>NZ_CP052861.1:4352500-7105297 GCF_012935675.1 Pseudomonas sp. ADAK7 | reverse complement strand
AAGTGACCGAGGGCATTCTCGATGCGTTGTAGCGGGACAGGGTTGTTGTCGTCTTTAGCCCTAGCTGGACGCCCAACTCACGCCGCCCAATCAAATCAAGATGTGTCTTAATGAGCTTCAAAGAGCTGCGCTGCCACTATCGAGCAAGCGCATTGCTCTTGCTTCTAAAAACTGAAAGATTTATAAAACAATGAACGCATCATTTTCAAAGTAAAACTTAAACGCTTCAAAATACTCGTCAATTGTTGGGCTAGGCAACTGCTGATCAAGATTTGAAATCACATCTTCAATTGATGCTTTATCAAGTGATGCCTTCCATCCCTCGCTAGCTACCTGTGGAGGAAGGTAATCCGTTGAATCGGGCGGAAAATCCCAACTATCTAAAGAAAATGCTCCTTTCGTATCCAACGTCCATGTCGTAGCTGGCAAATAAAACCATGTCTCCGGCATCTGCCCGATATTCTCTAAAACTTCTCTAATACTATAGGTTTTCATACTCACCTCAACACGCAGAGTTTTGCAATTTTTTGAAGCCACCCTGCTGATTAGGATGGAGGCTTTGCTGTACCGGTCCGGCCGCCTGATGCTGAGCCCTAGGTATCAACTCGATATCCTTAGGAGTCTGAGCATTATGGTGCCAAGAATGATTTGGCGGACTGGTTTGCTTAAATCCTCCTCTAGGCCCAGGCTGAATATGCGTCACCACTTCAGGTGGAAGAGAGGATTTCAGCTCTGGATATTTTAACGTCCGATTGTATAACTCTTCGTTTGCATACCGGAAGTGTACCGGCCGGTCAGACGCATGAATTTCTGATGGCATTTCCACACTGGTCCACACACTATACTGACTGCTCGATAGCGGCCTGCCGCTTCCATCTATTCCAGTCCATCCGAGAGGATCGATCCAACCAGTAGGACTCGTAACGTATCGATAAAGGTTGAATCCACCATCCAGCCCAATCGGATCCTGCGTAACAAACCGCCCCACCTCCGGATCGTAATACCGAAACGTGTTGTAGTGTAGTCCCGTCTCATCATCGAAATACTGCCCCTGAAACCTCAGGTTTTGCTCAACCTTGTTCACCGTCAGCGTTTCGATGGAGCCCCACGCCTTATACGTTGCCTGCCAAACAATCTGCCCTTCCCGGTCAGTCATCTCAAGCGGCGTACCAATCTGGTCGGTATGGAAGTAATAAAGCGTCTGCTCCCCACCCTCTTCCTGATCCACCCGCGCCAACGGCGCATAACTACCCGGCTCGTAAATGTACAGGCTGCTCTGCCCCGGCGTTTCCTCGCGCAACAGGCGCAAGCCTTGCCACAGAAAATTCTTCTGTTCGGTGACGCCGTTGACCGCTGACACCTTGGCCACCCGTCGTCCCAGGCTGTCGTAACGATAGGCCCCGGTACTTTCCAGCTTGCCGCCCACCAACGTCTCGGCCTTAACCAGCCGATTCTCACCGTCGTAACTGAACGTCTGCAGCCCGTTCATGCCGCTACGCTTTTCAATCAGGTTGCCCCACGCATCGTAGGTGTACTCCTGATCCCGCCACTGCTTGAGCCGGTTGTCTTTGACGTGATCGAACTGACTGGTGTTGAAGTTCAGCCGGTTCGCCGCCGCGTCGTAGCGGAACTCTTCACTGTCCACCAGCCTGCCCGTGTCACGGCTGTGCAGTTGGCCGTTGGCTTCGTACTCGTACTTGATCTCGCCGCGCAATTTGTCGAGGGTGCGGGTGAGTTCGCCGGCGGGGTCGTATTGATGACGGCGGTGGATCGGGTTGTAGGCGTGCTCCACCAGCAGGTCGGGCTGGATGCCGGGGTTGTGCAGTTGCGAGAGTTTTTCCGCCGGCAGGCGCGAGGCGAACTGCCAGGCCTTGCGGCCCATGGCGTCGTAGCCGAAGCAACTGGTGAGCTGGCCCTGGGTGCGCAGGACTTCGCGGTGCAGGTCGTCGCGTTCCATGTCGCTGATCAGTTGGCCGTCGAGGTTGAGTTGGTGCAGGTGGCCGCTGCCGTAATACAGGTGGTTCAGGTGCTGGCCGGTGGGCAGGGTCAGTGTGGTCAGGTTGCTCAGCGGATCGTAGTCGTAGGACAGAGCGCCTTGCGGCGTGGTCTCTTTGATCAGGCGTCCCAGCAGGTCGTAGGAGAAATCGAGTGTCTCTTCACTGACGCCGAGTTTTTTGCCGTGGGCGGTGGGCAGGCGCTCGATGGTGAGCAAGCGGTCTGCGTCGTCGTAGGTGTAAGCATGACGGGCATCGGCGTTGAGCTTGGCCAACAGTCGGCCGATGGGGTCGCGCTCAAATTCCGAGGTGCGCTGTGGGCGCTCGGCGCGCTCGCCGTAGCCGATTTCGTCAACCCGCGTCAGGTGCCCGCCCAGGTTGTAGCTGAACCGGCGGGTCAAGTTGTCGATGCGTTTTTCTTCGATCAGGCGATCGGACGCGTCGTAGGCAAACTGGTAAGCCGCGTTGTTCTCGTTGACCAGCGCGGTCAGGCGGATGGCCTGGTCGTATTCGTAGCGGATGCGCTGGCCTTTGGCGTCCTGGCGGCTGCTCGGCAGGCCGCGAGCGGTGCGCAGCAGGCGCGTGGTCTGGCCTTTGCCGTCGGTGTGCGTCAGCACCTGGCCGAGGGCGTTGTAGGTAAACGACTCGGCGCTGCCGTCCGGGTGCTGGATGCGCAGCACTTCGCCGTCGGGTTTGCGTTCCAGGGTGGTAGTCTGGTTCAGGGCATCGGTGACGGCGATCAGGTGATGGCGTTCGTCGAAACGGTAGTGGGTGTTTTTACCCGAGCAATCCTGGAAACGTTCGACCTGGGCCAGGGTGTTCCACCACAGGTATTTTGACTTGTGCGTGGCGTCGATGATGGTGTGCGGCAGACCGTCGTCGCTGTTGAGGTATTCGGTTTTGTTGCCCAGCGCGTCGACTTCAGCGATGAGGTTGCCCTTGGCGTCGTAGCGGGCTTTCCAGGTGCTGCCGTCGAGGAAGGTGGTCTCGGTGACCAGCGTGGTGCTGAGGTGGTACTTGTATTTGATCTTGCGGCCCAGCGGGTCGGTTTCTTCGATCAAACGGGAAAAGTCATCGTACTTGAACGCCAGCTGATTGCCGTCGGGCAGCGTCAGGCCGGTCATGTTGCCAGCCTCATCAAGGTCGATGCCGTAGCGTTCACCGCCGACATCACGACTGGCGATGACGCGACGATCTTCGTTGTAGTGAATTTCCAGCTCACGTCCCAGCGCGTCAGTGGCCCAGGAAGTGCGCTGCTTGAAGTCGTAGCGCAAGTGATAGTGTTCGCCGTCGCTGGTCCAGTGCTCCACCACACGGGGTTGGTCATCAATGGTTTGCCAGCGGTAATGGCAGCTCAGACCCAGGGCATTGCTGTGGCTGGCCATGACGCCGTCGGCGTAGCTGAAGCGGCGGACCGAATCGTTATTGCGATTGATCACCTCGATGAGCTGGCCATTGTCGTCGTAGCGATATTGCACCAGGGTTTCGACGGCCAGGTTATCGACGATGCGTTTGACATCGGTCAGGCGACCCAACGGGTTGTCGTAGTGCAGGTGAACACGTACGCCGCCGGTGGCGCTGATGTCGGTCAGCGTGCCGTCGACCGTGCGGGTGAAATGCAGGAAATGGCCGAGGGCGTTTTCGATGCGTTGCAGCGGTACGGGGACGTTGTCGTCCGGTACTTCGCCGAAGTAGAAGAAGATGTTGTCGAGGGTTTGCAGCAGGTAGTGACCGCCCTCGGTGCGAACCAGATGCAGTTGTTCATAGGGGTTGTAGATGCGATCGCCTGGCTCGACATCAACAAAGGGCACACTGCGCCCCTGGTTATCGGTGAGGTAGACGAAGCTGCCACTTCTGCGCAGGCTTTGTTCCCAAGGCAAGACCCAACCCCTACCGAGCACGCTGTCGACGGTCAGGTCGCTGGCATAGAAACGTGACCATTCAATGGGCATGAGCCCCGGGAGCGCAAAGTCGGTTTCTCCCGATTCGAGCAACAGTTTGCGCCCGGTTGTAAGATCCACTGGGTTTCCGCTTAAACCGCCGATTGCGCGCTCGACCGCTGGCCCGATTACAAATCGACCGGCCAGATAGCTGCCTGCAACGGTTGCCCCAAACTTCAATGCGCAAGGACCGGCTGCTTTTAGTCCCTGTGCCAGCCCAAGCTTCAAAATCGGACCTATCGCACGGCCCATCGACGCGACGATCATCAGCACATCGACAGTGACGCGAAGCCAGCCCGGTATCTCTTCGTCTACGTCGAGATAGCGCTCTGTCCCGCCACCAATGAACACGTTATTCGAGCCACTCGATATCTTCGACCCACAAGTCAGTTTGTCGCCCTTGCGCGAAGCCGCCACGTTGTTGATGAATACGTTGGAAGAACCTTCGGCAACTATCACCGGCGCCGGGTGTTTATCACACGTGCCTTGACTCAAAGTCGCATGGGCCGCATTACGGCTGTTGATGAACACGTCCGTAGAGCAACCTTCCAGCTTTATCCCTCCGGCAGGCGAACTTCGTGCAGACCCCATGCTCTCGCCAATCATCGGGAGGAAGCTGGCACCCAGACCTATGGCAACACCCAACAGAATGCCGCCGAGCCCCGCGGTACAAATCATGAAAGCGGCAGCGGTCGCAATCGCAAGCCCAATCACTGCGCCCGCGAGAAATCCGCCAAGAGCACTGGTGTGTTCAATTTCGTCGCCCCAACGCGCTGCTTCGAACATGGGTTACTCCTGTTCGATGTCAGTGGGCGCGGTGTCCTGGCGTGGTTGGAAGCTTGTCAGCAGTTGCAGCCAGTTCTCATTTTGAGTGGCGCTGAAATCAGCCTGGCTCGTCGTTGAAAACACGAGAATGCGACCCTGCTCTATCTCGAAAGCCGCCTGACGTTGATACACCGGACTACCGTCGTTCATGTAATAAGCATCCACCTGGATGCCAGAGCGCGGATGCTCGCTGGATAACGTGGCAGCCTTCTTGCTGAGCAAGGTGTAACCGCGCAGTTTGGCGGCAATGAGTTTCACCTGACGCTCGATGTACGTTTTCAGATCCTCGGCCGGCAGCATGTTGTCGCGCGAGATCGTGATGTTCAGCGGAGCCGGAATGCTGTTGCCAAGCACAAACATATTGACCGTGCGGTCCTGAAAACCTTCCGGCAGTACAATAGATCCTTCCTGAAGCTGATAGTCCATCGGAGGTGTGTTCCGTAAATACGTAAAAGGGAAATGTTCAGTTGCCAGCAATAGCGTCGAGCATGGCGTCGAAATCGATCAGCCAATCGGCAAGCTCTGCGTGAGCGGGATTGATCATCGTCGAGATGCTGAACCACTGGCGTTCGTTTCCATCGACCGAATTGATAACCGCACTGGTCGCTCTGCCGTGACGACGTTCTTGCCCGGCAGTAAATACATAATCCAATGCAATCGCCGGGCTACCCGCTAACAGGCGATTGCTCTGGCGCACGATAGTGACGTCGGAATGGTTTTTGCGCAGGTTCTCCACATACAACTCAACCGAGCGTTGCAGCGTCAGCCCCTCAGGCGCAGGACGGCGCTTCACGCTGAACGTGACGGGATGGCCATGCTTTTCCAGCGTGGTGTTAATGTCGCGGAAGTTGAGCCCCTGCGGCATTACCAGATTCAGTCCTGCAACTGTCAATTCATTCCGGGCAAGCTGAAGTGAGACAACCTCTACCGGCTCTGGCTCGATGACAGCGGGCGGAGCGTCGACTGCTTCCTGCAGCTGCAGGCGCGCGAGCGCCTCGGCCGCGAGTCGCTTTTCGGAAATACGGTCGTAAATACTCGTCCTGACCATGGTCTGGTTTCTCACTTGTTGATATCGACACGATCACCGTGGACATAGGTCTTCTTGCCAAGAATATCGATGGCATCACCCTTTATTTCGATTCCGTCGGGTGTCAGTTTGATACTGCTACTGCCCACCTGAAGAATGATGTGCCGCTTGGCATTGACCTGAATGAACTGGTTGTCGACCTGAATCGTCAACGAGCCTTCCTGGACATTCATCACCGTGTCTTTCTTGATCGTTTCGGTGTGCGTGCCGCCGACCGTGATCGTGCGATTGCTGCCGACGCTGTGGATCTCGTCGACCTCGATCTCGGTGTCCATGTTGCGCTCGGCATGCACGATGACCTGCTCGGCCCCCGCCTTGTCTTCAAAGCGGAAAAAGTTCGCCGTACCGCCATCGCCCTTCATCGAC
Organism: Pseudomonas sp. ADAK7; assembly: GCF_012935675.1. Taxonomy (NCBI): domain Bacteria; kingdom Pseudomonadati; phylum Pseudomonadota; class Gammaproteobacteria; order Pseudomonadales; family Pseudomonadaceae; genus Pseudomonas; species Pseudomonas sp. ADAK7. The sequence continues at coordinate 7,099,085 of NZ_CP052861.1, read as the reverse complement.
CGCGTCAAAAATCCGCTCTGCGTCTTGTTCGCCGGCAGCGACCACGGCGGCGTGTTCTGACTGTTATAGAGGCTGCCCATGATCAACGGACGATCAGGGTTGCCGTCCAGAAAGACCACGACGACTTCATCGCCGACCCGCGGAATCAGAATGCTGCCGAAGCCGCCGCTAGCTCCGGATTGGGCCACGCGGACCCAGCACGAACTCTTGTCGTTGAATTCGCCGTAGCGGTCCCAGTGAAATTGGACTTTTACGCGACCGAGTTCGTCGGTGTAGATCTCTTCTCCGGGCGGCCCCACAACTATGGCGGTTTGCGGGCCACTGATCAAAGCTCGCGGAGTGCTCATAGGCGGCTTGAATGGGATCTTGCGGCGGATACAAATAAACTGGTTTTGGTAAAAGGCTTCTCCACCACCAGAATAGTTATTACGGCCAAAGTGCTTGACGCTCAACAGTAAAAACCGCCGATCATCCACGGGTCCAGTGTCATGATCGTAATGCTGGGTCAATTCAAAGTAGTATCCGGGCTGCATCGCACGACAGTTACTTTTACCCTGAAAGGTTTTGCCTTGGACTTCCATTGCCTCCAGACGATTGCGCGCAATTTGCTCACCGTGCTGTGGATCCGAATAACCGTACAACCCTTCGTACTCGAAAATCTCGTACTGCCCTACATCGCCTTGCTTGGCAATGGTTTCGAGTTGCACCTGATTAGAGAATCTGGGCTGTTTGTAATCAAAGGATTTCAATGAGAGTCGTGTGGAGTGGAACGTACGCTGAGACGACCATTCAGTAATAGAATCGAATTCTTCAGTGACAGAAGCCGTGTGGAAGCGTATCGACGGCTGATCCGGTAAAGGGCCAAAGTTGAGACTATCGTCAAAGATGACCAATCGATGGCCATCTTTACTGTGCTCAAAATTGAAAAACAAACCTTCCTCTTGCAAAAGTCTAAGTACAAAATTCAGGTCTGACTCCTGATACTGAGTACAGTAGCTAACCGGCTTCAATGCGCGACTCAGCCTGAACTCATAACTCGCCAGACTGAGGTAATAGGTGAAAACTTCCTTGATGATTTCCTCGACAGTTTTGTCTTGAAAAACACGTGAGTCACGACGCCTGCTCAATATCCACAGCCAAGGAACAACTTTGGCCACGTAGTTGGCAACCCCGCCATTAGCGCCGACATGATTGAAATGCGAACAATGTCCGCTAATTATTCTGGTTCCACCATCGGCCAAGGTGATTTCCATGGAAACTTTCTTGCCGATCAACTTCTTAAGCTCTATTGTTGCGTCGCTAGACAAGAGCTGTAATTCGTATTCAAACAGAATCGAAAGCCCCTCTTCACCGCCAAAGCTTTCCAGGATCAGTTCCTGCTCGGGTGGCAACGGGGAGTCGAATGTGATGAGCCGATTGTTCTGGGCTGTAATCTGTCCGATAAGGTCCGATATCATTCGTTGCATCCTGCAAAATTTAGCCTGAAGCCCGCGATGGAAACCTCTTGAAAGTTCTTTGTCAAGGTTACGATTTTCGGAAACTGATGGCACTTAGCCTGTTTGATTTTATTTTGCACTCAGTGCACCCTGCTGCACGGGCCTTGCCACGCAAGGCGAGCAGACACGCATACAGGGAGTTCGCCATGAGCTTGAGTGATACTCAACTCGACCAGCTAGACCGTGCTATGGACAGCAATCAACGCGAAATGGTCGTCTTGAGCATGGATGACGCAAACGCGCTGATTGCTGAGCGAAATACCTCCTCTGGTATCGGAACGCAGCCGTCGCAAGTTTGCGCCAGAACGCAACCGGGCATGCTGGATGGTCTTCGGGGTAATACTCAATCTATTTACAACTCCACCGTACATTCCTTCGTCAACACCAATTGGGGAGTGCCTTCGGCCTTAGGCGCCTATGATGCGTATAACATCAGCCGCTTACTCAATGATATTGGCGGATTCGGAACCAAAATTCGAATTTCGATTAAAAACGGAAAGCAATATGTCATTCTGACCGGCCATCCGGGGCTGCGACAGCGTTTGAAGGGAACTCGCTACGGGATTCGAAATGCTCAGCTAGTTGACGTTGGGATAGGAAAATACGGAATTCGCGGTTCCTCGATAACAGGCTTTAAACTCTCTTGCTATGTAGCGGTTGGCATTGAAGTTCTGGAGTGGATATTTAATGACGAAGCGGTGCTTGCAGACCTATTCGCAGGTGTCGGCGTTGAATTAATCAAAGCTGGTATCGCGTCTGCAATTGGATATGCAATTGCGTTAGCAATAGGCACAATTGTTACCACTGCAGCAATTCCGGTAATATTTGGAGCTGTCATTGTGTTCGCAGTCGGCTTTGCACTGAACATAATCGACAACAAATACAATATTAAAAATAGCGTAAAGGCCGGAATGCGATACGCAGTAGAAAACATAAAATATTTAAGCGAGCAAGCAACTAGAATCAGTGCCAAAGATTTGCAGGCCTACTCAGAGAAAGTCGCCGTTAGCATAATACAGAATCTGATTGATGAGGCCTACGACGAAACCAAATCTTGGATCATCAAAAAAATTCAACCCGGCGACATCCCATTCCGTAGCTGGCCAAGTGCGCCAGAATTGCCAAATTTTACAAACTTTAAATTTCCCAAGTTTTAGGCATCCCATGAACAATAAAGCAGGCGAGTACGGACACACCATTTCATTATTGAAATTCAGGCTGATCGCGCTTGTGGTGATTTTATCCGCTATAGCCTTAGGAATTTTTACGGTCTATTCGATTTTGGAGTACATACTGCCCTTGTATGGGCGCATTTATCGAAACGCACCAATTGTAGAAACCCCCTATTTAGCGTTCTGCCTTCTTATGGCACCGCCTATAACTGTGTTAACTTTCATAGCTGCCTGCGCTGCTGCTTGGTCTGGAAAAAAATTTGATCCCCCCCCAAAAACTTTTTTAAATCGCTTCCAAGAATTAATGATCCGCCTATCCATTAAAATTTTGATTTACGTTGTCCCCGCTGTTGCAATCTTAACGACGTTAATCCTGCTCTACAGAGACTACACCCCTTGCCCTAAGCTCTTGATATCTGGATCGGCTTGGCAGCTATTTTGGGTGAACGATAAAAACGCGTGCTTCAAACCTACTCGCTATATCAACGACAATTGGCCTTGCAAAATGATCGGCAACCAGGAAGTGTGCATACAGGTTGACGGAAGGTGAGAGTACAAACCATCCAAATTAGAGATACTAATTTTTGGTACTTATGAGCAACAACACACGCAAATCATACTCAATATCTCCTTTTGCTTTCAAGCTCAGCGCAGTGGTCTTTATATTTTTTATGATCCTGACGGGAGCCTTTTCAATGTATTGGCTATGGGAACATGTATTCCCACTATACGGGCGCATCTATCGAAACGCACCCGTTGTAGAGACTCCATATTTAGCGTTCTGCCTTATTATGGCACCACCCGCCATTTTGATCGGTGTCATAGGAGCCTCTATTGCTGCATGGACCGGAAAAAATTTGACCCGCCAAACAAGTCCTTTTTACATCGTTTCCAAACGTTGATGATCTACCTCTCCATCAAAACAATAATTTATATTGTGCCCACCATCATGATTCTGACTACGCTTACATTGCTGCTCAGAGACTACACCCCATGCCCGAAGCTGCTTATATCCGGATCGGCTTGGCAGCTATTTTGGGTGAACGACGAGAATGCGTGCTTCAAACCCACTCGCTATATCAACGACAATTGGCCTTGTAAAATGATCGGCAACCAGGAGGTTTGCATACAGGTGGACGGAAGGTGAGAGGCATAAGCCATATTGACCAAACTGACTGTATTTTTGCACTGTTAAAGGCGCACCTTCAAAAAAAACTCCCTCTTTACCGGCTATCCCATGTCAAAACTACTGCGTCATTTGAAAGCTCTTTTCAAGCGAAAGACTGGTCTTCCACCCGCCTCCACCGAGCAGGTTGTTGATGCAGCGCCCTTGACAGCAGTGGACAAGGCACCTTCCCGCGCGGAGAGGAACTTGTCCTGGCTACCGATCAATCGTGAAGCAGAGGTATTTGTCCCGCTGATGCCCCCCGCCTGTCCGGACCTGACACTTGTTGATGCCCTCCTATTGCAGCGCTATCGGGTATTCGTCATAGCGAATGAATCGGCCGGTTCGACATCAGAGACGACGATAAACCGCAATACAGCCAGCCAACTGGCTGATGACTTGCGCAAGCAAGGGGAAAATCTCGGTTATTGTCGAGGCACTGAATCCTTGTTTGAAATCTATTGACTCATGCAATGTGTAACCATTGTTTCGCTACTGACTCATGGGCCACATTCAGAACAATTCCTTAGCGATAGAAAACACGTTGATTACTATCGGGACGATGACTTGACCAGCGAGCAGGTTCAAATGTTTGATGATTACGTGGCGTCGCGTAGCTATCAAACCGCTGGAGCCGGAAGGGACAACCTCCTGAAAACACCAATAACGGCCCTGGATTACATCGACAATGCGATAGCAATAACCGCCCTGAGATACAACGGGCGCCCGGAACTCCAGATCTACTCAAGCTCGTTGATTCAATTGCAATTCATCAAAAACGTGTTGCTTGGCATTGAAAAAGATAAAGCGAGGCTACACCAGTTGACTATCGGTGCCTGGGCCGGCAAAGAGTTTGAAGCCAATGACCCTGAACTTGCCAGCGCCCTGGGAAATGCCTTCTACATTGGCCATCAGATTGCACAGGGCTTAAAGATTCAGCTGCCTAATGGGCTGCCGCCATAAAGCCTTCCTCGGACATGGCCTTAGCTACTCGATCAACTTGCACAATGGCACCGTCAGCGTTGCTGCTTTTGAAAAATAGAACGCCGCTCGCTCAATGACAGAGGACCGTCAATATGAAAAACATCAGTAAAATCTCCTCGATCATCGTCCAAACGACCGACTTACTGCGCAAGTTCGGTTGCCCTGAATGGGCGGTCAAACTCGACGCATGCAGAATTGCCCTGCCCCACGACACTACGTACGCGTTGTCTCAAATCGTATCGCTGTACGGCGGATCAGGCTCGATCAACGACATCGTTCTGTATGAGCAGGCAAAACCCTTGTTGAACGAGAACAACGAACTGCACGCGCTGCTAGCAGAACTCTATGACGCTTTGGTGGGTAGCCATTAATCGACTATTCAAACCGCTGCTGCAAAAAATACCGCGCCGTCCCCGGGTTCAGTACGTGACAATCGAGCTCCATACGCCCCCCCCCGCAATGCCGTCCTACAAACAGAACGGTGAGATAAACCTTTCCTTATTCCAAATACTCTGCGTTGCCATCACTTCCACGCGAAATAAATCTCACTTCCCCCCATTCCCATTTTTACCGGCGCTAAATAAACCGGCATTTGGTGAACCGGTTCACCCTTTTTCAAATTAATTTTACTTGGAAATTGGATCCACAATCCTTCTCAAACCATTGAACTTGCTAGGTTTCAGAGCCTTCTGCCAGACAGATCCGTCAACTAATGGCAAGCGGACATCATTGCGGCATGTATCAAAAACGAGAAAAAATCCTTTTCTGTGTGAACTTTTCCATTCGAGATGTTGCCATATACGACGTTGCTGGCCACTCGACATCCATATGCCAGCACCGTGTTCCTACAAATTCCTGCCAATGTGTATTTCCGATGTAGAAACATCGGCCATCGCACTTTGTGAACAGGTGCTCAATTGAGAAATTCGTAGCTCTTCACGTTTTCCCTGAATAATCGGGAAGCGGTCGTAAAGAGTTCAAGGAAGATACACCGATGACTCAGACGTTTGACGTTGAAGCACTGATCAAATTGCGAAGCCAGACCCGGGTCATTTCCGATGCGCTCAAGGCGCAGGCTTCGGATTATCTGTCGACCCTCGCATTGCTGATCCGTCCGCAGACGTTTTTCGGTGAATACCTGCAAGGTGCGCAGCGCAGCAGCGGCCGCGAGACCCAGCACCACTTCAAGGAGTTCAAGGAACTCTACGACCGCATCGGGTCGGCAACGCCCTTTCAGTTGGTCAATGAACTGGAAGTGCCTCTCAACCTGATCGGCACGACGCCGGAACTGTTTCCGCTGGAGTACGACAAGGTGCTCTCGCAAAGCGGCCAGACCATCCGCATCACCAGCCCTGTGCGCTGGGTCGTGGGCTTCAACTCGTTCGACCTGGCGCGCTTTCGCACCGTCATCAAAGACCCCAATCGCAGCAGCGCCGAGTTGTACCGCTTCGTCGTGCACTACCTGGTGTTGTTCTACTGCCTGAGACAGTCACCTGGCCTGGGCCGTTTGTTTGGCGGCCTGCGCTTTCCCCTCAGTTTCGAACGCCTCAAAGACTTTGGTGACCTGCCCTTCTGCGTCATCGGCTCACCGGTGCGCTCCCAATTGCCGGACGAATCGGTTATCCGCAGCAGCACGCAGATCGCCGGCAATACCAGCTTCGAAGAGTTGGTGGGGCACGAAAACATTATTGAAATGAACGATGAAATCCGTCAGCGCCTTCTGCTGACGATCGAAGGAATGTAACGCGCCCGGCCACCCGCTGGCCGGAACGCAAACGACTTGCAGCGAATTGGTTCGCACAGGAGATCACGATGGCGAAGAAGGAAAGTACCCAGCACAAACTCGACCGCGTTCGCGCGCCTCGGGTCCATATCACCTATGACGTGGATATCGGTGACGCTCAGGAAAAGAAAGAGCTGCCCTTTGTCGTCGGTGTGCTGGGCGATTTCTCCGGCAACCCGCTGGAGCCGCTGCCGAAGCTCAAAGAGCGCAAGTTCATTTTCATCGACCGCGACAACTTCAACGGCGTGCTCAAGGGCATCAAGCCGCGCCTGAGTTATCGGGTCGACAACACGCTGGTCAGGAACGGCACGCAGTTGGGCGTCGAGCTCAACTTCAACGCCCTCGAAGACTTCGAGCCGCAGAACGTGGTGAAGCAGGTCGAGCCGCTGCGCAAGCTGCTGGAAGTGCGCAACAAGCTGGCTGATCTGCGCAACAAGATGGGCGGTAACGACAAGCTCGAAGAGCTGCTCATGGACGTGTTGCAGAACACTGAAAAGTTGAAAACGCTGGGCAAGGAATTCGGCCGTGAAGCCGCTGTTCCAGCCACCGATGGCAAAGAGTAGGAGCCTGAAGATGAACGATAAGCAAACCGTGACTCAACAGGACGGCGATCTGGTTGAAGTGGAAAACTTCGCCCCGCAATCCTCGCTGCTCGACAGCATCATTTCGCAAAGCCGTGTGGCGCGCTCCGAGACTGAGCGCACCCGCACACGTGATTTGATCGGCGAACTGGTCAGCCAGGTGCTCGAAGGCGAAATGACGCCGAGCAAGGACCTGATTGCCGTGCTCGATGCGCGCATCGCCGAAATCGACGCGATGCTCTCCGAGCAGATGAACGAAATCATGCATGCTCGCGAATTCCAGCAACTGGAAGCGTCGTGGCGTGGCCTGAAGTATCAGGTGGACCAGACCGAAACCAGCACCACGCTGAAGATTCACCTGCTCAATGCGTCGAAGAAAGACCTGGTGCGCGACCTCAAGTCCGCCTCCGAATTCGACCAGAGCGCGCTGTTCAAAAAGATCTACGAAGAAGAATACGGCACCTTCGGTGGTGCACCGTTCGGCATGTTGCTGGGTGATTACGAGTTCAATCGCAGCCCCGAAGACATGTACCTGCTCGAAGAGATTTCCCATGTCGCCGCCGCGGCCCATGCACCGTTTATCTCGGCGGCTTCGCCAGAGCTGTTCGGCTGGGATTCGTTTACCGACATGTCCGGCCCACGGGACCTGGCGAAGATTTTCGATACCGTCGAATACGCCAAGTGGAAGTCGTTCCGCGCCTCCGAAGACTCGCGTTATGTCGGTCTGACGTTGCCCCACGTGCTGGGTCGCCTGCCTTATGGCCCGGATACCACGCCAGTTGAAGAATTCAACTTCGTGGAAAGCGTCGATGGCCGCGACCACAACAAGTACCTGTGGATGAACGCCGCCTACGCGCTGGGCACTCGGGTCACCGACGCGTTCTCGCGATACGGCTGGTGCGTGGCGATTCGCGGTGTCGAGGGTGGAGGTCTGGTGGAAGGCCTGCCGACGCACACGTTCAAAACCGATGACGGCGAAATTGCCCTCAAGTGCCCGACCGAAATCGCCATCACCGACCGTCGTGAAAAAGAACTGTCGGACCTTGGCTTCATTCCGCTGGTGCACTGCAAAGGCACCGACTATGCCGCGTTCTTCGGCACTCAGTCGGCGCAGAAACAGAAGCACTACAACACCGACATCGCCAACGCCAACGCCCGGCTTTCCGCGCAGCTGCAATACATCTTCGCCACGTCGCGCATCGCGCATTACATGAAGGCGATCATGCGCGACAAGATCGGCAGCTTCGCGTCCCGCAAGGACGTCGAGATGTTCCTCAACAAGTGGCTGTCGAGCTATGTGCTGCTGGATGACACCGCCAGCCAGGAAGCCAAGGCCAAATTCCCGTTGCGCGAAGCGCGGGCTGAAGTGTTCGAGGTTCCCGGCAAACCAGGTGTGTACAAGGCCGTGACGTACCTGCGTCCACATTACCAACTGGACGAGCTGACCGCTTCGTTGCGCCTGGTCGCCGAATTGCCGCAATCGACTCGCGGCTGATCCACACCATTGCCAGGGAGGCTATATGAGTAGTCAACACAAGCTGTTGCCATCGTTGCTGGATCGATTGCTGGACGATCATCCGCATCAATCCATGGAAGCTTCATCGCAACGCTTGTGTTCGCTGGCCGATTACAAGGCCAGCATCGTTCGCGACCTGGAGGTGCTGGTCAACACGCGCCAGTCCCTGGTCGCCAACGAGCTGGAGGGTTTCGTCAATCTGGGCGGAACCATCCTCGACTACGGCATGCCGGATTTCACCAGTCGCAGCGTGCTTGATCCACAAGACCGCCTGTTGATTCAACGACAACTGGAGAAAGCGATCACCGTCGGCGATCGACGGTTTCGCAGCGTAAAAGTCCAACTGCTCGCCCAACAAACCGGCCAACGCATGCTGACCTTCCGCGTGGACGCAGTACTGCGCCTGCAGGACATCACCCGTCAGGTTTCCTTCGACGCGGTGCTGCAGGTCAACACCCAGGAATACAAAGTGCAGAACCTCAACTGATGCTCGACGATCTGCTGCCCTATTACGAAAAGGAACTGTCGCACCTGCGCTTTTTAGGGCAGGAGTTCGCGAGCCAGTACCCGAAGATTGCTTCGCGGTTGCTCATCGAGGGCGATAACTGCGAAGACCCGCATACCGAGCGCTTGATCGAAGCGTTCTCGTTCCTGTCGGCCCGCGTGCACAAAAAACTCGACGATGAGCTGCCGGAAATCGTCGAGTCGTTTCTCGAAGTGTTGTACCCGCATTACCTGCGCCCTACCCCGTCGATGTCGATCGTCGAGTTCAACATGGGCAAGCAGGAAAAGGTCACCGAAGCCTTCCGCGTCGCCCGCCACACCGAACTCAGCGCCAACCCGATTGATGGCGTGGTGTGCAAATTCCGCACTTGCTACCCGGTTGAACTGTGGCCGGTGGCAGTGCATCAAGCGTCGTTCATTGAAATGGAACGCTCAGCGTTCAACGGTCATCGCGCTGACTTGGTCGCGCGCCTGCGCATCGGCCTGACGGCAACCTCTGATGTGTTGTTCGGCAAGATGGAACTGGACAGTCTGCGTTTTTTCCTCGACGGCGAAAGCACCCTGATGCTGCAGCTCTATGAGCTGCTGTTCAACAACCTGGCCAAGGCTACGTTGTCGTTCGAGGATGAGGGGCGAACCCGCGAGATCTCGCTGCCAGCGAACGCGCTGAAAGCCGTCGGTTATGGTCGCGATGAAGGCCTGGTGGATTATTCGGAGCGCTCGTTCCTGGGTTATCGCTTGCTGCACGAGTACTTCACCTTTCCGGACAAGTTCATGTTCTTCGATCTGTCGGGTTTTGCGCGGCTGTTAGCGGGCCAGAACCTCGAGAAAATCGAGATCAACTTCTACTTTTCGGACTACGACCTGAGCGATCGCCTGGCACGCCTGACGCAGAACATCGGGCGCAATAACTTCAAGCTCAACTGCACGCCGATCATCAATCTGTTCCGCCAACAGGCAGAGCCGATCAAGTTGACCCACGCCCAGCACGAGTATGCCGTGACGCCGGATGTGCGCCTGCAAGGCTCGGCGGAAGTCGTGTCGATCGATCGTGTGCGCCGGGTGCGCAAAGTCGGCGGTGTCGATCAGGTCAGCACCTGTCATCCATTCTTCGAACCGCGTGGCGATCAAGGTCCCGGCCAGAGCTTCTGGATCGCACGACGTCGGCCGGTGCAGGCGCGCCAGCGTGATGGCTCGGACGTGTTTATCCGGGTGGTGGATCGCGAACTGGAGTTGATCACCTCCAGCAACGACACCTTGAGCCTGCGCCTGACCTGCAGCAATCGTGACCTGCCGTTGATGCTGCCGTTCGGCGGTGAGCGCGGAGACTTCAACATCCCCGGCAACTCGGTGATCCAGGACATCCGCTGCTTGCGCAAACCCACCGCAACCGCGCGCGTGCCGCTGGGTAACGGGGTGATCTGGCGGCTGATTTCGCACCTCTCGCTCAACCACATGTCGCTGGTGTCCCAGGGGCGCGAAGTGCTGCTGGAGCTGCTGTCGCTCTACAACTACCGCAACGTGTCAGCGCTGCGCAAACAGATCAACGGCATTGTCTCGGTCAGCAGCGAGCCGGTGGTGGCACGCATCGGCCATCCGCGTCCGAATTTTGTCCGAGGCGTCGGCATCACCCTCAATTTCGATGAAAGCCAATACACCGGCAGCGGTGTGTTTTTGTTCGGCATGGTGCTCGACCACTTCTTTGGCCAGTACTGCACCATGAACAGTTTTACCCAATTAACCCTTCGCACCTTGCAGCGCGAAAAGAGAGTCGTCCAATGGCCACCGCGAACCGGCGATCAACCCCTGGTCTGATCGATCAGGCACGGGCTGAGCCGCACCGATTCGAGTTTTTCCAATTGGTGCGTTTGCTCCGTCTGCATTACAGCAGAACCGGGCGCATGGACCTGGACACTCGACCGCACGAAGACCCGTTGCGTTTTCGCTCGCAGCTGTCGCTGAACTTCCCTGCGAGTGAAGTCAGCGACTTGCAGTTTGAGCGTGAAGGCAAGGTGTCCGCGGCAGGTTTGCCCCTGTCTGAAGTGCAAGTCACGTTCATGGGGCTGGTCGGGCCGTCCGGCGTGTTGCCGCGCCCCTACACCGAATTGTTGATCGAGCGGCATATCCAGCACCGCGATGATGCGGCCCATGCGTTCCTCGATATGTTCTCGCATCGCATGACCACGCTGTTCTACGAGGCCTGGCAGAAATACAAGTTCTACATCGAATACGAACGCAACGGCACCTCGGATTTCGATCGCTACCTGCTCAATCTGGTGGGTTTCGGGCCTGAGGCGCAGAAACAGAAATTCGACAAGCAAGGCTCACCGCTGCGGCGCGAATTGTTCAGCTATTTCTCCGGCCTGTTCGCCCAGAAGCCGCGCAACTCGCTGAACCTTGAAGTGATGCTGTCCTTCTATTTTTCGCTGCCATTCAAGGTCAAGCCATTTGCCGGACGCTGGCTGAAACTCGACGCCAGCCAATGCACGCAATTGGGCCGCAAAAACGCCGCGCTCGGGCAAAGCGCAGTCGCCGGTAACCGGGTCTGGGATTACCAATCGTGCGTGCGCATCGAGTTGGGTCCGTTGGACCTGGTCGACTATCAGCGCTTCCAGCCAGGCACCGTCGACTACCAGAAACTGGTGGAGCTGGTGCGGTTCTACGTCGGCGCCGAACTGGACTTCCAGTTGTCGCCCCGGCTCAAACCCGAAGCAGTCCCCGTGGCCCGCCTCGGTCGCCAGGGCAACGTTGCACTGGGCTGGCAAGGCTGGCTCAAACGTCCTGGTGTCGACGTGGAACCTTCCCGTTGTGCCCTCTTCCACATTCCTTTTGATGGGGTCTCCCTGTGAACCTGAAGTCCCTGTTTGCCAAACTGAACGACACCAGCCGCACCGCCACCGAAAGTGCCGCGGCCTTGTGCCTGTCGGAACAGCATTACGACGTCGAGATCGAGCACCTGTTATTGCAGTTGCTCGACAGCAACGACAACGACCTGCCGGCCATTCTGCGTCACTACGATGTGGTGCCGGATCGCCTGCAGGCTCAGTTGGTGAGCGCGCTGGGGACCTTCAAAAAAGGCAACACTCGCACGCCTGCACTGTCGCCGCACATCACGCGAATGATCGAGCAAGCCTGGGTGCTGGCCTCTATCGAGTTCGGGCAAGGGCAGATTCGCACCGGTTATCTGTTGCAAGCATTGCTGGATGACAACGAGCTGCGCCGGGTAGTGATCGCGTCCGCCCCCGAGCTGGAAAAAATCAATGCCGACGACCTGCGGGTCAACCTCGGCGCGCTGGTCGAAGGCAGCGCCGAATCGCAGCAAGCCAAGCCGTTGGCGGGGGCGGACGTCGCTGCGCGCAGTACGGTTAAAGGCAACGGCAAGACCCCGGCTCTCGATCAATACACCATCAACCTGACGCAAAGTGCGCGCGAAGGCCGGATTGATCCCGTGCTGGGACGTGAGTTCGAGGTTCGGCAGATGGTCGACATCCTCACCCGTCGGCGCCAGAACAACCCGATCCTGACCGGTGAAGCCGGCGTCGGTAAAACCGCCGTGGTTGAAGGCCTGGCGCTGCGCATCATCCAGGGAGATGTGCCGTCGGTGCTTAAAGACGTGGCCATCCACACCCTGGACCTGGGCTTGCTCCAGGCCGGTGCCGGGGTGAAAGGCGAGTTCGAAAGCCGCCTCAAGTCGGTCATCGAAGAAACCAAGCGCAGCCTGCACCCGATCATCCTGTTCATCGACGAAGCCCACACCCTGATCGGCTCCGGTGGCCAGGCCGGGCAAAACGACGCAGCCAACCTGCTCAAGCCAGCCTTGGCCCGAGGCGAATTGCGCACCATCGCGGCGACCACGTGGGCCGAGTACAAGAAGTACTTCGAGAAAGATGCCGCCCTGGCACGTCGCTTCCAGGTGGTGAAGGTCGAAGAGCCGGACGAAGACAAAGCGATCCACATGCTTCGCGGCCTGCTGGCCAAAATGCAGGATCACCACAAGGTTACGGTAATGGACGAAGCGCTGGTGCAAGCCGTGCGTTTGTCCAATCGCTACATCACCGGGCGCCAGTTGCCGGACAAGGCCGTCAGCGTATTGGACACTGCCTGCGCGCGGGTCGCCCTCGGCCAATCGTCGCAGCCGGGGCCGCTGGAAGACTGCAAAAGAACCATCGACAACCTTCAGGCGGAAATCTCGGTGCTGCAGCAAGAAGCCGCCAAAGGCAGCGACCATGCCCGGCGTCTGGCAATTCTCGACACCGATTTACTGGCGCAACAGCAAACCCGCGATGCATTGGAGCAACAGTGGCAACGCGAACTGGAACTGGTCGAAAAACTCGGCGCGCTCAGCCATCCGGACAACCAGACACCCGATGCCCGCGAGATTGCAGCGGTACGCGCCGAACTGACCAGCGTCCAGGGTGAACAACCGCTGGTGCATGCGTTGGTCGACGGCGGGACCATTGGCGAAGTGATCTCCGGTTGGACCGGCATCCCGTTGGGCAAAATGCTCCGTGATGAAATCGACACCGTCCAGCGCCTGCCCGCGCTGCTGGGCGAACGGGTACTGGGACAAGATCACGCCCTGCAGGAAATCGGCAAGCGCATCAAGGTATCCCGCGCACGCATGGAAGACCCTAACAAGCCGATCGGGGTGTTCCTGTTGCTCGGCCCGAGCGGTGTCGGCAAGACCGAAACCGCGCTGGCCCTGGCCGACACCCTGTACGGCGGCGAACGTAACCTGATCACCATCAACATGTCCGAGTACCAGGAAGCCCACACAGTATCGAGCCTTAAGGGTTCGCCACCGGGTTACGTCGGTTATGGCGAAGGCGGCGTGCTGACCGAAGCCGTGCGGCGCAAGCCTTACAGCGTGGTGCTGCTGGATGAAGTGGAAAAAGCCCACCCGGACGTGCTCGAACTGTTTTTCCAGGTGTTCGATAAAGGTGTGCTGGATGACGGTGAAGGCCGGGAGATCAACTTCCGCAACACCGTGATCATCCTCACCTCCAACACCGGCACCGATCGCATCATGCAGTGGTGCCTGAATGCCGAGCAGCAACCGACGCCGGAAGACATCGTCGAAGGCCTGCGCGAGGAGTTGAACCAGGTGTTCAAACCGGCGTTCCTCGGCCGCCTGACCATCGTCCCGTACTACCCGGTCAAGGACGCCATTCTGGAGCGCATCGTCGCGCTCAAACTCGAACGTATCCGCAAGCGTTTCGAGCGCAACCATCAAGCCGTCCTGAGCTACGACGAAGCACTGGTCAAAGCCATTGCCTCGCGCTGCACCGAAGTCGACAGCGGCGCCCGCAACATCGACAACATCCTGTCGAAAACCCTGATGCCGGAACTGGCGCAACGGGTCCTGGAGCGGATGGCGCAGGACAAGCCGATCCAGAGTTTGAACATCGCGTTGGGCAGCGACGGCGATTTCGCCTACAGCCTGTGCTGAATGAGTATTTAAAGGTAGCCATCATGGATAACAGACATTCAAGGAAGCGCCCTGCGCAGCCGGCATTGGCAAATTGCCTGATCGCAGTGGCATTGATGATGGCGTTGACGGCCTGTGGCGTCACCGACCGTGTCAGCAAGCGGGTCGACGATACGTGGGCCGGCGACATGCTGTTCGACGATAACGAGAAAGTCATCCTGACGTCGGATGGCGGCAATCAGCTCAATCCCGATGAGTCCGGCAAACCGCTGTCCGTAGTGATTCGCGTGTATCAGCTGACGTCGCTGGAGCGCTTTTCGTCGATCGACGCCGACACGCTGTGGGACGACCCGCAAAAGGCCCTCGGCAATACGCTGCTCGAAAACCGTGAAATCACCTTGCTGCCGGGCATGGGGCAGGTCGACAAGTGGCCGTTGAACAAGGCCGCGGGCTACGTCGGCGTTGCCGCGTTTTTCCGCTCGGATGAAAACAGCCGCTGGAAGGTTGCGTTTGACGCCAACTCGCTGCGCAAGGATGGCATCTGGTTTTCCGCCGATGGCCTGCGGGTGTTGGTGGACAACAACACCGTTTCCGCCGTGAACGGTGTCGATGTCTTGAACAAACCCAAGACTCAGGAGCAGCTCGCCCAAGCCTCTGCCCTGCCCGACCCGTCAGCGAAGCCAACCCTCACCCAGCGTGTGCAGAACGCGGCCGTGCAAAAGGCTGAAGACACGGCGACCAGCTCCGCGCAAAAAGCCACCGAGTCAAAATTCAACTCTCTATTGGAAGGCGTTCATGAGTAAGCAAAGCCGGGTGATGTGGTCGGAAGGCATGTTCCTTTTGCCACAACATTTCCAATATCAGGATGAGTTCCATCAGCATCAGCTGGCAGAGTCGACGCTGCGCAACACGCCTTTCCATTGGGGTGTGCAAATGCTGCAGGTCGATGAAGAGGCGCTCGCAACCGGCTCTTTGCAGCTGAAACGGTTGAAACTGGTGTTTCCCGACGGCAGCCTGTACGACGCGCCTCAGCATGACCCGCTGCCGGCAGCGCGTGACTTGAAGGACTTGCTCAAGGGCAACGACCTGAAGGTCTACGCCGCGCTGAAACTGCCTGAGCCTTTCGGCATGAATTACGTCGAAGACGGCCAGGAACAAAAAAGCGCACGGCGGTTTCGCAAACAGTTCGACACCTTGCCGGACCTCAACGAAGGCGACCTCGAGAACGAAATCACCAGCCTGCGCCTGAACGTGGTGATGCTGATCGACGGCGATAACCTGGATGGCTACAGCCACTGCCCGATCGCCCGGCTGTCACGCAACAACATCGGCGGCTTCAACCTCGATGCACACTTCGTGCACCCGACCTTGCATGTCGGCACTCACGAGACCCTGACCGGTCTGGGCAAGCGATTGCTCGGCGCGCTGCAATCCAAAAGCAAGGCGCTGTCGGGTCGTCGTCGCGAACGCGCGGACCAGATTGCCGAGTTCGGCTCCAGCGACGTGACCTTGTTCTGGCTGTTGAACACGGTGAACCGTGCGCACCCGGGCCTGGCGCACCTGCTCGCCCACCCGCGCCTGCACCCCGAGCGCTTGTATCTGTTTCTGGCGGAACTCGCGGGCGGCTTGCTGACGTTTTCGCTGGACACGCAACTCAACGACATCCCCGAGTATGACCATCACGACCCGGCGGCCTCGCTGGTCAAGCTCGATGAAATGATTCGTGTACTGCTCGACAACGTCGTGCCTAACCAGTGCGTGATGATCAACCTGACCCAGACCAAGCCTTCGTACTGGCAGGGACAGCTGCTCGATCCGCGCCTGGCCGAGGCGGATTTCTATATTTCGGTGCACGCCGACATGCCCGGTTCCAGCCTGCTGGAACTGGTGCCGCGCGCGTTCAAGGTCGGCTCGCCGGAAGACATTGAAGTCGTGGTCAACAGCGCCATGCCCGGCGTCACGCTCAATCACTCGACCCGCTTACCCAACGCGATTCCGGTGCGACTGGACAATCACTACTTCTCCATCGAGCCCCATGGCCGGGTGTATGAACGCATGATGAGTGCCCAGGCCATCTCTTTTTACGCACCCAGCGCCTTTACCAATCTCAAGCTTGAACTGATGGCGGTACTCAAATGAACGAAGCCGTAATGCAAGGCGCCGTGGCGGCCGCAACTGAAAAACCGGTGTTGAAAGACCTGGTGCAAGACTTCATCAGCATGGCGCTGATCGTGCGCAAAGGCCGTCAAGTGACCTCGGTCACCGCTTTTGAGGCGAGCATCGATGCCTTCTTCTCGACACTGGAACGCGAAGCCCGTAACGCCAACTACAGCGTTGAACAGGTGAAGGACACGCAATACGCCCTGTGTGCGTTCCTCGACGAAAGCGTGTTGCGCTCCGGGGAAAACGATCTGCGTCGTCACTTCGAACTGCAGCCGTTGCAGTTCCGCTATTTCGGCGTGCACCTGGCGGGCGAAGGCTTTTTCGAGAAAATCGATTCGTTGCGCAGTGACGTCAAGCAAAACCTGGATGTGCTTGAGGTCTATCACCTGTGTCTGGCGCTGGGTTTCGAAGGCAAATTCAGCCTCGGCCAAAAAGACCAATTGCGTTATCTGGCCAACACCCTGGGCCAGGACATCGCGCGATACCGCAAGACGCCCAAGGCGCTCTCGCCGGATTGGGCATTGCCCGACCAGGTCTCGCAGATGCTGCGCCATGAAGTTCCCGTTTGGCTCTATCTGGCGCTCATTGCGCTGGTCTGCGTGGGTGTTTACCTGACGCTGGACTGGCTGTTGGCCAAGGACGTAGCCGCATTGTCCGAACAAATCAGCCAGCTGTTCAGTGCCTGAGCACACCTCAGGTAATCGAGTCAGGAAGACATGAAGACATTATTGCGTTTGTTGAAAAGCTTTTGGTTTGTCATCCCCGTGCTGTGGCTGGCGAGCCTGGCGGTTGGCTGGTTCGCGGCACCGCACGTGAACTGGTTGCGTGGTTACACGCTGGAGGCGATGGCGATCATCAGCGCCTTCTATTTGCTGATCATTGTGCTGCGTCAGTACAAGCGGATCCGCGCTGAGCACAACCTTGAGAACCTGGTGCAGATCGAGGTCGATCGATCGCTTAAATCCACCGGTGAATTCCGCGACCAGCAAGTGCTGCGCGAACGGCTCAAGCACGCCATCGCGATGCTGCGCACCGACCGCTCGGCCGGTGGTGGCGGCTCGTCGGCGCTGTATGACTTGCCGTGGTACCTGGTCATCGGCATGTCCGGTGCCGGCAAAACCTCATTACTGACGCGTTCCGGCCTGTCCGCGAGCATCGCCAACAGCGCCAATGACACACAAAGCGGTACGCAACATTGCGACTGGTACTTCAGCCCTGAGGCCGTGATGATCGACACGGCCGGTCGCTACCTGCGGGACGACCAGTCGGCCAGCGAATTCGCCGCGTTCCTGCGGATGCTGAAAAAACAACGTAACAAAGCCGCCGTCAACGGCCTGGTGCTGGTGGTGAGCCTGCCTGAACTGCTGGCCGCCAGCGCCACCGAGCGCAACGAGCTCGCCGCGCAACTGGTGTCACGCATCGAGGAATACACCGACTGCCTGGACGCCAACCCGCCGATCTACCTGATGTTGAGCAAGACCGATCAACTGCCGGGGTTCAGCCAGGCTTTTGAAGGCCTGGACCTGAACGAACGTCAGCAACCGCTGGGCATGACCTTCGGTTTGTCGGAAATCCGCAACCAGGGTTTGCGCCCGGTGCTGGATGCCAAGCTGGCCAACCTGCACAGTCATATTCGCCGTCACGTCGACGCGCAGATGATTGCGTTGGGCGCCGATGCCAACAGCGCGCTGCTGAACTTCCCGAACTATTTTTCGGAATTGTCGGTGGTGCTTGAGCAATTTCTCCAGCACTTCGCCCAGACCGGTCATTCGGGTACGCAACTGTTGCTGCGTGGCCTGTATTTCACCAGTGCCCTGCAGACCGATCAGCAACTGAGCCAGGTGTATGAAGATGATCTGGCCGAGTCGTTTTCGCTGCTGCCGGAAGTCGAGCACGAAAAGCACACGCCAAGCAGCGGCAAGAAAATCAGTGACCGCAGCTATTTCATTACCGATACGTTCCGCCGTGTGATTTTCCCGGACCGCGACCTGACGCTTTACCAGTCGCGTTCCGGACACAACAAATCCTTCAGCCCGGCCGTGCTGGGCGTGGCCGTGCTCGCCGCACTGGTGTTCATTGGCTGGCAAACCCTGTCCTTCCAGAACAACCGTCAGTGGCTGGCCGCATTGCGCGAGCAACTCAACGAGCTGCAGCAATCACCGGAGCGCGCCGAGTTGCTGGCCTCGGGCCAAGGCCTGGAATTGCTCCGCGATCAACTCGCCGCCATCGAGAAGTACCGTGCCAAAGGCGTACCACTGCAACTCAGCGCTGGCCTCTATCGGGGTGACGACATCTACCGCGTCGCACAGACTGCTTATTTGCAGCAGTTGCGTACTCAGGCGCTCGAACCGATCACCCTGCAACTTCAATTGCAGATGCGCGCCTTCAATGAGTTCGCAAAAACCATGGACCCGCAAAACAGCTTCGCGGCGGCGCCCGCCAAGGCCGGCAGTCCGTCAGCCAAGGCTCGCGCGCAAGGGCTGAAACTGCCGACCCGCTTGAGCAGCGTTCCGCGCAGCGCCGGTGATGTCACCAGTCGTTTGAGCGCTGCGGCCAAGGGTTCCGCGAACAAGGCTCGCAGGGATGCGTTGACCGCACTGCGTAATCCGGCCACGGCGAGCGACGCCGCAGAACTGTCGGCGACCACCGGTGGGCTCTCGTTGTCCGAGGAAATGCTCGGTCGACTGGATGAACGCCAGGTCGCCTCCATCATCGAGTCCTATAACGCGCTGAAGCTCTACTTGATGCTGACGCAACCTGAAACCCATCCTGAGCCAGAGTTCGTCGGCGCGGCGTTGCCGGTTGCCTGGGCCAACACCGCCAATACCGACAACCCGGTCAGCACTGCGGTTATTCAGGACAACTCGCCGGTCTACGTGCAACTGCTGAAAAATGGCCAGGCGCCGTCCCTGCCACGTAACGAGCAATTGATCAGCGAAACCCGCAATAGCTTGAAGTCGTTCATGATTTCCAGCTCGCTGGTGGACCGTGAATATCTGCGCCTGCAATTGGAGTCCAGCCGCCAGTTCCCGGCCGTGGGCCTGAGCGATCTGGTGCCGCTGCCTGGGCGTCAGCTGTTGTACGGCAGCGAAGCGGTGCCGGCGATTTTCACCCGTCAGGGCTGGGAACAGTTTGTGAAGCCTGAGCTGATCAAACTGCTGTCGGGCAACCTGCAAAACGAATCGGACTGGGTGCTCGATGGCGAAGGCGGCGATAGCCTGGTGCAGAAAGCCAACTTCATCCGTGAGTTCATGACGCGTTACAAACGCGACTACACCCAGGCCTGGTACACCCTGATCGACAGCGTCGGTGTTCGCCATTTCACTGACATGGCCAACGCGACCCAACAACTGTCGCTGCTCAGCGACGTGCAGAACTCGCCGGTGAAAAACCTGCTGGCAGCGGTCAACGACAACACCCAATGGGATGTGCCTGCACCGCGTGAAACGCAGCAACCGGGGATCAAGCGCGATGACGGTTTCTGGGGCAAGGTCACGGGGATTTTCGATGGGCAGGACACCTCGCCCAATGCGCTGATTTCGCCGTTGCCTGCGGTGGACGACGGCAGCCTGGCCAAGCGCTTCGAGCCGGTGTCACGAGTCTTCGCCGTGCAAAACGCCGAGGGCGCCGACAGCACGATCATGGATCGCTACCTGGCGGCGTTGCGCAAACTCAAAGTGAGGATGAACAACATCCAGCGCTCCCAAGACGTCGGCAAAAGCAGCAAGCAACTGATCAGCGAAACCCTGGAAGGTCAGCCGAGCGAAGTCACCAGCGTGCGCAACTACGTGGAGACCACCGTCGACACCAGTCAGGGCGGCCTGTCGACTTCGTTGCAAGGCCTGTTCAGTTTGCCGATTCAGTTCGCCTGGGAAACCCTGCGCGATCCGGCCGGCGAGCAGATCGCCAAGGCCTGGGCACAACAGATCGCCAAGCCTTGGGAACAAGTCATGGCGCACCGTTACCCGATTGCGGCAGGCAGTCGCAATGAAGCCTCGGTCAAGGACCTGCAGCGTTTCGTCGACCCGGAATCCGGCTTGCTGCCGAACTTCAAGCGCAACGAAATCGGCAATCTGTCCGGGGGCGAAGGCCTCGGCATGAGCAGCGCCAGCAAAGCAACGCCGTTGGTCAATCCGAACATGGTCAACAGCATCGACAAGGCCAGCTCACTGGGCCAGGTCATTACCAGCCTGTCGGACCGGGAAAACGGTTTTGAGATCATGCTGGAGCCAGCGGCCTGGTTCACCGACATCATCTTCACCCTGGACGGTCAGGTGCAGCACTATCGCAACGGCAAGACCAGCTGGAGCCGCTTCTCCTGGCCGGGCACCACCACCGCACCGGGTGCGCGCATGGACGTGATCACGCTGAGCGGCGAACGCATCACGGTGTTCGACTACCCCGGTCGCTGGGGCCTGTTGCGCATGAATGACAGCGCCCGCGTCAGCGATCTGGATGGTATCCAGCAACGTTTCAGCTGGAACACCGCCAGTGGCCAGGTCAGCCTCGCCGTGCGCAACTACGGTGGCGTCAAGCTGACCGACCTGGCGAACGTCAAGGCACTGAGTGCACTCAACGCCAGCGGCGGACGGGTCCAGTGAGCACGCTCGCCTTGAATCAGGGACACGGCCAATGATTGGCTGTTTCGGAAAAGTGCCCGCGAGCCCGGACTTCGTCAGCCTGCACGGTGCAGCCGACGACGTCTGCGAGTTCGATGCCTGGCTGCAAGGCGCATTGGCCGCCCTGCAGCCTCTTGAGGACTGGCGAGAGTTGTTCGACACGTTACCGGTGTGCTTTTTCAGCTACCGCGCACGCAGTGGCAACTGGCTGGTCGGCGGCTTGATCAGCTCGAGGGATTCCAGCCAGCGGCGTTATCCGTTTTTCATTTTTCAAACGGTCAAAGCCAGCGACTCCGGGACGTTGGTCAATCCTTTCACCCTGAGCGAACTGTTCAGCGGGCAGATCAGGCCGTTGCTGCACATGGCCGCCCAGGGCGAAAGTACGTCCGTGCTGTTCGACCGAATCAAGGCCTTGCGCCCGTTGCAAGGTCAGGATTTCGAGTTGTTCCGGCGCGTGCATGACAAGTTCCTGGTGAACTTCAACCTGCGCGACATTGCCACCGCGCTGGAAGGCGCCTACCCGGAATTTGTCACCAATGCCGTACTAACCCGGCTGCTGGCGTTCAAAAGCCATCTGCATCAGCCAACGCCGATGGGGATTTCCCTGCCCTTGCCGGCGGAAAGAGGTTTGAAAAATCCGACCGCCGATTTGTGGATCACCTGGTTGGCGCGAATGACCGCCGGCAGCGGCGTGCCGCAGGTCAGTCTGTTGGCAGACGACTTTATGCGCCCCCGGCTGATCTGCTTCCCGTCACGAAACAACAGCGATGCCTATCGTGTGCTGACCGGTAGCGCAAACCGCTTGCAGAGCCATGACGTGCTGGCGTCATTCGATGCATTTGATGAGCACCACCCGAAACACGCCTTTCCCGAAATCGACCGCCCTCTTGATGACGTTATCGACCGTTTTGTCGACGCGCTGGATTTGAAGTCCGTATGAACAAGATCAAGTATTACTTCTTGCGCTTCCAACCCTACATTCTGGGGGTTTGCTTTTTCCTCACCATTTTCGTGGTGTGGAGCATTGGTCGTGCGTTTGACTTCAGCTCGCTGAACAGCCTGCTGACCGGCATCGGCGTGTTCCTGCTGCTCTCGGCTGGTTACGTGCTGCTGCTTTATCGGGGCGTGTCGCGTCACCACAACCTTGAAGGGCTGCTGCGCGACGACGCCGATCAAGCGGTGCTCAACGCCAGCCCGGCGGACCGCGAAGAAGTCAGCCTGTTGCGCGAGCGCCTGTTGCAGAGCATCGAGCGGCTGCACAACAACAAGCCGCGGGGCAGCAATCCCAAGGATGCGCTGTATGCCCTGCCCTGGTACCTGGTGATCGGCCAGCCGGCTGCCGGCAAAAGTACAATGCTCTATCAATCGGGCCTCAACTTCCCGTATGCGGAGCGTGAAGGTGCGCGTGTCGCCGGCCTGGGCGGCACCCGCAACTGCGACTGGTTTTTCAGTTCCGAAGCCGTCCTGCTGGATACCGCCGGTCGCTACATGAACAACCAGGAAGAGGCCGGCAAATGGCGGGCCTTCCTGCAACTGTTGCGTCAGCACCGCCAGCGTCGGCCGCTCAACGGCTTGATCGTTACCGTCAGCATTCACGACATTCTGCAAACGTCGCTCGAAGACCAGGAGCGTATTGCCAAGCGGCTGCGCGAACGCATCCAGGAAACCCATGCGCTGCTGGAAGTGCGCCTGCCGGTCTATCTGGTGTTCACCAAGTGTGACCTGGTGCCGGGTTTTGCCCCGTTCTATCGCCAACTGGATGACGTTGCCCGCGGCGAAGTCATGGGCAAGACGTTTTCCCATAAGGGGTACGAACAGGCCGACTGGGGCCGGCAATTCGGCGTGGCGATGGACGAGTTGGTCAGCTATTGGCAGCAAGTGGCGAGTCAACAACTGGTCATGCAGGACATTCAGATCACCCGCCAGGATTCAGCGGTATATCGCTTTCCGCTGGAACTGGCGGCGCTGAAGCCGAGACTGCAGTTGTTCGTCGATGCGCTGTTGCGCGCCAACCCGTACCAAAAGGCCGAACTGCTGCGCGGCTTCTATTTCACCAGTGCTCTCGACGCCGACCAGCCGGAAATGGGTGGGCACACGCGCCAGGTCACCGAGCGTTTCTCACTGGACAGTGATCAAGAGATCGCCGGCGGCGATGCGCAACCGCGTCCGCTGTTCATCAACAGCCTGTTCCGCAAAGTCATCATTCCCGACCAGCATCTGGTGGCGCTGTACACCACCAACCATCGCGAACGTCGGCGCAAGGCGGCGTGGATTGGTGGTGCCGGGCTGGTCGCGGTGCTGCTGTGCAGCTTGCTGGGCTGGTCCTATGTGAACAACAAAAACACCGTGCAGACTATTTCCACGGAACTGGCCCAGGCGGCCAAAGCCGACGCTTCGGCGACAGGGCAATACACCGACTGGCAAACGCTGGATCGCATGCGCTTCTGGACCGCCCATTACTACGCGCAGCACCACGATGAAGGTGTGCCGATGCGCATGCGCCTGGGGCTTTACCAAGGCTACAAAGTCGAGCCGCTGGTGCGCAGTCAGTATTTCAGCCGGCTGGAAAGCGTGATGCTCAAGCCGACCGCCGACAACCTGACCCGCTCGCTGTACCTGTTGACCACCCTCAAGGTGTATCAGCGCAACAGCAACGAACTGCTGCCCGTGACCGGCGTGGACAGTGTCGAACCCAAGGCGCTGCCTGGCGACAACCGGGCACAGTCCATCGCGGCGTTCGGCAAGACCACGCTGGACACCTACGTCATGCTCTCGCGTGCCCAGCGCGAAAAGGCTGATCCGGCGATCCTGAAAGCGAAAATGCCAGATTACTGGTACCCGGCGATTGCCCGCCAGACCGGTAAAACCATCGGTGCTTCGAATGACGGTTCGGCCTCGAATCAGGATTACGAGTTTGCCAGCCGGCAGATCAATTTCTACAGCGACCAGATCCACGAGGAAGACGTGCCTCGGATCCTCGATAACGCGTTCCTGACCTCCAGTTCGCGTAACTACATCAACAGTTTGCTCACGCAATCCTTGCGCTCGATCGAGACCATCACCCTGGAATCGGACACCTTGTTCGCCTTTGGCCGTGCCGACTTCCAGAGCCTGAAAACCGAAGGTCAGGGCCAGTTGAGCGCTATCGCCGGCAAGCTGTTGAACACGCCTGACATCGGCAAAATCATCATCTCCGGGCACGCCGATCAACTGGGCGACCCACAGGGCAACCTGCAGGTTTCCCGGCAGCGCGCACAAACCATCAAGACCTACCTGGTGGGCAAAGGCGTGCCGGGTGAACTGGTGGAAGCCGTCGGCGAAGGCAGCACCAAGCCCTTGGTCAAATGCAACACGCAGCAACCAAGAGCCCAACTTATTCAGTGCCTGGAACCTAACCGGCGCGTGGAAATCGAAGTACGGGCGCTCAACTGAGACGGCCGCGCTTCTGAAGGGAAACCGCCGCCTGGGCCCGCTTGAAGTTCGGCCCAGGCCGGTAAGACACCTCTCTTGATCGTTCAAAGAGGTTAAAAACGAAGGGTTCGTGATCTGTCCGCAGGTTGTTACAGCCCTTTAAATGAAGGTAAGGAGAAATGAAAAATGGCATTTGACGCATACATTCAGATCGAAGGCATTCCAGGTGAAGTGCTCGACGACAAGCACAAGGACTGGATCGAAGTGCTGGGCTACGAGTACGGCGCAACTCAGGCGACTTCCGCAACTGCAAGCTCCTCGGGCGGTGCTTCGTCGGAGCGTGTGTCGTTGAGCGATTTCAGCATCCGCAAAGCCGTTGACAAGGCTTCTGCCAAGCTGTTCGAAGCCTGCTGCAAAGGCACCCACATCGCCAAGATCCAGCTGAACGTCAACCGCGCGGGCGGTGACAAGGTCACTTACCTGACCATCAACCTGGAAGAAGTCGTGGTCTCCTCCGTCAAGGCCGTTGCTGGCGGCAGTCAGGGCGGTGAAGACAAAGCGGTCAGCGATCTGCCGATCGAAGAAATCAGCTTCAACTTCGCGCGCATCAAGACTACCTACACCCAACAAAGCCGTGCCGATGGCCAGGGTGGCGGTAACGTCACCGGTGGTTGGGATCGCACGGCGAACAAAGTTTTCGCTTAAGCCCGTAGCGATAGCGGACCGCGCACGCGGTCCGTATTCAGCACCGTGCTTGCCAAACAGGCGCGGTGTTCTTTTATTTTGATCAGAGTTGCCTATGTCTGAATTTCTCAACGACCTTTCGCTGGCCGAACTGACAGCGCCCATCAATGAGGGGAGCGGTGAAGACTTGAGCTTTTCCACCTTGTTCGATCAGGTGAAGGAAGCTCGTCGAGCAGACCCCGATTACCTTACCCAGGGTGACTGGCAAACCGATCTCAAGGCTTCCGATTGGGATCTGACCATTACCTTGGCGGCACAAGGCCTGGCTCGACAGAGCAAAGACTTGATGCTGGTCGCCTGGCTCAGTGAAGGCCTGGCGCACAAGTACCATTTTGTTGGTATTACCTTCGGCCTGACGCTGGCCGAGCGCATTCTGCAAACCTTCTGGGCGGATCTGTTTCCCTCCTTGGAGGACGGCGTCGATGAACGTGCCGCACGCCTGGCGTGGATGAAAACCTCGCTGGCGGACATCGTCGGCGCATTGCCGATCACCCAGGGGCAATATTACGGCCTGCTTCGCTATGACGAATCCCGGCACATCGAAAACCTGGCGCTGCAAAACCCTCAGGCGATGCGGGCCGCCCTCGACGAAGGCAAGATCAACGCGGAAGTCTTCCAGCGTTCGGTGGTGCTGACCGACTCGGATCATCTGCGCCTCAAGGCCGGCGAGATAGCCGCCTGCCTGAAAGCCTGCCAGCAGCTTCAGAGCACCGCGGACAGGCTCTTTGGCCCTGAAGCGCCGAGCTTTTCTGGGCTCAATGACATTCTGTTCCGCGCAGGACAACTGGCGGAAAAACTGCTCAAGGACCGGGGCATCGAACTGACCCCGGCCCCTGTCGCGCCGGCTCCGGCCGTCCCTGAAAGCACTGGCGAACAACCCGCAGGTTCCGCAATGACCCAGCCTGAACAAAGTCTTTCAAGCACACCGCTTCGAACCACCCCGCAGACCCGCGATGAAGCGTTCACCCTGCTGGCGGGCATCGCCCAGTTCTTCAAACAGACCGAGCCCCAAAGCCCCGTCCCTTATCTGATCGAACGCGCGATCAAATGGGGCAACATGCCGCTCGAGGGCTGGCTGAACGATGTGATCAAAGACAGCAATGTGGTGGACAGCATCCGCGATGTGCTGGGGACCAAGGAAGCGAAGTCCTGACATACCCCCTTCACGCCCTGAGGCCTTTCGTCAACACCTTAGGGTTGTTAACGCCATTGATAGGTGCCGATCTCAGACCTCCTCCCTTCCCTGCTCTTAAAGATTAACGAACATCAACTAGCGCTTGAGGCAGCCCTGCTTGAGCTGTCGAACCGGGTCGAGCCACATCACCCAATCTGCTCAGGGTTTCAAAATGTTGATACTTGCGAATGTCGACTCTTCACGCGCCTGATCCAGCGAACTCATCGGCCTTGACGAGGGCATTGACTGCGTGATCGGTCGTGCTGTCACTCGCGGTTGCGTTTGCGCTACCGAGCGCTCTTCGCTGGGTGGAATTCCAAAACATTCGCGGTAGCACTTTGAGAAGTGTGGCGTCGACACAAAGCCGCATACGACCGACAACTCTACAATGGAGATCGGTGTTTGCTTGAGCAACTGACGCGCGCGGATCAGGCGCAGTTTGAGGTAATACCGCGAAGGCGAAGTATGTAGGTACTTCTGGAATAACCGCTCGAGCTGTCGACGGGACAAGTCGGCATAATTGGCCAGGTCGTCGAGATCTATAGGTTCTTCCAGATTCGCTTCCATTAGCGCGACGATTTCCTGCAACTTCGGTTGATGTGTACCCAGCATGTGCTTGAGGGGTACTCGCTGGTGATCCTGCTCATTGCGGATTCGTTCGTAGACGAACATTTCGGAGATGGCGGCTGCCAACTCATGCCCATAATCGCGACTGATCAGATGCAGCATCATGTCCATTGGCGCGGTTCCACCCGAGCTGGTGACACGGTCTCGGTCGAGGGTGAACAGACTGGGGCTGAGATTCACTCGCGGAAAAGCTTCCTGCATGGCAGCCAGAAATTCCCAGTGCACGCTGCAATCGAAACCATCAAGCAAGCCTGCCTGGGCCAACGCCCAACTGCCTGTACACACGCCCCCGATCCGTTTCGAACGCCGCGCTTGGACACGCAACCAAGTGATGTGCTCCCGGGTCACCGCGCTTTGAATACCAGTGCCACCGCAGACGATGACAGTATCAAGGATCGATGCGTTATTGATTGACGAGTCCGGAGTGATCGGCATCCCGTCGCTTGCCCATACTCGCTCGCCCCCCAAACTGAAAGTTTGCCAACGATACAGCTCCCGACCTGTCAACTGATTGGCCATTCGTAGAGGCTCTACAGCAGACGCCAGAGAGATCAGAGTGAATTGGTCCAGCAGCAAAAAACCAATGGTTTGCGTGGGCGCGGGCTTGGAGATGTCATATGCCATCGAAGTTACTCTCGCAGCGAACGGTCAGGACTTGCCGCGCAGGCCGCTTTAACCGCCCGCGGCGGCTCATGCTCTGATGAGACCGCAAGCACGTTTGTGCTGGCGACTAGGCACGTTGCGCCGATACCGCCCTCTGCGATCGCCCATGGTGACGCGTGGTCACAAGGCCGATAAAGGAAATCACCAGCGCCAGGCCGATGGTTGAAGACACCTCCAGACGGTGCTCTGGCGTCACCATCATCACCGCCAACGCCGCGCAGATGAAGGCGATGACCAACCAGGTGAGCCATGGAAACAACCACATCTTAAAGGTCAGCGTGACGTTCTGCCGACGCAGAATCCCACGCATGCGCAATTGCGAAACGGCGATCACCAGGTACACCAGCAACGCAATGGCGCCGGAACTGGCGAGCAGAAACTGGAATAAACCAGCGGGCATGAAGTAGCTGAACAAGGTCACACCGGCACCCAGTACGGTGCTGGCAATCACCGCAGCCCTCGGCACGCCCGCCGACGACGTTACCCTCAGCGGCTTCGGAGCATCACCGCGCTTGCCCAAGGAAAACAACATGCGCGAGGAAATATAGATCGACGAGTTCATGCAGCTGGCCACGGCAATCAACACCACCATATCCACCAGCAACTTGGCATGCGGAACGTTCATCAGCTCCAGTGCCCGCTGATAAGAGCCCACCGACGCCAGCAACGGATCATTCCAGGGCACCACGGAAATGACCACGAAGATGGACAGCAAATAGAACACTCCGATGCGCCAGATCACCGAGCGCGTGGCTTTGGCGATATTCTGCGCGGGGTTGCTGGATTCGGCGGCGGCAATAGTCACCGCTTCTGTCCCGATGAAGCTGAACATGATGGTGATGAACGCGCCTACCACCGCTGACAAGCCGTTGGGCGCAAACCCGCCATGTTCCTCCATGAGTCGACTCAACCCGCTGGCTTCCCGCTCGGGAATCCACCCCATCAGCACCGCAAAACCAAGGCCGATAAACCCGATGATCGCCACGACCTTGGCCATCGCAAACCAGAATTCGAACTCGCCGTATTTGGAAACACTGAACAGGTTGGTCACCACCAACAGGACGATGGACAACAAGGCAAAGAGCCAGGAGTCGATTTGGGGAAACCATTGATTCATGACATGCCCGGCCGCGAGCGCCTCGATCGGAATCACCAACACCCAAAACCACCAGTAGAGCCAGCCAATGGTGAAGCCGGCCCAACGCCCGATCGCCTGATCGGCATAGGTTGAGAAGGAACCGGTGTCGGGGTTGGCCACCGCCATTTCACCCAGCATGCGCATGACCAATACGACCAACAGGCCGGAACAAAGATAAGCCAGCAATACCGCCGGACCAGCAGCAGCGATGGCATGTCCCGACCCAACGAACAAACCTGCGCCGATAATCCCTGCGATGGAAAGCATGGTGACGTGTCGTGGCTTGAAACCCTGTGCCAACTGACCGTTCGAATCTTTAGAGTTCAGGCTATTCATTGTTTTTTTTGATCTCTGTTGATCGACATTAGAGCGTGTTGACTGAAGGGGCAGGCGATCATCATTTATCCCTGTTGCCCCTGATCGAAAGCGCCTACCTCAGCGCTTTGGAGCATTCCCCCTCTGTCATCGCAACCGCACACTGACTTGAAATGACACGCAACCTTACGCGTCCAGTCTTCCATGCGAGTAGCCTGAGCGCGCCATGTGCAAGCCTGATTTCGACATACTCCAGAGCGTATGTTCTTTGATGGAAGAAGGTTGGCTATCCACGCTCAGGTGATCGCGCGAGCGCCATCGAACTTGCGCTTGTGCGACAACCTTACGGGCTGCACATTCCGACCAGTCAGGTTACAAGCCCAAGGGCCGGACTTCTCGGATGAACTCTATAAGTAAGCGCAACCCCGTTGGCAGTTGCCGTCGGCTCGAATAGTAGATATGAAAACCATCTTCCAGCGGGGCCCATTCCGTAAGCACCAGGCGGAGCCGTCCGTCCTTCACATAAGGCTCAACAAGAGGTTCCGGGAAATACATCAAGCCAGCACCACCGAGCACCGCAATGAGGCCCGTCTCAGCTTGGTCGACCGTGACGGATGTTGGTACGGTGATCTGGAATGCCTCACCATTGCGCACCAGTTCCCACCGATAAACCCGATCATCGCCAAGACGGTTGCTGATGCATCGGTGATTCAACAGGTCATCCGGATGTTCGGGCGTACCGAACCGCTCCAGGTAACTCGGCGCCGCTGCAACAACCCAGCGAATATCAGCCGAGAGGCGCCGGCTCACCATGTCCTCGGGGACGGTACCACCGTACCGGATCCCGGCATCGAAGCCGGCGTCGGTCATATCCACCAAACGATTACTGGCAACGATATCGAGCTCAACATCGGGATACCGATCCATGAAAGCCGGAATAATAGGAGCCAGTAAAAGATTTGCCGCCTCGACGGCAGCATTGATCCTGACCCTGCCACTGGGTGTATCTCGGAACCGATTCAGCGTGTCCAGTGCGGTATCGATCGCCTCAAAAGGATCACCGATCGATTGGGCAAGCGCTTCGCCAGCTGCGGTCAAGGTCACGCTTTTCGTGGTGCGGTTGAGCAGCCGGACCCCAAGCCGACTCTCCAGGCCCTTCAACGCATGGCTCAGCGCCGATGCACTTACGCCGATCTCCACCGCGGCGCGGCTGAAGCTACGCTGGCGCGCAATGGCCAGGAAATAAATCAGATCGGCTACATCGGCGCGACTGGTCTGCATGTCGAATACGACCTCTTGGTTTAACGAGACCTACCTTGCCACAGGGTGTCATTTATCGCGCAAGCGCGGCCATGGGTTGAATAGTCATTCAGGTCCTGGCCTGCTTTTTACGGCTGATCCTGAATTTTTCTCACAAGTCCATCCTACATGCCCCTGTAACTGACTTGCGTATGCATCGTTATGCTTGATTCATCCCCGAGCATATCCGCCGGGCCGTCGATGGCTCGCTCAAACGCTTCAAGACCAGCCATATCGACCTTCTCTACCAACATCGCCCCGATCCTGATGTGCCAATCGAGGACGTGGCGGGGACGATCAAGGATCTGGTCCAGGCAGGCAAGAACAAGCACTGGGCTGTCGGAGGCGAGCGCCACGACGATCTGCCGTGCCCATGCCGTGCATCCCATTGCCGCGGTCCAGAGCGAATATGCCCTGTGGTGGCGGGAGCCCGAGACGCGGCCGGGCTGCCCCCTCCACCAAAAGCCAGTTCGATCACGGCTAGAAGGTGATCGCGCCTTTGCTGCAACCCATTCATTCATGCCGAGGAGATACCGATATGAAGCGCCTCGCCCCCATCATCGCAGGAGCCATCATCATGACAACCACGAGCACCGAAGCCCGGCAACCGAACAATGAAGGACGTCATCTTGAGCAGGTTCGCTCGGTCGCACCCGCCCTTGAACAGTACACGCAGGACCGTCTTTACAGCGACGTATGGAACCGCCCCGGCCTGAGCCGCCGCGACCGCAGCCTGGTGACCATCGCCGCGCTGATCGCGCGCGGCGAAACGCTGGAGCTGACGCAGTATGCCGATTTGGCGATCGAATCCGGCGTAAAACCGGCCGAGATATCAGAGACCATCACCCACCTCGCCTATTACTCAGGATGGGGCAAAGCCATGGCCGCAGTGGGGCCTGTCGGCCAGGTGTTCGCCAAGCACGGCATCAAAGCGGATCAGCTGGCTGCCATTCGCCCGGCCTCTTTGCCTCTCGATGAACAGGCCGAAGCCCAGCGCGCAGCACGGGTCGCCGAGCAGTTCAACAGCGTGGCGCCGGGCCTCGTGCAGTACACCACGGATTACCTCTTCCGTGATCTCTGGCTACGTCCCGATCTCAAGCCTCGCGACCGCAGCCTCATCACTGTCGCCGCCCTGATCTCCACCGGCCAGGTCGAGCAGATCACCTACCATCTCAACCGTGCAATGGACAGCGGCCTGACAGAAGAACAGGCCAGCGAAGTCATCACCCACCTGGCCTTCTACGCCGGCTGGCCGAACGCCATGTCTGCCCTGCCCGTGGCCAAGGGCGTTTTCGAACAACGACGCAGCTGATGACGGTCGTGGCAAATGCCCCAGGACAATTGCCCCATGATGCCCCGGACAGCGACGAATTCGGAACCAGAATCGAGTCGGCCCCGATAAAGCCATCGACATGCGAACCACTTTCACCCCATGACCCAGGAAACATCCCATGGCGAATAACGGAAATCGACTACTGACGGCAGTATTTATCGCGGGCACGGTATGTGGCCTCGGTACAGGTACGGCACAGGCACAGGAAGCAGCCAAGACCGTCGTACGCATTGCGGAATTGGTGATCGATCCGGCCCAGCTTGAAGCCTACAAGGTGGCCGTCAAAGAGGAGATGGAAGAATCCATCCGTACCGAGCCCGGCGTGCTCGCCATCTACTCGGTCGCGGAGAAGGACAAACCCAATAATCTGCGTTTCTTCGAGATTTACGCTAGCGAGGATGCCTATCGTGCACACATCGAATCGCCGCACTTCAAGCAATATGTTGCGCTCACACAACCAATGATTCTCTCACGCAAACTGATCGAGACACTGCCCGTCCAGCTCAGCGCCAAAGGACAGCCGCCTGACTGACCCTCGATCAGCCGGGCAACTGTTCCGAACAGCAAGCCACACAGAGCGAGCCGCATGAATGGTGCCAGGAATTGGCACCACTGCGTTATAGGCTGAGTTCCTCGGACAGAAAGACCTCAGGTGGCTGCACTCATGAAACGCATTCAGTACAACAACTATGGTGGCCCGGAAGTGATGCGGGTCGAAGACTTCGAATTACGTCCACCTGGCAACGGTGAGGTGGCCGTACGGGTGAAGTTCGCAGCAATCAATCCGATCGACTGGAAGCTGCGCGGCGGACAGATGAAGATCGTGACTGGCAGGACGTTCCCCCGCGCGATGGGCATGGATTTCTCCGGCATCGTTACGGCCGTCGGCGCCGGTGTCACGCGACTGCAGACCGGCGACGCCGTCTTCGGCCTCGCCCGCTTCAAGGAGAGTGGCGCGCTCGGCCAGGCCGTGGTGACGAAGGAGGCATTCCTGGCCAAGAAACCCGACAGCGTTTCCTTCGAGGACGCGGCATGTCTGGGCACCCCAGGCATCACCGCATGGAACGGGCTGATCGACAAGGCGAAGCTGCAAGCAGGTCAGCATGTCTTCATCAACGGATGTGCCGGGGCGGTCGGCGAAGCCGCAGTACAAGTCGCCCGACTTTTCGGCGCCGTCGTCTCCGGCAGCTGTAGCGCCAGGGACATGGACCGAGCCAAATCACTCGGCGTGCAGACCGTCCATGATTACCGCACGATGGACCTGTCGACGATCACCACCCGCTTCGACGTGGTCTACGACACCGCCGCTACAATGACAGTGTCTGCGGGGATGGCCATGCTGCGCCGAGGCGGCGTGTACCTGGACCTGAACCCCGGCCCGGGCAAGTTCATCCGGGCGATCTTCGATCGACGGCTGAAGCCTGTCATCGGCTCGCCGCGCGCCGATATTCTCGAGAAGCTTGCGGACGCCGCGCGGGAAAACACGTTCAGTCTTCCGATTGGAGAAATCGTTTCCCTGAGCGCCGCAGTCCCACTGATCACCGAGCTTGAAAACGGCCGCAAGCTCGGCGGTAAAGGCATCGTGGCGATGGAGTAGCAATGACCCGAAGTCATCGATTGTTCGACTTGATGCAAGCACTTCGCCGACACCGCAGGACGGTGTCAGGCAAAGCCCTTGCGCATGAGTTGGGAGTGTCCCTGCGCACTATCCGCCGTGACGTCGCAACACTGCAGGGCATGGGCGCCGACATCGAGGGAGAGCCCGGTGTCGGCTATGTTCTGCGGCCAGGATTCCTGCTTCCCCCGCTGTCCTTCACCGAAGAGGAACTGCATGCGCTGGCAATCGGCGCCCAATGGGTGAGGCGACAAGCCGACGATCCGCTCACCCTCGCCGTGACGAATGCGCTGGCCAAGATCAATGCCGTTCTTCCGCCCGACATGCAATCGGCCCTGGACGACGACACGATCTACGTGGGCCATCCGCTGAAGAGCGCGATGGCGCTCGACCTGAGCGAAATACGCAGGGCGCTTCGGGAGCAGCGCAAGCTGCGCATAACCCTGTCGATCGAACACACGCCGCTGGACGAGCAGGTGGTCTGGCCGATCAAGCTGGGCTTCATCGAGTCCAAGCGGTTCATCGCAGCCTGGTGCGAGTTGGACAGTAGGTTCCGGGTGATCGCGATGGATGACATTGCGAGCGCCCAGGTACTTGCCGAACGCTACCCTCGCCACCGCCGCCAGCTCGTCAAGGAGTGGCGCGCCCTGGAGGTGCGGCCGTGCAACAGCGAAGGCGAAACATGTTGATGAAGTAAAGCTTTTGTAGGGTAGATCAGGCCCTGTTCAGCATGCATCCGACCAGGATCCGGTGCTAGGCGCGCAAGGCGCTGTACACCGGTATTGGGCTGGCCTGCATTGAGATGCTGCACTCAATCATGAACGACGCGAACCTTTCCGCTGAAGACTCTGAAGCCGTAGGTGTTATAGATGAGCGTCACCGGGATCAGCACGGCGAAACCGACCAACATGAAGATCTGACTGGTGGGACTTGAAGCAGCTTTTTGCAAGGTCAGATTAGGCGGGACAATCAACGGAAAGAGCGCTGCGACCATCAGGGCGAACGCCAAGATAAAAATCCCCAGTGCTGCAAAGAGCGGCAGATAATGCCGGCGGCTTCGAAAGCCCAAGGCGAAACTGACCAGCACTGCAGTCAGCAGTATTGCCGCCGGCAACCAGATCAGTCGATTGGAAAGCCGTTGCGCATATTGAGCATCCAGCCTCGCTGTCCAGATTACCAAAACGGCCAAAAGCATCATGGTCACGATGACCAACGCCCTGGCCTGTCGACCTGACCGACGTTGCAGATCGTCTACAGTGCGCCAATACAGCCAGCACGCGCCCAACCACATATAGCCCACGACGAGCACCGCGCCACAATAGAGCGGAAACAGTCCCGACCATTCCCAGCCGTTCCCGCCGTACTGCCCTGCTTTACGAATCAAGCCCCGAAAGGTTCGGGGCTTGATGATGTCAGCGGGCATCAGGGTTTGCGTCCTCCACCTCCGCTCATCCCGCCGTCTTTGCGTCCCGATTCAGATGATTTGTCATCGGAAAGATTGCTGCCGCGTCCACCGCCGGACGATTGATCAGGCTTGTTGGACTGTTGTCCGCCTGAAGCCTGGCCACCTTTCTGGCCTGGTTTGGACATGTTTTCTTTATCGTCGGCAAATTCCCCTCCGCGATTCGTACCCTGTCCGCCTCCGGACATGCGGTCGCTATCGCGCGATTGTTGTCCGCCGGAAGCTTGACCACCTTTTTGGCCTGCTTCAGATGCGCGTTGTGGGTCGTTGGCAAAATTTCCGCCGGAAGCGCCTCCACCTTTCTTACCGGCTTCTGAAGCCTTGTCCCGATCAGTAGAAAAATTGCCTGGCTTATCGTTTCCTGTATTGGCCATTTCGTTCACCTCTACATCGTTGGCACGAGCAAGGGCTCGTCTAATTCGGAGGACGCACAAAACAGAAAGTTTGAATAAAAACCGGGAGCTCGCGACGAGTGGATTCGCGCAGATGGTTCCATTGGAAACAAGCGTATTCGACTGACGGCACGTCACCGTTCATCGACGGGGCCTTACACCCGTTTGCATGCCAAATGTTCGATATTTACTAGACTTAATAACTCGTAGAAGCCCCCTCCCCCGCATCACAAACAGGAGGTCAAGTGATGACAGAACACATCGTGCATTTTCATTGCCAGATCGATCAGGGAACGACTGAACGCTTTCGGGACTCCTGCCTGGAAGCCATCGATCAAGGCGCCACCTCGTTGCTCCTCAATCTTTCTACAAGCGGCGGCAGTACCAACTTTGGCTTCACCCTCTACACGTTCCTGAAGTCATTGCCGGTGCCGCTGTGCGCGATCAACGCGGGCAACATCGAATCAATGGGCATCATTATGTTTTTGGCAGCAGGTCGCCGTATCACATCGCCCCACTCACGCTTCCTGATTCACCCGATGAATTGGTACTTCAGCCAAAAATCAGTCGACCATCAGCGCCTGCGCGAATACCTGTCGAGTCTCGACAACGACTTGGCGCGCTACGTCCAGATATTCATGCTCGAAACCGCCGAGGCGGCGACCAAGCTCGACATTTTTCATTGCTTGTCGGCGGAAGAAAAAGTCATTGCCGCGCACGAATCCTTGGCCTACGGGATTGCTCATGAGATGAAGCAGATGGTGTTCGCTGAAGATGTCAAACACTGGAAAATCAGCGGCAACTAAATAAGCGTGTTTTTAGCGGAGGGTGCATCGATCAAGGAAATTGAACCTGGACTGCGGACAGGCCTCGGATATTAAAACCCCTCATTGGTGAACCTATGACTATCGAGGATACGTTACTGCGCCAACGCAAAGTGCTTGCCAAATTTGGCGAGCTTGCCTTGGCGTCAGATGACCTGGAGCACATCCTTGATGAGGCGTGTCGATTAGTCGGAGAAGCGCTGGAAACCAATCTGGCCAAATTTATGTTGCTCGAAGGAGACGGCGTCACGTTCTTCGTGAGAAATGGCGTGGGCTGGGCGCCCGACGTCGTTGGGAAGGTTCGGGTAACAGCAGTTGAAGGCAGCCCGGAGTTGTACTCCCTCAATACCCATGCGCCCGTCGTCTCGACAGACATTGGGACGGAAACCCGATTCCGTTATCACGACTTTCAGAAGAAAAACGGGGTAAAAGCCTTCGTCAACGTTTTAGTCCACGGCGCCAATGGCGAGCGGCCCTTTGGCATCTTCGAGGTTGATAGTCGCAGCCCCCGCCAGTTCACAGACAGCGATATCGACTTCCTCCGGGGCTACAGCAACTTGCTTGGCGCAGTGTTGAAGCGTTCCAAAACCCAGGAAGCCATGCGGCTTACAGAGAACCGACTGCGTGAAAGCGAGCGGCATTACCGTATCGCGGCTGAGCTCAATCCGCTATGGCCCTGGACGGCTGACAAGCACGGCAATCTTATCTCCATCGATCCGCGCTGGTATGAATACACCGGATTGGCACCCGCGCTGACATTGGAACGTCAGTGGGCCAATGCCGTTTACCCGGCGGATCAGGTGTCAATCGCCGCACTGTGGGATCAGTCACTAGGCACTTTGCAGCCTTTTGATTTACAAATCCGCTTGCGAAAACACACGGGCGATTATCGTTGGTTCAGAGTCCGGGCCCTCTGCAGTCTCGACGCTTGCGGACAATGCGAGCAATGGTACGGCACCTTCGAGGACATCGACGATCGGATACAGCTGGAAAACGCACTGCGTGAATGGAATGACTTGCTCGAAGATCGTATCGCTCAACGTACTCAGCAACTCGAGGACGAACAGCATGAGCGCGCCATGATGGAATCCAAGCTGCGGCAGAGTCAAAAAATGGAGGCCGTCGGCCAACTGACCGGGGGAATAGCCCATGACTTCAATAATCTGTTGGCTGGAGTCATGGGTAGTCTGGAGTTGATGCAGCGACGCATAGACGCGGGCCGTCACACCGACCTGGCGCGTTATAACTCCTTGGCAATGACCTCCGCTTCTCGAGCGGCTGCATTAACGCAACGCCTTTTGACGTTTTCTCGTCAGCAATCACTCGAACCCGAACGGTTGGATCCTCGCCAAGTGGTGGCCGGGCTTGAAGACCTGATTCGTCGCACTGTCGGGCCAAGCATTACTGTCGAGTGCTCATTCCGTGCAAACGATCACATCAGGTGCGACCTCAACCAGCTGGAAAATGCGCTGCTTAATCTTGCGATCAACGCCAGAGACGCAATGCCGGAAGGAGGCGCGCTTGATCTGCTGGTCGACCGCTGCGTCATAGACGAAGCGGCCGCCTCCGACAAAATGTTGCCACCTGGAACCTATGTGAGCCTATCCGTCACGGACTCAGGTACTGGAATCAATCCTGACATCTTGTCCCGCATATTCGACCCGTTTTTTACGACCAAGAAGATTGGTGAAGGCACAGGATTAGGCCTTTCGATGATTTACGGCTTTACCCAGCAATCAGGTGGACAAGTGAAAGTTCACAGCAGTGTGGGTGTCGGAACAACGGTGATCATGTATTTCCCGGTCGATAATTCTCCGCCTGATGACTCCCCGGTCGACTCTGGCAAGACTGATCAGCCAGAACCCTTCGGCAGCAATGAAACTGTTTTGCTGGTGGACGACGAATCGGTCGTTCGGCAGACCACATCGGAACTTTTGTCCGAAATCGGCTATCGCGTTTTTGAAGCAGTAGATAGCGTGTCTGCGATGAAGCAGGCGGAGAAAATCGAGCATCTGGATTTGCTGTTGACCGATATAGGCCTCCCTGGGTCTATGAACGGAATCAGCTTATCGGCCGAACTCAGGAACAGATATCCAAACCTCAAGGTGCTTTTCATCACCGGCTTCGCTGGCGGTGCGGGATTGGTCACGGCCGATGCTATTACCGGGGTTCTGACCAAGCCCTTTAGCTTGAACGAACTCAGCTCGCGCGTGAGCGCTTTGATAAACAAATCTGTTGATTAGCGCACGGCCCACACATCGAAGGCCTTCGTTGATCCCATGCTGATCTGTGCTCGATAAGACATGACAAAAATGACGTTGACCCGTTGAACAGATGAACGCAGCCCCTTACTCCAAAGCCACGCGCGCCAACATCCATGTGAGCATCACCCTTGCCTGATTTGTCGCGCCACCCGGAAAACCCGGGCTAATCCGACACGATACTTTTCGCCTCAAGAAATGCTTCCAGCCCAAAAACTCCGAATTCGCGGCCGATACCGGACTGCTTGACCCCGCCAAACGGCGCAAGCAGCTCTGGCGCGATTCTGTTGATCAACACCGAGCCA
Organism: Pseudomonas sp. ADAK7; assembly: GCF_012935675.1. NCBI lineage: Bacteria > Pseudomonadati > Pseudomonadota > Gammaproteobacteria > Pseudomonadales > Pseudomonadaceae > Pseudomonas > Pseudomonas sp. ADAK7. The sequence continues at coordinate 7,060,111 of NZ_CP052861.1, read as the reverse complement.
GCCTGCAGCCGGGCCGCCAGGCTTCGGGCACGTTCCGGTTGCCGGGAAAAAACATAGGCCTGCAAGCCGTAGATGCTGGCGTTGGCGATATCGATCGCCTGTTCTGGCGAGTCATACGCAATGACTGATAGCACCGGGCCGAAAATCTCCTCTTGCGCGATGTCCATGTCACCGGTGACGTCGGTAAAGACCGTGGGCCTGACGAAATAGCCCTTGTCCAGGCCAATCGGTCTGCCCTCGCCACCGGTGATCAGCGTTGCGCCCTGCGCCTGCCCTCGGCGGATGTAACCTTGTACGCGTTCGAATTGGGCCCGACTGACCAGAGGCCCGATAACGGTGGCCGGATCCTGCGGATTGCCGACGACCATCGCTCCGACCAGGTTTTTCACACGGTCGATGATGTCCTCGGCGTGCTTGCGCGGCACCAGCAGACGCGTGCCGGCGACACACGCCTGACCGTTATTCATGAACGCAGCATTCAGTGCCAGGGGAATGGCGGAGTCGAGATCGGCGTCATCAAGCACGATGGAGGCCGACTTCCCCGTTAGCGACAGGCTCACTCGCTTCATGGTCTCTATACCGGCGCGAGCAATGAGCTTCCCGGTGGCGGTGGACCCCGTAAATGAAATTTTCGCGACGTGTGGGCTGGTGCTGATTTCATCACCGACATCACTGCCGCGCCCCAACAGAATGTTGAAAACCCCTTTGGGCAAATCTGCGCGATGCAACGCCTGGGCGAGCACATCGGTCTGCAAGGGACTCAACTCGCTCGGCTTGATGACCGAGGCACATCCGGCCGCAATGGCCGATGCCAGTTTGCTGCATATCGTCCCGGCGGTACTGTTCCAGGGAGCAATCAGCGCCGCCACACCGACCGGTTCCATCACCACGGTAGCGTCGCCGACCGAACGAACCAGGTCGTAGTTTTTCAACACCTGCGCCGCATTGGCAAATGACTGCGAAGCGTAACGACTGACCCATTGGGCACGGGCAAACGGCGCGCCGTACTCCTCGATGGCGGTATCGCGAATTTCATTCGTGCTCGCCAGCACGGCAGCCTGCAACTGCTCGAGCATCTCGATACGCTCGGCCTTGGAGGTGTGGCCCATCGCGACTTGAGCACGCGAAGCCGCCGCGATGGCGCGCCTGGCATCTTCACGATCAGCCAAGGTGACCGTACCGATGACCGCCTCGGTCGCCGGGTTGATGCATTGCACTGTTTCATTTCCCTGAACGGGAACGAATGTTCCATCAATGTAACTGTGATTGATCTTCCACATCGTGGTGTACCTGATCGATTGCGGTTTTCCCCGCGATAAGCATTAACGCCCGGGTATGTCCAGGCGTTGGCCGGGTCCGATAACGCTCCGTAATTCAGCCCGGGATCGGCTCACGGCTGAAGGCTTGCACCTCCTGCACCAGGCCTTGTGCTGCCATCATCACCAATTGCCGGCCTTTTTCCGGTGACGCTTGCGCCGGGTCCGATCCCATGCGGCCATCCGGATGACGGGCGCGGAAATCGACAGCCTCTCGAATAGGCCCCCAATTGGCGATCTGTGGCGAGTAGTCAGCCGACTTGATGGCGTGCGGATAGGCCCACTGGGTTACGGCAATTTCCGAAGGCGTTGCATGAATGCCGTGTCCTGTCGGGAAAATGGCGGCGCTGTTTGCGGGCGTCACGATGGTCGACATGCGAGTCTCCAATTTTCTTGTTGGCCTGACGTGTCGAAAGATGTTGCGCCGACCGCTTAAACAGCAGCAAGAGCAACTATGTTCGTGTACCGTTGCCCTACGAGCAACGCTGTTCTTAAGGACACGCCCTATGCGCGAAATCAACCAGCAACGCTTGCGGTATTTTCATGAGGTGCTGACCCACGGATCGATCCGTGGCGCGGCGGACAGCATCAACACTTCCCCGTCAGTGATCACGCGTCAGATCAAACTGCTGGAAGAAGAACTGGGCACCCGGCTGTTTGAACGCCAGGCCCGTGGCGTTCAGCCCACCGAGGCTGCAGCGCACCTGCTGGAATTCTGGCGGGGCTATCGATCGCATCAGGAAAAGCTTGAAGACCAACTCCAGGCGATCAAGGGTCTACAGTTGGGACACGTGCGGGTCGTCATCAGCGAGGGCTACGTCGATACATTGGTCGACCACGTGCTTGCACCGTTCTGCAAACAGTATCCCAAGCTCGATATCAGGCTGGACATACTGCCCGTTGACGACGTCCTCAACGATATCGCGGAAAATCGCGCGCATATCGGCCTGGCCTACAACCCTCCTCCCCACCCTCACATCGATTATCGAGCGACATCCCGGCAACCCGTGATGCTATTGGTTCACCCGGACCATCCATTGGCCTTGAAAGGGGCAATGGCAACCGTCGCCGATTTGCTCGACTGTCAACTGGTGCTGACGCCGACTACCTTCGGTATCGGTCATGCGCTGAAAATGCTCGAGTACGCCGAGAAGATCGAGATCCGTCCGGCCCTGGTGAGCAACTCGTTGGCCGCCCTCAAGCGCCTTGTTGCATCCGGCGAGTTTGCTTCGCTGCTGGGTGAGGTGGCAGCCTATCGGGAAATCGCACAGGGCAGCCTCGCGGCCGTGGCCGTCGACCATCCGCTGTTCCAAGGGGTCGAGGCGAAACTGCTGGTGAAGTCCGGACGCCCGCTGGCGGCACCCGCTCAAGAACTGCTGAACTGGATGTTGCAGCGTTTGCCAATGTTCGCTTCCGGCAATCCTGATCACCCATGAAAAACGCGACGTTGATCTTCAGCTGGATTGAAAGTAAAGCTATTGAATTCAGTCCGGCTTGCCATGCCAGCCCTCAATGTATCCATAAACCCAGCCGGCTCCGGATGATCAAAATGTGCACGCATCTGACAGCAGCAGCGCGCGGGACAGTGTCAGTGTTTGCACTTCAACCAATGCCCCTCTTCAAGCTGACGTTTGATCAACCATGACGGTAACTGCGCGATCCCGCATCCCGCCGATACCGCGATCACCAGACCTTCGCCATCTCCCACAACAAACTTTGCGGCTATCGCCCTGCGTTCAATTTCGCCCGGGTGCTTTCCTGAAAAACTCCAAGGGCTAACCGTTCCATCCGCCCAGCCGTAAGCGATGCACTGATGATGTTCCAGATCGCGATCGGTCACGGGCGTGCCGTGCTTACTCAAATAGGCGGGAGACGCACAGAAGATATGCCACTCACTGCCCAGATAGCGGTGCTCCAATGTGGCGGGCCAAACGTCCGAACCACCGATGCCGTCGGAGTAGCGTTTAGCGCTGTTTTGTGGCCGAGGGGGAGCAAGCTCCCTCGCCACAGGATCAAGATCAAAGATCGCAGCCTTCGGCGGCTCCTACGGGATGTACGTCGTTCTTCTGCAGGAACTGCCGAAAGCTGCGATATTTTTTTGCGTGACAATCACCGATACCCGACCATTGCCCATTACAACGGTTATACGCGCAGCGTATCGACCACTCCCCTGACCTGACTCAACAGATGATCGACATCCTCGGCGGTGGTCGCGAATGAGGTGACAAAGCGCACGATGTTCGGCCCCCAGCGATCATGGTAGAACCCGAACCCGGCCTTTAGCAGGGCGTCGATGATTACCGAATCCAGCTTGCAGAACAGGATGTTGGCCTCGGTGTCGCCCGATACTTCCACGCCCCTCAGACCCGCAAGCCCACGTGCCAGACGCTGGGCGGCGTCGTTGGCCTGGCGTGCGTTGCGCAGCCACAGGTCGTCGGTCAGGTACGCATCGATCTGCGCCGAAAGAAAACGCATCTTGGACAGGAGATGGCCGGAGCGCTTGCGGCGATAGCTCATCTCGGTGGCCAGCTTGGGATTGAACAGAACGATCGCTTCGGCGGCCAGCGCACCATTCTTGGTCGCCCCGAACGACAACGCATCCACCCCGGCTTTCCACGTCATCTGCGCTGGCGAGCACCCCAGGGAAACCAGCGCGTTGGCGAATCGGGAACCGTCCATGTGAAACCCCAAGGCGCTTGCTTTGCACACCTCACCGATGGCGCCGATTTCATCCAGGTTGTAGAGGCTGCCGACTTCAGTGGCTTGGGTAATGCTGACGCACGCCGGTTGGGTGGTGTGCACGTCGCCGACCTTTTCCCTTGTGCGTTCGCGCAAGCGGGCGATATCCAGCTTGGCCGATGGGCCGTCGACGGTCATCAGCTTTGCGCCGTTGGAAAAGAATTCGGGCGCGCCGCACTCATCGTTGTTGATATGGCTGGCCGGATGGCAATAGATGTTGCCCCAAGGCGGTGTCATTGCACTCAGGCACAGGCTGTTGGCGGCGGTGCCGGTGGGGACGAGAAAGACGTCCACCTCACGCTCGAATATCTCGCTGAGTTTGAGCGTGACCTGCCGGGAGAGTTCGTCCGTGCCGTAAGGACTCGCCTGCCCGGTACTGTGCCTGATCATGGCTTGCGCCACTTCTGGCGAAGCCCCCGCGATGTTGTCGCTGGCAAAACCCAATGCGGGCGGTCTGCTTGATTCACCGTTCATCTTTTCTGTCCTCGGCTGCACGAGCGAAGAAAATCCGCCCGGTTTTGCGCATCCTAGGGAGAGGGATGATGCCCTGGCTTGTAAAAAATTGACGGCCAGCGAAAGGCCGACACTCAATTCCTGTAGCGCGAAGGCGCAACGCCGAATGCGTGTCGAAAAGCACGGTTGAAATGGCTTTGATCGTAAAACCCGACCGCTTGGGCGACATCGATGATCGGCAGTTCGCTGCGCGACAGCAGGCCACAGGCCTGTTCAAGACGCAGGCGCAGCAGCCAGGCATGCGGCGTCATGCCGATGGTCCGTTTGAACTGCTTGAGGAACGAAAACCGCCCCAGCGCGCAAAGCCCGGCGAGGTCATCGAGGGTAATTCGTTGATCGATGTGACTGAAACAATAGTCCCTGAGGCGTGACCATTGCAGGGGCGAGAGCGCGCCCGAAATCGCCTCGGGCATGATCATCCGAGACTGACGCAACAAGCATTCAACGAGGGTGATCCATTGCGTCTGCACCGCCAGACCGCCGGGTCCAATGGCCTGTTGCATGACCGCGTGCAAGCCGCGCAGGTTGCCAGCGAGCCCGGTGTTCTCGAGCAACATGCCGGCCAGTTCCAGGTCCTGGGGCCGACCGCTGATGTCCTCGGTGAGGCTCGCGACCAGCGCCTGGGACAGACGGAATGTCTTGAGCGTGTAGGCGCCGCCGCCCTCGGCCACGCCATCATGGATTTCGCCCGGCGGCATCAGCGCAATATTGCCCGGCCCCAACAGAAACGACTCGCCTTTGGATCGATGACGCTGGATGCCTTCGGTCACGAAGCCAACGTGAAAGTCGAGGTGGTAATGGCGATCGAAACCGGCATCCGTCAGGCGCGCTGAGCCCAGCACCAAGCCAGGCACTTCGGCAACGTGATGGTAACTGGCGTGTTCAGTCATGGGACGGTACCGGGTTCGGCGGCGAGGAAGGCCAATAAATTCTAGATCCGCGCGGGATATAGATCTACCGGTTGTCAGGTTTTGGCTGTTGCGAAGGATGGCAACTCTGAAGCTGCCCCCTCAACATGGTAGACCCTCGGTTCTTCCGAAAAATAGTCCTCCAAACCCATCATGAACAGCCGATGGTCTTCACTCTCTTCGAAGCCCGGTGTGTGATCCTCGAGTGAAGCCCAGCGCACGATCAGGTTGAATACATGGGGGGATTCGATCCCTTGCGCGAGCAAGTGGCCGCCGTAACCCTTTGCGCGGGTGAGCAAAGGAGCGACCTCGGCAAATGCACGTCTGAACATTTCGATGCGTTCTTTGTGGACGGGGAGCAAAGCGATCTCGTAAATCATGGCGTTCCTCTGATATGACTTAAGCGGTTAAAAGTACGCACTTACGAAATGAGCGATGGCTCGACTGCAATCACGATTTTTCCTTGAATGCCGTTATTTGGACTCTCCAACCGGGCATGGGCGAGCGCAAGGTCGGCAAGCGAATAGACAGCGCCAACGTGTGGCCGCAGCTGACCGCGCTCCACCAATGCGCTCAGCTCATCAAGCTTGCCGCGGTTCTGTCTGGTGAAAACGAAGTGATAACTCGCGTTCTTGCCCCAGGCCTGAACGACGTTTTGTGGCTGTGCAATGTCCACGATCGTGACCACGCGGCCAAGTTGTGCGAGCACATCGGGGCTACGCGACAATGTGTTGCCGCCGATGGTGTCGAACACGACATCGACTCCGCGGCCAGCCGTTTCCCGGAGGATGGCGTCGACGTAATCCTCCTTTTCGTAGTCGATGACCACATCGGCACCCAAGCTTCGTGCGAACTCAGAGTTTGCCTCGCGCACGGTCGTGAATACCTTGGCGCCGATGGCTTTTGCCAGTTGGATCGCGACATGACCGACGCCTCCCGCGCCGCCGTGTATGAGGATGCTCTCCCCCACTCTGAGCGCTGCACGCACGACCAGTGCTTCCCACGCCGTCCCGCCAACCAGGGTCAGACTTGCCGCCTCAAGATGGCTTAGCGAGGAAGGCTTCTTCCCGATAATGCTTTCGGCCGCGACGTGGTAATCGGCATAACTGCCTGGCCCGTCAAATATTTGCGGGGTGTACCAGACTTCGTCGCCCGGGGCGAAGGCCGTCACACCCTCCCCGACTGCTTCGACAACGCCCGATACGTCGTGCCCGGTAATGGCCGGCAGTGGCACCAAGTCGGGATAATCGCCACGTCGAACCTGATAATCCAAGGGGTTGATGGAGGTTGCGTGAACCCGGACCAGGACTTGTCCCGCACGCGGCACGGGCTTGGGCACATCGCAGAGTTCGAACGATTCCGGGCCGCCAAATGATTTAAGCATCATCGCTTTCATTGAAAATCCTCGTATCGATAAAAAGGGATATCGAGATATCTCGATATCGTGCAGCAAAAAAATTACAGATCTTTGCCTATGATCTCGGCAAGCGCACTGATGGTTGCTTCATTGCGTTTGTAGTAAGTCCACTGCCCGATGCGCCTGACTTCGACCAGGCCCACTCGCTGCAGCGTTGCAAGATAACCAGACACCGTCGACTGCGACAGCCCGATACCTTCCTGGATACTACTGACGCAGACCCCCACCGTGAGAACGTCACCCTCATCCTGCGGAGGGAAGTTCTTTGCGGGGTCCTTCAAGCCTTTCAGGATTTCAAGGCGTGTAGGATTTGAGAGGGCTTTGAATATTTCGAGTAATTCCATGCGCCCGAGGATATCGAGATTTATCGATATGTCAATGCGAGAGGCAGCAGAGGACGAAAATCGTAGGGGGATGATTTTCGACCGTGGGCTTTATGGCGATAGTACTTTTGGCGGAAATCAGTCGTTCGTGAACGGCAGCAATCGGCCCAGAGTGTGTAAAAACACCTCCGCGAACCCTTGCTATGATTTCTGAGGATTTCATCGCAGGGATTCCCATGAAGCGCTTCATCCAAGGTGAACATCGAGGCCAAGGCACCTTATTTCCCGAGAGCCTCGACGACTACGTCAGCGATACCAATCCGGTGCGTGTAGTCGACGTCTTCGTCGACGAACTGGACTTAGTCAATCTGGGTTTTGAAGGTGCCATTCCAGCCGATACTGGCCGGCCTGCTTACCACCCCGCGATCTTGTTGAAGATCTACATCTACGGCTATCTCAACCGCATCCAGTCGAGCCGACGTTTGGAGCGAGAAGCTCAACGCAATGTCGAGCTGATGTGGCTGACCGGGCGTTTGATGCCAGATTTCAAAACCATCGCCAACTTCCGAAAAGACAACAGCAAGGCCATTCGAGGCGTCTGTCGCCAGTTCGTTGTGCTCTGTCAGCAGTTGGGACTTTTCGGAGAAAATTTGGTCGCCATCGATGGCAGTAAATTCAAAGCAGTCAACAACCGCGACCGCAACTTCACCAGCGCCAAACTGAAACGGCGAATGGAAGAAATTGAATCGAGCATCAACCGTTATCTGACGGCACTCGATGCTGTTGATCGGCAAGAACCCACAGCCTCCGAGCCCAGCGCCGTGCGGCTGGAAGAGAAAATCGCCAAGCTCAAAACTCAAATGAAAGAGCTTCAAGCGATCGAAATCCAGCTCAACGAATCGCCGGATAAACAGGTCTCACTGACCGATCCGGACGCCCGCTCCATGATGACGCGCGGCACGGGAATCGTCGGCTACAACGTGCAAACAGCGGTCGATACCCAGAACCATTTGATCGTTGCTCATGAGGTCACCAACTTCGGTTCCGACCGCGATCAACTCAGCTCGATGGCGAAGCAGGCTCGCGATGCCATGGCGTCAGAAACGCTGGCGGTGGTAGCTGATCGAGGTTACTTCAAGAGTGAGGAAATCCTTGCCTGTCACGACGCGGACATCACTGCCTACGTGCCAAAGCCGATGACTTCAAGCGCCAAGGCGGATGGTCGATTCAACAAAGATGCTTTCGTTTATGACGCGACGAAAAACGAATACATCTGTCCGGCTGGAGAGGCGCTGCCCTGGCGCTTCTCCAGTATTGAGAAAGGCATGAATATGCACTGTTATTGGAGTTCGAAATGCCAAGGCTGCGGGCTGAAAACGCAGTGCACGCCGAGCAAAAATCGTCGAGTAAGGCGCTGGGAAAATGAAGCGGTGCTGGAGGAAATGCAGCGTCGGTTGAACGATGCACCGGACATGATGCGAATCCGAAAAAGGACAGTTGAGCATCCCTTCGGGACGCTCAAACAATGGATGGGCTCAACGCATTTCCTGACGCGCAAACTGGTCGGGGTAAGCGCGGAGATGAGTCTGAATGTACTCGCCTACAACATGAAGCGGGTTATGAACATCATCGGTACAGCAAGTTTGCTGAAGGCGATGGCGGCGTAAAGTCTCGGTTTTCTCTGCCCCAGAAGGCGCTAAACCGCTACATAACCGCTTTGGAACGTCAGTAATGCCCATCACGGAAAACGCTTGGGCAATCGCATCGCCCAGGAACGCCTGGTTTACGCACTCAAGATACGAAAGCGTTTTTACACACTCTGGGCCAGAAGCTGCCATTCACCTGTGCACAGAAATACACTCAACGTATCCTGCTGAAAAGGGAACATTGAAAAGGAGTTCGAATGAAAACTGATTGGCAACAAATTCGAGAAATGATGAACACTGTCATTGATAGCTGTGAGCAGATCGAAATGGCTGGATTCAATGAAGAACATCGCTCCGCGACCGTGGAAATCAAAGGCGTCGATTACTCCGTTCAGGAGTTTTTAATCAGTGCCTGGACGCTCCCGGAAAACATTCGTTACCAGATCATTCGTGAGCGTCATGAGGCTGGAAATGACCTTCCCTACGTTCCAGAAGCAGCCCGCATTCTTGTCTCAATGGCGCAGGCTTGTGCGGAATTGGTCGGAGCAGCCGACACGGCACCCGCTCAGAAAGCTATTGCAGGAATGAATCATTGGTACAAGGCCTACGCCGTACCGCATATGACTACAGCCATCAGGCTGGCAAAAAAAGAATCTGACGCTTAGATTCACAAGCAATCCCCCAGCGGAGACGGATCTGTCATCTCTAGTATGAACGTCTCCTAGGGGTCGATTTCAGCCCCTCGTGAGTGGCAGAAATCGGCCAAAAGCGGTCAGTGAAATACTTCCCATCAATCCTAGGGGCAGAAATCGGAACCTTTCCAAATCCGTCACTCCATGTGAGGGTTGGGAGGTTGCTCCCTACCAAGCATCAGTGTGCCGTTATACGACTACATACCAACCTCAAATTCGGGCTGATCTACATAGATGAATCAGGCTCAGCGGCGCGCTGAATTGAAAGCAATCAAGGATCAACAGGAAAATTCGGTGATGGAACCTTCCCCTCAATAGCCCTCGACCTGCCTGGCTATTAGTGTGAAATACTGTCCATAGGAGGCCGATATACCTCGTGATCCCCGCGCACCCATGGGGTGCGCCAGCCTCAATGCAGGATCGACGCCCTCAATACATCCAGCGCTCGTACCAAATGCAGTTTTAGGCAAAGGTTGCGAATTTCGCAATCTGGTAGTACCAATGCCACCACAGAACCGACTATCAAGGACAGCTACGAATGAAGGTTGACGAAAGCAAGCTATCAATTGCAAATCTAAGGGACATGCTGACTCGCGGAGATCTTGTAGCAAACCACGGATATCAACGCTCACCCGGTCTTTGGCCAAACGCGTCCCGAAGCTATTTTATCGATACTATTTTAGAAGGATATCCCTTCCCTAAAATTTATTTCCACGAGTATCTAGACAGGAAAACGAAGAAGGTAAGAACTGAAATTGTCGATGGACAGCAAAGAATTACCACTATTTATGATTTCCTAAATGATAAATTCGCTCTTGGCAAAAACTCCAACAACTACAACGGAGCCAGGTTCTCCGATCTTGACGAAGATACTCAAGACAAGTTCATCTTCTATACGGTATCCACTGATGTGATTCGAGACGCGGGGTACTCGGAAATACTTCAGATGTTCCGGAGAATGAACGCCTATACGCTTCCGCTTAATGCAGCGGAAAAGCGTCACTCTGAGTTCTTTGGTGAATTCAAGGATCTGATAACTAGAGCTTTAGACGATACCCAGCTGCTGTATGAATGGGGGATTTTTACGACTCGTCAAATTGTCAGAATGAATGACGCTGCGTTTATCGCAGACCTCGTACTAGCCATACAAGAGGGCATTACCAGCACTAGCGATGCAAAGCTTCATGCATTATATAAAAAATACGACCAAGCTTTTCCAGGGAGTGAACAGATAGAGGAGGACATCAGCCGAATTTTTGAAGTCATTGCCCAAGATCTGTCGGGAATTAGAGGGTCGTATCTCACAAAACCTCACGCTATCCACGCGTTATTCTGCGCCATCTACCACAACATGTTTGGTCTACCCGGATTTGAGCAGGCCACAGGACTCTCCCCAGTTGGTCGAGCTATAACCTGCCCGCCCGACCGAGCGATCGGAAACCTTCTAGAATTGGCCGCTGCCCACGAAAGTAAAGACATGTCTCGTTTCCCTGCATACGTTGAGGCAATGAGTAGCGGTACAAACCGAGAAAAACAACGGATGGAAAGAACCCTTTCTATGTGCAAGGCGCTCAGAGACGAGCTTTAATTGTCGGACGTTGAAAAATGGACTTGAATAGCATTTACTTCCGATTTGAGCTACAGATACATCGTTCCGAGAAACATTTTAAGGAGACGCTGATAGCAAACGATAACAACGATAAATCGAATAGACATTACCTTCTAGAGGGGATACTTTCCAGTGCGTGGCAAGCATATTGCTCCTTTGTAAGGCAAGTCACCATCTATTCATCTCTAGGGTGCAAAACGGCAAATGGTGTAACACATGCAGCATCAGTAGCACCTGCTATATGGCAGCGCGCATCGTACATAGCTCTGAGGGCAGCAAATGGTGCTGCCATTAAGCCAACAGATCTCAATTCACTTTTGATAAAAGAACCCACCTGGGGTGATAGCAGCAAAATATCAGATATTGTAAATGCGCTGAGCCCAGGTAATGGTGGCACTTTGAAAGGTTATTTGGCAGGTGGTTTAACTGGCCCAAAGCATTGCCAGCAAGTTAGGAATGCCTGTGCCCATCGAAATCATCAAACCAAAGCTGACTTAAAGACCCTGGCACCTTTTTACATCGCATCGGCAGTAGTCCATCCGACAGATGTGATGACTTGGAGAGATCCTCTGAGTCAAGAGTTCGCTTTTCTCTCTTGGACCGATGACATGAAAACCATCGCACAAGGCGCGGTGCGTTAATTTAGATAGATATTTGGGAATGGCTAAGCGTCCGCTTTTGGCCGTTTTCTGCCTGTCACGACGGGCCGCAAATGACCCGAAGCAACCGACAGTTTTGGAAGAACGGCGATCATAAGCAGACGTTCAAGCCAAACTGAAAATACCCGCTTCTCCAGTCTGTAGGTCGTACGCAACCAATGCCTCTTGAAAGGCGTCAGCGCCGCAAACAATTTCACCGTCACTGTTCCAGATGGCAGACCGACCCGCTGCTACATAGTTGTCGGCGGCGCCTATACAGTTGGCCATCATCACTGTCATGGAATGCTTTTTAGCAATCATCGGATAATGACTGTAAGCCGATGCAACTCCTCTCTCAGACTTGGCCACGCTTGCCAGATAAACCTGAGCGCCTGACTCTGCGGCTTGTTCGGCATGGCTGGATTGCAATGACTCGTAGCAGATGGCGGGTGCCAGGACAAAATTCGCCTGACTGATCACAAGCTTTTGGGTGCCCGGGGTGAAAAAAGGTAATTCGTCGGCGTGTAAAAGCTGCTTTGAATAGGTTGTGCGCTCCAGCCCTGGCTGGAAGGTAATCATACTGATCTCGGTGCCTTTGGTGCCCTTCGTTGGCGCACCCACCGCGATGAGCATGCCATATCGGTCGCTTAACGCCTGGAACTCGTCAAAACGGCTATCACTTGGATGCACTGCCAAGACGTCGGCCAGCCCGGGTTCGTAACCGGTAAGGGAAAGTTCGGGAAAGAGCAGCAGATTGGCACCTTGGCTTGCAGCCAAGTGGATGACATCAATGTGTCTGGCGATGTTTTTTTCAACTTCGCCCGGTACAGCGAGGATTTGCGCAGCGATTAGCTTCATTTCCCGTCTCGCGTCCATGTGTTGGGTTAGCTTCGCGAGTGACTGAACCGGTGCTCAGCCCCTGCCTGAAAGTCAATGTATGCTGCACGAACGTTGGTAATTTGCAAAGTGCGGGGGCGCGTTTACCCGCAGTCGACATGATCCATACTTGAATCAATAACCCCCCTCTCAACCAACGTTTCCACCCCAAACAGCCCACATCCCACCACCTGCTATATTCACCCCACCCCGCTCACGCGGCTCAAAACATCGCATCAAAGGGAAGTCATGCCTGAATTTCTCGCAGCCCTCCTGAACGCGTTATCCCTCATGGATACCTCAGCGCCAAAGGAAGGCCAATCCACATGGACCCAACGCCATCGGAAACTGATCAACATTCTTTTCATCCTGTGCATGATCCCCTTCTGCGCGGTGGGTTTGGTGTTTTTGATCCAATGGCTGAGCAACTTGGGGCCGGTGGCGCAGAAAGTGGCGATGGGCGTGGGCGCGATCCAGTTGATTGGCTTATTGGTATTGCTAGGTCGCCGAAGCAAAGGTTAGCCGCTCTTGCCCTGTACGACGGCGCATTGCTCGCAGAAGCGATAGTCGCCCATCCTGGAAACGTCGACGCCGCGCTGCTGGCCTATGAACAGGAACTGTTCCCTCGCAGTGCAGAGACGGCGGCGGAAACGGACAAGAACCTGAAGTTGTTTTTCAACGAGACTGCGCCGCAGGGCCTGGTTGATTTGTTCACTCAATACTTACCGCGCCAGTGACTGTTTTCACCTTGTAGCAGCTGGCGAAGCCTGCGTTCGGCGGCGAAGCCGTCGTGAAATCAGGCAACGCGTTGCATCAGAAAGATCGCGCGCTCAGGTATGACGACTGCTTCGCAGCCGGACGCAGGCTTCGCCAGCGGCTACAAAGTGCGTGTTCGTCTGAGACGTTCTTCGCTGATCGCACGCTTCATCGCGTCAGTTCCGGCGGGTGTCTTATGGGGTCGTGCAATCCTAAACGCATACAGGGTCACCGACTACGCGCAGCGTAAAACACGCCATGGCCATCATGAACCAGATTTAAAACCCGCAGTCTTAGACCTGCCCTGACATGCGCTCGCCCACTCACACGGCAAAACGCAGCCTCAGCCCCTGGTCGTCTTTTATCCGAGCCGCTCGCCCCATGCGCCAAACCGTCGTGTCCTTTCGCGTTGTTTCGCTCTGTCTTTTTCCTTTGTTCTCCTTGTTCGCCACGCCCGCCCACGCCAGTGAAGAACGGCAACTGGTGTCGGACATCAACGACTACCGTGCCCACCCCCGCCGCTGCTCGGTGCGTCCGACCCAGGCGTTGACGCCGTTGGCGCTGAAGTCGAACCTGGCCTTGCCGATCGGTTATGGCGGCGCGTTGCGCGAGGGGTTGAAGCAGAACGGCTATCAAGCGGTGACCGTGCGCACCATCCGCCTGGTCGGTGCGCAAGATGCCGAAGATGCTTTCGATATGCTGCAGAGCAATTATTGCGGGGCGCTGCTCGATGCGCAGTACGCCGACATCGGCATCAGCCGCGCCCGCAGCGAATGGCAAGTGGTGCTGGCGCGGCCGTTGCTCGACAGTCGGATGGGCGATAGTCGGGCGGCGAGCAAGACCTTGCTGGCCGAGGTCAACGCCGCCCGGGCCAAACCGCGAATGTGTGGTCGCCAGCGCTTCGCCGCCGCCCGGCCACTGAGCTGGAACGCGGCGTTGGGCGCCGCCGCGCAAGGTCACAGCAAGGCCATGGCCTACGGTAATTATCTCGCGCACCAGGACGCCGACGGCGAAACGCCGTCGGACCGCGCCAGGGCCGCCGGTTACCGTGGCCGGCAGATTGGCGAAAACATCGCTGCCGGCCAGGGTTCGCCGAGCAAGGCGATGGCCGGTTGGCTGGCCAGTCCCGGGCATTGCGCCAACCTGATGAACCCGATGTTTACCCAGGTCGGCGCTGCTTTTGCTACGGATGCGCGCAGCGATGAAGGTGTGTATTGGACGATGCTGTTCGGGGCGAAGTGAGTGGCGAAGCGTCTACAGAACCGCAATGGATTTAGGTAGAGTGAGGGCCTTGCGCAACGCCTGCACACGGGGGTTTTCAATGATCAGTCTTTCAGTCCTGGCCAGTCGCAGCCGATGACTCAGCCCGCCGCGAATCTGCCCGCCACCGCCCCTGGCCGACTCACCCCCCGTGAACGCCGTGGGCTGTTGGCGATTCTGGTGTCGATTGCCCTGGCGGTGCTCGACACCGCCATCGCCAACACCGCGTTGCCGAGCATTGCCGCGGATTTGCAGGCCTCGCCCGCCGCGTCGGTGTGGATCATCAACGCCTATCAACTGGCGGCCGTGGCCACGTTGCTGCCGTTTGCCGCGCTGGGCGGGATCATCGGTCATCGCAAAGTGTTCCTCGGCGGGATCATTCTGTTTGTGGTGGCTTCGGCGTTGTGTGCGCTCGCATGGTCGTTGCCGACGCTGACTGTGGCCCGCGTTCTCCAAGGCGTCGGGGCCAGTGCGATCATGAGCGTCAACGCCGCGCTGATCGGCTTGATCTTCCCTCCGGAACGCCTCGGTCGCGGCCTGGGGTTGAACGCGCTGGTAGTCGGCACCTGCTTCGCCGCCGGCCCGACCATCGCCTCACTGGTGCTGTCGGTGGCTAATTGGCCGTGGCTGTTTGCGATCAACCTGCCCCTCGGTTTATTTGCCCTCGCCTTCGCCTGGAGTTCCTTGCCGACCAGCAAGCCTAGAGCCGTGGTGTTTGACCGCCTGACCGCTGTGCTCAACGTCATTGCGTTCGGTGCGCTGATCTTCTCTCTGAGCCAGGCGGCGCAGTTGGGCTCGATGAGCAGCGTGGTGATCGCCCTGGCGGTGTTCCTGATCGCCGGGGCGTTGATGTTGCGCCGCGAGGCTGGACACCCGACGCCGATGTTCCCGCTGGACCTGCTCAAGCGCCCGATGTTTGCCTTATCGGCACTGACCGCGTTCTGTTCATTCGCCACCCAAGGCTTGGCGTTCGTCTCGCTGCCCTTCTTCTTCGAAACCACCCTGGGGCGCGATCCGATCCAGACCGGTTTTCTAATGACGCCGTGGTCCATCGTCGTGGCCCTTATCGCACCGATGGCCGGACGCCTGTCCGACACCTACCCGCCGGGCCTGCTCGGCGGCATCGGCCTGGCCATCCTCAGCGCCGGCATGGTCTCCTTCGCCTTGCTGCCGAGCGACCCCAGCGCCACCGGAATCGTGATTCGCATGATCATCTGCGGCATCGGTTTCGGCTTCTTCCAGGCCCCCAACCAAAAAGCCCTGATGACCAGCGCCCCCCGGGAACGCGCCAGCGGCGCCAGCGGCACCATCGCCATGGCCCGGCTGATCGGCCAGGCGACCGGCGCGGCGTTGGTGGCGTTGAGTTTCGGGATTTCGGGGACTCATGGGCCGGTGCTGGCGTTGAGTATCGGGGCTGGGTTTGCGGCGGTGGGGAGTGTGGCGAGCGGGTTGCGGTTGGTAGCGCGCTGAGCGAGAGACTCAAGGGCATGACACCAAACCTGTGGCGAGGGAGCTTGCTCCCGCTGGGTTGCGAAGCGACCCCCAAAGAGGGACTGCTGCGCAGTCCAGCGGGAGCAAGCTCCCTCGCCACAGGTTATTCATCGTTTGTTCTGTTTTTGAACGGACTTAGCGCGCAGCCCACGCATTAAACCGCTCTTCCAGCTCCTCGCCATGGTCCACCCAGAACTCCGCATCCACTGCCCGGGCCTTGGCCATGTTGGCGTCGGCGGTGGGCAGTTGCTGTTGCACTTGCGGCGGTAGCAGGGCCAGGGCCTGGCGGTGGACCGGGCCGTAGGGGATGTTTTCCGAGAATACTTTCTGGGTTTGCGGCTGGCTGGCAAACGCGATGAAACGTTCGGCCAACGCTTTGTTAGGCGTGCCTTTGACCACGGCCCAGTATTCCGGGTCGTAGAGGCTTTGCGGCCAGACAATGCTCAGGTTCATGCCTTCTTTCTGGGCCGAGGCGATGCGGCCGTTGTAGGCGGCGCTCATGACCACGTCACCGGCAATCAACCATTGCGCCGGTTGCGCGCCGGCCTCCCACCACTGGATGTTCGACTTGATCTTGTCGAGCTTGGCAAAGGCGCGGCTCACGCCTTCGGGGGTGTTCAGGACTTTGTAGAGTTGGTCCGGCGCAACGCCATCGGCCAGCAGCGCGATTTCCAGGGTGTACTTGGCGCCTTTGCGCAGTCCGCGCTTGCCCGGGAAGTCGTTGACGTTCCAGAAATCCGCCCAGGAGGTCGGGGCCTTGGTCAGTTTGTTCTGGTCGTAGGCCATGACCATCGACCACACGTAGGTGGCGACGCCGCACTCGGTGAAGGTCCCCGGTACGTATTGGCTCTGGTCGCCAAAACTGGACGCGTCCAGTTTCTCGAACAAACCGGCATCGCAGCCGCGCAACAGTTCCGGGCTCTCGACCTCGACCACGTCCCAACTGGTGTGGCCGACATCGACCATGGCCTTGATCTTCGACAGCTCGCCGTTGTATTCGCCGGCGACGATGCGCCCGGCGCCGCTGGCGTTGAAGGGTTGGAAGTAGGCTTTGTTCTGGGCCTGCTTGGTGACGCCGCCAAAGGAAATGACGGTCAAATCCTGCGGTGCGGCGAACACGCCGGTGCACAACAGGGCCAGGGAAAAAGGGATGCACGTACGTAAGGTTAAAGACATGGAACGCTCCCACAGCTGTTTTTTAAAATTAGGGTAAAGCCGGGCAGTGCTGGCCAGAGACCAATAACAGTTCCATCGTGCTGGCCTCATGGGACCTACATCGTTCTGAGTAACGGCTTCCATCCGGGAACGCCGAACCACGCGGGGTGTGGCTCGATAGTGCGTCATCCCTCTACAGAGGAAAATTATTAAAAATATGCTTGGGAGCGATAAAAAAGCTCGTTAGCAGGTGATCCGACTGACGGTATTCGCCACCTCCCCGTCCCACCGAAACCCTTCTGCGACAAGCCTCCAAACATTCAAACCCTGGGTGAAACCGGGATTTTTTGCGTTTCGTTTTGATATGTTTATTTTCAATGTATTGATTAATGAAATATTACGTGTCATTTATAGCCACACCAACACCACCGCCAGCCCCGTTCGCTTGTAGCAGCTGCCGAGGTACGAGGCTGCGTTCGGCTGCGAAGCAGTCGCGAAATCAGACGGCGCGGTGTTTCAGGAAGACCGCGTTCTCAGGTTTACGACTGCTGCGCAGCCGAACGCAGCCTCGTACCTCGGCAGCTGCTACAGGCCGAACGCAGGCTTCGGCAGCTGGTACAGATCGTGTGGCAGCAGCAATACCCCCAACCGTCCCACCAAGGAGTCAACAATATGAACAAGACAGCACTTCTAGGCGCCCTGACCCTCTGCGCCGCGAGCTTCCTGGCCCACGCCGATGAAGACAGCCTGCGCATCGGGATCGAAGCCGCTTACCCGCCCTTCTCCTACAAGACCCCGCAAGGCAATGTCAGTGGTTTCGACTACGACATCGGCAACGCGCTGTGCGAGGAAATGAAGGTCAAGTGTGAGTGGGTGATCCAGGAATTCGACGGCATGATCCCGTCGCTGAAAGTGCGCAAGATCGATGCGGTGCTGTCGTCGATGTCGATCACTGAAGACCGGATGAAGTCGGTCGACTTCAGCAAAAAGTACTACCACACGCCGGGCAAGTTCGCGATGAAGGGTGGCAACGTGATCAACGATCCGCTGGTGGATCTCAAGGGCAAGAAAGTCGGGGTGCAACGGTCCTCGACCTATGACCGCTTCGCCACCGATCAACTGGAAAAAGCCGGGGTCAGCGTCGTGCGCTACGGGTCGCAGAATGAAGCGTTCCTCGACCTCGCCTCGGGTCGCCTCGACGCCACCCTCGCCGACATCGTCAACACCGATGAGAGCTTTATCAAGACCCCGGCGGGCAACGGTTTCGCCCTCGTCGGACCGGACATCAACGACCCGAGATACTTCGGTCGCGGCGCCGGGATCGCGGTGCGCAAGGGTGACAGCGTGAACACCGCACGCCTCAACACCGCGATTGACGCGATCCGCGCCAACGGCAAGTACCAGCAAGTCATGGCCAAGTACTTCGCGTTCGATATCTACGGCGAGTAACCCCTTACCTGTCACCCGGGCGCCCGTCTCCGGCAGGCGGCGCAGCGGTTTGTCTCGCGGTTTTTTTGAGGACTTCATCATGCTTCACGGCTACGGATCGAGCATTCTCGATGGCGCCTGGCTGACCATTAACCTGGCCCTGACCTCCATGGCCATGGCGATTGCCCTCGGCCTGATCGGTGCAGCCTTTCGCCTGTCGCCCCTGAAATGGCTGGCCATGCTCGGCGAAAGCTACACCACGCTGATTCGCGGGATTCCGGACCTGGTGCTGATCCTGCTGATCTTCTACGGCGGCCAGGACCTGGTGAACCGCATCGCCCTCGCGCTCGGTTACACCCACTACATCGACATCAATCCCTTCATCGCCGGCGTCTGCACCATGGGCTTCATTTTTGGTGCCTACCTCTCGGAAACCTTTCGCGGCGCGTTCATGGCGATCCCCAAAGGCCAGGCCGAGGCCGGCGCGGCGTATGGCATGACGGGCGCGCAAGTGTTCTGGCGAATCCTGGTGCCGCAGATGATCCGCTTCGCCATCCCGGGGTTTACCAACAACTGGCTGGTGCTGACCAAATCCACTGCGCTGATTTCGGTGATTGGCCTGCAGGACATGATGTTCAAAGCCAAGAACGCGGCGGATGCAACCCACGAGCCGTTCACCTTTTTTCTCGCAGTGGCGGCGCTGTACCTGATGCTCACCAGCGTGTCGTTGCTGGTGCTGCGCTATCTGGAAAAACACTATTCGGTCGGCATCAAAGCCGCCGAATTGTGATCGGGAGTTGCCCTCAATGCTCGACTACAACCTGATCTGGGACAACCTGCCGCTGTACTTCAACGGCGCCCTGTTAACCCTCAAAGTGCTGCTGATTTCCTTGGCGTTCGGCCTGGTGCTGGCGATCCCGCTGGCCCTGATGCGCGTGTCCCGCTCGCCGCTGATCAGCTTTCCGGCGTGGCTCTACACCTATGTGATTCGCGGCACGCCGATGCTGGTGCAATTGTTCTTGATCTATTACGGCCTGGCGCAGTTCGCCGCGGTGCGGGAAAGCGCGCTGTGGCCGTACCTGTCCAGCGCGACTTTCTGCGCTTGCCTGGCCTTCGCGATCAATACCAGCGCCTACAGCGCCGAACTGCTGGCCGGCAGCCTGAAGTCCACGGCCCACGGCGAGATCGAAGCCGCCAAGGCCATGGGCATGTCGCGCTTCACCTTGTACCGGCGAATCCTCCTGCCCTCGGCCTTGCGCCGGGCGCTGCCGCAGTACAGCAACGAAGTCTTGATGATGCTGCAAACCACCAGCCTGGCGTCGATTGTCACGCTGGTCGACATTACCGGCGCCGCACGAACCGTCAGTTCGCGGTTTTACCTGCCGTTCGAGGCGTTCATCACCGCCGGCCTGATCTACCTGGCCCTGACCTTCATTCTGGTGCGTCTGTTCAAGCTGGCCGAGCGCCGCTGGCTGGCGTACCTGGCACCGCGCAAGCACTAAGGAGCGTGTATGGAACACATTGAATATCTGTTGCCGTGGAGTGCTTCGGGCACGGAACGGCGCCTGTCGCTGTTTCGCTTTGGCAGTGGACCGCGCAAGGCGTACATCCAAGCGTCCCTGCATGCCGATGAGCTGCCGGGGATGCGCGTGGCGGTCGAGCTCAAGCGCCGCTTGCGGCTGCTGGAAGAACAAGGTCGGCTGAACGGCGTGATCGAACTGGTACCGATGGCTAATCCGATCGGCATCGGCCAGATGTTCCAGGCTACGCATCAGGGGCGTTTCGAGTTCAACAGCGGCAAGAATTTCAACCGCGACTTCCCGGAGCTGACCGAAGCCGTAGCAGCGTTGATGCAAGGTCAATTGGGCGACGACGCCAACATCAACACCGCGCTGATCCGTCGCGCCATGAGCGATGTCCTCGCCGATATGCCGCCCGCGACCTCGGAACTCGATGGCCTGCGTCGCCTGTTGCTGGAACACGCGTGTAACGCCGACGTGGTGCTAGACCTGCACTGCGACTTCGAGTCGATCATGCTGCTTTACGCCATGCCGCAAAACTGGCCGCGCCTGCGTTCATTGGCCGCTCGCCTCGGGGCCGGCGCCGCGCTGCTGGCCGAAGATGCCGGCGGCAGTGCCTTCGACGAAGCCTGCGCGTTTCCCTGGTTGCGCTTGGCCGAGCTGTTTCCCGAAGCCGCTATTCCATTGGCCTGCGCGGCCACCACCATCGAATTGCGCGGCATGGCCGACACCGAGCGCGAGCAGTGCGTCGACAGCGCCGAAGCCATTCTCGGTTACCTCGCCGAACAAGGCCTGATCAGCGGCGATTGGCCCGAAGCGCCGTTATTCTGCTGTGACGCCACGCCATTTGCCGGCGCGCAATACGCCTATGCGCCGCACCCCGGCGTGGTGAGTTTCCTGCAACCGTTGGGCGCGCGAGTCCGGGTTGGCGATCCGCTGTTCGAAGTGCTGGATCCGCTGACCGATCGCCACAGCATCGTGCGCGCCAGCACCGACGGCATCCTCTATGCCCGCGAGCGCCTGCGCTTTGCCCAACCCGGTTTGTGGCTGGCCAAAGTCGCCGGTACCCGCCTTATTCGCCAGGGTCGCTTGCTCAGCGACTGACGCCAGAAGAGTGAACAGCATGTACAAACTTGAAATCCAGAACCTGCACAAAAGCTACGGCGCCCACCAAGTGCTCAAGGGCGTTTCCCTGGAAGCGAAGGCCGGTGACGTGATCAGCATCATCGGCTCCAGCGGCTCCGGCAAAAGCACCTTTTTGCGCTGCATCAACCTGCTGGAGCAGCCGAACGCCGGCAACATCGTACTCAACGGCGAACCTTTGAAACTGGTGACCAACAAGCTCGGCGGGCTCAAGGCTGCCGAGCCGAAACAGTTGCAACGCATGCGTTCGCGGTTGTCGATGGTGTTCCAGCACTTCAACCTGTGGTCGCACATGAGCGCCCTGGAAAATGTCATGGAAGCCCCGGTGCACGTGCTCGGCATGGGCAAGAAAGAAGCGCGGGAAAAGGCTGAGCATTACTTGAATAAAGTCGGCGTCGCCCATCGCAAGGACGCGTGGCCGGCGCACATGTCCGGCGGCGAGCAGCAACGCGTGGCGATTGCCCGCGCACTGGCCATGGAACCGGAAGTGATGCTGTTCGACGAACCGACCTCGGCCCTCGACCCGGAACTGGTCGGCGAAGTGCTCAAAGTCATGCAGGACCTGGCGCTGGAAGGCCGGACCATGGTGGTCGTCACCCACGAAATGGGCTTCGCCCGCGAGGTCTCGAACCAATTGGTGTTCCTGCACAAGGGCCAGGTCGAGGAGCGTGGCGACCCGCGCGAAGTGTTGGTCAATCCGCAGTCCGAACGCCTGCAGCAGTTTCTGTCGGGGAGCTTGAAGTAATCCCGCAGGCGCTGCGCACCCACGGTTGGCTTCGGATACACTCCAGCCAACCTTATGCCCTCAGGAACTGTTGAGCCGCACATGCCGACCTCTTCGAAAAACACCACGGTCTATGCCGCGCCGGTCATGCGCAAACTGGCGGAAATCGTCGCCGAGTTGCCGCCGTCGCTGCGCAAGGTCGCGGACTTTATCCTGCGCCACCCCTTGCGCGCCGCGACGTTGACCATCGAGGAGATGGCCCACGAAACGTCCACTTCGCCCGCTGCGGTCAACCGCTTGGCCAAAGCCATGGACCTCGGTGGCTACACCGGGATGAAGGCCGAGCTGGTCGCGACCTTGCAGCAGATGGTGTCGCCGGTGGACAAGCTGCGCAACGAACTGGCCCATCGCACTGGCGGCGCATTTGGCCTGCACGAGCAAATCCACAGCGCCAGCAGCAACCTCGCCAC
Organism: Pseudomonas sp. ADAK7; assembly: GCF_012935675.1. Classification (NCBI taxonomy): domain Bacteria; kingdom Pseudomonadati; phylum Pseudomonadota; class Gammaproteobacteria; order Pseudomonadales; family Pseudomonadaceae; genus Pseudomonas; species Pseudomonas sp. ADAK7. Next base: position 7,037,487 of record NZ_CP052861.1, on the reverse strand, counting down.
AGCAGCGACCAACAACCACGCTGACACCTTCGAGGCCTTCGTCACCTGCCTGATCAATGCGCGCAAGATCTACATCCTCGGCTTTGGCAACAGCGTCTACTTCGCCGGCCTCGCCGCCTCGACCCTGATGCCGTTCTGCGCCGACGCCACGGCAATCAGCATGGAAGGCGGCAACGAAAACGCCGCGTACCGTTTGGCCGCGATCACCGATCAGGACGTGTTGCTGGCGATCTCTCTGCCGCGCTATTCCCTCGACACCCTGCAACTGGCGCGCTTCGCCAGCGAACGTGGCGCCACGGTGCTGGCGATCACCGACTCCCCCGCTTCGCCGCTGACCAGCATCGCCGAACACACATTGTTTGCCCCGGCCGATCATCCAGTGCTGACCAGCTCCAACATCGCCGTCCTCGCGTTGATCGAAGGTCTGGTCGCGGGGGTGATGGCGCGGAACAAGGAAGCGGTGAAACTGGCGACTGAGCTGACGGAAAGCGTGATGGCTTACCTGCATATTCCCAGCAGCGGCAAGGTGCCGAAAAAATGATGTTCACGTTGACGGCGAGTGCTGCCAGCTCTTGTAGACAAACTCGAGACTGTACCCATCTGGGTCGAACACATTGGCGGCGTAGTAGCGTGGGTCGTAATACAGCCGTACGCTGGGCGCGCCATTGTCGGTAGCGCCGGCCGCCATTGCCGCAGCATAGGCGGCGTCGACTTCAGCGGTGCTGTTGGCGACGAACCCGACATGCGCGGCTCGGCCCTCCACCCCCCCTTCGCGCAACCAGAAAAACACCCGTCCCTGCGCGCCGAAGCCCTTGAGGTCCGGGTGGCCCGGCGAGCAGGGCTTCGAATTCGTCGTTCAGGCCGCCGCCCAACTCCGTGCGGATCGCGCCGGGCGAGACGGCATTGGCGCGGATGCGCCGCTCGCCGAACTCCTTGGCCATGTAGCGGGTCAGCACGTCCAGGCCGCCCTTGAACGCGGCATACGGTGCGACGCCAGCGGTGGCCACGCGGGTGGTCGCGCTGGTCAGGTTGACGATGCTCGCGCCCTCCTCCATCAACGGCAACAGGGCCTGGGTCAGGAAGAACGGGCCTTTGAGGTGGACGCCCAGCAGGCTGTCGAATTGCGCCTCGGTGACGGTCGCGATCGGGTTGAACAGACCGTGTCCGGCGTTATTGACCAAGCCTTTCAGGGTCGTCGTTTGCCAGGTCGATTGCAGCGCCTGCTGCACCGATTCGACAAACCCGCCGAAGGAACCGACATTGCCCACGTCCAGTTCAAGCGCCGCTGCCTTGCCGCCGTCAGCATGGATACTTTCCACGACTGACTCGGCCGCCTGTCGTTTGCTCTGGTAGGTCAGGATGACGCCCATGCCGCGCCGGGCACATAGGCGGGCGGTGGCGGCGCCAATGCCGCGGCTGCCGCCGGTGATCAGGATAACGTTCATGTGCTGCTCCGCTGTGAATGAAGTGAGTCACCACGGTAGCGATTGACCTGCGGATGGGCGCAGCCGTTTCTACTCGAAACCTGCCTGTTTCTGCTTTTTGCTTGCGCCGTGAGTAGTCATGGGATCAGATGTCCCCCATGAACAATCAGCTGAATGAACTTAGATCCCTCGCCGCCAGGGCTGAAAACCGCCGCACCGAGACCGGTATTCCACGGGTGGCGATGGTCCAGGGTGCGATCCCGGAACACCTGCTGGCTGCGGTCTACGACCCGATGATCAACCTGATCCTGACGGGCAGTAAGTCGATGACCGTCGGCGACCAAACGTTGCGCTATGACCCGGCGACGTACTTCGTCATGTCCATCGAGCTGCCGGCGGTGGGCCAGGTGCATCCAGCGGCGACCGGCGAGCCGTACCTGGCCGTCAGCCTGACCCTCGACCCTACCGTGGTGGCGAACCTGCTGGCCGATCTGCCCCCGGCAGTCGACCGTCACGAACAGGGTTTTTCAATTGCGGCGGTCACGCCGGAGCTGATGGATGCGTGGGTGCGGATGCTGCGCTTGATGGACCGGCCTGCGGATATCGCGGCGTTGAGCCCGGTCTACGAGCGGGAGATTCTCTATCGGGTGTTGCAAGGTCCCCACGGTGGAATGCTGCGGGAAATCGCCGCGCCGGATTCGGCGATGACCCGCGTGAGCCTGGCTATCCAGTGGATCCGCCGCGACTTCGCCGAGCCATTGCGAGTGGACGCCTTGGCGCAGAAAGCGGCGATGAGCGTGTCGGCCTTCCACCGCCACTTTAAAGCCGTGACCAACTTCAGCCCCTTGCAGTATCAAAAACGCGTTCGCCTGCTGCATGCCCGCACGCTGCTGGTGGCCAGCGCCCACAGCGTCACCAGCGCCGCGTTCGACGTCGGTTATGAAAGCGCCACCCAGTTCAGTCGCGACTATGCTCGCGTATTCGGTTTGCCACCGGCGCGGGACGCGGCGCGGATCCTGGCGGATACCCGAGGCGCGCCCCGGTGAATATGGACACTCTCTGGAGGCATCGCATGAACGTTCCAAGCAAAATTCTGGCAAGCCTGTGCCTTATCGTGCCGAGCATGGCCAGCGCCGAGTCTCGGCCCGAGCACATGGTTTACCTGCGTTCGATCGCCCCGAGCATCGAGCAAGACATCCGCTACGCCACGGCCCACAACTTCACCGGCCACCCGCTCGACGGTTACGAGGCGCCCGAGTGCCTGTTGTCAGCGGACGCGGCCAAAGCCCTCGCCCGGGTGCAAACCGCGCTGCATGCGCAAGGCTACGGGTTGAAGGTCTTCGATTGTTATCGCCCTGCTCGTGCGGTGGCCGACATGGGCAATTTCGCCAAGGTCCCGGGCGATCCGACCAAAGCCGAGTTCTATCCGCGCGTGAACAAGCAGGACTTCTGGCGTTTGGGTTATGTGGCGCGGGTCTCTGGGCATTCCAAGGGCAGCACGGTGGACCTGACCCTGACCGGCCCCAGTGCCCTACCCGCCGACACCTGGACGCCCGCGGCCAAACAAGTCGATTGCACCGCCCCTTATGGTCAGCGCTGGCACGACGGCGCGCTGGACATGGGCACCGGTTTCGACTGTTTCGACGAACCGGCGCACACCGACAGCAGCGCGATCAATGCGACCGCCAACGCCAATCGCCAGCGACTGACCAGCGCCATGGCCAAAGAAGGGTTTGTCGGTTATTCGAAGGAGTGGTGGCACTTCACCTGGAACGGCAATCCAGCGTTGAACCAGGTGATGGATTTTCCGATTACCCCGCTGGAACTCAGCAGCAGTCATCAGTTAATCATCGTCACCACCAAAAACTGGACCGACATCCAGGGCACCGCCCAGCGCTATGAGCGCCACGGGCAGACCTTTGAAAAATCCGGCGCGCCGTTTGCGGTGGTGGTCGGTAAAAGCGGATTGGCGTGGGGCAAAGGATTGACCGTCGTTGAGCAACGCAACGGGCCGATCAAGCACGAGGGCGACGGCAAGGCCCCGGCCGGGATCTTCAAACTGGGCTCGGCTTTCGGCTACGACAACAGCGCCGATACCCGACTGCCTTACCTGCCGCTGACCCCGACCGTCGAATGCGTGGATGACAGCCAGTCCACACGCTACAACCAACTGGTTGACGGCGCGACGCTGGCCAAGGACTGGAACAGCTCCGAAACCATGCGCCGCGACGATGACATGTACCGCCGAGGTATTTTTATCGAGCACAACACCCCGGCGGCGGCCGGTTCAGGTTCGTGCATTTTCTTTCATATCTGGCGTGGCCCGACTGCGCCGACGCTGGGATGTACAGCCATGGATCCGGCGGACATTGCGCGGCTGTTCGCCTGGCTGGACCCGCGCCAGATGCCGCTGCTAGTGCAATTGCCGGAGGCGGAATATGCGCAGTTGCGTGAGCGTTGGGGGCTTCCGGAGCGGTGATCCGCAGGCCCCCTCGCCACAGAACTACCGGGTGCCAGGCACCAGATCGAGTATTTCTTCGATCCCCAAGCAATGGTTTTCCATCTCCAGGGTGCGACCGTTGGCCAATATGCCGTCCGCCATATCGCGCATCGCCAGGTACGCGCTGCGCAACATGTGATTGGCGTAGATCACCGCGTTAAACCCGGCTTTCTCCAACACCTCAAACCGCAGATGCGCGTAACTGGTGGGCACACAAATCAGCGGCACGTGCGCACATTGGCGGCGAAACAGCCGGGCAAATTCGAGGATTTCCAGGCCGTCCTTTTTGCGGCTGTGGATCATGATGCCGTCGGCGCCGGCCTCGACGTAGGCCATGCAACGGGTGATGGCGTCGTCCATGCCGCGGTCGAGAATCAGGCTTTCGCAGCGCGCAATAATCATCAGCCCCTGACTGTCGCGACTGGCACAGCCGGTACGAATCTTCTCGCAGAACTCGTCGATGGACTCTTGCTCCTGGCTGACGGCATTGCCAAACAACGAGTTCTTCTTCAGCCCGCATTTGTCTTCGATGACCACCGCCGAGACGCCTGCCCGTTCGAGCATTTTGATATGAATCGCAAAGTGCTCGGATTTGCCGCCGGTATCGGCATCGAATATCAACGGCATCGAGCACACATCAAAAATCTCGCGAATGCCGTGCAAGCGGTTACTGGGAGACAGAATCTCGATATCCGGCAAACCGCGCTGGGTCGAGTCCGTCAGCGAACTCGACCAAATGGCGTCGTAGGTCACGCTTTGCCCTGGGCTCACTTCAAGTTTGGCGCGCTGTGCCAGTAAGGCGGAGATCGGGCTATGGGCTTCAAGTACGCGCAGGCAACGCTTGCTCTCGAACAGCGCTGCCAGGTGACTTCGGCGGGTTTCAGTATCCTTCATGAAAATCCAGCTCCTTTTTTTATTGTCAGGCGAGCGACTGCGCAGCGGTTACGGGTGGGTCATGTCCAGGGGCACAACGTAGCGGTCGAAATCCGCCGTGGACACCAGGCCCAGCTGTTCGGCCACCTCGCGCAACGACTTGCCCTGGTGATGGGCAGTCTTGGCGATGACCGCCGCTTTGTCGTAGCCGATGTGCCGGTTGAGCGCGGTGACCAACATCAGGTTTTTCTCGAGGTTGTCGTTGATCTTTTGAAGGTTCGGCTCGATACCGACGGCGCAGTTATCGTTGAAGGCCCGGCACGCGTCCGCCAACAAGGTGATGCTCTCCAACACGTTGTGCACCATCACCGGCTTATAGACATTGAGCTGGAAGTTGCCCTGGCTGCCGGCAAAGGCCACCGTCGCATCGTTGCCGAAGACTTGAGTACAGACCATGGTCAGGGCCTCGCACTGGGTCGGGTTGACCTTGCCCGGCATGATCGACGAACCCGGTTCGTTCTCCGGAATATCGATTTCGCCAATACCGCATCGAGGCCCGCTGGCCAACCAGCGCACATCGTTGGCGATCTTGAGCAAGGCCATGGCCAGCGTGCGGATCGCAGCAGAGGTGTTCACCAATGCATCGTGGGCCGACAGAGCAAAGAACTTGTTGGCGCAGGACTTGAACGGGTAACCGGTCAACTCGGCAATGGCCTGCGCGCACTCGTCACCAAACGCCGGATGGGCGTTCAGGCCGGTGCCGACTGCCGTGCCGCCAATGGCCAGGTCGTACAGGCCGGTCAGGTTGTGCTTGATCGACGCCAACGCATAATCGATCTGCTCGACCCAGCCACCAATCTCCTGCCCCAGGGTGATCGGCGTCGCGTCCTGCAAGTGGGTGCGCCCGACTTTCACCACTTCGCAAAACTGCAGCGATTTTTCGGCCAGGGTGTCGCGCAAACGGGAGACGTCCGGCAGCAGCGTTTCGAAGACCTCGCTGACCACCGCCATGTACATCGCGGTCGGAAAGGTGTCGTTTGACGATTGCCCGCGATTGACATGGTCGTTGGGGTGCACGGGCGACTTGCTGCCCATCACCCCGTCCAGCATCTCGATGGCGCGGTTGGAAATGACCTCGTTGGCATTCATGTTGGACTGGGTGCCGGAGCCGGTCTGGAACACCACCAGAGGGAAGTGTTGGTCCAGTTGCCCGGCAATCACTTCCTCCGCGGCCGCGACAATCGGCAACGCGATGGACTCGGGCAATTCACCCAGTTTCAGATTGGCCAGCGCCGCGGATTTTTTCAAAATCCCCATCGCCTTGATCATCGGCGTGCCCCATTGAAAACGGGCGCGACCAATCGGGAAATTGACGATGGAACGTTCGGTTTGAGCGCCCCAATATTTGTCGGAAGGCACCTCGATGGTACCCATTGAATCGGATTCGACACGCATGATGAATTCCCTGTGGAAAGCCGCTGACGGCGGGATCGGTAAATGACCGGTATGGACGTCAATCCCAGGCAGGCACTTCGCTGCGCAACACGGACGCCATCTTGCCCAGGTGCTCACAGGCCTTGGCCACGTAGTCCTTGGACAGACGCTCGATGCGCAGGTAGTTGATCGGCTGCCCGGTGGCGCTGGCGTAGAGTTCCAGCGCCTGTGCCGCATGCTTGAAATGACGGGCCTCGACGCTGCCGCAATGGACGCTGAGGAACGCGGCGACGCGATTGGCCTCACCCGACGGATAACCCCGCACTTCGCGCAGCCACTTTTTCCACATCGGGGTCATCAAGTTGTATTCGCCGGTGTTGAACAACTCGGTCATGGCCATCATTTCCAGCGCTTCGATCAGGTCCGGTGCCAGCGGTCTTTTTTCCCCGACCCAACTGGAAAACTCTTTGGTGACCGGGTCCAGGAAGCGGTCCTGGAGGCGCCAGTCATCGGAGCCGCAAATGGCCGACGCCATGCGGTAATACAACTTCGAATGGTGCGGATGCCCGTGCATTTCGCCGAGCCCCACGTCTTCAATGATGATTTCCCCGCAGTGCCGCGCCGCTTCCAGCATCTTCAACTTGGCCTCGTCGGTTAACGACTCGGACTCCTGCAGGATCCGCACAATAATGCTGGAGACCGCATGGGCCGCGCCATCCGGGCTGCGCCAGCCACAAAAGAACGTACACAGCGACGACTCGGTCCAGTTGCTGGACGTCATGTCGACATAGGTCTCGCAATACTTATCCAGCTTGTCGGGGTGGCGGTGAAAACCACTCAGCAGCGCTTCAACAAGATTTCTGTCCTCGACATCAACCAGTGCCTGTTTGACGTACCCGATAAAATTCCAGCTCAACTGTTCCACGGCTTATCTCCTTATTAGGTGGTTCATTGCTCTACGACAAGATGAATACCCGCCGTCAATCCGCGACGACTTCTGCCATGAACTGACCGAAGCGCGTCATGCCCTCGATCAACTCGTCACGCTCGACGGCGTAGGAAATCCGGATGCTGTTGGGGTCGCCACAGCCTGAGCCGGGGACCACGGCAATATGGGCCTCGGTCAATAACAGATCGGCGAGATGATCGACGTCGCGGATTTTCGTGCCGAGGTAACGGCAACCCAACTTTCGGGAGACGTCGATATAGAGGTAAAACGCCCCTTCCGGTGGCGCGCAGGTAATGGCATCGACATAACCGAGACAGGTACACGCCGCCTGCAGTTGGCCGTCGAGGAAGGTATTGACCTGGCGGGCAAAGTCCGGTGAGTCGGCGATCAAGGTGTTCAGCGCGGCATATTGGGCAAGGCTGCTGGGGTTGGACGTGGTGTGGCCCTGCAAGTTGTGCATGGCCGCAATGACCTCGGCCGGGGCACAGGCGTAACCCACGCGCCAGCCCGTGACGGCCTGGCTCTTGGAGAACGAATCGACCAACACCGTCTGGTTTTTCAGGGCTGGAAACAGCGACACGATGTTCTGATGTTCATGGGGGTGACGTACCAGTTTGCGGTAGCACTCATCGAACACCACCCAGAGCTGATGATCGAAGGCGAGCTGAGCAATCTTGCGCAACTCCTCCCGTTGATACACCGTGCCCGTGGGGTTGTTCGGGGTGTTGATCACGATCATTTTGGTGCGGGGCGACAAGGCTCTTTCGACGGCTTTGCAGGTCAGGCGATAGTCGTCTTCCTTGGTATCGACAAACACCGGAGTGGCGCCGGCCAACAGGATCTGTGTGGGCGAGGTTTCCCAGTACGGCGTCGGAACAATGACCTCGTCGCCGGGATTGAGCAGCACCATCGCCGCGTTGTAGAGCGCCTGTTTGGCGCCAGCGGTCACGGCCACTTCATTGGCCGCGTACGGGACGCCGCAACGCTGGCTGACCTGTTGCGCCAGGCGTTCCCGAAGCTGGGGCAAGCCAATGGGTGGCGTATAACGATTGCGCCCGCCGTTGATGGCGTCGATGGCGCCCGCCTTCATGTCCTCGCAGGCATCGAACGATAATTCACCCGCTGCAAAGTTGATGACCTTGATGCCGCTTTCTTTCAAGGCATTGGCTTTGCTGCGCATGCTGGAGGTGCCGGGCGCCTTGAGAATCAGGGCGCGATGGGATAACGACAATCGGCGTGCAGAGGGCTCACTGTTATTCATTCTTCTACCTGCGAAAACGACTTGAAAACCAAGCGACCTGGTCACGGGCGGTGGCCCGTCAACTATTCGCTCTGATACAACCGTGCATCCGCGTCCAGACCGCGTTGTACACACCAGGACAACGGCAGCGTCAGCAACAGGGTGGCGGCCAACAGCATCACCGCGACGGGCACACTGGTGATGTCACCGAGGCTGCCGAACAACACCGGCGCCAGTGCGCCAGCGCCGATGGTGCCGGTGTAAAACACCGCAAACGCCTGCTCGCGCTTACCCGGCCCGGCCAGATCGGGCACGGCGCCGTACAACACCGACGAGGTGCCGTTCAACGCCAGCCCCAACAGCGGCAACATCACCATCAGGCCGAAAAACGGCAGGTACACCGCCATGACGATCAGCACCGCCGTGGTGAACTCGGTCAGCCACACGGTCTTGACCATGCCGATGCGCGCGCCCAGGTAGCCGCACAGCAACTTGCCGAACGCGCCGCCCACAAACAGCATCGTCAAGGCCAGACCGATGCCCGCGGTGCCGGCGCCCTTGTCTTTCAGGAGAAAGGGCAAGAAGGTGAGAAAGCCCATGCGCACTGCGCTGTCCAGGGTGCCGGTCAGGATCAGGGCGCGCAGGCCGCTGGCGGAACCCTGCCCATGTATCGCCTTCGACGCTTTGCTTTTTGCCGACACCGACCCAGTACGCGCCGGGATCAACCACCACAGCAAAGCCGCGGCGGCCAGCCCAAGCAGCCCCAGCAGCGTGACACTGGCGCGCCAGCTGATGACCGTGAGCAACAGACCGATCAACCCCGGGATCAACGTTTTGCCGATATCGCCGGAGAAGTTGTACTGCGACAACGCTTGCTTGACCCCACCACCCGCCTCGTAACTGTCGGTGATCAACGACGAGGCCAGTGGATGTTGCGTACTGGCGCCCAATCCGCCCAACAGCAGCGCCAGCAACAGCACCGTCAACCCGCCCGCCTGCCCGGCCAGCAAATAGGCCAGGCCGGCGAGTGCCGTTCCGCCGACCAGCAGGCGCTCGCGCCCCCAGCGTTTGGCGGCGCGGCTGGCCAACAGCTGGAACCCGGCCATCATCCCGGCATAGGCCCCGCGCAGCAGGCCGATCTGGGCAAAACTCAGGCCGAACTGCGCCTGCCAGATCGGCAACAGCACATAAATAACGTCGGTCAACCCGTCATGCACCGCATGCGCGCCACAACCCGCCACCAGTGAGCGGCGACGCACAGAAGCATCGGCCGGTGGCGCGGCGCGCGGGGAAACTACTTCGTGTGTCAGATCGTTCATCGTCTTGTGCGGCTGGAAAGTGGATATTGATAGTCAAGCAGGCTGAGCCACCGTCACTGCAACAGCTGTGCGCAATCCTTCATCACCGTGGCTTTGCGGCGCAGGTACTCGGCGAAAATCTCCCGTGCGGTCTGGTGGTCAACGGCGATTTGCATGGCCTCGACAAACTCACTGACCGCCGCCACGGCATGGGCGAAATGGTTACTCTCGGTGCCGCCGGTGTGCACGGTGACCCAGGCGACGGTGGCGCGGGCCTTGGATTCCGGCACGCCCATGTCGCGCACGAACCACTGCTTGTACAACGGGTGGATAAATTCCACTTCACCGTGGGTGTACACCTCGTGGATCAAGGTTGTCAGCAAACCCTGCAACAAATCGCGATCGCGCAGGCGGCGGGTGTCGGTCCAGTCCTTGAAGGCCTGGGCCGAAGGCAGGCAGTTTTCCTTCAGCAGCCACTGGTCATCGCCGCACAACGGCGTGGCCATGTTGTAGAACAGGTCCGAGTGCACGATGTTACCCAGCGCACCCAGGTCTTCATCGGTGATCCGTTGCAGACTGCCGCAGGCCCGGTACAGCTGCTCGGCGCACTCGGAACCTTGCTCGGAGCGCGCCAGCAAGGTAATGCGGTTGGCCAGGCCGGACACACTGGTGGCCGAGTTGTTGGTCTTGGACCAACTGGCGAAAAACTTGCGCAAGGCGACCGGTGAATGACGACGCGAGGTGAGTTGCTCGAACGCATGTTCAATGTCCACCAACGCCTCTTCTTCACTCCAGAAGGCCTCGAACAGCGCATGCTTCAACACACTGGCAGGCATGTCGTTCAGCACCGGCTCGACGATCTTCAACAACTGGCTGTGGCGGGTCATTACGTTACTCATGGTCACCTCTTCTATTCCCTTATTGGATGATGAATCAGGCAGGTTCACCGGTTCGGCCGGAACCGTTGTGGCCGCGTGCGACCGGTGTATCGGGTGTTTCGGGTTTGAGGGGTTTCCAGCCAGTCAGGGCGATCAGCAGCGACAACAGCTGGAAGCCGATGATCAGCGCCACGCAGCCTTGCCAGCCCCAGCGACTCCAGATCATTGCCGGGACGATGGCGCCGAAACTGCCGCCCAGGTAATAACCGGTCAGGTACAGGCCGACAGCCCCGGCCTTGTTGTGCCGGGCGGTGGCCGTGATGAAAGCATTCGCCGACGCCTGGGCGAGAAACACCCCGGTCGAACTCAGGGCCAGACCCAGGACGATCAGCCACAGCGAAGGCATCAGGGTCAGGATCGAGCCGCAGACCCCGAGCAATACGGCGCCCGTGAGCAATTCGGATTGCGGTCGCAATTTGCTCAAGCGGCCGGCAATCGGGATGACCACCAGCGCCAGCAGGAACACCGCATAAATCGTCCCCAGCGCCGCCGCGCCCAGGTTGAACGGCGCCTGGCTGAGGTACAGCCCGGCGTAGGTAAAGGTCGCCACTTGGGAAAACAGCACACAAAAACCGACGCCATACGCCGCCAGCAAAGGCTTGTGGCACAGGTCGCGAAAGGTGTGCCGACGAACAGGCGATGCCTTGGCCGCCAGCACCGGATTGGCCGGCAACAAGACGTGGATGGCGATGCCGACCAGCAAGCTGATGATCGCCAACAGTTCAAAGGCCTCACGCCAGCCCACGTATTGCGTCATGATCCCCGCCACGAAACGCCCGGCAAAACCGCCCAGCACCGTCCCCGCCACATACAGGCTGGTGATTTCAGTGACGGTGCCGCCGCGCCAGCGGTCGCCGATGTACGCTACGCTGGTGGCGAAGACCACCGGGATGAGCATGCCTTCGATAAAGCGCCAGACCAGCAACTCGGCAAAGCTGTCGGCACGCGCGGCCAGCAACGCCGGCACCGCCAGTAGCAACGCCGCGACCACGATCACCGAGCGTTGCTCGAAGCGACCGGTCAAGCGGCTGATAAACGGGGCCGTGATAGCGACTGCCAGGGTGGTGACAGTGATACTCCAACCGGCCTGGCGAGCGCTCACCTGAAAACTCAGGGCAAACTCCTGGAGAATGCTCTGGGTTGAATAGAGGTTGAGAAAAGCCGCACAGCCACACAGAAACAGGGCGACGCGAGCACTGTGCAGGCGCAAATTCATGAGACCTCTCGTTTTAATACCGGAGGTCTTTATAGAATACGCAGCCGGCTGAACACCAATACCGAATTCGGACCGATCAATACCTAGGGATCAGGATGCTTGACCTACGCAAGTTACGTTACTTTTTGACGGTCGCCGAAGAGCTGCACTTTGGCCGCGCGGCGTTGCGCCTGCACCTCGCCCAGCCACCCCTGACCCGCCAGATTTCGGCGCTGGAAACCGAGCTGGGCTTTCGCCTGTTCGATCGCACCAGCCGCACGGTTACGCTCACGGCCCAGGGCCGGCATTTCCTGCCTTACGCCCAGGCCGTCCTCGATCAGGCCAGCCTGACCGAAGTCATTGCTGGCAAACTGGCCGCCGGTTCGGCCGGTCAGTTGGCCCTGGGTTACGCCAGTTCGATTGCGCTGTCGGACCTGTTCAGCCACACCCTGCAAGCCTTTGCCCAGCGCTTCCCGGACGTGCAACTGACCCTGGTGGAAAGTGCGTCCGGCAGTCTGTATTCGCAAGTGGTCGATGGCCGCATCGATATCGGCCTGAGCCGCCTGCTGCCTGAGCGCGGGCAAACCGAGGTTCAGGCCCTGTCGCTGGGCGGCGAACCGCTGGTGGCGGCCCTCTCCAGCGACAACCCGCTGGCCAGCCAGGACGAAGTCACCCTGGCCCAACTCAGCGCGCACCCCTTGATTCTGTTTCCGGCCGATTATGGCTCCGGGCTCAATGAATCCATCGAGCACCTGTACCGCAGCAACGACCTGCCCATCCGTCCGGGTCCGTCGGGGCGGCAAATCACCTCGATCATCGCCTTAGTGGCCGCCGGCCAGGGCGTCGCCCTGGTTCCCGAGTGCGCCAGGACCCTGGCCAAAAAAGGCGTGACTTACCGGCCACTGGCCGACCCCGCAGCCCGCGCGGAACTGCTGATACTCACGCGAACCCAGGGCCGCAGCCTGCTCGTCGAGGCCTTTATGGGCGTGGTCGAGGAACTGCTGCAGCGGGATCGATGAACCCGCTGTGCTCGATCGTCTCGGTGATCAGTAATCCCCGCCCGCCCGCTTGAGCATTTGCTTGCAGCGCTCCGACAAGTGAAACACCCGCAGATGCTTGCCGGCCTTGTCGTAGCGTTCGCGCAGGGTCTTCAGCGCAGCGATGGCCGAGTAGTCGACGAAGCTCAGGTGGCGGCAATCAAGCGTCACTAGGGCGGGATCGTTAGCGGGATCAAACTGATTGAGAAACGGCGCGGTTGAGGCGAAAAACAAGGTGCCGTGCAGGCGGTAGAGTTTGCTGCCGTCGGTTTCCAGGTAGGTATCGGCGTACAGCTCGCGGGCCTGCTGCCAGGCGAAGTTGAGCGCGGCAATGATGATGCCGCAGAGCACCGCGGTGGCGAGGTCGGTGAACACGGTGATGGTGGTCACGGCAATGATCACCAGCACATCGTTGAGCGGCACTTTGTTGATCACCCGCAGCGAGGCCCAGGCGAAGGTCTGCTGCGACACCACGAACATCACCCCCACCAGCGCGGCCAGCGGAATACGCTCGATCAGCGGCGACAGAAACAGCACGAACAGCAGAATCATCACCCCGGCGATCCCCCCAGAGAGCCGACCACGCCCGCCGGAGCTGAGGTTGATCACGGTCTGGCCGATCATCGCGCAGCCGCCCATGCCACCGAACGCACCCGACACCATATTCGCCGCGCCCAGCGCCACGCACTCGCGATCCGGGTAGCCGCGGCTTTCGGTGATTTCATCGGTGAGGTTCAGGGTCAGCAGGGTTTCCAGCAGGCCGACCAGCGCCATCAAAATCGCGTAGGGCGCGACGATGCGCAGAGTGTCCAGGTTCCACGGAATGTCCGGCAACGCCAACGTCGGCAAGCCGCCGGCGATGTGCGCCATGTCGCCCAGTGTGCGGGTCGGCAGGCCGAGCAAGTACACCGCCAACCCAACGCCGAGGATCGCCACCAAGGCGGGCGGCACGGCGCGGGTCAGGCGCGGCAGCAGGTAGACGATGGCCATGGTCAGCGCCACCAGCCCGCTCATCACGTAAAGCGGCGTGCCGCTGAGCCAGGTGTCGCCGCTCTTGAAATGCTCCAGTTGCGCTAACGCAATGATGATCGCCAGACCATTCACGAAACCGAGCATCACCGGGTGCGGCACCATGCGCACCAGTTTGCCCAGCCGCAACAGCCCGAACGCCATCATGATCAACCCACCCAACAGCACCGTCGCCAGCAAATACTGCACGCCGTGCTGCACCACCAACGCCACGATCACCACCGCCATCGACCCGGCAGCACCGGACACCATGCCCGGCCTCCCGCCGAACAGCGCGGTCAATGTGCAAATGATGAACGCGCCGTAGAGGCCCATCAGTGGATTGAGATGCGCGACCAGTGCGAAGGCGATGCACTCGGGCAGCAACGCGAAGGATGTCGTGAGCCCGGCCAGGGCATCGGCGCGTAGGCGTTGTGGTTTCATGGCTTACCTGAAAATGCGGGCCGGTGGGGTTGGCCGCGGGAGTTGCGGGGAATGAGGGGTGGGGATGTTACGGAAATGAGGGGGGTTGGGCCAGTGGTTGAAGGTGACCGATAGACCCGACGAAGGTCTCTTGCTGGATTGCTTGAGCCCGCAGTACCGGTTGTCACGGACATGGCTGCGATGAAACCTGCAATCAGTTGTCCGTGATTGCTCCTGAAAAAACGACCTCTACCTGTCCGATGAGAAAGACAGGTCCCGCTCTATCCCACCGAGCCGTTACGGTTCCGCCATCACATTCAACCTCGACGCGATTGTCTAACAAGCCCGACGAATTCCGTTAAATCCGACCAACCTGCGCCGGTCAAGACTTACTGATCGTCCAAAACGTAGATTGGATAGCTTTCAGGGTAGGGGCCGTACTGGGCTGCCCATTCGTCCTTACCGATCAGCGTATTGGAAACGCCATACTGGTAGACCTGCGATACCTTCCAGTCATTGAGAGTCTTTTCGACGAGGTATCTGAGTTGTACACCCTTATTTCGGACTTCCTCATCCTCTTCAGTGTGGCTCACAGACGATGGCGTCACGTTGGTGACTTTGACAGTCGCGATAGCCCGTGTCTCAGTCTCCTGCCTTATCTCGATTATCTCTCGTTTATAAACGGTCTTCGTGCACAGTCGCCCACGACTTTTGAAGGACTGCACCACTTCTCCCGTCGCAACTCTGCTCACATCAAATTCGTCTGAGCGTTCTTTGATGATTTTTTCGCAGTTAGCGTCCGCGACAGCGGCCATGGCACCAAGATAGCGCCACCATGTATTGAGCGCTTGTTCGGGTGAGCCTGTGTTGATTTCAAACTTATAGACAAACTTCTCAGCCGGGACTGGCGCTTGTACGGTCGGAGTCGCTGGCGATGAGGTGGTATTTCCCGGGTTTTCGCCTGGAGCATTGGCGATTTTTTCACAGCCCGAAAGTGACAGAAAAAGGGGCAGCAGCAAAAATGCTCGTCTCATAAAATCCATTTTTTCGAGGTGATAGTAGGGCTCGCATTCTGCCTAAGGATTCTCCCGAGGGCTACGCGTTAACGGGAAGTTTGCCTGGCTCACTAAAACTGACAGGCTTACGCTATCAACCCTGCTTCAAATCCAGCATATAAGTGTAATACCCCGTGTCCCGCACATATCCCAACGACTCATACAACCGCTGCGCGCCGAAGTTATCCGTGGCCGTTTCCAGCACCAACCCCTTTGCGCCTGTCGACAGCGCAAAAGTGCGGGCGGTGTTCATCAGCAACCTCCCGACCCCACGGCCGCGAGCAGCCGGTGCGGTGAAGAGATCGCTGAGCAGCCAGGTTCGGTGAGCGTCGATGGAGGAAAACGTCGGATAGAGCTGGACGAAACCCAGAGCAGCGCCATCATCGTCCAAGGCGAGAAAGATCGCGGATTCATCCAGGGCGATGCGCTCGGCGATGAAGTCTCGGGACTGTTGCAGGTTCGAAGGCTGGCCGTAGAAACTGCGATAGGCGTCGAAGAGTCGGGCAACTGGGTCGAGGTGGCTGGCGTCGGCGCGTTGGGCGTGGATGGCCATGGGGTGATCGTCTCCGTACGGGTTGAAAAAACATCAAACGCGAAGTTAAGCCATAACGCGATCTGTAGCAGCTGGCGAAGCCTGCGTTCGGCTGCGCAGCAGTCGTAATATCGGTCAGCGCGGTGCATCAGGAAGACCTCGCGTCCAGGTATGACGACTGCTTCGCAGCCGAACGCAGGCTTCGCCAGCTGCTACAACAGGGAGTGTGTTTGGCTTGATTCCGAGAAAGCGCAAACATCCAGCTACGAGTGTAAGCGCTTACTCCAGATTCGCTTCCATCAAGCCTTCGATCGCTGCTCCGAGTTCACCACCAACGCCGACGTCCTCGCCAACCCGTAATAAAGCACCCCCGGCACCACCAACCCGACAATCCACGAAATATCCACGCCACCGAGCTGCGCAACCATCGGCCCGGAGTAGAAGTGCGTGTCCACAAACGGCAACTGGATCAACACACCCACGACATACACGCTAATCCCCCGCCCGTTCCAGCGCCCATAACGCCCCGCCGGATCGGACAGCGCCGGGATGTCATAACGCTCCTTGTTGATGAAGTAGTAATCCACCAGGTTGATCGCGCTCCACGGTGTGAAGAACGTCAGCAGGAACAGGATGAAGTATTTGAACGAATTCAAGAACGAGTACTGCCCCAACAGCGCCAAGGTGGTGGAGGCCGCGACGATCAGCAGCACAAACACCATGCGCTGGCGGGCGGTGATCTCGAGGCGGCTGCGGAAACCACTGATAATCGTCGCGACGCACATGAAACTGCCATAGGCGTTGAGCGTCGACACCGTGACCTTGCCGAACACCACGCTCAGGTACAGCAGCGACGCTATCAGCCCGGTACTGCCAAAACCGACGATGGTCGCCACTTCATGCCCCCGGAAGTTCGCACCCGCCAACGCCGCCGCAAACACCCCCAATACCATGGAAGCCTGCGCGCCCAAGACCGTGCCGAGGCCGACAGCGGCGAAGGTTTTCCACGATGAGGTCTTGCTCGGTAGATAGCGCGAGTAGTCAGCCACATAAGGCCCGAACGCAATCTGCCAGGACGCCGAGAGCGACACCGCCAGCAGAAAAGTGCTCCAGCCGAAGTGACGGTTTTCCAGCAACAGACCAATGTCGTTGAGGGTCATCAACCGGGTAAACAGGTAGACGAAGGCGATGATGCCCAACACGCTCGCCACCCGGCCCACCCAGTGAATCACCCGATAGCCGAAGATCGTCAGAAACGCGATGCACGCGGCGAAAATCAGGATGCCGGCGCTGTCGCTGACATGGACCAACTGCGCAATCGCCTGCCCCGACAGCACCGCCCCCGTGGCGCTGAACCCGAGGTACATCAGGCACACCAGCACAATCGGAATCGCCGCCCCATAGACGCCGAATTGCACCCGGCTGGAGATCATTTGCGGCAACCCCAGCTTCGGGCCTTGGGCGGCATGCAGGGCGACGACGGCGCCGCCGAGCAACTGGCCGATCAGCAAGCCGATGAGCGACCAGAACACATCACCGCCCAGCACCACCGCCAGCGCGCCGGTGACGATGGCGGTGATTTGCAGGTTTGCGCCGAGCCACAACGTGAACTGGCTGTAGAGGCTGCCATGACGCTCGGCCTCGGGGATGAAATCGATCGAACGGGTCTCGATAAACGGACTTCGTTGTTGAGTCATTGCGGTGTGCTCTTCAGAAAAGTAGACGCCAATACCGAGCAAGCGAAGCCGCGTCCGATGTAGCAGCTGGCGTAGCCTGCGTTCGGCTGCGAAGCAGTCGTCAGTTCAGTTAACGCGGTTTGTCTGATGTACCGCGCGCTCTGGTTTTACGACTGCTTCGCAGTCGAACGCAGGCTTCGCCAGCTGCTACATAGAGCGATGCGTTCGTCCGCTACATAGCGCGATGCGTTCGGCTGCTGCCACGGTTCGCATGACGCTTCATTGATCGGTATTAATGGCGGGTGGTGTTTTTATTGTTGTTGTCCAGCGCTCAAAGCGGTGACGGAAATCGGCTGCCGATCAACGCCAACAAACGGCGCCTTGGCCCACACAACCTTGCCGCCAACCATCGTCAACAGCACGTTATTGCGCGCCAGCTCAGCCTCGGACACTTGCATGAAGTTTTTGTCCAGCACGATCAGGTCCGCAAACTTGCCGACCTCGACCGAGCCGACCACCGCGTCCAGCTTCAACTGCTCGGCGGCGTTCAGGGTGATGGTGCGCAGCACTTCCTCGCGGGACAGCGCCGGATCATCATTCAACCTGCCCGCGTACTTGGGGCCGTAACTGTGCGGGTTCTGCGGATCGCCCGAGCGGGTGACACCGACTTTCAGCGCGAGAAACTCGTCGAGCGGATCAACCGGCCAGTCGCTGCCATAGGCCACACGACCGCCCGCCCGGGCAATGCTGCCCGACGGTTCCATGCGGGCGAACCGCGCGGCGCCGAGGTGATCGCTGGTGCCATCAATCGTGGACGGCGCTTGTTGGGCCCACTGGAACGACATGTTGGCCGTCACGTCGAGCGCCTTGAAACGCGGATAGTCCGCCGGGTCCACTTCTTCGTTGTGGGTAATGGTCGGGCGAAACGCGTTGCCCGGCAGTTGATGGCGTACGTATTCGATGCCGTTCAGCGAATCGCGCACCGCGCGGTCGCCAGTGGCGTGAAGGTGCGGATCGAGGCCAGCCTCAACGGCCTTGAGCAGCAACGGATTGAGCACTTGCGGTGGGAAATACAGTTCGCCGAGATTCTTGCCCGGCGTCCATTTGGGCGCCTTCTCGGTGCCTGTGTTATGTAAATACGGCGTCAACATCGCGCCCGTGTCGGCCGGCGCGTTGATGATGCCGTCCATGAATACTTTGACGTGGCGCATGCTCACGCCCGGCGCGACGTTGGTTTCGCCCTGGTCGTAGGTGTTGGCCAGGATTTTCGCGTCGGCGATGGTTTTCGCCGGGTCTGCGGCCGCGGCGGCCGGGTCGAGCTTGATCGCCAGCAAGGCCCGGGCGGTCAGTTCACCCGACTGCTGCAAGGTCGTGAACGCTTTACCCATCTCGGGCCCCGACATGGCGTCGAAGAAACTGGTGATGCCTTGCTGGCGCATGGCGTCGAGCGCGGCGCGGGTCTGGGTCAGTTTCTCGGCATCGGTGGCGGGCGGGACCACGGCGGCCATGGTGTCGGCGGCGCCGTCCTCGCAGATGCCGTTCGGGTTGCCGGCGCTGTCGCGCACGTATTTGCCGTCGCTGGGGTTGGGGGTTTGCCTGGTGATGCCGGCGACTTCCAGGCCGCGGGAGTTGGTCAGCACGGTGTGGAAGTCTGTCGAGCGGACCTGAATCGGACGTTTGGTCTTCAGTGCGTCCAGGGTCGATTTGTCCGGATCGCCGTCGAGGCCGTCCATGCCCATGCGATCCCAACTGCCGACTTCGAGCCACACATCCGGGCCCTTGTCCTTGTCGGCATCCAGGCATGCCTGGATGGTTTCCTGGAACACCTTGCGCGTCATGGTTTGGTATTTCAAATCGCACAAGGTCATGGCGCGGCCGCCGTCCCCCGGATGCATGTGCGCGTCGATGAAGCCCGGCATCAGCATGCGCCCGGCCAGATCAATCAGCTGTGTCTGCTGACCGATGTAGGAAGTAACACCTTCATCGCTGCCGACATACACAATCTTGCCGCCCGTGACAGCAATCGCCTGCTGCACCGAATTCTTGCCATCGACGGTGTAGACATAGCCGTTGCGCAGCACCATGTCGGCGCCGCTCGAACCCTGGGTCTGACACCCCACCAATCCCACACCCGCCAATGCCGTGGTCGCGGCCACCGCGATAAATAGCCCGGAAAATTTCACTGACCCACCTCTGTTCTTATAGTTTTTGAAGTGCCCGGACAGACTGGCGCGCCAGCCCGTGGCAGGCAGGGCCTACCCTATAGCGCGCCGTCGAAATCCGGACCTCCGCAAATGAGGAGGGGTCAGGCAATTAGTGGGAGGTACGACGGGTGTCGTGGGACGGCGAACGCAGGACCGAACCCAGCTCCACCTTGCTCTTCACGCCGAGCTGCAAGTAGCAGTTGCGCAGATACGTGCGCACAGTGGCCGGGCTTAGCCCCAGGGTTTTGGCGATCTCTTTATAGGAATGGCCGGCGGCAAACAGCATCGCGGCCGTGCGCTCGCGAGGCGCCAGCACCGCCCCGCGCGATTGTGTTTCGAGGGACAGAATCACATGCTCGGCGTTAGGGCTCAGCGTCAGCGTGCAACGACCGAAACGGATCACGCACGGCGCTTTGGCCAGTTGCGCGATCACTTCAAAGGGCAGCGTTGAGCCGCTCCACCCCGGCAACTCACGCTGAATGGCGGCGCACAGGCTGGCGCCGACATACAGCAGGCTGCCATCGAGTCGGGCGATGCCAAAGTCGGTCGCGCCGCTGCCGGTGTCGAAGCGAATCATGTCCTGCACCTGGAATCGCCACAGTTGCAACAGGTGATCGCAAAACGCAGAAAACAACTCGGCCTCATCGTCGCTGAACCCCAGCGCATCAGCGCCACGGTACACGCAGACGAAAAACAGCAAGCCGCTCTCGGGCAATTCGAAGGTGATGCACATCGGGTGATAGAGGTCGTGACGTCGGGCGAAGTCGTTCACCTCTTCACTCGGGTCGGTATAGCCGCTTTCACGCACCACCGCGCCGAGTTGGCTCAGGGTGTCGTTGGAAAACCTGTCGATGTCCGCACAGGTGTGCCATTCGGCCGCGAACGATTCCGGCAGATTGATACGCCCGTGCATCCAGCTTTGGGGTGGCGCATCGGCGTCCGACCCCGACATCTCGCCCCACCAGGAGGACGCGAACGGCACCAGTTCGCTGAAGGCGTGCAGGCCGTCTTCAATGAATTGCGAGTCGCCGCAATCCCGGGCCAGGCGGCCGAGGTGGAGGATGCAGCGGTTGAAGGCGTTGAGTGTGGTCATCGAAGTCATCAGCTAGATCCGCTTAAGTTTTCTGAAAGCCTGGGGTTCCCATACACGCATGGCCAGTAAGAGTGCAGTTCCGCGCTTCTCGGACAAAGGGGCGGTCAGCGATTCGTTGTGAAGCACGGCCAGTTTGCTGCGCAACTTGTGCATTTCAACCTGCAATTGGGCGTAGGCAGACTTCGTCAGCATGCCATGGGCGAAGTCCAGGGTCTCGTCAGGTATATCGAACCGGCTGCCCATGAAATCAGGCAATCCCTGCTGCAGAAAGAATTGTCGGATCGGACCGCCCGGCAACCAGTCAAAATCTCGCGCGACGAGCAGCCTGATCCGGTTGCCCGGTTTGAGATTGGCCAAGCCCATCCGCTCCAGTACCAGCAGATTCTTGATGCACTCGGCTTTCGACAGATGGTAGGCAGAAACCATTTCTTCCAGCGACCAATGATTCAGGGCACAGACGGCCACCAGCAACAACTTCTCGTTGGAGACGAGTTGCGCTTCCTGTTCTCGCTTGAGCATTTTCAGGCGCGGCGCCGACGACTCGGCCTCCTGGAGCAACTCTGCCATCGTCAGGTCGAGCAAATCACAGAGCTGGGCAAGGCGCTCGACCGTCAGACGCCCGCTCGCCAGCAGGCGCTTCACGCTGGGCTCCGACAACTCAAGCGCTTGAGCGACGTCGCGATAGGTCATCCCGGCGGACTTGAGGCGCTGCTTGATCGTCACGATGAGTTGGGTGATCTGCGTCATGAAAGTACTGGAATCCGACACCAAAGGTGTCAGATTAGCGAAATACAAACGAACACGTTGCGAAATATGCAACCACCCTCCCATGCTGAGCGCTCGGAAGAACCTGGAGAGCAGCATGAGCATCAGAAAAGGGATATTGGCGGCGGACGCAGGTACGACGCCAGGCAGGCCACCGGAAGGTAATTTGCTTGTCGGAGACCTGGTGTTCATCCGTGTCACCGCGCGACCTTTCCTGGAAGTGGCCAACGCCACGAATTCGTGGACTAACCACGTCGGCGTGGTGGTCGACGACGGCGGCGATGATCCATTGATTGCCGAGAGCACGTTTCCATTGGCGCGAACGACGTCACTGACACGCTTCCTGGCACGATCCGACAACGGGCGCTGCGCCGTCGCGAGGCTGCCCCTCCCTCTCGACGATCAACAGCGCGCGATGCTGGTGGCTGCTGCCAGTCGCCGGATGGGCACGTTCTACGACACCGGTTTCAACATGAGCTCGCGACGCCAGTTCTGTTCCCGCTTCGTCCGTGAAGTCATCGACGAAGCAACGAACATTCAGCTCGGTGAAGTGGAAACCTTCGAAACGCTGCTGCGCCATAACGCCGATCCGAATCTGGCCTTCTGGCGACTCTGGTATTTCGGCCGGATTCCATGGCAACGGCGGACCGTCACACCCGCGAGCCTGTTGCAAAGTCCGAAGGTACGTGTCGTTTACGATTCACACGGCGCCAGCGCAGCATGATCGACAACACACGAGCGCACTCCCCTTGTCCTATCACTCGGCGCAAACTGCTGCAGGCGGGCATGGCCGGGATTGCGGTCGGTGTGCTGTCACCCGGATCGTTATGGGCGGCGCCTTCTGGTGTCCTGGTCAACGACGTGACAGGACTCAACCCGATTTGGGTCAACCGCCTGTTCGCCCCGCGTACCACAGACGAAATCCGGCAGTCGCTCGCCCTGTGGACAGGCCCGGTCAGTATCGGCGGTGGCCGCTACAGCATGGGCGGACAGATCGCCACCGAAGACAGCCTGCACCTGGATATGCGTCAGTTCAATCAGGTCATCCGTTACTCGCCTGAGAGCAGGGTCATACGCGTGCAGTCCGGGATACGGTGGCGCGACCTGCAGTCGGTGATCGACCCGCACGACCTCTCGGTAAAAATCATGCAGAGCTACGCCAACTTCACCGTGGGCGGTGCGCTGTCGGTCAATGCTCATGGGCGCTATGTCGGTGCCGGCCCGGTGATCAACTCGGTACGTGCCCTGCAACTGGTGCTCGCCGACGGTTCGTTAGTCGAAGCGTCCCGCACTGAAAATGCCGACGTGTTCCACGCGGCCATCGGTGGCTATGGCGCGCTGGGGATCATTACCGAGGTCGAGCTGGACCTGGTGTCCAACGTCACGATGGAACGTCAGGTGCAGCACCTGCCGGTGGCCGATTACCCGGATTTTTTCAATCACCAGATCCGCGGCAACGAGCAGGCCATCCTGCACAACGCCGACTTGGCCCCGCCCTATTTCGACCGGGCCACCGCCGTTACCTGGTGCACCACGGACAAAACGCTGACCGTCGCGGACAGGCTGGTCGCGCCAGGGCAATCCTACAAATTTGACCAGACGGTCATGTGGAGCGTGGCCAAGCTGCCTGGCGGACCGGTGATTCGCAAGGATGTCATCGATCCGTTGCGCTACCGCAGCCACCCGGTTGTACGGCGTAACTACGAAGCCAGCGCAGACGTCGCCTCCCTCGGGCCGCTCGCAACCCGCAACAGCACCTACGCCTTGCAGGAGTATTTCGTACCGGTCGCCCAACTCAACGGGTTCATCAAGCAAATGGCAGCCATCCTGCAGGCGCACCACGTTGACGCCGTCAACATCTCCATCCGGCATGCGCCGGCCGCCCCCGATTCGTGTTTGTCCTGGGCGCGTGAAGAAGTGTTTTCGCTCGTACTCTATTACTGGCAACACGTTCGCACAGCCGACCGCGAGGCAGTCGGCGTGTGGACACGCGAGCTTATCGACGCCGCACTCTCGTTTGGGGGAACCTACTATTTGCCCTACCAGTTGCATGCAACGCGAGCGCAATTCTCACGGGCCTATCCCCATGCACCACGCCTGTTTGCGCTCAAGGCGCACTTCGATCCGGGCAATCGATTCCGCAACAAACTCTGGGACAAGTACTACGCGGGGTCATCCGATTAACCGCCAGCGGCGACTGAACTTGCCCATCAAATCGTCATTGCCTGTATTTGGGCGCAGGAGAAGTACCGATTGAAAAAGTCATGCCAATGGGGCTAGATCGCCGTTAGTCGTCAATTCACCCTCTGTCTCGTCGCCAAGGACTCTTCATGCCACTGAGCTTCCACAAAATGCACGCCAATGGTGATGACTTCGTGATTGTCGACTCGCGAAATTCGCCCCTCTCAATAACCAGTGCCCTGGCACGGCGAATGGGCGATCGGCACCGTGGAGTGGGGTTCAATCAACTCGCGGTCATACTCGATTGCGATGATGCCGCCGCGCGCTTGATGTTCTGGAATGCCGATGGCTCCACGCTGGATGCCTGTGGCAGCGCAACACGAGGGGCGGCGGATAGGCTGATGCGCGAATCAAATACGACCTCGATAGTATTGCGAACCAACCGTGGACTGCTCACGTGCGAACGCACCTCAACGGGTGCCATTTCTGTCGCCATGGGAGAACCGCTTTTCGGCTGGTCGGCTATTCCACTGGCGCAGGAAGTGGACACGGCTGTGTTGCCACTGGCTGGCGACCCGGCAGCGTGCAGCATGGGAAATCCGCACTGCACTTATTTTGTGGACGACCTGACAGCCGTTGATATAGCGGCCATCGGACCGACCATTGAAACCGACGCTCTATTTCCACTGAAAACGAATGTACATTTCGTCCAGGTCATCGACCGCACGCACATTCGGCTGCGCATCTGGGAGCGCGGCGGTGGCATCCCGCTCGGCTCGGGCTCCTGCTCGTGTGGCGCGGCGGTCAACGGCATTCGCCGGGGCTTGCTGGACAACTGCGTCGAGGTTGAATGTGATGGCGGGACCGTTACGGTTCAATGGGATGGCGTGGGGGCTGTTTTTCTCATTGGACCGGTAGAGACGAGTTTCTCGGGAACACTGACGGATCGATTTTTACAGGCGCTTTAGCTGCGCTGTTCAATCAACCGGAATCACCGCTGGCTTCCCCTTCTCCTTCAACAAAAACACCAAAAACTTCGCCGGCTTGTCCTGACTCGCATTGCGCCCCACCGTATGCACGTCTTCAGGCCCTTCATGAAAACTCTGCCCCGGCATCAGCGTCACCTCTTTGCCACCCTTCACGCCCATGACGATGGAGCCTTCGAGCACATAGATGAAGCCATGCGCGTCGTGCCGATGCACCGGATCGGCGCCGCCTGGCGGGTATTCCACGGTGATCATCAGCACTTCTTTTCCGGGGTAGTCGGCAAGCGCCTGTTCCATCACGGGTTGGACCACCGGTGACGCGGGAGCGGCCATTGCCAGTCCGGTGCACAACAGCGGCAGTAAGGCGAAGAGAGGATGCAGGTTCATGGGGCGTTCCTCATCGGAGTTGGCTAAAGCGTGGGGGCGATCCGTTGCAAGGAATCGCCACCCGCCTTTCCCGCTAGGTGTTTTTCAGCCAGGCATCGAAGCGTGTCGCGCCAATGATCGGATCGACGCCGGGGGTCAGTGACTCGTCGTCGATGACCGCACCAAAATAGGTGGCCTCGGCGTCCGCGATCACCTCGCGTGGGTCGTCGTTGTGTTTCAACCAGGTTTTGACGAATGAGGCGATTGGCAGCCGTTCAGGGCCGGCCACTTCCTCTGTCTGGCGGGTGGGCGGTTGTTCGGCGATGTTGGCCAGGGTCGCCGCGACGTCGGCCGAGGCGATCGGTTGCAGGTCGGCGGCGGGCAATCGGGTGGTGTTGCCTTCGTTGCCGGATTGGGCGATGGCGCCGATGAATTCGAAGAATTGCGTGGCCCGCAGGATCGAGTAGGGAACGCCCGAGGCCTTGATCAGTTTTTCCTGGGCCATTTTGGCGCGGAAGTAGCCGCTGTCGAGCATCATTTCCGTGCCGACGACGGACAAGGCGACATGGTGTTTGACCCCGGCGGCTTTCTCGGCGGCGAACAGGTTGCGCCCGGAAGTCTCGAAGAACTCCAGCACGGCGGCGTCTTCAAATGACGGCGAGTTGGCGACGTCGACCACCACGTCGGCACCGGTCAGCGCCGCTTCGAGGCCTTCGCCGGTCAGGGCATTGAGGCCGGTGCTGGGTGAGCCGGCCAGTACGTCGTGCCCGCGCTGGCGCAGGTTATTGCAGAGCTGGGTGCCTATCAGGCCCGTTCCGCCAATGACGACAATTTTCATGGGAATGCCTCCAGGTTGTACGGTGCACCGCAGGGTGCAGCTGTCGGCGGGTGATCAGCGACTATCAAGCCAGGGCCGAAGCCAGATTCAGTTTAGGACACGGATCGCGGAATGCCCTGTGGCTCGGCATCTCCTTGCCGTGTAATCGGACGAATCGCCTCTGGCTCATTCGCTGTATAGTTTTATATATTACGAAACCGACTTCCCAAGACGTCCTCCATGCCCTTCTCCCTCGTTCACTCCCGATGACCAGCATTCGCCAACGCAATCAGCACCTGATCCTGGCCGCCGCCAGCGAAGAGTTTGCCGCCAGGGGTTTCGACGCTACCCAGACCCGGGACATCGCCGCGCGCGCGGGGGTGCCGAAGGCGAATCTGTATTACTACTTCCAGACCAAGGAAAACCTCTACGCCAAAGTGCTGCTCGGGTTTGTCGAGCCGCTGCTGGAGGCCTCGGCGGTGTTGCGCGAGAGCGATGATCCGGTGGAGGGTTTGCAGGCCTACATCGCGGCGCGGATACGCATTGCGCGGGAGCATCCGCACATTGCCAAGGTGTTCAGTGGCGAGTTGTTGCTCGGCGGACGGCAGTTACCCGAGGAGTGTCGGGATTTGTTGTATGCCGAGGCACAGCGCAATGTCGAATGCCTGCGCAGCTGGATTGAGCGCGGACTGTTGGCGCCGGTGGATCCGGAGCATTTGATGCTGTTTATCTGGTCGGCGACGCGCACCTATACCAACCTGGGCTGGCAGATGGCGCATATCACCGGGCGCCAGGTGCCGGAGGATGGGGATTATCGGAATGCGGCGGCGACGATTACCCGGTTGGTGTTGGGGGGCGTGGTGCCGGAGCGGATTGGGGCGATTGGGGGGTTGATGTTTGCGACGTGATTTGGGGGGGCGGCTGCGCAATGCAGGCGCGAGGCTTGCCCGCGAAGAACGATAACGCGGTGTGTCAGACACCACGCCTTAACCGTAGGAGCGAGACTTGCCCGCGAAGGCGGTGTGTCAATAGCGAAGATGTCGACTGACACGCCGCCTTCGCGAGCAAGCTTTGCTCCTACAGGAATTGGTGTTGGCTGCCAATTTTGTGGACGACGCAATACAAATGTAGGAGCGAGGCTTGCCCGCGAAGGCGGTGTGTCAATGACGATGATGTCGACTGACACGCCGCTTTCGCGAGCAAGCTTTGCTCCTACAGGGTCTGGCAGCTATCCAGCAGTACGCCCCTCGCTAGGGCATCTGGTCCAGCGGCAAGGACCCGGCCGCCGCTCGTTTGTCATACCAACGCTTGAGTGTTTCGGGCAGGCGCCCTTTCCAGCCTGCCACGTTGGTGTAGTAACGGGCGCGAAGATTGCCCTTCGAATCGCTCACTATCAACACCAGCCAGAAGCGCGAGTCTGTGGTGTGCATGAAAATTGAAGCGTTGATACCGCCGAGCCCGCGTACCCACATTTCATCGACTTCGGCGCCCGGAACATCGCTGGACGCCTCGCCCAGGGTCCGCGAACTGCTGCTCTCGACCAACCGTTGGTAGTCGTCCTTGAGCAATGTGCGCAGCGCGTCGTCTTCCTGTTGAGTGCGCACTAGTCCGACGCTGAGCAAATCGTTTTCCAGCGCCAAAGACTGTTCCGATGCCACGTATCGTCCGGCATAAAACACGCCCATCCCGGCGCCGCAATCCGAGTCACTGCCCTCCTGACTGACATCCAGCACGCCGTTCATGGCGATGAAGGTCAGCGCACAATCGCCCTCGGCGTAATGCGCGGTCGTGCCTTTGAGGGTGGCGATGCCATCCAGGTTGCCCATGTTGGCGCCGTTTGCAGCCAAGACTTCGAACGTGACGTGGGTCGAATCTTTACGCCGGGTCTTCAACTCGCCACCGGTCTCTACGCCCCACGGAATCATCTGCCAAGTGGCGTCCCACGAAAACGGCGTGGCCATGTGGCCAAGTTCGGTGATGCGCATTCGATACTTGTGCCGCAGGCAAGAAAGGTTATCGGCGCACTGATTGCGCTGCTTCAGCCACTGGCGCTGGTCGGTCTTCAGCGCTTTGGGATCAGCGACTTTCGCAAGCGTGACGCTCCACAGTTCGCCCAGTTTTTTATCCAGGTTGGAGGTGTAAGCGTCGGCGCAAATGGTTTTTTCGCTGGGGCTGGTTGCGTTGGCGCAATCGAAACTGCTGGCATGGGTGACGGTGGAGAACGCGAGAGGTGCCAGTAGCGCGGCGCCAAGGGTGGTGAAACGAGGCATGGGTAGATTCCGTTCTTCAGGCGGGTGTCGGTAGGCGCGGGGCCTGTGGATCAAGCTTTTTGTGGATTGGCGGGAATTGGGTGGAGCTGCTGCGCAGCCCGACGGGGGCAAGCCTCCTCGCCACAGGCAAGCCCCCCGACCACCGGTTTGGGTGGTTTCAGAGACGGATTTCGGCGGTCGGCAAAACGTCGATCCGCGCCACGGGGCCGGTCAAGTGCGCGAGGTCGGCGTTGTGCTCGGCGATGATGTCTTCGGCGGCGAGGTTGCCGTTGTCGACGGTGGAATGCGCGTCGCTGGCGAGTACCACGTCATAGCCCAGCTTCAGGGCCTGGCGCACGGTGGCGTTGACGCAATAGTCGGTTTGCAGGCCGCAGATGATCAACCGATCAGTGCCCTGGTCTTGCAGCAAGGCTTGCAGGTGGGTCTGGTAAAACGAATCCCGGGTGGTTTTGCGCACGCGCAGGTCTTGCGGGGCAGTCTCCAGGCTGGCGGCCAACTGCCAACCCTTGGAGCCGTGTTGCAGCAGGTCGCCCTTTTCTTCGTGCTGGATAAGGACCACCGGGAGGTTGGCTTCCCTGGCCTTGGTACTCAGGCTATTGATGTTCTCGATGACGCGTTTGATGTCGAAGCATTCGTACTCGCCGGTGCACAGGGCGTGTTGGACGTCGATGATCAGCAGTGCGGTGGTCATGGCAGGGAGCCTTAAAGTAATCCATCAGATTAAGGGGGACGCAACCGGGTCCCTGAGGGCCGAATGAGGATCGCGCGCAGTCGATAATGCCGCAAATCGCTGCTTGATAGAACTGCTTCGTACCAACGTTTTTCTACGCGCGGGAGCGCTTCCCCACCGCCGCTAATCTGAATTAAAAAAGCATTAAACCACATTAAACATGACAGTAATTTGTTATTCCATTGTAACGAGCAATATCATTTCAATAACACCACAATAAGAGTAGGCAATATGGATAGTTTGCTTTAGGGTGAATCATCGATATCGAGAAGTTTCGCCAGGACTGTGACCTGTTTAATAACAGGGCTGCGGCTTTGCCGCTGGCTATCAATGGATTTCAGCCAGTGACTGTGAGTAATCAACTGATCGTTCTTTATTGAACGGGATGGACACTTACACTCCTGATTCCCGCTGATGCTGTTATATCCATTGAGTACACTTGATATGAATGACAACAAAGTCCTGGTCTTGCGCACGTGTGCCAATGACATGTCGGACCACGCTGGCCAGGTCTGGCCTGAAGCCGGGCCCGTGGTGTGCAAGCACTGGCAGCCCAGCAAAAAGCTCGAGAACGGCCTGGTTGGGCTGTTGTGGGGCGAGGGTTCTTCTACTCAGCTAAGTCTGCGAGCCGATGCCAGATGGATTGTGTGCGAAGTTGACGCGGCGCACATCATCAAACTTGAAGAAGACGGCATGATCAAGTTCCCGGAAGCGGAAGTTGTTCACACCGGCACTCAGGAAAGTGCAATCGATTATCTCTTAAAAAACATCGACAACTATGAAACTGCCAACACCACTGCAACTGAAATAATACTGGAATCATCCAATAAACCATTAAACCGCGAATTCGAAAGTCGCCGAGCGCAGGGATACAGCCCTTCCGGTATCGGCGCTAAAGTCGACGCTTCGCAAAAGTTCGAAACGGCTGTTTACGGCAGCACGCTGACCGGTGGCCATCAAAGTTATCTGCTGGCCGGTTATGGCAGCACTGAAACGGCGGGCGGCCAGAGTTCGTTGATTGCCGGCTACGGCAGCACCTTGACCGCCGCCGACAGCAGTTCGTTGACCGCAGGCTATGGCAGCACGGAAATGGCCGGCAACGACAGCGCGCTGATCGCCGGGTATGGCAGTACCCAGATCGCCGGCCAGAAAAGCACCCTGACCGCCGATTACGGCAGCACGCAAACCGCCCAGGACGACAGCACCCTCACCGCCGGTTATGGCAGCACGGCAACGGCAGGACGCGACAGCTCACTGACCGCAGGTTACGGCAGTACGCAGACCGCCAAGGATGGCAGCGCGCTCACGGCGGGCTATGGCAGCACTGAAACCGCCGGCGCGGAAAGCTCCTTGATCGCCGGTTATGGCAGCACGCAAACAGCGGGCCAGGACAGCACGCTGACGGCTGGCTACGGCAGCACCGCCACGGCTGGGTCGGAAAGCTCGCTGATCGCCGGTTACGGCAGTACCCAGACCGCCGGGCACGACAGCACGCTGACGGCGGGTTATGGCACCACGCAGACCGCTCAGGAAAGCAGTTCACTCACCGCCGGCTATGGCAGCACCGCCACCGCGGGTCACGACAGTTCATTGATCGCCGGTTATGGCAGCACGCAAACCGCTGGTTACGAAAGCACGTTGACCGCGGGCTACGGCAGCACCCAGACCGCGCAGGAAAGCAGCTCTCTTACGGCGGGCTATGGCAGCACCGGCACCGCCGGGTACGGTAGCTCGTTGATCGCCGGTTACGGCACGACCCAGACCGCCGGCTACGAAAGCAGCCTGACCGCCGGCTATGGCAGCACCCTCACCGCCCAGGAAAGCAGTTCACTCACCGCCGGCTACGGCAGCACCGAAACCGCCGGCGGCGACAGTTCGCTGATCGCCGGTTATGGCAGCACGCAAACCGCCGGGTACGACAGTACATTGACTGCGGGTTACGGCAGCACCCTCACTGCTCAGGACGGCAGTTCCCTCACGGCGGGTTATGGCACCACGGAAACTGCCGGGCATGAAAGTTCGCTGATCGCCGGCTACGGCAGCACGCAAACCGCCGGTCACGACAGCACACTGACGGCGGGCTACGGCAGCACCCTCACCGCCCGGGAACACAGCTCGCTCACCGCCGGCTATGGCAGCACCGAAACCGCCGGTTTCAAAAGCACCCTGACCGCAGGTTACGGCAGCACGCTGACCGCCCGGGAAAGCAGCGCGCTCACCGCCGGTTACGGCAGTACCGAAACCGCCGGCAGCGACAGCTCGCTGATCGCCGGTTATGGCAGCACGCAAACGGCTGGCTACGAAAGCACCCTGACGGCCGGTTACGGCAGCACCCTCACGGCCCAGGACAACAGCTCCCTTACCGCCGGCTATGGCAGCACCGAAACCGCCGGCTACGAAAGTTCGCTGATCGCCGGTTACGGCAGCACGCAAACCGCCGGGTACGACAGCACGTTGACAGCGGGTTACGGCAGTACCCTCACCGCTCAGCACAACAGCACCCTCACTGCCGGTTATGGCAGCACCGAAACCGCGGGCCAGGACAGTTCGTTGATCGCCGGCTACGGCAGCAGCTTGACCTCCGGCATCCGCAGCTTTCTCACGGCGGGATACGGCAGCACGCTGATCAGCGGCTTGCGCAGTGTATTGACGGCTGGTTATGGCAGCACGGAAACCGCCGGAGCGGAAAGCTCCTTGATCGCCGGTTATGGCAGCACGCAAACAGCGGGCCAGGACAGCACGCTGACGGCTGGCTACGGCAGCACCGCCACGGCTGGGTCGGAAAGCTCGCTGATCGCCGGTTACGGCAGTACCCAGACCGCCGGGCACGACAGCACGCTGACGGCGGGTTATGGCAGCACGCAAACCGCTCAGGAAAGCAGTTCACTCACCGCCGGCTATGGCAGCACCGCCACCGCGGGTCACGACAGTTCATTGATCGCCGGTTATGGCAGCACGCAAACCGCTGGTTACGAAAGCACGTTGACCGCGGGCTACGGCAGCACCCAGACCGCGCAGGAAAGCAGCTCACTCACGGCGGGCTATGGCAGCACCGGCACCGCCGGGTACGGTAGCTCGTTGATCGCCGGTTACGGCACGACCCAGACCGCCGGCTACGAAAGCAGCCTGACCGCCGGTTATGGCAGCACCCTCACCGCCCAGGAAAGCAGTTCACTCACCGCCGGCTACGGCAGCACCGAAACCGCCGGCGGCGACAGTTCATTGATCGCCGGTTATGGCAGCACGCAAACCGCCGGGTACGACAGTACGTTGACTGCGGGTTACGGCAGCACTCTCACTGCTCAGGACGGCAGCTCCCTCACGGCGGGTTATGGCACCACGGAAACTGCCGGGCATGAAAGTTCGCTGATCGCCGGCTACGGCAGCACGCAAACCGCCGGTCACGACAGCACACTGACGGCGGGCTACGGCAGCACCCTCACCGCCCAGGAACACAGCTCGCTCACCGCCGGCTACGGCAGCACCGAAACCGCCGGTTTCAAAAGCACCCTGACCGCAGGTTACGGCAGCACGCTGACCGCCCGGGAAAGCAGCGCGCTCACCGCCGGTTACGGCAGTACCGAAACCGCCGGCAGCGACAGCTCGCTGATCGCCGGTTATGGCAGCACGCAAACGGCTGGCTACGAAAGCACCCTGACGGCCGGTTACGGCAGCACCCTCACGGCCCAGGACAACAGCTCCCTTACCGCCGGCTATGGCAGCACCGAAACCGCCGGCTATGAAAGTTCGCTGATCGCCGGCTACGGCAGCACGCAAACCGCCGGGTACGACAGCACGTTGACAGCGGGTTACGGCAGTACCCTCACCGCTCAGCACAACAGCACCCTCACTGCCGGTTATGGCAGCACCGAAACCGCGGGCCAGGACAGTTCGTTGATCGCCGGCTACGGCAGCAGCTTGACCTCCGGCATCCGCAGCTTTCTCACGGCGGGATACGGCAGCACGTTGATCAGCGGCTTGCGCAGTGTATTGACGGCTGGTTATGGCAGCTCGCAAACCGCCGGTTACGAAAGCACGTTGACCGCCGGATACGGCAGCAACCAGATCGCCAGTCATCAAAGCTCCCTGATCGCCGGTCCCGGCAGCACGCAAATCGCCGGACACAAAAGCATGTTGATCGCCGGCAAGGACAGCTCACAAACCGCCGGTTATCGCAGCACGCTCATTGCCGGTGCCGGGAGCATCCAGACCGCAGGCGATCGCAGCAAATTGATCGCCGGCAAGGACAGCACGCAAATCGCCGGCGACCGCAGCAAGCTATTGGCGGGCAGCAACAGCCACCTCACGGCGGGTGATCGCAGCAAGTTGACGGCGGGGGATGACTGCACGTTGATGGGCGGCGATAAGAGCGTGTTGACGGCGGGCAAGAACAGCATTCTGGTGGGCGGTGCGCGCAGCAAACTGATTGGCAGCCTGGGTTCAACCCTGACCGGCGGCGAGAACGCGACGCTGATTTTTCGCTGCTGGAACGGCAAGCGCTACAAGAATGTCGTGGCGCGTACCGGCAAGGATGGCGTCGAGGCACATGTGCCTTATCAGGTGGATGAAGCGGACAACATCGTCACCAAACCCGATGAGTAACCCTCTAACCGTCATTGCACCGTTGTAGCAGCTGCCGAGCAACGCGAGGCTGCGTTCGGCCGCGAAGCCGTCGTCAAACCATGCACTGCGGTGTATCAGGAAAACCGCGTGCGCAGGATTTACGACGGCTTCGCCGCCGAACGCTGCCTCGCGTTGCTCGACAGCTGCTACAAGCGCCACCCTCAGATTGAGGGTGGCGTTTGCGACTTAGTAGCCCAGCGACAAACCGGTATTGCGGCGTGGATCGTTCGCGCCGTAGTAGCGGTTTTTGCCCACCGGTTTGCCGCCCAGCGAAGGCGCGCCGACCAGGATTGCCGCCACATGGTTGGCGTCCTGCGGCCCGGCAAATTTATGCCCCCAGCTTTCGAGCAGCTTCACCGTGTCCGGGCTGGTGGTGAAGGTCTCCAGGTTGGTCTCTTCCGGCAACCATTGCTGGTGGAAACGCGGCGCGTCCACGGCTTCCTGGATGTTCATGCCATAGTCGATCACGTTGAGGATGGTCAGCAACGTGGCGGTAATGATGCGGCTACCGCCCGGCGTCCCGACCACCATCACCACTTTGCCGTCCTTGGTGACGATGGTCGGGCTCATGGACGACAGTGGTGCCTTGCCGGGTGCGATGGCGTTGGCTTCCCCTTGCACCAGGCCGTACATGTTTGGCACGCCGATTTTCGAGGTGAAGTCGTCCATTTCGTCGTTGAGGATCACCCCGGTCTTGCTCGCCATGACGCCGGCGCCGAACCAGTCGTTGAGGGTGTAGGTCATCGACACCGCGTTGCCCCATTTATCGACGATGGAGAAATGCGTGGTGTTGCTGCCCTCA
Organism: Pseudomonas sp. ADAK7; assembly: GCF_012935675.1. Taxonomy (NCBI): domain Bacteria; kingdom Pseudomonadati; phylum Pseudomonadota; class Gammaproteobacteria; order Pseudomonadales; family Pseudomonadaceae; genus Pseudomonas; species Pseudomonas sp. ADAK7. The sequence goes on along the minus strand of NZ_CP052861.1, from coordinate 7,003,068 downwards.
TGCGGCGCTACGCCGGGTTTGATTTCCCGAGACACACCGGCCTTCTGCGGCTGGATCGCGGCGCGCAGTTTGGTGGCGTAGTTCTTGTCCAGCAGGTGAGCGATCGGATTCTTCACGAAATCCGGGTCGCCGAGGTAGCTGTTGCGGTCCACATAGGCGTGACGCATCGCTTCAATCTGGTAATGCATGCCCTGGGCCGAGTGATAACCCAAGTCCTTCATCGGATAGCCGTCGAGGATGTTCATGATCTCGCAGATCACCACCCCGCCAGAGCTTGGCGGTGGCGCCGAGACCACGTGGTAGCCGCGATAATCGCACTCCACCGGGGCCAGTTCGCGGGTCTTGTACTTGTCGAGGTCGGCCTGGGTGATGATGCCTTTGTTGGCCTGGCTGGAAGTGACGATGGCGTCGGCTACCCAACCTTTATAGAACCCATCGGCGCCCTTCTCGGAAATTTCCCGCAGGGTTTTGCCCAGGTCCTTTTGTATCAGTTTCTGCCCGACCTGCATTGGCTCGCCATTGCTCAGGAAAATCGAGCCGGAGTCGCGCATGTCCTTCTTGAACACGTCGGTGGCGGTTTCCAGCAGATCGACGTCGCCCTGCTCCAGGACGAAGCCTTCTTCGGCGAACTTGATCGCCGGGGCGATCACTTCCTTGCGCGGCTTGGTGCCGTATTTGCTCAGGGCCAGTTCCATGCCGGACACCGTGCCCGGCACGCCGACGGCCAGGTGACCACGGGTGCTCAGGTCCGGGACGACGTTACCGTCCTTGTCCAGGTACATGTTCGCCGTTGCGGCCAATGGCGCTTTTTCGCGGAAATCAAGGAAGGTCTTGCGCCCGTCCGCCAGTTGAATGGTCATGAAACCACCGCCGCCCAGGTTGCCCGCCGCGGGATAAACCACCGCCAGTGCATAGGCCACCGCGACCGCGGCATCCACGGCGTTACCGCCGTTCTTCAATTCATCCACGCCCACATGCGTGGCCAAGTGCTGGGCCGTGACTACCATGCCGTTTTCGGCAGCAACCGGCGCCACGGAGGCGGCGTAAGCACTGAGGCAGCTGAGCGCCAATGAGGTCGCCATCAGGGTTCTGGCAAAAGGTTCGAACTTCATGATTCGGTCTCTTTGTTGTTTTTAGGCTCTGCAATAACAGAGGGAACGCTTCAAGAGCAGTAGCCAGTATGGCTGGGATTGCGTATTGCGCCTCCCTGATCAGGCAGTATGCTGGCCCTCTGTTCAGCTGTTTTCGGAGTTCGCCGGCATGAGTTATACCTTCACCACCATGGCCTCCCCGGTCGGCGAGTTGAAGCTGGTCGCGAACGGTTCAAGACTGGCGGCCATCCTCTGGGAAAATGACAAACCGAACCGCGTGCGCCTCGGGCCGATGACTGAGGCGGCGGACAATCCGATCCTGTTGCGCACTGTTGAACAATTGCAGGAATACTTTGCCGGCACGCGCAATCAGTTCGATCTTGAGCTGGATTTCGCCGGCACGCAGTTTCAGAAAAAAGTCTGGCAGGCGCTGCTGACCATTCCGTTTGGCGAAACCCGCAGCTACAGCGAGATCGCCCAGCAGATCGGCAATCCCAGTGCGGTTCGCGCGGTGGGTGCGGCGAATGGCAAGAACCCGATTTCGATTGTGGCGCCGTGCCATCGGGTGATTGGCGCTTCGGGGAAATTGACGGGGTTTGCCGGGGGACTTGAGGCGAAGGAGCGGTTGCTGACGCTGGAAGGTTGCGAGTGGTCCGGGGCCAGCCGCACGGGTGAGCTGTTCTGACAGCACTAAAACGGTAGCCGTGTAGCAGCTGCCTCGCGGTGCTCGACAGCTGCTACACGGGTTGGCCGTCGTTCAAACCGGGGCGAAAATGTTTTTCATCGCCGCATACTGCAGCAGCATGATGGTTTTCGCGTCGCAGATTTCCCCACGATAAAACGCCTCAAGTGACTCATCAAACTTCCACTCCAGCACTTCGAGCTCTTCGGTTTCTTCCTCCAGCCCGCCGCCATCGCTGACTTTCGACGCCGCGTCATATTCGGCGATGAAGAAGTGCAGTTTTTCGGTGACCGAGCCGGGGCTCATGTACGACTCGAAGACTTTTTGCACATGGTGCACGCGATAGCCGGTTTCTTCTTCGGCTTCCGCGCGGATGCGTTCTTCGGGGTCGGCGCCTTCAAGCAGCCCCGCCGCCACTTCGATCAGCAAGCCATCGTGACCGTTGACGAACACCGGCAACCGAAACTGACGCGTCAGCACCACGGTTCTCTTTTCGCGGTTGAACAACAGGATCGCCGCGCCATTGCCACGGTCATAGACCTCGCGATTCTGACGCTGCCATTCGCCGTTATTGCGCTGATAGTCGAAGGTGATTTTCTTGAGCAGATACCAGTTGTCCGACAGCACCTGAGATTCGATGATGTTGACCCGTTCGGCTGTATTCGCCATCACAACGCATCCATTTTTTCGTGAGTGGAGGCGCATGGTAGACGAAAACCAAAAAGCCCGGCATCTCTGCCGGGCTTCTTTTTACCGCTGGTTGGCGGCTTCAGGCGCCGCGAGCTCATCCTCGTGGGAGGCGAGTCGCTTGCCGTTGATCAACGGCCCATAGCGACGGCTGAACTCCCAGTTGTACGGGACGTGGTCCTTGTTGACACCATTGTCCCAGTTCACCGACCAGGTCATCAGGCCCTTGATCGACAGCCCTTTGGCGTCGAGACGCTTGAAGGCGTTCACCACTGCCGCCGGATTGATCACGTAACCGGTGGCTGCCGCGTCGACGTTGGCGGGCAGGCCGATGACGAATTTGTCCGCCGGGATTTTGGTAAAGCCGCGAGTACCGCTCACCAGACTTTCGGTCAGGTAAAACAGGAAGTCCTCTTTCATCGCGTCATTGTTCTGCGCAATCCAGGCGCCGTTGCCATTATTGGCTTCCTGTACCCAGATCCCGTCGCCGCCCTGGTTGTAGTACTGCGGGGCGATGAAGTCGTAATAGCCTTCCAGCGCCTGAATGTAACCGACGTATTTGCCGGCGGTGGTCAGGTAGGGAAACTCCGGGGCCATGCTGATGATGAAGTGCTTGCCTTCTCCGGCGTAGTGGTCCTTGACCAGTTTTAGCGCGGCGGGCAGGACGGTCTTGTTGTCGGCAAAATCAATCGCGCTCTGTTCAAGATCGATGTCCAGCCCATCAAAACCGTAGGTTTCCACCAGACGGATGATTTCGTTGGCCAGCGGCTGTTCGTTGCCTTTGTGCAGCTCGATGTGCGCGTCGGCGCCACCGAGGGAAATCAGCACCGCCCGGCCCTGACTGTTGAGCACGCCAACTTGGCGGCGGAACTCGGTGTCGGACAAGTTGTACGGCTTGAAGGTCGGGATGCCGTTGCCCTTCATGAAGGCCACGGCCACCACGTTGTAATCCTTGGGCACATCTTGCAGGGCGATGTTGGCGAACTGGCCACGCTGGTAACCGTCACTCGGACCGGCAGGCCAGTTGTGCCAGAAACCCATGAGGATCTTTTTGCCGGCAATGCTCGGCATCAACGAAGCGGCGTCGCTGACAACGGATTTCAATAACGTGAAGTCGAATTTTGACATGTTCTATTCCTTCAGAACGTAGGGGGGATTAACGCTGCGAGTTACTTGAAGTCCACGTCGAACGCTTGGTAGAAGGCGTTGCCGGTATTGGCCACGATCCACACCAGCACGAGGACGTGATGGCCCTTTTTGTTACCGGGCAATTTCACTTCGTGGTTGACCTTGGCCTTCATCTCGGCGGAATGGCTGTAGTACGGAACTTGGGTATAGAAGTCGTCGAAGAACGATTTCGGCTCCAGTTGCGCACGGCTGATGCGCTGTTTCGGGTCCCAGCCATCCTTGGTGATGAACCAGCTGTAGCCACGGGTGACGTGAGGCGCGGTGTATTCCCAGGTGACTTTGAAGGTCTGGCCCGGGTCGACGTTCAGCAGCGGCCAGGCGAACGGACGGTTGAGCTTTTTGCTCAGTTCCTCGTTGGTGAAGTTGATGCAATCACGGGCGTCGACCTTGCCGCCGCTGAGGATATGGCCGTCGGCCGGTGGCACGTCACTGGCGCTGTCGGTTTGATACGGCGCCGGGAACGGGCCGGCGACCAGCGACGGGAAGTTCTTGCCACCTTCCATTTCGTTGACTTGCCAGGTGCCCAGCAGTCCCAGCTCGACGGCCACCGCGCCGCGGCTGGATGGGGAGGTGACACGACCGTGTCGCAGTTCGGGTTGAGTCAGTGGTTTGTTCATGTTTTTCACTCCGTTGATTTAAGAACTCTCCTTCCTGCGGAGAGGCCTTCAACCTAACGGAGCTGCTTTTTTTGTCCACCGACGCATTTGACGCTCAGGGTGATGCCTGGCGGGTCAGTGCTCGCAAATACTGGATGCATATCCAGTATTCCAAGCCAAATCCTACGCCCCCTGTAGCAGAAGGCCTACACCGCAAGCTTGTGATCCGGCGCTTCGCGCTTCAAGAAAGCTGTGCCTTGTATTCCTTTTCATATTGGCCGGCGAGGGCTTCTTTCTGCTGCTCGTCAAGCAACTTGCCGGCCATCTGGAAGAACTTCTGTTCTTCTTCCTTCAAGTGGTGATGGACCTTCTCCGACAGTTTCTTCGCGGTAGCCAGCCACGCCGGGCTGGACATCTCGGTCTCATCCAGGAACTCCATCATTTCGTCCATTTCATGGTGTTCGGAAATGGCGTGACGGCTCAGGTCGACACCGTTGTCGAACTCCATCAGCGGGATGTAGAAATGCCGCTCCTCGGCGGTTTCGTGGGCCTGGAGCTCGGCCTTGAGCTGTTTGTAGGCCTCGACCCGCTCCGGGGTGTCGCCGCTGGTCTGGATCAGTGCATCGGCGTAACCGCGCTGGCGGTCGTGGCTTTCGCGCAAGGCTTCGAAAATATTCATGGGCTGTCCTCATGGCCGCGTTCAGGAAATGACGCTCTTGAGGCTAGACACCTGCGCGCGAGCGGCGGTTCCACCGGTGTTCGGGGATGGAACAATGACGAGGCGCCGGATAATCTCCGGGTTCACCGCCATAAGGACATAGCCATGACATTGCGTATCGAACGCTCGCAGGACCCGACCAACGAAGAACGCGAGGCAATCCTCGCACCGTTGCGTCTCTATAACGCCGCGCAAGCGGGGCCAGCCAGTCCGCAACCGATTGCGTTGCTGGTGCGTGACGACAAGGGCGAGATTCTTGGCGGGCTTTATGGCCGGGTGTTTTATCAGTGGCTGTTTATCGAGTTGCTGTCCGTGCCGGAACAGGCTCGGGGACAGGGCTTGGGCTCGACACTGATGCACATGGCCGAAGAGCTGGCGCGGGAGAAGGAATGCGTGGGGATCTGGCTCGACACCTTCGATTTCCAGGCACCGGATTTCTACAAAAAACTGGGCTATCGCGAATTCGGCCACATCGCTGATTATCCGCCGGGGCACCAGCGCCACTTCTTACAGAAGCGCCTGACGCCGGCGTAATGCACAAGCTTCTGTAGGAGCGAGCGGTGCGACGATCCGACTTGCCCGCGAAGGCGGCAGAACATACATACCGCGTTATCGTTCTTCGCGAGCAAGCTTCGCTCCTACAGAAAATCCACTGCTACAAACAGGTCGCCAACGCCGCCAACCGGCGCTTGGCCACGAAATCATCGTGCTGCGCGTAGTAATTCAACTCGGTTCCGGAAGCATCGCTGCTCAAGTCCACGAAGGACTCCGCCGAACGCGTATAAACCGTCGAACCGCCCTTCTTGCCCGGTTGCAGATAAGCCCCGGCATCCACTCCGAACACCGCTTCGTCCTGCCAGGCGAATTGCACGCACTGGGCAACGACTTTTTCCGGTTTGTCCGAGTTCAAGACTTTGGTCGGGGCCTTGGTGCGGGAGTCATCCATCGCCGAGCCGGCGCATCCCGCCAGCAGGGTGGCGGCCAGCGCCACCATCAGAATTCGCATTGTGTTCGCTCATCAATAAAAAGCGGACTGTATCACCGTGGCGCGGCGTATCGTTCTGCTTTACTTCATTTATAGCGCGACACCACGTGACGATTCGCGCACCCTGTCGCGCATTAAACAGCGCACATGACATCTTTTTCTGGAAATCCACATGACACCCAACGCCGAATACTACAAACCGACCGCCGAATACGCTGACAAGCTGATCAGCCAGATCGGTCAGACCCCGTCCTGGATCGCCAAGCGCATCGGCGTCACCGACAAGCGGATTCGCTACATCCTCGACGGCGAAAGAACCGTCAAGGGCGAAACCACGCCGATCCAGATGACCTACCCCGAGCAATTCGCCCTCGAGTGCCTGGCCGCCGCGGCCAAGGCCAAGAAGCAGTCTTCGTAACCCGGCCTTCAAGGAGCGACCATGGCAGCCACCGAACAGCAACACGAGCAGGCGCTGAAGAAGTTTCTCGATGAGCGCCCCGAGCTGCGTCACGAACTCGACAACCTCAACCCGCTGCTCGCCCAGGCCAAGGGTGAAACCCCGGCCCAATACCGCGACGAGCGCTTGCACGAAGCCTTCGAAGCCGAGGCCGAGCGCCTGGATTTGTTCGCCTGGGAACTGACCCTGCAACTGACCGCCGCCACCGCCGAGGACTATCAGGCCCAGCGCATGGAAGTGCATAAGGAAGTGGCGGAAATGGCCGGCATGGACTGGCTGGACTATTGCGAGTTATATGGATTGAGCAAGTGACCATTACGGTCGCTGCCTGAGGACGACCTGCCCCGATGCTGCCATCCGCCTCCTCCCACCGGGCCAGCCCCGGTCATCTGCATGTCCAGAAATGGCGCGGGCGCATCGGCATGTCGCTGGTGGCCGCACTGTCGGTGCTCGCCGGCATGACCGACGCCATCGGCTTCATGGCCAGCGGCGACTTTGTCTCGTTCATGAGCGGCAACACCACCCGGCTCGCTGTCGCGATCAGCGATGGCGACCTGGGGCTGACATTGCGCCTGTTGATCCTGGTGGCGACATTCATCATCGGTAATGCGCTGGGCATTGTCGTCAGCCGACTCGGTGGGCGCCGGGCATTGCCGTTGCTGCTGTGCATCGCCACCCTGCTTTGCGGCGCGGCTGCCTGGCCCTATGACGACCAACTGCCGGCGCTGCTGGCAGCGATCATCGCCATGGGCATGCTCAATGCCGCTGTGGAAGAAGTGAACGGACTGCCGGTCGGCCTGACCTACGTCACCGGCGCCCTCTCGCGTTTCGGCCGTGGCCTGGGGCGCTGGCTGCTGGGCGAGCGGCGCAACGGCTGGCGAGTCCAGCTGATTCCCTGGACCGGCATGTTCGCCGGCGCGGTACTCGGTGCGGTGCTGGAACATCACTTGGGGCTCAAAGCGCTGTTTGTCAGCGGTTTGCTGGCGGGATTGATCGGGTTGCTGTCGTTGAAAATCCCGCGGCGCTGGCAATTGGGCTACATGCCGCGCTGACACAATGATCGTTCCCACGCTCCGCGTGGGAATGCAGCCCGGGACGCTCTGCGTCCCATTGGAACGCGGAGCGTCCCTTGAGGCATTCCCACGCGGAGCGTGGGAACGATCAGCGAGAGGGAAATCGCCCTTCGCCGCTCCGGCGATAAAGCTTTATCATGGCCGCAGTTTTGCTGATCGAGTCCGTCATGAAGTTCGCCATCGCGCTGTTTTCCGCCGCCCATGCGCCCTCCTCGCGCCGTGCCTTGCTGTTCGCCCAGGCCGCGCTGGCCGGCGGGCATGAGATTGTCCGGCTGTTTTTCTATCAGGACGGCGTCTACAACGCGTCCGGCAGCGTGGTTACGCCCCAGGACGAACAAGACCTGCCCAAGCAATGGCGGGCGTTTGTTGCCGAGCATCAACTGGACGGCGTGGTGTGCATCGCGGCGGCCTTGCGCCGTGGCGTGTTGAACGACGAAGAGGCCAAGCGTTACCAGCGCGAAGCGGTCGCCGTCGGCGCACCGTGGGAATTGTCGGGCCTGGGCCAGTTGCATGACGCGGTGCAGGATGCCGACCGCCTGATCTGTTTCGGAGGCGCTTGAGATGGCTAAATCCTTATTGGTGATCAGCCGCCAGGCACCGTGGTCCGGGCCGAGTGCGCGGGAAGCGCTGGACATCGTGCTGGCCGGCGGCGCGTTCGACCTGCCGATCGGCCTGCTGTTTCTCGATGACGGTGTATTGCAACTCGCCGCGAGTCAGGACGCCAAGGCCCTGCAACAAAAAGACCTGAGTGCCAACCTGCAAGCCTTGCCGATGTTCGGTGTCGAAGACCTGTTTGTCTGCGCCGACAGCGCCGCCGAACGCGGCCTGGACCCGGCCGGTCTGGCGCTGGAAGAAGCTCAGGTGTTGTCCGCCGCCGAAATCACCGCCCTTATCGACCGTTATGACCAGGTGATCACCCTCTGATGTCGACTTTGCATGTGTTGTCTCATTCCCCGTTCGGCGACGACCGCCTGAGCAGCTGCCTGCGCGTGATCGGCGCCGATGATGCGCTGTTGCTGTCTGGCGACGCGGCGTACGCCTTGCAGCCCGGCACCGTGCCGTTCAACGCGCTGAACACTCGCGGCCTCAAGCTGTTCGTGCTGGCCGAAGACGCCCAGGCCCGCGCACTGAATGTTCCGGACTGGGCCGAAGCCATCGATTACCCGGCCTTCGTCGAACTGTCGATTCACTACGACAAGGTCAACAGTTGGCTATGAATTCCCTGACCGTCGGCGCCCGCGTCATCGAGCTGGACAAGGACGGTTTCCTGGTCGAACTGAGCGACTGGTCCACCGACGTGGCCAGCGCCCTCGCCGCTGCCGAAGACATCGAGTTGAGCCCCGAGCACTGGGAAATCCTCGAACTGCTGCGGCGGTTCTACGCCGAATTCCAGTTGTCCCCGGCGACCCGCCCGCTGATCAAGTACACCGCGTTGAAGCTCGGCCCGGAAAAAGGCAACAGCCTGCACCTGAACCGACTGTTCAAAGGCACCCCTGCCAAACTCGCCGCAAAACTGGCGGGCCTGCCCAAACCGACGAATTGCTTATGACCGACTATCCAGCACTGACCCTTGAAACGCCTGCCGAGCACCCGTTCGCCCAGTTCGTGCGAATCCTTGGCAAAGGCAAACGCGGTGCCCGCGATCTGACCCGTGAAGAAGCTCGGGAAGCCATGGGCTTCGTGCTGGACGACAAAGTCGAGGACACCCAGCTCGGTGCGTTCCTGATGCTCTTGCGGCACAAGGAAGAAAGCGCCGAGGAGATGGCCGGTTTCACCGAAGCCTTGCGTGAACGCCTGAAGGCGCCGGCCTTAAAGGTCGATCTCGACTGGCCGACCTACGCCGGCAAGAAACGTCACCTGCCCTGGTTCCTGCTGGCAGCCAAGTGCCTGGCGCAGAACGGTGTGCGGATTTTCATGCATGGCGGCGGCGCGCACACGGCCGGTCGGCTGTACAGCGAGCAATTGCTGAATGAGTTGAACATCCCGCTGTGCCGCAACTGGCAGCAGGTTGGCGATGCGCTGGATAACGGCGGCTTGGCGTTCATGCCTTTGGTGGATTGGGCACCGCAACTGCAACGGATGATCGACCTGCGCAACACCCTGGGCCTGCGTTCGCCGATCCATTCCCTCACGCGGATCCTCAATCCGCTGGGCGCGCGCTGTGGCTTGCAAAGCATTTTCCATCCGGGTTACCAGGCTGTGCATCGCGACGCCAGCGGCTTGCTCGGCGACACCGCGATTGTGGTCAAAGGTGACGGCGGCGAAATCGAGATCAACCCGGACGCCGACAGTCACCTGTACGGCACTGCTGGCGGTGAAAGCTGGGATGAGGAATGGCCGCAGTTGTCGGCGCAGCGCCACGTTAAACCGGCGACCCTCGACCCTGAACACTTGAAAGCCGTGTGGCGCGGTGAGGTGGTCGACAGCTACCCGCAAATGGCGCTGATTTCGACCATGGCCCTGGCCTTGCGCGGCCTCGGTCAGACCCGCGAGCAAGCGTTCGAAACCGCCCAGCACTATTGGGATGCCCGGAATAGATCGATTTAACCGATCATAAAGGCGCAACCTTTGCGCTTTTTGTTCGAACTCATGCGCATAGACTCGGCTCCAACGCTTATCGGTTGAGGAGTCTTGAATATGGGTTTGTTAGTTGAAGGCCAGTGGCACGACCAGTGGTACGAAAGCAGCAAGGACGGCGCGTTCCAGCGCGAACAGGCGCAGCGCCGCAATTGGCTGACCGCTGATGGCCAACCGGGCCCAACCGGTGTCGGTGGCTTTGCCGCCGAGGCCGGGCGCTATCACCTCTATGTGTCGCTCGCCTGCCCGTGGGCTCACCGCACACTGATCCTGCGCAAACTCAAAGGCTTGGAAAAGCTGATCGACGTCTCGGTGGTCAGTTGGTTGATGCTGGAAAACGGCTGGACCTTCGATCAGAGCCTGGGCTCGACCGGCGACAAACTCGATCACTTCAAATTCATGCACCAGCGCTATACCGCCGATACCGCCGACTACACCGGCCGCGTCACCGTGCCGGTGTTGTGGGACAAACAGCAGCAGCGCATCGTCAACAATGAATCGGCGGAGATAATCCGCATGTTCAACAGCGCGTTTGATGACCTGACGGGCAATGACCTGGATTTCTACCCGGCGCCACTGCGCGGGGAAATCGATGCGCTGAACGAACGGATTTATCCAGCCGTTAACAACGGCGTGTACCGCGCCGGGTTTGCCACGTCGCAGAAGGCCTATGAAGAGGCGTTCGATGAGGTGTTTGCCGAACTGGATCGACTGGAGTTGCTGTTAGGCGAGAACCGTTATTTGGTCGGTGAATACCTGACGGAAGCGGACATTCGGCTGTTCACCACGCTGATTCGCTTTGATGCGGTGTACTACGGGCACTTCAAGTGCAACCTGCGGCGGATTGCCGATTATCCGAATCTGTCGAACTGGCTGCGGGAGATGTATCAGTGGCCGGGGATTGCCGAGACGGTGAGTTTTGAGCACATCAAGCACCACTACTACGGCAGCCACAAGACCATTAATCCAACGGGGATTGTGCCGAAAGGACCGAAACAGGATTTCAACGCGCCCCATGATCGGGCGCGGTTGAGTGGGAAAGGGGTTTGGCGTAACGCCTGACAGATGATCGTTCCCATGCTCCGCGTGGGAATGCATCCCGTGACGCTCTGCGTCACATCCAAAGCGGAACGCGGAGCGTCCCTGGCGGTATTCCCACGCGGAGCGTGGGAACGGTCAGTTACCGGGTGTTCAGACCTGCGCCTGAGCCCCTTCAAACCACGCCAGTTTCTCGCGCAGTTGCACCACTTCCCCAACGATCACCAGCGTCGGCGCATGCACTTCATGCTCCGCCACCAGGCGTGGAAGATCGGCCAACGTACCGGTAAACACCCGCTGATTGACCGTGGTGCCCTGCTGGATCAACGCCGCCGGGGTATCTGCGCCGCGACCGTGCTTGATCAATTGCTCGCAGATGATCGGCAAGCCCACCAGGCCCATGTAAAACACCAGGGTTTGCGCCGGGGCGACCAGGTCGGCCCACGGCAAATCGGTGGAACCGTCCTTCAGGTGCCCGGTGACGAACCGCACCGACTGCGCGTAATCGCGGTGAGTCAGCGGAATCCCGGCATACGCCGCGCAACCACTGGCTGCGGTAATACCCGGCACGACCTGGAACGGAATGCCATGGGCCGCCAGTTCTTCGATCTCTTCACCGCCACGGCCGAAGATGAACGGATCGCCGCCCTTCAACCGCACCACACGTTTGCCAGCCTTGGCCAGATCCACCAACTGCTTATTGATCTGATCCTGCGGTACGGCGTGATCGGCACGACGTTTACCGACATAAACACGCTCGGCATCACGACGGCACAGATCCAGGATCGCCGGCGCCACCAAGCGGTCGTACAACACCACATCGGCTTGCTGCATCAGGCGCAAGGCGCGGAAAGTCAGCAGGTCCGGATCACCGGGGCCTGCGCCGACCAAATACACCTCGCCGGTTTTTGTCGGCGGCTCACCCGCGATTTTCGCCAGCAGCAAGCGCTCGGCTTCAGCGCCCTGCCCGGCCAGTTGCCGGTCAGCAATCGGGCCCTGGAACACATCCTCCCAGAACGACCGACGCTGCTGCACATCCGGAAGCAGGTTTTTGACCTGCGTGCGAAAACGCGCCGCCAGACCGGCCAGTTGACCGTAGGTGGAAGGAATCCAGGTTTCGATTTTGGCCCGGATCAGCCGCGCCAGCACCGGCGCATCGCCGCCGCTGGAGATGGCAACGATCAGCGGCGAACGGTCGACAATCGCCGGAAAGATCACGCTGCACAGGGCCGGCGCATCCACCACGTTGACCGGCACGCAGCGCCGATGGGCATCGGCGGACACTTGCGCGTTCAGCGGTTGATCGTCGGTGGCGGCAATGATCAGCCCGCAACCGTCCAGGTCCGCTTCGACGTAGCCACGCGACAGGCACTCGCCACCGCTACCGACCACCAATTCACGCAGTTGCGCTTCGATTTCAGGTGCGACCACCCGCAGCAGCGCACCGGCTTCGGCCAGCAGGCGGGATTTGCGCAAGGCAATTTCCCCGCCGCCGACGACCAACACACGACTGCCGCGCATGTTATGAAACAGCGGCAGATAATCCATTTAGCCGATGACCTCGAGGCCACCCATGTACGGCTTCAATACCTCAGGCACACGGATCGAACCGTCGGCCTGCTGGTAGTTTTCCAGCACGGCCACCAGAGTACGACCGACCGCCAGGCCGGAACCGTTCAGGGTGTGCACCAGTTCAGGCTTGCCGGTTTCCGGGTTGCGGAAACGTGCTTGCATCCGACGGGCCTGGAAATCGCCGCAGTTGGAGCACGACGAAATCTCGCGGTACTTGTCCTGGCTCGGGATCCACACTTCCAGGTCGTAAGTCTTCACGGCGCTGAAGCCCATGTCGCCGGTGCACAGCGCCAGGGTGCGGTAAGGCAGCTCCAGCAATTGCAGGACTTTCTCGGCGTTGGCGGTCAGGCCTTCCAGCGCCTCCATCGAGGTCGATGGCTCAACGATCTGGACCATTTCAACTTTGTCGAACTGGTGCTGGCGAATCATGCCGCGAGTGTCACGGCCCGACGCGCCGGCTTCGCTGCGGAAGCACGGGGTGTGGGCGACGAACTTGATTGGCAGCAGTTTCGAATCGACGATTTCACCGGCAACGATGTTGGTCAGCGACACTTCGGCGGTCGGGATCAGGTACAGATCGGCTTCGCCTTCGCGGGTGATCTTGAACAGGTCTTCTTCGAACTTCGGCAATTGACCGGTGCCTTGCAGGGCCGGAGCTTGTACCAAGTAAGGCGTGTAAGCCTCTTCGTAACCGTGTTCGCTGGTGTGCAGGTTGATCATGAACTGCGCCAGGGCACGGTGCAGACGCGCAATCGGGCCGCGCAGCAGAGCGAAACGCGCGCCGGACAGCTTGGCGGCGGTTTCAAAGTCCAACCAGCCGAACTTCTCGCCCAGGGCCACGTGGTCCTGAATCGGGAAATCGAACGCAGTCGGGGTGCCCCAGCGGCGCACTTCGACGTTGCCGTCTTCATCGGCGCCAATCGGTACGGATTCGTGGGGCAGGTTCGGGATGCCAAGCAGGATCGAATCCAGGTCGGTCTGGATCTGGTCCAGTTCAACCTTGCCGGCGCTCAATTCGTTCGCCATGCGCTCGACGTCAGCCATCAACGGCGCGATGTCTTCGCCGCGCTGCTTGGCCTGGCCGATGGATTTGGAACGCGCATTACGTTCAGCCTGCAGTGCTTCGGTGCGGGTCTGGACGGTCTTGCGCTGTTCTTCCAGCGCTTCGATGCGCGCAACATCCAGTACAAAGCCACGGGATGCCAGGCGGTCCGCTACGTCCTGAAGGTTGCTACGTAACAGTTTGGAATCGAGCATGTCGGTCTCTCGTTATCAAAGTTTGGTCAAGGACAGGCCAGCCCAGGTGGCGAGCAGCCCGCCGAATACGCTGATCGCAGCATAGCCCAGGGCCAGCGGCACTTGCCCGCTTTCGAGCAGGCGCACCGTATCCAGTGAAAAGGATGAAAAAGTCGTCAGCCCCCCGAGGAAGCCGACCATCAACCCGGCGCGCACCTCGATCGGCACCTCCGGGCGTATCAAAAACAGACCGTATAAAACGCCGATCAGCAAACAGCCGACGATATTAACGGCCAGCGTCGCGGTATAGAAGTGCCGCGGCCAATTAGCGTTGATCCAGTTACCGGTAGCAAAGCGCAACAGCGTGCCGGCGATCCCGCCGATGGAAACTGCAACGATCAAGGGAAGCACTATTTTCTCCGCTGCCGGGGGCTCAGACGATCAAGTTGGGCGAGGTGGTTGAGCTTCTCGCCGATTTTCAACTCCAGGCCTCGCGGCACCGGCTGATAGAACGGTTGTGGCTCGAGCTCTTCCGGGAAGTAGTCTTCGCCAGCAGCGTAAGCATCCGGCTCATCATGGGCATAACGGTATTCATCGCCATAACCCAATTGCTTCATCAGCTTGGTCGGTGCGTTACGCAGGTGCAGCGGTACTTCGAGCGAACCGTGTTCGGTGGCGCTGCGCATCGCGGCTTTGAAGCCCATGTACACCGCGTTGCTTTTCGGCGCGCAGGCCAGGTAGGTGATGGCCTGGGCCACCGCCAATTCGCCTTCGGGGCTGCCGAGCCGTTCCTGCACTTCCCACGCTGCGAGGCACAAGCTGAGGGCGCGGGGGTCGGCGTTGCCGATGTCTTCGCTGGCCATGCGCACCACGCGCCGGGCCAGGTACAGCGGATCGCAACCGCCATCGATCATGCGCGCAAACCAGTACAGCGCGCCGTCGGGGTTGGAACCGCGCACCGATTTATGCAGTGCGGAAATCTGGTCGTAGAACGCTTCGCCGCCCTTGTCGAAACGCCGACGGGTGTCGCCGAGCAAACTTTGCAGCAGATCGATGCCGATCTCGCTGTCGTCTTCGGCCAGGTCCGAGGCGTTTTCCAACAGGTTGAGCAAACGTCGGCCATCACCATCGGCGGCGGACAGCAGCATCTGGAAGCCTTCATCGCTGAGGGTCAGTTGCCGCTTGCCCAGGCCCCGCTCTTCAGTCAGCGCGCGATGCACCAGTTTGCGCAGGGCCGCTTCATCGAGGCTTTTGAGCACGTAGACGCGCGCCCGGGAGAGCAAGGCGTTGTTGAGTTCGAAGGATGGGTTTTCGGTGGTCGCGCCGATGAAAATCAGCGTGCCGTCTTCAACGTACGGCAGGAAGGCATCCTGCTGGGATTTGTTGAAGCGGTGCACTTCATCGACGAACAGAATGGTCCGTCGACCGTACTGCCCGGCCTGCTGCTTGGCGATTTCCACCGCCTGACGGATTTCCTTCACCCCAGCCAGTACCGCCGACACCGTTTCGAAATGCGCATCCGAGACTTCCGCCAACAGCCGCGCCAAGGTGGTTTTACCCACCCCCGGCGGGCCCCAGAAGATCATCGAATGCAGGGCACCCTGCTCCAGGGCTTCGCGCAAAGGCTTGCCGCGAGCGAGCAGGTGTTCCTGACCGACGTACTCATCCAGATTGGCCGCACGCAAGCGGGCGGCCAAGGGTTGAGCAATCGGGGCACTGCGAAACAGGTCCATCACGTACGGTTGAAACCTCTTATTCCTGGATCACATCGGCACCCTTCGGGATGTCGAACTTGAACTTGGACGCCGGGATCGGCTCATTGGCCTTCACGCCGGTGAACAAGAGGTTGGTGCGCTGGCCGACGCTGTCGATCATTTGCATGTCATTGACCAGGCCGTTGCGGAACGACAGGCGCAGGCTGTCGAACAGGGTGTCCTTGCTTTTCGGCTTCAGGGTGAAGTCGATCACGCCGCCAGCTTCCTTGGCGCTGATGTCGAAGCTCTCTTTGATCTTGGACACGTCACCGGACAGCAACAGGGCCGGGGTCTGGCTCAGGCGCAGGTCGAGGGTCTTGATGGTGGCCTGCTGCAAGTCCGGGTCCCACAGGGTTACTTTCTTGCCATCAGAGATCACGACTTGCTCCGCCGGCGCATCGGTGTGCCAGTAGAACAGGCCTGGACGCTGCAGCGA
This sequence comes from Pseudomonas sp. ADAK7, assembly GCF_012935675.1. NCBI lineage: Bacteria > Pseudomonadati > Pseudomonadota > Gammaproteobacteria > Pseudomonadales > Pseudomonadaceae > Pseudomonas > Pseudomonas sp. ADAK7. The sequence continues at coordinate 6,986,978 of NZ_CP052861.1, read as the reverse complement.
CATTTCACCCGCAGTTTCCTGCAACTGGGTGCCGCCACCATCGAGGGTCAGCTGCGAGAACCGCGCGGTCAGGGTCTTGGATGTTTCCAGCAATTGGGTCAGGCGCGCCACGTCCTTGTCGTCGGCGTGGGCGGAAAGTGTGGTCAAAGCCAGTACCGGCAGCAACAGCATGCGGATAAGACGCATGGGAGTCCTCTTGAATATTCGTGGGGTTCGGGTGGCGCGTCACTGCACCACCCTTTTTACTTCAACTCAGTCGCGTACCGGGCCTGGGGCCAGAACTTCACGCGAACCGTTGGTGTTCATGGACGTCACGACCCCAGCCATTTCCATGGCTTCGATCATGCGCGCGGCGCGGTTGTAGCCGATTTTCAGCTTGCGCTGGACCGCCGAGATGGACGCACGACGGCTTTCCAGCACGAACTGCACGGCTTCGTCGTAGAGCGCGTCGGATTCGCTGTCTTCATCGCCACCACCACTGCCGCCGTCGAAACCGCTACCGGCCTCTTCAACACCGGCGAGGATGTCATCGTTGTATTCCGGTGCGCCACGCAGCTTCCAGGCTTCAACCACCCGGTGCACCTCGTCATCGGACACGAACGCGCCGTGAACCCGAATAGGCAGGCTGGTGCCCGGCGGCATGTAGAGCATGTCACCGTGGCCCAGCAGTTGCTCGGCGCCGCCCTGGTCGATGATGGTCCGGGAATCGATCTTGCTCGACACCTGGAACGCCATGCGGGTCGGAATGTTGGCCTTGATCAGGCCGGTGATCACGTCAACCGAAGGACGCTGGGTCGCGAGGATCAAGTGGATACCGGCGGCACGGGCCTTCTGGGCGATACGGGCAATCAGTTCTTCAACCTTCTTGCCGACGATCATCATCATGTCGGCGAATTCGTCGACGACCACGACGATGGTCGGCAGCTTGGTCAGCAACGGTGCTTCATCGTGAATGCTTTCGCGCTTGTACAAAGGATCGGTCAACGGCGTACCGGCGTCCTGGGCTTCCTTGACCTTGGCGTTGAAGCCCGACAGGTTACGCACGCCCATCTTCGCCATCAGTTTGTAGCGACGCTCCATCTCCGCCACGCTCCAGCGCAGAGCATTGGCCGCGTCCTTCATGTCGGTGACCACTGGGCAGAGCAGATGCGGAATGCCTTCGTAGATCGACAGTTCAAGCATCTTCGGGTCGATCATGATCAGCTTGGCGTCTTCCGGGCCAGACTTGAACAGGATCGACAGGATCATCGCGTTCACACCCACCGACTTACCGGAACCGGTTGTACCGGCCACCAGCAAGTGCGGCATTTTCGCCAGGTCGGTGATGACCGGCTTGCCACCGATGTCGTGGCCCAGGGCCAGGGTCACCGGGGACTTGAAGTTATCGTATTCCGGGGTCGACAGCACTTCGGAGAAGCGCACGATCTGGCGGTCTTCGTTAGGAATCTCGATACCGACGGTGGTCTTGCCCGGAATCACTTCCACCACCCGCACGCTGGTCACGGCCAGGGAACGTGCCAGGTCTTTCGCCAGGTTGGAAATTCGGCTGACCTTGACGCCTGCGGCCGGCTGGATTTCGTAACGGGTAATGACCGGGCCGGGGTGAATCGAATCCACCGAGACTTCGACGCCGAATTCCTTGAGCTTGATTTCCAGCAAGTGGCCGACGGCTGCCAGCGACTCCGGGGAATAATTGAGTTGTTTCTTTTCGGCCGGGTCGAGGATCGAGATCGGCGGCAAGGTGCCTTCGACGGCGCTGTCGACGAACAACGGCGCCTGCTTCTCTTTTTCCACGCGCTTGCTCGGCGCTGCCGGTTTCGGCGGCGCTGGCGCAATCACTGGCGGCACCTGCTTCTCGCGGTCCGACATGTGCTTGCTCAGGGCCTGCTCGCGCTCGATCAGGCGTTCCTTGACCTTGGCCTGCTCGCGCTTGTCGGTGACCGTCGGGGCGACCACGTCATGCACGCGATCATCGACTTCACGCAACTGCGCGACCAGCTGTTTGCGCTCGACCCGTGCTGCCCACCAGCGATTGGCGGCGCCCTGGATCAGTTCGAGCAGGTCGAGGGTAATTTTGCCGGTGACGTCCATCACCTTGAACCACGACAGGTCGGTGAACACCGTCAGGCCGAACAGGAACAAGGCGATAAACAGCAGCGTGCTGCCCTGAATGTTCAGGGCATTGCGGGCCAGGTCGCCGAGGCTTTCGCCCAACGCGCCGCCAGCGCCGGCCGGCAGACCGGTCGCCGCATGGAAATGGATATGGGCCAGGGCCGCGCCCGACAGCACCAGGAACACCAGGCCGATCAGGCGCCAGGAGAACAGCCAGCCGCTCCACTGCCATGGTTCGTGGCGTTGGCGGAAGATCTGATAGGCCTTGATCGCCAGCAATAACGGGAAGATGTAGGCGAAGTAACCCAGCACCATGAACAGGATATCGGCGCTGTAGGAGCCGGCCGGCCCGCCGAAGTTCTGCACATCGTCGATCTTGCTGTTGTGGCTCCAGCCCGGATCGTCCTTGCCATAGGTCAGCAAGGCCATCATCAGGAACAGGCACAAGGCGCCGATGGCGATCAACGCACCTTCCTTGAGTCGGTAGTGCAGATGCTGGCGCCAGAGCGGAACGACGGCTGGTTTGGGTGCTGCGGTGGATTTCTTCAAAACGCTACTTTTCCTGCGCCTATGGCGCGTCCATCTGTTGAATGACTATAAAAACTGCCCAATCCAGGCAGGTAAAAAAGTTAACTGGTGCAACTGGGACTACTTTTAACACTGCACCCCGGTGTTTCAAAACAGGGCAGGCACTGCTTTTTTAATACAAGCGCTGTTACAAGCAGGCATTGTACGGGTTTGTTCGCCCGATGCCATGCTTGCGGCCCTTGGGTGTAGCATAGCCAAAAGCACATGACACACGGTTCAATTTGAGCACGCATTCTCTTTTGTGACAAAGGCTTATGAGGTGTTTTTATGAGCGAAGCCAAGCATTCACGCCTGATCATTCTGGGTTCCGGCCCTGCGGGTTACAGCGCCGCCGTTTATGCCGCTCGCGCCAACCTCAAACCCGTGGTCATTACCGGGATACAGGCAGGTGGCCAGCTCACCACCACCGTCGAAGTCGACAACTGGCCCGGCGACGTCGAAGGCCTCACCGGCCCGGCGCTGATGGAACGCATGCAAAAACACGCCGAGCGCTTTGACACAGAGATCGTTTACGACCACATCCACACCGCCAAGTTGCAGCAGCGCCCTTTCGAACTCATCGGCGACAGCGGCATGTACACCTGCGACGCCCTGATTATCGCCACCGGCGCCTCGGCGCAGTACCTGGGCCTGCCCTCGGAAGAAGCCTTTGCCGGCAAAGGGGTTTCGGCCTGCGCGACGTGCGACGGTTTCTTCTATCGCAATCAGGTGGTCGCCGTGGTCGGCGGCGGCAACACCGCGGTTGAAGAAGCGCTGTACCTGTCGAACATCGCCAAGGAAGTCCATCTGGTGCATCGGCGCGACAAGCTGCGCTCGGAGAAAATCCTCCAGGACAAGCTGTTCGAGAAAGCTACCAACGGCAATATTCGCCTGCACTGGAACCAGAACCTCGATGAAGTGCTGGGCGATGCCAGCGGCGTGACCGGCGCCCGCCTGCGCGACAGCCATTCCGGCGAGACGAGCGAATTACCGCTGGCCGGCGTGTTCATCGCCATCGGTCACAAGCCCAACACCGATCTGTTCCAGGGCCAACTGGCCATGCGTGACGGCTATCTGCTGGTCAAGGGCGGCAACGAAGGCGATGCCACCGCCACTGAGATACCAGGTGTGTTCGCGGCCGGTGACGTGGCCGATCACGTTTACCGCCAGGCCGTCACCTCCGCCGGTGCTGGTTGCATGGCTGCGCTGGACGCCGAGAAATATCTCGACGATATTCCAACCGTTTGACGTTCCAATTCACGGCGGACCGACAAACCCGCCACTGCCCTCCCCTTCTGCAAGCCCGGATGCCATGCTGACTTGGTTACAACGCAACACCCTGACTTTTCCGCCCCTGGAAAAAGCCATGCGCGATCCCAACGGGTTGTTGGCAGCAGGCGGTGACCTGTCCGCCGACCGACTGATCCAGGCCTATCGCCACGGTTGCTTTCCCTGGTTCTCCGAAGGCCAGCCGATTCTCTGGTGGTCGCCGGATCCGCGTACGGTTTTGTTTCCCGACGAACTGCACGTGTCCCGCAGCCTGAGCAAACTGCTGCGCCAACAGCGTTATCAAGTGACCTTCGATCAGGATTTTGCCGCAGTCATCGGCGCCTGCGCCGCACCACGGGAATACGCTGACGGCACCTGGATCACCGAAGCCATGCAGGACGCCTATCTGGAGCTGCACCGGCGTGGCTATGCGCATTCGGTCGAGGTCTGGGACCAGGGCGAGCTGGTCGGCGGCCTGTACGGCCTGGCCATGGGGCAGCTGTTCTTCGGCGAATCAATGTTCAGCCGCGCCGACAACGCTTCCAAATATGGCTTTGCCACATTGGTGCGACATCTGAAAGACTCGGGTTTTGTGCTGATCGATTGCCAGATGCCGACTGACCATTTGCATAGCCTTGGCGCTCGGGCGATCCCTCGCAGAGAGTTCGCCGGTTACCTGGCGCGACATTTGGATCAACCCAGCCATGGCACCTGGGTTTGCTGAGCGACTTTTGCGCGCGTGGCTTACACTTAATGCAAACGCTTATCCCGAGGGTTGATCATGACCGAGTTGGCGCGCTTGAAGTTTTATGCCACTCAGCCCCACTCTTGCAGTTATCTGCCCGAGGAGCAGGCCACCACCCTGTTTCTCGATCCTAGCCAGCCCATGGATGTGCATGTCTACGCAGACCTGTCGGAAATGGGTTTTCGTCGCAGCGGCGATCATCTCTACCGGCCCCATTGCCAGAATTGCAATGCGTGCGTACCGGCGCGCATTCCCGTGGCGCAGTTTTCGCCCAACCGTCAGCAAAAGCGTATTTTCAAGCGTAACGCCGATGTGCAGGTGCGCCCGGCCCGGCCGAAATTCAGCGAAGAGTATTTCGATCTCTATCAGCGCTACATCGAACAGCGTCATGCCGATGGCGACATGTACCCGCCGAGTCGCGATCAGTTTTCGACGTTCCTGGTGCGTGACCTGCCGTTTTCCCGATTCTACGAATTTCGTCTCGACGGCCGGCTGGTGGCCGTGGCGGTAACCGACTTGCTGCCCAACGGCCTGTCGGCGGTCTACACCTTCTACGAGCCCGCCGAGGACCATCGCAGCCTCGGGCGCTACGCCATCCTCTGGCAAATCGCCGAGGCCCAGCGGTTGGGACTGGAAGCGGTTTACCTCGGCTACTGGATAAAAAACTGCAAAAAGATGAACTACAAGACCCAGTATCGCCCCATCGAACTGCTGATTAATCAGCGCTGGGTTGTCTTGAACTAAGGCAATCCGTAAACCGCTTGGCGTAAACCCCATTTTTCGGGCACAATGCACGCCGCTTTTGCCTGGCGCAGTTGCACCGGGCCATTCATTGGATACCGAGGGCTTTACTGCATGTCGAAAGAAGACAGCTTCGAAATGGAAGGCACTGTCGTCGACACCCTGCCCAACACCATGTTTCGTGTGGAGTTGGAAAATGGGCACGTCGTAACCGCGCATATTTCCGGCAAGATGCGCAAGAACTACATTCGTATTCTTACCGGCGACAAAGTGCGCGTCGAGCTGACGCCCTATGACTTGAGCAAAGGGCGCATCACTTACCGCGCTCGTTAATCAAGTCAATACAAAACGCCCGGTTATGCCGGGCGTTTTTGTGTGCGCGGGATTTACCATCCGCCGCGATTGATCGTTCCCACGCTCTGCGTGGGAACGATCACACCAGACAGCAAAAAGGCGCCTTTCGGCGCCTTTTGCTTTGTTACGATTAACGTCAGGCCATTTCTGCCGTGGTCTCGAACTCGAAGGTCAGCTCGCCGTCCTTCAGGTCGATGTGAACCACACCACCATGGTCGGCCAGTTCGCCAAAGAGGATCTCTTCGGCCAGTGGACGCTTGATCTTGTCCTGGATCAAACGCGCCATTGGTCGAGCGCCCATGGCCGAGTCGTAGCCACCCGCCGCCAGCCAGCTGCGCGCGGCGTCGGTCACTTCCAGCTGCACGCGCTTGTCTTCCAGCTGCGCCTGAAGCTCGGTAAGGAACTTGTCCACCACGCTTTTGATGACCTCATGACTGAGGCGACCAAACTGGATAATGGTGTCCAGACGGTTGCGGAACTCGGGCGTGAAGCTCTTCTTGATCACTTCCATCGCATCGGACGAGTGGTCCTGATGGGTGAAACCGATCGAAGCGCGGGCTGCGGTTTCGGCACCGGCGTTGGTCGTCATGATGACGATCACGTTACGGAAGTCCGCCTTGCGCCCGTTGTTATCGGTCAGCGTACCGTGGTCCATGACCTGCAGCAGCAGGTTGAAGACTTCCGGATGCGCCTTCTCGATTTCATCGAGCAACAGCACGCAGTGAGGCTGCTTGGTGATGGCTTCGGTCAGCAGACCGCCCTGATCGAACCCGACGTAGCCTGGAGGCGCACCGATCAGACGCGATACGGTGTGGCGCTCCATGTACTCGGACATGTCGAAACGAACCAGCTCGATGCCCAACGCCTTCGCCAACTGACGCGCCGCTTCGGTTTTACCGACACCGGTAGGACCGGCGAACAGGAACGAACCGACAGGCTTGTCAGGCGACTTGAGGCCGGCACGGGACAGTTTGATCGCAGTCGACAACGAGTCGATTGCGGCATCCTGGCCAAATACCGTCAGCTTCAGGTCGCGCTCAAGGTTACGCAGCAGCTCCTTGTCGGAACTGGTGACGTGCTTAGGCGGAATCCGCGCGATTTTCGCCACGATGTCCTCGACCTGAGGCACTTCGATGCGTTTCACGCGTTTCTCGATCGGTTGCAGGCGCTGGTAGGCACCCGCCTCGTCGATAACGTCGATGGCCTTGTCCGGCATGTGCCGGTCATTGATGTAGCGTGAGGCCAGCTCAGCCGCCGCACGCAACGCTTCATCGCTGTACTCGATGCCGTGGTGGGTCTCGAAACGCCCTTTCAGGCCGCGCAGGATGCTGATGGTGTCTTCGACCGAAGGCTCGGACACATCGACCTTCTGGAAGCGCCGTGCCAGGGCACGATCCTTCTCGAAGATTCCGCGGAACTCCTGGAACGTGGTCGAGCCGATGCAGCGGATATCGCCGGACGACAGCAATGGCTTGAGCAGGTTCGAGGCATCCATGACGCCACCGGACGCGGCACCCGCACCAATGATGGTGTGGATTTCGTCGATGAACAGGATCGCCTGCGGACGTTTTTTCAGTTCATTGAGCAACGCCTTGAAGCGCTTCTCGAAATCACCACGGTATTTGGTCCCGGCCAGCAAGGCGCCGAGGTCAAGGGAGTAAACGACACTATTGGCCAACAGGTCCGGCACCTGGTTGTCGACAATGCGCTTGGCCAGGCCTTCGGCAATCGCGGTTTTACCCACGCCCGCCTCGCCCACCAGCAGCGGATTGTTTTTGCGACGACGCGCCAGGATCTGCGCGACACGCTCGACTTCCATCTCACGGCCTACCAGCGGATCGATGCGACCCTGGCGCGCGAGTTCGTTGAGGTTGCTGGCATAAGCATCCAGAGGATTGCCTGAAGAAGAAGACTCACCGCCCTCGTCGTCCTGCATATCTTGCTCACCTTCAGAGTGATCGCCGTGCCCCGGTACTTTGGAAATGCCATGGGCGATGTAGTTGACGACATCAATGCGTGCAACGCTCTGCTGTTTCAGCAGGAACACTGCCTGGCTTTCTTGCTCACTGAAGATGGCGACCAGCACGTTAGCGCCAGTCACTTCGCGTTTGCCCGAGCTCTGTACGTGAAAGACAGCACGCTGCAGAACACGCTGGAAGCCCAGGGTGGGTTGGGTCTCGCGATCCTCGTCATGCACGGGGATCAGCGGCGTGGTGGAGTCGATGAACTCCTGCAGGTCATGCTTGAGTTTGTCGAGGTTTGCGCCGCAGGCACGCAAAACGGTGGCGGCAGCCTCATTGTCCAATAGGGCCAACAGGAGATGTTCGACGGTCATGAATTCATGACGTTTCGAACGAGCCTCCTTGAAGGCTAAATTGAGGGTGACTTCGAGCTCGCGGTTTAACATAGCTTCACCTCATACCCAAGTGGTCGGCGATTAACCGTCCTTCTCGATTTCACAGAGTAGCGGATGCTGGCTTTCCCTGGCGTACTGGTTGACCTGCATGGCCTTCGTCTCGGCGATGTCGCGGGTAAACACTCCACATACTGCCCGTCCTTCTGTGTGGACGGCCAGCATGACCTTGGTCGCCAGCTCGCGATTCAGGTTAAAAAACACCTCGAGCACTTCGACGACGAAATCCATCGGTGTGTAGTCATCATTAAACAAAACCACCTTGTACATCGGCGGCGCCTGTAAAGCAGGCTTGGCCTCCTGAACAGCAATGCCTGCGGAATCGTCGTCGTGTTCCTCCGGGCGATCCTTTTGGAGAGTCGGGCGATCCTGATTGAATGTTAGTCGAATCTGGCTGATTGCATGCATGGAAAGAAAGGTTCGTCAGTTGTGCAAATACAGTGGTGGGGGCGGCTATCAACGATTTCAACTCCGACTGCCCGGTCACCTTGACTATCGGGAAAACGGTGTTACAACCAATAGAGCCCACAGTGGGTAAAAAAGGTCCGCGGAGTCAATCTTATTTGTGAGATCCGACTGCGGATGTACTGGATGATACTCCAGTGATGGAGTCTGTTGCAGAGGGATATGAGCATGGCAGTCGGCAAGGTCAAGTGGTTCAACAATGCCAAGGGGTTCGGCTTCATCAACACCGACGCCCGTGAAGGCAAGGACGAGGACGGCAAATTTATCGACTTTTTTGCCCACTATTCGGCCATCGAAATGGACGGATACAAGACCCTCAAGGCCGGGCAAGCCGTCAACTTCGATATCGTCCAGGGCCCCAAAGGCCTGCACGCGGTGAAGATTACGTCTGCAGCTGTTGAGACCGCACCGGCCACGCCCACTGCTCAATCAGAAACGGTTTCGAGCTGACGAAACCGGTCATCCAGTTATTAAAAAACCGCCCGAAGGCGGTTTTTTTAATGCTGGCTCGCTTCTTACATATGCGAGATCAGCGCATCACCAAACGCCGAAGAAGACAGCAGTTTCGCGCCTTCCATCAAGCGGTGGAAGTCATAGGTGACGGTCTTGGCGGAAATCGCGCCGTTGGTGCCCTTGATGATCAGGTCAGCCGCTTCGGTCCAGCCCATGTGACGCAGCATCATCTCGGCGGACAGAATCAAGGAACCCGGATTGACCTGGTCCTTGCCGGCGTATTTCGGCGCAGTCCCGTGGGTCGCTTCAAACATGGCGATGGTGTCGGACAGGTTGGCACCCGGCGCGATACCGATACCGCCCACTTCGGCCGCCAGGGCGTCGGAGAGGTAGTCGCCGTTCAGGTTAAGGGTCGCGATCACATCGTACTCGGCCGGACGCAGCAGGATCTGCTGGAGCATGGCGTCGGCGATGGCATCCTTGACGATGACGTTCTTGCCGGTTTTCGGGTTCTTGAACTGCATCCACGGACCGCCGTCGAGCAGGGTCGCGCCGAACTCTTCAGCCGCCACTTCGTAGGCCCATTCCTTGAAGGCACCTTCGGTGAACTTCATGATGTTGCCTTTGTGCACGATGGTCAGCGAATCGCGATCGTTGTCGACCACATACTGCAGAGCCTTGCGTGCCAGACGCTTGGTGCCTTGCAGCGAAACCGGCTTGATGCCGATACCGCAGTTTTCGTCGAAACGGATCTTGGTAACGCCCATTTCATCTTTAAGGAACTTGATGACCTTGGTCGCTTCCGGCGAACCGGCCTTCCACTCGATGCCGGCGTAGATGTCTTCCGAGTTCTCACGGAAGATCGTCATGTCGACGTCGCCTGGCTTCTTGACCGGGCTCGGCACGCCTTCGAACCAGCGCACCGGGCGCAGGCAGACGTAAAGATCGAGTTGTTGACGCAGGGCCACGTTCAGCGAACGGATGCCGCCGCCGACCGGGGTGGTCAGAGGGCCCTTGATGGAAACCACGTAATCCTTGACTGCGTCCAGGGTTTCCTGAGGTAGCCAGGTGTCCTGGTCGTAAACCTGAGTCGCTTTTTCCCCGGCGTAGACTTCCATCCAGGAAATTTTGCGCTCGCCGCCGTAAGCCTTCTTAACAGCAGCATCGACAACCTTGATCATGACCGGGCTGATATCAACGCCAATACCATCGCCTTCGATGAAGGGGATGATCGGGTTGTTAGGAACATTGAGAGAATGGTCCGCGTTGACGGTGATTTTGTCGCCGACTGCTGGAACCTGAATCTTCTTGTATCCCATGCTGAACTCCATTGTTTGGATTGAACATCTGGCTTCGTTCGAGCGTACCCCAGTTAAATCGGCGCGCAAACCCTATGTTCCACCCATCTGCCGCAAAGCTGTGCAGTTCGCGATCTACAAGCCTGAAAGCAAAGGGAAAAGCGCCAAACTCAAGCACGGTGCAAGACTCTACGCCGCCCACTGCCCTGCGACCTTTAGACCAATGGACGAGAATCGTTGCATATGAACCATCGGCAGATTGCCAGCTACCTATGTATAATGCCGCCGCTGACCGAAGGGTCACAAAGGCCAAGCTCTCTATTACGAGACTTTCAGCCAGATTGAAGCCGGGCTGTTACCGCAGCCCACCCGCTTGACGCTCGACTGATGCACCCAACATCACCGCGAAGAAACCTCGACATTCGGCTCATGGATGACTTTGAACGAACGCGCTTACCCGGCGCCCCTCGAGTTTTCTGCGCACGCTTTAGCAAAGAAGAGAGTTAATCCGAATATGCCCACCCGCTCGAAGATCATCTATACCTTCACCGACGAAGCCCCAGCCCTCGCCACCTATTCACTGTTGCCTATCGTAGAGGCCTTCACCGCCTCCGCTGATATCGCCGTGGAAACCCGCGATATCTCTCTTGCAGGGCGCATCCTGGCCAGCTTCCCCGAGCAATTGGGTGACAAAGCCGTAGCCGACCACCTCGCCGAACTGGGCGACCTGGCCGTTACGCCTGAAGCCAACATCATCAAGCTGCCGAACATCAGCGCCTCGGTTCCTCAGTTGCAAGCAGCCATCAAAGAGCTGCAAGCCCAGGGCTTCGCGCTGCCGGACTACCCGGAAACCGTGACCACTGACGCCGACAAAGAAGCCAAGTCGCGTTACGACAAGATCAAGGGCAGCGCCGTGAACCCGGTCCTGCGCGAAGGCAACTCCGATCGCCGCGCCCCGCTGTCGGTCAAGAACTACGCACGCAAGCACCCGCACAAAATGGGCGCCTGGGCTGCGGACTCCAAGTCCCACGTCGCGCACATGAGCACCGGCGATTTCTACGGCAGCGAAAAAGCTGCCCTGATCGACGCCGCTGACGCCGTTAAAATCGAACTGATCGCCCAAGACGGCACCACCACCGTCCTGAAAGCAAAGACCACCGTGCAAGCCGGTGAGATCCTCGATTGCGCGGTACTGAGCAAAAACGCCCTGCGCAGCTTCATCGCTGCCGAGATCGAAGACGCCAAAGCCAAAGGCGTGCTGCTGTCGGTTCACTTGAAAGCCACCATGATGAAGGTCTCCGACCCGATCATGTTCGGCCAGATCGTTGCCGAGTTCTATAAAGACGCACTGGCCAAGCACGCTGACGTGCTGGCGCAGATCGGCTTCAACCTGAACAACGGCATCGGCGACCTGTACGCTCGCATCAAGGCTTTGCCGGCCGAGCAACAAGCGCAGATCGAAGCGGACATCCAGGCGGTCTACGCCGTTCGTCCGTCGTTGGCCATGGTCAACTCCGACAAAGGCATCACCAACCTGCACGTGCCGAGCGACGTTATCGTCGACGCCTCGATGCCGGCGATGATCCGTGACTCCGGCAAGATGTGGGGCACTGACGGTCAGTTGCACGACACCAAGGCTGTGATCCCGGATCGCTGCTACGCCACCATCTACCAAGCGGTCATCGAAGACTGCAAGGTCAACGGCGCTTTCGATCCAACCACCATGGGCAGCGTGCCAAACGTTGGCCTGATGGCGAAGAAAGCCGAAGAGTACGGCTCCCACGACAAGACCTTCCAGATCAAGAGCAACGGCGTGGTTCGGGTTTCCGATGGCGCAGGTCGCACCCTGCTGGAACAGAACGTTGAAGCCGGCGACATCTTCCGCATGTGCCAGACCAAAGACGCGCCGATCCAGGACTGGGTCAAACTGGCCGTCAACCGTGCTCGCGCAAGCGCCACGCCAGCGATCTTCTGGCTGGACCCGATGCGCGCCCACGACGGCGTAGTGATCGAGAAAGTTCAGGCTTACCTGAAGGATCACGACACGTCCGGCCTGGATATCCGCATCATGTCGCCTGTCGACGCGATGAAGTTCACCCTGGACCGCACTCGCGAAGGCAAGGACACCATCTCGGTGACCGGCAACGTACTGCGCGACTACCTGACCGACCTGTTCCCGATCATGGAACTGGGTACCAGCGCCAAGATGCTGTCGATCGTGCCGCTGATGAATGGCGGTGGTCTGTTCGAAACCGGCGCCGGCGGTTCGGCACCGAAGCACGTTCAGCAGTTGCTGGAAGAAAACTTCCTGCGCTGGGATTCCCTGGGCGAATTCCTGGCCCTGGCCGCCTCCCTTGAGCATCTGGGTGTTACTTACAACAACCCTAAAGCGCTGGTTCTGGCCAAGACCCTGGACCAGGCCACCGGCCAGTTCCTGGACAACAACAAATCGCCATCGCGTAAAGTCGGCAACATCGACAACCGCGGCAGCCACTTCTACCTGGCGCTGTACTGGGCTCAAGCCCTGGCCGCCCAGAGCGAAGATACTGCACTGCAAGCGCAGTTTGGCCAGTTGGCAAAAACCCTGACCGAGAACGAAGCAACCATCGTTGCCGAGCTCAACGCCGTTCAGGGCAAGCCAGTGGACATCGGCGGTTACTACCACGCCAATGCCGAGCTGATCAGCAAGGCCATGCGCCCGAGCAACACCTTCAACGCGGCGATTGCTGCGTTGGTTTAAGGTTGTAAGGATGCAAAGAAGCCCCGGCCTTGCGCCGGGGTTTCTGTTTGTGCCATGCGCACTCTCGTAGCAGCTGCCGAGCCTGCGAGGCTGCGTTCGGCGGCGAAGCCGTCGTAGAATCAGGCCCTGCGGTGTTTCAGACTGACCGCGAGCATAGGGTTTACGACTGCTTCGCAGCCGAACGCAGCCTCGCAGGTTCGGCAGCTGCTACAGACCACACGAGGTATTTTCATGACCTGGCTACCCCACATCACCGTCGCCACCATCGTCGAAGACAATGGCCGCTTCCTGATGGTCGAAGAATCCAAGGGCGGACGAGCGGTGCTCAATCAGCCCGCCGGTCATCTCGACCCGGATGAAACCCTGATCGAAGCCGCCGTGCGCGAAACCCTCGAGGAGACCGGCTGGGACGTCGAGCCGACCGGCGTGGTGGGGATTTACCTCTACACCGCCCCGAGCAACGGCGTGACCTATCAACGGGTCTGCTTCATCGCCAAGGCAATCAAACACCACCCCGGCTATCAACTGGACGACGGCATCCTCGGCGCCAAATGGCTGACCCGTGGCGAACTCATGGAACAGCGCGCAAACTGGCGCAGTGAGCTGATCATCCGCTGCATCGATGATTATCTGGACGGTAAACACTTCGGTCTCGAACTGATCCGCCCTTCTCTTTAGCCTTGCGGGCTTCGGCCTGTTAGAATCGCGTCCTTTTTCAAGACACACATTGAATCCCTATGCGTGATCCAGCCCCTTCTGACATACAAAAGAAGCGCGTCATTGTCGGCATGTCCGGCGGCGTGGACTCTTCCGTTTCCGCTCTCCTGCTGATCGAGCAGGGTTATGAGGTGGAAGGCCTGTTCATGAAGAACTGGGAAGAAGACGATGGAACGGAATATTGCACCGCCATGGATGACTTGGCGGATGCGCAGGCCGTGTGCGACAAAATTGGCATCAAGTTGCACACCGCCAACTTCGCCGCCGAGTACTGGGACAACGTGTTCGAGCACTTCCTGGCCGAATACAAGGCCGGTCGCACGCCGAACCCGGACATCCTGTGCAACCGCGAGATCAAGTTCAAGGCCTTCCTCGACTACGCGATGATGCTCGGTGCCGACCTGATCGCCACCGGCCACTACGTGCGTCGTCGCGACGTCGATGGTCGTACCGAACTGCTCAAGGGCCTGGACCCGAACAAGGACCAGAGCTACTTCCTGCACGCCGTCGGCGGTGAACAGATCGCCAAGACCCTGTTCCCGGTCGGCGAGCTGGAAAAGCCCGAAGTGCGCGCGATTGCCGAGAAACACGAACTGGCGACCGCGAAGAAAAAGGATTCCACCGGGATCTGCTTTATCGGCGAGCGCCGCTTCAGCGACTTCCTCAAGCAATACCTGCCAGCGCAACCGGGCGAGATCAAGACCACCGAAGGCGAAGTCATTGGCCGTCACCACGGCTTGATGTACCACACCATCGGCCAGCGCCAGGGCCTGGGCATCGGCGGTTTGAAAGACGCCAGTGACGAGCCGTGGTACGTGCTGATCAAGGATCTGGTCAACAACGAGCTGATCGTTGGCCAGGGCAATGACCACCCTTACCTGTTCTCCCGCGCCCTGCTCGCTTCGGACATCTATTGGGTCAACCCGATTGACCTGAGCCAGCCGCGCCGCTTGACCGCCAAGGTCCGTTATCGCCAAGGCGACCAGCCGTGCACGCTGGAGAAAACCGCCACCGGCTACCGCGCTACCTTCGATGACCCGCAACGCGCGGTCACCCCAGGCCAATCCGTGGTGTTTTATGACGGTGAAATCTGCCTCGGCGGCGGCGTGATCGAAATCGCCGAGCCATGGACCAGCAAAGGCACTGCTCAAGGCGAGCCACAATGAGCCCGACTCAGGAGCAACTGACGGCACTGGGCGGCGTGTTTCTCGCCGCGGTGCTGGTGGACAAGATTGCCAAGAGCGGCCAGACCAGCGAAGCCGGCCTGACCTGCATGCTCGGCAGCCTGCTGATCCGCGATCCCAAGGACACCCTGGAAGTCTACGGCGGCGACGACATCAACCTGCGCGAAGGCTATCGCGCATTGATCGGCGCCCTGGAACGCGATCCGAGCACTTTGCAGCGCGAACCGTTGCGTTATGCCCTGGCGATGCTGGGTCTGGAACGGCAACTGGCCAAGCGCGACGACATGCTCGACGTGATCGGCAAGCGCCTGCCGCAGATTCAGTCCCAGGTCGAGCACTTTGGCCCGGCCCACGAAAACGTGATCGCCGCTTGCGGTGCGCTATATCAGGACACCCTGAGCACCCTGCGCCAACGGATTCAGGTCCACGGCGACATGCGCAACCTGCAGCAACCGAGCAACGCTTCGAAGATCCGCGCGCTGCTGCTGGCCGGGATTCGTTCGGCGCGGCTGTGGCGGCAGTTGGGCGGTCATCGCTGGCAGTTGGTGATCAGTCGTCGCAAATTGCTGAAAGAGCTTTACCCGCTGATGCGCAGCAGCTGAACCGCGCCCGCAACACTGTTTTAGATCTGTAACGCGTAATACGCCGGTCAGTTGGCAACGGACCGGCGGATTTTTTCATGTATGATACGCGCCCCATTTCGTTGCCCGACTGTCCGAGAACACCCCATGCAGCTTTCTTCGCTCACTGCGGTTTCCCCTGTTGACGGCCGCTACGCCGGCAAAACCCAGGCCCTGCGCCCAATTTTCAGCGAATACGGCCTTATCCGTGCTCGCGTTCTGGTTGAAGTGCGCTGGCTCCAGCGCCTGGCCGCTCACCCAGGCATCAGCGAAGTGCCGGCGTTCTCCGCCGAAGCCAACGCGGTGCTCAACACCCTGGCGGACAACTTCGCTCTGGAGCACGCCGAGCGTGTCAAAGAGATCGAGCGCACCACCAACCACGACGTCAAAGCCATTGAGTACCTGCTCAAAGAGCAGGCGGCCAAGCTGCCGGAGCTGGCCAAGGTCAGCGAGTTCATCCACTTTGCCTGCACCAGCGAGGACATCAACAACCTGTCCCACGCCCTGATGCTGCGTGAAGGCCGTGATGATGTGATGCTGCCGCTGATGCGCCAGACTGCCGAAGCTATTCGTGAACTGGCGATCCGTTTCGCTGACGTGCCAATGCTGTCGCGCACCCACGGTCAACCGGCCTCCCCGACCACCCTAGGCAAAGAGCTGGCGAACGTGGTTTACCGTCTGGAGCGTCAAATCGCCCAGGTCGCTGCCGTGCCGCTGCTGGGCAAGATCAACGGTGCCGTCGGCAACTACAACGCGCACATCTCTGCCTACCCGGAAATCGACTGGGAAGAAAACGCCCGCGCCTTCATCGAAGACGAACTGGGCCTGGGCTTCAACCCGTACACCACGCAGATCGAACCGCACGACTACATTGCCGAGCTGTTCGACGCGATCGCGCGTTTCAACACCATCCTGATCGACTTCGACCGTGACATCTGGGGCTACATCTCCCTGGGTTATTTCAAGCAGCGCACCATCGCTGGCGAAATCGGCTCGTCGACCATGCCGCACAAGGTCAACCCGATCGACTTCGAAAACTCCGAAGGCAACCTGGGCATCGCCAACGCATTGTTCCAGCACCTGGCGAGCAAACTGCCGATCTCCCGCTGGCAGCGCGACCTGACCGACTCCACCGTTCTGCGTAACCTCGGTGTCGGCTTTGCCCACAGCGTGATCGCGTACGAAGCCAGCCTCAAAGGCATCAGCAAGCTTGAGCTCAACGCGCAGAAGATCGCTGCTGACCTCGACGCGTGCTGGGAAGTGTTGGCCGAGCCAATCCAGACCGTGATGCGCCGCTACAACATCGAAAACCCGTACGAAAAGCTGAAAGAGTTGACCCGTGGCAAGGGCATCAGCCCTGAAGCACTGCAAACTTTCATCGACGGCCTGGACATGCCAGCCGCGGCCAAGGCCGAGCTGAAATTGCTCACCCCGGCGAACTACATCGGCAACGCTGTAGAGCAAGCCAAACGCATCTGATCGATCGCTTGACCCTTTTGAGACGCCCGGCAGCGCCGGGCGTTTTTATTCCCGTCTGAAAAGTGCATTTTTTCAATAGGTTACACATGAATCCTGATATTCCTCTTCAACTTCTGGGTGGCATCACGGCGCGCGAATTCCTGCGTGACTACTGGCAGAAAAAACCGCTGCTGATCCGCCAGGCGATCCCTGATTTCGAAAGCCCGATCGATCCAGACGAACTGGCCGGCCTGGCGCTGGAAGAAGAAGTTGAATCGCGCCTGGTGATCGAACATGGCGAGCGTCCTTGGGAAATGCGCCGTGGCCCGTTCGCCGAAGACGAATTCAGCAAGCTGCCGGAAACCGAGTGGACCCTGCTGGTGCAAGCGGTTGACCAGTTCGTGCCAGAAGTCAGCGAACTGCTGGAGAACTTCCGTTTCCTGCCGAGCTGGCGCGTCGACGACGTGATGATCAGCTTCGCCGCCCCGGGTGGCAGCGTTGGTCCGCATTTCGATAACTACGATGTGTTCCTGCTGCAAGGCCACGGTAAGCGCAACTGGAAGATCGGCCAGATGTGCGACTCCGAGAGCAAGCTGCTGCCGCACGCGGACCTGCGCATCCTCGCCGACTTCGAAGCCACCGACGAGTGGGTCCTGGAGCCGGGCGACATGCTCTACCTGCCGCCACGCCTGGCCCACTGCGGCGTTGCGGTGGATGACTGCATGACCTACTCGGTCGGCTTCCGCGCGCCAAGCGCCTCTGAAGTGCTGACTCACTTCACTGACTTCCTCAGCCAGTTCCTGACCGATGAAGAGCGCTACACCGATGCCGATGCCCTGCCGGCCGTCGATCCGCACCAGATTCAGCACGACGCCCTTGATCGCCTGAAAGCCTTGCTGGCCGAGCACATGAGCGACGAGCGCCTGCTACTGACCTGGTTCGGCCAGTACATGACCGAGCCGCGCTACCCGGAACTGGTGGTCGGCCCGGAAGAAGTCGAAGAAGAAGACTTCCTCGCCAGCCTGGAACAAGGCGCAGTACTGATCCGCAACCCGAGCGCGCGCATGGCCTGGTCCGAAGTCGATGACGACCTGCTGCTGTTCGCCAGCGGCCAGAGCCGTTACCTGCCGGGCAAACTGCGCGAACTGCTGAAATTGATCTGCGCCGCCGACGCCCTGCACACCGATAACCTCGGTGACTGGCTGAACGACGAAGACGGCCGCGGTCTGCTGTGCGAGCTGGTCAAGCAAGGCAGCCTGGGGTTTGCTGATGAATAAAATCCACGTTCGTGTCGCAGACTGGCAGAAGGACATCGCCGAGATCCGGCGCATTCGTGAGACGGTGTTCATTGCCGAGCAATGCGTTCCACCTGAACTGGAATGGGATGCTGATGACGCGACCGCCGTGCATTTCCTTGCTTTCGAAGGCGACTTTCCGATTGGCACCGCCCGCCTGCTGCCTGATGGGCACATCGGCCGGGTGTCAGTGCTCAAGGACTGGCGTGGCTTGAAAGTTGGCGATGCGCTGATGCAAGCGGTGATCGGTGAAGCCGAGAAGCGCGGGCTGAAGCAGCAGAAGCTGAGCGCGCAGGTGCAGGCCACGGCGTTCTATGAGCGCTTGGGTTTCAGCCTGGTCAGTGAGGAGTTCCTGGAAGCCGGGATTCCGCATGTGGACATGGTGCGGCACTCCGCCTGAGACACTGCACTGATCATTCCCACGCTCCGCGTGGGAATACCTCTCGGGACGCCCCGCCCTCTTCGGATGCCGGGGCGTTTTGCTGTCTACGATTCAACTTGCCCCACCCCGGGCCGACAAACTGGCAATATCAAGCCTTTAGAAAGCGGAGATAACGGACATGTCCCTACGCACCCTGCTCACCACGCTGCTGCTGACCTGCAGTTTTTCGGTCATGGCGGCCACCGAGATCGTGCCCCTGAATTACCGCACCGGCGCTGACATGCTGCCGGTGGCGCAGAATTTCATCGGCAAGGATGGCCAGGTCAGCGCCTATGGCAATCAGCTGATCGTCAATGCAGAACCCGACAAGATCGACGAACTTAAGACATTTCTTGCCCAACTCGACACCGCACCCAAGCGCCTGTTGATCACTGTCGACACCAACGAAAACAACTTCCAGGGCGACCAGGGTTACTCGGTAAACGGTGCCAAGCCGAGCCAGACCCGCATCATCAATCGCAGCACCGACAGCCGTGACGGCGGCATCCAGCAAGTGCAGGCAAGCGAAGGCGCACCGGCGCTGATCCAGGTCGGCCAGAGCGTGCCGCTGACCAGCACGCAGACCGACACTTACGGCCGACTGCAAAGCCAGACCGAGTATCGCAACGTCACCCAGGGGTTCTACGTCACCGCCAGCGTCACCGGCGACATCGTTCACCTGGCGATCAGTACCAATCGTGACCGCATGAGCCAGGAACGTCCCGATGTAGTGAATGTGCAAAGTACCGACACAACTGTCACGGGGCGCTTGGGCGAATGGATCACCCTGGCCGGCGTGAATCGCCAGACTCAGGCCGATAAACAAGGCGTAACCCGCAGCTACTCTACTCAGGGCCGGGATGACATGACCTTGCGGGTGAAAGTCGATACGCTGGACTAAAGCACCAAAAACTGACTGATGAGTCGTATTAGACTAAAGATGTAGTGCTTGAAAAAAAGCACTACAAAACGTTTGACGAGGCAAAAAAGCAAGGGCATGATGGCCTCGCTCCCGCTAATCAGGGGCCCTGGCAAGGGCCTTCGAGGCGCCGCTCGCATCTATCCCGCGAGACGCTTCGTGTCTGTACCGCCCACAAGGTGTGTTTGACGAGGTTGCCGACTGGAACGAAGTTGTCCCGAGGGACGGAAGCGTAATTAGGTAACCCGGCACCACTCTGATGTTCGCACCAAGGCCCACGATGCCCGAATGCGCCCGCCAGTCCGCCCTTACCTGCTCACTTCCCCTCGAGCCCATCGTTCATCCCGTCGCCATCCCCGCCGAAACCGACTTGACCGCCTAAGCTTCTGGTCAGCGAGCAGCCTTTTACGCCTCTTTGGACGTATCTGGCAGGAGCAGGAATTTTCCACCCCAGACCTATGCGACGAGGTTTATCTCCATGGCACTGACACGCGAACAGCAAATTGCAGCCCTCGAAAAAGATTGGGCTGAAAACCCACGCTGGAAAGGCGTGACACGCGCTTACTCCGCTGCTGACGTCGTCCGCCTGCGCGGCTCGGTTCAACCTGAGCACACCTTTGCAAAACTGGGCGCCGAGAAGCTGTGGAACCTGGTTACCCAGGGCGCCAAGCCGTCCTTCCGCCCTGAGAAAGATTTCGTCAACTGCATGGGCGCCCTGACCGGCGGCCAGGCTGTGCAACAAGTCAAAGCCGGTATCCAGGCGATTTACCTGTCGGGCTGGCAAGTGGCTGCGGACAACAACTCCGCCGAATCGATGTACCCGGACCAATCGCTGTACCCGGTGGACTCGGTTCCAACCGTGGTCAAGCGCATCAACAACTCGTTCCGTCGTGCTGACCAGATCCAGTGGAAAGCCGGTAAAGGTCCGGGCGACGAAGGCTACATCGACTACTTCGCGCCGATCGTGGCTGACGCCGAAGCCGGTTTCGGCGGCGTACTGAACGCTTACGAGCTGATGAAAAGCATGATCGAAGCAGGCGCCGCCGGCGTTCACTTCGAAGACCAGCTGGCTTCCGTGAAAAAATGCGGCCACATGGGCGGCAAGGTACTGGTTCCAACCCAGGAAGCCGTGCAGAAGCTGACCGCTGCTCGCCTGGCTGCTGACGTTGCCGGTACTCCGACCATCATCCTGGCCCGTACCGACGCTAACGCTGCTGACCTGCTGACGTCCGATTGCGACCCGTACGACCAGCCATTCGTGACTGGCGAACGTACTCAGGAAGGCTTCTACAAAGTGCGCGCCGGTCTCGACCAGGCCATCGCTCGCGGCCTGGCCTACGCGCCGTACGCCGACCTGATCTGGTGCGAAACCGCCAAGCCGGATCTGGACGAAGCTCGTCGCTTCGCCGAAGCGATCAAAAAGGAATACCCGGACCAACTGCTGTCGTACAACTGCTCGCCTTCCTTCAACTGGAAGAAAAACCTGGACGACGCGACCATCGCCAAGTTCCAGCGCGAACTGTCCGCCATGGGCTACAAGCACCAGTTCATCACCCTGGCCGGCATTCACAACATGTGGCACAGCATGTTCAACCTGGCGCACGACTACGCCCGCAACGACATGACTGCCTACGTGAAGCTGCAAGAGCAAGAGTTCGCTGACGCTGCCAAGGGTTACACCTTCGTGGCTCACCAGCAGGAAGTGGGCACCGGCTACTTCGACGACATGACCACCGTGATCCAGGGTGGCTCGTCTTCGGTGACCGCACTGACCGGTTCGACTGAAGAAGAACAGTTCCACTGATCTGCTTCACCTGAGCAAACGGCCGTTGCGGACCGAATAGAAAGCTAACCGCAACGTCGCACATCTGACGCCCCGACTGGTTCGGGGCGTTTTTTTTGCCTGCGATTTCTTGAACACCACGTCCCCCTGTAGCAGCTGCCGAAGGCTGCGTTCGGTTCGGGCCGCGTTCGGACGCAGCAGTCGTGAATCATGCGGTGATGTCTTTCGGGTGGATTGTACTCGCGGGATTGGCGAGGACTTCGTCCTCGAACGCAGCCTTCGGCAGCTGCTACAGGGATCGCGCGCTTGTCAGGTTCTGCGCTCAAAATCATTGATTCAAAGCAGTTTCCTGATCTGGAAAACACGGTAAAACGACCCCGCTCGCTACTTGCAGTAACGCGCATATAAGACAACTTCCCACTCACTCACCCGTTAAACAGTTTAAAAACCAACCCAAACAATATTGATTATCATTTAGCCGCAACTATGTTCGTTACATTCCTTACAAAACATAATTGGTGAAATGGCGGCTAATGCCCGACCCGCATGGCCTGCAGGGCTTTGGAGGTACGCTATGTCCTTATTCCTGTAAATAATTTCGCTATAGGAATTTTACTTGCACGGTGTTGTGCCATAAAATCACCGCGATTGATTGCTGCGACATATCGTCACTGCTTTGTTTCTTTTCAAGCTCAGAGACCTTTGCTCTCTGTTAAGGATTACCAGCATGCCCGAAGCGACAGGACTCATGGCCCACAACTGGGGCTTTGCCATTTTCCTTCTGGGCGTTGTCGGCCTTTGCGCCTTCATGCTCGGCGTCTCCAGCCTCCTCGGGTCAAAAGCCTGGGGCCGCAGCAAAAACGAACCGTTCGAGTCCGGCATGCTACCTACAGGTGGCGCCCGCTTGCGGCTCTCAGCCAAATTCTATCTGGTCGCGATGCTCTTCGTGATCTTCGATATCGAAGCCCTCTTTCTCTTTGCCTGGTCTGTGTCCGTCCGCGAAAGCGGCTGGACCGGATTCGTCGAAGCTCTCGTTTTCATAGCAATTCTGTTGGCAGGTCTTGTCTACCTGTTCCGAGTGGGCGCCCTTGACTGGGCTCCAGAAGCTCGTCGCAAGCGGCAGGCGAAGCTGAAACAATGAGGCTTTGGCAATGCAATACAATCTCACCAGGATCGACCCCGATGCTCCTAACGAGCAGTATCCGATTGGCGAGCGGGAAACCGTTTCCGATCCGTTAGAAGATCAAGTCCACAAAAACATCTTCATGGGCAAGCTCGAAGACGTGCTTAACGGCACGATCAACTGGGGGCGCAAGAACTCCCTGTGGCCGTATAACTTCGGTCTTTCGTGCTGCTACGTGGAAATGACCACCGCCTTCACGGCGCCCCACGACATCGCGCGCTTTGGCGCCGAGGTTATCCGGGCATCGCCGCGTCAGGCGGACTTCATGGTTATCGCCGGTACCTGCTTCATCAAGATGGCGCCGATCATTCAGCGTCTCTACGAGCAAATGCTCGAACCGAAATGGGTTATCTCCATGGGTTCGTGCGCCAACTCCGGTGGCATGTACGACATCTACTCCGTCGTTCAAGGGGTGGACAAGTTCCTGCCCGTGGACGTCTACGTGCCTGGCTGCCCGCCCCGTCCTGAAGCTTTCCTGCAAGGCTTGATGCTCTTGCAAGAGTCGATTGGACAGGAGCGTCGTCCGCTTTCCTGGGTCGTCGGCGATCAAGGCGTTTATCGCGCCGAGATGCCTTCGCAAAAGGAACAGCGCCGCGAACAGCGAATCGCAGTCACCAACCTGCGCAGCCCCGACGAAGTCTGATCCAGCTCTGCTTCTTTTATAGAACGAGACACTGGCTTCATTCTTTACGTTGACCGAAAGCGATAAATAACCATGACTACAGGCAGTGCTCTGTACATCCCGCCTTATAAGGCAGACGACCAGGATGTGGTCGTCGAACTGAACAACCGTTTTGGCCCCGAGGCGTTCACCGCTCAGCCTACCCGCACCGGCATGCCGGTGCTTTGGGTTGCCCGCGCCAAACTCGTCGAAGTCCTGACCTTCCTGCGCAACCTGCCCAAGCCGTACGTCATGCTCTATGACCTGCACGGCGTGGACGAGCGACTGCGCACCAAGCGTCAAGGGCTGCCAAGCGGCGCCGACTTCACTGTGTTCTATCACTTGATGTCGATCGAACGTAATAGTGACGTAATGATCAAGGTCGCCTTGTCCGAGAGCGACCTCAGCCTGCCGACCGTCACCAGCATCTGGCCGAACGCCAACTGGTACGAGCGGGAAGTCTGGGACATGTACGGCATCGACTTCAAAGGTCACCCGCACCTGACCCGCATCATGATGCCGCCGACCTGGGAAGGTCACCCGCTGCGCAAGGACTTCCCGGCCCGGGCCACCGAGTTCGACCCGTTCACCCTGAACCTGGCCAAGCAACAGCTTGAGGAAGAAGCCGCGCGCTTCAAGCCTGAAGACTGGGGCATGAAGCGTTCCGGGGCGAACGAGGACTACATGTTCCTCAACCTCGGCCCGAACCACCCTTCCGCGCACGGCGCGTTCCGCATCATCCTGCAGCTGGACGGTGAAGAGATCGTCGATTGCGTGCCGGACGTTGGCTACCACCACCGTGGTGCCGAGAAGATGGCCGAGCGTCAGTCCTGGCACAGCTTCATCCCGTACACCGACCGTATCGACTACCTCGGCGGCGTGATGAACAACCTG
This sequence comes from Pseudomonas sp. ADAK7, assembly GCF_012935675.1. Taxonomy (NCBI): domain Bacteria; kingdom Pseudomonadati; phylum Pseudomonadota; class Gammaproteobacteria; order Pseudomonadales; family Pseudomonadaceae; genus Pseudomonas; species Pseudomonas sp. ADAK7. The sequence continues at coordinate 6,962,686 of NZ_CP052861.1, read as the reverse complement.
CCGTACGTGCTCTCGGTCGAGAAACTGGCCGGCATCAAGGTGCCCGAGAAGGTCGACGTCATCCGCATCATGATGGCCGAATTCTTCCGGATCACCAGCCACCTGCTGTTCCTGGGGACGTACATCCAGGACGTCGGCGCGATGACTCCGGTGTTCTTCACCTTCACCGACCGCCAGAAGGCGTACACGGTGATCGAAGCCATCACCGGTTTCCGTCTGCACCCGGCCTGGTACCGCATCGGTGGCGTCGCCCACGACCTGCCGCGCGGCTGGGAAAAACTGGTTAAAGACTTCGTCGAGTGGATGCCAAAGCGTCTGGACGAATACCAGAAAGCCGCGCTGGACAACAGCATCCTCAAGGGCCGGACCATCGGCGTTGCCGCCTACAACACCAAAGAGGCCCTGGAATGGGGCGTCACCGGTGCCGGCCTGCGTTCGACCGGTTGCGACTTCGACCTGCGTAAAGCGCGTCCGTACTCCGGCTACGAGAACTTCGAATTCGAAGTGCCGCTGGCGGCCAATGGCGATGCCTACGACCGTTGCATCGTGCGCGTCGAAGAAATGCGCCAGAGCCTGAAGATCATCGAGCAGTGCATGCGCAACATGCCGGAAGGCCCGTACAAGGCGGATCACCCGCTGACCACGCCGCCGCCGAAAGAACGCACGCTGCAGCACATCGAGACCTTGATCACGCACTTCCTGCAAGTTTCGTGGGGCCCGGTCATGCCGGCCAACGAATCCTTCCAGATGATCGAAGCGACCAAGGGCATCAACAGTTATTACCTGACGAGCGATGGCGGCACCATGAGCTACCGCACCCGGATTCGTACCCCAAGCTTCCCGCACTTGCAGCAGATCCCTTCGGTGATCAAAGGCAGCATGGTCGCGGACTTGATCGCGTACCTGGGTAGTATCGATTTCGTTATGGCCGACGTGGACCGCTAAGCATGAACAGCACGCTTATCCAGACAGACCGTTTCACCTTGAGTGAAACCGAGCGCTCGGCCATCGAGCACGAGCTGCATCACTACGAAGACCCGCGCGCGGCGTCGATCGAAGCCCTGAAGATCGTTCAGAAGGAACGTGGCTGGGTGCCTGACGGCGCGCTCTACGCCATCGGCGAGATCCTCGGCATCCCGGCCAGCGACGTTGAAGGGGTGGCGACGTTCTATAGCCAGATCTTCCGTCAGCCGGTCGGCCGCCACATCATTCGCGTCTGCGACAGCATGGTCTGCTACATCGGCGGCCACGAGTCGGTGGTCAGCGAAATCCAGAGCAAGCTCGGCATCGGCCTGGGTCAAACCACCGCCGACGGTCGTTTCACCCTGCTGCCGGTCTGCTGCCTCGGCAACTGCGACAAGGCGCCGGCGTTGATGATCGACGACGACACTTTCGGTGATGTGCAGCCTGCTGGCGTCGCCAACTTGCTCGAGGGCTACGTATGACCCTGACTTCCTTCGGTCCTGCCAACCGCATCAAGCGTTCGGCCGAGACTCACCCGCTGACCTGGCGCCTGCGTGACGACGGCGAGGCCGTGTGGCTCGACGAGTACCAGGCCAAGAACGGTTACGCGGCGGCGCGCAAAGCCTTCGCCGACATGGCCCAGGACGACATCGTCCAGACCGTGAAAGACGCCGGCCTGAAAGGTCGCGGCGGTGCAGGCTTCCCCACTGGCGTGAAGTGGGGCCTGATGCCGAAAGACGAATCCATCAACATCCGCTACCTGCTGTGCAACGCGGACGAGATGGAACCGAACACCTGGAAAGACCGCATGCTGATGGAGCAACTGCCCCATCTGCTGATCGAAGGCATGCTGATCAGTGCCCGCGCGCTGAAAACCTACCGTGGCTACATCTTCCTGCGTGGCGAATACACCACCGCCGCCAAGCACCTGAACCGTGCCGTGGAAGAAGCCAAGGCAGCCGGCCTGCTGGGCAAGAATATTCTGGGCAGCGGCTTCGATTTCGAGCTGTTCGTCCACACCGGCGCCGGGCGTTACATCTGCGGTGAAGAAACCGCACTGATCAACTCCCTCGAAGGCCGCCGCGCCAACCCGCGCTCCAAGCCGCCCTTCCCTGCCGCCGTTGGCGTGTGGGGCAAGCCGACTTGCGTGAACAACGTTGAAACCCTGTGCAACGTGCCGGCGATCATTGCCGACGGCGTGGACTGGTACAAATCGTTGGCTCGCGAAGGCAGTGAAGACATGGGCACCAAGCTCATGGGCTTCTCCGGCAAGGTCAAGAACCCGGGCCTGTGGGAATTGCCGTTCGGCATCACCGGTCGCGAGTTGTTCGAAGACTACGCCGGCGGCATGCGCGACGGCTTCACGCTCAAGGCCTGGCAGCCAGGCGGCGCCGGTACCGGTTTCCTGTTGCCGGAACACCTGGATGCACAAATGTACGCCGGCGGCATCGCCAAGGTGGGAACCCGGATGGGTACCGGCCTGGCCATGGCGGTGGACGACAGCGTCAACATGGTGTCCCTGCTGCGCAACATGGAAGAGTTCTTCTCCCGCGAGTCGTGCGGCTTCTGCACCCCGTGCCGTGACGGTTTGCCGTGGAGCGTCAAGCTACTGCGTGCAATCGAGAACGGTGAAGGGCAAGCCGGCGATATCGAGACCCTGCTGGGTCTGGTCGGTTTCCTCGGCCCTGGCAAGACCTTCTGTGCTCACGCACCGGGCGCCGTGGAGCCATTGGGCAGCGCAATCAAATACTTCCGTCCAGAGTTCGAAGCCGGCATAGCGCCTGTCAGCGCCGCCGTCCCGCCTCTGGCAAGGCCGATCGTAGTCGGCGCGTAAACGCTTAAAAAGGCGAAGGGTCCGTGCCCTTCGCCTTCTCGTGTGATGACGCCTTCATCGGCTGTGTTGATTCACGCGAATAACAAGATTCCATTAGCCACGCCCGCTGACACCGGGCCAACGAAGAACTTTGAACCATGGCCACTATCCACGTAGACGGCAAAGAGCTCGAAGTCGATGGGGCAGACAACCTGTTACAGGCATGTCTGTCGCTAGGCCTCGATATCCCTTATTTCTGCTGGCACCCCGCCCTTGGCAGCGTTGGCGCTTGCCGCCAGTGCGCGGTCAAGCAGTACACCGACGCCAACGACACCCGTGGTCGGATCGTCATGTCCTGCATGACCCCCGCCACCGACGGCAGCTGGATCTCCATCGAAGACGAAGAGGCGAAAGTGTTTCGCGCCAGCGTCGTCGAATGGCTGATGACCAACCACCCTCACGACTGCCCGGTCTGTGAAGAAGGCGGTCATTGCCACCTGCAAGACATGACGGTAATGACCGGCCACAACGAGCGCCGTTACCGCTTCACCAAGCGTACTCACCAGAACCAGGATCTCGGCCCGTTCATCGGTCACGAGATGAACCGCTGCATCGCCTGCTACCGCTGCGTGCGCTTCTATAAGGACTACGCCGGCGGCACCGACCTCGGTGTGTTCGGCGCCCACGACAACGTGTACTTCGGTCGCGTTGAAGACGGCACCCTGGAAAGCGAGTTCTCCGGCAACCTCACCGAGGTCTGCCCGACCGGTGTGTTCACCGACAAGACTCACTCCGAGCGCTACAACCGCAAGTGGGACATGCAGTTCTCGCCGAGCATCTGCCATGGCTGCTCCAGCGGCTGCAACATCTCCCCGGGCGAACGCTACGGTGAACTGCGTCGGATCGAAAACCGCTTCAACGGTTCGGTCAACCAGTACTTCCTGTGCGACCGCGGCCGTTTCGGCTACGGCTACGTCAACCGCGAAGACCGCCCGCGTCAGCCATTGCTGGCCAATGGTGCCAAGCTGACCCTCGACGAAGCGCTGGATAAAGCCGCCGACCTGCTGCGCGGTCGCAACATCGTCGGTATCGGTTCGCCCCGCGCCAGTCTCGAAAGCAACTTCGCGTTGCGCGAACTGGTCGGTGCCGAGCACTTCTACTCCGGTATCGAAGCCGCCGAGCTGGAGCGCATTCGTCTGGTCATGCAAGTTCTGAAAGACAGCCCGCTGCCGATCCCGAACATGCGCGACATCGAAAACCACGACGCGATCTTCGTCCTCGGTGAAGACCTGACCCAGACCGCTGCGCGCATGGCCCTGTCCCTGCGTCAATCGGTCAAAGGCAAAGCCGAAGACATGGCCGACGCCATGCGCGTTCAGCCGTGGCTCGACGCCGCCGTGAAGAACATCGGTCAGAAAGAACTGAACCCGCTGTTCATCGCCAGCCTGGCTGAAACCAAGCTCGACGACATCGCTGAAGAATGCGTACACGCCGCTCCAGACGACCTGGCCCGCATCGGTTTCGCCGTGGCTCACGCCCTCGACGCCAGCGCTCCAGCGGTTGAAGGCCTCGATACTGAAGCCCTCGACCTGGCCAAGCGCATTGCCGACGCCCTGCTCGCTGCCAAGCGTCCGCTGATCATCGCCGGTACTTCCCTGGGCTCCAAAGCCTTGATCGAAGCCGCGGCGAACATCGCCAAGGCCCTGAAGCTGCGCGAGAAGAACGGTTCCATCAGCCTGATCGTGCCAGAGGCCAACAGCCTTGGCCTGGCCATGCTCGGTGGCAACTCGGTCGACGACGCGCTGCAAGCGGTAATCGACGGTAAGGCCGACGCCATCGTCGTGCTGGAAAACGATCTGTACACCCGCACCGACAAAGCCAAGGTCGATGCTGCCCTGAACGCCGCGAAAGTGGTGATCGTGGCGGACCATCAGAAGACTGCTACCAGCGATCGCGCGCACCTGGTTCTGCCAGCCGCCAGCTTCGCGGAAGGCGACGGTACGCTGGTCAGCCAGGAAGGCCGCGCCCAGCGCTTCTTCCAGGTGTTCGACCCGAAATACATGGACGCGAGCATCCTGGTTCACGAAGGCTGGCGCTGGCTGCATGCCCTGCGCGCAACCTTGTTGAACCAGCCAATCGACTGGACCCAACTGGACCACGTCACCGCTGCCGTCGCTTCGAGCACGCCGCAACTGGCGCGCATCGTTGATGCCGCACCGTCCGCCGCGTTCCGCATCAAGGGCATGAAGCTGGCCCGCGAACCGCTGCGTTACTCCGGTCGTACCGCCATGCGCGCTGACATCAGCGTCCATGAACCGCGTACCCCGCAAGACAACGACACCGCGTTCAACTTCTCGATGGAAGGTTACTCGGGCTCGGTCGAACCGCGTCAGCAAGTGCCATTCGCCTGGTCCCCGGGCTGGAACTCGCCGCAAGCCTGGAACAAGTTTCAGGACGAAGTCGGTGGTCACATCCGCGCTGGCGACCCAGGCACCCGCCTGATCGAAAGCACCGGTGACTCGCTGAACTGGTTCGCCAGTGTTCCGCGCGCGTTCAACCCGGCTCCAGGCACCTGGCAAGTCGTGCCGTTCTTCCACCTGCTCGGCAGCGAAGAAAACTCTTCGAAAGCCGCACCGGTTCAGGAACGCATCCCGGCCGCCTACGTCGCTCTGGCCAAATCCGAAGCCGATCGTCTTGGCGTCAACGACGGTGCCCTGCTCAGCGTGAACGTGGATGGCCAGACCCTGCGTCTGCCGCTGCGTATCAATGAAGAGCTGGGCGCTGGCCTGGTGGCATTGCCTGCGGGTATCGCCGGCATTCCAGCGGCGATCTTTGGCAAAACCGTTGACGGACTGCAGGAGGCAGCTCAATGACCTGGTTCACTCCTGAAGTGATTGACGTGATCATCGCGGTCCTCAAGGCCATCGTGATTCTGCTCGCCGTAGTGGTGTGCGGCGCGCTGCTGAGCTGGGTCGAGCGTCGTCTGCTCGCCCTCTGGCAGGACCGTTACGGTCCGAACCGCGTCGGCCCGTTCGGTGCGTTCCAGATCGCGGCCGACATGATCAAGATGTTCTTCAAGGAAGACTGGACCCCGCCGTTCGCCGACAAGATGATCTTCACCCTGGCACCAGTAGTCGCCATGAGCGCCCTGCTGATTGCCTTCGCGATCATCCCGATCACCCCAACGTGGGGCGTGGCGGACATCAACATCGGCATTCTGTTCTTCTTCGCCATGGCCGGTCTGTCGGTCTACGCGGTGTTGTTCGCCGGCTGGTCGAGTAACAACAAGTTCGCCCTGCTGGGCAGCTTGCGGGCCTCGGCACAAACCGTGTCGTACGAAGTGTTCATGGGCCTGTCACTGATGGGCATCGTGATCCAGGTCGGCTCGTTCAACATGCGCGACATCGTTGAATATCAAGCGCAGAACCTGTGGTTCATCATTCCGCAGATCTTCGGTTTCCTGACCTTCTTCATCGCTGGCGTCGCCGTGACTCACCGTCACCCGTTCGACCAGCCGGAAGCGGAACAGGAACTGGCCGACGGTTACCACATTGAATACGCCGGCATGAAATGGGGCATGTTCTTCGTCGGTGAGTACATCGGCATCGTGTTGATTTCGGCGCTGCTGGTGACCCTGTTCTTCGGTGGCTGGCACGGTCCGTTCGGCATTCTGCCGCAGATCCCGTTCATCTGGTTCGCGCTGAAAACCGCGTTCTTCATCATGATCTTCATCCTGTTGCGCGCCTCGATTCCGCGCCCACGGTATGACCAAGTGATGGATTTCAGCTGGAAGTTCTGCCTGCCGCTGACCCTCGTCAACATGCTGGTGACCGCTGCGATCGTGTTGCTCAACACGCCCGCCGTCGCGGCTCAGTGAGGATAGAGAATCATGAAGTACATATTTGACATCGTGCATGGCTTCTTCACCCAGCTTCGCAGCCTGGTGATGATCTTCGGCCATGCCTTCCGCAAGCGCGACACGCTGCAGTACCCGGAAGAAGCCGTGTACCTGCCGCCGCGCTACCGTGGCCGTATCGTCCTGACCCGCGACCCTGATGGCGAAGAGCGTTGTGTAGCCTGCAACCTGTGCGCCGTGGCATGCCCAGTCGGTTGCATCTCGCTGCAGAAAGCCGAAACCGAAGACGGTCGCTGGTACCCGGACTTCTTCCGCATCAACTTCTCGCGCTGCATCTTTTGCGGCCTCTGCGAGGAAGCCTGCCCGACCACCGCGATCCAGCTGACACCGGATTTCGAGATGGCCGAGTTCAAACGTCAGGACCTGGTTTACGAGAAAGAAGATCTGCTGATCTCCGGCCCCGGCAAAAACCCTGATTACAACTTCTATCGTGTTGCAGGTATGGCGATTGCCGGGAAGCCGAAAGGCGCCGCGCAGAATGAAGCCGAACCGATCAACGTGAAGAGCTTGCTGCCTTAAGGAAGAAAGATGGAATTCGCTTTCTATTTCGCATCGGGTATCGCGGTTGTGGCCACGCTTCGCGTGATCACCAACACCAACCCTGTGCACGCCCTGCTCTACCTGATCATTTCGCTGATTGCCGTGGCGATGACCTTTTTCGCCCTCGGCGCACCGTTCGCCGGTGTGCTGGAAGTGATCGCCTATGCTGGCGCCATCATGGTGCTGTTCGTGTTCGTGGTGATGATGCTCAACCTTGGCCCGGCCTCGGTTCAGCAAGAGCGCGTCTGGCTCAAGCCCGGCATCTGGCTCGGCCCGGTGGTTCTCGGCGCCCTGCTGCTGGCTGAACTGCTGTACGTCCTGTTCAGCCATTCCAGCGGCCAGGCCGTCGGCCACACCACCGTAGATGCAAAAGCCGTGGGCATCAGCCTGTTCGGTCCGTATCTGCTGGTGGTCGAACTCGCCTCGATGTTGCTGCTCGCCGCAGCCGTCACGGCGTTCCATCTCGGCCGTAACGAGGCGAAGGAGTAAGTCATGCCTGCTATCCCAATGGAACATGGCCTGGCGGTTGCCGGCATCCTGTTCTGCCTCGGTCTGGTCGGCCTGATGGTCCGCCGCAACATTCTCTTCGTGCTGATGAGCCTGGAGGTCATGATGAATGCCTCCGCGTTGGCGTTCATCGTCGCCGGTAGCCGCTGGGGCCAGCCGGATGGACAGATCATGTTCATCCTGGTGATCAGCCTGGCAGCCGCCGAGGCCAGTATTGGCCTGGCGATTCTGTTGCAGCTGTATCGCCGCTTCCACACTCTCGATATCGACGCTGCCAGCGAGATGCGCGGATGAATCTTCTCTATCTGACTTTCGTATTCCCTCTCATAGGTTTCCTGCTGCTGTCGTTCTCACGCGGCCGCTTCTCGGAAAACCTGTCGGCGCTGATTGGCGTCGGTTCCATCGGCCTGTCGGCGATCGTCGCCGCTTATGTGATCTGGCAATTCAACGTCGCCCCGCCGGAAGGCGGTCACTACACGCAAGTGTTGTGGCAGTGGATGGCCGTTGAAGGCTTCACGCCTAACTTCGCCCTGTACCTGGATGGCCTGTCGGTCACCATGCTCGGTGTGGTGGTCGGCGTCGGCTTCCTGATCCACTTGTTCGCGTCCTGGTACATGCGCGGTGAAGACGGTTACTCGCGCTTCTTCGCCTACACCAACCTGTTTATCGCCAGCATGCTGTTCCTGATCCTGGGCGATAACCTGTTGTTCCTGTACTTCGGCTGGGAAGGCGTGGGCCTGTGCTCGTACCTGTTGATCGGTTTCTACTACAGCAACCGCAACAACGGTAACGCGGCACTCAAAGCCTTTATCGTGACCCGGATCGGCGACGTGTTCATGGCCATCGGCCTGTTCATCCTGTTCCAACAGTTGGGCACGCTGAACGTCCAGGAACTGTTGGTGCTGGCACCGCAGAAGTTCCAGGTCGGCGACTTCTGGATCGTCCTGGCGACCCTGATGCTGCTGGGCGGCGCTGTCGGTAAATCCGCGCAACTGCCGCTGCAAACCTGGCTGGCGGATGCGATGGCCGGTCCTACCCCGGTTTCGGCACTGATCCACGCCGCGACCATGGTGACCGCAGGTGTTTACCTGATCGCTCGTACTCACGGCTTGTTCGCCCTGGCGCCGGATATCCTGCACCTGGTCGGCGTCGTCGGCGGTGTGACGCTGGTTCTGGCGGGTTTCGCGGCACTGGTACAAACCGACATCAAACGTATCCTCGCCTACTCGACCATGAGCCAGATCGGCTACATGTTCCTGGCCCTGGGCGTTGGTGCATGGGATGGCGCGATTTTCCACCTGATGACCCACGCCTTCTTCAAGGCGCTGCTGTTCCTTGCCTCCGGTGCGGTGATCGTTGCCTGCCACCACGAGCAGAACATCTTCAAGATGGGCGGCCTGTGGAAGAAACTGCCGCTGGCCTACACCAGCTTCATCGTCGGCGGCGCGGCACTGTCGGCCCTGCCACTGGTGACCGCAGGCTTCTACTCCAAGGACGAAATCCTCTGGGAAGCGTTCGCCAGCGGCAACCACGGTCTGTTGTACGCAGGTCTGGTCGGCGCGTTCATGACTTCGCTGTACACCTTCCGCCTGATCTTCATCGCGTTCCACGGTGAAGCGAAGACCGAAGCCCACGCCGGTCACGGCATCGCTCACTGGCTGCCACTGTCGGTGCTGATCGTGTTGTCGACTTTCGTCGGCGCGATGATCGTGCCACCGCTGCACGGCGTGTTGCCAGAGAGCGTCGGCCATGCCGGCGGCGAAGCCAAGCACAGTCTGGAAATCGCTTCGGGCGCCATTGCCCTGGCCGGTATCCTGCTGGCCGCGCTGCTGTTCCTCGGCAAGCGTCGTTTCGTCACTGCAATCGCCAACAGCGGCATCGGCCGCTTCCTTTCGGCCTGGTGGTTCGCTGCCTGGGGCTTCGACTGGATCTACGACAAACTGTTCGTCAAGCCATACCTTGCGATCAGCCACGCACTGCGCAAAGACCCGCTCGATCAGACCATCGGTTTGATCCCGCGTATGGCCAAAGGCGGCCACACCGCCCTGAGCCGTACCGAAACCGGTCAACTGCGTTGGTACGCGGCCTCGATGGCAGCCGGCTCCGTGCTGGTCATCGGCGCCATCGTGCTGGTAGCGGTCTGAATATGAACCTTGCGAACTTGCGAAAGGAATTGAGCCCGTCATGATTCTGCCTTGGCTAATCCTGATCCCCTTCATCGGCGGCCTGCTGTGCTGGATGGGTGAGCGCTTCGGCGCTACCCTCCCCCGCTGGATTGCGCTGTTGACCATGACCCTGGAACTCGCTCTCGGCCTCTGGCTGTGGGCCCACGGTAACTATTCATTTGCTCCGGCGCCTGGCGCCGATCCGGTCTGGGCGCTTGAGTTCAAGCACATCTGGATCCAGCGCTTCGGCATCAGCGTGCACCTGGCCCTCGACGGCCTGTCGCTGCTGATGATCCTGCTGACCGGTTTGCTGGGTATCCTCTCGGTACTCTGCTCGTGGAAAGAGATCCAGCGTCACGTCGGTTTCTTCCACTTGAACCTGATGTGGATCCTGGGCGGTGTCGTCGGCGTGTTCCTCGCCCTCGACCTGTTCATGTTCTTCTTCTTCTGGGAAATGATGCTGGTGCCGATGTACTTCCTCATCGCGCTCTGGGGTCACAGTTCTTCGGACGGCAAGAAAACCCGGATCTACGCGGCGACCAAGTTCTTCATCTTCACCCAGGCTTCCGGCCTGATCATGTTGGTGGCGATCCTGGGTCTGGTGCTGGTCAACTTCAACAGCACCGGCGTGATCACGTTCAACTACGCCGACCTGCTGAAAACCAAGATGTCGCTCACCACCGAGTACATCCTGATGCTCGGCTTCTTCATCGCCTTCGCGGTGAAGCTGCCGGTCGTGCCGTTCCACTCCTGGTTGCCTGATGCTCACGCCCAGGCGCCAACCGCAGGTTCGGTCGACCTGGCCGGTATCCTGTTGAAGACGGCGGCTTACGGTCTGCTGCGTTTCGCCCTGCCGCTGTTCCCGAATGCCTCGGCCGAGTTCGCGCCGATCGCCATGACCCTCGGTCTGGTCGGGATCTTCTACGGTGCGTTCCTGGCCTTCGCCCAAACCGACATCAAGCGTCTGATCGCCTACTCCTCCGTTTCCCACATGGGTTTCGTGTTGATCGGCATCTACTCCGGCAGCCAACTGGCGCTGCAGGGCGCAGTGATGCAGATGCTGGCGCACGGTGTGTCGGCCGCTGCACTCTTTATCCTGAGTGGTCAGTTGTACGAACGCACCCACACCCGCGACATGCGTGAAATGGGTGGCCTGTGGTCGAAGATCGCTTACCTGCCGGCCATCAGCCTGTTCTTCGCCGCTGCTTCCCTGGGCTTGCCGGGTACCGGTAACTTCGTCGGTGAGTTCCTGATCCTGATCGGCACCTTCGCCGCTGCGCCGTGGATCACTGCGATCGCGACGTCGGGCCTGGTGTTCGGTTCGGTCTACTCGCTGATCATGATCCATCGTGCCTACTTCGGCCCGTCCAAGTCGGACGCGGTGCTGCATGGCATGGATGGTCGCGAACTGATCATGGTGGTCGGTCTGGCGGTACTGCTGATTTATATCGGCGTGTACCCGCAACCGTTCCTCGACACTTCTGCCGCGACGATGCATGGCGTGCAGCAGTGGCTCGGTACCGCCTTCACTCAACTCGCTTCGGCCCGGTAAGAGCGCTATGGAATTCACGACTCAACACTTTATCGCGCTCGCGCCGTTGTTGATCACCACCGCCACGATCATCGTGGTGATGCTGGCCATCGCCTGGCGCCGCAACCACTCGCAGACCTTCCTGATTTCCGTGGCGGGTTTGAACCTGGCGTTGCTGTCGATCCTGCCAGCCTTGAAAGTCGCGCCCCTGGCCGTGACACCGCTGCTGCAGATCGATAACTTCGCTTGCTTGTATATGGCGCTGATCCTGGTCGCCACCCTCGCTTGTGTGACCCTCGCCCACGCCTACCTCGGCGATGGCGGCACGGGTTACCCGGGCAACCGCGAAGAACTGTACCTGCTGATCCTGATGGCCGCCGCCGGTGGCCTGGTTCTGGTCAGCGCGCAACACCTGGCCGGGTTGTTCATCGGTCTGGAACTGTTGTCGGTGCCGGTCTACGGTCTGGTGGCTTATGCCTTCTTCAACAAGCGTTCGCTGGAAGCCGGTATCAAGTACATGGTGCTGTCGGCCGCCGGTTCGGCGTTCCTGTTGTTCGGTATGGCGCTGCTGTATGCCGACTCCGGCAGCCTGAGCTTCGTCGGTATCGGTCAAGCATTGGCCGCTACTGGCCTGCCAAGTTCCCTGGCGCAAATGGGCCTGGGCATGATGCTGATCGGCCTGGCGTTCAAGCTGTCGCTGGTACCGTTCCACCTCTGGACCCCGGACGTTTACGAAGGGGCTCCTGCGCCGGTTGCCGCGTTCCTCGCCACGGCTTCGAAAGTCGCCGTGTTTGCGGTGATGGTGCGTCTGTTCCAGATCTCCCCTGCTGCCAGCAGCGGTGTTCTGAGCGACGTGCTGACCATCATCGCCATCGCGTCGATCCTGTTCGGTAACCTGCTGGCACTGACCCAGAGCAACCTCAAGCGTCTGCTGGGTTACTCGTCCATCGCCCACTTCGGTTACCTGCTGATCGCCCTGGTGGCGAGCAAGGGTCTGGCCGTGGAAGCCATCGGCGTGTACCTGGTCACCTACGTGATCACCAGCCTCGGCGCGTTCGGCGTGATCACCCTGATGTCCTCGCCGTACAAAGGCCGGGACGCCGACGCCCTGTACGAATACCGCGGCCTGTTCTGGCGCCGTCCGTACCTGACCGCCGTACTGACCGTGATGATGCTGTCCCTGGCCGGTATCCCGCTGACCGCGGGCTTCATCGGCAAGTTCTACATCATCGCTACCGGCGTCGAGTCGCATCAATGGTGGCTGGTCGGTTCCCTGGTACTGGGCAGCGCCATCGGCGTCTTCTACTACCTGCGCGTGATGGTCACCCTGTACCTGATCGAGCCGAACCTGCGTCGCCACGATGCGCAACTGCACTGGGAACAAAAGGCAGGCGGCGTGATGCTGCTGGCCATCGCCGCACTGGCGTTCTTCCTTGGGCTGTATCCGCAGCCGTTGCTGGTCCTGGTTCAACAGGCCGGGTTGGCGGGTTGATCGCTTAAGCGATACGCGGTAGAAAACAGAAACGGCACCTTCGGGTGCCGTTTTTGCGTTTTAGGGTTTCAAGATCAAAAGATCGCAGCCTTTGGCAGCTCCTACAGAACGCACGCCGTCCCTATGTAGGAGCTGCCGCAGGCTGCGATCTTTTGATCTTATTGCTTTCCCCTCTTTCGGAAAATGCCTGCGTGGCAGTAGGCATCGGCTGACATCCGACTCAAGGCATTTGCCATTAACTTCGTTGATTGGATATCGACAGAGATCAAACAATGAAGCGTGATATTTTTGCCGAACTCATGGACGGTTTGGAGTTTCTTGCAAAGAATCGGCAACAACAGGTGATCAGTGTTTTTGAGGATAGGGTTCGAGCAGGAGAAGTCTGTTGCCTGTGCCGCAGCCTTCGCGAGCAAGCCCGCTCCAACAGTGGTTCGGGGTTGCTCACAAATAATGTGTTTGCCACGGATCCCTGTGGGAGCGGGCTTGCTCGCGAAGGCGGTCCATCAGCCACAAATAAAAACGGCACCTTTCGGTGCCGTTCGCCTTTCTCAGTACAGAAGCTTACTTACGCGCATCCGCCCACGATTTCAACAGTTCGGTGTAGCTAACCGTTTCACCTTTAGGCTTCTCATTCGCCAATTTAGGTTTCGGCGCCCCCGGTTGATCAAACCAATACTGCGCATCCCGTTCCGGGTTCATTTTCGGTCCGCACACCGGTTGCACCTTGGAGCGTTCGAGCCGCGTCATGATCGCGTCCTGGTCCTTGGCCAGGCCATCGAGCGCCTGTTGTGGGGTTTTCTCGCCGCTGGCGGCTTCGGCGATGTGGCTCCACCACAGTTGTGCCAGACGTGGATAGTCCGGCACGTTGGTCCCGGTCGGGGTCCATTGCACGCGGGCCGGGCTGCGGTAGAACTCGACCAGGCCACCCAGTTTCGGCGCCAGGTCGGTCATGGCTTGGGAGTTGATGTCCGACTCGCGAATCGGTGTCAGGCCGACAATGGTTTTCTTCAGGGACACGGTTTTCGAGGTCACGAACTGCGCGTACAGCCAGGCCGCGAGTTTTTGTTTTTCAGGCGTGGATTTGAGGAAGGTCCAGGAACCCACGTCCTGATAGCCCAGCTTCATGCCCTCTTCCCAATACGGGCCACGCGGCGATGGCGCCATGCGCCATTTCGGCGTGCCGTCGGTGTTCATCACCGGCAGGCCAGGCTTGGTCATGTCGGCGGTAAACGCGGTGTACCAGAAGATCTGCTGGGCGATGTTGCCTTGGGATGGCACCGGGCCGGATTCGGAGAAGGTCATGCCTGCCGCTTCCGGCGGCGCGTAGGCCTTGAGCCAGTCGACGTATTTCTGCGTGGCGAAGACCGCCGCCGGGCCGTTGGTGTCGCCGCCGCGAGTCACGCTGGAACCGACCGGGTGACAGTCCTCCACGCGAATCCCCCACTCGTCCACCGGCAAGCCATTGGGAATGCCCTTGTCGCCGCCACCGGCCATGGAGAACCAGGCATCGGTGAAACGCCAACCCAGGGACGGGTCTTTCTTGCCGTAGTCCATGTGCCCGTAGATGCGCTTGCCGTCGATTTCCTTGACGTCTTCGCTGAAGAACTTGGCGATGTCTTCATAAGCCGACCAGTTCACCGGTACGCCCAATTCGTAGCCGTATTTTTCCTTGAACTTGGCTTTGAGCTCCGGCCGTTCGAACCAGTCGGCGCGGAACCAGTAGAGGTTGGCGAACTGCTGGTCGGGCAGTTGATAGATCTTGCCGTCGGGCGCGGTGGTGAAGGAAATGCCGATGAAGTCCTTGATGTCCAGGGTCGGCGAGGTGAAATCCTTGCCTTCATTGGCCATCAGGTCGGTGATCGACTCGGTCTTGCCATAACGAAAGTGCGTACCGATCAGGTCCGAGTCGTTGACCCAGCCGTCGTAGATGCTCTTGTCCGACTGCATCACGGTCTGCAGCTTTTCCACCACGTCGCCTTCTTGCAGCAGGTCGTGGGTCAGCTTGATCCCGGTGATTTCAGTGAAGGCCTTGGCCAGCACCTTGGACTCGTATTCGTGAGTGGTCAGGGTTTCCGAGACGACCTTGATGTTCATCCCGCGAAACGGCTCAGCCGCCTTGATGAACCATTTCAATTCCGCGAGCTGTTGATCGGCCGTCAGGGTGGACGGCTTGAATTCGCTGCCGATCCACTTTTTCGCCGCGTCTTCGTAAGCATCGGCCCAGGCCGTCGCGCTCAAACCGCTGAGTGCCAGCAGGGCTGCCAATGAAATGCTATGTCGCAGCTTATTGTTTTTGTCGAACATAGAGACCTCCTGTTTAAGTTTCGGAGCAACTTTGCCGAGCGATTCGACTAGCCCCAACGCATCACAGCCAACAGCCACACCAGGGACAACGCGGACGCGACCCAGATGCTCCAGTCGGTGACGCCGATTACCAGCAGATGCAGGTAGGCGCTGCCGAGAAGACCGATAAATAAGCGATCGCCACGGGTGGTGGCAATCGGCAACAAACCCCGCCGCAGGATGCTCGGCGAACGCAATTCCCAAGTCGTCATGCCCACCAGAATCAGGCCTATGACGATGAAAAACACCGCTGTCGGGACCGTCCAGCTCATCCATTCCATCATCAGCTCCTCAGACCCGGCCCAGGGCAAAGCCCTTGGCCACGTGGTTGCGAACAAACCAGATCACCAGCATGCCCGGCAGGATGGTCAACACCCCCGCCGCCGCCAGCACGCCCCAGTCGATACCGGACGCAGAGACCGTGCGGGTCATTACCGCCGCGATCGGTTTGGCGTTGACCGAGGTCAGCGTGCGCGCCAGCAGCAGTTCGACCCAGGAAAACATGAAGCAGAAGAACGCCGTCACACCGATGCCCGAGCCAATCAACGGCACGAAAATCTTCACGAAGAACTTCGGAAAGCTGTAGCCATCAATGTAGGCGGTTTCGTCGATTTCCTTGGGAACCCCGGACATGAAGCCTTCCAGAATCCACACCGCCAGCGGCACGTTAAACAGGCAATGGGCCAAAGCCACGGCGATGTGGGTATCGAACAGGCCGATCGAGGAATACAGCTGGAAGAACGGCAGCAGGAACACCGCCGGCGGCGCCATGCGGTTGGTCAGCAGCCAGAAGAACAAGTGCTTGTCGCCGAGAAAGCGATACCGCGAGAACGCGTACGCCGCTGGCAACGCCACACTCAGCGAAATCACCGTGTTCAGACTCACGTAATACAGCGAGTTGAGGTAACCGGTGTACCAGGCCGGGTCGGTGAAGATCACCTTGTAGTTGGCCAGGGTGAAATCCTGCGGAAACAGCGTCAGCCCGCCGAGGATTTCGGTGTTGCTCTTGAAGGACATGTTCAGCAGCCAGTAGATCGGCACCAGCAGGAACAGGATGTAGATCAGCAGCGGAATGAGCTTTCTTTTACTCATGGCAGACCTCAGCGGTTGGCGTCAGAGTGAGTCATGGCCGTGTAGAACAGCCAGGACACCAACAGGATGATCAGGAAGTACACCAGCGAGAAAGCCGCCGCCGGGCCGAGGTCGAATTGCCCTACAGCCATCTGGGTCAAGGTCTGACTCAAGAAGGTCGTGGCATTCCCCGGACCACCGCCGGTGAGCACGAATGGCTCGGTGTAGATCATGAAGCTGTCCATGAAGCGCAACATCACGGCGATCAGCAGCACGCTCTTGAGTTTGGGCAACTGGATATGGCGGAACACCGCCCAGGCCGACGCCCGATCAATCCGCGCCGCCTGGTAGTACACGTCCGGAATCGCCCGCAGACCGGAGAAGCACAGCAGCGCCACCAGCGAGGTCCAGTGCCAGACGTCCATCACCAACACGGTGACCCAGGCGTCCATGGTGTTGGACGCATAGTTGTAGTTCATGCCCATCGCATTGAGGCTGGAACCGAGCAAACCGATGTCCGCGCGGCCGAAGATCTGCCAAATGGTGCCGACCACGTTCCACGGGATCAGCAGCGGAATCGCCAGGATGATCAGTACCAGCGACGACCAGCGGCCCTTGGTCGGCATGGTCAGGGCGATGCCGATGCCCAGGGGGATTTCGATCAGCAGCACGCAGCCGGAATAGATGAACTGCCGCAGCAGCGAGTCGTGCAGCCGTGGATCGAGCAGCACCTGTTTGTACCAGTCGGCGCCGACGAAGTAGCGGCTGGACTGGTCGAAGATGTCCTGCACCGAGTAATTGACCACGGTCATCATCGGGATCACCGCACTGAATGCCACCAGCAGGAACACCGGCAACACCAGCCACCAGGCCTTGTTGTTCTGCACCTTGTTCATGGCTGCACCTCCAGTAGGTAATCGTCGGCATAGACCATCAACCACTGCGCCGGAAAACTGATATACGCCGTGCCTTCGGGCACCGGTTTGTCTTC
Organism: Pseudomonas sp. ADAK7; assembly: GCF_012935675.1. Classification (NCBI taxonomy): domain Bacteria; kingdom Pseudomonadati; phylum Pseudomonadota; class Gammaproteobacteria; order Pseudomonadales; family Pseudomonadaceae; genus Pseudomonas; species Pseudomonas sp. ADAK7. The sequence goes on along the minus strand of NZ_CP052861.1, from coordinate 6,945,354 downwards.
GGCCAGGCGCACTTTCAGCGGTGCACCGTCGAGGTTGAGGGTCATGATCTTGTAGGTGCCGAGGTCTTCGATGTGTACGACCTGTGCCTGCATCGCGTCATCAAATGGCTCGTCCCACACGTGGACGAACTCCGGGCGGATGCCGACCTTCAGGGTTTTCCACGGTTTGTCGGCGATTTGTTGCTGCATCGCGTCGGAAAGCGGCAAGTGCGTCGAAGCGAACCCGACACCGCCGGGCTGCGGCTGCACATCGATCAGGTTCATCCCCGGGCTGCCGATGAAATAGCCGACAAAGGTGTGGCTCGGCCGTTCGAACAGTTCCCGTGGCGTGCCGAACTGCACGATCTGCCCGCCGTACATCACCGCGATCTTGTCGGCAAAGGTCGAGGCTTCGAGCTGATCGTGGGTGACGTAGACCATGGTGATGTTGAACTGCTCGTGGATCTGCTTGAGCTTGCGTCGCAGCTTCCACTTCAGGTGCGGGTCGATCACCGTCAGCGGCTCATCGAACAGGATCGCCGACACGTCATCGCGCACCAGGCCACGGCCCATGGAGACTTTCTGTTTTTCGTCGGCGGTGAGGTTACGGGCCTTTTTGCTCAGCAGCGCCTGGAGGTCGAGGACCTCGGCAATTTCCTGCACCTTGCTGTGAATTTTCGCCTCGTTCATGCCCTGGTTTCGCAGCGGAAACGCCAGGTTATCGAACACGGTCATGGTGTCGTAGACCACCGGAAACTGGAACACCTGGGCGATGTTGCGCTTCTCCGGGGTCAGGTCGTTCACGACTTTGCCGTCAAACAGCACCTGGCCCTGGGACGGGCTGAGCAACCCGGAAATGATGTTAAGCAAGGTCGACTTGCCGCAGCCCGACGGTCCGAGCAAGGCGTAGGCCCCACCCTGTTCCCAGACGTGGTCCATCTCGCGAATCGCGTAATCCTCGGGGCCGCTTGGCGTGCGGGTGTAGCTGTGGGCGAGGTTCTGCAAACGGATTTCGGCCATCAGGCAACCCTCGCGATACGGCGACCGGGCGCCTGGACCAGCCGCCCCTGCATATCGAACACAAACAGTTTATGGGTCGGGATATAGATGCGAATCGGCGCATCGACGTCGTATTCGTGGACGCCCGGCAAGTGCAGCACCAACAGGAAATGCTCGTTGCGCACATGCAGGAAAGTTTCCGAACCGCTGATCTCGGCCACCTCGACGGTCACCGCCAGTTCCAGGTCGTCGTCGTTACTCGGCACCAGCGAGATATGGCTCGGGCGCACGCCAAACCGGAACTCGCCCTCGCCCACCGGGCGCAGATCGACGTTCAACGGGAAGTGCACGAAATTGGCGAAACTGACTTCGTTGCCGGCAATACACCCCGGCATCAGGTTGATCGGCGGCTCGGAAAACAACTCCGCCGCCAGCACCGTTTGCGGCTGGTGATAGACCTCGGAGGACTTGCCGCTCTGGATCACCCGGCCTTCGTGGAGAATGGTGGTGGTGCCGCCCAGCGCCAGGGCTTCGTTGGGTTCGGTGGTGGCGTAGATGGCGATGGTGTGCCGCGCCTTGAACAGCTCGCGCATTTCCTGGCGCAGTTCTTCGCGCAGTTTGTAGTCGAGGTTGACCAGCGGTTCGTCGAACAGGATCAGCTCGGCATCCTTGACCAGCGCCCGGGCCATGGCCGTACGTTGTTGCTGGCCGCCGGACAGTTCCAGCGGATGGCGCTGGAGAAACTTCTCGATGCGCAGCATCTTCGCGGTTTCCAGCACTTTGCTCTGGATCAGTTCGTTGGAAACCCCGCCCTGACGCAACGGCGAGGCGATGTTCTCGAACACCGTCATGGTCGGGTAGTTGATGAACTGCTGATAAACCATCGATACGTTGCGCAGCCGCACCGGGCGCTGGGTGACGTCGACGCCGTTCATCAGGATGCGCCCGCTGTCGGGCTTGTCCAGGCCGGCCATCAGGCGCATCAGGCTGGTTTTGCCGGACAGGGTGCGGCCGAGCAAAACGTTGAAGGATCCGGGTTCGAAAACAAGGCACGCATCGTCGATCCAGGTCTGGCCCTCGACGGTACGGCTGACGTGCTCCAGGGTGAGTGACATGGCTCGGCCTTTTTTATTATTTGGAGTCAAGCGACCGTAGCGATAGAGCGACATTCGTGCCAGAAAACACAAGTCTTTGATCGGGCTTGAAAAACCTGCGAAAGCGCGGAAAACCGCGTTCGTTGCTGAACAGAAATGAACAATCGCGACTGAACAATTGAACAGTTCGACGGTTGACAATGAACAATAGTGAACAACAATCTACGGATGCTTTTACTGCGAGAAATCCCGAATTGCGCACGTCCTTGTAGCAGCTGCCGAAGGCTGCGTTCGGCGACGCAGTCGTCGTAAAGTCAGGCGCCACTGTGTGTCAGGATGACCGCGAATACAGGTTTTACGACGACTTCGTCGCCGAACGCAGGCTTCGCCAGCTGCTACAGGATCGCCTCAAGCCGTAGCAACCTGTAAAAAAGCACAATGCGTTTACCCATAACAAAAACAATAAAAGCTTTGCTCAGAGATCGACTGCCATGGCCGTACCTGCCTCGCCGCTCTCCCACGACGCCATCATCCAGGACTCCTGGTCCCGTTGCCGCGCGTTCGGTCTCAACCATCACAGCGTGCCGACCTTCGACCAGCTGCCGGCCGACGGCATCGCACAATTGCTGGAGAGCCAGCATTCCCTGGTGCAGACCACCCATCAGGAAGTTCTGCCGTATTACGAGAACATCCTGAGCAACTCCAATTGCCTGATCATGCTCGCCGACAACCAGGGCCAGGTGCTCACCTCCTGGGGCACCCAGCGCTTTATCGAACCGAGCCTGACCCGTGGCTTCAGCGCCGGCGCCAGTTGGATGGAGCGTTGCAGCGGCACCAATGCCATCGGCACCGCCCTGGCCTGCGAGCAGGCGGTGCATATCGAGCACGATGAACACTTTCTGAAAGCCAACCGCTTTATGACGGGGTCTGCCGCGCCGATTTTCGATGCCGAGCGCAAGGTCATCGCCGTGCTCGATGTGTCCAGCGACAGCTACCTGCCGCCGTCCCACACGCTCGGCATGGTCAAGATGATGAGCCAGACCGTGGAAAACCGGCTGATCCTCAACCTGTTCCATGGCCAGCATTTTCAACTGACCTTCAACACCGGGCTGAACAACCTCGACAGCCAATGGGCCGGGTTGCTGATTTTCGATGAGACCGGGCAAGTGCTGTCGGCCAATCGCCGGGCTGATAATTTGCTGGGGATCAGTCTGTCCCGGGTCAGTGTCGAGAGCTTGTTCAAGGTGTCGCTGCTGGAGTTGCTGAACCAACCCGATGGCTTGCCATTTGCCCTGCAAGCCTCCGGGCGTAACCGTTTCCAGTGTTTGTTGAAGCGGCCGAAGCAGGCGCCGATTCAGGCGCGGGTGTTTGCAGAACCCCGCGTTGCAACGCCAACAGCGATCAGCCTGAACACCCTGCACTTCGGCGACAGTCGCGTGGAAAAAGCCGTACGCCAGGCCGAGCGCTTGCTGGAGAAAGACATTCCGCTGCTGATCCACGGCGAAACCGGAGTCGGCAAGGAAGTCTTCGTCAAAGCCCTGCACCAGGCCAGCTCCCGCAACAAACAACCCTTCATCGCCGTCAACTGTGCAGCGATCCCCGCCGAACTGGTCGAGTCGGAGCTGTTTGGCTACGAGAAAGGCGCATTCACCGGCGCGAACCAGAAAGGCAGCATCGGCCTGATTCGCAAGGCTGATAAAGGCACCCTGTTCCTCGATGAAATCGGCGACATGCCGCTGCCGACTCAGGCGCGGTTGTTAAGGGTTTTGCAGGAACGTTGCGTGCAGCCGGTGGGCAGCAGCGAGTTGTTCCCGGTCGACATTCGCATTATTTCGGCGACCAACCGTTCGTTGCGCGAACAGGTGCAGCTCGGACGGTTCAGGGAAGATCTGTATTACCGGATCGGCGGTTTAACGCTAGAGCTGCCGCCATTACGGGAACGCAGCGACAAACAGGCACTGTTCAAACGGTTGTGGGAGCAACACCGCGAGCCGTCGCAATGGGCCGGGTTGAGCCGTGAAGTCATGGAATTGTTCGGCCGTCATCCATGGCCGGGGAATCTGAGGCAGGTCAGCAGCGTGATGCAGGTCGCGTTGGCCATGGCCGAGGAGCAACCGGTGCGGCCCGAGCATTTGCCGGATGATTTTTTTGTCGATCTGGAGATGGAGCCGGTGGAGACGCCGGAGCCATTGGCGGTGGATTTGAATGATGCCGAAGATTTAAATCGGTTGTTGCAGGCGGCCGGGGGGAATATCTCGCATTTGGCCCGTAGGTTAGGCGTTAGCCGAAACACTTTGTACAAACGTCTGCGGCAGTGATCGTTCCCACGCTCCGCGTGGGAATGCAGCCCGGGACGCTCCGCGTCCCTTCCAAAGCCGAACGCGGAGCGTCCGTGGAGGCATTCCCACGCAGAGCGTGGGAACGATCAGTGAGGCAAGCGCAGCGATCAGTCAGCCAAACGCCAGGTCGTGCCGCCCTTGCCGTCTTCCAGCACCACGCCCATGGCGGTGAGCTGGTCGCGGATGCGGTCGGATTCGGCCCAGTCTTTGCCGGCACGAGCCGCCAGACGCGCAGCAATCAGCGCATCGACTTGCGCCGCATCAACCCGCCCTTCAGCGCCGGCCTGCAGGAAGTCATCCGCCTCAAGCTGCAACACACCCAAAACGCTGGCCAGTTCTTTCAAGCGAGCCGCCAGACCCGCCGCCGCATTGAGATCGCTCTCACGCAGACGGTTGATCTCGCGAACCATCTCGAACAGCACCGCGCACGCTTCCGGCGTGCCGAAGTCGTCGTTCATCACCTGGGTGAAGCGCTCGACAAAGGCATCACCGCCAGCAGGCGCGACGTTCGGCAGGCCTTTCAACGCGTGGTAGAAACGCTCGAGTGCGCCCTTGGCGTCCTTGAGGTTGTCTTCCGAGTAGTTGATCGCGCTGCGGTAGTGGCTCGACACCAGCAGGTAACGCACGACTTCCGGGTGGTACTTTTCCAGCACGTCGCGAATGGTGAAGAAGTTGTTCAAGGACTTGGACATCTTCTCGCCATTGATGCGAATCATGCCGCAATGCATCCACGCGTTGGCGTAGGTCTTGCCGGTGGCCGCTTCGCTCTGGGCGATTTCGTTTTCATGGTGCGGGAACTCAAGGTCGCTGCCGCCGCCATGAATGTCGAAGGTCTCGCCCAGGCAGCAAGTCGACATCACCGAGCATTCGATGTGCCAGCCCGGACGACCGTCGCCCCACGGCGATGGCCAGCTCGGCTCGCCCGGCTTGGCGCCTTTCCACAGCACGAAGTCCAGCGGGTCCTGTTTCGACTCGTCGACTTCGATCCGCGCGCCGATGCGCAGGTCTTCGATCTTCTTGCGCGACAACTTGCCGTAGCCCATGAACTTGGCTACGCGGTAGTACACGTCGCCATTGCCCGGGGCGTAGGCGTAACCCTTGTCGATCAGGGTCTGGATCATGGTCTGCATGCCAGCGATGTGGTCGGTGGCCCGCGGTTCCATATCCGGCTTGAGAATGTTGAGGCGCGCCTCGTCCTCGTGCATCGCGGTGATCATGCGCTCGGTCAGCACGTCGAACGGCTCGCCGTTCTCCTTGGCCCGATTGATGATCTTGTCTTCAATGTCGGTGATGTTGCGCACATAGGTCAGGTTATAACCGCTGAAACGCAACCAACGGGTGATCAGGTCAAACGCGACCATGCTGCGGCCGTGGCCAATGTGGCAGTAGTCGTACACGGTCATCCCGCAGACGTACATGCGCACATTGTTGCCATCCAGCGGCTTGAACACTTCTTTGCTCTTGGTGAGCGTGTTGTAGATCGTTAGCACTTTAGTTGTTTCCTTGAATCACTGGCCCCACGAATCACGCAAGGTCACGGTACGGTTGAAGACCGGAGCGCCCGGTTTCGAGTCCTTGATATCCGCGCAGAAGTAACCTTCGCGCTCGAACTGGAAACGGTCTTCCGGCTGTGCATTGCCCAGCGAAGGCTCCGCACGACAACCCGTGAGAACTTGCAGCGATTGAGGGTTGATGTTGTCCAGGAAACTGGCGCTGTCTTCCGCCTTTTCAGGGTTCGGCGAGCGGAACAGGCGATCGTACAAACGCACTTCGCACTCGACGCTGGCCGCTGCCGGCACCCAATGCACCACGCCTTTGACCTTGCGGCCTTCAGGGTTCTTGCCCAAGGTTTCCGGATCGTAGGAGCAACGCAGTTCGACGATGTTGCCATCGGCGTCCTTGATTGCTTCGTCGGCGCGGATCACGTAGCTGCCACGCAGGCGCACTTCGCCGTTCGGCTCCAGGCGCTTGTAGCCTTTTGGCGGCTCTTCCATGAAGTCATCGTGGTCGATGTAGATTTCACGGGCGAACGGCAGTTGGCGCACGCCCAGTTCTTCTTTCTGCGGATGACGCGGCAGTTCGAGGTTCTCGACCTGATCTTCCGGGTAGTTGGTGATCACCACTTTCAACGGACGCAGCACGCACATGGCGCGCGGAGCGTTCTGGTCCAGATCCTGACGGATGCTGAACTCGAGCATGCCGAAATCGACCACGCCGTCGGAACGGTTGGTGCCGACCATGTCGCAGAAATTGCGGATCGACGCAGGGGTGTAGCCACGGCGGCGGAAGCCCGACAGCGTGGACATGCGCGGATCGTCCCAGCCGAACACGTGCTTTTCATCGACCAGTTGCTTGAGCTTGCGCTTGCTGGTGATGGTGTAGTTCAGGTTCAGGCGGCTGAATTCGTACTGACGCGGGTGCGCCGGCACTGGCAAAGCGTCCAGGAACCAGTCGTACAGCGGACGGTGGCTTTCGAACTCGAGGGTGCAGATCGAGTGGGTGATGCCTTCGATGGCGTCCGACTGACCGTGGGTGAAGTCGTAGTTCGGGTAGATGCACCACTTGTCACCGGTCTGGTGGTGATGGGCGTGGCGGATGCGATACATGATCGGGTCGCGCAGGTTCATGTTCGGCGAGGCCATGTCGATCTTGGCCCGCAGCACACGTGCGCCGTCCTGGAATTCGCCGGCCTTCATGCGGGCGAACCAGTCGAGGTTTTCTTCCACGGAACGGTCACGGAACGGGCTGTTCTTGCCCGGCTCGGTCAGGGTGCCGCGGTATTCCTTGGCTTGCTCCGGGCTCAGGTCATCGACGTAGGCCTTGCCGGCCTTGATCAGCTCGACGGCCCAGTCGTGCAACTGGTCGAAATACTGCGAGGCGTAGCGCACTTCACCGGACCATTCGAAGCCCAGCCATTTGATGTCGCTTTCGATCGCGTCGATGTATTCCTGGTCTTCCTTGGCCGGGTTGGTGTCGTCGAAACGCAGGTGCGTGACGCCGCCAAATTCCTGGGCCAGGCCGAAGTTCACGCAAATCGACTTGGCGTGACCGATGTGCAGGTAGCCGTTGGGCTCAGGCGGGAAACGGGTGACGATCTGCGTGTGCTTACCCGAGTCCAGGTCCGCCTGGATGATCGGGCGCAGGAAATTGACCGGCACAGCAGGGCCGGTCTTGGAATTCGAGGTAGGGTCGACAGTGGGCTTGCTCATAGGATCCTTGAACGTACGAGTGCGCGGCCGGAACTAAAGGCCTGACAAAACAAAGCCGCTATCATAGCCGATGCTGTCAAGCCGCTGACAGCGGCAGGCCTGAAAACGGCTGCATTTAATCGGCTGCAAATGAAAAACAGCCTCGAAATTCGCGCCTGTCGCGCTAAACTGCGCACCTTGGTTGAGACAGACCAGACCGGTTGCGGGCTCTGATGCCCCGAAACCCACGAATTCATAGAAAGAGTACGATCATGACCCAAGTCAAATTGACCACCAACCATGGCGACATCGTCCTGGAACTGAACGCTGAAAAGGCACCGGTGACCGTTGCCAACTTCATCGAATACGTCAAGGCCGGCCACTACGAAAACACCGTTTTCCACCGCGTGATCGGTAACTTCATGATCCAGGGCGGCGGTTTCGAGCCAGGCATGAAAGAAAAGAAAGACAAGCGCCCAAGCATCCAGAACGAAGCCGACAACGGCCTGCCGAACGAGAAGTACACCGTGGCCATGGCTCGCACCATGGAGCCGCATTCGGCTTCCGCGCAGTTCTTCATCAACGTGGCTGACAACAGCTTCCTGAACCACAGCGCCAAAACCACCCAGGGCTGGGGCTACGCTGTCTTCGCCAAAGTGGTTTCCGGCACTGAAGTCGTGGACAAGATCAAAGGTGTTTCCACCACCATGAAGTCCGGCCACCAGGACGTACCAGCAGAAGACGTGATCATCGAGAAAGCCGAGATCATCGAAGCGTGATACTGCTGATTTCAGACTTGCATCTGGAAGAGGAGCGCCCGGACATTACCCGGGCGTTTCTGGATTTACTCGCCGGACGCGCCCGCTCGGCGAGTGCGCTGTACATCCTGGGCGACTTTTTCGAGGCGTGGATTGGCGACGATGCCATGACACCCTTCCAGCGTTCCATCTGCCAGGCCCTGCGCGATCTCAGCGACAGCGGCACGGCCATTTTTCTGATGCACGGCAATCGTGACTTCATGCTCGGCAAGGCCTTTTGCAAACAGGCCGGCTGCACATTATTGAAGGACCCGAGTGTCGTGCAGCTCGCGGGCGAGCCGGTGCTCTTGATGCACGGCGACAGCCTCTGCACCCGCGATGTCGGCTATATGAAGCTGCGTCGCTACCTGCGTAATCCCGTCACCCTGTTCATCCTGCGACACCTGCCATTGAGCACCCGGCACAAACTGGCGCGCAAACTGCGCAGTGAAAGCCGGGCGCAGACGCGGATGAAGGCCAATGACATTGTCGATGTCACGCCCGAGGAAGTGCCGCGGATCATGCAGGAATATGGCGTGAAGACGCTGATCCATGGGCATACCCATCGCCCCGCAATCCACAAGTTGCAGATTGGCGAGCAGGCGGCCAAGCGCATTGTGTTGGGGGATTGGGATCGTCAGGGGTGGGCGTTGCAGGTGGATGAGCAAGGGTTTGCCCTCGCCCCGTTCAACTTCGCTCCGCCACCGCAATTGGCCGCCCCTTCTGCCTGATCGTGGCCTGATCATTCCCACGCTCCGCGTGGGAATGCAGCCCGGGACGCTCCGCGTTCCCTCCAAAGCCGAACACGGAGCGTCCGTTGAGGCATTCCCACGCAGAGCGTGGGAACGATCAGCCCTCTAGTGGCCGGAGGCCGCAGGCCCGGCCTTCGCCGCAAACGGCGGTTTCGCCAGCCACACAATCAGCATCAACCCCAGGAACCCCCACCCGAGCAACGTGAAGTAATCCACGGTGGAGAGCATGTACGCCTGGCTGGTCAGCACCTGATCGAGCTGTGCATACGCCGGGGTACTCGCGCCGCCCAGGGTGTTCAACGCATCCCGGGTCGGTTGGTCGTAGGTGGTGATGCTTTCGCTCAAGTACGCGTGATGCTGATCGGCCCGGCGAATCCAGATCCAAGTGGTCAGCGACGCCGCAAAACTACCGCCCAAGGTCCGCAGGAACGTCGCCAGGCCCGCGCCATCGGCGATCTGGCTCGGCGGCAGGTCCGACATCAGGATGCTCAAGGTCGGCATAAAGAACAGCGCCACGCCAATCCCCATGAACAGCTGCACCAGGGCGATGTGCTGGAAGTCCACCTCGTTGGTGAACCCGGCGCGCATAAAGCAGCTCAAGCCAATCGCCAGGAACGCCAGGCCGGCCAGCAGACGCAGGTCGAACTTGTGCGCGTACTTGCCGACAAACGGCGACATCAGCACCGGCAGAATCCCGATCGGCGCCACCGCCAGCCCGGCCCAGGTGGCGGTGTAGCCCATCTGGGTTTGCAGCCATTGCGGCAGGATCAGGTTGATGCCAAAGAACCCGGCATAACCCAGCACTAACACGATGGTGCCGATGCGGAAGTTGCGGTAAGCGAACAGTCGCAGGTTCACCACCGGGTGCTTGTCTGTCATCTCCCAGATGATGAACACCGCCAGGGCAATCACCGAAATCGCTGCGCCAATGATGATGAAATTCGACTCGAACCAATCCAGGTCGTTGCCTTTATCGAGGATCACCTGCAACGCCCCCACGCCAATGATCAGCGTGATCAAACCGACGTAATCCATCGGCTGGCGGCTGGTTTCCACCGGACGCGCCTTGAGCTGCGAGCGCACCACCATCACCGCGAAAATCCCGATGGGCACGTTGATAAAGAAGATCCACGGCCAGCTATAGCTGTCGGTAATCCAGCCACCGAGGATCGGTCCGGCAATCGGCGCCACCACCGTGACCATCGCCAGCAACGCCAGGGCCATGCCGCGCCTGGCGGGCGGATAGACCGCGATCAGCAGCGTCTGGGTCATCGGGTACAACGGCCCGGCCACCAGGCCTTGCAGCACACGGAAGCCGATCAGTTCCGGCATCGATGTGGAGATGCCGCAGAGAAACGAGGCCAGCACAAACAGAATCGTCGCCCAGAGAAACAGCTTCACTTCACCGAAACGCCGACTCAGCCAACCGGTCAGCGGCAACGCGATGGCGTTACTCACGGCGAACGAAGTGATCACCCAAGTGCCCTGCTCTGAACTCACGCCCAGGTTGCCGGAAATCGTCGGCAAGGCCACGTTGGCGATGGTGGTGTCGAGCACTTGCATGAAGGTCGCCAGCGACAGGCCGATGGTGCTGAGCACCAGGCTGGGCGGCGTGAAAGACGCGTTATTGCTCATCGCTAATCCTTTGAAACTTGGCTGGCGCGCCGCCTGTTACAGACGCAGCTGACCTTGTGGGAGCGGGCCTTTGTGGCGAGGGAGCTTGCTCCCGCCCGACTGCGAAGCAGTCGTAAAGCTTTTGGGGCCGCTTCGCGACCCAGCGGGAGCAAGCTCCCTCGCCACAAAGGCTTGCTCCCACAGGGTTGGTGTGATGGCGAATCAGCGTTGCGCGGTCTTGCTGACCGCAGCGCTGTTGTCATGGATCAACTGCGTGATCATCGCGTCGGCCTCGGCCAACTGACGGTCATAGACGTTGGTGCTGAACGACGCCTTTTGTGGTGGCTGTTGCGCCAGCACCGGGCCGCTCTGGTCTTGCAGGTTCACGTCCACCTGAGTCGACAGGCCAACCCGCAATGGGTGCTTGGCCAGTTCTTCGGCGTTGACGTGAATCCGCACCGGCACACGCTGCACGATCTTGATCCAGTTACCGGTGGCGTTCTGCGCCGGCAACAGGGCAAACGCGCTACCGGTACCGGCGCCGAGGCTGTCGATGGTGCCGCTGAACTTCACGTCGCTGCCGTACAGGTCGGCTTCGATGTCCACTGGCTGGCCAATGCGCATGTCGCGCAGCTGGGTTTCCTTGAAGTTGGCGTCGATCCACAGTTGATCCAGCGGAATTACCGCCATCAGCGCGGTGCCTGGCTGAACCCGTTGGCCCAGTTGCACGGAACGTTTGGCGACGTAACCGGTGACCGGCGCAATCAAGGTGCTGCGGGAATTGTTCAGATAAGCCTGACGCAAGTTCGCGGCGGCAGACATCACGTCCGGGTGCGACGACACAACCGTGTCATCGACCAACGCGCTGGTGGTTTTCAGCTGTTGTTGCGCATTGGCCAGGGCGTTTTGTGCCGAGGTCAGGTCGTCGCGAGCGTGGGACAGTTCTTCCTGGGAAATCGCGCCGCCGGCGGCGAGGTTTTTCCGGCGGTTGAAGTTGTCCTGGGCTTTTTGCACGTTGGCCTGCTGGGCATTGACCTGGGCGCGCATGCCGTCGACGTTGCTGTACAAGCCACGGACCTGGCGCACGGTGCGGGCCAGATTGGCCTGAGCACTTTGCAGCCCGACTTCGGCGTCGTTCGGGTCGAAGTTGACCAGCACCTGGCCTTCATGGACCAGGTCGCCATCGTCAGCGCCGATGCTGACCACGGTGCCGGTGACCAGCGGGGTGATTTCCACCACGTTGCCGTTCACGTAGGCATCGTCGGTGCTTTCGTTCCAGCGCCCGTAGAGTTCGTGATAGGCCCAGACGCCGAGGCTGGCGAGGATTACCAGAATTGCCAGCACGGTCAGCATGACTTTGCGTTTACGCGGGTTGCTCGTGTCTTGAGCGTTTTCAGGAGCTTTTGCAGTTTCGGCAGTGGCCATGACAAGTACCTTGAATTAGTTGTTCAGCTTGGCTGGGGCTGGATTGGCCGAGGCGATGGTTTCGGCTTGAAAGCCGCCACCCAGCGCCTGCATCAGTTGGATCGACAGGTCGATCTGCTCGGCATTCAGGTCCGCCAGTTGACGCTGGGCCTGGAGCAATTGCTGTTCGATGCTGAGCACGTCCAGGTAATTGCCGATGCCGGAACCGTAGCGCTGGACCACGGTGTTGTAAGAGTCCTGGGCAATCTCGGTGGCGTGCTGCTGGGCACCGATCTGCCGACCGATATCGCGCAACTGGTTGATGGTGTCGCTGACATCCCCCAGGGCCTTGACCAGGCTCTTGTTGTACTGCGCCACCGCCAGGTCATAGTCGGCGTCGCGGGCATCGAGGTTGGCGCGCAAACGGCCACCGTCGAAGATCGGCACCGAGATGGTCGGCGCGATATTGAAGAAGCGACTGGCCGAACCGAACATCGCGTCACCCAACAAGGATTCGGCACCGGCCGCGGCGGTAAGGTTCAGGTTGGGATAGAACTGGGTCTTGCTCGCGGCGATGTCCTTGCTCGCGGCCTCGACCCGCCAGCGCGCGGCCACCAGGTCCGGGCGACGACCGAGCAATTCGGCCGGCAGCACCGACGGCAACGCCACGGCGCCAGGCTGGAGAATGTTCGGCCGGGCGATTTCGTTGCCGCGATCCGGGCCTTTACCGAGCAACACAGCCAGAGCGATTTTCGCGCTGTTCAGGCGTTTTTCGGCATCGATCAGGCTGGCTTCGGAACTGGCTTCCAGGCTTTCGGTTTGCTGGAACTGGTACTGGCTGTCGATCCCTGAACTCAAGCGACGCTGGCTCAGATCGAGCATTTGCTTGGTGCGCTTGAGGTCTTCGTTGGCCAGGTCATAAACAATGTGCGCCTGGCCCAGATCGCTGTAGGCGCGAGCGACGTCGGCGGACAAGGTCAGTTGCGCGGCTTGCTGATCGACTTCGGCGGCGCGGGCCTGGCCCAACGCGGCTTCCCAGGCGTCACGCTGACCGCCCCAGAGATCGAAGTTGTAATTGAAACTGGCGCTGATATTACGCACGGTGGCGTAGGCATCGCCCTGCCCGCGTGGATCCTGATCCTTGGCCAGGCGCGAACGGCTGATGCCGGCGCTGGCATCGAGGGTCGGCATCCGCGCGGCGTCGGCAGCATACGCAGCGGCGCTGGCCTGATGGGCGCGGGCTTCGGCGATTTGCATGTCCGGGCTGTCGTGCAGGGCTTCGCGGATCAGGCCGTCGAGTTGTGGGTCGCCGAGGCTTTTCCACCAATCGCTTTTCGGCCAGGCAGCGGGCGACAGGGTCACACCGCTCAGGGATTGCCCGGCCTTGAGGGTTTTCGCATCGACGCTTTTGCCTTCGGTGGTCAGGCCGCTGTAGCTGGCGCAGCCGGCCAAAATCATCGACACCAGCACCAGGCTCAGGCCGCTACGCAAGGTTTTACTGCTCATTTGTCACCTACCCGCAGCAAGGTGATCGAGTCACCGGCTGCCACCAAGATTTTCTTCAGGATCTGTTCCAGGGTTTGCAACTCGTCCGGGGTGATGGCGCCGGCCAGTTCGTTCATGGCATCGGCGCCGATGTCCGGCAGGCGATCAGCCAGTTGCTGGCCCAGTTCGGTCAGCACCAGTTGCACTTGTCGGCGGTCGGCTTCGGAGCGTTGGCGGGCGAGGAAACCTTTCTGCTCCAGACGATCGAGCATGCGCGTCATCGAACCGCTGTCCAGGGACAGGTGGCGGCAGAGTTCGGCCGGGGTATCGACACCGAACTGGGCCATGATGATCAGCACTTTGAACTGCGCGGCGGTGATGCCGTGGGGTTCCATGTGCGTGTCGATGATCCGGTCCTTGAGCAGCGCGGCGCGGCCGAGCAAAAGGCCGAGATGGCAATGCTTGAATTGTTCCGGGGTGAAATGCTTCATCTGACCACCAATTAGCTGCCTAGGCAGAGAATGTATGTCGAGATGTTACTGCCTAGGCAGCGAATGTCAACGTAATAGTTAGGATGCTTTGTATTTAGCTGATAAATGGCGGCGTGACTGATCGTTCCCACGCTCTGCGTGGGAATGCAGCCAGTGACGCTCTGCGTCACGATCCAGGAGCGGAACGCGGAGCGTCCCGGGAGGCATTCCCACGCGGAGCGTGGGAACGATCAGGCGTGAGGGTTAGAAATCCCGTTTGTAGAAGATGTCCAGTGAACTAGCCACGCCGCTGGCCACTTCCACGTAAACCTTTTTGCTCAGCTTGTAGCGCAACGCAATGGTACTCGCCGGCTCGAACACGCCAACGCCATAACGCAAACTGAGTTTCTCGGAGATGTTGCCGCTGGCCACCACGCTGGTAGCGTCGCCGCTGCCCTGGGTGTCGAGCTGGAAGTCTTGAATGCCCAAATCCTTGGCCAAACCGCTGGTCACCCCGGAACTGCCCATCAAGCCCAACCCAAGCGCCGCTTGAGCGAGCATGTTGTTGTCTTCGCCGGTGGTGCTCAACGGACGCCCGAGCACCAGATAGGACAGCGCCTGCTCCTGGCTCATGGCTGGTTCGGAGAAGATTTGCGTGGTTGGCTGCTCGGCGCTGCCGCTCAAGCGAATGCCGGCGATCACGTCGTCAGTCTGACGAATCGCTTCGATGTCCAGGTACGGCTGATCCAGCGGCCCGGCAAAAAGCAAACGCGCACGTCGCACCGTCAGGCGCTGACCGTAGGCGCGATAACGACCATCGTTGAGCCACAGTTCGCCGCGGGTGTCCATGTTGTCGCCGATGTGCACATGACCTTGCAGGTTCGCCGTCAGGCCAAACCCGGCAAAGCTGAGTTTGTCCTCACCGACCACCACATCGATGTCCATCTTCATGGCGATGGGCGGTTTGCCTTGTTCGGTCTGCGCGCCGACGATGATCGTGTCGTCGGAAACCTTGACCGTCGATGGCGGCAATTCACGCACGGTGATTTCACCCTTGGGCACCAGCACTTTGCCGGCGATGGCCAGTTCGTCGCCCTTCATCGAGATTTTCAGATCCGGCGCCACTTCGAGCTTGGCGTAGGGCTCGACGGTGACCGGTAATTGCGTGCCTTTGAGCGCCAGATCGACGACCAGCGCCTGACCCCAGGCGATGTTGCCGTTCAAACTGCCCTGCCCGCTCTTGCCGCTTTTCCAGCCGCCGTTCAATTGCACGGATTCACCGGCAATCACTGCTTGCAGCTGCAAGGCTTGCAGCTCCATCGGCAATTCAGCCCCGGACACTTCGCCATCGCTGAGCACCAGGTTGCCGTTGACCAGCGGCGCCAGCAGCCCGCCGGACAAGGTGCCGCTGCCATTCAAGCGACCGGTAAGCTTCTCGACCATCGGCACAAACGGCCGCGCCACCGACAGGTCCAGGCCATTGAGGCGAAATGAGCCAGTCAGTGGTTTGTTCTTCGCCAGCGGGTTGATCTGCGCCTGCACC
Source organism: Pseudomonas sp. ADAK7 (assembly GCF_012935675.1). Lineage (NCBI taxonomy): Bacteria > Pseudomonadati > Pseudomonadota > Gammaproteobacteria > Pseudomonadales > Pseudomonadaceae > Pseudomonas > Pseudomonas sp. ADAK7. The sequence goes on along the minus strand of NZ_CP052861.1, from coordinate 6,929,690 downwards.
ATCAACTCGCCGAGCTTGCCACCGACGAAGTTGAGGTCGGTGTCGATGCGCTTGGGCGTGAGTTTGCTGGTGAGTTTCAGGGTCTGGTACGGGAAGTCCAGCCACTGATCTTTGTCTTTCATGCGCAAGGTGCCGCCGCTGGCATCGATGCTGATCTGGCCGTTGGGGCCGCTGGCCGGCAGATCGAGTTGCAGGTCGGCGTTGAGCTTGCCCTTCCAGGCAAAGTCCTTGGGTAACCACTGGGCGAGGCTGTCGATCGGGAATTGCTTGAGGTGATAACGCAGCTTCGGTTCAGGCATCAGGCGCTGGTCTTCGCCGCACAAACTGGCTGGGCCGGACATCCAGCAATGGGCGCCGAAATTGATCTTGCCGTCGGCCAATCGCTCAAGCTTGGCCGGGCCTTGCAGCTTCCAGTCCTGACCACCGGCCTGAATATCGCCGCTGGCCAAACGTCCGCGCCAGTTGCCCTTGTCCAATGCACCGTCGAGGCCCAGCGCCAGTTTCAGCTGCGGGCCTTGCAGGTCGAGGCTGAGTTTCTGGTTCTTGATATCGCCCTGGCCGCTGGCGGTCAACGTGCCCAGCGCGGTTTCACCGGCCTGAATGCCGCTGCCTTTGAGGTCGATCTTCGCCCGTTGGGCACTGTCGAGGGTGGCGTCGAGGTTCAGGCTTTGCAGGCGATTGTCTTCGAAGGCCAGTTGCGAACCTTGCAACCCGAGCTTGCCTTGCGGCGCTTTAAGCGTGCCGGCGACATCGACCCGACCATTGAGCTGACCGCGCAGTTGCGGCCAGAGCTGGGCCAGGCGCGGCATTTTGATGTCGATCTGCCCGGCGAGTTTCTGTTGCAGGCTGCCCTTGCCGTTGATGCTGTTGTCGCCGAGGCGGATCTGCAAGGCGTTGAGGTTCCATTGCTCGCCGGCACCCTCGGCCTTGGCCTGGATCACCGCCGGTTGGCCGCGCAGTTTGCCTTTCAAATCGAGGTCGGCGCTCAGGCTGAGCTGGTCGTTTTTCATTTCGCCTTTGCTGCGCAACGGCCCGGCCAACGTGCCCGGCAATTCCGCCATCCAGTACGCCGGGTTGAGCGCCGACAGGTCCAGCGCGGTGTCCCAGGCAATGCCATCGGCGAATTGCAGGTTCAGGTGACCTTCGGCCTTGCCCTGCCCGGCTTCGAGCTGGAGTTGTTGCAGGTAGATTTTCGTCAGGTCGCCGGCGAACGGGCTGCTCAGGCTGAACGCGCCAGCCGGGCCGTCGAGTGCTGCTTTAAAGTTGCCGAGGTATTTGCCGTCGGTGTAGGAGACTTCGCCGTTGAAGCTGCGCAACGCCACTTGCGGCTCGTCGATCAGCGGATAGAGGCGGTGCCACGGGAAGTCCAGCCAGTCGATCTTCGCTTGGGCGCTGAGGCCTTGGCTCCAGTCGAGGTTGCCGGTGAGCTTGAGGCTTTGCTTGTCGTTGGCGGTCAGGTCGAGGCCGGCGATCTGCGCGCCCTTGGCGTCGACCTTGCCTTGCAGCAACAGCGCGACCGGGCCTTGTTCGGCAGGCAACGTGGCTTTACCCAGCAATTGATAACCGTTTTTCAGGTCGCCTTCGCCGGTGAGTTCAAGCTGATTGAGTTGCAGGGTGTCCGGCAGATCGGCGGCAGGCTTGAAGCCGTCAGCGGTGATCCGCACCTTGGCCGGCAGGTTTTCCGCCAGCGGTTGCAGCTCGCCAGTCAGCTGCCCGTCGAGGTAACCGCTGCTGTCGGCCTTGAGGTTCAGGGTTTTCAGCAGGTCGCCATCGATTTTCAAGGCCAGGGTCCACGGCGCGGGGGTGGCCAGGGTCAGTTTGCCTTCGGCACTCAACGGCCAGTTACCGCCGGGTTGCAGCGAGCCGGAGAGGTTCAGGCTCAGGTCGTCACGCTGCAATTGCACCGAATCAATCTGCATCCCCTTTTCGCTCCAGTGCGCCGCCAGTTGCAGGCCCTTGAGTTCTTCGCTGCCGTTGAACAGCAGGCTGCCGACCTTGACGTCGCCCAGCTCGATCGCCAGCGGCAGTTTCAGGTCCGGAAGTTTAATCGGGCCGCTGCCTTCCTCCTCGGCACCCGGCGGGAATTGCAGGCTGACCTGATCGGCCTGCAATTGCTCGATGCACAGGGTCATGCGCATCAGGCACAGCGGCGACCAGGCGAAAATCACCTTGTTCAGCTCAACCCGGCTGCTGTCCTGCTGCCACAACAGATGATCGGCGCTCCACTGCCCGCCCAAGCGACCCTGGAAATTATCCACCGTCAGACCCGGTACAAACCCCAGCGCCCAGCGACTGCCGGTCGCCGTGCCCAGCACCGTGGCCACTGCCAATACGATCAGCATCAGCAACGACAAAATCGCCAACAGCGATATTTTCAAACCACGCTTCACAGCTCAGGCCCCATGGAAAAGTGCAGTCGAATGCCGCCGTCGTCATCCATCGCATGGGCCAGGTCGAGGCGGATCGGCCCCACCGGCGAGACCCAGCGCACGCCGATACCGACGCCGGTCTTGAGGTTCGGCAGTTCGAGTGTGTTGAAGGAGTTGCCCTGGTCGATGAACGTCGCGACTCGCCATTTTTCGGCGATGGAATATTGATATTCGACGCTGCCGGCAATCATGTAGCGGCCGCCGATGCGGTCGCCCTCGGAGTTTTCCGGGGACAGGCTCTGGTAGTCGTAACCGCGCACGCTCTGATCGCCGCCAGCGAAGAAGCGCAGGGACGGCGGCACCGATTTGTAGCCGTTGGTGGCGCTGCCGCCGACCTGCACCCGCCCGAGGAAACGGTGTTTATCGAACACCGTGGTCAGGCCTTTGACCAGCGCGGTGCCGTAAAGCAGGTTGGTGTCCGACCCCAGTCCTTCCTTGGCGACTTTGGTTTCGAAAGTCAGGCGATAGCCGTTGTGCGGGTCGATGCGGTTGTCGCTTTTCAGATAGGAATAACTGACGCCCGGCATCAGCAACGTGCTCAGGCCCGAGTCATCGCCGAGGGTGTATTCCTCGCGTTGCCATTTCAGCGACACCACCCGTTGCCAGCCGCTGGGCAACTTGCTGTGCCACTCGGGGCCGAGGGTCAGCAGCTTGCTCAGGCTGTCGGTGTCGGCGATTTCTTCATATTGATAGCCGGCGGCCCAGCGCAGTTTGTCGGTGAGCGGCGGGTCCAGAGGAATGTCGTAGAACACCCCGACGTTCTGCCGTGGCGCCGACAGTTCGGCTTCCCAGCCATAGCTGTCGCCTTGCGGGTTGACCCAGTGCCGGGTCCAGTTGGCCTTGATGCGCGGGCCGACGTCGGTGGAATAGCCCAGACCGAGGCCCATGGTGCGCGGCTTGCGGGTGTCGAGTTTGACCGCGACCGGAATCACGTCGTCCTTGGACGCGGTCGGTGCCGCGTCCACGCGCACGCCTTCGAAATAGCCGCTCGATTGCAGCGCCTGATTGAGTTCGGCGATCAGTTCCGAGTCGTATGGCGCGCCAGCCTTGAATGGGACCATGCGTTGCAGCAGGTCTTCGTCGAACGGCGTGTCGCCTTCGAACGTGACTTTGCCCAGGGCGTAGCGCGGGCCGCTGTCGTAGCTCAGTTCGACGTCGGCGACGCCGGCACGCGGGTCCACCAATAGTTTCTGGCTGGTGAAGCGTCCGCTGAAAAAGCCGAAGCGCGAGGCCTGGTTCTGGATCAGGCGCTTGGCGTCTTCGTAGTGACCGTGATTGAGCACCGCGCCCGGCTTGAGCAATTCCGGCGGCGGCTTGCGAAAGGATTTGAGTGAGGCGGCGGGCCCGTCGATGCGCACGGTGACGTTGCGCAAATGGATCGGTTCGCCGGGGTCGATGTTCAGGGTCAGGCGCGGGGTCTTGCCGCCCTTCACTTCGCTGTCGATCTGCGGCTGGTAATAACCCAAGGCCTGGGCGGCCTTGCGCGCCTGTTCTTCGGCGCCGCGACTGAAGCGCAGCAAAGCTTCTTCGTCACGATCGCCGAGGCTGCCGATATAGCCCTCTATATTGGCTTTCAGTTCATCGTTGGACGGTTTGATCCGCACAGCCAATTCACTTTGCGCCAGTGCCGTGCAGCTGGATAACAGCATGAGCACGCCACTGGTAAATCTTCCTGGAAACTTCATAGGCGCGGATGCTATCACGAGCTTGGGAGCGTGATAGAGCCTGGCGTGCGGTGAAAGTTCTACCTTTATGCCGTTGCGGTTTGTAACACCTGCGGATTGGCGTGAAAAAACACATGCTCGCGGATCGGTCCTACCGCCACTTCGCCGATTTCCTCATAGCCCTGACGCTTATAGAACTCCAGATAACGAGGATTCCCGGTGTCGAGGATCACGCCTTGAGAGTTTTCATCCACGGCGCACCAGTTGTGGACGGCTTGCAGCAGTTGTTCGCCGAAGTGTTTGCCCTGGAATTGCGGGTGAATCCCCAGCAATGGCAGTACGTGCACCGCATCGGAAGGCGCGCAGGCGCTGACGGCTTCGTGGTATTCGAGGTAGCGCCGGGTGCAGCGAAAACCGGTGCTGAGCACCATGCGCAGGCGCCAGGCCCAGCTTTCGGTGATGCCCAAACGGCGTTGCGGCGGCGCGATCAGGGCGATGCCGATCAAGCGGTCGTTGACCAGCAGGCCAATGGCCGGCAAATCCTGGAGAAAATGTTGTTTGACCAGTTCGCGCACGGTGGCGCGCACCCGTTGTTCGTATCCGGGGCGCTCGGCTTCGAACAGGTAGCCGAAGGTCGGCTCGTGGCGGTAAGCCTGATACAGCAAGGAGCGCGCTTCGCGGGAGTAGCCGCTGTCGAGCATGTGGATATCGGCGATGGCGGTCGAGGTTTCAGGCATATCGGTAATTCTCCCCGGGGCACCGTTCAAATGACGGCACTCTTCTGGTTACGAGCCTATAGCGCTGGCACAGTTCCTTTCTGATCCGAATCAGTGTTGCGGCGTGGAGCAGACCGATCCCACACAGGTATAGACCATAACCGACCGCCAAACACGAATCCCCTCACCCCAACACTGGCCCCATTCCTACATGTCAGCTAGCATCGCCCTTTTGCCAGGACTGCCGACCATGAAGATCGTCTCCTTCAACATCAACGGGCTGCGCGCTCGCCCGCATCAGCTGGCGGCGCTGATTGAAAAGCATCAACCGGACGTCATCGGCCTGCAGGAAACCAAGGTCCACGACGACCAGTTCCCGCTGGCCGAGGTCCAGGCCCTGGGCTACCACGTGTATTTTCACGGGCAAAAGGGTCATTACGGCGTTGCCCTGCTCTCGCGCCAGGAACCGATTGCCCTGCATAAAGGCTTTGCCACCGATGAAGAAGACGCTCAACGGCGCTTCATCTGGGGCACGTTCGCCGACGCCAATGGCGTGCCGGTGACGATCATGAACGGCTATTTCCCCCAGGGCGAAAGCCGCGATCACCCGACTAAATTCCCGGCCAAGCAGCGTTTCTACAACGATTTACAGCAGCTGCTGGAAAGCCAGTTCACCAACGAGCAGCCGCTGGTGGTGATGGGCGACGTGAACATTTCCCCGGAAGACTGCGACATCGGCATCGGCCCGGACAACATGAAACGCTGGCTGAAAACCGGCAAGTGCAGCTTCCTGCCGGAAGAACGCGAGTGGATGGCGCGCCTGAAGAACTGGGGCCTGGTGGACAGTTTCCGTCACTTGAACCCGGACGTGGCCGATCGTTTCAGCTGGTTCGACTACCGCAGTCGCGGGTTTGAAGACGAGCCAAAACGCGGGCTGCGGATTGACGTGATCATGGCCTCCCACGGCTTGATGCCACGGGTGAAGGACGCCGGGGTGGATTACGATTTGCGTGCGATGGAAAAACCGTCGGATCATGCGCCGATCTGGCTTGAATTGAGCTGATCCGGTTCGACTGATCGTTCCCATGCTCTGCGTGGGAATGCCGCCAGGGACGCTCCGCGTTCCGCTGTTGGATGTGACGCAGAGCGTCACGGGATGCATTCCCACGCGGAGCGTGGGAACGATCGGCGTCATCTTTCTGAAACCTTACTGACTTATTCTCCCGGCACTTTCCATGTCCTCATAAGGTGCCGGCATGACCCTGCGCGTGTTGTTCCTGTCGATGCTCTGCGCAGTGTTGCCATTCACGGCGTTGGCCGTCGATTTGCCGACACCCGACCACGGGACGGTGCTGCGCATCCAGGGCTCCAACACCATTGGCGCGGATCTCGGCCCGGCGCTGGTCGAAGGGTTGATGCGCGAACAAGGCCTGCTCAAGGTCCACAGCGAAACCCCGGACAAAGCCAACGAACAAAGGATCGTCGGGCAAACAGCCGAGGGTCGGCGGGTGGTGATCGAAGTCGCGGCCCACGGTTCCAGCACTGGTTTTACCGCACTGAAAAACGCTTCCGCTGACTTGGCCGCCTCTTCGCGGCCGATCAAGGACAGCGAACTGGCGGACCTCAAATCCCTGGGTGACCTGAAAAGCCCCACTGCCGAGCAAGTCATCGCCATCGATGGCCTGGCAATCATCCTCCATCCGCAAAATCCGCTGAACCAGCTCAATACCGAACAACTGGCGCGGATCTTCAGCGGCGAGGCCAGCACGTGGGAAGAACTCGGCGGGGTCGGTGGGACGATTCATCTGTATGCGCGGGACGATCAGTCGGGCACTTACGATACGTTTAAGGAATTGGTCCTCAGCCGGCGTGGGAAAAGTCTGAGCAGCGCGGCAAAACGTTTCGAATCCAGCGAGCAATTGTCCGATGCGGTCAGCCTCGATCCGCAAGGTATCGGTTTTATCGGCCTGCCCTACGTGCGCCAGGCCAAAGCTGTGGCCATCGTCGACGGGCAATCCCAGGCGATGTTGCCGCTCAACAGTTTGATTGCCACCGAAGACTATCCGCTGTCCCGACGACTGTTCTTTTACCTGCCGCCCAACAGCAAAAATCCCTGGGCCGAGGCGTTGGTGGCATTCGCCCAAAGCAACAAGGGCCAGGCGATTGTCGCGGCCAACGGCTTTATCGCACAGACCGTACAGGCGATGGCCGTCACGCCGAATGCGCTGATGCCCGAGGGTTATCAGGCCCTGAGCCGGCATGCCCAGCGCTTGACCGTGAATTTTCGCTTCGAAGAAGGCAGCGCAAGCCTGGATAACAAGGCCCGGCAGGATCTCTCGCGGGTGCTCGACTATATAAAGCAGCACGACAAGAGCAACCGCGAGGTAACGCTGGTGGGATTTGGCGATGCCAAGAGCGATCCGGCGCGGGCCGACCTGCTGTCGAAACTGCGGGCGATGGCGGTGCGGCGGGAATTGGTGAAAAGCGGCGTGGTGTTTCGCGAGATTCGCGGCTTTGGCGCCGAGATGCCGGTGGCGGCGAATAGTGCGGATGAGGGGCGGATCAAAAATCGGCGGGTTGAGGTTTGGGTGTATTAACCAGGCTCGGACGCACATCTGCGCCCCTGGCTCTCAAAGTCACAAAAATGGCCCACAAAGAATTTAAAACTGTCAATTTTTACAGATGCTGCTTTCCTCGCTGCGACCCGATACTCAGTTTCAATACTGACCTGTCAACTCCGGCCTAAAGCAGGTGAATTCGGTGACGCGGCCACTAGCGTAGGAAAACCACCATGAGCAGCCACATTCCCCTGATAGCAGGCGATATTGACAGAAACTTCGGTTTTCGCGGTTTCGTCGAAGGACCTGAAAATGCGGTCACCCACTCCGTCGTCTCGACCGCAAATGGCATGCTGATTTACGCCATTCACAATGACAGCCACTTTGAAATTTATCGTGTTCACCCAGACGGCTCACCGGACACCTCCTTTGGAGAAGGCGGCGTTTTTAGATGGCAGTTTCAGGAGGGAAGGAATTCCATTCCCCGCAGACTGATACTGAGCGGTAACAATATTCTGGTTATCGGCGACATTACCTTTGCCGATGAGGGAATTCCCGCTGTAACGCTACTGAATGAAAACGGCACACCCAACCTTGCTTTCGGGCGTGTCTCATTACCCCTGCCAGCGTTTTCGAACAACGCCTATCCTTCCGATGGGTGCATTCAACTGGATCGAAAAATACTGATTCTCAGCCAGCGCACGGAAGATGCAGGGATGTCAGCGCGCAACGGTCAATTGACGCGATTAACGACGGCAGGTGCTATAGATAAAGACTTTGGAGAGCAAGGGCACATCAAAATCAGCTACGGCGAAGGCTACAGCAATATGCACAGCGTGGCCGTTCAGCCAAATGGGAAGATAGTCGTCGGCGGTAGCTATTGGTTAGACATTGAACGAATTGTGCTTTCACGCTATGAAACGACTGGGTCTCTCGATACAAGTTTTGGTACTGACGGTTATGTGTATTTTGATTCGCAACCAGGTCGCTATTGGCTTGAACAAATGATTGTCCAGCCCGACGGCAAATTGGTATGTGCAGGCTTCAGCAATGGGAAAGCGTTAATAATGAGGTTCGATATTGACGGCGCACCCGATCTGACTTTCAACAATGGGAGCGAGGTATTGATTGATCTCGGCCATGCAAATGGCTCTTGGAGAACAGTGACGGTGCAGCCGGATGACGGAAAGATAGTTGCCGCTGGCTGGACCCCAGGCTTCCCTTCCCAAATGGCTTGGGGACGACTGAATGCCGATGGCTCTCTTGATTCCGGGTTCGGTAATAATGGCTGGATCAAAGGATTGCTAGCCGGTATTCCATATGACCTGACTCTTCAAGCTAATCGAATCATCATTGTTGGTAACAGGAACAATTCGGGGAATGCAGTGCTATGCGGTGTGCAACGCTAAGGTTCTGAAACAACCTTCCTGGGTCACCGGCAAATGGGCTGTGATGACTACATTGAACGTGTAGAAATCACAGCCTTTGCACGCTTAATGCCCGCTACGCATCATCTCTTTCGGCACATATTTACCAATCTCAAACTTGCCAATCGCCGCGCGGTGCACTTCGTCCGGGCCGTCGGCCAGGCGCAGGGTGCGTTGCATGGCGTACATGTAGGCCAACGGGAAATCATTGGATACCCCGGCCCCGCCATGGATCTGGATCGCCCGATCAATCACGCGCAAGGCCACGTTCGGTGCGACGACTTTGATCTGCGCGATTTCGCTTTTCGCAATCTTGTTGCCCACGGTGTCCATCATGTACGCCGCTTTCAACGTCAGCAGCCGCGCCATGTCGATTTCCATCCGCGAGTCGGCAATCTTGTCGATATTGCCGCCGAGTCGCGCCAACGGTTTGCCGAATGCGGTTCGGCTGACTGCACGCTTGCACATCAATTCCAGCGCACGCTCGGCCATGCCGATCGAGCGCATGCAGTGGTGAATCCGGCCTGGGCCAAGGCGACCTTGAGCGATTTCGAAGCCGCGTCCTTCGCCCAACAGAACGTTTTCGTACGGCACCCGGACATTTTCAAACAACACTTCGGCGTGACCGTGGGGTGCATCGTCATAACCGAACACCGGCAGCGGACGGACGATTTTCACGCCGGGGGTATCCACCGGCACCAGAATCATCGAGTGCTGGGCGTGGCGCGGTGCATCGGGATCGCTCAGGCCCATAAAGATCAGGATCTTGCAGCGTGGGTCGCAAGCGCCTGAGGTCCACCATTTCTTGCCGTTGATCACCCACTCGTTGCCATCACGCACGGCGCGGGCGGCCATGTTGGTGGCGTCGGACGAAGCCACATCCGGCTCGGTCATGGCGAACGCCGAGCGAATCTCGCCGCGCAACAGCGGTTCGAGGTAACGCTGCTTCTGTTCTTCGTTGGCGTAACGCACCAGCACTTCCATGTTGCCGGTGTCCGGCGCCGAGCAGTTGAACGGCTCGGGACCGAGCAGCGAGCGGCCCATGATTTCGGCCAGGGGTGCGTATTCGAGGTTGGTCAGGCCGGCGCCGAGTTCGGACTCGGGCAGAAACAGGTTCCACAAACCTTCGGCCTTGGCCTTGAGTTTGAGCTCTTCCATGATCGCCGTCGGCTGCCAGCGATCGCCTTCGGCGACCTGACGCTCGAACACGGCTTCAGCGGGATAAACGTAGCTGTCCATGAACGCGGTCACGCGCTCACGCAGTTCCTGAACCTTGGGCGAATAAGCGAAATCCATGAGCAATTACCTTCTTGGGCAGAGGTTGTTTAGGTCATGCGATCGATGCTAGAACAGCTACGAAAATTTACCTAGCCTATTCTCAGCGTGTATTAACATTCATCACCGATATATGATCGGCTGATCATCAAGGCCAAAAACGCCCCTACAACAAGAGAGCCGCGTAATGAATCTGAGCAAGGTCGACCTCAACCTTTTCATCGTCTTCGACGCGATCTACACCGAAGCCAACCTGACCCGCGCCGGGCAGATTGTCGGCATTACCCAGCCTGCGGTCTCGAACGCTCTGGCCCGCCTGCGCGAGACCTTCAACGACCCTTTGTTCGTACGCACCGCCCAGGGCATGGTGCCGACGCCGATGGCCCAGAACATCATCGGCCCGGTGCGCAACGCTCTTTCCTTGCTGCGGGTGTCGGTGCAGGAAAGCCGCATCTTCAACCCGTTGCAAGCGGTCAAGACCTACCGCATCAGCATGACCGACCTCACCGAGGCGGTGATCCTGCCGCCGCTGTTCCAGCGCCTGCGCCGCCTCGCGCCGGCGGTGATTATCGAAAGTTTCCTGTCCAAGCGCCGCGAAACCACCAAGGAACTGGCGGCCGGGCGCCTGGATTTTGCCGTGGATGCGCCGCTCAACACCGACCCGCAAGTGCGCCACGTCAAGTTGATGGAAGACCGTTACGTGTGCGCCATGCGCAAGGGCCATCCGCTGGCGGGCAAGGAGAAATTCAGCCTCGATGATTACCTGTCCCTGACCCATATCCATATTTCCAGCCGCCGCAGTGGCCTGGGGCATGTTGACCTCGCGTTGGGGAAAATGGGGATTCAGCGCAAGATCGCCCTGCGTTCCCAGCATTACTTGATGGCGTCCCAGGTGTTGCAGCAGACCGACATGGTCATGACCGTGCCGGAGCGTTTTGCCCGTCGGCATGACCTGCACGCGTTCAACCTGCCGGTCAACGACGTGCCGCCGGTGGAAACCCACCTCTACTGGCACGAAAGCACCGACCAGGACCCGGCCAACCGCTGGATGCGCGAGCAGATGATCGAGTTGTGCCAGCAGGTAACGGCGCATGAGAAGAAGCTCGATAAAGCGTAGGCGCGCTCGCGATGGAATGGACGCGGTGTACCCGGAAGACCGCGTTATCGTTCTTCGCGGGCAAGCCTCGCTCCTACAGGATGTGGGTTGCGCCGAAATTCCGGGTACGACACCAGACCTGTAGGAGCGAGGCTTGCCCGCGAATAGGCCATCAGCCACACCAAAAACCCCTGCCCCTTGACGTAAACGTCAACCTGCCATTAGCTTAGCGCCATGACCTTTTTCGAGCGCGCCCATGAGCAGCCAGACCTACAGCATTTCCGACCTCGCCCGCGAGCTCGACATCACCACCCGGGCCATCCGCTTTTATGAAGAGCAAGGCCTGCTCAGCCCCGAGCGCCGAGGCCAGGAACGCATCTATTCGCCCCGGGACAAGGTCAGCCTGAAACTGATCCTGCGGGGCAAGCGCATCGGTTTTTCCCTGGCCGAATGCCGCGAGCTGATCGAACTCTACGACCCCACCGGCGGTAATCAAAAACAGCTGCAAACCATGCTGACCAAAATCGCCGAACGTCGTGATCAGTTGGAGCAGCAGATGCTCGACATCGAACAGATGAAGCTGGAACTGGACACCGCGCAAGAGCGCTGCACCCAGGCGCTGGAACAGACGATCAAAAGCCAGCAACCGGTTCAATAAAGCCTCACGCAATTGATCGTTCCCACGCTCCGCGTGGGAATGCAGCCCGGGACGCTCCGCGTCCCTACCGAAGCGGACGCAGAGCGTCCATTGAGGCATTCCCACGCAGAGCGTGGGAACGATCTCTAACAGACAGGTGAATTGTTATGTCCCTCCCCACCCACGTACGCTTGATCGAAGTCGGCCCCCGCGACGGTCTGCAAAACGAAGCCCAGCCCATCAGCGTCGCGGACAAGGTGCGGCTGGTCGATGCCTTGAGCGCCGCCGGCCTGGGCTATATAGAAGTCGGCAGTTTCGTCTCGCCCAAGTGGGTGCCGCAAATGGCGGGTTCCGCCGAGGTCTTCGCGCAGATCCAGCGCAAGCCCGGCGTGACTTACGGCGCCCTGGCGCCGAACCTGCGTGGGTTCGAGGACGCGATCGCCGCCGGGGTCAAGGAAGTCGCGGTGTTCGCCGCCGCCTCCGAAGCGTTTTCCCAGCGCAACATCAACTGCTCGATCAGCGAAAGCCTGGCGCGGTTCGTGCCGATCATGGACGCGGCCAAGCAACATGGCGTGAGCGTGCGCGGTTACGTGTCGTGCGTGTTGGGTTGCCCTTACGAAGGTCACGTCGCGCCGGAGCAAGTCGCCCTGGTCGCCCGAGAGTTGTATGCGATGGGCTGCTACGAGGTGTCCCTGGGCGACACCATCGGCACCGGCACTGCTGGCGCGACCCGCACGATGTTTGAAGTGGTTTCAAAAGAGGTGCCGCGAGACAAACTGGCCGGGCATTTCCACGACACCTACGGCCAGGCCATGGCCAATATCTACGCCAGCCTGCTGGAAGGCATCGCGGTGTTCGACAGCTCTATCGCCGGCCTCGGCGGCTGCCCATACGCCAAGGGCGCCAGCGGTAACGTTGCCACCGAAGACGTGGTGTACCTGCTCAATGGCCTGGGTATCCAGACCGGAATCGACCTGGACGCCTTGATTCTCGCGGGCCAACAGATTTGCACGGTACTGGGGCGCCCGACCGGTTCGCGCGTGGCCAAGGCGCGCAGCGCCCAGTAACAGCGTCGATGTGTCCGGGTGTTACCGCTGTGTCTGGAGTGCGGGTACAAAACGAGTAACACGGAAACAAATTGTCGAGTTTGAGCTGAGGGAAAAATACTGCAAAATCTCAAATCATTGATTTTAAAGGTGTTTTTAAAGTTGGCACGGCTCCTGCTATCTCTATGGCATAACAAGAATAAAAAGCAGCAAACCAATAAAAATAAGACGTAACGACTCTGACATAACAAGAACAACACGGCAGAGACGCAGCTAACAGATTTTTTTGGAGAAGGTGTGCTTTTCAGGGTGCTTTTCGGAGTAACCCGCAACCGGGCAGAGAACAATAAAACTACCTTCAGGTAGCTCCCGAACTGGTTGGATCGCTTGGCGAAAAAGTAGATCAGCGCTCAAAAAAATACGTTTGCTCTTGATCCCGGATGGGGATCGACAAAAACAGCGGTAAAGGGCCACGGTTGCCAAAAACAACAATAGACCGCCCCTCAATAATAAAAAAAGAGCACGCGCAACGAAAATTAAAGGGGAGCTTCGGCTCCCCTTTGTGCTTTCTGGCATTCAGCAAAACCGGCTCCTGTCAGAGCGAAGCTTGCCCGCGAAGGGAACGCCCCGATCTAACAGGAAAACCGCGTCATCGTTCTTTGCGGGCCAAGCCTCGCTCCTACGGTATCGCTTTGAGCTCCTCGATACTGATCTCGCGCATCCGAAACTTCTGAATCTTGCCCGTCACCGTCATCGGAAACTCTTCGACGAACTTGAAATACCGCGGTGTCTTGAAGTGCGCGATACGCGACTTGCACCAGGTTTTCAGCTCGTCTTCGGTGGCGCTGTGGCCGGGGTGGAATTTGATCCAGGCGACGATCTCTTCGCCGTAGCGCGAGCACGGAATGCCGATCACCTGCACATCCGCCACCGCCGGGTGGGTAAAGAAGAACTCTTCCAGCTCCCGCGGGTAAACGTTCTCGCCGCCGCGGATGATCATGTCCTTGTTGCGCCCGGCGATGCACACGTAACCCTCTTCATCCATGCTCGCCAGGTCGCCGGTGTGCATCCATCCGGCCTGATCGATCGCCTCGGCCGTGCCTTGCGGGTTGTTCCAGTAGCCGAGCATCACGCTGTAGCCCCGAGTACACAGTTCGCCAATCGTGCCGCGCGGCACCAGGTTGCCGGCCTCGTCGATTATTTTGCTTTCCAGTTGCGGCTGGGTGCGGCCGACGGTGGTCACGCGCAATTCCAGTTCGTCTGACGGACCGGTCTGCAAAGACACCGGACTGGTTTCCGTCATGCCGTAGGCAATCTGCACTTCGCTCATGTGCATTTCATTGATCACCCGGCGCATCACCTCGATCGGGCAGGTCGCGCCCGCCATGATCCCGGTGCGCAGGGTCGACAGATCGAACTGCGCGCGTTGCGGCTGATCGAGCATGGCGATAAACATGGTCGGCACGCCGTAGAGCGCGGTGGCTTTTTCTTCGGCGACGGTGGTCAGGGTCAGCAGCGGATCGAAGGCATCGTTGGGGTAAATCATGGTGCTGCCGTGGGTGATGCAGCCGAGGTTGCCCATGACCATGCCGAAGCAGTGGTACAGCGGCACCGGGATCACCAGCCGATCATCGGCGCCCAGGCCCAGGCTTCCGCCGACCATGTAACCGTTGTTGAGAATGTTGTAGTGACTGAGGGTCGCGCCCTTGGGGAAACCGGTGGTGCCGGAGGTGTACTGGATGTTTACCGGCTGGTCGAAATGCAGGCTGTGCTGGCGTTCGTCCAGCTGTTCGACCGAGACGCTGGCCGCCAGATCGGCCAGTTGCGACCACGGCAGGAAACCCGATGGCGGCTGTGCGTCGAGGCTGATGACGCCACGCAGGTCCGGCAGGCGTTCGCTTTGCAGTTGGCCGATGGATTGTTCGGCCAATTCAGGCGCCAGGCCTTGCAGCATTCCGTGGTAATCGGAGGTTTTGAAGGCCCCGGCGCAGACCAGCCATTGGCAGCCGGACTGCTTCAGTACGTATTCGAGTTCGGAGCTGCGATAGGCCGGGTTGATGTTGACCAGGATCACGCCGATCTTCGCGCTGGCGAACTGGCTGATGCACCACTGCGCGCAGTTCGGTGCCCAGATGCCGAGGCGGTCGCCGGCCTGCAAGCCCAGCGCCAGCAATGCCCGGGCGTGCAGGTCCACGGCGTCGGCCAGTTGCTGCCAGGTGTAGCGCAGCTGTTGATGGCGCACGACCAGCGCTTCTCCGTCCGGGTATTGCGCGACCGTCTGATCGAACTTCTCGCCGATGGTCATCGCCAGTAAGGCTTTGTCCTGGGAACCGCGGGTATAGCTGCGCTGCGGGTTTGCACTGGGTTGATCCATGACGACCCCTATTGTCTTTATTAGTGGGTTGATACAGAAAATGTGGCCCTACTCTCGCTCAAGTTGACGTTAACGTAAAGGGTGATTGACAGCCATTCGTCACAGGCTTACGTTAACGTAAAGGTGAGAGCCGAATCACTGCCCTCCCTACCCTACAAAAAAGCCAAAAGGTGACCCATGAGCTACCCATCCCTGAACTTCGCCCTCGGTGAAACCATCGACATGCTACGCGATCAGGTTCAGTCCTTCGTCGCCAAGGAGATCGCCCCGCGCGCGGCCCAGATCGACATCGACAACCTGTTCCCCGCGGACCTGTGGCGCAAATTCGGTGACATGGGCCTGCTTGGCGTCACCGTGCCGGAAGAGTACGGCGGCGCTGGCCTGGGTTACCTGGCGCACGTAGTGATCATGGAAGAAATCAGCCGTGGCTCGGCCTCGGTGGCGTTGTCCTACGGCGCGCATTCCAACCTTTGCGTCAACCAGATCAACCGCAACGGCAATCACGAACAGAAAAGCAAATACCTGCCGAAACTGATCAGCGGCGAGCACATCGGCGCCTTGGCCATGAGCGAGCCGAATGCCGGTTCCGACGTGGTCTCGATGAAATTGCGCGCCGACAAGCGCGGCGATCACTACGTTCTTAACGGCAGCAAAACCTGGATCACCAACGGCCCCGACGCCAACACCTACGTGATCTACGCCAAGACCGACCTGGAAAAAGGCCCCCACGGCATCACCGCATTTATCGTCGAACGCGACTCCAAAGGCTTCAGCCGCAGCAACAAGTTCGACAAGCTCGGCATGCGCGGTTCCAACACTTGCGAGCTGTTCTTCGATGACGTCGAAGTGCCGGAAGAAAACATCCTCGGCGTGCTCAACGGCGGCGTGAAAGTGCTGATGAGCGGCCTCGATTACGAGCGTGTCGTGCTCTCGGGCGGCCCTACCGGGATCATGCAGTCGTGCATGGACCTGATCGTGCCGTACATCCACGACCGCAAACAGTTCGGCCAAAGCATCGGCGAATTCCAGCTGATCCAGGGCAAAGTCGCTGACATGTACACCCAGCTCAACGCCAGTCGCGCCTATCTCTACGCGGTGGCCCAGGCCTGCGAGCGCGGCGAAACCACGCGCAAGGATGCGGCGGGCGTGATCCTCTACAGCGCCGAACGCGCCACGCAAATGGCCCTCGACGCGATCCAGATTCTCGGCGGCAACGGCTACATCAACGAATTCCCGGCCGGTCGTCTGCTGCGTGACGCCAAGCTGTACGAAATCGGCGCTGGCACCAGTGAGATTCGTCGCATGTTGATCGGTCGCGAACTGTTCAACGAAACCCGCTAAACGGAGCTGTCCATGGCTATCCTGCATACCCAGCTCAACCCCCGTTCGGCGGAGTTCGCCGCCAACAGCGCGGCGATGCTCACCCAGGTCGACGCCCTGCACACCTTGCTCGCCCAAGTGCAGCAAGGTGGCGGTCCGAAGGCGCAAGAACGCCACACGTCGCGGGGCAAACTGTTGCCTCGCGAGCGGATCAATCGTTTGCTCGATCCGGGCTCGCCATTCCTGGAAATCAGCCAACTCGCGGCTTACGCGGTGTACGGCGAAGACGTGCCTGCGGCGGGCGTGATTGCCGGGATCGGCCGCGTGGAAGGCGTCGAATGCATGATCGTCGCCAACGATGCCACAGTGAAAGGTGGCTCGTACTACCCGCTGACCGTGAAAAAACACCTGCGCGCCCAAACTATCGCCCAGCAGAACCGCTTGCCCTGCATCTACCTGGTGGACTCCGGCGGCGCCAACTTGCCGCGTCAGGATGAAGTGTTCCCGGACCGCGAGCACTTCGGGCGGATCTTCTTCAACCAGGCCAACATGAGCGCCATGGGCATTCCGCAGATTGCCGTGGTCATGGGCTCGTGCACCGCTGGCGGCGCTTACGTACCGGCGATGGCCGATGAAGCGATTATGGTGCGCAATCAAGCGACGATTTTCCTCGCCGGCCCACCGCTGGTGAAAGCCGCCACCGGTGAAGTGGTCAGCGCCGAAGACCTTGGCGGGGCCGATGTGCACTGCAAGATTTCCGGAGTCGCCGACCATTACGCCGAGAGCGATGAACACGCCCTGGCCATTGCCCGACGCAGCATCGCCAACCTCAACTGGCGCAAGCTCGGCGAACTGCAACAACGTGCGCCGATTGCGCCGCTGTACGGCAGCGACGAGTTATATGGCGTGGTTTCGGCCGACGCCAAGCAGCCGTTTGATGTGCGCGAAGTGATTGCGCGATTGGTCGACGGTTCGGTGTTCGACGAATTCAAAGCGTTATTCGGGACCACGCTGGTCTGCGGCTTTGCCCACCTGCACGGTTACCCGATCGCGATCCTTGCCAACAACGGCATCCTGTTCGCCGAAGCCGCGCAGAAAGGCGCGCACTTTATCGAACTAGCCTGCCAGCGCGGCATCCCGTTGCTGTTCCTGCAGAACATCACCGGCTTCATGGTCGGCCAGAAATACGAGGCCGGCGGCATCGCCAAGCACGGCGCCAAACTGGTAACCGCCGTGGCGTGCGCCAAGGTGCCAAAATTCACCGTAATCATCGGTGGCAGCTTCGGTGCCGGTAACTATGGGATGTGCGGGCGGGCCTACGATCCGCGTTTCCTGTGGATGTGGCCGAATGCGCGCATCGGCGTGATGGGCGCCGAACAGGCCGCCGGCGTACTGGTGCAGGTCAAGCGCGAACAGGCTGAACGCAGTGGCCAGGCCTTCAGCGCCGAACAGGAAGCCGAGATCAAGCAGCCGATCCTCGATCAATACGAAGAGCAGGGTCACCCCTACTACTCCAGCGCGCGACTGTGGGACGACGGCGTCATCGACCCGGCGCAGACCCGGGATGTCCTGGCCCTGGCTTTGTCCGCGTCGCTGAACGCACCAATCGAACCGAGCCGCTTCGGCGTGTTCCGGATGTGATCGGGAGAAAATGATGAGTGACTTCAACACCCTCGAACTGCTGACCGACCCGCGGGGTTTCGCGACCCTGTGGCTCAGCCGTGAAGCGAAGAACAATGCGTTCAACGCCGAAATGATCCGCGAACTGATCCTCGCTCTGGACAAAGTCTCGGGCGACGCCAGCCTGAGATTCCTGTTGGTGCGCGGACGCGGCAAGCATTTCAGCGCCGGCGCCGACCTGGCCTGGATGCAGCAATCGGCCGAGCTCGATTACCACACCAACCTCGACGACGCCCGGGAACTGGCGGAGCTGATGTACAACCTCGCCAAGCTGAAAATCCCGACCCTGGCCGTGGTGCAAGGCGCGGCGTATGGCGGCGCGTTGGGCCTGATCAGTTGCTGCGACATGGCGATTGGCGCCGATGACGCGCAGTTCTGTATGTCGGAAGTGCGCATCGGCCTGGCGCCAGCGGTGATCAGCCCGTTCGTGGTGCAAGCCATCGGCGAGCGTGCGGCACGGCGCTATGCGCTGACCGCTGAGCGATTTGGCGGACAACGGGCGCGGGAAATCGGTTTGTTGTCGGAGAGTTATCCGATTGCGGAACTGGAGCAGAAGGTCGAGCAGTGGATCGACAACCTGCTGCTCAACAGCCCGGCCGCGATGCGCGCCAGCAAGGACTTGCTGCGTGAAGTCGGCCACGGTGCACTGACCCCGGCGTTGCGGCGCTACACCGAAAACGCTATCGCGCGCATTCGGGTCAGCCCTGAAGGCCAGGAAGGCCTGCGCGCTTTCCTGCAAAAACGTCCGCCGAACTGGCAAGCCGAAACCACCAAGGAGCCGCGTTGATGAGCGCACCTGTTCTCACCACCCTGCTGGTGGCCAACCGCGGCGAGATTGCCTGTCGCGTGATGCGCACCGCCAAAGCCTTGGGCCTGACCACCGTCGCCGTGCACAGCGCCACCGACCGTGACGCCCGGCATAGCCGTGAAGCGGATATCCGCGTGGACCTCGGTGGCAGCAAAGCCGCCGACAGTTACCTGCAAATCGACAAACTGATCGCTGCCGCCCAAGCCAGTGGCGCCCAGGCGATCCATCCGGGTTACGGTTTTCTCTCGGAGAACGCCGGGTTCGCCCGCGCGATTGAAGCCGCCGGCCTGATCTTCCTAGGCCCGCCCGCCTCGGCCATCGACGCCATGGGCAGTAAATCTGCGGCCAAGGCTTTGATGGAAACCGCTGGCGTGCCGCTGGTGCCGGGCTATCACGGCGAAGCCCAGGACCTCGACACCTTCCGCGACGCCTGCGAACGCATCGGGTATCCGGTGCTGCTCAAGGCCACGGCCGGTGGCGGCGGTAAAGGCATGAAAGTGGTCGAGGACGTCAGCCAACTGGCCGAAGCCCTGGCCTCAGCCCAGCGGGAGGCGCAATCCTCGTTCGGCGATTCGCGGATGCTGGTGGAAAAATACCTGCTCAAGCCGCGCCATGTGGAAATCCAGGTGTTCGCCGATCAACACGGCAACTGCCTGTACCTGAATGAACGGGATTGTTCGATCCAGCGCCGACACCAGAAAGTCGTCGAAGAAGCGCCAGCTCCAGGTTTGAGCGCAGAACTGCGGCGGGCCATGGGCGAAGCGGCGGTGCGTTCGGCACAGGCCATTGGTTACGTCGGTGCCGGCACGGTGGAGTTTCTGCTGGATTCGCGCGGCGAGTTCTTCTTTATGGAGATGAATACGCGCCTGCAAGTTGAGCACCCAGTCACCGAAGCCATTACTGGCCTGGACCTGGTGGCCTGGCAGATTCGTGTGGCGCGGGGTGAAGTGCTGCCGATGACACAGGAACAGGTGCCGCTGATGGGTCACGCCATCGAAGTGCGCTTGTACGCCGAAGACCCGGGCAATGATTTCCTGCCGGCTACAGGGCGGCTGGAGTTGTATCGCGAATCGGCGGAAGGGCCGGGGCGCCGGGTGGACAGCGGCGTCGAGGAAGGTGATGAGATTTCGCCGTTCTATGACCCGATGCTCGGTAAGCTGATTGCCTGGGGCGAGGATCGTGAACAGGCGCGTTTGCGGTTGTTGAGCATGCTCGATGAATTTGCCATCGGCGGGCTCAAGACCAATATCAACTTCCTGCGGCGGATCGTCGGTCATCCGGCTTTTGCCGCGGCGGAGCTGGATACCGGGTTCATTCCTCGTTATCAGGAGCAGTTGCTGCCAGCGCCTGCCGAGCTCAGTGATGAGTTCTGGCAAGCGGCGGCACAGGCGTTTGCGCAGGGTCAACCGTCGCAGTCGCGTGCGGATGATCCCAGTTCGCCGTGGGCTATTAACAGTGGTTTCCGCGCCGGATTGCCGAAAGAAATCACCCTGCATTTAAGTTGCGAAGGCCAGGATCGCGCATTGACCTTGGGCGAAGTGACCACCGCGCAACTCAAGGGCGAACAGTTGCTGACCGAGCACAATGGCTTGCGTCGTCAGCATCGGGCTATCCGCCGTGGCGACAGCCTGTACCTGCAATGGGAAGGTGAATTGCGCCGGGTAGAGACTTACGACCCGATTACAGCCGTCGAATCCAGTCACAGCCATCAGGGCGGCCTGACCGCGCCCATGAATGGCAGCATCGTGCGGGTGCTGGTGGAGGCCGGGCAAACGGTCGAAGCCGGGGCGCAACTGGTGGTGCTGGAAGCGATGAAGATGGAGCACAGCATTCGTGCGCCCCATGCAGGGGTGATCAAGGCGCTGTATTGCCAGGAAGGCGAAATGGTCAGCGAAGGCAGTGCGTTGGTGGAGTTGGAAGAAGCGTGAAATGACGATCGGTCCTACGCATTGCGAGGACCGATCTGATTAGAATTTGGCGGTTGCCTGCACCACTACGCCGATAATTCGGCACTCGTCGGTGAACAGAGCCTTCGGATAGGTCGGATTGAGCGGGACCAGGTAACGCTGCCCGCCCTCTTCGATCAGTTTGCGAAAGGTCGCCTCGGCGCTGTCCGGCCATTGGGCGATCACCAGTTTTCCGGGCTCCGGCACAATGGCCGGGTCCACCAGGATCATCATGCCCTCGGCAATGCTGATGCCAGTCGGCGCGGTCATCGCATCGCCCACCACACTCAGCCAGAAAGCCGGGCCCTGGGCGTGGTAGTCGGTCAGCTCGAAGCGTTCCTCCTTGCGATACACCGTCAGCTCACCATCGCGCACCTGCGCCGGCTCCTTCCAGTCACTGACCGGGTAGCGGAAGTACGGGTTGTACTTCAACGCCAGAGGCATCTCCTCCTCTTCGAGAATGAGTGGTTCGCGGATCACCAGCGCCACTTCGAGAAAGTCCATGCCCAGCGCCTTCAACACACGGTTCATGTTGACGACGCCGGGGTCGCGGCGTTTGTTCAGCCAGTGGCCGACGCCGCCCTGGGACATCCCGAGGCGATCTGCGAGTTCGTCTTGAGTGACTTTGAGTTCACTCATTTTGGCCTTGACCAATTCAATCCATTTATCCATGTGCGGCACGATACGTGGGGGACTCCGACCCTCAAAACACAAATTGTAGTATTTAAATTCTCGTCACAAATACAGTACGTACTAGGATGGATTCACGGATCTGAATCTATCACGGAGTTCACCTTCATCATGACCATGCCCAGCCACGACACGCCCGACATGCAGTTCGACACCACCTTCACCTCGCCAAAAGGCACTGCCGCCGCCCAACGGGCACTGGACTATTACTTGAAACCAGCTGTTTCAGAAGTGGCAGTCCCGGCACGTTTTTTCGACGTCAACCGCAACGTCAGCAGTGAAGAGGCGCTGGTTCATGCGTCCGATCTGCTGCGCTGCGCCGCCGCGACCGCACAGGAATCGGCCGACAACCTGCAAGGCGCAAACCGGGCACTGGCGTTTTCGGTGGTGCACATGATTGATATGGCGCAGGCGATGGTCGACCGATCCTTGGATGGCGATCAGAACGACTGAGACGGATTGGTTTTCAAGGAGGACAGGAAAGATTTTCCCCATCGCACAGATAAAATCATTTGACTTGCAAACGAGAATGATTATTATTGCATGCAGCTGGTCGCGAGATCAGTCGATGGACCAGAGGACCTTAGGTCGGTCTCCTGGACTATCTCCTCATCAGGCTAATCACGGTTTTTGACCCGGCTTTTTGCCGGGTCTTTTTTTGCCAGTTATTCTGGCTTTGGCTTCAGGCTAATGAAGACTGTAGGTGCTGCGAATTCGATTGGCCGGCATGATATCAAAAGAATGTCTGTTGGCAAGAGAACCCCGCCAGCATTGGGCCAAACTAATCCAAATTAGCACTTGAGAATCAATCATACAGTCTCTAAGCTGCTTCGGCGTCAAGGAGGACGCCCCCCTTCTTTAGCCTGAAACCCCCTTCTTTCCGGTCTTCACCACACCGCAATATGTGAGTCCGTACGCGGCTCGGTCCCGCCGCATAACACCCCGGTTTCCGGATCGCGCAAGATGATCTGCCCACGTCCATAACTGGTCAAATCGCACACCACTTGTACCTCATGCCCGCGACGCGCGAGGGCGGCAGCCATGTCTCGCGAAGCGTCTTGCTCGATGCCGACCTTCAGCCCGCCCAGCCATTGCCAGCGCGGAGCATCCAGCGCCGCTTGCGGATTGAGTCCGAAATCCACCAGGTTCATGACCATTTGCACATGCCCCTGGGGTTGCATGTAGCCCCCCATCACGCCGAACGGCCCCATTGCCACACCGTCCTTGCTGAGAAATCCCGGGATGATGGTGTGAAAAGTCTTCTTGCCGGGTGCCAGGCAGTTGGCATGCGTCGGATCGAGGCTGAACTCTTCGCCACGATTCTGCAGGGCGATGCCGCTGTCGGGCAGCACCACGCCCGAGCCGAAACCGTGATAGTTGCTCTGGATAAACGAAACCATGTTGCCATCGGCATCGGCAGTGGCCAGGTACACCGTGCCACTGGCGTGAGGCTCGCCCGGTTGCGGCGCCACGGCCTGCTCGCCGATCTGCTCCCGACGGCGGGCGGCGTAAGACTCACTCAACAAATCCGCGACCGCGACCCGCATATGTTCCGGGTCGGTGATGTAATGCAGGCCATCACTGTAGGCCAGCTTCATGGCTTCAAGTTGACGGTGCCAGGTCTGCTGACTGTCGCGGTGGTCAAACTCGAAACCTTCGAGAATCTTCAACGCCATCAACGCGACCAATCCTTGGCCGCTGGGCGGAATCTCCCAGACATCGACGCCGCGATAATTGACCGTGATCGGGTCGACCCATTGCGCGCGGTAATCCTGCAAATCACTGGCGCGCAGGTAGCCGCCCGTGGCCCGGGAATGGGCGTCCAGCCGCTGCGCCAATGCGCCGCGATAGAAGCTCTCGCATTCGGTGGCGGCCAATTCCGTTAACGTTCGTGCTTGCGCCGGGTTGCGAAACAACTCACCGGCGCGCGGCGCCCGGCCGTCAATCAGGAACGTCTTGAACCAGGCATCGAGCACTTCGTCGCGGCTCGGGGTGAAGTCTTCCAGCGCGGCTTGCCATTGCAGGGCAACCACGGGCGATACCGGAAAGCCGTCCCGCGCCAGGCTGATGGCCGGTTGCAGCAAATCGACAAAGGGCAAGCGTCCGAAACGCCGGGACAGTTCCGCCCACGCCGACGGGCAACCCGGCACCGTCACCGGCGTCCAGCCATGCAACGGCATCTGTTCATGACCGGCCGCTTTCACCGCCTCGACGCTCAAAGCCTGAGGGGCGCCGCCGTTGGCGTTCAAACCGTGCAGCTTGTTTTGCGTCCAGACCAGTGCAAAAGCATCGCCGCCGATACCGCAACCGGTGGGCTCGACCACCGTCAGCGCCGCCGCCGTGGCAATTGCTGCATCAATCGCATTGCCGCCCCGGCGCAGGATCTCAATCCCCGCTTCAGCGGCCAACGGTTGGGACGCGGCGACCATGCCGCGTTTGGCAAACACGCTCTGACGCTGGGACGCGTAAGGGTACTCATGGGCAGAAAATTCGAACATGGCAGGACTCACACAAAGAAGGTTTGCGGGCTCACAGGACCCGACTGAGGAAGGCGCGGGTGCGCGCATGACTGGGCTGGCTGAAGATCTGTTCGGGCGGCCCTTGTTCGATCAATTCGCCTTGATCGAGCACCACCACCCGGTCGGCCACTTCGCGAGCAAAACCCATTTCATGGGTGACCACGACCATGGTCATGCCCTCCTCGGCCAACTCCTTCATCACTTGCAACACTTCGCCGACAGTTTCCGGGTCCAGGGCACTGGTGGGTTCGTCGAAGAGCATGGCCTGGGGCTTCATCGCCAGCGCCCGGGCGATCGCCACCCGCTGCTGCTGGCCACCGGACAACATCGACGGGTAGTGATCGGCCTTTTCCGCCAGCCCAACTCGCTTGAGCAGCGCCTGTGCCTGTTCCACTGCGGCTTTGCGCGTCACGCCCAATACGTGGACCGGCGCTTCGATGATGTTTTCCAGCGCGGTCATGTGCGGGAACAGATTGAAACGCTGGAACACCATGCCGATGTCCCGGCGTTGCCGCGCGATATTGCGCTCCGAGTCCTTCACCAGACTGCCGTCGGCCCGAGTGCGGTAACCCATGGGCTGGCCGCTGACGCGGATCTGCCCCGACTGAATGTCTTCGAGCAAATTGATGCAGCGAATAAACGTGGTCTTGCCAGAACCGGACGCGCCGATCAGCACCACCACTTCGCCACGGCGGACTTGCAGGGAAATGCCCTTGAGAATCTCCAGGTCGCCGAAGGACTTGTGAATATCCAGCGCTTCGATGACCAACTCTTCACTCATGTGCGCCATGTTCAACGCCCTCTCAGCAGTTTCAGGGTGCTGCGACCGAACATGCGACTGGCCGCCGGTGCCGGCCGGTCAGACTGCCCGAACCGCGTTTCGAGCCAGCGCTGGAAAAAGCCCCACAGCGTGGTCAGGAACAGGAAATAAATGGCGACCACCAGGTACAACTCGAACACCCGGAAGGTCGCCGAGGTGACCATTTGCGTGCTGAGCAGCAGTTCCTGCACGCCGATGACACTAACCAGCGTGGTGTTTTTCAGCATCACGTTGAACTCGTTGCCCAGCGGCGGCACGATCACCCGGAAAGCCTGGGGCAGGACGATGCGCCGCATCAGTTTGGCAAAGGTCATGCCCAGGGAACGCCCGGCTTCGTACTGGCCCTTGTCCACGGCACCGATGCCGGCGCGGATGATTTCGGCCATGTACGCGCCTTCGTTGAGGCCCAGGGCAATGATCGCCGCCTGGATATTGCCCGGCACAATGAACCAGCCCAGGTCCAGGTCTTCGAAGCGGAAAATCCCCCCGGCCGCCAGCGCCGTGTAGAGGAACACGATCTGCACCAACAGCGGCGTTCCGCGCATCAGCCACACATAAAAGCGCACCGGGTACTGCAACAGCGGATTGCGCGACAGTTTCATCAGCGCCGCCACCAGCCCCAGCACACACCCCAGCAACATCGCCGAGACGCTGATCAGGCACGTCAGCCAGAGCCCCGTCAGGTAGACGTCGCTGGGCTGCAACAGGTACTGCCAAAACACATCCCAATTGAAGTTCATCAGTGGCGCCCTCAGTCCAGTTTGTCACCGTCGACATGCCATTTACCGAGCAGCGCGGCATAGCTGCCGTCGGCGCGCATGCCTTGCAGGACTTCGGTCAGGGCAGCGCTCAACTGCGGGTCACCCTTGCGCACGCCGAACCCGGTGAGAATCCGGTTGAACGCGGGCACGGCAGACTGGAACAGGTCCGGGGCGAGTTGCTGGTAGTGCCCGGCGGATTCAACGGTGGTGCCGAAGGCGTCCACCTGATTGATGCGCAACGCCTGGAAGGCATCGGCGTCGACGTTGTAGATCACCAGTTTCATCGGGGCCTTGCCGGCGGCCACCAACTTGTCGTTCTCAGCCCCAAGCAGAACACGGATCGTCGAACCGTTGCTGACCGCGACCTTGAGCCCGGACAGGTCTTCAAGGGTCTGCACCGATTTCGGGTTGCCCTTGGGCACCACGATCGACTGGCTGGAATACATGAAGTTGACGATGTCGATCACTTCACGGCGCTCGGGCTTGTCGAACAGCTGATCGACAATCATGTCGCACTGCTGCGCCAGCAACGCCGGGATCAGGCCGGCAAACGGCGAGATCCGCCATTCGACTTTCTTGTTCCCCAGGCGCTGGGCAATCGCTTCGCCCATGTCCACCTGCAGGCCGACCGGCTTCTGCTTCACATCAAAAGACACCAGCGGCGGCGAATCCATGCCCGAGCAATAGACGATCTTGTCGCTCTTGCTCAATCGCTCCGGCAAGGCGGGGGCGGCCAACGCCCACTGGGAACACAGACTCAACGTGACAACGGCTACAAACGCGCAACGCTTGTGCATGGCAAGGCTCCAGGTGTCAGGGGCTTTCTTTTTATGGGTGGATTATTTTTGGTGGGCTTCAAGAAACTGGATCAATCGCGGGATGGTGCCTTCTATGTGCTCGCACACCACCGCCGCCGCCTTGTCCGGATCGCCGGAGCGCAACGCGGCCACGATCGAGGCGTGCTCGTCCCGGGCGCTGCGGGGTTTGTCGGCGTGTTGCAACCACAGGCGCATGTGCGGCTCGATCACTGAATACAACGCCGAAATCTGCCGCATCAGGCGCGGGCGTTCGCTCAAGCTGCACAGGTATTCGTGGAAGGCACGATGACGGCTGACCCACTCGGCGCCGTCTTCGCGGTAGTCGTCCATTTCATCGAGCAGACGCTCCAGATGACTGAAATGGCGTTCGGTGATGTTCGCCACCGCGACGCGAATCGCGAGGCCTTCCAGAGCGCTGCGCATTTCGAAGACTTCGCGCATTTCATCGATATTCAAGCCACGCACGATGGCACCGCGGTTGGGCCGCAGGATGACCAGGCCGTCGGCATCGAGCCGGCGAAACGCTTCGCGAACCGGCATCCGGCTCATGCCGATTTCACCGGCAATGTCCTCGGCAATCAGCCGTTCACCAGTGCGATAGCGTCCCTTGCAAATCGCCTCAAGCAGAAAGTTGTAGGCCTCCTCTTCGGCGGTGATCGGCTGACGCTCGGTATAGACAGGAGCAAATTTCATCGCGTGCACCTTTTGTATTTTTGTATCCAATTATCCATAAAGCCAAAAAAGCACATTGCGTGCCAGATCGCGTCCTCGGCGTTCATGTCATTGATTGGAATGCTTTATTGGGAAAACCGAGTCGCAGGGCAACTGTTTGGCAGGCGCGGGGAACGAGTTGAAATGACTCAGCAGGCGCCTGGTCTGGCGCAAAAAGGTGCACGGGGTAACACGCGCTTGCGTGTAAAGTAGCAGCCATAAAATCATAATCAGGAACCGACTATGACCGTGGCTAAATCCTCTTTCGACATCAGCGCCAACTTCGACAGCGGCAACATCGAAGTGCTGGACATCAGTAATCCACTGCAAGCCCTGCTGGCGATCAAGCCGGACACCCGCAGCCAGCATTTCCAGTGGTTCCACTTCAAGGCCAGCGGCCTGCATGTCGGTCAAGAGCATTGGTTTCGCCTGAACAACGCCAGCAAATCCTCGTACCACAAAGCCTGGGACGGTTATCAGGCCGTGGCGTCCTACGACCACGTCAACTGGTTCCGGGTACCGACCATCTTCGAAGGCGACTGCCTGCGTTTCAGCCTCGAAGCCACGGCCACCCACGCCTGGTTTGCCTACTTCGAACCTTATAGCCGCGGTCGCCATGACTGGCTGATCGAGCAGGCGCTGACCAAGGCTGGCACCGAGTTGCTGGCCACCGGCAAAAGCGCCGAAGGTCGCGACATTCAGTTGTTGCGCAAAGGCACGGGCGCCGAAGGCCAGCGCAAGGTCTGGATCATCGCGCAACAGCATCCCGGCGAGCACATGGCCGAGTGGTTCATGGAAGGCGTGATCGAACGCCTGGAAAAACACGACGACCCGGTACTGAACAAACTCCTGGCCAGTGCCGACCTGTATCTGGTGCCGAACATGAACCCGGACGGCGCCTTCCACGGTCACCTGCGCACCAACGCCATGGGCCAGGACCTCAATCGTGCCTGGCAGAGCGCCAGTCAGGACGTCAGCCCGGAAGTGTTTTTCGTACAGCAGCAGATGGAAAAGTACGGCGTCGATCTGTTCCTCGACATCCATGGCGATGAGGAAATCCCCTACGTGTTCACCGCCGGTTGCGAAGGCAACCCTGGTTACACGCCGCGGCTCGAGAAGCTCGAAACGCACTTCCGCGATCATTTGAAGCACCTGACCAAGGACTTCCAGACCAAGCATGGTTACACCCGCGATTTGCCGGGCAAAGCCAACATGACGTTGGCCTGTAACAGCGTTGGCGAGAAGTTTGATTGCCTGTCGCTGACCCTGGAGATGCCGTTCAAGGACAACAACGATGCGCCGAATGCGCTGACGGGTTGGTCGGGCAAGCGTTCCAAGCAGTTGGGTAAAGACGTGCTGACCACCATTGCTGAGATGGTGGGTACGTTGCGCTAAGATCAAAAGATCGCAGCCTTCGGCAGTTCCTGCGAAGGCGCGATCTTTATTCGGCTGCCACCCGCACACAATCCTCCGGCCCCAACAACCGCCCATCCTCGGCACGCAATTCCAACGCTCGCACCGGCCGCCCCTGTTCACGATCAACCACCCGTGAATGCGCTTCCCCCGCCTCAAAGAAAAACGCCTCGCCCCACTGCCGCAAGCCGATGATCAACGGGAACAGGCCTTGGCCCTTCTCCGTCAGCACGTATTCCTGATACGCACTGCCATCCGACGCCGGCACCAGATCGAAAATCCCGTGGGCCACCAACGTGCGCAATCGCGCCGAGAGGATGTTCTTGGCCATGCCCAAATTGCGCTGAAACTCGCCAAACCGGCGAATGCCATCAAACGCATCGCGCACGATCAGCAACGACCACCAATCGCCAATGGCATCCAGTGAACGGGCGACCGGGCATTCGGCGCCTTGCATGCTTGTTCGTTTGACCATGATCGCGCTCGCTGACAACAAATGTGGTTGCAATATAAAACCAGCCTCTCTACCGTACAAGTGGTTTTATTTTGAAACCACATCAGGAGTCTGGCATGAAGCCCAATCAACCCTTGAACAGCGGCGTGGTGCTGCTGTTCGCTGTCGCTTGCGGCCTGGCCGTCGGCAACGTGTATTACGCCCAACCGCTGCTCGATGCCATGGCCGAGGCCTTTGCCATGAACCCGGCGACCATCGGCATCGTCGTCACCCTGACTCAGGTCGGTTATGGCGTGGGGTTGTTGTTGCTGGTGCCGCTCGGCGACCTGCTCAACCGGCGGCGCTTGATCGTCACGCAAACGCTGTTGTCGGCGCTGGCGTTGTTGATGATCGCGTTCGCGCAGAACAGCATTTGGCTGCTGATCGGCATGGCGTTGACCGGGTTGTTGGCGGTGGTGACGCAGGTACTGGTGGCGTACGCGGCGACCCTGGCGATTCCAGCCCAGCGCGGACGTGTGGTGGGCGTGGTCACCAGCGGCATCGTTGTCGGCATTTTGCTTGCGCGCACCGTGGCGGGTGGCATGGCCGATTTGGCCGGTTGGCGTTCGATTTATCTGCTTTCGGCGGGGTTGACCCTGGTGATGGCGCTGCTGTTGTTTCGCGTGCTGCCCAAACAGGAAGCTCCGCAACCTTCCCACACTTACTCAGCACTGATCGGCTCGGTCTTCACCTTGTTCAAGGAAGAACCGGTGCTGCGTCAACGGGCGATCCTCGCCCTGCTGACCTTTGCCAGCGCCATGGTGTTGTGGACGCCCATGGTCTTGCCGCTGAGCGCCCCGCCGCTGTCGTTGTCCCACACGCAAATCGGATTATTCGGACTGGCCGGTGCGGCAGGCGCACTCGCGGCGGCACGCGCCGGGCATCTGGCTGATCGGGGTCTGGGGCAATGGACCAGCGGTCTGTCGCTGTTGTTGATGCTGGGTTCGTGGCTGCCCATCGCCTTCACCCAGTCCTCGTTGTGGGCGTTGTTGCTTGGGGTCATCACGCTGGACTTGGGGTTACAAGCGGTGCACGTCACCAGCCAGAGCATGATCTACAGCGTGCGGCCCGAAGCGCAAAGTCGACTGACCGCCGGATACATGCTGTTTTATTCGATTGGCAGTGCGTTGGGCTCGATTGGCTCGACGGCGATGTTTGCGTGGGGTGGGTGGATGGGTGTGTGCGTATTGGGGGCCGGGATCAACGCCGTGGCGTTGATTTATTGGTGGCGGACCCTGGCCACCAAGACCCAACGCCTCACACAACCTGTGTAGCAGCTGCCGAGCTGCGCGAGGCTGCGTTCGGCGGCGAAGCCGTCGTCAATCCTGCCACCGTGGTACACCTGAAAAACCGCAGTGGCTGATTTGCGACGGCTTCGCCGCCGAACGCTGCCTCGCGGTGCTCGGCAGCTGCTACAGGGAGTCATCGGAGGAGGATCAACCGCGATCCTTACCGCGCAACATGCTATCGAGCACATCATCACGCCGCACCCAGCCATGAAACAACGCCGCCGCCAGATGCAGCAGCACTGTCAGGAACAGCAGATACGCCAGATACCCATGGGCCTTGCGCAACACGGCAAACACCTGCGCATTCGCCGGCACAATCGACGGCAACTGCAGGGAATTGCTGAGCATCACCGGGTCGCCGGCAGCGGAAATCATCGCCCAACCCAGCAGCGGCAAAATCAGCATCAAGGCGTAAAGCAACACATGCGATGCCTTGGCCGCCAGCGCCTGCCAGCCCGGCAGGTCCGCCGGCAGCGGTGGCTGTTCAGTGGAAAAGCGCACGACCAAACGCACAATCACCAGCAGCAGAATCGCAATGCCCAAGGGTTTGTGCAGGTGAATCAGCCACTCATGACGCTCGGACACCGAGGCCACCATGCCCGCGCCGATAAACAGCATCGCAATGACCATCAACGCCATCAGCCAGTGCAGCAGGCGCGCCAGCGGGACGAAATGCTTGGGTTGGGCGCTCATTGTTGAGCCTCCTGTTTGGCGGCGGGCAACTGATTCACTTCGCTGGTGCGACGCAGGTAGGAACTGGCGTAACCGGCGGAACGCGCGGCGAGCAGCGGGTCGTCGGAGCCTTCGATCCCGGCCGGCAGCACCAGCGGGTCGTAGTTGATGTCACGGCACTCGCCATTGAGTTGCGGCTGGGTCGCATCGAGCACCAGGGTCCCGGCGTTAATCACTTTGCGGCCCTCGGGCCAGGTCTTGCTGGCGTCATTCACCGGATCACCAGGGTTGGCCAGGGTGATGTTCAACTTAAAGCGCAGTGGTCCTGCGGCAATTTTCTGCACCAGGTCTTTCTCCAGGAAATCCGCGCCTTCAGGCGCCGTGGCACCCGCCGCGTCCTGCGCCACCGGGATCATGCTCCAACGCACCGCCTGCTTCTGCCCGGACGCATTCACCAGGTAAAACGCATTGATGCTGTTGTAGGTTTCCGTCACGTAACTGGCGGACGGCTTGGCGGTTTTGATCCAGGCCAGGAATGGCCCTGCTTCCGGGTGCGAACCAAAGAACGCCGGCACCGCCGCCGGATCAGGTTTACCGGTGGCCGGATCCGGTGATTGCGCCTGTTGCAACTGATAGAACGCCTCGGGCGTGCCCACCGGGAACACCGGCATGCTGTTCATCCCGGTGCGCCACTGTTGGCCGTTGGCCTGGGTGAAACGCAGCGCCAGGCTGCGAATCGGCACAGCACTGTCCGGCGCATACGGGTTACCGGCCGGCAAGGCGAATCGTCCGACCACCGGAGTCCGCGCGTCATTGAACACTTGCGCACTGGAATAGCTGCGCGCTTCGCCACTGCTCTCGAAGTGCCCGATCACGCACACGCCTTTGGAGTGGTTACGCCGGAACCCCGGGTGCACACCGTTGTTGGTTTCCAGCACATTGATCAGCTTTTTCGGCGTCAGGCGTTGTGGGTCGAAGGTGCCGTTGACGTAGGCAAAAGCCCCGGCGATGGCCGCGACGACAACGCCGATGCCGGCCAGACGTGCGACCAGACTGGCGGTACTCAGCGGCGGCCGATTGGGCGGTGTTGAGCGATCTACCATGAAAGACTCCAGGGCCATCGGCCACAAGTGAGAAGAACCAAGCAGACGCACCCCGTGCAGGTTTATTCCATCGGCCGGTATTTATTTTTTCGGGCGTGGAATAACCTTCAGTACCGGGCGTCTTCCTAGTCCAAAGCGTAGTGACTAGTCAGAAACTCATGAACGATATCGACGAACAGCTCAGAGAAATCATTCCCAGATTGCGCCGGTTTGCCGTGTCGTTGACGCGCAACCCCAGCAGCGCCGACGATCTGGTCCAGGCCAGCCTCGAGCGGGCGCTGTCGAGCTGGAGCGACAAACGCCCCGAGGGCGATTTGCGGGCCTGGTTGTTTTCGATCCTCTATCGGCAGTTTCTCGACGCGCACCGGCGCTCTCGACGTTATGCGCGGATGCTCGAGTTCTTTACCGGACGCGACGATGCGCAACCCTCGGCCGAGCGCACCGTGATCGCCCAAACCACCCTGCAAGCCTTCGACCAGCTCAACACCGAACAGCGCGCCTTGCTGCTGTGGGTGTCGGTGGAAGGCCTGACGTATAAAGAGGTCGCCGAGATTCTCGGCGTCCCGACTGGCACCGTGATGTCCCGCCTGTCCCGCGCCCGCCAGGCCTTGCGCGAACTCAGCGATGGCGAAATCAGCCGCCCTTCCCTGCGGAGACTCAAATGATCAGCATGCCCCCAAGCGAGCGTGACCTGCACGCCTACATCGATCACCAACTCAACGATGCCGACCGACGTCTGGTGGAGACTTTTCTGGCCAGCAATGCGGAAGTTTCCGAACAAGTGCGGGCCTGGCAGCAGGATGCCCAGCAATTGCGCGCGGCGTTAAGTGGTGCGTTGCAGCAAGCGGCCAATCCGGACCTCGATCCCGTGGTGATTCGCCAGCGCCTCAAGCGTCAGTCCCGGCGCCATCTGGCCAGCGCCGCGGTGTTGTTGATCGCGGTCAGCGTCGGTGGCATCAGTGGCTGGCAGGCGCGGGAAATGACCCTGCTCAGCACCCAGGCGCCGATGGCCGATGCCATGCAGGCCTACCGTTTGTTTGCCCAGCAAGGCATGTTGCCGGCGGATTACAAGGTCAGTGATGACGGCGACATGCAGCGCTGGCTCGACCGCTATTTCACCCAGGCCAACCGCTTGCCGGACCTGGCGGGTGCCGGGTTCAAACCGGTCAGCGGACGCTTGCTCAGCACCGAGCAAGGGCCGGCGGCGATGGTGGTTTATGAAGATGCGGGCGGGCACAAGATCAGCTTCTACGTCCGCCCGCCGGGGCCGAAAAATTACCTGCTGCCACGGGGCAGTCGCAGCGATGGCGAGTTGCAGGCCGAGTATTGGTCGGGGGCCGGGTACAACTACGCGATGGTCAGCCCGAGCGATACGGCGGCGGCGCGGATGCTCAAGCAAACCGTGAACTTCTGACCCTGATCGTTCCCACGCTCCGCGTGGGAATGCAGCCCGGGACGCTCCGCGTCCCTTCCCGGCGCTGGAACGCGGAGCGTCCCTTGAGGCATTCCCACGCGGAGCGTGGGAACGATCATCAGGCCTGCCCAAACACTTGCGAGGGCCTGCGCAACAACGGATCAAACGGATTAATCCGCGGCCCGATCAGCGCCGCCTCACGCTTCAACATCTCCACCACCGTCGGCAACCGATCCGGCCCCAACCGATCACTGACCGTGGCCACACTCAACGCCGCCACCGCCCGCCCATCACGATCCAGAATCGGCACCGCGACCCCGGCCATGCCTTGCAACACGCCAGTGTTACGCCCGGCATACCCCAACGCGCGCACGCTCTCCACTTCCGAACGCAGGAACACCTCGTCATACAGGTGAAAGTCCTTGAGTCGCGGCAAGTTGTAATGAATCACCGTGTCCCGCTCTTCTTCAGGCAGAAACGCCAGGATCGCCAGACTTCCCTGCCCAACCCCCAGCGCCACGCGCCCGCCGATGTCGCCGGTAAAAGTGCGAATCGGAAACGGCCCTTCACTGCGATCCAGACAGATCGCATCAAAACCACTGCGCGCCAGCAAAAACAACGAATCCCCCAGCGATGCCGACAACCGCAGCAACGCCGGGCGCGCCAGTTCGCGCAGGTTGCCGGTGTTGCCCGCACGGGCGGCCAGGGCGAAGAAATCCAGGCTCAGGCGATAGCGTTTACTGCGCGCATCCTGCTCGACCATGCCCTCGTCCATCAGGCTGCGCAGCAAGCGGTGCGTAGTCGGTTGCGACAACCCGATGCGCTGGGCCAATTGCGTCACACGCTCGCCACCCTCGACCGTATCGCCGAGGCTGCGCAGCACCGCAAACAGTCGGGAGACGGCGCCGACACCGACTTCATTTTTGATTTCATTCCGCTCAGTGGAATCAGGCATGGGTTTTCTCGACAATAAATTTACTCACCGAATGAAACTGAAAATAGTCATCGCTTCAGTGAAATAGGCCATTGAGCGCATCCTATTCTTCGTCCTACTCTGCGTCCATACAGGGGCGATTCGAACAACAGCGGCAGCCGACCCAAGTCGAGCGCCAACGCACCCCGCATCATCCTTTCGTATCTGCCCATACAAAAAAAAGCGCGACCCCAAGGCCGCGCATAACAATCTCAGGTGGAGCGCAGCTATGGCCTTCGTGCAACTTGAAAACCTCGGTAAACGCTACGGCGCAATCGACGCAGTCGTCGCCACCAACCTCTCGGTGGAAAAAGGCGAATTCGTGTCCCTGCTCGGCCCTTCCGGCTGCGGCAAAACCACCACGTTGCAAATGATCGCCGGCTTCGTCGACGTCAGCAGCGGCCGCATCGTGCTCGACGGTCGCGACATCACCCACGCCAAACCCGCCAGCCGTGGCCTGGGCGTGGTGTTCCAGAGCTATGCGTTGTTTCCGCACATGAGTGTGCAGGACAACGTCGCCTTCGGCCTGCGGATGCGCAAAGTGCCCAACGCCGAGTTGCAGCAACGGGTGGCTCGGGTGCTGAAACTGGTGCGCCTCAATCAACACGCCGAGCGCTATCCACGGGAATTGTCCGGTGGCCAGCGCCAACGCGTTGCACTGGCCCGGGCCTTGGTGATCGAGCCGCCAGTGCTGCTGCTCGATGAGCCGCTGTCCAACCTCGACGCCAACCTGCGCGAAGAGATGCAATTCGAGATCCGCCGCATCCAGCGCGAAGTCGGCATTACCACGCTGATGGTCACCCACGACCAATCCGAAGCGTTGTCGATCAGCGACCGCGTGGTGGTAATGCAGGCCGGGCGCATCACCCAGATCGACGCGCCGTACACCCTTTATGAACACCCGCGTACCGAGTTCATTTCCGGGTTTGTCGGCAAGGCTAATCTGTTGCCCGGCAAACGCGATGACGCGGGTGTTGTGCAAGTCAGCAGTGGCGGCGATCTGACCCTCAGCCTGCGCCCGGAAAAAATCGATCTGCGGGATAAAGATCACGGTCGGCTGCAAGGCAATATCGTCAGCCGCTTCTTCCTCGGCAGCCAATGGTTGTACGGCGTCTCCACGACCCTGGGCGAACTCAGCGTGGTGCGTCGCAACGACGGCTCGGCGCCACTGGCCGAAGGCACGGCGGTCGGCCTGGACTGGGACGCGGCGCTGCTGCGGGTACTGAGTGTCGACGAGGTGTCGGCATGAGTCTGCTCGCCAACCTCCGTCAGGGACGCCAAGGCTATCTATTGTCGGCACCGGCGCTGGCGTTGTATGTGTGCCTGCTGGTCATTCCTTTAGCGCTGACGCTGGTGCTGTCGTTCAACGTCTTCGACTACAGCTCGGGGATCAACAGCAACGCCTACACCCTCGATCACTACAGCAGCCTGCTGGGCGATCCGTACTTCTACGAAATCTTCCTGCGTACGTTCTGGATCAGCGGTTTGACCACGCTGCTATGTGTGGTGATCGGCGTGCCTGAGGCTTACATCCTCAGCCGTATGGGCGCGCCGTGGCGCTCGATTTTCCTGATTCTGATCCTCACCCCGCTGCTGATTTCGGTGGTGGTGCGCGCTTTCGGCTGGAGCCTGTTGCTCGGTGCCGATGGCCTGGTCAACCAGACCCTGCAAGCCTTCGGCGGTTCGCCGATGAAGCTGCTGTACACGCCGTTTGCGGTGGTGATTGCGCTGGTCCACGTGATGCTGCCGTTCATGATTATTCCGGTCTGGACCTCGCTGCAGAAACTCGACCCGGCCGCTGAACAAGCCGCGTTGTCCCTCGGTGCCAGCCACCTCACGGTGATGCGCAAAGTGGTGCTGCCGCAAATCATGCCCGGCGTGTTGTCCGGCACCTTGATCGTGTTCGGCCTCGCTGCCAGCTCCTTCGCCATTCCCGGTTTGCTCGGCGGACGACGCTTGAAAATGGTCGCGACGCTGATCTACGACCAGTACCTGTCGGAGCTGAACTGGCCGATGGGCGCGGCGATTGCCGTGGCCCTGCTGTTGCTCAACCTGCTGATCATGCTGTCGTGGAACCGGATGATCGAAGGCCGCTACAAGAAGTCATTGGGATAACTCGACATGTCCAAGAACGGTCCTTTCGCCCTGCTGTTTCATGCCCTGGTGGTGCTGTTCATGCTGGCGCCGCTGGTGGTGGTGTGCCTGGTGGCTTTCACTCCGGAAAACACCCTGAGCCTGCCGACGACGAACTTCTCGTTGCGTTGGTTTCGTGCGGTTTTTGAACGCGCCGATTTTGTCGATGCGTTCTACAACAGCCTGATCCTGGCGTTCTGCGCCGCGACCTTGGCGACGCTGATTGCGGTGCCGGCGGCGCTGGCCATCACCCGCTATGAGTTTCCCGGACGCGGCTTTTTCAATGGCCTGTTCCTGTCGCCGATCATCATTCCGCACTTGGTTTTAGGCGTCGCACTGCTGCGCCTGTTTGCGCTGATGGGCGTGAATGGCAGCTTCGGCTGGCTGATCTTCGCCCATGTGCTGGTGATCACGCCGTATGTGCTGCGACTGGTATTGGCGTCGGCGATTGGCCTGGACCGCAGCGCCGAACACGCCGCGCAATCCTTGGGCGCCGGGCGCTTCACGCTGTTCAAGCAAATCACCTTGCCGATGATCTTGCCCGGTGTCGCCGGTGGCTGGCTGTTGGCGTTTATCAACAGCTTCGACGAGGTGACGTTGTCGATTTTCGTCACCTCGCCGGCCACGCAAACCTTGCCGGTGCGGATGTACGTGTACGCCACCGAATCCATCGATCCGATGATGGCGGCGGTGTCGGCTCTGGTGATCGGCCTGACCGCATTGACGATGATTCTGCTCGACCGGGTCTATGGCCTGGATCGGGTTTTGGTGGGCAAACAATGAGGGCGCCATGGCTCTGCTGAAACGACTGGCCGAAGGCGACCGCCCGGCCCTGGACTTTGTCCTCGACGGCCAACCGGCCACCGCCCTGCTCGGCGACACCGTGCTGACGGCGGTGCTGACCTGCAGCGACCACCTGCGCGGCAGCGACTTCAGCGCCGAGCCTCGCGCCGGGTTCTGTCTGATGGGCGCGTGCCAGGACTGCTGGGTGCGTTTGGGTGATGGCCGCCGGGTGCGCGCCTGCTCGACATTGCTTGAGGCCGGGCACCAGATCAACCGTGAACCGGGGCGCTTGATATGAATCCCGTGATCATCATCGGCGCCGGCCCCGCAGGTATCCGTGCCGCACAAACCCTGGTCGCTCATGGCGTGCGCCCGATCCTGCTGGACGAAGCCGCGCGCGGCGGCGGGCAGATTTATCGGCGGCAACCGGCGAACTTCAAGCGTTCGGCGGTCAAGCTGTATGGCTTCGAAGCGCACAAAGCCAATGCGATCCATCAAACCCTCGACGCCCTGCGCGAGCAACTCGACTACCGCCCCGAAACCCTGGTGTGGAACGCCGAGGCCGGTGCGCTCGACACGTTGCAGGATGGCCGCGCCACACGCCTGGCGTTCTCCCGGGTGATCGTCGCCACCGGCGCCACTGACCGGATTCTGCCGGTGCCGGGCTGGACCTTGCCGGGGGTCTACAGCCTCGGCGCGGCGCAGATTGCGCTGAAGTTTCAGGGCTGCGCCATCGGTGAACGGGTGGTGTTCGCTGGCAGCGGACCGTTGCTGTACCTGGTGGCGTATCAGTACGCCAAGGCCGGGGCGAAGGTCGTCGCGGTGCTCGACAGTTCGCCCTTCAGCCAACAGGCCCGCGCCCTGCCCGGCCTGCTGGCACAACCGGCAACCCTGGCCAAAGGCATTTATTACCGCAGTTGGCTGACCGCCCATGGCATCCCGGTGCATCAGGGGGCCAGCCTGGTTCAGGTCAACGGCGAACAACGGGTGCAATCGCTGAACTGGCGCAACGCAAAGGGCTCCCAGCAAATCGACTGCGACGCCGTCGCCTTCGCCCATGGCCTGCGCAGCGAAACCCAGCTCGCCGACCTGCTTGGCTGTGAATTCGCCTGGAACCCGCTCAACCGCGCTTGGC
Organism: Pseudomonas sp. ADAK7; assembly: GCF_012935675.1. NCBI lineage: Bacteria > Pseudomonadati > Pseudomonadota > Gammaproteobacteria > Pseudomonadales > Pseudomonadaceae > Pseudomonas > Pseudomonas sp. ADAK7. Next base: position 6,890,987 of record NZ_CP052861.1, on the reverse strand, counting down.
TACCAGAGCGCGACAGCGCCGGACGCAGCAGTGTCGCCGAGGTGTACCTGGCCGGTGATGGCGCCGGGATCATGGGCGCCGACGCGGCGGAAATGGCCGGCGAGCGTGCGGCGTTGGCGTTGCTTGAAGACAGCGGTTACCTGATCCCGCCGCAACGCAGCCATCAATTGGAACACTCCCTCAAACGCATCGGCGATTTTCGCCAAGGACTGGAGCAAGCCTTCGTCTTCCCCGAAGACTGGGCCGCCCACACCGCCGACCACCTGATTGTCTGCCGCTGCGAAGAAGTCCGCGCCGGCGAGATCCGCCAGGTGGTGCGCGAAGGCCACTGGGAGATCAATCGGGTCAAGGCCCATTGCCGGGTCGGCATGGGTCGCTGCCAGGGCCGAATGTGCGGCGCGGCGGCGGCAGAAATCATTGCCTGCGAAAGTCAGCGCAAGGTGTCGGAGATTGGCCGGTTGCGCGCGCAGTCGCCGGTCAAACCGTTGCCGTTTGGCCTGGAGGTCGAGCCATGATTGAAGTCGATGCCATCATCATTGGCGGCGGTATCGTCGGCGCCTCGGCCGCACTGTTTCTGAGCAAGGCCGGGCGCCGCGTGGCGCTTTTGGAACGGGACTTTTGCGGCTCCCACTCCAGCGGTGTGAACTACGGTGGCGTGCGCCGTCAGGGTCGCCCGCTGTCGCAACTGCCGCTGTCGCAACAGGCTCACGAACTCTGGGCGCAACTGCCGCAGTTGATCGGCATCGACGGCGAATACCAGCGCAGCGGTCACTTGAAACTGGCGCGCAGCCTCAACGATCTGCGCGCGTTGCAGGACTACGCCGCCAGCAGCCAGGGGTTCGGCCTCGACTTGCAAATCCTCGAACGCAATGAGTTGCGCGCGCGGTTTCCGTGGGTTGGCGATGTCGCGGCCGGCGCGTCGTTTTGCCCGGACGATGGCCACGCCAACCCGCGATTGGTGTCCCCGGCGTTTGCCCAAACGGCGCGGCGCCATGGTGCGCAAGTCCATGAACAATGCGCGGTGACTCGCGTCGAACACGACGGCCAGCGCTTTCACGTCAACACCGCGAGCGGCCTCGAATTCCGCGCACCGTGGCTGATGAATTGCGCCGGAGCCTGGGCCGGCAAACTCGCCGAACAGTTTGGCGAAGCGGTGCCGATGCACGCCGGGCACCCGGCGATGCTGGTCACCGAACCGTTGCCGCTGGTGATGAACGCCAGCACCGGAGTCGAGGGCGGTGGCATCTATGCCCGCCAGGTCGCGCGCGGCAACTGTGTGTTGGGCGGCGGCCAGGGTTTTGCCCTCGACGACGCCCGCGCCCGTCCCGGCCAGAACGCCGTGCTTGAGATCCTGCGGCAAGCGGTCGAGCTCTACCCGTTTCTCGAAGGCGCCCAGGCGATTCGCACCTGGAGCGGCACCGAAGGTTACTTGCCCGACCGCCAACCGGTGATCGGGCACAGCGGCACCCAGCCCGGCCTGTTGCACGGGTTTGGCTTTGCCGGCGCCGGTTTCCAGATCGGCCCGGCGGTGGGCCAGGCGCTCACCGAGATCATTTGCAGCGGCGCTTCAAAAACGTCGCTGGATGCGTTTTCCATCACCCGGTTTCACTCCATCCCAGTTGCTTGATAGAGGAAGGTCGCGCCAATGAATAACGTCAAACGCACTGCACTGCTCGGGTTGTCCTGCATGGGCGCCCTGCTCACGGTCACTCAGGCCCAGGCCGAACCGACGCTTTACCTGGGCATGAACGGTGGGACCATGGAGCGGCTCTACGCCGACAAGGTGCTGCCGGTGTTCGAGAAAGCCAACAACGTCAAAGTGGTGATCGTGCCGGGGACGTCCGCCGACATCCTGGCCAAGGTCCAGGCCAGCAAGGGCAACCCGCAACTGCACGTGATGTTCCTTGACGACGGCATCATGTACCGCGCCATCTCCATGGGCTTGTGCGACAAACTCCAGGACAGTCCGACCCTGGCGCAGATTCCGGCCAAGGGCCGGATCAAGGATGAAGCCGTGGCGGTCAGCCTCGGCGTCACCGGGCTGGCCTACAACACGCGGCTGTTCAAGGAAAAAGGCTGGGCTGCGCCGACCTCGTGGATGGACCTGGCCGACCCGCGTTTCAAGGACAAAGTGGTGTTCCAGTCCATGGCCTCCTCGACCTTCGGCCTGCATGGTTTCCTGATGTTCAACCGGATTCAGGGCGGCAGCGAAACCGATGTTGAACCGGGCTTCAAGGCCTGGCCGAACACCGTGGGGCGCAACGTGCTGGAGTACATCCCGAGCTCGGCGAAGATCTCGGAAATGCTGCAAACCGACGAAGCCGCGCTGTTTCCGCTGACGCCAACCCAAGTCACCGCGCTGAAGCTCAAGGGCATGCCGGTGGAATACGCGCAGCCGAAAGAAGGCGCCGTGGTGCTCAACGTCGCCGAATGTGCGATCGCCAACAACACCCAACCGGAACTGGCGCAAAAACTCGCGGCATTCCTGCTGACACCGGACGCGCAAGCCGCTGCGCTGGAAGATGGCGACCAGATCCCGTCCAATCCCAACACCCCGACCACCGACAAGACCCGTGGCCAGGTTGAGGCGATGAAACAGTATCTGCAAACGGCGATTGCGGTGGATTGGGATCAGGTGAACGAACAGCGCCCGGCGTGGAATGCGCGGTGGAATCGGAGTATTGAGCGGTAGTCGGTAACAGCCGAAAATCCATGGTTTCACACCGTCCCTGTAGGAGCTGCCGAAGGCTGCGATCTTTTGACTTTGATCTTCTACAAGCCTCGTCGCACTGAAGATCAAGATCAAAAGATCGCAGGCTTCGCCAGCTCCTACAGGTATATGCCGTTTTCTGTTGCGCGGGGGGCATGCCCCAACTGTATCGACACAAGTGGCAGGACAATTCCCCATCTGGTTAAACTACGCCGCCGCAGCTCGGTGAGCCGGCCTGAAGAACCCGGGGGTGACTATCGTGGCCGTTCGACCGCCAATCCGCTCGCGAAGCACACCACGCTGGCCCGCACTGCGCCGCTTGTTCGGCAAGGCTGCTGCGCCAACGGCCAGCCACCGGGTCATCCACGATTACTTCCAGCACAAGGCCCTCGCCCAGGGTTATACCCTCAGCCACAGCCAGCAGCGGGTAATCGACTGCATGGCGCAACACGCGACGACCCTGCTCGGTGCGTCGGCGAAAACCCTGCCCGGCCTGTACCTGCACGGCGCGGTCGGGCGTGGCAAAAGCTGGTTGCTGGACGGTTTTTTCCAGGCCATCCCCCTCGCGCAAAAACAGCGCCTGCACTTTCATGAGTTTTTCGCGCAACTGCATCAGGGCATGTTCAGCCATCGCGAACAACCCGATGCCTTGGCGACCACACTGGATGAGCTGCTGCAGGATTGCCGGGTGTTGTGTTTCGATGAGTTTCACGTCTACGACATCAGCGACGCGATGCTCATCTCCCGGCTGTTCAAGGCGTTGTTCCGCCGGGGCATCTTGCTGCTGGTCACCTCCAACTACCCGCCGGAAGGCTTGCTGCCCAACCCGCTCTACCACGCGCGTTTCAAACCGGTGATCGACCTGATCAACACGCGCATGCAAGTCATGGAAGTCGGCGGCCCGCATGACTACAGAAGCCAGGCCCGAACCCACGCCCAGCAAGTGTTTACCCAGGGCCACTACGTCTGGCCAGCGACGCGGGCCCAGCGCCAGGCACTGAACCTGCCGCAAAGCATTGCCCCGCTGGCGTTACCCGTCGGCACACGGCATCTGCCCGCGCGGCACTGCGACGGGCGAACCGTCGGTTTTACTTTCAGTGATCTGTGCGACCACCCGACGGCGGTCATGGATTATCTGGAACTGTGTCGGCGTTTCGATCACTGGATCATCGATGAACTGCCCACCCTGGGCGATTGTTCGATGGCGGCGCAGCAGCGGTTTATCAACCTGATCGACGTTTTGTACGATCAGGACAAGCATCTGGTGTTGCTGGGCCGGCATTCGTTGCGCGAAAGCCTGGGCGGCGATGCCATTGACCTGGCGCGCACGCGGAGTCGGCTGGGGCAGTTAGTTGAAGTTCGAGAGTCGTAGCCCGCGATCTTTTCAGCGCCGATACAGCCTTCTATCGTTATCATGTCGCCCGCGTTCTTCTTCACCCTTAATAGCGAATCCGTTCATGAATACCCTCGCACAACTGCGGGCCGGCGAGCTGGCCGGCATCACTCGTCTGGATCTTTCCTGCGGCCTCACCGAGTTTCCCCGGGAAATCTTCGACCTGGCGGATTCGCTGGAGGTGCTCAACCTCAGCGGCAACGCCTTGAGCAGCCTGCCGGAGGACCTGCATCGCCTGACCCGTCTGCGGATTGTGTTTTGCTCCGACAACCAGTTCACCGAACTGCCGGCCTGCCTGGGTCAGTGCGCTGCGCTGAGCATGATCGGCTTCCGGGCCAACCGCATCGAGCGTGTACCGGCCGCGGCCCTGCCGCCGCTGTTGCGCTGGCTGATCCTGACCGACAACTGCATCAGCGAACTGCCCAGCGAGCTGGGTGAACGTGCGCTCATGCAAAAACTGATGTTGTCCGGCAACCGCTTGCAGCAACTGCCCCAGAGCCTGGTGCAACTCCATCGCTTGGAATTGCTGCGTCTTTCGGCCAACCGTTTTACCGAACTGCCCGAGTGGCTGCTGACCCTGCCGGCCCTGACCTGGCTGGCCTACGCCGGTAACCCGCTGGAAACCGAAGCCGACGCCACCGCCCTCGACGCCACACCGAGCATCCCTTGGTCAGCGCTGCACCTGGAGCAAAAACTCGGTGAAGGCGCGTCCGGCGTGATCCATCGCGCCACGTGGGAACGTGCGCAGCAACCGGCCGCCGAGGTTGCGGTAAAACTCTATAAAGGCGAAATGACCAGCGATGGCTCGCCGCTGCATGAAATGAACGCCTGCATCACCGCCGGCCTGCACCCCAACCTGATCCGCGTCGAAGGGCGCATCGTCGAGCATCCACAAGCCCAGGCCGGGCTGGTCATGCAACTGATCGACCCGAGTTATCGCAACCTGGCCGGGTTGCCGAGCCTGGCGTCCTGTTCGCGCGATGTCTACGCCGATGACACCCGCTTCACCGCGGCGGTGGCGTTGCGCATTGCCCGTGGCATCGCCTCGGCGGCGGAACATTTGCACCAACAGGGCATCACCCACGGCGACCTCTACGCCCACAACATTTTGTGGAACGAGCACGGTGATTGCCTGCTGGGCGACTTCGGCGGTGCGTCGTTTCACGCGACCACGGATAACCTGGAAACCCGCGCGCTGCAACGGATCGAAGTGCGGGCGTTCGGGGTGCTGTTGGAGGAATTGCTGGAGCGGATCGACTCAGGTCTGGGCGATGCCGATCGGCAGGTGCTGGAAGATTTGCAGCGGCGCTGCTGCCAGGCGGATGTGCTGGCGCGACCGGGGTTTGGCGAGGTTGTTGGTGTATTGCAGGGAATTTTTGCGGCGAGTTGAAGAAAAAGACTGCAGCCTTCGGCGGCGCCCACAGGCGCGTAGGAACTGCCGGAGGCTGCGATCTTTTGCTTTTACTGAAAGAACTTAACCCGCCAACCCGACAAACATATCCTGCACGTCATCGTGGTTATCAAGGCCTTCGAGGAAGGCTTCGACTTCAGCCATCTGCTCATCGCTCAAACCCGTGACCGGGTTCTTCGGCTGGTAGCCCAACTTGGCCGCCAACACCGTAAAACCTTGCTCAGGCAGGGCCTTTTGTACCGAATCCAGGTCCGCAGGCTCGGTCAGGAACAGGGTCGTGCCCTCTTCTTCGCCCGGCTCGAAATCCTGGGCGCCGGCTTCGATGGCGGCCATTTCCGGGTCAGCGTCGGGGCTGTCCGGGGACGCCTCGATCATGCCGACGTGGTTGAAGTCCCAGGCTACCGAACCGGAAGCGCCCAACTGGCCCTTGCGAAACGCGACGCGGATTTCAGCCACGGTACGGTTGATGTTGTCGGTCACGCATTCAACGATCAGCGGCACCTGATGCGGGGCGAAGCCTTCGTAGGTCACGCGATGGTATTGCACGGTTTCACCCAACAGGCCCGCGCCTTTCTTGATCGCGCGATCCAGGGTTTCCTTGGGCATCGAGGCTTTCTTGGCCTGCTCGACCACCAGACGCAAGTGTGCGTTGGTGGCAGTATCGGCGCCGTTGCGCGCAGCAATGGTGATTTCCTTCACCAGTTTGCCGAAGATCTTGCCCTTGGCGTTGGATGCCGCTTCTTTGTGTTTAACCTTCCACTGTGCGCCCATTACTCACTCTCTTGATCTGTGGCGTCGAGACATCTGTTGGCCGACGCATGGCCGCAAGTTTATACGGCCTAAAGTCGGCAATCGACCAAAAATTCCATCCTGTTTACCGACATGCCGTCGACATCTTCAACAGCCGTTGTAGGGCAAATCTGAAAAGTCGATTTGCAATGACTATTCAGGCCCGTGGTTTCGTACCCTCTGCGCCCCGTATTTCATGGCAGAAGCTCACGCGATGCACAATGACAAGGAAAGTCCCTTCACCCTGACCCTCGTCGAGGCTGATCTGAGTTTGCAGGTGTTGCAGTTCAACGGCTGTGAAGGCCTCAACCAGCCCTATCGGTTCGACATCGAAGTGATAGGCCTGGCGCCGGCGATGAACCTCGACCGACTGTTGCAACAACCGGCCTTTCTGAGCCTGGGTGACGGCCAGGGCTTTCACGGCGTACTGCGCAGCGCCAGTCGCGAGCATCGTGGCACGCACCGGATCGGCTATCGACTGGTGCTGGTACCGCACCTGCAAAGTCTCGAACAACAGCGCCGCCGCCGGGTCTTTCATCGACTCAGCGTCCCGGCCATCCTGCGCCAATTATTGGAGGAGCATGACCTGCCCGAGCACAGTTACCGTTTTGAACTGGGCACCGGGCACTACCCGGTGCGGCCCTTTTGCATTCAATACGAAGAAAGTGACCTGGACTTGCTGCAACGGCTTTGCGAAGAAGAAGGCATCCACTATCACTTCGAACACCGCCGCGACGGGCATGTGCTGGTGCTGGCCGACGACAGTTTGAGCTTCCCCCAGGAGCCGGTCATCACGCCTTTTCATGGTGATCCTTTCGACGAACCGGACTTCGCGGCGATCCGCGAAATGTTCCAGCGCCACGATTCGCCGCTGATCCAGCCGCAACCGCAAGCCCGCGACAGAAGCACCGCTGCCGTCAGTTTTGGCGCGGCCAATCATCCATTGATCGGCACTGCGGCGATCAATCAGCGCCCCGCTTCCGCGCAACTGCACCGCGATCAGCGCAGCCGTCGGTCGTTGGAACGGCTGCGCTGCCAGCACCGACAGGTACACGGTCAAAGCGACCAGACCGGTTTGCTCAGCGGACGGATCGTGCAGGTGGAACAACACCCAGTGTCGAGTTTCAACGACCAATGGTTGCTCACCGAAATCCGGCATCAGGGGCAACAACCTTCGATCCTCGCGGATGGCCCGTCCGGGTCTGCCGGTTACTGCAACCGATTCAGCGCCATTCCCTGGTCAACGGTGTTCCGGCCGGCGCTTAAACAACCCAGGCCAAGCATTCCCGGCTTTCAGCCCGCGCGCGTGTCAGGTGTATCCGGAGCACCTGCGGCGCTCGATGAACAGGGCCGGGTTCAAGTCAGTCTGTGGCCTGAGCCTGCCGCCCGGGACCCGGTGGGGCTTTGGCTGCCAGTGGCCGTGGGCGTGTCCGGGCTGCCCGTTGCCGGCAGTGACGTGTTCATCTGCTTTCTCGACAGCGATCCGGATCGGCCGGTTATTTGCGCCGGGGCAAACGCTCAGAATCCACGCCCCCCCAACACCCCGCCAGCGCGCGGCGATACGCGGTTGTTGCTTGATTGGCTGGTCAATCGCCCCGATACGCCCTGACCCGATTGAGCGAACAAAAAACAACTGTGGCGAGGGGGCTTGTGTTGCATTTAACCCTTGTCAGCCTTCCCCGCCGCCGCCGCGAACTTCGCCAGCCGCACATCCAGATGCCGCGGCCGGTGTCCGTGATCCTCAGCACGCTCCTTGCGACGGATCGCATTGCGCACCATCAACGAACCCAGGTACCGAATCGGCTCCGGCGGGAAGTAACCCAACGGCCCGTTAACCAGCGGCGAGCGGGTCCACGGGTTGTCCAGGCCTTGCACCATCGAGGCCAGAATCTGCCCGCCCATGTGACACGGCCCGACGCCGCTGCCGGAGTAGCCGAAGCCATAAAACACATTGCCGCTGGCGCTCATCTGGCCAAAGAACGGCAACCCGGTGACCGAGCGATCCGAAGGACCGTTCCAGGTCGCCTCGACCTTGACCTCGGCAAACGCCGGGAAGAAATCCGCCAGACTGCTGCGCAACAGCCCGGCATAAGGCGACGGCTGATCGAACACCGGCAACATCCGCCCGCCATAGGCGAAGGTGTTGCCGCCCTTGCCGAGCATGATCCGGCCGTCCGGAGTGTTGTGGTAGTAGTGCACGAAAATCCGCGAATCGAGCACCGTCACGCCGCTGGTCAAGCCGATGTCATTGAGCAAATCCGGGCGTGGTTCGGTAATCAGCATGTCGCTGGAGACAATCGCCACGCTGCGTTCGAACTGTGGGAACGCCCGGGCCATCCACGCATTCATCGCCAGCACCACCCGATCCGCGCGGACCGTGCCGTTCGGCGTTTGAATCCCCGCAGGCTTGCCCTCCTCCAGTCCGGTCATGGCGGTGTTTTCATGAATCCGCACGCCCAGTTGCAACGCCACCCGGCGCAAACCGCGCACCAGTTTGCCCGGCTGCACACTCGCCGCCGCCGGGGAAAACCAGCCTTCCAGGTGCTTGCTGGAACCGGCCATGCGCTGCACATCCGCCACCGGTCGCTGGGTAAAGGAGTTGATCCCGTTGCGCTCCAGCGCCGCGATCACTGCGTCGGTCGAGCCGCATTGCGCGCGGTTGGTCGCGGTGTAGAGCGTGCCGTCGAGGCGGTAATCGGCGTCGACCCCGTACTGCTCGCAGAAGGTGCCGATCGCATAAATGCTGCGCTCCGATTCCTTGACCAGTCGCACCGCTTCTTCAACGCCGAACAAGCGTTCCAGGGTGAAATACTTGGCCGACCACGACAGTGCACAACCGCCGTTGCGGCCACTGGCGCCGGCGCCGCAGATGTCGGCCTCGATCAGCAACACATCGAGCTCGGGGTTTTGCTCCTTGAGCATGATCGCGGTCCACAACCCGGTGTAGCCGCCACCGACGATGCACACGTCGGCGCGGGTGTCGCCCGCCAGTGGCTCGCACGGCGCGCAGGGCTCCGCCGCCAGCGCTTGGTCCAGCCAGAAAGGTCTCATGGGGGTTTCCTCAGGTACGCAGGGGTTTGATGGTCATGGGTTGGTTGGGCACGAACGCGCAGTCGAGACTCAGGCCGGCCGGGCGGCTGTTCCAGTGCGGGATCAGGACGAAGGCCGAGAACATCGCGCAACCGGCGAAGATGATGAACACCGTGACCGAGTCGAAATACCCCGGCAGCAAGCCGCCGAGAATCGCCCCTACCGAGCCGCAACCATTCACAAAACCCGCCGCCGTGGCGCCGGCCTTGGCGGTGCCGAAATCAATCGCCGCCGCGCCGCTGATCATCGAGTCCGGTCCGTAAAGGGTCAGGCCCATGACGAACAACAACGCCACCACCAGCATCACGCTGCCGGTGTGCAAGGCACCCATGAACAGCGCCAGGGAAACGGTGAGCGCCAGCAGGCTGATCACACAGGCCGGCATCCGCCGGGCGCCGAACAGTTTGTCCGAGGCCAGGCCAATCATGATCGGCCCGAGCAGCCCGGCCAGTTCGAACGAAGTCGGAATGATCGCCGCGCCGACCTTGCCCACCGAAGGCATCTGTTCGAAGACGATCACCGGGCCCCATAACAGGATCGCGTAGCGCGCTGGCTTCAGCAGGAAGTACGAGAGCCCGAGCACCAGCACCGTGCGGTTGCGCAGGATCTCCTTCAGGGGTTCCAGAACGCTGATCTTGCTTTGTGCGTAAGCCTCTTCGGCGCTCAACTCCGGTTCCGGCTCCACAGCGGGCAAGCCGACGTCTTCGGGTTTATTGCGTTGGAAAATAAAAAACAGCACGGCGACCAGCCCAACCACCGCCGCACTGGAAATGAACGCGGCGTGCCAAGTGCCCATCAGCGTGTAGGCCCACCAACCGGCGAACGGTGACGCCACCAATCCACCGAAGGCGTAACAGGAACTCCATAACCCCAGCACCCGTCCGCGCTGCTCGGAGGGAAAGAAACTGCCGAGGTTCTTGCACAGCCCCGACCAGCCGGTGGACTGGGCCAGGCCCTGGATCAGCATGCAGGTGGCGAAGATCGGCAACGTGGCGAAACTGCCCATCACCAGCGCCGCTGCCGCGGAAATCAGCAAGCCGCCGAGCACCACCACCCGTGGGCCGAAACGGTCGGCAAGGATGCCCCAGGTGAATTGGCCGATGGCGTAGGCCGTCAGGTAGATTGCGTCGAGGTTGGCCATGGCCATTTTGTCGAGCATGAAGGTGGGGTCTTCGGCGATCCCCAGTTTGGCCACCGAAAAGGCTTTGCGGGTGAAATAGAAAGCGGCGTAAGCGAGCCAGGTGATGGCGAAGATCTGCACGCGCCAACGCTTGATGGTGCCGATGTGCTTGTTCATGGTGGTTCTGACCTCAGGGTGTGAGTGTGCCGGCAGAAATTGAGAAATAACGCCTGTTTTTTTATTGTTGAGCACTTCGATATCGCGGCGTCCCTGAAGCGATATCGGTCAGATGAGTCCTGCTGTTGCACCCGCAGGCTCATGGCCACCGACGCTGTTCGACTGACCAGTCACCGGGGCTGAGGCCGATAAAAACAATTACTGATTAATAAGTGAAATCGATTTATCGTATTTCCAATATAAGCTCAGCTTGTTACTGGAGGTTTCGATGTCGGTTTCCCACGCCCAACTCAAAGCCTTCCACGCCGTGGCGGTTCACGGAAGCTTCACCAAGGCCGCCGAGCGGCTTTTCCTCACGCAACCGGCGATTTCCGACCAAGTGCGCAAACTGGAAGAGCGTTTCGGTGTGTTGCTGTTTCACCGCAACAAACGCTCGGTACGCCTGACGGATCTGGGCGAGCGCTTGCTGAGCATCACCCAGCGCCTGTTCGTCATCGAGGCCGAAGCCCAGGAGCTGTTGCAGGATTCCCAGGCGTTGCAAACCGGGAGCCTGATCCTCGCGGTCGATGCGCCCGTCCATGTGTTGCCGCAGATCGCCCGGTTCTGCGAGCGCTACCCCGGCATCAGCGTGAAGATCGAAACCGGCAACACCGATGAATCGCTGTTTCGGTTGTTCAACTATCAGGCGGATTTGGCGTTGCTCGGTCGGGACGTCAGCGATGAACGTTTGATTTCGTTGCCGTTGCGCAATGACCCGATGGTGGCGTTCGTGTCGCGCAATCATCCGTGGGCGGATCGCGAGTCGATTTGCCTGGCGGACCTGGATGACACGCCATTGGTGCTGCGGGAAATCGGCTCGGTCACGCGGCAAACACTGGAAGAAGAAATGGCCGGCGCCGGGTTTCGCATTCGCCCGGCGATTCAGGTCGAAGGCCGGGAGGCGGCGCGAGAGGCGGTGGTGGTGGGGATTGGCGTGGGCGTGGTTTCGGCCGCCGAGTTTGGTGCCGATTCGCGGGTTTGCGCGTTGCCGATTACCGACTGCAAGCGGCGGTTGACGGAGACGCTGGTGTGCCTGCGCGAGCAGAGTTCGCGGCGGGTGGTGGCGACGTTTCTGGAGATGGTGCGCGAGAGCCTGCTCAAATGATCGTTCCCACGCTCCGCGTGGGAATGCAGCCCGGGACGCTCCGCGTCCCAAAGCGGACGCGGAGCGTCCATTGAGGCATTCCCACGCTCCGCGTGGGAACGATCAGGTCAGGTAGAAGGCGCTAAATCGAAAAACGCCTGAATCAAACGCAACTCCCGCCGCCGCTCCATGCAGCCGATCATGTGTCGATTGATCAGCCCTTCGCCAATAATCGGCACCGCCACCACCCTTGGGTCATGGCTCACTTCGACTGACGACACCACGCCAACCCCCAACTCCGCAGCCACGGCCTCAGTCACCGCCTCACGACTGTCCAGCTCCAGCAGCACCCGCGGATTAATCTTCGCCTGGCTGCACGCGTCATCAAACGTACGCCGGGTAATTGAGCTCGGCTCGCGCAGTACCATGATCACCTGATCCAGTTCCTTGAGCGGCACACCCTTCGCGCGTTGCGCCCACGGATGCCCGGCCGGTACCAATGCGCAAATCCGTGATTCGCTCAACGCTTGCAGATGCAGGCCCTTGCGCGGCTCGACTTCTGTCAGCACCGCCACGTCAGCATGCTCGGACAACAACGCCGCCAGGGTTTCCTGGGCATTGCCCAAGCGCAGGTTCACCGTGATCCCCGGATAACGCGCACGCAAACTGGCGAGCATCGGCATGACCATGTGTGGCCCGTCCGCGGCCACTTCCAGGCGTCCGGTGAGCAATTGTCGATTGGCTTCCAGCATCACTTGCGCCTCTTCCGCCAGGCCGAACATGGCCCGGGTGATCGCCGCCAGTTTGGTGCCCTCCTCCGTCAGTTCCACCCGTCGTGCGGTGCGGCGCAACAGGGTGATCTGGTAGTGCTCCTCCAGCGCCTTGATGTGCCCGGTGACCGCCGGTTGGCTGATAAACAGCCGCGCGGCAGCCCGGGTGAAGCTGCCTTCCCGGGCCACGGCATCGAACGCGCGGAGCTGGAACAGGTTCATGAATAACCCTCACTGATGGTTGGCATAACAACAAACAATTTGATTGATGCGACGGCAAATTGCAATTTAAGCCCCGTAGCGTCATCCCATCGATTGCGAGGACATGAGAATGAGTACTGCCGAACCCATCCTGCTCACCCCCGGCCCATTGACCACATCGGCCCGCACCCGCCAGGCGATGATGGTCGACTGGGGTTCATGGGATGACCGCTTCAATCAACTGACCGCGAGCCTTTGCGAACAGCTGCTGACCATCATTAACGGCACCGACACTCACCACTGTGTGCCGTTGCAAGGCAGCGGCACCTTCGCCGTCGAAGCCGCGATCGGCACGTTGGTGCCCCGTGACGGCAAAGTCCTGGTGCTGATCAACGGCGCCTACGGCAAACGCCTGGCGAAGATTTGCGAAGTGCTCGGCCGTCCGTTCAGCACCTTCGAAACCGCCGAAGATGAACCGACCACCGCTGCCGATGTGGATCGCCTGCTGCGGGCTGACCCGAGCATTACCCACATCGCGCTGATTCACTGCGAAACCAGCACCGGCATTCTCAACCCGTTGCCGGAGATCGCCCAGGTCATCGCCCAACACGGCAAACGCCTGATCATCGACGCCATGAGTTCTTTCGGCGCGCTGCCAATCGATGCGCAACAAGTGCCGTTCGACGCACTGATCGCCGCCTCGGGCAAGTGCCTGGAAGGTGTGCCGGGAATGGGCTTCGTCTTCGCTCGCAAGGAATCGCTGGCGAATGCCGGCGGCAACTCGCATTCGCTGGCGATGGACTTGTTCGACCAGCACACCTACATGGCCAAGACCGGTCAATGGCGCTTCACCCCGCCGACCCATGTGGTCGCGGCCCTGCACGAAGCCCTGCTGCAATACAACGAAGAAGGCGGTTTGCCGGCGCGGCATCAGCGCTACGCCAACAACTGCCAGGTGTTGCTCGATGACATGGCCCAACTCGGCTTGCGCAGCTTCCTGCCCGCCGCGATCCAGGCGCCGATCATCGTCACCTTCCACGCACCGAAAGACCCGCGTTACCAGTTCAAGGAGTTCTACGAACGGGTCAAGGCCAAGGGTTTCATCCTCTACCCCGGCAAATTGACCCAGGTCGAAACCTTCCGCGTCGGCTGCATCGGCCACGTCAACCCGCCCGAAATGCACGCGGCGGTGGCGGCGATTGCCGAGGTGTTGCGCGAGATGGAAGTAATCGAAATCTGAATCAGCAGACGCCGCCGAACCTGTAGGAGCGAGGCTTGCCCGCGAACACAGGCGACGCGGTCCTCCATGCACACCGAGTTATCGTTCTTCGCGGGCAAGCCTCGCTTACAAGGGATCAACGACATGAACTACGCAAACCCAAGCAAACTCCAAGCCGCCATCCTCGACTGGGCCGGCACCGTGGTCGATTTCGGCTCGTTCGCGCCGACGCAGATTTTTGTCGAAGCCTTCGCCGAGTTCGACGTCCAGGTCTCCATCGAAGAAGCCCGCGGGCCGATGGGCATGGGCAAGTGGGACCACATCCGTACCCTGTGCGATCAGCCGCAGGTTGCCGAGCGTTATCGCAAGGCGTTCGGCCGTACGCCAACCGACGATGACGTCACCGCCATCTACAAACGCTTCATGCCGCTGCAAATCGAGAAAATCGCCGAGCACTCGGCGCTGATCCCCGGCGCTTTGGAAACCATCGCCAACCTGCGTCAGCAAGGGATCAAGATCGGCTCCTGCTCCGGCTACCCGAAACAGGTGATGGACAAAGTGGTGGAACTGGCCGCCACCAACGGTTACGTCGCTGACCATGTGGTCGCCACTGACGAAGTGCCCAACGGCCGCCCATGGCCGGCTCAGGCGCTAGCCAACGTTATCGCCCTGGGCATCGACGATGTCGCGGCCTGCGTGAAGATCGACGACACGGTGCCGGGCATTCTGGAAGGTCGCCGCGCCGGCATGTGGACCGTGGCGCTGATCTGCTCCGGCAATGCGCTGGGTCTGGATTACGCGGGTTATCAGGCCCTCGGCAGCGAAGAACTGGCCAGCGAGCGCAAGCGCATTCACGGGATGTTCGAAGGTTCGCGGCCGCACTACATGATCGACACCATCACCGATCTGCCGCAGGTGATCGCCGATATCAACAAGCGCCTGGCCAACGGTGAGATGCCGCAAAGCAGCTGATCCCCCGGGAACCCTGTAGGAGCGAGGCTTGCCCGCGAAGGCGGCGTGTCAGTCGACAAAGATGTTGGCTGATACGACGCCTTCGCGGGCAAGCCTCGCTCCTACACAGGGTTAATACCTGATCCAGAGCACTACGAAGGCAAATCGCCTCAGGCAAATACGGCAAAACAGGCTTACAGTTAAAGCACAGCGCCGCACAAGAACGGCACTTTGAGCATTGACCTGTGGAGAGCCCCGTATGCCCTGGAAGAACTCCGATTCACGTTACAGCACGGTGTCGATCACGTTGCACTGGCTGATGCTGGTGCTGCTGGCACTGGTTTACGCCTGCATCGAATTTCGCGGGGTCTTTCCCAAAGGCAGTGGTGGCCGGACGCTGATCACCGAATCGCACTTCATGCTCGGCCTGACGGTGTTTGTGCTGGTGTGGTTGCGGCTGTTCGCCCGCAGCCTGGGCCCGGCGCCGCAGATCTTCCCCGCGTCGCCGCGCTGGCAAACCACGTTGGCCAAATTGATGCATTGGGCGTTGTACCTGTTCATGATCGCCATGCCGATCCTCGGCTGGCTGGTCACGAGCGCCAAGGGCCATCAGGTGATGTTCTACGGGTTTGACCTGCCGTTGCTGGTCTCCGAAGACAAAGCGCTGGCCAAGCGGATTCAGGGTTGGCATGAACTGGGCGGGACTATCGGCTACTGGCTGATCGGCCTGCACGCCGTGGCCGGGCTGTATCACCACTATGTGGTGGGGGATAACACGTTGTTGCGGATGATGCCCAAGCGGGGGTGATTCGCAAAACTGGCACAACTCCTACGGGATATTGAAACCCCGTCGCCCTTGCAAGCCACCGGTATGGATGAAGATCAGCCGCGTGCCGTGGGCGAATCTTCCCGCTTCAACGTGTTGTTTGAGTGCCAGCAGTGCTTTGCCGGTGTACAGCGGCTCCAGGGGAATGCCACTGACCTGTTCCGTCTGTTCGATGAATTCCGTCAACAGCGAGTCCACTTTGGCAAACCCACCGCGACTGGCCTCGAACAGCGCATAAGCCGGCTCCGCCCCTCCCACAATCGCCTCAACCTGCTGCGCCACGCCATGATCGTCGGGCACCGCCAACGCGCCATAGACAAGATGCTCGCCCGCCTCGGCCAGCACCAGGCCGGCCAGGGTGGTGCCGGTTCCGCAGGCCAGCCACCAGCCGTCGTAGTCGTCCCAGCCCAGACCGTTCAATTGCTCTCGCACTTGATCCCTGAGCTGCATGCAGCCCTGCGCCCCACGCAAACCGCCGCCCCCTTCCGGCACCGGGTGCAGAGTCGGGTATTGCGCCTGCCACGGCAGCCAGAAACCCGCCTCGTGCCGCGCGCGATAACCGCCGTAACCCAACCAGTGCAGCTGCATGCCGAAGTCCTG
Source organism: Pseudomonas sp. ADAK7 (assembly GCF_012935675.1). Lineage (NCBI taxonomy): Bacteria > Pseudomonadati > Pseudomonadota > Gammaproteobacteria > Pseudomonadales > Pseudomonadaceae > Pseudomonas > Pseudomonas sp. ADAK7. The sequence continues at coordinate 6,874,607 of NZ_CP052861.1, read as the reverse complement.
TAGGTCCTTTACGGTCGGCGTGTCGTGTGGATGACCGCGCAGTAATCCCACGGTGTTGAAACCGAAGCGTTTTCCTGCTGCGGCCAAGGCATGCAGATGATTGGAGTGAGCGCCACCAAGGCTGATGATGCCGTCGGCACCGGCCTGGTCAGCGGCGTGAAGGTGTTCGATGAGTTTGAACCACTTGTTGCCGCTGATCAGCGGGTCGATTTGGTCCAGGCGCAGGATGGCGACTTCGATGCCGGCTGCGGTGAGCCAGTCGAGGTGCAGGGGGCTGAGCGGGGCTTGGGGTAGCCAGAAGTTGGGAGGAGAAAGCATTGGCGTTACGCATTGGGTCAAAAGACAGCAGTCTACAGTGAGCCCTCCCCTGTAACAGCTGTCGAGCTGTAGCAGCTGTCGAGCCCCGGCGAGGCTGCGTTCGGCTGCGAAGCAGTCGTCAATCCATTCACCGTGGTTTATCTGTAACACCGCGGTGGTTGTTTTTACGACTGCTTCGCAGCCGAACGCAGCCTCGCTGGGGCTCGACAGCTGCTACGCTCGACAGCTGCTACGCTCGATTGCGGCTACGGATTAGAGCTCGGCAGCGAGGCGCGATCCTTGGTTGATCGCCCGCTTCGCATCCAGCTCGGCCGCGACGTCCGCACCGCCGATCAGATGCACGTTCTGCCCGGCCGCGACCAGACCGTCCTGCAATTCACGCAGCGGATCCTGCCCGGCGCAGATCACGATGTTGTCCACCGCCAGCACTTGCGGCTCGCCGGTTTCGCCGATGCGGATGTGCAGGCCTTCGTCGTCAATCTTCAGGTATTCGACGCTGTTGAGCATCTGCACCTGCTTGTTCTTCAACCCGGTGCGGTGAATCCAGCCGGTGGTCTTGCCCAGGCCGTCGCCGACCTTGGAGGTCTTGCGTTGCAGCAGGAACACCTCACGGGCCGGGGCATGGGGCTGGGCCTTGATCCCGGCCACGCCGCCGCGCGCTTCGAGGTGCGTATCGATGCCCCACTCTTTCCAGAACGCGGCGCGGTCGAGGCTGGTGGCCACACCTTCGTGCACCAGGAACTCCGAAACGTCGAAACCGATACCACCGGCACCGATCACCGCCACACGCTTACCCACCGGTTTGCGCTCGAGGATCACGTCCAGGTAACTCAAGACCTTGGCGTTCTCAACGCCCGGAATCGCCGGGGTACGCGGCGCGATGCCGGTGGCAAGAATGATCTCGTCGTAACCGCCCGCCACCAATTGCGCCACATCGACGCGGGTGTTCAAGCACACCTCGACGTTGGTGGTCTGCAATTTGCGGTTGAAATAGCGCAGGGTTTCGAAGAATTCTTCCTTGCCCGGCACGCGCTTGGCGATGTTGAACTGGCCACCGATTTCGCTGGCCGAATCGAACAGCGTCACCTGATGGCCACGCTCGGCGGCCACGGTGGCGGCGGAAAGACCGGCAGGACCGGCACCGACCACGGCGATTTTCTTGATCTGCTGCACTGGCAAATAATTGAGCTCGGTCTCATGACAGGCACGCGGATTGACCAGGCAACTGGTCAATTTGCCACCGAAGGTGTGGTCGAGGCACGCCTGGTTGCAACCGATGCAGGTGTTGATTTCATCCGCGCGGCCAGCAGCAGCCTTGTTGACGAAATCGGCGTCGGCGAGGAACGGCCGGGCCATCGAGACCATGTCGGCATCGCCTTCCGCCAGGATCTGCTCGGCGACTTCCGGGGTGTTGATACGGTTGGTAGTGATCAGCGGAATACTCACCGAACCGCGCAGTTTGGCCGTGACCTTGCTGAACGCACCGCGCGGCACTTTGGTGGCGATGGTCGGAATCCGCGCTTCGTGCCAGCCGATGCCGGTGTTGATGATCGTGGCGCCCGCCTGCTCGATGGCCTTGGCCAGGGTGACGATTTCTTCCCAACTGCTGCCGCCTTCCACCAGGTCGAGCATCGACAGGCGAAAGATAATGATGAAATTCGGACCGACCGCTTCACGCACGCGGCGGACGATTTCCACCGGCAGGCGCATGCGGTTTTCGTAGCTGCCGCCCCAACGGTCGGTGCGGTGGTTGGTGTGGGCCGCGAGGAACTGGTTAATGAAATAACCTTCGGAACCCATGATTTCGACGCCGTCGTACTCGGCGACTTGCGCCAGTTTCGAACAGGTGACGAAATCGCTGATCTGCTTCTCGATGCCTTCCTCGTCCAGCTCTTTAGGCTTGAACGGGTTGATCGGCGCCTGGATTGCGCTCGGCGCAACCTGTTTCGGGCTGTAGGCATAACGCCCGGCGTGGAGGATCTGCATACAGATCTTGCCGCCCGCCTCGTGCACCGCGCGGGTGACGATCTGGTGCTTGAGCGCTTCTTCCTCGGTGGTCAACTTGGCCGCGCCGGAATACACCCCGCCCTCATCGTTCGGGCCGATACCGCCAGTGACCATCAGGCCAACACCACCCCGGGCACGTTCGGCAAAATACGCCGCCATGCGTTCGAAACCGCCGGGCTTTTCTTCCAGGCCAGTGTGCATCGAGCCCATCAGGGTGCGGTTGCGCAGCGTGGTAAAACCCAGGTCCAGCGGGGCCAACAGGTGCGGGTAATGAGCGGCGGCCATCGGTAACTCCACATCGAGCGATCACGGAAAAAGTGCAGGAGCTCTTCGGCCCCTGTCAGTCATGTGGCACAGACTAAGAGTCGCATCGTTGTCACTCAATGACCCAAACTCACAACTTATTGATCCAAATGCGCAGCGCCCCTTGGCAAGCGCCGACCGTGGCCCTACCCTAGTCGACGAATCCTGCACACGGCCGTTGACTGCTTTCCCATGCGCAAACTTCTGTACCTGACCTTTTCCATGGCGTTGATCGCCGCCCTCACGACCTACGCCATGTGGGCCGCGGACCGTCCGGTGGGTCATTACCTGTCAGACCTGCGGATCAATCTGGCGGTCGATCAAGGCACCCCGGCCGATCGCGGCAATCTGCTGGGCATCCAGCCCGAGCTGTTCCCCACCGACTACCAAAGCCCCGAGCGCTTGCACCGCAAACTCGCGGCTTATCTGCAAAAAGCCCAGGACCAGGGCCTGCTGAACGACAAAACCATCGTGGTGCTGCCGGAACATGTCGGCACCTGGCTGATGGTCAGCGGCGAGAAAGATGAGCTGTACCAGGCCAGCACCCTGAAGGAAGCCATGAACTGGCTGGCGGCGAGCAATCCGTTGCAATTCGTCCGCGCGCTGATCAGCGCCAAGGGCGCCAGTCGCCTCGACGACGCTCATCTGCGCATGAAGGCCAAAAGCATGGCCAAGGATTACCAGGCGCTGTTCGGTGGCCTGGCGAAAGAATTCCACGTGACCCTGGTGGCCGGCTCCATCGTGCTGCCGGAGCCAAGTGTGCGTGATGGCAGCCTGAAAATCGGTCACGGCGCGCTGTTCAACAGCACCGTGGTGTTCGGTCGAGACGGTGTGCCGATCGGACAACCGCAACGGCAGATGCACCCGATCTTCGCGGAACAGGACACCCTCGCCGCCAACACCGATCACACGGTCAACGTAATTGACACCCCGGCCGGACGCTTGGGCATCTTGATCGGCAGCGACAGCTGGTACCCGGACAACTACCGCAAACTCGACGACCAAGGCGCGCAACTGGTGGCGGTCCCGGCGTTCGTCGTCGGGCGCGGCACCTGGGACAAACCGTGGCGCGGTTACAAAGGCCTGTCGACACCCGGCTCGGTCAGCCTCAAGGCCGGTGAACTCAGCGAAGGCCAGGCCTGGCATCGCCTGACCCTGATCGCCCAGCCACCCAGCAGCCAGGCCATCGCCGGCATGAGCGTATTCCTGCGCGGGCAGTTCTGGGACAAGGGCAGCGCCGGTCAGAGCTTCCTCAGCAACAATGGTCAACACTCCGCCGACGGCAATGAGCGTGGCGCGCGCATGCTGAACCTCTGGTTGTAAACCATGAAGCCGCTGCCGATGCGCCTCGGGGATCTGTCGGTGGGCTTCGTTCATAGCCTGGCCGATGCCGTGCACAGCCACGGCGCCGACCCACAGCCCTTGCTCGAACAGTACGGCCTCGACGCGGCGCGCCTGGGCGAAGCCGGTGCGCGACTGTCGATCCCGCGCTACATGCGCCTGGGCCACGGGGCGATTCAACTGACCGGCGACCCGGCGCTGGGCTTGCGCATGGGCCAGCTCAGTCGCTTGAGTCAGGCCGGCCTGGCTGGCGTCACCGCCGCCCAGGCGCCGACCGTGCGAGAAGCGGCGCGTTGCCTGATTCGTTTCGAAGCCTTGTACGGTTCCAACTATCGCGGCCAGTCGAGCTTTCACGAAGACGTTCGGGGCGCCTGGCTGCGCTTCTATTCCATCAGCCCCTACAACGCCTACAACCGCTTCGTGGTGGACTCGATCATCGCCGGCTGGTTGCAGCAGTTGTCCAGCGTGAGCCCTGCCCCGCTGCGTGCCGAGCGCATCGAGATCGAATTCGAAGAACCGCTGTATCGAGAAGCCTACAGCGTGTTTGATTGCCCGATCCAGTTCGGCGCCGAGCACAACCAACTGCGCCTGAGCCTGAACGCCCTCGCCCAGCGCAACCCGCAACACTGCCCGAGCACCTGGCGGCACCTGCTGCAATTGTGTGAAAGGGAACTGGAACAGTTGACACGCACCCGCAGCCTGCGTGAACGCATCACTCAGTTGCTGGGGCCGTTACTCAATGGTGGCCGGGAACCCGACCTGGAAGAAGTGGCGGCACGCCTGAAGCTGCCGACCTGGACCTTGCGTCGCAAACTCGCCGAGGAAGGCACGCAATTTCGCGCAATTCTCAACGACACTCGCCGCGACCTGGCCATGACCTACATCCGCGATACCGAACTGGCATTCGGGGAAATCGCCTATCTGCTCGGCTTTGCCTCAGCCGAAGCCTTTCAACGGGCCTTCAAACGCTGGAACGGCCAGACACCCGGCGAGTTTCGCCGCAGTCATCGCCAATCCGCGTAAAGCCTTACAGCTCGGTGGCGTCTTCGGCCGGTTCCAGTGGATCCAGTTCAAACGCCGAGTACTCGAGCAACTCTTCTTGATAATCGTCCAATGTGGTGTCCCCCATCGCTCATTAAAAATGGCCTGATCAACTAACCAGCGCCTTGAGCATAAAGTGCCCGCGTGAAAGAAAAATGACGTTCACACGACACTCTGCCGCTACTGAATAAAACGTAGCAGGTGGTCAGGAATTTATCACAGGATTTTTTCGATACAGGCCGTAGGACAACGGCCTGGTTTGACGTGGGTCAAGCTTGATGGCCATTACGGGAGCGTGTCGTTCGACACGCTCCCGTAACGCCTGGATCGCTTACTGGGCCGGAATAGGTTCGCTTGGGGGCGGCATGTTGTCCGGATGCGACGGTGGCGTGATGGTCTCGGCCGGCGCGGGCTCGGACGATTCAACGGGAGTGATCGGGGCCGATTCTGCTGGCGGAGTGACCGGTTCTGAGGCCGCAGGGGCCGCCTCGACAGGTGCTGGCGCCGCTACAGGCTCTGCGGCAGGTGCGGGCGCTGGCGTGGGCACCAGTGGTGCTGGTGCAGCCTTGGCTTCAGGTACGCCCAGGTCGGTTTTCGGTTTTTCGACAATGTGCGCGGCTTTCTTCGCTTCCGGCGGCAGGAACAATTCCACCAGGGTAAAGAAACGCTCGTAGAACTTGGCCGAGGATACGGTTTCGCTGGCCACCTTGACCATCGAATCATCGGACGAACCGATCGGCATCGACACCGAGCCCAACACACCGACGCCGAGGCTGGCGGAGTTGTTGGTTTTCTTCAGGGCATAGCGGTCCTGCAGGGCGTTGGCGAACATGGTCGCGTGGTGGCCTTCAGAGCCATCATCGGCACACACCACACTGAAGCTGATCTCCATGTGGGTCTCGCCGGTCTGCTGGAAGCTCTTGTGGCCGCTGACCAGTTTCGGGTCGCTGCTGGTGATGATGTAGCCCTGGCTGAGCAAGGCGCGACGAGCAGCTTCGCAGGTCTGCGCATCGGTCACCGGATAGCTGCGTGAAAACGTTCCGGAATCGTCGAAGTTCTCATGCTCATAGATGGCGGCTTTCTTCGACGAACAACCGGCAGCAACGGCCAGCACCAGTGCCAGCCCGACGATACGCATGGGAATTGATCTAAACATTGAACATCCTGAGAGAAAACGGTCCGGGGCGTATTGTGCAACAGAACGATGCATAGCGTCGCATCGATTAGTGTCTTAAAACGGTTACAGGTGTGTTGACCGTTATATGGGGGAAAAGTCGCATACGGTGATGGATTCCCGATGGGCAGAGCGATCTTTTGCTCCACCCATAAAAAACCCCGGCCTTTCGGCCGGGGTTCTTGTATCGCGCAAAACTCAGTCAGTCATCAAAAACGCTTGATGTCCGCTTCGCTTTCCAGTTGCTTGCGGTAGGCCGCAAAGTCTTGCTGGCCGATGCGCGAAGCGAGGAAGCGACGGTATTGAGCCTTCTCTTCATCGGTCGGCGCTGCGGCTTCGTTCACGCCGTTCAAGCGCACGATCACCAGGCTACCATCGGCCAGGGTCACGCTGCTGAAGGTCGGCTTGTCCTTGGCGGCAGGCTTGGGCATGCGGAACAGCGCTTGCAGCACAGTTGGGTCAACCCCTTCCTGTGCGCGAGTAGCGGCTGCGGTGACCTTCCAGTTCTGGCCGTCGATGGCCTTGTCCAGTGGGGTCTTGCCGTCACGCAGGCTGGCGATCAACTGATCAGCCTGGGTCTTGGCGGCAGCACTGGCGTGCTCCTTGGCCAATTGCGTACGGATGCTCGCGGCCACGCTTTCGAGCGGCAACTGTGCAGGCTTCAGGTGTTCCTTGGCGCGCAGCACGATCACGGTTTCCGGATCGAGTTCGATGGCGGTGCTGTTGGCACCCTCATCCAGCACTTCAGGGCTGAACGCTGCAGTGACCACGGCACGGTTGGCCGCAACACCTTCGCCACCTTCACGGCCGAACGGCGCGGAGGTGTGGACGGTCAGCTTCAAGTCTTGCGCCGGCTGGGCCAGGTCAGAGGCTTCGAACGACGAATCTTCCAGTTGCTTGGTCGCCTCGACGAAACGCTGCTCGACCTGCTGGGTTTTCAGCTCACGGGTCAGCTTGCCTTTGAGACTGGCAAACGTCGGAACTTCCGGCGCTTCAACGCCCAGCAGCTTGATCAGGTGGAAACCGAAGTCAGTACGGATTGGCTCGGACACCTGGTCCTTGTTCAACGAGTACAGCGCTTTTTCGAACGCTGGATCGTAGACGCCAGGACCGGCGTAACCGAGGTCACCGCCGTTGTTCGCCGAACCCGGATCCTGGGAGAATTCCTTGGCCAACGCCTCGAATTTCTCGCCTTTGGCCAAGCGCGCCTGCACTTCCTCGATCTTGGCCTTGGCTTGCGCCTCGGTCACTTTGTCGTTCACTTCGATCAGAATGTGCGCAGCCCGGCGTTGTTCGGCCAGGTTGGCGGTTTCTTTCTGATACGCCGCTTGCAGGTCTTCGTCCTTGACGCTGACCTCATCAAAGAAGGAAGCCTTCTTCAATTCCAGGTAATCGATGACCACCTGATCCGGCGTCATGAATTCCTTGGCGTGTTCGTCGTAGTACGCCTTGACTTCGTCGTCGGTCAGCTTGACCGCTGACGGATCAACCTTGATGGGCAGGGAAGCGAAATCGCGGGTCTGTTTTTCCAGACGGGCGAACGCCAGCACCTGTGCATCAGTGACGAAACCACTGCCGGCCAAGCCTGCGCGCAGCTGACCGATCAGCATTTCCTGAGCCAGCATCTGGCGGAATTGCATACGGCTGTAACCCAGCTGACGGATCACCTGGTCGAAACGCTCAGGGCTGAACTTGCCGTCGGCCTGGAATTCAGGCGTCTGCAGGATCACCTGGTCCAAAGCGGCTTCGGAGAAAGCGAACTTCGACTTTTCTGCGCCTTGCAGCAGCAGTTTGCGATCGATCAAGCCCTTGAGGGCCGATTCGCGCAGCATTTTTTCGTCGAGCAACGACGCATCGAAATCCTTGCCCAGCTGTTGCATCAGCTGACGGCGTTGCATATCGACGGCCTGGCTCAGCTCGTTTTGGCTGATTTCTTCGCCGTTGACCTTGGCCGCATCATTGCTGTGCGTCGTGGCCTGGAAAATGGCGTCGAAACCGGTCAAAGCCATCAGTGCAACGATGACCCCGATAATGGTCTTGGCAATCCAGCCTTGTGAATTGTCCCTGATATTCTGCAGCATGCGTCCCCCAGAAACGGTTGAACTTCAAAATTAGGCAACCGTGGAGCGTGGGTAGAATCCGGATAGAAGAAAGGCGCATCCGGGGATGCGCCTTCTCGTAACTGGCGGAACGGACCGAGGGTTCGAACTTGCGACCCTCGGTGTCTCAGATCAACGACTTGTTGGCTGGACTACCGCTCCGCTGCCAGGTCAGGCATGACCCCGACCCGGATAGGCAAAAACCTGAATCGAACTTAGTTGACAGCTTCTTTCAGTGCTTTACCGGCTTTGAAACCTGGTTTTTTGGCTGCAGCGATTTCCAGCGTCTTACCGGTCTGTGGGTTACGACCGATGCGAGCAGGACGATCGGTGACGGAGAACGTACCGAAACCAACCAGAACAACGGAGTCGCCAGCCTTGAGAGCGCCAGTGACGGATTCGATTACAGCGTCCAGCGCACGGCCAGCAGCAGCTTTCGGGATATCAGCGGATGCAGCGATAGCATCAATCAGTTCCGACTTGTTCACTCTAAGTCCCCTTATATCTATTTGAGTATGATTCTAAGTTTTTTGGTGAAAGCAAAAACGAGTGCTGAATGGCCTACAGACACTTAAGAGCCGCTTTATAACAAGGGCTCTAAAAAGCTGTCAAGGAAGCCCCCCAGGCAAATGCGTACTAATGCGTGCTAATTCTTTCCTTAGAGTCAGACTCGCGTTTTTCATCCTTTGCAACTATCTCCGGAGCCACATCCGGCAAGGGCTCCGGCGCGTATTGCAGCGCAATTTGCAGGACCTCGTCAATCCATTTAACCGGTTTAATCTGCAGATCTTGCTTAATATTGTCAGGAATTTCCTTCAAATCGCGTACGTTCTCTTCAGGAATGATCACCGTCTTGATCCCGCCGCGGTGTGCCGCCAGCAGTTTTTCCTTCAAACCGCCGATCGCCAGCACCTGGCCACGCAGGGTAATTTCGCCTGTCATGGCGACGTCCGCGCGCACAGGAATGCCAGTCAATGCCGACACCAGGGCCGTGCACATGCCTACACCGGCGCTAGGGCCGTCCTTCGGGGTCGCCCCTTCTGGCATGTGGATGTGCGTGTCGCGCTTCTCGTGGAAGTCCAGGGGGATCCCCAGGCTCTTGGCACGGCTGCGAACAACGGTCAGTGCGGCGGTGATCGATTCGACCATCACATCACCCAGGGAACCGGTCTTGATCAACTGGCCCTTGCCCGGTACGACAGCGGCTTCGATGGTCAGTAATTCGCCACCCACTTGAGTCCACGCCAGGCCGGTCACTTGACCGATCTGGTCCTGGGATTCAGCCAGACCGTAGCGGAATTTGCGCACGCCCAGGAAGTGTTCCAGCATCTCGGCAGTGACCTTCACCGAGAAGCGTTTTTCCAGTGCGTGCTCTTTGACCGTCTTGCGGCAAACCTTGGCAATCTGGCGCTCCAGCCCCCGCACACCGGCTTCGCGGGTGTAGTAGCGGATGATGTCGCGGATCGCTTCGGCGTCGAATTCCAGCTCGCCTTTCTTCAAGCCGTTGGCCTGAATCTGCTTGGGCGAAAGGTATTTGACGGCGATGTTGATCTTCTCGTCTTCGGTGTAGCCCGGCAGACGAATCACTTCCATCCGGTCCAGCAGCGCCGGTGGAATGTTCATGGAGTTGGAGGTGCAAAGGAACATCACATCGGACAGGTCGTAGTCGACTTCCAGATAGTGATCGTTGAAGTTGTGGTTCTGCTCCGGATCGAGCACTTCCAGCAACGCCGACGCTGGGTCACCACGCATATCGCTGCCCATTTTGTCGATTTCATCGAGCAGGAACAGCGGGTTGCGAACCCCGACCTTTGTCATCTTTTGAATCAATCTTCCGGGCATCGAACCGATATAAGTCCGGCGATGACCACGAATTTCCGCTTCATCGCGTACGCCACCGAGGGCCATACGGACGAATTTGCGGTTGGTGGCGTGTGCAATCGACTCCGCCAGAGAGGTTTTACCCACCCCTGGAGGACCGACGAGGCACAACACCGGTCCACGAATTTTCTTCACGCGCTTTTGCACGGCGAGGTATTCGAGGATGCGTTCTTTGACTTCGTCCAGACCGTAGTGGTCTGCATCGAGAATGTCTTCGGCACGAGCCAGGTCCAGACGCACCTTGCTCTGAGCCTTCCACGGCACCTGAACCAGCCAGTCGATATACGAACGCACCACGGTCGCTTCCGCGGACATTGGCGACATTTGCTTGAGCTTGTTCAGTTCGCCCTGGGCCTTGGCCAAGGCATCTTTCGGCAGGCCGGCGGCATCGATGCGCTTTTTCAGCTCTTCGATTTCGTTGTGGCCTTCCTCGCTGTCGCCGAGCTCCTTCTGAATGGCCTTCATCTGCTCATTCAGGTAGTACTCGCGCTGACTGCGCTCCATTTGTTTTTTGACGCGACCGCGAATGCGTTTTTCGACTTGCAGCAGGTCGATCTCGGCATCCAGCAACGCCAGGACGTGCTCGACCCGGGCCGACAAATCGATGATTTCGAGAATTTCCTGCTTCTGCTCGATCTTCAGGGCCATGTGCGCGGCCATGGTGTCGACCAGGCGGCCTGGCTCGTCGATGCTGTTGAGCGACGACAGGACTTCAGCCGGGACTTTCTTGCCCAACTGTACATATTGTTCGAACTGAGCCAGCAGGCTACGGACAAACACTTCCGACTCGCGCTCAGGCGCGTCGACTTCGTCGATCAGCGAGACTTCGGCGCGGCAGTGGCCGTCGACTTCGCTGAAGCGCTCCACGGCGCCCCGCTGCTCGCCTTCGACCAGAACCTTGACGGTGCCGTCAGGCAGCTTGAGCAGTTGCAGAACAGTGGCGATGGTACCTACGCGATAAAGTGCTTCTTCACCGGGATCGTCGTCAGCAGGGTTCCGCTGAGCCAGCAGAAGGATCTGCTTGTCGCCCGTCATCGCAGCCTCGAGGGCTTCGATGGATTTCTCGCGCCCCACGAACAGCGGGATAACCATGTGCGGATAAACCACGACATCACGCAATGGCAAGAGAGGCAATTCGATGGTTGTCTTCATGATTTCGCCTCTACGGCGGCCATTAGGCCGTAAACAGATGGATGTAAGCTTGAAACCAAGATGGGGGCTGCTTTCAAAAAAAACAAGCGCAAAGAGGGTGTTAAAACGCTTTAAAAGAAAAGGGGCCCGAAGGCCCCTTCTTTATTCCAGCTGCGTGACGCTTAAGCGTCTGGCGCGGCCTTGGCAGTCGGCTCACTGTTTTCGTAGATATACAGTGGCTTGGATTTGCCTTCGATAACGCTTTCATCGATCACTACTTTGCTCACCTCGGACTGCGAGGGGATTTCATACATAGTGTCGAGCAATACACCTTCGAGAATCGAACGCAGGCCACGGGCACCGGTCTTGCGTTCCAGGGCACGTTTGGCGACCGATTTCAGTGCGTCGGCCCGGAATTCCAGGTCCACGCCTTCCATCTCGAACAGCTTGGCATACTGCTTGGTCAGAGCATTTTTCGGCTCGGTAAGGATCTGCATCAACGCAGCCTCATCAAGCTCGTCCAGCGTGGCGAGGACCGGCAGACGACCGACGAATTCCGGGATCAGACCGAACTTGACCAGATCGTCAGGCTCGACTTCACGCAGGGACTCACCGACTTTCTTGCCTTCTTCCTTGCTGCGCACCTCGGCGTTGAAGCCGATGCCGCCACGGGTGGAGCGCTGTTGAATAACCTTCTCCAGACCGGAGAACGCACCACCGCAGATGAACAGGATGTTACGGGTATCGACCTGAAGGAATTCCTGCTGCGGATGCTTGCGACCACCTTGCGGCGGAACGGAAGCGACCGTGCCTTCGATCAACTTGAGCAAGGCCTGCTGTACGCCTTCACCGGAAACGTCCCGGGTGATCGACGGGTTGTCAGACTTGCGCGAAATCTTGTCGATTTCATCGATGTAGACAATGCCCATCTGGGCTTTTTCCACATCGTAATCGCACTTCTGCAGCAGCTTCTGAATGATGTTCTCGACATCTTCACCTACGTAACCGGCCTCGGTGAGGGTGGTTGCGTCGGCGATGGTGAACGGAACGTTCAGCAAACGGGCCAGTGTTTCGGCAAGCAGGGTTTTACCCGAGCCTGTCGGGCCGATCAGCAAGATGTTGCTCTTGCCGAGTTCGACGTCGTCATTCTTTTTGTCACGCTGGTTCAGACGCTTGTAGTGGTTGTACACCGCTACGGCCAGAACCTTTTTCGCACGCTCCTGACCAATCACATACTGATCAAGGATGCCGCTGATTTCTTTAGGCGAAGGCAATTTATGCGCGCTGCTCTCGGCCTGGGCTTCCTGCACCTCCTCACGGATGATGTCATTGCACAGGTCGACGCACTCGTCGCAGATAAAGACCGAGGGGCCGGCAATCAATTTGCGCACTTCATGCTGGCTTTTGCCACAGAAGGAGCAATAGAGCAGCTTGCCGTTGTCCTCGCCGTTGCGGGTGTCAGTCATTCGTTCGATCCAAATCCGATAGGCTTGCAACACAAGATGAAGGCTATTGCGGGCTTTTTCAAGCCCGCTAGTGATCGGAGCGGCCGACCAAGCCTATTTTGAGCTGCTTATTTAAGCGGGGCGCTGGCTGATCACTTCATCGATCAACCCGTACTCACGCGCGGCTTCTGCGCTCATGAAATTATCGCGGTTGGTGTCGCGCTCGATTTCTTCCAGCGTGTGCCCGCTGTGCTTGGCCATCAGCGTGTTGAGACGCTCACGAATGAAGAGGATTTCCTTGGCATGGATTTCGATATCCGATGCCTGACCCTGGAAACCGCCCAATGGCTGGTGAATCATCACACGCGAGTTCGGCAGGCAGAAACGCTTGCCAGCGGCACCGGCCGTCAACAGGAACGCGCCCATGCTGCAGGCCTGGCCAATACAAGTGGTGGACACGTTGGGTTTGATGAACTGCATGGTGTCGTAGATCGACATGCCTGCTGTCACCGAACCGCCCGGGGAGTTGATATAGAGATGGATGTCCTTGTCCGGGTTTTCCGCTTCAAGGAACAGCAGTTGCGCACAGATCAGGTTGGCCATGTAGTCCTCTACCGGACCAACCAGAAAGATTACTCGCTCCTTGAGCAGACGCGAGTAAATGTCGTAAGCGCGCTCGCCACGAGCAGACTGCTCGACAACCATCGGGACCAGGCCGCCTGCGGCCTGGATATCAGAGTTCTGCTGAATATACGAATTACGGAACATGCTCTGCAGTCACTCCCAAATAGTTATGTCTTGAATACGCATAAGCCAGCGCGAAGGCTGGCTTATGGTGATTACTTCTTAGCGCAGAAACGATCAGTCGGCTTGTGGAGCTTCTACCGGCTTGACTGCTTCTTCGTAAGAGACCGCTTTGTCGGTCACGTTAGCCTTCTGCAGAACAGTATCCACAACTTGTTCTTCCAGCACAACCGAACGGACTTCGTTCAGTTGCTGGTCGTTCTTGTAGTACCAGGACACAACCTGCTCAGGCTCTTGGTAGGCCGAAGCCATTTCCTGAATCATTTCGCGAACGCGGGCTTCGTCTGGCTTGAGGTCGAATTGCTTGACCACTTCAGCCACGATCAGACCCAGCACAACGCGGCGCTTGGCTTGTTCTTCGAACAGCTCGGCCGGCAGTTGATCAGGCTTGATGTTGCCGCCGAACTGCTGAACAGCCTGCACGCGCAGACGGTCAACTTCGTTGGACAGCAGAGCCTTTGGCACTTCGATCGGGTTGGTGGTCAGCAGACCGTCCATGACCTGATTCTTGACCTTGGATTTGATCGCCTGACGCAGCTCGCGCTCCATGTTCTTGCGAACTTCGGTGCGGAAGCCTTCCAGACCGGTTTCCTTGATGCCGAATTGAGCGAAGAATTCTTCGGTCAGCTCTGGCAGTTTTGGCTCGGAAACAGTGTTCACGGTCACGGTGAACTCAGCAGTCTTACCTGCCAGGTCGAGGTTCTGGTAGTCCTCTGGGAAGGTCAGGTTCAGAACGCGCTCTTCGCCAGCTTTAGCGCCAACCAGACCGTCTTCGAAACCAGGGATCATGCGGCCGGAACCCAGCACCAGCTGAGTACCTTTGGCGGAACCGCCAGCGAACACTTCACCGTCAACCTTGCCAACGAAATCGATGTTCAGTTGGTCTTCGTTCTGGGCAGCACGTTCGGCCACTTCGAAACGGGTGTTCTGCTTGCGCAGGATGTCGAGCATCTTGTCCAGGTCAGCGTCAGCCACGTCAGCGCTCAGGCGCTCAACGGTGATACCGTCGAAACCGGCTACAGTGAACTCTGGGAACACTTCGAAAATCGCGACGTATTCCAGATCTTTGCCAGCTTCGATCGATTTAGGCTCGATCGAAGGAGCGCCAGCCGGGTTCAGCTTCTGCTCAACGACAGCTTCGTAGAAGGAGGACTGGATCACATCGCCTACAGCTTCCTGGCGCGCATCAGCACCGAAACGGCGCTTGATTTCACTCATTGGCACTTTGCCTGGACGGAAGCCAGCAATCTTGGCCTTTTGGGCGGTCTGCTGCAGACGCTTGTTGACCTGAGTCTCGATGCGCTCAGCCGGCACGGTGATGCTCATGCGGCGCTCAAGAGCAGAAGTATTTTCAACAGAAACTTGCATGGATATTCCTCGTTGCACAGACGTTAGCCGGCCGTTTCCGACCCCAGAATCAAGGGCATGCATTCTAGTGGGTCAAACTCAAGAAGTCACCCTACTGAAAACGGGTAAAAAAACAGCAGGCAATTTATAGGCGAGGGACAAACGGTTGTGCCTCGCCCTGTTAGCAAATACAGCCAGTCAAGCCAGGGCTCTGCACCACCTCTTCTATATATAGAAGAAGTAGCAGGCATCTCCCTGACAGCCGACCTTGCGAGCAAGGCCGGCGCGCGGCGCGGCATCATCGAGAAACAAAAATACGACGAAACACCCCACCCCTGCGACTCAGGACATGCAGTCGCTGAAAACTCGAACCGCTAAAACAAAAAAGGCGCCAGACTGTAAAATCTGGCGCCTCTCGAAATATGGGGTGGACGAAGGGGATCGAACCCTCGACAACGGGAGTCACAATCCCGTGCTCTACCAACTGAGCTACGCCCACCATATTGCATTGCAAAGAAACCAAACTACTTCCTTGCTTTGCCCCAGCCAGGCCAAACGGCCTGGGCGAAGCTTTATTTGGTGCGGATGAAGAGACTCGAACTCTTACGCCTCGCGGCGCTGGAACCTAAATCCAGTGTGTCTACCAATTCCACCACATCCGCGGCTTGAAGCTGTTAAAGCAAAGGCGCCAGACTGTTAATCTGGCGCCTTTCGAAATATGGGGTGGACGAAGGGGATCGAACCCTCGACAACGGGAGTCACAATCCCGTGCTCTACCAACTGAGCTACGCCCACCATATTGCGCTACTTGTGCCAAAGCTGCCTAATGGCGCACCCGGCAGGACTCGAACCTGCGACCATCCGCTTAGAAGGCGGATGCTCTATCCAGCTGAGCTACGGGCGCCTTATTAATCTGTACTCTTGGAGGACTACAAACTAAGTGCTTCCAGTCTCGCAGAACCGTAATCCCGCTCGACCTTCTCATCCAGTGCTAGGCTGTGCCCGACAAGTGCGACGAATAGTATAGAGCGCCCCAAAGGCCGTCAAATCCTTTTTAAAAAAAATTCATTTAATTAAAGGGCTTAGAGGAATTTGCAGACCAAGCGCCTTTGCCCTTGCCGCCTGACATGCGAGAATGCGCCCTCTTTTTTTCCCCTCTCGATGGTTAATCACGCGCAATGACTGCACAACTTATCGACGGCAAGTCAATCGCCGCCAGCCTGCGCCAGCAGATCGCCAAACGAGTTGCCGAGCGTCGCCAGCAAGGCCTGCGCACGCCCGGCCTCGCGGTGATCCTGGTCGGCAGCGATCCTGCCTCTCAGGTTTATGTCTCGCACAAGCGTAAAGACTGTGAAGAGGTCGGCTTCCTGTCCCAGGCCTACGACCTGCCTTCTGAAACCACTCAAGAAGCGCTGACCGAGCTGATCGATCGCCTGAACGACGACCCGGCAATCGACGGCGTTCTGCTTCAGCTTCCTCTACCTGCCCACCTGGACGCCTCCAAATTGCTGGAGCGCATTCGTCCGGACAAGGATGTCGACGGTTTCCACCCGTATAACGTCGGCCGTCTGGCCCAGCGCATTCCGCTGCTGCGCCCGTGCACACCCAAAGGCATCATGACCCTGCTGGAAAGCACCGGGGCGGATCTGTACGGGATGGACGCCGTGATTGTCGGGGCATCCAACATTGTTGGCCGCCCGATGGCGATGGAATTGCTGTTGGCCGGTTGCACCGTTACCGTTACTCACCGCTTCACCAAGGATCTGGCCGGCCACGTCGGCCGCGCCGATCTGGTGGTGGTCGCCGCCGGCAAGCCGGGCCTGGTCAAGGGTGAGTGGATCAAGGAAGGTGCAATCGTGATCGACGTCGGCATCAACCGTCAGGAAGACGGCAAGCTGGTCGGCGACGTGATCTACGAAACTGCCCTGCCTCGCGCTGGCTGGATTACGCCAGTGCCTGGCGGTGTCGGCCCGATGACCCGCGCCTGCCTGCTGGAAAATACGTTGTACGCAGCAGAAACACTGCACGGCTGATTCCAGTCGCTACACCGAACAAACACGAAACCCCGCCATTGGCGGGGTTTTCTGTTTTCAGGCCTGCCTCCGAACGACAGCCGGACGGCCAACGCTCGAAAACCTCAAACCGTCCTAGACTTCTTATCGAAACATCCCCTAAACCGTAGACGCGAATCAGGAAGTACGCGCATAGCTTAAAAGGCGTCACTTTATGAATCCTCGTAACCCGACTCACCATCGCTTTTTCGTTTTCTCTGGAAAACTCGCCGGCCTGCTTTACAGCCTCTTCTGCTACCTGTGCTTCCTGCTCACCACGCTTTACCTGATCGGTTTTCTATCAGGCATCGGAGTCCCCAAAGACATCAACGCTGGCGCCAGCCTCAGCGGTCCCCTGGCAGCCCTGGTCGACAGCTTGCTGATTACGCTGTTTGCCGTACAGCACAGCGGCATGGCACGACAGGGTTTCAAGCGCTGGTGGACGCACTTCGTCCCGGCGCCCATCGAGCGCGCGACCTACGTGTTGTCGACCTGCCTGGTGCTCGTGCTGCTGTTCTGGTTGTGGCAACCCATGGAAACGCCCATCTGGCGCGTAACCTCTGCATGGGGCCACGCATTGCTCATGGCGTTGTTCTGGCTGGGCTGTTTCGTGGCGGTGTTCGCGACGTTCCTGATCAGCCATTTCGAACTGTTCGGCATCAAGCAGGCGATCAACGCCTGGCGCTCTACCGGGCCCGCGCCACTCACGTTCAAAACGCCTTTGCTCTACAAGCTGGTCCGCCACCCTTTGTACCTGGGGTTTGTGATGGTGTTCTGGGCGACGCCCGAGATGACGGCCGGACATCTTCTGTTTGCACTGCTCAGCACGTTCTACATCCTGATCGGTGCGCATTTTGAAGAGAAAGATCTAGTGAATCTGTTTGGTGAGCGATACCAACGCTATCAACAGAACGTTGCCATGCTCGTCCCCCTGACCAAACGTAAACCGGGCTCGCGGCACCACGATCAAAACTGAGTGAATCCGACGCCTGCTCACCACGGGCAGGCGCCAAAAAACATTAAATTTTCTTCATATAAAGCGCTCGTCGGACAGGCGCCTAGCACTTTCGTAGCTCATACTCCTAGAATGCGTCGTTTTTAAGAAACAGCCCGTAACAAAACGGCATATCCACCCTTATGAGTTCGCCCGCGTGAAAATCCCTCTTTCCATCCTGAGCCTATTTTTTGCGTTGACAGGGACTGTTATCACGCCAATGACCCACGCTGCGGAAACCACCGCAGCACCACGCGACGCCTCGCAACTCAAGATTGCTTCTGGCAGCGCTCTGCTGATGGATCTGCAGACCAACAAAATCATTTATGCCAACAACCCTGACGTGGTGGTGCCCATCGCCTCGGTCAGCAAACTGATGACGGGCCTGGTGGTGGTTGAAGCCCACCAGAACATGGACGAGTACATCAACGTCGACATCAGCCGCACGCCGGAAATGAAAGGTGTGTTCTCCCGGGTCAAGCTCAATAGCGAGTTGCCACGCAAGAAGATGTTGCTGATTGCACTGATGTCCTCGGAAAACCGCGCGGCCGCCACCCTCGCCCACCATTACCCAGGCGGTTATGTCGCGTTCATTGCCGCAATGAACGCCAAAGCCAAGGCGCTGGGTATGTCCAGCACCCACTTCGTCGAACCTACCGGGCTTTCGCCGCGCAACGTCTCGACGGCTCGCGACCTGAGCAAATTACTGATCGCGGCGCATAAGTACCCGCTGCTGACCGAACTGACTACCACCAAAGAAACCACGGTTGCGTTCCGCAAACCTAATTACACCCTGGGCTTTCGCAACACCGACCATTTGGTGAACAAGCCCAATTGGGACATCAAAATCACCAAGACCGGTTTTACCAACGAGGCCGGTCACTGCCTGGTGCTGGTAACGAGCATGGGCAATCGGCCTGTGGCACTGGTGATTCTCGATGCATTCGGCAAGTACACGCACTTTGCCGACGCCAGCCGGATCCGCAGTTGGGTCGAAACCGGCCGCAGCACCGAAGCCCCCTCCGTGGCCTTGCAGTACAAAGCGGCGAAGAATCTGAAGCATCGTCAGAGTGGCGTGGTTGAGGCCTCCAAGTAGATCCGTGACCTCAACAAAAAGCCCCGATTGATCGGGGCTTTTTTTATCCAAAGGCTAGTCATTGGGCAACGGCATCTGGTCGTCATCCGGAATGCCATCCCCGGCACTCGGGTCTTTGTGGCCCAGCGGATGCTCCGTCGGCACCACCATGGGGCGCGCCAACGGATCCCTCATTGGGCTGTCCGGATCCAGCACAGGGTCGATGTCATCTTCGGGGGTGGTCGGGACGCTGTCCGGACGTTTGTCGTCGAAACTCGAATCGGTAGACATAAACACCTCACTGCACGTCAGGGTTTGAGATCAGCCAGCGGGTCGTAAGGCTTGGCCGGCTTCTTGTCGTCCTCGCCCGGTTTGATATCCCTGGGCGCCTTGGCAGGGCCGACGGGATCGACCTGAGGGTCAGCAAGGTCCGGTGAATCGGGATCGAAATCCAGCTCATGGCCAGACGAATGCTCGGAAGAATGCGGACCGTCTGGGGTAGTTGAATGTGCCATGGACGCCTCCTTGAGTCTGGCCCGGAGAAATCCGGGCTCTACTCATAAGAGGCCGAGGCCACGCGACGGTGCCCTGGAGATGACGAACGGAGCTGCTATTGAGCCTGCAACGCCTTGGTCGCCCGTGCGGCGGCCTGTTCCTGCCCCGCCTGCCCCAGGTCGCTCGCGGCCTTGAGCCAGCGTTGCTCATCGACCCTGGCCGGAATCTGGTTCGGCTTCTGGATCAGCACGGCCCAGCCGCCCGCATCCTTGAAAGAGGACTCAAACGAATTGAAACCCATCAACAAGCGACGGTTCATTCCGGAGCGCAACAGCACCGTCTGCTTCTGCCGGTTGTAGCCGGCGAGGATGGCGTAGCGCGGTTCGGCCCAGAACGCCGAGCCTTCGGTGAAACGCACCATCACCGGATAACCGGCGGCAACCTGGGTCAACAACGCCGGCAAATTACTGTCGAGGGGATACACCACCATGCCGTACTCGCGGGCCAGATTCTGCATGTTCTGCTGCAACTGCGCTTCGGCGCCCGGCAAATGCAGGGGTTTTTCCAGCAGCCCCGGCGTAATCACCACGCCCTGCTGGGACAACATGCTGGCAAGGACTTGTGGCCCGCTTTGATTGGCCTCGCCACGGTAGAACGTACCGCTGAGTTCAACACGCTCCGGCAGCCGCTTGACCTCCGGAGCCACGCTACCGGCGCAGCCCGCCAACACGCCGACGCAACCCATCACCAGCACCGCAGAACGAATCCGAGAAAATACCCGCACCATCATTACTCTCTTGTTCAGACGCCAGGCAATCGCGCCCCCGGCTTGGCCATTGATCATAGGTCGCCACGGGACAGCGGTATAGCCTTAACCGGCAGTTGTTTGCATTCGATAGAGCGAAGTGGTTGGTGACAGGCGACCTTTGGTCAATAGCCTGAAACACAGCAGCGACTAGACTGTCACTTGCATAGCGTGTGTATGCCCGAAGCAGGGCAAAGAGGAGGCACGATGAGCCTGACAATGACAATCGTAATGCTGATTTCCGGCTGGCTGGCCGTGGCCGCCGCCATGTTATGGGGAGTCCTGCGCATCACCCGCCGGCACCATCATCATCCGGTGCAATCGGTCCCCGCCAAACCCGATCAACCGGCGGCACGCCCCGCCACTGCGCACTGACCGACACCTTTCAGCCCGCCAAACAAAAACGGCCGCCTGGACTCTTGCGAGTGCAGGCGGCCGTTCTGTTTAACGCCGACTTTTACGCTTCGGCAGACAAGCGCTTCTGCTTGGCCCGCCGGGACATCATGTTCAACCCCTCGATCGTGGCCGAGAACGCCATCGCCGCATAAACGTAGCCTTTCGGTACGTGAGCGCCAAAGCCTTCGGCGATCAGCGTCATGCCGATCATGATCAGGAAGCCCAGGGCCAGCATCACCACGGTCGGGTTGTCGTTGATGAACCTGGCCAGCGGGTCAGCGGCCAGCAACATCACCAGTACCGACACCACCACCGCGATGATCATGATCGGCAAATGCTCGGTCATGCCGACGGCGGTAATGATGCTGTCGATGGAGAACACCATGTCGAGCATCAGGATCTGCCCGATCGCCGCAGCAAAGCCGAGGCTGACGCCGGAGGTGGCCGACTTCGGATCGTCCGGCGCCGGATCCATGCTGTGATGGATCTCGGTTGTCGCCTTCCACAACAGGAACAGGCCACCGGCGATCAGGATCATGTCCTTCCAGGAGAACGTCTGGCCGAGGATATCGATCACCGGCTCGGTCAACTGCACGATGAAGGCGATGGTGCTCAACAGCGCCAGGCGCAGGATCAGCGCCATGCCGATACCGATGCGGCGGGCTTTCTGCCGGTGTTGCTCGGGCAGTTTATTGGTCAGGATCGAAATGAAGATCAGGTTATCGATGCCGAGCACGATTTCCATGACGATCAACGTGGCCAGGGCGACCCAGGCGGTGGGGCTGGCGGCTAGTTCTACAAGATATTCCATGGGTCAGTCCTGACTCGCTTAAGACGATTTAGATTTCCTGGGACGAAGATTCGGTTTTCTCTTTCTCTTCGGCCGGTTGTTCTTTCTTGCTGATCAGGCCGCCAGTGGCATCACTGAGCGCCTGTTCGGCGGCTTTATGGGTGTCGTCGATCGCCTGTTTGGCGCTCTCGGTGGCCTTGCCCATCAGTTGTTGCGCACTCTTTTCGGCCTGGTCACAACCGGCCAATACCAGTAAAGACGTGATCAGCAGCGCCGTAGCGGTAAGTTTCATGGGATCTCCTCGTTAGAACGGACAGGCGCGAAAAGCCGCCCCGTCGATAGCGAGGCATTCTATGGAGGCAAACACTTCAGGAAAATTCGTATTTTTAACGGTTATACTTCGGGTTTAACGAAGTGTAGGTCGCCATGCTGAATTATCGACAGCTGCATTACTTCTGGGTGGTGGCCAAGACCGGCAGCATCGTGCGCGCCTGCGAGCAGTTGAACCTGACGCCGCAAACCATCAGCGGGCAGATTTCCCTGTTCGAACAAACCTACGGCATCGAGTTGTTTCGCCGGGTCGGGCGCAATCTGGAACTCACCGAAGCCGGGCGCCAGACGTTGCCCTACGCCGAGCAGATGTTCCAGCTCGGTGGCGAACTGGAACTGATGCTGCGCGCCCAGCCCAACGAGCAGCAGATTCTGTTTCGGGTCGGCGTGGCGGATGTGGTGCCCAAATCCATCGTCTATCGACTGATCGCACCGACCATGGAATTGAGCGAACCGCTGCGCATCACCTGTCGCGAGGACAAACTGGAACGCTTGCTCGCCGACCTGGCGATCCAGCGCCTGGACCTGGTGATTTCCGACAGCCCGATGCCGTCGCACCTGGACATCAAGGGCTACAGCCAGAAGCTCGGGGAATGCGGGATCAGTTTCTTTGCGACACAAGAACTGGCGGCGCAGTACGGACAGGACTTCCCGCGCAGCCTGCACGGCGCACCGCTGTTGATTCCCGGGCCGGAAACCGTGGTGCGCAGTCGTTTGCAGCGCTGGTTTGCCGAGCAGCAGATCCAGCCGCGCATCGTCGGTGAGTTTGATGACAGCGCGTTGATGCAGGCGTTCGGTCAATCCGGCAGCGGGATTTTCATCGGCCCGAGCGTGATTGCCGACGAGGTGAGACGCCAATATGGCGTGGAGTTGATCGGCCAGACCGACGCGGTGACCGAGTCGTTCTATGCCATCTCGGTGGAACGCAAGGTCAAGCACCCCGGCATTGTCGCCATTACCGAAGGTGCCCGACGCGAGTTGTTTACTGAGCTATGAGCGGCTCACGGGGCGCCATGGTCATCAGCGCCATGGCCAGCAGGATCGAAGCGAGGATGAAAGCAGCCGCCGCGAAACCCAGGCCACCCAGGCCAAAGGCATTGATCACCCGACCGCCAACCATCGCGCCCAGGCCAATTCCGAGGTTGGCCCCGGCGATGTTCAGCGACGCGGCAAAGGCCGGTGCCTCGGGAGCGGCTTTCATCAAACGCACATGGCTGACCAAAAACAGGGCTGCCTGAGTGATCCCCCAAATGCCCATCGCCGCCGCCAGACCGAGCGGCGACTGAATGTTCGGCACCAATGCAATCAGGCCGGCAATCAGGAACGCGCAGAACATCATCGACGCGATCAGCGGATGACGGTCCACCGCGCGGCCGCCCCACCAGTTGCCGATCAGCCCGACCGCACCGAAGCCCATCAGGCACCAGCCGACCAGCGTGCCGTTGAAACCGGCCAGGCGTTCGAGAATGTCCGCCAGGTAGGTATAAGCGGTGAACATGCCGGTAAACACCAGGATCGACAGCAGCACATGGCCGATCATCAACGGGCTGCGCAGGATTTTGAACTGTGAACGAAAGCTCACCTGGTTCTGATGCAGGAGGGTGCGCGGCAAGTAGATATACAGCAGCAAAGCCTTGGCAATCGCGATCACCGCCAGGATGCCAAAGGCGCTGCGCCAGCCGAATGCATCGGAAATCAGCGTGCCGACCGGAATGCCGAACACCATGGCGCAAACAATGCCAAAGCCGATTTTGGAAATGGCCCGCCCCGCGTGATCCGGCCCGACGATGTCCACTGCGGTCTCACTGGCCAGGGCCCAGAACACCGGCAGGCCCAGCGCCGGAATCAACCGGGCAAAGGCCATCACCCAGATATTCGGCGCGAACGCCGCAACCGTGTTGGCCACGCCGAACATGATCAATATCGAGATAAACAGCTTACGACGCTCGAAGCGGGCGAAGTATGCGGTCAGGAACGGACCAAACGCGGCCACGGTAAAGGCGAACAGCGTCACCAGCAGACCGGCCTGGGGAATGCTGACTTCCAGGTCTCGGGCAATCGCCGGCAACAGGCCAACGATGATGAATTCCGTGGTCAGCACCGTGAAACCGGCGGCCGACAACAGAAGAATGGGCAGCAGCATGTGGAACTCCAGAAAACGACGACAGCAGCGATAGCCCGAAGGCCCGCTGGCAGAACTTGAAAATGAGGAGGGCGAATCTTAACAGAGTGTTTCCCGGCCGGGTTGCACGAACCTGCCGATTGCGTTGAAACCCGAGTGGCAGATCGTCACAGGTCTGAAGGATCGGGACGACCCTGTGATAAAGTCCGCGCCCTGCGATTCGTACACCCTGTTCATCGGCCAGTTGCTGGCATTGATGGCGCGATACTCCCTCGGTTCCTCCATGTGGCCTGCCCCGCTTATTGCTGCGTGACCTGCGGAACCCTGCACCCAAAAAAATCAGAGATACCGTTATGAGCGCTTCATCCCCTTCCCTATTGCACCGTTTGAAACGCACCAGCCTGGTCACGCAAATCATCATCGGCCTGATCGCCGGCATCGCCCTGGCCCTGTTCGCGCCGGAACTGGCGAAGTCCACCGCGTTCATCGGCAAAGTGTTTGTCGCGGCGCTGAAAGCCGTCGCGCCGATTCTGGTATTCGTGCTGGTCATGGCCTCGATTGCCAACCATAAACACGGCCAGGAAACCCACATCCGGCCGATTTTGTTTCTTTATCTATTGGGCACGTTTGCCGCCGCGGTTGTCGCCGTGGTGGCCAGCACGCTGTTCCCGTCGAGCCTGGTGTTAGCCACGCACGATGTCGCGGTGACGGCCCCGGGCGGTATCGGTGAAGTGCTGCAAAGTCTGTTGCTGAGTGTGGTCGACAACCCGGTCAGCGCGCTGATGAACGCCAACTTCATCGGCATTCTGGCGTGGGCGATCGGCATGGGCGTTGCGATTCGCCATGCCGGTGACACCACCCGCGAAGTGCTCGGTGACCTGTCCAACGGCGTGACCTTGATCGTGCGCCTGGTGATCCGTTTTGCGCCGCTGGGGATTTTCGGCCTGGTGGCTTCGACCCTGGCCACCTCAGGCTTCGGTGCGTTGATCGGCTACGTGCACCTGCTGGCCGTGTTGCTCGGCTGCATGCTGTTCGTGGCGCTGGTGATGAACCCGGCCATCGTGTTCTGGAAGCTGCGACGCAACCCGTATCCGCTGGTGCTGATATGCCTGCGGGAAAGCGGCATTACCGCATTCTTCACCCGCAGTTCGGCGGCGAACATTCCGGTGAATCTGGAATTGAGCAAGCGCCTGGGATTGCATGAAGACACCTACTCGGTGTCGATCCCGCTCGGTGCGACCATCAACATGGCTGGCGCGGCGATCACGATTACCGTGCTGACCCTGGCGGCCGTGCATACCCTGGGGATTGCCGTGGACATTCCAACGGCGATTTTGCTCAGCGTTGTCGCGGCGATTTGTGCCTGTGGTGCTTCGGGTGTGGCGGGTGGTTCGTTGTTGCTGATTCCACTGGCGTGCAGTCTGTTTGGCATTCCGAGTGAGATTGCCATGCAGGTGGTGGCGGTGGGTTTCATCATTGGTGTGTTGCAGGATTCGGCGGAGACGGCGTTGAATTCGTCTACCGATGTGTTGTTCACAGCCGCAGCGTGTTTGGGTGAAGACGAAAAAGCCCAACGTCTGGCCTGATACCCCACCTCTGTAGGAGCCAGGCTTGCCGGCGAAGGCGATCTTGAGTACGCCTTCGCCGGCAAGCCTGGCTCCTACAAAGGCAAAGGAAAACGAAAAAGCCCGCCAAGGCGCAAACCTTGGCGGGCTTTTTTGTAGCCGGGTGGTTTAGAACGCGCCCATGTAATCGCGCTTGCCCACTTCCACACCGTTGTGACGCAGCAAGGCGTAGGCAGTGGTGACGTGGAAGAAGAACTGCGGCAGGCCGTAGCTCAACAGGTAAGCCTGGCCGCTGAAGCGCTTCTCTTTCGGCGTGCCTGGACGGGTGATGATCTCGATGCCTTCCTTGCCATCGATCTGCTCGGGCTTGATCTCGCCGATGTAGGCCAGCACCTTGCTGATCAGTGCTTGCAGCTCGGCGAAGGTGGTTTCGGTGTCTTCGTACTTCGGCACTTCGACTTCGGCCAGACGCGAAGAAACGCCCTTGGCGAAATCAACGGCGATCTGCACCTGACGCACCAGCGGGAACATGTCCGGGTACAGGCGGGCTTGCAGGAACGCGTTCGGGTCGATGTTTTTCGCGGTGGCGTGGGCTTCAGCCTTGTTCAGAACGTCGCTCAGGGCGGTGAGCATTTGTTTGAAAACCGGGACGGAAGCGGCGTACAGGGAAATGGTCATGGCAGTCTCGTGTTGTGGCGGGTGTGAAAACGTGGAGCGATTATAGCCATGCTTGATGACCGGGCGGCTTGCCTTTTGTTCGGCAAGGATTAGGCTAGGCGGCTTCGACTGCATGCTTCGACAGCAAAGGGAAAAGCGCGAATGAGCACTGAGCAAGAGACGACCTTCGACGAGCCGCGCCTCAACAGCACGGAAATCCGCATTCTGGGCGCCTTGATCGAGAAACAGGCCACCAGCCCGGAAACCTATCCGCTGACCCTCAATGCGCTGGTGATTGCCTGTAACCAGAAAACCAGCCGCGAACCGGTGATGAACCTGACCCAGGGCCAGGTCGGCCAGAGCCTGCGCGCCCTCGAAGGTCGCGGGTTTACCCGACTGGTGATGGGCAGCCGTGCCGACCGCTGGGAACACAAGGTGGACAAGGCGCTGGAGCTGGTGCCGGCCCAGGTGATCCTGACCGGGCTGTTGTTTCTGCGCGGCCCGCAAACCGTGAATGAACTGCTGACCCGCAGCGGCCGCATGCATGAGTTTGAAGATGCCGAGCAAGTGGTGCATCAGCTGGAGCGCTTGATCGCTCGCGGTCTGGCGCTGTTGATTCCGCGTCAGGCGGGGCAGCGTGAAGACCGCTATATGCATGCACTGGGCGATCCGGCGGACATCGAAGTGATTCTGGCGGCACGGCAGAACCCGACGGAACGTGGCGCTGGCGGCGGCGTGTCGGTGGAGCGGATCGAAGAGCTGGAGGCGCGGATTGCGGCGCTGGAAGAGCGCCTGGCGCGTCTCGAATAATGAGGCTGTCCGTAGCAGCTGCCGAGCCTGCGAGGCTGCGTTCGAGGACGAAGTCCTCGCAAATCCTGCGCTCG
This sequence comes from Pseudomonas sp. ADAK7, assembly GCF_012935675.1. Classification (NCBI taxonomy): domain Bacteria; kingdom Pseudomonadati; phylum Pseudomonadota; class Gammaproteobacteria; order Pseudomonadales; family Pseudomonadaceae; genus Pseudomonas; species Pseudomonas sp. ADAK7. The sequence goes on along the minus strand of NZ_CP052861.1, from coordinate 6,847,552 downwards.
CGGTTTAGCTGAAATGACCGTGGAGCCCGTTTTACGACTGCTTCGCAGTCGGACGCAGCCTCGCAGGCTCGGCAGCTACTACACAAATCGGATTAATCCGGGAATGTTATTCGCCGTCCCAGTAGTCGATGCCGTCGGCCTGCCTGGCTACGGCGACGAAACCTGAAGTGTTGCCTTCGGCGTCCACTTTGAAATCATCCATGACCACGTACTTGCCGGAATCCGGGTACTCGCAAATCTCCGGCGATTGCTGAGTACTGACCACCAGATAACGCAATTCGGCATTGCTGCTGTTGATGATCTGATGCGCCGCTTCCGGACCACCCGGCGGGCAAGCGATCACGTCGCCGGCGCGGATCGGAAAGCGCTCGGCGCCGAGGCGCACCTCGCCTTCCCCGGCCACGACGTAAAACATCTCCTCGTTGACCCGATGGCTATGAAACGGACTGCCGCGCATCCCCGGTTCCAGCGCATACAAGCGATAACCGAGCTTCTGCGCGCCCAGTTGCTGGCCGATGCGGGCCATGCGCTGTTGATAACGGTCGGCGGTGTCGCCGGTCGGGGCCACCGCTTCAGGCAGCGGCAACAGTTCGGCCTGATCCAGATTGAGAATGGCGGGATGCATGGAGACCTCGATCACGGTTTTTTAGTGTTGGAGGCAAGTCTTGGCTTGCTGGCGAGCAGTATAGGCTGGGGTGTGGGTTTGTCTGCGGGACCGAGGCGCGGCCGTTCGCGGGCACGCCTCGCTCCCACAGGGGCCGGTGATAACCCGTAGGAGCGAGGCTTGCCCGCGAAGGGGCCAGCAAAGCCAAGCCATTAACTGAAATCAGCTCCGGGCAAACGCCACCGCAGCCTGGAACTGCTCATCCGTCGGCCGGACACCGGTATAAAGCACAAACTGCTCCAACGCCTGGATCGCGATCACTTCCAGCCCGGTGATCACCCGCTTGCCTTCGGCTCGACCACGCACAATCAGCGGTGTTTCCGAGGGGATCGCTACCACATCGAACACGGTCTCTGCAGACTTGATCACTTCAGCGTCGAACGCCAGTTGATCAGCCTCTGGCCCGCCGGTCATGCCGATGGGCGTGACGTTGATCAGCATCTGCGGGCGCTTGGCTCCGAGTTCCGCTTGCCATTCATAGCCCAGCGACTCGGCTAAAGCCTGCCCGGCGCGCTCATTGCGGGCCACGATCAGGCCGTTGGCGTAACCGCCATCGCGCAAGGCACTGGCCACCGCTTTCGCCATGCCACCGCTGCCGCGCAAGGCAAAGGTCGAGTCCTTGGGCACCTGGTGAGTTTCAAGCAACTGGGCGATGGCGATGTAATCGGTGTTGTAGGCCTTTAGATGGCCGTCGGTGTTGACGATGGTGTTGATCGACTGAATGGCGGCCGCTGAGGCGTCCAGTTCATCGACCAGCGCGATGCAGGCTTCCTTGAATGGCATCGACACGCCGCACCCGCGAATGCCCAGGGCGCGAATGCCACCGACCGCGCCGGTCAGGTCTTTGCTGCTGAAGGCCTTGTAGTAAAAATTCAGCCCCAACTGTTCGTACAGATGATTGTGAAATCGCAGGCCAAAGTTCCCGGGGCGCCCTGAGAGCGACATGCACAGCTGGGTGTCTTTGTTGGGGTTCATCTGCATGAAACTTCTCCTTTCAATGCACTTTCGGATAGACGGGATTAGCCATTCCATCCTGTTCTGTTCGATCATAAGGCCTGTCTGCACGGGGCTTTGCAGGACCGTAAGGAAGCCGGTACAGACCTTACACAAAATTTACCAAACGGCTGTGCAGTTTTTCAAAAAAGCGCTGTCTTAGAAGTATCCCCGCGACAATCCTTGGGTCTATTGCAGATTCAAGCGCCGGGTCGAAGAACCGAGGAATTATCATGATCCGTAAAATCCCCACAGTAGCCTTGTTGATCGGTGTACTGGCTGTCGCAGGGCAGGCAGAAGCCCATGGCGGTGGCGGCTGGCAAGGTCCAGCGGTGTTTGGTGCGATCGTTGGCTCGGCCATCGTCGGCTCGGCCCTTATTAACGCCAATCGGCCAGTCTATGTAGAGCAGGCGCCGGTTTACGTTCAGCCACAACCGGTTTACGTACAACAACCGCCACCACCGGTTTATTACCAGCCGGCCCCGGTTTATGTGCAGCAGCCGGTGTACTACCGCCCGGCGCCGGTTTATTACGGCCCGCCCCGCGGCTATTACGGCCGCCCCCACGGTTACTATGGTGGCCCACGCTACTAACTGACTTATCAGGCCCCGCCTTAAAAGCGGGGCCTTTTTTATGCCCGCCAGTCGGGCGAGGTCTGAATAAATCTCGTCAAGGTCGCTGTCGGGACAGTGTCGGCAGGTAAAGTAGGCAAGATTGACTCGACCGCCCTTCCCTTGCTTTAGGAAAAACGGTCATATTTATGTCATGACAGGTCCGCACAGTTGGAGCTGTCCGTAAACAACAGGTTGATAAAAACAAGGACGACCTCATGCCCACGCAAAACCCGCATCGCAATGTCGGCTTGTGCACTTCCAGCAAGGTGTACAACGCACTGACCGAACTCAAGCACCTGGAAGGCCATCGCAGCGCCAAGTTTCTTTCGCTGCTGGCCGAAAACCTGGTGCGCAAAGGCCTGCTCAATGAGCAGGAAGTGGTGCATATGCTCGATCTGGTCGTGGATTGACCGCCACACTCGCTGGCATCAATGACCACTATCGAGAACGTTGATTATCCGTTGAACCGCCTGGACCGTAAGGTAGCCCCATAGATTGATGGAGGTACTTATGTCTCAGGTTCAGATCATGTCCGTTATCGGCAGCGCCGTTCCCGCATCACTCAGAGAGCTGGGATTGCTCGCCTGTTGGTATGTGATGCGCGACGGCGAACCGATCAGCGGCCCGCTCACCTCGCTTCCCGCCGCCCAAGCCCTGTCGCAACGCATCGGCACGGTTCAGCTCATTGCCTAAGGCAACTGCACCCGCGGTTTGGTTTCGATGAAGATCGCCCAGCTCGACATGAAGAGCGCGGCGATCAGCGGCCCGATGACAAACCCGTTCAGACCGAACACGGCCATGCCGCCCAGGGTCGAGATCAGGATCATGTAGTCGGGCATCTTCGTGTCCTTGCCCACCAGGATCGGCCGTAGCACGTTATCCACCAGGCCAATCACGAACACCCCGAACAGCCCCAGCACCACGCCCTGCCAGATCGCGCCGCTGAGCAGGAAGTACAACGCCACCGGCGCCCAGACAATCCCCGCCCCCACCGCTGGCAACAGCGACAGAAACGCCATCAATACCGCCCAGAGCAACGCACTGGAAATGTCCAGGAACCAGAAAATCAAACCACCCAACGCGCCCTGTGTGATCGCCACCAGCAGGTTGCCTTTGACGGTGGCCCGCACCACGCGATTGAACTTGAGCTGCAAACGGCGTTTCTGGTGTTCTTGCAACGGTACGGCGGTACGGACTTTACGCGCCAGTTCGGCGCCGTCCCGCAGAAAGAAGAACAACAGGTACAGCATGATGAAAAAGCTGACGATGAACTCGAACGTGCCTTGGCCAAACGTGACCACCTGCGCGGCCACAAACTGACTGCCCTGCATCGCGCCCTTGACGACTTTGTCCTGCAAGCCTTTCAACTCACCGACACCGAACCGATCGAGCAAATGCTGGAAATACGGCGGCAAGCCATGCTTGAACTGCGACACATAGGCGGCAATGTCCAGCTCTCCGCTTTCAATGCGGCTGTACAGCGACGCCCCCTCCTGAACCAGCAAAACGCTGATGATGATCACCGGCAGAATCGCGATCACCAGGCATATACCCAACGTGCACAGCGACGTCAGGTTGCGCTGCCAGCCGAATTTCAATTGCAGGCGCCGTTGCAACGGCGCGAACACGATGCCGAGGATGACGGCCCAGAACACCGCGCCGTAAAACGGCAGCAGGATCCCGATAAACGCCAGGGTGACCACCAGCAGCAAGACGAGCAGCGATCTGTTTTGTAGCGCGGTTTCTTTCATGTCCGATCCATGTCAGTGCAAAGGACGCAGGTGCGCGTCTGATGCTTAGTCCGCCACGGTTCGCGCGAGTGCCATCCGTTTGTTCAACAAGCATAGATCCAGTTCGATAAACCCACGGTGATCAGGCTGAAGGTGACCAGAAGTTGGGCTAGCAGCTGGTTATTTGGCCCGTTTCAATCCTGTTGACACGCCCTTTGTCCGACCGGGTCCACAGCCAGTTATAGACGTCATAGCCGCCTTCGCACTTACCTTTCTTTGTGCCTTGGAAGTCGAAAGTCCGCCATGCGCCAGCCTGATGTGAAGGCATCCCAAGCACGCTTTGAATTTCCAGGTCCATGGTGCCCAGCCATAGCTGATTGGCGAGTGACGGCGGCTGCAGCTGTACCGGTAACGCAGGACAATCTTTGCTCGACCGTACAGTCTTGAGTTGCTCGGCAACAACACCCGTCACAGCGTGTTCATCACCCCCCATCTCACCGTTCGAGATGATCCAGATCCGCACTCCGGCACTGGGTTGGCTGTAGCACAACCAGTACTCACTACCACCTGCATCGCCTCGATGCGCGATGGTGCCAATGGACGCTTCGCTCATCACCTGCGCCAGCGTTGTTTTCTCGAATTGAATAACGAACGTCCCAAGCATTAGGTTTTCTGAAGGCGCTTCCTTCAGAGAGGCCGGCCATCCGACCGCATCGAATGCTTCCTTGGGCGGGGGAACAGCGGCTGTCGCACCGAAGGCGACACTGAAGAGTCCAAAAAATAACGTTGACCGATTCATAGCGCTCCTTTGTTTGCTGGCGACACAACTTCAACCACGTGCACTGTCAGTCATCGCTCACTTGAAATCTGCTGTAGCCGAACTGATCTGCAACACTTGCCAAAAGTGCCTCAGACGCTTGCAGTTCTTCAAATAATATTGCCTGTGCCCTCTCCATTGCTTGTGCGGCAGATCGCTTTAGTTCGACCTCTCGATTAAATGCGGACTCGACTTTCACCTTTCGTACCCACTCAGAGGAACTCATATTCGCACTGTCCGTGACGGCTGATGGCTTCGATGTTCATTGAACCTTTCGGTAGTGTATGTAGGAAATTTCCCAAACCATCATCCGCGGCGATTTGACACCTTTATTGAAGCCGCAAACTTGTTCCGCTCCTGGATATATCTAAGGTATTTATGCCGGTAGCCGTCGACTTTTATGCCGACGGCTACGGTGATCACGCTGAAGTTTTATGTCTTGCTCAACTGTTCCCACAAGAAGCCATAGGTCAGCGCGTCCATGTGCGCCGACTGCGCATTACTGGCAGCACCGCCGTGGCCGCCTTCGATGTTCTCGTAGTACGTCACGTTCTTGCCGGCCTCGATCATCTTCGCGGCCATCTTGCGTGCATGGCCCGGATGCACGCGGTCATCGCGGGTCGATGTCAGGAACAACACCGGCGGGTAGGACCTGGCCGAATCGAACAGGTGGTAGGGCGAGAAAGTCTGGATGTAGGCCCACTCTTGCGGCACGTCCGGATTGCCGTACTCAGCCATCCACGAAGCCCCGGCCAATAGCTGGTTGTAACGCTGCATATCGAGCAGCGGCACCTGCACCACCACCGCACCGAACAGTTCCGGGTACTGCGTCAGCATATTGCCCGTCAGCAGGCCGCCGTTACTCCCGCCCTGCACGCCCAGGTGTTGCGCCGAGGTGATCCTGCGAGTGATCAGGTCTTGGGCCACGGCCGAGAAATCCTCATAGGCGCGCGGACGATTTTCCTTCAGCGCCGCCTGATGCCAGCGCGGGCCATACTCGCCACCACCGCGGATGTTGGCGACCACATAGACGCCGCCCTTCGACAGCCAGGCGCGTCCCAGGCCTCCGGAATAATCAGGCGTCAACGAGACCTCAAAACCGCCGTAGCCGTACAAGAGCGTCGGCGCGGTGCCGTCCAGTTTCAGGTCTTTCGGGCGCACCAGGAAGTACGGCACGCGGGTGCCATCCCTGGACACGGCGAAGTGCTGTTCGACCACCTGATGGCTGGAATCAAAAAACGCCGGCATGGTCTTCAGCGCTTCCGGCGCCTGGCCGATCTCGGCCAGAAACAAGGTAGTCGGCGTCAGGTAGTCGGCCGAGGTCAGCCAAACCGCGTCGCTGTCGTCGCTGTCCACGGCGCGGGCGTCCACGGTGCCGAAGTTCGGCGCTCCCGTGAACTCACTGCGCTGCCAGCCGTTCTCGCCGGGTGTCAGCACACTCAGGCGATTCTTGACGTCATTGAGTTCGTTCAGGACCAGATGATTTCGGGTGCAGATGACCCCAGCCAGGGAACTGGAAGGGGTGGGTGCGAACAGCACGTCAACGTTGCGCTGGCCAGCCATGAAATCGTCAAACCTGATCGCCAACAGCGAACCGGACGCGTATCCCTCGCCCATTTCCCAGTCATCGCGCAATTCCAGCAGCAGCCAGTCCCGGTGCACCCACTTGCTCGCCGAGTTCGGCGCATCGATCTTCGTCAGCGTGTTGTCCTTGCTACGCAGGTACATCTCGTCGTTGTAGAACGCCAGCGTGCGGCAGACAAAATCGCGCTCGAAGCCCGGCGTATCATCGTGCATGGCCGAGATGTACAGGTCGTCCGGCTGGCCTTCGTAGACCACGCTGGCGGCGCTGAGCGGGGTACCGCGCGCCCACTGTTTGACCACTCGCGGATAACCGGAACTGGTCAACGTGCCGTCACCGAAATCGGTGTAGACATAAACAGTGTCCAGGTCGATCCAGCCCAGGCCACCCTTGGCCTCGGGCAGCTGGAAGCCGTTGTCGACCCAGCACTTGGTGCTCAAGTCGAATTCACGGGTGACGCTGGCATCGGCACCACCGCGTGACAGCGCGATCAGGCAGCGTTGGTAGTCTGGATGCAAGCAGTCGGCGCCTTGCCAAACCCAGTTCTCGCCTTCGGCCTCGTTCAGTGCGTCGATGTCGAGTACCGTCTCCCACTCCGGCTGCGGCGTGCGGTATTCCTCCAGCGTGGTGCGACGCCAGAGCCCCCGAGGGTGGGCCGCGTCCGTCCAGAAGTTGTAATAGCAGGGACCGATTTTCTGTACGCCGGGAATCCGCGTATCCGAGTCGAGCACCGCCAGCAGCTCGGCTTCCATCTGCTTGAAGCTGTCGGACTGGGCGAGCCGGGCCTGGGTCCTGGCGTTCTGAATGTGCACCCATTCAAGCGACCGGGTGCCCTCGACGTCTTCAAGCCAAAGGTAAGGATCGCTGCCGCTGGCAGGCTCCAGGGCAGAGACCGCATCGGCGGCGATGAGGTCGGATTGGATGAGTTTTGACATCAGTGGCCTTCATTGGGACAAAGTCAGAGGCCACGAATGCTAACACTCTATACAAACTCATATGGGTGCAGCCCCCCGCACGACGTCCTGTCAGTGATCGATCCTCAACGCCTCGGTCAGCCGGTTGGCCGGGTAATTTTCATCGTAGATGATATCGGTGATGCGCCAGCCTTCCGGCGTCTTGCGCAACAGCACTTTGGTGTCATAGAAGGTCTTGTCGCCCAGCGCGGCCCAGGCCAGTTCTGAATGGGCGATCTCCCCCCACTGACGGGTTTCTAAAATCCGATATTGATCAACCCGATCCTGGAAACCGGTGATGAGCGTGTTGTCGACAAAAGCAGGCTTGTCTCCGGGATGCGCCTTGATTTGCCTGTCGCGTTCGACTTTCGCTTCAGCCAACAGACGAATAACGGCCGGGTCAAACAGTGGCTTGGCATCCTCGACCTTCAACAAAGCGCTATAGCCCTCCTTGAAGCCGTTCTTGAGATACCAGTCCGCCAGTTTTTTTACAGTGGCCTCGGGCGTATTGGCTTCAACTGAGCATCCCAGCAAGACCAGTCCCATAACGACCAGGCTGAGAGCTTGATAGAACTTCTTCGGTAATGGCATGGGGTCTCTCTTTCTTTCGATATTGTTCATGGAAATGACCGGATGACGCCGCATCAATAGCTGTCGGGCGTCCCCTCAGCGGGCGATACGCCGTGCATCCAGCCAACTCAATAAATCCTCGCGACCCATGGGCCGTGCGCACAGATAGCCTTGCCCTTGGGTACACCCGAGCGCCAACAGCTCCTGACGCTGTTCTTCGGTCTCAATGCCTTCGATGACCACCGACATGCCCAGGGCTTCACCCAGGGCCAGCGTGCTGCTGATGACGGCTCGACAACGTGGTCTGTGTTTGAGGCTGCGGACAAATTCGCCATCGAGTTTTATCTCGTTGAAAGGCAACTGACACAGGCGTTGCAACGACGAAAATCCTGCGCCGAAGTCATCGATGGAGAGCTGGCAGCCCATCATCCGCAAGCGCACCAGGCTTTCCATGGCCGTTGCCGGCTCTTCCAGCAAACCCGTTTCGGTCAGCTCGAACGTCAGGTCGCAACCCGATGCACCGTGGGCGTCCAGAATCGTTTTGATGCTTGAAACAAGCCCAGGACTGGTCAGTTGTGCGGGCTGCAAATTGAACGCGACGTTGAGGTGATGGCCTCGCTCCCGAGCGTGTTGTTGCAGGTTCAGTCCTTGATGCAACAGCAGGAACAACAGTTCATCCATCAACCCGCCCTGCTCCATCACGGGCATGAATACCGAGGGCGGCAGCACGCCTTTGACGGGGTGATGCCATCGCGCCAGAACCTCGACACCTTGAACCCCGTCGGTCAGCAGATCGAATTTCGGCTGGAAATAAGCGTGCAGTTGCTGATCGTCAAGCGCCCGACGCATAGCCTCCTGACTGGCCAGCGTCGTCACCGAAGGAAAAGGTCGCGCGTGCCTTGCCAACAACTCCTGCAACGCATCAAGCCGCAAGGGTTTGCCGATGTCGCCGAGCATCACCAGTCCCGACAACGCAATGATCTTCCGCACGCTACGACGCAAATCCGCCGACAGCGCGCTGCTGATTATGATCGACCCCACCAGCCCGGACAGACCTGCGCTACGCAAGAATTCCAGGCCGCCCATGCCTTGCATTCGCAGGTCGCACAACGCGATATCGACCGGCCCCACTCGCTCGAGAATGGCCAGCGCTTGCGCACCGTCGGCGGCGACAAAAACTTCCCGGCAGCCCAATTGCCGAAGCATGTCGAGCGCAGCCGAACGCTGGAAGGAATGATCCTCAAGGACCAGAACGCGTAGCGGGAGCATGGGCATCTTGGGTGGCTCGCAGGGTGATGGAGTAATCAGGCACGAGGATTACGATTGGGGCGGTGTCAGCAGCCCTTTGATCAGCGGCGAAAAGTACGCCACTTGAAGGGGATAATCGCGCCCCAGCAATTTGCCTTCGCCATACCAGGTGATACCGCTCTGGTTGAGGATCAGACCGTTGCTGCCAAACTCGAATACGCTGCCCAGGGAACTGCTGAACACGAAGCGGCTGTCATCCATTTCCACCAGCTTGTACTGCGTGCCCGCAGGCGGCAGTTGATCCTTGATCCGTTGCAGGTAAGTCGGTGCCAGCCGATCAAACAACTGCCTGGCGCGCTCACGATATTGGGGAACGGTTAAACCGGGACTGCGTTGCAACTCGGCGGCGATCACTGCAAACACATCGGCATTGGCCCGCGCCTCCGCCAGCTTGATCGACAGCGCCGCGGCCAACAGCGCGTTATCGACCTGCAGCGAAGATTTCTCCGGCTGCCCATTGGCCGCCGGTGTCGTGACCGGGCGCATGAACTCCGCCGCATCGACCGTCGACAACACGGTGGTCGCCAGATACGCCGCACACGCCGTGGTCTGCCCCGCCTGATCACCGTTGACCAACAGCGAGAACTGGCTGCCGTGGGTGGGCAACGTTTGTGCATCGACCCCTTGTTGCTTGAGGAAGGCGTTGACCTGCTCCTGTTTCACCTCGCCCCGGGCCAGCGCGCAAAGCTGCTCCATCACCGGCGTATTACGCTGACCGTTGAACTTCGGTGACAGCTCGAATATCGCATCATGAATCACCGGCAACGCGGGAACGTCGATCCAGTTGCCAGGGACATCCGTCGGCTTGTTGGCCAGGAACTTGTCGTAACCGGCCAACGCCAGCAGGGTGATCAGCGTGGTGACGAAAATCGATTTCATGTTCATAGTTTTTGCCTGAGAAAAAGTCGGATAGAGAAGTATCAAAAACAGCCATCACCACTGGTAACCAACGCCCACGGCTACGCCGACATTGCGTTGAGTGTCGGTACTGCCCTGCACCTTGGTCAGCCACCGGCCATTGCCGGACAAATGTGAAACACCGAAAGCCAACGCCGCTTGACCGCGATAGGTACTGGCGGCCGCCGTCGTCATGCTGGCGCCCGGCGAGTAAGACTGCGGCAAGCTGGCCATCGCCATGGCACCGGCAATCCCCGCGCTGAGCGTTTCATCCTGCTTCTTGATGTCATTTTTCAGCTCCGAATAACGCTGGTCGGTGTAGGCATTCGCGTTGTCGGTGATGCCCGCCACGCTCTTGGTCAACTGGTCGACGTTCACCGCGTCCGTGCCGCTGGTACCTGCCGCGATGTTGGTAAGCTGCCGCTCGTTGCCCACGCTGCCGACCGATACGCTGTTCTCGCGATCAGCCACCGCATTGGCGCCCAGTGCCGTGGCGTTTTTGGCGCTCGCCTTGGCACCGTTGCCCAGGGCGACCGAGTTTTCCCCGCTGGCCTGCGACTGGGTGCCCACCGCCGCACTGTTTTTGCCCGACGCCATCGCCCCCGCACCACCGGCTATCGAATCGACACCGGTGGCTTTCGGCTTGGCGGCCGCGCTGCCGTTGCTCACCTGGAACATGCCGTCGGTGCCGTTCTTGATGTTGGAGACATCGCCCTCGACAGTGCTGATGCGGGCGCCCTGCTGAACCGCAGCGCCATTGAGATTGGCGATCGAGTCATCCGTGTACTGCTTCGATTCGGCGACCGCACCATCGAGCTGCCGCACGTTGACCGCATCGGTGGCGTCCTTGCCGTCGGCAACGTTGCTGACAGTGCGAGTTGTGCCGGTCGCCGCATCGCCCACCGACACCGTGCCCGAGCTCACGTTGTTCACCCCGGAATACTGGCCGGTGTAAGTCTCCGCCCCTCGCCCCCCATCGCTGGAATCGCTGCCCAGTGCAACGCTGCCGTCAGCGGAAGCCTTGGCACCGTTGCCTATCGCCACCGAGTGGCTACCCGATGCTTGCGCGTTGGGGCCCAAGGCCATCGAGTTGGAGCCGCTGGCCGCCGAGTCGGCGCTGCTGGAATTGACGTGCAGATACTTGATCCCGCCGCCCGAGCCAATGACGCTCTCAAGGCCGCCGACCCGACCATCGAGGTTGGTGATGTTCGTGGTGTTTTGATCCACTTGATCGCCGACCGATTTCAGTTGCGCCACATTGACCGCGTCGTTGTCCTGCGTACCCGCCGACAGCCCGGTCAGCTTGCGATTGCCCGCCGCAGTACCGATGCCGATTTCACCGACCGATGTCTGCGGAGCCGCCAAGTGATAGGCGCTGTAACCCGATTCGGCGCCGACTGAGGTCAGCGAATCCGATCCCAACGCCACGCTCATGGCCTGGCTCGCATTGGCCCCTGCGCCCAAGGCAACGCTGCCTGTAGCGGAAGCGCTGGCGCCGCTGCCTATCGCCTCCGAGGCATTACCCGACGCCTGAGCATTGGGGCCCAAGGCCATCGAGTCGATACCGGTGGCCGCCGAGTCGACGCCGGTCGAGTTGACGTGCAAATACTTGATGCCACCACCGGAGCCAACAAGACTCTCGAGGCCGCCGACCCGACCGTCCAGGTTGGTAATGCTCGTGGTGTTTTGATCCACCTGATCACCCACCGATTTCAGTTGCGCCACGTTGACCCCGTCATTGTCCTGGGTGCCTGCCGCCAGCCCGGTCAACTTGCGATTGCCCAGCGCCGTACCGACGCCGATCTCGCCGACCGATGTCTGCGGAGTCGCCAAGCGATAGGCGCTGTAATTCGTCTCGGCCCCAACCGTGTTCACCGAACTTGAGCCCAACGCCACGCTCATGGCCTGACTCGCATTGGCCCCGGCGCCCAACGCCACTGATTGCTCTGCACCTGCTTGGGCCGCGCTGCCCATGGCGATACCGGAGGCGAGCAACACCTGGGTATTGCGGCCGATGGCAATGCCACCAGCACCGGCCAGACCGACAGTGGCTTGGTTGCCGATACCAATGCCGTTGTCGCCGTTGACCACGGTGGCCGGACCGACCGCAACCGACTCTGCACCGGTGGACAGTGAGTCCGCAGGGTTCGTCGAATTGGTGTGAAAATAACGGGTGCCGGTCGAACTCAAGGAGCCCATCGCCCCGGTCAATTGACGCAGGGTCACGGCGTCGTGATCCTGGGTGGCGTCCGCCACGTTGGTGATCTGCCGGTAGCTGCCGGCCTTGCCCACCGAAACCGAGCCGAGCAAGGTAGCGTCCGAGGTGTCATAAACGATCGCGCCACTACCGACCGGGATAGTGCCGGTGGCGGGTGCCAGGGCACGGTCGGCGACCGAACCTTCACCCAGAGCGATACCGCCCAAGACCTGAACCTGACTCAGATGCCCAAGCGCCAGACCACCATCAGCGGTGGCGTTGGAACCCGAGCCGGCGGCAAACGAATTGGCGCCTGCGGCGATGGACACCGGCCCGATTGCCACGCTGTCCACGCCGGTTGCGGTGCTGTCGGCGAGCGTCGAGTTGCTGTGGAAATACTTGATACCGGTGCCGTTGTTGAGAAGGCTGTCGACCTGAGTCCCCAACCCATTGACCGCGGTGTTGGTGGAGAACAACTGACTGCCGTTGACCGCGTCCGTGCTAGTCGCAGAGACCTGACCGGCGGCCACGTTGGTGATTTGTCGTTCGTTGCCAGCGCTGCCGACGCTCAATACGCCGGTCGGTGCAGCGCCGGCGTAATTGTAGGTGGTGCCATTGATCACACCCGAGGCGGTAGCGACAGCAGCGGCCGTGGTGGCGCCGTTGCCCAGGGCGACCGAATTGGCGGTGCCCGCCACGGCACCATTGCCGATGGCCACCGCGTTAGTTGCAGATGCATTGGCCGTCGGACCGACAGACACGCTGTCCAGACCGGTCGCAGTGCTGTCGGCGAGCGTCGAGTTGCTGTGGAAATACTTGATACCGGTGCCGTTGTTGAGAAGGCTGTCGACCTGAGTCCCCAAGCCATTGACCGCGGTGTTGGTGGAGAACAATTGGCTGCCGTTGACCGCATCGGTACTGGCCGCAGACACCTGCCCGGCTGCCACGTTGGTGATCTGCCGTTCATTGCCAGCGCTGCCGACGCTCAGTACGCCAGTCGGTGCAGCACCGGCGTAATTGAAGTTGGCGCCGTTGATCACACCCGAGGCGGTAGCGACCGCGGCAGCCGTGGTGGCGCCGTTGCCCAAGGCGATGGAGTTGGCGGTGCTAGCGATGGCGCCGTTGCCGATCGCGACCGCATTCGCTGCAGTCGAACTCGAAGCGGGGCCGACGGCCACGCTGTCCACACCGGTTGCGGTGCTGTCGGCGAGCGTCGAGTTGCTGTGGAAATACTTGATGCCGGTGCCATTGTTGAGGAGGTTGTTTACCTGAGTCCCCAAGCCGTTGACCGCAGTGTTGGTGGAGAACAACTGGCTACCGTTGACCGCATCGGTGCTGGCCGCAGACACCTGCCCTGCTGCCACGTTGGTGATCTGCCGTTCATTGCCGGCGCTGCCCACGCTCAGTACGCCAGTCGGTGCAGCACCGGCGTAATTGAAGTTGGCGCCGTTGATCACACCCGAGGCGGTAGCGACCGCGGCAGCCGTGGTGGCGCCGTTGCCCAAGGCGATGGAGTTGGCGGTGCTAGCGATGGCGCCGTTGCCGATCGCGACCGCATTCGCTGCAGTCGAACTCGAAGCGGGGCCGACGGCCACGCTGTCCACACCGGTTGCGGTGCTGTCGGCGAGCGTCGAGTTGCTGTGGAAATACTTGATGCCGGTGCCATTGTTGAGGAGGTTGTTTACCTGAGTCCCCAAGCCGTTGACCGCGGTGTTGGTGGAGAACAATTGGCTGCCGTTGACCGCATCGGTACTGGCCGCAGACACCTGCCCGGCTGCCACGTTGGTGATCTGCCGTTCATTGCCAGCGCTGCCGACGCTCAGTACGCCAGTCGGTGCAGCACCGGCGTAATTGAAGGTGGTGCCGTTGATCACACCCGAGGCGGTAGCGACAGCGGCAGCCGTGGTGGCGCCGTTGCCCAAGGCGATGGAGTTGGCGGTGCTAGCGATGGCGCCGTTGCCGATCGCGACCGCATTCGCTGCAGTCGAACTCGAAGCGGGGCCGACGGCCACGCTGTCCACACCGGTTGCGGTGCTGTCGGCGAGCGTCGAGTTGCTGTGGAAATACTTGATTCCGGTGCCATTGTTGAGGAGGTTGTTTACCTGAGTCCCCAAGCCGTTGACCGCAGTGTTGGTGGAGAACAACTGGCTACCGTTGACCGCATCGGTGCTGGCCGCAGACACCTGCCCTGCTGCCACGTTGGTGATCTGCCGTTCATTGCCGGCGCTGCCGACGCTCAGTACGCCGATCGGTGCCGTCCCCGCATAGTTGTAGGTTGTGCCGTTGATCACGCTGGAGGCGGTGGCGACAGCGGCAGCCGTGGTGGCGCCGTTGCCCAGGGCGACGGAATTGGCGTCGCCCGCCACCGCGCCATTGCCGATAGCCACCGCGTTCGTCGCGGTGGAACTGGCCGCCGGACCGACAGCCACGCTGTCCTGACCGGTCGCGCTGCTGTCGGCCAGCGTTGAATTGGTGTGGAAATACTTGATCCCGCCGCCGTTGCTGAGGCTATTGACGGTTTGGTTGGTCGCGAACAATTGCGCGCCGTTCACGGCATCGGTGCTGGTGCCGTTCAACGTGCCGGCGGCGACGTTGGTCAACTTGACCGCCGTACCTGCCGGGTTGAAGGTCACTTGAGTCTTGGTGGTGGCGTCGTCGTATTTCACCGCCACGGCAGCGGTGTTGGTCACGCTGGTATTGAGGTTGGTCAATGCCGCGCCGACGTTGTTGCTGACTAACGGACCGGTGTTGGTGCCGTTCACGCTGATGCTGTTGGTGGAATAACTAGGCGCCGTCCATGTCCCCGCAGTCCCATTCAGTGCCGCGCCGCCGCCCAGGGCTGTCGCCGTGTCCTGCCCCACTTTATTCAGTTGGCTGACATTGACCGCATCAGTGGCCTGACTGCCAGCAGCAAGACCGGTAAGGCGACGGCCGTCGGCACCGTTGCCGATGTTCACTTCGCCGCCTGCCGTCGCCGTGCCGCCAACGCCATAAGCCGCGTTAGCCAGCGTAGTGCCAGTGGCGGATGAGTTAGCACCGAGCGCGACGCCGTTTGCCACGGTCGCACTCGCGAGCGGGCCGATGGCCACGCTGTCCAGGCCGGTCGCGGTGCTGTCGGCCTGCGTCGAATTGGCATGGAAATACTTGATGCCCGCGCCATTGTTGATGCTGTTAAGGGTTTGGTTGGTTGCGAACAATTGCGAGCCGTTCACCGCTTCGGTGCTGGTGCCGCTCAAGGCACCGGCCGCGACATTGGTCAACTTGACCGAAGTCCCTGCCGGGTTGAAGGTCACCTGAGTCTTGGTAGTGGCGTCGTCGTATTTCACCGCCACGGCGGCAGTGTTGGTCAGGCTGGTATTGAGGTTGATCAGCGCCGCGCCGACGTTAGTGCTGACTAGCGGACCGGTATTGGTCCCGACAGCGTTGATGCTGTTGGTGGAGTAGCTCGGCGCCGTCCACGCCCCGGTGGCGGCATTGACTGCCGCACCGCCACCCAGCGCAGTCGCCGTGTTTTGACTGTCTGTAAACAATTGGCTGCCATTCACAGCATCGGTACTGGTGGCGTTCAAGACACCGACCGCGATATTGGTCAGCTTGACCGCCGTACCCGCCGGGTTGAAGGTCACCTGGGTTTTGGTAGCGGCGTTGTCGTATTTCACCGCGACGGCGGCCGTGTTGGTCAGGCTGGTGTTGAGGTTGGTCAGTGCCGCGCCGACATTGTTGCTGATTAACGGGCCGGTGCTGGTGCCGACAGCGTTGATGCTGTTGGTGGAGTAACTGGGAGCGGTCCATGCCCCGGTGGTCGCATTAAGTGCCGCGCCGCCGCCCAGGGCTGTCGCCGTACTCTGGCCTAATTGATTGAGTTGACTGACGTTGACGGCGTCCGTCGCACTGGCACCGGCGGCAAGACCGGTAATACGGCGGCCGTTGACGCCGTTGGCGATGTTCACTTCACCGCCCGCCGTTGCTGTGCCGCCGACACCATAAGCCGCGGTAGTCAGCTTGGTACCGTCGGCTAATGAGTTCGAGCCCAGCGCCACGCTGTTGGCAGAGGTCACGGATGCCGATGCACCAATCGCAACACCGGAACTGGATGTCACCGATGTATCCGTCCCCAAGGCAACACTGTTATCTCCAGCAGCCGTAGCAGCCAATGCTGCAGTTGAGCCGCCGCCCAGAGCGATCGCATTTAATCCAGCGGCGCTGGCGAACGAACCTAACGCCGTGGCGTTTTCGCCGGAAACCGCAGTCTTTTCACCTACCGCCGTTGCGTTCTTGCTCGACGCACTGACGGCCCAACCTACGCCGGTCGCATTCTCACCAGTCACGTTTATCTGGCGACCCAGGCCAATAGAGTTAGCTCCCGTTGCGGTAGCAAAGTCGCCTATCGCGATACTGATGTTTTTAGCAGTGGCTCCTGCACCACCGGCGATAGCAATGGAACTATCAGTCGCCACCGCTGGAATTGATGAAGTATCGGTAGTGTTTTGCAGGGAAGTTGCAGCCAGCACCGGGCTCATTGCTCCCAAAGATAAAACGGCCATCGCAGCAGCACACGCACCAGACGTTTTCAAAACCCGCTTACGCTGCCCCGCCGGCCCGCTCTTGGTCTTTTTACAGGCCAGTTCCGAAGCAACTACCCAGCAACCCAGCGATGTATTCCAGACAACCGAAAATATTTTATTCATCTATGAATTGGCGTCGAGCCAACCTCCGAATCACGTGTCATCCATGGCGTGATGACGTCCGCTTTTTCAATCAATACTTGATATAAAAACCCTGCTCACAAACGACACTCCGCCTCTGAAACGACAAGTGTTCAATCTTCGTTTTATGCAAGTAACAGCAACTACCAAGGAATTAAGAGATCGTATTGTCTCGACTTGCCAACATGATTAAGTTAGGAAATTTCCTGCTGTTTGTAGGAAATTTCCCGAGCAACTAACCGCCGCCATCCGCTGAAGATCCAACCAGTTCAATAAACCCGCCGCCGTCATCGGTCGGGAACACAAGTAGCCCTGCCCTTGCGTACAGCCAAGTTCCAGCAATACCTGACGTTGCTCTTCGGTTTCGATCCCTTCGACGACGACCGTCATGCCCAATGCTTCGCCCAGCGCCAGGGTGCTTTTTATAACGGCGCGGCAGCGCGGCTCTTGTTTGAGCCCGCGAACGAACTCGGCGTCGAGTTTGATTTCGTTGAACGGCAACTGACACAGGCGCTGCAACGACGAAAACCCCGCGCCGAAATCATCGATCGACAGGTTGCAACCCATCATTCGCAAGCGCACCAGGCTTTCCAGACTGGCCGCAGGGGCTTCGAGCAGACCCGTTTCCGTCAACTCGAACGTCAGCCCTGAACCGGGCAGATCATGCGCGATCAGCATCGCCTTGATCCGGCACGTGAGTTCGGCATTCACCAATTGCACAGCGTGCAGATTGAAGGCGATATTCAGCGCCAATCCCTGCCTGAGTACCTGCCGCTGTAGCCTCAAGCCTTGTTCCATTTGCAGGATCAGCAAGTCATCCATCAACCCGCAACGCTCGATAATCGGCATGAACACCGAGGGCGGCAGCACACCTTTGGAGGGATGGTGCCAACGGGCCAAGGCTTCGACGCTGCTGACTTCGCCGGTCATCAGGTCGAATTTTGGCTGGAAGTACGTCTGCAACTGCTGATCAGCCAGTGCCCGGCGCACCTCCTCTTCCGAGGCCTGCACCGTCACTGCCGGGACGACCCGTTCGCCAATGGGTTCGTGCATGTGTTTTGCCAGCAATCGTTGCAGCGCTCCGAACTGCAAAGGCTTGCTGACATCGCCCAGCAACACCATCCCCAACATCGAAACCAGTTGCCCCACCGCCCGACGCACATCGGCCGACAGCGAACTGCTGATGATGATCGCCCCCGCCAGACGCGATCGCCCCACGCTCTGCAGAAGCTCAAGGCTGTCGACACCGTCCATGCGCAGGTCACACAGGGTGATATCCACCGCACCGACCTGCCCCAGGATCGCCAGGGCTTGTGCGGCATCGCTGGCTACGAAGACTTCCTGGCATCCGGATTGCCACAGCATGTTCACCGCCATCGAGCGATGGAAGGCGTTGTCGCCAAGAACCAGGATGCGCAACGGGAGCATGGGCATGGACGCGGCTCACAATGAAAGGAATGAGCCAATTGTCCGGCGTAGGCCGGTGGGTATCGTTAGGAAATTTCTCCCTGAATGTAGGAAATTTCCGAGCGTCACGCCCCTCCCGGTAATGCGGCATATCGTCAGCGGAATGCTGGTTCTTTGAGAAATTTCCTACATACACAACGTTGTATCCATCACTAATGTTTAGCGCTCGTTGTATGCAGTTATTAGCCAACTTTCCCAAGACAGAGTCCGAGATGACTAAAGAGCGAAATCAACTACGGGTATTAATCAGGCGCCACGAAGACAACCTGAAGTTGCTGACTGCACATAGTGAATCGTGGCGCGGCGAAGATCGCGATAGAGGCGCCGCGACCCTGCAGAACCTGACAGTGCAAATGGAAAGACTGTTGCAGCAGTTGAACAAGCGCAGGGGCCGCAAACTAGAGGACTGATCTTGTGCACTAAAGTGAACTCAAGTCAGGGTCGGGAGTTTTAGCCCGACACCGGGGTCTACAACACCGGATCAGCCATGCGCTGCTCCAGCGTTTGCGCCAATCGCTCCATCGCTTGCTGCAACGCATCCACCGCCTCGGTCAACAGGATCGAGTCCGACCCCATACAGATGACCTCTAATTGCTCGCAGCACAGGATCAGGCTCTGCGCCTTGATGATGCGGGCGCCGCCCTTGACTCGATGGGCCAGATCGGAAAGACCTGACAAGTCATGCTCGCCGAACAGTTTGATCAGCCGCAACATGTCTTCTTCATTACTGGACGCCAGATCACCGAGCAGGTTTTTGATCGCGTTGCGATCTCCACGGGTCAGTTGCTGCAAGCTGCTCAAATTGATGTCGCCATCAATCTCTGGCATCGGCGCGCCAAGGGGTAATGACTTGGT
Source organism: Pseudomonas sp. ADAK7 (assembly GCF_012935675.1). Lineage (NCBI taxonomy): Bacteria > Pseudomonadati > Pseudomonadota > Gammaproteobacteria > Pseudomonadales > Pseudomonadaceae > Pseudomonas > Pseudomonas sp. ADAK7. Next base: position 6,828,199 of record NZ_CP052861.1, on the reverse strand, counting down.
ACCGGGTTGTACTGAGGCCAGTCTGGCGCTCAACTCCAGGAGGCTGATGGGTTTGAACAGGCAATCGTCCATTCCCTCGGCCAGGCAGCGTTCTTTTTCCTCTGGCTGGGCGTTGGCGGTGAATCCCAGGATCAGGCACGGCTCGGCGCCCGAAGCCTTTTCTTCATCACGAATGGCCCGCGTCAGCTCGTAACCGTTCATCACGGGCATGTTGCAGTCGGTAATGACCACATCGAAGTTGCCGTTGCGCCAGGCGCGCAGGCCATGGGCGCCATCCTCGGCGTCGCAGACGCCGTGACCGAGATAGGACAATTGCTGGGAAAGCAGCAAGCGGTTGGCCGGGTAGTCGTCAATCACCAGGATATTGAGCACCCACGCCTGAGACGCCAGCTCGACCGCCGGCAATTCGGCAGCGGGCACAGGTTGCAAGATCAGCAGATCGAGACGGATATCAATCTGCGTGCCCTTGCCCGGCACGCTGCTCAGGTGCAATTGGCCGTGCATCATTTCACACAGGGTCCGGCTGATGACCAGGCCCAGCCCCGAACCACCCCGCGCCGACTGATTATTATTGCTGGCCTGGCCGAAAGGGTTGAACAGCCGCTCCTGATCCGAGGTGGAAATGCCAATGCCGGAATCCTTGACTTGCACATGAAGCGCCAATCGCTCGCCGCACACGCCAGGCGCCGCCTGCACGCTCAAGCGCACCTCGCCTTCGTCGGTAAACTTGATCGCGTTGCTCAGCAGGTTGGACAGAATCTGTTTGAAACGCAGCGGATCGATCAGCACATCGCGACTGGCCTTGAGATCAAAATCCAGCAACAACCGCAGGCCTTTTTGCCGGGCCACCCCTTCGAACATGCGCACCACCGACTCGACCAACTCGCGCAAACTGGCCCGTTCCGGGGTCAGGGACAGGCGACCGGATTCAATGCGGGCGATATCGAGAATGTCACCGATCAGGTCCAAAAGGCCCCGCGCCGCGCCAGAAGCCACTTCGATGGCGAAGCGGTCCATGACGCCTTGATCGGCTTTCTTCATCGCCAGTTCGAGCATGCCGATCACGGCATTCATCGGGGTGCGGATTTCATGGCTCATGGTGGCCAGGAACGTGGTTTTCGCCCGGTTGGCGTCATCGGCGCTTTTCTTGGCACTCTGCAATTGATCCAACAGGCGCTGGCGGTCGCTGATATCGATCCAGCCGGCGATGATCCCGGCCACCACGCCATCACTGGTGTGATACGGCAGCATCCAGTGGTATACCGTATGCACCACGCCGTCCTTGTGGGTGTACGTCCGATCCTGGATCCAGCGCGTCCCGTCCTCCATCACCTTGATGTACTCGGCCTGAAAGGTCTGCGCATCGGAGTTGCCGATCAATATGCTATCGGTAATCTTCTGGCCCATCACCGCCTCGCGCGGGACACCCAGCACATCGAGGTAAGCCGAGTTACAACTCACCAACCGCCCCTGACGGTCACGGACATAAATCGGGTGCGGCGTGCCGTCGATCAAGACGCGCATGAACTCCATCTGGTCGTTGAGCGCCAACTCGGCCTTTTCGCGAGTGGACACCAACCGGCGCAGGTAAATGATCCAAACCACGGCCATCAACAACAATAGCGCAAACAGGACAAAACCCTGGATGACCGCCGAGCGATGGTGCAGCCAGTTGTCGTTATCGATCACCACATCGTGGCGCCAACGGCCGGTCAGCTCATCCAGTTCTTCCGGGGGAATGCTTTGCAGGGCTTTGTCCAGGATCGAGTACAACTCCAGCGCCCCACGGTCGGTGGCGAAACTCGCCTGGGCCGACTGCAAACCGACGACATTGGCAATGTGCAGGAGGTCGCGGAACTGGCGCAAAATCAAGTAACGCCCATTGATCAGCGAGTTGATGGCGCCATCCGCCTCCCCCTTGGCCACCAACACCATGGCATCGGCTGCAGTCTTGGTCTGGATCAACTCAATGCCGGGGAATTTATCTCTAATGAAGTCGTACAGCGCATTGCCGCGCCGCAGTGCCAGTTTTTTACCGACCATGCCGTCCAGTGTTTGCGCACTGCCCGACTCGTCCCGCGTGATCAGGACAAACGGGTTAGTCAAATAAGGACGGGTGAACCGCAGCTCGCCTTCGCGTTCGGTAGTGGGCGTGAACGCCGCGATCAGATCAGCATTGCCGACCCGGATCTGCTCGATCAACTTGTCCATCGAGTTGCCGCGCAGCACATCGAATTTCAAACCGGTGCGCTGGCTGATCTTGGCCAGCACCTCGGCACTGATGCCGCGGAACTCACCCTGATCATCGAAGAAGGACATGGGGGCCAGGCTGTCATTGACCGCCACGGTCAGGCGAGGATGTTTTTTCAGCCAGCGCTCTTCGGCCGCACTGAACTGCAATGGATGAAGCCCGGAAAGGCTCATGTCACCGGCACTCCAACGGCGCAGAATCGTCATGCGCTCAGTGATGGGGATCACCGCCAGCGCGGCATTGACGATGTGCAGCAGACGCCGATTGTCCTGGGGCGTGGCAAAGGAAAAATGCGTGGTGTACACCCCGGACAATGCCGTCAGGTGGACGTCATTGAGGAAGTGTTTGTTGACCAGATAATGGGTGCTGATGGCATCACCCACGTAAGCATCCGCGTGTCCGAACGCCACGGCACCGATCGCGCCCTGGGCCGAAGGGTAAAACTGCAGTTGCGCCTTGGGGTAGGCGGCACGGACTGCGTCTGTCGGCTGATAGTGGTCAAGCATGGCCAGGCGACTGTCGGCCAGGTCAGGCGCCAATACCTGATCCGCGCCACTGTGGGTCACCAGTGCCGACGGCGCGTCGGCATAGGCACTGCTCAGCGCCAGCTCTGGATCGGCCCCATCGAAACTGTTGGCAGTGCCCACCAGATCCAGCTCACCGAGTTTGAGTGCCTGGATCACCTCGGCTCGTGAGTCATAACGCCGAACCTCGACCTTGATGTGCAGCATGGTGGCCAACAGCTCGGCATAATCGGCGGTGATACCCTCGTAATCCTGGCCGTTGGTAACCATATCGAAGGGCGCATAATCCGACGCCGACACGCCCAGGCGCAGCGAGCTTTTGTTGCGTAACCATCGCCAATCCGCCTCCTCCAGAACGACAGCAGCGTTCGCGCCATTTGAACGGCCGAAGAGGTTCAGGGATTGCGCCTCGGCTTGTGCTGTCGAGGCACTTCCTAACGGTCCCAGCAGACAGACGGCAAGCAAATAGTTGCGCAGATGAATTTTCATTTAGATCAGATTATTACGCTTGGCGAAGTCGGCCAGATACACCACCGACTTCACGTTGAGTTTTTCGATCAAACGGGTTTTATAGGTACTGACGGTCTTGTTGCTCAGCAACATGGCATCGCCAATTTCCTTGTTGCTCAGGCCCCGGGCCAGTTGCTGCAAAATCACCAGTTCACGATCGGACAAGCCGCGGATCATCTCCAGCTCAGTGGAATCGATATCGCTTCGGCGTACGGAATTGCCCGCCAGGTTGGGAAAGAAGGTATAGCCCGCCATAAGCGCCTTGATCGCTTTGCTCAATTCACTCAATTCATCGGTTTTCGAGATATAACCGGCAGCGCCTGCTTTCATGCAGCGCATGGCATAAAAGGCGGCGGACTGGGAGGTCAATACCAGGATCTTGCTCGACAGTTTCAGCGCGCTGATCCGGTTGATGACTTCCAATCCATCCAGGCTCGGCATGGCGATATCCAGCAGGATCAGTTCCGGGTCGTGCTTGCGAGCCAGTTGCACCGCATCCACGCCATTATCAGCCTCGGCGACGACTTCGAATTGCTCGCGTTCCAGCAACACTTTTACAGTTGCCCGAATGAACGGATGATCGTCTACAACCAATGCTTTATGCATTTGAACCTCACGGTAATACGCACAGGAGATACCAGTGACGGGAAGAGCCATGCATCAAAAGAGTATGGAACAATTCACCGGCCTATGTAGCTCACCTCACTACGTAATCGGCAGCCCTATCGAAATCTTTCCGACGTTGCGCCGACATTTTCAAGCGGGTAATTTCGGGTTCCGCAACCATTGCACGAACCGCTGGGCATCCATGGGCCGCGCCAGGTGGTAACCCTGGCCGAATGAACAGCCCATCTCCACCAGCCCATCCCGGATCAACTGGCTGCCGACTCCCTCGATCACCAGGCTCATGTTCAGCACCCGGGCCAACGCCACGGTGCTGGTGACCATTGCCCTGGTGCGCGGATCGGCAATGGAACGCACGAGTTGTCCGTCAAGTTTGAGTTGGTTGAATGGCAGGTGGCAGAGCAGTGTCAGCGAGGAAAAACCCATGCCGAAATCGTCGATCGACAGGCTGCACCCCATCATGCGCAGGCGCAGCAGGTTTTCCCGGGTCGCCCTGGGGATGTCGAGCAAGCCGTTTTCGGCCACTTCGAACAACAACGTCGACCCCGGGAAGTCGTTGGACTTCAAGACCTGGTGAATGTGGTCAGTCAGGTCATCGCGGGCCAGTTGCGAGGCGTGAAGGTTGAAGGCCAATTCCACGCCCAGGCCGGACTGGCGCAAGGCGTGCAGCAGACTCATCCCTTGCTCCAGCATTTGCTTGAGCATTTCATCGATCAGGTCATAGGCCAGCACCGCGGCCAGAAAGTCCTTGGGCAATAGCAGCCCCCTGACCGGGTGCTCCCAACGCGCCAATGCTTCAGCCCCGGCCAATACCGTGCCGTTCATCTCGAACTTGGGTTGGAACCAGGCTTTGAACTCCCCCAACGCCAGGCCCCGGCGAACATCCTCTTCGCTGGGCAGCTTGTATGGCGGTGCGGGATCGACGTCCGGTAGCAGGCGCCGGTGGCCATAACGCTGCAAGATTTGCTGCAACGAATACAACTGCGTGGGTTTGCTCAGGACGCCCAGCAACTGCAATCCGGCAAAGTTGGTCATCTGTTCGACGGCGCGACGCAGCTCCGGCCGGAACTCACTGCACAGGGCAACCGCGCGAACCATTCCGTTCTGCCCGACAGAATGCAGAAAGTCCTGACAATTGAGGGCCGTATTCCCCAGGTCACAGAGCACAATATCCACGCCCCCCGCGCGGCGGATCTGCGCCATCGCCCCTTCGTTGTTATCGGCCTGCAAAATATCGATGACGCCCAGATGCTGCAGCGCCGTGACCAACACACCACGCCGAAACGAGTGATTTTCTAATACGAGAACGCTAGGGGAATCCATCTCGCTGCTTACCCTGCAATACATGGAAGCAAAATTGTGGCTATTTCATGACACAGCGAGCGAAGGATTTATCTCCCTGATCTGTAGGAAATTTCCTAGGCGCAATATCAGCCAAGCACGGTTCTGTAGCAGCTGGCGAAGCCTGCGTTCGGCTGCGCAGCAGTCGTGAGTTCAGGCAACGCAGTGCATCAGTAAGACCTTGTGCCCAGGTTTTACGACTGCTTCGCAGCCGAACGCAGGCTTCGCCAGCTGCTACAAAGGTCGTGATATGACTCATTTGATTGGTATCGGGAGCTCAGGCGGCGCGGAATTCATGGCACGACATGAAGGGGTAACCGGGTGCGAGGCCGCTTCCGGTTAGTCCGAATCAGCAGTGGCTTCGATCTTCTCCAGTGTCTGATTAGCTCCGAGCACCTCACGAATCAAAGCCAGTCTGATTTCATCATGACCCGGTTTGCCCCTGTCCAGGGCCGCGAACGATTGCTCCATTCGAATGACGATTTCAGCGTTCAGGCTTCGCCTGTTCTCTTTCGCAATACGTTTTAACGTGAGGCGCAAACCCTCAGGTAATCGAAGAACAAACCTATTGAGTGCTTTTTCCACCACCAACCCCTGAAAACCGTGAGAGTTCGGTAGTTTGGTCTCCAGCAATGTGAATTTTATGTAGGGCTTTTCTTGCATGAAGGCGAGAAATTTCCCACAAACGCCACTCGCCTCCCAGCGCAAGACCTGTGGCGAGGGAGCAAGCTCCCTCGCCACAGTGGTCATTGCCAACGTTACAAAGAGTCACGCGAACTCCTCGCGCAACATCCCCACAAACGCCTCCCGCGCCGGGTGAACGCCGGCGTTTTCATGCCAGTAGAATAAATTCTCCACCGCCGTCAGCTCCGGGAACTCGTACCCCGCGCAACCTGCGCCTTTGGCGAACTGATCGAACACCCCTTTGGGCACCAGCGCCACGCCGGCACCGGCACTGACGCAACCGACAATCGCGCCGTAACTGGCCAGGCTGACAATCGGCAACGCCTGCCCCTGGCGCAGCAACCAATGCTCCAGCGCCGCGCGATAGGGACAGCCCTGGGGCCACATGAACACGGTTTTGTCCTGCAAATCGGTGATGTCGCGCACCGGCCCCAGGGACGTCGAGGCAATCAGCAGCAGCTCTTCGCGGTACATCGGCGTGCGCTTGAGTTGTGAGCGCTCGACATCCACCGCGACGATGGCACCGTCGAGGCGGTGATTGGCGGTGTCGTCGAGCAGTTGACTCCAGGTGCCGGTGGTCAGCTCCAGCGCGACGCCGGGATAGCGTTTGTGGAATTTGGCCAACAAGCGCGGTAAGCGCCCGGTGGCCGAGGATTCGATGGCGCCGATGCGCAGCGGCCCGGACGGCTCGGCGCACGGGTCCAGTGCGCGCTTGGCTTCAGCGGTCAGCGCGAGGATCTTCGAGGCATAGGCCAGGAACGTTTGCCCCGACGGACTGATCCGCAACCCCCTGCCCTCGCGCAGGAACAGCGCCACCCCCAACTCGGCTTCCAGCGCCTTGATCCGCGCCGTGATATTCGACGGCACGCAGTGCAACAGCTGCGCCGCCCGGGCAATGCTGCCGACGTCGGCGACGGTCTTGAACATGCGAATCTGAGCCAATTCCATACATCACCAAAAGTGAAGAGTTGGCGCAGTATAAGTCAGTTGTGGCGAATGATCCGAATTCTGATACTGAGTGCATCAGCCCACAGGTGCACGACCATGCCGCGACTCTCACCCACTCTGAAAATCATTCTGGCCATGACGTTTGTCGTCGCGTGCTGGGGGTATTCACCCACTGGCATCCACATCGGCTTGCAGGCTTACGACCCCGGTCATCTGGCGCTGCTGCGGTTTCTGCTGGCGTCAGTGTTCATGGCGATTGTCGCGGTCTGGCGCGGCATCAGCTTGCCGAAAATCCGTGACCTGCCCTTCCTGATTGCCCTCGGTTTCTTTGCCGTGAGCCTGCACCATGTGTTGCTGAATTTCGGTCAGCAAGGCGTCAGTGCCGGAGCCTCCAGCGTGTTGGCGCAATCGACGCCGTTGTTCAGCACATTGCTGGCGCGATTTGTGTTCAAGGATCGGGTCAGCGTCTGGCGTTGGGGCTGTGTGTTGTTGGGGCTGATCGGCGTGGTGATCGTGGTGGCCGGCGATAAAGGGCTGGGCAGCATTGACGCCCACGGCTTGCTGATTTTGCTGGCGGCGGTGTCGTGGAGTGTTTACTTCGCCCTGCAAAAACATCACACCGGGCGCTATGACGGATTGACCCTGACCTGTTATTCGGTGTGGTCCGGCACCGTGCTGTTGCTGGTGTATCTGCCGGGGTTGGCGGATCAGGTGGCGAAGGCACCGGTTGATGTGCAAATGGCAGTGATTGGCCTGGGCATTTTTCCGAGTGCCTTGGCGTACCTGGCTTGGGCGTTTGTGCTGGCCCATGTCGATCTGAGTCGTGCGGCGATGACGCTGTACCTGGTGCCGCCGACGGCGATGGCCATTGCATCAGTGGCGTTGGGAGAACGGCCGGCGATGATGGTGATTGTCGGGGCGGTGGTGGTGTTGATCAGCGTGCTGGCGTTGAATCTTGAGCGCCGGCCGGCGGTGGTTCGCACGGTAGGGGTTTAAAGAAACCCGGCGCCATGGCCGGGTTCTGTTTACCGCAGGTCATCAGACAGCGGCGTCTCTTCATCCGCCGCCGGTACATCTTCATCGGCGGCCGGGTCCTTCCAGTCTTCAGGACGATCCTCGTCACTCAAGGCCGGGTCCCGTGAAGGGTCCATCCCTGCCGGTGCATCTGAGTCCAGCGTTGGCTCGTCCGTGCCGGGCATGGGTCTGGTCGGGTCGGTATTGGGGGTTGCGCCCTGGAACATCGAATCGTTAGCCATGATGCACCTCACTGATGTGGCCCGGTTAATCCGGGCCATATCAGTTGGAAGCGACGGCAGGAACAGCGTGCTATCGACTAGACCAACGGTTGTCAGCCCTGGGCCAGAAAGCGGTCGCGACTGTTGGTCAGGTGCAGCCACATCGCCGCGCGCGCCGCGTCCGGGTCCTGGCGCTTGATGGCGTTGAGGATTGCCTCGTGTTCCTGATTGGCCAGTTGTCCGAGCTTGCTCAAATCCGTGGCGCCACGTTCGGCGGCATTCACGCGGGTGCGGGGGATCATCGCACTGCCCAGGTGCTGCATGATCTCGGTGAAGCACACATTGCCGGTGGCCTCGGCGATTAACAGGTGGAAGCGCTTGTCGGCTTCCACGCAGCTGTCGTTGTTGGCCAGCAGGCGTTGATAGTCATCCAGTGCCTCGCGCATCTGCGCCAGTTGCTGCTCGGTGCGACGGGTTGCGGCCAGCGCGGCGGCCTGGGTTTCCAGGCCCATGCGCAACTCCAGAATGCTGCGCACGCCCAGCGCGGTGTCGACGTTCAACCGCAACCCCTGCTCCGCCGCGCGCTCGATGACAAAAGTGCCGATGCCGTGACGGGTTTCCACCAGCCCTGAAGCCTGCAGCTTGGAGATCGCCTCGCGGACCACCGTGCGGCTGACGCCGTGCTCCTGAACAATCGTGTTCTCGGACGGCAGCTTGTCCCCCGGCAGCATCTGCCCGAGCAGGATGGTCTGGGTCAGCTTGGCCACCAGGTCATGGGCGAGGTTGTGGCTGCGCTTGCGGGCAGGTGCGTCGAGGTCTTCTTGCATGGCGATCTTCCGAAAAGCAGGGCAGTCGAGATCGTAGCACTCGCCCCTGAAGAAAACAGCGCCTAACTTGTATGACAACACTCAACAAAAACGCTTCCAGCGCTTTTAAAATCGCCTACTCCAATCAAATAAAGAATAACGAATCGGCAAATAAGCGCCATTTTGTTGGACAACAGCCCTTGCACGACGAAAAAATGCAGTTGTATGATGTCTATCAACATCGCAGCACCCAGCCGCACCCCGCATAAAAATAATCAGTGGGAGAAACGCAAGTGAATACAGCCATATCCGGGACGAACGACAGCACCGATTCGGTCCTCAAGTCCGCCGTCGCCAAAGTCAAACGTCATGTCCTGCCGCTGTTCGTGATCATGTTCATCGTCAATTACATCGACCGGGTGAACATCGGTTTCGTCCGCGCCCACATGGAACAGGACCTGGGCATCGGCGCTGCCGCCTACGGCCTCGGGGCCGGCCTGTTCTTCATCGGTTACGCCCTGTTCGAAGTCCCCTCCAACATGCTCCTGCAAAAAGTCGGCGCGCGTATCTGGCTCACCCGGATCATGCTGACCTGGGGCCTGGTCGCCGCGGGCATGGCCTTCATCCAGAACGAAACCCACTTCTACATCCTGCGCTTTCTGTTGGGCGTGGCCGAAGCCGGGTTTTTCCCGGGGGTGATCTACTACTTCACTCGCTGGTTGCCCGGAGTTGAACGTGGCAAAGCGATTGCGATTTTCCTCAGCGGTTCGGCGGTTGCCTCGCTGATCTCGGGGCCGCTGTCCGGGCTGCTCCTGCAAATCAACGGTCTGGGCCTGCATGGCTGGCAATGGATGTACTTCATTGAAGGCATGTTCTCGGTGGGCCTGTGCGTATTCGTCTGGTTCTGGCTCGACTCCAAGCCCCACGACGCCAAATGGCTGAGCCGCGAAGAACAGGACGCGCTGGTCAAGGCCATCGACGATGAACAACTGGCTCGCGAAGCCGCCACGCCGATCAAACCGTCCCTGGGCAAACTGCTCAAGGACCGCCAGATCATTCTGTTCTGCCTGATCTACTTCTTTATCCAGCTGACCATTTACGCCGCAACCTTCTGGCTGCCGAGCATCATCAAGAAGATGGGCGATCTCAGCGACATTCAGGTCGGGTTGTTCAACTCGATCCCGTGGTTGCTGTCGATTGTCGGCATGTACGCCTTCGCCGCGTTTTCCGCCAAATGGAAACACCAGCAAGCCTGGGTCGCTGCTGCGCTGTTGATTGCGGCTGCCGGGATGTTCATGTCCACCACTGGCGGACCGATCTTTGCCTTCGTCGCGATCTGCTTCGCGGCACTGGGTTTCAAATCGGCGTCGTCGTTGTTCTGGCCAATTCCCCAGGCGTACCTGGACGCGCGGATCGCTGCCGGGGTGATCGCGCTGATCAACTCGGTGGGCAACCTTGGCGGTTTCGTTGCACCGACCACCTTCGGCCTGCTGGAAGAGCACACCGGTTCGATCCAGGGCGGGCTCTACGGTCTGGCGGCAACCTCGATCATCGCCGCGATCATCGTTTTCGCTGCGCGCAACACGCCCAAACCAGCACCCGCCGTCGTCGGCCAAGCCACTTCCAGCCACGCCTGAATCTCCGTTGTTAAGGACAATAAAAATGAACGCACACGACACTGCAAAAGCACCGATCATCACCAACATGCAGGTGGTTCCGGTGGCCGGTCACGACGGCATGCTGCTCAACCTAAGCGGCGCCCACGGGCCATTTTTCACCCGCAACATCGTGATCCTCACCGACAACGCCGGGCACACCGGCGTCGGCGAAGTACCGGGCGGCGAGCGTATTCGCCAGACCCTGGAAGACGCGCGTTCGCTGGTGGTCGGCAGCCCGATTGGCACTTACCAGAAGATCCTCAATCAGGTGCGCCAGACCTTCGCCGACCGCGATGCCGGCGGCCGGGGCCTGCAAACCTTCGACCTGCGCATCACCATTCACGCCGTCACGGGCCTCGAAGCCGCCCTGCTCGATTTGCTCGGCCAGCATCTGGACGTACCGGTCGCCGCCCTGCTCGGCGAGGGCCAGCAACGCGATGAAGTGAAAATGCTCGGCTATCTGTTTTATGTCGGTGACCGCAACCAGACCGACCTCGCCTACCGCAGCGAAGCGGATGCCGACAACGACTGGTTCCGTGTGCGTCACGAAAAAGCCATGACTGCCGACGCCGTGGTCCGCCTGGCCGAGGCCGCGCACGCGCGTTATGGTTTCAAGGACTTCAAGGTCAAGGGCGGTGTGCTCAGTGGCGATGACGAAATCGAAGCGGTCACCGCCCTGGCCGAACGCTTCCCCGATGCGCGGATTACCCTCGATCCGAATGGCGCCTGGTCACTGAAAGAAGCGATCCGCCTGTGCCGCGATCAACATCATGTACTGGCCTACGCCGAAGACCCGTGCGGCGCGGAAAACGGTTACTCCGGTCGTGAGGTCATGGCTGAATTCCGCCGCGCCACCGGGCTGAAAACCGCGACCAACATGATCGCCACCGACTGGCGGGAAATGGGTCACGCGATCCAGCTGCAATCGGTGGACATTCCCCTGGCCGACCCGCACTTCTGGACCATGCAGGGCTCGGTGCGCGTGGCGCAGATGTGCCATGAATGGGGCCTGACCTGGGGCTCGCACTCCAACAACCATTTCGACATTTCCCTGGCCATGTTCACCCACGTCGCGGCGGCCGCGCCGGGTGAGATTACGGCTATCGACACCCACTGGATCTGGCAGGACGGCCAGCGGTTGACCAAGGCCCCGCTGCAAATCGTCGGCGGCTGCGTGCAAGTGCCGAAGAAGCCCGGGCTGGGTGTGGAACTGGATCTGGATCAGTTGGCCAAGGCCCATGAATTGTATAAAGGCATGGGCCTGGGTGCGCGGGATGACAGCGTGGCGATGCAGTATCTGATCCCAGGCTGGAAATTCGATAACAAGCGGCCGTGCCTGATGCGCTGACATCCACCGAGCCCTGTAGGAACAAAGCTTGCTCGCGATTGCGGTCTGTCAGGCACATTGATGTTGAATGTGCCGCCGTCATCGCGAGCAAGCTCTGCTCCTACAAGTTCGCGGCGTGTAGAAGCCATTGCCTGAACGCCGCCATCGCCGAGGTTTCCGGCCGCGACTGCAAGCGGGTCAACCAGTAGCTGCCCGTGGTGATGTGAATGGCGAACGGTTGCTCGATGGCACCCGCAGCCAGTTGCCGGGCGAACATCAGCGGCGGTGCCAACGCCACCCCGGCTCCTTGCAACGCTGCCTCCATCATCGCCAACGACGAGTCGAAGACGATGCTCCGGGGCGCCGCAGCGAGGGTCGAGAGGCCGGACGCGGCGAACCAGTCCGGCCATTCGTCGGTGCGATAAGAACGCAGCAGGGTTTGCCCTGACACATCGGCCGGCTCGCGCAATTGCCGGGCAATCTCGGGCACACACAACACCGACAGCGGCGCCTCGATCAGCCGCACCGCTTCAATCCCATGCCACGCCCCCGCGCCGAAACGGATCGCGTAATCCAGCCCTTCAGCCGCCACGTCCACCCGGTTGTTATTGGTCGACAGGCGCAAATCTATGAACGGATGTTTCGCCTGGAAGTCCGCCAGGCGCGGCAACAACCACCCCACCGCAAACGTCCCCACCGCGCCCACCGTCAACACGTCCCGGTAATGCCCGCCTTCCAGACGTTCGAGGGTTTCGGCAATCCGGTCGAAGGATTCGCGCAGCACCGGCAACAGCGTTTCGCCCTCGCTGGTCAGCATCAGGCCACGGGGCAAGCGTTTGAACAGGGTGACGTTAAGCTGCGCCTCAAGGCTCTTGACCTGATGACTCACCGCCGCCTGGGTGACGCACAGCTCCACCGCAGCCCGGGTGAAACTCAAATGGCGGGCCGAGGCTTCGAAGGCGCGCAGTGCGTTCAACGGTAACTGAGGCCGGATCATGCCTATTCCCTAATTTTTCTAATGGCTCGTGCGAATTATCATCGGTTGTCGATCAGCGGCAGGTTGCCTAGATTTGCCACGCCGTTGACCGGGAAGTCTACCGGTCAGCGCCTCAATTCGCAGGGATCAGAAGCAATGACAAACCTAATCAACACCACCAGACTGACTGTTTTCGGGGCTTGCGTCGCCTTGCTCAGCGCCGGCCCGTGCCTGGCGCAGGGTCAGACCGATCAGCAGGTCCAAAGCGTTGTCGATGCCGCCATTAAGCCCGTGATGCAAGCCCAAGGCGTTGCCGGCATGGCCGTGGCTGTCACCGTCAACGGCAAGGCACATTACTTTAACTACGGCGTCGCCGACAAAGAAAACGCCAAGGCGGTTACGGAAAACACCCTGTTCGAGATCGGCTCGGTGAGCAAAACCTTCACCGCCACCCTCGGCGGCTACGCCCACGCCACGGGCAAACTGTCCCTGTCGGACAAGGCCAGCAAGGTCCTGCCGGAGTTGCGCGGCAGTGCGTTCGACAACGTCAGCGTGCTGCAACTGGGCACCTACACCGCCGGTGGTTTGCCGTTGCAGTTTCCTGACGCAGCGGATCACGCAGACAAGATGCTCGGCTATTTCAAGCAGTGGAAACCGGTGTATGCGGCGGGCACGCATCGGCAATATTCGAACCCCAGCATCGGCTTGTTCGGTTACTTGGCCGCTCATCAGCTGGGCCTGTCGTTTGATGAAGCGATGGAGAGAACCTTGCTGCCCAAACTGGGTTTGACGCACACCTTCCTGCGGGTGCCGCAGGATCAGATGAGCGTTTACGCCCAAGGCTACGACAAGAATGACAAAGCCGTGCGGGTCGGTCCGGGGGCGCTGGATTCCGAGGCCTATGGCGTGAAAACCAGCGCCGTGGACATGATTCGCTTTGTTCAGGCGAACCTGAAACCGGCGTCGCTGGAAAAACCGTTGCAGCAAGCCATCGCCACGACGCACACCGGTTATTACACCGTTGGCGACATGACCCAGGGCCTGGGTTGGGAGCGCTACACCTACCCGATCAGCCTCGACAAATTGCTCGAGGGCAACTCGACGCCGATGGCGATGCAAGCGCATAAAGTGCAATGGCTGAACCCGCCGCAACCCGAGCCGAACAGCGTGCTGCTCAACAAAACCGGTTCGACCGGTGGCTTCGGTACTTACGTGGCGTTTGTGCCGGCCAAAGACATCGGCATCGTGATCATGGCCAACAAAAACTTTCCGATTCCGGAGCGGGTCAAGGCGGCTCACCAGATTCTGAGCGCGCTGAGCGAGTAATCGCGCCTGGCTACAGGTGAACAACCGGCATAAAAAATGGGCGACCTCTTAAGGTCGCCCATTTTTTTCAGGGTCTTTGCACCGCGCCCTTTTTGCGCTCCAGGCAAGCCAGCGCACTGGCCGCCAGACACAACGCGGCCGCCGTATACACCCACTCCGATGGCGCCACCGGCAAGACAAACCCGGCCAATAACGGCCCCACGCCCGCCCCGATATCCCGCCACACCGCATTCCCCGCCAGCGCTCGCACCCGTCCGCTGTCGGGATGACGTTGGGCGATGACGGTCACCACCAACGGCAGTTGCAACGCGCGCAATACCAGCACCAACGCCCCGCCGACCACCAGCCAGTGAAAGCCAAAGCCGATAAGCGCCATCGACGTCAGCAACGAGAAGACGATCAGCATCCGCGTCGCCCCCCAGCGCTGGGCCGCCATCCCGCCCAAGGGGCTGAGCAACAATTCCGAGACATACCGCAACGCCAGCAATGTCCCGGCGACCACCACGGCGTTGCCTTCCAGCAGGTGTTGCGCCAGTAACGAGAGGCCGATGATGAACAGCCCGTCGAGGGTCAGCCCTTCGATAAACGACCACATCGCGACACTGTCGGGGCGCTTGAAACGGCGGGTCGACGCCGACATCGGATGCGGCGTCGACGGCAACCCCAATGCCAGCCACATCGCGATCAACGACGTCGCAAACATCAGGAAAAAAATCACCCGCGGCCCGTATTCCACACTGAGCAACGCCCCCAACGGCAACGCCAACATCGGCCCCGCTGCAATCACTGCCCGCGAACGCCCGGTGCGACGCGCAGCGCCCAAGGGCTCGGCGGTGGCCATGACTTGGGTGGACAAATTCAGCGCGGCATAGGACAAGCCCCAGCCCAGGCGCAACAGCAACAGCCACCAGAATCCCGACAAGGTCGCATAACCCAACGCGCACAATGCGGCAGTCCCGGTGGCCAGCAACAACGCCGGGCGATCGCCCTGACGGGTATAAAACTCCATGACGTAGCGATAACCGAAAATCCGCACCAAGCGATTGGCCGCCAGCAAAATGCCCGCTTCGGCCAGGCTGATGCCAAATGCCTGCGGCTGCATCGGCAACAGCAGGTACAACAAGACGTCGCCGGGTAGACACAGGGCCAATACGGATGCGGCTCGGGCTGAGTGTTTGTCGGCGGTTTTTTCGGACATGGGGCAAAAGGCCTTGGTAGAAATCAGCAGCCCCTCAGACTGGCGTGAAGCGTTGCTGCTGACAAACTTTTTTACAAGAAAACAGCCCCACAGGGTGGGTGCAGGGCACACATCAGGGATTTTTCTCTTGAACTAGGCTAAGAGGCTCGCAGTCCTCCCTCTTACCTCCCCTTCAAGAGCGCGATCCCCATGAACATCGATCTATCCAACAAAACAGCCCTCGTTACCGGTTCCACCCAAGGCATCGGTTTCTCCATCGCCAAGGGCCTGGCCCAGTCGGGTGCCGAGGTGGTGATCAACGGGCGCAAGCAGGACGCCGTGGACGCTGCTGTCACTGAACTCAAGCACTTGCTACCCTCCGCCAAGGTGCGGGGTGTCGCGGCCGATGTCGGCAGCGCCGAGGGTTGCAAGGCGATGGTCGCGGCCCTGCCCCGGGTCGATATCCTGGTGAATAACGTCGGGATCTACGGCCCGCAGGATTTCTTCGAGACCGAGGATGACGTCTGGGAAAAATTCTTTGAAGTGAATGTGATGTCCGGCGTGAGGCTGTCCCGTGCGTATCTGCAAGACATGGCGAAGAACGGCTGGGGTCGGGTGGTGTTCATTTCTTCGGAGTCGGCGTTGAACATCCCGGCGGACATGATCCATTACGGGTTCACCAAGACGTCCAACCTGTCGATTTCCCGAGGCCTGGCCAAGCGCATGGCCGGCACCGGGGTGACGGTGAACGCGATTCTGCCGGGGCCGACGTTGTCCGAGGGCTTGCAGGAGATGCTCAAGGATGAACAAAAGAAGTCCGGCGAGCCTATGGAAAAAGTAGCCGCCGACTTTGTCATGGCCAACCGTCCGACCTCGATTATTCAACGGGCGGCGAGCATGGAGGAAGTGGCTAACCTGGTGGTTTATGTGGCGTCGCCGCAGGCATCGGCCACCACCGGCGCGGCGTTGCGGGTGGATGGCGGCGTCGTCGACACCATCGCCTGACCGGCCCCACACAATACCTGTGGTGTAGGGGTTGTCTGAGGGGGCAAGCCCCCTCGCCACAGCAAGCCCCCTCGCCACAGGTATTCTCAGTCCCCGGATTGCGTGTCACACCAGGTTTTTGTCATCAATCATCCGGTTGCTCAGGCGGTTTGGCTGGCTTGGCCGGTTTGCCTGGTTTGGCGCCCTTGGCCCCTTTGGTCGTGGCCGGTTCGGCCGCCACCGGTGGCGGGGTCGGTGCAGCCGCTTCCTTCTCCTCGGCCGGCAGGGCATCAATGGTGGCGAAGACTTTCTTCAGGTCGACCGACTTCGATTCATCCCCCGAACTTTCCAGTTTCTTCTCGCCGTCCTTGCCCAACAGGATGACTTTTGGCAAGGCCCCGGCACCGAGTTTCAGCGAGCGGATCAGGGCCATGGTGTCCTGCTGGCCCATGTCCTTGCCGTCGAGCTGACCGGACATGTTCAGCACGCTGTACACCTTGATGTTGCGCTCGGCGACCCCTTGTTTGTTGGCCGGATCCTCAAGCGACTTTTTCAGCCCCAGCCAGACCGGGTCGATGGTACTGGATGTGATCACGATCAACGGTCGGGCCCTGCCCTTATCGACATCCAGAGGGGAATCGCCATCAGCGGCGAGCAAGGGGCCGGCAAGCGCCAGCAAGGTTGTCAGGGTCAAAGACCTGATGAGCATGCGCATCTCCTTTTGATATCCACGCTCTAATGATTGCGCATTGCCGCGATCGTTCCGGATGACGATCCGCAAATGTGTTTCGCTTAGCCCCAAGCTTAGGTCAGGGCCGACATTGCGCAACAAACTGTGAAGGATTGTGAGCGCGGTTTGATTCGCTTTTATGATCGTTTAGGGTGGGGCGTGATGTCCGCGAGCGAATTGCCAGGGGCCGCAAAAAAGGAGCTTCAATCCACCATGGAAATCGTCTACCTCTGTGACCATCCCGAGCTGATCAACGAATTGGCCGAACTGAATTTCAAGGAATGGGGCCACTTCCGGGCCGACGACACCGTCGAGGGGCGGATCGAACATTTGCAGGCCAACGCCGGCAAGGGCTCGGTGCCCACGGTGATGGTGGCGATCGAGGGTTCACAACTGCTCGGCGGCGCCATGCTGCTGACCCGCGACATGGCCGCGCGCGCGGAACTGACGCCATGGCTGGCGGGGGTCTACGTCAAGGAAGAACACCGAGGCCGGGGGATCGCCTCGCAACTGGTGGCGCGCATCGTCCAGGAAGCCGCCACGCTGGGCGTGCCGGAACTCTATTTGTACACCGACACGTCACAGACGCTGTATGCGCGGCAAGGCTGGGAAGTGCTGGAGCAACGGGTTTACCAAGGGTTGGACGTGACGGTGATGAAGCGTGGGACTGCTGCCCCGTAACACCCGCAGCCCTCGCAGCCCTCGTAGCAGCTGTCGAGCACCGCGAGGCAGCGTCCGGCGGCGCAGCCGTCGTCAAACCATGCACTGCGGTGTATCAGGCAAACCGCGTGCACAGGGTTTGCGACGGCTTCGCCGCCGGACGCTGCCTCGCGGTGCTCGACAGCTGCTACGAAGAATCCGTGTCTAGAATGCGAGTTTGTAGCCGATCAATACCAGCATCGTCGCCAGACACGGACGCAGCAGCTCATCAGAAATGCGCCCGGTCAGGTGGCTGCCCAGCCAGATCCCCGGCAGCGAACCGATCAGCAGGAAACCCAGCACATGCCAGTCCATGTTGCCCATGCTCGCATGGCCCAGGCCAGCGACCAGGGTCAGGGGCACGGCGTGGGCGATTTCGGTGCCGACCAGACGGCGGGTCGGCAGCAGTGGATAGAGGATAAACAACGCCACCGTGCCCAGGGCGCCGGCGCCGATGGACGTCAGGGCGACCATGGTGCCGAGGATCAGGCCGGTGATGACGGTCAGCACGTTGAGGCGCGTGCCGCTGGGGTTGTAGTTGCCACCGGCGCGTTTGTGGGCGAAGTCGAGCAGGCGCTTCTTGAAGAAAATCGCCAGGGCCGTGGCGAACAGCACGAAGCCCAGGGCCTGCTTGATGATCGCGTTCATCGCCTCAGGCGCAGTGTGCAAACTGCTGAGGAACCACAGCGTCATGGCTACCGCCGGCACGCTACCGAGGGTCAGCCAACCGGTAATCGCCCAATCGATGTTCTTGTTCTTGCGGTGCACCAGCACGCCGCTGGATTTGGTGATGGCCGCGTACAGTAAGTCCGTGCCCACCGCCGTCGCCGGGTTGACGCCAAACCACAACAGGATCGGCGTCATCAGCGAACCGCCGCCCACGCCGGTCATCCCGACGATAAAGCCCACCACCAACCCAGCAACGACTAACCCGAAATTACCGAAATCCATTAACACGCCCACAAAAACCGCATGAAAAATCTGGCCCGCAGCATAGCGATTTTTCTTATAACCACTTATATCGATACGGTCTATCGTTATGCCCAAGACACCGCATTCCTGTAGGAGCGAAGCTTGCTCGCGAAGAGGCCGGCACGTCCAACATCTCTGTTGCCTGACACACCGTCTTCGCGAGCAAGCTTCGCTCCCACAGGGGAGATCCGGGGGTTTACTGGACGGGGAGGAAATTGAGGAACAGCAGGCTCTGCGCGTAATTCAACCCAATGCGCCGATAGCGCTCATCCAGCATCTGCGTCAGCAAATCCAGCCTCGCCACAATCTTGCCGAACTCCACGGCGAAACTCAGGTTGCTGCCCTCCTCCGAAATCTCATTGGAGAACAGCAAGGGCTCGCCATTCTTGTTTTGCCGTTGGCTGAGAATCCACGTGGCTTTCTCGATGTTGCGCGCGGCGTTGCTGACGAACACCGGGTTGATCGCATCGGTCATGTAGAACTCCAGCCGATTGCCATGGGCGGTGACCAGCATGCTGCCGATGGCATAGATGAAGGCGCCGACCCGATCCCCGAGAAACTCCGGGCTCATGGCGTAGCTCAGCGCCGCCAGGTCTTTCTTGCCGCCCAGGGTGGGCAGCGGTTGCTGCATTTCGATGGCCTCGCGCACTTGCTTTTCGGCGGTGCGGGCATCGAGGAAGCCGGATTTTTTCAGCTCCTGGGGATTGCGCAGGTACAGCTTGCTCATCAGCAGGTACAGACTTTCCAGGTTGTCGTGCATCGCCAACGTGGCCATGCGGTCGACGCTGGTCTGGAGGAATTCCTGGGGTTTGCCTTCGCGGAACTGGCTGACGATGTCGCTGCCCTGCTGCTGGCTGCAACCGCTGGCGAACAGCAACGTCAGGCACGCCAGCAGGCGAATTCGGGTTTGAAACGGGGATGACACTCGAGCCATGGGTTCTTGGGCTGACACATTCCTGTGCGGCGGGAGTCGCCGCAGCCTGGCCATGGATAGAGCCGGTTAATCCGAAAAAGTGCAGTGCTGACGGTGCTCGACCGATCACCGGCACCGGGACCTCCTTCATTTAGTCCGACTTTATTCTGGAATAAATCGACTAATAGACTATAAATCTTCTTCCGATCTATATTTAGTATGACTACTTACCAAAACAACAAAAAAAGGAAGATCAACCATGCTTCAATCCCGCTACCTGCTCTCCGGCCTCGGACTGTCCCTGATGATCGCCACCCTTCCCGCCCACGCTGCCGGCCTGTCCAGCGAACACAAAGCCTTCGGCAAAACCAATGACGGCACGCCCGTCGAGCAATACATCCTGCGCAACAGCCATGGCCTGCAAGCCACGGTCATTACCTACGGCGCTACCTTGCAGTCGCTGAAGGTGCCGGACAAGAACGGCAAGGCTGAAGACATCGTCCTCGGTTTCGATGACGTCCAGGGCTATCAGGCTGGCACCGCGTACTTCGGCGCGACCATTGGCCGCTACGGCAATCGCCTGGCCGGTGGCGCGTTCAAACTGGATGGCAAAAGCTACCAGGTGCCGAAGAACGACGGCCCCAATTCCCTGCACGGTGGCACCCAGGGCTTCGACAAGCATGTGTGGAAAGCGCAGCCGAGCAAAGGCAAGGATTCGGTGGGCGTAACCCTGACGTACCTGTCGAAGGACGGTGAAATGGGTTTCCCTGGCAACATGAAAACCGAGGTCACCTACAGCCTCACCGAGAACAATGAACTGCGCATCGAATACAAGGCCAGCACCGACAAACCCACGGTGCTGAATCTGACCAACCACAGCTATTTCAACCTCGCCGGCGCCGGCAATGGCGACGTGCTGCAACAGCTCGCCACCCTGCACGCCAGTCATTACACGCCAATCGATGGCACGTTGATCCCCACCGGTGAACTGGCACCGGTGGCCGGTACGCCGATGGACTTCACCCAACCGACCGCCATCGGGCAAAACATCAAGGCCGATCACCCTCAGTTGAAATTCGCCGAGCCGAAACAGGGTGGCTTCGACTTCAACTGGGCGCTGGATGCCAAGGGTGACGTGAGCAAAACCGCTGCCGATGTCAGCGATCCGCAGTCCGGCCGGCGCTTGCAGCTCTACACCAGCGAGCCGGGCGTGCAGTTCTACACCAGCAACTTCCTCGACGGCACCGTCAAGGGCAAGGCTGGCAAGGTTTACTCGCATTGGGGCGCGTTCACCCTGGAAACCCAGCACTATCCCGACTCGCCGAACCAGGCGAACTTCCCGAGCACGCGGCTGGATCCGGGCAAGACCTACACCCAGCACACCGTGTTCAAGTTCTCCACCAAATAAAACACTTCCCCTGTAGCAGCTGCCGAGGCACGAGGCTGCGTTCGGCTGCGATGCAGTCGTGAAATCAGGCGGCGCGGTGTTTCAGGAAGACCGCGTACTCAGGTTTTACGACTGCTTCGCAGCCGAACGCAGCCTCGTGCCTCGGCAGCTGCTACAAGCGAACGCAGCCTCGTGCCTCGGCAGCTGCTACAAGCTGCGATCTTCTGATTTTGGCCATCATTTGAACCCCGCACGCTATCCTGCTGCCCAAAAGGAACACAGATCGCATTTCACACAGGAGGTTTTTCATGCGAACCCTTGAACTGGCCGGCGTTCAGGTACCGATCATCGGCCAGGGCACCTGGCGCATGGGCGAGGATCGCTCGGCGCATCGCAATGAAGTCGCGGCCCTGCGCCAGGGCATCGAGCTGGGCATGACCCTGATCGACACCGCCGAAATGTACGCCGAGGGCGGCGCCGAAGAGGTGGTGGGTGAAGCCATCGCCGGGCTGCGCGACCAGGTCTTCCTGGTGAGCAAGGTTTACCCGCACAACGCCAGCCGCAAAGGCATCCCCCAGGCTTGCGAGCGCAGCCTGCGGCGCTTGAACACCGATTACATCGATTTGTACCTGCTGCACTGGCGCGGCCAATACCCTCTGGAAGAAACCGTCGAAGCCTTCGAACGCCTGCGCGAAGAGGGCAAGATCGGGCGCTGGGGTGTGTCCAATTTCGACGTCGACGACCTGCAGGAACTCGCCGCCCCAGCCTGCGCGACCAATCAGGTGTTGTACAACCTGGAGGAGCGCGGCATCGAATTCGACCTGCTGCCTTGGTGCGAACAACAGCAAATGCCGGTCATGGCCTACTGTCCCATCGGTCAAGGTGGGCATATGCTGGTCAACTCGACGCTCAAGCAGGTGGCCGCCCGTCACGAGGCGACACCGGCTCAGGTAGCACTGGCATGGATACTGCGTCAGCACAGTGTCATTGCCATTCCCAAAGCGGTCCGACCCGAGCACGTGACGCTCAATGCGCAAGCCGCGCAGTTGCAGCTGGAAGCTACGGATCTGGAGGCGCTGGACCAAGCGTTTCGTGCGCCACAACGTAAGCAGCGATTGGCCATGGTCTGAGCCATCGCGCCCTGTCAGAGGGCTTCGGAATGAGAAGCACCGATCCGCTCGACGCGTTCAATCTGCCCCGCTTTGTCCAGGCACAGGACCCGGTGTTCGAAAGAGTTCAAGAGGAACTGCGCGCCGGCAAGAAGCGCCGGCACTGGATGTGGTTCATTTTTCCGCAGATTGGCGGGCTGGGTGGCAGCGAGATGTCGCGTTACTTCGCCATTCGTTCCGCCGAAGAAGCGGCGGCGTACCTCAATCACCCTCTGCTGGGTCCACGCCTGCGCGCCTGCACCCAGTTGGTGTTGAACCTGGAAAACCGCTCGATCGCCGAAATCTTCGGCCACCCCGATGACCTCAAGTTTCACTCTTCCATGACCCTGTTTGCCCAGATCGCCCCCGAGGGCAGCCTGTTCCATCAAGCGCTGGAGCGCTATTTCCACGGCATACAGGATGACTGGACGCTGTCGCTGCTGGACTTAAAACAAGCCAAGCTGCCCACCGATCAGGGTTGAGAAGTCGTCATCGACAAAGGGCAGGATCGCGTCGGCCACCGGTTGCAGTTGCCGTGTCACATAGTGGTCGTAGTCGATGGGCGCACTGCGGATCTCCAGCGGTTCGGGCCCGGCGACGGTGATCACGTAACTGATCCAGCCGCCATTCTGGTATTGCCGCGGACGCCCCTGCTCATCGTTATAGGCGTCGGCCATCCGCGCCGCCCGCACATGCGGCGGCACGTTGCGCTCATAGTCGTCGAGGGTGCGACGCAGGCGCTTGCGGTAGACCAGGCGCTCGTCGAACTCACCGGCCAGGGTCTTGCGCACGTAATCGCGGACATAGTCCTGATACGGCTGGCGATGGAAGATCCGCGTATACAACTCCTGCTGAAATTGCCGGGCCAGCAACGACCAGTCGGTGCGCACGGTCTCCAGGCCTTTGTAGATCATTTCGTCGGTGCCGTCGGCGCGGGTGACCAGCCCGGCGTAGCGCTTCTTGCTGCCCTCCTCTGCCCCACGAATGGTCGGCATCAGGAAGCGTTTGTAGTGGGTTTCGAACTGCAACTCCAGCGCACTTTCCAGGCCGTATTCTTGCTTTACATGCTCGCGCCACCACTGATTGACGTGATCCACCAAGGCGCGGCCGATTTGCGCCGCTTCTTGCTGGCCGTGGGCGCGGCGCAGCCAGACGAAGGTCGAGTCGGTGTCACCGTAAATCACCGCGTGGCCCTGGGCTTCGATCAACTGCCGGGTGCGCAGCATGATCTCGTGGCCACGCAAGGTAATCGACGAGGCCAGCCGCGTATCGAAGAACCGGCAACCACTGGAACCGAGCACGCCGTAGAAGGCGTTCATGATGATTTTCAGGGCTTGGGACAGCGGCGCGTTGTGTTCACGCTTGGCGGTTTCGCGCCCTTCGGCGACCCGGGCGACGATGGCCGGCAGGCAATGCCTTGTGCGGGAAAACCGGGCGCCGCGAAAACCTGGCACTGATTCGCTGTCATCCGGATGTTTGAGGCCTTCGATCAAGCCCACCGGGTCAATGAGGAAGGTGCGGATGATCGATGGATAAAGACTCTTGTAGTCGAGCACCAGCACTGACTCGTACAAACCCGGTTGCGAGTCCATCACGAATCCGCCGGGGCTGGCCTCGGGTGGCTTGCCGCCGAGGTTCGGCGCGACGAAGCCCTGGCGGTGCATCAGCGGCATATACAAATGGGTGAACGCCGCCACCGAGCCGCCGCTGCGGTCCGCCGGCAACCCGGTGACGCTGGCCCGTTCCAGCAGGAAGGTCAGCAACTCGGTCTTGGCGAAGATCCGCGTGACCAGTTCGCAGTCCTTGAGGTTGTAGGTGGCCAGCGCCGGTTTGTCCTCGGCGAACATGCGGTTGATTTCGTCCATGCGCTGGTACGGCGTGCTGATCGCCTTGCCTTCGCCGAGCAGGGTTTGCGCGACGTTTTCCAGGCTGAACGAAGGGAAACTCCAGGTCGCCGAACGCAGGGATTCGATGCCGTCGATGATCAAGCGCCCGGCGGCCGCGGCGAAGTAATGGTTACGGCTGCCGTGTTCGCGCCACTGCATTTCTTCGCCGCCACGCCCCAGCTTCAGCGGCACCGCGAGGCGCCGGGCGTGTTCGTGCAGCACTCGCAGGTCGAACTGCACAACGTTCCAGCCAATGATCGCGTCGGGGTCGTGGCGGGCGAACCAGTCGTTGAGTTTTTTCAGCAGCAGGGTTCGGCTGTCGCAGTATTCGAGCTGGAAATCCACCGCGCTAGCGTCACCGTTGGGCGGGCCGAGCATGTACACCTGACGCTCGCCGCAGCCTTCCAGGGCGATGGAATACAGTTCGCCCTGGGCGGTGGTTTCGATGTCGAGGGAGACCAGGCGCAAATTCGGCCGGTAGCCGGGAGCCGGTTTCATTTGCGCGTCGAGCAGCAAACCGTCGGCGCTGGGCGTGCCGCCGAATTGCACGGGGGCGGTGATGAAGCGTTCCATCATGTAGCGCTCGGGCGGGCGCACGTCGCCTTCGAACATCTCGACGCCGGCCTTGCGCAGCGCGGTTTCCAGGCGCATCAACTGACCGTGTTGCTGACAGTAGAGGCCGAGCACCGGGCGATGTTCGAAGTCGAGCAGGGCCAGGGGCCGCAGTTCGACGTTCTTTTCTCCACGCAGCACGGTTTCGGCCTGCTCGCGCTGCTCGGCCGGGATGAAGGCTACCGACGGCTGATGAGGCAGGCGGATGCGCCGGGGACCGGCATCGGTCGCCAGCCAGAACTCGACTTCCGTGCCGGCCGGGGTGTCGCGCCAATGCCGGGTCAGGACGAAGCCCTGCTGTAAATCCACCACTGCAACCTCGAAACTGATTCAGAGGGGGATTCTACGCGTGATTGACGACCGATAGCCCCCTCGCCACTAGTCAGTTTTCGTGCGGTGACACGAGGATTACCGAAGAAAAACCAGCAAATGGCGCTTTTTGCGTGTTATCTGCCGCTTTCTGCCTTGCCCTGCGCGTCTGCGTCTACGATTCTTCAAGAACAACGACAACACCTAGAGAAGCTGCCATGAAAACCGTCGCCCAACTGCTCAAGTTAAAGGCCCAGCAAAATCAGGAAGTCCACACCATTGCGCCGCATCAAATGGTGCTCGAAGCGCTGATGGTCATGGCCGCGAAGAACGTCGGCGCGTTGCCGGTGCTGAGGAATGGCGAGGTCGTCGGCATCATCAGCGAACGTGACTATGCGCGCAAACTGGTGCTCAAGGGCCGCTCCTCGGTCGGCACGCCGGTCGAAGACATCATGGTCTCGCCAGTGATCACCGTGGACACTCACCAAACCGTCGAAACCTGCATGGGCATCATGTCCGACAAACGCCTGCGCCACTTGCCGGTGGTGGAAAACGGCCAGTTGATCGGTTTGCTGTCGATCGGCGACCTGGTCAAGGAAGCGATTGCCGAACAGGCGGAATTGATTCGCCAGTTGGAGCAGTACATTCGCGGGGAATAATGTTCCCCCCGTAGGAGCAAAGCTTGCTCCTACGGGGGTTGCGGTAGATTCAGGTAGGCCAATGCCGGGCGAAGACTGGCGCCAGCGTCGGATGCCGATCAATACGCATCAACCAGGCGAAAAAACCCGGCCGTGCATGGCGCAAATGTTCCCGAGTCCCGGCCCAGCGCGTCACTACCGCCGCCAGCACATCCAGCGCGCCGGGCGTCTCATCGTTCAGGTACAGCTCACCGGAAAACTGATCGGCAAACACTTCCCAACTCCAGTGCAGCCGGGCGCGGGCGCCGGCCATGAGGTTTTCCCTCGACGACTCGTCGGCCCCGGCCAGCCAGCGCTCGGGGTAATCGATGATGCCGATGGCCGCATAACAATTGCTGACGATGTACACCAGGCCGCGAATCGCCTGATCCCGTTCTGCCGGGTCATCCGGCAGCAGGCCCGACGAGGGAAACGTCAGCCCCAGGTGAATCAGGATCGCCGCGCTCTCGGTGAGGATGCTGCCATCGGGCAGCTCCAGGGTCGGAATTTGCTTGAGCGGGTTGAGTTTTTCCAGCGCATGAGTGGCCTCGGCCGCGGCGGCCACGTCGATGAAGCGATAAGGGATCGCGCAGAGTTCGAGGGCCGCTTCGATGGCCGCCGCGCCGGAATTCTGATGTCCGTAAAGCTGATACATGTCGCGCCCTCCCGGCGAACAAACAGTCAGTCGGTAGACGGCTGGCCACGGGCGCATGTTCCCTGCCATTTGACCCATTGAAGCAGGTAAGATGCGCACCCCGGGACGCACTGTTGACGTCCCGCTGCACACTTCAAGGGAAAGAACATGCGCCAACCGGATGGCAAACCTGCCTCAATGCCTCGCGTCTATTGGTTTGTACTGGCCTGCCTGGCCCTGAGCGGCTGCTCGCCGAGCGAACGGTCGTCATCGGCCAGTCTAGCCGGTGAACAGGGACGCGGCGGCGCGATGCTCGCCTATGAGCATGATGTGCAATTCATGCTGCCACAAGCGCAAATCGTGCCGCGCCTGCAAGCCACCCGCGAGGCCTGCGAAACCGCTCGTTTCGGTGCCTGTAACGTGTTGCGCATCGAGCAAGGCGCCGGCCGCGCCGAGATCACCTTGCGCATCGCCCCTGCCGGCGTCGAGCCGTTGGTCGCCATGGCTGCCGAGGGCGGCGAAATGGGCCAGCGGATCACCAGCGCCGAAGACCTGGCCGATGCCGTGGACGACACCCGCCGCCGTCAGGAACGGCTCAAGGCCCAGCAACAGCGCCTGGACCAACTGGCCAGCCGCAAAGACATCAGCGTCACCGACCTGATCGCCCTGAGCAAGGAACAGGCCGGCATCGAGAACGACCTGCAAGCCCTGGCCCAGGTTGCCGCCGGGCATCAGCGCCGACTCGACACCAACCGAGTCACGCTATCGTTCCAGCCGACTGGCGCCAGCAGCCGCTCGTCGCACCTGAGCGAGGCGTTCAGCAACGTGCTGGATAACCTGGCCGATGGCGCCGTCGATGCATTGGAGAAAGGCAGTTATGCCTTGCCGTTCCTGATCCTCGCCTTCCCGCTGGTGATGCTGTGGGTGTGGCTGTGGCGCAAATTTGTGCGTCGTCGCGTGTGAGCCGGGAGTCGAAAATGTCCGAATTATCAACTCCAACCTGTTCGGTGGCCGGTCTCGGCGTCCGCAAACTGACCCTGGAAGATGCCCCGCTTCTGTACGCATTTTTCGAGGCTAACCCAGACTACTTTATGCTCGTGGAAGGTGGACCGGCCACCCTCGAACAGGCGGAAGAGGAATTGCTCGGCGAGCTGCCGCCAGGCTGGAACTACAGCGAAAACTGGATGCTGGGCTATCAACCCGCCGGCGCGCCGTTGGTGGCAGTGCTGCAATTCGTAACGGACTTGGTGGCGCCGAAGTTGTGGCACATCGGCAGGTTACTCGTGGCCACAGATCTGCACGACTCCGGCATCGCGCAGGCGCTCTATCACGACTTTGAAACCTGGGCCCGCTCACAGGGCGCCGACTGGTTGCGCGTGTGTGAAGTGCATAACAACCCCCGAGACGGGCACTTTTGGCGTGAACAGGGTTTCAAGCACGTTCGAACGAACGAAGGCGTACAGGTGGGCTGGCTGATCCATACCGCGGACATCCTGTTCAAACCGTTGAATGGCGGCACGCTTGAACAGTATTTGGCGGTGATCGAACAGAATCATCCCAACCAAAGCGATTTCTGACGCTCTTTGTGTAGGTAGCAGCTGTCGAGCACCGCGAGGCAGCTGCTACGGGCACAGGGCGTTGGGCACCCTTGTAGAAAATTTCTTACCTGTGTATCAGCGTTGGCACGTCTTTTCCATGCACCCGCTGCTTGCGAATACCTAACCTCGCAAAACAGCGCTTGCGGTGCTCACCCCGCACCAAGAGCAATCATTGGACGCTATCCGCGTTCTTATAAGGTGCGATGCCGAACCAGAAGTTCGTGCGTCCAGGCTGGCAATAAGGAAATCACAGCGTGAATCTTCAAACGTCATCAAGGCCTGTCCTGGCCAACCGCTCCAGCGTTATGCCGCGTTTCCCTCTCAGTACTCTTCGCGATTACTTTATTACCTGAATTGCGTCACCGCGCTCCTTGTTTGGCGATTGCACTCGCCGACAGGGCAGTGCTAATTATTTTTTAAATATTACATACCTGGCAAGTTAATGATCGATCGCTGGATATTGTCCGACAATAACTTGCCCGAACCATTTACATACCGCCGTCGCGCTTAAAAGTTAGTTTTAATAAACGCACCAAAAGTGTCCCTGCGCGTTTAACTCATGTTGCTGGCAGCTACCGATTTCATTTGGACAAAAACGAGGAATAGCCCGGTGACCCGCTAAAACACTGACACGCACCAAATCAAACCGTCGCGCACCATTGCGTGCATTGACGCACAGGCCCGCAGCCGCTCTGTTCCGCTGATTAACGGAACATGGCGACCGGCAACACTCGCCCCTGAAAAAGCACAGCTTTTAGAGGTGAACGGCCAGGCTTTGTCAGCAATAAGCGAGTCACCTCGTAAAACTTATATAAATGCGACATGGGTAACGTTGCTGAAATAATCGTCCAACCGGACAGCAATATTTGGCACAGCGGTTGCTATGTAACGAACATGAGACAGCGTCGATACATTAGCCGCCTCACCCAATAAGAGATCAATCAGGGAAATGATAATGAACAGACGAAGTCGATGGCGCTGAGCCAGTAATCTGCGCAAACCGTTTCAATAGATAGTCCAACTATCGGCTTGCGCACACCCTTGAAAAGGTTGAAATAAAACACTCGAACATTGCACCAATGTTCGCACGGCACCTTATTGCCCTTCATCTACCCGAGGGAGCTTTAATGAACGATGCGGTAAAGCACAGAACCCTGCCGGGGCCGTTACGGGATGATCCGATCTTGCCGGCATCGGGCAGTCTTCCCTATAAAAGCAACACCTCGAAACCCGGTGGGTTGAGCAAGCAACAGGTGCTGTTGCTGGTGGCGGTATCAGCGCTGATACATGGCGGTGCCTGGTGGTTTTTCCAGCAGGCCAAGGCCGAACCGCTGCCCACGCCTCCCGAAATTCCAGAGATGACCGTCGAGCTCACCAGCCCGACGCCTCCCGCGCCGCCGACCCCGGAACCGCCGCCTCCGCCGCCTGAACCCGAGCAGCCGGTGGAGGATGAGGATGCGCTCAAGCCGCCGCCCAAACCGGTGGAGAAACCCAAGCCCATCGAAAAACCGAAACCGGTGGAAAAGCCCAAACCGGTGAAAAAAGTCGAGCCGCCGAAAGCCCCACCCGCCCCCGCTCAACCGGCAGCACCCGCCGCTCCTTCGACGCCGAGCGCGCCACCGGCACCCGCCGCCGCCCCCGGCCCGGTGAAAGAGTCGGCCGCCGTTTCCGGCCTCGCCAGCCTCGGTAACCCGCCGCCGCAATACCCGTCCCTGGCGTTGCGCCGGAGCTGGGAAGGCACCGTTGTACTGCGTATTCAGGTGCTGGCCAACGGACGTGCCGGCGCGGTGACGGTGACCAAATCCAGCGGCAAGCCCCAACTGGACGAGGCAGCGGTCGCGGCGGTGAAAGCCTGGAAGTTTATCCCGGCCAAACGCGGCGACACGCCCATCGACGGCTTCGCTACCCAAACCATCGACTTCAAATTGCCCCAGTAACGGCGCAACGAACTGAACTCATAACCGATTAATGCAAGCGAGGTGTAGCCATGAACGATTCACTCTCTTCGATGATTGTCCCCGGCGTGCTCTGGGGCCTGGTGCTGTTTTCCGTGGTCAGCTGGGCGATTTTGCTGGTCAAGTCCGCGCAATACCTGCGGCAGAAATCCCAGAACAAACAGTTCAGCAAAGCCTTCTGGGGCGCGCCGGATCTGCTCACCGCCGCCGAGCACGCCAGCCAATACCCGGGCTCTTTGGCGCGGATCGCCAGCAGCGGTTTTGAAGCCTTGCTGGTCGACGAATCGCCGCGTACCACCCAGCAACTGGCCCACACCATCAACCGCTCTGACCGTCTGGAACGCAACCTGCGCCAGCAGATCCAGAAGGAACGCCGCTCCCTGGAAAACGGCCAGGCGATTCTCGCCAGTATTGGCAGCACCGCGCCGTTCATTGGTTTGTTCGGCACCGTATGGGGGATTATGGAAGCCCTGCAAAGCATCGGTGCCAGCGGTTCCGCCAGCCTGGAAACCGTGGCCGGGCCCATCGGTCACGCGCTGATCGCCACCGGCGTCGGCATCGCCGTCGCGGTGCCGGCGGTGCTGATTTACAACTTCTTCCTGCGCCGCTTGAAACTCGCCTCGGCGGACATGGATGACTTCGCCCACGACTTCGACGCCCTCGCCTCGCGCAGCGCGTTTTCCATCACTCGCCAGGCCATCGCCAGCAAAACCACAGCCGCCGTGCGGGAGGCCAGCTAATGTCCTTTTCCACTCAAGACAGCGATGAAGTGCTCAGCGAAATGAACGTCACGCCGCTGGTGGACGTGATGCTCGTGCTGCTGGTGGTGTTCATCGTCACCGCGCCGCTGATGACCAACGCGATCAAGGTCAACTTGCCGAAAACCGATGCCGTGGCCCCCGCCGAAAAGAAAGACCCGGTGGTGGTCAGCGTCGATCAGGACGGCAAGTTTTACCTGGCCAAGACCGAGGTCGCGCCCGAGTCCCTGGAGGCCAGCCTCAAGGAGGTCAAGGCCAAGGACAGCGAGGTCCGCGTGCAGTTGCAGGCCGACTCCGCGGTCAATTACGGCCAGGTGGCCAAAGCCATGGCCTCGATCGAGCGCTCGGGCATTACCAAGATATCGGTGATGACCACCCGCTGAGTCCGGTGCCGGGCGTGCAGTGAGGGTGTCGCCCGGCACCGTTCGTTGATTCCCGTCGCAATCAGCCGACCGAAAAAACGCACCGCGTCTTCGGAGGGGATCGGCTTGCTTGAAGAAAGTGGTTTTCCGCGCGCGGTACCACCGATGCCGGAGCAATGAGGGCTCACAAGGCCATTTCGATAAACGTCTAATAAAGTCGGAAATAACCATGCTGATGAACACTCCGCGTTTCACGCTCAAGCCGTTGGTGGCGATGATTCAACGTCACCGTTTTGTTCCGTTGTACCTGGTGGCCATGGGGATGAGCGCCGGGTCGTTGCATGCCGCAGAGGCCGGCACCGAGGACGACAGCAGTAAAGTCGTCCCGGCCGCCGTGGCACCGGCCACCACGCAGCTGCAACGGGTGGAAGTGACGGGCTCGGCGATTCGCCGGGTCGATGCGGAAACGGCGGTGCCGATTACCGTGCTACGCGCCGATGACTTGCGCAAACAAGGCGTGAGCACCACTGCCGAGTTGCTGCAACGGGTCACGGGCAGTCAGTCGGTAATCAATAGTTCCAGCTCGGTCGGTTCGGGCAGTGGCGGCGCGTCCTATGCCGACATGCGCGGCATCGGTGCGAACAAGACGCTGATCCTGCTCAACGGCCGACGCCTGGCGAACAACGCCCTGTCCGGCACCAACACCTCCAATGGCGCCGGGGTCGATCTGAACCTGATCCCCTTCGCGGCCATCGACCGGGTGGAGGTCCTGCGCGACGGCGCCTCGGCCCTTTACGGCACGGACGCCATCGGCGGCGTGATCAACTTCATCACCAAAAAAGCCATGACCGACGGCCAGTTGACCTTCGGCGGCGAAACCCCGACCCACGACGGCGGCGGCAACAGCAAGGACATGAGCGCCAGTTGGGGCTTCGGCGATCTGGAGCAGGATCGCTTCAATGTGCTCGGGGTGTTCAACTACAACAAGCAGGAAAACCTGCAAGCCAAGGACCGCAGCTTCGCCACCTCTTACCGGCCTGAACGTGGCCTGGATCAAACGTCCGGCACCGCATTCCCCGGTAACTACAGCCAGGGTGACAACGCCACCAACCCGTTGGCCAACAGCAACTGCAACGGCCCCAATCTGGTGTCGCGCCAAGGCGTGTGCCGCTTCGCGACGTCTTCCTACATCGACCTGATTCCGCAAACCGAGAAGACCTCGTTCTTCGGCAAGGCCACCGGCAAACTGGCGGACGATCACAACGTCAACCTCGAATATTTCTGGGCCCGCAACAACAACGCGACCGCCGTCGCGCCGGCGCCATTGACCGGCCAGACGCTCGACTCATCGTCGCCCTACTACCCGGGCAACGGCATCACCCCCGGGCCAACCGACTTCACCCTCGACCCGACGCAACCGGTCGACGTGAACTGGCGCGAAACGGCCGCAGGGGCTCGGGAATCCAAGGATCAGAACACCGCCCAGCGCTTCATCCTGAGCTTCGACGGCCTGGTCGGCGGCTGGGATTACAACGCGGGCGCCTCGTACAACCAGAACAAAGTCATCTCCAGCGTCACCAGCGGTTATGTCAGCGACTCGGCGATGACCGCCGGCCTGGCCAGCGGCCTGCTCAACCCGTTCGGCCCGCAAAGCAGCGCCGGGCAGGAATACATCGACCAAGCGATGTACCACGGACCGTATACCTCGGCGGTCGGTCGGGTGGTCGGCTTCGACGGTCGGGTCAGCCGCGAAATCGGTGACTGGTTTGGCGCGGGGCCTTCCGGCCTGGCGCTCGGTGGTGAATACCGCAAGGAAAAATTCCACCAGGACTACGAACAATTCGTCGACGATATTTCCAGCCTCGGTGCCGACTCGGCCGCCAGCGTTTCCGGCGATCGCAGCGTGAAAGCGGCATATGCCGAAATCAACGTGCCGGTGCTCGACAGCCTTGAACTGTCCGCCGCCGTGCGTCACGACAAATACAGCGATTTTGGCAGCACCACCAACCCGAAATACTCGTTCCGTTATCAGCCACTCAAGGAACTGGTGGTCCGTGGCGCCTACAGCGAAGGCTTCCGCGCACCGTCGTTGTACGAGTTGTACGCCCCGCAAAGCCTCTCCTTCACCCAGGCCAACTACAACGACCCGGTCCTGTGTACCGGCGGTGTGTTGCAAGCGGGCGGCAACGCCGGTCGCGACTGTGGCCAGCAGTTCCTCGCCAAGGGCGGCGGCAACCAGAGCCTGGCCCCGGAAAAGGCGCGTAACGTGACGTTGGGCTTTGTCTATCAACCGGTCCGTGACCTGTCGGTGGGCCTCGACTTCTGGTGGATTCACATCTCCAACCAGATCCAGCCATTCCCTGAATCCACCGTGTTTGATCAATCCGGCGCCTACACCGACCGCTTCGTGCGCAACGCCGACGGTTCACTGGACTACATCGTGACCGGCAATGCCAACCTGGGCATCGTCAAGACCAGCGGTGTCGACGTGTCCCTCGACTATCGCTTCCCGAACACACCCTATGGTCAGTTCGGTCTGGGGCTGCAAGGCACCTATGTCGACCGCTATGACTTCCAGAGCACCATCAAAGGCCCGTACACCGACAAGGTCGGCGACTTCCAAGGCGATGGCGTGATTGCGCGCTGGAAGCATGCCTTGAGCGGCACCTGGACCCTGGGCGCGGCACGTGCCTCGTTGGTCAACCGCTTCACCACCGGCTACAACGACTATGACCGCACCACCTATGACCGCGTCGCTTCGTATTCGCTGTGGGACCTGTCGGCCGGTTACACCTTCAACAAGGTGCTGGACCTCGACGCCGGGGTGAAGAACGTGTTCGACCGCGATCCGCCGTTCACCAACCAGGCCTACACCTTCCAGAGCGGTTATGACCCGCGTTACGCCGACCCGATGGGCCGCACGCTGTTCGCACGCATGACGTACCACTTCTGAGTCAGGGTCGGGGGAGCGCAATACTCCGGCCTTCCCCGACCTCATTGCGAATTCGCGCCCCACGGTGGTCCCGCCGGCCGCCGTGGGTTTTTCAGGCTTTGAGGAAAGATTTCATGACATTC
Source organism: Pseudomonas sp. ADAK7 (assembly GCF_012935675.1). Lineage (NCBI taxonomy): Bacteria > Pseudomonadati > Pseudomonadota > Gammaproteobacteria > Pseudomonadales > Pseudomonadaceae > Pseudomonas > Pseudomonas sp. ADAK7. The sequence continues at coordinate 6,794,113 of NZ_CP052861.1, read as the reverse complement.
ACGCGCAACGTGGCGGGTCTGCTGCTCGGTGCCGCCCTGCTCTGCAACGCGGCGTCCGCGCTGGCCGCCGGCAGCTACGCGATGACGGTGTACGGCGAGCAGCCGAAGTACCCGGCCAATTTCCAGCATTTCGATTTCGTCGATCCCAAAGCACCCAAGGGTGGATCGCTCAGCCGCGCGTCCATGGAGATCGGCCAGTACAACTACATCACGCCGTACGCCGACCAGGGCATTTCGGTGGTGCAGGTCAACGATTGGGTGTACGCGCCCCTGGCCTTTCGCTCACTGGACGAGCCCTACACGGTCTACGGCCTTGTAGCCCAGCAAATGGAACGCGACCCTGACGGCCTGTGGGTGCGTTTCATCCTCAACCCAAAGGCCCGTTTCGCCGACAACACGCCGATCACTGCCGAGGACGTGCGCTACACCTTCGAGTTGCTGATGACCAAGGGCAGCCTGAGTTATCGCCAGCAATACGCCGACGTCCAGGACGTGGTGATCGAAGGCCCGGAAACGGTTCGCTTCAACTTCAAGAACAACCTCAACCGCACACTCGCGCTGGATCTGGCGACGATGCGCGTGGTGCCCGAGCATTGGTGGAAAACCCGAGACTTCGCCAACGGCGGCGGTTTCGAGCCACCGCTGGGCAGCGGCCCGTACACGGTCAGCAAGGTTGACGCCGGGCGCAGCATCAGTTTTGCCCGCGACCCAAACTGGTGGGGCAAGGACCTGCCGGTCAGCCGCGGGCTGTACAACTTCGACAGCCTGACGGTGAATTTTTACGGCGACACCGATGTCGCCCGCCAGCTGTTGCAGGCCGGCGCATTCGATTACAACCGCGAGTTCTCGTCGTCCGGTTATGTGGTCGGTTACGACAGCCCGGCCCTACGCGACGGTCGTTTGCAGCAGTCGATCCTCGCCCCGGCCAAACCCACCGCCGCCCAAGGCTTTGTGTTCAACCTGCAAAACCCGATCTTCCAGGACCGCCGCGTGCGCCAGGCCCTGACCCTGCTGTGGGATTTCGAGTGGACCAACAAGCAGATGATGCGCGGCTTCTACGTGCGTCAGAACAGCTATTGGCCGAAAAGTGAAATGGCCGCCACCGAACTGCCCGATGCCCGGGAACTGGCGATTCTCGAACCCTTGCGCGGACAGGTCCCGGACGAAGTGTTCACCCAGGTTTATCAGGCGCCGAAAACCGATGGCAGCGGCTACATCCGTGACAAGCAATTGCAGGCCCTTCAGCTGTTGGCCGAGGCCGGATGGACACCAAAAAACAATCATCTGGTGAACGCCGCCGGCGTGCCGTTGGAATTCACCTTCCTCGACGGCCAGGGCGGTTTCGACCGCATGTTGCTGCCGTTCAAGCGAACCCTGGCGCAGATCGGCATCACCCTGAACCTGCGACGCATCGATTCGGCGCAGTACGTCAACCGCCTCAACGCCCGGGACTACGACATGATCGTCACCAGTTTTCCACGCAGCGGCGACCCCATCGTCTCCCCCGGTCGCGAGCTCTACAGCCTCTACGCCTCGCAAAGTGCGACCCAGGTCGGCAGTTCAAATTCCATGGTGCTGGCCAACCCGGCGGTGGATCGGCTGATCGATGGCCTGGTCCAGTCCAACTCCCGGGACGACATGGTGCATTACGCCCGCGCCCTCGACCGAGTGCTGCAATGGGGTTACTACATGATTCCCAACTACTACTCCAAAGGCACGCCGACGGTGTATCAAAACCGTTTCGGCATGCCTGCGACTCAACCGGCGTTCGACGAAGGCCTGAATACGTGGTGGGAAGTGGCCGCCAAACCTTTGGATAACCAACAGATGAGCGCCCTGCGCCAACTCGCAGGGGTGCAGTGACATGTGGCGCTATATGAGTCGTCGCTTGCTGCTGATCATCCCGACATTGCTGTGCATTCTGGTGGTCAACTTTTTGATCGTGCAGGCCGCGCCTGGCGGTCCGGTGGAACAGGCCATCGCCCGCTTGCAAGGCTTTGGCGGCAATGTCATGGGTGGCAGCGGCGGCGAGCTGTCCGCCGTCGGTGGTGCCGGGCGCAGCAGCCGTGGCCTCGACCCGGCACTGATCGAGGAGATCAAGCACCACTACGGTTTTGACAAACCGATACACGAACGCCTGTGGCTGATGCTCAAGAACTACGCGCAACTGGACCTGGGCAACAGCTTCTTTCGCGGGGCCAAGGTCACCGACCTGATCCTGCAAAAACTGCCGACATCGATCTCCCTCGGGCTCTGGGCAACCCTGATCACCTACCTGATTTCGATTCCCCTGGGGGTGCGCAAAGCGATCAGGAATGGCAGCGCGTTCGACGTCTGGACCAGCACCGCGATCATCATCGGCTACGCGATGCCCGCGTTTCTGTTTGCGATTCTGCTGATCGTGGTGTTTGCCGGCGGCAGCTACGTCAACTGGTTCCCGGTGCAAGGACTGGTCTCGGACAACTTCGACAGCCTCAGCCCCTTGGGCAAGGTCGGCGATTACCTGTGGCACCTGGTGTTGCCGGTGACGGCGTTGGTGATCGGCGGCTTCGCCACACTGACGATCCTGACTAAAAACAGTTTCCTCAACGAGATCAGCCGCCAATACGTGATTACGGCGCGAGCCAAGGGATTGACCGAGCGCCGCGTGTTGTACGGCCATGTGTTTCGCAACGCGATGCTGCTGGTGGTGGCCGGGATCCCTCAGGCGTTGATCGAGGTTTTTTTCGCCGGTTCGTTGTTGATTGAAACCATCTTCAACCTCGATGGCCTCGGGCGCATGAGCTACGAAGCCGCCGTGTCCCGGGACTACCCGGTGGTGTTCGGCGCGCTGTTTCTGTTCACCCTGTTCGGGCTGCTGATCAAGCTGATCGGCGACCTCTGCTACACCCTGCTCGACCCGCGCATCGACTTCTCCGCGAGGACTGCCTGATGTTCAAATTGTCTCCTTTGGGCAAACGGCGTATCGCGCACTTCAAGGCCAACCGCCGTGGGCGCTGGTCGTTGTGGCTGTTTATCGGTCTGTGCCTGGTGTGCCTGGGCGGCGAGTTGATTGCCAACGACAAGCCATTGATCGTGCATTACCACGGCGCCTGGTACTTCCCGATCATCGAGGACTACGACGAAATCACCTTCGGCGGCGAGCTGCCGTTCCAGCCGGATTACGCCAGTGCCTACGTGCACAAGCTGATCGAAGGCCAGGGTGGCTGGATGCTGTTTCCACCGATTCCGTTCAGCTACGACACGGTCAACTATGACCTGACCGAACCGGCCCCCAGTCCGCCGTCCGCCAGCAACTGGCTGGGCACTGATGACCAGGCCCGGGACGTGTTGGCGCGGGTGATTTTCGGCACACGGATTTCGATTCTGTTTGCCTTGGTATTGACCGCCATCAGTGCGGTGGTCGGCATCGGCGCCGGGGCGTTGCAGGGTTATTACGGCGGGTGGGTCGATCTGATCGGCCAGCGATTGTTGGAGATTTGGTCGGGGTTGCCAGTGCTGTACCTGCTGATCATCTTGTCGGGTTTCGTCTCGCCGAGCTTCTGGTGGTTGCTGGGGATCATGGCGTTGTTTTCCTGGCTGGCGCTGGTGGACGTGGTGCGCGCCGAGTTCTTGCGCGGCCGCAGCCTGGAATACGTGAAAGCTGCGCGGGCCCTGGGCCTGACCGACAGCGAACTGATGCGCCGGCACATCCTGCCCAACGCCATGACCTCGACCCTGACCTATCTGCCGTTCATTTTGACCGGTGCCATCGCCACCCTTACCGCGCTGGATTTTCTCGGCTTCGGCATGCCGGCCGGCACCGCGTCCCTGGGCGAGTTGATCGGCCAGGCCAAGCGCAATTTGCAAGCGCCGTGGCTGGGGCTGACGGCGTTTTTTGCCTTGGCGCTGATTCTTTCATTGCTGGTGTTTATCGGTGAGGCCTGCCGCGATGCGTTTGATCCAAGGAACTGAGATGAACGACAACCTGATCGAAATCCGCAACCTGCGCATCGCCTTCGGCGACCGTGAAGTGGTGCATGGGCTGGACCTGGATATCCGTCGCGGCGAATGCCTGGCGCTGGTGGGTGAATCGGGCTCGGGCAAGTCGGTGACGGCGCACTCGATCCTGCGGCTGCTGCCAGGTAAATCCGTCGCCACCTCGGGCAGCATTCGCTACAACGGCGTGGATCTGGTGCACGCCAGCGAAGCGCAATTGCGTGGCTTGCGCGGTAACCGCATCGCAATGATTTTCCAGGAGCCGATGACCTCGCTGAACCCATTGCACACCGTGGAAAAACAAGTCAACGAAGTGCTGGAAATCCACAAGGGCTTGAAGGGCCGCGCCGCTCGGGCACGGACGCTGGAGTTGCTGGAACTGGTGGGCATTCGCGAGCCGCACAAACGGCTCAAGGCCTACCCGCATCAGTTGTCCGGCGGCCAGCGCCAGCGGGTCATGATTGCCATGGCGTTGGCCAACGAGCCGGAACTGCTGATCGCCGATGAACCAACCACCGCGCTGGATGTGACGGTGCAGCAGAAGATTCTGGAGCTGCTGATCGAGTTGCAGCAACGCCTGGGCATGTCGTTGTTGCTGATCAGCCATGACCTGAATCTGGTGCGGCGGATTGCCCAGCGAGTGTGCGTGATGCGCGAGGGTGAAATCGTCGAGCAGGCGGATTGCGAAACGCTGTTTCGGGCGCCGCAACATCCCTACAGCCGCTTGTTGATCGAAGCCGAGCCGACCGGGGCGCCGGTGCCCAGCGAGTACAACCATAACCTGCTGGAAGTGGACAACCTCAAGGTCTGGTTTCCCCTGCCCAAAGCCTTGTTCAGCCGCACGCAGGAGTACATCAAAGCGGTGGACGGTGTCAGCTTGAGCCTGCATCGCGGCAAGACGCTGGGCATCGTCGGTGAGTCGGGGTCGGGAAAATCCACCCTCGGCCAAGCGATATTGCGCCTGGTGGAGTCCGAGGGTGGCATCCGCTTCGGCAACAAGGAGTTGAGCATCCTCAATCAACGGCTGATGCGGCCGTTGCGCCGGCAGATGCAAGTGGTGTTTCAGGACCCGTTCGGCAGCCTGAGCCCGCGTATGTCGGTGGAGCAAATCATCGCCGAAGGGTTACTGACCCATGGCATCGGCACAGCGGCGGACCGTGAAGCAGCGGTGATCCGGGTGTTGAAGGAAGTCGGCCTCGATCCGCAAAGCCGTCATCGCTATCCGCATGAGTTTTCCGGTGGCCAGCGCCAGCGTATTTCCATCGCCCGGGCACTGGTGCTGGAACCGGCGCTGATCCTGCTGGATGAACCGACCTCGGCACTGGATCGCACGGTGCAAAAGCAAGTGGTGGCATTGCTGCGTGAATTGCAGATTCGGCATGGGCTGACGTATTTGTTCATCAGCCATGACCTGGCGGTGGTGCATGCCCTGGCCCATGACTTGATCGTGGTCAAGGACGGCAAAGTGGTGGAGCAAGGCTCGTCGCGGGAGATTTTTTCGGCACCGCAGCATCCGTATACCCAGGAGTTGCTCGCTGCATCGGGGCTGGCCAAGACACATGAACCATTGGCTTTGGCCTAGGCGCCGATTTTATTTTCGCGACGCTGCATCCAAATCTCTGCGTGGTGGGTAGTACCTGTAGCAGCCCCTTGAGCTGCCGAGCGGTTTACTCATTTATGGAGAGATGTTCATGAACGCCAAACAGCTGCTGTGCCTTGCCGGTGTGTTCGCCGCCATCCCTGTTGCCTTCGCCCAAGCCGAGTTGCCGGACAGTGTCAAAGTCCCGGCCGGGCATAAGGTCGCGATGGAAACCACCGGGGTCGGCGAGATTACCTATGAGTGTCGGGACAAGGCCAATGCGGTGGGCCAGACCGAATGGATTTTTGTCGGCCCCAAAGCGGTGCTCAACGATCGCAGCGGCAAGCAGGTCGGCACCTATTTCGGCCCGCCCGCCACCTGGCAAGCCAAGGACGGGTCCAAGGTGACTGGCACGCAATTGGCGGTCGCGCCGTCGAGCCCGGGTAACCTGCCCTATCAACTGGTCAAGGCCAACCCGGCCGAAGGCAAAGGCGCCATGAGCGGCGTGAGTTACATCCAGCGCGTGGCCCTCAAGGGCGGCGTGGCGCCGAGTGCCGAATGCACCGCGGCGAACAAGGGCAAGCAAGAAGTGGTGAAATATCAGGCGGACTATATTTTCTGGGCAGCCAGTTAAGGCCCTATTGGGTCGGCGCCGGTTTCGACTGGCGCCGGCGCATCTCGGGATTGTTTGCTAGATTGAATCCAGCGTGCCCCACGCTCTCACCGACGGCTGAGCACAGTGTCCTTGCCCGAACCCTCTTTCGATTACGAAGCCCATCTGGCCGCCTGCGGGCGTGGCGAGCGTCAGGCCCTGCAGGATTTATATGTGCAGGAAAGCCCACGTCTTTTAGGCGTGGCCAAACGTCTGGTGGGCGATACGGCGTTGGCCGAGGACATCGTCCACGATGCGTTTATCAAGATCTGGTCCGCCGCCAAGGGTTTCGATCCGGCGCGGGGTTCGGCGCGGGGCTGGATGTTCAGCATCACCCGGCACCTGGCGCTCAATGTCATTCGTGACCATCGCCGCGAGACACCCATGACCGAGGACAACGAGCTCGCCCTCCACAACCCTTTTGAATCGCTGGACCACGCTGGGCGCATTCATCGCTGCCTGGAACAACTGGAACCCGAGCGACGCAGCTGCATCCTGCACGCTTACGTCGACGGCTATACCCACGCGCAAATCTCACAAAGGCTCGGCTCCCCGCTGGGCACCGTGAAAGCCTGGATCAAACGCAGCCTGACGGCCTTGCGGGAGTGCATGGGATGACCGCCCGACCTGTGAATGAAACCCCGGAAGAACGGGACGAACTGGCCAGCGAATATGTGTTGGGCACGCTGTCGGCGGAGCGGCGCAATGAGGTTCAACAACGCCTGGGCGATGAACCTCAGTTGCAAGCAGCCGTGGACGCCTGGGAGCGTCGATTGCTGGGCCTGACCGATCTGGTCGAGCCGCACGCACCCTCCCCGCACCTGTGGCGGCGCATCGAGCGCAGCGTCAATGACTTGAGCCGGCCAGCGGCGGCGACGGCTTTCTGGTGGAACCTGCTGCCGCTGTGGCGCGGGCTCGCCGGGGCCGGTTTAGCCGCCAGTCTGGTGCTTGGCGCATTGCTGCTGACCCAGGCCACGGTCAAACCGACGTATTTGGTGGTGCTTGTCGCTCCGCAGGACAAGGCGCCGGGCTGGGTGATCCAGGCCAGCAACCCGAGGGAAATCCAGCTGATCCCCCTGAGCGTCATCGAGGTCCCGGCCGACAAGGCGTTGGAGTTCTGGACCAAGGCTGACGGCTGGCAAGGCCCGGTGTCGCTGGGGCTGGTGAAACCGGGGCAAACCCTGTCGGTGCCGCTGGATAAACTGCCGCCCCTGCAACCCAACCAACTCTTCGAGCTGACGCTTGAAGGAGCGAACGGCTCACCGATCGGCAAGCCCACCGGGCCGATTCAGTTCATCGGGCGCGCGGTGAAAGTCATCTGAGCAGCTCACCCCAGCACTGCGACCCACTCTGCTGTCGTGACAATCGAATGGGCATACGTCGGCCCGTTGATCTCATGGGCGGCGTGCATCGCTTCGGCGCTGAACGCCGCGGTGGTGTCTCGCACCAGGGTGACGTGGTAACCCAGCTCGGAAGCGAATTTTCCAGTGGTTCGATGCAGGTGTTGGCGAGCATCCCCACGATCACCACCCTGTCGATCCCGTGTTGTTTGAGCAGGTACTCCAGGTCGGTGTTGGCAAAACCGCTGCCGCCCCAGTGCTCCTTGACGATCACGTCACCGGCCTCGGGCTGGAAATCCGGGTGCCACTCCCCGCCCCAAGTGCCGACGGCAAAGACCTGGGCGTGGCTGGCGCCTTGCTGATAGGGGCTGGGGTGTTTCCAGCACGCCAGTTCATTGGGCTCGGCGCGGTGGTGCGGCACGTAAAAAACCTGGATGCCGGCCTTGCGCGCCGCCCGGGCCTGCCGACGACCGTCCCATCACACCGCAAGGGGTACTGCTTGCCAACCATCATTACTGTCGATGTTCACCATCACATCAATGAAGTTCTCATAAAAAATCCCCGGCGTAACATCCGCTCCATACCAACCAATAAACACCCCGGAGCACACGATCATGAAACGCCAAATCCTTCTCAGCATCGCTTTCTCGGTTTTTGCAGTTAACGCTTTTGCCGCTTCCTCTGCTCACCAGGCTGTCGCTGAAGGCGGCTCGGATCGATTGATTGAAAGCCGTGTGGCTGAGGGGGGGTCGGATCGTCTGCAACAGAATCGTGTTGCCGAAGGTGGCTCGGATCGTTTGATCCAGAATCGTGTTGCCGAAGGTGGTTCCGATCGTTTGATCCAGAATCGTGTTGCTGAAGGTGGTTCCGATCGTTTGATCCAGAATCGTGTTGCCGAAGGTGGCTCGGATCGTCTGCAACAGAATCGCGTCGCTGAAGGTGGTTCCGATCGCCTGATCCAGAACCGCGTTGCCTGAATGAATGGCGTTACAGCGGTACTCAACGAAAAACCCGGCCTTATCCGCCGGGTTTTTTTATGCCTGCGATCTTTTGATCTTATTTCCCCTTCGCCATACACCGCTGATACCGCTCATCAACCCGCTTGGCAAACCACGCAGTGGTGAGTTTGCGGGTGATCTTCGGGCTTTCCAGCACAATCCCCGGCAACACAGCACGCGGTAACGTCCGGCCTTCGGCCTTGTCCGCAAGGGCGAAGACCTCCTGATAGAGCCGCGTCTCCTCGAATTCCAGGGTTTTACCTTTCTCCAGTTGATCGCGGATGGTCGGATTGCGCATGCCCAAGCGCTTGCCGAGGGTGCGCACCGCCAGTTCCGTGGTGCCGGGCATGATCGAGTCGTAGCGGATCAAATCACCGTCCAGCGCCAATGGAATGCCCGACGCACGGCTCAGGGCATTTTGAAACGCGGCATTGCGGCTGGCGTACCACCCGGCATTGAAATCAGCAAAGCGATACAGCGGCTGGGTGTAGCTCACCGGATAACCGAGCAAATGGGCAATGCCGAAGTACATACCGCCGCGACGGCTGAACACTTCATGTCGAATTGTGCCTTGCACCGGGTACGGATAGTCGCGCGCTTGTTGCTCGGCGAATTCGATGCTGACCTGCATCGGCCCGGCGGTGTGCACCGGATTGAAACCGCCGAACAGGGTGCGGCCCATCGGCACCATGCTGATGAAATCGTCGAAAATCGCGCTGAGTTCTTTTTCGCTGCGGGCGGCGTTGAGGCGGTCGCTGTAACTTTTGCCGTTGGACGAACGGACCTGTAACGCACCGCTGACCAACAGGCTGGGGATATGCACCTTGGCGGCGCGGCGGTCGATCTCGTCCCTGGCGATCTTGCCCAGGCCCGGCACCGGCGGGTCGACCCGGAAGGTCGATTCCTGCTCGGTCACGGCCAGGACTGCGCAGAGGTTTTGCGTGGTCGGCGAAATGTCCTGGGCGGCAAACGCGGCGTAAATGTCCGTTGCCCAGCCCTCGCGGTCGACAGTCTTGGCCGGCAACAGGCGCACGATCTGCGCCTTGACCTCGGCAGGCTTGCGGGGCGGTGCTTCCTGGGATTGCCGGGTGCCGCAACCGGCCAGGACCAGTAAGGCTGCGAGGCTGATGATCAATCGGTGGGCGTGCATGTTGCTCCATGAAATCCGTTTAAGCCGGGTTAACCATACGATCAATGGTGGGGCGCAGGCTATGACTCTCACCCTTCCACACTGTTCCGTAGTAGCAGCTGTCGAGCACCGCGAGGCAGCGTCCGGCGGCGCAGCCGTCGTAAAATCAGCCAACACGGTGTGTCAGGTAAACCGCGTGCGCAGGGTTTGCGACGGCTTCGCCGCCGGACGCTGCCTCGCGGTGCTCGACAGCTGCTACAGAGCGCCTTGTGCTGGTCGCTGATAACAAACTTATTGCAGGGCGTTACTGAGAAAACATATCATTTGCGCCTGGAGTCGTATTTGCGCAAGGAGTTCCGCGCGCCGTTATCTCTTTCTCTCATCGGCGGCGCGCCGTCAGGATCGAACATGCTCACTCCTCCCTTTCGCCCGGCTCTTCTTGCCTTGTTTTGCGCCCTGTCCGCCACCGCCCATGCCGCCACCTCTGAAAATGACAGTAAGGCATTGGTGCTGGACGATGTGAACGTCAACGCCCAGGCCCCGACAGCGGCGAGCGCCCTGCCCCCGGTGTTCGCCGGCGGTCAGGTGGCGCGCGGCGGCCAATTGGGTGTACTGGGCAACCAGGACATGATGGACGTGCCGTTCACCATGGCCGCCTACACCGAACAACTGATCCAGGACCAACAGGCCGAAGACGTCGCCGACGTATTGCTCAACGATTCCTCGGTGCGCCAGGCTTCCGGTTTTTCCAACCAGGCGCAGATCTTCATGATCCGCGGCTTGCCACTGACCGGCGACGATATTTCCTACAACGGCCTGTACGGCGTGCTGCCACGGCAGATCATTTCCACCGACGCCCTGGAGCGCGTGGAAGTGTTCAAAGGCCCGAACGCCTTTATCAACGGCGTGACCCCGACCGGCTCCGGCATCGGCGGCGGCGTCAACCTGCAACCCAAGCGCGCCGGTGACGTGCCAACACGCCGCTTCACCACCGACATCAATGACGAAGGCCGCGTCGGTCAGCACCTGGACCTCGGCCAACGCTTTGGTGAAGACAACCGTTTCGGCGCCCGGGTCAACCTGGCCCAGCGCGAAGGCGACACCGGCATCGACCACGAAAACCAGCGTTCGAAACTGTTCTCCATCGGCCTCGATTATCGCGGTGACGCCCTGCGTATTTCCGGTGATTTCGCCTACCAGAAAGAACGCGTCAACGGTGGCCGCAACACCGTGAACCTTGGCACGGCCACGCACATTCCGGATGCGCCATCGGCGGACACCAACTACGCGCCGAAGTGGGGTTACACCGACATCGAAGACACCTTCGGCATGTTGCGCGCCGAGTACGACCTGAACGACAACTGGACGGCCTACGCCGCGGGCGGCGCCAAGCACACCCGCGAAGTCGGGCGCTACAACTCGACCACGCTGGTGGGCAACAGCGGCGCCTCGACCACCACCGGCTCGTTCATCCCCCACGACGAAGACAACACCAGCGTCATGGCCGGCCTCAACGGCCGATTCGCCACCGGCCCGGTCACCCATAAACTCAATTTCGGCCTGGCCGGGATCTGGACCGAGCAGCGCAGCGCCTACGATTTCGACCTGACCAAATACGCCAACAACATCTACCATCCGGTGGAAACGCCCTCGCCGGTCGGCAACTTCTCGGGCGGCGACCTGAGCGACCCGGGCATCGTCGGCAAGACCTTCACCCGCAGCGCCGCCGTGTCGGACACCCTTGGCTTCTTCGATGACCGGCTGTTGCTGACCGTCGGCCTGCGTCGCCAGCAATTGGTGATGCAAGGCTACGGCTACGCGCCTTACGGTTCCGGCAGCCGCACCTCTTCCTATGACGAATCGATCACCACACCGGTCTACGGCCTCGTCTTCAAGCCGTGGGAGCATGTGTCGTTCTACGCCAACCGCATCGAAGGCCTGGCGAAAGGCCCGATCTCGCCGCTCACCTCCGGCAGCCGCGTCGTCACCAATGGCAACGAGGCGTTCGCCCCGGCCCGTTCCAAGCAAATCGAAGCCGGCGTCAAGGTCGACATGGGCACCTACGGCGCCAGTCTGGGCGTGTATCGCATCGAACAACCGAGCGATGGTTACTCGGTGATCACCAGCGCGACCACGGCGGAGTTTGTGCGCCAGGGTGAACAGATCAACAAAGGCGTCGAACTCAACGTCTTCGGCGAACCGATCGAAGGCCTGCGCCTGATCAGTGGTCTGACCCTGATGGACACCGAACTGAAGAACACCCAGAACGGCGCTACCGACGGCAACCGTGCCATCGGCGTACCGACCTTCCAGTTCAACGCTGGCGTGGATTGGGACGTGCCGGGCCTGCAAGGCGTCGCGCTGAACGCGCGGATGCTGCGCACCGGCGGCCAATACGCCGACGCGGCGAACAACCTCAGCCTGCCGACCTGGAACCGTTTCGATGCCGGCGCCCGCTATGGTTTCAAAGTCGACCAGAAAGACATCACCCTGCGTCTGAACATCGAAAACCTGGCCAACGAGAAGTACTGGGAATCGGCCCAGGCCGGCTACTTGACCCAGGGCGAGCCACGGGTGGCGAAGTTGTCCGGCACCATCGACTTCTAAGCACCGCCGCTCAACGAAAAGGCCCCGCAGCTTTGCCGCTGCGGGGCCTTTTTTATTTGCCATACTGTTTCCATACATCATGGAGAACAGGCCCATGAACCGTAGCGACGTGTTGATCATCGGCGCCGGCCCCACCGGCCTGGTGCTGGCGCTGTGGCTGAGCAAACTCGGCATCCACGTGCGCATCATCGACAAAACCCTGGCCCCCGGCACCACCTCGCGGGCCCTGGCGGTGCAGGCGCGAACCCTGGAGTTGTATCGCCAGCTCGACCTCGCCGATGCCATCGTGCAAAACGGCCACCGAGTGGCGGCGGCGAATTTTTGGGTCAAGGGCGAACCCGTGGCGCACCTGCCGTTGACCCGGATCGGCGAGGGCCTGACGCCCTACGCGTTCCTCGAAATCTTTCCCCAGGACGAACACGAACAACTGCTGATCGAACGCCTCGAAACCTTCGGCGTCCGCGTGGAACGCAAGACCGAACTGGAGAGTTTCAGCGAAACCGGCGACGGCATTACCGCGCAATTACGCCTGCCCGATGGCCAGCAGGAAACCTGCCAAGCCTGTTACATCGCTGGTTGCGACGGCGCGCGTTCGATTGTGCGCAAAACCCTGGACAGCGGTTTTCCCGGCGGTACCTACCAGCAGATTTTCTACGTCGCCGACGTGCAGGCCAGTGGCCCGGCGTTCAATGGCGAACTGCATGTGGACCTCGATGAAGCGGACTTCCTCGCCGTATTTCCACTGGCCAGCGAAGGTCACGCGCGGCTGATCGGCACTGTGCGTGATGAACGTGCCGAACACGCCGAAACCCTCAAATTCGAAGACGTCAGCAGTCGGGCTATCGAGCATTTGAAAGTGCAGGTCGAACAGGTCAACTGGTTCTCGACCTACCGCGTGCATCACCGGGTGGCGGAGTTCTTTCGCAGCGGTCGTGCGTTTTTGCTCGGCGACGCGGCCCATGTCCACAGCCCGGCGGGCGGCCAGGGCATGAACACCGGGATTGGCGACGCGATCAACCTGGCCTGGAAACTGGCCGCCGTGCTGACCGGCGCCGCCACTGCCAAATTGCTCGACAGCTACGAAACCGAACGCATGGCCTTCGCCCGGCGCCTGGTGTCCACCACCGACCGGGTGTTCAGCTTCGTGACCGCCGAGGGCAAAGTCGCGGATCTGCTGCGCACGCGGCTGGCGCCGTTCCTGATCCCCAAACTGGCCACGTTCGGACCGGAGTTCCTGTTTCGCACGGTCTCGCAAATCACCCTCAACTATCGCGGCATGCCCCTGAGCGAAGGCGTGACCGGGCACGTCCACGGCGGCGACCGCCTGCCCTGGGCCCACGATGGCGAAGGTGATAACTACGAATCCCTGAAAAACCTGACGTGGCAGGTGCATGTGTACGGCGACACCAGCGACGAAATGATCGCGTGGTGCATCGAACATCATTTGCCCTTGCACGTATTCGACTGGCGGCCGGCGTTTGATGCCGCGGGGTTGGCGCGTAACGGGTTTTATCTGTTGCGGCCGGACACTTATGTGGCGATTGCCGATAACAGCGCGGACCCGAAGGTGATCGAGCGGTATTTTCGGGATCACGGGATTCGGCTGTTTTTTGGTTGAACCGTCAAAAGATCGCAGCGCCTGCAGGGTGTACACCCTCCCAATGAAGGAGCTGCCGAAGGCTGCGATCTTTTGATCTTGATCAGATCCCGGCCAGGGCCAGGTCCATCGCGAAGTAGGTAAAGATCAGGTCCGCACCGGCCCGCTTGATCGCCCCCAGACTCTCACGCACCACCCGATCTTCATCAATCGCCCCCGCCTGGGCGGCAAACTTGATCATCGCGTACTCGCCACTGACCTGATAGGCCGACAACGGCAACCGCGAAACCTCGCGGATATCGCGGATGATGTCCAGGTAGGCGCCGGCCGGTTTGACCATCAGCGCGTCGGCGCCTTCCTGTTCGTCAAGCAGCGATTCGCGCACGGCTTCGCGGCGGTTCATCGGGTTCATCTGGTAGCTTTTACGGTCGCCTTTCAAGGCACTGCCTCCGGCTTCACGGAACGGGCCGTAGAGCGCCGAGGCGAATTTGGTCGAGTAGGCCATGATCGCGGTCTGGGTGAAACCGGCTTCGTCCAGCGCCCGGCGAATCGCCTGGACCTGGCCGTCCATCGCCGCCGACGGGGCGATCACGTCGGCGCCGGCACGGGCCGCCGCCACGGCTTGTTTGCCGAGGTTGATCAGGGTCTGGTCGTTGTCGACTTCGTGGTTATGCACCACGCCACAGTGGCCGTGGTCGGTGTACTCGCAGAAGCAGGTGTCGGACATCACAATCATCTCGGGCACCGCGTCCTTGGCGATCCGCGACATCCGCGAGACCAGGCCATTGTCGCTCCAGGTGTCGCTGCCGCTGCTGTCCAGGTGATGGGATACGCCGAAGGTCATCACCGACTTGATCCCGGCACGGGCGTAACGCTCGATCTCGCCGGCCAGTTTCGACTCGGGAATGCGCATCACGCCGGGCATGCTTTTGATTGGCACGAAATCGTCGATTTCTTCCTCGACGAAAATCGGCAGCACCAGGTCGTTGAGGCTGAACTCGGTTTCCTGGAACAGGCTGCGCAGGCTCGCATTGCGGCGCAGACGGCGTGGACGTGCTTCGGGGAACTGGCTGGACATGGGTTTTCCTGAGACAAAAGTCGTAGGGGGCGAAGCTTATGCCCTGTGCGGCGCAGGACACAAACGTCAGGTGAGGAACAAACCTTTACCGGGTTGGCAATAATCCGCGTTTTGCTCCTACAGCGTCAGGGTTCCGTCGATGCACGTCACCACGGCACCGCCGATCCAGATCTCGTCACCGACCTGATCCACCTGAATCCGCCCGGCGCGGCCCATGGTCAAGCCCTGGCTAACCACATAAGACGCCGGCGCCAGCCCTTCGCTGAGCAGCCATTGGGCGATCCCTGCGTTGAGGCTGCCGGTGGCCGGGTCTTCCGGCATGCCGTCGCCGGAGATGAACGCGCGCACTTCGAACTGCGCATCATCGCCATCACGCTCGGGGTGCCACGGTGCGATCACCCCGACGGCCAGGCCGAGCATTTGCGAATGATCCGGCTGCACATCGAGCACCTGCTGTCGATCCTCGACCATCACCGCCAGCCACCCGGCACCGTTATCAACCCATTGCGCCCGAACGATGGCCCCCGCCGCCAACTCCAGTCCGAGCCGGACTCGCTCCATCACATCGGCCTCTACCGGCCCGGTCCTGAGCAGCGGTGGCGCCAAAAACGCCAATTCCGCGCCTTGCCGGCGCACCCGCACCAGCCCGACGCCGCACTCCTGAATGATCTCCTCACCCTTGGGCACGCCACCGGCCTCAAGCCAGGCGTGACAGGTGCCCAGGGTCGGGTGACCGGCGAAGGGAAGCTCTTTCAGGGTGGTGAAAATCCGCACCCGGTAGTCGGCCCGCGGGTCCCGGGGTTCGAGCACGAACGTGGTTTCGCTGAGATTGGTCCAGCTCGCGAACGCCGCCAGGCGCTCATCGCTGAGTTCGTCAGCGCCGAACACCACGGCCAGCGGGTTGCCTTTGAGCGGCGTGCGGCTGAAGACATCGACTTGCTTGAAGGGGAATGAACGCATGACCTTCCTTGGTTTTGAAGAGCTTACTTGGGAATTTCCAGCCCGCGCATCACCGCCGGCCGCGCCAGGAAGCGCTCCAGTACCCGCGTAATGTTCGGGAAGTTCTTGATACCCACCAGATCACCGGCCTCATAGAAGCCGATCAGGTTGCGTATCCATGGAAACGTCGCGATGTCGGCGATGGTGTAGCGCTCGCCCATGATCCAGTCGCGTCCTTCCAGGCGTTTATCGAGCACGTTGAGCAGGCGCTTGCTTTCCTCGACATAGCGTTCAAGAGGCCGTTTGTCCTCGTAGTCCTTGCCGCCGAATTTGTTGAAGAAACCGACCTGGCCGAAGATCGGCCCGATACCGCCCATCTGAAACATGAGCCACTGGATCGTCTCGTAGCGCGCCGCCGATTCCTGGGCCAGCAGTTGGCCACTTTTGTCGGCGAGGTAGATCAGGATCGCCCCGGACTCGAACAACGGCAGTGGCTGATCCCCTGGCCCGTGAGGGTCGATGATCGCCGGGATCTTGTTGTTGGGGTTCAGCGACATGAACTCTGGCGACAATTGATCGTTGGTCTCGAAGCCCACGCGGTGCGGCTCGTACGGCAGGCCGATCTCTTCAAGCATGATCGAGACCTTGACGCCATTGGGGGTCGGCAAGGAGTAGAGCTGGATCCACTCGGGGTACTGGGCCGGCCATTTTTGGTGGATCGGGAACGCAGAGAGATCGGTCATGGGGTGATCCGCGCAGACATTGGAGCGCTGATCATAATGGAGGACCGGCCGATCCGGCATACGCAATCGTGCCGACGTCCATAAATCCGCAACATCCTGTCGATAACCTTCGGCCAACCCATTGAAGGTTGCGGCTAAAGTGCTGCGAACCCGCCGTTATCGAACCAATGGGCTTCAGAGGACTCTGAGCATTGCCCTTTATGGAAACAGATCGGCTCAACGACATGGAAAACACCCGCTGCTGGGAGCGCGCGGTGTAAAGGTTTGTCAGCCTTAATCGAATGCGCTGAAGATCCCTTTATTCAATGATGAACCTTTCGAAATTCGTCCAACGCTTCAAACATCGCGCGTATATCGTTCTGCCCTCGTTATTGGCAGCCAGCGCGCTGTTCCTGTCGCTTGAGTCCAGCGAAAGCCGCGCCCAACCGGCAGACGGCACCCAGACGCTGGTCTTCCTGCGCCACGCCGAAAAACCCGACGGCGGCCTCGGCCAGCTCAATTGCCAGGGCTTGAACCGGGCGATCAACCTGTCCACCTTGCTTCCGGAAAAATTCGGCAAGGCCGATTACGTGTTTGCCGCCAACCCGACGCGCAATGTCGAGGAAGGCGAACTGGACAATTCCTACAGCTACATCCGCCCCCTGATGACCATCAGCCCCAGCGCGATCAAGCTCGGCCTGCCGGTGAACATCGAATACTCGGCCAACGACACCAGCGATCTGGCGGATGAATTACTCCACGACAAGTATCACAACTCAACCATCTACACCGCCTGGTCCCACGGCTATCTGCCGGAGCTGATCAACAAGGTCGCTGGCGACGCGCTCGGCAAGAAACAGAACATCACCGAAGACTGGGAGTCCAGCGACTACGATTCGCTGTACGTGCTGACCCTGACCTGGCACAACGGCAAGGCCAGCCTGGTGAGCCACTCTTATAAACAAGGGCTGGATAACGGCTCACAGAACTGTCCTACATAAGAGGTCGGCTGCGTCCCACGCACTGTCGGGGCCACGTTGACGCAGAGGCTGGGCTATCATGAGCCCATCTCTTCTTTGTCCGGAACCTCGCCATGTCGCTCTCATCCGCAGCAGTCCCTTCCCGGGGCTGGTCGTTCTGGTGGAAACCCGCCCTGTTCCTGCTGATCGCCTGCGTCGGGCTTTACTACGTCAAGTGGTCGCCCTACTACCTCAAGGCCTTCGTCGCTGCTGACAACCACAGCATCGGCGCCTCAATCATCAATGACCAACTGTCCGATCCCCTGAGCGCCGCCCTGGCGTATGCCAAGGTGTATTTCCTGGCGATCTGGAAAGCCGCGGTGCTGGCGGTGATCCTCGGTTCCCTGCTGCAAGTGCTGATTCCGCGCGACTGGCTGCTGCGCCTGTTCGGCCGCGCCGGTTTTGCCTCTACCCTGCGCGGTGGATTGTTCGCCCTGCCCGGCATGATGTGCTCGTGCTGCGCCGCCCCGGTAGCCGCTGGCATGCGTCGGCAGAATGTGTCGGTGGGTGCGGCGCTGGCCTTCTGGATCGGCAACCCGGTGCTCAACCCGGCCACCCTGGTGTTCATGGGCTTCGTGCTCGGCTGGGGGTTCACGGCGTTGCGCCTGGTGGCGGGCATCGTGCTGGTATTCGGTGTGTCGCTGGTGGCCCAGCGGATCGCCGGCCCGGAGACCTTGCCTGAAGCCGCCGTCGAGGCCGTGGTCGATGCCAGCGAAACCAACACGCAACCGTTCCTGACCCGCTGGGGCCGGACGATCTGGCAACTGTTCTGGAGCACCATCCCGATCTACATGCTGGCCGTGCTGGTGCTGGGTGCGGTGCGGGTCTGGGTGTTTCCGCACATCGATGGCGCCATGGCCAACAGCCTGTTGTGGCTGGTGCCGCTGGCGATCATCGGTACGCTGTTCGTGATTCCGACCGCCGCCGAAATCCCCATCGTGCAAACCATGATGACCCTGGGCATGGGCACCGCCCCGGCCGTTGCGCTACTGATGACCCTGCCGAGCATCAGCCTGCCGTCGCTGCTGATGCTGCGCAAGGATTTCGATACGCGGGTACTGGTGAGCGTGGCGCTGATGACCATGGGGATCGGGGTGGTCAGCGGGTTGATCGGGGCTGCGTTGCTATAGAGATTTGGCGTCTGTGAGGACGCCTTCGCGGGCAAGCCTCGCTCCTACAGGATGTGGAAATATCCTGTAGGAGCGAGGCTTGCCCGCGAAAGGGCCCGCAAATCCACCGCATCACTCCCGTCGGGTAACCCGCTCCCGCAGATAGTCAAACACCGCCTCCCGCTCCCCGGCAAACTCGATCCGCGCGCCCTTCTTCTCGCGCTGAAACGCATACATCGGGTCGTAATACTCGCTAAGCAACCCTTCGATCCAGCCCCGGTGCAAGTCCACCGCGCCACTGCGCGCCTGCTCAGCCAAGGCATCTTCCATCAACAGCAACATCCGCCGATGACGTTCCCCGCCCAGGCGCTTCTGCACATTGTTCAGACTCTCCAGCAAGCGCTCGGAAAACAGCGCAAAGCCTTCCTCGCCATGCACGCCGATGAACTCGGCACACAGGTCCACCACGTAATCACGCAGGATCCGCTCGACGCGCCCTTCCAGGCTGTCTTCCAGCCAGACCATCGGAAATTGCTGCATGCCCTGATACAACGGCAGCGGCAAGGCACAACTGCCGACCGCGCGGCTCTCGTCTTCCAGCACGAATTGTTCGATGCCACGGGCGCGCTTTTTCAGCACATCCACCGCCAGACGGTTTTCAAAGTCGATGTTGGAAGGTTGGCCGGTGGCGCGTTTGCCGAAGCTGGAACCCCGGTGATTGGCGTAGCCTTCCAGGTCCAGCCCATTGTTCAACTGCGTCAGCACTTCGGTTTTACCGGTGCCAGTCATGCCGCCGAGCAAGACGAAATCGCACTCGGCCACGGCGTTATCCACGGTGTCCAGCAAAAAGGTGCGCATGGCCTTGTAGCCACCGCCGACCCGCGGATAGTCGATGCCCGCCTCGTCCTTGAGCCACTGCTGGACGATCTGCGAACGCAAGCCGCCGCGAAAACAATACAAATATCCGTCTGGATGAGCCCGGGCAAAATCTGCCCAGGCCTGAATGCGTTCGGCCTTGATCTCGCCGGATACCAATTGATGCCCCAGGGTGATGGCCGCTTGTTGGCCGTGTTGCTTGTAGCACGTGCCGATTCGTTGCCGCTCGTGGTCATTCATCAGCGGCAGGTTGATCACACCGGGGAACGAGCCTTTTAGGAACTCGACCGGCGCGCGGGCATCCATCATCGGCCGGTCGTTGAGAAAGAGGTCGCGGTAATCGGTGCAGTCGATAGACATCAAAACACCTCGACCGCGTTGGTCTGTCGCTCAACCAGTTCGCCGATTGGCTCAAGGCTCAGGCCCAGCTCGGCGGCGACCGCGAGGAACTGTTCGTTACCCTCGGGCGTGACCGCAATCAACAGGCCACCGCTGGTTTGCGGATCGCACAGCACGCGTTTGTGCAGCTCTTGCAGGCGCCCGAGTTTGCTGGCGTAGCTGTCGAAGTTGCGCAAGGTGCCACCAGGCACACAGCCCTGTTCGAGGTAATACTCGACGCCCGCCAGACGCGGCACGCGGTCGTATTCGATGCGCGCGGTCACGTTGCTGCCATCGGCCATTTCCACCAGGTGCCCCAGCAAGCCGAAACCGGTGACGTCGGTCATCGCGGTGACGCCGTCGAGTTTGCCGAATCGGCTGCCGGGCTTGTTCAGGGTGCACATCCAGTCCCGGGCCAGGCCGATGTCGGCGTGGCGCAACTTGCCCTTCTTCTCGGCGGTGGTGAGGATGCCGATGCCCAAGGGTTTGGTCAGGTACAACAGGCAACCGGCGGTGGCGGTGTCGTTGCGTTTCATATGGCGTTTTTGCACCAGACCGGTGACGGCCAGGCCGAAGATCGGCTCCGGGGCGTCGATGGAATGCCCGCCGGCCAGGGGGATGCCCGCCTCGTCGCAGATCGAACGGCCGCCGCGTATCACTTCCCGGGCGACTTCCGGGGCCAGCACATTGACCGGCCAGCCGAGGATCGCAATCGCCATCAACGGATCGCCGCCCATGGCGTAGATGTCGCTGATCGCATTGGTGGCGGCGATGCGGCCGAAGTCGAACGGATCGTCGACAATCGGCATGAAGAAGTCGGTGGTCGAGACCACGCCGCGCTCATCGTCGATGGCATACACCGCCGCGTCATCACGCGAGGCGTTACCGACCCAGAGCTTGGGATCGAGGTTCTGCGCGCCGCTGCCGGCCAGAATCACTTCCAGGACCTGGGGCGAAATTTTGCAACCGCATCCTGCGCCGTGGCTGTATTGGGTCAGGCGAATCGGCTCGCTCATGGTGTGCACCTCGTAGAATCAATGCGGGCGATTCTAGCAGACGATCGTTCCCATGCTCTGCGTGGAAATGCAGCCCGGGACGCTCTGCGCCCTATCAATACCGCAGGCAAAAAAAACCGCCCTTGCGGACGGCTAATACACTTCGACCATGATCCTCGCCTAATTCAAGACCCGAACGCGGAGCGTCCGTTGAGGCATTCCCACGCAGAGCGTGGGAACGATCACCGCCCTTGCGGACGGCTAATACACTTCGACCATGATCCTCGCTTAATTCAAGACCCGAACGCGGAGCGTCCGTTGAGGCATTCCCACGCAGAGCGTGGGAACGATCACCGCCCTTGCGGACGGCTAATACACTTCTACCGCGATCAGAAACCGAGGGTGAAGCTGACGGTCATCGCGTGATCCTCGTTTTTGCTCGCGAGCTGCCCCGAATAGCCAAGACCGAGTTTGCCGGTCTTGCTGACCTGGAAGTCCACGCCGGCTTCCAGCATCGCGCTGTCCTTGGCAATCGGTACCCCTTGAGTGCTGAACGAGGCACCGCCATCAATGAAGCTCAGGTCAGCATCCGGTTTGGTGTCGCCGAAGGCATGGCGCCAGCCGATGGCCGCACGCGGGGTGAATTGCCCGCCGTTGGCCAGGGTGATGACTTTGCCGGCACGCAGGCCCAGGGTGGAGAAGGTGATGTCCTGGCTGGAATCAGCCTTCAGGCGCCCTACTCCGCCTTTTTCATGCACGGTGTCGCTGTCGTAGTTGACGTAAGCCAGGCCGGCGAACGGTTCCAGCGCCAGGCCGGCCGCTTCGACGGTGTAGCCCACTTCACCGAATACCTGGGCACTGCGGGCGTCGTAGTCACCTTCCAACCGGTCGTTGTAGCCGCCGACGCTGACGTCGCGCTTGGTTTCAATGTCGTGCCAGCTGTAAGCGGCGCCCAGGCGTACGGCCAAGGCGTCGAACTGCGAGTTGAGGTACGCGGCCAGGTGGTAGCTGTCGACTGTGGCGTCAGAACGACGGTCATGGGCGTCCAGGTCGCTGCGGGTGTAACCGGCGGCCATCCCGGCACGCCATTGATCGTCGATCTGTTTGTCGGTGCCGAGCATGAAGCCGCTGAGGTTGCGATCCAGCTTGGCGGTGTTGCTGTTGCCATCCATCTCGCCCCAGGCACCGAGTGCGCGCATCCAGCCGACCATTTCGCCGTGGCAGCCGCCACTGGTCAGGCGATTTTCGCTAGGTGCCAAGGCACGGCGCGGATCGTCTGGCCCACTGCAGGACGGTTGGCGCATACGGTCGTTGACGGCGTCGCGGATGTAGCGCGAGTCCTCGAGGATCGCGCTGGCGGTGCTGGCGTGAATCTCCCCGGACAAGCTGTCGAATGCCGCGCGGGCGCCGCCCGTGCTCAGGTTGATGATTTCGTTCTGCAATGCCGCACCGGCCAGGCCATTGCGGCTCAATGCCGAAGCCACGCCGCGCTGATTGCCGGTTGCCGCTACGTCGGCGAAGGAGGTCTGGTTGCGACTGACGGCCAGATCGACTTCGTTGGCGCGGTAGATCAGCGCGGTATCGAGGAACGCGGTATCCGGCAGATCGGCAGCGCTGAACGTTCCGTTGACACCGCCGTCCGCCGTAATCAGCGCATAAGTGGTGTTGCCGGTGAACGGCACCAGGTTGTTCACCACCAGGCCGCCATCGAGGGTCGCGGTGCCACCCACCACCAACGGAGTGATGGTCGGCGAGGTGAGCGTCAGCGCCAGCAGACCGTCCGGGGCGTTGGCCAGGTTGCCCGTCACTCTCAGGATCTCGCCGTTCGCACCGGACGAGAACACCCCATGGTTGATCACCCCACCAACGCTGCCGTTACCGGTCAGGGCGGCGCCATTGAACACGGTGACCTGCCCGGCCAGCGTCGCCGGTGGATCACCGACGATCAACAGGCCCTGCTCGACTTCAACGGTGCCACTGAACGGATGATCACCCTCTAACAGCAGCGATCCGGCGCCTTGCTTGACCACATCACCGGTACCGCTGAGTACGCCGTTGAAGAACCCGTTGTTGGCCTGGGCAAACATCACCCGCGCATTGTTGAGGATGCGACCCTGCAAGCTGGTGGTGTTACCGACCAGCGTACCGCCGCTGACGGTGGTGCCGCCGCTGTAGGTGTTGGCGCCACTGAGTACCAGGATGCCGGAATCGAGTTTCTCGATCCCGCCCGTGCCCACCAGGGGTGCCGAGATTTCGCTGGTCACGCCGCCGTTGATCCGAACGGCGGCCAGGCTGCCATCGGCTGCGTTGGTCGGAGACAGACTGCCGTCCGTCCCGGCAACCAGGCGATACCCGCTGTCGAGGACCTGCAACCCGGTGAAGCCCTGGTTACCGACCACCGTCACCGTGCCGCCCTGCCCGCCAAATATCGCGAACCGACGAGCCGAACCCTGGCTTTCCGTACCACCGGCATTCGTCCAGTTGGTGCCCGAGCCCCAGATACCATCACCGCCGCTGATCGTCCCGTCAGCGTTGGTCTTGCCACCGTTCCAGAACTGCGCTTCACCGGCGCTGCCTTGCACCAGCAGATTAACCTGATTGGCCAGCGCGGTTTGCAGGGTCAGGCTGGCCGGCAATACACCACCGGGCAGCGTGCCGTAGGCCAGGCCATTGTCAGTCAGGTCGCCGCCGTAGCGGAACAGTTGATAGACGCCGGTGCCGAAGCCGCCGGCATCGCTGACGTTCAGTGTGCCGTCGAGGGTCAGGTTGCCGGCGACGTTGACCACATTGGTGGAACTGGTCGCTGAGCCGAGACTGAAGTCCAGGTTTGTGCCCGAAGACAAGGTAAGGGCGCCGAACGACAACGGCGTAACGCTGCCACCGCCAACCAGGGTCGCGCCGCTGGCCAGTTGTACCGCACCAGTGAGTTGGCCAGTGCCACCGATTTTTGCCCCGCTCGCTACGTTCACATTCGCGCTGTTGAGCGTGCCGTTGACCAGCAACGAGCCAGCCTGGACGTTGGTGTCGCCCGTGAGGCCGTTGGTGCCGGTGAGCAGCAAATCGCCGCTGCCGTTTTTGGTCAGCGTGCCGCTGCCTGTGAGGTTACCGGTGTAGCTGCCGTTGCTGGTTTGCTCGAAGGTCAGTGCCGCGTTGTTAAGGATCGCGCCTTGCAGGCTGGCAGTGTTGCCGCTGGTGCTGCCGCCGTTCAGGGTGGTGCCGCCGCTGTAAGTATTGGTGCCGTTGAGCAACAACGCGCCGTTGCCGTTTTTCACCAGGCTGCCGGTGCCAATAATGACGCCACTGAGGGTGGTGTCCTGGGTGCCGGCCAGGGTCAACTGCCCGCCGAGGTTGATCGCGTTAGCCAGTTGCAGGGCCGCGGCGCTGTCCAGTTGCGCGCTGCCACCGACGCTGAGTGCGCCGGTGCCGATGGCGCTGTTATTGCCGAGGACCAGGGATCCGGCGTTCAACTGCGTGCCACCGGCGTAGGTGTTACTGCCATTGAGGGTCAGGCTGGAAGCGCCGTTCTTGATCAGGCTGCCGGTGCCGCTGACGACACCCCCGAGGGTCAACGCGTTGGAGCCGGCGACGCTCATGCCACCGTTCAATACCACTGCGTTCGCGAGGCTGACGGCAGCGTTGCTGTCCAGCGTGGTGCCGTTGGCGGCAGTCAGTACGCCACTGCCCAGTGCCGCGTTATTGCCCGCCACCAGGGTGCCGCCGTTCAGCGCAGTGCCGCCGGTGTAACCGTTGACGCCGTTGAGCACCAGGGTGCCGGTGTCGTATTTGCCCAGAGTGCCGGCGCCGTTGATTGCCACGCCGAGGGTCGCGGTGTTGTTCGGATCGACGCGTAAGGTCGCGTTGCCCAAGCCACCGTTGACCAGGTTCAGTGCGCCCGCCGTGCCGTTAACCAGGCTGTAGCCGTCGGTGACGAACTGCATGCCAGTGATGCTTTGCGTGCCGTTGACCGTGACCGTGCCCGCCGTGCCTTGGAATACCGCAAAGCTGTTGGCCCAGCCCAGATTGACGGTGCCATCGACATTGGTCCAGTTGGTGTTGCCACTGCCCCAGGTGCCGCTGCCGCCATCGATTGCACCGTTGCCTACCGCTTGCGTGCCATCCCAGAACTGTACGGTGGTGTTGGGTGCGGTGACCAGCAGGTTGACCTGATTGCCTACGGCGGTCTGCACTTGCAGATCACCCGGCGCTACGCTGCCCGGCACGCTGCCAACCAGCAGACCGTTATCGGTCAAGGCGCCGGTGTAGTTGATGATGCGATACACACCGCTGCCGAAGCCGCCGATATCGCTCACGTTCAAGTTGCCGTCGAGGGTCAGGTTGCCGCCGACATTGATCAGCGCATTACCGCCACCGGACACCGGCACACCGAGCCCGACGTCAAGGTTGGAGTTGCCGCTCAAGGCCAGCGAACCCACCGATAAAGTGCTGCCGGTGGCCAGTGCGACGTGACCGCCATCGGCGACGTTCACTGCGCCAAGGAGGCTACCGCTGCCGGCCAATGTGCCGCCGCCGTTGACCGCGACATTGGCGCTGGCCAGGGAACCGCTGACATTCAGGGTGCCGCCGTTGACGCTGGTGTCGCCCGTCAGGCTGTTGATGCCAGTGAGGGTGAACGTGCCGCTGCCGAGTTTGTCGAGCAAACCGCTGCCATCGAGCACACCGTCAAAGGTGCTGCTGACATTGCCGCCGCCGAGGCTTAGCGTGTTGCCTGCGCCGACCTGCGCCGTGCCGCTGCCGGTCAGGCTGGCGAGGCTGCCGGAAGCACCGAGGTTGAGGCTGGTGCCCGCCCCCAGATTGACTCCGGCGTTGTTGCCCAGGGCCGTGGCGCTGGTAGTGCTCAAGCTGCCGCCGAGGACGTTGAAGGTGCCGCTGAAGGTGTTGTTGCCGCTGAGGGTCAGGTCCGCCGCGCCGTTTTTGCTCAGGCTTCCGGCACCGGCGACGATGCCGGACAGGGTCAGGTTATTGACACCGGCTACGTTCAGCGCGGCGTTGACGTTGACGTTGTTGGCGACGCTGAGCGCCGAGCTGTTATCCAGTGTCGAAGCGCCGGCGACGGTCAATGCGCCAGTGCCCAGCGCCGTGGCGTTGCCGAGGGTCAGGGTGCCGGCGTTGAGGGTCGTATCGCCCTGATAGACGTTGACGCCGTTAAGGGTCAGGTTGGCCGCGCCATTCTTGCTCAGGCCGCCGGCACCACTGATCACACCGCCGAGGGTCAGGTCATTGCTGCCGCCCACCGCCACGCTGGCATTCAGGCCAACGTTGTTGGCCAGGCTCAGCACCGTGTTGTTATCCAGCGTCGAAGCGCCACTCACGGTCAGGTTGCCCAGGCCCAGGCCCGAGGCATTGCCGACTGTCAGGGTCCCGGCGTTCAGGTCGACACCGCCGAGGAAGCCGTTGGTGCCATTGAGCACCAGGTTGGCCGCGCCGGTTTTGCTCAGGCTACCGGCACCGTTGACGGCACCGGCGAGGGTCAGGTCAGCGGTGCCGGCGACGGTGAGGTTGCCTGCCAGGTTGATCACGTTGCCGACGGTCACCGCTGTCGCGGCGTCCAGGGTGGTGGCGTTGGCGGCGTTCAGCGCACCGGCACCGAGTGCCGCGTCGGAGGCCAGCACCACGCCACCGGAAAGCAGGCTCACCGGGCCGAGGAAGCTGTTATTGCCGCCGAGGGTCAGGTTGGCCCCGCCCGCCTTGACCAGCCCCCCGACGCCACTGATCGCGCCGTTGAGGGTCAGGGCATTGCTGCCACCGATATTCAGGTTACTCGCCAGATCGACGGCATTGCCCAGGGTGACGGCGGCGTTGCTGTCCAGAGTGGTGCCCGAAGCGGTGGTCAGCACACCGCTGCCCAGCGCCGTGTTGTTGCCCACGACGAGTGTGCCGCCATTAAGCAAAGTGCCGCCGGTGTAACTGTTGGCACCGTTGAGCACCAGGGTGCCGCTGTCGAGTTTGGCCAGGGTGCCAGCGCCGTCGATGGCGACGCTGATGGTCGCCGTGGAGCCCGGATCAACCCGGATCGCCGTGTTGCCGCTGGTGCCATTCACGGCGGTCAGTTTCCCCGCCGCGCCGGTCAGCACGTTATAGCCGTCAGTGACGAACTGCATGCCGGTGAAGGCCTGCGGACCGAGCACTGTCACGTTACCCGCCGTGCCTTGGAAGATTGCAAAGTCGCTGGCCCAGGTCTGATTGGTCAAGCCATCGACCGAGGTCCAGTTGGTGCTGCCGGCACTCCAGGTGCCGTTGCCGCCGTCCACCGAACCGTTTGGAATGGTCTGGCTGCCGTCCCAGAAACGCAGGTTCGCGTTAGGCGCGGTCACCAGCAGGTTGATCTGGTTACCGACCGATGTTTGCAGCGCCAGGTCCGCCAGGCTGTAGCCAATCGGGGTCGCACCGACGTTCATGCCCAGGTTCAGCAGGCTGCCGGTGTAGTTGATCAGGCGATACACGCCAACACCGAAACCACCGGCGTCGCTGACGTTGAGCAGGCCGTCCAGGGTCAGGTTGCCGCCGATGTTCAGCAGCGAATTGGTGGACGGTGTGCCGAGGGCGACGTCCATGTTGGAGGTGCTGTTCAGGGCCAGCGAACCGACCGACAAGGTGTTGCCGCTGCTCAAGCCCAGGTGACCGCCGTTGTTCACGTTCAACGTGCCCAGCACCGAACCGGTGCCGGTCAGGGTCGCGCCACTGTTGACGTTGACGTTGGCACTGCCCAGGGAACCGCTGAGGTCCAGGGTGCCGCCGTTGACTGCGGTGTCGCCGGTAAGACCGTTGATACCGGTGAGGTTGAGGGTGCCGGTGCCGACTTTAGTCAAGCTACCAGGACCGGCCAGGCCACCGTCAAAAGTGCTGGTGGTATTGACGCCACCCACTGACAACGTGTTGCCCGAACCGATCAGCACATCGCCGCTGCCGTTGAGGCCGGCAAGGCTGGCATCGGTGCCGAGGTTGAGGCTGGCGCCGGCACTGATGTTGGCGCCAGAGGTGTTGCCCAATGCGCCGGTGCTGGCGGCGGTGACGCTGCCGGACAGAATGTTCAACGCCCCGGTGAAGCTGTTGTTGCCACTCAAGGTCAGGTCAGACAGGCCGTTTTTATTCAGCGCACCGGCGCCATCGATGACGCCACCGAGGTTCAGGTTGTTGTTGCCGGCCACGTTCAGGTCGGCATTCAGGGTCACGGCGTTGGCCACGGTGAAGGCTGCGCTGTTGTCCAGGGTCGAAGTGCCGCCGACGATCAGCGCGCCAGTGCCTAGCGCCGCGCCGCTGCCCAAGGTCAGGCTGCCGGCATTCAGGGTGGTGTTGCCCTGGTAGGTGTTGACGCCATTGAGGGTCAGGTTGGACGCGCCGTTCTTGATCAACTGGTTGGTGCCGCTGACGACGCCGCCCAATGTCAGGTTCGAGGTGCCGCCGACGGTCAGGTCGGCATTCAGCGCTACGTTGTTGCCCAGGCTGGCCGGGGCGTTGCTGTCCAGAGTCGCCGCGCCGGCAACGATCAAACCACCAAGGCCGAGTGCCGAGCCGTTGCCGACGGTCAGGGTGCCGGCGTTCAACGTGGTGCCGCCGAGGAAGCCGTTGGCACCGCTGAGCACCAGATTGCCGGTACCGTTTTTCACCAGGCTGCCCGCGCCGTTGACCAGCCCGGTCAGGGTCAGGTCGGCCGTGCCGCCGACGTTAAAGGCACCGGCCAGGTTCACCTGGTTGCTCAGGCTCACGGCGGTGTTGCTGTCCAGCGTGGTGTTGGCCGCCGCGTTCAAAGCACCGGCGCCCAAGGCGCCGCTGGCACCGACGATCAGCGTGCCGTTGTTCAGCGCCGTGGAGCCGAGGTAGTTGTTGGCGTGATTGAGGGTCAGGTCGGCCGCGCCGTTTTTGATCAAGCCGCCGATACCGCTGACGGCACCGTTGAGGATCAGCGCGTTGGTGCCGCCGAGGGTCAGGTTGCCGCCCAGGTTGACTGCGTTGGCCAGGGTGGTGGCGGTGCTGGTGTCGAGGGTGGTGCCGCCCGACGCGTTCAACGCGCCACTACCGATTGCGGTATTCGAACCGACGATCAGGGTGCCGGCGTTTAGCGCCGTGGTGCCGGAATAGGTGTTGGCGCCGTTCAGGGTCAGGCTGGACGCGCCGGTTTTGATCAGCCCGCCCAGACCGCCGATGACGCCGCCGAGGGTCAGGGCATTGGCACCGCCGGTGGTCAGGTTGGCGTTGAGGTTGATCGCGTTGTTCAGGGCCAGGGCCGAGCTGCCGGTGAGCGTGCTCGCGCCGCCTACGGTCAGGGCACCGGTGCTCAGTGCATCGACATTACCGACGGTGATGCTGCCAGCATTCAGCGTGGTGCCACCCTGGAAGGTGTTGACGCCGTTCAGCGCCAGGTTCGCCGCGCCGTTCTTGATCAACTGGTTGGTGCCGCTGACCACGCCGTCGAGGGTCAGTTGGTTAGTGCCGCCGACACTCAGGTCGGCGTTCAGCGCGATGTTGTTGGCGATGGCGACACCGGCGCTACTGTCCAGCGTCGAAGAACCGGCCACTGTCAGCACACCGCCGCTCAAGGCATTGGCGTTGCCCACGGTCAGGGTGCCCGCGTTCAAGGTGGTGTTGCCGAGGAAAGTGTTGGCGCCGTTGAGGGTCAGGTTGGCCGCGCCGTTCTTGATCAGCCCACCCGTGCCGCCGACCACGCCGCCGAGGGTCAGGTTGGCGGTGCCGCCGAGGGTCAGGTCACCGGTGGTGTTCACCGCGTTGGCCACTGCGACGGTGGAGCTGGCATCCAGCGTGGTGCCCGCCGCCGTGTTCAAGGTGCCCAGGCCCAGCGCCGTGTTGGAGCCGAGAATCAGGGTGCCTGCGTTCAGTGTGGTGTTGCCGGCGTAACCGTTGTTGCCGCTGAGGTTCAGGGCGGCGCTGCCGTTCTTGATCAATCCGCCCGCGCCATTGATGGCGCCGGTCAGGCCCAGCGCCTGGGTGCCACCGAGGGTCAGGTCGCCGCCGAGGTTGACCGCGTTGGCCAGCGTCACTGCAAGGTTGGTGTCCAGGGAAGTACCGGCCGCCGCGTTCAACGCGCCGGTGCCCAGCCCGGTGTTCGAGGCCAAAACCAGTGCCCCGGCGTTCAGCGAGGTCGGGCCCTGGTAGGTGTTGTTGCCGGTCAGGGTCAGGGTCGACAAGCCATTTTTGATCAAGCCGCTGGTGCCGGAAACCAGGCCATTGAGGGTCAGGTTGTTGCTGCCGACGACGGTCAGGTTGCCGTTCAGCGCCACCGAATTATTCAGGGTCACACCGGTGGTGGTGTTGAGGCTCGCCGCCGCGTTGACGTTCAGCGAGCCGCTGCCGAGCGCATTGTTGTTGGCCAGGCTCAGGGTCCCGGCGTTGAGGTCGGTGCTGCCGGTGTAACCAGCGTTGTTGCCGGTCAGCGCCAGGGTGCCGCTGCCGTTTTTCGAAATACCGCCCGCGCCACTGATCAGCCCGGCCAGGGTCAGACTGCCGACACCGGAAGTGCCGATGGCGCTGTTGAGCACAATGTTGTTGTTCAGGGTAATGGTGCCCGGCGCCTGCAAGACGGTGGAACCGCCGAACGTCACCGTGCCGGTGCTGAACGCCTGGTTATTGCCCAGTTGCACCGAGCCGCCGTTGAGGGTGGTGGCGCCCAAATAGGTGTTGGCACCGTTGAGAATCAATTGGCCGGTGCCGTTCTTGGTGATGCCGCCGCTGCCGCTGATCACGTTGCCGACGGTGATGGCATTGGTGCCCTGCAGCAGCAAGCCAGCAGCGCCCACGTTGATCAAGTTGCTCAACGTCAAGCCGCCAGTGCTGGCCTGCAAGCCGCCGCCATTGACGGTCAGGACGCCGCTGCCGAAGGTCGCGCTGTTGTTGAACTGGGCGATACCGCCATTGAGCGTGGTGCTGCCGCTGACCAGCGGTCCTTGCAGCGTCCAGGTGCCGCTGTTGATCGTCAGGTTGTTGAAGTTGACGTAGTTGGCGCTCGAAACAGTGCCGACCCCGGAGGTGCCGCCGCCGATGCCGATCGGGTTTTGCAGGATCAGCGAGTTGATACCGCCAGCGCCGCCGTCGATCTGGCCGGTCGGGGCGAAGGTCAGGTTGACGCCGATCAACCCGCCCAGCGCCAGGCCGATGCCGCCGCCGGCAGAGATGGTCGAACCGGTGATCGCAGTGAAGGTGTTGGTGCTGCCGTCGCCCATCGACACGCCACCGCTGATGGTGCCGGAGTTGACGAAGGTGTTGCCGCTGCCCGAAGTCTCGAAGGCCATCCGGCCGTTGATGGTGCCGGCGTTGATCACGTTGACCTGGGCGCCGCCGCGCGCCGCGACGACCGGGGTGTCGGCGGAGAACAGCGTCAGGTTCAACAAGTTCGTCGAACCGATCGTGCCGTTGTTGACGATGTTGGTGCTGCCGCCGGCGCTGTTATTGAGGTTCAACGCCATGCCGTTGAGGCTGACCAGATTGACGCCGAGCAAGTCGCCGGTGCCGCGGATAATGCCGGTGGCGGCGTTGGTGATGTTCATCACCGAGGCGCCGGCGTTGCCGATCACCGCGCCCGCGCTCAGTGCTGTCACCGCGCCCAATAACGCAGGGTCAATCAACCCCGAGTTGTTCAGCGTAATGTTGTTGCCCGTGAGGTTCAGCACCTGCCCGCCGAGGGTGGCGTTCAGTTGTGCGGCGGAGCCGACGTTGACCGTCAGGTCATTCACCGCGCTGGAAAAGGTATTGAGAAACAGCGGCAGCGAGGGCACGCCGCTACAGGTCACCGTACCGCCCGCCGCCGGGCTGCCGGGCGTACAGGCGGCCATGGCTTGAGGGCTGATGATGCCGACAAACACGCCAACCATACCGAGACGAACAGCGAGAAAAAGAGGGGAAACGCGGAAAATCGGGGCGATGACGGATCTCAAGTCCACGGGCAGTTCCTTTACGTGGTTAACCATTCTTCCTTGAAAGGCGTGCTACAGGGCCACCCTGGCCGTGAATCCAACGACACGCAAATCAAAGTACGACGCTGTACGAAACAGTTACATTCTCGACACACGTTAGTTGATGCCCGGTGATGGGGCAGAAATCCTCATGGCTCAATTAGCATTAATACTTTGGTGCGCGAGCGGTCTGCCCTGCGGATTTGCGGCGGTCTCGTCCGGCGCGCGCGCCTACGGGGATCGCGGATACCCGGGGTAAATCGTTAGCTGATCGAGAGGACAGAAAAAACCTCGATTTCTTCGAGTTTTCATGGAATTGAAACAATTGGTATGAGATGTGCAAACGTTTGCGAGTCGCCGATAACGGCATTTTCGCTACCTAACCGCGCAAGCCCGAAAAACCGGGCCTTCGATCCGCACGAAAAGGGACTTTTAATGCATCGCACGTCCAGCCGCGTGACTTGCTCGCGCTCGTTTGCTGTTTCCTTGCTACTGGCCAGCGTTACAGGACTACTCAGCAGCACCGTTTTGGCGCAACCCGTCCTCCCCGAGGAGTCAGCCCAGGGCGAAGCCCTTAGCCCGGAAGCCAACCCGCCGAAACAAGGCGCGTACCTGTCGGACTGGTTCAACCAGGACCTGACGGTCATCGGCAGCAAGGACATCAGCTTCGGCCCGCAACCCTCTGACGATGTGTACCTGGAATACGAGTACTTCGGGCGCAAGGGGCCGTTCGAGTTGTATGGCTACGTCGATATCCCGAAAATCTTCGACATCGGCAACAGCCATGACAAAGGCGCGTGGGACCACGGCTCGCCGCTGTTCATGGAGCACGAACCGCGGATCTCCATCGACTACCTGGCCGGCCGCAGCCTGGCCGTCGGGCCGTTCAAGGAATGGTATGTGGCGTTCGACTGGATCTACGACCACGGCAGCAACACCCGCAACCGCGCCAACACGCTGTACAGCGGTTTGGGCACCGACATCGACACCCACTCGCGGGTCAACCTGTCGGCGAACTTCTATGGTCGCTACCAGTGGGAAAACTATGGGGCGAGCAACGAATATTCCTGGGACGGCTACCGCGCCCAGTTGAAATACATCGTGCCCATCAGCAGCTTCAGCAATGGTGCGTCGCTGACCTACATCGGCTTCACCAACTTCGACTTCGGCTCGGACCTGCACAAGGACAACCCGGCCCGCACCGCCAACGCCACCGTGGCCACCAACGTGTTGCTGTACTCGTTTACTCATCTGCGTTTCACCCTGGTCGGCCGTTACTTCCACAACGGCGGCAACTGGGACGACGGCAGCGAGTTGAATTTCGGCGACGGTGATTTCCGCGCCCGCTCCAACGGCTGGGGTTACTACGCCGGCATCGGTTATCAATTCTAAGGAGATCTTATGAAAGCAATGACGCGTTTGTCCCTGTCCGTCGCCGTGGCCTGCGGCACCCTGCTCGCTTCCACCGCGTGGGCTCGTGAAGCACCGATCCAGCCAAAAGTGATGCTGATCACCATGTTCGCTCCCGAGGCGCAGAATTGGATCGAGCGCCTGGAACTCAAACAGGAAGTCCGCGTACCGGGCCTGTCCGCCGAGTACCCGACGATTCGTTGTAACGCGCAGCAGGTGTGCCTGATGGTCACCGGCATGGGCCAGACCAATGCCGCGGCATCGACCCTGGCCTTGGCGCTGTCGCCGAAATTCGACCTGCGCAAAAGTTATTTCCTGATCGCCGGGATCGCCGGCATCAGCCCCAAACACGGGACCATCGGCACCGCCGCGTGGGCGCATTACCTGGTGGAGTTCGGCACGCAGTGGGAGATCGATTCCCGAGACGCTCCGAAAGACTGGCCGACCGGCTACATCGGCATCAACACCCAAGGCCCGAACCAAAAACCACCGCTGGACTACAAGACTGAAGTCTTCGAGCTCAATCCGAAATTGCAGGCCAAGGCGTTTGCCCTGTCGCACAAAGTTGAATTGAGTGAGAGCAAGGAATCGGCGGCGTGGCGTCTGAAGTACCCGTCGGCCCCGGCCAATCTGGCGCCGGTAGTAACGAAGTGCGACACGTTGGCGGGCAACACCTGGTTCTCCGGCACGCGTCTGAGCGAGCGCGCCGAGGTCTGGACCAAATTGCTGACGGACAACAAAGGCGAGTACTGCACGACCCAGCAGGAAGACAACTCCACGTACGAAGCACTGTTGCGGGCCAGTCGTGAGGGCTTGGTGGATGTGCAGCGCCTGGCGGTGGTGCGCGCCGGTTCCGACTTTGACCGGCCGGCACCGGGTCAGAGTGAAGTGGATAACTTGCTCAAATACGCGGACCAGGGCGGGTTTGTGCCGGCGCTGGAGAACCTCTATCGCACCGGGAATCCGTTGGTGCAGGAGATTTTGCAGCACTGGTCGGCTTGGGAGAAAGGGGTGCCTGAGGCCTGAGTTCGGCCGGAGGACGCCTTCGCGGGCAAGCCTCGCTCCTACAGGTAGCGAGGCTTGCCCGCGAAGGGGCCCGACCATTCAACACCTCTATCGGTTACGGCAACAAAATCACCTTGTCACCACTGCCCTGATTCACCTCGGCATAACGCTCCACGCCTTGCGCCAACGACGATTCCACCAACCCCTGCGGCAACGGCAACAAATCCTGATCGAAGAACTGGCCAAACTGATCCAGCATCGCAGCACAGGCTTGAACGCCGTAGAGCAGCGAATTGATCCCCACCACCGACCCACCCTTGCGATACAACGCCAGCGCCGGCAATTGCACATGGCCGTCCACCGGTGCGGCAATGATCGCAATGCGGCCGAACGGCGCCAGCGCCGCAACCGAAGCCGGCAGCCAGAACCCCGTAGTGTCGAAGATCACGTCCGCGCCACCGGCATACACGGCATTCACTTGGGAGCCGAGGTCTTCGGGCTTGTCCAGTTGCAGGGTCTGATAACCCTGGGCCTGCAATTCCTCGACCTGCTCCACCCGCCGCGCCGCCGCCAGCACCTGAGCGCCACGCACCTTGGCCAGCGCCAGCGCCGCACTGCCCACCGCCCCGCCACCGATCACCAGCAAGCGTGTGCCCGCCGTCACCAGGCTACGTTCCAACGCATCCCAAGCCGTGGTGTAGGGCACGCCGAGGCTGGCGGCCTGGGCGAAACTCAGGTGCGTCGGTTTCAGCGCCACGCCGTTGGCCGGCAACTTGACGAATTGCGCATGGGAGCCGTCGGCGAAAAAGCCCAGTTCACGGCCGGTGCCCCAGACCTCCTGACCGATCAACGCTTGCGGCCCTTCCACCACCACCCCGGCGAAATCCCGACCGGGAATCCGTGGCAAGGTGGTGTAGGGAAAACGCCCGAGCACGTTCTTCACATCGCTGGGGTTGAGGCCGGCAGCCTTGATCTGCACCAGCACTTCACCATCGCCGGCCACAGGGGTGGGGACCTCGACGTAGCGCAGGGCCGAGAGATCGCCGGTCTTGTCGAATTGCAAAGCTTTCATGGGGGAAGCGTCCATTGAAGGGATGAAGGGTTTCAGGCGAACCAGCCGGCAATCAACTGCCGGCCCATGGGCCACAACTGCTCACCGGCGAGCATGCCCAACAACCCCACCAGCGCGATGGCTGGAGGTGCCGGGGAACGAAAATCCAGCGCGCCGTAAAGCAGACCGACGCCGAGGCCGATGGCCAGCGAAATGAGGTAGTTCATGACAGACTCCGTGGCACAGGGGGTATGCGCAGAGTCTAGGGAAAGGCGACAAAACCAATCGGCCAAGGGCTTCTGAATTTCGGCCAAACACTCACCAACACCACAATTCCCTACAGGGTTAGTGTTCGCCTTACCGATTCGCGTTGAATTGCGAAGGCGCGACACCGAGTTCCCGGCGGAACATATCGCTGAAGCTGCTCGGCGAGTAACCCAGCTCCCGGGCGATCGCGCTGACCGGCACGCCCTGGATCAACTCCGCCACCGCCGTCGCCAGTTGCACCTGGCGTCGCCACTCGGCGAAGCCCATGCCCAATCCATCCTTGAACAACCGCGCCAGGGTGCGCACGCTGGCCCCGGCGTTTTCGGCGTGTTGTTCAAACGCGATGTCCAGGGACGGCGCGGCCATGACCGCCTGGCACAGGTTCAACAAACGTCGATCAGAATCGTCCGGCAGCGGGATTTTCAGCATCGAGCGTTTGGCCCGCTTGAGCTCCAGCAAGGCCAGGCCAACCAGCGCCTCGTAATACTCCGGCGCACCGTCGTCGCCCTGCTCCACCAGGCCGACGATCAATTCACGCAGCAGCCCGCCGACCTCGATCACCTGCACGCTGTCATCCAGGGTCGCCGCCAGCGCCGGTCGCAAGTAGATGTTGCGCATCTGCAAGTCCGACACCACGCGAATCCCATGGGGCACGCCGGGCGGCAACCACACCGCCCGTTGCGGCGGAACCACCAGGGCTTCGTGCGGCGTTTCGACCCACATCACCCCGCTCATGGCATACAACAATTGGCCCCAGACGTGCTCATGAGGCTCGATAAACAAGCCACGCGGGTAAGTCCGCGCCAGCGGTTGCACGGGCACATCGGTGTCAGTCAGGTCGGGCGGTGCGGCGAGGGCCATGGGCAGCGTTCATTGACGTTGGCGGAAGTCGCCATGGTAACGAGGCGTCTGGCGCGCCGCCAGTGACACCGCCGTCTGACAATCCGAGTGAATTTTCAGCGCCGCCCGCGATCCCTCTATTACCACAGGGAGGAATACGGGCTTTATGAACAACGCAAAACTCTTCGTCATTGAATACACCCTTCATGGCGTCCCCAAGTCTTTCATTATCCGCCAGGACAAGATGGACAACGCGGAGGCTTGGCATTGGGCAAGTTGCGACGCCGGGGTCGGGCGAATACCCCGATTCGGCCGTGAAAAGGTGCAAAAGACCAGCAAACCGCTGGCGGAGAAATTCGGCGTCGAGAACGTCAAATGGCGACCGGCGAGCTAATTTTCATAAGGAGGACAAGGAACGTCTAAAACAAAAAATGGAGCCCCAGTGGCTCCACTTTTTTTGCGGCGAACGGTCATCCGTGGGCACATTTGCAACCCTTGCCGGTACATTCTTCACCGCCTGCATGGTGCTTGGCGCAGGCTTCGCAGCAATAGTGCTTGCCGTGGCGCGCGATGGGATGTTGGCCCAGCTTGCAGGAACATTTTGGGCAGTCGCAGATACTTTCACTGTCGATCATGGGGGCGGACTCCACTGTTATGGTCGTCCGGTGCGACGGATGCGCACCGTATTAACCAGTGTAGGAGCTTGAACGCCAAATGAAGGTCTGTAGCAGCTGCCGAGCCTGCGAGGCTGCGTTCGGCCGCGAAGCGGTCGTAGAATCAAGCACCATGGTGGGTCAGGAAAACCGCGTACACAGGATTGGCGAAGCCTGCGTCCTCGAACGCAGCCTCGCAGGCTCGGCAGTTGCTACGGGATCGGTATCAAGCGGAAGTTCGGGTACTGCTGCGATACATGAACACCAACGCCAACGCCAGGCACACCATCGCCAGGATCCGGCTCCCCGACAATTCAATCGCCGGGTTGCCGAGCCAGCCGAAGTTGTCGATCAACATGCCCATGCCCAGTTGCCCGATGATCACCGCCACGGTCGCCACCGCCGTGCCGACTCGGGGCACCGCGCCGACCATGACCATCATGTACACCACGCCGAACAGCGCGCCGCTGAGTTGCCATTTCGGCACGTCCAGCAGGCTCACGGCGTGGGCCGGTTCGAAAAACAGGATCAGCAAGCCGCTGACCACCGCGCCGACGACAAAGGTCAGCAAACTGCTGCGCAGCACACCGACGGTTTCACCCAATCGCCCATTGATCGCTGCCTGGACACTCA
The DNA here is from genome assembly GCF_012935675.1 of Pseudomonas sp. ADAK7. NCBI lineage: Bacteria > Pseudomonadati > Pseudomonadota > Gammaproteobacteria > Pseudomonadales > Pseudomonadaceae > Pseudomonas > Pseudomonas sp. ADAK7. The sequence goes on along the minus strand of NZ_CP052861.1, from coordinate 6,756,336 downwards.
ACACCGCGCCAGCCGCCACGACCACCGCCAACAAAATAATCAGATTCATCATCAACCCCGAGCGATCAGAACAAGTGCCGCGACAATCAGCAGCAACGCCAGCCAACGTTCACCGTTGACCTTTTTGCGAGTGGCGCCGAACCAGCCAAAGTGGTCGATCAGCACACTCTTGCCGACCTGCCCCGACAGGATCGCGATCATGGTCATGGCGACGCCGATGTGCGGCGTGGCCAGGGTCAGCACCACCACGTAGATCGGGCCGAGAAAACCGCCGATCAACTGCCAGCGCGGCAACTCACTGAGCGCCGGCCCTTGCTGCGGGCCACTGAACAGCAACAGCAGAAACAGAATCGCCGAGCCGACGCCGAAGATACTCAGGGTCGCCCACAAGTGCCCGACCTGAACCCCGAGCGGCCCGAGCAAACCGGCCTCCACGGACAGGCCCATGCCGGCCAGGATGACCAGGGGCAGCAGCAACAGCCGCAACCCAGGTTTGGTGGCGGGCGTTGCGACAACTGCAACGTCGTCGATTGAAGAAGACTGCATAAGGAAAACCCATTCAAGGAAACAATGGCGCGCATTATCGGCTGGCGGTGCTTTGCGATAAATGGGAGCATCCGGACAACACTTTTGCGCAACTCGCACAGCAGGTATACACATGCACGGCCTCAACGAGCTGGGATTCAAGGCACTTCGGCTGTTTGTCGCGGTGCTCGACCACGGCAGTTTTTCCGAAGTCGCCCGCCGCGAGGGCCTGGCGCCCTCTTCGATTTCCCGGCAGATCCAGTTGATGGAACAAGCGCTGAATCAGCAGTTGCTCTATCGCCACACGCGCGCGGTCACGCCGACCGAAGCCGGACGCATGCTCGGGCATCACGCGCGACTGGTGTTGGTGCAACTGGAGGAAGCCGAACAAGCCTTGCAGGAACAGCAAAGCGAACCCAGCGGCCTGGTGCGGATCAATGCGCCGGTGGTGTTTGGCCAACGGCATTTGACGCCGTGGCTGGGGCAACTCTGTGAGCGTTATCCGAAGTTGCAACTGGATATTCAGCAGACCGACAGCTATGTCGACCCGCTGCAGGAAGGCGCCGACCTGCTGTTTCGCATCGGCCCGCTGCACGATTCGAGCATGCAGGCGCGGATCCTCGCGCCCCATCGCTTCCAAGTGGCCGCCAGCCCCGCGTATTTAGAGCGCCATGGCATCCCGCACCACCCCGACGACCTCGCCGCCCATCAATGCCTGGCTTACAAAGGCGTGACCGGGCAGCAGCGCTGGTTTTTTCGTCAAGGTCAGCAGGACTGGACACCCTACACGGTGAAAGGACCGATCACCGGCAACCACGCCGACACCCTCACCCAAGCCGCCGAACAGGGGCTGGGGCTGGTGATGTTTCCGTCGTGGCTGATCGGCGAAGCGGTGCGCGCGGGGACGCTGGTGCCGGTGCTAAAGGACTATCAGGTGTCCAATAGCCTTGAGCCGCAGCAGATTGCCGTGCTGTGGCCGGGGAGCCGACGGTTGTCGGTGAAGGTGCGCACGGTGATTGATTTTTATATGGAGTGTTTTGGGACCGTGCCGTATTGGGACAGGCCATAGGTGCCTTTGTAGCAGCTGGCGTAGCCTGCGTTCGGCTGCGAAGCAGTCGCGAAATCAGACAGCGCGGTGGGTCAGGTAAACCGCGAGCATAGGGTTTACGCCTGCTTCGCAGCCGAACGCAGGCTGCGCCAGCTGCTACAGGGAGTGCGTCGCGGTCTAGATGCGGAACTGGCCGACCAGCTTACCGAGACGCTGACCGAGGTCCGCCAAGCTGCGGGACGTCTGCGCCCCCAACTGGGTTTCATCCGCCACGCTGTCCACCGCCACCGCGATCTGATGCACGCTGCGGTTGATCTCTTCCGCCACGGCCGTCTGCTCTTCCGCCGCGCTGGCGATCTGCGCGTTCATCGAATTGATGGTGCCGATCAACTGCGCCATGGTGTCCAGCGAAGCCCCCGCTTCGTTGGCCTGGGCCGAGGTACCGTCGCCGGCCTCACTGGAACGGCGCATCGCTTCCACCGCCGACTGGGTGCCGGCCTGCAAGCGGTCGATCATGCCCTGGATTTCCTGGGTACTGATTTGCGTGCGACTGGCCAACGCTCGTACTTCGTCCGCCACCACCGCAAAACCACGACCGGCCTCACCGGCGCGGGCGGCTTCGATGGCCGCGTTCAGGGCCAGCAGGTTGGTCTGCTCGGCAATCGAGCGGATCACCCCGAGCACGCTGACAATCGACGACACGTCTTTTTGCAGACTGTCGAGGGACACGCCGCTGGTGCGAATGTCATCCACCAACGCATGAATCTTGACGATGCTGCCGGCCACCACACGCTTGGCAGCCTGGCCTTCAGCATCGGTCTGCTGGGCGGCGACCGCAGCGTTTTGCGCGCTCTTGGCCACTTCCTGGGCGGCGGCGGACATCTCGTTGATCGCCGTGGCGACCTGGTCAGTCTCGTGACGCTGACGCTCCATCGCCTGATCCGAGCGCTGGGCTTGATCCGACACCTGATTCACCAGCCCGGTCAGTTGCGAAGTCATTTCGGTGATCTGCCGCACCAGGCCGTGGATCTTGTCGACGAAGCGGTTGAACGAGCCGGCCAGTTGCCCGAGTTCGTCCTCGCTGGTGATGGTCAGGCGCCGAGTCAGGTCGCCCTCGCCCGCTGCGATGTCATCGAGGTTGGCTTTCATCAGGTTCAGTGGCCGCAGAATCGCGTTGGCCAGCAGCATCCCCGCAGCAGCGATCACCAGCAACACGATGACCGCAATCCCGACGATGCTCAGCACCACGCCTTCCATCCGTTCGGTGACCTTGGCCTGGACCAGCGCCACCTGGGCTTCGATGCCATCGAGATTGACCGAAGTGCCGACCGCCATGTCCCACTTCGGCAGGTATTCGGTGTAGCCGAGCTTGGGCACCAGCACCTGGCTGTTGCCGGGCAGCGGCGAGCTGTATTGCAAATAGTGGGTGCCGTCCTTCGCGACTTTCACCAGGTCGCGGTTGACGTAGACGCCGTTCGGGTCGCGGTTGTCCTTGAAGCTCTGGCCCACGCCTTCGGGGCTGTTGGCCTTGAACAGGCGCACAGTGTTGGAGTCGTAGCCGAAGAAGTAGCCGTCCTTGCCGTAGCTGATGCTAGACAGCAACTTGACCACTTGCGCCCGCGCGGCGTCATCGCCAGGGGCGGCGGCGTCGTAAAGGGGTTTGATCGCGGTCATGGCCACGGCGACGTAACTTTGCAGGGTGGCCTTGGCGTCCTTGAGCAGGCTCTGGCGGGTGTCTTCGACCTCCTTGCGCGCCTGTTCCTGAAGAATGAACAGCGTGGTCAGGCTAATGACGAGGGCAAAGAGCAACACCGGGAGAACGGCAAGGGACAGGACTTTAGCCTTCAGGCTCATGCGCATGACGGTTCACTCTTTTGATTTTATTGGCGTGGTTAAAGGCTGTAACGGCAGGCCAGATCAAAAGTTGAATCATCGACTACAAGTCCCTTGTAGGAGCGGGCAAGCCTCGCTCCTACAGGGGGCGCGATCAGAGGACCATCGCCGCTACCCAGCCAAACGCCAGCAGCGGCAGGTTGTAATGCAGGAAGGTCGGGACCACCGTGTCCCAGATGTGGTGATGCTGGCCGTCGATGTTCAAGCCCGAGGTCGGGCCGAGGGTCGAGTCCGAGGCAGGGGAACCGGCGTCACCCAGGGCGCCGGCCGTGCCGACGATGCAGACGATCGCCATCGGGCTGAAACCCAATTGCACGCACAAAGGCACGAAGATCGCCGCGAGGATCGGCACGGTGGAAAACGACGAGCCGATGCCCATGGTAACCAGCAGGCCGACCAGCAACATCAACAACGCGCCGACGCCTTTGCTGTGACCAATCCACGACGCCGAAGCCTGCACCAGCGACTGCACGTCACCGGTGGCTTTCATCACTTCGGCAAACCCCGAGGCGGCGATCATGATGAAGCCGATCATCGCCATCATCTTCATGCCTTCGGTGAACAGGTCGTCGGTGTCGCGCCACTTCACGATGCCCGACACCGAGAAGATCAGGAAACCCGCCAACGCACCGATGATCATCGAATCCAACAGCAACTGAATGATGAACGCCGCCGCGATGGCCACGCCGGCGACCATCAGGCTCAGCGGGTTGTACTCCACCGCGACCTGCTCGACTTTCTCGATTTTTTCCAGGTCGTAGACGCGTTTCTTGCGGTAGCTGATGAACGCGACGGCCAGGCCCACCACCATGCCCAACGCCGGAATGCCCATGGCATGGGTGACGTTGATGCCACTGATGTCGACGCCGCTGCGGGCGACGTTGGCCAGCAGGATTTCATTCAGGAAGATGTTGCCGAAGCCCACCGGCAGGAACATATACGGCGTGATCAGGCCAAAGGTCATGACGCAAGCGATCAAGCGCCGATCCAGTTGCAGTTTGGTCAGCACATATAAAAGCGGCGGCACCAGCAACGGAATAAAGGCGATATGTATCGGCAGAATGTTTTGGGAAGCGATGGCCACCACCCACAGCAAGCCGATCAGCAGCCACTTGACCGAACCGCCGCCGCTGGCGTGTTGACGATCAACCATCGCCAAGGCTTTGTCCGCCAGGGCATGGGCCAGGCCGGACTTGGCAATCGCCACCGCAAAGGCACCGAGCAAGGCATAGGACAACGCCACCGTCGCCCCGCCGCCGAGGCCACTGTTGAAAGCTTTCAGTGTCGCGTCGATGCCCAGGCCACCAGTCAGGCCACCCACCAGCGCGCCGACGATCAGCGCGATCACCACATGCACGCGGGACAGGCTGAGTATCAGCATGACGCCAACCGCGGCAATTACAGCATTAATCATCGTTACCTCAGGGCAAGCGGAATGAGCTCCGCCGGCAGTCTGCGAAGCGCCGCCAGCGAAATAAGGAATGGGTTTTATTAGAGGGCGCGCACTGTGCCGCACGGTCGCCACCTTGTCAAAGCCAACGCCGCTCCTTTTTCAACGCGAACGCCGCCCCTTGTAGCAGCTGCCGAAGGCTGCGTTCGCCCGCGAAGCGGTCGTAAAACCTGTGTGCACGCTCCTCCTGACACACCGCGTCAGCTGGAACACGACTGCTGCGCAGCCGAACGCAGGCTTCGCCAGTTGCTACAGGGTTTTGTGTGACTTCTTATTTAGTTGAACAGATAAAGAAAGCCGATTCGCAGCCGTTACAGTGCAAAGTCTCAGATAAATATCGAATAAGGACGTCTCTCCATGTCGCTCAGACAACTCTCCATCCAATGGAAAATCACCCTGCTGGCCGGGCTCTGCCTGGCGGGGATCGTGACGCTGCTGGTGGGTCTTTCGCTGTATCGCATGGAGCACAGCTCCGCGCTGGTGAAAGCGTCGAGCATGGAGATGCTCACCGAATCCGCCCAGGCGCGGATCGAGTCCCAGGGTGAAAACCAGGCGCTGGGGATTCGCCAGCAGTTCATGGACGCCTATCAATATGGCCACGGCTTTTCGCGGCAGGTGCTGTTCCTGCGCGAGCAGGCGGAGAAGCGCTTTCTCGATGCCTTCGACCTGCGCGAAGACCTGACCCGCCAGGTCAAGTCGGCGCTGCAAGCCAACCCGGAACTGCTTGGCTTGTCCCTGGTGTTCGAAGCCAATGCGCTGGACGGCAAGGACGAACTGTTCGCCGGTCAGGCCGAGCTCGGCAGCAACGACAAGGGTCGCTTTGCCCTGTACTGGTCGCAGCCGACAGCGGGCAAACTGACCTCGATGTCGCTGCCCGAAAGCGACATGGCCGACACCAGCACCGGCCCCAGCGGCGAAGCGGCCAATGCCTGGTTCACCTGCCCGCGCACCACGCTCAAACCGTGCGTGATCGAACCCTACTTCTATGTGATCGACGGCCAGAACGTGCTGATGACCAGCATCGTGTTCCCGCTGATGGTCAACGGCAAAGTCATCGCCTCGTTGTCGGTGGACATCAACCTCAACAGCCTGCAAGCGGTCAGCCAGGGCGCGAGCAAAAAGCTCTATGACGGCCAGACCAGCGTCAGCATCCTCAGCCCGGTCGGCCTGCTCGCCGGTTACAGCCCGGACGCCAGCAAGCTCAGCCAGCGCCTGGATGCCGTGGACAAGATCAACGGCGCCGAGCTGATTCGCCTGCTCGGCACCAGCAGCAAAACCACCAGCCTGCACAGCAACGAGCAGTTGAAAGTGCTGTCGCCGTTCCAGCCGATTCCAGGCGGCAAGTCCTGGGGCGTGTTGCTCGACGTGCCGGAGAAAGTCCTGGTCGGCCCGGCCGAAGCGCTGAAAAAACAGCTCGATGACAGCAACCGTGCCGGCAGTCTGGTCGAACTCGGCCTCGGCGTACTCGCCGCGTTGATCGGCCTGTTGCTGGTGTGGTTGATGGCGCGCAGCGTGACCAAGCCGATTCTCGGCGTGGCCCACATGCTGGAAGACATCGCCAGCGGCGAAGGTGATTTGACCCGGCGCCTGGCCTACGACAAGCAGGACGAACTGGGCCAGTTGGCCGGTTGGTTCAACCGTTTCCTCGACAAGCTGCAACCGATCATCGCCGAAGTGAAGCGCTCGGTGCAGGACGCGCGCAGCACCGCCGACCAATCCTCCGCCATCGCCACCCAGACCAGCGCCGGCATGGAGCAGCAATATCGCCAGGTCGATCAGGTGGCCACCGCGTCCCACGAAATGAGCGCCACCGCCCAGGACGTCGCCCGCAGCGCAGCCCAAGCCGCTCACGCCGCGCGCGATGCCGACCAGGCGACCCGTCAGGGCTTGACCGTGATTGACCGCACCACCACCAGCATCGATAACCTCGCCGCCGACATGAGCGCAGCGATGGTGCAAGTCGAAGGGCTGGCGGCGAACAGCGAGAAGATCGGTTCGGTGCTGGAAGTGATTCGCGCCATTGCCGAGCAGACCAATTTGCTGGCCCTCAACGCTGCGATCGAGGCGGCCCGTGCCGGTGAAGCCGGCCGTGGTTTTGCCGTGGTCGCCGATGAAGTGCGCAACCTGGCGCGGCGTACCCAGGAGTCGGTCGAGGAAACCCGTCAGGTGATCGAGCAATTGCAAAGCGGCACTCAGGAGGTGGTCGGTTCTATGAACAACAGCCATCGCCAGGCCCAGAGCAGCGTCGAGCAAGTCAGCCAGGCCGTGACCGCCCTGCGCCAGATTGGTGAGGCGGTGACGGTGATTACCGACATGAACCTGCAAATCGCCAGCGCTGCGGAAGAACAGAGCGCGGTGGCCGAGGAGATCAACAACAACGTGGCGACCATTCGCGATGTGACCGAATCGTTGTCCGGGCAGGCAAATGAATCGGCCAGAGTGAGTCAGTCGCTTAACAGCCTGGCCAATCAGCAGCAGAGTTTGATGGACCAGTTCCGGGTTTGACCTGAGGTAACTGATCGTTCCCACGCGGCCCGTGGGAATGCAGCCCGGGACGCTCCGCGTCCCATTCAAACGCGGACGCAGAGCGTCCATTGAGGCATTCCCACGCAGAGCGTGGGAACGATCGACTGACTGGCGTTAGGGTTTGCGGGCCGGCGAGTGGATATTTGCGCGAAGCTGATTATGCTTCTAAGGGCAATCCGACAACATCAGCCCCAGGGCCTGGGTGCGGCAACACGGGTATTTTGAGGTGCTCCGGCCTACAACAAGAGCAAGACGGAGAAAACCCATGGCCGTAATCGACAGCACAACCACGGGCACAGGCAGCGCGCCCCACCACGGCATCACCAAGGAGGAGCGCAAGGTCATCTTTGCCTCGTCCCTGGGCACTGTGTTCGAGTGGTACGACTTTTACCTCTACGGCTCCCTCGCCGCGATCATCGCCAAGCACTTCTTCGCGGGCGTCAACGAGACCACCGCCTTCATCTTCGCCCTGCTCGCCTTTGCCGCAGGCTTTGCCGTGCGGCCCTTCGGCGCGATTGTGTTCGGCCGGTTGGGCGACATGATCGGGCGCAAGCACACCTTCCTGATCACCATTGTCATCATGGGTGTCTCCACGGCCGTGGTCGGTTTCCTGCCCGGTTACGCGACCATTGGCGTCGCGGCGCCGGTCATCCTGATTACCCTGCGCCTGTTACAAGGCCTGGCGTTGGGCGGCGAGTACGGTGGCGCGGCAACCTACGTCGCCGAGCATGCGCCGAAAGGCAAACGCGGCTACTTCACCTCGTGGATTCAAACCACCGCGACCCTCGGCCTGTTCCTGTCGCTGCTGGTGATCCTCGCCTGCCGCACCGCCCTCGGCACCGAAGCGTTCGAGGCCTGGGGCTGGCGGATTCCGTTCCTGCTGTCGATCCTGCTGTTGATCGTCTCGGTGTACATCCGCCTGCAACTCAGCGAGTCGCCGGTGTTCCTGAAGATGAAGGCCGAAGGCAAGTCCTCCAAGGCGCCGCTGACCGAATCCTTCGCCCGCTGGGACAACCTGAAAATCGTGATCATGGCCCTGCTCGGCGGCACCGCCGGCCAGGCTGTCGTGTGGTACACCGGGCAGTTCTATGCGCTGTTCTTCCTGCTGCAAACCCTGAAGATCGACCCGCAGACCGCCAACCTGTTGATCGCCGGTTCGCTGCTGATCGGCACGCCGTTCTTCGTCATCTTCGGCAGCCTGTCCGACCGCATCGGGCGCAAGGGCATCATCATGGCCGGCTGCATTCTCGCGGCGGTGACCTATTTCCCGATTTTCCATGCACTGACCCAGTACGGTAACCCCGACGTGTTCATCGCCCAGGAGAAAAATCCGGTGACGGTGATCGCCGATCCTGACCAGTGCTCGTTCCAGTTCGACCCGGTGGGCAAGGCCAAATTCACCAGTTCCTGCGACCTGGCCAAAACTCTGCTGGCGAAGCGCGCGATTCCCTACACCAACGTAAAGGCTGAGCCGGGCACCGTCGCCCAGGTGCGCATCGGCGACAAGGTGATCCCGAGCTTCGAAGGCACCAGCCTGCCGGCCGCGGACTTCAAGACCCGCAACGACGCGTTCACCGCGACCCTCGGCACGGCGCTCAAGGACGCCGGTTACCCTGAAAAGGCTGATCCGGCCAAGACCAACTACCCGATGGTGCTGTTGCTGCTGACCATCCTGGTGATCTACGTGACCATGGTCTACGGCCCAATTGCGGCGTGGCTGGTGGAACTGTTCCCGGCGCGCATCCGCTATACCTCGATGTCGCTGCCCTATCACATCGGCAATGGCTGGTTTGGCGGGTTCCTGCCGACGGTGGCGTTTGCGATGGTCGCGGCCACGGGGGATATCTATTACGGGTTGTGGTACCCGATAGTGATTGCGGTGATGACGGCGGTGCTGGGGATTTTCTTCATGCCGGAAACCAAGGATCGGGAGATTCATCACACGTAGACGACGTTTCGTACCACCCCTGTAGGAGCAAGCTTTGCTCCTACAGGAGGTGGTTCTGGATCAGCGCTTGGGCAATTCGATCACGACCTTCAACCCGCCCCACTCGCTTTCCTGCAACAGCAATCCACCGCCCCAGGTGTCGACGATGTCGCGCACGATGCCCAGGCCCAGGCCATGCCCATCGGTCTGTTCATCCAGCCGTGTGCCGCGACTGAACACCTGGTCGCGCTGGTTTTCGGGAATCCCCGGACCATCGTCTTCCACGCTCAGCTCAAACTTTTCAGGCATGTCGACCACGCTCAAGCGAACCTCGGCGTCCGCCCATTTGCAGGCGTTGTCCAGCAGGTTGCCGAGCAGTTCCAGCAAGTCCTCGCGGTCCCAGGGCAGCAGCAAACCGGCCGGGGCGCGGTAGCTCAAATCCAGGTGCTCACCGTGGATCATGTTCAACGTGGCGAGTAACCCTGGCAGCTCCGCATCGCAATCAAACAGCACCCCCGGCAACGCGTCGCCGGACAAGCGCGCGCGGTTGAGTTCGCGATTGAGCCGTTGCTGCACCTGTTCCAGCTGTTGCTGGATGACCTTGCGCAACTCCGGATGGGCGTCGAGTTTTTCGCTGGACGCCAGGCTGAGCAACACCGCCAGAGGGGTTTTCAAGGCGTGGCCGAGGTTGCCCAGGGCATTGCGCGAACGCTTGAGGCTGTCTTCGGTGTGGGCCAGCAAATGGTTGATCTGCGCCACCAGTGGCTCCAGTTCTACCGGCACCTGATCGTCGAGTTGCGAGCGTTGGCCCTGCTGCAATTGAGCGATCTGCTCGCGGGCTTTTTCCAGCGGACGCAAGGCACGCTGCACGGTAATGCGTTGCAGCAGCAGAATCAGCAGCAACCCCGCCAGACCGAGGCCCAGCCCGACCTGTTGCATGCGCATGAAACTCTCGCGCACCGGCGTGTAATCCTGGGCCACGCTGATGGAAATCGACTGGCCGAGCCGTCGGTAGTCCGAGCGCAAGATCAACAGTTGCTGGCCTTCCGGCCCCAGTTGCAGGTTGCTGTGCAACCCGGCGTGATCCAGTTTTGGCAGTTCCTGGTCCCACAACGAACGGGAGCGCCAGTGGCTGTCGGCAAAATCGATGCGAAAGTAATGCCCGGAAAACGGCCGCTGGTAGGCCGGCGCCAAGTGTCGCTCATCCAGTTGCAAGCCCTGAGGCCCGCGCACCAGGGCCGACAGCAGGTTCTCGCTGTCGTTGCGCAACCCGGCTTCGAGGTAGCGCTGCAAGCCCATTTCGAACAGCCACAAACTGGTTTGCGCCAGCACCAGGCCGACGATCACCATCACGCTGATCAGCCCCAGGCTCAAGCGGCGCTGGATCGACCTCACTGCGCTTGCCCACCGAACAGGTAACCCTGGCCGCGACGGGTTTCAATCACGCTGCGGCCAAGCTTGCGCCGCAAGTGGTTGACGTGGACTTCGAGCACGTTGGAATCGCGTTCGGTTTCGCCATCGTAGAGGTGTTCGGCGAGGTGGCTTTTGGAGAGGATCTGTTCCGGGTGCAGCATGAAATAGCGCAGCAGGCGGAATTCAGCGGCGGTGAGTTGAATGTCGGCACCGTCGCGGGTCACGCACTGACGGCCTTCATCCAGGTGCAAGCCGTTGGCCTTGAGCGTCGGCTGGTTGGCCTGGCCGTGGGACCGGCGCAGCAACGCCTGGACCCGCAGGTGCAGTTCTTCCGGGTGAAAGGGTTTGGTCAGGTAATCATCGGCGCCGGCCTTGAGGCCTTCGATGCGCTCGGCCCAGGAGTCGCGAGCGGTGAGGATCAGCACCGGCGTCGACAAGCCACCGGCACGCCATTGGGTCAGCACCTCAAGCCCCGGCAAACCCGGCAAGCCGAGGTCGAGGATGATCAGGTCATAAGGCTCGCTGCTGCCCTGATAGACCGCGTCGCGCCCGTCGGCCAGCCAGTCCACGGCGTAGCCCTGGCGGTTGAGGCCGGCCATCAATTCGTCGGCCAGGGGCACGTGGTCTTCCACCAGCAGCAATCGCATCGGTCAATCTTCCTTGTCTTTCAATAAACGGCCGGTTGCGGCCTCGATGTCCAATTCGCGGACCACGCCTTCGGTGGTCAGCAACTCGACTTCATAAATGTAGACGTCGTGTTTTTCTTCCAGCTCGGCTTCCAGCAATTTGGAGCCGGGATAGCGATCGAGCGCCTGCTGCAACAGCTGCTCCAGCGGCAGGATCACGCCCTGCTGCCGCAAGCGCAGCGCCTCGTCCTGATCCAGGTCGCGCGCCACGACCACCGAGCAAAACGTCAGCAACACCAACGCCGTGCGTGAAAATGAAAGCACCTTCATTACGTATCCTGATGATCCTTGAGAACCTGCCCGCTGACAGCGTCCAATTCCAGGTCCCACTCAATGCCCTGCGGGTCGCGCATTTCCACCTGATAGATGTACTTGCCGTACTCTTCTTCCAGCTCGGTTTCGGTGATGGTGGAACCGGGGTGTTTGGCCAGTGCAGTGGCGTTGAGCTTCTCGAAAGACACAATGGTACCAGCGTCGCGCAGTCTCAGGGCTTCATCGGGACCGAGGTCACGGGCGTGGGCGAGGTTGGCGGTCAGGCCGATGATGGATGCGGTGAACAGGGCAGTCAGGGTTTTCATGGGGTGTCTCCGTATTTTTTTGTGTGTTGCCTACGGAGTGCACCTTAACGGGGCGAACTTAACTGAAACTGAATTGCCATCATTGGTCATGACAACACAACATTACAGACCTGCACAAAACCCTGTAGGAGCCAGGTTTGCCGGCGAAGGCGTCCATGAAATTGCCTTCGCCGGCAAGCCTGGCTCCTACGGTGGACAAGACACATGTCTATAATCCCCGCCTGCCCGACATCGAGACCGGTATGACCGCTATCCACATCAAGTTCCCTTCCTTGACCCTCAAGGCCGGCCCTCGGGCCTTTGCGCGAATTCGTGAAAACGGCCTGGACGCTGCCGATGTCGGCACGCTGCCGGGAGCGGCCGGTGGCCCCAAGGCGTTGGGGATTCAAGGTCTGGACCTGGCGCTGTTCGGCGAATGGCTGCCCGCGGCGCCACGGGAGCGTTCGTTGATTGGCGCCTCGGTGGGTTCCTGGCGGTTCGCCAGCGCGTGCCTGCCGGATGCCGCCGAAGGTATCCGCCGCCTCGGTCATCTGTACACCGAGCAGAACTTCGACAAGGGCGTGACCATGGCGCAGATCAGCCAGAGCTCACGGCGCATGCTCGATGAGTTGCTGGACGGTCGCGATGCCTTGATTCTCGACAACGCCCATTACCGACTGAACATCATGGTGGTCAAGAGCCACGGCCTGCTCGCCCACGACCATCGCGGCCGCCTGGGGTTGGGCCTGTCGTCGGTGATCGCCGACAACCTGCGAGGCCGCGCGCGGCTATCGAAGCATTTCGAGCGGCTGATCATCCACGACCCGCGCCTGGCGCCGCCGGTCAATGCGCTGACCGATTTCCCGTCGCGCTTCGTCGCCCTGAATGCCGGCAACCTGCGTCAGGCCTTGCTCGCGTCGGGTTCGATCCCGATGGTCATGGAAGGCGTGCGCGACCTGCCGGGTGCGGGCGCCGGGACGTTCCGCGACGGCGGTCTGCTGGACTATCACCTCGACCTGCCTTACAGCGGCAATGACATCGTGCTCTATCCGCACTTCACTGATCGGGTGATTCCCGGTTGGTTCGACAAGACCCTGCCGTGGCGCCGTGCCTGTTCGAGCCGCTTGCAGGATGTCCTGCTGCTGGCGCCGTCCAAGGATTACCTGTCGCGCCTGCCCTACGGCAAGTTGCCGGACCGTAACGACTTCAAGCGCTTCATGGGCGATGCCCCGAACCGGCAGAAATACTGGCGCGCGGCGATGGATGAAAGCCGCCGCATGGGCGACGAATTTCTGGAGCTGGCCGCCAACGGTCGCCTCGGCGAACGCCTGCTGACCCTTTAGTCAGGACAAACTGGTAAACTCGCCGCCTGCCCACATCGCCGCGGCGATCGCCACCTGACAGAGCTGAAAATCACTGTGGAAATCTTCAAAGAGTTTACGTTCGAATCTGCCCACCGCCTGCCCCACGTACCGGAAGGCCACAAGTGCGGTCGCTTGCACGGTCACTCGTTCAAAGTGGCGATCCATCTCAGTGGCGACCTCGATCCGCACACGGGCTGGATCCGCGACTTCTCGGAAATCAAGGCGATCTTCAAGCCGCTCTACGAGCGCCTCGATCACAACTATTTGAACGACATTCCTGGCCTGGAAAACCCGACCAGTGAAGTGCTGGCCAAATGGATCTGGACCGAGCTGAAGCCCCTGCTGCCGGAACTCAGCGCGATTCGTATCCATGAAACCTGCACCAGCGGCTGCATCTATCACGGTGAGTAAAACCACCTGATCGAGAAGAACCACCGGCGACGGTGGTTTTTTTATGCCTGTCGTTTCGCTCTCACGCCGAGTACAGTCGGGCCCCATCCTTGGCCCAAAGGAACCCGTCCCATGTCACCGCTTATTCGCCCCGCTACGCTTGAGGATATCGCGCAGATCGAGGCCATCGTCGAGGCGGCTTACTCGCCGTACATCGAGCGCATCGGCCGAAAACCCGCGCCGATGCTGGACGACTACGCCAGCCAGGTGCTGGCCCGGCGCGTCCATGTGCTCGCCGATGAACAGGCACTCAACGGCTTCGTGGTGTTGATCGACACCGAAGAATACTTGCTGCTGGACAACATCGCGGTCAGCCCGGCAGTCAAGGGCCAAGGTTATGGCCGGCAGTTGCTGGACTTCGCCGAACGCCACGCGCTCGACGCCGGTTACCCGTCCATTCGGCTGTACACCAACGAAGCGATGAGCGAGAACATTGCGCTGTATCTGCGCCGCGGTTACGTCGAAACCCATCGAGTCGAAGAGAACGGTTTGCGCCGTGTGCACATGCGCAAGGCGCTGGGCTAAGGCTCCCACACCGCGCCATGCGTTTCGTCAGTTAGTCCAAAAGCCATCTTCAGCGGTGGTTTTTTTATGCCTATGCTTTTTGGCTCACATTTGCCAAGAGGACACCCCCGATGACTGACTGGCCGCTGCCCCAGACCTATCGCTTCAATGGGCATTCCGTGCGCTTTGCCGTACGGGGCGACGGCCCGCCGTTGGTGTTCGTGCATGGCACGCCATTTTCTTCTTACGTGTGGCACCGGATTGCGCCGCACTTCATCACCACCCATCGCGTGCATTACTTTGATCTGCTGGGTTATGGACAGTCCGCACAACCCGACAGCGACGTGTCCCTCGGTGTGCAAAACGAACTGCTGACGCAATTGCTCGAGCATTGGGGCCTGGATAGCCCGGACGTGGTGGCCCACGATTTCGGCGGCGCCACCGCCCTGCGCGCGCATCTGCTCAACGGCAAGCACTACCGCAGCCTGACGCTGATCGACCCGGTGGCGCTGACGCCCTGGGGATCGCCGTTCGTGCAGCATGTGCGCCAGCATGAGGCGGCGTTCAGTGGATTGCCCGATTACATTCAGCGGGCGATTGTGCCGGCCTATATTCGCGGCGCGATCCAGCGTGAAATCCCCGACCATGAGCTGGCGCCGTATGTGCAGCCATGGCTGGGGGAGCCGGGGCAAGCGGCGTTCTACCGACAGATCGCGCAGATGGACCAGCGCTATACCCGTGAGGCCGAAGGGCTGTACCCGACGATTCGGTGCCCGGTGCAGATCCTGTGGGGGGAGGATGATCAGTGGATTCCCATTGAACGCGGGCGGGCGTTGCATGGAATGATTCCAGGATCGCGGTTTCAGGCGATTCCGAATGCCGGGCATTTGCTGCAGGAAGATGCGCCCGAGGCCATCGTCGCGGCGCTGCTGCGGTTTTTGCCCTCGATCAGTTGATGATCGTTCCCACGCTCCGCGTGGGAATGCAGCCCGGGACGCTCCGCGTCCCCTCCAGAAGCGATTGCTGCGCGTCCATTGAGGCATTCCCACGCAGAGCGTGGGAACGATCATCACGCCATCATCGCTCCTACATGAGTCTTGAGGTCCATCCGTTGCACCGTTTTCGCGCTCTGGTTCCCCGCCTCGTCTATAAATAACCCCAGCACCCCACGCCTGGCACGACCACTGCAACCCCCTTCGCGTCTCTCATCCAGCAAGGAACGCCCCATGACGCAGAACGACCCGGGTAACGATTACCCCCTCAGCGAAGTCCCGATGCACGCCCGCAAAGGCCTGGCCTCCACGGCCATGGTACTGCTGGGTTTCACCTTCTTCACCGCGACCATGTTTGCCGGCGGCAAGCTCGGCGTAGCGTTCAGTTTTGGCGAGATGATGGCGGTGATTATCGTTGGCAATCTGCTGCTGGGGATTTACGCCGCCGGCCTCGGCTACATCGCCTTCAAGAGTGGCCTCAACTCGGTATTGATGGGCCGCTTCTGCTTCGGCGAAGTGGGCAGCAAGCTCAGTGACTTGATCCTCGGCTTCACCCAGATCGGCTGGTACGCCTGGGGCACGGCCACGGCCGCCGTGGTGCTGGGCAAGTATTTCGAACTGGAGCAAGGCTCGGTGCTGGGGCTGATGGTGCTGTTCGGCCTGGTGTTTTGCGCGACGGCGTATGTCGGTTATCGCGGGCTGGAGATTCTGTCGTACATCGCGGTGCCAGCGATGATGTTGCTGCTGATGCTGTCGATGTGGGTCGCAACGGTGAAGGTCGGCGGGCTCGACGGCTTGCTCGCGGTGCTGCCGAGCGGCACGCTGGATTGGTCGACCGCGATTACCCTGGTGTTCGGCACCTTCGTCAGCGGTGCGACCCAGGCGACTAACTGGACGCGCTTCTCGCGCTCGGCGCGGGTGGCGGTGTTGGCGAGCCTGATCGGCTTCTTCATCGGCAACGGCTTGATGGTATTGATCGGCGCCTACGGGGCGATCGTCTATCAGCAGCCGGACGTGGTCGAAGTGCTGCTGTTGCAAGGTTTCGCCATGGCGGCAATGGCGATGTTGCTGCTCAATATCTGGAGCACCCAGGACAACACCATCTACAATTTCGCCGTCGCCGGTTGCAACCTGCTGCGCACCGGCCGGCGCAAAACCGTGACCCTGGCCGGCGCCGTGATCGGCACGCTGCTCGCGCTGCTGGGCATGTACGACCTGCTGGTGCCCTACCTGATTTTGCTCGGCACGGTGATTCCGCCGATTGGCGGTGTGATCATGGCGGACTTTTTCTTTCGTTATCGCGGTCAATATCCTCGTCTGGCCGATGCCCGGCTGCCGGCGTTCAACTGGCCCGGCCTGAGTGCTTATGCGGTCGGCACGATCGCCGCGTTCAGCTCGCCGTGGGTCGCGCCGCTGGTAGGCATCGCCGCTGCCGCGCTAACGTATGTGATATTGACCGGCGTGCTGGGTGTCCGCACTGCCGATGCACCACTACAAGATCTCTAAAAGGATTCGCCTGATGCACATCATCAACGCCCGCCTGCGCAACCAAGAAGGCCTGCATGAGTTGCACCTGGAAAACGGCCTGATCGGCAACATCGCCCGCCAGACCGAAGCCCCGACCCTGGGGCCCGACGACCTCGACGCCGGCGGCAACCTGGTGGTGCCGCCCTTCGTCGAGCCGCACATTCACCTCGACGCAACGCTGACGGCCGGTGAGCCACGCTGGAACATGAGCGGCACGCTGTTCGAAGGCATCGAATGCTGGGGCGAGCGCAAGGCCACCATCACCCTGGAAGACACCAAGACCCGCGCCAAAAAAACCATCCAGACCCTGGCAGCCCACGGCATCCAGCATGTGCGCACCCACGTCGATGTCACCGACCCGACCTTGACCGCGCTCAAGGCGATGCTCGAAGTGCGCGAGGAAAGTCGGCACCTGATCGACCTGCAAATCGTCGCGTTCCCCCAGGAAGGCATCGAGTCCTACCGCAACGGTCGCGAGCTGATGGAAGAAGCCATTCGCATGGGCGCCGATGTGGTTGGCGGCATTCCGCATTTCGAATACACGCGGGATCAAGGCGTCAGCTCGGTGAAATTCCTGATGGACCTGGCCGAACGCACCGGTTGCCTGGTGGATGTGCATTGCGACGAAACCGACGACCCGCATTCCCGCTTCCTCGAAGTGCTCGCCGAAGAAGCCCGCAGCCGCGACATGGGTTCGCGCGTCACGGCCAGCCACACCACGGCGATGGGCTCTTACGACAACGCGTACTGCGCCAAGCTGTTCCGCCTGCTCGGGCATTCCGGTATCAGCTTCGTCTCCTGCCCCACCGAAAGCATTCACCTGCAAGGCCGCTTCGATAACTTCCCGAAACGCCGCGGCGTCACCCGCGTCAACGAGTTGCTCGAAGCGGGGATGAACGTGTGTTTCGGCCAGGATTCGATCGTCGATCCGTGGTATCCGCTGGGCAACGGCAACATCCTGCGCGTCCTCGAAGCCGGCTTGCACATCTGCCATATGCTCGGCTACCGCAACCTGCAAAGCGCGCTGGATTTGGTGACCGACAACAGCGCCAAAGCCATGGCCCTGGGTGATCGCTACGGACTTGAGCGTGGGCGGCCGGCGAACTTGCTGATCCTGTCGGCGGACAGCGATTACGAAGTGATTCGCAGCCAGGGCCTGCCGCTGTATTCGATTCGCGGGGGTGAGGTGTTGATGAAGCGGCAGATGCCGGTGGTGGAGTGGCCGCAACAGGTGTGAATGTTCGCTGACTGGGCGGGCCTCTTCGCGGGCAAGCCTCGCTCCTGCAGGATGCGTAACCTGTAGGAGCAAGGCTTGCCCGCGATGGCGATCCTGAATTCACCCCATCAACCGCGCCGAACCGAATAACCTCACCCGACTCAATTCACCGCCCTGCTCTTCCAACAAAATCGGCGCCGTGCCGCCCGGCATGACCACCTTCACCTCGCCCGCCTTCACCCAGCCCACCCGCCACGCCGCGCACGCCACCGCACTGGCGCTGGTACCTGAGGATGCGGTCGGACCTTCCCCGCGTTCGAACACTCGGGCCACGATTCGTCCTTCGGATTCGAGCATCGCCCATTGCAGATTCACCCCCGCCGCACAGGGCTGCCCGGCGCCGGTCGGCGTGGCATAAGCGATGCGTGTCAGCCCTTCGGATAACGCCGGTTCGCGCATCTGCTCATTGCTCGGCAGAGTGGCGGCGTCGGTGAGCAGCGTCACGCAATGGGGATTGCCGATGCGCACAAACTGACTCCGCGCCCAGGCTGGATCGAGC
Organism: Pseudomonas sp. ADAK7; assembly: GCF_012935675.1. Lineage (NCBI taxonomy): Bacteria > Pseudomonadati > Pseudomonadota > Gammaproteobacteria > Pseudomonadales > Pseudomonadaceae > Pseudomonas > Pseudomonas sp. ADAK7. Next base: position 6,737,699 of record NZ_CP052861.1, on the reverse strand, counting down.
GCCGACAACGGTTGCACATGGCTGATATCTCGGCCATTCAGCGTCATGTTTTCAACCCCCAGCGCGCCCACCGCTTGCGGCCCGAACGAGGGTTGGCCCAAGTCCAGCCAGAACCCGCGAACGCCATCGACCTCGGCCGGTTTCACTGAGGTCTCCACCGGCGAAACCGCATCGCTTTTGTCGTGATGAACCCGCAGCACGCAAGTTTCCTCGCGCGGCAGCAACCCTTGCTCACTGAGTGCCTGAGAGAAAATCGTCAAGCCATTGCCACTGCGCTCGGCCAAGGTACCGTCGGTGTTGACGATCAGCAGGTCAAAGGGCGGCGCTGCCTGGAACGGGCCGACCAGCAGGCCGTCGCAGCGATGCTCCTTGCTGCCGGGCGGTCGGGTGCCCGGAGCCCAGCCGCAAAATGCCTCGATGGCCAATAACGCCCAATGCTCGCGGGTTTGCGCGGCATGGTCTGCCTGTGCGGGCACCTCGACACCGCAGTGCCGCACGGCATCAGGCGTCACGACCGCGTAGATATTGCCTCGGGCATCGTAAAACGGCGTCATGGATCGGTCCTTAAGTCAGCCGCAAAAGAGTCCGTACTGTAGGGGCTGCCGAGAAAAATCTCACCTGGCGCAAAAGACTGGCTAAGGTGAAATCATCGACGTACGCATGCCGTCGATGCCCACAAATCACCGAGATGGACGCCCTGTGATGCCGTAGTTCGCGCGTAGTTGAACAGACGCCATCCTCTTTGCAGAGGACGCGACAATGAGCAACAAACACCCTGCTTCCCCCATGGCCACGCTGTATCACGAGGGCCGGGAAACCTTTATTGATCTGGTCCCGGACGGCGGCGCTCGCCTGGATGCGCTGTTTCACACCGTTCCGGCCTTGGGCGAATTGGCGGTGGGGGTGGTTTATGGCCACTTGCACAGCCGCCCAGCCCTGGACCCGCGCCTGCGTGAGGCGGTGTCGTTTGCCGCGATTATCGCGGCGGGCATGGTCGGACCGCCGCTGAGTGTGCATTTCAAGACCGGACTGGCCTCGGGGCTCGCCCCCGGCGAGGTGGTCGAGGTGCTGTTACAGGCGTCGGCATTCACCGGGTTTCCCAGGGCGGTGGCTTCGGCGGATCAACTCAATCGGCTGTTCGATGACGCGGGCTTGGAGTCGCCGCCGGCTCCGTCGCCACGGACCGTTGTGCTGGTATTTTGCGAAAAGGTTCGCCAAGGCAAACCGCCGATTCCCGTCAGCACGGGCATCAAGCGACTGTTAAAGCAATCGGAACGTTTCGGCGTTCAGGCGACGGCAGCGCAAACGGTGATCGTCGAATGTTTCGACCATGAGCATTCGACGCCGTCCGGGTTGCTTTATCTGTGGGTGGAGGGCGAACAGGTCAGCAAAGTGACGCTATTTAAGGCCCAGTGAAATACCGCCCCGGCGTCACCCCAAACGTGCGCCGGAACATCGCAATAAACGCGCTGACATTGTCATACCCCAACTCCAGCGCAACGGTGGTCACCGGCTCACCTGTCGCCAGCAGTTCCAGCGCCCGCAACAACCGCGCGCGCTGGCGCCATTGGCTGAAGGTGAAGCCGGTTTCGCTGACAAAGCGTCGGGCCAGGGTTCGCGCCGATAATCCACCCCACTGCGCCCATTGCTCCAGCGAGCGGTTGTCGGCCAGGTCATCGACCTGCGCCTGGCTGATGCGGCGCAATCGTGGATCGTGGGGCAGCGGCAAACCGAACGGCTCGGCGGGCGATGCGGCAATTTCGTCGAGGATGAGTTGGGCGATCCGTTCCCGGCGTTGATCCCGCGCGCCCTCGTCCCAGGTCGCGGCGCGATCTACGGCTTCGCGCAGTAGGCCCGAGGTCGCGATGATGCATGGCTCTCGCGGTAGCGTGGCACATGCCGGCGCCGCCACGTAGACGCTCCAGCCATGGAACGGACCATGGGAGCGCAAGCCGTGCGGGCAGTCCGGTGGAATCCACACCGCATGAGTGGCCGGCACCACCCAATGGTGATCCGCCGCGTCCACCGACAATAACCCGCGCCGCGCGCCCAGTAATTGTCCACGAGCATGCTGGTGCAACGCGCTTTGGCGTTCGACCGAGCTGTCCAGCGTGACGGCAATCACCGGCGCAGCGGTCGAGGACTGCACCAGTTCGGTGGATATCAGCGGCATAACCATTGGCAGTTTTACGTTATCGAATGACCTGGATGACGCAGTTTAGCCACAACCAACCCTTTAGGCTGAGCACTCTTTCAACAGGAGTCACCGTTATGCGCGCCGAAGACCTGCTTCCCGACCATCTCGACCAAGGCGAATTCAACGGCACCACCGTGCGCAAAGGCACGGTCGGGGCTTTCCTGATCAATGCACGAGTACTCGCCGATCCGCATGCCAGCGATGAACTGCGGCGCCAGGCCGAGCAGGACATTGTCTCGGCTTTGCCGGCGCTGCGGGCGTTGGGTTTGTTCGAGATTCTGCAAGTGCGAGACGAACAGCTTCGTCGATTGTGCGCAGGACAGTGACACCCGCGCTCGCGATGGAGGGTCAGGCTGTGCAAGGATGTCACCCTGCCTGACCGCGAACCGCTGCGGACGCTGATCGAACCTGACCGGTAAGTCACTGTCCCTTGGGTACGCGACGTTTTTTGCCAAGGATCGATATGACCAACCTCAACACGCAAGCCGCCTTTGTTCCCGGACGCCTGGAACAGATGTCCACCCGCATCGCCTTTTTCATCGCCGGTTTCGGCATCGCCGCGTGGGCGCCACTGGTGCCGTATGCCAAGGCGCGGGCCGGGCTGGACGAAGGGACCCTCGGCTTGCTGCTGTTGTGCCTGGGGGTGGGCTCGATTATTGCGATGCCGGTGGCGGGGATTCTGGCCACGCGGTTTGGCTGTCGTCGCGTGGTCAGCGCCGGGGTGTTGCTGATTTGCGCGGCGCTGCCGTTGCTGGCGACGGTGTCGTCGATTCCGGCGTTGATCGCGGCGCTGTTCATGTTTGGCGCGGGCCTGGGCACGGTGGATTCGACGGTGAACCTGCAAGCGGTGATCGTCGAACGGGCCAGCGGCAAGACCATGATGTCGGGCTTCCACGGCTTGTTCAGCCTGGGCGGGATCGTTGGGGCTGCGGGTGTCAGCGCTTTGCTCGGCCTGGGGGTTTCGCCGCTCGGCGCGACGCTGGTGGTGATCGTGATGCTGATCGTGGCCTTGCTGAAAGCGGCGCCGCATCTCTTGCCTTACGGCAGTGAAAGCTCCGGTCCGGCGTTCGCCGTGCCCCATGGCATCGTGCTGTTTATCGGCATGATGTGTTTCATCGTGTTCCTCACCGAAGGCGCGGTACTCGACTGGAGCGCGGTGTTCCTGGCCTCCGAGCGCGGGATCGACACGGCGTATGCCGGGCTCGGTTATGCGGCATTTGCGCTGACCATGACCGCCGGGCGTTTGACCGGGGATGCGATTGTGCGGCGCCTGGGCGCTACGAAGGTGATGGTGTTTGGTGGGCTGACGGCCGCTGTGGGCCTGGCGCTGGCGACGTTTGCTCCGACCTGGGAAGCGGCGCTGGTGGGTTATGCACTGGTCGGCGCGGGGTGTTCGAACATCGTGCCGGTGCTGTACACCGCAGTGGGCAAACAGACGGTCATGCCGGAAAGCATCGCCGTGCCGGCCATTACCACCCTCGGCTACGCAGGGATTCTCGCCGGGCCTGCGCTGATCGGATTTATCGCCCATGGCAGCAGTTTGAGTTTTGCGTTTGGGTTGATGGCGGTGTTGCTGGTGGCGGTGGCTATTGGCGGGAAGGTGTTGAAGGTTTGAAAAGCATCGCGGGCAAGCCTTGCTCCTACAGGATTGATTGTCTGTAGGAGCATGGCTTGCCCGCGATGAAGCCACCTCGGTCTATCAGAACCCGACGCTGGCCTGCACAAAGAACGTGCGCGGCGCACCCACGTAAATGCCCGAGTTGTTGTCGCTGGAACGGGTGAAGTACTGGTGATCAAACACGTTCTTCACCCCGGCGCCGAGTTTCAGGTTCGACAGTTGCGCACCGAAGTCATAGCCGCCACGTACGTTCCAGGTCACATAGCCCGGCATGTTGCCGAACTGCCCATCGGCGCTGCCGTCAGTGATGTAGTTGCCGTTGAAGCTGCCATCGGCGTTCACCCCAGTGCCCGGCGAGTGCTGCTTGGACTGGGCGAAACCATCGATGTTGTAGGTCCAGCGATCGATGTCGTAACGCAAACCGACGGTGGCCACCTGGCGCGAATAGAACGGCAGGTCACGGCCCTTGAAGCCCGGAATCTCGCCTTCATAGGTGGCGCGGGTGTAGGTGAAACCGGCGTTGGCGGTCAGGCCGTCGAGCCGTGGGTCGAGTGCGGACATGTCGTAATGCACCGACGCTTCCAGACCCTGGTGCTTGGTCGCGCCGAGGTTGGTCCAGCCCACGTCGTTGCTGATGTATTGCAGTTCGTCATCGAAATCGATGTAAAACAACGTCACTTCGCCGCCCCACACGTCATCGTTGTAGCGCGTACCGATCTCGTAGGTCTTGGCCTTTTCCGGGCTCAAGCCGTTGGCGGTGCTGTCACCCGAACCGCCCTGGCCAAGCTGGAAATATTGCAGGCTGCCGAACGAGGTTTCGTAGTTGGCAAACAGCTTCCAGGCATCGGACAAGTGATACATCACACTCAGGGCCGGCAGCGGTTCGTTGCTTTCGATGCTGCGGTTTTTTTCCGGAACGCGCTTGCCAGCAGTGTCGAGGACGGCGCGGTCGTGCCAGTCGGTGCTGATGTGTTCGAAGCGAATGCCCGGGGTGATGGTCCAGTTGCCGACGTCGATTTTGTTGTCGAGGTACACCGAGTTGGCTTCGGTGCCGCCAGTACGGTCCTGGAACACATGGCCGTCAGACGTCGGGGTGATCACCGGTTGGTTGTTCACCAGCGCCACGCGGCTTGATTGTTCGTGCATCGCTTCTTTGAGGTAGCGATAACCGACGCTGACTTCCTGGGTGGTCGGGCCGACATCGAATACATGGGACACCCGCGGCTCGACGCCCAGGGTGTAGTAGGAACGCGGATAGGAACTGAGGGTTCTCTGGTCGCGAGCGGCGATGGTGCTGCCACGGAAACTGTCGGTGTAATACGTCAGCACTTCGGCCTGGGTGCGGTCGTCGATCTGCCGCGCCCATTTGAAAGACACGTCCTTGCGACGGCCAGTGAAGTTGTCGTAGTCGCGGTCGGACTGGAACGGGCTGGCGTCGTACTGCTTCTGCGTCAGGCCGCCGGGCATGTCGGCGTTGGCGTCGTAGTAGTGGAAATTCAGGCTGAAATCGTCAACGTCGGTCGGCGCCCAGTGGGTCTTGAGGATCACGTCGTCGATGTCGTTGCCGTTGTTGCTTTCGCGGTAACCGTTGCCATTGACCCCGGTATACAACAGCGCCACGCCCATGCCGTTGTCTGCGGTGCCGCCGATAAACGCGGTGTCGATGTGTTTCCAGCCGCCGTGCTGGGAAGTTTCCAGGGTGGTGCCGATTTCACCGGTGGCTTTCTCCGGGATGGCGCGGGTGACGAAGTTGATCACGCCGCCGACGTTCTGCGGCCCATAACGCACGGAACCGGCGCCGCGCACCACGTCGATGCTGTCGAGGTTGCCCGAGGAGATCGGTGCCATCGACAGTTGCGGCTGGCCATACGGGGCAAACGCGGCCGGTACGCCGTCGATCAACACCGTGGAGCGCGGCGACAGGCGCGAGGTCAGGCCGCGTACGCCGACGTTCAGGGCGATATCGCTGCCGCCGGTGCCGTTGGCGTCCTGCACTTGCACGCCAGGGACACGGCGCAGCACGTCGCCGACGTTCATTGCGCCCTGCTCGATCATCGCTTCGCGGCGGATCACGGTGCGGGCGCCGGGGTGGTTTTGCACCACGGCGGCGTCGGCGTCACCGAGCCAGTCACCAACCACCTTGATGTCGGTCACGCCCAGTTCCAGCGGGCCGTTGGACGCGGCCGTCGGCGCGGGTGTCAGGGTCACCGAGCCTTCATTGATCTGGTATTCCAGGCCACTGCCCTGCAGCAATTGGCGCAGCGCCTGTTCCGGCGAAAGATTACCGTCCACCGCCGGGGCCTGTTTGCCGGCGACCAGTTCCGGGCTGAAAAAAACCTGTAGCGAGGTTTGCTGGCCGAGCTGACTCAGGGCCTGGCCCAACGGCTGGGCCTGGATATGAATGGCATCGGCGGCGAACGCCTGAGGCAGCGCGGCGCTGACAGCCAATGCCAGCGCGAGCGGCAGCCAAGGTGATTTGTTGTTTTTAGCGATGGTTTTTTTCACGTCGAACGTTGTCCTGTGGATCGCAAGAATACGCGGCTGTTAATGCAAACCAGTTGCAGTTGGACAAGAAGACGAAGAACTCGAAAAAAACCTGAATCTATCGCGCAATTATTTCCTGACTGCCGTCGGCAAGGGTGCGCACGGCCACCGGCAGAATGCTCGGCAAGGCCTTGAGCAGCGCGTCGGTGTTGTCGGATTTGAACACGCTGGTCAGGCGCAGATTGCCCACTTTGTCGCTGCTGACCGTCAGCGGCTTCTCGCGATAGCGCGACACTTCGGCGGCGACTTCGGCCAGGCTGGCGTTGTTGAACACCAGTTTGCCGCTGCGCCAGGCGGTCAGTTCCTGCGGGTTGACCGCGTACGCCGTAGCCACTTTGCCCTGGGCATCGATATGCGTACCGAGGCCTGCGGTAAGGCTGATGAAATCGGCGCCGTAGCCCTGAACTTTGACTGTGCCCTGCTCCACCGCGACCTTGGTTTGGCTCAGGTCCCGGCGCACATCGAAGCGGGTGCCGGTGACCGTGACCTGGCCGTTGCCCGTTTCAACCACGAACGGCCGGCGGGTGTCGTGCTCGACGCTGAACATCGCCTCGCCTTCACTCAGCTCGATGCCGCGCCGATTCTTTTCAAAGCGCACCTGCACCCGGCTGCGGCTGTTGAGGTCGATGATCGAACCGTCCGGCAACGCCACATGCCGGCGCTCGCCCAACGCCGTGGAAAATTCCGCGGTGTAGGTCGTCGGATGATTCAAGCCGCTGAACAGGCCCAACCCGAGCGCCACCGCCAACACACTGGCAGCCACCGCGTAACGCACTAGCGGCCGACGTTTGCGTCGTTCCGGTGGCGCTTCGCACAAGGCTTGCAGACGCTTGGCCGGCAACAGGTCGGCCGCCGTCCACAAGCCCTGGAGCAATTGAAATTCATCTTGGTGCTGAGGATGTTCATGCAGCCAGGACTCGAAGCGTCGATGTTCCACGACGTCTACCGCCGGCTCCTGCAAGCGCACAAACCAGCGTGCCGCCTCGTCGCGAACCGCTGTTTGCCCGCACGCGCAATCACGAGTATCCATCATGGAAATTCCTGTTGGGCCGCTGATGAAAAGGCGCGGCCGCTCATGGCTGCAATCCGTCGAGGCGATCACGCAAGTGCCGCAGGGTGCGGATCATATACTTTTCCACCATGTTCTTGGACAGCCCCAACCGCTCGGCGATTTCCGCCTGGGTCAGGCCTTCGATCTTCTGCCAGACAAACACTTTGCGGCAGTTGATCGGCAACTCGGTGAGCGCCCGTTCAATGGAATCGGCCAACTGGATCGCATGCATGAAATGCTCCGGGTCGCCGGACGACGACACACTGTGATCAATCGCCTCGGACTCCATGGCGCCCCGCCGATCCTCACGCCGATAACCATCCACCGCAATGTTGCGCGCGGTCTGGTGCAAATATGCCCGAGGCTGCTCCACCGCCGCCGAATCCGACTCAAGCACCCGCACAAAGGTGTCGTGGGCCAGGTCCTCGGCCTGCTGACGATTTCTCAGGCGACGGGTCCAGGTGCCGATCAACTCTTCGTAATGCTCGAAAAAGCCGTGGGTGCGGGGCAGCTTGGGGGTCATTGCGGTGTGCTGTGAGAGGAAGGCGTGAATAGTAATGCTTCCTATTAAGCCCGGCAAATCATTCCTCAGGGGGTCGATGCCTGTGCTCGCGTCTCATCTCAGATCATCGTTGTTTCGAAATCACACCACTCATGTATTCATGTAAATCGCGAAAATCATTAACACTCCAAGCATGCGGCGGAATCTTTACACCATTCTCTCGCAATGTTTTTGGAATCAAGTCCCCATTGGGGCGCAGTATGATCGACGACACGATAACGCCCGGATATTCATTGAGGCGTTGCTTGAAAATGGCGGTTGTAAGGTCAGGTGTTGGAGGATTGCTCTTATTAGCCAATGGCCCTGTTCCCTTGATATCTGCGCCATGGCACACGGAACATCGCTGTAAATAGAGGTTCTTCCCATTGAGATTATCTGCAAAGGACAGTGATGTTTGAACTGGTAATAAAACTCCCAGTAAAGCGATGAATGTTATTTTCACTTCCATATGGCCTTGTTGGATAAATCAGATCTGAATCAAGGGTAAATCCCAGAAGTGCCACTGTTTCGCATTTGCTTCTGGATAAGTCAATATTCAAAAATCAGATTGACAAAGCCTTTACTAGAAGAGACTTCTTAGCGGCGAACCGCGGCCTCATCCTTGATCATTTCCCCGCGCAACTGGTCGCAATCCATCAATCCCCTCCCTGCCCCGCGCCCTGACATTCCCCAGGTACGCACCAAACAACTGGGCGGATTCATCTGCTTCAACCTCGCCCCGGCGGCACCGTCCCTACGTGATCTGTACCCCGATGCCGATGAGGAGACGCGCCGGGTAGGCCGCGCGCCAGGCATTTGATGAGGGGCCGTGACCGATAATGGCCGTCACCGAGCGCCCGCAACTGATGCAACGGATCGCCGGATTGATCGAGTAGGACGCCGATTACCTCGCGAGCCTGGAAACCTTGAACGCGGGCAAGACCCGATTGGCTGCTCAATAACGCTGTTGGATGATCGTCCCCACGCTCTGCGTGGGAATGCAGCCCGGGACGCTCCGCGTCCCAGAAGCGGACGCGGAGCGTCCATTGAGGCATTCCCACGCAGAGCGTGGGAACGATCAAGGGTGATATGGGTGCCTAGATGTTTTTCTCATCAATCCCGGCCTGCAGCGACTGGCTGTCGTAATGACCGCCGATTGTCACGGGACCGAGTTTGACGTTGTGTTCACCCACAAGCGAAACCTCGGGTGTGCTGCCCTCGGCTTTCGGTTTTTCAGGCAGATCGAGACCGGCCGTTACGCCGTAGTCGCGGTTGCTCAGGTCGGTGGAACGGACTTTCGAGCCGCCCAGATCGACCCGGCCTTCGGTCGAAGCAATCCGTGCGCCGGTCAGCTGCGTGGCGCCGCCGACGTTCAGGTTAACGCCTTGCGTGCCACTGATACCGGAAGCCTGACTGACACTGTCTTTATGCTCGTAACCGCCATCGATCTTCAGTGTTGGCTTGTAGTCAGTCCCGCCCTTGGCGACGTTTTCCTTCTCGGGAGGCGCGGCTTTCTTGCCGGTAAGGCCCAGGTCGATATTAACCTTGGCACTGGTCTGGCTGTCCTGACGACTTTCCACGCTCAAGTCACCGCCAACCGTGCCGCTGACCGTCGCCGCATCAATCCGCGCGCCGCTCAACTGCACATCCCCCGTGCTGTTCAACACCACGCTGTCAGCCTTGATCTGACTATTGTGCTGAGTGGTGCCTCGCAAGTAATCAACACCAACCTTGGCTCCGGCATTGAAGCCGTGATCACTCGTGGCGACGTTCTTTTCATCCACGACCGTCGGCGTGCTGTTGCTCAGGTTACCGCCGGCATTGAGCGCGACATTCCAGTTTGTGCGGTTCTGCGTGGACTGCGCCGGCTCCTGAGTGATCCCGCCCTTCTGCGCATCAAGGCTCACGCTCGGGGCGCTGACCTGGGTGCCTTGCAGATGGATCGCATCGCCGCTGAGGGCAATCTTGTCCTGGCTGTTGAGCTGGCCACCGGTCAAGGTCTGGGTGTTTTCGTTGACCCGACCGATATTGAAATTGGCACTCAGGTTGCCACCCTGATCAGCACTTTTCTCGGTAGTGGTTTTGCTGCCACCCACGTTCAGGCCACCGCCGAGGTTGCTGCCGGTAGCGGTGTGCGTGTCGGTCGCCGCTTGCAGGTCGAGTTTGCCGCCGGCCTTCAGGTCGATGCCGCCAATGGTGTCGACCTTCGTCCCTTGTAGGATCTGATCGCCGCCACTGCTCAACAGCACCGGGCCCTTGCCCTGAATGCTCGCTACCTGAGCCTGACTGTCCCGCGTCTGATTGCCAGTGTGATCAAGCTGGAAACCCGCCCCCAGATCGACATTGGTGCCGTTGGTACCCGGTGCCGTACCGACATTCAGCGAGCCGTTACCACGCAGGCTTGAGGTGTCGCTGTTCTGCCGGTCGTTGGCCTGGTTCAACGCCAGCTCACCGCCAGTCTTGATCGAAACACCGCCCTGCCCGCCATCGAAATGGCTGCCTTCGAACTGACCGTTCCCACGCAGGTTGATGTTCACCCCTTCGCTGCCGGCGTAGCGGCCGACCACGGCGGTGGCGTTGTCCTTGCGGGTCTGGCTGCTGCCGCCCGCGCCGCTGGCGGCGACGTTCACGTCCTCACCGGTCTTGGTGTAGACCCGCACATCAGCCTTGGCGTCCAGTGCCTGATCGCGGCTGCTGTGGGTGTTGCTTGCGGCGTTTGCCACCAGGGAGTCGGCGCCGATGTTGACCTTGCCCGCGCTCGCCTGGTACTGCGTGCCCTGGTCCTGCAACGTGCCGTCGACCTTCACGTCTACGGTGCCGCCCTTGTACTGACTGACCACGGCGTTGGTGTTCTGCTCGGTGTGGCTCGCCTCCTGATGCCCGATGGCGAGGTCGATGCCGAGATTTGGCTGCCCGAGATTGGCCAGTGAGTCCTTGTCCGGCACCTTGCCGTTCCACACGTCTTTGACCGCTCCGGCGATGGGCCGGGCGATGTCCTTGTACTCGACGTTCGCGCCAATGTCAGCGGACCAGTTGCTCTCTTGATGAGTGCTGCTGTCGGTGTTGCTCGCGGCCCGGTTGTCGACCTCGACCGCCGCGACATTCAGCCCTTTGCCGGCATCAACACGCGCGCCCTCGGTGGTGAGTTTGCCGGTGTTGATGTTGAGGTTGCCGCTGCTCTGTACACCGGTGGTTTGCGCCGTGGTTTTGCCGGTGGTGTCTTGCGAAGTGGTGTGGGCGAAATCGACGCCACTGCCCGCACGATCAAGGCCGCCGGTGTAGTAGAAGCCGCCGCCGGTGCTGGTTTTATCGGTCGAGGTGGTGTGGCTGTCCTGCTCGGCCAGCAGCGAGACGTTTTGGCCAGTCAGGGTCGCGTCACCATTAGTGGCTTTGACCTCGGCGCCTTTGAGCGTCAGGTCGCCGTCCGCCGCCAGTTGCACAGTGGCGCCGCTGAGGCTGGAGCCTTGCTGCTTCACATCGTTGCTGCTCACGGTTTGCTGTTTGTCTTCGTAATGCACCCCGGCGCGGTATTGGCCGGCGTCCGGGCCATTCTCCTTGGCGTAGGCGTCGAAGCCGCGGGTCTCGGTGGTCTTGCTGGTTTCGCGGGTGTTCTGGGTGGAATGCACCTTCACATCCCCCGCCGCTTCCGCGCTCAGGGTGCCGTCAGCCTTGACCGTGGCGCCGGCCACTTCGATGTCCTTGGCGCTCTTGAGCTTGAGGTTGCTGTCCGATGTCAGCTCGCTGCGCAGCGTGGTGCTGTCCTTGGCGTTCTGCCGGGATTCATCCTTGGTGATGCCGAAGAACTTGCTGTCCTTGTCGTGGCTGTTGGCGTGGGAGGTGTCCTGCACGCCATCGATGATCAACGAACCCTTGTCGCTGATCACACTGGCTTCGGTACCGCCGCGCACCTGGCTGCCGCTGATGCGCACGTCATCGGCCTTGACGATCAGTTTGCCGGCGGCGTTGACCTTGCTGCCCTGGTTCTGGGTCTTGCCCTGATCGGCATCGCCGGTCTTGCCGAAGAAACCGCCGCCCACCAGATCGCCGGAATAACGGTTGTCACTCTTGCGCTGGGTGCGGCTGGCGCTGGTGATGTCGACCTGTTTGCCGGCAAGGTTGATGTCGCCCTTGCTGGTCAACTCAGCGCCTTCGGAACGCAGCAACGCCGCCGAAGCCAGGGCAATATTACCGCCCTTCAACTGGCTGGTGATGCTGCGTTGTTCTTCGCTGCTGCTGTCCCAGTCGGCTTTCCACAGGTGTTTGCGGTGGTTGCCCTGGTCGGTTGTGGTGTGGCTTTCAGTGGCGGCGTTCAGGCGCAGATCGCCGCCGCTCTGGACGCTCAGTTTGTTCGCCGCGTCGATCTTGGCCGCCTTGAGTTCGGTGTCGCCACCGGACGACAACGCAGCATCACGACTGGCGAGAATCTGGCTGCCGTGCTGGCGCGAATCGCTATCGGTCTGGATCCGGTCGTAGGTTTCCCAGGTGATGCCGATGGTGCTGTTGTTCCAGTTTTCGCGGGTTTGCTGCAGCTTGCGGCTTTCGACGGTGCTCAAGGTCAGGTTGCGTTTGGCGTCGAGTTTGACGTCGCGGCCACTGACGTCGGTGGCGGCCAGGGTCAGGTCCTTGCCGCTGTGCAGAGCAACATCGCCCTGGCTGCTGCGCACGCCGGCACGCACCACATCGAGGCTGTCCGGAACCGCTTGGCCGCTGATGCTCAAGTCACCGGCGGAACGAATCTGCACGCCATCGCGGCCCGCCACTTGCACCGGGCCGACCCGCACACCCGCGCCTTCAGCGGTGCTGACAATGTTGATGCGTCCGGCCTGCATGGCGCCGAACAGGCTGGCGTCGATGCGTTGGTCTGCGGTGTTACCGGCCGGGTCCACGGTTTTCACCTGGCCGCTGGCGTAATCCACCTGATTGCGCCCGACCGTAAGGTTCAGTTGATCACGGGCCGCAAGACTGCCTTGGCTGTCGATGCGTGGCGCGATCAGGTTGATCGAGCCTTCGCGGTTTTGCAGGCCCGCGCCTTGAATCTGCAAATTGCCCGAGGCGTCGCGGGTGCTCAGGGCTTGCAACTTGCCGTCGTTCAATTCGGGACGACCGACCACCAGATTCGCGTTCGGCGTGTTGATGAAGCTGCCGCCATTCACCGAAATACCGTTGGGGTTGGCCAACACGTAATCGGCGGATTTGCCGAAGATTTCCTGGGCGCCGTTGAGGGTCGAGGCGTTGCGACTGATCACTTCGTTGAGGATCACGCTCGCGGCCTGGCCCTGGAGTTGCGGGTTGGCTGCCAGTTGCCCGGCGAGCTGGGATCGCCCGGCCTGCAAGGCGTTGTTCAACACCAGGCCCTGGCGGTCGACGTTGTAATCAAGAAACTGGTTGTGCGACAGGCCGGAACCATTGGGCGCAACAATATTGACGATGGGCACGCCACCCTGGGTTTGCAGTTGCGCGGTGCCACCGGGACCTGGCGCGACCACCACGCCACCCGCAAGGGCATTGGGCAAGTGGGCAATCAGGAACAGGCTGGCAATCGCCCAACGCAGTTTTCCCCGGGGGGAAAGATGAAACGCAAATGTCTGTGCAGGCATAAAAACCTCTCGATAAAAGTGCGGCATCACGTGGCGCGCCGAGTTGTTGGCCGTGGTTGTGGCGCTCAGGTCCGACGGCTGTTTTTCTGAATTCATAACGCCAGCCCTACGCGCATCAGCCAGGTCTCAGGCTCATGCTGCAAACCGCTGGGGGTGTTGAGGTTGCGTTGGTAATCGACGTCCACTTGCAGGTTTTTCCAGCTCAGGTTGACCCCGGCGCTGGCCCCGCTCAGGCGTTGGCCCTGGGCGCCGTGGTCAGCTTTGATCCAGCCGTTGTCGAGGCCCAGGCGCGGGGTGATCTGCGGTGGTAAACCGCTGCGTAGAGGCAGGCGCAAGGTGTTGCGCCAGATCGCGCCGCTGGCGCCCGAGGTACTGTTGACCCGGTAACCGCGCACCGCCGAATCGTCGGTGCCCAGCAGTTGTTCGATGGCCGGTAGCGGATCGGGGCTGTATTGCACGTTGAATTGGCTCTGCCATTGCCAGGCTTGCTGGCCGAACTGGCCGTTGCGCCATTGGCTCAGGCCAGCGCGGTACTTGCGAAATTGCGCCTTGGGCTGGTTGTTGACCTGGCGGTTGGCATCGTCATCGGCACCGAACCAGCGCAGGCCCTGGGCGACATTGACGTCGAGGTTCCATACCGCGCTGTTGAGCCAGAACAGGTTCAACCCGGCTTCGGCCACGGTCAGGGTCGGGCTCTGGATGCCGAGGCGCACGCTCTCCAGATAACTGTCGACGTCTTTGTGCGCCAGTTGCAGGTTGGCGCTGAGCTGATGACTTTGATCGCGCCAAAGCACCCGGTCGGCGCGCAGGCTGAGCTGGTCGGTGATGCCGGTGCTGTGGAACGTCACGCTGGGGAGTTTGAACGGCGCGCGGTATTCGGCGTGGCTGGCGAAGGCACTGAACGTCCAGTAGCCGTAAGGGATCGCGTAATAGAGGCTGGCGTTGCGGCTGTAGCGATCACCCTGGTTGAGGGTGTCGCTGGCGCTGAGGTTGAGTGAGTCGTTGAGCTGCAACGGGCTGTCGAGGCTCAGGCTCAGGGTGTCGCGATCACGTCCGGTGCTGGCGCTGCCGAGGTTGTCCGCACCCAGGCCCAAGGCCCAACGCGACTGGCCGCTGGTGCGCGAACGCAGGATGATCCGCGAGGCGCCGGGCTGGCTGCCGGGGGCGATGTCGGCGGTCAGGTCTATCGAGCGCAGGCGGTTCAACTGATCCAGGCCCTGCTCCAGATCGCGCAGGTTCAGCGGCTTGCCGAGCATGCCGGGGAAGGCGCCGCCGAGGGACACCGGCAGGCTCTGGTCGGCCAGCTCGACGGACTCGACGTAACCTTCATCGACCACGATATCCAGCGACTGCCCCGCCGCTGGTGCGCTGCTGAGATACGGACGGCTGGCGATGTAACCGGCGTCCACGTACAGCGCGGTGATGGTCGCCAGCAGATGATTGATCTGGCCGACGCCCATGCACGCCGAGAGTTGCGGCTTGATCTGTTCGTTGAGTTTTTTGCTGCTGATCAAAGTGACGCCGCCGATGCGCGTACCGCTCAAGGGCCAGCAGCGTTCATCCGGGGTCACTTGGGCGGACAGCGCTGGCGTGACTGGCGGCGCACTGAAGCTGCCGCGTTCCAATTGCCGGCGGCGTTGCTCCAGTTGCAGTTGTTGCAGATCGCGCTGTTGTTGCTGCTGCTGGCGCAACACTTCCTGGCCGGGGCTGGAGGGTTCCGCGGCGTACAGCGACGAAACAACCAGGCTCAACAGCAGCGCCGATAACAGCGTGCGACTACGACGAGGAATAGCGCAAAACGAATACGGCACTCAACATCCTTGCGATCATCAAATGGCTTAATGCCACTCCATCAATTTGCGTGATAGTCAGATCCATCCCACGCAAATGCAAGACGCGTCCTACAACGCTTACATTTCTTAAACAATTGATCAGCTTTTTGCCGCCGTCCTCTACCTGACGACTGGCAGCAAAAATAAATTGCCACAATATATTACCTGCGTCATATTACATCCGTAATAAAGACCCGCTTCCCACAGGTATTTCCCATGACCAGCATGCCCACCGTTGAACCCGACCTGGCTGTCCCGGTGACCACAAAGCCGCCCGTGCTCAAGCGTTTGCTGCTGATGACGGTGGCCGTTGCGGTGCTGGTCGGTGTCGGGCTGTACGGCGCGCACTGGTGGAGCGCCGGGCGTTTCCTTGAAGAAACCGACGATGCCTACATTGGCGGCGACGTCACGGTGATCGGGCCGAAAGTCGCGGGGTATATCGAAGAAGTGCTGGTCACCGACAACCAGAAGGTCAAGGCCGGCGATGTGTTGGTGCGCCTGGATTCACGCGACTACCGCGCCAACCTGGCCAAGGCCGAAGGCGCGGTGGCGGCTGAGGAAGCGCTGCTGGCCAACCTCGACGCCACCGAACAATTGCAACATGCGGTGATCGGTCAGGCGCGCGCCGGGATCGATGCCGCTGGTGCCGAAACCGCCCGTTCGCGGGATGACGATGCGCGCTACAAAAAACTGGTGAGCAGTAATGCGGTCTCGGTGGAAAGCGCGCAACGCGCCAACGCGACCTTCAAGACCGCTCAGGCGATCAGTGCCCGGGCTCAGGCGGAATTGCTGGCTTCGCAGCGTCAACTGGACGTGATCGAAACCCAGAAACAACAAGCCCGCGCCGCACTGATGCAAGCCAAGGCTGAGCGGGATCTGGCGCAGTTGAACGTCGGCTACACCGAACTCAAAGCGCCGGTGGATGGCGTGGTCGGCAATCGTCGGGCGCGGGTGGGCGCGTATGCCCAGGCCGGTTCGCAATTGCTGTCGGTGGTGCCATCGAGTGGACTGTGGGTCGATGCCAATTTCAAGGAAGACCAACTGGCGCGGATGACCTCGGGCCAACGGGTGATCATTCGTGCCGATGTGCTTTCCGGCCAGGTATTCCACGGTCATCTCGACAGCCTCGCCCCGGCCAGCGGCGCGCAGTTCAGCGTGTTACCACCGGAAAACGCCACCGGCAACTTCACCAAAATCGTGCAGCGGGTGCCGGTGCGGATCGTCCTTGATCCGGCTGATGGCGTGCTCGGTCACCTGCGTCCCGGCCTGTCGGTGACCGCTGAAGTCGACACCCGCGCCGAGGACAAAACCCCAGCCGTGGCCAGCGCACCATGAGCACCGTCGCCGCCCCCGCGCAGCCATTCAACCCCGCGAACATGGCGACGGCGACCAAAGTCTTCGCCTTCGCCAGCATGTGCATCGGCATGTTCATTGCGCTGCTGGACATCCAGATTGTTTCCGCTTCGTTGCGCGACATCGGCGGCGGACTCTCGGCTGGCACCGACGAAACCGCGTGGGTGCAGACCAGTTACCTGATCGCTGAAATCATCGTGATTCCGCTGTCGGGCTGGCTGTCCCGGGTGTTCTCCACCCGTTGGCTGTTCTGCGCTTCGGCGGTGGGTTTTACCCTGGCGAGCCTGCTCTGCGGCGCGGCCTGGAATATTCAGAGCATGATCGCCTTTCGCGCCCTGCAAGGTTTTCTCGGCGGTTCGATGATCCCGCTGGTGTTCACCACCGCGTTCTTTTTCTTCACCGGTAAACAACGGGTGATTGCCGCTGCGACCATTGGCGCGGTGGCTTCGCTGGCACCGACATTGGGCCCAGTGATTGGTGGTTGGATCACTGACATTTCTTCGTGGCACTGGTTGTTCTACATCAACCTGGTGCCGGGGATTTTCGTCGCCGTGGCCGTGCCGATGCTAGTGAAGATCGACCAGCCGGAATTGTCGCTGCTCAAGGGCGCCGACTACATCAGCATGGTGTTCATGGCGCTGTTTCTCGGCTGCCTGGAATACACCCTCGAAGAAGGACCGCGCTGGAACTGGTTCAGCGACAGCACGATTTTGACCACGGCGTGGATCAGCGGCCTCGCCGGCCTGGCCTTTATTGGCCGGACGCTGCACGTGGCCAATCCAATCGTCGATTTGCGCGCCCTGAAAGACCGCAACTTTGCCCTCGGCTGCTTCTTTTCGTTCGTCACCGGGATCGGACTGTTCGCCACGATTTACCTGACGCCGCTGTTTCTCGGTCGGGTGCGTGGCTACGGTGCGCTGGACATTGGCCTGGCGGTTTTCTCCACCGGGGTGTTCCAGATCATGGCGATTCCGCTCTACGCCTTTATGGCCAACCGCATCGATCTGCGCTGGATCATGATGACCGGCCTGGGGCTGTTCGCGTTATCGATGTGGGATTTCAGCCCGATTACCCATGACTGGGGGGGCAAAGAATTGATGCTGCCGCAAGCCCTGCGCGGGATTGCCCAGCAACTGGCGGTGCCGCCAGCGGTGACCTTGACCTTGGGCGGCCTGGCGCCGTCGCGGCTTAAACATGCTTCGGGGTTATTCAACCTGATGCGTAATCTGGGTGGCGCGATTGGCATTGCGGCCTGTGCAACCATCCTTAATGACCGCACCAACCTGCACTTCACGCGGCTGGCCGAGCATTTGAACAGCACCAACGAAGCACTCAACCAGTGGCTGTCCCAGGTCGGCAATAACTTCGCCGCCCTCGGCCAAAGCGGTGACGCCGGGGTCACCGCCAGCCTGCATCAGCTGTGGTTGCTGACGTATCGCGAAGCCCAGACACAAACCTATGGCGACGCGTTTCTGATGATCATGGTCTGCTTCATTATCGCCACGGCGATGGTGCCCTTGATGCGCAAGGTGCAACCACCGGCCGCGCCGTCAGCAGATGCTCATTGATCAGGCTTGAGGCATTTTGCGGAAACCAATCGCCAGGCGGTTCCAGGCGTTGATGGTGGTAATGGCTACGGTCAGGTCGACCATTTCCTTGGAGCTGAATTCGGAGACCGCCAGGTCATAGTCTTCGTCCGGGGCGTGGGTCTGGCTGATCAGGGTCAGGGATTCGGTCCAGGCCAGGGCCGCACGTTCACGGGGGGTGAAGAACGGCGTTTCGCGCCAGGCCGACAAGGTGGCCAGGCGACGCTCGTCTTCGCCGCCCTTGCGGGCATCGGCGCTGTGCATGTCGAGGCAGAAGGCGCAGCCGTTGATTTGCGAGGAGCGCAGCTTGACCAGTTCGATCAGGTTCTTTTCCAGCGGCAGTTTCGACACCGCGGTTTCCAGGGCGATCATCGCTTTGAGGGCGTCCGGGGAAGCGGTGTAGAAATCGATACGGGGTTTCATGGTGGGGCTCCGTCACAAGTGGGTGTGGCGCTAAGTTAATCCCGCCCGTGGTTTCGACAAATAGCCAATATTCGAGAAGACGAGGAGGCCATTCAGGCGCGACTTCTGAGCCACTGCAAAAACCCCTTCTTCGGCACCACCACCGGTTCGTCCTGGGTCAACGTCCGCGCCTTGTGCAAGCGGAAATCGAGCAAGGCTTTCATGGCATCGTTGATGTCGTGACGGGCATCCAGGCACGGTTTGAGGTAGGCCTTTTCGATGCGGTACAGGGCGCAGAAGGTCTTGGCGGTAAATGCAGCGGGCACCGAGGTATCGGACAGGATGCCAGCCTCGCCAATCACCTCGCCCGGCCCCATGCGCCCGGACTCGAACGGTGTGCCGTGACGTGTCAGGGTCACCGAAATCACCCCGGACTCAATGATGAACAAGTGATCGCTGACCTCCCCCGCCGCCAGTATCGTCTCGCCGGCGCGGAAGGTTTGCAGGGTCATGTTCTGGCTGAAGGTTTCTTTTTCTTCCTGGCGCAGGGTCGAGAAAATCGTCGAACTTTCCAGCAGCGCCCGTGGCCGGGAAAAACTGCTCGGCGCGAGGGGTTCCACGCTCGACAGCAGATTGATGCCGGAGGCCTGCAAGTGCCGGTACGCCAGGTCGAACAGCAGGTTGCGCACCGTGCGTTTCTGGTCCATCGAGGCGACAAACCCGCTGATTTCGTATTCCACGCCCGTGCTGCTGGAGCTTTTCAAGGCGACACTCGGTGCCGGGTGATCAAGCAGAAGACGGCAACCCTGCATCGCACGTTCGAGGGCTTCGACCACGGTGTTGGGTCGCGCGTGGGGGCTCAATTGCAGGCTGATGGACACGCCGAACATGTCGCTGGGCCGGCTGAAATTGATGATCTTGGCCTTGGCCGCCAGGGAGTTGGGAATCACCGCCAGGCTGCCCTGGGCGGTTTGCATGCGCGTGGCGCGCCAGTCGATGTCGGTGACCCGGCCTTCGGTGCCGTCGATGGAAATCCAGTCATCGATTTGATAAGGCTTGGTGGTGTTCAGAACGATGCCGGAGAACACGTCGCTGAGGGTACTTTGCAGCGCCAGGCCGACGATGATTGCCACCGCGCCGGAAGTGGCGAGCACGCCTTTGACCGGCAGGTCGAGCACGTAGGCCATGGCCGCGATGATCGCGATCAGGAAAATTACCGCGCCGAGCAAATCCTGGAGCAAACGCCCGGTGTGCCCGACCCGTTGCATCATCACCGCGCCGATCAGCACCGTCAGGGTGCGCGCGCCGAACAGCCACCAGCCGATCTGCAAACCGGTGGCGGCCAGGTGCAGCGGTACGTTGTCGACCCACGGTGCCGGCTCCATCGGGTTCAGGCCTTCGTTGAACAGCAGGACGCTGAACAACCCGAAAATCACCAGCCGCACGACCAGTTTCCAGTTGCTGCCATTGGTGCTGATCAAGCGCCACAGCCCCAGATCAATGAGGATCAGGGCCAGGGCGGCGAGCAGCGGGTGATTGGTGAGCAGTGACAGCATCAAGCAACTCCAGCGAGGGCCAATGGCGCGAAGATCTCACACATTGTAGGAGCTGGCGAAGCCTGCGGGTGGTTAACCTTTCATCCGCCCAAACCGCCCTGACTGGAAGTCGGCAAACGCCTGGTGGATTTCCTGCTCGGTGTTCATCACGAACGGACCGTGACCGACGATGGGTTCGTCGATCGGCTCGCCGCTGAGCAGCAACACCACTGCATCGCCATTGGCTTCGAGGGTGAGTTGAGCACCGTCGCGTTCGAACAGCGCCAACTTCCCTTCCCGCGCCAGTTCCAGGCCATTGACCTGCACCGTGCCGCGCAGCACCACCAGCGCGGTGTTGCGACCTTCGTGCAAATCCAGGGTCAGCAACTTGCCGGCGTTCAAGCGAATATCCCAGACATCAATTGGCGTGAAGGTGCGCGACGGCCCGGTATGGCCGTCGAACTCACCGGCGATCAGGCGCAGGCTGCCCGCGTTGTCCTTGAGCGCAATGTTCGGGATGTCGCGGTCGAGAATCGTCTGGTAACCGGCGTCGGCCATTTTGTCCTTGGCCGGCAGGTTGACCCACAGTTGCACCATTTCCAACTTGCCGCCGCGTCTGGCGAAATCTTCGGAATGGAACTCCTCGTGGAGGATCCCCGAGGCTGCCGTCATCCATTGCACGTCGCCAGGGCCGATGATGCCGCCACTGCCAGTGGAATCCCGGTGTTGCACTTCACCGTCGTAGACGATGGTCACGGTTTCGAAACCACGGTGCGGATGCTGGCCGACGCCACGCCGTTCGGTGGTCGGGGTGAATTCGGCGGGACCGGCGTGATCCAGCAGCAAAAACGGGCTGATGTGTTTGCCCAGGGTGTCATAGGAAAACAGCGTGCGAACCGGAAAACCGTCGCCGACCCAATGGGCCCGTGGACTGGTGTAGATACCGATGATGTTTTTCATCGTGCCTCCGAAAAAGGTGGGTGAAGCCATGAACCCAGCTTAAATCTGATAGCAATTCTGCACTAGACGGCAACAACCGGCCTCAGCGTTCCACCAGTAGAACAATGCACGGATTGATTCAAGCAATCGAGGGCTGGCAAGGTTTTTATTTCGGACATAATATCGACGCAGATTACAGCCGTAATATCCAACCAAGGACATGACCATGCAAAGCCCCACCCGCGACGCCACCCTCGCCCAATGGATCGCCCAGGAACAGACCATGCGCGCCCGTCTCGCCGGCCCTGGCAGTTTGTCCATGGCCGAAGTCAGCGCCCTTTCGCCAACGGAGTTTTTCGAGGGCATCGGCAACGGTGAACTGCCCTCACCACCGATTGGCACGCTGATGGATTTCATCCCGATCGAATGGTCAGCCGGGCTGTTCATCTTCCAGGGCACCCCGGATTCCCGGCACTACAACCCATTGGGCAGCGTGCACGGCGGCTATGCGGCGACCTTGCTGGATTCGTGCATGGGCTGTGCGATTCACACGCAATTGAAGAAAGGCCAGGGCTACACGACGCTGGATTTGCGCATCAGCTATGTGCGCGCGTTGACCGGTGCCAGCGGACCGGTGCGGGCCGAAGGCAAGATTGTGCATCTGGGGCGTTCGACGGCGTTGGCCGAGGGGCGGATTTATGACGTGGATGGGCGGTTGTATGCGACCGGGTCGACGACTTGCATGATTCTTGAGGCGCGGGGGTAAGGTTCCGGAACCACGGCCCGCGATGAGGCCAGAACAGTCACCCACAATTTCTCGATTCATGACTTTCAGTCAACATTGACTTGACCCACCTGCGGTTTTTCTCAAGGGCATCGGCGCGGATACTCGTGCCCATTCCCACTGCAACCCTGGAGTCATTGATGTCTATTCCCGCATTCGGTCTTGGTACGTTCCGCCTGCAAGGCCAGGTGGTCATCGATTCGGTGAGCACCGGCCTTGACCTGGGCTACCGGGTCGTCGACACCGCGCAAATCTACGAGAACGAAGCCGACGTCGGCCAGGCCATCGCCGCCAGCGGCATTCCCCGCGAAGAGCTGTTCATCACCAGCAAGATCTGGGTTGCCAACTTCGCCAAGGATCGCCTGATCGACAGCCTCAAAGAGAGCCTGAGCAAGTTGCAAACCGACTACCTCGACCTCACGCTGATCCACTGGCCATCCCCGGAAGACCAGGTGCCGGTGGAAGAATTCATGGGCGCCCTGCTCGAAGCCAAGAAACTGGGCCTGACGCGCCAGATCGGCGTCTCCAACTTCACCGTGGACCTGATGCAACAGGCCATCGTCGCGGTCGGTGCCGAGAACATCGCCACCAACCAGATCGAGCTGCACCCGTACCTGCAAAACCGCAAGGTCGTCGAATTCGCCCAGAGCCAAGGCATTCAGATCACCTCCTACATGACCCTGGCCTATGGCGAAGTGTTGAAGGACCCAGTGATCCAGCAGATTGCCGAGCGCCTGCAAGCGACACCGGCACAGGTCACCCTGGCCTGGGCCATGCAACTGGGTTACGCGGTGATCCCGTCGTCCACCAAACGCGCCAACCTGGAAAGTAACCTGCAGGCGTGCACCCTGACCTTGAGCGACGCCGACATGGCGCTGATCGCCGGCCTGGATCGCGGCCAGCGCTTGACCAGCCCCAAAGGCATCGCCCCACACTGGGATTGATCTTGCGCTAGCCAAGACTCTTGTCGAGGCCCGCCATGGTCTGCTGCAAACGCTCGACGGCCTCGTCGATCAGCGCCGCACGACCTTCGGCGCAGGCCAGTTCCAGTTGCTCGCAACACTCGATCAGGCGGATCGCCCGGACCATGCGCGCACTGCCCTTGATGCGGTGCGCCAGGTCCTTGAGATGCTGGCGATCATCCGCCGCGTGCGCCTGAAGCAGGTGTTGGCGATCTTCGCGGTTGGTCATCGCCAGATCGTGCACCAGGCGATTGATCAACGTGCGGTCGCTGCCGACGTATTGCTCAAGACCGCTCAAGTCGATCTCTGACGCCGGCGGCTCCTGAATTTTCACGGTCGATTCGCCTGGAAACCGCGCCGCCAACCACGCACTCAGGTCCCCCAGGCGAATCGGCTTGAACAGGCACTCATCCATGCCGGCTTCGAGGCAACGCCGCTTTTCCTCGGGCTGGGCATTGGCGGTAAAGCCCAGGATCAGCGTGGCGGGCAAGCCTTGCGCGCGTTCTTCATCACGGATCGCCATCGCCAGTTCATAGCCACTGAGCACCGGCATGTTGCAGTCGGTGATGAGCACATCGAGCGGCTGTTTGCGCCATTGTTCCAGCCCTTGTTCGCCGTCCTCGGCCTCCAGCACCCGGTGCCCCAGATAACTCAGTTGCCGCGACAGCAACAGGCGATTGCCGGGGTAATCATCGACCACCAGAATCGTCAACGGCCGGGTCGGCAGTGGCCAATCGCTCGACGGCACAGCGTCGCTTGCCAACGGTTGCAGGGCTGGCACCTCCAGGCTGAGCTCGACCCGGGTCCCCCGACCAAGGTGGCTGTGAAGCTGCAATCGACCGCCCATCATTTCGCACAAGGAGCGGCTGATCACCAAGCCCAATCCTGAACCGCTGCGCCCGGTCGCCGGACTGTTGCCAGCCTGGATAAACGGGCTGAACAGTCGTTGCTGATCGGCGGCGCTGATGCCGATGCCGCTGTCTTCAATCGTCACGTTCACCGTCAGCTGGCCGGGCAAGCCAGGCTTCACGTGCAGGGCCAGGCTGACCTCGCCGTCTTCGGTGAACTTGATGGCGTTGCTCAACAGGTTCGACAGTATCTGCTTGAAACGCAGGGGGTCGATCAACACATCGCGGTTGCTCTGCTCGTCCAGTTCGACCCGCCACTCCAGTGCCTTCTGCCGCGCCAGCCCTTCGAAAACCCGGCCTGTTGATTCTGTCAATTGGCGCAGGTTGGCCCGTTCCGGTGTCAACGATAAATGCCCGGATTCGATGCGCGCGATGTCCAGAATGTCGCCGATCAACGCCAGCAGCTGCTGCGCGGAACTGGACGCCACCTCAATGGCGAAACGGTCGGTGATGCCTTCTTCGGAGCGTTTGAGGGCCAGTTCGAGCATGCCGATCAGGGCATTCATCGGCGTGCGGATTTCATGGCTCATGGTCGCCAGAAACGTGGTTTTGGCGCGGTTGGCGTCGTCGGCGGCGTCCTTGGCGTCCTGCAATTGCTGCAACCATTGCTGGCGCTGGCGAATCTGCCGGCGTTGCCAGACGATCCAGCCCAACGCCAGCAACAGCAGCAACCCGCCAGCGGCGAAGGCCTGCAAAATCCCTTGGCGATGGCGCAGCCAATAACTGTCATCCACCGCCACGTCGTTGCTCCAGCGCGCCACCAGCTCGTCCATCTCCTCGGGCGAGATGCTCAGCAAGGCCTTGTTCAGAATCGAGTGCAGCTCAAGCGCACCGCGATCGGTGGCCAGGGTGATACGCGCCGGTTCGTCGCCCACCGTGCTGTTGATTTGCAGGCGCTCGCGGTATTGCCGGGCAATCAGGTAACGGGTCAGGATTAATGAACTGAGTGCCGCATCAGCCTGCCCTTTCATGACCGATTCCAGGCCTTGGGCCGGGCTTTGCACTTCAACCAGGCGAATGCCCGGGGCGCGCGCCTGAACATATTCGCGCAACGGATGACTGTGGTTGATCGCCAGACGTTTTCCGGCCAGATCGTCCAGGGTTTTCGGGCTGCCCGGGGACGCGGTGCTGACCAGGACGAACGGGTTGCTCAAGTAAGCGCGGGTGAAGCGCAACTCGCCCTCGCGTTCGCGGCTGGGAATGATCGCCGGCAACAGGTCAATCTCACCGGCCTTGAGTTGCTGGACCTGCTGGTCCAGTGAACGGCTGCGTTGCACCTTGAAGGTCAAGCCACTGCGCTGGCTGATCAAGGTCAGTAATTGCGCGGTCAATCCACTGAAGCGACCCTGGGCATCGAAAAACGTCAGTGGCGCAAAGTCTTCGACAACGCCCACGGTCAACGTCGGATACCGAGCCCGCCAGCGTTGTTCGCTGGGACTCAATTGCACACTTTGCTGACCTGAAATGTTGGCCCTGCCAGCACTCCAGCGTTGCTCGATGGCAATACGTTGCTCCATGGGAATCGCCGCCAGTGCCTGATCGACAATCCTCGACAGACGCGTATTGCTGCGGGCCAGGGCAAAGCCGAACGGATTGGCATCCAGGCCGGAAGGCCCCGCCAGGTGGACGTTGTTGAGGTAGTTATTGTTGATCAGGTAATTGGCACTGATGAAGTCGCCCAGGTAGACGTCATCCTGCCCAAACGCTACGGCACCGAGCGCTTCAAGTGTCGAGGGGTAAAGGTGCAGGCTCGCCTCGGGATAGAACGCCGTGATGCTTGAGGCGGGCAGATAGTCATCGACCATGGCGATGCGCTTGCCGGCGAGATCCTCGGGCATCCGCTCGTCCAGTCGGGTGACCAGCATGGGTTGATCTTCGGCGTAGGCGCGCGAACTCGTCAGTTCGGGATCGGCCGCTTCGAAGTTGTTCGAGGTTCCGAGCAAATCCAGCTCATCGGCTTTGAGCGCCTGCATGGCGGCCTCGCGCGTGGCGTAACGCAGCACCTCGATCCTGACGTGCAGCAACTGGGCCAGCAAATCAGCGTAGTCGGCGGTGATGCCTTCCAGTTCATCGTGGTTGCGCGTCAACTCGAACGGCGGGTAGTCCGGGCCGGTGACGCCTAGACGCAAGACCCGCTTGTTGCGCAGCCATTGCCAGTCTTTGTCGTCGAGGCGGACTTCGTAGCCGTCCACAGTCGAGCGTCCGAGCAAACGCTGCGTCTTCGCCCCGTTGAGCGACTCGGCCGCAGCAAGCACTACGGAGAACAGCAGCAACAGGAAAAGACACGCACGCATAGTCTGGCTCGTTCAAATCAGATGGTTGCGTTTGGCGAATTCACGCAAGTACACCGACGAAGGCACCCTGAGTTTTTCAGTCAGGCGCGTCTTGTAGGTGCTGACGGTCTTGTGGCTCAGGTGCATGAGCTCGGCGATGGCCTTGTTGCTCATGCCGCGAGCCAGGTGCTGGCAGATGGTCAGTTCGCGATTGGAGAGCAGGTCGATCAGTTGTTTTTCAGTGCTTTGCAGACTGTCCCGCGATACCGCTGGCAACTGGGTGAAATAGGTGTAGCCGGCCATGAGCGCGTGCACCGCTTCGTGCAAATGCCTCAAGTCGTTGGTTTTGGAGACATAGGCCAGGGCCCCGGCACGCATGCAACGGTCTTGAAAATGCTGCGGGTCCAGGGACGAGAAAACCAGTACCCGGCACGACTGATCACTGGCCTTGATTCGCTCCAGCACATCAAGCCCGTCGAGGGACGGCATGACCAGATCGAGCACCAACAGCTCCGGCGAATGCTCGCGCAACAGCGACATCACCTCGCTACCGTTCGACGCCTCAAAAATGCGTCTGAAGCTCTTCTGCTCAAGGACAATTTTGACTGCGGCCCGTACCACCGGATGATCGTCCACAATCAACGCTGACTTCATGGCAACTCCTTGTGCAAAGACATGACGACTGCACACCGAATACCACCGGGATTGGCTCGGGTAGACGCAACGGCTGCGCAATGACTTTTGCATGGGAGAACAGGCAAAACCACCTGTCAGATCTGACAGTTCCGACGAACGGTCAACCCTGCTGTTGCTTGTACAACCGGGTCAACCAGGGTTGCTCTTCAGCCGGCATCGGCGGATCGACCACCGTCATCAACTGCACCAGAGTGCCCAGATCGGGCAGCACGCCATGGCTGACCTGAACCTTTTGTTGCGCACATCCCGGAATCGGCGGCAATTGGGCCTGCTCACCGTCATAGATCAAGGCGTAATGAACTTGCGGGTTGTTCAGAAAGAACCCCAACCAGTCCAGCGCCCCGTTCGCTATGGCCGCGTTGACCACCACCAGATCGAACGGCTCGCAACCGTACTCCACCAGGGTCAGCAGTTCTTCGAGACTTTGCGCGGGTGCAACCCGGAAGTAATCGAGTTGATTGAACAGCCGCTCGATTTTCATCCGATGGAAATGCTGCTCATCGGCGATCAGGATTCGTAAGGCTTTATTCGGCATCATTGCCCCGGGAGAGTGAGTGATTCATGTCGCGCAAGGCTACGGAACACCTGTTGAATTTTCTGTAGGACCTTTCCTAAAAATCACTTCTCACCGCCCCACGCAAAGGCAGCCATTGCAGCAAATCCTCACCGCTCATGGGTCGCGCGTACCAGTAGCCCTGCCCTTGCGTGCAACCCAGCGCCAACAATTGCTGGCGTTGCGCCTCGGTTTCGATGCCTTCGATGACCACCGACATCCCCAGCGCCTCACCCAACGCCAGGGTGCTGCTGATCACGGCGCGGCAACGAGGTTCGTGTTCCAGGGTTCGGACAAATTCGGCATCGAGCTTGATCTCGTTGAACGGCAACTGACACAGGCGTTGCAGCGAGGAAAACCCGGCGCCGAAATCGTCGATGGACAACTGGCAGCCCATCATCCGCAAACGCACCAGGCTTTCGAGGCTGGTGGCCGGGGCCTCCAGCAGACCGCTTTCGGTGAGTTCAAACGTCAGGCTCGCGCCCACCGTGGCGTGCCGGGCCAGGATGTCCTTGATGGTGAACGTCAGCTCGGTATTGGCCAGTTGCGCGGTTTGCAGGTTGAAC
Organism: Pseudomonas sp. ADAK7; assembly: GCF_012935675.1. Taxonomy (NCBI): domain Bacteria; kingdom Pseudomonadati; phylum Pseudomonadota; class Gammaproteobacteria; order Pseudomonadales; family Pseudomonadaceae; genus Pseudomonas; species Pseudomonas sp. ADAK7. The sequence continues at coordinate 6,709,762 of NZ_CP052861.1, read as the reverse complement.
GCCATGTTCAGGGTGAAGCCATGTTGCCTGGCCTGTTGTTGCAGGCTCAACGCCTGATCCAGTTGGGCAAACAGCAACTCATCCATCAACCCGCACCGCTCCAGCACCGGCATGAACACCGCAGGCGACAACACACCCTCGATCGGATGCAACCAGCGACATAGCACCTCGACCCCACACACGTCACCGGTTTGCAGGTTGAACTTGGGTTGATACCAGGCCTGCAATTGCCGGGCGGCCAGCGCCCCACGCACTTCCTGCTCGGTGGCCAGCTCCGGGATTTGCATCGACCAAGGCTTGGCAACCGGGCTGTTGAGGTATTTGTTCAACAATTGCGCCAGCACCTCACCATGCAGCGGTTTGCCGACATCGCCGAGCAGCGCCAGGCCCGACAGCGACACCATCTGATGCACGGCCCGACGCAAATCCGCCGACAACACACTGCTGATGATGATCGACTTCACCTGCCCCGAAGCGCCGACCCGCTGCAAAAAGGCCAGGCCGTCCATGCCTTCCATCTGCAAGTCGCACAGGGCGATATCCACTGCGCCGACCGCATCCAGGACCTCCAGCGCTTCGGCGCCGTCGCTGGCTTCGAATACCTCGTGGCAACCCAGCGCGCCCAACATGTTCACGGCGACGGAACGCTGAAAGGTGTGATCTTCGAGCACCAGGACACGCAGTGGCAGGTTGGGCATGGAAGGCGTCGACTCGTCGGTTGGGGTGCGACGATTGTCCAGGAACCACGGGGCAAGCTAATTAGGAAACGTCTGAAACTCTGTAGGAAACGTCCCATAAACCTTCTAGTGCCGGTAGAACTGGATCACCACCCAAGGCTTTGCATAAAAGCCTGGAGCGCTTGCCGGTCCGGCGTACCAATGAGGCTCAGTTGTCGTCGGCACGAAGTAAACAGCAACTCGGGCTTTTCCTGGCCGCGACGTGCGTCATGGATCAAACCGTGGCGGACCTGCGCATTGCGCATGAAAAACCGGTGAGGATCGGCACCGGCACTGCTCAGTAACTCGCCGTTGATAATCAGCAGGTCGAATGCCTCGAAGGGCTCGTAGGAATAGTGGGTCAAGTCCAGAAGTTCACGCAGGGAGGTCGCCTGGGTGATGCGTCGATAGCCCAGTTCGTTGAGGTGTCTGGCCATGCGTTGTTGTAGAAGTGGCTGGGGTTCGGCGATCAGGATGTGCAGGGGTTGAAGCGACATGGGTTTCGACTGGCTGGGGTTTCCCTCACGCTAGACGAAACACCTTGATACCGATGTAGGACGGTTCTGAAATGTGTCTTCAGCAGGTCCCACACCGATGTGGCGTTGGCGCAACACCTGTGGCGAGGGAGCTTGCTCCCGCTGGGCTGCGAAGCGGCCCCCTTCGACGACGGCTTCGCCGCCGAACGGGAGCAAGCTCCCTCGCCACAACAGCGATTTATTGCCAGCCAAACCGGCGAATGTAGAAGCCTTTCACCGCCTGGGTCAGGCCCATGTACGCCAGCAGAATCACTGGCAAAAACACAAAGTACAGCGACGGCAGCGCCTGCAGTTTGAAGTAGTGCGCGAACGGCCCCATCGGCAGGAAGATGCCGATGGCCATGATGACCCCAGTCATGATCATCAGCGGCATGGCCGCGCGGCTTTGCAGGAACGGGATCTTCGGCGTGCGGATCATGTGCACGATCAGGGTCTGGGTCAGCAACCCCACCACGAACCAGCCGGACTGGAACAGGGTCTGGTGGTCCGGGGTGTTGGCGTCGAACACGTACCACATCAAGGCAAAGGTGCTGATGTCGAAGATCGAACTGATCGGGCCGAAGAACAGCATGAAACGGCCGACATCCGCCGGTTGCCAGCGCTGTGGTTTTTTCAGCATGTCTTCATCGACGTTATCGAACGGGATGGCGATCTGCGAAATGTCATACAGCAGGTTTTGCACCAGCAGGTGCATCGGCAGCATCGGCAGGAATGGGATAAACGCACTGGCCACCAGCACCGAGAACACGTTGCCGAAGTTCGAACTGGCGGTCATCTTGATGTACTTGAGCATGTTGGCGAAGGTCCGCCGCCCTTCGAGCACGCCCTCCTCCAGCACCATCAGGCTTTTTTCCAGGAGGATGATGTCGGCCGCTTCCTTGGCGATGTCCACCGCGCTGTCCACTGAAATGCCGATGTCGGCCGCGCGCAGCGCCGGGGCGTCGTTGATGCCGTCGCCCATGAAGCCGACGACATGGCCGTTGCCCTTGAGCAAACGGACGATGCGTTCCTTGTGCGATGGCGTCAGTTTGGCAAAGACGTTGGTGGTTTCCACGGCCAGCGCCAGTTCGGCGTCGCTCATGCGTTCGACGTCGCTGCCCATCAGCAGGCCTTGTTGCTCCAGGCCGACTTCGCGGCAGACCTTGGCGGTCACCCGTTCGTTATCGCCGGTCAGCACTTTCACGGCGATGCCATGCTCGGCCAACGCACGCAGGGCCGGCGCGGTGCTTTCCTTGGGCGGATCGAGGAACGCCACGTAGCCGATCAGGGTCATCTGTTGCTCGTCGGCGATGCTGTAAATCGCTTGGTCTTTCGGCGTATGCCGCGCCGCCACGGCCACTACGCGCAAGCCTTCTTCATTGAACGACGCGGTGACTTCACGAATCCGCGCCAACAGTTCATCGCTCAGCGGCTCGTCGTGGTCACCGTGGCGAACCCGGGTGCAGCCGGCGAGGATTTCTTCCACCGCACCTTTGCACACCAGCAAGTGATGCGGCTGATCGTGCTCGGCGACCACCACCGACATGCGCCGCCGGGTGAAGTCGAACGGCACTTCATCGACCTTGGCAAACGCCGTGGCCACTTCCAGTTCGCGGTGCACTTCGACGTGTTGCAACACCGCCACGTCCAGCAGGTTTTTCAGGCCGGTCTGGTAGTAGCTGTTGAGGTAAGCCATTTCCAGCACGTCATCGGACTCTTCACCCCAGACGTCGACATGGCGGGCGAGGAAGATCTTGTCCTGGGTCAGGGTCCCGGTCTTGTCGGTGCACAGCACGTCCATGGCGCCGAAGTTCTGGATCGCGTCCAGACGTTTGACGATGACCTTTTTGCGCGACAAGAACACCGCGCCCTTGGCCAGAGTCGAGGTGACGATCATCGGCAGCATTTCCGGGGTCAGGCCCACGGCGATGGACAGCGCGAACAGCAGCGCCTGCATCCAGTCACCCTTGGTGAAACCGTTGATGAACAACACCAGCGGCGCCATCACGAACATGAAGCGGATCAGCAGCCAACTGACTTTGTTCACGCCGTTCTGGAACGAAGTCGGCGCGCGGTCGGTGGCGCTGACCCGTTGGGCCAAGGCGCCGAAATAGGTGCTGTTGCCGGTGGTCAGGATCACCGCAATGGCTGAACCCGACACCACGTTGGTGCCCATGAACAGAATGTTGTCGAGGTCCAGCGGGTTGGCTGTGTCGCTGTCCTGCTGACGGGGAAATTTTTCCACCGGCATCGATTCGCCGGTCATGGCCGCCTGGCTGACGAACAGGTCCTTGGCGCTGAGCACCCGGCAATCGGCGGGGATCATGTCGCCAGCCGAAAGCACGATCAGGTCCCCGGGCACCAGCTGCTTGATCGGCAATTCGATGCGTTGCGCACCCTGGCGCAGCACGGTCGCGGTGTTACTCACCATGGCCTTGAGTGCATCGGCGGCCTGGTTCGACTTGGCTTCCTGCCAGAACCGCAGCAAGGTCGACAGCACCACCATGGAGAAAATCACCACGGCGGCCTTGAGGTCTTCCGTGAACCACGACACCGCCGCCAACAAGGTCAACAGCAGGTTGAACGGATTTTTATAGCAGTGCCACAGGTGCACCCACCACGGCAGCGGCTGCTCATGCTCGACTTCGTTGAGGCCGAATTGCTCGCGCAGGGTGTCGGCTTCGAGCTCGCTCAAGCCATCGCTGTGACTGCCGAGGTTATCCAGCAACAGGCCGGTGTCGCTGTTGGCCGCGGACACCAGGGTCTGCGCCAACGTCGGCGGTACTTCACGGCTGACCGTGGTGTCGTTGATGCTTTCCAGCAAGGCCAGGCGACGGAAGTGCCGGGCGATGTGGCGGGTGCGCAGGAATCCGACAAAGAATTCCTTGAGCAAGGTCAGGTTCATGGCAGTTACCCCCCAGGGTCAGCCGGGGAAACCGTCGAGCAGGCGCGTCGAGTCGCCGCGATGACGACATAAAAGTCGAGCATCACGCACGGTTCAGCGTCGATGAGAGGGACGTCGGGAATCGCGCCGCCACAGGCCGCGATCGGGATGCCGCTACTCGCTTTTCAGCAAGTCAACGGCACAAAAAAAGCTGCGCGTCAGCTTGCCGAGAAGGTGCCGGTTACTGAAACCGGCCGACGACTGTCACTCGAACAAGTACCCACTGTGGGTCTCCGCTATTGATGAAAACGCGCGAAGCTTACGCCCCGATTTCTGGAGAGTAAACGATGCCGGGGGCCGTGCCGGGGGAATCGGCGGGTTCTTCAGGAAGGGTTCAGGATGATCAAAAAACTGTGGCGAGGGGGCTTGATCGTTCCCACGCTCCGCGTGGGAATGCCTCCAGGGACGCTCTGCGTTCCAATGGGACGCGGAGCGTCCCGGGCTGCATTCCCACGCGGAGCGTGGGAACGATCAGGGTGGGGATTAGCTGGCAGTGGCGAGTAACAAATCCATCACCGAACGACCATGCCCGCGGGACTTGCCATGGTCATACAGCGAGCCTGCGATCTCATCCGCGCGAATCGGCAGGATCGACAGCAAGGTGTCGCTCAAGCCATGGCTGGCCTGGCAGAAGCCCTGCATGTAGATGCCGGCCTTGCAGCGCTCGTCGGTGATCAGTTTGTAGTTGCGATCAACTTCGAAATCGCCCAGGTACGCTTCCAGCGGCGCCAGCAGTTTGCGGTGCATCTGGCGCTCGTAACCGGTGGCCAGCACGACGGCGTCGTAATGACGAACCGTGACTTCGCCGGTGGCATTGTTGCGCACCGCCAGTTCGATGCCGTGCTCGGTGGCGGTGGCTTTTTCGATGGTGGTCAGGGTGCGGAACACATGACGGGCAATCCCGGAAACCTTCTGACGATAGAAGATGCCGTAGATGCGTTCGATCAGGTCGATGTCCACCACCGAGTAATTGGTGTTGTGGTACTCGTTGACCAGGCGCTCACGCTCGCTGCTTTCCTGCTGGAACACCAGGTCGGTGAACTCCGGCGAGAACACTTCGTTGACGAACGGGCTGTCGTCCGCTGGCTTCAGCGCCGAACCACGCAGGATCATGTCCACCTGCACCGACGGGAAGCTGTCGTTCAAATCGATGAAGGCTTCCGCCGCGCTCTGCCCGCCACCGATGATCGCGATACTCATCGGCTTGTTGTTCACGCACGGCTGCTTGGCCATTTGCGCCAGGTACTGCGAATGGTGGAACACGCGGCCGTCATCTTTCATCGCTTTGAACGCTTCGGGAATACGCGGCGTGCCGCCCGCGCTGACCACGATAGAACGGGTGGTGCGCACGTGCTGCTGACCCTGGGTGTCGCGGGAGATCACGCGCAACGCTTCGACCTGCTGGTTGTGCAGCACCGGCTCGATGGTCAGCACTTCTTCGCCATAGCGACTTTGTTCAGTGAACTGCCCGGCCACCCAGCGCAGGTAGTCGTTGTACTCCATGCGGCACGGATAGAAGGTGCCCAGGTTGATGAAGTCCACCAGGCGCCCGTGGTGCTTGAGGTAATTGACGAACGAGTACGGGCTGGTCGGGTTGCGCAGGGTCACCAGGTCCTTGAGGAAGGAAATCTGCAACTCGCTCTGGGTCGACAGGGTGTTGCCGTGCCAGCTGTAGGTGGCCTGCTTGTCGAGAAACAGTACATCCAGCTCACCCTGGCTCGGCCCGCGCTCTTGCAGGGCGATAGCCAGCGCCAGGTTCGAAGGGCCGAAACCGACGCCGATCAGGTCGTGAACGATGGGCGATGCAATTGCCTGTGTCATTTCCAGTGTCCTCTGGATGAACCCCTCAACAAGGGGAGGAAGCCTAAGTGACCTGGCCGGCCCGGAGCAGGACAGCAGATCGTCTGTTGAGTAGGAACGAGGACAATGAAAAAAAATTTAATGGGAGGGGATCAATGGGCGTCCCATTGCTTGATGCGCACCCGGCAATGCTTCATGGCATTGACGATGTGTTTTTCCACCAGCGCCCGGGAAATCCCCAGGTGTTCGGCGATCTCGGGGTGCGACAGGCCATCGATCTTGCGCAGCAGAAAACTCTCGCGGCACAACTTGGGCAATTCCGCCAGGGCACGCTGGAGCATGGCCAGGCGTTGGCCGTGATCGAGGCTTGTATGCGGTGACGGCGTGAAGTAGCGCTCTTCGGTATCGAGCACTTCCAGGGATTCGACTTGGCGCAGGGCATTGCGTCGATGGTCGTCGATCACCAGATTGAGCGCGGTGCGATAAAGGAAGGCCCGGGGCTGCTCGATCGGCGTGTCGCTGGAACGCTCCAGTACGCGCAGATAAGCGTCATGCACCACATCTTCGGCCACCTGACGGTTGCCCAGCTTGGCGTTCAGGAAACACACCAGCTCGCGATAGTAGTTTTCCAACATGACTCCCGGCCGCACAGGGTGCGGTTTCTGTCCTTGCGCCAGATCCACGACCGCCAAATGGGCAGTAGCGGATGATGGCAATTTGAGTCGCGTAATTTATAGTAATTCTCATATAGATTTAAAGTGCTGTTTCGGTTTGCCCGACAAATAGTGCCGCGCTATACCTGTAACTCTGTGTTTCCGCGCTTAAATTCCACCCTTCCCGCCTCGTTTACAGGACAGCTCCCCGTCTCTGTCGCCCCGCGACAGCCCTCAGCTGTCGCCTGAATGTGCGCGCAACCTGAGTGACGGGCCGATTTCCATTGGCCGGAACCCTGCATGAAACGTCCCCGCACCGCACGACGCGCCTTGCTTGCAGCACTGTGTCTGATCCCCGTTATCGCCGTCGCCGCCTGGCAGATCCTCCCGCCCGGCCGCGATCAGTTTGCCACGGTGCAAGTCAGCCGCGGCGACATCGAAAGCAGCGTCACGGCTCTCGGCACCCTGCAACCGCGACGTTATGTCGACGTCGGTGCCCAGGCTTCAGGGCAGATCCACAAGATTCATGTGGAAGTCGGCGACGTGGTCAAGGAAGGCGATCTGCTGGTGGAAATCGATCCGTCCACGCAACAGGCCAAACTCGACGCCGGGCGTTTTTCCATCGACAACCTCAAGGCCCAGTTGCAGGAACAAAAGGCCCTGCACGAACTGGCCCGGCAGAAATTCCAGCGCCAGCAGAACCTCGCTGCCGGCGGCGCGACCCGTGCCGAAGACGTGCAAACCGCCCAGGCTGAATTGCGCGCGACCCAGGCTCGGGTCGAGATGTTCCAGGCGCAGATTCGCCAGGCCCAGGCCAGCCTGCGCAGCGACCAGGCCGAACTCGGTTACACGCGCATTTATGCACCGATGAACGGAACCGTGGTCGCCCTCGATGCCCGGGAAGGCCAGACCCTCAACGCTCAACAACAGACGCCATTGATTCTGCGCATCGCCAAACTGTCGCCGATGACGGTCTGGGCCGAGGTCTCGGAAGCCGATATCGGCCACGTCAAACCCGGCATGACCGCCTGGTTCACCACGCTCAGCGGGGGCAAGCGCCGCTGGAACAGCACGGTGCGGCAGATTCTGCCGATCCCGCCCAAGCCGCTGGACCAGACCAGCCAGGGCGGCGGCAGCCCCGCCAGTTCGAGCAAAAGCGGCACCGGCCGCGTGGTGCTCTATACGGTTTTGCTCGACGTCGACAACGCCGATAACGCCTTGATGGCGGAGATGACCACTCAGGTGTTCTTCGTCTCCGATCAAGCAAAAAACGTCCTCACCGCGCCGATTGCCGCGCTGCAAGATGGCCCCCAGGCCGACAGCCAGACCGCGCAAGTGGTCGCGAAAAACGGCGCCATCCAGCAACGTGAGGTGCGCACCGGCATCAGTGACCGGCTGAAAGTGCAGATCCTCGACGGCCTCGAAGAAGGCGATCACCTGTTGATCGGCCCGGCCGACGGGAGTGGCGGCTGAATGCAGACGCCCCTGATCGACCTGCAGGACATCCGAAAAGCCTACGGTGGCGGCGACGCCCCGCAAGTTCACGTGTTGCGCGGCATCGACCTGGCGATCCATGCCGGTGAATTCGTGGCGATCGTCGGCGCGTCCGGCTCCGGCAAATCGACACTGATGAACATCCTCGGCTGCCTCGACCGACCGACCTCGGGCGAGTACCGCTTCGCCGGGGAAAACGTCGCCGCCCTGGACAGCGATGAACTGGCCTGGTTGCGCCGCGAGGCGTTTGGCTTTGTGTTCCAGGGTTATCACCTGATCCCGTCCGGTTCGGCCCAGGAAAACGTCGAGATGCCGGCGATCTACGCCGGCACCCCGGCGGCCGAACGCCACGCCCGCGCCGCCGCCCTGCTCGACCGCCTCGGCCTGGCCACGCGCACCGGCAATCGCCCGCACCAGCTCTCCGGCGGCCAGCAGCAACGGGTATCGATTGCCCGCGCCTTGATGAACGGCGGCCACATTATCCTCGCCGACGAACCCACCGGCGCCCTCGACAGCCACAGCGGCGCTGAGGTCATGACCTTGCTCGACGAGCTGGCGAGCCAGGGCCACGTGGTGATCCTCATTACCCACGACCGCGAAGTCGCGGCGCGGGCCAAGCGCATCATCGAAATCCGAGACGGCCTGATCATCAGTGACAGCGCCCACGACGATCCCACCGCACAAACCTCGGCCAACCCCGGCGCCTTGCAGGCGGTGGACTTGCGCAAGCGTCTCAGTGAAGGCGCCGAGGCCACTGGTGCCTGGAAAGGCGAACTGGTGGACGCTGTGCAAGCGGCGTGGCGGGTGATGTGGATCAACAAGTTCCGCACCGCCCTGACGTTGCTGGGGATCATCATCGGCGTGGCGTCGGTGGTGGTCATGCTGGCGGTCGGTGAAGGCAGCAAGCGCCAGGTGATGGCGCAGATGGGTGCGTTCGGCTCGAACATTATTTACCTCAGCGGCTCGGCGCCAAACCCGCGTACACCGCCGGGCGTGGTGACCCTGGACGACGTCGCCGCCCTCGCCAGCCTGCCGCAAGTGCGGCGGATCATGCCGGTCAATGGCGCCGAGGCCGGGGTACGCTTTGGCAACGTCGACCACATGAGTTACGTCGGCGGCAACGACACCAATTTCCCGGCGATCTTCAACTGGCCAGTGGTCCAGGGCAGCTATTTCACCGAGGCCGACGAACGCAACGCCGCGGCGGTCGCGGTGATCGGCCACAAGGTGCGCAGCAAATTGCTCAAGGATGTTGCCAACCCCATCGGCCAGTACATCCTGATTGAAAACGTGCCATTCCAAGTGGTTGGCGTCCTCGCTGAAAAAGGCGCCAGTTCCGGCGACTCCGACAGCGATAACCGCATCGCCATCCCCTATTCGGCAGCCAGTGTCCGCTTGTTCGGCACGCACAATCCTGAATACGTGGCCATCGCCGCAGCGGACGCCCGCAAGGTCAAGGAAGCCGAAAAAGCCATCGAGCAATTGATGCTGCGCCTGCACAACGGCAAGAAGGATTTCGAACTGACTAACAATGCCGCGATGATCCAGGCCGAAGCGCGCACGCAAAATACCCTGTCACTGATGCTCGGCTCGATTGCCGCGATTTCGTTGCTGGTGGGCGGGATCGGCGTGATGAACATCATGCTCATGACCGTGCGCGAACGGACCCGCGAGATCGGCATCCGCATGGCCACCGGCGCCCGTCAGCGCGACATACTGCGCCAGTTCCTCACCGAAGCGGTGATGCTCTCGGTGGTCGGCGGCCTGGCCGGGATTGCCCTGGCGCTGATCGTCGGCGGCGTGCTGGTGCTCAGCGAAGTCGCCGTGGCGTTTTCCTTGATGGCGGTGCTCGGCGCCTTCGGCTGCGCCCTCGTTACCGGTGTTGTCTTCGGCTTCATGCCGGCCCGCAAAGCTGCCCGGCTTGACCCGGTCACGGCCCTTACCAGTGAATGATCGATCTATGAAGCCGCCACTCAGTCTATTGACCCTTTGCCTGCTGCTCAGCGCGTGCGGCAGCCCTGCCCCGCGCCCGGACAGCGGCCTCGCACCGCCCGCCACTTGGCAATCGCCCCACAGCGCCACGCTGGATAACCGGCAATGGTGGACGCAATTTGGCAGCCCGCAACTGGATCGCCTGATCGAACAGGCCAGGATCGGCAGTTTTGACTTGGCGGCAGCGGTCGCCAGAGTACGTCAGGCCCAGGCCGGGACGGTGATTGCCGGCGGTTCGTTGCTGCCGGAGGTCAAGGCTGCGGGGAATGCCAATCGGCAAAAACTGCTACGGGGCAAAGGCTACAGTCAGCTCGATGCCGACAGCAGCAATCAGGCGGTGGACTATTTCGATGCCAACCTCAGCGCCAGTTATGAAATCGATTTCTGGGGCGGCAAACGTGCGTCTCGCGACAGTGCGCAATGGGGCTTGAAGGCCAGCGAGTTTGATCAAGCCACGGTGGAGCTGACCTTGCTCAGCGGGGTGGCCAACAGTTATGCGCAAACCTTGTCGCTGCGAGAGCAAAGCCGTATCGCCGAGTTGAACCTGGCCAATGCGCAAAACGTCTTGAAGCTGGTACAGACCCGTTTTGATTCAGGCTCGGCCACCGCACTGGAACTGGCCCAGCAGAAAAGCCTGGTGGCCGCCCAGCAACGGCAATTGCCGCTGGTGCAGCAACAGGCTCAGGACGCACTGATCAGCCTCGCCGCCCTGCTCGGCCGTCCGGTTCAGGAACTGGACCTGAGCCAGGAACCCTTTGATCGACTGCAATGGCCGACCATCGGCGCCGGCCTGCCCAGTGAGCTGCTGAGCCGCCGCCCGGACATCGCCCGGGCCGAAGCGCAATTGGCGGCGGCCCAGGCTGACGTCACCGTCGCCCGCGCGGCCATGCTGCCGACGGTGACCTTGAGCGCCAACATCGGTTCAGGGGCCAACAGTTTCTCCGACATCATGCGCAGCCCCTTCTACAACCTCACCGCCGGGCTGGTCGCGCCGATCTTCAACAACGGCCGCCTCGGTGCCGAGCGCGACAAGGCCACCGCGCGCCAGGAAGAGCTGCTGGAAATCTATCGCGGCGCAATCATCAACGGCTTCGCCGACGTTGAAAAAGCCCTCAATAGCATTCGCGGATTGGACGAACAACGGCAGTGGCAGAGTGAAGAGCTGAATCAGGCGCAGACGGCGTTCAACATCGCGCAAAGTCGTTATCAGGCTGGGGCCGAGGATTTGCTGACGGTGCTGGAGACCCAGCGAACGCTGTATGCGGCGCAGGATTTGAATGTGCAATTGCGGCTGGCGCGGGTGCAGGCCAGTGTGGCGTTGTACAAGGCGTTGGGTGGGGGGTGGCAGGCGTTGTAATGGCAGTGATGCCAGGCAAGTAACCTGTGGCGAGGGAGCTTGCTCCCGCTGGACTGCGCAGCAGTCCCCTTCTTTTCAGGTAGAGAGCGGGCCGCTTCGCGCCCCAGCGGGAGCAAGCTCCCTCGCCACAGTGGGGTTCAAGCCTGACTCTGCTTGGCCTTCAAATTACGCGCATACCACGGCCGTTTCGGCACCCGACGGAACAGGTCGGCGAGTTTCTTTTCGTCTTCGCCAAAGGTGATGCGCAAGGCGAGTTTCATGGTTTCCGGGTCCATTTCCACTGACTTGCCAGCCTGCAATCCCGGCGTGGTGCTGCAGCCGTGGGTAGTCGGGCCAAGCCACGGGTCATCGACCTCAACCCAGCGCCCCGGCGCAAACCAGTGCACGCCGTTGACTTCCAAACGGCTGACTTCACCCGGATGAAAACGCTCATGGGCGCGAAACCAGTCTTCGACCCGGTCATCGATCCAGCCGTGGAAGTGCCAGAACACCGGGTTCACATGGGACGAAAACGGATCGCCGAGAAAGTCGTTTTCCGGGGCAAACCAGCGCGCGGCAAAGTCGTCCAGGTCCCGCGCCAGTGGCACCGGTGCGCCGTTCGAAGGGTCGCGCGGCACCGAAGCCCAACGCATGTGCAGCCAGTCGTGCAGGCCCAGCTCCACCTCGGAACCGAACTGCCCCAGGGTCAGCTTCGACAAGTATTGCGGATCGCGGTACTGCGATTCCCAGACCTGGAAATTGGTCTGGTAAGTCTCGGCCGTTTTCAGATCGGCCACCCACTGGGTGTACTCGTCATCGCCCTCGGCCAGCCAGGTCGGCGGCAGCGCGGTGCCGTCGTGGTTGTCGAAATAACGGGCGAAACCGGCGCGGTCACGCACCAGCTCCGGCTGCGGCAGCGGGAAGTACTGCCAGGACGGCAAGTCCTGCATCGAGCGCGCCGTGCCGAGCATGTGCCGGTGCATGAAAAAGAAATCGATCCCGGAGCCGTTGCGATCCTTGTGCTTGCCCCGGGCATCACGCTCCTGGTCACGCGGCCCCGGCTGCCAGCCAATGCCGCGCAGGGCATCGCGCTTGTCCTCGGACAAGGTGTGCCATTTGTCCCGGGAGGCATGCCAGAGCTGGTGGAACAACCGATGCTCGGGCGACACCAGCCAGGCCAGCAGCGGCGGGTTCAGTGCGGTGCGTTCCCGGGCCTCGGGGAATAAATGTTTGACGGCGATAAAACGATTGTCCTGGGCGGGCAGAACCAACGGACGATCGAGGCGCGACACCCGGCCACTGAGGCTGCCGCTGCCGGCATTGCCAAACGCGGCCCAGACCTCGTCCAGGCGCATGTTGAATTCGTAATCGGTCTTGCCACCGGGGCCGACCAGTCGCCAGCTCAGTTGCGCGGCATTGGCCTCGGCCAGGTCGCCGAAGATCCGGTAACGCGGGGCATCGGCACCGCGCAGATGCTCGGCAGTGTCGAGAAAACCACTGACCCCGCGCCCCTTGTGGCCAATGTCGAGAAACACTTCGAGCCCGTCCCGGGGCACGCCGTCGAGGCCGGCGTCGTTGCCTTCGAAGCGAATCGTCCAGACCCCGCGCAAGGCATCCGCCAATCGCTGGCCGGTGACGTCCGCGACATCGAACGACGCTTCACCGGGGGTGATCGTCGGGTCCGGTTTCGTCCATTCGCGATGCCCATAAAAAACCGCAGGCACGGCGGCGCCAGTCAGCGCCAGGCCCGCCATGAACCATCGTCGAGAAATCGTCATTGCCCTACCTGTGTCAGCCATGAAGCAGGCTTTATCCAAGCTAGAACGTTCGTCCCCGTCACAAATTTAAGAGCTTCGCGGGCAAGCCTCGCTCCTACGGGTTTGGCGCACGACACATCACCTGTAGGAGCGAGGCTTGCCCGCGAAGGGGCCATCACATTCACCTAAATTCTCACGTGGGTCACTCGTTCTTTCCAGATAGCAAAGGCCCCTGCGCCCGCACCGGGGCGGCGAACCTGACTGAGATGGCAATGACAAAACCTCGTTCGAAAAAGGCTCTTTACATCGGCCTGCCGCTGGCCCTGGCGATCAGCGCCGGTACAGGTTTTGCGGTTTGGGATCACTGGTTCAAGGACAATCCCGGTTATCCGCTCAAAGTGCTGCAACAGGCCGATGAGCTGCACGAACGCATGCTCTCTTTCGACAGCCACATCACCGTGCCCCAGGATTTTGGCACCGTCGGCAACGAGATCGACAAAGACGGCACTGGCCAGTTCGACCTGGTCAAAGCCAATCGCGGACGCCTGTCTGGCGCGGCGCTGACGATTTTCGGCTGGCCGGAATTGTGGAACGGCCCCAACGCGCCGCACAAACCCACCGCCGGTTTTGTCGCCGAAGCGCGTAACCAGCAGGAGATCCGCTACAAGATCATCTCCGGCATGGTCCGCGACTTCCCCAATCAGGTCGCCATCGCCTACACCCCCGCCGACTTCCGGCGCCTGCACGGTGAAGGCAAGTTCGCGATTTTCATGAGCATGCTCAACGCCTATCCCCTGGGCCATGACCTGAACCTGTTGGATCTGTGGGCCGCCCGTGGCATGCGCATGTTCGGCTTCAGCTACGTGGGCAATAACGACTGGGCGGATTCCTCGCGCCCGTTGCCGTTTTTCAATGATTCACCGGACGCCCTCGACGGTTTGTCGGACATCGGCAAGCAAGCCGTACAGCGGTTGAACGACCTGGGTGTGATCATCGACGTGTCGCAGATGTCGACCAAGGCCCTGGAGCAAGTCGCGCAATTGAGCCGCGCACCGTTGGTGGCCTCGCACTCGGCACCGCGCGCCATGGTGGATATCCCGCGCAACCTCAGCGACAAGGAATTGCAGCTGATCAAGAACAGCGGCGGCGTGGTGCAAATCGTCGGCTTCTCCCAATACCTGCGCCCACTGACCCAAGGCACCCAGGACAAACTCAACGCCCTGCGTGCCCGCTTCGACCTGCCACCGCTGCCGAACCTCGCCTACGCCTTGATGCCGGGTGACCCGATCATCGCCGCGTGGTCCGAGCAGAAGTTCGGCGAGTACGCCAGTCAGCTCTACGCCATCCTCGAGGAAGAACCCAAGGCCGGCCTCAAGGACCTGGGCGACGCCATCGATTACACGGTGCGCAAGATCGGCATCGACCACGTCGGCATCAGCTCCGACTTCAACGAGGGCGGCGGCGTCAAAGGCTGGGAGAACGTCGGCGAAATCCGCAACGTCACCGCCGAATTGCTGTCGCGCGGTTACTCCGAGGCGGACATTGCCAAGCTGTGGGGCGGCAACTTTCTGCGGGTCTGGGACCAGGTGGAAAAATTGTCGAAACCGTCGCTGATTTCTGCCCGGGAAGCCGCCAAGCCATGAGCAATCGTCGTGACTTTCTCAAGCAGGCCGGGATTCTCGCGGCCGCCCTGCCCTTGGGCTCGGGGCTGAACAATGTCGCCGGCGCCGCCACGACTGCGCCGCAGCCAAAGGGCAAATGGGCGCAGTTGCAGCAGTTGTTCAACCAGGACCCGGATTACCTGCATTTCTCCAACTTCCTGATCACCTCCCACCCCAAACCCGTGCGTGACGCCATCGAAATGCACCGCGCCGCGCTGGACAAGAACCCGGGGCTGGCGATGGATTGGGACCTGGGCGTGATCGAACAACGCGAAGCAAACGTGCGGGTGTGGGCGGGCAAATACCTGCAAGCCGACCCGAAGCAGATCGCCCTGACCGGTAGCACCACTGAAGGCCTGGCAATGATCTACGGCGGCGTGCACGTGCGCCCGGACCAGGAAATCCTCACCACCGAGCACGAACACTACGCGACCCACACCATCCTCGAATTGCGCACGCAACGGGATGGCACCAAGGTGCGCAAGATCAGGCTGTTCAAGGACCCGCAGACGGTCACCAAAGAAGAAATCCTGGCCGCCATCGACCGCAACATCAAACCCGAAACCCGGGTACTCGGCATGACGTGGGTGCACTCCAGCAGCGGCGTGAAAACCCCGATCAGCGAGATCGGCGCCCTGGTGGACAAGCACAACCGCAATCGCAGCGACGCGGACCGGATCATTTACCTGGTCGATGGCGTGCACGGGTTTGGCGTCGATGACCTGAGCTTCCCGGCCATGAACTGCGACTTCTTTATTGCCGGCACCCACAAATGGATGTTCGGCCCGCGCGGCACCGGCGTCGTCTGCAGCCGCAGCACCGAGGTGAAGTACGTCACGCCGATCATCCCGACCTTCTCCGAGGCCGAGGACTTCTCCACCACCATGACGCCGGGCGGTTATCACTCGTTCGAGCACCGCTGGGCGCTGGACGAAGCCTTCAAGTTGCACCTGCGACTGGGCAAGGCCGAGGTTCAGGCGCGTATCCACGAGCTGAACAGCTACCTGAAAAAACGCCTGCAACAACGCCCACAGGTCGAACTGGTCACGCCCCTGAGCCCTGAGCTGTCGGCCGGCTTCACCTTCTTCCGGGTCAAGGGCAAGGACAGCGACAAGATCGCCGCCTACCTGATGAAAAACCGCGTGGTCGCCGATGCCGTCGAGCGCGACGTCGGGCCGGTGATCCGGACCGCGCCGGGCCTGCTGAACAGCGAAGCGCAGATCGACCAGATGCTGGTGTTGCTCGACAAGGCCCTTTGATGATCCCTCTTACTTTTTTATCGAGATCAATGATGAACAGTGACCTGCGACGCTTTTCCTTCAAGGCGCTCCCGACCCTGGTGCTGGCCGCCCTGGCCGTCAGCCTCGCGCCGGGCATCGCCCAGGCCAGCGAACCGGCGAAACCGGGCAAGGTGTTCAAGGACTGCAAGGACTGCCCGGAAATGGTCGTGCTGCCCACCGGCACCTTCACCATGGGCACCCCGGACGATGAAGTCGGCCGCGAGCCCGATGAAGGCCCGATGCACCCGGTGACTTTCGCCAAGCCACTGGCAATCAGCCGCTTCCAGGTATTGAAAGGCGAATGGGACGCCTACCTCCGCGACACCGGCTACGTCATGCCCGACGGCGACGACCGTCCGGGCCGCGAATGCAAGGCCGGCATCCCGCGCTACGAATACACCAACAAACACCCGGCCGTGTGCATGGACTTCGCCGAGGTCAACGCCTACGTGGCGTGGCTGTCGAAGAAAACCGGCCAGCAGTATCGACTGGTCAGCGAATCCCTGCGCGAATACGCGGCGCGCGGCGGCACCACCGGACCATTCCCCTTCCCGTTCGATGAGGGCAAGGAATACAGCATCGCCAAGCACGCCAACACCTACGGCGCGGCCGACGGCTACAACTTCACCGCCCCGGCCGGCAGCTTCCCGGCCAACGCCTTTGGCGTGTACGACATGCACGGCAACGTCTACGAATGGACCGCCGATTGCTACAACGAAAACTACGTCGGCGCGCCGAGCGATGGCAGTGCCTGGCTAACCGGCAAGTGCGAATTCAAGCGCATTCGCGGCAATGACTGGGGCGAAGCGCCGGTGTTCTCCCGCTCCGGCAACCGTAACGCCCTGGTGCCCGGTGATCGCGGCGACTGGATTGGCTTGCGCGTCGCCCGCGACCTGTAAGCCCCGCTAAATTAGCCATCCCGCCACTCGTTCTATAGGTGTGCGCGTCCGTGCGGCGCGCCACCGCCCTCCATGTCCTTCAGCGATGCCCGGCCGTCGCCACTCTTTTCAAGCAGGGAACCTCCATGAGCAAACCAACACGCGGGGTGATCAATGAATTGTTCACCCTGCTCAAACCCTTTCGGCTGATCGTCGCCGGCTCCATCCTGCTTGGCATGGTCGGTGGTCTGAGCGTCACCGCGTTGCTGGCGACCATCAATAATGTTCTGCACTCCGAGGGCGGCCTGACCAACACCGTGGTCGCCGCTTTTGCCGGGCTTTGCCTGCTGGCGTTGATCAGTTCGATTTTCTCCGACATCGGCACCAACTATGTCGGCCAACACATCATCGCCAAGCTGCGCAAAGAGCTGGGCGAAAAAGTGCTGTCGGCGCCCATCGAGCAGATCGAACGCTACCGCAGCCATCGCCTGATCCCGGTGCTGACCCATGACGTCGACACCATCAGCGACTTCGCCTTCGCCTTCGCGCCGCTGGCGATTTCCCTGACCGTGACCCTCGGTTGCATGGGTTACCTGGCGATGCTGTCGTGGCCGATGTTCCTGATGATGGTGGTCGCTATCGTGATTGGCACGGTCATCCAGTACATCGCCCGCGGGCGCGGCATGATGGGCTTCATGAAGGCCCGGGATTACGAAGACGAGCTGCAAAAGCACTACAACGCCGTGGCCGAAGGCGCCAAGGAGCTGCGCATTCATCGCCCGCGCCGGCACCGCATGTTCGTCTCGGGTATCGAGGCCACAGCGGACAAGATCTGCGACACCCAAGTGCGCTCGGTGAACATTTTCGTGGTGGCCAAGACCCTCGGCTCGATGCTGTTCTTCGTGGTGATCGGCCTCGCCCTGGCCTTGCAATCGCTGTGGCCGAGCGCGGACAAAGCGGTGATGAGCGGCTTCGTCCTGGTGTTGCTGTACATGAAAGGCCCACTGGAACACTTGATCGGCACGTTGCCGATTGTCAGCCGCGCACAGATCGCGTTCCGCCGCATCGCCGATTTGTCCGAACAGTTTTCTTCGCCTGAGCCGCACCTGCTGCTCAGCGATCAGGTCCACAAAAGCACCGTGGTGCACAGCCTGGAACTGAATGAAGTGTCGTATAGCTTCCCGACCACCGAAGGCAGCGCACCGTTCCGCCTGGGGCCGGTGAACCTGAAGATCGATCAGGGCGACATCATTTTCATCGTTGGCGAAAACGGCTGTGGCAAGACCACGCTGATCAAGCTGTTGCTTGGCCTGTACGCGCCGCAGCACGGTGAGATTCGTCTCAACGACCAAGTAGTCAGCGCCGTGACCCGCGACGATTACCGTCAACTGTTCACCACGATCTTCGCCGACTATTACCTGTTCGACGATGTGGTGCAGGGCGACACGCACATCCCCGAAGACGCGAACAAATACCTGCAACGCCTGGAGATCGCGCACAAGGTCAGCGTGCGTGACGGTTCGTTCACCACCACCGACCTGTCCACCGGCCAACGCAAGCGTCTGGCGCTGGTCAATGCGTGGCTGGAGGAGCGTCCGGTGCTGGTGTTCGATGAGTGGGCCGCCGACCAGGACCCGACCTTCCGCCGCATCTTCTACACCGAGTTGCTGCCGGATCTGAAGCGCCTGGGCAAGACCATCATCGTCATTTCCCACGACGATCGTTACTTCGATGTGGCCGATCAACTGGTGCGCATGGACGCCGGCAAAGTGGTCACCGAACTTCAAACTGCCTGATTGTGAAAATTTCGTAAAAAAAGACGTGGGGTCTTTCCGGTTTCCGGAAGGCTCAACGTCTCACTAACAGTTAATAGAAATAGTTCTCAGTCAACACTTTGAAGAGTAGAAGAATAATGCCCGCACCGCACGGACTCAACCCGCTCGCCAAGGCTCTGCTGATTCGCCATTCACTGCGCCCGACGCTGCCGGCCCTTTGCGCCCTGGCACTGACGCTGCCGATGATCGGCCAGGCTCAGGCCCAGACCGCCGCGATCAATATTCCAGCACAATCGCTGGGCAGCGCCCTGCAGGAATTCGGTCGCCAGACCAACCTGCAAGTGCTCTACAGCCCGGATGAAGTCAGCGGCCTGCGCAGCACCGCCGTCAACGGCAACCTGGAGCCGGCCGCCGCCATGGCCCAGATGCTCCAGGGCACCGGCATCGCGTACTCGGTGGACGGCAACAGTGTTGCCCTGCGTGCGCGCAGCAGCGCCGGCAACACCCTGGACCTGGCGCCGACCAGCATTTCCGCGACCCAGGAATCGGCTTATGGTCCGGTAGACGGGATCGTGGCCAAGCGTAGTGGCACCGGCACCAAAACCGATACACCACTCAATGAAATCCCGCAGACCATCAACGTCATCACCGCCGATGAAGTGAAGATGCGCGGCGCGCAATCGGTCACCGAAGCCCTGCGCTACACCGCCGGCATGACCGGTGGCGGCTTCTCCGACCGGGTGAAGATGTTCGACGAACCGACTTCCCGGGGCTTCTCCCCTACCCCGCTGTACCTCGACGGCCTGCACCTGCCTTACGGCGGCGGCAGCACCGGCGGTTCGCTGCAGATCGACCCGTACACCCTGGAGCGCATCGAAGTGCTCAAAGGCCCGGCGTCGGTGCTGTACGGCCAGAACCAGCCTGGCGGTATCGTCAACATGGTCGGCAAGCGTCCGACCGCGACCCCGCTGCACGAAATCGTGTTGGGCGGCGGCAGCTACGATCGCAAGTACGGCGCCTTCGATATCGGCGGCCCGATCGACGATCAGGGTGAGTTCCTCTATCGCCTGACCGGCCTGGTCAACGACAGCAACTCGGAAATCGACTACGCCGACCAGAACCGCATGCTGCTGGCGCCAAGCCTGACCTGGCTGCCGAACGATCGCACCAGCGTCACCGTGTTCGCCCAGTACCAGAAGGATCGCGATACCCCGGAAGCCCAGGGTCTGCCGGCCGAAGGCACCGTGTTCAACAGCCCGAACGGCAAGATCAGTCGCAAGCTGTTCATCGGCGAGCCCGGCCTGAACAAGTACGATCGCGAGCAGTTCGTGACCGGCTATGATGTGTCCTACGAGCTCAATGACGTCTGGACCCTCAAGCAGCGCGGCAGCTACGCCTACATTGATGACCAGTATGTCGCGCCATTGCACGGCTACTCGTTCCCGACCAACCCGGTCACCGGCCGCGATGACAACAGCTACCAGAGCCGCTTCGGGGTGGACTGGTCGCAGACCAACAAGGTCTACGGCATCGATAGCACCGCGCAGGCCAAGTTCAAGACCGGCGAGCTGGACCACACCGTGCTGCTGGGCGTGGACTACTACCACTTCAACACCAAGTTCCTCGGTCTGTATGACCGCCAGGGTCCGGGCATCGACCTGTACCACCCGGTCTACGGCAGTGAGTTCAACTTCACCCAACCGTATCGCTGGGACAACACCATCAAGCAAACCGGCCTGTACGCGCAGGATCAGCTGCGCTGGAACCAATGGTTCCTGACCCTGGGCGGTCGTTATGACTTCGCCGAGACCGATAACAAAGAGCCGCTGGCCGGCACTCACTCCAACATCAAGGATGAGAAATTCACTGGTCGTGCAGGCCTGGGCTATGAGTTCGAAAACGGCCTGACGCCTTACGTCAGCTATTCCGAATCGTTCCTGCCGCAGACCGGCGTCGACATGAACTCCCAGCCGTTCAAGCCAACCACTGGCAAGCAGTACGAAGTGGGCGTCAAGTATGAACCGAAGTTCATCGACGGCTTCATTCAGTTGTCTGCGTACCAGATCGACCAGGACAACATGCTGACCAACGACCTGCAAAACCCGGGTTTCAGCAGCCAGAGCGGTTCGGTGCGTTCGCGCGGTGTGGAACTGGAAGGCAAGGTCAACGTCACGCAGAACCTGCGTGTGCTGGCCGCCGTGTCGCGTAACCAGAACAAATGGCGCAGCGTCAACGATGGTCGCGAGGGTCGCACCCTGGCCATGAGCCCGCCACTGACCGCCTCGACTTGGGTCAACTACGACTTCGACAACACCACCGTGCTCGCCGGTCTGGGCGCCGGTATTGGTTTGCGTTACGTGCGCAGCAGCTACGGTTCGGACTACGAGGAAGACTCCTTCCAGATTCCGTCCTACACCGTGTATGACGCGATGGTCTCCTACGACCTGCAAAAATCGCCGCTGCACATTAAAGGCACGAAGCTGAAGCTGAACCTGGAAAACCTCGACAACAAGAAATACGTCGCCAGCTGCAACAGCACTTTGGACTGCTACTACGGCGAAGGCCGTACCGTGACAGCCGATGTGACCTACAACTGGTAACAGGCTACAACGCTATAAAAAACGCCGGCAATCGCCGGCGTTTTGTTGTGCCTGATGAAGCAATCAAACCACCGCAAACACCCGCACCAATCGCTCGGCAATGTGCTGCTGCGCTTCTTCGGCTTCGTCGATGATCGCGCCCATGCGCATGAAGTCGTGGGTCATGCCCTCAAAGATTTTCAGCTCCACGTCCACCCCCGCCGCCTGCAAATGACGGGCATACGCCACGCCTTCGTCGTGCAGCGGGTCGCATTCGGCGAGGATCAGCAGTACCGGCGCCATGTTCGCCGAGACCTCGGCCAGCAACGGCGAGAAGCGCGGATCGAGACGATCGCTGAGGTCACGCTGATAATGCTCGTAGAACCAGCTCAGGGAATCTTTCTCCAGCAGATGCCCCACGCCATAACGCTCAATGGACGCGGTACTTTGGCTGGCATCGGTGACCGGGTAGATCAGCACTTGCAACAACGGCTGCACCGACGGTTGCGCGGCCAACACCGTGGCCAGACTGCCGCCAACACTGTCGCCGCCCACCGCCAGACGCTGGGCATCGATGCCCAAATCGTCGGCGCTGGCCACCAACCAGTTCCACGCATCCAGCGCATCATCGGCCGCCGTCGGAAAACGAAACTCCGGCGCCAGCCGATAGGCCACCGACAACACCACGCAATCGGCCATGACCGCCAATGCGCGGCACAGCGAATCATGGGAATCGAGGCTGCCGACCACATAACCGCCGCCATGGAAATACAACAGCGCCGGACGCTTGGCGCCCTTTTCCAATGAGTGGTTGCTGTAGATCCGTGCATTCAGGCGCGTGCCGTCACGCACCGGCAGTCGCAGTTCATCGACCACGTCCAGTTCTTCACCGCCGGCGTCCATCAACAGCGACGACTGATCGAACTGTTCGCGAGCCTGCTCGGGGCTCATCTCATGCATGCCCACGCGTTTGCCGCTGGCCCGGCCGTTGCCGACCAGTTCCAAAAATGCGGCGATATCAGGGTTCAACGACATTACCAATTCTCCAAACCGGCCGGGCAGCGCACCCGACCGGTTTTCAGGTTTATTACAGGGCTACTGACTCAACGATTGCGCCGAGCATTTCTTCAGCCTCGGCGAGGAACGTTTCATCGCGCGGAATCTGGAAGTGCCCGCAATCGATCCACTCGCTGGCCAGCGTAGGCTGTGCGAGTTGCCCGGCCAGTTCGACGGCTTCGTCTTCACGCCCCAGGGTCCACCAGCAGGTCGGCTCGACGTTCAGCGCGGTGCAGCGATCCAGCTTCAGGGACAACAGCTTCAGGCGCCGCGCGACGCTGAACACATGGGCCAACTCATCGGTGCCCAGAGCCGCGTAAGTCGAAGCCGCTGCAGCCATCGCCGTAATCAGCACCGCCCGTATGTTTTGCGCCGTCTCTTCACCCTCGATCGCCAAACCTTGCGCAGCATCGCCCAAGGTCACCCGCAGGAAGTCGCGCAGATCGGCTTGCCAGTCATCGACCGCGCCGGCATTGATCGCCGCCGACGGCACGAAGCTGTCCACCAGCCCGACGACTTCCACACGCTGGCCTTCACCCTCCAGTTGCGCCGCCATCAGCAACGCCAATGTGCCACCCAACGACCAGCCCAGCAGGTGATACGGCCCCTGCGGTTGTTTCTCGCGGATCTGCGCCACGTAAGCGCTGGCCATGCTTTGCAACGAAACATCGTTCCAGGCCGGATCGAGCAGCATCCGGCACTGAAGCGCCAACACCTGGCGCTGTCCGCTCAAGCGCCGGGCCAACGGTTCGTAGTCGAACACCGTGCCGAAACCGGCGTGGATGCAGAACAGCGGCGCGACACCTTTGACTTCCGCGTTCATCGCCAACAACCCGGAGGTTTTCTCGGCGCTGCCCTGGGTGCTGGCCACCAGTTCGGCGATGGTCGGTTTCTGCATCAGGTCACGCAGTTTCAAGCTCAGGCCCTGGGCCTTCAGCGGTCGGCTGCGGGCGATCACTTGCAGGCTGAGAATCGAATCGCCGCCCAGTTCGAAGAAATTATCGGTCAGGCCCACGCGCTCGATTTTCAGCACGTCCTGCCAGATCTTCGCCAAGGCTTTTTCCAGCTCGGTGCCCGGCGCCACGTGTTCCTGACGCTGATCCGCCTCAGGACTTGGCAAGGCCTTGCGGTCGAGTTTGCCGTTCGGCGTCAGCGGCATGCGCTCCAACAGCACCAGGTGCGTCGGCACCATGTAGTCCGGCAGGCTCGCCTTGAGCTGTTCGCGCAATCCTTCGCACAAACCACTCGCCGGAGCGTCGGCATTGGCCAGCACATAACCGATCAGTTGCTTGCCGCTGACCCCTTCGCGAGCCACCACGGCGGCGTCGCGCACTCCCGGTTGCTGCTTGAGCCGCGCTTCGATTTCACCCAGCTCGATGCGGAAACCGCGAATCTTCACCTGATGGTCGATGCGCCCCAGGTAGTCGATGGTGCCGTCCTCGCGCTGGCGAACCAGGTCGCCGGTGCGGTACAGACGACTGCCATCGGCGCTGAACGGGTTGGCGACGAAGCGTTCGGCGGTGCCGCCCGAACGGCCCAGATAACCCCGGGCCAACGCGCCGCCCAGGTACAGTTCCCCGGCGATACCGGCCGGCAACGGGTTGAGGTCGCTGTCCAGCACATAACCGCTGCGCTCACCCACCACACTGCCAATCGGTGCGTACGCCGCGCCGCATTCATCCTCGACGCCAGCCTTCCAGATCAGTGGCGTGACCACGGTTTCGGTCGGGCCGTAGCCGTTGATGATGTGTTGTGGTTTGAGCGCACGCTTGGCCAGTTCGAAACTCGCCGCCGGCACCGCGTCGCCGCCGAAGCAGTAGATGCGCACCGCCGGTGGATTGCCCTGCTGCTCGGCGTGTTCGGCCAATTGCTGCAAGTACACCGGCGGGAATGCCGCCACGGTCACGCCATGTTCGTGCAGCGCGGTATAGGTCTGTTCGGCGGTCCATAGGCTGTCGTCACGGATCAGCAAGCGTCCGCCGTGGGTCAGGGTAGTCAACCAACGCTCATGGGCACCGTCGAAGGCGAACGACATAAAGTGCAATTCGCAGTCGGCTTCGCTCATTTCATAACGCTGACCGATGGCCTGGCAATGCATCGCCAGCGGTCCGTGGGCCACGCCGACACCCTTCGGTTGCCCGGTGGAGCCGGAGGTGTAGATCACGTACGCGAGGTTGCCCGGTTGTACGTCGATCTGCGGCGCGTGGCTTGGCTGCACGTCGAGGTCCAGTTGATCCAGGGCCATGACGTGCAGGTTGTCCTGGCTCGGTAGCACATTGCGCAAGCTCGAATCGCTAAGCAGCAAAGCGATCCCGGAGTCGCGCATCAGGTAGCTCAAACGCTCTCGCGGATAGGTCGCGTCCAGCGGCACGTAAGCACCACCAGCCTTGAGCACCGCCAGCAGCGCGACAATCATGTTTTCGCTACGCGGCAACGCCACGCCAACCCGCACTTCCGGGCCGACGCCTTCGGCGATCAGCGCATGGGCCAGGCGATTGGCCCGGGCCTCGATCTGGCCGTAGCTGAACGATTGCTCGTTGAAGATCACGGCAGTTTTGTCGCCCAGCGGCGCTGCCCATTGCGCGATGCGCTGATGAACCGGCGCCGCAACGGTTGGCGTCTCGACTGCTGCCGTCGGCAACGCCTGCCCCGTCACCAGACCGATACGGCCCAGTGGCTGCGCCGCATCCTCAGCCAGCGCCGCAAGCAAGCCTTCCATGTTGCTGCGGATGCCTTCCACGGTCACCAGGTCGAAATGCTCGCGCAGGAACATGTACTCGATCACCAGGCCTTCTTCGAGGGTGACCATCAAGTCCATCGGGAAGTTGGTCAGGCCGGCGCTGTTGGTCTCGCCGAACTTCAGCGAGTCGTCGCGCCACTCGCGCAGGGCCTGGTCGATCGGGTGATTCTCGAACACGATGATGCTGTCGAACAGCGATTGCCCGGTACGTCCGGCCCAACGCTGCACATCACTGAGCGGCGTGTATTCGCGCTCGCGCATTTCCAGGTTGAAGTCCTGCAAGTCACGCAGCCAGTCACCGACCGCTTGCTCGGCGCGCACGTCCTTGATCACCGGCAAGGTGTTGATGAACAGGCCGAGGATCGATTCCGACGCCGGCAGACTCGCCGGACGCCCCGCCACCGTGGCGCCGAACGCCACGCAACGCTGACCGCTGTAACGGCTGAGCAAGACCAGCCAGGCGCCCTGGACCAAGGTATTGAGGGTGATTTGCTGGGATTGCGCGAAGGCCTTGAGTTGCTCGGTGCGGGTTTCACCCAGGCGACTGTAAAGCGCTTCGTGACCGTGGCCCTGCCCCCTACGCGGCACGGCATCGGCCAGATAGGTCGGCTCATCCAGCTGCGCCAATTGTTCGCGCCAGAAACCTTCGCTGGCGTTGGCATCCTGTTGTTGCAGCCAATTGATGTAACGACGGTACGGCACCGCTTCGGGCAAGGCCTGGCCGGAATACTGGCTGAGCACTTCGCCGATCAGTTGCGAGGAACTCCAACCGTCGATGAGGATGTGGTGATAGGTCCAGATCAGCTGATAGCTGTCCTCGCCCACTTGCACCAGGGTCAAGCGTTGCAGCGGCGGACGATCCAGGTCGAAACCCTTGGCCCGTTCGCTGTCGGCCAGTTGCTGCAAGGCTTCGGCCGAATGGTCCTGGTCGCGCCAGTCGAGCAGGCTGATGGGCAACTGCGGATCGGCGAGCACGAATTGCAGCGGCTCGGCCATGTCCTGCCAGAGGAAACCGGTGCGCAGGATGTCATGACGCCGGCTCACCGCTTCCCACGCTGCCTTGAACCGCAGCCGTTCCAGGCCTTGCACCGGAATGCACAACTGGTTGATGTACAGATCGGCGTCCGGCGAGTTCAAACCGAGGAACAGCATGCCCTGCTGCATCGGGGACAAGCGGTACAAGCCGTCGAGCTGACCTTCGGGCCACGGCAACGCGGCCAGTTGCGCGTCATTCAAACCGTGCAGCGGCATGTCGATCAGCGCCGCCGGTGGTTGCAGCGTGTCTTCGGCGGCTTTCGCACGCAGGGCCAGTTGCTGGATGGTCGGCTGCTGGAACAGGTCTTTGGGGTTCAGCTCGATCCCTTGCTGACGCGCGCGGCTGACCACCTGAATCGAGATGATCGAATCGCCGCCCAGGGCAAAGAAGTTGTCCGTGGTACTGATGCGCTCCAAGCCGAGCACCGCTTGCCAGATGTCCACCAGAGTTTGTTCGGTGGCGTTGGCCGGCTCGACGTGTTGTTGCGAAGCGGCGAATTCCAGTGCCGGCAGACGCTTGCGGTCGAGTTTGCCGTTGGGGCTGAGTGGCATCTGCGCCAGCCACACGCGGTGCGCCGGGACCATGTAGTCCGGCAGGCTTTCGCCCAGCCAGCTGGTCAGGTCGTCGTGCAGCGCTTCGGCGGTGTCCAACGTCGCCGGATCCACCGGCACCAGGTACGCCACCAGTTGTTTGCTGCCCAACACATCCTGAGCCACGACCACCGCTTCACGCACGGCGACATGTTCCATCAGCCGCGCTTCGATTTCCCCCAGTTCGATCCGCAGGCCACGCAGCTTGACCTGATGGTCGATGCGCCCGACGTACTCGATCACGCCATCAACGCGGTAACGTGCCAGGTCGCCGGTGCGGTACAGGCGCTGACCGTCACCGAACGGGCTGGCGACGAAACGCTCGGCGCTCAGCCCGGCACGACGATGGTAACCACGGGCCAATCCGACGCCGCCGAGGTACAGCTCGCCAGCGACGCCGATTGGCAGCGGATTGAGGCCGCTATCAAGAATGTAGGTGGTCAGGTTGGCAATCGGTTGCCCGATCGGCACACCGTCGCGGCCTTCGTCACGGCAAGTCCAGTGGGTCACGTCGATGGCCGCTTCGGTCGGGCCGTACAGGTTGTACAACCCGGCACCCGGCAGTTTGCCGAACACCTGGGTTTGCGCGTCCACCGGCAGCGCTTCACCGCTGCACACGATCCGCGTCAGGCTGGTGCAACTGCCGACATTGGCATCTTGCAGGAACGCTTGCAGCATCGACGGCACGAAGTGCAGCGTGCTGACCTGTTGCTGGTTGATCAGGGCGATCAGTTTCGCCGGATCGCGGTGATCGCCCGGGGCGGCCACCACCAGACGCGCGCCGGTCATCAGCGGCCAGAAGAACTCCCAGACCGAGACGTCGAAGCTGAATGGCGTCTTCTGCAACACGGTGTCGCCAGCGCCCAAACCATAAGCCTGCTGCATCCACATCAAACGGTTGGTCAGCGCTTTGTGCGAGTTACCCGCACCCTTCGGCATACCGGTCGAGCCGGAGGTGTAGATCACGTAAGCGAGGTTGCTCGCCTCGTAACTGACCTGCGGATCGCTGCTCGGGAACCCGGCAAAATCGGTTCCTGAGGCTTCCAGGCACAGGCTCTGCACGCCATCGGGAATGGGCAGGCTGGCCAGCAGATGCGGCTGGGTCAGTAACTGGTCGATGCCGCTGTCGGCAATCATGTAGCTCAAACGATCACGCGGGTATTCCGGGTCCAGCGGCACATAGGCGCCGCCAGCCTTGAGGATCGCCAACAGGCCAATGACCATTTCCACGCTGCGTTCAACCGCGATCCCGACCAGTACATCCGGGCCGACCTTGCGTTGGATCAAGGCATGGGCCAACTGGTTGGCCCGGGCGTTTAGCTCAGCGTAGCTCAACGACTCGGCGCCAAACGCCAGCGCCGGAGCGTCCGGCATACGTCGGGCCTGGGCTTCGATCAGGGTATGCACGCCCTGCTCCAGCGGATAAGCCACACCGGTGGCATTCCACCGCTCGACCATCAGTTGCTGCTCGGCACTGCTCAGCAGATTCAGCGAACCGAGGCTCGCTTCGCCGGACTGGACCATTTGCTGCAACAGGGTGTCGAGGTGTTGGCTCAATTGCACGATCACTGAATCGGCGAACTGCCCGCGCTGGTAGCTGTAATGCAGCGACAGTTCGTCGCTGACATTCACCGCCAGGGTCAGCGGGTAGTTGGTCTGTTCGTGATTGTTGACGTTACCAAAACGCAGTTCCGACGGGGCGCCTTGCTCCAGCGCTTCGGACACCGGGTAGTTCTCGAACACCAGGATGTTGTCGAACAGCGCTTCGCCGCTCTTGCCGGCCCAGCGCTGGATGTCGAACAACGGCGTGTGTTCATGTTCGCGCAAGGTGATGTTCTGCGCCTGCACGCTCTGCAACCACTGGCCCACGGTGAGTTCCGAGCGAGGGCTGGCGATCACCGGCAGGGTGTTGATGAACAGGCCGATTTGCTGCTCGACACCTTTGAGCTCGCTCGGGCGACCGGACACCGTCGCGCCGAACGCCACGCTTTCCTGGCCGGTGAGGCGTTGCAACAGCAACAGCCACGCGGCCTGGATCAAGGTGTTGAGCGTGACTTTCTGCTGGCGGGCGAACTCGCCCAGTTCCCGGGTCTGCTCGGCGCTCAGGAAGCAATATCGCTCGCCATGGCCGTCGAGTTGTTCCTCGATGGGCTGGCGCTGAATCGCCTGGGCCAGACGCGTGGGCTCCTGCAGATTGGCCAACTGGCCGTTCCAGTAGTGTTCGCTGACCGCCACGTCCTGGCGTTGCAGCCAGTCGATGTAGTCGCGATAACGCCCGGCAAGGGCCGGCATCGGCTCGCCGCTGTAGCGTTGCAGCACTTCGCCGAGCAACTGCGAGTTACTCCAGCCGTCCATCAGGATGTGGTGGTTGGTGTAGATCAAATGGCAGCGCTGGTCATCGAGACGCACCACGACCATGCGCAGCAGCGGCCCTTGGGCCAGGTCGAAACCTTGCGCCTGTTCAGCGGCGGCCAGTGCATCCAGGGCCGTTTGCACATCGGCGCGGTCACGCCAATCAAGCACGCTGAACGGCATGTCCAGTTGCTTGTGCACCACTTGCACCGGGCGCGCCACCTGGCCTTGCCAGACAAAACTGGTGCGCAGGATGTCGTGGCTGTCCACCGCCGCTTGCCAGGCGTGCTGGAAGCGTTGCGGGTCGAGGCCTTCGACATCGAGGCGGACCTGGTTGATGTAGTCGCCGGTGGCATGCTCGTAGAGGCTGTGGAACAACATGCCTTGCTGCATCGCCGACAGCGGATAGACATCGGCGATCTGCTGCGCGGGTACCGGCAAGCTGTCGAGTTGCGATTGAGTCAGGCCGGCCAGCGGGAAGTCCGAAGGTGTCAGGCCTTGCACACCTGGGGTCACACAGTGGGCGATCAGCGCCGCCAGTTCTGCGGCGTAGTCTTCGGCCAGGCGTTCAATGGTTGCCGTGTCGAAACGTTCGCTGCTGAAGCTCCAGCCCACACTCAGCTCGCCGCCATACACCTGACCATTGAGGGTCAGCCAGTTGCCCATCGGTGCGTCGAGGCTCTGCTCCAGCCCGGCGTTTTCGGGTGCCGGGGTGAACAGTGCGCCGTCATCGCCTTCGAAACTGCCGTCGAACTGGCCGAGGTAGTTGAAGGTGATCCGTGGACTCGGCAAGGCGCGCAAGCTTTGCTGCGCCTGGGCATCACCGAGGTGACGCAAGGCGCCGAAGCCGATGCCCTTGTGCGGGATCGAACGCAGTTGTTCCTTGATCTGTTTGATCGAATCGCCCGCCGTGTCGGACGGGGTCAAGCGCACCGGGAACAGGCTGGTAAACCAACCCACGGTACGGGTCAGGTCAACACCGTCGAACAGCTCTTCGCGGCCATGGCCTTCGAGCTGGATCAACGTCGATGCCTGGCCGGTCCAGCGCCCGATCACCCGCGCCAACGCGGTCAGCAGCAGGTCGTTGACCTGGGTGCGATACGCCGCCGGGGCTTCTTGCAGCAGTTGCCGGGTCAGGTCCTGATTCAGGCGCGTCTGCACGTTCACCACCAGGCGATTCTGCTGGCCGGCGTCGAGGCGCTTGCACGGCAGCTCGGTGCTGACATCGCTCAAGCAGGCTTGCCAGTAGGCCAGTTCCTGCTGCAAAGCCGGGCTGTTGACGTAGCGCTGCAAGTGTTCGCTCCAGTCCTTGAAGGCACTGGTCTTGGCCGGCAGGCTCAGGGCCTGACCGTCGATTACTTGCTGATAAGCGTTTTGCAAATCTTCCAGCAGGATCCGCCACGACACGCCGTCCACCGCCAGGTGATGGATCACCAGTAACAGACGCTGGCTGCCATCGGCCAACGTCGCCAACACGGCGCGCAGCAGTTGGCCCTGTTGCAGATCGAGGCTGCGCTGGGCGCGGTTGCCCAGGGCTTCGAGTGCCGCGGCATCGGCCACCGATTCCTGCCACAGCAATGGCTGCTGCTGTTCAATCGACTGATGCTCCGCCACCCAGCCATCGTTGTGCTGGGTGAAGCTCAGGCGCAAGGCATCGTGATGCGCCACCAGGGCACGCAATACTTGCTCGACTTTTTCCGCATCCAGCGCCACTCGTGGCTTGAGCAGCACTGACTGGTTCCAGTGATGCCGCTCAGGGATTTCATCGTCGAAGAACTGCTGCTGGATCGGCAACAGCAACGCTGCGCCGCTGACGGCTTGTTGATCAATGCCGGTTTCGGTTTCACCGACCTGCGCCACCAGTGCCAGACGTTGCACGGTCTGGTGCTGGAACAGGTCTTTGGGACTCAGGCGAATCCCCAGTTGCCGGGCGCGGCTGACCACCTGAATCGAAATGATCGAGTCGCCGCCGAGTTCGAAGAAGTTGTCGTTGAGGCCCACTTGCGGCAGTTTCAGCACGTCTTGCCAAATGGCGGCGATACGCTGCTCCAGCTCGCTTTGCGGGGCCTGATACGCCTGCTGCGCCTGGCTCGCGTCAGGTGATGGCAAGGCGTTGCGGTTGAGTTTGCCGTTGGCGGTCAGCGGCAGTTGCGCCAGCAATAACAGGTGCGCCGGGATCATGTGATCCGGCAGGTTTTCCTTGAGCACGGCGCGTACGTTGTCGCGCCATTCGCCTTGTCCGGTCGGGTTGGCCTCCAGCAACGCGGCATCGCTTGGCACCAGGTACGCGACCAATTGCTGACCACTGAGGCCCGGCTGCGCCAGAACCACCGCCTGACGGATGACGTCCTGTTCCAGCAATTGCGCTTCGATTTCCCCAAGTTCGATGCGGAAGCCGCGAATCTTCACCTGATGGTCGATGCGCCCGATGTACTCGATCACGCCGTCAGCGCGATACCGCGCCAGGTCGCCAGTGCGGTACAGGCGGCCGCCATCAGCGGCGAACGGGTCCGGGATAAAGCGCAGACACGTCAGGTCGGCGCGGTTCAGATAACCCCGGGCCAGACCGGCGCGACCGACGTACAACTCGCCGATGCAACCTTTGGCCACCGGGTTCAGATCGCCGTCGAGCAAGTACCACGACAAGTCCGGGATCGGCTCGCCAATCGGGCTGCTCGCGTCACGCTGCAAGTCGGCCAGGGTCAATGGCCGGTAAGTCACGTGGACCGTGGTTTCGGTGATGCCATACATGTTGATCAGTTGCGGGGCCTGGTCGCCGAAACGCTCGAACCAGGGCCGCAGGCTCTTGACCTCCAGCGCCTCGCCGCCGAACACCACGTAACGCAGGGACGGTTGCAGCACGGTGTGTTCCGGGGCGCACGCCACTTGCATCAACTGCTTGAAGGCCGACGGCGTCTGGTTGAGCACGCTGACGCCCTCGCGGCAGAGCAAGGCGTAGAAGTCTTCCGGCGAACGGCTGACCTCGTACGGCACCACCACCAGTTTGCCGCCGTACAGCAGCGCGCCGAAAATTTCCCAGACCGAGAAGTCGAACGCGTAGGAGTGGAACAGGCTCCACACATCCTGCGGGCCGAAACTGAACCAGTCGTTGGTTGCTTCGAACAAACGCAGCACGTTGTGATGGGCCAGCAACGTACCTTTCGGCTGACCGGTGGAACCGGAGGTATAGATCACGTAAGCCAGGTTGTCCGGGCTCATGACCACCTGCGGGTTGGCGTCGCTGTAGCCTTCGAGACCATCGCCCTCCTGATCCAGCATCAGGCTGCGCACCGCGTCCGGCACCGGCAGGCGAGCGAGCAGATGGCTTTGGGTCAACAGCAGGCCAATGCCGCTGTCGCCGATCATGTAGGCCAGGCGTTCTTCGGGATAAGTCGGGTCCAGCGGCACGTAGGCGCCGCCGGCCTTGAGGATCGCCACCAGGCCGACCAGCATCTCCAGGCTGCGCTCGACCGCCAGACCCACGCGCACGTCCGGGCCGACGCCGCTGTCGATCAGCTTGTGCGCCAATTGGTTAGCGCGGGCGTTTAGTTCACCGTAGCTCAGGGTTTGTTCGTTGTAGCTGACGGCAATTGCTTGCGGCGCGCGCAACGCTTGAGCTTCGATCAGCGCATGCAGGCAACCCTGGCTCGGGAAATCCACCACCGTCGGGTTCCACTGCAACAGCGTGGCCGCGCGTTCGGCGGTGTCTTGCAGCGGCAACTCGGCGATGCGCTGGCCGCAATCGGCGACGATGGCGTTCAGCAGATGGCTCCAGTGATGGGCCAGGCGTTGCATAGTCGCGGCGTCGAACAAGTCAGTGGCGTAAGTCAGCTCGGCCCAGACGTTGTCGTTGGATTCGAAGGTGTCGAGGGTCAGGTCGAATTGCGCGGTGTGCGAAACCCAGTTCAAACCTTCGATCGCCAACTGCGGCAAACGCGCCGCGCCGCGCCCTTCCCGGGCCTGGCTCTGGTGGTTGTGCATCACCTGGAACAACGGGCTGTGACTGAGGCTGCGTTCCGGTTGCAGCGCATCCACCAGTTGTTCAAACGGCAGGTCCTGATGAGCCTGGGCGCCGAGCACGGTGTTTTTGACTTGGGCCAACAGACTGCGGAAGGTCTGCTGGCTGTCGATCTCGGCCTTCAACACCTGGGTGTTGACGAAGAAGCCGATCAAGCCTTCGGTTTCGAGACGGTTGCGGTTAGCCACCGGCACACCCACGCGAATATCGGCCTGACCGCTGTAGCGATGGAGCAAGGTCTGGAATGAGGCCAGCAACAGCGCGAACAGCGTGACGTTTTCCTGCTGCGCTACGTGCTTGAGGCCAGCGGCCAGTTCCGCGCTCAGCGCAATATCCTGGCGGGCACCGCGATAGCTTTGTTCGGCTGGACGTGGACGGTCGGTTGGCAGCTCCAGCAGCGGTTGATCGTTGCCCAGTTGCGCGGTCCAGTACGCCAGTTGGCGCTCACGCTCACCGGCCTCCATCCACTGCCGTTGCCACACGGCGTAGTCGGCGTATTGCACGGGCAGCGCCGGCAATTGCGGCGCTTGACCCTGACTGAAGCCGGCATACAGCGCGATCAGTTCATCGACCATGATGCCCATCGACCAGCCATCGGACACGATGTGGTGCAGGGTAATGATCAGCGCGTGGTCATCGGCGGCCAGGCGCAACAGCTTGACCCGCAGCAGCGGGCCTTGTTGCAGATTGAACAAATGCAGGGTTTCTTCAGCCACCAACGCCTGAAGTGCGGCGTCGTCGAGGTCGCTGTCGAGCGCCACGACTTGCAAATCCAGCGCAGCGTGGGCCTGGATCAATTGCAAGGTCTGGCCCTGCTCTTCAACGAAGCAAGTGCGCAAGGATTCGTGACGGGCAATCAGGCTGTCGAAGCTGCGTTGCAACGCCGACAAGTCCAGCTCGCCGCGCAGTCGTAGCGCTGCTGGCACGTGATACGCGGTGCTGGTCGGTTCCAGTTGCCAGAGGAACCACTGACGTTCCTGGGCATAGGACAACGCCATCGGTTGCAGGCGCGGCAACGCCACCATCGGCGGCTCTTGCTGCGCCTGCTCAACGCCGAGGGCGGCAACGAAATCCTGCAAGGTGCTGTGTTCGAACAACGTGCGCAGCGGCACTTGCACGTTCAGCGCCTGTCGCACCCGCGACACCACCTGGGTCACCAGCAGCGAGTGACCGCCGAGTTCAAAGAAGTTGTCGCTCAAACCGACCTGTTCCAGCTTGAGCACCGCTTGCCAGATTTCAGCGACGGTGTGCTGGGTGACGGTTTGCGGGGCGATGTAAGTCGATTGCAACTGACTGGCATCAGGCGCCGGCAATGCCTTGCGATCTACCTTGCCATTGGGGGTCAGCGGCAGTTGCGCGAGGAACAACAAGTGCGCCGGCACCATGTATTCCGGCAGCTCGGCCTTGAGGCTGGCCTTGAGTTCGCCGCGCAATACGGCTTCATCTTCAACGGTCGCCGCAGCGACCACGTAAGCCACCAGCTGCGGACCGGTTGGACCGTTCTGGGCCACCACCACGGTTTCGCGCACGCTATCCAGGACCAGCAGTCGCGCTTCGATCTCGCCGAGTTCGATACGGAAACCACGGATTTTCACCTGATGGTCGATCCGCCCGATGTACTCGATCACGCCCTCGGCGCGATAACGGGTCAAGTCGCCAGTGCGGTACAAGCGTCCGCCGCTGAACGAAAACGGGTCTGGCACGAAGCGCTCGGCGGTCAACGATGGACGCTCGAAATAACCACGGGCCAGGCCTTCACCGCCGATCAGCAGTTCGCCCGGTGCGCCGACCGGGTTCAGTTCCAGGTCGCTGCCGAGGATGTACAGCGCGGTGTTGTCGATCGGTTTGCCAAGGAACGGGCGCGGGTTTTCGACGGACAACGGGTGCAGCGCCGACCAGATGGTGGTTTCGGTCGGGCCGTAGAGGTTCCAGACGTTTGCCGACAGCGCGAGCATGCGCTGGGCCAGTTCCTGGGGCAGCGCTTCACCGCCACAGAGGAACATGCGACCGGCCAGAATCGAGGCCTGTTCGTTGTCGAGCAGCATGCGCCAGGTCGAAGGCGTGGCTTGTAACACCGTAACGCCGTGACGCTCGATCAGTTCGAGCACCGCTTGCGGGTCTTGATGCACGTCCTTGCCGGTCAACACCACACTGGCACCGGCCAGCAGCGGGCCATAGATCTCCAGGCCGAAAATATCGAACGAGAAGGTGGTCAGCGACAACATGCGGTCCTGGGCATTCAGCCCCGGTTGCTTGACCATGCTCGCGACGAAATTGCACAGCGCGGCGTGGCGCACCATCACGCCTTTCGGCTTACCGGTGGAGCCCGAGGTGTAGATCACGTAGGCCAGGTGTTCGCCGTTCAGCGCCACCGTTGGGCACGTCTGTGGATAAGCGGCCAGCCAGTCGTGCGGCTGATCGAGCAGTAAAGTGTTGAGCCCCGACGGGATCGGCAGTTGTGCTTGCAGGTGGGATTGGGTCAGCAGCAGTTCGAGGCCGCTGTCTTCGATCATGTAGGCCAGGCGATCCTCGGGATACGCCGGGTCCAGCGGCACATAAGCGCCGCCGGCCTTGAGGATCGCCAGCAGGCCGACGATCATTTCCACGCTGCGTTCGACGGCAATGCCTACCAGGCGATCCGGGCCGACGCCTGCTGCGATCAGTTTGTGCGCGAGCTGGTTGGCGCGGGTGTCGAGCTGAGCGTACGTCAGCGCCTCGTCGCCGACGATCAAGGCCATGGCGTGCGGCGTCTGTCCGGCCTGAACGGCAATGCGCTGTTGCACACACGGTGCCTGCGCACTGTGTTCGACCACACGGTGCCAGTCCTGCAGCAGCGCGGTTTGCTCGGTGCTGTCGAGCAACGGCAGTTCGCCAATGCGTTGGGTCGGCTCGTCGACGATGCCTTGCAGCAGGTTCTGCCAATGCCGCGCCAGGCGTTCGATGGTCGACGGTTCGAACAAATCCGTGGCGTAGGTCAGTTCGGCGGCGACACCTTCGCTGGACTCGTAAGTGCCGAGGGTCAAATCGAATTGCGCGGTGCGCCCTTCCCAGACGATGTCTTCGACGCTCAACTGCGGCAGTTGCACCTGGCTCTGACGCTGGGTCTGGTCGTTGACCGCCTGGTGGTTGTACATCACCTGGAACACCGGGCTGTGGCTCAGGCTGCGCTCCGGTTGCAGGGCTTCGATCAGTTGCTCGAAGGGCAAATCCTGGTGCGCCTGGGCAGCCATGGCCGACTGCTTGACCTGGGCCAGCAACTGCTTGAACGGCAGTTGCCCGTTCACGTCGGCGCTGAGTACTTGAGTGTTGACGAAGAAACCGATCAGCCCTTCCGTCTCGACCCGGTTGCGGTTGGCCACCGGCACGCCAACGCGGATGTTCGCCTGGCCACTGTAACGGTGCAACAACGCCTGGAACGAGGCCAGCAACACCATGAACAGGCTCGCGCCTTCACGTTGGGCCAGTTGCTTGAGGGATTCGCCGAGCGCCGCCGGCAGGTTCAGGTCCAGGCGTGCACCGCGAAAACTTTGCACCGCCGGGCGTGGATGATCAATCGGCAACTCCAGCACCGGTTGCTCGCCGCCCAGTGTTTCCAGCCAATAAGCCAACTGACGCTCGCGCTCGCCGGCTTCCAGCCAGTGCCGCTGCCAGATCGCGTAATCGGCGTATTGCACCTCAAGTTCCGGCAGGGTCAGCGATTGGCCGCTGGTGTCGGCGGCGTAGTGTTTGATCAGCTCGCCGACCAGCACCTGCATCGACCAGCCATCGGAAATGATGTGGTGCTGGATCAGCGCCAGCACATGGTCGTCTTCAGCGATTTTCAGCAGCGAAACCCGCAGCAGCGGCCCCTGTTGCAGATTGAACGGGCGTGCGGTTTCGTGTTCGACGAAGGCCTTGATCTGTGCTTCGACGCCGTCCGCATCCAGCCCTTGCGGCAACGGTTGCAACGCGATGCGGAGCGGCATCTGCGGATGAATCACCTGGCAGGTTTGCTCATCCTGCTCGACGAAGGTGGTGCGCAAACTTTCGTGGCGCGTGACCAGGGCATTGAAGCTGCGCTCCAGCGCCGGCACATCCAACTGGCCCTTGAGGCGCAGGGCGCTGGGAATGTGATACGCGGTGCTGTGCGGGTCCATCTGCCAGAGGAACAACTGACGTTCCTGGGCGTAGGACAGCGGGATCGCCTCGAACCCGGAGCGGGTTTCGGGGATCGGCAGGTTCGCCGGGGACACGCCCTCTTCCAGCATCTTGGCCAGGTACAGCTTACGTTTGTCCAGCGGCAGAGTGATAAAGCGCTTGGCAATCCTCAAAGCAACACTCTTGTCCATTAGACTTCCTCCATTTCGTCAAGCAGGGCTTCCAGCTTGTTCAGTTTCTGTTCATCGATGGCCCCGTCTTCGGTATCGAGGTGAGCCACGAAATCGCTCAGGACGGGGTGCTGGAATAACACTTGCGGCGTCAGCGTCAGCCCCAATTCCAGGGCGATGCGCGACACCACGTT
Source organism: Pseudomonas sp. ADAK7 (assembly GCF_012935675.1). NCBI lineage: Bacteria > Pseudomonadati > Pseudomonadota > Gammaproteobacteria > Pseudomonadales > Pseudomonadaceae > Pseudomonas > Pseudomonas sp. ADAK7. Next base: position 6,672,089 of record NZ_CP052861.1, on the reverse strand, counting down.
GACCGCCAGCAGCGAATGCCCGCCCAGTTCAAAGAAGTGGTCGTGCAAGCCGATGCGCTCAACGGTAAGGACTTGCTGCCAGATCGCCGCGACCTGTTGTTCAAGTTCGCTGACCGGCTCGACATAACTGGCCTGCATCTGGCTCGCGTCCACCGCTGGCAGGGCCTTGCGGTCGAGTTTGCCGTTGGGGGTCAGGGGCAATTGCCCGAGGAACAGCAGATGCGCTGGAATCATGTAGTCAGGTAACGAAGACTTGAGCGCAGTCTTTAGTCCCTCACGCAGTTGTCGTTGTGCTTCGCTGTCGTCCAGCGCCAGTTGCGGGGCGACCGCATACGCCACCAATTGCGCGCCACCCTCGGCGTCCAGCGCCAGCACCGCCGCTTCGGTGACGGCGGATTGGGCCAGCAGCCGCGCTTCGATTTCCCCCAGCTCGATGCGGAAACCACGGATTTTCACTTGATGGTCGATACGGCCCATGTACTCCAGTTCGCCGTCCTCGCGATAACGGGTCAGGTCGCCGGTGCGGTACAGACGTTCGCCGTTGGTGGAGAACGGATTGGGCACAAACTTCTCGGCGGTCATCCCCGGACGGGCCAGGTAACCGCGCGTGATGCCGGCGCCGGCCAGGTACAACTCAGCCGAAATGCCTTGGGGCACCGGTTGCAAATCGGCGTCCAGCAAATGGCTGCTGGTGTGCTTCAGCGCATGGCCGATGCTCGCGGTGCCGCCGGCCTCGCGGCGGGTCCAGGTGGAATAAGTGGTGTCCTCCGACGGGCCGTAGAGGTCGTAGACGTGCTCGATGTTGGCCTGCTCATACAAGGTGTCCACCAGCACCTGTTTCAGCGGTTCACCGGCCAGGTTGATGATGCGCACGCTGGCAGGAATTTGCCCGGCGCGTTGCAACGCGGCAATCGCCGACGGCACGGTGTTGATCAGGCGCACCTGATCCCGGGCCGGCAGTTGCGGCAGTTCCAGGGCATTGCGCGCGATGATCAGCGAGCCACCGTTGGCCAGGGTGACGAACAGCTCCCACACCGACAGGTCGAAACACACTGAAGTGGAGGCCAGCACACCTTGAATGTCGTCGCGGCTGTACACCGATTGCGACCAGTCGATCAGCGCCATGACGTTGCGATGGGCGATGGCCACGCCTTTCGGTTTGCCGGTGGAACCGGAGGTGTAGATCACGTAGGCGAGGTTGTCCGGGGTGACCGAGGTCTGCGGAGCACTGACCGGATAATGGCCGAGCGGGACCTTATCCATCAGCACCACTTGCGTACCGGCACCGATTTGCAGGGTCGCCGCCACGGCCTGCTCGGTCAGCAGCACCAGGGCGCGGCTGTCTTCGAGCATGTAGGCCACGCGCTCGGCCGGGTAATCCGGGTCAAGAGGTACGTAGGCGCCGCCGGCCTTAAGCACTGCCAGCAATGCGATCAGCAGTTGCTCAGAGCGTTGCATCGCCACGCCGACCCGTACTTCCGGACCGACGCCCAATTCGATCAACTTGCGCGCCAGACGATTGGCCTGGCGGTCGAGTTCGGCGTAGGTCAGTTGCTCGGTGCCGAAGGTGACGGCCAAGGCATCCGGCGTGGTCGCGACCTGGCTGGCGATGCGCTGGTGAATGCACAGCTCAGTGGCGAAGTTCGCTTCGGCGGTCGTGACGATGGAATCCTGCAAGGTCAACTCGCTGAGCGAGCGTTCCCCAGTTTCGGCCATCTGCGCCAACAGGTGCTGCAAATGCGTGCCCAACTGCGCCACGGTGGCCGAGGCAAAACTGTCGTTCTGGTAGCTGAAGTGCACCGACAGCTGATTGCCGAGGCTCACCAGCAGCGTCATCGGGTAATTGGTCTGTTCATGGTTGGTCACCGGTCCGAAGCGCAAACCTTGCGGCGCGCCCTGCTCCAGGGCCTCGGAGATCGGGTAGTTCTCGAACACCATCAAGGTATCGAACAACGCCTCGCCACCCTGTCCGGCCCAGCGCTGGATATCCGCCAGCGGCGTGTGCTCGAACTCGCGCAACGCCAGGTTCTGCGCCTGCACGCTTTGCAGCCAACTGGCCAGGCTCTGCTCGGCACGCGGCACGGCGATCACCGGCAAGGTGTTAATAAACAGACCGATCTGCTGCTCGGCACCCGGCAAGTCCGCCGGACGCCCGGCCACCGTCGCGCCAAACGCCACACTGTCTTTACCGGTGTAACGCTGCAACAGCAGTAACCACGCAGCCTGGACCAAGGTGTTGAGGGTGACTTTCGAAGCACGGGCAAACTCGGCCAGACGTTGGGTCTGGTCAGCGTCCAGCACTTGGTAATGATCGCCATGACCGACGCTGAGGTCTTTAGGTCGGGCGATGGCGTGGGCCAGTCGCGTCGGCTCTTCCAGGGTGCTGAGCGCCGACAGCCAGAACGCTTCGCTGACTGCCGCGTCCTGACGTTGCAGCCAGGCGATGTAGTCGCGATAACGCCCCGGCTGGCGCGCCACGCCCTGACCGCTGTAGTGCTGCAACACCTCGCCGAGCAACTGCGCGCTGCTCCAGCCGTCCATCAGAATGTGGTGGTTGGTGTAGATCAGGTGATGACGGTCGGCGGCGGTTTGCACCAGCACCAGTCGCAACAGCGGCGCCTGGGTCAAATCGAGGCCCTGAGCCCGCTCTTCATCCGCCAAGGCTTTCAACGAAGCGTCGAAGTCGACGTGCTCACGCCAGTCCAGTACACGGAACGGCACGTCAATCTGGCGATGAACAACCTGCACCGGCTGCTCAAGATCACCCTGCCAATGGAACGCGGTGCGCAGGATATCGTGGGCATCGAGCACCGCTTGCCAGGCATCGCGAAAACGTTGCGGATCGACGCCCTCGACGTCCAGGCGCATCTGGTTGATGTAGTCGCCAGTGCCGTGTTCCAGCAAGGTGTGGAACAGCATGCCTTGCTGCATCGGTGACAGCGGATAGATGTCGTCGATGGCTTGGGGTTGCACGACCAACGTATCCAGTTGCGTTTGCGACAGCCGCGCCAGCGGGAAGTCCGACGGCGTTACGCCACGGTTGGCACTGTTGCAGCAATGGGCGATCAGCGCAGTGAGTTCTTCCAGGTAATCGTCGGCCAAACGCTGGATGGTCGCTTCGTTGAACATCTCGGCGCTGAAGGTCCAGCTCAGGTCCAGTTCACCGCCAAACACCTGGCCGTCGAGGGCCAACTGATTGCCGAGCGGGCCTTGCATGTTGACTTCCTGGCCACCGGATTCGCTGGTCGGCACGAACAAGGCATCGTCGGCAGCATCGAAGCTGCCGTCGAACTGGCCGAGGTAGTTGAAGTTCAGGCGCGGTTTGGGCAGCGCTTGCAGAGTGTGCCGCGCATGGTCATCGCCCAGGTGCGCGAGGGCACCGAAGCCGATGCCTTTGTTCGGGATGGCGCGCAGTTGTTCCTTGATCTGTTTCAGCGAGGCACCGAGCTCTGCGACCGGGGTCAATTTCGCCGGGAACAGGCTGGTGAACCAACCGACGGTGCGGGTCAGGTCCACGCTGTCGAACAGGTCTTCACGACCGTGGCCTTCGAGTTGCACCAGCACGCTGTCGTCACCGGTCCAGCGCACCATCACCCGCGCCAGCGCGGTCAGCAGCAGGTCGTTGACCTGGGTGCGATACGCCGCCGGGGCTTCTTGCAACAGCTGCTGGGTCAGGGTTTTGTCGAGGCGGCTGCGGATGGCCAGGGCTTGTTGATGTTGCTGACCGCCCTGCGGGTTGTCGCACGGCAATGCAACCGGCGCGCCTTGCAACGCTTGCTGCCAATAATTGAGCTCAGCCTGCAACGGCGCGCTGGCGGCATAACCTTGCAGCGCTTCGGCCCAGGCTTTGACGGCACTGGTCTTGGCCGGCAATTGGCCTTGGCGATAGGCGGTCTGCAAGTCTTCGAAAAGGATGCGCCACGACACGCCATCCACCACCAGGTGATGGACGATCAACAGCAAGCGTTGCGTGCCGTCGGCGAGGTTGGCCAGCACGGCGCGGATCAGCGAACCGCCGCTCAACTGCAAACTGCGCTGGGCCTCGTTGCCCAAGGTTTCGAGGGCGGCCAGATCGGCCACGTCGGCTTGCCACAGGATTGGCCCGGCCTTGTTATCGCGGTACTGCACGGACCAGCCTTCGCCCTGTTCGAAATTCAAACGCAGGCTGTCGTGATGAACCATCAGTGCGGCCAAGGCTCGCTCCAGCGCTTCAGGATCCAGCGTTTGAGTCGGCTTGAGCATCACCGACTGGTTCCAGTGATGACGATCCGGAATCGCCTGGGCGAAGAACACTTGATGCACCGGCAACAGGGCCATTTCTCCGGTCACGGGCCCTTGATCGATCAGTTGCAACGGTTCACCGGTCTGCACCACCGCCACCAGCGCCTGAATGGTCTGGTGTTGGAACAAGTCTTTCGGGGTGAAGCGCAAACCGGCCTGACGGGCGCGGCTGACCACTTGAATGGAGATGATCGAATCGCCGCCCAGTTCGAAGAAGTTGTCGCTCAAACCGACCCGTTCCAGCTTCAGCACGTCTTGCCAGATTGTGGCCAGTTGCTGCTCCAGCGCGGACTGCGGCGCCACATAGGCTTGCTGCAATTGGCTGACGTCAGGACGTGGCAGGTTCTTGCGGTCGAGCTTGCCGTTGGGAGTCAGCGGCATGCGTTCGAGCAGCAAGACGTAGGCCGGGACCATGTGTGCCGGCAAAGCGGCCTTGAGTTGTTCGCGCAGTGATTCGGCAAAATCCTTGCCTTGAGCATCGCCGACCACATAAGCCACCAGGCGTTTGCTGCCAGCACTTTCCTGAGCCACGACCACCGCTTCACGCACACCGTCGAAGGTCTGCAAGCGCGCTTCGATTTCCCCCAGTTCGATGCGGAAACCACGGATCTTCACCTGGTTGTCGATCCGCTCCAGGTAGTCGAAGGTGCCGTCGGCGCGTAGGCGCACCCGGTCACCGGTGCGGTAGAGCAAACCGCCCGTGGCGCTGAACGGATCCGCCACAAAGCGCTCCGCCGTCAGCCCCGGACGATTGAGGTAACCCCGGGCCAGCCCGGTGCCGCCGAGGTACAGCTCGCCGGCCATGCCTTGGGGCAACAAGTTGAGGTCAGCGTCGAGCACATAAGCACTGCGGTCACCAATGCGACTGCCGATTGGCGCGTAGGCGGCACCGCACTGCACGTCGCGTCCGGCCTTCCAGATCAGCGGCGTGACCACGGTTTCGGTCGGGCCGTAGCCATTGATGATGTATTCCGGGTTCAGCGCACGCTTGACCCGTTCGAAACTGGCGTTAGGCACCGCATCGCCGCCGAAGCAGTAGATCCTCACCTTGGGCGGATTGCCCTCGCGCTCGGCGTGTTCGGCCAGTTGTTGCAGATAGACGGGCGGGAACGCGACCACGGTGACGCCGTGTTCGATCATCGCGTTGTAGGTCTGCTCCGGGGTCCACAGGCTGTCGTCGCGGATCAGCAGCGAAGCGCCATGGGTCAGGCTGGTCAACCAGCGTTCATGGGCGCCGTCGAAGGCGAACGACATGAAGTGGAATTCGCAGTCGCTGTCGCGCATCTCATAACGTTCACCAATGGCCAGGCAATGCATCGCCAGCGGACCGTGGGTCACGCTGACGCCTTTCGGGTTGCCGGTGGAGCCGGAGGTGTAGATCACGTAGGCGAGGTTGTCAGGATCGAGGTTGACCACCGGGGCTGTGACCGGGCGCGCGCTCAGGTCGAGACGATCCAGTTCCAGCACGTTCATGGCGGCTTCAATCGGCAGTTGCGCGGCAATCCGCGAATCCGTCAGCAGCAGCGCCAGCCCCGAATCCTGCATCAGGTAGGCCAGGCGTTCCCGGGGATAACTGGTGTCCAGCGGCACGTAGGCACCACCGGCCTTGAGCACCGCCAGCAACGCCACGATCAGGCCTTCACCGCGCGGCAGGGCCACGCCGACGCGCACTTCCGGGCCGACGCCTTGCGCGACCAGTTCATGGGCGAGACGATTGGCCCGCAGGTCGAGTTCGCCATAGCTGAAACGTTGGCCATCGAAGATCACCGCCGGGCGCTCGGGACGCTCGGCTGCCAACGCCGCGAAACGCTGATGCACCGCGACATTCACCGGGTACGGTTGCGGCTGGTTGTTCGCTTGTTGCAGGGTTTGTTCTTGCACCGTGACCAGGGCGATTTCACCCAGGCGTCGCTCGGCGGATTCGGCAAAGCGGTCGAGCAGGTGCAGCAGCTGCGCACTGAGACGCTCGACCGTCGCGACGCTGAATTTTCCCTGATCAAAACTCAGGTGCAGCGCCAGGGTGTCGCCGAGGGTCACGCCCAGGGTCAGTGGATAGTGGGTCTGATCCTGGTTGGCGACTTCGCCGAACACCACGCCTTGGGCGGTGCCGTGTTGCAGGGCTTCGGAGATCGGGAAGTTTTCGAACACCAGCAAGGTGTCGAACAACGACTCACCGCCCTGCCCGGCCCAGCGCTGGATATTGGCCAGCGGCGTGTGTTCGAACTCGCGCAGGCTGAGGTTCTGCGCCTGCACGGCGGCGAGCCAGGCACCGACGCTCTGGTCCGGACGCGAACCGGCGATCACCGGCAAGGTATTGATGAACAGGCCGACTTGTTGCTCGATACCCACCAGGTCCGCCGGGCGCCCGGCGACGGTGGTGCCGAACGCCACGCACTCGCTGCCGGTGTAGCGCTGCAACAGCAGCAGCCACGCGGCCTGGACCAGGGTGTTGACGGTCACTTTTTGCTGGCGGGCAAAGTCGTTCAGGCGCCGGGTACGCACAGCGTCTGCCTCGAAATGCCGCAGCGTATGACCAGTTTCAGCCAACACCTCGCCACCGCTCGCCGCCGCTTGAGCCAGCACAGTCGGCTCCTGGAAATCCGCCAGTTGCGCCAGCCAGAACGCTTCGCTGACCGCGCCGTCCTGGCGCTGCAACCACTGGATGTAATCGCGATAACGCCCCACGGGACGCGGCGGTTGCTGGCCGCTGTAACGCTGCAACACCTCGCCGAGCATCTGCGCGCTGCTCCAGCCATCCATCAGGATGTGGTGGTTGGTGAAGATCAGGTGATGACGGGTGTCGCCGGTCTGGATCAGGGTCAGGCGCAGCAGCCCGGCCTGGGTCAGATCGAAGCCTTGGGCCAGGTCGGCGGCGGTGAAATCGCTGAGGGCCTGGGCGATGTCCGTGCGTTCGCGCCAGTCGAACAGCACGTAAGGCAGCGGCAAATGACGATGAATGATCTGCAGTTGTTCCTGCAACTCGCCCTGCCAGATGAAGCCACTGCGCAGAATGTCGTGGGCATCCATGGTCGCCTGCCAGGCGTCACGGAAACGCTCGGCGTCGAGGCCATCGACATCGACGCACAACTGGTTGATGTAGGTGCCGGTGCCCTGTTCGTACAGGGTGTGGAACAACATGCCTTGCTGCATCGGTGACAGCGGGTAGATGTCCTCGATGCCGGCGGCGGGCACCGGGATCGCGTCCAGTTGCGCTTGATCGATGCGCGCCAGCGGGAAGTCTGAGGGCGTCACGCCCATCGACTCCGGCAGGCAGCAATGCTTGATCAACGCTTCGAGTTCGCGAGTGTATTCATCGGCCAGACGGGCGATGGTCGCTTCGTTGAACACCTCGCGGCTGAAGGTCCAGCGCAGGTCCAGTTCGCCTTCGAACACTTGGCCTTCAACGCCTAGCCAGTTGTCCAGCGGCGCCTCGACGCTTTGCTCGCCCCCGGCACTTTCACCGGCCGGGCTGAACAACGCACCTTCCTCGGCATCGAAGCTGCCGTCGAACTGGCCGAGGTAGTTGAAGGTGATGCGCGGCGTCGGCAAAGCCTTGAGGCTGGACTTCGTGGCCTCATCGCCGAGGTATTTCAGTACGCCAAAACCCAGGCCTTTGTTCGGGATGGCGCGCAGTTGCTCCTTGATCTGTTTCAGTGCCGCGGCCATGGAGTCGGCTGGCGTCAGGCGCACCGGGAACAGGCTGGTGAACCAGCCCACGGTACGGGACAGGTCGATATCGTCGAACAGGTCTTCGCGACCGTGGCCTTCGAGCTGGATCAGGGTGTCGGCGTGGCCGGTCCAGCGGCAGATCACTCGGGCCAGGGCGGTCAGCAGCAAATCGTTGACCTGGGTGCGATAGGCGGCGGGCGCCTCTTGCAGCAATTGTTGGGTGAAGGTTTTGTCCAGTCGGCTGTGCACCACGTGGGCATAACGGCTTTGCTGGCTGCCTTGGGGGTTGTCGCACGGCAGGTCCACGGCGGCGCCCTGCAATTGCTGATGCCAGAACGGCAACTCCACTTGCACCGCTTCGCTGCTGGCGTAGGCATGCAGATGTTCGCCCCAGACCTTGTAAGAACTGGTTTTCGCCGGGAGCCTGAGGCTCGCCCCGTGCAGCGCTTGTTGATACGCCTGCTGCAAGTCTTCCAGCAGGATGCGCCAGGACACGCCGTCCACCGCCAGGTGATGGATCGCCAGCAATAGGCGCTGGCTGCCATCGGTCAAGGTCGCCAGCACACCGCGCAGCAGCGGGCCGTTTTGCAGGTCGAGACTGCGTTGGGCCTTGACGTAGAGAGCGTCCAGTTCGGTGGCACTGATATTGTCGGCGGTCCACAACAATTCGTCGTCGGCGGCGATGCCCGCCACTTCGGCACGGCCTTCGTTGAAGCGCGAACGCAACACGTCGTGGTGGGCCAGCAGCCCATTCAGCGCTTGCGCCAGTGGAGCCACTTGCAAGTCTTGGTGGGCACGCAGCAAAACAGCCTGATTCCAGTGATGACGCTGTGGAATCTGTTCTTCGAAGAAGGTTTGCTGGATCGGCAGCAACGGCATCTCGCCGGTCACCGGGCCTTGATCGATGGTCAACGCAGCCACACCTTGCTGCGCCACACCCGCCAGACCTTGCACGGTCTGATGCTGGAACAGGTCACGCGGGCTGAAATGAATCCCGGCCTGGCGCGAGCGGCTGACCACTTGAATCGAGATGATCGAGTCGCCACCCAGCTCAAAGAAGTTATCGGTCAGGCCGACCTGCTCCAGCTTGAGCACGTCTTGCCAGATCCCGGCGATTTTCTGTTCCAATTCGCTGCGCGGCGCCACGTAGGTGGGCTGCATCTGGCTGGCGTCCGGGGCCGGCAAGGCCTTGCGGTCAAGCTTGCCGTTCGGGCTCAGGGGCAAGGCCGGGAGGAACAGCAGGTGCGTCGGCACCATGTAATCCGGCAGGTTGTCCTTGAGTTGCGTCTTGATCGCTTCGCGGGTGACGTTTTGCGCTTCGGCGCTGGCCGTGACTAATGAAGTGTCTGAAGGCACGACATAGCCGACCAGTTGCAGGCTGCTACCGCCTTGCACTGCCAGCACCACTGCATCGCCAACCGATTCCAATTCCAATAATCGCGCCTCGACTTCACCCAGCTCGATGCGGAAACCGCGAATCTTCACCTGATGGTCAACCCGGCCGACGTACTCGATGCCCCCCTGGGCGTTGAAACGGGCCAGGTCGCCCGTGCGATACAAGCGTGCACCCGAGCCGGAAAACGGATCGGGGATAAAGCGTTCGGCGCTCAGATCTGGACGCTGGAAGTAACCACGCGCCAACAGGTCGCCGCCAATCACCAGTTCGCCGATCACACCCACCGGGGCAGGTTGACCGTTTTCATCGAGCAAATACGTGTGACGGCCGGGCAATGGCTTGCCGATCGGCAAGGTCAACGGCAACGGTTGGCGACCGAAGATATAGTCGCTGCAATCCAGGGTTGTGGCGGTGACGGTGGCTTCGGTTGGACCGTAGGTGTTGAGCAACTTGACGTGCTCCAGACCGGCCTGACGCCAGGCCAGCACACCTTCCGGCGGCATAGCTTCACCGCCGCTGTGCACCTGGCGCAGCGCCGCATAGTCGCGAGGGCCGATGGCGGCGAACTCCTTGGCGACCATGTTCCAGTAGGCCGTGGTCAGGTCCATCACGGTGATGCCCTGCTCGACGATCTGCCGGTACAGGGTTTCGCTGTCCCAGATGTCGTTGCCGCGCAGCACCACCGAGGCACCGCAGGTCAGCGGGCCGAAGAGTTGCTCGCCAAAGGCATCGAAGTTGAACGTGGCGAATTGCAGCGCGCAATCGGCGGCGCTGAGGTTGTAATAGTGCTGCGAAGCAAAGGCATGTTTGCTCAACGCGCCGTGGCTGATACCGACGCCTTTCGGGCGCCCGGTAGAGCCCGAGGTGAACATCACGTAGGCGAGGTTTTCCGCCCACACCGGGCGTGCCAGATTGCTTTCGTCCGGGAACATCCAGGCATCGGCCTGATCCAGGCACAGGCATGCCACACCGACCGGCACCGGAAGGCGTTCCAGCAAATGGCTTTGGCTAAGGATCAACTGGCTGCCACTGTCTTCGATCATGCACAGCAAGCGGTCGCGGGGGTATTGCGGGTCCAGCGGCAAATAGGCGCCGCCGGCCTTGAGCACCGCGAGAATGGCGACGATCAGGTCCAGACCGCGATCCACCGCGATCCCTACCAGCACGTCCGGCCCCACGCCTTGCGCCACCAGCGTGCGCGCCAGACGGTTGGCCCGGGCGTTGAGCTGGCCATAGACCAGCCGCTGGCCGTCGAAGATCAGCGCGGTGGCGTCAGGGGTATTCTCGGCAGCAGTTTCGAACAGCTCGTGCACCGGGCGTTCGCTCGGCCACACGGTGTCGTTACGGCCCCAGTCACCGACCAGTTGCTGGTATTCGTCAGTCGCCAGCAACGGGATTTCGCCGACCCGTTGTTGCGGGTCATTGACGATGCTGCGCAGCAAATGGGTCCAGTGCCGAGCCAGGCGTTCGATGGTGTCCGCTTCGAACAGGTCGCTGGCGTAGGTGAACGCCGCGTGCAGTTGCCCGGCCTTTTCATAGGTATCCAGGCTCAGGTCGAATTGGGTGCTGCGGCTTTCCCACTCGATGACGCCCAGTTCCAGGCCGGTGCCGACCTTGAGGGTGGTGACATCCGCTACTTCCGGCTGATGGTTGTACATCACCTGGAACAACGGGTTGTAGCTCAGGCTGCGCTCCAGTTTCAGCGCTTCGACCAGGCGTTCGAAAGGTAGATCCTGATGGGCCTGGGCGCCGAGGGCGGTTTCCTTGAGGTCGCGCAGCAGATCGCCGAGACGGGTCTGGCCGTCCAGTTGCACGCGCAGCACCTGGGTGTTGACGAAGAAGCCGATCAACCCTTCGATTTCCCGCCGATTGCGGTTAGCAATTGGCACGCCGATGCGCAGGTCATTCTGGCCGGTGTAACGGTGCAGCAGAATATTGAATGTGCCGAGCAACAGCATAAACAGCGTGACGCCGTGCTGGCGGGCAACCCCGCGCAGTTGTTCGGCCAGGACTGCGTCGACCACATGCTCATGGCGCCGCCCGCGATAGCTCGGCAATACCGGGCGCGGGTGATCCAGCGGCAGCTCCATCACCGGGTGTTCGTCACCCAATTGCGTCAGCCAGTAGTCGAGTTGTTTTTGCTGCTCCCCGGCTTCCAGCCAACGGCGCTGCCACAGAGCGTAGTCGCTGTATTGGATCGGCAGCGGCGCGAAATCCAGGGTCTGGCCTTGATCGTGGGCGTCGTAGAAACGGCAGAATTCGTCGATCAACACGTTCATCGACCAGCCATCGGACACGATGTGGTGCAAAGTCAGCAACAATACGTGTTCCTGCTCGTCGAGCTGCAACAGGCGCACCCGCAGCAGCGGGCCCCGGGCCAGATCGAAAGGAATCAGCGATTGCTGCTCGGCGGCTTCGGCGACCCGGGATTCCCGTTCTGCCGGGGCAAACGCGCTGAGGTCGAGGCGCTCGATGTCCAGCGGTTGCCGCACCGAGACCTGCAACAGGCTGTCATCGGGTTGTTGCTGAAACACCGTGCGCAGGGTTTCGTGACGTTCGATCAGGCTGGCGAACGCTTGCTCCAACGCAGCCTGATTCAAACGCCCGGTCAGGCGCACCGCTGCCGGCAGGTTATAGGCGCCGCTTTGCGGATCCAGGTGCCAAAGAAACCACATGCGTTGCTGGGCATAGGACAGCGCCTGGCGATCCTCGGCCTCAACCCCTGCCGGGATCGGAAACTGGGAAAAATCCACGCCTTCCTTGTTCAAGGCCGCAAGGAACATCTGGCGCTTTTCCAGGGGCAACCCGATAAACCGGCGAGCAAGTTTCAAGGAGTCTTCAGCATTCATTTCTTAGCATCCGGATCGTTGGCAGGAAGCACAAAGGCACGTCGTCCCTATAAAACGAATGCAGACCGGAAAAATTAGCGAATGAGAACAAGTATCAGAAGGGAGTTTGAAGGGCGGGAACGCAATGACTGTAGGAGCTGCCGAAGGCCGCGATCTTTTGCTCTTGATCTTCGAAATTCAAGAGCAAAAGATCGCAGCCTTCGGCAGCTCCTTGGGGAGGGTTCGGGGTCAGGCGATGGCCATCGCGTGCCGCCGATGGTGCACATCCAGTTGATCCTTGATCACGCGCAACACCTTGGCTTCATGCTCATGGATGAAGAAATGCCCGCCCGCCAGCATGTCCACGGAAAAGCTGCCCTGGGTTTCCTTGCTCCAGCCGATCAACTGCTCGGTGGTGGCGCGGTCGGTGGTGCCGCCAAGCACGTGCACGGGACATTTAAGCAACGGACGCGGCAACGGTTCAAAACGTCCGCACAACAGAAAGTCGGCGCGCAGGACCGGCAACGTCAGGCTCATCAGCTCTTCGTTGGCCAGGATCTCTTCACTGGTGCCATTGAGCGTGCGCAACTGTTCGATCAGTTCGGCGTCGCTCCTGGGCTCGCTAAAGCCCCGGTCGTAATCACTGCGCATCGTTGGTGCGGCCGTGCCGGAGGCGAACAGGGCCACCGGTTCCGGACAGCCCAGTGCGCGCAATGCATGCGCCAGTTCACAGGCCAGCAATGCCCCCAGGCTGTGGCCGAACAAGGCATATGGCGCGCGCAAGGATGTTTGCAGCTCCGCTGCCAATTGGCGGGCCAACGCGCGTATATCGGTTTGCAGCGCTTCACCAAATCGTGCGCCGCGCCCCGGCAGTTCAACCGGTTGCAGCTTCAGCCACTCCGGCAGTTTGCGCCGCCAACGGCTATAAACCATGGCACTCGCCCCTGAATAGGGCAGGCACAGCAATGTCAGCTGGGTCACCGGGCGTCCCTCAAAAAAGTTGTCTATTCAAGAGAACGAATGAAGGTACGCGCTAATTAGTGCGCCGGTCGGCGTCGATCATTTCAGATGGCGATAGCTCTGAATCGCAGAACCGAGGACCACGGCGCCAGCGGCGATCGCGACCCAGAAACCACTGCGCGCGCCAAATGCATCCACCAGCCAACCCGAACTCGCCGCACCAATCGCCACGCCGATGCTCAACCCGGTGATCAGCCACGTCAGGCCTTCGGTCAGTTTGGCCGGGGTGACGATACGTTCCACCAACGCCATCGCCACAATCAGCGTCGGCGCAAAAAACAGCCCCGCGACGAACATCGCCAGGGCCAAGCCGAGAATGTTCGTCGCCAGTAACAGCGGCAAGGTGGTCACGGCGGTCATCACACCGCCATACAGGAACAATCGCGGCAACGGCGCTTTCGAGCGCAACGCGCCGAACGCCAACCCGGCCAGGCACGAACCGATGGCGTACACCGACAGCACGATACTCGCCGCCGCCGGCTGGCCCTGCTGTTCGGCGAACGCGACGCTGACCACGTCCACCACACCGACGATCACGCCCATGGCGGTCATCAACAGCATCAGCAGTTGGATTTCCCCGGAACGGATGATCGAGCGCTGATGGTGAACTTCGTGGGGATGCACGGGCGGTTCGGTGGCGCGCTGTAACACGAATGCCGGAACCCCAATGGCCAGCGCCAGCAGCGCCACCAAGGGACCGGCCTCGGGGAACGCCACCACACTCAACCCCACCGACAGCGGCGGTCCGACAATAAAGCAGACCTCGTCCAGCACCGATTCCAGGGCATAGGCGGTTTGCAATTGCGGCTGGCCACGGTAGAGCTCGGTCCAACGGGCCCGGACCATGGCCGACATGCTCGGCATGCACCCGGCCAGCGCGGCGAACACGAACAGCGTCCAGTTCGGCGCCTGCAAGCGGGTGCAAAGCAACAGCAGCAACAGCGAACCACCGCCCAGCAACGCCGACACCGGCAGGATCCGGCCCTGGCCGTAACGATCCACCAGACGCGAGACCTGCGGCGCACAAAACGCCGTGGCCAGGGCGAAGGTCGCCGCCACCGCGCCGGCCAGGCCGTAGCCGCCCTGCAACTGCGAAAGCATGGTGATCAGGCCGATGCCGGTCATGGAAATCGGCATGCGCGCGATCATCCCGGCCAGCACGAAGGCGCCGGCGCCAGGGGCTTTGAACAGTTCGCGGTAGGGATTTGCCATGGATTGCGGGCCTCGATTCGGGCCTGCAAGTTGCCATAAAGGTTGGTCGAGGGGAAAGCGGGGAATTGTTGGGGGAATGTGAAGGCGCCCGCTCATGAAGAGTTCTTCACAGTCATCCCGCAAATGAACTCTCGCCCTCCCAAACCAGTCAGCTACTTAGGCCCTCACCGCAAGGCGCTAACCTGCATGCAGATTTCCCTCGAGCAACAAGTCGCGCTGGTCACCGGCGCCAGTTCCGGCATCGGTGCCGGCGCTGCCAAGGCCCTGGCCGCCGCCGGTGCTGCGGTCGTGATCAACTACAACTCCCAGGCTGAACCCGCCGAAGCACTGGCGCGGCAGATCAATGACGGCGGCGGTCGCGCCATCGCCATTGGCGCCGATGTCTCCAAGGAAGAAGACGTCGAACGCCTGTTCGCACAGACCATTGAGGCCTTCGGCTTCCTCGACATTCTGGTGGCCAATTCCGGGATGCAAAAAGATGCGAAAGCCGTGGACATGAGCCTCGCCGACTGGAACCAGGTGATCGGCGTCAACCTCACCGGCCAGTTCCTCTGCGCCCGCGCCGCCCTGCGGATTTTCAACCAGCAAGGCATCCGCCAAGGCGTGTCCCGGGCCGCCGGCAAGATCATTCACATGAGCTCGGTGCACCAGCGCATTCCCTGGGCCGGGCATGTCAATTACGCCGCGTCCAAGGGCGGCGTCGACATGCTGATGCAGACCCTGGCCCAGGAAGTCAGCCAGCAGAAAATCCGCATCAACGGCATCGCGCCGGGGGCAATTCGCACGGCGATCAACCGCGCCGAAACCGAGGGCGACGCCGCGCAAAAGCTGCTTGAACTCATCCCTTACGGCCGCATCGGTGATGTCGACGATATCGCCAGCGCCGTGGTGTTTCTCGCCTCCGATGCCTCCGACTACATCGTCGGCACCACCCTGTTTATCGACGGCGGCATGAGCCTCTATCCGGAGTTCCGTGGCAATGGCTGATCATCATCCCGAACGACAAAGCGCCATCGACGCCCACGGCATCATTGGCGACATGCGCAGTGCAGCATTGGTCAACGACAAGGGCAGCGTGGATTTCTTCTGCTGGCCGGAGTTCGACAGCCCGTCGATCTTCTGCTCGTTGCTGGACACCCCCGAAGCGGGGATTTTCCAGTTGGCCCCGGACCTGCCCGACGCTCGCCGCGAGCAAATCTACCTGCCGGACACCAACGTACTGCAAAGCCGCTGGCTGAGCGAACGCGCGGTGGTCGAAGTCACCGACCTGCTGCCCATCGGCGACAGCGAAGACGACCTGCCGATGCTGATGCGCCGGGTGCGGGTGGTCAGCGGTACCGCGACGATGCGCATGCGATGCGCGGTACGGCATGACTACGCTCGGGCGAAAACTCGCGGGCACATGGATAAAAAGGATGTGCTGTTTGAAGCGGCAGATCAGCCGTCCCTGCGCCTGACGTCGGATCAGCCGTTGAGCCTCGACGGCAATGCCGCCATCGCCGAATTCACCCTCAAACAAGGTGAAAGCGCGGCGTTTCTGTTGGGCGCCAGCGACGACCCACGCTTCAAGGAAGGCGCCGCCGAACTGTGCATGGAACGCACCCTGAAGTTCTGGCGCGACTGGATCGGCCAGTCCAACTACCGCGGGCGCTGGCGGGAAATGGTCAACCGATCGGCCCTGGCCTTGAAGCTGCTGACTTCGCGCAAACACGGCGCCATTCTCGCCGCCGCGACCTTCGGCCTGCCGGAAACCCCGGGCGGCGAACGCAACTGGGATTACCGCTACACCTGGATCCGCGACGCCTCGTTCACCGTGTATGCCTTTATGCGCCTGGGTTTTGTCGATGAAGCCAACGCCTACATGAAATGGATGCGCCACCGGGTCAGCGACTGCCACGGCCAGTCGATGAAAATCAACATCCTCTACGCCATCGACGGCCGCCAGGAACTGCCGGAAACCGAACTCACGCACCTGAGTGGCCAAGGCGGCGCAACACCGGTGCGCATCGGCAACCAGGCTTACGACCAGATCCAGCTCGACATCTTCGGCGAGCTGATGGACGCGGTGTACCTGGTCAACAAATACGGTGAAGCGATTTCCCACGAAGGCTGGAAGCACGTCGTGGAAGTGGTCGATCAAGTCTGCGAAACCTGGCAGAGCAAAGACGTCGGCATCTGGGAAATGCGCGGCGAGCAGCATCACTTCCTGCACTCGCGCCTGATGTGCTGGGTGGCGCTGGACCGGGCGATCCGCCTGGCCTCCAAACGCTCCCTGCCCGCCCCCTTCGCCCGCTGGGACCAGACCCGACAGGCGATTTACGCCGACATCTGGGAGAACTTCTGGAACGAAGAACGCGGGCACTTCGTGCAGCACATCGGCGGCACCGCACTGGATGGTTCGATGCTGCTGATGCCACTGGTGCGCTTCGTCAGCGCCAAGGACCCGCGCTGGCTTTCGACCCTGGAAGCAATACAGAAAACCCTGGTGCGCGACGGCATGGTCTACCGCTACCGCAACGACGACAGCCAGATCGACGGCCTGCCCGGCACCGAAGGCGCCTTCGCCGCGTGTTCGTTCTGGTACGTCGAATGCCTCGCCCGGGCCGGTCAGGTTGAAAAGGCGCATCTGGAGTTTGAACAGTTGCTGCGTTATGCCAATCCGTTGGGGTTGTACGCTGAGGAATTCGACAGTCATGCGCGACATCTGGGGAATACACCGCAGGCGCTAACGCATCTGGCGTTAATCAGTGCGGCGAGTTTTCTCGATCGGAAATTGAGTGGGGAGAAGAATTACTGGCAGCCGTGAATGTCATCCATATCCGCCAGGTCTTGTCGGAAATATCACTTTTCCGACCCTATCCTGTAGGAGCAAGGCCCGCCCGCGATAAACAAAAAACGCAGTATATGAGGCTTAACACACTCCCCGTGGCGAGGGTATGTCGGTCGCCCCTACAATATTTAAACGACCATCCCAAATCCATAGCCTGCCCAGTCCGTCCTACCCCACAAATACCTTGTTGCCAGCTGTTACATCCACCCCTAACATCCACCGTCAACGGGTACAGCGGAGCTGTCCAACAAAACCCGAATTCAAGGAACCAGAATGACCCAGCGCATCCATCGCACCATCGACACTCCACTGCGTTCCGGGCTGAACCGGGATGAACTGTGGGAGGCCCACGACAAGGGCCTGATCAAATGCTGGGAAATCGGCCGCCAGCGCGCCACCCGATTCCCCGACGTCGCCCAACAGTGCCTCGCCGGCGAACTGCCAGTGCTGGGCTGGAAAGGTGGCGTGAGCCGCAGCCTGAAAAAACTCGAAAAGTACGGATCACTCAAATACCTGGCGCAATGGCAGGGTTTGCGCGGGGAGGATCTGGATATTGATTTAGCTGTGGAACGGGCGCTGACTTGTTCGCGGACGAAGATGGTGGTGACGTTTACGCCGGATCGGTCGAAGTACTTTAATCAGGTGGCGGAGACAGAAACCTGAGACCCCCGCACTTACTGTGGCGAGGGCGCGGCTCAAGCCCGGCTTCATCAGCTAATGTTCTCGGATGCTTACGCTCAGGAGCGCCCTCGTGACCAAGCCCCAAGCCATTCAGTACGTTGAAACCCCAAGCCTGAAAATCGCCTACGAACACCACGGCCCCACCACCGGCGAGCCGATCATCCTGCTCCACGGTTTCCCCTACTCGCCCCGCGGTTACGACGAAATCGCCCCGGCCCTCGCCGCACAAGGCTACCGCGTCATCGTCCCGTACCTGCGCGGCTATGGCCCGACCCGTTTCAACAACGCCGACACCCTGCGCTCCGGCCAGCAAGCCGCGCTTGCCCAGGATTTGCTGGACTTGATGGACGCCCTCGGCATCCCGCAAGCCGCGCTCTGCGGCTACGACTGGGGCGGTCGGGCGGCGTGCATTGTCGCGGCGTTGTGGCCGGAGCGGGTTCGCTGCCTGGTCACCGGCGATGGCTACAACTTGCAGAATATTCCCGGTTCCGTCCAACCTCTGGACCCCGAGACCGAGCATCGCCTGTGGTATCAGTACTACTTCCATACCCCGCGCGGCGTGGAAGGCTTGACCCAAAACCGTCGAGCCTTCTGCGAATGGCTCTGGCGGCTGTGGTCGCCGACCTGGGCCAGAAACGCCGAGCGTTATCCGTTAAGCGCGCCGGCCTTCGACAATCCGGATTTCGTCGAGGTGGTGATTCACTCGTACCGGCATCGCTTCATGTACGCCCCCGGCGATCCGGCGCTGGAGTGGATGGAAGAGGCGCTGGCCCAGCAACCGTCGATCAGCGTACCGACGATTTCCCTGTGCGGCGCCGACGATGGCGTGGGACCTGCGACGGAGGTCGACGAAGACGTCGAGCACTTCACCGGTCGCTACGAGCGCCGCGTGCTGGCGGGCGTCGGGCATAACATTCCCGAGGAAGCGCCCGAAGCGACGCTCAAGGCATTACTGGATCTACTGAAAGGCTGCCGCTGACACTGAAGCGCTCGCGATAGGCCTGGGGCGTCACGCCCATGGCCCGCAGGAAGCTGCGGCGCAACGTCTCTTCGCTGCCGAAGCCGCATTGCACCGCCACCCGTTTGATCGGTACGCCAGTGTCGCTGAGCAGCCGTCGCGCGGTTTCGACCCGAATCAGCTCGATGGCCCGGGCCGGGGTCTGGCCGGTGTCGGCGCGGTAGTGGCGGATAAAGCTGCGTTCGCTCATGCAGGCCTGCACGGCCAGGGTCGGGACGCCGAGTTCTTTGGTCAGATTTTCGCTGATCCAGGCATGAAGTTCGTCGAAGCGGTTACCTTCCTGTTGCAAGGACAGGGTCACGCTGAACTGCGACTGACCGCCCGGGCGCTTGAGAAAGACCACCAGTTGTCGGGCGACGTCCAGGGCCATGGCGCGGCCGAGGTCTTCTTCGACCATGGCCAGCGCCAGGTCGATGCCGGCGGTGACCCCGGCCGAGGTCCAGACCGGGCCGTCGTTGATAAAGATCGGGTTGGGTTCAACGTGCAGGCTCGGGTGCTTTTGCGCCAGCTCTTCGCAACGGGTCCAGTGGGTCACCACTCGCCGGCCGTCGAGCCAGCCACTGGCCGCCAGCAGAAACGCGCCGGTGCACACGGAAGAAATACGCCGACAACCCGTCGCGTGTTCACGGACCCACGTCACCAGCGCGTCATCCTCCGAAGCCGAGTACACGCCCCAGCCGCCCGCGATGATCAAGGTATCACTGTCGCCCGATGGCAGCGGTTCGGCCAACAGCGCCAACCCCGCCGACGACATCACCGCCCCGCCACCACTGGCAATCACCGACGGCGCATAGGGCGGCGGCAAACCCTGTTGACGGGCAATGTCGTTGGCCGAGGCGAACACCTGCAACGGCCCGGTGACGTCCAGCAGTTGCACGTTGGTAAACGCGAGCACATGAATGGCTTTGGGCATGATTGGCGTAATTCGTGGGGTTATTGGCGGATACGCCAGATCCTACGAGCCTACAGTGAAGCCGTCCATCCCAACCCGGAGAAAAACGCCATGACGTTGCAGATCGGTTTTCTGTTGTTTCCACAGGTTCAACAACTGGACCTGACCGGCGCTTATGACGTGCTGGCCTCGCTGCCGGACGTGAAGGTGCATTTGATCTGGAAGGATCTGGTGCCGGTCACCGCCAGTACCGGCCTGGTGCTGAAACCGACCACCACATTCGACGATTGCCCGGCGCTGGATGTGATTTGTATCCCCGGTGGCAGTGGTGTCGGGCCGTTGATGGAAGATGAAGTCACCCTGGCGTTCATCAAGGCTCAAGCGGTCAATGCCCGGTACGTGACCTCGGTGTGCACCGGCTCGCTGGTGCTCGGTGCCGCGGGTTTGCTGCAGGGCAAGCGCGCCACCACTCACTGGGCTTATCACGATTTGCTCGCGACCTTGGGCGCGATCCCGGTGAAGGATCGGGTGGTACGCGACGGCAACCTGCTGACCGGCGGCGGGATCACGGCGGGCATCGACTTTGCCCTGACCCTGGCCGCCGAGCTGTTCGATAAGGACACCGCGCAAGTAATACAGCTGCAACTGGAATACGCGCCAGCGCCACCGTTCCAGTCCGGCAGCCCGGAAACCGCGCCGCAGCGCATTGTCGAAGAGGCGCAACGGCGAGCGGCGCCCTCGTTCGTGCAACGCAAGCTGATCACCGAGCGGGCGGCGTCCAGGCTCGGTCTTTGATCCGTCCTGTACCGTAGGCGCAAAAGCGTGGTGTGACGGATGCTTTTCTACAGACGAAAAAAAACCCGCCGAAGCGGGTTTCTCAAGACCATTGCGACATCCTGTCGGCAGCCATCCTGGCTAATGGTCGATCATCCGTGATCCTGAGCACTTCCTGTGCTTCAGTTGATGGATCAAGAATAGGCGCATCACAGAAGCTTAAACAGACGACATGCCCGCGACAGCGTGTAAGCCATTGACCATTGATGGCCAAAATCCCTGCTCTCCTCCCGTAGGAGCAAGGCTTGCCCGCGATGAACGGTGACGCGGTGTGTCTGGAGCGCGGCGTCAACTTCATCGCGGGCAAGCCTTGCTCCTACAAAAGCAATATCGAGGAACGACGGATGATTTTCGCCAGACGAAAAAAAACCCGCCGAAGCGGGTTTTTCCCAAGACCATTACGACTCCCTGTCGGCAGCGTGTCCTTGCTTATGGTCGATCATCCATGATCCTGAGCACTCCCTGTGCTTCAGTTGATGAGGCTAGATTACGCTTGGGATCCAATGTGCAATAGACGACATAGCTACTACGGCGTGTAAGACATTCGCCATAGCGCCCCTTCCGGAAACCCTTAGATACATCAGGCATCCAGCCTGCAAGCCGCGAGTTCAGCGACCTGCAGCTGACCTTCGGCCGCCAGGGTGTCACCATCTTCAAAAAACCAGGCCGCCGACAAACCGGCAAAGGCCAGCACCCATTGCAGCAAGCGCCGAGGCTCAAGCCCCGCCGCCTCGCTCACCACCTGGATCTGCCGTTCAAAACGCAGAGGATCCGCCGCCGTCGGTAGTTCAGGATTGCAAATCAGGTTGGCGTAGTCGTAGCCACGCTCACCGATCACCCGCTTGGGATCGATGGCCAGCCAGCCGCGCGGGCCGAAATCGAGAATGTTGTCGTGATGGATATCGCCGTGCAGCACGACCACGTCTTGCGGTTCAGCCAGCAAGGCTTCGGCTGTGGTCAGGCTGAGGCCATAGAGGCCACCGTGTTGCCCGGCGGCCAGGCGTAACGATTCAAACCATTGCACCAACGGCACCAGCGGCGGCAAAGGCGACGGACGCGGCGCATGCAACCGCGCCACCGCCGCACAGATGATCTGGCTGGCCTCGTCGTCCTGCCCGTTGAGCGCCATGTGCATCAGCGAGCGCTCGCCCATGGCGCGTTCCATCAAGAACCCGTCACCATGCTGGGCGAACACCTGGGCCGCGCCCTCTCCGTTCCACCAGGTCATCAACAGATTGCCGAATTTTTCCTCGGTATCCACGGCAACCTTCAACATCGCCGGTACATCGCCCATCCGTACCGGCAGCAAGCGACTGCCAGGGGTGATGATCGACTCACCGTCCTGCATCAACGCCCAACGCTTCAACCAGGGTTCAAACATTCACTCTCCCTGATGTTCGCGGGCGTTGGCGCCGGTTTTCAGAAACTCTTCGATATTGCTCATCTGCTCATCCCAGCCTCGACTGTCCATGCGGAAGGCCTTGAGCCTGCGCTCTTGGGGGATGTGATCGAAACCGGATTCGGTCACCTTCAGCAAGGTGCCGTCGTCCATGTCTTCAAGTTCGAACAGCACCAGGGTGGTGGGCTCCTGGGAGTAGTCGATGTGCGGCTCCACGGCATACGGGTGCCAGCGAAACGAAAACACCCGCTCCGGCTCGACCCGCTCCACCAGGACATTCCACAGCAGGTGCTCATAGCCAGGATAGGTAATCTGCCCCTGGGTCCATTCACCGGCGACAAAGCGTTTGCCCTCGAGCGACACGCCAAACCACTGGCCGAACGCCTCGGCATTGGCCACCACGCGCCACACATGCGAACGCGGCGCCTTGAGCAAAATCTTCCTTTCGATGCGATCTGATGCTGGATTCATAAGTCACCTCCTGTACTGAACAGTAGGCCTGTAAGACCACAAGACCAACCCTAAAGTTGTATCAAGCCAGTGCGACTATCAACATAGTCTGAAATATCAGGCCGTATTTCAGACCATCAGTGCTGGATTAAGGAGAAGAGTCAGCCAGCCGAAACTGCTAACGTTTGCAGCGAAATTGAACCAGACAAGGACGAATCATGCAGCCTTCACTCTCGGAACGTTATCGCGGGGCCCTGCTGGGGCTGGCGTGCGGTGATGCCGTTGGCACCAGCGTCGAATTCCAGCCGCGCGGCTCGTTCCCGCCCATGACCGACATGGTTGGCGGCGGCCCCTTCAACTTGAAACCGGGACAATGGACCGACGACACCTCAATGGCGCTTTGCCTGGCGGAAAGCCTGTTGACCAAAAATGGTTTCGACGCCGTCGATCAAATGGGCCGTTACCTCAACTGGTGGCATTGGGGCTACTTGAGCTCAACCGGCGAGTGCTTCGACATCGGCATGACAGTGCGTGAGGCCCTGACCCGTTATCAGGAAACCGGCGAGCCGTTTGCTGGATCTACCGCCCCCTACAGTGCCGGCAACGGATCGCTGATGAGATTGGTGCCGGTCGTGCTGTATTACTTCCCCGACCGGGAGCGGATCGCAACTTTTGCCGCGAACAGCTCCCGGACCACCCATGCGGCGCCGGAAGCGATCGAGTGCTGCCAGTTGTTCGCCGAGTTGATTGGCAAAGCGCTGCACGGCGCGGACAAAGCGGATTTACGCAGCCTGAGCGAAACGACATTCGTGGAACCAAAGGTCGGGGCCATCGCCCGAGGCGACTATCTGGGCAAATCGAAAAACCAGATCCGTGGCAGCGGTTACTGCGTGGCCTCGCTGGAAGCGGCCCTGTGGTGTTTTCACCAGACCGACAGTTTTGAAGGCGCCATCCTCGAAGCCGCGAACCTGGGCGATGACGCCGACACCACGGCTGCCATCGTCGGTCAGTTGGCCGGAGCCTACTACGGTGTCCAGGCCATTCCCCCGAGTTGGCTGGCAAAGTTGCACCAACGCCATGACATCGAAACCACGGCTCAGGCCCTGTTTCAAGCGGCAGCGAACGCCACCGGAGAAGCGTCATGAGTGGACTGCGCGGCAGCTGCCTGTGCAAAACCATCGAATACCAGCTCGACGGCCTCTACATGCCGATCGTTCATTGCCATTGCCAGACTTGCCGCAAGGCTCACGCCGCCGCCTTCGCCTCGACCGCCGGAGTCCTGCGTGAGCACTTTCGCTGGACCAGGGGCCAGGAACGGCTGGGCAGCTACGAATCGTCGCCGGGCAAGTTTCGGCATTTCTGTTCGGTCTGTGGCTCACAGTTGATGGCCGAGCGCTTGGCTCAGCCGCATGTGATCGTACGGGTGGCGACGCTGGATGATGATCCGGGGATGATCCCCCAGGCGCATATCTGGACCTCTCATGACGTGCCGTGGCTTGACTATGAATCGAATGAAAAATGTCCGCAGTGGCAGGCGTAGATTCACCCTGCGCTTCGCTACACTGCACCTCAACTTTCCAACATCACCGCGAGAATCCCCCATGCCTCCACGCTTTCTCCTGGCACTGATGCCGCTGCTGTTCACCACCGTGGCGCAGGCCGTGGACTGTGACAATGCCACTACCCAGGGCGACATGAATCAGTGCGCTGCGCAGCAGTACAAGGCTGCGGACAAAGAGTTGAATACGCTTTACCAGCAGATCACCAAACGGTTGAAGGACAGTCCCGATGCCAAGAAGCTATTGGTCGGCGCGCAACGGAGTTGGGTGGCGTTTCGGGATGCGGAGTGCAAGTTCTCGGCTTCCGGGGTTGATGGGGGCAGTGTGTATCCGTTGATTTACAGCAACTGCACGACCAGCCTGACCAAGGCACGGGTCGAGGCGTTCAAGAATTACTTGAAGTGTGAGGAAGGTGATTTGAGCTGTCCGGTGCCCGGGGCTTGATGCTTCGGCGTCAGTGAGGACCTCTTCGCGGGCAAGCCTCGCTCCTACAAGGTTTTGCGTCGATCACAAATCACCTGTAGGAGCGAGGCTTGCCCGCGAAGGCGTCCGCTCAGGCACCGCCGTTACCGAACAAATATCTGCGCCGTGGTAATCGCCATATCCCCACCCGGCAACTTGATGCTCCCCACCTGCTTCAAACTCTCGGCATCAAAAATCGCCACGTCATTAAACGTCCCGGCCAGGTAAATCTTGCTGCCATCCTTGTTGAAGGAAATGCAGTAGTAGGAATGGTCCAGCGTCGCCGCCTGGAGCATTTTCTTCTGTTTGATGTCGTACTTGGCCAAGCGATTGAGCACGCCGAACATCAGGTTGGGGTCCTTGGGCGAGCGCATGCCGCTGAAGTAGATTTCCGTCAGTGGACCGAAGTCGGTGGTTTCGGTCTTGCCGGTTTTCAGGTCGATGCTGAACAGCCCGTAGAGGTACTCGGCGGTCAATGGGTCCTGCTTCTTGTCCTTGAATTTTGCCGTGGTGTAGAGCAACGAGAAGTCATGGCGATAGGTCTGCTGGTTCCACACGTAGAGCACGTCCGGCGCGCTGTAGTTCTCGCGTTTCCAGTGACGACTGGGGATCAGCACATCGAACTTACCGGTCTTCACATCGACCTTGTAGACATCCGCCCCCGCCACATACAGCGTGCCGTCGTCGCCACTTTGCATGATGGTCAACTGCCGTGGCGCCGGGAAACTGCGCACGGGTTTGGCGTTCATACCGGCGTCCGTGGCGTAGACATCCAGCCGAGGCTGTTGCACTTCGTAGCGGTCGTTGAGCATCAACGTCGGGTTGGCGATGGCGAACAGCTCCTTGCCGTCATGGCTGAGGGTGAAAGCGAACATCGACTTGGCTTTCTCACCCGGTTTCTGGGTGATGTTGGCGTGGAACACCTGTTTGCAGCTGTCGAGTTCGACGCCGTAAATGTCCGCGTAGTGATTGTTCAACACGTAAGCGGTCTTGCGATCCGGCGACAGCTGCACGGTGCCTGGCCCGAAGGCGTCCGGCAGCTTGCAGGTCTTCAACAACGTATCCGTGGCCAAGTCGAGCACGTGCAGGTTGTTCGGGTAATTGGTGGTCACCATGTACTCGTGACCGTCTTGCAGTGCAGTGTTTTCATCGGCCAGAACGTTGAGCGAACAGACGCTCAGGACGGCGAACGCGGCCAGGCCGCAGGCTTTGATGCTAGGCATGCTGGAATCCTTTTATCTGACCGATCACTTGTCTTTTGGAAAGACAGTCCCGAGGTTGCGCCAGTTGTCGTTGGACGCCTGGGCATCCTTGTTCCAGTCCGGGTAGGTGCTCATCATGTCGGGCACCTGGGCCGGCCACCAGCACGGGTCAGAGCAGCCGTAAAGGTCCGCTTCCATTGGCTGGCACAACGACGACACACCACCAAACGCATCGATTTCCCAACCCGGGTCAGTGGTCGAGGCGCAACCGGCGACGGAACTCATCGCCACCACTTCTTCAATGCGGTTCTCCGCCGCGGCCTGATCCAGCTTCAACGCTTTGTTATTGATTGCCTTGAGATGTTTCATATCAGTGAGCCTTGCGCGGAGTGATGTAGCTGCTGATAAACGCAGGGTTGTGGGCCATGATCCGGGTGTAGACCTCGATGCCGAAGTCGACCCAGTCACGCATCAGTTCGCAGTAGTGATAGGTCGGGTGGGTCGGGTCGCCGTAACGGGCATAGCTTTCGTGATAGCAGCCGCCGGAGCACAGGTTGCGGATCTGACAGTCCTCGCAACCGGTGTTGGTGCGGTCCAGGCGTTGGGACAGGAAGTCGTTCAATTCGACTTGTTTGACGCCGCTGTGGACGTTGCCGAAGGTCGGCAACGATGAACCGGTAAAGCGGTGACACAGATTCAGTTCGCCCTTGTGATCCACCGCCAGCATCTTCAAACCGGCGCCGCATGGCAGGGCTTTTTTGTGGCCTTCGTGGATGTCGGTGATCAGCTGGTGCAAATTGGAGAAACCGATATTACGGTGCTCCAGCGCCGCTTCCAGATAGCGCCGACCGAGCTTCTTCATGTTGGCGAAGACTTCGATCAACTCGTCGCTGGACAGGTTGAAGGTGCTGATGTCGCCGGACGTCACCGGGGCGAAACCAACTTCGGCAAACCCCAGCTCGTTGAACAGGTGATCCCAGATGGTTTCGACGTCGGTAACCCCAGTGGTCAACGTCACCCGCGCGCCGACCGGGCGGCTGTTGTAGCGCGACAGCAGCATTTCGGCCTTGCGCCGCACCACGTCGTAGGTGCCCTGCCCGCCCACGGTGATGCGGTTGCGGTCGTGCACGGTTTTCGGTCCGTCGATACTGACTGACAGGCCGAAGCGGTGGGCGTTGAGGTAGTCCACGGTCTCTTCGGTGAGCAGCGTCGCGTTGGTGGTCATGACGAACTCGACGAACTTGCCCGCCTCGCGGAAACGCTTTTCGCAATAGTCGACCATGTATTCGATCAGCTTACGGTTGCTCAGCGGTTCACCGCCGAAAAACACCACGGTGAAACGCTCTTCGTCCGGCGATTCACGCAGCAGCATTTCCACCGAGGCGACCGCTGTTTCGACGTCCATTTTCTTGCCGGCCGACGGCTTGTCCAGGTCTTCCTTGTAGCAGTAGGTGCAGCTCAGATTGCAGCCGGTATTGACGTTGAGCACCACGGTGTTGATCGCCGTACGCTCGACCCGTTTAGTGCCTATGTCGGGGGTCAGCGGCGAGCCGTCGCTGACCAGTTCCAGGGACATCAACTCGCGCAGGGTCTCGGTGATTTCCTCGCCGTTGAAGCGTGACGCCAAACGTTGGATCAAGTCCTCGGATGAACAGCCGGGACCGCGCAAGGTGTCGATGATGGTGCCCGTCAGTTCATCGCTGGCGAACAGCGAACTGCTGGGAATGTGAAACAGCATGCGGTCGGCATCGACGTGCACTTCGTGCAGGTTCCGTTCAACCAGATTCAAAATAGCGCCCATTGCAACCTCCTGTGCAAACCCCGGTTGGCGAGGCCTGCGGTCATTCCAAAAAAGTGTCTGAAGCCGTTGGTTTCAGGCCAACTCATGGAATGGGTGGATTGTTCCAGCGTTGCACCGTGACGATCATGTGGCCTTCGCCGGTCAGGGATTTCCCTGCGTCGTCGACGGCGGCGATCACCTTGAGGTTGCCGGCATTGTTGGTGGACATTTTGCGTTGTGGGTTCGGCCCGGCATCGCCCGGGGTGAACACGCCGCTGTCGGCCTGCATGGTGCCGGCGAACTTGACGTCTTCGTCTTCCTTGGCGCGGTCGTCGAAGGCCTCGACCTTCCACTGCGCCGGGAATACGCCGATGCGATACGGCTTGCCATCGGCGCCCTTGCCCCAGGCTTCGGCGTCAAAACGACCTTGGACTTTCGGCGTCGAACCGCCGCCCTCGCCGATCCGCGCCACGGAGAATTCCGGCACGACTTTGACGGTAGCGATTTTGCTGTAGACCGACAGGGTCGGGCCTTTCAGCTTGCCGACCGTGACGTTGCGCAGTCCCGGTTGGGCATTGGCCGCAGCCTTGAGTTTGACGCGCATCCGCTCAGGACTTTGCTCGATGACAGATACCACTTCCACGCCTTTGCCGAAGTTCGGTTTGCCGCTGAGTCCGCTGCCGACCAAAGTCACTTCAGTTTCAGCGCCAGCCTTCAGATAACCCGGTTGCACCGCCAGCAAACGACTGCTGCCCTGCTTCGCCGCGACAAAATCCAGCCCCCGCTCATCGTGCTCGGCCTCGAACATCCGGCCCTGCATCGCGTTGCCCTGGGCGGCGAATACCTGGCGCATGGTCACGCCATCGACGGTCACGTTGCCGCGCCATTCGTAGCCGCTGTAGAGAATCGCGCTGCCGTCGCCGTTGAACGGGCTGCCATCGGCGTATTGGCCTTTGACGCTGACCTTGAAAGTGTCGCCGGCATCGGCGCTGACGCTCATCACGCCGGCCAATTCACCCTTGCCTGGCAAGTGACCGCTGAAGCTCCAGTCGCCCACCAGCGCATCGCTTTTCGGCGCGGTGCTCAGCCACTTTTTCCAGGCCGGGTTGTCCAGTGGATATCGCTTGGCCAACAGCGGCACCATGTCCTTGCGGGCAATGTCGAACCAGTCGCGATCCCGGGCCAACGCCTGGTACTCCAGGGACGGCCATTGGCCGAGGTGGAAGTTGACCAGGCGTTCCCATTCCTGGGCGGGGCGCCGTTGCAGGGCGACCCGCGCACCGGAGTGGCAGCGGCCGCACATCTGGCTGGTCTGGTCGTCGAATTTTTCGACGGTGTTGAGTCGCCGTTCCAGCGCATAGCGCACGCCGTCGGTTTCGCTCGGCGCCAGGCCCTGGGTGTCGGCCAGGTATTTGACCAGGGTGCGGCGGTCGTCATCGCTGATCTGCAAACCGTGCATGGTCTGCATCCGGGCGATGCTCATCAGCCAGCCTTCGGGGGTTTTGCGCTGGTGGCTGATGCGGCTCAGGGTGTTATCGGCTTCGGGGGTGTGACAGCCCTGGCAGGTTTCCTTGAGGATGGTCTGGGCGTCGCGGGCTGCCAGGCTGTCAGGCGAATGCAGCGCCACACAAGCGGCCACGGCCAGCAGGCCGGCGCTCATGCCTGATCGGAGTCTTCTCTTCATCAACGTCGAACCTCGCACGGTGCTTTCTTATTGTTGTGGCTTATCGTTTTTATGGTTTCTGCCGCCGGCGGCGCACCGCTGACGGAGGCAAGAGAAACGTCTGCGATGAGCAATACACGGAGCGTGCCAGCTTGACGATAGCGTTTTAAATCAATTAGTTACGTGAAAAAAAAGGCTGGCGGCGCGGTCTGGACAAGAGGCTCCGCGTCTAATATCGCGACAGCTGTTGCAGTGTGAGACAAGCGTAGTTGCTGGGGTCGTGCGGAAAACAGCGGCCTGTGCCTTCGGCGCCATGCCGCCCTGTGCGCTAGGGCGGCATGCCGTCGCTTCAGATATAAAAGGTCGGGTGAACGCCTTTGTGAACCTCGATTTCCTGCCGCATATCAGCCACCAGCGAGGCGATCGCATGGGGACTGTCCAGGGTCCAGAGCGGGACATGGGTCGCCACCATGTCGACTTTGCCGGTCATGCAGTCACAGACCCGAATGGTCAGGGACTGATCGGCCTCCATGTTGCACGTGCAAACCGATGGCAGAAAGCTGCGTTCAATGATGTTTTGAATTTCCAGGGTTGAAAGGAACATCGTTACCTCCCTTACGCCAGGTGTGTGGCCGGGCGAAGACTCCCTCAATTCGCCCGTCGAGCCCGAAAATTCTAGTCCTCTACAGTGAGTGCCTCAAGGGCATGACCCGGTTGCTCGTCGTCTCAGCCGCTGTCGCAATTTGCGAAAAAATCGCCTGCATCGCCATCCCCTGCATCCTGCGAAACCCGGCCAATCAGGGGCTATCCAGCGCTTCCCGCCACTTGGCACAGCCATTGCGAAAGCCCTGATCTCACGAATAAAAAGAGATCGCGCCATGTCCCTCCCTTATTTGCTTCCCGCCACGTCGGCATTCATCCAGCGCGCCCCGCGCATGCTGATCGGCGGCGATTGGGTCGAGGCCGCCGACGGCCAGACCATGCCCCTGCACAACCCGGCCACCGGTGAAATTTTATGTGTGGTGCCTCGGGCCACGCCGGAAGATGTGGACCGCGCAGTGCTCGCTGCCCGCCAGGCGTTCGATGATTCAACCTGGACCCGCACCCGTCCCCGGGAACGGCAAAACCTGTTGTGGAAACTCGCCGACCTGATGGAACGCGACGCCGAGCTGCTGGCGCAACTGGAATGCCTGAACAACGGCAAAAGCGCCGCAGTCGCCCAAGTCATGGACGTTCAATTGTCCATCGACTTCCTGCGCTACATGGCCGGTTGGGCGACCAAGATCGAAGGTTCCAGCGTTGAAGTCTCGTTACCACTGATGCCCAACGATCAATTCCACAGCTTCATTCGTCGCGAAGCGGTGGGGGTGGTCGGCGCCATCGTCGCCTGGAACTTCCCATTGCTGCTGGCCTGCTGGAAACTCGGCCCGGCCCTGGCCACCGGTTGCACCGTGGTGCTCAAACCTGCCGATGAAACACCACTGAGCGCGCTGAAACTCGCCGAATTGGTGCTGGAAGCCGGCTACCCCGAGGGGGTGTTCAACGTGGTCACCGGCACCGGCATCACCGCCGGCTCGGCGCTGACTCACAACCCGTTGGTGGACAAGCTGACCTTCACCGGCTCCACCGCCGTCGGTAAGCAGATCGGCAAGATCGCCATGGATTCCATGACCCGGGTAACCCTGGAACTGGGCGGCAAATCGCCGACCATCGTCATGGCCGACGCCGATCTGAAGACTGCCGCTACGGGTGCAGCCAGTGCGATTTTCTTCAACCAGGGCCAGGTCTGCTGCGCCGGTTCCAGGCTGTATGTGCAGCGCAAGCATTTCGACAATGTGGTGGCAGACATCGCCGACATCGCCAACGCCATGAAGCTTGGCAACGGCATGGACCCAACCGTGGACATGGGGCCGTTGATTTCAGCGCGGCAGCAAGAGCGGGTTTACGGCTATATCGAAAAAGGCCGGGAAAGCGGCGCAACCATCGCCTGCGGTGGTGAGCAGTTCGGGCCGGGGTTCTTCGTCAAGCCGACGGTGATTGTCGATGTCGATCAGAAGCACTCGCTGGTGCAGGACGAGATTTTCGGGCCGGTGCTGGTGGCGATTCCGTTTGATGACGAGGCCGATGCGTTGCGCATGGCCAACGACAGCCCTTATGGTTTGGGCGCGAGTATTTGGTCGAATGATCTGGCGGCGGTGCACCGGATGATTCCGCGGATCAAGTCGGGGTCGGTGTGGGTCAATTGCCACAGCGCGCTCGATCCGGCGCTGCCGTTTGGCGGGTACAAGATGTCGGGGGTCGGTCGGGAGATGGGGTATGCGGCGATTGAGCATTACACCGAGTTGAAGTCGGTGTTGATCAAGCTCTGACACTGATCGTTCCCACGCTCCGCGTGGGAACGATCAGTCAGGGTTTGAACCCCTGAGCTAATAACCACCCCCGAACCACCCGCCCCTGCTCCGAGGTCAACCCCGCCAACGCCTGCTCGGCAGATTCAACCCACAACCGCCGCACCAGCGGCGCCAGCTCAACCCCCTGCACATGCCAGATCCCCAGCGGCTGATCCGCCGTGATCACCACCTCGGCCTCATCGACAAACCCGTCGCGCAAAACCGGCGCCCGCTCAATTCGCAACGAGGCAAAATCCGCCTCGGCATGGGCCAACTCAGCATCCGGCCACTGCCGCCGCGCCTGCCAGAATGGCTGATCCGGCCACCGCTGTTCATCCGCATAAAAATCCCGCCCGATCCGGGCAAAGCGCAAAAACAACCGCGCCACCCGCTGCTGATGAAAGCGCTGGGCCAACGCTGCCCGCTCCGGTTTACGCAATAAGGTGTTGATCACCGTCGGCGCCTGCAATGCCGACGACAGCGACTGAAAAATCCCGTTACCCGACAACGGATCCACCGCCATCGCCGCGTCACCTACCCGAATCCAGTTATCGCCACAGACCTGTGGGCACAGAATCGCCGTGCTGCTGCGCGCGTGCAGTTGCAGATCGCTATCCGGCTGATCACCGAAAAACGCCCGAGCCACTGCCGAACCGTGGCGCCGCTGACGGCAGTAATCGAGCAACTGCGCCTTGCCCGGCAACTCAGCGCTGGCCACGTCCACCGTCCATTGCCAGTAACACTGCCCGTCAGCCCGCCGCGCCATCCAGGCCCAGCCGTCCTCAAGGCTTTCCACGGCGCTGGCGGTGTAGCCTGGCGTGGCCTGCCAGCGATTGAGCAGGCTGACCGTCTCCGGCCCGCGCAAGCCTTTGCCGAGGGCTGGTGCTGAACGTCCGCGCGCCTCCACCAGAAAGTCCGCGCTCAACGTTTCACGCCCTTCAACCTCGACTCGATGCCCCGCCGCCGAGGACTGCACCGTCAGTACCCGTCCTTCGATCAGCTCGACACCGGCCACACGCAAATCCTCGCGCAGACCTCGATCAAAGCTCGGGCGATCCAATAAAAATTCGATGTTCTGCGCATGCTGCTGGCCGTTCCACGACACTTGCCGCTGGGAAGGCAGCGCCGCGTCCGCCAACGCGAGGTTCAACCCCGCGCCACGCAACGCCTCCAGCACCCGCACGGAAACGCCCTCAAGCGCAGCAAAGCGCCGCCATTCGCTGACCAGCGTCACCGGGTAACCGAGCCGGCGCAAACCCAGTGCCACCGCTGCGCCCGCCGGCCCGGCGCCAAGAATCAGAATCATGGGCCGAAACGCCGTTCAGGGCCGCGATAACGGGCGTGATCCCGCAGCCATTCGATGACATGTTGATTGCTCGCATCGGGATGGGCGACGAGGAAACCGGCAATGTGCCCGCTCAACGCCGCACAGCCCAGACTGGCCCCCGATTGCCCCGGGTACGTCCCGTGTACACACGCCGCAAAATCCGCCTGGGCACTGTTGAGCCACGACCATTCGTTCTCGGCGCATCGCGCATCGCCGGTGACCCGCAGCACCTGTGGGTAATTCGCCGGAAACACGCCCTCGCCCTGGGCCGGACTCGATGCACACAGCAAAACACCTCGTGCCACCGCCGCCGCACAAGCCTCGCGCAACAGACTGCGATCCTGGCGCAAACCGAGGCTCAAATTGATCAACCGCACGTCCTGCGCCACCAACCAGTCAATCGCCGTGGCAATCTGCAAGGCGCTGGTGACGCCGCGCTGGTCAAACACCTGCCCCACACAGAACACTGCTGCCGGCGCCCGCCGCCCAATGGCCTCGATCACCGCGCTGCCGTGGCCCAGCGGATCGTCACGCAGATCACTTTCCGCCAGCCCATCCTCCAACAACGAAAAGCGCCGTCCCACGACAACCTGCACCCGTTGCGCCGCCGAGTGACCGCTGTCCACCACACCAATCCGCAGTTCAGGCTTCATGCAGCACCGTTTTCGACGTGAGCACGCCATCGAGCAACTCAAAGCGCAGGTCGGCATCGGCCAACGTCGAAGGCCGATGGCTAATGAGGATGCGCGTACGTCCGGCAAACAAGCGGTCGATGGCTTCGATCACTTCGCGCTCGGTGGCTTCATCCACCGCCGAAGTGGCTTCGTCGAGCACCAGAATCAATGGATCCTGCAACAGTGCCCGAGCGATGGCGATCCGCTGTTTCTGCCCGCCGGACAACTGCTGGCCGCGCTCGCCCAATGGGCTGTCGAGACCTTCGGGCAGGGACGCGATCAGGCTGTCGAGTTGCGCCAGCCGCGCGACTTCGGCGATGGCTTCACGACTGGCGTCTGGCATCGCATACGCCAGGTTGTCCGCGAGGCTGCCGCGAAACAGCACGATGTCCTGACTGACGATCGCAATCCGTCGACGCAACTCGAACAGGTCCAGCTCCCGCAGATCGACCTCCCCCAGCAACACCCGGCCAGACTGTGGATCGTGGTGCCGTTGCAACAGGTCGATCAGGGTCGATTTTCCCACCCCGGAACCGCCGCTCAGGGCGACTTTCAAGCCGTAGGGAATGCGCGCGTCGATCCCGCTCAACGTGCTCGGGCGCCCCGGATGGCTGAAATGCACATTGTCGAAACGCAGCTCGCCAGAGCTTGGCATTGGTTGTGGTGTAACGGGTGTGAGCACGGTCGGTTCTTCGCCGCGCAACTCCATCACCCGCCCGAGGCTGACAGTCATCCGCTGGATCGCGACATACAGCCCGAGCAAACTTTGCACCGGGCCCACCGCCATCCCGAGGTACGTGGAAAACGCGATCAACGCGCCGAGTTGCCAAGTGCCCTGCACCACCCAATAACCGCCGATCAAGAACGCACAGGCCCGGGACAACGAGGTCAATGTACCCGGCACCGCCTGGGTGAAAAACTCGGTGACTTGCAGGCGTAGCAACTGGCTCATGTAGCCCTGCCCCAAACTCTCCAGCCGCCGCGCTTCGCGCTGTTGTTGGCCGGCGGACTGGATGAATTTCATCACCGGCAATGTCTCGACCATGAACGAGGACATGTCCGCCGAGCGCTCGCGCAACTGCCGCACATCACGCTCGACCTTGCGCCGCATCCAGCGCAGCCAGAGCACGTCTAGGGGAATCAGCACCAGCGCCAGCAGCGAGAGTTTCCACGACAAGGTCAACAGCATCGCTACGGAGAAGAACAGGCCAATCACGCTGGATACCGCCGAGAACAGCGAGTCCACGGCAAAACGCTGAATCTCCGCAACATCGCCATCCAGGCGCGACATCAAATCGCCGATGCGTCGCTGGCCGTAGAAGCTCGGCGACAACGTCTGCAAGTGCCGATAAAGATCATCGCGCAAGGCAAACAGAATCCGCCCGGACAACCGCGTGTGCAGATAACGGTTGATCCCCGACAACGCGGTGCCGAGCAAACCGGCGACGATCATCAAACCGGCGATCAGCACCAGCACCGGGAAATTGCGCCCCAGCAGGCCATCGTCGATCAGCAGTTTGGTGAGCCACGGTTGCACCAACACCAGCAGCGAAGCGCAGACCGACAACCCGAGCAATCCCGCAATCGCTAGCCGATGGGGCCGCACGAAGCTGTAGAGCCAGCGCAGCGCCGCTTCCAGGGCTTGCGGATTCTGGCTGTCGATCAGCCGCACGATCAGGCGTTGCATCACAGGCGCAACTGTTTGAGTTTGCGGTACAGGGTCGCGCGGCTGATGCCGAGGGCGTCGGCGGCGGCCGAGACGTTGCCCTGGTGTGCGTCCAGGGATTGGCGAATCAGCTCCAGTTCGTTTTCACGAATGCTGCCGGCGTGGGGGCGTTCGGTGGCGGTGAGGTCGTCGAGCATGCTGTCGGGCAAGTGGTCGAGGGTGAGCACGGTGTCGCCCGTTTCGCGCATCGCCAGCGCGGTGCGCAGCACCATCTCCAATTGGCGGATGTTGCCCGGCCAGTGATAGCCGCCGAGCAACTTGCTCAGGTCGTCATGCAGGGTGACCGCTGGCGCATCGAGTTTGGCCAGCAGACGACCGACGAGGTTGCTGAAATCTTCGCGTTCGCGCAGGGCCGGGAGCATCACGCTGATGCCGTTGACCCGGTAAAACAGGTCTTCGCGAAAGTGTTTGTCTTCCACCAGGCGTTTGAGGTCGCGGTGGGTGGCGCAGATCAGGGCGACGTCGATGTCCTGCTCTTCGCCGGCGCCCAACGGGGCGACTTTTCGGTCCTGCAACACCCGCAACAGACGTGCTTGCAGCGCCAGCGGCATGTCGCCGATTTCATCGAGGAACAAGGTACCGCCATGGGCCTGTTGCAGGCGTCCGACCATGCCGCCACGGCGCGAACCGGTGAACGCGCCTTCGCGGTAGCCGAACAGTTCCGACTCGATCAGGCCTTCGGGGATCGCCGCGCAGTTCACCGCGACGAAGGGTTTGTCGCAACGGCTGCCGGCCATGTGCAAGGCACGGGCGATGACTTCCTTGCCGGTGCCGGTTTCGCCGAGCAGCAACACCGGCAGTTCATTGGCCAGGCCTTGGCGGGCCATGCGCAAGGCGCGCGCGTAACGGACATTGCTGCCGGCCAGGGATTCCAGATCGGGTTGGGGTTTGGCGGGTTTGGCCACCGGGCGCGGCGTGGTGCCGACGTTGATCGAACGCTGGGGCGCGCGCAGGGTTTTGTAGAAGAATTCGCCCTTGGCGGTTTGCAGGCTGCCGACGCCGCCCTGTTGCAACCGGGCCAGCAGTTGCAGGCCATCGACGCCGAGAAACTCTTCGCAGCGATGCCCAACCAGCGCCGAGCGCTCGGCGCGCAACAACTGGCAGGCCTGAGCGCTGACCGCGAGAATCTGTCCGCCGAGGCTCACCGCCAACAGGCCCTGCCATGGGGATTCGAGATACTGCCGACGGCTGTGGAACGCCAGGACGATCTGGTCCGGATAGCTCGCATTGAACACCCGGCTTTCGATCTGGCTGACGGCCATGGCCAATAATGCGGTGCTGTCGTGGACGCGGCCGAGCGGGCCTTCGCGGGTCAGGTCGAGGACGCCGAGGATATCGCCTTGGGGGCAGTGAATCGGCACCGAAGTGCAGGAGAAATCGCTCAGGCGATCCAGGTAATGTTCGCCGCAATCGATCAGGGTCGGCCGGGCTTCGACCAGTGCGGTGCCGAGGGCGTTAGTGCCGCGAGCGGCTTCGCTCCAGCAGGCGCCGAGGGTGATGTCTTGCAGGCCGGAACCCTTGAGGCGGTCGGCGCGGCCTTCGACGGCGAGGATGGTCGCGTCGGAATTGGCGAGGATGATCAGCCCTTCTTTACCTTGGCGTTCGGCCAGGTAATCGATGGCCGGCATGGCGGCGTCGATCAGCAATCGATTGCTGGCCAGCAACACTTCAAGGCTGGCGCTCGATTCCAGGGTCAGCTCGTGCTTGCCGTTGAAAGGCACGCCATGGCTGAGGCTGCGCCGCCACGAGGCATCGATTTCCGCACGCAAGACGCCGTTGGGCACTTCGCCTTCCAGGTGCAGTTTTTCCCGGGCCAGCCGGGCTTCCTGATGCGGTTTGGGGTGTGTTGTTTTTATTAGCGTCATCAAGCGCTCCGCAGCGGTCCGCCTGGCGCTTTTTGAGATCAGCGCCCTGGCGTCAATCTTTACGTTAACGTCAGGGCGATGGCAAGAGCCTTACAGCGCTCGCGGTGTATCAGGAGGAGCCCATTATCGTTCTTCGCGGGCAAGCCTTGCTCCTGCGGGGATCGGGGCGAACCGTGGATTCGCCCTTAACCGCGAAGCTTTGGGCACTTAGACGTGAGGATCGCCCGGCGCTTTGGCGGGCGTGGCGTACTGCGGTTTGAGATGGCCGTCCTGATCGAGTAACCAGGCGTCCATGATCTGCCGCACCACGGGACCGGCAACACGACCGCCGGCCTCGCCGTTTTCGATCATCACCGAGATCACAATCTTCGGATGCTCGGCCGGAGCAAAACCGACAAACAAGGCGTTGTCACGGTTACGTTCCAGGGTTTTCGCCCGGTTGTAACGCTCACCCTGCTTGATCGCCACCACCTGCGCGGTACCACTCTTGCCGGCGATACGGTATTGGGCACCCACCGCTGCCGCCCGGGCAATGCCGCGCGCATCGTGCATGACCATTTGCATGCCGTGGTTGACCTGCTCCCAATCACGCGGATCCTTGAGCAGGATGTTCGGCATCGGGTTCTCGTCCACCGGCGCCACGCCATCGACGGTTTTGGCCAGGTGCGGCCGATTCCACACGCCTTTATTGGCAATCAACGCGGTGGCCTGGGCCAGTTGCAGTGGTGTGACTTGCATGTAGCCTTGGCCGATGCCGAGGATCACGGTTTCGCCGGGGAACCATGGCTGACGGCGGGTCGCGCGTTTCCAGGCTTGGGACGGCATCAGACCGGCCGATTCTTCGAACATGTCCAGGGAGACTTTCTCGCCGAGCCCGAACATCGCCATGTAATCGTGCAGCCGATCGATGCCGAGCTTGTGCGCCAAGTCGTAGAAGTAGGTGTCGTTGGAACGCATGATCGCCGCGTCCATGTCCACCCAGCCGTCGCCGCTGTGGTTCCAGTTGCGGTATTTGTGGTCGAAGTCCGGCAACTGGTAATAGCCAGGGTCGAAGACCCGGGTTTGCGGGGTGACCACGCCGGCATCGAGGCCGGCAATCGCCATTTCCGGCTTGATGGTCGAGCCCGGCGCATAGAGGCCGCGCAGGACGCGATTGAACAGCGGCCGGTCGATGGAATCGTGCAGCGCCGCGTATTCCTTGAAGCTGATGCCGGTCACGAACATGTTCGGGTCGAAGCTTGGCTTGCTGACCATGGCCAGCACCTCGCCGGTCGACGGATCCAGGGCAACCACCGAGCCGCGGCGATCACCCAGGGCATCCTCCGCGGCTTCCTGAAGGTGGACGTCGAGGCTCAGAACGATGTTTTTGCCGGGGGTTGGATCGGTGTGCTTGAGCACGCGCAGCACGCGGCCCTGGGCGTTGGTTTCCACTTCTTCGTAACCGACGTGACCGTGCAACTCGGACTCGTAGAATTTTTCGATGCCGGTTTTACCAATGGATTGGGTACCGCGGTATTCCACACCATCCAGTACTTTGGATTCTTTCTCGTTGATGCGACCGACGTAACCGATCGAGTGCGCGAAGTGCGCGCCCATCGGGTAGTGACGGACGAATTGCGGCTCGACATCCAGCCCCGGCAGACGGAATTCGTTGACCGCAAGGACGGCGATCTGCTCCTCGGTGAGTTCGTAGAACAAGGTCACTGGGACGAATGGATGCCGCGCCTGCTTCATCGCCTTGTCGAACAACGTGCGGTCTTCTGACGGCAGGTGCAGGAGGTTGATTACCTCATCCAGCTCTTCTTTGACATCCGCAGCACGTTCGCGGGTGATGGTCAGGTTGAAGCTGGGCCGGTTGTCCGCCA
Organism: Pseudomonas sp. ADAK7; assembly: GCF_012935675.1. Classification (NCBI taxonomy): domain Bacteria; kingdom Pseudomonadati; phylum Pseudomonadota; class Gammaproteobacteria; order Pseudomonadales; family Pseudomonadaceae; genus Pseudomonas; species Pseudomonas sp. ADAK7. The sequence goes on along the minus strand of NZ_CP052861.1, from coordinate 6,633,066 downwards.
GGACCACGCCGTTGCGGTCATAGATCAGCCCTCGCGTCGGGGTGATCGGCAAAACGTGGACGCGGTTGTTTTCGGAAATCGTCGAGTGGTAATCGAATTCGACCACCTGCAGCACGTACATGCGCACCACCAGCGCGCAGGTAATGGCGACCACAAACAAGGCGCAGGCCATCAGTCTTTTATTGACCAGGCGCGTCTCTTTTTCGTGATCCTTGATCGGTATCGGTTCGGGCATTTCTGCAGCAGCTCTTTGACTATGAAGGGGGTGCCGATCCTCAGCGTTGTCATCAGTCCATTAAAAAACGAGGTGCACCATACCAAAAATGACGCCGGCACTTTAGCGCGATTTCCTCGAACGATTGTCCTTGAGGGCCAAAACGATGGTCGGACGTGCTGGTAGCTGAGTTGAACTCGTGCGTTTTACGCAAGATTGATATTCCCATTCATGCATTTTTCTTGCAGATGAGCCTGTAGATACTGGGTGCATGTCATTCCCTTTCTGGAGTTTTTCATGCACTCACGTTTTCAACGATTATTGGGCCCGAATGGGTTTTCCATTGGCCTGGAACTGCCGCTGGATAATGATTGGTCCAGTGATGGGCAACGGCTGCGAATGGCCGAGGACAGGCCTTTTGGTGTTCCCGATCTGAAGCAGCACGCGGCTATGGCGCGCCTGGCTGATAAATCCGGGTTTCGCGCCCTTTGGGTTCGCGACGTACCGGTTTATGACCCCAATTTCGGCGATGCCGCGCAGGTATTTGAAACGTTTTCGTACCTTGGCTATCTGGCTGGGATCACCGACAACATCATGTTGGGCACCGCCGCGGTTGTGCTGCCGTTGCGTCAGCCGTGGCTGACACTCAAGGCTGCCAACAGTGTCGATGAGTTGAGTGATGGTCGCCTGCTGCTTGGCGTGGCCAGCGGTGATCGGCCGATGGAGTATCCGTTGTTTGGTGTCGACTATGCCCAGCGAGGCGAAATCTTTCGCGATACGGTTGAGTTGTTGCGCAGCCAGGGCGAAGGTCGCTTGCCTGAGGGCGCTCGCCTGTTGCCGGAGCGCGATCAGTCGGTGCCGTTGTTGGTGGCGGGGCTGGGCCAGCAGTCTCCGGCCTGGATTGGTCAGCACATGGACGGATGGCTCGCCTACCCTGGCACGCCGGATGAGCATCGTCGTCGCGTGGGGCTGTGGCGTGAGGTCGGTGGCGATAAACCTTACATCAGCTTTGTTCATCTGGATCTGGAGGCCAATCCGTATGCGCCGATGCGGCGAGTGCGCTTTGGTGGCAGTTGTGGGCGGCTGGCGTTGATTGATGAGCTTCAGGCGTTGCGTGATGCAGGTGTGCAGCATGTGGGCCTGCATATGCGTCGTAGCGAACGCCCGGTGGCAGAGGTCATTGAGGAGATCGCTGAACACGTACTGCCAATGTTTCACTAAGGGTGCGGTTGGTTGTATTCAGGGATAGCCATTGAGCTGTCCCTTTTCTTTGCGCCACTTTCCTTCGGACAAAACAAAACCCCTACCTGCATACGCAGATAGGGGTTTCGGAATTTAATCTTGACGATGACCTACTCTCACATGGGGAAACCCCACACTACCATCGGCGATGCATCGTTTCACTGCTGAGTTCGGGATGGGATCAGGTGGTTCCAATGCTCTATGGTCGTCAAGAAATTCGGTAGCCAGCTCGTTTGCCTTTTCAGGTTCACGCTCCAGCGAATGGGTATGCGATAGATTTGTGTGTTTTTTTGCTGCGAACTTTCGGTTCGTTTCGTCTTCACACACCGCAATCTGGTCTCTCTCGAGTTCACAAATTGCTTGGGTGTTATATGGTCAAGCCTCACGGGCAATTAGTATTGGTTAGCTCAACGCCTCACAGCGCTTACACACCCAACCTATCAACGTCGTAGTCTTCGACGGCCCTTCAGGGGACTCAAGGTCCCAGTGAGATCTCATCTTGAGGCTAGTTTCCCGCTTAGATGCTTTCAGCGGTTATCTATTCCGAACATAGCTACCCGGCAATGCCACTGGCGTGACAACCGGAACACCAGAGGTTCGTCCACTCCGGTCCTCTCGTACTAGGAGCAGCCCCTCTCAAATCTCAAACGTCCACGGCAGATAGGGACCGAACTGTCTCACGACGTTCTAAACCCAGCTCGCGTACCACTTTAAATGGCGAACAGCCATACCCTTGGGACCGGCTTCAGCCCCAGGATGTGATGAGCCGACATCGAGGTGCCAAACACCGCCGTCGATATGAACTCTTGGGCGGTATCAGCCTGTTATCCCCGGAGTACCTTTTATCCGTTGAGCGATGGCCCTTCCATACAGAACCACCGGATCACTAAGACCTACTTTCGTACCTGCTCGACGTGTCTGTCTCGCAGTCAAGCGCGCTTTTGCCTTTATACTCTACGACCGATTTCCGACCGGTCTGAGCGCACCTTCGTACTCCTCCGTTACTCTTTAGGAGGAGACCGCCCCAGTCAAACTACCCACCATACACTGTCCTCGATCCGGATAACGGACCTGAGTTAGAACCTCAAAGTTGCCAGGGTGGTATTTCAAGGTTGGCTCCACGCGAACTGGCGTCCACGCTTCAAAGCCTCCCACCTATCCTACACAAGCAAATTCAAAGTCCAGTGCAAAGCTATAGTAAAGGTTCACGGGGTCTTTCCGTCTAGCCGCGGATACACTGCATCTTCACAGCGATTTCAATTTCACTGAGTCTCGGGTGGAGACAGCGCCGCCATCGTTACGCCATTCGTGCAGGTCGGAACTTACCCGACAAGGAATTTCGCTACCTTAGGACCGTTATAGTTACGGCCGCCGTTTACCGGGGCTTCGATCAAGAGCTTCGCGTTAGCTAACCCCATCAATTAACCTTCCGGCACCGGGCAGGCGTCACACCCTATACGTCCACTTTCGTGTTTGCAGAGTGCTGTGTTTTTAATAAACAGTCGCAGCGGCCTGGTATCTTCGACCGGCATGGGCTTACGCAGTAAATGCTTCACCCTCACCGGCGCACCTTCTCCCGAAGTTACGGTGCCATTTTGCCTAGTTCCTTCACCCGAGTTCTCTCAAGCGCCTTGGTATTCTCTACCCAACCACCTGTGTCGGTTTGGGGTACGGTTCCTGGTTACCTGAAGCTTAGAAGCTTTTCTTGGAAGCATGGCATCAACCACTTCGTGTTCTAAAAGAACACTCGTCATCAGCTCTCGGCCTTAGAATCCCGGATTTACCTAAGATTCCAGCCTACCACCTTAAACTTGGACAACCAACGCCAAGCTGGCCTAGCCTTCTCCGTCCCTCCATCGCAATAACCAGAAGTACAGGAATATTAACCTGTTTTCCATCGACTACGCTTTTCAGCCTCGCCTTAGGGACCGACTAACCCTGCGTCGATTAACGTTGCGCAGGAAACCTTGGTCTTTCGGCGTGGGTGTTTTTCACACCCATTGTCGTTACTCATGTCAGCATTCGCACTTCTGATACCTCCAGCAAGCTTCTCAACTCACCTTCACAGGCTTACAGAACGCTCCTCTACCGCATCACCTAAGTGATACCCGTAGCTTCGGTGTATGGTTTGAGCCCCGTTACATCTTCCGCGCAGGCCGACTCGACTAGTGAGCTATTACGCTTTCTTTAAAGGGTGGCTGCTTCTAAGCCAACCTCCTAGCTGTCTAAGCCTTCCCACATCGTTTCCCACTTAACCATAACTTTGGGACCTTAGCTGACGGTCTGGGTTGTTTCCCTTTTCACGACGGACGTTAGCACCCGCCGTGTGTCTCCCATGCTCGGCACTTGTAGGTATTCGGAGTTTGCATCGGTTTGGTAAGTCGGGATGACCCCCTAGCCGAAACAGTGCTCTACCCCCTACAGTGATACATGAGGCGCTACCTAAATAGCTTTCGAGGAGAACCAGCTATCTCCGAGCTTGATTAGCCTTTCACTCCGATCCACAGGTCATCCGCTAACTTTTCAACGGTAGTCGGTTCGGTCCTCCAGTTAGTGTTACCCAACCTTCAACCTGCCCATGGATAGATCGCCCGGTTTCGGGTCTATTCCCAGCGACTAGACGCCCTATTAAGACTCGCTTTCGCTACGCCTCCCCTATTCGGTTAAGCTCGCCACTGAAAATAAGTCGCTGACCCATTATACAAAAGGTACGCAGTCACCCAACAAAGTGGGCTCCCACTGCTTGTACGCATACGGTTTCAGGATCTATTTCACTCCCCTCTCCGGGGTTCTTTTCGCCTTTCCCTCACGGTACTAGTTCACTATCGGTCAGTCAGTAGTATTTAGCCTTGGAGGATGGTCCCCCCATATTCAGACAAAGTTTCTCGTGCTCCGTCCTACTCGATTTCATGACTAAGAGATTTTCGCGTACAGGGCTATCACCCACTATGGCCGTACTTTCCAGAACGTTCCGCTAATCTCAAAGCCACTTAAGGGCTAGTCCCCGTTCGCTCGCCACTACTAAGGGAATCTCGGTTGATTTCTTTTCCTCAGGGTACTTAGATGTTTCAGTTCCCCTGGTTCGCTTCTTAAGCCTATGTATTCAGCTTAAGATACCTAACTTATGTTAGGTGGGTTCCCCCATTCAGACATCTCCGGATCAAAGTCTGTTTGCCGACTCCCCGAAGCTTTTCGCAGGCTACCACGTCTTTCATCGCCTCTGACTGCCAAGGCATCCACCGTATGCGCTTCTTCACTTGACCATATAACCCCAAGCAATCTGGTTATACTGTGAAGACGACATTCGCCGAAAATTCGCAATTACTCACAAATTTTACCTTAGCCTGATCCGTTACCAGTGAAAGTAACGTTCAGTCTATCTTTCTATCACATACCCAAATTTTTAAAGAACGATCTAATCAAAGACTAGAAATCAACATTCATCACCGTCTTGGTGGAATGCTCATTTCTAAGCTTTCAACAAACAGAAGCAGTAGTGGTGGAGCCAAACGGGATCGAACCGTTGACCTCCTGCGTGCAAGGCAGGCGCTCTCCCAGCTGAGCTATGGCCCCGTATTTCTACAGGCGTTTCCCACACAAGCAAAATTGGTGGGTCTGGGCAGATTCGAACTGCCGACCTCACCCTTATCAGGGGTGCGCTCTAACCAACTGAGCTACAGACCCAATTTCGAGCTATTCAGGCCGACCTCACCCTGCTCTTTACCACAAAGCACGGGGTGCGCTCTAACCAACCAAGCTACAACCTGATACAGGCTGCTTCTTTATCGTCTTCTTCAATGAATCAAGCAATTCGTGTGGGAACTTATGGAGCAGCTGATGTCGTCGATTAAGGAGGTGATCCAGCCGCAGGTTCCCCTACGGCTACCTTGTTACGACTTCACCCCAGTCATGAATCACACCGTGGTAACCGTCCTCCCGAAGGTTAGACTAGCTACTTCTGGTGCAACCCACTCCCATGGTGTGACGGGCGGTGTGTACAAGGCCCGGGAACGTATTCACCGCGACATTCTGATTCGCGATTACTAGCGATTCCGACTTCACGCAGTCGAGTTGCAGACTGCGATCCGGACTACGATCGGTTTTCTGGGATTAGCTCCACCTCGCGGCTTGGCAACCCTCTGTACCGACCATTGTAGCACGTGTGTAGCCCAGGCCGTAAGGGCCATGATGACTTGACGTCATCCCCACCTTCCTCCGGTTTGTCACCGGCAGTCTCCTTAGAGTGCCCACCATAACGTGCTGGTAACTAAGGACAAGGGTTGCGCTCGTTACGGGACTTAACCCAACATCTCACGACACGAGCTGACGACAGCCATGCAGCACCTGTCTCAATGTTCCCGAAGGCACCAATCCATCTCTGGAAAGTTCATTGGATGTCAAGGCCTGGTAAGGTTCTTCGCGTTGCTTCGAATTAAACCACATGCTCCACCGCTTGTGCGGGCCCCCGTCAATTCATTTGAGTTTTAACCTTGCGGCCGTACTCCCCAGGCGGTCAACTTAATGCGTTAGCTGCGCCACTAAGAGCTCAAGGCTCCCAACGGCTAGTTGACATCGTTTACGGCGTGGACTACCAGGGTATCTAATCCTGTTTGCTCCCCACGCTTTCGCACCTCAGTGTCAGTATCAGTCCAGGTGGTCGCCTTCGCCACTGGTGTTCCTTCCTATATCTACGCATTTCACCGCTACACAGGAAATTCCACCACCCTCTACCATACTCTAGCTCGACAGTTTTGAATGCAGTTCCCAGGTTGAGCCCGGGGATTTCACATCCAACTTAACGAACCACCTACGCGCGCTTTACGCCCAGTAATTCCGATTAACGCTTGCACCCTCTGTATTACCGCGGCTGCTGGCACAGAGTTAGCCGGTGCTTATTCTGTCGGTAACGTCAAAACACTTACGTATTAGGTAAATGCCCTTCCTCCCAACTTAAAGTGCTTTACAATCCGAAGACCTTCTTCACACACGCGGCATGGCTGGATCAGGCTTTCGCCCATTGTCCAATATTCCCCACTGCTGCCTCCCGTAGGAGTCTGGACCGTGTCTCAGTTCCAGTGTGACTGATCATCCTCTCAGACCAGTTACGGATCGTCGCCTTGGTGAGCCATTACCTCACCAACTAGCTAATCCGACCTAGGCTCATCTGATAGCGCAAGGCCCGAAGGTCCCCTGCTTTCTCCCGTAGGACGTATGCGGTATTAGCGTCCGTTTCCGAGCGTTATCCCCCACTACCAGGCAGATTCCTAGGCATTACTCACCCGTCCGCCGCTCGCCACCAAGTACAAGTACCCGTGCTGCCGCTCGACTTGCATGTGTTAGGCCTGCCGCCAGCGTTCAATCTGAGCCATGATCAAACTCTTCAGTTCAAACATCTTTGGGTTTTTAAGAAACCCTAAACTTGGCTCAGCAATCGTTGGTTACATCTTTGATTTCTCGCGGAGTAACTTGTGACGCTGATAATCTTGTTGACTATCAGTCTGACGCCACAAGCACCCACACGAATTGCTTGATTCAGTTGTTAAAGAGCGGTGGGTTAAGATCTTTCGTCTCAACCGAGGCGCGCATTCTACAGCAGCGCCAGTTACTGTCAAGCGGTTATTTTCAGAAGTTTTCAAAGTTTCCTTTGCAACTTCAACCACTTGCGCTTCCGATCTCTCGTTAGCGGGAGGCGAATTCTACAGCGTTACTCGCTGCTGTCAACACCTCTTTTGTTCCGCTTTCGACCGAGAAGATCGAACCGTCAATCAAGCCAAACAACGCCGCTCAACCAACTCCTTCTGGGCTTCGATGACCTGAAGCAACTCGCTGTCGAAAACCGCGTAACTCTTTGTTTACCAAGGAGTTTTCCGTTTCGACTGCGCCGGAAGTGGGGCGAATTATAGACTTCCAGAATCTGCCGTCAAGCACTGATTTAGCTTTTCTATCAGCCAGTTGAAAATCACTGCTATATATAGACGCGACCGCAACGAATGCGCAGTATATTGCCCAACACATAAAACAATACTTTTGTTCCTACCTTGGACGATGCCTCGCAATGAATGACCAGCCCCGCAGCCTTGCTTCGACCCTCTTCTCGGTGGGCCTGCTATTAATAGCCATGGCATCGATCCAGTCCGGTGCCTCCCTGGCCAAAAGTATGTTCCCCATTGTTGGCGCTCAGGGGACCACCACTCTGCGACTGATCTTTGCCAGCGTGATCATGCTACTGATCCTGCGCCCATGGCGCGCCAAGCTCACCGCAAAATCCCTGCGCACCGTCATCATTTACGGCATGGCACTGGGCGGCATGAACTTCCTCTTCTATATGTCGTTGCGCACCGTCCCGCTCGGCATCGCCGTAGCCCTTGAGTTCACCGGCCCACTAGCCGTCGCTATCTACGCCTCACGCCGCGCCATCGACTTTCTATGGATCGCGCTCGCAGCGGTGGGTTTGCTGCTATTGATACCGACGGGCGCTACATCGGCCGGAATCGATCTTGTCGGCGCTGGCTATGCACTCGGCGCCGGCGTCTGCTGGGCGCTATACATTCTGTTTGGCCAGAAGGCTGGTGCCGACAATGGTGTAACGACCGCCGCCTTGGGCGTCATGATCGCCGCGCTGTTTGTCGCGCCTATCGGTATCGTTCACGCAGGCGCAGCCCTGCTGACTCCATCACTGATCCCCGTAGCCCTTGGCGTTGCCATTCTTTCCACCGCCCTGCCCTACACCCTGGAGATGGTCGCACTGACCCGGATGCCAGCGCGCACCTTCGGCACGCTGATGAGCATTGAACCGGCGATCGGCGCGCTCTCGGGGCTGCTATTCCTCCATGAGTACCTTTCCTTGTCACAGTGGATGGCCATCCTGTGCATCATCCTGGCTTCCGTCGGCGCAACCATGACCATGGGCAGTGCCGCCAAACCTGCGGTCGCGGCAGATTGATAGCGGATTTGACGAAGCTCTGGTATTTGCCGCTCAATTAGGCCATGTTTAGGCCCGCAATTCAGTGCCACACATGGACTTTTCAGATAGGGACATCGGAGCGCGTCAAGCGGAAGTAAAAGCGAACGCAGCCAGACCCGGGCACAAGATCCGGGCGCTTAAGGACAGTAATGAAACGAATTTTGATACTGATCGCCGTTCTTGCAGTTGCAGGCTGCGCGGCGACTTCGAAAACCCAGGTCAAACACGGCAAGAAAGGGCTGCATATCAACTGCTCAGGGCTCTCGTCCTCTTGGGACAAGTGCTACACCAGCGCCGCCAATTCGTGTGCGCCAAAAGGTTACAAGGTCATTGCCAAATCCGGGGATGCAGTGGAAGAGCCCGGTGATTATCCGTTCGGCCTCAACCCCGCCGGCTACACCAGTCGCAGCATGATCGTCATTTGCAAATAGCTTGCTGGCGCCCGGCAATCTGGCGGCCAATCTCGTCTTGACTGGACTGCAGCACAGTTCGCTGGATATCCGCCGTGGCCAACATGCGCGCCACGACCAGCGCGCCGATGCATTGCGACAGAATCGCCCACGCCAGGCTGTCGCTGTCCAGAATCCGCGCCCAACTTTCCTGAAGCCGACAAATCCAGAGCTCTGCCTGCTGGCGGACCACCAAGTCTGAACGGGCAATCTCTGCCCCTAACGCGGGCAATGCACACCCCGACTCAGCCTGTTCGACATGGGCCATGCTCAGGTAATGCTTGAGACAGCGTTCAAGCCTGGCGTGATCCTGCTCACCATTGCCGCCCAATCGGGCCAGGCTTTGGCACAGTTCTCGCTCGACGATCGCGGCGAACAGCTCATCCTTCGACGAAAAATGACTGTAGAACGCCCCGCCGCTCAAGCCGATCGCCTTCATCAAACCGTCGACGCCGACCGTTGAAAATCCGGACTTCTTGGCTGACACCGCACTGCTTTCCAGCAGTTTTTCTTTGGTTTCCAGCTTGTGATTGGGCGAGTAGCGCATTGCCTTGTCCTCAGGATTGATCGCCTTGACGTTAGCCGGATCGTAGCATAACGTTCGTTCAGTTAACGATCGTTTACCAAAGGAATCTACCTATGAATAACAAGAAGGTCGTACTGGTCGTCGGTGCCGGGGATGCTACCGGCGGCGCTATCGCTAAACGTTTTGCCCAGGAAGGCTTCATTGCTTGCGTCACCCGTCGCAGCGCCGACAAACTCCAGCCGCTGGTGGATGCGATCAAGGCCAGCGGCGGCGAGGCTCACGGTTTCGCCTGTGATGCGCGCAAGGAAGAGGATGTGATTGCACTGGTCGAGCAGATCGAAACCCAGATCGGCCCCATCGAAGCGTTTGTCTTCAATATCGGCGCCAATGTGCCGTGCAGCATTCTCGAAGAAACCGCCCGCAAGTATTTCAAGATCTGGGAAATGGCTTGTTTCTCCGGATTCCTCAACGCTCGGGAAGTGGCCAAGCGTATGGCGAAACGCCAACAAGGGACGATCCTTTTCACCGGCGCTACCGCTGGTCTGCGCGGCGCAGCGGGGTTTGCCGCATTCGCTGGCGCCAAGCACGGCATACGCGCCCTGGCCCAAAGCATGGCCCGGGAACTGGGACCGATGAACATCCACGTCGCCCATGTCGTGGTCGACGGCGCCATCGACACCGACTTCATCCGCAACAGCTTTCCGGAAAAGTACGCGACCAAGGATCAGGACGGTATTCTCAACCCCGAGCACATCGCCGAAAACTACTGGTATTTGCACAGCCAGCCGAGGGACGCCTGGACGTTCGAACTCGACCTGCGCCCCTGGAACGAACGCTGGTAAGCCCTTCCCCACAACAACAATAAGCAGAGCGCATCGACCATGAGCAAAACCGTGGAGTTCTATTTCGACCTGGGTAGCCCCGCCACCTACCTGGCCTACACCCAACTGCCGAAGATCTGCGCACAGACCGACAGTCAGCTGATCTACATTCCCATGCTGCTGGGCGGCGTTTTCAAAGCCACCGGCAACGCCTCACCCGCGACCATCCCGGCCAAGGGTCGCTACATGTTTCAGGATCTGGACCGTTACGCCAAACGCTATGGCGTTCCGCTGAAATTCAACCCACATTTCCCGATCAACACGCTGATGCTGATGCGCGCCGTCATGGGCATACAACTGCGTCATCCGCAGCGTTTCCAGGCATTTATTGATTGTCTGTTCACGGCGCTGTGGGTCGAAGGTCGCAGCCTCGATGACCCAGCGACCGTCGCGGCCGTACTGATGCAGAATGGTTTTGATCCGAACGAGGTGCTGGCTCTGACTGCCGACGAGGAAGTCAAAGCCGCCCTCAAGGACAATACCGAGAAGGCGGTGAAGCGCGGCGTGTTCGGTGCGCCGAGCATGTTTATCGATAATCAACTGTTCTTCGGCCAGGACCGGTTGGACTTCGTCGTTGAAGCCCTGAGCTGAATCGCATGAGCCAGGCGCTCGTTGGAGCGCCTGAACTCAATCCGTTCAGATAGCCGCAGTCCGCGTGTTCAACCACTCCAGCGCAGCACCGTCGAGCAACGGGCTCAAGCGCTGACGTACTTCAGCGTGATAACCGTTGAACCACTGTTTCTCATCATCAGTCAGCAGCGACGGCTCCAGGCAACGCGTGTCGATCGGGCACAGGGTCAGGGTTTCGAATCTGAGGAATTCACCGAACTCGCTTGTCCCCGCCTCGCGGTTCAATACCAAATTTTCGATCCGCACACCCCAACGACCCGGACGATAAGTCCCCGGCTCGATAGAGGTGATCATCCCCGGCTGCATCGCGGTTTGTGGCGCGGCCGCGGCTTGATAGGCAATCACTTGCGGGCCTTCGTGAACATTGAGGAAGTAGCCGACGCCATGCCCGGTGCCGTGACCGTAATCAACGTTTTCAGCCCAGATCGGCGCACGAGCGATGGCGTCCAGCAACGGCGACAAAATCCCTTTTGGAAACTGCGCCCGGGACAAAGCGATCACGCCCTTGAGCACTCGCGTGCAATCGCGTTTTTGCTCGTCGGTTGGCGTACCGACCGGCACCATCCGCGTAATGTCGGTGGTGCCGCCCAGATATTGGCCACCCGAGTCGATTAGCAATAGGCCATCACCCTCGATCACCGCGTGTTCTTCTTCGGTGGCGTGATAGTGCGGCATCGCGCCATTGGCGTTAAACGCGGCAATGGTGTTGAAACTCAGCGACACATAATCCGGGCGTCGCATGCGCGCTGCGGTCAGGTGTTCGTCGATGGTCAGTTCGGTGATGCGCTCGCGGCCCCAGGCCGACTCCAGCCAGGCGAAGAATTCGCACAGCGCCGCGCCGTCCTGCTCCATGGCCTGGCGGATGTGTTCGGCGTCGGCCAGGCTTTTCTGGGATTTGGCCAAGGTGGTCGGGTTCAGGCCTTCCAGCAGTTTCACGCCGCTGTTCAGGTTTTCCAGCAACCCGGCGGTGACGCGGGCCGGATCGACCTGCAGGCTCGCGCCGCTCGGCACGGCGCGCAAGGCATCGGCCACTTCGCTGTAATCGCGCAGGGTCACGCCGTCCTGCTCGAGGATCGCGCGCAGTTCGGCGCTGACTTTGCTCAGCGCCACAAACAGAGTCGCCTGCTGCTGGCTGATCAAGGCGAAGGAGACAAACACCGGGTTGAACGACACATCGCCGCCGCGCAGGTTGAACAGCCAGGCGATGTCATCAAGGGTGGCGATGAAATGCCAGTCGGCACCGCGCTCTTGCAATACCTCACGCAACTTGGCGAGTTTCTCGCCGCGGCTCACGGTCGCTTGCGGCGGCAAGTGTTGATAGATCGGTTCGTTCGGCAAACTTGGGCGATCGCTCCAGACTTCGCTGAGCAGATCGATGTCAGTACGCAGACGAGCGCCGCGCTCTTCGAGCTTGCCCCCCAGCGTGCGCGCCGAGGCCACGGCCATCACTGCACCATCGACAGCGACGACGCCACCTTCAGGGGTTTGTTCGGCCAGCCAGTCCAGCGGGCTCGGTTGACCCGGTTGCAGCTTGACCAATTCGATGCCGCTGCCTTTGAGCTCCTTGCTCGCTTGTTCCCAGTAACGACTGTCAGCCCAGACCCCGGCAAAATCCGGCGTAACGATCAGGGTTCCGACGGAGCCGTGAAAGCCCGACAGCCATTGCCGCCCTTGCCAGTAACCCGGCAGGTATTCGGACAGGTGCGGGTCGGCCGACGGCACCAACAGGGCATGAATGCCCTCCCGGCTCATCAGCTCACGGGTTTGCGCCAAGCGCTGGGATACCAATCCATTGGTCAAAGGCTGCGTACTCATCATGTCTCCTGCTAACCACTTCATCATTATTGTTGAGTGCCGATCTGAGTCGGCGCTTTAACGGCTTATTGCCAGAACGCCGGGGCGCTGGCACAGGCTGCTTTGATCAGCTGAACCGCCTGGTCGATATCCTGCTCGGTGGTGAACCGACCAAGGCTCAAGCGAATGGTGCGGCCGGCCGAGCGGGCGTCGTGCCCCAAGGCTAGCAGCACATGGGAAGGCGCATTGCTGGCGGAATTGCAGGCCGACGTCGCGGAAAACGCGATCGACTGGCCCAATGTCGCGGCATTGAACTCGCCTTCGCCGAAGGTCAGGCTCAGAGTGTGAGGGATGCGTTGGGCTGTGCTGCCGTTGAGGCGCACGCCGGGAATGCTCAATAGCTGTTCGAGCAAGCGCTCGCGCAGATGAACGATGGTGGCTTTCTCGTCATCGAACAAGGTCGCCGCCAACGCAAACGCTTCGCCCATGGCCACGATCTGGTGAGTAGCCAGGGTGCCGGAGCGTAACCCGCCCTCGTGACCGCCCCCGTGGATCTGCGCCTGCAAACGCTGTTGCGCCCGCGGGCCGACATACAGCGCGCCGATGCCTTTGGGCCCGTAGATCTTGTGCGCGGAAAACGACATCAGATCCACCGGCCATTCGGCCAGATCGATCATGACTTTGCCCGCGCCCTGAGCGGCGTCGACGTGAAACAACGCGTCACGATTACGCACCACCTGGCCGATCGCCGGGATGTCGTTGACCGTACCCAATTCGTTATTGACCAGCATCAGCGACACCAGAAAGGTGTCCTCGCGCATGGCTTCGCTGACTGCTTGCGGGGTAATCAGGCCTTCGGCATCCGGCACCAGATAGGTCACCGCCACACCGGCGTCCTGCAATTGTTTCGCGGTGTCGAGAACGGCCTTGTGTTCGATCTGGCTGGTGATGATGTGGCCGCCGGACACGCCTCGGGCCTGGGCGACGCCCTTTAAAGCCAGGTTATTCGATTCGGTAGCGCCGGAGGTCCAGACGATCTGATCCGCCTGGGCACCCACCAGTTCGGCGACTTGCTGGCGCGCCTGCTCGACCGATTGCCGGGCCTGTTGGCCAAACGCATGGGAGCTGGACGCCGGATTGCCGAAATTACCGTTGAAACCCAGACACTCGACCATGACCTTGATGACCCGCTCATCCACCGGCGTGGTGGCGGCGTAGTCGAAATACAACGGACGTTTATTCATAAAAAGGCTCGCAGAGCGTGTTCCGGGATCAGGTGCGCCGGGTGAGGACACCAGCAATACCTGATCGGATGCTGTTAAAGAAATACGACTTCATTTCAAAGTGCGTAGGAACGCTCCTGAAGTCGAGCTTAACAGGCATCGGGCAACCGGTTGAAGCAATGCGTCAGCTAAAGCTTTCGATCAACAACGGATACAGCGAAGCCACCAGCAGCAAGGCCATGCCCCAGTTGAAGATCCGCAACCAGCGGCGATCCTTCAACACATTGCGCAACAAAGTGCCGCAACCGGCCCAGACACCGACGCTCGGCAAGTTGATCAAGGCAAAAACCGCAGCAATCACAATCACGTTGGTGAAATAACCCTGCATCGGCGTGTAGGTACTGATGGCACCGATGGCCATGATCCAGGCCTTGGGATTGACCCACTGAAATGCTGCGGCACTGAGGTAGCTGATCGGTTTGCTCTCGCCCTTTTCGCTCTCGGAGACCGGCCCGGAGTGGGCGATTTTCCACGCCAGGTACAGCAAATAAGCCGCGCCGACGTAACGCAGGACGGTGTAGAGCAACGGATAGGTTTTAAACACCGCGCCCAGGCCAAAACCCACCGCGACCACCAGGACAAAGAAGCCGCAGGTGATGCCAAGCATATGGGGGATGGTGCGGTTAAAGCCGAAGTTCACGCCCGATGCCAGCAACATGGTGTTGTTCGGGCCGGGGGTGATGGAGGTCACAAGGGCAAACAGGGCGAAGCCCAGCAGCAGATCGAACGAGAGCGTCATCGGTGGCAGTCCGTCAGGGTCAGTCAGGTATTGACCCTATCGCACGCCTACCGGGAAACCCACGGACAGTTGCGGAAAAGTTCGAGCAGTACAGTCGCAGCTTAGCTTGGACGACCGTGCAGGTGTACGGCACGTTCGGCGCTCATTTCACCTTGGTTGTCGTAACCGAAAACTTTCTGAGGCTGGCCGAGCAACTCGGCTTTTTTCGCCTGGTATTCATCGAAGGACAAGCCGCGACGATTCAGGGTTTCGAGCGCCAGCTCTTTGGTTTCTTCAGCGGTGTAGGGCCGCAGTTCCGGTGAAACATGGCTGGCACATCCGGCGAGGACGGAGACGGCGAGCAGCAGGGAAACAGCGAGTAAACGTTTCATGGGGAGTGTCCTGACTATCTTGTTTGGCGATGGGTGAAGGCTACGCCCGGCCTGGGTCTGGCAGAAATCAACGCTCTCGATAGTGGGTATCAGGATCAAAACATCACTGCTCGCATATTCATTAAAGATCTATAAATATCTTTTAATGATCTTTTACGGAATAACAGCAAGCCTTTATAACAACGGCATCGCTTCAACCGCTGTTGCCCACGCAACTGTTTGCCAGACAACAGTCATTCAACAAACAGCCCCGCCAATCGCACAGTTTGCGTCAATCACGGCGCTGCAAGGCCCGGAAAACGGGGCTTCGACGGATTGGTACAGGTCTTGCTCAAGCCCAGTGACTCTTCACTGCTCCCTGAGCAACTGTTTAAAAAGGAACTGATCATGTCGCGTCCATTGAAAGTCGTTGCCCTCTCCGGCGGTACCTGGCGTCCGTCCCGCACCTTGGTGCTGACCCAAGCGCTGTTGGCTGAACTCGGTGAACAGTTGCCGATCGAGAGCAAGCTGATCGAACTGGGCGACATCGCCCGACCATTAGGCGCCGCTCTCGCCCGCCAGGAATTGAGCGCCGAAGTCGAAGCCGAGCTGCAGGCCATCGAAAGCGCCGACCTGTTGATCGTCGCCGCGCCGGTTTATCGCGGTTCCTACCCTGGCCTGCTCAAGCATCTGTTCGACCTGATCGATCTCAATGCGCTGATCAACACCCCCGTGCTACTCGCCGCCACCGGTGGCAGCGAACGTCATGCGCTGGTGCTCGATCACCAACTGCGGCCGCTGTTCAGTTTCTTCCAGGCCCTGACCTTGCCGATTGGCGTCTACGCCACCGAAGCCGATTTCTCGAATTACCAAATAACCAGTGAGCCCTTGAAGGCCCGCATTCGTCTTGCTGCAGAACGCGCGGCGCCGTTGTTCGGCGTGCACCCCAAAAATCTGCTGAAAATCGCTTAAGGATCTCTTCATGGATGTTTTCTGGTTTCTGCCGACCCATGGCGACGGCCATTACCTGGGCACCACCCAGGGCGCCCGTCCGGTGACGCTCAACTACCTGAAACAAGTGGCCCAGGCCGCGGACAGCCTCGGCTACCACGGCGTACTGATTCCCACCGGACGCTCCTGCGAAGATTCGTGGGTGATCGCCTCGGCGCTGGTGCCGTTGACCGAACGCCTGAAATACCTGGTGGCGATTCGTCCGGGGATCATCTCGCCGACCGTTTCGGCGCGCATGGCTGCGACGCTGGATCGTCTGTCCAATGGCCGCTTGCTGATCAACGTAGTGACCGGCGGCGACCCGGATGAAAACCGGGGTGACGGGATCTTCCTCGATCACAGTGAACGCTATGAAGTGACCGATGAATTCCTGCGAATCTGGCGCCGGGTGCTGCAAGGCGAGTCCGTCGATTTCGAAGGCAAACATTTGCAAGTGCAGAACGCCAAGGCGTTGTATCCGCCAGTGCAGAAGCCCTATCCGCCGCTGTACTTCGGTGGGTCTTCCGAAGCGGCCCATGAACTCGCCGCCGAGCAAGTGGACGTGTACCTGACCTGGGGCGAGCCACCGGCTGCCGTGGCGGAAAAACTCGCCGACGTGCGAGAGCGTGCCGCGCGTAACGGGCGCACGGTGAAGTTCGGGATTCGCCTGCATGTGATTGTTCGCGAGACGGCCGAAGAGGCGTGGAAAGCCGCGGACAAACTGATCGAGCACATCAGCGACGAGACCATCGCGGCTGCGCAGAAGTCGTTCTCGCGGTTTGATTCCGAAGGCCAGCGGCGCATGGCTGCGCTGCACGACGGGCGTCGCGACAATCTGGAAATCGCCCCCAACCTCTGGGCCGGTGTCGGCCTGGTACGCGGCGGTGCCGGGACCGCACTGGTGGGCGATCCGCAGCAAGTGGCGGCGCGGATCAAGGAGTACGCGGACCTGGGGATCGAGAGCTTTATCTTCTCGGGCTATCCGCACCTTGAAGAAGCGTATCGCTTTGCCGAACTGGTGTTCCCGCTGTTGCCGGAACCGTACGCCAGCCTGGCCGGACGTGGCGTGACCAACCTCACCGGGCCGTTTGGCGAAATGATTGCCAATGACGTGCTGCCCACCAAAGCCACGGCCTGATCCGTACCGCCTGATCGTTCCCACGCTCTGCGTGGGAATGCAGCCCGTGACGCTCCGCATCACTGGACGCGGAGCGTCCCTAGAGGCATTAACGATCAGTCACCAGAAAGAAGGAACCCCCGCGTGACGGCCAAACCACAAAGCGCCCTGCTCTCCCCCTTGCACACTGCCCGCCAATTGGCGGCCGAGTTTGCCCTGACTGCCGTCGAGCGCGATGAACGCGGCGGTACGCCCAAGGCCGAGCGCGATGCCCTGCGCCACAGCGGATTGCTCGCCTTAAGCATTCCCACCCAGTACGGCGGCCTCGGCGCCAGCTGGAGTGAAACCCTGAACATCGTGCGCGAGTTCGCCAAGGTCGACAGTTCGATTGCCCATGTCTTCGGCTTCCATCACCTGATGCTCGCCACCGTGCGCCTGTTCGCCAAACCCGAGCAATGGCAGCCGTGGTTCGAACAAACCGCGCGCAAGAACTGGTTCTGGGGCAACGCCCTCAACCCGCTGGACACCCGCACCGTGGTGAAAAACCTCGGCGGCTGGCGCGAGTTTTCCGGCAAGAAAAGTTTCTGCTCCGGCGCCAGCGATTCGCAAATGCTGATCGCCTCGGCGGTCGACGAAAACGCCGGCGGCAAGCTGTTGATCGCCGCGATCCCCAGCGGTCGCAGCGGCATCACCCTGCACAACGACTGGAACAACATGGGCCAGCGCCAGACCGACAGCGGCAGCGCCACCTTCGAACGGGTGCGGGTCGAGGAGTCGGAACTGCTGCTCGATCCCGGTCCGTTGAGCACACCATTCGCCTGCCTGCGGCCATTGATTGCGCAGTTGACCTTCACCCATATGTTTCTCGGTATCGCCGAAGGTGCCTTTGAAGAAGCGCGGCAATACACCCTCACCGAAACCCGGCCCTGGCATAAATCCAGCGCCCAGGATGTGCGCGAAGACCCGTATGTGCTCAGCCATTACGGCGAATTCTGGGTCGCCCTCGAAGGCGTCCGCTTGCTGGTGGAACGCGCCGCCGACCTGCTCGACAAGGCGTGGGCCAAGGGCCCGAATCTCAGCGCCGAAGAACGCGGGCATCTGGCAACGGCCATCGCCACGGCCAAGGTCGCCGCCACGCGCAATGGCCTGGAGCTGTGTAGCCGTTTGTTCGAAGTGACCGGCGCGCGCTCGACCCATGCCTCGCTGCGCCTGGATCGGCACTGGCGCAACCTGCGCACGCAAACCCTGCACGACCCGGTGGATTACAAACTCCATGAACTGGGTGATTGGGCGTTGAACCAGTCCCTGCCGATTCCGACTTTCTATTCCTGACCTTCTCTTCATGGAGCCTGCCATGCAACTGCTGACCCTACCGCCCTCGCCCGCCCTGGCCACGTCGATCCGTGCCACCGCGCAGGTGTTCGAAGACCCGAAATCCCAGGCCTTGCTCGCGCATTTGCAACAGGTCGCGCCGAGTGAAGCCAGCGTGCTGATCATCGGTGAAACCGGCACCGGCAAAGAGCTGGTAGCGCGGCATATCCACAACCTCAGCGCCCGGCGCAACCGGCCGTTCGTGGCGGTGAACTGCGGCGCGTTCTCCGAATCCCTGGTGGAAGCCGAATTGTTCGGCCACGAAAAAGGCGCGTTCACTGGGGCGTTGAGTGCCAAGGCCGGGTGGTTCGAGGAGGCCGATGGCGGCACTTTGTTCCTCGATGAAATCGGCGATTTGCCGATGGCGATCCAGGTCAAGTTGCTGCGGGTGTTGCAGGAGCGCGAAGTGGTGCGACTGGGTTCGCGCAAGAGCATTCCCATCGACGTGCGGGTGCTGGCGGCGACCAACGTGCAACTGGAAAAAGCCATCAACGCCGGGCATTTCCGCGAGGATCTGTATTACCGACTCGACGTGGTCAGTCTGGAATTGAGTCCGCTGCGCGACCGCCCCGGCGACATCCTGCCGCTGACCCGCCATTTCGTCGAAGCCTACAGCCAGCGCCTCGGCTATGGCACGGTCACCATCAGCAAAGAAGCCGAGCTGAAACTGCGCAGCTACAGTTGGCCGGGCAATATCCGCGAGCTGGAAAACGTCATTCACCACACCTTGCTGATTTGCCGTAACGGCGTGATCGAACGGGACGACCTGCGCCTGTCGAACATGCGCATCGAGCGGCAGGACGATCACCACGGCACGGTCGACGATTCACCGGAAGCGTTGCTTGATCGGGCCTTTCAAAAGCTCTTTGAGGAACAGGCCGGGGCGCTGCACGAAAAGGTCGAAGACGCTTTGTTGCGCGCGGCGTATCGCTTCAGTCATTACAACCAGGTGCACACCGCCGCATTGCTGGGGTTGAGCCGCAACGTGACTCGCACGCGCCTGATCAAGATCGGCGAACTGGCGGTGAACAAGCGCCGGCCAACGGAAAACGTGCAGGGTGAGCGCTTGATGCAGTTGTCGATTTAGTTAGCTCACCAGATTGCAGTGCAGCGCGTCATCGTGACTGCGCTCCAGGCTGTGCAGCACCTGAAATGAACCGAAGGTCACGGTCTTCGCCTGATGGGCGCGGATCAGGTGCCAGAAATCCTGCTCGCCGCTTTCAAAGCGCTGGAACGCGGCTTCCCCGGCCTCGCGGGATTGCCATTGCAGGTAATTCAGCACTCGCCGGCCATCGTCGCTGGCCTGGATGCTCGCGCTGAGGAACCCACTGAAATCCTGGGCCAGGCGCTCGGTCTGTGCCGACAGCGCCGACACCAGCGCCGGTTGTTGATGAGGCTCGATCTCGAATTCGATCAGTTGGGTGAAACTGCGGTTTTTCGCTGACGTTTGCATGAATAGTCCCCACTCACCTGAAAACCGGATCTTGCGATCCGAAGGCCTGCAGGGTAAAACCTCTAGTTAACTAGAGGTCAAGAGGCTTTTTCTAAATGGTCACCTCGGAAAACCTGCACAAGGAACTCACCGTCGGCCAGGTCGCCGCCCGTAGCGGCGTGGCCGTGACCGCCCTGCACTTCTATGAAACCAAAGGCTTGATCAAAAGCCATCGCAATCAGGGCAACCAGCGCCGCTATCCGCGGGAAGTGTTGCGGCGGGTAGCGTTGATCAAGGTCGCGCAGCGGCTGGGGATTCCGCTGGCAGAGATTGCCGAGGCGCTGCAAGCCTTGCCGGACAACCGCGCACCGACGGCGGCGGACTGGCAGGTGTTGTCGGCGCAGTGGAGCAAGGATCTGGATCAGCGGATTCATCAGCTGACGGCGTTGCGGGATCGGCTCAATGGCTGCATCGGCTGTGGGTGTTTGTCGATGGAGGCGTGTCCGTTGCGTAATTTTGGCGATGTGTTGGGGGAGCGTGGGACGGGGGCGCAGCTCCTCGAGTAATGATCGTTCCCACGCTCCGCGTGGGAATGCAGCCCGGGACGCTCCGCGTCCCATTGGAACGCGGAGCGTCCCTTGAGGCGTTCCCACGCAGAGCGTGGGAACGATCATTTAGAACCCCGGCGCAATCTGCCCTTTATAGCGGGTCAGAATGAACTGCCGTTCCGGGGGGTTAAACGGTGTTAAAGGTGGCAAACCCGAGCAATCTGCTGCTTCGCTGTTGATAACTGAACAGTGGCGCTGCTGCTCGTCGGGCACTCGGTATCGGCGGTAGCGCTGACCTATAGTTATCCGACCGGAAACCGGCGAAGGAACACCTTCAACTCACAACAACAAGGGAGAACCGTTATGAGCGTCAAACCCATTCCAGAGGGCTATCACAGCATCACCCCGTATCTCGGCATCCAGAAAGCCGCCGAAGCCATCGACTTCTACAAAAAAGCCTTCAACGCTATCGAGGTGATGCGCCTGAGCATGCCCGACGGCGGTATCGGCCATGCCGAACTGCGTATCGGCGATTGCCCGATCATGCTCGGTACGCCGTGCGATCAAGGGCCATTGAGCAATCCGGACACGTCACCGTCCGTGGGGCTGCACCTGTATGTGACCGATGTCGACAAGTCCTATAAACAGGCGATTGATGCCGGTGGCACGGTGGTGTCCGAGGTCAAGGATCAGTTTTATGGCGACCGCTCGGGGACCTTGAAGGATCCGTATGGGCATTTGTGGTTTTTGGCGACACGCAAGGAGGATCTGACCCAGGAGCAGATTGAGCAGCGGGCGAAGGAGATGTTTCAACAGGGTTGAGCCCCCTGATCGTTCCCACGCTCTGCGTGGGAATGCCTCCACGGACGCTCCGCGTTCGGCTTTGGAGGGACGCGGAGCGTCCCGGGCTGCATTCCCACGCAGAGCGTGGGAACGATTAATCGCGGAGCGTGGGAACGATCTGGCTCAACACACTTCATGAACAACCGCCCCACGCTTTGCGCCTTGCCGTCACCGCCGAACAATTTCAGGATGCAGGCAACTACAACAAGGAGTCATTCCCCATGTTCGCCGGATTCCTGAAAGACCAGCGCCACGTCAACGGCGTGGACATCGCCTACCGCATCGGCGGCACCGGCCCCGGCCTGTTGCTGTTGCACGGTCACCCGCAAACCCACGTCATCTGGCACAAGATCGCCGAGCAACTGGCCGAGCACTTCACCGTGGTCGCCGCCGACCTGCGCGGCTACGGCGACAGCGCCAAACCGCCGGCCAACGATCACCACACCCACTACTCGAAACGGGAAATGGCCAAGGACGGCTTCGAGCTGATGAAGTCGCTGGGCTTCGAGCAATTCTCGGTGCTGGCCCACGACCGTGGCGCCCGGGTCGCCCATCGCCTGGCGCTGGACCATCCCGCGACCGTGCAGCGCATGGTGCTGCTGGATATCGCGCCGACCCTGTCGATGTACGCGCAAACCAACGAAGCGTTCGCCCGCGCCTATTGGCACTGGTTCTTCCTGATCCGCCCGGCGCCGTTGCCGGAAACCCTGATCGAAGCCGATCCCGAAGCGTATCTGCGCAGCGTGATGGGCAGCCGTAGCGCCGGGCTCAAGCCGTTCACCGCCGAAGCCTTCAGCGAATACCTGCGCTGTTTGAAACTGCCCGGCACCGCCGGGGGCATCTGCGAGGACTACCGCGCCAGCGCGAGCATCGACCTCGATCACGACCGCGCCGATCTCGACGCCGGCCGTCATCTGAACTTGCCGCTGCTGGTGCTATGGGGCGCCGAAGGCACGGTCGGCCGCTGTTTCGAGCCACTGAAGGAATGGCAACTCGTCGCCACCGACGTGCGCGGCAAAGCCCTGCCAGCCGGCCATTACATCGCCGAAGAAGCCCCCGAACTGCTGCTCGCCGAGGTCCTGCCTTTCCTGCACTGACAGCCCTGCGCTGACACCCGCAACAACCTGACCTGAATCCACCTCCCACCGCGGGCCGTCACTGGCCTGCGCGGGATCGTCATGTCCAAAAACCGTCTCGAGATAATAAAAATGACAATCAGAAAACTGCTGGGAACCCTCTATGTGCAGGTGCTTATCGCCATCGCGATGGGCATTGTGATCGGGCATTACTGGCCGCAGGTCGGCATCGATCTCAAGCCGTTGGGCGACGGTTTTATCAAGCTGATCAAGATGATCATCGGCCCGATCATCTTCTGCACCGTGGTCTCCGGGATCACCAGCATGCACGACGTGAAACAGGTGGGTCGGGTCGGCGGCAAGGCGCTGTTGTATTTCGAAGTGGTGTCCAGCGTCGCGCTGTTGATCGGCTTGCTCGCCGCCCATGCGCTGCATCCGGGCGCGGGTTTCAACATTGATGTGAAGACCCTCGATTCGACAGCCATCGCCGGTTTCGTCGGTCAGGCGCAACACGGCGAAGGCGTGACCGGGTTTCTGTTGCATGTGATTCCGACCACTTTTTTCGAGGCGTTCTCCCAGGGCGAAATCCTGCCGGTACTGTTCGTTTCGGTGCTGTTCGGGATTGCGCTGGTCATGGTCGGTGAAAAGGGTCGGCCGCTGGTGGGCATCATCAATCAGGCCAGCGAGGTGTTTTTCCGCATCGTCGGCATCATTAGCCGCGTCGCGCCGATTGGCGCCTTCGGCGCGATTGCCTTCACGATCGGCAAGTACGGCCTCGGCTCGTTGTTGCCGCTGCTGAAGTTGATCGGCACCTTCTATCTGACCGCGTTTATTTTCGTTGCCTGCGTGCTGGGCAGCATCGCTCGCTATGCCGGGTTCAGCATTTTCAAACTGTTGGCGTACATCAAGGCTGAGCTGTTGATCGTGCTCGGCACCAGCTCTTCGGAATCGGCGCTGCCGCAGTTGATCCAGAAACTGGAAAGCCTCGGCGCGTCGAAAGGTGTGGTGGGGATCGTGGTGCCGACCGGCTACACCTTTAACCTCGACGGCACCAACATCTATATGACCCTGGCCGTGTTGTTCCTCGCTCAAGCGACCAATATCGACCTGACGCTGGAGCAGCAACTGACCTTGCTGGCGGTGGCGATGCTCACGTCCAAAGGTGCCGGCGCGGTGGTTGGCGCGGGATTCGTTGCACTGGCGGCAAGCCTGGCGGTGGTGCCGACTGTGCCGGTGGCGGCGATGGTGCTGATCCTCGGCGTTGACCGCTTCATGGCGGAATGCCGATCCCTGACCAACATCATCGGCAACGCCGTGGCTGCGTTGGTGGTGGCCGCGTGGGAAGGCGAACTGGACCGCAGCAAAATGGCGCCGATTGCCCTCAAGCGTGGGCGGCATGCCCGGGCCGCAGCCAAGGTCAGCGCTGAATAAACTCTGAAAGCGGCGATGCTATGCTGGCGGCTCATGTCGCCAGTGCCCGTTCTGTCATGACCCTCAAGAAAGACACCGTGCCCCTACCCGAAGACTTGCGAGTCCTGCTCACCGTCATCCGCAAAAGCGGTTTCGCCGCGGCCGCCGATGAACTGGGGCTGTCCCCTGCTTATGTCAGCAAGCGTATCCAGATTCTCGAAACCACCCTCGGTACACGATTGCTACATCGCACCAGTCGGCGCATCGCGCTGACCGAGGATGGCGAGCGAGTGCAGCGCTGGGCCTTGCGCATTCTCGATGACTTCCAGCAACTGCACGACGAACTCTCCGACGCCCACGACAGTCCTCGTGGGCGTTTGCATCTGTGCAGCAGTTTCGGTTTCGGTCGTAACCATGTGGCGCCGGCCGTGTCGCTGCTGGCCGAGCGATATCCGGAACTGGAGATTCGCCTGGATCTGTTTGATCGGGTGGTGGACATCGTCAGTGAAGGTTTTGACTTGGAGATCCGCGTCGGCGATGACATTCCCGGTCAACACATCGGCCGGCGGCTGGTGAGCAATCGGCGGGTGTTGTGCGCGGCTCCCGTTTACCTGCAACGCCATGGCACGCCGAAGACGTTGGCGGATCTGGAGCAGCATCATTGCCTGGTGATCAAGGAGCGCGACAACGCGTTCGGCATCTGGAACCTGGAACGCGACGGGGTTCAGGAAAGCGTGCGGGTCAGTGGGCCGTTGTCGTCCAACAACGGCGAGATCGTTTTGCAGTGGGCACTGGATGGGCGCGGGGTGTTGTTGCGTTCACTGTGGGATGTGAAGCCGTTGCTGGAGCAAGGACGGTTGGTGCAGGTGCTGGCGGATTACACCCAGAGTGCGAATGTGTGGGCGGTGTACCCGACGCGGTTGGCGTATTCCGGGAAGTTACGGGCGTGTGTGGAGTTTTTGCAGGAGCATTTCAAAGGGTTGTCGGTTTGAAGTGGGGTGAATGGTCGGGCCTCTTCGCGGGCAAGCCTCGCTCCTACCGGTACAGTGTTGTTCGCGAATACTGCGCGATCCTGTAGGAGCGAGGCTTGCCCGCGAAAGCGATTTCAGCCCAACCAGGGATTCGCGGCCAGATGCTCACGCTCAAAGGCCTTGATCTGTTCGCGGCGCTGAAGCGTGCTGCCGATGGCATCAAGCCCCAGCAACAACGCGGTCTTGCGCAAGGTGTCGATCTCAAACGGGATGACCTGGCCATCGTTCAAACGAATCTGCTGCGCCTCCAGATCGACGCTGATTCCAGCGCTGTCCGGCTGGCTGACAACCTGCCCGAGCCGCTGCAACAGCGCTTCTTCCAGCGTGATCAACAACACCCCGTTGCGCTGGCAGTTGTCATAAAAGATCCCGGCAAAACTTGAGCCGATCAGCGCCCGAATCCCCATCTGTTTCAAGCCCCAGACCGCGTGCTCGCGGCTCGATCCGCAGCCGAAATTCGGCCCGACCACCATAAAACTCGCTCCCTGCCACGCCGGTTGATTGAGCACGAACTCAGGATTGAGCGAACCGTCCGGCAAAAACCGCAAATCGAAGAACAACCCACGATCCAGCCCCGCGCGGTCGATGCCCTTGAGGAATTGCTTGGGCATGATCACGTCGGTGTCGATGTTGGCCGCGAGCATCGGCGCGGCTTTGCCGCTGACGTGGGTAAAAGGTTGCTGGCTCATGCGCGGTCTCCAAAGTGACGGATATCGGTCAGGCGACCGGTGATCGCCGCTGCCGCGACCATCGCCGGGCTCATCAAATGCGTGCGCGCTCCGGCGCCCTGGCGGCCTTCGAAATTGCGGTTGGTGCTGGAGGCGCAGCGGTCGCCGGGCGCGAGTACGTCGTCGTTCATCGCCAGGCACATCGAGCAGCCGGACTGGCGCCATTCGAACCCGGCCTCGATAAAGATCGCTGCCAGGCCTTCGGCTTCGGCCTGATCGCGCACTTCGGTGGAACCGGGCACGATCATCGCCCGCACATGCTCGGCGACGTGTTTGCCGCGCACCACGCTGGCGGCGTCGCGCAGGTCTTCGATGCGTGCGTTGGTGCAGGAACCGATAAAGGCGTGGCTGATGGTGATTTCGCTCAGCGGCATGCCCGCCTCCAGGCCCATGTAGTTCAAGGCGCGGCGCATGTCCTGGCGCAGGATCAGGTCGCTGACGGCTTGCGGATCCGGGACCCGAGCGCCGATGGGTGAGGCCTGGTCGGGGCTGGTGCCCCAGGTGACCATCGGCTCCAACGTACTGGCATCGACGGAAACCTCACGGTCGAACTGCGCGTCCGGGTCGCTGTGCAGGCTGCGCCACTTCTCGACGGCGCGGTCCCACACCTCACCTTTGGGTGCGCGGGGTTTGTCCTTGAGGTAAGCGAAGACTTTTTCGTCCGGCGCCATAAATGCGCCTCGGGCGCCCGCCTCCACCGCCATGTTGCAGATAGTCATGCGCGCTTCGACGCTCAAGGCATCGATGGTCGAGCCGCGAAACTCGATGGCGTAACCGGTGGCGCCTGACGCGCCGATCTGCCCGATCAGCGCCATGATCACGTCCTTGGAAGTCAGCCCGGTGGCCAGTTCGCCGTCGACGGTCACACGCATGCTTTTCAGGCGTTTGTAGACCAGGGTCTGCGACGCCAGCAGGTGTTCGATTTCCGAGGTGCCGATGCCGAAACCGAAGGCCCCGAGAGCGCCATAAGTGGTGGTGTGGCTGTCGCCGGCGGCGATGACCATGCCCGGCAGGATGAAGCCCTGCTCCGGCGCGATCACGTGTTCGATGCCCTGGCGCTTGTCGAGGATGTCCAGCAACTCAATGCCGAAATCCCGGCAGTTTTCCGCCAGGTACGACACCTGCCGCGCCCCGCCGGCATCCGGCATGGTGGCGATGCGCACCGGGGCCGTGGGGTTGACGTGATCGACCACGGCCAACGCGGTTTCCGGGCGCCAGACATCGCGTTTGGCTTCGCGCAAACCGCTGAAAGCCTGGGGGCTGGTGTATTCGTTGATGACCTGGCGATCGATGTACAACAGGACATGGCCCTGGTCATCGAGGCGACACACCGTGTGGGCATCGATGTGTTTGTCGTAGAGGGTTCTGGCTCGGGTCATGGAGGTGCTCGCTCGGGGGACGGTACGCCGCAGGCGTCTGGGTTCCATCTTAAGGAGCGGGGGGTGGGCATCAATGGCCGGAGAGTGATGGCTTGGAACATGGATCGTGTTGGATCAGGGGCAAAGGCTGCGATCTTTTTCCAAGTCCGTCACATTCCCGGACAGCAATACGAAACATTTACTTTCATATCCGCTTTCGGGATTTCCGTTGCTCATCCGTCTTATCTAGATGCAGTCAGGCCGCGTAGGCAAAAGCCAAGGCCCGGCCTTTCAGGGGTCACCGTGCGACGAAGCCCGTGGCAGAGGCCCTCTCATCGAAACAAGACCTTTAATCATGTCGAAGAAATCCCGTTCCAAACTCTGGTTTCTGGTCCATAGCTGGCTGGCGCTGCCGATCTGGTTTTTTGTGTTGATCGTCTGCGTGACTGGCACCCTGGCCGTCGTCAGCCAGGAAATCGTCTGGCTGGCCAACCCGCAAATGCGCGCCAGCCAACCTTCGGACGACGCGCCGCTGCTCAGCTACGACCAGATCCTCGCGGCCATGAAAAAAGCCGAGCCGCAGACCGTAGTCCAGGCCATCAGCCGTCCCGACGAATCGCATTTCGCCCTCGACGTTGACGTTGCCTATCCCGACGGCCGTTCGGTGACGGTCTACGTCAACCCGTACACCGGGGTGATCCAGGGCGTGGCGCCGGACTTCAACTTCAAGGCTTTCACCCGCGCCTTGCATGGTTGGTGGCTGGTGCCGTTCACCAATGGCTTCAGCTGGGGCTGGTACCTGGTGTCGTTCCTCGGTATTCCGCTGCTGGTTTCACTGATTACCGGGCTGGTGGTCTACAAGAAATTCTGGAAAGGCTTCCTCAAGCCGACCCTGCGCGTCCGTCATGGTGCGCGGATTTTCTGGGGCGACTTTCACCGTCTCAGCGGGATCTGGTCGATCTGGTTTATCGCGGTCATTTCCATCACCGGCATCTGGTTCCTGATTGAAGCCTTGCTGTCCGACAACCAGATTTCCATCTCCAGCGCCCCGATCATTCCGGCCATGGCCCGTGAAGCCGTGCCGCTGTCACCGGACGGCACCCCGCCGCCACGAATCGACCTGGACCGGGCGATTGAAATCGCCATGCAGAAAATCCCGGGGCTGGAAGCGAGCTTCGTCAGCCTGCCGGGCAATGGCTACAGCCATTTGGATATTGGCGGACGGGGTTGGTATCCGCTGATGTACCAGACGGCGACCATCAATCCGTACAACGGTGAAATCGCTGCCTCGCGCCTGCTGTCAGACCGCAACGCACTGGAGTTCGTCACCGAATCCATGCGTCCGCTGCACACCGGGGATTTCGGTGGCCTATGGATCAAGTTGATCTGGTTCTTCTTCGGTCTGGTGCTGAGCATGATGGTGCTCAGCGGCCTGCTGATCTGGACCAAGCGCACCGCCCTCGCCACCGCCAATGCGCTCAAGCGCAGCCACAAGAAACAGCGCAGCGCCACGGCGCCTGTCAACCGCGAAACTTCGGAGGCCAGCCTGTGAGCAAAATCACTGTCGCCCCAACCCCCTCGCGCCTGAGCGTGCTGTGGCACAAATGGCGTTTCCACTTGAACATCCTGTTGCTGCTGATCCCGCTGGGTTTCATGCCCAAATACTTCAGTGACGCCGCGTTGTTTCGTGGCGATGTCGGCCTCGGCGAACGGGAAATCGGCGAAATCCAGGTCGGCCCCTGGAGCCTGCGCCTGGCCGAGTTGCGCAATGAAGCACCGCGCCCGGACGGCCCGGCCGGTTACCTCAAAGGCTTCAATGGCGCCCTGTGCAACACCTGCGTCGAACAGGTCAAGGCCACTTACTTGCGCATCGGCAAACCTCGCAGCCTGCGCGCCGCCGGGGTGATTTTCTTCGGCACGCCGTATCGCATGGGCGCTTCGTTGCCAGTGCCGGAAAAAACCAAAGCCGACGCCGAGCTGTGGATCACCATGGAAGGCTGGGACGGCAGCATGCACCAGGCCTCGATCCCGCTGAGCCAGGCATCCCCGGCCACCATCGCCTGGCTGAACAAACAAGGAGGCAAACCATGATCAACGCTTTTCGCCCGCTCAGCGCCGCGTTACTGGTGCTGTGCGCCGGTTTCAGCGCCAGCGCCCTCGCCCACAACCCGATGTGCGAGTGCAAGGCCATCGACGCCGAGCAGATCAAATGCACCGGCGGTTTCTCCGACGGCAGCGGCGCACCGGGGGTGACCCTGGATGTGATCGGCTACGACGAAACCATTCTTGTGCCGGGCAAGCTTGGCACCGATTCGACCCTGACCTTCAAGAAGCCCGGCGCGGAGTTCTACGTGCTGTTTGACGCCGGTCCCGGCCACGTGGTCGAGATCGACCAAGCCGACATTGAGGCACCTTGAACATGAGTACGCCCACCACCCACGTCGTGCGCCCGGCCGGCGCCGGTCATGAAACCCTCTATGTGTTGCTGTTGTGCCTGATGATCCTTGCGGTTGCCGGGTCTGTCGTTGCCTGGCGCCACGAGTCCCAGGAAACGAGCAGCGTCAGTAGCCATCAACTGGATGCCCGCCGCGACTTGAGCGCCTCCGAACAAGGCATCTACGCCGATCTGCGGGTGACCCTGGACGAGATTCACTTGCTGCGCCAGGAGCAAACCACGCTGCCGACTCCCGAAGCCCTGGCCGATGAAGGCTTTGCACCGTTTGCCCAGGATGCCAGCTCGGTCAGTCGCGGCGGCCATGCCTGGCAGTTGCTGGCGGCCAAGGCCTACTTCGGCCAAAGCCAGGCACCGAACGTGGCCGGCTCGTTTTTGATGCGCTTGACCGCTGACGATGATGCACCGGACGTCTGGCTCAACCGCAGCAAGGCGCTCGCCGCCCCGACCGATCTTGCCGACGCCGCGCTCGAAAGCGCCGGCTGGCAGCAGATCGTCGCGCAATTCGATGCCGGCGTGACCCGCCAGCACCGGCACTGAACCCTCGCCTTCACCCGAGAGAAGACCGCTTTCCCATGCCTATTTCATCGCTACGTTCTTTCTCGCGCCTGATAGTGGTTGGCGTGCTGGCTTGCCTGCTGACACCACTGGCCAGCGCCGATCAGGCCAAGCGCCTGCGCATCGGCATCACCCTGCACCCTTATTACAGCTATGTGGCCAACATCGTCGGCGACAAGGCCGAAGTGGTGCCGCTGATTCCGGCCGGTTTCAATCCCCACGCCTATGAGCCGCGCGCCGAAGACATCAAGCGCATCAGTGGGCTGGACGTGGTCGTGCTCAACGGCGTCGGCCATGACGACTTCGCCGACCGCATGATCGCCGCCAGCGAAACCCCGAACGTCCCGGTGATCGAAGCCAACGAAAACGTGCCGTTGCTGGCCGCGACCGGCACCGCCGCCCGTGGCGCCGGCAAAGTGGTCAACCCCCACACTTTCCTGTCGATCAGCGCCTCGATCGCCCAGGTCAACAACATCGCCCGGGAACTGGGCAAGCTCGACCCGGACAACGCCAAGACTTACACCCAGAACGCCCGCGCCTACGGCAAACGCCTGCGGCAGATGCGTGCCGACGCCCTGGCCAAACTGACCCAGGCGCCGAACGCCGAACTGCGGGTGGCCACGGTCCACGCGGCCTACGACTACCTGCTGCGCGAGTTCGGCCTGGAAGTGACCGCGGTGGTCGAACCGGCCCACGGCATCGAGCCGAGCCCGAGCCAGTTGAAGAAGACCATCGATCAACTGCGCGAACTCGACGTGAAAGTGATCTTCTCCGAGATGGATTTCCCCTCCTCCTACGTCGACACCATCCAGCGTGAATCCGGGGTGAAGTTGTATCCGCTGTCGCACATTTCCTATGGCGAATACACCGCCGACAAATATGAAAAGGAAATGACCGGCAACCTCAACACCGTGGTGCGGGCGATTCAGGAGTCGGGCGCATGACCGCTCAAGAAAACCTGGCCGTCCAAAGCGCCGGCCCGACCCTGGATTTCGCCGATGTCAGCCTGACCCTCGGGCGCACTACGATTCTCGACAAGGTGACTTTCCAGGTCCAGCCCGGCAGCGTGCATGCGCTGGTCGGCCCCAACGGTGGCGGCAAGAGTTCGTTGATCAAGACCTTGCTCGGGCAAATGCCGCATCAGGGTCGCTTGAGCCTGCAATGGCCCGGCGAGCCCGGCACCATCGGCTACGTGCCGCAAGCGCTGGAGTTCGACCGGGGCTTGCCGATGACCGTCGACGATTTCATGGCCGCGATGTGTCAGCGACGTCCGGCGTTCCTGGGTTTGAGCAAGCATTACGCGGCGGCGATTGGCGAAGCCCTGGAACGAGTCGGCATGCAGGACAAACGCAAGCGGCGCATGGGCGCGCTGTCCGGTGGTGAACGCCAGCGGGTGTTGCTGGCCCAGGGGCTGATCCCGGCGCCGCAATTGCTGGTGCTCGACGAACCGATGTCGGCCCTCGATGAAGCCGGCATCCGGGTGTTCGAACGGTTGCTGGGCGACTGGCGCCAGAGCGGCATCACCGTGCTGTGGATCGAGCATGATCTGGAAGCCGTCGGGCGCCTGGCGGATCGGGTCACCGGGCTCAATCGCCGGGTGCTGTTCGACGCCACGCCGAAACAGGCACTGACCCCGGAGCGCTTGCTGACCCTGTTTTCGACCCATCCACGGAGCGCTGCCTGATGAGTTATGAAGCCTTTCGCTTGATGGTCCAGGGCTGGGCCTCTGCCGGTTATCTGCCGGAAGCACTGGCCTACGGATTCGTGGTCAACGCGCTGCTCGCCGGGCTGTTGATCGGCCCGGTGCTGGGTGGGTTGGGCACGCTGGTGGTGGTCAAGCGCTTCGCGTTTTTCTCTGAGGCGGTGGGTCACGCGGCGCTGACCGGCGTGGCCATCGGCATTCTACTCGGCGAACCTTATACGGGGCCGTATGGCAGCCTGTTCGGTTATTGCCTGTTGTTCGGCATCCTGCTCAATTACCTGCGCAATCGCACCGGCCTGGCGCCGGACACGCTGATCGGCGTGTTCCTCTCCGTGTCGCTGGCACTGGGAGCGAGCCTGCTGTTGATTCTGGCGGGCAAGATCAACGTGCACATTCTGGAAAACGTGTTGTTCGGTTCGGTGTTGACGGTTAATGGCAACGACTTGCTGGTGTTGGCCATCGTCGGTTCGCTGGTGATGGCCCTGGCCTTGCCGCTGTACAACCGCATCATGCTGGCCAGTTTCAACCCGCAACTGGCGGCGGTGCGCGGCGTGGCGGTGAAGACCCTGGATTACCTGTTCGTGATTCTGGTGACCCTGATTACCGTCGCCGCAGTGAAAGTCATCGGCGCCATTCTGGTGGGTGCCTTGCTGGTGATTCCGGCGGCGGCCGCGCGGTTGCTCAGCCAGTCGCTGAAAGGGTTTTTCTGGTGCTCGGTGTTGATCGCCACGGTCAGCACGCTGTGCGGCATTCTGGCGCCGATCGTGTTCGACCTGCCGATCCCGTCCGGTGCCGCGATCATTCTGGTGGCCGGTATCGCCTTCGCCCTGTCCGCCATTGCGCGCGGTGTCGTCCCCAGCCTTAAAGGGAATCTCGGATAAATGTCTTTTTCTCTGCGTCAACTGACCCTGACCATGGCCCTGTGTGGGGCGGTCGCGACATCTTTTGCGGCTGAAAATGCCAAGCCACTGCGTGTGCTGGCGTCCTTGCCGATTACTTACGGTCTGGGCGAGGTCTTGCTCAAAGGCACCGACGTCAGCCTCGAACGGGCGGCACCGGACAATCTGCCCGGCAGCCGCCAGACCGCTTACTTCACCGGGCGGGGCGCCCCGGCGCTGGCCAAACTGGCGACCGACGCCGATGCGGTGATCGGCCTGCGCTCGCTGTGGGCGGATGACCCGCTCTACCCCATCGCCCGGCGCAGCAATATCCGCATTGTCGAAGTCGATGCCGCGCGCCCAGTGGACGGCGCCCTGCCCGGCATCGCCGTGCAACCGGGGAACAAGGTCGATGGCTTGAACAGTCAGCCATGGTTTTCCAGCAACAACATGGGGCGCATGGCGGACGTGATGGCCGCTGACCTGGTGCGCCTGGCGCCCACGGCCAAGCCGAAAATCGAAGCCAACCTGGCCGCGCTCAAGCAGCGTTTGCTCAAGTTCAGCGCCGACAGCGAAGCGCGCCTGGCCAGTGCCGACAACCTCACGGTAATGAGCCTGAGTGATCACTTCGGCTACCTGATCGGCGGGCTCAACCTGGAACTGGTCGGCCTCGATGCGCGGCCAGATGCCGAGTGGACGCCCGAAGCGCTCAAGCAATTGGGCGCGACGCTCAAGGAAAATGACGTGGCGGTGGTGCTGCATCATCGCCAGCCGTCGGACGCGTTGAAAGCGGTGATCAGCGCGGCCGGGAGTCGGTTGGTGGTATTAAGCACGGACGCGGCGGACCCGGTGGCGGAGTTGGAGGGGAATGTGGATTTGGTGATCAAGGGGCTGAGCGACGGGCCTTCGGCCTAAGATCGTTCCCACGCTCCGCGTGGGAATGAAGCCCGGGACGCTCCGCGTTCCAAAGCGGACGCAGAGCGTCCGTTGAGGCATTCCCACGCAGAGCGTGGGAACGATCAATTCCAGAACATGAAAAAGCCCGCTGACCTTATCGGTTCAGCGGGCTTCTCGTTCCCACGCTCTGCGTGGGAATGCAGCCAGAGACGCTCCGCGTCTCACTCAATAGCTCAGTGAGCCACAGCCGCCTGCTCGTCCATCTTCTGCCGCAAGCTCAGCGGACGCATATCCGTCCAGGTTTCTTCGATGTAGGCCAGGCATTCTTTCTTCAGGCCACTCTTGCCCACGGTACGCCAGCCTTGTGGCACGGCTTTGTAGTCGGGCCAGATCGAGTATTGCTCTTCGTGGTTGACCACGACCTGAAAGAGGATGTCCTCGCGGTCGAATACTGACGTCATGGTGTGTCTCCATCGCTGTAGGGGTGGGCTGCACGGCGTGTGCAGCCGGTATGTAGAAGGAACGTTCGAGTTGCTCGGAAATTTAGAGCGTGGCAGTAGCCGCCGCCAACGCCCGGCCAAAAATCTCCGCGACGCGGTCGATTTCTGCGGCGGTGATCACCAGCGGCGGCAGGAAGCGCACCACCGCACCGTGGCGGCCGCCCAGTTCCAGGATCAAGCCGCGCTTGAGGCATTCGCGTTGCACCAGCGGCGCCAGGCGACCGAACGCCGGTGGATGGCCTTGCACGTCCGGGGTGCCGTTCGGGTCGACCAGTTCGACGCCCAGCATCAGGCCGCGACCGCGAATATCACCGAGCTGCGGGAAGTCCCGTTGCAGAATGCGCAGGTGTTCGCTCAGACGTTCGCCCATGGCGGCAGCGTGGGCGCAGACGTTGTTGTCTTTGAGGTAGCGCATCACCGCCGAACCAGCGGCCATGGCCATCTGATTGCCACGGAACGTCCCGGCATGAGCCCCCGGCAGCCAGGTGTCGAGCCAGTCGCGATAGACCACCACCGCCAACGGCAGGCTGCCGCCGATGGCTTTAGACAGGACGACTACGTCCGGAATGATCCCGGCGTGTTCGAAAGCGAACATCTTGCCGGTGCGGGCAAAACCGCTCTGGATTTCATCGACGATCAGCGCCACGCCGGCCTGCTCGGTGATACGTCGCAAGCCGCGCAACCAGTCGAGATCCGCCGGAATCACCCCGCCCTCGCCCTGCACCACTTCGACGATTACCGCCGCCGGCAATTGCACGCCAGCCTCGGGGTCGTTGAGCAGGTTTTCCAGGTAGTTGAGGTTAACCTGCACCCCTTGCGCGCCGCCGAGCCCGAACGGGCAGCGGTAATCGTAAGGGTACGGCATGAACTGCACGCCGCTGCTGAGCAAGGCGCCCAAGGGCTTTTTCGGCCCCAGGCTGCCCATCAGGCTCAGCGCGCCCTGGCTCATGCCGTGGTAACCGCCCTGGAACGACAACACGGTGCTGCGTCCGGTGGCGGTGCGCACCAGTTTCAGCGCGGCTTCCACGGCATCGGTGCCGGTGGGGCCGCAGAACTGGATTTTCGCTTCCGCGGCCAGGGCTGGCGGCAGCAGGCCAAACAGGTCCTGAACGAATTGATCCTTGACCGGAGTCGTCAGGTCGAGGGTGTGCAGTGGCAGTTCATCGGTCAGCACTTGCTGGATCGCTTCGATCACCACCGGGTGGTTGTGCCCCAGCGCCAGGGTGCCGGCGCCGGCCAGGCAATCGATAAAACTGCGGCCCTCGACGTCTTCGACATAAATGCCCTTGGCCCGCTTGAGCGCCAGGGGAATGCGTCGCGGATAACTGCGGGCATTGGATTCCTGCTGGTTCTGACGGGCCAGCAACGGCGATTCGTTGAACTGGTAAAGCGTCTCGGCAGGCACTGGGGCAACCCGGGCCGGCTGATCTTCGATAAGGCTGGTAGCGACTGACATCTCTCGACCCCTCAATACGCTGTGGATAGTGACCAAAACTGCACACCGGGCAGGTGCGCATTCCGTTCACGGGGCGCACTTGCAGGTTTTCCTGTTCTGGAAACGCATCAGGGGCTTGGGGATTTAGACCCGCGAACAGCTTTCTATGAAGGTGGCGTCAGTGCCTTGTGCATTGGAATGGCGTGAAGCCCCGCCACGCTGAAGGTTTCAGCACTGATGCGGTAACCCAGGCGTTGATAAAAGGCTTCGCTGGTACGGGTGCTGTTGAGGCGTGCCTGGCGCAAGCCCCGGTCGAGCATCCAGGCTTCCAGGTCATGGATCAAGGCCTGTCCGGCGCCGCGACGAAACCATTCTGGTTGCACGTAACAGAAGGCAACCTGGCCACTGTTCGCCGCCATGGCGACGCCGATTGGTTTGTCCTGAAGCAGGGCGATGTTCAGGTACAACCGCTGGTCGGTCAGCCAGGTGTGTACGTGTTCGATGGATTTGTTGTGGGTCCAGGCGGCGACGATTTTCGCGTCGTTGCGGTGGTCGAGTGCGCAACCGATCCGGATCGAACGATCGACGATCCGGCTGATTATGCTGGCGTCGGCAGGCGTTGCGTTGCAGATGTGCAGGGGTGCATCCATGGCGCTGTTACCTCAATCCATTGAGTCAAAGCTGCGGGGGAAGATAGCCCTGTCGGCGCCTGGATGGCTAATGGAGAGAAGTTACATTTGATGTGCAACACCGATTCCTTGTAGGAGCGAAGCTTGCTCGCGAAAGCAGTGTGTCAGGCGACGACGATGTTGAATGACGTACCGCTTTCGCGAGCAAGCTTCGCTCCTACAGGGGGTAGTGTCAGATGGTTTGCAACGGCATGGTCAGCTCGACCCGCAACCCGTCCGGCCGACTGTCGAAATGAAGGGTACAAGCACACCGCTGAACAATCGCCTGAACAATCGCCAACCCCAGCCCGCAACCGGTGCTCTGGCCATTACGCCAGAAGCGTTGAGTCAGGTGCTGCAGGTCATCTTCGGCAATCCCTGGCCCATGGTCGCGGACCACGAAGCGCACGCGATTACCGGTGGTTTCCAGGCTCAACTCCACGGCGCCGTCGCTCGGGGTATGGCGCAAGGCGTTATCCAGCAGGTTACGCAGCGCGGCAATCGACAGCACCGCGGGCATTTGCACCGGGGCGGCCGAGCACTTCGTCGGCGGTTGGAACTTGATGCGCTGGCGATCACCGCTGGCGGCATCCTGAATCGCCAGTTTCGCCACCTGCTCGGCGCTGCATTGCACGCCGTCATCGAACGACAGGCTGCCCTCGACCCGCGCCAGCAACAGCAATTGTTCAAGGGTGCGGTGCAGGCGGTCGGCGCCCTCTTCAGCCCGGGCCAGGGATTGATCCCGGGCCGCGCCGTCGGTCATGCGCGCCACTTGCAGGTGGGTCTTGATCGCGGTCAGCGGGCTGCGCAATTCGTGGGCGGCGTCACCGGTCAGGCGCCGTTCGCGTTCGATGGTCCGGCCGATGCGCTGGAACAACTGATTCTGGGTGTCCAGCAACGGTTGCAGTTCGCTGGGCAGCGGCTGGATCTGCAACGGTTCGAGGGAATCGGCACTGCGGCGCATCAAGGCATCGCGCATGCGATTGAGCGGCGCCAACCCCTGGCCGATGCCCAGCCAGAGCAGGCACAGGCAACCGAGCAACGCCACGCCTACCGGCACCGAGGCGGCCAGCAGGATCGACATGTTCAGGGCTTCGCGTTCGATCTGCCGATCTGCCGTGGTGATCCGCAGATCACCCCGCGCCAGGGTGAAACTGCGCCATGGCGCGCCGTCGATCATCTGGTCGTGGAAGCCCATTTTCTCGGCTTCGAGGGTTTGTTGCGGGTCGGTATGACTGCGGGCAAGGATTTCGCCGCGCAACGAACTGACCTGACAGGCCATGCCACCGGGGACATTCAATTGTTCAGCGCTGAAATGGGTGCCCTCGCCTTTGGTCGGCAGGGCCGGCAATTGCTCCATCAGGCCGGCGACCATGCGCGCCGACGCCACCAGTCGCTGGTCAAGGGAAAACATCATCTGGTTACGCAGGTCGCTGAGCATCCAGGCTGCCGCCAGCGCCCAGATCAGCGCAAACGCGGCGCCGAGGGTCAGGCTCAGGCGCAAACGCAGGCTCATCACTTCGATTGATCTCCGCCGTCCGCCGGCCCCAGGCGATAGCCCAGGCCGCGCACCGTCTCGACGATGCCATTCCCGAGTTTACGCCGCAGGTGATGGATATGAACGTTGAGCGCATTACTTTCCAGCTCATCGTTGAAGCCATAGACGCTGTCCTTCAACTGCTCGGTGGACAGCACCCGGCCACGGTTGTGCAACAAGGCCTGCAACAGCGATTGCTCGCGGCGCGACAGGTCTACCGGTTGGCCGGCGAGCATGGTTTCGCGACTGCTCGGATCGTAAGTCAGCGCGCCGTGTTCGATCAGGTTGACGCTACGTCCGGCCACCCGCCGCAACAAAGTGTGCAGGCGCGCCGCGAGTTCACGCAGGTCGAAGGGTTTGAGCAGGTAATCGTCAGCACCGGCTTGCAGGCCATCGACCCGGTCAGTGACCGCATCCCGGGCGGTGAGAATCAGCACCGGAATCTCCAGGCCGTTGTGGCGCAACTGCTGCAACAGCTTGAGGCCGTCTTCGTCGGGCAGACCGAGGTCGAGCACCATGACGTCGAATTCGGCGACCTTGAGTATCGCCCGGGCCGATGACGCCGTGGCCACGTGCTCCACGGTCAGGCCCTGGGCGGTGAGGCCGGCGACGATGCCGCTGGCGATCAGCTCATCGTCTTCGCAAACCAGTACGTGCATGGAAAGCCCCTAGAAAAAAGCTGATTAGGCCGGTGGTCGATTAAGCGGACATTATGCCCCGATTGCCGGCGCCACAAGGCCGTGACGGTTAATCATCGGTTAATCGCCGCCCACCATTGTGCACCTCACTTGCACAGGGATAAGGCCTACCCATGCGTCAACTGTTGTTCCTCTTTGCTCTCTTGATCTCGGGTCTGGCCCAGGCCGGGACCAATCCGTTCGAGACCAAGCCCGATTTTCTCCCCGTCGAACAGGCATTTGTCTTTACCTCCGAACGCCTTGAATCCGGTGAAACCCAGCTGTTCTGGCAAATCGCCGACGGTTATTACCTGTATCAGAAACGCCTGAAATTCGATGGCCTGGCCCCGGAGCACACACCAGCATTACCTGAAGGCGAGTCGCACAGCGATGAGTTCTTCGGCGAACAGCCGGTCTATCGCCAAGGCCTGGAACTGAAGATCCCGGCCGGGGCTACCGGGAAGGTCAAGGTTGGGTTCCAGGGTTGTGCCGACGCAGGTTTGTGCTATCCACCGCAAACCCAGGTCGTCGATCTGGGCGGCGCTGCCGCGATACCCGCTGCCAACGAAGCACCGGACCAGGCCCTGGCCAGCAACCTGCAACAGCGGGCGCTGGGCTGGAGTTTGCTGGTGTTCTTTGGATTGGGTCTGTTGCTGGCTTTCACCCCTTGCACGTTGCCAATGCTGCCGATCCTCGCCGGTTTGATCGTCGGTAGCGGCGCTTCGCCCAAACGCGGTTTCGCCCTGGCCACCAGCTATGTGATTTGCATGGCGCTGGTGTATGCGGCGATGGGCGTGTTGGCGTCGCTGCTGGGCGCCAACCTGCAAGCGCTGCTGCAAAATCCCTGGCTGTTGGGCAGTTTCGCAGCGGTGTTCGTGTTGCTCGCCTTGCCGATGTTCGGCTTCTTCGAATTGCAATTGCCGGTGGCGGTGCGTGATCGCCTGGAAAACGTTTCGCGCAATCAACGCGGCGGCAGCCTGATCGGTGCCGGTGTGCTGGGGGCCTTGTCCGGTCTGTTGGTCGGCCCGTGCATGACCGCGCCACTGGCCGGTGCCCTGCTTTATATCGCCCAGAGCGGCAATGCCGTGCACGGCGGGTTGATCCTGTTCGCCATGGGTATTGGCATGGGTATTCCGCTGTTGTTGCTGGTGACCGTCGGCAACCGTTTCCTGCCCAAGCCCGGCGCGTGGATGAATTTGCTCAAGGGTGTGTTCGGTTTCCTGTTCCTCGCCACTGCGCTGCTGATGCTGCGTCCGGTGCTGGATCAGTCCTTGTGGATCGGCTTGTGCGGCGCCCTGCTGTTGATCGCTGCCTACAGCGCCTGGAAGCAGTCGGAAGGTTTCGCTCGCATCGCCCATGTGTTCGGCGCCAGCTCGCTGTTGCTCGGCGTCTGGGGCAGCCTGCTGCTGATCGGCGCAGCGGGTGGCAGCGATGATCTGTTCAAGCCGTTGCAGGTTTATGCCGCTTCAAACGCCAGCAATGCTGCTAACCCTGTCGGCCATGAAGCCTTCACCACGATCAAGGACCCCGCCGCCCTGCAACGGGAACTCGATGCGGCGCAGGCCCAGGGCCAGTGGGTGCTGCTGGACTACTACGCCGACTGGTGCGTGTCGTGCAAAGTCATGGAAAAACAGGTCTTCGCCAAACCGCAGGTATTGGACGCATTAAAAGACGTGCGCTTGCTACGGCTGGACGTGACCGCCGACAATGCCGCCAGTCGCGAACTGCTTGGCCGCTACAAAGTGCCGGGGCCGCCCAGTTTGCTGTGGATCGGTGCCGACGGCAGCGAGCGCCGCAGCCAGCGCATCACCGGTGAGGTGGATGCCGAGACCTTCCTGCAACGCTGGAACACTACCCGAGAAGCCCGTTAATGCTGACCTTTACCCTCGGCACCTTTGCCATCGCGCTTAACCACCTGCTGCTGATCAGTGCCCTGGCACTGGCCACCTTCGTCGGCTGGCGGGTGGCCAAGCGCGGTGGGGAGAATCCCGAGTCGGTGTTGTTCAGCCTGTTCCTGCTGGGCATGTTGGCGGCGCGGATCAGTTTCGTGATCGCCTACTGGGCGCAATATCGCAACGACCCGTGGCAGATCATCGACCTGCGCGATGGCGGTTTTCTGGCCTGGCCGGGAGTGATCGTGCTGATCCTCGCAGCGCTGTATCGCGGCTGGCGTCGACCGGGTTTGCGCCGGCCACTGGGTTTCGGGGTGGGCACTGGCCTGCTGTTCTGGTTGCTGGCGACCTTCTCCCTGACGATCTACGAACAAGGCACACGCCTGCCGGACATCACGTTGCGCAATGCCGCCGGCGAAACCGTGCAACTGGCCGACTACCAGGGTGGCCCGCTGGTCATCAACCTCTGGGCCACCTGGTGCCCGCCGTGTCGCCGGGAGATGCCCGTGCTGGAAAACGCCCAGCAACAGCGCCCGGACCTGACCTTCCTGTTCGTCAACCAGGCCGAAAGCATGCAGAGCGTCGCCACCTTCCTGGAAACCCAGGGCCTGAGCCTGTCCAACGTGCTGTTCGACGGCAGTGGCCGCCTGGGCCAGGCCGTCGGTTCCATGGCCTTGCCGACTACGCTGTTCTATAGCAACGACGGTCGCCTGCTGGGCAGCCATCTGGGCGAATTGTCGGAAGCCAGCCTGGCCCGCGCCCTGGAAAACTTCGACGCCCCCAATCCCGCCACAAGGAAACTGCCATGCCCCGCCTCCGCCACCTGCTGACCCTGACCCTGGGCGCAGCCCTGCTGCACTTGCCGTCGGCGCAGGCTGCTGAAGAATTGCCCGAAGCGATCAAGAAGATCGAAGCCAAGGGCGCGAAAATCGTCGGCCAGTTCGATGCACCGGACGGTTTGCGCGGTTATGCGGCGCAATACCAGAACCGTGGCATGGCGCTGTACCTGACGCCCGATGGCAAGCACGTATTGCTCGGCAATCTGTACGACGCCGACGGCAACGACCTGAGCAGCGCGCCATTGCAGAAACTGGTGTACGCGCCGATGTCCAAGGAAGTCTGGGGCAAGATGGAAGCGAGCAACTGGATCGGTGACGGCAACAAGGACGCACCGCGCGTCGTCTATCTGTTCAGCGACCCGAACTGCCCTTACTGCAATATGTTCTGGGAACAGGCGCGGCCATGGGTCAAGTCGGGCAAGGTGCAGCTGCGGCACATCATGGTCGGCATCATCCGCGAAGACAGCCCGGGCAAATCCGCCGCGCTGCTGGCCGCCAAGGACCCGAGCAAAGCCCTGGCAGAACACGAAAAGGCCGGCAAGGAAAGCGCACTCAAAGCCATGAAAGACGTGCCACCGGCGATCCAGGCGAAACTGGCGGCGAACATGCAGTTGATGGAAGACCTGGAATTGCAGGCGACCCCGGCGATTTTCTACATGGACGACAAGGGCGAGTTGCAGCAACAGCAAGGCGCACCATCGCCGGACAAATTGTTGAAGATTCTCGGGCCGAAGTAACCGCAGGCTTGCAGCTCCCACGCCAGCGCGCGGGAGCAATCACTCTTCCCAGCGTTGGCATCGCCCGAGGATGTCCTCCAGATCATCCGTCGCCCCCTGATCCTCCAAGAACCGTGTGACCTCATCGCGCCACTCCTGGTCTGACGCAATGCCGGCCCAAGTGTGGGTTCCCGGCCAGTGGCCCGGCCGGTCATCGAAGGTGTTGATCAACGCCTGATTCAATGTCCGCACGTCAAAACCCGGGTTCTTCTCGCTTTGCAGCATCAACGAACTCAGCACCCGCTGTTGCGCATCGACGGACAGTTTGACCGGTTTGGTCTCGGTAGAACTCAACACAATAAACGCTGGCTGGACGTTCTCGGCGAGCGCTGCCTGCAAGCGATAGTGCCCATCGATGATCACGTAGGAGCACATACCGCCGACGTACCACAGCAGGATTGGCGGCAAGCTGCCTTCTCGCGCCTTCTTGCGCCACCATTTCAGACGCCCGGCGAGCAGATCCACCGTGTGCAAACCGATCACCGGCCCCAAGTCCCAATCGAGCCACTTCGCCGGTGAGGGCTGCACATTATCGAGAATGCCAGCGCCGCGCGCCGACCACTGTGGCAAATGGCACGACACTTCCTCCTGCGTCGAGAAATACCAGCCGCTCAGGCGCTCGCCCCGGTGGCCGCGCGCAATGGGCAACATTGGCCGCGCTACCCAATGGCCGGGATAGAGGAAGTCCGCCTGATGCGCCATCAACTGAGTGATGAAGTACCGGCTCCAGGCCTTGATGCGCTGCTCGGGCGGCAAGTGGGCGTGGTGCTCGAC
Organism: Pseudomonas sp. ADAK7; assembly: GCF_012935675.1. Taxonomy (NCBI): domain Bacteria; kingdom Pseudomonadati; phylum Pseudomonadota; class Gammaproteobacteria; order Pseudomonadales; family Pseudomonadaceae; genus Pseudomonas; species Pseudomonas sp. ADAK7. Next base: position 6,590,505 of record NZ_CP052861.1, on the reverse strand, counting down.
GTCCGCGGAGCTGATGGCAGGCACCGGCAGCAAGTCCAGTTGCACCGGCTGAGGGTTGCGCACCAGCCACGCACCGTAATACGAGGTGGCAATGGTGGCCCAGAGCAACGGGGTGTCGTTGAGCATCAACTTCAGCCGGCAGTTGTTGCCACTGAGCAGGTGCAGCGGCGGTTTGCCTTGCCTCGGGCGGTTGACCTCGATGCTCAGGCCGGCCCACTGTCCCTGTTGATCTTCAAGATCGCGCCAGAAGAATTGCTCCACGGTAGTCCCTTAGTGTCCAAGCTAAACAAGATCAAAAGATCGCAGCCTTCGGCAGCTACGGTACGCATTCCAACGTAGGAGATGCCGAAGGCTGCGATATTTTTTCAAACACTACGCGAGATTCTGCTCGGACAAAAACGCCAACAACGCCTGCGTCACAAACCCCGGATTCTCCAGATTGGAAATATGCCCCGCCTCCGGCACCAGCACACACGGGCAACCGATCAATTCAGCCATCTCCCGCGCTTCGGTTGGCGGTCGCGGCTTGTCCTGATCGCCGCACATCACCAGGGTGGTTTCAGGATTCAATTCTGCTAAACGCGGCAACAGATCATCCCGCCCGAACGTAATCCTCCCCATCGGCACAATGCTCTCGCGCAGACGCTCTGCCGGCAACGCGGCCAAAGATGCGCGGAAGTCCTGATACAGCGCCGACTGCGGATCGATGCCCGGACGGAAGAAGATCGGCACCACGATGTCCAGCAACTGCGGCGCGATCAGGCCGCTGTCTTCAATCTGTTTGAACAGCGAGAAATAGTACTGGCGAGTCGGCTCGGGCTCGACACCGACGTAAGTGTCCATCAGCACCAGGCCGTTGAGCCGCTGCGGTGCCGACAGCGCCAGACGCACGCCCCACATGCCACCCACCGACAACCCGACCAGGGTGACGCGATCGATGTCCAGATGATCGAGCAGTGCCAAGGCCTGGCGTGCGATGTCATCCAGCGAGGTCGTGCCTTCGGGGAGTTTTCCGGATTGACCGTGGCCCCAGAGGTCCAGGGCGATCACCCGGTACTGCTGCGACAACGCGGCAATCTGCGGCGCCCACATGGCCTGGTCCCACAGATAGCTGCCGGCCAGCAGCACGGCGGGGCCGGTGCCTTGGTCGGTGTAATGCAGGGGTTGTCCGTCTATTGTTGCGAAGGGCATCAGCTGTCTCCTCACCAAAATGGAGCAGGAAGACTGGGCTGGTGTGGCTTGGCAGTCAACCTTGCAGTGCCTGAGCTGACGCCTTCGCGGGCAAGCCTCGCTCCTACAGGTCGGAGTCGGCCCCGATATCGAGACCGACATAAATTCCGTAGGAGCGAGGCTTGCCCGCGAAGAGGCCATAACGGACGCTAGAGAATCAAAGCCCTTCCAACTCCGCCATCAGGTCATTCAACCGATCGACCTTCTCCTCGGTGATATCACTCGCCGCCAACCCTTCGATGTACTCCGCCAACTCCTCCACCGAACTGCACTCGAACATCGCCCGCAGCGGCACATTGCGTTGCAGGGCTTTTTGCACCCGCGAAGCAATCTGTGTCGCCAGCAGCGAATGGCCGCCCAGTTCGAAGAAGTTGTCGCGAACACCGACCTGCTCCACCTTCAGCACCTCAGCCCAGATATCCGCCAGGGTCTGCTCCAGTTCATTGCGCGGCGCCAGGTAATCCTGGCTCTGCAACTGACCGATTTCCAGCGCCGGCAGGGCCTTGCGATCAAGTTTGCCGTTGGCATTGAGCGGCATTTTGTCCAGCCACAACCAGTGCAGCGGCACCATGTATTCCGGCAGCTCGGCGCGCAGGCGTTGCTTGATGCGTTCCAGGCGTTCGCTCGGGTTAAGCGCCGAATCCGCCGCCACCAGATAGCCGACCAGATGCTTGCCGTTGACGCCTTCCTGCACACCCACCGCCGCATCGCGGACTTCCGGTTGTTCGTGCAGACGTGCTTCGATTTCCCCCAACTCGATGCGGTAACCGCGAATCTTTACCTGATGGTCGATCCGGCCGACGTATTCCAGCACGCCATCGCTGCGCCGACGAGCCAGATCGCCAGTGCGATACAGACGATCCCCCGGTTCGCCAAACGGGTTCGGTACAAACACCTGGGCGGTGCGCAGCGGATCGCTGACATAACCGCGTCCAACACCGGTGCCGGCGACACACAACTCACCCACCGCACCCAGCGGCACCAGTTCCAGCGCGCCATCGAGCAGGTACAAACGGTTGTTGTCGGTGGGCGTACCAATTGGCAAATAGCTGCCGCGGGTCGACGCCACGTCGACGCGGAAGAACGCCACATCATCCGAGCATTCCGCCGGGCCATAAGCATTGACCAGCCCGATCTCCGGGTAGCGCAGCAGCCATTGGTGCGCCAGTTCCGGCGGCATCGCTTCACCGGTCGGCAGCATCCAGCGCAGGCCGTCGAGGCTCATGCGCTCCTGGGCGAGCATGCCCTGGATGAGCGACGGCACGCTTTCCAGCACGGTGATGCCCTGGCTCTGCACGTGAGCCAGCAAACCCTGTGGATCGTGGGCGATGGTGTTCGGCACGATGTCCACCCGCGCGCCGAACAGCGGCGCGGCGAGGAACTGCCAGACCGAAATATCGAAGCTTTGCGAAGCAGTTTGCGCGATCACATCGGCGGCGCTCAGGTTCAGGTACGGCACCTTGCTCAATTGGTTATTCAACATGCCGCGCTGTTCAACCATCACGCCTTTCGGCAACCCGGTGGAGCCCGAGGTGTAGATCACGTAGGCCAGGTTATCCGGGGCGCTGTAGATGCCCGGGTTTTGCACCGAGGCCTCGCTCGCTTGCACCTCTTCCCAGACCAGCAACTTCGGTCGATGAGCGCAACCGAACTCTTCCAGCAATGTGACCGCTTGCTCACGACAGGCCTGAGTGCAGACCAGCAATGGCGTACGGCTCATGTCGATGATGCGGCTCAGGCGCTGACTCGGCAGACCCGGGTCCAACGGCAGGTAACCGGCGCCCGCCTTGAAGCTGCCAATGATCATGCCCAGCAGATCGAGATTCCGTTCCGCCAGCAACGCCACCGGTTGATCGAGCCCGACGCCCGCTGCGATTAACGCATGACCGAGACGGTTACTGCGCTGGTTCAGCTCGACATAACTGTGCAGCCGGTCGAGGCAACTGGCGGCGATCCGCTGCGGATGCTGCGCGACCTGGGCTTCGAACAACTCGACGTAGCTTTTTTCCAGCGGATACTCGTGTTCGCTCTGGTTGCAGCCATGCACCAGGAAGTCCTGCTCCTCGGCGCCCAGCAGCGGCAGGTCGGCCATGTCGCCATGGAACCCTTCGACCAAGGCCAGCAGCAAACGCTTGAACTCACCGAGCATGCGCTCGACCGTGGATTCGTCGAAATAGCGCTGGTCGTAGGACAGGTGCAAACCCAGGTCATCGCCCGGATAGCACACCGCCGTCAACGGGAAGTTGGTGTGGGTGCGGCCCGAATCCGAGGTGGCGTTGAGGCTTTGCGCCCGGTCCAGCACCGAGACTTCCACTGGGGCGTTTTCGAACACGAACAGGCTGTCGAACAGCGGCTGGCCTTTGGGCAGTTCGCTGTTTTCCTGAATGGTCACCAGCGGCAGGTATTCGTACTCGCGCAGTTGCATGTTGCTGTCGAGCAAACCGCTGAGCCACTGGCGCACGCTGACACGCTGGTCGTCTTCGGGCATTTTCACCCGCAGCGCGATGCTGTTGATAAACAGCCCGACGGTGCGTTGCATCTCCGGCATGTCCACCGGACGTCCGGCGACGGTGACGCCGAACAGTACGTCGCGATCACCGCTCAAGCGCCGCAGGACCAGGGCCCACGCCGCCTGGGCGAAGGTGTTGATGGTCAGCTGATGAGCCTGGGCCAGTTCACGCAATTGCGCACCATCACGGGCATCGAGCCGGGTGTAGCGGTCGCCGACGACCATGCCGCCGCTGTCGCCCGCATGTTCACGCAGGAACGGACGGTCGCTTGGAATCGGCGTGGTCCGCTCGAAGCCTTGCAGGTTGGTTCTCCACCACTGCCGCGCCTCGGCCAGGCTCTGGCGTTGCAGCCAGCCGATGTAGTCGCGATAACGTGGCGGCACGGCCAATTGCGCGTCCCGGCCTTCGCCGAGGGCCATGTAGATTTCGAAGAAATCGTTCATCAGCAGCGAGCGGCACCAGGCATCGATCAGGATGTGATGGTTGCTCATCATGAACCAGTAGCGCGCCGCGCCGACCTTGATCAGGCGCAGGTGGAACGGCGCCTGGTTGAGCAGATCGAACCCGGCTTCGCGCTCGGTTTTCAGCAGCGTTTGCAGCTTCGGTTCTTGCTCGGCGTCAGCAATCGCGGTCCAGTCGAGGTACTCGATCGGCGTGCTGCCCGGTTTGTGGATCACTTGCAGCATGTCTTCGCCGACGTTCCAGCAGAACGACGCGCGCAGGGCTTCATGACGGGCGATCACCGCTTGCCAGGCCTGGGCGAAACGCTCGGGGTCGAGTTCGCTGTTGATGCGGTAGCGATCCTGCATGAAGTACAGGCCGGTGCCCGGTTCCAGCAAGGTGTGCAACAGCATGCCTTCCTGCATCGGCGTCAGCGGGTAGACATCTTCAATGACGGCGGCCGGAATCGGCAGCGCATCGAGTTGCGGTTGGGTCAGTCGGGCCAGCGGGAAGTCTGACGGCGTCAGGCCACCAGCCTCGTCGTGCAGGCAATGTTCGATCAGGCTTTGCAGCTCGCCCAGGTAAGCATCCGCCAGATCACTGATGGTCTGCGGGTCGTGGCGTTCGGCGCTGAAGGTCCAGCGCAGCACCAGTTCGCCGCCGTAGACCTGGCTGTCGATGCTCAACTCATTCGGCAGCGGCGCATGAGGATCATGGGCGGCACCGACCGGCTCATCGAGGGGACGGAACAACGCGTCCGCGCCGAAGCTCTGGTCGAACTGGCCGAGGTAGTTGAAGGTGATCGGCGCCACTGGCAACGCGACCATGGTCTGGCGGCACAGGTCATCGGCGAGGTAACGCAGCACGCCATAACCCAGACCTTTATGCGGCACGGCGCGCAGTTGTTCCTTGATCGCTTTGATCGAGGCGCCCCGCTCAACCGTTGGGATCAAACGCAGCGGATAAGCGCTGGTGAACCAACCCACGGTGCGGGTCAGGTCGATCTCGTCGAACAGGGTTTCGCGGCCGTGGCCTTCGAGTTGAATCAACGCCGATTCGTGGCCGCTCCAGCGGCACATCACACGGGCCAATGCGGTCAGCAACAGGTCGTTGACCTGGGTGCGATAGGCGCTCGGCGCCTGTTGCAGCAATTGCCGGGTGCGCTCGGCATCCAGGCGTACGCTGACGGTTTGTGCATGACGATTTTGCTGGCCACCTTGCGGACGAGCGCACGGCAGCTCGGCACTTGGACCGGCCAGTTGCGTTTGCCACCAGCTCAATTCTTCGCGCAGGGATTCGCTGCCGGCATAGGCCTGCAAGCGTGCCGTCCAGTCCTTGAAGGCGCTGGTTTTGGCCGGCAGTTTGACGCCTTGTTGAGCGTCCAGTTGACGGTAGACCGTTTGCAGATCGTCCAGCAGCACCCGCCAGGAAACACCGTCGACCACCAAGTGGTGAATGGCGATGAACAGGCGTTGTTGACCTTCAGGACCATCGACCAACAGCACCCGCAGCAGCGGCCCTTGTTCAAGGTCGAGACTGCGCTGGGCATCGGCGAACAGCGCCGCGCATTTTTCCATGGACGAGACGCGTACCTGCCACAACACCGGGGTGTCATTAATCGCTTGGTGCTCAGCGTGCCATTTCGCGTCCACTTCAGTGAAGCGCAGGCGCAAGGCATCGTGTTGCTCGATCACCGCCAGCAGCGCTTGCTCCAGACGATGGGGTTCCAGGGCCTCGGTCGGCTCCAGCAGCAACGCCTGGTTCCAGTGCTGACGCTCGGGGATGTCAGTGTCGAAGAACCAGTGCTGGATCGGTGTCAACACCGATGTGCCGGTGAGCAAACCTTGCTCGGCGGCGACCTGCTCGGTGCGGGTCGCCACGGCGGCGAGGGTTTGCACGGTCTGGTGCTGGAACAAGTCGCGAGGGCTGAAGTGAATGCCCTGCTGCCGTGCGCGGCTGACCACTTGGATGGACAGGATCGAGTCGCCGCCCAGTTCGAAGAAGTTGTCGTTGAGGCCGACCTGCGCGACGTTCAGCACGTCGCACCAGATGCCGGCCAGGGTCAGCTCCAGTTCATTGCTCGGCACCACGTAGTGCTGACGGTTCAGCTCCGGGTCCGGCGCTGGCAGTGCGCGGCGGTCGAGTTTGCCGTTGGCGGTCAGCGGCATGCTGGCCAGCAGGATCAGGTGCGTCGGCACCATGTAGTCCGGCAGTTGTGATTTGAGGTGCGATTTCAGCGCTTCGCGCAGGGCGGCTTGTTGGGCTTCGTCCTGTTCCGCGACTTCGGTCACCAGATAGCCAACCAGTTGTTTGCCGCTCGGAGCGTCCAGCGCCAGGACAACGGCTTCGCGGATCGATTCATGCTCCAGCAGACGGGTTTCAATCTCGCCCAGTTCAATGCGGAAACCACGGATTTTCACTTGATGGTCGATACGCCCGAGGTATTCCACCAGGCCATCAGCGCGCTGACGCACCAGATCGCCCGTGCGGTAGATACGCCCGCCATGGTCGGCAAACGGGTCCGCGACAAAACGCTCCGCCGTCATCCCTGCCCGTTCGTGATAACCCTGGGCCAGGCCGGCACCACCGACGTACAACTCGCCGGTCGCGCCTTGCGGCACCAGTGCCAAATCGGCGTCGAGGATGTATGCCACGCGCGCACCGATCACGCTGCCGATCGGCACACTGCCCAGGCCTTCTTCCAACACCTCCGGCGCCAGACTGGCCAGCGGCATAACCACCGTTTCGGTCGGCCCGTAAGCGTTAAAGAACAGGCTCGGTGTGAACGCCGCGCGAATCCGCGACAGGTGTTCGCCAGTCAAGGCTTCGCCGCCGGTGATGATCATGCGCACCGGCAGGATTTCGCCCTGGGTCGCCAGCCATTGCGCCAACTGGCTGCCGTAGCTGGGGGTGAAACCGAGAATGTTGATCTGGTGCTGGCGAATCAGGCTGCAGATTTCTTCAGCGTCCCACTGACCTTGAGCGCGCAACACCACCTGGGCACCGCTCAACAACGGCACCAGCAGACGTTCGGTGGCGGCGTCGAAGTTGATCGAATAGAAGTGCAGTTCGCAATCGTCCGCACGCATGCCGAAGCGCTCGATTACCGCTTGGCAGTGCATGGCGATTTCACCGTGGGACACCACCACGCCTTTCGGTTTGCCGGTGGAGCCGGAGGTGTAAATCAGGTACGCCTGATGCTGCGGCAGGCTGATAAACGGCAGCTCCGTGGCCGGGTAATTGGCCAGCTCGGCGGCGTCATCCTCCAGGCACCAGCGGGCTACGGTCGAGGGCATTTCACCGAGGGCGTTGAACATGGCTTTGTCACTGAGCAGCAGACCAATGCCGCTGTCTTCGATCATATAGTGCAGGCGATCGAGCGGGTATTCCGGGTCCAGCGGCACGTAGGCGCCGCCGGCCTTGAGAATCGCCAGCAGGCCGACGACCATTTCCAGCGACCGTTCCAGCGCCAGGCCCACGCGGACCTGCGGGCCGACACCCCGCTCGCGCAGCACCCAGGCCAGGCGATTGGCGCGGCTGTCGAGTTCGGCGTAGCTCAGGGTTTGCCCGGCGAAGGTCAGGGCCGGCGCGTCTTTGCGCGCCAGCGCTTGCTCGCTGAACAGGTGATGGATGCACTGGTCCAGACGATGTTCACCCGGCTCGATGCCGAGGCTGTCGAGCAGGTTTTGCTGCTCCGTGGTTTCGAGCAACGGCAACTCGCTGAGGCGCTGTTGCGGACCAGCCAGCAGCGCTTCCAGCAGATTGCGCCAATGCCCGGCCATGCGCGCAATGCGCGGTTCGTCGAACAGGTCGGTGCTGTACGTCAGGCAGCAACCCAGGCGATGGTCGAGGTCGGTGACTTCCAGGTTGAGGTCGAACTTGGTGGCGCGGGCATCGTTGGCCAGGTATTCGACGGTCATGCCGGCCAAGGTGCGGCTCTGCTGGAATTCCCAGCGCTGGACGTTGCACATCACCTGGAACAACGGGTTGTACGCGGCGCTGCGCGGTGGCTGCAAGGCTTCCACCAGATGATCGAACGGCAGGTCCTGATGGGACTGGCCTTCGATCACCGTGTGACGAACCTGCTCGAACAACTCGCCCACGGACATCTGCCCGTCGAGTTGGCAACGCAATACCTGGGTGTTGAGGAAGGCGCCAATCAGCCCTTCGCTTTCCGGACGAATGCGGTTGGCCACTGGCGCACCGATACGCAGATCGGTCTGGCCGCTGTAGCGGTAAAGCAGCACGGCCAGGGCGGCAGTCATGGTCATGAACAGGGTCAGACCGTTTTGCGCATTGAAGGCACGGACCCGGGCGGCGAGGTCATCGCTGAGGTCGAAACGGAACAGTTCACCCTGATGGCTTTGCACCGGTGGACGCGGACGGTCGGCCGGCAATTCCAGCAGCGGATGTTCGCGGCCCAGTTGCGCGGTCCAGTAGTCGAGCTGGCGTTGACGCTCACCGGATTCCAGCCACTGGCGCTGCCAGACGCTGTAATCCAGGTATTGCACCGGCAGCGGTTGCAGCGGCGACTCGCGATCATCGACGAAGGCTTCGTAGAGCGCACTCAGTTCCCGGGCGAAGATGTCCATCGCCCAGCCTTCGGTGACGATGTGGTGCAGGGTCAGCACCAGGTAGTGTTCCTGCTCGGCGGTCTTGACCAGGCAAGCGCGCAGCAGCGGACCGGTTTCCAGATCGAACGGTTTGTGCGCCTCATCGTCGGCCAGTTGCTGGACCTGCCACTCGCGGCCGTCGGCGTCCAGCGCGGTGAAATCCTTCCAATCCATGCGCAGGCCGTTGTCGGCGTGCACCTGTTGCCGGGCCACGCCATCGACGCTCGGGAACGTGGTGCGCAGGGTTTCGTGGCGGATGATCAGCGCTTGCAACGCTGCTTCGAAACGCCCGACATCCAGCACCCCGCGCAATCGCGCCATACCGCCGACGTTATAGGCCGGGCTGTCCGGCTCCATTTGCCAGAGAAACCACATGCGCTGTTGGGAATAGGACAGCGGCACCGCTTGGTTGCGATCGACTTTTTCGATCGGCGGCTGCTGGTTGGTCTTGCCGCTGGCCTGGATCAGGCGAACCTGTTCGGCGAAGGCACCGAGCTCACTGTTTTCGAACAACGCGCGCAACGGCAACTCGACGTCGCAGGCCTGGCGGGTGCGGGAGATGATTTGCGTGGCCAGCAGCGAATGACCGCCGAGGGCGAAGAAATCGTCGCGCAGACCGATTTGCTTCTGGCCCAGCACTTCGCGCCAGATAGCGGCGATTTGTTGCTCCAGCGCGGTGACCGGTTCGACGTGTTCGCGAACCTGCCATTGCGGTTCCGGCAAGGCGCGACGGTCGAGTTTGCCGCTCGGGCTCAGGGGCATCGCATCCAGGCGCATCAACTGCGCCGGGACCATGTAGTCCGGCAGCTCGGCAGCCAATGCGGTTTTCAGGCGCGTGGTTTGCGCGTCTTCAGTTTCGGTGGAGTCAGTGGCGGTGTAGTAACCGATCAACTGGCCGCCAGCGGCCGTTTCACGCACCAGCACCACGGCTTGGGCCACGCCGTCCTGGGCCAGCAGCCGCGCTTCGATTTCTTCCGGTTCGACGCGGAAGCCACGCAGCTTGACTTGCTGATCGAGGCGACCGAGGTATTCGATCACGCCATCAGCGCTCCAGCGCGCACGGTCGCCGGTGCGATACAGCCGCGTGCCCTGCCCGCCCAGTGGATCGACGACAAAGCGTTCGGCGGTCAGGCTCGGGCGACCGAGGTAGCCGCGGGCCAGACCGATGCCGCTGATGCACAGTTCCCCCGGCACACCGGCCGGCACTGGATTGAGATCGCTGTCGAGCACGCGGCAGACCACGTTGCCCAACGGCCGGCCAATCGGCGAACGCTCGCCATCAGCCGTGGTGCAATGCCAATGGGTGACGTTGATCGCGGTTTCGGTCGGGCCGTAGCGGTTGTGCAGTTGCACGGCTGGCAGTTGCTCCAGCACGCGATTGCGCAACTCGGCAGGCAAGGCTTCGCCGCCGGAGAACACCCGGCGCAGGCTGGTGCATTCGGCGGTCAGCGGTTCTTCGATAAACAGCGCCAACAGCGGCGGCACGAAGTGCAGCGTGGTCACGCCGTATTGCTGGACCAGTTGCGCAATGCGATGGGGATCGCGGTGCTCGCCGGGGCCGGCAATCAGCAAGCGTGCGCCGGTGATCAGCGGCCAGAAGCATTCCCACACCGACACGTCGAAACTGATCGGCGCTTTTTGCATCAGCACGTCGGTTTCGTCGAGGTGATAAGTGTTCTGCATCCATTGCAGCCGCTCAGCGAGGGCGGCGTGGGTGTTGCCGACGCCCTTCGGCTGACCGGTAGAGCCGGAGGTGTAAATCACGTAGGCCAGGTTGTCGCCGTGCAGGTGCAGACCCGGTGCCTGGCTCGGCCAGTTTTCCAGGTGCAAGGCGTCCATGGCGATCACGCTGACGCCGTCGGTGGCCGGCAAGCGGTCGAGCAGTTCGGTCTGGGTCAGGAGCAATTCGACGCCGCTGTCGCTGAGCATGTAGGCCAGGCGTTCGGCTGGGTAATCCGGGTCCAGCGGCACGTAGGCGCCGCCGGCCTTGATGATCGCCAGCAGGCCGATCAGCAGTTGCGGCGAACGCTCGGTGGCGATGGCCACGCACACGTCCGGGCCGACGCCTTTGTCGCGCAGGTAATGGGCCAGGCGGTTGGCTTGGGCATGCAGCTCGGCGAAGTCCAGTTGGCCGCCGTCCCAGATCAGTGCGGTGCGTTCCGGGGTCTGGCGCAGTTGTTCATTGAGCCGTTCTGGCAGCCATTGGCTGGCGGGTGTACACGGAGCAATGCTCCACGACGCTTGTTGATCGTGCTCGCCCGAAGTCAGCAGTTGCAGGTCGCCGATAGCCTGTTGTGGACGCTCGCAGACGTCGCGCAGCAGGTTGATGTAGTGCTCGGCCAGACGCTCGATCGTCGCTTTTTCAAACAACTCGTCGGCGTAGTCGAAGGACAGGCTCAGGCGACCATTTCGGTCTTCCTCACTGTGCAATTGCAGGTCGAACTTGGCTTCGCGGCTGTGCCATGGCAGCTCTTCGGCGAGCAGCCCGGGCAAGCGGCGCAGCGCGCTCAAGTCCCGTTGCTGGTGGTTGAACATGACCTGGAACAAACCCGACTCGCGGGCTTGCGGGAAGGCTTCCAGCAGTTGCTCGAACGGCAGGTCCTGATGGGCTTGCGCGCCCAGTGCGGCTTGCCGGGTTTGGGCCAACAGCTGCACAAATGGCAGACGCGAATCGACGTCGGCGCGCAGCACTTGGGTGTTGATGAAGAAGCCGATCAGCCCCTGGGTTTCCAGGCGCGGACGGTTGGCGTTCGGCACGCCAATGCGAATGTCGCGCTGGCCGCTGTAGCGGTGCAGCAGGCTTTGGAATGCCGCGAGCAACAGCATGAACGGCGTCGCTTCATGGGTTTGGGCCGTCTGGCGGATCGCTTCGCTCAAGCTCACGCCCAACCGCACGGTGTGGCGGGCCGCGCTGTGGATCTGTTGCGCGGCGCGTGGGTGATCGGTGGCCAGGCTCAACACCGGATGCTCATCGCCCAGCTGGTTTTTCCAATAGGCCAGTTGCCGCTCGCCCTCGCCTTGCGCCAGCCATTGGCGCTGCCAGCTGCCGTAATCGGCGTACTGGGTCGGCAATGCCGCCAACGTGGCTTTCTGGCCTTGGGAAGCAGCGGCGTACAGGCGCGAGAACTCGTCGATCAACACATTCAGCGACCAGCCGTCGGCGATGATGTGGTGCATCGTCACCAGCAGTTGATGGTCCTCGTCGTCGAGGCGCACCAGGGTCACCCACAGCAGCGGGCCTTTTTCCAGATCGAACTGGGTGCGGGCTTCGTCCTCACGGATTTGTTGCGCACGGACTTCACGCTTGTCGACGGGCAAGTCACTGATGTCGATCAGTTGCAGGTTGAAATCACCGGCCGCATCGACCTGCTGCAGAGCTACACCGTCACGTTCGAAGAAGCGCGTGCGCAGGGATTCGTGGCGTTCGATCAACTGTTGAAAACTGGCGCGCAATGCGTCTTCGTCCAGTTCGCCGCGCAAACGCAAGGCGCCGGGAATGTTGTAGGCGCTGCTCTGCGGGTCGAGTTGCCAGGTGATCCACAAACGGTTTTGGGCCAGGGATTGCGGGATCGCTTCAGTGCGCGACAACGCGATGATCGCGCCTTGGGCCAGGCCGCCATCTTGTTGCTGTTGCGCGACTGCTGCGGCGAAGGCACCAAGGGTCGGCGCTTCGAACAGCAGGCGCAGGTTCAGCTCCAGGCCCAGCTCTTCACGCAACCGCGCGACCACTTGCGTGGCGGCGATGGAGTTGCCGCCGAGCAGGAAGAAGTGATCGTCGGTGTTGACCTGTTTGACGTTGAGTTGCTCGCGCCAGATCGTGGCGATCAGGGTTTGCAGCTCGGAAGCGGATTGCGCGGTGGTTTCAGTTTCCACGTCTGCCGACGGGAACAGCGCATAGCTGTCGAGGCTGCCGTCCGCCAGGCGATTGCGGCACGCCGAGCGTTGCAGTTTGCCGCTGGAAGTCTTCGGCAACGCACCGGGATTGAGCAATACAACAACGCTCGGCGCTTCCTGATACGCCTCGGCCACCGCTTGGCGGATGGCTTTGATCAGGGCGTCAGGCGGCAGGATTTTCTGCACGCTGCGGCTGATTTCCGCCGCGATGCCGATGCCTTCCTGACCGTCGATATTGACCGCGAACGCCGCGACGCGACCTTTGCGCACCACTTCCACTTCGCGCTCGACGGTTTGCTCGATGTCTTGCGGGTAAAGGTTGTGGCCGCGCACGATCAGCATGTCTTTCAGGCGCCCGGTGATGAAGAATTCACCGTCACGTTTGAAGCCCAGGTCACCGGTACGCAGCCAGGTGCGCCCGTCGTGCTGGACGAAGGTCTTGGCGCTGGCCTCGGGGTTGCGCCAGTAGCCGTGGGCGATGCTCGGCCCGGTAGCCCAGACTTCGCCGACGAGGTTGTCGGCCAGTTCCGTGAGTGCATTTGGCTCGACAATCAGCACCGCATGATCCGGCTGGCTGATGCCGCAGCTCATGATCGCCGCGCCCTCGCCCGCTTCGGCACGGTTTTGTGCCAAGGCCTGATCGTCGACCCGCAGGTTGCCGATCCCCTGGCCACGAGGCGTGCCAGCGACAAACAGCGTGGCTTCCGCCAGACCGTAAGACGCCATGAAACTGTCCGCGGTAAAACCGCACGGGGCGAACTTGTCGGTGAAGCGCTCGAGGGTGTCGAGGCGAATCGGCTCCGAGCCGGAATAGGCCACGCGCCAACCGCTCAGATCGAGGCGTTCCAGCGCCGAATCACTGACCCGCTCGCTGCACAAGCGATAAGCGAAGTCCGGCCCGCCGCTGATGGTGCCGCCGTATTCGCTGATCGCTTCGAGCCAGCGTAACGGCCGGCCGAGGAAGTAAGCCGGCGACATCAACACGCACGGCACACCGCTGAAAATCGGTTGCAACAGGCCGCCGATCAAACCCATGTCGTGGTACAGCGGCAACCAGCTGACGATCACGTCGTCCGGGTTCAGATCAATGCCGAAGCCGTGACGGATGAGCAACTCATTGGCCACCAGGTTGCCGTGGCTGACTTGCACGCCTTTGGGCAATGCGGTGGAGCCGGAGGTGTATTGCAGGAAGGCGATGTGGTCGTCTTTCAGATCCGGCAACACCCAACTGTCCGCCAGCGCGCTGTCGAGGGTATCGACGCAGAGCAACGGCGGCGCGCCTTCGATTTGCTGCAAGGCGTCGCGCAGGCCGGCGCTGGTCAGCAGCAGACGCGGTTCGGCATCGCTGATGATCGACAGAAGACGTTCCTGATGATGACGCTTGGTCGATTCCGGCGGGTAAGCCGGCACCGCGATCACACCGGCATACAGGCAACCGAAAAACGCCGCGACGTAATCCGGGCCGCTGGGAAACAGCAGCACCGCACGATCGCCGAATGCGGCCTGAGCCTGCAACGCGCCGGCAATGGTCCGCGCGCGCCGATCCAGATCGCGATAACTGAGCACCACCGTTTGATCCGCGGTCTCGGCGAGAAAACGCAAAGCCACTCGGTCCGGCGTCAGGGCCGCGCGGCGCTGGAGGGCTTGGACCAGTGTGCTGGGGAGTTCGAACGCGTCGGTCATGAGGTTTCCTGCCTGAATTCGGCTTACAAGTTGGAATCGGTTTTCCTACGTCACGCTCATAAAAATGGCGTGCAGGGCGCGGTCTTCGCCGACCGCGCAAGGCTTGGGAATGCGGTTATGGCCGGGTCGTGTCCGGAACCATTCACCAATGAGAACGATTGATGTCTTGAAATAATTAGTCGGCAAGCTCCAACCCCAACAGGGCCGGGCGCGACAGCGTGTCGCAGTTCACACGCTGCACTTTTGTGGCGCATTAATTCTCTTTCTCAATTGACAATCATTATCATTCAACATAATTTGTCGCTCGATGTGTAGGACGGCTCCCAAACGCTTGTCGTCCCGCAACCCTATTTGCAGCAAGGTGATTTCCATGACGGAACAAGTATCCACAAGCAGGTGCGATTCACCGCTACTTCAGGCCTTTGTCGACAATCGACTGATTCTGGTCAAAATTGCAGCCCGCATTACGGGCTGCCGGTCGCGGGCTGAGGACGTGGTGCAAGATGCGTTTTTCCGGCTGCAATCGGCGCCGCAGATCACGTCGTCGTTCAAGGCTCAGCTCAGCTATCTGTTCCAGATCGTGCGCAACCTGGCGATCGACCACTACCGCAAACAGGCGCTGGAGCTGAAGTATTCCGGCCCTGAAGAGGAAGGCCTGAACGTGGTGATCCAGGGCGCTTCACCGGAAACCTCGCACATCAATTTCTCGACCCTGGAGCACATCGCCGACGCGCTGACCGAGCTGCCGAGCCGCACGCGCTACGCGTTCGAGATGTACCGTTTGCACGGCGTGCCGCAAAAGGACATCGCCAAGGAACTTGGCGTCTCGCCGACCCTGGTGAACTTCATGATTCGCGATGCGCTGGTGCATTGCCGCAAAGTGTCGGGCAGTCGCGCGGATACATTTGCCCGTCGTTAAGAGTTGAATTTTTCGTCGCCCCCGTTCGCGGGCAAGCCTCGCTCCTACAGGTTTTGCGCCAACCGCACACCTGTAGGAGCGAGGCTTGCCCGCGAAGGCTGGCTCAAGACCGCAACGGATCTTGCGCCTTACACCTCACGCCAACGTGCACCGATCAAAAAACCGCTCACGCCCCAACACCATCAACGCCGCGCGCTTGTGCGGGAAGTCGAATTCTTTCTCGCAGTGGAAACACTGGTTGTGCATGTGCCCGATCATCTTCGCGTTATCAGCGCGCGGCTCGGCCACCACGCGCTGGGTGCGCGGATCATCCAGAAACAGGTAATGCACCAGCGCCGATAACCAGCTCGCCACCTTGTGCGGGCCACGGTGCGCTTCTTCACCCACCAGCATGTGAATGCCGCGGTCGTAATCGCCGGCGTCGTAGAACGGCGCGATGCGATCTTCCTTGGCCCAGTAGGCTTCGAAGTAAGCGAACGGCTGATCATCGAAACAACCAATC
This sequence comes from Pseudomonas sp. ADAK7, assembly GCF_012935675.1. Lineage (NCBI taxonomy): Bacteria > Pseudomonadati > Pseudomonadota > Gammaproteobacteria > Pseudomonadales > Pseudomonadaceae > Pseudomonas > Pseudomonas sp. ADAK7. The sequence goes on along the minus strand of NZ_CP052861.1, from coordinate 6,574,713 downwards.
AGCGTCAGGGTGTGCGGGTCGGCGTCGAGCTTGCTCAGGTATTCGCGATGCTTTTCGAGACTGCCCTCTTCCTGCCAGAAACTGGCCACCCGCGGGCTGTTCTGCCAGCGATTGAAACGCGTCAGGTCCTGTTCGATTTCTACCGTGCGCAACGACACCCACGCGCCGAGACGCGCGTCGAAACGTCGATAGACTTCGCCGCGCGGCTTGGCCGGGCGCAACGGATGACGCTTGCCGCCGCTGATGACCATCTGCTGCGGATAGCTGCCGGTCAGCGATTCGCCGAGCCACGGCTGTGGCAATTGCCAGAACAGCGTGCGTTCGCAGCGGTACTCGCCCGCCGTTTCGGTCGGGATCAGCAAACCGCTGAACAGGGCTTCGGTGGGCGCCTCGTCCAGGCGCCAGGTCAGGCGCTGGCAAGCCGGATCCCGGGCAAACAACCAATAGCAAGACGCCCAGAAGGCTTGACCGGCGGGCAAGCCGAAGCGTTCGTCGACTTCGATGTGCAACTCGGGTTCGCGGCTCAGGCGCAAGCGGATCAGCGGCTGGCCTTCGAGGCTGAGGCTCAGGCGGCTTTCGGTTTCATCGGCTACAAGACTGCGCCCTGACGGCAAGGCCAGGGCAGTCAGGTCATTCAGATTGGACATGGGTCGGGCTCACAGTAATCGTCGACAGTTCAACGATGTGACGTGAGCCGGGGCGGGAAATTTAAGCGAACTCGTTAAATCCGCGACCTGCGGCAGGTTTTCAGGACTTTGGCACCGGCACCACCGCGATCTTGTACGGCTCAAAAATCTTCAACAGTTGGCCGTTGTCGCGCAAGCCTTGCAGCAATTTGCTGAATGCCGGGCCGCTGATCGGCGCGGCCGGGCTGAGCAGCGCGTAGTGGTGATAGACCTGATCGATGCGCTGGGACACCAGCAACTGATCAGCGACTTGCTCGTTGCGCAGCAGGTAATCACTCAGATAGGAGCGCGTAACCAGGGCGATATCGGCGCGATCCCGCAAGACCATCAGCAAATTGCTGTCATGAGAATAGGTCAGCGTGGCATTGAAATTCTGCGCGAGGAATTTCGGGTCGGCATTGAAGTTGGCGAATTCGTAGTGGTACCCACTGAACAAGGCCAGACGCTTGCCCGCGAGGTCGGCAAAATAACTCTCGCGGCGCTCGGGCTTGCGTTGCGCGACAAAAATCTCGGCGTCTTCCAGGCCCATGTCAACGGTGGTGTGAGGAATGTCCTTCCAACCCCAATCCGGGTTTTCGAAGATGGCCATGTCCACTCGACCTTGCTTGAAATCGCCGAAACGCCGGGGAATCGAGGTGGGCACCAGCACGAACTGGTAATCGGTTTGCAACTGGTTCAGGGCTTCCACCAGTTGCGGCAACAGGCCAGTATCGGCGCCGGACTCCGGGCGCACGGTGTAAGGCGGGAAATGCGCGGCACCGACCCGTACCTGTTGCGCCGCCTGGGACGGCAACACCCATAGCACCGCAAATGCCGCCAGCAAAAGCCGCGACACCGTCCACATTGGCGAAGACATCAAAACAACCCACTCCCCAAATAAAATACGCATCAATGCATTCAAGCTAGGCGGTTTCGCCTACTTAGCCAGTTTATCGTCGAGATAGACGGCTCATGGCTTCTCTTCAAGCACCAGAATCAACGCCTCTTCGGCCAATTGCTCCAGGCTCATGCTGCCGCCGGCGCGAAACCAGGTGGTGGTCCAGGACAAGGCGCCCGTCAGGAACCGCCGGGTGATGAACACATCACCCCGGATAAAACCGGCGTTCTTGGCCTCCCCCAGCACCTGCAGCCAGATCGCTTCATAAATGTCTCGCAGCGCCAGCACCTGCACCTGCCCGTCTTCGGACAGCGAACGCCATTCGTAGACCAGCACCGCCATGGCTTCGCCGCTACCGCCCATGATCGACTGCAATTCGCAGCGAATCAGCGCCAGCACCCGTTCGCGCACGCTGTCGGCCTCGGCCAGGGCGGCGTGCATCAACGCGGTGTTGTAGCGAATGGTTTCCTCCATCACCGCGCGCAGGATTTCGTCCTTGCTTTTGAAGTGGTGGAAAATACTGCCCGACTGAATGCCCACCGCACTGGCCAGGTCGCGCACCGTGGTGCGTTCATAGCCTTTATTGCGGAACAGGTGAGCCGCCACTTGCAGCAGTTTGCCGCGGGCGCTGTCCGGGTCGGTCAATTGGCCGTTGTCGACCAATTCGCGCATCACCCCCAGGGCTTTTTGCTCGTCCACCCGTTCTCTCCTACAGTCGTTCAGTCAAATGCGCCCTTCGCCGCTAAAACAGCGGGGTTGCGCGGGCAATTTAAGCTGGCGAGAGCGACCAAGCAAGCGCTTGGGGCGAAGATATTTCAGGCGTTTACAAACCAAGCGCTTGCTTGGTAGTCTCGAGCCACTTCTGTCGGAGCTGAGCATGGGGTTGACTGTGCCAAAAACAATCCGCATCGGTTGCGCCAGCGCCTTCTGGGGCGACACCTGCACCGCCGCCGCGCAACTGGTGCAAGGCGGGCGCCTGGACTATCTGGTGTTCGATTACCTGGCCGAAATTACGATGTCGATCATGGCCGGCGCGCGGATGAAAGATCCCCAGGCCGGCTACGCCAGCGACTTCATCGAAGTCCTCAGTCCTTTGTTGTCGCAACTCGCCGAACAGAAGATTCGCGTCATCAGCAACGCCGGCGGGGTCAACCCGCAGGCTTGTGCCGCCGCCCTGCAAACGGCGTGCGACAAGGCCGGGGTGGCACTGAAGATTGCCGTGCTGCTGGGCGACGACCTGCAACCGCAATTCAAACCACTCGGTAGCCAGGGCATCCGCGAAATGTTCAGCGGCGCGCCGTTGCCGCCGCTGTGTGTGTCCACAAATGCTTATCTCGGTGCGCCGGGCATCGTCGAAGCCCTGCGCCTGGGAGCGGACATCGTCATCACCGGCCGGGTGGTTGATAGCGCCGTGGTCAGCGCCGCGCTGGTGCATGAGTTCGGCTGGTCGTGGCACGACTACGACAAACTGGCCCAGGCTGCATTGGCTGGGCACATCATCGAATGCGGCGCCCAGTGCACCGGCGGCAACTTCACCGACTGGCGCGAGGTGCCCGACTACGAGCACATCGGTTTCCCCATCGTCGAAGTCAGTGCCGACAGCCAGTTCCTCGTCAGCAAACCCGAAGGCTCCGGTGGGCTGGTCACGCCACTGACCGTCGGCGAGCAGATGCTCTATGAAATCGGCGATCCGCAGGCCTATCTGTTGCCGGACGTGGTCTGCGATTTCAGTCAGGTCAAACTTCAGCAACAGGGCAAGAATGTAGTGCAAGTCCACGGCGCCAAAGGCCTGCCGCCGACCGATCAATACAAAGTCAGCGCCACCTACCCCGACGGTTTCCGCTGCACCGCCAGTTGCCTGATCGCCGGCATTGACGCGGTGGACAAGGCGCGACGGGTCAGCGAAGCGATCATCAACAAGACGTCGCAGATTTTCAGCCAGCGCGGCTGGGCGCCCTACAGCGAAGTGAACATCGAGCTGCTCGGCAGCGAGGCCACCTACGGTGCCCACGGCCAACGCCAGGACAGCCGCGAAGTGGTGATCAAACTTGCCGTGCGCCACCCGAGTAAACAGGCGTTGATCGTGTTCTCCCGGGAAATCGCCCAGGCCGCCACTGGCATGGCCCCGGGATTGACCGGGATCGTCGGTGGACGACCGACCGTGTATCCGTTGATCCGGCTGTTCTCGTTCCTGATCGACAAAACGGCCTGCACGCTGGAAATTGACCTGAACGGCCAGCGCCATCCCTGCACCCTGCCCGCCCTCGATACACTCGATCCCGCTGATCTGCCCGTGCCGATTGAACCACCCCAACCCACCGAGCGGGCCGACGCCAGCGTGGCACTGATCAAACTCGCGGTGGCGCGCTCCGGTGACAAGGGCAATCACAGCAACATCGGGGTCATGGCACGGCAGCCGCAATTCCTGCCATGGATCGCCGAAGCACTGACGCCGGAGGTGATCGTCGACTGGATGAGCCATGTGCTCGACCCGGTCCACGGCCGTGTCGAGCGCTGGTACCTGCCCGGCACCCACAGCTTGAATTTCCTCCTGGAAAACGCCCTCGGCGGTGGCGGCGTGGCCAGCCTGCGGATCGATCCGCAAGGCAAGGCCTTCGCCCAACAACTGCTGGAGATCCAGATTCCGGTGCCCCAGGGCATCGCCGACCAGGTCAACTAGAGGACCGCTGCCATGGCTTACGACTCGATTTTCAAAGCCGATCTGTTTGCCGGCCAAACCATCATCGTCACCGGCGGCGGCAGCGGCATCGGCCGTTGCACCGCCCACGAACTGGCGGCCCTCGGCGCCCATGTGCTGCTGGTGGGGCGCAACGCCGACAAACTGCGCAACGTCGCCACCGAGATCGCCGAGGACGGCGGCAAGGCTGACTGGAAGACCTGCGATATTCGTGAGGAAGAAGCGGTCAAGCATCTGGTCAGCGAGTTGATCCGCCTGTTCGGACCGATTCATGGCCTCGTCAACAATGCCGGCGGCCAGTTCCCGTCGCCGTTGGCCTCGATCAACCAGAAGGGTTTCGAAACCGTGATGCGCACCAACCTGGTCGGCGGTTTTCTGATGGCCCGGGAAGTGTTCAATCAATCCATGAGCAAGCACGGCGGGGCCATCGTCAACATGCTCGCCGACATGTGGGGCGGTATGCCCGGCATGGGCCATTCGGGGGCGTCACGCTCTGGCATGGACAACCTGACCAAGACCGCCGCGTTCGAATGGGGTTATGCCGGGGTGCGGGTCAATGCCGTGGCGCCGGGCTGGATTGCCTCCAGTGGCATGGACACCTACGAAGGCGCGTTCAAAGCGGTGATCCCTACGTTGCGCGAACACGTGCCGCTCAAGCGTATCGGCACCGAATCGGAAGTGAGCGCGGCGATTGTGTTCCTGCTCAGCCCGGCGGCGGCATTTGTCAGCGGCAGTACGTTGCGCATTGATGGGGCCGCGAGCCTGGGCGGTCGGGCGTGGCCGATTCACAAAGCGCAAAACAGTGAGTCGTTCAATGGTTTTCATCGCGCGTACTTGCCCGATGTATTGAAAGACAAGGAATAAGCCATGCCGGTGATCCAGTCGCAAATCGACCCTTTCAGCGAACAGTTCGCGCAAAACCGTGCGGCGATGCTGGTGGGTATCGAGCAGGTCCGTGAGCTTGAACAGAACCTGCTGAACAAGGCCGCCGAAGCCAAGGCCAAATTCGACAAGCGCGGCCAACTGCTGCCCCGTGAACGCCTTAATTTGCTGCTCGACCCCGGCGCACCGTTCCTCGAACTGGCGAGCCTGGCCGGCTACAAGCTGCACGACGACAAGGACGGCAGTTCGGCCGGCGGCGGGCTGATTGCCGGGATCGGTTACGTGTCCGGCGTGCGGGTACTGGTGGTGGCGAACAACAGCGCGATCAAGGGCGGGACCATTTCCCCCAGCGGTTTGAAAAAATCCCTGCGCCTGCAACAGATCGCCCTGGAAAACAAACTGCCGGTGATCACCCTTGCCGAGAGCGGCGGCGCCAACCTCAATTACGCCGCCGAGATTTTCATTGAGGGTGCGCGCAGCTTTGCCAATCAGGCGCGGATGTCGGCCATGGGCTTGCCGCAGATCACCGTGGTACATGGCTCGGCTACGGCGGGCGGCGCCTATCAGCCGGGGTTGTCGGATTACGTGGTGGTGGTGCGCGGCAAGGCCAAGCTGTTTCTCGCCGGCCCGCCGTTGCTGAAAGCCGCCACGGGTGAAGTGGCCACCGATGAAGAACTGGGTGGCGCCGAAATGCACGCACAAACCGCTGGCACTGCGGAATACCTGGCTGAAAACGATGCCGACGGCGTGCGCCTGGTGCGGGAGATTGTCAGCCTGTTGTCATGGAACGAGCAGTTGCCCTGGCTACCCGAACCGCAGTGGAAGGAACCGCTCTACCCCATCGATGAGCTGCTGGGGCTGATCCCGGATGACCCGAAAAAACCCTACGACGTGCGCGAAATCATCGCCCGGATTGCCGACGCTTCGAACTTCCTTGAATTCAAGGGCGAGTTCGATCAGCAGACGATCTGCGGCCACCTGAAAATCCAGGGTCGCGCCTGCGGCTTCATTGGCAACAACGGCCCGATCACGCCGAAGGGCGCGAGCAAGGCGGCGCAGTTTATCCAGCTGTGCGACCAGAGCCAGACGCCGTTGCTGTTTTTCCACAACACCACCGGGTTCATGGTCGGCACCGAGTCAGAGCAGCAAGGGGTGATCAAGCATGGCGCGAAGATGATCCAGGCGGTGGCCAACGCCAGGGTGGCGAAACTGACCATCGTCGTCGGCGGTTCCTACGGGGCCGGCAACTACGCGATGTGCGGTCGCGGTCTCGATCCACGCTTCATCTTCGCCTGGCCCAACAGCCGCACCGCCGTGATGGGCGGTGCGCAGGCCGGCAAAGTGCTGCGGATCGTCACCGAGGCCAAGCAGCTCAAGGACGGCTTGGTGCCGGACCCGAAAATGCTCGACATGCTGGAGCAGGTCACCGCACAGAAACTCGACAGCCAGTCCACCGCGCTCTACGGCAGCGCCAGTTTGTGGGACGACGGGCTGATCGATCCGCGGGATACCCGGACATTACTCGGCTATTTGCTGGACATTTGCCACGAGGCCGAAATGCGGTCGCTGCAAGCCAACAGTTTTGGTGTAGCCAGATTTTGATCGTTCCCACGCTCTGCGTGGGAATGCAGCCCGGGACGCTCCGCGTCCCAAAGCGGACGCAGAGCGTCCATAGAGGCGTTCCCACGCTGAGCGTGGGAACGATCATGGATATAAGGAGAACAATAAAAATGATCTTCACCCAGGAACACGAAGCACTGCGCCGTACCGTTCGCCAATTCGTCGATCACGAGATCAACCCGCACGTCGAGGAATGGGAAAAGGCCGGACGTTTTCCGATCCATGAGATTTTCCGCAAGGCCGGCGACCTCGGTTTGCTCGGCATCTCCAAACCAGAGAAGTTTGGCGGCATGGGCCTCGACTACAGCTATTCGATCGTCGCCGCCGAAGAGTTCGGCACCATTCATTGTGGTGGGATTCCGATGTCCATCGGCGTGCAGACCGACATGTGTACCCCGGCCCTCGCCCGCTTCGGCTCCGATGAACTGCGTGAAGAATTCCTGCGCCCGGCGATCAGCGGCGAGCAAGTCGGTTGCATCGGCGTCTCGGAAGTCGGCGCAGGCTCCGATGTCGCCGGACTGAAAACCACCGCGCGCAAGGACGGCGACGACTACGTGATCAACGGCAGCAAGATGTGGATCACCAACTCTCCAAGCGCCGATTTTATCTGCCTGCTGGCCAATACCTCGGACGACAAACCCCACGTCAACAAGTCGCTGATCATGGTGCCGATGAACACGCCAGGCATCAGCCTGAGTTCGCACCTGGACAAGCTCGGCATGCGCAGTTCGGAAACTGCCCAGGTGTTTTTCGACAACGTGCGCGTGCCCCAGCGCAATCGCATCGGCCATGAAGGCGCGGGGTTCATGATGCAGATGTTGCAGTTCCAGGAGGAACGCCTGTTCGGCGCGGCGAACATGATCAAGGGCCTGGAGTACTGCATCGACAGCACCATCGAGTACTGCAAGGAACGCAAGACTTTCGGCAATGCACTGATCGACAACCAAGTGATTCACTTCCGTCTGGCCGAGCTGCAAACCGAAATCGAATGCCTGCGGGCGCTGGTCTATCAGGCCACCGAGCAGTACATCAAAGGCCAGGACGTCACGCGCCTGGCGTCGATGGCCAAACTGAAGGCCGGTCGTCTGGGGCGGGAAGTCAGCGACAGTTGCCTGCAATATTGGGGCGGCATGGGCTTCATGTGGGACAACCCGGTGGCCCGGGCCTATCGCGATGTGCGGCTGGTATCGATTGGCGGCGGCGCCGACGAAATCATGCTGGGGATCATCTGCAAACTCATGGGCACCCTGCCGGGGAAAAAGAAATGAATAGCCTGCCGGTTTGCCAGACGCTGTTGCTCGAACTGCACAACGGCGTGCTGCACATCACCCTCAATCGCCCGGAAAGCCGCAATGCCATGAGCCTGCAGATGGTCGCCGAATTGCGAGAAGTGCTGGCGACGGTACGCGATGACCAGGCCGTTCGGGCCTTGGTGATCGGAGGTGCCGGCGGGCACTTCTGCGCCGGCGGCGACATCAAGGACATGGCCAACGCCCGAGCTCAAGGGCCGGAAGCTTATCGCGACTTGAACCGCGCGTTTGGTGCGCTGCTGCAAGAGGTACAACACGCGCCGCAAGTGGTCATCACCGTGCTGCAAGGCGCAGTGCTCGGCGGTGGTTTCGGCCTCGCTTGCGTCAGCGACGTCGCGCTGGCCGATCATCTGGCGCAATTCGGTTTGCCAGAAACCAGCCTCGGCCTGCTGCCGGCGCAGATCGCGCCCTTTGTGGTCCAGCGCATCGGCCTGACCCAGGCTCGACGGCTGGCCCTGACGGCGGCGCGGTTCGACGGCACCCAGGCAAAACGCCTGGGTCTGGTGCATTTTGTCGAACACGATCCGCAAGCCTTGGCCGAGCGCCTCGAAGAGGTGTTGGCCCATGTATTGTGCTGCGCACCAGGGGCAAATGCATTGACGAAAAAACTGTTGCTGGCGAGTGCCGGGCAACCTGCCGATGCGTTGCTGGATCAGGCGGCGCAGTGGTTCAGTGAAGCGGTGACCGGGGTTGAAGGGGTCGAGGGGACGATGGCCTTCGTGCAAAAGCGTAAACCGGGGTGGGCTTTGTAGGAGCAAGGCTTGCCCGCGAAGAGGCCATCACATCCACCGCAAAAACAAGGGAGTAAAACATGCCCGGACTGAGCAAAATCCTGATCGCCAACCGCGGAGAAATCGCCTGCCGCATCCAGCGCACCGCCCAGGCCCTGGGTTACCGCACCGTCGCCGTCTTCAGCGATGCCGACGCCGATGCCCTGCACGTACAAATGGCCGACGAAGCCGTCAACATCGGTCCGGCCCCGGTGCAGCAGTCGTACCTGAACATCCCGGCCATCATCGATGCCGCCCGCCGCACCGGCGCTGATGCAATCCACCCCGGCTACGGTTTTCTCTCGGAAAACGCCGGCTTCGCCCTCGCCTGCCGAGAGGCCGATATCACCTTCATCGGCCCCAGCCCCGACGCCATCGAGTTGATGGGCAGCAAGCGCCTGTCGAAACTCGCCATGCTCGCGGCCGGTGTACCTTGCATCAAAGGCTATCAGGACGCTGAACAGGACGACGCCACCCTGAGTCGCGAAGCCGAACGCATCGGCTATCCGCTGATGATCAAGGCCAGTGCCGGGGGTGGCGGGCGCGGCATGCGCCTGGTACACGACGCCAGTGATTTGCTGGCGCAACTGCGCACCGCGCGATCTGAAGCCCTGCACGGGTTTGGCAGCGATGAACTGATCCTCGAACAGGCGCTGATCGATCCCCGCCACGTCGAAATTCAAGTGTTCGGCGACCAGCATGGCAACCTGATCTACCTCGGCGAACGCGACTGTTCGATCCAGCGCCGGCACCAGAAAATCATCGAGGAAGCGCCCTGCCCGGTGATGACCGCCGAACTGCGCCAGGCCATGGGCGAAGCGGCGCTCAAGGCGGGCCGCGCGGTGAACTACGTCGGCGCCGGCACGGTGGAGTTCCTGCTCGATGCGCGCGGGCAGTTTTACTTTCTGGAGATGAACACCCGGCTGCAAGTGGAACACCCGGTGACCGAACTGATCACCGGCCTCGACCTGGTGGCCTGGCAGCTCCATGTTGCCGAAGGCCTGCCGCTGCCGCTACGCCAGGAGGAGGTGCAGCTCAACGGACATGCCCTGGAAGTGCGCCTGTACGCCGAGGACCCGGCGCAGGGTTTCCTGCCGCAGACCGGGCAGATCAGTGCCTGGGAACCGGCGTTGCACGGTGACGTGCGCATCGACCATGGCCTGATCGAAGGCCAGCACATCAGTCCTTTCTACGACCCGCTGCTCGGCAAGCTTATCGCCCACGGCGCCACCCGCGAAGAAGCCCGGCGCAAATTGTTGCGGGCGGTGCAAGACAGCGTGCTGTTGGGCGTGCAAAGCAATCAACGTCTGCTCGCCAGCCTGCTGCAACACCCGCAATTTATCAGTGGCGAGTTCAGCACCGGGTTTATCCCGACGCACTTTGTCGACCATCCTTGCCTGCAAGCCCACGTCCCGAGCGCCGAAGAACTGGCCATCGCGGCGGCGCTGCTCTATCAGGCCTCAGCGCAACATCACCCTGCTCCGCTGGCAGGGTGGCGAAACAACGCCAGCGTGCCGCTGCACTATCGCCTCGGCATGGAAGATCAGGACTGGACAGTGGAGCTGAACGCGATACCGGGCGAGCCCTACCGGCTTCAGGTGGGCGCACGGACGCTCGAACTGAAGCTCATCCACTGCGACACAAGCCAGGCCACCCTGGAAATCGACGGCATTCGTCAGTGTCATGCCTATCGCCTCGACGCCGGGCAACTGTGGTTGTTCACCCGACCTGGCAGCCTGCGACTGGAAGATCGCACTCAGGCGCCGGTCAGCAGCCAGGCCAGCGTCAGCTCCGGCACGCTCAAGGCGCCGATGGACGGGGCGATCGTCGATGTGCTGGTCAGTGAGGGCAGCCCGGTCAGCAAGGGTCAGCTCTTGGTGGTGCTGGAGGCGATGAAAATGGAGCATCCGCTCAAAGCCGGCATCGACGGCGTGCTTAAACGGTTGCAGGTCCGGGTCGGCGATCAGGTAAAAAATCGTCAGATTTTGTTGGAGGTCGAATAAGGCGCTAGGCGGATCCGCCGGGTTTGGCTACGCTCAAGCCCTATCAGCACGCGGATACCAGGAACCCTGCGATGCCTCACTGGTTGGTCATTGATCTGGAAGCCACCACCGATGAGGGCGGCTGGCCAGTTACAGAAATGGAAATCATCGAAATCGGCGCCACCCTGGTGGACCGAAAAGGTCGAGAGCTGGACCAGTTCCAGCGCTTCGTACGCCCGACGCGCCGGCCTCTGCTGACGCCGTTTTGTCGGGAGCTGACCCACATCACCCAGGCCAATATCGATACCGCGCAGCCCTTGACCGAGGTCTGGCCGGCGTTCGAACGCTGGCTCGGCCAGCATCATTCGCGCCTGGAAGGCTGGGCCAGTTGGGGCGATTACGATCGCAAACAACTGCTACAGGAATGGCAACGCCTGCAACTCGACAGCTTCCTGAGCCAGGTGCCGCACATGAACCTCAAGCAGCGTTTCGCCAAGGCGCGACGGCTGGAGCGCCCGCTGGGGCTCAACGGTGCGCTGCAACTGGCGGGCATGCAATTCAATGGGCAACAGCATCGAGCGCTGGAAGATGCGCGCAATACCGCGCGGCTATTACCGCTGGTGCTGCCCCTCTAGGAAGGTGACGGCGCCAGGGGTGTTGTGCATACTGGCCGGCCCTTTTCAGCCCTTTTCGAGGAATCGCCCATGTTTAAAGTCAACGAGTACTTCGACGGCACCGTCAAGTCGATCGCTTTCGGCACCGCTGAAGGTCCGGCGACCATCGGCGTCATGGCCCCGGGCGAATACGAATTCGGTACCAGCCAGCGTGAAATCATGCACGTGGTGACCGGCGCGCTGACCGTCAAACTGCCGGACAGCAGCGACTGGGAAACCTTCGCCGCCGGCAGCCAGTTCAACGTGCCGGCCAACAGCAAATTCCAGCTGAAAGTGGCCGTCGACACCGCTTACCTGTGCGAATACCGCGGCTAAACCCCCGGGTTTCACAGCGACAAAAAAATGCCCGTGTCCAATGACACGGGCATTTTTCATTCAGGGACGGCTATTCGAGGATCGTCACCGGCATGCCGACTGCCAGTCGACCATTGCTGTCGTTGACCAGGTTTTGGCCGAACATCGCACCGTCCGCCTCGGCCCGATACTTTTGCAGCGTGGCCAGGGGCTCACGATCATCGCTACGCACGCCGGTCTGCGGATCGATGGTGGTCAGGATGCATCGCGAACACGACTTGACCACGCGGAACTCGACATCACCGATGCGAATGCGTTTCCAGCCATCCTCCGCGTAGGCTTCGCTGCCCTCAATCACCAGGTTCGGCCGGAAGCGCAGCATTTCCAATGGTCGCCCAACCTTCTGCGACAGGTCTTCCAGTGACGCCTGGCCGATCAACAACAGCGGAAAGCCATCGGCGAAGGCCACCTGATCGTCTTCCTTGCCGTAGCCTGACTGGGTGGTGCGCGCGCGATCCAGCGGCACTTGCACCAATCGCGTCGGCTTGCCGATGAACTCACTGACCCACGCCCCCGCCGCGTCGCCAGCATCGGGCACGCGCAAGGTGTCGCGCCAAATGGTCACGCCGCGCAGTTCGGCGTCGCTGCCGGGCAAGGCGATATCAATCGGTGAATGGCCTGGGGCGTTGAGGGTCAAGCCTCCGTCGGCATTCCACAGCGCCGACAGCTGGCTCATCTGCGCCACCGCGCGTTGGGTCAGGAAGCGCCCGCTGGCTTCGTCCACCAGCATCCAGCGTCGATCCCCGTCCAGACCCAGTTTGTCGAGGCTGACCTGTTGCAGGGGCTCGCCCTTGCCGGATTTCAACGGATAACGGTAAAGCGCGCTCAGACGCAACATGGCCAGCTCCCTGGTGGGCAAAAAACGCCACCCTATACGAGCTTGATCGCTGAATCAAAGGCTGACGCGATGCCAGCCTTCGGCGTCGGGATCAGGCCGGCACTTCGTCGAGCATCAGGCGCTGGCGCACCACGTCGACGAGTTTGTCCGGCTGGAACTTGGAGAGGAAGTTGTCGCAGCCGACCTTCTTCACCATCGAGTCGTTGAAACTGCCGGACAACGAGGTGTGCAGGACCACGTAGAGACCTCGCAGACGCGGGTCGTTACGGATCTCGGTGGTCAGGCGGTAGCCGTCCATTTCCGGCATTTCGGCGTCGGTGAAAATCATCAGCAGTTTGTCGGTCATGACCACGCCGGTATCGGCCCAGGCCTTGAGCATGTTCAGGGCCTTCAGGCCGTCGCTGGCGATGTGCATCTTCACGCCCAACTGACCGAGGGTGTCGCGCAATTGCGAGAGCGCCACGTTCGAGTCGTCCACCAGCAGCACTTCACGGCCACGGGCGCGTTCCAGCACCGGGTCATCCAGTTTTTCCTTGGACACCTTGGCGTTGTACGGGACGATTTCGGCGAGGACTTTTTCCACGTCGATGATTTCCACCAACTGGTCATCGACCTTGCTGATGGCGGTCAGGTAGTGCTGGCGACCGGCGCTGGTCGGCGGCGGCAGAATGGCTTCCCAGTTCATGTTGACGATGCGGTCCACGCCACCGACCAGGAACGCCTGCACCGAGCGGTTGTACTCGGTAACGATGATGGTGCTGGTGGGGCTGGGCACCAACGGACGCATGCCGATGGCCTGGGACAGGTCGATCACCGGCAGCGTCTGGCCACGCAGGTTGACCACACCGCAGACAAACGGATGGCGCTGGGGCATCAGGGTCAGCTTCGGCAGTTGCAGCACTTCCTGGACTTTGAAAACGTTGATCGCGAACAATTGCCGCCCGGCCAGCCGGAACATGAGAATTTCCAGGCGATTCTCACCCACCAGTTGCGTGCGTTGGTCTACCGTGTCGAGAATGCCGGCCATCAATGACTCCTGGGCTTGTTCTGATGAATTCACTAAAGAGGGTTATCGGCTGTTATTGCTAGAGCTTGACCCCCAGACAAAATGCCACGCTCAGGCATTGATGTCACATTAACATCATGCTTTACTGGCCTCGTGATTTCATCTGCTTCATTCCCTGTCGCGCGACCTCGGTTTGCACGTTAGGTTCCCCTGTGTAAGGGATTCCCCTAGTAACAATCAGGCCCAACCTGATATTCGCAATATCCAATAGCCATTAATGTGACGCCATTCTCATTGCATGAACGGAGTCAGGCTTTTGTGTGCGATCGCAGGTCAGTGGCCCCCCACCCTCTCAAGTTCTCCAGCGCGCGCAAAAGCGGGCCGGAGCGTGCTCGGGCAACAACGCGTGATCATCGACACACACGACATTCCCTCATCAGACGTGACGTGGTGGAGATAAGCATGCCGAACGACCATAAAGAGGGGGCTCAGCGCCTTCCCGAGTTTCTCGTCGAGGCTGAAACACTCCTGGCCAAGTCCGAGGAATGCCTCAGTCATCTGCAACTGATCAGCAACGATACAGATGCCATCGACTGCATGCTCAGCAGCCTGCTTAAACTGGCAAACAAGGCCGATGCCCTGGCGCTGGAAGCGGTTTCGGAGTTTTCGCTGCACATCCATGGTCTGTTGAACCATGCCCAACATCACATGGCCCTGAACAAACAGGCCCTCGATGCACTGAAAGACTGCTTCACACTGATGGCCTGGCAACTCGAACTCATCGATCCCAAAACCGGTCAGTTGAGCCTGGATGACAGCGAACAGGCGTCGCTGATCGAAGCCTTTGCCTTTCAGGTCGGACAAAGCCGGTTTCAGCCTCCAGCCCACGCCAAACCGCTCACCCTCGTCGCCTTCTCGGAACGGCAAGCTTAAATTTGCCGGGTAACTGTGCGTCGCCTGGTTCTTGTATTGCCCGGCCCCGACTCAGTAACTTGAATGCCCATGTCGCAATTGAATATTTCATACCTGTCAACGACAGCTCAATAAACATTATTTGATCTTGTCGAGCGCGGACTCTCTGTCCCGGGCTCAGGTATCGCCTGACTTTAAAAACAACACCTCAGGCGTCCTCACTATATTCGAGCGACAAGCAACCCAACTTTTTCCATTATGGAACCAACGTCCAAACTCCATAATTCCTGACTGCGTGGACATATATACCAAACGCGACCAACGGTATCTTAAGTGGTATTATCCCGGCCATTAGTTGGCTTCTAATAATGGCACTGTGATTCAAGACGAGAGCAGCCCGCTAAACTTCATGGCTGGATTTCATCTTCTGGTCAGCCCCATTGAAGTCGGTGATTCACCCAACAGTTTTTCAGACAGAGACCCGTCAGCCATCATGGCCGGTCTGCCCGCAGCGAACATCCATTGGCTCCATCTGCTATGTACGCCAGCCTCAAGTCAATTACCACGTGGCCCCCTTCCCGAGAAAACGCGCGCCGGTTCACGCTGTTGCTGTGCACCTGCTCGGCGCTTGGCAGTCTGCTGGTCTATGGCTTCTCCACTCTCCTGCCGGTGAGCCTGCTGATACTCAATATGGCAGCACTGACCTGTGTCTGGGTCGGGCATCGCCTGTCGCGCAAGTCGATCAAGTTTCAACCGCAAGAGTTGGCCGACCGTCTGCTGCAAGTACAGGAAAACGAACGCCATCGGCTCAGCCGCGAGTTGCACGACGACATCGGCCAATTGCTGACGGCGGCCAAACTGCAAAGCGAATGGCTCAAGCGCCGTCTGCCCGAAGAGCTACAGGGCCAATGCTCGGTGCTCTGTGAAACCCTGGAAGAAACCCTGACCAAGGTGCGTGACGTCTCGGCCATTCTCAACCCCCGGCAGTTGACCAGTCTCGGGCTGGAAGCCAGCCTGCGGGCACATTTGCTCAAGACCCTGGCCAATACCTCGGTGCACTGGAGCCTGGAATGCCATCAGCGCCTGACCGGCATTCCGGAAGAAATGGCCGTGGCGGCTTTTCGGATTACCCAGGAAGCGGTGACCAATATTCTGCGCCATGCCGATGCCAGGAACCTGTTGGTGCGCGTGCAACGCCTGCCGCAGGGCCTGACTCTGCTGATCAGCGACGACGGCCTGGGCTTTGCGCCCGCCGCCAACCCGGGGCGCGAGGGGCAACGCGGCATGGCCGGGATGTCGGAACGGATCGAACAATTGGGCGGGACCTTGGCCGTGACCAGCGAGCCGGGCAAAGGCACTCAAATCGAAGCACTTTTCCCCTGGGCGCCCCGCGCGCTCGAACGGGCCAGTACGAATAAGGTTATGCGTTGACTTGTAACTTACTCCTGGTGGATGACCACTCGCTTATCCGGGCCGGCGTACGCGCTCTGGTGCTGGATATTCCCGGCTACGCGGTAGTTGGCGAGGCCAATGACGGCTCGCAACTGCTGGAGATGGTGGAGCAACTGTCCCCGGACATCGTCCTGCTGGACATTTCCATGAAGGAGACCGGCGGCCTCGAAGCCTTGCAGCGCCTTAAAAAGGTTCGCCCACAAAGCAAGGTCCTGATCCTGTCGATGCACACCGACCCGGCGCTGATCATGCAGGCCCTGGAGTCCGGCGCCCATGGCTACTTGCTCAAGGACACCACCGCCACCGAGCTCGAACACGCCCTGGACGCCCTGCGCAACAACGAACGCTACCTGAGCCCGGCGATTGCCCACACGGTGATCAATCAGGCACTGACCCGCACCCAGAAAAACCAGGCGCCGATCCCGGACTCCCACAACCTGACCGCTCGCCAGCTGGAAATCCTGCGATTGATCGTACGTGGCAAATCCACCCGGGAAATCGCCAACGGCCTGGGCCTGAGTATCAAGACCGTCGAAACCCACCGCTCGCAGATCATGAAACGCCTGCAGATCTACGACGTGGCGGGCCTGGTGCTATTCGCCGTGCGTGAACAAATCATCAGTCTGGATGATTGACGGCCCGGGATGAGCCCAGCAGCGGTGAGTCCGCTGGCAAGTGCACGCGCAATGCCGCCGGACGCGCCTCGAAACGCAGGTTGTCACCCTCCAGGGGTTCGCCGTCGAGGTTGATGTGCAGGCCTTCCGACACCTTGATCTCGACCCACGGCAAACGGGCGCGCACGAACATGTTGTCGAAGCCGAAGCCCTCGGTCAGCAGATTTTTCAACGTGCCGACCACCTCCTGCGGTGCCGGCAGAATGCTGATATCCAGCAGTCCATCGTCCGCCAGCGCCTCCGGGCACAACACTCGGCCGCCGCCGGCCTGTCGGCCATTGCCGATTCCCAACGCCAGCAGCTCGCCACGCCAGTGAAAGTCCGGCCCCTGCAATTCGCCATAGGCGGCATGCAATTCGCTGAAACGCGATAAACCGGTGAACAGGTACGCCGCACCGCCCAGGATCTTTTTCAGGTCTTCCGAGGTATTGGCCGTAACGTTACTGCCAAAACCGCCAGTGGCCATATTCAGAAACACTTGTCCGCCGACCTCGCCCAGATCGATCGGGACTGGTGCGCTGTCCAGCAGCTCCAGGGCTTGGGCAGGTTCCAGAGAAATACCGGCGGCACGTGCGAAATCGTTGGCAGTGCCCAAAGGCAACAGCACCAGGCTGGCCTCGTTCGGATGCGCCGCCATGGCTTCGGCGATATCGCGCAACGTGCCGTCGCCACCACCGGCAATCACTTGCGGGTAACCGGCGGCCAACGCCTCATCCACCAGGCGCCGGGCATCACCGGCCTCCCAGGTCACCCGAACGGCCAGCTCCCACCCCTGCTTGCGCTTGCCTTCAACTGCCGCGCGGACATCCTCATTGAGTGCCTGCTTGCCATGCAGAATCAACAGCGCCTTGCGCTCACCCATAGCGATCACTCCCATAATTGGCATCCGTATGAGAGATGTTGACCTCACAGGCAGGCAAAAAAGTCAGGTGAACTTGAATAAATTCAAAGTCACAGCGTTTTGCGTCCTACAGAGCGGTACTTTTTCTTACAAAACATGAGGAATCGGCTCAATTGACCGAACCAAGTGATTGGTACACCTTGGCGGCCTGTGGTCTCAATCATCAACTACAAACACACAAGGATGTGCACGCAATGAATGCAAACGCCCTAAGGGCTCATCAAGCCGAGTTCAAACACGGTGCAAAAACCGGTGGAGAAGTGGATTTGGAACCTCGCGTCGTCGAACTGGAAACTCACCTCAAATACATCCGCCGGGACATGGACGAAGTGCGTGGCGACGTCAAATCCATCAAGCACCGACTGGCCTACTCTGCCGGTGCATTCGGCGTGATCCTGGGACTTCTGGGGTGGATCGCCAACAGCCGGTTCGAACAGGTCGTGACACTTCTGTCTCATTAACCGGCAGGGGTAGAGGCAGGCCCGGCTCGATCAACCGGGCTTGCAGGGCAGTCGATGACAGGTATCAGCTCAAGACTTCACTCAAGGGAATGAAGTTGACGAAATCGCCCTCGACCAGGGTGCGGCCTTCCAGCACTTCCACAAGGCCTTCGGCCCACGCGGCGCTGCGCAGTACGCCAGAACTCTGATTCCGGTAAGTGGTTGCCCGACCCTGTTCGAGACGCCCGCGCAGGTACTCGCGTCGATTGCCAGCCTTTGGCCAGACAAACCCTGCCGGCACCTGGAATTTCAACGGCTCGACGTCTTCGACACCTTGACGCCGCAGCAGATAAGGCCGGGCCAGCAACGCGAAGGTCACCAGCGTCGAGGCCGGGTTACCCGGCAAACCGATCACCGGCACGCCCCGGAAATGCCCGAATGTCAGCGGCTTGCCGGGCTTGATGGCGAGCTTCCACAGGGTCAGCTCACCCTCCTCACGCAAGGCGATGCCAAGGAAGTCGGCTTCGCCCACCGAGACACCGCCAGTAGAGAGAATCAGGTCGACATCGGTCAGTTCACCCAAGCGAGCGCGAGTCACCGCCAGGTCATCCACCAGGATGCCGGCGTCGATCACTTCACACCCCAAGCGTTGCAACCAACTGCACAGCAACACACGGTTACTGTTGTAGATCTGCCCAGGCCCCAGGGCCTGCCCGGGTTCGATCAGTTCATCGCCGGTGGATAGCACCGCTACACGCACCTTGCGCACAACCTCCAGCTCGGCACATCCCAGGGATGCCGCCAGGCCCTGCTCGATGGGCCCCAGGCGCGTGCCCGCCGTCAGGACCAACTCGCCGACCGTGGTTTCCTGGCCTTGCGGCCGAATGTTCTGGCCGGGGGTCATGGTTTCGGTGAACACCACACGCTCGTCCACCTGGACTTCGGCGTTCTCCTGCATCTGGACACAATCGGCGCCTTCGGGCACCGGCGCCCCCGTGAAGATGCGTGCGCAGGTTCCCGGCTGCAAGGGTTGTGGCGCCTGGCCAGCGAAAATCTTCTGGCTGACCACCAACGGTTCACCGGTCCAGTCGGCCACGCGCAAGGCATAGCCGTCCATGGCACTGTTGGGCCAGGGCGGCAAATCGAGTGTCGAGACCAGATCCTCCGCCAGCACGCGCCCCTGAACCTGCGCCAACGGCAAACGCTCACGTTCACGAATCGGCGCCGCTTCGGCCATTTCCAGCAAACGTGCCAGCGCCACCTCGACAGGCATCAAGCTGCCGGTCTTGCCGGGCTTACCCGCGGGATTCACAGGGTGCCGCCTGTTTCAGATGAGGGACGAAATTGCACGGACGGTGCCGCGAATCCAGCTGCTCGGCAAGAATGCCATCCCATCCGGTACGCACAGCGTTGGTCGAACCCGGCAAGCAGCACACTAGCGTGCCGTTGGCCAAACCGGCGAGTGCGCGGGACTGCACGGTCGAGGTGCCGATGTCGGCCACGGAAATCTGCCGGAACAGCTCGCCAAATCCGTCGACCTGCTTATCCAGAAGGCAACTCACGGCTTCCGGCGTGCTGTCGCGGCCGGTGAACCCGGTGCCACCGGTGATCAACACCACCTGAACTACGTCGTCGGCAATCCAGGTGGCGACTTGCGCGCGAATTTTGTAGAGGTCATCTTTAAGCAGCACCCGCGCCGCCAGGTTATGCCCGGCAGCGCCCAGGCGGTCGACAAAGACCTGGCCGGAGGTGTCGGTTTCCAGGGTCCGGGTATCACTGACAGTCAGCACCGCGATGTTGAGCGGAGCGAAAGGTACATCAGCCTTGGCTTTCATAGGCTCGTCCAGTTGTAGGGGAAACAGCCCGGTGTTATATCACAGCGCCTCATTTTTTCGCCGCCCCCATGGAGAGCTGCCATGACTTCCAATACATCGTTGCCCCCCTGTTCAATTCTGCTCCTGGCGGGTGGGCGCGGCCAGCGCATGGGCGGCCAGGACAAGGGACTGATCGAGTGGCATGGCGAACCGCTGATTGCGCATCTGCATCGCAAGACCCGCGCGCTGAGCGATGACCTGATCATCTCCTGCAACAGAAACCAGGAAACCTACGCGCCTTATGCCGACCAATTGGTGGTTGATGATCACGCCGGTTTCCCCGGCCCCCTGGCCGGTATCCGTGCCGGCCTGAAGGCCGCCCGCCATTCCCATCTGCTGGTCCTGCCCTGCGATGTGCCGCGCATCGACGACGCCCTGTTGCAAGGCATGCGCGAGACCGCCGCACAGCATCCGGAAAAACCGTTGATGCTGCGCCACGGCGATCATTGGGAACCGCTGCTATGCGTTATCCCCGTGGCTCTTTCGGAGGCGTTCGAAAATGCCTGGAACGAGGGTGAACGCAGTCCGGGCCGAATCATGCGGAAACTGGGCGCCACCGCCCTGCAATGCCCCGATAATGACCCTCGATTGGCCAACCTGAACACACCGGAACTGTTAAGTGCACACAACAGTGTGTCAGACTGACACGAGAAGGAACTTGCACGCGTTGCATACGTCTACAAGCTCAGTAACCAAAAGAATTCATATCGGAGACACACTCATGACTCAACGGACCCTCGCCACTTTCATGCTCGCACTGGGCCTCGCCACCCTCGCCGGTTGCTCATCGCCAACAGTGATCACCTTGAATGACGGTCGTGAAATCCAGGCCGTCGACCAGCCTAAATACGATGAAGAGTCGGGTTTCTACGAGTTCGAACAGCTGGACGGCAAGCACACCCGCGTGAACAAGGATCAGGTGCGTACCGTTAAGGATCTGTAATCCTCGCGGCTATAACCGGATACAGAAAAGCCCGCTATCAAGCGGGCTTTTTCATGGCTGGAGAAAAGTGCGGTGAGCGATCACCACTGCAAGGTGATGGTGCTCTCGAAGCTACGCTCCTGACCGGTAACCGGGTCAACAAAACGCAGCCCCTGGGCCAGCAGTTTCAACGGGTTGGCGTAGTCATCCTCGACATCCTTGAGCACCTGCGGATAGAACGGATCATTGCAGATACTGGCGCCCAACGCCGTCATGTGCACCCGCAACTGGTGCTTCTTGCCGGTCACCGGGTAGAGCCCGTAACGCCAGAGCTCGCCGTTTTTCTCCCTGACTTCGACCGCTGTCTCGGTGTTGCTGGTGCCCGGCCCTTCCTGCATGCGAAAGAACGGTTCGCCATCCACCAATCGGCTTTTATGCACAAGCGGAAAGGACAACTCAGGCAATGCCCGGGCAATGGCCTCGTAGCGCTTCTCGATCTGCCGCGTCGGAAACAGCGACTGATACGCCGAACGCGTCTGGGGATTGGCTGAAAACAGCACCAGCCCCGCCGTATGCCGGTCGATGCGATGCAAAGGCACCAGATGCGGGTTATCCAACCGGCGGATCAGCCGCCGCAGCAGGGTTTGCTCCACGTATTCGCCAGCGGGCGTCACCGGCAGAAAGTGCGGTTTGTCGGCGACCACCAGGTGTTCGTCGGCGTAAAGGATCGTCTCGATCACCGGGATCGGTTTTTCGTCCGGCACCTCGCGAAAATAGTGTATCCGCAGGCCTTCCTTGTACGGCAGGCCAACGGTAATCGGCTGCCCTTGGCCATCAAGGACCCGACCACGGGCGATCCGGTCCAGCCATTGCTCACGACCGATCGCGCGAAAATGTTCGCACAGGCAATCGAGTACGGTCTGCCACGAGCCAGGCGGCAGGTAGAGCGTGCTGGCCTGGCTGTGTGCAGCGGAAAACGATGAAGTGGACATACGAAAAACTCTAACCCTCAATGCAGGGCGGCATTATCCAGCAGTGACCGGAACGAACCTAGCGCAGAATCCTCACGCCGGTATCGACTGTGCCCGCGCAGCCGCCTCGGTGAACTCCTTGAGCCAGCGCAACACATCCACCGCTTCCCAGCGGCCGGGATCGTAAAGCGCATACATCAAGCCCTGATAACCCACGACATCCAGTTGCCGGTGATAACCCGCGCGCTGGAACAAGGCTTCGATTTCGGCGAAGCAGGTGTTGAAATGCAGCTTGTTGAAGGGGGTCTTGCCTTCGGTGACCAGGCCATCCAGACGCAGCTCGATCACCGCCTCGCGCACCACGTCGATCGACATCCGGTTCACGCTGTTCTTCAATTGTTCGACATTGACCACGGTTCATCCCTCTGACTAGCGGGATCACCTGGCCAAATCCGGAATAGGAGGATGCAAGGCAGGCAATCCGAATAACTGTATGAACATACAGTAACCGAATAACCTGTTTTTCGCCAATGGATGAACATGTCACTACGATAAGTGGGAATTCTCTAAATCCAAGAACCTGACGACCTGAGCGGCGTCGAAGGGCCAATCGAGTTCAGCCCCGGTATCCATGCGTCGCAGTACCGGGATACGCAGGCCGTAGTCTTCGACCCAATCCTCGTTTTCCGCAATATCCACCAACTCCACCAACAGACCGTGCTCGACCAAGGGCATCAGTTCTTCTTCGGCCACTTCACAGAGATGGCAACCCAGGGTGCCGAACAGCTGACATTCAGGAGGCATGACAAACAGACCCGATAAAGTAAGGGTTCATTCTAGGCCCACAAAAGCCGTCGGGCCAATGAGCGCAGGCATGGGGACGCCCCGCCAGTCGATTTCAAAAAGTTTCGGCAATTTCCTGATGCATATCATTTCCCCTGAATGCCGTTTACGCGATGCTCTGGCCTTTTTTGCCTCTACGCTTGGGTTGCCCGAACCCGTCACCGGAGTTTTTAGTGTTTGCCAATCTGCTGATCATCCTCGCCTCCTCCCTGGTGGTCATTGCCCTGTTCCGGCGCCTGCGCTTGCCGCCGGTGCTGGGTTACCTCTGCGTGGGGCTGATGGTCGGGCCCACGGCGCTCGATTGGGTGAACGAAAGTGACGAACTCCCGGACCTCGCCGAGTTGGGCGTGGTATTCCTGTTGTTCTCCCTGGGGCTGGAGTTTTCCCTGTCGAAAATGCTCGCGCTGCGCCGGGTGGTGTTCGGACTTGGCAGCCTGCAAGTGTTGATTTCCGGGATGCTGCTGGGGATCTTGCTGATGCTGTTCGGCATGTCGGTCACCCCGGCCTTGTTGCTCGGGGCCGGTCTGGCGTTGTCGTCCACGGCCATCGTCAGCAAGGAGCTGGGCAGCCTGGGGGAGATTTTCAGCAGCCACGGCCAGAATGCCATCGGCGTATTGCTGTTCCAGGACGTGGTCGCAGTGTTGCTGCTGACCCTGGTGCCGGTGTTCGCCGGCAGCAGCGATCAAGCCTGGTATTGGGCGCTGCCCCTGACACTGGCCAAGACCCTGCTGCTGTTTGTCGGCCTGCTGCTGGCCAGTCGCTGGTTACTGCCCCGGCTGTTCCACGAAGTTGCCGCGTCCCGCTCCGCAGAACTGTTCGTGCTGCTGGCGTTGGTGATTGTCCTGCTGACCGCCTGGCTCACCCATCTGCTCGGCCTCTCCCCTGCTCTCGGTGCCTTCCTCGCCGGCATGCTGCTGGGGGAAAGCCATTACCGGCATCAGATCGAGGCCGATATCCGTCCGTTCCGCGACATCCTGCTCGGGTTGTTTTTCGTCAGTATCGGCATGCTGATCGACTTGCAGCTGTTTGCCAGACACGGTTTGCTCATCCTCGGCCTGACCCTCGGGCTGTTGCTGATCAAGGGCAGCGTGGTGGCCCTGCTGGTCAAATGGCGCGGCAGTGATGGCGAGACAGCCTGGCGCAGCGGCCTGGCATTGGCTCAAGGCGGCGAGTTCTGCTTTGCCCTGATGGCGCAGATGCAGCAGAACAAGATGATGCCCGCCGACCTCGGTGGCCTGCTGCTGGCGGCGACCTTCTGCTCGATGCTGGTTACGCCGTTGTTGCTGCGCGCCGCGCCGCGTATCGCCGCCAGCCTGCACCGCAAGCCCAACGAAGAAGCGAAACTCGAAGAAATCAGCGCACTCAACGCCGGCCTGCATGGCCATGTGGTGATTTGCGGTTACGGTCGCGTGGGGCAATCCATCGCACGGTTCCTGCACAACGCGCAACAAACCTACATCGCCCTGGACAATGACCCGGTGCGAGTCCAGGAGGCTGCGGCCGGCGAAAGCAGCGTGCATTACGGCGACTCACGGCGCGGCGAGTTGCTGGCCGCGGTGGGGCTGGAACGCGCCCGGTTGCTGGTGATCGCGGTGGACCAGACCGATATCGCGCTGCTGATCCTCAAGGAAGCGCGCCGATTCAACCCGAGCGTGCCGATCCTGGTGCGCACCCGGGACGACAGTCAGTGGGCCGAACTGAAAGCGGCCGGCGCCAATGAAGTGGTGCCGGAGTTGCTGGAGTCGAGCCTGATGCTCGCCTCCCATGCGCTGATCATGCTCGGTTTGCCCGCGCATCAGGTCCAGGAACGGGTGGACCAAGTCCGGCATGACCGCTATAGCCTGCTGCACCGGTTTTACCCCGGTGCTGAAGATGAGGAGAACTAGTCCTGGCTCACGGCGCCGATCTTGTGCACCGACAAATCCGCGCCGTAATACTCTTCTTCCTGGCTCAGGCGTAAACCATGGAATGCCTTGATCGTGCCATACACCGCAAAGCCACCGGCCAGCGCCACGATCACGCCCAGCGAAGTGCCAATCAACTGGCTGATCAGACTTACACCACCCAGACCACCCAAAGCCGTCTGACCAAAAATGCCGCAAGCGATCCCGCCCCAGACACCGCACAGACCATGCAACGGCCACACGCCCAGCACATCATCGATGTGCCATTTGCCCTGGGCCGCGGTAAAGCACCAGACGAACAACACCCCGGCGATTGCACCGGTCAGCAGCGCGCCCACCGGGTGCATCAGATCGGAACCGGCGCAGATCGCCACCAGCCCGGCCAGCGGGCCGTTATGCAGGAAGCCCGGGTCATTGCGCCCGACGATCAACGCCGCCACGGTGCCGCCGACCATGGCCATCAACGAGTTCACCGCCACCAGGCCGCTGACGCCTTGCAACGTCTGCGCGCTCATGACGTTGAAGCCGAACCAGCCGACAATCAGAATCCACGAGCCCAGGGCCAGGAACGGAATGCTCGACGGCGCGAACGCCACCAGTCGACCGTCGCGATAACGTCCGTTGCGTGGCCCGAGCAACAGCACCGCCGCCAGCGCCAGCCAACCGCCCATGGCGTGGACCACCACCGAGCCGGCAAAGTCATGGAAACTGGCGCCGAAATGCTCAAGCAACCAGGCTTGCAAACCGAAGTTGCCGTTCCAGATCATGCCCTCGAAAAACGGATAGATGAACGCCACGATCAATGCGGTCGCGCACAACTGCGGGACGAAGCGCGCACGCTCGGCTATGCCGCCGGAAATGATCGCCGGGATCGCCGCGGCAAAGGTCAGCAGAAAGAAAAACTTCACCAGCGCGTAACCGTGATCGGCATTGATCACTGCCGCCGGTTGCATGAAAGTGACGCCGTAGGAAATCCAATAGCCTATAAAGAAATAGGCCAGGGTCGAAATGGCGAAGTCGCTGAGGATCTTCGACAAGGCATTGACCTGATTCTTTTGTCGAACCGTACCGACTTCCAGAAACGCGAACCCGGCGTGCATGGCCAGCACCATGACTGCACCGATCAAAATGAACAACGTATTGGAGCTATGGACCAGACTGTCCACAGCGCTTTGCAGATTTTCCATGGGGTTGGCAGACCTGAAGGCTAAAAAAGCACCAAAGCAGTTCGCGCAGGCAATCCATGCACCAAGTTGCGACCTATGGGAACCAACGCATTGATTCCAATGAACCGCTTTGGCGCACAAGGTCACGACCTTTGCGCGGGTTTTGATTATTTGAGTTATGGTTTTGCTCAAATCATGCCCAGCAACAGCGCAACGGCGCAGGCTGACGCACCATGTCATAGCAAAAGTTGTACCAGTCATTTGTACTGAACCTTCGCCCAAGGCTCATACTCGAACGCATCAGAAGCCACTTACGGAGATCCACCCATGGCCAGCATCAAGGCAAAGACTGCTCAAGAAATCCTGATGAACGATTTTCAAACCCTGGTCAGCGACACCGAACGGTTGCTGGAACACACCAAGTCCATCGCCGGCGATCAGGCCGATGAATTGCGCGAACAGATCCACGACAGCCTGCTGCGTGCCCGGGAGACCTTGAAATTGACTGAAGACTCTCTGCGCCAGCGCGGCCAGGCAGCGGTCACCGCCACCGAAGATTATGTGCAGGCCAACCCATGGCAGTCAGTCGGGATCGCTGCTGGCGTGGGCTTCCTGATTGGCCTGCTGGCCACGCGGCGCTGATATGTCTATCGGCGAATCCGGCCCGTCCGCGACGGGCACAAGCGCTTCCTCGCGGCGGCTGGGTGCGGCATTTCTAGGGTTGCTGCACAGCCATGTCGAACTGTTCGGCATTGAATTGCAGGAACAGAAAGCCCGCACCGTCAGCCTGTTGCTGTTTGCAGGCCTGGCGCTGGTGTTTGCCTTGCTGTTGCTGGTGGGGTTGTCGACGCTGGTGTTGATTCTGTTTTGGGACACCTATCGCCTGGCCGCGATCATCGGGCTTTGCGTGTTCTACACCCTGGCTGCGATTTTTTGCGGGATGCGGCTCAAAGCGGCCGTGTTCGATGAGTCCTCGCCCTTCCACGGTACGCTGGAAGAATTGGCCAACGACCGGGAGCGCCTGCTGCCATGAGCCTGCCTCAATTGCCTCACAACAGTTCGCGCACGGAAATGCGCAAGGCGCTGATCCGCCTGCGCATGGAAATGCACCGCCAGGAAATCCGCCAGGAATCCCGGCAACTGCTGCAACCTTTGCAGCGGGTGCGCGGGATGACGCAAAACCTGCAAGATGGTTTCGGCATCAAGCACGCTCCGCTCTGGGGCATGGCCGCTGTGACCCTGCTGGGTTTTCTGACCGGCAAGGGTGCGAAGAGCGGCGGCGTCAGCAGCGTGACCCGCCTGGTTCAACTGGGCACCAGCCTCGGGCCGCTGATCAAACTGGTGATGCAGGGTTCCTCGCGTAAACCCTGATCACCCCTTATCTGGCTGCATTCTTGCAATACCACCGGGATGAACCTCTTTATCGAGGGGTTCAATCCTGCGTGCCTACCTGGCGCCGGGTCTATCCAAAAACAAGACCTTACTAAGGAGGCCTCGTGATCGACGGGCAACCGCTCGCCTGCTTTCAGCCGTTCATCGATACCGCTACTGGGCGTATCGCCGGCGTCGAGGCCCTGGGTCGACTGCGCCAGGCCGATGGTCAACTGACCTCGGTGGGACCACTGTTCGCCGACCCACGAACCCCCGCCATCGCCTTGCGTCGCCTTGATCGGCAAATCCGCGATAACGCTCTGAGCCGTTTGCATGAGGCCCCAGCGGAATGGTTTCTGAGCCTGAACATGTCGCCGCGCTGGATCAGCCGCTTGCGCCCGGATCAGGCGTTGCCGAGCCTCAAGCAATTGGCCAGGCATGGGGTCGATCCGCAACGCATTGTCTTCGAGATCACCGAACTCGGTGGCGACAGCCAACGCCTGGCTGATGTGGTGGCGCGCTATCGCCAGGCCGGCGCCCGGATCGCCATCGATGACTTCGGCGCCGGGTATTCGCAACTCGATCGCGTGCTGGCCTTGCAACCGGACATTCTCAAGCTCGACATGCGTCTGTTCCAGGCGGCCGCACTGGGCGGGCCGAGCAGCGAAGTGGTCAAGGCCCTGGCGCTGATGGCCGAGAAAACCGGGTGCTGGATCATCGCCGAAGGGGTGGAAACAGAAGCACAGCTGGATTTCGCCCTGGAGTGCGGTTCGCGCTATGTGCAGGGTTTTCTGTTCGCCCGGGCGCAAAGCGATTTCTTTGCCACCGACGCCTTCGTCGCGCAGTTCGCGCAACTGCGCCAACGCTACGTTCAGCGCAAACTGATTGAACGCGGGCAACTGATGGTCATGCGCCGGCAACTCACCGAACTGATGGCGATCCTGCAGAACTGGGCGCAGACCCGCGCGCCCCTCAGCGCCTTGCCGCATCTGGACGCTTTTCCCTGGCTGTTGCGCTTCTACCAATGCGACCGCCACGGCACGCAACTGACGCCTAACCTCGAATGGCGCAACAACCGCTGGGAGGCCGACAACCGTTACCTGGGCCACAACTGGTCATGGAGGCCGTACTTCTATCACCTGCTGGCCGAGGGTTGGGATGAACGCCGGCTGACCCTTTCCAATACTTACCGCGATGCCACCAGCAACCAGTATTGCCTCACCGCCGGACAGTTTTTCGATAACGGCGAGCGCCTGCTGCTCATCGATATCGACGCTGCCGGGCTCTAGTTGTGCTTGCAGGCACTGATGCGAGACTGGACACTGGGCCATCAGTCCCTTGACGGAGAGAACCAGCCTTGGATTGGCAAACCCTGCTTACTCGCGAACGCCTCGGAAAGCCTGTGCACAGCCCGGAAGAACTCGGCCGCAGCCCTTTTCACAAAGACCACGACCGCATCATTTTTTCCGGTGCGTTTCGCCGCCTGGGGCGCAAGACCCAGGTCCATCCGGTGTCCAGTAACGATCATATCCACACGCGCCTGACCCACTCGCTGGAAGTCAGTTGTGTTGGCCGCTCCCTGGGCATGCGCGTCGGCGAAACCATCCGCAGCGCCCTGCCCGACTGGTGCGAACCGAGCGACCTGGGGATGGTGGTGCAATCAGCCTGCCTGGCCCATGACATCGGCAATCCGCCGTTCGGTCACTCCGGCGAAGACGCGATCCGGCATTGGTTCCTGCAAGCCGCCGGGCGTGGCTGGCTGGATGGC
Organism: Pseudomonas sp. ADAK7; assembly: GCF_012935675.1. NCBI lineage: Bacteria > Pseudomonadati > Pseudomonadota > Gammaproteobacteria > Pseudomonadales > Pseudomonadaceae > Pseudomonas > Pseudomonas sp. ADAK7. The sequence continues at coordinate 6,545,818 of NZ_CP052861.1, read as the reverse complement.
ATGAGCGAGGTCGAACGCAACGACTTCCTCAACTTCGAAGGTAATGCCCAAGGCTTTCGCGTATTGACGCAACTGGAATATCACCAGTTCGATGGCGGTACGCGGCTGACTTACGCCACCCTCGGCACTTATCTGAAATACCCGTGGACCGCCAAGCACGCCGACTCCCTGGGCTACAAGAAGCACAAGTTCGGCTGCTATCAGAGCGAATTGCCGCTGCTGGAACAGATCGCCCACAAACTCGGCTTGCCGCAATTGGAAGACCAGCGTTGGGCGCGCCACCCGTTGGTGTACCTGATGGAGGCCGCCGATGACATCTGCTACGCGTTGATCGATCTTGAAGACGGCCTGGAGATGGACCTGCTGGAATACGCCGAAGTCGAGTCCCTGCTGCTGGACCTGGTGGGCGACGACATTCCGGAGACCTATCGCCTGCTCGGCCCGCAGGATTCGCGCCGACGCAAACTGGCGATCCTGCGCGGCAAGGCCATCGAACACCTGACCAACGCCGCCGCCCGCGCCTTCGTCGAGCAACAGGACGCGTTGCTGGCCGGCACGTTGCCCGGCGATCTGGTGGAACACATGCACGGTCCGGCCAAGCGCTGCGTGCTGAATGCAAAAGACATGGCGCGCAAAAAGATCTTCCAGGACAAGCGCAAGACGCTGCATGAAATCGGCGCCTACACCACGCTGGAAATCCTCCTCAACGCCTTCTGCGGCGCGGCGCTGGAACAGCACAACGGGCGCACGCCGTCCTTCAAGAGCCGCCGGGTACTGGACCTGTTGGGTAACAACGCGCCCGATCCCCACGGCCCGTTGCATACCTCGTTTCTGCGCATGATTGATTTCATCGCTGGCATGACCGACAGCTATGCCAGTGAGATGGCCCAGGAAATGACTGGCCGCTCAATCCACGGATAACAACCTCAGAATCAGCCGTGTCAGACGCTTCTGACCGGCTGATTGAAGGTGTCCGGCCTTCAACGCCATTTCAACACCCGCACAATCCCCTGCGAGGAGCGCGGAGCAGCCTGACATCGACTGAACTGAACGACCTTGAACGGCAAGCCAGCCAACATCGATCGCCGTTGCCGGGATGCTTGACCAAGCCGATGAAACAATCCGACTTTAGAAAACTGTTGACCTCGGCCGTCACATAAAAACGAGCGAACTCCCGACACTTATCATGCGCAATCAACTACCACGTATTACTTACGCAGTAAGCCGCACCCTTTTCTGATTACACAATCAGAACTTTCACATTCCTTATGCAAAACCCAGTTGATACGTAGCCCCATTCTTTTTCATTTGTAGGAAAAGTCCTATATTGCCACTACAGCCCCGTCCGTTCATGTGCCCTCTCAATTAACTGAGCTAAGGTGCGCGCTTTATTCGCGCACGTATGGGACTTGATTATGAACTCCGTTTTTATTGTCGACGATCACCCCGTTATCCGCCTTGCGGTGCGGATGTTGCTGGAGCATGAGGGTTATAAAGTCGTGGGCGAAACCGATAATGGAGTCGATGCCATGCAGATGGTTCGTGAATGCATGCCCGACTTGATCATTCTCGACATCAGCATTCCAAAGCTGGATGGACTGGAAGTTCTCTCCCGTTTCAATGCAATGAGCACACCCTTGAAAACATTGGTGCTGACAGAGCAATGCCCGACATTGTTCGGCATTCGCTGCATGCAATCCGGCGCCTCGGGGTATGTATGCAAACAGGAAGACCTCAGTGAATTGATGAGCGCCATCAAGGCCGTACTATCAGGTTACAACTACTTCCCGAGCCAGGCCTTGAACCCCGTGCGCCCGGATGATGCGCGTTACGCCGAACTGGAACTGTTCAAGTCCGTCAACGACAGGGAACTGATGGTCTTGCAACTATTTGCTCAAGGACGCACCAACAAGGAAATCGCCAAAGGCATGTTCCTGAGCAACAAGACGGTCAGCACTTACAAGAAACGCCTCATGCAAAAACTCAAGGCCAAATCCCTGGTAGCGCTCATCGAGATGGCAAAACGTAACGCGTTAGTGTGAGAGACAGGATGCCCAGTCGCATAAAGGACTATCTAATAACATTAAGTGCAGGCTTATGTCTGAGCACCTCAGTGAGCGCAGCATCGACCACCGTCGAGAACTACGCCCTGCTCAGTCGCTCAACCGGTGGACACCTGGAAGTCCAACTGGATAAACCACAACGTCAATGGGCACAGAACAAGCGCGAACTGATCCTGGGCACATCCGCCCCGGACTATCCCCCTTTCGACCTGACAGTCAGCGGCCGTGACTATGAGGGTTTCACCGCTGATTACGCCGGGATTCTCGGGCAGGCCACGGGATTGCCGGTCAAGGTCCAGCGCTACGCTTCACGCCAGGCCGCCATCAAGGCGCTGCAACAGGGAGAGATCGACCTGCTCGGTACCGCCAATGGCTTCGAAGCCCAAAACCCCGACATCCTGCTGTCTGCGCCTTATGCCGTGGATCAGCCGGTGCTGGTGACACGCGAGGGCGAAACCCGATCGCTGACCGATGGCCTCGCCGGGATGCGACTGAGCATGGTGTATCACTACTTGCCGCTGGAGGAAGTGAAGGCGCTGTACCCGAATGCGCTCGTCATCGACTACCCGTCCTACCAGAATGCAATCAATGCGGTGGCCTTCGACCAGGCGGACGTCTTCCTCGGAGACACCATTTCAACCCACTACATGATCAACAAGGGATACCTGAACAACGTCCGCATGGCCAACTTCGGTAAACACGAAGCTCATGGTTTCAGCTTTGCAGTGCGCAAAGACAATCCGCAACTGCTGCAGATCGTCAACGCCATCCTCACGGCCATCCCCTCCAGCGAACGGGACAACATCGCCAAACGCTGGAGTGCCGGCAGCGACATCCTGCTGACGGATCACAAACTGCAACTGACTGACCGCGAGCAGCGTTGGCTGGCGCAACACCCGGTGGTGCGCGTGGTGGTCAACGAAGCGTTTGCACCCCTGACGTTTTTCGACAGCGACGGCAATTTTCGCGGCGTCACCGCCGACCTCCTGGAGCTGATCCGACTGCGTACCGGTTTGCGCTTCGAGGTCCAGCGCAGCCGCGGCGATGATCAAATGATCGCGCGAATCAAAGACAATCAGGCGGACTTGATTGCCGCGCTGCTCCCCAGCGCCCAACGCCAGGCCCAGTTGAATTTCAGTCGGCCCTATCTGGAAAACTCCTTTGTGCTGCTGACGCGCAAATCCGCCGACAGCGCGACCAACCTTTCGCAACTGCAAGACAAGCGCCTGGCCATCGCCCAGGGCAATCCGCTGGTGGACTACTTGCGCCGCGAATTTCCACGGGTTCACCTGATTGAAACGCCGGACACCTTTCACGCCGTGGAACTGCTCGCCGAGGGTCAGGTAGAAGGCGCCGTCAATTCACTGGTCATCGCCAACTACTTTATTTCGTCGCACATCTTCGAACACAAACTGCAGATCAGCACCACCATCGGCACCCGGCAAGCGGCGTTCTCCCTGGCCACGGCCCGTGGCGCCACGGAGCTGAGTTCGATCATCGACAAAGCGCTGTTGAGCATTGCCCCGGAAGAGCTGGGCGTGATCAACAGCCGCTGGCGTGGCTACTCGGCAGCGTCGGAAAAAACCTGGAACAACTTTCACCGGGTGTTCTATCAGATCGTTGCCGCTGCCAGTTTTCTGCTGCTGATTTCCATGGCCTGGAATGCCTGGATGCGGCGCCAGATCAACCAACGCAAAGCGGCCGAGCGAGCGCTGAACGATCAGTTCGAGTTCATGCGCTCGCTGGTCAACGGCACGCCTCACCCGATTTATGTGCGTGACCGCCAGGGGCTGCTGCAAAGCTGTAACGACAGTTATCTGGAGGTTTTCCAGGCGAAACGCGAAGACGTGATCGGCAAAAGCGTCATGCAGGGCAAGATGAGCAATGCCTTCGAAGCCCGGGAGTATCAGGCTGATTATCAACGGGTCGTGAACGAAGGCACACCGTTGATCCTCGATCGCCCGCTGCACATCGGTGGCCGGCGGCTGACGATCTATCACTGGATTCTCCCCTACCGTGATTCGAGCGGTGAAGTACAAGGCATCATCGGCGGCTGGGTCGATATCAGCGAACGACGACAACTGTTCGACAAACTGCGGGCCGCCAAGGAGCAGGCCGATGAAGCCAACCGGGCCAAGAGTACCTTCCTGGCGACCATGAGCCACGAAATCCGCACGCCGATGAACGCGGTGATCGGCATGCTGGAACTGACCCTCAAGCGCATGGACCAAGGGCGCCAGGATCGCTCCGCGATCGAAACCGCGTACAGCTCGGCGAAAGACTTGCTGGCCCTGATCGGCGACATTCTCGACATTGCCCGGATCGAATCCGGGCGCCTGAGCCTGAGCCCCGAGCGGGTCAATCCGGGAGAAATCGTCGCCTCGGTCATGCGGATTTTCGACGGGCTGGCCCGGCAAAAAAATCTTCGCCTGGCATTGGCCTTCAATCCACCGCACCCGCCTGTCGATGTGCTGCTCGACCCGTTGCGCTTCAAGCAGGTGCTGTCCAACCTGCTCAGCAATGCCATCAAGTTTACGCAACAGGGTGAAGTCCGGATTACCGTCGACCTGCTGCCAGGTGATGAACCCGAGCGAACGCGGCTGCAAGTGCAAGTCCAGGACAGCGGAGTCGGCATCAGCGAAAAGGATCAGCAGCGCCTGTTCGAGCCCTTTGCCCAGGTCGAAAACACCGGACAATTGGCCAGGGGCGGCGCGGGGCTTGGCCTGGTGATCAGTCGCAGTCTGTGCGAAATGATGGGCGGCAGCCTGCAACTGAGCAGCCAGCCCGGGGTGGGCACCCTGGTCAGCATTTCACTGTACCTGCCGACGCTGCCACCGGAGCCGGCAAAGGACCGGGTCGAGCCCGTCATCCTCACCGGCGGCGCGTCCTTGAGCGTGCTGGTGGTCGACGATCATCCCGCCAATCGCCTGCTCATGTGCCAACAGCTGGAATACCTGGGGCATCGCTTTACCGGTGCCGATGATGGCCGTGCGGGACTGGAAGCCTGGCAGCGCGAGCCATTCGATCTGGTGGTGGTCGATTGCAACATGCCGATCATGAATGGTTACGACCTGGCCTGCACCATCCGCCAGCAGGAACAGCTGGAACAACGCTCCCCCTGCACCATCCTCGGCTTTACCGCCAATGCCCAGCCCGAAGAAATCCAGCGCTGCAAGCAAGCCGGGATGAACGATTGTCTGTTCAAACCCCTCAGCCTGACGGCGTTGAGCCAATGGGTCGAAGGCATCAGGCCGGCAGTCCGCGAGCAGGTGTTCAATCTGGAAGGGCTGGACATGTTGACCGGCGGCAATCCGGAAATGGCCCGACGCCTGCTGGCCGAACTGCTGAGCAGCAACCGCCTGGATCGCCAGGAGCTGCTGGGCTTATCCGGGCTTGAGAACCGCCAGGCATTGATCGACGTCGCGCATAAAATCAAAGGGGCGGCCCGCATCGCCCAGGCTTACCGATTGATTGAGTGTTGCCAGGCCCTTGAACAAGCCTGCCATGACGCAGCGCCCGCGGATGACATCGCCCTCTGCATAAAAACCATGAACCAGGTCATGCTCGAACTGGAGCAGGCATTCCTGCATCAGATTGACCGCAACGACAACGGCAAAAGGGTGGCACCTTAACTATGCTTGGACGCTGAGCAGTGCGTTTACCACTATGGAGAGCCCCGTAATGCCCAGCCCACTGCGCCCGGATCAGCGCCGGTTTCCCCTGCATGTGCATATCAGCGTCATGTTCACCTTCCTGTTACTGCTGACCGGTGTGGTGCTGGGCATTTTCAACTACAGGCAGACCACGCAGATCATACTTTCGAGCAGTGAAAAGCTCTTCAACCGCATCGAGCAGGATGTACGCCTGGACCTGCAGGCCACCTATGAACCGATTCGCCATCTGCTGAGCCTGCTGGCCGAGACGCCAGCGACCCAGGCCCCGAACCTTGAGCAACGACTGGCGCTGCTCAAGCCGTTCAGCCAATCGCTCAAGGACAACCCCAACCTGGCCTCGTTGTACCTGGGCTACGCCAATGGCGACTTTTTCATGGTCCGCCCGCTGCGCACCGAGGCGTTGAAGGCGCAGCTCAAAGCCCCCGACACGGCGGCCTATCAGGTATGGAGCATCGAGCACCCTGCCAGCGGCAATCCAGTCGCCTCGCAATCCTTGTTCTACGACCAGGCCCTGAACCTCATCAGCCGCCAGGACACGCCCGACGAAACCTATGACCCGCGAACCCGCGCCTGGTTTACCAACGCTCGCGCGCAGGCTGACCAGATCACCACCGAGCCCTACGTTTTTTTCTCCACCCATAACGTCGGCACCACCCTGGCCCGACGCAGCGGCGACGGTGCGGTGATGGGCGCCGACCTGACCCTGGCCGAGCTGTCCGCAACCCTGGCCAAACACGTGGTGACCCCGAGCACCGAGATCGTGCTGTTCGATGCCGAAGGCAATGCCATTGCCTACCCGGACAGTGACAAACTGATCATCGACGACCAAACCGCCCGCCTGAGCAAAGTCGCCGACCTGAGTCCGGCCCTCGGCACCCTGCTCGCCAGCCCATCGGCAGGCAATCGGCTGGACGTCGCCGGCCGGCAGTGGATCGTCGCCCGCAGCCACATGCAGGAAGGTGGCCCGCAGGGTTTGCAAATGGCACTGCTGGTGCCCGAGGATGAATTGCTCGTCGATGCCTACCGCATGCGCTGGCAAGGAGCGTTGATTACCCTGGCCACGTTGCTGCTGTGCCTGCCGATGGGCTGGCTGACATCGCGGATCCTGGTCAAACCGCTGCATGCGCTGGTGAAGGAAGCCGATGCCATTCGCAGTTTCGATTTCAACTTTCCCGTCAGCCGCCGTTCGCCGGTATTGGAAGTCGATCAATTGAGCCTGTCGATGGCGCGGATGAAGGACACCCTCGGCAGTTTTTTCCAGATCACCGACAGCTTGTGCGCCGAAACCCGCTTCGCGCCGTTGCTGCAACGGGTACTCTTTGAAACGGTGAAAATCGCCCAGGCCCAGGCCGGCCTGATCTACCTGCGCGAAGGTGACGGCGAGCGCATCGAACCCCACGGGTTGGTCCTCAACGGTGAGTCCCAGCCGTTGCCGTCATTCGCCATTCAAGGCCACGAACTGCAGAACCCGCAGAGCCCGGCGTGGTTGCTACAACTGGCGAATGCCGACAACGTGGTTGCCAACCTGGGCTACGAACAAGCGGGGGATTTGCAGAAAGTCTTGCTCGCCATGCAGAGCCCGCGGGTGCACCTGATCGGCATTCGCCTGCGCAACCGGCATAACGAAACCGTCGGCCTGCTGATTCTGCTGCTGGCCGACAGCGGCAACCAAAGCGACCTGGAAAAACTCCGGCCGGATCGCATCGCCTTCCTGCAAGCGGTGTCCGGCGCGGCGGCGGTGAGTATCGAAAGCCAGCGTCTGCAAGCCAAGCAAAAACAGCTGCTCGATGCCTTCATTCAACTGCTGGCCGGCGCGATCGACGCCAAGAGCCCCTACACCGGCGGCCATTGCCAGCGCGTACCGGCGCTGACCCTGATGCTGGCCCAGGCGGCTGCGGCCAGTCAGGCACCGGCGTTCAGCGGCTACCATCCCACCGAAGATGAATGGGAAGCCTTGCACATCGCAGCCTGGCTCCACGATTGCGGCAAGGTCACCACGCCCGAATATGTGGTCGACAAGGCCACCAAGCTGGAAACCCTGAACGATCGCATCCACGAAATTCGCACCCGTTTCGAAGTGCTCAAACGCGATGCCTGGATCAACTACTGGCAGGCCATCGCCCTGGGTGGCGATGAACATCACCTGGCCGAATTGCGCAACGCCAACCTCGCAGGTCTGGACGATGACTTCGCCTTTATCGCCCGCTGTAATCTGGGCGGCGAGGCGATGGCTGAGGCCGACCTCCAGCGCCTGAACCTGATCGCTCAGCGGACCTGGACCCGAACCCTGGATGATCGATTGGGGGTTTCCTGGGAAGAGAACCGTCGCCAGGCCCGTACGCCGGCACCGACGTTGCCGGTCAGTGAACCGTTGCTGGCGGACAAACCCGAACATTTGCTGGAGCGCGCCGAAGGCGAACTGATCCCGCAAGACAATCCCTGGGGCTTCAAACTCGATGTGCCGCAGCACAAATACAATCGCGGCGAGCTCTATAACCTGAGCATTGCCCGTGGCACCCTGACCCGCGAAGAGCGCTACATCATCAATCACCACATGGTGCAGACGATCCTGATGCTCAGCCACCTGCCCTTCCCCGGCCACCTCAACAACGTCGCGGAAATCGCCGGCGGCCACCACGAAAAAATGGACGGCACCGGTTATCCCAAGCAGTTGAAGCGCGAAGACATGAGCCTGCCGGCGCGGATGATGGCGATTGCCGATATTTTTGAGGCACTGACCGCGGCCGATCGCCCCTACAAGAAAGCCAAGTCCTTGAGCGAAGCGCTGGGCATCATGGCGACGATGTGCCGTGACGCCCATATCGACCCTGAGTTGTTCGGGCTGTTTATCAACGAACAGATTTACCGGCAGTACGCCGAGCAGTTCCTCGACCCGAAACAGATCGACGCGGTGGACCCGGCAAGCCTGCTGGTCAAGGCAGGCTTGCGGGCGTGATCAGCAATCGGTCAGGCGCAGGAAAATCGCGGCCAGTCGTTCGATACCGGCCTGGTCGTCGGTGGTGAAACGCGCGAGTTTCGGGCTGTCCAGATCCAGCACGCCGATCAGTCGGTCATCCTTGACCAGTGGCACCACCAACTCGCTGTTCGAGGCGCTGTCGCAGGCGATATGCCCGGGGAACGCATGCACATCCTCGACCAACTGGGTTTGCAAGGTGGCGGCTGCCGCCCCGCACACCCCGCGGCCGAACGGAATTCGCACACAGGCGATCTGGCCCTGGAACGGACCCAGCACCAGTTCTTCGTTGCGATTGAGGTAGAAACCGGCCCAGTTCAGGTCATCGAGCTGGTTGAACAGAAACGCGGAAAATTGCGCGGCGTTGGCGATGAAATCCCGCTCGTCCGCCAGCAAGGATTCCAGTTGCGCCCACAGCATCCCGTAGCCTTCGAGGCCCTGGCCGCTTTGTTTCAAATCGATCATGCCTTGTGCTCCAACAGCTTTAACCCGACCCAATAACGCGCAAATTGATAGGCGCAACGGCCATTGCGATTGCCCCGGCCTGTGGCCCAACGGACGGCGAGAATGTCGAGTTCCTCGTCGCGCTGCCAGGCCAGGCCGGCCTTGTCGGCCAGTTGCCCGATCCAGTGTTCGACGACATTAAGGAAGTGTTCTTGAGTGAACGGATAAAACGACAGCCACAGCCCGAATCGATCCGACAATGCGATCTTGTCTTCCACCGCCTCGCTGGGATGCAGTTCGCCGTCCACGCGTTTCCAGTTTTCGTTATCGCTTTCCTTTTCCGGCACCAGGTGGCGACGGTTGGAGGTGGCGTACAGCAGCACGTTGTCCGGCGCCTGTTCGAGGGAGCCGTCGAGCACGCTTTTCAGCACGCGATAATCACCTTCGCCGGATTCGAACGACAGGTCATCGCAGAACAGCACGAAACGCTGGGGCAGCTTGGCGATTTGCTCGACGATACGCGGCAAGTCCGCCAAGTGATCGCGTTCGATCTCGATCAGGCGCAAACCGGCTTCGTGATGCTCGGCCAGCAAGGCGCGAACCAGCGACGATTTACCAGTGCCGCGCGAGCCCCAGAGCAACGCGTGGTTGGCCGGCATGCCGTCGATGAATTGTTGGGTATTGCGCCCCAACTGTTCCACTTGGCGATCAACACCGATCAGGTCGGTCAAACGGGTGTCGAGGCTGACTTGCAGCGGCAACAGAAAACCACTGCGGCCCTCACGCTGCCAGCGTGCGGCCAGGCAATGCACCCAGTCGATGGTTTGCCGAGGGGCCGGCAGCAAGGGTTCGATACGGGCCAGAACGGCATCGGCGCGTTCAAGAAAAGCATTCAATCGGGAATCCACGTCTTCTCCTCGGGCACGTTTCACAGTAATGATGGTGATACGGCAACTTACACTAACCGGCCCCCTCAAACAGGGGCGGCGCGGGAACATCGGTATCCATGCATGATCGACTATGCTTGAGCAGCGAAGGGAAACGGAAGTGGTTCAACACCCTATGGATATCAAGTTCACCCACCGGCTTTCATACAAACAGGCCCGGCTCACTGTGCTGGTCGGTTTCATACTGGGCACCTTGCTCAGTCTGGTGCAAATAGGCATCGATTATGCCAGCGAAGACGCCTCCATCAACCGTGAAATACTGTCTTTGCTGGAAATCAGCCACAACCCGGCCTCACGCATCGCCTACAACATCGACGCCGAACTCGCCCAGGAACTGACCATGGGCCTGCTGCGCTCGCCGGCGATCATCAGCGCGCAACTGACCGATAACAACAATACCGTGCTGGCCAGCGTCAAACGCCAGGGCCTGCAAAGCGGTTACCGACTGATCAGCGACTTCCTGTTCGGCGCCAACCGCCAGTTCGAAGACCGCCTCTTCCTCGATCATTTGCCCGACGAATCCCTCGGCACCTTGCAGCTGGAGGTCGACACGTATTCCTTCGGCAGCCGTTTCCTGCGCCGGGCTGAAGTGACGTTGCTCAACGGCTTCGCCCGCAGCCTGATCCTCACCGGCATCCTGCTGGCGCTGTTTTACGTGATGCTGACCAAGCCACTGGTGCGGGTCATTCGCGAACTCAGCGGCCGCGATCCGCGCAGCGCCGAGCCGACGTGGCTGGAGTACCCGACGGGGCATGAAAACGATGAAATCGGCGTGCTGGTCAAGGTCGCCAATCAGCAGTTCGAAAACATCGCCACCGAAATCCAGCAACGGCGCAACGCCGAAAACCGCCTGACCGATTACCTTGGGCAACTGGAAAACATCGTCTCGGCGCGCACCGCCGAACTCAAGGCGATCAACACCCGGCTCAGCCAGTCCAATGAAGAACTGGAAGCCGCCCGCCGGACCGCTCTGGACATGGCCGAAGCGCGCTCGGCGTTCCTCGCCAACATGAGCCATGAAATCCGCACGCCGCTCAACGGCCTGCTGGGGATGATCGCGCTCTCGCTCGACGGCCCGCTGAATGCCGAGCAGCAGCAACAGCTGTCCATCGCCCATGATTCGGGCAAGGTGCTGGTGGAGCTGCTCAACGATATTCTCGACCTGTCGAAATTCGATGCCGGCCAGCTGGAGCTCGAACACATTCCATTCGACCTCGGCTCGCTGATCGAGGACACCGCCAACCTGCTGTCGCAGAACGCCGCGCCCAGCGTCGAACTCGCCTGCCTGATCGATCCGCAATTTCCGGCGCTGGTGCTGGGCGACCCGACCCGGGTCCGGCAGATTGTCAGCAACTTGCTGTCCAACGCGCTCAAGTTCACCCGTTTCGGGCGGGTCGATGTGCGGCTATCGACGTTTGAAGATGGCGTGCGCATCGAGGTCTGCGACACCGGCATCGGCATTGCCCAGGATGCGCAGGTGAAAATCTTCCAGCCCTTCACCCAGGCCGGTGCCGGCATTACCCGGCAATTCGGCGGCACCGGGCTGGGCCTGGCGCTGACGTTCAACCTCTGCGAAGCCATGCAGGGACGGCTGACGATCAGTTCCGAAGCCGGGTTCGGCAGCCAGTTCTGCGCTGACCTGCCGCTGCCGAGCCACACCCGCGCCATTGTCCCCCAACCGTTGCAGGGCAAGGTCATTGCGATTACGGCGGCCAGCAGCGGCCTGGCGGAACTGTTGAAAGGGTTGTTGCCGTTGTGGGGACTCGACTATCAGCAGCGCTCCATCGAGGACTCGTTGCTCGGCCTGGAACCGGATGTGTTGATCACCGACTGCCCGGAATGCCTGTTCGGCCTGCGTCCCACGCTCAGCGCACCGATCCTGCTGGTGACGGCCTACGGCAGTTTCATGCCCAGCGAAGAAGCCGCAGCCCTGGCGCCGTTGCAGCAACAGGCGCGGCCATTGGCCCGTAACGCGTTGTACCAGACGTTGCGCCGGATCCTGCAACCGGACACCGCGACGATCAACGACGCGCGCCTCGACGCCCTCACCCCCCAACGCCGCGGCCGGGTACTGCTGGTGGAGGACAACCCGGTCAATCAATTGGTGGCCAAAGGCATGCTCGGCAAACTCGGCTGCGAGGTGATCGTCGCCGCCCACGGCGCCGAAGCCCTGGATCAACTGGAACTGAGTGAGTTCGATCTGGTGCTGATGGACTGCAACATGCCGGTGATGGATGGCTACGAAGCCAGTCGGCATATCCGCCGCAGCGGACGCTGGCCACAGCTGCCGATTGTTGCCCTGACCGCCAACGCCATGTCCGAAGAACGCGAGCGCTGCCGTGCGGCGGGCATGAGCGACTACCTGGCCAAACCCTTCCGCCGGGAAGAATTGGCCGCCCTGCTCGATATGTGGATACCGACTACGCCAGTGCTTTGATCTGCCCCAACAACTGATCAAGGCCCTCGCGCAGTTCGTTCAAGCGGTTGAGGTCAACGCCGCTGTCGCAGAGCAGGCGCGCCTTGAGCGGCCCGACCTGTTCGCGCAAGGCAAGGCCTGCTGGCGTCAGGCTCAGGTGCACTTCACGCTCATCCCGCGCCGAACGCTGACGCTGGACCAATTGCAGCTGCTCAAGCCGCTTGAGCAACGGCGTGAGCGTGCCGGAATCCAGCGCCAGGCGTTCGCCCAAGGCCTTGACGGTTGGCTGCTCCGGCGCCGCTTCCTGCCATTCCCACAACACCAGCATCGCCAGGTATTGCGGGTAGGTCAGGCCAAGCTGATCGAGCATCGGCTTGTAGCCACGGATTACCGCCCGGGAAGCGGCATACAGCTTGAAACACAACTGGCTGTCGAGCTTTAACGAATCGGCGGACAAGGAGTTCATTTCAGCAGGGCTTCAATCTCGGCACTCAGGTCCTGCGGCTTGGTGGCCGGGGCGAAGCGCTTGACCAACTGGCCGTCCTTGCCGATCAGGAATTTGGTGAAGTTCCACTTGATGCCTTGGGAACCCAGCAGGCCCGGCGCGCGTTTTTTCAGTTGCACGAACAGCGGATGGGCGTCGGAACCGTTGACGTCGATCTTCTTGAACAGCGGGAAGCTGACCCCGTAGTTCAACTCGCAGAACTCTGAGATTGCCCCTTCATTGCCCGGCTCCTGCTTGCCGAACTGGTTGCAGGGGAAGCCGAGCACCACCAGGCCTTGATCCTTGTAGGTCTGCCACAGTGCTTCGAGGCCTTTGTATTGCGGGGTGAAACCGCACTTGCTGGCGGTGTTGACCACCAGCACGGCTTTGCCGGCGAAGTCGGACAGGGTTTTCTGTTCACCCTTGATGGTGGTCACCGGGATGCTCAGCAGGTTGTCGCTCATGATTGGGGTTCCAGATATAGGAAGAAGGTCCAAACATAGCGAGCAATTGAATTGCGTGCAATTTAATAAATCAATAGAACGCCCGCCAATCCCTGTAGGAGCGAAGCTTGCTCGCGAAGACGTCGGATCAGTCAACATCATTGTTGAATGTTAAAACGCCCTCGCGAGCAAGCTTCGCTCTTACAGGGGGATTCGGGTTATCCGCGGGGAACCAGGTCCAGGCACACCGAGTTGATGCAATAACGCAAACCGGTCGGTGGCGGGCCATCCGGGAACACGTGGCCCAGGTGCGCGTCGCACTTGGCGCAGACCACTTCGGTGCGGATCATGCCGTGGCTGACGTCGCGGATCTCGACCATCGCACTGTCGCCGATCGGCGCGTAAAAGCTCGGCCAGCCGCAGCCGGAATCAAACTTGGTCTTGGAATCGAACAACGGCTCGTTGCAGCAAATGCAGTGGTAAACGCCATCGGTCTTGGTGTCGTTGTACTTGCCGGAGAACGGGCGTTCGGTGCCCTTGAGGCGGCAAACGTTGTACTGCTCCGGGTCGAGCATCGCCTTCCATTCTTCCAGGGTTTTATCCAACTTTTCCATCGTCACACCTCAGCAGCTGAAAAAGCCCGATCTGTACCTTTTCCAAGGATCGGGCGGCACGTATGATTGCGCCTCGTCAAACGCCAGTCTGGCAGCCAGACACCGCGCATTCAAACGGATTATGAGTGTCGCCATCACGGGCGTCAGGCCTGTGTGAATACGCAGGATTCCCAGTACGGTAGTTCACACGCCGCCTGGATCGTTCATTTTCGGGAACACATCGCCATGCAGGTCAGCAAATCGAACAAGCTCGCCAACGTCTGCTACGACATTCGCGGCCCAGTGCTCAAGCACGCCAAACGCCTGGAAGAGGAAGGCCATCGCATCCTCAAGCTGAACATCGGCAACCCGGCGCCCTTTGGTTTCGAAGCGCCGGATGAAATCCTCCAGGACGTGATCCGCAACCTGCCGACCGCCCAAGGCTATAGCGATTCCAAAGGCCTGTTCAGCGCGCGTAAAGCCGTGATGCAGTACTACCAGCAGAAACAGGTCGAAGGCGTCGGCATCGAAGACATCTACCTGGGCAACGGCGTTTCCGAGCTGATCGTGATGTCGATGCAGGCCCTGCTCAACAACGGCGACGAAGTGCTGGTGCCGGCCCCCGACTATCCGCTGTGGACCGCCGCGGTCAGCCTGGCCGGCGGCAATCCGGTGCATTACCTGTGTGACGAAGGCGCCGACTGGTTCCCGGACCTGGCCGACATCAAGGCCAAGATCACCCCGAACACCAAGGCGCTGGTGATCATCAACCCGAACAACCCGACCGGCGCGGTGTATTCGAAGGAAGTGTTGCTGGGCATGCTCGAACTGGCCCGCTCGCACAACCTGGTGGTGTTCTCCGACGAAATCTACGACAAAATCCTCTACGATGACGCCGTGCACATCTGCACCGCTTCCCTGGCGCCGGACCTGCTGTGCCTGACCTTCAACGGTCTGTCCAAGTCCTATCGCGTGGCCGGTTTCCGTTCCGGCTGGATTGCCATTTCCGGGCCGAAACACCACGCCCAGAGCTATATCGAAGGCATCGACATGCTGGCGAACATGCGCCTGTGTGCCAACGTGCCGAGCCAGCACGCGATCCAGACCGCACTCGGCGGCTATCAGAGCATCAATGACCTGGTGTTGCCGCAAGGTCGCTTGCTGGAACAGCGCAATCGCACTTGGGAACTGCTCAACGACATCCCGGGCGTGAGTTGCGTCAAGCCGATGGGCGCGCTGTATGCGTTCCCGCGGATCGACCCGAAAGTGTGCCCGATTCATAACGACGAGAAGTTCGTGCTCGACCTGCTGCTGTCCGAAAAACTGCTGGTGGTGCAAGGCACGGCGTTCAACTGGCCGTGGCCGGATCACTTCCGTGTGGTCACCCTGCCCCGCGTCGACGAACTGGATCAGGCCATCGGCCGGATCGGCAATTTCCTCAAGACTTACCGCCAGTAAGCTGACGGGTACCGTGCGACGCTGGTCCGGGTCGCACGGTGATTGATTCAGCAACACATCTCTGCGCCCTGCCGCACATCCTTGCCGTCACCACCGCCTGCTGACCGATTTCGTGCTCACGTCTAACAAAGACGGGGGCCCCGCAGTCCAGCGACTGACAACCCCTTCCTGCATCAGCGTCGGAAATTGCCTGCGCGCGGCTAAACTGTTGCTGTAGGACACAGTTTGAAATAGTCACTCGGTTGAATAGCACGGTGCAGCACCTTATATACCCCGCAGTACGCTACATCTTTAGCATGAGGAGATTTCTACAACCATGATGCGCATCCTGCTGTTTTTGGCCACTAACCTGGCGGTCGTGCTGATTGCCAGCATCACCTTGAGCCTTTTCGGCTTCAACGGGTTCATGGCGGCCAACGGGGTTGATCTGAACCTCAATCAGCTGCTGGTTTTCTGTGCGGTCTTTGGTTTCGCCGGTTCACTGTTCTCGCTGTTCATCTCCAAATGGATGGCGAAGATGAGCACCAGTACGCAAATCATCAGCCAGCCGCGCACCCGTCACGAGCAATGGCTGCTGCAAACGGTCGAGCAACTGTCTCGCGAAGCCGGGATCAAGATGCCCGAAGTCGGGATTTTCCCGGCCTACGAGGCCAACGCCTTCGCCACCGGCTGGAACAAGAACGACGCACTGGTCGCGGTCAGCCAGGGCTTGCTCGAGCGGTTCTCGCCGGATGAAGTCAAAGCCGTGCTGGCCCACGAGATCGGTCACGTGGCCAATGGCGACATGGTGACCCTGGCGCTGATCCAAGGCGTGGTGAACACCTTCGTGATGTTCTTCGCGCGGATCATCGGCAACTTTGTCGACAAGGTGATCTTCAAGAACGAAGAAGGCCAGGGCATCGCCTACTACGTGGCGACCATCGTCGCCGAACTGGTGCTGGGCATCCTCGCCAGCTCGATCGTCATGTGGTTCTCGCGCAAACGCGAATTCCGTGCCGACGAAGCCGGTGCACGCCTGGCCGGTACCAGCGCGATGATCGGTGCCTTGCAGCGCCTGCGGGCCGAACAAGGACTGCCGGTGCACATGCCGGACACCCTGAACGCGTTCGGCATCAACGGTGGCATCAAACAGGGCTTCGCCCGCATGTTCATGAGCCACCCGCCGCTGGAAGAACGTATTGAAGCGTTGCGTCGCCGGGGCTGATAGCCCGGCGCAGAAAACGAAGGGGCGATCAATTGATCGCCCCTTTTTTATGTCTTTTGCTTTTGAATCAACTCATCAAACGATAAACCCGCTCTTCAAGTCGCGTGACCCCGCTCTCGACAAACTTCCAGCTCTCGCCGAGCACGTCCTGGTCTTCCAGGATCTTCAACTCCCAGGTTGCCCCGAACAACCGCTGCACTTCATCGTCCAGCACGGCGAACGGTGGCCCATCCTTTTGCGCCTGATCGTAATCCAGGGTAATCAACAGCCCCAGGGAATCCTTCGGCAGGATCCGCTTCAGGTGCTCGGCGTACTGCTCACGCATCTTCGGTGGCAAGGCGATCAGCGCCGCGCGGTCGTACAGCGCGCTGCAATCGGCGACATCGCCGGCGGTCAGGGCGAAGAAATCACCACACCAGATCTCGATCGAACCGGCGCGATAGACCGTGAACGGCCCCTGATCGCTGACGTCCGGGTCAAATTGATGCTCGTGAAAAAAGTCCTCCACGGCTTTTTCCGACAACTCGACGCCCAATACCTCGTGACCGCATTTGGCCAGCCACAGCAGGTCCAGGCTTTTCCCACATAACGGCACCAGTACCCGCGCGCCCTCTTCCAGGCCGAGTTGCGGCCAGTACCGTTGCAGATATGGATTCACTTCCGGCAGGTGAAAGCCGATCTGATTCGACGTCCACCGCTTGTGCCAAAACTCCGGCTGCATAATTAATCCCGAAAATTCGATCAAAAGACGCTAAAACTTATATTAGATTTAGATCAATGATCTGACTGAAGATGACGCCATCTTACCCCTCAGGAGCTCTTTCATGTTCCCCAGCCTGTACATATCCCATGGTTCGCCCATGTTGGCACTGGAACCGGGTGCCAGTGGTCCCGCCCTGGCGCGTCTGGCGGCAGAAATGCCCAAACCCGAAGCGATCGTGATTGTCTCGGCGCACTGGGAAAGCAACGAGCTTCTGGTCAGCGGCAACCCACAGCCTGAAACCTGGCATGACTTCGGTGGTTTCCCGAAGGCTTTGTTCGAGGTGCAATACCCGGCGCCGGGCGATCCGCAACTGGCGGCCGAGGTTGTCGAATTGCTCAAGGCTGATGACCTGCCAGCGCGCATTGACGCCAAGCGGCCGTTCGATCACGGGGTGTGGGTGCCGTTGTCATTGATGTACCCGCAGGCCGACATCCCGGTGGTGCAGGTCTCACTGCCGACCCGTGGCGGCCCGGCCCTGCAAACCCGTGTCGGCCATGCGCTGGCCAAGCTGCGCGAGCAAGGTGTGCTGGTGATCGGCTCCGGCAGCATCACCCACAACCTGCGAGAACTGGACTGGCATGCCGGCCCGGAAAGTGTCGAGCCGTGGGCCAAGGCCTTCCGCGACTGGATGATTGAAAAACTTGCCGCCAACGATGAAGCCGCACTGCACGATTATCGCCAGCAGGCTCCGAACGCGGTGCGCAACCATCCGAGCGATGAGCATTTGCTGCCGTTGTACTTTGCTCGCGGGGCTGGGGGGAAATTCGGGGTTGCACACCAGGGGTTCACCATGGGCGCCTTGGGCATGGATATTTACCGCTTTGGTTAACTGATCGTTCCCACGCTCCGCGTGGGAATGCAGCCCGGGACGCTCCGCGTCCCTTTAAAAGCCGAACGCAGAGCGACCGATGAGGCAATCCCACGCAGAGCGTGGGAACGGTCAGGCAAAAAAAATCCCCGAACCAGTCGGGGATTTTTTATGTTCGATCAATCAGCCCAGAGGCGGATTAATCTTCGCGATAGCGACGCAGCTTCAACTGCTTGCCAGCAACGCGAGTGTCCTTCAGTTTGGTCAGGAGTTTTTCCAGACCATCTTCCGGCAGCTCGACGAGGCTGAAGCTGTCACGCACCTGGATGCGACCGATTGCTTCGCGAGCCAGGCCACCTTCGTTGAGGATAGCGCCCAGCAGGTTCTTGGCAGCGATACCATCACGCGCACCCAGCGCGGTACGGCAACGAGCACGGCCTTCGGCCAATGCAACCGGAGCACGACGCTCACGATCACCACGGTCCGGACGATCACCGGTACGCTCTGGACGATCGCCACGCGGTGCGTTGTTCGGCACCAATGGACGCTCTTTCTCGATCGCAGCCAGGGTCAGCGCCTGAGCGTTGGTGGCCTTGCGCAGCAGCGCAGCGGCCAGGGCACGCGGGGTGCAACCGATGTCGGCGGTCAGGCGATCGAGCAGATCACCGTGAGTCGATTCGGCATCAGCGACCAGCGGCGACAGGCTGTTGGTCAACTTCTTGATGCGCGCATCGAGAACAGCTTGGGCGTCCGGCAGGCGAACTTCGGCAACCTTTTGACCGGTTACACGCTCGATCACTTGCAGCATGCGGCGCTCACGTGGAGTCACCAGCAGCAGTGCACGACCTTCGCGACCGGCACGGCCAGTACGGCCGATACGGTGAACGTAGGACTCTGGATCGTACGGCATGTCAACGTTGAACACGTGAGTGATGCGCGGAACGTCCAGGCCACGGGCAGCAACGTCAGTCGCCACAACGATGTCCAGACGGCCATCCTTGAGGGATTCGATCACGCGCTCACGTTGGTTCTGAGCAATGTCACCGTTCAGCGCAGCGGCTTTGTAGCCTTTGGCTTCCAGGGCACTGGCCAGGTCCAGGGTCGCTTGCTTGGTGCGCACGAACATGATCAGGGCGTCGAAGTCTTCGACTTCCAGCAGGCTCAATACAGCCGAGGTCTTCTGGTCAGCGTGAACCAACAGGTGAGCCTGTTCGATCGCGGTAACGGTCTGAGTCTTGGTCTGGATCTTCACGTGCTGCGGATCACGCAGGTGACGCTCGGCGATCGCACGGATCGACTGCGGCAGGGTCGCCGAGAACAATACGGTCTGACGGGTCGGTGGCAGAGCCTTGAAGATAACTTCGAGGTCGTCCATGAAACCCAGTTTGAGCATTTCGTCCGCTTCGTCGAGAACCAGGTGGTTCACGGTCGACAGGACTTTTTCGTCACGACGCAGGTGGTCGCACAGACGACCCGGAGTGGCGACAACGATCTGTGCGCCATTACGGATTGCTTTCAGTTGTGGGCCCATCGGGGCGCCGCCGTAAACGGCCACAACGGTAACGCCCGGCATTTGCTTGGCGTAGGTTTCGAAAGCGGTTGCTACTTGCAGCGCCAACTCACGGGTTGGCGCCAGGATCAGGGCTTGCGGCTCGCGCTTAGCAGGATCGATGCGATGCAGGATTGGCAGGGCGAACGCGGCGGTTTTACCGGTACCGGTTTGCGCTTGGCCAATCATGTCGTGGCCGGCCATGATGATCGGGATCGATTGCTGCTGAATAGCCGAAGGCTCTTCGTAGCCAGTCGCGATGACGGCTGCAAGAATATTCGGATTAAGATTAAAAGCGGCGAAGCCGCCGGTTTCCTGGGTCATGGGTCTGCCTCTAAGTGCATCCGCAAAGACCCATGCTCCAAAGCTGCGCATGCCGTGTAAGACTCAAGAGTCGCCCTGGCTGCTTTGTCGGCGGGGATTTGCGAAAACGAATGAATGAAAAAGATTCGTCAAGGAAGAGTCCGCTGTGCGGACGTGCAGCCGAAGCTGACTTCGGGGAATTGCGCTACCTAAACGCGGCCCGGTTAAAGGCCGGCGCGCACTATACCGGAATTCGCCCAAAAAGGGAGCATTATTTGTCGGAAAACTGACGTATATACCGTTCTGTAACAGGCTTTGCGGATAATCGTGCAACGGTCTATTTTTCAAAGGCCCGGCCCTGCTGGCGATAGCGCTAAAACGGTTCACCCCGGTGACCCGGACCTTTGGTCTGGCACCCCCTTCCCGCCCGAGGAAATACCTCATGAATCAGCCTGTTTCCAGTCGTGTCAGCCGCGAACAGCGCGGTCATGTCTTGTTACTCGGCCTGGACCGGGTCGCCAAGCGCAACGCCTTCGACCTCGATCTGCTCAACGACCTGAGCCTGGCCTATGGCGAGTTCGAGGCCGACAGCGAGGCGCGAGTGGCGGTGGTGTTCGGCCACGGCGAGCATTTCACCGCCGGGCTCGACCTGATCAATGCCAGCGCGGCGCTGGCCGAAGGTTGGCAGGCACCGCCCGGCGGTTGTGATCCGTGGGGCGTATTCGCCGGGCCGAGGGTGAGTAAACCGGTGATCGTCGCCGCGCAAGGTTATTGCCTGACCATCGGCATCGAGCTGATGCTGGCCGCCGACATCAACCTCTGCGCCAGCAATACCCGTTTCGCCCAGATGGAAGTGCAGCGCGGGATCTTCCCGTTTGGCGGCGCCACGCTGCGCCTGCATCAAGTGGCCGGCTGGGGCAACGCCATGCGCTGGCTGCTGACCGGCGATGAGTTCGACGCTCATGACGCGTTGCGGCTGGGGTTGGTGCAGGAGGTCATGGCCAGTGAGGATCTGTTGCCGAGGGCGCTTGAACTGGCGGAACGTATTGCAAGGCAGGCGCCGCTGGGGGTTCAGGCGACGTTGATGTCGGCCAGGCAGGCGCGTTATGAAGGAGAAACCGCGGCGGCGCAGGCGTTGCCGGCGATGGTGAAGAAGCTGTTGAACAGTGAAGATGCCAAGGAGGGGGTGCGGTCGATGGTCGAAAAGCGGCCCGGCATCTTCAAAGGGGTTTGAGGTTTGCGGTGGGGCGAATAATGTCTTCGCGGGCAAGCCTCGCTCCTACAGGATTTGTGTCGTTTGCCGGAAATGCGAACGACACAAAACCTGTAGGAGCAAGGCTTGCCCGCGATGAGGCCACTACAAATAACGCATTACGTCGCCGGCCGAATCGCCTTGATCAACGACAACAACGAATACCCCAACCGCGGCGCCAGCCCTTCGGCCCGGGCGATCAATCCGTCCATGTCCAGCTCCTGATCCAGTTCCGACGGCACGATCAAAATCACGTTGCCCTCCTTCACCGGCAGTTCCCAGTAATGCCGGTGATAGAGCCCGCGAAACAATGCCGCGCCCAGCGGTTTGCCGTCATCGGTGGCCCATTGGTTGATCACCAGCCAGCCCCCCGGATTCAGTCGTTTCTGACAGTTTTCCAGAAAGCTCCAGGCCAGATGCCCGACGCCCGGCCCGACATCGGTATAGAGGTCGACGAAAATCAGGTCCGCCGGTTCTGCCGTTTCCAGCAACTCCAGCGCATCGCCGACGCGGATGTACAGCCGTGGATCGTCATCCAGCCCCAGGTATTCAATGGCCAGACGCGGTACATCGGGGCGCAACTCGATGGCTTCGACATCTTCCAGCGGCAGAAACTTGAGGCAGGCCTGGGTCAACGTGCCAGCGCCGAGGCCGAGGAACAGCGCGCTTTCCGGCTGCTCATGGCACAACGCACCGATCAGCATGGCGCGGGTGTAGTCGTACTCCAGCCAGCTCGGGTCGGCCGTGAACACGCAGCTTTGCTCGATGGCATCGCCGAATTCGAGAAAACGGTAATCGGCCACTTCCAGCACGCGAATCACGCCGAACTCATCCTGTACCTCGGCGAGCAAATGCTCGACGCGCTCCTCAGTCATTTCGTCTCCTGATCGTCGCCGGACCAGCAACCTGGCCAAACAGCAACGCGACAAGCCGCAACACAAAGCGGCAAAGGCGCGATTGTCCGCGAAGCGACGGGAACAGGTCACGCACTAATTGCTGATAACATAAGCGCCCGTGCGTAAACACTAGAGACCGTGATGAGCCAACCCTGGAGCCCTGACAGCTGGCGTGCCTTGCCGATCCAGCAACAACCCCGCTACCCCGATGCCGCGCATTTGGCGCAGGTCGAGCAAACCCTGGCCAGCTATCCGCCGCTGGTGTTTGCCGGTGAAGCCCGGGAATTGCGCCGTCAGTTTGCCGAAGTGACCCAGGGCCGAGCGTTTCTGTTGCAGGGCGGCGATTGCGCCGAAAGCTTCGCCGAGTTCTCCGCCGCGAAAATCCGCGACACCTTTAAAGTGCTGCTGCAAATGGCCATCGTGATGACCTTTGCCGCCGGTTGCCCGGTGGTCAAAGTCGGACGCATGGCCGGCCAGTTCGCCAAACCCCGTTCGGCCAACGACGAAACCATCGACGGCGTGACCTTGCCCGCCTACCGTGGCGACATCGTCAACGGCATCGGTTTCGACGAAAAAAGCCGCGTCCCGGACCCGGAACGCCTGCTGCAGTCCTATCACCAGTCCACCGCGACCCTGAACCTGCTGCGCGCTTTCGCCCAGGGCGGATTTGCCGACCTGCATCAAGTGCACAAGTGGAACCTGGACTTCATCGCCAACTCGGCCCTGGCCGAGAAATACAGCCACCTTGCCGATCGCATTGATGAAACCCTGGCCTTTATGCGCGCCTGCGGCATGGACAGCTCGCCGCAATTACGCGAAACCAGTTTCTTCACCGCCCACGAAGCGCTGTTGCTGAACTATGAAGAAGCCTTCGTCCGTCGCGACAGCCTGACCAACGATTACTACGACTGCTCGGCGCACATGCTGTGGATCGGCGACCGCACCCGTCAGCTCGACGGCGCCCACGTGGAGTTCCTGCGCGGGGTGAACAACCCGATTGGCGTCAAAGTCGGCCCCAGCATGAATCCGGAAGATTTGATTCGTCTGATCGACGTGCTCAACCCGGACAACGACCCCGGCCGCTTGAACCTGATCGCGCGGATGGGCGCGAACAAGGTCGGCGATCACCTGCCGCAGTTGATTCGCGCCGTCGAGCGTGAAGGCAAGAAGGTGCTGTGGAGCTCCGACCCAATGCACGGCAACACCATCAAGGCCAGCAGCGGCTACAAGACCCGCGACTTCGCGCAGATTCTTGGCGAAGTGAAGCAGTTCTTCCAGGTGCACGAAGCGGAAGGCACCTATGCCGGCGGTATCCACATCGAAATGACCGGGCAGAACGTGACCGAGTGCATCGGTGGCGCGCGGCCGATTACCGAGGATGGGTTGTCGGACCGTTACCACACCCATTGCGATCCGCGGATGAACGCGGATCAGTCGCTGGAATTGGCGTTTTTGATTGCTGAGACGTTGAAACAAGTCCGCCGCTAAGTCAGTGATCGTTCCCACGCTCTGCGTGGGAACGATCAGGTTAAGGCCCGCTTACTCAATCTGCGCCATTACCACCCGCAACCGCCCCGCACTCTCCCGCTGACAATTCAACTGAACCCGCTCCAGCCCCAACCAATCCGCCATCCGCCGCAAATTCACCGCCAACGCCAGCATTCCCGCCCCATCCAGCCCCGGCTCTTCTTCGTGCACCGCATGCACCGCCAACCGGCCCAGCGCCCGTTCGGCCCGCAAATCCACCCGCGCGGCAATCCGTTCATTGTGCAAAAAGGGCAGCACGTAATAGCCATAGACCCGCTTATCCTGCGGCGTATAAATCTCCAGCCGATAACGGAAATCGAACAACCGCTCGGTGCGGCTGCGTTCCCAAATCAGTGAATCGAAGGGCGACAGCAAGGCGCTGGCCTCGACCTTGCGCGGGACCTTGGGCTCGGGCAGGCAATAGGCTGGTTGGCGCCAACCCTCGACTTCGCAGGTCAGCAATTCACCAGCCTCGACCAGTTCCGCCAAACGCGGACGGGCATCCCCGGGGCTCAGGCGAAAATAGTCCCGCAGGTCTTTTTCCGTCGCCACACCCAAGGCATTCGCGGCGTGCAGCAACAGCCCGCGCAGGGCTTCGGCTTCCGTGAGCAACGGCTGTTGGAGAACGACCGAAGGAATAACCCGCTCTGGCAAATCGTAAAGCCGTTCAAACCCGCGTCGGCCCGCGACGGTGACTTCACCGGCGGCAAACAACCACTCAAGCGCATGCTTTTCGGCGCTCCAGTCCCACCACGGCCCCGCCCGTTCCTGACGGGTCGACAGACTCCCGGCGCCCAGCGCGCCCAGCTCCTGAACCGAACCCAGGACCCGGCGAATCGTGTCCTGTTGCTCACGACCAAACCGCGCCAATTGTTGATAAATGTCTTCGCCGCGAGTCGCGCGCAGCATGCGCCAGCGCATCAACGGGTACATGGACAGCGGCAATAACGACGCTTCATGACCCCAATATTCAAACAACGTACGGTGCCGACCCTGACTCCAGGCAGCCTGATCGAGAAGGTCGGAAGAGTAGTTACCAAGACGGGAAAACAAGGGGAGGTAGTGCGAGCGCACCAACGCATTGACCGAATCGATCTGCAAAATGCCCAGCCGTTCAATCAACCGATTGAGCTGGACCGCTTTGATCGCCGCTGGCGGCTGGCGCCCGTTGAATCCTTGGGCAGCCAGTGCCAGACGTCGAGCCTGTTTGATGGAAAAGGACAGCGTTGCGGGCATGAGCATCTCCTTGTCTGCTCGCAACCTACCTCACCAGAGAGGGGTTTGTGTAGCAATGGCCTCATCATTTATGCATCGGATCGTCCCAGAACGGCCGGACCGATTCGTGCTCGACATCCGCACGACTGACGCCGATATCTTTCAGCGCTTCATCGCTCAGGCTCGCCAAAAGCTCACGTTCGCGGTGAAGTTCGTACCAGCGACTAAACTTGTGCAGCAAATCGGAAACCGCGTGGATTGAGAATTTTTCTGCCGTTACATGCTCGTGTTGACCTTTCATCATGTCGCCCTCCTTTAGGGATGGCTCAAGTCTCGCCCCGGAGCTAAGATCAATCCAACGAATGTTTCTGATGGTATGCATCTCGGAGATTGATGAATGTCGGCGTTCCCCAGTATCGATACCGATGTACTGCGCACTTTTGTCGCCATCGCCGACTTGGGCGGTTTCACCCGCGCCGGCGAAATGGTCAACCGCACGCAATCGGCGGTGAGCATGCAGATGAAGCGCCTGGAAGAAGACGTGTTGCAGCGCCAGTTGTTCGAGCGCGACGGGCGTCAGGTCAAGTTGACCGCCGAGGGCCAGGTGCTGCTCGGCTATGCGCGGCGCATCCTCAAACTGCACAGCGAAGTCTTCAATACCCTGCGCGAACCGCACATGGTCGGTACCGTGCGCATCGGCACGCCGGATGATTATGTGATGCGGTTTCTGCCGGGGATTTTGTCGCGGTTCGCCAAGTTCTATCCGCTGATCCAGATCGAAGTGCATTGCGAGTCGACCAGGCAGCTGTTGCAGCGCCAGGACCTCGACCTGTCGATCGTCACCCGCGAGCCGGGCACCGAGATCGGCCAGTTGCTGCGCAAGGAGCGTTTTGTCTGGGCCGAGGCGCAATGTTTCAGCGCCCACGAGCAGACGCCGTTGCCGCTGGCGATGTTCAACAGTGATTGTTTCTGCCGGTTATGGGCATGCAATGCCCTCGATGCGATGGGCCGCGATTACCGGATTGCCTACAACAGCTCGAGCCTGTCGGCATTGATGGCCGTGGTCAGCGCCGGCCTGGCGGTGACCGCGCAACTGGAAAGCCTGATCACCCCGGACATGCGCATCCTCGGCGCCGCCGAAGACCTGCCGCTGCTGCCCGAGGCCAGCATCATGCTGGTGCGCAACCTGCACAACCCGTCGCCGATCACCGAGTGCCTGGCCGAGCACATCGTCGAAGGCTTCAAACTTTAAAAGCGAGCATCACCGCGCAGAACACCAGGAAACCGCAGAACAGCCCGCGCAGCAGCCGCTCCGGCATGGCGTGGGCGATTTTCACGCCCCAACTGATGCTCATCAATCCGCCAATGGCCAAGGGCAAACCGATCATCCAGTTCACCTGATGATGCACCGCGTACGTCACCAGGGTGACGCCGGTGCTCGGTAATGCCAGGGCCAGCGATAAACCTTGAGCAACCACCTGGGAAGTACCGAACAGGCTGGTCAGCACCGGCGTCGCCACCACCGCCCCGCCCACGCCAAACAACCCGCCCATGGTCCCGGAAGCCGCGCCAAGCACGCCCAGCCATGGCCAGGAGTAATGCATTTGCGAAGATGCCGGGGCGTTGGCGGTAAACATTCGCACGAGGTTGTAGGTCGAGAGCGCCACCAGGAATGCGACAAATCCCACGCGCATGGTTTGCGCATCGATGCCCACGGCCCAGATCGAACCGATCCAGGCAAAGCAGAATCCCATCGACGCCAGCGGCAGTGCGTGGCGCAATTCGATGCGATTACGCTGGTGATAGCGCCACAGCGCCAGCATCACGTTCGGTACTACCATCACCAACGCCGTGCCTTGGGCGATCTGTTGATCGAGACCACACAACACGCCAAGCAACGGAATGGCAATCAGGCCACCGCCGATGCCAAACAAACCACCCAGGGTGCCCAAGGCAGCGCCAAAGATCAGATACAACAAAAACTCAAGCACAGGCCCATTCCCTCTTGTCAGGCATTTCATCCTACGCAGTCGGCTCTGGCAGGGAAACGCACAGCAACGCACAATGGCTGTGCCGATTTCGCACAAGCGCTGGTAAAACCATGAACCCCAATCAATTGACCGACCAACTCGGGCTGTTCCTCGATGTGCTGGAAACCGGAAGTTTTTCCGCCGCATCCCGGCGCCATCCGCTAACGCCTTCGGCCGTGGCCCGACGGATCGACAGCCTGGAAAGCGCGGTCGGAAGCCAGTTATTCCTGCGCAGCACCCACGCGGTGCGGGCGACGCCAGCCGGTCTGGCGTTTGCCGAGCGGGCGCGGCGGATCGTCGCCGAATTGCGGTTGGCCCGGGCGGAGGCGGTGTCCCTCAGCAGCGCGCCCGAAGGCTTGATCCGGGTGGACGCGCCCGCCGCGTTTGGCCGCCGACATCTGGCGCCGGTCATTGCCGATTTTCTGATGCTGTACCCCGGCCTCGATGTGCAATTGCACCTGATCGACAGTTTTGTCGATATGCAGGGTTTGAACCTGGGCAAGGTCGATCTGGTGCTGCGTGCCGGGCAAATGGCTGATACCCGGCTGGTGGCCACGCCGCTGGCGAACATGGTGCGCATCGCTTGCGCCAGCCCCGCCTATTTGAAGCGTCGGGGCGTGCCGACCGATCCGTCCCAGTTGAGCGAACACGATGGCCTCGACTGGGACGGCCTCGCCCCGCCCTTCGCTTGGCGCTTCGAACAGGATGGGCGCATGCAATTGCACCGGCCGGCGCGGATCCGCATGAGCGCCAACAACGCCGAGGCGTTGGTCTGCGGCGCGCTGGCCGGGCTCGGCATCGCGCATTTGCCGACCTGGCTGGCCAGCGAATACCTGTTGCGCGGCGAACTGCTGCCGCTGTTCTGCGAAAACGGCCTGCCAAAACCGGAAACCGCCGGGATCTACGCCTTGCGCCTGGAGCAGCAGGCCAGTTCCCGCAGTCGCCTGTTGCTGGAATACCTAAAAACTCGCTTCAGCCCGATTGCGCCGTGGGATCTGGCCCTGCAAGGCAATCTAACCGGCTACTGAGCCATAATTATCTGGCGCATTAAAGATTCGCCCGCTAGATTCATGACGATTACTGATCAAGGCTTTGACATGACCACCGACCGCAACACCCCGGACACCTGCGACCACCTGCTGCTGGACAATCAGGTGTGCTTCGCCCTGCATTCCACTTCGCTGCTGATGACCAAGGTCTATAAACCGCTGCTGCAAGCGCTGGGCCTGACCTATCCGCAGTACCTGGCGATGATGGTGTTGTGGGAACGGGATGGTTTGACCGTAGGCGAAATCAGCACAAGGCTGCTGACCGATCCTGGCTCGTTGACGCCGCTGCTCAAACGCCTGGAAGTTGAAGGACTGCTCAGTCGTACTCGTAGCCGTGAAGATGAACGGGTGGTGATCGTCGAGCTGACCGAACAGGGTCGCGCGTTGCGGGACAAGGCTCGGGATATTCCGCAGTGCATCCTGGGGGCCAGCGGGCAGACGATCGAGCAGTTGAAGAAATTGCAAAATGATCTTCAAGCGCTGCGTAGCCATTTGCAGGACAGTCTCTAGGGCATCTGCGAGACCGCGTTATCGTTCTTCGCGGGCAAGCCTCTCCTGCAATTCGCATTCGCAACATCTCTCACAGACCAAACTTTCTCAAAAATTTATCTTGCGCGCTAAATATTAGCGCGATACATTCATCTCGCACTTACTTGGCGCGCAAACATTTAGCGCAAAACACCCAAACCCGAATGAGGCTCACACCATGCAAACTCTCTACACCGCAATCGCAACTTCCACCGGTGGCCGTGATGGTCGCGCGGTTTCCAGCGACAACATCCTCGACGTCAAACTCGCCACCCCAAAAGAACTCGGCGGTGCCGGCGGCGCGGCGACCAACCCTGAGCAACTGTTCGCAGCTGGCTACTCCGCCTGCTTTATCGGCGCGCTGAAGTTCGTTGCGAGCCAGACCAAACGCACCATCCCGAATGATGCGTCGATCACTGCTCATGTCGGCATCGGCCAGATTCCCGGTGGTTTCGGCCTGGACATCGACCTGCACATCAGCCTGCCGGGTCTTGAACAAGCGGATGCGCAAACACTGGTCGATGCGGCTCACCAGGTGTGCCCGTACTCCAACGCCACCCGTGGCAATGTCGAAGTGCGTTTGCACGTGACCGTTTAACGTCAGGCTGCGATCTTTTGATCTTCAAATCCAAGGCGAAAAAAAGCCCGACTCAATGGTCGGGCTTTTTCATTCCTGAAGCTGTGCTTATTTAGCACGGCCTTTGTAGGAACCGCCTTCGCGGGTGTCGATTTCGATGCGGTCACCGATTTCGATGAAGTCAGCAACTTGCAGCTCAGTGCCGTTGCTCAGCTTCGCAGGCTTCATGACTTTGCCGGAAGTGTCGCCGCGAGCGGAACCTTCGGTGTAGTCGACTACGCGCACGATAGTGGTCGGCAGTTCTACGGAAACCAGACGCTCTTCGAAGAAGATCGCTTCGCAAACATCGGTCATGCCTTCTTCAACGAAAGGCAGAACGGCTTCGATGTCTTCAGCGTTCAGTTCGTACATGGTGTAGTCGGTGGTGTCCATGAACGTGTAGGTGTCGCCGCTGATGAAGGACAGGGTCGCTTCTTTGCGGTCGAGGATTACGTCGTCCAGTTTGTCGTCAGCGCTGTAAACGATCTCGGTCTTGTAACCGGTCAGCAGGTTCTTCAGCTTGGTCTTCATGATCGCGCTGTTACGACCGGACTTGGTGAATTCAGCTTTCTGAACCAGCCAAGGATCGTTTTCGAGACGGATCACGGTACCGGGTTTCAGTTCTTTACCAGTTTTCATTGCGAATATCCGAATTTGGATGGGATTTACAAAAATCTAGGCCGCGTATCATATCCAATTTACATAAAACTGTACCAGCGCCGCGGCAAGATCGGCCTGCAAGGCTTGTTCCAGACACCACGTCTCGGCGTGTTTTTCCAGCTCAGGCCAGTGTTTGCGGGTCGCGAGCCACTGGTCGGCCATGTCGTCGCCGGCGTTCCATGCTCGCCAAAGACCGCTGATCGCCGCGCTGGCGGCTGCCGAAAGGCCTTTTGTATAGAGCGCGAGGAAGGCTTCGAGCTTGTCGAGGTGGATGTCTTCGTCCTGCTGGTAGATGTGCCACAGCAGCGGCCGCCCCGCCCATTGAGCCCGGACAAAGGAGTCTTCACCGCGTACAGCATTGAAATCGCAGGACCAGAGCAAGTGGTCATATTGGTCCTGACGGACGAATGGCAGCACCTGAACCGTCAGGGCAGCGCGCACATGCAACGCACCCGCCGCGAGATCACTGACCCCGAGCCAGCGTTCAACGTCACCGAGAATCCGCCCTTCCGGCACCAGCAGATGCGTAAGCGTCGAATCGCTGGCCAAGGTGTCGAGCCAACTCGCCAGCCCGGCGTTTTCATAGGCAAACAGCGAGATCAACTGCGCGCCTTGCGCACGATCGATCCCTAACCCTTGCAGGAATTCACGCTGGGCCTCGGGGCTTTGTTGAAACTGCCGACGCCGCTCCAGCAATTCATGTTCACGCAGCAAGCCGCCAGTGCCCTTCTGGAACCCCGGGAAGAAGAAATACTTCTGCACGTTTTTGTACTTCACCGACGGCAACCCGTGGCAACCGATGACCCAGTCCTCGGCGCTCAGGTAGTCGAGGTTCATCCACAGCGGCGGTTTCTCGCGCTCGGCCATGGCTTCCATATAAGCGCTGGGCAGTTGGCAGGCGAAGGCGGCAATCACCACATCGGCGGCAGCAACGGGTTGCCACTCGGCCGGCCAGTGGCACACCTCGACACCTTGCTGCCATTGCCGGGGCGCGTGGATATCGATCTCCGGGCACAGGCGTTCGAAGGCGCGCAGGTCGTCGACCCACAAGCGAACGTCTACCGAGTGTTCGACCACCAATTGCCGGGCCAGACGCCAGGTCACGCCGATGTCGCCAAAATTGTCGACCACGGTGCAAAAAAGATCCCAGCGGGTGTTCAGTTCAGGCATTCCAGATTCCCGTTGGCAAAGGCGCTGATTGTCCGCATAAATTACCCCGTGCAGAAGAGCCGACGACGATTAATCTTCGTGCGACAATCGCCATCCGCCCGCGACCACCCGCCAGGAGGCAGCCATGCCCTACCGTCCCAACCCGCGCCGTCCGTTGCCGGTCCGCCTCAATGCCCTGCAATTGACCGGCAGCATTGCCTTGGGGCTTTGGCTGGGGTTCCTGGCCATCGCCCTGACGTGCTGGCTCGCCTCGCGCTTTTTGTTCCCCGAGCAATTGGCACCGGTGGCCCAGGCTGTGCAGCAACTGGCGAAACCGCCGGTGGTGGTGCAGCCCGCCCCTGAAAGCCCGATGTTCGAGCAGTACAAGGAAAACCTGCGCAAGAACGAGCAACAGCAAACCCTCGATCAGGCCCGCACCAATAACCGTAACCTGTCGAACCCCAAATGCCAGTTCTGGCTACAACAGGACCAGACCGCACCCAGCGAAAAAAGCCGCGCCAACGTCCTGCAATTCTGCGATTGATCATGAACAAACTCATCGTCCACCAACTGATTCTCGACAAGCTGCGCATCGATCTCGACATCGCCGAACGCGCGGCGCAAACCGCCTATGAAACCGCGACCCACGAAGAGAACATCGCCGAAAACAAGTACGACACGTTGGGGCTGGAGGCTTCTTACCTCGCGGCCGGGCAGGCGAAACGGGTCGAGGAAATCCGCCATTCACTGACGCTGTGCCAGAACCTGGCGTTGCGCCCGTACGACGATCAGCGCGGCATCGAAGTCGGCGCTTTGCTCGGCCTCGAAGACGAAAAGGGTCGGGAACAATGGCTGTTCCTGGCGCCTGATGCGGCGGGTTTGAAGGTCGATGTGGTGGGGCAGATGATCACCGTCATCACCCCCCGCTCGCCGCTGGGCAAAAGCCTGCTGGGCAAGTTCGAAGGGGACGAGGTGGAGATTCTGGTGGCGGGCGCTCGGCAACAGTTTGCTGTCACCGAGGTTGTCTAAAGAAGTTTAGTGGACAGGCAGTTCAACGCCGTCGAACAGCTCTTCCAGTTCCTGCTTGTTGTGGCACTGGATGGCCTTGGCCATGACTTCGCGGGTCAGGTGCGGGGCAAACTTCTCGATGAAGTCGCACATGAAACCGCGCAGGAAGGTGCCGCGACGGAAACCGATTTTGGTGATGCTGGATTCGAACAGATCGCTGGCATCGAGCATCACCAGGTCGCTGTCGAGCTTGGCGTCGACCGCCATTTTGGCGACGATGCCCACGCCCAGACCCAGGCGCACGTAAGTCTTGATTACGTCGGCGTCGGCGGCGGTGAACACCACTTTCGGCGTCAGGCCGCGATGGCTGAACGCTTCGTCGAGTTTCGAACGGCCGGTGAAACCGAACACGTAAGTCACGATCGGGTATTCGGCCAGGGCTTCGAGGGTCAGCTTCGGCAGCTTGGTCAGCGGATGGCCCTGGGGCACGACCACGCAGCGGTTCCAGCGGTAGCACGGCATCATCACCAAGTCACCGAACAGCTCCAGGGCTTCAGTGGCGATGGCGAAATCCACGGTGCCGTCAGCAGCCATTTCGGCGATCTGCATTGGCGAACCCTGGTGCATGTGCAGGGCAACGTCCGGGTACTGCTTGATGAAATTACTGATCACCGGCGGCAACGCATAACGCGCCTGGGTGTGGGTGGTGGCGATCGACAGGGTGCCTTTCTTCTCGTTGGAGAATTCCTGGGCGATCTGCTTGATGCTTTCAACCTTGCGCAGGATTTCGCCGGCGGTGGTGATGATGCGCTCGCCGGCCGGGGTGACGCGGGTCAGGTGCTTGCCGCTGCGGGCGAAGACCTCGACGCCCAATTCGTCTTCCAGCAAACGGATCTGTTTACTGATGCCCGGCTGCGAGGTGTAGAGACTTTGGGCAGTAGCGGAAACGTTGAGGTCGTGGTGCGCCACTTCCCAGATGTAGCGCAGTTGTTGAAGCTTCATATGAATCCCTCAAAGCAGGTAGACGCCACGGGCATCAGCGACGGTATATAACTATATTAATGGTTTGAAGAATAAATCTAGAACTTTTTTGTCAAAACGCCATTAATCGTGTTCTAGCGATCTCCCTGACGCCGACGCTCCACCAGCGGCACCAGATAGACCGGGACCCTGGCCAACTGCAACACCCGCGCGGCCGTGCGGCCCAACGGCGTTTCCGCCCCGGCCCGATGGCTATGACTACCTACGATCAGCAAATCCACGGAGAGTTTCTGCGCCTGGTCGAGAATCACCTGCGACGGATCGCCCTGCAGCACGCGCACCGCCTGAATCCGCTGCAGATCCTGTTCCCCCTCATCCCCCAGTTCTTCACGAAAGCTTTCCAGCACCCGACGCTCGATATTGGCGATCACCGTGTTCAGGCCCTGACTGTGAAACTCGTTCAACGCCTGCTCGTCGAGGTAGCTCTGCAGCACCGATTCGGCAAACAAGCCCATGGGTTCCACTGCGTGCACCACATACAAATCGGCATTGAACGTTCGCGCCAGCGCCAAGGCATGCTGCATCACCAAAGGTGCATACAGGCCGAGGTCGGTGGCATACAGCATGGAACGAATCATATGACCTCCTTGCGTGCCGACATGGCGGAGATTGATTCAGCTTAGCAGTGCCTTGCCGAGTACGACGTGCCGCGTAACACCTTGACGCAGGAGCTTAAACTTTCTGCTCGTTGCTTATGCCGTGGGGCACGTGCCCGGTGGCGACGACTTCGCGCGCCAGTTCGCAATGGCCGGCCTGATCGTCGAAAAACACGTCGGCGGCAAAAGCCTCGAGAAACGCGGCTTTGGTCAGGCCGCCG
This sequence comes from Pseudomonas sp. ADAK7, assembly GCF_012935675.1. Lineage (NCBI taxonomy): Bacteria > Pseudomonadati > Pseudomonadota > Gammaproteobacteria > Pseudomonadales > Pseudomonadaceae > Pseudomonas > Pseudomonas sp. ADAK7. The sequence continues at coordinate 6,511,907 of NZ_CP052861.1, read as the reverse complement.
AGGAACAGCGATTCGTCCAGGCGAATGTCCCACTCGCGCAACGTGCGGATCACGCGTTCATGAGCCGGCGCCGAGCGCGCGGTGACCAGCGCCGTGCGGATCGGGCAAGCGTCGTCGGGGAACTCACGCTGCAACAAATTGAGCGCTGCGAGGAAGCCTTTGAACGGCCCACCGCGCAATGGCTCGCGGGCGGATTCGCGCTCGCTGGCCTGGAACGCTTCCAGCCCGCCGGCCTGATAGACCCGCTCCGACTCATCGGAAAACAGCACCGCGTCACCGTCGAAGGCAATGCGCAATTCGTCACTCGCGGCCCGGCTCGCACCGCCCGAGAGAATGGTCGCCGCAGCAAAACCGGCGTCCAATGCGCTGCGCACATCCTCGGCATGGGTTGAGAGAAACAGGTCGCAACCAAAGGCCTTGAGGTAGGGATACGGACTGCGCCCACCGACAAACGCGGCGCGGGAAATCGCCAGGCCGTAATGGTGAATCGAGTTGAAGACCCGCAGGCCGGTGTCCGCACTGTTGCGCGACACCAGCACCACTTCGACCCGCGCGCGGCCGAGACTGGCATTGAGCTTCAGCAGTTTTTCCACCAGCGGGAAAGCATCACCGGGCTCGAGGATTTCGTCTTCGTGTTCGATCTGGTACTGCCGATAGGCTTCGACGCCGCTCGACAAATACACCTTGTGGCTCTCGCTCAAGTCGAACAACGCGCGCGATGAAATCGCCAGCACCAACTTGTCATCTATGTCTTTCGCCATGCCCTTCCCCTCTGGTGGATCGACTCAAACGTTACGTCGATCGATAAAACCGAGCGCCCGATACAAGGCCTCGATGCGTGGCAATTCACAGCCCGCCGCTTTCGCCGCCGCCAGGGGTCGGGCGTAGATCGCCTGCAGTTCCAGCGGGCGTTTGTGCAGCAAATCATGGTACATGCTCGGCCAATAGTCGGGCATTTTCTCGGTCATCATGAACAGGTAGTCGGCGTAACCGGGTGGTATGGCGTGACCGCAGGCCTGGGCGCCCTGCACCACTTCGGCCATCAACGCCTGGATCAGCGCGCGGCTGTCGGTATCGGCCATCAATGGCGTGGTACTCGCCCCCAGCAGTACCGACAGACCGTTGTAAGGAATATTCCACACCAGTTTTTGCCAGCGCGCCTGATGCAGGTTGGGCATGGCTTGCGAGTCGATGCCGGCCTTGCGGAACAGCCCGGCGCCCTCCTCGACCAGCGCCATGCGCGTCGCCTCGTCGTTGGCCGGGCCACTGTGGTAACCGACATTCACCGCGCCAAGGGCCTGGTGGGTGATCACGCCGGGGCCTTCACGATGGACGCAAATCAGGCACAGGCCACCGAGCAGGTGCAGCGAATCGGGCAGCACCTCACGCAGGCTGTCTTCGACGTCCAGGCCATTTTGCAGCAGCAACACTTTGGCGCCAGGCGCGGCGGCTTCAATGATGATCGGTGCCAGACCCGAACTGGTGCTCTTGGCCGCCACCAGCAGCCAGTCGCACTTGGGCATGTCTTCAGCCGCTGAATAAGCCTGGACCGGGTTCAGGCTCAGTGCGCCATGCACCGCACTGTTCACTTGTAACCCGCGCTCGGCGACGGCGGAAAACTCACTGCGCAGCAGAAAATGCACATCGAAACCGGCGCGCGCCAGCATCACCCCGTAGAAACCTCCGATTGCGCCGGTCCCGATAATGCCGATTGTCGGCTTGGCAACTGCTTGCATCATGGCAACTCCTCAGCAATTCGATTCAGCGCCTGCCCCACCGCTGCATTGAGTTCGGTGCCGGTCAGACGCGACTGTAGCGCCCCGAAGAACTCACCGTCGCGCACCACAAACAGCGCCGGCAAATGAAAGACCTCATAGCGCTCGACCAAGCCACCATTATCGGCGGCGTCGATCCAGCACAGGCGATCGACCGCCAGCTCGATCCTTGGCAACTGCTCGCGGGCAAACCGGCAACTGGCGCAGCCGACGCTGGTGAAAATCACCAGGGAAATGCCGTTCATCGCCAGCAGCCGTTGGTCGGCGTCGAAATCTGTCAGTTCCGATTCGACCACTATACTGGGGGAAACAATGTCAAATGGGCGACACAGGGAGTCCGTGTTCATGGGACGTTTTCTTCCTCATCCTGACGATGTGCCCGTGGAGCTGACGCTACTCAAACATGAGTGCATTTCACGGCAACGGCTGCACACTATCAGCCTCGGCGGCATGGCTTGCAATTACCACCGCGCCTGGCGTCACGGTACGGCGCTGGAAGTGCGCATGCCGACCTTGAACCCCGACTTGCGTTACTTGGGCTATGTGGCCTGGTGCCTGCGCCGCAAGCGCGGCTATCTGGTGGGCATTGCGTTTGTCGACGAGCAGATGCTGTTCAGTGCGCGGATGGGCGAACAGGTGTGCCAGATCGAACGTTATTGCCGCCTGCATGAGGCGCACGAAGACCTGCAGGATATTCAGGCCCTTGCCCTCGAATGGGTCCAGCAGCATGCCGACGAGTTCTCCCACGACACGGTTCGCAAGGCTTTTGCTCAGCCTGTGCTGGATTAAACCCGTGTGTGCCCATTGTCGAACAGGCGCCTAACGCGCTAAGGTTCCGCTCCCCGACGCGCTTAATTTGCTGTGCTCCGCCGCGCGGGTTCGCTGGCGGATGGCACCCGTGACCTGACGAGTAAACGATGGCTGATTTACCGATCAACGACCTAAACGTCGCTTCCAACGAAACCCTGATCACTCCCGATCAGCTCAAGCGTGATATCCCTTTGAGCGACGCTGCCCTGCGCACCGTGACCAAAGGCCGCGAAGTTATTCGCAACATTCTTGATGGCACCGACCACCGCCTGTTCGTGGTGATCGGGCCGTGCTCGATCCACGACATCAAGGCTGCCCACGAATACGCCGAGCGCCTGAAGAACCTGGCCGCCGAAGTGTCCGATACCCTGTATCTGGTGATGCGCGTGTATTTCGAGAAGCCACGGACCACCGTTGGCTGGAAAGGTCTGATCAACGACCCGTACCTGGACGACTCGTTCAAGATCCAAGATGGTTTGCACATCGGTCGCCAGTTGCTGCTGGACCTGGCCGAGATGGGCCTGCCGACCGCCACCGAAGCCCTCGACCCGATCTCCCCGCAATACTTGCAGGACCTGATCAGCTGGTCGGCCATCGGCGCGCGCACCACCGAATCCCAGACTCACCGTGAAATGGCCTCCGGCCTGTCCTCGGCTGTCGGCTTCAAGAACGGCACCGATGGCGGCCTGACCGTGGCGATCAACGCCTTGCAGTCGGTGTCCAGCCCGCACCGTTTCCTGGGCATCAACCAGGAAGGTGGCGTGTCGATCGTCACCACCAAAGGCAACGCCTACGGTCACGTGGTGCTGCGCGGTGGCAACGGCAAACCGAACTATGATTCGGTCAGCGTCGCGCTCTGCGAGCAAGCGCTGAACAAGGCCAAGATCAAGCCGAACATCATGGTCGATTGCAGCCACGCCAACTCCAACAAGGACCCGGCCCTGCAACCGCTGGTGATGGAGAACGTCGCCAACCAGATCCTCGAAGGCAACCAGTCGATCATCGGCCTGATGGTCGAGAGTCACCTGAATTGGGGTTGCCAGGCGATCCCGAAAGACCTCGCCGACCTGCAATACGGCGTGTCGATCACCGATGCCTGCATCGACTGGTCCGCCACCGAAAACACCTTGCGCAGCATGCATGCCAAGCTCAAGGACGTGCTGCCGAAACGCGATCGCAGCTGATTCACCGTCTTCGGAAATAAAAAAATCGGGCACAAAAAAACGCCGGGCTGTTAACCCGGCGTTTTTTTATGCGTTGCGTTTACTGGCTCAGCTTGGCGGCGTGCCGCTGATGACGCTCCATGTAGCGCTCCACGTAGGAGCACGACGGAATCACCGTGTAGCCCATTTCTTCGGCGTACTGCAGCGCCTGCTCGGTCAATGCCGCCGCAATGCCACGGCCGCGCAATGCGTTGGGCACGAACGTGCGATAGATATCCAGGGTCTGTTTCCCCAGATCCATATAGGTCAGGTAGGCACGATGACCGTCCACATTGGTCTCGAACTGATGACCAGCCTGGTCATGGTGGATGGACAACGCCTCGCTCATCACTACTCCTCGCGGGTCTTGGATTCTGACCCCTACCTTACCGATGTTTTTCCGGCGAAGGAACATCTACGCCACCCTGTGCCTGAATGGACACCGAGAAGAGCGACACCGATCTCGCGTAACCTGGCACGTATCAAATAGTAGGCACCATTGGCGAAAATGCTCAAGGTACGCTCGTCATCACGTTGAGGTGGCGGGTGCTGCTCCGGGTTACGCAGGGACGGCTCGACCAAAGATCTTCCCGGGTCGAAGCCTGAACATTGCCGGATATTGAGACTTGAGACGAGCGCCCGTTGTTAAAGTCACCTCAACATGCACAAAGATATGAGAGGCGCTGCGCAAAATCCGAACAAAAGAGTAGACGAAACCATGTAGACAGACTTTAACAAAGACCGGAAATACTGCCGGTGGGATAGGGAACTTTTCGCATGCGGCTCGCTCATCTCGGGCCTTGCAGCTGAGTATTTTTTATACAGTGCAGTTAAAAGTTGCTCGAAAAAGAATCAACGCCTACAATTTTTTTTGCTTCTTGCTTTACGTCAGTTTACTTACGACAAGTAATGGGTAGTATGTACGCCGGCTATTTCCTCACTCTGAGGAGACAGCTACTTAATAGAAAGTCCTTGAAGGGGAACACGATGAACAACGTTCTGAAATTCTCTGCTCTGGCTCTGGCCGCAGTTCTGGCTACCGGTTGCAGCAGCGTATCGAAAGAAACCGAAGCACGTCTGACCGCTACTGAAGACGCAGCTGCTCGCTCCCAGGCTCGTGCAGACGAAGCTTACCGTAAAGCTGATGAAGCTCTGGCTGCTGCTCAAAAAGCACAACAGACTGCTGACGAAGCTAACGAGCGTGCTCTGCGCATGCTGGACAAAGCTAGCCGCAAGTAATAGTCCTTCGGGATTGTTATCAAGCCGATCCATTCATGGGTCGGCTTTTTTTATGACCGGCGTTTAGTACCGGCCATAAAAAAACCCGCCGACGGCCAACGTCGGCGGGTTCTTTTTAGTGCTTACTGCTGCAGGTCGACCGGCACGCTCGACACCATCGGTGCGGAGGTATTCGGTACGGCGATTTCCACCGGCAGGCCATCTTCGGCAGCCACCACGTCACGCACCACATCCCAGTTCATGCGCAGGTTGTTGGTGATGTCTTCACGCTTGAGCATCGCGTTGATCACTGCGGTGTGCTTGTCGACCACCGACGGATTGCCGTTGTCGTCCAGCGGCGTGTGCGCTTCGAGGTAGACCTTGCCGCCACTCACGCCGAACTTGTACGGGTCGTTGATAATCCGCACCGACGTACCGACCGGCACCATGCCCGCCATTTCCAGCACATTGTTGTTGAACATGCGGAAGCAACCGTGGCTGGTGCGCATGCCGATGCCGAATTTCTTGTTCGAGCCGTGAATCAGGTAGCCCGGGGTGCCCAGGTTGAACTTGAACGGCCCCAGCGGGTTGTCCGGGCCGGCCGGCACCACATTCGGCAACGGGTCACCGTCGGCAAGATGCTCGGCCTTGATCGACGCTGGAGGGGTCCAGGTCGGGTTGGGCGTTTTCGCGGTGATAGTGGTGTGGGCGATCGGCGAACCCCAACCCTCACGACCGATGCCCAGCGGGAAGGTGTACACCACGTTCCGGCCTTTCGGGAAATAGTAGAGGCGGTACTCAGCCAGGTTGATGACGATCCCTTCGCGCGGACCCGGCGGCAGGATGAAGCGGGTCGGCAACACGACTTCAGTCCCGGCGCCCGGCAGCCAGGCGTCGACGCCCGGGTTGGCCGCGACCATTTCCGAATAGCCCAGATCGTACGTGGTGCCAAGGTCGGCGAAGGTATCTTCGTACTTGGCCTTGATCACTTGCACCTGACCGATGATGTCTTCACCAGGTGGCGGTAGAGGCAGCTCTAGTGCTGAAACTGGACCGGCTGCACAGAGGGCGGCAAGGGTCAGGCAGCGGGTGACGGCAGGAAAGCGCGGCAACATCCGGAAAATCCTTCGCAGGGTCGACAAGGGTATAAGAACGCGATTGTACACCGACACCCGTAAATTCGGGGAGATCGAGACGCTGCAGGCGATACATGACGTTTTTTTCATGTACAGCCTGTATGGCGAGGGGACTTAAAGCTCGAAACGCAGTTCCGGCCAGATCGGCGAGGTGCCGCGTTTTTGCGACTCCAGGATCGCCCGGCACAACGAACACAAACGCTGATCCTGGAACACCCTGCGGTCCACACTCGACCAACGCGGCTGCGCCGGCAGCAGGCTGCCACACAAGGTCCGGTCCGCCGAGCCGCCGAGCTCCAGCTGACGGGTCACCAGATGCACCCGCACTTCCTGGCAGGCGAACAGATCCAGCTGTTCGTCAGGCTCGATCAGTTGGTAGGCAAAAAGGGACCAGGCAGGACGCGGCATCGGGGGCTCCAAATCGGGGGCGCCACCTTAGCCGAAACACCGCCACTAGAAAAGCGTCAAAGCAGCGGTTTCAGCGTCGGCCAGACATTTTCCAGCAACTTGTCCTGAGCCGCTGCCGCCGGGTGCAGGCCATCGGCTTGCATCAGGTCGGGGTGGCCGCCGATTCCATCGAGTACCAGCGGGATTTTTTCCCGGTGGGTTGGTGTTCGTAGGCCTCGAAATCAGATGGTAGTGGTACGTCTGTCGGATTTAGGAGATAGAAAGCGCCCCGCAACTAATTCCACATTGACATCATGGCCATCCGCCAGTGAGACTCCACAAATACCCACACCAATGATAAGGAAATCCAATAATGAAAAAGCGCTCCTTTCTGGTACCAATGGCAACTCTGGCCGCAGCTGTAGCCACCGAACAGGCTTCTGCCTTAGTCATCCACAAGGTTGTGGAGCCCAGCAAAGACACCACTATCTCATTCCAATCGGCTACTCCGAGCGAGAACCTTTCAGTTCGCGGCGGCAATGATCTCTTTGCGTTTGTCTTGAAACGTGGCGATCAAGGTCAATTCATGGCTTACCACAGCTCCCATAGCTCGCACGCGTCGCATAGCTCACATAGCTCACATCACTCGGGCTCCTGAAATGGAGCGCGCGGCAACGCTCGTCTTTGATGAGCGGCTTTATGACGGACAGGTTCTGCAAAAAGCCGCTTATCGCTCGATGAACTCACTGACAGCCGATATCACATGCGCTGATGGGAAATTTATCTGCGCCTTGTCCTCGAATATTGGCATCGATGAACCTTCGTTTCTGACAGCCATTCAAGAATTCAAGAAGGATGCACTCGATTACCAGCTGCGGCACCGGCTGAACGCTGAGACCCTTCCGATCAGGAATCTGATCCTTGGGCTGGCGTTCTCAAAAACCGGACTGATCAGTGAGTAAATTCCAAGAGCAGGGATTTTATGTACAGCAACGTCCCTACGAGTTGCTTCCATTCAAATTTGATCGACTGAATGACGACGAGTACGTCATCACCAACATGGCGGGCGAGTATCACGTCATACCGACACCGATGCTCGAACCACTGATCAGCAAGACGCTTGCGATCTCGTCCGAACTGATCCCTACACTCAGGTCGAAACAATTCATCCGATTTACCGATGAGCAGGCGCCGCTTCAGCTTTTGGCACTGAAGATTCGCACGCGATTGTCCAGATTGGCCCAATTCACCAACCTGCATATCTTTGTCGTAACCCTTCGCTGCGACCATAGCTGCCCCTATTGCCAGGTATCTCGGCAATCGGAGAGCAAAGGCGAATTCGACATGACGATGGAGATGGCTGAAAAGTCGCTGGACTTCGTTTTCAGGTCCCCCAATCCCGCCATCAAAATAGAATTTCAGGGTGGCGAGCCACTGCTGAACTTCGAGATGGTGAAGTACGTCGTTCTTGAGGCAAAAAAACGCAACCTCAAGGAGGGCCGTGACCTTCAGTTCGTCATTGCAACCACGCTATCGCTACTGACCGACGACGTGCTCGATTTCTGCAAGCAACACAACATTGTGCTTTCGTCTTCTCTCGACGGACCAATGGATCTCCATAATGCGAACCGTCCAAGACCCGGACGAGACAGCCATCAGCGCTTCGAAGAAGGCCTGAAAAAGGCCCGCACAGCCCTTGGCTACGACCAGGTTTCAGCGCTGATGACAACGACGGACAAGAGCTTGCCGCGAGCAAGAGACATCATTGATGAATACTTGCGCCTAGGCTTTGATGGAATCTTTCTCCGTACCCTTTCCCCATACGGCTTTGCAATCAAAACCAAGAAATTCATGTCATATGACACTGAGCGCTGGCTGGAATTTTACAAGGAAGGTCTCGAGTACATCATTGAACTGAACAAGTCCGGCGTACGATTTGTCGAGCAGTATTCCTCGCTCGTACTGACAAAAATGCTGACCTCTGGCGACCCGGGATTTGTTGACTTGATGAACCCTGCTGGCGCTGGCATCGCTGCCATAGTGTTCAATTACGATGGGGCCGTCTATGCCTCGGATGAGAGCCGGATGCTTGCCGAGATGGGCGATCATACGTTCAGGCTGGGCAATGTTCTTGAGCATTCCTATGAGGAGATCATCCTTTCCGACCAGCTTCTGGATGCACTGGAAAACTCCTTCACCTTAAGCGCACCCATGTGCTCTGACTGTGCGTTCGAACCCTATTGTGGTGCAGAGCCCGTTTACCATCACGCCATGCATGGGGATCTGGTCGCGAGAAAACCTGAATCCTCGTTCTGCAAGCGCAACATGGCGATCTTCAAGCACCTCATTGAACTGATGAGCCGCGACGAACATACGAAACGGATTTTTATGGGGTGGGCCAATCGATGCTGAAGCTCAGTGGAAAGGTTATCCGTATCCACGCGGTTAATGTTTATAAAGATCTCACCCTGATCAAGGTTTCCACCAATCGGAATCTGCCTGAAATCCTGCGACGGGAATTGGCTTTTTTGGTTTGCGATCACCAGATCCCCACAGGCTTCGCCCACTATTTACTGACTGAGCAACATCAGGCGCTCGTGGAGGAACTGCCCGTCGGCTCCGACTATTCCATCCTGGCGAATGACTTCAGCTACATTGGCGACAATGACGTTATCCGACTTTCGGCGGATCGTCAGAGCATCCGGGTATTGTTTCGGGCTTCGTCACCGAACAACAGCATCCTGCTCACGGAGCAGTGCAATAACTACTGCCTGATGTGTTCTCAACCACCTAAATCAGCTGATGATTCATGGATACTCGATGAAATCGAGAGCTTGATTCCGTTGATCCCAAAAGAGACCAGAGAGCTGGGGTTTACTGGGGGTGAGCCAACGACCAACAAAGATCGTTTTCTAAAGATCATCAGCCTGACCAAAAGCTATCTGCCTAGAACCGCTATCCACATCCTATCGAACGGTCGAAGCTTCAAAGATCCTACGTTCGCAGAAAAATACGCCGCAATTGAATTGTCCGACGCGATGACCGGAATCCCCGTCTACTCAGACGATCCGACACTGCATGATTACATCGTCCAGGCTCAAGGTGCTTTCGACGAAACCATTCAGGGCATTCTCAACCTCAAGCGTTTGGGCCAGAGGGTTGAGATCAGAGTGGTCATACACAAGCTCTCGGTGCAACGGCTTCCTGAGTTGTGTGAGTTCATTGCCCGCAATCTTCTTTTTGTTGATCAAGTAGCACTGATGGGCCTTGAAATGATGGGCTTCACCCGAGCTAATCTTGACGAGCTATGGATTGACCCCATCGAATACAAGGATACGCTCAGCAAATCGGTTGGCATTCTCGCCAAGTACGGCATGAATGTCTCGGTCTACAACCATCAGCTGTGCCTAGTGAACCCGGATATTCTTCCCTACTACAAAAAATCGATCAGTGATTGGAAGAATGAGTTCGCCCCCGAATGCCAAACCTGCAAAAAGCAGCGCGAGTGCGGGGGCTTTTTCGCATCAGGCGTCAAGTTCGGGTATAGCAAACAACTTTCTCCGTTCTAAGCCCTCCGAGAAAATATTTCAAAGCAGCGGTTTCAGCGTCGGCCAGACATTTTCCAGCAACTTGTCCTGAGCCGCTGCCGCCGGGTGCAGGCCATCGGCTTGCATCAGGTCGGGGTGGCCGCCGATTCCATCGAGGAAAAACGGTACCAGCGGGATTTTTTTCTCCTCGGCCAGCGTGCCATAGACCTTGGCAAAGGCCTCGGTGTAACGGGCACCGTAGTTGGGCGGCAGTTGCATGCCCAGCAACAACACCTTGGCACCGCTGGCCCGGGAGCTGTCGATCATCGCAGCAAGGTTTTGTTGCAATTGCGTTGGCAGCATTCCGCGCAAGCCGTCGTTGCCTCCCAATTCGAGGATCACCAGCTCCGGTTTATGCTCTGCAAGCAGCGCCGGCAGGCGTGCCTGGCCTCCGGCACTGGTGTCGCCGCTGATGGAGGCATTGATCACTTTATCGTCGAAACCTTCGCGCTTGAGCCGTTGCTCAAGCAGCGACACCCACCCCAAGCGGGTATCCAGTCCGAAACCGGCGCTGATACTATCGCCAACGATCAGGACTGTACCCGCCGCTGCGTTCTGGGCCATGCACATCAAGGCCAGGCCAGCACTCAAAAACCAAACACGCATCGGATTCTCCATGGGCGCAAGTATTCTCACCGCGAAGAACCTCAGCAAAGTGGTTCCCAGCGCGGAAGGTGAACTGACTATCCTGCACGAACTCAGCCTGGAACTGAACAAGGGCGACAGTCTGGCCATCGTCGGCGCCTCCGGTTCGGGCAAATCCACCCTCCTCGGTTTGCTGGCCGGCCTCGACCTGCCGAGCAGTGGCGAAGTCACCCTCGCCGGGCAAGCCCTGAGCAATCTCGACGAAGATCAACGGGCGCGCATCCGCGCCGAGCATGTGGGTTTTGTCTTCCAGTCCTTCCAACTGCTCGACAGCCTCAACGCCCTGGAAAACGTCATGCTGCCGCTGGAACTCGACGGCCGCAAAGACGCCCGGGAGCGCGCCACCGAATTACTGCAACGGGTGGGCCTGGGCCAACGCCTGACCCATTCGCCACGCCAACTCTCCGGCGGCGAACAGCAGCGCGTGGCGATTGCCCGGGCGTTTGCCGCCGAGCCCGACGTGCTGTTCGCCGATGAACCCACGGGCAACCTCGACAGCCACACCGGCGAGCGCATCAGCGACCTGCTGTTCGAATTGAACAAGGAGCGCGGCACGACCCTGGTGCTGGTGACCCACGACGAACGCCTGGCACATCGCTGCCGGCGCCTGATCCGCCTTGAAGCCGGCCTGCTGGTCGCCCCTCTGGAGCCTTGATGGCACGCTTGCCGCTGTTGCGCCTGTTCAGCCTCGCCATCCGCCAACTGCTGCGCGACGCCCGCGCCGGTGAGCTGCGGGTGCTGTTCTTCGCCCTGCTGGTGGCTGTGGCGGCGAGTACCGCCATCGGTTATTTCGGCGCCCGCCTCAACGGCGCCATGATGTTGCGCGCTACTGAGTTTCTTGGCGCCGACCTGTTGCTCGAAGGCAGTTCGCCGGCGCGGCCCGAACAGATCAGAAGCGGCACCGAGCTGGGCCTGGAACATGCCCAGGTGGTGGAATTTTCCAGCGTCATCGCCACGGATAACGGCATTCAACTGTCGAGCATCAAAGCCGCCGACGACGTTTATCCCTTGCGCGGCGAACTGAAAAGCGCCCCGGCGCCCTTCGCTGCGGAAGAATCCGGCGGCGGGCCGAAATCCGGCGAAGCCTGGGTCGAAGCGCGCCTGCTGACCGCGCTGGACCTGAAGATCGGCGACAGCATCGACGTTGGCATGAAAACCTTGAAGCTGTCGCGGGTGCTGACCTATGAGCCGGACCGCGCCGGTAATTTCTACAGCCTGACCCCGCGGGTGCTGATCAATCTCAGCGACCTCACGGCGACCGGTGTGGTGCAGCCCGGCAGCCGCGTCAGTTACCGCGAACTCTGGCGGGGCAAGGCTGAAGCGCTGGAAACCTATCGCCAGTTGATCAAGCCAGGTTTGGCCGCCAACCAGCGCATCCAGGATGCGCGGGATGGCAACCGACAGATCGGTGGCGCCCTGGGCAAAGCCGAGCGCTACTTGAACATGGCCAGTCTGGTCGCGGTTTTGCTCTCTGGCGTGGCGGTGGCGCTGTCGGCGACACGCTTTGCCACGCGCCGCTTCGATGCCAGTGCCCTGCTGCGCTGCCTGGGTCTGTCCCGGCGGGAAACCATGGTGCTGTTCAGTTTGCAGCTGACGGTGCTCGGCCTGCTCGCCAGCCTCAGCGGCGCCCTGCTCGGCTGGCTGGCGCAGCTTGGGCTATTTGCGTTGCTGCATGACTTGTTGCCCACCGACGTCCCACCGGGTGGCTTGCTGCCAGCCGTTGCCGGAATCGGCACCGGTCTGGTGGCACTGGCCGGTTTCGCCCTGCCACCGCTGGCCGCTCTCGGGCGGGTACCGCCATTGCGTGTATTGCGTCGGGACATGCTGCCGATCCCGTCCAGCACCTGGATGGTCTATGGCGCCGCGCTGGGCGCGCTCGGGTTGATCATGTGGCGCTTGAGTCTGGACCTGGTCCTGACCTTTGCTCTGCTCGGTGGTGGCGTGATTGCCGCCGTGGTGCTTGGCGGTTTGCTGCTGTTGTTGCTCAAAAGCCTGCGCCGGATGTTGGCTCGTGCCTCGTTGCCGTGGCGTCTGGGCCTGGGTCAACTACTACGTCACCCATTGGCGGCGGCGGGCCAATCCCTGGCCTTCGGTTTGATTCTGCTGTCCATGGCATTGATCGCATTGCTGCGGGGCGAGTTGCTCGACACCTGGCAGAACCAGCTGCCGAAAAACGCGCCGAATTATTTCGCCCTGAACATTCTGCCAGCGGACAAGCAGGCGTTCACCGATCGCCTGATCGAACTGTCGGCGCAATCGGCCCCGCTGTATCCGGTGGTGCCAGGTCGTTTGATCAGTATCAATGGCGAAGCGGTGCAAGACATCGTCAGCAAGGATTCTGCCGGCGACCGGGCGATCCAGCGTGACTTGAGCCTGACCTGGGCGGCGGACCTGCCGGCGGGTAACAAGCTCACCTCGGGCAACTGGTGGAGCGAACAAAGCCCGGATGAGATTCCCGGCGTGTCGGTCGAAGGCAAGGTTGCCGAGAGTCTGAAGCTCAAGCTGGGCGATCACTTGGTGTTCACCGTCGGCGGGGTCAATCGCGAAGCGAAAGTCACCAGCCTGCGGGAGATCAACTGGGACAACTTCCAGCCGAACTTCTTCATGATCTTCCAGCCCGGCACTTTGAAGGATCTGCCGGCGACCTACCTCACCAGCTTCTATCTGGCGGCCGGCCACGATCAGCAGATTGTCGATCTGTCCCGGGCATTCCCGGCGGTGACCATTCTGCAAGTCGAAGCCTTGCTGGAGCAACTGCGCAGCATCCTCGCCCAGGTCACCCTGGCGGTAGAGTACGTGTTGCTGTTCGTGTTGGCGGCGGGGATGGCGGTGCTGTTCTCGGGTCTGCAGGCCACCCTGGATGAACGCATTCGCCAAGGCGCGTTGTTGCGCGCCTTGGGAGCTGAGCGGCAATTGCTGGTCAAGGCCCGGCGCATCGAGTTCGGCTTGCTCGGCGCGGTCAGCGGTTTGCTGGCGGCACTGGGTTCGGAGTTGGTCAGCCTGGTGCTTTACCGCTACGCCTTCGACCTGCCCTGGCATCCGCATCCGTGGCTGCTGGTGCTGCCGCTGATTGGTGCGGTGCTGATCGGTGGTGCCGGTGTGTTCGGCACGCGTCGCGCGTTGAACGCCAGCCCCCTGACAGTCTTGCGCGAGGGTTGATAGACTCAAGCACTCTCTACCACAAGAAGTCACCATGAGCCGTTATCGCCCTCCCCGCACTGCTGGTACCGCGCTGATCACCCCCGAAGGTGAAGCGCGGATGCGTGCCGAGTTTCACGAACTCTGGCACGTGCGCCGACCGCAGGTGACGCAATCGGTCAGCGAAGCGGCGGCCCAGGGTGATCGTTCGGAAAACGCCGAGTACACCTACGGCAAGAAGATGCTGCGCGAGATCGACAGCCGCGTGCGTTTTCTCACCAAACGCCTGGAAGCCCTGAAAGTCGTCAGCGAAAAACCCAGCGATCCGAACAAGGTGTACTTCGGCGCCTGGGTCACGATTGAAGACGAGGACGGCAAAGAGTCGCGCTATCGCATTGTCGGCCCGGATGAACTGGACCTGAAACTGGGACTGATCAGCATTGATTCGCCGCTGGCGCGGGCATTGATTGGAAAGGCGCTGGATGCCGAAGTTCGCGTTCAAACCCCCACCGGCGAACAACTAGTTTATATCGTAGACATCCGCTACCCCTAAACCTTCACTACCAATAATAAAAGCACAATCTATTCATCCAGCAACATTCCGCGAAAGTTATAACCAGCACAAGCTTTGACAACGTCAAAGTCTTGCGCGAGATTAATAGCGCGCCACAACAAGCGCGCAACTTTAATCACATCTATTCACGGATGAATAAAACATGACCAATAACATTCAAGGTCTGGACTGTTGGATGGATAACGTCCCCGACTTGTATAAACTGCGTATTGATGAACTTATTCTGCCAGGGACCCACGACTCCGGCGCAGACAAAAAAGCATCGACCCTCAACTTCCCTCAGGAAATTACACAGGATGTTCCGGCCTCCGAGCAAATCAAGGCGGGCTTCAGGGTCCTGGATCTGCGCGTGAGGTTCCTGCCCGGCAAGGCGGCCAACGATCCCAAGCGCTTCCAGCTGTACCACTGGCATGACCTGAACCGCTTTGTCAGCACAGACATTCTCGACATATTGAACAACTTCTACGACGGTTCTTCGTCCAGAGCAAAAGAACTGATCATCCTGAACTTCCATCAGTTCGACAACTTCACTGAAGCTGCCCATGATGAACTGCGCTTGTTGATTAACGAAAAAATCGGCAAGCGCCTCATTCCATCGAGTTTCAGGTATTCGACCATTGACGACATCTGGAAAACCATTCCCGGTCGAACTGTGGTCATCTCTTACAACAAATACACCAACAACTCTGATTACTGGGATGGCGTCCAGCAACAATGGAGTGGCGAGAACTATATCTCTACCGACAAACTTAAAAAGTTTATGGACGAGGTCTCCCTCGAACCGAAAAGAGCGTATTCACTGCGCTCGATTCAGTGCGCTAAATACACCGGCATCTTTGTCCCGGACGATTTCAGCGACAAAATTGATAAGTGGTTCCACTCAGAGGATGGCAACAGCTACATCCAGCGCTTCCACATCATCAATACCGACTGGTCAACCCGCAGTCGCATTGTGCAAAACTGCCTCCACGCCAACCAGTTCCGGGCAGCAGCCAAGCACTGACGCGGTCTCAGCGCCGCGTAATCAGCCCTTGTCGAGCAACACGAGTCAATTGCCTGATCACCTCGGGCGCGTCTTCGAGGTTCGGCGATTGAATCACCGCCAGGTCAAAACTGTCGTTGGCAAATCGCGCCAGGGACTCGCCGTCTTCGACAAACTGGATCAGGAACGCGGCGGGACCGCCGGTGCGACGTGGCCAGCCATCGAGATAACGCAGGAGCGTCGGCTGATGTTTGCCGCCAAGCAGGATTTTTGGATTGCGCTGGGTGAGGTGTGCCGTGATCGGCGCGGGGCGTACAACGGGGCTTAGTGCGTTCATTGGGTCGTGTCTCTGCCTCAAAAGTCTGCATGGCAGGTGAGAGGCAACACCGAACCAGCGCTTTAGCGGTATTTCGAAGCCTGTTCCAGGCTTCTATCGGCAACTGAATGAGTCACCTGGCGCCCCGCAAGTAGCTGTTTAAATCGGCGCATGGGCAGCATCCTAGAGAACCTGACCGGACAGTGTCAAGAATGACGCGCAACAAAAAAGGCCCGCACAATGCGGGCCTTTTCGTTGAGCCAGAGCGGTCAGCCGGCGATGGCGCGGTCTGCCGAAAGCTTGCCGGCACCTTCGATCAGCACGGCAATGCTGCCACCCAGCAAGGCCAGGGCGAACTCGTAACCGTTGTTAGCCATGAACAGACCGTTAGGCAAGTGCACGGTGAAGATCGCCACCAGCGAGAGGAAGGCTAGCCCCAGAGCGGCCGGACGAACCAGCAAGCCGATGATCAACGCCAGGCCAGCGAAGAACTCGGTGCCACCGGCCAGGATCGCCATCAGGTGACCCGGCGCCAGGCCAAGGCTTTCCATGTACTGCGCGGTGCCGGCGATGCCGTAACCACCAAACATGCCGAAGAGTTTCTGTGAGCCGTGGGCCGCGAAAATGATGCCGACCACGATCCGCAGAACAGTCAGGCCGTAGCCAGCGCGGGTAAACAGGACCTTGTTGATCAGTGAGCTCATGCTGTGTCATCCATTGAGTGTGTGTGTTGGTTGGCCGCTATATTAATCAGTAAATCAAATGTTAAAAGCGCAAATATTTCGCCATAACAATCAGTTTAGTCGATCATTTCCGTGAGGCCACTTTTTGCCCCGGGGGCTCCAACGACTCCCGCTCCCGATCGAACGCCAAGTAATACTTGTTCACGCTATTAACATAGCTGACCGCGCCCATTCCCACCTGCTCCATGGCGATACGCTCGACCTGGAAGAACCACTGGTTCGGATTCAGGCCCCGGCGCCGGGCCTCGGCGCGCATGCCCTGGACCCGCTCCGGCCCCATGTTGTAGGCCGCCAGCACGAACGCCATGCGCTCGCGCTCATTGAGTTTGGGGCTGGAGAAGAATTTGCGGCGGATCATCGCCAGGTACTTGGCCCCGGCCTGCACATTGGCGTCGAGGTTCTGAATATTGTTGACCCCGACCCGCTGGGCTGCGGACGGCGTGATCTGCATCAAACCAGTCGGGCCACTGCCACTGCGGGCCCCGGGTTGCAGCGCCGACTCCTTGAACGCCAGCGCCGCCAGGTTCAGCCAGTCCATGCCTTGGGCGTCCGCGTGTTTCTGCAACACCGGGCGGAGTTTTTCCAGACGCTGTCGGTCGGCCTTGGCCAGTGGATAGTGCACTTGATACAGGCGTCGGTAGATGCGCAGGAACGCCACGTCCTCATCCGACGGCTTTTTGTAGGTGGTGAGGAAGCGATCGATGCTCGCCCGCAGCATCGAGGCATCGCGGCGCACGAACCAATATTCCTCGCCGGGCTCGCTGATCAGCACTTGTCGATCGATTCGCAACTTGGGCAGGATCTTGCCCCAGCGCTCGGCAATCGGTTGCTCGACGATGGTCAGGTGGAAGATGCCACCCTGGACCATCTCCAACACATCTTCGACCGCCAGGCTCGGGTCGACCCACTCGACCTTCACCGGCGCCAGTTTGTGCAGGGCGAGTTTTTGATTGATCTGGCTGACCGCATCCCCGGCGGCACTGCCCGTGGGCAGCGCCAGGGTTTTGCCGGAGAGTTGTTCGAGTTTGGTGTAGCGGCGTTCGCCCTTGATGCCGACCAGAATCAGCGGCACGTTGCTGGCAATCGGTTCACTGGTACTGATGGCGTGCCCCGATTGCGGATCGAGGAGTTCCCCCGGCGCCACCAGATCGCCCTCGCCGCGCTGCAAGGCGCCGAGCAGTTGATCCTTGGCCTTGGGGATGATCTTGAGGGTGATTTCCTGGCCGTCGCGCGCATGGCCGTTGAGGTATTGCTCGAAGGCTCGCAGGCGATGGTATTCGACACCGATGGCCTGGCCCTGGACTTCGCCGGAGCTGTTGCGGCTCTGGTTGACCAGGACTTTCAGCACACGGCTGCTGCGGATGTCCGCCAGGTCGCGCACTTTGGTCGACGGCACGGCTTGCAGCGGTCCGGCCAGACGCGCGACCGCCGGCATCGGCAGCAGCAACGAACAACACAGCAGTAGCAAAACCGAGGGACGTGTCATCCACTCTCCGGAAAGAATACGGGTCGATTTCACGAAAATTCATGACATCGAACGTCGGAAACAGAGCGCCTTGAGCGCTGGCAAAGTGCGAAAGACTGGCACAGTGATGGCATTTTCACCAACCCGACCTGTCTCGCGGCATCAAGAGACAGCTTTAACTCGTTGTAGTTCTTGGCTTTTCTTATAAATCTACAGCTCTGATATGCTTTCCGGCCTTTGGTCCGAGGTAGCACCATGCAACTCATCGATATCGGCGTCAACCTGACCAACCCCAGTTTCGACGATAAACACCAGGCTGTACTCGACCGCGCCTATGCCGCCGGGGTCTGCCAATTGGTGCTCACCGGCACCAGTGTCGAGGGCAGCGAACAGGCCCTGGAGCTGTGCCGGCGACTGGATGAAAGCGCGCAACGGCTGTTCGCCACTGCCGGCATTCACCCCCACTCCGCCAGCGACTGGAACGCTGACAGCGAGCGTAGCCTGCGCAGTTTGCTCCAGGAGCCGAACATGGTGGCCGTGGGCGAATGCGGGCTGGATTTCAATCGCGACTTCTCGCCGCGCCCACAACAGGAAAAAGTCCTCGAGCACCATCTGGCCATGGCGGTCGAACTGCAATTGCCGGTGTTCCTGCATGAGCGCGACGCCAGTCAGCGTCTGCTGGAAATCCTCCGTGACTACCGCGATCAATTGCCGGCCGCCGTGGTGCATTGCTTCACCGGGGAAAAGAAAGCGCTGTTCAGTTACCTCGACCTGGATTTGCACATCGGCATCACCGGCTGGATCTGCGACGAGCGTCGGGGCACGCATTTGCATCCTTTAGTGAAAGAAATCAAACGCGGCCGCTTGATGCTGGAAAGCGATGCGCCTTATCTGCTGCCGCGCAGCCTGCGGCCGAAACCGAAGAACGGGCGCAATGAGCCGGCGTACCTGACCGAGGTCTTGCGCGAAGTGGCGTTGCATCGGGGCGAGAGCGAGGAAGACTTGGCAGCGCATACCACGGCGTGTGCGCGAGCATTCTTTGGGCTGCCTTCAATCGATTGAAACCGTGCCGACGCTATCGCGGGCAAGCCTTGCTCCTACGGATTGATGGCGTCCTTGCGCCAAACCCACACTCAAACTTGACCCATATCAAAACCGCCTGACCTGCATAGCGGCACAATGCTGGCACCTTGCCAATGCTGTTTCCGCTATCAGAGAAGACCTTCCTATGGGTGCCTGGCTTAGCAACATCTCGCTGAAATACAAATTCTGGGCGGTCAACGCGGTCGCCTTCGTCACCACCCTGCTGTTGGTGTTGTACGCCGTGCAGCTCGAACAACAGGCCCGCAGCCACGCGTCCCAGGCGTCGGCCCAGGCCCAGGCGCGCTTGCTCAGCGCCTGGCCCGCCGGGCAACCGCTGCCCAAGGCTGACAACGTGCTGACTTTCAGTCACGGCCAGGCGCCACGGTTGAACGAACAACCGATATTGGAGCTGACAGACACCAACAACGGTTGGGTCGAGATCAACGCCATGCCGCTGTTCGGCGACAACCCGTTGATGGGCGCCGAGGTGTTCAGTCGCGCCGACGGCCAGCAAGTCGCGGTGATCGCTTACGGCCCGAGCCTGAGCCAAGTGTTCAGCGAACGTTTCCTCAACTATGCGATGGCGGTGGCGATCCTGATGCTGGCGATGCTCGGCGCGTCGCAATTGCTGATCCGCTTCCTGCTCAGCCAACTCAACACCTTGAAAGACGTGATGCTGCACGTTGAGAAAACCGGCGACCTGTCGGCCCGCGTGCCTTTGGCGTGCAAAGATGAAGTCGGGCAGATGGCCAATGCCTTCAACGCGATGCAGGCCGGTTATCAGCGGGTGGTCAACACCGTCGCCAACACCGCGCGGCAACTGGACGTCGGCGCGGCACGTTTGGCGGCGAGCATGAATGAGGTGCGTCACGGCATGCTCGGCCAGCAAAGCGAAACCGATCAGGCGGCCACGGCGATCAATGAAATGACCGCCACGGTTTATCACATCGCCCAGCACGCCGGCGCCACCCGCGACCTGTCGCAAAGCGCCGACACCCTGGCTGGCAGTGGCCAGGAAGTGGTCAGTCGGGTGCAGAAGTCGATTGCCGGATTATCCAGCGGCGTGCAGCAGACCGCCGAGATGATCCAGCGCCTGGCCGAGGACAGTCAGAAGATCAACGGCGTGGTCGGTGTGATTCACAGCATCGCCGAGCAAACCAACCTGCTGGCGCTCAATGCCGCCATCGAAGCGGCGCGAGCCGGGGAAATGGGTCGCGGCTTTGCGGTGGTCGCCGACGAGGTGCGCAACCTGGCCAAGCGTGTGCAGGCCTCGACCGATGAAATCACCCTGATGGTGTCGGCCTTGCAGGCCGGGACCCGGGACGCGGTGGACTTCATGCAGGAAAGCTCGTTCAAGGCTGACGATTGCGTGCAGCAGGCTCAGGAAGCCGGCGCGGCGTTAGCGCAAATCACCAGCGCCGTGGCGCAGATGCGGGAAAGCAATACGCAGATCGCCGTCGCCGCCGAACAGCAGAGTCATGTGGCGGAGGAAATGAATCGGTCGGTGGTGAGCATTCGCGACGTGACCGAAAACACCGTGCAGCAGACCGTGGATTCGGCGAACACCAGTAATGAATTGGCGACGTTGGCAGGGGAGTTGAGCAAGGCGATCGGGCAGTTGAAACTCTGAGGGCCTCTTCGCGGGCAAGCCCGGTCAACATCAATCTTGACCATTGCCCCTATCGTTCCGATAGCCAACCTCGATTCGCCGCCCGCCCCCGCCACGCCTATTCTTCAACCATTGTGTTCAACATGGATTGAGGAGTTTCATCATGGGCAAACGTCACCCCAACCTTCCGGCCTGGCAATGGAAGTCCTACCCGAACAATCACCAGCACCCGACCAATCTGGCCTTGCACCTGATTGCCGTGCCGCTGTTCATCATCGGCTTCCTGCTGATTGTCTCCGGGGTGTTCAGCCTGAGCCTGGTGAACATCGTGATTGGCGTCATCGGCGTGATTGCCGGCCTGGGTTTGCAGCGCCACGGTCACAGCCTAGAGGCACAAGCCTCCGAGCCGTTCAGTGATCGCAAGGATGCCATGTCGCGCTTGCTGGTCGAGCAGTTCCTGACCTTTCCGCGGTTCTTCCTCAGCGGCGGCTGGTGGCGCGCCTGGCGCAAGCGCCACCGGCGCTGAGTCAGGCGAATATCGTCACGGTCTGCCGGCTCATGGCGATCAACTGACCGTCGGCGCTCCACAGCTTCGCCGCTGCATGACCGTAGCCGTCCGCGGCGTGTTCGATCTCTACCAGGTACTTGCACCAGTCGAGAGTGCTAAGCGCCAGCAACGGCTGGACGAATTCGATGGTCCAGGTCAGCGTACTGCCCATCGCCGGTTTGTTCAGGTGCGGCAACAGGGCCGGTGGCCAAGCGTCGACCAACGCCAGGATATGCGCCTCGCTCAGCGCCTCTTCCTTCACCTCCCCACGCAAGCGCACCCAACCACCCATATCTCGGGATTTATTGCCGGTGAACGGCAGCCCGCCAACGCTCCAACGCATCGCCAGGTGCTTCATGAATTCCGGGGTCACGCCTTTGATGTAAGGCAGTTCCTGGCAGTCGTCCCAGTGTTTGAACTCGGGCGCCGGTAGCGCCGCAACGGCTACTTCGGAAGGTCGCGAGGCACCGAAACTGCCCTGGATCAACGTCACCACCTGGCCTTTCTGCATCGCCCGGCCCAGCACCTGGCTGACGGCCTTGCCTTCGCGCAACACATCCACTTCAAAACTCACCGGCACACCGGGTTCGACCGGGCCGACAAAGGTGATCGCCAACGAGCGCACCGGACGATCCGCCGGGACTTTCGCGCGCATGGCTTCGTACTGCAACGCGGCGACCAGGCCACCGAAACTGGCGCGGCCCTGACCCCATTCGGCGGGAATGGACAGATCCTGCGGCTGGCTGCGGACAGCGTCGAGCAGATCGGAAAAGCGCATGGAAACCTCAAAGATGCAGGAAAAGGATGAAGGGATGTTAACCAGCCTGCGCGGGCGATACAGCGCTTATTCCGGCCAAATTGACTGACAGATAGGACGCGCTGCTCCCGGAGCTGCCGAAGGCTGCGATCTTTTGATCTTGATCGTTCACTCTGCGTGGGAATGCCGCCATGGACGCTCTGCGTCCGCTTCAAAAGTGACGCGGAGCGTCACGGGATGCATTCCCACGCGGAGCGTGGGAACGATCAATCACAGGGAATCACTGCTGAATTCAGGATTTGAAGCAGGCGGCGCTGAGTTTGTCGAGCACCCGGTCGGCACGACCTTCAGCCTTGGCCATGGTGGTTTTCCAGACCGCGACACAGGGCAGCAAATCCGCTTCCTGTTCGGCCCGCAGCAGCCACTGCCAGCAATCGTGCCAATCGCCCAATGCGGCCTGGGCCGATTTGAGTCGCGGCATCGCTGATTTGGGCAAACGGTCCAGTTCGGGATAAGCCTCGATGCCATAGCGCACGCGCTTGATCAACAATCGCAGCAGATGACGATCATGGGCCGGATCGTGCAGGGTCTGATCCAGTTTCTTCCATTGCTTGGCCAGGCGTTTTTCGATGCGCTGACGCAGGCCCTTGAGCAACCCCTGACGCTGGGAGGCCCGCAGGAAGCGTGGAAACGCGTCGAGGATCATCAGCAATTGAATGACTTCCGGGCTGGTCGCCACGGTCGGATAGGCCACGTCCATTTGCGCCATGCGTCGCTGCGCCGCCTCGGGTTGGCCGTGCTGGAGCAAGTACGCCGCCAACACTTCGCGATCACGCAGCGGAGTGGTCAATTCACCGACCCCGGACGCCGCCACTTCCAGTTGCTCGACTCCAGGCAACCCCCGCAACGGCCGCAACAGACTGCGCAAACGGCGAACCGTGGTGCGCAAATCGTGCAGCGCTTCCGGATCGGTGCGGGCACTCAAGCGTGCCTGACAGGCCAGCAATCGAACTTCAATGCTCAATACCTGAGCCACTAACCGGTCAACCAAGGCAGACATCACTTGCTCCTTGAATCAAATAGGGATGATCCCACTCGACGCCATCGTGCCCGCATCGAAACGCGCAGTCCTTGCGCTACATCATGCGCTTACCGACCGGCGCGGGACTCGCGAATATAGAATCGCGCTTTCTCGGCCTTGCTGGTGCAGCCTTCGTAGGCTTCGAATTGCTGCTGGGTCTTGGCGCCGGTCAACAGCGACAGGGCTTTGGAGTAGCTGACGGTGCCGGCAAAACCTTCGGCCTTGGCCAGGTCGAGCTCATGCCAGGCCGCATCGATCTGGGTGCCGCAGCTATCACGGTACGCAGTTTTCCCGGCACAACCGGCCAACGCCAGGGCAATCAAAGGCACACAGATCCAGGCTTTCATCGATAACACCTCAAAGATAGGTAAACAGTCGTGCAGGTAAGACGGTGCGGCGCGCAAAAAGTGCCTTGCCCCGCCTGCACAAACTATAGCGCTCGCGAGCATACCCATCTGTCGCCATGCAGTGTCGAAAAAACGACGCCCCTGCCTCGGCAAACGACCTTAGCGATTGAAGCGTCACCCTCGATGGGTGCATTGTTGAACCTTGTCAGACGAGGGCGATTCATGAAAAAGCGTGTCGCACTGGTGCTGGGCTCGGGTGGAGCCCGGGGTTATGCCCATATCGGTGTCATTGAAGAGATCGAACGGCGTGGCTACGACATCGCCTGCATCGCCGGTTGCTCCATGGGCGCGGTGGTCGGCGGGATTTATGCCGCCGGCAAACTCGATGAATATCGCAACTGGATCGAAAGCCTGGATTACCTCGATGTGTTGCGTCTGGTGGATGTCAGTTTTCGTTTGGGCGCGATTCGCGGCGAGAAAGTCTTCGGCCAGATCCGCAAGATTGTCGGCGAGATCAACATCGAAGACCTGCGCATTCCCTACACGGCGGTGGCCACCGACCTGACCAACCAGCAGGAAATCTGGTTCCAGGCCGGCTGTCTGCACCAGGCTATTCGCGCCTCGGCGGCGATTCCCAGTTTGTTCACGCCAGTGATGCAGGGCAATCGCATGTTGGTCGATGGCGGTCTGTTGAACCCGTTGCCGATCGTGCCGGTGGTGTCGAGCCATTGCGATTTGATCATCGCGGTCAACCTCAACTCGACCAACCAGCGGCATTACCAATTGCCGGTGATCCAGCGTCCGGCGGCGTTCAAGTCGCGGTTCAACAGCCTGATCAACTCGCTGGGCTCGAAGATGCCGTTCCGCCGCAAACAAGCCGAACAGTTATTGTTGCTGGAACAGGAAGCGCTGAAGGCCGAAGCGGCGGAGATCAACCCGTGGATCGAATCCGCCGAACCTGAAGCCCAGCAACCGGCCGCCGCCCCACTGGGCGAGGGCGCGCCGAAGTCGGCCACCGGTTCGTTCATCATTGATAACGTCGGGCCGGCGTCTTTACTGGACTTGATCAACCAGAGTTTCGAGGTGATGCAGACCTCGCTGGCGCAGTACAAGATTGCCGGGTATCCGCCGGATGTCCTGATCAACGTGCCGAAGCGCGTGTGCCGGTTTTTCGAGTTCTACAAGGCGCCGGAGTTGATCGCGCTGGGACGCGAGATTGCGCGGGATACGATGGATCGGTATGAGAATGAGCAGAATTGAGCATTTGAACGTTACCTGATCGTTCCCACGCTCCGCGTGGGAATGCATCCTGTGACGCTCCGCGTCACGACCTCAAGAGCGGACGCGGAGCGTCCATGGCGGCATTCCCACGCAGAGCGTGGGAACGATCAGCGCGTGGGGACGATCAGAGCCCACCCTCATTCAACAACCGATACCCCACCCCCGCTTCGGTCACGATAAACCGCGGCTGGGTCGGATCGTCCGCCAGTTTCTGGCGCAAATGCCCGACCACAATCCGCAAATAATGACTGTCCTCGGTATGGGTCGGCCCCCAGATGTCCTTGAGCAATTGCTGCTGGGTTATCACCCGCCCCGGATGCCGCGCCAGTTGCGCCAGCACTGCGTATTCCTTGCGGGTCAGCGCGACTTCGGCGCCATCAAGCAACACTCGGCGATAGGCCAGGTCCACGGTCAACGGGCCGAACGTGAGCGCTGCTTGCTGGGCTTCACCGGCCGGCGCCTGGCGCAATAACGCACGCACCCGAGCGAGGAACTCCTGAATACCGAACGGCTTGGTCACGTAATCGTTGGCGCCGCCATCCAGCGCTTCGACCTTCTGCCCTTCACTGGCGCGCACCGACAGCACCAGCACCGGCACCGTCGACCATTCACGAAACTCGCGCAGCACTTGCTGGCCGTCCATGTCCGGCAGGCCGAGGTCGAGCACCAGCAGATCCGGTTTATTCAGTGCCGCTTGCGCCAGGCCTTCAGTGCCGGTGCCGGCCTCCAGCACTTTGTAGCCTTGGGAAGCGAGGCTGATGCGCAGGAACTTGCGGATCTGCGGTTCGTCGTCGATGACCAAAATGGTCGCGGTCTGGCTCATGAATTCACATCAACACAAAGAAGTGGCAAGAGAGTAGCGCAAGCGCGATCAGGCTTCACTTTCAAAACCCGGCTGTTCCTGCAGTGGCAAATGCAGCGTGATGCAGGTACCGCGACCCTCGATGCCATCGCCGACGCTGATCCGCCCGCCATGGGCGCCGACCATGCCCTGACAAATCGCCAGCCCCAGCCCGGTGCCCTGCCCGCCGCGATCACCGCGGGCGGCGGTGTAGAACATGTCGAAAATCTTCGCCCGCTCGTCCTCCGGAATCCCCGGCCCTTCATCGCTCACCGAGAAAAACAGCTCGCTGTCATCGGCACCGGCGCGCACTTGCAATCGTCCGTGAGCCGGGGAAAACCGCGCGGCGTTTTCGATCACGTTGACCAGCGCCTGTTCGATCAACGCCGCATGCACGTACAGCAACGGCAGCTCGGCCGGCACTTCGGTGCTGACCTGCAACGGCGCCAGTACCGCGCGCAGCCGATTGAGCGAACTGCCGACGATATCGGCCGGCGACACCCAGTCTCGCGCCAGTTTCAAGGCGCCGTGGCCGAGGCGGGTCATGTCCAGCAGGTTTTGAATGTAGCGGTCGAGGCGTTCGGCTTCATCGCGGGTGCCTTCGAGCAGCTCGCGGCGATCCTCCAACGGGATTGCTTCGCCGAGGGCCAGCAGGCTGTCGATGCTGCCGCGCATGGAGGTCAGCGGCGTGCGCAAATCGTGGGACACCGAGGCCAGCAAGGCACTGCGCAATTGCTCGGTTTCGCCGTGCAGCCGCGCTGCTTCGAGGTCTTCGGCCAGTTGCGCACGGGCCAGGGCCTGGGCCAGCGGTTGGCTCAGGGCGGTCAACAAGCGCCGGCGCTGGCCGCTCAAGGTCTGGCCTTCTTTGGCGCAGACACCGAGCAAGCCCAGCGGCCCGTCCTCGACCGACAACGGCCACCACCACCAACGCCCGAACGGCAAAGTGCCGGTGCCGGCGCCCGCTGGTTGATCGTGTTGCCAGGCCCAGTCGGCGGCGGCGCGTTCGGCTTCGGAGAATTCCAGCGGGCCACCGGTCTCGACTTTCCAGCCGCCCTGGCCATCCTGGTTGAGCAGGCACAGTTGCAGATCGCTCCAGCCGTTCAAGTGCTGGGCGGCGGCGCTGACCACGGCTTGGCGGTCGGTGGCGGCGGTGAGTTTGCGCGACAGGTCGAGCAGTTCGGTGGTTTCTTCCTGGGTGTCGCGCAACGCCTGCAATTGCCGGCGTTGCCGCGCAGCGAGGTTACCGGTGAGCGCCGCCATCAGCAGGAAGAACAACAAGGTCAGCACGTCTTCTTCGCGCTGGATGCTGAAGGAGAAATTCGGCGGGATGAACAGAAAGTCATAGGTCAGGAACGACAGCGCTGCACAGGCCAGCGCCGGGCCGAGGCTGCTGCGCACCGCCACCAGCAACACGGCGGCGAGGAACACCAGGGAGATATTCGGCAGCGGCAAAACACTCGCCACTGCCCAGGCCAACGCACTGGCCAAAACCGTTGCCACCAGCGCCAACGCGTAGTCGAACCAAACCAGTGAATGAGCTGAACGCTGACGGGGCTGATGCACTTCATGGTCGCTGTCGAGGACGTTGATTTCCAGGCCACGGGCATCGCGCAACAAACGAGACGCGAGACCGCCGCCGAACAAGCGCCGACGCAAACGCTGGCGGGACTGCCCGACCAAAACCAGACTGGCGCGACGTTCGGCGGCGTGCTGGATCAGGGTTTTCGCCACCTCGCCGGCGCGCAGCAACACCACTTCGCCACCGAGGCGTTCGGCCAGTTGCTGGGCGCTTTGCAGGCGCAGGCGAGATTGCTCGTCGCGCACGCTGCCGTTGTCCACATGCACCAGGCTCCACGGCAGATGCCGGCGCTGGGCGACGCGGCTGGCGTGACGCACCAGGCGCTCGGCCTGGGCATCGCCATCAATGCCCACCAACAAGCGACCGCGGACCGCCGGGGCGGATTGACCGAGTTGACGATAACCCTGGGCCAGGTCATCGTCGACCTGGGCCGCAGCGGTTTGCATGGCCATTTCCCGCAGGGCGGTGAGGTTGGTCTGGGTGAAAAACGCATCGATCGCCGCCCGCGCCTGCTCCGGCACGTAGACCTTGCCGTCGCGCAGGCGCTCCAGCAATTCACGCGGTGGCAAGTCGATCAGCAGCAGTTCGTAGGCTTCTTGCAGGACCCAGTCCGGCAACGTTTCGCGGACCTGGACGCCGGTGATGCCGCGCACCTGATCGTTGAGACTTTCCAGGTGCTGGACGTTGACCGTGGTGTACACGTCGATGCCGGCGGCGAGCAGTTCCTGGATGTCTTGCCAGCGCTTGGCGTGACGACTGCCCGGGGCGTTGCTGTGGGCCAGTTCATCGACCAGCACCAGTTTCGGCTTGGCGGCGAGCAGGCCGTCGAGGTCCATTTCTTCGAGCATCACGCCACGGTATTCCGAGCGCACCAGCGGCTGTTGCGGCAGGCCGCCGAGCAGGGCTTCGGTTTCGGCGCGGCCGTGGGTTTCGACCACCCCGGCGATGATTTTCACGCCTTGGCGCAGTTGGGTGTGGGCCGCTTGCAGCATGGCGTAGGTCTTGCCGACACCGGGCGCGGCACCGAGGAACACCTTGAGCCGGCCACGGCCGTCCCGGGGCAGGTCTGCTAACAGCGCATCGGCGCGGCCGGAGTCACTCATGCTTGAAGTTCTCTTGATCGTTCCCACGCTCCGCGTGGGAATGCAGCCCGGGACGCTCTGCGTCCCAACAGCGGACGCAGAGCGTCCATTTGATGCATTCCCACGCAGCGCGTGGGAACCATCTCTTACAATTTTTCCAGCGCCACATTCAACTCAAACACATTCACCACCGGCGGCCCCACCAACGGCTGCTCGATATGCGCATTCATCAGTTGTTCAACCGTTGCCACTGGCAGGTTACGTGCCTGCGCAACACGCGCCAGTTGATAGGCAATCGCCGCCGGAGGCAAGTGGGGATCGAGGCCGCTGCCGGAGGTGGTCAGCATCGCCAACGGCACCGGACCTTGCCCCGGCACTTGCAGTTTATTGGCATCGTCGATCACCCGCGTGGCCAGCGCCGGGTTGCTCGGCGACAGGTTGCTGGCACTGCTCGATACCGTGGCAAACGCACCGGCCGAGGGCCGTGGGTGGAACCAGGCGTCGCCGACGAAATCCTGGGCAATCAGCGACGAACCCCGGACTTTGCCGTCGGCGTCGCGCACCAGGCTGCCGTTGGCCTGGTCCGGGAACGCGACTTGCGCGACGCCGGTGACGACCAGGGGATAGGCGACACCGGTGATCAGCGTCATCAGGACCAGCAGGCTCAGGGCCGGACGTATCATTGTGGACATTTCAAAATCCTCGAATTCAGGGAACAAATAGCGCGTTCAGTCAGGTAAGCCGTGGTGCAATCTTCGCGAGCAAGCTTTGCTCCTACGGTTTTGTGCGACCTGTAGGAGCGAGGCTTGCCCGCGAAGGCGGTGTATCTGACACACCGCCCAGCACGGTCAAACCAAATGCAACGCCGTCAACACCATGTCGATCGCCTTGATGCCCACGAACGGCACCAGAATCCCGCCCAAGCCGTAGATCAGCAGATTGCGCCGCAACAACGCCGCCGCACTCGCCGCCTGTACCCGCACACCGCGCAGCGCCAGGGGAATCAGCACGACGATGATCAAGGCGTTGAACACAATCGCCGAGAGGATCGCGCTCTGTGGGCTGCTCAGGTGCATGACGTTCAGCACGCCGAGTTGCGGGTAGATCGAGGCGAACAGCGCCGGCAGGATCGCGAAGTATTTGGCCACGTCGTTAGCGATGGAAAAGGTCGTCAGCGCGCCGCGGGTTACCAGCAACTCTTTACCAATTTGCACCACGTCCAGCAGCTTGGTCGGGTCGCTGTCGAGGTCGACCATGTTCGCCGCCTCGCGTGCCGCTTGCGTGCCGTCGTTCATCGCCATGCCGACGTCCGCCTGGGCCAGCGCCGGGGCGTCGTTGGCGCCGTCGCCGCACATCGCGACCAGGCGACCGTCGTTCTGCTCGTGGCGAATGCGCGCCAGTTTTTTCTCCGGGGTGGCTTCGGCCAACACGTCATCGACGCCCGCTTCAGCAGCAATCGCGGCAGCAGTCAGCGGGTTGTCGCCGGTGACCATGACCGTGCGAATCCCCAGTTTGCGCAACTCGGCAAAACGTTCGCGAATGCCTGGCTTGACCACGTCCTTGAGGTGGATCGCACCGAGCAATTTACCGTCGGCACAGACCAGCAACGGGGTGCCGCCGCTCTGGGCAATCTTGTCGATTTCCCGGGACAGGGACGGCGCCAGGTCGGCGCGCTTCAGGCCGACGAAGGCCAACAGTGAATCCACCGCGCCTTTGCGGTACACGCGGCCCTGATAGTCGACACCGGACAGGCGCGTCTCGGCGCTGAACGGCACGGCGGTCAGCAGCTCAGGACTTGGTTCTGGTTGCGGATGCAGGCCACGCAGGTATTCGACGATGGACTTGCCTTCAGCCGTGTCATCGGCCAGCGAGGCAAACAACGCACCTTCAGACAGCTCTTTAGCGCTGACACCCGGCGCCGCATACACGGCGGTGCAACGACGGTTGCCGAAGGTGATGGTGCCGGTCTTGTCCAGCAACAGGACGTGCACGTCCCCCGCCGCTTCCACGGCGCGACCGGATTTGGCAATCACGTTCAAGCGCACCAGACGATCCATCCCGGCGATACCGATGGCCGACAACAAGCCGCCAATGGTGGTCGGAATCAGCGTCACCAACAGCGCCACCAGGAACACCAGCGGCAGGCTGCCATTGGCGAAGTGGGCGAACGGTTGCAGGGTCACGACCACCAGCAGGAAGATCAGGGTCAGGCCGATCAGCAGGATGTCGAGCGCCACTTCGTTCGGGGTTTTCTGGCGTTTGGCGCCTTCGACCAGGGCGATCATACGGTCCAGGGTCGACTCGCCCGGGTTGGCGGTGATGCGCACCAGCAGCCAGTCGGACACCAGGCGGGTGTTGCCGGTGACGGCGGAACGGTCGCCACCGGATTCGCGGATCACTGGCGCGGATTCACCGGTAATCGCCGCCTCATTGACCGCCGCAATGCCTTCGATCACCTCGCCGTCACCGGGGATCATTTCCCCGGCTTCGACGCGCACCACATCGTCCTTGCGCAGGCTGGTGGCGGGCACCACCTGGAAGGTGCCATTGGAGGTCCGGCGGCGAGCGCTCAAACCTTCGCTGCCAGCCTTGAGGCTGTCGGCGCGGGCCTTGCCGCGACCTTCGGCCAGGGCTTCGGCGAAGTTGGCGAACAGCACGGTAAACCACAGCCACAGCGCAATCTGCGCCGCGACAAAGGTCGGCACGCTGCCGTCGGGAATGAAGCACAGCACGGTGGTCAGCACGGCGGTCAGTTCGACCACCAGCATCACCGGCGCACGCTGCAATTGCCGTGGGTCGAGCTTGACGAAGGCTTGCACCAGCGCCGGGCGCCACAGGGCCGAGATCGCGGTTTTCGGTTGTTCCGGGGCTTTTACGGTAGCCGGTTTAGTTGCGGGCATATTCATCATCAGATCCTCAGAAGCCCATGCTCAGATGTTCAGCAATCGGGCCCAACGCGAGCGTTGGCAAGAAGGTCAAACCGCCCACGAGCAGAATGGTCACGGTCAACAGAGTCACGAACAGCGGGCCATGGGTCGGGAAACTGTTCTGGCCGATCGGCGCGGTTTTCTTCATCGCCAGGCTGCCGGCCAACGCCAGAACCGGGAGGATGTAACCGAAGCGACCGATCAACATGCCCAGCCCCAGCATCAGGTTGTGGAACGAGGTGTTGGCACTCAGGCCACCGAACGCTGAACCGTTGTTCGCACTGGCCGAGGTGTAGGCATAAAGCAACTGACTGAAACCGTGCGGGCCAGGGTTACTGATCGCCCCGGCAGGGCCAGGCAGGCTGGCAGCAATCGCGCCCAGCACCAGCACGCCGACCGGCATCACCAGCAAGGTCACCACCAGCAGTTGCACTTCTTTCGCTTGCAGCTTCTTGCCGAGGTATTCCGGAGTGCGGCCGATCATCAGCCCGGCGAGGAACACCGCGATCAGCACGTTGAGCAACATGCCGTAGAGCCCGGCCCCGACACCGCCGAAGATCACTTCGCCGACCATCATGTTGACCAGCGCGACCATGCCGCTCAGCGGGTTGAGGCTGTCGTGCATGCCGTTGACCGAACCGTTGGACGCCGCGGTGGTGGTCACCGACCACAGCACGGTGGCGGTGGTGCCGAAGCGTGCTTCCTTGCCTTCCAGCGGTGCGGTCTGTTCGACGGCAGCGTTGGCCAGGGTCGGGTTCGGTTGGTATTCAGCCCAGAGCGATGTCGCGCCGCCGATCAGGAACAGCGCCAACATGCAGGCGATGATCGCGCGGCTCTGACGCAGGTCTTTCACGTAGTGGCCGAAGGTGAACACCAGGGCGACCGGGATCAGGATGATCGACCCGACTTCGAACAGGTTGCTCCACGCGGTCGGGTTCTCGAACGGATGCGCCGAGTTGACGCCGAAGAAGCCGCCACCGTTGGTGCCCAATTGCTTGATCGCAATCTGGCTGGCGGCCGGGCCGAGCGGAATCACTTGATCGACGCCCTGCAGGGTTACCGCATTCACATACTGCGCGAAGGTTTGCGGCACGCCCTGCCAGACCAGGTACAGCGCCAGCAGCAGGCACAGCGGCAGCAGGCCGTAGAGGGTGGCGCGGGTCATGTCGACCCAGAAGTTGCCCAGGGTCTTGGTCGACTTGCGCCCGATACCACGGCACAACGCAACCAATACGGCGAGGCCGGTGGCGGCGCTGACGAAGTTCTGCACGGTGAGGCCGGCCATCTGACTCAGGTAGCTCAGGGACGCTTCACCGCTGTAGGCCTGCCAGTTGGTGTTGGTCATGAAACTGATGGCGGTGTTGAACGCCAGCGTCCACTCCTGGCCCGGCAGGTTTTGCGGGTTGAGCGGCAAGTGGTCCTGGAACAACAGGATCGCGAACAACAGCAAGAAGCCCGCCAGGTTGAAGGCGAGCAAGGCCAGGGTGTATTTCTGCCAGCTCTGTTCATCCTGCGGATTGACGCCGGCCACGCGATAACAGCCACGCTCGACCGGACCGAGGATCGGTGACAGCCAGGTGCGCTGGCCTTCCATCACCTTGTAATAAAAACGCCCCAGGAACGGTGCCGGAATCAGCACCAGGGCGAAGAAGGCCAGGATCAGCCAATAGTCATAACTGTGCATAGCCGCTCCTAGTTCCGGTCCGCGCGCAACAGCGCAACCAACAGATAAATGAACAGCCCCACTGCCAGTAGCAGTGACACCCCGTCCAGAACGCTCATGGAAGTTCTCCGTGTTACGGCGTATTGCCGCTTGTGCAGTCATTGTCGGCAGGGAGGCTGTAAAGGAACGAGAGCGAGGGGGTTGGCTGGGCATAAAGAAAGCGTAAAGAGTGGGTTTATGCGGGCGTTACAGGTGGGTTGGTGGGGTTTGTGCTTGCCCGCGAAGACGGCAGAACAGCCGCCACCGCCCCCAACTGGCGCACAAAAACCGCACATCCGGCAGCGATCATCCCCGATACGACAGCTTTCAGCGCTTTACGACGCGCAAATACAAAATGGCACGCCCGCTGCACGCGCCCTCCCCCGAGCTTTCCAAACCGTTCAGGGAGCAACGCATGAACACACAACTCAAACCCACGCTGGGCACGCTGCACCTGTGGGGCATCGCGGTCGGGCTGGTGATTTCCGGTGAGTACTTCGGCTGGAGTTATGGCTGGGGCGTGGCCGGGACACTGGGCTTTCTGGTGACGTCCTTTATGGTCGCGACCATGTACACCTGCTTTATCTTCAGTTTCACCGAACTGACCACGGCGATTCCCCACGCTGGCGGCCCGTTTGCCTACAGCCGCCGCGCCTTTGGCGAGAAAGGTGGATTGATTGCCGGGCTGGCGACGCTGATCGAATTCGTCTTCGCCCCGCCCGCCATCGCCCTGGCGATTGGTGCGTACCTGAATGTGCAATTTCCGGCGCTTGATCCAAAACACGCGGCGGTCGGCGCCTACATCGTGTTCATGGGCCTGAACATCCTCGGAGTGAAACTCGCCGCAACCTTCGAGTTGATCGTCTGCGTATTGGCCGTGGCCGAACTGCTGGTATTCATGGGTGTGGTCGCTCCGGCATTCAGCTTCAGCAACTTCGCGCTCAATGGCTGGGCCGGTTCCGATGTGTTCGGCGCACCGGCAATTGCCGGGATGTTTGCGGCGATTCCGTTTGCGATCTGGTTTTTCCTCGCCATTGAAGGCGCCGCCATGGCGGCCGAAGAAGCCAAGGATCCGAAGCGGACGATTCCGAAGGCTTATATCAGCGGCATCCTGACCCTGGTGCTGCTGGCCATGGGCGTAATGTTCTTTGCCGGTGGCGTCGGCGACTGGCGCACTTTGTCGAACATCAACGACCCGCTGCCGCAAGCGATGAAAACCGTGGTCGGCGAAAGCTCCGGCTGGTTGCACATGCTGGTGTGGATCGGGTTGTTCGGCCTGGTGGCGAGTTTCCACGGGATCATTCTTGGCTACTCGCGACAGTTCTTCGCCCTCGCCCGGGCCGGATACCTGCCGAAATCGTTGGCCAAGTTGTCGCGTTTCCAGACGCCGCATCGGGCGATCATTGCCGGTGGCTTGATCGGTATCGCAGCGATCTACAGCGACGGTTTGATTAATCTTGGTGGCATGACGCTGACCGCGGCGATGATCACCATGGCGGTGTTCGGCGCGATCGTGATGTACATCATGAGCATGCTCAGCCTGTTCAAACTGCGTAAAACCGAGCCAAACCTGGAGCGCACTTTCCGCGCGCCGTGCTATCCGTTGGTGCCGATGATCGCGCTGGTGCTGGCGGTGGTGTGCCTGGTGGCGATGGCCTGGTTCAACGCCTTGATCGGGCTGATCTTCGTCGGCTTCATGGCGGTGGGTTTCGTGTACTTCATGCTCACCGCGCAATTGCGCGCCGATGCGCCGGCGGATGCGATGTTGACCGGGCTTTAAACAGCACAGGTGCGGCTGTCATAACAGGCATAGAATGGAACCACTGCGAAAACTAATCGCTCAAAGTGGTATGCACGATCGGTTGGCGAAATCCGCCAACCGGCCTGCCCTCAAGGAGAGCCCTATGCCCTGGTATGCCTGGTTGATTCTGGTCGTTGCAATCGGCTCGATCGTTGGCGGTCTGATGATGTTGCGTGACACCGCCACCAAGGTCGATCTGACCGAAGAGCAACGTAAACGCGTCGCCGAACGCAATGCGGAAATGGATGCCAAGGAAGCGCAGGACCGCTAAATAAAAAACCCCATCATTCAACTCGAATGATGGGGTTTTGCGTTTCTATTTCTCCCAATCGGCCTTGGCGATGTGCAAGCCATGCAGCCCTTTGTACGCCGCACGCTCCGGCTGGCTCCAGCCTTCGAGCAATGAATCTTCCAAGCGATAAATCTCCACCCCCAGCGGGCGGCACACGCTCAGCGGATCTTGCGCATCCGGCCCCCACATGGCCAATGACAGGTCGCCGCCGGGGCAGGTCGACAGCGCACACAGCAAATCTATTTCGGCAAAGAATTCCAGGTAATCGCCCTTCTGCGCCGGGCACGCCTTCATGAAGTACATGTCGTCATGGTTCAGGCCGGTGCACTGGAAAATATTCAGTACGTCGTGCACGTCGAACTCGGTCAAGCCATGGGGCAGCACGGCGCGGGTCAGGTTCGAGTGGCAGTGATGATGGAAGTCTTCGCCGGTGAGCATTTTGTTCACGTATGGATCGCAACGCGTGCCGAGCAGATCGTGCAAACGGCCGCCGTGCTCGTCGATGCCATAACCGGCCAGGCTGTCATCGGTGATGGTCACCAGTGGCCGCAGAAACGGCAGGTTCGACCACAGACGGTCATGGGTGCTGACATGGGCGCCCTGCAACTGCCGGGTGCGCGCAGCCCACAGGCGTTCGCGCGGGTCATGGGCATTCCAGACGTTGAAATCCCCGACCTGAGGCCCGACCGGGGTGGTAACTCGAAATACGTGCCCGGCCGGGACGTTCCAGGCACGGCCAGTGCGGATTGGCACTTCGAATTGCTCGATCAGCGTGCGCCCGTCCCTGCTGTCGCGAACCCGTTCATAAAACGCCTTGTCCACCTGCAAGGCCGAGCCTTTGCTGACTTGATAGGCCGCCGGATAGTCTTTGTACATGGCACGAATCCTCGATCAGTGATGGGGAACAGGGGTCAACAGCTGCAACAGCAGTTGCTCGGAATCGTCGAGATACAGGCTCAGCGCATCCAGCGCCCCAGCTTTGTCGCCCTCGGCGAGCAGGTCGTGGATCAACCGGTCGCGGGCCAGCCACGGCGCCTGAAAGCGCGACTCATCCGGCGCGCTGCAAAACACCAGGCGCAGTTGCGCGACAACGTTGGTGAAGAATTCATCGAACAACGGGCTGCGCATCAACCCGACGATATGTTGATGAAACGCCAGGCTATGGGTGCCGACCGCGCGCCAGTCTTCGCGATCCCGCGCCAGTTCCGTGGCTTCCAGGGCTTCGAGCATTCGGTCGGACTGGTATTCGCGCAGCGGCTGGCTGCTGCTGATGGCTTGCAATTCCAGGGTGCGGCGAACCTTGAACAGGTCGCGCACGTCGTCGACACCGACCCTGCGCACCATCACGCCTTTATTGCGCACATAGCGGGTCAGGCCTTCCTGCCCCAGCCGATGCAGCGCTTCGCGAATGGTGTTGCGCGAGGCGTTGTAAGCCGACACCAGATCGTTTTCCACCAGTGCCATGCCCGGCAGCAAACGACCACCGATGATGTCGGCGCGCAACTCCAGGGTGATGTGATCGGCCAGGGACAGTCCGCTGCTCATGGGTATCGCCTCGTGATTGTTCAACAATCGTTAGCGAATGAGTAATCACTATTCATGCCAATTCCAAGCCACGCCGCAACCGAGTTGCACGCATCTGCATGCTTTTTAGAAGTAGAAGTACAGTCACCATCCAACGTTCATTGGTTAATATGGCGCATTGTCGCGGAGATCAGAGATGCGTTACTCGCAAGACCATAAAGCCCAGACCCACCAACGCATCATCAAGGAAGCGTCAGCACGTTTCCGCCGCGACGGAATCGGTGCTACCGGCTTGCAACCACTGATGAAAGCGCTGGGGTTGACCCATGGCGGCTTTTATTCGCACTTCAAATCCAAGGATGAACTGGTGGAAAAGGCCTTGGTGGCCGCGGGCGAAGAAGTTGAAGGGTTGTGCGCCGAGCTGTTCGCTTCCGAGCGTCCGCTGGACGCCTTCATCGACACCTATTTGTCCGAATGGCACCAGACGTCACCCCATCAAGGATGCCCACTGCCGACCATGTCGTCGGAACTTGGGCTGCGCGGGCAACCGAGCCCTACCAGCGATGCGGTGCTCAATGCTCGACTTGAACAAGTGCAAGGCACCCTGGAAGGCGAAAACGCCGCCGAGCGCAGCATCGTCATCATGTCGACGCTGATCGGGGCGCTGCTGTTATCCCGCAGTGTCGAGAACCCTGAGCTGGCTCAGCGGATTCTCGACGTCACTCGTAATCACCTCAAGCAAACCAAAGACTAGCCCTGCCAGCGCTTGAACAGCACACTGGCATTGACCCCGCCAAAGCCGAAGCCGTTGGACAATGCGTATTCGATCGGCATTGACCGCGCCTGGCCGTGAACGATATCCACCCCCTGCGCGGCCGGATCCGGGTTTTCGAAGTTGAGGGTCGCGGGCACGATCTGATCGCGGATCGCCAACAACGTGAAGATCGCCTCAATCCCGCCAGCGGCGCCGAGCAGGTGCCCGGTGGCGGACTTGGTCGACGTCACGGCAATTTTGTTATCCGTGCCAAACAATGACTTGATCGCCGCCAACTCCCCCAGATCTCCAACGGGAGTCGAGGTGGCGTGAGCGTTGAGGTGCTGGACCTGCGCCGCTGAAATACCCGCCTGCGCCAACGCCAGCGACATCGCCCGTCGGGCACCGCTGCCATCTTCCGGACCGGCCGTCAGGTGATAGGCGTCGGCACTGGTGCCGTAGCCGACCAACTCCGCGATGGGCTGGGCACCACGGGCCAAGGCATGTTCCAGGGATTCGATTACCAACAGACCGGAACCCTCGCCCATCACAAAGCCATCGCGATCACTGTCGAACGGCCGCGAGGCGCGCTCCGGGGTTTCGTTGAAACCGCTGGACAAGGCACGGGCAGCCGCAAACCCGGCCAGGCTGACGCGATCGATTGCCGCCTCCGCCCCGCCGCACACGGCAATATCGGCTTCGCCGCAGCGAATCAACCGCGCCGCATCACCAATCGCCTGGACCCCGGCGGCGCAGGCGGTGACCGGCGCACCCAACGGACCTTTAAAGCCATGTTGGATCGACACATGGCCAGCCGCGAGGTTGACCAGAAACGATGGGATGGTGAACGGTGACAAACGTCGCGGCCCGCGGGTATCAGTGGTGCGCACCGCATCGGCTATCGCACCGAAACCACCTACGCCGGAACCGATAATCGTGGCGGTGCGTTCCTGGGCGTTGGCGTCCTGCGCTTGCCAACCGGCCTGCTCCAGCGCCTGGCGTGCAGCCTCCATGGCAAACATGATGAAGCGGTCCATCTTCTTCTGTTCTTTGGGCGGGGTGGCTCGGTCCGGGTCGAAACCTGCTTCGGCATCTTCAGCCAGGCTCGGCACGGCGCCACCGACCTTCGCCGACAAATCGGCGACCACTTCGTCCGGCAACGCCCGCAACCCGGAGCGCCCGGCCAGCAGGCGCGCCCAGACGGCTTCGACGCCACTGCCCAACGGCGACACCAGGCCCATACCCGTAACAACGACTCGACGATCACTCATACCGCTTTCACCTCAAACCGATTCATGGCGCCTCACTTATAGCGTGCGGCGGCTTTGTCTCGAGACAAGTTCGGCGCCATCACATGACGGGCCGCAACAAAGGCTTCCCACTCGGACGCTTCCGGCAACGAAGGAATGGTGACCAGTTCACCCTGGTCCAGACCGGACAACGCCGCGTCGACCATCTCCCCTGCATCCATGATCATTTCCGCCGGGATGCCACTGGCGTCGATGCCGGAGCGCTCCCAGATTTCAGTGCGTGTCACCCCTGGCAACACGGCTTGAACCTGGACCCCGGTGCCGTTCAATTCAGCATCCAACGATTGGGTCAGACTCAGAACATACGCCTTGCTGGCGCTGTACGTCGCGTTGAACCGTTCAGGGAACAGTGCCACCACGGACGCGATGTTAATGATCGTGCCGCGACCGGCCTTGGCAAAACTGGCTGCTGCCGCCGAAGCCAGCCGCGTGACGGTGGTGACGTTGAGCTGAATCAAGCGCTCCAACTGGTCCAGGTCGGCGTTGGCCAACAATCCATCGGCGGCAACGCCTGCGTTGTTGAGCAGCAGGCTGATACTGGAATCGCTGCGCAGACGCTGCTCAAGTTTCAACACTTCTTCTTTTTGCGTCAGGTCAGCCTTGAGCACTTCAACTCGAACGCCATGCTCGGCGCGCAATACGCTCGCCGCCGCCTCCAGCCGCTGCTCGTCGCGAGCAACCAACAACAAATCAAAACCACGGGCCGCCAACCGCTCGGCGTAAACCGCCCCGATACCGGAAGAAGCACCGGTGACGAGGGCTGTACCTTGAGACTGGGTGGAATTCATGACGGTGCTCCTGAGTATGCTTGAAGGAAAGCGAGCGCCAGAGCGCTCCTGTCTTTTATTATAGGCATAATCCTAACGCAATATGATAGCCGTAATTTTTTATGCGCCGACGGAAGGCCTATCAACAAACGCTTGGCCCGAACGTAAAAAAGGCCGGTCAATGACCGGCCTCTTGGCGTTGATCTACAAGCTTAGTTCACTTCGAGCTTGTCGCGATTCCTGTCCAGAATCGCTTTGCCGATCCCTTTCACTTCCAGCAACTCATCCACCGATGCAAACGGCCCATTCGTCTCACGATACGCAACAATCGCCTTAGCCTTGGCTTCACCGACACCCGCCAGTTCACGCTGCAGCGTCGGGGCATCGGCGCCGTTCAGATCGATTTTTTCGCCCTGCGCCTTGGCGGCGACGTCCAGCACCAACGGTGCATTGATCGCTTCAGGCTTGGTTGCAGGTGCAGCAATGGCAGCGATAGAGGCGCTGGTGAGCAGGGCAAAAACCAGGGAGGAGAAATAACCTGTACGCATAAATGAAGCTCCATGACATCGATTGGGAAAGCAGCTTTTCCGAAGCTGCTCTCCAAACTTAGGCGATGGGGTGGAGCTGTCAAAAGTGTGTACGTTACAGAATGTGAAACAATCAGGGTTCGAGACGGCGTTGCTGGTGAATCCAGTCGACGATCTCGCCGTCGGGGTAGCGGCTACTCTCCTCATGAGACGTCGCAATCGGAGGAATTCCCCCTATTTATAGCTGTGAGTTTACAGCTTCCGGCCATATCGATCTCGTGAGCACCCCGTGACCAAAACATGATGTAAGAACCAGCAGAATCTAGTTAAAATGGCACGAAGACTCATTTCTATTTTTATGAGGAGAAAGTCATTCAATCTTCCGATATGCCCCAGACTAGCTACAACAAACAGAATAATGAAGATCGAATTCCGAAAAAAAATACAAACCGAAATATTAAATCGGATACATCTGTGATAAAACGATTTTTGCCTCCACTGCTAATTATTACAGCAACGCTTCACCTTATTACCTCTAATGGCTATGCAGGTGAGGCAGAACACGGATACTCGCTGGAGTTCATCGGTCTCCTACTGTCCTGCATATGTATAACTTTGGCGCCCGGAATTGCAATATCCGCTTGGCTAACTAAATCAAACTCAAACACCATCCTTCCACTTACCATATTACTAACAACTGGAGTACTTGGCTGGATACAGTTCTGGGCGTGGTTTATCAACCCTGCCACTGGATATATTTTTAATCTGACAATATTAACTGCATGCATTTTTTCACTTCTAGCAAGGCCGATAACCCTATTAAGCAATCGGCTTTGGCGGCCCCTCTTGGTTTTTGTGCTGGTTACTACCACCTACGCCACGATAGTAGTGGATCATGGGGCAGTGAATGAAGGGGCGCAGTTAACACAAAAAAGATACTGGCTAACACCAGACAATATGATACCAAAGCTGTTTGCAGACCACTTGCTTAAAGATAGATCCGAGCTTTTATCAGACTTTCAAGGTGATTGGCAATCCAGTGATCGCCCTCCACTGGAAACAGGTATTATTCTGAGTGCATACGGTTTGGTTAAACCAGAGGTTAGAACATTCGCCTACCTCTGCTTGGGAATTATTAGTAACTGCCTGTGGATTTTCGCTTTATGGCCATTACTTCGCGTTCTAAAAATCCCACAAAAAAATATCAGCTTAATAGTTCTAACCATTGCATGTGTTGGAGCGGTTTTTGTAAACTCAGTCTTTGCCTGGCCAAAAATGTTAGCCGGTGCAATGTTACTAGGTGCGATGTCATTTGTAATTCTAAAAAAATATAGAAAAGTTAATCTCAGTTTGACCGCCGCCGGAATAATGGCCGCACTTTCGATGTTATCCCATGGTGCAGCACTGTTTGGATTATTGGGTTTTTCGATCTATCTACTTATTACCAGAACCACACCGAAGCCTTTCACATCACTTATCTGCGTCGTAACTGCGATACTAATTTACTCACCGTGGGTAGCATACCAAAAACTCTACGACCCTCCAGGCGACAGACTATTAAAATGGCAATTGGCCGGCATAATAATAAGGCAAGATACGCTTCCTCCATTGACCGCCATTCTCGATGAGTATGCAAAAATCGGGTGGCAAAAAACAATAAGCAACAAAGTATCCAATATTCGATTGTTTATAGGCGAACCTACGATTGATGTGACCGCAAACTCGGATTTCAACCTTCTAAACAATCTAAACACAGGGTCACTGAGGTGGTTCACCGTATCAAAAATGGGACTGGCTCCATTTATCCTTTTACTTGGAATTCCATTTCTATTTCTAAAGAAATTTCATAAAACAGACTTTGGAAAATTTGCATTAATCAATGTCGGCATTTCCAGTTTGGTTTTCACAATGCTAATATTTGGGACCTATCCAGATTCTAGCGCCTGGTTATTCACCGCGCCTTACTCCATACTTTTGCTTTGGTGCGCTATTTTCCCTGCGGCAATCTCTAACTACAATGGCTCTTGGCTTAACATTTTTGTTGTCATAAACGCTATAGTTTTCACGTTCTTTTGGAGCGTGGACGTACCCAATGGTACGGCCCTTGGCCCAGCATCAAATGAAATACCAAACGGTGAGATTTTAAAAGAGTTCAGAATATGGTCATTAGTACTTATAGCGAGCCTTATTGCTATATCCTTGAACTGGACGAGGATTCCCCGACAGAAAAATGAAATCAGGTAATAAGACCCATCATCTTGTTACCTTTATCAGATCAAGTCACCAGAGTGTTAACATATCTTTTTCTAAGAGACAAAAACGGACGCTCAATAACTCTGTAAGTTAGCATCGAAAAAACCAACACAATGGGGAGAATCACGGCAAAAGTCATAAACATCAGATCCAACTTCGGATCGCCCGTCGGATGAAACACGAGATCTTTTCGAGTCGCAAATAATAGGACAATTGAAAAATGCAATAAATAAATAGAAAAGCTACACTCTCCCACTTTACATAGACCACTTGAGATGAGTGCGGGGAAAATATTCTTACTCCCTACATACCCAACTATGAATACAGCGTAAACGACTCCTTCTATCGTCGGCCACAATATCTTCCACCACTCTTGAGATACCCAACCGCCATGGTGATTTAACCAAAAAAGCATATATATCACCACTCCGGTGCCGCTCAAAAACATGGAGAGCAAAAGATACTTAAACTCACGCAACACCCTAAGTAATACAGCCGCTCCCATACCCAACACGAATTGATCAATACGCCCAATCAACTGCGAATACGACATATCCCTCGCATCTGCCCCCAACCCTATCGCGAGCAACCTGAACGCCAAAGCAACCGCTAGAATACTTACTATAGTTTTTGCTGGGGCCTTATTTAACGCCGACAAGATAAACGGGAAAATCAGATAAAATTGAAACTCCACAGCAACCGCCCAAGACATCCCGACGGCTCCATTTGTTTGCATCAAGCCGACATTA
The DNA here is from genome assembly GCF_012935675.1 of Pseudomonas sp. ADAK7. Taxonomy (NCBI): domain Bacteria; kingdom Pseudomonadati; phylum Pseudomonadota; class Gammaproteobacteria; order Pseudomonadales; family Pseudomonadaceae; genus Pseudomonas; species Pseudomonas sp. ADAK7. The sequence goes on along the minus strand of NZ_CP052861.1, from coordinate 6,469,116 downwards.
GCTAACGGTAAAACTGTAGAAACAAATTCAGCAAGAACAAACTTCTGAGGACTAATCGATATGCTGAAGAAAATCACCATTAGGTACAACGGATAAATTCTTAATATTCGATTCAGTATAAATTTTGAATAATTTACTTCCTTCCCATATGTACCGTACGCAAAGATAAAACCACTCAACACCATAAATAATGCAACTGCAGAATGCCCTTCGATTATAAATGCGGAAAAGGGTGAAGACGCGACCGGCCAAGCCCCCCCAAACCACTGCCCTGTGAGCATAACCGAACCTACCAGTTGTTGCACATGATACAAAACGATCCAAATAGCCGCGAAAGCTCTCAAGTGGTCGACCTGCGGCAAAAATTTAATATTTGAACTTTGCAACCGAGTAAATCCCTAAATGCAATTTGAGAATCGGAGGGATATAACCAAGTAAGCCCTTTGCGACTTTCTTACTATACCCCTCCCCAAACCAAGCATACTTGTTTGCGAGAGCCTCTATCAATTTCAACTAGCTGGACAAAACGGATAGCATCGCAATTTTGAGAAACAACCCAGACCGTCCATACCTTAAAAAAGCAAAATCAAACATAAACGCAACGGCCATCAGGTTATTTCTTTTGTATCACAAACACCTCAAAACTATCACCATCGATACCTCGAGACGGATCTGGGGAGGCTCGCGTAACGACTTTATATCCACTCCAACTTTCTAACAATGACTCTAGATCCTGCCCCCAATCAAATGTGACCAGAACACGACCATCGCCAATTGGACTGCCATGATAGGCCGGATCTAATAAATGAACGACTGCTCCATTTTCGAGCTTGGCTCGCTGAACACTCTCAGGTAAGTGATGATGTCGGGGAGTAGTGAAGATATACCAACCTCCTGGGCGTAGCGTCCGCATAACTTCCCTCACGGATTCTGCAGGATCAAATACATGCTCTAGTACATCTTGTGCTATAAAAACATCAAGAGACTCCGTTGCGATAGACAAATCCTCTAGATTTTCACTGGTCCCGCCATTCGCTAACGCGGCACCGGACAGTACATCCGGCTCATAAAAAGAATAAGTATAGTTACTGGCAAGCATTTTCAATCGCATGTTACTAGGCGAAGACTCATGTATAAGTTTTTCAGTCCATGCTGGAACCTGTTCGTCTAATGCCCTCATCAGATTTCTCTCGCGAGGCACAGAGCCACATTCCGAGCAGACGTAATGATCTCGAAGCCAGCCGTCTGATGAAGAAAAAACGGCTTGCGATCTGCAGCAATGGCAGTAGCCAGTGCTCCGGGCTATCGTCGTGCCTATAGTTGGCTCCAAACCATGAAAAACCTGCCAATCTTGAGCAGATTTGACGAGCGCTCTTAGCACCCAAGTCTGCTCATCGGGACGCATCACATTCCAATCGATATTCTCTAGCGCTTGAATCAATGAAGCGACCTTGTTGACCTGATCCACATCCATAGAAACACACCTACCCTTTTAAGATAGCTATACCTAACAGAATATGAGAAAAATTTGAATAGCTCACAACTGAAAAAACGTTAAAAAAATCAGAAAATGCGATGCGACCAGCAAGGAAAATAGAAGCATAAGCTCGAAAAATAAAAAAAACTGTTATTCACACACATAGAATTCTGGAAAAACAATATCAAGATGGCATACAATACCAATCTAAAGTAATAGTTGTACAGAACCTAAAATCTCGAATCTAATTTTAAGCGCTGACTTTCTACGGAAATTATTAGACCCAAAGGCCGCGAGTCAAAAAATGAATTCTAATAGCGAAACACATATTCCGTTGGTAGTGGACTTGGATGGCACTTTGCTCAAGTCAGACATGTTGCATGAATGTGGAATGCAATTTATCCGAACGAAACCGCTTAAGACATTAACACTACTATCATGGTTGCGCCTAGGTAAGGCCAAATTCAAAGAGCGCTTGGCTGATAGTGTTGAAATTGATGTATCTGTACTACCTTACGATATTGAAGTAATAAATTTTATTAGTGCTGAGAAGAAAAAAAATCGCAAGATAATCCTTGCCACTGCCACTCATCATTCCTTAGCGCAACTTATTGCAGATCACTTAGGTTTATTCGATCACGTTTTCGCAACAACCACCGACCGCAATTTGAGTTCGCATCGAAAGCGCGACCTCATGGTCGAGACCTTTGGGCACAAAGGTTACGATTACGTAGGCAACTCTCAGGACGACGTTGAAGTGTGGGAAGCCGCAGCCAAAGCCTATGTTGTTAATCCTGAAAGGGGTGTAGTTGCCAAAGCTAAAGCTCTAGGCAATGTAGAAAATATAACATTTTCAAATAAAGCAACATTGAGGGACTGGCTTAAAGGCATTCGGCTCCACCAGTGGATGAAGAACTCGCTAATATTTGTTCCCTTGCTTGCCGCACACCAGGTAACAGACGTTTCACTTCTCGCACAATGTCTTTTAGCTTTTGTTTTCTTTGGATTATGCGCATCCAGTGTGTACATTCTTAACGACCTTCTAGATTTATCAGACGATCGTCACCATCGGACAAAAAAGAATAGGCCATTTGCGTCAGGTAAAATATCAATAGCCGGCGGGTTGTTGTTATTCCCAACTCTTTTGATCATAGCCTTGGGTGGGAGCGCATTCTTGCTTCCGCCAGAGTTCTGCGCAACGCTCCTTCTCTATTACGGCTTGACGCTCACATATTCACTTTGGTTAAAACGTCATATGACGATTGATGTAATCGCGCTGGCGTCACTTTACACACTGCGAATAATCGCAGGAGCGGCGGCACTGCAGCTCAATCTTACTTTCTGGTTATTAGCCTTCTCAATGTTTATATTTTTAAGTCTTGCTCTTGTTAAGCGTTACGCGGAGTTGAATGACGCCAGAGCTAAAGGTCAAACATCCAAAACGCGAGGACGAGGATACTATCCAAGTGACCTAGAGATGGTGTCATCTTTAGGCGCAGCTTCCGGTTATCTCTCCGTAATGGTGTTAGCGTTATATATCCATGACAATACGACCACGACGATGTATTCACACCCACAGATAATCTGGCTCGCCTGCCCCTTGCTGCTGTTTTGGATTACCCGTATGTGGATGTTAACCCACAGAGGGCAAATGAATGACGACCCAGTGCTCTTTGCAGCACGAGACAAGGTTAGTATCATTACTGGGGCTCTTTTCGGCGCTGTTTTCTGGATTGCAGCATGAGCAAAAAAACATTATCTTGGGGGAATTATCCCCACCACCCCCAACAACTTCATAGCGTGTCATGGCGCGATGAGATCCCTCAGTTGATAAATGCAGTCACCGTGTGCAATGGTGGAACGTTGGCTTTCGGTAACGGCAGAAGTTACGGCGATAGTTGCCTCGCCGTTAACTCGCATTTAATTCACACGAGAAACGCCAACCGCTTTATCCATGTCGATTGGAAAACCGGAAGGCTTATAGCAGAAGCAGGTACAACGCTCGCTGAGATTGCGGATTTAGCGATCCCTAATGGATGGTTCTTGAGCGTTACCCCAGGCACAAAGTTTGTAACGCTTGGTGGCGCTGTAGCGAACGATGTTCACGGTAAAAACCACCATATTAGAGGAACCTTCGGAAATCACGTCATTCAATTCAGTCTTGTCAGGAGCGATGGAGAAACGCTCTTATGCTCAAAAGACAATAATTCTGAATATTTTTCTGCAACCATCGGAGGGTTAGGGCTAACGGGAATTATTGAGTGGGTAGAAATACAACTACTCCCCATAAGATCAACTCAAATAAATACTGTTACTGAACGTTTTAATGCAATAGAAGAGTTTTTCAATTTGTCGTTTGAATTGGATCATAAACACGAATATAGCGTTGCCTGGATTGATTGCCTTGCCAAAGGTAAAAATACAGGACGTGGTGTTTTAATTCTAGGTGACCATTCTCAATATGGAAAGTTAACACCGGACAATCGCCGCAGTATTACGTTTCCTGTAACCACGCCGACTTCGCTGGTTAATAAATTTACATTGCGTTTAATGAACGAAACGTATTGGCATAAACAACCCGCCAAACGGACGATTGGCCATTCAGAATATGCACCATTTTTTTACCCTTTAGATGCTATAAATTTTTGGAACCGTGCATATGGGCGACGTGGTTTCCAACAATACCAATGCGTTATTCCAGAAAAAAATGCTGAGATTGCGATAAAAGAACTACTTCGTGTAATCGCTCAATTTGGAAGAGGTTCGTTTTTAGCCGTACTAAAACGTTGTGGCAATATAGCCTCTCCCGGGCTTTTGTCATTCCCGATGGAAGGAACTTCCCTTGCATTGGATTTCCCTCAACATCAGGATTTAGCAGATAAATTATTTCCTGTACTAGACCTTATCGTAAAAGACGCAGGGGGCCGACTCTACCCTGCCAAAGACGCCCATATGAGCGGCGCTGATTTCAGACAGGGTTATCCAGACTGGGAAATCATAGAGAACTATCGAGATAAAAAACTAAACTCTCTCTTTTGGAAACGAGTGACTTCATGAAAAAAATACTGATTGTCGGTGCAACCTCTGCGATTGCCCGAGAATGTGCTCGTCTCTGGGCGAAGGAACGAAGCGAGTTTTTTCTAGTGGCTCGTAATGCCAACCAACTGGAACAGACTTCCAATGATTTAATCGCACGAGGAGCCACAAATACCACTTCCTTGATAATGGATGTCACTGACGTTGATCAACATCAAAGTATGCTGAATAGCTGTATGGACATTCTCAAGCAGATTGATATCGTACTGATCGCTCACGGAACGTTGCCTAATCAAACGGAATGTCAAACAGATGCGCAGGTCGCAATTAAAGAATTCGAAATAAACGGGCTTTCTACTATTGCGTTGATGACAACGATCTCCAACCAATTGGAAGCCCAGCGACATGGATCATTAGCTGTGATCTCTTCCGTAGCCGGCGATAGGGGCCGACCATCAAACTATCTGTACGGAAGCGCGAAGGCCGCTGTTACAACTTTCGCTGAAGGTCTTCAAGCACGACTATTCAAAATTAATGTTAACGTCCTCATTGTCAAACCGGGCTTTGTCAATACCCCCATGACCGCAGGGCTGAATCTACCTCAAGTCTTGGTGGCACAACCAGAAAACGTGGCTAAACAGATAATCAAGGCAATTGAACGTAAGTCAACGTCAATTTATACGCCTAATTTTTGGTTATTGATTATGACAGTGATTAAGTTGATCCCTACGGCCATCTTCAAAAGAATCAATCTATGACTGGAACAGATCAAAAAAAAATCGAAATAGCTCTGCTGTTTGTCGTATTAGGGCTCACGACGGCAATAATAGTTCTTGCTGTTGTAGGTGCGCTTACTAATTATTCCCCAGTTCCTTTCTGGGACATGTGGAACGGCTATCTAGAGTTTTATACTAAGCTAACTAGCGGTGATATAAGTGCAATCTGGGCTCAACACAATGAGCACAGAGTAATTATATCGCACTTATTATTTTGGTTCGACTTGAGTGTATTTGGTGGCCGAGGTGGATTTTTAATTGCGTGCAACTATATTTTAGTCTCCATGAGCGCCTACATATTCTGTCGATGGCTGAGCCTTAATTCCGGCGGTACAAACAAAACTATTAATACACTTGCATGTTCTCTTCTTTGTGCCTGGCTTTTCTTTTGGTGCCAGGAAAACAACCTGACATGGGGATTCCAAAGCCAGTTTTTCCTAGCGCAACTTTTGCCGCTCTGTTCTTTTTTTTGGTGTTATAAAACACACACATCTGATAAACCCAACATCGCATTTGCTATAGCATGTCTATTTGGGGTTGTCTCTGCGGGCACGATGGCAAATGGTATTGTCGCATTGCCGCTGATGTTTTTTTATGCAATCGCGACCAAGATCAGCCTAAAACGAACTGCGGTACTGGCACTACTTTCAATTACAACGCTATCACTTTACTTTACAAACTATCATTCCGTCATCGGTCATGGCTCTCTACAGGAAACCATAAAAACGAATCCAATAGGGCTAATCCACTTTATTCTATTATACGTCGGTAGCCCATTCCATTATTTCACTGAAAGCGGGAGCATTCTTGGCGCGACATTGGCAGGTCTCATTTTAATCCTGAGCACCTTCTATTATTTTTGCTCTAGTATCTTAAAAAGAGATAAAGTGCCATCACAACTCGCACTGGTTTTTTTTATAATTTACATAGGAGCTACAGCATTTGGTACGGCCGGAGGTAGATTACTATTTGGCCTGGAAAGTGCTTTTTCCAGTCGATACACCACCCCGGCTCTGATGGCTTGGGCGGCACTATTCCTTCTTGCCTATCCTCTGCTCTCAAAATATGCCAACAGGTTTAAAGTCACAGCATTAATAGGAACCAGTCTTTTTATATTAGCAATGCTGCCTCAGCAGATGAAAGCTCTTCAGTCACCCGATGATAAGAAGTTTAATCAGGAGGTCGCCGCGCTAGCGCTGGATCTTCGAATTGAAGATCAACTACAGATAGGCGTAATTTTCCCTTCTGCTAAGTGGGCACTCTCTATCTCGGCGATTCCGGTGCAGCAACAACTCTCGGTATTTGGACTTTCATATATGAAAGGATTGTACGAGCAATTGGGGAGCTCGTCCCATCACAGCAACAGTCCTGTTTGTATAGGTGCCATTGACGAGTCAGCCTCATTTGAAGAACCGGGTTACGTACGGGTAAGAGGCTGGATGTTTGATCCAGCCAGTCAGCACTCTCCGAAAAAATTAACCTTTATTGACTCTTCCGACAAAATAGTGGGGTTTGCGTTAAGCGGTCAACCTAGAGATGATGTTGCCAATGCAATATCCCCAAATGCAAAAAAGTCCGGATTCAAAGGCTACATAAAATCTAGCCAAAGGGGTTTCCCGGTGACCATTTTAGGAGATGATGGAGTCTGCATTCTATCTGCTCTTACCCCTCAGACTCCCTTCACCGTTTCTACAGTGTCTCAGGAGGACTATTTACCCGAAACTCTCGCTGGGTTTTCACAACTGAAAAGGTCGCAACCCTACAGTACGATCATCGGCCCAGACACGACCATTACAGTTAAATCCCCGAAAGACGTTCTGCTCACACTCAAACGTGGTCAATCCATCTACTACCGGTCTAGTGCATTAACATCTGGATTAAACTTCAAACTCCCCCTGGATCAGGGCTACTCATTCACTCTCCCCCTGTCAATGGAGTGGACACAGCTTATCTTTGACAATCCATCCCTACCTGATATTTTTGACCTGGAACTCATCAATCAAGAACCTAGCGATACAACATGGTTCGAGATAAAATTGAAAGATAAATGATATTTTTGTACTAGATCCAAAATTAAGGATAGGAAAAAATAATGAAAGATAAAAAAATTGTCCTCCCGGGTGGGGCAGGATTGGTAGGGCAAAACCTGGTTGCCCGCTTGATCGAGAAAGGCTATACAAATATTATCGTGCTCGACAAACATGTAGCTAACATAAAAATATTAAAAGGCGTCCAACCTAGCATTACCGTTGAGTATGCAGACCTTGCAATAGAAGGTGAATGGGCCAAACATTTTATCGGTGCAGACACCGTTGTTATGCTACAGGCGCAAATCGGTGGGACTAATTACGATGAATTCGTTCGCAACAACGTGAACTCAACTTCAGCAATACTAAAGTTAATAAAAGAACTGAATATCCCACAATTGGTCCATATTAGCTCATCAGTAGTTGAGTCAAAATCAAATGACTTCTATACAGTAAGTAAAAAAGCACAAGAAAAGCTTGTGATTGATAGTGGTATACCCTGCCCGATTCTAAGACCTACCCTAATGTTCGGATGGTTTGACCGAAAGCATTTGGGTTGGCTATCTCGCTTTATGAAAAAGGTTCCGGTTTTTCCAATTCCTGGAAACGGCCGTTACATGCGTCAACCACTGTATGTGGGAGATTTCTGCAATGTAATCATCAGCTGCATTGAAAACACAAATCACAATAATATATTTAACATCTCAGGTCATGAGAAAATCGATTACATTGACATAATCAAACAAATCAAAAAAACCAATAAGCTCAGCACCGTCATACTCAATATTCCTTATAGTCTATTCTACGTATTGCTTTGGACATGGTCGCTATTTGATAGAAATCCTCCATTTACCACTCAACAACTTGCGGCCCTAAGTGCTAAAGATGAATTTGAAGTCATCGATTGGCCTACCATTTTCAATGTCAAATCTACTTCCTTTAAAGATGCAATTGACGAAACATACAATCATCCTATTTACGGAAAAATAGTCCTGGAGTTTTAATATGAAATATCGCGTCGCCGTAATCGGCGCCGGTCCTATGGGATTGGCCACTGCTTATCAATTGATAAAAGATGGTCATACTCCAATAGTATTCGAAGGGGATGACCGCGTAGGTGGAATGACCGCGACTTTCGATTTTTCCGGCCAGAGCATAGAGCGATATTATCATTTCCATTGTACTTCTGATCGCGACTTCATCTTGGTATTGAATGAGCTTGGCATTGCTGATCAATTACAATGGACCAAAACGAAGATGGGGTATTGGTATCAAGACCGCCTGCAGTCATGGGGTAACCCACTTGCATTGTTGAAGTTCAAAGGGTTAAGTTTACAAGCGAAATTTCGCTACGGCCTTCATGCCTTCGCCTGCACCAAGAGAAAGAACTGGGCCCCGCTTGATCATGTCGAAGCAACCGGATGGATACGCCGCTGGGTCGGAGAAGAGGCTTACGATGTGTTGTGGCGTCGCTTGTTTGATTTCAAATTCTACAACTATAAAGATAATCTTTCTGCGGCTTGGATATGGAGTCGAATTCGGCGCATAGGCACTTCACGCTACAATATCTTTGAGGAGAAATTGGGATACTTGAACGGAGGCTCAGATACGCTGTTAAACGCGCTTAAAGATTTCATCGAAAAAAATGGTGGTGAAATTCGTCTTTCGACACCGGTGGACAAGGTTGTTGTCGAGCAGGGCCGTGTTCAAGGAATACAGAGCAATAATAAAACTGAATCATTTGACAAAATTATAAGCACGATTCCGTTACCGCTAGTACCAAAAATTATTCCAGACCTACCAAGTTCTGTGCTAGACCAATATAAAAATCTGAAAAACATTGCCGTGGTTTGCGTGATAGTGAAATTAAAAAAACAAGTTTCGGAAAATTTCTGGCTTAATACGAATGATCAGGAAATGGATATACCTGGGCTAGTCGAATATACAAACCTTCGAAAGCTTAAAAATCACATAGTTTACGTACCATTTTATATGCCGCGAGAACATGAGACGTTCCAAGAGCCTAACCAAAATTTCATCAGCAAAGTGAAGTCTTACCTCAAAAAAATAAACCCATCTCTCGTCGATGAAGATTTTCTTGATGTTAAAGCCAGTCGATATCAGTATGCGCAACCCATTTGCGATCCTGGTTATCTGGATAACCTTCCGCCCGCTAAATCTTCGATACAAGGCTTATGGGTTGCTGATACATCTCATTACTACCCAGAGGACAGAGGTATTTCAGAAAGTATTGGCTTCGGTAGAAAACTAGCGAAAGATGCGACGCATTAATGAATGACTTTAAATCAAGGCAGTTTTTACTGTTTCTTCTTACGGGAGGAGCGGCGGCAGCAGTGAACTTTTTTTCCAGAATATTATATAGCCTCTGGCTGGGATTCACTTACGCTGTAATATTGGCCTATTTGACTGGAATGATTACTGCGTTTTTACTCGCAAAGAGGTTTGTATTTAAGAATAGTCAGCAGAAAATTAGTACGTCTATAGTTATGTTTACCGTGGTTAATGGTATCGCAATAGTTCAAACGATAGCGATTAGCACCGGTCTTTATTACTATATCCTTCCTAGCCTTGGGTTAACGACCTTTTCCGCCGAAATATCTCATGGTATCGGAGTGGCAATTCCCGTCTTTACCAGTTACCTCGGGCACAAGTACTGGTCTTTCAAATAGCAACGACGTCTTATTAACGGAGTAGGGCTACTTTTAGCCCTACGACTCTCAGAGCACCGGCACTTTATTATTCTTTGTTTCTGTATTATCTATCTCAGCGCCTGCCAGTTTTAATGAGGTAGTGCTGTATCCTTCAGCCCGCACTATCGGACAAAAAACACGCTCCAATGCATGAGCCAGCGTTCCATCCTGCATTCCATTTTCAGGTACAAAAAACAGTTCACTTATGGGAATTAATTTTAAACGGCTGATGGCTAAAGGAGAAAACCAAAACATTGAACCGGCAAAAAAGCCCAATACCACCTCCTCCTCTTTAGAAACGACCCCCGTTTTCAATAGAAGGTTATTAACTGTTGCTCGGTTAGCCCCCCAGAAATTATCATTGCTTAAATAATATGGGTGTGGCCCCACCAAACCAACATGATCATGCCTTATTAATTGAAGAATCTTCCTAACGGTGAAAGAGTCTTTCATTAACGCATCATAGATACTTTTCCGCCACTCCTCACCTAATTGGCTGTACTTACTTTTCTTGGAGTGAAGCTTGAGAACAGCGTCATAACCGTCTAGAGCACCATTTAAGTACAGAGCCAAAAATGGACCAATATCCCTTCCCCGATTTTCACTGATATGCACGGTGACACTGGCAGCTAGATATGCACAATCATCTATGATTTTATGAACATCACCTTCAAAAGGTGTCGTCACATACAAATCGAAAGGTTCGACAATTGCGCCAAGATACTGCCTAATTTCTTTAAGAAGATCGTAGTAATACAAATGCACCACTACGGCAATCGAGACGCCTTTCTTCTTTGACACTCCAAAGCGCACGGAGCGGTAACTAGGCAATGCTCCCTGAGCATGTACTAGTTCAGATAAACCATCGTCAGTGACTTGGTAATGACGACTGGATCGATTAATAGAAGCTCGTATAGATTCAACACGCTCTAATACTCCCCCCTTCAAAACTAAATCTTTATCGATGCTATGAGGATTTGTCCTTAAGACTTCGGCCTTCACCACCCCATACTGCTGCGCGATTTTTGCCGCGGCAAAGTGGGTCCAATTTATATCTTTAACCCCCCTGAACACCTTTAAGCTCATCCAGTCATAAACGGAGGCGTTTCGTACGATCTTGCTGAACCAATGTTTATATGCAGTTTTCTTTAGTGCAGCATCAGGCTGAAAAAGTACTTTGGGACTTATATCCTCACTCAATATTTTTTGAGAAAGTCCGACCTCATAATTCAATATAACTTCAAATTTCGTATTATGAGGCTGAACATCTCTCATGAATTTTGTAAACCATCCTTTGGCTGAAAGAGCGCCAGAGATCAGCAACAGATACGATTGCACGTGCCATGCGATTTGTTCCGATGAAGTCAACCCGACAACGTCGTATTCACCACCTGCCCGCTGCATTTCAACCAGCAGACTGGTGAACTTAGCATCATCAGTGACAAAATAACTAGAGTTAGTAAATAGGATACTTTCCACAACGAAATTCGTAATAGCGTACTCATATCCAACTCTATAACTGTAAAAATCGTACCCTACGTTAGGTCTTCTAATTAGTTTAACTTTTACAAAGTTAGCGATGTCTTCTTCTGCAATGGCGCTGGTCGTGATCAGCAACACTACATCAAATACCTTTTCCAGGCAGAACAACACCTGAGCAAAATTCTCGTCGATCTTGTCATCCGCATCAAAATGAGCAACAACAACTATATTTTCGCTCATGTCAGCCCCTCAAACGGCGAACTATTCTGTAAAAAAACCTGGCTACCTTATAAAAGAAAGGCCACTTAAGCAAATAAGCTGCCGTCTTATGTGCAAAGTTACCAACGGGCTTATAGTTTCTTAGCTCAACTTCTACCGCATCTATATCGTCCTGATTTGCTCCCTTTTTCGAACGACTCAGAACATCCTTGGCCACCGCGTCGTACAACGCATCTCTGACTCCATCCAAGTCATCAGGTGATCCGTCATAAAAGGAAGATCCCAAGGTCTCCTCAAGATATTTCAGACCCCATTCGTGATCTGGCTCTAAGTGGCAACCCTCACCCCATTCATTCCAGGCATTAATAAAGATAAAATTATCCGACTCACTCTTATGGTTTTTCCTGGTATAAGCACGGAGATACTTTAACCAAATTCCGTACAAGGTTGGGGTTGCGTTAATTATTGTCGTTGGCGTATTTTGCCTTCTAGCCGTGTTATCCCAACTAGGAATAATACCTCTATATAATTTGAAGGGTGGCAATTCACGCTTCGCGCTTTGTGCAATAACTTTTACATAATCCACGATTCCTCCGGAAAAATCCGGATTCGTAAAGGTCGGCATTACAGAGGGAATGCTTTGCGGCCCATTAAATTTGTGCGGAGGAAACTCTACCAGCGCATCAGCTTCCACTTCATTAGGACTGGTAATATCATAAAAATCAACAACTGCGATATGTAACCCCGGGAAGCCATGCTCTACTGCTAAAGCGCGCCATTTAGCAAAAGAAGCTGCAGGATTAGGAATATCTTTTGCTCGATATACAACGAGCATTGGTTTACCGTCCACGAGAATATAGCGCGGATCTTTGAAATACATCAGGAGAGACAGAATAAATTCTTCATCATCTCCTTCTGCATAATTTTGTCCCAACAAAACGCTTTTTTCGTCCCCGGACCACGTACGTGTCCAGTTTTCGTTAGCCCAGCAAAGGCAAAAATTTATATCGATGTCTGATTTTAGAAAGTTTTCAACAGGGCGCTCAAGGATGCGCCGACCACTAAACCAATAGTGATAGAAACAAAAGCCGTGAACACCGTAGAGCTTCGCCAATTCAGCCTGTTCGTACATGACGTCGGGATGTGTCAGGTCATAAAACCCCAATTCACGTGGAATGTGCGGCTGATAGTGCCCGTCAAAGTTTGGTTTACCACGCGCGACGTTGGTCCACTCCGTGAAGCCTGGGCCCCACCACTCAGAGTTCTCTGGAGTCCTATGGTACTGTGGCAAGTAGAAAGTCAGTAACTTACTACTGTCTTTCGATATCTCAGATGTGGTCGTTTTTTGATCTTGACTGCCAGAAAGCGCATCAAAAGAAGCTGCGATTTTAGTCATTTTACTTAACTCAAAAAAATAAAATAAAAAGTTAAATTAAGAAAACCGCTTCTTAAATCCATCAATCATCGTAGCTAATCTCCAAAGCCGGGAACTCTTTATACTTTCGAGCTCATTATTAAGCTTTTCTTTCTCGGCAAGTAAAACGCTTTTTTCAATATCCGCGTCAGATATTTTTGAAAGATACTCAGGAATTAACGTACTTTCAAACTTAGAAATTATGTCTTCTTTTTCGCGCACTATCTGTTGTAACCATAGTCTTTCTGCCAATCTTTCTACCAAGAGGGACACATCTTTTATGCGAATTAACAACGTGCTTTCATGCTGGTAGTCATCGCCAACCAGCAATACGCCCAGACCATTACTGTGTGAAAAATTAAAAGAAGGGAAATTCTTACTAACTTCGCCCCAGAACGTATTAACTCCGAAACCCTCTTTCTCCACGGTAGTATCGTGAAAAAGAATAATTCCTCGGGATGACATTTTTGGAAGCCAAGTCTCAAAATCGAGTTTCACCGCATCATAAGTATGTAACCCATCAATATGAAGCAGATCAACGCTAGCACTTTGAAATGAGGGATTAGCGTCCTCAAATCTCATTCGCAAATAGGTCGAAAACTCTTTAAAGTTCGCATCGTTATAATCAACAAATCCCTGATAAACACTTTCTCCATATCCACCTGTATGGTCGTCACCTTCCCAAGTATCAATCGCAAAGCACTTTGTTTCAGCCTGAGAGGCCAATACAGCTTGGCAGAACGAAAAATAAGAAGTCCCTGAATAGCTACCAAGCTCCACAAACACACCTGGCCGTGCAACCTCTATAAGCCACGCTGCGAACGGTATATGCCCTAACCAGGATAGCGGATAAGATATATAACGCGGGTTGATCGCCAGTTGACTCAACGAGTGCGAATACTCAGAGGAACTCATATTAATTGCCTGTCTTTAAGTTTATATCCAGCATAGGAATACCTACTATGCCTGTCGATAATGGATCGTGATGAGATCTGAACAGTAGAGCATCGTGTATCCACTGGTGATGCACATGATCAGACTGTGTCCCTTCTGCTACAGCTACAGCAATTGAATAGTCTCCTTGCGCTAACCAGGGCATTGGAAACTTAAATTTTGCCGTAAGCTGCTCGCCCTTCTCGGTGGTCACTGGAGATTTCGCATAGTTAATATACGTATTATCACCAAATAGCGTTTGCCCAAGCCTGTCTTTGATGTAGAACCCAACTATCGGGCTTTTTAATTTAGTTAAAGCCAGAGCCACTACCGTTAAGGTCACGGTTTCGCCTCCAACGACCCAATGCAAGGCAGTATCATCAATATCGTTAAGCGTCACTCCGAGCACCTTTACCCCACCATGCCCAAACTCTTCTTCATTTAGGGGGTTAAAACGAAATATTTCAACATCATTACGATGAGCGCTGTTGTTTATAATATCCTGTCTCTGATCTCGCCAGATAACAGGTTCGACACTGCGATGATCGTACTGACTGGTGTCTACTATCTGCTCTTCAGAAGGTTGGTTATCAAATAGCGTCGCCAGATATAACTCTGAAATCGCTTTTGCTGGTCCATAGCCTTTGACTTGCCCCTTGTCCAACCAAATTGCGCGGTCACACAAATTGATAACCGAACTGGTATCGTGACTGACAAACAGCAGCGTTCCCTCTTCTTTAAACTTCCGTAAAAACCTCATGCATTTTTGGGTAAAAAGTGCGTCCCCTACTGCAAGGGCTTCATCAATAATGAGTATATCCGCGTCTACGTTGGCAATAATTGCGAATGCCAACCGAACGAACATACCACTCGAATATGTTTTTACCGGTTGATCAACAAAATCTCCAATATCGGCAAAACGAGTAATTGCCTCAAATTTTTGCTCTACTTCAGCCCTACTCAAGCCATAAAGTGCAGCAGAAAGAAATACGTTTTCTCTTCCTGTAAACTCTGGATTGAAACCCGCCCCCAGCTCCAGCAGCGCTGCAACTTTACCCTTGACCGATATATCGCCTTCCGTTTGATTAAGCGTACCGCATATCATCTGTAACAGGGTCGACTTACCGGAGCCATTTTTCCCGATAATACCGATTGTTTCGCCTTTTTTTAACTCAAACGAAACATCTTTCAACGCCCAAAATTCACGATAGTATTTCTTTCTCGACCCTGTAAACATCTGCAACAATCGTTGGTGCGGGCTATTATAGATGGTAAAACACTTACCGAGGTTATTCACACTAATTGAAATTGGCTCAGATGACATCTGCGAAACCTCTACGTGTTTTTTGAAACCAAGCAAATCCTAACCACGCAATGCACATGCTAATTAGTACACTAATCAGCATATGATACATATTCGGAACCACACCCAGGATAAGGACGTCTCGAGTGTGTTCAATTATCGAGGTCAAGGGATTGAACCTCAAATATAACTGATACTTTTCCGGCAACGAAGAAAGCGGATAAAATACAGGAGACAAAAACATGAGAACGGTCGTAAATATTCCAACCGTTTGTCCCACATCCCTTAGGTAGACACCTAGCGAACTTAAGAACCACGAAAGCCCCATAGACAGGAAAATCAATGGGAGTAATACAATCGGCAAATAAAATGCAGATGAGGTCAGTGAGTGCCCCGTTATCAGAAAAAAGACAATCAAAACGAAAAAACTTATCAATGCATTGAAGATCGCCGTACCTAAAACTATCCAGGGCAATATATGCAAAGGAAACACGACTCGCTTTACATAATTGGGGTTACCCAAGATAAGTGCAGGAGCTCGGTTTATACATTCGGCAAAAATCCCGTAGACGATCATGCCCGTGAATAACATGATGGCAAAATCAGCTTTGTTTTGATCGTCCCCGCCCCCGTGCCATCGGGCCTTGAAAACAACGCTAAAAACAAAGGTATAGACAGCCAGCATCAAGATCGGAGTAAAAAAGGCCCATAAAAGACCAAACACCGAGCCTTTATAGCGACCAATGATCTCTCGGTGCGTCATTTGATAAATCAGTTGCCGATACTTTCTCAAGCTGCGATATATTTCTACGGGTGATAAGCTAAATCTTTCCATTTTTTGACCTTCAAATAAGTGCGTAATTATGATTATCATCCTGCGCTTTAACAGAACGCCGACGACCTCACTTATCAGCTATTAATTCGAAACACATTTTGGTTCCCGGCGAAGATCAGTTGTCTTCGACAGCTGCGCTGCCACAAGCTTTATTACGATTTTTTTACAATCGAATGGAATAACGGCGGGGAAGGAATCACTCAAGAGAGCGTCAAGCAAACAAACACCAATATGATTGCTCGCATCGAATGCTCTGAGGATTAGTTCGCATTGGTTTATTTGAGACGTAGATCTTCGAAGCGATACTTGCGAAGGCAGTCGATTAGCTTTAATGAAAATCACGGAAATCAATAAACCATAGAAAGTTGATTGGTTCTTCGACTGCAATCCAATTTAAACAACACAGCCTTATTCGAAATCGTTGTGATATTCCTGTTCAAGTCATTTTCGATACTTGAGAAACAGAGAAAAACAGACATCCAACGCATGAAAATCACCGGACCTTGAACAAGGTAAAGGAGAGCGTTTAATGCAATATTTTTCATATCAATCCACGATGACTTTGATGCTTTACGATACGCCATGTTGCTAGTCAACAAGGTGAGCCGAGCATACCTCAAAATGCGCAGGAAGAATACC
Source organism: Pseudomonas sp. ADAK7 (assembly GCF_012935675.1). Lineage (NCBI taxonomy): Bacteria > Pseudomonadati > Pseudomonadota > Gammaproteobacteria > Pseudomonadales > Pseudomonadaceae > Pseudomonas > Pseudomonas sp. ADAK7. Next base: position 6,452,264 of record NZ_CP052861.1, on the reverse strand, counting down.
TGCGAGCCCCGCGTGGCGGGCGACTGCGGCATGGCCTATACGGCGCAATTGGTTGTATCGCACGATGAGAAATCTGGACATCGAAGAAATCCGGACCTCATCGCTCATCAAGGCTCAAGCCCGCGTTGCTGGTAGATCCAATCGACGATATCGCCATCAGGCGTGTATCCGCTGACCGTTCCACGGAGCAACTGGCGAACTCGGGAATAATCATCTCTGTCGACTGCGTCCAGGAGCTCCGTAAGTCTCGCCTTGAGCACATCCCAAGGCAGGTGATCCTCGTTCGCACTCATAATCATGGAGTGCTGAGTAGCGGCTACATTGTCACCAATCAGCAATTCTTCGTAGAGCTTCTCCCCTGGACGAAGCCCCGTGAACTCAATTGAAATGTCACCGTGCAAATTTCTTTCCGAGCGAATACTCAAACCGGACAGATGGATCATTTTCTCAGCCAGCTCTACGATTCGCACCGGCTCGCCCATATCCAAGACAAACACTTCCCCTCCTCGCCCCATTGAACCGGCTTGAATCACCAGTTGAGCCGCTTCGGGGATGGTCATGAAATACCGGGTCATTTTGGGATGGGTGACAGTCAGCGGCCCACCTGATTTTATCTGCCGATGAAATAACGGGATGACCGAGCCCGACGAGCCCAATACGTTACCAAAACGAACCATAGTAAATCGGGTTTTATTGACTCTAGATACGTTGGCCTTATCGCCAAACAAAACCGGAGCAACTTCGCCACTTAACGCTTGCAAGACAAGTTCTGCTAAACGCTTAGTGCTACCCATTACATTCGTAGGACGTACAGCTTTATCTGTAGAAATTAGTACAAAATTTGCCACACCTGTTTGCAACGCCGCCTGTGCAGCATTCAGCGTACCTATAACGTTATTTAATACCCCCTCTGCGATATTGTGCTCAACCATGGGCACGTGCTTATAAGCAGCGGCATGGTAAACCGTATCTACACGCCAGGCGCTCATTACATCTAACAGTTTTTCTCGATTGCGGATTGAACCTAATATCGGCAACAAACGCACAGGCAAAGACTCTCGGCATATTCGCTGCTCAAGTTCGGACAGAATGCTGTAAAGATTAAACTCACTATGGTCAAATAGTAAAAGAGTGGTCGGCCCGAGCGAAAATATTTGCCTGCACAATTCTGCACCGATCGAGCCTCCCGCCCCAGTCACCATCACAGTCTTGCCCTTAATACAACGCTCGAGCAGCTCAGGTTGCGCAGGTACCGCGTCCCGCCCTAGCAAATCTGCAATGTCGACTTCCTGAATATCATCAACCTTCACCCTACCGCTTGCCAGATCGGTGAAATTAGGAACGCTCCTCACATGTAAAGGAAAATCTTCAAGCAGATTGAGAATCTCTCTACGCCGAGCACGAGTAGAGGAGGGTAAAGCCAGAAGTATTTCCTGAGCTCCCGTCACATCAATCATCTGCTGTATGTGTTTAGGCTTATAAACCTGCAAACCAGAAATCGAGCGATCCGCAATGCTGGCGTCATCGTCAATAAATGCGACCGGACGCATCACCCGGCCCATCCTGAGCGCCGCGACAAGCTGATTGCCCGCAACACCCGCACCATAGATAGCGACTTTGGTCATACCATCGTCACGGTTGGTGAACGGTACGTGTTGGGCAGCGTTAAACCAGTCACCCATAAAATATTGACGCATGAACAATCTTAGCCCGCCAATAATGACCAGACTTAGCCACCAATAGTTGAAAATGATGGAGCGAGGAACGACCGTCTCGTGATTGCTGTACCAATAGACGATTACCGCGAGAATCAACGACGAGAGGCTAACGGCCTTGATGATTGCAATGAGGGCGTCATTGCCAAAGTAGCGCATAACAGCCCGGTACATTCCAAAGCGGATAAAGAGTGGAATCGCAACCAAAGGAGCGAAGGCAAAAAGCCATAAGTGCACCTTAAGCGGGTTGTACATATCATCGATGCCAAGACGAACGATGAACGCCAACCACAAGGCGACCCACACCAATACAATATCAGTGGCGACTTGCAGCAGCCGCTTTTGGCGACGCGGTAAGCCCAACAAAATCGATCTAACCTTATCCATCGAATCGCCCGAACACAATCTCCACTCCTTGAACTGACTAACCCTTGGCATTGTATCCTCCTTCACGAGGCGATTACGACTCCAGAATCGCTTCAGATTCACCCTGCCCCTGTGCATCAGACTCCAAGCGCCCCGCGCTCGTCAACGAGAGCGCCCCCTGTTAACATCTCTGCTTCTGCATAGATCTGCATCATCATCTCAGAAGCACGATAAAGCCTGATCCTGCAGCCCCCTCCTTTGCGTAAACCCGCTTCAGTATTGGCTTGCAAGAGATCAACATCATGGAAATGCAACACACCGCCGCCTCCAAAGCGACGTCGAGCCTGAATCACATACCTGTTGCCGAAGCGCCAAAAGTGGCGATACTAGTGTGCACGTATAACGGAGATCGTTTTTTAAAGGAACAGCTAGACTCGTTTATCAGACAGACCCATAAAAACTGGATTATTTACGCTTCGGATGATGGATCTAGCGATAAAACGCTTCAGATTTTGCAGCAATATCAAAGCAAACTGGGTGATGATCGATTATCTATTCTAAGAGGCCCACGCAAAGGCTTTGGTAAAAACTTTTTATCTTTAGTTAACAATCCTGACATAGCCGCCGACTTTTTCGCCTTTAGCGACCAAGACGACATTTGGCACGAGGACAAGCTAAAAAGAAGTATAGCCAGCTTAAACCCCTGCGAAACAGAAACTCCATCTCTTTACTGCTCGCGAACACGACTGGTTGATACCAATGGCCGGCCAATAGGTTACTCGCCTCTATTTTTAAAGACACCCGCTTTTCGCAATGCATTGGTACAGAGCATAGCCGGCGCAAATACCATGTTGATAAACAACGCTGCGAGAAAACTTATGCAGCAAGTAAGCAGTCACGCGACCATCGTCGCTCATGACTGGCTGGCTTATCTTTTGGTGAGCGGTTGCGGCGGTGAGGTCATCTATGATGCGGTGCCTACATTGGACTACCGCCAACATGACGGGAATCTCATTGGCGCTAATGCCAACTTAAAAAATCAGATTTCAAGATTCCGCAAAATGCTCACAGGCAGACTCAAGGTATGGACTTCAAAAAACCTGGAAGCTCTGGACTCAATCAAACACCACCTCAGTATTGAAAATGAGCAACGACTCCGCGACTTTGAACTAGCCAGACGAAGTGGATTACTCACTCGATTTCGGCTTATGAAAAAAACTGGAGTCTATCGGCAGACACTCAAGGGAAATATTAGTCTGGTGGTAGCGATTGCCTTTAACCAAATCTGAATAATCAATCTTGCGATCACCTCAAGAGCGCCATGTAACTACCTATTTGGTATTCCCGCCTTGAATTTCCACACCAAAATCATGAGAGGGCAATAAGCGAACAGGACACCCCAAGCACCTGCCAACCAACCCAGCCCTACCAATAAAGCCAAGGGAAGCAAGAACAAAATATTTATCAACACAATACCCAACGTTACCACCGCGTGGCGCTTAAACCGATCGGCGGCATGTTGATAACCATGACTGCGATGGGCCTCATATACCTTGTCTCCGCGTATAAGACGCTGAATTAAAGTCCATGTCGCATCCACAATGAATACACCCAGCAAAATAATCCAACTCCAGAGGAACTCAGGAAAACTCCCAGCCACTTGAATAGTCAAGCCGCCGAGAATAACCCCTAAAAAACCACTCCCCGCATCCCCCATAAAGATCCGCGCCGGAGGAATATTCCACCAAAGGAACCCTGCAACAGCAGCCGCCAAAACCAACGGCAACCATATCAATTCCGTATTCCCACTAAACCAATACACTAGGCACATGCCCATACAGACGCTTATCGCCTCTGCACTGGCTAAACCATCAATGCCGTCCATAAAATTATAGAGATTGAGCATCCAGACCAGATACAGCAGCGCCAGGATGTTACCGAACCATCCCAAATTAACCGCATAGCCAAACAGCTCAATCGGCGCTAGCCCGTTCATCCAATACAACGCCCAAGCTGCGGCGATGAAATGCCCTAATAACCTCCACCTGGCCGCAATATGCCCATGGTCATCGGCGAACCCGATAACCGCAACGAGTAAACCCGAGCCAAACAGCCCAACCAAGACCGGGAGGCTTATCAGATCCAAACTCGCAAGCAGAGGCAGCGCCAGTAGAAAGGACACCACAATGGCTACCCCTCCGCCCCGAGGAGTTGGGATCGAATGGGAACTGCGCTCATTGGGTATGTCCATCAAGCTTTTCGCCAAAGCGTAGCGACGCAAGACGAGAGTCAAGACCCAGGAAACAACGAACACTGCGACCAGAAACCACCAAACACTCATTTCGCCTGTTTATCCAAATAGTGGCCAGCGGTCTGACGCATGGCTTTGTCGATGTTTATGGGTGGCGCCCACCCCAGCAATTCACGATTCTTACTTATATCAACTTGCAGCGAACCACATATGCGCTGCACCGCAGCCTGCCTGCCCAAGCTTGAGGCTGCGAGCTTCAACATCCACTCGGGCACCGGCAGGAGTCGCGCAGGCTTGCCTAACGCACTCGATAAGCGCCGCAGCAGTTGAGTTGTAGACAGGTCTACTCCATCGCTGACCAGAAAGGTCTGATTGGCTGCTGCGGGATGATCAATGCAAATGACTATGAGGCTCGCCAGGTTTCCAATGGCCACCAGGCTACGGTTATTCCGAATCGCCCCAAGAGGCAAAGGAATGCCCTTGTTAAGCCAATTCAACATAGTCAAAAAGTTAGCTTTAACACCAGGTCCATAAACCAGCGGGGGTCGAATGATCACGACTTCCATTCCTGTTTCGCGGCCTAGCAGCTTCAATGCCTCTTCAGCTTCGTATTTGGATAGGCCGTACGGGCCATCTGGTTTGGAAGGATCATCAGCCTTGAAGGGGTTGCCCGGGAGTGTATTTTCGCCATTAACCTTGATCGAGCTAATGAAGATAAAGCGTTTTACCCCCGATTCGGCGGCACGCTGCGCCAATTTGAGAGTGCCTTGCACATTAACCTTACGAAACTCGGCTAACGCGTCCACGGCAACTTCATTCATGACATGCACTCGAGCAGCGGCATGAATGACTACTTGAACGTCATCAAGTATCGGCAAGGTCTTTGTATCGCACAGATCGAGTGGCCGGACCGTGCACAGCCCATGCAATCGCGTGGTGCCTCGTGCAGCGGCGATCGGGCTGAACTTTTTATCCACCAACAGCTTGAAAACCACCGCTTCGCCAACAAATCCACTTGCCCCGGTAACCAATACCTTCAGGGAAGTCATCGAGCCTTATTCCCTATCAGCGCTGTTACCCAGCAAATACAAAAGAAAAACACTTTATCGCGCACCCGACGTCGGCAACGCCAGGCACTAAAGGAAAGTTTCATGAGTTGCCTGCGACGCAACTTCAACCAGGTTAGAACAAAAGAGTTGCTACCCTGCCCTACCAGGTTCGCAATCAACTGCACCTGATGGAACCACCAACCGTCATGTATGGTTTTGTAGCGGGCAATCAACGGACTCAGGCCTTTGTTTGCACCTACCTGGTTACGCTCATGCTGGCGATAGTCCATGGAGGGCCGTGGATCTATATACCAACGAAAACCATGACTTCGGGCGAAGGCGTAGCAATACCAGTCATGCAAGCTGACATCTTGTAGTTGCTGCCAATTATCGAGCATCGAAGTCTTCAGCGGATCCGCTAGACTTTTGCTCATGACGTAAGTACACCCAGGCCCCGCCGCTTCGAACAGGAAATCCCATGCAACCTGAGGTTGTGCCTTGTCCAGCAAATGGGTTCTACCGTCCGACCAAAACGCCGTGACATTGCTTGAATACGCATCGACCTGACGAGATTGAATGGCGAGGAACGCACGCTGGAGTTTATCCGCGTGCCAAACATCATCCTGGTCGGCAAAGGCGATGTAGTCGTAACCGTCGAAATCGACATCACGGATGAGCCGGAAGAAGTTACGAGACGCACCACCAAAACTACCAGCAGCCGGCAGGACCAAAACCTGGGAGTGCTGGGCAGCATATGCCGCGCACCAAGCCTCGGTACCATCAGTGGAGGGGTCGATACTGATGTAAACGGTTACGTCGACAGCTATCTGGCCGAGAATCGAGGCTAACTGCTCCTCGATCCATAGCATGCCATTATAGGCAGCCAGCAAAACCGCAATCTTGGGATGTTTTACTGGCATGCCATTCCTGCTTGAACCGGTTGACGCTTCTACTCGAAAGGATTGAGCGGTCGAATCAGTGGGAAGGCGAGTCCAACAATTTTTGAAGGTACTGACCGTAACCAGTCTTCTTCAAGGCATCGGCTTGAGCGCCCAACTGCTCGGCATTGATCCAGCCGTTGTGGTAGGCGATTTCTTCCAGGCAGGCCACTTTCAGGCCTTGGCGCTGTTCGATGGTGTGCACAAAGTGACTGGCTTCCAGCAGCGAATCATGGGTACCCGTATCCAGCCAGGCGAAGCCACGGCCGAGCATTTCAACGCTCAGCGTCTTGCGCTCGAGGTAGGCACGGTTAACGTCGGTAATTTCCAGCTCTCCACGCTCGGAAGGCTTGATGCTTTTGGCGATCTCGACAACGTCATTGTCGTAGAAGTACAGACCGGTTACCGCGTAGTTGGACTTGGGTTTCAGCGGTTTCTCTTCGATGCTGAGAGCACGGCCAGTAGCGTCGAATTCAACCACGCCAAAACGCTCGGGATCGGAGACGTGATAGCCAAATACTGTCGCTCCGCTCTGCTGATTGGTCGCCGAACGCAAGTTATCCGAGAAGTGCTGACCGTAGAAGATGTTGTCGCCCAGGATCAAGCAGCAAGGATCCTTGCCGATGAACTCTTCGCCGATGATGAACGCTTGTGCCAGGCCGTCCGGGCTTGGCTGCTCAGCGTAGGTCAACTTGATGCCGTAAAGGCTGCCGTCGCCCAGCAACTTGCGAAAGCACGGCAAGTCTTCAGGAGTGGAGATGATCAGAATCTCACGCATACCTGCCAGCATCAGTACCGACAGCGGATAAAAGATCATCGGCTTGTCGTAGATCGGCAGCATCTGCTTGGACACGCCAAGGGTCAACGGGTGCAAGCGCGTACCCGAGCCGCCGGCGAGGATGATGCCTTTACGATTTGTCGTGGTCATTTGTTCAGAACTTCCCTAAGCATTCGGGTTACACCACTTTGCCAATCCGGCAAGTGTAGAGAAAAATTGTCACGTAGCTTCTGAGTGTTCAAACGTGAGTTCAGAGGGCGACGTGCAGGTGTTGGATAAGCGCTGGTTTCGATCGGATTGACAGTCGTTACGGCAAGTTGCTCGCCATTGGCCTGGGCAAATTCGATCACATGACTAGCATAGCCGTGCCAGGAAACTTCGCCGCTGGCAGCCAGGTGATAAAGACCCGTCAGTTCGGGGCGCTGCATGACTTGCTGAATCGCTAATGCAGTCACGTCGGCAATCAGGTCTGCACCCGTCGGGGCTCCGATCTGGTCAGCAATGACACTCAGGGTTTCGCGATCCTTAGCCAGACGCAGCATGGTCTTGGCGAAATTGTTACCGCGAGCGCCATAGACCCAACTGGTGCGAAAGATCAGGTATTTGCAGCCCGAAGCGATAATCGCCTGCTCACCGGCCAGCTTACTGGCGCCGTAGTGATTCACCGGGGCGACTGGATCGGTTTCTTGCCACGCCTTTGAACCCTGCCCACTGAACACGTAGTCGGTCGAGTAGTGAATCAGCCAGGCCCCAAGTAATACGGCCTCTTCAGCCATAACCTGGCTTGCCTGACCATTAACGCGGTCGGCCAGCTCAGTTTCGGACTCGGCCTTATCTACGGCGGTGTAGGCGGCGGCATTGACGATGACGTCCGGCTTGAGCTGACGAATCGTCGTGCGCAAGGCGTCGAGATCGGACAAGTCACCGCCAGTGCTGCGATCCAGGGCAATCAGCTCACCCAGCGGCGCCAAGGAGCGTTGCAACTCCCACCCTACCTGGCCATTTTTTCCCAGCAGTAGGATTTTCATGCCTTACCCGAACGATCCGCGTAGTTCTGGTCAATCCATTGCTGGTAGCTGCCACTCTTCACGTGAGCAACCCACTCAGTGTTATTGAGGTACCACTCGACAGTTTTGCGAATGCCGGTTTCAAATGTTTCTTCCGGCGTCCAACCCAGCTCGCGCTGGATTTTGCTGGCATCAATTGCGTAACGCTGATCGTGGCCTGGGCGATCTTGAACATAGGTGATCAGACTGGCGTGAGGGCGATGCGCAGAATCCGGGCGCAACTCGTCGAGCAGTGCACACAAGGTGTTCACGACTTCGATGTTTTGCTTTTCGTTATGGCCACCAATGTTGTACGTCTCACCGATAACACCTTCGGTGACGACTTTGTACAGTGCGCGAGCGTGGTCTTCGACGTAGAGCCAGTCACGAACTTGGTTGCCCTTGCCATAGACCGGCAATGGCTTGCCTTCCAGCGCATTGAGGATGATCAGTGGGATCAGCTTCTCGGGAAAGTGGCACGGGCCGTAGTTGTTCGAGCAGTTGGTGACCAGGGTCGGCAGACCGTAGGTACGGGTCCAGGCGCGAACCAGGTGATCGGAGCTGGCCTTGCTGGCCGAGTACGGCGAGCTTGGCTGGTAAGGTGTGGTTTCGGTGAAGAGGTCTTCCGGCCCTTCGAGGTCGCCGTAGACTTCATCGGTGGAGATATGGTGAAAACGGAAGTTGGCTTTACGCGCATCATCCAGTGCAGCCCAGTAGTGGCGTGCAGCTTCCAGCAACGTGTAGGTGCCGATGATGTTGGTCTGGATGAACTCGGACGGACCGGAGATCGAACGATCAACGTGGGACTCTGCGGCCAGGTGCATGATGGCATCTGGTTGGTGTTCACGCAGGACACGGTCGATTTGATCGCGATCGCAGATGTCAACGCGCTCAAACGCATAACGCGGGTTCTGACTGACTTCGGCCAGCGACTCCAAGTTACCGGCATAAGTCAGTTTATCGACGTTAACGACAGCGTCAGTAGTGTTTGAGATGATATGACGAATGACTGCGGAGCCGATAAACCCGGCGCCACCGGTTACTAGAATTTTCACGCGAAACTACACCCTTTGAGTTGCTGACAGGGCCGTCGATCGAGCGCTGTCTAATCCATGAATGCAAAAGCCTTCATCTAAGCTAAAGGCTTCTGACAGAGTCAGTCTGACCGATATGGGATTATGCCTTTACCGGACAAGCGCAGCATTTTACAGCTTAATGACGCTTTTACTAATGGATATAGACAAGCTGTGACGCAAATTCAACACGTCCGTTACATCAGCCTCGATCAAACGAGGCGCTTGCGGGATGCTCTGGACGAACGCCCCATAAACCAACCCAGAATTGGCCCGATCAGCATGCCGATCAGCAGCGAAAGCACCATGACCACCGATACCGGTAATTGTGGACCCGCCCAACCAAGAAACAGCAGCGAAACCGATTGCTGATTTTCCAGGACAAACGCAAGAATCGCCAGAACCAGCAACAGGAGAACCAAGCCAAGGAGTACACGCTTGAGGTTACGCATGCGCCGCCCCTTTAGTTGTGGAGGTCAAAACCTTCCTCCTCTTCCTCATTAACCCGATCACGCAGTTCCTTGCCCGGCTTGAAATGCGGGACGAACTTGCCATCGAGGCTGACAGATTGACCGGTTTTCGGATTACGCCCTACGCGCGGTGCGCGGTAGTGCAGGGAGAAGCTGCCGAACCCACGGATCTCGATACGATCGCCGGTGGCCAGACATTGGGACATTTGCTCAAGCATGGTCTTGATGGCCAGCTCCACATCCTTGGATGAGAGCAGCCCTTGATGGGTGACAATTCGTTCGATCAACTCCGACTTCGTCATATTTTTCCCTTCTTTTTCAAGCAGCTAGATCAGCGCTTCAAAGGTTTTAGCATGCCCGGAGGAATTTGAACAGCCCAGGGTTTGACATATATTTACCAAGCGTGTGATGCACATTTACGGAGCACCACAACACGACAAAGGCGTTACGCGCTCACCGACAAATGACCAACATGGTGCGCGTCACGAACCCTGCCGGATTGAAGCCGAATGGAAACTCGTCCTCATCTTTGGCATCGTCAGATCGGGCGACCACCTTGTAACCACCCCCCTTGCACTCCCTGTCAGCTCGCTTGCGGCACTTCTCCCAACCGGAGCCCAGACCAGAACAATCGACCTCGATACCGCTGACGCCACGCACGACGTGAGTCTTGGCGTTAGTGGTACAACCTGCCAGTATCAGTAGCACCGCTACGGCAATGAGCTTGTTCATTCACTTCCTTATATCGGACGCTTGCCCCGACTGTCGCTCGCATCTGGTGTAAGCCTAGCTGCAATTAAACGGTTGATCCTGTTAAAGAAAGAGACAGCAGGTTAAAGGCATTGGTTTCACTGGCGCAGGATTTAGAGCAGCGCTTGGGGAGTTTCACTAAATCGCAGGCACAAAAAAGGGCGACCGAAGTCGCCCTTTTTCTATGGTCTGACAGAACTTAGTTCTGTTTTTCCATTTGTGCACGCAACAGGTCGCCCAGAGTGGTAGGACCAGCAGCAGGTTCCGAAGTCGCTGGCTTGTCGCGCAGGCTTTGGATTGCTTCTTTCTCTTCAGCATCGTCTTTCGACTTGATGGAGAGCTGGATTACGCGGCTCTTGCGGTCAACGCTGATGATCTTGGCTTCTACTTCCTGGCCTTCTTTCAGAACGTTGCGCGCGTCTTCAACGCGGTCACGGCTGATTTCGGAGGCTTTCAGAGTCGCTTCGATATCGTCGGCCAGAGTGATGATGGCGCCTTTAGCGTCAACTTCTTTCACGATGCCTTTAACGATTGCGCCTTTGTCGTTCTCTTGAACGTACTCGGAGAACGGATCGCTTTCCAGTTGCTTGATACCCAGGGAGATGCGCTCGCGCTCTGGGTCAACCGACAGGATAACGGTGTCCAGCTCGTCGCCCTTCTTGAAGCGGCGAACGGCTTCTTCGCCCACTTCGTTCCAGGAGATGTCGGACAGGTGAACCAGACCGTCGATGCCGCCGTCCAGACCAATGAAGATACCGAAATCGGTGATCGACTTGATGGTGCCGGAGATTTTATCGCCCTTGTTGAACTGGCCAGAGAAATCTTCCCATGGGTTAGATTTGCACTGCTTGATGCCGAGGGAAATACGACGACGCTCTTCGTCGATGTCCAGAACCATAACTTCCACTTCGTCGCCGACTTGTACGACTTTCGAAGGGTGGATGTTCTTGTTGGTCCAGTCCATTTCGGAAACGTGTACCAGGCCTTCAACGCCTTCTTCCAGCTCAGCGAAGCAGCCGTAGTCGGTCAGGTTGGTTACACGAGCGGTAACGCGAGTGCTTTCTGGGTAACGGGCTTTGATAGCAACCCATGGATCTTCGCCCAGTTGCTTGAGGCCCAGGGAAACACGATTGCGTTCGCGATCGTACTTCAGAACCTTGACATCAATCTCGTCGCCAACGTTGACGATTTCGGAAGGATGCTTGATACGCTTCCAAGCCATGTCGGTAATGTGCAGCAGGCCATCGACGCCACCCAGATCGACGAATGCGCCGTAATCGGTGAGGTTCTTGACGATACCTTTGACTTGTTGACCTTCCTGCAGGGATTCCAGCAGAGCTTCACGCTCGGCGGAGTTCTCGGCTTCGAGGACGCTACGACGGGAAACGACAACGTTGTTGCGTTTCTGGTCGAGCTTGATGACCTTGAATTCCAGCTCTTTGCCTTCCAGGTGCGTGGTGTCGCGCACTGGACGAACGTCAACCAGAGAACCTGGCAGGAACGCACGGATGCCGTTAACGTCGACAGTGAAGCCGCCTTTAACCTTACCGTTGATAACGCCCTTGACCACTTCTTCGGCTGCGAAGGCTGCTTCCAGAACAATCCAGCATTCAGCGCGCTTGGCTTTTTCACGGGACAGCTTGGTTTCACCAAAGCCGTCTTCAACCGAGTCCAGAGCAACGTGAACTTCGTCACCGACGTTGATAGTCAGTTCGCCAGCATCGTTGTAGAACTGCTCAAGCGGGATGAGTGCTTCAGACTTCAGGCCAGCGTGAACGGTTACCCAGCGAGCTTGGTAATCGATATCAACGATAACACCGGTGATGATGGAGCCTGCCTGAAGGTTCAGGGTTTTTAGGCTTTCTTCAAAGAGTTCCGCAAAGCTTTCGCTCATTTTAATTCCTGTTGAATAAGGGCGAAGGATACGCCCATCTCCACATCCCAGACGACGTGGGTTACGTTCATTAGAAGAAGCATCGCAAGACTATGACTGGTCCCCTGCAAAGCTTCTTGGTCACCCGGCGATATCGCGAATGGCGATTTCACTCATGATGCGTTCCAGCACCTGATCGATGGATAATTCCGTGGAATCCAGCTGTATGGCGTCAGCCGCCGGTTTGAGCGGGGCTACCGCTCGCTGGGTGTCACGCTCATCGCGGACACGTATCTCATCTAGCAGACTCGACAGACTAACACCATCGACTTTGCCCTTCAACTGCAAGTATCGACGGCGCGCACGCTCCTCGGCACTGGCAGTCAGGAATATCTTCAGCGGCGCGTCCGGGAAAACCACAGTACCCATGTCGCGACCATCGGCTACCAGGCCAGGTGGCTCCTGGAACGCCCGCTGGCGCTGCAGCAACGCATCGCGCACCGCCGGCAGCGCGGCGACCTGGGAGGCCCAGGCGCCGACCTGCTCGTTGCGCAGATCGTCGGTGACATCGTCACCTTCAAGAATGATTCGCTGCGGATGCCCTTCCGTCGCGCCGACGAACTGCACGTCCAGATGAGCGGCCAACAGCTTCAACGACTCTTCATTGGTCAGATCGACGCCATGATTACGCGCCGCGAATGCCAGCAAACGATACAGCGCGCCGGAATCCAGCAGGCACCAGCCCAGACGCTTGGCCAGAATCCCGGCAATCGTGCCTTTGCCCGAACCGCTAGGGCCGTCGATGGTGATGACCGGTGGCTTGATGATCACGACTGAGCCTCTTGTGCAACACGGATACCGACCTGCGCGCACAGCGCGAGGAAATTCGGGAACGAAGTCGCGACGTTGGCGCAGTCATGAATGCGGATCGGTGCGGTGGCGCGCAACGAAGCCACGCTGAAAGCCATCGCGATCCGGTGATCGCCGTGACCGTGCACTTCGCCGCCGCCGATCAGGCCGCCGTCGATGATGATGCCGTCCGGGGTCGGCTCGCACTTGACGCCCAACGCCAGCAAGCCATCAGCCATGACCTGGATCCGGTCCGACTCCTTGACTCGCAACTCTTCGGCGCCGCGCAAGATGGTGCGCCCTTCGGCGCAGGCCGCGGCCACGAACAGCACCGGGAACTCGTCGATGGCCAGCGGCACCAGCGCCTCAGGGATCTCGATACCCTTGAGTTTAGCTGCTCGCACGCGCAAGTCAGCCACAGGTTCGCCGCCGACTTCACGCTGGTTTTCCAGGGTGATGTCCGCCCCCATCAAACGCAGGATGTCGATCACGCCGGTACGGGTCGGGTTGATGCCGACGTGTTCCAGCACCAGCTCCGAACCTTCGGCGATCGACGCGGCCACCAGGAAGAACGCCGACGAAGAGATGTCGCCCGGCACTTCGATTTGGGTCGCAGTCAGTTTGTGGCCGGACTCGACCGACGCGGTAGCGCCGTTGACCGTAACCGGATAGCCGAAGCCACGCAGCATGCGCTCAGTGTGGTCGCGGGTCGGTGCCGGCTCGGTGACGGTGGTCTTGCCTTCAGCGTACAGACCGGCCAGCAGCAGGCAGGATTTAACCTGGGCGCTGGCCATCGGCATGGTGTAGGTCAGGCCTTTAAGCTTGTTGCCGCCACGAATGGTCATCGGTGGACGACCTTCTTCAGCGGTCTCGATCACGGCACCCATTTCACGCAGCGGATTGGCCACGCGATTCATCGGACGCTTGGACAGCGAGGCATCACCGGTCAGGGTGCTGTCGAAGCTCTGCGCGGCCAACAGGCCGGACAGCAGACGCATCGACGTGCCAGAGTTGCCCAGATAGATCGGACCTGGCGCAGGCTTCAGGCCATGCAGGCCGACGCCGTGAATGGTCACACGACCGTGGTGCGGACCTTCGATCACGACACCCATGTCGCGGAAGGCTTGCAAGGTCGCCAGGGCATCTTCGCCCTCAAGGAAACCTTCCACTTCGGTGGTGCCTTCGGCCAGGGAGCCGAGCATGATCGAACGGTGGGAAATGGACTTGTCGCCCGGTACACGAATCCGCCCAGTCAGGCGGCCACCAGGTTGTCCCAGGAAAATCAGGTCGTTGGAGTTCATAGCGTCCACATAAGCCCGGCGGGCCAGGATTTTACTGAAATGTTCGCGGGCAACCCGGGCGCGCGTGAACACGCCCAGCAATTGATGCCCATCCCCTGCATCGACCGCGTCGCGCAAGGCGTCGAGGTCGCTGCGAAATGTATCGAGTGTGCGCAGGACAGCTTCGCGATTGGCGAGGAAGATGTCGTGCCACATGACCGGGTCGCTTCCGGCGATTCTTGTGAAATCGCGGAAACCGCCCGCAGCGTAACGGAAGATCTCAAGATTTTCATTGCGCTTGGCCAGTGAATCGACCAAACCGAACGCCAACAGGTGCGGCAAATGGCTGGTCGCCGCCAACACTTCGTCGTGGCGCTCGACCTGCATGTGCTCGACATCGGCGCCCAATTCGCGCCACAAACGGTCGACCACGGCCAGGGCTGCCGGATCGGTTTGATCCAGCGGCGTCAAAATCACTTTATGGCGCCGGAACAACTCGGCATTGGAGGCTTCCACCCCACTCTGCTCGGAACCGGCAATCGGATGCCCCGGCACGAAACGCGCCGGCATGCCGCCGAACGCTACAGTGGCCGCACGCACCACATTGCCTTTGGCACTGCCGACGTCGGTCAGGATCGCTTGCCCCAGGTCCATGCCCGCCAACTGGCCGAGCATTTTTTCCATGGCGAGAATCGGCACGGCCAGTTGAATCACGTCGGCGCCCTGACAAGCAACCGCCAGGTCTTCTTCGCAACGATCCACCACGCCCAGCTCAACCGCCAGTTTGCGCGACTGCGGATCGAGGTCGACCCCGACCACTTCGCGGCACAAGCCGCTTTCGCGCAACCCCTTGGCAAACGAACCACCGATCAACCCCAGACCGACCACCACCAGGCGCCCGATCATAGGTTCAGCAGATTGCAGTGCAGTGACATCAACCACAAGCCAGAACCTTGGTCAGCGCCTCAAGGAAGCGGCTGTTCTCAGCCGGCAGACCGATGGTGATACGCAAGTGGTTGGGCATGCCGTAATTGGCCACCGGACGCACGATCACGCCTTCGCGCAGCAAGCCCTGGAAGACCGGCGCAGCGACCTGCCCCAGGTCGACGCAGATGAAGTTGCCTTTCGACGGAATCCAGCTCAGCCCCAGCTCACGGAAACCTGCTTGCAGTTGCAGCATGCCGGCTTCGTTCAGGCGACGGCTTTCCGCCAGGTATTCGGCGTCCTGCAGCGCAGCGCACGCAGCGGCCAGGGCCAGGCTGTTGACGTTGAACGGCTGGCGCACACGGTTCAGCACATCGGCCACCACCGCGGTCGATAAACCATAACCGACCCGCAGCGCCGCCAGGCCATAGGCCTTGGAGAAGGTGCGCGATACCAGCAGGTTCGGATACGCCGCGAGGAAGTCCAGGCCATCCGGCAAATCGCTGCCTTCGGCGTATTCGATGTAGGCCTCGTCCAGCACCACCAGCACATGGGCCGGGACGTCCTGAAGGAATTCGTCCAGCGCTTCGGCGCCGAACCAGGTCCCGGTCGGGTTGTTCGGGTTGGCGATGAACACCACGCGGGTGTCGGCATCAATCGCGGCCAGCATGGCCGGCAGATCGTGGCCCCAGTCTTTGGCAGGAATCACTTTGGCCTGTGCGCCAACGGCTTGCGTGACGATCGGATAGACCGCAAACGCGTGCTCGCTGAACACCGCATTCAGGCCCGGCGCCAGATAGGCACGCGCGACCAGTTCCAGAATGTCGTTGGAGCCGTTGCCCAGCGTCACCTGATTGAGTTCGACGCGGCACTGCTCGGCCAGCAGGGTCTTGAGCGCAAAGCCGTTGCCGTCGGGATAGCGGGTCAGCTCGGCCAATTCTTCGCGAATCGCGGCCAAGGCCTTCGGACTGGCACCCAGCGGGTTTTCATTGCTGGCCAGTTTGACGATTTTGGCCGGATCGATGTCCAGCTCGCGCGCCAGTTCGTCCACAGGCTTGCCCGGAACGTACGGCGAAAGTTGTTGCACGCCCGGCTGTGCCAGAGCGAGGAAGTCACCACTCATTTGCTACCCCTTATAGAACGGCTTTCGGGTAGGAACCCAGCACTTTGAGTGCTACTGCTTCCTGACTGATCTTTTCCAGTACACCTTTGATCAATGGATCGCGGTGGTGGCCGACGAAGTCGATGAAGAACACGTAGGTCCATTTACCGCTGCGCGACGGACGGGTCTCGATCCGTGTCAGATCGATGCCGTTGTCGTGGAACGGCACCAGCAACTCGTGCAACGCGCCGGGTTTGTTGCTCATGGAAACGATGATCGAAGTCTTGTCGTCGCCGGTCGGCGGCACTTCCTGGCTGCCGATCATCAGGAAGCGCGTGGAGTTGTCCGGGCGATCCTCGATTTTCTCGGCCAGACGGGTCAGCCCGTACAAGCCTGCCGCCATGTCGCCGGCAATCGCCGCCGAGTTCCACTCACCCTTGACCCGCTTGGCCGCTTCGGCGTTGCTGGACACCGCCACGCGCTCGACATTCGGGTAATGGGCGTCCAGCCACTTGCGGCACTGGGCCAGGGACTGAGCGTGGGAATAGATGCGACTGATGCTGTCGGTCTTGGTGTTTTCACCAACCAACAGATGATGGTGGATCCGCAACTCGACTTCGCCACAGATCACCATGTCGTGTTCGAGGAAGCTGTCGAGGGTGTGGTTGACCGCGCCTTCGGTGGAGTTTTCCACCGGGACCACGCCAAAATTTACCGCACCGGCCGCCACTTCACGGAACACTTCGTCGATCGCCGCCATCGGCTTGCTGATTACAGCGTGGCCGAAATGCTTCATGGCTGCGGCCTGGGTGAAGGTACCTTCAGGGCCGAGGTAAGCCACTTTCAGCGGCTGCTCGAGGGCCAGGCACGAGGACATGATTTCGCGAAACAGCCGCGCCATCTCTTCGTTGCCCAGCGGCCCCTGGTTGCGTTCCATCACGCGCTTGAGCACCTGAGCTTCACGCTCAGGACGATAGAACACCGGCACTTCGCCTTCGGCCAGCGAGGCCATCTTTACTCGCGCAACTTCCTGGGCGCAGCGTGCACGCTCGCTGATCAGCTCCAGGACTTTGGTGTCCAGGGCATCAATGCGAACGCGCAGTGCCTTGAGTTCTTGCTCAGACATTAGCCGTGTTCCTTCTCGAACTCTGCCATGTACGAAATCAGTGCGTTGACCGCAACGATATCGACGGCGTTATAGATGGAGGCGCGCATGCCGCCCACGGAACGGTGACCCTTGAGGTTCAGCAGGCCACGTTCGTCGGCACCGGCCAGGAATGGCTTGTCCAGGCGATCGTCGGCCAGACGGAACGGCACGTTCATCCACGAGCGGTCCGACTTGTTGATCGGGTTGCTGTACAGGCCGCTGGCGTCGATGAAATCGTACAGTGTGCGCTGTTTGACTTCATTGAGCTTGCCGATGGCTTCAACCCCACCCTGCTCTTTCAGCCACTCGAATACCAGGCCCGACAAGTACCAGGCCAGGGTCGGCGGCGTGTTGTACATCGAGCCGTTATCGGCTGCGACCTTGTAATTGAGCATGGTCGGGCACAGGGAGCGGGCGTGACCGAGCAGGTCTTCGCGGATGATGTTCACCAGGATGCCGCTCGGGCCGATGTTTTTCTGGGCGCCGGCGTAGATCATGCCGAAACGCGAGATATCCACCGGACGCGAGAGGATGTCCGAAGACATGTCGGCCACCAGCGGAACGTCGCCGGTTTCCGGGATCCAGTTGAATTCCAGGCCGCCGATGGTTTCGTTCGGCGCGTAGTGAACGTAGGCCGCGTCTTTCGACAGGCTCCACTCGTTCTGGCCGGGAATGGCGAAATAGTCGTAAGGCTTGGCGGTAGCGGCAACGTTGACGTGACCGTAACGCGAAGCTTCTTCGATGGCTTTCTGCGACCAGATACCAGTGTCGATATAGTCGGCCGAGCCGCCTTCAGGCAACAGGTTCAGCGGGATCTGGGCAAATTGCTGGCTGGCGCCGCCTTGCAGGAACAGCACTTTATAGTTCGAAGGGATATTCAGCAGATCACGCAGATCCTGCTCGGCCTTGGTCGCGATGGACACGAACTCATCGCTGCGATGGCTCATTTCCATGACCGACAGGCCCTTGCCGTGCCAATCGAGGAGTTCACCCTGAGCGCGCTTCAGGACAGCTTCAGGCAGCGCCGCAGGACCGGCACAGAAGTTATAGGCTCTCTTGCTCACATCCAATCTCGCTCTGATTTGGTGGTATCACGCAATAAATCTGAAAATTCGAAATCCTGAAATCCCGAAATCCTGTAGGAGCTGTCGAGTGAAACGAGGCTGCGATCTTTTCCTGGATCCTACAAAGCAAGATCAAAAGATCGCAGCCTCGTTTCACTCGACAGCTCCTACGGTTCCTACATTCCTACATTTCATATTCAAACAGGAGAAACAAGAAGGGGGCGAATTCTCATCCGCCCCCTGCTTGTCCGCTTATTCCTGCGGCTCTTCGTCGGCTGCGGCGTCGAGTTGCTGGTCTTCGGCAATGTCGTCGATCACGACTTCACCGTCGAACACTGCACCTTCTTCGCCCTCTTCACCTTCCAGCTCTGCGCCTTCGACTTCCGATGGCTCCTGAACCCGTTCCAGACCGACCAGCTTTTCATCGCTGGCCAGTTTGATCAAGGTCACGCCCTGGGTGTTGCGACCCAGGCTGGAGACTTCGTCGACACGCGTACGAACCAGGGTGCCCTGGTCGGAAATCAGCATGATTTCCTCGCCGTCGAGCACCTGGACGGCACCGACCAGTCGGCCGTTACGGTCGTTGCTGACCATGGCGATAACGCCCTGACCGCCACGCTTGTACTCAGGGAACTCGGTGATCGCCGTGCGCTTGCCATAACCACGGGCCGAAGCGGTCAGGATCTGGCTGCCTTCTTCCGGGATCAGCATGGAAATCAGCTTCTGGCCTTCCGGCAGACGCATGCCGCGAACACCGCGAGCCGTACGGCCCATGGCGCGAACGTCCGTTTCCTTGAAGCGAGTCACCTTGCCGCCGTCGGAGAACAGCATGACTTCGCGGCTGCCATCAGTAATGGAAGCAGAAATCAGCACGTCGCCTTCGTCCAGCTCCAGCGCGATCAGGCCTACGCTGCGCTGACGGCTGAAGGATTCCAGCGGGGTCTTCTTCACGGTGCCTTTGGCAGTGGCCATGAAGATGAAGTGACCTTCGGTGTATTCATCGACCGGCAGCATGGTGGTGATGTATTCATCACTGTCCAGCGGCAGCAGGTTGACCAACGGACGACCACGGGCAGCGCGGGAGGCTTCCGGGATTTCGTAGGTTTTCAGCCAGTACACCTTGCCTTTGCTGGAGAACAGCAGCAGCGTGGTGTGGCTGTTGGCGACCAGCAGGTGAGCGATGTAGTCCTCATCCTTGACGCCGGTGGCCGATTTGCCTTTACCGCCACGACGCTGGGCCTGGTACGCAGCCAATGGCTGGGTCTTGGCGTAGCCACCGTGGGAAATGGTCACGACGCGCTCTTCTTCCGGGATCATGTCACCCAGGGTCAGGTCGAGACGGGCATCGAGAATTTCGGTGCGGCGCACGTCGCCGTATTCGGCACGGATCACTTCCAGTTCTTCGCGGATCACTTCCATCAGGCGCGTGGCGCTGCTGAGGATGCGGATCAGCTCGCCGATCTGGTTGAGGATCTCTTGGTACTCGGCCAGCAGCTTCTCGTGTTCCAGACCGGTCAAACGGTGCAGACGCAGTTCCAGAATGGCTTGCGCCTGTTCTGGCGAGAGGAAGTACTTGCCTTCACGCAGGCCGTATTGCGGATCCAGCGTCTCTGGACGGCAGGAATCGGCACCGGCACGCTCAACCATTGCGACCACGGCGGAAGATTCCCACGCGGTCTTGATCAGCGCTTCTTTGGCTTCCGATGGCGTCGGCGAAGCCTTGATCAGGGCGATGACCGGGTCGATGTTCGACAGGGCAACCGCTTGACCTTCCAGGATGTGACCACGTTCGCGGGCTTTACGCAGCTCGAACACGGTACGGCGGGTCACCACTTCGCGACGGTGACGGACGAAGGCTTCCAGCAGGTCCTTGAGGTTCAGGATCCGCGGACGGCCGTCGATCAGCGCAACGATGTTGATACCAAACACTGCTTGCAGCTGGGTCTGGGCGTAGAGGTTGTTGAGGATCACCTCAGGCACTTCGCCACGACGCAGCTCGATCACGACGCGCATACCGTCTTTGTCGGACTCGTCGCGCAGTTCGGTGATGCCTTCCAGCTTTTTCTCTTTTACCAGCTCGGCGATCTTCTCGATCAGACGGGCCTTGTTCAGCTGGTAAGGCAGTTCGGTGATGACGATCTGCTGACGACCACCGACCTTGTCGATGTCTTCAATCATCGAGCGGGCACGCATGTAAATGCGGCCGCGACCGGTACGGTAGGCTTCGATGATGCCGGCGCGACCGTTGATGATCGCGGCGGTCGGGAAGTCCGGACCGGGGATGTATTGCATCAGCTCATCGATGGTCAACTCAGGGTTGTCGATGAGGGCCAGGCAACCGTCGATGACTTCACCGAGGTTGTGCGGCGGGATGTTGGTCGCCATGCCCACGGCGATACCGCTGGAGCCGTTGACCAGCAGGTTGGGAATACGGGTCGGCATGACCGCGGGGATCATTTCGGTGCCGTCGTAGTTCGGCACCCAGTCCACGGTTTCTTTATGCAGGTCAGCCAGCAGCTCGTGCGCCAGCTTGGTCATGCGCACTTCGGTGTATCGCATGGCGGCGGCGTTGTCGCCGTCCACCGAACCGAAGTTGCCCTGACCGTCTACCAGCAGGTAGCGCAAGGAGAATGGCTGCGCCATCCGAACGATGGTGTCGTACACCGCGGTATCACCGTGAGGGTGATACTTACCGATCACGTCACCGACAACACGGGCAGATTTCTTGTACGGCTTGTTGAAGTCGTTGCCCAGCTCGCTCATCGCGAACAGCACACGCCGGTGCACGGGCTTCAAGCCATCGCGCGCATCCGGCAGTGCCCGCCCGACAATTACGCTCATCGCGTAGTCGAGGTAGGACTGCTTCAGCTCGTCTTCGATATTGACCGGGAGGATTTCTTTGGCCAGTTCGCCCATGAGAAGCCTGATTCCTTTTTCTGGTGAAACTTCGTCACATCCATTCGGGACGAACGAAGCTCGCCGATGACGGCTGAGTGCCATGCACCGACTTACGACAAATCAACGAGTTATGCCATGGATCTGCGCAGTAAAGACAACCCCGTGGGACTGCCTCGGAAAACGCCGGATGTTATCACAAGAGCCGCCACGCACCTATCCCCCTGATGCGCATGGAGCATAGTTAGTTGACCGGTGACAGGCTTAACGGGGACGAGAGAGGCTTAGAGCCGGCACAACCCTCTATTCGCTAGCGGAATATGGGGCAGCAGGGAGGAGAGACCGAGTCATCGTTCATCGCGGGCAAGCCTCGCTCCTACAGAAACGGGGAACCTGTAGGAGCGAGGCTTGCCCGCGAAGGCGTTTTAACTGACAACAAATACCGTCAATGCAGACGCTTGCGGCACATCAACTGCGCCATTTTCGCCGTATCCGGCCGCTCGACGATGCCCTTCTCGGTGACGATCGCATCGATCAGGTCCGCCGGGGTCACGTCGAACACCGGGTTGAACGCCTCGACATCCGCCCCCACCCGCTTGCCGCCAACGTCCAGCAGTTCGCTGCCGGCGCGCTCTTCGATGGGAATATCGTCGCCACTGGCCAGGCTCATGTCGATGGTCGAACTCGGCGCCACCACCATGAACCGCACGCCGTGGTGCATGGCGCTGACCGCCAGTTGATAGGTGCCGATCTTGTTGGCCACGTCGCCATTGGCGGTGATCCGGTCGGCGCCGACGATCACCCAGGTGATGCCTTTGGTCTTCATGATGTGCGCGGCGGCGGAGTCAGCGTTGAGCGTTACCGGGATGCCTTCGTTGGCCAGTTCCCACGCAGTCAGCCGCGAACCTTGCAGCCACGGGCGGGTTTCATCGGCGTAGACGCGTTCAACCATGCCTTCGATGAACGCGCCGCGGATCACCCCCAGCGCCGTACCGAAACCGCCAGTCGCCAGGGCGCCGGTGTTGCAGTGAGTGAGGATCGCCTGGGCATTGCCCTGGTGCTTGCGGATCAGGTCCACACCCAGTTGCGCCATGGTCAGGTTAGCTTCGCGATCACTTTCGTGAATGGCCATGGCTTCCGCCTCCAGCGCCGCGAGAGGATCCGCATCGCCCTTGAGACGATCCAGGCGATCACGCATGCGACTCAAGGCCCAGAACAGGTTCACCGCCGTGGGACGGGAATCGGCCAGCAACGCGTAATCCTCTTCCCACGCCGCCTGCCAGTCGCCGCCCTCGGCAATGCGAGCGCGGGCCGATAGCACCATGGCATACGCAGCACTGATGCCAATCGCCGGAGCGCCGCGCACCACCATCGAGCGAATGGCCTCGGCCACACCCGCGGCGCTGGTGTAGGCGATCCAGGTTTCCTCGAATGGCAAAATCCGCTGATCCAGCAGGTACAGGGCGCCATCACGCCAATCGATGGCCTTTACCTTCTCCGCAGCCAACAGTCGATCGCGCATCCCACACCCCGCACTCATGAACAAAAGCCGCCGATTATAGCGAGCCCCCCGCGAAGACGCTCGGGTATACTTCGCCATCCTTTACAAAAGCACTGGAACCGACCCTCGATGCCGAAACCTGCCGTTGCGCTCGACTTATTATTGCTGCCGACCTGGCTGGTACCCGTCGAACCCGCTGGCGTGGTCCTCAAAGAGCACGGCCTGGGCATCCGCGACGGTCGTATCGTGTTTATCGGCCCGCGCGCCGAAGCGCTGAAGTGTAACGCGACTGAAATCCGCGAGCTGCCGGATGTTTTGCTCGCCCCCGGCCTGATCAACGCCCATGGTCACGCGGCGATGACGCTGTTCCGTGGCCTGGCCGATGACCTGCCGCTGATGACCTGGCTGGAAAACCACATCTGGCCGGCCGAGGCCAAGTGGGTCGATGAAGATTTCGTGCGCGATGGCACGGACCTGGCGATCGCCGAGCAGATAAAAGGTGGCATCACCTGCTTCTCTGACATGTATTTCTTCCCCAAGGTTGCCAGCGAACGCGTGCATAACAGCGGGATTCGCGCACAAATCGCCATTCCAATTCTCGATTTCCCGATCCCAGGTGCAGCCACGGCGGACGAAGCCATTCGTCAGGGCGTCGAACTGTTCGGCGATTTGAAACATCACGAGCGGATCAAAATCACCTTCGGCCCCCACGCGCCTTACACCGTGGGCGACGAAAACCTGGAGAAGATCCGGGTGATTGCCGAAGAGCTGGACGCTGCAATCCACATGCACGTCCACGAAACCGCGTTCGAAGTGCAGCAATCGCTGGAACAGCGTGGCGAACGCCCGCTGGCCCGCCTCGGACGCCTGGGCTTGCTCGGGCCGCGCTTCCAGGCGGTTCACATGACCCAGATCAGCGATGAAGACCTTGCCTTGCTGGTAGAAAGCAACACCAATGTGATTCATTGCCCGGAATCGAACCTTAAGCTGGCCAGTGGTTTCTGCCCGGTGGAGCGCCTGTGGCAGGCCGGGGTGAACGTCGCGGTCGGCACCGACGGCGCGGCCAGCAATAATGACCTGGACCTGCTCGGCGAAACCCGCACCGCCGCGTTGCTGGCCAAGGCGGTCGCCGGCTCGGCCACGGCGCTGGACGCCCATCGCGCATTGCGCATGGCGACCCTTAACGGTGCGCGCGCCCTCGGGATCGAAGCAGAAGTCGGTTCGCTTGAAATCGGCAAGGCGGCGGACATCGTTGCCTTTGACCTTTCCGGCCTGGCGCAGCAACCGATCTATGACCCGGTGTCACAACTGATCTACGCCACTGGCCGCGACTGCGTGAAACACCTGTGGGTCGCCGGCAAGCAACTGCTCGACGACAAGCGCCTGACGCGCCTGGATGAAGCACAACTGTGCGCCACGGCCAAGGCCTGGGGCCAGCGCATCAGCGGCCACACCGAATCGTAAGCCCCCCGGGCGCAAACCCGGGGCAACAGGATTTTTCAAGTTTTAGAGGACTTAAACCATGAGCAACGTCGACTACGCCGAAATCGCCAAATTCGAAGCCCTGGCCCATCGCTGGTGGGACCGCGAAAGCGAGTTCAAACCGCTGCACGACATCAACCCGCTGCGGGTCAACTGGATTGACGAACGGGTCAACCTGGCCGGCAAGAAGGTCCTCGACGTCGGTTGCGGTGGCGGCATCCTCAGCGAAGCCATGGCCCAGCGCGGCGCCACCGTCATGGGCATCGACATGGGCGAAGCGCCGCTGGCGGTCGCGCAACTGCATCAGCTGGAATCCGGGGTGACGGTCGAGTATCGCCAGATCACCGCTGAAGCCCTGGCCGAAGAGATGCCCGAGCAGTTCGACGTGGTCACCTGCCTGGAAATGCTCGAGCACGTGCCGGACCCATCCTCGGTGATCCGCGCCTGCTTCCAGATGGTCAAGCCCGGCGGCCAGGTGTTCTTCTCCACGATCAACCG
Source organism: Pseudomonas sp. ADAK7 (assembly GCF_012935675.1). Classification (NCBI taxonomy): domain Bacteria; kingdom Pseudomonadati; phylum Pseudomonadota; class Gammaproteobacteria; order Pseudomonadales; family Pseudomonadaceae; genus Pseudomonas; species Pseudomonas sp. ADAK7. The sequence continues at coordinate 6,427,213 of NZ_CP052861.1, read as the reverse complement.
CAACCCGAAGGCGTACCTGTTCGCGATCATCGGCGCCGAATACATCATGAAGCTGCTGCCGCGCGGCACCCACGACTTCAAGAAATTCATTCGCCCGTCCGAGCTGGGGGCCTGGAGCCGCATGGCCGGCCTGACCGTCAAGGACATCATCGGCCTGACGTACAACCCGCTGACCAAGCACTACAAACTGGCGGCCGACGTCGACGTCAACTACATGATCCAGACCCTGCGCGAGGAGTAAGCCGATGCGAATCAGAGCAGTCCTTTTCGACATGGACGGCACCTTGCTCGACACCGCGCCGGACTTCATCGCCATCTGCCAGGCGATGCGTGCCGATCGCGGCTTGCCGCCGATGAATAACCAGCACATTCGCGACGAGATCTCCGGCGGCGCCAAGGCGATGGTCGCGGTGACCTTCTCCATGGACCCGGAGTCACCGGGTTTCGAGGCGCTGCGCCTGGAGTTCCTGGAGCGTTATCTCGTCGGTTGCGCGGTGCACAGCAAACTCTTCGACGGCATGGGCGAACTGCTGGCCGACATCGAGAAAGCCAACCTGATCTGGGGCGTGGTCACCAACAAGCCGCTGCGCTTTGCCGAACCGATCATGCAACAACTGGGGCTGGCCGAGCGCTCGGCGCTGCTGATCTGCCCGGACCATGTGAAAAACAGCAAGCCGGACCCTGAGCCGTTGATCCTGGCGTGCAAGATGCTCGACCTCGATCCGGCCAGCGTGTTGTTTGTCGGCGATGACCTGCGTGATATCGAGTCGGGGCGCGATGCCGGCACCAAGACCGCCGCCGTGACTTATGGCTATATCCATCCGGACGATAACCCGCGGCATTGGGGCGCGGATGTGGTGGTGGATCATCCGCTGGAGTTGCGCAAGGTGTTGGATAGCGCGTTGTGTAGCTGCTAAGCCGCTTTTCGTAGGAGCAAGGCTTGCCGGCGATGACGGTTTTGAAGACGCCATCGTGGGCAAGCCATGCTCCTACAGGGTTCGCTTTCTGATTTGTTGAGGTTTTTTATGTTTGATTATTCCGCCCGCCCTGAATTGCTCAAGGACCGGGTCATCCTGGTCACCGGCGCTGGCCGTGGCATCGGCGCCGCTGCCGCGAAGACCTACGCCGCCCACGGTGCCACTGTGCTGCTGCTGGGCAAGACCGAAGCCAACCTGACTCAGGTCTACGACGAAATCGAAGCCGCCGGGCACCCGCAGCCGGCCGTGATCCCGTTCAATCTGGAAACCGCCCTGCCCCATCAATACGATGAGTTGGCAGCGATGATCGAGACTGAATTCGGGCATCTCGACGGTTTACTGCACAACGCCTCGATCATTGGTCCGCGTACACCGATCGAACAGTTGTCCGGCGAAAACTTCATGCGCGTCATGCACGTCAACGTCAACGCCATGTTCATGCTCACCAGCACCCTGCTGCCGTTGCTGAAGCTGTCGCAGGATGCCTCGGTGGTGTTCACCTCCAGCAGCGTCGGGCGCAAGGGCCGGGCGTACTGGGGCGCGTATGGCGTGTCCAAGTTTGCCACCGAAGGGCTGATGCAAACCTTGGCGGACGAAGTCGACACCGTGGCCCCGGTGCGCTCCAACAGCATCAACCCCGGCGCGACCCGCACCAGCATGCGCGCCCAGGCCTATCCCGGTGAAAACCCGCTGAACAACCCGACGCCCGAGGAGATCATGCCGGTCTACCTGTACCTGATGGGCCCTGACAGCACGGGCATCAACGGCCAGGCGTTCAACGCGCAATAACGCCCGCACGTCGCATTTGTGCCGCGACATTTAACCGTCGCGGCACACCACAACCGCTGCAACTTCTGTCCTTTCCAGTCAAACAAATGCCGCCGATTCCGCCGACATTTTCCCGTAACCGCTCTAATCCAATGATTTAGAACGGCTTTTATTCGAATGAACCGAATGGCACGACTTTCGCTCTAATTTTGTTCAGACACGCAGTGTGAAAGCAGCTGGCAGCCGCGCCTGAGTCGCAAGGTACTTATCTTCGACAAAGCGGACTAAACTCGTACCAGATGTCCTACGGGACTGATGGACCAGTATGACGCGCAGCCCAAAGCCGCTCTCACCCAGCCTGTAAGACAGCCTTACTGCTTAGGGGCTCACGCCATATGAAATCACCTTCCCAGACCAACGCAATTGACTTCGATAGCGCCAAATTGCAACGCCTGGGCTTTGGTCAGCAGCCTCCTCTCCTGGAGCGACCGGTAAGTCTGGCGCAATTGCGCCAGCAACTGGGTCAACAGCTGCAAACCAGTCTTGAGCCGCAACGCATTCTCGGGCTCTTTTTCCGTGAAATTCAGCGTCTTGTCCCTTTGGATGCCTTGAGCTACGAGCACAAGGCCAGTGACTTGCGCCTGGAATTCGGTCAGCGCGGTCACCACTCGGTCAGCTATAGCCTGAGCCATGAAGGTGAACATCTGGGCGAACTGGTGTTCCGGCGCAATCAGCGCTTCAACGAACAGGAACAGGGCAACCTGGAGTCGCTGCTGTCGGCGCTGCTCTATCCGATGCGCAACGCCCTGCTCTACCGTGCGGCGACCCAAAGTGCCCTGCGCGATCCGCTCACCGACACCGGCAACCGCGTCGCCATGGACCAGACCCTGCAGCGGGAAATCGAAATGTCGCGGCGGCATCTGCAGCCGTTGTCGTTGCTGATGCTGGATATCGACCACTTCAAACGCGTCAATGACAGCCACGGGCACAGCGCCGGCGATGAAGTGCTCAAGGCGGTTGCCGCCTCGATCAAAGGCCAGTTGCGCAACGTGGACATGGTGTTCCGGTTTGGCGGCGAGGAGTTTTTGATCCTGCTGTCCAACACCACGCGAGAAGCGGCGGCAATGGTTGGCGAACGTTTGCGGTTTGCGGCACAGGCCCAGGATTATCACGCCGATGGGCAGGTGATTGAATTGACGGTCAGCCTTGGGTGCTCGACCTTGCTGCCCGGCGAGTCTGCCGAGAGCTTGTTGCGTAGAGCCGACAGTGCGCTGTACGTGGCCAAGCGCGAGGGGCGTAATCGCCTGGCAATGGCGGGGTAATACTCGAACAGGCCCGCGTAGGAGCTGCCACAGGCTGCGATCTTTTGATCTTTGGCAGTTTCATGACCTTCAAAGCTCAAAAGATCGCAGCCTGCGGCAGCTCCTACAGGGGTTGACGACTTTTAGCTTTCAGCCAACGCCATCCGTTCACGCGCTACCGGCACCCGTTCCGCGTGTTCCTGCTGCATGCAGCGCTCCAGAAACAGGAACATGTAGTCGTAGCTCTTGCACACGGCCTGGCGCAGTTCCACTTGCAGGGATTTGCTCGGATTCATGCCTGCCAGGGTGCAGATGATTTCCAGCGCTTCCCACGGGTGGGCATCATCGTACTGGGCGTGCATCTTCAGCCACTTCATCGCCCGCTTGCGATCTTCCTCGGGGAACGCGGCCGCGTAGACCCCGCTGGAACAGACCAGCGCCGACCACTCCCCGGTCGCGCCTTCAATGGCGTAGTTGGTGGCGGCAATGGCCACGATCAACGAATCTGCTGAACTTGTGTGCCAGCACCAATGACTCAAGGCGTGCAGTTCCGGGGCAACTTGCTGTGCTTGCAGATCTTCCAGGCTGACACCGTGCGCACGGCTCCAGTGCACCCAGTAATCGGCGTGGTTAAGTTCGACACGAATGTTACGCATCAGCCAGCGCCGCGCCATGTCTTCGCCGGGGTGGCGGGCAAAGCGGGTCTTGGTGAGGTTTTGTGCCATATACAACGCGAACTGCTCGACTACAGGCCAGCCACCTATGAGGTACTGACGCATCGTCTTGGCGCTGAGTTTGTTATCTCGCATGCGCTGATACAGTTCGTGTTCGACAACCCGGCGTTTGCTCTCGCTGCAATCCTGGATCAACTGTTGTGCCCAGGCGGGATAACTTGCAGCTTCCATGAGTGGTCCGGTTCGGTTGAATGTGTCGATCACTGTTCGGCTCCTTTTGATTTGTGATTGTAAGGATCAGCAAGAGATTTCAACGGAACGTGCCAGGCGCCTTGAATAACAGCGGTTGCGGTCTGGCGGGACGACTTTGCAAACTGTCGCAGGTAAACAATTGCGGGCGTTCAATAACATACCCTTGAGCGTAATCCACGCCAATTTCGAGCAATGCCTGCTCGATCTGGGGCGTCTCGACAAACTCGGCAATGGTGCGCTTACCCATGACGTGGCCGATGTGGTTTATCACCTCGACCATCGCGCGGTTAATCGGGTCGTCCAGCATATCCTTTACGAAACTCCCGTCGATCTTCAAGAAGTCTACAGGTAAATGTTTCAAGTACGCGAACGAGGACATCCCGGCGCAAAAGTCATCAAGTGAGAAGTGGCAACCTAAACCTTTGAGTTCATTAATAAATCTGATTGCACTTCCTAAATTGGAAATAGCGCTGGTTTCTGTAATTTCAAAACAAATCATTTCAGGAGGAATAGCGTAAGTAACAAACTGTTCACGCAAGAAGTCCAGGAACGCCTCATCTCCGATAGTAATGCCTGAAAGATTAATCGCACACATGGCCAACGGACCTTTGCGTTGTTCGGCAATACATTGGGCAATGATCTTGAATACATTCTCTACAACCCAGCGATCCAGCGACGTCATCAAGCCATAACGCTCTGCGGCCGGGATGAAACTGTCGGGCAAAATCATTCGTCCGGCCTCGTCGTGCAGACGCAGCAGTATTTCGATGTGCCCGCCCTGTTCGACATGCCCCAGCGGCGCGATTTCCTGCGAGTACAGGCAGAAGCGGTTTTCCTCCAGTGCCATGTGCAAACGCTGGACCCAGGCCATTTCGCCGAAACGCAGGGACAACTCCGAATCGTCGGCATGGTAGACCTGCACCCGGTTGCGACCCTTTTCCTTGGCCATGTAGCAGGCCATATCGGCGGCACGCAGCGAGGTTTCGAGGGTGGTCGGGGTTTGCGCGACATGCACCAGACCAATACTTACGGTGGTCAGGAACGGCCGGCCCTTCCAGACGAAATGCAGGTTCTGCACGGTCTGGCGCAGCACTTCGGCGATTTTTTCCGCATGTTCCGGTGCACAGTTCTCCAACAGGATGCCGAACTCGTCGCCGCCCAGCCGGGCCAGGGTGTCACCTTCGCGCAAGCCGGATTGCAGCAACGCGCAGATATGCCGCAGCAACTCATCGCCCGCCGCATGGCCACAGGTGTCGTTGACCAGTTTGAACTGGTCGAGGTCGAGGAACATCAAGGCATGACGCCCCGGCTGGCGCGTCAGGTTGTGCAACGCCTGCTCCAGGCGATATTCGAACTCGCGGCGGTTGGCCAGGCCGGTCAAGGCATCGTGGGTAGCCTGCCAGGAGAGGTTGGCGATGTATTGCCGCTCCTGGGTCATGTCATGCAGCACCAGCACTGTGCCGCTGACTTTGCCGGCGTTGCGGATCGGCGCGCCGACCAGGGTCACCGACACCGTGCTGCCATCCAGGCGCTGGATCAGCTTGGAGTGTTCGCTGCCGCCACTGAGCTGGCCGCTCAAGATGTGCTCGATCAAGGTAAAGCCGTCGGCCTGGGCGTTCTCGTCCAGCAGATTGAACAGCGCTGCCAGCGGCAACCCGGTGGCCTGCTCGGCTTTCCAGTGGGTCATGGCCTCGGCGGCCGGGTTCATGTAGGCAATCGCCCCTTCGACGTCCGTGGTAATCACACCATCGCCAATCGACTGCAAAGTGATCTGCGCCCGGTCCTTCTCCAGTTGCAGGGCTTCAGCAAAGGCATGCCGCTGCTTGAGCAGCTTATGGGTACGCATCAACGCCAGCACGATCAACCCCAGCGCGGTGGCCAGGTTGGTCACCAGCAGCAGGCGCAGAATCACCCGCGAGCCCTCGCCCAACGCATCGCTGAACGCCTTGGCGGCCGGGGTTACACCGTCGTTGATTGCAAAGATCTGATCCTTCCAGCGTTTGATATCGGCCGAGCTGGCCTGATTGTCGACGACGCCCTGGTGCATCTCTCGGGCGACGTCATCCAGACGCACCAGATAAGAGTCACCCACCGTCCAGAGATCAATGGCTTTTTCCAGGTAACTGAAGTGCCGGAAGTTCAGGTACAGCCAGATCAGGCTGGACACATCGTCCGGATGGTTGCCGCCCTTGAGGATGCCCACCCGCGCGGCTTCAAGGTCCGGCGGTTGCTTGTCCAGCGCCAGGCGCAATTCATGCCCGCCCTGGGGCACGGCGATCGCGTTCTGGTATTTGAGGAAGATCGCCTCGTCGCGGCTGTCGGCGTAGAGGTTGAGGTAATAGATGGCGTCCTTTTGGCCCTTGGACCAAAGGCTTTCCCCGGCCACATAGCCGCGAACGGCCGACAGCACGTACAGGCTGACGCCGCCAAGCAACGCTTGAAATAGCACCACGGCGATAAACGGCCAGACGATGCCCAACAATCGCGGCGTTCCGAGAGTCCGTTTTGGCTTCATGAGGTCCCTTGCATAGGTACTGCCTGATCATCATCCAGATCCGACCACTCCCGCAAGACTAGGAGGCGTTCCCTGTCCCTGCAAGGAGGCACCGGCTCCCAAGTGGACAAGTTTGCACAAATGACGGTTTTTTAGTGCAGATCGGATTAAAAGCACGGTCATTGCACCGCTATAACTATGTACCACCTGAGCTTTCCCTTGATCGCTTGTAATCGAGCCCGATGCCCTCGCCCCGAAGCGATGCGCAGCTCGACCGACAATCAAGAGAAGTACGCTCATGCAAACCATCACGCCCAGTGGCCTGTTCCCGCCCACAAACCCTTCCGAAGCCCAATTACATAAGGGCCAGCTGGAAGACTACGAACGCATGCTGTCGGCCATGAATGAGCCGCCAAATCTGGTTCATCTCTTCAATCCAATACCAATAGGGCCTTTTTCGCCCCTGCACCGGGTGAGTGAGGACGGCCTTAATGCGCTATGGCACTTGTTGCGCGACCGGGATTACATAGACATGTGCACCAAGGACCGCATCAAGCAGGGCGACCTGAGCGTCACACTTGAAGAGGGCCAGTATGTTTATCGAGGCTGGAGTAACGATGGCTACAAAGTCACGCTGGAACTGACGGAACAGGCAAGCTGGCAAACGCTCAAACCCAAAATCGAAAAGGCCGCCACGTTATTAGGCGGGCAGATCAACTCTAACCGTACTGTCAGCCTGGGCAGGATGTGCGGGTTTTACGGCCTCGCCCCGTGGACGCCACGACACCCGCAGGAACATCCCGCCGCGATACAGTCCCTGCAAGAAAAAATCGCCAGTCACCATCTGAGACTGGAGGACGACTTTGACATTCTGGCACTGAGAAGACGCCCCACCGATAAAGATCGCGCCATCTTCCGGGCCCGTCGACGCGACGCCTCCGAACCTTCGCAGATCGACATCCAGAAGATTCACGCGGGGATCATCCGCGCGGAAATCATCGACACCATCAACCGGTTCCTGCCGGATCAAAGTACATCACCGCTGACTTACCTGGCCGATACCCTTCTGGCTGACGCCACCCTTGAGCAAGTTCGGGCGACGCCCACGGTTTATCTTCAGAAAATACTGCAAAGTGCCCAAGCCGAGCAGCTCGGCGTTCTCCTGCTTTCAGCCATGGATTGGTATGGCGGGGAAATCGGCGAACAAACCTCACACTCTATTCGAACCCGGTTGATTGCTCAGGCACTGCAACTGTGGCTGACCGGGCCGACCAATGATCACCCCGAAGAGATTGCCGGTTACGCTTGGCAGGCGCGCTCAAACTGGGGGAAAAGCTACCAGGCTATTCGGGCAGATTTTGAAACCCATTTGCTCACGTCAAAACGCGCCGCATCGGAAAAAGAGGCGATTGTTATCGCCCGGTTGTTTCTGTCGCGATTTCCAACCGAGTTTCGCATCGCGGGCATTGCGGCCGACCTTGCCTATAGAAGCTCAATCGTCTGGATCAACTTTGTCACTGGCGTGAATTTGATCAAGGCCACCGATCCCCGTTCGTTGGAGAGGCTGACCTTCCAGCAACTGGTCAACCTGCCGATCATGCTGACCGAAGAAGCCACGACTGAAACCCTGAAATACATCAGCCTGGCGCGACTGGTGCCAACATTGGACTGGGCGCAAACCTACGACGTCATTACGCAAAAACCGCACGACCAGTACACGCAAATAGAAGTTGAGCGAGCGCTGGCGGCACTGGACACGTTCACCGACCAACTCAATAAAGCCGTCATCCAACTTAACGAAGAGCCTCCTGAACGGCTATCCATTGCTAAAAGGGAAATGGAAAAACTCTTCGGTAAAGACGCCTTTATCGCGGATGGCCGCAAACTGGCGAAGAAACTTTTCCCGCCTATTTCCGTTTCTCGTGACGTCCCGTATCTACCAGGCAAGGACTACGATCACTACTCGTTCCTCGACGTATTGGCTTCCGGCAAGTTTGATGATCAGAACACATGGTTTGTCACGGAAGCCGATGGCACCACCGTCAGCAAACAATGGATCACGATCAATGAGCAGCGAACGATAAAAACCGAGGGCGCCTGGCCGATTTCAGTTCTCTCTGATGGCGGGTACTGGGTCATGTCGCCGCGCGCCAAGATGCCAGACGTAACAGCACTGTTCGACAAAGAGTTCGACCTCTATTTGAAGGACATGACCACCGCTTATGAAACGCTGATCAACAGTCTGATTGCAGCGCTGCCTTACACCGACCGCCGAGCCCTGGAATACGGCGAGGTCAGTCTCTATAGCCTGAGAAAGGAAACGCGCGGCGTCGAGGCACAAAATGAAACGGCTGAAATCATTTTTCCGCTCAGGGCTCGTAATGGTTTGATACTGCGGGCAACCCATGCGGGCGAGACCACCCATTACGAACTGTTGCCCAGGGCGGGCGTCATTCGCCGTATCGAAAAACTCGAGCCGGAACTGTTCGGCGGCGAACTCAAGACTGAGCGTTGGCGTGTCTCCGCAGCCGGAACCGTGGCCGTCTCGGTATTGCGGCATAAGGATCTGCCGTTTGATTGGGACGCTCATTCAAATGGCAGCGCACCGCAAAAGGAAACCCGTTGCCAGGCCATTATCGAACCATTGGGCGACACCCTCGGCGCTCGCCCTCCCACGGAGGAGCAAACTTCCACCGTCGTGCAAACGCTAGCATCAAGGCGCACTACAGAAATCAGTCACGCCATCGCGACCCGGCTGCTGTTTGTAGATCCGAAAGCACTTCGCACCGCTGCCTATGGCCAGACCCAATTTGATCGCGACACCGCCTGGTACGAAAGCGTCGTCGCCCTGACGAAGACCCTGGTCCCGTTCTGGACCAGCATCGAAGACCTGGAATCAGGCGACAGGACACGCTTGATCCACGGCGCGTTCGGCCTGTTCACCGATGTCATTTCATTTGCGGTGCCGGTCGGAAGGTTTGCCTCGGGCTCCATGCGACTGGTCACCCGTGCAAGCCGGTTGACCCTGCGCGCCACGCTGCCGTCGTTCAAATTACTGACGATGGAACTGGTGATGTCGATGGCCGGAGCCTTGAACCCGGCCGATGGTCCCCTGTCCCTGCTGACCGGATTGGGCGCTGCCATGGTGAAAATACGCCGGGCCGGCCGCTTCAGGCTGATGGAGCTGCTGGGCCGAGCCGGTCGCTACAACTTCGTGCGCAGCCACCCCCAAGTGGGCGATGTCGGTCACTGGAAGTCTCTGGTGGACGGTGAGGAATTAGCCCGGGTAAACGGCGTTGACGATGTACTGGTCCGCAATCTGGCAACCGCTGGCAAGTCCGACTATCGCCTGATCGATCCGCTTTCGTCCAAATTGTTTGGTCCAACGCTAGCAACCAAATCCGGCGAACTTTCACCGGGGCGATCGCGCTTCGATTCCCTTGGCGAAATCGACAACCACGCCTTCGTTGAGGTCCCTGAACACACACATGTGCGCGAAGTACTGGAAGTCGATGGCCGTACCACGATGTTTCTCGACGAGGTGCCGTACAGGCTGGACGGCGATACGCTGCGGCGCGCCGACCTGATCGATGACATCCCGTTCAAGGCCATTCCTTGCCGATTGAGTCGCGCGCCAGGTTCAGAGGTCTGCGAGACCGGCTACGTCACTCGCGACCCGGCTCCTACCCCGAGCCTCGGCAGTTACGATGAAAGCAAGGGATGGGCACCCTGGTTCGGCGACATTATCTACACCCCGGCTACCAAGCAGGCGTCAATGCGCGCCGCTGACATCGCCAGGCACGCGAGCCTCGATGCCACCCTGGAGTTCCAGAAAGGGATCTACGGCCGGGTCAAAGTCAGCTTGCCCGTACCGGGCCAACCGCTCATGGATTACCTGAGAGTCGGCGCCATCCTCGTCGAATCCATGGACGAAGCCAGGCACTACATTTATATGCGCCTCAATGCCGGCAACTTTTATGTTGCCGAGCGCCTCAAGGGGCAAAAGGCCGATGAGCTCCTGACCTTCAAAAAAGCCGAAACACTGACCAAGGAGCTGAATGCCGAACTGAAAACGGTCTACACCGGTTCCCTGAATGCCAACAATATGGTGCGAATCCATGGCGTTGGCGCCGTTGAACGCGCCTTGAAAACCATGGAAGAAATCGCCATCCCTATCGGTAGTCACGCCAGGCCACCCGAGACCCTCAACTGGTTGAAAGTCGACACCAGCCCGGGTGAAGCACTGCTGTTCGATCACTCGACACGCATGATCGTTAGTAAATTGCAGGAAGGTGCGACAACCTGGTCTCGCAGCACAGAGGCGCCCGAGGCCTTTCGCTTGAGGACTGCGGAAATCTTCGACACGCTGTTCCTGTCACCGACCATCCCGCCGAAGAATGCCAATTCCGCCCTGCGGATCAACGATTCGATGCAAAAACTGCAGAACTTGTTGCCACGACGTGAACGCCCATTCAATGCCAGGAACATTGCCTACGCCGACGTTACGACGGTAAAAGGCAAGCGGGAAATCTATGTCAGCGTTTCCGGCGCCCACGGCTCCACCAGGCATTTGCCGATATTCCGGCATTTAGGCGCCCACTCTGTCGATATCGGCAAAACGACGTACATCAACATCGACTACAGCCAAACCTTTACCAAGACCTCGCTGGAGGTGACGGACAGCGGAAAGTTGCTGGCCGTGCCGTTGACGATCAAGGATGTGAACAATTACCAGCCGGCGATGACCGCCCGCCCGACATCGCTGGATAGCGAGAGCAAATTGATCAACGTCATACGTGAAAAATACCCGGATTTATCGGAAATCCATTCGGTCGAGGTCGCCACCACAATGCGTCCCTGCGAGTCATGCTCTGTGGTCATGAAAGAGTTCGGGCATGACGGCGGCGCGGAGGCCTTGCAGGTGTTGTGGAACTGATTAAAGCTGCTGCAAATGCCCATAAAGCTTGGCATACAACCCACCATCGGCAATCAGTTGCTGATGGTCGCCATCCTCGGCGATGCGCCCGCCATCGAACACCAGCACCCGGTCGGCCTGCTTCACGGCCGACAATCGGTGGGCAATGATCAGCGTGGTGCGCTCGCTGAGGAACCGCGCCAACGCTTCATGCAGGTTGTATTCGGTGGCGGCGTCCAGCGCCGAGGTGGCCTCGTCGAGGATCACCACTTTCGGTTGGGCCAGGACCATCCGGGCGATGGCCAGGCGTTGGCGCTGGCCTCCGGACAAACGCACACCGGAACGGCCGACGACACTGTCCAGGCCCTGGGGCAAGGCGCGAACGGTGCCGTCGAGCTGAGCGATCTCCAGGGCCTGCCAGCACGCTTCGTCGCTACGCTCGCGGCCCATGGTCAGGTTGGCGCGCACGGTGTCGTTGAACAACGCCGGATGCTGCAGCACCACCGCGACATTTTCCCGAACCGTTTCCAGGCCGATCTCCTGTTGCGTCGCCCCGCCGAAACGAATGGTCCCGGCCAGCGGCGTGTACAAGCCCAGCAGCAACTGCACCAGGGTGCTTTTGCCGCCACCGCTGGCACCGACAATCGCGACTTTTTCGCCGGGGGCGATGGTCAGGTTCATCTGGTCCAGCACCAGATCATCGCCGTAGCTGAAACTCAAGCCCTGCACGTCGATGCCCACGGTGTTACGACCCTGGAACGGATCGGTGCCGCCGGGGTATTGCGGCTCGTCGGCGCGGGCCAGCAATTCGTTGATCCGCGACAGCGCGCCACCGGCGGCATAGTAGGCATATTGAAGGTTCAGCAACTGCTCGACCGGCCCGATCATGAACCACAGGTAGCTGAACACCGCGAGCATCTGGCCAATGGACAGGTCGGAAAACAGCACCGTAAGCATGGCCGCGGCGCGAAAAATATCGATGCCGAACTGGAACAGCAAGCCGCTGGCGCGGTTCGAGGCGTCGGTTTTCCATTGCGAGTTGACCGCGTAATCCCGCACTTCCCGGGCCCGTTGGCCGAGACGGCCGAGGAAGAAGCCCTGGCGATTGCCGGCGCGCACTTCCTGGATCGAATCCAGGGTTTCGGTCAACGCCTGAGTGAAGCGCGAGGTGCTGTCGTTCTCCAGTTTCTTCAGATGCTTGACCCGTTTGCCCAACTGCACCGTGGCGTAGATCACCAGCGGGTTGAACAGCATGATCAGCAGCGCCAGCTTCCAGTGCATCCAGATCAGGATGCTCGCGGTGCCGACCAGGGTCAGCATGGCCACGAGGAAACGGCTGAGGGTTTCGCCGACGAATTTGTCGAGGGTATCGAGGTCGGTGACCAGGTGCGTGGTCACCGTGCCGCTGCCCAGGCTTTCGTATTCGCCCAGGGAGATGCGCTTGAGCCGTTCGATCAGGCGCACGCGGATGCGATAGACGATGTCCTTGGCCAGCGCCGCGAACAACTTGGCCTGCACCACGTTGAACAGCAGCGCGCCACAGCGCAGGACAAAGGTCACCAGCAGCATCAGGCCGATGTAGCCGGCGGCTTTCTGCCAGGCATCCGGCAATGCGTGGTTCATGATTTTCAGCGCGGAATCGCCGTGGCCCAGCAGCACTTCGTCCACCAGCAATGGCAAAAGCAAAGGAATGGGCACACTGCACAAGGTCGCCAGCACGGCCACGCCGTTGGCGATCCACAGGGATTTCTTGTGATGCAGGGCCAAGCGGCGGATTTCTGCCCAGCTCAGTCGATCGACACGCGGGGCTACGGGTACTTCATCGAGCTGATCATGCACAGGCAGCGCGCTCCAGCCAGCGGCCGAGCAGCGGTGACAGTTCACTCAAGGGTTGATAGCCGTTGGTCAGCAACGCCAGTTGACCATCGCGTTCGGCCAGCAAGGTCGGGAACCCGGCAATGCCCAGGTCCTGGACCCAGGTGAAATCGGCCGCGGTGGCGGCGTGCTGATCGGCGCGGTCAAACGCGGCGGCGAACTCGATGCGGGGCAAACCGGCCTGCTCTGCCAACTCCACCAGCACGCTGGCGTGGGTGACATCGCGACCCTCGGCGTAGAACGCGTGTTGAATCAGCCCCATCAGCTTCCACGCACAATCCGGCGCCAGGCTGCGCGCCGTGACCAGGGCCCGGCACGCGGGCTCGGTGTCGTAGACAAAACCGTCGGGCAACGCGCCTTCGCGCCTGAACGGCTGGCCGGTGGCCTCGGTGACCGCCTGCCAGTGCTCAAGAATGTAGCGCCGGGTGGTCGGCTCCAATGCCGCGCCACTGCCGGTGCGCAAGCCGCCCACCACCAGATGCAACTCCACGCCCGCTGCCTGTGCCTGCTCGACCAGCGCTTCAGCCACTGGCGCGAAGCCCCAGCACCAGGAACACATCGGGTCCATCACATAGAGCAGGCGAGCAGACATGGATTTCAAGCCTCGGCAGGGGTTTGCTTGTAGTTGTAACCAATCGGGTGCGGCAGGTTGCGCGCCTTGGCCAATTCGATCTGTTTCTGCCGATCGATGGCGCTGCGACGGGTTTTCTCGCTCAGCTTATCCCAGCAATGCGGGCAACTGATGCCAGCCACATAGTGCTCGGACGCGCGGTCTTCGACGCTGACCGGTGTACGACAGGCATGACATTGATCGTAGTCGCCTTCGCTGAGGTCGTGGCGCACGGTCACACGGTTGTCGAACACGAAGCAGTCGCCCTGCCACTTGGTTTCTTCCTGCGGCACCTCTTCGAGGTACTTCAGAATCCCGCCCTTGAGGTGATAGACCTCGTCGAAACCCTGGCTGAGCATATAGCTCGAAGCCTTCTCACAACGAATGCCACCGGTGCAGAACATCGCGACTTTCTTGTGCACGGCCGGGTCGAAGTGTTCTTTGATGTAGTCGGGGAATTCGCGAAAACTGGTGGTTTTCGGATCGATGGCGCCTTCGAAGGTGCCAATTGCCACTTCGTAGTCGTTGCGGGTGTCGATCAACAGGACTTCCGGGTCGCTGATCAGCGCGTTCCAGTTCTCTGGATCGACGTAGGTGCCGACGGCTTTGTTCGGGTCTACGCCCTCAACGCCGAGGGTGACGATTTCTTTCTTGAGTTTGACTTTGGTGCGGTAGAACGGCTGATCGTCGCAGTACGACTCTTTGTGGTCGATGTCGTCCATGCGCGGGTCGTTCTTGAGCCAGGCCATCAGCCCGTCGATGCCTTCGCGGCTGCCGGAGACGGTGCCATTGATGCCTTCTTCAGCGATCAACAGGGTGCCTTTGATGCCGTTGTCGACCATCGCTTGCAGCAATGGCTCGCGCATGTCGACGTAGTTTTCCAGGGTGACGAACTTATACAGTGCCGCCACAACAATTTGTTGTGTCATGGGTGATTCTCCAGGTGGCTACCCTCGTAAGGGGTGAACCGGATGCGAAAAAAAACGCGCCGGGTAAGCGGCGCGTTGCGGATTCTAGCAAAAACTGTGTGGTTTTAGGACTGCGAGTTGCCTTTGTGGCGAGGGAGCTTGCTCCCGCTCGGCTGCGAAGCAGTCGTAATGCAAGCAACTGCACTCTTTCAGACAGAGCACTGTTGCAGGCTTTGGGACTGCTTCGCAGTCCAGCGGGAGCAAGCTCCCTCGCCACAACAGCCCATCAATCCTTCACATCAATGCGAGCTGCCGCCCGCACAGGTCGGTGAGGCCGGAGCCGCCTCCATCTGTGCCCATTCTTCTGGCGTGTAGGTATGCAGCGCCAACGCATGAAACTCACCCATCAGCTCACCCAGGGTGCCGTAGACCTTCTGGTGGCGCTTGACGCGATTGAGCCCCTCAAACTGCTGGCTGACCACCACGGCCTTGAAGTGGGTTTGCAACCCACGGCTGTGCATGTGGCTTTCATCCAGCACTTGCAGGTGCTCAGGCTGCAACAGCCCCAGCGTCGATTCGATGCGTTGTTGCATGGTCATACCCGACTCCGCTTAAGGCTTTTTCTTGACGGCAGGAGCAGCGGCGCCTTTAGGCTCCAGCTCGGCAGTCATGTCAGCCAGCAGTTTGTTGACCACAGGTACCGCGCTTTCGAGCTTGGCCTGGGTCATCTGGGCCGATTGCTGAGTCAGCTGCGGCATTTTTTCCAGGACTTTTTTACCCAGTGGCGACTGGTAGAACGCAACCAGGTCCTTGAGCTCGGATTCGCTGAAGTTGGTGGTGTAGAGCTTGACCATGTCCGGCTTCAGCTTGTTCCAGCCAATGGCTTGGTCCAGAGCGGCGTTGGCCTTGGCCTGGTAGGTTTCCAGCAGGGCTTTTTTCGATTCAGGGGCTTTGGTCTGTTCAAAGCGCTGAGCGAACATTTGCTGCACTTGCATGTACACCGGAGTGCCCAATTTGTCAGCGTGCGCCAGAGTCAGGAAAGCTTCGGCACTGGCGTTGTGGCTGGCGGTATCGGCAAAAACAGGGCCGCTGGCGCAAACCAGTGCAACCGCGGTACAGATGGCACGAAGACGAGTCATCGAGTTTCCTTTTCTAGCAGGCGAGGTCGTTACCCCAAGGGCGACCATTCTGCACCTAAAAAAGTGTGTCACTCAACCCCAAGCCTTGTCGGGCCTGAATTAGAGGGGTTGAATGGTCAAAAAACAGACTGATGGAACCACGGCCGACGATCACGGCCTAAACTGCGCAATCAGACCTACAGGAGTGTGAGCGATGAGCCGTATCGAAACCGACAGCCTTGGTGAAGTGAACGTCCCGGATGAAGCCTACTGGGGCGCGCAGACCCAACGTTCGCTGATCAACTTCGCCATCGGCCAGGAACGCATGCCCCTGGCGGTGCTGCACGCCCTGGCGCTGATCAAGAAAGCCGCGGCCCGGGTCAATGATCGCAATGGCGACCTGCCTGCCGACATCGCCCGCCTGATCGAGCAAGCCGCCGACGAAGTGCTCGACGGCAGCCATGACGACCAGTTCCCGCTGGTGGTATGGCAGACCGGCAGTGGCACCCAGAGCAACATGAACGTCAACGAAGTGATCGCCGGCCGCGCCAACGAACTGGCCGGCAACGCCCGGGGCGGCAAGTCACCGGTGCACCCCAACGACCACGTCAACCGCTCCCAGAGCTCCAACGATTGCTTCCCCACCGCCATGCATATCGCCACCGTCCAGGCGGTGCAGCAGAACTTGCTGCCGGCGATCAGCGAATTGTCGGGGGGCTTGGCCGAACTGTCGGCGCGCCACATGAAGCTGGTCAAGACCGGTCGCACCCACATGATGGATGCGACGCCGATCACCTTCGGCCAGGAACTGTCGGCGTTTATCGCGCAGCTGGATTACGCCGAACGGGCGATCCGCAGCGCCCTGCCGCAGGTTTGTGAACTGGCCCAGGGCGGCACGGCGGTCGGCACCGGGTTGAACTCACCCCACGGCTTTGGTGAAGCGATTGCTGCCGAATTGGCGGCGCTGTCCGGTTTGCCGTTCGTCACCGCACCGAACAAATTCGCCGCACTCGCCGGTCATGAACCGCTGACCACCCTGTCGGGGGCGCTGAAAACCCTGGCCGTGACCCTGATGAAAATCGCCAACGACCTGCGTCTGCTCGGTTCCGGGCCGCGCGCCGGTTTCGCCGAAGTGAAGCTGCCGGCCAACGAGCCGGGCAGTTCGATCATGCCGGGCAAGGTCAACCCGACCCAGTGCGAAGCGCTGTCGATGCTCGCGTGCCAGGTGCTGGGCAACGACGTCGCGATCGGTTTTGCCGCGAGCCAGGGTCACCTGCAATTGAACGTGTTCAAACCGGTGATCATCCACAACCTGCTGCAATCGATCCGTCTGCTGGCCGATGGTTGCAGCAACTTCCAGCAGCATTGCATCGCCGGGCTGGAACCGGATGCCGAGAAAATGGCGGAACACCTGGAGCGCGGCTTGATGCTGGTGACCGCGTTGAACCCGCACATTGGGTATGACAAGTCGGCGGAGATTGCCAAGAAGGCTTACAGCGAGGGGCTGACCTTGCGCGAGGCGGCGCTGCAATTGGGCTATCTGACCGATGAACAGTTTGATGCCTGGGTGCGGCCGGAGAATATGCTGGAAGCGGGCGCCAAAGGCTGATCCCCCTGAACTGATCGTTCCCATGCTCCGCGTGGGAATGCCTCACCGGACGCTCTGCGTCTGCGTCGAAAGGGACGCGGAGCGTCCCGGGCCGCATTCCCACGCAGAGCGTGGGAACGATCATCGTCACGCCATCCGCAACCGCCGCGCCCGAAGCCCCGCCATCAACGACGGCCCCAACGCCACCAGCGCCGACCCCAGCACCACCAACACCGCCCCGCCATAGCCCAGACCGTTGATCGTCTCGGCGTGCACATATTCCGGCCACGCCCACGCCGCCACGGCCACCGCGACAAACGTCACCAGCGGCGTAATCGCCAGCGTCGCACTGACCCGCGAAGCCTCCCAATGCGCCAGCGCTTCGGCGAACGCGCCATAGGCGATCAGCGTGTTCATGCAGCACGCCAGCAGCAGCCAGCCTTGCCGCGGGCTCAGGCTCAGCGCTTCCAACGGATGCACCCACGGCGTCAGCAGCAGCGCGCAGAACAGGTAGATCACCATCATCACCTGTAACGAATTCCACACCGTCAGCAATTGCTTCTGGCCCAGGGCGTAGAAGGTCCAGACCGTGGACGCCGCCAACACCATCAACACCCCAGCGGTGTAGTCGGTCAAAGAAGTCAGTAATTCACCCAGGCGCTGATTGAAAAACAGGCCGAAACCAATCAGCAGCACCAGCAGGCCAATGCCCTGCCCCACGCTGAAACGCTCCTTGAACACAAACAGACTGGCGATCAGCAACATGATCGGGCCCATCTGCACCACCAGCTGCGCGGTGCCGGGGCTAAGCAGGTTTAAACCCATCAGGTACAGCACGTAGTTGCCCACCAGCCCGAGCACTGCCATCAGCACCAGCCAGCCGCCCTTGGGGCCGAGCACTTGGCGGCTCGGCAGGCGCTTGGTCGCCGCCAGATAAAGGAACAGGCAACCGCCGGACACCAGCAGGCGAAACCAGGTCACCGTCACCGGGTCCATCACCTCCAGCACTTGCTTGAGTTTGATCGGCAAGATTCCCCACAGCAGCGCCGTCAGCAACGCCAGGAACAGTCCATACACCCAGCGACCCGATGAAATATGCATGCTGACCCCGAAGCCCAGTGGCGAGAATTGCCATTCTAGGCCGAGCACCCGGCGGCACACAGGGACAGTTGCGCGCTGGCCGCGAATGAAACTGTGCAGGTCGCAACGCGAAATTGACGCAGTGCCGCCGATCAGGTCGCCAAGCGCTGCAAGTACTTCAGACCTAAGCTCATTTGATCTGCAAACAGGCCCCGACCCTCAGGAGATCGACATGTACGGCATGCGCGCCCAGGACAACGCCCCCGCTACACACTTTCGCAGTGACCGGATGTGTCGTGTGAATGGGGAGTTGTACTTCAGCACCCGGGAAAACACTCTCGAAGGGCCGTTTGATAATCCGGAATCGGCGGCGCGGGAGATTCAGGCGTATATCGAGCGGATGCAGCTTCAGACTCGAAACCGGTAGAACGCGTCGCCCCATTCGCGGGCAAGCCTCGCTCCTACAGGATGTGTGTCGTTCGCCGATGATGGGAACACCGAAAAACCTGTAGGAGCGAGGCTTGCCCGCGAAAGCAATTTAACAGTCGCTACAGATCTCGCGGCTTAACGCACCGCCTCAAACAACCCCGTAGCCCCCATCCCGCCCCCCACGCACATGGTCACCACGCCATAACGCAAGTTGCGCCGCTGCAACTCACGCACGATATGCCCCACCTGCCGCGACCCGGTCATGCCAAACGGGTGACCAATGGAAATCGACCCGCCATTGACGTTGTACTTCGCGTTATCAATTTCCAGTCGATTACGGCTGTACAGGCATTGGGAGGCGAACGCTTCGTTGAGTTCCCACAAGTCGATATCGGCGATCTGCAAACCCTTGGCCTTGAGCAACTTCGGCACCGAGAACACCGGGCCGATGCCCATTTCATCCGGCGCGCAACCGGCCACGGTGAACCCACGGAAGAATGCTTTCGGCTTCAAACCCAACTCCAGCGCTTTCTCCAGGCTCATCACCAGGGTCATCGACGCGCCATCCGACAACTGCGACGAGTTACCGGCCGTCACCGAACCGTCCTCGGCGAACACCGGTTTCAAGCCGGCGAGGCTTTGCAGAGTGGTGTCCGGGCGGTTGCAGTCGTCGTGATCGACCACGCCGTCGAGGATCTGAATCTGGCCGGTGGCCTTGTCTTCGACCCGGTACTTGACCGCCATCGGCACGATTTCATCGTCAAACAAGCCGGCGGCCTGGGCCTGGGCCGTGCGTTGCTGACTCTGCAATGCGTACAGATCCTGTTCTTCCCGACTGACGTTGTAGCGGCGGGCGACGATTTCGGCGGTCTGGCCCATCGGGAAGTAGATGCCCGGCACCTGTTCCTTTAGCAACGGGTTGATCAGGTTGTCGGTGTTGACGCTTTTCATGGTCAGGCTGATGGACTCGACGCCACCGGCGACGATGATGTCGCTGCAACCCGAGGCAATCTGGTTCGCGGCAATCGCAATGGCTTGCAGGCCCGAGGAGCAAAAACGGTTGAGGGTCATGCCGGCGGTGCCGATGCCCAGGTGAGAGAGCACCGCGACGTTGCGCCCGATGTTGTAGCCCTGGGCGCCCTCGTTGGAGCCGGCGCCGACAATGCAATCCTCGACACTGGCCGGGTCGATGTCGTTGCGCGTGAGCAGCGCATTGACGCAGTGAGCCGCCATGTCGTCCGGACGGGTCTGATTGAATTTACCGCGAAAGGATTTGGCCAGGCCGGTCCGTACGCTGTCGACGATCACCACTTCACGCATGGCATACCTCATTGTTGTTGTCGGTTGGGAGTGGATCGAGCATAAGTCCACCCCATTACCGACCGCGACAATCATTCACCTCGCGTATGCGTAACCATCGTTCTACTTCTTGTGCTTCTTGGCCTTCTTGTCGGCCTTTTCAAACGCTTCTTCCAGCGCCCGGTTGATCGTGCGCAACACTTTCACCCGCGCCCAGCGCTTGTCATTGGCTTCCACCAGGGTCCAGGGCGAGATCTCGGTGCTGGTGCGATCGACCATGTCACCGACGGCGGCGCGGTAAGCGTCCCACTTGTCGCGGTTGCGCCAGTCATCTTCGGTAATCTTGAAACGTTTGAAGGGGATTTCTTCCCGGGACTGGAAACGTTCCAATTGGGTCTGCTTGTCGATGGCCAGCCAGAACTTGACCACGATGACGTTCGATTCGGAAATCTGTTCTTCGAAATCGTTGATCTCGCTGTACGCCCGAAGCCAATCCGTCGGTGGGCAGAAACCTTCGATGCGCTCCACCAGTACCCGGCCGTACCAGGAACGGTCGAACACGGTGAATTTGCCCTTGGCCGGAAGGTGCCGCCAGAAACGCCACAGGTACGGTTGCGCCCGCTCCTCTTCGGTCGGTGCGGCAATCGGCACGATGCTGTATTGGCGTGGATCGAGCGCCGCCGCGACCCGGCGAATCGCCCCGCCCTTGCCCGCCGCATCATTGCCTTCGAACACCGCCACCAGGGCGTGCTGGCGCATGCGTTTGTCGCGCATCAGGCCGGAGAAGCGCGCCTGCTCGGTGATCAACTGCTCTTCGTAATCGTCCTTGTCCAGGCGTTGGGTCAAATCCAGGCTGTCGAGCAGGTTCAATTGATCGACATGAATAGGCAGCGGCGCGGCATTGACCTTGTCGGGATGGATCTTGGGACGCTTGAGCGCGTTTTGCAGGCCTTCGAGCAGGATCTGGCCGACCACCAATGAACGGTAATGCGGATCCACGCCTTCGATCACATGCCACGGCGCGTAGTCACGGCTGGTGCGACGCAACACGCGCTCACCGTACTTCACAAATTTGTCGTAGGTTTCAGATTGCTGCCAGTCCAACGGGCTGATGCGCCAGCTGTGCAACGGGTCGTCGGCGAGCGCCTTGAGCCGCGCCTTCATTTGCTTCTTGGAGAGGTGGAACCAGAACTTGAAGATCAGCGCGCCTTCGTCGCAGAGCATTTTTTCGAAACGCTCGGACTGGTTGATCGCCTGATCCAGCACCGCGTCCTTGAACAAGCCATGGACTCGCCCTTGCAGCATCTGGCTGTACCAGTTGCCGAAGAAAATCCCCATGCGTCCCTTGGCCGGGAGCATCCGCCAGTAGCGCCAGGCCGGTGGCCGCGCCAATTCTTCATCGCTTTGCTGGTCGAAAGTGCGCACCTCGATCAGGCGCGGGTCCATCCATTCGTTGAGCAACTTGACCGTCTCGCCCTTGCCGGCGCCTTCGATGCCATTGATCAGAATGATCACCGGGAAGCGTTGCTGCTGCTGAAGTTCGAATTGCGCTTCAAGCAGGGCCTCGCGCAGGGCCGGCACTTCGGCGTCATAGGTTTCTTTGTCGATGGCGTGACCGATTTCGGCAGATTCGAACATGGGCGGCTCCGTTCCAAGATTGAGCAAGACTAGCGGATTGGGCCAGTGGTCAGCGCAGAAGTTCGTCACAAAAAACCGGCTGCGGATTTTCCCTGACCGACTTGCTCTGGACATTGCCATGGATCAAGCAACGGAGCCCTGATCGGATAGAATGCCCGCCTTGCCGTTGCCGAGCCTGCCATGAACCCTGAATTGCCCAACGCCCAGCTCGACTGGGACGACCAGGGACGCCCGTATTCGCGGGTGTTCGATGATGTGTATTTTTCCGACTTGTCCGGGCTGGAGGAAACCCGCTATGTGTTCATCGAACAAAACCGCCTGAAGGAGCGCTTTGCCGCGTTGCCCGCCGACGGTCGACTGGTGATTGGCGAGACCGGTTTCGGCACCGGGTTGAATTTCCTCTGTGCCTGGCAACTGTTCGAAGCGCAGGCGGTGGCCGGTGCGCGACTGCATTTTGTCAGCGTGGAAAAGTACCCGTTGACCGCCCAGGACCTGCAACGGGCGCTGGCGTTGTGGCCGGAACTCAAGCCATTCGCCGATCAATTGCTGGCCCAGTACGTGGCGATCCATCAAGGCTTTCAACGGCTGGTGCTGGATAACGGCCGGGTCACCCTGACGTTGCTGATCGGCGATGCGCTGGAACAATTGCCGCAACTTGATGCGCAGATCGATGCGTGGTTTCTCGACGGTTTCGCCCCGGCGAAAAACCCCGACATGTGGACCGCCGAGCTGTTCGCCGAACTGGCGCGTCTGGCCGCTCCGGATTCGACCATCAGCACCTTTACCAGCACCGGTTGGGTGCGTCGGCTGCTCAACGCCGCGGGCTTCAAGATGAAGCGCACGCCGGGCATCGGCCACAAATGGGAAATCCTGCGCGGTGCTTTTATTGGCTGGCCAGCCGAGGTGGCGGCGCCGACGCCGGCCAAGCCTTGGTTCGTTCGCCCTGCGCCACATAAGGGAGAGCGCCGCGCCCTGGTGATCGGCGCTGGCCTGGCCGGTTGCGCCAGTGCGGCCAGCCTCGCGGCGCGGGGGTGGCAGGTCAGTTTGCTGGAGCGGCATGCCGACATCGCCCAGGAAGCTTCGGGCAATCCGCAAGGCGTGCTGTACCTGAAACTATCGGCCCACGGCACGGCGTTATCGCAACTGATCGTCAGCGGTTTCGGCCATACCCGGCGGGTGATCGAACAGTTGCATCGCGGTGTCGACTGGGACGGCTGCGGCGTGCTGCAACTGGCGTTCAATGCCAAGGAAGCCGAGCGTCAAGCGCAACTGGCGGCAGCGTTTCCTGCGGACTTGCTGCACGTGCTGGATCAACCGCAAGCCGAGGCGCGGGCCGGCATTGCCCTGGCCCATGGCGGGTTGTTCTATCCCGAGGGTGGCTGGGTTCATCCTCCCGCGTTGTGCCAGTGGCAGGCTTCGCAACCCAACATTCAATTGCTGACCCATCGCGATGTACTGGCGCTGCGCAAGGTCGATGACCAGTGGCAAGCCTGGGACGGCGACACCTTGCTCGCCAGCGCCCCGGTTGTCGTGCTGGCCGGCGCCGCCGAGATCAAACGTTTCGCGCAAAGTGCCGATCTGCCGCTCAAACGTATTCGTGGGCAAATCACCCGCCTGGCGCAGACCACCGAAAGCCAGAGCCTGGCCACGGTGGTCTGTGCCGAAGGTTATGTTGCACCGGCACGCCTGGGCGAACACACCCTGGGCGCCAGCTTCGATTTCAACAGCGACGATCTGACGCCGACTACCGCCGAGCACATGGGCAACCTGCAATTGCTGGAAGAAATTTCCAGCGACCTGGTCACTCGCCTGCACGCCGACCAACTGGACGCCGAACACCTGCAAGGCCGCGCGGCGTTCCGTTGCACCAGCCCCGACTACTTGCCTATCGTCGGGCCGCTCGCCGATGGCCAGGCGTTCAACCGGGCCTATGCCGCCCTGAGCAAAGACGCCCGGCAAGTCCCGGACGCCCCGTGCCCTTGGCTCGAAGGTTTGTACGTCAACAGCGGCCACGGCTCACGGGGCTTGATCACCGCGCCACTGTCCGGGGAGTTGCTGGCCGCCTGGCTGGATAACGAACCGTTGCCGCTGCCGCGCAGCGTGGCAGAAGCCTGCCACCCCAACCGTTTTGCCTTGCGCCGGTTGATCCGCGGGACCTGAACCGGTCACATCTCGGGAACGGCGCAAACACCCTGCTCGGCGAGCTTCAAGGCGTCCCGGGTCAAACGCTCCAGAACCGTGTTCTCGCCCGCCACTTGCTCATCCTTGATCACATCGAGTTGTTGGCGGTAATCGGCATCCGTCAGGCTTTCGCGCTGATCGAACACCTTCTGCATCCGCACCTGAAGCGGGTCATTGACCTTGGAAAACTGGCTCGGGTAATAGCGCTTCAGGTAGTCGCTCCAGAACGGTCGCTGCGCCAGGAACTTGAGCAACTGCGGCGACAATTCGGCAGCGGTCACCGCGTTCTGCGCCCTTGTAAGGTCACTGGCGGTCACCCCACTGAGGGAGGCATAGCGCATGTGTCGGGGTTGGCCGGGTAACTCAAAGGCTTCGGCCAGCCCGGTTCGGTAAGCCAGGCTGACTTCCAGCGGGTCTGCTGTCGGGTTGTTGGTGATATGGGTCTGGGCAATCTGATCCAGCTGATCGAGTCGGAACAGGCCTTTGCCCAGCTTCAACAAAGGCGCTGCGGCAGACTGCGCCGAGCCAAACGGGCGGGTTACCTTGTCGATCTCCACCGCGACTTCCAGGTGGCTGAAGTTCAGCGCTGCCGAGTCGGTGCAATTGATCGGGTTCGCCGCCAGGTCAAATATCTGCTCACGTAACGTGGTGTTGCCTTCGGCCTGCTCCAACACCGACCAGACCCGTTGCGTCAGGTCTTCACGCACGTGCTCGGAGTCGGCGGTATTGCCCAGTTCGGCGAGCAACTGGAACAGGCCATCAGCGCCAGGATCATCCTTGAGTGCCGTCCAGATCTCGCCGCGACGGGTAGAGGTGACGCTGGTTTCTTCCGGCAACCAGAGTTTTTTCGCTTCCTGTTCGTTCAACCGGGCGATGTCGTCTTCCAGGTACCCCATGCCCACTCCGACGCTGTCGCGGTATGCCTTGAGCTTGACGCGACTTATCGCGGCCAAGGGATTGTGTCGCAGATTGAGGGTTTCGCTGAAATGCTTGCGGACGCTGAACAGCCATTCCGGCAAAGTGGTGATGTCGTTGTTACGCAAGTCCACATGGTCCAGATTGGGCAAATGGGCCAATCCTTTGGGAAGCTCGGTGGCACGGGTATCGCGCAGTGACAACAGGCGCAGATCAAACATTTTGCTGACATCCGGCGTCGCCCCGAGGGGGTTCTTGCTCAGGTTCAATACCTGCAACCTGCGCATCGACGCCAGTTTCACCAAGGTGTACTCACTGAGCCATAGCTGATTGTCCGCCAGGCTCAATTGCTTGAGGTCGGGCATCAACGACAGTATTTCCGGGAGCAGGGTCAGCTTGTTGCCATCCAGTTCCAGCGACTCCAATGCCTTGAAGCTTTTAAGGAAGTAAGCCAGTTCATTGCCCTGTCCCATGTTCTTCAACGACAAACGCCGCACATGGCTGAAGTCGATATCGGCCGGTATTGTCGCAAGCTTGCCGACCTGCATGCCGTCCAGCGTCAAGCCCGGTACGCTGACACCCTGTTCATCGCGCATCAGCACCAGGCGGCGCCAACTGTTTTCGATGGCATCGGCCACTTGCCGACGGCTTTGCTGGTATTCCCCCAGATCCCCCGGCAGCTTGCGCATTTCAGCGTCATTGCTGCGCCAGGTCTTGAGCAATGCGCGTAACGTCAGCCATTGCTGCTGACGCTGCTTGACCTGGGTTGCCCTGGCCAGATGATCCGCACCCAGGCCATCGAGGAACGTGCTGGCCTGAGCATCCGACATCAGTGGATAAAGTTTTTGCACCTTGCGTATCAGCGCTCTTGGATGAGCGACCGCAGGTGCTGGCGGGTCCGCCAGCACGCACGACATTTGCGCCGAAGCATCGATCAAAGGCTGGTCCGTCAGTAATCGGGCAGCCACTGCTCGCTCCACGATCGCTTCGGCGAGCAATCGATCGCGCAAGCGCCCGGCCTGTTCCGGCAAGGCACTGGCGAACCCCATGGCGGTGCGCTGCGTTTCGGGAATCGCGTGCAGCATGGCCCGGTAGATCCCGTCGGGGCCTTGGCTGGCGTTGGCCAAGGATTTGCCATCGCTGCCGAAGGCCTCAAAACCCGCCGCGGACTTGACGATGATGCGCCGTGCCGCACTGCCCTTCGGCCCGACGCTGTGCAGCACCTTGCCTGCCACCGAACCTTCACGCATTTCCAGCAACAGCGTGCTGTCCCATCCGGGCAAACGAGCCAGCAACGCCAGCGCCAGCTTCTCGCTGTCGGCGCCGGCAATCTGTGGCAGATAGAGACCGCTGATGGCCCTGTCCAGCCGCACATCCTCCATGGCCTCACGGGATTTTTGCGCCAGGCCCATGGGCACGCGTTGGTTCGCCCGCAAACGCAATCGTTCGATGCTGCTGGCCTGATCGAGCAATTCCTGGGCTACGCCGACCGGCAACCGGGCAAACGCCGTTCTCATGATCGCCACATCACCGCCAGCGCTGGTGTCGTGAGCTTCATACAAATGGTTGAACAGTGGCTTGCGATCCGACTTCAATGCCGTCGCCAGCTTCTTTGCCAAAGCATCGCGCTCAGGCTCGGTCACTGACCTGCCACCGAGCAAGGCATCCACTTCGCGTTGGTACAGACCCTCCACCACCGCCTTGAACAGGTCGCCTTGGCGCAAGTGCTCGGCCGTGACGTCCACGGCCAGATCCTCGGCGGTGACGAGTGCGGTTTTCGGGTACACCGCAGTGACTTTTTTCTCCGCATCCAGGACCCGGATGTAACGACCGGCCGGCCAGCCGGGCATCGAGGGCAAGGTCTGCAGATGCTCCGGTGCATGAACGGCGCTGCGTGGATCGCCCTTTTCCAGGGCGGCGATACAGTCATCGATCCGCTGATCCAGGCCAAAGCCTACAACACTATCTTTCACCCGCGCCGGCAGCCGCTGATTCGTTTCGTGGAGCTGATGCAACTGGCTGATTGAAGTGCCGGTGACCTGGCGCAGTTTCTCTACTCGTCTGAGGTCCACCGCTGCCAATTGCGGATCGAGACGTCGCAATGCGTAGCTGCCCTGCTGCCATTGCTGCGGTTGCTCGAACGACAACCGCCAGCCGCCCTGGCCGTTGTGTTCCAGGGTCGGGGAATAGCCATCGGCGCGGGCGGGATGGCGGACCCGCCAAGTCTTTATCCCGGTGTCGTAGTGAATCTCGTAGAGCCCCTCGTCAATCCGGATATGCGGCTTGGCGTTCACCCGGTAAATCCCTTCGGCATCGACAGCCGTTTGCGGCCCCAGAATGCTCAAGGGCCGTTTGTATCGCCCCACGTCGCTCTTCCACAGACGTGGTTTGCCGTGGCTGATCATGGCCTCGAACTGGCTGAAGAATTCCGGATGCTCGCGCACGGTTTTCCTGACCAGTGAACCCGCCACCTTGCCACCGACGGCAAAAGCGCCCAGCAAGGCGATGTTTTCCGCGACGCTGAGCAGGTGGGAAAGCGCCTCCTCTCTATCGCCATGCCGCCAGTCCTGGACGCCGTCGTACACCTCGCCCAAGAGCTGCCCGACCGTCACGCCGATCATCAACTGCCCCAGCACCGGCACAAAAAACGCCGCGACATTGGCCACGGTCAGGCCCAGCTCCAAGTAGTTTTCCAGACGCTTCTTGCGTGTCTCTTCATCGACATCAGCCGTGGGCACCGCAACCTCTCGGGCATCGATTTGCAGCTTGCCGAGGGAACTCTGGATCATGAATTGAAACAGCGGCAGGTTGATCGGCAACGCCTTGAACGTGTCCAGGTTGCTCGACTGTTCGACCGACTTGAAGAACTCGAGCTTACTGTCCTCGTCAATCCCGTGAGCGAAATAGTCCTTGTAGCTTTTCACCTTCAAGTTCAGGCCCAAATACAGCTTGAACTCGGCAAAGGTGTTGTATTCATAAAGTGGCCGGTCAGGCTCGTTGGGCATATACACCACGCACCACTCGGTCGGGTACGTCTCGACCGAACGCTTGGAAAACACCACGACTCCCCACACGCAGGTCTGGAACAGCTCCATGCCCTGGACGATCAGCGGCTCCGTACCGTGGACAATCTTCTGGATCCCCGTCTCGCTGCCTGTGCCGCTATGAGTGTTGAGCGTCAGCAGGGTTTTATAGGCGGCTTCAGTAATGTGCTGTTTGAGAAAGGCCAGGTGCGCGTCTACCTTCAACTTCATGACCTTGAGCCATTTCAAGTCATTAGTCAGACCGTCCGCGGTCGCCGACAAGTTGAATACATCACGCAGATGATCCTGATAGCGCTTGCCCAGATCGAGTTCACGGCAAAGCGTGGCAAATGCCTGCGGGGTCATCCCCGGCAGCCCTTTCGGACTCGACGCCACACTCAGGAAGCTTCCAACAGGAAACCCGGCGGGTATCGTTTCATCGGTGGTGAAGTTTTGCATGGCTGCCTGGAGCAGACTGCGCCTGATCGACGGGACAGCCTCTACCCCTGGAGTTTCAGTAGGTGTGCCTGTGCAACCACAATCGACACCGGGAAGCACCAGCGCATCGTGTTCGACATCGAAGGCGATCGCCCATTTTTTGCTCAGGGCCGCCGACAGGTGCGTCGCACAAAAGGTGTCCATGGGCTGCAGCTTTTGCATCAGTCCATCGACTTTTTGCTGATAGGCCAGCAACTGCCGTGCATCGGTGTCGAGTGCCGAAAGCACCCCGGACGAACCTTTGAGCAACCAGGCGGGAAGAGCCTGCTGCAAGGTCTCGGCGGTATCCAGGTCGCCCGTGGCCTGGAGCAGTGCGGCGAGGGTTTCGGTTTGACTCAATGGCCGGCGCACCGGCACCGGCGCTTGCGGGGTCAGCATCAGCAATGTTCCTTATCGCGGATCAGAAGCCCTTAACGTATCGGCTCCGTGCCCGGAAAAAAAACAGGAAAACTGGTGGCTTCAAGCCCTGGTTCAAACAGTAACTCGCATGCTTCATATATCTATCTACCACCCGGCGCACCGACCGTTGTGCATGCCATCGGCAACACCCCCGCCCCGCTACTTATAACCGATCGATCTAAAACTCCCGCCAATCCAGCAGGTCAGTTTCAGAGTACCCGCTGTTTTGGCGCGGTATCGATTGACCCTCCCCAACGGAAAAACCGGTAAGGACTTTATGTGCGGATTAGCTGGCGAGTTACGCTTTGATCATCAACCTGCGGACCTCGCGGCCGTTGAACGAATCACCCATCACCTGGCCCCTCGTGGCCCGGATGCGTGGGGTTTTCACAGCCAAGGGCCGATTGCCCTGGGCCATCGTCGCCTGAAAATCATGGACCTGTCGGACGGCTCGGCGCAGCCGATGATCGACAACCAACTGGGCTTGTCCCTGGCGTTCAACGGCGCGATCTATAACTTCCCGGAGTTGCGCACCGAGCTTGAAGCGCTCGGTTATGCCTTCTATTCCGGCGGCGACACCGAAGTGCTGCTCAAGGGCTATCACGCCTGGGGCGAAGCGTTGCTGCCCAAGCTCAACGGCATGTTCGCGTTCGCCATTTGGGAACGTGACGCCAAGCGCCTGTTCATCGCCCGTGACCGGCTCGGCGTGAAACCGTTGTACCTGTCGCGCACCGGTCAGCGCCTGCGCTTTGCCTCGGCCTTGCCGGCACTGCTCAAGGGCGGCGACATCAGCCCGATGCTCGACCCGGTGGCGCTCAATCACTACCTGAATTTCCACGCGGTGGTCCCGGCCCCGCGCACTTTGATCGCCGGCATCGAAAAACTGCCGCCCGCGACCTGGATGCGCATCGAGGCGGATGGCAGCACCGAGCAGAAAACCTGGTGGACCCTGCCCTACGGTCCCCACGCCGATGAGCTGAACCTGACCCTGGAAGACTGGCGCGACCGCGTGCTCGACAGCACCCGCGATGCCGTCGCCATCCGTCAACGGGCCGCTGTCGATGTCGGTGTACTGCTTTCGGGCGGTGTCGATTCGAGCATGCTGGTCGGGCTGTTGCGTGAAGTCGGTGTGGAGAACCTGTCAACCTTTTCCATCGGTTTCCAGGACGCCGGCGGCGAGCGCGGCGACGAGTTCCAGTATTCGGACCTGATCGCCAAGCATTACGGCACGCAGCACCATCAACTGCGCATTCAGGAAAGCGAGATTATCGAGCAACTGCCCGCGGCGTTTCGCGCCATGAGCGAACCGATGGTCAGCCATGACTGCATTGCCTTTTATCTGTTGTCCCGTGAAGTGGCCAAGCACTGCAAAGTGGTGCAGAGCGGCCAAGGCGCGGATGAGTTGTTCGCCGGTTATCACTGGTATCCGCAAGTCGACGGCGCGGCCGATCCGTACGCGGCGTATCGCGATGCGTTTTTCGACCGCAGCTACGAAGACTACGCCGCCACCGTGCAGCCGAAATGGCTGACCGCGAATGACGCTGCCGGCGACTTCGTGAAGGAACATTTCGCACAGCCAGGCGCCGATGCTGCTGTCGATAAAGCCCTGCGTCTGGACAGCACGATCATGCTGGTGGACGACCCGGTCAAACGCGTCGACAACATGACCATGGCCTGGGGCCTGGAAGCGCGCACGCCGTTTCTCGACTATCGCCTGGTAGAACTCTCGGCCCGGGTGCCGGGCAAATTCAAACTGCCGGATGGCGGTAAACAAGTGCTGAAAGAAGCCGCACGACTGGTCATTCCAAGCGAAGTGATCGACCGCAAAAAGGGCTACTTCCCGGTGCCCGGCCTCAAGCATTTGCAGGGCGATACGCTGAACTGGGTACGCGAACTGCTGCTCGATCCCAGCCAGGATCGCGGCCTGTTCAACCCGGCCATGCTCGACCGCCTGCTGACCGATCCGCAAGGCCAGTTGACCCCGTTGCGCGGCTCCAAGCTGTGGCAATTGGCGGCACTGAACCTGTGGCTCAGTGAACAAGGAATCTGATCGATGAAACCCCACGCCACGGCTTATAGCCAACGCTTGTTGCGCGGTCAGTCACCCTCCTACGAACGCTTGCAGGCGCGCCTGGCCGAAGACGGCAGCGAACTGCACACCGCGCCGATTGCCGTGCATTGCGGTTGGGGGCGGTTGCTGATCGGGCATACCTTCCCCGATGCCGCGAGCATCGCCCAAGAGTTGCTCAACGAGCAGCCCGGTGAGCGCGACATCGCCTTGTACGTCGCCGCGCCCCAGCAAGTGCTGGGGCTGGAACCGGCGCAGTTGTTCCTTGATCCGTCCGACACCTTGCGCCTGTGGTTCAGCGATTACCGCCAGTCGACCCGAGTGTTTCGTGGCTTCCGCATTCGCCGGGCGCAAAGCGATGCGGACTGGCAGGCGATCAATCAGCTGTATCAGGCCCGCGGCATGTTGCCGATCGATCCGTCGTTGCTGACCCCGCGTCATCAGGGCGGCCCGGTGTATTGGCTGGCCGAAGATGAAGACAGCGGCGCGATCATCGGCAGCGTCATGGGCCTCAATCATCACAAGGCTTATAACGATCCGGAAAACGGCAGCAGTCTCTGGTGCCTGGCCGTTGACCCACATTGCTCGCGGCCGGGTGTCGGTGAAGTGCTGGTGCGGCATTTGATCGAACACTTCATGAGCCGTGGGCTGAGTTACCTGGATCTGTCGGTTTTACACGACAACCGCCAGGCGAAAAGCCTCTACGCCAAACTCGGTTTTCGTAACCTCTCGACCTTCGCCATCAAGCGCAAGAACGGCATCAACCAGCCGTTGTTTCTCGGGCCGGGGCCGGAAGCCGAGTTCAATCCTTATGCGCGGATCATCGTCGAGGAGGCTCATCGGCGTGGCATCGATGTGCAGGTCGATGACGCCGACGCCGGGATGTTTACCCTCAGTCATGGCGGGCGCCGGGTGCGTTGCCGTGAATCCCTGAGCGACCTGACCAGCGCCATCAGCATGAGCCTGTGCCAGGACAAAAGCCTGACCCACAAGGTGCTCAAGGCTGCTGGCCTGAACTTGCCATCGCAACAATTGGCCGGTAACGGCGACGACAACCTGGCGTTTCTCGACGAGCACGAACGGGTGGTGGTCAAGCCGCTGGATGGCGAACAGGGTCAAGGCGTGGCGGTGGATTTGCAGACCATTGAAGAGGTCCAGCAAGCCATCGAAGCAGCGCGCAAGTTCGACTCGCGAGTGTTGCTGGAAAGCTTCCACGAAGGCCTGGATCTGCGAATTGTGGTGATCGGTTTTGAAGTGGTCGCTGCGGCGATTCGGCGGCCGGCGGAAGTGGTCGGTGATGGTCAGCATTCCATCGGTGCGCTGATCGAAGCCCAGAGCCGGCGACGGCAGGCGGCCACCAGTGGCGAAAGCAAGATCCCGCTGGACCACGAAACCCAGCGCACCTTGCAGGCGGCGGGTTACGACTACAACAGCATTCTGCCGGCCGGCGAGCATCTGTTCGTACGGCGCACAGCGAATCTTCATACCGGTGGCGTGCTGGAGGATGTCACCGCGATCCTCCATCCGACGCTGGTGGATGCCGCTGTGCGCGCGGCGCGGGCGCTGGATATCCCGATGGTCGGGCTCGACCTGATGGTGCCGGCCGCCGACCAGCCGGAGTATGTGTTTATCGAAGCCAATGAACGCGCGGGCCTGGCCAACCATGAACCGCAGCCGACGGCGGAGCGGTTTGTGGATTTGTTGTTTCCGCATAGTCAGCCGGCGGTTTAACCCCCCTTCATGATCGTTCCCACGTCGAGGCGTCGAACCGTCTGCGTGGGAATGACTCCTCGGACGCTCCGCGTCCGTCTTGGGACGCATAGCGTCCCTGGCTGCATTCCCACGCAGAGCGTGGGAACGATCAGCGCTCAACTCAACAGGAGTTTCCATGACCAGCAAAATCCCTGAACCGGATCTCAACTACCTGCAAAAAGTCCTGCTGGAAATGCTCGCCATTCCCAGCCCGACCGGTTTTACCGACACCATCGTGCGTTACGTCGCCGAGCGCCTCGAAGAAATGGGCATTCCGTTCGAGATGACCCGGCGCGGCACCATCCGCGCCACGCTCAAGGGCAAGAAAAACAGCCCCGACCGAGCGGTGTCCGCGCACCTGGACACCATCGGCGCGGCGGTTCGTGCGGTGAAGGACAACGGTCGCCTGACCCTGGCCCCGGTCGGCTGCTGGTCCAGCCGTTTTGCCGAGGGTAGCCGGGTCAGCCTGTTTACCGACAACGGCGTGATCCGTGGCAGCGTGTTGCCGTTGATGGCCTCCGGGCACGCGTTCAACACCGCCGTGGATGAAATGCCGATCAGTTGGGACCACATCGAGCTGCGTCTGGACGCCTATTGTGCGACCCGCGCCGATTGCGATTCCCTGGGGATCAGCGTCGGCGATTTCGTCGCGTTCGACCCGTTACCGGAGTTCACCGAAAGCGGCCATATCAGCGCCCGTCACCTCGACGACAAGGCCGGGGTTGCCGCGCTATTGGCGGCGATGAAAGCCATCGTCGACAGCGGCGAAGAACTGATGATCGACTGTCATCCGCTGTTCACCATTACCGAAGAAACCGGCAGTGGCGCGGCGGCGGCATTGCCGTGGGATGTCAGCGAATTCGTCGGCATCGACATTGCACCGGTCGCGCCGGGGCAGCACTCCAGCGAACACGCGGTGAGCGTGGCGATGCAGGATTCCGGCGGGCCTTACGACTATCATCTGTCACGGCATCTGCTGCGCCTGGCCAGCGAAAATGAATTGCCGGTACGCCGCGATCTGTTCCGCTATTACTTCAGCGACGCCCATTCGGCGGTCACTGCCGGGCACGACATCCGCACCGCGCTGCTGGCGTTTGGTTGCGATGCGACTCACGGCTATGAACGCACGCACATCGACAGCCTGGCGGCGTTGAGTCGTCTGCTCGGAGCGTACATCCTCAGCCCGCCGGTGTTCGCCAGCGATGCACAACCGGCCAAGGGTTCGCTGGACCGGTTCAGTCATCAGATCGAACATGACACGCAGATGGAAAGTGATACGCGGGTGCCCTCGGTGGACAGCCTCGTCGGGCAGCGTAACGATAGCTAAGTCCTGCGGTGTTTGAAAAATCGCCTTCGCGGGCAAGCCTCGCGCCTACAGGTCACGGTTGCCTTTGCAGGGGCGAGGCTTGCCCGCGAAGGCGTCAGATCAGACACCCATTTATAACCGGGCTAGCCGCAAAACCGCATTCGCCGTAGCATCGCGCCATTGTTTTAGCCGAGGTGCCTATGCTGATCCCTTACGACCAACTCGAAGTCGACACCCTGACCCGCCTGATCGAAGATTTCGTCACCCGTGACGGCACCGACAATGGTGATGACACGCCGCTGGAAACCCGCGTGCTGCGGGTTCGCCAGGCGCTGACCAAGGGCCAGGCATTGATCGTTTTCGACCCGGACAGCGAGCAATGCCAGTTGATGCTCAAGCACGACGTGCCCAAGCACCTGTTCGACTGAATCGCTCAGCGGCCTTTGTTCTTGGCCTGTTTGGTCTGGATGCGTTCGTAGACTTCAGCCCGATGCACATTGACGTTTTGCGGCGCTTCGACGCCAAAGCGCACGCTGCCGCCGTTGACCGCCAGAATGCGCACGGAAATGTTGTCACCGATGGAAATCAATTCGCCTACAACGCGACTGAGTACAAGCATGGCATTCGTCCTTCAGGGTTACCGGACCCTGAAGATGCCCCGCACGCGACGGGGCTTCAATGCGCTGCAGGCAAATCAGTCCTGCCCTACAGCGCAGGTCGTCGCGACCTACAGACAACTCGTACAAACCCGTTGAATGAAGGACCGTTCCTTCAGGACGCGGAGAAGCGCGGGCCGAAAAGGATGACAGTCGCGCCGATCACGCACAGCGCCACGCCGATCCAGTCCGAGCCCAGCGGACGAATCCGTTCGACCACCGCCAGCCAGCCAATCGACGCGATGATGTAGATGCCCCCGTAGGCGGCATAAGCGCGACCCGCGTAAGTCGCTTCGACCCGGGTCAGCAGCAGCGCGAACAAGGTCAGGCTCAGCAGCGCCGGAATCACCCACCAGGCACTCTTGCCCTGGCGCAGCCACATCCAGAACGCGAAGCAACCGGCGATTTCGAACAGTGCGGCGAGGAAAAACCACAGGTAATTGAGCATGCAGACGTCTCGTTTGGATGGCCGATGGCGGCCACCCTAACGACGCGGTTGCCGGCGGGCAAGATCAGCCGGCGGTTTGTTTGGCCTTGGCGCGCATTTTATCGGCCATGACGGTCATTTCGTTGTAGAGCAGTTGCGGGTTTTTCTGCTTGAGCGCCCAGGCCATGCGCCCTTGTTCATGGGGCAGGATCATAAACTCGCCGGCGGCCACTTGCGTGTAGATGTAGTCGGCAATGTCGGTGGCAGTGATCGGGGAGCTTTCCAGCAACTTGCCGACCTGGGCTTTCATGGCCGGTGTCGGGCCGCGGAAAGAATCCAGCAAGTTGGTCTGGAAGAACGACGGGCAAACCACATGCACGCCAACCTCCTGCTGCGCCAACTCGATCAACAGGCTTTCGGACAACGCCACTACACCGGCCTTGGCCACGTTGTAGTTGCTCATCGCCGGCCCTTGCATCAGCGCCGCCATCGAGGCGATGTTGATGATCTTGCCTTTGCTCTTTTCCAACAATGGCAGGAAGGCTTTGCAGCCCTTGACCACGCCCATCAGGTTGATTGCGATCTGCCAGTCCCAGTCTTCCAGGGACAGTTCACTGAAGAATCCACCCGAGGCGACCCCGGCATTGTTGACGATGACATCGATGCCACCTAGCCGCTCTTCGCAGGCCTGGGCAAACGCGGTCAGTTGGCTGTAATCACGCACATCGCAACGCTGGATAAAACCGTCGCCGCCGGCTTCGCGAACCAGTTTCAACGTTTCTTGCAGGCCGGGTTCGCTGACATCCGACAAGGCCAATTGCCAGCCTTCGCGGGCCCAGCGCAGCGCGATTTCGCGACCCAGGCCGGAGCCTGCGCCAGTGATCATCATGCGATTTTGCATAGCAAACAGCCTTGTTGTTCTGGGGAAGATGCGCCGAGTGTAGCGAAGGATATGGCCCGACCCACGCTCCATCAGATTGCTGAATGGTCCGCGCAAACCCGCGCATGGCGTGAGACCGAGTCGCGGCCTTCGCGGTCCAACTTGCGAACTAGTCTGAGGGGCAAAAAGAAATAAGCCTTCTTTCTAAAAAACATTAAAAAACTTTGAATTTTCTTTCATTCGCGAGAGTCGGATTTTGTAAGCAGCTCGGATTTATCGCATTCCGGCTGACAGTTAAAGCTGCTGGTCAATTCAGAACACTTCCAACAAGGAAATAGACATGGGCACAATTCTTATCGTTATCCTGATCCTGTTGCTGATCGGTGGTTTGCCAGTCTTCCCGCACTCAAGAAGTTGGGGTTATGGTCCATCGGGTATCCTCGGCGTGGTGTTGGTGGTGCTGTTGATTCTGCTCTTGCTTGGCAAGATATAAAGATTTAACCGGCAAAAAAAAGAGGCCCTTGAAGGGCCTCTTTTTTATTGCGTCACCGGTTAGTCCGGCTTGCCGTTAACCACACCGGCAGTGTTATCCAACAGGCTCTTGGTCGCGGTTTGCAGGAACGACTCAAGTTTCTGTTTGAGCGCCGCTTCATCAGCCGACTCTGGAATCACCACACCTTTAGGGTTAGCGCCCAGTTCATATTGATACAGTTTTGGCGGCATCTCTTTAGGCAGTACCAGCACGCGGTCCGCGGTCAGCAACGCCACGGTCTGATCGCTGCCCGATGGCTTGATCACGCCGAAACCTTTATCGCCTTCCGGCAGGTTCAGCAGGTCGCGGCCCCAGCATTGATGAATCACATCGCCACCGACGCGGCCCATGATGGTCGGCACGATGTCGATCTGAGTGCCCACGGTGTGGTCACGCTGACCGAATTTTTCCTGGATACCCGGGGCGATCATCAGCATCGGCACGTTGAAGCGGCCCAGGTCCATTTCGGTGATCTGTTGCTCGTCGCCGAAACCATGGTCGCCAACGACCACGAACAGGGTTTCATTGAAGTAAGGCTCTTTACGCGCCTTCTCGAAGAATTGACCCAGCGCCCAGTCGGAGTAGCGCATGGCGGTCAAGTGTTCGTTCAGGCTGCCGCGATCGGTCACGCGCTCGACCGGCAATGGCGTCGGCAAGGCGTATGGCGTGTGGTTGGACAGGGTCTGCAGCAAGGCATAGAACGGTTTTTTGTCCTTGCCGTCGCGCGCCTTCAGTTCTTCCAGGCCACGGTTGAACATGTCCTGGTCGGACACGCCCCAGGTCGGGTCGGAGAACACCGGGTTGACGAAGTCGTTACGCCCGATGAAGTTGGTCATTCCCTGGTTGCTGAAGAAGCCCGACTGGTTGTCCCAGGCGAAGTCGCCGTTGTAGACGTACACGTCGTCATAGTCACGGGTACTGAGCAACTGCGGCAGGCCGGACAGCTTGTGGCTGCCTTCCGGGGTCTGCATCAGGTATTCGAAACCCGGCAGGTTCGGGAAGCAGGCCATGGTAGCGAACATGCCCTGGTGGGTATGGGTGCCGTTGGAGAAGAAGCGATCGAACAACAGGCCTTCTTTCGACAACTTGTCGAAGGCTGGCGTGATGTTGCCCGGACGACCCAGGGCGCCCACCGAGTGACCGGCGAAGCTTTCCATCAAGATGACGACAACGTTCTTGATCGGCAGGGTCTTGCTGGCGTCCGGCGTGTAGTTACGGCGTACCGCAGCGATGTCTTCGTCGACCAGTTTATCGCTTGGCGTCAACAGCATGTCGCGCACGGTTTGCTGGGCCAGAGGCTGTGGCAGCGTGGCTTTCCAGATGTTGTCGCGATCTTCGGACATCCGCGCCTTGCCTGCCGCAATCAGCGACAGCGTGCCGTTGAGGCCCAACTGGTTGGCGAAATTGGAATCGGTAGTGTAGACGTCACCCCAACGCAGCGGCGGACCTTGACGCAGGGTGCCACGGGCGGCAACCACGCAAACCAGCAGGCACACCACGAACACCGCGATGCGTGCATACCACGGGGCGATCTGGCGCGTGCCGATGCTGCCACCGCTGAACGGACCACGGGGACGGGTGGCGCGGTCGGCGCCCTTGAACGCCAGGGTCAGGATCAACGTGCCTACGGCCCAGGCCAGCAGGTAGCGAACCACCGGGAAACCGTACCAGAGCATGCTCATCACGGTTTTCGGGTCTTCCTTCACATACTGGAAGACCAGACCGTTGAGGCGCTGGTGGAATTCACGGTAGAAGTCCATTTCCATCAGGCCGAGGAACAGCGCGATGCTCGAGGCGATGGTCAGCCAGAAACGGAAGAACCCGCGGGCGGCCATGGCCCGGGCACTGAACAGTGCCAGCAGCAACGGAATACTGAGGTAGACCACCAGGCGCAAGTCGAAACGCAGGCCGTTGGCGAACGCTTCGAGGAAGGTCGAAGCCGGTGTATCGAGGATCATCGCGCGGTTGTAAACCAGCAGCGCAACGCGCAGCAGGCTGAACATGACCATCATGACCAGGGCACACAGCAGCGTGTAGGCCAGATGCGATTTGACGGTCGGTTGCAGCAGGCGACTAGAAGCTCGCTGCTGATTCAGGGCGTCCGGGTTTGCCATGTCGTTTTAGGACCCATTGGAAGTTGAAGTTGCAAAAAATACAGCTGCGCCCTGCCCTCTGTTGGCCACTACTTGGCCCCGGGGCTTGCGCGGTGCGCAAATGTTGCACGATCACTCGCGGCATTGCCATTGATAACTGTCCGCAATGTTGGCGCGGGCGAATTGTCTTGGACACATTGTGAAAATTTCGTACAACGCATATCAGGAAACACAATAAAGCAGCTGCATTCCCCCCAAAGAAAAACGCCCCGAACAAGTCGGGGCGTTATCGAAAGAACGGCGCGATTACTTCTCGGCGCGTTCTTTCAGGGCCTTCAAGGTGTTGAACGGTGCGTCGACCACGAACTTGTTGGCGACCATCGACGGCACGCTGCCGCCCGGCTCGGTGTGCACCTGATAGGTCACTTCGACCTGGTCACCCTTGGGGACGAACTTCCAGAAGCCATCGATTTTGGCGACCCGCACGAAGCCTTTTTCCTCAGGAAGGTACTTCGGCACGCCTTCGAGTTTACGGGTCAGGCTGCCATCGGCGCCTTCGACGGTGGTGATGTGCAACACCGAATCACGCGGGGTGACAGGCCATGGGGTATTGAACTGAGTGTAGGTCCAGCTCTGATCGCCTTCGTGCTTGAGCAGCTTCTGGGCTTTGCACTCGTGAATCCAGGAACAGGCGCCCGCCACGTCTTCCTGCAATGCGCGCAATTTGGCGACGGTGGTCTTCATCAGAGTCACACCCTGATAGGCCTTGTAATCGGAACCGGCCACTTCACTCAGGGACACCTTGATGCCGTCTTCGTTTTTGGCGACTTTCCAGTCTTCAGCGTGAGCGGCCGTGGTGGCCAGCACAACCGTCAAACCACACAGCACAGCCATACGATGCAGCGAACCCATAGTCTTATTCCTTATTGTTGAAGTTCCATTCTTGAACACATCACGCCGCCGTCATCTGCTCCCACCAGCCAATCAGCCGAATGGCTTCTTCACTGCTGTTGCCGCAGACCTCGGCATCGGCTGCGAAAGCCGAACAGACAGCCGGACGCTCGGCCTGGCCGAAAATGTTGCACAGGTTTTCGACCGACAGTTGCACGCAACGTTCTCCGGCGGGTTTGCCTTGCGGCATGCCGGGAATCGGTGAACTGATGGAAGGGGCAATGCAGCAGGCGCCACAGCCTTCACGGCATTTCATGACGACAAACACCTCGCGACGGGCAATGTGTAAAAGGGACGTGGCACAGAGTACCCGCTAAAACGACTGTTTAAAATTACCTGGCCCGCAGTTTTTGCGCTCAGGCGAACGTGACTGACCAGTCTCCGACGAAGTGTCTGGCCCGCGGCTCACCGATGGGAATGATTTAGCGCTTGAACTCGAATTCCAGCGCCGCGCCTTCAACCTCGCGGCGCTCTTCGTTGCGCAGTTGCAACTGCATTTCGTTGCTCAGCAGACGGCCGTTGAGTTGGAAGTCACTGGTCTTGTCGCCGAACATTTGCGGCAACACCCCATCGTGTTTGGGCAACGGCACCGTACCGACGGGCTTGAGTTCTTCGACCATGTGCTGGGGCAAGCTCAAGTCGAGCGTGGCCGGTGGCAGTTTGGTGTTTTTCACCACTTCGCTGGCCGGTTTGGACTTGGAGGCAATGGGAGGACGTTTTTTGATCGGGGCGGCTTTCTTTTTGGCAGGCGTCTTGGCAGGCGTCGCTTTTTTGGCCGCAACCGGTTTCTTCGGGGTTGGCTGGGTACTGCTGGCAGCCGGTTTTTCCTGGACGGCAGCGGCCATCACATCTTCCGGTAACGCAGTCATCACCAGGCAGATCGACAGCCAGGCAGCAGAAAAAATCGTTTTCATGGACCCAACGGCACTAACGGCAGAGGGCCATATGCTCGCTTGTTGGGAGCGACATGACAAGCACGGGCAGCAGATGACCTGCCCGTGGGATCAAAAACCGCCGGCCGTCTCCTGGCAAAGCTGGGTCGCCAACATGCCAAGCGTCATCAATGCCCGCTCGGCCTCACGGTTCCAGGGCGTGCCACAGTTCAGTCGAATGCAGTGATTGAACTGCTCGGTATTACTGAAGATCAGTCCCGGCGCGATGCTGATCCCCTGCTGCAGGGCTCGCACGTGCAGCTCCTGAGTGTTGACCCGCCCCGGCAGACTGACCCACAAAATAAAGCCACCGGTTGGCCGGCTCATCTGCGTGCCTTCGGGGAAATACTGCTGCACCGCCAACTGGAAGGCGCTGAGGTTTTTGCGGTACTCCTGACGGATGTAACGCAAATGCCGGTCATAGCCGCCGTTCTCCAGGTACGCGGCGATGCCCATCTGCGTGACGCTGCAGGCCGAATGGGTGCTGAACGTCTGCAAGCGCTGGATCTCCTGTTGGTATTTACCGGCGATCATCCAGCCGATCCGCACGCCCGGCGACAGGGTCTTGGAGAAACTCGAGCAATAGATCACCCGGTCGAGCCGGTCGTAAGCCTTGAGCGATTTGGTGCGGCCTTGCTCGAACATCAGCTCGCCGTAGATATCGTCTTCGACAATCTGGATATCGAAATCCGAAGCCAGGCGCAGCAACTGCTTCTGGCGTTCTTCGGGCATGGTGCCGCCCAGTGGATTGCTCAGGCGGGTGGTCAGCACCAGCGCTTTGATCGACCATTGGTTGGCGGCCAGTTGCAGCGCTTCCAGGCTCATGCCGGTGGCGGGGTCGCTGGGGATCTCGATGACTTTGAGACCGAGCAAGTCGGCCAATTGCAGCAATCCGTAATAGGTCGGCGACTCGGCGGCGATCAGGTCGCCCGGGCGGGTCAATACGCGAAGCGACATTTGCAAGGCATCGACGCAACCGTGGGTAATCACTACTTCGGACGGGTCGACCACGACGCCGGCATCACGCATGCGGATCGCCACCTGACGGCGCAACGGCTCGAAACCCGGGCTGAACATGTAGCTGAAGGCCCGTGGACTATGGAAGCGAGTGACCTTGGCCAATTGCTGATGCAGTGCCCGCACCGGTAAATAGTCGACGCTCGGCACCGCCGCACCCAGCGGGAACACACCTTCACGGCGGGATTCGACCAATACTTGCTGAATGATGCTGCTGCGCGTGACCAGGCCTGGCCGTTCAACCCGGGCGATGTCCGGGGTCGGCGCGGTCAGGGCCGGGGTCTGGTGCACGTAATAACCGGACTGTGGCCGGGCGCGAATCAAGCCCTGATCCTCAAGGTTGGCGTACGCCTGCAACACCGTCGCATGGCTGACATTGAGCTGCGAGCTCATCTTGCGCACCGAAGGCACGCGCTCCCCCGGTTGATAGACACCCCGACGGATGTCTTCGGCCAGTTGCTGAGCAATACGTTGGTAGAGCAAGAGATTGGTCATGACGCAGTACTCGATTTCACGGGCATTTTATTCTTGTGTGAAACAATACCGGAACAGTTTAGAAGTGTACGGGGACAGTTGCCACAATAGTCGACCGTACAGTGCAGTGTCAGCAAAATCTGTACTGCTTTGCGAGGCAATTCGCAGACGTAAAAAAACCCGGCGCTGACGGGCAGGCCGGGTTTGTAGGAGCTATCGAGTGAAACGAGGCTGCGATCCTCCCAGGCCCACTTGAGTATCGAGAGCAAGATCAAAAGATCGCAGGCTCCGCCAGCGCCTACCGAGCAGCGCCGAGCTGGCCTTTTTCGTCGGAGAACACAATTTCCACTCGACGGTTCTGAGCGCGACCGCGCTCGGAAGCGTTCACGTCCACCGGGTATTCATCGCCATAGCCTTCGACCTGGATGCGTTTGTCTTCGATGCCCAGGTCCATCAGCACGTCAGCCACCGATTGCGCGCGGTCGCGGGACAGTTTGAGGTTGTCCTGCTTGCCGCCGGTGCTGTCGGTGTAGCCCTCGATCCGCACCACGCGTTTCGGGTTGAGCTGCAGGAACTGGACGATCTTCAGCACCACGCGGTTCGCCGAGTTCTTCAACTCTGCTTCGCCGGTATCGAACAGTACATCGCCCAAGGTCATCACCAGCCCGCGATCGGTCTGGGTGGTGGCCAGTGCAACGATTTGTTCTTCGAGCCACTTACCCTGTTGCTGCACGCTGAGCAGCTTGGACTCACGCAGGGCCAGTTGCAGGCGCTGGCGCTCCAGCTCGAGTTTGGCCGCCTGCTCTTCGTTGAGCACCTGGTTGGTGTGTTCCCGGGCAATTTCGCTGTAGCGCTGGCTCAGGTAAGCGTAATGCACCACGTCCGAACCGCTGCCCCAGTAACTGGACAGACGATCGGCGCGGGCCAGGGACTCACCGGCGCGGATCACATCTTTCGGCGCGATACGCAGCACGTTGGAATCTTCCTTGACCTTCTGGAAGTCGGCGCCGGCTTCTTGCAGCGCGGACTCACTGTGTTGGCCGGCACAGCCATACAGGCTGACGCAGCCTGCGAAGAGCAAACCGCCGAGTGCTTTGGTCTTGAGGCTCATTGGGCATCTCCCAGTTGCTTGCGCAGGCGAGTGATGCGGGTATTGAGTACGTTCAACTGCTCCTGGCTCTTGAGGGTCAGGACCCGGGCTTCGGCCAGGCGCGCATCCAGTTCAGCCTGTTCGGCGCGCATGCGGGCGTGCTTGTAGGACTGGTCGGTCATATCGCCCTGGGCGCGGGAGAACTTGTCTTCGGCCAGCTTCAGCTCTGGCACTTCGTCAGCAGTGGCGCCAACGGCCTTGGCTTGTATGAGGGCCTGCTCGGTCAGGCGTATTTGTTCATTCGGCGCCGGATCGGCTGCACAACCCGCCAGAGCCAGAACGGCCAGGGCAGCGAAAAGAGGTCGAATACTC
Source organism: Pseudomonas sp. ADAK7 (assembly GCF_012935675.1). Taxonomy (NCBI): domain Bacteria; kingdom Pseudomonadati; phylum Pseudomonadota; class Gammaproteobacteria; order Pseudomonadales; family Pseudomonadaceae; genus Pseudomonas; species Pseudomonas sp. ADAK7. Next base: position 6,383,721 of record NZ_CP052861.1, on the reverse strand, counting down.
ACTAAAAATCCCTACTGTTTTGGGGTACTGGCGGGGTGTTGCTGCAGTTGCTGCTGGGCTTTCCAACGCTCGATGTTGCGTTGCAGCACGGCTTCCGTCAGTCCGGACGCGGGCAATTCTGTCATCTTTTTGGCCAGCTGTCCGCGCAACCACGGATCGTTGCAGGCGGAGTTATGGGAAACCGCGAGGAACAGGCCGGGTTTGTCGACGGGTTGCGGGAAGGCTTGCAGGTCATTGCCCATGCCCAGTGCCTGCGCGGCCGCCATGCCCGAGTAGCGTCCGGCGAGTACATATTCCACCTCGCCCAACAGCAATTTCTGAAAGGCCTGGGTGAGGTTTGGTGTACGGCTCAGGGTTAATTGCTGCTCGGCGAAAGTGCCAAATTCCCGGGTCATTCGAGACTTTTCCGACACGGCGCCCGGGTGCCCGTGCAGGTCTTTTGCTTCACTGTAGGTCAGCGTCGAGCCTATGCGCGTCCAGACCAGGTAATCGTTTTCCAGCAGCGGCGGATGGATGTAATCCAGGGTTTCCAGCTCGCTGAGCGTCAACGGCGCGTCCGCCAGCATGTCCATGCGCCCGCTGCGCACTTCGTCCAGGGCCTGGGAACGTTTACCGGCGTAGAGCATTTCTACCTTGATGCCCAACTCCCCCGCCACGTGCTGCAACAAATCGGCACTGGCGCCGATCAGGTGCTTGGGGTTCTGCGGGTCTTGCCACAGGTACGGCGGTGCATCCGGGCTGCCGGTGACCACCAGGCGTTCGCATTTGCCGGCGGCGCTCGCGAGCCCCGGCAACAGCGTCAACCCCAGCAGCAATGACCAGCCACTTACGCGGCGCAAATCCATGGCAACACTCTCCCACTCAAATCCGAAACAAAAAAAAGCCCGACCAAAAGGTCGGGCTCTTTATAAGTCAGGTCGCTGGATTAGACCAGCTTCTCGAACTCGGGGATTGCTTCGAACAGGTCTGCCACCAGGCCGTAATCGGCCACCTGGAAGATCGGCGCTTCTTCGTCCTTGTTGATCGCGACGATCACTTTGGAGTCTTTCATGCCGGCCAGGTGCTGGATCGCGCCGGAGATGCCGACCGCGATGTACAGCTGTGGAGCAACGATCTTGCCGGTCTGACCGACCTGCATGTCGTTGGGTACGAAACCTGCGTCGACCGCAGCGCGGGAAGCGCCGACAGCAGCGCCCAGCTTGTCAGCCAGGGCGTACAGGTGTTTGAAGTTGTCGCCGTTCTGCATGCCGCGCCCGCCGGAAACGACGATCTTGGCAGCGGTCAGTTCCGGACGATCGGACTTGGCCAGTTCTTCGCCAACGAAGCTCGAAGTGCCAGCGTCATGGGCCGCCGCAACCGCTTCAACAGCCGCCGAACCACCTTCAGCGGCAACCGGGTCGAAACCGGTGGCGCGCACGGTGATCACTTTGACCGCAGCGTTCGACTGAACGGTCGCGATGGCGTTACCGGCGTAGATCGGGCGCTTGAAGGTATCAGCGCTTTCAACCGAGATGATCTCGGAGATCTGGTCAACGTCCAGCGACGCGGCGACGCGCGGCAGGATGTTTTTGCCGTTGGAAGTGGCGGCAGCCAGGATGTGGCTGTAGCCCTTGCCCAACTCTGCAACCAGCGGCGCAACGTTTTCCGGCAACTGGTGAGCGTAGGCGGCGTTGTCGGCCACCAGCACTTTCGCCACGCCAGCGATTTTCGCAGCGGCTTCAGCCACGGCGCCAGCGCCTTGACCGGCAACCAGAACGTGGATGTCACCGCCGATTTTGACGGCAGCGGCCACGGTGTTCAGCGTGGCCGGGGCCAGCACTTTGTTGTCGTGTTCAGCAATAACCAAGATAGTCATTTAGATTACCTTCGCTTCGTTTTTCAGTTTCTCGACCAGTTCAGCCACCGACTTGACCTTGATACCCGCGCTGCGTGCAGCCGGCGCTTCGACTTTCACGGTCTTGTTGGTGGAGGCGGTGGAAACGCCCAAAGCGTCCGGAGTCAGCACTTCGAGAGGCTTCTTCTTGGCTTTCATGATGTTTGGCAGGGACGCGTAGCGCGGCTCGTTCAAACGCAGGTCGGTGGTGACGATGGCCGGCAGTTTCAGGGAAACTGTCTGCGCGCCGCCGTCGATTTCGCGGGTCACGGCAACGGTGTCGCCAGTGACTTCGACTTTCGAAGCGAACGTGCCCTGACCGTAGCCGCTCAATGCAGCGAGCATCTGGCCAGTCTGGTTGTTGTCGCTGTCGATGGCTTGTTTGCCGAGGATCACCAGCTGAGGCTGTTCCTTGTCGACAACAGCCTTCAACAGTTTGGCAACGGCCAGGGAAGTCAGATCTTCAGCGGATTCGACGAGGATGGCGCGGTCGGCACCCAGAGCCAGCGCGGTGCGCAGTTGCTCTTGAGCGGTGGACGGACCGATCGAGACGACGACGATTTCAGTCGCAACACCTTTCTCTTTCAGGCGTACGGCTTCTTCCACTGCGATTTCGCAGAACGGGTTCATCGACATCTTCACGTTAGCGAGGTCGACGCCGGAATTGTCCGCCTTGACGCGAACCTTGACGTTGTAATCCACAACGCGTTTGACAGCTACAAGAACCTTCATGGATTCCTCGTTACTCTCCGGTGAAAAGAAAGTCGCCTAGGCGAACCTGGCGGTTGATGCTCGTGGGCGCAAGGGCACCTCTAAAAACGCTGGCATCTGAACGGGGTGACACGGCTCGCGTTGCTGATGACCGTTCGTCAGTGGTGACCGATGAGTCATTCATTACCGCGGCGTGTAAACTGCGCGCCGAACCTTCGTTGCGCATCACCTTGTACTGCCATCGCCCTGTCTTTAGAGGTGCTCTTGAAACCAACAGTCAGCCTACGGCGAGCGCAAAACCGCCCGTATCTTGACCGGAACACCTATTCCGGTCAATACGGCAAAATGGCCAGTCATAAGCCGCGTGACTTTGATTTCTCTGGCTCAGAGCCAATTCAAACAAACGTTTGTATTGGACGCTAGGAGTGGTGTAGATATAATGCGCCACCCAGAGAGAAAGGTGGTTCATCGATTGTCCTCTTCCGGCATTGCGCCGGAATTCATGGATGCGACACCAAACCTCCAATATTAGAAAAAAAACTGTTGAGCCTTGAGTAGGAGATAACCTGTGGAACGCGAATACATGGAATTCGACGTGGTCATCGTCGGTGCCGGCCCCGCTGGTCTTTCCGCCGCCTGCCGCTTGAAGCAGAAGGCCGCCGAAGCCGGTAAGGAAATCAGCGTCTGCGTGGTCGAAAAAGGCTCCGAAGTCGGTGCTCACATCCTGTCTGGTGCCGTGTTCGAACCACGCGCCCTGAACGAATTGTTCCCGGACTGGAAAGAACTCGGCGCCCCGCTGAACACGCCGGTCACCCGCGATGACATCTTCGTTCTCAAGAACGCTGAAAGCGCGCAGAAGATTCCCGATCTCTTTGTGCCCAAGACCATGCACAACGAAGGCAACTACATCATCTCCTTGGGCAACCTGTGCCGCTGGCTCGCCCAGCAGGCCGAGAACCTGGGCGTGGAAATCTACCCGGGCTTCGCCGCTCAGGAAGCGCTGTTCGACGAAAACGGCGTAGTGCGCGGGATCATCACCGGTGATCTGGGCGTTGACCGCGAAGGCAACCCGAAAGAAGGCCTGTACACCCCCGGCATGGAGTTGCGTGGCAAGTACACGCTGTTCGCCGAAGGTTGCCGTGGCCACATCGGTAAGCAACTGATCAAGCGCTTCAACCTCGACAGCGATGCCGACGCCCAGCACTACGGCATCGGCCTGAAAGAAATCTGGGAAATCGACCCGGCCAAGCATCAGCCAGGCCTGGTGGTCCACACCGCCGGCTGGCCGCTGGACATCATGGGTTCCGAGAACACCGGTGGCTCCTTCCTTTATCACCTGGAAAACAACCAGGTGGTCGTCGGTCTGATCGTCGATCTGTCCTATAGCAACACTTACCTGTCGCCGTTCGACGAGTTCCAGCGCCTCAAGCATCACCCGGTGCTCAAGCAGTACCTGGAAGGCGGCAAGCGCATCAGCTATGGCGCCCGCGCGATCTGCAAGGGTGGCCTGAACTCGCTGCCGAAGATGGTGTTCAAGGGCGGCGCGCTGATCGGTTGCGACCTCGGCACCCTGAACTTCGCCAAAATCAAAGGCAGCCACACCGCGATGAAGTCCGGCATGCTCGCTGCTGAGTCAGTGGCCGAGGCGTTGTTCGCCGAGAAGGATGGCACCGAAGAGCTGACCACTTACGTCGACGCCTTCAAGAAGAGCTGGCTCTACGACGAACTGTTCGCCAGCCGCAACTTCGGCCCGGCGATCCACAAGTTCGGTGCGATCGTTGGCGGTGGTTTCAACTGGCTCGACCAGAACATCTTCGGCGGCAAACTGCCGTTCACCTTGCACGACACCAAGCCGGATTACGCGTGCCTGAAGCTCGCGGCGGACTGCAAGAAGATCGACTACCCGAAACCCGACGGCAAAATCAGCTTCGACAAACTCAGCTCGGTGTTCATCTCCGGTACCAACCACGAAGAAGAACAACCTTGCCACCTGAAGCTGACCGACCCGAGCATCCCGATCAGCAAGAACCTGCCTTTGTACGATGAGCCTGCCCAGCGCTACTGCCCGGCGGGCGTGTACGAAGTGGTGACCAAGGAAGACGGCGAGAAGCGCTTCCAGATCAACGCCCAGAACTGTGTTCACTGCAAGACCTGCGACATCAAGGACCCTACACAGAACATCACCTGGGTGGCGCCGGAAGGCTCCGGCGGCCCGACTTACCCGAACATGTAAGCCGAACGCCTGAACATCAAGGCTCCCGAAACGGGGGCCTTTTTGTTGCCCGGTGAAAGTTGGAGTGGGCGTAATTTTCAAGGACGCCTTCGCTCACGCCGCCCGCTCATCCCCCGGATTACGCTCAAAGTAGCGCTTGTACTCGCGACTGAACTGCGACGTGCTCTGATACCCCACCCGATGCGCCACCTGCGCCACGCCCAAGCCTTCCCCCAGCAACAATTGCTGCGCCTTGAGCAATCGCAAACGCTTCAGATACTGCACCGGCGACAACAACGTGCTGCGCTTGAAATGCTCATGAAAGGTCGACGCACTCATGTTCGCGCAACCGGCCAGGGTCTCCACATTCAAAGGCTCGGTGAAATGCCCGTGCAGATGATTAAGCGACGCCGCAATCCGCGCGAACTGCCCTTGCTGTTCCACCAACGCCCGCAACACATCGGCCTGGGGACCGCGCAAGGCTACGAACAATAATTCACGCACCCGCGCCTGGCCCATGATCTGGCATTCCAGCGGATCGTGCAGGCAGCGCAACAGCCGCTCCACGCAACCGCGCATGCCGTCGTCGAGCACTGTCGAGGTCATGGACTCCAGCGTCTGCGCCGCAATACTGCGCCCCGACACCAGCCCCATGGCCAACACCAATTCACCAAGCAAGATCCGGTCGATGGCGATGGAAATCCCCAGCATCGGCCCCTCCGGCGCGGCAAACGTCTCGCACTCGAACGGCACCGGCAACGCCTGAATCAGATAATGCCCGGCGCCATATTCCAGGGTTCGCGGCCCCAGGTACGCCAGTTTGCTGCCCTGGACGATGATCACCAGGCTCGGCTCGTAGATTTGCGGACCACGGGCCACATCGCAACTGGCGCGCAACACCTGCACACCCGGCAACGCCGTGGGGGCGAAACCGTCGCGGGTGGTCAGCGGCTGGAGCAGTGAAACCAGCGTGGCATTGGCATCTAAATGACGAGTCAACAACATGGGGAAAACTTCACGGAAATCGGGATGAAAGCATCATCGCAGGTCTGGTGGCCAATGCGACCAATCCACGGCACATGCCGGAGGATTAGGCATGACACCCGGAGGAATCGCCATGGCCGACACCCGGTTCAGTGCCCAGAATGGCCCACCTCACCTGTCACTGCTTTTGCGAGGTTCCTTATGTACACCGCTATCGGATACGCCGCCCAGTCGGCCACCACTCCCCTCGCCCCCGTGAAATTCGAACGCCGCAGCCCTCGGGCCGACGACGTTGCGATCGACATTTTGTACTGCGGCGTCTGCCATTCCGACATCCACCAGGCCCGCAACGAGTGGGGCATCGCCGTTTACCCGCTGATGCCCGGCCACGAGATCGTCGGCAAAGTCACCGCCATCGGCACGAACGTCACCAAGCACAAAATCGGCGATCTGGTCGGTGTTGGCTGCATGGTCGACTCCTGCCGCAGCTGCGAAGCCTGTCAGGCCAACCTTGAGCAATATTGCCTCGAAGGTCCGACCATGACTTACGCCACCCCGGACCGGGTCGATGGCAGCAACACCATGGGCGGTTACTCCGACAGCATCGTGGTCAGCGAACATTTCGTGGTGCGCATCCCGGAAAAACTCGACCTGGCCAGCGCCGCGCCGATCCTCTGCGCCGGCATCACCACCTACTCGCCGCTCAAGCACTACGGCGTGAAGGCCGGCGACAAGGTCGGGATCCTCGGCATGGGCGGTCTCGGCCACATGGGCATCAAGTTCGCCAAGGCCATGGGCGCCGAAGTGACGTTGTTCACCCGCTCGGCGAGCAAGGCTGAAGAAGCCCGACGCCAGGGCGCGGACCACGTGATCGTGTCCACCGATGCCGAACAGATGAAGGCCGCCGCCGGTCATTTCGACTTCCTGCTGGACACCATTCCGGTGCAGCACGACCTCAACCCCTACCTCGACACCCTGCGCTTCGACGGCGTGCATATCCTGGTGGGTTTGATCGAACCGGTTGATCCACCGGTCCACGCCGGCAAACTGGTGATGAGCCGCCGCGTGCTGGCCGGTTCGCTGATCGGTGGCGTTGCCGAAACCCAGGAAGTGCTGGATTTCTGCGCCGAGCACAACATCACCTGCGACATCGAAATGCTCAACATCCATCAGATCAACGAAGCGTTCACCCGCATGATTGCCGGTGACGTGAAGTACCGCTTCGTGATCGACATGTCGACGCTGAAGGTCTGATCAGACCTTAGCGCCGAGTTCGGCAGAGAGCCGGGCCGTGACCCCTTTGATCAGGGGAATCAGCTCGGCCATTTTTTCCAGCGGCATGTACGGCACGGTGCTGGCGATGCTGATCCCGGCAACGATGCGCTTGCTGGCATCCCGAATCGGTGCCGCGACACAACGGATCGACGGTTCGTTGTCCTCCAGATCGAACGCGTACCCTCCCGCCACATATTCCACCATGCGCTGCTGAAACTGCTCCCAGGACTGCTCCGGGTGCTGCGGCCAGAACTGATTTTTCCCACCCGCCGGCAGGCTCACTTCGTACAGCCGCTTCCAGTCTTGCTGGGTGTCATCGAGCATCAGCGCCTTGCCGATCCCGGTGCGCGCCAATGGCATGCGATGGCCGACCCGCGAACGCATTTCCGGGCCATTGCGCCCCGGATTCTTGTGCAAGTACAGCACCTCGTCGCCCTCACGAATCGCCAGGTGAATGGTGTCGCCGGTCAACGCCGACAACTCATCCAGATACGGCCCGGCCAACGTCACCAGCGGCAACTCTTCCCGCGCCTGGAAACCCAGTTCGATCAGCTTCGGCCCCAGCAAATAGCCGACTTGCGGCACCACACGCAGGTAACGCTCGTCCACCAGGCAACTGGCCAGACGATGCGTCGTGCTGCGCGTCGTACCGATCAGCCGGGCGATTTCCTTGAGATCGCGGGCGCCACTGGCCACGGCCTGAACCACACCCAAACCACGAAGCAGTGTCTGGGTGCCGGTCGGCGCGGCGTCCTTGGCGATTTTTGGGGCGTCTTCCTGCATATCCAGCCTTTACCGTTGAGCGAGGGAACGGGCGGCATTATGGTCGCCCGACGGCCGGGACTACAACTCGATACGCTCGACCTTGCCCACCAGCAGCACGTAGGACAGTGCACCGATCAGCGCGAGCACCGCGATGTAGGTAATCGCCGGGGCAAACGAATCGCCGGTGGCGAGGAAACCGATGACGATCGGTGTGGTAATCGCCGACAGGTTGCCGATGAAATTGAACACCCCGCCGGTCAATCCGAGCAACCGCGCCGGGGCCAGCGTTGAAACCAGCGACCAGGTAATCGAGGCGAGCCCGTTACCGAAGAACGCCAACGCGAGGAAGGCAATCACCAGCGGCGTCGATTCGACGAAGTTGGCGCCGATGATCGAAGTGGAAATCAGCAGACCACCAATGATCGGCAGCTTGCGGGCGAAACCGACGGTGTAGCCGCGACGAATCAAAAAGTCGGAGAAGAACCCGGAACACAACACACCGACGAACGCCGCGAGAAACGGCAACGATGCAAGCAAGCCGGACTTGATGAAGTCCATGCCGCGATATTTCACCAGGTAAGTCGGGAACCAGGTCAGGAAGAACCACAGCGTAGAATTGAGGCAGAACTGGCCGAGGTAAATGCCCCACAGTTTGCGTTTACTCAGGACAATGCCGAGGTCGGTCCAGCTGAATTTCGCCTTGGCCTTGGCGGTGTCCGCCTGGATATCCACCAACCCGCCGCCCTCGCGGATCAAGTCGATTTCCGCCTCGTTGGCGCCCTTGAAATCTCGCGGCTCGCGATACACCGCGTACCAGATCACCGCCCAGATAATGCCCACCACACCGGTGCTGACGAACACCATGTGCCAGCCAAACTCATGCTGCAACCAGGCCAGTACCGGCGTGAGAAACGCCAGCCCGACAAACTGCCCGGAGGTGTAGAAACCGATGGCCGTGGCGCGCTCACGCTCGGGGAACCATGTGGTGACCACGCGGCTGTTGATCGGATACGCCGGGGCTTCCAGCGCACCGACCGCCATGCGCAGCACGAACAGCGCGATGAAGCTGGCGGCGAAACCGAGCATCACCGTGGCGATCGACCACAACAGCAATGCGACGCTGTATAGAATTCGCGGCGGGACACGATCCACCAGCCAGCAGCCGGGGATCTGCATGGCCGCGTAGGTCCAGCCGAACGCGGAGAAAATCAGGCCGACGTGGATCGGGTCGATCCCCAGTTCACTGGTCAGCGCCGGGGCGGCGATGGAGAGGTTGCTGCGGTCGAGGTAGTTGATCACCACGGTGATAAACAGCAGCACCATGATGAAAAAACGCTTACGGCTGGGCGTCACCAACGACGCCTGCCCGGTGAGGGTTTGCGGTTGCATGAGGGATGCCTCTTCTTATGTTTATTGAGGGCGTAAGTTGTGATCGTTCCCACGCTCAGCGTGGGAACGATCGACGCGGAGCGTGGGAACGATCACCGCGTGGGTATCACCACTCGGCGAAACTGCCATCGGCATGGCGCCAGATCGGGTTGCGCCAGCGATGCCCGACCGCCGCACGTTCGATCACATATTCCTCGTTGATCTCGATGCCCAGGCCCGGGCCATTCGGAATCTTCACGAAGCCTTTGTCGTAATCAAACACCCGCGGATCCTTGACGTAATCCAGCAGGTCGTTGCTCTCGTTGTAGTGAATGCCCAGGCTCTGTTCCTGGATGAACGCGTTGTAGCAAACCGCGTCCAGTTGCAGGCACGCCGCCAGGGCAATCGGGCCCAGCGGGCAGTGCAGCGCCAGCGCCACGTCGTAGGCTTCGGCCATGTTGGCGATCTTGCGGGTTTCGGTGATGCCGCCAGCGTGGGAAGCATCGGGCTGGATGATGTCGACGTAGCCTTCGCTGAGCACGCGCTTGAAATCCCAGCGCGAAAACAAGCGTTCGCCGAGGGCAATCGGCGTGCTGGTCAGCGGCGCCAGTTCCTTCAGCGCTTCGTAGTTTTCGCTGAGCACCGGTTCTTCGATAAACATCAGTTTGTACGGGTCGAGTTCCTTCATCAGCACCTTGGCCATGGGTTTGTGCACCCGGCCATGGAAGTCGACACCGATGCCAACGTTCGGCCCGACCGCGTCACGCACGGCAGCGACGTTGGCCAGGGCCAGGTCGACTTTCTCGAAGGAATCGAGGAATTGCAGCTCTTCGGTGCCGTTCATTTTCACCGCAGTGAAACCACGCTCGACCGCTTCTTTCGCCGCGCGCGCGGTGTCCGCCGGGCGGTCGCCACCGATCCACGAATACACGCGAATCTTGTCCCGCACCTGGCCACCGAGCAAATCGCTGACCGACACGCCCAGCGCCTTGCCCTTGATGTCCCACAACGCCTGATCGATACCGGCCAGTGCGCTCATGTGAATCGCGCCGCCCCGGTAGAAGCCGCCGCGATAGAGCACGGTCCAGATGTCTTCGATGTTGCGTGGGTCTTTGCCGATCAGGTAGTCGGACAATTCTTCAACGGCTGCGGCGACGGTGTGGGCGCGGCCTTCGACCACGGGTTCGCCCCAGCCGGTCACGCCTTCGTCGGTTTCGATCTTGAGGAAGCACCAGCGCGGCGGCACGATGAAGGTGGTGAGTTTGGTGATTTTCATCTTGTTGTCTCTCTTGTTAGATGCAGCGCTCACAGCGCCAAAAAGTCTTAGCTCAGGGCTTTCCAGGCAGTGACGTAAGCCTTGGCATTGGCCGCCACTTGCTCGGGCGTCATGCCCGGTTTGAACAACCCGGAACCCAGGCCGAAACCTTTGACGCCCGCGTCGATAAACACCTGCATGTTGTCCGGCGTGATGCCACCGACCGGCGCCAGAATGGTCCCGGCCGGCAACACCGCGAGCCAGGCTTTCACTACGGCTGGGCCCATCTGCTCGGCGGGAAACATCTTCAGCACATCTGCGCCTTCGGCCAATGCGGCAAAGGCTTCGGTCGGCGTCGCCACGCCCGGCGACAGGAACAACCCCGCCGTCTTCGCCGCGCGCAACACCTTGGGATCGCTGTGGGGCATGACGATCACCTGCCCGCCCGCCGCTTTCACCTGCTCGACCTGTTCCGGTGTCAGCACCGTGCCCGCGCCGATCAGGCAATCGGCAGGCAAGGTACTGCGCAGGATGCGGATACTTTCGTACGGCTCGGGGGAATTGAGCGGCACTTCAATGACGCGAAATCCGGCGCTGTACAGGACTTCGCCGATGGCCGCAGCCTCTGTTGGACGCAGGCCGCGCAGGATCGCGATCAGGCCGTTTTGCGCCAGGGCTTGCTTGAGCATGTCAGACCTCCAGTCAGGTTTAACGGGATGGATGGTGTTTGATCAGTCCGGCGGCAACCGCCAGTTGCCACAACCCGCGCTCGGTGGCCTGTTCGGCCAGGGTCACTTTGGCAAAGCCGCAGGCATCGAGGGCCCGGCTGTAGCGGGCGCAGAGTTGGGTATTACCGATGAGGATGATCGAGGGCAGATGCACGCTGTTACGACGGCGGCGCTGAACGTTGGCCAAAGCCGATAGCTCATGCCCGATCAACAGGCCGGACAAATAGTCCGGTTGCGCGGTGGCGCTGAGTTCGCCGGTCAGCCCGAGGCTGCGAGCGCTAAACAAGGTCGACAACGGCCCGATCTCGCCGTCCGCCGACAACGCCACTTGCACACCGCGATCAAACGCCTGGCCATCGAACGATGTGCCCTGCTGTTGGGTGCGCCCGAGAATGCTGTGTTCGCTGAGCACGGCGAAGACTTCGCCGGTCATGAAGGTGTCGAAATGAACGATGCAGCCGTCGGCCACTTCCACCCATTTCGAATGACTGCCCGGCAAGCCGATCAACAGATCGCCGCTCGCCCCGCTCGGCAGGTTCTGTAACACGCCAAGCACTTGGGTTTCTTCGCCACGCATCACGTTCGGTAGATGCGAACGTTGAATCACACCCGGCACGATGTGCACATCGACACCGCGAAGACTGCGAACGGTTTGTAGGGAGTTTCCGAGATTGGCGACGTTGGCCGGCGTGTCCTGGTAGGACGCTTCTCGCCAGCCCTGGGCGCTGCCGACCATACCGCAGGCAATCACCGGTAAATCGGGTTGCGCGTCGAGCCAGTCACCGCAGGCGTCATCGAAGGCCAGTTCAAAACCGTCGGTGCATTCCTGGCCGTTGATGATTCGCGGCGTGCGCGGCAGCTGCATGATCCCGGACGACAGCGAACGCTGTTCCAGCACCTGGCCACCCGCGGCGAGTTTGTAAGCACGTAATGAGGTTGTCCCCCAATCGAGCGCGATCAATTGCGCCAGCATCGCTTCACCTGTTTTGTTTATTGGCAGTGAGTGAGCTGGACTATAGACCTCCTAGCGGTAAAATCTCAATATGTAATTTATCGTCCCATATTATGGGAATCAACAAACGCTATATCCCAATACCTTCGACATCGTCACCGGACACGAAAAGCTTGAAGGATTCATGCTCATTGGCCCCAAAGATGTGCGTTTTGCCTTGCGCGTCGCTCAACCCTTCCTCCTCCCGCCCGTCAGCACGTCTTATGAAGTAGCTGACATTGGCTCTCGGCTGTTTGGTTTTGCTATCGACAATCTGGAACTGACCTGTAAGCGGCGCAAATGAACTCAACAGTCCGCTGTAGGGCAAACCACTGCATACCCCTCCATGAACGATGATGGTGCCCGCGTAGTAGCGCGTTTCATTAATGCAGATCGGTTCGAACAGCAACCAGGACAACTGCCGATCCTCCGGCGGCAAGATGACATATTCTGGCGCCGTTATTTCTTTCTCGACTTCGGCAATAATCCGCGAAGTCGGAATGTACATAACCTTGGAGTAATACGCCTTATACAAAAAGGCCGTGATGCGCGCCATGCAGGGGATGTATTCCTGCTTTTTCAACAATGACAACAGCACTTCTTTGCGAATGGGACGAGAACTACTTCCCTCGTCTTCATCCTCTTCAAATCTAAACCAGGCCTTGAATTCATAACGACGATCACCCTCAACGATCCGCACCTCATCCACCGGGCCATTCGCCGACAATTGAATGTGATGCAGGATGGAAAAATCAGTGTCTCCATCCAGGGAACAGTTCACCCAGGTACCGACTTGCGCGCTGATGCCGTGCGCGTCGTACAAGTTGACCAGATCCCGGTCGGACCTGAATCGCAAATAATAAGAACCTGAATCATATTCAAGTGAGGTAAATTCGATCCGCGCGGCCGGCACGTCCAAGTGCATGCACGATGAACACAACACACAGAACATCAAAACGGCTAAAAGCCTTGCCATATAAATCCCTTTAAACAAATCAAACAAAAACGCGTACTTATCCCCATCACCGCCCACACGGCGGGTGGGGGATGTACATGAACTTAGGGGGAACTCAGCGGAAGCCTGTTTGCATGGCATATATCGTCCGTGAGCGCGCAAAAGGCGCACAGAGTGCCGGACTAGAGCGATGTCGACAACCGGTTCAGCAGCAGATTGCCATCAGCCCTCAACGCCCCTCGGCAAACTCCCGCAACACCGCCCCATCCATCCGATAACGCACCCACTCTTCCTGTGGCTGCGCGCCGAGGGATTTGTAGAACTCGATGGCGGGTTTGTTCCAGTCCAGCACGCTCCATTCGAAACGCCCGCAATCATTGGCGCAGGCGATTTTGGCCAGGTGGCGCAGCAAGGTTTTGCCGGCGCCGCCGCCGCGTTGTTCGGGGGTGATGTAGAGGTCTTCGAGGTACAGGCAGTTGCTGCCGAGCCAGGTGGAATAGCTGAAGAAGAACACCGCGAAGCCGATCGCCAGACCGTCGCGCAGGCAGATCAGGCCGTGGGCGGTGGCGCCTTCGCTGAACAGGCTGCGCTCGATGTCGGCAACGCTGGCGATGACTTCGTGACGGGCACGTTCGTAGTCGGCCAGCTCAGTGATGAACGCGAGGATTTGCGGTGCATCGCTGGGGGTCGCCGGGCGGATCTCGATCGTCATGGACGTGCCTTGTCAGAAGTGGAAAACGCCATACTAAGGCGGCAATCGATCTGTGGCGAGGGAGCTTGCTCCCGTCCGACTGCGAAGCAGTCGTAAAACTGGCAACCCCGTTCTAACTGAAATACCGTGGCGCCTGAGATTGGGGCTGCTGCGCAGCCCAGCGGGAGCAAGCTCCCTCGCCACAATGGTGATTTGACCCATAAAAGGATGTTTATGACCGCCACCGCTTTCGCCCCCCTGCAAACCCTCGCCGAGACACTCCTGCCCCACGCGCTGGAACCCTCGGAGGACGGCGCCCACGACCTGTCGCACTTGCAGCGCGTCTGGCACAACGTGCGCACGCTTCACGCACAAGAAGGCGGTGATCTGGACGTGTTGTTGGCAGCGGTGCTGTTGCATGATTGCGTGGCGGTGGAGAAGAACTCGCCGTTGCGCTCCCAGGCCTCAAGGCTGGCAGCGGATAAAGCGGCGACGCTGCTGACGACACTGGACTGGCCCGGCGCAAAAATCACCGCCGCCACCCACGCCATCGAGGCTCACAGCTTTTCCGCCAACATCACCCCGACCACCCTCGAAGCGAAAATCATGCAAGACGCTGACCGGCTCGATTCCCTCGGCATGCTCGGCGTGGCGCGAACCTTCTACATCGCCGGGCGCATGGGCAGTGCGTTGTACGACCCGCAGGACCCGGAAGCCAAAGCACGGGACTACGACGACAAGCGCTTTTGCCTCGACCATTTCCAGACCAAGCTGCTGCACCTGGCGGACGGCTTCCAGACCGTCACGGGCCAGCACCTGGCGCAGATTCGCCATCAGCGTTTGAAGGGTTTCATGGAGTTGTTCAAGGAAGAAATCGGTGTTTGCCGGTCGTCTTCCAACTGACCCTGGCGCTGTCGTCAGCCTGAACCGTTCGTCGTTCATCAGGCACCAACCCAACCGAAGGCGGACCAACATCAGGTAAGGACTCTAATAATCTGGAGACGACACCATGATCATGTCCCGGCTGACCGCTCTCGCTCTCGCTGCCCTGCTGTCCTCTACGGCCTTCGCCGCCACCACTGCCACCGGTACCGGCCCCACCGACCCGGTGGAGAAACCCAAAGCCCCCGCCATCCAGAGTGCCCCTGGCATGAACACCGATGGCTCGGGGATCGACAGCAGTCTGCCGCCGTCCACGGGCACCGATCCGCGCCTCAAGGGCAACGACACCGGTCGTCAGGGCGGGACGAGCACGCCGGACGCCCAGACACCCGATAACGCCGGCCCCGGCACGGGCTCGAAAACCACCACCGGTGGTTCGGGCTCCGAAGGTACCGGTCAATAGTTCGCCGACGCGAGCGACGCAACACCCTATCCACATCCATGAAAGAGGTAACCATGAACGTCGATAAAAACCTGGAAAAAGAAGTCCTGACCCGCCTGTTGCACGCCCATCCAAGTGGTTTGGGCAAGGAGGTCCTGGACAATTACCGGGGGGAGAAAGTCGTGGCCAGCACCCTCGCCACCTTGCAGGAACGCGGACTGATCCACCATGGTCATGTGACCTGTAACGAGGCGGGCGAGCACTCGCTGAACCTGCCGATCAAGCTCAGTGCCGCTGGGGTCGAGGCGGCGCGCAAGCTGGATGTTTAACGCCTGAAGATCAAAGATCGCAGCCTTTGGCAGCGCCTGCGGCACTGTGAATTGCTGCGATCTTCACAACACTGAAGCCAGGAGAAATCCCATGCCTCGTGGAAGCAAAGACAAATACACCGCCGAGCAAAAGCGCAAGGCCGAGCACATCGAAGACAGCTACGAACAAAAAGGCATTTCCAAAGACGAAGCCGAAGCCCGGGCCTGGGCGACGGTGAACAAGCAGTCGGGTGGCGGCGAACGGGCCGCTGGCTCGGGGCGCAAGAAACCGGCGAGCGCCAAGTCCGAGGACCGCAAGGAATCATCCCGGCGGGCGGTGGCCAGCCGTGAAGGTCATGCGCGCAACAGCAAGGCTTCGCGCGATACCCAGACCGTCGACAGTTTGATGAAAGAAGCCCGGGCGAAGAAGATTCCGGGGCGGTCAGGGATGCGCAAGCAGGAGTTGATTGAGGCGTTGCGTAAGGCCGGTTGACGCTGGGGATTTGAGTTGGATTTGATGGCCCCTTCGCGGGCCAGCCTCGCGCCTACAGGTGTACGACATCCCCCTGTAGGCGCGAGGCTTGCCCGCGATGGCGTCTGATCAGACGCCAGATATTTTAAAAGTCAGCACTCAGCACATCGGGTAATTGAACCGATTGATCACGTTCGAGTATTTGCTGTTATAGCGTTTGGCCGAGTTGGCGATGTTCGAACTGCTCATGCGCGCCATGACACCGGTTTCTTCACGCTTGAAAACGCCGTCCTTGACGTCTTTGATCATCGAACGGGACTGGCCCAGAAAATCGTTGATCTCCAACATGCCGCCGTTGCAGCTCTTGCCGGACTTGGCAGACTGTTCGGTGACTTTCTTGTTCCAGCCTGTCGCGGCATCCGCCACTTGTGCCAGGGACTTTTCGAAAGCGTCCAGCGCTGCCGGATCATTGGGTGCAGCAAACAAGACGTTGGCATCGGCATTGTTCAGCTTGCCGTAGTAAATCAGCCCCGCGCGATAGTAAGCCGCGGTGTCCTTGGGTGCCTTGTCGAACGCTTCCTTGGTCAGCGCCTGATCACGATCACTCAACCCTTTGTAGAACGCCTGTTCTTTCTGCGCGACCAGGGTCAGCGCCGCCAGGTAATCCTTGCTCAACTCACGCGCCTTGGCGCCATTGTCGGCCAGGTAGCCTTTGGAGTCGGCGTAGTTGTTCAGCTCGTGGCTCAACGGTGACAACGTCTTCAACGCTGCGGAAAAGTCCTTGGCGGCGGCATCGATTTCAACAATCGGGCTGTCGATGGCAGCGGCGGCATCCAGCTTCGTCGCCGAGCGATCAACCAGGATGTCATTCTCGATGCGCATCGAGGTGGGCGCTTCTTTACCCTTTAACAGCGGCATCTGTTGGTTCAGGTAGTTGTCCTGGGCTTCCTGGAACGACGTCGTCAGGCTGTTGGCCACATCGACATACAGGTTGTACTTCTCGATTTGCTGCTGTTCTGCGGCGCTTTGCTTTGGCTGCGCAGCGGCCGTCGCGTCAGGCTTGTCGCCACAACCGGCCAACAGTGCCGAGGTCGCGACCAGTGTCGCGGCAATCATCATCCGGAAATTCATTCTTTCTCTTCCATAAAGAAACGCGGCGGGCCATGCATGGCTTGCCGGGAGGATTCGGGGGGAGGCTTTGCAAACGGGGGACTCTCTCCATGAGTGTACGAAACTGGCCTGACAGGCTGTCAGACACTTCCCCTTCCTGGGGCGCGCATTGTGCAAATTTTGAGACGGGATAGCAAATAGCCTACCGCCGTCTCTGTAGGAACGGGGCTTGCCCGCAAAGGCGACCGATCAGTCGCCCGAATGCTCGCGGACCAACGCATCCACCTCAGCCGACCCAGGCGAAGTCGCCGGCCCCCACCGCGTCACCGCCAAAGCCGCCGCCGCATTCGCCCTTCGCGCCGCCTCGAGCGCCGACAACCCTCGAGCCAACCCGGCCACAAACACCCCGGCATGGGCATCCCCGGCGCCGTTGCTGTCTACCGCGTCGACCTTGAACCCAGGCACGTGCTGGCAGTCACCGCGCTGACGAATCCAGCACCCTTGCGGCCCATCGCGCACCACCATCAACACATCGGCCGGCAGATGATCGACCAACCGATCCAGCGCCTCAGCAATGTCCGCTGCCCCGGTAAACCGCAGCGCCTCGACGCTGTTGCTGGTCCACACATCGATGCGTGGCAGCAACGCATTCATCAACGGTTCATCCGGCGATTCCACCAACGGCCCCGGATCGAAAATCACGTTGATGCCTTTCGGTAATCCCAACACCCAATCCACCAACGCCCGAGCCTTGCCAACGTGCAGCAAGCTGTAACCGCTGACATAGACATAGTCCCCCGCCTCCGCCGGCACGCTCGCCAGGTCCTCGGTGGATACGTCGCCTTCAGCGCCGATGTAGGAAATGAAACTGCGTTCGGCCGAGGCGTCGGTCACCGCGACGCATAACCCGGTATCGCGCTCGGCTTTGTCGGCGATGCCAATCTGAATGCCTTCCGCCTTCATCGCTTCCCGCGCCAGGTCACCGAAACGTCCGGTGCCATGCCGGCCGAGGTAAACCACCGGCAAACCATTGCGCTGGGCCGCGGCCATCACGTTGAAGCCACCGCCGGCTTCGAAACTGGCGGATTGCGCCAACACATCGCCGCCGGCCTGGGGCAGTTTATCCACGGCCATGACCAGGTCGATGATGACCTGGCCGGTGTGCAACAACTTAGGCATGAGCGTTCTCAGTCAGTGCAGCGCGACGATCCTTGGCCCCGCCGAGTACGAAATAAATGCCGCCGGCGACCAGGAAGGTCACGATCCAGCCGAGGCCGTTATGGCCCAGCCACGAATCGGAGAGGAAGCCGCGGAACCAGATGTTTTCGGCCGTGGTGCCGATGGTGGTGAAGCTGAAACCCAGCACAATCGCAATCGCCCAGGCACCGAAGGCACGCCATTCGATACCGCCGCGATACCAATAGGCACTGCTCGGGCTGACGTCCAGCAGGTCTTTGGGGCTGTAGTAATGACGATGGATCAGGTCCACGACGAAGATCCCGACCCACGCGGTGATCGGCACCGCCAGCAGGGAAATGAAGGTGATGAACGGGCCGTAGAAGCTGTCGGCGATCAGCATGAAGTAGATCGAACCGGCGAAGATCGCCACGATGTCCACCACCACTGCGTAGACGCGCGGGACCTTGAGGCCGAGGGTCAGCGTGGTCAAACCGGCGGAGTACACCGACAGGTTGTTCGACAGCAGCAAGCCGCCGAACGCGGTAATCAGGTACGGCACGGCCATCCAGGTCGGCAGCATGTCGCGGATCGCGATGATCGGGTCTGTGGCTTGGGCTAGGTCGTTGTTGCCCACCGACAGCAAGCCGCCGAGGGTGATCAGCAGCACCAGCGGGATCCCCGCACCGAATGCGGCCGAGGCCACCAGGCGCACGGCTTTGACGCTTTTGTGCTGATAACGCGACATGTCCGCGCCAGCGTTGGCCCAACCGATCCCGGTGCCTGCGGCCATGGTGCCGACGCCGATGATCATCGCGCTCAGCGGTGCCGGCGTGGCGTTGAACACCGCGCTCCAGTCGATGGTGGCGCAGAGGAAACCGCCGACCAGAATGTTCAACGCGCCGAACACGTAGGTCGCCCACTTCTGGATCACCAGCAAGGTGGCGTGGCCGAGGCCCGATACCGAAAGCGTCAGCAGCACGAAGATCGCAATGAAGATCAGCGTCAGCACCGGTGCGCTTTTCGCTTCCACCGGCGAACCGAACAGGATCGAGCACAACGACAACAGCACGAAGGCGGCGGTGGTGGTGTTGACGGTTTCCCAACCCAGGCGCGACATCAGCGAAACCACGGTCGGGCCGATATTGCCGCGTACACCGAAGATCGCGCGGGACAAAGTCAGGCTTGGTGCGCGGCCACGACGGCCGGCAATGGAAATGATCCCCACCACCGCGAAAGAACCAGCGGCGCCGAGAATCGCGACGATGATTGCCTGCCAGATCGCCAGGCCGCGAAACGCCACCAGCGTGGCACCCAGGGGCAAGCCGAGGATGGAGATGTTGGCGGCGAACCAGACCCAGAACAGTTGCAGCGGATGACCGTTGCACTCGCTTTCCGGGACCGGTTCGATGCCACGGGTTTCCAGTTGCCCGGCGCTTGGCCCGGCGTTCGATGAACTCATGATGGATGCTCCTGTTGCCATTGTTTTGGTTGTGGGCAGACGGATTTCTAAGTGACCTGCGCAACCCCGTGTAGGCGCTGCCGCAGGCTGCGATCTTTTGATCTTGATTGACAGCTGCCGCAAGACCGCCAGGATCAAAAGATCGCAGCCTTCGGCAGCGCCTACAGGTTTATTGCGTACACCTCAGCGAAGAGTGAGGAGTCCTTTCACAAGGGGTTCCAGCTCCAGGCCATTCACGGCTTTGACCTGCTCGATCAGCGCCACCGGCCAGCTCTCCAGGCCCAGGCAAGCGCCGAGCATGGCGCCGAGAATCGCCGCAATGGTGTCGGTGTCGCCGCCCAGGCTTGCGGCCATGCACACGGCTTCGAAGGCATTCAATTCACCAATCGCCACCTGCTGGGCCAGGGCGAACGACACCACCACCGATTCCTGCGACGCCACCGAAGTACCGATCACGTCGTACAGCAAGTCCGCCAGCAAGGCCTTGTCGCTGTCGATGCTGATGGTCCGTGCCCAGCTGATCCGCGAGGCAACGCGCCCGCCCGCGACCCAGTGACCATGGCTTTCCGCTTGCTGGGCGATTTGCATGCCCAGGTTCAGCGCTTCGCCCAGGTCCATGCCGTTGATCCCGGCCGAGACCACCGCCGCCACTGCCGCCGCGCTGGAGATGCCCAACGTGGTGTTGTGGGTAACCTGGCAGGCCTGCACCACGGCACGGATGAAACGCTCTGGATCAGCAACATCCGCCGCGATCCCGACCGGGGTGATGCGCATCGCCGCGCCGTTGGTGGTGCCGTAGCGCCCCGACTCTTCCGGCGAATGGCCGGCGAGGATCATCTCGATGGCACGTTTGGTCGAAGGGCCGAGCAAATCCTGCGAGCCCTTGGCCTGCATCTCGGCTTCCCATTCGATCAAACGTTGGGCGAGCACGGCCGGTTCGATCCGGCCTTCGCCTTCGATCAGTAATTGGCCGACCAGGATCGCCTGTTCGGTGTCGTCGGTAATCGAGCCCTTGGGCATGTTGGCGGCGATCGGTTGATCGGGGCCAGCGTCTTCCAGGTCGGTGATTTCGCCGAAGCGCGCCTTGATCTCGGCGCGGCTCAGGGATTGGGTCGGCATGCCCAGGGCGTCGCCCAAAGCCAAACCATAGAACGCGCCCAAGGCACGATTGAGCGCGGTCACTTTGACTCTCCAAATTGCAGGTGCAGACGAAAATGCACAGGGTCGAGCAGGCTTTCGACCTGTTCCATGAACCGGCCCTGACGGTCGTACGTGGTGCGCAGGGCCTTGAGGAATACGGTGCCGGTCGGACGACCGAGCAGCTCGGCGTCTTCGGCGTTCAACGGTTCGGCGCCGATCCATTGATCACCGCGTTCGCCGATGTAGCCATAGGCGGCCAGGGTGATGGTCAGCGAGTTATCGATCAGCCCCACTCGCGGCAGGCTTTCCAGGGTGCCGGTGGCGGGAATCAGTGAGCGTTCCAGGGACACCAGTGTGCCGTCGTTGGCGCGGCGGCGACGGTCGAGGGTGATGAATTGGTCGGTGCCGAACCGCGACAGCAAGTCAGGACGACTGACCGCTTCCAGGCGCAACACTTCGGTGTTGATCAGCGCCCCGCTGTCCGCCAGCGCCTGGGCCCAGCCGCTGCGCTGATCGAGCACCACACCGTCGAAGGTGACGATGGAGCCGACGCCGCTTTGCGTGGCGATGTAGTTACGCCGCTTCAGTTCGGCCAGGGCTTCACGCAGCGTGCCGCGGCTGACCTTGAATTCTTCAGCCAACTGATGCTCGCCCGGCAATAGAAAGCCGTCCTCCATGAGGCCGCTTTCGATGCGCCGGATGAGCTCGTCGACCACCCGTTGTTTCTTGTCAAATCGAACCTGTCTAATCATGTACAAAGTGATAACCGAAACAGGGTCGGGCGGGCAAGGGATATTTTTTAGGAGGTGACGGGTGGACTGATCGTTCCCACGCTCTGCGTGGGAATGCAGCCCGGGACGCTCTGCGTCCCAGAAGCGGACGCGGAGCGTCCATTGAGGCATTCCCACGCGGAGCGTGGGAACGATCGGGTAGAGGGGTTAGCGTTGTTTCAGACGGTCAATCACCACCGCCAGCAACAGAATCGAACCCCGAATCACATACTGATAAAACGTATCAATGTTCTTCAGGTTCATCGCATTCTCGATGATCGCCAGAATCAACACCCCGGCAATCACATGCCGGATCATGCCGATCCCGCCGCTCAGCGACACCCCGCCCAACACACAGGCCGAGATCACCGTCAGTTCAAAACCCTGGCCAATCATCGGTTGCCCGGAGGTCATGCGCGAAGCGAGGATCACCCCGGCCAACGCCCCGATCAAACCATGCACGGCGAAGATAATGATCTTGGTCCGGTCAACGTTGACCCCGGCCAGCAACGCCGCTTCCTGGTTGCCACCGATGGCCATGGTGTTGCGCCCGTAGGTGGTGTAGTTCAGCAGCCAGCCGAAAAACAGGAAACACACGATGGTGATCAGGATCGGCACCGGCACGCCAAACAACTGGCCGTTGCCGAAGACGAAGAACTGTTCCTGGGACACGCCGACCGCTTTGCCATTGGCAAAAATGTAGGCCAGCCCACGCACGATTTGCATGGTCGCCAAGGTCGTGATCAAGGCATTGACCCGCAACTTGGCGATCACAATCCCGTTGATCAACCCGACGACCAGCCCCATGAACAGCGCCGCCGCTACGCCGAGAAAGACGCTGTCGGTGTCCCGCATCACCACCGCTGCAACCACGCCGGCGCAGGCAATCACCGAACCCACCGACAAATCGAAATGCCCGGACGCCAGGCAATACAACATGGTGCACGCGGCAATCCCGGTCGTAGAAATCGCCAGGCCAAGGCCACGCATGTTCAGCGGCGAGAGGAAGTTGTCGATCAGCAAAGTGCAAGCCACAAAGATGCCGATGGCCGCCAGCAGCATCACCCAGTCATCGAGAAAACGTCGCAGGTCCAGGGGTTTGCGCAGGGTGGGCAGAGCGTTGTTTTGGATGGTCATCATAATTACCTCTCAGTTCGCCACGCCGTCAGCGCGTTGGCGCGGCAAAGCCAGTTGCAGCAGGTTGGATTCATTGGCCTCGTCGCGGGACAGCTCGCCGCGCATCGCGCCTTCGCACAGCACCAGGATGCGGTCGGAAATGCCCATCACTTCCATCAGATCGCTAGACACTACAATCACCGCGATACCGCTGGCGGCGAGGTTGTGGATGATCTGGTAGATCTCCGCTTTAGCGCCGATGTCGATGCCTCGGGTCGGTTCGTCGAGCAGCAAGACCTTCATCGGCATCGACAGCCAGCGACCAAGAATGGCCTTCTGCTGATTGCCGCCGGACAGGTACATGATTTTTTGCGAGGCGCTGGGCGTCTTCACTTTCAGCGCCGCGATCTGCTTCTCGGCGTTGCCCTTTTCCCATAGGCCGTGCAACAGGCAACCGAAAGTGGAATGGGCGCCGCGCGCACTGATGTTGATGTTCTCGGCGACGCTGGAGAGCGGCATGATGCCCTCCTTCTTGCGGTCCTCGGGACACAGCAAAACCCCGGCGGCAATTGCATCGCGAGGGGAACGCAGTTTCAGTTCATGGCCACGCAGTTCCAGGCGACCCGCCGTGTTGCGCGTCAAGCCGCTGAGCATGCGGAACAGCTCGGTGCGCCCTGCCCCAACCAATCCAAACAACCCGAGAATCTCGCCTTTGTGCACCTCGAAACTCACCGGTTCCCTCAGGCCTGGCCCGAGCAAACCATCGACCTTCAGCGCCACCGCACCGCGCTGACGCGGACGGTAATCGTAGATGTCCTGGATGTCGCGACCGACCATGCAGGTCACTAACTGATCATGGGTCAGTTCACTCATGTTCTCGAACGTGCGCACGAAGCGGCCGTCCTTGAACACCGTCACCGCGTTGCAGATGCGGAACACTTCTTCCATGCGATGGGAGACGTAGAGCACCACTTTGCCTTCGTCGCGCAGGCGACCGATGATCGCCATCAAGCGATCGATCTCCCGCGCTGAAAGGCTGCTGGTCGGTTCATCGAACGCAATCACATGCGCACCACGGGACAAGGCCTTGGCGATTTCCACCAATTGCCGCTGGCCGAGTGACAAGCGCCCGACCTTTTCTTGCGGATCGATTTCATCGGCCAGGCCCTTGAGGCAGGCCAACGCTTGCTGGCGCAACGCACCGCGATTGATCAGGCCGAAACTGGCCGGCAGATGCCCGAGGAACAGGTTTTCCGCGACGGACATTTCCGGAACCAGGTGCAGCTCCTGGTGAATCACCGCGACGCGGCTGGCGATGCTGTCGGCGGTGGACTTGAAGGCCATCGTCTGCTCGCCGATCTGCAGGTCGCCGCTGCTCGGAATGTAGGCGCCGCCGAGGATTTTCAGCAGCGTCGATTTGCCGGCGCCGTTCTCGCCCATCAAGGCATGCACCTGCCCCGGATGCGCGACGAAGCTGATGCCGTCCAGCGCCTTCACCCCGGGAAAGGTCTTGCCAATCCCGTTGAAGCGCAAGCTGCCGCCGCGGTGTTCTTGTGTTTGTGTTTGCGCTTGCATAACCACCTCATCACACAGATCAGACGGCCCCGTCGCCAGGGCCGCCGATGAAATCAACCGGCCTTCAGTTCCACAGGCCGATCTTTTCCAGTTCCTGCTTGAAGTTCTCGCGAGTGATCAGTGTCACTTCATCCATGGCCGTATATTTCGGCGGTTCTTTGCCGGTAGTGACCCACTCGTACATCATCACGGCCGTGTTGTAGCCCTCGATGTGCGGGCTTGGCAGCATCGAGCCGAAGAAGCCGCTGTTGGGCTTTTTCAGTTCGCCGATGGCGTCGGTGCCGTTGATGCCGATGCCGATGACGTTAGCCGCGGTGAACCCGGCGCTTTCGGTGGCGCGCACGCCGCCCAGCACGGTGTTGTCGTTCATGCCGCCGATGATCAGGTTTTTCGCGCCGCTGGGCAGTTTCACCAGCGCCGAGTTGGTGGCGTCCATGCTGCCCGGGACGTCGAGGGTTTTCTGCGCGGTGAAGAGGATATGGTCTTTCGGGAAGCCCGCATCGGTCAGCGCCTTGGCCGAACCGTCGGTGCGTTTCTTGCCGGTGTCGAGTTCATTGAAGGTGTTGATCACCGCGTAGGTTTCTTTCCAGTCCCAACCGCGTTTTTTCGCTTCGGTGGCCATGGCATTGCCCTGTTTCTCGCCGACTTCAAACGCGGCCATGCCGAGGTAAGGCACGTCTTCCATGAACTTGCCGCTGGCATCGACGAAACGGTCATCGACCGCGATCACTTTCAAGCCGTTGGCCTTGGCCTTGGCGACGATGGCCGGGCCGAGGCCGACGTCCGGCGGGCAGATCACGAATCCCTTGGCGCCGTTGGCGGCCAGGCTGTCGATGGCCGAGAGGGTTTTCTCGCCATCAGGCACGGCGATCTTGATCACGGTGAAACCTTTGTCCTTGCCGGCCTTTTCGGCGAAGGCCCATTCGGTCTGGAACCAGGGCTCTTCCGCCTGCTTGACCAGAAAACCGATTTTCACTTGCTCGGCCGCCAGCAGCGAACTGCTCAGGCTGACCGCCGTGACCGCCAAAGCGGCACAGCACAGGGAACGGATCCCACGACGACGATTCATAAGCTGACTCCTTGTTATTTTTTTGAGCGTTATTTGAAAGCCGGTACAGCGGTCAAAACGTGTAGCGAATAGTCATATCGTATGATGATTGGATTACGGACGGAGTTCCGCGCCCGAATCCCACTGTGCTCAGTCGTGGTACATGACCGAGCGACCACCATCGATGGTGATGCACGAGGCGTTGATGAACGGCGCTTCATCACTGGCCAGGAAAACCGTAGTCATCGCCACTTCCATCGGCTGCCCGATGCGCCGCGGCGGATGGAGATCAAAGGCGCGCTGACGCTCGGCGTGAGGGTCGGCGAAACCATTCCAGTAATCGACGTTCAGCTGGGTTTCGATGTAGCCGGGCGCGATGGCGTTGACGCGGATGCCCTTCGGCGCGTATTCGATGCCGAGGGCGCGGGTCAGGCCGAGCAAGCCGTGCTTGGCTACCGGGTACGGGAAGCAGCCGGGAATGATGTGGGAGGAATGGGTCGAGGCGATGTTGATGATGCTGCCGATGCCCTGCTCGATCATCTGCGGCAACACCGCTTTGCAGCCGAACCAGGCGCCGTCGAGGTCGATGGCGAAGCAGCGGCGCCAGTCTTCTTCGGTCATTTGCAGCGGATCGCGGAACACGTTGACGCCGGCGCAGTTGACCAACACGTCGATGCGGCCGTGGCGTTCGACGGCCAATTTGGCCATGGCGTTCAGGTCTTGCTGATTGGAGACGTCAGCCTTGATCGCTTGCACGTCAAACCCTTTGCCCCGCCAGTGAGCCGCGACTTGCTCGACTTTATCGCCCTGGATGTCGCAGATGATCAGCTTCGCTTGCTGGCAGGCGAAGGTCGCGACAATTGCCTCGCCAATGCCTTGGGCCGCGCCAGTGAGCAGCACGACCTTGTTTTTCAGGCGCTCGCCCTTCGGCGGCTCGGGCGCTGGCGGCAAGGAAAGAGGTTCAGCCATGAAGCCAGACTCCCTTTTTCAGGCACGACAAAAACCGGGCATCTGTCGATGTCCGGCCGAAAAACTGTGTGGAAAATCGCTGCATCACTTCACCTGTTTTGTTTTTTTAAGTGTGAGTGCGTGTAACTGATGGAGCCGACTATAAACCCGACCGCCAAATAATCTCAATATATAATTTTACATCCCATATTTTGGGATCTAACCGGCAAACCTCGTACAGGTTTTTCCGGTCACATCGA
Organism: Pseudomonas sp. ADAK7; assembly: GCF_012935675.1. Taxonomy (NCBI): domain Bacteria; kingdom Pseudomonadati; phylum Pseudomonadota; class Gammaproteobacteria; order Pseudomonadales; family Pseudomonadaceae; genus Pseudomonas; species Pseudomonas sp. ADAK7. The sequence goes on along the minus strand of NZ_CP052861.1, from coordinate 6,357,204 downwards.
CTCGAATCGATAGCACAGCGCCGTCCAATGGATGGTTGAGCGGGCTCGCGGCGCTGGTGATGTACAAGGTTTGCAAGTCTTCGCCGCCGAATACGCAACTGGTGGGACGACTGACGGGCAGCTCGATCACCCGGTCAACCTGGCCTTCGGGACTCAAGCGGAGCAGGCAGCTGCCGTCCCATCGGGCATTCCACAGATAGCCTTGGGCATCCATCGCCGAACCGTCCGGGCCGCCGCGCTCATGGGGGCCGAACCAGACCTGGGCCGGGTCGAGGCCGCCGTCGGTGCGGATGAAGTGTTGGTAGAGCGTGCTGTCGAGGCTGTCGGCGAAGTAGAGCCGAGTCGAGTCATCGCTCCACAGCAACGTGTTGGGAATGCCCAGGCCCCGGAGCAGCGGCGTGACCCGGGCATCGCGGTCGATGCGGAACAGGCCACCGGAACGGCGCTCGATGGGCAGGTCTTCGCCGTGCTCGCCGATGTTGTTTTGCATGGTGCCGAGCCAGAGACGGCCTTGGGCATCGCAGCGGGCTTCGTTGGGCCGATTTCCGGGTTGCGGATCGGCGACGCAAAGCAAGGTCAGCCGTGGTTCCAAGCCGGGCGAGCCGAGATCCAGCCGATACACGCCGCTGCTCAGGGTCACCAGCGCATCGCCACTTTCGCAGGGGATGAAGGCGGACACATGCTCCGGCATCTGCCAGATCTGCACGTTGGCGCCGATCAGTCGCAGGGCTTGCTTGCCGGCGATGTCGACCCAGTACAGCGCTTGGGTCGGTGCGTCCCAGAAGGGGCCTTCACCGAGCTGGGCGCGGTGTTGGGTAACGGCAGTCCACGTCATGAAACCTCCTTTCTTATTGCTTTTTCAATGTAGGAGCGAGGCTTGCCCGCGAAAGCGATTTCATGATCAACAGAGATGCTGAATGTTAAATCGCTTTCGCGGGCAAGCCTCGCTCCTACATGGGAATTGGTGTTGTCAGCTGGCTTTTTTGTCGGCCATGACTTGCGGGTAGAAGCGTTTGATTGCCAGGTCGGCGTTGTCGATCAGGGTCATGCACGCCCACACACCTCGCGCGGCATCCCGGGCGGCGATGGCGTCGGCCATGTCCTTGTGGATCGGCAATGTGCGGCGCAGTTCATCCGGATCGGCGGCGGACACTTCAAACGATACCGCCAGCAGCGCGCCGAGGGCCGGGACCATTTGTTCGATGAATTGATTGTGGCTGGCGGCAAGGATGCACTCGTGGAAGAACTGATCGGCGCGGTTGTAATCGATGCCGCTGTCGACCGCTCGCTCCAGCGCGTTGCAGGCCTGGAGGATCGCTTGCACCTGTTCGACGGTGGCCCGCTCGCAAGCCCAGCGCACGGCCATGGGTTCGATGGTGCGACGCAGGTCGAGCAAGTCATCGACGAAGTTTTCCGGCAAGCCGCTACGGGACAGCCAGCCGACGACTTGCGGATCAAACAGGTTCCAGCGCTTGATCGGCAGCACCCGCGTCCCGACCTTCGGCCCGACTTCGAGCAGGCCTTTGGCTACAAGGGTTTTGATGGCTTCGCGGATAACGGTGCGACTGACCCCAAGCTGTTCGCCGAGATCAGCTTCGACCTTGATGGTCTCGCCGGGTTTGACCTGGCCGGCAGCAATCCAGCAACCGAGCCAATCGACCGTCGACGCATGAAAACTGCTGGACATGAAAACCTCGAAGCAGGGACGGCAACAAGCCGCTCGTGATGCAGGCCACGCTAATCATCATACGATTGAGTGTCAAATTGATTTTTTCATACGTCTTCGAAACTCAGCGCATTTCATCCGCGGGATTTGAAGCAACCCACTTTGTCACCTACGGTTAGCCCGCGACAGATCAGGCAGTCAAAAGCCTGTGTTCCACCAAAGTCCGCTATCGACAGGTATGAGTATGAACATGGATGCGTCTACGCAATACCCGATTGTATTGGTCCACGGCCTGCTTGGTTTCGACACCATTGGCGGTTACCCGTACTTCTTCGAGATCAAGGAAGCCCTGGAACGGGCTGGCGCCACGGTGTACGCCGTTAATATCCCCGCCGTTAACGGCAACGAGGAGCGCGGCGAAAAACTGCTCGAACACGTCAATCGCATTTTGCGCGAAACGGGAGCGGCCAAGGTCAATCTGATCGGCCATAGCCAGGGCCCACTGGCCGCACGCTATGTCGCCGCGCTGCACCCGGAAAAGGTGGCGTCAGTCACTTCGGTCAGTTGTCCCAATCACGGTTCGGAAATTGCCGATCAGCTGCATAAGGCACTGACGCCCGGAGAGTTGCCGGAAGCGGTGGTGCTGGTGCTACTGGAAGCCGTCGGTGCCTTTATCTCGTTGATCAGTGGCCATCCAGAGAATCCTGAGGATGCTCAAGCGGCCTTTGCGTCGTTGACCAGCACAGGGTTGGCCGCCTTCAACAAGAAATACCCGCAAGGGGTGCCGAAACACTGGGGCGGGGATGGCAACGAAGTTGAAAACGGCGTGTATTACTACTCCTGGAGCGGGATCGTGCAGAACTTCCAGAGCCTGCAACCCCTCGATCCGTCCCATTTGAACTGCATCGTGCTGTCGAAATTATTCTACAAAGAGAAACACGCCAACGATGGGCTGGTCGGCCAGTACAGCTCGCACTTGGGCAAAGTCATTCGCTCGGATTACCCGATGGACCATTTCGACGCGGTCAATCAAATGGCCGGCATTACGAGTTGGAATGTCAGCCCGGTTCATCTCTATCTTGAACACGCCGCGCGGCTCAAGGACAAAGGTTTATAGCGCCCAAAAAAAGGCCCGCTGCACTAGCGGGCCATTTTTCAGAACCAGGGAACATCGCGGGTCAAGGCTCAAGCCCGATCGGGAAGAACTCGCCACTACTCCACACGCCCAACCAGCGTTGGCCGTCGATTTCGCGGCTCACCGCCAGCTCGACCAATTGGTAGAACACGTTGCGATGGATCAGCGCTTCAAGGTTGGTGCGCACATGCACGTAGGGCGCAGGTTCTTGGGTCACGGGATCGATCACCACGCGCATCGGGTGTTCGGCGCCCGCCTCGGCTGTCTCATCGACGTTAGTGGTGAAGCGCAACACCTGGGCTTCGCCCTCGCCTTCAACATCGACGGCAATCGCCACGAACGGCGCGTCGTCGACCTTGATCCCGACTTTCTCGACCGGGGTAATCAGGAAGTAATCATCGCCGTCGCGGCGGATGATGGTGGAGAACAGCTTGACCATCGGCTTACGCCCGATCGGCGTGCCCAGGTAATACCAGGTGCCGTCCCGGGCGATGCGCATGTCGATGTCGCCACAGAAGTCGGGGTTCCACAAGTGGACCGGGGGCAAGCCTTTGGTCTTGGGGATTTGCCCCAGCAGGTCGTTGGCTTTTTGCGGGCCACTCATGGCGTTCTCCTTGGAATTACTGTTCGCTGAGCCCCAACAGGCTGCGCGCGTATTGCTCCAGCGGCGGGCCCAGCAGGTCTTCTGGCTTTTTGTCGTGGAACGTCAGTAAACCGCCACGACTCTTGATCCGTGCAGTATCGATCAAATACTGGGTGCTGGTCTCGATCAACATGATCTGAATTACACCGCTGTCGATGCCGAGGCGGTCCACGGCTTCCTGGTCGAGCCATTCGTCCGAGTTGCCAATGCGATCGTCAGCCTTGGCAAACCGCGTGTACAGCAAGTAATGCGCACCGGCGGCCCGGGCTTCGCCCATGGCCTCATCGAGGCCTTCCGGCGCACGGGCGCGGCGGACCATCGGAAAGTATTCGATAAAGCCGTCGAAAGCGGTTTCGGCGACGACGTTAGGTCGCGGATAGGCACTGCCCGGCGGCGCGAAAGCCCCTTGGGCGATGTAGATGAAGGAGTCCGGCTGGATACGGAAGTTGTTCACGCGCTGACTGTTGCTGTGATCCAGCAGCCCCGCGTCGCTCATGTGGTAGCGAGCACCTTCGCCCATGTCGCTGACATTCATGCAGCCACCAAGCGCCATAACGGCCAGCAGCAAAACCAGGCTACGCATCCTACCCTCCAGAAGCCGGTGACGGAAAACCGGCGAATGGGCGTTGGATGCAGCTTCCGCGCCAGCTCAGGATTATCACCGACTTATAGAATGCAATCGCGGGCAAGCCTTGCTCCTACAGGTTTGAGGTGTCCGCACAGTTGGGTACGACACAAACCTGTAGGAGCGAGGCTTGCCCGCGAAGAGGCCCTGTCAGCCGCCGATAATCTTCATGATGGTCGCGCCACCGGAGAACGCCACTTCCTGCTTGTCCCCCAGGGCTTTCACCAACAACCGCTGCAAGGCAGGCAGTGCCTGATGACGCGGTTTATCCAGCAAGTCGCCGACATAGTGACGATTGCTCGACGACAGGCAACCATGCAGCCAACCGGTGGACGACAGTCGCAACCGCGAACACGTCCGGCAGAACGGCACGCTTTCGTTGGCGATTACGCCGAAGTAGCCCTGCCCCGGAATTTCGTAGCGTACTGCCGTGGCATCCACTGGCGCATTGGCTTGCAGGTATTCGTAGCGCTCGCTAATCAGGCTCAGCAACTGCTGAAGGCTGACGAACTGTTGCAGGAAGGCGTTGTTGTCGCTGGCCAGGTGACCCATGCGCATCAGCTCGATAAAACGCAGCTCGTAGCCACGTTCCAGGCAGTAATCGAGCAGTGGCATCACCTGATCGAGGTTCTGCCCGCGCAACGGCACCATGTTGACCTTGATCTTCATGCCGGCGGCCGAGGCCTGTTCCATGCCATCGAGCACAGTCGCCAGGTCACCGCCACGGGCAATGCTGCGAAACGCGCTGGCGTCGAGGGTATCGAGGGAAACGTTGATGCGCCGGATGCCGGCATCCACCAGCAACGGCAGTTTTTTCGCCAGCAACTGACCGTTGGTGGTCAGACTGATGTCCTCAAGCCCCATCTGGCCGACGGCAGTCATGAAAGCTTCGAGTTTGGGGCTGACCAGCGGCTCGCCACCGGTGATGCGCAACCGCTCAATGCCGGCGGCTTCGATCAGATACGCCACGCCGCGTGCCATGGCCTCGGCCGACAATTCATCCTGCGCAGCCACCAGACGCTTGCCGTTAGGCACGCAATAGGTACACGCGTAATTGCAGGCTGAGGTCAGGCTGATCCGCAAATTGCGAAAACGCCTGCCTTGACGGTCAACGATCATGGATCACTCCGGCGGAAGAAGTTTCGGGACCGCTAAAACTTGACTCACAAATCAAGTTTTAGCAAGTCCTAAGCCTGAGTATATTCCTGCGGTACTGCGCCATGTAGCTAAATCATGGCGCAATAAGCTAACTGAATGGTTCAGCTGCTCGGGGTATCGGTGTCGCGCTTGCGCTTGTTGCCCATGCGCACGCCGATGTCCATCAGGAACTGGAAGAAACCTTCCTGGTCTTCCAGCACATTGCTCCAGAACGGCGAGTGATACAGCGCCACGGCGCCATGCACCAGCGCCCAGGACGCGCAGTAGTGGAAGTACGGCGGCACGTCTTCGAGCTTGCCTTCGCTGATCCGGCCCTTGATCAGCAAGGTCAGGCGTTCGAAGTTCGAGGCACGGATCTTGTGCAGTTCCTCGACCATCTCCGGCACCTGGTTGCCCTTGACCACCTTTTCTTCCAGGCGATCGAACAAGCGATAGCGTTGCGGGTCGCGCATGCGGAATTCGAAGTAGGCCCGGGACAGGGCTTCCTTGTCCTTGTCGACATCGGCCGAATGCAACAGCTCGTTCAAATCGCGCTCGTAATCGAGCATCAGGCGCAGGTAGATCTCGGCCTTGGACTTGAAGTGCTTGTAGATCGTGCCTTTGCCGATACCGACGGCATCAGCAATCATCTCGACGGTGACACTGTCTTCACCCAGTTCGAGGAACAGCTTGAGCGCGGTATCGAGAATTTCTTGCTCGCGGCGACGAAACTCACGGACCTTACGAGGTTCTTTATGCATAAGAAAAGGTCTGTAGGGGTCAAAATTCGAAGCCGCGTATTATGCCTAACTTGCGCCAAAATGCACGGATCATCCGACCATATCTGCGTTTCTTGATCATTTCACGCAAGGCCACCGGTTGATGAGAACTCTTCCGAAGCGCCCGTATTCCAAAATTGTTTAAAAACCGGGGCGGCTAAACTGGACTCGGCGCGATACTGATCAATACTTGAACTGTCGGCGGGGCATCTCCCCCAAGTGTCGCGTCGATATAGGTACCAACGGACCGCGTACCTTTGTTTTACTCCTAATGGTCTTAACCCGGATTCACCCCCCAGAACCCGGGTTTTTTTTGCCTGCGATTTAACCTTTCACATGCGCAAGCGGGAACAATCGCTTGAAGTTTTCCGTGGTTTGCTCGGCAAACCGCTCGTAGGACTCACCCCGCAGCATCGCCAGGAACTCTGCCACTTCCCGCACATATTGCGGCAGGTTCGGTTTGCCGCGATAAGGAATCGGCGCCAGGTACGGCGAATCGGTTTCTACCAGCAAACGGTCGGCCGGCACTTTGCTCGCCACGTCGCGCAACGCATCGGCATTGCGGAACGTGACAATCCCGGACAGGGAAATGTAATAGCCCATGTCCAGCGCGGCCTTGGCCATGTCCCAGTCTTCGGTGAAGCAATGCAGCACACCGGCCTGGGGCAACGCGGCTTCGCGCAATAGCTCCAGCGTATCGGCGCGGGCACCACGGGTGTGGATGATCACTGGTTTACCGGTTTGTTGGGCCGCTTGCAGGTGCAGGCGGAAGGATGCCTGCTGCAGCTCGGCGGCTTCCGGCTCGTAATGGTAATCCAGACCGGTTTCACCGATCGCCACTACGCGCGGGTGATTCAGCTCTTGCAACAGCCAATCGAGCGCGGGCGCGGCACCGGGTTGCACGTCCAGCGGATGCACGCCGACTGAACAATCGACATCGTCATAGCGCTCGGCCAGGGCTTTGACATCGGCGGCATTATCGACGCTGACGCCGATGCACAGAAAGTGCCCTACCCCGCGCTGACGGGCTGCATCGAGTGCGGCATCCAGGGAACCGTCATGGGCGGCGAGGTCGAGGCGATCAAGGTGGCAATGGGAATCTACGAGCATAAAAAGGGCTGCAACTTACATCGTATGAGTGGGACGGTCGGATTTCAGGGCTCCGGCCAGATGGGTTTCGATTCGACTGCGGGCGGTGTTGTCACCGTCATTGAACTGCACGCCTACCCCGGCGGCCCGGTTGCCCTGGGCACCTTTGGGGGTAATCCAGGTGACTTTGCCGGCGACCGGAATCTTCTCCGCTTCGTCCATCAGGTTCAGCAACATGAACACCTCATCGCCCAACTTGTAGCTTTTGTTGGTCGGGATGAACAGGCCACCGTTCTTGATAAACGGCATGTAAGCCGCGTACAGCACGGACTTGTCCTTGATGGTCAGGGACAAAATGCCGTTACGCGGCCCGGTGTTGACGGGTTCATTCATGCTGACCTCCATGGCTGATGCTCAGAGTCTAGTCACTTCTGGCCCGGCAAAGACACCCATTGCACCAGCAGCGCCTCAAGCAACAGCGCCGGATTGAGGTTGGCCTTGCTCATCACCTTCTGGCGCTGGGCGAGGATCCAGTCCTGAATATTCAGCACTTTGCCTTGGGCGGATTTCTGCGCCAGGTATTGGATGACCTTGCGCATGTCCGTCAGGCCCAGGCCTTGTTCATCCTGGGTCAACTGGTAGCGCAGGATCAGGCTCGACCAGTCGCAGAACCAGTCGAACAACAGTAACTGCGGAATGCTTTTCCATTCTTCGGCCAATTGGGTCGGTGACTTCTGTTGCTTGAGCAACTGTTTCACGCCTTCGACCACCAGCAAGCGCTGTTCGCGTACACCCTGGTTCTGCAACTTGACCGCGGCCAATGGCGAACCGGCGGCCAGGGTCAACAATTCGATACGTTCTTCCTGCGAGCAATCCGGCAAGGCCGTCGCCAGCCACGCCAGGCTCATGGCCTCGCTGGGCAATGGACAGGCCTGCTGCTGGCAGCGGCTCTTGATCGTCGGCAGCAAGCGGCTGGTCTGGTGACTGACCAACAGCAACACGGTATCGCCGGACGGTTCCTCAAGGCTTTTGAGCAAGGCGTTGGCGGCGTTGACGTTCATCGACTCGACGGGCTCGATCAGCACCACTTTGCGCCCGCCCATCTGCGAGGTCTGCACCACAAAGCTGACCAAGTCACGCACCTGATCCACCTTGATCGCCTTGTCCGCTTCTTCCGGCTCAAGGATGTAGTTGTCGGGGTGGCTGCCGGCCTTGAGCAGCAGGCAGGATTTGCATTCGCCGCAGGCATCCCGGGCAGTCGGACGCTGACACAGCAAATGCGCCATCAACCGCTCGGCCAACGCACGCTTGCCGATCCCGGCCGGGCCATGCAGCAAATAGGCGTGGGCGTGCTGTTTACGCCCCGCCAGTTGCTGCCAGAGCTCGTCCTGCCACGGATAGGCCTCAGCCACGGGTCAGCTCCAGCAAACGCGGGAGCAACGCATCCAGCGACTGCTGGACCTGCGGCAGCGGTTGGGCCGCGTCCACCAACACATAACGTGCAGGGTCCGCTTCAGCGCGCTTGAGAAAGCCACTGCGCACCGCATCGAAAAAGGCTCGGCCTTCGAGTTCGAAGCGATCCAGCCGACCGCGCGCGCTCGCACGGGCCAGGCCGACTTCTACTGGCAGATCGAAAATCAGGGTCAGGTCCGGGCGCAAGTCGCCCTGGACGAAGGCTTCGAGGGTCGCAATTCGCTCCAGCGACAAACCGCGACCGCCACCCTGATAGGCGTAGGTCGAATCGGTGAAGCGATCACACAAGACCACCGCGCCACGGGCCAGCGCCGGGCGAATCACTTCGGCCAGATGCTGGGCTCGCGCGGCGAACACCAGCAACAGCTCGGTGTCAGGGTTCATGACTTCGTCCACCGGGGCCAGCAGCACTTCGCGAATGCGCTCGGCCAGCGGCGTACCGCCCGGTTCGCGGGTCAGCAGCACTTCGATACCGGCGGCGCGCAGGCGCTCGGCCAGGTATTCGCGATTGGTGCTTTTGCCGGCGCCTTCCGGGCCTTCCAGGGTAATAAACAAGCCAGTCACAGGCAGTCCTTAATCAGAGTCATTGCGGGCTTTGCGGCGACTGCGCATCCGGCTCGGGTGCGAGTGCAGGTTCTTGCGCCGGTGTTGGCGGTACGGCTTCAGGTGCCGTCGTCGGCTCCGGTTCCGGCGCGGGGGCCGGCTCTTGCGCCGGCATCTGCGGCACCGCTTCGGGTGCGGTATCCGGGGACGCTGCGGGAATCGGCGTCTCGGCCTCCGGCGTCACGGGCGCGCTGGCCGGTGCCGGGCTGGAGCGGTAATCGGTGCGGCGCTTGAGCTGGAACTCGCGCACCGCCGAGTTATGGGCATCCAGGTCATCGGAGAACACATGGCTGCCATCACCGCGAGCGACAAAATACAAACTGTTGCCAGCCACCGGGTTGAGCGCCGCATGGATCGCTTCGCGGCCGACCATCGCAATCGGCGTCGGCGGCAATCCGGAAATCATATAGGTGTTATACGGCGTCGCTTCCTTGAGATGGGCGCGGGTCAGCTTGCCGGTGTAGCGATCACCCAGACCGTAGATCACGGTCGGATCGGTCTGCAGCAACATGCCGATCGCCATCCGCCGCACGAACACGCCAGCAATCTGCCCGCGCTCCTGGGGCACGCCGGTTTCCTTTTCCACCAGCGAGGCCATGATCAGCGCCTGATAGGGTTCGGTGTACGGCACATCAGCGGCACGCTTGTCCCATTCCTTGGCGAGCACTTCATCGAGACGCTCATAGGCTTTTTTCAGCAGTTCGGCGTCGGTCATGCCACGCACGAAGCTGTAAGTGTCCGGAAAGAAGCGCCCCTCCGGGAAAATCCCGTTATGGCCGATCTTGTCCATCACTTGCGTGTCGCTCAGGCCGTTCAGGGTTTGCTTGAGTTTGTCATCCTTGGCCAGGGCCGCACGGACCTGGCGGAAATTCCAGCCTTCGACCAGCGTCACGCTGTACTGCACCACTTCGCCGCGCTTCCACAGGTCGATCAGACCGTCGACGGTCATCCCCGGCAGCATGCGGTATTCGCCGCTGTGAATCGGCGTGGCGGCGAGGTTGAAGCGCCAATAGACGCGCAACCAGAAGGCGTCCTTGATGACGCCGTCGGCTTCGAGTCGATAGAAGGTGCGGGTCGGAGTCGTGCCCTTGGGCACTTCCAGCAGTTCTTCCTGGGTGATGTTCAGCGGCTGTTCCAGCGCCGAATGGATTTTCCAGGCCGAAGCGGCCATTAGCAGCCCCGCCAGAACCAGTCCGGTTTCCAGCAGCAGCAAGAATTTACGTCTCACGTATCAAGCATCCAGTAGCGCGCGGGCAATGGTTTGGAGTTTACGGGTGAGCGGGCCAACCGACCAGCTCAGTGCTGCATAGGCGCGCACCGGCCAAACGCCATACACGCTGTTGCAGACGAAGACTTCATCAGCCCATTGCAGTTGATCGAGGCTGATGTCGGTGATTTGTGTGGGGATGCCCAATGACTCAGCCTGAAACAATAATTCGGCGCGCATCACGCCGGCTACGCCGCAGCGTTTGAGATCGGCGGTGATCAGCACTCCGTCGCGTACCAGGAACAGATTGCTGAAGACGCCTTCGATGACGCGACCGACCCGATCGAGCATCAGGCCTTCGGCATGCTCGGTGTCTTGCCATTCGGAACGGGCGATGACCTGTTCCAGGCGATTCAAATGCTTGAGCCCGGCGAGCAATGGTTGGTTGGACAGGCGTGTGGTGCAAGGGAACAGACGGACACCCTGCTCGCCATGGACGACAGGATAAGCCGCCGCAGGATTGCCTTGCAGAATGCGTCGGGCCTGGGCCGAGGGGTCGGGCGCATAACCGCGCAAACCGTCGCCACGGGTGAGGATGAGCTTGAGCACGCCCTCGCCCATGGCAGTGGCATAGGCCAGCAGCTCGCTGCGGACCAGCGCATGATCGGCAGTGATCGCCAGGCGTGAACAACCCTGCGCCAGACGCGACAGATGCCGGTCCAGCAACAACGGTTGCCCGCCTCGCACAGCGATGGTCTCGAACAGACCATCACCGTAAGCCAGGCCGCGATCCTTCAGCGACAAAGTGTCAGCCGGCTGACCGTCGACCCAGCTGTCCATCAGTCAGCGAACCGGCGGAACACCAGCGAGCCGTTGGTCCCGCCAAACCCGAAGGAGTTGGACAGCACCACATCGATATCCATGTTGCGCGCGGTGTGCGGCACAAAATCGAGGTCACAGCCTTCATCCGGCTCATCGAGGTTGATGGTTGGCGGTGCCACCTGGCTGTTGATCGCCAGCACACTGAAGATAGCTTCGACGGCGCCCGCCGCACCCAACAGGTGACCGGTCATGGACTTGGTCGAACTGACTGCCAGTTTGTAGGCGTGATCGCCAAACACCGACTTGATCGCACAGGCTTCGGCGAGGTCGCCGGCCGAGGTCGACGTACCGTGGGCGTTGATGTACTGGACCTGATCGCCATTGATCTTAGCATCGCGCAGGGCGTTGGTGATGCAACGTGCAGCACCGGCGCCATCGGCGGGAGGCGAAGTCATGTGGTAGGCATCGCCACTGGTGCCGAAGCCGATCAGCTCGGCGTAGATGGTCGCGCCGCGGGCCTTGGCGTGTTCCAGCTCTTCGAGCACCAAAGCACCGGCGCCGTCGGACAGGACGAAGCCGTCACGGCCCTTGTCCCATGGACGGCTGGCGCGGGTTGGCTCGTCGTTGCGGGTGGACAGGGCGCGGGAGGCACCGAAGCCGCCCATGCCCAAGCCGCAAGCAGCCATCTCGGCGCCGCCGGCAATCATCACGTCGGCTTCGTCGTACATGATGTTGCGTGCCGCCATGCCGATGCAGTGGGTACCGGTGGTACACGCAGTGGCGATGGCGTAGTTGGGTCCCTGTGCACCGAGGTGGATGGACAGGAAACCGGAAATCATATTGATGATCGAGCCAGGCACGAAGAACGGTGAAATTCGACGAGGGCCGGAATCATGCAGCGTGCGGCTGGTTTCTTCGATATTGGTCAGACCGCCAATACCCGAACCCATGGCCACGCCGATGCGCTCACGGTTGGCGTCAGTGACTTCCAGACCGGAATTGCGCACAGCCTGAAACCCTGCGGCCAGACCATACTGGATGAACAGATCGAGCTTGCGAGCTTCCTTGACCGACAGGTATTCCTCGACATTGAAGCCCTTGACCGAGCCGCCAAAGCGGGTGGAATAGGCAGAAAGGTCGGTGTGTTCGATCAGACCAATGCCACTGCGGCCAGCCAGAATGCCCTGCCAACTGCTCGGCACATCCGTGCCCAGTGGCGACAACATACCCATACCGGTGACTACGACGCGTCTACGCGACACAGCACTCTCCTTTTTCAAATGACGACTTTGCATCAGGCCTAAAGAAAAAACCGCACGCCGTGATGGCAGTGCGGTTTTTCCATGACAGCAAGCAGCGATTACAAGCTATTAAGCCTGATGGTTAGTAACGTAATCGATTGCAGCTTGTACAGTAGTGATCTTCTCAGCTTCTTCGTCAGGGATTTCGGTCTCGAATTCCTCTTCCAGAGCCATCACCAGCTCAACGGTGTCAAGGGAGTCGGCACCCAGGTCTTCAACGAAGGAAGCAGTGTTGACCACTTCTTCTTCTTTAACGCCCAGTTGCTCAGCAACGATTTTCTTGACGCGCTCTTCGATGGTGCTCATACCTTGTTTTCACTCCTAATGGACAAATTCAGGCAGCTGGCCAGTGGGTAAGTGTATAGAAAGACTTTTCAGTTTTTCAACTGAAAGCTTCACTCCTCAAACCCGACGACCCTCTGCCTATAAATAGATTGCAGCTTTATAACGGATTTTAGACAGCTCGTATGACATTTTTTTGAAGCAATCCGTCACATTTAACTCATGTACATCCCGCCGTTCACCGGGATTGTAGCCCCAGTAACGTAAGCCGCACCGTCGGATGCAAGAAAAGCGACCACAGACGCGATCTCTTGAGCTTGTCCCAGACGGCCCAGCGGAATCTGTGTCGCCAAGGATTCACGCTGCGCTTCAGGCAGTTCGCGGGTCATATCAGTATCGATGAACCCAGGGGCCACCGAGTTTACCGTAATCGAACGCGAACCGACTTCACGCGCCAGTGCGCGGCTGAAACCTTCCAGACCGGCCTTGGCGGCAGCGTAGTTTACTTGGCCTGCGTTGCCCATGGCACCCACAACCGAACCAATACTGATAATTCGTCCCCAACGGGCCTTGGTCATGCCGCGCAAAACCCCCTTGGACAGGCGGAACAGACTGTTCAGGTTGGTATCGATGACGTCGTTCCATTCGTCGTCTTTCATGCGCATCATCAGATTATCGCGGGTGATGCCAGCATTGTTGACCAGAATTGCCGGGGCGCCGAACTGCGCAGTGATGCTTGCCAGCACCGCAGCAACCGATTCGTCGCTGGTGACGTTCAGTTCCAGGCCAGTGCCTTGAATAGCGTTTTCTTTCAGGGTAGCCGCGATGCGCTCGGCACCCGAGGCGGAGGTCGCGGTGCCAATGACGATGGCGCCCTGACGACCCAATTCCAGGGCGATGGCCTGGCCGATACCGCGGCTCGCGCCGGTGACCAGTGCAACTTTACCTTGCAGACTCATGCAAGTTTCTCCTGATTCAGACCAGCGCCGCGCGAGCGGCAGCGAAAGCGTCTGGGGTATTGAGGTTGGATGTCGACACGCCTTCGGCGCAGCGTTTGTTCAGGCCGGCAAGCACCTTGCCCGGGCCACATTCGACCAGTTGGGTCGCGCCCTTGGCCGCCAGTGCCTGGACCGATTCGACCCAGCGCACAGGTTTGTAGAGCTGCTCAAGCAGATCGCGCTTGAGGGTCTCCAGATCGGCCGGCACATGGGCGCTGACGTTTTGCACCACCGGGATCTGTGGGGCCTGCCAGTCAATGGCAGCGATGGACTCGGCAAAGCGCTCGGCCGCCGGACGCATCAGCTCGCAGTGGGATGGCACGCTGACCGGCAACGGCATGGCGCGCTTGGCACCACGGGCCTTGCAGCCTTCGATGGCACGCTCGACTGCCGCCTTGGCACCGGCAATTACCACCTGGCCAGGGGAGTTGAAGTTGACCGCGCTGACCACTTCGCCTTGCGCCGCTTCGGCACAGGCTGCCAGCACATCAGCATCTTCCAGACCGAGGATAGCGGCCATGCCGCCCTGCCCGGCCGGAACGGCTTCCTGCATCAACTGGCCACGACGCTCGACCAGTTTCACCGCGTCGCCCAGGCTCAGGCTGCCCGCCGCCACCAAGGCGCTGTACTCACCCAGGCTGTGACCGGCCACGTAAGCCGGACGCGCGCCGCCTTCCGCCAGCCACAGACGCCACAGGGCGATCGAGGCGGTCAGAATGGCCGGCTGGGTTTTATCGGTTTGATTGAGTTGCTCTTCCGGCCCTTGCTGGGTCAGTGCCCACAGGTCGTAACCCAGAGCATCGGAAGCTTCTTTGAATGTTTCGAGGACCACTGGATGTTGCGCGCCCAACTCGGCCAGCATGCCGAGGGACTGCGAACCCTGTCCTGGAAAGACGAATGCGAGGGAAGCAGACATGTAACAAGCCCCTAATGATCTTGTCGTCGGAGAATTGACGCCCCGCTTGGGGGACGCAAGAAACTGACAGTTGGATGGCCAATTGAACTGAGCGGTCACATTTAAGCATTGTCCGACGAAAACGCCTAAGGCAACAAATCCTCCAGACGACCGTGCAGCCGCTGCGGGAGATTTTCCTGGATCTCGATCAGGGCACGCTGGATCGCACTCTGGAAACCCTGCACACCGGCCGAACCGTGGCTTTTCACCACAATCCCCTGCAAGCCGAGAAAGCTCGCACCGTTGTGCCGCGCCGGAGCCAGATCCGCCTGCAAGCGCTTCATCAGCGGCAGCGCCAAGGCACCGACCATTCGAGAGGCGACGCTTTTCTTGAACAAGGCTTCGATGCGCCCGGCGATCATGGTCGCCAAGCCTTCACTGGACTTGAGCAGGATATTGCCGACAAAACCGTCACACACCACCACGTCCGCCTCGCCACGGTACAAACCGTCACCTTCGACAAATCCGATGTAGTTGATGCCGCGAGCAGCCTGCAACAAAGTCGCCGCCAGCTTGACCTGCTGGTTGCCCTTGATGTCTTCGGTACCGATGTTCAGCAACGCCACCCGCGGGCGAACCACGCCGAGGGTTTCCGCCGCCACCGAGCCCATGATCGCGAACTGCAACAGGTGCTCGGCACTGCAATCGACGTTGGCACCGAGGTCGAGCAACTGGCAGTAGCCCTTCTGGGTCGGAATGGCCGCGATCATCGCCGGCCGATCAATGCCCGGCAAGGTCTTGAGCACAAACCGCGACAACGCCATCAACGCACCCGTATTGCCGGCGCTGACACAGGCCTGGACCTTGCCATCACGCAACAACTCAAGGGCCACGCGCATTGACGAATCAGGCTTGCCGCGCAAGGCCTGGGCAGGCTTTTCGTCCATGGCGATGACTTCGGACGCCGGCGTAATCGACAGGCGCGCGCGATCCACGGCCGATTGACCAGAGAGCAATTCTTCTAAAAGGGAGGGTTGACCGACGAGGGTCAGGTGCAGCGAGGGTGTAGCAGACAGGCAAGCAAGGCTGGCCTGAACAATGCTGCGGGGACCGAAGTCCCCGCCCATTGCGTCAATCGCGATGACTTGAGCAGACAAGTGATTACTCGTCAGCGCCCTTGTCGATCACTTTACGGCCACGGTATACGCCTTCTGGCGATACGTGGTGACGCAGGTGAATTTCACCGGTGGTTTTTTCTACAGACAGAGTGCTTGCCGTCAGGGCGTCGTGGGAACGACGCATGTCACGGGCAGAGCGGGATTTTTTGTTCTGCTGAACAGCCATAATTGATTAACTCCTAAACGTTTGGGTCACGCTTTAACTGCGCCAATACACTGAACGGGTTGGACCGCGTTACCTCGTCCTCGCTCGGTTCGGGCTCATCGAGACCCGCCGGCTGCTGGCATTCTTCCGGATGATGAGCAGGCACAATGGGCAAGGCGAGCAAAAGCTCCTCCTCGATCAGTGACTGCAGATCCAATGGATCTTCGCCCAGTTCCAGCACGTCATAACCTTTCGGCAACGACTGGGTATTCGCACCCTCCTTCACCACAGCATAACTGCATTCGCTATGGATCGGCAGGGTGACCAGCTCAAGACAACGCTGGCAAACCATTTTGACTTCGGTGTCGATAAAACTGTGGATTACCACAGACTTACGTTCATCTCGTTCAAAAACGAATTTAGCCTGCACCGTACCGACAGTGTCGGAAAGCGGGTCGCAGAGTCTCTCCAAATCGGCCAGCAGCAGTTCACCTTGAAGGGTGGTGCCACGATCAGCCAATTTGCGCGGGTCAACGTGAGGTGGAATCGGGTCATTCAACATAGGCGCAGCATTATAGGGATGCACCCAGCCATGTCAAAGGAAATTCAGCCCTGTCCGTCACTTGGAAGCCTCGCTAGAATTCGCCCCTGCCTTTTGGAGATGCGCATGCTGCCTTTATTACTCGCTTCAAGCTCGGTTTATCGCCGGGAATTGCTGGCCCGATTGCAGCTTGAGTTTACCTGCAGCTCGCCGGATATCGATGAAAGCCATCGTCCGGACGAGTCCGCAATTAATCTGGTCAAGCGCCTCGCAGAAGAGAAAGCCCGCGCACTGGCCGCCAGCCACCCTGCTCATCTGATCATCGGCTCCGATCAGGTTGCGGTGCTCGGCGAGCGTATTATCGGCAAACCCCATACTTTCGAAAAGGCCCGCGAACAATTGCTGGCCTCCAGCGGCGCCAGTGTGACCTTCCTGACTGGCCTGGCCCTGCTCAACAGCCAGACCGGCGACTGCCAGGTCGACTGCGTACCCTTCACCGTGCACATGCGCACGCTCGATCCTGCGCGCATTGAACGCTACTTGCGCGCAGAGCAGCCCTACGACTGCGCTGGCAGCTTCAAGGCTGAAGGTTTGGGGGTGAGCCTGTTTCAACGCACCGAAGGTCCTGACGCCACCAGCCTGATCGGCCTGCCGCTGATTCGCTTGATTGATATGTTGCTGGCCGAGGGCGTGCAAATCCCCTGAGCACAAAAAACCGGCCACGAAGGCCGGTTTTTTTATACCGCCGCAAATTCAGCGCAGCGATGGACCGTGAAACCCCATCCACATCGCCAATTGCTCGGCGACGCTGGCACCGAGCTTCTTCGAGAAACGATCAAACGTCGATTCCTGAATGGTGAAGTCCACCAACTCTTTCTCGCCGATCACATCACGGGCGACCGAACTGGCATTGCCCAGGCCATCGATCAAGCCCAGCGGCAGCGCCTGCTCACCCGACCAGACCAGCCCGGAGAACAATTCCGGATGCTCTTTGTCCTTGAGACGATCACCACGCCCTTTCTTCACACTGTTGATGAACTGCTGGTGCGTGGTATCGAGCACGCCCTGCCAGAACTGAGTTTCCTCAGGCTTCTGCGGCTGGAACGGGTCGAGGAACGACTTGTGCTCGCCAGAGGTGTAGGTGCGACGTTCGACGCCGAGCTTCTCCATGGTCCCGACAAAACCGTAGCCGGCTGCCGTCACACCAATGGAACCCACCAGGCTCGCCTTGTCGGCGTAGATCTGATCGGCCGCGCTGGCGATGTAATAAGCGCCGGAAGCGCCCAGATCCGAAATCACCGCATACACCTTGGTGTCAGGATGCAGACCACGCAGACGCTTGATTTCGTCGTACACGTAACCCGACTGCACCGGACTGCCGCCCGGGCTGTTGATGCGCAGGATTACGCCCTTGACCTTGGTGTCTTCAAAGGCTGCACGCAGACTGCCAACGATGTTGTCGGCGCTGGCAGATTCCTTGTCGGCAATCACGCCGTTGACGTCGATCAACGCCGTGTAGTTGGAACTGCGGGTCGCGCTTTTTTCCATGTCCATCAGCGGCGTAAACAACAGCAACGCCGCAAACAGGTACACAAAGGTCAGCAACTTGAAGAAAATCCCCCAGCGGCGTGAGCGGCGCTGTTCCTGCACACTGGCCAGCAAGGTCTTTTCCAGCAGCTTCCAGCTCTTCTCGTCACCGCCATCCGCGTCTGCCTTGGCAGGCGCTTTCCATTCGTCGGTCATGCCATCTACCCCAGCAAAAACGTATTAAACCTGACGGAGCCAGGCGTGCAATTCGGAAAAACGATCAATGGACAGCCGCGGCTCGAATAATTTCAGGGCCTCGATGGACTGGGCGCCGTAACTCACCGCGACCGAATCCATGCCGGCGTTGCGCGCCATTTGCAGGTCAAAGGACGAATCCCCGACCATCAGCGCCTGCTGCGCAGAAACGCCGCAATGGGCAAGGATCTCTTCCAGCATCAGAGGATGAGGCTTGCTGGCAGTTTCATCGGCGGCACGGGTGATGTCGAAATAGTCTTCCCAACCGTGAGCCTTGAGCACCCGATCCAGCCCGCGACGGGCCTTGCCGGTAGCGACCGCCAAGTGATAACCCTCATCGCGAAACGCCGCCATCGACTCAACAACGCCTTCGAACAGCGGCGAGGGCACGGCTTCCGCGGCGATGTAGTGATCGGCATAGTGCTGACGGAACGCTATCAGTTCGTCATCGCCAATTTCCGGGTACAAGGTGCGGATCGCCTCGGGCAAGCCCAGGCCGATGATGCCTTTGACGGCAAAGTCGTCGCACAATTGAAAACCGGAGCGCTCGGACGCGACATGCATCGCCTCGACAATCCGACCAATGGAATCGGCCAGCGTGCCGTCCCAATCAAAAATCAGCAGTTTGTAATCAGAGGGGTGCACTCAGGCGCTCCACGGTCTTGGCCCACATCTCATCCACCGGCGCCTGCAACTTCAGCTCGCCACCATCCGGCAACGGCACGGTCAGCATGTAGGCGTGGAGGAACAGGCGTTTACCGCCCAGGTCGCGAATTTCCTTACTGAAATCGTCATCACCGTACTTGGTGTCGCCGGCAATGCAGTGCCCGGCGTGCAAGGTGTGGACGCGAATCTGGTGGGTCCGGCCGGTGATCGGTTTGGCTTCGATCAGGGTGGCAAAGTCGCCGAAACGACGCAGGACCTTGAACACGGTCACCGACTCCTTGCCCTCCTCCTCGTCGACCTCGACCATGCGTTCGCCGGAGCGCAGATTGCTCTTGCCCAGCGATGCACGAACTTGCTTGATCGACGCTGCCCAGTTACCGCGGACCAACGCCATATAGCGTTTATCAACGCCATCGCCGCGCAATGCGGTGTGCAAGTGGCGCAACATGCTGCGCTTCTTGGCGATCATCAGCAGGCCGGAGGTGTCACGGTCGAGCCGGTGAACCAGCTCCAGTTCCTTGCAATCCGGACGCAACTGACGAAAGGCTTCAATCACGCCGTAGGTCAAGCCACTGCCGCCGTGAACCGCGATGCCGCAAGGCTTGTTGATCACGATCAGCGCCTTGTCCTCGAAGATAATCGAGGCTTCGAGGCGCTGGAGCAGGCCTTGTGCCAGCGGTACCGGCTCGTCGCGCTCAGGCACGCGAACCGGCGGCACGCGCACGATATCGCCCGCCTGCAGCTTGTATTCGGGCTTGATCCGGCCTTTGTTCACTCGCACTTCGCCTTTGCGCAAAATGCGGTAAATCAAGGTCTTGGGCACGCCTTTGAGCCGAGCGAGAAGGAAGTTATCAATACGTTGGCCGGCATATTCCGGCGAGACCTCCAGCAGTTGTACGGCTGGGGTCGAAGGGGCAGTAGTCGTCATGGCGCGGATGATAACAATTTTTTATGGAATTGAAGCACTTAATCATTGCTGCTATAGTCGCGAACGCCGCCAAAAGCGGCCTGGACAGCGGACTAACGGTCAAAAACCGGCCCTGACCAACGCAATTCACCAGGACGCGAGGCCGTCCTACGGGGCTTTCGCTACGTAACGGTGGAGTTTGCAGGTGTAACGAGCGCAGGTGACATGAGGCCTGAATCAAGCCGCAAAGCAGAGTTTTCACTCGCCTTGCTCGCCAATATTCATGGCCAGTTCACAAAGTGCAGTCAGCTGCGAATGACCCCGAGCGAACGCTTCGGAAACAACGCCTAAATTAGCCATGATGCGTGACCTCCCCTTTCGGAGCTCACGGTAAATGCCAACCCGCTGCGGATTCTGCGCGCGGCAGCACCCGAATTATCAGGGATACGTGTAGGGTGGAGATGCACAACCGCTGGACTGTGTAGCAATAGGCTTTATCAAGACGCTTCATCTCGTCCACAGCCGCTGGTTGATTCCTCCTCCTGACTGAGTGCTTAAGTAGCCACAGCAAGCAGGACGCGTACGTCGCGACGCCGACCCACATTGGTCGCCATCGCTAGACACTGGAGTGTCCAACCACACTCCTGACGCACCTGACACCGACCGTGAGAAGTCGTGTGTGCCGAACGCCGTTTCCGGCAGCCCGGAAACCGACGGTACTACATGAAAAGAATGCTGATTAACGCAACTCAACCCGAAGAGTTGCGTGTTGCACTGGTAGATGGCCAACGCCTCTACGACCTGGACATCGAATCCGGTGCACGCGAGCAGAAGAAGGCCAACATCTATAAAGGCCGGATTACTCGCATCGAACCAAGCCTTGAGGCTGCCTTTGTCGATTTCGGCTCCGAGCGCCACGGCTTCCTGCCCCTCAAAGAAATCTCCCGCGAATACTTCAAGAAAGCCCCCGAAGGCCGCGTCAACATCAAGGACGTCCTGACCGAAGGCCAGGAAGTCATCGTTCAGGTCGAAAAAGAAGAACGTGGCAACAAGGGCGCAGCCCTGACCACCTTCATCAGCCTGGCCGGTCGCTACCTCGTTCTGATGCCGAACAACCCGCGTGCCGGCGGTATCTCCCGCCGCATCGAAGGTGAAGAGCGCAACGAACTGCGTGAAGCCCTGAACGGCCTGGTTGCCCCGGCTGACATGGGTCTGATAGTGCGCACTGCCGGCCTTGGCCGCAGCAGCGAAGAAATGCAGTGGGACCTCGACTACCTGCTGCAACTGTGGACCGCTATCAAAGAAGCTTCGCTGGATCGCTCCGCGCCATTCCTGATCTATCAGGAAAGCAACGTGATCATCCGCGCCATCCGCGATTACCTGCGCCAGGACATCGGCGAAGTGCTGATCGACAGCGTTGAAGCCCAGGACGAAGCCCTGACCTTCATCCGCCAGGTGATGCCGCAGTACGCCAGCAAGATCAAGCTGTACGAAGACAGCGTTCCGCTGTTCAACCGTTTCCAGATCGAAAGCCAGATCGAGACCGCTTTCCAGCGCGTCGTCGAACTGCCTTCCGGCGGCTCCATCGTCATCGATCCGACCGAAGCCCTGGTGTCTATCGACATCAACTCGGCGCGCGCCACCAAAGGCAGCGACATCGAAGAAACCGCCCTGCAGACCAACCTTGAAGCCGCCGAAGAAATCGCCCGTCAGTTGCGCTTGCGCGACATCGGCGGCCTGATCGTCATCGACTTCATCGACATGACCCCTGCCAAGAACCAGCGCGCCGTGGAAGAGAAAGTCCGCGAATGCCTGGAAGCCGACCGCGCTCGCGTGCAAGTCGGTCGCATCTCGCGCTTCGGCCTGCTGGAAATGTCCCGTCAGCGCCTGCGTCCATCGCTGGGCGAAAGCAGCGGCATCGTTTGCCCGCGTTGCAACGGCACCGGCATCATCCGTGACGTTGAATCGCTGTCGCTGGCGATCCTGCGCCTGATCGAAGAAGAAGCCCTGAAAGATCGCACCGCCGAAGTTCGCGCCCAAGTGCCGATCCCGGTGGCCGCGTTCCTGCTCAACGAAAAACGCAACTCGATCACCAAGATCGAACTGCGCACCCGTGCCCGCATCGTCATTCTGCCGAACGATCATCTCGAAACGCCGCACTTCGAAGTTCAGCGTCTGCGCGATGACAGCCCGGAAGCCCACATCAACCAGTCCAGCTACGAAATCGCTGCTGCCGCTGCCGAAGTGGAAGAAGTCCAGCCAGCCGCTGCGACCCGCACCCTGGTTCGCCAGGAAGCCGCGGTCAAGACTGCGCCGGCCCGCGCCAACGCTCCGGTCCCGACCGAAGTCGTCGCTGCCGCGCCTGTTGCTGCACCGGTTGCCGTGCCAGAGCCAAGCCTGTTCAAAGGCCTGGTGAAGTCGCTGGTCAGCCTGTTCGCCACCAAGGAAGAGCCTGCTGCTCCGGTTGTGGTTGAAAAACCGGCTACCACCGAGCGTCCGGCCCGTAACGAAGAGCGTCGCAACGGTCGTCAACAGAGCCGCAACCGTAACGGTCGCCGCGATGAAGAACGCAAGCCTCGTGAGGAACGTGCACCGCGTGAAGAACGCGCACCACGTGAGCCACGCGAAGAGCGTCAGCCACGCGAAGCCCGTGAAGAGACCACCGCTCCGGTAGTTGCTCGCGAAGAACGCGCACCACGCGCCCCTCGTGAAGAACGTGCACCGCGCGCTCCACGTGAAGATCGCAAGCCACGTGGCGACCGCGAAGAGCGTCCGGTTCGTGAACTGCGTGAACCACTGGATGCCGCGCCTGCTGCGCCAGCCGCTGCCGCTGCCGTTGCTGCGACCGCTGAAGAGCGTCCGGCCCGTCAGCCACGTGAAGAACGCGCGCCACGCCCACCGCGTGAAGAGCGTCAACCACGTGCCGAGCAGGCTGTTGCTGCTGTCGCCGAAGAAGAGCTGTTGACCAACGAAGAGCAACAGGAAGAAGGTCAGGAAGGCGCCGAAGGCGATCGTCCACGCCGCCGTTCCCGTGGCCAGCGTCGTCGCAGCAACCGTCGCGAGCGTCAACGCGATGCCAACGGCAACGTGATCGAAGGTTCGGAAGAATCCGAGTCCGCCGAAGGTAGCGAAGCCAGCGAAACCAACGAAGCACCAAGCGCTGCCGATCTGGCCGCCGGCCTGGCGGTTACCGCAGCCGTTGCCAGCACCGTGATCAGCGCCCCGGCTGAAGCCCAGGCCAACGAGCAAGCCGAACGCGCCACCGCTGCCGTGCAGGAATCTGCGCCGGTAGAAGCGCCGGTCGTTGAAGCGACTACCCCGGTAGAAGCCACAGCCGCTCCGGAAGTTGAAGTAGCGCCGGTTCGCGAAGCACAGCCTGAAGTCCAGGCTGCCGCCGAGCCTGCTTTCGTTGCCGAACCAGTGGTTGTCGCGGAGCCGGTTGTCGAAACGGTCACCGAAGCCGTTCGCGAAGTGCGTGAAGAGCAAACCGCGTTCAACTGGGTTGCCGAGCCGGTAGCCGCCGAGCCAGTCGTCGAAGCGCCAGCGCCAGTCGCTGAAGCCCCGGTTGCTGAAGCGATGGTTTCCGAGCCAGTGGTTGTCGCCGCCGAGCCTGCTCCGGTCGTCGAAGCCCCTGTTGTAGCCGAAGTGGCTGCACCGGTGGTCGAAGCCGCTCCTGTCAGCGCCCTGACCGAAAATGGCCGTGCGCCGAACGACCCGCGTGAAGTGCGTCGCCGCAAGCGTGAAGCCGAGCGTCTGCAGAAAGAAGCCGAACAGGCTGCCGCTGCTGCTCCGGCCGTTGCCGAGCCGGCACCGGTTGTTGCTGAAGTCGTTGAGGCAGCTCCTGCCCCGGTCGCTGAAGCCGCTGCCGAATCGGTTGAATCCGCCATCGACGAAGCCCCGCGCTCCGTTCAGGACGCGGTACAGCAACACGAACAAGCCCTGGAAAAAGAGCACGAGCCTAAACCCCTCGTCTGATTCCATCGGCCACTAAAAAGCCCCGCCTGGTGATCCAGGCGGGGCTTTTTTTATGCTGATCGCCGATCGTTCCTAAGCTCCGCGTGGGAACGATCAACGATCAATGTGGGTAGATCAACTTCTCAGGCACATCCACATCCCACAACACCCCGGGATCATCCACCGCCACTTCAACCATCCGCGCCTGCGCGAATAATGGCTTGGCGCCGCGATCCCCCGCCAACGTCATCAGGTTCGGACCAAAGCTGCGGCCAAAACCCACTGGATGCCCGAACTCACCCTCGTGCACCGGCACACTAATGCAATTGTCGGCAATCCCCGCCACCACCCGCTCAATACTCGACGGCAGGATAAACGGCATATCCCCCAGCACAATCAGCCAGCCACCGAGCTGCGCACAGGCTGCCACCCCGGCAGCAATGCTGTCGCCCATGCCGGTGGACTCGATCAGTACAATCTCGTAGCCATAGGCCTGGGCCATGCGAATCACTTGTGGGCGATCGGCCGTGGTCACCAGCACGCGGTTCTCAAGATCGGCAGGCAGATTCAACAGCGTCTGCTCGATCACCGAACGCACGGCACCGTCGCGCCCGGTGCAGTCGGCCAGCAATTTGTCTTTTTCGACACCGGCAACCTGTCGAAACCGACTGCCCTGCCCCGCTGCCAGCACGATGACACCGATGGGCTCGCTCATACGTCCTCCCGCAACGGCTTCTTCTGCTTAAGTTCGACGCCGTTCTTGATCGCTACAATTTCGGCCAGCAGCGACAAGGCGATTTCCGCCGGGGTATGGCTGCCGATGTGCAGGCCGATCGGGCCGTGCAGCCGCTCGATGGCCTGTTCTGACAAGCCTAGCTGAGCCAGGTTGTCCCGACGTTTCAGGCTGTTGACCCGCGACCCCAACGCCCCCACGTAGAACGCCTTGGAATCTAGCGCTGTGAGCAGCGCCATGTCGTCCAGCCGTGGATCGTGGGTCAGGGCAACAATCGCGGTGCGTTCATCGGTCTGGATGGTCAGCACGGCTTCGTCGGGCATTCCCGGTACGAAGCGGCCGTGCTGTTCTTCCCAGCCGTAGACGAACTCGGTGCGCGGATCGCAGATCAGTACTTCGAAATCCAGTAGCCGGGCCATTTCCGCGACATAGCGCGACAGTTGCCCGGCGCCGATCAGCAACAAACGCCAGCGTGGGCCGTAAATCGCGCGCAAGGTGCTGCCGTCAAAACTCAGCACATCGGTCTTGTTTGCCGATTGCAACACCACTTTACCGGTCGCCAGGTCCAGCGACCGCGCGACAATTTCATGGGCTTCGCAACGGGCCAGCAACTCGGCGACCCATGCCGGATCGTCGACGCGTTCCTCGGTCAGACGCAACGTGCCGCCGCAGGGCAAACCAAACCGCGCCGCCTCCTCACGGGTGACGCCATAGGTGATCAACTGCACGGGCGGCCCGTCGGCCGGGATGCGGCCGTCATGCAGCCGCGCGATCAGATCATCCTCGACACAACCGCCCGACACCGAGCCGATCACCACGCCGTCTTCACGCAAAGCGAGCATGGCGCCAGGCGCCCGGGGCGCCGTGCCCCAGGTCTGGACCACGCTGTACAACACCACTCGCTGACCGGCGCGGCGCCATTCGAGCACGCTGCGCAGGACGTTCAGATCGACGCTGTCCATCAGGCGTCAGCCTTCTGCCAACCCTGCAGCTGATAACGAACCGGCAGGTTGCGGATGCGTTTGCCGGTGGCGGCAAAGATCGCGTTGCACAGCGCCGGCGCAATCGGTGGCACGCCCGGTTCACCGACCCCGCCCAACGGCACTTCGCCCGGTGGCGTGACCAGATGCACGGCGACTTCCTTCGGCGCCAGGGACATGCGCGCCACTTCGTACATGTGGAAATTGTCCTGCTGGACCTTGCCGTCCTTGAAGCTGATTTCGCCGAGTACCGCGTTGCCCAGGCCCATGACGCAGGCGCCTTCGAACTGCGAGCGAATCCGCTCGGGGTTGATCTGCGGACCGCAATCCACGGCGATGTCTGCCTTGTGCACGATCAAGGTGCCGTCGTCTTTGACTTCAACTTCAATCACCGCCGCGACATAGGTGACGAAGCTGTAATGCACCGCCAACCCCAGGCCTCGGCCCTTGGGCAGCGTGCGTCCCCAACCGGCAGCCTTGGCGGCGGTTTCCAGCACCGTGCGCATGCGGGCGGTGTCGATCGGATAACGCTCGGGGGATTCGCCGTAGTTCCACTCTTCACTCAAGGTGCGCGGATCGATCTGACGGTCCGGGCCGAGCAATTTGATCTGGTACTTCAGCGGATCTTGCTTGGCCTTGTGGGCCAATTCGTCGACGAAGGTTTGAATCGCGAAGCCGTGGGGGATGTTCGACACCGAGCGATACCAGCCGACCCGGGTGTGCACCGCCGCTTCCGGGTTTTCCAGGCGCACGTTGGGAATCGCGTACGCCATGTTGGTGAAGCCCATGCCCAACTCGAACGCCGCCTCGTGATTCATGCCCGGCGCGAACAGCGCGGTGATGCTCGGCGCCACGGTGCGGTGCAACCAGCCTGACGGCATGCCGTCCTTATCGAGGCTGGCCTTCAGGTATTCGGCGGATACGGTGTGGAAATAGGAACAATGGATGTCGTCTTCACGGGTCCATTGCACCCGCACCGCTTTGCCGGGGAATTCCTTGGCCAGGATCGCTGCTTCAATGACGAAGTCCGGTTTGGATTTACGCCCGAACCCACCACCGAGCAAGGTGACGTTAAAGGTGACGTTATCGAACGGCAGGCCGAGGCGTTCGCCGATCCGCTCGCGGGTGACTTGTGGCGCCTGGCTTGGGGCCCAGGCTTCGCATACCCCGTCCTTGAAACGGGCGATGGCGACCATCGGTTCCATCGGCGCCTGCGCCAGGTGCGGCAAATAGTAGGACGCTTCGAGGGTGCTGTTGCCTGCGCTGGCCAAGGCCTTGTCGATGTCGCCGGTATTGCGCACCACTTTGCCCGGTTTGAGCGAAGCGGCTTCCAGTTCCTTGCGATAGGCGATCGAGTCGTAACTGGCATTGGGGCCGTCGTCCCACTCGATCTTCAGCGCTTCGCGACCCTTGATCGCAGCCCAGGTATTGCTCGCCACCACGGCCACGCCGCCCAATGGCTGGAACTCCGACGGCAGCGGACGACTTTCGATCTGCAACACCTTGATCACACCGGGGACCTTCAGCGCCGCACTGTCATCCACGGACTTGACCTTGCCGCCATACACCGCAGGACGGGCGATGGTCGCGTAGAGCATGCCGTCGAAATGCACATCGGCGCCGTAGATGGCGCGACCGTTGACGATGTCGGCACCGTCGATGGCGCGCACGCCTTCTTTGCCGATGTAGCGAAATTCCGACGGCTGCTTGAGTCGCAGGCTGTCACGGGCCGGCACCGCCAGCGCACCGGCCGCGGCGGCCAACTCGCCGTAACCGAGTTCGCGTTTAGTGGGTTGGTGAATGACCTTGTGCAGTTGTGCGTGGCATTCGCCGACCGGGACTTTCCATTGGTCGGCGGCGGCCTGTTCCAGCATGGTCCGCGCGGCAGCACCGCAGCGACGCATTGGTTCGAACCAGTGGCGCATGCTGCGCGAGCCGTCGGTGTCCTGGTTGCCGAAGCGCACCTCGTCACCCGGCGCCTGTTGCACCTTGACCAGT
The DNA here is from genome assembly GCF_012935675.1 of Pseudomonas sp. ADAK7. Classification (NCBI taxonomy): domain Bacteria; kingdom Pseudomonadati; phylum Pseudomonadota; class Gammaproteobacteria; order Pseudomonadales; family Pseudomonadaceae; genus Pseudomonas; species Pseudomonas sp. ADAK7. The sequence goes on along the minus strand of NZ_CP052861.1, from coordinate 6,329,665 downwards.
GCCCAATCGGCGTCCAGCTCGTCGGCCACCACCATGCTCAGGCTGGTGCGCACGCCCTGGCCCATTTCCGAACGGTTGCAGACCACGGTTACCGTGCCATCGGCGGCGATGCTGACGTAGACCTTCGGATCATCGATCCAGCCGTTGGGCATGCCGTCAGCGCCGAATTTCTTCGGTTTGTCTTCGGCAAACGCATCCTGCCAGCCCCAACTGGCGGCGAGTACCAAGGCACTGGTGGCGCCAACGCCTTTGAGAAAGCCGCGACGGCTGAGGTTGCTCAGGGCGAAATCATTCGGGAGCTGGCTCATGCCTTGGCCTCCTTCAGATGAGTGGACGCCTGACGGATGGCGGTCTTGATCCGGTTGTAGGTGCCGCAGCGGCAAATATTGCCGACCATCGCTTCTTCGATTTGCTCGTCGCTCGGGTTGGGATTGGTCTTGAGCAATGCCGTGGCGGACATGATCTGCCCGCCCTGGCAGAAACCGCACTGGGCCACGGCCGTGTCGAGCCAGGCTTGCTGGACGATTTGCCCGACCGGATCGGCGTGCAGGTTGTCGATAGTGCTGACGTTCTGGCCAACCACCGAGCCAATCGGCGTGATGCAACTGCGCGCCGGCAAACCGTCGATATGGATGGTGCAGGCACCGCACAGGCCCATTCCGCAGCCGAATTTGGTGCCGTTGTAACCGGCGACATCGCGGATAGCCCAAAGCAGCGGCATATCCTCGGTCACATCGAGTGGATGGTCTTGGCCATTAAGTTTCAGGGTAATCATGGGCACGCCCGCATAGGTCAGGGTTATGGGGTCGAGCAATCTGCCGCCGGGGGTTGGCGGGGGGTCACGCAGATCGGCTCAGGCTAATGGGCTCTCTTACGCAGACGACAGCGTCTGCATCGGGCCTTTGGTGGAGCAAATGCTTGCATCGTTAGGGGGCTAAGTTAACCCAGCATTAACAAAAAAGCCCTGCACATTTGAAGTGTGCAGGGCTTCGAAGTCGATCCTGAAAGCGTAGCCTCAATAGCGATTGGGCTCCATTTCCAGCTCAACGCTGAAGCGTTGCGAAATGTCTGCCTGGATCCGTTGCGCCAGCGCCAGCAGTTGCAGACCGGTCGCGCCGCCGTAGTTGACCAGCACCAGCGCCTGCAATTTATGCACACCAGCATCCGCGTCACGGAAACCTTTCCAGCCGGCCTTCTCGATCAGCCAGCCCGCCGCCAGTTTCATCTGCCCGTCCGGTTGCGCATAGGCCACCAGGTCCGGGTATTCAAGCTTGAGCCGGGTCACCAGCGCCGCTGGCACCAACGGATTCTTGAAGAAACTGCCGGCATTGCCGAGCACAGCCGGGTCCGGGAGTTTTTCGCTGCGGATGCTGCAAATTGCCTGGCTGACATCGGTCGGCGTCGGCTGATCGATGCCCTGCTCGGTCAGGCGCTGACGCACCGGACCGTATTCCAGATGCAAATGCGCGGTGCGGTTCAGGGTGAACCGGACCCGCAGGATCAACCAACGTCCCGGCTGCTGTTTGAACAGGCTGTCGCGGTAGGCGAAGTTGCATTCTTCCAGCGTGAAGTCGCGCAGTTCGCCGGTCTGACGATCCAGCGCGGTGAGGCCGGCGAACACGTCCTTGATCTCGACGCCGTAAGCGCCGATGTTCTGCATCGGTGCCGCGCCGACAGTGCCGGGGATCAGGCTGAGGTTTTCCAGCCCCGACAAGCCCTGGGCCAAGGTGTGTTGCACAAACGGATGCCAAGGCTCGCCGGCCTCGGCTTCGATCACCACCTGGCTGCCGTCATCGTTGAGTACGCGAATGCCACGGGTGGCCATGCGCAACACCAAGGCCTGGATATCGGCGGTCAGCAGCAAGTTGCTGCCGCCGCCAATCACCAACAACGGCACGTCATGCGCCACGGCATAGGCCAGCGCTTCACGCACTTCGGCATCGCTGTGGGCTTCGGCAAATAGCTGAGCCCGGACATCCACGCCAAAACTGTTGAACGGTTTGAGCGAAACCTGGGGTTGGACCTGCAAACTCATAAGCGTCCCTTCAGCTCGATCACCAGCAGATCACTGGCGCGCTCGATCAAATCCAATACTTGCTCGAAGCCTTGGTCGCCGTCGTAGTACGGGTCCGGCACTTCGTCGATTTCAGAGGCATAGCGACGCAGGAATAGATCCAGCTCAGCCTTGCCCTTGGCCGGTTGCAGGGCCTTGAGGTTGCGCAGATTGCTGTTGTCCATCGCCAGGATCAGGTCGTAAGTGGCGAAATCCGCACGACTGACTTGCTGCGCACGCTGGGCTGAAAGGTCATAACCACGCAACTTGGCCGCAGCCTGGCTGCGTTTGTCCGGGGCCTTGCCGACGTGCCAGTCGCCAGTGCCGGCGGAAGCCACTTCGATTTGCCCGGCCAGCCCGGCCTCACGCAGTTTGTGCCGCAGCACGCCTTCGGCCGTGGGCGAACGGCAAATATTGCCCAGGCAGACGAACAGAACCCGCATCAGGCCTCCAGCAGGCGACGAACGCGCTCAAGGTCTTCGACGGTGTCGACACCGTGGGGCGGTGCGATCAGCGCGTCGGCGACGTGAATCCGCACGCCGTGCCACAGGGCGCGCAGTTGTTCCAGTGATTCGGTGTTTTCCAGCCAGCACGGGCCCCAACTGACGAAGTCATGCAGGAAACCGGCGCGGTAGGCATAGATGCCGATGTGGCGGCGATACGGCACGCCTTCCGGCAACTGATCGCGGCTCTTGGCCAATGCGTCCCGAGCCCACGGCAAGGTGGCACGACTGAAGGTCAGCGCCAGGCCATTGAGGTCGCTGACGACTTTGACCACGTTGGGATTGAACAGGCTTTCCACGTCTTCGATCGGCTCGGCCAGGGTGGCCATGCGCGCTTCGGTGTGGGCCGCGAGGTTGGCGGCGACCTGATCGATCACGCTTGGCGGGATCAGCGGTTCGTCGCCCTGAACGTTGACCACGATGGCGTCGGGCACCAGGCCCAGTTTCGTCGCAACTTCGGCCAGACGGTCAGTGCCAGAGTTGTGGTCTTCGCGGGTCAGCACCACTTCGGCGCCAAACCCCTTGCAGGCCTCGACGATGCGCGCATCGTCCGTGGCAACCACCACGCGCTCGGCGCTGCTTTTGCTCGCCTGTTCCCAGACGTGCTGGATCATCGGCTTGCCGGCGATCAGCAGCAGCGGTTTGCCCGGCAAACGGGTGGAGGCGTAACGCGAGGGAATGACAACGGTAAAGGCTGTGGTCATTTATCCAGGCGCTCGTCGGTGGTCAGGGTGCGGGCTTCGGTTTCGAGCATCACCGGGATGCCATCGCGAATCGGGTACGCCAGGCCGGCGCCCTTGCTGATCAGCTCGGTCTTGTCGGCGCTGAGCTTGAGCGGGCCTTTGCAGACCGGGCAAGCGAGGATGTCGAGCAATTTGGTGTCCATGAACATTCCCTGGATAAAAACGGTTTTAAGGCAAAAGACGAGCCGGCAACAGGCGCATCAGCTGCGTATCGAACCAGGCCACGAAGGCCGGCGATGGTGCAGCATCGACCGCCAGGTACCACCAATCGGCGGCGGCAAAGGCACGGCACTTCACCGCATCCTTTTCGGTCATCACCAACGGCAATGACGGTGTGAAATTCAAGGCCTGCACGCTGTACTCGGCGTGGTCGGCAAAGGCATGGGGTATTGGCTGCCAGTGTAGCGTTTCGAGGGTGTTGAAGAAACGCTGGGGATTGCCGATCCCGGCCACGGCGTGCAGTGCCTGGCCTTGTGGGAAGTGATCCAGTGGCTTGCGTTCGCCGGTTTTCAGATTGATCAGCGCCGTGGGTTGCAGCTGGAAGGCAAAACCGTCGTCGCGATCGGTGGCGGCGCCGTTGTAGAGGACGGCGTCGACGCTTTGCAGACGCTCGATCGGTTCGCGCAATGGGCCAGCGGGCAGGCAGCGCTTATTGCCCAGGCCCCGGGCGGCGTCGATCAGCACCAGTTCCAGGTCGCGGGCCAACCGATAATGCTGCATGCCGTCGTCGGACAGGATCAGGTCAAGCGGTTCGCTGGCGAACAAGGCTTTGACGGCGCTGCTGCGATCCGGGTCGATCATCAACGGCACGCCGGTACGTTGGACGATCAACAGTGGCTCGTCGCCGGCGATGTCGGCGCCTTGATCGGCCTCGACCCGCCACGGCAATTGCGGCGGTTTGGCGCCGTAACCACGGCTGACCACACCAACGCGCAAACCCTGGCGCTGGCAATGCTCGATCATCCACAGAATCAGCGGCGTCTTGCCCGTACCGCCCACCGTGATGTTGCCGACCACAATCAGCGGCACTGGTGGCTGGTAAATCTCACCCTCGCCCGCCAGGAAACGCTGGCGCTTGCCAACGACCACGCGCCGATACAGCCATTCCAGCGGCTGCAACAGCTTCAGGGCGGGATGACCGGCGTACCACGCGGCGAGCAAACGATCGGACATGGCCATCAGGGAGCGGGCGGCGCCGCCTCGACCGTGGTCATGCGCAGGTGGCTGAAACCGAGCTTGCCGGCCGCGTCCATGGCGGTGATGACGGACTGATGCTGGGTCTTGCCGTCGGCGCTGATGGACAGCGGCAAGTTGGTGTCGCCGTTGGATTCTTTCTGCAAGGCATCCATCAGGCTGGCCAGGTCATTCTTCGGCAACAACTGATTGTTGACCGAAAACACGCCCTCGGCGCTGATGGCGACATCCAGTTGCTTGACCTGCTGGTCTTCAGCCGGCGAGCCGCTGACCGCTTCCGGCAGTTCGACGCGCAACTGGGTTTCCCGGGTAAAAGTGGTGGTCACCACGAAAAACAGCAGCAGGACAAACACCACGTCGATCAGCGACACGAGATTGATGTCTATGTTTTCCCGTTGCTTGCGGCGGAATTTCACGCTTTTTTGCCCTCGGACAGGTCCACGTCACGGTCGCCCTGTACCACCTCAACCAGCTTGATAGCTTCCTGCTCCATCCCCACCACCAGTTCATCGATCCGGCGTTGCAGGAAGCGGTGGAAGAATACCGACGGGATACCGACGATCAGGCCCGAAGCCGTGGTGATCAAGGCTTTGGAAATACCGCCGGCCAACACTGCGGCGTTGGTGGTCATGCCCGTGCCCATGAACGAGCTGAAGATATCGATCATGCCCAGCACCGTCCCGAGCAACCCGAGCAACGGGGCCATGGCGGCGATGGTGCCCAGCGCATTGATGTAGCGCTCCAGCTCGTGGATAACCCGGGCGGCGGCTTCTTCGATGCACTCTTTCATGATCTCGCGACCATGCTTGGAGTTGGCCAGGCCGGCGGCGAGGATTTCGCCCAACGGCGAGTCGGCGCGCAGTTCCTTGAGCTTTTCTTTATTGAGTTGTTTGTCTTTGATCCAGACCCAGACCTGCCCGAGCAAATGCTCCGGGGTCACACGGCTGGCGCGCAGGGTCCACAGGCGTTCGGCAACGATTGCCATGGCTACGATGGAACTCAGAATGATCGGCAGCATCATCCAGCCGCCGGATTTGACCAATTCCCACACAGTGACAGTCCCCTCGAAAAAGTGCGCCACTCTAACATAGGGGGTCGGCGCACCGAAGACCGGGATGTCGCATCCCGTCTGGCAGGTCATTTGTCCGCCGCCGGCGCATCGCGCCAGAAGCGCCGTTGTTGACGCATCGTCCGCGGTGGCTCGAAGCTTCCCAGCAGTAGACGGACGGCACCGTGCTCGGCGCTGTCGTAGATGCGCAGGCCACGCTTGCGATAACGCGCCATCACCGTGGGATGGGGGTGGCCGAAGGAATTGCCGTGGCCGCGGGAGATCAGCACGGCTTTGGGTTGCAACGCGGTGAGCAGCAGCATGGATGAGGAACTGCGGCTGCCGTGGTGCGGCGCTGTCAACCAATCGGTGGGCTGCGCCAAAGGGCTGTCCAGCAGTGCGCGTTCGGCGTGTATGTCGATATCGCCGGTCAGCAGCAAGCGTTCGCCGTTGGCTTCGATCTGCAGGACACAGGACTTTTGATTGCTTTCGCTGGCCGAGGACCATTGCCAGAGCTGGAACGTCACGCCATCCCAGCCCCATTGCCGACCGCTCTCGCAGCCTTCGGCGTGTAATTCGACGGGCAGCGCCAGCGGATCGCCGCTGATCACTCGCGCCACCGGCAACCCCTCATTGATTGCACGAGCCCCGCCAGCATGGTCGGCGTCGGCGTGACTGATCAGCATCAGGTCGAGGCCGTTTATGCCCAGTTTGCGTAATGACGGCAGGACCACTCGCTCGCCAAGATCGAAATCACCGAAGCGCGGGCCGGCGTCATACAGCAGCGTGTGTTGGCGAGTGCGCACCAGGATCGCCAAGCCCTGGCCGACGTCCAGTTGCCAGATCTCGGCCAGGCCTTCGGGCACTTCGTCGCGCGGCGGGAAGACCAGCAGCAACAGCATTGGCCAACCTAATGGGCGCAACGGCACGCCTCGCGGCATCAATAATAGACAGGCGCCCAATACGCCGATGGCTCCGACCCACAATGGCACCGCCACCGGCACCCACGCGGGGAACGGATTCGCCATCAGCGCCAGCCCCTTGAACAGCAAGTCGATCAGACCGCCCGCCAGCCACAGCAACCCTTCCCCTACGTAAGGCACCGGCAACAGCACTGTCCCGACCAAGGCTGGAGGCAATACCAGCAGACTGATCCACGGTACCGCCAGCAGATTGACCAGCGGCCCGCTGACACTGACCGGCAACCCCAACATCAGCAGCAGCGGGCCTAGACCGATAGCGATCAGCCATTGGGCGCGGGTCCAGGTTTGCCACCAGCGCCACGGACCCAGTCGACCGCCGAAGGTGAAAATCAGCACCGCTACAGCAGCAAAGGACAACCAGAAACCCGGTTGCAGACTCGCCAGCGGGTCCAGCAGCAACACGCCATCAAACGCCAGCAACAGCGGCCACCACGCCCCCAGATGACGAAAGCGCAGGCGCCACAACAGCACCAGGGCGATCATCACGCAGGCCCGCCGCACCGGCACTTCGAAACCGGCCAGCAGCCCATAACCGAGGGCTGCCGCGAACGCCAGGCCACATGCCCACGGCAGCCAGGGCCAACGTCTCGGCCACAGGCCATAACGGGCCAGCCCGGCGATCAGCAGGTACACCGAGCCTGCCAGCAAACCGATGTGCTGCCCGGAAATCACCAACAGGTGCACGGTGCCGGTGTCTTGCAACACCTGCCAGTCGTCGCGGCTCAACCCGGCGCCATCGCCCAGCACCAACGCCGCCAATGCCCCGGCTCGCCCTTGGGCATCGACACTGAGCAAACGCTGGCGGATGCCGTCGCGCCAGGCCCAGCGGGCGGGTGAAAGGCGCCGGCCATCCTTCACCGTGCCGGTGGCGCCGATGCCCTGGGCCAGCAGCCAGGCGTCGTAATCGAAGGCATGGGGATTGATCAGCCCGGTCGGGCGCTTCAACTTCACCGCCAGGCGCCAGCGCTCGCCGCTGTTGACCGGCGGTCCGCCGTACCAGGCCAGGCGCATCAGCGACGGCACCGCCCCGTGTCGCGAACGCGCATCCGTCAATTCGAAACGCACCACTGTCTCGTTGTTTTGCGGCAAACCGCTGACCCGGCCTTCCACCCAGCGGGTTTCGCCGTCCAGGCCTGCCGATAGCCGATCATCCAGTGCCGACTGCGCACTCCCGCCGGCCCAACTGAAGCCGAACAGGAAAAACGCCAGCGGATAAGTGCGAAACGGCAGCAGCATCAAACCCACCACCGGCAGCAACAGCCATAACCAGACCGGCGGTAATGCCGGTAAAAAACGCAGCGCCAACAACCCGAGCGCCAGCGCTACCATCCCTGTGCGCATAAGCCCGTCCTTGAGAGTCCCCTTCCAAGGCATAGTCGAGGCGGCGCACGGGCGCGGTTATCAATTGTCACAAAGTCTGAATGGGCGGCTAATAGAATCCAGACATACTTGCCGCCTGAACCGACCGAGAAGCCTTATGCCCCGGCGCTTATTCAAACGCTACATGCCAGACCCGACCAGCATCAGGGAACACAAATCCTTACGCTTTCTCGGCACCCTGCTGCATGACCCCAACCTCTGGCACCTCAATCGTCATTCGGTGGCTCGGGCGATGGCCGTCGGGCTGTTCGCGGCGTTCCTGCCGATTCCGCTGCAAATGCTCCTTGCCGCCATCCTCGCGATCATGGTCCGCGGCAATATGCCGATTGCGGTGAGCCTGGTCTGGCTGACCAACCCGATCACCATGCCTGCCGTTTTCTTCTGTACGTATCAGACCGGGGCCTGGTTGATGGACGTGCCCGCTCGTCATCTGCCGGACGAGTTGACCTGGGAGTGGATCAGCGGCGAACTCTCGACGTTGTGGCAGCCGTTTTTGCTTGGTTCGGTGGTGACGGGGTTGGTGCTTGGGGCGCTGGCGTATTGCCTGACCATGATGTATTGGCGTTGGTGGGTCGGACGGCAATGGAAGCGGCGCAGGAAAAACCGGATGTAGGAATGCAAAACGGCCTCCGCTTGGGAGGCCGTTTTTTTATGCGGTGTCTGGGCTGGCGCCTCGGTCCTGGATCAGGTCCGCATCCCGCGCCCACTCACCAGCAACCGCGCACAACCGATGTACAAGGCCACGGTCGCCACCAGCATGAAGGTGATCGCCACGCTGATCTTGATGTCCGACACGCCAAGGATGCCGTAGCGGAACGCGTTGACCATGTGCAACACCGGGTTGGCCAGGGACACGGTCTGCCAGAACGGCGGCAGCAAGGTGATCGAGTAGAACACCCCGCCCAGGTACGTCAGCGGTGTCAGCACGAAGGTCGGGATGATCGAGATGTCATCGAAGTTGCGCGCAAACACCGCGTTGATGAAGCCCAGCAGCGAGAAGATCGTCGCCGTCAGTACCACCACCAGGATGGTCACGCCCAAGTGATGCACCTGCAAATCGGTGAAGAACAGCGACAGGATGGTCACGATGATCCCGACCATCAACCCGCGCAGCACGCCGCCCAGGGTGTAGCCGATCAGGATCGTGTGCGGCGACACCGGCGACACCATCAATTCCTCGATGGAACGCTGGAACTTGCTGCCGAAGAAACTCGACACCACGTTGCCGTACGAGTTGGTGATCACCGACATCATGATCAGCCCCGGCACGATGTACTCCATATAAGTGAAGCCGCCCATGCCGCCAATCTGCTTGCCGATCAGGTTACCGAAGATCACGAAGTACAGGACCATGGTGATGGCCGGCGGCAGCAGGGTCTGCGGCCAGATCCGAGTGAAGCGCCTTACCTCACGGTAAACGATGGTATTGAGGGCAACGAGGTTAGGTTGCAGCTCGGAACTCATACCGCCACCTTCGACAGATTTTTCTCCACCAGGGACACGAACAACTCCTCGAGGCGATTGGTTTTGTTACGCAGGCTCAGCACTTCGATGTTCTGCTGCGCCAACTGGGTGAACAGCGCGGTGATGCCCATGGCCTTGTCCACCTGTACTTCCAGGGTGTGGCTGTCGAGCAGCTTCGTCGGATAACCGAGCAACTGCGGGACCACGCCCAGGGTGTTCTTGATGTCGAGCAGGAAGGTTTCCACATGCAGTTGGCTGAGCAACTGCTTCATGCTGGTGTTTTCGACGATGGTGCCGTGGTCGATGATCCCGATGTTGCGGCACAACTGCTCAGCCTCTTCCAGGTAATGGGTGGTGAGGATGATGGTGATGCCTTTCTGGTTCAGCTCGGTGAGGAAGGTCCACATCGAGCGACGCAACTCGATGTCCACCCCCGCCGTCGGTTCGTCGAGGATCAGCAGACGCGGTTCGTGAACCAGGGCGCGGGCGATCATCAGGCGCCGCTTCATACCGCCGGACAACGAGCGCGACGGCACATCGCGTTTGTCCCACAGGCCCAGTTGCGTCAGGTATTGCTCGGCGCGTTCCTTGGCGATTTTCGGCGGGATGCCGTAGTAACCGGCCTGGGTCACAACGATGTCGAAAGTCTTTTCGAACTGGTTGAAGTTGAATTCCTGCGGCACCACGCCGATGGAGCGCTTGAGCTGCGCAGGATTCTTGTCCAGGTCGTGACCGAAGATATTCACCGTGCCCGTGGTCTTGTTCACCAGGGTCGAGAGAATGCCGATGGTCGTGGATTTGCCGGCGCCGTTAGGGCCGAGCAAGGCGAAAAAGTCACCTTCGGCGACGTCCAGATCGATACCACTCAAGGCCTGGAAACCGTTGCCGTAGGTTTTGGTTAGCTGCCGGATGGACAGAGCGGAACTCATATCGGGATACGCACCAAGAAGGAAGGAAAGGAATAAATAAGGGCGGGCGGTGATCAATACAACCACGGCGCATGGACGCAATGGTGCTTGTCACCGCCACACAAGTACAGTCAAGTGTGTCGATAGTGAGTATTAAGTCAACGCGGTCATGACGGCTTTCTGATACGCCGGGCGCTGCTTCAGTCGCGCATACCAGGCTTCCAAATGCGGCTGCGGCGCGCGCTCGATCGGCATCTCGAACCAGGCATAAATGAAGCTGCCAAGGGGAATATCGCCCATGCCGATTTCATCGCCGGACAGATATGGCTTGGCAGCCAGCGCCTGATCGGCCATCGCTAGCAAATCGTTGCATTCCTGGATCGCGGCGTTGATGGCAGACCAGTCTTGCTGCTCTTTCGGCGTGCGCAACACGCCCCAGAACACAGTGCGGAATGGGCCGGCGAAGCTCGAAGTGGTCCAGTCCATCCATTTGTCGGCGGATGCCCGCGCCTGAAGATCTTGCGGATACCAGTGTGTTTCGTTGGCATGTCGCGCCATCAGGTAACGCACGATGGCGTTGGATTCCCACAGCACAAAACCATCGTCCTGGATCACCGGAACGCGACCATTGGGATTCATCGCGCGGTACTCCGGCGTGTCCACCACACCGAAGGCGCCACCGGCATCGATGGCTTCATAGGCCAGGCCAAGTTCCTCGGCGGCCCACAGTGGTTTCCTGACATTCGACGAGTTTTTCCGACCCCAGATCTTCAGCATGACCGCCTCTTTATGGATGAATGCGCAGGCAGCATACGCCGGATCAGGCGCGACTCAAATCACTCTGCATGTCCCCCAACAGCACCGGCAATTGTTCGCCGAACAGGTGCGGGTAGCACTTTTCCAGGTGTTCGAAAAAGAACGCTTCGGGCACATCAGGGAACTGGCCGTGGTCCACCAGGTATTCCATCAATTGCTCGCCGTCGCGGTTGAAGGGATGGAACACGCTGTCGTTGACGCCATCGAATTCCAGCGGCGCGACATTGAACAATTCGCACAAGCCTTGATTGAACGCCGGCGTGGCTTTGACCCAGCGTTCGTTCAGGTACAGCTCGGTATAACCGTGCATGGCGAACACATCGCTCTTGAGCAGTTCGAGCAGGCGCGGGGTCGACAGGTGATTGCGAACGTCCGCCAGGCCGATGCGTGCCGGGATCCCGCAATGCCGGGCGCACCCGGCCAGCAACGTGGCCTTGGGCACGCAATAACTTTCGCCGGTCGCCAATGCGTAACTGCCACGCAAGGTGTCTGGGTCGCGGCTGAAGGTGTAAGGGTTATAGCGCACGGCCTCGCGCACCGCGTAATAGAGATTGATCGCCTGCTCGCGCGGATCGCGACTGACACCGCGATGTTTTTCCGCGAACTCCACCACCGCAGGGTGGTCACTATCGATGAAGCGGCCGGGACGCAGATACTCGTGCATGAGGACGATCTCCTGGGGGAGCCTCGAGTCTAACGGCACCTTCAGCACAGAGATAACGACGATTCGGCCAAACATGGGCGCTTTGCCGCTTACCCTGCGAACGATTTCCGAGGCCGGTTGCCAACAGGTCTTACAAAACCCATCCAAGGTTTCCCACGATTTCAATCACATTGCTCTGACCACCCGAAATTACGGATGCCGTCTAAGCTCTGAACGTTGGTTTTGCCCTGGTTTCACGGAGGATTAAATATGCTGTTGTTGTGGATACTGGTTCTGATCGTCGGCATCGCCTGGTTGGCCCACCGCCGCATCGCCCCGCTGCCGGCGTTGACCATCGTTGCGGTCTATGTGGTGGCAATGGGCGCCTTCAGCCATGCGCCGGGTTGGTTGCTGCTGGTGCTCTGGGTGCTGATTGCCGCCGTTGCGGCACCGCTATTGCTGCCTGACCTGCGCCGCAAATACTTCAGCGCGCCGCTGTTCAGCTGGTTCCAGAAAACCCTGCCGCCGATGTCGCAAACCGAGCGCGACGCGATCGATGCCGGCACGGTGTGGTGGGACGGTGAACTGTTCAGCGGCCGTCCGGACTGGGACAAACTGCTGTCCTATCCAAAAGCGCAACTGAGCGAAGAGGAACAGGCCTTTATCGACGGCCCGACCGAAGAGCTGTGCGCCATGGTCAGCGACTGGCAGATCGGCCAGGACATGGACCTCCCGCCAGAAGCCTGGTCGCACATCAAGGAAAACGGCTTCTTTGCGCTGATCATTCCCAAGGAGTTCGGTGGCAAAGGCTTCTCGGCCTATGCTCACTCCCAGGTCGCGATGAAACTGGCGACCCGCAGCGGCGACCTCGCCTCCACCGTGATGGTGCCCAACTCCCTCGGCCCCGCCGAACTGTTGCTGCATTACGGCACCGACGAACAACGCAACCATTACCTGCCACGCCTGGCCCGCGGCGATGACATTCCGTGCTTTGCCTTGACCGGTCCACTGGCCGGTTCCGATGCCGGCGCGATGCCCGACACCGGGGTGATCTGCAAAGGCGAATGGGAAGGCCAGGAAACCCTTGGCCTGCGCCTGAACTGGGAAAAGCGCTACATCACGCTGGGCCCGGTGGCCACCCTGCTCGGCCTGGCCTTCAAGGCTTATGACCCGGATCATCTGTTGGGCGACAAGGAAGACCTGGGCATCAGCCTGGCGCTGATCCCGACCGACACCGCCGGGGTTGAAATCGGTCGTCGTCATCTGCCACTCGGCGCCGCGTTCATGAACGGCCCGAACTCCGGCAAGGACGTGTTCATCCCTCTGGACTTCCTCATCGGCGGCCAGGAAATGCTCGGCAAGGGCTGGATGATGCTGATGAACTGCCTGTCGGTAGGCCGTTCGATTTCTTTGCCTGCGGTGGGTACCGGCGCGGCGAAGTTCACCAGTCTGGTCACCGGCCAGTACGCCCAAGTGCGGGAACAATTCAATGTGCCGCTGTCTGCCTTCGAAGGCATTCAGGAAGCCATGGCCCGTATCGGCGGCAATGCCTGGATGATGGACGCCGCGCGTATGCTCACCGCCAATGCAGTGGACCTGGGCGAGAAGCCGTCGGTGCTGTCGGCGATTCTCAAGTATCACCTCACCGAACGCGGCCGCGAGTGCATCAGCCACGCCATGGACGTGCATGGCGGCAAGGCGATCATCATGGGGCCGAACAACTACCTCGGTCGCAGCTGGAACGGCGCGCCGATCTTCATCACCGTGGAAGGCGCGAACATTCTTTCGCGCAACCTGATGATCTTCGGCCAGGGCGCGATTCGCTGCCATCCGTTCGTGCTCAAGGAAATGGCCCTCGCCGGTCGTGAAGACAAGGATCAGGCGCTTACCGAATTCGATGGCCTGCTGCTCAAGCACATCGGGTTTGCCGTGAGCAACGCCGCCAGCACGTTGGTGCTGAATCTGGGTTTTGGTCATTTCGATCGGGCGCCGGGCAACTCGCTTAGCCAAGGTTACTTCCGCGCCCTCAACCGTCAGGCTGCGGCGTTCGCCATGCTGGCCGACCTGAGCATGATGCTGCTCGGCGGTGAACTGAAACGTCGTGAACGCCTGTCGGCACGCCTGGGAGATGTGCTCAGCAACATGTACCTCGCCTCCGCTGCGCTCAAGCGTTACCACGACCTCGATTCACCGGACCACATGGCACCGCTGTTCAACTGGGCCATGGAAGAAAGCCTCGGTCAGTCCGAGCGTGCGCTGGATGAACTGCTGACCAACTTCCCGAACAAGGTGCTGGGTTGCCTGCTGCGGGTGATCGTGTTCCCGTTCGGTCGTCGTCACAAAGGGCCATCGGACAAACTCGGCGCCGAAGTGGCCGCAGTCATTGGCCGGGCCAAGGGCGATCCGACCCTCGAAGAGTTGCTCGGCGGTTGCTACCGTCCGCAATCGGCCGAGGATGCCGTTGGTGCCCTGCAACACGCCTGCAACCTGCTGAACGCGGCGCAACCGTTGCAGAAGAAGCTGCACGTGGCGCTCAAAAGCGGCCAGGTCAAACCGGCCGCCGGGGAACACGCCATCGATGCCGCACTGGAAGCTGGAGTGTTGCAACCGGGTGAGGCGCAGACCCTGCGCGACGCCGAAGTGGCGCGGCGCAAGGTGATCGATGTCGATGATTTCGACAAGGAAGAGCTGGCGCTGGCCGACGGAAAGGTCCGCTGATCCTGTAAAAACAGGCGTGGGGGCTTTATACTCCCGCGCCCGTTTTGCTCTTGAGGACTTATCTCGTGTCCAATGTCGTTGCCGATCATCTCGTCTTGCTGGACCACTTGCGCAGCATCCTGGTCGCCGTAGGTGAGGCCGAACAGGTTCCCGAAGAAAGCCATGCCTTGTTCCTGGAGCGCTTCGACGAATTGCGTGCGTTGCTGCCGGTCGATCCGATCGAAAGCCAATACCTGGGCCAGGACATTCTCTGCCAGGTCATCACCCGCTACCCGCAAATCGCCCACCTGGTACCGCGCGACCTGTTGTGGTACTTCGCCGGCGACTGCCTGCACTACATGCCCGATGATGAAATCGACTTGTATCAGGCCCTGGAAGAGCGTCGTTTCGAAGCGGAACAGAACGACGAACCGTTCGACTGGAACCAGGAAAAACAATTGCTGGCGATGTCGCAGGACGACAGCAAGCACTGATCCCGGATCAGGAATACAAAAGGCCCGCATGATGATTCATGCGGGCCTTTTTTTTGTGGCGTCAGCGAGGCTTGCCCGCGAATGGGCCGGTCAGAGCAACCCATCACTCTCCGGCAACTCATACTCCGCCGCGACCTTGCCCGGCTTACCCGGTTTACTCAGCGTCGGCTCTTTCTCCAGGCACTCCACCAGATAATCGATAAACACCCGCAGCTTGGGCGGCAGGTAACGCGTCGGCGAGTGCAGCAACCATGCGCCGCCATGGTACGAAGCCAGAAAAGTCCAGTCGGGCAACACCTGCACGATCAACCCTTGCTCCAATGCATACCGAGCGGTGAAGTACGGCAGGCTGCCAATGCCGATGTGCTGCAACACCGCGCCCAATCGCACACCGGTGTGATTGGCGGCATAACGCCCGCGCACGCCGACGGTCACGGCCTTGCTGCCTTTCTTGAATTTCCAGCGCGCATCGCTCGGGGTTTCGCCCAGGTAGATGCAACTGTGATTGAGCAAGTCATGGGGATGCGCCGGCGTTCCGTGTTCCGCCAGGTATTGCGGCGTTGCGCAGAGCAAGTGGTCGATGGTCAGCAACTGTCGTCCAACCAGCCCTGCGGGCGGGCGATCGGTAATGCGGATCGCCAGATCAACGTTGTCATCGATCAAATCCACCTGCCGATCTTCGAGCAACAGTTCCACATCGACTTTGGGATAACGCCGCAGAAATTCCGGCATATGCGGGTGAATCACAAATCGTCCCACGGCCTTGGGCACGCTGACCCGCACCAATCCTTCAGCCTCGTGGGTGAATTGACCGCTGATTTCCATCACCGACTTGGCCGCGCTGACCATCTCCTGGCAACGCTTGAACACCTCTTCGCCGCCGTCGCTCAGGCGCAACTTGCGTGTGGTGCGCTGCAGCAACCGGGTGGCCAGGGCTTTTTCCAGGCGCGAAATGCTGCGGCTGACCGCCGAGGGCGATGAGCCCAGCTGACGTGCCGCTTCGGAAAAGCTGCCGGTCTCGACAACCTTGACGAAAATCGCCATCTCACCCAGCAGCGGCAGCGGTAGATTTATGCTCACAGCGCAACAGTCCTTTGATGTTTGGACGGATTATCACGCAATTCCACGCTTCATATAATAAAAATAGAATCTTTATAAGGGCATGGAATATGACGCTTCGCCTCTTTTTCCATAGTGATGACCTCAAGGCCGATGTGGAAGTCCTGGATTGCACGCCCCACGAGAATGAATTCGCGGTCGTTTTGCGCGCCACCCTGTTTCACCCCCAAGGCGGTGGGCAGCCCTTCGATACCGGCTGGATCGGTGAAAGCCAGGTGCTGCGGGTGGCCCAGGATCCAGACCGGATCGTCCATTACGTCGACCGGCCGGTAAAAATCGGCATGACCCAGATCCGGGTTGATGAACAACGCCGCCAATTCAATACCCGCATGCATTCGGCCGGTCACCTGATCGGCCACTTCGTCCAGGGACTGGGCTGGATGCCGATCAAGGCCCACCACTGGCCGGGCGAAGGTCGCGTGCAGTTCAAACCGACGGATTCGGCCGAAGAGGTCGAGGCCCAGACTCTTCAAGACGGCATCGCACAGTGGATCGCCGACGACCTGCCGCGCCTGACCTCGCTGCGCGAAGGTGCCCGGGAAATCGGTTTCGGCGAATTGCCCGCCTACGGCTGTGGTGGCACCCATGTACGGAGCCTGAAGGATTTGGGCACGGTCACGATCGACTCCCTTTCACAGAAAAAGGGCACGCTGTCCGTCCACTACCACGTGGACTGAGCTTGTTGGCGATGTCGGCACCGTCATCGCCTGACGCCGGGGGAGCGTGCATTCGCGGGCTCCGTTGACTACTCGATAGATGGACCTAAACCATGATGCTTGACGTCGAGCGTCTCGATGAGACGTGCATAAAAAAACTGGCCAACGAAGAAGTCCTCGCCATCCGCGTCAAAGGCTTTTTGCCTCAACCGCTGGCGGTGCAGATTGGCGACAAGATTCTTGCGCCGGGCTTCGAAGGCTATATCAATGCACCGAGCATCGGTCGCATCGGCATGGCGTTCTACGAAGCGGAAAACCAGCCGCTGCTGATCGAAGACTATTTCGAACGCGCCACCCGCAACATCGAGGAACTGCGCAACCGCTGTGCGCCCTACTCGTCCCCGGTCGACACCCTGCGCTGCATGCTCGACGAGTCCTGGCCGGCGGGTGCCCATCTGGAGAACCTCTACGGGCGCAAGATGTATGTCGGGCTATCACGCGTTGTGAAACCTGGCGTGTGCTTTCTCGCCCATCACGACATTTTTGCCAAGGATGCCCCGGACAGTTTTCAGGCCCGCAGCCTGGAGGCGCAATTCGCCTGCAACGTTTACCTGAACATGCCCACCGAGGGCGGTGCGTTGCAGATGTGGGACCACGACATTTCCCCCGACCGTTTCGATGAAATGCGTGGCGACAGCTACGGCATCGATCCGGCCCTGCTTGGCCCTCCGACCCTGGAGATTCGCCCTGATCCGGGCGATTTCATCATGTTCAATTCGCGCTGCATGCACTCGGTGACCCCAGGCGTGGCCGATCCGCGCTTGAGCCTTTCGTTCTTTGTCGGTTATCGCGGCAATGCTTCACCCCTTACCTTTTGGAGTTGAGATGCTTTCGAATTACCTGGGCGAGTTTCTGGCGCTGGCGACCATCCACTTTCTGGCCGTAGTCGCACCCGGACCGGACTTCGCCGTGACCATTCGCCAGTGCGTGCGCTTCGGCCGGCTGGTGGGCATCTGCACCGCGCTGGGCATCGGTGCGGGGATTTCCGTGCATGTGCTTTACACCCTGCTTGGCGTCGGCGCGTTAATGCACACCACGCCGTGGTTATTGACCGTGGCCAAGGTCGTGGGCGGTGCCTACATTCTGTACCTCGGCGTCAGCCTGCTGCGCAGCAAGCCCAAGACTGCACTGGAAGGCGACAAAGCCGCCGACGAACCGGTGGTGGAACAGACGTTGTTGAAGGCGTTTACCACCGGTTTCCTGACCAACGCGACCAACCCGAAAGCCACGCTGTTTTTCCTGGCGATCTTCACCACCATCATCAGCGCCACGACACCGCTGCAGATCCAGGCGCTGTATGGCTTGTGGATGTGCTTCGTCAATGCGCTGTGGTTTGTGATCGTCGCGTTGTTCTTTTCCAGCGCCCGGATTCGGCTGTTGTTCATGCGCATGGGGCACTGGTTCGAACGCACCATGGGGGTGATTCTGATCCTGTTTGCCGGGCGCCTGATTCTGTCGATGTAGCCCCGCGCCCATACAAAAGGCCCGCTCAGTCAGACTGGCGGGCCTTTTTCGTTTCTGCGTCGCTTTTGCGGTTCTGTGCGACAGTTCCCACTTCTGGGGCTCCCCTACTGCTTCCCCGTGGTGTTAGTTTGGAAACCTTTCTGATTCTTCGATCAGAAATCTCCTACTCACTACCTGCGAAGGAATGCCCCCAGCAATGGATTTTTCTCTCAAGCAACTGGCCGCGACTACCCTGATACTGGCGAGCCTGTCGTCGTTCGCCACGCTGGCGCATGCCAACATCACCCCGCAACAGAGCGCGACCCTCCTCAAGTCTTTCAGTGAAACCTCAGTCACGGATTTCAGGCAGTTCCTGGGTGGCGTGGCCAAGAGCGACCTGGCGAAGACCGCCAACCTCGGCCCGGCCATCAGCGCCTTCCTCGGCAACAAAACCCTTTCTGCCGAACAGCAGAACGAGATCACACGCCTGCTGGGGATTTATGCGCGGGTGAAATATGGCAGCGCGGCCACCGAGACCTTGCGCGAACTGGTGGAAATTCCGACCTTCCAGGTCGAAGGAGTCGCCCAGCACGACAACCCTGAATTCATCAAGATCGCCGACAAGATCAAAAGCCTGGCCCAGGCCTTCAACCTGAACTTTCGCAACATCGACAACCGCGTCTATGAAATCTCCCTCGAAGGCAGCGGTGATGAAGTCGTGGGCATTCACGCCCATGCCGACGTGGTGCCCGTGACGCCGGAGAACTGGGTTCTGAAGGACGGCACCAAACTCGATCCGTTCAAAGTCACCCTGATCGGCGACCGCATGTATGGCCGGGGCACCGAAGATGACAAGAACGGCATCGTGGTCGCGATGTACGCGATGAAGATCATTAAGGAAGAGAAGCTGCCGCTGGCCAGGAATTTCAAGCTGCTGGTGGATACCACCGAGGAAACCACCGGCGACGCCATTCCCTATTACTTCGAACATAACCCGACGCCTAACTACAACCTGGCGTTGGATGGCGGTTACCCGGTGGTGATTGCCGAGAAAGGCTACGGCACCGTCATGGCGAAATTCGCCGTACGCAAGGGCGAAGGCAAAGGCGCCGAAATCATCTCAATGACCGGCGGCATGGCGACCAACCAGATTCCTTCGGCTTCCGTCGCTACCCTGGTCACTGACAAACCCGCCGAACTGGCTGCCAGCCTGCAGAAGGCCGGGGCTGATTATGCCAAGCGCAACAGCGGCAACGGCGGTCACTTCGAAGTGAACGCCAAGGTCGACGGCAAGAACGTCAAGCTGACGGTCACCGGCGTTTCCGCTCACTCCTCCGAGCCCGAGTCCGGTGTAAACCCGGTGGCCAGGATGCTCGTTTTCATCAATAGCCTAGATGGCAAAGTCGCGCTCAAGCACAACCACATCACCGACGCCGCCCGCTATGCCGCCGATAACTGGGGCCTGGATTACCTGGGTGGCAAATTGGGGGTCGGCTTCTCCGATGCCTTCATGGGTCCGCTGACCACGTCCCTGACCTTTGTCGGGATGGATGACAAAACCTTCAAGCTTGCGGTCAACCTGCGTGTGCCGAAGGGCGAGTCCCCGGAAGCGCTCAAGGCGAAAATTGCTGAAAAGATCGGCGCCTGGACCAAGAAAACCCAGGTAGCGGCGACCTTCGACTACTCGATCGCCGAGCCGATGTACCGCAATCCTGAGGGTGAATGGGTCAAGGCGCTGCTGGCCGTGTCCACGGAAAACCTGGGCATGGAACACAAGTTCGGCTCGTCTGCCGGCGCTACGTCCGTCCATGAACTGCCCAATGGCGTGCAATTCGGCCTGGCCAGACCTGAGGTCAAATACACCGGCCACACCGACAACGAGTTCAAGACCGTCGACCAGTTCCTGCTGGACCTGCAGATCGTGACCGAGATGATGGGCCGCGTCGGACAGTTGCCAAAACTCTGATCGCACGTTCGGACCCGCTGCTCTGGCGGGTCCGAATCCTTGAGGTTTCAACAAAAAACGCACAAACAAAAACGCCGCTCATCACTGAGCGGCGTTTTTGTTGAATATGGAGCGGGAAACGAGACTCGAACTCGCGACCCCGACCTTGGCAAGGTCGTGCTCTACCAACTGAGCTATTCCCGCAAATGGCGTCCCCTAGGGGACTCGAACCCCTGTTACCGCCGTGAAAGGGCGGTGTCCTAGGCCACTAGACGAAGGGGACACGCTAACTGAAACACATGGTGTGTATTTCAGTGCCCAAATCCGCATCCGAAGATGTCGGTTCTGGTTTCACTCAGCCTTGCCCGAAAGCAACGCTGTTTAAAATTGGAGCGGGAAACGAGACTCGAACTCGCGACCCCGACCTTGGCAAGGTCGTGCTCTACCAACTGAGCTATTCCCGCATATGGCGTCCCCTAGGGGACTCGAACCCCTGTTACCGCCGTGAAAGGGCGGTGTCCTAGGCCACTAGACGAAGGGGACACACGTACAACATTCACTCCCTACCGCGTTTCGCTGTGTGCTTTACGCTGTAAGTGGCGCGCATTCTATGGATGGATTGAGGGGTCGTCAACCCCCTGATATAAATTTATTTAAATCAATGACTTCGCCCTGCTTTGAGCGGCGAATCGGGGTTTTCCGTCGCCCGGTGTTTGACGCCTATATTCCGGCACCCGCCAAGGCGCTATAGTCCACCCACGCCACAATGATGGCAATGTGCACCATGCACGCTGTTACTTATATAAGCAGGGTTACGGCCGATATAAGAAGAGTCGTGGCCGATTCAACTCGTCGAGCGGCCCTATGCGCCTTCCTGCCAAGCCACTACACTCGCACGCGAACCCTATAAAGAGGTCTTACCGGTGACACCACTCATGATCACCCTGCTAGTCGTAGCCGGGATCGCACTATTGATCGCCATTGGCTACATGAACCATGTGGTGGAAAACAATAAGCTGGAAAAGGCCCGTACCAAGGTTGAACTCAACGACCGCCTGCGCCGCTGCGGCGAAATCACCGAGACCTTCCCCGGTCAGTTGATGACACCTGCACTCAAGCTGTTGTTGACCCGTCTGGAGCTGAACGTCTGCCAGCGCCTGCTGCACCTGGAAAAAACCAACGCTTCGGTCAAGGCCCGCATCGCCGAACTGAACACCCTGGTCGCCCAGGGCGAATCGATCCCGGTCAACAACCCGCCGGCACCGATCCAGACCGAAGCCAAGGCCAAGGACGTGCGCTTCCTGCTCGAAGCCCTGCACGGCCAGATCACCCGCGCCGCCCAGGACGGCTTCCTGCCGACCAACGAAGCCAAGCGCTGGATCCGCGAAGTCCGCCACATCCTGGTCCTGCTGCACATCGAGTTCTTCAACAACCTCGGCCAGCACTCCCTGCAACAAAACCAGCCCGGCCAGGCCCGCCTGGCATTCGAACGCGGTGTGCAATACCTGCGCAAGCAACAGGAACCGCAGCTCTACGCCGAACAACTCGAATACCTGGAAAAACTCCTGGCCCGCGCCAACGCCCAAGTCATGGACCAAACCGCCCCGGCAGAAGGCGAAGTCAACCAATTGACCGAAGGGTTGAAGGACGTCGAGGCTGATGCCGACTGGAAAAAGAAAGCGATTTACGACTGATTGAACCAGTCAGGGAAGAAGCCACCGAGAGGTGGTTTTTTTTTTGCTTTGGATTTGGTGGGGGGAGATCAAAAGATCGCAGCCTTCGGCGGCGTCTACGGGGATTGGTACATCCGATGGTAATGGGGTGGCTGTCAGGCCGCCTTCGCGGGCAAGCCTTGCTCCTACAGAGTTTTGGGGGCATCGAGGTAATGCGGTAGACACAAAACCTGTAGGAGCGAGGCTTGCCCGCGAAGAACGGTAACGCCGTCAACCGCAACAACAGAGCGGCGTACACCACTCATTAGGCCGAGCGTTAGCTCGCCTGCTTTTGATCTACCCGCCCCTTCGGGAGGCCGAGTGGAGGTTCTGCGTAGTGGGCAGCCCGGCATGGATGCCGGGCTAGCCGCCCCCGGCCATGGATGGCCGATGGCGGCGGGCCCACGGAGCAGGACCGGAGCGAGGGAACGCCGAGCCTCAGCGAGGGGCCGGACGCCGGGGCGAGGCCTTTTGGTTACTTTTGGGGCGTTTGCCAAAAGTGACCCGCTGTAAGAGCGGAACCGTAAGTGGCCGTAACCGCAGCAACGGATATGTACTCAACCAACAAGAACCTGGTCGGCCCAAAGGCCGCCAAGGAAAAGCGTCAAAGCCGAAAGTGCCCAACCATCCCCTTCAACTCAATCCCCAACTGCGCCAACTCAATACTGGAAGCCGCATTCCCCTGCATCGCCAACGAAGACTGATCCGCACTCGCCCGAATACTCGTCACACTGCGATTAATCTCCTCAGCCACCGAACTCTGCTCCTCAGCCGCCGCCGCAATCTGCTGATTCATCTGCTGAATCAACGACACCGCCGCCGCAATACTCCCCAACGCACTCTCGGTCTGCAGCGCATCACTCACCGCCAACTTCACCAACTCACCACTGTTCTGAATCTGCTGCACCGACGACTGCGCCGCCGAGCGCAAGGCACTGACCAGCCGCTCAATCTCCTCGGTCGACTGCTGAGTACGCTTGGCCAACGCCCGCACTTCATCGGCCACCACCGCAAAACCCCTGCCCTGCTCGCCCGCCCGCGCAGCCTCGATAGCCGCATTAAGCGCCAACAAATTAGTCTGCTCAGCCACGCTCTTGATCACACTGAGCACCGTGCCAATATTCTGGATCTCCGCACTCAGACTCTCGATACTCGAACTGGCCGAAGTCGCCGAATCCGCCAGTTGCTCGATACGCGCCATGCTCTGGCGCACCACCTGCTGACCGCTCTCGACCTTGTCATCCGCCGTCTGCGCCGCCGTAGCGGCCTCTTCGGCATTACGCGCCACGTCGTGCACCGTGGCGGTCATCTGATTCATCGCCGTGGCGACCTGCTCGGTTTCTTCCTTCTGACTGCTGACCTCCAGATTGGTCTGCTCGGTCACCGCCGATAGCGACTGCGCAGAACTGGCCAACTGCTCGATACCTGCCTGCAAACCACTGACAATACTGCTCAGCCCGGCGCCCATCTGTTGCATCGCCAGCATCAACTGGCCGATTTCATCGCGACGGGTCACTTCCACCGTGGCACTCAAATCACCGGCGGCAATCTGCTGGGCAACACGGATCACGCTGCGCAACGGTGCGACGATCAACCGGGTAATCACCCACGCGGCGATCAGCCCGACCAACAACGCCAGCGCCGAAGAGCCAATGATCAACAACGAATTCTTTTTCAGCTCGACCTGCATCGCCCCGTCTTCGGCCCCATAGGCCTGGTCCACCCGCTCCACCACCTGGCCGGCGCGCTGGTGCAGTTGTTCGTAGACAGTTTTTTCCTGGGCCAGCAGCCCGGTGTATTCGGTGAGCTTCTCGCTGAAGCTGGCAATATGACCGGACACCTCATTGAGGACGGTCTGATAGCCCTCATCCTTGACCGTGGTTTTCAGCTGTTCGGCCTGGGTCAGCGCCTGGTCGGCCTGCTCGATCTTGCCCTTGCCGGCGCTGTCGTCATCCCCCTTGCGACTCTGGTCGAGGCGTACCCGGGCCTCGTTCATGGCCTGCAACATCAACCGCGAGACCTGGCTGACCTGATTGGCCTGTTCGATGAATTGCGCACCGTCCTTGCCTTCGGACTCCTTCAAGGCGTAGGCGCCATCGTCGGCGAGGCCCGCCTGCAACACATCGAGGTTATTGGCCACGCTGGACACCGACCAACTGGCCATTTCCAGGGCCAGGTCCTTGGCCTGGGTCAGCGAGACAAATTCGTCGAAGGCCTTGCGATAGGCGCCAAGCGACAGCTCGACATCATTCATGACCGGCACGTTGGCCGCCGATTGCGCCTTCAACTGAGTCGACAGGGCTATCAGCCCATCAACCCCCTGACGCAGCGCATCGGCGGTTTTCGGGTTGCCGTGCAAGGCGTATTCCTGCTCCAGCAAGCGCACTTTGAGCAAACCGCTGTTGAGCGACGACATTTGCTTAAGCCCGTCGAAGCGATGACTGATGGTTTGCAGGGACCATACGCCAATGGCTGCCACCAAGGCGGTCAACAACAGCACCAGGACAAACCCGATGCCCAGTTTCTTTGCCATACCGAGGTTGGCAAAACGTCCTTGCACGGCCGAAATCATTGCTCGTAGTCCCCTGCCATAGTCTGTAGATGGAGATTCGCAACGGGCCTGTGCCAGCACAAGTCTCTGGCGTCGGAATAATGGCAAAAAGCTACGTCCACGTCGTTTTCAGAACGCTTTAGGTCGATCCGAAGCGGTGGCCTGGAAAAACCGCCGGGCCCGCGGATCGCAGGCATACGCCACATTGATGCGCTGCCAGTCATTGACCTCACCGGTCGGGCTGAAGGCCGTCGGGGAGGACAGCAGGACGCCGAAACGTCGGGCCTGTGCTCGCACCTGAGCGTAGTCGGACATTGGCGATCGCGCCCAGATAAACAAGCCTCCGCAGGGCTTGCCGAACACCTCCCATTCGGCATCCTCAAGCGCCTGCAATGCCGCAGTCCTGTCTACGTTCAGGCGCTGGCGCTGGCGCTGTACCAGTTTGCGATAGGCGCCGGTGGCCAACAGGTTGGCCAGCACCGACTCGCAGAACCGCGATCCGCCCATGCTGCTGATCATCTTGACCTCGGCCAGTCGGGCAATGAGCCCGGCGCTGGCCACCACAAACCCCACGCGCAATGAGCTGCTGAGGGTTTTCGAGAAACTGCCGACGTAAATCACCCGGGCCTCGTCATCCAGCGCGGCGAGGCGCGTGCCGGGACCTTTGTGCATATCGGCATAAACGTCGTCTTCGATGACCAGCACGTCATAAGCCTTGCTCAGTTGCAGGACCTGCTGCGCTACCGCCGGTGTCACACAGCTTCCCGTGGGGTTGTGGTGGTAGCTATTGATAAACATCGCCCGCGGGTTGTGCTTGATCAGCAAACGCTCCAGCACCTGCGTGTCGGGACCTTGCGCGGTACGTGGCACCTCGAGCATGCGCAGCCCGCGCAACCTGAGCAGATCGAACAGTTGAGAAAAACCGGGGCTTTCCACCACCACGCAATCGCCTGGCTTTAGCAGCGTGCGCACGATCAGGTCCAGCCCCTGGCTGGCGCCAGCCGTGGTCAGGATGCAACTTTCGTGCGTCTCGATATTGAGTGGTTTCAAGCGCTTGAGGATCTGCTGGCGCAAGGCGAGCAAGCCCAGCGGCGTGCTGTAATTGAACAGCCCCGCCATGTCGGTGCGGGCCACCTGGCGGATCGAATAGCTGAGGTCGTCCGTCTCGCGCCAGCTTTCGGGCAAGCCACCACACCCCAGCATCAGTTCACCCGACAGGTTCTCGGCGAACCCCGTTTGCAGCACCTCTGCGCCTTCGAAACGAGGGAGATCACCCGTGGGCGACACAACCGGCGCCGACGCGGCGACAAAGAACCCCGAACCGGGACGCGATGCCAGGATCCCCTGGGCGACCAGGCGCTCACAGGCTTCAACGACACTGGACTGACTGAGCAAATTGATTCGCGCGATGTGTCGCACGGAAGGCAAGCGTGTGGCGGGCGGTACCTCGCCTTGACGGATCCAACTCGCCATTGCGTCGACGATTTGCTGTACGACCGGCACCATTGCCTGTCGGTCAATTCTCAATTCCATGAGTAAGCAAACTCCTGTCCATTTTGCTGCGAGCAGTTAATCACAGGAGCGCTCGCCAGGCTGTGCGACAACGCCGCCAAAACCGCCGGTTCTAACCATTTGAAACACATTCCCCGGCGTGTTCACGGAACCATAAAAAAACCCGCACAGGTTGCGGGTCTTTTCCTACAAGGACGTTCCGGATTTCAGAAGGCGGTGACCCCGCCATCCACCGCCAGGGAATGCCCGGTGGTGAACGCTGCACCGTCACTGCACAGGTACAACACGGCGCTGGCGATTTCCTCGACTTTGCCGATGCGCCCGACCGGGTGCATCGCATTGGCGAACTCGGCCTTCTTCGGGTCGGCCTCATAGGCACGACGGAACATGTCGGTGTCGATCACCGCTGGGCACACTGCGTTCACGCGGATCTTTTTCTTCGCGTATTCGATCGCGGCCGACTTGGTCAGGCCGATCACCGCGTGCTTGGAAGCCGCATAAATGCTCATTTTCGGCGCCGCGCCGAGGCCAGCTACCGACGCGGTGTTAACGATCGCACCGCCGCCCTGGGCCAGCAGCAACGGCAGTTGATACTTCATGCACAGCCAGACGCCTTTGACGTTGACGCCCATGATCGCGTCGAACTCATCGATCGAGCCGTCGGCAAGTTTGCCTTTTTCGATTTCGATGCCGGCGTTATTGAAGGCATAGTCAAGACGGCCGTAGGTATTGATCACCTCGTCCATCAGATGTTTTACCTCGGCCTCGACAGTAACGTTGCAGCGCACGAAGGTCGCTTCGCCGCCCGCCGTACGAATCAGC
The DNA here is from genome assembly GCF_012935675.1 of Pseudomonas sp. ADAK7. Lineage (NCBI taxonomy): Bacteria > Pseudomonadati > Pseudomonadota > Gammaproteobacteria > Pseudomonadales > Pseudomonadaceae > Pseudomonas > Pseudomonas sp. ADAK7. The sequence continues at coordinate 6,302,919 of NZ_CP052861.1, read as the reverse complement.
GCCACCGTGCCCTCGCCCCCCGCGGTGTCCAGATCGGCCACCACCACCTTCAAGCCTTCGGCCGCGAAGGCTTGGGCGGTGGCGCGGCCAATGCCATTGGCTGCGCCGGTCACAACAGCTACCTGGCCGGAAAACGTCATGCTCATTATTAGGTCCTCGAAGAGAAGATGCGGGGGATCGCGTGCTTGCAGTCTAGCCACGGCGCCTGGCGCACGGCAGCACTATCAAAAGGCCGGTTGAGCGCCCATGCGTCACAGTGATAGAGGCGCCCGATCAACTATCACTGCACTGGATCGACCTGCATTCGCCGCATCAGCCAACCTTGCGGCATCCGCCATGAAGGTCTATCAACAAAGCTTCATTCATCTTGAGTGCCTGTCATGACTACCCAGACCAATCGCCAATTCCTGCTCGCCAAACGTCCGGTGGGTGCGGCGACCCGCGAAACGTTCACCTTTCAAGAAGTACCGGTCGGCGAGCCGGCGGCGGGTCAGATCCTGGTCAAGAACGAATACTTGTCCCTGGACCCGGCCATGCGTGGCTGGATGAACGAGGGCAAGTCCTACATCCCGCCGGTCGGCATCGGCGAGGTGATGCGCGCCTTGGGCGTAGGCAAAGTCGTGGCGTCAAACAACCCTGGGTTTGCGGTCGGCGACTACGTCAATGGCGCCCTGGGCGTGCAGGATTATTACCTCGGCGAGCCGCGGGGCTTCTACAAGGTCGATCCGAAACTGGCACCACTGCCGCGCTACTTGTCCGCGTTGGGCATGACCGGGATGACCGCTTACTTCGCCCTGCTCGACGTTGGCGCGCCGAAGGCTGGCGACACCGTGGTGCTGTCGGGCGCGGCCGGTGCGGTGGGCAGCATTGCCGGGCAGATCGCCAAGATTAAAGGCTGCCGCGTGATCGGCATTGCCGGCGGTGCGGACAAGTGCAAATTCCTGGTGGATGAACTGGGTTTTGACGGGGTCATCGACTACAAAAACGAAGACGTTTCGGCCGGACTGAAGCGCGAATGCCCGAAAGGCGTGGACGTGTATTTCGATAACGTCGGCGGCGATATCCTCGACGCGGTGTTGAGTCGCCTGGCCCTGAAGGCGCGCGTGGTGATTTGTGGCGCGATCAGCCAGTACAACAACAAGGAAGCGGTCAAAGGCCCGGCCAACTACCTGTCACTGCTGGTCAACCGCGCACGGATGGAAGGCTTTGTGGTGATGGACTACGCCGCGCAATTCGCCGCTGCCGGGCAGGAAATGGCCGGCTGGATGGCCAAGGGGCAGTTGCAGAGCCGGGAAGATATCGTCGACGGACTGGAGACGTTCCCGGAGACGCTGATGAAATTGTTCAGCGGCGAGAATTTCGGGAAGTTGGTGTTGAAGGTTTAAAGCGACAGATCAAAAGATCACAGCCTTCGCCAGCTCCTACAGGGGATCGCGTTTCCCTGTAGGGGCTGGCGCAGCCTGCGATCTTTTAAGCGATTTCGGCTACAACCGCTGCCAACGCCTTGGCCGGATCCGCCGCCTGGCTGATCGGGCGGCCGATCACCAGATAGTCGGAACCGGCATCCAATGCCTGACGCGGGGTCAGGATGCGGCGCTGATCATCCTGGGCGCTGCCCGCCGGGCGAATCCCCGGGGTCACCAGTTGCAGCGACGGATGGGCCGTTTTCAGGGCCTGGGCTTCCAGGGCCGAGCACACCAGACCATCCATCCCGGCTTTTTCCGCCAGCGCGGCCAGGCGCAGCACTTGCTCCTGGGGCTCGATATCCAGACCAATACCCGCCAGATCTTCACGCTCCATGCTGGTCAGTACGGTCACGCCAATCAACAACGGCTTGGGGCCGGTACGCTGGTCGAGCACTTCACGGCATGCCGCCATCATGCGCAGACCGCCGGAGCAGTGCACGTTGACCATCCACACGCCCATTTCCGCCGCCGCTTTCACGGCCATGGCGGTGGTGTTCGGGATGTCGTGGAACTTGAGGTCCAGGAACACTTCGAAACCCTTGTCACGCAGGGTGCCGACGATTTCCGCGGCGCAACTGGTGAACAGTTCCTTGCCGACTTTGACCCGGCACAGTTGCGGGTCCAACTGGTCGGCCAGCTTCAGTGCGGCGTCACGGGTGGGGAAATCCAGGGCGACGATGATAGGAGTCTGGCAGACGGACATGTGCGGGCTCTCAGGCAGGACGAAATCGGCGCGCATTGTAGCGGAACCAGCGCCGCTGCGGGACCCGATGATCGGTAAATCGTCCCGCAACCTCCAGCAAGCCTAGACCCTGCGCCAATTGTGTCGAGCCCGATACACACCGGACACGCCCCCAACAAAGGCCGACGCTACCCTCGGCAGCCGCAACACGTCCTTACAGCACTTCCCGCCTTCGGGCCGGACGCCTATGCTGAAGCCACAACCTCGCAGCCCATCTTTGTGGTTGGCAGCCTACCTGGCAGATGAACCCACGCATGCACAGCACTCAAGCCCCTGTGAACGACGATCAAAAAGCGCCCGCTGACGACAAACGCTGGAGCATTCGCGCCCTGATTGTCGACGATGACGTCCCGATCCGCGAATTGATGATCGACTACCTGGCCCGGTTCAATATCCACGCCAGCGGCGTCACCGATGGCGCAGCGATGCGCCAGGCGCTGCAGGCGGAACATTTCGACGTGGTGGTGCTCGACCTCATGCTGCCCGGCGAGGACGGTTTGTCCCTGTGCCGCTGGCTGCGCGCCGAATCGGACATCCCGATCCTGATGCTCACCGCGCGCTGCGAACCCACCGACCGGATCATCGGCCTGGAATTGGGCGCCGACGACTACATGGCCAAGCCGTTCGAACCGCGGGAACTGGTGGCGCGGATTCAGACGATTCTGCGGCGGGTGCGCGACGATCGCACCGAACAGCGGGCGAATATTCGCTTCGACAACTGGCGCCTGAACAGCGTGTTGCGCCAGTTGATCGCCGCCGATGGCCTGGTGGTGCCGCTGTCCAACGCGGAATTCCGCTTGCTCTGGGTATTTATCGAGCGTCCGCGCCGGGTGCTCAGCCGCGAACAATTGCTCGATGCCGCCCGTGGTCGCTCGATCGAAGCCTTTGATCGCAGCATCGACTTGCTGGTGTCGCGCCTGCGGCAGAAGCTTGGCGACGACCCGAAAAACCCACAGCTGATCAAGACCGTTCGCGGTGAGGGTTACCTGTTCGACGCCCGAGACATCGGCTGATGCGTGCGCGCTTCGATACGCTGTTCGGCCGCCTGTTTGGCGTGCTGCTGATCGCGATCATCCTGGCGCACCTGCTGGCGTTTTTCTGGTTTCACCATTACGGCCCGCCGCCCCCTCCGCCACCGCCCGGGTTTTCCGAGAGCTTCGACGGCCAGCGTCCACCGCTGGACCCACGTTTCGCCAATCGGCCGCCTCGACCGTGGTTCGGCGGGCCGTTGGTGCCGCTGACCTTTCAGTTCGTCTCGCTGATCATCGCCGCCTGGTACGGCGCCAAATTGCTGAGCCGACCGATCCAGCGCCTGAGCGATGCCGCCGAGCGCTTGAGCGAAAACCTCGACAGCCCGCCGCTGGACGAATCCGGGCCACGGGAAGCGCGGCAAGCGGCCCACACCTTCAACAAGATGCAGCGGCGGATTATCGAACAGGTACAGCAGCGTTCGCGGATGCTCGGCGCGGTGTCCCATGACCTGCGCACGCCGCTGTCGCGGCTCAAGCTGCGCCTGGAACAGATTGATGACGACAAGCTGCAAGGCCAGATGCGCCAGGATCTGGACGACATGATCCACATGCTCGATGCCACGCTCACCTACCTGCACGAACATCGCACCAGTGAAGCCCCGCAATGGATGGACGTGCAGGCGCTGGTCGAGTCCCTGAGCGAAAACGCCCAGGACCAGGGGTCGGACGTCCAGGCCAGCGGACATTGCGCGCCGCTGCAAGTGCAGCCGATGGCCTTGCGCTCGTGCATCAACAACCTGATCGACAATGCCCTGCGTTATGCCGGGGAGGCATTGATTACCCTCGAAGACAGTCGAGGGCATCTGGTGATTCGGGTAATCGATCACGGCCCGGGGATTGCCGCGGACAAGCGTGAAGCAGTGTTCGAACCGTTCTTCCGGCTGGAAGGTTCGCGCAACCGCAACTCCGGTGGCGTCGGCCTCGGCATGACCATCGCCCGGGAGGCGGCGGAACGCCTGGGCGGGCAATTGAGCCTGGAAGAAACCCCCGGTGGCGGCCTCACTGCCGTCATCCGCCTACCCCGCACCTGATCCCACCGGCTTCGTGTGTACCGAACGGTACAAACGCCACATACCCACGACAACTTGCCCCTTGAGGCTGCATAAGCCGGTGCACTCACCGGTTTTCCGTCCAAAGGAGTGAGCCCAATGATCGGTAGCGTCAGCAGCAACTACACGAGCTATACCAGCGCGAGCACCAGCAGCACGTCGGCCAACGCCGCCCGCCGTGCACAACTCCAGAAAGAACTGTTCACCAAACTCGACAGCAATAGCGATGGCTCGGTGAGTCAGGACGAGCTGAAAACCGCCCAGTCGGATAAACCCGATAATCGCCTGTTGGCGGACCTGAGCAAGAACTTCACCGACCTCGACAGCGATGACAGCGGCAGCCTGAGCAGCGAAGAAATGGCGGCAATGGCCCCACCGCCACCGCCTCAGGACCAGGCACCGAACACCGACCTGGCCGACGCGCTGCTTGGTGCTTTGGACGCGGACGGCGATGGCAACCTCAGCAGCGATGAACTGAGCAACGGCCTGAGCGCCGCCGGCAGCACGGCCGATAGCAAGGAAATCTTCTCGGCTTTGGACAAAAACGAGGACGGCACTGTTAGCAGCGACGAACTCAAAGACGCCCTGCAGGCGGGCCGTGAAAAAAACAGCGACACCTCCACCCTCCATTCGAACGTCAGCGAAGCCATCAACAAAATGATCGCCAACCTGAGCAAGCAGTATTCACTCGATAACGTGGCCAGCACGGGTAAGTACTTGAACGTCTCGACCTGAGGCAAAAGCTTCGCGGGCAAGCCTCGCTCCTACAGATTATGTGTTGCCCGCGAATTTTCCGAACGACGCATGACCTGTAGGAGCAAGGCTTGCCCGCGATGAGGCCATCACAGACACAAAAAACCCACTGACCGCTATGGATTCAGTGGGTTTTTCATTGCCTGTCAGGACGCTATCGCGAGCAAGCTTTGCTCCTACAGAGCAAGATCAGCGGCGGTCTTCGACGCGTGCCTGGCTTTTGCTCCAGTCGGTCAACAAGCTGTAAGCCACCGCCAACAACGTCGGCCCGATGAACAAGCCGATAAACCCGAACGCAATCAATCCGCCAAACACCCCCAGCAACACAATCACCAACGGCAGATTGCCGCCGCGGCTGATCAGGTACGGCTTGAGCACGTTGTCCACGCCGCTGATGATGAACGTGCCCCAGATCCCGAGGAACACCGCCATCCCGTACTCGCCCTTCCACGCCAGCCAGGCCGTGGCCGGAATCCAGATCAGCGGCGGGCCCATCGGGATCAGGCTCAACATGAACGTCACGATCCCCAGCACCAACGCCCCAGGCACCCCGGCAATCAGGAACCCGATCAATGCCAGCACGGCCTGGGCCGCCGCCGTGCCGATCACCCCGTTCACCACCCGTTGCACAGTGCCGGCGACGAGTTCGATGTAATACCCGGCGCGGTCGCCGATCAGGCGGGACAGCAAGCTATGGACAAACGCCGCCAGCCGCGGCCCGTCACGGTAGAAAAAGAACACGAAGACAATGCTCAATGTCAGCTCAAGAATGCCGCCGCCAATTTGCGCACTGCGCGCCAGCAACCAGTTGCCGACCTGCCCGAGATAAGGCTTGATCGCGACCATCATCGCCGCGCCCTGCTCATCGATGCTGTTCCAGATCCCCACCAGCCGTTCGCCGACCAGGGGAATGCTCCCCAGCCAGACCGGCGCTTCCGGCAAGCCATCGACTTGCACATCCTTGATGAACACCGTGGCATCGCGCACGTGATCCGCCAGGTTGAACCCCAACCACACCAGCGGCACCGCCACCAGCAACATCCAGCCCAGGGTCAGCAACGCTGCCGCCAGCGATTCACGGCCGTTGAGCCAGCGGGTCAGCAGGCGCATCAGCGGCCAACTGGCAAACGCCAGCACCGCGCCCCAGAACAATGCTGACCAGAACGGCGCCATCACCCAGAAGCTCGCGCCAAACAGCACCAGGAGCAGTATCTGCACCAACAGCCGATCGTTATTGATCATCGAAATCTCGAAAATAGTCAGACAGCAGAAGATTAGGCGAACGTGAGGATCACGTTCGCCTGATGCAGCTTATCGCAACAGTTCGAAGTGCAGGCCAGAGCCTTCGGCGCTGCCGGTTTCCATGCGCGCCGCGCGTACGCCCTGGGCGATCAGCGATTGGCGCCAGGCTTCGGCCTTGGCCCCGGAAACACTGACTCGCAGCGTGGTGTCCAGGTTCAATCCCCGGGAAATCAAGCGCAACCAGGTATCGTCGGGATCGGCACTCAGTTTCGGGAAATCGAGTTCACCAGTGCTTTTTAGCTGGCGCAGCAAGGTCGCGGAGGTTGGCAGCAAATCCCCCAGCGGCGCGGCGGATTCAAACTGCTCGACGTGCAGGTAGGCTTTGCGATTTCCGCGGGTGATGCTGTAGAGCGCCACCAGCGAATTGTCCTTCGGTGCCGCCAGCCGCAACAGCAGATAGGCCTGCTGCTCGTCCGCGCCATAGAGCTTGGAGTTGCCGAAGACCTCATTGGCCCACAGGCTGCTTTCCCCGCAATCACGGGCCTGGCACCAGAACAACAGTTCCGCGCCCTGCTTCTGCAAGGCTTCGCGCGCGGCGGTAAACGCTTCGGTGGAGGAATGCTCCGGTGGCAACTCGTAGGTCACCGACGTGGTTTGACCACGGGCGCTGACTTGCCCGTCGAAGCGCAACTGGCCGCTGATCTTGCGGATCGAGCCCAGCGGATAGATCCGCTCAAGCTCCACGGTCGGGCGATAGTCGACAATCTGCGCATCGGCCAGGCGCGGCACGATCGGCAGGTCCTGGCTGCCCGGAACATCGGCAGCCAATAACATCGGACTGAAATAACACAACGCCAACAGGCTGAGTGAACGCTTAGGCAGGCTCATCGGATCGGCATGGCCTGGGCGACCCTGAGGCCATTCGGGGTCGCAGCGGTGTAGAGATCGATCATGGTTGTCTCCCTTTTCAACCCGCCCAGCCTCGACAGTTGCCCGTCGCAAGTCAAGGAACGGCGAAGAACCGATTGAAACAGTCTGCGACAAGGTCGGCGCCGGGCTCGTCATTCAGGTGCAAATGATGGCCACCAGGCAGCTGTTCACGGCTAAAGGGTAGACGTTCCAGCAATTCGGGATGTTTGGCGAGCATGCCGTCAGCCGCCACCACCAGCCGCGTAGGACAAGTGATGCGCTGGACGAAGGCCATCGCCTGTTCCTGGGTCAGACGCAGCGGCGAAGGCAGCGTCAAGCGGCTGTCGGTACGCCAGGTGTAACCGCCGGGCACCGGCATCAGGCCCCGTTGCGCCAACAGCTCGGCGGCTTCGCGACTGACCGCCACCAGGCCTTTCATCCGCGCTTCGACAGCGCGATCAAGGGTGGCGTAGACCGGTTTGCGCTTCTCCCGCAGATCCAGTTGCGCTTGCAGGGCCATGCCCATGCGTTCGGCCGCATTTTCGCCTTTGTCTGTAGGAGGGATGACACCGTCGATGAGGGCCAGATGGGTGACCCGCTCCGGCATCGACCCGGCGACGATCAAGGAAGCAATCGCGCCCATGGAGTGTCCCAGCAACGCAAATCTCTTGAGTCCAAGCTGTTCGGCGACTTGCAGCACGTCATGGGCGTAATCCCACATCGCGTAACCGGCGCCGGCCGGACGATGCCCGGAGTGACCGTGGCCGGCCATGTCCAGGGCAATAATCCGCAGGCCTTTGAGCTTGGGCGCCAACCGGGCAAAGCTGTTGGCGTTGTCCAGCCAACCGTGCAAGGCGATCACCGGCAAGCCATCCTCGGGACCCGACAGGTGCGCCGCCAACTCGATGTGCGGCAGGCTCAGACGCACTTCTTCGACGACGCTGCTCATGCGCAATCCCGCTGACGGCGACCTTCCCAGCGGCTGAACAGGTTCTTCAGCAACGTGGCGGTGTCTTGGGGACGCTCAAGGGGAAACATGTGGCCGCCGGGCATGGTCAATGACTCGCCGAACGGCATGCGCCCGACGGAGCTGGCGTGATGGCGCATGACCACGCGGCTATTATTCCCGCGCACCACCGCCAGCGGCACTTTCAGTTGCCGTGCGCGGCCGGGGCTGGTGTGCGGTACGCCGCGGTAGATGCTGATTTCCGTGGCCGGATCGAAACGCAGGCGCAGCTTGTCGCCGACCTTGTGCAAACCGTGTTGCAGGTAGGCGTCGAAGCATTCCGGATCGAAACCGCGAAACAGGGTTTTGCCGGCGAAATAGCGGCGGGCGCTGTCCAGATCGGCAAACTCTTCGCGCCGGCCCAGGGTGCGCCCGGCGGGAGTCAGGCGATCAATGAAACCGAAACGCTTGGCGGCGAGGATCACCCATTGATCGGCGCGGGTCAGCACTGGCGAATCGAGCATCACCACGCCGCGATACAACTCGGGGCAACGCAGCGCCGCATGCAGGTGCAGCACGCCGCCAAAGGAATGGCCGACGCCCCAGACCGGTTCCGGTTGACGTTTCAGGTGATGGATCAACTCGTCCACCAGGTTGCGCCAGTTGTCATCGGCCGGGAAACGCGGGTCGTGGGCGTGCTGCTCCAGATGCGTCACCTGATATTCAGGCGCCAACGCCGTGAACAACTTGCCGTAGGTCCCCGAAGGAAAGCCATTGGCGTGGGCGAAAAAGATCTGCTGCGACATACCGGTCAATCCATGGGCGAGAAACGTGGGGGTGATTGTCCGTAAGAGCGGGGACTACGGCAATGACCGTAACTGACAGGAATGATGACAGTCTGGCCATGGCGATCATGGAGATCCATGTAGCAGCTGGCGAAGCCTGCGTCCGCCTGCGAAGCAGTCGTAAAACCTGAATACGCAGTGCATCAGACACACCGAGCAGCCTGGATTGGCGACTGCTTCGCAGCCGGACGCAGGCTTCGCCAGCTGCTACATGATGGAGTCACGTTAACGGGCCGGCGGATTCTCCCCCAACGGCACCACCGCCATGGTCAACCGCGACACACAACTGGCCTTGCCCTCATCGCTGGTCAAGCGAATATCCCAGACATGGGTGGTGCGGCCGATATGGATCGCCCTGGCCACCGCAGTCACCCGCCCGCTGCGCAAGCCGCGTAAGTGGTTGGCGTTGATTTCCAGGCCCACGCAGTAGAACTTGCTGGCATCGATGCACAAATAACTGGCCATCGAACCAACGGTTTCGGCCAGCACCACCGAGGCGCCGCCATGCAGCAAGCCGTAAGGCTGATGAGTGCGATGGTCGATGACCATGCTCGCGCTCAGGGACTTGTCGTCGCAGGCTTCGAAGCGGATATCCAGCACTTCGCCGATGGTGTTTTTCTGGATCGCGTTCAATTGTTCAATGTTGGGAGCGGTACGCCACAGACTCATCGCTGACTTCCTTTATTGAGGTTGTTCGTCACTCAATCCTGCCACAGCACCGCTTCATTGCGCTCGCTCCATTCTTCGAAGCGCGCCCCGTACGCGGCTTCGATCACGTTGCGCTTGATCTTCAGGGTCGGCGTCAGAAAGCCGTTTTCCACCGCCCAGCTGTCCTTGACCACCACCAGCCGGCGCAAGCGCTCATGCTTGTCGAGGGCGCCGTTGACCTCTTCCAGGAGTTTTTCCAGGCTCGAATGCAAGGCGTTGCGCGCCGAACTGGCGGCATCCTGCAAACCCACCGCCGACAGCACGCACAACCCAAGCGGCGCGCTCAGACCATCGCCCACCACGCAAACCTGTTCGATCCGCGAATGCACCGCCAGACGATTCTCGATCGGCGCCGGAGCCACGTATTTGCCTTTACTTGTCTTGAAGATTTCCTTCAGGCGCCCGGTCAGGCGCAGGTTGCCTTCTGCGTCTTGCTCGCCCTTGTCACCGGTGCACAGGAAGCCGTCCTCGGTGATCGTATCGGCGGTTTTCTCCGGTTCCTTGAAATAGCCGAGCATGGTCGCGCCGCTACGCACCATGACCTCCCCCGTGTCGGCGATCCGCACTTCAACCTCCGGGCAAGGCTTGCCGATCCAGCCCGGTTTGTCATCGCCCGGCCGGCCGATGTGCGAGTAACCGCAGCTTTCGGTCATGCCATACACCTCCAGCACGTCCAGCCCGAGCTTGCGGTACCACAGCAACAAGGTCTGCGGCACCGGCGCGGCACCGGACAAGGCAATGCGCAACGCATCGAGCCCCAGTCCAGCGAGGACTTTGTGCCCGACTCGCCTGCCGATGATCGGCAGCACGAGCAGGAAGTCGAGGCGCTTTGCCGGGATCTTGCTGTACACGCCCATCTGGAATTTGGTCCAGATGCGCGGCACGCCGAACATGGCGGTCGGCCGTGCTCGCTGTAGATCGGTGAGGAAGGTGTCGAGGCTTTCGGCAAAGAACACGGTTTGCCCGGTATAGATCGACGCCAGTTCGACGAACATCCGTTCGGCAACGTGGCACAGCGGCAGATAAGACAGCAGCCGATCCGACTCGTTAAGGCCGAACAGCTGCGTGCCGCGAGTGGTGGCGAAGCCGAGGTTGCCGAAGCTGTGCATCACACCTTTGGGCAGGCCGGTGGTGCCGGAGGTGTAGATGATGGTCGCCAACTGCTCGGCGGCGGGTTTCGGGTCGTCCTGGATCGGCGAGCTTTTCTGCAAGTCGTCCCAGCTGAAATTGAAGGTGCCGGGGGGATGCAACGGCAGGCTGATGGTTGGCAGGTCGGGGCTGACGCCTCGCGACATGCCGGGCCAGTCATCGAGCTTGCCGATGAACGCCAGCGCGGCTTCCGAGTGTTCCAGCACCTGGGCCACGGATTCAGCGGTAAGGTTGGGGTACAGCGGCACCGAGACATGCCCGGCCATCCAGATCGCCAGGTCGGCAATGATCCAGTGCGCACAGTTTTTCGAGATCAGGGCGATGTGGCTGCCTTGGGGCAGTTCCCGGGCGCGCAGCCAATGGGCGGCGCAACGGGCCTGGTGGCCGACGTCGGCCCAACTCAGCGTCTCGACCTGCCCACCGCCCAGCGGCTGGACTAGAAAACGCTGGCGGGGATGGCGGGCTTCACGCTCGTAGAACACGTCCAGCGGCAAACGAAAAGCAGCAGACATGCGACTTGCTCCTTTGTTTTTGGTCTGGAGCAAGCGTAGTCAACCGAGCAAGTGCTTGGTTGATTATTTGTTGGTCATTACAGACGTGTAGGAGCGAGGCTTGCCCGCTCCTACAAAAGCAAAACGCAGCTTAGCCGCTACGGGTGTTTGATGCCGTTGAGCTTCATGCCCCCGGCCAACGGCAAGTCGCCTTCCAGCTCAGCCAGCCCGGCGGTTTTCACCGCTTCCGGATCTTGCACATGTCCGTGCTGCAGGTAACCCAGCAAGTTGCCCACCAGCGGGTTATGGCTGACCAGCAGCGCATGATCGACCGACACCAACTGCTCGGCCACCGCTTGCGGCCGGTTGTCCGGAGTCAGCCATTCGACAGTGCGAATCTCCGGCGCAAACCCCAGCGCTTCACGGACCAGTTGCGCCGTCTCCTGCGCACGCAGGTAAGGACTGGCATAAATGGCCGTAATCGGCCGACCGATCAACTCGGCGGCCGTGCGCAGCACTTCTTCACGACCGTGGGCCGTCAGCGCCCGTTCGGAGTCTGGACGCGTGCCGTGTGGCTCGGCTTCACCATGACGTAATACCCAGAGTTTCATAGCTTAGGCTCCTCATCTCGGGCCGGATGCGGCGCAGGCGCTACAACGTGTGGCGCTTCACCTTCCGGTGTACGCGGCGTCGGCCAATCGGCGAACGGCCAAGGCTTCTGGTCGCTGTGGAACGTGCCGAAACGACCGATCTGCGCCAGGAACTGGCTCAGGCTGTCGCCGAAGTTCATCAGGCTGGCGCTCGGGGCGCCATAGATCAAACGATAGATCAACTGCACCAGCACCACCGCGCCGAGGATGAATTGCGCCACTTGCCAGACCAGCAAGAAAACGATCATCCACAATACTCGCAGCAGAATGGATTCGTACTTGGCTTCTGTTTTCGGATCGTTCATGTCCCGCTCCCTGCCCGTAGATAAAGCAATCAGTTGAAACCGCTGGTGGAGATAAAGTCGACGTCGGTCTTCGGCTCGGCCCGCATTAACAGTTCGATCACCTGCTCAAGCGTGCGCCCTTCAAACAAAATCGCATGCAGCCCGGCGACCAGCGGCATGTACACCCCCGCTTCCTGGGACTTGGCCTTAAGCACTTTGAGCGTGTTCACGCCTTCAGCGACTTCGCCCAGGCGCGTCACCGCGTCTTCCAGGCTCAGGCCCTGGCCGAGGGCGAACCCGACCTGGTAGTTGCGGCTTTTCGGCGACGAGCAGGTGACGATCAAGTCGCCGACGCCCGCCAGGCCGAGGAAGGTCATCGGGTTGGCGCCCTGATTCACCGCGAAGCGGGTCATTTCCGCCAGCGCCCGGGTAATCAGCATGCTCTTGGTGTTTTCGCCCATGCCCAGCGCCACGGCCATGCCGGCGATGATGGCGTAGACGTTTTTCAACGCACCGCCCAACTCCACGCCGAAACGGTCGGCACTGGCGTAGACGCGGAAGGTGCGCCCGTGCAGCGCTTCCTGCACCCGCGCGCACAGTTCTTCGTCTTCGCTGGCGACCACCGTGGCCGTCAGGGCGTGTTCGGCGATTTCACGGGCCAGGTTCGGCCCGGACAACACACCGATGCGCGCTTGCGGCGCGATCTCTTCGAGAATCTCGCTCATCAGCTTGAACGTGTGGGCTTCGATGCCTTTGGTCAGGCTGACCAGCAGTTTGCCGCTCAGGCGTTCGGCGTAAGGCACCAGTACCGCGCGCAACGCACTGGACGGCAGTGCGACGAAGCACAAGTCGCAGGCGTCGAGGGTGGCTGGCAGGTCCGTGACCGCCGTAACGCCCGGCAGGATCTTGATGCCTTTGAGGTAACGCGGGTTCTCGCGATTGACGCGAATGGCCTCGGCCTGTTCGGGGTCGCGCATCCACTGCAGGACCTGATGGCCATTCTCGGCCAGCAGATTTGCCACGGCGGTACCAAAACTTCCGCCTCCCAGGACCGCGATTGGGCGCTGTTCAGTCATATGCAATCCGTTAATCCATACCAGTGGCGATGCCGGCATTATACGGAGCGGCCCAGTGGCGGCCAGCCCCCGCGTCAATTACCGACACTTGTAGGAAGAAGACCAACAAAACCGAGGAAAATGCCGACAACGTGAATGGAAAAGTCCTTGTGCTCGGTTAACATGCGCGCCACTTAATCGCTCACAAGGCTGTGTCGTGTCTTTTGGCCCCTCCTCACCTCGCTCGTCGCTGGTCCTGGCGCTGCTTTTCAGCCCGGTTTTGCTGGCCGACGATCTGTTCCTCGACAGCGATCCGCTGCCGCAAGTGCTGACGGCGACGCGACTCAAGCAATCGCCGGCCGCCGTGCCGGGGAGCATGACGGTGATCGACAGCGAATTGATCAACGCCAGCGGCGCGCGGGACATCAGCGAATTGCTGCGCCTGGTGCCGGGGATGATGGTCGGCAACATCAATGGCAATCAGGCGGCAGTGAACTATCACGGCACCAATGCCAGCGAAGCGCGGCGCATGCAGGTGTTGATCGACGGTCGCTCGGTGTACCGCGCCGGCCTCGCCACGGTGGACTGGAGCGATATTCCGGTGGCGATGGAAGACATCGAGCGCATCGAAGTCTTTCGCGGCCCCAACACCGTCAGTTATGGCGCCAACGCGCTGATGGCGGTGGTCAACATCATCACCCGCAACCCGGCGGACAGCCACGGCACGCGGCTGAAAGTCACCCGTGGCCAGCGCGGCATCAATGATTTCTACGCCAGCCAGGGCACCGGCTGGGACGGCGGCGACTTGCGCCTGTCGCTCTCCGGCCAGCAGGACGATGGCTTCGACTCGGACCGCACCGGCGCCGATTACCGTGACAGTCGGCGCCTGAACCGCTTCAACCTCGCAGTCAGCCAGACGCTCAACGAGAACCAAAGCATCGACTGGCAATTGAACGCCAAGGACGGGGCCAACCAGCGGCCGTATACCTACCGCCCGGTGTTTTCGGGGATTACCGCCGCCGGGAACAATTCCGACGTGATCGCCAAGGATTACGCCGGCTCCCTGCGCTGGAACCTGGACATCAATCCCGATCACAGCCTGTATATCCAGGGCTCGGCGCAACACTGGGATCGCCAGCAGACTTGGCGCGCCTGTGATGCCGAAGTGTCGTTCAGCCCTGAGCTGGCCGACCTGTGGCAACTCAACCCGAATTATGCCGAACGCCTGGCGCGCAACATGGAGCGCTACACCGGCCCCGGCGCCCCGGCAGGTACTGCGGCAGAACAAGCGCTGGGCAATCAGGTGCTGGCGCAATGGAAAAACGGCGCGAAGCAAACCCTGTGCGGCGACATCGACCAGAGCGCCCGGGAATCGCGCTACGACCTCGAACTGCAAGACACCTTGAGCCTGTCCGATAGTCTGCGACTGGTCAGCGGCATGAACTATCGTTACGACCGGGCAGACTCCGAGACCTATTTCAATGGCACGCTCGACGACACCACTTGGCGTACGTTCGGCCAACTCGAGTGGCGCGCCAGCGAACACTGGTTGCTCCAGGGCGGTGCCATGTTCGAAGACACGCAGTTGACCGGCAGTTCGCTGACCCCGCGAGTGGCGGTCAATTACCTGATCAACCCGCGCCACGGCTTGCGCGCGGTGTATTCCGAGGCGATCCGCTCGCCGGACATGTTCGAGAACAATGTGAACTGGAGCTATCAGGTGACCAACCTGCGGCCCAGCGCTTATGGCCAGTCCAGCGCTCGCTACTTCGTCAAGACTCGCGGGCCGGGCGACCTCGACAAAGAACGCATGCGCTCCCGGGAACTGGGCTACAACGGCTTCTTCGCCGAGCTCGGGCTGGCGGTGGATGTGAAGCTGTTCTACGACGAAATCACCGGCATGATCAGCGAGCCACTGCGCAATAACCAGTACATCGCCAGCAACGCCAACGGCTCACGCTTCACCGGCACCGAAACCCAGCTCGACTGGCACGTCAGCCGCGCCGATCGCCTGCGCCTGACCTACGCCTACGTCGATGCCAAGGCCAGCAACCCGCTGGACCAGCAGCAGACCGCGCGCAACAGCGGTTCCGCCGGCTGGTTGCGCAACTGGGGCCGAGGCTGGAACAGCGCGCTCTTCTACTATGGGGACGACGCCCTCAACGGCTACCGCTTCGAACGGCTCGACACGCGCATCGCCAAACACATAGGCCTGGGCAAGGCCAGCCTGGAGCTGGCCGGCGTGCTGCAACAACGCCTCGATAACCAGCCCACCACCTTCATCGACAACAATTACGACGAGCGCCGGGTGTTCTACTTCAGCGCGGAGCTGGCGTTTTAGATGCAGCCTCAGTCACGGAAGACGCCAAGCCTTGGCCACTTGTTGGCCGTGGTGTGGCTGGTGCTCGGCGGGCTGTTTTGCAGTCTGCCGGCCCATGCCCTGGAGATTCTGCTGACCGGCGCCGAAGACAGCCCCGGCGTGCAATCTTTCACCCAAGCCCTGAACGAGTTGCGCCCCACCGACAGCGTGCGTTTCCAGCCGCTGGCCAGCCTGCCGGCACCGAGTAAATTGCCCAGTGGCACGCGCTTGATCCTGCTTGACCTGCCGAGTCTCGACTGGCGCCTGCAAGACAGCCAGGGCCCGGCGACGCTGGTGCTGCGCATCAGCCGCCTGCAAGCGCGGCAACGTCTGAGTAATGTGTTGCCCACCCACCTGAGCCTGTTGTGGAGCGATCCGCCCCTGGAGCGGCAATTGCGCCTGACTCGATTGATCCTGCCCCAGGTGCGCCGGGTCGGCGTGCTGTATGACCGGCACAGCGAATTCCTCTTGAAAGAACTGCGTCAGGCCGCCCTGCCCTTGGGCCTGGAGATCGTCGCCGAACCTTGGGACAACACCAACGACAGTCGCCCGTTGCTGACGCTGCTGAAAAACAGCGACGTGCTGCTGGGCCTTGATGACCCCGACCTGTTCAACCCGAAGACCGCGAAAAACCTGCTGCTCAGCAGCTATGCACGACAGATGGCGCTGATTGGCCCCCATGCCGGTTTCGTCAAGGCGGGAAGCCTGGCCAGTACCTACAGCGACCAAAGCGACTGGCTGGCGATTCTCGACGAATTGCTCGACCGGCCACCAGCCACTTGGCCGCGCACGCTCTACCCCAGGCACTTCAAAGTCTTAAGCAATCCACAAGTGGCTCGTTCATTAGGTATTGAACAGATGAATGAAGCATCTGTCGCAACACAGTTGGCTGAAGGAGAACGCCGCCCATGACCTTCCGACGCCGTTGGGACATCAACACCCGGACCCAGATCATCAGCCTCGGCCCTGCCCTGCTGCTGACCTTGCTGCTGATCAGTTTCTTCACCTTCGTACGGATCCAGGACCTGCGCCAGGAGCTCAACCACACCGGTCAACTGATCGCCAACCAACTGGCACCGGCTACCGAGTACGGGGTGATCTCCGGCAACAACGACGTGTTGGAAAGCCTGCTCAAGGCCACGCTCGCCACGCCCAATGTGCGTTTCCTCGAAGTGCAGGACAGCGCCAACCGGATTCTGGTGTACGTCGAACAGCCGTCGGAATCCCACAACCGCTCGCAGCAGGTCGAAGTGTTCCAGGCGCCGGTGCGGCTGCAACGGATTGCGCTGAACAATGACTTCTTCCAGAACACCCGGACCTCGGTCAGTGCGCCGAGCGAGGATTACCTGGGGCGGGTGATCGTCGGCCTGTCCAACGACGCTTTCAGCCAGCGCCAACAAGAGATTCTGTTCAAGGCCGGGATCCTCGCGCTGTTCGCCTTGCTGTTCACCTTCCTGCTGGCCCGACGCCTGGCGGGCAGTCTGTCGCAACCAATCCGCGACATCGGCAACGCGGTCAAGGCAATCCAGAAAGGCGACTACACCACGCCGCTGCCAATCGTCGATGACACTGAGCTGGGGGCTTTATCGCAACACATCAATAACCTTGCCGAGGGTCTCGAAAAAGCCAGCCGCGAACAGCAGCAAGCGATGTCGCAGTTGATCCAGACCCGCGAGGAAGCGGAAAAGGCCAACAACGCCAAATCCGACTTCCTGGCGATGATGAGCCACGAACTGCGCACGCCGATGAATGGCGTGCTGGGCATGCTGCAACTGCTGGAAACTACCGACATGACCGAGGAGCAGGTCGAATACGCGGCGCTGGCCTCGGAGTCCACCGAACACCTGCTCAAGGTGATCAACGACATTCTCGACTTCTCGCGCATCGAGCGTTCGGAACTGGAGCTGGAGCACATTCCGTTTAACCTCGCGGACCTGATCGGCAGTTGCGCCCAGTCCTTCCAGCACAGCGCGGTGCAACGCAAGCTCGACCTTGAGCTACTGATCCCCGACGACATGCGCGCCTTGCAGGTCCAGGGCGATCCGACGCGGATCCGGCAGATCCTGGTCAATCTGATCGGCAACGCGCTGAAGTTCACCGAACAGGGCCGCGTGACCATCGAGCCGCAATGGCAATCCCTGGATCACGAACTGCTGTGGTTCACCTGCACCGTGCGCGACAGCGGCATCGGCATTTCGGCCGAAAGCCTGGAATTGATGTTCAACGCGTTCCAGCAAGCCGACAGTTCCATTTCAAGACGTTACGGCGGCACCGGCCTCGGTTTGCCGATTGCCCGCACCCTGGCCGAGCGCATGGGCGGTACGTTGCGCGCCCAGAGCGAAGAAGGTCGCGGTTCGGTGTTCACCCTGGAAATCCCCCTCGCCCTTTATAAGCAGGCGATGCCAGAACTGCCGGCGCCACGGGTGGCGACCGGCAATGGCAACGGTGAAGGACGCAATGTGTTGCTGGTGGAGGACAACCCGGTCAACCAGACGGTCATCGAAGCCATGTTGCGCAGCCTGGGCTTTACGGTCAGCGTCGCCACCGATGGCGCGCAGGCGGTGCGCAGTGCCGAGAGTCTGATTTTCGAGGCGATTCTGATGGACTGCCGGTTACCAATCATCGACGGCTATGAAGCGACCCGCCAGATTCGCCAATTGCCCGGCTGCCTGGACTTGCCGATCATCGCCCTGACGGCCAACGCCTTGCAGGGTGATCGCGAAGCGTGTCTGTCGGCGGGCATGAACGATTACCTGGCCAAGCCCTTCAAACGGACTGATCTGCAGCAAATTCTGCAGCGTTGGGTGCAGTAGTGCTGTCCTTTCGGCTATCTGCGACTGGCGTGAAAGGCGAAAGTGCGGCAGTCTTAGGCACCCGAACAGGCCCGAAAAGGGGCTTGAATAATAATTTCAGTGCACAAGTGTACATTCATGTCCTTGGTGCTGTGACTTTCACCACAACGCAATAGTCTATGAGTAGGCTGTCGACTCGAGGCATGAACGCTTCGATCGGCCGGGAAGATTTGCCCCACCCTGCCGCACGGGACTATTGAGGAGCTCGCATGACCAAACAAAACGCCTTTACTCGGGAAGACCTGCTGCGCTGCAGTCGCGGTGAGCTGTTCGGCCCAGGTAACGCGCAACTGCCCGCCCCGAACATGCTGATGGTGGATCGCATCACCCATATCAGCGAAGAAGGTGGCAAGTACGGCAAAGGTGAATTGGTCGCCGAGCTGGATATCACTCCAGACCTGTGGTTCTTCGCCTGTCACTTCGAAGGTGATCCGGTGATGCCGGGCTGCCTGGGCCTCGACGCCATGTGGCAACTGGTCGGCTTCTTCCTCGGCTGGCAAGGCCTGCCGGGCCGTGGCCGCGCACTGGGTTCGGGCGAAGTGAAGTTCTTTGGTCAGGTCCTGCCGACTGCCAAGAAAGTTACGTATAACATTCAGATCAAGCGCGTCCTCAAAGGCAAGCTGAACCTCGCTATCGCCGATGGTTCGGTCAGTGTCGACGGCCGCGAAATCTACACCGCCGAAGGCCTCCGGGTCGGCGTGTTCACCTCCACTGAAAACTTCTAAGGGTTATCCGCATGCGCCGCGTCGTTATCACTGGTCTGGGCATCGTTTCGTGCCTGGGCAATGACAAAGAGACCGTCTCCGCTAACCTGCGTGCAAGTCGCCCGGGCATCCGGTTCAACCCGGAATATGCCGAAATGGGTCTGCGTAGCCAGGTTTCCGGCTCCATTGACCTGCCACTCGAAGAGCTGATCGATCGCAAGATCTATCGCTTCGTCGGCCACGCGGCGGCTTACGCCTACCTGGCCATGAAAGACGCCATCACCGACTCCGGTCTGACCGATGAGCAAGTCTCCAACCCGCGTACCGGCCTGATCGCCGGTTCCGGTGGCGCCTCCACGCTGAACCAGATGGAAGCGCTGGACATCCTGCGCGAGAAAGGCGTGAAGCGCGTTGGCCCGTACCGTGTAACGCGGACCATGAGCAGCACCGTTTCCGCTTGCCTGGCCACGCCGTTCAAGATCAAGGGCCTGAACTACTCCATCGCTTCTGCCTGCGCCACCAGTGCTCACTGCATCGGTACCGCCATGGAACAGATCCAGATGGGCAAGCAGGACATCGTGTTTGCCGGCGGCGGCGAAGAAGAACATTGGAGCCAGTCGTTCCTGTTCGACGCCATGGGCGCACTGTCCAGCCAGTACAACGAAACCCCGGAAAAAGCTTCCCGTGCCTACGACGCCAAGCGTGACGGTTTCGTCATTGCTGGCGGTGGCGGCATGGTCGTGGTCGAAGAGCTGGAACACGCTCTGGCCCGCGGCGCGAAGATCTACGCGGAAATCGTTGGCTACGGCGCGACCTCCGACGGCTACGACATGGTCGCTCCAAGCGGCGAAGGCGCCATCCGCTGCATGCAGATGGCCATGTCCACCGTCGACACCCCGATCGACTACCTGAACACCCACGGCACCTCGACTCCGGTCGGCGACGTCGCGGAAATGAAAGGTGTGCGTGAAGTGTTCGGCGCCAACGCTCCGGCCATCAGCTCCACCAAGAGCCTGTCGGGTCACTCCCTGGGCGCCGCGGGCGTTCACGAAGCGATCTACTGCATGCTGATGATGGAAGGCAACTTCATGGCGGGTTCCGCCAACATCGACGAACTGGACCCGGAAGTGGCCGACATGCCGATCCTGACCAAGACCCGCGAAGACGCCACCATCAACACCGTGATGAGCAACAGCTTCGGCTTCGGTGGCACCAACGCCACGCTGGTACTGAAGCGCTGGGCCGGCAAGTAATACCCCGCCGACTCGCAGCACACAAAAACGCCCCGACTGGTTCGGGGCGTTTTTTTTGTGCCTGAGAAAACACCTTCGCTGCAATGCTTTTGTAGCAGCTGCCGAAGCACGAGGCTGCGTTCGGCTGCGGAGCAGTCGTGAATCAACCGACGCGTTTCTTCAGGAAGACCGCGCGCTCAGGTTTTACGACTGCTTCGCAGCCGAACGCAGCCTCGTACCTCGGCAGCTGCTACACGCTGAACGCAGGCTTCGCCAGCGGCTACACATTGTGTGCAGGCATCGCATTGGCGGCGGATTTGTTCGTCGCGAACATGAAACTTTTGTCATCTAACTCAGCCACCTGCGACCGAATGTCGCGTATTTAGCGGGCTCCAGCACTTTTGCAGTTTTCGCAATTATTCGTTGCCGAACGAAAGCATTTACTTAGGAAGCTAACAAAATATATAACGGAGTCCTGCACACGCCTTGCTGCAGATAACAGAGATTGGAGCTAGCAGATGACTGTAAAAGTAACTGAACGCGACGATTCACATAAATCCCACGAAGGCATCGCCGCCGGTATCCGCATTTGGGACGTACATCAACAAGACATGCTGGTAGGGATGTTTCACTCTGAGACCGACGCCCACAGTTACAAGGCCGAACTGGAAACCCAGGAACAGAAACGCGAAGCGTCGGCCAGCTGAGCCTGCGTGATCCGTGAAGCGCCTGCCCGGCCCCTTGCCGGGGCAGGCGACTTCTCATCAGTTCAGGTCCACTACCGCCATATGCAGCGTGTCCTCGATGAGGATCGCAGGCAGTAAATGACTGATCTTGCCCGCTTCAACCTTGGCAAATTCACAACTCCCCGCGCCCATCCCGTCATTCCTGACCGCAAACCGGACACTCTGCGGGTAACGCTCGCCCTCTTCGAATTCCATCCCGCAGGCAATCAGAAAATCGACGCTTGAGTCGATGTCCTCCAACTCGTCATCCCGTTGACCTGGCTCCAGGAAGGCATAGTCCAGGCATAGATTGATGCTGAAAGGACACTCGGGAATTAACGTATTGGAGAATACCGGACCGTAACCACCGGGAGAGTAATGTTCGGCCACTGTCGAGCTGACGTCCTTGACCTTGATCCTTACTTGCTCTGAAAGCTGGAAGAACCAATACCCCTTTTCACTATCGACATAGCTACCAAGATCAATACCGGACACATAACGTTTTGGCCACATCGACAGTGCCGGCAGCCCATCACTTTGCAACTTAAAGTTACTGGACGCCATCAAGTAGTTGATCACATCGAAATAAGCTTCTTGTTCTTCACCCACTTTAATCAAACTGGCACAAGTGCCCGCAAGCAATACAACTTTCCCGTATGGCTCCACCGGTAGCCACTTCATCAGTTTTTCCATGCACTCAGGCATTCTGTCCATGTACGCGGTACTGAGTTCCAACAGCTCCTCTTCGCTCTGTACGCTGCTCCACGGTACATTCCAGAAGAACTCGGGCAAGGTGAAGAACAGGCATTGGCTGTCCGGGCGCAGATCCAGCACCGCTTTGGCGGCGACTTCCAGTCGGTCACTGACGAACTGGGTCCTGCGGTCGAGTTCCTGGCTCACATAGGCCGTCATGGACTGGCCGGGCTTGCGCGGCCAGGAAAACTCGGAATGAAAGGTCGGCTGTTGTAAAGAAGCGATAGTGACAAACATCGAAAACCTCAAGTGCATTTAATAATATGAATCCTTCTCCCCGCTGAACAATTGAATACTTGATGAAATAACAAATACTGCTTGAACGCTATTTAACACCCACGAAAAGAAGAACCCGAAAGAGCGTATCCACACACTCTTTCGGGTTCAAGTTCATTCAAAAGCTTAAGTACTAACGCATGTGTAGTTACACCTGGCTACACCTGCGCACTTACCACATCAGATCATCAGGAATCTGGTAGGCCGCGTACGGATCGTCCTCGGCAACGACTTCTTCGGTCTTGATGTTCATCTGCACGATCCGCTGTGGGTCGCGCTCCTGGATCTTCAGGGCCGCCTCGCGCGGGATCACTTCGTAGCCGCCGGCGTGGTGCACGATCGCCAGGGAGCCATTGCTGAGCTTGTTGCGCATCAAGGTGTTGACGCAAATGCGCTTGACCTTCTTGTCGTCAACGAAGTTGTAGTAGTCCTCGGTGGTCAGCTTCGGCAGGCGCGACACTTCGATCAATTGCTTGACCTGGGCAGCACGGGCCTTGGCCTCGACCTTCTCCTGCTGCTGGCGATTGAGTTCCTGGTCGCGCTTGACCTTCTCGGCCAGCGCTTCCTGAGCCAGTCGCTGCTGGGTATCGTCCTGTTCGATCTGGCCTTTATGGACCAGGCGTTGCTGCTTCTGCTTCTCTTTGCCGACCTGTTTGGCCTGCTTTTGGTTGACCAGCCCTGCTTTGAGCAACTGGTCGCGAAGGGAAATGCTCATGGTGCTTATTTCTCACTTAGGCAACTGCTCAACCGCAGCTGGGCAAATTCTTTTCCTGGCGTTTGGCTTCGCCCCACAGGGCGTCCAACTCTTCGAGGGTGCAATCTTCCATGGGACGATGGGTGTCGCGCAATGCCTGTTCGATAAATCGGAAGCGTCTTTCGAACTTGCTGTTGGCGCCCCGCAGTGCGGTTTCCGGATCGACCTTCAGGTGCCGCGCCAGATTGACCACGGAAAACAGCAGGTCACCGACTTCATCGGCAATCGCTGCCGAGTCGTTGTCGGCCATGGCTTCGAGCACTTCATCAAGTTCTTCGCGAACCTTGTCCAGCACCGGCAACGCATCCGGCCAGTCGAAACCGACCTGCCCGGCACGCTTCTGCAACTTGGCCGAACGGGACAGCGCCGGCAGTGCCGCGGGCACATCATCGAGCAAGGACAGCTGTTCAGGCGCGGCAGCTTTCTCGGCCCGTTCTTCGGCCTTGATCTCTTCCCAGCGCTGTTTGACCTGTTCTTCATTCAGACGCGGAACGTCCAGCGGCGCATACAAATCGCCGGTGGGGAACACGTGGGGATGACGACGGATCAGCTTGCGGGTGATGCTGTCGACAACCCCGGCGAATTCGAAGCGCCCTTCTTCCCGCGCCAGTTGGCTGTAATAAACCACCTGGAACAGCAAATCCCCCAACTCACCCTGCAAGTGATCGAAATCACCGCGCTCGATAGCGTCGGCCACCTCGTAGGCTTCTTCCAGGGTGTGCGGGACGATCGTGGCGTAGGTTTGCTTGATGTCCCACGGGCAGCCGAACTGCGGGTCGCGCAGGCGGTTCATCAGGTGCAGCAAGTCTTCAAGTGAATACATCTTTTTTTAATCTCTACATCGTCAACGCGGTGTGTCGGCCAAACCGTAACTCTGTAGGAGCAAAGCTTGCTCGCGATGGCGGTGTATCAGGTAAATCGCCATCGCGAGCAAGCTTTGCTCCTACAGGGGTTGCGATCACGGCGCACGGTTACGCCGGGTTTCGATGATGTTCGGCAACTGGGAAATCCGCCCCAATAACCGACCCAGTGCATCCAGCCCCGGAATCTCGATGGTCAGGGACATCAACGCGGTGTTGTCCTCTTTGTTCGAGCGGGTGTTGACCGCCAGCACGTTGATCCGCTCGTTGAGCAGCACTTGCGAAACGTCACGCAGCAGACCTGAACGGTCGTAGGCACGGATGATGATGTCCACCGGGTAGGTGAGCACCGGCACCGGGCCCCAGCTCACCTGGATGATCCGCTCCGGCTCGCGCCCACCCAGTTGCAGCACCGAGGCGCAGTCCTGGCGGTGAATGCTCACACCGCGGCCCTGGGTGATGTAACCGACGATCGCATCCCCCGGCAGCGGCTGGCAGCAACCCGCCATCTGGGTCATCAGGTTGCCGACGCCCTGGATCTGGATATCGCCGCGTTTGCCTGGCTTGTAACCGGTGGCTTTGCGCGGAATCAGTTCCAGCTGCTCGTTGCCGCGCTCCGGCTCGACCAATTGCTGCGCCAGATTCACCAGCTGCGCCAGGCGCAAATCGCCGGCACCGAGGGCGGCAAACATGTCCTCGGCGGTCTTCATGTTGGCCTTTTCAGCCAACTTGTCGAAATCCACCGCTGGCAGGCCGAGGCGCGTGAGTTCGCGTTCGAGCAAGGTTTTACCGGCCGCGACGTTCTGGTCGCGCGCCTGCAATTTGAACCAGTGAACAATCTTCGCCCGCGCTCGCGAGGTGGTGACGTAACCCAGGTTCGAGTTCAGCCAGTCGCGACTCGGGGTGCCGTGCTTGCTGGTGATGATCTCGACTTGCTCACCGGTTTGCAGGCTGTAGTTGAGCGGTACGATGCGCCCGTTGATCTTGGCGCCACGGCAGTTGTGACCGATTTCGGTGTGCACGCGGTAGGCGAAGTCCAGCGGTGTCGAGCCTTTCGGCAAGTCGATGGCGTGACCGTCCGGGGTGAAGATGTAGACCCGGTCCGGCTCGATATCGACCCGCAACTGTTCCGCCAGGCCACCGATGTCGCCGAGCTCTTCGTGCCACTCAAGGACCTGACGCAGCCAGGAGATTTTCTCTTCGTAGTGGTTGGAACCGGATTTGACGTCGGTGCCCTTGTACTTCCAGTGCGCGCACACGCCCAACTCGGCTTCTTCATGCATGGCGTGGGTGCGAATCTGCACCTCCAGCACCTTGCCTTCGGGGCCGATCACCGCGGTGTGCAGCGAGCGGTAGCCGTTCTCTTTCGGGTTGGCGATGTAGTCGTCGAATTCTTTCGGGATGTGCCGCCACAAAGTGTGGACGATGCCGAGAGCGGTGTAGCAGTCGCGCATTTCCGGCACCAGCACGCGAACGGCGCGCACGTCGTAGATCTGGCTGAACTCCAGACCCTTGCGCTGCATTTTGCGCCAGATCGAATAGATGTGTTTGGCCCGGCCGCTGATGTCGGCATCGACGCCTGTGGCGGTCAATTCGTTTTTCAGCTGGTTCATCACGTCGGCGATGAAACGCTCGCGATCCAGGCGCCGCTCATGCAGCAACTTGGCGATCTGCTTGTACTGGTCGGGCTCAAGGTAACGGAAGGACAAATCCTCCAGTTCCCACTTGATATGACCGATACCGAGACGGTGGGCGAGCGGCGCGTAGATGTCGAAGACTTCACGGGCGACGCGGTTGCGTTTTTCGTCGTCGGCGGTTTTCACCGCACGAATCGCGCAAGTGCGTTCGGCCAGTTTGATCAGCGCGACGCGAACGTCATCGACCATCGCCACGAGCATCTTGCGCAGGTTTTCCACCTGGCCCTGCGTGCCCAGCACCAGGGATTGACGGGGGCTCAGGCTGGCGCTGATCGCCGCCATGCGCAACACGCCGTCGATGAGTTTGGCGACCACCGGACCGAAGCGCTGGCTGACCGCTGGCAATTCGATCTGGCCTTCGCGCACGCCGCGATACAGGATCGCCGCCACCAGCGAATCCTGATCGAGTTTGAGGTCGGCGAGAATCTCGGCGATCTCAAGGCCCGTGCGGAAACTCGAGGTCCCTTCGGACCAGAGGTTTTTCGCCGCATTGGCTTGCTGTTCAGACGCACGAGCGAACTCGCACGCTTCCTTCAAGGCTTCGCGATCCAGTGCCTGATCGACAGTGACCGCGTGATCGAGCCAAGCCTCGAGATTGATACTGCCGTCGGTGTTGATCGGCTGGTGTGCTCTCACCTGTACCATCTTGCTTTACCTTCCCTACGACGCAGATTCAATGCGTCAAATCGCTGACCTTCATTGCCCGTGAGCCCGCGCCGGGCGAGTGCGCGGCGGCTGCACGGGCGGCCAGTCGGACCAGACGAGCCATCCTAGCTCGCTTCAAATAACGCCATGGCCTCGACATGTGCCGTCTGAGGAAACATATCGAGAATCCCGGCACGTTTTAACCGGTAGCCCTGCTTGATCAATTCGACCGTATCGCGCGCCAGAGTTGCAGGGTTGCACGACACATACACCAACCGTTCGGCGCCCAGGGACTTGAGCTTGCGCACCACCTCGAAAGCACCGTCACGCGGTGGGTCCAAGAGTACCGCACAAAAGCCTTCGCGCGCCCATTCGGCATCAGCCAAAGGCTGGGATAAATCAGCCTGAAAAAACTTGGCATTATGCAGATTGTTGCTAGCGGCATTCGCAGCGGCGCGCTCGACCATCGCCTGCACGCCTTCGACCGCCACCACTTCGCGCACGGTCCTGGCCAGCGGCAAGGCAAAGTTGCCCAGGCCGCAGAACAGATCGAGGACGCGTTGATCAGCTTCAGGTTTCAGCCAATCCAAGGCCTGGGCCACCATCGCTTCGTTGACCCCGGCGTTGACCTGGATGAAATCCCCCGGCCGATACGCCAGGTTCAAATCCCATTGCTCCAGGCGATAACCCAGCGCCTGATCGACATCCACCGGTTGCGGTTCACCGTCGCCATGCAGCCACAACTGGGCTTCATGGAATGCGCAGAAATCCTTGAGGATCGTCAGGTCGGCCTCGGACAACGGCGCCATGTGCCGCAGCAAGACCGCCAGCGACGAACCACTGAACAATTCCACATGGCCCAGCGCCTGAGGTTTGCTCAAGCGACGGAGCATCTCCGGCAGGCGGGTCATGATCGGTTGCAAGGGCTGTACCAGCACCGTGCATTCGCTGATCGCGATGATGTCCTGGCTGCCCGCAGCGCGGAAACCGACTTCGAGTTTTTTCGCCTTCATGTCCCAGCGCACCGCCACGCGGGCGCGACGGCGGTAACCGAATTCCGGACCGCTCAATGGCGCTGCCCACTCTTCGGGTTCGACACCGGCGACCTTGGACAGTTGCTCGGCGAGCATGCGCTGTTTCAGGGCGAGTTGTTCACTGTGGGGCAGGTGCTGCACGCTGCAACCGCCACAGCGACCGGCATGCGGGCACGGTGCCGGGCGACGCAGTTCGCTGGCCTGGAATACGCGTTCGGTACGGGCCTCGACCACTTTGCCGTGGGCATTGAGCACCCGCGCCTCGACCTCTTCACCGGCCAATGCGCCGATGACGAACCAGGTGCGACCTTCGAAAAACGCGATACCGCGACCGTCATTGGCCAGGCGCTCGATGCTCAAGCGCTGCTTTTTGCCGGTCGGAATTTGTGGGGCCTTGCTGCCGCCCGTGGGTTGGAAGCGCAGGCCTCTCTCTTGCTTGGCCATCAGTTGGGCGCGTCGAAAATGCCGGTCGACAAGTAACGGTCGCCACGGTCGCAGATGATCGCGACGATCACCGCGTTTTCAACTTCTTTGGACAGGCGCAGCATCGCTGCCACCGCGCCGCCCGAGGACACGCCACAGAAGATGCCTTCTTCGCGGGCCAGGCGACGGGTCACGTCTTCGGCTTCGCTTTGCGCCATGTCGACGATGCGGTCGACACGATCGGCTTGATAGATCTTCGGCAGGTATTCCTGCGGCCAGCGACGGATGCCCGGAATCGCTGAGCCTTCCATCGGTTGCAGGCCGATGATCTGTACGTTGTCGTTCTGCTCTTTCAAGTAGCGCGACACGCCCATGATGGTGCCGGTGGTGCCCATCGAACTGACGAAGTGAGTGATGGTGCCCTCGGTCTGGCGCCAGATTTCCGGGCCGGTGGTGGTGTAGTGCGCCTCGGGGTTGTCCCCGTTGGCGAACTGATCCAGCACCTTGCCACGGCCTTCGGCTTCCATTCGCTGGGCGAGGTCGCGAGCGCCTTCCATGCCTTCTTCCTGGGTCACCAGGATCAGCTCGGCGCCATAGGCCGTCATCGCAGCCTTGCGTTCGGCGCTGGAATTGTCCGGCATGATCAGGATCATCTTGTAACCCTTGATCGCGGCGGCCATGGCCAGCGCAATCCCGGTGTTACCCGAGGTTGCTTCGATCAGCGTATCGCCGGCGTGGATCTGCCCGCGCAACTCGGCGCGGGTAATCATCGACAGCGCCGGACGGTCCTTGACCGAACCCGCCGGGTTATTCCCTTCGAGCTTGAGCAAAAGGGTATTGCTGGTGGCGCCAGGCAGGCGCTGCAAACGAACCAGCGGAGTGTTGCCGACGCAATCGGCGATGGTTGGGTACTGCAAGGTCATGGCGTAATTCGCAATCCAGACTGCGGGGGCGCCTATCATACCGGCAAACGTTCGCAGGCCATATCACGCAAAGTGTGGTGCTTATGGCTTATGGGAATAAGGGGCGAATGCAGGACTCGTCTTCATTGCCCAGTCCGCTTTGGCAATCAGCGTAAATGGGTGATTTGTGTCAGCACTGCTGACACATTTGCCGGTTGGGAAACATTGCACTCAAACAGCACAGCTTTAGCTTCCATTGCGCCAGGACAAATGTCTCATCAGTGGTGAGACTTTCTCTCAGCTTAGGAGACTGTGGTGGCTGGTAAGGCCTCTTCACGAACAGCCTCGCTCCCATAGGGGTCGGGGATGACTACACAATTTGTGTGCGACACCGCTCCACTGCGGGAGGGGGCTTGCTCGCGAAGGTGTCATCACTGGCGACACCGCTATCCGCCACCAACCGCATATTCAACCGCAACCCCACCTCAGTGTTCTCAGCCCACAGCGTCCCACCCTGGCGCTGCACCGCATTCCTGGCAATGCTCAACCCCAATCCAAACCCGCCATCCCCCGGCCGCGAACCATCGAGGCGGATAAAGGGCGAAAAGATCCGCTCCAGATCGTCTTCAGCCACCCCGCCGCCCTGATCCTCCAGCCACAGATGCCAGAAGCCGCCATCCCGCCGTCCACCCAGACTGACAATGCCTCCGGTTGGCGAATGCCGAATGGCGTTGCGCACAATGTTTTCCAGGGCCTGGGCCAAGGTATTCAGATGCCCACGGACCCAGCACGACGAATCCACCGCGCAGTGCAGCCGGCTCGCCGGCCAGCCACTTTCATAGCAGGCGTTTTCCGTGAGCATGTCCCATAGCGCCTGGATCTGGATCGATTCGTCGGGCAACCGGGTGCGCTCGGTGTCGAGCCAGGCCAGTTGCAGGGTGTCGTCCACCAGTCGCTGCATGCCATCGACTTCGCGGCCAATGCGTTCGCGCAATTGCAACAGGCCCTGCTCGCTTTCGCTGGCCACGCGTAAGCGGCTCAAGGGTGTGCGCAGTTCGTGGGACAGGTCGCGCAGCAATTGTTGTTGCAGGGCGACGGTGCTTTGCAGGCGCTCGGACATGTGGTCGAAGGCGCGGCCCAGTTCACCCAGCTCATCCGAACGATTGGTGGTGTGACTCGACAGGCGCACTCCCAATTGATCGGCACGCCAGGCGTTGGCCTGTTCGCGCAGGCTGTTGAGCGGAACCACCAGCAATCGATACAAACCAACGCACAGCAGCAAGGTGAACAGTCCGGGAATGACCCCATTGGTAATGACCCGCCAGAACACCCGGTACTGCCCGGGCATGAAACGCGATGGCAATTCGATCACCAAATTGCCAGTGCGGGGGTCGCCGGGAAAAGGCACGCGCAACCACGGCAGGTTTTTCTTGTGAATCGGCCAATCCAGGCCACGCAGGAAGGTCAGGCGCTCGATTTCCTTGTCCGTCAGCGGTCGGCTGCTCAACGACTGCAAATCACCCCCCACGACGCCAACCCAACCGGTTTCACGCTGTTGCATGCCTTGCAGCCAGGCATCGATGCCCGCACGCCGCCCCTCCTGCCACGCTTGCTCGGCCTCAGCGGCGTAGCGCGTCAGGGTGCTGCGGGCGGTATCCGACAGGAACTGGTTGCGCTGCTCCATGTAGCGCCCCCAGGACCAGCTCAACCAGATCATCAGCAAACAGAACGCCACCAACAAACACGCCAGTTTCCAGAACAGCGAGTGCCGGCCCGGCAGGTCAGACCATTTCATCGATGGCACTCAATACGTAACCCTTGCCCCACACCGTGCGCACTTCCCGCTCGGTGTAGCCGATGGCCTTGAGCTTGCGACGGATCTGGCTGATGTGCATGTCGAGGCTGCGGTCGTGGGCCGCGTAGCCCCGTTGCAGCACGTGCTGATAAAGGAAGGCTTTGCTCAGCACTTCATCATTATTGCGATGCAGGGTTTCCAGCAGCCGATATTCGCTGCGGGTCAGGCCGGCGGCGTGTTCGCGATAGAAGACTTCGCACTGGTCTTCGTCGAACAGCAGGTTGTGAACGGGACTGATCACCGCGAAAGGCTCAGGCCGACGGTCAAGCGCCACCCGCCGCAGGATGGCTTCGATGCGCACCCGCAACTCGGCCATGCTGAAGGGTTTGGGCAGGTAGTCGTCGGCGCCCAGGCGAAAACCGCTGATGCGATCGGCCTCGGCGCCCAGTGCCGACATCAGTACCACCGGAGTGGAATGGCTCTGGCGCAATTGGGTCAGCACGTTCAGCCCGTCCAGCCCCGGCAGCAAAATGTCCATCAGCACCACATCGAACGGTTGCCCGCGGGCGATGGCCAGGCCTTCCTGGCCGTTCTGGCACCAGGTCACCTGAAAACCGCAACGCCCCAGGTGCTCGTGGACATACGCACCGAGCACGAGGTCGTCTTCTATAGACAGGATACGAGGATGGCCAGCAGTGATGGGAGTCATGAGTATCTGCAAATAATTCTCAGTTGGGGATTATTCAAGATTGCCTTGCCAGGGGCAACCGAAGGTTTGCCCGGTAAGCAAAAGCGCCGACCCAGCCGACGAATGACGACATCAATTTACGAAGATTGCCCGCCAGCAAATCGCTACACTGCGCAGGTGGTGCGTGCTGGATGCACGCGCGGGTCCAATAAACAGCGGGATGCAGGAGAAATGCGTGCTTAAGAAACTGGGAATTAAAGGCCGCGTGCTGTTGCTGACCTTGCTGCCGACCAGCCTGATGGCGTTGGTGCTGGGCGGCTATTTCACCTGGATGCAGCAATCGGACCTGCAAGCCCAACTCCTGCAGCGCGGCGAGATGATCGCTGAACAACTCGCGCCGCTGGTGGCCCCGGCCATGGGCCACAAGAACACCGACCTGCTGGAACGGATCGCCACCCAATCCCTGGAACAAACGGACGTGCGCGCGGTGACCTTCCTCGCCCCCGACCGCACACCCCTGGCCCACGCCGGCCCGACCATGCTCAACGCGGCACCGATCGGCAACAGCTCGCAGATGCTGCGCCGCAGCGGCAATGACGCGACTCGCTACTTGCTGCCAGTGTTCGGCAAGCACCGCAACCTGGCCGGCGACCTGATTCCCGACGAAGCCGACCGCCTGCTCGGTTGGGTCGAACTCGAACTGTCCCACAACGGCATGCTGCTGCGCGGTTACCGCAGCCTGTTCGCCAGTTTGCTGCTAATCGGCGCCGGTCTGGCCGGCGCGGCGCTGCTGGCCCTGCGCATGGGCCGCACCATCAACCGGCCGATCAGCCAGATCAAACTGGCGGTGGCGCAACTCAAGGACGGTCATCTGGAAACCCGCCTGCCGCCCCTCGGCAGCCAGGAACTGGATGAGCTGGCGTCGGGCATCAACCGCATGGCTGGCACCCTGCAAAACGCCCAGGAAGAATTGCAGCACAGCGTCGACCAGGCCACCGAAGACGTGCGCCAGAACCTGGAAACCATCGAGATCCAGAACATCGAGCTGGACCTGGCGCGCAAGGAAGCCCTGGAAGCGAGCCGGATCAAATCCGAATTCCTGGCCAACATGAGCCATGAAATCCGCACGCCGCTCAACGGCATTCTCGGCTTCACCCATTTGCTGCAAAAAAGCGAGTTGACCCCGCGCCAGCTCGATTACCTGGGCACCATCGAAAAATCCGCCGACAGCCTGCTGGGGATCATCAACGAGATCCTCGACTTCTCGAAAATCGAGGCCGGCAAACTGGTGCTCGACAATATTCCGTTCAACCTGCGCGACCTGTTGCAGGACACCTTGACCATCCTCGCCCCGGCCGCCCACGCCAAACAGCTGGAACTGGTGAGCCTGGTGTATCGCGACACGCCGCTGTCACTGGTCGGCGATCCGCTGCGCCTCAAGCAGATCCTCACCAACCTGGTCAGCAACGCGATCAAGTTCACCCGCGAAGGCACCATCGTCGCCCGGGCCATGCTTGAAGAAGAACACGAAGACAGCGTGCAACTGCGCATCAGCATTCAGGACACCGGCATCGGCCTGTCGAACCAGGACGTGCGCGCGCTGTTCCAGGCCTTCAGCCAGGCGGATAACTCGCTGTCGCGCCAACCCGGCGGAACGGGTCTGGGGCTGGTGATTTCCAAGCGCCTGATCGAGCAGATGGGCGGCGAGATCGGCGTCGACAGCACGCCGGGGGAAGGCTCGGAATTCTGGATCAGCCTGAGCCTGCCAAAAACCCGCGACGACGCCGAGGATCTGCCCGGCCCGCCGTTGCTTGGCCGCCGGGTGGCGGTGCTGGAAAACCACGAACTGGCCCGTCAGGCGTTGCAGCATCAACTGGAAGATTGTGGTCTCGAAGTCACGCCGTTCAACACCCTCGAAAGTTTGACCAATGGCGTCACCGGCGCCCATCAGACCGAACAGGCGATTGAACTGGCCGTGCTCGGCATCACCAGCAACGACATGCCGCCGGAGCGCCTCAACCAACACATCTGGGACCTTGAACACCTGGGCTGCAAAGTCCTGGTGTTGTGCCCAACCACCGAGCAGACACTGTTCCATCTCTCGGTGCCCAATCCCCACAGTCAGCTCCAGTCCAAACCGGCGTGCACGCGCAAGTTGCGCCGGGCCCTGTCCGATCTGGTCAACCCGCGCCAGCAGCGCAGCGAGCCCGGCGAACCGGTGTCGAGCCGTGCACCAAAAGTCCTTTGCGTCGACGACAACCCGGCGAACCTGCTGCTGGTACAAACGCTGCTTGAGGACATGGGCGCCAAGGTGCTCGCTGTGGAAAGCGGTTACGCCGCGGTCAAAGCGGTGCAGAACGAAACCTTCGACCTGGTGTTGATGGACGTGCAGATGCCCGGCATGGACGGGCGCCAGAGCACCGAAGCGATTCGCCAATGGGAAAGCGAACGGCATTGCACGCCGCTGCCGATCGTGGCCCTCACCGCCCACGCCATGGCCAACGAAAAACGCGCCTTGCTGCAAAGCGGCATGGACGATTACCTGACCAAGCCCATCAGCGAACGGCAACTGGCCCAGGTGGTGTTGAAGTGGACCGGCCTGGCGCTGCGCAATCAGGTGCCGGAACGCTCCAGCGACAGCCATGGCGGCGGTGAATTGCTGGTGCTCGATCACGAAGAAGGCCTGCGCCTGGCGGCGGGCAAGGCTGATTTGGCGGCAGACATGCTGGCGATGCTGCTGGCTTCGCTGGAAGCTGACCGCGAGGCGATTCGCGTTGCCCGCGAAGCCAACGACCAGAATGCCTTGATCGAACGGGTCCATCGCCTGCACGGCGCCACGCGTTACTGCGGCGTGCCGCAACTGCGCGCTGCCTGCCAGCGCAGTGAAACCCTGCTCAAACAGCAAGACCCGAAAGCGGCGGCGGCACTCGAAGAACTGGAACGCTCGATCAATCGCCTCGCGGCGCAGGCGCGCATCAGCGC
Organism: Pseudomonas sp. ADAK7; assembly: GCF_012935675.1. Classification (NCBI taxonomy): domain Bacteria; kingdom Pseudomonadati; phylum Pseudomonadota; class Gammaproteobacteria; order Pseudomonadales; family Pseudomonadaceae; genus Pseudomonas; species Pseudomonas sp. ADAK7. The sequence continues at coordinate 6,268,918 of NZ_CP052861.1, read as the reverse complement.
CTGATCCAGAGCAATAACACCCGTCGCCCCGAGCGCTACGATATTTGTAGCCGCTGGCGAAGCCTGCGTCCGGCGGCGAAGCCGTCGTCAAACCGGCATACGCGGTTTGCCTGACACACCGAGGTGGCTGATTTTGCGACGACTTCGTCGCCGAACGCAGGCTTCGCCAGCTGCTACAAGGGATCTCAAGGAGGACGAAATGCGCACGATTCTGTTCAGCAGCCAGACCTACGACCGCGACAGTTTTCTCGCGGCGGACTTGCCCGCCGGCATCGAGTTGCAGTTTCAATCGGCGCGCCTGAGCCTCGACACCGTGGCACTCGCCGAGCAGCATGAAGTGGTGTGCGCCTTTATCAATGATGACCTCAGCGCCCCGGTGCTCGAACAGTTGGCCGCCGGCGGCACACGGTTGATCGCCCTGCGTTCGGCCGGTTACAACCATGTCGACCTGGTCGCGGCGAAACGCCTGAACCTGGCCATCGTGCGCGTACCGGCCTATTCGCCCCACGCGGTGGCCGAACACGCGGTGGCGCTGATCCTGGCCCTTAACCGGCGCCTGCATCGCGCCTACAACCGCACCCGCGAGGGCGACTTCAGCCTGCACGGGCTGACCGGTTTCGACCTGGTGGGCAAGACCGTCGGCGTGGTCGGCACCGGGCAGATTGGCGCGACCTTCGCCAACATCATGAACGGTTTTGGCTGTCAGTTACTCGCCTACGATCCCTTCCCCAATCCTCAGGTCGAAGCCCTCGGCGCGCGTTACCTGAGTTTGCCGCAGCTGTTGGCCGAGTCGCAGATCATCAGCCTGCACTGCCCGCTCAATGAACAGAGCAAACATTTGATCAACCGCGAGTCACTGGCGCATATGCAACCGGGGGCGATGTTGATCAATACCGGGCGCGGCGGACTGGTCGACACACCGGCGCTGATCGACGCCTTGAAGGACGGCCAGTTGGGCTATCTGGGGCTGGATGTGTATGAAGAAGAGGCGCAGTTGTTCTTCGAGGACCGCTCGGACCTGCCGTTGCAAGACGATGTGCTGGCGCGGTTGCTGACTTTCCCGAACGTCATCATCACCGCGCACCAGGCGTTCCTGACCCGCGAAGCCCTGGGCGCGATTGCCGCGACCACCTTGCACAACATCGCAACCTGGGCGGCCGGCGCGCCGCAGAATCAGGTCGAAGGCTGATTGAGCTCAGGGCTTGGGGCCGATCGAAGACGCCAGGATCATCAACCCCAGCCAACCGAAGCCGATCAGGCGCTGTTGCAGGGAATGCCCGGGACGCAGCAAAAACCAGACAAAAAATGGTGGCAGTAAAAATGCCATGATTTTCAGCCAACCTTCCACCGGACGTGGCCACGTGGCGGCTGCCGGCGTATTCGGTGTTAGAACGCCCCGGCGGCGGTGCCGCGAAACCGGCGCGGGTGGAATCTCCGGCGTTGGCTCGACCTTCGGTTCCGGTTCGGCAGGGGCAAACGACACCTCGGGCACGTGCGCATCCCGCGGCAACTGCCCGAAGGAGATCGGCGTAGCCCTGGAGGTGTTCGCTGGTTCCGCCACCAAAGGTGCGCCGCAATGAATGCAGGTGTGTGCCGCAGAGCTGATGCTCTTTTTGCATTCAAAACATTCGGTCCAGGCCATTTCCATTCCTTAGGCGTGCAAAAGCGGCAGTGTGCCATGAGTGCAGGGGGAATTTGAACCTGATCGAAGGTCACATGCCCGCGCCATGCTGCGTTGATGCCCGTGCTAGCATACCGCGCATATTTGGAGGACCCATGGTCGAACACGATTTCCGCTATACCCTGATGAACCCGCAGCACACCCTGACCGAATGCCGCGCCCTGGTGCCGGGGCGTTATCAAGTCACCGGTAATGGCGGCTCGATTCGCAATAATGACGTGCTGGTCGTCACCCTCAAAGGGGCCAAGGACTTGTCCATGCGCCTGACCGTCGAAACCGTTCGCCACCTGATCAACCCGCCCGGCCAATGGGTCGCGGTGGCCAGTGGTCCGGTGTTCGGTGAGTTGGCGATCCACACCTGGAAGGTCAACTGCGACAGCTGCGCCAAAGAACTGAGCTTCGAGTTCGCGGTCGACGCCAAGCTGGGCAACAAGGCTGAAAAGCCTGCCGCCACTGCGCGGATTGCCGAGTTGGGCTGGACCACCGTTGGCGAGAAACACCTGTGCCCGACATGCCAGGAGCCTGCGTGATGAAACACCTTGCCCTGGCGGCCATGGTGGGCGCCAGTCTGATGGGCTGCGCCGCCGAACCGGTACAACTGCAACAGAACCGCAGCTACATTCTGGAATGGATCGGCGAACGTCCGCTGATGGATTACAGTCATTTGACCATTACCCTGGGTGACGACGGTCGCGCCTACGGCAATGGCGGCTGCAACCATTGGTTCGCGCCCTACACCCTGGAAGGTGACAAGCTGAGCTTCGGCAAAGTCGGCAGCACCCGCAAGCTGTGCGCTCCGGCGTTGATGGAGCAGGAAAAGCGTTTCCTGCAGGCTCTGGAAAATGTGCAGCGCTGGGACATCTCGCCGATCGACCAGATGCGCTTCTGGCCGGCCGAAGGCAAACCACTGCGTTGGTGGCTTGAAGAGGGTTGATTGACCCGCCGCAGCCCTTGTAGCAGCTGCCGAGGTACGAGGCTGCGTTCGGCTGCGAAGCAGTCGTAAACCCTGAGCATGCGGTCTTTCTGTAAGACCGCATACGCTGATTTCACGACTGCTTCGCAGCCGAACGCAGCCTCGTACCTCGGCAGCTGCTACAGATCGTGTCACGGCCCATCTGCTTAGTTAGTCGCCTTCAATTCTTCCAGCTTCGCCATCACCCCCGCCGCCGTCTGTTCACCCATCAACTGTTCCCGCACCTTGCCCTTGTCATCGATGATGTACGTCACCGGCAGCGCTTCGCTGCGTGGCAAATCGAAAAGCTCCGCCGGGTCCTGGGCCAGCACAGTGAACTTGATCCCCAGTTTTTCACTGGCGCTTTTCAGCTCTTCGCCCTGCACGTTGTCGAAGTTGACCCCGAACACACCGATCTTCTTGCCCTTGAGTTCTTCGGCCAAGGCATTCAACTGCGCAATCTCGGTCCGGCACGGGCCGCACCACTCAGCCCAGTAATTGAGCACCAGCCATTGTTTATCGAGGCGCCCCGCCGCGACTTTGTGACCGTCCTGGTCAAGGCCATAGTCGTTACCGCAGCCCCCCAGCATCAGCGCCCCGATGATCGCCAATGCTGCTGCCAATCGCCTATTCATGTCGTGATCCTTGTTCAAAATTGAATGCGCCTGCGACCCATCGCCTCCCGAGGTTCTGGATTGCGCGCTGCACAGTTAGAATAGCCGTCACCTTACGCAAGATGCGACCCGCACATGACCGATCTGACGCTTTATCACAACCCGCGCTGCTCGAAATCCCGCGGTGCGCTCGAACTCCTTGAAGCCCGTGGCCTGACCCCGACTGTCGTGCGCTACCTCGAAACCCCGCTGGACGCCGCTCAACTTCAGGGCCTGCTGAAAAAGCTCGGCATCAATGCCCGGCAACTGCTGCGCACCGGTGAAGACGAATACAAAACCCTCAACCTGGCCGACGCGACGCTGAGCGAGGCACAATTGATCGCGGCCATCGCCGCGCACCCGAAACTCATGGAGCGGCCGATCCTGGAAGTCGGCGACAAAGCCGTCATCGGCCGTCCGCCGGAGAATGTGCTGGAGCTGTTGCCGTGAGCGCGCCGTACATTCTGGTCCTGTATTACAGCCGCAGCGGCTCGACCAATGAAATGGCCCGGCAGATTGCCCGTGGCGTCGAGCAGTCGGGGATGGAAGCGCGCCTGCGTACCGTGCCGCCGATCTCCACCGAGTGTGAAGCGGTATCACCGGACATTCCCGACGAAGGTGCGCTGTACGCCAGCCTCGACGACCTGAAGAACTGCGCGGGCCTGGCCCTCGGCAGCCCGACCCGCTTCGGCAACATGGCGGCGCCGCTCAAATACTTCCTCGACGGCACCAGCAACCTGTGGCTGACCGGCGCCCTCGTCGGCAAACCGGCCGGGGTGTTCACCTCCACCGCGAGCTTGCACGGCGGCCAGGAAACCACCCTGCTATCGATGATGTTGCCGTTACTGCACCATGGCATGCTGATCACCGGCCTGCCCTATAGCGAGTCGGCGTTGCTGGAAACCCGTGGCGGCGGCACGCCGTACGGCGCCAGCCATCACGCCGGTGCCGACGGCAAACAGGGTTTGAATGAACATGAAGTCGCGCTGTGCCGGGCCTTGGGCCTGCGCTTGGGCAAGACCGCGCAGAAACTGGAGGGCTGACATGGCGAAGAAGCCGAAGATACTGCCCTCGATCGCATGGCTCGAACCGCGTGTGCGGGCGATGCGCGCGGTCAGCCTGCTGTGCTTTTTCGCTCTGGTGGGTTTGCTGTGCGCTTACTACCTATTGGTCGCCGATCTGCATGGCGCGCGGCCATGGGTGATTTTGCTGATCGAACTGGTGCCGCTGCTGTTGCTGGCGCCGGGAATGATTGTCGGCAGCGCCCGCGGGCATTCGTGGATGTGCTTTGTGGTGAACCTGTATTTCATCAAGGGCGCACTGGCCGCGTATGACCCGAACCGGCAGCTGTTCGGGTTGCTGGAGATGGGCGCGAGCCTCGCGGTGTTTTGCTCGGCGCTGTTGTATGTGCGGTGGCGGTTTCAGTTGAATCGCAAGTTGGCGGGGGAAGGCGAGATTTCGGTCGCCTGACTGCCTACAGTGATCGTTCCCACGCAGAGCGTGGGAACGATCATCCGCGTCAATGATTCACGGTGTACGCGAGCATCATCGAAATCTGGCTCATCGCCCGCCCGCCACTCTGTTCATGCCACTGGTTGAACACGTCCTGCACCAACGCCAGGTCCCGTTGGCTGGTCGGCACCTTGTCGACGATCTTCTGCGCATTCAATCCCGCGACCACGTCGTAGCTCGGCACAAACGTGTCCTTGCCGACCATGCGCAAGAAGCGCGGCGCCGACAGCCCGCCCAATTGATGACCGCGCTTTTTCAGGAAGGTCCACAAGCCGACGATATCCGTCACCGGCCACTCGGCGATCAGTTCGCCGAAGCTGCCCTTTTCATGGGCCACGTCGAGGATGAATTGCGCATTGCGCGGCACGCTCTTGAGCTTGCCCAAGTGGCGGATGATCCGCGCGTCCTGCATCAGGCGCTCCAGGTGTTCGGCGCTCATCAGCACGACTTTTTCCGGGTCGAACTTGAAGAACACTTCTTCGAAGGACGGCCACTTGGCGTCCACCAGGCTGTGCTTGAGCCCGGCGCGGAAGACCCGCAGCGCCATGGTCGAGAGGTAACGGTCATCGCTGATCTTGCGCAATTGCGCCGGGGTCTTGGGAACCGGCAGATGGGCTTCCAGTTCAGCCGCCGAACCGAAGCGGTTCAGACAGTACTCGTGCAGCCACTTGTAATCGCGCATGCCCTCTCCTGAGCAATGAAATAAAAACGGCGCCCGCGAGCGCCGTTTGTCTGAGTGGTTCGAACCGTCAGAGGTTCACGACATTGACGAACCGCGAAGCGGCGGTCTCGTCGATGCGCAGGTTGGCGAAGTCGAACAGGTTGCGGTCCGCCAGTTGCGACGGCTGCACATTTTGCAAACTGCGGAAAATGCTTTCGGTGCGCCCCGGGGTCTTGCGTTCCCACTCTTGCAGCATGTCCTTGACCACCTGGCGTTGCAGGTTTTCCTGGGAGCCGCAGAGGTTGCACGGAATGATCGGGAATTGCTTGAAATCCGCGTAGGCCTGGATGTCTTTTTCGTTGCAGTAGGCCAGCGGGCGGATTACCACGTTGCGCCCGTCGTCGGCGCGCAGCTTGGGCGGCATGGCTTTGAGCGTGCCGTTGAAGAACATGTTGAGGAAGAACGTTTCGACGATGTCGTCACGGTGGTGACCGAGGGCCATCTTGGTGGCGCCGATTTCGTCGGCGAAGGTGTACAGCGTGCCACGACGCAGGCGCGAGCACAGCGAGCAGGTGGTCTTGCCCTCCGGGATCAGCTCCTTGACCACCGAGTAGGTGTCTTTTTCGACGATGTGGTACTCGACGCCCAGCGCTTTCAAATACGCCGGCAGTACGTGCTCGGGGAAACCGGGCTGCTTCTGGTCCATGTTCACGGCCACGATCTCGAACCGGATCGGGGCGACCTTCTGAAAGTGCATCAGCACGTCGAGCATCGTGTAGCTGTCCTTGCCACCGGACAGGCAGACCATGACCTTATCGCCGTCTTCAATCATGCTGAAATCGGCAACCGCCTCACCGGCCTGGCGGCGAAGGCGCTTTTGCAGTTTGTTCTGGTTGACCGTGAGAGTGCCCATGACGCGAAATCCGTGAGGTGTGACGAAAGGCCGGCATTTTACGCAAAAATCCATCGTCGGCGAAGAGCCCGGCGCTGCTCAGAATCTCTGCGCCTACGCGCTCTTTGTAGCAGCTGGCGAAGCCTGCGTTCGGCAGCGCAGCAGACGCCAGTCCAGCTTATGCGATTTGCCTGATGCACCAAGGTTGCTGATTTTACGACTGCTGCGCAGCCGAACGCAGGCTTCGCCAGCTGCTACACAGATTGCGTCATGTCTGCACGGCCCATTTCAACAGACCCTACGGCGATTAAGCCCCGTGTTTACAGCGCGATTTGCTCTAAAGCCCTGCAACCTGCGCCGGTAACTCCTTTCTATACTGCGACATAAGGTCGCATACATATTCAGACCTTTACTTACTTGGCCACTTTGGCCCGTAGGCGCTCCGCTGGGGGGCGATGGCAATAACAAGAGGAGTGACTGGCATGATCCATCACGTAGTGGGGCTCTTCACCCACCCCGACCAGGAATGGAAAGAAATTCGTGGCGACCAAGAGGAAAGCATCAGCCACATGTACCTCACTCACACGCTGATTCTGGCGGCGATCCCCGCCGTGTCGGCCTTTATCGGCACCACCCAGGTTGGCTGGGTCATTGGCAGCCGGGCGCCGGTCATGCTCACGACAGAGAGTGCGCTATGGATGACGATCATGTCGTACGTGGCGATGCTCGGTGGTGTGGCGGTCATGGGCGCGTTCGTGCACTGGATGGCCCGTACCTATGACGCCAATCCGAGCCTGGCCCGTTGCGTCGCATTTGCCACCTACACCGCGACACCGCTGTTCGTCGGCGGGTTGGCGGCGCTGTATCCACACATGTGGCTGGGGATGGTCGTTGGTACGGCCGCCATCTGTTACACGGTGTACCTGCTGTATGTGGGGTTGCCGACCTTCATGAACATTCCATCGGACGAGGGATTCCTGTTTTCAAGCTCGGTGTTGGCTGTAGGCCTGGTGGTGCTGGTGGCCATCATGGCGTTTACCGTTATTGTCTGGGGACTCGGCGTGGGGCCGGTCTATACGAACTAGCTTTTCCCTATAACAAGATCTGCCAATACAGGCCGCCGCAAGGCGGCCTTCTAATTGGAAAAGGGGATGACCATTCGGCGCCTCACTGATTCGCAAGTCCTGAGGGTTGCGGCATACTCGACGTCTCTGGAGATCCATCAAGCATGCCCGAGCAACTCAATACCCGCGTCGAAGACTGTTACCAACAAGCCGAAACCTTTTTCAAACGAACCTTCAAACGCCCCGTGGTGAGCCTCAAGCTGCGCGGTCAGAAAGCCGGTGTCGCGCATCTGCACGAGAACCTGCTGCGCTTCAATCCGCAGCTGTACCGGGAAAACACCGAAGACTTCCTCAAGCAGACCGTGGCCCACGAAGTCGCGCACCTGATCGCCCATCAACTGTTCGGCGACCGCATCCAGCCCCATGGCGAAGAGTGGCAACTGATCATGCGCGGCGTGTACGAACTGCCGCCCAATCGCTGCCACACCTACGACGTCAAACGCCGCAGCGTGACCCGCTACATCTACAAATGCCCGTGCCCCGACAGCGATTTCCCGTTTTCGGCGCAACGCCATGGTTTGGTGCGGCAGGGTCGGCGGTATTTGTGCCGCAGATGCCGGAGCACGTTGGTGTTTAGTGGGGAAATGCGGGTCGAATAGCCGCTCGATGATCGTTCCCACGCTCCGCGTGGGAATGCCGCCATGGACGCTCTGCGTCCACTGTGACGCGGAGCGTCACGGGATGCATTCCCACGCGGAGCGTGGGAACGATCAAATGACGACTTTCGCCGCTCGCAGTTCCTCGATCCGCTGTGTACTAAACCCCAACTCCCCCAATACCTGGTCCGTATGCGCCCCGACCGCCGCCCCAATATGCCGCGGCTCTGGCAGCCCCTCGGAAAACTTCAACGGACAGGCCATCTGTTGCTGGCACAATCCATCCCCCCGAGGCACCTCAGTCACCACACCGCGCGCCTGCAACTGCGGATGCCGCACCGCCTCGGCCACACTCAACACCGGTTCGACACACGCATCGACCCCAGCAAACAACGCGCACAACTCGGCGAAGTCATGCTTCTCGAATTCCATCTTCAACTCGTTCTTCAGCGCCTGTTGCTGCGCGGGCTTGGGCGACAAACCCTGAGCTGCCAGTTCCGGGCGCCCCAGCGCCGCACACAGTTGCTGCATGAATGGCGGTTCCAGGCTGCCCACCGATAACCAACGGCCGTCGCGGGAACGGTAATAGTCGTAGAAGCTGCCGCCATTGAGCATCTGCTCTTCGCGCCCCGGCTCCACGCCGCAGGCCAGATACCCGGCGCCGGCCATGGCGTTCAGGCTGAACGCGCAGTCGGTCATGCTCACATCCAGATGCTGCCCCTGCCCCGTCGTCTGCCGGGCGATCACCGCCGCCAGCAAGCCGATCACTCCATGCAGCGAGCCACCGGCAATGTCCGCGGCCTGAATCCCCAAGGGTAGCGGGCCGCTGTCAGCGCGACCGGTGTAGCTCGACAGGCCCGCCAGCGCCAGGTAGTTGATGTCGTGCCCGGCGCGGTCCTTGTAGGGGCCGGTCTGGCCGTAGCCGGTGATCGAGACGTAGATCAGCTTCGGGTTGATCGCCTTCAAGGCTTCATAACCCAGGCCCAACCGTTCCATCACGCCAGGGCGAAACTGCTCCAGCACAATGTCGTGGTCCTGCAACAGTTGCTTGATCACCTCCAGCGCCTCGGGCTGCTTGAGGTCCAGGGCCAGGCTGCGCTTGTTGCGGTTCAGATAAGCATGGCTGGCCGAGACACCCTGGTCGTGGGGCGGCAGCACTCGCAGCAAGTCCATGCGGGTCGGCGATTCGATGCGCAGCACCTCGGCGCCCATGTCCGCCAGCAACAACGAGGCGAACGGCCCCGGCAGCAATGTCGAGAAATCCAGAACCTTCAATGATGCCAATGGACCGAGCATGGGTGATCTCCGTAAACGATGCTTCAGACTAGGCAGCCGAGGGCATTGCTGCAATCACCTGATGGGTCAGCAAAAATGACCGTTTCGCTCAAACCGCAGGCATGAAAAAACCCGCCGAAGCGGGTTTTTCATTTCAGGCAGTCTTACTTGACGTTGCTTGGGGTTGGGCCTTCAGCCACACCCAGGTCGTCTTCTACGCGTTCGTCGGAGATACCGCGACCGCCAGAAGCCAGCTCGGCTTGCATCACGTCGGTGTCCAGTTCCTTGACCCACTTGGCGACCACCAGGGTAGCAACCGCGTTACCCACCAGGTTGGTCAGCGCACGGGCTTCGGACATGAAGCGGTCGATGCCGAGGATCAGCGCCAGACCGGCCACCGGCAAGTGGCCGACAGCGGACAGAGTGGCGGCCAGGACGATGAAGCCCGAACCGGTCACGCCGGCAGCGCCTTTGGAGGACAGCAGCAACACCACCAGCAGGGTGATCTGGTGGGTAATGTCCATGTGGGTGTCGGTCGCCTGAGCGATGAACACGGCCGCCATGGTCAGGTAGATCGCCGTACCGTCGAGGTTGAACGAGTAACCGGTCGGGATTACCAGACCGACGACCGATTTCTGTGCGCCCAGACGCTCCATTTTGATCAGCATGCGTGGCAGTACCGATTCCGAAGAAGAGGTACCCAGCACGATCAGCAGTTCTTCACGGATGTAGCGAATCACTTTCAGCACGCTGAAGCCGTGAGCGCGAGCGATACCGCCCAGCACCACCAGCACGAACAGCAGGCAAGTGATGTAGAAGCAGGCCATCAACTGACCCAGTTGCACCAGCGAGCCGACACCGTAGGCGCCGATGGTGAACGCCATGGCACCGAAGGCACCGATTGGCGCGAGCTTCATGATCATGTTGATGATGTTGAACATCACGTGGGCGAAGCGATCGATGAAGTCGAGGATCGGCTTGCCGTAGGCACCCAGGCGATGCAGGGCGAAACCGAAGATCACCGAAAACATCAGCACTTGCAGGATATCGCCGGTGGCGAAGGCGCCGAAGATGGTGTTCGGGATCACGTTCAGCAGGAAGCCAACGACGCTTTGATCAGCACCCGCGGCGACGTATTGAGCGACTTTGGAGGCATCCAGCGTGGTCACGTCGATGTGCATGCCGGCACCCGGCTGGACGATGTTGACCACCACCAGGCCGACCAGCAGAGCGATGGTCGAAACGATTTCGAAGTACAGCAGCGCGTAACCGCCGGTCTTGCCCACCGATTTCATGCTCTGCATGCCCGCGATACCGCTGACGACGGTGCAGAAGATGATCGGGGCGATGATCATTTTGATCAGTTTGATGAACCCGTCACCCAGCGGCTTGAGGGCCACACCGGTCTGCGGGTAGAAGTGACCGATCAGAATGCCGATGATGATGGCAACGATCACCTGGAAATACAGGGATTTATACAGTGGCTGACGAGTCGTCATTGCAAAGTTCCTCAAGAGTGTCCCATGACAACATCCATCTGTTGCCCAAGACACTTCAATTGCGAACCCTCCTGCACTGGAGGGATTTGTTTTGTCGAGCTGCGCAACGGCAGGCATCTGCCGGTAGTATCGCAAAGCCCGTGCCACCTTCGTCGAATTCCTTGCAAGCCTTTTGACATCAAGGGCTGCAGGGTTTTCTTTGTCACCGCTCGGTTACAGCAATGTGGCGGATTTCCGCCGTTCCTATAAAGCTCGTCCTACAATTTGGCGGATATCCGCCTTGTTCCTCGGCAAGCCCTGCCGCTACCATCGGTCGCTTAATGGATGGACCTGCCTTTCTATGCGTGAACGCACCATCGCCAGTCATTTCGCCCGTGCCGCCCTCGGGGGTGCGCGTCGGCGTGGCTATGATTATTCCGGCCTGTTGTTACAACTGGGGATCAGCCCCGAGTTGCTCGACGAGCCGCGGGCACGCATCGCGCCGGAGCAATTCACCCGGCTGATCCAGGGCCTGTGGCTGGCGCTGGACGACGAATACCTGGGATTCGGGCCGGCGTCGAGCAAACCCGGCAGTTTCGCCATGATGTGCCATGCCCTGATCCACTGCCGCAACCTCGATAAAGCACTGCAGCGCGGCTTATTGTTTTATAGCCTATTCCCCGAGGCTCCGCGCCTGACCCTGAGCGGCGAAGGCGAAATGATCCGCCTGAGCCTCGACGATGCACAGTTATGGGACCCGGACCACTTTCTCAGTGAGAGCCTGCTGGTGATCTGGCATCGCTTGGGCAGTTGGCTGATTGGCCAGCGCATTCGCCTGGAGCAGGCGACGTTCAGTTACCCGAAACCCGAGCACGGGGCGGAATACGATCTGCTGTTTCCCTGCCCGCAGGTGTTTTCGACGCAACAGAGCAGCCTGCTGTTTCACAGTCGCTATCTGAACATGCCGTTGTTGCAGGACGAGCGGACCCTCAAGCATTTTCTCGAACGCTCCCCCGCCGACCTGTTGTCGCGCCCGGACGACGGCGACAGTCTGAGCAGCCAGTTGCGCCGTTTGCTCAGCCGCGACAGTTCACGCTGGCCGGATCTGGAAGCCGTCGCCGCGCACCTGCACATCAGTCCGCAGACCTTGCGCCGGCATTTGCGTGAAGAAGGCAGCAGTTTTCAGGAGTTGAAGGATCAGTTGCGCCGGGACATTGCGATTTATCACCTGGGGCGGGCGGATCTGTCGTTGCAACAGATTGCCGAGCAGTTGGGGTTTTCCGAGCCTTCGGCGTTTCATCGGGCGTTCAAGAAGTGGACCGGATTGACGCCTGGGGCTTATCGCGCGCAGGAAAACTGAAGCCCCCCGATCGTTCCCACGCTCTGCGTGGGAATGCCTCAACGGACGCTCCGCGTTCGGCTTTGGAGGGGACGCGGAGCGTCCCGGGCTGCATTCCCACGGGTCGCGTGGGAACGATCATTAAACCACCGAAAAATGAATCCGGAACGCCGCCCCGCCCAACGCCGAATCGCCCAAGGTCAACTGGGCGCTGTAGCTCTCGATAATGTCCTTGACCACCGCCAACCCGATCCCCTGCCCCGGATGCTGGCGATCCAGTCGTTCACCCCTTTGCAGAATCCGCGCGCGCTGATCCGGCGGCACGCCCGGCCCGTCGTCTTCCACGCACAACTCAATCCCGCTCAAGGTTTCGCGCACGCTGATGCGCACTTCGCTCAAACACAGGCGATAGGCGTTTTCCAGCAGGTTGCCCATCATCTCCAGCAAAGCGCCCTGCTCGATCGGCACATAACACTGTTCCGGCAAATCGAAGGCGACCCGCACGCGCTTGTCGCGGTAGACCTTGTCCAGCGTGTCGCACAGGCTTTGCAGCACTGGGCGCAGGCGCACCTGATGGCGCACCAGGCCGCTTTTGCGCAGGCTGGCGCGCTGCAATTGATAGCTGATCTGCTGGCTCATGCGTTCGATCTGCGATTGCAGGACCCAGGCCTGATCGCGATCCGCCGGGCGCTGGGCCATGTCCTCGCTGACGCTTTGCAACACGGTCAACGGAGTTTTCAGGCTATGGGCCAGGTCGTCGAGGGAATCGCGATAACGGCTGCGTTGTTCACGCTCGCTTTGCAGCAAGCGGTTGAGGGAGCCGGTCAGGCGCAGCAGTTCGCGGGGGTGTTCTTCGCTGAGGCTGCCCCGGGCGCCGCTTTCGATTTCGTCCAGTTCCTGGCTCAAGCGGCGCAACGCCTGCAAGCCCCAGGTCAGACCGATCCACAGCAACGCCAACAACACCAATAACGCCGCGCCGAAACCGAGGTAGAGGTTTTCCCGCAGGCCTTCGACGGTGACTTCGTACTCGCGCACCGGTTGTAGGGCGACGATGCTGAACGCCGCGCTTTTGCCCCCCAGCAACTTGACCTCGACGTCATAGACGAAGAATTCCTGGCCGTTGGCTTCGCGAATCCGCGCAAACTCGTTACCGCGCCCGTCATAGCGCGGTTTGTAGTTGATGTTCTCTTCCTGGGTGGCTTTTGAACGCCAGACCAGATGCCCTTCGCGGTCGTAGATGTAGCCGAGCAAACGGCTGTCGGTGAGGTTGAAACGCTCATCGGGCAACTGCAACGGCATCTGCAAACGGTTGTTTTCCACCCGTGCGGCGGAAATCAACGTGGTGACGTCCGAGGCCAGGCGTTGCTCGATGGAATCCTGCAACGCCAGGCTGAACGCGCCCTGCATCGCCGGCAGCAACGCCAGCATAAACAGCACCGCCAACAGCGTGGCGGCGAGCATCAGGCGGACACGAAGGGAACGAATCAAGTGCAGCGCTCATTGAACAGGTAGCCGAGACCACGCACGGTATCGATCGGCTTGAACCCGGCCGGGCCTTCGAGTTTGCGCCGTAGACGGCCGACCAGCACTTCGATCACGTTCGGATCGCGCTCGTCGTCGTCCGGGTAGAGCTGTTCCATCAAGCGGTCCTTGGCCACCACTTGCTGGTGATGACGCATCAGGTACTCGAGAATCCGATACTCGTAGGCGGTCAGCGCCAACGGCTGTTCGTCGAGGGACGCCTGCTTGCGATTGAGGTCGAGCAGCAGCGGCCCGGCGACAATCGTCGACTGGGTAAAGCCGCTGGAGCGACGCAGCAAGGCATTGAGCCGGGCGTCCAGCTCTTCGAACTGGAACGGCTTGACCACGTAGTCGTCGGCGCCGGCGGCCAGGCCTTCGACCTTGTCCTGCCAGTTGCCGCGCGCGGTGAGGATCAGGATCGGAAAGGTCTTGCCCCGGGAGCGCAGCTGACGAATCAGGTCCAGTCCGCCCATGCCCGGCAGGCCGAGGTCGATCACCGCCAGGTCATGGTTGAACTGCTCGGTCTGGTACAGCGCCTCTTCGGCGTTGGCCACGGACTCGACCACGTGGCCGCTATCCGTCAGGCGGGTTTGCAGGTGATGGCGCAACAGCGCTTCATCTTCGACGACCAGCAATTTCATAACGCTCTCCCGGGCAAAACGACATCTCCAGAGGTACGTGCGCGCACCTCGATGGCTAACATGGCGACGCCGGATCACCCTTTTGGGGTGACCCGGCGCAGGTCTGTCGCGAACTGCTTTTAGAAAGCGTAGTTCGCAGACAGATAGGTCTGGGCGCTGCTGTTCAAGGCCAGCGAACCCTGTTTGCTGCCACCGCGCTCGCTCATTTCAGTGCTGGCATTGCTGCGCAGGTAACGGTAACCCAGCTCGACCGAGGTGTTCTGGGAAACTTGCTGCAGCACGCCAACCTGGCCGCCGAGGGCGTAACCGATGTCGCTGTCGCGGCTGAAGCCCGGAGACTCCTGAGTCATTTTGGTAATACCGGCCGTGGCACCGCCAAACAGTTTAGTGCTGCCGCCTACCGGGTAGAACAGATCGTAGCTGCCCAGCAGGTTTTCCTGCCGCAGTTTAATGCCATTGTGCGAGCCCGACACGTTGTCGTACGTGGCGTAGTACCGGCCCTGGCTGTTTTGCTGGCCCAGACGCACACCCCAGGTGGTGTCCTTGCCGATCACGCCGTCGGCGTTCGGGCTGTTGAGGTTGTCGTTCAGCGCGTGGGATTTATTGACCTTGTCGCTGGTCTGGCCGAGGGTCAGGCCGGCGAAGTTACCGTCGGTGGCGTTGGCTGCCGCACTGGCGCCAAAAACAGTGAAAGCCAGCAGCAGTTTTTTCAATCCAGTCATAGGAAGTTTCCTTATGCGTTATCGCTTTTTGGGTACGGGGCAAGGTTACTCACCCGGCCCTGAACTCCCCCTGAACGCACTCTGAACCTGAGCTGAATCAAATCGACTAGGCTGTTTTGATCACTGTCTTAATAGGAGATCCGACCATGCGCATGTTTCTTGCCCTCGTCTTGCTGGCCTTGAGCGGGTTGACCCAGGCTGCGATCAAGACCGAAGAAATCCCCTACCAAAGCACCGACGGCACAAAAATGATCGGCTATTACGCCTACGACGACGCCATTAAAGGCCCGCGTCCGGGCGTGGTGGTGGTGCATGAATTCTGGGGACTGAACGATTACGCCAAGCGTCGCGCCCGGGATTTGGCGGGTCTGGGTTACAGCGCGCTGGCCATCGACATGTACGGCGGCGGCAAGAACACCGAGCATCCGAAGGACGCCATGGCGTTCATGCAAGAGGCGCTGAAGGACAGCGCAGTGGCCAGCGCCCGCTTCCAGGCCGGGCTCGACCTGCTGAAAAAACAGCCGCAGACCGACCCGAACAAACTCGCCGCCATCGGTTATTGCTTCGGCGGTGGCGTGGTGTTGAATGCGGCGCTTCAGGGTTTGCCGTTGAAGGGCGTGGTGAGTTTCCACGGGGCGCTGGCGACCAATACCCCGGCGACACCGGGCAGCGTCAAGGCGAAAATCCTCGTCGAGCATGGCGCCAAGGACAGCATGATCACCGCGGATAACGTGGCGGCGTTCAAGTCCGAGATGGACAAGGCTGGGGCTGACTACAAGTTCGTCAGCCTGGCGGACGCCAAGCATGGGTTCACCAATCCGGATGCGGATCGGTTGGGTCATGGCGATCATGGCGGGCCGGATATTGGCTACAACAAGGCGGCGGATGACAGTTCCTGGGCGGATATGAAGGCCTTCTTCAAGAAAATCTTTGGCTAACCCTGATCGTTCCCACGGTCCCCGTGGGAATGCAGCCCGGGACGCTCCGCGTCCCTTCGCGGATGTAACGCGGAGCGTCACTGGATGCATTCCCACGCAGAACGTGGGAACGATCGGCGTAGGGCTACCCACCGTCAACCCAACCCGGCAAAATGCCCGACATGAATCCCGCCCCCGCCCTACCCGCCTGCTGCACCCCACTCGACGCCCATTGGCCGCTGCCGTTGATGCTGCCCAATACGGTGTTGCTGAGCACGCACTTCGACACCTCGCAATTGGTCTTCGATGATTTCCAGCGCAGCGCCATCGCGCCGCCGGCGAGTATTCAGCGTTCGGTGGCCAAGCGTCAGGCGGAGTTTCTCGCCGGACGGGTCTGCGCCCGGGCGGCGTTGCAGCAACTGGAAGGGCTGAGCTTTATCCCGGCGATAGGCGAAGACCGCGCGCCGGTGTGGCCAGCGCACATCACCGGCTCGATCACCCACAGCACCGGCCGGGCCGCAGCGATTGTCGCGAACAAGGCGCACTGGCGCGGCTTGGGCATGGACCTGGAAAACCTGCTCAACCACGAAAGGGCCGAACGCCTGGCCGGGGAAATCCTCACGCCGCCGGAATTGCAGCGCATGGCTGCCGGCGGGCGCGAGCATTTGGCCCTGCTGGTCACCCTGACGTTTTCGGTGAAGGAAAGCCTGTTCAAGGCGCTGTACCCGATCGTGCAGCAGCGCTTTTATTTCGAACATGCGGAAGTGCTGGAATGGACGATGGACGGTCAGGTGCGGCTGCGGTTGCTCACTGATTTGTCCAGTGAGTGGCGTAACGGGACGGAGCTGGAGGCGCAGTTTGGGATGCAGGATGGGCAGTTGTTGAGTCTGGTCAGTCTCAAAGCCTGAAGTTCGCCGCCTGTAGCAGCTGGCGAAGCCTGCGTTCGGCTGCGAAGCAGTCGCCAAACAAGACACCGCCGTATTCCAGGTAAACCGCGTGCGCAGGATTTACGACTGCTTCGCAGCCGAACGCAGGCTTCGCCAGCTGCTACAGGTACTTGCTAAGCCTCACCGCTTCTCCTGATTGCGCGGCCAACTCAAACTGAAACACGCCCCACCCAGGCTTTTGCTCTTGCTGATCAGCGCCCGCCCGCCATGCCAATGCACGATGCGCCGCACAATCGACAACCCCAACCCATGCCCACCGGACGCACGGGTCCGGCTGTCATCAAGGCGCAAAAACGGCGTGAAGATTTTCTCCCAGGCCACTTCCGGCACGCCCGGCCCGTCATCCTCGACGTCCACCCGACAGCGCAACTGCCCGACCTGATAACTGACGGTCACCCGTGACTGCGCGTGGCGCATGGCGTTGCTGACCAGGTTCTGCAAGGCGCGATGCAGGTAGCGCGGCTCGGCTTCGACCCAGGCATCGTCGCAATCGGCGGCGGACAGGCACAACCCGCGCTGCACCGTGACTTCCGCGCGCAGCGGCGCCAACTCTTCGATCACTTGATTGACCAGCGCATCCAGATCGACCCGCTGGAAATTCAGCGCCGGCGAGCCCTGCTCCAACCGCGCGTAAGTGAGCATCTCGTCCACCAGTTTGTCGAGGTCCTCGATGTCGTGGTCCATGCCTTCGCGGTATTTCTCCAGGGCCTG
This sequence comes from Pseudomonas sp. ADAK7, assembly GCF_012935675.1. Classification (NCBI taxonomy): domain Bacteria; kingdom Pseudomonadati; phylum Pseudomonadota; class Gammaproteobacteria; order Pseudomonadales; family Pseudomonadaceae; genus Pseudomonas; species Pseudomonas sp. ADAK7. Next base: position 6,251,296 of record NZ_CP052861.1, on the reverse strand, counting down.
GGGCGTGGTGGCCGAGCCGATCATTTCCAGGCCAAACCGCAGACGTGCCACCGGGGTGCGCAGTTCGTGGGACACCGCGCGCACCAGTTCACGTTGAATCGCCAACAACTGCTGCAAGTGCTCGGCCATGCCATTGAACGCCGAGGCCAGGCGCCCGACCGAGTCCGCACCGCGCGCCGGTACGCGGGTTTCCAGGCTGCCCTTGGCGATGCGCGTGGCGGCGGCTTCGAGACCGCGCAAACGACGCTCCAGTTGCCGCACCAACAGGTAAACGATCAAACCGATCAGCGTCAGGCTAAACGCGGCAATCAGCACCAGCCACTCCGGCGGATACGGGTTCATCTGAAACAGCGGGCCAATCTCCAGCACCCACGGCGTGCCGACCATGCCGGCAAACACCCGGATCGAATCACCGCCCTTGCCCAGCGCCATCACCGTGTCGCCTTCGGACACCCGGCGACTCTGGTCCTCGTCCATGTCCGCCTGCTCGACCTTGACCAACCGCAGGTCGAAACCAAAGCCTTTGTCTTCCTTCAATTGCGCCAGGCGTGCGGGTTGCTCGGCGACCGGGTAGCGCACCAGTTCATCTGCCAACAGATAAATAGTCGCCCGGGCCAGTTGTTCGCTGATCTGCTGCACTTCGCCGGTCAGCACCAGTTGTTCCTTGTCGCTGACCAAGCGATACACCTTCGCCGCGTGCGGCCCGGTCTGCTCGACCAAGGCCTGGCCGCGCAGCACGCGGGTGCGCTGGGTCAGGTCGAGGTCGGTCTGGGAAAAGGTTTGCAGCGCCAGCGGGATGCCCAGCAAGCGCTCCCACACCAGCAATGCACGGTGACGTTCGGTCTCGTTCATCGGTTGCAGGTTGTCGGCCATCAGCGAGAACGTGCCGTGGGCCAGGCGTTCGCGGTATTGCTCGCTGCGCACCTGGTTCAACAGATGCAGCGCCAGCACCCCGAGCACGGCCACGAGGATCAGCGCCGCGCACATGCCGCCGTAAATGCGCAGGAAAATCGAATTCACAGCGGCAGGTCTACGCAGGCTTCCGGCACGAACAGGTAGCCTTTGCTGCGCACGGTCTTGATCAGGCGTGGATGCTCCGGGTCATCGCCGATTTTCGGGCGGATGCGCGAGATGCGCACGTCGATGGAACGGTCCTGGCCGTCGTAGCCAATGCCACGCAGGGCGGTGAAGATTTCTTCCCGGGAGAGGATGCGCCCGGCGTTGGCCACCAGCAGCCACAGCAGGTCGAACTCGGCGCTGGTCAACTCGATGCCGTTGTCGTTGAGCCAGGCTTCGCGCAGCGCGTTGTCCACCACCAGCGGGCCGAATTGCAGGCGCCGGAGTTTTTCCGGGGCCACTTCCGGCGCTTCGCTGCGGCGCAACAAGGCCTGGATGCGCGCCAGCAGCAAGCGCGGGCGCACCGGTTTGCACACGTAGTCGTCGGCGCCCAGGTCGAGGCCAAGAATCTGATCGGTGTCGTCGGTGCGGGCGGTGAGCATCAGGATCGGGCCGTCGTACTTGTCGCGGACCTTGCGGCAGATGCTCAGGCCGTCTTCGCCGGGCAGCATCAGGTCGAGGATTACCAGGTCAGGCTTTTCCTTAATAATGCGCGCGGCGGCCAGGGCGCCGTTGCCTTCGATCGATACGCGCAGGCCATTGGCTTCCAGATAGTCGCGGGTCAGTTCGGCCAGACGCTGGTCGTCCTCGACAATCAATACCTGCCAGGCTTCTTGCTGCTCCACGGGTGACCTCTGCTTGCCAACAACACTAATAAGGAAGGATCCGCCCGTCTTTTTGTAATGATTGGGGAGGATAAGAATGCGTGTCTACTGGCCGATTGTATAAACGCCGCCCGCCGAGAAAACAAGTCGGCAAATGCGTTCGGACAACCGGGGATTGTGTGATAGGGTTCGCGCCCTTAAAAATCCAAATGGCTGTTTTCAATCATTGAAAACCGTTGAAAAACGGCTCGATCCAGCAGCGTCGCGGCTTACACGCTCATTCCAGGTTTCACCCACAATTTACGCACAGGTTTATCCACAGGTAGTACGTTGCAACACTCCCCAAAACGCACTATCTTGTACCCCGGCGCCAAAAAAACCCTACATGTAGGGTTTTCGGTTAAAAGGCCAACCACATTTCAGACCCGGAACTCAAGCGCTTTATTGCCTGTTTACGGTTGAACCAAGCAAGATTTTCAAAGCCCAAACCGCACAAGTGGATGGCACCGTTTTTTCAGGTCAGAGCGGCCAGAACGGTACGGGTGTTGCAGTCATAACTGGCACCCAGGAAGGAATCCGGTTTCGAGCCCAGGCTCGCCGCCAAAGACTTCGGCAAGGAAGCTGCGACATTAGCCTTTTTCCTACTGCCCAGAAGTCGTTATGCCCGATACCCGTCGGTTGTAGTGCTTCAGGACAGAACGGTGGGCACCGTGATGGTGCCCAAACAAACATAGAGAATGTGGAGACAACCCCCCATGCAAACCGACACAACTCGCGAGAACCCGCAGGGCACCTTGCCGCAGGCTGCTGATTCGTCTTCGGATCTGTCCGCCACCGCGCCTGGCCAACTGCGCGTGATCAAGCGTAACGGCACTGTCGTTCCTTACACCGATGACAAAATCACCGTCGCCATCACCAAAGCGTTTCTCGCAGTTGAGGGCGGCACCGCTGCCGCCTCGTCGCGAATCCATGACACCGTGGCCCGCCTGACCGAACAAGTCACCGCGACCTTCAAGCGTCGCATGCCTTCGGGCGGCACCATCCACATCGAAGAAATCCAGGACCAGGTCGAACTGGCCCTGATGCGTGCCGGCGAGCAGAAAGTCGCTCGCGACTACGTGATCTACCGTGACGGTCGTTCGAAAGAACGCGCGGCCCACGCACCGGTAGAAGAAACCGTCAACGCTCACCCGTCGATCCGCATCACCCGCGCCGATGGCACCTTTGCGCCTCTGGACATGGGTCGCCTGAACACCATCGTCACCGAAGCGTGCGAAGGCCTGGAAGAAGTCGACGGCGACCTGATCCAGCGCGAAACCCTGAAGAACCTGTACGACGGCGTGGCCCTGACCGACGTCAACACCGCCCTGGTGATGACCGCCCGTACCCTGGTCGAGCGTGAGCCGAACTACTCGTTCGTCACCGCCCGCCTGCTGATGGACACCCTGCGTGCCGAAGGCCTGAGCTTCCTGGAAGTCGCTGAAAGCGCGACCCACCACGAAATGGTCGACCTGTACGCCAAGGCCCTGCCTTCGTACATCGCCAAGGGTATCGAATTCGAATTGCTGAACCCGATCCTGGCCACTTTCGACCTGGAAAAACTCGGCAAGGCCATCAACCACGAGCGCGACCAGCAGTTCACGTACCTGGGCCTGCAAACCCTGTACGACCGTTACTTCATCCACAAGGACGGTATCCGCTTCGAACTGCCGCAGATTTTCTTCATGCGCGTGGCCATGGGCCTGGCGATCGAAGAGAAGAACAAGGAAGACCGTGCGATCGAGTTCTACAACCTGTTGTCGTCCTTCGACTACATGTCCTCGACCCCTACCCTGTTCAACGCCGGTACCCTGCGTCCACAGCTGTCGAGCTGCTACCTGACCACCGTGCCGGATGACCTGTCGGGCATCTACCACGCGATCCACGACAACGCCATGTTGTCGAAATTTGCTGGCGGCCTGGGCAACGACTGGACGCCGGTTCGTGCCCTGGGTTCGTACATCAAGGGCACCAACGGCAAATCCCAGGGCGTTGTTCCGTTCCTGAAAGTGGTGAACGACACTGCCGTCGCCGTTAACCAGGGTGGCAAGCGCAAAGGCGCTGTGTGTGCCTACCTGGAAACCTGGCACATGGACATCGAAGAGTTCATCGAGCTGCGCAAGAACACCGGTGATGATCGTCGTCGTACCCACGACATGAACACTGCCAACTGGATCCCTGACCTGTTCATGAAGCGCGTCTTCGATGACGGCCCGTGGACCCTGTTCTCGCCTTCCGAAGTTCCGGATCTGCACGACCTGACCGGCAAGGCCTTCGAAGAGCGTTACGAGTACTACGAAGCCCTGTCCCAGTACCCGGGCAAGATCAAGCTGTTCAAGACCATCCAGGCCAAAGACCTGTGGCGCAAAATGCTGTCCATGCTGTTTGAAACCGGCCACCCATGGCTGACCTTCAAAGACCCGTGCAACCTGCGCAGCCCGCAGCAGCACGTGGGCGTGGTCCACAGCTCGAACCTGTGCACCGAGATCACCTTGAACACCAACAAGGACGAGATTGCCGTTTGCAACCTGGGCTCGATCAACCTGCCGAACCACATCACCAACGGCAAGCTGGACACCGCCAAGCTGGAACGCACCGTGAACACCGCCGTTCGCATGCTCGATAACGTTATCGACATCAACTACTACTCGGTGCCACAAGCGAAGAACTCCAACTTCAAGCACCGTCCGGTCGGCCTGGGCATCATGGGCTTCCAGGATGCGCTGTACCTGCAGCACATTCCTTACGGCTCCGATGCAGCCGTCGAGTTCGCCGACAAATCCATGGAAGCGGTCAGCTACTACGCGATCCAGGCTTCCTGCGACCTGGCCGACGAGCGCGGCGCCTACGAGACGTTCCAGGGTTCGCTGTGGTCCAAAGGCATCCTGCCGCTGGATTCGCAACAGATCCTGATCGAGCAACGTGGCCAGAAGTACATCGACGTTGACCTGAACGAATCCCTGGACTGGGCACCGGTTCGTGCCCGTGTGCAAAAAGGCATTCGTAACTCCAACATCATGGCCATCGCACCGACCGCGACCATCGCCAACATCACTGGCGTCTCGCAGTCGATCGAACCGACCTACCAGAACCTCTACGTGAAATCGAACCTGTCGGGCGAATTCACCGTGATCAACCCGTACCTGGTTCGCGACCTGAAGGCTCGCGGTCTGTGGGACTCGGTCATGATCAACGACCTGAAGTACTACGACGGTTCGGTGCAGCAGATCGAACGCATCCCGCAAGAACTCAAAGAGCTCTACGCGACTGCCTTCGAAGTGGACACCAAGTGGATCGTTGACGCCGCCAGCCGTCGTCAGAAGTGGATCGACCAGGCGCAGTCGCTGAACCTGTACATCGCCGGCGCTTCGGGCAAGAAGCTGGACGTGACCTACCGCATGGCCTGGTACCGTGGCCTGAAAACCACTTACTACCTCCGTGCCCTGGCTGCGACCAGCACCGAGAAGTCGACCATCAACACCGGCAAGCTGAACGCTGTTTCCAGCGGCGGCAACCACGGTGACGATTCGGTCCTGGCCGCTCCGGCCGGTCCAGCTCCAGTGCCGAAGGCTTGCGCCATCGACGAGCCGGATTGCGAAGCTTGCCAATAAGCTGAGCCGGTAGGCGCCGCAAGGCGCTGACCTGAAACCCCCGATCAGTCCTCTGGATTGTCGGGGGTTTTCTTTTGGCCGTAGGAATGTGGTGGTCTCGCTGATGCCTTCGCGGGCAAGCCTCGCTCCTACAGGTTCTACGTCGTCACGTGATCGACACAAAACCTGTAGGAGCGAGGCTTGCCCGCGAAGAGGCCATCACTGCCAACACAAATCACAGCCCGGCCACAAACCCCGGGCATAAAAAAACCCCTCTTGCGAGGGGTTCTTTATGCCGCGCTATCCAGCATCAGGTCATCTGAATGATGGTCTGCATGATAGTGCTCTGGGTGGAGATGGTCTTGGCGTTCGCCTGGTAGTTGCTCTGGCCTTTGATCAAGTCGACCAGTTCATTGGTCAGGTTGACGTTGGACTCTTCCAGGGAGTTGGAGTGGATCTCGCCCAAGGTACCGGTGTTCGGCGCATCGTAGCCCGGGATACCCGACGAATAGGTTTCTTTCCAACTGGTGCCGCCTACCGGCTGCAAGCCTTGTTCGTTGGTGAAGCTGGCGAGCGAGATCTGGCCGATGGGCTTGGTCTGGCTGTTGCTGAAGTTGGCCAGCATGACACCGCTGGCGTCGATGGTCAGGTTGGTGATCTGGCCAGTGGCGTAGCCGTTCTGCGACGGAATCGAACGCGCGGTGTCAGCGTTGTACTGCGTGGTTTTGTCCATGGAGACCGTAACGATGCCGGCGGCCGCGCCGTTGGCTTTCCACGTGCCATTGGTCACGGTACCCGGAACCCAGCCTGTGACTTTCAGGTCAGGGCTGGTTGTCACGGATGGCGGAACGGTCGCTGGAATTACCGGTGTGGTCACCGAAGTCAGGTTGCCGGAGCTGTCGAAGTTCATGGTCGAAGCGACAGGAGGAGTAGCAGCATTGGTAGGGTCGCTGCCATCCGGGTTGCGACCTTCGATCAGGGTGTAGGTCTTCCAGGTGTTGTCACCCGTCTTGACCATGTACTGATCCATGATGTGCTGGTTACCCTGGGCATCGTAAATCGGCGTACTGAACTGCTTGGAGAAGGACCCGTCCTTGGACGGGTCAAACGGATTGGTCGTCTGGTTGACGATGGGATCTGAAGAGTTCAGGTTGATCGTCGACGAAACTGTGCTGGTGGTTTTCGGCGCCAGGTTCGAAGTATCGATGCGCAGGTCAGTCAAAACGCCATTGAGGACCTTGCCATTGGCATCCACGCCATAACCCTGCAGACGCGCAGAACCATCGCTATTGGTGACGTAACCGTCCTTGTCGACCTTGAACGTACCGGCACGGGTATAGGACATCGAACCATTATCGCTCAGCACGAAGAAGCCGGAACCGTTGATGCCCATGTCCAGCACGTTGCCGGTGTTATTGACGTCGCCCTGGGTGAACTGCTGTGAAACGTTGGCCAGGCGCACACCATTACCGATGGTTTTGCTGCCGGAACCCAGCTTGGTAGCCGAGTAAACGTCTTCGAATTCTGCACGGGACGATTTGAAACCGGTGGTCGCGACGTTGGCGATGTTGTTGCCGGTCACGTCCAGTTGTTTGTTGGCTGCATAGAGACCGCTAAGGCCGATATTGAAAGACATATTCCACTCCTTTGTGCCGGTTAGTCGGCTCTATATACCAATGGTTTGAACTTTGGACAGGGCGACCGAGCCCAGGCCTGCGAGGTTGAGCATCAGCTCGCCGCCCGTCTGGCTGAGGGTCACGCTGTTGACCGTGGCCGGCAGGTACACCGCCAGATCCGTCGCCTTGCCGTCGACCGGCGCGCTGGCCTTGACGGTGTAAGTGCCGACAGGAACGACAGCGCCGCTCGAATCCTTGCCATCCCACGTGAAGCTGGCGCTGCCTGCCGCCCGGGAGCCCAGGTCAATGGTCCTGATTGCTTTGCCGTCTTTGTCAGTAATGGTCACGGTGCCGCTGGCGATCGACGAAGTCAGGTTCACCGAACCGGTCACCGGTTTGGTCGGATCATCGACCTTCACAGAGTTGGTCTGCACGATCACGGAACGCCCGACCAGGGACGAAGCCTGCAAGGCTTGCGACGAGCTGTAGTTGCCGGCAATCGAGCTGACCGTGTCGTTAAGCGTGGTGATGCCTTCCAGGCTGCTGAACTGCGCCAACTGCGCCACGAACGCGCTGTTGTCCTGCGGATCAAGCGGGTTCTGGTTTTTGAGCTGGGTCACCAGCAACTGCAGGAATGCATCCTTGCCCAGCTTCTGGCTGCCGGTCGCGCTGTTGGTCGCAGAGGCAATGCCGTCACCGGAGGAACTGCTGGACTTCACCGACGAGTTCGCCAGGATGTCTTTCATGCTGATGGTGCTGGTGGTATCGGAAACACTCATCTGAATCGCCCCTTATCACTGACCGAGGGTCAGGACCTTTTGCATCATGGTTTTGGCGGTGTTCATCATTTCGGCGTTGGTCTGGAACGAACGGCTCGCGGAAATCATGTCGGCCATTTCTTCAACCACGTTGACGTTCGGGTAGTAGACGTAGCCCTTGGCATCGGCGGCCGGATGGCTCGGCTCGTAGCGCGCTTCCAGGTTGCTCTGGTCCTCGACCACGCCCAGCACTTGCACGCCTTGACCGGCGGCGTCCTGGTTCTGGAACAGCGAATCGCTGCCGCCGGCCTGGCCGTCCTGGAACATGGTGGCGAATACCGGGTGACGGGCGCGATAGGTCTGGTCGATGCTCGACGAGACGGTTTCGGCGTTGGCGATGTTCGAGGCAACGGTGTTCAGGCGAGTGGTCTGGGCACTCATGCCGCTACCGGCGATGTTGAAAACACTGGCGAGGGACATGATTTACTCTCCGCGCAGGGCTGAAACCAGCCCTTTGAATTTGCTGTTGAGCAGGGTGAAGCTGGCCTGGAAGCCGACGGCGTTTTCCGCATAGTTCGACTGTTCCAGTTGCGCGTCCACGGTGTTCTGGTCGATCGACGGCTGCATCGGCGTGCGATACAGCAGCGACTCGTCGCCATTGCCCAGGCCTTCGGCTTCGATATGACGGCTGTTGGTCATGTTCAAGGCGAAAGAACCGCTCTTGGTTTTCTCGTTCTGCGCGGCAAGCACTTTGGAGAAGTCCAGATCCCGAGCCTTGTAGTTCGGGGTGTCGGCGTTGGCGATGTTGTTGGCCAGGACTTCGGCACGCTGGGCGCGGAAGCCCAGGGCTTGTTCGTGGATACCGAGCGCTTTATCGAAGCTGATGCTCATGTCGGGAAACCTTCGGGTGACCTGATTTTTCGTAACATGAACATAGCAAGTGGCGTGCCAATTCAAAAAACCCCATAAACCGGGGCTTTGCGGGCATCGGCAAGGCGGCAATGCCAGAAAAGCGGCAACGGGTTTCCGCCGCCTGCCGCTTTTCTGCCGCTTGTCCCCGGGAGGTACGCCTCAGGTACTGGCCGCAAAATCGGCAGGCCTTCCATAAATATGTACCGCTTCTGGCCACGGCCCCCCCGATAGCCTGTGTGGGTAACGCCATTTCCACCCACACAGGTACTGAACATGCATATCCACACCGATGTGTTTACTTCGCTACACACGTTGATCACGTCAATCCACTCGCTGGTGTCGCCGCTGACCGATCCGCAACGGGCTGCCAAAACACGGGGACTGGAGCGGTACCGTCTGCGCGAATACCTGGACGCTGAAAGCGACCTGACGGTCGCGGCCACGGCCGGTGATGCCGAATCACAATATGCCCTGGGCGAAATTTTTCGACGCCGCGAGGGCAACACCAGCGGCACGGCTAAAAAGTGGTACGAACTGGCCGGCGCGCAGGATCACGTCTATTCGTTGATGCGCCTGGGCGATGCCGGCTCTCTGGAGAAAGCCTCGAAACTGGCCCGCGAGCGCGCCGAGATTGGCGACAGCGACGCCATGCTGCAAATGTATGAACTGACCGAGGATATCGTCTGGCTGAAAAAGGCTAACGTGGCAGGCAATGGGGAGGCGATCTACATCCAGACCCTGCTCTACGAAAACGACGAGTCCCTCAGGCCCGCCGATTCGAAGTGGGACAGCCTGCGTGACATCATGCTGAGAAAGTCCGCCCGGGCCGGCTTCCCTCCGGCGATGACCTGGTTGAGCAATCTCAAGCCCATGTACCGGAACATCCCGTATCAGCAGTATTGGTTGTTGAAACGGCTGGAACACAACGATCTCAACGCCGTGCTCACCTATAGCTACGCGCTGATGCACTACTTCGATACCGAAGAGGGTCTCGACCGTTTCAACTTCCGTTTTGACTTCACCAAGGGCTTGGGCCTGCTATGGCTGGTGGTCAACAACACTCGGGAATATTTCAGGCATCGTGAAGCCGCCAACCTGCTGGCCACGCTGACCAGCCGATCCACACCCGAACAAATCGAAGCCGGCAAGGCGTTTGCCAGGGAATGGAAAGACGCCCATCCGCCGCTGTCGGCCTACGCACTGACCTACAGCGACCTGAAATAATCCCGGCTGCCGCCATGAGCGTGGCTTGTGCCCCAAAACAAAAAAATGCCAGTCAGCGCGGCTGACTGGCATTACGTTGAGAGCGAGGGTTTTCTTTACACCGCCGGCCAATCACTTGGCCTGGTAGATGATCCCCGGGCTGCACTGGACCATCTGGTAGTGATCCGGCAAACCGTTCAGCGCCTCGGAAGCACCAAGGAACAAATAACCGCCCGGCTTCAACGTGCTGTGAATGCGCAACAGGATGTCCTTCTTCACCTCGGCGGAGAAGTAGATCAGCACGTTGCGGCAGAACACGATGTCGAACTTGCCCAACGCTGCGTAGCTGTCCAGCAGGTTGAACGAGCGAAACTCCACCCGGCTCTTGATCGGCGCCTTGATCGCCCAACGGCCCGGCCCTTTCGGGTCGAAGAAACGCTGAAGGCGCTCGGGCGACAGACCGCGACCGATCGCCAGGCTGTCGTACTCGCCGGTCTTGCAGTTGGTCAGCATGGTGCCGGACAAGTCGGTGGCAACGATCTGCACCCCCATCTTCAGCTGGCCCATGTTGGTCCGCTCGAACTCGTCGATCGACATCGACAGCGAATACGGTTCCTGGCCCGACGAGCAGGCCGCCGACCAGATGCGCAGGCGTTGACCGGGCGCCGCCTTGATGGCTTCGGGCAGCACCTTGTTCTTCAAGACTTCAAACGGATAGGTGTCACGAAACCACAGGGTTTCGTTAGTCGTCATGGCATCCACCACCATCTCGCGCAAACCACTGCGCGGCTGGGTCTGGATGCGCTGGACCAGCTCACCCAGGGACTTGATGCCCTGCTGTTCCATCAGTTTGTTGAGACGGCTCGAAACCAGGTACTGCTTGTTTTCACCGAGCAAAATGCCACAGGCTTTCTCCAGGAAGACCCGGAACTGTTCGAAATCCAAATTACCTGTAGACAAAGATACCGCCTCTTAAATCGTGTTGACCGCCAGGGGCAAAAGGCCCCTAGCTGATATCTGCTGCTTTGATCCGGTCGACTACCCGGGATGCCAGGTCATCAGGACGGAATTTGGCAAGGAAGTCATCGGCACCGACTTTCTTGACCATCGCCTGATTGAATACACCCGACAACGAAGTATGCAGGATGATATGAAGCTTTTGCATGCGCGGGTCGCTGCGGATCTCGGCCGTCAGGGTGTACCCGTCCATCTCCGGCATCTCGATGTCGGAAATCATCATCAGGAACTCTTCTTCCGGCTTCTTGCCTTCGTCGACCAGCTTGCGCAGGTAATCCAGCGCCTGCCGACCGTCGTTCAACGCCACCACTTCGACGCCGACCGTTTGCAGGCAACGCGAGACCTGCTTGCGCGCCACCGACGAGTCATCGACCGTCAACACCCGCAAGGACAACGCCTTGTGCTGGGTTTCGACATCGACCACACCGACCGAAATCGCTTCCGGCGTCGGCGCCACTTCCGCGAGGATCTTCTCGACGTCGATGATTTCGACTAACTGATTGTCGACCCGAGTCACAGCCGTGAGGTAATGATCGCGTCCAGTGCCCTTCGGTGGCGGATGAATCTCCTCCCAGTTCATGTTGACGATGCGCTCTACCGACCGAACCAGGAAACCCTGGGTCTTGGTGTTGTACTCCGTGATGATCACGAAGGGATTGCTTTGATCGAGCAACCGACCGGAACCGGTGGCCATTGCCAGGTCCAGAATCGGAATGGTCGCCCCACGAATATTTGCCACACCGCACACGACGGGACTGGACTTGGGCATCAAGGTCAGCTTGGGGCATTGCAGCACCTCACGAACCTTGAATACGTTGATGCCGTAAAGCTGCTGACCGTCGAGACGAAACAACAACAGCTCCAGGCGATTCTGCCCTACCAGTTGCGTGCGCTGGTTTACCGAATCCATTACACCAGCCATGCCCAGACTCCTACACCAACAACGCTAAGTTGTGTTGCGACGCACATTCATCACTAAACGGCACGGCGCTTGCTTTTTAACCCGTATGAACGAACAAACGACATTTTTCCGACGCCTGACATCAACCTACCGCAAATGGCTGTGCGTGGTGTCGGCTGTTTGCTTACTACCCGTTGGCAGCCCTGCCGTTGCTGACGCGGTTACCTTGCCTGATATGCTTATCGGCGTGACTCAGGGCTTTCTTGAATTCACCGTAGAAGACTATCTCGCTACCAGTCAAACGGAAGGCCGCTACGAAATCGAGGTCAAGCAGCTCGATCCACGCCTGCGCATGCCCATGTGCGACAAGGAATTGACAGCCACACTGGAGAGCCCGGCGACCCCGATTGGCCGGGTCACGGTCAAGGTTCGCTGTGAGGGCAACTCCCCGTGGACAGTGTTCGTACCCGCTCAAGTGCGCCTGTTTCGAGACGTTGTCACCACCACCCGGCCCCTCAAGCGTGCCGGAATTATCGAACCCGGTGACGTCGCTCTGCGCGAGCGGGATATCAGCCTGATCAACCAGGGCTATTTCACCTCGGTCGACCAGGCCATCGGGCAGAAACTTACCCGACCAACGGTCGGTGATCAGGTGATTACCCTGGTCCATCTGGAACAGGCGGAAGTGGTGCGCAAAGGCGACCAGGTGGTGATTACCGCCCGCAGTGGTACGCTCAGTGTGCGGATGCCCGGCGAAGCACTCTCCAATGGCGGCCTGGCGGAACAGATACGCGTGAAAAACCTCAATTCCATGCGGGTCATCAAGGCGCAAGTCACCGCGCCGGGCCAAGTGGAAGTGTCCATGTAGAGGTCAGGCTATGGCGCTCTGGCAGGCTGTTACCTAAACTGTGCCCATGCAGCGCTGGCGCATGCAGCTCATTGCATAAATGAGCCTAAAGTTTTCGCAGGTAATGCCGAAAACATGGCAAGCGTCCAAATACCCAGAGGTTTTTTATCATGGTCATCGATTTCAGCCGTTTAAACAGCTCCTCGTCACTTACGGGCAGTACACGTACCAGCGTTGCCAAGGAAACCGCCGACGCCGGCAAATCCGCACCGCTGAATACCCCGGCCGAACAGGCCAGTACCGTCAAAAGCGGGGAGTCGGTACATCTCAGCAATGAGGCTCAACAGTTGCAGAAGGTCACTGACAAGCTGCGCGATCAGCCTGCCGTCGACAACGCCCGTGTGGCCGAGTTGAAAGCAGCGATTGCCGATGGCAGCTATAAAGTCGACAGCAGCCGTGTAGCCAGCAAACTGCTCAACTTCGAAGCCCAGCGCTAGGCCCACCGCCTGCGCCAGGCTTTTGGACGCTTAAAACCCAAGGCCAGCCATGCACGACACTAATCTACTGCAACTGATCACCGACGACTTTGCTCCAGCGCAACGCTTGCTGGAGTTACTGCAAACCGAGTCCCTCGCCTTGCACGGTCGCGACATGCCTCTGCTCGAAGAGATTCTGGCGCAGAAACAGGCATTGATCATTTTGCTCGAACAGCATGGCCGCAAGCGCAGCGAAATCCTCGCCAGCCTCAACCTGCCCATCGATCGCAGTGGCCTGGAGCAACTCGCCAGCCATTCAAGCATCGGCGATCAGTTGCTGGCGCAGGGCGATGTGCTGACCGATCTCCTGGCTCAATGCCAGGTGGCCAACGTAAAGAATGGCCAGTCGATCCTGATGCAACAGGCCGCCACGGCCAATCAGCTGAAAATCCTCACCGGTGGCGAACCTCCAGCGCTTTATGACGCCCGCGGCTCAACCGCCAAGATGGCAAAGCCACGCCCGCTCAGTCAGGCGTGAGCCCGTCAATTGAGCACACCCTATCAAGACGCGAAACATGCTGGCAGAATGCCTGCCAGTAGTCATATTTTGTCTGGAGATTGATGAACCGTGTTCAATGCCTCAAGCGCGGAAGACGCTCCGCAACCACCCAAGGTGCTCACCACACCCCTGGAAATCTCCGGCAACCTGCGCCAGCTGCAAGACAGCCATGATCCGCTGATCATCACGTTCCATGAGCGCAGTCAGCGCTTCCAGAGCTATCTGGTGGACATCGACCGTGACAGCAACATGATGGCGCTGGACGAAATGATCCCCCGCGATGGTGAACGCTTCCTGCTGGCCGGTGAACCCTTCCGGGTCGAGGGCTTCCACGATGGCGTGCGCATTGCCTGGGACAGCAATGGTCCGCTGACCATTGACGAGTCCGGTGGTGGTCGTTGCTACCGTGGCGCGTTGCCGTCCGAAGTGGTTTACCACCAGCGTCGCAATGCCTTTCGCGCGGCATTGAAGCTGGCGCAACTGGTCAATGTCGAACTGGGCGGCGAAAAGCTCAAGTCGCCGATCAACGGCAAGTTGCTGGACATCTCCGCCACCGGCTGCAAACTGCGCTTCGAGGGCGACATCACCTCCAGCCTGCAATTGGGCCAGGTCTACGACCGTTTCGTCGCCGCCCTGCCCTTCGGCAGCATGACCGCCCCGGTTGAATTGCGTTATCTGCACTTCGAAGAACGAATCTCCATCACCTTCGCCGGCGTCCGCTTTCACAACATGAGCGGCCTGGTGCAACGGCAGGTCGAGCGCTTCGTCTATCAGCTGCAACGCGAAGCCCGGCGCTTCGACAAAGACGACATGTGATCACGCCTCGTCAATAAAAAACGGGCAGTCCCTTGCGGTGACTGCCCGTTTTTTTATGCCTCGATTTTAAGGCCTGGCCTCGGTGAAGCTTTGTTCGCGACCGGTGTCCGGATCTTCTGGATCTTCTGGATCAGTCGGGTCTTCGGGAGTTGGATCTGGTTCCGGTTCCGGTTCCGGCTCTGGTTCCGGCTCGATCGGATTCTGCATCTGATCCTGTACCACCTGCTCATCCACCCGTGGGTCGAGGGCCGCCACCAGTGGGGAACTCGACATACTGTCGGGCATGGCCACGTGATGCAGCGGTGCATCGTCGACCACATGCAGATTGGTCACCGCTTTTGGGCGGATCCGCCACACCAGCACCAATGCGAAGAAACTGAAGAAGGCATACAACATGTGGCTGCCAAACAGCTTCATCAGCACCCCGGCCACCAACGGCCCGATGCTGGCGCCAACGCCGTAGGTCACCAACAGCATCGCCGTCAGCGACACCCGGCGATCACCCTCGACGTGGTCATTGGAAAACGCCACCGCCAACGGGTACAGGCAGAACTGCACCAGCGAACAGAGGAACCCGGCAATGAACAGCACCTCCAGCGGCACCTGCTGCATGATCGCCAGCGGCAACGCAGCCAGGGCCAGGCAAAAAGCAAACGTGCGGATCAGCAGCGCCCGGTCGTAGCGATCGGACAACCAGCCCAACGGCCACTGCACCACCAGCCCGGCAAAAATGCAGCTACCCATGAACAGACCGACCTGCTCGGTGGACAACCCCTGCTGCGAGGCATACAGCGGTGCCAGGCCGTAGAACGAACCGACGATCAACCCTGCGCCCAACACCGTGCTCAACGACTGCGGCACGCGCTGGATGAAGAACCGTGGCTCCATGGGTGCCGGATGCAACGGCGCCGGGTGAATGCGCCGCGTCAGGGCCACCGGCACCAGGCACAACGCGAAACACAGGGCGACCAGCATCAGCAGTTCCAGACCGAGGGCCGGGTGCAGGACCAGAATCAATTGACCCAACACCAGGCCCAGGTACGAGGCAATCATGTAGCCACTGAACACCAGGCCACGCTGCTTGGCCTCCGCCTGCTCATTGAGCCAGCTTTCGATCACCATGTACTGGCACATCATGCCCAGGCCGACAATGACCCGCAGAAACAACCAGGCGGGCAGCCAGTCAATCAAGCCGTGGCCCAACACGGCCGCGCCGACAATCCCGGCGCACGCCGCGTAGGCACGAATGTGCCCGACCCGGGCAATCAATCGGTGACCGATCTTGCCGCCCAGCACCAGGCCGAAATAGTTGGCCGCCATCAACGCACCGACCCACAGCCCATCCACATGGTCAGCAGCCAGGCGCAGGGCCAGATAAGTACTTAAAAGGCCTGAGCCGATCAACATCATCAGCGAGGCAAAATACAGCGCTCGAAAGGATTTCCAGATTTGGCGCATCGGCGTTCCGAGCGGCTCCTTGCAGTGGAATCGGGCTATCGAAAACGATAGCCCGAAGACGACGGATCGTCAGGCCTGGGCTGCTAAAACACGCCGTTCCCAGGGAGTAATTTCATCAAAGAAGCTGGTCAACTCCATGGACTTCGAAGCGATGTAGCCTTCGATGAACTCCTTGCCAAACAGTTCCTTCGCCAATTGACTACGTTTCAGACGTTCAAGGGCCGCATGCAAGGTACATGGCAACGAAAGATTGTCCGGCACCACGAATTCACCCTGGATCGCCTCGCTCGGCTCCAGTTCGTTTTCGATACCGTACAACCCGGCAGCCAGGCTCGCGGCGATCGCCAGGTACGGATTGGCATCGGCGCCAGGCAAGCGATTCTCCACCCGACGGGCCACCGGCGAACTGGCCGGAATACGCAAACCCGCGGCCCGATTGTCGTGGGACCAGCAGGCATTATTCGGTGACGCAAACGGGTGGCATAAACGCTGGTACGAATTGACGTTCGGCGCAAACAAGGCCGTGAAGTCTGCCATGCCGGCCTGCTGACCGCCGATGAAATGACGGAAGGTCGCCGTCGGGTCCCCGGCCTTGTCGCTGAACACGTTACGCCCGCTGCCGATCTCGACGATGCTCTGGTGAATGTGCATCGAACTGCCCGGCGTGTGGGCCAGCGGCTTGGCCATGCACACCACCGTCAGGCCATGCTTGAGCGCGACTTCCTTGAGCAGGTGCTTGAACAGGAAAGTCTGGTCGGCCAGCAGCAGCGGATCGCCATGCAACAGATTGATCTCGAACTGACTGACGCCCATCTCGTGCATGAAGGTGTCGCGAGGCAAGCCCAGGGCCGCCATGCACTCGTAGACTTCACTGAAGAATGGGCGCAAGCCGTTATTGGAACTGACACTGAACGCCGAATGACCGTCCTCGCGCCGCCCGTCCAGGCCCAAGGGCGGCTGGAACGGTTGCGTCGGGTCGGGATTGGGCGCGAAGACGAAGAACTCAAGCTCGGTTGCCACCACTGGCGCCAGGCCTCGCGCGGCATAACGGGCGATAACGGCTTTGAGCTGACCACGAGTCGATAGTGAGGAACTCTCCCCGGTCAGCTCGTCCGCATCGCAAATGGCGAAGGCCCGGGGTTGCTTGCTCCAGGGCAAGCGGTGGATCTGCGCCGGATCCGGCACCAGCGCCAGGTCGCCATCATCGCTGCCGTAAAAGCGCGCTGGCGGATATCCGCCCATGATGCATTGCAGCAGCACACCCCGCGCCATCTGCAACCGTCGCCCTTCGAGGAAACCCTCGGCGGTCATTACTTTGCCCCGTGGTACGCCGTTCAAATCCGGCGTGACACATTCAATCTCATCAATGCCCGTCAATCGCTGAGCGAGTGAACGCTGGCCATCGGTTGTCATGACGCAATCCTTGTTGTTGTGCGAGCCGCGAACGGCGACCCGTACAAAATAGGC
Organism: Pseudomonas sp. ADAK7; assembly: GCF_012935675.1. Lineage (NCBI taxonomy): Bacteria > Pseudomonadati > Pseudomonadota > Gammaproteobacteria > Pseudomonadales > Pseudomonadaceae > Pseudomonas > Pseudomonas sp. ADAK7. The sequence goes on along the minus strand of NZ_CP052861.1, from coordinate 6,233,916 downwards.
TCCGCCCGTTCGGAATATCAAGCATCGGCGAACAAAAAGCGGGACAACGTCGTAAACCGGTAAAGGCGACCTCAGGGCAGGTAGAGGCTGAAGACGCCGCCACCCAGCGGGCCGCCATTGCTGATTCGTGTGAAGCCACCGACGCCATTGCGTTGATGCAATGCCGCGATCCGCCCGGCGAAGTACAGGCCCAGGCCCGTGCTGCCGGTGCTGTGATTGATACCCTGCACGTAATCAGCCTGGCGCTCGATCATCTCGGGCGGATAACCCTCGCCATCATCGTTGATGGTGATCACCAACTGACCGGCCTCGTCGCTGACCGTGACCAGCAAAGCATCCTTGGCATAGCGAATCGCATTGTTGATGCTGTTGGCCAGCACCGAAGCGATCAGTTCCCGGTCGAAGAAACCCAACGGGCTCAGCGGATCGACTTCGTACGTCGCCATGATGCCGCGACTGGCGAACACCTCTTGATGCGCCGCCAATTGCGCTTCAATAAAGTCGTCCAGTTCGTGATAAGCCGGCTGCAACGGCATCTGGTTGACGCCGAGCTTATACAGCCCCAGCAACTGCACCAGCATGCCGTTGAGGTGGGCAAATTCGAAGTCGATAACACCTTGCTCCCTGGAGTGCTGCTGATCAGGCAACCGCGCCAGCCATTGGCTGTGGGCCTGCATCAACATGGTCAGGGAGTTCTTCATGTCGTGCACGGTAGAGGCAATCACCGTGGAGAAATCGAGTGCCTGTTCGCTGTCGCTCATTCGCCAAACGCCTTGCTTCGCAGCTTCTGATAACGGGAAAAACGCGGGTCGGTATCGGGCATCAGGCCCACCATTTTCAGGCAGGCTCGACACTCTTCAAGTTCCACCGAAGGCGCGCTGGCGTCGGTGCCATGCAGCAGTGACTGCGCCATGTTCAGCGCAATACTGATGTTCTTCGGTTGCAGCGCCAGGGCTTTGCGGAACACGTCCCGCGCTTCCACCAGGTTGCCGGTCTTGTAGACCCGCACGCCTTGACGGTTGAGGTCGGCGGCGGCGTTACCGGCATTGAGGATGGTCGGGTCGTCGGTCAACTTGGCGATGCCTTGCATCACCGTCGGGTCGTCGCCGTAGATCTCGGCACAGTTTTTCAGCATCGAGGCACCGGCACTGGCCTGTCCGAGCATTTGCAGTTGCTTGGCCACCAGCAGCGCCGCTTCGGCACTCATGAATTGCTCCATGCCATCGAGGCGCATCATCGCTTGTTCGGTGAGCTTCTCGGCGGTCTCGGCATCGTTGAGCAGCAGGCTGGTGGCTTTCATCAGCCGCGCACGAATCTGCAGGCCGGGGTCGGAGGGATTCTCCTTGGCCACCGCGCTGAGGGTCGTGTTGATTTCCAGGCGGGTGCGGGTGTCCAGCCCCTTTTCACTGCCTTTGCTGATCAAGGCGTGAGCCAGGCCCAGATTGCTTTCCGCGTCCTTGAAACGGGACTGAGCGCCTTGGGCCACTGCCTGACGATAGGCTTTGGAAGCGGTTTCAAAATCTTCGTTGGTCATTGCCAACTTACCCAGCAATGCTTGCCGGCGCACCGCCAATGGCGACAGGCGAATGGCTTCCTCCAACACACGCTGGGCGCCCTTGGTATCGCCTTCGGCGACCAGCACATCAGCCATGCCATCGTAGAGCGCCGGCATCATCGGGAACACCTTCAGCGCTTTTTCGTAGACGCCTTTGGCTTGGCCGACCTGACCGCGCTTGAACAGCAATTTGCCCAACCCGGCAAACGCCCAGGGCAAAGGCCGATCAGCAATGATGCTGTCGTAGAGTCGCTCCAACGCCTCATTCTGATTCAGGTCGCGCAGGGCATCGGCGCGAAAACGCAGGCACAACGGCGAGTAGCGGATGTCCTGCTTGCACAAGGCGATACAGGCGTTGAGCACCTCCACCGGTTTACCACGGTCAAGCGCCTGCAGGATCGGCTTGAGCAAGGTTTTGCGCTGCACCAGCCGTTCCAGCCGCTGGGCCAGGCCGGAACGATTGAACGGCTTGGTCAGGTAAGCGTCGGGCTCGTGCTCCAGGGCACTGAGCACCATGGCCTGACTGGTCTCGGCGGTGACCATGACAAACACGCTTTCATGGCTGATCAGCTTCTCGATCATCAGGTCTTCGAGCACCTGCTGACCGTTCTTCTTGCCATCGCCAAGATGAAAATCCTGCAGGATGAAATCGTAGGACTTCTGCGCACACATGCGCAGCGCCTGTTCACCGGTATCAGCGGTGTCGACATCCTTGACGCCCAGCTCCCGCAGCATGGACCTGACGGAACTGCGGAAATCCGAGAAATCATCGACGATCAGAAAACTCTTTTGGTGATACGACAGCATCGAAGATTTCCAGGCAATTTAAGAAGAACAACCCAAAGACAGATACACGGCCTCGCTGCCCCTTTCGGCGCGCAGATAATAACTGCAGGCCAAAGGCTATCAAGCGATTTATCCAGTTGTCGCAAGCAAAGAGAACAGCGACCGTTCGGGTTATCGGCCAGTAGTGGCGTTCCCTTGAAGCGGCGGGCGTATAAACATGCATTTGGATGCGCGGATGCGGGCCTTGATGCACACTTGGGGAGCGACGTACTTACTCTATGAACTCAAGGTCTGATTACTGTGTACACCAAAGGACGCTGCATTTTGTCTGCTTGTGCTTTGCTAGCTACCCCGCATGCACTGGCGACTGGAATGGACTGTACAAAAGCGGCAAGCACCGTTGAGAAAACCATCTGTGCGAATCCGGCGTTGTATGAACTGGATACTCAGATGGGTTCGGTTTATCGAGGTGTGATTGATGCCAACCCGCAAGTGAAATCCAACCTGAAGACTGCCCAACGGCTTTGGCTGAAAACCCGGGATCAGTGTGCTGAAAACGTGGATTGCCTTGACCAGCGTTATCGGGAGCGTCTGCAGACGCTGCAAGAGCAACGGAATGAAGCTGCCGCCAATCAGCCAGCGGGAAGCGTCAAGTTGATGTTGGATGACGTGAGGCAAGCGATTCTAACGGCCAGTAAAACCGATGCCGAATTTCCGCTGGAGCGGGCACTTCACACACTGGCGATCAAGACGGGTACCACGTCTTTTTCAAACGAGGCGGATAACGGTAATGCCTTTGAAGAGGCGCACTTTCCGAAGAAGATGCCCGAGGGCGTTACCCAGGATGAATGGCAGGCCCTCACAAACTCTAAAGTCGCGGGCGCGGGTGAGAACGGCAATACCTCATATATGTTGATTGACCTGGATGGAGATGGTCTACGGGATCTCGTCGTCGACACTTACGCAGGTGGTACCGGGCTATTTTCCTTTATAGAAACGTTTCGTCGGACTGGCGACGTATTTGTCAGACGGGTAAGTACGGGGGATGCTGAAAGTTCTCTGTTTTCCCTCAATGATCGCGGTGCCAACCAGTCAGTCAACTGGATAAATATTCGTGGCCAGGTTTATGCCGCTTACCGAAACAGCTACTACGGCATCGATCAGGTTTACTTTCTTGATCCGTTTAAGGTTCCCGGCTCAGTTCCGATTGTGGCCGTCAATTATCGCTATCAACTGTGGGTGCCGAAGATTCAAAAAGATGAGGCCAGTGGCTCCAGCATCAGACTGGACGGTGCGCTGCATAAAGCACTGACTCAGGCATTGGGCAAAGTCAGCAAAATTGAGGCGAAAGATGTTGGGGATCAAAGCAGCCCTCTGTGCCCAATCCCGTCGACAGGGGAAGGTGATGGCGCTTACTACAGCTATGGCACGGGGCATTACACCTTTGAAATCGTCGGTGACATGTCTGTCGTGATTGGTGAGCAGTGCTATATCGGCAGGTTGATGGACTGGTTTGGTGGTTACAGCGAGAAAAATGGGCTGTATGCGGAACTCCACCTGCGAAAACCAGACTTCGAGGGCGATGAGCGCAGTTATCAAGTGAATGGACGACGTCGCATGACCGATGTAACGACTTCGGTTGGTCAGTTCGAAGGGGAAAATGGCGGCTGATAGGCAGCTTGGGTTACAGGCGTAAAAAAGCCCCACCCGTTAATTCTGGTGGGGCTTTTTAATTTGTGTCTTTTTCGGTCACTTTCTCGCGGGCAAAACAAAACCCCTACCTGCATACGCAGATAGGGGTTTCGGAATTTAATCTTGACGATGACCTACTCTCACATGGGGAAACCCCACACTACCATCGGCGATGCATCGTTTCACTGCTGAGTTCGGGATGGGATCAGGTGGTTCCAATGCTCTATGGTCGTCAAGAAATTCGGTAGCCAGGTCGTTTGCCTTTTCAGGTTCACGCTCCAGCGAATGGGTATGCGATAGATTTGTGTGTTTTTTTGCTGCGAACTTTCGGTTCATTGCGTCTTCACACACCGCAATCTGGTCTCTCTCGAGTTCACAAATTGCTTGGGTGTTATATGGTCAAGCCTCACGGGCAATTAGTATTGGTTAGCTCAACGCCTCACAGCGCTTACACACCCAACCTATCAACGTCGTAGTCTTCGACGGCCCTTCAGGGGACTCAAGGTCCCAGTGAGATCTCATCTTGAGGCTAGTTTCCCGCTTAGATGCTTTCAGCGGTTATCTATTCCGAACATAGCTACCCGGCAATGCCACTGGCGTGACAACCGGAACACCAGAGGTTCGTCCACTCCGGTCCTCTCGTACTAGGAGCAGCCCCTCTCAAATCTCAAACGTCCACGGCAGATAGGGACCGAACTGTCTCACGACGTTCTAAACCCAGCTCGCGTACCACTTTAAATGGCGAACAGCCATACCCTTGGGACCGGCTTCAGCCCCAGGATGTGATGAGCCGACATCGAGGTGCCAAACACCGCCGTCGATATGAACTCTTGGGCGGTATCAGCCTGTTATCCCCGGAGTACCTTTTATCCGTTGAGCGATGGCCCTTCCATACAGAACCACCGGATCACTAAGACCTACTTTCGTACCTGCTCGACGTGTCTGTCTCGCAGTCAAGCGCGCTTTTGCCTTTATACTCTACGACCGATTTCCGACCGGTCTGAGCGCACCTTCGTACTCCTCCGTTACTCTTTAGGAGGAGACCGCCCCAGTCAAACTACCCACCATACACTGTCCTCGATCCGGATAACGGACCTGAGTTAGAACCTCAAAGTTGCCAGGGTGGTATTTCAAGGTTGGCTCCACGCGAACTGGCGTCCACGCTTCAAAGCCTCCCACCTATCCTACACAAGCAAATTCAAAGTCCAGTGCAAAGCTATAGTAAAGGTTCACGGGGTCTTTCCGTCTAGCCGCGGATACACTGCATCTTCACAGCGATTTCAATTTCACTGAGTCTCGGGTGGAGACAGCGCCGCCATCGTTACGCCATTCGTGCAGGTCGGAACTTACCCGACAAGGAATTTCGCTACCTTAGGACCGTTATAGTTACGGCCGCCGTTTACCGGGGCTTCGATCAAGAGCTTCGCGTTAGCTAACCCCATCAATTAACCTTCCGGCACCGGGCAGGCGTCACACCCTATACGTCCACTTTCGTGTTTGCAGAGTGCTGTGTTTTTAATAAACAGTCGCAGCGGCCTGGTATCTTCGACCGGCATGGGCTTACGCAGTAAATGCTTCACCCTCACCGGCGCACCTTCTCCCGAAGTTACGGTGCCATTTTGCCTAGTTCCTTCACCCGAGTTCTCTCAAGCGCCTTGGTATTCTCTACCCAACCACCTGTGTCGGTTTGGGGTACGGTTCCTGGTTACCTGAAGCTTAGAAGCTTTTCTTGGAAGCATGGCATCAACCACTTCGTGTTCTAAAAGAACACTCGTCATCAGCTCTCGGCCTTAGAATCCCGGATTTACCTAAGATTCCAGCCTACCACCTTAAACTTGGACAACCAACGCCAAGCTGGCCTAGCCTTCTCCGTCCCTCCATCGCAATAACCAGAAGTACAGGAATATTAACCTGTTTTCCATCGACTACGCTTTTCAGCCTCGCCTTAGGGACCGACTAACCCTGCGTCGATTAACGTTGCGCAGGAAACCTTGGTCTTTCGGCGTGGGTGTTTTTCACACCCATTGTCGTTACTCATGTCAGCATTCGCACTTCTGATACCTCCAGCAAGCTTCTCAACTCACCTTCACAGGCTTACAGAACGCTCCTCTACCGCATCACCTAAGTGATACCCGTAGCTTCGGTGTATGGTTTGAGCCCCGTTACATCTTCCGCGCAGGCCGACTCGACTAGTGAGCTATTACGCTTTCTTTAAAGGGTGGCTGCTTCTAAGCCAACCTCCTAGCTGTCTAAGCCTTCCCACATCGTTTCCCACTTAACCATAACTTTGGGACCTTAGCTGACGGTCTGGGTTGTTTCCCTTTTCACGACGGACGTTAGCACCCGCCGTGTGTCTCCCATGCTCGGCACTTGTAGGTATTCGGAGTTTGCATCGGTTTGGTAAGTCGGGATGACCCCCTAGCCGAAACAGTGCTCTACCCCCTACAGTGATACATGAGGCGCTACCTAAATAGCTTTCGAGGAGAACCAGCTATCTCCGAGCTTGATTAGCCTTTCACTCCGATCCACAGGTCATCCGCTAACTTTTCAACGGTAGTCGGTTCGGTCCTCCAGTTAGTGTTACCCAACCTTCAACCTGCCCATGGATAGATCGCCCGGTTTCGGGTCTATTCCCAGCGACTAGACGCCCTATTAAGACTCGCTTTCGCTACGCCTCCCTATTCGGTTAAGCTCGCCACTGAAAATAAGTCGCTGACCCATTATACAAAAGGTACGCAGTCACCCAACAAAGTGGGCTCCCACTGCTTGTACGCATACGGTTTCAGGATCTATTTCACTCCCCTCTCCGGGGTTCTTTTCGCCTTTCCCTCACGGTACTAGTTCACTATCGGTCAGTCAGTAGTATTTAGCCTTGGAGGATGGTCCCCCCATATTCAGACAAAGTTTCTCGTGCTCCGTCCTACTCGATTTCATGACTAAGAGATTTTCGCGTACAGGGCTATCACCCACTATGGCCGCACTTTCCAGAGCGTTCCGCTAATCTCAAAGCCACTTAAGGGCTAGTCCCCGTTCGCTCGCCACTACTAAGGGAATCTCGGTTGATTTCTTTTCCTCAGGGTACTTAGATGTTTCAGTTCCCCTGGTTCGCTTCTTAAGCCTATGTATTCAGCTTAAGATACCTAACTTATGTTAGGTGGGTTCCCCCATTCAGACATCTCCGGATCAAAGTCTGTTTGCCGACTCCCCGAAGCTTTTCGCAGGCTACCACGTCTTTCATCGCCTCTGACTGCCAAGGCATCCACCGTATGCGCTTCTTCACTTGACCATATAACCCCAAGCAATCTGGTTATACTGTGAAGACGACATTCGCCGAAAATTCGCAATTACTCACAAATTTTACCTTAGCCTGATCCGTTACCAGTGAAAGTAACGTTCAGTCTATCTTTCTATCACATACCCAAATTTTTAAAGAACGATCTAATCAAAGACTAGAAATCAACATTCATCACCGTCTTGGTGGAATGCTCATTTCTAAGCTTTCAACAAACAGAAGCAGTAGTGGTGGAGCCAAACGGGATCGAACCGTTGACCTCCTGCGTGCAAGGCAGGCGCTCTCCCAGCTGAGCTATGGCCCCGTATTTCTACAGGCGTTTCCCACACAAGCAAAATTGGTGGGTCTGGGCAGATTCGAACTGCCGACCTCACCCTTATCAGGGGTGCGCTCTAACCAACTGAGCTACAGACCCAATTTCGGGCTGCTTCTTTATCGTCTTCTTCAATGAATCAAGCAATTCGTGTGGGAACTTATGGAGCAGCTGATGTCGTCGATTAAGGAGGTGATCCAGCCGCAGGTTCCCCTACGGCTACCTTGTTACGACTTCACCCCAGTCATGAATCACACCGTGGTAACCGTCCTCCCGAAGGTTAGACTAGCTACTTCTGGTGCAACCCACTCCCATGGTGTGACGGGCGGTGTGTACAAGGCCCGGGAACGTATTCACCGCGACATTCTGATTCGCGATTACTAGCGATTCCGACTTCACGCAGTCGAGTTGCAGACTGCGATCCGGACTACGATCGGTTTTCTGGGATTAGCTCCACCTCGCGGCTTGGCAACCCTCTGTACCGACCATTGTAGCACGTGTGTAGCCCAGGCCGTAAGGGCCATGATGACTTGACGTCATCCCCACCTTCCTCCGGTTTGTCACCGGCAGTCTCCTTAGAGTGCCCACCATAACGTGCTGGTAACTAAGGACAAGGGTTGCGCTCGTTACGGGACTTAACCCAACATCTCACGACACGAGCTGACGACAGCCATGCAGCACCTGTCTCAATGTTCCCGAAGGCACCAATCCATCTCTGGAAAGTTCATTGGATGTCAAGGCCTGGTAAGGTTCTTCGCGTTGCTTCGAATTAAACCACATGCTCCACCGCTTGTGCGGGCCCCCGTCAATTCATTTGAGTTTTAACCTTGCGGCCGTACTCCCCAGGCGGTCAACTTAATGCGTTAGCTGCGCCACTAAGAGCTCAAGGCTCCCAACGGCTAGTTGACATCGTTTACGGCGTGGACTACCAGGGTATCTAATCCTGTTTGCTCCCCACGCTTTCGCACCTCAGTGTCAGTATCAGTCCAGGTGGTCGCCTTCGCCACTGGTGTTCCTTCCTATATCTACGCATTTCACCGCTACACAGGAAATTCCACCACCCTCTACCATACTCTAGCTCGACAGTTTTGAATGCAGTTCCCAGGTTGAGCCCGGGGATTTCACATCCAACTTAACGAACCACCTACGCGCGCTTTACGCCCAGTAATTCCGATTAACGCTTGCACCCTCTGTATTACCGCGGCTGCTGGCACAGAGTTAGCCGGTGCTTATTCTGTCGGTAACGTCAAAACACTTACGTATTAGGTAAATGCCCTTCCTCCCAACTTAAAGTGCTTTACAATCCGAAGACCTTCTTCACACACGCGGCATGGCTGGATCAGGCTTTCGCCCATTGTCCAATATTCCCCACTGCTGCCTCCCGTAGGAGTCTGGACCGTGTCTCAGTTCCAGTGTGACTGATCATCCTCTCAGACCAGTTACGGATCGTCGCCTTGGTGAGCCATTACCTCACCAACTAGCTAATCCGACCTAGGCTCATCTGATAGCGCAAGGCCCGAAGGTCCCCTGCTTTCTCCCGTAGGACGTATGCGGTATTAGCGTCCGTTTCCGAGCGTTATCCCCCACTACCAGGCAGATTCCTAGGCATTACTCACCCGTCCGCCGCTCGCCACCAGGTACAAGTACCCGTGCTGCCGCTCGACTTGCATGTGTTAGGCCTGCCGCCAGCGTTCAATCTGAGCCATGATCAAACTCTTCAGTTCAAACATCTTTGGGTTTTTAAGAAACCCTAAACTTGGCTCAGCAATCGTTGGTTACATCTTTGATTTCTCGCGGAGTAACTTGTGATGCTGATAATCTTGTTGACTATCAGTCTGACTCCACAAGCACCCACACGAATTGCTTGATTCAGTTGTTAAAGAGCGGCGGGTTAAGATCTTTCGTCTCAACCGAGGCGCGCATTCTACAGCAGCGCCAGTTACTGTCAAGCGGTTATTTTCAGAAGTTTTCAAAGTTTCCTTTGCAACTTCAACCACTTGCGCTTCCGATCTCTCGTTAGCGGGAGGCGAATTCTACAGCGTTACTCGCTGCTGTCAACACCTCTTTTGTTCCGCTTTCGACCGAGAAGATCGAACCGTCAATCGAGCCAAACAACACCGCTCAACCAACTCCTTCTGGGCTTCGATGACCTGAAGCAACTCGCTGTCGAAAACTGCGTAACTCTTTGTTTACCAAAGAGTTTTCCGTTTCGACTGCGCCGGAAGTGGGGCGAATTATAGACTTCCAGAATCTGCCGTCAAGCGATGATTTGGTTTTTCTATCAATAACTTGCAGAAAGCAGGCAAACACTCCGGAGAGCAGAAAGCTTCCTCTATATAGAAGAGAACCTCAAAGCCCCCAACCTCCCGGAAAGCACCCACGAAAAATGCATCCAGACCCAACGCCCGCTTAAGGAAGCGATTGAGAACCAGAAAGAGAATTCAGGGATGAAGAGGCTAAGCTGAAAGGAAAAGTGGTGTCCCAGGGCAGGTTCGAACTGCCAACCTTCCCCTTAGGAGGGGGATGCTCTATCCAATTGAGCTACTGAGACACAAGTCGCCCGCGAGAACCGCAGTACGATGGACGGCGAGCATGTTAACGGGCAGGCCCGCTTTTGTCATGTCGTCCTTCGGCTTTTTAAGTGTAGGCAATCGCCTCACACCCCCAAAGGCATTGCCTGCCGTGCAAATTGCATCACCCCAAAAAGCCATCATTGCAAATTGCACTGACACCTTTTTGCCATTAAACCCCAATCCATTGTTTTTAAAGGATTTAATAGCCGTTAGACTCTTGGCATGCGGACTGCTTTAACTATTCTCCAAGAACAATGGAGGATAACCCCATGCACGGCGCCTTATTACTCTCGAATGCGATCGCCCTGACCGTGCTGCTTGGCTTTCAATTAATCCCCGAGGGTAACGCAGAAGTGGTTGCCCAGCGCATGCCCCACTACCTCCAACTGCAGAAAGCACCTCAATTGGCGGTCATGAGTGACCAGCACATGTTTGTAAATCAGGAAGTGAGTCAAGAGAGCTCTCCGCTACAGACACCATCTTCCGAACGATTGATATTTTGACTTTCCCTACCAGGAGCACCGCATGTCCAAATCAGCCACTGGATTTTTTATCCTGGCCTTGTTGAGTGGCATCCTTCATCTATCCCTGGATCAGGACACAATGCTCACCGTGCCGTTAATTGCCTGCGGCGTCTTTGGGGCATTGTTCGTACTGGCATTGATCGCCGGACGTCGAATCAAATTTGACCCGGTTTTACGCTAAGCCCCAGCAGACGCAGAAGATTGGAAACTGTGCCAGCCAAGTCGCCGGAATTATCGAGTCGCTGGATTGAAGTATCACCGATCGAATCGCCAACTGCGAATAGCCTGTTGCGTCGAAGCCTGGCGTCAATGTCCTCCAGGCTCTCACGCCCCCGCCGCAACAACCGCTCGCGTAACACTCCCTCCTTGACCGTGAGCAGCACTGGCAGAATCGCCGGATAGCGCTCCAGCGCGACCGGTAAATACTCCCGAGAACCATTGACCAGAACGTCGCGCCCATTTTGGAGCCACTGATCGATTTCAACGGGAATACCGTAATCCAAGCCATTGGCGCGCCAAAAGAGCGCGAAGCCACCCTTCTCCTTGCGCCGCTCGAACTCCTCAGGCGTAACCCCTACGGCGTCCTCACCTACAGATTCGGCTGAACGTGTGATGACCCGCCGCACCACTTCGCAACCCAGCGCCTGCAAAGGCTCTCGCGCCGCATCGATGAGACTGTCTTTACCAGCCCCCGACGGCCCCATCAGATAAATCAATCTGCCATCCATCCTGAAATCATCCCGCACGACAGGTTCGCCTCTAGTAAATCGGCCATTTGCCACTATCCTCTATAAGGCAAGGAACGATGATCGAATCCGCACAGCATGCACCTTCAGGCGTCTCAGGACATCACCTGCCGGGCAACAGGACGCGGTCAGAGATATGGGCCAGGGTAAACTTTTCAAACCAGTCCGCATTTCTGATAATTGGTGCTGGCATAACGCCTTTATCCAGTTCAATATTTGTCACAGAATTGACGCCAATGAACTGGCTACTTTGAGGCATGATGCGAGCCTCTATCAATTCAGGTTGAACATTTGGCCAGAGTGCTTGTCCTATCAGACATCCTGCGGCCAATCCCGAGAACCGCTCCCCTGAACTAACCGGTTAAATATATGCGCCCATTGAAACAGGCAATTTATTCCAGCCGTACGGCTGACAAGTTTGTCGTACGTCTGCCAGACGGAATGCGTGAACGCATTGCCGAGGTGGCTCGCAATCATCATCGCAGCATGAACTCCGAAATCATTGCGCGCCTTGAGCAGAGTCTTATTCAGGAAGGTGCACTGGGCGAAGAGCTGAGCATGCGCCTGGACAGCCCGGAGCTGTCGTTGCACGAACGCGAACTGCTGCAGCGCTTCCGCCAACTCTCCCACCGTCAGCAAAACGCTCTTGTTTCGCTGATCGCCCATGACGCTGAAATGGCCGCAGACGCGTCCTGATCCACCCCAAAAAATTCAAGCCAGCATAATCGCTGGCTTTTTTTTGCCTTGAATTTGAGGCACAAAAAAGCCCGCCAATATGGCGGGCTTTCAAGATTCAAGTCAAAGCAGGAAGATGGTCGCCAACCCAAGGAAGATGAAGAACCCACCGCTGTCGGTCATGGCAGTGATCATTACACTGGCACCCATTGCCGGGTCGCGCCCCAGGCGTGCCAGAGTCATGGGAATCAATACCCCCATCAGCGCCGCCAGTAACAAGTTAAGCGTCATCGCTGCAGTCATTACGACACCAAGGGACCAACTTCCATAGAGCAAATAGGCGACGACACCAATTACCCCGCCCCAGACCAGGCCATTGATCAAGCCGACCGCGAGCTCCTTGCGCATCAAGCGCGAGGTATTGCCGGTACTGACCTGGTCCAGCGCCATGGCCCGAACGATCATGGTAATCGTCTGGTTACCTGAGTTGCCACCAATCCCCGCCACGATAGGCATCAATGCTGCGAGCGCCACCAGCTTCTCGATGGAGCCTTCGAACAGGCCAATTACCCGGGAGGCTACAAACGCAGTCACCAGGTTCACCGCCAGCCAGGACCAGCGGTTACGCAGGGATTTCCAGACTGACGCGAAAATGTCTTCTTCTTCGCGCAGACCCGCCATGTTGAGAACTTCGTTTTCGCTCTCTTCACGAATCAGGTCGACCATTTCATCGATGGTCAAACGACCGATCAGCTTGCCGTTTTTGTCGACCACCGGCGCAGAGATCAAGTCGTAACGCTCGAACGCCTGAGCGGCATCGTAGGCGTCTTCGTCCGGGTGAAAACTCACCGGATCGCTGGCCATGACTTCGGAAACCTGTTTATCCGGATCGTTGACCAGCAACCGCTTGATGGGCAGCACACCCTTGAGTACGCCGTCGTAGTCGACCACGAACAACTTGTCGGTGTGCCCCGGCAACTCCTTGAGACGACGCAGGTAACGCAGAACCACTTCGAGACTGACATCCTCACGGATCGTCACCATCTCGAAGTCCATCAGTGCGCCGACCTGCTCCTCGTCATAGGACAACGCGGAGCGAACGCGCTCACGCTGTTGACCATCAAGGGTTTCCATCAGCTCATGGACGACGTCTCGCGGCAGCTCGGAAGCCAGGTCAGCAAGTTCGTCGGCATCCATGTCCTTGGCCGCAGCCAGGAGCTCGTGATCGTCCATGTCGGCGATCAGCGTTTCACGAACCGAATCGGATACTTCGAGAAGGATGTCGCCGTCACGATCAGCCTTGACCAATTGCCAGAGCGTCAGACGATCGTCCAGCGGCAAGGCTTCAAGGATGTAGGCAACGTCGGCGGAGTGCAGATCATCGAGCTTGCGTTGCAGCTCGACGAGATTTTGCCGGTGAACCAGGTTCTCGACCCGGTCGTGATGCGGACCTTCCTGGCGATGAGTCAGGTCTTCGACCACTCGCTGACGCTGCAACAGCTCAACGACTTGAGCGAGGCGGTCCTGCAAGCTTTCCTGCGTTTTCTTTACTTCAACTTCAGACATAGGCGAACTCCACTCCCAGCAGCGGGGCACGCCGGAAGGATCAATCAGTCAATTCATGATTGGAAAAACGGGGTACTGAACAACTACTGGGTAAGTCCATGGAGGTTTTCCATAAGCCCCGGCGGGGCTGACGGGCGCAATGATACACCGCCTGACGGTTTAAAACGTTAAAAAATCGCGGCTGAAACAAGCGCTTGCAAGACAAACCTGAGCCCTGTCTTCAGACATCAATTGCGACGACTTATCCTGAAAAGAAAACACAACGCACTCGAAAAAAGTAACAGCTACCCTTCAGATTGAACGTCATGGAGGACGCCGAATGCCATCGAACACACATCTGCTCTTGCTGACCACCCTGCTCTGCCTGCCAATCATGCTGCTTGCTGCGACCGTTCACCGATGCGAGGCACCTGACGGAGGCATTACCTTTACTACGATGAGCTGCAAGGCCAATGAGAGCCTTTCACTCCAGACCGCTCACCCCTTCATGCCAGGCACCACCTACGCGATCATGCCCGAAGCCACCACTCAGCAAACCCCAGGCGCGAATGCAAATAGAAGAGAGCCAACCGTCGTCGGTCAATCAGAGGACAAATGTGGCAACCTGATCAACGCCAAGCAGCGTCGCGAAGCGATCATCAATCAACGGGTGATTGCCGGCATGACTCAGCAGGACGTCGAAAGCGCCCTCGGCAAACCGGACAAGATCAGTATTCGTAATTCGGCCACGAGCTACCGTTATGACCTCAAGCGAGGTCGCAGCGCACATGTCGAGTTCGATGAGAAAGGATGTGTCAAAGGAAAAGCCAAACCCCAGACGGCAAAAAGCCCGCGTTAAACGCGGGCTTTTTGGTGTTTGGTGCACTCGACAGGATTCGAACCTGTGACCGCTCGGTTCGTAGCCGAGTACTCTATCCAGCTGAGCTACGAGTGCATTTTGTGTTTTTAAACCAGACCACAACTGGCTGAAGCAAAGTCGCTCGCATTACTGCAAACAACTCTTAAATGGTGCACTCGACAGGATTCGAACCTGTGACCGCTCGGTTCGTAGCCGAGTACTCTATCCAGCTGAGCTACGAGTGCATTTGTTGCCGCGCATTATAGGCCGTCTAATCTCTATGTCAAACACTTTTTCTAGTAATTTCAACAACTTACCGAAGAAGCCAGATTACAACGTACTACGCAAATAATGGCGGAGAACGGGGGATTCGAACCCCCGACACCCTTTTGAGGTGTACTCCCTTAGCAGGGGAGCGCCTTCGGCCACTCGGCCAGCTCTCCGCAACACGGGGCGTATCTTAACCAACCTTTTCCCCGTTTGCAAACATAAAAAACGATAAAAATTAATGGCTTGGTTCGTCGTCCTTCTCTTTCTTGATCCGCAGGTAGATTTCCTCGCGGTGAACAGCAACCTCTTTCGGTGCGTTAACACCAATACGCACTTGATTTCCTTTAACGCCGAGCACGGTCACAGTGATTTCGCCATCACCAATAATCAGGCTTTCTGCGCACCGACGAGTCAGAATCAGCATACCTTTCTCCTCACGCATTTCAGTTCAGGGACAACAGTCTGCAAAAAAAAGGCACTCGACCTACAACCGGAACGATCGCAGCCCTACATGCCTGAGTATTGACCAGCGCGAGCAAAAGAACAGAGTCCTGGGTCGCGCCATTCAAAAAAGACGAAGGGCGCGGTCAGACCGCGCCCTTCGGTAAACGCATCACTCGCCCTGACGGGCCGGCGCGTCCAGTTCGAAAGCCGTGTGCAGAGCGCGCACAGCCAGTTCCAGGTACTTCTCTTCGATCACCACGGAGACTTTGATTTCCGAGGTCGAGATCATCTGGATATTGATACTTTCCTTGGCCAGGGATTCGAACATACGGCTGGCCACACCTGCGTGTGAACGCATGCCGACGCCGACAATCGAGACCTTGGCGATCTTGATGTCACCCACGACTTCACGGGCACCGATCTCGCGAGCGGTGTTTTCCAGCACGGTTTGCGCGGCCTGGAAGTCATTGCGGTGCACGGTGAAGGTGAAGTCGGTGGTGTTATCGTGCGCAACGTTCTGCACGATCATGTCGACTTCGATGTTCGCGCCACTGATCGGCCCAAGAATCTTGAACGCCACACCCGGGGTGTCTGGCACGCCACGGATGGTCAGCTTGGCTTCATCGCGATTGAAAGCGATGCCGGAAATGATCGGCTGTTCCATGGTTTCCTCTTCATCAATAGTAATGAGGGTGCCCGGACCCTCCTTGAAGCTGTGCAGTACGCGCAGCGGAACGTTGTACTTGCCGGCGAATTCCACCGCACGGATCTGCAACACCTTGGAACCGAGGCTGGCCATTTCCAGCATCTCTTCGAAGGTAATCTTGTCCAGGCGCTGTGCCACGGACACGACGCGCGGGTCGGTGGTGTAGACGCCGTCCACATCGGTGTAGATCTGGCATTCATCAGCCTTCAGGGCTGCTGCCAGCGCCACGCCGGTGGTGTCGGAACCGCCACGACCCAAGGTGGTGATGTTGCCGTGTTCGTCGACGCCCTGGAAACCGGCGACAACCACCACGCGACCTGCCTTCAAGTCACCACGAATCTTCTGATCGTCAATCTGCAAGATACGCGCTTTATTGTGCGCGCTGTCCGTCAGAATCCGTACCTGATTGCCGGTGTAGGACACCGCTGGCACGCCGCGCTTGATCAGCGCCATGGCCAGCAGGGCAATCGTCACCTGCTCACCGGTGGAAACGATCACATCCAGCTCACGGGGAACTGGCTGATTGTCGCCACTGATTTGCTTGGCCAGATCGATCAGACGGTTGGTCTCGCCGCTCATTGCAGACAGCACAACCACCAGGTCATCGCCGGCATCGCGGAATTTCTTAACCTTGTCGGCAACCTGCTCGATTCTCTCGACGGTGCCGACCGAGGTGCCTCCAAATTTCTGTACGATCAAAGCCATTTCAAAGCCGCCTCTGCCCATGAAGGGCGCCCAATAATCACTCAAACAGTTGCCGGACCCGCCACTAGACCGCGCGTCCGGCCAACCGCCTTATAAACCCTGCTCTACAAATGGAACGGTCAGGGCCAATGCCACGTCCAGCGCGCCGGCGTCTACACCACCGCCCTGCGCCATGTCCGGACGACCACCGCCCTTCCCGCCCACTGCCGCAGCAGCTTGCTTCATCAAATCACCGGCTTTGAGTTGGCCAGTCAGGTCCTTGGTTACGCCTGCAACCAGAACGACCTTTTCCTCATGGACACTGCCGAGCAGGATCACTGCGCGGCCGAGTTTGTTTTTCAATTGATCGACCAGCGCCAGCAGCGCCTTGCCGTCCTGACCGTCCAGACGCACGGCCAGCACTTTCACGCCTTTGACATCCAGTGCGCTAGCCGACAGATCGTCGCCCGCCGCGCTGGCAGCCTTGGCTTGCAACTGCTCGAGTTGCTTCTCCAGCAGACGGTTGCGCTCCAGCACAGCCGACAGCTTGTCGATCAGGTTGTCGCGGCTACCCTTGACCAGGTTGGCCGCTTCCTTGAGTTGTTCTTCGGCAGCGTTCAAGTAAGCCAGCGCTTGCGCACCAGTGACCGCTTCGATACGACGCACGCCGGAAGCCACACCGCCTTCGCTGATGATTTTCAGCAAGCCGATGTCGCCGGTACGGTTGGCGTGGATGCCACCGCACAGCTCGACGGAAAAATCACCGCCCATGCTCAGCACACGCACGTTGTCGCCGTACTTCTCGCCAAACAGCGCCATGGCGCCTTTTTGCTTGGCGGTTTCAATATCGGTTTCTTCGGTTTCAACCGCGGAGTTCTTGCGAATCTCGGCGTTGACGATGTCTTCCAAGGCTTTCAACTGCTCAGGCTTGATGGCTTCGAAGTGGCTGAAGTCAAAGCGCAGGCGCTGACTGTCGACCAACGAACCTTTCTGTTGAACGTGTTCGCCCAACACCTGACGCAATGCCGCGTGCAGCAAGTGCGTCGCCGAGTGGTTCAGCGACGTGGCGTGGCGTACTTCGGCATCGACATGCGTCTCTACCGGCGCGCCGATGGTCAGGCTGCCCAACACCGCCACGCCGTGGTGCAGGAATGCACCGCCAGTCTTGGTGGTGTCGCGCACGTCGAAACGGCTGCTGCCGACTTGCAGATAACCGCAATCGCCAATCTGGCCGCCGGATTCAGCGTAGAACGGCGTCTGGTTGAGAACGATCACGCCCTCTTCACCTTCACTCAAGACGTCGACCGACTGACCTTCTTTATAGATAGCGACAATTTTCGCCGAACCGCTGGTGGCCTTGTAGCCGGTGAATTCGGTCGCCACGTCAACCTTGACCAACGTGTTGTAGTCGAGGCCGAAGGAGCTGGCCGAACGCGCACGCACGCGCTGGGCTTCCATTTCACGCTCGAAACCAACTTCGTCGACGGTCAGGTTGCGTTCGCGGGCGATGTCAGCGGTCAGGTCCATCGGGAAACCGTAGGTGTCATACAGCTTGAACACCACGTCGCCCGGCACCACGGTGCCTTTGAGTTCCAGCAGATCCTGCTCGAGAATCTTCAGGCCGTGCTCCAGGGTCTTGGAGAACTGCTCTTCTTCAGCCTTGAGCACGCGCTCGATGTTGGCTTGTTGCTGCTTGAGTTCCGGGAAGGCTTCGCCCATCTCGGCCACCAGCGCAGCCACGATCTTGTAGAAGAAACTGCCGGTCGCGCCCAGCTTGTTACCGTGACGGCAGGCACGACGAATGATCCGGCGCAGCACGTAACCGCGGCCTTCGTTGGATGGCAGCACGCCGTCGGCAATCAGGAAACCGCAGGAACGGATGTGGTCGGAAACCACTTTCAGCGACGACTGATCGTCATTGCTGCAGCCAATGGCCTGGGCCGAAGCGCTCAACAGGTTCTTGAACAGGTCGATTTCGTAGTTGGAATGAACGTGCTGCATCACCGCACTGATCCGCTCCAGGCCCATGCCGGTGTCTACCGACGGCGCTGGCAACGGATGCAACACGCCATCGGCGGTGCGGTTGAACTGCATGAACACGTTGTTCCAGATCTCGATGTAACGGTCACCGTCTTCTTCCGGCGAGCCCGGTGGGCCGCCCCAGATATGGTCGCCGTGATCGTAGAAAATCTCGGTGCACGGACCGCATGGGCCGGTATCGCCCATGGTCCAGAAATTGTCGGACGCGTACGGCGCGCCTTTGTTGTCGCCGATGCGGATCATGCGCTCGACGGGCACGCCGATCTGCTTGGTCCAGATGTCATAGGCCTCGTCATCCGAGGCGTAGACCGTTACCCAGAGTTTTTCCTTGGGCAGCTTCAGGACGTCGGTCAGGAAGGTCCAGGCGTAGGTGATCGCGTCCTGCTTGAAATAGTCACCGAAGCTGAAGTTACCCAGCATTTCGAAAAATGTGTGGTGACGAGCGGTGTAACCGACGTTTTCGAGGTCACTGTTCTTGCCACCGGCGCGCACGCACTTCTGGCTGCTGGTCGCACGGGTGTACGCACGTTTTTCCTGGCCCAGGAAGCAGTCCTTGAACTGGTTCATCCCCGCGTTAGTGAACAGCAGGGTTGGGTCGTTGCCCGGAATCAAAGAGCTGGAGGCTACACGGGTGTGGCCTTGCTCTTCGAAGAAGCGAAGGAAGGCTTCACGGATTTCTGCGCTTTTCATTAGGTTCTTCCACGGAGGCTGCGGCCAAAGGCCTGTGCAAAACGTCATCAGACGAAGCGACGGCAAAGGGCCGCATTATATCGGCCCTGCGCGCGGGGTACAGCGTGTTTATACGATAGAAACGGTCAATTGGACGGCTAACGCGGTCAGTTGCGCGAAAACTCGACGAATGTAGCGATCACCTGCTCGATTTGCGCGCGGCTGACGTCCATGTGCGTGACCATCCGTAGACGCCCAGCGGCGCTCAACTTGATGCCGCGCTCGCCAGCAAACACCTTGATCGCCTCGGCCTGGTCGCCCATGGCGACGTACACCATGTTGGTCTGCACCGGCTCGACTTCATAACCGGCTTTACGCAGGCCTTCAGCGAGAAATTGCGCATTGGCGTGGTCGTCGGCCAGGCGCTGAACGTTATTGTCCAAAGCGTACAAGCCTGCGGCGGCCAGGAGCCCGGACTGGCGCATACCGCCGCCGACCATTTTCCGCAGGCGCCGCGCCTTGGCGATGAATTCGACCGAACCGCACAACACCGACCCAACGGGCGCGCCCAGCCCCTTGGACAGGCAGACCGAAACCGAATCGAAATGCTGGGTGATTTCCCGGGCATCGACACCCAGCTTGACCGCGGCGTTGTAGAGGCGCGCGCCGTCCAGGTGCAAGGCCAGACCCTGTTCACGGGTGAAGGTCCGCGCCCGAGCCAGATACTCCAGCGGCAGGACCTTGCCCTGCATGGTGTTTTCCAGGGCCAGCAAACGGGTGCGGGCGAAATGGAAGTCGTCCGGCTTGATCGCCGCGGCCACCTGGGCCAGGTCCAGGGAACCGTCAGCCTGCACTTCCAGCGGCTGCGGCTGGATCGAACCGAGCACGGCCGCCCCGCCACCTTCGTACTTATAGGTGTGGGCTTGCTGGCCGACGATGTATTCCTCGCCACGCTCACAGTGCGCCATCAACCCCAGCAGGTTACTCATGGTGCCCGTCGGGACAAACAGCGCCGCGGCGAAACCCAACCGTTTTGCCAGTTCAGCTTCCAGACGATTGACCGTCGGATCTTCGCCATACACGTCGTCACCGGTGGCCGCTGCAGCCATGGCGTCGAGCATTCCCTGGGACGGTTGGGTGACGGTGTCGCTGCGAAGATCGATAACGCTCATGAATCTGGCCTCGGTAAGCAGGGGAAAATCCCTTTCTAGGTTGAGTTACTGCGGTCATGACGACGAATAATCAACCCTTGGGCGGAGAAAAGGCGTTTTGTAGCTTCGGAAAACTCGATATCAATCATCAGAAAGCAGCAATGCGCACGCAGGAAATATGTGTTAAAAACGCTTCGCCGCCAAACAATTCTGGCGGCAAAACGTTCTCAGGGCGGGGTGCAACTCCCCACCGGCGGTAATTGCGCGCAATGCGCATAGCCCGCGAGCGCTTGGCGACAGCACGGCTTCGGCGGTGACTGGCGGCAAGGTCAGCAGACCCGGTGTGATCCCGGGGCCGACGGTCATAGTCCGGATGAAGAGAGAACGGGATTGGCGCCAAAGGGCCGTTTGCACGCATTTTTTGCGAGCCTGCGTACCCTTAAATCCCATTCGATTCATAAGCCCTGTTTTTCACACAAACAGGAACCAGAACATGCAACCCACCGCAATCGACAGCAAAAGCAAAAACCATCAGGGCGAGCGCGTTGCGTTCATCCAGGCCTGCTGGCACAAGGAAATCGTCGACCAGAGCCGTAAAGGCTTCCTCGCCGAAATGATTGCCCAGGGCTATCAGGAGTCGGACATCGATTTCTTCGAAGTCGGCGGCGCCTTTGAAATCCCGTTGCACGCCAAGCTGCTAGCCAAGTCCGGTCGTTATGCCGGCATCGTTGCCGCGGGCCTGGTAGTGGATGGCGGCATCTACCGTCACGAATTCGTCGCCCAATCAGTGATCAGCGGCCTGATGCAGGTGCAGCTGGAAACCGAAGTGCCGGTGTTCTCGGTGGTCCTCACCCCGCATCACTTCCATGCTGGCGAAGAACATCAGAAGTTCTTCTTCGAGCATTTTGTGCATAAGGGCCAGGAAGCGGCGAAGACGTGTGCGGATACGCTGCACAAGACGCGGGCGTTGCGTCGTAGTGAGCCACGCGCAGTAGCGGTCTAGTCAATGATCGTCCCCACGCTCTGCGTGGGGATGCATCCCGTGACGCTCTGCGTCACATCCAGAGCCGAACGCGGAGCGTCCGTGGCGGCATTCCCACGCGGGGCGTGGGAACGATCAGTCAGGCGAGGTTTTCGTCGCTGGTCGGCACAATCAGGATGCCGGCGCGCAGGCCGTTCTTGACCTTGGGGTTGGGGAAGATGATCCGGGCGCCCTTCTCTTCGATGATCCAGCGGGTCTGGGCGATGTCTTCGGCCAGTACGTAACCCACTTCCAATTCCGAAAAGTTCTCAATGTCCGCTGGCAGGTTCAAGCGGAAGCTGTCGCTGTGCTTGATGATTTCCCGCGCCACGCTGAACAGCTGCAAACCGTCCAGCGACGCTTCGGCCACGGGCGGCTCGCTGCCTTCGATGATCTGTTTGAGACGGGTTTCCAGCAGATCGACATTGACCCCGTCGTTCTGCCCGAACGGCCGGGCCTTGCCCAATTCGAGGGTGAAAGCCTCGGCACCGAGTTTGTCGTAGGTGTAGGAACTGAACACGATGGATGGCTTGTTCTGCAACAGCACCGCTTCCATGCCAGCGGCGCGCAGGCGCGCCAGTTCCAGGCGCGAGTGCTGGCGGCCTTCTTTCCACGGGTAGAGCGCGAACTGCTCGATCTTCGAACCACGAATCGCGGTGTGCAGGTCGTAGTGCAGACGGGCGCGGTCAGACAGGCTGAAGAAACTTGCCGCCAGTCGCTCGAGCTCACAGGCACGCAGAGCTTCGGAACCGCTGCTTTGTTCGTGACGGCCATTGAACAGCCGATTGACGTCTTGCTCGATGTAACGCTCGCCGCGACGGATCGCCTCGGGGTTACCGAACAGGAACAGAATACGTGCGCGCGGCTTGAGGTCGCCGCGGGCGATGTCATGCAACAGGCGATCGAGCAATTCGATCGGCGCTGTTTCGTTGCCATGGATACCGGCCGATAGCAGTAGGTCCAGGCCATTGTCGCGCGCTTCGGGTGGCCGGACTTCCAGCGCACCTTCGCTCAACCAGCGCATGCGCACGCCTTCGACAGTCAGTTGAGTCTTCTCCGCCGGTTCGCGGCCGGCGAGGGTCAGTTCAAGCAGTTTGCCGAGGGCGAGCATAGAGCGATTTCCTTAGTGGTCGTGTGCGCAATCCGGGCCGTGCACGTGGTCTTCGTCACCGACTTCGGCCGGTTCCATTTCCAGTTGCAGACTTACCAGATTAGTCGCCAATGGGCGCAGCAGCAGGTTTGCGTATTCGGCGTCGCCTTCTTCGACGTCCACGCCGATCAGCAATTGGCCACGGCCGTCTTGCTGGATCCACAGCTCTTTGCCTTGCCACAGGACCGCGACGCGGGTGCAGGAAGTTTCCAGTTGCGTGCCGTCGGTGTCTTCAAGGATCAGCTGCAGGGTATCGCTCATGTTTTTTACACTCTCGTTTGGAGATAAAAGCGGCGCCAGGTGCGCCAGCCTTTAATTGATCTGGAATGGATAAACCGCGCCCAGTTTAAGGATTTGCGTCAGTTCATCCAGTGCCGTCCGGCATTCAAGCAGCAATTGCGGGTCCGCCAGATCGTTTTCGGTCATGCGGTCGCGGTAGTGCTTGTCGACCCATTCGGTCAGCGTGCCGTACAACGGTGCCGTCATGATAACCCCTGGATTGACCGCCGCCAGTTCGGTTTCGTTGAGGGCCACGCGAAGTCTCAGGCAAGCCGGGCCACCGCCGTTCTGCATGCTCTGTTTGAGGTCGAAGACTTTTACTTCGCGGATCAGCCCGCCAGAGCTGGTCAAACCTTGCAAGTACTGCCAGACGCGCTCGTTGCCACGGCATTCTTCCGGCACGATCAAGAGCATCGAGCCGTCAGGACGCGACAGCAGCTGGCTATTGAACAGGTAGGACCGAACCGCGTCTTCCACGGTGACCGCCGAACGCGGAACACACACAGACTGAAATTTCCCACCGACTTTGGCGAGTTTTCCGGAAAGCTCGGCCAGCATCTGTTCAGTGTCGAGGAACGCGTCCTCGTGATAGAACAAAACCTCGCCATTGCCCACGGCGATCACGTCGTTATGGAACACGCCCTGATCGATCACCGACGGATTCTGCTGCGCATAGACCACGCCGTCATCGCTCAAACCGTGCAAACGCGCAACGGCCTGGGACGCTTCGAGGGTCTGGCGCGCCGGGTATTTCTGCGGTGCCGGGTAACGGTTATCGAAGGCGCTGCGACCGAACACGAAGAACTCGACGCCGGCTTCGCCATAGTCACGGCAGAAACGGGTGTGGTTGGCCGCGCCTTCGTCACCGAACTGCGCCACGGCTGGCAAGGCGGCGTGGTGAGCGAAGTGCTTCTGATCAGCAAACATCGCGCCCAGCACGCGGCTGGTGGTCGGGTGTTCGATGCTGCGGTGGTATTTGCAGTTCAGGTTGGCGGCGGTGAAATGCACGCGGCCATCGGCAGTGTCGGCGCTTGGGCTAACGGTGGCGGCGTTGGCCACCCACATGCTCGAGGCCGAGCAACTGGCGACCAACAGCGGCATCGCTTCTTTGGCTGCCTGCTCAATCACCTGGGCGTCGGTGCCGCTAAAACCCAAGCGGCGCAGTGCGGCGACGTCCGGACGTTCTTGCGGTGCCAGCACGCCTTGCTGAAAGCCCATTTCCATCAGCGCTTTCATTTTCGCCAGGCCCTGCAACGCCGCTTCCTTCGGGTTCGAAGACTGCTGGCTGTTGCTCTGGGACGCGACGTTGCCGTAAGACAGGCCGCCGTAGTTATGGGTCGGCCCCACTAGACCGTCAAAATTGACTTCATAGGATTTCATCAGCGAGGCTCCACGAGAATCTGTTTTTATAGGCATCTGGTAACAATTCAGTAAGACCGCGTCGCGGCGTTCGCGGGCAAGCCTCGCTCCTACGGGATTTGTGGTGTGTGCCGATTATGCGGACGCCACAAAACCTGTAGGAGCGAGGCTTGCCCGCGAATGGCCGTTACGCCATCCGCACGCCGGGCGTCAGCGCAGCAGGCATCACCAGGCTCGGCGTTTCCAGCGAAGCCACCGGGTACGCGCAGTAATCGGCCGCGTAGTAGGCGCTGGCGCGATGGTTGCCCGAGGCGCCGACGCCGCCGAATGGCGCGCTGCTGGCAGCACCGGTCAGCTGCTTGTTCCAGTTGACGATCCCGGCGCGGCTTTCCAGCCAGAACTGCTGATAACGCGCTTCGGAATCCGACAGCAATCCGGCGGCCAAGCCGTAGTCGGTGTCGTTGGCTTCAGCAATCGCCGCTTCAAAATCAGCGTAGCGGATCACTTGCAGCAACGGGCCGAACAGCTCTTCGTCAGGACGATCGGCAACGGCGCTAACGTCCAGAATGCCTGGGGTCAGCAACGCCGCCTGAGCCTGAGGCTGAGTCATTTCCAGCAGCGAAACGGCGCCGTTGGCCAGCAGATGTTCCTGGGCTTCCATCAGCGCTTTCGCCGCGCCAAGGGAAATCACCGAGCCCATGAACGGCGCCGGCGTTTGATCGAACGCGCCGACTTCAATGGTCGAACTGACCGCCACCAGCCGCGCCAGCAACGCATCGCCCCAGGCACCTTGCGGCACCAGCAAGCGACGGGCACAGGTGCAACGCTGACCGGCGGAAATGAACGCCGACTGGATGATCGTGTAGACGGCGGCTTCAACGTCAGCCACTTCGTCGACGACCAATGGGTTATTACCGCCCATTTCCAGCGCAAGGATCTTGTCCGGGCGACCGGCAAATTGTTGGTGCAGATGATTGCCGGTACGGCTGGAACCGGTGAAGAACAACCCGTCGATCCCCGGATTGGCCGCCAGGGCGATCCCGGTTTCGCGAGCGCCTTGCAGCAGGTTCAACACACCCGCCGGCAAACCGGCTTCGATCCAGCACTTGACCGTCAACTCGGCGACTTTCGGCGTCAGCTCGCTCGGCTTGAACAGTACGCTGTTACCCGCCAGCAGCGCCGGCACGATGTGACCGTTGGGCAAGTGCCCCGGGAAGTTGTAAGGGCCGAATACCGCGACCACGCCGTGCGGCTTGTGACGCAACACGGCGGTGGCGTCGCCCAACGGGCCGCTCTTCTCGCCGGTACGCTCACGGTAGCTCTGCACCGAGATGGCAATCTTGTTGATCATGCTGGTGACTTCAGTCGCCGACTCCCACAGGGGTTTGCCGGTTTCTTCACCGATGCAGCGCGCCAGTTCGTCAGCGTGATTTTTCAGCGCGGCGGCAAAGGCTTCGAGCACAGTAATGCGCTCGTCCAGCGTGCGGTGGGCCCAGCCCGGGAACGCCTGACGCGCGGCTTGCACGGCGGATTCGACCTGGGCGGTGGTGGCGCCTTCGCCAGTCCACAAGACTTGTTGGGTTACCGGGTTCAGCGATTGAAACGCTTCCCCCTGGCCAGCCAGCCATTCACCTGCGATGTATAGCGAATTCATTATTTCGACTCCCGAGCAGCGGACAACGGCACGGCGCGCACTTGATCGCCAGCGTTGAGTTGAAGACGTTTGGCGGTCAGCGGATCGACCACCAGCGTACCGGCGGCGAAGCGTGCGGGTGCGGCAGTGATCCGGCAGTCTTCGCGCTTGCGGTTGTGAATCAGGAATGGCGTGGCGTCATCACCTGGCGTACCGATGGCCAGCACCAGTGCCTGGCTGTCGCGGACTGCGCGGATCTTGCCTGTTTCGCATTCCACGGCCGGGCCAGCGTCGAAGATATCGACATAACCCTGATAGCTGAAGCCTTCGCTCTTGAGCATCGACAAGGCCGGTTCGGTGTCCGGGTGAACCTGGCCGATCACGTTGCGCGCGTCTGGCGACAGGAAGCAGGTGTACAGCGGAAACTTCGGCATCAGTTCGGCGATGAACGCCTTGTTGCCCACGCCCGTCAGGTAATCCGCCTGGCTGAATTCCATCTTGAAGAAGTGCCGGCCCAGGCTTTCCCAGAACGGCGAACGCCCGGCCTCATCGGACACACCGCGCATTTCGGCGATGATCTTGTTGCCGAACAGCTGCGGGAATTCAGCGATGAACAGCATCCGCGCCTTGGCCAACATGCGGCCGTTGAGGCCGCTGCGGTAATCGGCGTGGAGGAACAGCGAGCACAACTCGGAATTGCCGGTCAGGTCGTTGGCCAGGAACAGCGTCGGGATTTCGCGGTAGATGTTCAGCTCTTGCGAAGCGCTGACGGTCAGGCCGACCCGGAAGTTGTACCAAGGCTCACGCATGCCGACCGCGCCGGCGATGGCGGAAATGCCCACCACACGACCGTTGTCGTCTTCGAGCACGAACAGGTAATCCGCATCGCCCCGCCCGGCTTCGCCACGGAAGGTTTTCTCGGCCCAGCCGACCCGATGGGCCAAGCGCTCTTCGTTGGCCGGCAAGGTAGTCAGGCCGGTGCCGGTGCTGCGGGCCAGGTCGATCAGAGCGGGTAAATCGCTGCTGCGTACGGGACGAACGATCATGCTATCTCCTCAAACGGGCCGCTTGCGCCACCCGCGAAACTCTCAGCTTTTATAAGCAGGCTTAAACCGCGACCAGGCGCACGCTGGCACCTTCACCGACGCCCAGGGCTTCGGCCGCTTCCAGATCCAGGGTCACGGGTTTGCCCGGCGCGTAATCGAGCTCGAGCAACACGGCGCGGTAATCCTGCAACTGGGCGTTGGCCACCAGGTACTGCCGACCGGCGCCTTTGACCGGCTCGCCGATTTTCACCGGGACCACACGGCTCTGGGCGATCGAACGGATCCCCGAGACGCGGGCATGCAAGGTCGGGCCGCCGTCGAAAATGTCGATGTAGTGATCGGTCTCGAAGCCTTCGCGCATCAGGATGTCGAAGGTGATCTGCGCACGCGGGTGCACCTGGCCCATCGCTTCTTGCGCGGTGTCCGGCAGCAATGGCACGTAGATCGGGTAGTGCGGCATCAGTTCGGCGAGGAAGGTCCGGCTCTTCAGGCCACACAGACGCTCGGCAGCGGCGTAGTTGAGGTCGAAGAAGTTGCGACCGATGGCGTCCCAGAAAGGCGAGTCGCCATTTTCATCGCTGTAACCGACTATTTCGGTCACCACGGAATCGGCAAAGCGTTCCGGATGGCTGGCGACGAACAACAGGCGGCCACGGGAGTTGAGTTCCGCCCATGGCGAACCCACCAGCTCCGGCTTCACGTAGAAACTGGTCAGCAAGCTGTTGCCGGTCAGGTCGTGGCACTGGGAGAGCACGTGGATCTTGTTATGAATCTTCAGCTCGCGGGAAGCGTGCACGAAGGTTTCATTACGGAAGCTGTAGAACGGCTCGGAATAACCGGCCGAGGCGACGATCGCCGAGCAGCCCGCCAGTTTGCCGGTGGCGCTGTCTTCGAGGACGAAGAAATAGCTCTCTTCACCGTTGAAGCTGACTTCAGCGGAAAACGACGCTTCGCTCGCGGCGATCTTGTCGCTCAGGCGTTCAACGTCATCCGGCAAGGAAGTGACACCAATCGGGCTGTCCGCAGCCAGACGCTGTACCTCGCCCAGATCAGCCATTTGCGCGGGGCGCATCACCAGCATGGTGTCACTCCTTTCTCTAACTCTTTTTGGGGGAAATAAGCCGGACCCTTGCAGGAGCGAAGCTTGCTCCTACAGAAAAGCGGGTCCGGCATAAAAATTGGGATCGACGCCTGAATCGTCAGGCGTCGAAGGGTGGATCAGGCTTGCGTCAGTTTGGCCGCAGCGCGCTCGAAGCGGTCCAGGCCGGCATCGATGTCCGCGTCTTCAACCACCAGGCTCGGCGCAAAACGAATCACGTCCGGGCCGGCTTGCAGGATCATCAGGCCTTCACGCTCGGCGGCATTGAAGATGTCCTTGGCCTTGCCTTTCCAGGCATCGCTCAGCACACAGCCGATCAACAGGCCCAGGCCACGTACCTGGGTGAACAGGCCGTACTTCTCGCCGATCTGCTCCAGGCGCGCCTTGAACTTGTCGTGCTTGGCGTTGACGCCGGCCAGCACTTCAGGGGTGTTGATCACGTCGATTACGGCTTCAGCGACAGCGCACGCCAGCGGGTTACCGCCGTAAGTGGTGCCGTGGGTGCCGACGACCAGGTGTTTGGCCAGGTCTTCGGTGGTCAGCATCGCCGCGATCGGGAAACCGCCGCCCAGGCTCTTGGCGCTGGTCAGGATGTCCGGGGTCACGCCGTAATGCTGGTAGGCGAACAGCTTGCCGCTGCGGCCCATGCCGGTTTGCACTTCGTCGAACACCAGCAGCGCGTTGTGCTCGGTGCACAGCTCGCGGGCGCCTTGCAGGTAAGCCAGTTCGGCCGGCATCACGCCGCCCTCGCCCTGGATCGGTTCCAGCACCACGGCGCAGGTCTTGTCGGAAATGGCCGCTTTAAGCGCCGCCAGATCGTTGTAAGGCACGTGGGTGATACCGGTGATTTTCGGACCGAAGCCGTCGGAGTACTTCGACTGGCCACCGACGTTCACGGTGAACAGGGTACGACCGTGGAAGCTGTTCAGCGCGGCGATGATTTCGTACTTCTCGGTACCGAAACGATCGAAAGCGACGCGACGGGCCAGCTTGAAAGCGGCCTCGTTGGCTTCGGCGCCGGAGTTGCAGAAGAACACGCGCTCGGCAAAGGTGGCGTCGATCAGCTTATGGGCCAGGCGCAGGGCCGGCTCATTGGTGAACACGTTGGACACGTGCCACAGCTTGTTCGCCTGTTCGGTCAAGGCACCGACCAGCGCCGGGTGCGCGTGGCCCAATACGTTAACGGCAATCCCGCCGGCGAAGTCGATCAGCTCGCGGCCAGACTGGTCCCAAACGCGGGAACCGGCACCACGCACTGGGATGAATGCGGCAGGCGCGTAGTTGGGAACCATTACCTGGTCGAAATCGGCGCGTTGTACCGCAGCGTGCTCAACGGACATCGGAGTCTCCTGAAGAGGAACACTCGCCTGAAACTGGCGAGCGATGAGGGGATTGTAAGGACAGTTTTCAGCCCGGCCTTGCCGCCAAGCGACAACTTCTTATAGCGCAAACCCCGGTTTCAGCCGGGTTTACGGCAATGCGACATATACCGTCGCAAAGGCGCAGTTTAAACCGATGCGCAGGATTAGCGGCAGCGCGCGCGACATTAGATTTCAGGCCGTCGAGGGAGGTGCGGTAACTATGTACCGCACCCTGGCTTTTTATTTCGGGTCTCCTTGCATCCCCGACATGTTTAAGGACGAACCCGTGGATCCATCGCTTGCTTCACACACTGCGACGCCGCTATGGCCGCAGCACCCGGACAGCCATTACGCGCACCTGGCCACCGCCCTGCCCCAATGGCTGATCAAGGCGTCCGCCAACAGACGCGCGGCCCTGGGCAATGTCCGACCGCACCTGCGGGGCGCGTTTCGCAACGCCTCGACCGGCCAGCATGCGGTGCTGAAAAGGCTCAATGGCGCTTACTGGACCGCACAGAACCAGGTCGACCAACGCCTGGAACACCTCAAGGATGCTCACGCGTTTGGCGAACCCTTGCTGCGCGATGCGCTGAAAAAGCGGTTCGCTCTGGATCTGGACGTGAAGGCCACGTTTTTGCGGCTGTACATTCCGGCGACCATTCCCTGGCTTCCGATCGGTTCAGGCGCCGCCCGCAGCTGGACCGTGTCGTTGCTCGATGCGGCCCTGCATAACTTCGAAGCTTCGGAAACCGCAGGCGACGCCTATGAACCTGACTCGACCTTCATCACTGAGCCGACAACTGTCGGTCAATTCGAAACCCTGGGGCACATCAAGGATCGCCTGACGATTGCAGCGTTTATCCGGTTGTGCCGCGAACTGGATATTGGCGGGCAATACCAGGCCTGGCTCGAAGATAACCTCGGCGTGAACAATGCGGTTGTCGATGCCGTGTTGCGCCCACAGATCAAGGACAGTCAAAAAGCCGCCCTGCGCATGGCCCTGGAACTGGCGCTCATTCACAAGGACACGCTGAGTGAGAACGCCTACCTCTCCATTCTGGGCGTGGTGAATGGCGTGCAAGGCATGCTGCTCGACGGCAAACCCTTGCTCTGTCACGACCTGACGCTGATGTCTGCGCGGCTGACCGGCATCCTGCTGTTCGCCCCGGACCTGGAACTCAATCGCAATGCGGTGCGCGTCGTGGCCTACATCCCCGACGATCCCGAACACCCGATCAAGGAGTACCCGTCCACCGGGCACTTCATGCAGGACCTCAGTCAAAAACTGCGATCGAGCAGCTACCAGCAGTTCTTCAGCCCATTCGTCGCTCACCAGGACCGCGGCTACTTTTTCAGCCAACTGAACGACCGACTGACCCACATCACCTGGCATCAGCACACGCCTGGCGACCCGCTGCCCTCCTGGCGCGAGACAGCCGCCCCGCACACCAACCTGCAATTCGCCGCCACGCTGATCACCGCCGACCTCTGGCAACACCTGCACGACGCCAAGCTGAACAAAATCCTCAATGACGCGCGCACCCTGGCCGTCTCGACCGCCAGTGCCGACCGAAAAGCACGCTGGGAACTGTGGGATTCGTTCAGCAACGTCGCCGCCACGTTGCTACAGATCGCCTCGTTCGTGGTGCTGCCGTTCGTGCCTTTCCTCGGGGAAATGATGATGGCCTACATGGCTTATCAACTGCTCGACGAGACCTTCGAAGGCATTGTCGATTGGAGCGAAGGGCTGACCCGGCAAGCGCTCGAGCACACACTTGGCGTGATCGAATCACTGGCCCAGCTCGGCGTATTCGCAGCAGGCGGTAGCCTCGGTGCTGGAGAGTTTCGCAAAGTGCTGCCAAAGGAATGGATCGATTTTATTGATCGCTTTACCCCCGTGAAGACAGCCAACGGGCCCACCCGTTACTGGAACCGCGACCTGACCCCCTATGAACAGAACATCACCCTCGCGACTGATAGCAAACCCAATGAGCTGGGCCTGCACGCCCACGCAGGGAAAACCATCTTGCCCCTGGAAAACAAACACTATGCCGTGACCTACGACACACAGGTCGGGCAGTATCAAATCGAACACCCGACGCGCCCCGATGCTTATAAGCCGCGGCTGGAACACAACAACAATGGCGCCTGGCACACACAACTCGAAAAACCTCTGACCTGGGACCGTGACACGCTCTTGCAGCGCCTGGGGCATCTCGCCGATTCGCTCTCCACCAGCGAACGCGAGCAAGTGCTGAAGATCAGCGGCCATCACGAAAACGCCTTGCGACGAATGCACGTCAACAACGCGCCCCTGCCACCGCTGGTGGCCGACACGCTCAAACGCTTCAAGATCGACAAGGACATTCAGACGTTTATCGGGCGAATTGGCAGCGAGCATTCACAGATCTGGCAGACGGCGGATCGCCCGACCCAATTGCAACTGCTGACCACACACTTCCCGTGGCCTGAAAACAAAGCGCTGCGATTGATCGACAGCGAAGGCAGGGTAACGTGGCAAAGCGCAAATGCCATGACTCGCGGTGCACGCTTGCACGATATACCCGCCAGCAGCGCTGACGTGCTGACAACAGCACTGCAATGCCTGAGTGACGATGAATTGAAAGGACTGTTCGACGAACCATTTGGCACGCCGGCCCTGGCGCTCGAGGCACGCGCGAACAACCTCAGAAGCCGCCTGGCACAGGTCGCATTCGATCAACAACGCTCGCTGTTCGCCGCGCGCTACCGGGCGATGGAGAGCAAGACCGACCCATTGACCCAACGCCTGATGGACATCTTTTCAGGCTTGCCAAGCAGTGTCGCCGAAGAACTGTTGAACACCGCCAGTGGTAGCGAGCTGGACATGCTGGAAAAGGGCACGATCACCCCCAGACTCCAT
This sequence comes from Pseudomonas sp. ADAK7, assembly GCF_012935675.1. NCBI lineage: Bacteria > Pseudomonadati > Pseudomonadota > Gammaproteobacteria > Pseudomonadales > Pseudomonadaceae > Pseudomonas > Pseudomonas sp. ADAK7. The sequence continues at coordinate 6,201,542 of NZ_CP052861.1, read as the reverse complement.
GAGCTGGCAAGCTGGACACAACAATACGTCCGCGCAGTGCGTGCCCGCGAGGGCCTGGAACTGTCGTCGCAGAACAATCCGGATACCGACCGACTGGCCCTGCACTCGCTGCCGCACCTGCCGGGCTGGTCCGGCACGGTTCGAATTGACGTCAATCGTTATTCATTCAGCGGGGAAACCATCGACACCATCGGCAACCCCGGGGCATCGGTACGCAAAGTGCTGGTCCATCGGGTGGACGGGGATTACCAGGCCTATAACGACATCGGTGAGGAACTGTCCGGCGGCGACGATCTCTACGATGCACTGCTGCGGGCATTGCCCGACAGTGAGCGCAACGCCTTGAACCTGAAAACAGGACAAGGCTCGACGCTGAAACAATTGCTCGGTGAACATGCGCTGGGCCACGAAGAACTGCAAAAGATTCTGTTACAGCACCCGCTGCGCAAACCCCATTACGACCCCAAGGTCATGCGCCTGCCCGGTGGGGCGGATTATCCTTACCGCCACCCCGGCGCCACGTCATTGCAAGACCAGGTCAGGGACCTTTACCCCGCCTTCACCCAGGAAGAAGCGGAGCGTTTCGCCCTGGCATTGCAACGTCATCCCTCTGGGCCGCGAATCGAACTCTCAAGACTCATCGACGAATACACACGATTGCAGAATGGCCTGCGCATCTGGTGCGCCGCCACGCCGCCCTATCACCCCGAAACCGGCGTCCCGTTAACAACCCGGCAACTCACCGCCTCCAGACGCAACCGCGCCCTGCTCGCGGATGAACTGCAACGCTGCTGGCGCCACGAAACCGCACTCAATGACGGCGATCAGGACGCCGGTGATCGTGGCTATATGTTCAGGTTTACCCGTCCCATCATTGGCGAGTTGCCGACCTTGCAAGCGGACTTTAGCCACGTGGCCTACCTGACCCTGGAAGGTGGCGAGGCGACACGCGGCGCCCATGAGTTCCTGCGTCACTTCACGGGAACGCGGCGCATGGAGGTGCGCAATATTCCATTAGGCACGTTGCCGGACGTCCTGCCCTGGTTGCCGAATCTCAACCAACTGATCATGAGCAATTGCGCGATCACACTGACCGCCGAATCCCAGGCGACACTGTCATCCTTGAGCCAGATGCGAACGCTGGAGCTGTACAAAAATCCGTTGGGCCGGGTATTCAGCGTCGAGGCCATGCCACAGCTGGACTACATCGATCTGGGTGAAACCGGTATTTCCAGCCTTCCCCCCGGGCTCCTTACCCGTCCAACCCTCAAAACCGCGATTTTCTCTGACAATCAATTCACCACACTGCCTGCGCAAGTGTTCGAACTGCCCGCGAGCAAGGCCGAGGGTTACGACTTCGGTGACAACCCACTTTCTGCCACCACACGAAACAAGGTGAAAGCCTATTTCCAGATGACCCGTGAAGATTTGGGCGTTTATGCACCGCAAGCCGATATGGAACGCGTTGTTGCCCTGTACCCGACCCTGGACCGCGAACAAGCCAGCTCATTTTTGTATGATTTGCCGGGCACGCTGCAGGCTGGTCGAGCAGAACTCACTCGACTGGAAACCGAATACACCACCCTGAGCGACACCCTGGCCGCCTGGACTGGCGACATACCCGCGCGTCATCCGGTCAGCGGCGTGCCCTTTAGCGCCCAGGAAATACTGATCGAGCACAGCACCCGGGATGAAGTTAAAAACATCATCGAACAAGCCTGGCGCCGGGAAACCGAACTGGATGATTTCAATGAGACCCTGGAGCCGTCCCACGAGCTGGCCCTGGCCGCGATCATTACCGGTGACTTGCCGGCCCTGAGTGCAGACTTCAGCCACATTTCCCACTTGTACCTGCACAGTCATGCTGGCCTGACGTCAGTCGCCGATGGTTTTCTCAGGTGCTTCCCCAAGCTCAAGGGCCTGACCATCCGCCATTACCGCCTGGGCCACCTTCCGCAGACGGTGTTCAATATGGGCGAACTGGAAGCGTTGGTGCTGCCTGAGTGCCAACTCAGTCTGACCGCAGAGACGGTATCGGCGCTGGCCGGGATGGAGCGCTTGAACTTCCTCGACCTGAGCAACAACCCGCTGACCCTGGCTCCCGACATCAGCCAGATGCCGGACCTGGCCACGCTGATCCTTCATCACTCGCAAATTACCGAGCTTCCGCCCGGGCTGCTGACATTGAAGACGCTGGACATTGCCAATCTGCGGCATAACGCGATCCGGGAAATACCCAGCGATATTCTTGAGCTGCCGATGGAAACAGCCGAGTGCATCGACCTGCGGGGCAATCCGTTTTCCGAACAAAGCCTGCAACTGCTGCGGGCCTACTTCAAGCAAAACGGCACCGATTTTGGCATTGATGAGATTATCGAAACCGCCGAGATGGAGGTGTCCGATTCGGACGACTCAGAAGTGGAGCAGTAACGCTGCGGAGTGAAATCAACCGCGTTCCGAGGGCACCGACGACAATTCGAACGGGCTGCTGCTACGCCGCTGGTTGCGATCTTCCCGCGGCGTGGCGCCGAAGAAATTGCGGTAGGCGCTGGAGAAATGCGGCCCCGAAGAGAAGCCACAGGACAGGCCGATCTGGATGATCGACTTGCTGGTTTGCATCAACATCTGCCGCGCCTTGTTCAGGCGCAGTTCCAGGTAGTACTGGCTCGGCACGCGGTTGAGGTATTGCTTGAAGATCCGCTCCAACTGCCGACGGGACACGCACACGTGCTGAGCGATTTCGTCGGTAGTCAGGGGTTCTTCGATGTTGGCTTCCATCAGCAACACCGCCTGGGTGAGCTTCGGATGGCTGGAGCCGAGGCGGTTTTGCAGCGGAATGCGTTGACGTTCGCCACCCTCGCGGATGCGTTCGACCACCAGTTCTTCCGAGACTGCACCGGCCAGTTCGGCGCCGTGGTCGCGGGCCAATACCGCCAGCAGCAAGTCGAGCACCGACAGGCCACCGCATGCGGTCAGGCGATCACGATCCCAGTCGAACAGATGACTGGTGGCGATGACTTTCGGGAAACGTTCGGCGAAATCATCCTGCCAGCGCCAGTGCACGGCAGCGCGATAACCGTCGAGCAAACCCAGTTGCGCCAACGGGTAAACACCGGCGGACAACCCACCGATCACACAACCGGCGCGCACCAGTTGTTTGAGCGAACTGCTGAGGGCCGGCGCGAGTGCGGTCGGCGGCTCATCGGCGAGCAGAAACAGTTTCTGGAAGTTTTCGAGCTTGCCGGCCCACGGCTCACCCGGTAATTGCCAGGCGCCTTCGGTCGGCGGTTCGGCCTGCAAGAACGACAGTTCATAGACAACGTCCGGATGCACACGCTGGGCAACACGCAAGGCCTCCTCAGCCAGCGCAAGCGTCAGAGCTTTAGTGCTGGGCCAAATCAGGAAACCAATTCGATGGGCAGTCATGGGCGGGCGATCCGAAGCGAAAACAGTATTAAAGGCATGGGCCAATGCTAGCCCGAAAATGAACGCAAATCTTGAAACCCTACAAGAGCAGGCTTGTCACCCCCCACTGTAGGAGCTGACGAGTGAAACGAGGCTGCGATCTTTTGATTGTAAAAATCAAGATCAAAAGATCGCAGCCTCGTTTCACTCGTCAGCTCCTACAGGGTGCGCAACGGGAGTTCGGTTTACTTCAGGCTACCCGAGAGGAATTGTTGCAAACGTTCGGACTGTGGATTGACCAGCACTTCACGCGGGTTGCCGCTTTCTTCAACCACACCTTTGTGCAGGAACACCAGTTGGTTCGACACTTCACGGGCGAAGCCCATTTCGTGGGTCACCACCACCATGGTCCGGCCTTCCAGCGCCAGGGCCTGCATGACTTTCAGCACGTCGCCGACCAGTTCCGGGTCCAGAGCCGAAGTCGGTTCGTCGAACAGCATTACCTCGGGTTCCATCGCCAGCGCACGGGCAATCGCTACGCGCTGCTGCTCGCCGCCGGACATGTGGCCCGGGTAAGCATCTTTGCGATGGGCCACGCCAACCTTGTTCAGGTAGTGCTCGGCTTTCTCGCGGGCTTCGGCCTTGGTCATGCCGAGCACGTGGACCGGCGCTTCCATGATGTTTTCCAGCGCGGTCATGTGCGACCACAGGTTGAAATGCTGAAACACCATCGACAGGCGCGAACGCATGCGCTGCAGCTGTTTCGGGTCGGCAGCCTTCAGCGCGCCGTCCTTGTTCGAAACCAGTTTCAGCTCTTCGTTATTGAGCAGGATCTTGCCCGCGTGCGGCTGTTCAAGCAGGTTGATGCAGCGCAGGAAAGTACTTTTGCCGGAGCCACTGGAGCCGATGATGCTGATCACATCGCCAGCCGCCGCTTTCAGGGACACACCCTTGAGCACTTCGTGACTGCCATAGCGTTTATGCAGGTCTTGGACTTCAAGTTTGTACATGCGGTCGGTTCTCACAAAAACAGTCAGTCAGTCGTTGAGCAAGCGCCCGTGACGCAGCGCTTCGCGCCCCGCCACCTTGGCCAGCCAGAAACCGGGTTGGGCATAACGTAGCCGTTCAATGGCAAACAGCACCCCGGACGTACCAGCACACACCGTGCTGACCCGATCGGATAAAGGATCGATCACTTCAAAAATCTCGTCGCCAGCTTCCACCCACTCACCGGGCTTGCGCAAAAAGCTCACCACGCCAGGGTGCGGCGCGAACAGCAATTCGGTGCCTTCGAACGGCACGCCTTCGCAGGCTTCCTGCGCCGGTTTCGGCCATTCGCCGCTGATCAGACCTTGCTCGGCGAGGAACGCCAGAATGCCTTCGGCGTGGAATTCGGCTTGCGGGCGACCGGTGTCGGCCTGCCCGCCCAGCTCGATGGTGGTCGCCAGGCACGCCAGTGGAATCTGCGCGTCCGGGAACAGCCGCGACAGACGCAGCCACGACAGTGAACAGGCTTCATCGAAGGAACTGCCGCCGGAATCTTCCGCCAGCAACCCCACTTTCACATCCAGGTGCGCAGCCAGCGAACGCCATTGCGGCCAATGCTGCGGCAAGGCGTACATGTGCAGCGCGGCCTCGGCATCGCAATGCAAATCCAGCACTACGTCGGCGGTGCAGGCATGGCTGAGCAAGATGCGCTGCATGCCTTGCAACTGGCTGGCAGCCGGAGGCAACGCGGCCAAGGTGTCGCTCATGGCCTGGCGGATCAAATGGATATTGGCGTGAGGATCATCCCCCAGATGCCCGTCCACCGCCGCGGCCACTGGCGCGCTGAGCTCGACGAAATCCCGGTTGAAGTTCTTGCCGCTGCCCGCTTCGAAACGCCCTTGATGATTGCCTTGCAGCAGTTGACCGAGGCCCAGAGGGTTGGCCACTGGCACCAGTTCGATCACGCCGTTGAGCAAGCCTTGGGCTTCGAGTTCGGTCAGGCGCTTTTTCAGCTCCCAGGCGGTACGCATGCCCGGCAGTTCATCGGCGTGCAGGCTGGCCTGGATGTAGGCCTTGCGCTCGCCCTTGCCGAAACGGAACACCGAAATCTGGCGTTCGCTGCCCAGGTGGCTCCACGGCAATGAATGATCGATGCGTTCCATATCAGTGCTTCCGCGGGGCCATGTAGCCCAGCCAGCGGCGCTCGGCCAGTTTGAAGATCTTCACCAGAATGAAGGTCAGGCACAGGTAGAACACGCCGGCGGTGATGTACGCCTCGAACGGCAAGTAATACTGGGCGTTGACCGTGCGCGCGGCACCGGTGATATCGATCAGGGTCACGATGGACGCCAGACTGGTGGTCTGCAGCATCATGATCACTTCGTTGCTGTACTGCGGCAGCGCCCGGCGCAGGGCCGACGGCAGCAGGATGCGCTTGTACATCTTGTAGCGGGACATGCCCATGGCCTTGGCCGCTTCGATCTCGCCGTTCGGCGTCGCACGCAGGCTGCCGGCGATGATTTCGGCGGTGTAGGCGCTGGTGTTGATCGCGAAGGCCAGGCACGCACAGAACGTGGCGCTGGACAGCCACGGCCACATGAAGCTTTCGCGCACCGCTTCGAACTGCGCCAGACCGTAGTAGATCAAAAACAGCTGAACCAGCATCGGCGTGCCGCGGATCACGTAGGTGAACAGCCAGGCACTCATGTTGACGACGGAGTTCTTGGACACGCGCATCAGCCCCAGCGGCAACGCCGCCAACAGACCGAAAAACAGCGACAGCGCGAGCAATTTGAGGGTGGTCACCAGGCCGCCGAGGTACAGCGGCAGGGCCTCCCAAATGACGTTGTAGTCGAAGATCATAGATCAGCCGCCCTTACGCCTACCGAGTAGCGCTTCTCAAGGTGACGCAATGCCAGCAACGAGACACTGGTAATGACCAGGTACATCGCCGCCACTGCGAGGAAGAAGGTGAAAGGTTCGCGGGTGGCATCGGCCGCCTGCTTGGCCTTGAACATCATGTCTTGCAGACCGACCACCGAAATCAGCGCGGTAGCCTTGGTCAGTACCAGCCAGTTGTTGGTGAACCCCGGAATCGCCAGGCGAATCATCTGCGGCACCAACACCCGGAAGAACACCTGGAAACTGCTCATGCCATAAGCCATGCCGGCTTCGGCCTGACCCTTGGGAATCGCCATGAAGGCGCCACGGAAGGTTTCCGACAGGTACGCACCGAAGATGAAGCCCAGGGTGCCGATACCGGCGGCCAATGGGTTCAGGTCGATGTAATCGTCAAAGCCGAGCATCGGTGCGACGCGGTTGAGCAGGTCCTGACCACCGTAGAAAATCAGCAGGATCAGCACCAGGTCGGGAATCCCGCGAATCACCGTGGAATACAGGTCGCCCAGCCAGGCCAGCCAGCGGATCGGGGACAGACGCAGCGAAACGCCGATCAGGCCCAGAACAATGGCCAGGACCATGGACGACAAGGCGAGCTGAAGCGTCAGCCATGCGCCATCGAGGATGACAGCCCCGTAGCCTTTCAACATGATTCAGGTCCTCGAAAGTTGGGATGAAAAAATGGCGCAAACCTCAGAGATCCTGTTGCTTGCGCCATTTCGGACTTGTCGCTCGGACGGGTTACTTGCCGTAGATATCGAAGGCGAAGTACTTGTCCTGGATTTGCTTGTATTTGCCGTTCTCGCGAATGGCAGTGATCGCGGTGTTGATCTTGTCTTTCAGCGCGTCACCCTTGCGAACGGCAATACCCACGCCGTCGCCGAAGTATTTGACGTCGGTGAAGGCCGGGCCTACGAAGGCGAAACCTTTGCCAGCGTCGGTTTTCAGGAAACCGTCATCCAGCAGCGTAGCGTCTGCCACGGTGCCGTCGAGGCGGCCGGCGGCCACGTCGAGGTAGATTTCGTTCTGCGAACCGTACGGCTTGATCTCGGCACCCAGCGGGGCCAGGACTTCGCGGGCGAAACGCTCGTGGATCGAACCACGTTGTACGCCGATGTTCTTGCCCTTGAGCTCAGCCAGGCCTTCGCTGACTTGAGTGCCGGCCTTCATGACCAGGCGCGCCGGGGTGTTGTAGTACTTGTTGGTGAAGTCCACGGACTTCTTGCGATCTTCGGTGATCGACATGGACGACAGGATCGCGTCGATCTTGCGCACTTTAAGTGCCGGGATCAGACCGTCGAACTCTTGCTCGACCCAGACGCACTTGACCTGCATCTGTTCGCACAGGGCGTTGCCGATGTCGTAGTCGAAACCAACGATGCTGCCGTCCGGTGCCTTGGAGGCGAACGGAGGGTACGCCGCTTCGATACCGATCTTCAGAGGCTTTTCATCGGCGAAGGTCGGCAGGGACAGCACGGACAGTGCCAGGGCGCCAAGCAGCACAAGTTTCTTCATCTTGGGACTCCATCGGTAAAGGGCAAAAACGGCAGAGTGAGCGACAGCCCAATATGCGAATGGGTTAAACGTAAAAGCGGTGCTGCGTCCTGGAAAACCCGCGCTGATTTCAACGCGAGCAACGACGAGCGAGTGATCGGCATTCTAACGACAGGCCCGAAGCCGATATTTCTTCAATGCGACAACTAATTACAGATGCACTGAGAAAGCCGCTTGGGCACGTTGACAGCCTTGCAAATTCATGCAAGAGCAAAAGATTGTGAACCGATCTATGCTGCAAATTGCGGGCCTATTATTGGCAAAGCCTTCTAATCCGGCAAGCGCAGCGTTGTGTCTTATTTTTCATGGGTGTTTGAAAGGCCCTGAAATGGGGCTTTGCGTTTCCCTACGCCCCGAATCGGTGGGGGCGGTTACACATTCAGACACATTCATGGGTGTGGGTAACAGTGGGAAATGGCCTACAGGCGAAGCCGATAATTATTGGCCCACCTGCTGATCGTTCCCACGCTCCGCGTGGGAATGCCGCCATGGACGCTCCGCGTCCGCCGTTGACGCTGTGACGCAGAGCGTCACGGGATGCATTCCCACGCGGAGCATGGGAACGATCAACACTAGTGACGCGGAGCGTGGGAACGATCAACACGGAGTGTGGGAACGATCAGGTCTTCAACAATAAAAAACCCCACCAGGCTCAACACCTGGCAGGGCTTCAATGTCGCTGAACGCGGCTTACGCGACGTTCATCGTCTTATGCGTATCAATCAAATGCTGCACCACACTCGGATCCGCCAGGGTCGAAATATCCCCCAACCCGTCGTATTCGGCAGTGGCAATCTTGCGCAGGATCCGGCGCATGATCTTGCCCGAACGCGTCTTCGGCAGCCCCGGCGCCCACTGGATAACATCCGGCGAAGCAATCGGGCCGATCTCTTTACGCACCCAGTTTTTCAGTTCCAGACGCAATTGCTCGGTCGGCTCTTCGCCATTTTTAAGGGTGACGTACACATAGATGCCCTGCCCCTTGATGTCGTGCGGGACGCCAACCACGGCAGCCTCGGCGACTTTCGGGTGCGCAACCATCGCGCTCTCGATCTCGGCCGTGCCCATGCGGTGACCGGAAACGTTGAGCACGTCATCCACGCGACCGGTGATCCAGTAGTAACCGTCTTCGTCACGACGAGCGCCGTCGCCGGTGAAGTACATGCCACGGAAGGTCTTGAAGTAGGTGTCGACGAAGCGGTCATGGTCGCCATACAGCGTGCGCGCCTGGCCTGGCCACGAATCGAGAATCACCAGGTTGCCCTCAGCGACGCCTTCGATGATGTTGCCCAGGTTGTCGACCAACGCCGGCACCACACCGAAGAACGGACGCGCTGCAGAACCTGGCTTGAGGGCGTGAGCGCCCGGCAGCGGGCTCATCATGTTGCCGCCGGTTTCGGTCTGCCACCAGGTATCGACGATCGGGCAACGGGACTTGCCCACATTCTTGTAATACCAGTCCCACGCTTCCGGGTTGATCGGCTCACCCACAGAACCGAGCAGGCGCAAACTGCTGCCATCAGCGCCTTCAACAGCGGCTTGGCCCGACGCCATCATCGCGCGGATCGCGGTTGGCGCGGTGTAGAGGATGTTGACCTTGTGCTTGTCGATGATCTTCGCCACCCGGGTGATGTCCGGATAGTTCGGCACGCCTTCGAACAGCAACGTGGTCGCGCCGTTGGCCAATGGACCGTAGACGATATAGCTGTGGCCAGTGACCCAGCCGACGTCGGCGGTGCACCAGTAGACTTCACCCGGGCGATAGTCGAACACGCGCTCGTGGGTCATCGCCGCATACAGCAAGTAACCGGCGGTGGTGTGTTGCACGCCCTTCGGCTTGCCAGTGGAACCGGAGGTATAAAGGATGAACAGCGCTTCTTCGGCGCCCATTTCTTTTGGCGCGCAAACACTGCCCGCCACTTTCATCAGGTCTTCGTACCAGATGTCGCGATGCTGGTTCCACTTGATGTTGCCACCGGTGCGCTTGCACACGATGACTTTCTGAATGCTGCTGGTTTCCGGGTTGGTCAGCGCGTCGTCGACGTTGGTCTTGAGCGGGACCTTCTTGCCGGCACGGACGCCTTCATCGGCCGTGATCACCACTTTGGATTTGCAGTCGATGATGCGACCGGCCAGGGCTTCCGGCGAGAAGCCGCCGAACACCACCGAGTGAATCGCGCCGATCCGGGTGCAGGCCAGCATGGCGACCACGGCTTCGGGGATCATCGGCATATAGATAGTCACCACGTCGCCACGGTGTACATCCTGGCCGCGCAGGGCGTTGGCGAACTTGCAGACTTGTTCGTGCAGGTCGCGGTAGGTGATGTTGCGGCTCTCGGCCGGGTCATCCCCTTCCCAGATAATCGCGATTTGATCGCCGCGCTCGGCCAGGTGACGGTCGAGGCAGTTGTAGGAAACGTTCAGGGTGCCGTCGGCGAACCACTTGATGTCGACATGGTGATCGTCGAAGGAAGTCTGTTTCACCGTGGTGAAAGGCTTGATCCAGTCGAGGCGCTTGGCCTGTTCGCGCCAGAAGCCGTCCGGATTGACGACCGACTGCTGGTACATGGCCTTATAGGTGGCCTCGTCAGTCAGCGTATTGGCTGCTACCTCGGGACGAACGGGATACAAAGAAGCCGCACTCATCTTTCTTACCTCGGTGGAATAGTTGTTTTTGTATGGCTCTGTTGTAGCCGGGCCGGGCCTATAGAACCATTCGACGATGGTAGTAACAAGCCCCTACAAAACGTCGTGGTTACCCCCGTTTGTGGGTCAAACCCGCGCAATCCGGGCCTCCCCGCCCCCGCAGGAGCTGGCGCAGCCTGCGATCTTTTGATCTTCCAAGGGATTGTTACGGAATTCGCGAAAGGTGTTTATCAAAACCACGGGTATATGAATCCACCCCCCACGCCTAAAATCAGCCTCGCCAACAAGGCAACCCTGATTAACAAGTTGCAGCCCCCACGAAGGCAGTTAATCAAACAACCCAGTACTGAAGTTCCACACGCAATCCCAAAAAGATTGCGTGACCCCTCACGACTTTAGAAAGGTAAAACTGAAATGAAAGCTTTATTAGTTCTGGCCCTCAGCAGCCTGTGCGCAACCGCCATGGCAGACGAGGTCCCGACTGATGTCGCGCAGCAACAACCGGCAGTCGAGGAATACACTTACTCCACCCACCTGGACATCGCCAACGTAGTGTCCATGAGCGAAATCCCCAACGTGTGCGAAGTTGTTCCGATGAAAATGGAATACGACGACTCCAAAGGCCAACGCCACATCCTGCGTTATAGCGTCATGGGTAACGGCTGCTCTAACGGCTGATCTTCCCGCACTCCCCTTAACGGTTCGACCCACCCGCCCGCTCTTTCAGGCAGATGAAGCGCCGGACCGTAATACATCGATATATACGATTGTTTAGTGCGGTTATTTGCGCTTTTTAATCAAATTCACTGGCGTAGTATGAATTCCACACCCAAGGCACAAAACGCCAACGAACCTGGAGCCACCACCATGAAAACCAAACTGATCCTCGCCCTGACCCTCTCCGTACTGGCCGGTAGCGCATTCGCTGCTGATGGTTTTGACCGTACCGGCTCCGCTGTTGCCGCTGACGGTTACGATCGCACCGGTTCTGCCGCTGTTGCTGCTGATGGCTACGACCGCACCGGTTCCGCCACCGTTGCTGAAGACGGCTACGACAAAACCGGTTCGGCGACCTTCGCTGCCGACGGTTTCGAACGCACCAACTCGGCGACTTTCAGCTGACATTTGGCTGAATCATCACTGCCCGACTTCGGTCGGGCTCAGTTGTGTCTGGAGCCGTCGAAAAGCGCTTCAAAACACAACATGTAGTGAAAAACCGGTTTTTTGGCTATTTTTTGAGCAAAAAAACCAACGCGCTAAAATTAATGAAAAAAAATCTGCCCCGCGATACCCAGCCCAAAGCCCTGTAAACCCTCGCTCCGACCAAAAAACCTCCCCCGCCGTCCGATATCAGTGCCATTTCGTCGCACCACAGCCCTGTTTTTTTCCCTATAATGCGGCCTTAAACGGGCCTGCAATATTCCCTTACAGGGATAAGCAGCCAGTCTGAAGCCCCACGCAGAAGCGATTCACTCCTCTGCGCCCATCAGTGGCTTCGGAACCCGGACAAAATTCTGTTTGATGCCTGCGTATAGCTGCTGCAAAAAACGATTCCTTTAGATCCAACGCGGTCAGTACGACCGTGTGAAAAACCATCACACGGGCAACTGGCCCTCACGCAGGAGACGACACGTCATGCTGAGCTGGGACGAATTCGACAAAGAAGACACGGGCGAAGTAGCCGTAAAAGGCGCCAACGCCGGCCACGCGACTGAAGCCAACATGGACCGCCTCGACACCGCCGGTGGCGTTGCCGCCCAAGAAGCGCGCGCCGTGACCGCCTCCGACTCCGCCGCCATCGCCCGTGCCAAGGCTGCCCTGGACAACCTCGACGTTGCCGAAGGCCTGGCCGAACTCGAAGGCGCCTCCGCCCGTGTTGCCGTCGACGAAAAGCGCATGATCAACTGCCGCGCCGACCTCAACCAACTCGTACCTTTCAAGTACGACTGGGCCTGGCAGAAATACCTGGACGGTTGCGCAAACCACTGGATGCCGCAAGAAGTCAACATGACCGCCGACATCGCCCTCTGGAGAGACCCGGAAGGCCTGACCGACGACGAACGCCGCATCGTCATGCGCAACCTCGGCTTCTTCTCCACCGCCGACTCCCTGGTTGCCAACAACCTGGTCCTGGCCGTGTACCGCCTGATCACCAACCCGGAATGCCGCCAGTACATCCTGCGCCAGGCGTTCGAAGAAGCGATCCACACCCACGCCTACCAGTACTGCATCGAATCGCTGGCCATGGATGAAGGCGAGATCTTCAACATGTACCACGAGATCCCATCGGTCGCGAAAAAAGCCACCTGGGGCCTCAAATACACCCGCTCGATCTCCGATCCGAAGTTCGAAACCGGCACCGTCGAAACCGACAAAGAACTGCTGCGCAACCTGATCGCCTACTACTGCGTTCTGGAAGGCATCTTCTTCTACTGCGGCTTCACCCAAATCCTCTCCATGGGCCGCCGCAACAAAATGACCGGCGTCGCCGAGCAGTTCCAATACATCCTGCGCGACGAATCCATGCACCTGAACTTCGGCATCGACGTGATCAACCAGATCAAAATCGAAAACCCGCACTTGTGGGATGCTGAGATGAAGGAAGAGGCTTCGCAGATGATTCTGCAGGGCACTCAACTTGAGATCGAATACGCTCGCGACACCATGCCTCGCGGCGTACTCGGCATGAACGCGGCGATGATGGAGGACTACCTGAAGTTCATCGCTAACCGGCGTTTGTCGCAGATTGGGTTGAAGGAAGAGTATCCAGGGACGACTAACCCGTTCCCTTGGATGAGCGAGATTATGGACTTGAAGAAAGAGAAGAATTTCTTTGAGACGCGGGTTATTGAATACCAAACCGGTGGTGCGCTTAGCTGGGATTAACTCCTGAGGCTAATCGAAAACCTGAAAGCCCCGATCTGATCGGGGCTTTTTATTGCCGAAAAGAAAGCCTTATTCGTCCCTACATCACTTCGCTAAATCTCCTACAACACTTCCAGCTCTTTCCCGATTGATGCCAAGTCAATGCACCTCTAAGCTCAATCCAGGTGCCTAAGAAACGCCCAACGTAGAAGCTGACTTATTCACACAGAACCGCGTGTTGTCTTGAAGACATAAACACGGACTTGTGTGGAAAAGACCGCCTGTTGGGACTTCTTACATCCTCTACGTTGGGTCTGGCTCTATCCAATTCATTCGTAGAGGTAATGGATATGCCCACACAAAAACCCACCTGCTTCCCGACTTCTTTGGTGAACGGTCATGTCTGATCCGTTTATCCCCATGGTTTTCATCCGCCAAAATCTCAACCTTCACGCCCTCCTCCTGGAAAACCAACCATGGTTCTGCGCTCGCGATCTCGGTCGTTTGATGGGGTTTCATCTGAATGATCGAGTGGTCAGCAAACTGGATGAGGATCAGCGGCAGACGCTGCTAATTGACTATCACGGCCAACCTGAGAAAAGGCTGATGCTGAGCGAGTCCGGCGTCTATGCGTTGTTGGTCTATCACTACGCGCCGGGAAATCGGTTGTTGCGTGAATGGTTGACTCATCAAGTGGTGCCGGCCTTGCGTGATGCCCTGCCATCGAAGAACGCTGATCGACCGATGTTGAGTTTGTTGGATTGGCCGGAGATGTCGTTGAGTCTGTTGCATTGGCAGGATGAGGGCTGGATTCGGCTGCGGGACATGCCTTATCTGTTGCTGAATCGCACGCGGCGACGGGTACCAGTGGTTAAGCCTTGGTGGCGGAAGGTTTTGGAGGTGTTTCAGTCTTCGAAGCAATCGGTGGGTTAGTGCGGCGGTGTCTTCGTAGGATCGCTTGAACGATACGTCAGTCTTTTCTGTAGGAATTTTCGTAGACAGTCGTAATGGCCACTCAGTATCGTCCGAGGGTTTTTAACCCTCGGCGATTGTATGGATACGGAAAAGAGCAAAGGTGATTGGAGTGACGCGGAGATTCAGGCTGCGGTCGATTCCTATCTCAGCATGTGGTCCCGTGAGCAGAACGGCCAGCCATTCAATAAGGCCCATGAAAATCGTGTTCTACGCGAAGGCGTCTTAGCAGGCCGCACTAAGAGCTCAGTAGAGTTTCGAATGCAGAACATTTCTACGATCATGGCCGAGTTGGGTCGAGAGCCTATTAAGGGCTACAAACCCGCACAGAATGTCGGCGCGAATGTTGCGCGTAGCATTCGCGAAGCGCTCAACGCTCCAAGCCCTTTGACGCCCGAAGATTTTGCCCCGACGGCAGACGAGGCAACGCTGGAGCAACGAGCGTCCAAACTTGAGCGACACCCCCTTAAAGATGAGCCGAAAGGGATTGAGCGACCCGAGCAAACTCAGTCCAGCGGAAAGTCTTATGTTCGCGATCCTGAAGTGAGAGCGTGGGTTCGCCAGCAGGCTGAAGGTAAATGCGAGGGCTGTGGAGAACCTGCTCCGTTTGAGAAGGATGGTCGCCCATTTCTTGAGGTCCATCACGTTAAGCATTTGGCGCAGGAAGGCTCGGATCGACCGAGGAATGCTGTGGCACTGTGCCCGAATTGTCATCGTCGTTGTCACCATTCGAGCGACCGGGATGAATTCACTGCTTCGCTTTATAAGAAGGTGAAACGGTTGAAAGTCGAATAACTGAGCCTGGTGAAATCTGTGGCGAGGGGGTTTGTGCCAGGCTTGGCCAATGCGTTGATGCAGGCATTCGCGAGCAAGCGCGCTCCCACAGGTTTAGTGGTTTGCCACAGATTTTGCGGCGTTTTGAAAACAGTCAGTGCAACCCTCCGCACCTCCCGCTATTAATACCCTCCCCCACTCAAGGACCCGAGCCCACCATGAAATTCGACCTCGCCTACTGCCTCAGCCTCGACGACAAGCTGTCGATCTATGACGTGCGGGATTTGAATTTTGACGAGACGATGGAGTTCGATTCCGCCAAGGAACACTTCCAATGTCCCAATGACGCCTGCAGAGCGGCCTTCGATGCGGCAAATGTGCTGACGACGTTCAACGCCAAAAACGTGAATTACGTTCGCACCCCGCACTTCAAGAACACGCCCAGCACGCGGCATGTGGCGGATTGTCCTTATGTCAGTTTGAGGACGCCGGCGTCGGGGCTTGAGGTGGACGGTGCGGAAACGGATGACAGCCGCGAGGAGCATTTCCCGTCGGAATTGTTACTGACTCGGCGTGAGTATGTGCGCAAGCCGTCGAGCCCGGCGGTGGCGGCGGATGTATTAAGGGATGACGTAAGCCCCATTACCGCGGACAGCCATACGGAACACCCAACCCGCGAGTCGGCGCCGGACAAGACCAGTGTGTTCGCCCATCCGGTGGAGTGTTTTGTGTCGAACTTCGAGGACAAGGAGTTGCTCAAGCGCATGCCGCTGAAGATTGGCGAGCATACGGCGCCTTATGGCTCGTTCTTCAAGAAGATTGAATACCTGACGGACAACAAGGGGCTGATTTACTGGGGCAAGATCAAGGAGATCAAGGATTACACCCAGAGCTTTCGCATCGATTTCGAGCAGAAGGTC
Organism: Pseudomonas sp. ADAK7; assembly: GCF_012935675.1. Taxonomy (NCBI): domain Bacteria; kingdom Pseudomonadati; phylum Pseudomonadota; class Gammaproteobacteria; order Pseudomonadales; family Pseudomonadaceae; genus Pseudomonas; species Pseudomonas sp. ADAK7. The sequence continues at coordinate 6,185,520 of NZ_CP052861.1, read as the reverse complement.
TGGTTCAAGCAGGCGGATGAGGCGAAGAAGAAGCCGTATTCGGTGAATGTTTATTTGAGCAAGAAGTTGATCGACACCTACCGCAAGCGCAAGGCGTTTCTGGAAGAGATCAAGCACGCCATTGAAAGCGGGAAGGAGTTGTTTTGTTTCTTCTATGGCGTGACGCCGGAGTTGAAGCAGGTGCCGAGCAAGAAAAACCCCGAACAGACGTTCGGGGTGTTCAGTGCGAATATTGAGAATCTGGATCACTTCATTGTTCGGGAAGCGCCGGGGTTGGAGTAGCGATTAACCTTTGGGCAACTCCAGTTTTATCGCGCCAGGGTGCTGTTTGACCAGCGAGTAAGGCAGTACCGGCCACTCCGGGCCGTCGCAGTTTCTTTGGGCTCGCGCGAAGTACGGCCCCAGATATAAGCCCTTCGCGGTGAAGTGCCAGTTGGAGTAACCCCAGACACTTTCGTCGGTGAAGTCGCAATTGTCTTCATCGCCTTCAACCGGCTTTTTCATTTCATCCGGGTAGAGCGCGGAGAACTGCTGAATCAGCCAAGGCACCAGGACGTCGCGTTGAGCGCTGGCTTGTGCGTCACTGATGGTTGCCGTCGCAGGTTTATCCGCCTCGCCAATCCAGAGCACGTCGGTCAGCGATAAGACTTGGCCGGTATGAACGTCGAAATTAAGCGGTGAATCGCCAAAGTCCGGATGCGCACCACCGCAATCGTAGCCGATGGAGATGCTCACGCTGACCACGTCCGGCGACAGGAATGTCGGGGTGGCGCCTTGTTCGAACTCGGCACTCTCCCCGCCCCGCAGCTGGCAGCCGTAATAGTCGATGGCCTCGCTCCAGAGTCGCCCCAGCAGCTGTTGATTGACGCGATCCTGATCAGCCTTCGGGTAGCCGGATTCGACGCTGAACAGCGAAACCCTGGACTCGGGCTCGCTCCACCATTGCAAACCGTAGCCCATGAACGTTTCTTTCTTGCCAGGCTTGAGCTTCAACCCTTGCAGGCGCAGGTACTCATAAGGATCGCTTTTCGGTAGCGCTGCAATGAAGGGCAACGCGTCCGCCGCCGTGGTCGGGAGTTTGGCCTCGGTCAACTGCACTGGCAGGGTTTTACCCTTGGAACTTTTCCATTCGCCCTGCCAGCCGTTGGCGGTTTGTTTCAGCTTCAGGGTGGGCAGGGGCTTGTTCTCGCCGTAGCGATTGTTGCCCTCGTTGAGCGTCAGGGTTTTGGCCTGTAGCGTTCCGCTTAGCTCCAGGTCGCGATGGAATTTCTCGTAGAAATAGCGACCACTCACTTCGCTCGCGTCGCGGGTGTTCAGTTCCAGGACAATCGGCATCTTGCCCAGGGTGCCGGTGAACACCTGCCCGCCGAATTCGGCATGGGCGGTTGAGACAACCGTAAGAAACAAAGCGGCGCAGGGTATGAGGCACGAGAGTCCTTTGAACATCGAATCATCCTTTGGAAAAGTCAGCGGGAACTGGTGGGTTGCAGTTTAAGGCAGTTGCAGCGTTACGCCGCCGGGGTGTTGTTTGATGAGGTTGTAAGGCAGAACGCTCCAGTCAATGTCTCGGCACGCAGCCGCCGCGTGAACAAAAACGGGCTCCAACTTGAGGCCTTTTTCGGTGAAGTACCAGAGAGGGGAATTCCAAAGGTTATCGTCGTTGTAGACGCAATCGTTCTCCTCCACTTCGGGCTTTGCCGTCATTTCGCTGGGGTTGAGTTTGAGCAATTGTGCCACCAGCCACGGCGCCAGTTCTTTATTACGATATTCATAATGAGCTTTGAACGCCGGGGATGAGTAATCAAAGCCCTCTTCGAAATGCACGGGTTTGCCCTGCCCCACCCACAGCACATCATCAAGCGTCAGGACATTGCCGGTCCTGGTATCAAAGTTGAGCGATTCGTTGTCCAGATTCGGATGAAGACCACCGCAATAGAAGTCGGTGGCGGTAATGACGCTCATCACCGAAGGCGACATCCATACGGGATGACTTGTTTGAAAATAGGACCCCGGGGCACCATCTACAGTGCACTCCAAAGTCCCCCCGACGCCCTGCCACAAACGCGCCATCAGTCGCTGATTGATGCGTTGAAGCACTTCAGCGGGATAACCCGAAACGACTTCGAACAGTTGCACTTGGGATTGCGGCTCGCTCCACCATTGCAGGGTGTAGCCCATGAAGTTTTCGGTCTGGCCTTGTTTGAGTTTCAGGCCTAGCAAGCGCAGGTATTCGTAGGGCAACTTGTCATGAAGTTGGACGAGATAGGGCAAGGTATCGGCGGGCACTGGCGCAAGTTTGGCTTGCTGCAGCTCCATCTTCATCACTTTGCCCTTGGCACTGGCCCACTCGCCAGACCAGCCATCCGGCGTGGGTTTCAGGCGCATGGTCGGGTGAGGCTGACTTTCGCCCCCTTCCTCCAGTACAAGTATTTCCCCTTCTTTTGTAAGGCTGAGAATCAAGTCCTTACGGTACTTTTGGTAGAAGTAACGACCATCGCCAGAGTCGGGATTCATTTCCAGCACAATCGGCATTTTACCCAAGGTCCCGGTGTAGAGCTGAGTGCTGGCGTCAGCCCAAATCACAGACGAAAACGTTAAGCATGCCGTTACGACAACCCCGGCCAACCAGCGCAATCCTTTGAACATCAGATCTTCCTTGGATAAGTGGCCGAATCCAGCCTTAAGGCAATTGCAGCGCGACACCGCCGGGGTGTTGTTTGATGAGGCTATAGGGCAAAACACTCCACTCCACATACCCACACGGCGCTTGCGCGTGAGAGAAGTAAGGCTCTAACTTGATGCCTTTTTCAGTGAAATACCAAGTAGGGAGGATCCAACGGTCTGCTTCACCGTAAGCACAGTTCTCGTCGCTGCCTGGTATCTGATCGGGATGAAGCTTATGCAACTGTTCGACTAGCCAAGGTGCAAGTTTTTTAGCGCGGTACTCGGAATAAACTTCGCGCGCGTCCGGGGTTTGTTCGTCATTCAACTCTTCGTAATGCAGCGGTTTACCCTGCCCGACCCAGAGGACGTCTTCTAACGTCAGGGACTTACCGGTTTTGGCATCCAGGTTAATGGGAGCCTCGCTGTAATCCGGGTGCTGGCCGCCACAACGCCCCTCGGTCTCAACGTTCACGCTGATAACCGATGAGGTGATCAGCAGCGGTGTCATCGTTTGGATAAGCGACGTATCTCTACCGCCAGCGAGACACCCGTAGTACCCCACCACTTCCCGCCACAATCGATCCATCAACTGCCGATTAATGCGATCGCGCGCTTCAGGGGTATAGCCGGAAACCACTTCAAATATCGTCAACTTCGTCTGCGGCTCACTCCACCATTGCAGCGAATAGCCGTTGAACGTCTCGGTCTTGCCTTGTTTGAGTTTCAGACCATGCAGACGCAGATACTCATAAGGTTCCTGATCATGGAGCCTGGTTAGATAGGGCAAAGTATTGGCGGGTAGTGGTGGGCGCTTGGCATGCTCCAACTCAATCTTCAGCACTTTACCTTCAGGGCTGATCCATTCGCCGGCCCAGCCTTCAGGTGTGGGCTGCAAGCGAATTGTCGGGCGCGGCTTGTCCTCGCCGTAAGGTTCTTCACCCTCCTTGAGAACAAGGGCGTTCCCTTCCTTTGTGCCGCTGAGCACCAGATCCTTGCGGTACTTCTGGTAGAAGTAGCGGCCGGTCCCCGAATCGGGATACATCTCCAGCACAATCGGCGTTTTGCCCAAGGTTCCGGTGTACACCTGAGCGCTGTTTTCAGCCCACAGCGGCGTAGAAAACGTTGAGCACGCCAGCGCGATAACGCCAGTCAGACGACACAATCCGTTGAACATCAAATCATCCTTGAAGGAAGTGAGCGTTTGCCCGCTTGTAATGGGCGCGGATTATGGCGAATAGCCGTCAAACAATCGATGCCGCAATGTCGATCATTGCTGCGCCAGTTGCGACTGCAACTGCCCAATCTCGCGCTTCACTGCATTAAGCCGATCACGTGCAGCCTGAACGCCTTGTTCATTCTGGCCGGAGTAAGTGCGTAACCAGTGCGCAATCATTTCTTCATCGGGCCAGTAATAGTCCTTATGGCCTTTACTCAGTCGCGGGGTGTCATTCCTCCGTGCGTCGAAGCGGCCAGCTTCGTATTCGTCAGCCGGTAGTGAGCCCCATTCGGCGGCGTAACTCTGGAAAATCCAGGAAATTTCGTCGATGTGCTTTTGCGCACCGCGATGCCGGCGTTTATAGAAAACATACTCGCTACAGGCCTGCTCATAACGCTGCTCCATGAGACCGCCGTCGATCCATTGAAACAAGTCATTCTGCGTCGCATGGCGCATCAAACCGTAGAGCCAGCGCTCAGAGAAGCGTTGAATAAATCCGGCAACGTCAGCCTTTTTCGCGTCCGCGAAAATCATGCAGTAACGGGTTTTGATGTGCATGACTAACAGCACATGTTTGCGCTGAACCGTAATGGCGTGAACCAGCCATTGTTCTGTCAGATCACTGAGTTCATCTTCTTCAGGAGTGGGCGATGGCGGATTGAAGTCCACGGGCGTGATTGTTCTACCCTTTTGGACACGACTGAAAAACTGGCTGGCTGCTTCGGTGCAGTTAAAGATCAACATCAATGGCCCTCAAGTTTTAGGTGCACTTAATTAACCCACATACCAAGCATCACTAAAAGCAGCAAACCAATGTAGACCCACGCATGCACGCGATCCGGTATCCGCCCGATCCAAGGCGTAGCCAGCCTCATGCCGATGATCGATCCCGCCGCCAATATCGCAAACGCCAACACATCCACATACCCGATAAACCACGGGCCCAAATCAAACTCGGTGAACCCGGCCATCGCCATGTACGTCAGCGTCCCGGCCAGGGCCACGGGCAAACTCAGCGGATTGGCCATGGACGTGGCTTGCGACATGCTCAGGCCACAACGCCGCAGTAACGGCACGGTCATGACACTGCCGCCCACGCCGAGAAAGGTTGCGATAGCGCCGATTCCTACACCCGATACCTCTACCCTTCCCAATCGGCGTGGGACTCCGTTATCCGAGTGTGTGAGAAAACCACGCCGGAACAGGCAGTCCAGAATCGTAATCCCCAGGTACACGATGAAGGCATAGCGAATCACTTCACCATTGGCCCATATCGCCGCAACGGCGCCGACAATTGCGCCTAATCCGATGTATCCACCCAACGGCCACAGGTAATGGCGAATCAGACTACCGGCGCGGTGATGTTTTCCGGTGGCGATCAGCGCGTTGACGATCATCACGCAGGTCGAAGTGGCCACGGCAATGTGCATCGCCGATTGACCGACAGGGTCGTCGGCGCCATGGCTCGCCATGAGCATGCGGTACAGCAGCGGCACCACGACGAAGCCGCCGCCGAAGCCGAACAGCACGGCGGTGATGCCGGTCATGCAGCCGAAGAGAGTCAGTAAGAGATAGAACATCGCGCGTCGTCCAGTGGTTGGGAGCGGTCGACGATAGAGCGATGCCGCTTGGCCTGCTTCAGCAAGCCGGCCAATAATGTTTGCGTTTACGCCAATCGCTGGGTACCGCTTGATGCGCAATGTTTCGATCAATTTGCTGGACGATACGCCACGGCCAGTGGTGGCGATCGGTACGGATTATTCCCACGGACATGTGCTGCCCCTTCATACACACCGACGGGCACAACTCCTATACGGTGCCACCGGGGTGATGCAGGTCAGCACCCACGACGGCAATTGGGTGGTGCCGCCGCAACGGGCGGTGTGGATCCCGGCGGGGGTGGCCCATGAAGTGTTGATGCTGGGGGTGAGTACGCGGAGTTTGTACATCGAGCCGACTGCAGTCGATCTGGGGAGTCGTTGCCAGGTACTCAATGTTTCACCGTTGATGCGGCATTTATTGATGGAGGCGGTGGAGGTGCCGCTGGCCTACGACGAAGCCGGACGCGACGGTGTGCTGATGGATTTGCTGCTGCACGAACTGGCCCGCAGTGCGCCTCTGCCGTTGCACATTCCGTTGCCTGTTGAAGGGCGACTGCTCGGGTTGTGTCAGACGTTTCTTCAGCAGCCCAATATCCATCAAGCGCCGCAGCACTGGGCCGATCAATTGCACATCAGCCTGCGCACCTTTAATCGCCTGTTCCGCCAACAGACCGGCCTGAGTTTCAGCCAATGGCGGCAACAAGCGTGCGTAGTGCTGGCCCTGGCGCGGCTGGCGGAGGGGACGCCGGTGACGCGGATCGCCATCGACTTCGGCTACGACAGCCCGGCGGCGTTCTCGACGATGTTTCGCCGGGTGCTGGGGCAGGCACCGTCCGTCTGGATGGATGCGGCGAAATAGCACAAATCAAAAAATGCGTTTGATCCGGGCCCGAAACAACTGTACAAAAACACAGTACATTTTAAATCAGCACTCTCGAGCCCGGAGAACACCATGGCCTCTCTTGCGATGAAAATCACCCTGGAACGTATCGCCCTCTTCCAATTCACCCCGGCCCACAGCGCCCAGGCCCGAGCGATGCTGGGTTGGAGCGTGGAAGAACTGTCGCGCGAATCCGGGGTTTCCGTGGACGCCATCGAGCGATTCGAGGCCGAGCGCGATGTGCTGGATGTCACGCGGCTGGCGTTGGCATATCGGTTTGAATCGGAAGGCCTGGTGTTCTTCCCCGGGTTTGCACCGGGTAGAGGGATGAATGTGAAAGGGTCGACGCCGGATCCGGTGGCGCGACCGGATTATGCGATGGTTGAGTGAGGTGTCAGCAGATGAGTGATATCGATGCAGGTGTCGCGCGGGGCAAAGCCGAATACGTCATGAGGATCGGCATGCTCCTCGATAACGGTGATCTGAGTAAGACCGAGGCGGCGCAAAAACTCGGATTGTCCGAGGAAGAGCTGGATGAAATGCTTCAAGGACGACTGGACGATTTGACCGTGACGAAGATCCTGGACCATCTGGACCTTCTGAAGGGTGAAACGCAGCGCTTGTAGAGGTAGATCCCGGGCCACTCCCATGGCGGAGGGCCCGCAAGGGCAACGCTCTACGCCGTTACCTGATCGCTTACGTCTTCCACGCCTGACCACCACGCGTTGCCACGTTGCGGATACATCACGTTGAACGCCTCGCCCATTTGCGGCGTACTGATCGACACATTCCGCTCCCAGGCCAGCGCCAGGATGCGATCGAAGGGTTCGTACCAGGCGTGCATCGACAGGTCGAAGGTGCCGTTGTGAATCGGCAGCAGCCAGCGCCCTTTGAGGTCGATGTGGGCTTGCAGGGTTTGTTCGGGTTGCATGTGCACGTGTGGCCATTCGACGTTGTAGGCACCGGTTTCCATCAGCGTCAGGTCGAACGGGCCGTACTGTTCGCCGATGCGTTTGAAGCCGTCGAAGTAGCCGGTATCGCCACTGAAGAAGATGCGGGTGTTGCCATCGATCATCACCCACGAGGCCCACAGCGTACTGTTGCCATCGAACAGGCCGCGGCCGGAAAAATGCTGCGACGGTGTAGCGACGAATTGAATGCCATCGACTTCGGTGCCCTGCCACCAATCCAGTTGGCGGACTTTGCTGGCGTCGATGCCCCACTTGATCAGGGTATCGCCGACGCCCAACGGCGTGAGGAAATACTTAGTTTTGTCCGCCAGTTTAAGCACCGCGTTGTAGTCGAGGTGGTCATAGTGGTCGTGGGACAGGATCACCGCTTCAATTGGCGGCAATTCTTCCAGGCTGATCGGCGGCTGGTGGAAACGCTTGGGTCCGGCCCATTGCACCGGGGAGGCACGCTCGGCGAACACCGGGTCGGTGATCCAGAATTTGTCCCGCAACTTGAGCAGTACGGTGGAGTGGCCGAGGCGGTAGACGCTGTGATTAGGTGCAGCGATCAACGCGGCCTGGGTCAACGTTTGCACCGGGATGGCAGCGCTTGGGCGGGTGCTGCGCGGTTTGTGGAAGATCATGTTCCACATGATGCGCAGCATTTTGCGAAAGCCTTCGCGCTGGACCGGTTGGTGATTGTGGAAGTGCCCTTCTACCTGACGGGAAGCTTCAGGCTGGGTGGCTTTGTTCATTGGGGAAGTCGTAATGGCCATGACTGAATGACTCCAGAAAAACCGCGCAACTCACGGTTTTCCGCTTTGGGACGATAAATGGCCAAGGCACGCACGCATCAGCCGGAGATCTATTGTTCACGGTGCAGGATTAACCAAGCATTACACTGCACAGTGTAGTTTCTAGGTTGCATCAATCCCGGCGACAAGTAAACTGCTGAGTGTAATTCCAACTTTTCCCTGCCGAAGCGTACTTATGACAGCTCCACAGCGCCTGACCGACCGAAAACGCGAAGCCATCATCCAGGCGGCGATTACCGAATTCCGTAGCAACGGTTTCGAGATCACCAGCATGGACAAGATCGCCGCCACGGCGGGCGTGTCGAAGCGCACGGTGTACAACCACTTCCCGAGCAAAGAAGAGCTGTTCGCCGAAATTCTCAACCAGTTGTGGGCGCGGGTGACGGAAGAACAGGACACCTCGTACCGCCCTGAGCTGCCCCTGCGCGATCAGCTTCGTCAGCTCCTGCTGGCGAAAATGCAGATGATGGGCGATAACAACTTTCTCGACCTCGCGCGGGTGGCCATTGCCGCGACCATTCATTCGCCCGAACGTGCGCAAAACATGATCACCCGCATGGGCGAACGCGAAGAGGGTCTGACCCTGTGGATTCGGGCGGCCCAGGCCGATGGCCGACTGAAACCGGTCGCCCCGGAGTTTGCCGCGCAGCAGGTCCAGGGCTTGCTCAAGTCCTTCGGGTTCTGGCCGCAGATTTCCATGGGCCAGACCGGCCTTTCGCCCGAGGTACAAAGCACGGTCGTCGAATCCGCCATGGACATGTTCCTGGCCTGTTATCAGCTCTAGATCAAGTCCCGCCGTACCTGCGCCCGCGTTAAATGGCTCCCAAGGACACTGATTATTCCCGTTGGAATAAATGACAATGTCTGCCGCTTTACCGATGAACGGTAACTCTGAATAAAACACCGCAATGTGTTTCAGAATGAATCTGGCGCAGGGAATTATGGAAAACCAACGCGGCAAGGGCCTTTCGTTCGCCCGACGCATTTACATGCCCAGAACGGTCGGTCTGGGCATTGGCTGTATTTGTGTGACCGCCGCGCTATATCCCTTGAACATGCCGGGCTGGGTCTGGGTGCTGATGCTGCTCAATGGCTTCGTCTGGCCCCATCTCGCTTACCAGATGGCCACCCGCTCGCCGTTTCCTTATCAGGCTGAACGCCGCAATATCATTGGCGATTCGTTGTGCGGCGGTTTCTGGGCGGCCGCCGCTCAGTTCAACCCGATCGTGACCGTGACCATTCTGTCGATGATGACGATGAACAACGTCGCAGCCGGTGGCCCGAGGCTGTTCCTCTACGGCGCCCTGGCGCAAATGGTCGGCGTCATCATTGCCTGGCTCGTGTTCGGCATCGGCTTTACCCCGACGGCCACGCCGATCCAAGTGTGGGCCTGCCTGCCATCGCTGACCCTTTACCCCTTGGCGGTGGGCATGGTGTGTTATCGACTGGCGTTCAAACTCGCCGAACACAAGCGCACCTTGAGCGCCTTGAGCCGCACGGACAGTTTGACCGGCCTGCTCAACCACGGCGCCTGGAAGGACCTGCTGCACGTCAAGTTCCAGCAGTGCCTGCAGAATCAGGGTGCGTCGGTGATTGCCCTGATCGACATCGATCACTTCAAGGCGATCAACGACACCTACGGGCATATCGTCGGCGATACGGTGCTGCGGCAATTGAGCGTGGAACTCAAGCGCACCCTGCGTGAAAGCGATCTGGCCGGCCGCTATGGCGGTGACGAGTTCTGCGTGATCCTGCCGAACATGTCGTTGCAGCAAGCCAGGGAAGCAATGGAACGTTTGCGCGAAGTGCTCAACGAATATCGCCACCCGCACGTGCCCGAACTGCGCATCAAGCTGAGCATCGGCCTGGCCGCGTACCAAACGCCTTTCGCCGACGCGATTACCTGGCTCAACGACGCCGACAAAGCCCTTTACACCGCGAAAAACACCGGTCGCAACAAGATCAGTATGGCGTCGAGCCATTCAACATTGATTCAGACAACCGACGCCTGCGCAGGACTATAGTGACCCCAAGTCCCGATTCCCTGCCGAGCGCACCATGAATTCAACCAAGCCCGACACCAAGCCCGCCGCCCCTGTCGATCACCTGCGCTTCCATCGCCCTCACGCTCACCTGGCGCCGACCTTCGGCAACGACAAATTCGCCCTGCGCGCCGAGGCGTTTGCGCGGTTCTTCGGCACCCCGACGTTTCTTGGTGCGCAAACCCTGATCGTGGTGCTGTGGGTCTGCCTGAATCTGTTCGGCGTGGCGCACTTTGACCTGTACCCGTTCATCCTGCTCAACCTGGCCTTCAGCCTGCAATCGGCTTACGCCGCGCCACTGATCCTGCTGGCCCAGACCCGTCAGGCCGCGCGGGACAAAGCCCAGTCCGACGCCGACGCGCAACACCGCGAAGCCCTGGCCGTCGCCAACAGCGAGCGCCAGGCCCAGGCCGCGCAGAACACTGCGCAGTTGCTGGAACTGCTGGAACAGAACACCCGCCTCACCGAAATGACCAAGGCCCTGACCGAACGGATCGAAAACCTGACGTCGGAAATGCATCAGCATTTTGTGCGCAAGGATGAGCCGAACCTCTGATCAGCGAACGACCACCTTATCCGCCGGCACCTGGGGCAGTGTGACGACTCGCTGCTGCCAGCGCTTTTTATAGCTTTTGGTCCATGTCTGATGGTTACCGTCCAATACGATCTCGATCCCCCCCCCTCTGGCAAATGGAAAACACCCGTTAAACACCGTCCGCCCGGCCGCCGTCCTCGATAATGGCTTGGGCAAGTTGAGCTTGCGTGTCACTTCCCAAAAAGTGCCCGCCACAGGTGAACGGCTGGGACATGGCTTGTCCCGAAGCACCCAAAACACACAAGGCCAACAGCCGTTGAGCCGCTTTTTTCATCCTTACCCTTCCTTGGATCAGCGATTGAATCGAATGTCATAGCGCTAAAGTTATAGGTCGAGACGAGCCTGAATAATCAGAAAAAACGACAGTAGCCATAGGACGAATACCCAGTTTTCGAAGGCGTTTTTCCGGGTGCCGCGGAAACGGCGCGGGCAATGAAACGTCCGAGGTTCACGAAGGCTATCGCTGCCGCTACGGTGTGAATCCGCAGTTCGAACAGGCGCTGTTGAACGGGCAACTCAACGCCGTCGGTCACGATTCGAATGGCGATTTGCGGGCGGTGGAGCTGCAAGGTCATCCGTTCTTCGTCGCTACTTTGTTCCAACCGGAACGTGCCGCGCTCAAAGGTACGTTGCCGCCGCTGGTGGGCGCCCTGATCGACGCCTGCGCGAAGCAGAAATCATGATCGCCAAGACTCCATCACCGCCTTACTACGCGGTGATCTTTACCTCCCTGCGCAGTCGAGCGGGCCTATCGGTTTGAAAAATCGGTTTAACAGCGCTGAAGATCGGCAGTTCCTGCAGGAGCTGCCGAAGGCTGCGATCTTTTGACCTTAACCCTGCACCAAACTGCGCACCGCCGAAATCTCCGGCACTTCCAGTCGATGCATATACACCCGCAACGGCTCGGTAACGTTGATCCGGTCATCGATGTTCTGATCCAGCAACAACTGAATCAACTCGCGCTTAAGCGTCATCGCCTGCTCGGGGCCCGGCGCCCAGACGAATTCGCTGGTGGGGATGATGCCGTCATCCGCCACGTCCATGCCGAAGGAGTCTTCGCTGAAACGCACGATGTACTGGCCGGTCTTGCGATTGAGGCCGACGAAGCCTTTGAGTTGGTCGGCGGCCTGGCAGATGAGCTGGGAAGTGATGCGCATATAAACCTCACAAAAGGTCGCAAAGGGACCGGTGATCGATGGTTTACACGCAAGGCTGGGGAACGGCTTTCCCTCTGCCGGGGAAACTGCCGGGGCCAAGAGTACTGCAAAGAACCGCACAAAAGCGCTGAAAAAAATCGCTTTAAACACGTTTATGTCGGTCTGGCGATAGCGCTCGCGGCGCTCAGTTGTTAAAAGGTACGTCTTTGAAAACCTCTGCGAAAGGACCTCGACCATGCCTGCTACCTTCACCAAGAGCGCCTTGGTACTGAGCCTGTTGCTCGGCCTCGGCCAGGCACAGGCCGCCACCCAGCCCAGCCCCACTGCACGGGCGACCACGCTGGGCATTCCGCATCCGGCCGTGATTGCCCACCGTGGCGCGTCCTTCGATGCCCCGGAATCCACCGCCGCTTCCTACAGACTGGCCCGCGACCTGGGCGCCGATTACCTGGAAATGGACCTGCAGCGCAGCAAGGACGGCGTGCTGTTCGCCCTGCACGACAACAACTTGCAGCGCACCACCGACGTCGCCACCAAGTTCCCCGAGCGCAAGGACGCCCCGGCCAACCAGTTCACCATCGCCGAACTGAAAACCCTCGACGCCGGCAGCTGGTTCAACGCCGCTTACCCGGATCGTGCGCGTCCTTCTTACGTCGGCCTGAAAATCCTGACCCTCGATGAAATCATCGACATCGCCCAGGGCAACCCACTGCACAAGCCCGGCCTGTACATCGAAACCAAAGAGCCGAAGCAATTCCCCGGCATCGAGCGCGACCTCAAGGAGAAACTCCAGGATCGCGGCTGGCTGAGCCCGGTCGGTTCGAAACTGGCGAAGAGCGCGATTGCGGTCGGCCAAGGCAAAGGCAAAGTCGTGCTGCAAACCTTCGAGAAGAGCAGCCTCGAACTGCTGCAAGCAGAAATGCCGAACGTGCCGAAGATCCTGCTGTTGTGGGTCGGTGACGGCAGCATCGAGCCGAAATCCAAAGTGACCTTCGCCGAGTCCGGTGACAAGGACAAAGCCACTTACTACGCCAAGCAAGAACCGAAAAGCAAAGCCGAATTCCAGCAATGGGTCGAGTACGCCAAGGCCCAGGGCGCAATCGGCACCGGTCCTTCGGCGGCGCTGACCAAGGGCGGCGATCAGAGCTATTCGGACCTGGTCAAGCCATGGATGAACCAGTTCACCCACGATCAGGGCCTGCTGGTGCACGTCTACACCATCGACGATGCCGTGGATTATCAGAAGGTGATGGACGCCGGTGTCGACGGCATCTTCACCAACCGCGCCAGCGAACTGCTGAAGTTCTACAAACGCCCGGCGGCAGGCACCGTGGCGCAATTGCTGCAGAACAACGGTTACTGATCGACGTCTGACGCGAGACGGCGTCGACTTCTTCGCGAGCAATTAAGGGTGAATTAAGTTGCGCCGCTTAACCTGAGCCCACTTAAACAGATCACCCCAAGGAAAGACTCTTATGAAAACCCTGACTGCCCTGTTCACCGCCGCTGCCCTGACCCTTACTGCCGGCATCGCCCAGGCTGACATTCGTGTCGACCAGATCCCTGAGCTGGTCAAAAGCGGCAAAATCAAGCCACTGGAAGAAATGAACCAGGCTGCGCTGAAGCTGCATCCGGGCGCGACCATCACCGACACCGATCTGGACAACCACTTCAACGGCTATGAATACGAAGTCGAATTGCGCACCGCCGAAGGCGTTGAATGGGACGTGGATTTCGATGCCACCACCGGCAAAGTCCTGAGCAACAAGCAAGACACATAATCCCCCGCAATACGAAATCCAAATAACGCACGATCTTCGGGTCGTGCGTTTTTTTATGCCTGCGCGCGCCAGGGTCGCTAGAATCCCACACGGGTTCACGCAGAGATCAATGAAGATGGAGCAAACAGCGGCAGCAGACATCGCCACCATCGGCCGCATCAGCGCCGTGCCGGCGATTCTTCAGGTGATCCGGGAAATGACCGGCCTGCGCTTTGCCGCCGTGGCCCGTGTCACCGAGGATTCCTGGACGGCCTGCGCCGTGCTCGATCAACTGGACTTTGGCCTCAAGGTCGGCGGCGAACTGGACGTGGTCTCCACCCTGTGCCATGAAATCCGCGAGGCCCACATGTCGGTGGTGATCGACAAGGCCAGTGAAGACCCGCTGTACCGCGATCACCACACCCCGCGCCTGTACCAATTCGAAAGCTATATTTCGGTCCCGGTGTTTCGCACCGACGGACGTTTCTTCGGCACCATCTGCGCCCTCGACCCCAACCCGGCCGAGCTCAAGAGCAGCGCGATCCAGACCACCATGGAGTCGTTCGCCAGGGTGCTGTCACTGCAGATCGAAGCCGAAGAAAACCTGCAACAGACCGAAGCGGACCTGCAACAGGAACGGCAAACCGCCGAACTGCGCGAACAGTTCATCGCCGTGCTCGGCCATGACCTGCGCAACCCGCTGTTCGCGATCAGCGCCGCCGCCGAAATGCTTCAGCGCAAATTCGCCAATCCGGGCAGCGACAAACTGGTGCAGCACATCCTCACCAGCGCCCGGCGCGCCGCGCAACTGGTGGACGACGTGCTGGACTTCGCCCGTGGACGTCTGGGCAACGGCATCCCGCTCGACATCGCCACTTGCCCGGACCTGGGCGATGCCTTGCAGCATGTGATTTCAGAGATACAGGGCGTGCACCCGCAACGGGTCATCCGCGCCTCGATCGGCGACTTGCAAGGCGTTCATTGCGATCGCGAGCGCGTCGCGCAATTGCTCTCCAACCTGCTGGCCAATGCCATTGCCCACGGCGATGTCCGAGGTGACATCGAAGTCATCGCGCAGGTGGATCAGGGCGCCTTGATGCTGGCGGTGAAAAATCCGGGGACAATCCCCGAAGCCGTGCTGCCCCAGCTGTTCCAGCCCTACTCGCGACCGACCCGCGACACGCCCCAGGCCGGCCTCGGACTGGGCCTCTACATTGCCAGCCAGATTGCCCAGTCCCATGGCGGCCAACTGCACGTGGCGTCCACCGTGCAGAACGGCACGCTGTTTACCTTCCGCCTGCCGGCAACCCGTTAAGCCGACGTACTAACCATCGACCCCGACGTGCTGCTGCCCTCCTGCTGCAACGCCTGCAACAACGCCGCTGTGGCGGTTTGCAACGAGCCCGAGGTCGTCGCGATCTGTGATTGCGCGGCGGCGACATCGGCGGCTTTGGCATCGGCGCTTTCCTGCCTGGCCTGAGCCGCTTGCAGTTGCTGCTGTTGTTCCTGCAATTGCTTTTGCAACTCGGCGATCTGCTTGCGCAACTCTTTCACCGTGTCGGATTCCGTGCTGCTGCTCGAATTTCCCCCACCGGCCGCTGGCGCCGCACCTCCGGCGGAAGCCTTGGTGGTATCGCTGGAAGTCGCTGCGGTCGCTGACGTAGCGTCGTCGGTGCTGTCGCTGATCGCGGTTTTGCTGGTCGGTGTGGAAAGGGTCTGGTTGATCGAAACCGAGGTGATGCTGACCATGGGACTTGTCCTATGTGGGTTCAGGTTAACCCCATCATCGACATCCGCTGGCCGCACTTGAGATCGACTGTGTACCGGTTTGGTAAGCGAACCGGTACACAGTCTCTTTGCTTAAGCGCTGAGGCGCGCCGTGACTTCATTCAACTGCCCCGACAAGCCGTGCAGGTTGTGGCTGGCGGCTTCGGTGCGTTGCACGTTGTCCAGGTTGGTGCTGGCAATCGTGGTGATTTCGGTGAGGTTGCGCGAAATGTCTTCGGCCACCGACGTCTGTTCTTCGGCGGCGGTGGCGATCTGGCGGTTCATGTCGCGGATGGCTTCCACGGCATGGGTGATGCGCTCCAGCATGGCGCCGGCCTCGGTCACTTGCGCGACACTTTCTTCGCTGCGGGACTGGCCGCTTTCAATGGCTTGGGCAGCATCTACGGCACCGGTTTGCACAGTCTGGATGATCTGGTTGATCTCGATGATCGACGCCGCCGTGCGCTGGGCCAGGCTGCGCACTTCGTCGGCCACCACCGCAAAACCGCGTCCGGCTTCACCGGCACGGGCCGCTTCGATGGCGGCGTTGAGCGCCAGCAGATTGGTCTGCTCGGCGATGCCGCGAATCACTTCCAGCACTTTGCCGATACGGCCGCTGTCGGTTTCCAGACGACGGATGACCGTGGCCGTATTGGCGATTTCGCCGCGCATCTGGGTGATGGTGTGGATGGTGCCCTGCATGACCTTTTCGCCTTGCTGGGCGGACTGGTCGGCATCGTCGGCGGCACGGGCGGCGTCGGCAGCGTGACGCGCCACTTCCTGGGCGGTGGCGGACATTTCATTCATCGCCGTCGCTACCTGATCAGTGCGGTTGAATTGCTCGTTGGTACCGCTGGCCATGAGGCCGGCAATGGCGTTCAACTCGCCGCTGGCGCTGTCCAGATCCTTGGCGCTGCGCTGCAAGCGGTTGAAGGTTTCGGCGAGGAAGTCGCGCAAGGTGTTGGCGGCCATGGCCAGTTTGCCCAGTTCGTCTTCACGGCTGCTGGCCACGCGCTCGGCGAACTTGCCCTGGCTCAGTTGCGCCACGTAGTCGATCAGTTTGCGGATCGGGTCCACCAGGTTGCGGTTGATCAGCCACAGGCTCAACAGGCCGATCAACAGGCCCGAGGCGAGCATCACGATAATCCCGAGCATGACCGTGCGCTCGGCACCGGCACTGATCAGCGCCGATTGCTCGGTGCCCTGCTTGCGCAATTCGCCGACCAGTTCGCTCATCTGATCGCTGGTGGCGCGGTCCACGCCTTTGACCGCAGTGTCGCCGGCGGTTGGATCGGCACCGGCGGCGACGTAGGCATCGCGACCTTTCTGGTAAGCGCTGCCCAACTGGCGATGCTCGTCACGCAGGCGTTCGATGCGGGTCTTGAGCTGGCCGTCCAGGCCTTTCTGGCTCGCCAGTTCGCCGAGGATGCCCTGCACGTCGCGCTGGCGGTCTTCGAATTGCTTCCAGTATTTGTCCAGGTCGGCCGGCTGCTTGCCCCGCAGCAGGACATTTTTCCACTCCTGAACCTGCACCTTGAATTGCAGGTTGGCTTCATCGATCAGTTGCGAGGTGTGCAGCGGTCCGTCGATCAGGTTGGCGTAACTTTGCACGCCACTGGACAGGAAGTGAAAGCAAGCCAAAGCGATCAGCAACATCGCCAACAGGCTGCCACCGAGCAATGCGAGAATTTGGGCTCTCAGGGATTTTTGCAGCATCGAGTGATACTCATGACAGGAATGAGGCACGCCTGATTGGGCGTGAAAGACGTCCAAACTTCCCTGTCTGCGATCCCGGCGCGTGGCCGAAGCCGCGCAACCTAACACCTGCGTCATCGGCGTGCCAGAGCGGTTCTTGAATCAATTCCGACCGCTGGTTGCGCACACGTTTGCGCGCCACACACCTGTCACAAAACCGTCAAGAAGCCTTGCGATGATGCCCGGTAGCAACTGCCGTAGCTCCCGTGGCTCCCGTGGCTCCCGTAGCTCCCGTAGCTCCCGTGGCTCCCGTAGCTCCCGTAGCAGCTGTCGAGCGGAGCGAGGCAGCGTTCGGCGGCGAAGCCGTCGTGAAATCAGGCACCGGGGTGTTTCAGGAAAACCGCGAGCTCAGGTTTGACGACGACTTCGTCGCCGAACGCTGCCTCGCTCCGCTTGACAGCTGCTACGTTGCTACGTTGCTACGTTGCTGCGTTGCTACGTTTCCACGTTGCTACGGCCGAATGCCCCTCCCCAGCGAGACCTCATGAACCACAGCATCGATCACACTCACCGCGACACTGACTTGTTCGGCTTGCTGTACGGCTTCCGTTTTCGTCCGGGGGAGCGTGGCCGGGAGATCGATTCGGCCGAGGCGCTGCGCTGTTTGCAACAGTCTGAAGACAGCGACGAATTCCTCTGGCTGCACCTGAACCTGGCCCACGCCGCGTGCGAGCGCTGGATGAAAAGTCATCTGGAATTGCCCGAGGAGTTTTTCGAGGCGCTGCACGAGGGCTCGCGCTCGACCCGCATCGAACATGTCGATTCGGCGTTGTTGGCGGTGGTCAACGATGTGGTGTTCAACCTCAGCAGCATGGTGTCTTCGGATGTGTCGACGCTGTGGGTCTGTGCCCGCAGCAAGCTGATCATCAGCGCGCGCCTGCAACCGCTGCACTCGGTGGACAAGTTGCGCTCCTCGGTGAAGGCCGGGGAATGCTTTCGCTCGCCACTGGAATTGCTCGTGCACTTGCTGCGCGATCAGGGCGAAGTGCTGACGCAGATCGTGCGCAAGACCAGCCAAAGTGTCGATCAGATCGAAGATGAATTGCTGTCCTCGCGGCTGTCGACCAACCGTGCCGAACTGGGCGCCAATCGTCGGGTGCTGGTGCGCCTGCAAAGGCTGCTGGCGCTGGAGCCGGGGTCGTTGCTGCGTTTGCTCAATCGGCCACCGCAATGGTTGCAGAAGGAAGACGTGAAGGAGCTGCGCAAATCCACCGAGGAGTTTGCGTTGATCATCAACGACCTCACGGCCCTCGGTGAACGGATCAAGCTGTTGCAGGAAGAAATCGCCGCCAACCTCAACGAACAGAGCAACCGCACGCTGTTTACCCTGACGGTGGTCACGGTGCTGGCGTTGCCGATCAACATCATTGCCGGTTTTTTCGGGATGAATGTGGGTGGCGTGCCGCTCTCCGGCGACCCGGAAGGTTTCTGGATTCTGGTGGCGCTGGTGGCGACCTTTACCTTGATCGCCGGGCGTTGGGCGTTTCGTAAGCGCCAGGATTATTAACGCACCCCAGTGATCGTTCCCACGCTCCGCGTGGGAATGCAGCCAGGGACGCTCCGCGTCCCAAAGCGGACGCAGAGCGTCCGGGGAGGCATTCTCACGCGGAGCGTGGGAACGATCAGTAGGTAAAAACCCCCAAACACTGACCCACCGCAGTCTCTCTGTCACATTTTGAAACGATCATGGGCGACACTCCTTCCCTCATCAGGATTGTCCGTGATGGCTACTCCTTCCTATACCACTGCCCAGGCGCCCGCCAGCGCCAGCAGCGCCAGACCGCAGCTTGATAAAAAACCCGGCCTGTTCACCCTCGTCATTTTCTTCGGCGTATTGGCCAGTGGTTTGTTGTTCACCGCTTACAGCCTGATGCACGACATGCACGAACTCGGCACGGTGGTGACCACCTGGACGCCGTTTCTGCTGCTCGGCGTGGCGCTGCTGATCGCCCTCGGTTTTGAATTCGTCAACGGCTTCCACGACACCGCCAACGCCGTGGCCACGGTGATTTACACCAACTCGCTGCCGCCGAACTTCGCGGTGGCCTGGTCCGGTTTTTTCAACTTCCTCGGGGTGTTGCTGTCGAGCGGCGCGGTGGCGTTCGGCATCATCGCGTTGCTGCCGGTGGAACTGATTCTGCAAGTCGGCTCCTCCGCCGGTTTCGCCATGATCTTCGCCCTGTTGATCGCCGCGATCCTGTGGAACCTCGGCACCTGGTGGCTCGGCTTGCCGGCCTCGTCGTCGCACACACTGATCGGTTCGATCATCGGCGTCGGCGTGGCCAATGCCCTGATGCACGGCCGTGATGGCACCAGCGGCGTGGATTGGGCGCAGGCGACCAAGATCGGTTATGCATTGCTGCTATCGCCGCTGGTGGGCTTCGGTTGTGCCGCGCTGTTGCTGCTGGCCCTGCGTGCCTTCGTCAAGAATCGCGCGCTGTACAAGGCTCCGGAAGGCGACGCGCCGCCACCGTGGTGGATTCGCGGTCTGTTGATCCTGACCTGCACCGGCGTGTCCTTCGCCCACGGTTCCAACGACGGCCAGAAAGGCATGGGCTTGATCATGTTGATCCTGGTCGGCACCCTGCCGATGGCGTATGCACTGAACCGCACCATGCCCGCCGATCAGGCGCTGCAGTTCGCCGCCGTGGCTGAAGTCACCCAGCAAGCACTGGTGAAAACCACGCCGCTGCCAGCACCTGGCAACCCGCGTGCGGTGCTGTCCGATTACGTGCGCAGCAAAGAAGCCACGCCGCAACTGATCCCTGCCCTCGCTGCGCTGGCCGGCAATATCGGCAACGAAGTGAAGGGTTATGGCTCGCTGTCGAAAGTCCCGGCCGAGGCCGTGGGTAACGTGCGTAACGACATGTACCTGACCAGCGAAACCATTCGCCTGATGGACAAGAACAAGGTCGGCAATTTCGACGCCGACACCAGCGGCAAGCTGCAACTGTTCAAGCAGCAGATCGACAACTCCACACGCTTCATTCCGCTGTGGGTGAAGATCGCGGTGGCCATCGCCCTGGGCTTGGGCACCATGGTTGGCTGGAAGCGCATCGTGGTGACGGTCGGTGAAAAAATCGGCAAGACCCACCTGACGTATGCCCAGGGCGCATCCGCCGAAACCGTGGCGATGCTGACCATCGGCGCCGCCGACATGTTCGGTCTGCCGGTATCGACCACCCACGTGTTGTCCTCGGGGGTGGCCGGGAGCATGGTCGCCAATGGCGGCGGTTTGCAGATGAAGACCATCCGCAACCTGCTGATGGCCTGGGTGCTGACCTTGCCGGCGGCGATCCTGTTGTCGGGCAGTTTGTACTGGTTGTTCACCAAGATTTTCTGACCCGCCCCTGTAGGAGCAAGGCATGCCCGCGATAGCGATTTCAAGAACGCCATCGCGGGCAAGCCTTGCTCCTACAGATCAGAGGCTGGTCTGGATGATTTGTGCCAGCCACTCCATGAACGCCCGCACCCGCAACGGTAAATGCCGTTGCCGTGCATACAGCAGCGACACTTCCATCGACGGTGCGTTGAACTGCGGCAGGACCGCCACCAATTCACCGCTGAGCAAGTACGGCTGCATGCCCGTCCGTGGCGCCTGGATCAAGCCGAACCCACCCAGGCACGCCGACTCATAGCCATCGGTGTTGTTCACCGTAATGCTGCCGGCCATCGCCACGCGCTGCAGCTTGCCCTCCTCTTCGTACAAAAACCCTTCCGACCGCGAACCCAACACACCGACGTAATGCACCAGTCGATGCTCTGCCAAATCGTCAAGACTTCGCGGCACGCCATAGCGTTGCAGGTAAGCAGGGCTGGCGCAGTTGACCATGGCAAAGTCGCACACATGGCGGGCGACCACCGATTGATCCGGCTGCGCACCGACCCGCAACACACAATCAAAGCCTTCGCTGAGCAAATCGACCCGGCGATCGGTGCTGCTGATTTCCAGCTCCAGAAGCGGATGCCGAGCCATGAATTCCGGCAGGCGCGGCATGACCAGGCGCCGCGCCAGAATGCTCGGCATGTCGATGCGAATCCGCCCGGCCAGCGAGGCTTCGTCCTGTTTGAACAGGCCTTCGATTTCATCCATGTGCGACAGCAAATCCTTGCTGCGCTCGTACAACGCCAGGCCGTCCTGCGTTGCCTGAACCTTGCGCGTGGTGCGTTGCAGCAGCCGCGTGCCCAGCAGGGTTTCCAGCGCCTGGATATGCTCCGAGACCGTGGACCGGGGCAAGCCCAGGCTTTCGCCGGCAAGGGTGAAACTCGACATCTCGCTGACGCGGACGAAGGTGCGCAGCAGTTCCAGCTTATTCATGGGCCGACCTTTATTGTTCGGATTAACCGATCAGTGATTCCGATTTACCCCTATTTATCACTGCCAACCGGATAAATAAACTTCCTCACATCGCTCACCCACGCTTGAGGAAATCCCATGAACCGTAAAATCGCATTGATCACTGGCGCCAGCCGCGGCCTGGGCAAAAGCACCGCGCTGCACCTCGCTACCCAAGGCATCGACATCATCGGCACCTACAACAGCCGCGCCGATGAAGCCCAGGCCCTGGTCGCGGAAATCGAAAACCTCGGTGGCCGCGCCGCCATGCTGCAACTCGATGTTGGCCAGAGTGATCGTTTCGGCGCCTTCAGCAGCGAAGTCGCGAATGTGTTGAAGAACCACTTTGATCGCCAGCACTTCGATTTCCTGGTGAACAACGCCGGGATTGGTGTGCACGCCAGCTTCGTCGACACCACCGTCGAGCAGTTCGACCTGCTGGTGAATATCCATTTCAAAGGCCCGTTTTTCCTCACGCAGAACTTGTTGCCGCTGATGAACGACGGCGGGCGCATCGTCAATATTTCCAGCGGTCTGGCCCGTTTCAGCTTGCCGGGTTACGCCGCTTATGCGGCGATGAAAGGCGCGATGGAAGTGTTGACCCGGTATCAGGCCAAGGAACTTGGCGAGCGCGGGATTGCGGTAAATATCCTGGCGCCGGGGGCCATCGAGACTGATTTCGGCGGCGGCACGGTGCGCGATAATGGCGCGGTGAACCAGATGGTCGCGAGCAATACGGCGCTGGGTCGCGCCGGTCAGCCGGATGACATTGGTGCGGCGATTGCGCTGTTGTTGTCGCCGGGCGGCCAGTGGATCAACGGCCAGCGCATCGAGGCGTCGGGCGGGATGTTTTTGTAAGCAACATCGCGATGGAGCGGGCTGACGATCAGCCCGCTTATCGCATTACTGGCGGGCCAACAGTTGCGCGAGAACCGTCAACAACTCGACCCGGCCCTTGCGCGGTTCACCTTCAAACTCGATCCAGCCTTCGTTGAAGCCGTCGATCATTTGCATCCGTGGCAACGGGTGGTTCATCCCCTGACTTTCAAACAATCCCTGCCAGGTCTCCCGTGGCACGACGTGCATACGCACCGGTTTGCCCAGCAGTTCGCTGAACCCGGCGCCCAGTTGCAACGGCGTGATCCGTTGCGGGCCTTCCAGTTCGACGACGCGTTGACCGTGCCAATCCTCCAGCAAAAGCTCAGCGGCGACGCGACCGACGTCGGCGGTGGCGATCATCGGCACGGGCTTATCCAACGGTTGCAGGAAGCTTGGAATCCCGCCTGAGCCGACCGCGTGCTCGACATCCCATAAAGCGTTTTCCATGAACCAGGCGGGTCGTAACAGGGTGACGGGCAATGCAAGCTTGTTAAGCGCCAACTCCAGCAAACGTAATTGATTAAGCAGGTTCGGCTGAGAAGCCTGAGCGCCGATGGTCGACAGCCCCACGACTTTGCCGGGCCGTGCAGCTTCCAGCGCCGAGCGAATGTTCTCCACCACGTGCCGGGTTTCCGGGAAACCTGGGGACGGGTCAAAATTCGACGGCATCATCACGAACACGCCTTTTACACCGGTAAACGCCCCAATCAGGGCGTTACGGTCATCGACATCCGCCACCACCGATTCACACCCCTGCCGGACCCACACCGCGCCTTTATCAATACTGCGCACTACCGCGCGTACCGGATGCCCGGCGGCCAGCAACGTCCGGGCGACCGCGCCGCCCACTTTCCCGGTAATGCCCATGACTGCGTACATCAGCTGTTCTCCTGCGCGATGGCGACGGTTGTCGCGATGGACGCAATTATTGGGTGCAGGGCGAACATTCTCCGATAGCATGAATGTCATTGGACAAATGATCTGGAGTCATCAATGAGTTTTGATGCGAGCCTTGCCAGCGGCATGGGCGTGTTCAGCGCGGTGGTCGATGGCGGCAGTTTCGTGCGGGCGGCCGAGGCGCTGGAACTGACGCCGTCGGGTGTCAGCCGCGCCATCGCCCGATTGGAAAAACGCCTGGGCATTCGCCTGTTTGATCGCACCACGCGTACGGTCACGCTGACCGATGAAGGTCGGCGCTTCCATGGTGAAATCGCGCCGTTGCTGGCCAGTCTGGAAGAAGCAGCCAACTCGGCCTCGACCAGCGCCACCCAGGTGCGCGGACGGCTGCGGGTGAACATGGACCCGTATTTTTCGCGGCTGATCCTCGGGCCGAAGCTGGGGCAGTTCATGGCGCGCTATCCCGAGCTGTACCTGGAGTTGCAAACCCGCGATCAGCTCGGGGACATGGTGGCGGAAGGATTTGATCTGGCGGTGCGTTTCGGCCATCCGCAGTCGTCATCGCTGGTGGCGCGCAAGTTGTTGGAGGTGCGGGTGCTGACGCTGGCGTCGCCGGCGTACTTGAAGCGCCACGGACGACCGTTGGCGCCATTGGATATGGAAGACGAGCGACACACGTGCGTGCAGTTTCGCGATCCGCAAACGGCGCGCCCATTTGGCTGGGAATTTCATCGCCCGGGGCGCGCGGTGCTGCATGTGCAGCCGCATTGTCGGTTGTTGGTCAATGATGTGGGGACGTTGCACAGCGTGTGCGAAAGTGGCGAGGCGATTGCCCAAGTGCTGGATTTGGGGATTGCTCCGGCGTTGGCGGAAGGTAGGTTGGTGGAGTTGTTCCCCGATTGGCCGGATGAGCGGTTTCCGTTGTATGCGTTGTACCCGTCGCGGCATTTGCCGGCGGCGAAGGTGCGGGCGTTTTTGGGGTTTGTGAGTGAGTTGTGTAACGGAGCGACAAGCCCCTTGTAGCAGCTGTCGAGCACCGCGAGGCAGCGTTCGGCGGCGAAGCCGTCGCAAACCCTGCGTACGCGGTCTGCCAGACATACCGCATAGCCTGATTTCACGACGGCTGCGCCGCCGAACGCTGCCTCGCGGGGCTCGACAGCTGCTACCAAGCCGTGATCGTTAGCCCTGGCAAGAAGAGCGCAAGACCAACCGCTCCCGCACCACGTCATACCCCCAGTGGTAAACATAGGTGTAGGGCAGGAAGAACAGCAGCACACCGATGTCCAGCAGGAACGCCTGCCACAGGCTGACGCTCAGCCACCAGGCAATCAGCGGCACGCCCATCACGATCAAGCCGCCCTCGAACAACAGCGCATGCACCACCCGCACCCAGGCGTTGCGCACGATTTCATAGCGCTTGAGCAAGCGGTCAAAAAACCCGTTGAACACCACGTTCCAGCCCAGGGCCAGGGCGGCGATGGCCACGGTGGCGACGCCCATTTCCAGCATCGGTTTATCCATGATCCAAGCCAGCAACGGGGTGCAGATCAACACGGCCAACAGTTCGAAACCGACGGCCTGGAAAATACGTTCAGTAATGGATTTGTTGGCGTTCATGGCCAGACTCCTGAGTGACTGTGGTTGCCATGATCTGTCAGCACACCGATACTTAATAATCAATAACCATCGATCAAGGCGATAGTTCATGGCCTCTCACGAAGTGTTGCTGGCGTTTGTCCAAGCCGCGACCCAAGGTTCGTTTTCTGCGGCGGCACGCAAACTCGGGCGCAGTCAGTCGACCATCAGCGCGGCGGTGGCGAGCCTGGAAATCGACCTCAACCTGACCCTGTTCGACCGCAGCAGCCGCAAACCGAGCCTGACCCCGGCCGGGCACGTGATGCTGCAACGGGCCGAGGACATCCTCGCCGCCACCAGTCGTTTGGAAATGACCGCCAGCCAATTGTCCCAAGGGGTCGAGGCGAAGTTGACGGTGGCGATTTCCGACACCTATCAATCCGACCGTTTCGAAGCGGCGCTCAGTGCCTTCGAGCAGCGTTATCCGGACCTGGAGCTGGAATGCCTGATCGCCGAATGCGATGACCTGGTGGCGTTGGTGCAACGCGGGCGAGCGCATGTTGCCTTCGCCGAAATGCAGGACAGTTATCCGCCGGACCTGGTCAGTTCGACCGTCGATGAGCGCACGGACATTGCACTGTTCGTCTCTCATACGCACCCGTTGGCAACGCAGAGCGGGATCGATCAGGAAGTGTTGCAGCAGCATCGTGAGTTGCGCCTGGCGACTATCGTCAATCCGTATGAAAGCCGGGCGAAGGGCCGGGTGTGGTCGGCGCCGAGTTACCTGATGCTGCTGGAAATGGCCCAGGGCGGGTTCGGCTGGGCGCCGCTGCCGCGCTGGCTGGTGGGACGGTTTGGCGCGGGGTCATTGGTGGAATTGGAGGTGCGCGGCTGGCCGAAACCGGTGTATGTCGATGCGCTGTGGTCACGGCTGCACCCGCCGGGGCCGGCGGGGAGTTGGTTATTGAGCAAAATGCTGGAATAAAACGCACACCCCTCGTAGCAGCTGTCGAGCACCGCGAGGCAGCGTTCGGCGGCGAAGCCGTCGTGAAATCAGACAACGCGGTGTTTCAGGTAAACCTCGCGTGTAGGGTTTGATCGGTCCCACGCTCCGCGTGGGAACGATCGGTCATTTCAATTCTTGCAGGCGCCCCTCGATAAACCGCCGCTCCGGCTCCTGCTGCGTCAACTCAAGCGCTCGCCGATACGCCGCCCGCGCCTTTTCCACCCGCCCCAACTGCCGACAAAACTGCCCCCGCGCCGAATGCGCCAGGTGGTAATCCAGCAACTCCCCGCGCGCCAAAATCTCTTCCACCACCGTCAACCCCGCCAACGGCCCATCGCGCATGGCCAGCGCCACCGCACGGTTCAGTTCGATCACCGGCGATGGCACCGCCCGCAGCAGCAAGTCATACAGGCCGACAATCTGCGGCCAATCCGTCTGCCCCGCCGTCACGGCCTCGGCGTGCACCGCCGCGATCGCCGCTTGCAGGCAGTAAGGCCCGAAGCGTCGCAGGGTCAGCGCGCGCTCCACCAGCGCGCAGCCTTCGGCAATCATCCCGGCGTCCCACAATGAGCGGTCCTGTTCATCCAGCAGGATCAACTCGCCGGTGTCCGAAGTCCGGGCCGGGCGCCGCGACTCGTGCAACAACATCAGCGCCAGCAATCCCATCACCTCAGGTTCCGGCAACAACTCCATCAACAAGCGCCCGAGGCGAATCGCTTCACGGGTCAGGTCTTCGCGGGTCAGTTCGGCGCCGACAGAGGCCGAGTACCCCTCGTTGAACACCAGGTAAATCACCCGTAATACGCTGTCGAGGCGTTCGGGCAATTCGCCCAGCGATGGCACTTGATAAGGGATTTTCGCGTCACGGATTTTCGCTTTGGCCCGCACAATGCGCTGGGCGATGGTGGCCGGCGCCGAGAGAAAGGCGCGGGCGATTTCTTCCGTGGTCAGGTCGCAGACTTCCCGCAGGGTCAGTGGCACCTGGGCATCCGCCGCAAGCGCCGGGTGACAGCAGGTGAAGATCAGGCGCAGGCGATCGTCTTCCACGTCTTCGTCACTCCAGTCGGCCTGCTCCAGCTCTTCCAGTTGAGCAATCAGCAACGGCTGCGACGCCTTGAAACGCCCGCGTCGGCGCAACACATCAATCGCTTTGAAGCGCCCGGTGGACACCAGCCAGGTGCGCGGATTGTCCGGCACACCGTCCCGCTGCCAACGCTCGACCGCGACGAAGAACGCCTCGTGCAAGGCCTCCTCGGCGAGGTCGAAATCGCCAAGCAAACGGATCAGCGTCGCGAGAATCCGCCGCGAGTCTTCGCGGTAAACCTGCTCGACCCTGGCCTTGACCGACTCGCCGGACATCAGTCCGGCATGCCTTCGGTCACCAATGTCACCAAGCGGTCGAGGCTCTGCCCCCAACCGTCATGAAAACCCATGGCTTCATGCGCCTGGCGATCCTCTTCGCTCCAGTGCATGGCGCGGGCGGTGTAGAGGGTTTTGCCGTCCCGGTCTTCGAGGGTCACTTCGGCGCTCATGAACGGTTTGCCTGACGGAATCCAGCCAGGAATAAACGCGTCGGTAAACACCAGCCGCTCCGGTGCGACGATCTCCAGGAACACACCCATGGTCGGGTACTCGCTGCCGTCCGGGGCGCGCATCAGGGTGCGAAACTGGCCGCCGACCCACAGGTCCATTTCGCACTCCGGTGTGGTCATGCCGTGGGGCCCCCACCACTGCACGAGCAAGGCCGGCTCGGTCCAGGCGCGGAAAATCTTACGGCGCGGCGCGTCGATCAAGCGGCTGATGGACAGTTCGAATTCGGCAGGCTGTTTTTTAAAGGGTTGCGGGCTCATGCAGCTCTCCTGTTTGTTTTGATTGTTCAGGGATTCAACTGGCGAACGGGACGCACCTCGACACAGCCGACCCGGGCCGCCGGGATGTCGCCGGCGACCTGGATGGCTTCGTTGAGGTCCTTGGCATCGATCAGGTAGAAGCCGGCCAACTGCTCCTTGGTTTCGGCGAACGGGCCGTCGGTGATCGACAACTTACCGTTGCGCATACGCACGGTGGTGGCGGTCTGCACCGACTCCAGCGCTTCGGCGGCGATCATCCGGCCGCTGCCCTGGATCGACTCGGCGTAGGCCATGCACTCGGCGTCTTCCGGGCTGTCGGGCAGCGAATGCAACGCCTGTTCGTTGCTGTAAACCAGGCATAGGTATTTCATGGGACGCTCCGTGATCGGCTGATCAACTATGGCTGCTGTTTGGCGTTACGGCTTCTTTTCCGACGATCAGGGCTTAAGCTCGAACAGAGCGGCGCCGCTGGTCATGTCGAACGGTGCCGACCAGTGTTCGTGGACGATCTGCCACAGCCCCGCCTCTTGCCGGTAGCACTGGGTTACGCGCATCCAGCAGGCCTGGGTTTCGCCCTTGTCGTTGGTGCCGCCGCACCGGGCCAGCCAGTGGGCGAAGGCGATCTCTTGCGAAGGCGCGATGTCGATCTCGTGGAATTCGAAGATGTGCGGGCCGGGGCACATTTCCATGCATTCCTGCCAGTGCGCGCGGTACGCCGCTTTGCCTTTGAATTGCAGGGCCTTGACCGCGTCGAAGGAGACGATGTCGTCGGCATACAGCGCCATGACTTTTTCCACGTCCTTGGCCATGACAGCCTGGCGGTAGCTTTCGATCAGGCTATGGATTTGGGTTTGCGCGTTCATGAAGGTTCTCCGTGGTTTTTGTTGTGAAGACACCCTTAGTCGTTCGGCGTAACGTTGAATCGACAGCTGAAATAAAAAATTATCACTGAAACAATTTGTCTAGAATCCGCGTCGCACATTCATGTGGGAAATTTCGGAAAAGGACACCACCCATGACCGCTCGACTCGTGCCTTACGAAAGCCTGAACGCGCAACAGTGCCGGCAGGTCGAGGCCATCGAAGTTCATCAGGAACAGATCAAGTTTAGCGGCGACATCCACGGTGCGTTGCACAGCCTACTGTCCAAACCCGGTCCCGGCGTAAAAGGCTTTGCCTTGCTGGTCGAGGACATTCCCGTGGCGTTCCTGCTGCTCAAGCGCCCACCGGCATTACCGGCCTGGGCGAATGAACACAGCGCCACGTTGCACGCCTTGCAAGTCGATCAACGCGCCCAGGGCAAAGGGTATGGCAAGGCCTGTTTGCAAGCACTGCCGGCTGCCGCACGCCAGGTGTTCCCGGAAATAAAGGGGCTGGAATTGTCGGTCGATGCCGACAATGAATCAGCCATCGCGCTGTACACAAAATACGGCTTCGTCGACAGCGGCGAGGCGTACAAGGGCCGCATCGGTTACGAACGGCGGATGGGTTTGGTTTTTTGAATCGTTGAGGGAATAACGATGGTGAATTCGATCGAAGCACTGGAAGCCATTTACGGCCAACCCCACGACCGCGCCGTGCGCAAGCAGATCCCGTTTCTGAACGAGGACTATCAAGCGATGGTTCGCGCCTCGCCGCTGATCATCATCAGCTCGGTCGGCCCGGACGGCATGGATGGCTCACCCCGGGGCGATGCGCCGGGGTTTGTGCGGATCATCGATGAACGCACCCTGGCGATCCCGGATCGTCCGGGCAACAACCGCATCGACACCCTGCGCAACGTGGTGCTCGATTCGCGGGTGTCGCTGCTGTTCATCATCCCGGGGATCGGCGAGACCTTGCGCGTCAACGGCACCGCGCAGATCAGCGCCGAACCTGCGCTGCTGGAGAGTTTCGCCGTCAACGGCAAACCGGCGCGCACGGTGCTGCTGGTGACGGTGGAGGCGGCGTATTTCCACTGCTCCAAAGCGATTGTGCGTTCGCAGCTGTGGAACCCGGAACGCTATCTGGACCGCTCTGCCCTGCCGACGGCGGGGGCGTTTCACAAGCGCTTGAACGATGGGGAGTTTGATGCCGAGACATATGACCGGGAAGCGCCGACGCGGGTGCGCGATAGTCTCTATTAGAGATTGAGATCTTCCGATCGCCTTCGCGGGACCGAATAAATCAGAGCTCAAGCACCATCTCATGCCACGCCATCCCGCCATGGTCCGACGCGGATGGCTTGATGTAGGCAAACCCGAACCCGGCATACAGCGGAATATGCCGTTCCTTGCACATCAAGTGAATGCTGGCCTTACCCATCCCGCGCATGCGCTCGATGAACTCGCCCATCAAGCGCTTCGCCAAGCCCTGCCCCTGATAATCCGGGTGCACCACCACCGACATGATCACCACGTGCGGGCCTTTCGGGTCGTGGCCGATCAGTTCCTTGAAGGCTTCGTCCGACATTTCCACTTCAAACGCCGCACCGGAATTGATGAAACCGGCTACAACGCCATCGACTTCAGCCACGATGAACCCTTCGGGCCAGGTGGCGATGCGGGTGGCGATTTTTTCCCGGGTGGCGGCTTCGTCGCCTTCGTAGGCCACGGTTTCGATGGCGTAGCAGCGGTCCAGATCAGCAGGGGTGACGTGGCGGATGACGGTGTTCATGGCAACTCGGATTCAGCGTTGGAAAGGTGGCCGATGATAGAGGAATAAGGTGTTCATATCGATCACCGTTGGCGCCGTAAAGCCTGCGTATAGGCGCTTTTATTGCTCAGCGAAGGGGATTATTGATAGGCCCTGTCTCTGATCATCCATAGGGGAACACACCATGAGCAGCGTTCAGATCGGCCTTCTTATGCTGTTGGGCATCAGCGCGTTTGGCTTCGTTACCTTGTCCATCGACCTGTTGCGGGCGCGACGGATGAAGCAGGGTAAATGACGAGTCGAGAGGCGGACGCGGGGTCCGCCTCTCGCTGCGATCATTCGGGTTTGAGTGGCAACCAGATTTCCAGCACACCGGTATTGAGCTTCGGGTCGAAGTCCTCGCTGTAGCGCTCGAACTCCGGGGCGTCCGCCGCGGCGCGACCGGACTGTGGCAGCCAGGTTTTCCAGATGTACTGAAAGGTCTCGGGCAAGGTGTCCAGCGAGCCTTTGTGTTCGAACACCGCATAGTGTTGGGGCTGAACCTCGACCCAGCGGTATTTCTCGGGCAGGTCGTCGAGTTTGCTGATTTCCACGCCGGCGATGTATTCGAACCCACCCATGCCGTCGGGATTGCAGCAGATGCCGTAGGTCACTTCGCTTTTTTGCCCTGGAATCTTGCCGATCTCGGGAATGAATTTCTCCCAGAGGTCGGGGATCTGTTTCGATGTTTCCTGGGTAAATCGTCCGCCAAGCCCGGCAATGAGCAGGAAATGCCCACTCTCAAAACGTGGCTCGGCCGGTTTAACGCCTGATTGCTCATCCATGACTCAACTCCTGGTACAAAAAAAGTGGGTTCGGCTGGGAGTATAGAAGCCAAACCCGATTCGCCCACTCAGAGCCCGGGAAGCTGCCCGACGGCAGCCTTGCCGATAAACTCGTTGTAGCCCGATAGGATCACGTAGACCGCGAAATAGCAGAAGATCGCCGCCGATGCCATGTAGGAGTAACGCAGTAGCTTGTCCCCCAGCAACTTGCCGCCGTGGCTTGCAGCGAAGCACAACGCGACGCACCACAACACTCCAGCGCACAGGAAACCGCCAAGGAACAACGCCGAACTGAGGGCGCCACCGCCGCCGGAACGGGCGATCAGGGTGCCGCCCACCGCCGCAAACCACAGAATCGCGCTGGGCGAGGACATGGCGAGGAAGATGCCGCGAAAAAACTCACGCCGATGGGAGTTGTTTCCCACCTCCGCGCCTTGAGCCAGTACCGCTTCGTGGTGAATCGCCGAGTAAATCATCTTCGCCGCGAAGTACAGCAACAACGCCGAACCGCCGATCCACAGCACCCAGCGCACGGTTTCGTATTGCAGCAAGACGGTCATCCCGGCCAGGGCCAGCACGGCGTAGATCAGGTCGCCGACGCAGGTCCCCAACCCCAGGGCAAAGCCTTGAAAATAGCCGCGTTGCATGGCCAACGTGATCATTGCGATGTTGGCCACGCCAATGTCCAGGCACAGCGAAAGGCTCAGCAAGAAGCCACTGCTAAATTCCATCAACCCGTTTCCTTCGGAAATTTTTGTTTACACAGACGCTGGACAGTTTGCCACATCAGCCCTTACATTCCGCCACAGGCCACCGCAGTGGCCAGCGTCGCTCGGACGGTTCCGGGCGCTCACGTTACCGAGGCAACAATGGCTAACCCAGGTTCGCCGCGCCGCTTTGCGCGCATAGATCGACTCCCCCCTTACGTATTCAACATCACTGCCGAGCTGAAGATGGCCGCCCGTCGTCGTGGCGAAGACATCATCGACTTCAGCATGGGCAACCCTGATGGCCCGACCCCGCCGCACATCGTCGAAAAACTGGTGACTGTCGCCCAGCGCGAAGACACCCACGGTTATTCGACGTCCAAAGGCATTCCGCGCCTGCGCCGGGCGATTTCCAATTGGTACAAGGATCGCTACGCGGTCGACATCGACCCGGAAACCGAAGCCATCGTGACCATCGGTTCCAAGGAAGGCCTGGCGCACTTGATGCTGGCCACCCTCGACCAGGGCGACACCGTGCTGGTGCCCAACCCCAGCTACCCGATTCACATCTACGGTGCCGTGATTGCCGGCGCCCAGGTGCGGTCGGTGCCGCTGATTCCGGGCGTGGACTTCTTCGCCGAACTGGAAAGCGCGATTCGCGGTTCGATCCCGAAACCGAAGATGATGATCCTCGGCTTCCCGTCGAACCCGACCGCGCAATGCGTGGAGCTGGACTTCTTCGAACGGGTGATCGCTCTCGCCAAGCAGTACGACGTTTTGGTCGTGCACGACCTGGCCTACGCCGACATCGTCTACGACGGCTGGAAAGCCCCGTCGATCATGCAAGTGCCGGGCGCCAAGGACATCGCGGTGGAGTTTTTCACCCTGTCCAAGAGCTACAACATGGCCGGCTGGCGCATTGGCTTCATGGTCGGCAACGCCGAACTGGTCAACGCCCTGGCGCGGATCAAGAGCTACCACGACTACGGCACGTTCACGCCGTTGCAGGTTGCGGCGATTGCGGCGCTGGAAGGCGATCAGCAGTGCGTCAAAGACATCGCCGAGCAGTATCGCCAGCGGCGCAACGTGCTGGTCAAAGGCCTGCATGAATTGGGCTGGATGGTCGAAAACCCGAAAGCGTCGATGTACGTCTGGGCGAAGATTCCCGAGGCTTACGCGCACTTGGGCTCGCTGGAATTCGCCAAGAAAATGCTCGCTGAAGCGAAGGTCTGCGTCTCGCCGGGCGTAGGATTCGGGGAATACGGGGATGATCACGTGCGCTTTGCGCTGATCGAAAACCAGGACCGGATTCGTCAGGCCGTGCGCGGGATTCGCGGGATGTTTCGGGCGGATGGGTTAGTCGCAAAAACCAACGCCTGATTATTCAGCAGACACAAAAAAACCGCATCGCTGCGGTTTTTTTGTGCCTGATCGTTCCACGCTCCGCGTGGAAATGCATCCCGTGACGCTCCGCGTCACAGTGGACGCGGAGCGTCCATGGCGGCATTCCCACGCAGAGCGTGGGAACGATCGGTGTGAGGTGCTTAGACGAACAGCGACAGCAGCAGGATAAAGCCCAGCGCGACCACGGACAGGATGGTTTCCATCGCCGTCCAGGTCTTGAAGGTTTCCAGCACGGTCATGTTGAAGTACTGCTTGACCAGCCAGAAACCCGCGTCGTTGACGTGAGACAGCACCAGCGAACCGGCACCGGTGGCCAGCACCAGCAACTCAAGGTTCACGCCTGGAATCATCCCCACCACCGGCACCACAATGCCCGCGCCAGTAATGGTCGCCACGGTGGCCGAACCGGTCGCTACGCGAATCACCGCCGCCACCAGCCAGGCCAGCAGGATCGGCGAGATCTGTGCGTTGACCGCCATGTGGCCGATCACGTCACCCACACCGCTGGTCACCAGCATCTGCTTGAAGCCACCACCGGCACCGATGATCAGGATGATCGCGGCGGTTGGCGCCAGGCTGGCGTCGAGCAATTTAAGAATGGTGTTCGAGCCCATGCCCTGCTTGTAGCCAAAGGTGTACAGCGACAGCAGCAACGCCAGCAGCAGCGCGGAGATCGGGTGACCGATGAGGTCCATGAACGAGCGCGCGAAATTACCTTCCGGCAGTACCACGTCGGCAAACGTCTTGAGCAACATCAGGAACACCGGCAGCAACACGGTGACCAGGGTGATGCCGAAGCTCGGCAGGTTGCTCGCCTCCTCCTCGCGCACCAGTTGATCGACCAATTCCTGATTGGCATGGCCTGGAATGTACTTGGCAATGAACGTACCGAAGATCGGACCGGCAATAATGGCGGTCGGCAGCGCAACGATCAGGCCATACAGAATGGTTTTACCGATGTCGGCACCGAACACGCCGATGGCCAGCAACGGGCCCGGGTGCGGCGGCACCAGGCCGTGTACCGCCGACAGACCGGCCAGCAGCGGGATACCGATCTTGATGATCGACACGCCGGTGCGCCGGGCAACGATGAACACCAGCGGGATCAACAGCACGAAGCCGATTTCGAAGAACAGCGGAATGCCGACCAGGAAGGCCGCGAACATCATCGCCCACTGCACCTTGTCCTTGCCGAACGCGCGAATCAGGGTCTGGGCAATCTGATCCGCCCCGCCCGACTCAGCCATCATTTTGCCGAGCATCGTGCCCAGCGCCAGGATGATCCCAACGAAACCGAGCACACCACCGAAGCCGTCCTGGAACGCCTTGATGACGGTGCCGATCGGCATGCCGGAGGTCAGCCCGAGGAAGGCGGCGGCGATGATCAGGGCAATGAACGGGTGAATCTTGAACTTAGTGATCAGGACGATAAGTCCGATCACTGTGACCACTGCGTCTAGCAGCAGGAACGACTCGTGGGACATGCCAAACATGGGGGGGTGACTCCTGTTTGTTGTTGTTATGAAAGCAATTATTCAAAAGCAATCAGGACAGCGCTATCTCTTGGAGCAAGACTTAACCGGTGAGTTTCAAACCGTGTTTCAACCACCAGGCTTGCGCCTGTTGCGCCAACTCGTCGACGCTGTGATTCGAGGCGTCGAGGGCCAGGGTCAACGGCTCGCCCACAGGCGACTCAAGAGTGGCGAACTGACTGTCGATCAAGGTGGACGGCATGAAGTGGCCCGGACGGTGAGATACACGCTCGGCGGCGACTTCAGGGGTCAGCTCAAGGAACACGAAGCCCAGGCCCGGCAAGGCACTGCGCAGCACTTCGCGATAACTGTGTTTGAGGGCCGAACAGGTCAACACCGGGCGTTGGCCCTGGGCGTCGACGCGGCGCAATTCATCGCACAGGCTGTCGAGCCAGCCGGCACGGTCTTCGTCGTTCAGGGGGATTCCCGCGCTCATCTTTTCGATATTGGCGGCAGGGTGGAAAGTGTCGCCTTCAATGGCAGTCGCGCCGCTGAGCTGGCACAAGGCTTCGCTGACGCAAGTCTTGCCACAACCGGCAACGCCCATGATAACCAGGGCGGTGATGGGATGATTCATGAAACACCTCAGCGCGCAGACAGCGCTACCTTTGCTACGTGAAACTCTAGTGCAAAAGTAGAAGTTGCCGACGCCTTCTTGTCATTTTTGTGGGTTGCAGCATGTTCGCTCACGAGGCCAAAAAGCGAGGTTCAGGCAAAACTCGCTTACGCATTTGCAGCTGCTTCGGGACAGCGCTACCTTAGTGCCTTGAATT
Organism: Pseudomonas sp. ADAK7; assembly: GCF_012935675.1. NCBI lineage: Bacteria > Pseudomonadati > Pseudomonadota > Gammaproteobacteria > Pseudomonadales > Pseudomonadaceae > Pseudomonas > Pseudomonas sp. ADAK7. The sequence goes on along the minus strand of NZ_CP052861.1, from coordinate 6,149,902 downwards.
TTGTTTGGCAAGCCGCCCCGATGACCACCCCTAAAAACGATAAAAATACACGAACCACTGGCCGCCCTACCCTCAACGAAGTCGCGCGCCTGGCCGGCGTCAGCCCAATCACCGCCTCCCGGGCCTTGCGCGGGGTCAGCACGGTGGCCACCGAACTGGTGGAAAAGGTGCAGAAAGCCGCGGCTGAACTGAATTACGTGGTCAACCCCGCCGCCCGCGCGCTGGCCTCGGCCCAGAGCCATTCGGTGGTGGTGCTGGTGCCGTCGCTGTCCAACCTGCTGTTCATCGACACCCTGGAAGCCATTCATCAGGTTTTGCGCCCCAAGGGCTTTGAAGTGCTGATCGGTAACTTCCATTACTCGCGCGATGAAGAAGAAAACCTGCTGCGCAACTACATGGCCTATCAACCCCGCGGCTTGTTGCTGACCGGTTTCGACCGCACCGAAAGCTCACGGCGGATGATCGAGGCGAGCAACATTCCCTGCGTGTACATGATGGAACTGGACAGCGCGGCGGGCCTTAATTGCGTGGGGTTTTCGCAACTGGCGGCCGGCGAAACGGCGGCCGAGCATTTGTTGTCCCGTGGTCGTAAGCGCCTGGCCTACATCGGCGCGCAGCTCGATCAACGCACGTTGCTGCGTGGTGAAGGCTTCCGCAAAGCCCTGCAAAAGGCCGGTTTGTACGACCCGGACCTGGAAGTGCTGACGCCCCGTGCGTCTTCCGTCGGTTTGGGCGGCGAGTTGTTCCTGCAACTCCTGGCCACTCATCCCGAGGTCGATGCAATCTTCTTCGGCAACGACGACCTGGCTCAGGGCGCACTGCTTGAAGCCATGCGCTGCGGGATCAAGATCCCCGAGCAAGTGGCGATCCTCGGCTTCAACGACCTGCCGGCCTCGGCGCACATGGTGCCGCGCCTGAGCAGCATCAGCACCCCGCGCGAGGCGATAGGCCGGCGCGCAGCGGAGCAGATGCTGACGTTGATGGCGGGTAATGCGGTGGCCAAACCGGTGCAGGACATGGGGTTTGAGTTGAAGGTGCGCGAGAGTACGTAGCCTGATCGTTCCCACGCTCGGCGTGGGAATGCAGCCCGGGACGCTCCGCGTCCCATCCAGAGCCGAACGCGGAGCGTCCGTTGAGGCATTCCCTCGCAGAGCGTGGGAACGATCATCCGCCGGACATGAGGCCAACAAAGGCCAACGCGCCTTTCTGCAACGGCTGACTCTTGAGCCAAACCGCATGCACCGGCAACACCAGGCCATTCTCGATGTTCCTGAAGCGCAGGCGTTTGAGCCTTCCGGCATCGAGCAACGGCTGCACCACCGACAACGGAAAATTGCCCCAGCCCAATCCCGCCTCGACCATCTCCAAAGCAGCGCTCAAGGTGTCCGTACGCCAATAGGATTCGGCCACCAACGGCCGGGTTTCGCTGATCGGCAAGTCGCGGCTGGCGACGATGATCTGCCGTACATGCACCAGGTCTTCGAGAAATAAATCCTGCCCCTGGAACAGCGAATTGTCTGCCGCCAACGTGGCGATCATCCGCTCCGTGCCGACAAACTGAAAACGCTCCAGCACGTTCATGCTCAACCCGGCGTACGCCAGGCACACGCTGACTCGACCGCTGTGCAGCAGCGCCAGCACATCATCCTGCGGCGCGCTGAGCACTTCGACTTCCAGCAGTGGATGACGCTCGGCAATGACTTTGATCGCCGTCATTAAACGGCTCTTATCGATGTCAGCCACCACCCCGATCGACAACTTGCTTTCCAACCCCAACGACAACTCGACCGCGTGCACCTGCAACTGTTTGAGCTGTTCAAAAATCAGCCGTGCGTGGGGCACCAGGGCGCTGGCCATGGCCGTCGGCACCGGTTCGCGGTGGCTGCGGTCGAACAGCGGATAACCGAGTTCGGCTTCGAGATTGCCGATGCCCATGCTCACCGCCGACGGCACTTTGCCCAATGCCCTGGCAGCCGCGGAAAACGAGCCGCGCTCGATCACCGCGAGAAACAATTCGATGCTGTCGCTGTTGAAGTTCATTCGCCGTCCTATCAATAAAACTGAAAGCTACTGACTTTTTCTGTCAGCGCTATTGAAGCTATCTTTCGTCGCCTTCGCCAGTGCTGCTGGCTCAAGTTCGCAAGAAAGAGGCAAAAACCCCATGCAAGGCGTTAAACGCAAACTGCTCTACGTGTCGCTGTACGAAGCCATCGGCATGACCCTCTCGGCCCTCGGCCTGGCGCTGCTGTCCGGCACTTCACCGCATAGCACCGGCCCGCTGGCGGTGTTCATCACCACCATCGCCGTGACCTGGAATTTCATCTTCACCTCATTGTTCGAACGCTGGGAAAGCCGCCAACCTTCGCGCACCCGCACCGTCAGACGGCGCATCGCCCATGCCGTGGGTTTTCAACTAACCTTGATTGTGTTCCTCATCCCGTTGATCGCCTGGTGGATGAACATCAGCCTGGTGCAGGCATTTCTGCTGGACTTGGCGCTGATCCTGCTCATCCCGTGCTACACCTTCGCCTTCAACTGGTTGTTTGATCGCACGTTTGGTTTGCCAGCGTCGGCGCTGCCGGATCCCGCTTAGTGGTAGATTCCCGAGGCGTCGATTCGCTAAAGGAGTAGCTCCATGGAACATGCACTGAAGATTCTCGGTAAGGCTTCGTCCATCAACGTCCGAAAAGTCCTGTGGACTTGTGAGGAATTGGGCGTTTCCTACGAGCGTGAGGATTGGGGCAGCGGTTATGCCTCGACCCACAGCCCCGAGTTCACCCGCCTCAATCCCAACGCTCAGGTGCCGGTGATCATCGATGACGCCGGGGTGTTGTGGGAATCCAATACCATTTGCCGGTATCTGGCCGGCAAGCATCACAACCACGAATTGCTGCCCGGCGAACCCGCCGCTCGTGCGCGGGTGGAACAGTGGATGGATTGGCAAGCGACCGAGCTCAATCGGTCCTGGGGATATGCGTTCACCGCACTGGTGCGCAAGGATCCGGAGTTCCAGGACCCGCACCAGATTGCCGTCGGCGTTAACGACTGGAATCACAAGATGGCCATCCTTGAGCAGCAGCTCAAGGCCACCAAAGCCTATGTCGCCGGGCCACGTTTTACCCTGGCGGACATTGTGATCGGCCTGTCGGTGAACCGCTGGCTGATGACGCCGATGGAGCGGCCGGACTTCCCCGCCGTTGACGAGTATTTCCAACGGCTGGCCCAGCGCCCGGGGTTTCTGAAACATGGTTGCAATGGATTGCCGTAGCCTCAGAACAACGCCTTCTCTTTCCAATACCGATCAGTTAAGAATGCTTCATGCGCAACACCTTCTTTGTAGCAGCTGGCGAAGCCTGCGTCCGGCTGCGCAGCAGTCGTGAAATCAGCCGACGCGTTTCTTCAGGAGAATCGCGCGCACTGGTTTTACGACTGCTGCGCAGCCGGACGCAGGCTTCGCCAGCTGCTACAGATCGCGTTACGGCTTAACGGACTGGCTTAGCCCCTCCCCCCAAAAAAAAGAGAGATTCATGAACGGACTCAACGTGCTGCTGACCGGTGCCTGCGGCAGAATTGGCAAGACCTTTTTCGAAGCGTCGAAAGACCGCTACACCTTCGTTCTGACCGACCGCGTCGAACCCGACTTCGCGGTCGAGGCGCCCCATCATTTCGTACGCCTGGACATGGCCGATCCCAAGGCAATCGAAGAAGTGCTCAAAGGCATTGACGTCATCGTCCACCTCGCCGGCATCCCCCACGCCACGGCGACTTTCGATGAGTTGCTGCCCAACAACATTCTCGCCACGACTTACCTGTTCGAAGCGGCAGTCGCCGCCGGCTGCAAGCGACTGGTGTTCGCCAGCAGCGCGCAAACCATCGAAGGCTATCCGGTGGATCGGCAGATCACCCCGGGCATGCAGGTGATGCCGGCCAATCTGTATGGCGTCAGCAAATGTTATGGCGAGGCGTTGTGCGGGTTCTACGCCGCCAAACGCGGGCTCTCGACCATCGCCATTCGCATCGGCGCCTTCGAATTTCCGGACCGCCACGAGCTGACCAACGCCCGCGACTTGAGCGCCTGGCTCAGCCCGCGTGATGCCGTGCAATTGCTGCAACGCGCGGTGGAAGTCGAAGGCGTGCAACACCTGATTGCCCACGGGATATCCAACAACCGTTTCAAGCGCCTGGACCTCAGCGAGACCACGCGGGTGCTGGGTTACTTGCCGGTGGATGATGCGTTTCGCGAGTTTGATCTTCCGATCGCGCCATAAACCCCTAAAACCCAAGCCGTTTTTGCAATAACTCGGCGAATCTCTGCGTAAAGCGGCAAAGATTCGCAACCCAATATTTCCGATAGCAGGCTAAGCTTCCGCTTCGACAAGAATCGGATCAGCCCATGCCTGCCCACGCCCCCACCGCTGTTCAAACCGACGGTATCGACCCTGTTCGCGCCGCCCGGATATCCGCCCGCATCGACCGACTCCCGGCCGTTTCCACAATCTGGAAACTGGTGGCGTTGCTCTCGATTGGCGGTTTCTTCGAACTCTACGATTTGTTCCAGACCGCCTACATCAGCCCCGGCCTGATCCGCGATGGCATCTTCGCTACCGGCAGCCAGGGTGTGTTCGGATTCTCCGATCAGGCGGCGTTTGCCTCGGCGACGTTTCTTGGTTTGTTCCTCGGCGCAAGTTTGCTCAGTCCCTTGGCTGACCGCTTCGGCCGCCGCGCGATCTTCACCTTTGCGTTGATCTGGTACACGGTCGCCACCGTGGCCATGGGCGTACAGAGTTCGGCGCTGGGCATTATCGGCATGCGCTTTCTGGTCGGCATCGGTCTGGGCATCGAGTTAGTGACCATCGACGCCTACCTCTCGGAACTGGTGCCCAAACGCATGCGCAGTTCGGCATTCGCCTTCGCATTTTTCGTGCAGTTTCTGTCGGTGCCGGCGGTGGCGTTGATGTCCTGGTGGCTGGTGCCGCAGGACCCCTTCGGCGTGTCGGGCTGGCGCTGGGTGGTATTGGCGAGTGCGGTGTTTGCGCTGTTTATCTGGTGGCTGCGCTCACGCTTGCCGGAGTCGCCGCGCTGGTTGGCCCAGCAGGGTCGTTTCGACGAGGCCAGCCGGATTCTCGACACCATCGAAGCGCGTTGCGTGAAGGATCAGGGCAAGGCGCTGGATGAGCCGGAACTCGCCGCGGTGGATATTCAGGGCAGCGGCCGCTTCGCCGATATCTGGCAGCCACCTTATCGCCGCCGGGCGCTGATGCTGATCGTGTTCCATGTGTTCCAGGCCATCGGGTTCTTCGGGTTCGGCAACTGGTTGCCAGCGTTGCTGTCCGGCCAGGGCGTGAGCGTGACTCACAGCCTGATGTACGCCTTCATCATCACCCTGGCCTACCCGCTCGGGCCGTTGATGTTTGTGAAGTTCGCCAACCGTTTCGAGAATAAATGGCAGATCGTCGGCTCGGCCCTCGGCGCCATGACCTTCGGTACGCTGTTCGCCCTGCAAACCAGCGCGGTCGGGCTGATCGTCTGCGGGGTGATGATCACCTTCTGCAACGCCTGGCTGAGCTTCGCCTACCACTCCTACCAAAGCGAACTGTTCCCCACCAACATCCGCGCCAGGGCCGTGGGTTTCTGTTATTCGTTCAGTCGTTTGTCGACGGTGTTCAGCAGCTTGCTGATCGGGATTTTTCTCGAACACTTCGGCACACCAGGGGTGTTGGCGTTCATCGTCAGCAGCATGTTGATCGTGATGATCACCATCGGTTACTTCGGTCCGAGAACCCGCAACCTGGCGCTGGAAAACATCGCTCACCGTTGAAGCGGTTGCCGTCTGCCGCCCAGCGGCAAGTTCTGACCGCCGCCGCTGCTGAGTCGCCCCGTAAACAGGGGCTTTCAGCAGCGGCACGCTAATTGCTCTTACAGACTCAACAGCAATTACCTACAGGTTTATCCATCATGCTGGTCAGTGCCCATCAAGCTTCCATCGTTCAAAAGACCCAGCGCACCGACATGGACCCGACCACGGCCGCCGCGAGCGCGCTGTACAGTGGTTTGATCCAGAACGCGCAAAACACCGTCGCGCAAATCAAGCAGGACAGCACCAATGTGCAGTCGTCCGGCCTGAACAACGCCACCCAGCAAGTCAGCGCGGCGAGCACCATCAGCGACAACGTTGACGAAGCGTTCGCGAAAACCCGCGTGGGCCTGCAAGCATCCGTCCCGGACGATAACAAGACCAAATCCACCGACAGCTCGGCCATGGCCGACTTCAAGGACTACATGAGCAAAACGCCGGAACAGCGGCTGCGCGACAGTATCCTGAAAGAAATGGGCATCACCGAAGATCAACTGCAAGCCATGCCGCCGGCGCAACAACTGGCGATTGGCAAAGAAATCGCCGAGCGCATCCAGGACAAGATGAAACTGGCCCAGGCTGACAAGGAAAACGGCAGTACCGAGAAGGCTGATGGGCCTCAGGTGGTCGACAAGTTCCTCGCTTCGCTTTAACACGATCACCCCATAAAAAAAGGGTCCCTTCTCGGGGCCCTTTTTGTTTTGGCAGTGTGACCGCCCGTCAGATCCATCCGCTTTCAAGCCTCGACCTGTAAGTTCTGACAGTAGACACCCCTCCCCCTCTGACCAATCATGAAAGTGCCGACTCAACAGCGCTACAGCGACTCGACAGTTGGAAATTGGATGCTGGCTTACTGGAAAAAACCTAACAGCAAAAGGATAGGGTTATGAGTAATAAACGACCGATAGGAATGTTTCGAGCAGTCGCCAAAGAGAATGATGGAACGCAACATGAACAAACCCGGACAGATCTGACGTTCAGCATTTCAGAAAACGCACTCATTGCCGGCGGATTCGATTTTGTTGACCATGAAGGGCAAAAAGTATACTGGGGGGTCATGATAAATATCCAAGACACAATCAAACCTGGAACTTTCAAGTTCACACCGAAAGGAGAAACATCAGGCTTTTACAACCCCCCGCGACCTCACAGTTCATGGGTACCGGATGGAACTAACCCCGAAGGCGAAATCACTTTAACCGAAGTTGATCATAGTAAAAAATTTGCACATGGTACTTTTAGCTTTGAGGTCTTCAACCGACACAACTCAAACGAAAGCGCAAAAATCACCGGCGCTTTTTCACTCACCGCAGGAGCCGAAGACTGAAAAACCAAAAAAAAACCGAATATAAAAATCGCCCCTCAAAAACTGAAGTCTATTAGAGGGGCGGTTTTTCAGTTGATTTGCAACGTCGAGTTGAACTGGCTGATCGCATCCACCACATGCCGCGATCCTTGTTGAATCTCCAGGATCACCTCCCCCGCCTCGTTCGCCAGTTCCACGCCTAACCCGGTGCGGCTCAGGCTTGATTGCATGCTCGACACCGCGCTCAACGACAAGTCGTGGTTCTTGCGCACCACTTCGACAATTTCCAGCGTGGCCTGACTGGTGCGTGCCGCGAGGCTGCGGACTTCATCGGCGACCACCGCAAACCCGCGTCCATGCTCCCCCGCCCGCGCGGCTTCGATGGCGGCGTTGAGCGCCAGCAGGTTGGTCTGGTCGGCAATCCCGCGAATGGTCTGGACGATGGTGCCGATGATGTCGGACTGTTTGCTCACCGCATCGATGCTCTCGGCCGCTTCGTTGAGGTCGCGGGAAATGTCCTGGATGATCTGCACCGTTTGCTGAACCACCTGGGAACCTTTCTGCGCACAGGCGTCGTTTTGTACCGAAGTGCTGTGGGCCGACTCCGCAGCGGTTTGCAGGGTGGTGACTTGCTGGGTGATGTCGCTGGCGAACTTCACCACTTTGTACAAGCGACCCTTGCTGTCGAACAACGGATTGTAGGACGCCTCCAGAAAGACCGTATGACCGTGTTTATCTCTGCGCTCGAAACGGTGCGAGTGATATTCGCCGCGATTGAGTGACGCCCAGAACGCCTTGTACTGCGGCGACTCGGCTTCGGCGCGGTGACAGAACAGGCTGTGGTGCTGGCCGACGACTTCGCCCAGCGAGTAATGCATGGTTTTCAGGAAGTTTTCATTGGCGGTAATGACCCGACCGTCCGGGGTGAATTCGATCACCGCCATGGAGCGCCCGATGGCCGCGAGCATGCTTTCTTCTTCGTGCTCTTTATGGATTCGGGCGGAGATGTCCGAGGCCACTTTGATCACACTCCGCACTTGGCGATCCGGCCCGAACACCGGCATGTAACTGGCTTCGAGCCACACCTCGCGACCCGCCTTGTTCAAGCGCAGGAAGGTACCACTGACCGGTTCGCCACGGGCCAGGTCACGCCACAACTTGGCGTACTCCTCGCTGCGGTAGAACGCTTCTTCACAAAAGATCCGATGATGTTTGCCGTGCACTTCCTCGGCGCTGTAGCCCATGACGGCGCAAAAGTTTTCATTGGCGTCGAGCACGATGCCTTCGGGGCTGAACTCGATCATCGCCATCGAACGACTGATCGCCGCCAACTTGGCGTTGGCCTCGGTCAATGCGCCATTGAAGCGTTCGATCTGCAGCAAGTCAGCCTTGTGATGTAGGTTAAACATGGCTCTATCACCTTAAGCGCGGTCTTTTGATTGATGAAAGTCGTCGGTCTTTCAAGTTCCACGAAACAGGCACACGCATCCCGCCAAGGGCAGGATTTGTCAGGTGATAAATGATGTTCAATCGGAGTGTCCATGCAGCGACGCTCTTATCAAGGCATCCTTCTCTTGATAGCCCAGGTGGGCCAACCTAACGTTTTGGTAAGTAACTCCATTTACGGCACGGCTCCTTGTTGTTCAGTGTCGGTGCCTTGGGTTGCGCACTCTGCGGCTTATGTCACGGCGCTCACGCTCCCCGTCATGAACCATTCATTTTTTTGACTGAAAAAGAGAGTTATGGGTGAGCATAGCCAGTGAAATGACCGGCGCAATGCCATTAGTCGGCCAGTATTCAGCACAAAATCGGTTCAGCGCCACATGCCTATCATTGATCGGCGAGCATACTCAGCAGCGCTTGCACCGGGGCGGAAGGTGTCCTGTGCGGCGCCACCACCAAGGCAAATTCACGAACGATCCGTGGTATCAGCGGAACGACCCGCAAACCCTGGCGATTGGCCGGCAATGTCATTTCTGGCACCAGGGTCACACCGATGTTTTCCCGCACCAGGGTGAAGGCGCTGCTCCACTCCCGGACCTCGGCCCGGACATCGTCCAGCTGCAAACCAGCGTCGGCGGCCAGGCTGCGGGCGTTGGTCGAACAGCCACCGGTGGCGAGCACAAAGGGTTGCGCCACCAACTGCCCGAGGCTGAGGCCTTCTTCGTTCGCGCCCCGCGCCAGGGGATGGCCGCCGGGCAGCACCGCCACCCAGGCGTCGCTGCCCAACAGCGCGGCATGGCGCTCGGGCGCCGGGTTCAGCACCACGCCGACATCCACCAGCCCGGCGTCGAGCAGGGTTTCCACTTCGTCGTCGCTGACTTCCAGGGCCACCACCTGAATGCCGGGATAGAGCCGATTGAACTGGCGCAACAGCGGCGGCAGAAACGTCGCCAGCACCATGGGAAAACTGGCCAGGCGAATGCTGCCACGCTGGACGTCTTTCGCAGCGTCGACGGTGCTGCGAATAGTCTCCAACGCGCCGAGCATGGTCCGCGCTTGCTCGATCACCGGCAGGCCGATGGCGGTCGGCAGGGTGTGACGGTTTTCCCGGCTGAACAGTTGAACGCCCAGGGTTTCTTCGATCAGCGCCAGCGCCTGACTGGCACCGGACTGGGTCATGCCGACCCGCTCGGCCGCCCGGGTAATGTTGCCGGTATCGGCCACCGCCACCACCATTCGCCAGTGCATCAGATTCATCATGGCAGTAGCTGTCCTTATGACAGGGTTCTGGAAGATTAATTTTACGAAGCCCGGCGCGCACTATGACACTGGCGTAAATCCTCAACCAGAGCCCTGCCCATGAAGCTGTATTACGCCCCGCAAGCCTGCTCGATGGCGCCGCACATTGTGTTGCGCGAACTCGACCTGCCGTTCGAGTTGATCCGCGTCGATAACAGCACCAAGAAGACCATCGCTGGCGAGGATTTCCTCGCGATCAACCCCAAGGGATATGTCGCGGCGCTGCAACTGGACAACGGCCAGGTGCTGACCGAAGGCCCGGCGATTCTGCAATATCTGGCGGACTTGCGGCCCGAAACGAATCTGGCGCCGGCGAACGGAACGTTCGAACGCGTGCGGTTGCAGGAATGGCTGAACTTCGTCTCGACCGAGATTCATGGCGGGCTTGGATGGCTGTTCAATTCACAGTTTTCCGAAGAGGTAAAAACGCTGATCAAGGCGAAGCTGTTCAAGCGTTTTGCGGTGTTGAGCGAGACGCTGGAACGGCAGGATTATTTGCTGGCGGGCGGGTTCAGCGTGGTGGATGCGTATTTGTTTACGGTGTTGCGCTGGGCGACGGGGTTTGGGATTGATTTGAAGGAGTGGCCGGCGTTGGCGCGGTTTCAGGCAAGGATTGATCAGCGCCCGGCGGTGAAGGCGACGTTGGCGGCGGAATGGGTGTAGGGCCTGAACCTGTGGCGAGGGAGCTTGCTCCCGCCAGGTCGCGAAGCGGCCCTTTCTCAATAAAAGAAGGACCGCTGCGCGGTCCAACGGGAGCAAGCTCCCTCGCCACAGCAAGCTCCCTCGCCACAGATTGTTTGGCGTTTGTCAGATCACAAACTCCCACTCACCTTGGACGCCACCTCCCCCGGCACCCAGCCCTTCCACACCTGCGGCTGATCACGCAAAAATGCTTCGGCGACCTGCCGCGGTTGCTGACGTTTTTCGCTCATCTGCGCCAGGGTCTGGTTCAGCAGATCAATCGGCAAATCGACCTTTTCAAAGAACGCCACCAAATCCGGGTACTGCGCCTTGAACGGTGCGGAGACGCCAATCGCCAGGCTCGCCGGCATCGAGCGCGTGCCTTTCGGATGCGGATTGTTGGCGTCGGCCAGGGTCTTCCAGGCTTCGGCATCGAAGGCCGGTTCTTCGAGTTTCACCAGTTTGAAGCGGCCCAGTAACGGCGTTGGCGACCAGTAGTAGAACAGCACCGGTTTGCCGCGACGGATCGAAGACGCCACCTCGGCATCCAGCGCCGCGCCGGAGCCGGTGCGGAAGTTGACGTAGTCGGCGGTCAGGTCATAGGCCTTGAGTTTCTGGCTGTTGACGATCTCCGAGGTCCAGCCGGTGGGGCTGTTGAGGAAGCGACCGCGGCTCGGATCTTCCGGGTCGCGGAACACGTCTTTGTAGCGCGCCAGATCAGCGACGGATTTCAGCTCCGGGGCCAACGGTTTGATACCGCGCTCCGGGTCACCCTTGATCACGTATTCCGGCACCCACCAGCCTTCGGTGGCGCCTTTTACCGTATCGCCGAGACCGAAGACTTTGCCTTCATTCGAGGCCTTGACCCACGCCGGACTGCGCCCTGCCCACTCTTCGCCGATCACCTGGATGTCATTCTTGGCCAGCGCCGCTTCGAGGCTGACGGTGCTGCCCGGCAAGGTATCGGTCGGGTAGCCGTAACCTTTCTCGACAATCAGGCGCAGGACTTCGGTGATGAAACTGCCGCTTTCCCAGGCGATGTCGCCAAAGTGGATCGGCGCGGTTTTTTCGGCGGCGGGCACGTGGCTGGCCACCAGGCTCAGGGCCAGCAGCGAACTGCCGAGCAGGGTTTTGATCGATCTCATGCGGACCTCTGGGTCGTTCTATTTAGGGGTTCGTTGGCACTGTGCTGGGCGCACAAGGCTTGGGAGCGGGTCATGTAAACGCTGACCGAACGCTGGGAAATGCCCAGTTCGGCGGCGATTTGCGGGTAGGTCAGGCCGTCGATGCGCGACAGCAGGAACGTCGCCCGGACCTTGCCCGGCAGGCGTTCAAGGGTACGGTCGAGGCCATTCAAGACTTGGGTGGTGTGCAGCAGTTCTTCGGGCGATCGCGCCTGATGCGAATCGAGGTGCTGCAATTGATCGAGGTGCTGACGCTCCAGATCCCGGCGGCGCCAGAGCTGATAGATCAAGCGCTGGGCGATGGTGGTCAGCAACGCGCGGGGCTCGCGGATTGGCGTCAGCCCCGGGGATTCGAGCAATTGGGTAAAGGTTTCGGCGGCGATGTCTTCGACACTGGCGCTGGCGCCCAACTGCCGGCGCAACCGGGCGCACAGCCAAGGGTAATGCGCGCGGAACAATCCGCCCACGTGATTGCGATGGGAAAGGTCGGCGCCGGACATAGGGGCTCCTGGGGTTAGGGGTCGCTGAATGTCCGGTGATCCGGTGGCGCGATTCTAGACGGGAGCCTTATTCTTTAATAATACTTAAAATGCATTTTTATATTCTATTTTGATCTTTCTTACCTAACGCAACCGCCCATACCCCAACGCCTCCGCTTCCTGCTGGTAATCAAGCACCACCTGATAGTCGCTTTCCGTCGCCGGCAATACCTCTTGCAGACCGAGGATTTCGGCGACGTCCGGCAGCTCGCGCAATGTTTCATTCATCACCCGCCGAAGATGCCCGATCTGTTCATCACTGGCGCTCGCAACGGTGATGTAAGGCAAGGTCGGACTGAACGCACTTCGAGCAATCACGCGCAAGCCGGCCACTTCTGCTTCGGCGTGCCGCGCCAGGTAGGCGAAGGTCACGCTGTCGATGGCGGCCAGGTCGGCGAGGTCTTCACGCAGCCAGCGCAGGCTCTCGCGGTGACCGCCGCTGACGCCGACACGGGCGAAGAACTGACCGTCGCGGTGCAGTGGCGCCAGTCGCTGGCGCAACAGGTTCATGCCGCTGTTGGAGCCTTCGTCATTGATCACCCCGCGACTGTTGTAAAAGGCCGGCAAGTTGCGGCGAGGATCGTCGGCGCGGCTGAGCAGCAGGCTGCAATGGTTGCCGCCGTTGCTGTCCGGCAGTTCGTAGCGAGGACGGCCGACGACCTTGACCTGACCGCGTAGCAAGGTCATCAGCGGATAGCCGCAGGTTTGCGTCAGCAATAATTGCGGGGAGAGCCAGAGGTCCGGCAGCGACAGGCCGTCGGCGCTTTGGCGCGAGGCACCCAGGCGCTGGGCAATGCCTGTCAGCCAGCGTTCATTGGCTTGGCGGATCGGCTCCGGGGCCACGTACATCAATAGTTCGGCGAGATGCTGGGTCATCGAAATCCCTTCAGCCAATCAATGAAACGGATGTTGCGGGCTGTCGATCGCCCTGAGCCCATTCCGGCGCCACAACTGCCCATAACCCCGCACCAGAAACCCGCCGCTACGTGCCTGCCATTGCTCACGGCGGGCGTGATAAGCCTTGGGCAAGTCGTACCAGGGCAGGCTCGGTATGTCGTGATGCACCAGGTGCAGGTTGTTGTTGAGGAACAGCCAACTCCACGGCCACGCCGCTTCATTGAGCACAGTGCGTTGCTCGGGCTGGGCGTTGGGGCGATGTTCATAGTAGGAGCGAATCATCGCAATCGACAGCGCCGGCACACTGACCAGTAACAGGTAATGCCACACCGGTAGCGCGCTGTAACGCGCGATGAACGCCAGCATCAACAACGTGAACGTACCGTGGGTCAGCCACATCAACCAGGCCTGGCGCTCGCCGGTGTTCAGACGTCGCAGTTCTTTGCGCGCCAGGGCCAGCAGCGCCATGGGCGCGCCGATCATGACGCGCCCCAATACGGTTTTATTAAGCCAGTGCAGGGCCTGCTTGACCACGGAGCTGCGCTGCCAGTGCTCGGCGGTGAGGTAACGGCTTTCCGGGTCGCGACCGGGAACGGTCAGGTCTTCGTCGTGGTGGTGCAGCAGGTGGCTGTCGCGATACAGGGTGTACGGGAACCACACCGCAAACGGTGCATAACCGAGGACTTTGTTCAGGGCCAGCCAGCGCGTGGGATGACCGTGGAGCAATTCGTGCTGCACCGACAGCCAGAGCACCACCAGCGGGATCAGCAACAGCGTGCTCCACCAAAGGCCCAACCAGTCACTGCCCAGGACGATACTGAACCAGCCCGCGTACACGCCGATCAGCAGCAACCAGGTCGGCCACTCGGTGCGAGCGGTCAGGCGTTGGCGCAGGGTTTCGATTTCTGCTCGATGGGCGGCGTCGAAGTAATGGGACATGGCTTTGCTCAGAACGGGACGTGTCCCTCTCTGTGCAATGGCGTGGGGAAATCTTGCAGATTATTTATCGCTAACGATTGATCGTTCCCACGCTCTGCGTGGGAATGCAGCCCGTGACGCTCCGCGTCACTGGACGCGAAGCGTCCCCAGAGGCATTCCCACGCGGGAGCGTGGGAACGATCATACAGGGTGACTCAGGTATTAGTGCCCGAACACATCCACCTTCTTGGCCTTCTTGTCCGCGCGCTTTTCATCGGCGGTTTTTGCCGGTTTTTTCTTCGCTGCTTTTTTTGAATCCATGCCTTTGGCCATGATACGTACTCCACTCATACGGGATGTGAAGTCAGGTATACACCTATCGCCGCGTTCGCGTTCTTTTATAATCGCCCACTTTGCCAACTGACAGCCAAAGCCCATGCCAGACACCCAATACGCCTTGCTCGACGAACCGTTGTGGCCGTTGATGAACAAGTTTTACCGCGCCCACCAATCGCCGATGAAAGCGGTGCGCGAAGCGCAACTGTGGGTGGCCCGGCGCGGGGATATCGTCGCGGCCTTGTGTTTGCGGCCGGTGGCGGGCGGGTATTGGTTGACGGGGTTGTTCGTCGATCCGGCGTGTCGTGAACAAGGCATCGGCGCAGCGTTGATCGCCGAAGCGGTCAAGGGTCTCGACAGCCCGGTCTGGCTGTATTGCCACCCGGATTTGCGCGGCTTCTACGAGCGCCGCGGCTTCACTTTCGACCCGCAGATGCCCTACGCCATGGTCGAGCGCCTGACCCGTTACGCCCGCAGCAAACCGATGATCGCCATGGGCTTAGAACCGTTGGTTAGGTCCTCCATCGATAATGTGTGATCGGCCCTTGATTGCTGCGTGCTAGCCTCGGGGTCGACTTCGAATCTGCCAGGATGCGCCATGAAACCTGCCCTACTTGCCTTGACCCTGACCGCCCTGCTCACCCCTGTTCTGGCGCACGCCGCCGACACCAAACCCATCTCCAGCGAGCAATACACCGAGGTGCTCAAAGGCACCTGGCGCGCCCCGCAAAACGTGGTGCGCGACGTCTACCGGCATCCGCAACAGAGTCTGCAATTCTTCGGTTTGCGGGCGAACCAGACGGTTATCGAAATCACCCCCGGCAGCGGTTGGTACAGCGAACTGCTGGCACCGTTGCTCAAGGATCACGGTACCTACATTGCCGCCGTACAGGCGCCGACGGTCAGCGACTATGCGCGCAAGAATGAAGAAACGCTGAAGGCCAAATTCGCCGCTGCCCCGGCGCAATACGCCAAGGCCCAGGTGGTCGAGTTTGATCCCAAGGCCCCGGTGCTTGGTAAACCCGGTTCGGCGGACACGGTGCTGACCTTTCGCAACGTGCACAACTGGGTGCTCGCCGACACGGCGCCGCTGATGTTCGAGTCGTTCTTCAAGGTGTTGAAACCGGGCGGCGTGCTCGGCGTGGTGGATCACCGGGCCAAGGACGGAGCGTCGCTGGACGACATCAAGCACAGCGGCTACCTGACCACCGCGTACGTGGTGAAACTGGCGACCGATGCGGGGTTCAAGCTGGAGGAGAAAAGCGAGATCAATGCTAATCCGAAGGACACCAAGGATTACCCGGAAGGTGTCTGGACTTTGCCGCCGGCGTTGACGTTGGGAGAGAAGGACAAGGCGAAGTATGTAGCGATTGGCGAGTCGGACCGGATGACGTTGCGGTTTGTTAAGCCTGGGAAATAAAAAGCGAAGATCAAAAGATCGCAGCCTTCGGCAACTCCTACGCGCCGCCGAAGGCTGCGATCTTTTGCTTGTGGTCAATCGTCCGCGTTGGGATCAAGGTCCGGGAACATGACTTCGGTAAACCCGAACTTGGTGAAATCCGTGATCCGCGACGGGTACAACCGGCCTATCAGGTGATCGCATTCATGCTGCACCACACGCGCATGAAACCCCGAGGCAATCCGCACAATCGGCTGGCCCTTCGGGTCAAAACCTTCATAACGAATGTCCTGATAACGCTCCACCGCGCCACGCAAGCCAGGCACGGAAAGGCATCCTTCGAAGCCCTCTTCCAGGGTCGGGCTAAGCGGCGTGATCAGCGGATTGATCAGGATCGTCTGCGGCACGGCTTCGGCATCAGGGTAGCGTTCGCTGTGCTCGAAGCCGAAGATCACCAGCTGCAGGTCTACGCCGATCTGCGGCGCGGCCAGGCCAACACCGCCGACGCTTTCCATGGTCTGGAACATGTCGTCGATCAGTTGCCACAACTCGGGGCTGTCGAACATCTCGGCCGGCACCGGTGGCGCGATACGCAGCAGGCGTTCATCGCCCATTTTCAGGATTTCACGGATCATGTTCAGGCTTCGTCAGTGTTCGGCTTGAGCGAGTGGTCCCGTCCCAGTCCCGATACGTGGTGTTTGGTTTCGTGGTCGTGCTCGCCGGGGACCTTTTCGCCAGGGTCCTTGCCTTCGGTCGACATGTGTTCGATCACCGCATTCATCTCCGCGCCGAGCAATAGCACCGCGGCGGAAATGTAGAAGTACAGCAACAGCACGATGATCGCGCCGATACTGCCATACATGGCGTTGTAGTTGGCGAAGGTCTTGACGTAAAACGCGAAACCCAACGAGGCGATGATCCACACCACCACCGCTAGCACCGAGCCGGGGGTGATGAAACGAAACTCCTGACGGACATCGGGCATGACGTAATAGATCAGCGCCACCGCGATCATCATCAGGATCACGATCACCGGCCAACGCGCAATGGTCCACACCGTGACGATGAAGTCTTCGAGCCCGACCTGCGCGGCAATCCAGCCCATCACCTGCGGCCCGAGCACCATCAGCGCGGCGGCGGCGAGCAGCATGCCGGCGATGCCAATGGTGTAGAAAATCGACAACGGAAAGCGCTTCCACACCGGGCGGCCTTCGACCACGTCGTAGGCAGCGTTCATCGCGCTCATCATCAGCCGCACGCCCGAAGAGGCGGTGTACAGGGCGATGACGATACCGATCGAGAGCAAGCCGCCCTTGGACTGCTGCAACTGGTCGATCACCGGGTTCACTTGCTCCAGGGCCTGGGGCGGCAGCACCAGTTCCGATTGCAGGCGCAGCCAGGAGAAGAAGTCCGGCAGGTGCAGGAAACCGATGAGGGCGATCAGGAACAGAATGAAGGGGAACAGCGAGAACAGCATTTGATAGGCCAGCGCCGAAGCGTAGGTCGACATTTCATCGTCGATGAATTCTTTGACCGTGCGCACCATCACGCGGTGGATGGGCAGGCCTTTCATGTCGGGGAAAATCATTAGCGTCTCCTTTCGCCGCAAAAGGTTGAAGTCGTGGCGACTCAGGGGCCGTTTTCTACATCAAAGTAGCCTACTTGGCGACTTTGAAACAATTGCGTTGTTTATCCGTTGCATCTGACACAAAAACGGCCATCCGCGGATGGCCGTTTCTTTACCGTCTTCAAAGGCCGAATCACGCCTTGTCGACACCTTTCTTGATGGCATCCTTGGCTTTGCCCACGGCTTGCTGGGCTTCGCCTTTCTTCTCCTGGATTTTGCCTTCGACTTGCAGTTTGGTGTTGTCAGTGGCTTTGCCGACGCCTTGCTTGACGTTGCCGACTGCTTCGTTTGCCACGCCTTTAACTTTATCGCCAGTGCTGCTCATGGTGTTTCTCCTGTGAACAATTCAAGGGGCATAGTCGTTACACAAAGATTGACCGGAGGCGTTTGCACGGAGTTTCATTTATTTTTGCAGCGACATTTCATCGCGGCGCAAAGGTTGGGCTTTATGTTTGCCCCGCAACCCCCGAGAATGCGCAACGTATTCAGGCCTTGGCGCTGAAGATCCAATCCCGTAGGAATGTTATGAAACTCGATAAAAAGCAGGCCATTGCCCGCAGAAACCAGGAACTCGGCGGTGCTGTGCTTGGCGTCAACAATTGCCATTTCACCGAATTGAACCGCAACCGCAACATCTGGTGGTTCGACATCCCGGTGGCACGCCTGGCCGTTGGTCAGTACGAGTGGGTTCACTTGTTGATGCATACCCCGGACACCGACGAACTGCTGCACCTGAAAGTGCCGACGGTGTTCCTGCGTGAAAAACTCGAAGGCCTGGTGGTGCGCAACGAAGGCAAGCGCAAAGCGGCCCTGAGCCTGGAACTGAGCGCCGACAAGGACTCGTACCTGCAGGACATGCGCCCGGCGGGCACCAACGTCAACTTCGCACCGTTTCGCCTCTGACCGATCGTTCCCACGCTCTGCGTGGGAATGCCTCAATGGACGCTCTGCGTCCGCTGCTGGGACGCGGAGCGTCCCGGGCTGCATTCCCACGCGGAGCGTGGGAACGATCAGTCAGGCCAAAAAAAGCCCCGCATCTGCGGGGCTTTTGTTTAGGCGCCTACTTTCTTCACGCCCAGTTTCTTCAGCTCTTCGTCACGCAGTTCGCGGCGCAGGATCTTGCCGACGTTGGTGGTCGGCAGCGCATCGCGGAATTCCACGGAACGCGGGACCTTGTAGCCGGTGACGTTGGCGCGCATGTGCTCCATCACCTGTTCCTTGGTCAGGGTCACGCCCGGTTTGGCGACGATGAAGATCTTGATCGCCTCGCCCGATTTCTCGTCCGGGATGCCGATGGCCGCGCATTGCAGCACGCCCGGCAGGGTCGCAAGCACGTCTTCCAGTTCGTTCGGGTACACGTTGAAACCGGAGACCAGGATCATGTCTTTCTTGCGATCGACAATGCGCATGTAGCCATCGGGCTGGATCAAAGCGATGTCACCGGTCTTCAACCAGCCTTCGCTGTCGAGCATTTCATCGGTGGCATCCTGGCGCTGCCAGTAGCCCTTCATGACTTGCGGACCTTTCACACACAACTCGCCGATTTCGCCCAGCGGCTGTTCAACGCCGGCATCGTCGATGACTTTGCACAGGGTCGACGGCACCGGAATACCGATGGTGCCGACCTGGATGTGCTGGATCGGGTTCACGGTGGCGACCGGACTGGTTTCGGTCATGCCGTAGCCTTCGCAGATCGGGCAATTGGTCACGGCTTTCCAGCGTTCGGCCGCAGCCAGTTGCAGGGCCATGCCGCCGGACAGGGTGACCTTCAGCGCCGAGAAATCCAGCTTGCGGAAGGCTTCGTTGTTGCACAGGGCCACGAACAAGGTGTTCAGGCCAACGAAACCGCTGAACTTCCACTTCGACAGTTCCTTGACCATCGCCGTCAAATCGCGCGGATTGCTGATCAGGATGTTGTGGTTGCCGATCAGCATCATCGCCATGCAATGAAAGGTGAAGGCGTAGATGTGGTACAGCGGCAGCGGGGTGATCAGGATCTCGCAACCTTCATTGAGGTTGGAACCCATCAGTGCCTTGCACTGCAGCATGTTGGCGACCAGGTTGCGGTGGGTCAGCATCGCGCCCTTGGCCACGCCGGTGGTGCCGCCAGTGTATTGCAGCACCGCGACATCGCCGCTGTCCGGGTTGGCTTCAGCCACTGGCTGGCCATGGCCCTTGCTCAGTACCTCGTTGAACTTGATGGCCTTGGGCAAGTGGTACGCCGGGACCATCTTCTTCACGTACTTGATGACGCTGTTGATCAGCAGGCGCTTGAGCGGCGGCAGCAGGTCGGCGACTTCGGTGACGATCACGTGCTTGACGCCGGTTTTCGGCACCACGATCTGCGCCAAGTGAGCCATGTTGGCCAGGCAGACCAGGGCTTTGGCACCGGAGTCGTTGAATTGGTGTTCCATCTCCCGCGCGGTGTACAGCGGGTTGGTGTTGACCACGATCAGCCCGGCGCGGATCGCACCGAACACGGCGACCGGGTACTGCAACACGTTAGGCAGTTGCACGGCGATTCGATCACCGGGCTGCAAGTCGGTATGCTGTTGCAGGTAAGCGGCAAAGGCACCGGACAGTTCGTACAGTTCACCGTAGGTGATTGTCTTGCCCAGGTTGCTGAAAGCCGGTTTGTCGGCGAAGCGTTGGCAGGATTGCTTCAACACTGCCTGAATATTCGGATACTCGTCTGGATTGATGTCGGCAGCAATCCCGGCAGGGTACTTATCCTTCCAAAAGTCTTCGTTCATGGAAGCCCACTCCTCAGCAACGCGAATTCATCACCGCATTTGATGCGATTATTATTGGTGTGTGTTTTTTATTGGTGAGTCTGGCTTTTATATAGGCCGAGAAGTCACAAAAGCGCGCCGAGAGTAGCAGCTTTGCCAAGGGCCGACTAGAGCCAAAAGCGGCCTCTACAGTCACTTTCATGACTCAAGAATAGCCGGCAGTCATTTTAGAGCAAAAATTCTATACAACCTTGAAAGCCCTTTAAATTGGGCTTTTCAGCCCTTAAAAGCTTCGCGGGCAAGCCTCGCTCCTACGGGCATCGCGTCAATGTGAATGACGGTGAACCTGTAGGCGCGAGGCTTGCCCGCGAACGCGCGAAGCGCGGCCATTCAACGCTTATGCGATATCCCGCAACTCCCGCCGCAGAATCTTGCCCACCGGCGTCATCGGCAACGACTCACGCAACACAATGTGCTTGGGCACTTTGTACGCGGTGAAGTTTTCCTTGCAGTACGCCTTCAACTCTTCAAGGCTGACCCCCGACTCACGGGCCACCACAAACAGCTTCACCGCCTCCCCCGAACGCTCGTCCGGCACGCCGATCACCGCGCAGTTGGCCACTTTCGGGTGGGCCATGACCACGTCTTCGATTTCGTTCGGGTACACGTTGAAACCCGAGACGATGATCATGTCTTTCTTGCGATCGACGATGCGTACAAAACCGTCCGGGTCGATCACCGCGATATCACCGGACTTGAACCAGCCCTCGGCATCCAGCACTTCGGCGGTGGCTTCGGGTTTCTGCCAGTAGCCCTTCATGATCTGCGGGCCCTTGATGCACAACTCGCCACGCTCGCCCAGCGGCTGTTCGACGCCTTCGTCATTGATGACCTTGAGCGTGGTCCCCGGCACCGGCAGGCCGACCGTGCCGATCCGCGATTTTTCACCGTACGGGTTGGTGCAGGCCACCGGCGAAGTTTCGGTCAGGCCGTAGCCTTCGGTGATCCGGCAACCGGTGAGCTGTTCCCAACGCTCGGCGGTGGCCTTGACCAGCGCGGTGCCGCCGGAGTTGGTGAGCTTGAGGCTGGAGAAGTCCAGGGTCTTGAAGTCCGGGTGATCCATCAGCGCCACGAACAGCGTGTTGAGCCCCAGCAACGCCGAGAACCGCCAGTTCTTCAGTTCCTTGATAAAGCCTTTGATGTCCCGCGGATTGGAGATCAGCACGTTGTGGTTGCCGGTCACCATCATGCACATGCAGTTCGCCGTGAACGCATAGATATGGTAGAGCGGCAGCGGCGCGATCATCACTTCCTGGCCTTCGCGCAGCAGCGGCTGACCGTCGCTGCCGAACTGGCCCAGACAGGCCCGCGCCTGCTGCATGTTCGCCACCAGGTTGCCGTGGGTGAGCATCGCGCCCTTGGCCAGGCCGGTGGTGCCGCCGGTGTATTGCAGCACCGCGATGTCGTCGAGGCCGACCTTCAGCGGCTTGATGCCCAGGCCCCGGCCCAGACGCAGCGCGCTCTTGAAGGAAACCGCCTGGGGCAAGGCATAGGCCGGGACCAGTTTCTTGACCTTGCTCACCATCGTGTTGACCAGCCAGCCCTTGGCGGCGGGCATCAGGTCGCCCATCTTCGCTTCGATCAGGTACTGGATGTCGGTGTCGGCCAGCACTTCTTGGACCTTGGCCCCGAACATGTTCAGGTACACCAGCGCCCGGGCACCGGAATCCTTGAATTGATGACGCATCTCCCGCGGGGTGTACAGCGGGTTGGTGTTGACCACGATCAGCCCGGCGCGCAAAGCACCGAACACGGCAATCGGGTAATGCAGGACGTTGGGCATCTGCACCGCGATGCGATCCCCCGGCGCGAGATCAGTGTGCGCCTGCAGGTAACCGGCGAACGCAGCGCTGTAGCGTTCCAGTTCGGCGTAGGTCAGGGTCACGCCCATGTTGCTGAAGGCCGGGCGATCCGCAAATTTCTTGCAGGAACGCTCGAACACCTCGATCACCGACTTGTAGGCCCCAAGATCAATGTCCAGGGGTACGCCGGCCGGGCGTTTGTCATTCCAGAAATCAGGTTGCATTGTTCTTGTCCTCTTTACCTGAATCACCTTGGCCACTTTCTGTCATTTCTGAAAACAGAACACAAAAAGCGGAGCTTCACGGACACTAGCAGCTATGGCGAATCAGGCAAATATGGCGAACAGCGTCATTGATCGTGTGAATCTTCCTAACGTGGCGTGGCCTGATCAGACGGCAAGCGAAGGATGCGCTATACAATGCAACCACATCGTGCAAAGGAATCGCCATGATCCACGACACTTTCTGGCTGACCGCGAGTGATCACAGCCGCCTCTTCGTCAATCAATGGCTGCCCGCCTCGCCGTTAAAAGCGGTGATTCTGCTGGCCCATGGCATGGCCGAACACAGCGGTCGCTACGCCCGACTGGCGGAAAAACTCTGTGGTCAGGGTTATGGCGTCTACGCACCAGACCTGCGCGGACATGGCAAAACTGCCGAAAACGGGACACTCGGCCATTTCGCCGATGACGATGGCTGGTGCAAGGTGGTGGGCGATCTCGCCAGTCTCAACCAGCACATCGGCCAGCACCACCCCGGCGTACCGATTGTGCTGTTGGGCCACAGCATGGGCAGCTACATCGCCCAGGCCTACTTGCTGCACCACAGCGCCAGCCTGCACGGAGCGATTCTCAGTGGTTCGAATTTTCAGCCAGTGTCGCTGTATCGCGCGGCGCGGCAGATTGCCCGGCTTGAACGGCTGCGCCAGGGGCCGAAGGGCCGTAGCGCGCTGATCGAGTTCCTGTCGTTCGGCTCGTTCAACAAGAAATTCAAGCCCGTACGCACCCAGTTCGACTGGTTGAGCCGCGACCCGACGGAAGTCGATCTGTACGCCAACGACCCGTTCTGTGGCTTTCGCTGCACCAATCAGCTGTGGATCGACTTGCTCGGCGGCTTGCAGCAAATCAGCAAAGCGTCCAATCTCGCCCAGGTCGATCCGGGCCTGCCCTTGTTGGTAATGGGCGGCGAATGTGATCCGGTGAGCGAAGGCAAGCGTCTGAAAGATCTGGCCCATGCGCTACGCGCGGCCGGCAGTCAGAACCTGCAATTGAATATTTACCCGCAGGCACGCCACGAACTGTTCAACGAGAGCAACCGCGATGAAGTGACCGCCGACGTATTGAACTGGATCGCCCAGGCGCTGAGCCACCGCCGCCCGGCCAGAACCGAATAGTTTTTCGAACAGCTTTTTTGTGGATTTTTAAATTCGTCACAGGAATTGAGACAGATGACCCAGGTTACCAATACCCCTTACGAAGCCCTTGAAGTCGGCCAGACCGCCAGCTACAGCAAGACCGTCGAAGAGCGCGACATTCAGTTGTTCGCCGCGATGTCGGGCGATCACAACCCGGTGCACCTGGACGCCGAATTCGCCGCCGGCACCATGTTCAAGGAACGCATCGCCCACGGCATGTTCAGCGGCGCGCTGATCAGCGCCGCCGTGGCGTGCGAGTTGCCTGGGCCGGGGACTATTTATATCGGTCAGCAGATGAGCTTCCAGAAACCGGTGAAAATCGGCGACACCCTGACCGTGCGTCTGGAAATTCTCGAAAAACTGCCGAAGTTTCGCGTGCGCATTGCCACTCGCGTGTTCAACCAGCGCGATGAGCTGGTAGTGGATGGCGAGGCGGAGATTCTGGCGCCGCGCAAGCAACAGACGGTGACCTTGCCTGTGTTGCCGGCGATCAGCATTGGCTGATCTGTTGATCGTTCCTACGCTCCGCGTGGGAACGATCAGGCATAAAAAAACGCCAGTCAGACTGGCGTTTTTTATTACAGCGACGAACGCTTACGAGCGAGCACGCGCCTGGTTACGCAGGGCTTTCACCTGATCGTGATTGCGTTGCACGCCATGGTACTGACGTTCAACCAGGTCACGAATACCCACCAGGTTGTGTTTGTTGATTTTCTCCAGCGCTTCCTTATACGCCTTCAACGCATGGTCTTCACCGCGTTCGGCTTCGTTCAGCACAGCTTCTTCATCCTTGCCGGTGAACATCGCTTTCACGTCCACCCAACGACGATGCAGATCACCGCTGACGCTGGTGGAAGTTTCCGGATCGCCGCCCATGGAACGCACAGCGGCCTGAAGTTCGGCAGCCGCGGTAGCGCAATCGGCAGAACGGGTCACGAACAGCGTTTTGAGTTCTGGGTGCTTGATGTCTTCAGCGCAGGTCTTGAACCCTTCCTGACCGTCTTTGCTGGTTTCAATCAGGTCGTTGAGTACAGAGATGGCTTCTTTATTCACGTCGGTCATTTTCAATTCCTCGCGGGTTGATGAAAGATGCAATAGCTATTGCAGCCTGCATGCCAGCTTTGAATCGAGTATTTATTCCTTATTTTTCAACTAGTTAACTTATGCAGCGAAATCTGTATCCGCTTTATTTGCATGATCTGTCATTTGGCCTGCATGCAGAATGCCTGTATTTTCCAGACTGTTTGAATCAAGACGACTGATTGATGAATCCTGAAAAGCTCGAATTGCTGATTACCCGCGAAATGCCCTTCGGCAAATACAAGGGCCGCATCATCGCCGACCTGCCCGGCCAATACCTGAACTGGTTCGCCCGGGAAGGTTTCCCCCATGGCGAACTGGGAGGTTTGCTGGCGCTGATGCAGGAAATCGACCACAACGGTTTATCGGAACTGCTCGACCCGCTGCGCGCCAAACACGGCAAGCCAGCCCCTCGCCACTGAACTGACTGAGTAGCCCATGCCCGATAACACCCGCCGTGCCCGTGATGAAGCCTTCTGGCAAACCTTTGCCGACCGTTACGCTGTCGAACCTGGCCCGATCAATCTGGAGAACGGCTACTTCGGACGCATGTCGCGCACAGTGGTCGAGGAGTATCAGCGCAATATCGAGCTGATCAACCGCAGTAACTCGGTGCATGTGCGCCAGCATTTCGAGCAAAGCGAAAGCCTGGACATCCGCGCGCAATTGGCCGAGATGATGGGCGTGCGCGCGCAATCGATCGCCCTCACCCGCAACGCCTCGGACGGCTTGCAATCGCTGATCCGCAACTACAATCGCCTGCAACCCGGCGATCAGGTGCTGCTGTGCGATCTGGAGTACGACACGGTCAAGGGCGCCATGCGTTGGCTCGCCCGCCATCGCGGCGTGGAAGTGATCGAAATCGACCACCAACACCCTGCCACTTTCGACAGTTTGCTCGCCACTTACCGCGAAGCTTTCGTGCGTTATCCGCGCCTCAAGCTGATGGCCCTGACCCACGTTACCCATCGCACCGGCCTGGTGATGCCGGTGCAGGCGATTGCCGCACTCGCCAAGGAACACGGCATCGATGTGATCCTCGACGGCGCCCATGCCCTGGGCCAGATGGAATTCGACCTGGCAGCGCTGGGCATCGCCTTTGCCGGGTACAACCTGCACAAATGGATCGGCGCCCCGCTGACCCTGGGTTTCATTTACATCGCCCCTCAGCGCCTGGCCGATATCGACCCGGACATGGGCGAGATGCACTTCCCGATCAACGACATTCGCGCCCGCACGCCCTACAGCACGCCGAACATCCCGGCACTGATGACCCTGCCACTGGTGCTCGAAGAGCATCAGGCCATGGGCGGTTCCGCCGCCAAGGGTGCACGGCTCAACTACCTGCGCAATCGCTGGGTCAACGCCGTGCGTGAGCTGCCGGGCATCGAAGTCATGACCCCGGACGATCCCCGGCTGTATTGCGGCATCACCTCGATGCGCTTTACCCGCCACGCCGACCAGCACGTCATGGCCGAACGGCTGCTCAATGAGTACAACCTGTTCACCGTGGCCCGCAATGGCGCCGCCAGCGGACCGTGCATCCGCATCACGCCGGGGCTGACCACCACCGCAGCCGAAGTGGACCTGCTGATCCAGGCGCTGACCGAACTGCGCTGAGGCTGGTGCTTACACGGTGTACTTGTCGAAGTCCTCGGGTCTGATCTGGCTCGACACCGCAATCGTGTCGACGCCAATGGTCATGTGCCCGAAGAAACCGTCTTCATGGCTGTCCCGGCCGATCTTGTGAATGTTCAAGGTCGAGGCGTCCCTGCCCATGCTTTCGAAGTAGTGGTCTTTTTCGTTGCTCAGTGGCGACACACTACGGCCCTGATACTCCCGGGCGCTGAGCACTGACCTGGAAGCCACTTCCGGGAGGTACAACTGGCCGACCCAGGCGACATGCCGCTCTTCCAGGTAATTGTTGCCAGCGGTGATGCGTACCGCCACATGAATATGCAACGCACGGCCGGCATAGAACCCCGGATAGATGGTGGTAAATCGCACTGCGCCCCTGTTGTCGCTGAATTGCCCGCCACACAGGTAAGTATCGTCGTCCGTGCGCGGGATCGAACCGATGCTGCTGACATCGACTTCCTTGTCCGGGTCGACCTTGCTCCATCCCGAGTAAGCCCCGCGCGCGTTGCAATGCCAGATATCCACCAGCGCCCCGCTCACCGGTTCGCCAGTCATGGCGTCGACGATGTTCAGGCGCAACACCAGGGGAATGCCATCCTGGCCTTCGCTGATGTTTCTTCTGATGAGTTTCGGGTTACGGAAATACGGGCCGGCGATCTGCTCCGGGGTGAGCAGGCAGACAGTTTGGCGGGGAATCGTGGTGGTGGTGTTTTCCATGAGGTTGTCTCTCTTCCATAAGATGCTTCAAGGATAGAGAGAGAGGCGCGGCGGGATGCGGTAACTATGTATCGGCAAATGTTTTTGTGTAGGAGCATTGTTTGCAGGCAAAAAAAAACGGTGCACCGACCAAGCGCACCGTAAAGCCGTAGAACACACAACGAAGTGTTTGGTACCTACTAATCCAACAGCATCAGTCCAACAGCGCCAACGCCTCGGCGGTGCATTCCTGAATGCGGGCCCAGTCGCCGTTCTTGATCCACTCCGGATCAAGCATCCAGCTACCGCCCACGCACATCACGTTTTTCAACGCCATGTAGCTCTTGATATTGGCCGGGCTCACGCCGCCAGTCGGGCAGAATTTCACCTCGCCGAACGGGCCGCCCAAGGCCTTGATCGCCGCGACGCCACCGCTGACTTCCGCCGGGAACAACTTGAAGCGGCGATAACCCAGGCCATAGCCTTCCATGATGCCGGAGGCGTTGCTGATGCCGGGCAACAGCGGGATCGGGCTGTCGACACTGGCTTCGAGCAGGTCACGGGTAATGCCTGGGGTGACAATAAATTGCGAACCGGCCCGTTCAGCGGCGGCAAGCATGGTGCGATCGAGCACGGTGCCGGCACCGGTCACCAGTTCCGGACGCTGCTCACGCAGGACCTGAATGGCTTTAAGGCCGAACTGCGAACGCAGGGTCACTTCCAGGGCGGTCAGGCCACCGGCAGCCAGGGCGTCGGCCAGTGGCAGGATGTCCTGTTCGCGAGCGATGGTGATCACTGGCAAGATCCGCGCCTTGGCGCAGAGGCTGTCGATCAGGGCAACTTTGTCCGCCATGGAAACGGTCGGGGATGTCTTTGTCATAGCGGCTGATCCTTGGCTCATGGGCACCAGTAAATCTCTAACGTAGGTTGCAGAAACGCGCGAATCGGCATGGCAGCGACATCGTCACTGGCCAATGCGGCACTCAAAGTGGTCAGTTTGGACTGACCGGAAATCGATAGAACGGTGGTCTTGGCCGAAGCCAACAGCGCACGACTCATGGTCAGGCGCTGATGCGGCACGGTCGGCGCCAGCATCGGATAGCAACGGCGTGTGCCGTCGACTTTCAAGGCGTCGGACAGGTTCGGGCTGTTGGGGAACAGCGACGCGGTGTGACCGTCATCGCCCATGCCGAGGATCAGCACGTCGATCGGCGGCAATTCCGCGAGCAAGCGATCAGCCTGCTCCGCTGCCAGCTCAAGGTTGGCGGTGGCGCTATAAAGGCTCAAAAACTGCGCCTTGGCCGCCGGGCCTTGCAGCAGGTAACGCTTGAGCAGGCCGGCATTGCTGTCGGCGTGCTCGACCGGTACCCAGCGCTCGTCGGCCAGGGTCACGACGACCTTGGACCAGTCGAGTTTCTGTTTGGCCAGGTTCTGGAAGAACGCCACCGGGCTGCGGCCACCGGACACCACCAGCGTCGCGCTGCCGCGGGCGTCGATGGCGTCGCTCAATAGCTTGGCGACATTCAGCGCCAAACCATCGGCCAGCAACACCGGGCTCTTGAACTCATGGGCGCTGACGCCCTGAGGCAGTTGCAAATTAGATATCGCCATACCACGACCTCCCATCCCGCGTGATCAGTGCAATGGAGCTCATTGGTCCCCAGGACCCGGCCGCGTACGGCTTGGGCGCATCACCGGATTTTTTCCACCCGGCGATCAACTGGTCACACCACTTCCACGCGGCTTCGATTTCATCTTTACGGACAAACAGGTTCTGATTGCCGCGCATCACTTCCAGCAACAACCGCTCGTAGGCATCGGGAATCCGTGCGCTGCGATAGGTGTCGGAAAAATTCAGCTGCAACGGACCGCTGCGCAGCTGCATGCCCTTGTCCAGGCCTTGTTCTTTGGTCATTACGCGCAAGGAAATGCCTTCGTCCGGTTGCAGGCGGATAATCAGCTTGTTGCTGATTTGCAGGCGCTGCTCGGGGGCGAAGATGTAGTGCGACGGTTCCTTGAAGTGGATGACGATCTGCGACAGCTTCTGCGGCATGCGCTTGCCGGTCCGCAGGTAGAACGGCACGCCGGCCCAGCGCCAGTTGCGGATGTCGGCCCGCAAGGCGACGAAGGTTTCGGTGTCGCTCTGGGTGTTGGAATTCGGTTCTTCCAGGTAACCGGGAACCGGCTTGCCTTCGCTGTAGCCGGCGATGTACTGGCC
Source organism: Pseudomonas sp. ADAK7 (assembly GCF_012935675.1). NCBI lineage: Bacteria > Pseudomonadati > Pseudomonadota > Gammaproteobacteria > Pseudomonadales > Pseudomonadaceae > Pseudomonas > Pseudomonas sp. ADAK7. The sequence continues at coordinate 6,120,779 of NZ_CP052861.1, read as the reverse complement.
ACGTACAACCTGAGTCGTCAGGCCTTCCGGGCTGATCGGTGCCAGAGCCTTGAGCACTTTGACTTTCTCGTCACGGATGCTGTCGGCGGACAGATCGGCCGGCGGGTCCATGGCGATCAGGCAGAGCAGTTGCAGCAGGTGATTCTGGATCATGTCCCGCAGCTGGCCGGCCTTGTCGAAGTAACCCCAGCGGCCTTCGATCCCGACCTTCTCGGCCACGGTGATTTCCACGTGGGAAATGTAATTCTGGTTCCACTGGGTTTCGAACAGGCTGTTGGCGAAACGCAGGGCGATCAGGTTCTGGACGGTTTCTTTGCCCAGGTAGTGGTCGATGCGGTAGGTGCGGTTCTCCGGAAAGAACTGCGCCACGGCGTCGTTGACCTTGCGCGAGGATTCCAGGTCCGAACCGATGGGTTTTTCCAGCACCACGCGGGTGTTGTCGGTCAGGCCGACCTTCGACAGGTTCTCGCAGATCGCGCCGTAGACGGCGGCCGGCGTGGCGAAGTAGGCAATAACGCGCTGGGCGCTGCCGGCCTGTTCGGCCAGGGCGACGTAATCTTCGGATTTGAGGAAGTCGACGTGCAGGTAGGTCAGGCGGGCGAGAAAGCGTTCGAGCACGGCTTCGTCCAGCTCTTTGGCATCGACGTAGCGACGCAGCTCCGAGGTGATGAACCCCAGGTGCTGCTGCTCGCTGCCGGGTTCACGGGCCAGCGCGATGATGCGCGAGTCCTCGTGCAACAGGCCGGCGCCGTCCAGCTGATAAAGGGCAGGAAACAGCTTGCGCAGGGCCAGATCGCCGAGGGCGCCGAACAAGGCAAAGGTGCACGGTTCTACCGTAATCGAAGGCATGATGTTTGTTCTTTTATCAAGTTAAGCTACAAATACCTTTTTTCAAGGCATCACTCAAGGGAAAATGTAGTAATAACCACAACATTTTCGCAAAATACAGATTCCGAGTGGTGGTCGGTCGGAGCCATCAGTAGGATAGGCCACCGTGACGGGCCGCATCAAAGGCCCTTTTTGCATAGCAGAGCGCATCTTTGCGCTGCTGACTCAAGGAACATCTATGGACCGCGTGCGAAATTTACTGGAACAAATCCAGAATCGCCTTGAAGACCTGAACAAGGCCGAACGCAAAGTCGCCGAAGTGATCCTGCTCAATCCACAGCAGGCGACCCGGTTCAGCATCGCCGCCCTCGCCCAGGCCTCAAAGGTCAGCGAGCCGACGGTCAACCGTTTCTGCCGTTCGTTCGGCGTCAGCGGTTATCCGGAACTGAAACTGCAACTGGCCCAGAGCCTGGCCAGTGGCGCGGCGTACGTCAGCCGTGCGGTCGAGGCCGATGACAATCCTGAAGCTTACACTCAGAAAATCTTCGGCAGCGCCATCGCCTCGCTGGACAGTGCTTTGCAGGCCCTGGACCCGAACCTGATCAGTCGCGCCGTCGATCTGTTGATCCAGGCCCGGCAGATCCACTTCTTCGGCCTCGGCGCTTCGGCCCCGGTGGCGCTGGATGCGCAGCACAAGTTCTTCCGCTTCAACCTCGCCGTCACCGCCCATGCCGACGTGCTGATGCAACGCATGATTGCCTCGGTGGCGCACACCGGTGAGTTGTTCGTGATCATTTCCTACACCGGCCGCACCCGCGAACTGGTGGAAGTGGCGCGCATCGCCCGGGAGAACGGCGCTTCGGTGCTCGGCTTGACCGCTGAGGGTTCGCCACTGGCCAAGGCCAGTACGCTGAGCCTGAACATTCCGCTGCCGGAAGACACCGACATCTATATGCCGATGACTTCGCGGATTATTCAGCTGACGGTGCTGGACGTGCTGGCAACCGGCATGACCTTGCGCCGTGGGGTGGATTTCCAGCCGCATCTGCGCAAGATCAAAGAGAGTTTGAATGCGAGCCGGTATCCGGTGGGTGACGAGTTTAATTAGCCCGTAGCGATCGTTCCCACGCTCTGCGTGGGAATGCAGCCCGTGACGCTCCGCGTCACTGGACGCGGAGCGTCCCTTGAGGCATTCCCACGCGGAGCGTGGGAACGATCACCCAACCCACGCCTGCAAACTCAGGTGCGCCCGCTCCCCCGGCGCCAGGCTCAGGCTGTCGGTCCCACCGCTCGCCGCTTCCACACAGACAAACTCCAACACCTCGTCCCAACTCACCCCCAGCAACGGCCGCGACCCCGGATGCCAGACCACCGTGTCCGCAGCGTCGCCGGTGTCGATGCACAATTCACGCTGCCAGGCGTGGTCCTTGAGCTGCAATTCGCCGTCATGCTGGAACACGCGCTGACAACCACCCTCGACCCGCAGCTCCCCTTCCTGCTGACACGCCTGACGGTTCAACTGATCGTATCCTTGCGCTCCGTCGAGTCCAGACAGCGCTACCTCAGCCACGTCGCCAATACGCCAGTAAGCATGCAACGCCTGACTCAATTGGCATGGCAAGGTGTCTTGGTGCTCGGTGCTCAGGCGCAGGTCCATGCGTTCACCGAGGTGCGCGTGCAGATCAACCGTCCAGTCGCACAGCTGTAATTGCCAGTGCAAACGCACGCCATCGTCGTCGCTGCTGCTATCGAGTAGCTTCCAATCCAGCAGCCGCGCCCAGCCATGGGACGGCCAGGCATTTTCGCTCGGATGACGGCCAAACCACGGCCAGCACACCGGTACACCGCCACGAATGGCCCCCACGTGCGGCCACTTCGCCGCGCACCACAACCAGGGTTTCTGCCCTGCTGGCTGGAAGTGCAACAACTGCGCGCCCTGGCGACTGAACACCGCCTGGCATAGCGGATGATCGATCACCAGCACGTCGCGCATCTGATAGCGCTCCCACGCAAACACCGGACGTTCGCGCAAGGATTTGAAGAAGCGTTGTAGCGGATGCTCATGCATGTGCCGCGGTCCTGGAAATCATCTGTTGCCCGGGGTGCGCCGCCCCCAAAAAAAAGCGGATAGCCTTGGCCATCCGCAAATATGCGCACTTGGAGAGGAGCTTATCGCAACAGCGTTAGAACACCGACTGAATTTTCAGACCGGCGACCAGCGCGTTGTCGACTTCATCAACACCGCCCGGGTGAGTGATGTATTGCAGGTTGGGACGCACGGTCAGCCAGTTGGTAACGTGGAAGCCGTAGTTGATTTCGTAGTTGTACTCAGTGCTACGCAGTGGTGCGAACAGCGGATCCTGGTAGTCGCTGACGCCATTGGAAGCGTTGATCAGCTCGGCGTTTTTCTTCACGTCGTCGTTGACATGGATACGGGCGGCGCCGATGCCGACGTCATCTTTCGGACGTGCATCAAACGGGCCTTTGTACACAAACATCAGCGACTGGTAGTTGTCGACGACGTTGGTGTCCTTGTCGTGGAACGTGGCGTTGGCCGCGATGTTCAGACCACGGGAAGCGTCACCGTTGTGGGTGGTGAGTTGCTGTTGTGCAACGAACCAGTAGCCGGACTTGCTGCTGTGGCTGCGATAGGCGTTACCGCTGGTGGCAGCGTCATCACCGTTGACGTCTTCGCGGACATCATCAGCCTTGGCCGTGCTTTTGTAGTAACCGACACGGTATTCGCCCGGCAGGTTGTTCGGGTTAGGCAACCAGACCAGCTCGACCGGGATGACGGTGCCCGCCGTACCACTGCCGCTGAGCTTGAAGCCGTTACCGTGTTCCAGTTGCGACGGGTTCTGGTTGTACGCGCCGATCTGCGCATAGAACTCAGGCGAGATGTTGTACTTCACACGGACCGCGGCCTGGCTGACTGGCCAGTTGTACCAGATGTTGGTTGCCCAGTTACCCACTTGGGAACCGCAGAACGCCAGGTTCTGGAACTCGCATGGGAAGGTGTTGAAGTCTTCGCCTTCGCCGAAGTAACCGGCCTTGACGTCCAGTTTGCCGTCGAGGAACTGGTGTTTGATCCACAACTGGGTCAGACGAACCATGTGGCCACGACCGTAGACTTCTTGCGAAGAACTCAAGGTGCCGGCACGCGGATCGCCGACGCGGTCATTGGAAATGTTCTGACCGTTACGGTTGGTGAACTGGATCTTGGCCTGGGTGTTATCCCAGCCCCACAATTTTTGCAGGTCCAACGCCACGCCGAGGCCAAACTGGTCGGAGTAACGCGCGGTCTTGTCGTTGTTGTAGCCACCGTGGAGGTTACCGCCGACTTCGCCGACGTAGTCCATCTTGATGTCGATACCCTGCTCGATCAGCTTGGTACGCTCACCACCCCAGTCACCGGTCATCCACTGGGAATCGGCGCTGAACGCGTCAGCCGCGTGAACGCTACCGACCAGGGTCATTGCCGCCGCAACAGCTGACAATTGGCAGATAAGCTGAGCGTTGTTCTTCTTCTTCATCCCTACATCCTCGTTTTATTGTTATTAACTGTTTTTATCTAACGCGGTTTACATGGATTGCGGCGAATGTCCCCATCCGCCGCGTATTTCCCCGAGCGGGAGCTGGCACGCCAGCTTCCACACTTGATCTTCAGCGACCTTTGAACTGCGCCACGTTGGCGCCATGGGCCTCGGCTTTTGGCACCCCGGCCACCCCCAGGCGCTCCCCGGTCTTGGCATCGAACAGCAACACTTTCGATGGATCGAATTGCAGGGTCAGGGTCTCGCCCACGCCCGGCGCAACGTCTGGCGCCAAACGGCAGCAGACCTTGGTTTCGTTCAGGCTGACGAACACCAGGGTGTCCGGCCCGGTCGGCTCGGTGACCTGGACTTCGGCACGAATGGTCGGCAAACCATTCGGCTCGCCGTTGGCCAGTACGATCTGTTCCGGGCGCAGGCCGAGGATCACTTCGCGATCTTCGAGCCCTGCGTCCTGCATGCCCATTGGCAATTCGCAACGGGCCTGGCCGCTGTCGAGCAACGCCACCAGACGACCGTCCTTGCGCTGCAAGCGCAGCGGGATGAAGTTCATCGGCGGCGAGCCGATGAAGCTCGCCACGAACAGATTGGCCGGGTTGTTGTAGATGTCTTTCGGCGTGCCGAACTGCTGGATGATCCCGTCCTTCATCACCGCCACTTTATCGCCCAGGGTCATCGCTTCGATCTGGTCGTGGGTCACGTAGACCGTGGTGGTTTTCAGGCGCTGGTGCATCAGTTTCATTTCGGTGCGCATCTCGACCCGCAGCTTGGCATCGAGGTTGGACAGCGGTTCGTCGAACAGATAGATCTTCGGCCGCCGCGCCAATGCACGACCCATGGCCACGCGCTGTTGCTGGCCTCCGGAGAGCTGGCCGGGTTTGCGGTTGAGCAAGTGTTCGATCTGCAGCAGCTTGGACACCCGCGCCACTTCCGTTTCGATATCGGCAGCGGGCATTTTGCGGATCTTCAAGCCGAAGGCGATGTTCTCGCGCACGCTCATGGTCGGGTACAGCGCGTAGGACTGGAACACCATGGCGATGTCCCGGTCTTTCGGGCTCATGCCGCTGACGTCCTGGTCATCGATCATGATCGCGCCACCGGTGATGGTTTCCAGGCCGGCGATGCAGTTCATCAGGGTCGACTTGCCGCAACCCGAAGGTCCGACCAGGATCAGGAACTCACCGTCCTTGATCGACAGTTCGATGTTCTTCAGGGTGTCCGGCAGGCCGGGACCGTAAGTCTTGTTTACATTGCGAAGTTCGAGCGTAGCCATGATTACCCCTTGACTGCGCCGGCCGTCAGCCCGCGCACGAAATACTTGCCTGCGACCACATAGACCAGCAGGGTCGGCAGCCCGGCGATCATCGCCGCCGCCATATCAACGTTGTATTCCTTGGCCCCGGTACTGGTGTTGACCAAGTTGTTCAGCGCTACTGTGATGGGTTGCGAATCACCGCTGGAGAACACCACGCCGAACAGGAAGTCGTTCCAGATCTGGGTGAACTGCCAGATCAGGCAGACCATGATGATCGGGGTGGACATCGGCAGGATGATCAAGCGGAAGATGGTGAAGAAGCCCGCGCCATCGAGCCGCGCAGCTTTCACCAGCGCATCCGGGACGCTGACGTAGTAGTTGCGGAAAAACAGCGTGGTGAACGCCAGGCCGTAGACCACGTGCACGAACACCAGGCCGGTGGTGGTGCTCGCCAGGCCCATCTTGCCGAGGGTGAACGAGGCCGGCAGCAGGACGGTCTGGAACGGCAGGAAGCAACCGAACAGCAGCAAACCGAAGAACAGTTGCGAGCCGCGGAAGCGCCACATCGACAGCACATAGCCGTTCAGCGCACCGATGGCGGTGGAGATCAGTACCGCCGGAACGGTGATCTTGATCGAGTTCCAGAAGTACCCGTCAACCGTGCCCCAGGCCTTGACCCAGCCAATGCCGCTGACCACGGACGGCCAGCTCAGCAGGTTGCCGGAGTTGATGTCTTCCGGGGTCTTGAAACTGGTCAACAGCATGACCACCAGCGGTATCAGGTACAGGAACACCGCGAGGATCAGCACGGCGTAGATCGCGATGCGACTCAGGCTGATGGAAGGTTTGGCGAAACTAGTCATGACGCTTGGTCCTCAGCTCGGAGTACAGGTAAGGCACGATGATTGCGAGAATCGCACCGAGCATCAGAATCGCACTGGCCGAACCCATGCCCATCTGGCCACGACTGAAGGTGAAGGAATACATGAACATCGCCGGCAGGTCGGAGGAATAACCCGGGCCACCGGCGGTCATGGCCGCGACAAGGTCAAAACTCTTGATCGCGATGTGGGCCAGGATCATCACGGCGCTGAAGAACACCGGACGCAGGCTTGGCAACACCACTTTCAGGTAGATGCGCGGCATGCTCGCGCCGTCGATCTGGGCGGCACGGATGATCGATTGATCAACCCCACGCAGACCGGCGAGGAACATCGCCATGATAAAACCCGAGGCTTGCCAGACGGCGGCAATCACCAGGCAATACACCACGCGATCCGGGTCGATCAGCCAGTCCAGGCGGAAGCCTTCCCAACCCCAGTCACGCAACAATTTGTCCAGGCCCATGCCCGGGTTGAGCAGCCATTTCCACGCGGTACCGGTGACGATCATCGAGAGCGCCATCGGGTACAGGTAAATGGTGCGGATGAAACCTTCGCGACGAATGCGCTGGTCGAGGAACACCGCCAGCAGCACACCGATCACCAGGGTGATGCCGATAAACATGCCGCCGAATACCGCCAGGTTCTTGCTCGCGACCCACCAGCGGTCGTTGTCGAACAAACGCTGGTATTGCGCCAGGCCGGCCCACTTGTAAGTCGGCAGGAAAGTCGACGTGGTGAACGACAGCACGAACGTCCAGAGGATATAGCCATAGAAGCCCACCAGGACGATGAACATGCTCGGCGCCAGCACCAGTTTGGGGAGCCAGCGCTGCAATGCATCGAACGGCGAGGCCTTGCTGAACACAGCAACAGAACTCATGGGAAGATCCAGTACGTAGAAAAAGGATTACAGGCGCGTGCCGGGTGGGAGCGGGTTTGCCGCCCCCATCGGGTCTACGCTGCTAACGGTTACTTGGCTGCTTTGATGGCCGTGCCGAGTTGCTTGGCGGCGGTGGCCGGATCAGCTTTCGGATCGTTGATGAAGTTGGTCACGACATCAAAGAACGCGCCTTGCACTGCCAGCGTGGTCGCCATGTTGTGCGCCATGCTCGGTTGCAGGCCGCCGGACTTGGCGTCCGCCAGGAAGTCCTTGGCAGCGGTCTGGGCGCAGGAGTCGAAACCGTACTTGCCCATGTCGTTCAGCATGTCGATCCGAACCGGGATCGAACCTTTGTTGATGCTGAAGACTTTCTGGAAGTTCTCACCCAGCACGACCTTGGCAATGTCCTGCTGCGCGGCAGCCGTGCCCTTGTCTTTCTGCTTGAACACCGCCAGGGAGTCGATGTTGTAGGTGAAGGCCTTTTCGGTACCCGGGAAGGCTACGCACTCGTAGTCCTTGCCCGCGACTTTCTTGGCCGCGGTCCATTCGCTCTTGGCCCAGTCACCCATGATCTGCATGCCGGCCTTGCCGTTGATGACCTTGGCCGCTTCCAGGTTCCAGTCCTGGCCTTTGCCGTCGGCGTCCATGTAGGTCGCGACTTTCTTCAGCTCGGTCAGCGCCTTGACCATTTCAGGACCGGTCAGGGCAGCATTGTCCAGGTCGACCAGGGCTTTCTTGTAACCGTCGACGCCCATGACCGAAAGCACCACGGCTTCGAACACGGTGCTGTCCTGCCAAGGCTGGCCGCCGTGGGCAAGGGCGATGAAGCCTTTGGCCTTGAGCTTGTCGCCAGCGGCGTAGAATTCTTCGAGGGTGGTCGGGGCTTTTTCGATGCCGGCTTTCTTGAAGACTTCCGGGTTGATCCACAGCCAGTTGACGCGGTGAATGTTCACCGGCACGGCCACGTAGTCACCCTCGTACTTCACGGTATCGGAGACTTTCTTGTCGAGCAGGCTGTCCCACTTCTCCGACTTGGCCGCGTCTTTCAAGACGTCGGTGTCGAGCAGACCGGTAGACGCCCATTCCTGGATGTCCGGACCTTTGATCTGCGCGACGCCTGGCGGGTTACCGGCCACGGCGCGGCTTTTCAGCACGGTCATGGCTGTAGCACCGCCACCACCGGCAACGGCGCCGTCCTTCCAGGTGAAACCGTCTTTTTCGACTTGGGCCTTGAGCACATCAACGGCGGCTTTTTCGCCACCGGACGTCCACCAGTGAACGACTTCTACCGAACCTTTGGATTCGGCGGCAAGTGCACTGAGCGGGAATGCAGAGATAGGAAGCAATGAGGCAAGAGAAATGACAGTAGCGAGGCGAGAAATCGCATTCATCTAGAATTACCTTTCTTGTTGTTATGCATGCAAGTCTGGTGCTTGCGCTGCATGGGATTTTAAACAGGAGTTATCCCTTCGCAGGTAACGAAGGGACGCTTGAATGTCACCACATGGTTACACAGGAGCGCTCTGAGACAACTGCCCCAAGGCAGTCGCCATGCTCGGCGCCAATGGCAGGCGCGGGATCAACACGGCTTGCCAGGCGTGATACAGGTCCGGCTTGCCGCCCCAGATATCGGCACTCGGACGGTTTTGCGGGTCGAGTTCATGGTGCCAACTGCCATCGCAGCGGTCGATGAAATGACTGTCACAAAACTCCCAGAACAGTCGGTACCAGGTTTCGTATTGCTCATCGCCTGTGCGTTTTAGCAGGGCACTGGCAGCGGCGCTGGCTTCGCAATGGGTCCAGTGCAAGCGGTGACGAACCACGGCGCGGTTGTCCCAGTCCAGCGTGTAGACGATCCCCGGCTGGCCGTCGATGTTCCAGCCGTGACGGCAATTGTGATCGAAGAGTTTTTGCGCATCGGTCGCCAGCCAACCCGGCGTGAGCATCCCGGCCTGCACCCGCGCCGCTTCGAGGTGCAGCAACAGCCGCGCCCATTCGAAACCGTGACCCGGCGTGGTGCCGTAGGGGCGGAAACCGTCGGCCGGGTTGTCGTGGTTGTATTCGCGCAGCGGTTGCCAGTCGCGGTCGAAATGCTCGACCACCAGGTAATCGTTGGCAGCGGCGTGACCGTGGATCACCCGTTCGACGATGCGTTGCGCGCGGACCAGCCAGCGGTGGTCATCGGTGACATCCGCGAGTGCGAGGAAGGCTTCGGTGGCGTGCATGTTGCTGTTGGCGCCGCGATAGGCTTCTTCTTCGCTCCAGTCACGATTGAAGGATTCGCGCATCGCGCCCTCCTCCTCGCTCCAGAAATGGGTGTCGATGATGTGGATTGCATCGTCGAGCAGAGCTTGTGCGCCGGGCCGTTGTGCGACGACTGCGGAACTCGCGGCCAGGGCGACGAAAGCGTGCAGGTACGCGGCTTTGCCGGTGTTGTCATCGCGATGATGGGCCGTGGCGAACCAGCCGCCGTGTTGAGCATCTTTCAACGGGCCGCTGAGGGCCTGGACGCCATGATCCACCAACTCGGCAAACCCCGGCAGGCCCTGGATGTGGGCCATGGCGAAGCTGTGGGTCATGCGCGCGGTGTTCATGGTTTCGGCGTGGGCGTTGGCCAGGAGCTGGCCTCTTTCATCGAGATTGCCGAAGCCTTCGGGAAGCTTCGAAGCCTTGGCGAACGCCAGCAGGCGCAGGCCTTCGGCGGCAAGCCATTGCTGGTGGGCAGGCGCGTTCAGCCAACTGTTGAAGGCCGGTTGGAAGGTGTCCATGGGGTACCTTTTTTGTTGTTATGACTGGGGGCAGTCTAAACAACGGTCGAGGCGTGGCAGGTAACGAAGGGGGCGGGTTTTGTCACCATGTCGTGACAAAGTAAAAGCAAAATCAAAAGAACGCAGCCTTCGGCAGCACCTACAGAGATCGGCGCAGGAGCTGCCGAAGGCTGCGATCTTTTGATCGTTCAATCGATTGAACGCGGCAACTGCAACGTCACCCTTAACCCACCCTCGCGCAAATTCTGCAGACTCACTTCACCACCATGGCTATGCGCAATATTGCGCGCAATCCCAAGGCCCAACCCGTAACCCTGCTGCTGGCCAGACAGGCGGAAGTGCGGTTCGAACACCTGCTCCATCCGCTGCTCCGGCACCCCTGGCCCTTCATCGTCCACATGCAGGATGAACGCGCTCTGGTCGTCATCGATATGCAAATGCGCGTTCTGCCCGTACTTCAAGGCGTTGTCGATCAGGTTGCCGATGCAGCGCTTGAGCGCAAGCGGTTTGCCCGGATACGCCGCAAACGCCCGACCCTGCTGAGTTACGCGACCATTGCCATTGGGCGCCAGGTACGGCTCCACCAGGCAATCGAGCACGTGATTGAGGTCCACTTGCTCGATGTTTTCGTGGATGTCGGTGTCTTTCACGCATTGCAGCGCGCCTTTGACCAACAACTCCAACTCATCCAGATCGCGGCCGAACTTGGCTTGCAGCTTTTCGTCTTCGAGCAATTCGACCCGCAACCGTAAGCGAGTGATCGGCGTGCGCAAGTCGTGGGAGATGGCGCTGAACAACTGACTGCGCTCGGTCAGGTAACGGCTGATCCGTTCGCGCATGGCATTGAAGGCGCGGCCGACTTCGACCACTTCACTGCCGCCGCCCTCGGGCACCGGTTCAACTTCGGCACCAAGGGACATGTCCCGCGCCGCCCGCGCCAGGCGCTTGAGTGGACGACTTTGCCAGTGCACCAGCAAGCCGATGAACAACAGCAAAAAGCCGCTGGTGAGGACAATAAACCACACCTGCTGCGCCGGCAGGCCTTGCTCTTCAAGACTGGTGTAAGGCTCGGGCAGCAGCGAGGCGATGTACAGCCATTCCCCCGGCGCCATCTGGATTTGCGTGACCAGCACCGGCGGGTTCACCGGCTCCAGGGTCAACGCGTAATGCGCCCAGGAGCGCGGCAATTCATCGAGTTTCAAGCCGCTGTTGAAGATCCGCAGGTCTTCGGGGCTGACGAACGTCACCGAGATATCCGTGTCATGCCCCAGGGACTCGCGCAGCACTTCGTCGACCGCTTTGAGCACTGCCGCTTTGCGCGGGGTGATCGGCAACACTTCCATGCCCAGCGGTTTGTCGTTGAGGGTCACCACAAACCGGGTGCCACCCATGCTGCGCAACTGGTCGAGCACCAATGGCCGAAAAGCGACGGGCAATGAACGGAAATAACTGACGCTGGCGGTCATCGAATGGGCCAGGCTGCGGGCGCTGGTGACCAGGCCTTCGAGCTGGGTCGCGCGCAGTTGCGAGACCCAGATCACGCTCGACAGCGCCTGGGCAAACAGCACCACCAACAGGGTCAGCAGCAACATCCGCCCGAGCAACGAGCGTGGCACCGGGACCTTGGCGATGAGCTGGCGTAGAAACTCAGTGGCCATTACTGGCAACCACATTGGCGGCCAGTTGGTAGCCGCTGCCACGCACGGTACGGATCAGTTTCGGCGGTTTTTCGGTGTCGCGCAGGCGCTGGCGCAAACGGCTGACGGCCATGTCGACGATGCGATCCAGCGGCATCAAGTCGCGGCCACGGGTGGCGTTGCCGATGGTGTCCCGGTCGAGGATTTCCTGGGGATGATCGAGGAACAGTTTCAGTAGCGCGAAGTCGGCGCCGGAGAGAATCACTTCCTCGCCATCGATGTGGAACAGCCGATGGCTGACCATGTCCAGGCGCCAGTCATCGAAGGCCAGCACTTCACTGCCGGAACGTTCCTGACCGAACTGCGCGCGGCGCAACAAGGCCTTGATCCGCGCCTGCAATTCCCGAGGGCTGAACGGTTTGCCCAGGTAATCGTCGGCACCCAGTTCCAGACCAATAACGCGGTCGGCCTCGTCGGAGCTGGCAGTGAGCATGATGATCGGCACCTGGGCCTGGCGCGGGTGCTGGCGAATCCAGCGGCAAAGGCTGAAGCCGTCTTCGTCCGGCAGCATCACATCAAGGATCACCAGATCGCTCGGCGCCTCGTTCATCGCCTGGCGAAAGCCTGCGCCGTCCGGCGTGGTGCGCACCTGAAAACCTGCTCGGGTCAGGTAGGTGTCCAGCAACTCGCGTATCTCTTGATCGTCATCGACCAACAAAATCGACTTGTTGACTGAGCTCACAGGGGCGGCATCCTTGTTGTTTGAATTGGGCGGATTATGCCTGATCGTTCGATCGTTCCCACGTTCGGCGTGGGAATGCCTCAAGGGACGCGAAGCGTCACGGGCTGCATTCCCACGCAGAGCGTGGGAACGATCATTAGTGTGCCTGCTCGAGCGCCACACCCGCGCCCATCAGCCCGGAATACGGCGCCGTCACCAGCCACACCGGAATCCCCTTGAAGTAATCGCTCATGCATCCCTTGTCGGCGAAGCAGCGGGCGAAACCGCTTTCAACAAAGAAATCGGCAAACCGGGGAATTACGCCACCGACGATGTACACGCCGCCGCGCCCACCGGTGGTCAGCACGTTGTTGCCGGCCACGCGGCCGAGCCAGCAGCAGAACTGCTCCAGCACTTCCAGCGCGACCGGGTCACCGGCCAAACCTGCCGCCGTAATGGCTTCGGGGGTGTGGAACTGCGGTTCATGGCCATCCACCGCGCAGATCGCCCGATAGACCCGCGGCAAGCCGCTGCCACTCAACGCTGTTTCAGCGCTGACATGGCCGATCTCGTTGAAGATGTGTTGCCACAATTGGGTCTCGCGCGGACTGCTCAGCGGCAGATCAACGTGACCACCCTCCCCCGGCAACGCCGCAAAACGGCCTTCACCCAGATCAAGCAAGGTGCCGACGCCCAGGCCTGTACCGGGGCCGATCACTACCGCCGGGCGCAACGGCTCCGGCGTACCTGCGCAAACCACCCGAAACTCGTCCGGCTGCAAACGGGTCATGCCCAGGGCCATGGCCGAGAAGTCGTTGACCAGCATTAACTGATCCACCTGCAAGGTCTGGCAGAACGCCTTGCGGCTCAGGCGCCAGTGGTTGTTGGTGAACTTGAATTCATCGCCGCTCACGGGACCGGCCACCGACAGGCACACCGAACCGATGTCGCCCGGTTTCAAGCCCAAGCCAGTGAGGTAAACGCCAATGGCCTCCTCCGGGCTGGCGTGATCCGCTGTCGGCAGCACCTGGATCGACTCCAGTTGCTGGTTTTTCCACAACGCGAAACGTGCGTTGGTCCCACCGATGTCACCGACCAAAGCCAGTTTCAATTAAGCGTCTCCAGGGCAGAAGTGAAGGCGCTGGCGCCCTGCTCTGCGGAGCTGAAGGCCATGCGCATGAAACCAAACAGTTCGCGCCCGCTGCCGATGTTGTTACCCAACAAACCCTTGGCTGGCGTGCGCGCTGCGAATTCTTCGGCGTCCACCTTAAGCTCCAGGGTGCCTTTGACGCCATCGACGCGGATGATATCGCCCTCTTGCACCCGCGCCAAAGCGCCGCCCACAAATGCTTCGGGGCTGACGTGAATGGCCGCCGGGATTTTCCCCGATGCGCCGGACATGCGCCCGTCGGTCACCAGCGCGACTTTGAAGCCGCGATCCTGCAGCACGCCGAGGAACGGCGTCATTTTGTGCAGTTCCGGCATGCCGTTGGAGCGCGGGCCCTGGAAACGCATCACCGCGACAAAATCCTTCTCCAGCAAACCGGCCTTGAACGCATCGGCCAAATCCTGCTGATCCTGGAACACCATCGCGGGTGCTTCGACGATCTGGTTTTCCAGGGCCACGGCGGAGACTTTCATCACCCCGCGGCCGAGGTTGCCTTCCATCACCCGCAAGCCGCCCTCTTGCGAGAACGCACGAGCCACCGGACGCAGGATGGTTTCGTCGAGGCTTTCGATCGGGCCTTCGCGCCAGACCAGTTCGCCGTTATCGAGGAACGGTTCCACGGTGTAGCGGCTCAGGCCATGGCCGAGCACGGTGTTGACGTTTTCGTGGAGCAGCCCGGCTTCCAGCAGTTCGCGGATCAGGAACGACATGCCGCCCGCGGCCTGGAAGTGGTTGATGTCGGCTTTGCCGTTCGGGTAGACGTGGCTTAGGGTCGGCACGACTTCGGAGAGGTCGGCCATGTCTTGCCAGGTCAGTTGAATGCCCGCCGCCATGGCGATGGCCGGCATGTGCAAGGTGTGGTTGGTCGAGCCGCCAGTGGCGTGCAGCGCGACGATGGAGTTGACCAGCGAGCGCTCGTCGACGATTTCGCCGATCGGCATGAAGTCGCCGTTCTGCTTGGTCAGGCGCGTGACCTGATGCGCCGCTTCGCGGGTCAGGGCATCGCGCAACGGCGTGTTCGGGTTGACGAAAGAGGCACCCGGCAAGTGCAGACCCATGACTTCCATCAGCAACTGGTTGGTGTTGGCCGTGCCGTAGAAGGTGCAGGTGCCAGGGCTGTGGTAGGAATTCATTTCCGATTCCAACAGTTCTTCGCGGCTGGCCTTGCCTTCGGCATAGCGCTGGCGCACGTCGGCTTTCTGCTTGTTGGAAATGCCCGAAACCATCGGCCCGCCCGGGACGAAGATCGTCGGCAGATGACCGAAACGCAGCGCGCCCATCATCAGGCCCGGGACGATCTTGTCGCAGATGCCGAGCATCAGCGCGCCGTCGAACATGTTGTGGGACAGCGCCACGGCGGTGGACAACGCAATCACTTCACGGCTCGGCAGGCTCAGTTCCATGCCGGGCTCGCCCTGGGTCACGCCATCGCACATCGCAGGCGTGCCGCCAGCGAACTGGCCGACCGAGCCGATTTCGCGCAGGGCTTTTTTGATCTGTTCAGGAAAGACTTCGTACGGCTGGTGCGCCGAGAGCATGTCGTTATACGAAGAAACAATGGCGATGTTCGCGGAGTTCATCATCCGCAGGCTGTGCTTGTCTTCGGTGCCGCAACCGGCCACGCCGTGGGCGAAGTTGGCGCATTGCAGCTTGCCGCGCATCGGACCGTCGCTGGCGGCGCCGCGAATCAGCGCAAGGTAAGCCTCACGAGTAGCTCGGCTACGGGCGATAAGCCGTTCGGTGACCTCAAGGACGCGGGGATGCATGTGTAGAACTCCAGGCTAACGGATGTGGCGACCTGATTGTCTATGCTGATCAAGGGCCGTTGTCGATGGGGTGACGGGCGGCTTTCTTGATCGATCGGACCAGTTGATTCAGGTCACTCGTTGTAGATTGAACAAAATATTGCCATTAAAAAGGCTTGTTTTCTATTTTTATGCGAATAATCTTGTAATTCCAACAACAAATCGACGGCGGCCCTGTTAAATGACTCTTCGAATCGCAATCAATGGTTTTGGCCGTATCGGCCGTAATGTCCTGCGCGCACTGTATACCCAAGGCTACCGCCAGGATTTGCAGATCGTCGCCATCAATGACCTGGGTGACAGCTCGATCAACGCGCATCTGCTCAAGTACGACACCGTTCACGGCACTTTCGACGCCGATGTCCAGCACGATAACGAAAGCCTGACCGTCAACGGCGACCGCATTTCGGTCAGCGCGATTCGCAACCCGGCCGAACTGCCATGGGCCGCCGAGAAGATCGACGTCGTTTTCGAATGCACCGGTCTGTTCACCGACCGTGCCAAAGCCGCCGCGCATATTACGGCCGGCGCGCGCAAAGTGATCATCTCGGCCCCGGCCAAAGGCGCCGACGCCACCGTCGTTTATGGTGTTAACCACGACATTCTGCGCCAGTCGCACCAGATTATTTCCAACGCCTCGTGCACCACCAACTGCCTGGCCCCGGTGGCCCAGGTGCTGCACCGCGAGTTGGGGATCGAAAGCGGTTTGATGACCACGATCCACGCCTACACCAACGACCAGAACCTGACCGACGTCTACCACACCGACCCGTACCGCGCCCGTTCGGCCACCCAGAACATGATCCCGAGCAAGACCGGCGCCGCTGAAGCGGTGGGCCTGGTGCTGCCGGAACTGGCGGGCAAGCTGACCGGCATGGCGGTGCGTGTTCCGGTGATCAACGTGTCGCTGGTAGACCTCACCGTACAGCTCAAGCGCGAAGCGTCGGCTGATGAAGTGAATGCGCTGCTGAAAGAAGCCGCTCAACACTCGAAAATCCTTGGCTACAACACCCTGCCGCTGGTCTCCAGCGACTTCAACCACAACCCGCTGTCGTCGATCTTCGACGCCAACCACACCAAGTCCAGCGGCAAGCTGCTCAAGGTCCTGGCCTGGTACGACAACGAATGGGGCTTCTCCAACCGCATGCTCGATAACTGCCTGGCGCTGTGTAACGCCGAGTAACCGTGGAGCAGCAACCGATGATCGGTATCAGCTTCACGCAAAAGACCATGGCGGCGCGCAAGCGTATCGCCCTGGTTGCCCATGACCACTGCAAGGCGTTTTTGCTGGACTGGGCCGAGCGGCACAAAGACAAGCTGGCGCAACATGAACTGGTCGCCACCGGCACCACCGGGTTGTTGTTGCAACAACGCCTCGACCTTCCGGTGGAAAGCATGATCAGCGGCCCCTTGGGCGGCGACCAACAACTCGGCGCGCGCATCGCCGAGCAACGGGTCGACCTGCTGGTGTTCTTCTGGGACCCGTTCCAACCGCAACCCCACGACCCGGACATCAAGGCGTTGCTGCGGGTCGCGGCGGTCTGGAACATTCCGGTGGCCTGCAATGAATGCAGCGCCGATTACTTACTCAGCAGTCCGATGATGGATCAGGCGCATGAGCACCGGATCCCGGATTACGCGACCTATCTGCTGGGTCGCGCGTAACCTTCACAAATCAGCACTTGACCACTCGGGCGGATGATAAGCATTATCATTCGCTCGAAATGGATCAGGTCCTCCCGTGAGTCAATCGCGCTTCAATCACGTCTTCATCGCCCAGCGGGTTTCCCTGCTGCGCACGCTGGAGCGGATGGTCAACAATCACAGCACCGCCGAAGACCTGCTGCAGGAAACCTACCTGCGCGTGACCCGGGCGCTCAGTGAGCGGGCCATCGATCACCTCGAACCCTTCGTCTTCCAGACCGCCCGCAACCTGGCGCTGGACCATTTGCGCGCGCGGCGCATTCAGTCGCGGACCCTGCTCGATGACGTGCCGATGGAGGTAGTGGAAAGCATCGCCGCCCCCGCCAGCAGCGCCGAGGACGCCGCCCATGCCGAACAATTGCTGGAGCGTTTGAACGTGAGCCTCAGTGAACTCAGCAATCGCCAGCAACAGATCTTTATCCTCAGTCGCCTGCATGGGCACAGTTACCTGGAGATTTCCGAGAAACTCGGCGTGTCGCTGAGCACCGTGCAGAAGGAACTGAAGCTGATCATGGCGATCTGCATCGGTGTGGCGGAACGCTTAAACGGCGACTGAGCCCATAAGGCTTTGCTACCCTTGCGAACTTCAAGCTCCACTAAAAACCAGCCGTGCACAGACACAGCCGAGGAAACACCGTGACGGACACCCACCGCTCCTCTGCGCCCTCCCCGGCGCGGGCCCCCGCCAGCGCGATGGACCAGGCTTTGGACTGGTTGATCGTCATGGGCAGTCCGAGCGAAGAACAAACCCGCCAATTCCACGACTGGCTCTCCGCCGATCCATTGCATGCCGAAGCGTTCGCCAAGGCCCAGGCGATCTGGGACGGTCCGCTGGTCACGCAATGCGCGCAAAGCCTCGCCGCTGCACCGGCGAAAATCAGCGTGCTGTCGCGCCTGCGCCCGCACTGGAAACCCCTGGCCACCGCAGCGGTGTTGATCCTCGGGCTGTTCAGTTTCAGCAATCTGCCGATGCGCCTGCAGGCCGATCACCTGACCGTGGTCGGTGAACGCCAGCGTCTGCAACTGGAGGACGGCTCGAAAGTCCTGCTCAATACCAACTCGGCGTTTTCCAGCACCATCAACGATCAACAGCGCGTGGCCCGTTTGTATCAGGGCGAGGCGTTTTTCGAGGTGCCGGCCAATCGTGGTCAACCGTTGGAAATCGATGCCGGACCGGTCAAGGCCAGCGTGCGCGATACCGCGTTCGCCGTACGTTACCTCGACGGCGTGGCGCAGGTTCGGGTGCAACGTGGCGACGTGGATTTGCGTGCCACCCGAGACGATGCGCGGGTGCGCCTGACGGCCGGCGAAAGCATCCGCATCGGCCCCAACGGTTTCGACCGCCCGGCCAAACTCGATGCCGCCACCGACCTGGCCTGGGTCCAGGGGCGCCTGGTGTTTGAAAACTGCCCGCTGAGCCAGGTGCTGGCGGAACTGCGGCGCTACTATCCGGGCTGGATCATCAACAACAACGAGCAATTGGCCGACGTCGCCGTCACCGGCAATTACCGGCTCGACCAGCCGCTGGATGTGGTTCGTTCCCTCGCGCACATCACCTCGGCGCGCCTCCAGGAATTCCCGGCGCTCGTCATCTTGAACTAAATGAGAATTATTTTTACTCGATAGCTGAAGCTCGTTCGTCTCGTTATAGCCAATGCAATTGATTCGCATCTAAAGATGCCGATCTGCACCTATAAAGATTCGTGCGACACGGAGCGCTATCGATGTCCTCTCGCCATACCCGCCAGTCCTCTTCACCTTCCCGCGTGTTGTCGCTGCTGACCGCCGCCATCCTGATGGCCGGTGCCGCGCCGCTGATGGCGGCCACCGCTGCCGAGCAGCCAAGCCGCAACATGGGCGATTACTCGTTCGCCATTCCACAGCAGTCGCTGGTCTCGGCACTCAATGCCTTTACTACCGTGACCGGTTGGCAGGTCGGTTTGCCGGCCGAACTGGCTGAAGGCGTCTCTTCGCCGGGTGTGCGCGGGTCCTTGCCGCCGGAGAAAGCTCTGGATCGCCTGTTGGTGGGGACCAACCTCGGCTATCGCAAACTGGGCAATAACAACATCGTGCTGGAAAAACGCAGCAGCAGCGGCGCCCTCAACCTGCAACAGGTGACGATCAGCGCCACCCGCCAGGAACAGAGCATCGACAGCGTCCCGGCCACCGTCACCGTCCAGACCCGCGAAGAACTGGACCGCAACAACGTCAACAACATCAAGGATCTGGTGCGCTACGAGCCGGGGGTTTCCGTGGGTGGCGCCGGCCAGCGCGCCGGGCTCACCGGCTACAACATCCGCGGCATCGACGGCGACCGCGTCCTCACTCAAGTCGACGGCGTGCAAGTGCCCGACAGCTTCTTCAACGGCCCCTACGCCCAGACCAACCGCAATTACGTCGACCCGGAAATCGTCAAACGCGTCGAAATTCTCCGTGGCCCGGCGTCGGTGCTCTACGGCAGCAACGCCATCGGCGGCGCCGTCAGCTACTACACCCTCGACCCGGACGACATCATCAAGCCGGGCAAAGACGTTGGCGCGCGCCTGAAGACCGGCTACAGCTCGGCCGACGACAGCTGGCTGACATCCGGCACCGTTGCCGGCCGCACCGGCGATTTCGACGGCTTGCTGCACCTGAGCCAGCGCAATGGTCATGAAACCGAATCCTACGGCGAAACCGGCGGCACTGGCCTGAACCGCACCGAGGCCAACCCCGAGGACGTGCGCACCACCAACGTGCTGGCCAAGCTCGGCTGGAACTACGCCGACGACGCGCGCCTGGGCCTGACCTACGAGAAATACAAAGACGACCGCGACACCAATCAACTGAGCGCCGTCGGTGGTCCGTTCAACGCTGGACGCGGTTTTGGTTTCTACAAATCCCGCACCGGCAACGACACGGTCAGCCGTGAACGCTTCGGCCTGGAGCACAGCTTCGGTCTGGACAGCGTTTTGGCCGACAACATCAAGTGGTCGCTGAACTACCAGATCGCCAAGACCGACCAGAGCACTGAAGAAATCTACGCGCCATCGCGCACCGTGCTGCGTGAACGCAACACCAACTACAAGGATCGCCAATGGGTGTTCGATGCCCAGGCTGACAAATCCTTCGCCATCGCGGATACCGATCACACCGTTACTTACGGCACCACCATCAAACAGGACAAAGTCACCGGCCTGCGCACCGGCAGCGGCACCTGCCTGACCGTGGCCGGCGCCTGCCGGGTAATCGGTGCGCCCAGCGCCGCCGACACCCTGAAACCGGCCAGCGATTTCCCGGACCCGACCATCAACAGCTACAGCCTGTTCGCCCAGGATCAGATCAGCTGGGGCAACTGGACCTTCCTGCCGGGTGCGCGCTACGACTACACCCAGCTCAAGCCGCACATCACCGACGAGTTCCTGGCCACTGCGGACCAAAGCGGCAACGGCGTGGTCAGCGACAAGACCAAGACCTGGCATCGTCTGTCGCCGAAGTTCGGCACCACCTACAGCTTCAACGACAACTACACCTGGTACGGCCAGTACGCCGAAGGTTTCCGCACGCCGACCGCCAAGGCTCTTTATGGTCGCTTCGAAAACCTGGCCGGTGGTTATCAGGTCGCGCCGAATCCGGATCTGGAACCGGAAAAGAGCAAGAGCTATGAAACCGGCCTGCGCGGCCAATTCGAGGCCGGCAGTTTCGATGTGGCGGTGTTCTACAACAAATACCGCGACTTCATCGACGAGAATGCGATCACTCCCGGCTACAGCGAGACCACGTTCCAGAGCAACAACATCAAGCACGCCACCATCAAGGGCCTGGAGCTGAAAGGTCGCCTGAACCTCGACACCTTCGGCGCGCCGACCGGCCTCTACACCCAAGGCTCGGCGTCGTACCTGTATGGCCGCAACGATGACAGCGGCCAGCCGCTGAACAGCATCAACCCGCTGACCGGTGTCTTCGGCCTCGGTTACGACCAGGACAACTACGGCGCGCTGTTGAGCTGGACCCTGGTCAAGCGCAAGGACCGCGTCGACAGCACCAGCTTCAAGACCCCGGACGGCACCAGCACCCAGTTCAAGACCCCGGGTTATGGCGTGCTCGACCTGGCCGGTTTCTACAAGGTCACCGACGACGTGACGGTCAACGCCGGCCTGTACAACCTGACCGACAAGAAGTACTGGCAGTGGGATGACGTGCGCGGCTACGACAGCGTCGGCGAAGCCTCGGTCACGCAACCGGCCAACCTCGATCGCCTGACCCAGCCGGGTCGCAACTTCGCGATCAACCTGGTCTGGGATATCTGACCCTGAACACCTCACCGCGACGCATTTGTTAATGGGTTGCAGTGAGGTTTTTTTACGCTCAGGCGTCTTCTTGTTCGTCTCGTTACCAAGCGCCTCTTTTTTTCTCAAGGACTTCTCATGACCTCCCCGGACACCGCTCAACGCCCAGCCCTGCGTTCGCAACGTTTGAACCAGATTACCAACGAGCCGCACACCAAGCTCGACGCCCTGGTCAAGGCCCACGCGCCGTTCGAAACCCAGGCCAACTTCGCCCGTTTCGTGGTCGCGCAGTATTTGTTCCAGTCGGAACTGGTGTCGCTGTACAACGACGCTGAACTGACCACCATCGTTCCGGACCTGCCGGCGCGCTGCCGTGCTGACGCAGCCAAGGCTGACTTGGCGGATCTGGACACTGAAGTCCCTGCACCGGTGGCTGGCGCGGTGAAAAACCCGAGCAAAGCGGCGGCATTGGGTTGGTTGTTCGTCTCCGAAGGTTCGAAGCTCGGCGCGGCGTTTCTGATCAAGCGCGCCGTCGGTCTGGGTTTGAGCGACACCTTCGGAGCCCGTCATCTGGGTGAGCCGGCCGGTGGTCGCGCGGAAGGCTGGAAGAGCTTTGTCAAAACCCTGGACTCGCTGGAATTCAGCGCGCAGGAAGAAGCTGAAATCGAGCAAGCCGCGGTGGATGCGTTCAACCGCTTCACCGTACTGCTGGAACAGGCCTACACCCCGGAACTCGCCTGATCACACACCCCTTGTAGGAGCGAGCGGTGCGGCGATCCGACTTGCCCGCGAAGGCGGTGTGTCAGTCGACATCAATAGCGCCTGATACACCGCCTTCGCGGGCAAGTCGGATCGCCGCACCGCTCGCTCCTACAAGGTATAAATGTCGACCTTATGACCCGCAAACACCCTGCCGCCTCCAAACTCGCCCGCTTCCTGTTCGGCCTGCTGGCCTACGTCAGCCTGGGCATCGGCCTGATCGCGATTGTCGTGCCCGGTCTGCCGACCACCGAGTTCATCCTCCTCGCCGCCTGGGCCGCAACCAAGAGTTCGCCGCGTCTGAGCGCCTGGCTGGAAAACCACCGCCTGTTCGGGCCGATCCTGTGCAACTGGCGCAACGGCAAAATCATCGCCCGTCGGGCCAAGGTCAGCGCCACCGTCAGCATGCTGCTGTGCGCGGGGTTGATGCTGGTGATGCTGGAACATGGCTGGCCGATTTACCTGGCGATTGCGGGGATGAGCCTGGGCAATCTGTGGATCTGGTCGCGGCCGGAATCGATGCCGCAAATCTCCTGAATTCCAGCCCTTTTCAGGGCATTTCCCTGCGCAAACGGTCAACTGCTACCGCTCGTCGGCTAGCCATTCATGCAAGCCCGGCCCACGCCGATGTTCATTGAATGGCGCTGAATGGACTTGGCGAGCGGGAGCACTCCCGGCTCTTGGCCAACACCTCATCCATTTGCGAGCTCGCCCTATGTTCGACTCTCTGTCCATCCGCCTGAAAATCGTCCTCCTCTCTGGCCTGTGCCTGCTTGGCGTTGTTGCCTTGATCGTCGGTATGAACATCTACCAGACCAATCAGAATGACGAACTGGTCAATGCCTCCAGCAGCAAAATGCTCACCGCCAGTGTGCAAAACCTGCTGCAGGCCAAAGCCGCCGAGCAAGCCGTGCGGGTGCAGAAGACCTTCGGTGAAAGCCTGTTGGTGGTGACGGCCCTGGCCGATCAGATCAAGGACATGCGCAACATGGCCGCCAAGCGTTCGCTGGACGCCGGCGCCCTGCGCGAAGAGTTGAACCAGAGCCTGAAAACCGCCTTCGAGCGCAACAGCAAGGTGCTGGGGATCTGGCTGGCGTTCGAGCCCAACGGCCTGGACGGCAAGGACAGCGAGTTCGCCAATGACGCGGCGCGCCAGTCCAACGAATCCGGGCGTTTCGCCAGTTACTGGAGCCGCGCAGGCGGAGCCGGGCTGAACACGATCATGGTCGAAGACGACATGACCAAAACCACCCTGAGCCTCAGCGGCACCCCCTACAACAGCTGGTACACCTGCCCTCGCGACAACAAGCGCACGTGCTTGCTGGACCCGTACGCCGACACCGTCGGCGGCAAGGAAATGCTGATGACCACCATTTCCGTACCGCTGCTGGTGGACGGCAAGGCCATCGGCGTGGTCGGCGTGGACATCGCCCTCGATGCGCTGCAAGCGGCAGCGGTGGATTCCCAGCGCGACCTGTTCAACAGTGCCGGGCATATGCTGATTGTCTCCGGCAGCGGTGTGCTCGCCGGTTACAGCGTTGATGCCAGCAAAGTCGGTAAGAGCATCGGCGACACTCTGGGCGCCGACGGCAAGGAAGTCCTGCAATTGCTCGGCAGCGGCACGCCAAAGATTCTCGAACAAGGCGACCTGATCCGCGCGGTGTACCCGGTCAGCCCGATCAGCGATTCGAAAGCCTGGGGCGTGGTGATCGACCTGCCCAAATCCGTGCTGCTGGCCGACTCGGTGAAGCTGCAAGCGGTACTGGATGACGCGCAACAAAGCGGCACCATCAAGGCCTTGCTGGTGGCGATTGCGGCCGGCCTGGTCGGTCTGTTGCTAATCTGGCTCACCGCGTCCGGCGTGACCCGACCGATCAACAGCGTCGCCGACATGCTCAAGGCGATTGCCAGCGGCGACGGCGACCTGACCCAACGCCTGCACTACAGCAAGAAAGACGAACTCGGTGAACTGGTGAGCTGGTTCAACCGTTTCCTCGACAAACTGCAACCGACCATCGCCCAGATCAAACAAAGCATCACCGACGCCCGTGGCACCGCCGACCAATCTTCGGAAATCGCCCGCCAGACCAGCGAAGGCATGCAGGTGCAGTTCCGCGAAATCGACCAGGTCGCCACCGCGTCCAACGAAATGAGCGCGACCGCCCACGACGTCGCCAATAGCGCATCGAACGCGGCGAACGCCGCCAAGGGTGCCGACCAATCGGCCCGTGACGGCATGCAGATCATCGAGCGCAGCACCCGGGATATTAATTTGCTGGCTGATGAAGTCAGCAAAGCGGTGACCGAAGTCGAAGCCTTGGCGGTCAACAGCGAGCAGATCGGTTCGGTGCTGGAAGTGATCCGCAGCATCGCCGAACAGACCAACCTGCTGGCCCTCAACGCCGCGATTGAAGCGGCGCGCGCCGGGGAAAGTGGTCGTGGTTTTGCGGTGGTCGCCGATGAAGTACGCAACCTGGCCAAGCGCACCCAGGATTCGGTGGAAGAAATCCGCATCGTCATTGAACGCATCCAGACCGGCACCCGCGGCGTGGTCGCGACCATGCATTCGAGCCAGTCCCAGGCCCATAGCAACGCCGGGCAGATCCAGCAAGCCGTCCAGGCTCTGGGCAAGATCAGCGATGCGGTGACGGTGATCAGCGACATGAACCTGCAAATCGCCAGCGCCGCCGAACAGCAAAGCGCCGTGGCCGAAGAGGTCAACCGCAACGTCTCGGCGATTCGTACCGTCACCGAAACCCTGACCGGGCAAGCCACCGAATCAGCGCAGATCAGCAGCCAACTCAATGCACTGGCGACCCACCAGATGAAATTGATGGATCAGTTCCGCGTCTAAAGCTGCACCGTTGATCGTTCCCACGCTCCGCGTAATGCATCGATGGACGCTCTGCGTCCGCTTCTGGAACGCGGAGCGTCCCGGGCTGCATTCCCACGCAGAGCGTGGGAACGATCACTCAACGATCATTCATCCGGCCTGGCAGATTTTTGATCTATGATCGAACCCTCGTTCCGGAGGGCCTTCGATGACTGATTTACTCACGTCCATTCAAGCCGCACTCGGCTTGCCGCACACCCCGATCCCATTCACGTCGAGCGGCGCCCTGCCCTCGGCGTTTGCCGTCACCGACCTGGCCTGTGCCAGCATTGCCGTCGCCGGCCAGGCGGTCAGCGAGTTGCTGCAGCAGCACTCCGGTCGCTTGCCCGGCCTTGAAGTCGACCGTCGCCTCGCCTCGTTCTGGTTCGCCACCTCGATCCGCCCTGTGGGCTGGAACGTGCCGCCATTGTGGGACCCGGTCGCCGGTGACTACGCGACCAAGGACGGCTGGATCCGCCTGCACACCAACGCCCCGCACCACCGCGCCGCCGCTGAAAGCGTGCTCGGTGCCTGTGCCGACCGCGCAGCCATGGCCGGTAAAGTGGCGAAATGGGCCAAGACCGATCTGGAACACGCCGTGGTCGAGGCCGGTGGCTGCGCCGCCGAGATGCGCACCTGGGCGCAATGGCAGGCTCATCCTCAGGGGATTGCGGTGAATGCCGAGCCGTTGATTCAGTTCAGCACCAACGGCAACGCCAAACCGTGGCAAGGCTCGGTGGCGCGGCCACTGGCCGGAATCAAGGTGCTGGATTTGACCCGCGTCCTCGCCGGCCCGGTTGCCAGCCGCTTCCTCGCCGGCCTCGGCGCCGATGTCTTGCGCATCGATCCGCCGACCTGGAACGAACCCGGCGTGGTGCCGGAAGTCACCCTCGGCAAACGCTGCGCGCGCCTGGATTTGCATGACAAAGCGGATCGCGCGGTGTTCGAAAGCCTGCTCAAGGACGCCGACATTCTGCTCCACGGTTACCGCGCCGATGCACTGGAGCGCTTGGGCTACGGTATGACTGAGCGCCAGACGTTATCCCCCGG
This sequence comes from Pseudomonas sp. ADAK7, assembly GCF_012935675.1. NCBI lineage: Bacteria > Pseudomonadati > Pseudomonadota > Gammaproteobacteria > Pseudomonadales > Pseudomonadaceae > Pseudomonas > Pseudomonas sp. ADAK7. The sequence continues at coordinate 6,094,629 of NZ_CP052861.1, read as the reverse complement.
CCTGATCGATGTCTGCCTCAACGCCTATGGCTGGAGCGGCCCGTGGCAGAACCGTCGGGGTTTCGACAGTCTGGTGCAGATGAGCAGCGGGATTGCCGAGGCTGGCCAGCAATGGAAGAAAACGGACAAGCCAACGCCATTGCCGGTGCAGGCGCTGGATCACGCGACCGGGTATTTGATGGCGGCAGCCGCGATCAAGTTGTTGAGACAGGGCGGATCGGCGCGGCTGTCGTTGGCGCGGACGGCGAAGTTGTTGATTGAGCATGGCGCCGGGACGGATGAAGCATTGCGGGCCGAGGATGAGAATGATCAGGGGCTGCTGGTCGAGCAGACGCCTTGGGGGCCGGCGCATCGGTTGCACGTGCCGCTGAAAATCACCGGGACCCCGTTGCAGTGGACACTACCGGCTGCTGAATTGGGTTCCCATCGCGCGCAGTGGTGGTGACTGATCGTTCCCACGCTCCGCGTGGGAATGCAGCCCGGGACGCTCCGCGTCCCATTGGAACGCGGAGCGTCCCTTGAGGCATTCCCACGCAGAGCATGGGAACGATCACCCGCTCAGTCAGCCCGACTCAGCGATGTCCAAAGCACCTGCGCCGCATACCCCCGAAACGGCCGCCACACCTGCGCCCGTTGCAACAACTGCCGCGCCGTCACCGGTCCACCTTCCAGCGCCGCCAACGCATTGATTAACCCGACATCCCCGGACGGAAACCCATCCATCTCGCGCAACTGCCGCAACGCAATGTACTGCGCCGTCCAGTCGCCAATCCCATGTAACGCCAGCAACCGCGCCACGCCACCCTCGCGACCCGGCTCGAACAACCACGGATCATCGAGCAACGCCTGGGCCACGCCCGACAGCGTCCGCCCTCGGCTTTTCGGCATGCCCAATGTCGCCAGATCCGCCGTCGCCAACACCGCCGCCTCTGGAAACACATGGGTCAGCCCCGGCAGGGATGAACGTAAAGGCTCGCCGTATTGCGCCACCAGTTTCCCCGCCAACTTGATCGCCGCCACCACCGTAATCTGCTGCCCCAACACCGCACGAATGGCCAATTCCAGACCATCCCACGCCCCCGGCACTCGCAGTCCTGGACGTTCGGCAATCAAGCGCGCCATCAACGGATCAACTTCGAGCTTTCGATGAATCGAAGGCAGATCAGCCTCCAGATCAAACATCCGCCGCAACCGCGCCACGATTTCGGGCACGGCGCTCGAGTCAGGAAAATCCAGCGTCACTTCCAGCGCATCGACGTCCGCCGGTTTAATCGAAAACGTGCCGTGCAACCCGTTCAGGCCGATGCTGCGCGAGTACACGCCATCGACCACTGTTTCCATCCCGGCAATCGCCCGCGCCGACAAAAACCCGAGCATCGCCGCCCAGTCATAAGGCGGCTGATACGCCAGCAGCAGCCTCACAACGCCAGCAACCCGCTGTACAACCCATACGCCGCCAATCCCGCCCCGCCGACGACACAGGTGAAAATCCCCTTCTCGACAGGGGTAAACAATGGCTGCCCCTGCTCGCGTTTGGCCTTGGCGAAAAGGATCACTCCTGGCGCGTAAAGCAGCGCCGACAACAGCAAATACTTGACCCCGCCGGCATACAACAGCCACACCGCATAACTCAGGGCGATGCCGCCAATCAGCAAATCTTTGGTGCGCTCGGCCGAGGCGTGTTCGTAGGTTTCGCCGCGCCCGCTCAACAACACAGCGTAGGCCGCCGACCACAGGTAGGGCACCAGAATCATCGACGAAGCGAGGTAGATCAGGCTGGTGTAAGTCCCGGCAGAGACCAGCGTGATCAACAGGAAAATCTGGATCATCACGTTGGTCAGCCACAACGCATTGATCGGTACATGGTTGGCGTTTTCCTTGGTCAGGAACGCCGGCATGGTCTTGTCTTTCGCCGTGGCGAACAGGATTTCGGCGCACAGCAACGCCCAGGATAACAACGCCCCCACGAGGGAAATCGCCAGGCCGACACTGATCAGCAGCGCGCCCCAGGGACCAACGATATGTTCCAGCACCGAGGCCAGCGACGGGTTCTGCAACGCGGCCAGTTCCGGCTGGCTCATGATCCCCAGCGACAACACGTTAACCAGTACCAGCAGCGCCAACACCCCGAGAAAACCGATGACCGTCGCCCGGCCGACATCCGCACGCTTCTCGGCCCGAGCCGAATAAACACTGGCGCCTTCGATGCCGATAAACACGAACACCGTCACCAGCATCATGTTGCGCACCTGATCCATCACCCCGCCGAAGCTCGGGTTGCTCTGCCCCCAGATGTCCCGGGTGAAAATGTCAGCCTTGAACGCTACGGCAGCGATGACGATGAACATAATCAGCGGCACGATTTTGGCCACGGCAGTCAGTTGATTGATGAACGCCGCCTCTTTGATCCCGCGCATCACCAGAAAGTGCACCGACCACAGCAACACCGAGGCACAGCCAATGGCGATCGGCGTGTTGCCTTGGCCAAAGATCGGGAAAAAATAACCGAGGGTGCTGAACAGCAAGACGAAATAACCAACGCTGCCCATCCACGCGCTGATCCAGTAACCCCACGCCGACGAAAACCCCATGTAGTCACCAAACCCGGCCTTGGCGTAGGCATACACCCCGGAATCCAGTTCCGGCTTGCGGTTGGCCAAGGTCTGGAACACGAACGCCAGGGTCAGCATGCCCACGGCGGTGATCGCCCAACCGATCAGGATCGCCCCGGCATCGGCCCGGGCCGCCATGTTCTGCGGCAGCGAAAAGATCCCGCCACCAATCATCGACCCCACCACCAGGGCGATCAACGCGCTCAGGCGCAGCTTTTGTGTCGGTTGCGACATTCCTGGAACTCCGCTGGTCTCGATGTTTTAACTCAATAGATAAAGCGCAATAACGTTTAATAATTGACGCCTATTAACGTCTTTTATTTATAACCGATCAATCTATGGTCATCGGCGTGTAGCAGTTTTATGCGTCACACCTAATAAATCAATTCTGTACTGAAAACAGACACCAAAAAGTTGCTAATTCGTGAAAACGAACTAGCTTCAAAAACTCAACGCGATAGGCGTTATTCCTGCCCGGCCTGCCGGATGGCTCTGAACCGGGCTTTTCCAGCAATACCGTTATGCACGTGAAAAGTTCATAAGTCTTTCATTAACAATGGAATGTGCCCATGCACTGATCTATGTCAGCTGATTGAACAGTTAACAGATTTAGTCTGTTGTCTCTCTTCTCCTGCATTGGAGTCATGCAATGTCTGAAACCCCCGGAAAATTAAGACTCGGTGCACTGGTCGCGTTGGTTGTCGGTTCAATGATTGGTGGCGGGATCTTTTCCTTGCCACAAAACATGGCCGCCAGTGCCGACGTCGGCGCCGTGCTGATCGGTTGGGCGATTACCGCCGTCGGCATGCTGACCCTCGCCTTCGTCTTCCAAACCCTGGCTAACCGCAAGCCGAATCTGGATGGCGGGGTCTACGCCTACGCCAAGGCCGGTTTCGGCGACTACATGGGGTTCTCGTCGGCCTGGGGTTACTGGATCAGCGCCTGGCTGGGCAACGTCGGCTACTTCGTGTTGCTGTTCAGTACCCTCGGTTATTTCTTCCCGGTCTTCGGCGAAGGCAACACCGTTGAGGCTGTGATCGGTGCGTCGGCGCTGCTCTGGGCTGTGCACTTCCTGGTATTGCGCGGGATCAAGGAAGCGGCGTTCATCAACCTGGTGACCACCGTCGCCAAGGTCGTGCCGCTGCTGCTGTTTGTGTTGATCGCGGTCTTCGCGTTCAAACTGGACATCTTCACCGCCGACATCTGGGGCACGCAAAACACCACCCTGGGCAGTGTGATGAACCAGGTGCGCAACATGATGCTGGTCACCGTCTGGGTGTTCATCGGCATCGAAGGCGCGAGCATCTTTTCGGCCCGGGCGGAAAAACGCAGCGACGTCGGTAAAGCCACCGTGATCGGTTTCATCACCGTGCTGTTGTTCCTGGTGCTGGTGAACGTGTTGTCCCTGGGGATCATGACCCAACCGGAATTGGCCAAGTTGCAGAATCCGTCGATGGCGGCGGTGCTGGAACATGTGGTCGGCCACTGGGGCGCGGTGCTGATCAGTGTCGGCCTGATTATCTCGCTGCTCGGTGCGTTGCTGTCGTGGGTGCTGCTGTGTGCAGAGATCATGTTCGCCGCCGCCAAGGACCACACCATGCCGGCGTTCCTGCGCAAGGAAAACGCCAACCACGTGCCGGTCAACGCCCTGTGGCTGACCAACGCGATGGTGCAGATATTCCTCATCATCACCTTGTTTTCCGCCAGCACTTACCTGTCGCTGATCTACCTCGCCACCTCGATGATTCTGGTGCCATACCTGTGGTCGGCGGCCTACGCGCTGCTGCTGGCGGTGCGCGGCGAAACCTATGAAAAGGCCCTGGCCGAACGCAAGAAAGACCTGATCATCGGTGGCATTGCGGTGATCTACGCGGTCTGGCTGCTGTACGCCGGTGGCATCAAATACCTGCTGCTCTCCGCTTTGCTCTATGCCCCCGGCGCGATCCTGTTCGCCAAGGCCAAGCTCGAAGTGGGCAAACCGGTTTTCACCAACGTCGAGAAGCTGATTTTCGCCGCCGTTGTCGTCGGCGCCCTGGTGGCGGCCTACGGGCTGTATGACGGCTTCCTGACTCTGTAAGAACTGATTGTTTCAATCTGGAGGATCACTGTAATGACCACGGAAAAAGTGAAGTACGGCGTACATTCCGAAGCCGGCAAACTGCGCAAAGTCATGGTTTGCTCCCCAGGCCTGGCCCACCAGCGGCTGACCCCGAACAACTGCGACGAACTGCTGTTCGACGACGTGCTGTGGGTCGCCCAGGCCAAGCGTGACCATTTCGATTTCGTCACCAAGATGCGTGAACGCAATGTCGACGTGCTGGAAATGCACAACCTGCTGACCGACATCGTCGCGATCCCCGAAGCGCTGGACTGGATTCTGGAACGCAAGATCACCGCCAACTCGGTCGGCCTCGGTCTGGTCAATGAAGTGGGTTCGTGGCTGCGCAGCCTGGAACCGCGCAAGATCGCCGAGTTCCTGATCGGCGGCGTGTCCGCCGATGACCTGCCGAACAGTTTTGGTGGCAAGACCATCGAGATGTTCCGCGACTTCCTCGGCCACTCCAGCTTCATTCTGCCGCCGCTGCCCAACACCCAGTTCACCCGCGACACCACCTGCTGGATCTTCGGTGGCGTAACTCTGAACCCGATGTACTGGCCGGCGCGCCGTCAGGAAACCCTGCTGGCCAGCGCCATCTACAAATTCCACCCCGAGTTCACCAACGCTGACTTCCAGGTCTGGTACGGCGACCCGGATCAGGAACACGGCAACGCCACGCTCGAAGGCGGCGACGTGATGCCGCTCGGCAACGGCGTGGTCTTGATCGGCATGGGCGAACGCTCGTCCCGACAGGCCATCGGCCAACTGGCGCTGAACCTGTTCAAACACAAAGCCGTGGAACGAGTAATCGTTGCCGGCCTGCCGAAGTCCCGCGCCGCGATGCACCTGGACACTGTGTTCAGTTTCTGCGACCGCGACCTCGTCACCATCTTCCCGGAAGTGGTCAACCAGATCGTCGCCTTCACCCTGCGTCCTGACGAGAGCAAACCGGGCGGCATCGACATCCGCCGCGAAGAAACCAACTTCCTCGACACCGTGGCCGCTGCACTGAATCTCAAGGCCCTGCGCGTGGTGGAAACCGGCGGCAACAGCTTCGCTGCCGAACGCGAGCAATGGGACGACGGCAACAACGTGGTGGCACTGGAACCGGGCGTGGTGATCGGCTACGACCGCAACACCTACACCAACACTCTGCTGCGCAAAGCGGGCGTGGAAGTGATCACCATCAGCGCCGGCGAACTCGGTCGCGGCCGTGGCGGCGGCCACTGCATGACCTGCCCGATCATTCGCGACCCCATCGACTATTAATTCGTATGCCCTGCTCCGTGCTTATAAAGCGCGGAGCAGGCGGATAACCGAAACCCAAGGAGATCCAAAATGGCTTTTAACATGCGCAACCGCAGCTTGCTGAGCTTGATGCACCACACCACTCGCGAGCTCAATTACCTGATCGACCTGTCCCGTGACCTCAAGCGCGCCAAATACACCGGCACCGAGCGTCCACACCTGCAAGGCAAGAACATCGCGCTGATCTTCGAAAAAACCTCGACCCGCACCCGTTGCGCCTTCGAAGTCGCGGCCCACGACCAGGGTGCCCACGTCACCTACATCGACCCGGTGTCGTCGCAGATCGGCCACAAAGAAAGCATGAAAGACACCGCCCGCGTACTGGGCCGGATGTTCGACGCCATCGAGTACCGTGGCTTCGAACAGGAAATCGTCGAAGAGCTGGCCAAGTTTGCCGGCGTGCCGGTGTTCAACGGCCTGACCGCTGAATTCCACCCGACGCAAATGATCGCCGACGTGCTGACCATGCGTGAGCACAGCGACAAGCCGATGCATGAAATCAGCTACGCCTACCTCGGCGATGCGCGCTACAACATGGGCAACTCGCTGCTGATGATCGGCGCGAAACTGGGCATGGACGTGCGCATCGCCGCACCGAAAGCGCTATGGCCACACGCGGACTTCATCGCCCAGTGCAAAGCCTTCGGCGAAGAAAGCGGCGCGCGCATTACCATCACCGAAGACCCGAAAGAAGCAGTCAAGGGCGTGGACTTCATCCACACCGATATCTGGGTGTCCATGGGTGAACCGGTGGAAGCATGGGACGAGCGCATCGAGCAACTGCTGCCGTACCAGGTCAACACCAAGATGATGAAAGCCTCGGGCAACCCACGCGTGAAGTTCATGCACTGCCTGCCGGCGTTCCATAACAGCGAAACCAAGGTCGGCAAGGACATCGCCGCGCGCTATCCGCACCTGGCCAATGGCGTTGAGGTGACAGAAGAAGTCTTCGAATCGCCGGCCAACATCGCCTTCGAGCAAGCGGAAAACCGCATGCACACGATCAAGGCGATATTGGTGTCGGCGTTGGCGGATATCTAAAAGGCTGAACACCTGTTCACGATGATCGTTCCCACGCTCTGCGTGGGAATGCATCCAGTGACGCTCTGCGTCACAGGGGACGCGGAGCGTCCCGGGCGGCATTCCCACGAGGACCGTGGGAACGATCATCGTGCTCGTACCCTTTTCTGAAAGGACTGCATTATGCGTATCGTCGTTGCCCTGGGCGGTAACGCCCTGCTCCGCCGTGGTGAACCCATGACCGCGGACAATCAACGCGCCAACATCCGCGTCGCCACCGAACAGATCGCCAAGGTCTACCCCGGCAACCAACTGGTCATCGCCCACGGCAATGGCCCGCAAGTCGGCCTGCTGTCGTTGCAAGCGGCGGCCTACACCTCGGTTTCGCCTTACCCGCTGGACGTGCTCGGTGCCGAAACCGAAGGCATGATCGGCTACATCATCGAACAGGAACTGGGCAACCTGCTGGACTTCGAAGTGCCGTTCGCCACGCTGCTGACGCAAGTCGAGGTCGATGCCAATGACCCGGCGTTCCAGAATCCGACCAAACCCATCGGCCCGGTGTACTCGAAAGCCGAAGCCGAAAAACTCGCCGCCGAAAAAGGCTGGGCGATTGCTCCGGACGGCGACAAATATCGCCGTGTAGTGGCCAGCCCACGGCCGAAACGCATCTTTGAAATCCGCCCGATCAAGTGGCTGCTGGACAAAGGCAGCATCGTCATTTGTGCCGGCGGTGGCGGCATCCCGACCCTGTACGGCGCCAGCGGCAAGCTTGAAGGCGTGGAAGCGGTGATCGACAAAGACCTGTGCTCGGCGCTGCTGGCCGAACAGCTGGAAAGCGATCTGCTGGTGATCGCCACCGACGTCAGCGCGGCCTTCATCGATTTCGGCAAACCGACCCAGAAAGCCATCGCCCAGGCCCACCCGGACGACATGGAAAAACTCGGCTTCGCCGCCGGCTCCATGGGGCCGAAGGTCCAGGCAGCCTGCGAGTTCGCGCGCAATACTGGCAAAGTCGCGGTCATCGGTTCACTCTCGGACATCGAAGCCATCGTCCAGGGCAAGGCCGGCACCCGCATCAGCACGGCCACACCTGGCATTACTTACCTCTAAAAAGAAACTCGGCGGCAGGCCTGGGGTCTGCCGTTCTCCAATGCCTTCGAAGGAGAGATGAATATGGCTACGTTCGAGCCCGGTCACTTGCATATCGAGCGCCACGCGCTGAACGATGACGATTACAGCTACAACTTGTGCATCGACTATGAAGTCACCCAGGATCCCAAGGAAGGCCAAGGCATGCTGTTCAAGATGCATGGCAGCATCGAGGGCAAAGAACTGACGGAAGAATTCTTCCTGCCCAAGGACCAGGCTTTCGACTTCGCCCGGCATGCCATGCACATCGCACAAAAATATGGCCTCCCCAAAGAAGCCAACATCGCGTCGATGCACAAGACCTACGACGAAATGTTCGAAGATGTGCGGGCGCAGCTCGACGTCAAATCCGGTGATCCGGTGAAACCCGAACACCTCGAATAACCCGACTCATCTGCGTTGATCGTTTGATCGTTCCCACGCTCCGCGTGGGAATGCAGCCCGGGACGCTCCGCGCCCCAAAGCGGACGCAGAGCGTCCATTGAGGCATTCCCACGCAGAGAGTGGGAACGATCACAGGGGGTTATCGCCGCACGTAAGTCCTGCGTCAGATTTCACCTAACCCCCTCCTCCAAGGCATACTTGCCACCCTCCGCACTCCAGAACCAAAACCGCCCCATGCGTATCCACGTCAGCTTCATCGACCGCGTCGGCATTACCCAGGAAGTCCTGGCCTTGCTCGGTGGGCGCAATCTCAATCTGGATGCGGTGGAAATGGTCCCGCCCAACGTCTACATCGACGCCCCGACCCTGAGCCCGGACGTCCTCGAAGAACTGCGCGATGCGTTGCTCAGCGTGCGCGGCGTGCAGGCGATGACGGTGGTCGACATCCTCCCCGGCCAACGTCGGCACTTGCAGCTCGACGCCTTGCTCGCGGCCATGACCGACCCGGTGCTGGCCCTCGACAGCGCCGGCAAAGTGCTGCTGGCCAACCCGGCGCTGATTGCCCTGTACGGTCGCGAACCGGCCGGTGAAAGCATCGCCGAACTGTTCGCCGACCCCGCACTGCTCGACACCTTGCTGGAAAACGGCTTTCGCCTGCCGCTGCGCGAGATCACCGTCAACGGCCAGACCTTGCTGCTGGACGCCACGCCGATCACCGACGCTGGCGCCCTGCTGACCCTGTATCAGCCGAGCCGCATCGGCGAACGCCTGTCGGCCCTGCACCACGACCACGCCGAAGGTTTCGATGCGCTGCTCGGCGAATCCCCGGCGATTCGTACGTTGAAGGCCCGGGCCCAACGTGTCGCTGCCCTCGATGCGCCGCTGTTGATCCAGGGCGAAACCGGTACCGGCAAAGAACTGGTGGCCCGGGCCTGCCACGCCATCAGTGCGCGGCACAGTGCACCGTTCCTCGCGTTGAACTGCGCGGCCTTGCCGGAGAACCTCGCCGAAAGCGAACTGTTCGGCTATGCCCCCGGCGCCTTTACTGGCGCGCAACGAGGTGGCAAACCGGGGCTGATGGAACTGGCGAACCAGGGCACGGTGTTTCTCGATGAGATTGGCGAGATGTCGCCGTACTTGCAGGCCAAGTTGCTGCGCTTTTTGAATGACGGCAGCTTCCGTCGGGTCGGCGGTGATCGCGAAGTGAAGGTCAACGTGCGCATCCTCAGCGCCACCCACCGCAACCTGGAAAAAATGGTCAGCGAAGGTACCTTCCGCGAAGACCTGTTCTATCGCCTCAACGTGCTCAACGTCGAAGTCCCGCCGCTGCGTGAACGTGGCCAGGACATCCTGCTGCTGGCCCGCTACTTCATGCAGCAGGCCTGCGCGCAAATCCAGCGCCCGGTCTGTCGCCTGGCGCCCGGCACCTATCCGGCGCTGCTCGGTAACCGCTGGCCGGGCAACGTGCGGCAATTGCAGAACGTGATCTTCCGCGCCGCGGCGATTTGCGAAAGCAGCCTGGTGGACATCGGCGACCTCGACATCGCCGGCACCTCGGTGGCGCGCCAGAGCGACAGCGAAGTGGATAGCCTCGAACAGGCCATGGAAGAGTTCGAGAAAACCCTGCTGGAAAAACTCTACGTCAGCTACCCCTCGACCCGGCAACTGGCCAGCCGGCTGCAAACCTCCCACACCGCGATCGCCCATCGATTGCGCAAGTACGGCATCCCCAACAAGCCCTGAGACTTGATCGTTCCCACGCTCTGCGTGGGAATGCAGCCCGGGACGCTCTGCGTCCCAAAGCGGACGCGGAGCGTCCATTGAGGCATTCCCACGCGGAGCATGGGAACGATCTAAATCGTGTTTAAAAGCGACCTTCATCTGTACTGAAAGCGCTACAGCGGAATGATATCGATACACCCTCCTTAGATCACCGCTGTGCAAGGCTTTGATCCCATTACGCTTTTTTCTTTGCTTTGTGCTGTAGCGATTTCGCTACAGCCAATAAACTCCCGCGCCCCTCGAAAACACACAAAGTATTGATTTATAAGGATTTAATAACTTTGGCCGTGTTCTTGCTTAGTAACCTCCTATAAAGAAGGGCTTTAGCCCAAGCATTCAATCGCGTCCACCAGACGAGTCTGGCCCCCTTAGGAGTTTCCATGAGCGAGTTGCGTTTTACTGAAGATCACGAATGGCTGCGCACCGAAGCTGACGGCAGCGTCACAGTCGGCATCACCGCTTTCGCGCAGAACGCCTTGGGCGATGTGGTTTTCGTACAACTGCCGGAGCTGCAGTCCTACGACAAAGGCGCCGAAGCCGCCACCGTGGAATCGGTAAAAGCCGCCAGCGGCGTGTACATGCCTCTCGACGGTGAAGTGCTGGAAGTGAACCCGGCACTCGACAGCAGCCCTGAACTGGTCAACGAAGATCCACTCGGCGAAGGCTGGTTCTTCCGCTTCCGCCCAACCGACGCCTCGGCCGTTGCCAAATTGCTCGATCAGGACGCTTACGACCGTCTGATCAAAGCCAACGCCGAAGCCTGAGGAACGCCGACATGACTCAAGTAAATCTCAGCACCGCCAACGAATTCATCGCCCGCCACATCGGCCCGCGTTCCGGCGATGAGCAAGCCATGCTCAACAGCCTCGGTTTCGACTCCCTGGAAGCCCTGAGCGCCAGCGTCATTCCGGAAAGCATCAAAGGCACCAGCGTCCTCGGCCTGGACGATGGCCTGAGCGAAGCCGACGCCCTGGCGTTGATCAAAGGCATCGCCGCCAAGAACCAACTGTTCAAGACCTACATTGGCCAGGGCTACTACGGCACCCACACGCCGTCGCCGATCCTGCGCAACCTGCTGGAAAACCCGGCCTGGTACACCGCGTACACGCCGTACCAGCCAGAGATTTCCCAAGGCCGCCTGGAAGCGCTGCTGAACTTCCAGACCCTGATCAGCGACCTCACCGGCCTGCCGATCGCCAACGCTTCCCTGCTCGACGAAGCCACCGCCGCCGCGGAAGCGATGACCTTCTGCAAACGCCTGAGCAAGAACAAGGGCAGCCACGCCTTCTTCGCGTCCGTGCATTGCCACCCGCAAACCCTCGACGTACTGCGCACCCGTGCCGAGCCGTTGGGCATCGACGTGGTGGTTGGCGACGAACACGAACTGACTGACGTGACCCCGTTCTTCGGCGCGCTGCTGCAATACCCGGCGAGCAACGGTGACGTGTTTGATTACCGCGAACTGACCGAACGCTTCCACGCCGCCAACGCATTGGTCGCTGTCGCGGCTGACCTGTTGGCCCTGACCGTGCTGACTCCGCCGGGTGAATTCGGCGCTGACGTGGCCATCGGTAGCGCACAACGCTTCGGCGTGCCGCTGGGCTTCGGTGGTCCGCACGCGGCTTACTTCTCGACGAAAGACGCGTTTAAACGTGACATGCCGGGCCGTCTGGTCGGCGTCTCCGTGGACCGTTTCGGCAAGCCGGCCTTGCGCCTGGCGATGCAGACCCGCGAGCAACATATCCGTCGCGAGAAAGCGACGAGCAACATCTGCACCGCGCAGGTGCTGTTGGCCAACATCGCCAGCATGTACGCCGTGTATCACGGTCCGAAAGGACTGACGCAGATCGCCAACCGCATTCATCACCTGACCGCTATTCTGGCCAAAGGCCTGAGCGCACTGGGGCTGAACGTCGAGCAAGCCAACTTCTTCGACACCCTGACGATCAAGACCGGCGCTAACACGGCCGCATTGCACGACAAGGCTCGCGCCCAACAGATCAACCTGCGCGTCGTGGATGCCGAACGCCTGGGCCTGTCCCTCGACGAAACCACCTCGCAAGCCGATGTGGAAACCCTGTGGGCCCTGCTGTCCGACGGCAAAGCGCTGCCAGATGTCGCCGCCCTCGCCGCTTCGGTTCAAGCGACCATTCCAGCGACACTGGTACGCCAATCGCCGATCCTCAGCCACCCGGTGTTCAACCGTTACCACTCGGAAACCGAGCTGATGCGCTACCTGCGCAAGCTCGCCGACAAGGACCTGGCGCTGGATCGCACCATGATCCCGCTGGGTTCGTGCACCATGAAACTCAACGCCGCCAGCGAGATGATCCCGGTGACCTGGGCTGAATTCGGTGCCCTGCACCCGTTCGCCCCGGCCGCGCAAAGCGCCGGTTACCAGCAGTTGACCGACGAACTGGAAGCGATGCTCTGCGCCGCCACCGGTTACGATTCGATCTCGCTGCAACCGAACGCCGGTTCCCAGGGTGAATACGCTGGCCTGTTGGCGATTCGTGCCTATCACCAGAGCCGTGGCGAAGACCGTCGCGACATCTGCCTGATCCCGTCCTCGGCCCACGGCACCAACCCGGCCACCGCCAACATGGCTGGCATGCGTGTGGTGGTGACCGCGTGCGATGCCCGTGGCAACGTTGACATCGAAGACCTGCGCGCCAAGGCCATCGAGCACCGCGAACACCTCGCGGCACTGATGATCACTTACCCGTCGACCCACGGCGTGTTCGAAGAAGGCATCCGCGAAATCTGCGGCATCATTCATGACCATGGCGGCCAGGTGTACATCGACGGCGCCAACATGAACGCGATGGTCGGCCTCTGCGCGCCGGGCAAATTCGGCGGCGACGTAAGCCACCTGAACCTGCACAAAACCTTCTGCATCCCCCACGGCGGTGGCGGCCCGGGCGTCGGCCCGATCGGCGTGAAGTCGCACCTGACGCCGTTCCTGCCGGGTCACGGCACCATGGAGCGTAAAGAAGGCGCGGTCTGCGCCGCACCGTTCGGCAGCGCGAGCATTTTGCCGATCACCTGGATGTACATTCGGATGATGGGTGGCGCCGGTCTGAAACGCGCTTCGCAACTGGCGATCCTGAATGCCAACTACATTTCCCGTCGCCTCGAAGAGCATTACCCAGTGCTGTACACCGGCAGCAACGGCCTGGTGGCGCACGAATGCATCCTCGACCTGCGTCCGCTGAAAGACAGCAGCGGCATCAGCGTCGATGACGTGGCCAAGCGCCTGATCGACTTCGGCTTCCACGCCCCGACCATGTCGTTCCCGGTCGCCGGCACGCTGATGATCGAGCCGACCGAAAGCGAATCCAAGGAAGAACTGGACCGCTTCTGCGACGCCATGATCCGCATCCGCGAAGAAATCCGCGCTGTGGAAAACGGCACGCTGGACAAGGAAGACAACCCACTGAAAAACGCCCCGCACACCGCGGCGGAAATCGTTGGCGAGTGGACGCATCCGTACAGCCGTGAGCAAGCGGTGTATCCGGTCGCATCGCTGATCGAAGGCAAATACTGGCCACCGGTCGGTCGCGTCGACAACGTGTTTGGTGATCGCAACCTGGTTTGCGCTTGCCCGTCGATCGAAAGCTACGCTTGATCCATAAGGGACGGCTTGGCCGTCCCGCAAGGACGCCACACCTCCTGTAGGAGCGAGGCTTGCCCGCGAAGAGGCCATCACGGCCGCTAAAAGCTTCGCGGGCAAGCCTCGCTCCTACAGGTTCGGGGTGTTCCTCATAACAAGAAACCGGAGAACAACTCATGTCGTTAAGCGTGTTCGACCTGTTCAAGATTGGCATCGGCCCCTCCAGCTCCCACACCGTCGGCCCGATGCGTGCCGCTGCACGTTTCGCCGAAGGTCTGCGCCGTGAAGGGCTGCTGACTGCAACCACCAGCGTCAAAGTCGAGCTCTACGGCTCGCTAGGCGCCACGGGCAAAGGACATGGCAGCGACAAGGCTGTGTTGCTCGGCCTGGAAGGCGAACACCCGGACACCGTGAACACCGAAACCGTCGCCGCCCGCCTGCAAGAAATTCGCGGCAACGGTCGCTTGAATCTGCTCGGCGAACACAGCATTGCGTTCAACGAGAAAGAACACCTGGCAATGATCCGCAAGCCATTGCCCTATCACCCCAACGGCATGATCTTTCGTGCCTTTGATGCCGCAGGCCTGCAAGTGCGCAGCCGCGAGTACTACTCGGTCGGGGGCGGTTTCGTCGTCGATGAAGACGCCGCCGGCGCCGACCGCATCGTCGAAGACGCCACGCCGCTGACCTTCCCGTTCAAAAGCGCCAAGGACCTGCTCGCACACTGCACCACCTACGGCTTGTCGATCAGCCAGGTGATGCTGACCAACGAAAGCGCCTGGCGCCCGGAAGCGGAAACCCGCGCGGGTCTGCTGAATATCTGGCAAGTGATGCAGGACTGCGTCGCCGCTGGCTGCCGCAACGAGGGCATCTTGCCCGGTGGCTTGAAGGTCAAGCGCCGTGCGGCGGCGCTGCATCGGCAACTGTGCAAAAACCCGGAATCGGCCCTGCGCGATCCACTGTCGGTGTTGGACTGGGTCAACCTGTATGCGCTGGCGGTTAATGAAGAAAACGCCAATGGCGGGCGCGTCGTCACTGCGCCCACTAACGGTGCGGCCGGGATCGTACCGGCGGTGTTGCATTACTACATGCGCTTTATCCCCGGCGCCAACGAAGACGGCGTGGTGCGTTTTCTGCTGACCGCGGCGGCCATCGGCATTCTCTATAAAGAAAACGCCTCGATCTCCGGCGCGGAAGTCGGCTGCCAAGGTGAGGTCGGCGTCGCCTGTTCGATGGCGGCCGGCGCCTTGTGCGAAGTCCTCGGCGGCAGCGTTTCGCAGGTGGAAAACGCAGCCGAAATCGGCATGGAACACAACCTCGGCCTGACCTGCGACCCGATTGGCGGCTTGGTGCAAGTGCCGTGCATCGAGCGCAACGCCATGGGCTCGGTAAAAGCCATCAATGCGGTGCGCATGGCCCTGCGCGGCGACGGTCAACACTTCGTCTCCCTCGACAAGGTCATCCGCACCATGCGCCAGACCGGCGCCGACATGAAAAGCAAATACAAGGAAACCGCCCGTGGCGGTTTGGCGGTCAACATTATCGAGTGCTGATGCAGGCATCCGCACTATTTTCAGGAGCTGAATATGTCCACCGAACAATTGCTGAAAACCCCGCTGCACGCGTTGCACATCGAACTCGGCGCGCGCATGGTGCCGTTCGCCGGCTATGACATGCCGGTGCAATACCCGCTGGGCGTGATGAAAGAACACCAGCACACCCGTGATCAGGCCGGGCTGTTCGATGTCTCGCACATGGGCCAGATCCGCCTGACCGGCGCCAATGCCGCCAAGGCCCTGGAAACCCTGGTGCCGGTGGACATCATCGACTTGCCGGTGGGCATGCAGCGCTACGCGATGTTCACCAACGAGACGGGCGGCATTCTTGACGACTTGATGGTCGCCAATCTGGGTAACGATGAACTGTTCCTGGTGGTCAACGCCGCCTGCAAGGATCAGGACCTGGCGCACCTGCGCAAACACATCGGCGACCATTGCACGATCGAGCCGCTGTTCGAAGAGCGCGCGCTGCTGGCCTTGCAAGGTCCGGCCGCCGTGACCGTGCTCGCGCGCCTGGCGCCGGAAGTGGCGAAAATGACCTTCATGCAGTTCGCCCGGGTGAAACTGCTGGGCGTGGACTGCTTTGTCAGCCGTTCGGGCTACACCGGCGAAGACGGTTTCGAAATCTCCGTCCCGGCCGCCAATGCCGAAGCCTTGGCTCGCGCCCTGCTGGCAGAACCTGAAGTGGCCGCCATCGGCCTCGGTGCTCGCGACTCCCTGCGCCTGGAAGCCGGCCTGTGCCTCTACGGCCACGACATGAACACCGAGACCACCCCAATCGAAGCGAGCCTGCTGTGGGCCATCTCCAAGCCGCGTCGTGCCGATGGTGCGCGGGCCGGCGGCTTCCCGGGCGCTGAAACCGTATTCGCTCAACAACAGGGCGGTGTCAGCCGCAAGCGCGTTGGCCTGTTGCCGCAAGAACGCACTCCGGTGCGTGAAGGTGCAGAGATCGTCAACGAAGCCGGCGACATCATCGGCAGCGTGTGCAGCGGTGGGTTCGGACCGACCTTGGGTGGCCCGCTGGCCATGGGTTATGTCGACAGCGCTTACATCGCGCTGGAAACGCCAGTTTGGGCAATTGTTCGTGGGAAAAAGGTGCCTTTGCTTGTAAGCAAAATGCCATTTGTTCCACAACGCTACTACCGTGGTTGATTGACTGTTTCTATAAGTAACGCGGTTGCGTTAACAGCGCACTAATCTGTAACGCAACCGCCATAAAACAGTGCAGGCTTTCGCTTATGAACTTGTCTTATAACGATCGAAAACAATTGAACACCACTATCGAATAAGCCGGCACTAGTGGACTGACTAACAGCCACCAACCTGAGCAAAACCGGGCCCCTCACAGGGCTTGTTTTTTATCGGCTAGTTGGCGTAGAGTTTGTTCACTGTGTTTGCATGGGTCGCTTGGAATCGTGACCTGGGCAGTAGCCTACAAGTTAGCTACATCCCGTTCGACGTCTTCTTACTCTCCTGCAACCAGCCCCAGTACTCTTTCATGAGAAGGAGACTGTCATTAATTTTTTGCGTCAAAGGAAATAAGAAATGTCCCAACGTCAGAGCGGTACCGTCAAGTGGTTTAACGACGAGAAAGGTTTTGGTTTTATCACTCCTGAAAGCGGTCCGGATCTGTTCGTGCATTTCCGCGCCATCCAGGGCAACGGCTTCAAGAGCCTGAAAGAAGGCCAGAAAGTGACTTTCGTCGCTGTGCAAGGCCAGAAAGGCATGCAGGCTGACGAAGTACAAGCAGAAGCCTAACCTTCTGTAACGAAAAAGCCCCTGATGCTGACATCAGGGGCTTTTTTGTGCGCGTAAATCCGTAAAATGGCTTTCTTTTTTCGTCCAGAGGCTGCCATGTCGAAACACCTGCTCAAACCCCAGGGCGACTTCCCCGCCGCCACTTTGGGTCGTCGCCTGGCAGCGATGTTCTATGACTTCCTGTTATGCACCGCCCTGCTGATCGTCACTAGCGGCGTCTATAAGATGATCCAGATGGCAATCATCGGCGAAGACAAGATGCGCACGTTGACCGAAGCTGGTGCCCTGGATGGCGATCCGTTGCTGTCGACGGTGCTGCTGTTCGTGCTGTTCGGCTTCTTCGCCAAGTTCTGGACCTGGTCCGGCCAGACCCTGGGCATGCAGGTGTGGTGTATCCGTGTGCAGAACGCCGATGGTTCATCCATCAGCTTGTGGCAGGCGTTATTGCGCTTTGTGGTGTCGATTGCGTCGTGGTTGTGCGTGGGCCTGGGGTTTATCTGGCCGCTGTTTGATAAGCAGAAGCGCAGTTGGCATGACATGTATTCGGATACGCAGCTCGTCCGGATTCCGAAGAAGAGCAAATAATCCGCCAGATGCAAAAACGCCCCGACTTGATCGGGGCGTTTTTTTGGCTCATTGCTGACGAATCAAGCGTTCCCAGCCAACTTCATCCGCGCCGCCTGGGTAAAGTCCAGCATCCGCTTCAACGGCCGAATCGCCTGCGGAATCAACGCCGGATCAACAAAGATCTCGTTCGTCCCTTCCTTCAAGCTCTTCAGCGTGCGCTCAAGGGTGTTCATCGCCATCCACGGGCAATGCGCGCAACTGCGGCACGCAGCGCCGTTACCGGCCGTTGGCGCTTCGATGAAGACCTTGTCCGGGCACAGCTGCTGCATCTTGTAGAAGATGCCGCGGTCGGTGGCGACGATAAAGGTCTTGTTCGGCAGGCTTTGCGCGGCCGCGATCAATTGACTGGTGGAACCCACGGCGTCTGCCAGTTCGATTACCGAAGTTGGCGACTCCGGGTGCACCAGAATGGCCGCGTCCGGGTACAGCGCCTTCATGTCTTCGAGCTGTTTGGATTTGAACTCCTCGTGAACGATGCAGGCTCCGTCCCACAGCAACATGTCCGCGCCGGTCTTGCGCTGGATGTAGGTACCCAGGTGCTTGTCCGGGCCCCAGATGATGGTCTCGCCGTTGTCCATCAGACTTTCGACGATCTCCAGCGCACAACTTGAAGTCACCACCCAGTCAGCCCGGGCTTTCACCGCCGCCGAGGTGTTGGCATACACCACCACTGTGCGTTCCGGATGCTGATCGCAGAACGCCGAGAACTCGTCCACCGGGCAACCCAGGTCCAGCGAGCAGGTCGCTTCCAGGGTCGGCATCAGTACGCGTTTTTCGGGGTTGAGAATCTTCGCGGTCTCGCCCATGAACTTCACCCCGGCGACCACTACGGTCTTGGCCGGATGGGCATTGCCGAAGCGCGCCATTTCCAGGGAGTCGGACACGCAGCCACCGGTTTCTTCGGCCAGGGCCTGAATCACCGGATCGCAATAGAAGTGCGCCACCAGCACCGCGTCCTGAGCCTTGAGCTCGGCAGCGATAGCGGAGCGGTAATAGGCCTCTTCCTCGGCGGTCAGCGGCTTGGGCTGCTTGGCGTCGAGGTGAGCTTGAACCAGTAGGCGTTCAGAAATTTGCGTCATGATCGCAAGACCTGCGGGCGCTTTCGCGCGAAAGTCGAGTATACACCCGGCTCCGGACCACTAATGGGTACCGCCGGGAGAGTGAGTATTCATCAGGCACAGCATTGGAGCCGGGCAAGGCTACAGAATATCCCGTGGATGCAAAAGATGATTCTGACCTGCGTCATGCGGTACAGCCCCGGACCTGTGCGAGCACAAATCGCGGGCAAAAAAAAATCCGGAAATCCTCACTTGCGTGGGCCTTCCAGACTTTTAAAACTGCTACAAAAAAATGGTGGGTCGTGTGGGATTCGAACCTACGACCAATTGGTTAAAAGCCAACTGCTCTACCAACTGAGCTAACGACCCGCTGTGTGGTGGCGCGTATAATACTGATTTTTAAGGACTATTCAACACCTAATTTGAAATAAATCAAAAATAAGGTGTTGGGTCGCTGATTCCGGCGGCTGCGAAGCCTTCTGCACGCAGGCGGCAGCTGTCGCATTTACCGCAGGCGTAGCCCTTATCGTCGGCCTGATAGCAGGAAACAGTCAGCCCGTAATCGACGCCCAGCTTCACGCCGGCCTGGACGATCTGCGCCTTGCTCAGGTTCTGCAGCGGCGCCTGGATACGGAAACCGTTGCCTTCTACACCGGCCTTGGTCGCCAGATTGGCCATGCGCTCGAAGGATTCGATGAACTCGGGACGGCAGTCCGGGTAACCGGAGTAATCCACCGCGTTCACACCGATAAAGATGTCACGCGCGCCGAGCACTTCAGCCCAGCCCAATGCCAGGGACAGAAACACTGTGTTGCGCGCCGGCACGTACGTTACCGGAATCCCTTCGCCCGCCTCTTCCGGAATATCGATGCTGCTGTCGGTCAGTGCCGAGCCGCCCATACCGTCCAGGTTCAGACCGATCACCTTGTGCTCGACCACACCCAGGTCGCGGGCTACTCGCGCAGCGGCGTGCAACTCGGCGTGAGAGCGCTGGCCGTAATCGAAGCTCATGGTGTAGCAGGCGTAGCCTTCAGCCCGAGCCATGGCCACGACGGTCGCCGAGTCCAGGCCGCCGGACAGCAGGATCACCGCACGTTTTTCAGTTGTGTTCAGTTGTTCAGTCATCTCAGCGCCCCGGCTCGTCATTCCAAAGATATTTATGCAGCTGTAATTGCAGACGCACTGGCAGGTTATCCGCCACCACCCAGTCCGCCAGGTGCCGCGCATTAAGGTCGTGATGACTTGGCGAGAACAGCACCTCGCCGGCCCGTCGATCAAGACCGTACTGGATCAGCTTGGACACGGACCAGTCGTAGTCTTCCCGCGAACAGATGACGAACTTCACCTGATCGTTGGGCGTCAGCAGTTCAATGTTCTCGTAGCGGTTGCGGTGCGCTTCTTTCGAACCCGGTGTTTTCAGGTCGACGACGCGACTGACCCGGGAATCTACCGCCGAGATATCGATAGAGCCGCTGGTTTCCAGTGACACTTCGTAACCGGCGTCGCACAACTGCTTGAGCAATGGGATGGCATTGGGTTGCGCCAACGGCTCGCCGCCGGTGACACAGACGTAACGCGGACGAAAACCGGCCACTTGCTCGAGGATGTCATCGAGGGTGCGAATGGTCCCGCCAGTGAACGCGTAGGCACTGTCGCAGTATTGGCAACGCAATGGGCAACCGGTCAGGCGCACAAAAACAGTGGGCAGCCCGGCAGTCCGCGTTTCCCCCTGCAATGAGTAGAAAACTTCGGTGATTCTCAATGTGTCTTGCATAGTCGCCACGGGCGTAACAGCTAAACAGGCTGTCCGCCTCCGTCAGGCTCTTCAAGGAACCCCGCCAACGCGCGAATCCCAAAAAGCGTGTTTCAGAAAAAGGGCGTGAATTCTAACGAAAAAACCCGCGACAAGCGCGGGTTTCTTCAATTGAGGTCAAGCCAGCTTACATGCGTTGCAGATCGCGTTGAGCCAACTGAGCTGCGGAAGTGCCCGGATATTGCGACACTACCTGCTGCAGAATGCCTTTGACCTTGTCGTTGTGACCGAGGCGGCGTTCTACATCAGCCAGCTTGTACAGCGAGTCAGGCACTTTGGCGTGCTTGGGGTACAGCTGCGAAACCTTGGCAAATGCCTGACCTGCACCTTGCAGATCGCCTTTGGCCAAATTGACTTCGCCCAACCAGTACTGGGCATTGCCCGCGTATTGGCTGTTCGGGTATTTGCGCAGGAAAGCGGCAAAAGCCTGACTGGCCTTGTCGAAATCCTTGGCTTTGATCAGGTCGAAGGCTGCATCGTAATACAGTTTTTCCTTCGCCGGATCACCCGGTTCGCTACTGGCCGCAGGGGCTTGAGCGGCAGCCGCTCCCGCACTTGCGCCTGCAGCGGCTGCTGCACCAGGGGCATTCAACGTGCCACTGGTGGAAGAATTATCAGGAGTCGCGGCCGGTGCAGCGCCGGATCCTATGCGCCGATCAAGATCCTGGTATCGCTCCAGGTTCTCTTGCTTCATGCGCGCTACATCATTTTGCAGAACTTCGATCACACCCTGTTGGCGTGAGATCTGCTCCTGCATGGATTGCAGTTGGTTGAACAGCTCGCCCTGTGCCGAGACAGGGGCCGAAACCCCTCCCCCGGCATAGGCGCCGTTCGTACCGTAACCCGCAGGCGGATAACTGCTCCCGCTATTGTTATAACCGGAGTTGTCATCGACCACAGGAACCGCAGCCCACACCGCAAGCGGTGCGAGACTGAGAGCCAAAACAGTTACAGCACGACGGCACGTTCGCATGACGAATTACTTACGCAGTTCGACGCGACGGTTTTGAGCCCAGGACTGCTCGTCGTTGCCGGTAGCAACTGGACGCTCTTCGCCGTAGGAAACCAGTTCCAGCTGAGCTGGGGAAACACCTTGCAGTACCAGGTAGCGCTGAACGGCTTTCGCACGACGCTCGCCCAGTGCCATGTTGTACTCACGAGTACCACGTTCGTCGGTGTTGCCTTCCAGAACAACGCGAGCGCCGTTTGCTTTCAGGTCTTTAGCGTGAACATCCAGAGCGCGCATGGCTTCTGGCTTCAGGTCCGAGCTGTCGTATTCGAAGTAGAAAGTGGTGATTGCGCGCAGAGCAGCTTCTTCGCTCAGGGAGCCGTCAACTGCACCAGTGTTAGCGCCGTAACCAGCGTTTGGATCAACAGCGCCTTCACCGGCATTGTCGCCGCCTTTGGACGAGCAACCTACAGCTACAGCCATGGCCAGAGCCAGCGCAGCAAATTTACCAAACTTCAGCATTTCCATCGTGAAACTCCTAATGAACCCCAGTGTGTTAAGTAAAACGTGTAGCGCCGCGTCAGTTCAGGTAAGGGGACCAGGAAGGTTCTCTGACTTCGCCTTGTGCGGTAGGAAGCGGGAGCCTTACGCGTCCATTAATGGACACGAGCATCAAGACTCCCCGGCCCTGCTGGCGGGTGGCGTAGATTACCATGGTGCCGTTGGGCGCAACAGTAGGCGACTCGTCCAGAGTGCTATCAGTGAGGATTTTTACGCTTCCGCGCTGCAAATCCTGGGCCGCCACCTTGAAATTAGTGAAGCCATCCTGGCGGTGAATCATCACCAGGGTCTTTTCATCGGCCGAAAGTTTCGGATTCGCGTTGTAGTTACCGATGAAAGTCACACGTTCCGCACCGCCACCACCGACGCTGGTCTTGTAGATTTGTGGCTTGCCGCCACGGTCGGAGGTGAAGTAGATGGTCGAACCATCCTTGCCCCAGAACGGTTCGGTGTTGATACCGGGACCGTTGGTGACGCGAGTGATCTGACGCGAACCCAGGTTCATCACATAGATGTCAGGGTTGCCGTCTTTCGACAGGACGAATGCCAGGCGATTGCCATCCGGCGACCAGGCTGGCGCGCCATTCAGGCCTTCGAAGTTGGTAATCTGCTCACGGCGACCGGTGTCGATGTTCTGCATGAAGATGCGCGGACGCTTCTGCTCGAACGACACATAAGCGATGCGCTTGCCATCCGGTGCGAAACGCGGCGACAGGATTGGCTCGCGCGATTGCAGCAGGGTCACGGCGCGAGCACCGTCGTAGTCCGAACGTTGCAGCGTGTAGCGCGTGTTCTTCTCGGAGAAGCGTTCGGCGGTCACGTACAACAGGCGAGTCGAGAAAGCACCTTTAATACCGGTGAGCTTTTCGAACGACTGGTCAGCGATGTAGTGCGCCATGTCGCGCAACTGTTCAGGCGTACCGGAGACACTGCCTTCCGACACTTTCTGCTCAGTAGCAACGTTGAACAGCGAGTATTGGACCTGCAGGCGACCGCCCGAAGGAACAATGTTGCCGACCATGATGTACTGGGCACTGATCGCCTTCCAGTCACGGAAAATGATTTCGCTGGCCTGGCTTGGCTGGCTGATCATTTGCTGCTTTGGAATCGGCGAGTAGTAACCCGAGTTGCGCAAATCGTTACCAATGATTTCAGCCATGTCATCCGGCAGGACGGCACCGCCCTGGAAACCGAACGGCACTACCGCGATCGGGGTGGCCCGATCACTGCCGCTGGTGACCAGAATGTTTTTTTCATCTGCTACCGCCATCCCTGCCAGGCAGCAGATAACGACAAGCATTCCTCGAAGAAGGTTTCTCACAAGGCTAGATCCTCAGGTGTGAATGTCATCTTGAATGAACGATACGGAGCGAAATCGCTCGTTTTCATTCCCTGCATTTCTGTCAAACGTCCAATATTCTTGACCGCTGCCACAGCAGACGCGTCAAACGGACCATCGCCACTGGACTTGGAAACGCTGACCGAAGTCACCGTACCGTCCGGCAACATGCCGATTTGCAACACGACCGTCATGCCTTTGCGGGCCGAAGGTGGACGAGCCCAGCCTTCTGCTGCACGAGCACGAATCAGGTCATCGAAACTGCCGGCGACTTCGTCACCCTGCTCATCGGCCAACGCCTGCTGACGCTGCGGCGTGTCGGAAAGCAAATCGGCCAAGGCCTGGGCCTTTTTGTCTTCGGTCGATTTACGTGCCGCATCCTGCGATTTTTTCTTCGCAGCATCGGCGGCAGCTTTCTTCTTCGCTTCGTCGGCGACTTTTTTCTTCGCCTCTTCAGCTTCAGCTTTTTTCTTGGCGTCGTCCGCGGCTTTCTTCTTCGCGTCTTCGACGATCTTTTTCTTCGCTTCTTCAGCGGCCGCTTTCTTGGCCTCTTCTTCAGCAGCCTTCTTGGCTTCTTCTTCAGATTTCTTCTTGGCTATATCAGCCAATTGTTTCTCTTCGGCCTTTTTGGCTTCGGCGGTCTTCTTGGCTTCGTCGGCTTTCTTGGCTTCATCAGCCTTTTTTGCTTCCTCAGACTTCTTGGACTCGTCGGCCTTCTTGGCTTCCTCGGCTTTTTGAGCCGCTTCTTCTTTCTTTTGTTCCGCAGCCTTCACCGCTTCCTGCTCGACCTTCTTCTGTTCCATCTGTTCGACTTCGGTCTGGCGCGCAGCAGATTTCTGCGCTTCACCCGCAATCTTCTGATTGGTCTGGGTGGTCGCCCGACTTTTCGATTTCAGCTGGTACAGGGTCGCCTGGACAATCGGCTTGGCCGGCGGCAACTCAGGCGTCATGGCGAAACTGACAAACAGCATGCCGAAAACCAGCACGTGCAAGCCAATCGCCCAGACACTAGGCCAGAAGTAGCTTTCCGAGGCTGTTGGCTCTCGTTGTTGCTGCATCAGGGCGCCTCGGTAATCAAGCCAACATTACCGACTCCGGCCTTCTGCAACCCGCCCATGGCGCCCATGACCGAACCGTAGTCGACGGTCTTGTCGCCACGAATGAAGACCTGGGTGCGCTTGCCGTTATCGTTGCCGGCGCTAATGATTTTGGTCACGGCGCTGGTCATCTGCGGCAAGGTCATGGCCTTGTCCTGCTGCTTTTCGGTGTCGACTTCGCTGCCAAGGTTCCAGTAGTAGGTCTTGTCAGACTTGATCGAAATGGTCAGGACCTGGGTGTTGTTGTCCTGCGGCAAGGCTTCGCTGGAAACCTTGGGCAGATCAACTTTCACGCCCTGATTGAGCATCGGCGCGGTCACCATGAAGATGACCAGCAGTACCAGCATCACGTCGATGTATGGCACCACGTTCATCTCGGCGACCGGCTTGCGCTTTTTGCGAGCTCGAGCGATTAAAGCCATTGGAAATTACCTGCTTATTCTTCGCTGGTGTGCACTTTGCGGTGCAGGATCGCCTGGAATTCGTCGGCGAAGGTGTAGTAACGGCCCAGCAAGGTTTCGCTGCGAGCAGCAAAACGGTTGTAAGCGATAACGGCCGGGATGGCCGCGAACAGGCCGATCGCGGTGGCGATCAGTGCTTCGGCAATACCTGGAGCTACGGTGGCGAGGGTCGCTTGCTGGGCAGTTGCCAGGCCACGGAAGGAGTTCATGATGCCCCAGACCGTACCGAACAGGCCGATGTACGGGCTGACGGAACCGACGGTGGCGAGGAACGGCAGGCTCTGTTCGAGCTTTTCTTCTTCGCGGGAAATGGCGACGCGCATGGCACGGGCCACGCCCTCCATGACTGCTTCCGGGTCAACACCTGGCTGCTGGCGCAGACGGGAGAATTCCTTGAAACCGGCACGGAAGATCTGCTCGACGCCCGAATCCGGATCAGGGTTGCTGCCGGCCTGACGGTAGAGTTTGGACAGGTCGATACCCGACCAGAAGCGCTCTTCAAAGCTCTCCAGGGCACGTCGACCGGCGCGCAGCAGGTTGCTGCGCTGAAAGATCATGATCCACGAGGTCACCGATGCGGCTACCAGAATCAGCATTACCAACTGCACCACGACGCTGGCATTGCTGACCAGGCTCCACATGGAGGAATGGTCGACGACGTTAGCTTCCACGCTTTATCTCCTGCTTTGAGTGTGTACCCGCGCCGCTCACGTCGGCAAAGGCCGCACGTAGAGCTTCGGGAATGGCCCGGGGTTTCAAACTGTTAGTGCGCACACAGGCCACCAAAAACTGCCCTTCACAGAGCAGCGCATTATCCGTAGCCCGCCTGACCTGCTGTTTAAAGCGCAGGCTGACACGGTTCAATTCGATTACTTCAGCGCTTACCAGCAGCTCGTCGTCCAGTCGCGCCGGCGCGTGGTAACGCGCTTCGCTGGAATGCACGACGAACAACAGGTCCTCCCCTGCCAGCTGGGATTGGGCAAAGCCCAGTTCCCGGAGCCGCTCGGTTCGAGCCCGTTCCATAAACTTGAGGTAATTAACGTAATACACGATGCCGCCCGCATCGGTGTCCTCGTAATAAACGCGACAACGATGTGCGAACGGCCCAAGCCCGTTTTGCGCGCGCATACTCTAGTGCTTACTCCTCAGGTTGCCAATCCGGCGAGGCAACTGTTTTTCATTGTTCTGCGGCTTTCTAGTGAAAGATTCGTCATGTGAGCCCCTAGGACCACACAAACCGTCAATCGGTCAGCCCGCAAAGGTGATTAATCGTCTACTGCATCAAGGAACTCGTCTACCACGGGCATCTCGCCCAATCGTGACGGAATGTTTAAACCGAAGTGCAGGTAGGCGTGCCGGGTGACGACCCGCCCCCGCGGGGTACGCATGATATAGCCTTGCTGGATCAGATAGGGTTCCAGCACGTCTTCAATGGTGTGGCGCTCTTCGCTGATGGCGGCCGCGAGGCTGTCGACACCGACCGGGCCACCGTCGAACTTCTCGATCATGGTCAACAGCAGACGCCGGTCCTGGTGATCAAAGCCACGTTCGTCGACATCCAGCAGGTTCAGGGCCAGGTCGGCGATCGGTTTGGTGATGTGGCCCTTGGCGCGGACTTCGGCAAAATCCCGCACGCGACGCAGCAAGCGGTTGGCGATCCGCGGGGTGCCACGGGCGCGGCGAGCGATTTCGAAAGCGCCCTCCGGGTCCAGCGGCAGGCCGAGGATGTTCGCCGAACGCATGACAATGGTCGCCAGGTCGGCGGTGCTGTAGAACTCCAGGCGCTGCACAATGCCGAAACGGTCGCGCAACGGGTTGGTCAACATGCCGGCCCGGGTGGTCGCACCGACCAGGGTGAACGGCGGCAGATCGAGCTTGATCGAACGCGCGGCCGGGCCTTCGCCGATCATGATGTCGAGCTGGAAATCTTCCATGGCCGGGTACAGCACTTCTTCGACGATGGGCGACAGGCGATGGATTTCGTCGATGAACAGCACATCATGAGGTTCAAGGTTGGTCAGCAGCGCCGCCAAATCACCCGGACGCTCGAGGACCGGGCCAGAGGTGCTTTTGATCGACACGCCCATTTCCTGGGCAATGATGTTGGCCAGGGTGGTTTTACCCAGGCCCGGCGGGCCGAAGATCAGCGTGTGATCCAGGGATTCGTTACGGCCACGGGCGGCCTGGATGAACAACTCCATTTGCTCGCGAACGGTCGGCTGGCCAATGTACTCGGCCAGGCTGAGGGGACGAATCGCCCGGTCCTGGACTTCCTCGCGGTCACGCGGGCCAGGGGTGGCGGCAATCAGACGATCAGCTTCAATCACTTAAATCATTCCCTTCAGGGCACGACGAATCAGGTCTTCACTGCTCAAGCCTTTCTCCTTGATCGAGGTAATCGCCTTGCTGGCTTCCTGCGGCTTGTAGCCCAGGGAGACCAGCGCGCTGATCGCATCACTCTCGGCGTTGACCGTCGGGGCTGGCGCATCCAGCCCACCCGGCTGGTTCGGCACCAGGGCGAACATCGCCGGCACGGTTTCCCAGGCCTTGAAGCGATCCTTGAGTTCCACCAGCAAACGTTCGGCCGTCTTCTTGCCAACGCCTGGCACCTTGGTCAACGCCGAGGTGTCCTGGGACTGAACGCAACGCACCAGCTCATCGACTTCCAGGCTCGACATCAGGGCCAGGGCCAACTTCGGCCCTACACCATTGAGACGAATCAACTCGCGAAAAAAGTCTCGCTCACGCTTACTGGCGAAACCATAGAGTAACTGCGCGTCTTCGCGTACGACTAAATGGGTGTGCAAGGTCAGCGGTTCACCGACCGACGGCAAGCGATACAGCGTGGTCATCGGCACTTCCAGCTCATACCCCAGGCCGTTTACATCCAGAATCAGGTGCGGCGGCTGTTTCTCAGCCAGGGTGCCGCGCAAGCGTCCAATCACGTTTCGAATCCTTGAGCGTTGGCCAGGCAGGTGCTGGCGACTGACAGGACAATGGTTTTGCGCCGACGACACAGGCGCAAAACCCTCATCCCGTAAAAATGATTGCTGATGCTATCAGAGACGCAGGCGCCCGCCACGACTGCGTGCAGTTCCCAAGCCATGAGGCAACAGGCTGGAACGGGTATGCGCATGACATATGGCGATAGCCAGGGCGTCCGAGGCATCGATTTGCGGCTTGCTGGTCAGTTTCAGCATGTGCATGACCATCATTTGCACCTGCTCTTTATTCGCTGCGCCGGTACCGGTCACCGCTTGCTTGACCTGAGTCGCGGTGTACTCAGCGATTTCCAGGCTTTCCTCGGCGCCGGCGACAATGGCCGCGCCGCGAGCCTGGCCGAGTTTCAGCGCGGAGTCGGCGTTGCGGGCCATGAAGACTTTTTCAATGCCCATGGTCACCGGGCCGTAGGTCTGGATGACTTCCCGCACGCCGCGGTAGACGATCTGCAAGCGTTCGTGCAACTCGCCGGAACCGGTGCGAATACAACCCGATGCCACGTAGACGCAACCGCGCCCGGTATCACGTACCACGCCATACCCGGTGATGCGCGAACCGGGGTCGATACCAAGGATTAAAGTCATAACGCCTGCAAAAGGAGATCGCGGTTGGCTGAGGATAACCGTGTAGGAGCTGCCGAAGGCTGCGATCTTTTGATTTTCGATCTTAAAGTCAAAAGATCGCAGCCTTCGGCCGCTCCTACAGGTTTAGCGTAGGGCTTTGTGAAGGCGGCGATCTTTATAAATGCATCAACCGAGCTGTGCGGCAACCGACTCCGGGATATCCGCGTTGGAGTAGACGTTCTGCACGTCATCCAGGTCTTCGAGCATGTCGATCAGCTTGAGGACCTTCTCGGCGCCTTCCAGGTCCAGTTCGGCACTGGTGGTCGGCAGCATGACGATTTCCGCGTCATCGCCCTTGAAGCCGGCAGCTTCCAGCGCGTTACGCACGGAGTA
The DNA here is from genome assembly GCF_012935675.1 of Pseudomonas sp. ADAK7. Taxonomy (NCBI): domain Bacteria; kingdom Pseudomonadati; phylum Pseudomonadota; class Gammaproteobacteria; order Pseudomonadales; family Pseudomonadaceae; genus Pseudomonas; species Pseudomonas sp. ADAK7. The sequence continues at coordinate 6,065,482 of NZ_CP052861.1, read as the reverse complement.
GAACCCGGCGAACGAAGTAAACACGTCGATCGAGCCGTCTTCGTGGGTGACCACGTCATCGGCGTCGGCTTCCATGGCCGCTTCCATCAGCGCGTCTTCATCAACGCCCGGGGCGAAGGAAATCTGCCCCTTGCGCTCGAACAGATACGCCACCGAACCGTCAGTCCCGAGGTTGCCGCCGCATTTGCTGAACGCGTGGCGCACAGCGGCTGCGGTGCGGTTACGGTTGTCGGTCATGCACTCGACCATCACCGCCACGCCGCCCGGGCCGTAGCCTTCGTAGGTCAGTTCGACCATGTCGTCGGTATCGGCAGCGCCGGCACCGCGGGCCACCGCGCGATCAATGATGTCGCGGCTCATGTTCGCGCCGAGGGCTTTGTCCAGCGCCAGGCGCAGACGCGGGTTGGAGCCTGGATCGCCACCGCCCTGACGGGCCGCAACGGTCAGCTCACGAATCCACTTGGTGAAAATCTTGCCCTTCTTGGCATCCTGACGTTCTTTGCGGTGCTTGATGTTCGCCCACTTGGAATGACCCGCCATATCTCGCTCCGAATTCTCTTTGAAACATTGCCCGCTGCGCGTCTTCGCGCCAGCCAGCAACAAAAAATCTCGACCTGTAAAAAAGGCGCACCCCATCAGGATGCGCCTTCAGGGTCAGCCTTACTCAGCCTTTGGCGTTTCGCGCAGACGAATGTGCAATTCGCGCAATGCCTTGGCATCTACAGCACCCGGAGCCTGCGTCATGACGTCAGCCGCGCTCTGGGTTTTCGGGAAAGCGATCACTTCACGGATCGACTGGGCGCCGGTCATCAGCATCACCAGACGGTCCAGACCGAAAGCCAGACCACCGTGCGGCGGCGCGCCGTATTTCAGGGCGTCGAGCAGGAAGCCGAATTTCTCTTCCTGTTCCGCTTCATTGATACCCAACAGACGGAATACGGTCTGCTGCATTTCCTTGCGGTGGATACGGATCGAACCGCCACCCAGCTCGGTGCCGTTCAGGACCATGTCGTAGGCACGGGACAGCGCGGTCGCCGGGTTGGCTTCCAGTTCTTCCGGGGTGCACTTCGGCGCGGTGAACGGGTGGTGCAAGGCGGTGAAGCTGCCGTCGTCGTTCTCTTCGAACATCGGGAAGTCGACGACCCACATTGGCGCCCACTTGCAGGTCAGCAGGTTCAAGTCGTTACCGACCTTGATCCGCAGCGCGCCCAGGGCTTCGCTGACGATCTTGGCTTTGTCGGCACCGAAGAACACGATGTCGCCGTCAACCGCGCCAACGCGATCGAGGATCACATTGAGGTTGGCTTCAGGGATGTTCTTGACGATAGGCGACTGCAGGCCTTCGACGCCTTTGGCGCGCTCGTTGACCTTGATATACGCCAGGCCCTTGGCACCGTAGATGCCGACGAACTTGGTGTAATCGTCGATCTGCTTGCGCGGCATGCTCGCAGCGCCTGGAACGCGCAGGGCGGCAATACGGCATTTCGGGTCGTTGGCCGGGCCGCTGAACACCTTGAAATCGACTTCTTTCAGCTGGTCGGCAACGTCAACCAGTTCCAGCGGGTTACGCAGGTCTGGCTTGTCGGAACCGTAACGGCGCATGGCTTCTTCGAAGGTCATGTGCGGGAAGTCACCGAATTCCAGATCCAGCACTTCCTTGAACAGGTTGCGGATCATTTGTTCGGTGATGGCCATGATCTCTTTTTCATCGAGGAAGCTGGTCTCGATGTCGATCTGGGTGAATTCCGGCTGGCGGTCAGCGCGCAGGTCTTCGTCACGGAAGCACTTGGCGATCTGGTAGTAGCGGTCGAAGCCGGCAACCATCAGCAGTTGCTTGAACAGCTGTGGCGATTGCGGCAAGGCGAAGAAGGAACCGGCGTGGGTACGGCTCGGCACCAGGTAATCGCGAGCGCCCTCTGGCGTGGCACGGGTCAGGATCGGCGTCTCGACGTCGAGGAAGCCGTTCTCGTCCAGGAAGCGACGGATGCTGGTGGTCATGCGCGAACGCAGGCGCAGCTTCTCGAGCATTTCCGGGCGACGCAGGTCGAGGAAGCGATAACGCAAGCGGGTTTCTTCGCCAACGTCGGAGAACTCGTTGAGCGGGAACGGCGGGGTTTCCGATTCGTTCAGCACTTCAAGCTCGTAGCCCAGCACTTCGATCATGCCCGACGCCATGTTGGCGTTGGTGGCACCGGCCGGACGCAGACGCACCTTGCCAGTGATCTTGACGACGTATTCGCTGCGCACGCGATCGGCGGCGGCGAAGCTCTCGGCGCGATCCGGATCGAATACCACTTGGGCCAGACCGTCACGATCACGGATATCGAGGAAAATCACCCCACCGTGGTCACGGCGACGGTGAACCCATCCGCAAAGGGTAATTTCCTGGCCTTCCAGGGCTTCGTTCAGTTGGCCGCAATAATGGCTGCGCATCATGGTAGTGGTTTCACTTCTCGTAATCGAAATTCGGTTGGAGGCCTTGCAGATGCTGCAAGAGCTCACTCGTGTCGTTCAACTCAGGGTCCAGACCCTAGTCAGCTTTGTCGCCGCCGGCCAGATTTTTCTTGGAACCGGTCTTGAAGTCGGTTTCGTACCAGCCGGTGCCGCTGAGGCGGAAGCCCGGCATGGACAGCATCTTCTTGAGCTCTGGCGCCTGGCATGCAGGGCAGTCGACCAGCGGTGCTGCGCTGATCTTTTGAATGGCTTCCAACTGATGACCACAGGAAGCACATTGATAGTCGTACATCGGCATGGGGGTTGTCTCGGCGATCAGATTGCTACCGCTTACACTGGGTTTTGCGGCAAAGAGCGGGATTATATCCATTAAATGCAGCCTGTGCAGCCGTAAGACTGCACAGGCCGACATACCACCCGCTGCGGCATGAGCCACGGGAGGAACGTGCACTACTTCAAGCTGTGTACGACGCAGACAACGCGCACCAGCCCGGTGAAATTCTTCACCCCGCCATGACGCAAATGCACCTCGCGATCCACGTGGGACAACAGTGCACTGACGGAGCAACCATTGAGCGTGGCCATTTCGCCCAGGATTTCCCAATAGACCTGCTCAAGCCGCAGGCAAGTCGCAAAACCGTTCAAGCGCACCGATCGGGATAACGGCCTGGCCAGCCCCATATCGAATTCACTGACGAACGGGTCAACCTTTATAGCCGGTTGCGCACCAGGCCTCCACTCGCTTCTACTTTCTCCATAAACCATACCGCTGACACTCCTTTGTCATCCCTGGTTTCGATAAGAGCAACCTCCTGTGCCCTTATCAAAACGCAGGTGCAAAGTTATATCCAGATGACTTTTTGACCATCAACGTAGGATAAGCCAACAGCTGGGAGAGGATCATGGACACGGTCCTACGCCGGACCGTTTCCTACAAAAAACGGGGTATTTTCTTTAGCTGAAAGGGCTTCTGGCTGAGAGAAAAAGCCGTGCGCGAACAACGCTCCCCGACGTCATCCGCGCACCTTCGCGGTTACTGATCGAGCAATGAGCGCAACATCCACGCGGTTTTTTCGTGAACCTGCATGCGCTGAGTCAGCAAATCCGCGGTGGGTTCGTCGCTAACCTTGTCCAGCAAGGGGAAGATCCCGCGGGCCGTGCGGGTCACGGCCTCCTGGCCGTCGACCAATTGCTTGATCATGTCTTCGGCACTCGGTACGCCCTCTTCTTCCTTAATAGAAGAAAGACGCGCATACACCGAATAGGCACCGGGTGCCGGGAAGCCCAATGCACGAATGCGCTCAGCAATCGAATCGACCGCCAGGGCCAGCTCGTTGTATTGCTCCTCGAACATCAAGTGCAGGGTACGAAACATGGGCCCCGTGACATTCCAGTGGAAGTTATGGGTTTTCAAATAAAGCACATAAGTGTCCGACAACAGCCGCGACAGCCCGTCGACGATGGACTTGCGATCCTCTTCACTGATACCGATATCGATTGCCATGCTTATCCCCTAAAGGTGATGAAATTCATCCGACAAGTGCAGGACCACTGTAGCAAGGCTGTCCACACCCTGCAGCCCTGGATGGCCAGTCGAGCTGCGACAAATCGACCACGGGGGCACCGCCGGCCTGCCTGATTTGAGTAGCCGCAGGCTTTGCTGTTAAATAGGCAGCGTGTCGCCATGCCCTATTTTTCCGGGTGCGGCGCATAGGCTGGTAGCGGGTACGTGTCCACCGCCTCTTATTGTTCTGAAGCGAACCGTGCTCAATCAGCTCTTCCTTGTGATCCGTCTTAACGTGAGTCAATCAAAATGTTGAAAATCGTCCACCTGCTAATGGGCGCAGCTGCTTTGCTGCTGTCCTTCATCCCTAGCCTGCGATCCGAAGCGGTACCTTACCTGCAACAACCCGATGCGCTGTACCTGGCCTTTTTCGGCCTGCTCAACCTGACCCTCGCTCCGGTTATCCCTTACTGGAACAAAGGTCCTCGTCACCAACTGCAAAACCTGGTCAGCGCCCTGCTGGTCCTGGCTGTCGTGCTGCAAACCCTGACGCTGATCGCGCCAATGCCGGTTATCGCCGGTCAACCCGCGGTCCTGTTCAGTCTCGTTGTTACCCTGGTCGCCGTGCTCCTGCACCTGGCCATCAGCTTCTACAAATCGTCACCGGCCGCCTCCTCGCCAAGCTATGACATGAGCAACCGCGATACCGGCACCGTCAAGTGGTTCAACACGTCCAAAGGCTTCGGCTTTATCTCCCGGGATTCCGGCGATGATATTTTCGTGCACTTCCGGGCTATTCGTGGCGAAGGCCACCGCGTCCTGGTCGAAGGCCAGCGCGTGGAGTTCTCCGTGATGAATCGCGATAAAGGCCTGCAAGCCGAAGATGTGATTGCCGCACTGCCCCGTCGCTGATTCCCAGCGATAAAAAAACCGCGAACAGCCTGGCTGTTCGCGGTTTTTTATTGCCCGGCGTTTTGTCGTCCACTCAATAGTGTGGCGGCGGCGCCTCTTCTTCGGAGGACTCGAACTGGCCGGCCATTTCTTCCTGGCGCCGCAGCAGCGCGGCCATTTGCAGTTGCAGGCGTTCGACCGCCCGCTGCTGCGTCACCAGGATATCGTTCAGTGACTGAATGGTGTCGTCCTGGAACGCCAGTTGGCTTTCCAGATCGTTGACGCGTTCTTCCAGGCCCATGGCTCAGCCCTCCAGAAACGTTAAGTGATCGGTCAAGACCAGGCGCAGCCGTTCGCGGATCGCCACGACCTGCTCGGCGCTGTAGGGCTTGGCCGGGTGTTTGCCCCAGACCGGGGCGGGCCAGGCGGCATCTTCGCGTTTGCGCACTATCACGTGCATATGCAACTGACTGACGACGTTACCCAACGCGGCAACGTTCAACTTATCGGCGTCGAACGAATCCTTGAGCATTTCCGCCAGCGCGGTGGTTTCCTGCCACAGCTGCTGCTGATCGGCGACATCTAACTGAAACAACTCGCTGATATCTTCGCGGCGCGGTACCAGGATGAACCAGGGGTAGTTCGAATCGTTGGACAAGAGCAACCGGCACAGAGGGAAATCGCCGATGGGTAAGGTGTCTTGTTGAAGTCGTGGATCTAAAGCGAACACTGTGCGCACTCCCGCCTGTTTCATCATTTTCAGCTTAGCGCCGCTCCCCGGAGGCTGCGCGCCAAGCGACAGGACCGCAGCATACCTGCGAATGACCCGGGCTTCACGACGAACCTTATTGCACAACCTTCAGCCCAGCCAGCCGCACGGAACAACGCCCCGTCATGAGACATTTTTCGCCGGAGCGCACCATTACAGAACCGACCACGCTACGAAAAATGCTGAAGTGACCCATGAACCCTCACCCGTTCCCACTGAGCCATCGACCCTGCTGTATGAATTCAGCACAGCGATTGAAATTTTTTGCACCAAAACCGCACATCGCGTCTACGCTCAGGCCGTCGGGGATCCGCCAATTACTCACTTACGGGGTGAACCGGTAACGTTTTTTGTGGTCGCGCAATTGTCATCAGCGTGCAACACAATGCCGTGGATGGCGTCAAGCGCAAACAAAAGGCGCTTGGAACCCCCGGCTTTATGAGGTTTTTACAGAGACAAGCGTGCCAGTAGAAAAAAACGGCAACAGAATTCTGGTTTGAGCACGCTTGTTGCATTCACACCCATATGGTCTACAAGTGCCCCGCTGGAAGTGGGAGCCTTGAAGGCAAATAAAAACAGCGGCAGGGTTGCCCGATGGAGATTCAAACGTTTCACCAGGGACTCTTTTTATCGACGCTAAAGCTTTGGAAAACAGCGCCTAAGTTGTTAATCCGCTTGCATCGAGGTTGTAAATTTGCGACATCTACCAAGCTGTTTGCGACAGTGTCGTAAAGAAGCTGAAAGGTTAGATGCGCAAGTATCGCCAACATTGTCGGCGTGATATAAGTTTGCGCCGACACAAAAAGAAAGAGCCGCCCAGATAATAAAACAGGTGGGACGGCAGTACTCTTCTAAAAACCAAAGGAGCAAATCACGATGCGCGTGATGAAGTGGAGCATGATCGCACTGGCTGTTTCAGCAGGCACCTCGCAGTTCGCAATCGCGTCCTCCCAGGACGACGCTAAAGGTTTTGTTGAAGATAGTCATCTGACAGCAAAAACCCGTATTGAGTACATGAACCGCGACTTCCGTAATGGCGCTGGCAACATTTCAACGGGGCCAAATACCTTCAAAAGCGGTTATCGCCAGGACACCGGTATCAGCGAACTGCTGACCTACGAATCGGGCTTCACTGAAGGCACTATCGGGTTTGGCCTTGATGGCTTCCTCGGGGGCACCGCCAAGCTGGATGGCGGCTCGGGCCGCGCTGGTAACGGCCTGTTCGCTACCGACAGCGAAGGCAACCCTGAGAACACCCAATCCAAAGGTGGCGCAGCTGTTAAATTCCGCCTCTCCGACACCACGCTGAAATACGGCCGTCAATTCGTTGCCAGCCCTGTATTCGCTACCGATGACAGCCGTCTGCTGCCAGAAGTCGCTGAAGGCACCTTGATCACCAGCAAGGAAATCAAAGGCCTGGAAGTCAGCGCTGGTCGTTTCACAGCCCTGAGCTCGCAAACCGGCATGGGCAAGGACAGCATCAACGGCAAGCACACCCCGGGCTTGACCAGTGCCAACATCGCTGGCGCAACCTATCAGTTCACCGATAACTTCGTTGCTGGTGTGGCTGCATCCGACGTTGATGACTACTTCAAGAAGCAGTACATCAACGCCAACTACACCTTCCCGATCAATGACGAACAGTCGCTGAACATCGACTTCAACGGCTACAAGACCAAGTCCCAGGGTCAAGAGCTGTACGGCGATCTCGACAACAAACTGTGGAGCCTCGCGGCGGCCTACAGCATTGGTGCGCACAAATTCACCATTGCTCACCAGCGTTCGACTGGCGACACCAACTACCTGTACGGCGTGGACGGTAACGGCACGATCTTCGTAGCCAACTCCATCCAGATCTCCGACTTTATCGGTATTGACGAACGTTCGTGGCAGGCTCGCTACGACTTGAACATGAAAACCTACGGCGTTCCTGGCCTGAGCTTCATGACTCGCTACGTATACGGCGACAACATCAAGACGTCTTCCGATACCGAAGGTAAGGAACACGAGTTCAACTTCGAAACCAAGTACGTTCTCCAGGAAGGTCCGGCCAAGGATCTGTCGTTCCGCCTGCGTAGCGCGATTTATCGTGCAAACGGTGCCTATAACGCCGACTACACCGCAGACAACAACGATGTGCGTCTGATCGTTGAGTACCCGCTGACCATCCTGTAATCAGGATGTAAACCGGTCGTACTGTAGAGCTCTGCTCTAACAAAAACCGCTCACCTGTTTCAGGTGGGCGGTTTTTTTATGCCGGTTGCACGGCAACTTCGCAAGCAAGCTAATTAACTTCAACTAATAACATTAGGAAGCTATCTTTTATTAACGACAACCATAAAAAAACCCAAGAGCCTTATCGACTCTCGGGTTCACGGTTTTAACTTGACCGAACAGCCAAGTTAAAAAAAGCACCGTTACTGTGGCGTTGCTTCCTGAACCACACGAATAACTCGCTGCGGGAACGGGATATCGATACCGGCAGTCTTCAAGCGATCACGGGATTGTTCATTGAACATGAACATCACATCCCAGTAATCCGCAGTCTTGACCCACACTCGCAGGGACACAGTGATCGAACTGTCACCCAGGGTCGAAATAACGGCCTGAGGAGCCGGTTCGGCCATAATGCGCTCATCCTTGGCCAGTTCCAGTAACACTTCACGGGCCTTCTGCAAGTCCGCTTCGTAATCCACGCCCACATCAAACACGACTTTACGGGTCGGCTGACGGTTGGTGTTGGTGATGATGCCGTTCGACAGGTTGCCGTTCGGGACAATGATGGTTTTGTTGTCACCGGTACGCAGCACGGTGTGGAAGATCTGGATGCTGTCGACCGTACCGGCCACACCTTGCGCTTCGATCCAGTCACCAATACGGAAAGGACGGAACAGCAGAATCAGCACGCCGCCGGCGAAGTTGGCCAGGCTGCCCTGCAATGCCAGGCCGATGGCCAGGCCAGCCGCACCGATCGCCGCGACGAACGAAGTGGTTTCCACGCCGATCATCGAAGCGACGCTGACAATCAGCAGCACCTTGAGAATGATGTTGGCCAGGCTGCTGATAAAACCTTGCAGCGCCAGGTCGGCGTTACGCAGGGCCAGCAAGCCGCCGAGCTTTTGCGTGACCTTATTGATCAGCCACCAGCCGATGGCCAGGGTAATCACCGCCAGCAAGACGCGGCTGCCGTATTCCATGATCATCGGAATCCAGGCTTGCGATGCCTTGACCAGATTGTCCACTTCGCTATTCAAATCCATCTACTTTCTCCTGATTTCCGGCCATCCGGCACGCGAAAAATAAGCGGCAGAAAAGACCATACCCATAGGAATTTGATCGTTTCTGCCATTGCTGGGGCCTCGGACGCCGAAAACGCCAGGAGGTTCCCGCGTTAAAGGTCAGTCGCGGAAGTTGTTGAACTGCAGCGGCATGTCGAACGTCTTGGCGCGCAGGGCTGCAATGGCTTCCTGCAAATCGTCGCGTTTCTTGCCGGTGATGCGCACTTGCTCGCCCTGGATGGAGGCCTGGACCTTGAGCTTGGCGTCCTTGACGTGGGCGACGATTTTCTTCGCCAGCTCCTTATCGATGCCTTCCTTGAGCACGGCTTCCTGCTTCATCAGCTTGCCCGAGGCGTAGGCGTCCTTGACTTCAAGGCACTGCACGTCGATCTTGCGCTTGACCAGGGACAGCTTGAGGATTTCGATCATCGCTTCGAGCTGGAAGTCGGCTTCAGCGGTCAGGTTGACGGCCAGGTCCTTTTCCTTGAACTCGAAGGAGCCCTTGCCTTTCAGGTCATAACGACGATCGAGTTCCTTGACGGCGTTCTCGACCGCGTTGGTGACTTCGTGTTTGTCCAGTTCGGATACCACGTCGAACGACGGCATGTAGTTTCTCCAATAAAAAGGCGCGCTCGATCACGATGGAGCGCGCTTGGCTTGCGGTTAAAATCGGGCTCATTATAACGGGTCTTTTCCAACCGATACTGCGAGCCGCACATGCCAGCCTCAAACCGAGCAAAAAGCTGATGTCCACCACCTGGCATGTCCTGGGCGCCGGCAGTCTCGGCATGTTGTGGGCCACCCGTCTGGCGCGGGCCGGTGTTCCGGTTCGGCTAATTCTGCGCGATGAGCAACGCTTGCAGGCGTATCAGTCCGCTGGCGGTCTGACACTGGTGGAGCACGGCGAAGCGAAAACCTATGCGGTGCCCGGCGAAACGCCTGACAGCGGCAAGCCGATCAACCGCCTGCTGGTCGCCTGTAAAGCCTACGACGCCGAGAACGCCGTGGCCCGACTGGCGTCGCGCCTCACACCGGGCGCCGAGCTGATCCTGTTGCAGAATGGCCTCGGCAGTCAGGATGCCGTCGCCGCCAAAGTGCCCCAGGCACGCTGCATCAGCGCCTCGAGCACCGAAGGCGCGTTTCGCGATGGCGACTGGCGCGTGGTGTTCGCCGGCCACGGCTACACCTGGCTGGGGGATGCCGGCCATCCGGTGGCACCGATCTGGCTGGACGACCTGACCGCCGCCGGGATTCCCCACGAGTGGAGCATCGACATCCAGACACGCCTGTGGCGAAAGCTCGCGCTCAATTGCGCGATCAACCCACTGACCGTGCTGCACGATTGTCGCAACGGCGGGTTGCAGCAGCACCACTGCGAAGTCGCCACCCTCTGCGCCGAACTCACCGAATTGCTCGAGCGTTGCGGCCAACCAGCCGCCGCCGAAGATCTCCAGCAGGAAGTGGAACGGGTGATCCACGCCACCGCCGCCAATTACTCCTCAATGTACCAGGACGTTGCCAATCAGCGCCGCACCGAAATCAGCTATCTATTGGGGCATGTCTGCAAAGTCGCGGCGCGACACCAGTTGCACCTGCCGCATCTGCATCAATTACAGCAGCGACTGATCGCCCATCTGCACAGCCTTGGATTGCCCAGCGACTGAGCAGCGGCTACGCTGGCCACTTGTTCCTTTGCAGCGATGAACCTGATGCCACTGCGCCAGCGCCTCGAAAACCTTCCCGTCGGCCAGAAACTGCTGGCCGCCCTGCTGGTGCTGTTGATCACTGTCCTGCTGGTCGCCAACCTGACGTTCATCAGCGCCGCGTACTACATTTCCCAGGAAAGCATGGCGCCCCAGGCCCTGCAGACCATCGGGCGACTGGTGTCCAACCCGAGCCTGGTGGCCGAGGCACTGAAGTCGCCGCAAAGCGCCGAGCGCCTGCTCAACGAACTCAACAGCTATTCACCTTTGCGCGCAGCGGCGCTGTATGACGGTGACGGCGTGCGTCTGGCGCAGTTGCAGCACGGCGAGAAACTCAAGTTGCCGGAGCGCTACCGGCATATCGAAGCGTGGCAAGCCACGGAATTTCGCAGCAATCAAATCATCACCCTGCCCCGCCCCGGCACCGAGCCGGGCCACCTGCTGCTGGTGGCGAGCAGCGAACTGCCGGTGGCGTTCTATACCGGGACCCTGACCGCAAGTTTGGGAATCCTGATCTTCAGTGTGCTGCTGTGGCTGGTGATCGCCCGGCAGATCAAACGCCTGATCACCCGCCCCATCCACGAACTCGAAGAACTGTCCCGACAGGTCACCCGAGAAGAGAACTACGCCCTGCGCGCCTCTCGCGGCAACCATGACGAAATCGGCAGCCTGGCCGAGGCGTTCAACACCATGCTCTCGCGCATTGAAGCCCGGGAGCAGCAACTCAAACGCGCCCGGGACGATTCCCAGGCCGCTTACGATCAGGCCCAGGGCCTGGCAGAAGAAACCCGCCATACCAACCGCAAGCTGGAGCTGGAAGTCCAGGTGCGGAGCAAGATCGAAAAGAAACTCACCGGGTTCCAGAACTACCTCAACAGCATCATCGACTCCATGCCCTCGGCGCTGATCGCCCTCGATGAGCAGCTCTACGTGACCCAGTGGAATCAGGAGGCCAGCGCCCTGTCCGGCACGCGCCTGGATGAAGCGCTGAACCAGCCGATCTTCCTCGCCTTCGAACCGCTCAAGCCATTTCTGCCGCAGCTCAAGCAAACCGTCGAGCAGCACACCGTGGCCAAGATCGAGCGCGTCACCTGGATCAAGGACGATGAAGCCAAGCACTACGCCCTGACTTTCTACCCGTTGATGGGCGGTGCCGGGCGTGGCGTGGTCATTCGAATCGATGACATCACCCAGCGCCTGTCCCTGGAAGAAATGATGGTGCAGTCGGAGAAAATGCTCTCGGTCGGTGGCCTCGCCGCCGGTATGGCCCACGAAATCAACAACCCGTTGGGCGCGATCCTGCACAACGTGCAAAACATCCGTCGACGGCTGTCCCCGGACCTGCCGAAGAACCTCGAACAGGCCGAGCACGTCGGCATCGAGCTGGAAACGGTCAATCAGTACCTGCAAGCGCGGGAAGTCCCGCAGTTGCTCGATGGCATCCAGCAGGCCGGCGCGCGGGCGGCAAAAATCGTCACGCACATGCTCAGCTTCAGCCGCCGCAGCACCCGGCAAATGGCCCCGTGCGACCTGCCGGCGCTGATCGATCAAGCGGTGGAAATCGCCGGTAATGACTTCGACCTGGCCATCGGCTTCGACTTCAAGGGTCAGGCGATCATTCGCCAGTTCGACCCGGCGCTGGGCCCGGTGCCCGGTACCGCCAACGAACTGGAGCAGGTGCTGCTCAATTTGCTGAAAAACGCGGCCCAGGCGATCCACCAACGGGGAGACGACCGCGAACCCGGGCGGATCATCCTGCGCACCAAGCTCAATCCACCGTGGGCAGAAATCCAGGTCGAGGACAACGGCATCGGCATGAGCGAGAACGTGCGCAAACGCACCTTCGAGCCATTCTTCACCACCAAGGAAATCGGCCAGGGCACCGGCCTTGGGCTGTCGGTGTCGTATTTCATCATCACCAACAACCACAAGGGCCAGATGGAAGTGCAATCGACCCTCGGCCAAGGCACCTGCTTCACCTTGCGCCTGCCGTTGGCGGGCACCCCGCTCGTCTCCCAAGAACTCAATCAGCTACCGAGGTAACCCATGGGCTTTCGCTTGTCGAAGATTTACACCCGCACCGGCGACAAAGGCGAAACCGGCCTGGGCGATGGCCGCCGCGTGCCCAAGGATCACCCGCGGATCGAGGCCATTGGCGAAGTCGATACGCTGAACAGTCAGGTCGGCGTATTACTCGCCGGATTGGCCGCGCAAAGCGCCACTTATCCAGGCTTGCAGGAAGTGATCGAAGTGTTGGCCCCGTGTCAGCATCGGTTGTTCGACCTCGGCGGCGAACTGGCGATGCCGGTGTATCAGGCGCTCAATGTCGCGGAAATCGAACGGCTGGAAGCGGCCATCGATGTGTGGAATGAAGAGTTGGGGCCGCTGGAGAATTTCATTTTGCCGGGCGGTTCGGCGCTGATTGCCCAAGCCCATGTGTGCAGAAGCCTGGCGCGCAGTGCCGAGCGGCGGTGTCAGCATCTGAACGCGATTGAGCCGTTGGCCGGGGTCGGCCTGGCGTATATCAATCGGTTGTCGGATGTGTTGTTTGTAGTGGCGCGGGTGATTGCCAAACGTCAGGGGATTGCCGAGATTTTGTGGCAGGCGGCGGCGAAACCCTCTAACTGATCATTCCCACGCTCTGCGTGGGAATGCAGCAAGGGACGCTCCGCGTCCCAAAAGCGGACGCAGAGCGTCCGCAGAGGCGTTCCCACGCAGAGCGTGGGAACGATCGGGTGTTACGCCTCAGGCCAAAACGCCCGAATCCCCGCCACACCCTGCGCCCCAACTTCCCAAGCCTTCTGCCGATCCGCCGGGCCAACGCCACCCAACAAGAACACCGGTTTGCTGAAGCCTTCGATCAGGGCCGCTGCCTGTTCCCAACCCAACGGCTCGCCATCCGGGTGCGTCTGGGTCAGTTGCACCGGCGACAGGGTGACAAAGTCCACGTCCATCTGCTCGGCCAATGCCAATTCTTCAGCGTTATGGCAGGACGCCGCCAACCAGCGCGACGCCGGCAGCGGTCGGCCCTTCTCCGCGTACTTGCGTAATTGCGCAGCCGTAATGTGCCAACCGGCGGACGGGAAGTCGCCCAGCCACTCGAACGGGCCTTTGATCATCAACTGCGCCTTGCCGGCACACAGCCCCGCCGCGTCCACCGCCAGGTCGCGGTATTTCGGGTCGTAGCCGTTGGGTGCGCGCAACACAATCAACTTGATGCCACCGGCAATGGCTTTCTGGATACCGCGCAACAAGGCCGGGGTTTCCAGGTCTTCCGGGGTAATCAGGTACTCCGCCGGCAACCTGGCGGCGGCGACGATTGGCTGGTTGGCCGCCGGGAATTCGTAGTTCAGCAGATCGCGAGGCGCGACCCATTCCAACGGTTGGCCTTCGGCGCCATGGGGTTCGCCGGTAAACGCCGAAACGTCCCAGACATCCAGCAATACCTGCTTGTCCGGGTAGTCGTGGCGAACCTTGATCAGCGGCCGCGCGGCAGCGACGACAATCCCCAACTCTTCCTGAAGTTCCCGGGCCAGGGCGGTTTCGACCGATTCGTCAGCCTCGACCTTGCCACCGGGAAACTCCCACAGGCCGCCCTGGTGCTGGGTATCGGCACGACGGGCAATCAGAATCCTGCCAGCGCTGTCACGGATGACGGCGGCGGCGACGTGTATTCGTTTCACTGCATTACCTCCGCAAGACCGGCCTTCTGCCAGGCCTTGAAAAACGGCCATTGGTAAATTGTTTCCACGTAAGCCTCATCGGCCGCCGGCAACTGCACCCGGTAAGTGCGCAAGCGCACGGCAATCGGCGCGAAGAACGCATCGGCCAGCGTTGCAGCGCCAAACAGAAACGGGCCGGTTTCGGTGGCAACGGCGCGGCATTCCGCCCACAACGCCAGCATGCGATCGATTTCCGCTTGAACGTCTGACGGCGTCGATGGCAGCGCCTGGTCGCGGCTCAAGTCGAACGACATGTTGCTGCGCAGGGCAAAAAAGCCGCTGTGCATCTGAGCGCAGGCCGAACGGGCCTGGGCGCGGGCGGCGGTGTCTTTCGGCCAGAGATTGGCGTCGGGAAACTGCTCGGCCAGGTACTCGGCGATCGCCAACGAATCGGCAATGATGCCGTGTTCGGTTTTCAGCAGCGGGACTTTGCCGGTGGGCGAATGCTTGAGTACACGCTCACGGGTGTCCGGTTGGCCGAGCTTGATCAATTCTTCGGTGTAGGGAGCGCCGGTCAGGTCGAGGGCCAGTGCACCGCGCAGGGACCAGGAGGAAAGCAGCTTGTCGCCGATGATCAGGTGGAGGCTCATGTTCGGGACCTTTTGATGAGGAATGCACGCCAGAATCTCTAGCGTCTGGTCGGCCGTCATCGCGGTCAAGCCTTGCGCCTACAGATCACATTATCCATAGGAGCGAGACTTGCCCGCGAATGACGCGACTCGGTCTTACGTGCGGTATTCGGCGTTGATTTTCACGTATTCGTGGGACAGGTCGGTGGTCCAGATGGTTTCGCTGCAATCGCCGCGACCCAGCTCGATACGGATGGTGATTTCTTCCTGCTGCATCACCGCCGAGCCCTGGGCTTCGGTGTAGGTTTCGGCACGAGCGCCACGGCTGGCGATGCACACGTCACCGAGGAACACGTCGATCTTGCTCACGTCCAGGTTCGGCACACCGGCACGGCCGACAGCGGCGAGGATGCGGCCCCAGTTCGGGTCGGAGGCGAACAGCGCGGTCTTGATCAGCGGCGAGTGGGCCACGGTGTAGCCGACGTCCAGGCATTCCTGGTGATTGCCGCCGCCGTTGACTTCAACAGTCACGAACTTGGTCGCGCCTTCGCCGTCACGGACGATGGCCTGGGCCACGTCCATGCACACTTCGAACACGGCCTGTTTCAGCTTGGCGAACAACTCACCGCTGGCGGAAGTGATTTGCGGCAGCGAAGCCTGACCGGTGGCAATCAGCATGCAGCAGTCGTTGGTCGAGGTGTCGCCGTCGATGGTGATGCGGTTGAACGACTTGTTGGCACCGTCCAGCAGCAGGTTTTGCAGGACGTCGCGGGCAACTTTGGCGTCGGTGGCGATGTAGCCGAGCATGGTCGCCATGTTTGGGCGAATCATGCCTGCGCCTTTGCTGATGCCGGTGACAGTGATGGTCACGCCGTCATGCTGGAACTGGCGGCTGGCACCTTTAGGCAAGGTGTCGGTGGTCATGATGCCGGTAGCGGCGGCTTCCCAGTTATTCACAGAGAGGTCGTCGAGGGCGGCTTGCAACGCGCCTTCGATCTTTTCGACCGGCAGCGGCTCGCCGATCACACCGGTGGAATATGGCAGCACCAGGCTGGCATCGACGCCGGTCAGTTCAGCCAGTTTGGCGCAGGTGCGCTCGGCGGCGGCCAGGCCCGGTTCGCCGGTGCCGGCGTTGGCATTGCCAGTGTTGGTCAGCAGGTAGCGCACCGGGCCTTGCACTCGTTGCTTGGCCAGGATCACGGGAGCGGCGCAAAAGGCGTTGAGGGTGAACACGCCCGCGACCGTGGAACCTTCGGCGCAGCGCATGACCACGACATCCTTGCGCCCAGGGCGCTTGATGCCGGCCGAGGCGATACCGAGTTCAAAACCGGCAACCGGGTGCAACGTTGGCAAAGGACCAAGACCAACAGCCATGAATGCGCTCCTTAATAAATGATGTCAGCACCGGCGTCGCAGCGTCGGTGGTTTAAATGGCAAAACGCCGCGACGGCTGATGCCGGTCGCGGCGCGGGTATTTCAGCGATTGAAACGGGTTTTACTGGATCTGCCCGTGGCAATGCTTGAATTTCTTGCCCGAACCGCAGTAGCACAGTTCGTTACGGCCCAGCTTCTGTTCGTTGCGGACCGGCGCGGTGGCGAGGGCAACATCGACCTCTTCACCGAGCAGCTCAGGCTGCTCAAGACCCGGCGCTTCGTCGTGCTGGAACTGCATGCGCGCCGCCAGTGCCTCGGCTTCCTGACGCAGGCGTTGCTCTTCTGCTTCCGGATCTTCGCGGCGAACCTGAACGTGGGACAGCACACGGATCGAGTCGCGCTTGATCGAATCCAGCAGCTCGGAGAACAGCGTGTACGACTCGCGCTTGTACTCTTGCTTCGGGTTCTTCTGCGCATAACCACGCAAGTGGATGCCGTGACGCAGGTGATCCATGGTCGACAGGTGGTCTTTCCACAGGTCGTCGAGTACGCGCAGGACGATTTGCTTCTCGAAGGAGCGCAGCGCTTCGGCGCTGGCCGCTTCTTCTTTCTCGTTGTAAGCCGCCAGCAGCTCGGTCATGAGCTTCTCGCGCAGGGTTTCTTCGTACAGGTGATCGTCTTCGTCGAGCCATTGCTGGATCGGCAGCGCCACACCGAAGTCGCTCTGCAAGGCAGCTTCCAGACCGGCCACGTCCCACTGCTCAGGCAGAGATTGCGGTGGAATGTGCGCGCTGACAGTCGCGTTGAGCACGTCCTGACGGAAATCGGCGATGGTTTCGCCAATGTTGTCGGCAGCCAACAAACTGTTACGCATGTGATAGATCACTTTGCGCTGTTCGTTGTTGACGTCATCGAACTCAAGCAGTTGCTTACGAATGTCGAAGTTGCGGCCTTCAACCTTGCGCTGAGCCTTCTCGATGGCGTTGGTCACCATGCGGTGCTCGATCGCTTCACCGGACTGCATGCCCAGGGCCTTCATGAAGTTCTTCACCCGGTCAGAGGCGAAGATGCGCATCAGGCTGTCTTCCAGCGACAGGTAGAAGCGGCTGGAACCGGCGTCGCCCTGGCGACCGGCACGACCACGCAGCTGGTTGTCGATACGACGCGATTCGTGACGCTCGGAGGCGATCACCTGCAGGCCGCCGGACTCCAGCACTTGCTGGTGACGTTTCTGCCAGTCGGCCTTGATCTGGGCGATTTGCTCAGGGGTCGGGTCTTCCAGCGAAGCCACTTCCACTTCCCAGTTACCGCCCAACAGAATGTCGGTACCACGACCGGCCATGTTGGTGGCGATGGTCAGTGCGCCTGGGCGACCGGCCTGGGCGATGATCTCGGCTTCTTTTTCGTGGAACTTGGCGTTCAGGACCTTGTGTTCGATGCCTTCTTTGACCAGCAGGCTGGACATGTGCTCGGACGTTTCAATGGTCGCAGTACCCACCAGCACCGGACGGCCCTGGGTCATGCATTCCTTGATGTCGGCAACGATGGCCGCGTACTTCTCGTCCGCGGTGAGGAACACCAGGTCGTTGTAGTCTTTACGCGCCAGCGGTTTGTTCGGCGGGATAACCATCACCGACAGACCGTAGATCTGGTGGAATTCGAACGCTTCGGTGTCCGCGGTACCGGTCATGCCGGACAACTTGTTGTACAGACGGAAGTAGTTCTGGAACGTGGTCGAGGCCAGGGTCTGACTTTCGGCCTGGATGTTCAGGTTTTCCTTGGCTTCGATAGCCTGGTGCAGGCCTTCGGACAAACGACGGCCCGGCATGGTACGGCCGGTGTGTTCGTCGACCAGGACAACCTGACCGTCCTGCACGATGTATTCGATGTTGCGGTGGAACAGCTTGTGCGCACGCAGGCCGGCATACACGTGGGTCAGCAGGCCCAGGTTATGCGACGAGTACAGGCTCTCGCCTTCCGCCAGCAGGCCGACGCGGGTCAGCATGTCTTCGATGAACTGGTGACCGGCTTCGTTGAGCTCGACCTGACGGGTCTTCTCGTCAACGGTGTAGTGGCCAGCCTTGGTGACTTCGCCTTCGACTTCTTCGACGTGCAGTTCCAGTTGCGGGATCAGTTTATTGATCTCGACATACATTTTGGAGCTGTCTTCGGCCTGACCGGAAATGATCAGCGGCGTACGGGCTTCGTCGATGAGGATGGAGTCGACTTCGTCGATCACGGCAAAATTGAGTTCGCGCTGGAATTTTTCTTCCATGCTGAACGCCATGTTGTCGCGCAGGTAGTCGAAACCGAATTCGTTGTTGGTGCCGTAGGTAATGTCGGCAGCGTACGCCAGGCGTTTCTCTTCCGGCGGCTGGAATGGCGTGACCACGCCGACGGTCATGCCGAGGAATTCGTAGAGCGGACGCATCCAGTTGGCGTCACGACGGGCCAGGTAGTCGTTCACGGTAACAACGTGCACGCCTTTGCCGGACAGCGCGTTCAGGTAAACGCCCAGTGTGGCCACCAGGGTCTTGCCTTCACCGGTACGCATTTCCGCGATCATGCCTTCATGCAAGGTCATGCCGCCGATCAACTGGACGTCGAAGTGGCGCATACCCATGACACGCTTGCCGGCTTCGCGGGCGACCGCAAAGGCTTCTGGCAACAGCTTGTCGAGGGATTCCCCTTTGGCGATGCGGGCCTTGAACTCATCAGTCTTGGCACGCAATTGATCGTCCGAAAGGGCCACCATTTGCTCTTCGAAGGCATTGACGAGTTGCACCGTCTTGAGCATGCGTTTGACTTCACGCTCGTTCTTGCTTCCAAAAAGTTTCTTTAACAAAGGCGCAAACATATCGGCAGGATCTTCCACACTAAAGGGATGGAGGGCGGCCCCGTGAGTCGCCCGAGCAGCCCTCATGGCCGCATGCGAACGAGCATTCTACCCGGAAACGATGGTGAGGAAAGTGGCGTTATTCCACGATGCATGCACTGCGCTGTTACGGGGCTCACTTAAAATAAGGGCTTTTTGCTGAACTTCAACCCACTCGAGGCAGAAGTTACTTGTTGATTTAATGGGTAAAGCGCTCGCAAAGCAATGGGTCAGGCTCATCGAGTGCTTTCTGCTACCATGGCCGCTCTGTTACTTCAGGTGTCTGATCATGGCATTTCGCCCTCTCACGGCCAGAGCACCCGCCGTTCTGCTTCGCGAAGCCAAACCGCTGAAAGCCATCTTTGGCCAGGCTCAACGCCTGGGTCATTTGCAGCGTCTGGTGGAAAGCCAACTGCAACCCGCCGCGCGCGAGCACTGCCATGTGGCGTCGTGGCGCGAAGGCAGTTTGTTGCTGATTGTCACCGACGGTCATTGGGCCACCCGCCTGCGTTACCAGCAAAAGCGTCTGCAACGGCAACTGCAGTTGTTTGACGAGTTTGCCAGCTTGACCCGGATCCTGTTCAAGGTGCAACCGCCAACCGTCCAGCAGGGCGCGGCGGGGCATACCATCAGTTTATCCAGCGATGCGGGTGCGACCATTCAGGCGACGGCCGACGGGATCAGCGATCCGAATTTGCGGGCAGCGCTGGAGCGCCTGGCGGCGCACGCCAAACCCAAGGATTGACACACATCCTGTAGGAGCGAGGCTTGCCCGCGAAGAGGTCCTTGAGGACGCCAAAAGCTTCGCGGGCGAGCCTCGCTCCTACATTGATTATGGCCATTCAGGTATTCAACGGCGTTTGCTGCCTCCGAGCAATGAGCCCATCAACCCGCGCACCAACTGTCGGCCCAATTGATTCGCCGCCTGTCGCATGGCCGATTTCAGCGCCTGCCCCGCCGCCGTGCCGAGGAATTCCCCGGCCTTGTCGGTGAAGCTCGGCTCTTCAGCGACCGGTTTGCCCGGTACAGCTTCAGCCTCCGGCGCCAAGCCCTTACGTCCCATCAACACTTCATACGCCGATTCGCGGTCGACCGGCTTGTCATAACGCCCCTTGAACGGCGACCCGGCAATCAGCATGGTGCGTTCGGTTTCGGTCAACGGCCCGATCCGCGACTGCGGCGGCGCCACCAACACCCGCTGGACCATCTCCGGCGTGCCCTTCTCCTGCAAAGTACCGACCAGCGCCTCGCCGATCCCCAGCTCGGTCAACACCGACAAGGCATCAAACGCCGGATTCGGCCGGAAGCCATCCGCCACGGCACGCAAGGACTTCTGTTCCTTGGCCGTGAACGCCCGCAAGCCGTGCTGGACCCGCAGACCAAGCTGGGCCAGCACGTCGTCCGGCAAATCCCCCGGCGACTGGGTGACGAAATACACACCCACGCCCTTGGAACGAATCAAGCGCACCACTTGCTCCAGACGCTCTTGTAACGCCTTGGGCGTGTCGGCGAACAGCAAGTGCGCTTCGTCGAAAAACAGCGCCAGCAGTGGTTTGTCGGCATCGCCGCGCTCTGGCAGTTGTTCGAACAATTCCGCCAGCAGCCACAGCAGGAACGTCGCGTAGACCTTCGGCGCTTCGTGCACCAGACGACTGGCATCGAGCAGGTGAATGCGCCCGCGGCCATCGGCGGCCGGTTGCAGGATGTCTTCGAGTTGCAGCGCCGGCTCGCCGAACAAGGCTTCGGCGCCCTGCTGTTCCAGGGTTGCCAGCCGCCGCAACAGCGCCTGGCTGGAACCGGTGGTCATCAAAGCCGCGTCTTCGCCGAGCAATTGCGGGTTGTCGCGCAAGTGATTGAGCAGCGCTTTCAAATCCTTGAGATCCAGCAGCAACAGGCCTTCGCGGTCCGCGACCTTGAACGCGGCGTACAGCGCCGATTGCTGGCTGTCGGTCAATTCCAGCAACGCGCCGATCAGCAGCGGGCCCATTTCGCTCAGGGTGGTGCGCAATGGATGACCGGACTCACCGTGAATGTCCCACAGCGTCACCGGATACGCCTGAGGCTTGTAGTTCAGCCACGGCATCCCGGCGATCCGCTCGGCGACCTTGCCTTGCGGGTTACCGGCGGCGCCGAGGCCGCACAGGTCGCCCTTGATGTCAGCAGCGAACACCGCCACGCCGGCATCACTAAACGCTTCGGCCAGGCGCTGCAAGGTGACGGTCTTGCCGGTGCCGGTCGCGCCCGCGACCAGACCGTGACGGTTCGCCAGGCGCATGGCCTGGGCGATCGGCTGCCCCGCGAGGTCGGCGCCGATAACGAGTTGCGATGAGTCAGGCATTTTGTCACCCATGGTTAATCTTTGATCCTGCACGGCCGATAAAAAGAGGCGAGAGACCAGACTGAAAAGAGCGTCGGTAATTCCCTAAGGAGAGACGGAATATCAGCTTACTTTCAACACCGCCCATTTTGCGCGCCTTTATAAAAGCACGCCCTGGACATTAAGACCTTAGCGGACACCCCAAGCCATGAACAAAAATCTGCGTTTCAGCCATAAGATACTGCTTGCCGCCGCCCTGATCGTCATTGCTGCCTTTGCCTCGTTCACGCTGTACAACGACTATTTGCAGCGCAATGCGATTCGCGAAGACCTGGACAACTACCTCAACGAAATGGGCGAGGTCACCGCCAGCAACATTCAAACCTGGCTGGCCGGTCGTATCCTGTTGATCGACAACCTGGCGCAAAACATCGCCATCAACCCTGAACAGTCCACCGTTGCCAGCCTGCTTGAGCAGAAAGCCCTGACGTCGACGTTCATGGCGTCCTACCTCGGTGACGCCACCGGCCACTTCAGCATCCGCCCGGATGTGAAAATGCCTGACGGCTTCGATCCTAGGGTCCGCCCTTGGTACAAAGGCGCCGAAAGCAGCAGCACCGCGACCCTGACCGAACCGTACATCGACGCGGCCACCGGCCAGACCATCATCTCCATCGCCACCGCCTCGAAAAAGGCCGGACAGAGCGTGGGCGTGGTGGGCGGCGACCTGAGTCTGCAAACTCTGATCGACACCCTCAGCGCCCGGGACTTCGACGGCATGGGTTATGCCTTCCTGGTCAGCGCCGACGGCAAGATCCTGGTACACCCGGACAAAGCCCTGGTGATGAAATCCCTGAGCGAGGCCTACCCGAAAAACACCCCGCGCATCAGCAGCGATTTCAGTGAAGTGGACGTCGAGGGCAAGACTCGCATCGTGACCTTTACCCCGATCAAAGGCCTGCCATCGGTCAACTGGTACATCGGCCTGTCGGTGGACAAGGACAAGGCTTTCGCCATGCTCAGCGAATTCCGTGCCTCGGCGGTGGTTGCCACGATCATCGCCGTGGCCATCATCATCGCCCTGCTCGGCATGCTGATCCGCATCCTGATCCAGCCGTTGAATGTCATGACCCGCGCCATGGAAGACATCGCCGATGGTGAAGGCGACCTGACCAAACGCCTGACCATCCAGAACAATGACGAATTCGGCATTCTCGGCACCGCGTTCAACCGCTTCGTGGAACGGATTCATACCTCGATCCGCGAAGTGTCCTCGGCTACCGGCCAGGTCAACGAAGTCGCCTTGCGTGTGGTCGCGGCCTCGAACTCGTCGATGTTCAACTCCGACCAGCAAGCCTCGCGTACCAACAGCGTGGCCGCCGCAATCAACCAGCTCGGTGCCGCCGCCCAGGAAATTGCGCGCAACGCCGCGCAAGCGTCGAACCAGGCCAGCGATGCGCGCAGCCTGGCCGAAGACGGCCAGCAAGTGGTGGATCGCAGCATCAAGGCGATGAATCAACTGTCGAGCATGCTCAGCGCGTCGAGCACCAATATCGAATCGCTGAACAGCAAAACCGTGAACATCGGGCAGATTCTGGAAGTGATCACCAGCATTTCCCAGCAAACCAACCTGCTGGCGCTCAACGCGGCGATTGAAGCGGCGCGTGCCGGTGAAGCCGGGCGCGGGTTTGCCGTAGTGGCCGACGAAGTGCGCAACCTGGCGCACCGCACCCAGGAATCGGCACAACAGGTGCAGACCATGATCGAGGAGCTGCAAGTCGGCGCCCGCGAATCCGTCAGCACCATGAGCGAAAGCCAGCGCCACAGCCAGGACAGCGTGGAAATCGCCAACCTGGCCGGCGAACGCCTGAACAGCGTGACCCTGCGCATCGGCGAGATCGACGGGATGAACCAGTCGGTGGCCACGGCGACCGAGGAACAGACGGCAGTGGTGGAGTCGATCAACGTCGACATTACCGAGATCAATACGCTGAACCAGGAAGGCGTGGAGAACCTGCAATCGACCTTGCGCGCGTGTTCGGACCTGGAACAGCAGGCGGCGCGGTTGAAGCAGTTGGTGGGTAGTTTCCGCATTTAGCGTTTTCGAGGGCGCCATCGCGAGCAAGCTTTGCTCCTACGGAGCGAGGCTTGCCCGCGAAGGCGGTCTGCAAAACCCCGCAACACCTCGCTGACACCCCGCCCGCAAAACCCCAACCGAACATCTATCCTTCATAAAGGTCAACCTAGGGAGAGCTGAGACCGGAGGGATGTTCATCGTGCATATCGCTGACATAACCATGTTCTACGCCCCTGCCAGCGGTGGCGTGCGCACTTATCTGGATGCCAAGCACCGTCGCCTGAGCGTCAAGCCGGGAATTCGTCACAGCCTGCTGATACCCGGTTCGCACCTGAGCGAACAGGACGGCGTGTACAAGGTTCCCGCCCCCGCCCTGCCCTTCGGCAAGGGTTATCGCTTCCCCCTCCGTCTCGCGCCTTGGCGCAATGTTCTGCAGGGTCTGCAGCCCGATCTTATTGAAGTCGGCGACCCCTATCTCACTGCCTGGGCGGCGCTGGATGCCCGACGGCAACTGGATGTGCCGGTGATTGGCTTTTATCACTCGGATTTGCCGCTGCTGGTCAGCAATCGCATGGGCAATTGGGTGACCACCAATGTCGAGGCTTATGTCAGCAAGCTCTATGGCAACTTCGACCGGGTGCTGGCGCCGAGCCAGGTCATGGCGGACAAACTGACTGGCCTGGGGGTGCGCAATGTCTTCGTGCAGCCGCTGGGCGTCGACCTGCAAACCTTCAACCCGAGTGCCCGGGACCCGGAACTTCGGGCCGAACTGGGGATTGCCGAAGACACCCGGCTGCTGATCTTCGCCGGCCGCGGCTCCAAGGAGAAGAACCTGCCGGTGTTGCTCAATTGCATGAAACGCCTGGGGCCGCGCTATCACTTGCTGCTGGTCGGTTCATCGATGCCGGCCCAAGTACCAGACAACGTCACGGTGATCGATGAGTTCTGCCCGGCGACCCAGGTCGCGCGCTTGATGGCCAGTGCCGATGCGCTGCTGCACGCCGGCGATCAGGAAACCTTCGGCCTGGTGATCCTCGAAGCCATGGCCAGCGGCATTCCGGTGGTGGCCGTGGCGGCCGGGGCCTTCAAGGAAATTGTCCCCGATCACTGCGGCCTGCTCTGCGCGCCCAACAATCCCTTGGCCATGGCCAATGCAGTACGCGAATTGTTCAGCCGTGGCAGCGTCACGCTGGGCGAGCAGGCCCGCCAGCATGTGGAACGGCATTACGCCTGGGACGCGGTGGTCAACAGCCTGTTGGGCCATTATCACGCCGTGCTCGGCGATCCCTGGCCGCTGACCGCCAATGGCTGAGCCCCCGCTGCCACCCGCCCTGTTGTTGGTGCTGCACGACGTGGCTCCGCAGACTTGGGCCGATTACCAGCCTTTCGTCGAAGCCGTCGATGCGCTGGGCGCGGTGCCGATGACCTGGCTGGTGGTTCCCGATTTTCATAAACACAACGATCTGGAGGCTCATCCGGGATTTCGCCGGATGCTGAGCGGTCGCGTCGACCGGGGTGACGAACTGGCCTTGCACGGCTACTTTCATTGCGACGACAGCCCGGCGGCGACGACACCTCGAGACTGGTTCATGCGCCGCATCTACACCCACGAAGGCGAGTTCTACAGTTTGTCTCAAGCAGCAGCCCTCGCCCGCCTGCGTGCTGGCATCGAACGGTTTCACCGTTACAATTGGCCGCTCAAAGGCTTTGTCGCCCCTGCCTGGCTGATGAGCGAAGGAACACGCCAGGCCTTGCGACAGTTGCCATTGAGTTACACCAGCGACCCGCAACATCTGTATTGTCTGCCCGACTTCACGGCGATCGACGCCCCCGGGCTGGTCTGGAGTGCGCGCAGTGCCTGGCGCCGCGGGCTATCGAAAATCGTCAGCGAGCAACGGCAACAACGCTGGCAGCATGCGCCAGTGATCCGCCTTGGCCTGCACCCGGTGGACATGCGTCACCGATTTTCCCGTGATTATTGGCTGCAAACTCTTAAACGCTTACTCGACGAGGGCCGTGTGCCAATGACCAAGGCCAACTGGC
Source organism: Pseudomonas sp. ADAK7 (assembly GCF_012935675.1). Classification (NCBI taxonomy): domain Bacteria; kingdom Pseudomonadati; phylum Pseudomonadota; class Gammaproteobacteria; order Pseudomonadales; family Pseudomonadaceae; genus Pseudomonas; species Pseudomonas sp. ADAK7. The sequence goes on along the minus strand of NZ_CP052861.1, from coordinate 6,039,906 downwards.
TGACCCTGCATCAAGACCGCATCGGCCGCGCCGCATGAGTCGGGGGATTCTGCTGTTTCTCGCCCTGCTGGCGGCGGTGCTGATTCCGTTGGTGCTGGGCGGCAACGAAACCTGGTCGCGCCTGCAAAGCTTTCCGCTGAGCGGGCTGCTGATCATGTTCGGCATGATTTTGCTGTGCTGGGTGGTCAATACCATGCGCTTGCGCCTGTTGCTGGGCGATCAGCGGGATAAGGTCAGCCGCCTCAAAAGCCTCGGCGTGGTGATGGCCGCCGAGTTTGCCTACTGCGCCACGCCCGGCGGCAGTGGCGGACCGCTGACCATCATGGCCCTGCTGGCGCGTAACGGCGTGCGCCCGGCCAGGGGCAGCGCGGTGTTTGCCATGGACCAGTTGAGCGATCTGCTGTTTTTCCTCTGTGCCCTGAGCGGGATTCTGATTTACGCGCTGTTCCAGCACCTGAGCCAGCGCATGGAGTGGCTGCTGATGGTCAGCGCCGTCTCGCTGTTTGGCGGGCTGGTCAGCTGCGTGGTAGTGGCTCGCTACCACCGACTGCTGATCCGACTGGGCGGCCGGTTGCTGGCGCGCCTGAATGTCAAAACCACCACTCGCCTGCGCTGGGCACGCAAACTCCTGCATTTCCTGGCGGCGTTCACTGACACGTTGAAGTTACCCGTTCAGACACTGGCCAAGGTGTTTGCCTTGACCTGCGTGCATTGGCTGCTGCGCTATAGCGTGCTGTACCTGGCGTTACGCGGGCTCGGGGCGGACTTGCAATGGGCGTGGAGCTTTCTGATCCAGATGCTCTCGTTGGGTGCGGGGCAATTCAGCCTGTTGCCGGGTGGAGCCGGCGCGGCGGAATTGACGTCGGCGGCATTGTTGGCGCCGATGGTGGGGAAATCCACCGCAGCGGCGGCGATCCTGATCTGGCGGGCAGTGACGTATTACTTTTACCTGGTGGTCGGCGGGCCGGTGTTCTTGCTGATGCTGGGGCGGCCGCTGCTCAAGAAGTTGATGAAGTTCAAGCAGGCTTAGGTTTGTCGTCGGACTCTTCTTGCAACTGCTCCCACAACTCGGCGGCGCCGGGGAATTCGGTGCCGTCTTCAGGGCTCATGTCATCCGGGTCATAGCGACTCAAACACCCCTCGCCCAAGGTGGCAGGCGCCTTGGAAGTGGCTTTGTCCAGTGGATCGGCCATGGTCAATATCCTCTCGCTACACAGATCGTTCCCACGCCGAGCGTGGGAACGATCATTGCGTAGTTTAGAACACGACGGTTTTGTTGCCGTGTACCAGCACCCGGTCTTCCAGGTGATAACGCAGGCCACGGGCCAACACCATCTTCTCGACGTCGCGGCCGAAGCGCACCATGTCTTCGATGCTGTCGCTGTGGCTGACACGCACCACGTCCTGCTCGATGATCGGACCGGCGTCCAGCTCTTCGGTGACGTAGTGGCACGTGGCACCGATCAACTTCACGCCACGCAGGGACGCCTGGTGATACGGCTTGGCCCCGACGAACGACGGCAGGAAGCTGTGGTGAATGTTGATGACCTTGTGGGCATATTCGCTGCACAACGCCGGCGGCAGAATCTGCATGTAACGGGCCAGTACCACCACTTCGGCATCGTGCAGTTTGACCAGGCGCGAGACTTCGGCAAACGCTGGCTCTTTGTCCTGCGGGTTGACCGGCACGTGGTAGTACGGAATGCCGTGCCACTCGACCATGCTGCGCAAGTCGTCATGGTTGGAAATCACGCAGGAAATTTCGCAGTCCAGTTCATCGCTGTGCCAGCGGTGCAGCAAGTCCGCCAGGCAATGAGACTCACGGCTGGCCATCAGTACCACGCGTTTTTTCTGCGCGGTATCGGTAATACGCCAGTTCATCGAGAACTCTTCGGCGATCGGCGCAAAGGCTTCGCGGAAAGCTTCAATACCAAAAGGCAGCGAATCGGCACGAATTTCGTGACGCATGAAGAACCAGCCACTGAGATTATCCGAGTGATGGCTCGCTTCAGTGATCCAGCCGTTATGTGACGCCAGAAAGTTACTGACTTTAGCAACGATACCGACGCGGTCCGGGCAAGCAATCACCAGCCGAAAAGTGCGCATGAGGGTCAAACTCCAGAACTTCGCAAAGGCCGCCATTCTAGCGATTGCGCAGCAAAACTGCAGTATTGATGACGGGTCACCCTGCACATCGGCCAACGGCCCGGGTTCGGTCAGCGTCACGCGCCAGCGCGATGGTGCTGTTGCAGACCATGTTCAAGCACTCATTTGTGAATATCTGTGTTGACTGCGTCACACTATTTAACTGCACATCGAGTTCATGCCCTATTCACCGCAACTCATTTAAATAAAACTTCGGTTAAATGTTTACTTGATGAAACACCCTGACTATTATTGCCGCACTGTCCCTGCCATCCTGCGTCCTACATAAGGTAGTCCTCAATGTCCTTGATCAACGAATACCGCGCCACCGAAGAAGCTATCAAAGAGCTGCAAGCCCGTTTGAAGAATCTGTCCCAAGACGACAAACTGCAAACCGAGCTGGAATTCGAAGGCAAACTGCGCACCCTGATGGGCGAGTACTCCAAATCCCTGCGTGACATCATCGCGCTGCTGGATCCAGAGTCCAAAACCAAAGCACCACGCGGCGGCGCAGTAAAAACTACTGGCACCAAGCGTGCTCGCAAAGTTAAACAATACAAAAACCCGCACAACGGCGAAGTCATCGAAACCAAAGGTGGCAACCACAAGACTCTGAAAGAGTGGAAAGCCAAGTGGGGCGGTGATGTGGTTGAAGGCTGGGCTACCCTGCTGGGCTAAGCCGCACGCCTGCCGCAGATTAATTCTGCGACAAAAAATAACGCCAGCGGATGCTGGCGTTTTTTTATGCCTGGCATTCAGACTTCAATCATTGCATTTCAAAGACTCAAACGTTTGCGTAATCCCTGGACATAATGCTGCCATTCATTCAGCACCTCTTGCTGAAACGATGTAGCGCTATTCGCCAATTGTGCCGCCGCTTGCGCAAAAGATTCGAGGGTATTTGGCGCGCCCCATTCCGCAGCGGACAAACGTTGCTGACAAAACATCCGCCAGCGTTCTTGCTCTTCGAAATTCAACGTGTCCGGGAAGTTGCGTGCGCGGTATCGAAACAATAATTCAGGTAAACGTTCATCATCGAACGGCCATTGTTGTTGCGCTAATTGCGCCGGGTCTGCGGCCCGGACTTGCTCACATAGACGCCGATCCCGATCGCCGATAAAGCCGTCGTATAACTGTTGCTCCGGATCCTGACTGGCAGCAAAAGCTTCGCTGGCATAAATCGCCATGACTTTATCTCGCCAAACTTGTTGTGCGTCACTTAGCCGCAGCGCCCGCGCCTGATATAGCGCCATATCCAGCCCCAGGCGTTGCTGATCTTCAGGACGCAGTACCGACAGCGGCGCCACCACCGGGCATTTATTGATGTGAATGAGTTTGAGCGGCACCGGCAGTTCGCCTTCGACCAACTCATCGCGGCGGGTATACAACCGCTGGCGCAGCGTTTCGGCATCCAGATCCAGTAAACCCTGAGGGTCGAGGTGCAAGTCACAGACAATCAGCGCGTTCTTGTTACGTGGATGCCAGGCCAGGGGCAGTACCACGCCGATATAACTGCGCGCCGCCGAAAACCGCCCGGAGATGTGCACCATCGGCTGCATCAGTCGAACCTGATCCATGACCTTTTGTTTGCTGCGCAACTGGAACAGCCAGTCATACAACTTCGGTTGTTTCTCGCGAATCAAACGAGCCAGGGCGATGGTCGCGCGCACATCCGACAAGGCTTCGTGGGCATTGCCGTGGTCGATGTTATTGGCGACCGTCAGGCGGTCGAGCTTGAGCGTCACCCGCCCTTCGTCATCCGTGGGCCAGACCAGGCCATCGGGGCGCAAGGCATACGCTGCGCGCACTACATCGATCAGGTCCCAACGACTGTTGCCGCCTTGCCACTCCCGCGCATACGGGTCGAAAAAGTTTCGATAGAGGCTGTAGCGGGTCATCTCGTCGTCGAAACGCAAGGTGTTGTAACCCGCCCCGCAGGTACCGGGGGCCGCGAGCTGGGCATGCACCCGGGTCATGAAGTCGGCTTCGCTCAAGCCTTGCTCGGCCAGACGACTGGGGGTGATGCCGGTGATCGCGCAGGCGGCCGGGTGCGGCAGGATGTCGTCACTGGGCTGGCAATACAGATTGACCGGCGCGTCTATTTCATTGAGTTCGAAATCGGTGCGAATCCCCGCCACTTGCAACGGCCGGTCGCAACGGGGATTGATGCCAGTGGTTTCATAGTCGTACCAGAAGATGGAGGTCACGGGCTGTTCCTGTACTTAAGACCGGCGAAGTCTAGGCGCAGACAAGTCGCCGCGGCCAGTCCTCTTGTCATTCAATCACTTCTGGCTTTGCATCATGCAATACATAGTTATGTCGTTTTCCCCCAAGAGGCTGCTAGCATCTGCGCAATATTGAATCCCGATCCGGCCCGATCATTCAGGTTGCCCATGCTCGAGACCGCAGCACTGCCAAGGAAAGCGACGCTGTCCCCGCCACTGGACACGCGGTATCAAGTCGAAACGCCCGAAGGCATCGACTTGCCACTGCGCCCGGCCGGGTTGATGGTCCGTGCGCTCGCGTTCTCTATCGACCTCGGCCTGCGCGGGTTGATCCTCGGCGTGCTGTTCATCGTCCTGGCATTTCTCGGCCAGCTCGGCGCCGGGCTGGGTTCGATCCTGCTGTTCGGGGTCAGTTGGTGGTACATGGTGCTGTTCGAGGTGCTCAACCAGGGGCGGTCACCGGGTAAGCAATGGATGGGGCTGCGCGTGGTGCAGGACGATGGCACGCCAATCGGCTGGTCGGCCTCGTTGCTGCGCAACCTGCTGCGTTTTGTCGACCTGTTGCCGTTTGGCTACTTCCTCGGGGCCATCAGTTGCCTGCAACACCCGAGCTTCAAGCGCCTGGGCGATCTCGCCGCCGGTACGCTGGTGATTTACAGCGAAAAACCGCTCACCCGCCCCGAATTACCCGAAGCCCAACCCCGGCGCCCGGCGTTTGCCCTGACGCTGACTGAGCAGCGCGCCATCCTCGGTTTTGCCGAACGCCAGGGTGAACTCTCCGCCGCCCGGGTCAATGAACTGGCGAGCATCCTTGCTCAACCGTTGCAGGTTCCGCCGCCGCAGGCCGTGGCCGAACTCAATGGCATCGCCCGCGGCTTGTTGGGCTCCACATGAAGCAAAGCCTTTTCGAAAGTCGCCACAAGGCCGAATGGGAACAGTTCGCCCTGGTCCTCGACCGGTTGGAACGAGGCAAGGATGCCTCACGCATCGCCAGTTTCCCCAAAGACTATCGCCGGCTCTGTCATCACCTGGCCCTGGCCCGGGAGCGTGGCTACAGCAGTTTCCTGGTGGACGTGTTGCAGCATCAGGTGCTGCGTGGCCATCAACAGTTTTATCGGCATCGCAGTCGGCTCGGGGCCAACGCGCTGGCGTTCATCCTCGCCGGCTTCCCGCAACTGGTGCGTCAGCAGTGGCGGTTTGTGCTCGCCGCCGGCCTGATGTTTTTCGGCAGCCTGATCGGCATGGGCGTGCTGGTGTACCTGTTCCCGGACCTGATCTACAACCTGATCCCGGCCGACCAGGTCAGCGAGATGCAAAGCATGTACGACCCGGTCGCCGGGCACCTCGGCCGTTCGGCGGAACGGGCGTCCAGCGAAGACTGGGTGATGTTCGGCTACTACATCATGCACAACATCGGCATCGCCTTTCAGACCTTCGCCAGCGGCTTGTTGTTTGGCTTGGGCAGTGCGTTTTTCCTGGTCTTCAACGGTTTGATGATCGGTGCGGTGGCCGGGCACCTGACCCACATCGGCTATGGGCAAACCTTCTGGCCCTTCGTGATCGGCCATGGTGCTTTCGAATTGAGCGGCATCGTCCTGTCCGGCGCCGCCGGCCTGCAATTGGGCTGGGCCCTGATCGCACCGGGACGCCTGCCCCGGGCCGAAGCCTTGCGCCTGGCCGCGCGCCAAAGCGTGTTGCTGATTTGCGGGGTCATGCTGTTTCTGCTGCTGGCGGCGTTTGTCGAAGCCTACTGGTCGTCCATGACCGCGCCCACGCCGATGACCAAATACCTGGTCGGCGCCGCGCTGTGGTTAGGGGTGGCGCTGTATTTGCTGTTGGCCGGACGGACTCGCCATGCGCCTGAGTGACGCCACCGTGGTGATTCGCCCGCGCAATACCTGGGAAGCCATGGACCTGGGCGTGCAGCTGAGTCAGCGACACCGCCGGTTGTTGATGACCAGTTGGGCCATCGTCACCTTGCCGATTTTCGCCCTGATCAGCCTGCTGCTATGGGATTCGCCGTCGCTGGCGGTGGTTATTTTCTGGTGGCTCAAACCGGCGTTCGATCGCCTGCCGTTGTTCATCCTGTCGAAAACCCTGTTCGGTGAAACGCCCACGCTCAAAGAGGCGTTGCGCCAATGGCCGCGACTGCTCAAGCCGCAATTATTGGCCAGCCTGACCTGGCGCCGCCTGAGCCTGAGCCGCAGCTTCCTCATGCCAGTGGTGCAACTCGAAGGCCTGGGCGGTACGGCACGCCAACAACGCTTGCACGTCCTGTTGCAACGCAACGCCGGTGCCGCGCAGTGGCTGACGATCATCGGCGCGCACCTGGAAAGCGCCCTGTGGATCGGCTTGGTGGTGCTGTTCTACCTGCTGGTGCCGCAACAGGTCGAGCTGGACTGGAGCTGGCAAACGCTGATCGACGCAGCCAATCAGGATTGGCTATGGCTGGCGCACCTGACCAACTCCTTTTACGCCCTGGTGCTGGTGGTCTGGGAACCGGTTTATGTGGCGTGCGGTTTCAGCTTGTACCTGAATCGACGCACGGTGCTGGAGGCCTGGGACATCGAACTGGTGTTCCGTCGAATGCGCCAGCGCCTGAGTAGCGCGGCAGCCGTCCTGCTGTTGGCGGTGGTTGTGCTGATGCCGAGCGCGCAAAGCGTCTGGGCCGCCGAGCCGGTCATTTCACCGGACACGCCGCGCTTGCTGGACCAGCCCCTGACCAGCCAGGCGTCCCGGGACAGCATCAAGGCGATTCTCGATCAGCCGCCGTTCAAGAATAAGGAAACCGTCACCCGTTATCGCTTTGGCGAGGACAAACCCGCCACCCAGACCGCGGACGATGGCAACACCCCGGAATGGCTGAAGGGGTTGGCGAGGATGCTCGACAATCCGCGTTTCGGTGCATTGGCCAATTTGATGGAAGTGCTGTTGTGGGGCGTGCTGGCGGCTGGACTGGGCGTGTTGATCTGGCGCTATCGCGAGTGGTTGCAGGCGTTTGTCAGCCGCCGGCCGGCCCTGCGCCGCAAGGTTGATCACCCTATGCCCAAGCAACTGTTCGGGCTGGACGTGCATCAGGAAACCCTACCCGCCGACGTCGCAACCAGTGCCGAAACCCTCTGGCAAACCCATCCTCGCGAAGCCCTCGGTTTACTCTACCGCGCCCTGCTCAGCCGCTTGCTGCACGACTTCAACTTGCCCTTGAAAGACGCCGACACCGAAGGCCAGGTATTGGAACGGGTCGGGCAACTGCAACAACCGGCCTTGCTGGCGTTCAGTCAAACCCTGACCCGGCACTGGCAGAACATGGCCTACGGGCATCGCTTGCCGCCGGAGCAGCTGCAACAGGAACTCTGCGACGGCTGGCGCGCACTGTTCAATCCGGGAGCCGCCCGTTGAGCCGGCGTGGGTGGCTGGTGCTCGGCGCGGTGTTTGCCGTGTTGTTCGGCGCGTTGTGCCTTTATCTGTACCTGAAAGCCACGCCTTATCAGGAGATCGTCGATCACGGTGCCTCCCCCGAGGCTCGGGCCAATCCCTATCTGGCGGCGGAGCAGTTCCTGCGCAAACAGGGCATAGCTGTGAACCACGCCAACAGCCTCGACGTGCTGCCCGGCATTGACCCGCGCCAACACAGCCTGTTGCTGTTCGGCGACCGCTCGAACATGACCCCGCGCCAGATCGATCAAGTGTTGAACTGGACCCGCGCCGGCGGACGCCTGGTATTCGTCGCTGAATCGCTGTGGGACGAAAAGACCAAACAGAGTAATGACCTGCTGCTCGACCGCGTGCAGGTGCATCAGTCCTTGAGCAAAGACCTCAAGGACCCGCCGCCCGATCCGACCGACGATCCGTATCCGAACCTGACCAAGCTCTACCTCGAAGACGAGGACGCCCCGGCTTACGCCAGCTTCGATACTGCGTTCCATCTCGAAGACCCGAAAAATCTCGCCCAGGCCTGGGCCAACAGCGGCAAGGCCACGCACATGATGCAACTGAGCCATGGGCTCGGCTCGATCACCGTGGTCACCGATGCCGACGTGTGGAAAGCCCCGGCCATCGAGCAGTACGACAATGCCTGGCTACTGTGGTACCTGAGCGCCGACACCAGCGTGACCTTGCTGTACAACACCGATCACGACTCGCTGCTGACCTTGCTGCTGCGCTATTTCCCCCAGGCGCTGGTCGCACTCGTCGCCCTGATCGCCCTCGGTGGCTGGCACGTCGGCGTGCGTCACGGTCCACTGCTGCAACCGGCGCCAAGGGCGCGCCGACAGCTTCAGGAACACTTGCGTGCCAGCGCCGATTTCATGCTGCGCCGCAACGGCCAGGTCCACCTGTTGCAGGCCTTGCAGCACGACATCCTGCGCCGCGCCCGGCGCCGTCATCCCGGTTTCGAACACTTGGCGGTTGCCGAACAATGGCTCGTATTGTCGCGCCTGACCCGGCAACCCACCCGCGCCATCAGCCAGGCCCTGAGCCCGCGCCCGAAACAGCGGCTGTCCAGCGCTGAATTCAGCCGTCAGGTCGCCCACCTGCAAACCTTGAGGAATGCCCTATGAGTGACATCGAGCCCGGCACACCCAACCACGCCGCCCAACAACGCCAGCGCGCCAGTCAACTGGCCCAGGCCGTGCGCGGCGAATTGCAGAAAGCCGTGATCGGCCAGAACAGCGTGATCGACGACGTGCTCACCGCGCTGATCGCCGGCGGCCACGTGCTGCTCGAAGGCGTACCGGGGCTGGGCAAGACCTTGCTGGTGCGCGCACTGGCGCGCTGCTTCGGCGGCGAGTTCGCACGCATACAGTTCACCCCGGACCTGATGCCCAGCGACGTCACCGGGCACGCGGTGTACGACCTGCAAACCGAGCAGTTCAAGCTGCGCAAAGGCCCGCTGTTCACCAACCTGCTGCTGGCCGACGAGATCAACCGCGCCCCGGCCAAGACCCAGGCCGCATTGCTAGAGGCCATGCAAGAACGCCAGGTCACCCTTGAAGGCCGGGCGCTGCCGATTGCGCAACCGTTCATGGTCCTCGCCACGCAAAACCCGATCGAACAGGAAGGCACGTATCCACTGCCGGAAGCCGAGCTGGATCGCTTCATGCTCAAGGTGCGCATGGACTACCCCGACGCCGAGCAAGAGCTGGACATGGTGCGCCAAGTCAGCCGCTCGACCCGGGCCGACATGCTCGACGTGCAGCCCTTGCGCACCGTGCTGCAAGCCAAGGACGTGATGGCGCTGCAACGGATTGCCAGCGATTTGCCCCTCGATGAACAGGTGCTCGACTACGCTATTCGCCTGTCCCGCGCCACCCGTACCTGGCCCGGTCTGACTCTGGGCGCAGGGCCGCGGGCATCCATCGCGCTGGTGCGTTGCGCCCGCGCCCGGGCGTTGCTGCGCGGTGGCGAATTCGTGATTCCGGATGACATCAAGGGCTGTGCCCTGGCGGTGCTGCGCCATCGGGTGCGGATTGCCCCGGAACTGGATATCGAAGGGCTGGATGTCGATCAGGTGTTACAGCAATTGCTCGATCAAGTGTCGGCGCCGCGCCTGTGAAACCGTCGCGCCTGCTGCTGATCTGGCTCTCGGTGCTGCTCGGTCTCGGCCTCCTGCTGGGCGCCTTGCGCGCGCTGGAAATTGCGATGCCGCAAAACCTGCAATCGATCAGTTGGGGGCTGCTGCTGGCGCTTCTGGCCTTGGCCATTCTCGACGCTATCCGCCTCAAACGCCTGCCCTCGCCGCGCCTGAAACGGCAGATGCCCGGCAGCCTGGCCCTGGGACGTTGGGGTGAGGTGCAACTGGCGATCGAGCATGACTTTACCCAACCCTTGAACGTGCAGATGTTCGATCATGCGCCCGAAGGCCTGGTCTTCGAACACTTGCCGCAATCAGTTGAATTGCAGCCCGGTCAACATAGCCAGATCACCTATCGCCTGCGCCCGCTGCAACGTGGCCATTTCCATTTCCAACACTGTGAAATCAACCTGCCCAGCCCGTTTGGCCTGTGGTCCGACAAACGCGTGTTGAGCGTGAACGACAGCACCCGCGTCTACCCGGACTTCGCCCGCCTCTATGGCGGCGAGTTGCTGGCGGTGGACAACTGGCTCAGCCAGCTCGGCGTACGGCAACGCCAACGGCGGGGCCAGGGGCTGGAATTTCATCAACTGCGCGAGTACCGCGAAGGCGACAGCCTGCGCCAGATCGACTGGAAAGCCACGGCCCGCCAGCGCACGCCGATTACCCGGGAATATCAGGACGAACGCGATCAGCAAATCATCTTCATGCTCGACTGCGGCCGGCGGATGCGCAGCCAGGACGGCGAACTCAGCCATTTCGACCACGCCCTGAATGCCTGCCTGTTGCTCAGCTATGTCGCGTTGCGCCAGGGCGACTCGGTGGGGTTGTGCACCTTTGCCGGCGAGACGCCGCTCTACCTCGCCCCGGTCAAAGGTGCGGGCCAGCTCAAGGCCGTGCTCAACGCCGTCTACACGCTCAACACCACCCAACGTCCCGCCGATTACCAGGCCGCCGTCAGCCAATTACTGGCCCGGCAGAAACGTCGTTCGCTGGTGGTCATGGTCACTAACCTGCGGGATGAGGACGACCAAGAGTTGCTCAACGCCGTGCAACGCCTGAGTCAGCAACACCGGGTGCTGGTCGCCAGCCTGCGCGAAGAAGTCCTCGATCAATTGCGCCAAACACCCGTGCAAACACTGCCCGATGCGTTGCTGTATTGCGGCACGCTGGATTACCTCAATGCCCGAGCCGAACTCCATGAACAACTGAACGCCCATGGCGTGCCGCTGCTCGAAGCGCTGCCCCAGGAGCTCGGTAACGGCTTGGTGACCCGTTACCTGAGCTGGAAGAAGGCCGGGGCGCTCTAGCTGTTGATCACCCGGACTGTCATCGACATCGACACCGTGCCCACAGGATTTTCCACCGCCGCCGCAATCGCGAATGTGCCAGCCACCGAACTCACAAATCTGAACGGGGCCCAGCCCTGATCGTTACTGTAGGTCTGCTCCCGCTCACTGCCATCGACCGACCACCTCACCAAAATACCCGCCACCGGTGCCGTCAGCCCCACCACCTGGATCTTGACATCCGATGGCCGGCCTACTTGGACAATGGCAGGCACCGCGTATATGCCACGCAACAATACCGCGGGCAAAGACTCCACACTGATGCGCTGCGTCTGGGTCCCTGGCAGGCCAGATGCCAGAGAAGCCACCAAATCGAACTCCCCAACGTCGCGTGTCTCGAAGGTTATCCGGGCGATGCCGCTGACGTCGGACGTGGAAACCGGCAGCGCCTGCCCCGCAAAGCGCCAATTGATCTCGATGCCCGGCAGGGGGTTGGTGCTGTCGGACTCCAGAACCAGCGCTCGGGCGGTCACCCTGTAACCGGTGAAGCTCTGTGTCCGGTCACAGATCAGCGACTCGATGACCGGCATCGTCGTCAGATTCAACCCGAGCAACGCCATGTCCCAGCCAGCTTCACCGCCTTCCACCATGGCCACTACCACGCTCTCCTCCCCTGCGGCCGTTACAAAGTCCAACCAGGCAAAACCATCCGCATCGGTCTCGCCGAACGGCAAGCGTGAACCGTTCAACTCCCACATCACCTTCACGTCTTGCAGCGGTTCGCCGGTGCGGCTGGAGGCGACCTTGACCCGAACCCGCGCCGAATCGTGCTCCGTACCGCCCACATTGATTAATTCAACGATTTTGCGCGGTTCGTTCAGGGTGAAGCCCGACGTTATCGACTCCGAGTACAGCGTATCCCCCACCGTCGCCGTCAGTTGCGCCGGGCCCGGCTGCGTCGGGATGAAGCTGATCTTCGCCACGCCGTAGTAGTCCGTCACCGATATCACCGTCCCCAGATCCGAGTTACGCCAGGTCACGGGCAAACCCGCCATCGATTTGCCACTGACCGACGACACCACCGTGACCTGTTCAAACAGTGTCTGCCCCCAATCCAGCGTCTGCGTCACGTGGTTGTCTACCTTGAACTTGACCACCTGGACCCCTGACCCGAGCGACATCGCATTGGCCAGTGACAATCGGGCGAGCCGGCTGGCGGCCAATCGCAGGGCAAATGCGCCGTCCTTCACATCGCCGACCACAAAGCCGTATCGCAGGCCGGAACTGGAAAACCAGCGCGCGGTCCCGAGCGCGTTGATCGGATCAAAACGAATACCCAGCTCTGCCGGCCCGGTGCCGGTCAACCCCAACACCAGATCCTGATCGAATAAAGGACTGTTGTCGGCCGCCATGATTTCGATGAGGTGATTGCCTTTGCGGCGCGGGAAACAGGTTTTACTGCCCCAGGGTTGTGGCGGCTGACCGTCAAAGCTGATCGTGACCCCTTCCCATGGATCGCTCGTCAACACGGTGACCATCATCGAGCGCTTGTCTTCATAACCGTCGTAAGGGCTGACAAGCACAGCCTCGACCACCTGCTGCCGTACGGCCGTAGGCACTAAGCCGAAACCGGTCCAACCTTTGGCATCGGTTTTTGTTTCGGCGGATTGCTCGCCGGCCAGCCATGTCACTGGCACCTGTTCAACAGCGAGGCCGGTGAAATGGGAAAACACCTGGATCCACGCCCAGGCGGGCTCCTGTCCCACCACCGGATCCACTGCCGCCTCGCGCCAAGCCTCAATCCTGACTTTGTTGTGCGCCAAAATCATCGAGGTCGCGGCCGAATCCAGACCCAACTGCGGCAGTTTCAGCGCCAGGGCAAACGTTCCCGGCGCGGGGCTGGCGGTGAAGTCCAGGGACCAGCGTGCACCGCCGTCGTCGATCACCTGCGACTGCGCCAAGGGCGGATCGATGCTCGCGCCCAACTGTTCAGGCAACGCTCCCGTCCACGACAACGTCGTCGAAAGCCCCACCAGCGGACTCAGCGCATTAGGCAATAAACTGAAACGGTGCACGGCCCCCAGGCACGGATACAGTGCCTGATCGCCGGGTACCACTGAAACCTGATCCAGTGTCAGGCTAGCTTCCTGGGCCAGGTCGGGGGCGACCAGACGCCCAAACAATTCCCGATCCAATGACAGCCGTGGGCTGCTCAATTTCAGTTCGAACAGGCTGCTTAGACTGGTCCCGAGCGCAGACGTAAACGTCCATTCCAGCCCTGCGGCAGTCAGGTTTCTGGGTGTTCCGATGTCGCTTGCCTCCAGCCCGATGGCCGGAGGTGTACCCCGCCAGTTCAACGTCACGGGTTGGCCGATCAAGGTGCTGCCGGGCAGTGGCTCGACTTTCAACGTGTGAGCGCGGCCACGCCAGCAAAGCACGCCCAGCACCAGACGATCGACCTCGACGTTGTCGAGCAGGATCCTGACCTCACTCTTCCACGGACTGGAGGCCAGGGCTCTGACATCAAAGTTACGTTCAACCGCCACAGCCTCTTCGTGCGCCCTGACACGGGCGGTGACAACCCAATTCCCGGCACTTTTCGGCGTATACAGCAAACTGGCCCAACCACCGGCCCCGGTGACGACAGTCGGCAGCGGGCCCTCGGGGGTGATCCAGTCAACCAGCGCATTGAAGACAGGGTCGCCATCGCCGCTGACCAGCACATGCACGACCTGAATCCGCAGCAGCACGTTTTCGTTTTCGTCCACCACCGGAAACCTGTTGGCCTCGCGTACCTCGCCGATACGGACCAGATTGCGTGCCAGCGACATGGTTTTTTTCGGTGACGGCAACAACAGCTTCGAGCAAACCAGCGATAGTTCGAACCGGCCGTCGAGGCGATCCTCGCTGGTCAGTGTCCAAGTCAGGTCGCGGCCATTGACCGGCACCGGCGATTCCAGCGCCGGGCTGACGACAACACCCAACTGTTCGGCGGAGTCGCCACTCCAGCGCAACTGCATCTCGCTGCCGGATAACAGGTGGTCGGCCGTCAGGCGTACCTGGAGCGGATAACCCGAGCCGCGATTGGGGTAGCCATTCGTGTCCTCCCAGCGTTTCTCGATGCCTTCGACGACGGACAGCAACGTCTTCCACGGATCAGTCGCCAGCACCCGCACCGCCAGCGTTGTTGAAACAATGCCGCTGGCGTAATAGAGGCTGGCGACCGTCGCTTCGATGGCGAAGTCCCCGGCCGTCGTCGGCACATACTTGAAGTATGCCCAGCCATCCTCGTCAGTCAGGCTGGCGCCTCTGACGCCCTGCCCGGCCACTGTCCAATTCACCGTGAGTGCGTCGAGTGTCTGGCCAGTGTAGAAAGACGCCACCTGAACCCCCAGCAGCGCCGTTTGCCCATGTTCCATCACCGGGTAATAGGCTGCCTCCAGTACGTCACGGAACACCAGGCGGTGATGGCCCAACGAAACCTCTATCGGGTAAGGCTCGGCGGTGTATTGATTGACCAACTGCATCGTCAACAAACGCGGGCTTGGGTCATCGAGCAACGGGCAGTCGAGTGACCACGGCGCCTCCAAAGGATGATCGACGCCCCAGTCCGGTTGCGCGAGGATGGCGCCTCGCGGATTGTTTTCAAGGGTCAGGGCTGCCTGGGTACCCAGCCACGGGTGTCCCGGCATGGGCACACATTCAAGACGATGCCGCGAACTGGCGGAGGCCCCCAGGCACAACGGCAGGACACCGGCCGCCGGCAACAACTCCTCATCCAGCTTCAGCGTTTGCAACTCCATCCGTGGTAAGTGCAGGGCCAGGTGTATACGGGTGATGCACGTCATCACATCGCCGGTTCCCCCCGTCGGACTGAACACCCTCACGCGAATCCGGTCATTGCTTTGCAGCGGCAGAGTCAGCCGGACTTCGTACTCGATCGGCAAAAACTCCAGCGGTTGCCCGCTCAGCAGACGCGCCCGGTCTTCTTCCTCGTTGCGCGCCTGGCCGAGCAGCAAAGGAATGTCCTGATTGTTCTCGGGATGGTCGACCATCTCGATCAACACCCGGCCCGTCCCGCTGTAACGCACCTCGCAGAGAAAGCTGAGCCCATACCAGACGTCGGTTCTCGCGGCCATGGGAACCGCGATCACCTGACTGACCGAAGCACCGTTACCGACCCTGAGAAAACGGGTCATCTCCCCCTGATAAAATTCCTCGGCCAGGCTGACCTCTCGTGTATTGGACGGGTGCTTGTTCCAGTGGTCGATGGCATGGCTGAAATCACCATTGACCACCAGGTTCTGATTAGCCTGAACGGCGGGATCACGCATGACCGCTTTCTCCTCTGCCTGTACGTTCGAGTTCGGGCGTTTCGGCTATGCTCACCAGATTTTCAACAGCGAGCCTGAAGCTCGGCTCACCGCCCTTGGCCGTGTAGCGAATACGCACAATGACATCGGTCAAAGAGCCCAGCATCGCGCTTTGCGCCTCTCTCTTGGGCCAGGGGAAAATCAATTGCCAGCGCGAGACAGCCCCCGTGTTCTGAAACGAATTGAGCAAACCTTCTTCGGGTTTGCTGACCGTCATGCCATTGTCCGCAATGCCCACCGACAGCGCGATCTGCTGCCCGCTGCGCAGGTCGAAGTGCACATCGGCCGGCGCTACCGAGTCCTCAGGCATGAGCAAATACCCGACCGAATGCGCCGACGGTTTGGTGGCGGTCATGCTGCCAATCTGCTGCAAGGTTGCGCGCACGTCCTCGTAAGGACCGACCAGCACCGGCAGATCGACCTCGACGGAATTGATCAGCCGGCAGTATTCGCCGGGGTGTTCTCGGTCGAACAGCAACTGCGTCAGCTTGAACTCCAGAACACCGGTGTCTTGCAACTTCGCCAGCGCCGCATTCCAGTCGGCATGCAGCGCTTGCGGATCGCTGGCGTCGTCGAACAATCGCCGCAGGGAAACGGTCTTGACCCGTTCCAGCCGTCGCTCGTAGCTTTGCAAGTGCTTGCGTTCCATGCGCAACAGGAATTCGCGCAAGTGCTCCCCGGCCGTCAATCCATAACGGTTTTCGAGCCACACCTGGGGCAAGGTAGCGGCTGAATCGTAATCGCCGGTTTCAGCACTCAGGGAGGCCTGGGCACTCAGGCACAAACTGACCACTGCGTCGTGAGCCTGGTAGTGCAAGGCCTTGAGCTGGCCCAGCAGCCAGCCAAACAGTTCAGCACTGGTCGAGCGTTTTTTCAGGAAGTCATGAACCGCCAGCGCCTGGGCATTGGCTCGCAGGGTCTGATCGAGGCTCGCCCTGGCCGCGTCTACCGCGATGCGTTGCGCGGTAATCTGCTCATCGATGGCCAGCAACTCCGCCAGGGCCTGATTGCGTTGCAGCTCCCATTCGCGACGACGCAGGCGATAGCTTTCGGTGACGGATTGCTTGTCGGCATCCAGTTGCACGATTGCAGCAGCGAGTTCCAGGCCTTGACCCACGACGGTAGGAAGGGCGCCAGGACGATGGCCGCCACTGGCCACGCCAAAAATGTTCGGCAAGGCGTCGAACACCCCCCCCAGGGAACGAAGCGCCGTTGACGCAAAGTTCAGTTTTTTGGCCGAATCCAGACTTTCCATGACCTCGTATTCCATCTTGCTGACGTTTTCGTCATACCAGCGGGCATAGGTGTCGGCACGCTCCTGCACCGTGGCGCGGCTTTGACGCAACGCCGACACATTCGCTTCCAGTTGGGCGATGCTCTGCTCCTGGACCGTGCGCGCGTAATCCCCCAGTTCCACCAGATGGTTTTGTTGCATCTCCTCCTGTTCGGCCCGATCCCGTTGTTCAAGCAGGCGCAATACTTGACCGCCGTAGTCTTGCAATGTCTGCACGGCACGCAGCGCGACCTCGAATGACACCCGCCAATGAAAGGCGCCCACCACCAGGCGTCCACCCATCGGGCGTGGCCCGCCGACGCCACCGGCGGCCAGGGTACGCAACAATTGGTTCGGATCGGTCGGCGGGCTGAACAGCGGCGTATTCAGCGGCTTGCCATCCAGCGTCAGATTGTTGCGCAGGTTATTCAGACGCCTGCCAGGCAGGTCGTACAGCTCGAGCAACTGCTCGTTGATCGGCAGTTTGAACGGCTCGTTGGCCAACAGGCCGAGCAAGGGTGAGGCCGGCGCTGAAGGCGGAATATCGCCCAGGGAAACCTCCAGGGTTTTCTCGAACTTTTCCAGCGCCGGGCGCGTGCTGCTGGACTCCAGCAGTTGAGCGACTGTTAGGGGTTCCCACGCAGTCACCGCCCGTGCCACCGGTGGTTTTCCCATCAGGAATTCGGCCTGCACATAGCACAGCTTGGCCGCCACCAGACTGTCCCGAGTGAGTTGGCGGTAATACCAGTCGCCCCAGGCAATCAGGTTTTTCACATACTCGGTAAACACCAGAATCCGCAAGTGCTGGGGCGCCGAGTAGCCGATGGCATCCGGATCGGCCGGCATTTGGGTTTCACAGCCCAGGTTACCGTCGCTGATTATCGGCCGGCAGCGCCAGTAAGCCGGTTTGTCTGTATCTTCCGGCGGTACGGATACCTCGCCCGCCGGTGCCCGAGGGTCGAACAGGTAATGCAGCCAGTCCTGCGCTTCCTGATAACGATCTTCGGTGCGCAGGCGAGTAGCAACCAGGTGCGGCAGGTGAAACGACAGCTCCCAGAAGTACAAACCGTTGGCACCGTCGTAGGCACCGTTCGGTTCGTCGAGGGGAGCGGAATCAGGTCGCGGTTCCGGCAGGAATTGCGTGTCCCAGTCCAGGACGGCATCCACTGAAACATGGGCGCGTTGCACCAGTTCGGGCCCGAACAACGAATTCAAGCGGGCATGGGTCAGTGTTCCGGGCTGCCTGAAGGCGATGAACTGCGCGGCGTTGGCGATGTTTTTTTCCAGGGCTGCCGGCACGAACCGGGGAAGACCGCTCATCGTCAGGACAAATCTATTTGTGCCATAGGGCGCGGTCCCCCCTAATGTAAACTGTGCATCCGAAGCAAAACCGCCTGCCGTCCGTGTGAGCTCCATCCAGGCCGTCGACCAGCCGCCGGCAGTCGACGCGCTCAGAGTAACCGGTCTCGGATCACCGCTGGCCCCATTGAGCAACGTCAATGTGAACAGCGCATTCGCAGGGGTAAGCGGAGTGGACTTGCACACCCCTCTGACCAACAACCGATCCTCGGCGCTACCGCTGATAAACAACACCTGTAAGCCGTAATAACTTGTCAATGAGCCCGCAGCCTCCACGGTAGCGGTGACCTTCGGCTGGTTCTTCGCGAACAACGGATGCTGCACAATCAAGGTACTGGTGAAGCGACGGGACGCCAGATAATTCAGCCACGTGCCGTCGTCTTCCGGCACCGGACGCATCAGCACATCGCGCATCGCGTACACGTTGTAGCTGGTCAATAACACGCCCAGCATGCCTTTGGGCTGACGCTCATCAACCGCTATCGTTGCGATCAACCGAGCGTTGGTGGACAAGTCCTTCTCAGGCTCGCTGCTGTGCAAGTTCAACGGTGCCGACCATTGCCCGTTCTGGGTCATGAACGCCAGATTGATCTCGAGTTTGTATGGCAAACGCACGATTGTCTCGTCGCCGAGTACCTCGACGACCTGGTCACGCAACTGCGCCCACAGCACGCACAACCGTCCGCCCCAAAACACCGGGCGAATGTCCAGCACGCGGTCGCCCGTGCCGATCTCAACTGCCTGCCATTCCCCCCACGCCACCGGATTGATGGCGGTGCCGCCCGGAGAGAGTTCAATCTCGGCCTTGCGCCAGAAATACTGGAACGGCGGCACGCGCTGGCGGCCGATAAAGTAATAGTCGGCATGCATCGGCGTGGCGCCGTCCATGTAACTGCTGAGCACATCCAGGTTGCAGATTTGCTCGAAACCTTGCAGGTAGTTCTGCAAGGCCCGTTGCACCGAATCACTGTTGAGGCGTGTCTGGTTCAGGTCGTTTTCAAGCGCCTTGAACAGGTTGGTCTTGCGCTGGCGCACGAACGGGGTGATGTAGTTCTCCGGATAGCACCTGATTTTTGTCACCGCCACCCAGTCCGGGTAGTTGCTGTACAGCTTCCAGAGTTGCAGATTCCTTTCCCAGTTCTGCTGAGCCTCCGGGCTGAGCGGCGTTTGTCCATAGCCCGGTTCCAACTGGCGATACACCGCA
Organism: Pseudomonas sp. ADAK7; assembly: GCF_012935675.1. NCBI lineage: Bacteria > Pseudomonadati > Pseudomonadota > Gammaproteobacteria > Pseudomonadales > Pseudomonadaceae > Pseudomonas > Pseudomonas sp. ADAK7. The sequence goes on along the minus strand of NZ_CP052861.1, from coordinate 6,020,466 downwards.
TGGATAAATTGTTGGGCGCAACTGATCGCCTCGGCCACCCAGGAACTCTGCACCGGATAGTTGTCCAGCGGATCCAGGCGCAGCAGCTCGAACAGATCCCCCGGCGTTCTCAAGAAGCGGTACTGGCCATCGCCGGTTTTGCTGACCTGCCCGATGCAGTACTCGACCAGGGCAGAACGGCGTTTCTCTAGCAGATCGTCAATGTTGTGCTGTGCCATGTTCCTTGCTCCTGTACCCGTCGGCGCCAACCGCCATACGGCCGTCGTCATTCGGTGTCATTGCCGGCAAATGTGATGGGGTCGAACACTACGAAACCCTCCGCGCTCTCGATGAGCGCGGTGACGTTGAAACGCCCACCGTTGGCGCTGGAGACAAAGGCCCGTGCCAGCCCCTCCTGATTGCTGCGCCCCTGTGCCGGCCGGATGGTCGCGGACCCCGTCGTGCCGCTGAACGGCTCCACAAACCAGCGCACCAACTGATCTTTGCCAAGGTTCCTGTATCGATCCCTCAGGGTGCCGTAAAGCTCGAATTCCCGGCCCGCCGGCACTGGCTCCGTCGGCACCAGAGACATGGATGCCGGCAGCATCGTCAGGGTGGTCACGTCGGGGATGACGTTGATGGTCCGGGTTTTTTCGGGCTCCATCAGATCCAGCCAGTACAACAGTTGCTGCGGCCCCAAGACCTTGCCCACGTACTCGGCCTTGACCTGGCCGTTTTCGTCGGTCGCTTGCGTCTCGATGGTGCCGAGGCTGTCCTGCCAGTGCACATTGACGTGCGGCACAACCGTGCCGTCGGGGTTAGTGAGCGTCATGGTAAAGATGATCTTGTCGGTCGGGGAGTTGGCGACCACATTGGTCTTGTCTGGGTGACAGTCCAGCTTGACGATTGGCTCGGGCACCTCGTCGTGGTAGGCAGCCGCCGGAGCACTGGCTTCGGTAAGACTCAGCAAGGCACTTTCAGCGGCGAGCCGGTAAGCCTCTTTATCGACCGGCGTATCAATTGTCTCCGGCAAATTGCCTACCCGGAAGATCGTCAAGGCATCCATGCCGGTGTGCCGCGCCAGCACGCGGATTCGCATCAACAGATCCAGTTGAATCAGGTTTTTTATCAGGCGCTCTTCGGGGTCGATATGCGTGACGCACGCCCGCACTTCTTCAACGCTCCAGTCGAAAAACGCGGCCAGGCGGATCGAGGCCGCCTTCTGCGCAATGCCCAGCGCTTCCGCGGAAATCGACTCCGGCAGTGAATTGACCTCGCGCAGGTAATCCAGCAGTTTCCCGGCCGGCTGCTCACCGAGTTCAAACGCCCGGGTCAGCGCCGTCAGGTAGTAAAGGGGGCGCACGGAAAAATCGTGCCGGTCGAGCTGATCCAGCCACGCCTTGTGGCCATATTGCAGATAGTCCTGCAGCAGCGTGGCACTCAGATCAAGTTGCAATACGACGTTGCTGCGCCGCCGTACATCGGCCAGCAAGGTGATCGTGGGATCCGGCTCGTCACTCAACGTGCCCGTCCACTCGCGCCCGGACTGCTCCAGCACTTGGCGCAGCAGTTGGTAAACCGTGCTATTTGCCCAGACCAGCACATGGGACACCCGCTCGGCATCAAGGCCGGTGTACACCGCCAGGGTTTCCTTGACCACCGATGCCTGCGCATCCCGGGCCTGCAGCAACACCGTGAGCATCCTCTCGACAATGACCGCACGCACTGAGGCGTCTGCCTCACCCAGGCCATCGCGAACCGCCTTATCCAGTTCGCTGCGGGCGAACAGCAGATAGTCGGTTTCAGTTAGGTCAGAACTCATCACCAACCCCGAGGGATCGACCAGCGTCCCCAGCAGGTCCAGCCAGTCGGTGCCGACCAGCGGCGGGACACCGACCATCAGCAGGGTGGCATTGGTGAACAACGCGGCGGGTAACAGATTGCCCGCCTGCTCGAACAGTTGGCGTTCCTTCTCTGAGGCCACCACCAACGCCGCTGGCGGTGACACCTGCTGCAGCATCCACAGCACCGGCAACTGGCGATCCCGGCACCATCCCACGCAAGCATGCAGGGCATAAATGAGGTTCAGCACATCGGGAACGGTATCGCTGCCAGGGGCCGCCTTGATCGACGGAATGCCCGCCAGGCCATCAACCCAGTTTTCACCACCCAGCAAGGTCAACATCAGCACGCCCTCGACCGGAGTGATGCCCAACAGACGCGGCAGCTTCACCAACCGGTAGAACGCGGAAATGATCGCAGGGCTGCGTTGCAAGGTGGTGGTACAGTTCTGCGCCCGGGCGACCGCCATGGCCAGGTATTGGTAGGTCTTCAGATCAATGCCCAGGCCGCTGCACAAGCGGTTGATCGTCAGATCCGTGGCCCCGGTCGCCGGGATGATCGGGAACTCATCGTTATCCAGTATCAGCGGTTCGCGATAGCTGCCCTGGTTATTGAACACCTGGTCGAACGGCGACAGCGCATCGCCCCGCCCGTAGATCGCCATCTCATCGATAAACGCCGCGAAGTCCTGCGCCGTGCAACCGTAACGCTCGCGCAATGTTTGAAACAAACCCAGGGCATGCACCGTGGAATTGCTTATCCACCACGTGTGCGGGGCTTCGCGCTTTTCGGCCTTGATCGCCGCGACCAACAGCGCATCCACCTGATCGCTGGGCAACTCCAGCCATTGATCCAGGCGCAGTTTGCGATTCATCCGGTCATAACGGGCAAATGCGCTGACCGGATCCGCACTCAGGCGGTGGAATGCCCCGCCCGCTTCGTTGTAATTGATCGTGATCGCCGGAGAGGCGCCACCATTGACATAAACCGAGCCTGAACGCTCGCTTTCGCCAACCGCAGGCGCCTGAGGCGACTCATACACGGTCACATTGGCCGAGCGGGTCGGGGCAAAATCACGCACCGATAGCAGTTTCTCAACGCCCCGGGCATCGAGCTTGGTGCGCTCACCGAAAAACTGCACCTGATTGAGGTTGTTAAAGGTCGCACCTTCCACGCCGAAATCGCTCAGGTAAAATGCTTCCCACCCGTCCTCGTCAACCGGCGCCTCAGTCAATAATTGCCGTTGATAAGGTCCCAGCCGCGAGGCGTGAGCCAGGGCCCGTTTCGCATCGTTGTCCCAGGCCAGGGGCTGAAGGAAATAGGGCGAGTGCAAATCCACCATATGGGCAAAGTTACCCACCGACAGACCATAATGACGACCGACCACATCCAGCGTGACCCAGTGCCGGAAATACGGCAGCCCATTGGGGTAGCGGGCCGCGATCAAGGCGGCTTCAAGATCGGTCGAAGGATTCACACCGTTGATGAAGGCCTCCAGCACCGAGACGATGATGTCTACGGCAGAGACCGATTGGTGCACCGCGTTGAAATCAATGCGCAACGGCATCAGGTCCTTGCGACGGTCATGCAAGAGCAACTTATCGTCCGCGCCGAGCGGTTCGATCCGGTCGCGGATCCAGCGCATCAGCTCGACCAGATACGCCACGGGCGAGGTCTCCGATTCCAGCGCATCATGCGGACACAATTTTTCAAAGTTGGGAGAGAACAAACGCTCATAACTGGGCCCCGAAACCAGCGACAACAGCCCGCTCGACGACGTGCCGGCGTGCTCCCCGGAACCTGTCAGGCTGTGCTCGATAAACTGGCGTTGCACATACATGGCCAGGCTGTTGGCCCGGCGCAAGAACTGCTGGGCCTCCTCACGGCCCAGCCCGTAATCACGCATCAGCCCCAGCACGCCCCGCTCCACCAGAGGAAAGATCGATCCATCCTGATTGATGTAAGTCGCCAGGTCGGCATGGGTGACGCGTTGTTCCTCATCGAACACCTGCTCGAACAATTGTTGGATAGGACGATTACGGGAGTCCGCCATGGCCAAGCTCCTTGATGTGTGTAGGAACCCGAACTGCTGTCGGGACATTCATCTTGTCGTGCCAATCTGCGCGTGAAGGCTGGAGCCGTCTACTGTCAGAACTGACAGTAGACGTGACCGTTTATCGGGCGGGGGGGGCTCAGCGCGACGGTGGCTCTTCGACTTCAAAACGGCCACTCTCGCTCCAGTCGGAGATCGTCGAGGCATCGGCGCCATCGACGATGGTCTGATGGAACCGGCACCAATTGCCGCCTGCCGACAGCGTCCGAGCCGACACCCCTTGCCAGCCCTGCGCACTGACGGCGAGATTCGGCGCCCATGGCTGATCGGGGTCGAACCAGCTGTGCAACTGACCGGTTCCCGCTCGGCCCTGACCGCTGAAGGTCACAGAATTTCTGACCCAGCGTCCCGCCTGCGGTGAATCGATGATGGGCAAATAGCTGCCGAGCACCACCGGCTGTCGTGCGGAACGGTCCGACTCAAACCCGTCATACGAAGCCACCGCCACCAGTTCGTAAGCTCCACCGGGTTGAGTGAGGGAGGTGAGGATCGACCAGGTGCGATCCTTCGCTACCAGAGCGCTGCCCAGCCGGACATCCTTCAGGAAACTGGTGATCGTATCCCCCGGCACACCGAAACCGGACACCACGGTCGAGTAGCCGACGTGTCCATCCTTGACCGGTGTTTCGATGTAAGGCGCGGCGGGCACCACGTTGCACGTCAACAGCGGACTTTCCCTGGAAACCTCCAACCCAATGGCTTGCCTGGCCCGCAACTTCGTTACCCCGACGGGCAGCGTCACTAAACCCTCCCAGAAGCGTGCGTCATTGACCGGGACACCCTTGAGCAAAAAATCAACGTGATCGTCCAGCCACACGTCGACAGTTGCACCGGGCGTTCCCTCGCCGGAAATCATCGACATCCGCGGCAAATCACCACCCGGCTGTGGCACCGTGAACACCGGTGGCGTCAACACCACGTTCACCACGACCGGGTCGCTGCGCTCGGACGGCCGATCGTCCAGGGTCTGTTGTGCGTCAAGGATGCGTCGGCCGAATGGCAGGCCCTTGAGCTCGATGGACCAGTCGCCATCACTGGTCAACAGTTTGGCCGTCCCCGCATTGATGCCGTCGATACGCAGCTGCATCGATGCCCCGGTCATACCTTGTCGGCCACGGATGGTCAGGTCGCGCTCCACCTCTATCTCGTTCGTGGGATAAGTGATGACGGGTTTGAGCAGCGTCCGTCTCACCACGAACGTACGCGTTGTGGGCGGCGAGGTTTGCTGCGCCGCGATCTGGGTGACCTTCACCGTATGGGTCACGTAGGGAGCGAAGGGCGTACTACGCCGGAAGGTCCAGGTGCCACCCGTTACGGTAGCAATTTCGACCTTGCCTGGGTTATCGCTAAAGGTGAGCCTGACCAACGTGTCCGTTTTCCAGCAGGTGCCCTCGATAGTGGGTGATAAATCGTTGTCCACCAGGCGGGTGATCGGCGGTGCCAGCGGCGGGATCTTCACCACAAGCCGGACCCAGTTCGCCGAGTCCCGGCCGTTGAGACGCTGCTTCAAGTCAACGTTCTGGTGGAGCGTCGGTCCCCATTCTTGCTCCGACTCGCTGAACCAGCGACCGTTGACCACTAGAGCATTCGGTACGGCATTGTCACCGCCTTGTTTTTTGATCAGCACAGTGGCGCCGTTCGTGCCTCTGCCGGTAAACGTAGGCCTGTAACTATATTCATTGGGCCGATCGGGCACCGGGTCGGGGACTGGCTCGAGTTCCGGCGGGAGGATGGTGAAATTGAAACGAAGGTCATGCGAAGGGATCCAGCCGCCAGCATTGTCGGAAATCTTTTGGATTGCCGAGTAGGTATAGGCTCCGGGGGTCCAGGCCGTAGTGCTGATCTGCCAGACACCACCGGCCACCACGATTTCCGGCAATGGTTTGTTGGCCGGCCCACTGACGTAGCTCAGCACCAGGGTGGCGCCGTTGTAGCCCGTACCCGAAAATTTCGCGCCTTGGTTGTCTTGTTGCGTGACGGTAATACCGGCCACCCTGGGAGGGCGAACCTTGAAAAAACGCACAACGCTAAGAGCACCCGGCCGGCCATTAACAAACTGTCGGGCAACAATCGAACGTGGGCCCGGCACGAAATGTATACTCCCCCCCCAGCCCCCCGTCAGCGCGACCGGTGAGCTGCCCAACTCGCGGTGGGTCAAATCTTCGAGAATCTTCACGTTGGCGGAATAATCGCCGCCCGTTCCGCTGACCCAGGTATTCACATCTTGCGTCGAGCCCTGCTCAGGCTTGTTGATCTGCGGCGCGGGCAGCGCCAGCCGGACCGAAAAGGTAACGGGTTTGCTGGGAAACTCTTGCCCGTCGACGCCGATCGCCACGGCGATGATCGTGTGTGTCCCCTCACCCAGCACAACTGAAATCGACCAAGGGCCACCCACTGTGGGAAAAGGATAGGCTGTAGCCAGTAGAAGCTCGGTACCGTCGGCATTGCGCTTGCGCACTTGAACGAAGACCGGAGCCAAGACACCGCCCTTGACCGCAAAAATCGACCTCGTCTCCACTTTGCCATTTACAGGGGATGAAATGTGAGCAACGTCTGCACTGAGCTCGTTGCCTGAAAGTCCATCGTCATCGCTGGCCATGTTTTAGCGCTCCATACAGCACATTCGCAATACGCACTGTTTTACGTTGCCTGCGCGACGGTTTCTACCTGTAATAACTGACAGTCCTGACGAACGGTCTTACGGACTTTTCCCACGTTTTTTGAGGCCTACGAAGCCTTGCGCCTTTGCCTACAAGTCCGCCAGAATCGGCCGGCTTGTGCACTTTTGACCTGCCCCGTAACTTGATTCGTGTCGCTGATAGGCAGCGGCCGGGTTTAGTCGCCCGGGAGGTGGATGCGAAGGTGCAAAGCATGCCAGACGGTCGGGATGTCCCTATCCCCCTTCCTGAACGTTATGGTGGCTGTGCGCAGGGCGCCCTCGGGCGCGCCGGTTTTTCGCATTCCTTCCCGGTCGACTAACCTGTGTACAGCCGCCACCCCTTCGTTTAGTCGCGACTCGGAGGCAGGCTCCACTGGAAGGATGCAAATATGTTCAAAGCAACACCCAATCCGCCGAAAACGGACTCGTTTTCGGCCACCCTCGATGCAAAAAAACTCCGCGAGGCCGCCGACCGCGCCCTCGACCACTACCTCAAACCCAACGCCCACCACTTGCACGCGCCAAAGGATCGAGCCATGCACACCATGTTCACCGTCGCCCCTGAAGCCAAAGCCCACGCCATCAACATCCAGACGTTCGAAACCTTTTCATCGGTCAACATCCTGCTGCTCGACCTGGCCGAAAGCCTGGAGGACAAGCCACGGCACCTGGCGATGGCGATATATCAGTTGAGTGAGATGGGGTTGTTGCTGGTGGAAAAGTCGCTGGAGAATGAGCCGGCAGTCAGCGCGACGTAGGTTTCGGCGCAGCCCTTGCAGGAGCATGGCTTGCCCGCGATGGCGATTTCGAAACCGCCATCGCGGGCAAGCCATGCTCCTACAGGGGAAGGCATTGCAAATGCACAGCTAATATCAAGCCGAAGCAGGCAACGGCTGAAAACTGAAGTACTGGCGCAGCGCACTCACCAATTGCCCATATTCCGGCGGCGCCCGTTGCAGGCTGAACCCGGCGTCATAGTGGTGGGGCGTTGCGTCTTCATGGCACCACAAACAACAGGCCCGCACATCAATGACCTGCTGGCAGCCATCACCCGCGGGGATCTTCAGACGCAAATCGAAGTCAGCGCCAATCATCATCGGTAACTGGCTGATAAGCATCAGCCCGTCTTCGGACACATTGCCCAGGAAGCCGATGGGTTTGTCGGTGACGCTGTTGAACACTTTCAGAAAATACGGCAGTTGATGCCGCTCGATCCGGCGGTCAGTGAACATGCTGAATTCGCTACGCAAGGCCCTTAAGCAGAGCCGCACTAATGCTTCGGAACAGGCCTTCTTATAGAGAAGAGGCGTGCTCTCCCCGCTTCCGGTGTGACAGTCCATCCCGACCGCTGCCACTTACCGCTGCCAGTCGCAGGTGTTACGTCAGTGTAGAGGCAAGGCTCTAAACCGATTTATTCGACTATAGCTCACCCTATACAGTCAGCCAGACTTTGTATGAGAACTGTCCTCAGAAGCGAGTCGGCCGCACCGCCGCCGCACTGCGGGTCGGGTAGTGACCCAGGGATTCCAGGGTTTCCAGGCGCGCGCGGGCCCGGTAGGCGTATTCGCTTTGCGGGTACGCAGCAATGATGTACTGGTAGGTCTGGGCCGCATCGATAAACAGCTTCTGCCGTTCCAGGCACTGGCCGCGCATCATCGACACTTCCGGTTGCACATAACGGCGCGCGCGGCTGGCGCGATCGACCTTGGACAACTCGAGCATCACCTGCTCGCAATTGCCCCGGTCATAGGCGCTGTAGGCGTTATTCAAATGATGGTTCATCGACCAACGGGTGCAGCCCGTAACGCTGAGGGCACTGAGGGCAAGGACGGCAATGAGCGCAAATCGCATGAGGGTTCTCCTGTCTTGAGCTCTGTATCGACCCGTTGGCGGAAATCTTCAGGCTGCCTGTAACCAAAAGTATTCGTTTCAAGATAAAAACGAATAAGTAGTGCACTCGAACAATGACTACAGCCAGAGAGCATAGTAGCCTCACTCAGCGCTTGAACTCAGGAGTCTATGCATGTCCGTCCGTCGCACCAAAATCGTCGCTACCCTTGGCCCGGCCAGTAACTCGCCGGAAGTTCTCGAACAGCTGATTCTGGCTGGTCTGGACGTCGCCCGCCTGAACTTCTCCCACGGCACCCCCGACGAGCACAAGGCTCGCGCGAAGCTGGTGCGTGACCTGGCTGCCAAGCACGGCCGCTTCGTTGCCCTGCTGGGTGACCTGCAAGGCCCGAAAATCCGAATCGCCAAATTCGCCGGCAAGAAGATCGAGCTGAAGATCGGTGACCAGTTCACCTTCTCCACCAGCCATCCGCTGACCGAAGGCAACCAGCAAGTGGTCGGCATCGACTACCCGGACCTGGTCAAGGACTGCGGCGTGGGCGACGAGCTGCTGCTCGACGACGGCCGTGTGGTAATGCGCGTTGATACCGCCACCGCCACCGAACTGAATTGCACCGTGTTGATCGGCGGTCCGCTGTCGGACCACAAAGGCATCAACCGTCGCGGCGGTGGCCTGACCGCCCCAGCCCTGACTGAAAAAGACAAGGCCGACATCAAGCTCGCCGCGGAAATGGAAGTCGACTACCTCGCCGTGTCCTTCCCGCGCGACGCCGCCGACATGGAATACGCTCGTCAACTGCGCGACGAGGCCGGCGGTACTGCCTGGCTGGTGGCGAAGATCGAACGCGCCGAAGCCGTGGCCGACGATGACACCCTCGATGCCCTGATCAAGGCCTCCGACGCCGTCATGGTGGCCCGTGGTGACCTGGGCGTGGAAATCGGCGACGCCGAGCTGGTGGGCATCCAGAAGAAAATCATTCTGCACGCACGCCGCCACAACAAGGCTGTGATCGTTGCGACCCAGATGATGGAGTCGATGATCCAGAACCCGATGCCGACCCGCGCCGAAGTGTCCGACGTGGCCAACGCCGTGCTCGACTACACCGACGCCGTGATGCTCTCTGCCGAAAGTGCTGCCGGTTTGTATCCGCTGGAAGCTGTGCAAGCAATGGCGCGGATCTGCGTCGGCGCTGAAAAGCACCCGACCAGCAAGACCTCCAGCCACCGCATCGGCAAGGTCTTCGAAAGCTGCGACCAGTCCATCGCCCTGGCGGCCATGTACACCGCCAACCACTTCCCCGGTGTGAAGGCGATCATTGCCCTGACCGAAAGTGGCTACACGCCGCTGATCATGTCGCGCATCCGTTCCTCGGTGCCGATCTACGCGTTCTCCCCGCACCGCGAAACCCAGGCCCGCGCGGCCATGTTCCGTGGCGTCTACACCGTGCCATTCGACCCGGCATCGCTGCCGCCTGAGCAAGTCAGCCAGGCCGCGATCGACGAGTTGCTCAAGCGTGGCGTCGTGGAGAAAGGCGACTGGGTCATCCTGACCAAGGGCGACAGCTACCACACCATCGGCGGCACCAACGGCATGAAAATCCTGCACGTTGGCGACCCGATGGTCTGAGTGATCGGTTGCTGAAAAAAAGCCCTGCCGCTTATAACGGCAGGGCTTTTTTATGTCCGAATGGTTTAATCCACTGTCAGTTCTGACAGTAGCCCGCTGCTCTCGCATTCTTTACCTTGGGCCCCGACACGGATCGTTCGGCGTCAGGACAACCCCCCCATCTCACAGGGAAGGAAAGCGAGCATGACGACTCAAAACAAGCCAGGCACACCCGATCTTTCGTTTGGCGGCAACGGAGTAGCAGACCTGAGCCGAGAAGGTGACGGCACGACGGTCACTGCTCTCACTGTCAGCACAGCCGGCAAAGTGGCCAAAAAACTTGGCGACAGCAGCTTTGTCACACTCATTAAGGATAGCGAATTCATATTAACCAAGCGCCTGGAGAACGGGGGCCCCAATCTCTCGTTCGGAAATAGTGGTTCCGGTTATTCAATCGCTCAGTTTGAAAAAAATACCGCCCGCAACGTTCCCGGACAAATCCACCTGGTCGACGACGAAAAGAAAATCCTCGTGATCGGACAATGTGAACCGGACCAACATAACGATATGTGTTTCATCGGCATCACCTGCTTCAATGCCGACGGTACGCTGGACAACGATTTTGGTGTCGAAGGCAGCACTGTTATCAGGTTCAATGACATTCCAGAGGGTCATAAATTTTCAAAGACTGCCAGTGCGGTACAACCCGACGGTAAGATCCTGGTGGCTATCTCAGCCAGCGTCGATACTCGATTGGCTCGCCTCAATAGTAATGGAACACTGGACGATTCTTTTGGCGCGGGGGGTGTTGTAAACGTTCACCTTCCGGAAACTGTCCTCCAGATTGAAGGCATACTTGTGCAGATAGATACCAGCAAGCATGTGAAGATTGTCGTCGGCGGCACTGCCATCCCTGCGGGGAGAGATTACGGATTTGCTGCCCGTTTTAATGCACAGGGACAGCTCGACGATGGGGACGATGGTCGACCAGTGTTTGGCGATAAAGGATATGCAACATTGAAGATTGCTGAGCGGCGAACGGTCATCCGCGCGGTTATTCAGGATAGCGAGCAAAACATTTATCTCGCCGGGAGCTCTCCAGCTGCTGGAAACACGGGGGCTGCCGTCCTTGCGTCTTTTACGGCTGACGGCGAAAAAAATCCCGGCTTCAATAAGGGTGAAGGCCCGGTCTTGACCCGAGTTCCCGATGCAAACTTCCGCTGGCTAGGCGCTGTGGCGACTACCAAGCATCTGAACGTGCGTGGCTACGCAGCCGGCCCGGGTATTGAGGACATTAAACTCGCGCGATTCTTGCTTGACGGCAGTCGTGATGCAGATTTCGGCGAGGATGACAACTTCACCACCCTCAAGAAAGAAGGCGAGGGAACTATAGCGGCACAACCCAATGGGCGTTTGCTGCTAACCCAAAACCACAAAATGCACCGCTTCCTTGGTTAGTCGGGCCCGACGATCCCACAGCGAAAAAACAAAAGCCCCGCCGTGTGAACGGCGGGGCTTTTGGTTCCTGGACCTGGAAGTGTGGTGACAGAGATGACGCCGTCGCGGGCAAGCCTCGCGCCGACAGAGCCTTGTGGTTGGCACACATTCCGTGAACACCCACGCCCCTCGTAGGAGCGAGGCTTGCCCGCGAAGAGGCCCGCCCGATCACCACAAGACTCAATGCCGGTTGATAAACCCCGACAACGCCGCCAGCGCTTCCGGCGAACGCAGCCGTTGGGTAAACAACACGCCCTCTTCTTCGATCACTTTGCGGATCACTTCCCGATCCGGCGCTTTCATCAATTGCTTGCTGATGCGCACGGCCTCGCTTGGCAACGATTCAAACTTCAACGCCATCTCCCGCGCCTTGGTCAGCGCCGCTTCGCCACTATCCAACGCTTCGGTGGCAATGCCCCATTCCGCCGCTTGTTCACCACTGAACCCTTCGCCTAGCAACAACAACTCCGCCGCTTTCGCGTGGCCGAGCAATCTTGGCAGGATCAGGCTGGAACCAAACTCCGGGCATAACCCGAGATTAACGAACGGCATGCGCAACCGCGCATCGCGGCTGACGTAGACCAGATCGCAATGCAGCAACAGCGTGGTGCCAATCCCCACCGCCGCGCCGGCCACGGCGGCGATCAGCGGTTTGCGGCAGTCGAGCAGGCTGAGCATGAAATGGAACACCGGGCTGTCGAGGTTGCTCGGCGGTTGCTGGATAAAGTCGGCGATGTCGTTGCCGGCGGTAAAGCATTCGCTGCTGCCGGTGATCAGCACGGCGTTGATTTCCGGGTCGCTGTCGGCCTGTTTCAGCGCTTCGGCCAAGCGGCTGTACATGGCGCGGGTCAGGGCATTTTTCTTGTCCGGGCGGTTCAGGCGCAAGGTCAGCAGACCGCGCTCGCGTTCAAGTTGGATGGCATCGGGCATGGCGAGTCTCGCGTCGTTATACGATCAGCGCTCAACCACGGGGCAGGAAGGTATCGGCCAGCAGTTGATTGCGCGGCAGTCCCGCCAGGTACAGGCGCCGGGCAAAGGCGTCGACACTGTCGGGGCCACCGCAGAGTAAGGCCAGGGTTTGCCGGGAAACAAGCCGCAGTTGCGCCAACGCCTGCGGCAACTCGGCCGGGGTCCAGAGCTCGACCGTGAGGTTGTCACGGCCCGCGGCCATGGCTTGCAGGGGTTTGGCCAGGTAATGCTCATCAGCGTCATGGGCCAGGTGAATGACGCGGATGGCGCCCTGGTGATCCTGGCGCAACGCTTCGCGCAAGATGCCGAACAACGGCCCCAGACCGGTGCCGGCCGCCAACAGCCACAGCGGTCGAGTGTGCCAGTCCGGGTCGTAATGCAGGGCGCCGCCGCGCAGTTCGCCGAGGCGCAGCGTATCGCCGATCTGCAGCTGACGCGCGGCGTCGCTGAATTCGCCGGGCTGGCGGCAATCGAGGTGAAACTCCAGGAAGCGGTCTTCGTCCGGCAGGCTCGCCAGCGAATACGGACGCGCCACGCGGCCGGCCCACAACACCAAATGCTGGCCGGCGCCGTAGCGCAGCGGTCGTTGGGTGATCAGGCGCAGGCGCAGCACATTGGCACTGAGCCAATCGACGGCGGCGACTTCGGCGGGGCTGCCATCGCGCTGCGGGTCGAAGGTGTGCACCTGCAAGTCCTCGACCACCGCACACTGACAGGCCAGGCGCCAACCTTGCTGGCGTTGCTCCGCGCTCAGGGCATCGGGACGACTGTCGCTGGGCAACCCTTGCACACATTGCACCAGACACGCATGGCAACTGCCGGCGCGGCAGCTGTAAGGCACTGACACGCCGTTCTGATTCAAGGCATCGAGCAGGTTGCTGCCCGCCGCCACCGACCATTGGCGTTCGCCGACGCGCAACTCAGGCATCAACGTTCTCCCACGCTGCCGCGCAACGATTGCGGCCGTCGCGTTTGGCGCGATACAGCGCCTGGTCGGCGCGTTGCAAGGCGTCGTCGAGGTCGTCGCCCAGTTCCAGCAAGGTCATGCCGGCGCTCAGGCTGAGGTTGCTCACGCTCAGGCCGAACAATTCGACATCGGTGAACGCGATGCGCAGCCGCTCGCAGCAGGAGGTCAGGCGTTCGGCATCACAGTCGGGGAGCAACACCACGAATTCTTCGCCGCCGTAACGGGCCAGTACATCGCCGTTGCGCAGGCACGCCGTGGCCACTCCGGCGAAGGCTTGCAGCACCTGATCGCCGGCGGCATGGCCGTGTACGTCGTTGATGCGTTTGAAGTGGTCGAGGTCGATCAGCGCCAGGCCGTGGACTACACCGGCATCCATCGCACTGAGTTCGCGGGAGGCCAGGCGCAGGAAGTGGCGGCGGTTGAACAGGCCAGTGAGTTCGTCGGTGGCCACCAGGTCTTCGAGCTGGCGCATCATCCCGCGCAGGGTGTCTTGATGCGCCTGCAAGGCGAAGCGGCGCTGGCGCATGAGCTGGCGCGAGGCCTGGACGTAACGGGCGTAAAGCACCAGCCACACCAGCACGATAAACAGCACACACACCTGCAACAGCGCCAGGGCCGGCTCGGGCAACTGGAAGTGGTAGCCCTCCCACAGCGTGATCGCGCTGAAACTGAAGAACACCAACAGCGCGCACCGCACGAAGGCGCGGCGTGACAAATGGAACAGGCCGAACAGCAAAATCAGGATGTAGAAGACCAGGAACGCGCCGCGGGCCTCGTCCAGGTGAAAGATCAACCAGGTTTGCCAGCCCAGCCCCAGCAATACCTGGACTTCGGTCAGGCTCGGATCGCTAAAGCGCAGGTTGCAACCGCTGTAGAACACCGCAAACAACGCCGCCTGAGTGATGACCACCAGCGCACTGCCCACCGCGACACTGGCCAGGGGTGCATCGAAGTGCCCGGTAAAAAACGCCAGCCACAGCAGCAGTAATGCCAGGGCATAGGTGCCGGCCGCGAGGGCAAAACGTTTGAGCAACAGGCGCTGGATGGCGTTATGGGTCAATCGTTGACTCACCGAAGGAGGAGAGGCTGAAAGAGTGTCCTACTCTACAGACCGATTGCCACTTTAGTGGGGTGACCGATAAATGACCATTCAATTTTCGGAGCGGAAAACTGGCGTCAGAACGCTGACTGGAATCCGCTGTGTCCCTGTGCGTACGCCCCCCGGTAGGAGCTGTCGAGTGAAACGAGGCTGCGATCTTTCTGCGTTCGTTTGAGTCTCGAGTGAACCTGAAAAGATCGCAGCCTCGTTTCACTCGACAGCTCCTGCACAGCCCCTACAGGGAACCGTGTGCTCCCTATACGACCAACGATTGACTGTCGGCGCGTGTACCCGCCACCGAGCCGCGTTATACTGCCGCGCCTTTTTAGCGTCGCGCCAGCTGCCCCGGCGTGCCTTGTAAAGGTGCTTGCAACCGACCGATGCACCCAAGCTGCAAGCACCTTATTGAATGTTCCCGTCTTTTAGAGGAGCGCGACTCATGACCGTGATCAAGCAAGACGACCTGATTCAGAGCGTTGCCGACGCCCTGCAGTTCATTTCCTATTACCACCCCGTTGACTTCATTCAGGCGATGCACGAAGCCTACCTGCGCGAAGAATCGCCAGCGGCCCGTGATTCGATGGCGCAAATCCTGATCAACTCGCGCATGTGCGCCACCGGCCACCGTCCGATCTGCCAGGACACCGGCATCGTCACCGTGTTTGTCCGTGTGGGCATGGACGTGCGTTGGGATGGCGCGACCATGAGCCTGGACGACATGATCAACCAAGGCGTGCGCCAGGCGTACAACCTGCCGGAAAACGTCCTGCGTGCCTCGATCCTCGCCGACCCGGCGGGCGCTCGGAAAAACACCAAGGACAACACCCCGGCCGTGATCCACTACTCCATCGTTCCGGGTAACACCGTGGAAGTGGACGTGGCGGCCAAGGGCGGCGGCTCCGAAAACAAATCGAAGATGGCCATGCTCAACCCGTCCGACTCGATCGTCGACTGGGTGCTGAAGACCGTGCCAACCATGGGCGCCGGCTGGTGCCCACCGGGCATGCTCGGCATCGGCATCGGCGGCACCGCCGAGAAAGCCGCAGTGATGGCCAAGGAAGTGTTGATGGAATCCATCGACATTCACGAGCTGAAAAAGCGCGGCCCGTCCAACCGTATCGAAGAGATGCGCCTGGAGCTGTTCGAAAAGGTCAACCAACTGGGCATCGGCGCCCAGGGCCTGGGTGGCCTGACCACCGTGCTCGACGTGAAGATCATGGATTACCCGACCCACGCCGCTTCGTTGCCGGTGTGCATGATCCCGAACTGCGCCGCCACCCGTCACGCGCACTTCGTGCTCGACGGTTCCGGCCCGGCTTCGCTGGAAGCGCCACCGCTGGACGCCTACCCGGAAATCGTCTGGGAAGCCGGCCCATCGGCCCGTCGTGTCAACCTCGACACCCTGACCCCGGAAGACGTGCAAAGCTGGAAGCCGGGCGAAACCGTGCTGCTCAACGGCAAGATGCTCACCGGTCGCGACGCCGCGCACAAGCGCATGGTCGAGATGCTGAACAAGGGTGAAACCCTGCCGGTGGATCTGAAAGGTCGCTTCATCTACTACGTCGGCCCGGTTGATCCGGTGCGCGAAGAAGTGGTTGGGCCTGCCGGTCCGACCACCGCGACGCGGATGGACAAGTTCACCCGTCAGATCCTCGAGCAAACCGGCCTGCTGGGCATGATCGGCAAATCCGAGCGCGGCCCGACCGCGATCGAAGCGATCAAGGACCACAAGGCCGTGTACCTGATGGCAGTCGGCGGAGCGGCTTACCTGGTGGCGCAAGCGATCAAGAAATCCCGCGTCGTGGCGTTCGCCGAACTGGGGATGGAAGCCATCTACGAGTTCGACGTCAAAGACATGCCGGTCACCGTTGCCGTAGATAGCAACGGTGAGTCGGTACACATCACCGGTCCTGCGATCTGGCAGAAAAAGATCAGTGAAAGCCTGGCGGTCGAAGTGCAGTAAGCGCTTCACCCACCAGACACGGCCGGGTCGTCTCTCCAGATGACCCGGCCGTTTTTTTTGCCTGCCGTTTGACCGCTCGTTATAAACAGCCACGATTGCCAAGCTATTCGTTCTAGAAAACCCAAGTCCACCTGTCAGATCTGACAGGTTACGCGCAGCCGTCATCTTGATAGCGTTGATCTACCACGACACCTGTTACCGACACGGAGCAGGCTCGAGACAGGATCAAGCAAAATGGAAGACCAAGCGTCGCTGAGCATCACCACGCCCTCCATTTCCCGGAGTGCCTCGATTGCCACCGTGGGTAAAAGCTGGGGGCCGGTCGGTTTTACCGGCAGTGCTTCATTCGAGCTGCCTTTGCCGCTGTCGGCCGGGCGTGGCTTCGACCCGAGCCTGATGCTGCGCTACGACAGCCTGTCCGGCAATGGCTCGTTCGGGATCGGCTGGGGTATCCACCACAGCGCGATTTCCCGCCAGACCAGCAAGGGTGTGCCGCGCTACCTCGACGATGATGTGATGATCGGCCACGACGGCCAGCAGTGGCGCCCCGAGCGTGATGAACAGGGGGCGATCAAGTCCCGGACCGAAACCCAATACCGCGGCTTGCCGATTGGTCCGCACAACGTGGTGCGTTATTACCCGCGCGTCGAATCAGCCTTCGAGCTGATCGAATTCTGGCGCTCGGACGCCAACCCTCAGGGTTTCTGGCTGGTACACGGCGTCGACGGCAGCCTGCACCTGTTCGGCAAAGCCGACACCGCACGGGTGGCCGACCCGCAAGACCCGCAACGTGTGGCCTCGTGGTTGTTGCAGGAAAGCTTGAACGCCCACGGCGAACACATTGGCTACGAGTACAAGGCGGAGGATTCAGCGCCGGCGCCCGGCCAGGCCCATGACTACCGGGCCCAGCGTTA
This sequence comes from Pseudomonas sp. ADAK7, assembly GCF_012935675.1. Lineage (NCBI taxonomy): Bacteria > Pseudomonadati > Pseudomonadota > Gammaproteobacteria > Pseudomonadales > Pseudomonadaceae > Pseudomonas > Pseudomonas sp. ADAK7. Next base: position 6,003,010 of record NZ_CP052861.1, on the reverse strand, counting down.
CCTGCATCGGGTGCTCTATGGCAACGCTGCAGCGAGCAGCCATTTGTATGGCTGGAACGAGCAGGAGCAGCCTTCGTGGCACTTCCACCTGCTGTTCGACTACGGTGAACGCACCCTGGATCTGGAACAGAAGCCGATCTATGGTCCGGAAGGGTTGAACCCGTGGCTGATGCGCAGCGATCCGTTCCATCACTATGGCAACGGGTTCGAAGTCGGCACCCGGCGCCTGTGTCATCAGGTCTTGATGTTTCACCACTTCCCCGACGAATTGGGGCCGACCCCGGCGCTGGTTCGGCGGCTGTTGCTGGAATATCGCACCACGTCGCTGGCGTACAACCAATTGGTCGCGGCGCACTATCAGGCATACGACGCCAGTGGTGCGGTGGAAAACATGCCTCCGATGGAGTTCGACTATTCACCGTTCGAACTCAACACTCAGCCCAGCGCATTCTTCCCGTTCGATCACATGCCCGGCCTCGAAGACGGCCAACGCTTTCAATGCATCGACCTGTTCGGCGAGAGCCTGGTGGGGTTTCTCTGTCGCTACGGCCAATGCTGGTATTACCGTGAGCCCTTGCGCGTCGAAGCTGGCGGCGATGCCGTCGCCTATGGCCCGTGGACAGAACTGAGCCAGATACCGCGCGCCGATCACTCCAGGCCCGTGCAGCAGATCCTCACCGACCTGACCGGTGACGGGCGTCTGGACTGGATCATCGCCCAACCGGGCATGAACGGCTTTCGTGCCCTCAAGCCGGATCGCAATTGGTCCGAGTTCATCCCCTTCACCGCGTTCCCGCCGGAGTACCTCCAATCCTTTGCGCAAATGGGCGACTTGACCGGCGACGGCCTCAGCTCCCTGGCACTGATCGGCCCCAAGAGCGTGCGCCTGTACGCCAACCGGCGCGACAAAGGTTTTGCCAAGGGCCAGGACGTGCCCCACACACCGGTCGACGACCGCTTGCCGTTGTTCAGCGACTCGCCCAGCGAACTGGTGTTTTTCGGCAACATGCTGGGCAGCGACATGAGCGAGCTGTGCCGCATTCGCCACAATGAGATCAAATGCTGGCCGAACCTGGGCCACGGGCGGTTCGGCGAGGGTTTTTTGATGAGTGCCCTGCCCTTCACCTACCCCGAGTTCGATGCCGCGCGCGTACGCATCGCTGACCTGGATGGCTCGGGGGCGCCCGCGCTGATTTACCTGCAATCCGATGGCTTCGATATCTACTTCAACCGCGGCGGCAATGGCCTGGAGCAGACACCGGTGCGGGTGCCGTGGCCCGAAGGTGTGCGCTACGACAACCTGTGCCAGGTCACCCTCGCCGACCTGCAAGGCCTGGGTTGCAGCAGTTTGATCCTGACCGTGCCACACATGAAGCCACGGCATTGGCGCTATGATTTTGTCCACGCCCGTCCCTACCTGCTGGGTATGAGCAACAACAATATGGGCTGTTGCACACGGGTCAAATATCGCAGCTCGGGCCAGGAGTGGCTGGACGAAAAACAACAGTTGCTCAAGCGCAAAATGCTCCCGGTGTCGTACTTGCCGTTTGCGGTGCAAGTGGTCAAGGAACAGTTCCAACGCGATGAAATCAACGGCAATCGCCTGGCGCAGACACTGACTTATGCCCAAGGCTACTACGACGGCATCGAACGCGAGTTCCGCGGCTTTGGCCTGATTCGCCAGACCGACAGCGAAGCCAGCCCGGACGAGACTGACAGCGGTTTCACGGAACCGGCGCTGGTCTGCACCTGGTTCCATACCGGCCGCCAGGTGGACATGCCGCGCGAGGGTTATTTCAGCGCGGACTCCGAGGCCCAGGCACTGGGCGATACGCTGTTCTGCCGCTACCACGTCAGCGATGGCTGCGATGAACCGGTCACGCCAGACGCACCGACTGCCGACGAAATCGCCTATGCCCTCGCCGGTTCCGTGATGCGGACGGAAACTTACGCGTGGAACGACGACCGGCCCTATCAGGTGCAGGAGTACCGCTACAAAGTCCGTGAACTGCGGGCCATGGATGAGCATTCGCCCTACGCGGTGCTGCTGCCTTCGCTGCTGGAAACCATCAGCTACCAGTACGAACGCTTTATCGACGACCCGCTGTGCCAGCACGAAATCACCTTGAGCCAGGATCAGTTTGGCCTGCCGAGCCATTCGCTCACCGTTCACTATGCCCGACGTAAAACCGCTCTCGACACGCCACCGTTCGATGATGCGGATGAGCAAGCCTGGTGGCGGGATGCCCACGACCCGGCCCAGCAGTCTTACTACCTGAGCGAATCGCGCGCCGAGTTCATTCACCTCACCGAGCCACAAGGCTGGCGACTGGGGCTGCCTTATCGGCAACGCGGTAACGCATTGAAGTTGCCCAAGGGCTTGTTACCGGCAGGGCTCAATCCGGAACAGATCAACTATGAGTTGATCCTCGCCCATCTCAACAGCGTTGAATGGAACAACGGGCGGGAATTGACGACGCAGGTGGTCCAGCGTTATTTCAAAACAACTGATCGCACGGTGCTTGCCGATGGCGAGGCAGACTTCGAAGCCCTGGCTGCCCCCCAGGAGATCGCGCAGCTGGATGAAACTGCGCTGAACGCCTACAACCAGTTGGCTCCACCGTTCGACATTCGCGCAGAACTGGCGAAGATCGGCTACGAGCCCATGCCGCTGTTCCTTGAGCCAAATGCCGAGGAAGACCTGAAGAAAAACCTGTGGTCCTCCCGGTACGGGTTTGCCGAGTACGGCGACCCTGCCGACTTCTACAAAGTGCGCAAATACCACGAAACCCTGAGCCATGGGGTCACCCTCGCCGACTACGACGCCTATCACCTGGCAGTCATCCGGGTCGAACTGCCGGATGGCTGCACCACCCACGTCAAATACGATTACCACGCCCTGCTACCGTTGCGCATCATCGACGCCAACGAAAACATACAGGAAGCAATTTACGAACCCTTTGGCCAGCCGCTGGCGGACAGTTTTTATGGAACCGAAAACGGCGAACGCGCCGGGTTCCGGCCGCTGAGTGAATACGAGCTCCCCGACAATCACCTGCCGGATTCGGCGATCGCCGACCCACACGCCGCACTGCAACAAGCGGCCAGCATCCTGCGCAAGGACTTGTTCAGCTGGATGGGCCGGCTCCCCGAATCCACCCGGCAATCCTCCGCCTGGCTGGCCGGCTGGATCGCGGACGGTTATGTGTTGCCGAGCCTGCACATTCGCGCCAGTGCCCGGGTGCGCCTGGCCAGGCTCAAGTCCCGGACTTCGGCTGAACAGGCACTCAAGGAATTGATCGCGGCGGCACCGCGCGAACCGGTGCACAGCGTGGTCCTCACCGCTGACCGCTACCACGATGATCCGCTGCAGCAGATCCAGATCGTCAAAGCCTGCGTGGATGGCTTCGGCCGTGCCTTGCAAACCCAGCAAAAGGTCGAGCCGGGGATTGCCTACAGCGCCGACGAACACCTCGAACTGGAGCTGGTGGATGGCAAACCGTTGGAGCAACACACGGATTCGCGCTGGCGCATCAGCGAACGGGTGGAATACAACAACAAGGGCGCGGCGACGCGAGTGTTCCGCCCCTATTTTTGCAACACCCATGGCTACATCCGCGACCAGTCCTTCCGCCTGTTCGGCTATCACGATCAACAGTTCTACGACGCGTTGGGCCGTCCGATCAAAGTGATCAGCGCCAAAGGTTACATGTCGTTCGATTCCATCAATCCCTGGTACAGCACCCATCACGACTTCAATGACACCTACACACCGCCCGTGACACCCAAGGTACTTGCGCCATGAACAACACGGTGCACTGGCGTACACCTTCGCTGGTGGTCAACGACAGTCGCGGCCTGTCTGTTCGCCAAGTCGCGTACTGGCGTAAAGAAGCCGGGTCAACCGCGCAAGCGCTCATCACCCACCAACACCATGACGTCGTTGGCCGGCTGACCGAGCAATGGGATCCGCGACTGTCGGGCAACGCACCAAAACCCAACCTGAGCACGATTTATCGACTGTCCGGCGAGCCCGTCAGTGTCGACAGCGTCGATGCCGGCTGGCGCCTGAGCCTGGCCGGGGTGGCCGGTGAAGTGCTGCAACGCTGGGACGCACGTGGCAGTCATTGGCGCACCACTTTTGACAACCAACTGCGCGTCATCGCCCTCGAAGAAAACGCCCGGCCGGACGTCGAACGCTTCACCTATGCCGACGCCTCGGCCGACGCCGGCCATAACCTGCGCGGACAGCTGATCGAGCAACGTGATCCCTCGGGCAGCCTGCGCTTCGACAGCTACAGCCTGGACGGCCAGGCACTGCGCGAAAGCCGCACGTTTGCCGATGATCGCGCCTATCGCAGTACCCGGCTCGTCAGTGCGCTCGGTGTGGTGTTGAAGCAGAGCGATGCCGGCCAGCATGAGCAGCGGTTTCGCTACGACATCGCCGGGCAACTCAAGCAGGTGCAGTTGTTGATCGATGCCGGCGGCGATGTGCAGGACATCCTCAGCGATGCGCAGTACAACGCCGCCGGCCAGATCATCGCGCAACACGCGGGTAACGGCGTGCTCAGCACCTGGACCTACGACCCGGCCGATGGTCGCCTGAGCCAGCTCAAGGCGCAAAAAAACCAGGAAAAACCGCTGCAGGATTTTGCGTATGTCTACGACCCCATGGGCAACGTGACGCGCATCGAAGACCTGGGCTTCACACCCGCCTATTTCCGCAACCAGCGCATCGACGGCCACCGCGACTTCCGCTACGACTCGCAGTATCAACTGCGCAGCGCCACCGGCTACGACGACGCCCCGCCGTCGGACCTGCCGGGGCGACCGCAGCCTGGCGACCCGAACAATCGCCATAACTACACGCAGCGTTATGACTATGACGCGGGCGGCAACCTGATCACGTTGTCCCACGAACGCGACGGCGCCAGTTATACCCAGCGCATGTTCATCTCCCCGACAAGCAACCGTGGCGCACGCTGGAAAGACGGCGATCCGCAGCCGATCCTCGACGAACTGTTCGACCGCCACGGTAACCTGCTGGCCCTGCAACGGGGTCAGCCCATGAGCTGGAATGCCCGGGATCAACTGAGCCAAGTCGTCCTGCTCGAACACAGCAACGGCCTGCCCGACGACGAAGAAACTTACCTTTACAGCCAGGGCGTCCGCGTCCGCAAAAGCCATAAGAGCCACACGCCCTCGACCACGCATTTCCAAAACGTACTGTACCTGCCGGGCCTGGAAATCCGCACGCGCGACAACGGCGAAGAACTGCACGTGATCACCGTCTCAGGCGGGCGCGGTCAGGTGCGTTGTCTGCATTGGGTGGCGGGCCAGCCGGAAGGCATCGAAGCCAATCAACTGCGCTACAACCTCGACGACCATTTGGGTTCCTGTGCGATGGAGCTCGATCAACAGGCGCGGGTGATCAGCCACGAAGGCTACTACCCGTTTGGCGGCACGGCCTGGCTGACGGCCGGTTCACGGCTGGAAGTCAGCTACAAGACCATTCGTTATTCGGGCAAGGAGATGGATGACAGTGGGCTGTATTACTACGGTGCCCGGTATTACGCGGCGGGGTTGCAGCGTTGGGTCAGTGCCGATCCGGGGGGTGATGTGGATGGGCTGAATCTGTATGGGTTTGTGGGGAACAATCCGTTGCGCTATGTGGATCCTGAAGGTGGGGTCAAAGCGGAAAATGCGATTACCTTCTACGCGGAATTCATTTCCGTCCTCGGCGAGCTTTCCACCAAGACACTCGGACAGGTGCATGACGTCGTCAATAAAAAGCACATCAAGCGGAATCTGCTAATGAATTTCGTCAGCGTGGTGCCCGCCGGGGTAATCGGTTATGAAGCCGGCAACGTCTTCGGTGCGCAAGCAGGCCAACTCATACCGGATGTCCCTCACGCGACCTCCGTCGGTGGCACCGACAGGTTGCCGTACGTCGAGGCGGTGACTGGCGGCAATTTTGGTGGGGATATTGCCGGCTCAATAACCGACACGGTTACGCAGCTGGGCGGTCAATTAACAACTTTTGCGCAAAACATGGGACGCACGGGCCCGCTCATACCGCAAACCTCCACGATGTCCGTTGCAGCGATTGATCGTGCGCTAGGCGTCCCTGAAGTCGCCAACGAAATACAGCTCAACTGGAGCAGTATCAAGGATGAGGTGATTGATCCGACGCTGAACGCAATCCTCAATCCGGACTTCATCATAAATAGAGGCATGGGCGCGTGGATATCGATCCTCCCTGGAGCATTCACAATGTTTCAACGGGCGGTAGAGGCTGAGGACATCAAGAACGGGCTCGACCCGGCCAAGATCGCAAAAATCGACGGCATGCTGGCTGATTGGAAAACCGCCACCCTGCAACGTAGCGCCTGGATGGAAAACGCTTTCGATGCACTGGGCACAAACGTCGTCCAGTTGGGACAAGGCCCCAATGGAGCGCGTGCACCGATTACCCGGGCAGGCCTGCAACAGGCAACCACCGCAACGCTCCATAACATCCATCAACTTCAAGGGGCCATGGCCGCCTATAAGGAGGCGGGCACCACGGATAATCAGTTTTTAGCGCAGCAACGCAACACTGCCGCCAAAAAGGCCTCGCTAAGATGACAACCTTCCAAAGGGCCGGTGGGCCATTCGCGTCTGTGCATTCGGGGACGCCGACGTTAAGTGTCAACGACAGCCGAGGCCTTATCGTTCGTCGGGTCGAGTACCTGCGCAAGGTCGCGGGTGCAGCAGTGGAAACACTCATCGACCGTCACCTCCACGACGTTCCGGGCCGCGCCGTCGAACAATGGGACCCCAGACTGTTCGATCACGCGCCGACAGCGAATGTGATCACGGTCTATCAACTGACCGGCGCCCCCGTGCGGATCGACAGCGTCGATGCCGGTTGGCGTTTGAGCCTGTTCGGGGTCGGCGGTGAAGTGCTGCAACACTGGGACCAACGCGCCAACCACTGGCGAACCACCTATGACGATCAGCTGCGCGTTATCGCCCTGGAAGAAAACGCCCAGCCAAACGTCGAGCGCTTCACCTATGCTCACGGCTTGGCAGAGGCCGGCCACAACCTGCGCGGCCAGATGATCGAGCAAGTCGATCCTTCGGGCCGCGTCAACATCGATAGCTTCAATCTCGGCGGCCAGGCGTTGCGCGAAACCCGGACATTTGCCCAGGGTCAGGCTTATCTCAGCCACCGAAACTACAGTGCGCTTGGTGCCGTGCTCAACCAGACTGACGCCGGCCAGCACCAGCAACAGTTGCGGTATGACATCGCCGGACAACTCAAGCAGGTGTTACTGCAGCTCAAAACCGACCTTGCGCCGCAACCGATCTTGCTCGATGCCCAATACAACGCCGCCGGCCAGCGCCTGGCGCAAACCGCCGCCAATAACGTGATCAGCAACTGGACTTATGACCCGGCCGACGGGCGCCTGTGCACCCTCAAGGTTGGGAAACCCGGCCAGGCGTTGCTGCAAGACCTGATGTACCAATACGATCCGACCGGCAATGTGCTGCGTATCGATGACCACACCCTGGCCACGGTGTATTTCGCCAACCAGCGCGTGGAAAGCAACCGACAGTTCAAGTATGACTCGCTGTACAGATTGATCCGGGCCAGCGGTTTCGAAGCCGAAACACCCAACCGTCGACCTGGCTTGCCACCCGTGCAAAGCCCGATCGACACCGCACGCCGCTATAACTACGTGCAGCATTATGACTACGATGCCGGTAGTAACCTGACGACCTTGCGCCACGAGCGTGACAACAACAATCACACCCATGTCTTTCGCATCAATCCCCACAGCAACCGCGGTGTGCGCTGGGAGGAAGGTGATCCCGATCCGGTCTTCGAAGAGCACTTCGATGCCCAGGGTAATTTGCTGTCACTGCAAAAGGGTCAACCGTTGCACTGGAATAGTCGCGGTCAACTGGCAGTGGCCCGGCTGATCGAACGCAGCGACGCTACCGACGACGAAGAAACGTACGTCTATAGCCAAGGGGTGCGAGTCAGTAAACAAGCAGTGTCACAGGCTAGAGCGGTCACCCACACGCGCACTGTGCTTTACCTGCCGGGCCTTGAAATCCGCACGCGGGACAACACCGAAGCGCTGCACGTCATCACTTTGCCCGGCAACGTGCGTTGTCTGCATTGGGTCACCGGCCAGCCAGCCGATATCGAACCCGATCAACTGCGCTACAGTCTTGACGATCACTTGGGTTCCAGCTCACTGGAACTGGACCGTCATGGCGAACGGATCAGTCAGGAAATCTACTACCCTTTCGGTGGTACCGCCTGGTGGGCGGCGCGCTCGGCGGTTGAGGCGAGTTACAAAACGATTCGATATTCCGGCAAGGAGATGGATGTCAGCGGGCTTTATTACTACGGTGCGCGCTATTACGCACCATGGTTGCAACGCTGGGTGAGTGCCGATCCGGCGGGAGATGTGGATGGGCTGAACCTCTATGCGTTTGTCGGCAATAACCCCATCATCTTCGTTGACGCGGACGGTGAAGCCAGACGCAGCTTCATGAAACTGATGATCGAACCTGACGACGAGCGCGCAGCCAGAAGAGCGAAAGCCGCAGCGGTTCGGCGGCAACAGATAGCCAACCGGAATTTATCGGATGCGATCGAGCGCCACTTGAAGATTCTTGAGCTTACCAGCCGCAGGGCCAAGGAAGCGCGAAGGCAAATTGCCAACCATCGCTCGGCATCCTCCCATGGTGCCTCCGCCGCCATTCGCACTGTGGCTCATATCGGTGGGCAAGCGCTCAGCTACGGTCTGGGAGTCGGCGTCGGTGGCGCCGCTGCCGCACTGGGTAGCGTCGCCGGACCGGTTGGCGTTGCATTTGGCATCATTCTCGGATTTCTTACCAAAAAGGCTATCAGCTCCGGTATCGACTTTGCGGCCGAAAGCTTGAGCTTGAGCGCTTCGGTCAAGTTCAAGGCAGGCAAGCTGAACCCCGAGCGAATCGTCAGCAAAGGTGATTACAAAACGATGGACTTCGCCCCCTACGTCATCAGAAAGTTCAAGGGCATCGCCAGAGGCGTCGTTCAATTGAACAAAGCGGGTTGGCTGAAGGCCAGCAAAGAAGGTGGGACCGCGGCAGCCAACACCGTCGCCAAAGTCGCCAATCCCGAATTGGCCAGCGAAATCGGCGCGATGGTCAGTACGCTGGCGGGTGCTTTCGAAATACTGCATGAAGTCGTTGGCGCCGGAAAAACACTCACCCCGGAAAAAGTCGGCAGAGGGAATTCTTTCATCAGCGGCATGATCGATGTTCTGAACAAGAGCGTAGAGGAAATAGGAAGTCTTTTTGAAACGGCAGGACGTGACTCCATTAATACCTATAGACCGTTTAGTAAAGTTTTCGGAACGCCAGAAGGCGATACACTCGACAACATCAAAAGCAGGACGGACGCGACCATCACCCAGTTGCGCAAAACGCAGGCAACCCTGCTGGCTTAATCACGCCATCAGGGCATCGGGGAAACGGGGCGGTGCATGTTATCGTGCTCGCCCTACCCCGCGCCTGACTCTTCCCATGTTTGCGACCTCCCGCCCTCTGCGTCTGCTGCTCCATACCCTGCTGATAGGCGCGGGCGCTGTGTTTGCTGCCGGGTTGGCAATACGCCACGCCGAACACCAGGCTTTGGAAGAAGACGCCGCCCGCGCCAGCCAGCAACTGGCGCTGTACGCCAACTCCCTGCACACGCTAATCGACCGCTACCGAGCCCTGCCCGCCGTGCTGGCGCTGGACCCGGAATTGCGTGCGGGCTTGAACGGTCCGGTGAGCCCTGAACAGCAGGACCTGTTGAACCGCAAACTGGAAAAGATCAACGGCGCCGCGCAATCCTCCACCCTGGAATTGCTCGACTACACCGGCCTGGCCGTGGCCGCCAGCAATTGGCGTTTGCCCAGCAGTTACGTGGGCCACAACTACGGTTTTCGCCCTTACTTCAGCCAGACCCGCACCCAGGGCACCGGGCGCTTTTATGCGGTCGGGGTGACCAGCGGCATTCCCGGTTACTTCTTGTCCAGTGCGGTGACCCGCGACAACGGCGAGTTCCTCGGCGCGATGGTGGTGAAACTCGAATTTCCCGAACTTGAGCGCGAATGGCGCCAGGGCAGCGATACCCTGCTGGTCAGCGATGCCCGCGGCATCATCTTCATCGCCAACCAGCCCGGCTGGCGTTATCGCACGTTGAAACCGCTGAGCGACAGCGATCACACCGAACTGAAAGTCACCCGCCAATACGACAAGCAACCGCTGACACCGCTCAAGTATCAGTCGGTGCGGCGCTTCGACGACAACAGCAATCTGGCCCGGGTCGATGGCCCCGACGGCGCAGCGGATTACCTGTGGGAATCCCTGCCGTTGCCCGCCGAAGGCTGGACCCTGCACCTGTTACGCCGCCCGCAAATCGCCTTCGAAGACAGCCGCAATGCCGGCCTCGCTGCCGCCGGTTCGTGGCTGGCGCTGGTGTTTCTGCTGCTGTTCCTCAACCAGCGCTGGCGCCTGGCGAAGATGCGTCAGCGCAGCCGCGAAGAGCTGGAACAATTGGTGGAAGAACGCACCCGCGACCTGCGCACCGCCCAGGACGGTCTGGTGCAATCAGCCAAACTCGCGGCACTGGGGCAGATGTCGGCAGCGCTGGCCCATGAAATCAACCAGCCGCTGACCGCACAACGCATGCAGTTGGCGACGCTGCGGCTGCTGCTCGATCACGGCCGGGTCGATGACGCCTACAAGGCGCTGAAACCGGTGGACGACATGCTCACACGCATGGCTGCGCTGACCGGTCACCTGAAAACCTTCGCCCGCAAAAGCCCCAGCGGCCTGCGCGAACGGCTGGACCTGGCGGCGGTGGTCGATCAATCCTTGCAGTTGCTCGATGCGCGGCTGCGCGATGAAAACGTCAGCACCGTGCTGCACCTGACGCGCCCGGCCTGGGTGCGTGGCGATGCGATTCGCCTGGAGCAGGTGCTGATCAACCTGTTGCGCAATGCCCTCGACGCCGTGCAGGACAAACCCTGCAAGCGTTTGGAAATTCGCCTCGAAGCCGATGAACAACTGTGGCGCCTGACCGTCGCCGATAACGGCGGCGGCATTGCTGAAGAACATCTGCCGAACGTGTTCGATCCGTTTTTTACGACGAAACCGGTGGGTGATGGTCTGGGCCTGGGGCTGGCGGTGTCGTTCGCTATCGTGCATGAATCCGGCGGACGCCTGAGTGCCGACAATCACGATAACGGCGCGGTGTTCACCGTGACCTTGCCGATCGATCTGGAGGAACCCGTCTCATGCTGAATTCGGTGATGGTGGTCGACGACGAAAGCAGCATCCGCAGCGCCGTCGAACAGTGGCTGAGCCTGTCGGGTTTCGAGGTGCAGCTGTTCAGCCGCGCCGATGAATGCCTGGCGCAGCTGCCGGCACATTTCCCCGGGGTGATCCTCAGCGACGTGCGCATGCCCGGCATGACCGGTCTGGAACTACTGGCCGAAGTGCAACGCCGGGATGCCGATCTGCCGGTAATCTTGCTGACCGGCCATGGCGATGTGCCGATGGCGGTCGAAGCGATGCGCGATGGCGCCTACGACTTTCTGGAAAAACCGTTCAGCCCGGAAACCCTGCTCGGCAGTTTGCGCCGTGCCTTGGAAAAACGCCGGTTGGTCCTGGAAAACCGCGCCCTGCACGTCCAGGCCGACAACCGCGCCAAACTCGACGCGACGCTGTTGGGCGTGTCCCGTGGCTTGCAGACCTTGCGCCGGCAGGTGCTGGATTTGGCGACGCTGCCGGTCAACGTGTTGATCCGTGGCGAAACCGGCAGCGGAAAAGAACTGGTCGCCCGTTGCCTGCACGATTTCGGCCCGCGCGCCGACAAGCCGTTCGTGGCGCTGAACTGCGCGGCAATTCCCGAGCAGTTGTTCGAGGCCGAGTTGTTCGGTCACGAGAGCGGCGCGTTTACCGGCGCGTCGGGCAAGCGCATCGGCAAACTCGAATACGCGGATGGCGGCACGCTGTTTCTCGATGAGATTGAAAGCATGCCCTTGGCGCAGCAGGTCAAGTTGCTGCGGGTATTGCAGGAACAGAAGCTTGAGCGATTGGGCTCGAACCAGAGCATCCGCGTGGACTTGCGGATCATCGCCGCGACTAAACCCGACCTGCTGGACGAAGCCCGGGCCGGGCGTTTTCGCGAGGATTTGGCGTATCGCTTGAACGTCGCCGAGTTGCGCCTGCCACCGTTGCGTGAGCGGCGCGAAGACATTCCGTTGCTGTTTGAAACCTTCGCGCAGAATGCCGCCGAACGCCTGGGCCGGACCTTCCCACCCTTGAGCGGCCCGCAACTGAGTCACCTGCTGAGCCATGACTGGCCGGGCAATGTGCGGGAACTGGCGAACGTGGCCGAGCGGCAGGTGTTGGGGCTGGGCGAGCCGGAGCCGGTGGGGATTGATCCTGGCCAGTCGCTGGCGGCGCAGCAGGAAGCGTTTGAAGCTCATTGTTTGCGGGCGGCGTTGACCCGGCATAAGGGCGATGTGAAAGCGGTGCTTGAAGAGCTGCAACTGCCACGCCGGACCTTCAATGAAAAGCTGCAGCGGCATGGACTCACCCGCGAGATGTTCCTCTAACTGATCGTTCCCACGCTCCGCGTGGGAACGATCTTTTCGGCGGTTATCCGCTTATCTCCGGCCACCAATAAGCGGATTTCCGCTCATAAAAGCCTGCCACCCCCCTCTAAACCGGCCCTCCGCCCCTTGGCACACCTCCTGCTATAGCCCTTGCAGGCTGCGTTTACACGCGCTCCACAAAAACAATTAAACGAAGGATCCTTCAATGGATAACTCCAACGCCCTGCCTCTTGGGTCGGCCGCTGCGCCTGCCAAAGAAAGAACCACCGCCAGCCGGATCAAATCGATCTTCAGCGGCTCGGTCGGCAACATGGTCGAGTGGTACGACTGGTACGTCTACGCCGCGTTCTCCCTGTACTTTGCCAAGTCCTTCTTCCCCGCCGGTTCCTCCACCGCACAGCTGATGAACACCGCCGCGATCTTCGCCGTGGGCTTCCTGATGCGTCCGATCGGGGGCTGGCTGATGGGCCTCTACGCCGACCGCGCCGGTCGTAAACGGGCATTGATGGCTTCGGTGTATTTGATGTGCTTCGGCTCGCTGCTGATCGCCCTGAGCCCCAACTATGAAACCATCGGTATCGGCGCGCCGATCCTGCTGATCTTCGCCCGTTTGCTGCAAGGCCTGTCGGTCGGTGGCGAGTACGGCACCTCGGCGACGTACCTCAGCGAGATGGCGACCAAGGAACGTCGCGGTTTCTATTCCAGCTTCCAGTACGTGACCCTGATCTCCGGCCAGCTCATTGCCCTGGCGGTGCTGATCGTGCTGCAACAGACCCTGACCACCGAACAGCTGTACGCCTGGGGCTGGCGCATCCCGTTCGCCATCGGCGCGCTGTGTGCGGTCGTGGCGCTCTACCTGCGTCGTGGCATGGAAGAGACCGAGTCGTTCAACAAGGTCAAGAAAGAGAAGAAAGAAAGCGCCATGCGCACGCTGATGCGCCATCCGAAGGAACTGATGACCGTGGTCGGCCTGACCATGGGCGGCACCCTGGCGTTCTACACCTACACCACCTACATGCAGAAATACCTGGTGAACACCGTCGGCATGAGCATCACCGACTCCACCAGCATCTCGGCGGCCACGCTGTTCCTGTTCATGTGCCTGCAACCGATCATCGGCGGCTTGTCGGATAAGGTCGGGCGTCGGCCGATCCTGATCGCCTTTGGTGTACTGGGCACGCTGTTCACCGTACCGATCCTGACCACCCTGCACACCATCCAGACCTGGTGGGGCGCGTTCTTCCTGATCATGGCGGCGCTGATCATCGTCAGCGGCTACACCTCGATCAACGCAGTGGTCAAAGCCGAACTGTTCCCGACCGAGATTCGGGCTCTGGGCGTTGGCCTGCCGTATGCGCTGACCGTGTCGATCTTCGGCGGCACCGCCGAATACATCGCGCTGTGGTTCAAGAGCATCGGCATGGAAACCGGTTACTACTGGTATGTCACGGCGTGTATCGCCGTGTCATTGCTGGTGTACATCACCATGAAAGACACCCGCAAACATTCGCGGATCGAGACGGACTAAGTCCCGCTGCAACACCAATAAAGGGCAGACCCGAACCAGGTCTGCCCTTTTTTATGGGCGAAGGGTTTGTATGAAAAATCTGTCACCCAGGCAGCGAATTGATTAATCACCGGTTAATGCCCGGAACACATCCTGTCCCTGTCTGATCGATGCATTGCGATGTGCTCACTCGAACCTTGAAAGCGAGAACGCCTCACGGCCTTAACATCAATTTAATCGATAGTTACTAGCATTAATTTGCGCTTTTTAATCAATTTATCGAGCGTAAGATAAAACCCATACCCAAGGCACACAACGCCAACGAACCCGGAGTAACCGCCATGAAAACCCGACTGATCCTCGCCCTGACCCTTTCCGTACTGGCCGGTGGCGCCTTCGCCGCCGATGGCTATGACCGCACCGGCTCCGCTGTAGCTGCCGACGGTTACGACCGCACCGGCTCGGCCACTGTTGCAGCAGATGGGTACGACAAAACCGGCTCCGCTACTTTTGCTGCTGACGGCTACGACAAAACCGGCTCCGCCACCTTCGCGGCTGACGGCTACGATCGCACCGGCTCGGCTTCCATCAGCTAACCCCCAAACGCGGCATCACAGCCCGGCTTCGGCCGGGCTTAGTCGTTTCTGGGAGACGGTAAAATGTCAGCCTCCACATTCCCTGTAGGAGCGAGGCTTGCCCGCGAAGGCGGCCGGTCTGACACCTCAACGTTGAATGTGCCGCCGCATTCGCGGGCAAGCCTTGCTCCTACAGGGTCGCGCTTGCACTATGCGTTTATCCCGAACATCGCCCCAGGAACCCCAAGCATGCCCGACGACATCCACTACTACGAACCCGCCAACGGCCACGGCCTGCCCCATGACCCGTTCAACGCCATCGTCGGCCCGCGGCCCATCGGCTGGATTTCCTCGCAGGACGCCAACGGCCAGCTGAACCTGGCGCCTTACAGCTTCTTCAACGCGTTCAACTACATTCCGCCGATCATTGGATTTTCCAGCGTCGGGCGCAAAGACAGCCTGAACAACATCGAACAGACCGGCGAGTTCGCCTGGAACCTCGCCACCCGGCCACTGGCCGAGCGGATGAACCAGAGCAGTGCCATGGTCGCGCCTGACACCAACGAATTCGAACTGGCCGGACTGACAGCCGCCCCGTCGACAATCATCCAGGTGCCACGGGTCGCCGAAAGCCCGGTGTCCTTCGAATGCAAGGTTACGCAGATCATTCAGTTGCAACGCGCGAACGGCGATGTGGTGCCGAGCTGGCTGATTCTCGGCGAAGTGGTCGCCGTGCATATCGCCAAGTGGCTGTTGAAGGATGGGGTGTACGACACCGCCGCGGCAGAACCGATTCTGCGCGGCGGCGGGCCAGCGGATTACTTTCAGCTGGGGCCAGAGGCATTGTTCAAGATGCATCGCCCAGGGGCGAAAAAATAACTTACCAGAGCAGGTCAGCGTCTTCTTTGACGTCTTTGAGGCGGGTCAGCTCTTTGGCGGCGGCCAGATCGGCTTCGTTGGCCGTCTTGAAGATTTGATCTTCAAGCACTTTATGAAAGCGTGGCGCACCGGTGCCACCGATGGCTTTGACGGCGATCGCGGCGTGGTAACCACCCTCGCCCGGTACTACAGCGGAAACAGCTTCAAAATGATCAAAGGCTTTGCGTGCCATGGTCGCGCATCCTGGCTAAGTTGAGATTGCCGCCATTAAACCCTCAACCGACCAGTTTGTGCACCTGTGCTTTGGTCTGACCGAGCGCCTGAGCCGCCGAGACGTCCTTGAACGTGTGGAAATCCAGGCTGTTGACCACCAGGTCCTGCACCAGATCGGCAAAGATCTGCATGGCGGGGGTGCTGAAATACGCGGTCATCGCCTGTTGATGGGTCCAGAAACCGGACACCAGCCACAGGTCGGGATCGCATTGCGAATGTTGCAGGGCAAAGCTCAGGCAACCACTGGCCGAACGGGATGGCTCGATCAACGCGCTCAGGCGTGCACCGAGTTCCGCCGAACGCCCGGCGCGAGCACGAACAAAGGCCATATGACTGACGGGAATCTGCGTAGACATGTTCAACCCTCCCAAGGAGTTGCGTGGCAGCCAGGGACGGGCTGCGACAGGATCCAAGGTTAGGCGGCGTGCCGCTGTTGCCGTTAGTCGATTCCTGCCAGCTTGTTGCACAATCCTGCGAGGATGCGTTAATCGCCCTGAAAGCCGGCCCGGGCCTGCTTCGACGATGACCGGGGGGTTTCAAGCAAGTTTCAGGGCGGCGACGGGGTTACAGCCATGTCGCCCATCAAGCCAATGCAGAATCAGGCAAGCATCAGGCAGGATGTGTCTACCGCTTTGCCTTGCACAAACTTAAGCTCTGCCCATCAACAACGCCTCACCGAGGATGTCCTGCATGTCGTCGTTCGATCACTTTGAAGCCCCGCTGGATGCCGACATGGAGAAACAGCGCGAGGAACTGGCTGCGATCATCCGCCGCAACACCACGGAGGATGGCAATTACGCCACTGCCGTCGATTCGTTGATCATGTCGCGTCACAGCCAGACCCATCAGTTTGCCCCGGTGCTGGCGCAACCGGCGCTGTGCATCATGGCCCAGGGGCGCAAGGAAGTGCGGTTGGCCGATGAGGTGTTCAATTACGACCCGCTCAATTACCTGGTGGTCTCGGTCTCGATGCCCGTGAGCGGGCGCGTGGTGACTGTCACCTCCGAGGAGCCGATCCTCTCCGTGCGGCTGGACATCGACCCGGCGGAAATCACCGCGCTGATCGCCGACGCCGGCCCCATGGGCGTGCCGACCCGGCCCACCGGGCGCGGGTTATATGTCGAACGGCTGGATGCGGCCATGCTCGACGCGGTGCTGCGTCTGACCCGTTTGATCGACACGCCCAAAGACATCGCCATGCTCGCGCCGCTGATTCGACGGGAGATTCTCTATCGTCTGTTGCGCAGCCAGCAGGGCCATCGCCTGTATGAAATCGCCATCGCCAACAGCCAGAGCCATCGCATCAGCCAGGCGATCAAATGGCTCAACGGCCACTATGAGCAACCGTTGCGTATCGATGATCTGGCGAAGGAAGTGAACCTGAGCGTGTCGACCCTGCATCACCGCTTCAAGGCGATGACGGCGATGAGTCCGTTGCAGTATCAGAAGCAACTGCGCCTGCAGGAAGCGCGGCGCCTGATGCTCGCCGAAGGGCTGGAAGCGTCGGCGGCTGGGTATCGGGTCGGGTATGAAAGCCCGTCGCAGTTCAGCCGCGAATACAGCCGGTTGTTCGGGGCGCCGCCGTTGCGGGATCTGGCGCGGATGCGCTTGACCGTTTAACACCGCCCTCGCTCCTACAGGTTTGACGGTGTACTCAGGCGCTGAGTACCCGGCAAGCTTCTGCCGGCAACGTCACCGAAACCGGATTCCCGATACTCAACCCAAACCCCTGACACGGCGTGCTCAACGCGGTAAACGACACTCCGGAACACTCCACCGTCGTTTCAATCGTCGCACCGATGTCTCGCACAAACGTCACCTTGCCCAGCAACCGATTCCCCGCCGTCGCCTGGGGCTGCGACAGTTGCAGGTCCTCTGGGCGAATCAGCATCTTGATCTTCTCCCCCACCACAATGCTGCTGCAGATCGGCACTTCCAGGGCATCGCCGCCCGGCAATCCAACCTTGCCGTTGCCCAGCGCGGTAGCCGGAAAAATGTTGCCCGAGCCGATAAAGTCCGCGACAAATTCATTGGCCGGGTGCCGGTAGATTTCAATCGGCGTGCCCACCTGCTGCACCTTGTGCTCACCCAACACCACGACGATATCGGCCATGGTCATCGCCTCACGCTGATCGTGGGTCACCATGATCGTGGTGATGTTCAGGCGTTGTTGCAGTTGACGAATTTCCACCTGCATCGATTCACGCAACTTGGCGTCCAGTGCCGACAACGGCTCATCCAGCAGCAGGATTTTCGGCCGCGAAGCAATCGCCCGGGCAATCGCCACCCGCTGACGTTGCCCGCCGGACAGCTTCGCCACCGGGCGATCAATCATTTCCTTCAGCTGAATCAGCTCCAGCAACTCCACCACCCGCGCCTGCTGATCGGCCTTGCTCACGCCACGCAGTTTCAGCGGGTAAGCGATGTTCTCCCCCACGGTCATGTGCGGAAACAGCGCCAACGACTGAAAGACCATGCCGAAGTTACGCAGGTGCGCCGGGGTATGGCCGATGTCTTCACCGTCCAGGCGAATCTCGCCGCCGGACAGGGTTTCGAGCCCGGCGATCATCCGCAGCAGTGTGGTTTTTCCGCAGCCCGACGGGCCGAGGAAACACACCAGTTTGCCCTCGGGCAAATGCAGGTTTACATCCTTTACCGCGCAGGCCGAGCCGTAGTGTTTCTCGACGTTTTCCAGAATCAGACCAGTCATGTTGCACCTCAAGAATCAGAACGAAACGCCACCTTCACCGACCAGCTTCTCCAACGCCCAGATCAGGACGAAGTCGATCAGCACGATCAGCACGGCAAACGAAAATACGGTTGGGTCGAGCGAAGACACGGTGCGGCTGTACATCCAGATCGGCACGGTCATGACGTCGATGGTGTAGAGGAAATAGGTCACGGTGAATTCGTTGAACGAGACGATGAACGCCAGCAGCATCCCTGCCAGGATTCCCGACTTCATCAACGGCACCACCACGTCGATAATCGCCCGGGTCGGCGAGGCGCCGAGCATCTGCGCCGCCTCTTCGACTTCGCTGCCGATGGAGAGCATTGCTGCGGTGCAGTTCTTCACCACAAACGGCAAGGCGAGGATCACGTGGGCAATCACCAACCGCGACGTGGTGATCTGGAACGGCAAGCTGTCGAACACCAGCAGCAACGCCAGGCCCAGCACCACCATTGGGAACACCAGCGGCAATGACATCAATTGCAGGGCCACGGCTTTGCCACGGAACTCGCAACGGGTCAGCGCGTAAGCGGCCGGCACCGCGATGAGGGTGGCGAAGACCATGGTCAGGCACGCGACCATCAGGCTGGTGGACATGGCTTTACCGAGGCTCAGCACGTCGCTGGCGTCCGGCGAAACAAAGGTGTGCCAGGCCGCGCGATACCATTGCAGGCTATAGCTGCTGGGCGGGAAGTCGAGGTTCGACGCGCCGCTGAACGACATGACGATCATGGTCAAAATCGGCAACACCGCGAGCAGCAGAATGAAGCCCGAGAGGATGCCGGCGAACTTGCCGGTCTCGCCCGGCAACAGCCCATAACGTTTTTTGGTCAGGGTGCTCATTGCGAAGCCTCCAGCATGCGCCGGCGACGGCCGGTGATGTATTCGGACAAGGTCATGATCGCCAGTGTGGTGACGATCAACACCACCCCGGCAGCGGAGGCGGCGGGCCAGTTCATCAGCGGGGCGATCTGGTCATGCACCATCACCGCGAGCATCGGCACCCGGCGACCACCGAGCAGCAAGGGCACGACGAAGCTGCTGGCGTTGTAGGCGAACACCAACGTCGCGCCAGTGATGATCCCCGGCAGACTCATCGGCAACACCACTTGGCGGAACACCTGGAAGCGACTCGCACCGAGGGTCGCGGCGGCTTCTTCATAGGTGCGCGCAACGCCACGCATGGCGCTGGCAATCGGCAGCACGGCCAATGGAAACGCGGTTTGCACCAGCCCCATCAGCACGCCGTTCTGGTTGTAGAGCAGCATGATCGGGCGCTTGATCAGACCGAGCCCCATCAGTGCCTGATTGAGCATCCCGGCCGGACCGAGAATCACCAGCCAGCCGTAGCTTTGCAGCAGCAGGTTGACCAGCAACGGCAGCAGCACCGCCGCGAGAAAGATCCGCCGCAGAAACGGTGAGGTCAGCCGCGACATGGTGTACGCCACCGGGATCGCCAGCAGCACCGCGATCACTGCGCTGAACAACGCCAGGCGCAGGGTCAGCATCAGGGATTTGAGGTAGTAGGGTTCCAGCAACTGCGCGTAACTGGCGAGGCTGAACCCGCTCCATTCCGCGCCTTTGGTGCCGACGCTCATGCGCAGTACCAGGAGGCTGGCGGCAATCAGCACGCCGAGAAACAGCATCGACGGCGACAGGAAAAGCCAGGCGCGGGCAGTCGGCGACACGCCACGGCGCGACAGCTTCGGCGTGGTGGCGAGCGGATGAGTCAAAGGTGGTTGGTGTTCCATAGCAAGGGTCTCGTCAATGGAAAGCAGCAAGACTGCGATTTGAGTAACCCTGTGGCGAGGGAGCTTGCTCCCGCTGGGTCGCGAAGCGGCCCCAATCAATCACCGCGTCGATACAGAAAGGGTCGCGGTGTCCGGTTGTACGGCTGCTGCGCAGCCGAGCGGGAGCAAGCTCCCTCGCCACAAAAGGATCTTCAAACCTCAGAAATCAGGAAGAAAAGATTTCCGTGTAACGACGAATCCATTGGTCATGCACGCTGGCCAGGAAGGCGTTGTCGTGCATGATCGCCTTGTCGGCAATCTGCTCTGGCGTGAGGATGAACGGGCTCTTGCGCGCTTCGGCGGAGATGATCGCCTTGGCGTTGACCGGGCCGTTGTAGATGTCTTCGGCCATCTTGCCCTGCACCAGCGGGTCCAGGGAGTGGTTGATGAAGGCGTAGGCCAGGTCGGTGTCGCCGGGGCGATTTTTTGGCATCACCGAGAGCATCAGGTCGGTGTAGAACCCTTCCTTCATGCCGAAGGTGGCGCCGAGGCCGTAGTTCGGATCGCGAATTTGTTTCGGGAAAAACGCCGGCGCGTACAGGCCGCCCATGTCCAGGGAACCGGTGCGGAACAGCTCGGCGATCTGGTTCGGGTTTTCACCCAACGTGACCACGCGGTCCTTCAACTCGGCGAGTTTCTTGAAGCCCGGCTCGATGTTGTGTTCGTCACCACCGGCCAGTTTGGCGGCGATGATGATCAGGTCCATCGCTTCGGTCCAGTTCGGCGGCGGCAGGAAAATGTTCGGCGCCAGGTCGGCATCCCACAGCGCGGCATAACTGGTCGGCGCTTCGGTCTGGGTGCGAGTGCTGTAGACCAGGCTGTTGCACCACAGCAGGTAACCGATGCCATGACCGTTGGCGCCAGTGCGGTATTTCTCCGGCACGTCCACCAGGTTCGGGATGCGGTTGAGGTCGGGTTTTTCCAGCAGATCGGCAGCAGCCAAACCTTCAGCGCCGACGCCGGCCAGGGTGATGATGTCGTACTGCGGACGATCACCGCCGGCCTTGAGTTTGGCGACCATTTCCGAGGTGCTGCCGGTGCGGTCGGCGATGACCTTGCAGCCGTACTGGGCTTCGAAGGTCGCCGCGATATTGCGCAGTGCCGCCAACCCGGTGTCATCGGACCAGGTCAGCAGACGCAGGGTCTTGCCCTGGAAGCGGGTGTCGCTGGCATTGGCACGGATGAAGGGCATGCTCATGGCCGCCGCTGCAACCGAAGCCACGCCCACGGTTTTGATGAATTGCCGTCTGTTCAGATCATGCTGGCCCATGAAGGACTCCCTTTGTTTTTGTAGGTATGAGGTTGGTCGCAACCGTTGCATCCGCCCGTTCAAATCAGCTCGAAGCCCCCGGTTTCACGGGGCTTTAGCTGAGCCGACGGGTTCATCCTGAGGTCGTGCAAAACACCTGACTATCGATAAAAACTCATTGAAGCCATGACGCCAGCGCATGCCTCAGAACGAGGCATGCGCTCACCTTTTTCGAGCGCTCAGACGGCCCGGATCACGTGTTTGATTTCCTGGAAAGCCTGCAAACCCCACGGCCCCAACTCGCGGCCGAGGCTGCTCTGCTTGTAGCCACCCCAGGCGGTCTGCGGGAAGATCACTTGCGGCGCGTTGATCCACACCAGGCCCGCCTGCAAGGCGTTGGCGACCCGATCGGCGGCTTCGTTGTCGCGGCTGACCACACTGGCCACCAGGCCAAACTGGCTGTCGTTGGCCAGGGCAATCGCCTCGGCTTCGGAGGCGAAACTGCGCACGCAAATCACCGGGCCGAAAATTTCTTCACACCACAGCGCACTGTCGAGGGGCACGTCGGTGAAGATCGTTGGCTGCAAAAAATAGCCGCGCGGCAGGTCCGCCGGACGATTGCCGCCGCAGATCAGCTTGGCGCCGATGCTCAAACCGCGATCGATGTGACCAAGCACACGCTGGTACTGCGCCTGATTGACCAGAGCGCCCATTTCCACGTTCGGGTCGAACGGGTCGGCCACGCGAATCGCTTCGGCGCGGGCCTGCAAACGGATGAGGAATTCATCGGCCAATTCATCGGCGACCAGCACACGGCTGGTGGCGGAACACATCTGCCCGGCGTTGAAAAAACCGCCGCCACAGGCCACTTCCACGGCCAGGGCGATGTCGGCGTCTTTCAACACCAGCAGCGAGGATTTGCCGCCCAGTTCCAAGCTCACACCCTTCACGGTTTCGGCGGCGCGCTGCATGACCTGAACGCCCACTGCGTTGCTGCCGGTGAAGGAAATCTTGGCGATGCGCGGGTCGGCGGACAGCGGCGCGCCGACCGCCAGACCGGTGCCGCAGACCAGGTTGAACACGCCTTTGGGCAAACCGGCCTCGGCGATGATCGCCGCCAGTTCCAGCTCCGGCAGCGGCGTGACTTCGGACGGTTTGAGCACCACGCAGCAACCGGCGGCCAGGGCCGGGGCGAGCTTCCAGGCCGTGGTGACCATCGGAAAATTCCACGGCACGATCAGCCCGACTACGCCGCACGGTTCACGGCGCAGGCGTGCGCTGAAGTCGTCGGTTGGCAATTCCACGTTGCTGTCTTGCCTGGCATCGAGCCCTTCGGCCAAACCGGCGTAGTACTCGAACGTGGCGATCACGTCGTCAACGTCAATGGCCGCTTCGAACAGTGGTTTGCCGTTGTTGCTCGACTGCAAATGCATCAGTTGTTCGCGACCGGCCTGCACGCCGGCGGCGATGCGACGCAGGATCGCGCCGCGTTCGCTACCGGTGGTTTTCGACCAGTCAACGAAGGCTTGGGTCGCAGCGGTTATGGCTTGATCGACGGCTTTTTCATCGCCGCCATTTACGGTGGTCAACAGGGCTTCGGTGGCCGGGTTGATCACGCGCAGGTGTTCGCTGCCAGCGGACCATTGGCCGTCGATGTACAGACCATCCAGCGTTGTGGGGAAGCTCATTTCGACACCGCCTTCATCCACTGGGTCTGATCGATTTCAATCAGGGTCGGGCCCTGGCGATCCGTGGCGGCGCGCAGTGCGCTGCGCAGTTGCTCGACACCGTTGGCCGCTTCAGCCGCACAGCCGAGGGCCTTGGCCACGCCGATAAAGTCCGGGGTGTAGATGTCCACGCCCACCGGCTCAATGGCGCGGTTGACCATGTACTTTTTGATTTCTTCGTAGCCCTGGTTATTCCACAGCAGCACGATCACCGGCGTGCGCGCTTCCACGGCGCTGGCCAGTTCCGGCAGGGTGAATTGCAGCCCGCCGTCACCGATCAGGCACACCACCGGAGGACGCGAACCGCCCTCGACGCTGCCGCCGAGCCATGCGCCAATCGCCGCCGGCAAGGCGTAACCCAACGTGCCGTAACCAGTGGACGAGTTGAACCAGCGGCGCGGACGCTCCGGGTTGAAGGTCAGGTTGCCGGTGTACACCGGTTGGGTCGAATCGCCGACGAACACCGCGTCCGGCAACTCGTGCAGCACGGTTTCGAGGAAACGGGTCTGGGCCAGGGTCGGCGCATCCCACGTTGCGGCCAACGCTTCACGCAACCGCGCGGCGCGGACCTGACCCCAATCGTTGCGGCGCTCGGCCAACGACTTGTGCGACAACGCAGCGAGTAAGGCTTGCGCGGCGTTGCGCGAGTCGGACACCAGCGCCACGTGCGGCGGGTAGTTGCGCACGGTCTGGTCGGGGTCGATGTCGACGCGCAGCAGTTTGCCGGGGATCTCGAAGCCGCCGGCGAAGGTCACGTCGTAATCGGTTTCGGCCAGTTCGGTGCCGATGGCCAGTACTACGTCGGCCTCGGCGACCAGGGCGCGAGTGGCGACCAGACTTTGGGTCGAGCCGATCAGCAGCGGATGATTGGATTCGAGCATGCCTTTGGCGTTGATCGTCAGCGCCACTGGTGCGTCGAGCAACTCAGCCAGTTCTGTCAGTTCTGCGGCAGCGTCAATTGCACCGCCACCGGCCAGGATCAGGGGGCGTTTGGCACCGGCCAGCAGTTCAGTCATGCGAGACACGGCAGACGGCGAAGCACCGGCGCGGTCGATGTTAACCGGGACGCTGGCGAGCAAGTCGTCAGCCTCTTCGACCAATACGTCCAACGGAATTTCGATGTGCACCGGGCGCGGACGCCCGGCCTGGAACAGCGCAAATGCTCGGGCCAACACGCCCGGCAATTCCGACGCCGACATCAGGGTGTGGGAGAACGCCGCCACGCCGCCGACCAATGCGCTCTGGTTCGGCAGCTCATGCAACTTGCCGCGACCGCCGCCCAATTGGTTGCGGGTCTGCACGCTGGAAATCACCAGCATCGGGATCGAATCGGCATACGCCTGACCCATCGCGGTGGTGATGTTGGTCATGCCCGGGCCGGTGATGATGAAGCACACACCCGGCTTGCCGCTGGTGCGCGCATAGCCGTCGGCCATGAAACCGGCGCCCTGTTCATGCCGCGGCGTGACGTGGTTGATGCTCGAACGGGCCAGCCCGCGATACAGCTCCACGGTATGCACCCCGGGAATGCCGAACACCTGCTCGACCCCGTAGTCTTCGAGTAACTTGACCAATACTTCGCCGCACGTCGCCATGTCTTTGCCCTTCTTGTTCGTTTGAGACGCCGGGCCTGCGCAGTGTTTATGATGCGTAGGCAAGCCCAGGGATGGCCTCATTGGAACGGGCGACACGTAGCCGCAACAATGGATAAAAAGTCATACTAGCCATGTCCTCACGTCATACCTTGGGTCCTCATGAAACGACTGCCTCCCCTGCCCGCCCTGCACACTTTTCTGATCACGGCACAGTGCTGCAACTTCACCCGGGCGGCTGAGCAGTTGCATATCACCCAGGGCGCGGTGAGCCGGCAGATCGCCGGGCTGGAAGATCACTTGGGCTATGAACTGTTCATTCGCCAGGCCCGCGGCCTCGATCTGACGGCTGAAGGGCGGGAGTGGCTGCCACGGGTGCAGCAGATTTTCGGCCTGATCGGCGAGGCGGTGGAGCAGATCGGCGCCAAGCGCGAAACCCTGCAACTCAAAGCCCCGACCTGTGTCATGCGCTGGTTGTTGCCGCGTTTGATGCAGTGGCAAAAGGAACGCCCGGACGTGCCGGTGGAACTGACCACCACCGTCCGGCACGGCGTGGATTTTCATCGTGAGCAGTTTGATGCGGCGGTGGTTTATGGGGTTCCGCCGGATACTTCGCTGGCGTCCCATCGGCTGTTTGACGAGCAACTGACGCCGGTGTGTTCCAAGCCCTATCTCGAAGGACCGGTGCCGTTGCAGGCGCCGGAGGATCTGGAGCAACACATGCTGCTGCACCCGACCCGCGATGAACGGGACTGGAAAGCCTGGCTGGCCTCGGCGGATGTTTATTTGAGCAATGTCGGCAAAGGTCAGCATTTTGAAACGCTGGATTTGGCGATGTCGATGGCGTCCCAAGGGACGGGTGTGGCGATTGGTGATTGGTCGTTGATCGGCGATGACCTGAGCGCCGGGCGGCTGGTCATGCCGTTTGAGTTGAAGGTGAAGACCGGGCTGGCGTATTACCTGGTGCTGCCGCAGAAGCCGGCACCTTCGCCGAAGTTGCAGGAATTGTTGGGGTGGTTGGTGGAGCAGGCTCAGACGCGGTGATGATCGTTCCCACGCTCCGCGTGGGAATGCAGCCCGGGACGCTCCGCGTCCCATCCAGAGCCGAACGCGGAGCGCCCGTTGAGGCATTCCCACGCAGAGCGTGGGAACGATCAGCAACGATCAGTGGGCTCAGTAACCGACGGCAAACCGCTGCCGCGAATGCTTCGGCGCTTCCACTTCATCCAGCAGCGCAATCGCGTAATCGGCGAATGTAATCCAGCTCCGACCTTCCGCGCTCACCAGCAAATCATCCTTGCCGATCCGAAACGTGCCAGTGCGCTCCCCTTCGACAAACTCCGCCGACGGCGACACAAAAGTCCAATCCAGCTCCTGCTCCTGACGCAGATTCTCCAGGAACAACGCCCCGGCACCGGCCTCGGCCTTGTACTCCTCGGGAAAGCCTTCGCTGTCGATCACACGAGCGCCATTGGGCAGCAACAACGAACCGGCACCTCCCACCACCAACAGCCGTTTAACCCCGGCCTTCTTCACCGGCCCGATCACGGCGCTGGCCGGCAGGGTCGAGAAGTGCGCGGCACTGATCACCACGTCATGCCCGGCGATGGCGGCTTGCAAGGCTTGGGCATCCAGCGCATCGACATTCTGGCTGACCACACCGGCACGCTGGCCGATCTTCGAGGTATCGCGGGCGATGGCGGTAACGCTGTGACCACGACGCAGGGCTTCTTCCAACAGTTGGCTACCGGCACGACCGGTGGCACCGATGATTGCGATTTTGCTCATGACGTTCTCCAGTTGGCTTGAATGTATCTGTAGATCGTTCCCACGCTCTGCGTGGGAATGCCTCAACGGACGCTCCGCGTTCGGCTGTTGATGGGACGCGGAGCGTCCCGGGCTGCATTCCCACGCAGAGCGTGGGAACGATCAGGGTCAGCGGGTTACCACTTCATCTCGCCCTTGGCGACTTTGGCGCTCAGCTCCAGCGAGCTTTCTTCGCCCAGGGTCGGGTAGCGTTTTTTCATCGCGGCAATCAGCGCGGCAGAATCCTTGGCCTTGGCGGTTTCTTCGTCGAAGGCCTTGATGTACTCGGCAGTGAACTGCACGGCCGCCAGCGAACGAGCGCTCTCGCCCAGGTAATGCCCCGGCACGATGGTTTTCGGCTTCAACGTTTCAATCGAATGCAGCGTAGTCAACCAATCGGCATGGGACTGCGGCGTCTGTGTATCCGCCATCCACACATGAATGTTTTCCGCCACGACCACGCCACCGACCACAGCCTTGATCGACGGAATCCACACGAAACTGCGATCCGGTTGCTTACCGTCCAGGCCCACCACCTGCAATTTCTGCCCTTCCAGCATCAGGCTGTCGCCCTTGAGCACGCCCGGCACGATGGTTTTGGCTGGCACGTCGGCGCCCATTTTCGGGCCCCAAAAGGCCAGTTTGCCGTCGACGGTGTGCTTGATGTGATCGACGGTCGGCTGCGAGGCCAGCACTTTGGCGTTCGGGAACGCAGCGGTCAGGGTGTCGAGGCCGAAGTAGTAATCCGGGTCACCGTGGCTGATGTAGATGGTGGTCAGTTGCTTGCCGCTGGCGCGGATCTTCTGCACCACTTGCTCGGCTTGGGATTTGCCGAACTGCGCGTCCACCAGGATCGCCTCTTTCTCGCCGCTGACCAGCACCGAGGTCACCGGGAAAATCGCCTTGTCGCCCGGGTTGTACACGTCCAGGGTCAAGGTCGATGCGGCTGCGGCGTGAGCGGCGAAACCGAGGGTGGCGGTTGCCAGGAGAATGCGCTTGATTGCGGTGAAACCGATCATCTGTTGCTCCGTTGTCCGAATGCCGTGTTTGGCGATGGGACAGAGCTTAGTTGCCAATCTCAGTACAAAAAATGCGATGCTGAAACATAGTTTGTTTCTAAAAGTGGGCAAATCATGGATCGTCTTCAAGCAATGCAGGTGTTTGTCTCGGTGGTGGACCTGGGCAGCCAGTCGGCGGCGGCC
This sequence comes from Pseudomonas sp. ADAK7, assembly GCF_012935675.1. Taxonomy (NCBI): domain Bacteria; kingdom Pseudomonadati; phylum Pseudomonadota; class Gammaproteobacteria; order Pseudomonadales; family Pseudomonadaceae; genus Pseudomonas; species Pseudomonas sp. ADAK7. The sequence continues at coordinate 5,975,026 of NZ_CP052861.1, read as the reverse complement.
GATCACCTGGACCTGTCGCGGCCGGTGGTGTCGCGCTATCTGGCGGAGCTGGAGGATTGGGTCGGCGCCCGATTGATGCACCGCACCACACGCAAGTTGAGCCTGACCGCGGCAGGCAGCGAAATCCTGCCGCGTTGCCGGCAGATGCTCGACCTGACCACCGACATGCAAGCCGCCATCAGCGAACCGGACGAAGCACCCCGTGGCCTGCTGCGGATCAGCGTCAGCACTTCGTTCGGCCAGGCGCAACTGGCAGACGCCATGGCCGCGTACGTCAAGCGCTACCCCGGCGTCAGCATCGACATGCAAATGATCGACCGCACGGTGAACCTGGTGGACGAACGCATCGACCTGGCAATCCGCACCAGCAACGACCTCGACCCCAACCTGATCGCGCGGCGGCTGACGGTTTGCCGCTCGGTGATCTGCGCCTCCCCGGCGTATCTGGAAGAACACCCGGCGCCCCAACGGGTCGAGGACCTGAGCCAGCACAATTGCCTGACCCACTCCTACTTCGGCAAAAGCCTCTGGCATTTCGAGCAGGACGACGAACAGGTGTCGGTGCCGGTGCAAGGCAATATCAGCGCCAACGAGGCCAGCACCCTGCTGCGCGCCACCATGGCCGGCGCCGGGGTGGCGATGCTGCCGAGTTATCAGGCTGGCGTGCACATACACAGCGGCGAGCTGATCCGCTTACTGGCGCATGCCGAGCCGCGGCAGATGAACATGTACGCGGTATACGCCTCCCGCAAGCACATGCCGTCGACGATGCGCAGCATGCTGGACTTCCTGGTGCTCAGGTTTCCCGAAGAGCCTGAATGGGATGTCGGGCTCTAAAATCAAAAGATCGCAGGCTCCGACAGGATGCATGCCGATCCAACGTAGGAGTTGCCGAAGCCTGCGATCTTTTGATCTTGACCTATGCTGAATGTAAGTACCCAAGGGTATTCGTTCAGAGGTCAACGCCATGAACATCAGAACAAGAAGATACCTCGCCATTTTCGTCACCTGCGCGGCGACGCTGGCGCTGTATGGCACCGCGGCCTGGCGGGTGGAGCAGTTGCGCAACCTGCCCCGTGAGTTCGCCAGCTGCAATTATGAGCGCTGCATCCCCCACAACGCGACCCTCAACGCCCTTCGCTAGCGAAGAACGTCAGGCCTCGCTGTCCTGATCGGCCTTCAAGCGGTCGCGAAAGGCTTTGGGCGAGATCCCCACGCGGCGCCTGAAAAGACGCGTGAAGTTGGTCGGATCGGAAAAACCCAACACGTCGGACATTTCGTAGATGGTCATGCTGGTGTAAGTCAGCAGGCGCTTGGCTTCCAGCAATTGGCGTTCGTGCATGATCTGCAACGCCGGTTGCCCCGCCAGCTCACGGCAGGTGCCGTTGAGGTGCGACACGGAAATCCCCAGCCGATGGGCCAGGTCCTCGACCTTGACGTGCTGGCGGTAAGTCTCTTCCACCAGTTGAATAAAGCCGTTGAGGTATTCCCGGGCGCGCTGCGGTCGCTGGCTGGCGTTGCGGCGCTGGATCACCTGGCGGCTGACCCAGACCATGATCACGCTGACCAGCGAATGCATGAGCATTTCCCGGGCCGGTTGATGGCCGGTGTATTCGCTTTGCAACGCCAGAAACAGACTGTTGAGGTACTCGCCGTCCTTGCCCGCCGGATAGCTTTCGGCCTGGGCCAGGACATTCTCCGAATTACCCAGTTGTGACTGCAAATGAGCCACCAGGGGTGCGGCCAGGGTCACGACAAACCCTTCGACATCTTCGGAAAAACGATAACCGTGCACCGACAGCGGCGGCAGGATCAGCATCGCCGGCTCGGTCAGTTGCGTGCGTTTACCTTCGATTTCAAGCTCTGCCTGACCTTTGAAGACGAAGAGTAACTGGCACAGATCAGCGTGGCGGTGGGGTTTGATTTCCCATTGATGTTCGCGGCTGCGTTTGGAAATGGTTTCACAGTGCAGCAAGTCGGGGGTCGGCCAATCCAGGCTTTCACCGTAGAGCTTGAACACCGGAATCGAAGGCAGGTCAGGCTTGTTCATCACTTCAATCCAGGCCTCGTAGTAGACGGGGCGATAATCGCACCGATTGGCAGAATGTACAGGTATCGGCTCAGTTTTCACCTTCAATTGACAGACCCGCAAGGGAAAAATGCAAGCACTCGATCCATAAAAATTACTCACCGGCCCTGGTCGCGTGAAGCTTGCGAGTCATAAAAACAATGAAAACGCTGAAAACTCAAATCGCCATCATTGGTGCCGGCCCCTCCGGTTTATTGCTCGGTCAATTGCTGCACAACGCCGGTATCGACACCCTCATTCTGGAACGCCAGACGCCGGAGTATGTGCTCGGCCGAATCCGCGCCGGGGTCCTCGAACAAGGCATGGTAGAGCTGTTGCGCCAGGCCGGCGTGGGTCAGCGCATGGACGCCGAAGGGCTGGTCCATGGCGGCTTCGACCTGGCCCTCGATGGCCGCCAGGTACACATCGATCTACAGGCCCTGACCGGCGGCAAAACCGTGATGATCTATGGCCAGACCGAAGTCACCCGCGACCTCATGGCCGCCCGTCGGGACGCCGGGGCACAGACGATTTATCAAGTGAGCAATGTCGTTCCTCACGGGATGAAAACCGATGAAACCTTTGTCACTTTCGAAAAGGATGGCGAGACCTGGCGCCTCGATTGCGACTACATCGCCGGCTGCGACGGCTTTCACGGCGTAGCGCGGCAGTCGATTCCCACGGATTGCCTGAAGGTCTTCGAGCGGGTCTACCCATTCGGCTGGCTGGGGATTCTGGCTGACACCCCGCCGGTCCACGAAGAACTGGTCTACGCCCGCCACGAACGCGGGTTCGCGTTATGCAGCATGCGTTCGGCGACCCGCACCCGTTACTACCTGCAAGTGCCGGCCGAGGAGCATGTCGAGGACTGGTCCGATCAACGCTTCTGGGACGAACTCAAATCCCGTCTGCCGCAGGCCTTGGCGGACAAACTGGTCACCGGGCCGTCCATCGAGAAAAGTATCGCGCCGCTGCGCAGCTTTGTCGTGGAACCGATGCAGTACGGGCGGATGTTCCTGGTCGGCGACGCCGCACACATCGTCCCGCCCACCGGCGCCAAGGGCCTGAACCTGGCGGCCAGTGATGTCAGCACGCTGTTCAATATTCTGCTGAAGGTGTACCGCGACGGGCGCGTCGATCTGCTGGAGAAGTACTCGGAAATCTGTCTGCGCCGGGTGTGGAAAGCTGAACGGTTTTCCTGGTGGATGACCTCGATGCTGCACCGCTTCGACGAGCACGATGCCTTCAGCCAACGCATCAGCGCTTCGGAGCTGGACTACTTTGTGAACTCCGAGGCCGGCCGAAAAACCATTGCAGAAAATTACGTCGGACTTCCGTACGAGGCTATCGAATAGCTTGCTACCGACTTACACTGGCGAGCATCCCCGCTCGCCGTGTCTGCAGGTTTTACCCGTGACCAATCTGAACCAGCCTGAAACGCCCAAACCGGCCATTCGCAGTGTGTTGATCGCCCTGATGCTGGCGATCTTTCTCGGTGCGCTGGACCAGACCATCGTCGCCGTGTCGATGCCGGCCATTTCCGCGCAGTTCAAGGATGTCAGCCTGCTGGCCTGGGTGATTGCTGGCTACATGGTGGCGATGACCGTGGCAGTGCCGATCTACGGCAAGCTCGGTGATCTGTACGGCCGGCGCAAGTTGATGCTGTTCGGCATGGGGCTATTCACCGTGGCCTCGTTCTTTTGCGGCATGGCCCAGAGCATGGAGCAACTGGTGCTGGCGCGGATCCTTCAGGGGATTGGCGCCGGCGGGATGATTTCGGTCAGCCAGGCAATCATCGGCGACATCGTCCCGCCCCGTGAGCGCGGCCGTTACCAAGGTTACTTCAGCAGCATGTACGCGGTGGCCAGCGTCGCCGGGCCGGTACTCGGCGGGTACATGACCGAATACCTGTCGTGGCGCTGGGTGTTCCTGATCAACCTGCCACTGGGCCTCGGCGCGTGGCTGGTGGCCAATCGCACGCTGGTCGGGCTGCCGGTGCCGCAGCGCAAACCGATCATCGATTATGTCGGCACGGTGCTGATGATCATTGGGTTGACCGCTTTGTTGCTCGGCATCACTCAGGTCGGCCAAGGGCATTCATGGCGCAGCGCCGAAGTGCTGGGGCTGCTCGGTTGCGCAGTGGCGGTGCTGGCGCTGTTCGTGTGGCATGAGCGCCGTGCGCGGGAGCCGTTGCTGCCGATGCATTTGTTCGCCAACCGCGACGCGATCTTGTGCTGGTGCACGATTTTCTTCACCAGTTTCCAGGCGATTTCCCTGATCGTGCTGATGCCGCTGCGCTTTCAGAGCGTCACCGGCGCCGGGGCCGACAGCGCCGCGCTGCACCTGTTGCCGTTGGCGATCGGCTTGCCGATTGGCGCTTATTTCGCCGGGCGCCGCACGTCGGTGACCGGGCGCTACAAGCCGATGATCCTGGCGGGGGCGCTGCTGATGCCGATCTCGATTCTCGGCATGGCCTTCAGTGCGCCCCAGGCGCTACTGATGAGCAGCCTGTTTATGTTGCTTAGCGGGATCGCCAGCGGCATGCAGTTCCCGACGTCGTTGGTCGGCACGCAAAATTCGGTGGCACAACGGGACATCGGCGTCGCCACCAGCACCACCAACCTGTTTCGTTCGCTGGGCGGCGCGGTGGGCGTGGCGCTGATGTCAGCGCTGTTGTTGGCATTGTTGCAGGATTCGAGTTTCGCCCACTTGGCCGGCTCGGCGATTGGCGAAGGCAGCTCGGGAAATGTCTTGCTCGACGGTTTGAACGCCGCGCCGGGGGAGGCACAGAATGCCTTGCGCGGGGAGTTGCTGGTGACGTTCCGGCATTTGCTGATGGTCAGTGCGGCGGTGTCGTTGCTGGGGTTGGCGGCGGCGATAGCGATGCCGAACAGAGTGTTGCGGGGGCGGGAAGATAAGGTTCGTTAGCCGATCGTTCCCACGCTCCGCGTGGGAATGCCTCAACGGACGCTCCGCGTTCGGCTTTGGATGGGACGCCGAGCGTCCCGGGCTGCATTCCCACGCAGAGCGTGGGAACGATCATTGCTCAAGGGCTGTAATACCCGACAGCCACCAGAAAAAGCCCAACCTTCTTCAGATAAGCATGCTTGTCCTCGACCTTCCCGGTCACCGGGTTCTTCCAGCGGTATTCGTATTCCCCCTGATCCTGCTTGGCGATCAACGCCAGAATCGGCTCGCCCACCGGTTTGCCTTCCGGATCATTGACCTTGCCGAAGTCGGTGTTGATCAGCCTTAGATTGGTGCCATGGGCGACGTAGCGCTGGTTATTCAGATCGACCACGAAGACGTATAGATCGTCCTGCAAGTAGCCGCCCTTGAGCGAGTTGATCGCCGTCAGCGTGCCCTTCTCATCCTTGGCCAAGTCGGCCGCGGCTTTATCGAGCAAGGCCTGGGCTTGTTGCGCGGAGGCGCGGGGCAAGTAGTAACCGACCGCCAGGATCCGCTGGCCGATGCGCTGATAGAACACGTGCTTGCGTTCGACCTTGCCGTCGGCCCAGTTCTGCCAACGGTATTCGGCCTGCTGAATGCCATTGCCTTCCGGCACTTTCAAGGCGTCCTTGAAGGCTTTCTGCAAATCCGGCGGCAACGTCTCGGACACATCACGCCCGATCAACGCCGAGGACGGCCCACCGCTGGCGAGCATGACACCCTTGGTGTCGACCACGAATACGTAACGGTCCTTGTCGACAAACTCGCCCTGACGACTGAATGCCGCAAAAGCCCTGTCGCCGTTGTCGTGGTAATACGCCAGAGCTTTTTCCAGCAAGGCCCGGGCCGCCTGGCCGTCATCCTTGGCTACCGTCGCCGCCTGAACCTGGCCCAGGCTCAGCAACAACATCCCCCCCAACCAGGCCAACTTGTGCACAAACCCCATAGCGCATCCCTCGTTCTTGTTGATGTTTCAAGAGCGTAGACGGGGTTGGGAATATGGATGGATATTCAGCGATCTGTAGCCGCTGGCGAAGCCTGCGTCCGGCGGCGAAGCCGTCGTCGATCAGACGACGCGGTGTGTCATGCAAACCGCGTTGTATGGATTTACGACGGCTTCGCCGCCGAACGCAGGCTTCGCCAACTGCTACACAAGGCGTGCCAGGCTATTTCGCCCGGGCGTTGATCTGCTGCTGCAAATTCTGGATCTGCGCCTGTAGCGTGTTGAGGTTGCGGGTGGTTTGGGCGCGGAAGGCGTCGAACTCGGCGGTGTTGGTCGGGTTTGGCGTGGGGGTCGCCGGACGGTTGTCCTGCTCGCTTTTGAGCACGACGATTTCCTGTTCCAGGCGATCGATCGCGGCAGTCGGGTTGCCCTGTTTCTTCAGCGCCGCGATGTCGGCGTTGAGGCTTTTCAGCTCGGCATCGACTTTGCTGGTGTCAGCGGGCGCGCTTTTCAGGGCCGTCAACTCATCGCTCAGGGTTTTGACCTGGGCCTGCAATTGGGTGCTGGCCGCGGTTTGCGCGGTAGTCTGCGCGGTCATCTGCGCCAGACGCTTGTCCAGGTCGCTGGTCTGGCCGACCACACCCAGTTGGGCCTGGCTCTGGTCCTGGAGTTTGCTTTCCAGTTGTTTGATCTGCAGTTTCAGGGCTTCGCTGTCGCTGGAGACATTCGACTGGCTGGCCACCACCTTGCCGGAAATGTCCTGCAAACGCCCCGCCGCTTCCTCACTGATCCGCGCGAAACTTTCCTGGGTCGCCACCAGTTGCTGCTCCATCAGCGAGATCTGCTGGAAACTCCACCAGGCCAGGCCTGCGCAAGCGAAGAACAAGGCACCGACCAGTGCCCACAACGGCCCGGTGCTGGCGCTTTTGACCTTGGCCACTGGCACTGGACGCGAGTGCACGGTGGTGCGTTCACGGGCGGCCGGTGTGGTTGGAAAGTCGTCGTCATCGAGGGGGTCGGCACGCAGGCTCGGTACATCATCGAAGTCGTCGTTGGCATCGTTACGCATGGACATTGAGGCAACCTTTGTGAAACGCGGTGATGGCTTGATGCGGCGAAGTATAACCCTCACTGCCGCATGGGTTGACCCTCAACCCCGCACTCGGTTCAGTATCGAGACAGGTCCTACGCCTGTCAGCGAATATCCTGAGCCTTCCACCAGGTGCAGAACTCGTCGAGGGCGGTCCAGAGGCTGACTTTCGGATCGTAGTCCAGATAATGCCGGGCGCGGCTGATGTCCAAGGTGAAATTTTTGTTCATCACCTGCATGCCCAGGCGCGACAGGGTCGGCTCGGGGCGCCCCGGCCAGAGTTTGCAAACACCTTCGTTGAGCGCCGCGACGCTGTAGGCCAGACCGTAGGAACGGTAGCGGGTGACCTGTGGGACGTCCATTTTGCGCATCACGTAATTCACCACATCCCACAACGGCACCGGCGTACCGTTGCTGATGTTGTAAGCCTTGCCCAGCGCCGAACCGCTGGCCAGCAAACTGCTGAGCAACGCTTCGTTGAGGTTTTTCATGCTGGTGAAATCGACCTTGTTCAAGCCGTTGCCGACGATTGCCAGCCGCCCCTTGCGCTGCATCTTCAGCAGGCGCGGGAAGATGCTCATGTCCCCGGCACCGGTGACGAAACGCGGGCGCAAGGCGATGGTTTCGAGGCCGAACTCCTGGGCGCCGAAAACCTTCTGTTCGGCGAGAAACTTGGTCGCCGCATAGTGATGCTTGAAGCGCTTGGGCACCTGCTCTTCGGTCAGGCCCAGATGATCGCGGCCATCGAAGTAGATCGATGGCGACGACAAATGCACCAGGCGCCGGACCCGTTGCTTGAGGCAGGCTTCGACCACGTTTTCGGTGACCTGGACGTTGCCCTGATGAAACTCCTGATAGCGCCCCCACAAACCGACGGCGCCGGCACAGTGCACCACGGCTTCGACGTCCGAGCACAGGTCGCGCACCAGTTCCGGGTCGCTCAAGTCACCCTGGATAAATTCGGCGCCCCGGCGTACCAGGTGCTCGACGCCCTCGGCCCGGCGACCGTTGACCCGCACGTCCAGGCCCTGCTCCAGGGCGAAACGCGCAAAGCGCCCGCCAATGAAGCCGCTTGCGCCGGTGACCAGAATTTTCATGTAGAGCTCCGATGTCTTTCGTTTTGCGTAATGCGTGAGTCTTGACGCTGCCCATCAGTCCAACGGCACCAGCCATTGCTTCGACGAACGTACCAATTGGTCAGTGAGTAAACCCAGCAGCTGACCGCCATTGCGCCAATGATGCCAGTACAGCGGCACATCGATTGGCTTATCTGGCAAAAGCTCCACCAAATCGCCGCGTTGTAGCTGCTCGCGCACCTGCAGTTCCGGCACCAGGCCCCAGCCCAGCCCGGCTTCCGTGAGGCGGATAAAACCTTCGGACGATGGGCACAAATGGTGTTCGAAACCGCCGTCCACGCCGAGGGAAGCAAGGTAGCGATGCTGTAGGAAATCATCCGGGCCAAACACCAGTGCAGGGGTGCGCGGCAATAATTCGGCGCGCACACCTTCGGAGAAATGTCGGGCAATAAATGCCGGACTGGCCAATGCCCGGTAACGCATGGCGCCCAATAGCACGCTGCGAGCCCCGGCCACCGGGCGCTCGCTGGCACAGAGACACGCCGCCACTTCTCCGGCGCGCATGCGCTTGAGGCCCACGGTCTGGTCTTCAACGACCAAGTCCATCAGCAAATGTTGCTCGGCGCAAAAATCCCCCACCCCATCGGCCCACCAAGTGGCGAGGCTGTCAGCGTTGAGGGCGATACGCAGGCGTTCCGGCAGGCCTGCTTCATCCAGCGCCGGCACCAGGGTCAGCAAATCCCGCTCAAGCAAGCGCACCTGCTGCACATGGTTGAGCAAACGCCGACCGATTTCAGTCGGCGCTGGCGGCGTCGCCCGCACCAACACCGGTTGGCCGACCCGCGCTTCCAGCAACTTGATCCGCTGGGAAATCGCCGATTGCGACAAACCCAACACCTGCGCGGCGCGTTCGAATCCGGCCTGCTCGACCACGGCGGCCAAGGCAGAAAGCAATTTATAGTCGAACATCAGTTTTCCTAATGAGCGATCAGCACTATTGGTTTTTCTTATACAGCGTTGCGCTGGAGAATGGCCAGCAAGAACTCTTTCACAAGGAATACCGACATGGCTGGCGAAACCTCATTGGCAACCCTGCTGCGCAGCATGAGCCCGCAACTCAACGTCGGCGAGTACGTGTTTTGTACATTGCGCGACGGCACGTTGCCGGCGGGCCTGGAGCTTGTCGGCAGCTTCCGCGAGCAGGAAGGCCTGACCGTCATTCTGGAAAAATCCCACGCCGAAAAGGCCGGTTTCAGCTTCGACTACATCGCCGCGTGGATCACCTTGAACGTGCATTCGGCCCTTGAAGCCGTCGGCCTGACCGCCGCGTTCGCCACGGCGCTGGGTAAGGCCGGGATCAGTTGCAACGTGATCGCCGGTTATTACCACGACCATTTATTCGTCGGCCAAGCCGACGCCGAACGCGCCATGCAAGTGCTACGGGACCTGGCAGCCAACGCGGAGTAGACCCTCATGTGGCAAAGCTATGTAAACGGCCTGTTGGTCGCGGCGGGGCTGATCATGGCGATCGGCACCCAGAACGCGTTTGTGCTGGCCCAAAGCCTGCGCCGCGAACATCACCTGCCGGTGGCGGCACTGTGCGTCGTTTGCGATGCGCTGCTGGTGGCTGCGGGCGTGTTCGGCCTGGCGACGGTGCTGGCGCATAACCCGACGCTGCTGGCGGTGGCCCGTTGGGGTGGCGCGGCGTTTCTGATTTGGTACGGCAGCCAGGCATTGCGCCGGGCCTGCGCGAAACAGAGTTTGAGTCAGGACGAAAACCAGACCGTGCGTTCGTTGCGGGCGGTGATGCTCAGTGCCTTGGCGGTGACCCTGCTCAATCCGCACGTTTATCTGGATACGGTTTTGCTGATCGGCTCCCTCGGCGCGCAACAAACCGAGCCGGGCGCCTATGTCGTCGGCGCGGCGAGTGCTTCTTTATTGTGGTTCTTTACGTTGGCGCTGGGCGCGGCATGGCTGGCGCCGTGGCTGGCACGGCCGAGTACCTGGCGGATTCTCGACTTGTTGGTAGCCGTGATGATGTTCACCGTAGCGTTCCAGCTAATCACCGCTCCTTAACTTATTCCAAAAGGCTCTGGAACCTCTATTCCACACAGTTGTTGCGTGGTTATGCCGCACCCCCGGTGCTATGATCCGGTTCGATGCGCCGCAAAGAGTACAAACTCCCCGGCGCTTGTCTGGCCGCCCGTGATCGGCCTTGCGCTCACCGCAACTGACCTGATTAGGAGAATCATCATGGCTTTCGAATTGCCGCCGCTGCCCTACGCACACGATGCCCTGCAGCCGCACATTTCCAAGGAAACTCTGGAATATCACCACGACAAGCACCACAACACCTACGTCGTGAACCTGAACAACCTGGTGCCAGGCACCGAGTTCGAAGGCAAGACCCTGGAAGAAATCGTCAAATCTTCTTCGGGCGGTATCTTCAACAACGCCGCTCAGGTCTGGAACCACACCTTCTACTGGAACTGCCTGGCGCCAAACGCCGGCGGTCAACCTACCGGCGCGCTGGCTGAAGCCATCAACGCTTCGTTCGGTTCGTTCGACAAGTTCAAAGAAGAATTCAGCAAAACCTCGATCGGCACCTTCGGTTCCGGCTGGGGCTGGCTGGTGAAAAAGGCTGACGGTTCCCTGGCCCTGGCCAGCACCATCGGCGCCGGCAACCCGCTGACCAACGGCGACACCCCGCTGCTGACCTGCGACGTCTGGGAACACGCTTACTACATCGACTACCGCAACGTTCGTCCGAAGTACGTCGAAGCGTTCTGGAACCTGGTCAACTGGAAATTCGTGGCTGAGCAGTTCGAAGGCAAAACCTTCACCGCTTAAGATCGAAACCAGTCAAAAAAACCCGGCTTAGGTCGGGTTTTTTTATGGGCGTCGGGAAGGTGGGGTTTGTTCTGACGCCTTCGCGGGCAAGCCTCGCTCCTACATTTGGAATGCATCCCCCTGTAGGAGCGAGGCTTGCCCGCGAAGAACGATGACACGGTCAATCTGACGAAACCTAGTCCTGAGGATCGACGATATCCAATGCCCGGTTCACGGCAAGATCCGCCAGCATGACGACCTGCGCAATGGCTAATGCCGTGCTGCGTTGGGAACCGCTCAGGTAGGTGGCGAAATCGCTGGCCAGGACACTTGCCGAAGCCAATGACTCACAGGCGTGGGCCAGGAGGGTTTCGATGTTCATGTCCTGGGAAACCTGGAACATGGGGTTGGATTTGTAGGGTGGGTCTGGGATTAATTTATCCAAAGGAATGCCTATGCGTTGGGTGCCGATCCCTTGCCGTTTCTCACGCGACGAAGAGGTGGCAGCTATGTGCGAGGTGAGAAACCGGTCATAGACACCCGGCCGGACCGAAGTCCGCCCGCACACAGCCGCCATAACGCATTTGCAGCAGATTGGCGGCAATTATGCGGATACTGGCGCTGGATGACTATGACTAGCCGGGTTCTCACACCCGATCGCTGAGTTTTCAGCGACCCCCAAAAGGTTATTGAACCCACTTCCTACCGGCAACCTGAAAACCTCGTGGGAAACGTCTGGTATTTTCGCAAACAATTAAACAAAAACGGAACGCGGAGCGTCCCTGGCGGCATTCCCACGCAGAGCGTGGGAACGATCAAAAAGCAAAAGCAAAAACGGCGCACGCCAACCGCTTTTCACCACTCATTAGGCCGAGCGTTAGCTCGCCTGCCCTTGATCTTGCCCTACCCGCCCCTTCGGGAGGCCGAGTGGAGGTTCTGCGCAGTGGGCAGCCCGGCATGGATGCCGGGCTAGCCGCCCCCGGCCATGGATGGCCGATGGCGGCGGGCCCACGGAGCAGGACCGGAGCGAGGGAACACCGAGCCCAGGCGAGGGGCCGGACGCCGGGGCGAGACCTTTGGTTCCTTTGGGGCGTTTGCCAAAGGGACTCGCCGTAAGGGCGAAACCATAATCCGCCGTTACCGCAGCAACGGATATGTACACCATCACCAAGAGCATGGTCGGCCCGAAGGCCGCCAAGGTGCCCCACAAGCCCGATCGCAATTTCCTACGATGAAACAAGCTGGGAGCCCCTTGCCCCAACGCCACAGCGGACTAACATCAACCCAAAGGAAAAATAGTCCCGATCCCCCTCAAGTTGAAGGCCAAAACTACCGACACAATACAAATAGGACAAACACTCAAAACACCAGCATATTGGCCAAGCTACAGGCAAAATCCCCTGAGCTTGATTGTCCCTTTGACTGCCATCACGGGATTGCCAATACTCATGGCAACTTGATGCTACCCGCACGGAACAAGGAATAACCCTTTGAAGCTGGAACTCAAGAACAGCTTGTCGGTGAAGTTGCTCCGGGTCGTGCTCCTGTCGGCATTGATCGTCGGCGTGGTCTTGAGCTGCGCGCAGATCGTTTTCGATGCCTATAAAACACGCCAGGCCGTGGCCGGTGATGCCCAGCGCATCCTCGACATGTTCCGCGACCCCTCGACCCAGGCCGTCTACAGCCTGGACCGGGAAATGGGCATGCAAGTCATCGAAGGCCTGTTCCAGGACGACGCCGTGCGCCAGGCCTCCATTGGTCATCCCAACGAAGCCATGCTCGCGCAAAAGTCCCGCGAACTGCAGCATTCCAACAGCCGCTGGCTGACCGACCTGATCCTCGGCCAGGAACGCACGTTCACCACCCAACTGGTGGGCCGTGGGCCCTACAGCGAATATTACGGCGACCTGAGCATCACCCTCGACACCGCCACCTATGGCCAGGGTTTCATCGTCAGTTCGGTAATCATCTTCATTTCCGGCGTGTTGCGCGCCCTCGCCATGGGCCTGGTGCTGTACCTGGTTTACCACTGGCTGCTGACCAAGCCGCTGTCGCGGATCATCGAGCACCTGACCGAAATCAACCCCGACCGCCCCAGCGAACACAAGATCCCGCAGATCAAGGGCCACGAAAAGAACGAACTGGGGATCTGGATCAACACCGCCAACCAGTTGCTCGAATCCATCGAGCGCAACACCCACCTGCGCCACGAAGCGGAAAACAGCCTGCTGCGCATGGCCCAGTACGATTTCCTTACTGGTTTGCCGAATCGCCAACAATTGCAGCAACAACTGGACAAAATTCTCGTCGACGCTGGTAAGTTGCAACGCCGGGTCGCGGTGCTGGTCGTTGGCCTGGATGACTTCAAGGGCATCAACGAACAATTCAGCTACCAGACCGGCGACCAACTGTTGCTGGCCCTGGCCGATCGACTGCGCGCCCACAGCGGCCGCCTCGGCGCCCTCGCCCGCCTGGGCGGCGACCAGTTTGCGCTGGTCCAGGCCGACATCGAACAACCCTACGAAGCGGCCGAACTGGCGCAAAGCATCCTCGATGACCTGGAAGCGGCGTTTGCCCTCGATCATCAAGAGATTCGTCTGCGCGCCACCATCGGCATCACCCTGTTCCCCGAGGATGGCGACAGCACCGAAAAGCTGCTGCAAAAAGCCGAGCAGACCATGACCCTGGCCAAGACTCGCTCGCGCAACCGCTATCAGTTCTATATCGCCAGCGTCGACAGCGAGATGCGCCGACGCCGCGAACTGGAAAAAGACCTGCGCGATGCCCTGACCCGGGATCAGTTCTATCTCGTCTACCAACCGCAGATCAGCTACCGCGATCACCGGGTGGTGGGCGTCGAAGCGTTGATTCGCTGGCAACACCCCGAGCACGGGTTGGTGCCGCCAGACCTGTTCATCCCGCTGGCCGAGCAGAACGGCACCATCATCGCCATCGGCGAATGGGTGCTGGATCAGGCCTGCAAGCAGTTGCGCGAATGGCATGACCAGGGTTTCGCCGACCTGCGCATGGCGGTGAACCTGTCCACCGTGCAACTGCACCACGCCGAGCTGCCACGGGTGGTCAACAACCTGTTGCAGATCTATCGCCTGCCGCCGCGCAGCCTGGAACTGGAAGTTACCGAAACCGGCCTGATGGAAGACATCAGCACCGCCGCCCAGCACTTGCTGAGCCTGCGCCGCTCCGGTGCGTTGATTGCCATTGACGACTTCGGCACCGGCTATTCATCGCTCAGCTATCTGAAAAGCCTGCCCCTGGACAAGATCAAGATCGACAAGAGCTTCGTCCAGGACCTGCTCGATGACGACGACGATGCCACCATCGTTCGAGCGATCATCCAGTTGGGCAAGAGCCTGGGCATGCAGGTGATTGCCGAAGGCGTGGAAACCGCCGAGCAAGAGGCCTACATCATTTCCGAAGGTTGCCACGAAGGTCAGGGTTACCACTACAGCAAACCGCTGCCGGCACGGGAGTTGAGTGCCTACTTGAAGCAGGCCCAGCGCAGTAACGCGGCCATCCTCTGATACAGGAACTATGTAGCAGCTGGCGAAGCCTGCGTTCGGCGGCGGAACCGTCGTAAATTCAGGCGCTGCGGTCTGCCTGCTACACCGAAGTGCATGATTTCACGACGGCTTCGCCGCCGAACGCAGGCTTCGCCAGCTGCTACAGGGCTGCGATCTTTTGATCTACCGCACCACAACCCCTGAATAAGAAATATTTCCAACCACAACCCCTTTACACATAATGCGAAAGATTTGCATTATGTCGCAGCTTTGCGCGCCCCTGGCGCCATTCCACCCCCAATCGAAGCAGGATGTTCGCCATGATTCGTATGCCTCTGGCTACCGCCAGTCTGTTGGCCATCGCTATTTCCCTCGCCGGTTGCGGCGAAGGCAAAGACAAGAACGCCGCTGCGCCAACGCCTGCGCCGGCCGCCAGCACCACTGCCGCGGCCCCAGCTGCAGCGCCAGCCGCCGCCGGTAAAGTCGACGAAGCCGCCGCCAAAGCCGTGGTCGCGCATTACGCCGACATGGTCTTCGCCGTTTACAGCGATGCCGAATCTACCGCGAAGACCCTGCAAACTGCCGTCGACGCCTTCCTCGCCAAGCCGAACGCCGACACCCTGAAAGCCGCCAAGGCTGCCTGGGTTGCCGCTCGCGTTCCTTACCTGCAGAGCGAAGTGTTCCGCTTCGGCAACACCATCATCGACGACTGGGAAGGTCAGGTGAACGCCTGGCCACTGGACGAAGGCCTGATCGACTACGTCGACAAATCCTACGAACACGCACTGGGTAACCCGGGCGCTACCGCCAACATCATCGCCAACACCGAAGTCCAGGTCGGCGAAGACAAGGTCGACGTCAAAGACATCACCCCGGAAAAACTCGCCAGCCTGAACGAACTGGGCGGCGCCGAAGCCAACGTCGCCACCGGCTACCACGCCATCGAATTCCTGCTCTGGGGCCAGGACCTGAACGGCACCGGCCCTGGCGCCGGCAACCGTCCTGCTTCCGATTACCTGGAAGGCAAAGGCGCGACTGGCGGTCATAACGATCGTCGCCGTGCCTACCTGAAATCCGTGACCCAACTGCTGGTCAGCGACCTGCAAGAAATGGTCGGTAACTGGAAGCCGAACGTGGCCGACAACTACCGCGCCACCCTGGAAGCCGAGCCTGGCGAAACCGGCCTGCGCAAAATGCTGTTCGGCATGGGCAGCCTGTCCTTGGGCGAACTGGCGGGCGAGCGCATGAAGGTGTCCCTGGAAGCCAACTCCCCGGAAGACGAACAGGATTGCTTCAGCGACAACACCCACAACTCGCACTTCTACGATGCCAAAGGCGTGCGTAACGTTTACCTGGGTGAATACACCCGCGTCGACGGCACCAAAATGACCGGCGCCAGCCTGTCGTCCCTGGTGGCCAAGGCCGACCCGGCTGCCGACACCGCACTGAAAGCCGACCTGGCTGCGACCGAAGCCAAGATCCAGGTCATGGTCGACCACGCCAACAAGGGTGAGCACTACGACCAGTTGATCGCTGCCGGCAACACCGCTGGCAACCAGATCGTTCGTGACGCCATTGCATCGCTGGTCAAGCAGACCGGTTCGATCGAAGCCGCCGCTGGCAAACTGGGCATCAGCGACCTGAACCCGGACAACGCTGATCACGAGTTCTGATCAACGCAGGCTGGATAAAGAGGCGACCTTCGGGTCGCCTTTTTCATTCCCGCCAGAACACAATCCCTTGTAGGAGCGAGGCTTGCCCGCGAAGACGGCTTAACATGCAACCTCTTTGGTGACTGACACGCCGCTTTCGCGAGCAAGCTTCGCTCCTACATTGGATCGCAGTGACCGTGGTATTCGGGGAAACCTGTCCCACATCAACCAAACGATAATTCCTCTTATTCAAATTCCCCCGCCCTGTTAGACTTTGCGCCCTTATTTTGCTCGCCCGTCAGGAAGTCTGATGCCATCGTTGCCTCTTCGCTGGTGCACCCTGTTCATGGCCCTGGGCCTGAGTGCCTGCGATGACGCCCCGCGTTTTACCCAGGCCGAACCCGGTGAAGCCCGGTCCGGTGGCAGCGCGACGGTGCGCAAGACCGATCAGAATTCCTTTTCCCTGCCCTCGGCCAATCTGCCGCCGTCACGACGGGTGGATTTCAGCGTCGGTAACAGTTTTTTCCGCAGTCCCTGGGTGATCGCGCCGTCGACCACCACCGCCCGGGATGGCCTCGGCCCGTTGTTCAACACCAACGCCTGCCAGAACTGCCACATCAAGGACGGTCGCGGTCATCCGCCGACGCCTGATGCGGCGAATGCGGTGTCGATGCTGGTGCGCCTGTCGATCCCCGATACGCCGGCCTACGCCAAGGTCATCGAGCACTTGGGCGTGGTCCCGGAGCCGGTCTACGGTGGCCAGTTCCAGGACATGTCGGTGCCCGGTGTCGTCCCGGAAGGCAAAGTCCGCGTCGACTACACGCCCGTGCCGATTCGCTTCAAGGACGGCACTGAAGTCGAACTGCGCAAACCGGTTCTGCAGATCACCCAACTGGGCTACGGCCCGATGCACCCCGACACGCGGTTCTCGGCGCGCGTCGCCCCGCCGATGATCGGCCTGGGCCTGCTCGAAGCGATCCCCGACGAGGCAATCCTGGCCAACGCCGCGGCCCAGGCTAAAGACAAAAACGGCATCGCCGGGCGCCCGAACCAGGTCTGGGACGACGCCCAGCAAAAAACCGTTCTCGGCCGATTCGGCTGGAAGGCCGGGCAACCGAACCTCAATCAACAGAATGTTCACGCATTCTCTGGTGACATGGGCCTGACCACCAGCCTGCGGCCCTTCGATGACTGCACCGACGCGCAAACCGCCTGCAAGCAAGCGCCCAACGGCAATGGCCCGAATGGCGAGCCGGAAGTCAGCGATAACATCCTGCGCCTGGTGCTGTTCTACAGCCGCAACCTCGCCGTGCCCGCTCGCCGCGATGTCAGTGCGCCGCAAGTGCTGGCCGGCAAGAATCTGTTTTTCCAGGCGGGATGCCAGTCCTGTCACACGCCGAAATACACCACCGCCGCCAACGCCGCCGAACCTGAACTGGCCAATCAAGTGATTCGCCCCTATAGCGATCTGCTGCTGCATGACATGGGCGACGGCCTGGCCGACAACCGCACCGAATTTAAAGCCAGTGGCCGCGACTGGCGCACCCCGCCGTTGTGGGGCATTGGCCTGACCCAAGCGGTCAGCGGTCACACCCAGTTTTTGCATGACGGCCGCGCGCGCAATCTGCTTGAAGCCGTGCTCTGGCATGGCGGCGAAGCGAGCGCGGCGCAGCAACAGGTTTTGTCTTTCAATGCCGAGCAGCGCGCTGCGTTGCTGGCGTTTTTGAATTCTCTCTAAGCACTTTAAAAAAGAATCGGGAGCCCGACATGTTCCGTCCCAAATTGTTGTTCACCAGCCTTGCAGCGCTTGCCCTCGGCGCCTGTTCGCCGCAGGATCCGCAAGCCGTGACCTCGGCGGCCATCGCCAAGCAAGTGATCCTGCCGACGTACAGCCGTTGGGTTGACGCCGACCGCCAACTGGCCATCAGCGCCCTCGCCTATTGCGAAGGCAAGGCAGACCTCGAAACCGCTCGCAACGACTTCCTGCACGCGCAGAAAGCCTGGGCCGAACTGCAACCGTTGCTGATCGGCCCGCTGGCCGAGGGCAACCGTTCGTGGCAGGTGCAATTCTGGCCGGACAAGAAGAATCTGGTCGGCCGTCAGGTCGAGCAACTGGTCACCGCCCAGCCGCAAATCGATGCCGCCGCCCTGGCCAAATCGAGCGTGGTGGTTCAGGGCCTCTCGGCCTACGAATACATTCTGTTCGACAGCAAGCCTGACGTGGCCAACGACGCGCAGAAAGCCAAGTACTGCCCGCTGCTCAAAGCCATTGGCGAACGGCAGAAACTGCTGGCCGAAGAGATTCTGCAAAGCTGGAACAACACCGACGGCATGCTCGCGCAGATGAGCAAGTTCCCGAACCAGCGCTATGCCGATTCCCACGAAGCGATCGCCGACTTGCTGCGGGTGCAAGTCACCGCCCTCGACACCTTGAAGAAAAAACTCGGCACGCCGATGGGCCGCCAGACCAAGGGTGTGCCGCAGCCGTTCCAGGCGGATGCGTGGCGCAGCCAGTCTTCCCTGACTGGCCTCGAAGCCAGCCTCGCCGCCGCCAAAACGGTCTGGGAAGGTGTCGACAACAAAGGCCTGCGCGGTCTGTTGCCGAGCGAGCAGAAACCGTTGGCCGACAAGATCGACGCCGCCTACGCCGCCTCGCTCAAACTGTTCGCCAGCAACCAGCGCTCGCTGAGCGAAATGCTCAACGACGATGCCGGTCGCCAGCAACTCAACGATCTCTACGACAGCCTCAACGTCGTCCATCGCCTGCACGAAGGCGAACTGGCCAAGGCGCTGGGCATCCAACTGGGCTTCAACGCCAACGACGGTGACTGATGAGGGCAAGTGCCATGCTGCGACGTCAGGCTCTGACTTTAGGTAGTTTGCTGCTGGGAGCAGTGACGCTGGGCGGCTGGACGCTGTTCAAACGCAAGGACCAGAGCCCGCTGCTGCTGTCGGCGCGGGACGATACCGACGGCAAGCATTACGCCGTCGGTTATCGGTTGGACGGCACCCGGGTGTTCGCCACAGAGGTCGGCCAGCGCTGTCACGACATCATCAATCACCCGACCCTGGCGATGGCGCTGTTCGTGGCGCGGCGTCCGGGGACCGAGAGTTACTTGATCGACCTGCGTGACGGCACGTTGCTGCAGACCGTGACCTCGCAGCCGAACCGGCATTTCTACGGGCACGCGGTGATCCACAAGGATGGCGAATTCTTGTACGCCACCGAGAACGACACGTCCGATCCGGGTCGTGGCTTGCTCGGTGTGTATAAGTTCGAGGGCGAGCGACTTATCCACAGCGGCGAGATTCCTACTCACGGCGTCGGCCCGCATCAGGTGTCGTGGATGCCCGACGGTGAAACCCTGGTGGTGGCCAACGGCGGGATTCGCACCGAGGCCGAAAGCCGGGTCGAGATGAACCTCAACGCCATGGAGCCGAGCCTGGTGCTGATGCAGCGCGACGGCACGCTGTTGAGCAAGGAAACCCTCGCTCAGCAGATGAACAGCGTGCGCCACCTAGGCATTGCCAGCGACGGCACCGTCCTCGCCAGCCAGCAATTCATGGGGCCGTCCCACGAGTCCTCGGAGTTGCTGGCGATCAAGCGTCCGGGCCAGCCATTCGTGGCGTTCCCGGTGCCGGAGCATCAGTTGCAGGCGATGGGGCACTATACCGCCAGCGTCGCGGTGCACAGCGAGTTGCGCCTGGTCGCGTTGACGGCGCCGCGAGGCAATCGCTTTTTCATCTGGGACCTGGACAGCGGCGAAGTGCGCCTGGATGCGCCGTTGCCCGATTGCGCCGGCGTGGGTGCCGTGGCCGACGGGTTTGTCGTGACCTCGGGTCAGGGCCGCTGCCGGTACTACGATTGTCGCCAGACAGATCTGGTTGCAAAACCGCTGGAGCTGCCGGCAGGGCTCTGGGATAACCATCTGCACCTGATCTGATTCCCCCTCCTCTGTAGGAGCAAAGCTTGCTCGCGATGGCGGTGTATCAGCCAGCCTATTCGTACGCTGACACACCGCCATCGCGAGCAAGCTTTGCTCCTGCAGGTTTTGCGTCATCCTGTAATAAGTGCCAGTTGGATTCACTGCCACACTCGGAGTAATGTTCCCGCCTGTCTCACCTGATTTTCTCCAAGGAAGTGGAAATATGCTGCGTCGCCGCATGCTGATCATGTTGGGAGTTGTCCTGCTTATTGTGCTGGCCCTGGGCGGGTACAAAGCCTTTTCGATCTACACGATGGTCCAGGGTTTCGCCAAGCCGAAACCGCCTATCAGCGTCGCCGTGGCCACGGCCGCCGAACAGCCGTGGCAGATGCGCTTGCCCACCGTCGGCACGCTCAAGGCATTGCAGGGAGTGAACCTGAGCCTGGAGATCGCCGGCACCGTCAAAGAGCTGATGTTCGAGTCAGGGCAGAAGGTCAAGGCCGGGCAACCGCTGTTGCAATTGGACAGCGCCGTGGAAAGCGCCCTGCTGGAAACCGCCCAGGCCGACCTCGGGCTGGCGCAACTGGATTTCGGTCGCGGCAGTCAGTTGGTCGATAGCCGGGCGATCTCCAAAGGCGAGTACGACCGGCTCTCGGCGCAGTTGCAAAAGAACAAGGCCACGGTCAATCAGCTCAAGGCATCCCTGGCGAAGAAACGCATCCTCGCGCCATTCAGCGGCACCATCGGCATTCGTCAGGTGGACGTCGGCGACTACCTCGCCAGCGGCACCATGGTCGCGACCCTGCAAGACCTTAGCAGCCTGTACGTCGACTTTTTCCTGCCCGAGCAATCGGTGCCGAAGATCGCCCTCGGCCAACCGATCCAGGTCATCGTCGCCGCCTACCCGACGCAAAGCTTCCCCGGCACCATCAGCGCGATCAACCCGAAGGTCGAAAACAGCACGCGCAACATCCTCGTCCGCGCGACCCTGGCCAATCCGGATGGCAAGTTGCTGCCGGGGATGTTCGCCAGCCTGCAGGTGATGCTGCCGGACCCGCAAAAGCACATCGTCGTACCGGAAAGTGCGATCACCTACACCCTGTATGGCAACTCGCTGTACGTGGTCGGGCAGAAGAAAGCCGAAGACGGCACGCTGGAAAAAGACGACAAGGGCCAACCGATCCTGATCGCCGAGCGACGGTTTATCGAAACCGGTGAACGCCGCGATGGCCTGGTGATGATCAACAAAGGTGTGCAGAGCGGCGAACAAGTGGTCACGGCCGGCCAGATCAAACTGGACAACGGCGCACACATTGCCATCAGCGACGACAAGACCCTGACCGATAAGAACAGTCAGCCACGTACTGACTGATCAAGGAATCCTCATGGCTTTTACCGATCCGTTCATCCGCCGCCCGGTGCTCGCCACGGTGGTCAGCCTGCTGATTGTGCTACTGGGCTTCCAGGCTTGGAGCAAGCTGCCGCTGCGCCAATACCCGCAAATGGAAAACGCCCTGATCACGGTGACCACCGCCTACCCCGGGGCCAACGCCGAAACGATCCAGGGCTACATTACCCAACCGATGCAGCAAAGCCTGGCAAGCGCCGAGGGCATCGACTACATGACCTCGGTCAGTCGCCAGAACTTCTCGGTGATTTCGATCTACGCGCGTATCGGCTCCAACAGCGACCGCCTGTTCACCGAGTTGCTGGCCAAGGCCAACGAGGTGAAGAACAAGCTGCCCCAGGACGCCGAAGACCCGGTGCTGAGCAAGGAAGCCGCCGACGCCTCGGCGCTGATGTACATCAGCTATTTCAGCAAGGAACTGAGCAACCCGCAGATCACCGATTACCTGTCCCGGGTTATCCAGCCGAAACTGGCGACACTGCCCGGCATGGCCGAAGCCGAGATTCTCGGCAACCAGGTGTTCGCCATGCGCCTGTGGCTCGACCCGGTGAAACTCGCCGGGTTCGGCCTGAGTGCCAGCGACGTGACCAACGCGGTGCGCCAGTACAACTTCCTCTCCGCCGCCGGCGAGGTGAAAGGCGAATACGTGGTCACCAGCATCAACGCCAACACCGAACTCAAGTCCGCCGAGGCCTTCGCCGCGATTCCGCTCAAGGTCGACGGTGACAGCCGGGTGCTGCTCAGCGATGTGGCGCGGGTGGAAATGGGCGCCGAGAACTACAACGCCATCAGCTCGTTCGGTGGCACACCGTCGGTGTACATCGGCATCAAGGCGACACCCGGCGCCAACCCGCTGGACGTGATCAAGGAAGTGCGCAAGATCATGCCGGAGCTGGAAGCCCAGTTGCCGCCCAATCTGAAAAGCGAAATCGCCTACGACGCCACGCTGTTTATCCAGGCTTCGATCAATGAGGTGATCAAAACCCTGTTTGAAGCGGTGCTGATCGTCATCGTCGTGGTGTTCCTGTTCCTCGGCGCCCTGCGTTCGGTGGTGATCCCGGTGGTGACCATCCCGCTGTCGATGATCGGCGTGATGTTCTTCATGCAGATGATGGGGTACTCGATCAACCTGCTGACCCTGCTGGCGATGGTGTTGGCCATCGGCCTGGTGGTGGACGATGCGATTGTGGTGGTGGAAAACATTCACCGCCACATCGAGGAAGGCAAGACACCGCTCGACGCGGCCATCGAAGGCGCCCGGGAAATCGCCATGCCGGTGGTTTCCATGACCATTACCCTGGCGGCGGTGTATGCGCCGATCGGGTTCCTCACCGGGCTCACCGGGGCGCTGTTCAAGGAGTTCGCCCTGACCCTGGCCGGGGCGGTGGTGATTTCCGGCATCGTTGCCCTGACCCTGTCGCCGATGATGTGCGCCTATTTGCTGCGCCACGACACCAATCCCAGCGGCCTGGCCCATCGCCTCGACCTGATTTTCGAAGGCCTCAAGCGCCGTTATCAAAGCATGCTGCACGGCACACTCAACACCCGGCCGGTGGTGCTGGTGTTCGCGGTCATCGTGCTGTGCCTGATCCCGGTGTTTCTCAAGTTCGCCAAAACGGAACTGGCACCGGACGAGGACCAGGGCATCATTTTCATGATGGCCAACGCCCCGCAGCCGACCAACCTCGATTACCTGAATACCTACACCGACGAATTCATCACAATCTTCAAGGAGTTTCCCGAGTACTACTCCTCGTTCCAGATCAATGGTTTCAACGGTGTGCAATCGGGTATCGGCGGCTTCCTGCTCAAACCGTGGAACGAGCGCGGTCGCACGCAAATGCAGATCCTGCCCGAGGTCCAGGAAAAACTGGGGAGCATTCCCGGCTTGCAGATTTTCGGCTTCAACCTGCCGTCCCTCCCGGGCACCGGTGAAGGCTTGCCGTTTCAGTTCATCATCAACACCGCCAACGACTACGCGTCGCTGCTGGACGTGGCCGATCGGGTGAAAAAACGCGCGCTGGAGTCCGGCAAGTTTGCCTTCGTCGACATCGACCTGGCGTTCGACAAGCCGGAAGTGGTGGTGGATATCGACCGCGCCAAGGCGGCCCAGATGGGCGTGTCGATGCAGGACCTCGGTGGCACCCTGGCGACGTTGCTGGGTGAGGCGGAGATCAACCGGTTCACCATCGAAGGGCGCAGCTACAAGGTCATCGCGCAGGTCGAACGAGCGTACCGGGATAACCCCGACTGGCTGAACAATTACTACGTCAAGAACACCAAGGGCGAACTGCTGCCGCTGTCGACCCTGATCACCGTGACCGACCGGGCACGGCCACGGCAGTTGAACCAGTTCCAGCAGCTTAACGCGGCGGCGGTGACCGGGTTCCCGCTGGTCAGCATGGGTGAGGCCATCGAGGTGGTGCGCCAGATCGCCCAGGAAGAAGCGCCGGTGGGTTTTGCCTTTGACTATGGCGGCACGTCACGGCAATTCGTTCAGGAAGGCAGTGCGCTG
Source organism: Pseudomonas sp. ADAK7 (assembly GCF_012935675.1). Lineage (NCBI taxonomy): Bacteria > Pseudomonadati > Pseudomonadota > Gammaproteobacteria > Pseudomonadales > Pseudomonadaceae > Pseudomonas > Pseudomonas sp. ADAK7. Next base: position 5,951,049 of record NZ_CP052861.1, on the reverse strand, counting down.
TGGGTCACGTTCGCCCTGGCGCTGGCGATCATTTTCCTGGTGCTGGCGGCGCAGTTCGAAAGCTTCCGCGATCCACTGGTGATTCTGGTGACGGTGCCGCTGTCGATCTGCGGGGCGTTGATTCCGCTGTTCCTCGGCTGGTCGAGCATGAACATCTACACCCAGGTCGGGTTGGTGACGTTGATCGGGCTGATCAGCAAACACGGGATCCTGATCGTGGAGTTCGCCAACAAGCTGCGCAAGGAGAAAGGCCTGACTCCGCGCGAAGCGGTGGAAGAAGCGGCGGCCATTCGTCTGCGGCCGGTGTTGATGACCACGGCGGCAATGGTGTTCGGCATGGTGCCGTTGATTCTGGCGACCGGTGCGGGCGCTGTCAGCCGCTTTGATATCGGCACGGTGATCGCCACGGGGATGTCGATCGGGACGTTGTTTACCCTGTTCGTGTTGCCGTGCGTTTATACGTTGCTGGCCAAGCCTGATAAACCCTCGGCTCCATGATCGTTCCCACGCTCCGCGTGGGAATGCAGCCCGGGACGCTCCGCATCCCATCAACAGCCGAACGCGGAGCGTCCGTTGCGGTATTCCCACGCAGAGCGTGGGAACGATCATTGTCGCGGAGCGTGGGAACGATCAGCCAAAAAAAAAGGCCTCGCATCTGCGAGGCCTTTTATTTTGGCTTCAATCTGTTCAACTTTGCGGCCTCAATCCCTGTGAAAGTCCGAACATGAACAGTAACAAGTCATGATCAGGTTGTGTGGCCACGGCTGCCTTGGCAACCCGTGGCAACGGGCAGTGAGCACCATCGTTCACTGCACTGAGGACTTGCGTGCGGGGCTGCTCCCAAGCCGCCACCGCCAATGAAGCAACTGCCAAGGCTCCTAGAAGAAACACACCTCGTGCAATTTCGAGTTTCATCGCTATAAACCCTTGATAGCGCTGCCAAACGCCGTCTCATAAAAATAGACCAGATTCTTCCAGTCTGTATCGCTGAACGACGAGTGGCGACGCAGTTGCTTCATGTCATGGGCGGCGGCGCGCTGGGCAGTCAAACGCTGGCGGCACTTCTCCAGATCGATGAGCGCCACTTCCACCGTGGCCGTTTCGCCTTCGCCGACAACCCGCACAAACACATGCTTGATGTAGATGCAGCTGTGCTGCCAGCGGCCCTTGTGCATGCGGGCCAGATTCTCGGCCAGTTCCTTGAGGACGCGCTCATGCACGGCTTCGCCATGACGCTCACGACCGCCACCGGCGTACCAGTGTTCGATTTCCTCGAAGCCGTCCAGGGACTTGGTGACCAGCAACGCACGCCATTTATGTACAGGGTCGCGCTGGGCGCCGCAGAACACCATTTCCGGCACACGAACGCCGAGCGCCGTCAGACCGATGAGCGCATCCTGCTCGCGCAATACGGTCGGTCGGCCGAAAGGGTGCAACCAGCTGCGGTAGATATGCCCGGTCTGACGCTTGGCATACAGCAGTTGCCCATCGCTGCTCCTGACGCGCTGCACGCCACTTTCCCCACCGCGACGGACGTTGGGTTCTTCTACCCATTCACCGCGCTGATTCCAGAAATAGTCGAAGCGGTCCTGGGAAGCGACTTCCGTTTCTGCTGCACATTGCACTGCCATCCTGTTACCTCTTGCGTAATACGTAAACTCGCCACATGGCATAGAGCGGTAAAAAGTCCAGTTGTTCCTGGATACGGAACCCCGCCTGTTCGAACTCCTTTTCAACCGTGGCGGCCGGTAACACAAAGCGATTTTGGTAACCTTCCTGCCCGCGCGCTTTCTCGGCACGCTTGCGTTTCCAGGCCTTGAAATTGCCGTCCACCCACAGCGAAATGATCACGCTGTCACGGGTGACACGCTCGAATTCGCGCAGGATGGCCAGTCGGTGCTCGGCTTCCCCGATGTGATGGAGCAATCGCATGCAGAAAATGCTGTCGACGGCGTTATCGGGCAAGGCAATGTCGAACGCAGAAGTGTGCAAGGGTTGTACCCGTTTTACCACTTCGGCTGGCTGCGACTGGGTCGCAATTTTCAACATTGACTCGGAGTTGTCGGCTCCGATGATCACCCGATTGGGTTTTTCCGCCAATAACGGCCAGAAACGCCCGGCGCCGCTGGGTAAATCGAGGACCAACCCGGGCTCACCGGCCAGGGTCAGCGCCTTGCGTGCCAATTGCTCGTCTCGCCAATGAGACAATCGACGACCGAGACCGTCCTGGTGCTTGCGCAGGTACTTTTGCGCGTGTTGATCGTCGTACTTTTCCGAAAAATCCAGTTTGATCGGGCCTGCCATCTCAAAGTCTCCTGAATTGCTGATGACAACCACCTTAGGTAGCGTCGTGTCAGCGTCAGGTCATGACTTTGTGAAAACTTCGTTGTGTACAATCGTGAAGTATTTCAGGGTTTTACAAGGATTGGATAGTGGCGCGGGGCCACCGCCGTTCAATCAGACCCGCGGCTTACCCAATTCCACTTCAAAACGGCAGCCATTCGGTTCCATGGTGGTCAGCCTGACTGTCCAGCCCTGGTTCTCACAAATCCGCTGCACCAGCGACAAGCCCAGGCCCAAGCCTTCGCCGCGATTCTCGCTGCCGCGCACAAAGGGCTCGAACATCGCCTCGCGCTTTTCCTCGGGAATACCGACGCCACTGTCCTCGACAATAAACCCGGTGTCCGTGAGGGTGAGGCGAATGAAGCCGGTTTCGGTGTAGTGCAGCGCATTACGCAACAAGTTACCCATCACCGCTTGCAGCAGGGTCGCGTTGTAGCGGTTGTTCAGCGCATTACCTGGCTCGAACTGCAGGGCCAGCCCTTTGTACGCGATCGGCTCACGCCAGAGATTGAGCAGCCCGTCGGCCACCTGGCTGAGCGTCTGCTGCGGGGACATGCTGGCGTCTTCATGCTGGGCGCGGGCCAGCATCAGGAAGGTTTGCACCAGTTCGCGCATTTCCTCACAGGCCCGGGCGATACGCTCGACCTGGGAACGACCGCGCTGGTCGATGCCAGGGTTTTCCAGCAGTAGTTCGCAGGAACTGGCCAGGACCATCAGCGGGGTGCGCAATTCATGACTGACGTCACTGGTGAACAGGCGCTCACGGGTCAAGGCCTGGCGCAGGCGCCCGAGCGTGGCGTCGAAGGCCACCGCCAGCTCGCCCACTTCGTCCGCGGCATAGTCGGGCGCCAAGGGCGGCGCCAAACCCAATAACTGATCGCGGTGGCGTACTTGCCGAGCTAGCCGTACCACGGGTGCCATGACCTTGCGCGCCAGGATCCAGCCGAGAAACACCGCCAATGCCAGGCTCAGGACGAATCCCACCAGGACCACGGCAAACAGCACTCGCTCCCGCTCTTCGAAATCACTCTGATCCTGCAACAGCACATAACGCCGGCCGTCGACGACTTCGACCATCGCGTGATACGACAGCTGTTCGCGAAAGACTTCGTGAAAGCCGGGTTCCAGGTGACGCAGGTCCTTGGGCAACTCGAAGTCCCCTGGCCCGCCGCTGAAATAGAACAGTTGGTCTGGCTCCGGGCGGTGGCTCCAGTCCGACACGCTGTCCATCAGCAACAGCCGTTGCAAGTCGCCACCCAGGCCGGCCGAAATCAGTTTCTCTTCCACCAGGTGCACGGTCGCCACGATGCCCATGGCGAAGGCCCCGGCCACCAGCGCGCTCATCAGCGCAAAGGCAATGATGATTCGTTGAGCAAGGCTCTGCTTAAACTCCATCTCGGCCCTCGGCCAAGCGGTAACCCACGCCGTGCACGGTTTGCAGCAAAGGCTTGGCAAAAGGCTTGTCGATCACCTGGCGCAGTTGATGAACATGGCTGCGCAGGCTGTCGCTGTCCGGGCAATCATCGCCCCACAGGGCTTCTTCGAGGATTTCACGCCGCAGCACATGGGGGCTTTTCTGCATCAGTACCGCCAGCAACTTGAGGCCGACCGGGTTGAGTTTCAGCAGGCGGCCTTCGCGGGTCACTTCCAGGGTATCGAGGTCGTAGCTCAGGTCACCGACCTGCAACGCACGGCGCCCGCCGCCCTGGGCCCGGCGCATGACCGCTTCAATGCGCGCTGCCAGTTCGGACAGGGCGAAAGGCTTGATCAGGTAGTCATCGGCGCCGGACTTGAAGCCCTGCAAACGGTCATCCAGCTGATCCCGGGCGGTGAGCATGATCACCGGTGTGTCGCGACGGGCGTCTTCACGCAGGCGCTTGCACAGGGTGTAGCCGTCAATGCCGGGCAGCATGATGTCGAGCACGATCAGGTCGTAATGCTCGGTGGCCGCCAGGTGCAGCCCCGACAAGCCGTCCTGCGCGCAATCCACGGTGTAGCCCTTGAGCCCCAGGTAATCGGCCAGATTGGCGAGGATATCGCGGTTGTCTTCAACCAATAGAATTCGCATGGGCACTCCTCCGTACACAGTAACGGCCGTCTTCGGCTCGCGCAGCTTACGGCCAAGTGTGGCTCACGGCTAGGGTTGTGTGGCCCTGTCCTTTCATCATTCTACCGACCGATGTTTTAACGAGTTTTTCACTCTCGATTCACAAGGCCACAACAGGATCGGGCGCAGACTCCGCGCGACTGCGCCCCTCAGAACTTGCTCACTGCTCAAGGAATTGCCATGGTTTCGACCTCTGCCCGCCCCGCCTCCCGCCCACTCAATTTCTGGGTATGTCTCGGGGTTCCCGCCATTGCGGCGATCGTTCTGGTGTTGCTCGAACTGACCGATCTGGACATGAATCTGGCTCGGTACTTTTATGATCCGGCGGCCGGTGATTTCATTGGCCGGCACAGTTATTTCCTCGAAGACATCCTGCATGACCGGGCTAAACAAGTGGTCATCGCTTTCTCGGTGTTTGCGGTGATCGGTTTTATCTGCGCGTTTTTTGTCGAGAAGCTCAAACCGTTCAAACGGGAGCTGGGTTGCCTGGTGTTGTCGTTGGGCTTGGCCACTTCATTTGTCACGCCGGTGAAAGTGGTGACGGCGGTGCAATGCCCCTGGAGCCTGGAACAGTTCGGTGGCCATGAAACCTACAGCGAACTGCTGAGCCCGCGTCCGCACACCGATAAGCCGGGCCGGTGCTGGCCGGGCGGTCATGCGGCCACCGGTTTTACCTTGTTTGCGCTGTTCTTTGTGCTGCGCGACCGTCGTCCTCGACTGGCGCGCAAGGCGTTTATCTTCGCTGCCGCTTTGGGCACGGTGTTTTCCATCAGCCGGATGATGCAGGGCGCGCACTTCTTCTCGCATAACGTGTGGACGGCGATTTTCTGCTGGCTGATTTGCCTGGGGTCGTATTACTACATCCTGTATCGACCGGCTTCCAAGGTTGAGCGGGTTGGCAAGGCAAAGCCGGTCAGCGTCTGAGCTGACGTCTGCACGGGCAATAAAAAACCCCGCCTGCTTAGCGCAGGCGGGGTTTTTATGTACGGGGTAAGGCTGGCTTACATCATGCCGCCCATGCCACCCATACCGCCCATGTCTGGCATACCGCCGCCAGCCGAGCCTTCTTCCTTGATCTCGGCGATCATGGCTTCGGTGGTGATCATCAGGCTGGCGATGGAAGCCGCTGCCTGAAGAGCCGAACGAGTCACTTTAGCCGGGTCCAGGATGCCCATTTCGATCATGTCGCCGTATTCGCCGGTAGCAGCGTTGTAACCGTAGTTACCCGAACCCTGCTTGACCTTGTCGACAACGACGCTTGGCTCGTCGCCGGAGTTGGCAACGATCTGGCGCAGTGGCGCTTCAACAGCGCGACGCAGCAATTGGATACCAACGTCCTGATCGGCGTTGTCGCCTTTCAGTTCGGAGATAGCCTGCAGAGCGCGAACCAGTGCCACGCCGCCGCCAGGTACCACGCCTTCTTCAACGGCAGCACGGGTAGCGTGCAGGGCGTCTTCAACGCGGGCTTTCTTCTCTTTCATTTCTACTTCGGAACCAGCGCCAACCTTGATCACTGCAACGCCGCCGGACAGCTTGGCCAGACGCTCTTGCAGTTTTTCACGGTCGTAGTCGGACGAAGTGTCAGCCACTTGCTGACGGATTTGCAGAACGCGAGCCTGAATATCAGTCTCAACGCCGGCGCCGTCGATCACGGTGGTGTTTTCTTTGGACAGGATCACGCGCTTGGCATTACCCAGGTGTTCCAGGGTAGTGCTTTCCAGGCTCAGACCGATCTCTTCGGAGATAACGGTACCGCCAGTCAGGACGGCGATGTCCTGCAGCATGGCCTTGCGACGGTCGCCGAAGCCTGGAGCCTTGACGGCTGCGACTTTAACGATGCCACGCATGTTGTTCACAACCAGAGTCGCCAAGGCTTCGCCTTCAACGTCTTCGGCCACGATCAGCAGTGGACGGCCGGCTTTGGCAACGGCTTCCAGTACTGGCAACATTTCGCGGATGTTGGAGATCTTTTTGTCGACCAGCAGAATCAGCGGACCGTCGAGCTCGGCAGTCATGGTTTCTGGCTTGTTGACGAAGTACGGGGACAGGTAGCCACGGTCGAACTGCATGCCTTCAACAACCGACAGTTCGTTTTCCAGGCCCGAGCCTTCTTCAACGGTGATCACGCCTTCTTTACCGACTTTTTCCATGGCTTCGGCAATGATGTCGCCGATGGAGTTGTCGGAGTTGGCCGAGATGGTGCCGACCTGAGCGATCGCCTTGGTGTCAGCGCAAGGCTTGGACAGGGCTTTGAGCTCTTTGACGATAGCGATGGTCGCTTTGTCGATACCGCGCTTCAGGTCCATCGGGTTCATGCCGGCAGCGACGGCTTTCAGGCCTTCGTTGACGATCGATTGAGCCAGAACGGTAGCGGTGGTGGTGCCGTCGCCTGCGTCATCGTTGGCACGGGAGGCAACGTCTTTGACCAGCTGCGCGCCCATGTTTTCGAAACGGTCTTTCAGTTCGATTTCTTTGGCTACGGAAACGCCGTCCTTGGTGATGGTCGGAGCGCCGAAGCTCTTCTCGATGATCACGTTACGGCCTTTAGGGCCCAGGGTCGCTTTTACTGCGTCAGCCAGGACGTTTACACCGGCGAGCATTTTCTTGCGGGCGGAATCGCCGAATTTAACTTCTTTAGCAGCCATGATCGATATTCCTTAAATACTTTGTAGTAGCGGGAAAATGAGCGGGGAATCAGCCTTCGACAACGGCGAGGATTTCGCTCTCGCCAATTACCAACAGGTCTTCGCCGTCGACTTTCACAGTGTTGCTGCCGGAGTAAGGGCCGAACACAACCTTGTCACCCACTTTCACGGACAGCGCACGCACTTCACCGTTGTCCAGCACTTTGCCTGGGCCTACAGCGAGGACTTCGCCCTGGTTTGGCTTTTCAGCAGCCGAACCTGGCAGGACGATACCGCCAGCGGTTTTCTTTTCTTCTTCGCTGCGACGGACGACGACGCGGTCATGCAGAGGACGAAGCTTCATTGTCGATCTCTCCTAATTGTGGTTTTCATCGGCCGGTGTATTCCCGGCGGGTTTAACAAATCCGGCGGTGCCGGGTGCGGTTCGTCGAGCGAACCGCGGAAGTCTGTCTGGCGTGATCGCCAGAAACCTTGCGGTGACCGTTACATAAGGGCGCATAAGCTTATTACAAGGGCGGGCAAGCAAATTTTTTCATGTTGTGGCCCGCAAACGAACACGGCACCCGAAGGTGCCGTGCAGCTGAAACGCTTTACTTGGGATCGTGGTGTTCGAACTCGCCTTCGATCACATCGGGCTCGCGGCCCAACGGCTGACGCGGGGCAGGACCGCCCCGCGGTTGCAGGTCATCGGCGAAGGCACGCTGACGGATCGCCGCCTCTTCAGCGCGCTGGCGCATCTTGTTCGCCAGCAAGCGGCGAGACAGCGGCAGCAGCATGATCAGGCCCAGCACGTCGGTGACGAAGCCGGGCAGGATCAACAGACCACCAGCCAAAGCCAGCATCAGGCCTTCGAGCATGGTCTGGGCCGGCAGCTCGCCACGGTTCAGGCTTTCACGGGCACGCAGTGCAGTGGCCAGACCGGCGATCCGCAGCACGAACACGCCGAGCATCGAGCCGAGAATGATCAGCAGCAGGGCCGGGAAAAACCCGATGGCCCCGCTGACCTTGACGAATACGAACAGCTCCAACACCGGAAACAGTACAAAGAGCAATAAAAAAGGGCGCATCAAATGGTTCCTCAACGCAAGAATGCCTTGCCAGTAAGCCTTAGATGACGTCGCCACTTCGTGAATTCAAGCGTCGGCGACTTCATTTTTCGGCCAATGCTCGGCGTGAGCCAGGAAAACCAAGGCTTCCCGGACTTGTGTCGGCGTATTACACGGCGCTTGAAACGGCAACCAGTACAGCCCCTGGCCGATGCGCAAGTGCATGCCTTCGGTGTCGATGCCAGCCAGTTGCGCCGGGGCTGTCGTCGGCAAACCGGCCAGCTCGACGTAGTGCGCGATGGCCTTGGCGTGGTCGGCATTCATGTGCTCGACCATGCTCACTTCCGCCTTGCCGGCGAACGGGTTGGCCAGGGTCAGTTGATCGACCCAATGAATCGCGCCGAAACCGCCGATGTAGCGATGACGGACCGGCTTGAGCACCCAGAAATCGAAATCGTGAGCCTTGTGGTAACTCTGGGAGTCCGGGAAGTACCGGTAATAACGCTCGGCCGCCGCTTCGACAGCCGCCTCATCCTCAAGCTTTTCCGCCTCGGCCAGGTAGGTCAGGCGACCAACGGCTTGCGCGTCTTCCGCCCCACGCTCGCCGACGAACAGTGAGCATTTCGGATCTTTCTGCAGGTTGTGGGTGTGCTGGGCGATGCGGCTGATCAGGATCAGCGGCCGGCCCTGCTCGTCCAGGCAGTACGGAACCACCGAGCCAAAGGGGAAACCGGGCATGGCCTTGGAGTGTGTCGAAAGCACTCCGCGGTATTCCTTGAGAAGCAATTCTCGGGCATTCTTGGCCGCTTCAACGCTCAATTTATGACTCCTTATATAGAATCCGTCGAAAAAACGGACAGGCGCCTGGGGATAAGTATTCCAGCACGCCATCGGGGCAGTTCTCATGTGCAGCCAGGCCACATCAGGTGCAGATCGAGAGGCCCTCTAGAAGGAAACCACTTTCTGACCTGCTATTGGGGCATGCGAATGCAACTCACTGACAAAGTAATCATTATCACTGGCGGTTGCCAGGGTTTAGGCCGTTCGATGGCCGAGTATTTCGCAGGTAAAGGCGCGAAGCTGGCGCTGGTCGATCTGAACCAGGAAAAGCTCGATGACACCGTCGCCGCATGCAAGGCCAAGGGCGTCGAGGCCCGCGCCTATCTGTGCAACGTCGCCAATGAAGAACAAGTGACGCACATGGTCGCCCAGGTGGCCGAAGATTTCGGCGCGATCCATGGCTTGATCAACAACGCCGGGATTCTGCGCGATGGCCTGCTGATCAAGGTCAAGGACGGCGAAATGACCAAGATGAGCCTGGCCCAGTGGCAGGCGGTGATCGACGTCAACCTGACCGGCGTGTTCCTGTGCACCCGTGAAGTGGCGGCGAAAATGGTCGAGCTGAAAAACAGCGGCGCGATCATCAATATCTCGTCGATTTCCCGTGCCGGCAACGTCGGCCAGACCAACTACTCCGCCGCCAAGGCCGGTGTCGCCGCAGCGACCGTGACCTGGGCCAAGGAACTGGCGCGCTACGGCATTCGCGTGGCAGGCATTGCGCCGGGCTTTATCGAAACCGAGATGACGCTGGGCATGAAGCCGGAAGCGTTGGAGAAGATGACGGCCGGGATCCCGCTCAAGCGCATGGGCAAGCCGGACGAGATCGCCCATTCGGCGGCGTACATTTTCGAGAACGACTATTACACCGGTCGGATTCTGGAGATGGATGGCGGGTTGCGTATCTAAAGCGAGATCAACCCCTGTAGCAGCTGCCGAGGCACGAGGCTACGTTACGTGTCCGCAGGACCGCCCTCGGGGGCCGCTGCGCAGCCCATCGCAGCCTCGTGCCTCGGCAGCTGCTACAGAGAAACGAGGCTGCGATCTTTTAACAGGTGACGCAGATTAATCGTCGCTGACGGTGATATTCGGCATCGCCGGTGTCGCCGCTTCCTGCAACACGATCCGCGCGCCGACATGGCGGGCCAGTTCCTGATACACCATCGCAATCGGGCTGTCCGGCTCGGCGATCACCGTTGGCTTGCCGCCATCGGCCTGTTCGCGGATGGCCATCGCCAGCGGCAACGATGCCAGCAGTTCGACGCCGTACTGGGTGGCCAATTTCACACCACCGCCCTCACCGAACAGATGCTCGGCATGTCCGCAGTTGGAGCAGATGTGCACGGCCATGTTTTCCACCACGCCCAACACCGGAATGTTGACCTTGCGGAACATTTCCACGCCCTTGCGCGCGTCCAGCAGGGCCAGGTCTTGCGGCGTCGTAACGATGACAGCACCGGCCACCGGGACTTTCTGCGCCAGGGTCAGCTGGATGTCGCCGGTGCCAGGCGGCATGTCGATGACCAGGTAATCAAGGTCGCCCCACGCGGTCTGGGTCACCAGTTGCAACAGCGCACCGGAGACCATCGGGCCGCGCCAGACCATCGGCGTGTTGTCGTCGGTCAGGAAGGCCATGGACATCACTTCCACGCCATGGGACTGAATCGGGATGAACCACTTCTGATCCTTGACCTGCGGCCGGGTGCCTTCCGGGATGCCAAACATGATGCCTTGGCTCGGGCCGTAGATGTCGGCGTCGAGAATCCCGACCTTGGCGCCTTCACGGGCCAGCGCCAGGGCGAGGTTGGCGGCGGTGGTGGACTTGCCCACGCCACCCTTGCCGGAGGCTACGGCCACCACGTTCTTGACGTTGGCCAGGCCCGGGATCTGTGCCTGGGCCTTGTGCGCGGCGATCACGCTGGTGATCTCGACACGGGCGGTGACCACCCCGTCCAGCCCTTCGATAGCCATTTGCAGCAACTGCGCCCAGCCACTCTTGAACAGACCGGCGGCATAACCCAGTTCCAGCTGGACGCTGACGCGATCGCCCTGGATGTCGATGCCGCGCACGCACCCGGCGCTGACCGGATCCTGGTTCAGGTAAGGGTCGGTGTATTGGCGAAGGACGGCTTCCACCGCTGCGCGATTGAGGGCGCTCATGGGCAACTCCGATAGCAAGACTGGAAAATCAGGCGGGTATCGTACCTGTTCTGATCGTTTCGCGGGATGCCGAGAAAAGATCGCACCACCGATTCAATCATCGGAGGAAACAACCTCACGGGGTGAAAAATATGCGCCAGCGCTTTATAGTGGCCGACCTCCGTTTCATCAAGTAGCCGAGCCCCATGTCCGAGCCACGCAAGATCCTCGTCACCAGCGCCCTGCCCTATGCCAATGGTTCGATCCATCTTGGCCACATGCTGGAATATATCCAGACCGACATGTGGGTGCGCTTCCAGAAGCACCGCGGCAATCAATGCATCTATGTCTGCGCCGACGACGCCCACGGTTCGGCCATCATGCTGCGCGCGGAAAAGGAAGGCATCACCCCGGAACAACTGATCGCCAACGTCCAGGCTGAACATAGCGCCGACTTTGCCGAGTTCCTGGTGGACTTCGACAACTTCCACTCCACTCATTCCGAAGAAAACCGTGAGCTGTCGAGCCAGATCTACCTGAAGCTGCGCGACGCCGGGCACATTGCCCAACGCTCGATCACGCAGTACTTCGACCCGGAAAAGAAAATGTTCCTGGCCGACCGCTTCATTAAGGGCACCTGCCCGAAATGCGGCACCGAAGACCAGTACGGCGACAACTGCGAAAAATGCGGTGCGACCTACGCTCCCACCGACCTGAAGGATCCGAAGTCGGCGATCTCTGGCGCCACCCCGGTGCTCAAGGATTCCCAGCACTTCTTCTTCAAGCTGCCGGACTTCCAGGAAATGCTGCAAGTCTGGACCCGCAGCGGCACCCTGCAAGACGCCGTCGCCAACAAAATCGCCGAGTGGCTGGATGCCGGCCTGCAACAGTGGGACATCTCCCGCGATGCGCCGTACTTCGGTTTCGAGATTCCGGGCGAGCCGGGCAAGTACTTCTACGTGTGGCTGGACGCGCCTATCGGCTACATGGCCAGCTTCAAGAACCTGTGCGCCCGTCGTCCAGACCTGGATTTCGATGCGTTCTGGTCCAAGGATTCCACCGCCGAGCTGTACCACTTCATCGGCAAGGACATCGTCAATTTCCACGCGCTGTTCTGGCCAGCGATGCTTGAAGGTGCGGGTTTGCGCAAGCCAACCGGCATCAACGTACACGGCTACCTGACCGTCAACGGTCAGAAAATGTCCAAGTCCCGTGGCACCTTCGTCAAGGCCCGGACCTACCTGGACCACCTGTCGCCGGAATACCTGCGCTACTACTACGCGGCCAAGCTTGGCCGTGGCGTCGACGACCTGGACCTGAACCTCGAAGACTTTGTGCAGAAGGTCAACTCCGACCTGGTGGGCAAAGTCGTCAACATCGCCAGCCGTTGCGCCGGTTTCATCCAGAAAGGTAACGCCGGTGTATTGGTGGCGGGTAACGCCGCGCCGGAACTGACCGACGCCTTCCTCGCCGCCGCGCCAGGCATCGCCGAGGCCTACGAGGCTCGCGACTTCGCCCGCGCCATGCGCGAGATCATGGGCCTGGCCGACCGTGCCAACGCCTGGATCGCCGACAAGGCGCCGTGGTCGCTGAACAAGCAGGAAGGCAAGCACGACGAAGTCCAGGCCATCTGCGCCTTGGGCATCAACCTGTTCCGCCAACTGGTGATCTTCCTTAAACCGGTGCTGCCACTACTGGCCGCCGATGCCGAGGCGTTCCTCAATGTCGCGCCGCTGACCTGGAACGACCACGCCACGCTGCTGAGCAATCATCAGCTGAACGAATTCAAACCGTTGATGACCCGCATCGACCCGGTAAAAGTGCAAGCCATGACCGACGCCTCGAAAGAAGACCTGACTGCCAGCGCCACCGATACCGGTGAAACTGCACCGGCCGGCAATGGCGAATTGGTCAAAGAGCCGCTGTCGCCGGAAATCGAGTTCGACGCCTTTGCCGCCGTCGACCTGCGCGTGGCACTGATCCTCAAGGCCGAACATGTGGAAGGGGCCGACAAACTGCTGCGCCTGACCCTGGACATCGGTGATGAGCAACGCAACGTGTTCTCCGGAATCAAGAGTGCTTACCCGGATCCGTCCAAGCTCAATGGTCGCCTGACCATGATGATCGCCAACCTCAAGCCGCGGAAAATGAAGTTCGGGATCTCCGAAGGCATGGTGATGGCGGCCGGCCCTGGCGGTGAAGAAATCTACCTGCTGAGCCCCGACAGCGGCGCCAAGCCGGGGCAGCGCATCAAGTAAACTTCGATTTGCAAAACCGATCCCACAGTCGTGCCTGGCATGCCTGTGGGATTTTCATATCTGGCCCACCCTCCGTCCTTGCCGGATAATGCCTAACCTTGTTAGACAGGCCTCCTTCTGCCGGCACGATCATGACCGAACTGCTTCTTACGCTTATCAGCGCCGCCCTGATCAACAACCTCGTGTTGCAGTGGCCGCTGGGCGTCGATCCGCTGTTGGCTGCCGAACAACGGCAGGTCCATGCACTGGGCATTGCCACGGCAGCCCTGATGCTGATCGTCGGCATGACCGGCTACGCGCTCTTCCACTGGCTATTGGTGCCACTGGAACTGACGAGCCTGCGCCTGTTCGTGTTCCTGCCATTGAGCGTTCTGTTGATCGCCCCGCTGCTGACGTTACTGTCGCGATTATTTGCAAAACTTTCGTTCGAAGGCCTGTGGCCCTTGCTGCTCGGCAATGCCGGCGTGCTCGGGCTGACCTTGCTCAACGCCCAGGACGACAAGGGCTTTTTCCATGCCAGCGCCCTGAGCCTCGGTGCCGGACTGGGCTTCTGGCTGGTGCTGATGCTGTTCAGCGACTTGAGCCAGCGCACACGTGACAATGATGTTCCCCTGCCCTTTCGTGGCTTGCCGATCCAGTTGATCGGTGCCGGACTGATCGCAGTGGCTTTTCTCGGATTCAGTGGACTGATCAAAACATGAGTCTGATTCAACGCATCGACGCCCTCTTGCCCCAGACCCAATGCGGCAAGTGCGGCCACCCCGGATGCAAGCCTTACGCCGAAGGCATCGCCGACGGCGAGTCGATCAACAAGTGCCCGCCGGGCGGCAGCGAAACCATCGCCGCCCTGGCCGACTTGCTGAAAGTACCGGTGCTGGAACTCGACATCAGTCGCGGTTCGGCACCGGCGCAGATTGCCTACATCCGCGAAGCCGAATGCATCGGCTGCACCAAGTGCATCCAGGCCTGCCCGGTGGACGCGATCGTCGGCGCGGCAAAACTGATGCATACGGTGATCGTCGATGAATGCACCGGTTGCGACCTGTGCGTGGCGCCGTGCCCGGTGGACTGCATAGAGATGCGCCCACTGCCGCTGGCCACGGTGCTGCCGATTGTCGGCGGCCTGGCGTTCAGCCTTGAAGAACAACGGGCCCGGGCCAGCAAGCGCAATCGGGCGCGGCGTCGTTTCGAACAACGCAACGCTCGGTTACAACGTGAAGAACAACAGAAAATTGCCGAGCGCCAGGCCCGCGCCCAACGTGCCGCGCAACCCAGTGAAGTGACGGTCAATCCGGTGCAGGCCGCCCTTGAACGGGTCCGCGCGCAAAAAACCGCAACGGCTGACGCGGCGTTGAAAAAGGCCAAGATCGATCTGGCGATGAGTCGGGCGCAATTGAACAAATCGCTCAAGGCCTTCGGCCATCCACCGACCTTCGAGCAACAATCGCAACTGATCGTCCTGCAACAGCAGTTCGAAGCCGCCGAGCAGGCGCTGGCGCAACTGGAAAGCACCGCGCCACCCGCCCCGGCACTGGTTGCCCCGGCAAAAGACGCCGAGCTGAAACGGGCGAAAATCCAGCTAGCCATGCGCCGCGCCGAGCTGAAAAAAGCGCAGACCAGTGAAGCGCCGGCGCAGCAGATCGAAGCGTTGGAGCGGGCGTTGAAAAATGCCGAACAGGCGTTGCACGAGGCTGAAGCGGTCAGTGATCAACCGTTGCCTGACCTGATGCGCGTCGAAAAACGCCCGATCGACAGCCAGCTTCGACAGCTGAAAACCGAATTGGCCTACGCTCGCGCCGATGTCAGCAAGCTTGAACGACGGCTGGATACGCCGACAGAGATGATGGACAAGGCGCGCGCCCGACTCCTGGAAGCCGAACGCCTGGTGGAGGCCTATGTCGCCCCTTGAATCGGTGGACGAACGCCTTCAGCAGGCCATGAAGCTGGTATTGCTGGCCACGGTGCCGGGGATGCTGGCAATGTTTTGGCTGTATGGCTGGGGCGTCTTGATCAACCTGATTCTGACGGCCTTGACGGCGCTGGCGATAGAGGCCGCGGTGCTGAAGTTGCGCAAGCGCCCGCTCAAGCCGACCTTGAGCGACGGCAGTGCCTTGGTCACAGCGACGCTGCTGGCGCTGGCCTTGCCGCCGTATTGCCCGTGGTGGCTGACGGTCAGTGCTGCCGCCGCCGCGTTGCTGTTCGGCAAACATCTGTATGGCGGTGTCGGCAAGAACCCGTTCAACCCGGCCATGCTCGGTTTCGCCTTGATGCTGGTGACCTTTCCGCAACTGATGACGCACTGGCCGTCATCCCATGGCATGGACCTGCTCGGCGGTCTGTCGCAGGTGTTCGGCTTCAGTTTTAGCCAGACGCCGGATGCGTGGGTCCAGGCCACAGCGCTGGACAGCCTGCGCATCAATAAAAGCCTGACCATGGATGAGCTGTTCGCCGGCAACCCGGCGTTCGGTCATTTTGGCGGTCGCGGTGTGGAATGGGTCAACCTAGCGTTTCTGGCCGGTGGTGCTTTTCTGCTTCAGCAACGGGTGTTCAGCTGGCATGCGCCGGTCGGCATGCTCGCCAGCCTGTTCATCATCAGCCTGTTGTGCTGGAACGGCTCGGGGTCCGATTCCCATGGCTCGCCGCTGTTTCATCTGCTCACGGGCGCGAGCATGCTGGGTGCATTCTTTATCGTCACGGAGCCGGTGTCCGGCGCAAAAAGCCCCACGGCCCGACTGCTGTTCGGCGCGGGGGTCGGGCTGCTGACCTACCTGATTCGGACCTGGGGCGGCTATCCGGATGGCGTAGCGTTTGCCGTGCTGCTGATGAACCTCTGTGTGCCGGCGCTGGAACGGTTTGCCGCCGCCCCCCAGGAGCGAACCGCGCCATGAACCGGGCGACCAGCGTTGTGATCCTGGCGTTATTGGCCGGCCTTGGAACAGGCGTGACCTATCTTGTGCAACACACCAGCGCGACGCGCATTGCCACTGAACAGCGCCTGATCGACAGTCGCACGCTGCTGGATATGCTGCCGTCCGACAGCTACGACAACCAGCCGCTGGAACAACCTCTGCCCCTCGAAAACATCCCGTTGAGCAACAGCACGTTGCTGGGGGGTTACCGGGCGACGAAGTCTGGCCAGCCCAGCGCGGTGTTGCTGCGCAGCCAGACCCTGGGTTACACCAGCGCCATCGAATTGCTGATCGCCATCGACGCCAATGGAAAATTGCTCGGGGTCAAAACCCTCAAACAGGCAGAAACACCGGGCCTGGGTGGTCGCCTCGCTGATTGGCCGAATGCCTGGCTGCACCTCTTTACCGGCAAGTCGCGCACCGATCCCGCGGACAATGGTTGGGCGTTGAAAAAGGATCAAGGGCAATTCGATCAAATGGCCGGGGCGACCACGACCTCAAGAGCCGCGATCAACACGATCCATGATGCGTTGCGCTATTTCGATGAGCATCGGCAACAACTGATGGGGAGCGACGCCCATGAATAAGGCGTCTGTACAGAACTCACTGATGCTGGCGCCACTGATCGGCGTCACCGGCTCCCTGATGACCGCTCTGGGACTGTGGCTGATGTTCGTGGTGGTGATTGCGGTCTATGACGTCGGGATGGGTCCTTTGCGCGCCAGACTCGTGCCGTGGGCACGCTTGCCGGCCGGCGTCCTGCTGGCGGCCACGCTGACCAGTTGCGCCGAACTCGCCGGGCAAGCTTGGTCGCTGCAATGGCAGCAACATCTGGGGTTGTATGCCGGGCTCATCGCCTTGCAATGTGTGGTGCTGGATAACAATGGCTTTTTCCAGAGCCCCTGGCGTGATCGCTTGCGCCTGTGTGGCCTGTTCGGCGCGCTGATGGCAAGCCTGGGCCTGCTGCGCGAACTTATCGGTCAAGGCACCGTTGGTGCTCATCTGTCCTGGCTGACCGGCGGGGTGGATTGGCCCGGTATCGTTCTGACTGCCGACGGCGGCCTGCGCCTGGCCACCCTCGCTCCCGGCGGATTCATCCTGCTGGGGCTGTTGATCGCCGGGTGGCAGGCCTGGCCTCGCCCAACGCCTTCTAATTGACCGCTTTCGAGGAAATGCATCACCCATGAATGCCGCAAAACGTTACGAAATCTTTCGCAGGCTGCACGAAGACAACCCGGAGCCGAAGACTGAACTGGCCTATTCCTCAGCATTCGAACTGCTGATCGCGGTGATTCTGTCGGCGCAGTCCACCGATGTCGGCGTCAACAAGGCCACGGCCAAACTCTATCCGGTGGCCAATACCCCGGCGGCGATTTATGCCCTGGGCGTCGAAGGTCTGTCGGCGTACATCAAGACCATCGGCCTGTTCAACAGCAAGGCCAGGAACGTGATCGAAACCTGTCGCTTGCTGGTGGAGCGCCATGGCGGCGAAGTACCGCAGACCCGCGAGGAGCTGGAAGCGCTACCCGGCGTTGGCCGCAAGACCGCCAACGTGGTGCTCAATACCGCATTCCGCCAGCTGACCATGGCCGTGGACACTCATATTTTCCGGGTCAGCAACCGTACCGGCATTGCACCTGGCAAAAATGTGGTCGAGGTGGAAAACAAGCTGATGAAGTTCGTGCCCAAGGAGTTTCTGCTCGACTCCCATCACTGGCTGATCCTCCACGGGCGCTACGTATGCCTGGCCCGAAAGCCCCGTTGCGGCAGTTGCCGGATCGAAGACTTGTGCGAATACAAGCAAAAGACCTCGGACGATTGAGGCGCTATTAGAATTATTGATTTATCGATTGAAAAAATCTTTTTTACCCGCCGGGAGAATGTCGATATAAGGAGCGCCAAAGGCAGTCTTAGCCTGGAGTAACAAAATGAGCACTGGCAAAGAGCAATTGGACGTAGAAGACGACTTCACCCCCGTTGAAGCCGATGACGCTGAACCGGTGGTCGAGGTAGCGAAAACCAACCTGAGCAAGCGCCGCACCATCGACAATCTGCTGGAGGAGCGCCGACTGCAAAAGCAATTGGCCGATTACGATTTTGATGTATGACACCTAAAAGCCTCCCGAAACGGAGGCTTTTTACTAGGTGTCGTCACACCAGGCCATTTCGCTGGGCCAGTTCGATCAAGTCCACCAGCGAGCGAGCATTGAGCTTCAATAACAAACGGGTCTTGTAAGTACTGACGGTCTTGTTGCTGAGGAACATTCCATCGGCTATCTCTTTGTTGGTCTTCCCTCGAGCCAGTTGTTGCAACACCATCATTTCCCGCCCCGACAAGCGATCCACCATATCGGCTTCACTGGCATTACCCAGACTGGACCGTACTGTATGCAAGGCTTGATTAGGAAAGTAACTGTAGCCTGACAACACAGCCTTTATTGCGCTGAGTAATTCAGTGAGGTCTTGTTGCTTGCACACATAACCGGCGGCACCTGATTGCATGCAGCGCATCGAAAAATGCCCCGGCGCCTGAGACGTCAGCACCAACACTTTCAAAGGTAACGCCACTGACGTCAGACGCGCGATGACTTCCAGCCCATCCAGTTTCGGTATTCCAATATCCAGAATGACAATATCCGGTAAATGTTCACGAGCAAGTTGCAATGCATCTACACCATTGTCTGTTTCTGCGATGACTTCGTAGCCATGACGTTCCATTAGCAAACGCACCGCGAGACGAATGACAGGGTGATCATCCACGATCAGCACTTTATTCATGGGCAAGTCCAATTTTCGCTGTTCGAATTTTTAGAGCCCGCACAATAGCCTAGTCGTTTCATCCGTGGCATGCCGTCCCCCCCAGGTACCCACACCGAGAGACATCCCCTACAAGTAACGCGGATTATTCCTACAAAAAAACCTCGAAGGTAATGCGCGTGAAAACGTAAAAATCCAGGAGCACTCAGCAACAGCCGCTTTTTTTTGTATCGCCTTACAAACAATACCGCACATAACCGACAACTGTACAACCCAGCCAGCCTCTTCTGCCTACAACGACAAGCTGATACCAAGCAACGCTACCCGCCTGAAAAACGAACACAGCACCCAATAAAACTTTTGATACAAGAACACCCAACATATAAAAATCATGAGCACTACAGTTACTCGATATCGCCACAACCCTTTACCAAGAACGGACTCTAATTAAAAAACAAACCTCAATAAATCAAAAAAGCAAACCATCAACAACTCCTTTATTCACACGAGAAAAAGACATCATCTTATGAGCAAAAAATATGAAAAAACTCCAAAAAAAGATCTCCAACCCAATGACCATTATCGCCATTTTTGCAGCGATCTCAGAAACATCTGCCGCTGTCTCTCTGCCTTTTCTTGATAACGCCGAAAGAGAAATCTATATCTGGTTTTTGATCAGCTTCCCGTTCTACTTACTCTTTCTTTTTTTCCTCACACTCAACTTCAACTATCGATCATTGTATGCCCCCTCTGATTTCGAGAAGGATAAGTACTTCGTAAAAGTCATGGATGACGCCGAGCGCTTGGAAAACAGAAAAAACCCGCGCTCAGGCGACTTGGTTGGAAAACCGAAAACCGCTGCTGTCGCTTCGACATCGGAACGTCCCCCGCCAGGCTTTTCGACCCACCGCAGAGGATTTAGCTGGTTCCAGACCGCACAGGATCCGCCGGCACACCTCAACCTGCAAACCAGTATCCGGGTTCAACACAGCGTCAATTTGCCGGGATCGCTGAAGGATCTGAGCATCATCGATGCTCGCGGTATGCACGCGCAGGAGGACGTCATAACCCTGATGGAAAGAATCCGCCGACCACGCAACCATCCCACGAAAGTGATCGTGTTTCTTGCTTGCAGCCAATCGGAGAAGTTACTGAAGGAAGGCGCACTCAAGTATTCGACACACAGAAAAAAAGGCGCTTGCGAGGCCTTCTGCGTTGTCTACAACTTGAACTCACAGGGCGTGACAGTGCTGGATCAAACGCTGAATGGGTAACCAGGAAAAGACGATAGCCGGATTAGATATGAGATGGGCGCTGGCAACATGTGCGAGGCAGAACAACCTTTTTTCAGCTGCTGACCCTGTCGACGACAGGGCCAGCACCTCAGTTACCGCTACAACGATCTCAGAACAACTTGCGACCCTTGTTGGCTGCAATGCGCATGCGCAAGGCGTTGAGCTTGATGAAGCCCGCCGCGTCAGCCTGGTTGTAGGCGCCGCCATCTTCTTCGAAGGTGGCAATGTTGGCGTCGAACAACGATTCATCGGACTTGCGGCCGGTGACGATCACGTTGCCCTTGTACAGCTTCAGGCGCACAACGCCGTTCACGTGGGCCTGGGACGCATCGATCATCTGTTGCAGCATCAGACGCTCAGGGCTCCACCAGTAACCGGTGTAGATCAGGCTGGCGTATTTCGGCATCAGCTCGTCTTTGAGGTGAGCCACTTCGCGGTCCAGGGTGATCGATTCGATCGCACGGTGCGCGCGCAGCATGATGGTGCCGCCTGGGGTTTCGTAGCAGCCACGGGACTTCATGCCCACGTAGCGGTTTTCGACGATGTCCAGACGGCCGATGCCGTGTTCGCCACCGATCTTGTTCAGCGTCGCCAGCACGGTGGCCGGGGTCATTTCGACACCGTCCAGTGCGACGATGTCGCCGTTGCGGTAGGTTAGTTCCAGGTACTGCGCTTTATCAGGAGCCTTCTCCGGGGAGACGGTCCATTTCCACATGTCTTCTTCGTGCTCGGTCCAGGTGTCTTCCAGCACGCCGCCTTCATAGGAGATGTGCAGCAGGTTGGCATCCATCGAGTACGGGGATTTTTTCTTGCCGTGACGCTCGATCGGGATGTTGTGCTTTTCAGCATAATCCATCAGCTTTTCACGGGAGAGCAGGTCCCACTCGCGCCAAGGGGCGATCACTTTCACGCCTGGCTTGAGTGCATAGGCGCCGAGCTCGAAACGCACCTGGTCGTTACCCTTGCCGGTGGCGCCATGGGAAATGGCGTCAGCGCCGGTTTCGTTGGCGATTTCGATCAGGCGTTTGGCGATCAACGGACGAGCGATGGAAGTACCCAGCAGGTACTCGCCTTCGTAAACGGTGTTGGCGCGGAACATCGGGAACACGAAGTCACGCACGAATTCTTCGCGCAGATCGTCGATGTAGATTTCTTTGACGCCCATGGCCTGAGCCTTGGCGCGGGCCGGTTCGACCTCTTCGCCCTGCCCCAGGTCAGCGGTGAAGGTCACCACCTCACAGTTATAAGTATCCTGCAGCCACTTGAGGATCACCGAAGTGTCCAGGCCGCCGGAATACGCCAGAACGACCTTGTTTACGTCCGCCATGCCATCACTCCACGGGGTTTACGGAAAGCCGTGAAGTCTACCGCTCATACGAAATAATTTACAGTACCGCGACAGCTTATGACGACGAAGCGACAGATTCTTACGCGGGCGCGACGATGACCGCCGAGTCAGGATGTGGCCGCAGCACTCGCGGCAGAGGCTGATTGCGGAGCCGGTTTCTCGGTGGGCGCCACGCGTTCGAGGCGTACCGCGACCCGGCGGTTCTTCGCCCGGTTGGACGCATTGGTGTTCGGCACCAGCGGGTAGCGCTCACCGTGGAAACGCATGGTGATCTGTGATTCCTGGAAGCCGTTGGCCTTGAAGAAGTCCATCACTGCCAGTGCCCGGCGGCGTGACAGTTCGCGATTGGTCAGACGATTGCCGCTGTTGTCGGAATGGCCGTCGAGTTCGATGTGATTAACCGTCGGATCGGCTTTCATGAACTCCAGCATCACCTGCAACTTGGCCTTGGCCGCCGGATCCAGATCGACACCTTCGCCGGGGAAACCGACTTCGGATTGCTTCACCTGCTCGAAATTCTGCGGCAGCAACTTGGCCACGCAACCCTGGTAGTCGTTGAACGCCTTATTGAACTTGACCGGCAGCAGGCGCACTTCAGACACCCGACCATCGCCCGAAGCGCGGCGAATGACCGGGCTGCGGCCGTCCATCAAACCGTTGATAAGACGCCCGGCCTGCACTTGCGAACTGTTGAACAGTACGTTGCCGCTGCCGATATTGACCGAACCCAGGTTAATGTCACCACGCCCCGGTTGCCACGGCGCAGCGGCCGCGAGCAAGGTCGCGGAACCGCCGCCGATCACCGAGTTGTAGGCCTTGAGACGAAAGATCGCCTGCTCGCCGGCACGACGCACGAATTCACCGGAACCGAAGTCGGTGATCGGCTGGGTCAGGCGGCATTCGAATTTGTCACCTTCGACCGTCCACTCAATGCTCTCCAGACGGGTCTGGAAAGTGAGCGCCATCGCGGGAAGGCTGGCAAACACACTGAGCAAGGCTAAATAACGCTGGCGCACGGGAGGCTCCACTGGCTTCTACAACAAAAAGACCGACACACACATGTTTACGGCATACCTAGTTCATATCGGTACGTTCCTGCAAAACTTGATAGCGAGTGCCTGAGAGAGTCTTTTCCGGTAGCATTCCCCTCAGTTTGACCCGCCTGGAATCCCCTCATGTCCGACCGCCTGACCCTGCTGCGTCCCGACGACTGGCATATTCATCTTCGCGATGGTGCTGTTTTGTCCAATACCGTTGCGGATGTCGCGCGCACCTTTGGTCGCGCCATCATCATGCCCAACCTGGTACCTCCGGTGCGCAACGCCGCTGAAGCCGACGGCTATCGCCAGCGGATTCTCGCTGCACGCCCGGCCGGCAGTCGTTTCGAACCGCTGATGGTGCTGTACCTGACCGACCGCACCCAGCCCGAAGAAATTCGTGAGGCCAAGGCCAGCGGTTTCGTTCACGCCGCCAAGCTGTACCCGGCCGGCGCCACCACTAACTCGGATTCTGGCGTCACCAGCATCGACAAGATCTTCCCGGCGATCGAGGCCATGGCCGAAGTCGGGATGCCGTTGTTGATTCACGGTGAAGTCACCCGTGGCGATGTCGACGTGTTCGACCGCGAAAAAATCTTCATCGATGAACACATGCGGCGCGTGGTCGAGCGTTTCCCGACGCTCAAAGTGGTGTTCGAACACATCACCACGGCTGATGCCGTGCAGTTCGTCAACGCGGCTCCGGCCAACGTCGGCGCAACCATCACCGCTCATCACCTGCTGTACAACCGCAACCACATGCTGGTAGGCGGGATTCGGCCGCACTTCTATTGCCTGCCGATTCTCAAGCGCAACACCCACCAGGAAGCCCTGCTCGACGCCGCCACCAGCGGCAGCGCGAAGTTCTTCCTCGGCACCGACTCGGCGCCGCATGCCCAGCACGCCAAGGAAGCCGCTTGCGGCTGTGCCGGTTGCTACACCGCTTATGCCGCGATCGAGATGTACGCTGAAGCCTTCGAACAGCGCAATGCGCTGGACAAGCTCGAAGCGTTCGCCAGCCTCAACGGCCCGCGCTTCTATGGCCTGCCGGTGAACACCGATCGCATTACCCTGGTCCGCGAAGAGTGGACCGCCCCAACCAGCCTGCCATTTGGCGAGCTGACCGTAATCCCGCTGCGCGCCGGTGAAAAACTGCGCTGGCGCCTGCTGGAGGAACACGCGTGAGTGAAGACCATTTCGACGACGAACAGGACGGTCAAGGCGGTGGAGGCGGTCCTCGTCATCCCATGGCGGCCCGATTCCGTGGTTACCTGCCGGTTGTCGTCGACGTAGAAACCGGTGGCTTCAACTCGGCCACCGACGCCCTGCTGGAGATCGCGGCGACCACCATCGCCATGGACGAAAAAGGCTTCGTGTATCCCGATCACACCTATTTCTTCCGCGTCGAGCCGTTTGAAGGCGCGAACATCGAAGCCGCTGCCCTGGAATTCACCGGGATCAAGCTTGATCATCCGTTGCGCATGGCGGTGAGTGAAGAAACCGCGCTGACCGATATTTTCCGCGGCATCCGCAAGGCCCTCAAAGCCAACGGCTGCAAACGGGCGATCCTGGTCGGGCACAACAGCAGCTTCGACCTGGGCTTCCTCAACGCCGCTGTCGCGCGCCTGGACATGAAACGTAACCCGTTTCATCCGTTCTCCAGCTTCGACACAGCCACCCTCGCCGGTCTGGCTTACGGCCAGACCGTATTGGCCAAGGCCTGTCAGGCGGCCGATATCGACTTCGACGGTCGTGAGGCCCACTCGGCTCGCTACGACACCGAGAAGACGGCCGAGCTGTTCTGCGGCATCGTCAATCGCTGGAAACAAATGGGCGGCTGGGAAGACTTCAACGACTGATCCAGTCGCCGGATTTATTCCGCCCACAAAAAAACCGGCCTCACGGCCGGTTTTTTTATGCCTGACGCTTGGGCTTACAGGGCCGCAGCGTGCTCGGTCAGGTAAGCCGCAACACCTTCGGTGGAAGCGGTCATGCCTTTGTCGCCTTTTTTCCAGTTGGCAGGGCAAACTTCGCCGTGCTCTTCGTGGAATTGCAGAGCGTCGACCAGACGGATCAGCTCTTCCATGTTACGGCCCAGTGGCAGGTCGTTGATGATCTGCGAACGGACAACGCCTTTGTCGTCGATCAGGAACGCACCACGGAAAGCAACGCCGTCAGCGGACTGAACGTCGTAGGCCTTCATGATTTCCTGCTTGATGTCGGCAGCCATGGTGTAGCGAACCTGGCCGATACCGCCATTGTTCACTGGAGTGTTACGCCATGCGTTGTGGGTGAAATGCGAGTCGATCGACACGGCAACCACTTCAACATTGCGGGCCTTGAAGTCAGCCATGCGGTTGTCCAGAGCGATCAGCTCGGACGGGCAAACGAAGGTGAAGTCCAGTGGGTAGAAGAACACCAGGCCGTATTTGCCTTTGATGGCCGACGACAGAGTGAAGCTGTCTACGATCTCGCCGTTGCCGAGAACGGCCGGTACGGTGAAGTCTGGGGCTTGTTTGCCTACGAGTACGCTCATTGGATATCTCCTGGTCTGAATAACGTGAAGAACTGGGTCCGCGTCAGCCTGCCACCCGCAAGCGACATCCCTGTGACACGAACCGCCTTCGCAAGGACCGACCATCATACACGGCGTTTTTGAGCTGTCCTTAACGGTTTTTTAAATTCGGACTCGTGCCGTTACTGTCGCAATGCCATGTCGGAAACCGTTCGTCAGTCATCAACGGTTGTTGCACAACGATTACAGAAACCACTTTGACAATCATTCTCGTTAACATTAAGATCCATCGCAATTGAGTCACAACCAGCGACGGTTCTCACTTATGTATGTCTGCCTCTGCACTGGCGTCACCGACGGTCAAATCCGCGATGCAATCTATGAAGGTTGCTGCAGCTATAAGGAAGTCCGTCAGGCCACCGGCGTAGCGAGTCAATGCGGTAAATGTGCCTGCCTTGCCAAGGAAGTGGTGCGCGAAACCCTGACCAAGCTGCAAACCGCCCAAGCCGCGATTCCATTTCCTGTTGAATTTACTGCCGCATAATTACCGTATTTCAAAGAACCGGACTCATGTCCGGTTTTTTTATGCCCGCAAATCAACCGCTTAGGTTCCAGACGCGGAACACAAACATTCTTATTCCGATTAATTTTCATATAACTTTCAATAACTTAGGTTTGACACTCTTAATTACGCGGCTCAAACTCTGCCTTATAGTCAGTTAATACAGGGCAGGACCCCATCATGAAAGGCGACATTACAGTCATCCAGCATCTCAACAAGATCCTTGCCAATGAGCTGGTCGCGATCAATCAATACTTTCTGCATGCGCGCATGTACGAAGATTGGGGCCTGAACAAGCTCGGCAAGCATGAGTACAAAGAATCCATCGACGAGATGAAGCACGCGGACAAGCTGATCAAGCGAATCCTGTTCCTTGAAGGCCTGCCGAACGTCCAGGACCTGGGCAAGCTGCAGATCGGCGAGCACACCAAGGAAATGCTTGAGTGCGACCTGCGTATTGAGCGCACCGGTCATGCGGACCTCAAGGTTGCGATTGCACACTGCGAAACCGTCGGTGACTTCGGCAGCCGTGAACTGCTTGAAGATATCCTCGAATCCGAAGAAGAACATATCGACTGGCTGGAAACCCAACTGGGCCTGATCGATAAAGTCGGTCTTGAGAACTATCTGCAATCGCAGATGGGCGAAGAGTAAATAAGCTTTCGCTAAACTCGAGACACTAAAAAGCCCCGCCCTCTTATGAGGTGCGGGGCTTTTTATTGCATGGGGTTCAGGCTTGCCTGACACCCATGCAGAAGCGGATCAGGCTTCGGTCTTGGCAGCAGCCGCTTTTTCAACAGCCGCTTTGATCGTGGCCTGCAACGAACCGTCAGCAGCCATTTCGGTCATGATGTCGCTACCGCCGACCAGCTCACCGCCGACCCACAGTTGCGGGAAAGTTGGCCAGTTGGCGTACTTTGGCAGGTTGGCGCGAATTTCCGGGTTCTGCAGGATGTCCACGTACGCGAACTTCTCACCACACGCCATGACGGACTGCGCGGCTTTTGCGGAGAAGCCACACTGCGGGGCATTCGGCGAGCCTTTCATGTAAAGCAGAATGGTGTTGTTAGCAATCTGCTCTTTAATCGTTTCGATGATATCCATGGAGCACCTCGGCTGAACTTTCCGACTCAAGGGTCGGCACGGTGGCGCATTGTAACGGAAACCCGAGCGCCATGCTCGGTCTCCCCGACAGACATGCTCAAGCCGCCGCCACGGTCACCGGCACGCCGTTCAACGCCGCATTCCCCGACAACTCATCGAGCTGACACTCGTCAGTCAGGTCATTGGCGCTGGACCCCGGCTGGCTGCTGGCAATCGTCATCTGCACCCCAGGCCGCGCATGGCCCCAACCGTGCGGCAGGCTGACCACGCCTTTCATCATATCCAGACTGCCGAGCACTTCAACTTCGATCATGCCAACCCGCGAGCTGACCCGTACCCGCTGCCCGTCGGTCAACCCACGGCTGGCCAGGTCATCCGGATGCATCAGTAATTGGTGGCGCGGCTTGCCCTTCACCAGACGATGATAGTTGTGCATCCACGAGTTGTTGCTGCGCACATGTCGGCGGCCAATCATCAACAGTTCATCGGCGGCCGGGGCCTGCAAGGCGGAGAAACGTGCCAGGTCGGCAAGGATCGCTGCGGGAGCGGCTTGCACATGCTGGTTAGCGGTCTTGAGCCGCGGCGCCAGATTGGTTTTGAGTGCACCCAGATCCACGCCATGGGGATGATCGAACAAGGTCGCCAACGACAACTTGTGCTCTGAAGCATCACCATACAATCCCATGCGCAAGCCATAGTCGATCATTTGCGCCGGGGCGATGGTCGGCTTGAGCTCTTTGCCGGTCTTCGCCGCAAACGCCTTGGCCAGACCGACGAATATCTCCCAGTCGTGCAACGCGCCTTCCGGCTTGGCCAGGATCGCGCGGTTGAAGCGCGAGACATTGCGCACGGCAAACATATTGAACGTGGTGTCGTAGTGATCGTTTTCCAGGGCCGAGGTGGACGGTAGGATCAGGTCGGCGTAGCGGGTGGTTTCGTTGATATAGAGGTCGATGCTGACCATGAACTCCAACCCGTCCAGCGCTTGCTCCAGTTGCCGGCCGTTGGGCGTGGACAACACCGGATTGCCGGCCACGGTGATCAGCGCGCGAACCTGCCCTTCCCCGCCGGTGAGCATCTCTTCGGCCAGCGCCGACACCGGCAGCTCGCCGCTGTACTCCGGACGCCCGGACACCCGGCTCTGCCAGCGATTGAAATGCCCGCCCGAAGTGGACGCCACCAAATCCACTGCCGGTTCGGTGCACAAGGCACCGCCCACACGGTCGAGGTTGCCGGTGACCAGATTGATCAACTGCACCACCCAATGACACAACGTACCGAAGGCCTGCGTCGAGACACCCATGCGCCCGTAGCACACCGCTGTCGGCGCAGCGGCAAAGTCCCGGGCCAGTTGGCGGATCTGCTCGGCAGGCACGGCGCACAGTGGGCTCATGGCCTCGGCGGTGAAACCCGCGACCGACTCACGCACTTCATCCAGGCCATCCACCGGCAAATGACTGTCGCGAGTCAGCCCTTCAGCGAACAACGTATTGAGCAACCCGAACAACAGCGCCGCATCGCCGCCAGGACGCACGAACAGGTGCTGATCGGCAATCGCCGCCGTTTCACTGCGGCGCGGATCGACCACCACCACTTTGCCGCCCCGGGCCTGGATCGCCTTCAGGCGTTTCTCCACGTCGGGCACGGTCATGATGCTGCCGTTGGAGGCCAGGGGATTACCGCCCAGGATCAGCATGAAATCGGTGTGATCGATGTCCGGGATCGGCAACAGCAAGCCGTGGCCGTACATCAGATGGCTGGTCAGGTGATGGGGCAACTGATCGACCGAGGTCGCGGAAAACCGGTTACGGGTTTTCAGCAGCCCGAGAAAGTAATTGCTGTGGGTCATCAGTCCATAGTTGTGCACGCTGGGGTTGCCCTGATAAACCGCCACCGCGTTCTGCCCGTGACGCTCCTGGATGTCTGCCAGGCGTTCGGCTACGAGGTTGAAGGCGTCTTCCCACGCAATGGGTTGCCATTCGCTGCCCACGCGCCGCATCGGCTGGTGCAGACGGTCGGGGTCGTTCTGGATGTCTTGCAGGGCCACGGCCTTGGGGCAGATATGTCCGCGACTGAACGTATCCTGGGGGTCACCCTTGATCGAGGTGATCTGCACCCGGCCTTCGGCCTCGGTGGTTTCAATGGTCAGGCCGCAAATGGCTTCGCACAGGTGGCAGGCACGGTGATGAAGAGTCTTGGTCATGGCCAGTCTCTGTTTTGTTCTGGGCGGGCGTTATCAGCCGCGGGAACAAAACTATGGCGCGCGAACCGTCGCTGCGCCAGCGACGTTCGTCTTGTGAATCGGTGGCCATCAGGCCAGCCGATGGCGGTGCGGACTCAGTTCGGCGGCAGCCGGGGCGGCGCCTGCAACTGGATTTCCTGGATGGTTTCAATCTGCTCGTGGGCGACATGCACGCCGGTGAGTTCGCCAATCAGCCGCCAGTGCTCGTCAAGCCCGCTGCTGATGGTGGCCATGCGGTCGATCATGCGTCGACCTGCAGCCTTGGTCACTTCGTCTTCACTGCGCATCAACTCAAAGGACATTGAGGTCATGGACGCGGTGAGATGGGTCAGGGAGCGGGCTGTGAGGCCGAGTAATTCCATTAACTGCTGTTCTTTCGATTCCATTCCGGAGGCTTCCTGCGTCGCTCGAGACTTAGTTATAACCCAGCACTTTGCTTTAGCAAATGTTTCAGACGAGACACATCGCCACTACACGGCAAGAATCACAGGTCAGAAACCGACTATCGCCGTGCCGTCCCCGCCCCGTTTGATTGCAATGCCCGGCGGGCACGGTGTACAAATGACGGGCTGCTATCCGGAAACAGGCTTCAAAAGCGCTACTGCGTCACCCCGTAGCCCCTCTGAAATCCCCTAAACACCGTAGCCTATTGGAAAAACGCGACATTTAATGTCAAGATCGCGCCTTCCCCTATTTCGTCGCCCCGTGCGGCTTACGCCGCAGGTCTCGCCCGTTTTTCAGTTAAACAAGGCTTTGAGTATCTGCGGTCTGTTGCAAAAAGGTAGTCAATGATGAGCGCAAGGCACTTTCTCTCCCTGATGGATTGCACGCCCGAAGAGCTGGTCAGCGTGATCCGTCGAGGCGTTGAGCTCAAGGACCTGCGTAACCGCGGCGTACTGTTCGAGCCTCTGAAAAACCGCGTCCTGGGGATGATTTTCGAGAAATCCTCGACCCGCACCCGTATCTCGTTCGAAGCCGGCATGATCCAGCTCGGCGGCCAGGCGATCTTCCTTTCGCCCCGCGATACCCAGTTGGGTCGTGGCGAGCCGATCGGCGACTGCGCTATTGTCATGTCGAGCATGCTCGACGCGGTGATGATCCGTACCTTTGCCCACAGCACCCTCACCGAATTTGCCGCCAATTCTCGCGTACCGGTGATCAATGGCCTGTCCGATGACTTGCACCCGTGCCAGTTGCTGGCCGACATGCAAACCTTCCTTGAACACCGTGGTTCGATCCAGGGCAAGACCGTGGCCTGGATCGGCGACGGCAACAACATGTGCAACAGCTATATAGAAGCGGCGATCCAGTTTGATTTCCAGCTGCGCATTGCCTGCCCGGAAGGTTACGAGCCAAACCCTGAATTCGTGGCCAAGGCCGGCGATCGTGTGACCATCGTCCGCGATCCACAGGATGCCGTGCGCGGCGCGCACCTGGTCAGCACTGACGTCTGGACCTCCATGGGCCAGGAAGAAGAAACCGCCAAGCGGCTGAAGTTGTTCGCGCCGTTCCAGGTCAATCGTGCGCTGCTCGACCAGGCCGCCACCGACGTGCTGTTCATGCATTGCCTGCCGGCCCACCGTGGCGAAGAAATCAGCCTCGACCTGCTGGACGATCCGCGCTCAGTAGCCTGGGACCAGGCGGAAAACCGTCTGCACGCGCAAAAGGCCTTGCTCGAGTTTCTCGTCACACCGGCGTATCACCACGCATGAGCCAGCCATTACTGCTCAACCTGCGCAACCTTGCCTGCGGCTATCAAGACCAGCGGGTCGTGCAGAACCTCAACCTGCATTTGAATGCCGGCGACATCGGTTGTCTGCTGGGCTCTTCGGGCTGCGGCAAGACCACCACCCTGCGGGCCATTGCCGGTTTCGAACCGGTGCACGAAGGTGAAATCCAGCTCGGTGGCGAAACCATTTCCAGCGCCGGTTTCACCCTTGCTCCGGAGAAGCGCCGGATCGGCATGGTCTTTCAGGACTACGCCCTGTTCCCGCATCTGAGCGTGGCCGAGAACATCGCCTTCGGCATCCGCAAGCATCCACAAAAGGATCGGGTGACCGAAGAGTTGCTGGAACTGGTCAACCTGAAAAACCTCGGCAAGCGTTTTCCCCATGAGCTGTCCGGCGGTCAGCAGCAACGTGTCGCCCTGGCCCGCGCCCTGGCGCCCGAGCCACAACTGTTGTTGCTCGACGAACCGTTCTCCAACCTCGATGGCGAACTGCGGCGCAAACTCAGCCATGAAGTGCGCGACATCCTCAAGGCCCGTGGCACCAGCGCGATTCTGGTCACCCACGACCAGGAAGAAGCCTTCGCTGTCAGCGATCATGTCGGGGTGTTCAAGGAAGGTCGCCTGGAGCAGTGGGACACGCCCTACAACCTGTATCACGAACCGCTGACCCCGTTTGTGGCCAGTTTCATTGGCCAGGGCTACTTCATTCGCGGCCAATTGAGCAGCCCGGAGTCGGTGCAGACCGAGCTCGGCGAGTTACGCGGCAATCGCGCCTACACCTGGCCGATTGGCAGTGCCGTCGATGTTTTGCTGCGCCCGGACGATATCGTTTATGCGCCGGACAGCGCCTTGAAAGCCCGCATCGTCGGCAAGACCTTCCTGGGTGCTACGACGTTGTATCGCCTGCAGTTGCCGACGGGGGCTCAGCTGGAATCGGTCTTCCCGAGCCATGCCGATCATGAAGTGGGCGCACAAGTGGGGATTCGGGTGGTGGCCGAGCATCTGGTGCTGTTCCAGGCATCCGGCAGTACGGCGGCGCAGATTCCGGTGGTTGAATCCGGTGTTCGCCGGTACAGCACCGCCCACTGACACCGAAACCTGTAGGAGCGAGGCTTGCCCGCGAAAGCGTCGTGTCCGTCGACGTCATTATTGGCAGGTCTGACGCCTTCGCGGGCAAGCCTCGCTCCTACAGAGACATCATCCGAGCAATAACCTGCCGCTCGCTACAAGCGTCGCCTTCCCGCCAATCTTCACCCGCTCTCCTTCCAGCCGACAAAACAACTCTCCACCCCGGGCAGAACACTGATACGCCGTCAAACTCGACTTGCCCAAGCGCTTCGACCAGTACGGAATCAAGCTGCAATGGGTCGAGCCAGTCACCGGGTCTTCATTGATGCCAATCGCCGGCGCGAAGTACCGGGAAACAAAATCATGCTTGCCGCCCTTGGCCGTGACGATTGCGCCCGGCCACGGCAGTTTCGCCAGGGCCGCCATGTCGGGCTTGCAATCGAGCACTGCCTCCTCGGACTCCAGCACCACCAACAATTCATTCGAACCCAGCACATCCACCGCTTCCACACCCAGGGCACGCTCGACATCCAGGGTCACGCCGACTTCCGACGGCACGATCGCCGGGAAGTCCAGCCACAGCCGTCCGCCTTCCCGGCTGACGCTCAACGGGCCTGACTTGCAGATGAAATCCAGGCGCTCGGCCGGTTCTTTATAGATTTCAAACAGCACATAAGCGCTGGCCAGGGTCGCATGCCCGCACAACGGTACTTCAGTCGTCGGGGTAAACCAGCGGATATGCCACGCCACGCCTTCGCGGACCACGAAGGCGGTTTCGGCGAGGTTGTGCTCGGCGGCAATCTTCTGCATCAATTCATCGGCGAGCCAGGCATCGAGCCGGTAAACCATCGCCGGGTTGCCACTGAACGGCCGATCACTGAACGCATCGACCTGATGATATTCCAGCTGCATAACCTTCTCCCTGAGTCAGACGCGACCGATATCCGCAAACTTGGCCTGAGTATGTTCGGCCAGTATCGCAGGCGCCAATTCCACTTCCAGCCCGCGCCGCCCGGCACTGACAAAAATGCTGGCGAACGGCTGCGCCGAAGTATCGATAAAGGTGCGCAGACGCTTCTTCTGCCCCAGCGGACTGATGCCACCCAACAGGTAACCGGTCGCTCGTTGTGCGGCCGCCGGATCGGCCATTTCGACTTTTTTCACCCCGGCCGCGTGCGCCAGGTGCTTTAAATCAAGACTTCCGACGACCGGCACCACCGCCACCAGCAATTCACCTTTCTCACTGGCCGCCAGCAAGGTCTTAAACACCTGCGCCGGGTCCAAGCCCAGTTTTTCCGCCGCCTCCAGCCCATAGGACGCCGCTTTCGGATCATGTTCGTAACTGTGCACACGATGTTCGGCGCGAACTTTTTTCAACAAATCCAATGCGGGCGTCATGGCAGCTCCAGGCTTGGCGGCAGAAGAAAAACACTGCGCCAGATTCTAGGTCATTGATCAACAAAAGGCTCTATTGCGGCGCTATTTCAAAGGCTTGGCGCGGCCCAGCTTCATGGGTTTGCAGCCCGCTTCCCAAGCCACCAACACGATCATTCACACGGCGAATAGTTTAAATGTGACTGACGGTTCACTTTCGACCTTTGACAGCAGCGTTTCTTGTCTATATTTTTTCGAATGCGAATACTGTAGGAATGATCGCGAAGTCGTACTCGGCAGTAAACCAAGATCAGGATGGGGATCCTGACTCGGTGAAAATCGCGCTTTGACCAAGATGACAAAGCGCCAGACAACAACAAAAATGAGGTTTTCGATGACAACTGCTTTGAAACAACCGCCACTCTCGAGTCAATGCATGGCCGAGTTCCTGGGAACTGCGCTGTTGATCTTTTTCGGGACGGGGTGTGTTGCCGCGCTCAAGGTCGCGGGTGCCAGCTTTGGCCTTTGGGAAATCAGCATCATCTGGGGCGTTGGCGTCAGCATGGCGATCTACCTGACCGCCGGGGTTTCCGGAGCTCACCTCAATCCCGCCGTGAGTATCGCGCTGAGTATTTTCACTGACTTCGAAAAGCGCAAACTGCCCTTCTACATCATCGCCCAGGTCGCCGGCGCGTTCTGCGGAGCGTTGTTGGTTTACACGCTTTACAGCAATCTCTTCTTCGATTACGAACAAACTCACCATATGGTTCGTGGCACCCAGGCCAGCCTTGAACTGGCGTCAGTGTTCTCCACCTTCCCGCACCCGGCCTTGTCCACGGCCCAGGCGTTCCTGGTTGAAGTGGTCATCACCGCGATCCTGATGGGCGTGATCATGTCCCTGACCGACGATAACAACGGCCTGCCCAAGGGTCCGCTGGCGCCGCTGCTGATTGGCCTGCTGATTGCGGTGATTGGCAGTTCGATGGGACCGCTGACCGGTTTCGCCATGAACCCTGCGCGTGATTTCGGTCCTAAGCTGATGACTTTCTTTACTGGCTGGGGTGAAATTTCCTTCACTGGCGGGCGCGATATCCCGTATTTCCTGATTCCGATTTTTGCACCGATTGTCGGTGCCTGCCTCGGCGCTGCAGCCTATCGCGGGCTGATTGCCCGTCATCTGCCCAGCACCGAACCTGCTACAAAGGACGCAACACCGGCCATTGACGGCAAACCAAGAACTTCTTGATACCGTTGGCGCGTGATCCTGCCCCTTTGATCCCGCGCCTGACCTCACTCCCTTATTTCGTCCAAGGCAATCGACATGACCGATATTCAGAATAAGAACTACATCATTGCCCTTGATCAGGGTACGACCAGCTCCCGCGCGATCATTTTCGACCGTGATGCGAACGTGGTCTGCACCGCCCAGCGCGAATTCGTGCAGCATTACCCGCAAGCCGGCTGGGTCGAACATGACCCGATGGAAATCTTCGCGACCCAAAGCGCCGTGATGGTCGAGGCCCTGGCACAAGCCGGCCTGCACCACGACCAGGTCGCCGCCATCGGCATCACCAACCAGCGCGAAACCACCGTGGTCTGGGACAAAACCACCGGCCGCCCGATCTACAACGCGATCGTCTGGCAGTGCCGCCGCAGCACCGAGATCTGCCAGCAGCTCAAGCGCGATGGCCACGAGCAATACATCAGCGACACCACTGGCTTGGTGACTGACCCGTACTTCTCCGGCACCAAGCTCAAGTGGATCCTCGACAACGTCGAAGGCAGCCGTGAACGCGCGCGCAACGGCGAACTGCTGTTCGGCACCGTGGACAGCTGGCTGATCTGGAAATTTACCGGCGGCAAAGTCCACGTCACCGACTACACCAACGCCTCGCGCACCATGCTCTTCAACATCCACTCGCTGGAGTGGGACGCGAAGATGCTGGAGATCCTCGACATCCCGCGGGAGATGTTGCCGGAAGTGAAGTCGTCCTCCGAAATCTACGGCCACACCAAAAGCGGCATCGCTATCGGCGGTATCGCCGGCGACCAGCAGGCCGCCCTGTTCGGCCAGATGTGCGTCGAGCCAGGCCAGGCGAAAAACACCTACGGCACTGGCTGCTTCCTGCTGATGAACACTGGCGACAAAGCCGTGAAATCCAAGCACGGCATGCTGACCACCATTGCTTGCGGCCCGAAAGGCGAAGTGGCTTATGCGCTGGAAGGCGCGGTGTTCAATGGCGGTTCCACTGTGCAATGGCTGCGTGATGAACTGAAGATCATCGCCGATGCCACCGACACCGAATACTTCGCCAGCAAGGTCAAGGACAGCAATGGCGTGTACCTGGTACCTGCGTTCACCGGCCTGGGCGCTCCTTACTGGGACCCGTATGCCCGTGGCGCGCTGTTCGGCCTGACCCGCGGCGTGCGCGTGGATCACATCATCCGCGCTGCGCTGGAGTCGATTGCCTACCAGACCCGCGACGTGCTGGACGCCATGCAACAGGACTCCGGCGAACGCCTCAAGTCCCTGCGTGTGGACGGCGGTGCGGTGGCGAACAACTTCCTGATGCAGTTCCAGGCCGACATCCTCGGCACCCAGGTCGAGCGTCCGCAAATGCGCGAGACCACCGCACTGGGCGCCGCTTACCTGGCCGGCCTGGCGTGCGGCTTCTGGGGCAGCCTGGACGAGTTGCGTGGCAAAGCCGTCATCGAACGCGAGTTCGAACCGGCCCTGGAAGAATCGGCGAAGGAAAAACTCTACGCCGGCTGGAAGAAGGCGGTCAGCCGCACTCGCGATTGGGAACCACACGAAGGCGCTGAATAAGCCAACAACAGGATCCGAATAGGGTTCTAACTGGTCGGGAGCAGATTCCTGCGGCATCATGGGCAAATTTTGCACGGCAGCCCAAAGGAAGCCCCATGAATCTGCCTCCCCGTCAGCAGCAAATCCTCGAACTGGTCCGCGAACGCGGCTATGTCAGCATCGAGGAAATGGCTACGCTGTTCGTCGTTACACCGCAAACCATCCGCCGCGACATCAATCAGCTCGCGGAAGCCAATTTGTTGCGTCGCTATCACGGCGGCGCGGCCTACGATTCCAGTGTCGAAAACACCGCCTACGCCATGCGTGCCGACCAGATGCGCGATGAAAAGCAGCGTATCGGTGAAGCCATTGCGGCCCAGATCCCCGATCACGCCTCACTGTTCATCAACATCGGTACGACTACCGAATCGATTGCCCGAGCCCTGCTCAACCACAATCACCTGAAGATCATCACCAACAACCTGCATGTCGCCTCAATGCTCAGCGCCAAGGACGATTTCGATGTCCTGCTGACCGGCGGTAACGTGCGGCGCGACGGTGGCGTGGTCGGTCAGGCGAGTGTCGATTTCATTAACCAGTTCAAGGTGGATTTTGCCTTGGTCGGCATCAGTGGCATCGATGAAGACGGCAGTCTGCTGGATTTCGATTATCAGGAAGTGCGGGTGTCCCAGGCGATCATCGCCAACGCGCGGCAGGTGATTCTGGCGGCGGACTCCAGCAAATTCGGGCGCAACGCCATGATTCGCCTGGGGCCGATCAGCCTGATTGATTGCCTGGTGACCGATCAGCAGCCGGTGCCGGCGTTGGCGCAGTTGTTGAGTCAGCACAAGATTCGGCTGGAAGTCGTTTAACCCCCTCCATACAGCGCGTTCCCACGCTCCGCGTGGGAACGCCGCCTGGGACGCTCCGCGTCCCGCCTCAAGTGCCGACGCAGAGCGTCTATTGATGCATTCCCACGCAGAGCGTGGGAACGATCTGTGCCTGAATGTTCGAAAATTTTCCTTTCTCTGCCCTTCGATCAGTATTTTCAATCGAAGTTGACTGGCTGTGGGCGGCTTTATGGGCTACCATTTTCGCAAATGAACATTAATGTTCGAATTCCAATATCGAAAATCATAAAAGCCCGAGGCCAGCCGATGCCCACTTCTACCTTGCCTACGCCCCCTCTCGCCGAGGTCTACGATATCGCCGTCATCGGTGGTGGGATCAATGGCGTGGGGATCGCAGCGGATGCCGCCGGTCGCGGCCTCTCGGTGTTCCTTTGTGAAAAAGACGACCTGGCCAGCCACACGTCGTCGGCCAGCAGCAAGCTGATCCACGGCGGCCTGCGTTATCTCGAACATTACGAATTCCGCCTGGTGCGCGAAGCCCTGGCCGAACGCGAAGTGCTGCTGGCCAAGGCGCCGCACATCGTCAAGCAGATGCGTTTCGTGTTGCCGCACCGCCCGCACCTGCGTCCAGCGTGGATGATCCGTGCCGGCCTGTTCCTTTATGACCACCTCGGCAAGCGGGAGAAACTGGAAGGCTCGAAAAGCCTGAAGTTCGGCCCGGACAGCCCGCTGAAAAGCGAAATCACCAAAGGCTTCGAATACTCCGATTGCTGGGTCGATGACGCTCGCCTCGTCGTGCTGAACGCCATGGCCGCCCGGGAAAAAGGCGCCCACGTTCACACCCAGACCCGTTGTGTCAGCGCCCGTCGCACCAAGGGCCTGTGGCACCTGCACCTGGAACGCGCCGATGGCAGCCTGTTCTCGATCCGCGCCAAAGCGCTGGTGAACGCCGCCGGCCCATGGGTCGCCAAGTTCATTCGTGACGACTTGAAGATGGATTCGCCGTACGGCATCCGCCTGATCCAGGGCAGCCACCTGATCGTGCCGAAACTGTACGAAGGCGAACACGCGCACATTCTGCAAAACGAAGATCAGCGCATCGTCTTCACCATTCCGTACCTGAACCACTTCACCCTGATCGGCACCACCGACCGCGAGTACACCGGCGACCCGGCCAAAGTGGCGATCACCGAAGGCGAAACCGATTACCTGCTGAAAGTGGTCAACGCCCACTTCAAGAAGCAAGTCAGCCGCGACGACATCCTGCACAGCTATTCCGGTGTGCGTCCGCTGTGCAACGATGAATCCGACAACCCGTCGGCAGTGACCCGCGACTACACCCTGGCGTTGTCCGGCAGTGGCGAAGAAGCCCCGCTGCTGTCGGTGTTCGGCGGCAAGCTGACCACCTACCGCAAACTGGCCGAGTCGGCGCTGGCGCAACTGGCCCCGTACTTCACGCAGATCAAACCGAGCTGGACCGCGACCGCGACCCTGCCCGGCGGCGAAGACATGACCACCCCGCAAGCCCTGTGCGCGAAGATCCGCGACCAGTTCGACTGGGTGCCAACCGAGATCGCCCGCCGCTGGGCCACTACCTACGGCAGCCGCACCTGGCGCATGCTCGAAGGCGTCCAGAGCCTCAGCGACCTGGGCGAACACATCGGCGGCGGTCTCTACACCCGCGAAGTCGATTACCTGTGCAGCGAAGAGTGGGCCACCACCGCCCACGACATCCTGTGGCGGCGCAGCAAGCTCGGGTTGTTCACCACCCCGGACGAGCAGCAGAAGCTGGCGGATTACCTGAGCAAGGTCGAGCAGAATCGCAGCAAGATCGAAGCGGCCTGATCGGCAATCCGCTTAAACGAAAGCCCCTGAATTGTGAGATTGAGGGGCTTTTTCGTGCCTGTAGGAGCGAGGCTTGCCCGCGAAGAGGGGGTGTCAGCCAACATTCATGCAGCTGACACACCGCTTTCGCGGGCAAGCCTCGCTCCTACAGGGTTACGCGCATTCGGTTTTCCGAACGCGACCCGCCGGTCGATTCGGATTACCGGATAGCCAAAGCGTAAATTCACCGCCACAAAAACTTAATACCCTTTTAAATCAACCATTTGATTCATGTCACCTGGCCTGGCACGAGTCATGCTCTACACTCTTGGACGAATGTTCTGTCGAGCCCACCGTTCAGGTGCCGCCACGCATTCGAAGCACAAAAGGGCCGACGAACTGGCTCCATAAAAAAAACAATGTCGAGGAAAATTTGATGCGCATCGTTCCCCATATCCTGGGCGCAGCCATTGCTGCCGCTCTGATTAGCACTCCAGTTTTCGCTGCCGAGCTCACCGGCACACTGAAGAAGATCAAAGAGTCCGGTGTGATCACCCTCGGGCATCGCGACGCTTCCATCCCGTTTTCCTACATCGCTGATGCTTCCGGCAAACCGATGGGCTACTCCCACGACATCCAGCTGAAGATCGTCGAAGCCATCAAGAAAGACCTCGACTTGCCAAACCTGCAGGTCAAATACAACCTGGTTACCTCGCAAACCCGTATCCCGCTGGTGCAGAACGGCACCGTGGACGTCGAGTGCGGCTCCACCACCAACAACGTGGAACGTCAGCAGCAAGTTGACTTCTCCGTCGGCATCTTCGAAATCGGTACCCGCCTGCTGTCCAAGAAAGGTTCGGCGTACAAAGACTTCGATGACCTGAAAGGCAAGAACGTCGTGACCACCGCGGGCACCACGTCCGAGCGCATCCTCAAGTCGATGAATGCCGACAAGCAAATGGGCATGAACGTTATCTCCGCCAAAGACCACGGCGAGTCCTTCCAGATGCTGGAATCGGGCCGCGCCGTTGCCTTCATGATGGACGACGCCCTGCTGGCCGGTGAAGCCGCCAAAGCCAAGAAGGCCGATGACTGGGCCGTTACCGGCACTCCACAGTCCTACGAAATCTACGGCTGCATGGTCCGCAAGGGCGACGAGCCGTTCAAGAAGGCTGTAGACGACGCCATCGTGGCGACCTACAAGTCGGGCGAGATCAACAAGATCTACGAAAAATGGTTCATGGCGCCTATCCCGCCTAAAGGTTTGAACCTGAACTTCCCGATGAGCGACGAGCTCAAGAAATTGATCGCCAGCCCGACCGATAAAGCGGCTGACGACAAGAAGTCCTGATTTCTGACTAACCTTATCTCCTGAGAGGGCCGCTGCCCTTTCAGGAGGTTGTCACTCCCTGCTGGCATATTTTGGAAACACTCGAACCGGTGGCTGTCGAGCCGATCGTGTGTGCCTGGCTTTCAAAGTCGGGCGGGAACGGAGCTTCCCCAGGCGGGCACTTGTACATTGATCGATCCGAGGGGAGACCCTAATGAATTACAACTGGGACTGGGGCGTGTTCTTCAAGTCCACCGGTGTGGGCAGCGAGACGTATCTCGACTGGTTCATCTCCGGGCTGGGCTGGACCATCGCCATCGCCGTCGTGGCCTGGATTATCGCGCTGTCGCTGGGCTCGATCCTGGGTGTCATGCGCACCGTGCCGAACCGCGTCGTATCGGGCATCGCGACCTGCTACGTCGAACTCTTCCGTAACGTACCGCTGCTGGTTCAACTGTTCATCTGGTACTTCCTGGTGCCCGACCTGCTGCCGCAAAACCTGCAGGACTGGTACAAGCAGGACCTGAACCCGACCACCTCGGCCTACCTCAGCGTCGTCGTCTGCCTGGGCCTGTTCACCGCCGCCCGGGTTTGCGAACAAGTGCGCACCGGCATCCAGGCCCTGCCCCGTGGCCAGGAATCCGCCGCTCGCGCCATGGGTTTCAAGCTGCCGCAGATCTACTGGAACGTGCTGCTGCCCCAGGCCTACCGCATCATTATTCCGCCGCTTACCTCGGAATTCCTGAACGTGTTCAAGAACTCGTCGGTGGCCTCGCTGATCGGCCTGATGGAGCTGCTCGCGCAGACCAAGCAGACCGCTGAGTTCTCCGCCAACCTGTTCGAAGCGTTCACCCTCGCTACGCTGATCTACTTCACCCTGAACATGAGCCTGATGCTGCTCATGCGCCTGGTCGAGAAGAAAGTCGCCGTTCCGGGCCTGATCTCCCTAGGGGGTAAATGATGGAATTCGATTTCTCGGGCATCGTTCCGTCCCTGCCGGGTTTGTGGAACGGCATGGTCATGACCCTGCAGCTGATGGCGCTGGGCGTCGTCGGCGGGATCATCCTCGGCACCCTCCTGGCGCTGATGCGCCTGTCCCACAACAAACTGCTGTCGAACCTCGCCGGCGCCTACGTTAACTACTTCCGTTCGATCCCGTTGCTGCTGGTCATCACCTGGTTCTACCTGGCGGTACCGTTCGTGCTGCGCTGGATCACGGGCGAAGACACGCCGATCGGCGCCTTCGCGTCCTGCATCGTGGCGTTCATGATGTTTGAAGCGGCGTACTTCTGCGAAATCGTCCGGGCTGGCGTGCAGTCGATTTCCAAGGGCCAGATGGGCGCCGCCCAGGCCCTGGGCATGACGTACGGCCAGATGATGCGGTTGATCATCCTGCCGCAAGCGTTTCGCAAAATGACCCCGCTGTTGCTGCAACAGAGCATCATCCTGTTCCAGGACACGTCGCTGGTGTACGCGGTCGGCCTGGTGGACTTCCTCAATGCCTCGCGTGCCAGTGGCGACATCATCGGTCGCTCCAACGAGTTCCTGATCTTCGCAGGGCTTACGTACTTCACAATCAGCTTTGCCGCCTCGCTGCTGGTCAAGCGTCTGCAAAAAAGGTTTGCCGTATGATCTCTATCAAGAACATCAACAAGTGGTATGGCGACTTCCAGGTACTGACTGATTGCAGCACCGAGGTCAAAAAAGGCGAAGTGATCGTGGTCTGCGGCCCGTCGGGCTCGGGCAAATCGACCCTGATCAAATGCGTGAACGCCCTGGAACCGTTCCAGAAAGGTGACGTGGTGGTCGATGGCACGTCCATCGCCGACCCGAAGACCGACCTGCCTAAACTGCGTTCGCGCGTTGGCATGGTGTTCCAGCATTTCGAGCTGTTCCCGCACCTGTCCATCACCGAAAACCTGACCATCGCGCAGATCAAGGTCTTGGGCCGCAGCAAGGAAGAAGCCACCAAGAAAGGCCTGCAACTGCTTGAGCGCGTCGGCTTGTCCGCCCACGCTCACAAGCATCCGGGCCAACTCTCCGGTGGTCAGCAACAGCGTGTGGCGATTGCCCGTGCGCTGGCCATGGACCCGATCGTCATGCTGTTCGACGAACCGACCTCGGCGCTTGACCCGGAAATGGTTAACGAAGTGCTCGACGTGATGGTGCAACTGGCCCACGAAGGCATGACCATGATGTGCGTGACCCACGAAATGGGCTTCGCCCGCAAAGTGGCCGACCGCGTGATCTTCATGGACCAGGGCAAGATCATCGAAGACTGCAAGAAAGAGGATTTCTTCGGCGACATCAGTCACCGCGCCGAGCGTACGCAGCACTTCCTCAACAAGATTCTGCAGCACTAAAAGCAATACACCGAACTCTGTGGCGAGGGAGCTTGCTCCCGCTGGGTCGCGCAGCGGCCCCAAAACCTGCCAATGCCTGCTGTCTGACACACCGCATTGGCCGGTGTAACGACTGCTTCGCAGCCGAGCGGGAGCAAGCTCCCTCGCCACAGGTCCGCGTTCGACTGGAAACCAGAGCAAGCCTGTTGCCACGCTGGTTGACCCAAGGCATCTGTGATGAAATGCGACCCCACTCTCTATCGCGCCGCGCCGCCATCACTCGCCGTGAAACCCCGTCTGATTCGCCATCTGTTCCTGCCGCCACTGGTCATCGCCCTGATGATCGGGTTGGGTTACATCGGCTTCTGGGTCAGTGAGCACTACGGGATTCGCAGCCTCAGCGAGAATGGTCAGCGTCAGCTTGAGCTGCACGCCCGCGCCGTCGAGAGCGAGATCAGCAAGTACACCTACCTGCCCAGCCTGCTGGAACTCGAATCCAGTGTTTCCAGACTGCTGGACGAACCGTCGCCGGAAACCCGGCAAACGGTCAACGAATACCTCGAAGGCCTGAACCGGCGCAGCCGCAGTCGGGCCATCTATGTGATGGACACCACCGGCCGTGTGCTGGCCACCAGTAACTGGCGCGACGTC
Source organism: Pseudomonas sp. ADAK7 (assembly GCF_012935675.1). NCBI lineage: Bacteria > Pseudomonadati > Pseudomonadota > Gammaproteobacteria > Pseudomonadales > Pseudomonadaceae > Pseudomonas > Pseudomonas sp. ADAK7. The sequence continues at coordinate 5,907,930 of NZ_CP052861.1, read as the reverse complement.
GACAGTTACCTCGGTGAAGACCTGTCCTTCCGCGCCTATTTCCAGAACGCCGTGCGCGGTCAGCCGGGACGCTTTTACGGCATCGGCAGCACCAACGGCGAACCCGGTTATTACCTGGCCCACGGCCTCGAAGAGCACGGCAAGATCATTGGCGTCGCCGTGGTCAAGGTCCGGCTCGAAGCCATGGAAGAACGCTGGCAGCGCGCGCGCCTGGAAGCCTTCGTCAGCGACGAGAACGGCATCATCATTCTCTCCAGTGATCCGGCGCGGCGTCTGAAATCGGTGGTGCCGCTGAGCGACGAGACCAAGGAAAAACTCGCCCGCAGCCTGCAGTACTACTGGTTCCCGCTGAACGAACTGCAACCGCTGGCCCGGGAAACCCTGGCCGAAGGCGTTGAAAAACTGACCTTCCCCGCCAACAGCGAACTGGCCTCCGACGAACAGGACATCACCTACCTCGCTCAAACCCGCCCTCTTAGCGACACACCGTGGAATTTCACCCTGCTCACGCCGCTGGCGGATTTGCGCCGGGAAGCGATCAACCAGGGAATTCTGGTGGCGGTGGCGTTTGCCCTGGTAGCGTTCCTGCTGATCGCCTGGAACGAGCGGCGCAAGGTCATCGCCACCCGCCTCGCCGCCCGGGAAGCCTTGCAGGAAGCCAACAATCAACTGGAGCGTCGGATTACCGAACGCACCACCGACCTGCGCGCCAGCAACGAACGGCTCAAGGGCCAGATCCGCGAACGGCGCCAGGCCGAAGAGACGTTGCGCCGCGCCCAGGATGAACTGGTCCAGGCTGGTAAACTGGCGGCCATCGGCCAGATGTCGACCAGCATTGCTCATGAATTGAACCAGCCACTGGCGGCGCTGCGGACCTTGTCCGGTAACACCGTGCGCTTCCTCGAACGCGGTCAGTTGGACGTCGCCAGCACCAATCTGAAAACCATCAACGAACTGATCGATCGCATGGGCCGGATCACCGCCAGCCTGCGTTCCTTCGCCCGGCGTGGTGACGACAAGGGCCAGGCCAGCCTCGGCAAAGCCGTGGAAGCCGCCCTGCAACTGCTCGGCAGCCGCATGGAAAGTGCTCATCTGGATCTGCATCGCAACTTCAACGATGTGCAGGTGCAAATCGACCAGACGCGGCTGGAGCAAATCCTGGTCAACCTGATCGGCAACGCCCTCGATGCCATGCAGTCGCAACCCCTGCCCGCGCTGTGGCTGGAAGGCGAAGAACACGACGGCAAATATCGCCTGCGGGTACGCGACAATGGCCACGGCATCGACGCCGAAGCGCGCAAGCATTTGTTTGAACCCTTCTTCACCACCAAACCCGGCGAACAGGGCCTGGGCCTCGGCCTGACCCTTTCCGCCAGCCTGGCCGCGGCCACCGGTGGCCACTTGGGTGTCGAACACCCAGCCAGCGGCGGTACCACCTTCGTCCTCAGTTTACCGTTGGTAAGCCCCACTCCCGCCGAGCCAATATGAACAACGACCTTAGTGTGCTGATCGTCGAAGACGACCCCCATGTGCTGCTCGGCTGCCAGCAGGCGCTGACCCTGGAAGACATTCCCTGCGTGGGCGTGGGCAGCGCCGAAGAAGCCCTGGAGCGAGTCGGCGATAACTTTGCCGGGATCGTCATCAGCGACATTCGCCTGCCGGGCATCGATGGCCTGGAACTGCTGACCCGGCTCAAGGCCCGCGACCGCAGCCTGCCGGTGGTGCTGATTACCGGCCACGGCGACATCTCCATGGCCGTCGGGGCGATGCAGAAAGGCGCCTACGATTTCATGGAGAAACCCTTCTCCCCGGAACGTCTGGTGGATGTGGCGCGCCGCGCTCTCGAACAACGCAGTCTCGCTCGCGAAGTGTCTTCGTTGCGCCGGCAACTGGCGGAACGGGATTCCCTCGAAGGCCGGATCATCGGCCGCTCGCCGGCCATGCAGAATCTGCGTGAACTGATCGCCAACGTCGCCGACACCTCGGCCAACGTGCTGATCGAGGGCGAGACCGGCACAGGTAAGGAACTGGTCGCCCGTTGCCTGCATGATTTCAGTCGCCGCCACACCCAACAATTCGTCGCGCTGAATTGCGGCGGCTTGCCGGAAAACCTGTTCGAAAGCGAAATCTTCGGCCACGAAGCCAACGCCTTTACCGGCGCCGGCAAACGGCGGATTGGCAAGATCGAACACGCCGACAACGGCACGCTGTTCCTCGACGAAGTGGAAAGCATGCCGCTGCCGTTGCAGATCAAACTGCTGCGGGTGTTGCAGGAGCGCACCCTCGAACGCCTCGGCTCGAACCAGAGCGTGGCGGTGGATTGCCGGGTGATTGCGGCGACCAAGTCCGACCTGGATGAGTCGAGCAAAAAGGGCGAATTCCGCAGCGACCTGTATTACCGCCTCAACGTGGTAACGCTGGAATTGCCGCCGCTGCGCGAACGCCGCGAAGACATCCTGCAACTGTTCGAACACTTCCTGCAGCAGTCATCCCTGCGCTTCGACCGCGCGGTGCCGGAGCTGGACAACCAGACCTTGTCCAACCTGATGAGCCACGAATGGCCGGGTAACGTGCGCGAACTGCGCAACGTCGCCGAGCGTTACGCCCTCGGTTTGCCAGCGTTCAAGAAGTCCGGCGCCAGCGGCAGCAATCAGGGCCTGGCCTTCGCCGAAGCGGTGGAAGCCTTCGAGCGCAACCTGCTCAACGACGCTTTGCAGCGCAGCGGCGGCAACCTGACCCAGGCCAGCCTGGAACTGGGAATGGCCAAGACCACACTATTCGACAAAGTGAAAAAGTACGGGCTGAGCCACTGATGGACCTGATTCTCAAAGCGGCACTGGGCGCGGCGGTGGTGCTGATCCTCGCCGCACTGGCCAAGACCAGAAACTATTACATCGCCGGCCTGGTGCCGTTGTTTCCGACCTTCGCGCTGATCGCCCATTACATCGTCGGCAAGGGTCGGTCGCTGGACGATTTGAAGACCACCATCGTGTTTGGCATGTGGTCGATCATTCCGTACTTCGTCTATTTGGCGACGTTGTACGTGATGGTCGACCGCATGCGCCTGGAGGCGTCACTGGCCGTGGCGGCGGTGGCCTGGCTGATCGCGGCGACCGTGCTGGTGTCGGTGTGGGTCAGGTTGCACGGCTGACAATCATCGGCTTCAGAACAACGATTCGAAATACTGGATCGCCAACGGCTCGCCTATCGGGCCGCGCCAGATCGGATCAACCGTCGCGCCGGTACTGGCCAGTTTCTGCTGCCACTTCAAGCCCAGGTTGCGCTGCTCGGGGGTTTTCAGATGTGCCTTGTCGAACCGGTTGAACACCGGTTTGGCCGAACCGTAATGAAAATGTGCGTACCACAACGGCGTGGGCGTGGGCCGGGTCAAGTCGAGCACCTCATACTCTTGCAGGAAGTCGGGCCGGCCATCGGCGCGCCGGCCCAGGTCCACCAAGGTGCCGACCTTGCGGATTTCAACGAGGGGCTGGTCGGGTGTCGCCAGTTGATGCAGGTCATCCAGATAGCCTTCGGTGGGCGTCTTGCTGTTCAGTATTTGTGCAATCCGCAATTCGCGCCCGGCCTCGATGAGCCTCTCAGCCTTCGTGTTCAACTGCGCGATGATCGGCTCCTGCGCCGACACCCGGGCGATACGTCGGGCGCGCAAACGCAGTTCCGCCGCCTCGCTGGTCATCATGTAATCCAGATCGGCCGGCCGCATGTTTTGCCGGGCATAACCGTCGACCTTCAGCCGGTAGTTGTCCTGGGCCGCCAAGCGTTGTCGGGCCTCGGTCAACAGCACTTTGCGGTCGACAACGGCATCGGGCAGCAAGGGCTCCGACGGCACCTGACGTCGATACTGACCGGCGCTGGCGGGCAGCCAGTTTTCAACGCGTCCGTCTTCGCCGGGCATGATGAATCGGGTCTGGCGGGTCGCCGGGTCCACCGCTTTGGTGCCGATCAACAGGCGATTGCCATCGGTTTCAAAGATTTCCTTGCCACTGTCTTTCGCGTTCGGGGCCTGCTTGATGCCGTGCTTGATGCCGTGACGGGCATGGTTGCTCATCTTCTCCAGAAGCCCCTGCAACGGGGCCACCCAGGGTAGATCGAGGTGTTGCCCATAACCGGCGACCCACACGTTGAGGTCGCGACCAAACTGCTCGTACACCTCCAGGCACTCGCCCAGAATCTGATTGCGCCGATGCACATTGGCAATGACCTCCGGCAGGCTGTTTTGCGTATTCAACGCGTCATACACTTTGGTCCGCGCCCGCCCCATCCGCCCATGCAGGTACATCCAGGCAGGGTCGAGAATCCGGTCGTAGTGGGTGAGCAAGGGCAGATGGTTGAGGGTCTTGAGGTAATCGCGCCTGACTTCGGACAGTGCCGTGTCAATACGCTCCAGATCCTCGGCCACGCTCGCCTTGTCCGCGCGCACTTGAAGGCGCCGACGCCACAGATCGAGTTGTTCCAGATTGGCGTCGATCCCTTGCAGTTCATGGATCAGCTTCATGCGCAGCTGGCGCATTTGCCGGGTCAGGTGCAAGGAGCGCTGGATACTGCCGCTCGGCAGCTTGAGCAGCTGTTCGGTAATGCCAGCGATATCGTCCAGGTAATACAGACAGCGATCCCTGGCCAGGTCGACGCGGTGAATGGTCCTTTCGACCACCACCAGCGCTGACTGGCTTAACAGCTCCTGAGTCTGTTGCCGTCGATTGCCATGACTCAAGGGCAGCATTTCGCGGGTACGCTGGTAGCGCTGGGTAGCCAGTTCAATATCGCTGACACATCCAGCGTCCACCGCATCCAGGGTCAAGCGACGGGTGGCGTCATCGCTGGCGGCGTATTGCTGCAGGGCCGCGTTTTGAGTTCGGTGCCGGGTGTCGAGTTGCCGCGACAAGGCATCGATGGTGTTGCCCAATCGGCGCTGGCGATCCGCCCCACGGTCAATCAACCAGCGCGGCAGCCATCGACGAATAGCCGCCGGCCAGATCGGTTCAAGACCATCGGCCAGATGCCCGACCAGGTTACCGCCGCCCCACAGCCCTTGGTTGTACAACGTACCGTGTACTGCGAAATAGGTGTCCCAGTGCCCCACCGTTTCATCGAAGGCGATCGGCTGTTGATAAGCCCTGCGCCGAGTGCCGAACAGACGTAATGTCCGATCCAGCAGCCGCACCTGATAAACACGGCCCTGATGAATGATGAAGTCGCCGAGGGCGTGCCGGTACACGTTGCGATAGAGGCCCTCGCTACCCGGTTGCAGGCCGGCCAGGGAAATCGCCCCTTCATATTCGTAACCCTCGAACCGATCCATCAGCCTCCGGGCCTTGCGCAATGAGCCGCGATTGAACCTCGCGGCACCCTTGGCCAAGGCGTACGACTGACGTTGCCGGGTCAACGTATGCGCCGACACACTGGGCAAGATGTCCATGGCCGCATCGATCAGCGACAACAGCACCGACTCCAGTTGCGCCAGACCATGCCCGACTTCGCCGCGCAAGAAGGCGGCAACCGCCAGATTGGCGCTGTCCCAGGCGTCATATAGCGCAATCGCACTGCCCACAAACGGCACCATGCCCATGGCCATTTTCAGGTAGTTGAACATCACGCCGCCCTGCAACGCGTAGCGCTCAAGGGACAACGCGGTGTTGGAGCGTGACGTCGCGCGGTGCGCTTCGATCAACCGCCCCATATGGGCGTTGAGCAGATGGGCGGCCAGCGAGGTGTTCGCCGGCCAAGGCATGCCGACCCCGATCAAGGCATCGAAATTGCGCTGGCGCGCCTGATTGATCCGGCTCAGATGACGACTGTAATCGCCCTCCAAGGCGCGCCCCGCCAGGTAGTCGACCATGGTCGGGCGCAGGCACAGGTCGAACAACAACTGGCGCGCCAGTTCCAGCGTGGCGCGCTGGTAGAAAAAGCGGCCATCGGGGCTGTCGGGCAAGTAGAGCAGTGTCACGCCGCTGATTTGTTCCTCGATAAAGGTGACGCCCGACAACCCGGTTGCGCCGTCCTCGGTATCCGCCCCGCCGACCGTCAGGCTGGCCGGCTGCAATACAATGCGTTGGCCATTGGCAGTCTTGGCGTCGATGGCGCTGCTCAGGATGTTCCAACCGTCCTGGTCGATCTGTTTTTGCAGCAGGGCCGAGTCGCCGCGCATTTTCAGCATCAGGCGAAACGGTTCGACCAGGCATTCACGGCGATGGGCGTTATCGAACGCGGTCGCCGACGACGAGCCCATGAAGGCCCGGACAATCAGCCCCTCGTAATGCCCGGCCAGGTCCAGCTCGGTGATCAGGGTGCGCAGGTACGACGAGGTCAGTCCCTGAATCAGTGTGTCGCGCTCGGTGGCTGACTCCGCGCTGACCTCGACCTTCATCAGCGACATTCGCCACCACAGCGCCTGATCGATATTGATGTGCGCCAGTTGCGCGATCGACAACCTGCTGCGTTGCTCACTGGCGATCAGCACATTCTTTTGCGGCGTGCCCGGCGCCGCCCCTTCCAGCAAGGTTTTTTGCCAGGTGGTGGAATCCGGCAGGTCCAGGGTGACGCTGAAACCTTGTGTAAGTGCGAAGTCCCGGCGCAAGCACTCATCGACCCGCTTGTGGCTGAAATCATCCCGGTGCGGCAGGTCCCGTTCGATCAGCCTATGGGAACGCTTCATCGCCGCGATGAAAGCCGTGATCGACGCCTTGAGCCGCGCTCGCTCGGCATCAGATGACCGGCCAAGCCACTGCGGCAGGTGTCCGGCCAGGGTGTGGGTCTGTTGTTGTTCGAGGATGTCCGCGTACGCCTGCTCGCGGGCTTCATGCACCGGCACGCCGAGGCCGTCGACGGTTTCCAGTACGCGTTTTTCCAGTTCGACCCGGCGCTGTTCCTGATGGCGCGGCACCGGGTAGTCGGCCAGCAACGTGGCAACGTGCTGTTCACAGGCATACAGCTGGCTCTGCAACCCGTAGTCAAAGGGATCGCCAGCCACGGGCGTGAGGTGCAAGGTCAGGCCGGTGTCGATGGCGTGCAGTTTGAACACCGCCTGTTCCAGCGCCTGACGCGAATCAAAGCGCTGCAACCCGCCCGCGCTGCCGGGCCAGTAAAGCAGCAGGCTGTGGCCGGGTGCTTCAGGGGTGATGACCAGCGACCCATCCAGTGTCGCCGTTTCACTGAGCGACAGACTCAAACGGGCTGCCATCACCTCCAGTGTTCGGTCGGCGCGTTTGGGGTTATCCAGCACGGCTTCGAGCCAACGGTGTTCTTCGTCAGAGATGTGCTGCAACAGCCGTTGCACCGCGGCTTCGGCCCGCAAGCCGGCGAGACGCGCCTGATACAACGCGTCGTACTGGGCGTTCGGCCGCTGACGCAGTTCCAGCAGGCGCGTGGCCGGGCTTCGATCCAGCAATGCGACGGCTGCGGTGCGGGCGTTTTCTTCCGCGCGGGTCAATGCGTCGAGCTGTTCCTGAAGCGCCAGCAGACGGGTCGCGTCCGGCACCCCTTGGGCATCATCGAGCAAGGTTTCGATGGCCTGCCGTTGCTGCTGCAACGCTCGGCGACGATCACTTAAAGGCAGTTCGGCAGTCAGCGAGCCGAACAGCGGAGTGACTTCTTCCGCTTTCTCGATCTCGTTGAACTCAGGTGGCGTGGCAAAAAGCGTAAACGCGCTGTGCTGGACTTCGACGTAATGCTCACGCCATCGGCTGAGGGCCGCCAACAATGGATCATGCTGCGGGCTGTCGGCGAGGATGGACAATTGCTCGCGGCTCAAGTGGTCTTCAAGCGCCGAGCGCTGCTTGAACGGCAGAAAGGCCGGTTGCCGCGCGGGCAGGTAGAGCACCGGTCCGCTGGCGGCCGTGATCACCAGCGCGGCAGTCCATCCGCCCTCGTGCAGCACCGGCGGGCCACCTAGCCGCTCGGTGGTCACTGCGGCCGGATCCCCGGGGTTTTGCGCCGGATCCACCGACGCTTGCAGGGTTTTCAGTTGCTCGACGTCGAGTAGCCCTTGCGCGAAAGTCACCTGCGCGGCCGCATCGAAGTGCGCGCGAAACAATTGGGTCGCCCGCGTCCATCGGGACACCGCCGTGCCCGGCGCCCGCTCCGCCCACCAGGCGTCCCAGTGATCCTTGGGGGCATCCGCCATGAGTTCAATAAATGCTTGGCGACAGTCCTCCCAGCGCGCCGACGCCGCCAGAAACAGGCGTTCATCACGGCGCGGTCGGGCGCTGAGGGCATCGAAGTGAAGGTCGAGGGTTTCTGCGTGTTCGTTGGGTAGTCTGTCCATCCGGGGCCTGATCGTGCTGTCGGTGAGGCCGATCCTCACCGCTGTCGGCCGCATTAGAAGGACTTGGTGACAACGCCGGGCGGTACATAGTTATCGCATCGGCAACCTGATGTGTCGGCTGGCCCGGCGCTTGCATTTGCCCCCGCAGCCTTCTCGGCCGGCCGTCATGTCCGATGACGCCGGTGTCCGGAAGCGTCCGCCATAGGGTGAATCCTGACCGTGCACATCTTAGATCCCGAGCTGACCGTCACCGTCATCCTGCTGGTCGCCTTTTCCATCGTGCTGGACGTCGTCGGCCAGCTCTGTTTCAAGCTCGGCCTGGACCGCTTGCCGGAACTCGACGGCGGCTTTCGGCTGAATGCATTCTGGGGTCAGGTGTTCAATGCGCCGCTGCTGTGGTGCGGGATCGGCGCTTATACGCTGGAGTTTTTCGTCTGGCTGGAAGCCTTGTCCCGAGCGCCCCTGAGCCTGTTGTTCCCGGCCGGGGCCCTGGCCTATTGCGGCGTGGTGCTGGCGGGCAAGGTTGTGCTGGGTGAAACCGTCAGCCGCCGACGCTGGCTCGCGACCCTGGTGATTACGGTGGGCGTGATGCTTGTGTGTGCCGGCCATGCGTGAGTCGAAATCGGTGGCTTGGCTGCACGGGCGACTGGGCACGGTGGTGCTGTGGGCGCTGCTGATTGTGCTGGAAAGTGCCGGGCAGATTGCGACCAAGGTCGGCGGCGATCAGTTGGGCCAGATGACCTTTACCCTGCACTGGCTACAGGCCGTGGTGGTCGACCCCGGTGTGCTGTTTGCGGTGGGCTGCGGCATCGGCGCGTTCTTCGTGTGGATGCTGATTTTGCGGCGCAGCAGTTTGTCCCTGGCGTTTCCGCTGAGTTCGTTGGTGTTTGTCGGGGTGTTGCTCGGTTCGTGGTTAGGACTGGGCGAGCAGATCAGCCTGCTGCACTGGGTGGGCGTGGCGGTGATTATTGGCGGGATTGCGTTGTTGGCGGAGGGCGAACAAACCTGAACCAGATCGTTCCCACGCTCCGCGTGGGAATGCAGCCCGTGACGCTCCGCGTCACAGGACGCAGAGCGTCCCTAGAGGCATTCCCACGCAGAGCGTGGGAACGATCAAGGGGTGCGCGGATGCAGAAATCAATCGAACTTATAAGCCACCGCCGCCTGCACTTCCCCCTGATCGGCCTGCCCTACCTGCTTGACAATGCTGCTGTCCGCCGCCGAACCGGTCAGGTGAATCCAACTGGCGCTGGTCAACAACGACCAATGGGGCGCCAGAGGAAACTCGAAGCTCTGGGTCAAGGCCACGTTCTGCAACCCGCCCCCGGCGTTGTACCGGGCAATGCCCGAGGCCTGGGACTCAGCGCCACTCACCCCGAAAAACGCCTGGTTCTGCTGCCCATCGGCAAAGTGTGCGGTCAGGTTGCTGCTGCCGATCACCCCGCCACCCAATGGGTAACCGATCTCGCCACCTAACCGTCCGACCACGCCGTCAGGCCCGCCAACCGCTTCGCCCACAGACGCAAACACCCGCCAGAAATCAGCCGGCGCGTACTGCACGAAACCACCGACGACGCCCATGTCCGGCACATCGTGCAAGCCTTGCAAACTGCCGTTGGCGGTGCGTCCCGGCAGGTAATTGAGGAACGGCCCGGCGCTGAAACCGTTGCTCTTCAAGGCGCTCCAGGTCAGCCCATCGTCGGTACTGAGGCTGACATCGCCCCAGTCCAGATCGAAGTACGGCACCGGGCGGATTTCATGGCGGCTGCCGGTCGGGTCGTGGGGTTGAGAGCTCAACCCCGCGCCTGCTTCACCGGTGATGCCGTCGGCCATGGCGTTGGCTGACAAGCACGTCAGCGCTGCAAACAGAGCAACGGTAATCCTCGACATGAGGTCTTTCCTTAACAAGATATGCGCGCATCAATCCTCTTTTCGCCGCCCCTGCGCAAGCACTCATGTTGTTTGTAGCAACCTACAAAAATTGTAGCTTCGCCGACACATGCACCTGGCAAAACCCCGTAGATACGGGGCCGAATCCGATTGGCACAGTCCCTGCTCTACCCCTTTGGCAAGCGCAGACAGCGCGTCATGCCCAATAGGTACAACAGATGAATGACTGGCACATCGTGTGTGATTTCGACGGGACCATCACCCGCACCGACGTGATCGACAGCATCCTCCAGCGCTTCGCCGACCCGAGCTGGGAAGCGATCGAAAACGAGTGGCTGCAAGGCGACATCGGTTCCCGTGAATGCCTCAGCCGCCAGCTCTCGCTGGTCAAGGCCACGCCGAGCGAACTGCTCGCGTTCTTCGACACGATCGACATCGACCCGGACTTCCCCGACTTCGTCGACCACGTGATCGGCCTCGGTGCCTCCCTGGAAGTGGTCAGCGATGGCATCGAGCAAGGCATCGCACGAATCCTTGCGCGCAACTACGTCAGCCTGCTGCCGATCCTCGCCAACCGCTTGCGCCAACTCGGCCACGACAGCTGGCGCATCGACTTCCCGTATTCCAGCGACGCCTGCCGCGCCGCGTCCGGCAACTGCAAATGCAAGTCCACACCCAAGAGCAAACGGGTGCTGGTGATCGGCGATGGCCAGTCGGACATGTGCGTGGCGTCCACCGCCGATTTCGTGTTCGCCAAAGATCGCCTGGCCGAGCACTGCGAGCGCAACGGCATCGCCTATGCGCGCTTCGACAGTTTCGCCGAACTCCCGGCCCTGCTGGCCAGATTGCCCGCCGCCAGCGCCGCCAACACCAGCCCTTTCAACGTCGAAACACAGGAACTCTTCCATCATGTCTGATATTCGAATCGCGACCGCCGAAGACCAGATCCTTCTGGATAAAGAAGCCAAATACTGCTCCTACGGCGACACCGTTCACTACATCGACCCGCCGCGCATCTTCAGCCGCTGCGAAGGCTCCTACGTGTGGGACACCGAAGACCAGGCCTACCTCGACCTGCAAATGTGGTACTCGGCGGTCAACTTCGGTTACGCCAACCCGCGCCTGAACAACGCGCTGAAACAGCAGATCGACACCCTGCCGCAGATCGCCAGCCAATACCTGCACAAAGGCAAGATCGAGCTCTCGGAAATGATCGCGGTCGATGCCAAGAAGAAATTCGGCCTCGACGGTCGCGTGCATTTCAACGTCGGCGGTTCGCAGTCCATCGAGGACTCGCTCAAAGTGGTGCGCAACGCCACCAACGGCAAGAGCCTGATGTTCGCCTTCGAAGGCGGCTACCACGGCCGCACCCTCGGCGCCTCGTCGATCACCTCCAGCTTCCGCTATCGTCGCCGCTACGGCCACTTCGGCGAACGCGCCAATTTCATCCCGTTCCCGTACCATTTCCGCGGCCCGAAAGGCATGACCAAGGAAGAATACGGCAGCGAGTGCGTGAAGAATTTCGCTCGCCTGTTCGAGACCGAATACAACGGTGTCTGGGATCCGAAAACCAACCAGTGCGAATACGCCGCGTTCTACGTCGAGCCGATCCAGGGCACCGGCGGCTACGTGATTCCGCCGATGAACTTCTACAGCGAACTCAAGCATGTGCTGGATCAGCACGGCATCCTGATGGTGGTCGATGAAATCCAGATGGGCTTCTGGCGCACCGGCAAGCTGTGGTCGATCGAACACTTCGACGTCAAACCGGACGTCATCGTCTTCGGTAAAGCGCTGACCAACGGCCTCAACCCGTTGGGCGGCATCTGGGCCAAGGAAGAGCTGATCAACCCGAAAATCTTCCCGCCGGGTTCGACTCACTCGACCTTCGCCTCCAACCCATTGGGCACGGCGGTGGGCCTGGAAATGTTCAAGATGACCAGCGAAGTCGATTACGGCGCGATGGTCATGGCCAAGGGCAAATACTTCCTCGAAGGCCTGAAAGACCTGCAAAAACGCTACCCGATCATCGGCGACGTCGATGGCATGGGCCTGGCCCTGCGCTGCGAAATCTGCGGCCCGGACGGCTTCACCCCGGACAAGGCCACCCTCGACTTCATGGTCGACGAAGGCATGAAGGGCGACATCGAAATCGACGGCAAACGCCTGGGCCTGATCCTCGACGTGGGCGGCTACTACAAGAACGTGATCACCCTCGCGCCGTCGCTGGAAATCAGCTACCCGGAAATCGACCTCGGTATCGCCCTGCTCGACCGTCTGCTGCATCGGGCCATGAAAAGATGAATGACGTAGAGATCGACATGGGCGAAGGCAGCGCCGGTTTCGTTCTCGGCTCGGGCGAGGTCGCGGTGGTGTTGATCCACGGCCTCACCGGCACCCCGACGGAGTTGCGTCGGGTGGCCATGGGCCTGGCGAAAGCCGGGCACACGGTTTACGTGCCGACCCTGGCCGGGCACTGCGGGGGCAACGCCGAGCTGCAAGCCACTGGCTGGCGCGACTGGTACGAAAGCGCGCGCAACACCTTCGTCGGCGTGCGGCGCAAGCACGAGCGCGTTTTCGTCGGTGGCTTGTCCATGGGCGCGGTGCTGTCGATGTATTTGGCGGCCGAACATCCGGGGCAGATCGAAGGCTTGCTGCTGTACTCCACGACCCTGCGCTACGACGGCTGGAGCATCAACAAACTGGCGTTCCTCACGCCGTTGCTGATGCGAATCCCGTTCGGCGTGCACCTGTGCAGCTTCGAAGAAAAGCCGCCCTATGGCATCAAGAATGAACGCCTGCGCAGCATCGTCGAACGCCAGATGAAGGCCGGCGAAAGTAGCGCGGCCGGTTTGCTGACCATGGAAGGCGTGACTGTACGCGAACTGCATCGGCTCAACGCCGAGGTGAAAAAACGCATGCCCGAGATCACCACGCCAACGCTGGTCCTGCACTCTCTGGAAGACGACATCACCAGCCGCTGGAACGCCGATTACGTCGAGCGCAAACTCGGCGGGCCGGTGGTCAAGGTGTTGCTGGACGACTGCTATCACATGATCACCGTCGACCTGCAATACCACCGGGTAATTGAACTGAGCGTGGACTTCATCCATCAGCGCTTCATCCAGCAACGTTCCGTGCCACAACCGCTGCGCCGGGAGTATCGGCAGCTGGCCTGAGCCGATGGCGACCCCGGTTGCAGACGGGTCGCCACTGGCGGGGCAATGTCGGCTACTGTATTGAACCAGGCAACACAATTGATCCTGCCATGGCTTTCGACAAGCGAAACCCGATGACCAAACGACCCGCCAACGCCCGACCCTTCGCCCTCTCCGGCTGGAGCCTGCAACGCAAACTGGTGCTGGCCTTCTGGCTGGTCAGCGTGATCCCGACCATGATCGCCGCCGAGCTGGCGGCCACCACGCTGTCGCAGATTTTCGACAGCAACGTGCGCATCTGGCTGCAGGAATCGACCAAGATCGTCGAGGACGAGATCAGCGAAATCCTGCGGGACAACGCCCGGGCCGCGCAGCTGTTCCTGCGTTATACCCGCCCGCCTGTTGATAAGTTGTCGGTGCGCCACGACCGGTTGACCACCGACATCGCCGATTCCATGGGCATCGACGTCGTCGCCCTGGTGCGCGACAGCGATCACAAAGTGGTGTTCAGCACCGCCGCCGATGACATCGTGCGCCAGATCAGCACCGCGCCCAAAGCCGTGTTGCAAACCTTGCAGATCGGCGGCGTGGCGACCGGCACCGTGGTCTCGACCTTTGAGACAGAGCAGGACGGCGTCGATTACAAACTGGTGATTGCCACTTATCTCGACAACAGCTTCCTGACCAGTGTCTCCGATGTGCACTCGCTGGATTTGCGCTTGTACCTGGCCAAGGGCGATGACTTTTCCGAGATCTTTTCCAGTCAACGTTTCGAGGATCACCCGGCGGCCGTGCCGGAGAACATCGAACAGGTCCTGCGCACCACCAAGCTGCCGACCGAACAATTCACCAGTCGCTACAGTGGTATCTACCGGCCGATTCTCAACGAAAACGGCGACCTGCAAGGCGTGATTTTCAGCGGTTTGCTGCGCCATACCAGCCTCGTGGGGCTGGTAAACCAAAGTAACCTGTTCATCCTGATCTTCCTGCTCAGTTCGGCGGCGTCCCTGGCGGTTGGCTGGCTGGTGTCCCAGCGTCTGACCAAGCCATTGCGCGGGCTGTCCAACGGCGTACAAGCGGTGATTGCCGGGGATTATCGCCAGCGTTTACCGGTGACCGGCGGCGATGAACTGGCCGAACTGAGCAGCACCTTCAACCACATGAGCGAGCGCCTCGGCGAGTTGCAGCACTTGGAATCGCAGCTGCGCCGCCGCGACCGATTGCACGCGCTGGGCGAAGTCGCCATGGGCCTGGCCCATGAAATCCGCAACCCGTTGGGCATCATCAAAACTGCCACGCAACTGCTGCACCGGCGCGCCGATTTGCCCGAGACCGACAAGCGTCACCTCGAGTATGTGGTCAGCGAAGTCAGTCGGATCAACGACCTGATTACCGATTTCCTCGACTTCGCCAAACCCAGCGCGCCGCTGCGCACCACCCAAGCCGCGCGGCCGTTGGTGGATGAGTTGGTAGGGTTCTGTGCCCCGGAACTGACGAGCCACAATATCGAGGTGTTGATTGACGATCAGGCCCCGGGCGCAACCCTGTATGCCGATGCGCGCCAGCTCAAGCAGGCCGGGCTGAACCTGATCGTCAATGCCATCGACGCCATGCCCGACGGCGGACGGCTGACCCTCACGATCAGCCGTGATACCAGCCACACCATCCTCCGCGTGGCGGACACCGGCCAGGGCATCGAACCGGACATGCTCGAACGGATCTTCACGCCGTTTGTGACCACCAAGGCTTCGGGCACCGGCCTGGGCCTGGCCAAGGTGTTTTCGATCATGGAAAACCATGGCGGGCACATCGAATGCACCTGTGAAAAAGATGCCGGGGCGACCTTCAGCCTGTACATTCCGGCCCATGGCGACGACTTCGACGAGGCGAGCGATGACACATAACGTACTGGTGGTCGATGACGAGCCCAAGCTCTGCGACCTGCTGGCCTCGGCCCTGAGTCAGAACGAAATCACCGTGTTCACCGCCGGCAACGGCCTGCACGCGCTCAAAGTGCTGGAGTGCGAGGACATCGATCTGGTGATCAGCGACTGGCGCATGCCCGGCATGGACGGCCCGCAGTTGCTGGCAGAAATCAAAAGCCGTTTTCCGCAGCTGCCGGTGATCGTGATGACCGCCTACAGCACCGTGAAAAACGCCGTGCAGTCGATGCGCAACGGCGCCTTCGACTACATCGCCAAGCCGTTCGACATCGACGAACTGGACATCACCGTCAGCAAGGCCCTGCAATTTCGCGACATCCTCAAAGACAACCAGCGCATGCGCGCCGAACTCGACGAACACCAGCAGATCGACAGCCTGGTGGGCGACAGCCCGAGTTTCCGTCGGGTGCTGCAAGCGATCGATTCGGTGCGGGAAAGCAACGCGACGATTCTGCTGACCGGCGAAAGCGGCACCGGCAAGGAAATGGTCGCCCGAGCGATCCACAAACATGGCAATCGCGCTGACAAACCGTTCGTGGCGGTCAACTGTGCGGCGATCCCCGAAGGCTTGCTGGAAAGCGAAATGTTCGGCCATCGCAAAGGCGCGTTTACCGGCGCCGTGGCGGATCGGATCGGGCGTTTCCAGCAGGCGGACAAGGGCACGTTGTTTCTCGATGAGATCGGCGAAATGCCCTTGGCGTTGCAGGCGAAAATCCTCCGCGCCTTGCAGGAACGGGTGATCGAACCGGTGGGCGATCCGCGCGAGCGCAAGGTTGATGTGCGGGTGATCGCCGCCACCAACAAGAACCTGCTGGACGCGGTCGCCAACAAGGAGTTTCGCGAAGACTTGTATTACCGCCTCAACGTGTTCCCGATCCCGCTGCCGGCCCTGCGCGAACGGGTCGAAGACATCGCCCCGCTGGCCCGGCATTTCGCGCATACGCTGGGTGCTGCGGCGGGTAAACGCTTCAGTGGTTTCAGCGCGGCGGCGTTGCAGGCGATGGCTAATTACTCGTGGCCGGGGAATATTCGCGAACTGCAGAATTGCGTGGAGCGCGCGACGATTGTCGCGAGCGGGTCGGTGATTGAAGAGGATGATCTGCCGGCTTATCTGTTTGCCTCACGGCCGAGTGACAGTGGCGTGCTGATTGAGAACAACGGCGTACCGGCGGACCTCGAAGCAGCGCTGGCGCAAGTGGAGAAAAGCTACATCCTGGCAGCCCTGCAACAGAGCAACGGCGTGCAAGCCGCGGCGGCGCAACTGATCGGAATTTCCGAGCGCAGCTTCTGGTACCGGCTGAAGAAATTGGGGATTCATGTGGACAAAATCGTCCGTTAGGCCCCGCTGATCGTTCCCACGCTCCGCGTGGGAATGCAGCCCTTGAGGCATTCCCACGCAGAGCGTGGGAACGATCACACGATCAGGGGGACGGGGTCAGTTGTTGACGGTGCCGCCCTTCGCCTCACTCATGATCTGCCGGATCGCCCCGACAAAGGTCTCCACCGGCTGCCCGCCACTGACCGCATATTGCCCGTTGAACACCACCGTCGGCACCGAACTCACACCCCGCGATAGCCACAACTGCTCCTCTTCGCGCACCTCTTTGACGTACTCGTCGGACGCCAGGATCGCCTCGGCCCGCTGCCGATCCAGCCCCACACTTTCAGCGATCTGCGCCAATTGCGGGTGATCGGACGGGTTACCGCCGTCGGTGAAATACGCCTTGAACAACGCCTCTTTCAGATTGAACTGCAACCCTTCCAGCCCCGCCCAGTAAAGCAGCCGATGGGCGTCGAAGGTGTTGTAGATGCGGCTGCTGCCGTCGGTGCGAAAGGCAAACCCGACCTCGGCGCCACGGGCGCGGATCATCTCGCGGTTTTTCTGCGATTGCTCGGGGGTCGAGCCGTACTTTTCGCTGATGTGTTCGGTGATGTTCTGGCCGTCGGGACCCATGTTCGGGTTCAGCTCGAAGGGCTGGAAGCGGATCTCGGCCTGCACCTCGTCACCGAGCAAGTCCAACGCTTGGGTCAGGCCGTACAAACCGACGACGCACCAGGGGCAGGACACGTCGCTGACAAAATCGATTTTCAGGGAGTTACTCATCGCGTACCTCGCAGGTTGCATCGCACCGGAAAACCTCAACGATACACCCGACTGCCCCAGGACCGCAGCCCTCCCCCTGTAGGAGCGAAGCTTGCTCGCGAAGGGGCCATCACATTCAACATTGATATTGGCTGACACACCGCTTTCGCGAGCAAGCTTCGCTCCTACGGGGAATGGGGGATTACAGGAGGTTCGGCGTCGCCACCGGTTCAATCTGCGCCCAATGCGAGGTGTCTTCGCGGTGGGTCTGCAAGTACGGCAACACCGCCGCCAGTAATGGCGCCTTGAATGCTTCCTGGAAACGATGGGCCATCCCCGGAATCAGTTTCAACTGACTGCCCCGGATATGCGCCGCCAGGTGTACGCCGTGCATCACCGGCAACAGCGGATCCGCCGTGCCGTGCACCACCAGCGTCGGCACCCGCAATTGGTTGAGCAACGCCACCCGGCTCGGCTCGGCGAGGATCGCCATGATCTGGCGCTTCACGCCTTCGGGGTTGAATGCCCGGTCGTACGAGGCCGCCGCTTGCTGCAACAACTCCTGCCGATCATCACTCACCGACGGACTGCTCAGGGCCGCAAGTAAATCGGCCTGTTGCTCCAGCGCCACCTCGCGATTCGGCGCCCCCCGGCGCGACAACAACTGCACCAGCGCCGCGCTCGGCGCCGGCAAGCCTTCAGCGCCCGAGCTGGTCATGATCAGTGTCAGGCTCTCGACCCGTTGCGGTGCCATCGCCGCCATATGCTGGGCGATCATCCCGCCCATGCTCGCGCCCAGCACGTGGAATTGCTCGACGTGCAAGGCATCCATCAGGCCCAGCGCGTCCTCGGCCATGTCCGTCAATGTGTATGGCGCCGAGACCGGCAAGCCCAGTTTGTAGCGCAGCACTTCGAAGGTCAGGTTGGCGTTGGCCGGGGTCTGGCGCCAGGTCGACAACCCGACATCGCGATTGTCATAACGAATCACCCGAAAGCCCTGCTGACACAGCGCAACCACCACCTCATCCGGCCAGTGGATCAGTTGCCCACCCAACCCCATCACCAGCAGCAATGCCGGATCGGAGGCACGACCGATGCTCTGGTACGCCAGGCTGACCTGGTCCAGATCGACATGTTCAGTCGGGACATTGACATCGCAACGCGATGCCGCAAAGGACGCCAGGCTGAAAAGCAGCGCCGCCAGAAAAAGAAATACACGCATGAAAAAACACCGAAACGCAGAACCCCAGTAGAGCGCGAGTCTGATGAAGTTTGTTCAAGCGCGCTGCCACAGTTGCGTGACAGTTTGATGAAGATTGCCGAGCGGTCGCCCCAGCGCCTTTACCGTTCCTGTCGGGAGAAAGGCAAACCACTCATCGGAAGCATCCCTTTACCTGTTAGTTCTGACAGTTGTCGGTCACCAGAGCTGAGTATTCAATCAACGAAGAGCAAACAAACCAATATCGCCATCCGCCGGAGACTTCCATGAGCATTGACAACCGGTCCGAAACTCCTCAAGCCCCGGCGGTCGCAGGCCTTACTCGCCCAGCACTTGAAATTCCCGGCGCGATTACGCTGGTCGAAGAAGCCGACGTTGGTGTCAATCGAGCCTTGATCGGAGCGCAAGGTCTAAAGATTGTCATCCAGTCCTATGCCCTCAACCCGGGCGATAACGTGTTGGTGTACATCGATAACCGGCTGGTTCTGGTGTGGCCGGTCGAGAACGATTGCGGCGGCCGGCCCATCAGCCAATACATCCCGGCGAAGTTGATACCGGAAGGATTTATCACCCTGACTTACAGGGTAAACGTTGAAGTGTCAGCCCCCTTGAAAGTACTGATCAAAACCCTGTTGCCCGGTGGCATCGATCCGCAACCGGACGCTGCGGGGCACTACCTGTTGGCCCCGCCGCTGCTTACCTCAACCACCCTGAACGGCCAACAGGATGAAACGGTTTATGTCGCGCCCTATGACGACATGCGCCAAAACGATGTGGTAACGCTGATCGTCGGCAACTCGGCCTTGCCCCACACCGTAACAGCCACCGAGGTCGGGCAGTCCCTGACGTTTACCCTGTCCAGGGATCTGGTGGGCAGCAATGGCGATGGCGGAGTCGTTCTGTACTACACAATCCGCGACGAAGTCGGCAATCGCGCCACCGATCATTCATTGAGTGTTTCGGTGATGATCCAGACCGGCTCTGCTGCGCCAATACCGCCGACGGTGACGGGCATTGGTGAGCAGAACACCCTCTATTTGAGCCAGTTGGGGAGCCAATCGGTCATCGTCAGCCTCGACACCCGGGCCTTTAGACCCGGCGACGTACTGACATTGTTCTGGATGGGGCTGGACCGCACGGGTATGCCCACGTCGCTCACCGAGGTGCAAACCCTGAAATCCCAAACGACGCTGGATTTCACCATTGCCAATGCGGTGATCCAGACGCTCGCCGGGGGGAGCGCCCGAATATTTTTTACCCGCACCGACGCCCAGGGCGGCAAGCAGCAATTACCGTCCAAGGAAATTCTCATTGTCGGTAACACGCGCAGGATCAGCGCCTCGAATGAGACACAGAATCAGGAGGCGGTTGGCGGTATCCTTGCGGCTCCTGAAAACAGCGTCCTGAAGATTATCCCGCCGATCATCCTGGGCAGGACTGAGCCGGTGGTGGGCGCCGACTGCGGGGTCGCGCTAGCGATTTACGATAACAACTTCCCCAACGGGGCCGACGTCATTATTGATTCCTTCGTTGGCGCGGCGGCGTTCGATGTCATCGACCTCCTGCTCAATGGGAACATCGTCGACACGGAGATCGTTCGACCCGGGACAGAGAATGCCCGGCACTCGATGACAATCCCCAACGGGCTACTCAACCCGAACGCCGTGAACACACTGGAGGCCACGGTCAGCCGGGTCAGTAACAATACCCAAAGGTCCACCCCACTGCTGGACGTCCTGTACAACGCCATCCGCCCCGGGAACAGGGACATCAATTCCATCCCTGGGCACTCGGAACTGCAACTGAAGTTGCCGCAAGACATACTCGACAATGGCCTGGACGCCGCGCGTGCAGCACTGGGTGTCGAGGTTAGCTTTTGCTATCCCTACTGCCGGGCGCACGATGTCGTCGAGTTGCGCATGGGAAGCCTCACCGTTCGCTTCACCGTCCTGCCGAGGGAGGCACCGCAGTTCGGAGGTATTGCGCCAATCTGCATCGTGCGCACGTTGACAGCGCAGCAGTTTCAACAGGCTGGCGACAGTCCGCAGTTCACTTTCACCTACACCGTTCATGACCAGATCACCAACGGTGCAGACCCGTCCGACCCGTTCTCGGTGCCCGTGGTGATTGATGTCGATCTCGCCGGGGTGCGTCGTCCTGCTCCGATTTTCTTCGATAACCCGAACGATACTGACTCGGCCATCATTGATCTGGAGCAGTTGGGCAGTAACAACCTGAGCATGCTGGTCAGAACCTTTGCGCCACAATTTGCTATCGGCGACACCATCAGGGCCAGGTACAGCAGCCCACCCAGTCCTGATTTCTTTGTGGACGGGACGATTACCGGGCAGTTCGGGCAACCCAACCCGCTTGCGTTGGAGGTACCCAACAACCTGGTGATCTCCGGGCGCTTGGTGACCGGCAGTTATGTGCAATCCAGAAGCGGGGTAGCGATTGCCAACTCGAGAATCGCCACGGCCCGCGTCATCGGCCAAGGCATGCCGGATTTGCCCCCCCCTATTGTGCTGGTCGCACCCAACGGCGTGCTGGATCCGAAGGACAACCCGCAAGGGGCCGTGGGTCGGGTGACCGTGCCAGGCTTCACCCCGGGCGATCAGGTGCAATTGGTTGTGCGCGGTAGCGCCGGTGACGGCTCTCCCACCTTCGCCCCCCTGCCCTTGAACGCTGCCGGTCAAGCGGATTTCCCGCTGAGCCTGGCCTTTATCAATGCCAATCTGGGGCAGGTTGTCAGGATCACCTACCTGTTGATTCGCGGTGCTGCCCAACAGGAATCACGTGTACTGGACCTCACCGTCCTTAACGTGACTGCCACGCCCACTATCACCTCGGTGACCTCCGGCGGCGGGGTTGTACCCGACCGAGGCCAGACCTACTACCGAAGCCTCGGCATCACCGGTACGGGGCCGACGGGCCAGTCGGTAGAGGTGCTTATCAACAACGTTCCGATCGGTCAGTACCCGGTCAATTCCAACAACGTATGGACCGTTCCCGCTCGGGTCTTCATTCCCACCACCCATACCATCACGGTTCGTACCATTGATGGCAGCAATAAGTCCTCGACACGCGTCGTCATCGTATTGGAAGGGCTGTCCCTTCATATCGCACAATTTGCCCACCAGGATATGGGCGGATGGACATGGGGTGGTGCAGGCAGGCACGACGATTTTTCCTGGAAAGCTTATCCTGCGCAAAACTATTACCACCTGCATAATTACACCTATACCAACAATTCAAGCGGGGTAGTTTTGCAGAGGACTTTCAACAACCTGACCCCAGGCGCCACCTACCTACTGTCGTCGGGCGTCTTCCGCTCAAATACACCGTACGTTCACCCTCAACTTCAGCTGGGAAACAGCGCGGGAGACCGTTCTCCCAATTACTACCTTTCCGTTATCCATCAGTTGATATCGATGCAACTCACGTTCATCGCGACATCTCCCGTGATGACGATGTATTACATTAACAATGAGGCTTCAGGAACCGGCAATGACTGGTACACAACGCATATTCAGGTGCAACGAATGAGTTTGTAAAACGCAACGGATCCATTTGATTGCGAATAAATATGCAAATAAGAGCAAGCAAATAGCAAATGACCAAATAAGGACCAAATAAGGGGACAGATCTATTTAATCCCCTTGATATTCAACCCAACAAAAAACCCGCTGACCGTCACCGGTTCAGCGGGTTTTTCATTGCTGCATCAACAACATCAATTCATTAAGCCAACTGACTGCGCAACTGCCGCGCCGCCGCCACCATATTCACCAGCGCCGCCTCAGTCTCCGGCCACGCCCGAGTCTTCAACCCGCAATCCGGATTGACCCACAACCGCTCAGCCGGAATGCGCTTCACCGCTTTACTCATCAACTTGACCATCTCGGTCGTGTCCGGTACCCGTGGTGAGTGGATGTCATACACGCCCGGGCCGATGTCGTTCGGGTAGTCGAAGGCTTCGAAGGCCTCGAGCAATTCCATATCCGAACGGGAGGTTTCGATGGTGATCACGTCGGCGTCCATGGCCGCGATGGATTTGATCACGTCATTGAATTCGCTGTAGCACATGTGGGTGTGGATCTGGGTTTCGTCCCGCACCCCGGACGCCGTGAGACGGAACGCTTCCACCGCCCAGTCGAGGTATTCCTGCCATTGCGCCCGGCGTAGCGGCAAGCCTTCGCGGAATGCCGCTTCGTCGATCTGCACGATCTTGATCCCGGCGTTTTCCAGGTCCACTACTTCGTCGCGCAGGGCCAGGGCCAGTTGTTGTGCCTGGATTTTGCGCGACACGTCTTCGCGCGGAAACGACCACATCAGCATGGTCACGGGACCGGTGAGCATGCCCTTCATGACCTTGTCGGTCAGGCTCTGGGCGTAGGTAATCCAATCGACAGTCATGGCGTTCGGACGACTGAGGTCACCGTAGATGATCGCCGGTTTCACACAGCGCGAACCGTAGCTCTGGACCCAGCCGAACCGAGTGAACAGGTAGCCGTCCAGTTGCTCGGCGAAGTATTCGACCATGTCGTTGCGCTCGGCTTCACCGTGCACCAGCACGTCCAGGCCCAGGCGTTCCTGGACTTGCACCGCGTGGCGGATTTCGCTGTGCATGGCGTCGGTGTAATCGTTGGCCGACAGCTTGCCCTGCTTGAAGGCCTGGCGAGCGAGACGGATCGAACCGGTCTGCGGGAACGAGCCGATGGTGGTGGTCGGGAATGCCGGCAATTGCAGGCGAGCACGTTGTTGTTCGATGCGCTTTGCAAACGGCGAATGCCGTTGGCTGTCCTTGGCGCCGACAGCGGCGATGCGCGCCTGAACTTCAGCTTTGTGGATGCGTGGCGATTGCGCACGGCTGGCCTGGATCGCCCGGCTCTCGGCCAAGGCCGTTTGCACCTTGGGTGATTGCGGGTCGTTCAAGGCATCGCGCAGCACAGCAATTTCCCCGCACTTCTGCACCGCAAAGGCCAGCCAGGATTTCAGCTCGGGATCGAGTTTGTCTTCACGCTCCAGATCAACAGGGCTGTGCAGCAACGAGCAGGAACTGCTGACCCACAGGTTGTCGCCGAAGCGCTCTTGCGCCGGTTGCAGTTGCGCGAGGACTTGCTCCAGTTCGCAGCGCCAGACGTTGCGACCGTTGACCAGACCCACCGAGAGAATCTTGTAGGTCGGCAGGCGATCCAGCACTTGCCCGAGTTGATCCGGCGCGCGCACGGCATCGATGTGCAGGCCTTGCACCGGCAGGCTGACGGCCAGGCCGAGGTTATCTTCCAGGCCGCTGAAGTAGGTGGCGACCAGTTTGCGCAGCGGCGAGTACTGCAGAATGTGGTAAGCGCGCTCGAAGGCACTTTTCCAGGCTTGTGGCAGGTCGAGGGTCAGGATCGGTTCGTCAATCTGCACCCATTCCACGCCTTGCTCGGCGAGGCGACCGAGAATTTCGTTGTAGACCGGCAACAGACGTTCCAGCAGGTCGAGTTTGTCGAAATCGTTGCCTTTGGCCTTGCCCAGCCACAGGTAAGTCAGCGGGCCGATGATCACCGGTTTGACGTTGTGGCCCAGGGCCTTGGCTTCCTCGACTTCGTCGAACAACTGTTCCCAGCTCAACTTGAACTGTTGGTCAGCGCTGAATTCCGGGACCAGGTAGTGGTAGTTGGTGTCGAACCACTTGGTCAGCTCTTGGGCGTATTGCGCTTTAGTGTGTTCACCGCCGCAGCAGCCAGTGGTCGCGCCGCGAGCCATGGCGAACAGGGTGTCGAGGGTTGGCTGGCCGCTTGC
Organism: Pseudomonas sp. ADAK7; assembly: GCF_012935675.1. NCBI lineage: Bacteria > Pseudomonadati > Pseudomonadota > Gammaproteobacteria > Pseudomonadales > Pseudomonadaceae > Pseudomonas > Pseudomonas sp. ADAK7. The sequence continues at coordinate 5,883,569 of NZ_CP052861.1, read as the reverse complement.
GCCAAGGGTGCTGTCGAAACGCTCGGGTATCACGCCGAAGACCAGGGAATGGCTCAGCACTTGGTCATACCAGGCGAAGTCACCAACCGGCAGCAGGTCGATGCCGGCGTCTTTCTGCAATTGCCAGTGGGTGGCGCGCAATTGGCGGCCGACGGCTTTCAACGCGTCCTGATCGAGATCGCCCTTCCAGTAGGATTCCAGGGCTTTTTTCAGTTCGCGGTCAGCGCCGATACGCGGGAAACCAAGTGTGTGGGCCAGAGCCATGGTGAATTTCTCCCTTTCAAAGATGATGTAAAACGTGGCCCTATTGTCGACACCCAAGCCAACATGAGACAAACTCAACCTTTTCGTGTTGATCACAAGTTTTCCTCATGGAGCCCCCGGTGCTTGAAATCCGTCACCTGAAGACCCTGCACGCCTTGCGCGAAGCCGATAGCCTGGTGGATGCAGCCGACCGCCTGCACCTGACCCAGTCCGCCCTGTCTCACCAGTTCAAGGAACTGGAGGAGCGCATGGGCATGCCGTTGTTCGTGCGCAAGACCAAACCGGTGCGCTTCACCAGCGCCGGTTTGCGTTTGCTGCAACTGGCCGACGCCACCCTGCCACTGCTGCGCGGCGCCGAGCGTGATATCGCGCGGCTGGCCGGTGGCACCGCCGGGCGTTTGCACATGGCGATCGAGTGCCACAGTTGTTTCCAGTGGCTGATGCCGACCATCGACCAGTTCCGTGATGCCTGGCCGGAAGTCGAACTCGACCTGGCCTCGGGCTTCTCCTTCGCCCCGCTGCCGGCCCTGGCCCGTGGCGATCTGGATTTGGTGGTGACCTCCGATCCGCTGGAACTGGCCGGGATCACCTATGTGCCGTTGTTCACCTATGAAGCGATGCTCGCGGTGGCCAATCAGCACCGCTTGGCAAACAAGGCGTACATCGTTCCGGAAGATTTGCTCACCGAAACCTTGATCACCTATCCGGTGGAGCGAGATCGGCTGGACATCTTCACCCGCTTCCTGGAACCGGCCGATGTGGAACCGGCGCAGGTCCGCACTTCGGAACTGACGGTGATGATGATGCAACTGGTGGCCAGCGGTCGCGGCGTGTGCGGCATGCCCCATTGGGCGCTGCATGAATACAGCTCACGGGGTTATGTGAAGGCCAAGCGGCTGGGCGAGAAAGGCTTGTTTGCGACGCTGTATGCGGGGATTCGCGCGGACATGCTGGATGCGCCGTACATGCGCGATTTCCTGCTGACGGCCAAAGACACCTCGTTTTCGACCCTCGACGGCGTAAGCGCGGTTCGCTAACACCGTACGACTGATCGTTCCCACGCTCTGCGTGGGAATGCCTCAACGGACGCTCCGCGTTCGGCTGTTGATGGGACGCGGAGCGTCCCGGGCTGCATTCCCACGCGGAGCGTGGGAACGATCAGGTCCACGGTGGCTTCAGAGCTCGCGCCACATGTGGATTTTGTCGAAGTAGTCCTCGCCGACCCGCACAGCTAAAGGCTCGAGGCCGTACTGGATGAAGCCGCAGCGCTGGTACAGCTTGAACGCAGCTTCATTACCCGCCGTCACGGTCAATTGAATCAACCTCAATCCGGGATGGTTCTGCGCCTCGGTCAACGCCGCCTGCACCAGTTCAAACCCCACGCCACGCTGACGAACCTTGCCAGACACATACATGCCGAACAACGTCGCCTTGTGCCGGGCTTTTTCCCGAGGTTCGAACGCCAGGCCGACGATGCCCGCCAACTGGCCGTCCTCGAACGCGCCGAACACCACGTCCAGCTTGCTGGTCAACCGCGACTCCCACCAACTCAACGGCATCACCGCGCGTTCACGCACGCTGGAGGTGAACGCCTGCGGGTGCAAGTCGTAGGCTTCGAGCATCAGCGCCCGGTAGTCCAGGGCATGGCTGGCATCCAGTCGTTCAATCCACATGGTCAAGCCGTCCTGCGTTGCTCAAGCATCAGTCGCACCGCGAGTGCCGCCAACACGAAGCCCATGAAATAACGCTGCACGGCCAGCCAGGTCGGGTTGTTGACGAACCACGAGGCGATGCCCGCCGCGAATACGGCGATCAACAGGTTGACGCAAAAACTCACGCTGATCTGGGTCAGCCCGAGGACGATGCTCTGGGTAAACACCGAGCCGTGTTCCGGGCTGATGAATTGCGGAAACACCGACAGGTAAAACACCGCGATCTTCGGGTTCAGGGCACTGGTCAGAAAACCCATGGTGATCAGTTTGCGCGACGAATCCGGCGGCAACTGCTGGGCTTCGAACGGTGAACGCGCGCCGGGTCTGACTGCCTGCCAGGCCAGCCACACCAGGTATAGGGCGCCGGCCCATTTCAGCACTTCATAAGCCATCGGCACCGCCAGGAACACCGCGGTCAAACCGGCCGCGGCGGCGAACAGGTGCACGAAGAACCCCGCCACCACTCCGAGCAACGAGGTCACGCCGGCCTTGCGCCCCTGACAGATCGACCGGGAGATCAGGTAGATCATGTTCGGCCCCGGCGTCAGTACCATCAGCAACGCGGCGGCGGCGAAGATCAGCAAATCTTGAAGCGGGATCATGGGGCAGTCCTTGGTCTTGTCTTGGTCAGGCGATCGCGGTCAACGAGGCTCGATAAAACGGCAGGATCACGTCCCGTGTCAATGGTGCCAGCGTGAGTTGGCCGTCGGTGGCAGGATCGATCCAGCGTACCTCTTCGATCTCGGCCGCCGGGCAGACGTCTGAATCGATGGTCAGCAGGAAGAGTTCGGCCTGGACGACAAAACCCGGTTCGTTGGCGGCCGGCGCCGAGAACCGGCCCAGATAAGTGGCTTGCGCGGTGTCGATAACCAGGCCCAGTTCTTCTTCCAGTTCGCGGGCCAGGGCGTGGGCCGGTTGCTCATGGGGCTCGATCTTGCCGCCCGGTTGCATGAAGGCCTGGGTGCCACGTTTGCGTACCAACAGGGTGCGGCCGTCGGGACCGATCAACAGGGCGGCGGCGATGTGGATGATGCGGGGCTCAGTTGACATGGATCGAGGTTGGCCTAGGTTAAAAGGCCATAAGAATAACCTGTAGGAGCCAGGCTTGCCCGCGATGGCGTCCGTGAAATCGCCATCGCGGGCAAGCCTTGCTCCTACAGGTCTACGACGTTTCGCGCTCCAGAAGTGCTTCGACTTCCTCGGGGACTTTCACGAACACGCTGTACTTCGCGCCTTCCATGGTTTCAAAGGCAATCAATTTATCCACCAACGGCCCGTTCAGCACTTTGCCGGCATTGAGCAGCAACATGCCGTTGTCGGCATTGAGGTTGCGCGCCAGGATCATGCCCGGCGCCAGGTCGCGGGTGGTCAGCACTTTGACCGTTGGATCGGCCAGGGTCACGTCACTGAGGTACGCGGCGCAGACCTGAATGAAATCCTCGACCAATTCCGGATCGTAGAGCCGCCCGGCATAGCTGCGGATATACACCAGCGCTTCGTCGCTGTTCATCTGCCGCTCAAGGATCAACCCGCGCTGCAATTCGATGAAATCCACCGCCAGTTTCAACAACCGCGAACCAAACGGAATCGCTTCACCCTTGAGCCGGTCCGGAAACCCGCTGCCGTCCCAACGTTCCTGATGGTGCAGGATCAGCCGCGCGGCATCCTTCATCGGGTCGAGGGTCATCAGCAGCGATTCGCTCTGCTTCGGATACTCGCGATAACGGTCGCGATCAAGGTGATGCAGCATGTCCGACGGCGTGATCATCATGCTGTCGGTCCAGCTCAGCTTGCCGATGTTGTAGAGCGCGGCGGCCATGGTCAGGTCGCGGCTGGTGCCTTCGTCCAGGCCGTGGAGTTTGCAGTACACCCGCACCAGCTCGATGATCTGGCGGTTGGTCTGCTTGGCCGGCGGCAGGCGCAGGTTGGCCAGCAACGAGAACACCTCGGTGCCGGTGACATAGCTGTGTTTGAGCTCTTCATAGGCCAGGTCAAGCATGTCGGCGGTCTGTTGCAACTCGGACGTGCGCGCCGCGACGTGTTTTTCCAGGGTGGAATTGAGGGTTTTCAGCTGATCGTTCTGCTGCCGGGTCAATTGCACCAGGCGCCGGCGTTCGCGCTCGGAGTGCTGGTGTTCCAGGGCCTGGCGCAGGGTCAGGAGCATTTCCTCGTCGTTCCAGGGTTTGCTGATGTAGCGGTGAATCTGCCCGTCGTTGATGGCTTTAATGATGGTCGGCAGGTCGGCGTACCCGGTGAGCAGGATGCGCGTGGTGGTCGGATAGAGCTGATGGATGTGCGCCAGCAGCGTCGCGCCGTCCATATTGGGCATGCGCGCGTCAGTCATCACCAGGTCGATGCTGTGCTGCGCCATGAGCTCCAGGGCCTGGGCACCGCTGGTGGCCAGCAGCACATCGAAGGGCTGGCCGCGTAACAGGCGCCGCAGGCTGTTGAGGATTGATTCCTCGTCGTCGACCAGCAACACCTTGGGTTTATCGGTCAAAGTCGTAGGGAGTTGCTCTTCCATGGCGTCACCTCGAGTGAAACGGGTCTATCGCGTGTCAGGCCACGGCAAACATCCACTCTTGCCGGAGCCTGAGCTACAGGCTAGATGATTTTCAGACACTGCCCGCAACTCATTCATTCCATTCCCCCAAGCGAACTCCAGACAAAGGACTATGCTCAGCTGACTCGGATCCACATTCTGTAACCGTTCGGCCAGGTGATCAGGGAAAGGATGCCCCTATGAACAGACCGTTTCGAACCGCTGTCACCCAGGGTGCATGCCTATGAATGCGCTGCTGACACGGACCAACCGACGAATCCTCATCGTCGACGATACCGCTTCGATCCATCAGGATTTCGCGAAGATCCTCAGCCCGCAGTCGATTGAAGACGAAGATCTGGACAGCACCGAACGGGCGCTTTTCGGATCAACGGCGGCCGTCACCCTGCAAAGCTTCAGCCTCGACTCGGCCTTTCAGGGGCTTGAAGCCCTGGACATGGTCGAAACGGCGCTGGCCAACGACATGCCCTACGCCATGGCCTTCATCGACATGCGCATGCCGCCGGGCTGGGATGGCCTGGAAACCATCGAACGGCTGTGGCAGGTCGACCCCAAGCTGCAAGTGGCGCTGTGCACCGCTTATTCCGACTATTCCTGGGAAGACATCGACGAACGTCTGGAGCTGGGCGATCGCCTGTTGATCCTGAAAAAACCCTTCGATGCCATTGAAATCCGCCAGATGGCCAGTGCCCTCACCGCCAAATGGCAGATGACCGAAGACGCGGCGCTGAAAATGTCGCTGCTCGAGCAAGCGGTCGAAGAACGCACCCTGGAGCTGTCCGATGCCAACATCATTGTGCAAAACAGCCCGACCATCCTCTATCGACTGCGCGGCGAGCCGTCGTTCCCGCTGATGTACATCTCCCACAACATCACCAAGTACGGGCACATCGCCGCGCAACTGGTGGCGTCGGCCAATTGGTCCAAGGAGCTGATTCACCCGGACGACCTGTCGAAAGTCGACGACGCCATGGAGCGGGTACTGGACCGGCATGCCGAGGGCGCTTCCATCGAGTTCCGCATGCGCACCGGCGACGGCGCCTGGCGCTGGGTCGAAAACCGCTACATCCCGGTGCGTGACGCCGAAGGACGCTTGCTGGAGGTCGAAGGCATCATCCTCGACATCACCGAACGCCGGCTCGCCGAAGAGAAAATCGCCTTGCTCGCCCGCACCGACGGACTGACCGGGCTGGCCAACCGCGCCACGCTGATCGAGCGCTTGCACCAGGCGTTCGCCGCCAACCGTCGAGGCGCCACCGCGTTTGCGATTTTTTACCTGGACCTGGACCACTTCAAGCGTATCAACGACACCCTCGGCCATCCGGTGGGCGACCTGTTGCTGCAAGAAGTCGCCCGGCGGATCAAGGCCTGCGTGCGGGAAAACGACGTGGTCGCGCGCCTCGGCGGTGACGAGTTCGCGATCCTGCAGCTCGATGTCAGCGACCCGACCCAATCCGCGGCGCTGGCGGTCAAGGTCCGCGATGCGCTGGTGCAGCCCTACTCCCTGGGCGGCAACGATGTGCGGGCCTCGGTGAGCATCGGCATCAGCAGCTGCACCCCGGACATGCTCAGTGCCGACAGCCTGCTGACCCAGGCCGACATGGCGCTCTATCGCTCCAAGGAGCAGGGCCGCAACCAGTACCACTTCCATTCCGAGGAGATCAATCAGGAAGTGGTCGAGCGCATGACCATCGCCAGCGACCTGAAAACCGCTATCGACAACGAAGAACTCGAACTGCATTACTGGCCGGAAGTGGACCTGAGCACCGGCAAGATCCTCGGCATGGAAGCCCAGGTCAGCTGGAACCACCCCACACGCGGCTTACTCGAAGGCCCGGCGTTCCTGCCGGCGGCGGAAAAAACCGGGACCATTGTTGCCCTCGGCCACTGGGTGCTGGATCAGGCCTGCCGGCAGATGCGCCAGTGGCGCGACGAGGACATGGCGCCGCCGGTGATTGCGATCAAGCTGTCCCTGGCCCAGCTCAAGAGCGGTCCCGAGCTGATCTACGACGTGCTGCGCACCACCGCGCGTTGGGAACTGTGCCCGTGGGATTTACGCTTCGACGTCACCGAAGCGACCCTGGCCCAGACCAAATGGACCCACAACGATGTGCTGCCGCGCCTGCGGGAGCTGGGGGTGAAGATCGCCATCGACGACTTCGGCACCGAGTATTCCTCGTTCGATTACCTCAAGACCTACCAGGTCAATCACCTGAAACTGGCCCAGGCCTTTATCGACACCGCCGCCCAGGATCCGGCCAGCGCCAATACCTTGCGCGCGATCATCAACTTTGCCCGTGACGTGGGGATCGGCATCATCGCCGAGGGCGTCGAAACCCAGGAGCAACGCAGTTCGCTGATGGCCACCGGTTCGCCGATGAACGCCCAGGGCTATTTCTTCAGCAAGGCCGTCAGCAGTCAACAGGCCGCCGAACTGCTCAAGGCCGGGAGCATCGTACCTTCAGGTAACGAGCCAGGTTCGCCCCTGGACAACCTGCCGCGTTCGACGGAGGACAACGGATGAAGGCCCCCTTCGTACGGACCAACCGGCGCATCCTGATCATTGACGACACACCGTCGATTCATCTGGATTTTCGCAAGATCCTCGACCCCGACGCGGAAGAGGAACAGACACTGGCCGGCACCGAAGAAGCGCTGTTCGGCACCCTGCAACCGGACCGGCTGACTTTTCAGCTCGACTCCGCCTACCAGGGCCAGGAAGCCCTGGACCTGGTCAAGCGCGCCCGGGCCGAAGGTCGCCCCTATGCGCTGGCCTTCACCGACATGCGCATGCCACCGGGCTGGGACGGCCTGGAAACCATCGAACAACTGTGGAAAGCCGATCCGAGCCTGCAAATCGCCTTGTGCACCGCGTATTCGGATTACAGCTGGGAAGCCATGGCCGAACGGCTGGAATTCGGCGACCAGTTGTTGGTGCTGAAAAAGCCCTTCGACAGCCTGGAAATCCGCCAGATGGCCAGTGCCCTGACCTGGAAATGGCAGATGGCCCAGGACGCGGCAATGAAAGTCCTGAGCCTGGAGCAGACCATCGAGGCTCGGGTGCATGAGCTGCTCAAGGTCTCGCACCTGTTGCAGTACGACATCCTCACCGAGTTGCCCAATAGCACGTTGCTGGGCGATCGGCTGAACCAATCCCTGGCCCTGTCCCGGCGTCATGACAAACAACTGGCGGTGATGTTTCTCGGGCTCGACCGCTTCAAGCGCATCAACAATGCCCTGGGGCATCCGGCCGGCGACGAAATGCTCAAGCGTGTCGGCCAGAGCCTGGTGGCGACGGTGCGGGAATCCGACTCGGTGTTTCGCTACGGCTCCGACGAGTTCGTGGTGATCCTGGCCGACGTGCGCCACCCGCAGCAGACCAAGGGCATCGCCGAAAAACTGTTGAATGCCATCCGCGCGCCGCAACACATCGCCGGCCACGACCTGAGCGTGACCGCCAGCCTGGGGATCAGCATTTACCCCGAGGATGGCCTCGACGCCATCGTGCTGATCAAGAAAGCCGAAACGGCGATGCGCAACGTCAAGGAAAACGGCCCGAACGATTTCAGCTTTTTCATCGACGAAATGAACCAGCGCGCCCGGGAGCAGCAGAGCATCGAGTCGGGGATTCGCCTGGCCCTGGAACGCAATGAATTTGTCCTGCACTACCAGCCGAAAATCGACTTGAGCAGTGGTCAGGTGGTGGGCGCCGAAGCACTGATCCGCTGGAAAAAACCGGGGCAAGGCTGGGTCTATCCATCGGACTTTATCGCGGTGGCCGAAGACAGCGGCCTGATTGTGCCGCTGACCAAATGGGTGATGGCTCAGGCCTGTCGCCAGGCGTGTATCTGGAAGACCGCCGGGCTGCCGAAAATCTGCATCTCGGTGAACGTCTCGGCCATCGACTTCCGGCAGCGCGACTTTGTCGAGAGCATCGAGTTGATCCTCAAGCAGACCGGGATGGACCCGACCTTGCTCGAACTGGAGATCACCGAAGGCGTGTTGATGCAGAACGTCGATGCCACCGTGACCGCGCTGAACCGGATCAAGGCCCTGGGCGTGCGCCTGGCCATCGATGACTTCGGCACCGGTTATTCCAGCCTCAGTTACCTGCGCCGGTTTCCCATTGATGTGCTGAAAATCGACCAGTCGTTCATTCGTGGCCTGAGCCGTGACAGCAGCGACGCCGCCCTGGTCAGCGCCATCATCAGCCTGGGCAAGAGCCTCAAGCTGACCGTCATCGCCGAAGGCATCGAAACCCTCGAACAGCTGGATTTCCTCAAGGCCCACCATTGCGAGGAAGGCCAGGGTTACTACTTCAGCAAAGCCGTGGCGCCGGATGCTTTTGCGCATTATCTGATGTTGGTGAAGCCGCTGCCTTCAGCCCAGACATGAGCGACGCACTACGACACCCAGGCCAACCGCCAAGGAATCATCCGATGTCGCCCTCCCCTGCCTTTGCACTCGCGGTGTTTGTATTGGCGATCAGCCTGACCGCCAGCGGCGCACCGCTGGACGAACCGCTTAAACCGTTACCCGCCGTGCCACAACAGAATCCCCTGCGGGTCGAACTCGGTCGCCAGTTGTTCAATGAGCCACGGTTGTCGGTCAACAACAGCCTGTCCTGCGCCGGTTGCCATCGACTGGAAAGCGGCGGTGCCGACAACAAGCCGTTTTCCATTGGGTTCAACGGCCACCCGGTGGCCGTTAATACCCCTAGCGTGTTCAACGCCACCCTGAACTTCCGGCAGTTTTGGAATGGCCGGGTCGGCACCCTGGAAACCCAGGTCCACGAAGTGGTGCAGAGCCCCGCCGAAATGGGCAGCAACTGGGAACACGTGGTGCAGACGCTGAGCGCCGACCCTATCTATAAAGCCGCGTTCGCCAACGCCTACCCGGACGGCGTGACCATGGGCAATGTGCAAAATGCCCTGGCCACCTACGAGCGCACGCTGCTCAGTGCCAACTCGCGCTTTGATCAATACCTGCAAGGCAATACCGACATTCTGACGCTCGATGAAAAGTACGGTTATCAGCGCTTCAAGGACTACGGCTGCATTACCTGCCACCAAGGGGTGAACATCGGCGGCAACATGTTCCAGAAATTCGGGGTCATGGGCGATTACTTCCAGACACGGGGCAACCCCACCGAATCCGACCTGGGACGCTACCTGGTGACCAAGGATGAAGAGGACCGCAACGTGTTCAAGGTCCCGAGCCTGCGCAACGTCGCCGTGACCGCGCCGTATTTCCATGACGCCTCGGCAACAACCCTCGAAGAGGCGGTGGATGTGATGTTCACGTTCCAGCTCGGGCGCGTGCCTTCGGACGAAGACAAGGCCCTGATCATCCTGTTCCTCAAGACTCTGACCGGTGAATGGGAGGGCAAGCCTTTATGAGAATGTCCCGCCGTCGCAGCATGGTACTGCTCAGCCTGATAGCCCTGGGCCTGGCCTCGACGCTGCTGTTCCTGTACCTCAAATCCAGCTCTGACCAGACCTCGACCTACACCGAATCCCGGGACGTGATTACCCGGATGAAACAACTCAACGCGCAGTGGGAAACCGAGATCCTCAAGGCCCGGGTCGCCATCAGTCACAACTACGATCCGCTGGTCTCGCCCCTGACCGAGATGACCCAGCTGTGGGAGCGGTTCGACAGCATGGAGTCGAACCATGGCCGCAACGACTCGCCTGCCTGGAACAAAAGCCATGACGCCTACCTGGCCGCCATCCAGGAAAAAACCCGCCTGGTGGAACAGTTCAAGTCCCACAACGCGGTGCTGCGCAACTCCCTGGCGTTTTTACCGACCGCCGAGGACGACATCCAGCAACCCCTGACCCAAGTGACCGATGGCGACCAACTGCAACTGCACAACATCGCCACCGACACCTACGACCTGGTGCTCAGTGCCCTGGAGTTCGCTCAGGTCACCTCTGACGACAAGGCCGCGGATATCCTGTTGGGCCTGAATAAAATGGGGGTGAACAAACTGCGGCTGCCGGAGCCTTTCCACAGCCCCGTCGATATTCTGAACAACCACATTGCGCTGATCCTGCGCGAACAACCGATCGTCAACCGCCTGCTGGAAAACATCGAAGCCATCCCCGTCGCCGAACGCCTGGACGACATCACCAACCTGCTGAACGAAGATCAGCAGCAGTCCGATGCGGTCTATCAGCGCTACCACTTCTACATGCTGGTGTTTTCGGTGCTGCTGGTGCTGGTGCTGGTGTATCTGGCGATCCGGCTGATGCGCAGTTACACCGAGATCAGCCGCGTCAACAAAGCGCTGCAAACGGCTAACGATGACCTGGAACTACGGGTTGAAGAGCGCACCCGGGAACTGCGCGATACCCAGAGCGAACTGCTCGACACCGCGCGCCAGGCCGGCATGGCCGAGATCGCCACCAACGTGTTGCACAACGTCGGCAATGTGCTCAACAGCGTGAACATTTCCGCTGATCTGGTTACCCGCAAACTGCGCAGCAGCAAGGCTTTGGGGCTGGGCAAGGCGATGCAACTGATCAACGAACATCCCGCAGACCTGGGCAGTTTTCTCAGCGAGGACGCCAAGGGCAAATTACTGCCCGGCTACCTCAATCAACTGGTGGACGCGATTGCCCTCGAACAACAGGGCATGACCGACGAACTGGCCCAACTGACTAAAAGCGTCGACCACATCAAGGACATCGTCGCCACCCAGCAATCCTACGCGGGCGCCAACAGCCTGATGGAACCGCTGCACATCAGCGAATTGCTGGAGGACGCCCTGCGCATGAACTCCGGCGCCCTGACCCGACACCACGTCACGGTGGTCAAGGAGTACAGCGACGTACCCCGGGTCATGGGCGACAAGCACCGCTTGCTGCTGATCCTGATCAACCTGATCAGCAACGCCAAATACGCGATGTCCGATCTCAGCGACCGTCCTCGGCAGATGACCCTTGGGGTGAAAATCGTCGACGACACGATTCTGCAAGTCAGCGTCAAGGATGACGGCGAAGGCATCCCCGAGGAAAACATGACGCGAATCTTTGCCCACGGGTTTACCACCCGCAAGGAGGGCCATGGTTTCGGCCTGCACAGTTGTGCCCTGGCCGCCATCGAGATGAACGGCCACCTCACCGCCCATAGCGACGGGCCAGGCAAAGGTGCACAGTTCACGCTGCAGATTCCTTTGAAAACCGTAGCAGGTGACGCATGAAAGAACTTTCGAATCGACGCATTTTGTTGATCGATGACACACCGTCCATTCATGTCGACTTTCGCAAGATCCTCACCCCGAACCCTGTGCAACACGTGGAACTGGATGAGATGGAGGCCGCGCTGTTCGGCGCTGAAGCCAAATCCGCCAGCGCATTGTTCGAACTGGACTCGGCCTTCGGCGGCCAGGAAGGCCTGGGCAAACTCAAATTCGCCATGAAGGAAAACCGTCCCTACGCCATGGCGTTCGTCGACATGCGCATGCCCGATGGCTGGGACGGCGCGCAGACCATCGAACACTTGTGGCAGGAAGACCCGCGCCTGCAAGTGGTGGTGTGCACCGCCTATTCCGATTACTCGTGGGATGAACTGCTCGACCGTTTGCAGGCCCATGACCGGCTGCTGATCCTGAAAAAGCCGTTCGACAATATTGAAGTACAGCAGATGGCCAATACCCTGCTGACCAAATGGGACATGACCGAACGCGCCTCGGTCCAGATGCACCACCTGGAGCACCTGGTGGACCAGCGCACGACGCAGTTCAAACAGGCCAGCGAAGCCTTGCAGCGGGAAATCGACGAGCGCAAACAGCTTGAATCGCAACTGGTGCAATCGGAAAAACTCGCCTCGCTGGGGCAGCTGGCGGCCGGCGTCGCCCATGAAATCAACAACCCCATCGGCTTCATTTCCTCCAACCTCGGTTGCCTGGAAGGCTACTTCAAGCAACTGCAGGAAATGCTCGACGCCTACCGCAGTGCCGAAGAGGCGATTACCTCAACCGAGGTGATGGAGCGCCTGGGCGTGCTGCGCGAACGCATCGAGCTGGAGTTCCTGCGCGAAGACATTCCGCTGCTGATCAAGGAGTCCAAGGACGGCATCAGCCGGGTCGGGCAGATCGTCAAGGATCTGAAGGATTTCTCCCGGGTCGACTCCAACCAGGAATGGCAGTGGGCCAATCTGCAACAGGGCATCGACTCGACCCTGAACATCGTCGCCAACGAACTCAAGTACAAGGCCGACGTGGTGAAGGCCTATCAGGTGCTGCCGGAAATCGAGTGCCTGCCGTCGCAAATCAACCAGGTGATCATGAACCTGATCGTCAACGCCTCCCAGGCCATCGGGGCGGAACGCGGCACCATCACCCTGAGCACCGGGCTGGCGGGGGAAACCGTGTGGATCGAAGTCGCCGACACCGGCTCGGGCATCGAGCCGCAGACGTTGCAGAAAATCTTCGACCCGTTCTTCACCACCAAGCCGATTGGCCAGGGCACCGGGCTGGGGTTGTCACTGTCGTACGGGATCGTGAAAAAGCATCACGGGGATATTTCGGTGCGCAGCGTCGTCGGGACGGGCACGACGTTCCGCGTCGAACTGCCAGTGCGCCAGACCAAACTGGCGAGCTGAACACCAGTCCTGTAGGAGCGAGGCTTGCCCGCGAAGAACGATGACGCGGTGTGTCAGACCCGCCGCCTTCGCGAGCAAGCTTCGCTCCTACAGGTATATGCAAGTCAGGTGGCTTCCTGGAAATCCATCTCCGGCGGCTGGCGACGGAACCCGCCCGTCAGCACCGCCAGGTACACCACGCCAATCGCCAGCCAGCTCAGGCCCAGGTAAATCGCCAGGTGATCGAGGCTGACCATCAGCCACAGGTCCGCGACCAGGCCAATGAACGGGAACACCAGGAACAGCACTAGCTCACGCGGGCCTTTCTTCTCGCCGCCGATCCAGTAATGGAAGATCACCGACAGGTTCACCAGGCTGAAGGCCAGGAAGGCGCCGAAGTTGATGAACGAGGTCGAGGTGGTCACGTCCAGTTTCAGGGCGAGCAACGCCACCACCGCGCACAACAGGATGCTGTTGACCGGCGTGCCGAATTTCTCATGCAAGGTGCCAAAGAACGACTTGGGCAACACGCCGTCGCGGCCCATGGCAAAGAGCAACCGCGAACCACTGGCCTGGGCCGACAGCCCCGACGCGAATTGACCGACGATCAGGCCGATGAGGAAGATTGAGACGAACAGGTCGCCGCCAATGTTGCGGGCAATTTCATAAGCCGCCGAGTCGACACTGTCGAACTGGAACGACGGGTGGGCGATCTGCACGAAGTACGACACGCCGACAAAAATCAGACCGCCGATCAGGGTAATCAGCATAATCGCCCGGGGAATGGTGCGGCGCGGGTCGCGGGTTTCCTCGGTCAGGGTGCTGACCGCATCAAAGCCCAGGAACGAGTAACAGGCGATGGCCGCGCCGCTCATGATCAGCGGCAGGTGCATGTCGCCGTTGAAGAACGGTTTGACTGTCCACAACGGTGTGCTCGCATCGCCGCCGATGTAGTGGATGCACAGCGCGACGAAGGCGATCAGTACCAGGAATTGCACCAGCATCAGCAAGGCATTGATGCCGTTGGCCAGTTTCAGGCCGACGATATTGATCGCGCTGGTGATGCCGATGAACGCCAGCACCCAGATCCACTGCGGCACGGCCGGGAACGCGGAGTTGAGGTAAGCCGCGCCGATCAGCCAGATCGCCATCGGCAGGAACAGGTAATCGAGCAGCACCGCCCAACCGGCGATGAACCCGAGTTTCGGGCTGATGGCTTTGCGCACATAGCTGTAGGCCGAGCCGGCGACCGGAAACGCGGCGGCCATGCGCCCGTAGCTCATGGCGGTGAAGAACATCGCCACCAGCGCCGCCAGGTAAGCGGCCGGGACCATGCCCGCGGTGGATTGAGCGAGGATGCCAAAGGTGCCGAGCACAATGATCGGCGTCATGTAGGCGATGCCGAACAGCACCACCGAACCCAATGACAGGGTGCGTTGTAAACGAGCCATGAGCGACTACTCCGAATTTATTAGATTTATGGCAGAGCCGAGTTCGGCGCAATGATCGTTCCCACGCTCCGCGTGGGAATGCCCGCGTCCCCTTCAGAGCCGAACGCGGAGCGTCCGTGGAGGCATTCCCACGCAGAGCGTGGGAACGATCGGATCAACTTACTTCCCTGGAATCAGCAACTCCCGCAATCCATTGGCATGCTCAACAATCTCCCCCGGCAACTTCAGCCGCTGATCATCCAGATACCGATAATCCTGCCGCGCCGCCGCCAACCGGTTCAGGTCCAGCTCCACCGCAAACTGCCCCTCCTCGCGCCCGGCTTCGAACAGCAACGTACCCAGCGGATCCACCAGCGCACTGCCGCCGGCAAACAACAAGCCGCCATCGCCTGCTTCCACCCGGTTGACCATCAGCGCAAACGCCTGGTTTTCCTGGGCGCGGGCCATGATCGCGGTGCGGTGAGTCGGGCCGTACGGGTCCATGTTGCCGTTGGTCACCAGCAGCACTTCAGCGCCCAGTTGCGCCAGGGCGCGGGCGGTTTCGGGGAATTCGATGTCGTAGCAAATCAGCAGGCCGACCCGCACACCGTTCCACAGACAGGTGGCATAACGATCACCGGGTTCGTAGACGCCGCGATCCGAGGCCCACAAATGCGTCTTGCGATAACGCAGGGCAATGCCTTCGGGAGTAATCAGCAGCGTGGTGTTGTAGAAACGGCCGTTGTCGTTCTCGGCCATGCCCACCACCACCGCGATCTTGCGTTCGCGGGCGGCGGCGATCACGGCGCTGACGGTCGGGCCGTCCAGCGGCTCGGCGACCTGGGCCACGGTCTCTTCCGACGCAAAGCCCATCAAGTGGCCTTCCGGGAACATGATCAGTTGAGTGTCGGCGGCGCAGCCGGCAATCGCAGCCAGGGCGCGTTCGAGGTTGTAAGCCGTGTCATTGTCACGGCCCGCCAATTGGGCGAGTTCGACCTTCATGGGTATTCCTTGTTATGAGCGCCGGGGATGCAGAAAGATTGCCCGGTCGTTGTCTGTGCGCCAGTATGCGCAGCAAGCAACCGGCCAGGGAATTACGCGGCCGGGGTAACCCGATAGGGGTAGATGCATGACTCTCTCGCTGGATGACATCGCCTGGCACCGTTCGGTGGGGCAACTGATCGACGCCCTCGACAAGCCGAACTTCTGGACGCAACTGGTCCGGTTGCTGGATCAGTACGTGGATTTCGACAGCTGGGTGGTGCTGCTTTTCAGCGCCGACCAGCACCCGCAGGTGTTCGCCGAATGCCCTGGCGAGGACGGCAGCCCCGATCAACTGTTCCAGGATTACCTGCGCGGCTTGTACCTGCTGGACCCGTTCTACATCGCCTGCCGCGAACAGTCGCGCACCGGGCTCTATCGCCTGTCGGAAGTGGCGCCGGAGCACTTCGAGCTGACCGAGTATTACCAGCGCTACTTTCGTCTGAATGTGGTGGCCGACGAAATCCAGTTCAATTGCCAGCTCGAAGGCGACCGTACGCTGTGCCTGTCGTTGGGCAGCAAGCAGCGTTTCAGCGGCCAGCAGATCGCCTTGCTGTCGCTGATCCAGCCGTGGGTGCTCGGCCTGTTGCGCCAGCGCCTGCCCTATGAAATCAACGAAGTCGTGGCCCTGGCCCCCGCGCCGCCGCAGGTCGACTGGCGGGTGCAGCTGGAAGCCTCGGTGCAGCAACTCAAAGGCGCGCAACTGACCGCCCGGGAACTGGATGTCGGGCGTTTGATGCTCAGCGGTTGCTCCAGCAAAGAAATCGCCCGTAAGCTGGAAATCTCCGTAGAAACCGTGAAAGTCCATAAGAAACACATGTACAGCAAGCTGGGGATCAAGTCCCAGTCGGAGCTGTTTTCGATATTCCTGCAGGCGCAAAACGCCTGAAACACCACCGTCCCGTAGGAGCGAAGCTTGCTCGCGAAGAGGCCGTCAAATTCAACATTGATGGTGGCTGATACACCGCTTTCGCGAGCAAGCTTCGCTCCTACAGGGATAGCGTGTTGCACATAACCGAGTCCGAACCCAGGGAAACCGTATGAGCCTGTCACTCCTGAGCCGCTACGCCTTCTTTGCTGCCTGTGTGATTTTCACCCTCGCCAGCCTGCCCTTCCTGCAACACGACTGGCTCTGGCCGATCACCGCCATCACCGGCGTGCTGAGCCTCGTCGGCCTGTTCGACCTGCTGCAAAGCCCCCACGCCGTGCGCCGCAACTACCCGATCCTCGGCAACATCCGTTATCTGGTCGAAGGCATCCGCCCGGAAATCCGTCAGTACCTGCTCGAATCCGACAGCGACGCCCTGCCCTTCTCCCGGGCCCAGCGTTCGCTGGTGTATTCGCGCGCCAAGAACGAAAGCGCCGACAAACCGTTCGGCACGTTGATTGACGTGTATCAGTCCGGCTTCGAATTCATCGGCCACTCGATGCGCCCGGCACCACTGAGCGACCCGAGCGGTTTTCGCGTCATGGTCGGCGGTCCGCAGTGCACCCAGCCGTACTCGGCGTCGGTGTTCAATATCTCGGCCATGAGCTTCGGCTCCCTCAGCGCCAACGCCATCCGCGCGTTGAACCAGGGCGCCAAGCTCGGCAACTTCGCCCATGACACCGGCGAAGGCAGCATCAGCGCTTATCACCGGGAAAACGGCGGCGACCTGACCTGGGAACTCGGCAGCGGCTACTTCGGTTGCCGTACCGCCGAGGGCCGCTTCGACCCGGAACGCTTCGCCGCCCAGGCGCAAACGCCGCAAGTGCGGATGATCGAAATCAAGATGAGCCAGGGCGCCAAACCCGGCCACGGCGGGATCTTGCCCAAGCACAAAGTCACCAAGGAAATCGCCGAAACCCGCGGCATCATGATGGGCGAAGACTGTATCTCGCCGTCGCGGCACAGCGCGTTTTCCACGCCGATCGAACTGATGCACTTCATCCAGCAACTGCGTGAACTGTCCGGCGGCAAACCGGTGGGCTTCAAGTTCTGCCTCGGCCACCCGTGGGAATTCATGGGCATCGCCAAGGCCATGCTGGAAACCGGCATCCTCCCGGACTTTATCGTCGTCGACGGCAAGGAAGGCGGCACCGGCGCCGCACCGGTGGAGTTCACCGACCACATCGGCGTGCCGATGCGCGAAGGTTTGCTGTTCGTGCACAACACGCTGGTGGGCTTGAACCTGCGGGACAAAATCAAACTCGGCGCCAGCGGCAAGATCGTCAGCGCTTTCGACATCGCCAGCGTCCTGGCCATCGGCGCCGACTGGGCCAACTCCGCGCGCGGCTTCATGTTCGCCATCGGCTGCATCCAGTCGCAAAGCTGCCACACCAACAAATGCCCGACCGGCGTGGCGACCCAAGACACCCTGCGCCAGCGCGCGTTGGTGGTGCCGGACAAGGCCCAGCGCGTATTCAACTTCCACCGCAATACCCTGAAGGCCCTGGCTGAAATGCTGGCGGCCGCCGGGCTGGAACATCCTTCGCAACTGTCGGCAAAGCATCTGGTACGACGCATGTCGGCGACCGAGATTAAATTGTTCTCGCAGTTGCATGTGTTCTTGAAGCCGGGGGAATTGTTGACCGGGGAAGTGAACGGCGAGTTTTATTCGCGGATGTGGCAGATGGCTCGGGCGGATAGTTTTGAGCCGGGTGAGGTGGCTGCTGCGTAAGCGTTATTTGCACACTAGCCTCATCAGAGGCTGGCGCTGCATCGAGAATGAAGAGGCGGGCCTCGATACCCTCACCTTTGATAGTCAAGGTTTGCTTCCAGTTATTTGCCAACAACTCATGATTCTCTGGTTTGGATGCGTCGGTTATCCACCAGATCCTTTTCGCGGTTTTCAATGCGTCAACATCATTGAAAAAAATCCAATGCCGATGTTCAGGTATGAGTGCATACCCCCCCGATCCAGGCGTCTCCTGAATGTGTCCATCGAAGATCTGATGTGAAACCTCGGCTGGATATTCGTGGTGTTGTAGTAAGTGAATGGCAAGAAATAAATCAACGTGTCGAGAACCACTTCGTCACCGGGAAGGGCCTGCCGATTGATCTCACAAGTTATTTCTTCCAGTCCGGAATACTTGCGAAGACTGGTTCCATTCACTTCCTGACTGTAACGAACCGAGACGGGTAGTAATGCCAGTAACACTGAAGCCATCCAAGTTGCCCTTCGTATTGCAATCAGGCTCATCAGCCTGATGCACAATAACAACGTTCCAACATCGAACAGAGCACTCAGAATTCGCGCCGACAGAACACCGTTACCAAACAACAGCATCCAGTAATGCAGCAAGAAATAGTACAGAGGCGGATGAACGTCCCGTGCGCTAATGGACCAGATTTGCCAAGGCGTCTGCTATGCCAGCAACAAGCTAAAGGCTTCGTCATACCAAACGGCGGGCACGGTACTGCCGTGAAGCCGAATGGCTAGCGCAAAAATCGTTACCGCCATCAACCCGATCGCATCGGCAAATAAGCGCGGAGAAACCTTGCGGTGCGTGAGCGTCAAGTCGCTGATTGGCTGAAGGTTACTGTTCATGCCTCACGCCCACGAGCCAGCACAAACTTCGAAAAGAAGAACCCGCACACAAGGCATAACAATGAAAACGAACTCACCGTCACCAGACCGTGAAGCTGCCATACATCGCCGAAATGCCCGACGCCATAACTCATGACGCCCATAAAACCAATGAACAGCAAATACACCAATACCGACGCTTTGTTATCCAGGGTATAGAGCGTATTGACATAGAAGGAAAAGGTCGCCGCGACGCAATAGGCCGCTAAATTACTCGCCGCCTGGCTGAGTTCAGCGGCAGTGGAGAGGACATAAAACAGCTGCCAATGAATTAATGTATTGGCCAATCCAATGAATGCGTAGGTGGAGAATCCTTTCCATATGGGTTTCATGCCGACTCCCGCGTTGCCGTTGCAGGTGCCCTTGAAACTAAAATCACGACGTCGTGCCGTCTACTGTCAGAAATTACAGGTCTCACGCTGTTCCGGACCAACGGTCACCAATGCAGTTCAGTGATCGGCTTCGGTTCCTTCATCACGATAAAACCGTAATCCCCGAGTAAATAAATGCGGTAGTACTGGCTATCCACCAATGGCACAAACCCCTGATACCCGACCCGCGTCGCATTGCGCCGCTCCCGCTCGGCCACCACATTGGTGATGCCGGCCTTCGGCAGGTTTTCGGCGAGCATGTAGTAGTCGGTGTTGAGCAAATAGTGCAGCACCGGCAGTTGCTTGAATGACCCGGCCGCACCGATCAGCCAGTGGTCGGAGTAAGTCACCGACAGGTAAATGCGCTTGGCATCGCGCAGGGCCGGGCGGGAGGCGATGTCGTAGCTCAGGGCATTGAGCGCGGTGTTGGCGAAGGTCTTCTGCAGCACGAACACCCGGCCATAGGCGAAGGACAGCGAGAGCATGGCCAGCAGCGGGATCAGCAACAGCAGCGGCAGTCGTGGGTGCAAGGCCGTCAACGCCAGGTGACTGAGGTAGAACAGCAACAGCAGCACCACGGAAAACCCCATCAGGGTCCGGGCGCCTTCGTTGAAGTCACGGAAAAACAGCGCGGCGCCGGGTACCAGAAACACCACGACCGGCACGATCAATACGCAAACAAACCCCATCACGATTTTCTTCGGCCCCGTCTCCTGCCGTCCGATGAGCAGGACAGCGCCGGCAGCCGCACACAGCAGCAGCCCCGCAAACACCCAGCCGAAGCCACCGTGAAACAGCAACATGACCTTTTCCAACACCCGGGCCGCGCTGGTTTCGATTTGCAGCAGGGGCGCCACCTCCCCGTTCAACAGTTGGGTGCGTTGCTGATTCATGTAGGCCCCCGCCGTGGCGAAGTAGATCAACCAGGCCAGCGCCACTTGCGCGGCTTTCCAGCCGATCAACCGCCACCACTCGGGCCAGGGCAATCGGGCACTCGCCGTACGCAGCAGCTCCAGGGCACACAACCCGAGAAACACATTGATGCTGACCTGATACATCCCCAATCCCAGGGCAATCAGCAACGCGGGGACGACCAGTTGCTGAACGCGGGAGGCACTGCGAAAAGTTATCGCGAAGATCACCGCCACCAGGCTCAACGCCATGGCCGGCCCGTCATATTGATAGGACAGGTTTTGCAGCAGGAATGGGTTGTACCAGAACGCCAACACTACCAGGCAATGGGTGACTGTCGGTTCGGCAAAGTAGTGGAAGGTCAGGCGGCTCAATGCCCAGGCCATCGCCACTGTGGCGATCAGCAAGGGCAGCGGGAAAATGTTCGGCGCCGCATCGGTGAAGGTCAGCCCGTTGTAAAACAGCTGCGTGAATAAGCGACCCTCCCCGGCCCAACCCATGCCGGCGGCCAGGGAACGCCAGTTGTCATCGATATACGGGTAGTCGGCGAGGATCAATGGCAGGACGTAGGCAAAGGTCGCCATGAGAAAAAACAGCCAGACCCGACGGCCACCGAGTTCTCTGTCGAGCCAATCGCCCATCCTCATGTCGGTGCCCCTTGGGGTACTGCATTCGACCCATAACGTATTGAACCCGCGGCAAGCTGTAGATCACTGGTTTTTAGACAGACGGTGAGGCGGGGCAATATCCCGTAATATCCCGACTTTGCAATTGCCGGCCAATCACGCCACCCTGCGCGCCGCCCATCCGCGGCACGCAATACTCCTTTTTCATACCGTTCAAGAGCCCTCAGTCATGACGTCTGAACGCGATCACCGAATCGACTTTTTTCGAGGCCTGGCCCTGATCTTCATTTTCTGGGATCACGTGCCGCACAACCCGCTCGGCCAAATCACCCCGCGTAACTTCGGTTTCAGCGATGCCGCGGAGATTTTCGTGTTTCTCGCCGGGTACGCGGCGGTGCTGGCCTACGGCAAGATTCTCAAGCGTGACGGTTACCTGATCGCCTGCGTGAAAATCCTGCGTCGCACCTGGGTGCTTTACGTGGTGCATATCTTTTTGCTGGCGATGCTGATGGGCATCGTGTTCTTCGCCAACAGCCACGTGGAAACCCGCGACCTGGTGGAAGAAATGGGCATGCATCACTTCATCACCAACCCCCAGCAGGCGCTGACGGATGAGTTGCTGTTGCGCTTCAAACCCAACCTCATGGACCCGTTGCCGCTGTACATCGTGCTGCTGGCGGGTCTGCCGTTGGTGCTGCCTATGCTGTTGCGCAAACCCTGGGCGGTGGTGGCGGTGTCGTTGACGGTGTACCTGCTGGCGCCGTGGTTCGGCTGGAACCTGGCCGCCATCAAGGATGGCGTGTGGTACTTCAACCCGGTGGTCTGGCAACTGTTGTTTGTGCTCGGTGGCGCCGCCGCTGTGCATGGGCAGCGCCCGCGACAGCCCGATACCCGCCCGCTGCTGCGCCAGCCATTGTTTGTCAGCGCAGCGGTGTACGCGATGCTCGCCGGGGTGATTACGATCGCCTGGCGCTGGCCGGAAATTCACGACGCCGTGATGCCGGCGTGGCTGAGCAACCTGCTGTACCCGATCAGCAAGACCGACCTGTCGCCGGTGCGCTTACTGCATTTCCTCGCGCTGGCCTACGTCACCGCCAAGCTGTTGCCTGACAGCGGCTGGACGCAAAACTGGCTGGCGCAACAGAGTTGCCGCATGGGCCGTTACTCACTGGAAATCTTCTGCCTCGGCGTGCTGTTGGCGCCCTTGGCGGACATGGTCAATGCCATGACCGACGATGCCTTTGCCATGCAGATTTTTACTGCGCTGGTGGGGGCCGGGTTGATGGCGGTGTTGGGGGCCTGGCTGGATTTCAACAAGCGCCTGACTCAATCACCACAAATCGCGACAGCCTGAAACGAAAAAGCCCCGGCCAATTGACCGGGGCTTTTCATTCACGCGTTACATCTTACGAAGCCGATCGCACCGCACCTTGCGTCGCATTGGTCGGTTGCAGCTTGAACACATAGAACAACACCGTCAGCAGCACCAGGAACGCCGGGCCGACATACAACGCCACGCGGGTATCCGGGAAGTACGCCATCAGCCCAACCACCAGCACCAAAAATGCCAGCGCCAGGTACGAGCTGACCGGGTACAGCCACATCTTGTATTTCAGAGCGGCCCGTTCGCTGGCGCTCAGGCCTTTGCGGAATTTGAGCTGGGCCAGCAGGATCATCACCCAGGTCCAGATCGCGCCGAAGGTGGCAATCGCGGTGACCCAGACGAAGACTTTCTCCGGGACCATGTAGTTGAGCAGCACGCCCAGCAACAGCACGAAGATCGACAACAGCAACGCGCGACGGGGTACGCCGTTACTCGATGTGGTGGCGAAACCGGCCGGGGCCTGGCCGTTCTGCGCCAGGCTGTACAGCATACGGCCGGTGCTGAAGATGCCGCCGTTGCAGGACGACAGCGCCGCAGTAATCACCACGAAGTTGATGATGCCGGCGGCGGTCTTGATGCCAAGACGCTCGAAGGTCATCACGAACGGACTGCCCTGGGTGCCGATTTCATTCCACGGGTAGATCGACAGAATCACGAACAATGCGCCGACGTAGAACAACAGGATCCGCCAGAACACCGAGCCGATCGCGTTAGGAATGGTCTTCTGCGGGTTCTTCGCTTCACCGGCGGTCAGGCCGATCATCTCGACGCCGAGGTAGGCGAACATCACCATTTGCAGGGACATCAACACGCCTTGCACGCCGTTGGGCATGAAGCCGCCATGGGCCCACAGATTGGAAACCCCCAAGGCCACACCGTCATTGCCGAAGCCGAACGCGATCACACCGATACCGCCGATCACCATGGCAATGATGGTGACGATCTTGATCAGGGCGAACCAGAACTCGAACTCGCCGAAGGCCTTCACCGCGATCAGGTTGATGGTGCCCATGCTGACCAGCGCCGACAGTGCCCAGATCCAGCGGGGCACCTCGGGGAACCAGACGCCCATGTACACCGCCACTGCGGTGATTTCCGCGACGCAAGTCACCAGCCACAGGAACCAATAGTTCCAACCGGTCAGAAAGCCCGCCAACGGGCCGAGATAGTCTTGAGCGTAACGGCTGAAGGAGCCGGCGACCGGGTTGTGCACGGCCATTTCGCCGAGGGCGCGCATGATCACCAGGATCGCCAGACCACCAATGATGTAGGACAGCATGATCGCCGGGCCGGCCATTTCGATGGCCTTGGCCGAACCGAGGAACAGGCCGACGCCGATACAGGCACCGAGTGCCATCAAGCGAATATGCCGTTCGCCCAGTTCGCGTTTAAGCGGGCCGCCCTGAGCGGTCTCGCCTTGGGGCAGATGATTGCCTGCTGGCATAGGGGTACAACCTCGTCTTGTTATTGGATATGACCACCGAGCATCGAAGCGTCGACCGATAAGCCGTTGCTTGCCTGAAACCGGACCTGCCTTTTGGGCAAACCCGTCTTGTAGGACAAAACCTGCAAGATCAGCGGGGCGTGCAGTATAAAAAGCTTCCGACAGGGTTTTTCACTCTATAAACCACAACATTCAGCGAGAACTCTCGCTAAAAGCGGCGTTTACGGAGGGGCATTAACTGGCTTTTGCCGCAATAGCCATCGTGAAAAACGGCGGTGAGTATTGCACAGCATTGGTGCATCGTCATGGGTCGACCTTAGTCGGGTTTACTCCTTTAAGGCTCTAACACGGCTATCACAGAGGATGAGTCCCTGTGGCGAGGGAGCTTGCTCCCGCTCGACTGCGCAGCAGGCGCCAACCCTTCAATGAGTTTTGCCTGACACACCGCGGTGGCTGGTTTTGGGCTGCTTCGCAGCCCAGCGCGAGCAAGCTCGCTCGCCACAGTTGCTGGTCGCCACATTGAGTCCTTCAACCGATTCGGAATTCTCATACAGCAGTTGCCGGCTCAAGTAGGAAGCTGGCGGGCTAGGGTCATTTCAGATCACGGCAAAAGGACGCAATGGAATGCAAAAACATCCAAATTCCCATCGGCTACGTCATGGACGATATTCAGAACAAGGGCGAGGCTATCTGATCACGGCCGTCGTATATCAACGTCGTAAGGTTTTCACTGATTGGCGATTGGGACGACTCTTAGTGGCTGAATTCAGGCGAGCCCATGAACAACAATGGGTCAATTCGATTGCCTGGGTCATCATGCCGGACCACTTTCATTGGCTGGTACAACTTGAGCAGCGTTCCCTGGCGCAACTCATGCAAGCTATAAAATCCCGCAGCACATTGAGCATTAACCGAGCATCAGGCACTCAGGGGGCTTTTTGGCAAAGCGGCTATCACGACCGCGCTATCCGCGATGGTGAAGAACTTCTGCCATTTGCTCATTACATCCTCGCCAATCCGGTACGTGCAGGGCTTGTTGAGGAAATCGGCGACTATCCGCTTTGGGATGCTTACTGGCTTTGACAGAACCTCTGAGGCTCCGTGGCGAGGGAGCCTGCTCCCGCTTGAGTGCGCAGCGCTCATACAAAGGGGCTGCTTCGCAGCCCAGCGCGAGCAAGCTCGCTCGCCACAGGGGGACAGTGTTCGACTGAATGGCTTTGGTGGCCGGCATCCGATCCTGGTTTCGAGCAAAACTTCCAAACCTCACCGCTCATTGTGGCGAGGGAGCTTGCTCCCGCTTGAGAACGCAGCGCTCACACAAAGGGTCTGCTGCGCAGCCCAGCGCGAGCAAGCTCGCTCGCCACAGGGGGCAGTGTTCGACTGAATGGCTTTGGTGGCCGGCATCCGATCCTGGTTTCGAGCAAAACTTCCAAACCTCACCGCTCATTGTGGCGAGGGAGCTTGCTCCCGCTTGAGTGCGCAGCGTTCATACAAAGGGGCTGCTTCGCAGCCCAGCGCCAGCAAGCTCGCTCGCCACAGGGGCAGTGTTCGACTGAATGGCTTTGGTGGCCGGCATCCGATCCTGGTTTCGAGCAAAACTTCCAAACCTCACCGCTCATTGTGGCGAGGGAGCTTGCTCCCGCTTGAGTGCGTAGCGCTCACCCAAAAGGGTCTGCTGCGCAGCCCAGCGCGAGCAAGCTCGCTCGCCACAGGGGCGGTGTTCGATTTGATACCTCACTCCCCGTAGCAAACAACCACCCATACGATTTCGAAATTTCTCTATTCACAATTTTTTCATCATCGCCAACCACCGTCTAAGCTTCAGACAAGTCCGATCAATCTGCGTGAATGGATCAGTCGACTATGGGCGCGTTATGGCAAAGCGATTCGAGTAAAACCGTGGTTCCGACTGAACGTGTGGATGATGCGCCTTTACCTGAAAAACCCCGTCGTGCCAAACACGGCTGGAAGGCGTTCTGGTTGTTGCTGCTGATTATCCTGGTGGTGCTGGGCCTGGCCGCCGCCAAGGAAATGCGCACGTCGAAGTTTCAGGCCCGGGAAGTCAGCAAATTTGCCGCGTCCCTGAGCTATGAAGTGCAACCCGGTCCGAGCGATGCGATTCGCTACCCCGGGGCCGGTCCGTTCGATTTGCGTTTGGGCTACAGCTCCATGGGGGATTTCCTGCCGCGGCTGCTCAAGCGCAATTACGTGATCGCCGCGCAAACCCGATTTTCACCGGCGCTGATGAGCTATAGCGACAAGGGCTTTTTTGTCCCGTATTCGGAAAAAATCCAGGCGGGACTAACGATCACCGATTGCCGGGCGGCGCCGGTGTATCAGTTCAACTATCCACAGCAGCTCTATTCCAGCTTCGACTCGATTCCACCGGTGGTGGTCAACAGCTTGCTGTTCATCGAAAACCGTTTCCTGCTGGATCCCAAACAGCCCCTGGCCAACCCGGCCGTGGACTGGCCGAGGTTCGGCATGGCCGCATGGTCCCAGGTGGCCAAGCTGATGCACCTGCCAGGCCAGTCGGCCGGCGGCAGTACCTTGGCGACGCAGCTGGAGAAATACCGCCACTCCCCCGACGGCTTGACCGTGTCCGGCGCGGAGAAGATCCGGCAGATGATTTCCGCCAGCGTGCGCGCTTATCAGCCCGGCCCGCAAACCTTGCAGGTGCGGCAAAATGTGGTGCGCGACTACCTCAACAGCGTGCCGCTGTCGGCGGTCCCCGGTCACGGTGAAGTGCATGGCATGGCCGAAGGTTTGCGGGTCTGGTACGGCGCCGATTTCAACAAGGCCAATGAAAAGCTGGCCAGCACCGCCACCGACCCGAAAACCATGGCCGACAAAGGCCTGGCCCTGCGGGAAATACTGTCCTTGATGATCGCCCAACGCCGCCCTTCCTATTACCTGACCAAGGGCCACGAAGAACTGGCCAATCTCACCGACAGCCACGTTCGCCTGCTCGCCTTGAACAACGTCATCGATGCGCCACTGGCCGCCGCCACACTGGCCAGCAAGGTGACGTACCGCGACTGGCAGACCCAGCCGACCCTCCAGCCGATCGAAACCAACAAAGGCATCAGCACCGCCCGCAGTCGCCTGGCGTCCATGCTCAACCGGCCGCTGTATGATCTCGACCGTCTCGACCTGTCGGCCACCAGCACCTTGCAAAGTGACTTGCAGGCGCAAGCCACCGAGTACCTGAAACACCTGGCCGACCCGGTGTTCGCCGGACAGATCGGCCTGATCGGCGAACGCCTGCTCACCCCCACCAGCACCACGGCGGTGCGCTACAGCTTCACCCTGTTCGAGCTGACCCCGGACGGTTCCCGCGTGCGGGTGCAGACCGACAGCACCGACCAGCCGTTCGATATCAATGAAGGCAGCAAACTGGAATTGGGCTCCACCGCCAAGATGCGGGTGCTGACCACCTACTTGCAGATCATCTCCGAGCTGCACGACAAGTACGGCGACAAGACTGTGGCCGAGCTGAAAAAAACCGATGTCCCGGACCAGGATCGCCTGAGCCGCTGGGTGGTCGATTACCTGATCCAGAACACCGACCGCAGCCTGCCAAAAATGCTCGGCGCCGCCCTCGACCGCAAATACTCGGCCAGCCCCGGCGAGGCGTTTTTCACCGGTGGCGGCCTGCACGTGTTCCACAACTTTCGCAACGAAGACAACGGCCGCATGCCGACCCTGCGCGATGCCATCCGGGAGTCGATCAACCTGCCGTTCATTCGGCTGATGCGCGACATCGTGCGCTACACCACCTACTCCGGCCCCAACAGTAGCGCCGAACTGCTCAAGGACGACCGCAACCCACGGCGTCAGGAATACCTGGCGTCGTTCGCCGACAAGGAAGGCACGTCGTTCCTGCTCAAATTCTGGAAAAAGTACAGGAACAAGGACACCGACGCGCGCCTGGAAACCTTCCTCGACAGCATGCGCCCGACCCCGATTCGCATGGCCGCCGTGCACCGTTATCTCTACCCGGACGCCGAACAGACCGCCTTCAACACCTTCGTGCGCGCACACCTCAAAGGCGCCAAGGTCACCGAAAAACTCACCGACGAACGTCTTGAACGGCTCTACCTGAGCTACGGCCCTGGCTCTTATGATTTGCCCGACCAAGGCTTCATCGCCAAGGTCCACCCGCTGGACCTGTGGCTGATCGGCTACTTGCTGGGCCACCCGGACGCCAAGTGGAGCGAGATCGTCAAGGCCAGCCAGTTTGAACGCCAGGAAGTCTACAGCTGGCTGTTCAAGAGCAAACACAAGGGCGCCCGGGACAGTCGCATCCGCACCATGCTGGAGATCGAGGCGTTCCTCGACATTCATCAGCGCTGGCAGAAAGTCGGCTACCCGTTCGATCACCTCGTGCCTTCCCTGGCTACAGCCATCGGCAGCTCCGGCGACCGCCCTGCCGCGTTGGCCGAACTGATCGGCACCATCCTCAACGACGGCATCCGCATGCCGACCCTGCGCATCGACAGCCTGCATTTCGCCGCCAATACGCCGTATGAAACCCAAGTGATCAACGACCCCAACGTCGGCAAACGGGTCATGCCATCGGAAGTCGCCACCGCCATGCGCGAAGCCTTGTCGCACGTAGTGGACGCCGGTACTGCGAAGCGGGTCTCCGGCAGCTTCAAGACGCCGGACGGCACCGCGCTGGCCATGGGCGGCAAGACCGGCACCGGGGATAACCGTATCGAAGCCATTGGCTCCGGTGGGCGGATTCTCAGTTCCAAATCGATCAACCGTACCGCGACCTTCGTGTTCTACATTGGCGAACACCACTTCGGCACCTTGACCGCGTTCGTGCCGGGGCGCTCGGCGGAATCCTTCAAGTTCACCTCGGCATTGCCGGTGCAGGTGCTCAAGGGCATGGCGCCGATCCTGACGCCGTATCTGCAACCGGGGCGCAACACCGAGTGTCTGGCGCCGACCGTCACGGCGAGCAATTAAACCTCGGAGTCCCAGATCACCGTCACATCACCGGAGAATCGCGCGCTGCCCAGGTCGAGCATCTGCTTGACGCCGTCCCGCTCCACGGAGAAATGCAGCGTCCCGGGTTTGCGCGCCACGTACAGGCTCGGCTCGAAACGCTCGGTGCCCTGACCGTCGAGGCGCAAGGGTTGGCGGTTGACCGCCTGGCCGTTGCGCGTCAGGCCATAGGGCAGGCTCACCGCCACGTGCACCGGCACCCGATTGCCCGCCGCATCTTGCAAGCCGCAGGTGTTCCCCAGGTCGATGGCACAGCCCAATTGCATCTTGAATGGCGTCGACGCGTAGATATTGAAGGTCTGATCGCGCAGCAACCGGGTCGGCTGACGGCGCCGTTGCAACCACGCCTGCCAGCCTTCCTGCGGCACCAATTGCACTGCGTTACCGCCGGGTGGCATTTCCACGGCAAGCACGTGATTCACGGTCAAGGTGAAGTGGAGCTGGATACTGTTGGTGCTGGGCCGCATGACATCGCCCATGTCGAAGTCGGCTCCCGGGCCGACGCTGTACACCATCGAACCGGTGTAGGTACCCGGGGCCATTTTCAGCGGATTGGGTGTGCGCAACTCATAGGCGAAATCCACGCTTACATAGCTGAGTTCGGGGATATCGAATGCCGCCTGCTTGGAACACACACCGACCACCGGCGTCCTCCAGAAAAACGTCCAGCTCCAATCGTCGATGCCGGAAGCGGGACCATCCGTGCAGGGTAAAGGTGCGGCGAGCCAGTCCCCGCTGGACCACAGCCGGTTATGAGCCGGATAAGGGTTCATTTCTACGCCGATCAGTTCCTGGACCCGACGCGACAACCGATATTTGCCCCCGATGCCCGCCATACGAATCTGTACTACGGCATTGTTGAGGTCACCCTCATCCGTGACATTCACATCTCTCCAGTCCGCGGGCGCGTTGAACATCGCCCCCTGGCGCGGGTTGGGGTGACGGGCGGCAATCATCTGATCGGAATTGACCGAAATGGCAGTGGCAATGCTGAAAATCTTCCATCGTGCGCAGTCAGCCGGCAAGGTGGCGCAGTAACCGCTATTGACCGTCGTATTCTTGAATTCATTGACCTGCGGCCGCGCCGGATCCGGCGTGAAAGCGGCCGTGATCTCGATAACCTCGGCCAACGCCGGCACCGCCAACGCATACAACAACACTGCTCCGGCACCTCGGGCGAAAACGCTACTCACGCTCATGGATTCACCGCATCAAATATCAATTGCACCGTCCCGTAATACTGGCCAGGGACGTAGCCTTCGGCGGGTTGCATCGCGACGATGTCCAGGCGCACCCGCTGACCGATGCGGGCCTGCTGTTCTTCCACCACCGGGGAATCGAGCAACGACAACGATTCGCCGTTGAACCATACCTTGAGGTCAATACGCTCCCGGCCATTAAACAGAAACGGCTCGGCTGCCAACCGCGCGGAGATACTGCCGCTGGCGTTTTTCACATCGAAATGCTCGCGCAATGGACTGAGTTCGGCACTGACCGGGTTCCACGCCATGACCTGCTCGCGCTCCAGAAACCCCGGATTCACCGGCAGCACGTAAAACTCGCTGGTAGGAATGGTCACCGAGACGTGAAAGGTTTGCTCTTCCCGCACCGCCAGCGCGTGATTGCAGGCCAACAGCAACGCGGCGCACAGGGTGATCTGGATTCCGCGCTTGAGACCTGAGCGATTCACCCTTTCACCTCATAGTTTTTCTGCGCCGCCCCTTCCACCAGTTTGAACCGGTACTGACGCCCCGCCTGCTTCTCGAAACGAAACGCCTTGCCCGGCAGTACATGGTTTTTGGTGATCGGCTGGCAGTCGTTTTCATCGCTGGCGGCGCAGTCCTTGAAGTCGTCGACCACCACCACGGTGTTGCCGTTATTGCTCAACGCATACTGGCCGGCACGATCGTCGATCTGCGTGTTGAAACGCGCATCCTTGGGTCGCACAAAGAAAATCGTGCCGTACCCGGCCAACACGTTGACCCCGGCCGAGAGGGTCTTTTTGTACTCGTCGCGCTCCTCGCTGGATACCGCGAACTCGTCCTCCTTTTCCGGTACCACCGGCACGAAGCGCACGCGGAAATAACGTTCGCGCTCGCGCTCGCCCATAAACAACAGGCGGGTGCCCTGCATGCCGTTCACCGGCACAATCAAGCGCGCCGGGCTGGCCATCAGACCGTCCCGGGCGCTGCTGTCGGCCTGGGACTTGATCGGCAGTTCCGTGGGTTTGCCCTCGGCGTCATAGACGATTTCGTGAATGTTGATCTTGACGAAGGCAGTACTGTCGCCGCCATTGAAGACCCGTTTCAGGTAGGTGCTTTTGTCGCCATCCAGGTAGTCATAGACCACCCCGACATTGATCGCCGGCCCGGCCTCGGCCAACAACGGTAACAAGCCTGCACCCAGCAGTGCCCACAGACGTTTCATCGCTTTCGATCCCTCAAGTAAACGCTGCCCGGAAACCTTCCGGCAGCCATGATCAAATTTCCGAACTCCAGATAACCGTGACGTTGCCCGAATAGGTCTTGCCCACGCCGGTGAGCATCTCTTCGACTTTTTCCCGGGCAATTTCGAAGTGCAGCACACCGGGTTTGCGGTCAACGTAATGCCCCGGCTGGAACAGTTCGGTGCCACTGCCATCACGCAGCAACGGGCGGCGGCTGACGGGCTGGCCGGCGGCATCGGTCAAGCCGCTGGGCAAGGTCACACTGATGTTCAACGGCACCGCCCCGCCGGACTCCGGCTCGCGCACCAGGCACTCGTTGCCGCCATCGCCGTACTGGCAGTCGAGCTGCATCTTGAAGCGGCTGGAGACTGAGATATTGAAGGTCTGGTCGCGGAACAATCGCTCCGGACGCCGATTACGTTGCAGCCAGGCCTGCCAGCCACCTTGCGGGACCAATTCGACCCGATTACCGCCGGGGGGCACTTCGACCTTGAGGGTGTGTTGCACGTCCAGGTTGAAGTTAAAGGTCAAGAGGCTGTCGTTGGGAATCATGATGTCGCCGAAGTCAAAATCCTGATGCGGCCCAACCGTGTAAGTGATCGATCCGGTGTAATGCCCGGTGGACATGCCCAAAGGATTGGGCGTTCTCAGTTCATAGGCGTATTCGAAGTTGACATACCTGAGCTCCGGCACTTCGACAACGTGAGTCAGGCTGCAGGTCCCAGCCCCTTCAGGCACAACCCAGAACCACAGTAAATATTGGCTGGTGCCGGTCCCCATCCCAGTCGTCAAACAAGGCGCCGGTGCGTAGACAAAGGTTCTAGGCGACCATGAATGGATGGTTCCGGGACGGGTAACATCAAAGCGATTGCCAATCCCGGCTATTCGTACCTGAACCGTTTCCCGCTCGCCTTTGTCGGAAACCACTTCCAAGCTGCGCCACTCGGAAGGGACTTTGAACATCACTCCTTTACGCACATCTACAGGCCCTGGCCCAACATGATTAAGTACCAGCGGCGTATTGGACGTGAAATTGATATCCCATGTACGAATGCTGAAAATCCCAAGGGCCTCGCATCGAGCCGGCATGTGCCCCGGACACACCCCGCTTTGAGGTGTGGTATTGACGAATTTGTTCAGCAGCGGATTGCTCGGGTCAGGTTTGAACACCGCCGTAATCTCTTGCGTGGCGGCAGCAGCGCAAAGCGTGACTAGCCACAGCAATGCAACGGCAACCCTACAACACGCTTTAATCATTTGTTTTTTCATGTGCATGGTTCCGTGTTCCCAAAGGGCTCAACCTGCCGTGTGAGAGGTAATAGTGGTGTCGGCCAGGGTGTCAGGCGTGCAGCGCAGCTCACCGATCATCAACACATCCTGCTCAAGCCGGGCCTTGCTCGGGTCGAGGCGGAACTGGCACAGCAACTGATCGCCACGGCGCACTTGCAGGGTCGGTGAACCGGCGTTCATTTCCATGGAGAAGAAGCCGTCGACCTCGCTCACCCCACGGCTGGCGTGGTTGATGATGTGATGGCCCTTGAGCGGCTCGCCCTGGGGATCGAGCAGGCGCCCGAGCACGGTCACGGTTTTCATCACCTGGACCTTGCGATACGCCACGCCGCCCTTGTTCAGGTGATAACTCATGCGCGCTGGTTGAATGCTCGCGGCGGGTACGTGGTTGCCTTCGAAATCGAAACTCACCGAGCCGCTCTTGTAGGCAGTGATTGGCACAAAGTTGCGCCCCGCACGCAGTGCAGTGCTGCCGCCGCTGAGGTCGTCAGCGCGCAGGGCGATGGCGTCCACGTCGGATTCCACATCGATGATCATCCCGGCGCCCCGGCCCTGGTACTGACTGGTCAGGACCATTTTCTGCCCGCCGACGGCGAAGGTACTGTCCAGGTTCAAGCCGCCGGTGACGTCGCCGCTGAAGGACGAGCGCTGGGCGAAGGCGTCGCCGAGTACGGTGTCGGTCATGAAGTTCGCGGTGCCCGACACACCGAGGCCGTAGGTGTCGGTGATCGCGGTGGCCGAGACGCTTTGCAGCACAAAGTCCTGCAAGTCTTTGCGATAGGTCAGCGAGGCGTTGTTGTCGCGCCCGCCATCGCGTGAAGTGCGCGAGCCGATGCTGCCGGAGATTTGCTCGCCCGGACCGCCAAGGGCCAGGCTCACGCTCAGGTCGACGCCGCGATTGCGCTTGTCGCCGCTGCTGGTGCTGCCCGGCCGGTCGAACACGGTGAAGCGCCAATTGGCATCGCTGCCAAACAGATTGCCGCGCTGGGTCCAGCCCAGGTCGAGGCCGACGCCTTCGACATTGCCCTCGCTGTGGGACACGCGGCCATTGAGCGAGGTGCGGTTGTTCAGGCGATGGGTCAGGGACAGCGACGAATTGCTGGTCTGGCCGGTGAACACATTGCGCTGGCGAATTCGCGTACCGTCGGGCAGGGTTTCGTAGGTGTTGCGGGTGTCGAGCCAGCTGCGATTGTGGCTGACGACCACATTGCCCAGGCCATAGCTGTAGAGCCCCTGGAAATCGAGGCCGGTGCCGTGGTCCTCAGTCTGATAGACGTTGGCGAACAGGCTGGCGTTGTTGGCCACGGTCCAGTCGACGGACGTGCCGTACTGCAATTGATCCCGCACCTGACGCCCGGACAAGCCCAGCACCACCCGTGGGTGCAGCAGGTAATTGAGCGCGGCGCCGGCGGTCATGTCGCCCTCGGCCTGTTCGTCCCAGTTGCTCAGCAACTTGCTCTCGCGCCCGGCAAACAGGTTGTAGCGCCAGCGCTCGTCGTGATTGCGCCAATTGTTGGGTTTGTAGACCAACTCCTGCGTGGTTGAGGTGATCTGACCGTCCTCGATCAAGCGCACTTCGACCTCATAGATGCCGCCGGGCAGCGGCCGGGTATCGAGGGTTTGCAACCCGGCGGGCACCGGTTGTGTGTTGATCAGCAGGCCATTGCGATAGATCTCCACCGAGCCGAGGCGGTTGGCGGTGACGTAGATCGGATACACGCTGGGCTTGGGGTTGTTGATCGCCAGGCTGTCGGAGCTGCCGTACATCACGCCGACCGCCGTGTCCGGGCTCGCACCGAACGAACGGGGCTGGCGACTCAGGCCTTCGGAGTTGGGCATGAAATAACCCAGGCGCAGAAACTGGCCTTCCAGCTCACGTTGGGTGTAGAGCTCGTGAACCGCGTGGTAGAGCTGATCGTCCGGCCCACCGAGCCGGGCCAATTGCAGGTTGACGCTCTGGGTCCAGTTGCCGAGGCTGCTGCTGGCCTCCAGGCCGAACCGGCCGCCGAGGTCTTGATCCTGGCCGCCGTTGAGGTTCAGTTGATTGCGCACGATCAGACCGGTGCTGCCTCCGGGTGGCTGCTCGTAATACGCCTGGGGCTGGTCTTCGCGTTCAGCGTTTTCGGTGACCAGCGAGACCAGGGAATTTTCAAGGTTGTAATGCACGGCCAACAGGTTTTCCGGGCAACTGTTAGTGCAGGCTCCCAGTGGCGCGCCTTGTTTGAGATACGTCACCAATGCCTCGCGCTCAGCGGCTTTTACATCGCTGTCACGAACATCGGTTACTTCAAGTAAGGTAATGCGGTCATCACGGGATAACACCACCATCGCCTCACCGAGAAACTGTTGATCACGTTCAATTCGAACCGCCAGCGGAACATCAAAGAAGTGCTCTTCGAACTCGGCCGGTAACCCCTTGGCCTGAGCGATCAAAGAGCGCGGCATATAATTACCGTTAGTGGGCGCGGCCAAGGCTGCTGAACAAAACAGCAAGGCAAGCGCTGCCGCGATGGGCGTCATCGGGAACATGGACCGGATACTCTGAAGGCGGACAGTAAATACGTTGAAACCCGGTCGGCCAGTCAGTTAAACGGGCCGATCGGGGCGTGTCAGTCAACGAACAGAAGGGTTGCCCTTCAGCGCGCGACCGTACGCGGCACGGCGTCGAACATCACCACCGGGTTGCCGGTGAACAGGCCGACCTGGCCATCTGTCGGTTTGGCGGCGGTGATCACCATATCGGCCTGCATGCCAGGATTGGATGGCGCGTCGGCGGCGACTTCTTTTGGCGTGGCGCCCAGTACCACGCCGCCGATGGCGATGGTCAGCGGGATGGCTGTCGAGCCGTTGTACAACGCAGCGGTGCCGCCTTCGATGTAGGCGTCGATCGAGCCGTCGGTGTTTTTCAGGTCGTAGACCTGGCGCAGGATGCTCAGCTCACCACTCACATTGTTGTAGATCATGGTCTCGTCCCGACCGAAGTTCGGATCCCGCGGCTGGGCATGGAACTGCTTCGGTGGAATGTCAGCCTTGATGTTGATGGTGGTGCTGGCGTCATCCTTGGCCAGTGCAGCAGTCGAACCGAAAACCAGAACAGCCAGAGGGGCGAGGATTGCAAACTTCTTGAACATGGTTAAGTCCCTGTTATTTCAATAGAGAAGATCATTAAAGGTACGAACAAGTGATCAACTTGAACGTTCAACGCCGGGGCATGATCAACCAATTGAAATATGAAGTAAGCAGGACATGTCCGGTGAACATGTAGTTCGGAGGGCATTTAACACAGCGAAAAAACGCCAAAAATTGAAAAAAGAGAAGAGTGACCGTAAGAACCAGACTACAAACAGATTAGTTGGTTTTTCCATACAGAAACATCGACTGTAAGAAGTGCATGACAGCCTCAATAAACAATAGACGAAAACACTGCTTTAGAGAATTAGCACTAAACCTGACTGCGCGGATATATACAAGGTTTCACTTTTTCTGACCGCCCACGCGGCACAGAATAATCAGACATTTTCCCGGGAAAAAATCCCACTCGCTGCCGAGCGATGTCTTGCACCGTTGGTCGAAAGGCCTTGCATCGTCGTTAAGATATATCTTAAGTTGTATCTAAACACGACAAGAGAAAGCAGAAAATGAGAGACCATCATTCCCACCGCGAACACGGTGACGGCCGCGACGGCTTCGAGAAACGCCCTGGCCGCGAACGCGGTGGCCGTGGCCCACGGGTCTTCGCTCCCGGTGATTTGAAATTGCTGTTGCTGGCGTTGATCGCCGAACAGCCGTGCCACGGCTATGACTTGATTCGCCAGATCGAAGGCATGTTCGATGGCGCCTACAGCCCCAGCCCCGGGGTGATCTACCCGACCCTGACCTTTCTCGAAGAAAGCGAAATGATCGAGGGCGATACCGAGGGCGGGAAAAAACGCTACCGCGTGACCGATGCCGGGCGCCTGTCCCTGGGCGACCAGGCGATTGCCCTGGAAGGCGTGCGGATGCGCATCGACGTCAGCAAACGCTCGCTGCGCGGTCACGATCGCCCGGCGGAAATCCATGAAGCGGTGCACAACCTGCGGCATGCCCTGCAACTGCATCACGGGCGCTGGAGTGCGGAGGAAATCATCCGCGTCGCCGCCCTGCTCAACAACACCGCCAAAGCCATCGTCGACGGCCCCGCCGTTCAAGCTGCCCAGGAGAACGCCGAATGAATGTCGTTTTTGAAAACCAGACCATTCACCGTGTCATGCACGAGATCAAACGCCGGCGCCTGGAAGTGTTGCGGGTGGTCGACCTGACCCCGCGCATGCGTCGAATTACCCTCGGCGGGCCGGAACTGGCGGGCTTCGTCAGCCTTGGCACGGACGACCATGTAAAGCTGCTGTTCCCACAGAACGCGGCGGAAACGGCAGCGCTGGAAACCCTGGTACTCGGCGCCGGCAAAACCGATCAGCCGATGCCGGCCATGCGCGACTACACGCCGCGGCGCTATGACCTGGACACCCTGGAACTGGACATCGATTTCGTCCTGCACGGCGACGGCCCTGCCTCGACCTGGGCCGAGCAGGCCCAGCCCGGGCAATTCCTGCACATCGGCGGGCCACGGGGTTCGATGATCGTGCCGGACATCTTCGACAGCTACCTGCTGATCGGCGACGAAACCGCCCTGCCCGCCATCGCCCGACGCCTGGAAGGCTTGGCGGCCAACCGCCGGGCGCTGGTGGTCATCGAGGTGGAGAACGGCGCAGAGCAACAGAAGTTGGAAAGCCCCGCGCAGGTCAATGTGATCTGGGTCTTGCGCGAAGGCGGGAAGAACAATCTGCTGAACACCGTGAAAGAGCTGCAAGTGCCCAGTGGCAATCTGTATGCGTGGGTGGCGACCGAGACCAAAGTGTCGCGGCAGATACGCCGGGTGTTGCTCGATGAGCATGGGCTGGATGAGCAGCTGGTCAAAGCGGTGGGTTACTGGCGGGCGGATGGCAGCATCGAAGAGTGATCGATATTTTGTGGCGAGGGGGCTTGCCCCCGTTCGACTGCGAAGCAGTCGCAGAATCAACAAACGCAATATGCCAGATAAAATTCGATTGCAGGTTTTGGCGCCGCTTCGCGGCGCAACGGGGGCAAGCCCCCTCGCCACAGTTGGCTCACCTTCGAGTTGAGCGCCAGCGATCCAATCCCACGATCAACAGCGCCATCGCAACAAACCCCAGCAATATCCCCCCGGCATTGAGAAACACCTGTGGATAACCCAGCGTGCTCACATCAATGAATGGATACGGGTAGGCCGCGAGCAGATGCCCGCGCAGCAGTACATACGCGAAATACACCAGTGGATAAATCACCCACAAGGCGATGTGCCCCAGGCGCAGCGTGCCTTTGGGTACG
The DNA here is from genome assembly GCF_012935675.1 of Pseudomonas sp. ADAK7. Classification (NCBI taxonomy): domain Bacteria; kingdom Pseudomonadati; phylum Pseudomonadota; class Gammaproteobacteria; order Pseudomonadales; family Pseudomonadaceae; genus Pseudomonas; species Pseudomonas sp. ADAK7. The sequence goes on along the minus strand of NZ_CP052861.1, from coordinate 5,845,527 downwards.
CAGTACCACCAATACACCAGAAACAGCAGCGGCATGATGTCGTGCAGCAACTCATCGGCGAGCAGTTGCCAGCCTTCGGGATGCCACAGATGGCGCAACAACAGGCTGTATGCGAGGCCGACCACGGCGATGCTCACGGCAATCGCGCTGCTGACCGATGGCCGTAAAAACCAGCGGCGCGCCGCCGACTCCCGCGATGTCAGCTCGCAGGTCAGCACCACGGCCACCAGGGTATTGGTCAACACGGTAAAAAAACTGAAGAAACTCATCAGCCCACCCAGCAGGCTGGCGCCCATGCTCCAGCGTGTGCCGAGAATCAGGTACAGCTGAACACTCAGGGCGAACCAGCCCAGCACCGCAGCCACGGCAACACAACGACGCCTCGCGGCAGCCCCCGGCGTCGAGAGGTTGAGCATGGTCAGACCGGGCGCTTGGTGCGCATCAACTTGACGTACAGGCGCTCGACCTTCTCCCGCGCCCACGGGGTTTTACGCAGGAAGGTCAGGCTCGACTTGATGCTCGGATCGCTCTTGAAGCAGCGAATATCGATACGCTCGGCCAGCCCCGACCATTCGTAGTGTTCAACCAGGGCGTTGAGGATCTGTTCCAGAGTCACGCCGTGCAGCGGATTGGTGTTCTGTTCGGTCATGCCGGGCCTTTGCGCGAAGAAAGAATAAAGAAGCCGCGCACCTTAGCCGAGGGCTTCGATGGGGGGAAGGACTCAGTTAACTGTAGGCCACAGACAACCATCTGTAGGAGCAAAGCTTGCTCGCGATGACGGTTTTCCAGTCGGTATCTTCGCGACTGACAGACCGTCATCGCGAGCAAGGTTTGCTCCTACAGGTTGTGCATTGGTTTGCCGATTAATCTCCTGTGGCAACGGGTCGCAGACGACTGTTACCAAATCCGAAATGATCCATGTCAGTAAAAGCGCTTTCTCTCTTTGTTACAGATCTTTATCCTGCCGCCCTTAAGCTGAAACGCTTCACTGCCCGTTCCACCTCGTTGCGTTCAGTTCACCCCCAGAAAAAGATCAAGAATTTCTACTTTATGCCCGACTTTCCAACTCCGCGAGACAGCGCTGTCTGCATCCCTATGGCCCAGCGAAAAGCCCTGAATCTGATCGGCGGCCTCAGCGCCTTCGGCCTCGCCACCTGCGTACACGCGGCCCCGGCCTTCGATAGCGAATCGCCGTGGATGCTCGGCGACTGGAACGGCACGCGCACCGAACTTGCGGAAAAAGGCTACGACTTCAAAGTCGATTACACCGGCGAGATGGGCAGCAACCTGCACGGCGGCTATGACCACGATCGCACGGCGCGCTACAGCGATCAGTTCGGCCTCGGCACGCACCTGGATCTGCAGAAGATCCTCGGTTGGGACGATGCCGAATTTCAGCTGACCATCACCGAACGCAACGGCAACAACATCAGCAACGACCGGATCAATGATCCACGGGTCGGCGGTTTCACCTCGGCCCAGGAAGTCTGGGGGCGCGGCCAGACCTGGCGCCTGACGCAGATGTGGTACCAGCAGAAATTCTTTGACCAGAAGCTCGACATCAAGGTCGGCCGCTTTGGCGAAGGCGAAGATTTCAACAGCTTCCCGTGCGACTTCCAGAACCTGGCGTTCTGCGGCTCTCAGGTCGGTAACTGGGTCGGTGGCATCTGGTACAACTGGCCGGTCAGCCAGTGGGCGATGCGGGTCAAGTATCACCTGACGCCGGAGTTGTACGCACAGGTCGGCGCCTACGAGCAGAACCCGTCGAACCTTGATCGCGGCAATGGCTTCAAGCTCAGCGGCAGCGGCACCCAGGGCGCGATCCTGCCGATTGAACTGGTGTGGACGCCGAAGCTCAACGGCCTGCCGGGCGAATACCGCGCCGGTTACTACTACAGCAATGCCAAGGCCACCGACGCCTATAAAGACAGCAATGGCCAGCCCGCTGCTTTGAGCGGCGAGGCGTATCGCAGCGCGTCGAGCAAGCACGGCGTGTGGCTCGGTGTGCAACAGCAGATCACCAGCCGTGCCAGCGATAATTCCCGGGGCTTGAGCGTGTTTGCCAATGGCACGATGCACGACAAGAAGACCAACGCCATCGACAACTATGTCCAGGCAGGCGTCGTCTACAAAGGCTTGTTCGATGCCCGGGCCAAGGACGACATCGGTTTCGCCCTGGCTCGCGTCCACGTCAACCCGGCCTATCGCAAGAACGCCGAGGCGACCAACCAGGCCCGCGCCGTTTATGACTACGACGATCCATCGTTCCTGCCGCCGCAAGACACCGAATACAGCGCCGAACTCTATTACGGCGTGCACGTCACCAACTGGCTGACCGTGCGCCCGAACCTGCAATACATCCGCCACCCCGGTGGCGTGGACAAGGTCGATGACGCGCTGATTGGCGGGATCAAGATCCAGTCATCGTTCTAACCGCACCGCATAGCCCTTGCAGGAGCAAGGCTTGCCCGCGAAGGCGGAGTGTCAGTCGACATATGTGTTGGATGTGCCGACGCCTTCGCGGGCAAGCCTCGCTCCTACAGGGACAGTTTCACTTTTATAACTGAACCATGCCCACGCCAGATCGTCATCTACAGTGAACTTGCGCGGGACTACTTAAAACGTCACGGAGAACCACACTATGAGCACTGATGGTGCTTTGAGTCGAAGCCGTCTGCTACCGAGCCTGCTCGGTATCCTGCTTCTGCTAATGGGCCTGGCCATGCTGGCCGGGGGGATCAAGCTGAGCATGCTCGGCGGCTCGCTGTATTACCTGCTGGCCGGTATCGGCTTTGCACTGACCGGCGTGCTGTTGATTGCCGCCCGTCGCGCGGCGCTGGGCCTGTACGCACTGGTGCTGTTCGCCAGTACCGTCTGGGCGTTGTGGGAAATCGGTCTCGATTGGTGGCAACTGGTGCCGCGCTTGTCGCTGTGGTTTGCGCTGGGTGTGGTCCTGCTGTTGCCGTGGTTCCGCCGTCCGTTGCTGCGCGATGGCGCCGCACCGCTGGGCACTGCGGCGCTGAGCGTGGCCGTGGTTCTGGCGGGCGCCACCGCCGTGGCCAGTCAGTTCACGAATCCGGGTGAAATCCTGGGCGAGTTGGGCCGTGACACCACGGACCTGACCAGCACTGCCCCGGCCATGCCGGACGGCGACTGGCAGGCCTATGGCCGCACCGAATTCGGTGACCGTTACTCGCCGCTGAAGCAGATCACTCCGGCCAACGTCGGCAAGTTGCAGGAAGCCTGGCGTATCCAGACCGGCGACCTGCCGACTGCCGATGACCCGGTAGAACTGACCAACGAAAACACCCCGCTGAAGGTCAACGGCATGCTCTATGCCTGCACCGCCCACAGCAAAGTGTTGGCGCTGGACCCGGACACCGGCAAGGAACTGTGGCGCTTCGACCCGCAGATCAAGAGCCCGGTAGGCTTCAAGGGCTTCGCCCACATGACCTGCCGCGGTGTTTCGTACTACGACGAGAACGCCTACGCCAAGGCTGAAAATGCCTCGGCCGCCGTCATCTCCGATGCGGGTAAAGCCGTTGCCCAGGCCTGCCCGCGTCGTCTGTACCTGCCGACCGCCGATGCGCGCCTGATCGCGATCAACGCCGACACTGGCAAGGTCTGCGAAGGCTTCGGCACTAACGGCGTCGTTGACCTGACCCAGGGTATCGGTCCGTTCACCGCCGGTGGTTACTACGCCACGTCACCGGCCGCGATGACCCGCGATCTGGTGATCATGGGCGGTCACGTCACCGACAACGAATCGACCAACGAGCCTTCCGGCGTGATCCGCGCTTACGATGTGCACGACGGTCACCTGGTCTGGAACTGGGACAGCGGCAACCCGGACGCTACCGAGCCTTTGGCCCCGGGCAAGACCTACACCCGCAACTCGCCGAACATGTGGTCGCTGGCCAGCGTCGACGAGAAACTGGGCATGGTCTACCTGCCTTTGGGCAACCAGATGCCTGACCAGTACGGTGGCGACCGCATGCCGGGCGCCGAGAAATTCAGCGCCGGCCTGGTGGCTCTGGACCTGGCCACCGGCAAGGTGCGCTGGAACTACCAGTTCACTCACCATGACCTGTGGGACATGGACGTCGGCAGCCAGCCAACCCTGCTGGACCTGAAAACCGCCGACGGCGTGAAGCCGGCGCTGATCGCGCCGACCAAACAGGGCAGCCTGTATGTGCTCGACCGTCGCGACGGCACGCCGATTGTGCCGATTCGTGAAATTCCGGTGCCGCAAGGCGCGGTCAAGGGCGACCACACTGCCCCGACCCAGGCCCGTTCGGACCTCAACCTGCTGGCTCCGGAACTGACCGAAAAAGCCATGTGGGGCGCCAGCCCGTTCGACCAGATGCTGTGCCGCATCCAGTTCAAGGAACTGCGTTACGAAGGCCAGTACACCCCGCCGTCGTTGCAGGGCAGCCTGGTCTACCCGGGTAACGTAGGTGTGTTCAACTGGGGCAGCGTGTCGGTCGACCCGGTTCGCCAGATGCTGTTCACCAGCCCGAACTACATGGCGTTCGTCTCGAAAATGATCCCCCGCGCTGAAGTGGCGGCGGACAGCAAGCGCGAAAGCGAAACCGCTGGCATCCAGCCTAACGCTGGCGCGCCGTACGCCGTGACCATGCACCCGTTCATGTCGCCGTTCGGTGTACCGTGCCAGGCCCCGGCCTGGGGCTATGTCGCCGGTATCGACCTGACCACCAACAAAGTGGTGTGGAAGCGCAAAAACGGCACCAGCCGCGACAGCTCGCCACTGCCTATCGGCTTGCCGATCGGCGTGCCAAGCATGGGCGGCTCGATCGTCACCGCGGGCGGCGTCGGCTTCCTCAGCGGCACCCTCGACCAGTACCTGCGCGCCTATGACGTCAATAGCGGCAAGGAACTGTGGAAGTCGCGCCTGCCGGCCGGCGGCCAAGCCACCCCAATGACCTACACCGGCAAGGACGGCAAACAATACGTATTGCTCGTCGTTGGCGGCCACGGCTCGCTGGGCACCAAGATGGGCGACTATGTGATTGCTTACAAACTGCCGGAATAAGCGTCAGCGGCAGTTAAAAACAGGGCGGTTACCTTCGGTAGCCGCCCTTTTTTGTGCCTGCGGGTCTGCTGATCGGGGCTGGGATGCCCAGGCCAAATCAGGCAAGATCGGTCGTCATGACCGGGACAATGTCCTGTTGAATTGCTGCGCACTCAAGGAGAAATTCCAGGCATGAACCGGCCTCCCCCCTCGCTCGACCTGAGCCTGCTCACCGGCAAAATAACTTTCGACGACCTGTCGCTCTTGTCCGACCAGCCCCTCGCCAGCCAGATCGACTCGCTCAAGGAAGACCTGCTGCAAGTCGAATACGGCGAGCACCTGCTGCTGGATGTCGGCTGGTATCCCGAGTTCGATGAGGATGGCGCCTTTCAGGTGGTGGTGATCAAGGATCGGGATTGGGGTCAGCCGCAGTGGACGGGGCGGGCGAAAACCCTGGCAGAACTCACCACACGCCTGACCGAAGCACAACGCGAGCTGCACGCATGGCTCGACCGGGAAGACCTCCATGGATAGCCCGACGAAGCAAATTGTCGTCCCGTTAAGTCTGGCAGCCTTGCGGCGCCTGGACTTTGATCAAAGCCTGTCGGGTGACCTCGAAACGTGGACGTTGAGCGCCGAGCACTACCAGCATCTGTGGGACTGCGGCCTGATCCAGCGCCTCAACAAGGTTCTGGGCTGCTTGATCGATGACCATGAAGACGCCAGCATCCAGGGCGTCACCGCGCTTAAAAGGGTTCAGACCCTGTTGGAGCAGTCAGCCCTGCCGGCAGACCTCAAGGCACGCCTCCAGCAGTTGACCAGCCTGGCTCGCCGCAAAGCCACCGGCCTGTTTTTCTACTTTTGATCGCTCGGCCGAAATGTTCAGGGCTCCATCACCTGTCAAAACCCTGAACACACACCCTGAAATATCCACTGCCATTGAAACCACCCCCCACCTGCCCCATCTAAGACCCATACCCCATTGCGCAGGTGCCCCATGAGCGACCAGCAAGAATTCCCGGAAGACCCGAGCGAATACGCCGAAACCGACCACATCGAACACCATTCCACCGGCAAAGGCCTTGCCCTGCCGGGTCAGAACCTGCCGGACAAGGTCTACATCATCCCGATCCACAATCGCCCGTTCTTCCCGGCCCAAGTGCTGCCGGTGATCGTCAACGAAGAACCGTGGGCCGAAACACTGGACCTGGTGAGCAAATCCGATCACCACTCCCTGGCCCTGTTCTACATGGACACACCCCAGGAAGATCCGCGCCATTTCAATACCGATGCACTGCCGCAGTACGGCACCCTGGTCAAGGTGCACCACGCCAGTCGTGAAAACGGCAAATTGCAGTTCGTCGCTCAGGGCCTGACCCGGGTGCGAATCAAAACCTGGCTCAAGCACCATCGCCCGCCATACCTGGTGGAAGTTGAATACCCGCACCAGCCCACCGAGCCGACCGACGAGGTCAAGGCTTACGGCATGGCGCTGATCAATGCGATCAAGGAATTGTTGCCGCTCAACCCGCTGTACAGCGAAGAGTTGAAGAACTACCTCAACCGCTTCAGCCCCAACGATCCATCACCGCTGACCGACTTCGCCGCCGCCCTGACTTCGGCCACTGGTGGTGAACTGCAAGAAGTGCTCGACTGCGTGCCGATGCTCAAGCGCATGGAAAAAGTCCTGCCGATGCTGCGCAAGGAAGTCGAAGTCGCCCGTCTGCAAAAAGAAATCTCCGCCGAAGTGAACCGCAAGATCGGCGAGCATCAGCGCGAGTTCTTCCTCAAGGAACAACTCAAGGTCATCCAGCAAGAGCTGGGCCTGACCAAGGATGATCGCAGCGCCGACATCGAGCAGTTCGAGCAACGCCTGGAAGGCAAGGTCCTGCCGCCCCAGGCGCAAAAACGCGTCGAAGAAGAAATGAACAAGCTGTCGATCCTCGAGACCGGTTCGCCGGAGTACGCGGTCACCCGCAACTACCTCGACTGGGCAACCTCGGTGCCGTGGGGCGTGTACGGCGAGGACAAACTCGACCTCAAGCACGCGCGCAAGGTGCTGGACAAACACCATGCCGGCCTCGATGACATCAAGGACCGCATCCTCGAATTCCTCGCGGTCGGAGCCTATAAAGGCGAGATCAGTGGTTCCATCGTGCTGTTGGTCGGCCCGCCAGGCGTGGGCAAAACCAGCGTCGGCAAATCCATCGCTGAATCCCTCGGCCGGCCGTTCTACCGTTTCAGCCTCGGTGGCATGCGCGACGAGGCCGAGATCAAGGGCCATCGCCGCACCTACATCGGCGCACAGCCGGGCAAACTGGTGCAGGCGTTGAAAGACGTCGAAGTGATGAACCCGGTGATCATGCTCGACGAGATCGACAAGATGGGCCAGAGCTACCAGGGCGACCCGGCCTCGGCGCTGCTGGAAACCCTCGACCCGGAACAGAACGTCGAATTCCTCGACCACTACCTGGACCTGCGCCTGGACCTGTCGAAAGTGCTGTTCGTCTGCACCGCCAACACCCTGGACTCGATCCCCGGCCCGTTGCTCGACCGGATGGAAGTGATTCGCCTGTCGGGCTACATCACCGAAGAAAAAATCGCCATCGCCAAGCGTCACCTGTGGCCGAAGCAGTTGGAAAAGGCCGGCGTTTCCAAAGGCAGCCTGAGCATCAGCGACAGCGCGTTGAAAGCATTGATCGACGGCTATGCCCGCGAAGCCGGGGTGCGCCACTTGGAAAAAGAACTGGGCAAACTGGTGCGCAAAGCCGTGGTCAAGCTGATCGACGAGCCGAAAGCGGTAATCAAGATCGGCCCCAAAGATCTTGAAGCCTCGCTCGGTCATCCAGTGTTCCGCAACGAACAAGTGCTGTCCGGCACCGGCGTGATCACCGGGCTGGCCTGGACCAGCATGGGCGGCGCGACCCTGCCGATTGAAGCGACGCGCATCCACACCCTCAACCGTGGCTTCAAACTCACCGGGCAATTGGGCGATGTGATGAAAGAGTCGGCGGAAATCGCCTACAGCTACGTCAGCTCCAACCTGAAATCGTTTGGCGGTGATCCGAAGTTCTTCGACGAAGCCTTCGTCCACCTCCACGTTCCGGAAGGCGCCACCCCGAAAGACGGCCCGAGCGCCGGCGTAACCATGGCCAGTGCCTTGCTCTCCCTCGCTCGTAACCAGGCGCCGAAAAAAGGTATCGCCATGACCGGCGAACTAACGTTGACCGGGCACGTACTGCCGATTGGCGGGGTCCGCGAGAAAGTGATTGCGGCGCGGCGGCAGAAGATCTTTGAATTGATCTTGCCAGAGCCGAATCGCGGCAGTTTTGAGGAGTTGCCGGATTACCTGAAAGAAGGGATCACCGTGCACTTTGCCAAGCGCTTTGCGGATGTGGCGAAGATATTGTTTTAACAATGATCGCTGCCGGATATCACTCCGGCAGCGACTCTTTAACTGGAAGAACTAACGGAGCATAGCAAAACGATATAAAAAACTGTCATTTATTACAGGTCCCAGCACTTCTATCTCCCTGCAGACTAATCAGCAGAGCTTGCCCATTGCAAGCCACTTGAACGCCATTTCGAGGATTAGCCAATGTCTGATAATAAATCATCCACGCGGGTAGCTCGTGATGAGTTCAATGCCAATTTTTCGGGTGGAATAATTGTTGTTCGTGCCCCCCACTTATATGACGACGGCACCCATTTTCAAATATCCGCCACTGATTTCGACACTATTTACCATCCCCAGTTTTTCATAAGGATAGCCAAATCCACACTCAACGGCCCGCACCCTTTTCAGCCAGGAATCAACATTTCACACTTCACCTACAGCGAAAACTATGGGTTTCTGATCAACGCCGTTAGCGGGGTATACGAGGTCGACTTCAACCTGCCGACAAAAAAGTATTACATGAAATTCAACTTAGTATTCCAACCCCAAATGAGTCCAATCGTGATCAGCGGCGACTTCACCCTCCACGGTGATTAAGCAACTTCCGAAATGCTTCCGACGCGAACTTCCTTGAGGCCCGTATCGGTAACCGCGAAGACTTCCAGGCAGAAGGAAACTTCGTTTTTACGTTGGACGCCTAGCTGATTGAATCCAGGGTTGCTGTGATTAGCCTGCACAGGAACGATCACGGCAAGCCCTCCTTGTCACACTTTGTCTCATCTTCGGTTATGCTCGCCGTTCGTCGTGAATGCCGGAGCCACTGACCTTATGTCCCCCACCCGCCTGTTAGTCCCCCTCGCCCTCGCCCTGCTGGCCGGCTGCGCCTCGCAGCAGAACCAGAACGTGAGCGTGGAAAAACAAAGCGAATGCCCGGCCAAAATGACCAAGGGGCAAAACCTGATCCTGACCCTGCCGAGCAACCCGACCACGGGTTATCGCTGGGCGATCCAGGATTCCGCCGGTGGCGTGCTGCGTGCGCTCAGCCCCGAGGTCTACAGCAACCCGGAAGATGCCGGGATCGTCGGCAGTGCCGGGATTTCCACCTGGCGTTTCCAGTCTTTCGCCACCGGCACCGGCCGTTTGCGCCTGACCTACTCGCAACCGTGGGCGCCGGAAGTCCCGGCGGTGAAAACCTTCGATTGCGCGATTTCGGTTAACTGATCGTGGGCTGGCTGATCCTGGCGCTGATGGGCGCGGTGACGTTCCTCTACGGCGTCAGCGTACATGCGGCGTTGCTTTGTCTGCTGGTCAAACCGCTGCCGGTATTGGCGCTGCTCGGTTGGTTGCATGACGCACCGCCTACCGAGTATCGACGCTGGATCAGCCTCGGACTAATTTTTTCCCTACTCGGCGATGTGCTGCTGGCATGGCCCGGGGACTTGTTTGTGTTCGGGCTCGGGGCGTTCTTGGTCGCGCACCTGGCGTATCTGAAGGCCTATTTGAGTGATTGCCGACGGGTAGCGGTGTTGCCGCTGATCATCGCTTTGGGCATCGGCGCGGTGTTGTTGGGGATCTTGATTTCCAATGGGCTGGGTCCGCTGCTGATCCCGGTGATCGTCTACGGTCTAGCCATCAGCGCCATGCTTTGGCGGGCGCTGGCTCGACTCGGCACTGACGTGCCCAAACGCTCGGCGCTGCTAGCGGCCGCAGGCGCGGTGGCGTTCGTGCTCTCCGACACCGTGATTGGTATCAACCGTTTCGTCTCGCCGTTCAATGCTGCGCCTTACATCATCATCCTCAGCTACTGGCTGGGACAGTGGGGCATCGCCGCATCAGCGTTTACCAGTAAAACAAATAACAATAACAACTAAACGAAAAACCATTACAGCAGAATCGCTTACTTATTTCAAAAAGTGATAAAAACCTGTCAGATCTGACAGTAGCCGAGTTCTTCCCACCTACTTAATATTTAAGTGGCTTCACCCCACCACGAATATTATGCAAGGAAGAAGATAATGAGTTTTTTTAAAAGCAAAAATGCTATTGCTGGTGTAGAACCAGTTATTACTGTCAGCGCGGAAACTGTGGCTAAAGTTTCCAATCGCGTAAATTTCAACACCCAAATCGTTGAATTTGACGCCGATACAAACAGCAACCTGATCGCCTTGGTCAGTCGGGCTAATACCCAAGACTACTCGCATAGAAGCAAAAAAGGGCTAGTTCTTATATTTGATAAAAACATCAACTCCGGCACATATTCGGTTACCGATCAAGACTTCCCCTTCGACCAGGCTTACTATTTTGAAACCGGAACAATTCCTGGACTCACTACATCCTTTGAATATGAACCTAAAAGTGGTTCCTTCAACGTAGAAGTTATTCAAAACACACCGGAAAAGCTTCATTATCAAATCAGCTTTGATTTCAAAGGTGTGGACAAGCGTAATGAGGAGCTGAAAGTTGTGGGCACATCGACTTTTATCGTACTAATGCGCCCCGTGTAGTCAAGTACTGAGCAATGAATGGCCAAGCCTGATGTGAAACTTGGCCATTCATCTGAACTTCACAACTTTCTATCGAGCTAATCGCCCTGAATCTTTACGGGGCAGAGGCTTGTACGTACCTTTGCCACGGTTTATCAGACAACCCGCGCATCCCCCGGTCAATTTGGCTAAAATGCCGGCCTTTTCAACCGAAGCTGCTGGAACCGCCGTGAGCAAAGAACCCGATCGCCTTTTCGCCCAGCCTTTGGCCCAGGTACCTGACTTCGCCTTTAACGAGGACGTGGTGCGGGTGTTCCCGGACATGATCAAGCGCTCGGTGCCGGGTTATCCGACCATCGTCGAAAACCTCGGCGTGCTCGCCGCGCAGTTCGCGCAACCGAACAGCGTGCTCTACGACCTCGGCTCGTCCCTCGGCGCGGTAACCCAGGCCTTGCGCCGTCATGTGCGCACCGACGGTTGCCGCGTGATCGCTGTGGATAACTCCGCCGCGATGGTCGAGCGTTGCCGCGAATACCTAAACGGTCAGGACTCGATGTTCCAGGAGTTGCTGCCGGTGGAAGTGATCGAAGGCGACATCCTGGCCCTCGAATTCCAGCCAGCCTCGGTAGTGGCGCTGAACTTCACCCTGCAATTCATCGCCCCGGAGCAGCGCACCGCGTTGCTCTCGCGCATCCGCCAATCGTTGTTGCCGGGCGGCGCGCTGATTCTGTCGGAGAAGCTGCGCTTCAACGATCTTGAAGAACACGCGCTGCTCACCGACCTGCACGTGGCCTTCAAACGCGCCAACGGCTACAGCGAACTGGAAATCGCCCAGAAGCGCAGCGCCATCGAAAACGTCATGAAGCCCGACAGCCTCGAAGAACACCGCGAACGCCTGTTGGCCGCCGGGTTCTCGAAAGTCGTGCCGTGGTTCCAGTGTCTTAACTTTGCCTCGTTGATTGCCTTGCCATGATTGATCTGTCCCCCCTCGCCCGCCGTCTGGCCGGCACCCCGCTGGCCGATTGGGCCAACACCCTGCAAGCGCAACTCGATAAGAAAATGGAGAAGGGCCACGGTGACCTGGAGCGCTGGCAAAGTGCGCTGGACGCGTTGCCGAAGATCCAGCCAAGCGAAGTGGATTTGCTCAATGGTCTGACTCTGGACACCGATTGCGACGATGAAACCCGTGCGCAGATGCGCACCGCGCTGATGGGGCTGTCGCCGTGGCGCAAGGGGCCGTTCGACCTGTTCGGCGTGCACGTCGACACCGAATGGCGCTCGGACTGGAAATGGTCGCGGGTTGCGCCGCATCTGGATTTGAAAGGCAAACGCATCCTTGATGTCGGCTGCGGCAACGGTTATTACATGTGGCGCATGCTCGGCGCCGGTGCCGACAGTGTGATCGGTGTCGATCCGAACTGGCTGTTCTTCTGCCAGTTCCAGGCCGTGCAGCGTTACCTGTCCGAGCCAAATGCCTGGCACCTGCCGTTCCCCTTCGAAGACCTGCCGCCGAACATGGAAGGCTTCGACACCGTGTTTTCCATGGGCGTGTTCTACCACCGCCGTTCACCGATCGAGCATTTGCTTTCGCTGAAGGATTGCCTGGTCAAGGGCGGCGAACTGGTGCTGGAGACGCTGGTGATCGAAGGCGATCAGCAGCAAGTGCTGGTGCCGGAGGACCGTTATGCGCAGATGCGTAACGTGTGGTTCCTGCCGTCGGTGCCGGCGCTGGAGTTGTGGTTGCGTCGGGCCGGGTTCAGCGATGTACGGTGCGTGGATGTCAGCGTGACCACCGTTGAGGAACAGCGCGGGACGGAGTGGATGAAGTATCAGTCGTTGAGCGATTTCCTGGATCCCGAAGATCACAGCAAGACGATTGAAGGGTTGCCGGCGCCGATGCGGGCGGTGATCGTCGCCCGCAAATAAACTCCGCTTTGATCGTTCCCACGCTCCGCGTGGGAATGCCGCCCGGGACGCTCCGCGTCCCTTCGCAAGCGTGACGCAGAGCGTCACAGGATGCATTCCCACGCAGAGCGTGGGAACGATCATTTAACGGGTTGCCCGACGGGCCTTGAAGAACTCGCTGAGCACCGTCCCACACTCCTCTGCCAACACCCCGCCTTCAAACAACACCCGGTGATTCAAGAAGCCCTGGGTGAAGAACTGCCCCTGACTCTGCACAATCCCGGCCTTGGGCTCCAGGGCGCCGTACACCACCCGCGCGATCCGCGAATGCACGATCAGGCCGGCGCACATGCTGCACGGCTCCAGGGTCACGTAGAGGGTGCTGCCGGGCAGGCGATAGTTGCTGGCGGCGGTGGCGGCGGCGCGGATCGCGACCATTTCGGCATGGGCGCTGGGGTCGTTGCCGCTGATCGGGCAGTTGAAGCCGCGACCGATGATTTCCCCGTCCTGCACCAGCACCGCGCCCACCGGCACTTCACCGAGGGCGGCGCCCTGGGCGGCGAGGGCCAGGGCTTCGCGCATGAAGTCCTGGTCGCGGCTGCGGTCGATGATCGCCGCGGGACGAATCTGGCGCATCACGCCACCTCGATAGCGGCCATCAGGCCGGTTTCCATGTGATCAATCACATGGCAGTGGAACATCCAGATCCCCGGGTTATCCGCCACCAATGCCACCTGCGCGCGCTCGTTCTTGCCCAGCAAGTAGGTGTCGGTGAAGTACGGGATGACCTTGTGCCGGTTCGAGGCAATCACCTTGAAACTCATGCCGTGCAGGTGAATCGGGTGCTGGTATTGAGTCATGTTCTTCAATTCGAAAATGTAGCTTTTGCCCTTTTCAAGCTTGGCAATCGGGCGGTCGGCGCAGGTCTTGTCGGTGATGTCCCAGGCCTTGCCGTTGATCTGCCACAGGCTCGGCGGCTTGCCGTTGTCGACGTTGACCGACACCGAGCCGACCCATTCAAAATTGAAGTTGAGTTTCTCGGCATTGGCCAGGTCCGGCTCCGCCACCGGGTTGGCGGGCAGCGCGGGCGGCCACTGGGTCGCGGCGTCGCTATTGGCCACCGAGCGGAACGTACCTACGCGTACAGGACCGTTACGCAAGGATAGCTCTTCACCGGCCGGTGGGGCCTTGATCGCCAGGCAGATACGCATGCCCGGGCCGAGCCAGTATTCCTTGCCCAATGGCCGCGGTTCGATCGGGTTGCCATCCAGCGCATAGATCTGCGCTTCGACGCCGGGGATGTTCAGGCGATAAGTCAACGTGTTGTCGAGGTTGAGCAAACGCACGCGGGTGATCTGCCCGGCGGGCAAGTCGATCACCGCTTGCGGCACGCCATTGATCGTCGACAATCGTCCCGCCGTGCCACCACGCGCCGCTTCACGGGGAATGCTGAAGGCGACGAACGCGCCCTCTTCATCAACGTGCCAGCTCTTCAGGCTCAGGGTTTTTTCGTATTTGAAACCGGTCGGCTCGCGCTCTTCGATGATCAGCGGGCCGACCAGGCCACGACCGAGTTCTTCGCTGCTGTTCACGTGCGGGTGATACCAGTAGCTGCCGGCGTCCGGCACGCGGAATTTGTAGTCGAAGTATTCGCCCGGCAACACCGGAAGTTGCGAGACGTAGGGCACGCCGTCCATTTCCAGCGGCAGGCGGATGCCGTGCCAGTGGATGGTGGTCGCGACCGGCAGGTGATTGATGAAGCGCACCCGCAGCCACTCGCCCTGGCGCACACGCAACTCGGTGCCCGGCGCCGACGGGCCGAACGCCCAGGCTTCGGTCTTGTGCCCGGCGACCAGCTCGACATCCAGCGGCGCGGCGATCAGCTCATAGTCGTGGCCCGCGTCGGCGTCGGCCATCTTGCCCAGCCAGTAACGCGACGCGCCACCGGCCCCCACGCCAACCACCACAAGACCGGCCAGACCACCCAGTATTTGTCGACGGGTAAAGGACATGAACTCAACTACCTCACGTATCAGCGGCAGGCCAGGGGCCCGCAAAAGGCGAATACGATACACCTGCGGTTGAGAAACAGTAAGGGCGGGGCGGCGGATGGCCGCAGGCTGGCTGGTAACCGATCATTCCCACGCTGATCGTTCCCACGCGGAGCGTGGGAATGCTTCCTGTGACGCTCTGCGTCACGCCAACGAAGGGACGCGGAGCGTCCCGGGCGGCATTCCCACGCGGAGCGTGGGAACGATCATTGTGGGAGGCCGGTGATCAGATGCACCACTCCGTCTTCCAGCATCATGAAACCTGGCACTCCCGCCACATTCAACGCCTGCCGGTCCACCCGCCCCACATCCCGCAACTCCACCCGCACCCGGGTCAACGCCACAGGCTGCTGCGACTTGAGGTTATCCACACCGCCCAACGCCGCCACGATATCCGTCGCCAGGCCAGTTACCGGTTGAACAACCTGCTTGGGCTCATCCACCACCAGATCCGGGGTCAACGCTTTCCAGAACGCCCGCTGCATTTTCTCGAACATGCTCAGTTCTCCAGAACCAGTGAAGTATCGACCGTGGCCTCGTGATACAGCCGCAACGCCTCGCGCACCTGCTCGGCGCTTTCCAGCCCCAGCACTTGCTGGGCGATGGCCTGGCAGTCCACCAGATCCACTTCACGCACCGCCGCTTTCACCGCCGGAATCAGCGGCACACTCACCGACAATTCATCTATCCCAAGCCCCAGCAACAGCGGGGTCGCCAGGGTTTCCGAGGCCAGCGCACCACACACGCCCACCCATTTACCGTGGGCATGCGCTGCTTTGACGGTGCTGGCGATCAAACGCAGTATCGACGGATGAAAGCTGTCGGCCTGACTGGCCAGGCGCGGATGATCGCGGTCCATGGCCAGGGTGTATTGGGTCAGGTCGTTGGTGCCGATGGAGAAGAAGTCCACTTCGGGCGCAAACAGATCCGCCATCAATGCCGCTGCCGGCACTTCGATCATGATCCCCAGTTTTGGCAGCTCCGTGAGGCCCAGCGCCAGCGCCTCCTCTTCCAGCAGTTGCCGGGCCTGACGCAATTCCGAGAGCTGCGCGACCATCGGCAGCATGATGTGCAAACGGGCCAACCCGGCGCTGCTGAGGATCGCCTTGAACTGATCGCGCAACAGTTGCGGACGCTCCAGGCACAAGCGAATCCCGCGCATGCCGAGGAACGGATTGGTTTCGCTGTCCATCGGCACGTAGGCCAGCGGTTTATCGCCGCCGACATCCAGGGTGCGCACCACCAGATTGCGGTTCGGCCCCAGGGCGCGGGCGATGGCGCTGTAGGTGGAGGCCTGTTCGTCGTGGCTCGGTGCGTGGTTGCGCTCCAGATAGAGAAATTCCGAACGCAACAGCCCGACGCCCTCGCCGCCCAACGTCATGGCTTGCTCGGTTTCCGCCAGTGAGGCGACATTGGCCGTGACCTCGATGTGATGACCGTCGCGGGTACATGCGGCGAGCGAGGCGTGGGCCAGTTCATGTTGCTGGCGTTTCTGTTGTTGCTGACGATTGGCTTGCAGTTGTTCGATGGCGGCCAGATCCGGGTCCAGGTGCAGTTCGCCCTTGTCGGCATCGAGCAACACTTGGGTGCCATCGGCCAGCGTCAGCACGTGCACCGGTAACCCGCAGATTGCCGGCAACCCAGCGGCACGGGCCAGAATCGCGACGTGGCTGGTGGCGCCGCCACCGACCGTAGCAAACCCCAGCACTTTGCGGGTATCGAGCCCGGCGGTCTGGGACGGTGTCAGTTGTTCGGCGATCAGGATTGCCCCGTCCGGCAACTCCAGCGCACGGTCCTGCACACCCAGGATCTGCTTGAGCACCCGTTGGCCGACATCCGCCAGATCCGCCGCTCGCTCCGCCAGTAGTGCATTGCCGAGGCTTTTGAAGTGGGCCGCCGTCGCCTCGGTCGTCGCTCGCCAGGCGAACCCGGCGCTTTTACCTTCGCGGATCAACGTCTCGGCCTGATCCAGCAGGCTAGGGTCATCGAGCAATTCCTGATGCGCTTTGAAGATTTCGGCCTGGGCGTCGCTGGTGGCGTTGTCGCGCAGTTGCTGCAAGTCGCCCAGCGCGGCGAGCAATGCCCGAGACAAAATCGCACCCTCAGCCTGCGCGCCCTTGCCGAACTCGCTCACGTCCAGCGTCTGCTCGGTAATCTGCACCACCTGGCCAAACGCCGACCCCGCCGATGCGCAAACCCCGCGCAGCACCGTCAATTTGGAGACCGTTTCCGGCGCCACAACCGCCGCCACCGTTTCGCCACAACCTGCGACCAGCAGTTCCGCCAACGTCTTGATTGCTGCCTCGGCATCCGCACCCGCCGCGCTGACTTGCAGGACATCACCGTGGGCCGTCTGCAACGCCATGATCGCCACCAGGGATTTGGCGTTGGCGCTCTGCTGCTGTTTATGCAGATAAATGCTCGCCGAGAAACCTTTCGCCGCTTGGGCAAACACCGCTGCCGGCCGCGCATGCAAGCCGTTCGGGTTGGCCAGGGTCACTGGTTTGGAGAACAGTGCGTCGCCCTCCTCCACGACCATTTCTTCCGTCGCCTGCCCGGCAGTGTTCAACCCCAACAGCGGCTGACCGATGTCCACCAGACCCGTTTCGGGCACCAGCCAGGTGAACGGTTCGCCACTGACCACCAGCATCAAGGTCAACAAACTGCGCGCATGCAAGGCGATGTAATCGGCATCGAATTCGATCAGCGCTTGTCCCGCTTCGACGCGTTGGCCTTCCTCTACCAACCGGGTAAAGCCCTTGCCCGCCAGGTTCACGGTGTCGAGGCCAATGTGCATCAACACCTGCACACCGTTGTCGTCGGTGATGCTGACCGCATGCCCACTGGCCTGCACATTGCTGATCACCCCGGCCAACGGCGCGAGCAGGGTTTGTGAAGTCGGGTCGATGCACAGACCGTCACCGATCACGCGGCTTGCGAACACCGGATCGGGCACCTGGTCCAGCGGCATCAGCACGCCGGACAGCGGCGCGAGCAGTTGCAAATGTTGGGGTGTGGCCATGACGTCACCTGCTGTTTTGTTCTTTGAAGTGCCGATGGAGCGCGAGGCTCCGACAGCATCGCTTATTTCCACCAGTACTCGACCTGCATTCCGACGTTCGAACCGTGTCGCGCCGTGCCGAAGGCACCGGTATCGGACAACGCCGAGCCCGCCGCCAGTTCATTGGCTGCCCGCTTGGCCGCCTCGTTCCAGCTCGCATAGGTGTAATACAGGCGCACCTCGGGGCGCGCCCAGAATTCCGGGCCCTTGGGCGACCAGGTCGGGGCGAAGGTGAATTTGCTCAACTTGCGCGTCCCGCCTGGAGCCTCGACCTGATCGTGACCCAGTTCGGTCACCAGTTTGAACTGCTCGGTGATCGCATAGGCCGGGCGCACCCCGAGGGACAGCCAGTTCTGATCGGCGCCATCCGGGCGAATGTCTTTCTGATACACCGCCTCGATCTGTCCACCGAAACGCGGCGTCACCTGCCAGTCGAAGAACTCCACCACCCGATAACTTTTACTGCGGTCGTCGAGTTGCACGTTACCGGTATAGCCCAACCCGGTGCCGGGACCTTCGCCGTACTGGAAGGCCAGTTTGTTCTTGCCGCCGAGAAAGCCTTTCTGCACATGCTGGGCGGTGACCGCCCAGCCACGGTGTGCGTCGCGGCTGTCGGGTTTGTCGATGTAGCTCAGCCCCAGTTCCAGCTCACCGCCGGGGTTGGTGTCGAACCCGGCGACGTTGAAGTCATGCCGGTTGATGTAGTCCTTCTGGTACAGGTTGTCCTTGCGCGAGTAGGCATAGCTGTATTTCAGATCGCCAATCAACACGTCCTCGATACCGCCGCCGGTGGCGCTCTGGTTCCAATAGTAGAAGTCGGAAATGTGGATATCGTTCCGCTTGTAATAACGCCGACCAGCCCATAGCGAACCGCCGTTGAGGCTGGGCATGTTCGACCATTGCGCGTACATCTGCGGCATCCGTACCGAGCCGTTGTCGCCGTTGAACGTCAGGTCCTTGTCGTACTGGTTATACAGGGAAGCCATGCCATCGACGCTCAACACCGAGCCGTCATCAAGCGTGTACAAATCCTGGCGCAATTCCAGTTCGGCGTACTGTTCGCATTCGTTGCCCAGGCGGTATTTGGTCTGCGCGCCCGGCAGTTGGAAGCACTGTTGTTTACCGCTGTTGGTCGACGTCCCGACGCCGCTGCGTACGTATCCGGCGAACTCCAGCGCCTGGGCCGAAAGTGGAAAAGCCAGGCACACGCCTGCTGCTACAAGGCTGCGATTTATTGTTGTTTTCAAGTGCTACCCCATTATTTTTATTGTGTGCTGCAGCAAAAACGGCGCGCAAAACTCCCCCGCGCAGTGTTCTGCGTGTTTTTTGAAACCGGTGTTTTTTAGTGGTTGGTCAGGTGCAGCACGAACGACTCAAAAGGCCGTAGAAACACCTGGCGATTACGCGGCGGACAGTCCGGGTAGTTGCTGATCACCAGCCGTTGCGTCATGGCTTCGCTGATCACTTCTTCCGGCAATTCAACTTCGCACGTTGTGCCGTAGAAGTTGTTCAGCACCAGCAATCGCTCATCCTGGCCTTCCCTTGTATACGCCCAGATTTGCGTGTGCTCCGCCAGCAACTGGCGGTACACACCGTCGGACATCAGCGCTTCGTTGCGGCGTAACGCGATCAATTGACGATAGTGATGCAGCACCGAGTCCGGGTCGTCGAGCTGGCTGGCGACATTGATCTGCGCGGCGTTGGCCGGCACGCGGATCCACGGTTCGGCGACGCTGAAACCGGCATTCGGCTCGGCGTTCCAGTGCATCGGCGTACGCCCGTTGTCCCGGGATTTCTGCATGATCGCCGCCATGTTGTCGGCATCGCTGACCCCGGCGTCGCGCTGGAGGCGATGGATGTTCAGGGTCTCGACATCGCGGTACTGATCGATGTGATCGAAGCCCGGATTGGTCATGCCCAATTCTTCGCCCTGGTACACAAACGGCGTGCCCTGGAGGAAGTGCAGCGCGGTGCCGAGCATCTTCGCCGAGACCTGCCGATGCTCGCCGTCGTGACCGAAGCGCGACACCACCCGCGGCTGATCGTGGTTACACCAGAACAACGCATTCCAACCACCGCCAGCCTGCATGCCGGTCTGCCAGTCGGAAAGGATGCGCTTGAGTTGCAGGAAGTCGAAGTCAGCGCGAATCCACTTTTGCAGGTTCGGGTAATCAACTTTCAGGTGATGGAAATTGAAGGTCATCGACAGCTCTTTCGACTCCGGCCGCGAGTAGCGAATGCAGTGTTCAAGACTGGTGGATGACATCTCGCCAACGTTGATCAGGTCGTGGCCTTCAAACACTTCGCGGTGCATCTGCTGCAAGTACTCGTGGACGTTCGGGCCGTCGGTGTAGAAGCGCCGACCGTCGCTGTTGTCCTCGGGGAAGTCCGCCGGTTTGGAGATCAGGTTGATCACGTCGAGACGGAAACCGCCCACGCCTTTGTCACGCCAGAACCGCATCATCTTGAAGACTTCGGCGCGTACCTTGGGGTTGTCCCAGTTGAGGTCGGCCTGGGTGTGGTCGAACAGGTGCAGGAAGTACTGGCCAGTCTGGGCTTCGTACTCCCAGGCCGAACCGCCGAACTTGGATTCCCAGTTGTTCGGCTGGTCGCGCCAGATGTAGAAATCGCGGTACGGGTTGTCGAGGCTGCTGCGGGCCTGCTGGAACCATTTGTGCTCGATCGAGGTGTGGTTGACCACGATGTCGAGCATCAACTTGATCCCGCGCTTGCCGGCCTCGGCGATCAGCAACTCACAGTCGGCCATGGTCCCGTAGCTCGGGTCGATGGCGTAGTAATCGCTGATGTCGTAACCGTTGTCGCGCTGGGGCGAACGCAGGAACGGCGTGATCCACAGGCACTCGACACCCAGCCAGTGCAAGTAGTCGAGCTTGGCCACGACGCCGAGCAAATCCCCGGTGGGGTTGCCGGCGTGGCTGTGAAAGCTTTTCGGGTAGATCTGGTAGATCACCGAACGTTGCCAGTCTTGCATGGCGGATTCCTTCAACAAATTGATGTGGCGACCGTCAGGCAACCCGATACCCAGGCCGGACAATCTTCATGCTCAACCCACAGGTCAAAACAAACGGCACGACCATGGCGATGATCATCCCGATCACAAACATCGGGATGAACTGCGGAATGATCGAGATAAAACCGGGCAGGCCACCGACACCAATCGCCGAGGCCTGGACCTTGTTCATCGACAGGAAGATGCAGCCCAGGGCCGAGCCGATCAGCGCCGAATAAAACGGGAATTTGTAGCGCAGGTTGACGCCGAACATCGCCGGCTCGGTGATGCCGAAATACGCGGAAATCGCCGAGGTCGAGGCCATGCTTTTGTCCCGCACGTTGCGGGTCATGTAGAACACCGCCAATGCCGCGCTGCCCTGGGCGAGATTGGACATGACGATCATCGGCCAGATAAAGGTGCCGCCCTGGGTCGAGATCAACTGCAAGTCCACGGCGAGGAACATGTGGTGCATGCCGGTGATCACCAGCGGCGCGTAGAGCATGCCGAAAATCGCCCCGCCAACCATCGGCGCCAGGTCAAACAGGGTGACCACGCCTTCGGTGATCAGGATCCCGAGGTGCCGGGTCACCGGGCCAATCACCGCCAATGCCAGCACGCCGGTGACGACGATGGTGGTGATCGGCACCACCAGCAATTGCACGGCATTCGGCACCCGTGCCCGCAGCCACTTCTCGATGACGCTCATCACATAGGCCGCCAGCAGGATTGGCAGGATCTGTCCTTGGTAACCGACCTTCTCGATCTTGAACCAGCCGAAAATATCGAAGTACGGCAGGCTCTGCCCATCGAGCCCGGCTACTGCCTTGCCGTAGTTCCAGGCGTTGAGCAGGTCCGGGTGCACCAGCATCAGGCCGAGCACGATGCCGAGGATCTCGCTGCCACCAAAACGCTTGGCCGCCGACCAGCCCACCAGGGCAGGCAGGAACACGAACGAAGTGTTGGCCATCAGGTTGATCAGGCTCCAGATGCCATCGAGGCTCGGGTACGCATCCAGCAGCGTCTTGCCCTCGATGAACATGCCCTTGGCGCCGATCAGGTTGTTGATGCCCATCAGCAGGCCCGCAATGATCAGTGCCGGCAGGATCGGCATGAACACGTCGGAAAACACCCGCACCAGACGTTGCATGGCGTTGATCTTGTCTGCGCTCTTTTGTTTAACGTCGGCGATGGTCGAAGCGGCGAGACCGGTTTGCCGGCGCAGTTCGGCGTAGACCTTTTCCACTTCGCCGGGGCCGATCACCACCTGAAACAGGCCACCGGTGAAGAACGAGCCCTTGACCAGATCGATCTGGTTCAGCGTGGCGCTGTTGACCAGGCTCGGGTCCTTGAGGGCCAGGCGCAAGCGGGTTACGCAGTGCGCGGCCTGCTCAAGGTTGTCGCTGCCACCGAGGCTGACAAGCAGCTCGCTGGCGATATTCGGATAGTCGTGGCTCATGCTTGATCTTCCGCTGTAGTTTTTTGTTATTGGCAGCACGCCGAAACGAAAAGTACTCGTCTGTACGAGTTAAAGCAACAACTCGTACAGACGAGTTTAATTTTGTTTGTCACAAGCCCGACCGGCGGCGACATTTCCTACCTCCGAAGTCAAAGAAACCTATTGCCGCATGGACAATTGCCTACCCTGCCCTTAAGGTTCAAAACCTTGAGTACAGCGCGGCATAGAGCCATCCCATGAGTAAATACAACCAGATCTACACCGATCTGCTTGCCAGCATCACCACCGAACGTCTGGAACGTGGCGCGCGGTTGCCCTCCGAAACCGAACTGATGGACAGCTACCAGGCCAGCCGCGGCACCGTGCGCAAGGCCATCGAGCAATTGCAGGAGCGCGGCTTCGCGCAGAAAGTCCACGGCAAAGGCACCTTCGTGCTGTCGACCAACCCGATCGAATTTCAATTGGGTGGCATCGTCAGCTTTCAGGAGACGTACCCGCGACTGGGCAACGACGTCAGCACCGAAGTGGTCGAGTTTGATCAGATACCGCTTGAGGGCGCGCTGCTGGAGCATATCCAGGCTGAAGCAGGCAGCCTGATCACACGGATCAAGCGTGTACGGCGCATCGACGGCAAACGGGTGATCCTCGATATCAACCATTTCGTCAGCGACGTGATTCCCGGCCTGTCCCGCGAGATCGCCGAGCAATCGATCTACGCCTTCATCGAACAGACCCTGCAACTGCAAATCGCCTACGCCCAGCGCACCATCGAAGCGGTGCCCCGGGGCAAGGACGATCAATTGTTACTGGATCTGGATGGCCAGAGCCATGTGATCGTGGTCAGTAACCAGACGTTTTTGCAGGATGGACGGCAGTTCGAGTACACCGAGTCGCGGCATACGCTGGATAAGTTCTACTTCTCGGATGTGGCGCGACGTTGAAACGCAAAAGGCCCGGTGAACTTGTGTTCACGGGACCTTTCGGGTGTTACGGACGATCAAAGACAGCCGAGGTAAAACTATTTAAACCATCGAAAGCTCGCGATTTTCATCATGAACATTGCGGGTCCACTGAGCCAAAAATGCCGCCAGTTTTTCTTCAATGTGGCTCTCGATGGTTCGCAGACGAAGCAATGGAATATCGCATTTTTGCAGGATGCTGTTTTTCAGGGCATCTCGCTCGGCCTGGTCAGCTTCACCATGTGAGCCTCCATCGACCTCGATGATGCCCAGCGGCTTCTTCCCTACGGTGTAATAGAGCACGAAATCGCAGCTGGCTCCTTGACTCATGAACGCCTGCTCCCGCGCCGTCAGGCTCGGGTTGGCGATGGAGGCCAACTGGTTCAGCGCGATCTGGGAGTGAAACGTGATCCCCTGGAATGCAGGCTGGTCCAGCGCTTCGCGCAGTAGCTGCGCCACGATTTGCTCGGATTTGTACTCGGAATCACTGCGCCTCAATCGGCCATTAAGACGCTCGAGCGATTGGTCGTATTCCTTGTAAAGCAGATCGAAGGCCGATATCACCGGTGCGCGGTGGAGCTGCCCTTCTTGTGCGTAGTATTCGATGTAGCGCACCAGCGCGGCGATATGCCCGTTGCTCGCGGTGAAGACTTCGTCCCCCGTGACCAGGGTGAACCGATTCTTAGCCCGGGATACCGCCACATTGACCATGCGAGGATCATCGACGAACGCCAGGAGTCTCGGCGTGATGCTCTTCTTGTCCAGCACGGTGGAAAAGACAATCTCGTCGCACTCGCGCCCCTGGAACTTGTGAACGGTGTCTTTGACGAAATCATCAGGCAAAAGCGTGCCCGAAAGCGCAGCCTGATTCTTGAACGGAGCAATGAAGCCTCTGCCGTCCCCGCCCTCCCAGGCACTTTCGCCCTCGCCTTCCAGCACTGCCAGAAGCGAATCCAGCTCCCGCAGGTTGGTTTTATATCGAGTGTGATTTCCCTTGGCGGTGACCAGCAACGACAGCGGTTTTTCCCCGCGGTCCTGGGTCATCGGAACCAGTTGATTGGCGTAGAACTGCTGATTGCAGAACTGAATGATCTGCGGGTGACAGCGATAGTGTTCTTTCAAAAGCGTCATCGGAATCGAATCATTGAACACACTGACGCACGAATCGAGCAGGCTGTACTTCTCGCAATCGTAGTGCCCCTGATCCTCGGGCGCAGCCCTGCCCAACTTCGCCGGAATGTGCGCCAACTGTTTCCTGTCGCCCACAATGATCAGGTTTTTCGCACACCCCAGCGCCAGTATTCCCGGAACGATGTCCTGCTGCGAGGCCTCGTCGATGATGACGTAGTCGAGCACTGCGCCCGGTTTGAGGGAGTTGACGATCGAATGCGTACCACTGGCAATGACCGGATAGCGTTTAAGGAACTCATCGAATTTATCCTGCCGATAAGTCTTGGCATCGAAGCATTCAGCGCTGGGTGCATGTTGATGCAGGTACTGCTTCAGGTACGTCATCGAAGCGCTCGTCAGTTCCTCCAGAAGCGCTTCGTAGTTGCCCAGTCGCAACGCATCCTGATGGCTGGCCAGCGCCGCTTTTCTTTCCAGCAGCGCCTTGTCGTAGTAATGAAGCTGCAAGCCGTAGAAGACTGATTTGCGCTTTGCCCAGTCATCGAACGGCTTCATGCGCAGGATCTTGAAGTTGAACAGCATCTCGATCCTGTCCTTGATCCGCACGCGTTTGCCTGCAAGGTGCGTCAGGTATGCCATCAGGTCAGCGGACTTTTGCGGGGACAGGTTGTACTTGCCCAGAGCGACGCTGTCCTGAACACCGTTATCCTGCTGCCATTGCCGCAGGTAGCTTCGCTCGATCTCCAGTTCACTGATTTCAATCTGCAGTTGTGCCACTGCGTTGCGGCCAGACAGATGGCGCTTGAGCCGCTGCAAGATGCTCTGAATGTGCTCCATTGAGGGAGCGGTTTCGGCAATGGCAGTTGGCCGAGAGCGAGGATTGTCGAAGAATGCCTTTCGGTTTTTCTCGTTGCCCAACTTGGCAACCAGGTAATCGAGCCCGGACTTGCCCAGTTTTTCACAGACATTACTGACTGCCGGATTGTTGTTGGAGACCACTGCCACGGTTTTTCCATGCAGCAGGATATTGGCGATGATGTTGAGAATGGTCTGTGTCTTGCCGGTGCCTGGCGGTCCTTCGATCAGACTTATCTGCGAAGTGAACGCCTGTTCGACTGCCTTGAGCTGACTTTCATTGAGCCCGAAGGGAAAGATGAAGTTACCCGCTTGCTCCTGTCGCCTATTCTGCCCCGTGCAGTAGGCGTGCAATGCCGTGTTCGAACTGGGAAGGATCGCGTTCAACTGGCGCAACACGTTTTCGGCAATCGTCTTGTCGTTCGGTGACGCGGCCTGTTCGACCCTGCCATTGGCGACTGAAAGGAAATAGCGAAATGTCGACTCGTCCTTCATCTTCGTCGGCGCGACAAGTTCGATAGTGTCCATCTTGAACACGTACTTTGTGGTCTTGCCGGGATACTGAACGACCGCATATTTCTCGCCGTAGATCACTACCTTTTCGACGGGGTTTAGCACTGAGCTGCCCTTTCTTCGAAGAAGAGTGTCTTGCAGCTCTCGGGTAGGATCGACCTTGCAGTCAGCGAGCGGGCGAAAAAAATGCTTGCCGGAGGGGAAGTGACACGTCAGGGAGAGCCCTTCGGATTTGTCATTCTTTATGACCCAGTCGCTGATCTGCCGGGTCTTGTCTTCACCGCACACGTAGATAGAAACCATAAATCCCTTATGTTGGCTCATCAGAGCCTTTACACATCCATGTCATCCGAATCCACCGACCCGGCCAATTTGAAACTATATTGCCATCACTCCTTGCACGCCAGTGTCCGTTTGGCGCGGGTTCGCTCAACCCTCAGAAACGTTTCTTGCAGATGCAACAAGGGCGCCTCGCGGCGCCCTTGTTGTTCAGCTTATTCCCACTCAATCGTCGCCGGCGGCTTGCTCGACACGTCATAAGTAACGCGGGAGATGCCTTCGATTTCATTGATGATGCGACCGGAAACGGTTTCCAGCAGTTCGTAAGGCAGGTGAGCCCAACGCGCGGTCATGAAGTCGATGGTTTCCACGGCACGCAGGGCTACAACCCAGGCGTAACGACGGCCATCGCCAACGACGCCAACCGATTTCACTGGCTGGAACACTACGATAGTCCGGCTGACCTTGTGGGAACTTCGCCGACCTTGAAGGCACACTTGGCCAATAACGCCGCCACTTGTCTGGACGATGGACAAGCGATTTGTCGATCATCAGCCCCTATTCTTCTGGCGAAGCAGCTTGTTACCGTTGAGTTATGCAGCGACCTGACAAACAAAAACAACCTCCCGTAGAATGCCTTCGTGGCTATGGAACACCTTCCTTCTAAACCTCCTATGACCTAGGGGTTCCGCTCTCCACACCGCGCCTGCTTCTTGCAGGCGTTTTTATATCGGCTGTAGACACGATGCTGCGGCTCGTTCACGACGGCGGCCAAGGGAGAAAATCAAGGATGAATCAGGAGCTGTTCCTTCGTCGCCGTACCAGAGTTCACGTCCCGATGGGCACTGGCGGTGCCACGCGCGCTCAGGTCGCGTCGGCTGTCCGGGAAGTCGCAGCGTTCCGATGCGTACTATCAGAGCCTCTGATTGAGCAACTCGGCAGGTTGTCACCGACAGAACTCAAGCATTGGCTGCGTGAGATTGTCAGAGTCCTCCGGCGGGAGAATGGCGCTCATGTGCACCACCGACCGTTTTATCCTGACTTTCCAGAGCAAGTTCTGACGGCCTCAGAGGCGGAGTTGTACCTTAACGCCGTCATGCACTACCTCACGCTTCGGCGTTTACCACCCAGTGAACACTCGCGACCTGCGATGCTTGAAGGCAACTTCATATCCCGCGTTATCGAACCGGGTAGCGTCGCTGAGTTCGAGTCATTGCTCGAGCCGCTGGTTTCATCGCGCACCTCGCTCTCCGAACAGGAAACTGCCGATGTCGTCTGGTTTGTTCGAGAGTACAAAAGCGATGTGTTCCGTCTGCTGCCGGAGGTCGTCCCGTTTCGGGAAATTCGTGCACAGCTTGGCGGCGCACTTATCCAGCATGTAGCCAACGATGCACGAGTGGACGCATTCCTGGAGCGAAATGTCGAAACGGCGACTGACGTGCTACGACTCGCGGTAGCGCTGAATGGAGGAGACGTGTCGCTGGCGACAGCTTCGACACGTTTCACAGCGATGAAGCGCTCCATGCGCCGTCTGCTGTTGCGCCTGCTCGACCACATTCCCAACGCTACAGAAGACGTAATGCGGCATGTTGAGCGCTGGAAGCGCCTGGCGGAAGTACTGCATCCGGGCGACTACGCCGACAAATACCCACAAGCGCTCGCCGCCATCACGGCGGCGCGTCACAACGAAGCGCCAGCCTCGTTTGGATCACGTGTCGAAACATTGTTTGCCCAGCGTCACATCGCCACGCTGACGCTCATACTACAGAGCCGTCCTGGTGAGTTCGCACGACGTCTGGACGCGACCCTACGACGCGCGACGGAACCAGAGCCTGTTCTAGACGCGTTCGAGGCTGTTGCGACACAAGTGTCGTCACCTGTCCTGCTGCAGTTGCTGGCCCAGGTACGCGCTCCGCGCCCCCTGCCCCTGCGGGCCTTCACACCGAAAGGTTCATTCGCCAAAATCTATGGCATCAAGGATCGACGCGAACCTCTCGCACCCGACGTGTTGGCTCGGGCTGCCCGAATCTGCGAGGACGCTCTCGTAATGCGTTTTGCGTCGCTGCCGCCACTAGGCCGCTGCTTCATCGATCCAGCATTAAGCGAATACAAAGTGCCGCTGGCACAGCGTGCCTCATCGAAGTCGCTTCGTACGCTGGTGCGGGGCAGTCGGTTGCATATGCCTGACACACGTTTTATTCGCCTGTTCCTGTGGTGGAAAAACGGTCGTGAACGCACTGACATTGACTTGTCAGCCGCTTTTTTCGACGCCAACTTCGTGTTCACACAAACGGTCGCGTACTACAACCTGAAGGATTTCGGCGGCTACCACAGCGGCGACATCGTCGACGCGCCCAACGGGGCTGCGGAGTTCATCGACCTCGACCTTGATGTCCTCGTCGAGAAGGGCATTCGCTATGTCGTCACGTCTATCAACTCATACACCGAGCAGCCGTACTGCGATCTTCCAGAATGCTTCGCTGGCTGGATGGCCCGCGCCGACGCGGCGTCAGGTGAAGTATTCGAGCCGCGATCCGTGGTCGACCGTATCGATATCGCTTCCGACACGGTTATCTGTCTGCCATTCGTGATGGACTTGCAGGAACGACGCATGATTTGGGCTGATCTGGGGCTCACTTCATCTCCGCGGTGGAACAACGTCGGAAACAACCTCAGTGGAATATCGTTGATGCTGCGGGCATTGGTGCATACACCACGGCCTGATTTGGAGACGCTGTTCGATTTACATGTACGCGCACGGGGGGAACGAGTCGCTTCGCCGCAGCAGGCGCAGGCGGTGTTTGCGCCTGATCAAGGGATAACACCGTTCGATACGGATCTGATTCGATCACAGTTTCTCTAATACCTACGCCAGCCTTTGCCGTTCATTGAAAACCACAGCTCTTGCTTCGTAGCTTTCCCCCAGAAACAAAAATGCCAGTCAGCATAACTGACTGGCATTGGCTAACCCCCTTCCCTGCGCTCCTCCGAATCTAGCGCTGCACGCTAGTCAGTGCCGATCAGGGCCGGGCGTCCAATCACTCCCACTCAATCGTCGCCGGCGGCTTGCTCGACACGTCATAAGTAACGCGGGAGATGCCTTCGATTTCATTGATGATACGGCCGCTGACGGTTTCCAGCAGTTCGTAAGGCAGGTGCGCCCAACGCGCGGTCATGAAGTCGATGGTTTCCACGGCACGCAGGGCCACGACCCAGGCGTAACGACGGCCGTCGCCTACCACGCCAACCGATTTCACTGGCTGGAACACCACGAACGCCTGGCTGACTTTGTGGTACCAGTCGGCCTTGCGCAGTTCTTCGATGAAGATGTGGTCGGCGCGACGCAGCAGGTCGGCGTATTCCTTCTTCACTTCACCGAGGATCCGCACGCCCAGGCCCGGGCCCGGGAATGGGTGACGGTAGACCATGTCGTACGGCAGGCCGAGTTCCAGGCCCAGGCGACGGACTTCATCCTTGAACAGTTCGCGCAGCGGCTCGACCAGTTTCAGGTTCATTTCTTCCGGCAAGCCACCCACGTTGTGGTGCGACTTGATCACGTGAGCCTTGCCGCTCTTGGCGCCAGCCGACTCGATCACGTCCGGGTAGATGGTGCCTTGGGCGAGGTACTTGATGTTGTCCAGTTTATTGGACTGGGCATCGAAGACGTCGATGAAGGTACGGCCGATGATCTTGCGCTTCTTCTCTGGATCGCTTTCGCCAGCCAGGTTGTCGAGGAACTGATCTTCAGCGTTGGCGCGGATCACCTTGACGCCCATGTTCTCGGCGAACATGGCCATCACTTGCTCGCCTTCGTGCAGACGCAGCAGGCCGTTGTCGACGAAGACGCAGGTCAGCTGGTCGCCAATGGCTTTGTGCAGCAGCGCGGCAACGACTGAGGAGTCCACACCGCCGGACAGGCCGAGCAGTACGTTGTCGGTGCCGACCTGGGCGCGGATGTTGGCGATAGCGTCTTCGGCGATTTTCGACGGCGTCCACAGGGCTTCGCAGCCGCAGATGTCGAGGATGAAGCGCGACAGGATGCGACCGCCCTGCTTGGTGTGGGTCACTTCCGGGTGGAACTGCACGCCGTAGTAGCCGCGAGCGTCGTCGAACATGCCGGCAATCGGGCAGCTCGGGGTGCTGGCGAGGATGTGGAAGTCCTGCGGCATCTTGGTGACTTTGTCACCGTGGCTCATCCACACGTCGAGGCCGAACAGGCCGTCAGCGTCGATGTGGTCTTCGATGCCGTCGAGCAGGCGGCTCTTGCCGACTACGTCAACGCGGGCATAACCGAACTCACGCAGCTCGGAACCTTCGACCTTGCCACCCAGCTGTTCAGCCATGGTCTGCATGCCGTAGCAGATACCGAAGACCGGTACGCCCAGGTCAAACACCGCTTGCGGGCAGCGCGGGCTGTCGGCGACGTGCACGGACTCGGGGCCGCCGGCGAGAATGACGCCTTTTGGAGCGAATTCGCGAATCGCTTCGTCGTCCATGTCGAACGGATGCAGTTCGCAGTACACGCCGATTTCACGCACGCGGCGGGCAATCAGCTGGGTGTACTGGGAACCGAAGTCGAGGATCAGGATGCGGTGGGCGTGAATGTCGAGGGCCATGATTCAGTCTCGTCTAAGTAATTCAGAAACAGTCGTGATTCAGAAACAACTCGGGGCTGAATAAAACAGCCCCGGTTACTTAACTTATTGCTGGAAGCCTCAACCTACGCGGTAGTTTGGCGCTTCCTTGGTGATTTGTACGTCGTGCACGTGAGACTCGGCCATGCCAGCGCCGGTGATCCGCACGAACTCAGGCTTGGTGCGCATTTCTTCGATGTCGGCACTGCCGGTGTAGCCCATCGAGGAACGCAGGCCGCCCATCAGTTGATGGATGATGGCGCTCAGGGTGCCCTTGTACGGAACACGCCCTTCGATGCCTTCCGGAACGAGTTTCTCGGCGCCTGCCGAGGAGTCCTGGAAGTAACGATCGGAGGAACCTTGAGCCTGAGACATGGCGCCCAGCGAACCCATGCCGCGGTAAGCCTTGTACGAACGACCCTGGAACAGTTCGATCTCGCCCGGCGCTTCTTCAGTACCGGCGAACATCGAGCCCATCATCACGCAGGAAGCACCGGCAACGATGGCCTTGGACAGGTCACCGGAGAAACGGATGCCGCCGTCGGCGATCAACGGCACGCCACTGCCTTCAAGGGCGGCGGCGACGTTGGCGATGGCACTGATTTGCGGGACGCCGACACCGGCGACGATGCGGGTGGTGCAGATCGAGCCAGGGCCGATACCGACCTTGACCGCGTCGGCGCCAGCTTCGACCAGGGCCTTGGCGGCAGCGCCGGTGGCAATGTTGCCGCCGATGACCTGCACGTCAGGGAAATTCTGTTTGACCCAGCGAACGCGGTCGATCACACCTTTGGAGTGACCGTGGGCGGTGTCGACCACCACCACGTCAACGCCGGCAGCAACCAGTGCCGAAACACGTTCGCCAGTGTCTTTACCGGTGCCGACCGCAGCGCCAACGCGCAGACGACCTTGATCGTCCTTGCTGGCCAGCGGGTAAGCCTTGGCTTTTTCGATGTCGTTGACGGTCATCATGCCTTTGAGGGCAAACTTGTCGTCGACGATCAGCACGCGTTCGATGCGGTTTTTGTGCAACAACTCGCGAACGTCGTTCTTGTCGGCGCCTTCCTTGACCGTGACCAGACGCTCTTTAGGCGTCATCACTTCACGGACGGTGGCGTCCAGACGGTTTTCGAAACGTACATCGCGGGAAGTGACGATGCCGACCAGGTCGCCATCGTGCAAAACCGGAACGCCGGAGATGTTGTGCATGCGGGTCAGTTCGAACAGTTCACGCACCGTGGCGTCAGCCTCGATGGTGATCGGGTCCTTGACCACGCCGGCTTCGTAACGCTTGACCTTGCGCACTTCGGCAGCTTGCTGCTCGATGGTCATGTTCTTGTGGATGATGCCGATGCCACCTTCCTGAGCCATGGCAATTGCCAGACGGGCTTCAGTAACGGTGTCCATGGCGGCAGAAACCAGAGGAATATTCAGCTCGATGCCACGGGTTAGGCGGGTCTTGAGACTGACTTCGTTAGGAAGCACCTCGGAATAACCGGGCACTAGGAGAATGTCGTCGAATGTCAGAGCTTCTTGGCTGATACGCAGCATCGCGGGGGCTCCCGAGCGGGAAAATGGAAGCGCGCCATTATAGTCAGACACCCCCTCGGGTTCAATGTAAAACTCTGTCTATTATCGACACGGTCGATCGACGGGTATTTCACGCCAAAAACCTGTAGGAGCGAGGCTTGCCCGCGAAGGCGTCTTCACGGGCGCTAAAAGCTTCGCGGGCAAGCCTCGCTCCTACGGTTTCGGTTTCGGTTACAGCTCGACTTTCACCAGGCTGACAGGCTGGTCAAGCCAATCGGCAAATTCGTCGATAAAGCT
This sequence comes from Pseudomonas sp. ADAK7, assembly GCF_012935675.1. Taxonomy (NCBI): domain Bacteria; kingdom Pseudomonadati; phylum Pseudomonadota; class Gammaproteobacteria; order Pseudomonadales; family Pseudomonadaceae; genus Pseudomonas; species Pseudomonas sp. ADAK7. The sequence continues at coordinate 5,812,934 of NZ_CP052861.1, read as the reverse complement.
CTGCTTGAACCCCGCCTCGGCCCAGTTGTTGAAGATGAAGCCGAGGTTGGAAAAGCCGCATTCCTGCAGGAACAGAAACCCGTTGATGTCATCTTCATGCCCGCACTCGGGGCAGGTGAAGTTGTCGGTGCGGCCCGGCATCCACTCTTCCAGGCTTTCGAACAGCGCTTCGCCGACTTCCTTGCGGCACTCGGCGCATCCCGCCTCTTCCAGGAAACCCTTGGCCGGCGTGTAGATGCAGCGTTTGGTGATGATTTCCAGGCCATTGACCGGTTCGCCGAACGGCAGCGCTTCAGGGTGCAGGACCACGGCCCGGGCGCCATCCGCCAGCGCGTAACCCATGCGATTGCCGGTACGCCCGCAGGTGGTCAGCTCTTCCTTGACGATATTCTTGCGCACCAGCCAACGCACGACCGCCCGGGCCCGGGGTTCGTGTACCGGCAGTGTGGAAATTTTCGGGACGATGATGCTTTGGGAATTCATGGTGCAAGCCTACTGCGTCAAATGGGGAGTTTTGCGGCGTGGCGGGTGGCGCCTTCGCGGGCAAGCCTCGCTCCTACAGGTTTCGCGCAGATCCTTGTAGGAGCGAGGCTTGCCCGCGAAGACGTCAGAACGGCCGGCAGCTTAATCCCTGACACACTCAGGTCAAGTACTCAAATACCGCCCGATCAAAGCAATCCCGCTGGCCAGCACCAACCAGGTCACCAGCCGCACGAACGCCTCCCGGGACAGCTTCATCGTCAATCGTCGGCCGATCCACAACCCCAGCGCCATGGCCGGCAACAAGCACACGGCCAATACCAATAAGGGTAGCTCGGCATACACCCCGGCGACGGCAAACAGACTCAAACGCACCACGGTGCTGCAACTGATCAGCGCACTCTGGGTCGCCCGGGCCGCGTCCTTGGGCAAGCGACTGTTCAGATAGATCGCATATAAAAAGCCACCGCTGCCAAACAACGCCCCAAACATCCCGCCCACCGTGCCCATCGGCACCGCCCAACCCGCTGACAATTGCGTCGACCGGGTTTTGACCCACAGGCTATAAACCGCATAGGTGCTGATAAACAGGCCCATCAATAGCAGTAACAGGTCGGAATGGAGATTCAGCAGGAAGATCACCCCCAGCGTGCAGCCCACCGCCATGCACGGCAGCAATCGCAACAGCTCGGGCCTGGCCACATCCCGTCGCGAGGGCAGCAGATTGCCGAAGGCCGCGACGAAATCCAGCAGCACCAGCAACGGCACGATTTTCGACAACGGCATAAACAGGATCAGGATCGGCCCCGCCACCAGTGCGGTACCGAAACCGGCGATGCCAAACACGATGTACGCCAGGGCAATGCCCAGCCCGATCACCAGCCAATCCGTTGCGCCGAACGGCCATTGGCTCAACAACTCAAGCACATTCATTTGCAGGGTTTTTCCTTGAAGACCTGTGATGACTTTAGCCAGCGTCGAGCCTTGCGACTAATATCTTCAAAGTCACCCACCCATCTCGAAAAGGCATGCCTTGTGCTTTCAACCCGCCAACTACGTTATTTCGTGGAAATCGCCGAGTGCGGCAGTTTCAGCGCTGCGGCCGAACGCCTGTTTATCGCGCAGTCCGCCCTGAGCCGGCAAATCAAGGACATGGAAACCCGTCTGCAAACGCCGCTATTCGAACGCACCGCGCGCCAACCTCGCCTGACAGCCGCGGGCGAAGCGTTTTTGCCCCGCGCCAGAAACCTGTTGAATGAGCTGACCAAGGCCAGCGAGATGGCGACCCAGGTCGGCAACGGCCAGCTCGGTATTTTGCGCCTGAGCCATTCCAGCACCGTGCCGATGAGCGGTCGGCTGCTACGCGGCATCAGTGCTTATCTGGATCAACACGCTGGTGTGTCCATGGACATCGTCAAACTGTCGTCCGAAGCGCAACTCGAAGAGCTGGCCGAAGGTCGCCTGGATGTTGGTTTGCTGCGCTTGCCGGTGCTGCGCCAGCGTGAAGGGGTGCAGATTGTGCCTTTATATAGCGAGCGTTTACTGCTCGCCGTGCCACCCAATCATCGGCTGGCTGTGGATAACTCGGGACAAGGCATCGATCTGGCGCAGTTGAAGGGTGAAGCATTTATCTCGATTCCTCATCCGCAACGCGGCGGCCTGAGCTATCTGTCCGCCGAGTTGTGCATGCGCCAGGGCTTTTTTCCCAAGGCCGCGCGCGTGGTGTCGCGCAAAACCACGCAACTGCAATTGATCCAGGCCGGGTTCGGCATTGCCTTGTTGCCGGAGTCGATGCAGGACATCGCCCCGGCCGATATCCACTTCCTGCCGCTGGCCGACCCGGATTGCCACAGCACCGTCGCCCTCGCCTGCCGGCAAAATCCCACCGCATTGGTCCAACAATTCACCCAATCCCTGTAGGAGCTGACGAAGGCTGCGCCTACCGGGGATCGTGCATTCCCCTGAAGAATGCCTTTATCATGCGCCCCATGATTAAAGATCCCTTTGCAAGACTCGGCCTGGACCGTGAAGTCCTGACTGTCAGCCAGCTCAACGGCCGCGCGCGGGTGTTGCTGGAAGACGTGTTCAGCAATATCTGGGTCGAAGGCGAAATCTCCAACCTCGCCCGCCCGGCGTCCGGCCATGTGTATTTCACCCTCAAGGACAGCGGCGCCCAGGTGCGTTGCGCGTTGTTTCGGCAGAACGCGGCCAAGGTTCGCCAAGCGTTGAAGGATGGCCTGGCGGTCAAGGTGCGGGGCAAGGTCTCGCTGTTTGAGGGTCGTGGCGACTATCAGTTGATCCTCGACACCGTAGAGCCGGCCGGTGACGGCGCCCTGCGCCTGGCCTTCGATGCGTTGAAGGAAAAGCTCAGCGCCGAAGGCTTGTTCAGTGCCGAGCGCAAAGTACCGCTGCCGGCCCATCCGCAACGCATCGGCATCATCAGCTCGCCGACCGGCGCAGTGATCCGCGACATCATCAGCGTGTTCCGCCGTCGGGCGCCGCAGGTGCAATTGACGCTGATCCCGACCGCCGTACAAGGTCGCGAAGCCACCGCACAGATTGTCCGTGCACTGAAACTGGCCGACGCCCGCGGCTTCGACGCATTGATCCTGGCCCGTGGTGGCGGTTCGCTGGAAGACCTCTGGTGTTTCAACGAAGAAGCCGTGGCCCGCGCCGTGGATGCCTGCGTGACGCCGATTGTCAGCGCCGTCGGCCATGAAACCGACGTGTCGATCAGCGACTTCGTGGCCGACGTTCGCGCGCCGACACCCTCTGCCGCCGCCGAACTGCTGGCGCCTGACTCCAGCGATTTGGTGCGCCGGGTCGAAAGCCTGCATCGACGCCTGGTGATGCGCATTCGTGACCGCTTGATGCGCGATCGCCTGCGCCTGGAAGGCATGTCCCGCCGTTTGCGTCATCCCGGTGAACGCCTGCGTCAGCAAGCGCAACGTCTGGACGATCTGGACATGCGCCTGCGTCGCGCGTTTGAACGCAACCTCAATACCCGTCGCGAACGCCTGATCCGCCTGGAAACCCGCCTCGCCGGGCAACATCCGGGACGGCAACTGGCAATGCTGCGCCAACGCCTCGACAGCCTCGCCGAACGCCTGCCCCGCTCGATGCGCGAAGGCCTCAAGGCCCGGCGCCTGCAACTGCAAAGTCAGATGCAGACGCTGCATGTGGTCAGCCCGCTGGCGACCCTTGGCCGTGGCTACAGCATTTTGCTGGACGAGCGCGGCAACGCGATTCGCAATGCCGCCCAGACCCACCCCGGCCAGCGCCTGAACGCCCGGCTCGGCGAAGGCGAGTTGCAAGTGCGTGTCGAAGACAATCACCTGACGCCTGTCACCCTTTCTTTACTGGATTGATCCATGCCGCGTTTCTTAGCTCCGCTGTTCCTGCTGTGCCTGACCTTCAACGCCCACGCCGACAGCTACATCACTCGCCAGCTGAACAAACCGGTGCCGGGCGGCGTGGCGGTCGTGGACCTGGGCACGTCCGCCCAGGCGCCGAAAGCCACGTATCAGGGCAAACCGGTGCTGGTGGTCAAGGAACAGAGCAATTGGCTGGCCATAGTCGGTGTGCCGTTGACGGTCAAACCGGGCACCCAGCAAGTGAGCAGTGGTGGCCGCAATCTGAGCTTCACCGTCGGCAACAAGAAATACCCGGAACAACGCATCACGCTGAAGAACACGCAACAGGTCAATCCAAACCCGGAGAACCTGAAGCGCATCGAAGGCGAACTGGCCGAGCAGATCCAGGCGTATCGCAGCTTCAGCCCCGTCACCCCGAGCAACCTGCTGCTGGACAAACCGGTCAACGGGCCGCTGTCGAGCAAGTTTGGCGTGCGTCGGTTCTTTAACGGTGAAGAGCGCAATCCACATGCCGGCCTGGACTTCGCAGTGCCAGCGGGCACGCCGATCAAGACCCCGGCGGCGGGCAAGGTGATTTTGACTGGTAACTACTTCTTTAACGGCAACACGGTGTTTGTCGACCATGGCCAAGGCTTTATCAGCATGTTCTGTCACATGTCGAAAATTGATGTGAAGGTCGGGCAGCAATTGGCCCGTGGTGGCGTGGTGGGCAAGGTCGGTTCGACGGGTCGGGCGACCGGGCCGCATATGCACTGGAACGTCAGCCTGAATGATGCGCGGGTGGATCCGGCGATTTTTATTGGGGCGTTTCAGCCTTAAAAAAGTCGCTGGTGCTACCGGCTTCTTCGCGGGCAAGCCTCGCTCCTACAGGTTCGCGGTGACCGCGAATCAGCACACAACCTTTAGGAGCGAGGCTTGCCCGCGAAGGCGGAATCACAGGCACCCCATCACCAACCTTCAATTGCGCATCCCACAAACCCTGCGCAAACATCAAAACAATCGCCCCATATCCCAGCAATAAAATCTCGCCAATCCCGCCTTTTCGAGTATTCCTCTCAATTTTTTTCGACTGCTTGCCAACCTCAACCCCGGCGGTTAGGGTTGAAGACATGAAAACCTCTCACACCCTCATTCAGCTTCGCCAGCACCGCAGCCTGTGCCTCGTCAGCGCACGACTGCCAGGCTGAATCGCGGTGCCTCGCCTTACACGTTTTCCCAACAACTTTTGATCCACCGGCAGGCCGCCTTTTTTCGGCCCACACAATAAGGATTTCCCGATGAGCATGCTCAAAGACCCGTCTTCGAAATACCGCGCGTTCCCGACCATCGATATCCCGGACCGCACTTGGCCGTCGAAGACCATCACCGCCGCGCCGATCTGGTGCAGCTCCGATCTTCGCGACGGCAACCAGTCGCTGATCGAGCCAATGGACGCGGTGAAAAAGCTGCGTTTCTGGAAAACCCTGGTGCAGGTCGGCGTGAAAGAAATCGAAGCGTCGTTCCCGGCCGCTTCGCAAACCGACTTCGACTTTGTGCGCACCCTCATCGAAGACGGCCACATCCCGGACGACACCACCATTCAGGTGCTGACCCAGGGCCGTGAAGACTTGATCGAGCGCACCTTCGAATCCCTGCGCGGGGCGAAGAAAGCCATCGTTCACCTGTACAACGCGACCTCCCCTTCTTTCCGCCGCATTGTCTTCAACCAGGACAAGGACGGGATCAAGGCCATCGCCGTGAACGCCGCCAAGCTGTTCGTCAAATACGCCGCCCAGCAGCCGGACACCGAGTGGACCTTCGAGTACTCGCCGGAAACCTTCAGCGCCACCGAACTCGAATTCGCCAAGGAAGTGTGCGATGCAGTGATCGAAGTCTGGAACCCGACACCTGAGCACAAGGTGATCCTCAACCTGCCGGCCACCGTCGAATGCGCGACCCCGAACATCTACGCCGACCAGATCGAATGGTTCGGCCGTCACATCAACCGTCGTGACAGCGTGATCATCAGCCTGCACACCCACAACGACCGTGGCACCGGCGTAGCCGCCACCGAACTGGGCCTGATGGCCGGCGCCGACCGTGTCGAAGGCTGCCTGTTCGGCAACGGCGAGCGCACTGGTAACGTTGACCTGGTGACCGTGGCATTGAACCTCTACACCCAGGGCATTCACCCTGAGCTGGACTTCTCCGACATCGACGGCGTGCGCAAAGTCGTCGAAGAGTGCAACCAGATCCAGGTGCACCCGCGTCACCCGTACGTCGGCGACCTGGTTCACACCGCGTTCTCCGGCTCGCACCAGGACGCTATCCGCAAAGGCTTCGCCCAGCAGAAACCGGACACCCTGTGGGAAGTGCCGTACTTGCCGATCGACCCGGCCGACATCGGCCGCAGCTACGAGGCGGTGATCCGCGTCAACAGCCAGTCGGGCAAGGGCGGTATCGCTTACCTGCTGGAACAGGAATACGGCATCAGCTTGCCGCGTCGCATGCAGATCGAGTTCAGCCAGGTTGTACAGCGTGAAACCGATCGCCTCGGCCTGGAAATGACCGCCCAGCAAATCCACGCGCTGCTGCACAGCGAGTACTTGCAGGCCAACACCCCGTACGCGCTGGTCAGCCATCGCTTGCAGGAAGAGAACGGCAACAGCTCGGTGGAAGTGGAAGTCTCGGGCAAGGGCCAGGGCGAAACCAACCTGCACTGGCGCGGCAAGGGCAACGGCGCCCTGGAAGCACTGGTAGCCGGTCTGCCGATCCCGGTGGAAATCATGGACTACAACGAACACGCCATCGGCGCGGGCACCAATGCCAAGGCGGCGGCCTACATTGAACTGCGAGTTGAAGGTCAGCGTGCGGTGCACGGCGTGGGCATTGATGAAAACATCACCACCGCCAGCTTCAAGGCACTGTTCAGCGCGCTGAACCGTTCGTTGAGCCAGCCGGAAGCGAAAGAAGCGGCATAAGCGTTCGCGGAAATGCAAAAGGCCCCAAGGTGAAAACCTTGGGGCCTTTTTGTTGATCGTTCCCACGCTCCGCGTGGGAATGCCTCAAGGGACGCTCTGCGTTCCAGCTCCCGAATGGGACGCGGAGCGTCCCGGGCTGCATTCCCACGCGGAGCGTGGGAACGATCAGTTAGAGCGTGGTAGCGATCGGTTAGGTGAACTCGAAGGTATCGGCATCCAGATTCGCCGGAAACCGCGTGCGATAGGCCGCCAGTTCCGCCGCATCCAGCACCACCTGAAACACGCCATCCGCCTCGCCAGCGCTGAGCAATGTCTCACCCTGGAAGTCCAGCACCTGACTGTCGCCGGTATACGCAAAGCCCTTGCCGTCGGTGCCAATCCGGTTCACCGCCGCCACGTAACACAGGTTCTCGATGGCCCGGGCCGGCAGCAAACGGTTCCAGTGCTGACGCCGCGCACCCGGCCAGTTGGCGGTGTACAGCAGCAAATCGGTGTCCTGAGCATCACGGCTCCAGACCGGGAAGCGCAGGTCGTAGCAAATCAGTGGCCGAATCCGCCAACCCTTGAGTTCGAACTGCACCTGACGCTCGCCGGGGGTGTAGTGGTTGTGCTCGCCGGCCATGCGGAACAGGTGGCGCTTGTCGTAATGCAACACCTCGCCGTCCGGCCGCGCCCAAAGCAGGCGATTGCGGTGACTGCCATCGGCGGCCTGCACAATCACGCTACCGGTGATCACCGCCTCAAGCTTGGCCGCCTGAACCCGCAGCCATTTGCTGGTCGGACCGTTTTCCGCTTCGGCGAGCGTCTCGGACTCCATGGAAAACCCGGTGGTAAACATCTCCGGCAGGATAATCAAATCCGCGCCGCGGGCCTGCTCCAGCAATTGCTCGAAATGCTCCAGGTTGGCCTGGCGATCGTGCCAGGCCAGGGTGGTCTGGATCAGCGCGATGTTCAGGTTGGGCAATGCACTCAGATCACGCATAGTTTTTCCGCTGCTTCACGCAGGGTCTCCTCGCGTTTGGCGAAGCACAAGCGCACCAGGCGCTGGCCTTCGGGCGGGTTCTGGTAGAACACCGAGATCGGGATGCTCGCCACGCCGTGTTCGCGGGTCATCCACAGGGCCATCTCGACATCGTTGAGGTCCGGGCGGATCTGCGAATAATCGACCAATTGGAAATAGGTGCCGGTGACACGGGTCAAGCTGAAGCGCGACGGTGCCAGCAGGTCGCAGAACAGATCGCGCTTGGCCTGGTAGAAACCTGGCAGTTCTTCGACGTGTTCCGGGTGTTCGGCCATGAAGTCGGCCAGGGCAAACTGCAGCGGGGTCACGCCGCAGAAACTGACGTACTGGTGAACCTTGCGCAGTTCCGCCGTGAGGGCTGGCGGTGCGACCACGTAGCCGGTTTTCCAGCCAGTGACGTGATAGGTTTTTCCGAAGGAGCTGACCACGAACGCGCGCTGATACAGCTCTTCGTGATTGAGTACGCTGACGTGGGGCACGCCGTCAAACACCAGATGTTCGTAGACTTCATCGCTGACAAGGTAGATGTCGCGATCACGAATCAGATCCGCCAATTGATCCAGCTCGGCACGGCTGATCAGTGCGCCACTTGGATTGTGCGGCGAATTGATCACGATCATCCGCGTACGCGGCGTGATGGCCTCTGCGAGCTTCTGGAAGTCGATGGAAAAGTCATCCAGCCCGAGCTGCACGTGGACGCAACGGCCACCGGCCAGCTGCACCGACGGCTCGTAGCTGTCGTAGCACGGGTCGAAGACGATCACTTCGTCGCCGCTGTGGATAACCGCCTGAATCGCACAGAAGATCGCTTGAGTCGCGCCCGGGGTGACCGTCACTTCAAGGTCAGCATCCACGTTGACGCCGTAGCTGCGGGCAATCTTCGCTGAAATCTGCTGGCGCAACGCCGGCAGGCCGGTCATCGGCGAATATTGGTTGTGACCTTGGGCAATGTGCCGGCCGACCGCATCGCACAACGCCTGGGGAGCATCGAAATCGGGAAACCCCTGGGACAGGTTGATCGCCCCGGTCTGCGCTGCGAGCTGAGACATCTGAGTGAAGATAGTGATGCCGACATTCGGCAGCTTACTGGTGATCATCGGTGGTTCCCTGCTCTACACCCGGCTCTAACGGCGGCGCGGGAGAGCCCGAGGATAGCCCATACGGCGCCCATAAAAAAAGGGCACCCATTGGGCGCCCTCTCTATATTGATCGTTCCCACGCTCTGCGTGGGAATGCAGCCATGGACGCTCTGCGTCCAACGCGTATGTGGCGCAGAGCGTCACGGGATGCATTCCCACGCGGAGCGTGGGAACGATCAGGTACTCACCTGAATCAGCGCTTATCGCGGCGCTTTTTGTCGGCTTTCTTGTGGTGCGACATCATGCGGCGTTTCTTGTTGACCTGACGGTCGGTCAGCGAAGTCTTATTACCTTCGTACGGGTTCTCGCCGCCCTTGAACTCGATGCGGATCGGCGTACCGACCAGCTTCAAGACACGACGGTAAGTGTTTTCCAGATAGCGCACGTAAGACTTCGGCACCTTCTCGATCTGGTTACCGTGAATCACGATGATCGGCGGGTTGGCACCACCCAAGTGGGCATAACGCAGCTTGATCCGGCGGTTGTTGACCATCGGCGGCGCGTGCTCACCCACCGCATCTTCCAGAATGGTGGTCAGGCGGTTGGTTGGCCAGCGAGTGACCGCAGACTTGAACGAGTTCTGTACGGAGGCGTAGAGGTTGCCCACGCCCGTGCCGTGCAGGGCCGAGATGAAGTGGATGTCGGCGTAGTCAACGAAGAACAGCCGACGTTGCAGCTCGACTTTCACGAAGTCGCGCTCGCTCGGCGTCATGCCGTCCCACTTGTTGATCGCGATCACCAGCGCACGACCCGACTCAATGGCGAAGCCCAGCAGGTTAAGATCGTGATCGACCACGCCTTCGCGGGCGTCCATCACAAAGATCACCACGTTGGCGTCTTTGATCGCTTGCAGGGTTTTGACCACGGAGAATTTTTCAACTTCTTCGTGGATCTTGCCGCGCTTGCGCACACCGGCGGTGTCGATCAGCGTGTACTTTTCGTCGTTACGTTCGAACGGGATGTAGATACTGTCGCGGGTGGTGCCGGGCTCGTCATACACGATGACACGGTCTTCACCGAGCATGCGGTTGACCAGGGTCGACTTGCCGACGTTCGGGCGGCCGATGATGGCGATCTTGATCCCGTCTTTTTCGCTTGGACCAGGAATGCGCTTGGCTTCCTCGCCTTCGGCCACGATCTCTTCTTCGCCTTCTTCCAGCTCGTCATCGTCTTTCGGGAAGTCGCTGAGGGCGATTTCCAGCATCTGGGTGATGCCACGACCGTGGGCACCTGCGATCGGGATCGCGTGGCCCATGCCCAACGGGGCGAACTCGGCGCGGGCCATTTCAGGGTCGATGTTGTCGACCTTGTTGGCAACCACGTAGGAACGCTTGTTACGTTTGCGCAAATGCTCGGCGATCATCTGGTCGGCGGCGGTGAAACCGGCCTTGGCATCTACCAGGAACAGAACGACATCGGCTTCTTCAATGGCCAGCAGCGACTGCTCGGCCATTTTTTCGTCCATACCGTGCTCGTCACCGGAGATACCGCCGGTGTCGACCAGAATGTAGGAACGCCCTTGCCACTTGGCCTCACCGTATTGGCGATCACGGGTCAGACCGGACAAGTCGCCGACGATGGCGTCGCGAGTCCTGGTCAGGCGGTTGAACAAGGTGGATTTGCCGACGTTCGGTCGGCCCACCAGGGCGATTACGGGAACCATGCGGCTCTCCACTTCGTTAATTCAGAAAATACAAAAGCCGCTGCGAGGCAGCGGCTGGTGCTCGGGGCAGCGCTTGAAGGCGCCGCAAGCCTTGCAGAACAAGGCCGCCTGGGGGTTAAACCCCAAGCATAGTCAAATCTTTACTTAATGGTCAGGGCTTCCAGTTTGCCACTGTTGCCATACACATAAATCGTGTCACCCACCACCAGCGGACGGGCGCGCAGGCCGTCGCTGTCGATGCGCTCGCGGCCGACGAAACGACCGTCCACCTGGCTCAGCAGGTGCAGGTAGCCTTCCATGTCGCCGACTGCAACGTAGCTGGAGAACACTTCCGGAGCCGACAGTTGACGGCGAGCCAGCGAATCGTTGCTCCACAAGGCTGTGGTGGAACGTTCGTCGACGCCTTCAACGGTGCCCGAAGACAGGCTCACGTAGACGCTGCCAAAACCCTGGGCGACGCCGGCATAGCTGGAAGCATCACGCTGCCAGAGCTGACGACCGCTTTGCAGGTCCAGTGCCGCAACGCGACCCTGGTAGCTGGCGACGTACAGAGTTTCGCCGGACAGCAGCAGACCGCCGTCGATATCGACTACGCGCTCCAGTTCCGAACGACCCTGTGGGATCGCAACCCGTTGTTCCCACACCGGCACGCCGTTGGAAATATCGAGAGCAACCACTTTACCGGTCGACAGGCCAGCCACCGCGAGGCGGTTGGTGACGACTGGCGCACTGGTGCCGCGCAGGGTCAGGACCGCTGGCGTGCTGTCATACAACCAGCGCTGGGTGCCGGTAGCCGCGTCCAGGCCGATCAGACGATCGTCCTGAGTCTGAACCACCACAACGTCGCCGTTGTTGGCCGGCGGTGCGAGGACTTCGCTGGTCACGCGAGCGCGCCATTTCTCTTCGCCGTTGGTCGCGTCCAGGGCAACGATTTCACCCTTGAGCGTACCGATCGTGAGCAGACCGTAACCCACGCCAACGGCGCCGGAAACTGGCAAGTCGAGATCTTTCTTCCATTTGACGTCGCCATTGCTGCGATCCATCGCCACGACTTCACCCGTGACGTCGGCGGCATAGATGGTATCGCCATCGATGGCCGGCACCAGCATGTTGTAGGTTTCGCCCTGACCGTCACCGATCGAACGACTCCACTGCTTGTGCAGAACCACTTCTTCTTTGAAGTCGGTCAACTCGGCCGGCGGCAATTCTTTTTTGCTGTTGCTGCTGCAACCCGCGGCCAGAACGGCCAGAGCCAGCAATGCTGCATGTTTCCAACGGATCACGTCACGCATCCCCTTTGGCCAGGTCGTCCAGCTTGATTTGTAGGCCACCGACTGCCGCTTCATCCGACAGTGCTGCCTTGGCTTTTTGATACGCCGTGTTCGCTTCATCGGTACGACCCAACTGCACCAGCAGGTCGCCCTTGAGTTCTTCGCGAGTGGCCAGGAACGACTTGTCGGCATCGCCTTCAAGCAGTTTCAGGGCGTCCTCGACCTTGTTCTGTGCAGCCAGAACCTGGGCCAGACGCTGACGGGCGATTTCGCCCAGCGCCGGGTTGGCCGGTTTGTCAGCAATGGCTTTCAGCTCACTGGCCGCGTCGTCCAGCTTGCCGCTGTCGACCGCGACTTTCGCGACGAACAGGCTGCCGTATTGCGCGTAAGCAGAACCGCCGAACTCACTGTTGAGCTTGCCGGCCAGGTCCGCAACACGGGCTGCGTCAGGCTTGCCGTCAGGCGTCAGCGTGGTTTCCAGCAGTTGCTGATAGAGAATCGAGGCGCCTTGCGACTGATTGCTCTGATACTTGTGAAAGGCCTGCCAGCCGAACACGATGACCAGCGCCAACAGGCCGCCAGTGACCAGGGGCTTGCCGTTACGTGTCCACCAGTCTTTCAAATCCGCCAGTTGTTCGTCTTCGGTACTCGACACCCCAATACTCCTTAATCGCTAAATCGGCTGTTTGACAGCTTCAACCCTGCACGACGCAGGTGGCCAGGTGTGCAGCGAGCGCATCCCAGGCAATGCTTTGTTGTTCGCCCTGGCCACGCAGGGGTTTGAAACCTACCACTTGCTGGGCCATCTCGTCGTCACCGAGGATCAGCGCATACAACGCACCGCTCTTGTCGGCTTTCTTGAACTGACTTTTGAAACTGCCGGCGCCGGCATTGACTTGCAGGCGCAGGTTGGGCAATTGGTCACGCACACGTTCACTCAAGGCCAGACCGGCCAGCTCGGCGGCTTCACCGAAGGCGCAGAGGTAGACGTCGACCTGACGGGAGATCTCTTGCGGGATCTGCTCCAGGGTTTCCAACAGCAGCACCAGGCGCTCGATGCCCATGGCGAAACCAACGCCAGGGGTCGGCTTGCCGCCCATCTGCTCCACCAGACCATCGTAACGACCACCGGCACACACGGTGCCCTGGGCGCCCAGCTTGTCGGTGACCCATTCGAAAACGGTCTTGCTGTAGTAATCCAGCCCGCGAACCAGCTTCGGGTTGATCACATAAGGAATGCCGGCAGCGTCGAGGCGAGCCTTGAGGCCCTCGAAGTGCACGCGGGATTCGTCGTCGAGGTAGTCGGCCATTTTCGGCGCGTCGACCAGGACCGCTTGAGTGTCGGCGTTCTTGGTGTCCAGGACCCGCAACGGGTTGGTCTTCAGACGGCGCTGGCTGTCTTCGTCGAGCTTGTCCAGGCGAGCCGAAAGGAACTCGACCAAGGCCTCGCGATAACGACCACGGGACTCAGCGGTACCCAGGCTGTTGAGCTCAAGCTTGACCGCATCACGGATGCCCAGCTCGCCCCACAGGCGCCAGGTCAGGATGATCAGCTCGGCGTCGATGTCCGGACCGTCGAGGTTGAACACTTCGACACCGATCTGGTGGAACTGACGATAACGGCCTTTCTGCGGACGTTCGTGGCGGAACATCGGGCCGATGTACCAGAGTTTCTGCACCTGGCCGCCGCCGGTGATGCCGTGTTCGAGCACCGCACGCACGCAGGCCGCCGTGCCTTCAGGGCGCAGGGTCAGGGAATCGCCGTTGCGGTCCTCGAAGGTGTACATCTCTTTTTCGACGATGTCGGTCACTTCACCGATGGAGCGCTTGAACAGCTCGGTGAACTCGACGATCGGCATGCGGATCTGCTTGTAACCGTAGTTATCCAGCAAACGCGAGACGGTGCCCTCGAAATGACGCCACAGGGGCGTCTGCTCGGGCAGGATGTCGTTCATGCCACGTATGGCTTGCAGAGACTTGCTCACAAAAAATCCTTAAATTCGTTTGATCAGCCGCGAGCGATTACAGCTGCGTCGGCTTCGACCTTTTCGGCCGCTTTCTGGCGGATCAAACGTTCAAGCTCATCCACCAGATTGTCATTCGTCAGTTTCTGCGACGGTTTGCCGTCGATGTAAATCAGGTTTGGCGTGCCGCCGGTCAAGCCGATATGGGCTTCCTTGGCTTCGCCCGGCCCGTTGACCACGCAACCGATGACCGCAACATCCAGCGGCACCAGCAGGTCTTCAAGGCGCACTTCCAGCTCGTTCATGGTCTTGACCACATCGAAGTTCTGCCGCGAGCAGCTCGGGCAGGCGATGAAGTTGATACCACGGGACCGCAGGTGCAGGGATTTGAGAATGTCGTAGCCGACTTTCACTTCCTCGACCGGGTCAGCCGCCAACGAGATGCGAATAGTATCGCCAATCCCTTCGGCGAGCAGCATACCGAGGCCCACGGCGGATTTCACCGTGCCTGAACGCAAACCACCGGCTTCGGTGATGCCCAGGTGCAGCGGCTGGACGATTTCCTTGGCCAGCAAGCGGTAGGCGGCGACGGCCATGAACACGTCGGACGCCTTCACGCTGACCTTGAAGTCCCTGAAATTCAGGCGTTCCAGGTGCTCGACGTGACGCAGGGCCGATTCGACCAGCGCGGCCGGGGTCGGCTCGCCGTATTTCTTTTGCAGGTCTTTTTCCAGGGAACCGGCGTTCACGCCGATACGGATCGGGATCCCGCGGTCACGGGCAGCATCGACCACCGCACGTACGCGGTCTTCACGACCGATGTTGCCCGGGTTGATGCGCAGGCAGTCAACGCCCAGTTCGGCTACGCGCAACGCGATCTTGTAGTCGAAATGAATGTCGGCCACCAAGGGCACCTTGACCAATTGCTTGATCTTGCCGAACGCTTCGGCGGCATCCATATCCGGCACGGAAATGCGCACGATATCGACGCCTGCGGCTTCCAGACGATTGATCTGGGCCACGGTGGCGGCCACGTCATTGGTGTCGCTGTTGGTCATGCTCTGCACAGCGATGGGCGCATCGCCGCCAACAGGCACGTTACCGACCCAGATCTTGCGGGATTCGCGACGTTTGATTGGAGATTCGCCGTGCATGACTTATTGACCCAACTTCAGGCGAGCAGTCTCGCCACTGGTGAACGGAGCGACATCAACCACCTGACCGTTGTAGCTGACCTGCGCGCCACGGGCAAAGCCCAGACGCACGGCAAACGGCGGCTTGCCGCTGACGGAAATGTTTTCGCCTTTGCGCTTGAGACCGCTCAACAGCACTTTGCCGGAGCCATCGGTCACTTGCGTCCAGCAATCGGCGGTGAACAGTAGTTGCACCTGGCCTTGACCGGCCACTGGAGCGGCGGCGGCAGTGGCGGTCGGAGCAACGGCGGCAGGTGCAACCGGTGCGGCCACGGTTGGTGCTGGAGCGGCTGGCGCTGGAGCAACTGGCGCGGCGACTACCGGGGCGGCGTTGTGAACCGGTGCGGCAGGGGTTGCTGCCGGAGCGACGGGCGCTGGAGTCGGCGCGGTGGCTTCAGCCTCGGCCGGTGCTTCAGACGACGTCTCGGACTGCGGCAACGCCAGCGTGGTTCCAGCTTCAGTCTGACCTTCCGCGACAGCCTGGTCTTCCGGCTCGTCCAGCGGATGGATCTGGGTGGTGCCGTCGGCGCCTTCGACTTCTACGTGTTCCGGGGCCAGCGTGGCCAGGTCCTTGGTGCGCAAGGAGGTTTGATCCTGCCACCAGACAAAACCACCGCCAATCACCGCGATCAGCAACAGCAGGCTGACAATGCGCAAAATGGTGTGGGATACCCGAACCGGCTCTTCGATACGACCCAGGCTGTGGACGTTGCTGCCTTGGGAGTCGGTGCCGGTGGATTGGTCGAATTGCTGCACCAGAACGGTCTGGTCCATGCCGAGCAATTTGGCGTACGCACGAATGTAACCGCGAGCAAAGGTATGCCCCGGCAGCTTGTCGAAAGCGCCGGCTTCCAGATTACCCAGGGAATTGACGGTGAGGTTGAGCTTGAGGGCCACTTCGGCCAGCGACCAGCCATTGCTTTCGCGGGCCTGGCGCAATGTTTCACCGGGGTTAACGCGATTCGCTGCTACAACTTCGGGATGCGCCGCTTTCATCATTGCTCCGACAGGTATTGCTGATATTCCGGCGTACCGGGATAGAGTCGTTTTAATTGCAGGCCAAAACTGGCGGCCTTGTCGCGATCTTCAAACACTTTTGCCAGCCGAACGCCGAGCAATAGACTACGTGCATTTTGTTCGGTGAGCAGGCTAAAACGGTCGTAATAGTCACGCGCGGGCACATAATGCCTGTCTTCGTAAGACAACTCAGCCATTTCCAGCAATGCGCGTGGTTGTTGGCGGTTCAAACGCAGGGCTTTTTCCAGTTGCTGCTGGGCCAGGTCACGCTGACCAAGCTTGGAAGCGGTCATGCCAAGGTTCTCGAACACCCGTGAACGCTCAGGATACAGGGTATCGGCGGCGGCTTGCTCAAAGCGCTCGTAGGCTTCCTTGTAACGTTTCTCTTCGTACAGAAAACTGCCGTAGTTGTTCAGGATGCGTGCATCGCCGGGACGGGAGGACAGCGCCTTGCGAAAATGCTGGTCGGCCAGCTCCGGCTCCATCTCGGCCTGGAACACCAGACCCAACGCCGCGTTGGCGTCAGGGTCGGAATCGTCCAGGTCCAGGGCCTTTTTCAATGGCACCTTCGCCCGCTCGGTCATCCCTTGCTGCAAGTACCCCAGCCCCAGTTGCACGTAGGCGACACGCGCTTCATCGCGGCCCTTGCTGGTCTTCATCGGGTTGAAATCGCCCGACAGGACACAACCAGCACAGAGGCTGGCCAACAGCACAAGCAGCGCAAAGCGCAGGGACATAGAGATCCTCTCTTTAGTTGTTGTTCGCTGCGTTTTGCGCCAGATCGTTTTCGGCGCTCAATTCACGCACCGCGATATAACGTTCGCTGCGACGGGTGCGATCCAGCACCTGTCCTACCAATTGGCCACACGCGGCGTCGATGTCTTCACCACGGGTGGTGCGGACGGTGACATTGAAGCCGGCATGGTGAAGCTGATCCTGGAAACGGCGAATGGCGTTGTTGCTCGGACGCTCATAGCCGGAATGCGGGAACGGGTTAAACGGAATCAGGTTGATCTTGCACGGGACGTTCTTGAGCAACTCGATCATCTCGACCGCATGCTCAACCTTGTCGTTGATGTCCTTGAGCATGGTGTACTCAATGGTCAACACACGCTTCTCGCCCAAGGTCGCCATGTAGCGCTGGCAAGATTCGAGCAGCATCTTAAGCGGATATTTCTTGTTGATCGGCACCAATTGGTTACGCAATGCGTCATTCGGTGCGTGCAGCGACAACGCCAGGGACACGTCGATGTGCTTGGACAGCTCATCGATCATCGGCACCACGCCCGAAGTGGACAGGGTTACGCGGCGCTTGGAGATCCCGTAGCCCAGGTCATCCATCATCAGATGCATGGCGGCCACGACGTTGTCGAAGTTCAGCAGCGGCTCACCCATGCCCATCATCACCACGTTGGTGATGGCACGGTCGGCGGTCGCCGGGATGCTGCCGAACGATTTATTGGCGATCCACACCTGGCCGATGACTTCGGCGGCGGTGAGGTTGCTGTTGAAACCTTGCTTGCCAGTGGAGCAGAAACTGCAATCCAGGGCACAGCCTGCCTGGGACGAAACGCACAGAGTGCCGCGCTTGCCCTGGGGAATATAGACGGTCTCGACGCAGCTGCCGGACGCCACACGCACCACCCATTTACGGGTGCCGTCGGTGGAAATGTCCTCGCTGACGACTTCAGGACCACGAACTTCAGCAATCACCTTGAGCTTGTCGCGCAAGGCTTTGCTGACGTTCGTCATGGCGTCGAAATCATCGACGCCAAGGTGGTGAATCCATTTCATTACCTGACCGGCACGGAAACGCTTCTCCCCGATTGAGTCGAAGAATTTTTCCATTTCCAGCTGAGTCAGACCCAGCAGGTTAGTTTTTACAGTCGATGTAGTCATGGATTCACCTTCACTCATAAGCCAATGCTTAGCGAGTGGTTACTTCAGTAGCTGCGAAGAAGTACGAGATTTCGCGAGCAGCAGCGGCTTCGGAGTCCGAACCGTGTACAGCGTTGGCGTCGATGGAATCAGCGAAGTCAGCGCGGATGGTGCCGGCAGCAGCTTCTTTAGGGTTGGTAGCGCCCATCAGCTCACGGTTCAGAGCGATAGCGTTTTCGCCTTCCAGAACCTGAACGACAACCGGACCGGAGATCATGAAGGAAACCAGGTCGCCGAAGAAACCACGAGCGCTGTGCTCAGCGTAGAAGCCTTCAGCTTCGGCTTTGGACAGTTGCTTCAGTTTCGAAGCT
Organism: Pseudomonas sp. ADAK7; assembly: GCF_012935675.1. Classification (NCBI taxonomy): domain Bacteria; kingdom Pseudomonadati; phylum Pseudomonadota; class Gammaproteobacteria; order Pseudomonadales; family Pseudomonadaceae; genus Pseudomonas; species Pseudomonas sp. ADAK7. Next base: position 5,794,603 of record NZ_CP052861.1, on the reverse strand, counting down.
ACAACGCGCAGGCCAGCTTTTTCAAAACGAGTAGTGATCTCGCCGATAACGTTTTTTGCAACTGCGTCAGGCTTGATGATGGAGAAAGTACGTTGAACAGCCATGGTGTAACTCCAGAAACGGTAATTTGTGAAAAATTAAACCCGCGAATTATACGCGGGTTCTTGGGTATTGCCTAACTGCGTACGGTGCAGACTCAGTCTGCTTCTTCGATCCAGGCGGCCTGAATGGCTTCAAGCACCTTCTCGCCACCGCGGGTCGGATCATCACTGAACTCCGGCAATGCCAGCACCCACTGGTGCAGTTCGACGAAGTTCACGTAACGCGGATCCACATCCGGCTTGGTTTCAGCCAGTTGGATCGCGATTTCCAGCACATCAACCCATTTCAGACTCATGTCACTTCCTTGAATCAGTGCGGCGCTTCGGCTGCATGGTTGAGCGAGTATTTCGGAATTTCAACGGTCAGGTCTTCAGTCCCGACGATCGCCTGACAGCCTAGACGAGATTGCGGCTCAAGGCCCCAGGCCCGATCAAGAAAGTCTTCTTCCAGCTCATCGGCTTCTTCGAGCGAGTTGAAACCTTCGCGAACGATGCAGTGGCAAGTGGTGCAGGCACAAACGCCGCCACAGGCACTTTCCATCTCGATATGGTTGTCATGGGCCACTTCGAGAATGGACTTACCGGTTTCAGCCTCGACAACCATTCCGTCCGGGCAATGTTCGGCGTGAGGCAGAAAAATGATCTGCGGCATCAGTTATTCCTCGATTTCATTCAGGTTGCGCCCCGCCAGCGCGGCTTTCACCGTCGAGTCCAGGCGGCGGGCAGCAAAGGCGTCGGTCACTTGCGACAGACGCTTGGTCTGCTGCTCGATGGCAAAACCATCGGTGCCTTTCATCAATTCGGTCAGTTCCTGCATCTGCAACTCGATGACCATGCGCTCTTCGGCGTCGAGCAGGCGTTCGCCGTCGACATCGAGGGCGCCCTGCACCGCTTCGATCAGGCGCTGGGCATCGACTTGCTGCTCGCGCAATACGCGGGCGACTTTGTCGTCGTTGGCGTATTCGAACGAATCCTTGAGCATCTTGGTGATTTCACCGTCGGTCAGGCCGTAGGACGGCTTGACCTGGATGCTGGCTTCAACGCCCGAACCCAGTTCGCGGGCGGCAACGCTGAGCAGACCGTCGGCATCGACCTGGAAGGTCACGCGAATTTTCGCCGCACCGGCCACCATCGCCGGAATACCGCGCAATTCGAAGCGTGCCAGGGAACGGCAGTCGCTGATCAGCTCGCGCTCGCCCTGCAACACGTGGATCGCCATGGCCGACTGGCCATCTTTATAGGTGGTGAAGTCCTGGGCGCGGGCGACGGGGATGGTGGTGTTACGCGGAATCACCTTCTCCATCAGGCCGCCCATGGTTTCCAGCCCCAGGGACAACGGAATCACGTCGAGCAGCAGCAGTTCGCCGCCATCGCGCTTGTTGCCAGCCAGGGTATCGGCCTGGATCGCGGCACCGATGGCCACCACTTGATCCGGGTCGATTTCGGTCAGCGGTTGGCGACCAAAGGCTTCGGCGACGGCATCGCGAACACGAGGTACACGGGTCGAACCGCCGACCATGACCACAGCGTGAACGTCTTCCAACTCGATGCCGGAATCACGCACGGCACGGCGACAAGCTTTCAGGCTGCGGGCAACCATCGGCTCGATCAGCGCATCGAAGGCTTCGCGGGTGAGTTGAGCTTTCCAGTCGCCGTAAGCCACTTCGACGCTTACGACCGTAGTCAGCGCTTCTTTGGCCGCGCAGGCGGCTTGCAGCAGATGACGTTGCGCACCCGGATCGAGGTCGGCGGACAAACCGGCGCTCTCGATGATCCAGCCAGCAATCGCGTGATCGAAGTCATCGCCGCCCAAGGCACTGTCGCCCCCGGTGGCCAGCACTTCGAAGACACCGCCGGTCAGGCGCAGAATCGAAATATCGAAAGTACCGCCGCCCAGGTCATAAATAGCAACCAGGCCTTCAGCGTGTTGATCCAGACCGTAAGCCACGGCAGCTGCGGTCGGCTCATTGAGCAAACGCAACACATTCAGACCGGCCAGTTTGGCCGCATCCTTGGTGGCTTGACGTTGAGCGTCGTCGAAATAGGCCGGAACGGTAATCACCGCGCCGACCAATTCGCCACCCAACGTGGCCTCGGCGCGCTGACGCAGCACCTTGAGGATTTCGGCGGAGACTTCGACCGGGCTTTTCGGACCTTGCACGGTGTCGATGAACGGCATGTGCGACTCGCCACCGACAAAGCGGTATGGCAGTTGGTCGCCCAATTGCTTGACGTCGGACAGACCACGACCCATCAAGCGCTTGACCGACAGCACGGTGTTCAAGGGATCGGTAGCGGCGGACAGCTTGGCGGATTCGCCAACCTCGACGCGATCGGCGTGATAGCGCACGGCGGACGGCAGGATGACCTGACCGTTGGCGTCGGCCAGAGGCTCGGAAAGACCACTGCGCAATGCAGCGACCAGCGAATTGGTAGTGCCCAAGTCGATCCCCACAGCCAGACGACGCTGGTGCGGTTGAGGACTTTGGCCGGGTTCGGCGATCTGCAGTAGGGCCATCGTAATCAGGACTTATCTGTATATCAGGCGTGCGACCGGAGCGGCACTGGGTTAATCGTCGAGGCGCTCTTCTAACTGGCGCACTTCGTAGGTGAGCTTGTCGAGGAACTGCATGCGCCGCATCAGGCGTTCGGCCTGCTCACGTTGCGCTGCGTCATCCCAACAGGCTGCGAAGCTTTCGTTCAGCTCATCCTGCGCAACCTTCAAGCGACGCTTGAACACGGCAATGCCGGCCAGGTCGGCGCTGTCTTGCAGGTCTTCGAGTTCTTCGCGCCATTGCATCTGCTGCAGAAGAAACTCCGGATCGTGCACCGTGACCTCCAGCGGCAACTCACGACCACCCATGGCGAGCAAGTAACGCGCGCGCTTCGGGGGATTCTTGAGCGTCTGGTAGGCCTCGTTGAGGTTCGCGGATTGCTCGAGCGCCAGCCGCTGCTCGCGCTCGGAAGCGTCGGCGAAGCGGTCCGGATGAACACCGCGCGCCAACTCACGATAGCGCGTGGCCAACTGCTCGAGATCCAGACGGAAGCTCGGCTGCAGTTCAAATAAAGCGAAATGACAAGGAGTACCCACGCGCAGCCTCAGATGTTGAAGCTTTCGCCGCAGCCACATTCACCGCGTACGTTGGGATTGTTGAACTTGAAGCCTTCGTTCAACCCTTCCTTGACGAAATCGAGCTCGGTGCCGTCCAGGTATGAGAGGCTTTTCGGGTCGATGATCACTTTCTCGCCGTGACTTTCGAACACCTGATCCTCTGCAACCACCTCGTCGACGAACTCCAGCACGTAGGCAAGGCCGGAACAGCCTGTGGTGCGAACACCCAGACGAATCCCTTCACCTTTGCCGCGCCCGTTGAGGGAGCGTCGCACGTGTTGAGCTGCCGCTTCTGTCATGCTGATAGCCATCGGTGACTCCTTACTCGTCGCCAAATCTTGAAAGTCAGATCAAGCCTTTCTTCTGCTTGTAGTCGCGAACGGCCGCTTTGATAGCGTCTTCAGCGAGTACGGAGCAGTGAATTTTTACTGGCGGCAAGGCCAGTTCTTCGGCCAGCTGAGTGTTCTTGATGGTCTCTGCTTCATCCAGAGTCTTGCCTTTCATCCACTCGGTCGCCAGGGAGCTGGAGGCGATAGCCGAACCGCAACCGTAGGTCTTGAACTTGGCGTCTTCGATGATGCCTTGCTCGTTAACCTTGATCTGCAGGCGCATCACGTCGCCGCACGCCGGAGCGCCGACCATGCCAGTGCCGACATCCGGGTCTTCCGCGTCCATCTTGCCGACGTTGCGCGGGTTTTCGTAGTGGTCGATGACCTTTTCGCTGTAAGCCATGATTCTTAATCCTCACTCATCAGAGAGTCGCTCTTGAGCCCTGAAACCTTAAGTTCACAGGGCCGGTTTGCGGCGACTTGAAATCAGTGTGCCGCCCACTCGATTTTCGAAATGTCGACACCGTCTTTGTACATGTCCCACAGCGGCGACAAAGTGCGCAGCTTGGTAACGGCCTCGCAGACTTTCTGCGCGGCGTAGTCGATTTCTTCTTCGGTGGTGAAACGGCCGAAGGTGAAGCGAATCGAGCTGTGTGCCAGTTCGTCGTTGCGGCCCAGGGCGCGCAGTACGTACGAAGGCTCCAGGGAAGCCGAGGTGCAGGCCGAACCGGACGAAACCGCCAGATCCTTGAGGGCCATGATCAGCGACTCGCCTTCAACGTAGTTGAAGCTCAAGTTCAGGTTGTGCGGTACGCGGGCGGTCATGCTGCCGTTGATGTACAGCTCTTCCAGGTCTTCGACCTGTTTGAAGAAGCGGTCGCTCAGGGCTTTGATGCGCACGTTCTCGGCAGCCATGTCTTCCTTGGCTACGCGGAATGCTTCACCCATGCCGACGATCTGGTGGGTCGCCAGGGTGCCGGAACGCATGCCACGCTCGTGTCCGCCGCCGTGCATGGTCGCTTCGATGCGAACACGCGGCTTGCGGCTGACGTACAGCGCGCCGATGCCTTTAGGGCCGTAGGTTTTGTGGGCAGAGAACGACATCATGTCGACTTTCAGCTTCTGCAGGTCGATCTCGACCTTGCCAGTGGACTGAGCGGCGTCGACATGGAACAGGATGCCCTTCGAACGAAGCAGTTCGCCGATGGCTTCGATGTCGTTGATGGTGCCGATTTCGTTGTTCACGTGCATGACCGAAACCAGGATGGTGTCGTCACGCAGTGCAGCTTCGATCATGGCTGGCGTTACCAGGCCATCAGTCTGAGGCTCGAGGTAGGTCACTTCGAAACCTTCACGCTCCAGTTGGCGCATGGTGTCGAGGACAGCCTTGTGCTCAATCTTGGTGGTGATCAGGTGTTTGCCCTTGGTCGCATAGAAATGCGCCGCACCCTTGATTGCCAGGTTGTCGGACTCGGTGGCGCCGGAGGTCCAGACGATTTCACGCGGGTCGGCGTTGACCAGGTCAGCGACCTGACGACGAGCGTTTTCAACGGACTCTTCAGCTTTCCAGCCGAACACATGGGAACGGGACGCCGGGTTACCGAAGTTTCCGTCGACCAGCAGGCATTCACTCATCTTTTGCGCGACACGCGGATCAACCGGGGTGGTCGCAGAGTAATCAAGGTAAATCGGCAATTTCATGGACTATCTCCTAAATCAGGCTGGCTGGCGTGCCGCTAGCTCTTTGGCTGTCATTCGACGGCGGACGCTTCAATCTTGTCCAGGCGTGGCGCCTTGCCATTGCAACGGCGCTGGTCCTGACGCTGGGCTACTTCTTGCACCTCACGGCGAGTCACAAGGTCAGCCAAGCTGATACCGCTCAGAAACTCGTGAATCTGCAGGCTCAGATCGCACCACAAGTGGTGGGTCAGACAGGTGTCGCCTTGATGGCAATCACCCTGGCCCTGGCATTTGGTTGCATCGACCGATTCGTTTACCGCATCGATCACCTGGGCGACCTGGATGCCCTGCATCTCGCGGGACAGCTGGTAACCGCCGCCCGGACCACGAACGCTGGAAACCAGATTGCTGCGGCGCAATTTGGCGAAAAGCTGTTCGAGGTAGGACAGGGAGATGCCTTGGCGCTCGGAGATATCGGCCAGGGACACCGGCCCGTGCTGCGCATGCAACGCCAGGTCAAGCATGGCGGTCACGGCGTATCGGCCTTTTGTAGTCAGTCTCATGGACAATTACCACGGAGTTCAGAATGGGGCGAGTATGCTATTCCCGAGTACTTTAGTCAACTATAAGACCTAGTGCTTTAGTCAGGATTACCCGCAAAAGAGCGCGCGCATCATAGCAAAGCCTGGCGGCGCACAGCCAGCAATTGCGCGTTATCGTTCTTCGCGGGCACGCCTCGCTCCTACAGGGAATGCGCCGCACCTGTAGGAGCGAGACTTGCCCGCGAAGGGATCAATGCGGTCTAGCCGGCCTTGGTTTCGTCCTTGCCTTTTACGCAGGCGAAGTCTTCTTCGCGCAGCTCAGGCAGATCCTTGGCGCAGTAATTACTGCCAAGATCCTTCAGCGCGCCGCACATGCCCTCCAGGCGACCATCGACCGCCTGCAAGTGATCCAGCAGTTGACCAATGGCACGAGCTACGGGATCCGGCATGTCTTCACCGACACCATAGGCATCAAAACCAATCTTCTCGGCCATGGCCTTGCGCTTGGCGTCCTGCTCATCATCGGACTTGACGATGATCCGCCCCGGAATACCGACTACCGTCGCACCCGGCGGCACAGCCTTGGTCACCACTGCATTGGAACCGACCTTGGCACCGGCCCCTACCGTGAACGGACCAAGCACCTTGGCGCCCGCCCCCACCACAACCCCATCTTCCAGGGTCGGATGGCGCTTGCCTTTGTTCCAACTGGTGCCGCCCAGCGTCACGCCTTGATAAAGGGTGACGTCATTGCCGATCTCGGCGGTTTCACCAATGACAATGCCCATGCCGTGGTCAATAAAGAAGCGACGACCGACCTTCGCGCCCGGGTGAATTTCGATCCCGGTCAACCAGCGACCGAAGTTCGACACCAGCCGCGCCAGCCACTTCCAGCCCATGCCCCACAGCGCCGAGGACAGGCGATGAATCCAGATGGCGTGCATGCCGGGGTAGCAAGTCAGGACTTCAAAAGCGTTACGCGCAGCCGGATCACGGTGGAAAACACTCTGGATATCTTCACGCAAACGCTCGAACATTTTTAATCCTTCCGCTTAAGAAGCTCGCCACGGGCCGCTTTCTGGGTTTCCGTGAGGATGCCACGCAATATATTCATTTCCGCCCGGCTGACCGAGCTTCGTCCGTACAACCGACGCAGGCGCGCCATCAAGTGCCGCGGCTTTTCCGGGTCGAGGAATTCGATGGCCACCAGGGTTTGCTCCAGGTGTTCATAGAATCGCTCCAGCTCATCCATGGTCGCCAATTCGCCACTTTTGGTGGACGCCACTTCATCCTTCTCGACCTTGCTCGGCTGGCCCTGGGCCGCGAGCCAAGACATGCGCACTTCATAACTCAACACCTGCACCGCTGCCCCAAGGTTCAGCGAACTGAACTCAGGGTCTGATGGGATGTGCACGTGATAATGACATCGCTGCAGCTCTTCATTGGTCAGGCCGGAATCTTCACGACCGAAGACCAAGGCAATCTCCGCACCTTGCGCCGCCTCCTCGACCACTTTCGTACCGCATTCGCGGGGATCGAGCAGCGGCCAGGGAATACGACGGTCACGGGCGCTGGTGCCGAGCACCAGATTGCAGCCGACCAAGGCATCTTCCAAGGTGGCGACGACTTGCGCGTTTTCAAGGATGTCGCCGGCACCTGAGGCACGGGCATCGGCCTCGTGGTGCGGGAACAACCGCGGTTCGACCAGCACCAGCCGCGACAGGCCCATGTTCTTCATGGCACGCGCAGCCCCGCCGATGTTGCCGGGATGGCTGGTATTGACCAGGACGACACGAATGTTATGCAGCACGGGAGGCGTTCTCGAACACAAAATGGGGAGCAGAATCTTACAGTTCATCCTACCGTTAAGCTATGAAAGCGAACACCGACCTTCACCTGTAGAAAAGTTCTGATAGAATGCCCGGCTTTCTTTAACAACCTTAGGTGACACATCCATGCAGCCCATGCTGAATATCGCGCTGCGCGCCGCCCGCAGCGCCAGTGAATTGATCTTCCGCTCCATCGAGCGCCTGGATACCATCAAGGTCGACGAAAAAGACGCCAAGGATTACGTATCCGAGGTGGATCGCGCCGCTGAGCAGAAAATCATCGACGCGCTGCGCAAGGCTTACCCGAACCACTCGATTCTCGGTGAAGAAACCGGCATGCACGCCGGCAACGGCATCGAAGGTGAAGAGTACCTGTGGATCATTGATCCCCTGGACGGCACCACCAACTTCCTGCGCGGCATTCCACACTTCGCTGTCAGCATCGCCTGTAAATACCGCGGTCGCCTGGAACACGCTGTTGTTCTGGACCCGGTTCGCCAGGAAGAATTCACCGCCAGCCGTGGTCGCGGCGCTCAACTGAACGGTCGTCGCCTGCGCGTCAGCGGTCGCACCAGCCTCGACGGCGCCCTGCTGGGTACCGGTTTCCCGTTCCGTGACGACCAGATGGACAACCTCGACAACTACCTGGGCATGTTCCGCGCCCTGGTTGGCCAGACTGCCGGCATCCGCCGCGCCGGTTCGGCAAGCCTGGACCTGGCCTACGTGGCTGCCGGTCGTTTCGACGCGTTCTGGGAGTCGGGCCTGTCCGAGTGGGACATGGCTGCAGGCGCCCTGCTGATTCAAGAAGCTGGCGGCCTGGTGAGCGACTTCACCGGTGGTCACGACTTCCTTGAGAAAGGCCACGTTGTTGCCGGTAACACCAAATGCTTCAAAGCAGTGCTGACGGCGATCCAGCCGCACCTGCCGGCCTCGCTGAAACGCTAAGCGAAGGCCCACAAAAAAAGCACCTTTCGGGGTGCTTTTTTTATGCCCGGAATTTGCCAGGGCAAGCTATAGGTGACTGATAAACAGCGGGCACAAAAAAGCACCCTTCCGGGTGCTTCTTTTTGAATCCAGCAATCAGCTCATCACTGAGCCGGTTCGTTCTGCGACAGAACCAGTTTGCCTTCTTTATCGACCGGAATCTGGTTGCCCGGATCACGATCCATCCGCACTTTGCCTTCCTTGCCGTCCAGCGAATAACGGACGTCGTAACCGACTACCTTGTCGCTGATGTCATTGACGGTGTTACAGCGAGTCTGGGTCGTGGTGTAGGTATCGCGATTCTGCATACCTTCCTGGACCTTGTTCCCCGCGTAGCCACCGCCGACAGCACCGGCAACGGTCGCGATCTTCTTGCCATTACCGCCGCCGATCTGGTTGCCGAGCAAACCACCGCCCACCGCCCCCAGAACCGTACCGAGGATCTGGTGTTGATCCTTGACCGGCGCCTGCCGGGTCACTGCAACGTCCTTGCACACTTCACGTGGAGTCTTGATCTGTGTTTTTACCGGTTCAACGGCCAACACTTGCGCATACTCAGGGCCGCTTTTAACCAGGCTGTAGGTGGCAACAGCGCCCCCGGCAGTCACACCGACAGCACCCAGTACCGCACCAACCAGCAACGACTTGTTCACATGAACCTCCTGACCATCACATGCGGGTCAAAGCCCGCGCTTCTCCCAGCCTTGGAGCATAAAAAAAGGCGCGAGTTCAACTCGCGCCTTTTTTGGCAGACAACCGGGAAAGCGATGGCCGTTATGGACGGTCGTCAACTTCCTTATCGGTCGCCGCAGGAGGAATCAAATCCTCGCTGCTCAGGTTCAGCCAGATCAGCACCACGTTCGCGATGTAGATCGACGAGTAAGTACCCGCCAGAACACCGATAAACAGGGCAATGGAGAAGCCGAACAGGTTATCGCCACCGAAGAACAACAGCGCCGCGATCGCCAGCAACGTGGAGATCGAAGTGGCCATGGTCCGCAGCAGGGTTTGCGTGGTCGAGATGTTGATGTTCTCGATCAGGCTCGCCTTGCGCAATACCCGGAAGTTCTCACGAACCCGGTCGAATACCACAATGGTGTCGTTGAGCGAGTAACCGATGATCGCCAGTACCGCCGCCAGCACCGTCAGATCGAAGGTGATCTGGAAGAACGACAGGATACCGATGGTCACGATCACGTCGTGGATCAGCGAAACGATGGCGCCGACCGCGAACTTCCACTGAAAGCGGAAAGCCAGGTAGATCAGGATGCCGCCGAGCGCCATGAGCATGCCGAGGCCGCCCTGGTCGCGCAGCTCTTCACCGACCTGCGGGCCGACGAACTCGACGCGTTTGACCGTCGCCGGGTTGTCGCCGCCAACCTTCAGCAGCGCTTCAGCGACCTGGTGACCCAGTTGCGGGTCTTCGCCAGGCATACGCACCAGCAGGTCAGTCGTCGCGCCAAAGCTCTGCACGATGGCTTCGTGGTAACCCGACTCAGTAAGTTGGGTACGCACCTTGGAAACATCGGCCGGACGCTCGTAGGTCAGCTCGATGAGCGTACCGCCGGTGAAGTCCAGGCCCCAGTTCATGCCCTTGTGCCAGCAGCTGAACAACGCCAGTGCGGTCAGGAACAATGTGACGCCGAACGCGAAGTTGCGAACGCCCATGAAGTTGATTGTACGTAACATGGCAGCCCCTTAAATCCACAACTTCTTGAAGTCCCGACCGCCGAAGATCAGGTTGACCATCGCGCGGGTCACCATGATGGCCGTGAACATCGAGGTAAAGATCCCGAGGGACATGGTCACTGCGAAGCCTTTGACCGGGCCGGTGCCCATCGCAAAGAGAATCCCGCCGACCAGCAATGTTGTCAGGTTGGCGTCGAGAATCGCGGTGAATGCCCGGCCGAAGCCTTCGTTGATTGCCCGTTGTACCGTCATGCCCGCCGCGATCTCTTCACGAATCCGCGAGAAGATCAGTACGTTGGCATCGACCGCCATACCCATGGTCAATACGATACCGGCGATACCCGGCAGGGTCAGCGTTGCACCCAGCAGCGACATCAGGGCCAGCAGCAGCACCATGTTCACGCCCAGCGCGACGGTGGCGATGATGCCGAAGAAGCGGTAGATGGCGATGATGAACAGCGAGACAAACAGCATGCCCCACAGCGATGCATCGATACCCTTGGTGATGTTGTCCGCACCCAGGCTCGGGCCAATGGTGCGCTCTTCAGCGAAGTACATCGGTGCAGCCAGACCACCGGCACGCAACAGCAGCGCCAGTTCGGACGACTCGCCCTGGCCGTTCAGGCCCGTGATACGGAATTGAGCACCCAGTGGCGACTGGATGGTCGCCAGGCTGATGATCTTCTTCTCTTCCTTGAACGTTTGCACCGCGACGTCTTTCTCGACGCCGTTAACCATTTGCTTGGTGTAAGTGGTGATCGGACGCTGCTCGATGAAGATCACCGCCATGCTGCGACCGACGTTGCTGCGGGTCGCACGACTCATCAGCTCGCCACCATGACCATCCAGACGGATGTTCACTTCGGGCGTGCCGTGCTCGCCGAAGCCAGCCTTGGCGTCGGTGACCTGGTCACCGGTGATGATCAGGCCACGCTCGATCTGTGCCGCAGGACGATTGCCTTCACGGAACTCGAACGATTCGGAAGTGGCTTTCGAAGCACCTGGCTCAGCCGCCAGACGGAACTCGAGGTTGGCCGTCTTGCCGAGGATACGCTTGGCTTCTGCGGTGTCCTGCACGCCTGGCAGCTCAACCACGATGCGGTTGGCGCCCTGACGCTGGACGATCGGCTCAGCAACACCCAGCTCGTTGACGCGGTTACGTACCGTGGTCAAGTTCTGCTTGATGGAGTATTCACGGATTTCCGCCAGCTTGGCCGGGGTCATCGCCAGACGCAGTACCGGCTGGCCATTCAGGTCGGCCGGAACAATGTCGAAATCGTTGAAGTTCTTGCGGACCAGCGCACGGGCCTGTTCGCGGGCTGCTTCGTCAGTGAAGCCCAGCTGAATGGCGCCATTGAGTTGCGGCAGGCTGCGATAGCGCAGTTTCTCTTTACGCAACAGGCTTTTCACATCGCCTTCGTACACTTTCAAGCGTGCGTCGAGGGCTTTGTCCATGTCCACTTCCAGCAGGAAGTGCACACCACCGGACAAGTCCAGACCCAGCTTCATCGGGTGCGCGCCGAGGCTGCGCAGCCATTGCGGGGTGGTTTGTGCCAGGTTCAGTGCAACGACGTAGTCATCACCCAATGCCTTGCGCACGACGTCTTTGGCCGGCAGCTGGTCTTCAGCCTTGGTCAGACGGATCAGGCCGCCCTTGCCGTTGGCCGACAGCGTGGCCGCCTTGACGTTGATCCCGGATTCCTTGAGCGCCGTGCTCACACGATCCAGATCAGCCTGATTGACCAACAGCGCGGTGCTTGCACCGCTGACCTGAATGGCCGGGTCATCAGGGTAAAGATTGGGAGCGGAATAAATCAGACCGACCGCCAGCACCGCCAGGATCAGAATGTATTTCCACAGAGGGTATTTGTTCAGCATCACGCCGCCCGCTTATGACGCGGGGCGCCTTGCGCGCCCCGTCGATTGAGTAGAAGTTGAAACTTAGATCGCTTTTAGCGTGCCTTTTGGCAGCGTGGCGGCGATGGCGCCCTTCTGGAACTTCATTTCCACGGTGTCGGAAACTTCCAGAACCACGAAATCGTCTGCCACTTTAGTGATCTTGCCGGCGATACCACCGGTGGTCACAACTTCGTCGCCTTTTTGCAGGCTGCCGAGCAGGTTCTTCTGTTCTTTGGCGCGCTTGGCCTGTGGACGCCAGATCATCAGGTAGAAGATGACCAGGAAACCGACCAGGAAAATCCACTCAAAACCGCCGCCCAGTGGGCCTGCAGCTGCCGGTGCAGCAGCGTCGGCCATGGCATTAGAGATAAAAAAGCTCATTTAGCACTCCAGTTGCAAATGTTGAATCTTGGGGTCAGAAAACTCAGTCCAAAGGCGGAACAGGTAGCCCGCGTTTGGCGTAGAAGGCATCGACAAAGGCGGCCAATGTACCCTGTTGAATAGCCTCGCGCAAACCAGCCATAAGCACCTGGTAATGGCGCAAATTGTGGATGGTATTCAACATGCTACCCAGCATTTCGCCGCACTTGTCCAGATGGTGCAGATAAGCACGGGAGAAGTTCTGGCAGGTGTAGCAATCGCAGGTCGGATCCAGCGGCGAATCATCATGGCGATGGAACGCGTTACGGATCTTCAGCACGCCTGTATCAATGAACAGATGCCCATTGCGGGCATTACGGGTTGGCATCACGCAATCGAACATGTCCACACCGCGGCGCACACCCTCAACCAGATCTTCCGGTTTGCCAACGCCCATAAGGTAACGAGGTTTGTCAGCCGGCATCAGGCCTGGCAGGTAATCCAGCACCTTGATCATCTCGTGCTTGGGCTCGCCCACCGACAGACCGCCAATGGCCAGGCCATCGAAGCCGATCTTGTCGAGGCCTTCCAGGGAGCGCATGCGCAGGTCCTGGTGCATGCCGCCCTGAACGATGCCGAACAGCGCCGCCGTGTTGTCGCCATGCGCATTTTTCGAACGCTGGGCCCAACGCAACGACAGCTCCATCGACACGCGAGCGACGTCTTCGTCGGCCGGGTACGGGGTGCATTCGTCGAAAATCATCACGATGTCGGAGCCCAGGTCACGCTGGACCTGCATCGACTCTTCCGGCCCCATGAACACTTTCGCGCCATCAACCGGAGAGGCGAAGGTCACGCCCTCCTCCTTGATCTTGCGCATCGCGCCGAGGCTGAACACCTGAAAACCGCCGGAGTCTGTAAGAATCGGGCCTTTCCACTGCATGAAATCGTGCAGGTCGCCGTGCTTCTTGATCACTTCGGTGCCAGGACGCAGCCACAAGTGGAAGGTGTTGCCCAGAATGATTTCCGCGCCGGTGGCGGTGATATCCCGCGGCAACATGCCCTTGACGGTGCCGTACGTGCCCACCGGCATGAAGGCCGGGGTCTCGACGGTACCGCGCGGGAAGGTCAGACGACCGCGACGAGCCTTGCCGTCAGTGGCCAGCAGTTCAAACGACATACGACTCATACAGTGTCCTCAGGGCCCGATTCTTTAGGGGCAGTCGGCGCAGGATTACGGGTGATAAACATCGCATCACCGTAGCTGAAAAAGCGGTAACCATGCTCCACCGCTGCTTTATAGGCAGCCATGGTTTCGGGATAACCGGCGAACGCCGAAACCAGCATCAACAGCGTGGATTCGGGCAAATGGAAGTTGGTGACCAGGGCATCGACCACATGAAACGGCCGGCCCGGGAAGATAAAGATGTCCGTGTCGCCACTGAACGGCTTGAGCACGCCATCGCGGGCGGCGCTTTCCAGGGAACGCACGCTGGTGGTCCCCACCGCCACCACCCGACCACCGCGCGCACGGCAAGCGGCCACCGCATCCACCACGTCCTGGCCGACTTCCAGCCATTCGCTGTGCATGTGGTGATCTTCAAGCTTCTCGACCCGCACCGGCTGGAAAGTGCCCGCGCCGACGTGCAAGGTCACGAACGCCGTCTCGACGCCCTTGGCCGCAATGGCCTCCATCAGCGGCTGATCGAAATGCAGCCCCGCCGTCGGCGCCGCCACCGCGCCCAGGCGCTCGGCGTACACGGTCTGATAACGCTCGCGGTCCGAACCTTCGTCCGGGCGATCTATATAGGGAGGCAACGGCATGTGCCCGACGCGATCCAGCAGCGGCAATACCTCTTCGGCAAACCCCAACTCGAACAACGCATCGTGCCGCGCCAGCATCTCTGCCTCGCCGCCACCGTCGATCAGGATCTTCGAACCGGGCTTGGGCGACTTGCTGGAACGCACATGCGCCAGCACGCGATGACTGTCGAGCACCCGCTCCACCAGAATTTCCAGCTTGCCGCCGGAAGCCTTCTGGCCAAACAGCCGCGCCGGAATCACCCGGGTATTGTTGAACACCATCAAATCGCCCGGGCGCAAATGCTCGAGCAAATCAGTGAATTGACGGTGTGCCAGGGCGCCGCTGACCCCATCAAGGGTCAACAGGCGACTACCGCGACGCTCGGCCAAAGGGTGGCGAGCAATCAGCGAATCAGGGAGTTCGAAAGTAAAGTCAGCAACGCGCATGATGGGGTTCGTCTAGCAGGGGCCGGAAGTCTAGCCGAAATAGTGAAAATTCTCTATGTACCTGATTGACCGACGGTAATCTCATCTCTATACTTCGCCGCCATTGAGCCCTGATGGCGGAATTGGTAGACGCGGCGGATTCAAAATCCGTTTTCGAAAGGAGTGGGAGTTCGAGTCTCCCTCGGGGCACCATATAGCAGTATCTGAAAGTCTCTACCAGACTTTCAGACCCAGAGAAACCGGCCACTTGGCCGGTTTTTTTGTGTCTGTCTATCTACCCCTGTCTCTCCCTATACGTTGTATCCCTGTATCCCTGCTTGTATCCTGAGAAAAATACCGAACTTTGGGATACAAGGATGAAGCGCGCAGATATCAAGCGTCGCCCTCTCGCTGACACGACACTTGCGGGGCTGGAGCCGGAATCAAAGGAATACCGGGAGCTCGACGGAAACGGCCTCTACTTCAGGGTCAAACCGGATGGTGGTAAATCCTGGCAGCTTCGCTACAAACGTCCGGCGGGCAATTGGGCTTGGATGGGGCTCGGGGGCTACCCGGAAGTAAGTGGTGCGTTGGCACGGGACAAAGCTGCCGAGCTACGCAAAGTAGTGAGTAGCGGTGCCGATCCCCTTGAACAAAAGCGATCCGCGAAAGCTGCTGCTGATACGGCCAAAACCCGCACCTTTCGAGCTGCTGCCGACGCCTGGCTCAAGGCAAAAGAAGAGAAGGGCCTTGCACCCTCCACTCTCAACAAAATCCGTACCTACCTCGACAAGGACATACTTCCGGCATTGGGAGACAAGCCTCTCGACGAGATCACCCGTGCCGATTGCGCAAAACTCCAAGCATCCATCGAAGCTCGAGACGCGCACAACGTAGCGGAAAAGTGCCGTACCTGGATCAATCAGATATTCGGGCGAGCCATCGGCTTAGGTCTGACTGAGAACGATCCGGGTAGTCGCCTTCGCGACATTGCGGCCCAAGCGCCCAAGACTCAACAGCACCCACATTTACTAGAACCTGAGCTGGGTGAATTCCTCACGGCACTCAAAAACACCCCCAGCAGACTGACGGCCCGCACTGCTGCGTGGCTTTGCATTTGGACGGCGTCACGGCCGGGAATGGTTCGCTTGGCCGAATGGAAGGAGTTGGATCTAGAGAGAGCCATTTGGACAACGCCTGCTGCCAAGATGAAGATGCGCCGAGACTTTGTGTGCCCTCTACCCCGCCAAGCTGTTGCTGCCCTGAAGGATTTGCACTGCCTAACCGGACGTAGTCGCTGGCTCTTCCCCGGTGTCGGAGCGAAAAATCCAACCATCAGCGAAAACACGATCAATAAGGTATTTGCCACGATTGGCTACAAAAGTCGCCTGGTTGGGCATGGTACTCGGCACACAGCGAGCACACTGCTTCGGGAACATGGCTGGCCTAAAGAGCACGTCGAAGCGCAGCTTGCCCACAAAGAGGAAGGTATCTCAGGGGTATACAACAAAGCTCAATACCTTGAGCACCGCGTAACGATGATGCAGTGGTATGCCGATCATCTTGATGTACTGGCGGACGGCAATGTAGTGCAAGGACAGTTCGGAAAGGCGGTATAAACAAACATTCTCCCCCGCCCCTCAAAAACCGGTGTAACGGGTGTTACAGATGTAACGCAAAGGCCCAACTAATTGAATATAAAGAACTTTATTCATGTAACACATGACAAAAGGAAACCGTACACGCGGTGTGACATGCTCATGCCGTGTAACACGGGAGCCTTCTCTGGTTCCCCATGAAGGTTGGAGTCAACTGAGGGGATCGCTGCTCTGCGTCTTATTAGCGGGGTGCCGGGGATGATTGCCTCGCTGGAGTTATTCCTCGCAGGGGGTATGATCATTAGGCGACAGAGGCTTATAGCCACTACAAAGCGATTAAGCATACTTAGGGAAAAGTGAATGCAGTCTGTTACGTATCGTGCTGATCTGAGCCCATGTACACCGCTTAAGTACCAGCAAGACATTGAGAAGTACGCCGGTAACATCGAATGTAGCGAGTGCGAAGCAAGAGCCTGGTTCGTTCGAGGATCTTTAGGTGGGGTTCGCGAAAAAGCAGCATGCTTTGCGGCCCACCATGAAGACGGCTGTCAGATAAAGACGGTCATTCTAGTAATCGATGGAGAGGATTCTGGGCCTTCTGATGGCGCCGACACTGCACAGATCGTCGTAGATCTTGATAAGCGCTCATCCCAGACCATCATGGCTCCGGAGCCCTCTAACAAACCTCCGGTGTATTCTCCTTGGGGCAACCTTCAGAAAAAGTATGCCAACGCCTCCGACTACCCGATCAATAAGTCACTGAGACAGATCCTCTCCCACCTGATCCGCAATCCAAACTATCCCGAAGATGATGCCACGATCAAAGTCGTAACTGACGGCGGGCGGGTAGCACTTGAGGGTTCCATTCGCAGCCTTCTGTCCTCTCAGCATCAGCTCTCCAATATAGAGCTGGGCTCAGTCAGGCTCTTTTGGGGACTCATCACAAACGTCAACCGAAGGAACGGCCTTGTCTGGTTGAACTGCGGTGATTACCTCACGGAGCCCAGCCTTCTTGTCAGTGATGAGAACCTAGAGGAGGAAATGCTATCCGCGTTCAAACTGCACGACATGAACGAGCTGGCGGGCGCCAGATTCATTGTTATCGGGTGGCTTTCGGGGTCGGAGAAAAAGCCGATCATTAATTTCGGTTTTGCCAAATACATCGCGTTCGTGAAATATCGAATCAAAGACGAGGAAGAACAAGAAAAATGATTTCGTCACTGATATCACGCCTTCGCCATCTCGCCAAACCTCCCACTCCAAGGGATACCGCTCGTCGGAATGAAGCTCAAAAAAAGCTCGCGTTTCCGTGCCATTCCGCTCTATTTCCGCTTATTAACGAACTCGAATAATCTCTTATTTTCTTTGCCTCCAGAACTATATAAATAGATACCCCTGTATCCATGAACAGGGTTTTTATCTATGTCCCCAACAAAATTCTCACCGTCCAAACTGCAATCACAAGTAGTGGCGAATGAAGTACCCCTCAGCTCGCTGAGCCTTTCTGGCACAACCTTTGATCCCGCAACAACACTAATCCGCATGCCTGAGGTTATGGCAATCGTTGGACTAGCACGCCCTACAATTTACAAGCTGATGCAGCAGCCAGAAAGTGGCTTTCCATTGCCCGTAAAGCTCAGCAACAGCACTGCCCGTGGCGCGGCTGTGGCATTTGTTTTAGGAGAAGTCCAAGACTGGGTAAGAGCACGCATTGCGGCGAGAAACAAGGTGGCTGCATGAGAAAACTCATCCCTCCACGCGGAAAATATCGACCATTTCACTCACTGCGCAAAGTCGGATTCTCCGTCACTCAAGTTAATCGTTTCGAACGTCTGCGCCGCAAGCATGAAAATCATGGCCGCTCGCTTTGCGTGCTGAGTTGGCCAGATGGGGTCTGGTGTGTGCTGATCATGCATACCGAGAGCTTCGGCATCGTCGTCCTGGGCGAAGCACAAAAGACGGACGCTTATCACGACGCTCGCCAGATGATCCGGGACGGTTACTCCCCAGTACTCACCTTGCGCCACGAGAATCATGCTTGAAATGAAAACGCCCCCGGGAGCGATCCGGAGGCGTTTAGGTAAATCTACATGCACGAACAATTTATGCCGCACCTGAACAAACCGCAAGCTATCAACGCAGTTGCACTTTCGAAAAACGGACGTTACTCTCTGGCCGTCGCTGCAAATTCAGCGAACGGGTTTGGCGACCCGAGTACATACAGGCGCACAGGCGTCTCCATACCGATTGCAGGCGCTTTTTTTGTGCCTGCATTCCTGCTTTATGGTAGCTGTGCGTGGGAGACCTTCGGGTCTGCCGGGGTCCTGTATGCCCGGTTCGCCAACCTGCGCACAGCTGCCACCCTTAAATCGTTTGGCGACGATCAGTGGCAGCTCCTCACATACAGGAGCTCGACCAATGTACGCCCTCAATCCGTTCAAAAATCGCGCCGCAGCACATCGTGCAATGGCTCTCGCCGCTTTACACGCCAACTCCAGCCTCGCTACACGTCTCACCCGATACAACGCCCATATGGCCAAAGCTCGCGCGCTCGAAGCCGCAGGCGGTGCCCAATGAACAACGCCCTGAGCTGCTCCCTACCCGAAGACCTGCTCGACGTCAGCAACGATGTCGAAGCCGGCATTCCGATTGACGCCATTACCTGTGCCATTAACCGCGCTGATTCAGTACTGACCCTGCTCGAGGACCACTTCGAAAGCGAAAGCGACAGACCTCGTCTGGCCAATCACGTACTGGCCGCCGTCATTTGGGACGTGCGCGGCACCCTGGGCCTGATCAAAACCCTGACCCTGCACGGCGATGCGACTTCGCTTCCTCGGGCTAAAACTGGGGGTGCGCAATGAGCCTTCAAGCCAGCATCACCACCCAAGGCACGACCTCTTTCGCACAGTGCGGGCAGCCCCATCAGATGCTGTTTCGGCTTAGTGCCGGCGTCCCAGTGTCCGAAGCGCTTGAATACGCCTCTGACCTGCTGAGCTGCGCGAATCGCATGACGCTTCTGGCCACCCACGGCGACAACACTGAGCAATGCGCGATGGCCGCTCATTACCTCAGCGAAATGGGTAAAGCCGTGATCGACGATGTGACCAGCGCCCTCCTGCGAATGGAGGCTGGCCATGACCAATAACGCGAAACGCCCCAGCTTTGCCGACGTGAAAGCGGCTTCTCTGAAAGAGATCGACCGGGTACTTTCCCATTGGCTGCCCAACGGTAAACGCGTCGACGGTGGTAAGGAATACACCGCCGCCAATCCAACCCGCACCGACAAGCGCGCCGGCTCGCTCAAGGTCAACTTGAGCAAAGGCACCTGGGCAGATTTTGCCACCGGAGACAAAGGCGGCGACCTGATCGATCTGGTGCGCTATCTGGATGGCGGTACCGACGTCGAGGCCTGCAATAAGTTGGCGGATCTGCTGCGCGTTACCGCTGGGGCGGCTCAATCGAAACCTAGCTCCAGCAAAAGCAAAACACCGGAATGGCTCGCAATCCAGCCGATCCCAGCCGAGGCCATGAACAAGTGCCCGACCAAACATCGGCAACACGGTACGCCGTCCAACGTCTGGATATACCGCAACGCTCAAGGCCAGCCGGTCATGGCGCTCTATCGCTTCGATTTGGGCCCGGACGAAGACGGCAAACCACGCAAGGTGTTTGCCCCCTTGACCTGGTGCCAGGGTACCGACGGTCAAACGCAGCAATGGCGTTGGCAAGGTCTGCCTGAGCCGCGTCCACTGCTGCGCCTGGATGAACTGACACAACGCGCAGAGGCTCCCGTCATTCTATGCGAAGGCGAAAAGGCCGCCGACGCCGCAGCGAAGCTGCTGCCCAACTACGTGGCCACGTGCTGGCCGAACGGTTCGAACTCCTGGCACAAAGCCGACCTAACACCGCTCAAAGGTCGAACGGTGATGTTGTGGCCCGACAACGACGCCAGCGGTAAAAGCTGCATGAGCGCCGTAGCCGAACAACTGCAACAGATCGGCGTCGCGTCGGTGCGCGTGATCGCCCTAGGCGTCTTCAAACGCAAGCCCACGCTCAAGAATGACCAACCGACCTTCGCCAAAGGTGGTCAATGGGAAGACGGCGACGACGCGGCCGATGCCCAAGCCAAAGGTTGGACGGCGGCGCACATCGCTGAGCTGGAACGCAGCGGTGAATTGTTTGGCGTCGAGCCGGAGAAAGCACCGGCCGGTCTACCCGAAGCCAAGACTAAGCCGGCGACCAAGCGCGCCGCGAAACCCAAAAACGATCTGTTGCCCGGCGGCTTCCGCCTGACACCCGAAGGCGTGTTTTATTCCGGTGACGATGGCGAGGCACGTCCAGTGTGCTCACCATTGGAGATCCTGGCGCGCACCCGAGATGCGCAGGGTCACAACTGGGGTCTGCTGGTCGAATTCGACGACCCGGACGGGGCGAAAAAGCGCTGGAACATCCCGGCGCGAACCATGACCGGTGACTTCGGCAAGGACGTGCTCGGCCCGCTCGTCGACATGGGTTTGCGTCTCGCCGGCAGTCGCTCCGGTCGTAATGCCCGCAACGACCTGCAGAGTTATCTCGGCGGCTTCGACAGCGCCCAGCGCGCACGCTTGGTCACCCGTTTGGGCTGGCACGACAGCGCCTTTTTACTGCCCGAACAGCAGATCGGTTCGCACGCCGAACACCTGCACTTCTATGAGGCCGGCGCGCAACTCCCGCCGATCAGCGAAGCCGGCACCCTGGAGCAATGGCAAGAGCAAATCGGCGCCTTGTGCATCGGCAACCACCGCTTGGCGTTTGTCGCCAGCGTCGCGTTTGCCGGTCCGCTACTGCACCTGCTTGGTCATGAGTCGGGCGGCTTTCACCTCTACGGTGACAGCTCGGGCGGTAAGACCACCCACCTGCAAGTGGCCGCCTCGATCTACGGCGGGCCACGTCTAGTGCGCTCCTGGCGCTCCACGGATAACGCCTTGGAGTCCATCGCTGCCGCGCATTCTGACGGACTCCTGGTGCTGGATGAAATCGGCATGTGCGACCCGCGCATCATTGGCGAAACGGTGTATATGCTCGGCAACGGCACCGGAAAGGCTCGCGCCAATGATCGAGGACAAGCTGGCCGCCAGGTGCAGGAGTGGCGCTTGCTGTTTCTCTCAACTGGCGAGAAAACCTTGGCGCAGCACATGGCCGAAGCCAATAAGGAGCTGAAAGCCGGCATGGAAGTGAGGATGCTCGCGGTTCCAGCCGATGCGAGCAAAGGCCTCGGCATGTTCGATGCGCTGAACGGTTTTGAGGACGCTGCCGCCCTCTCCGATGCGCTCAAAGCCCGGGTAACCAAATACTACGGCACGCCCCTCACCGCCTTTCTGCAAGCACTATGCGCGCCTGGAGAAATGCTCAGGTGGTCCGTGATTGTCCGGCGTACGGTGGAGCAGTTCATCACCCTGAACCTGCCCGCCCTTGCCAGTGGACAAGCCCAGCGAGCCGCCCTTCGCTTCGGCCTCGCTGCGGCGGCTGGAGAATTGGCCACCGCCTTCGGAGTCACCGGTTGGCCCGACGGCACTGCTACGACAGCCGCACGGGTGTGCCTGCATGCGTGGCTGGCCGAGCGTGGCGGCGCCGGAAACTTGGAGGGCGATGCGATTTTGGCTCGGTTACGCCAGGTCATCGAGCGCTTTGGAGAAAGCCGCTTTACCCGCTGGGAATCTGCCGCTGCAAAGATCGATGAGCACGGTCCCCGCACGATTGACCGGCTGGGCTTTCGCAAGACGATGGAACACGGCATGGGCGACGCCCTGCACACCACAAACACCTACTACGTGCTGCCCGAGGCATGGCGCTCCGAAATTTTCCGAGGCATGAACCTGAGTGCGGTTAACAAAGAGCTTTTGCGAAGAGGTGTTCTAGAGCCAGGAAAGGATGGCAAAGCCTCGACCGCAGTGCGACTACCGGGACTGGGCCTGCAGCGCTGCTATGTGGTTGTCGCAGTGCCAGAACAAGGTGATCACGGTGCCCAGGCGGCCTAAATATGGCTGCGCCATGAGGAAAGCAGGCTCACCTTGGCCTGGCCCGCCAGCGAAAAAACCAATCCACATTTCGTCTTTAGGAACTCAACATGAACGAGCTAAAACAGCAACAAACCGCCTTGCGTCAAGAACTGGAAACCCTGGAACAAAGTCTTCCACAACTGGAAGCCGAATGGCGCAATGCACCCAGCGAATACAATGCTAATGGCAATGCAATTGGGAGCCCTGAGAGCCGCGAGGCTCTGGAGAAAGTTTCAAGCGTCACATCCCGCATACGAGCCATTCCAGGTGCGCTGGCCGCAATTGATCGGAAGATTCAACACCTGGAACGCTTGGAAAAAATTGATCAGGTCAAAGCTGAATCTATCCAAGCGATGACCGATGCAAATGCTGTAGTCGAAGCGCTAGAGCGAAAAAAAAAGCACCTAAATGAACGGTTTCAGACGATTCAATCGGAAGCGGATCAATCACTGGAAAAAGCGCAACAAGCCGAGCGTGACGCTGCGACGTCCTACGCTAAAAGCCTGGCCAGTGGCGATATCGAAGGGGAAAAATCAGCAAGCAGCGAAATGCAGAAGGCGGCCAAACAACTGGCAACAACGGACGAGCAGGTCAGAAGGCAAGACCTGATCCTCGGCGCTCTGCAAGTCGAGATTGATACCCTCGAGGCCCAAATCAAATATGCCCGCCAACGTGGAGATGAAGCCAAGACGGCGGCATTGAACGCAGTCGGGTTTGCGTTAGACGAGGAATGGAATGCTGCAACCGAGCGACTGATGGCCGTGGGCGCCCGGATACTTGCCGTCAGCTATCAGAAAGGCGGTATGGGAGATGCGTTGTCTGGGCTTGAGGTGCCTCGTTTCGGCCCCTTCCATTCGAGACTCGATCGTACCGATTTGGCAAACGTCGCCCATAATATCTCCCTGGCAGAACTACTCGCCGCGTAATCCCGAATCAGCCCGCTCTCGCGGGCTGATTACTCTACCGAGTATCCCGCAACACTTGGCGCAGGTGCGAACAACAATCAACGAGCGAATTAGCAGTTGCTGCGGAGTCCGGTCTGAACGAACGTTCCTCTAAACGCCAAGCACAACTCAATAGAGAGCGCGTACTCAAAGAGACCGCAATGGGCCAGAGGCTGACGAACAAGAATTGATCGCGCTGAGGGTTTGCAGCAAAGAAACGAATTCAACTCGATTACAAACGAACCCGCGACGAAGTGCATGCTGGGACAGATACTCCACTGCAATTGATGGGCATCGTGACACAAACATGGGTGGGTATGGTTTGCAGCGGGAGCCTACTCAGCCCCTGATAATGCGGCTGAACAAGTTGAAGGGTGAAGGTCTATAATTTTTCAAGATATGAAAATTTGATATGTGTTGATTTTTTACAACTCTAGCGGGATTTTTTACTTATGGTAGTGAGTAGAAGTGTTTAGCGGCTTTCTGAATTCGATCTAGAACAGGGGTGAACCCTAAGAAATTTATGGTTTTCTGGTTAGCCTTTACCACTTTTTGTGAAAAGGTATGTTTACTATAAACAAGTTGGTTAGGTGCTTTATGAACTACGGAGAATCGTTGCCCATCTACGATTGTATTTAGGGTATCCGAGGTAAAAAAATCCTCCATCATTGTGTCATCACCCGACATTTTTAACGGAGTGAAAACTACATACAGATTCTGGGCGACGTAGTAGAAATCGAGAGACTTGTCGAGATTTTGCGCCTTCCCTGAACCGATCATGTATTTGTTCCCAGTTACAACTTTGAGCGCCGTAAATATTTTCTGGGAGCCTTCATCGTTATCTACCACAATAATTGTAGGATGTTTGAACGGATGATTTTTATATTTCCCACAACAGCTTACGTAACGCTTTATTAATTCTCCAATATCTCCGGTACCTCCATAGAGACCGAGCAATCTATGAGTGAGATCGGTGTATTTAAAGAAGTTAACATTCAATACAGCTTTGCCGTCGGCATTGAGTTTTGCAAGAATGGTATATTTTTTTGCAAGGCTTTTAATTGCGCACTGCAGGTAGATATTGTCTGTTTTCCCCTCGCAAAGTATTGTTATTTTTTGGTTTCCATAGAAATGTTTGTAGAATGCAAAGTCGGCGTGAACCTTCTCCATCGCGCTAAGCTTAATATCCTCATCTCGTATCGCGCTGTTTTCAACAATTTTTGACCTGTTGAATGTATTTACCATATATATATAGCTTAGCATTCCACCGAGCTGATTTATGGTGCCTGGAATTTTGGCTTTAACTTTTGGGTCTTTATCGGGAACAGAAAATGAACCAGTATTAAATAAGCTGTGCGCCATGGCTCTAGCTTGATGCCGATATACTGCAGGCGAATTTATTTTTCTGTTCACCGTTAGTCCCGTTACAGACTGTCTAGACTCCTGGTACTGCATTCTAGTTTTATTTTCATTTAGTGCGAAGCCACACTTCGATACGATTTTTATAAGTGTAGGGCTGGCCACCCACTCGTTTGATGGCGATACAAGTGCAATTTCTTTTGGGAATGTTTTTTTATTAGTCGAAAATGTAATGTCGTCTGCATATCTTGAATATGAACAGCCTAGTTTTGAAGCTAATTCTACAAGACGCACGTCAATGAGGTGGCCGATTAAATTTGAAAATACAGGGGAGGATGGCGCTCCTTGAGGTAAGGCGTCATCGTGACATGCAATTTGAGCTAAAGCACGCGCCACTTTTGGATTAAGCGAGAAGCTTTTATTCTTGGTAAGAAAGCCGAACACGCGACCTCTGTGAATTGAACCAAAAAAATTCTCTATATCTATGTTAAAAACATATCTTTTTTTTCTATGGAGGTCTGCATTGGTCATTATGGAATGACCTTTTGTAAAGCCGTGCGAAAGCGAGGTTGTTATGTTGAGATCGGCATTCATGTTGTGAATGCACAGCTGTAATAATTTTGAAACTTTGACTTGTAGAGCTTTCAATTCTTCCCTTGGAGCTGCAATTGAACGCGTACCGCCAGAACTTTTCGGTATGGTAAATTTCGTATACCGATTGGGCATTTTGTAGATTACATACGATAGTTTTTTGGGCTCGTATGCAAGCAGCTCTGCAAGGTCATGAAGTCCCTGCGCGGATCGAAGAATGGCTAGTTTAGACAAGTTCATTCATCCATGAAAAAAAATAGTAGAGCTTATAGATACTCATTAGCGTCCGCCAGACATTTACTTTGGCGCCAAGACTGCTGATAACTGTATGAGCAATCACTCACACAAGATTTGCAAATGTCACGAAACATGACAAAAAATCTATCTATAAGCTCTGAAGGAAAGGTAGCACATGGCTATCAGGTACAGTCAAGACTTTTTCTTTTACCACACGCCATTGTCACCACACCGTACCTGCGGGCTACTGGGGTCTTTTTTCCTGTGCTTCCGCACCCGGGTTAAAATCAGTTCGGGCTTGGGACTGTTGGAGTGATTACACGCGTAACTTATAAAGGCGATTGCCTTGACCAAGCTACGGAAACAGTTTCCGCCAGCGAGTGGGTACGTTAGGCGGTATCTATTGCTTCATCCTGAATCGCCCCTAATTTCGTCGACATTGAACAGGCGCATCTGGCCGATAGCCGCCAGTCGGTGAGCGCCCGTCAAACGAAGACATCTGATTGCGCGTTTAACCGGGCGTGACTTGGGGCGGCGTCCTTTAGACAGACTATGTTGTCACAAATCTGGCGATAACCAGCAACCCGGCCCAGACGCGATAAACTATGTTGTCAGGTCCCAAAACCGAGTGACAGAGGCGGGCGCCGATCAGTAGCCCCCCAATCCTCTCAAGGAGGAAAAAGCATGGCAGCGAATCAGTCACCTCTGGAACTGGAATCCAGCACTCTCGAAGAAATTGTCGAGGCGCTGTCGTTGGGTCGATCCATTACGCTGCCTGAGGGCGCTGAAAGCTTTCTTTTCGGCGCCGAAGATGCCCGAATAGCATTTCGCTTCTACGCGTCTAGGCGAGATCTTTGGGCCCAACAAAAGCAAATCTCCAGTACCGAAATAGACCAGTTGCTCCAAGCACTGGAAACGCCTAAGGCCGCCGTGCCTAAAGAACAGCCTGCAGCTTCCGCGCTCAAGCGCCCTCGGTGGCGCATCACGCAGATCAGAGCACATAGGTTTGCGGGCTTACACCGTCATTGCGGTACTGATGGTCAGGCACCGGACCCTCTTTCGCTAGAACTCGACCGTGATGTCACCTGCGTGTGGGGATTCAATGGCGCCGGAAAAACGGCCTTTCAAAGCGCGATCATGTGGTGTCTGACTGGTCAGGCACATCGCTCCCAGCACAAACCGTCGTTTGTGCATCAGCCGATAACCGTTGAACTGATGCAGGCGCCGGACGAGGAGAATCCGGGCCGGGATGAAATCGCCAAATCCATCGCTCTGCCCCCGATAGTCCCACTTCCTTCTGCCGAAGATTTAACAGCGCTGCAGGATAAGCCCGCAGTTGATACCTGGGTTGAGCTGACCCTGAGGGAGCACTCCGGGCAAGAGGTCGTGGTGCGACGAGAGCTCAAGCTAGGTCCCAGAGGAACTGTCACCACCCCAGTGAGCGGCATCGAGCAGCTAGGCCTCCCTCAATGGGCAATTGAAGCGGGTACCTTGATGCCCGCGATCGCGACCACTATGCGCTTCGACGAGAAAACCACGTTTGCTGATGCGATTGCTCAGCTGACTGGACTGAGGCCGTTGCAAGATCTTGGCAAGCGTTCCGAACGACTGGCCAAACGCTTAACGGGTGAAGAAAACGACAAGGCCAAAGAGGATGAAAGTGCCGCGCTTCTGCGATTTTTGACCAGCAAACGCACATTGGGTGAAGCATGGACAATGCAGGTGGAGGCGCTTGGTGACTTACCCGACCTCATGTCCCCCGATCAGGAAAGCGAAGAAAAAAGCTGTAAAGCGGCAGTCGAATCGTCGATAAACCATCTGGAGGAACTTCGCCAGCAAGGACAGAACGACATAGATGAGATTCTCGCGGGCTCAGTCCGGTTGGAAACGAAGGAACAAGTGGAGGCTTTCATAAACATCCTCGCGACGGCGAAAGAGCGTCTCGCGGCTGTGGCACTTGGATCGCTGCCATCTGTCGAAACACTCAAACGGCTAGGCGAAATCCAAGACGCCGACAGAGCAGTTGTGATTGCGAAGCTCGAAGAGCTAAGGGAAAGAGCACTTGATCAGGTTGCACGACAGAAGAAAAAGGAGGAAACCGCACGATGGCAGCTGTACGCCATAGTTTCCCAGTGGCATCGCCGTCATCACCCTGAAGAACCGTTCAGCGATTGCCCGGTATGCGGTTCAGATCTTACCCAAGTACCTCCCGATGCTTTGCTGGACACGGCGGTGCTCGGTGCGCTGGAAGCTAGCGCGCTCGCACATACGGACGCCACGAAGACACTTCAAGACTGGCAGCAAGCCGCTGCAAGCGAGCTGCTGGAGGCGCTTCCTGCCTCGCTTCGCCCGTTCGTTGACATTAGATCACGTGCAACGCTGTTGGAGATCTATCGGGGTGCGTATCTAAGTGAGCTGTTGAAGGATCCAGCCTTTAGCACCCAGTTACGTTCGCTGAAACAAAATGCTGAGAAGGTGTGGAACCATTCGGTGCAAGCGCATCCTCTACCTGTGCTGCCCGACTCCCAGATAATCGAATTACCGCAGGAACTTCGATCTACCTCTCTAGCCAACAGGTTTGCCAATCTGCAGGCGGCGTTATCGCTAGCGCTACATCGTCAGCTCAGTGAGGATCAGATTAAGCTCGTCACGCAGCGTTATTTTGGTAACGGCTCGTTCAGCCGAGCCAAGGCCACTGACGACCAGATTGAAATGGCCATGTGCCCGTTAAGGCACCAAGTGATTGCACTGCAGCAAGCCGTTACGTCCGCCGACCCTATCATCGCGCTTTTGCGCCAGATGAATGAGATCGAAGTGATTCGGCAAAGCTGGGTGAAAGCTCGCAAGCAGCATCGATTGGTACGTCGAGCCGCCGCCGCGATCAAGGAGTTCGCACGACTGCCTGGGCTCGTTCATCACCAGGTAGAGGGCCTGATAACGGTACTAGATGAAAGGACGACTGCGTGGTTGAAAGTCATTTACAGGCCGCACTACGTCGGAGGGCCAGCGTATATCGGTCTGGATCCAGCTAGAGCCCAAGGTGTTGGTCTGTACGCTGGCCTCGGATCTGTTCGAGTGCACGCTCATGAGGTGATGAACTCCTCGCATCTTCGCGCTTGTGTCTGGGCGTTTGTCTTCAGTTTGTGGGAGCGTATTCGTGAACGTGCCGGGGTGCTTGAGGTGCTTCTGCTGGACGATCCGCAAACCTATTTCGATCCGATCAATACCGAGAACCTGGCTGCCGCTATACCGAAACTCGTCGAGGCAGGCATGGCTCTGATCATCACCTCAAATGACAACCGGTTTATCGCGGCCGTAAAAAGCCGATTGCCAAAAACTTCTTTGGCTTCTCCATCCTGGACGATGCTGCAAATCAGCCCCATCTCTTCCTCTCGGTATACGGCTGCGTTCACCCCAGCCGTCGAGGAGGTGTTGGAGCGGCGCGCCGTATGGCTTGAAGACGAATCGGATGTTGCCAAGGCGCAGGAGTTCGTCGAGCGAGTACGCCTTCATATTGAGAACCGGTTGTGGGACTTGCTGGCTTCAGATCCGATCCTCATCTACAAGCCTACTCTTGCGGACCTAATCGCCCACATCAGTAGTGCCCGCAATGGCGGTGAGCAGCCATTCAATGAAATACCGTTTGAACGCCTGCTAAAGTGCAAATCACTGCGCCCAGGTTCAACGTTCTATTCAATCATCAATAACGCGCATCACAACCTGCGTGACGTCACCCCATTTGATGCGGGCGAAGTGAGCGGCGCTTTTGATGAAGTCGATCGATTTATTCGCAGCTGCAGTGCGTCATATGCCCGTTTTATGGGCCGGCTCACCCGTGAGGACGAAGACTTCTTTTTTGCGTCTTCGCCCCCTGCACCCGTACCGATCCATCTCAACGAGAGTCCGATTCGAGTTC
Source organism: Pseudomonas sp. ADAK7 (assembly GCF_012935675.1). Classification (NCBI taxonomy): domain Bacteria; kingdom Pseudomonadati; phylum Pseudomonadota; class Gammaproteobacteria; order Pseudomonadales; family Pseudomonadaceae; genus Pseudomonas; species Pseudomonas sp. ADAK7. The sequence continues at coordinate 5,765,163 of NZ_CP052861.1, read as the reverse complement.
TCGGCGACTTTAGCGCTCGCACACATTCGGATGCGGTTGCCGTAGAGGGTGAGTTCACCACAATTTCACTCTCAGACTTGGGTGAAATTGCCCTTTATGCCATCCGAGGTTCCAGTCTGGGGGCATTGGCATTGCCGGGCCAGACGGTAGCCGTTTCGCTGAGCGAAGAAGCCAAAAACGGTGACCCTGTTATTGCTCTCTGTGGGAACACTGTCTTGGCTCGTCGATATCACTCCGACCAGAGAGATCCTTCGAAACTGACTTTGGCGTGCGACCAGTCCGGCACAGAAAGAGTGGCGCCTGCCGTGACGTTGTCAAAAAATAAGGTTCGGATACTTCCTATAGTCGGCATTTTCTACGGCAACACACCGCGAGAGGGAGATCAGGAAGCTCGCTGCGTCGATACCTGTTCGATACTGGACAAGCCGCTTCTCGCCGCACGCATCATTGAGGACAGTGGCTACCCAGTCGTCAGAAACGGCGATCTCGTCTTGCTGGAGTCTGTTGAGCTATCGAGTGAGTCACTCCTGGATCCGATGAAGGGTGACGTCGTAGCGATCATGGCCGCGCAGCACGGCGAGCAATTCGCCTATTTGAAACGGGTCGGGTCTTCCATTCAGGGCACTGGTCTACGCATTTTCGAGAACGTGGGTACCTTCGGCGACTCACTGGCGGTGTCCTGTTCTGACGGGAACTACGGGGCAATTGATTGTTTACAGCTGCAGAGTATGTGGCGCGTTCACGGGGTTATCAGAGCAAGGCTGCCAGGGCACTAGATCTATCACCGCCGAGCAATGACTGTCTGCTTTTGGCCGGACGCGCGCCCATGCAGACAAACGCCAATACTAGAAACTGCCAGTTTACTTATCGCTGTCACATGTAACACCTGTGCGCTTGTAACACTTCATTGTGGTCGAAGCGCACAGACGTGTAACACCATAAAAACCGTTATTAATCAAATACATAAACAATCATGTAACACGAGTAACACCTGTAACACCAATTTTTAGCCCCTAGCCCCGTGAGTGGATAAACCTTCAGCGATGTAGGCCATAGTCATGCCCATCCCATTTAAAAATATCAGGGGCCCCTGGGAGAGCTGACTTGATACGGGGTCGGAAACCCGCCGGACTTTGTTAGCGGATAGGTGCCCAGCTTAGTGAACAGGTGAATCGGGTGAACACACAGTTCACCAGTGCGATTGCACAAGATGTTGAGAGGTCGCCGGGGACCCTGAGCATTTCTGAATTACACGGGGCATAGAACCCGCGCGATCTTGGTAGTGGCTGATTTTTTTACATTGGTTGACAGGTTGACTCGGTTGACGGCCCAAGGTGTCCATAATCATCAACACAAAAGGCCATCGTTACCGGTGCGGTAACGATGGCCTTTTTTCAGCAGGATTCTTTCAATTTCAATGGCTGAAATTTCAGTAACTTTGAAGTTCTCCCACTAACGCAGTCCCGCGGGTTTCCGACCCCGTGTGTCTCGCAACCCCTCAGGGTCCCCACTGGATTTTCACACCCAGGCAATCGACGACTTCGATGACCACGCCACCAGAACCCACCTAATAGATGGAACTGACCATAGTGATAGATCCGCTGGTCGTCGGGCTTCAGCCCAAGCCGGAGCTGCCGCTATAGATCCTAATCATTTGGAGAAGCCTATGACCCGGAAGTTGATTTCCCTGAGCCTCACATCGTTGTTTCTGCTGCATGGCTGCACGTCATCATTCACCGAAACAGACCCCCTGAATATCGCTCTTAAGACTTGTGGCATGGGGTTGAGCACACAGACCTCTCATGTGTTCAAAGCCGCTTACGAAATAGCATCAAAGAAGGGAGCTGCAGAGTTCAGCTCGACGATGAATCGTAGCGTTGATACCCAAGAGCATGCATTACTCGCACAGCTTGGGGACAAGTCTCCGGAAAGTACGAAAGCGATTCTGAAGGAGATCAGCAACGTTCGTGAATGCGTGATCGCACAAAGCACTTTGCTCCGTCCGGCATCTCGCCCGGAATTGCTAGAGCAATGCAGATTGAACATTCAGCAACGAATCTCCCCGCCTGGACCGGTGAGCTACGGCACGCTGCGTTACTGGACGCAGCTACCTGATGATCCAAAGTACAAAAAGGACATGCCAATCATGGCTGGACACTTTGACAACGGAGGGAAGGGATTCGACGTAAAGGCCCAGTGCGATATCAGCGGGGGGAGGCTCCAAGACGTCATAGATCTTGAACCAACTGCCGGTTAATGATCTGATCACGGCCATTAAGACCCTCAGCAGACCTTAGACTTAATGCCCTAGCAATGACCGGCTTGTATCCCTGCTTGTATCCCTACATTTAAAATTAGGCTGCAAGCCACGGAATACATGAATCACGCCAGTCTCCCTCGGGCACCATATACAAAGATCCAGCGGTCCTTACCAGCCACTGGAAAACAAATAAACCGGCACTTAGCCGGTTTTTTTGTGCCTGCGATTCCTGCGCACTCCCCTTCCCAAACTCGTTCATGCCTTTCGATAAACCCCGGCCAGCTCCCGAGCCAAACCAATAAAATTCTGCAACGGCGCCGAGGGATTGAATGCGCGCTGTACCAATGTAATGGGCGCCAACAACCTCGGCTGCGCGTCGCGGATGCGGCAATACACCACGGATTCGCGGTGTACGTCGCGCATCGACGCGGGCACCACCGAGATGCCTTCACCGGCGGCAACCAAACTGACGTTGGTCAGCATCCGCTCCACTTCAAAGGCAATATTCGGCTCGAAGCCGGCGTTCTGGCAGGCCTTGATCAGGTTGGCGTACATGCCCGGCGCGCCGGGGCGGCGGACGAGGATGAAGCGTTCATCCTTGAGTTCAATCATGCTGATCTTGGGTTCGGCCCCTTTGAGCAACGGGTGCCCAATCGGCAAGGCCAGGAGCATTTCCTCGTTGAGCAGGCGGTGGAAGGTCAGGCTTTCGGGGGCGCTGACCGGTGCACGAAGGATGCCGATGTCGATGCGTTTTTCGGTGGTGTCTTCGGTGACTTCACGGGCGCTCCCTTCCTTGATCGACAGTTCCACGCCGGGGTATTGCTCGCGGTAGGCGCGAATGATCCGAGGGATCAGCGGGTGCGCGGCGGCAGAACTGGTGAAACCAATGACCAACGTACCTTCAATCCCCTGCGCTGCGCGGGAGGCCTTGAGGGAACCTTGCTCGACACGAGCCAGAATCGCCCGCGCTTCATCGAGGAACACCAGCCCGCCAGCGGTCAGATCAACGCCCTTGGGATGACGTTTGAACAACTCGAAACCCAACTCTCGTTCCAATGCACGTATCTGTTGGCTGAGGGGCGGCTGCTGCATATTCAGGCGCTCGGCGGCGCGGGTGATATGTCGCTCTTCGGCCACTATGATGAAATAACGTAAATGGCGAAGTTCCATGGTGGTATATCCCGTAACAAGGCCTTATTATTTGCGGCCTGAGTGAGTCTTCAGGCTGACCAATATGCCGAACATGGCCAGTCACGACAATAACAAATAATAAAAATCGCCTGGAGTACGGATGCCGTTCATTCATGCCAAAAATGGAACCCTGCCTATATTGATTGCCATTGCCTGTGGCATGACGCTGGGTCTGGTTTATCCAGAAGTGGCAATTGATATGAAACTGCTCAGCGACACCTTCATAAAAACCCTCGGCTTATTGATGCCGTTCCTGCTATTTGTCTTGGTTTCTACCGGTATTGCCGGCCTCAATCGTGAACACAAACACCCCAATGTGATCTACCGCGTCGTGCTGTATTTTCAGCTGATGTCCATCGCCGCGCTGGTGTTTGGAATGGCGACGGGTTTGCTGTTCAACCTTAATCACGCAGCCGTTTTTGCCGCTGCGCCCACACCGGAAAAACTGCTTCACGAGCTATCGTGGATGGCCATTTCGTCCAGTATTTACGATGTTTTGACCCAAAGCCTGTTATTGCAGGTGATGTTGCTTGCGGTGATTTGCGGGCTGTTGCTCAAGCGTGGCGGGGCCTTCAGCGACCGATGCCAGGGTTGGCTTGAAACCGGCGTACAGATGATGTTCCTGCTGTTGCGGATCCTCTTGAAATTCGCGCCGTTGGCGGCATTTGGCGCCATGGCTTTTGTCGTCGGCAAATATGGCCTGAGTTCGGTCATGCCGCTGCTTAAATTTATTGTGGTTATTTATCTGGCGTGTGGATTATTTGTCGTCGTGGTATTCGCCACCATCACCCGAATGGTGGGCGTTAAATTATCAAGACTGATTATTTACTTAAAGGAAGAGTTACTGTTAGTAACGTTCACCGGCTCGTCGGTGGCCGCACTTCCAGGACTTATCGGCAAACTTGAGGCATTGGGTTGCGACAGCCAATTAGTGCGCCTGATATTGACCACCGGTTACACCTTTAACTTGTCCGGCACCAATCTTTACCTGACCACCGCGCTGATGTTTCTTGCCCAATTGGCCGGGGTGGATATCACCGCGCCGCAACTCCTGGAGGTGCTGTTGATTTGTTTGTTTACCTCCCTCGGCGCGACCAGTGTCGCCGGTTCTGCATTGTTTACCCTGATCGCGACCTTGAGCATTCTGCAACTGGTGCCACTGGAAGGCGTGGGGTTGCTGCTGGGCGTGGAGCGGTTGATGAAGTGCCGGTCGCTGACCAATGTGCTGGGTAACGGCGTGGCGTGTCTGGCGATATGCGGATGGCAAAACTCCATCGATCGTGAGGCCTTGAACCGTGAATTTGCCGACCTGAAGTAGCGCCGGGGATGCCGGCGCCACATTTGATCACCTAGTTTTTGGCATCCGCCAACTTGCTGAATGCCTTGTCCAGATTGTCTTCAGCACCTTTCAGTTTTGCCCGACGCTCCACCAACCACTGCTGATCGCCATCCAGGGTTTTGCGCGCCTCGACCAGCATCCGCTTGACCTCTTCCGGTTGCGGGCCGCCCGTGCCTTTGCGGGTTTTGACCATATTGGTCGGCGACAACGCCGTCCGGAATTGCGCCTCATCCAGCGGCAAGGTGTTAGGCGTCCACTTGAACTTGTCCGCCGCCTGGCGATACAGCTTCTGCGCATCGGCATACGGGAACGTCTTCGGCGTGGTGCCGTTGCTGCGCGCTTCGGTGACGATTAGCGACGCGAAGCTATGACCAATACGGAACGGCACCTTGAATTGCCGCTCCAGGGTGTCGGCCAGTTCCATTGAAGTACTCCACTCCGACTCCAGTTCTTCCAGGGCGCGCTGCGGATTGATTTGCAGCGCATCGAGCACCGCATCCAGGCTCTCGAACATCTCGCCCGTGGCGTGGAACAGCCCCAACGAATCGAAGGCGAACTTGTAGTCGGTCATGCCGGTGGTGACGTTATGCGCGCGCAAAGTAACGGTCTGCGACAGCCCTACGACATCCGAGGCCGATTCACGGGTGCGCATCAGCAAGCCCGGATTGCGTTTTTGCGGCATCGCGCTGCTGGTGTAGGTGGACTCTTCATCCAGCAGCAGCCACGGGCGAATCTGATGATATTGGGTGTGGATGTCGCCAATCATCGCGCCCACCCGAATCGCCGAGGACGCCGCCAGGTTCGCCGCTTCAATCGGAATGTCATAGGTCGAGACCTGGCTCGAATCCAGGGAGTTTTCCCGCACGCCATCAAACCCCAGCAACTCGGCCAGACGCTCGCGGTTCAGCGGGTAAGCGGAGTTCGCCAGCACGGCGGTGCCCATCGGGCTCTGGTTAAGGCGCACGTAGAGTTCGCGGATGCGTTGGCCATCGCGATCAAACGCGGCTTCGAACGCCAGCAAATAATGCGCATAACTGATCGGCATGGCCTGCACGCCGTTGGTATAGGCCGGCACCAGGGTGTCGACGTTCTTTTCCGCCAGGCTCAGGATGCGTTGGCGGGTAGCGTTCAACGCCTCGCTGTAGGCCAACACCTGTGAGCGCAATTTGGCCAGGCGGAACGTCGCCAGCATGTCCTGACGACTACGGCCGGAGTGGATCAGCGACGCCTCGGGACCGATCTTGTCGGTCATGATTTTTTCCAGTTGCAGCACATCGCTGGGACGCACGCCGCCGGGCTGCGCGCCCTGATCGATGGCGTAACGCACGCCGCCAGCAATCTTGCGCCCCATGTCAGGCTTGACGATGCCTTCCTCGGTGAGCATCACAATCGATGCCTTGTTGATGCGGTTCAGCCAGGCGAACTGGGTTTGAGTCGGATCGCCCTTGGCCTTGTGCGACGCCTGCGAGGTGTCCACCGAGGCGCCGACTTTCGCCGCCTGGGCCGCGCACTGTTCGGTGGTCTTGCAGGGCAATTCGCCGGTGTCCGCAGCGTAGGCGCCGTAACTGCTGAACAGGGTGAAGACCACGGCGAGGTGGATGAGTTTTTTCTGGGTGAACATGTCAGTGCTCCGCTTTTCTTTATGGGTTACAACAGGGTCAGGGTGTAGCTGACGATGAACCGGTTCTGATCGATGTCATTGCCCTTCTCGTTGCTGCGGTACGTGCCGTTGCGCCATTTCACGCCGAGGTTCTTCAGCGCGCCGCTCTGGAACACGTAGCCGATGTCGGTGTTGCGCTCCCACTCGGTGCCTTCCACGCCTTTGGTGCGTTCGAAGTTGTCGCCCTTGAGGTAGCGCGTCATGAACGTCAGCCCGGGCAGGCCGAGGGCGGCGAAGTCGTAGTCGTAGCGAACCTGCCAGGACTTTTCCTCGGGGTTGGCGAAGTCCGGCGAGATCATCACGTAGTTGACGAGGTAGGAATCGGTGCCATCGAGGTGCGGAAAGCCAGTCGTGCCTTTCATGCGCTGATAGGCCGTGCCGAACGAGTGTCCCTGAATGCTGTAGGTGAACCGCGCACCAAAAGCCTGGTTATCGATGTTGGTGTTGCCGTCCTTACTGGAGTCGGCGTAGCGCAAATCGGTCTTGAACGACTGCGACTTGCCCAGCGGCAAGGTGTGCACCAGGTTGAAGATGTTCTGCGTGTAGTTGTCCTCCAGATGCGCGTAGTGGTAGCCGGTGGCGAGGTCCTTGGTCCACTTGTAGTTGGCACTCGCGAAGTCGAATTTATCGCTGGGCACCGCGCCCTTGATGCCTTTGCCATCGACCTCGATGTCATCGTGACCGCTGACGTTACGCAAGGTATTGCTGGTCAGGCGCCCGGCGTCGAAGGTCAGACCGTCAATGTCCAAACTGCTCAACTGCGCACCACGAAAGGTTTGCGGCAACAGGCGTCCGTCGTTGGGCAGCACGGTCGGCAGCGACGGGATCAACGTCCCGACCTTCAACACACTCTTGGAAATCCGCGCCTTGGCCGTCGCGCCCATGCGGCTGTAACTGTCCGGCGCCTTGTCGCTACCCACGGGTAACAGACCGGTATTTTGCCGATCAGGGCTGGAATCCAGCTTCAAACCCAGCAAACCAATGGCATCGACACCAAACCCCACTGGCCCTTCGGTAAAACCCGATTGGTAGTTGAGAATCAGCCCTTGGGCCCATTCATCCCGCTTGGACTGACTGGCACCGTCCTGGCGGTAATCACTGTTGAAGTAGAAATTGCGAAATTCGAGGTCGGCCTTACTGTCTTTAAGAAAGTCAGCTTCAGCGAAAGGAGAAAAGGCGAGCGACAAACCCAAGGTGGCCGACGTCAGCCCCAGGGCGATAGGTTTTTTATTCATTGTTATTCCCGTTGCCTACTGCTTATTTTTAGAATTGTTTGTCCGGACGGCGACAGGGAGACCCATCCGGCATACGCAGGCTAACGAGCTGGTTTGCAGATTGAAAATATATTGAAAGTCTTGATTGCAGAGGTTTTGAGTATGGTGAATCTGCGGTGGCAATCGACGAACAGGAGGTAGCAAATATCAGCGACACCGCCCCTCTCACCGCTTAATATGGCGCCCGCAAACCGAGGCTCGAGTCTTCCTCGGCACCGAATCAAATAAGGTCTTGCTGCGCAGGGCTTTTTTTTCGCCCACACAAAAGTGACTGGCACCTCACCACCCCGAAGGCTGCGATCTTTTGATCTTGCCTTTAAGGCACACAATCCAAACCGCTCAGCTAACGAATCAAGGATTCACACAATGGAATTGCCACTGGAAACCGTTGCCCTGTTCGCCCTCAAGCTGGCTTATGAGCGCGAGGGGGAAAGCCCGATCCTGCGGGATGATCCGATCATGAGTGATTATGAGCGGGAGGTTTTTGGGTTGTTGGTGCGGCGGGGGGATGTTGAGGGGATTCAGTTTCGGGTGGGGCATTGTGTGGGGTTGGCGTTGGATGCGTTAGGTGGTGTTGATACGCCGTTGGGGCGGGAGCTGCGTAGGTTGGCTGCTGATTTCAGTGATGCGCGGACGATGGAGCAGCTTGAAGCGCCGGTTATTGCGCTTAGGGATTACTTGAAAGATATTCAGTAATATGATCGGGTTAGGGTAAGTTTGGCGCCGCTTGTACACGACTGGTACTAGGTAAGTATTTGGCTGATAAGGAAATAATTTGCCCACGTTTCCATTGCGCCAGCAGACAAACACAAAAGACTTTTTCAGCATCACAAGGACGTATAAATGCGGAAAATCGCCATAAGCAACAAGCCACTCAGAGGCATTCCCCGTCGCCTTCGTGCACTGGAACGCTGGGCCTCTGGTTTTCGCGACGAGTTTCACCCGCGATCCGCGCACATGGAGCGCTATACACATTGGAAGATCCCGGTGCACGAGGCCCTGATTCAAGGTCCTCAAGCCAGGATCGAAGTTCAAGCCTTCTGCATTCAGCAACTGCTCGAAGCCGCAAACCACCTGTCCAACGCTGCTGACCGCTCACAGGGTTACTATCGCGTCGCTTGCCTACTGGTGTGGCCATGGGTTCATCAAAGTGAAGTCACCGTCTTCTATGACCGAGACTATTATCTGGGTTTTCTCGGTGAAGCTAACGCGCTCATGCCAGAGCGGATCAGTCGTACTCTTGCGTTGCAAACACCAGCGAATTTCATCGAGCACGGACATGACGTAACTCAACCTGACGATGAGGTCGCAGTACAGTGGTGGTGCATCGGGGAACCGGCCTGATGTATTTCGCGAGCAGGCTCGCTCCCATCGGGATTGTGGTGGGCTGGCAGACATCGCTTGTTCCAAGTGCGCTAGAGTGCGTGAATAATAAATCAGTCCCCTTTTCTCTCGAACAAAAAAAGAAAAAACGGGAACGGATTTATTGTAGGGGTTATCCAATAATAAATCTTTCCCATTTTCCTAATTTACTGAGATGACTATAATAAAAATAGGTCTGTCACCTTTTCTCGAAAGAGTTCAGCGACGACCTCAAGCCAATGAGGAGTCTTATTGAGTCTCGACTGGACTGACTTCATCTTTAGAGCATACTTAATTCAAACAAACCTTAACTTAAAATTATTGCTAATTGCTTTTCCTCAAAAGAAAATTAGTTCATCTCCAATAACACCAGACCAATAATTACATCAAAGCATCTCTACAAAAAACACAGCAAATCTGACTCTTTACGACATTACAACTTTTCAACCCAGAGATAATCATAGAAAAAAGAGGCTAGAAAAAGCAGAAAAAAGGGTCAGATTTATTTCCATCCACCCTGACAACCATTTCAAGCCCACACAATTTACCAATTCACTTATTTCAAGCAGGCAACACAAATTTTGCTTCAAGCCTATGCAACAACTCGAACGTATTCAAAAAAGGAATGTTTAGTTCCTTACAAATATTGGGAATAATGAATTTTCGTTTAGCATCGAGATTCAGCACTTCATGAGTAACGACTGTAGCCCCTGTGGTCATCGCTTTCGCAATTAACCAAGGATCAGCACCTGCTAAAAATTCTTCCATAGCACCTGTCTTCATCTTAGGAGCTTGATCAGCCACAAGCCCCGCAACCTGCATGAACGCCAGTTGCGTATCCTGATCAGTGGTGGAGTGGAAAAAATCGGAATTGCCCTTCGCCCAACCCGCCAAATCGTCATTGCCTCTCGTCAGCTCATCTAATACCGGCGCAATACTGGATAAAGCCAGTGCTTTATTTTTAAGTAATAACCATTGCCAAAATCCAGGACAAATGACCATTCCATAGTAGCGATTCTTAGCTTCGATCAGAGTGTTGGCGTCTAGTAAATGATTCATTCCGAAATCTTACTGGCGAGAGTCCTTAATTTAGCAGGTTGCACGCCGAGCAAATTTCCCGCCTCGCGTAGCAGCATCCGGCCACTCATTGCTTCAGTCAGCACTGCCTTGCTTAGACGAGGGCTGTTTTTCGTGGTGGCGTTACGGTAATAGTCACCTGCTCCACCTTTGTCATCCTGGAAAGCCTTGAGGATCATTCGATAGTAAGCGCTGTACTGCGCTTGACTTATATAGCCCAGATCAAATGCGCGACGACCGATAGCTAATTTACTGATGTGAAACCGAGAGGCTAGCGGAGGTAAGTTGTCTTCCCAGTTAACATCTGCGTTCCAAAGGGCGCGAAACTTGACTTCGGGAGCAAGGAACTCACCGGCAACCGCATTGCAGAATCGCTCCTCGTCTCGACCATTTACGGTATTTCCGTCAGATACTCCACTGCTACCAATCCAAATATGTGCCAGCTCATGAATTAAGGTGAAGAGCCTGGCAGTGGGGGCATCAGAACTATTAATAAACACAACAGGTGCGACAACATTACTGATGGCAAAACCACGGAACTCACTAACTTCAAGTTTGCGATGCGTATTCCCTAGCGCAATGCCGCTGCGCATCACCAAAATGCCAGCCGCCTCAGCAGCTTCAATTAAGGCACGGCTGTACTTGTCATAATCCAATCGAGCAATGTCAGGGTGCACGCGGAGGATTCGGCGGATATCGTCCACTACCTCTGCGACTTGAGAACGGCTATTAAAGCGACCTACAAATGCCAGCGGTTGACGCTCTTGATTTTGCAGATGCTCCAGATACCAGTCTTGCTTACGTATGGAATCCCTAACGGTGTCCAACAGTTCCAAACTGGGACGTTGAGGAGCAATCCCACCGACAGTTCGCAGATCAGGTAAAGGCAATTGTTCGACGGGTGGCTGCTTAAGAAAAAGGAAGCCGAACGGGATGTGAGCAAGATTCGCCCACTTTTGAGCCTGAAGGAATGTTGGCTTGGTCTCGCCTGCCTCCCATTCCTCTACTCGATCAGGTTTCACTGGCAGTTTTTTAGCAACCTGCTCAGTGGAGAGACCTGCACGTTCACGAGACCATGTGAGCAGGCTTGGATTGACTAAGGCGGCTTGGCTCATAGGGTCGAAGGCAAATCAGATGGGGCCAGCAAACGTTCTAAAGCATCCTTGGCAGATGCAGCCGACTGACGCTGGTTCCAGTTATCTGGCATTGCCTTTCTCCTTGGCTGTTTAAGGTCGAGTTGCAGCGACTACAGATTAGTCGAGAAACAGAGCTGCCGACGGTGGGAGCGCGCGATTATGAGGTAAATTTTCTTCGACCCGAAGCGCAAATATGTAACCCAAGACAAATGGTATTGACCTGTTTCAATGCGTTTCATATCCGAACTCCACAGGGACTGACTAGATAATCACCCACCCTTCCGAGGTTGCAGGAAAAGTGTCTCCACGATAACCTCCCACCGTCGCTGCCAATTCAGCGACCGGGTGTGGTAACCCGAGTTATTCAAGGCGCTACAGCGCCCCCATCACGTCTGCCGGCGCTTTTTTTATGCCTGCGGCGTGAGTTATGGCAGCTGTGCGTGGGACGTCTTCGGACGTGCCGGTTTCCTTGATTCCCGGTTTACCACCCTGCGCACAGCTGTCACCCATTCGTGTGGTAACGAACGTGGCAGCTCCTCATATCAAGGAGTCTGATAATGCGCAGCATCAATCCGTACACAATTTGGCTTTCCCCTCTACGCAACACCCAATCGCATAACGCTTCCCCCTGCCCCACCGCTTCTCCATCACCGGAGACGCCCAATGACTGATCAACCCGAACTCAAAACCATCGGCCTGACCCCGGCCATTTACTGTGCAGACCAACCGCTGTTCCACGTCACTCGCGATGTGCCGCTGGGTGATGCGTTGTCGATGGCTTCGGACTTTCTGTTTTTGGCTAAGTCGCTGACCAAAGAGGCTGCCTATGACAGGGATACTGACCGTCATGCCTGGGCTGCGCATTATTTGACGTCGATGAGTAAGGCGTTGGTGGATGATGCGGTGAAGGTTTTGACGCGGGGGCGGGATTCTACGGTGCCGCCTAAGCGGGCGGCGGAGAAGGCTGAGGGGTAGGAACGGGGGAGCGGGTTGTTTGGGAGGGTCGTAGTCGGTTCAGCATTGGTGTTGGCTGGGCTGGCGCTTTCGCGAGCAAGCTTCGCTCCTACGTTGGATTGTGTTTAGCCCCGAGTTTTCGGGGCTTTTTCGTGTTTGGGTCAGAGGACGTGTTGGGAGATCAGTTTTGAGATTTCGACCATTGATGTTCTGCCGGTGAATTCGAATTTCACTTTGCCCAGTGACGAGAAGTAGATCTCCAGTTCGGAGTCCAGGTCGAACGTGCCGGACGTTTCCACCGAGTACGCGACGATGTTTTTGTACGGCAGCGAGGTGAAGTCTTTTTTGCTGCCGGTGATGCCCTGGACGTTGACGGCGATGATGCGTTTGTTGGTGAACACGACGCCGTCGCGCATGGATTTGTAGGCGTCGATGACGTGTTCGCCGTCGAGCAAAAGGTCGGTAACGCGCTGGGCGTATTCTTCGTTTTGCTTGAGTTTGAAGAAGCCCTTGTTGTTGAAATCAATCATTTGTCGCTCCTGTTATTCGATTTGAATCGGTCCTTTAGTCCCGGCATCGCTGTCCATCCAGTAATCCTGATTCTGCAATCGCCGATCCCCCTGAATGGTGAAGGTGATCTTGCCCTGGCGGAACTGTAGCGTGCCGTCGGTACGCTTGGCATTGACCCGTTTGCCGTTGACCCAGACTTGCTCCTTGGCATCGATGCGGATGGTGGCGACGGTCGCGCCGGCTTCGCTCTTGGCCACCCATTGCCCGACGTAGGGGGTTGGGGTGCTTGGGGCGTCGGTGGCGGGATTGGTGAAGCCGGCCTTGGCGTTTTCTGCCTTGGACTTGTGGATGTCGCAGCCTTGGGTTTCGCTGACTTGGGTGCAGCCGGATTGCTCCAGTTGTTTGCGGTATTTGTCGTTGATGGCGTAGGCCGGGGCTTGGGCGGCGATCAGGATGATCAGCGCCGGCAGGATGGCTTTCTTCATGTTGACTCCTTGGCGATCAGTTCGCGCCGAACGGCATCGTACGTTCACTGTAGTGGATGGGTGTGCAGTGCTTGTGCCACAAAAGATTTCAGACAGTGCGCGCCTTCGTCAGTGCTCTTCTAGACTTAACGGGTGGTCGTGGAAAGAACCGAGCACGTCGCTTTTGTGCAGTTGAACCGATGCCAGCGTGGCAAGCTGCAATTTATGCCCTGAAGAGGTGCGACAAAGATCGCACCGGGCCCAACAAGATGCCCGCTCAGGGTGCCTGGCCACCGGCCAAAAATGCCACGATACCGTGACGTGGTGTGAACGCCGCAGCCGACACTTTCGGACAACCGACGACCTTCTGGTGTGTCCGTGACCGTGAGGAATGCTGTATGCCTGATGAGATGTTGTTGCACCTGCCGATGGTCAACAGCCTGTTGGAGCGCCATAAAGGCTCTGCGGGTGCACTGTTGCCGATCCTCCATGAGATTCAGGAGGGTATCGGTTATATCCCCGATGTCGCCATTCCCGAAATTGCCCACGCCCTCAATCAGAGTCAGGCCGAGATTCGTGGGGTGATCAGTTTTTACCATGACTTCCGCACCGCGCCGCCGGCCCGCCATATCCTGCGTCTGTGCCGCGCCGAGTCGTGCAAGAGCCGCGGTGCCGAGCAGTTGGCCGCGCAGTTGCGCGAACGTCTGCAACTGGATGATCACGGCAGCAGCGCCGATGGCAGTATCAGTTTGCGTCCGGTTTATTGCCTTGGTGCTTGTGCCTGTTCGCCCGCGCTGGAGCTGGATGGTCAGGTGCATGCGCGGTTGAGTGCCGAGCGGCTGGATGCGCTGCTTGAAGCTTGCCGGGAGGACGTATGAGCCTCTATTTGCCTTGTGATTCCCTGGCTCGCGCCGTGGGTGCCGATGAGGTGGCGGTGGCGCTTGCCGGTCAGGACCTGCAACGCACCAGTTCCCGTGGCCTGTATTGGCTGGAACCGCTGCTGGAAGTGGACACCGCGCAAGGTCGGATCGGCTTTGGTCCGTTGACTGCGGCCGATGTGCCGTCCGTGCTGGATGCGCTGCAAGGCGAGCCGTCCGCCCATCCGCTGGCCTTGGGCCTGGTGGAAGAATTGCCTTATCTGAAGACCCAGCAACGCCTGCTGTTCGCCCGTGCCGGCATCACCCGACCATTGTCGCTGGACGATTACCGGGCCCATGGCGGTTTCGAGGGTTTGAAAAGGGCTGTCGTCATTGGCGGCGATGAAACCGCGACGGCGGTGTTTGATTCAGGGCTGCGTGGCCGTGGCGGCGCGGCGTTTCCGGCCGGGATCAAATGGCGCACGGTGCGCGCCACTCAGGCTGTGCAGAAATACATCGTGTGCAACGCCGACGAAGGCGACTCCGGCACCTTCGCCGACCGTATGTTGATGGAAGGCGATCCTTTCCTGTTAATCGAAGGCATGGCCATTGCCGGCATCACTGTCGGCGCCAGTTACGGCTACATCTATGTGCGCTCGGAATATCCACAGGCCGTCGCGACTTTGCGCGAGGCGCTGGATATCGCGCGGGCCAACGGTTACCTCGGCGCCAATGTCGGCGGCAGCGGCTTGGCTTTCGATATGGAAGTGCGAGTCGGTGCCGGCGCTTATATCTGCGGTGAAGAAACCGCGCTGTTGGACTCGCTGGAAGGCAAGCGCGGGATTGTCCGCGCCAAGCCACCGATCCCGGCGCTGAAGGGTTTGTTTGGTTTGCCGACCCTTGTACACAACGTTTTGACCCTGGCCTCGGTGCCGCTGATTCTGGCCAAGGGCGCGCAGTTCTATCGCGATTACGGCATGGGCCGCTCCCTCGGCACCATGCCTTTCCAACTGGCGGGCAACATTCGTCACGGCGGGCTGGTGGAACGAGCCTTTGGCCTGACCCTGCGCGAATTGGTGGAAGACTACGGCGGCGGCACCGCCAGTGGCCGGCCGCTGAAAGCTGCGCAGGTTGGCGGCCCGCTCGGCGCTTGGGTGCCGCCCGCGGATTTCGACACACCGCTGGATTACGAAGCCTTCGCCGGTATCGGCGCGATGCTCGGTCACGGTGGTGTGGTGGTGGCGGACGACAGCCTGGACATGGCGCACATGGCGCGTTTCGCCCTGCAATTCTGCGCCGAAGAATCCTGCGGCAAATGCACGCCGTGCCGCATCGGTTCAACTCGCGGCGTCGAGGTGATCGACCGAATGCTGGCTGCGCCGGATCAAAGCGGTCGCGATGAGCAGGCAATCATCCTCAAGGACCTGTGCGACACGATGCAATACGGTTCGCTCTGCGCCTTGGGCGGCATGGCGCCGTTTCCGGTCGTCAGCGCCCTCAAGCACTTCCCCGCCGACTTCGGTCTGCAATCTTCGGAGGCCGACCAATGATCACCCTCTTCGACCCGAACACCGATATCGATCTCGGCACCCCGGCGCGCGAAAGCCAGGTGCAAGTCACCCTGAACATCGACGGCCGCAGCATCAGCGTGCCCGAAGGCACTTCGGTGATGCGCGCCGCCGCGCTGCTGGGCACGACCATTCCGAAACTGTGTGCCACCGACAGCCTCGAAGCGTTCGGTTCCTGCCGCATGTGCCTGGTGGAAATCGATGGTATGCGCGGCTACCCGGCGTCTTGCACCACGCCGGTCACTGAAGGCATGAGCGTGCACACGCAGACGCCGAAACTTGCGACCCTGCGCCGGAATGTCATGGAGTTGTACATCTCCGATCACCCGCTGGATTGCCTGACCTGTTCGGCCAACGGCAACTGCGAGCTGCAAACCGTCGCCGGTCAGGTTGGCCTGCGCGAAGTGCGCTATGGCTATGAAGGCGAGAACCATCTGGCGGACGTGAAAGACACTTCAAACCCCTACTTCGACTACGACCCGAGCAAGTGCATCGTCTGCAACCGTTGCGTGCGCGCTTGCGAAGAAACCCAAGGCACGTTTGCCCTGACCATCACCGGGCGCGGGTTTGAGTCTCGCGTTTCCGCCGCCGGTGGCGATAACTTTCTCGACTCGGAATGCGTGTCCTGCGGCGCCTGTGTGCAAGCCTGCCCGACCGCGACCCTGATGGAAAAATCGGTGGTCGAACTGGGCCAGCCGGAACGCAGCGTCATCACCACGTGCGCCTATTGCGGCGTGGGCTGCTCGTTCCGCGCCGAGATGAAGGGCGACAAACTGGTGCGCATGGTTCCAGACAAGAACGGTCAGGCCAACCACGGCCATTCCTGCGTCAAAGGACGGTTTGCCTGGGGCTACGCGACCCACCCGGATCGCATCACCAAACCGATGATCCGCAGTCACATCAACGACCCGTGGCAGGAAGTCACCTGGGATGAAGCGGTGACCTACGCCGCCAGCGAATTCCGCCGCTTGCAGCAAAAGTACGGCCGTGACTCGATTGGCGGCATCACCTCCAGTCGCTGTACCAACGAAGAAACCTATCTGGTGCAAAAACTGGTGCGCGCCGCGTTCGGCAACAACAACGTCGATACCTGCGCGCGGGTCTGCCATTCGCCGACCGGTTATGGACTGAAACAAACGCTTGGCGAGTCGGCCGGGACCCAGAGTTTCGATTCGGTGATGCAGGCCGACGTGATTCTGGTGATGGGCGCCAACCCCAGCGACGCGCACCCGGTGTTCGCTTCCCAACTCAAACGGCGCCTGCGTGAAGGCGCGCGGCTGATCGTCATCGATCCTCGACGCATTGATCTGGTGGACTCGGTGCACGCCCGCGCCGAACTGCACTTGGCGCTGCGTCCGGGCACCAACGTTGCCATGCTCAACGCGCTGGCCCATGTGATCGTCACCGAAGGTTTGCTCGATCAGGCCTTTATCGACGCCCGTTGCGAGGGCAGCGATTTCGCTCGCTGGAGTGAGCAAGTCAGCCGCGCGGAAAACTCGCCGGAAGTGCTGGGCGAGATCTGCGGTGTGGCCCCGGCCGACATCCGCGCCGCCGCTCGCCTCTATGCCAACGCCAACAACGCGGCGATCTACTACGGCTTGGGCGTCACCGAACACAGCCAAGGCAGCACGGCGGTGATGGGCATCGCCAACCTGGCCATGGCCACCGGCAACATCGGCCGCGAAGGCGTGGGCGTGAACCCGCTGCGGGGGCAGAACAACGTTCAGGGCTCGTGCGACATGGGCTCCTTCCCCCACGAGTTGCCCGGCTACCGGCACATCTCCAACGAAGTGGTACGGACCCAGTTCGAGCAGGCGTGGAACGTCACCCTGCAACCTGATCCGGGCCTGCGTATTCCCAACATGTTCGAGGCCGCGCTGGGCGGCACATTCAAGGGTTTGTATTGCCAGGGCGAAGACATTGCCCAGAGCGATCCGAATACCCAACACGTCACCGCAGCACTGTCGGCCATGGAATGCGTGGTGGTGCAGGACATTTTCCTCAACGAAACCGCCAGGTTCGCCCATGTGTTCCTGCCGGGCAGTTCGTTCCTGGAAAAGGACGGCACCTTCACCAACGCCGAGCGCCGCATTTCGCGGGTGCGCAAGGTCATGGAACCGCTGGGCGGCAAGGCTGACTGGGAAGGCACCGTGGCCCTGGCCAACGCGCTGGGTTACCCGATGAACTACACGCACCCATCGCAAATCATGGATGAAATCGCCAGCCTGACGCCGACCTTCACCAACGTCAGCTACGCCGAACTGGATCGCCACGGCAGCCTGCAATGGCCGTGCAACGCGGCGGCACCGGACGGCACGCCGACCATGCACATCGAGGAGTTCGTGCGCGGCAAGGGCCGTTTCATGCTCACCGGCTACGTGCCCACCGAGGAAAAGGTCAACAATCGCTATCCGCTGCTGCTGACCACCGGGCGCATCCTCAGCCAGTACAACGTCGGCGCGCAAACCCGGCGCACCGAGAACGTCGCCTGGCACGATGAAGACCGCTTGGAAATCCACCCGACCGACGCCGAGAGCCGTGGCATCAACGAAGGCGATTGGGTCGGCATCGGCAGCCGCGCCGGCCAGACCGTATTGCGTGCGCGGGTCACCGAGCGGGTCGCCCCGGGCGTGGTGTACACCACGTTCCACTTCCCGGAATCCGGGGCCAACGTCATCACGACGGACAATTCCGACTGGGCCACCAACTGTCCGGAATACAAGGTCACCGCCGTGGAAGTCAGCCGCGTCTACCACCCTTCCGAGTGGCAAAAACGCTATCAGGCCTTCAGTGACGAACAGGACCGTCTGCTGAAAGACCGCCGTCAGGCACGTGGCGCCAAAGCTGAGGTGCGCCGATGAGCACTGCCAACCTGATCAAAATGGTCAACCAGATCGCCCTGTACTTCGCCAGTGAGCCGGACCAGCAACTGGCCGTGCTCGGTGTGCGTAATCATTTGCAGATGTACTGGACGCCGGGCATGCGCAAGGAGTTGTTGGCCTGGCAGACGGAACATCATGGGGAAGACTTGCATCCACTGGCGCAGGAAGCGGTCAGTGGCGCGGGTTGGGAAGCTTAGGAGTTGCGAACCGTTGGATCAGCCCCGAGTTTTTTCGGGGCTTTTCCTCTTTTTAAAACTACAGCTCGACCCGGTGATAAGTGCCGTCAGCCCCCACATTGTGGCCAAAACCGCATGACTCACCGGCCGTGCGATTGACCGTGAGCACATCCTTCTTAAGATCGAAGTCGTACTCACAATCGCCTTCGTCTTCCCCACTCATGGCGTAGTGCGCCTTGCCGTTATCAAAGGCTAATACCGTGGAGAACTCACCGAGATTGGGACCGTAATACATCGCCATCATCCCTGCGTAAAAACCCTGGAAATCAACTTGGTATTTCTTGCCTTGTGGCTTGATCGTCATCGAGCTCCACAACGCAGCCCCGGCGTATTGCCAATACTGCCCTGTTGGCTTGCTCGACTGTTTCTCAAGGGCGTTTTTGATATCGCCACTGATCTTGCCCAGGTTGTAGATCGACTTTTTATCGTTGGGCAGAATACTCAGCCACGCCCGGGCCTTCAGGTAATCGCCTTCATGGATGTAGGTGAGCGCAACGTTGTTATAGGCCATCGCGACTTTATCTTCGTCCAGCTGACAACTCTCGGACCAGCCGGCCTGCTGCTCATATTGCGCCCGGGCCTTGGCGTATTGCTTGAGCTTGTAATACTTGCCGCCTTCGGCGGAATACTCGCTGATCTTGAGGCAATTGGCGGTCGCCTCGTCCTCGGTAATGTCTGCATGAGCAAAAAACGGTGCAGCCAGAAGCAGGATGATCGCTTTCATCTTTATCACGCGACGCACCGAAGGATAGAAGCGCTTAATGTCCATATTGTTTTTCCCTGTTTGAAAGTCGACATGACCAGCGGCGCGAAGGGTAGCGTGGCCAGGGCACCGAGACAATCGGGGGCACCCGTACATCCTCTGCGCAGATAAACTTCCCGCCAAATCGCGCGTCTACTCCCGCATAATCCCCGCACTTCCAATGACTGCCATCACCACGGCGCACCCACTACAAGGACGCAACATGCAAATCAGCCAAGGACAACGCTTACCCTTGTCCAGCCTTATGCAGGGCTCGCAACTTATCCTCTCGATCAACGTTCAGTCGCCCCATGTGCTGGACTTCGTGTGCTTCGGCATCGATGCGCAGGGCAAACTTTCCGATGATCGCTACATGGTGTTTTTCAACCAGCCGACGACACCGTGCAACAGCGTGAGCATGGCCAACGGCGGTGACTTCACCCTCGACCTGTCGAAACTGCCCACCAGCATCGATCGCCTGGTGTTCACCACTTCGATCGACGGTGCCGGCGCGATGCGCGACATCCAGGCCAGCAGCTTCAGTATCAAGAGCCTGTCCGGCGAAGTCTTGGCGCAATGCCCGTTCTCGGGCGCGACCTTCGCCGACGAGAAAGCCATCATGGTCGTCGAGCTCTATCGCAAGTCGGGCGAATGGCGCCTGTCTTCCAACCTGCAAGGGTTCAACGCCGGCCTGGATGCGCTGGTGAAACATTTCGGTGGGGATGTCGCTGACGAACCGGCGCCCGCACCAGCGCCGATACCGGCTCCCGCATCAAAAGTCATCTCCCTTGAGAAAAAGATCGGCGACGCCGCTCCGCACCTGATCAGCCTGGCGAAGAAAGCCCAGATCAGCCTTGAGAAAGCCAAACTCACCGACGTCAAAGCGCGGGTCGGCCTGGTGCTGGATGCGTCCGGGTCCATGAACAACCAATACCAGACCGGCCGCGTTCAGGAAGTGGTCAACCGACTGCTGCCGCTGGCGCTGCACTTCGACGACGACGGCACCCTCGACTGTTGGGCGTTTGGCGCCGAGACACAGCAGTTGTCCGCCGTGTCACTGGCCAATCACAAAGACTTCATCAAAACCGACCGCGGCGGCTGGCAGGATTGGGCGTTGGGCGCTCGCTACAACGACGAGCCCAAAGCCATCAAGAAGGTGATCGACTTCTACAAGAACTCCCGGGACACCACGCCGATCTACATCCTGTTCATCAGTGATGGCGGCGTGTCGGCCAGTGGCGCGATCAAGAAGCTGATGATCGAAGCAGCCAAGCTGCCGATCTTCTGGCAATTCGTCGGCATCGGCGGCCACAACTACGGCATCCTGGAAAAACTCGACACCATGACCGGCCGGGTCGTCGACAACTGCGGCTTCTTCGCCCTGGATGACCTGCACGACATCAGCGAAGAGCAGCTGTACGACAAGCTGATGGAAGAATTCCCGCAGTGGCTGAAGGAAGCGAAGGCTAAAGGCATTATCTTTTAATCGTCGGGTCATGAATTGACACGCAAGAAAAAGCCCCGCGAAAGCGGGGCTTTTTTTTAACCCAAAAGGGTTAGCCGATGCTGACGCCATGGGCTTCAGCCAGAGGCTTCAGGCCGCCGGCGAAACCTTGGCCGATCGCCTTGAACTTGAACTCTTCACCGCTGCGATACAGCTCGCCAAAGATCATGGCGGTTTCGGTGGAAGCGTCTTCGCTCAGGTCGAAACGTGCCAGTTCTTTACCGTCAGCCTTGTTCACAACGCGGATGTAGCCGTTGGAAACCTGACCGAAGTTCTGTTTGCGCGCATCGGAGTCGTGGATGGTGACCGCGAATACCAGCTTCTTCACCAGCGGAGCCAGGGAGGTCAGTTTGACTGTCACTTGCTCGTCGTCGCCTTCGCCAGCACCGGAGCGGTTGTCGCCCATGTGTTCGACGGAGCCGTCAGTCGACTTCTTGTTGTTGTAGAAAATGAAGCTGTTGTCGTCGAGCACTTTGCCGTTTTCGCCTACGACGAAAATCGACGCATCGAGGTCGAACTCGGTGCCGTCAGTAACACGAGGATCCCAGCCCAGGCCCACGAGCACTTCGGTCAGGCCCGGAGCTTCTTTGGACAGGGATACGTTGCCGCCTTTGGAAAGACTTACAGCCATGGTTAGTTTCCTTATTCAGTAGACCGAGGGGTTTAGAAGTTCATACCGTACGAATTGGCCAGCGCTTTCAAGCCACCGGCATAGCCCGAACCAACGGCACGGAATTTCCACTCGCCGTTGTTGCGATACAGCTCGGCGAAGATCATCGCGGTTTCGGTGGAAGCGTCTTCTGCGAGGTCGTAACGAACAATCTCGGCACCGGAGATTTCGTTGACCACACGAATGAACGAGCCGCCGACCTGACCGAAGTTTTGCTTGCGTGCATCAGCGTCGTGGATGGTGACGGTGAATGCGATCTTGTCGATATCGGCCGGAACGCGGCTCAAGTCGATTTTCAGTACTTCGTCGTCGCCATCGCCAGCACCGGTGCGGTTGTCACCGGTGTGCTCGATGGAGCCGTCAGCGCTTTTGAGCTGGTTGTAGAAAATGAAGTCGGCGTCACCACGCACTTTGCCGTTGGCACCCAGCAGGAACGCGCTGGCGTCCAGGTCAAACTCCGTGCCGTCAGTTGCGCGAGGATCCCAACCCAGACCGACCAGAATCTTGGTCAGCGAAGGATCGGTCTTCGATAGGGACAGGTTGCCGCCTTTTTGAAGAGTCAATGCCATGAGTACAGCTCCTTGTGGTTAATGCGTTTTGAATTACTGATTGTCAGCCGGGGCAACTTCCTTTTCGGGGAAGATCACGCTGGCGAAAATACCGATGGCCAGCACTACGACAACGATGATCAGGCTGGTGTTCGGATCGATGTTGTAGCCGTGATGGAACAGGTGGTCAGTCGCATTCAGGCCCAGCTTTACCGCGATGAAGAAAAGCAGCGCAATAACGGCTTTTTCCAGGTGCACCAGGTAGCGTTTCAGCGCTTCCAGCACAAAGTACATGGTCCGCAGGCCGAGGATGGCGAAAAGCATGGCCGAGAACACGATCAGTGGTTCGCGGCTGACGGCGATGACGGCCGGGACGGAGTCGAAGGCAAACAACACGTCCGACACTTCCATGACCACCAGGCACAGGAACAGCGGCGTGGCGAACAGACCGCCCTTGGCCGCCAGCGACATGCCTTTGTTTTCCGGCTTGCTCAGCTCGCCTTCCAGCGTCTTGCGACGGACAAAGAAGTCGTGACCATGCAGTTTCGGCCACACCGGGAACAGCTTCTTGGCGAAGCGGTACGCCATGTGCGTGGAGTAATCTTCTTCCTCTTCGTCGTCACCGCCGCCGCGCAGCATCATGACTGCTGTCCAGGCCACGATCAGGGCAAACACCACTTCGACCCAAGGACCCAGCGCCAGCAGGCCGGTACCGATGGCCACGAAGATCAGGCGGAAAACGATCGCGCCGATGATGCCCCAGTACAGAACGCGATGGCGCAGGCCATTCGGCACTTTGAACCAGGCGAAGATCGCCATGAACACGAACAGGTTGTCCACGCTCAGGACTTTTTCCAGCGCATAGCCGGTGATGAACAGGGTGGCGACATCCGGACCATGTTCGTAGTACAGGAACCCTGCGAAGCCGAACGAGATGAGAATCCAGAACACCGACCAGGCCGACGCTTTGGCGAGGCTGATCGGCTGGTCACCGCGATGGGTGAACATGTCGAGGATCATCGCGCCGAGCGCCAGCGCCACGAATACAGCGATGGTCAGCGGGGGGAAACCCAGGTGAGTAACTTCCACAGTTGTTGTTCCTTACAGTTCAAAGTCAGCCGGGGGTAAGCCCAGCTCGAGGCAGATCAGGCGGCAAACGGCTTTTTCTTTTTCGTCGAAATTACCGTCCGACGCGCCGATGGCGCAGGCAACACGGACCAGCAGGCGACCTGCGCCGTCCTTACCCTTGATCTTGCTGATGTTTTTCAGGGCTTCGGCCTGACCGATCTGGAAGTCGAATTCGAACTTGCCGCACGCGTCGTTGAAGACCTTGATGACGTCGCTCAGGTTGAACACTTTCAGCTCGGGCGAGTTGTTGATGAACCCGGTCATTTTCATTTTTTCAGCCGAGCTGACTTCACCGTCGGCCGCAGCGACCATGGCGCAGCTGTTGGCAACCGCTTCCATGAACTCTTTGTTCTTGAACTTGGCCACTTCGGTGGTCAGCTTCTCGCGGGCGAGTGCCGCGTTTGTTTTCAACCATGACAACATGTTGTTCACCTCTAGGGCGGACCGGACCGGCCCGCCGTTTTTCAAATAATTACTTGGAACCTGCCGACCAGCGCATGCCCCAACCGTAAGCCTTGTCCATGACCGAATGACCTTTGTGGAAATCGACCCGTCGGCTGACCTTGACGCCGCCGCCCTCGTTCTCCAGCAGGGCGATTGCACACATGCCAAGGCGACCGCCCTCTTCATTCAGGCGAACTTCGATCGGTGGCTGACCCGGGACATAAATGGTCACGACGCCATCGGTCTCACGCCAGTTCGGCGCGCCTTCGTAGATGAAGGCGAACACCAGCACCCGGCGGATATCACCCCAATGCCGGCCGTTGATGTGCAGCCATTCGCCATCGCTGACGGCGCCGGTACGGTCATCGCCCATCAACCGGATGTAAGGGTCGTAGTCGAGATCGCCGAAGCTGTTGCCCAGTGCCTGGACCACCCCTTTGGAGCCATCCTGCAACTCGTAAAGGCAACCCACATCGAGGTCGATGGCGTTGTTGCGCGAGAAGAAACCGCCGCCCTTGCCTTTGTTCCAGTTGAGGTTGACCTTGATCTCGCCAAAGCCTTCGGCGGTTTTTTCCAGGCTGATCGAGGAGCGGGTCTTGTCGAGGGTGATTTTGCTCAGGCTCACCGAAGACTTCGGCGGCGCTGCCGGCACTGGCGCGGCAGGTGCCGCTACAGGTGCAGGAGCGGCCACCGGAGCCGGGGCAGGCGCGGCAATTTCGACACCGAAGTACTTGGCCAAAGGCTCAAGGCCACCGGCAAAACCCTGGGCGACGCAACGGAATTTCCACTCGCCCTGGCGGCGATAAAACTCGCCGAGGATCAGTGCGGTTTCTTTCATTCCGCTGGTCGGTATCTGCGCCTCGATACCGCCAGTGACGGTCAGCGCGAGATGGGATACCCGGTCGAAGCTGGCTTTGTTCTCGTAGATCGTCGCCGTCAGCGCCACCTTCTCGACCACCGCGTCCAGGCGCGACAAATCAAGGGTGAAGACCGCACGACCGGCGGACGACTCGGTCATCTGCACCGTTCCGCCCAGCACATTGGTCTGGCCGTAGAAGCACATATCAGTGTCGCCGCGGACTTTGCCCGCGGCATTCAGGACGAATGCAGACACGTCGATATCAGCACCCGGGATGGCCGAGTAGCTGATATCGATCCGCACCTGGCCGGTGGTTACCGGCGCGTTCTCGCCAGGAACCAGGGTGGTCATGCACGCACCGCCTGAACCGCCAGGTTGACCAGGTCGTCAGCGGTGCGGCCGTTGGTCACCTGACCGATGGCCTTGAAATCCCAACCGCCGTTCTCACGCACCAGGCTGGCCATGACCACGCCGGTGTGACGGCCCTTCTCGGACAGATTGAAGCGTGCCAGTTCGGTCTTGTTGCTCGCGTTGAGGATGCGGCAATACGCGTTGGCAATCTTCTCGAAGTTCTGGCCTGTGAAGCTGTTCACGGTGAACACCAGTGACTTGACGGTGGCCGGCAGGCGCTGCAGATCAACGGTGATGGTTTCGTCGTCGCCGGCGCCTTCACCGGTGCGGTTGTCGCCCGAGTGCTGGATCGAACCGTCGCGGGACGTCAATTGACGGAACCACACCAGGTCCACTGGCTTGAAGTCGGCATCGAACAGAATGCAGGAGGCATCCAGGTCGACGTCACCACCGTTACCCATCAACCGCCCCATGAACCCGGCTTTCTCCGGATCCCAGCCGAGGCCGAGCGTGATCGCCGTGAGGCCACCGCCGGCGGTTTTTTCCAGGGAGATTGATTGGTTTTTAGTCAGAGTTAGGGCCATCGGTACGCTCCTTGTTGGTCGTCAATTGCGAGGGTGTCTCTTTGCTGTCCTCAACCGGACGAGTTGCCATCGGCGCAACGCCAGCTTCTCGGGCCAGGGTCTTGGATACCCGCAGACGCCCACGGCGCCATGCAGGGTGGAAATGTCGCCAGTGCGCATCTTGCGCAGCAGCCAGAAGTTCGTGGTCACCGCGAGTGTCGCCCCAGGCGCGCAGGCGGTATTGCGTCAGGTCGCCGTACACCGCTTCAAGTCGCTGCACCTTCGCTTCACAGCGGCAGTTGTTGCCCGATATGCGCCCGGTCAGGCGCCCATCGACGACTTCCAGTTCGGTGGCGATCAATTTGATATTGAGGCGATCGGCAAACGGCTTCAGGACCAATGCCGGCGAGGCGGAACACAAGGTGACTTCACTGCCGGCCTGTCTTTCGGCAGCCACCGAGGTCAAACCGGCAGGACGCATCAGACGGGTCCAGTACAGGCCGCAGAATTCCGCGGCCTTGTGCCGGACCCACTCTTCCTTGGCATCGGTGAGGAACGCGGCGATCAGCCGGGCCTTGAGCTCGTCACGCGACAAGCGACGCGTCAGGTAACGCACTCCCGGTCCGGCGAGCAGGCGCAAGCGTTTGGCAAATTCGATTTTGCCAAACGCAAATTTCAGAAAGGGAACGAAGCTGTCGTGCCGGGTCAAGGTGCCGTCGAAGTCAAAGACCGACAGAACCTTGGCCCCGGCCGGGCCCATCTCAAGCATTTCCTGGGTCATCGGCCGGCCTCGGCAAGACGGATCGACTGATCGCTATGGCTCGGCTCCGCATGCCTGACACCATGCCACTTGGCACGCTCAAGGATATTTATGGCCCATTTTAAGTGAGTTGCTGGTTCGCACATCGTGTCATTGTGATTGAAGACCGCGGGCGCGACTTCATTCAGCATCAATTTGGCACAATTTAGATCTTCGAGACTGACCCGCAGTCTGTCCTGAATGCTGCTGATCTGGCTTGGATGAATCGCCGTTTTGCCCACCAGGCCATGGGCAATGTCCAGGCTCAGTTCTTCCAGCAGTAAATGCGGGGTGGCCAGACGCTCGAACACCGGGGCGGTCAAGGCGAAACCTTGCGATCCCATGACCCCGGCCAGCATCGGAATCACGTAACCCATGGGCGTGCTGTAAAGCGTGGTCGCGGGATTGCGCCGCAGGCCCAGGCAGCCCAGCAAATCATTGCCGCCGATGCGCAGGGCAATGATGCGGTGATCCAGGGTCTGCTTGAGCGCCGTGCCCAGCTCGATCATCGCCACCGGGTTGAAGACCTCACGGGTCTCCAGGGTCGGCATCAGGAAGATGTCGGGGTTGGTCACCGCCAATTCCCACGCGCGCAGATTGGCCAGGCTCAACTTGGGCAGGACAAAACCGTCCACATGCACCATCAACGGCCAGTCGTTGAGCACGGCCGCCATCTGCGAATCACGCGGTCGCACGAACAACATGGGGCCGTCTACCGAGCGGCCACCCTGTTGGTCAATCGAGAGCAGCAGCTTGTGCAGATTGGCCAGCGCCGTTTCGACGTCGATGTCCGCGACCGCATCTTCCAGGCACACCACCATCGACCGCAGCTCGGGCAGTTTTTTGTGCAGGACCACATCGAGGATGTCCTCGCGGGTGGCCGGCATGTAGAGGGTTGCACCGAGGGCATAGGGCGATAGTGTTTTCATCAGCTCAAACTCCGGATGACGGTCACGGCACGATAAGGACCGAGGGCAGCCCCCATCTCCTCAACCGTCACGTTCGCGCGCTCGGTCAGGTGCATCAGCAATTGCACGTCCGGATCGCTGCGATCGCGCACCAGCACCTGATCCGGCACCCGGCGCAGGACGGCACGCGTGGCCTCGGCAATGCCGGGTTTGACCCGATTCAGATTGGTAATACCCCATTGCGCGGCAATCGCGTCGATGACACTCAGTGCCGAAGCCTGCAGCTCGTTGCGCTGCGCTTCAGTCCAGGGTGCGGCGGATTCGACCGCAGGCAGCGCCTGACGCTCGGCTTCGATCTGGTCGATGAATTCGCGCGTAACGTCGTGTTCATGCAAGTGGTCGTAGACCACGCAACCATGCAGGCCACCGTTGGCCGGCCAGATGGAGCGCGAGACCAGGCCGGACACCGTGGCCCCGAGGATGCCGGACGGAATCACCCAGTCTTCGGCCGAAGCCGCCAGCCAGGCGCGCCCGCAAGGGTCGGCCAGGACCACAAGGCGTGGCTGCTCGGGAAAACGCGTGTCGCCCTTGAGGCTGCGCTGGATCTCCCCGGAAATGGCGCCCTTGCCGGTCCAGCCATCGACAAAGACGATGTTCTCAGCGCCGTGAGCCTGAACCACCGCTTCCAGGGCAATCATGTCGATGCCCCGGTCACGCACGATGCTGATGCCGTAATGGTGGGCGTCGCGCCCCAGGTCCAACAGCGCGCGGCGCAGCAACACACCCAAAGGCAGCCCCGCGCGCACGAACGACACCAGCGCGATCGAAGGGCCGTCACAAGCCCGGTCCAAGGCCAGTGCCAAGGACTGGACATCGCGGGCCATCCTGACCGAGTTTTGCGCCATGGCACGCTGGTACAGCCCTTTGTGGACTTCGGTCGGGGCCGATTCCTGACTGATCATCTCGGAGTAATGCTTCTGCCGCGTCTGGATCAGGCGCTCTTTCTCTTCAACGTCCGTCACTTCGATGTCGACGGGTTGCAGCAGAAAGTGCACGTCATCGGACGCGTAACTGCCACTGCCAACCGTGGTCAGATGGGCAAAGGCATTAACCATGGATCATCGCCTCCACTACTTTGGCCAATTGGCTATTGGCAGGGGTCGCCCAGAAGTTGCATTCGTTCATGAAGCCCAGGTCGGTGACGCTGTCACCAAACCCCAGCACCGGGCGCTCGCCATTGGCAGCGCGGTCGCGGCGCAGCAGTTCTTGAACCGCCAGGCGCTTGGACAAGCCGTGCGGCAGGAACGCGAGGTTGTTGCCGTTGCCGTGGATATGCATGTCGTCCAGCAGGCCTCGGGCCTGAACCTCGGCCAAAACCTTTTGCAGCACCGAATCGTCCGACTCGTTGTGCTTGGTCACCACGTAATTCAACAGGCCTTGCTCTTCCACCACCCATCCGCGCAGGGAAAAACCCATTTCCTCGCCGATGGCCAGGGTCGCCGCACTCAGGGCCGGAAGACGATCCTGATACGCCGCCAGCGTGTCGGTCATCTGCCCATGCCAATCACGATCCAGCGAGCCATCGGGCTGCAGGATCACGCCACCGTGGGAACACACGGCGCCTGCAACAAAAGGCAATTGCACGCGGCTGTACGCTTCGACGCTGCGCGCCGTGACCGGCACGACATCGGCCGATGCCAGCAACCACTCGACAAAGTTTTTCTGCACGGCGCTCATGTAGCCGTTGGGCTGGCCGTCGACATCCAGCGTCGCGGTATGGCGTTCCGCGCCCTGTGGCATCTTGCGAGCGGTCTGGAACAAGGTGTCATCAAGATCGATGAGTATCAGGGGACGCTTATTGCTCATCGACAATGACCTCCGCGTTCAGCGCATCAATCAGCGATTGGGGAACCGCTTGCGCAGGCGTTTCGGTACAGATCAACACACGGTCGAACTGCCCCGGACGCACGTTATAGAGAAAGTTCGGAATGCCCAGGCCGTAGTTATCGGAGAACGACAAGGCGTGGCCGATCTCATGGCCCAAGGCAATCGGCGAGCGGCTGGTGGAGCTGAAATGCACATCAGCCCCGGCTCGTTCAAGACGCTCGGCCAACAGAAACGGACGCCAGACGAACTCGCTGGTGCCGACGACCATCACGCGCTCGCCCGGCTTGACCTGAATATGCGGGGCCAATGTGTCCTCGACATGACGCACGCCCAAGCGTCCCCAATCGTTACGCGGGTCGAGCGGCCATTCGCCTACGGCAACGGCGCCAACATCGGGCATTTCCGGCAGCGGTGCATCTTTATCCTCAGAGAAGCGATAAGCGCCCTGCAACAGCGAAACCTGGGTCGCCGTCTCGCCCAACACGTTGCGCACCGCGCCACGGGACCAATCGGTGAGCACGCAGGTCACGACCTGCTCCACTTTGCTCAGGCCGGCATCCACGAGGGCGCGATGCAGATTGATGAAGGTCTTGCCGGTGGAGGCTTCATCGTCGACCAACACCAGGGAACGCGCGTTGAGCATCATTTCCCGCACATCGAGATCGGTGGGCTGGTGAATCAGGTGCGCGCTGGCGTGGCTGTGTTCTTCTTCAAAACGGGTGAACAGCTCGGTGCCGACCGGATGGCGCGTGCTGACCATGTAAACGGTGTCCGGGCGGGTCTTGCTGTAGGCGCGGTGTACACCGGCGCCCAGGCCGACGGCCGTCTCGGCCATGCCGATCACCAGGACCGGGCCGGGCAAGTCAGCGGGAATCTTGGCTGCCAGGCTTTCGTAACTGGCCTGCATGATCGAGGGGCGCACCGGAATATGGCGGCCCAGGACGCGGGACACAAACAGGAACGCCCGTTTAGGATTACGGCGTTCGGCGAACCCGAATAACGAATGGGGTTCGATGGAGGATTCATCGACATCGACTTCCATCAGCCCGCGCTTCAATTGAGCGCTGAGTGTGGTGGTCGTGGATTTTTCTACTGCGAATTCCATGTGCAACATTCCTAAAAGAGGCGAATTAGTGAACTGACAACCCTTCACTATTTTTAAAGCAGGGTGCCTCTAAGGATTTCGGGCTTCGATCCGCCAGAGTGACGACTGGGCTTCACGAGCCATTTCGGCGGTCGAAAAAACCCGACCGGTTGGAGATTTGGGTGGCGAGACATGACAGGCATCCAGAAAAGCCAGTAACAACCCGGCCTTGACCGCGAAGTTCATGTTTTGCGCATCCGGCAGCGACGACGTCACCATCCCGATGACCGCCCCGCTGCTATCGAATAACGGGCTACCGCTGGACCCCGGCTGAATGGCCGCCGTGAACTGCAGCAGGCTTGCATCATTGTGCAACCCGAACAGACCGGACACGCCGCCCTGCGTTACATGCACGCCGCCGCCCGCCAGGCCTGCCATCGGGAAGCCCAGGGCAATCACCGACTCACCCAGCGCACAACCGACCCCTTCCTTGAAGACCACGGGCGACAGCGGCGGGCAATCCTGAATGCGCAGCAACGCCATGTCATTGCGCTGATCAACCACCACCACTTCGGCGCGGTAACGACCGGC
Source organism: Pseudomonas sp. ADAK7 (assembly GCF_012935675.1). Lineage (NCBI taxonomy): Bacteria > Pseudomonadati > Pseudomonadota > Gammaproteobacteria > Pseudomonadales > Pseudomonadaceae > Pseudomonas > Pseudomonas sp. ADAK7. Next base: position 5,734,315 of record NZ_CP052861.1, on the reverse strand, counting down.
AAACGAGGCAATGTGCAGTTCCTCCATCCCCTCGATCACGTGGGCGCAGGTCATGACCTGGTTGGGCGATACGACGAACCCGGTGCCTGTAGCCGAGGTACGACTCCTCGCGGAATCCCCTGAATACGGACGGCGATTGGGGTGCGCATCATCAATCGTGATGCCCATTCGCCGGCCCATCGCGGCCAGGCCATACGCCGAACCTTCGGCCAGTGCGCGGAATTTCCATTGATCGTTGCGGCTGTAGAACTCGCCGATGACGATCGCAGATTCACCGTTGCTTTTCAGGTCCAGGGACAGTTCGACCTGGTTGTCGACTTGCAGCCGCAGGTCCTTGAGTTCGCTGAGAGGGCCAGCGGCGGAAAAGGTATAAACGACCAGCAGCAGCCGTTCGCTGCCGCCGGGAAGACGGGACAAGTCCAGGGAACAACCAATGGACGACGGCGTACCGCTCCATTCCATCCACTGTTGAGTGACTTGAAACAGAGCCGGGTCACCTGTCGGAAGACGCTTCTCAGTGACGGGCAGCAGCGCTACGGCTGCGTATTCCCCAAAGGCGGTAGAGTGGCTGCACTCTAGCGTCCATGCACATTTGACGCCTGAAATAGCGGCGTTGGCTCCAGGCGTAAGCGCCTTCATCCTGTCGTTCCTTGATCGGTAGCTGGCAATTATGCCAAGACAGCAACAATCATTCACTGTCTATGTGGCGTTGTAATATCAGGAAGGCGCTATAACGGCAACTGTGATTGGCTTCACCCGGACGTTGTCCACCCACTGGCCCGCGGGTTCTGGCAGACCCAGCCGACGAACGGCGAAGATTCCAGCCAGGTTTACCCCGGTTGCCCTCGTGTAGCCAATGCCGCCGGAGTAACGCGGGTTGATTTCCAGCAGATGGGGAACGCCATTGTGGTCATCCCGGGTCTGGACATTGACCAGCCCATCGCACTTGAAGTGCGCCGCGGCCTTGAGCGCCAGTTCAACGGCGGCGGACTCGCGCTCGAAGGTCTGGTGAACACCCTGCTTTCTTCTGCCGACGAACGCAACCGGCTTGCCTGCTTCGCACACCATGTCGACGGAACACTCGCTACCCGGCAAATACGGCATGACCAGCATCGGCTTCCGCTCGGGACTGGCCTTATAGAGGCTGAGGTAGGTGTCGAAGTCGACTTCCCGCACATCCGGGTTTTCCAGGCAGCGGAACGGCTCGACATCGTCCTTGAACCGCCAGAAACCTTGCCCGTAAATACCGACGACCGGTTTGATGCACACCTCGCCTTGCGCGGACAGCAACTCATAAGCCGCGGCCAGTTCCTGGGCATTGTTGATCGTCACGGCGGGAATGCACGCCAGCCCGGCGCGCTCGGCTTCTGCGGTGAAGCGGCTTTTATCGTCGACGTTATCGAAGGTGTCCATGGACATCCCGCCCGTCACCAACTGCAAACCGGCGGCTTCGAAGCGATCTCGCGCCACTTCATAGAAGCTGCCGATACGCCCGGCAAGGATCACTTTGATGCCGTGCTCAAGCGCTGTGGCGATCACCCAGTCGATGCGCTCCTCGTTGTCCAGGGGCTCTTGAAAGCTGACATCTGCCTGACTCGTGATTTCAGGTCGATCCTTACGATGGGAAGCAAAAATCCTGACGTTCGCCGGCAGTGCCTCGCGCGCGCCTATAAGAATGTCGCGCTGGCTGGATTGACCTTCGAGAAACCAGATCACGTTTACGCTCCTGAATGAATATCGACCGGGATCGCTACTCGCATTGAGTAACGAAGTCCTACGGCAACTGAATTTCCCGCCACGATAACGGACCTGAAGCAAAAGGCTACTTAATTCCCTACAGGCGCTTCTCACCGTACGCCCGGGCAGTGGCGCAATCCCCTGTTTTTGATATCGTGCCGCCCATCGTCAGTGCTCTGCGAAAGTGGAGCGCGATTTTTTTGTTACTGCGCGTAAGGAAGGGAGTGAATGGAGTTTCTACGCTTTGTGATATTTTGCAGCGGCCTGGGGGTTCATGTGGCGCTGGGTGGTGCTCAATCGCGGCAGCTGGGGCCTGCTTTTCGGCAACATGGCCGGGGCGGTGTCCGGTTTTATCGTCGGGCTGGTCATACTGTCTATCACGCTGTCCCTGGTGCCGATGCATTAAGTGTCGTCCCCACCAGCCAAGCCATAGATAGCCAGGCATGACTTCACGCGGCTGGATGCACCGGCAATACCACCGTCGCCTCCAACCCGCCTTTCGCCCGATTACGCAGGCTCAATTCTCCCCCATGCTCCAACACAATCGCCCGCGCGGCCGATAACCCCAGACCCACGCCCCCGGTACTTTTGTTGCGCGAACCTTCCATGCGGAAGAACGGTACAAATACCTGTTCAAGACTGGACTCGGGAATCCCCGGCCCACGATCCAGTATGTTGATTCGCACCTGATCCGCACTCGGGATCAACTCGATCGTCGGCTCATTGCCGTACTTGATCGCGTTATCCAGCAGATTGGTGATGACGCGCTTGAGCCCCAGCGGTCGGCCGAAATACACCAGCCGCAGCGGCCCGCAGAAGGCGATGTCGATACGCTGATCCCGGTAATCATCCAACAGCGTTTGCAGCAGTTCCGCCAGATCAAATTGGGTCGCCGGCTCAAGCCGCGCGTCGTCGCGGAAAAACTCCAGCGCCGAATTGATCATGGCCTGCATTTCATCCACATCGCGAAACAGCCGCTGCTGTTGTCCGGTGTCTTCGATGAATTCGCCCCGCAAGCGCATCCGCGTCAGGGGCGCGCGCAGGTCGTGGGAGATGGCGGCGAGCATTTGCGTGCGGTCGCGGATGAAGTGTTGCAACTGGGCCTGCATGGCGTTGAACGCGAGAATGGCCTGGCGGATTTCGTGGGGCCCCAGCGGCTCGATGGGCGGAGCGCGGAAGTCCGTGCCGAAGCGTCGGGCGCCTTCGGCGAAGCGCTGCAACGGGGTGGCGAGGCGGCGGGTGGCGATCAGTGCGACCAGGGCGGTGGAGACCAGCACCAGCAGGATCACGATCAGGTAGCGTGGCGCCTCGTCGAGGCCCCAACTGCGCGAGGGCGCCGAGAACATCAGCCACGAGGCGTCCGGCAGTTCGACCACCAGCGCGTAATGCGCGTCCGCCGGGTGCTCCGTCCAGTCGGACGGCTCATAGGCTTCGATTCGCCGGTCGGCGGATTTAAACAGCGGCTGCAGGATCGCCATGCTTTCGTGGGAAATGGGGTCATCCACTGTCGGCAGATTCAGTTCGCGTTGATCCAGGTGCCAACTGACGGTGAAGCCTTTGTCGCTGACGGCGTGGGCCAATTGGCTGCGCATTGGTGCCGGGGCGGCTTCGATGACGCGGGTGATGGCGGCGATTTTTTCCAGCAATCCGGTTTCGGTCAGCGGCGGCCGCGCCCACACCCCGGCCAGTTGGATAAACAGCCCGTTGAGCGCCAGGGAAATCAGCATCGCCAGGATGATCGTCAACGCAATCCAGCGCGCCACCGTGTCTTGCGGCCAGTTTCGTTTGAGCCCGCTCATCGCCGCGTCACGCTGGGGGTGAACAGATAACCGCCATTGCGCACGGTGCGAATCATCGCCGGGCGCTTGGTGTCGGACTCGAGTTTGCGCCGCAGGCGGCTGACCTGGACGTCGATGCTGCGATCAAACGCTTCATGACTATGCCCCCGCGCCAGGTCCAGCAGTTGCTCGCGGGTGAGGATGCGTTGCGGGTGTTCGACGAACACCAGCAGCAAGTCAAACTCACCGGCCGACAACGGGATCATCACGTTGTCCGGCGAACGCAGCTCCCGGCGCGTGACGTCGAGGTGCCAGTCGGCGAAGTCGATCAACGGCCGTGGGCGCTCCTGCAACACCGGACGCCGCTCATCCACGCGACGCAGCACGGCGCGCACCCTGGCCAGCAGCTCGCGGGCGTCGAACGGTTTGGTCAGGTAATCATCGGCGCCCAATTCCAGCCCGACCACCCGGTCGCTGAGCTCGCCCATGGCGGTCAACATGATGATCGGCAGGGCGTGGCGAATCCGCAGTTGCTGGCACAGGATCAGCCCGCTGTCGCCGGGCAGCATCACGTCGAGGATGATCAGGTCCGGCACCTGGCGCTCGATGGCCGCCCACAGCGACGCGCCATCGGTGGCGACCTCGACGCTGTAGCCGTGCTGCACAAAGAATTTTTTCAGCAGATCGAGGACCTCAAGGTCGTCGTCCACGATTAAAAGGCTGTTCACCGAAGGTCACTTAAGGGCCGAATGGAACCGCCATCTAAAACCATTCACGCCAGCCCGTCATATATTTCAATCATGCAATAAAGCGTCATCGGCGCAATAAACCGGACATCTTTGCGCAAGGCTTGGGGTTCAGCATCTCGGCCAATTCCTCCCGAGACTAGCGTCCATGTTGCCTTTCAAATGTGCTCCCTGGCTGGCCCGCAACACTTCGATTGCCATGCTGGCCGCCGGGTTGGCGGGTTGTAGCAGTCAACCGCCGTCCGACACCCGCGTGACCTGCGCCGAAATTGGCTACTCCGTGTACGACCCGGCGGAACCGCTCAATCGCGGGGTCTTTGCGTTCAACCGGGTGCTCGACGACTACGCCATGGCCCCGGTTGCACGCGGCTACCGCTACCTGCCGGACTTTTTCCAGACGGGTGTGCATAACTTCGTGGCGAACTTCGGCGAGCCCAAGGTCTTTATCAACGACTTGTTGCAAGGCAACCCGATGCGCTCGGTCAACACCCTGGGGCGTTTTGCGCTTAACACCACGGTCGGGGTGGTGGGGTTGATCGACGTTTCCGGCAAGGTCGGCATCCCGCGCCACAACGCGGACTTCGGCCAGACCTTCGGCGTGTGGGGCATCGGCAACGGGCCGATCGTCGAACTGCCGTTGTTCGGCACTTCCAACAGCCGCGACGCCGCCGGGCGTGTACTGAGTTTTGTGGTCGATCCGTTCGGCAACAACAGCGATACCGTGGACACACTTTCCACGATCAACACGGTTGGCGGCATCGTCGATGGCCGGGCCGAAGCCTTGCCACTCACCGATAGCCTGAAAAGACTGCCGGACTATTACAGCGCGCTGCGCAATGTCGTGGCCGAGCATCGTGCGACCTTCGTGGCCGATGGCAAACAGGGCTCACCGCAAGCCACCCAATCTCAATGCACAGGAGCGCCGGCCGATGGGTTCTGAAAACCGGAGTTTGATATTGCAACAGCGTGTGACACAGAACGACTCGGCCCATTTGCATTGCCGGGAGATTACCCTGCGTTTGTCGGAGGATTGTCGCGAGTTGGTGCTGAGTCGCTACACCGAACACTATGGGCCGGCGCTGGTGCGGTGGATGGAGAGGAGCCATACGGTGTCGGTGAGTGATTTGTTTCGATGGTTGGTGGCCAATGGTGAGACGGGGGTCATGAGGTCAGGCGGCTAGTTGCAATGCATTGACATCCACTGCGCTATTATTCGGCGCTTCTTCGTAGCCTGAACCCGGATGTCCATGCCTTTGCCTCTGCCCGACAATCATCAATCCCTGCCCCCTGTGCTGGTCGGGCCGTTGTTACGGCGGCTGGAGCCCACGCGGCTGGTGTTGTGGCTCGTGGGTTCTCGGGCGCTGTCACTGACGTTGCGTCTGCAAGGGGTCGGCGATATCCGTCTTGACGCCGGGCGATGCACGATTATCCCGGTCGGCACCCATGCCTTTATTCACTTGATCGATGTGCCGCTGGACACCGCCCTGCCCTGCGACACGTTGATCGAGTACGACCTGCTGATTGACGACGCCGGCATCGCCGACTGGGCCCCGCACTTGCTGTACGGCGACGCCCGTTGCCCGAATTTCGTCCTGCGTTCGCGGATCGATCAACTGCTGCACGGCTCCTGCCGTAAACCCCATCACCCGGCGGCGGACGGCTTGCTGTGTGTGGATCGTCTGTTGGCGACCGACCATGAAGCAACGGAGCGCCCGGCCCTGTTGATGATGAGCGGCGACCAGGTCTACGCCGACGACGTCGCAGGGCCGATGCTGCGGGCGATCCATGCCTTGATCCAGCGCCTGGGCTTGTTCGACGAGCACCTCGAAGGCGCCGTGGTCAGCGACAGCGCCACACTCTACGAACACGCGGCCAGCTACTACCATCGTGCGGATTTGTTACCGGCGCTTGAGAGTAACGAAACCCTGCGCGAGCGATTTTTCGGCGGCGCACGTAAGCCGATTTTCACCAGCAGCAGTGCCGACAATCACCTGGTGACGTTTGCCGAAGTCATGGCCATGTACCTGTTGGTCTGGGCGCCAACCGCCTGGACACTGATCGACCCGAAACCGCCGACGCTGACGCAGGAAAGACGCGAACGCTATGCCCTTGAGCAGACCCGCATCGATGCTTTCAAGGCCGGCCTCGGTGGCGTTGGCCGGGCGATGGCGCATCTGCCGTGCCTGATGATTTTCGATGACCACGACGTGACCGATGACTGGAATCTGTCCGCACAATGGGAAGAAACCGCCTACGGCCATCCGTTCTCCAAGCGCATCATCGGCAACGCGTTGCTCGCTTATATGCTGTGTCAGGGGTGGGGCAATAACCCGGATGCGTTCGCCGAAGTGCTGGAGAAAACCCGCGCGTTAAGCGCTACCGAACGCTATCTCGACAGCACCGTTCAAGACAACCTGATCGACGACTTGCTGGGCTTCCAGAACTGGCACTACGTGTTGCCGACCACCCCGGCCCTGGTGGTGCTCGACACCCGCACCCGACGCTGGCGCAGCGAGATGACCCTCAAGCAACCCTCGGGCCTGCTGGACTGGGAAGCCCTCAGCGAGTTGCAACAGGAACTGCTGGATCACCCGTCGGCGATCATCGTTTCCCCGGCGCCGATCTTTGGCGTCAAGCTGATCGAGACGGTGCAGCGGGTCTTCAGTTGGTGCGGTTATCCCCTGCTGGTGGACGCCGAAAACTGGATGGCTCATCGCGGCGCTGCCCAGGTGATCCTGAACATTTTCCGACACTCGCGTACACCGGGTAACTACGTGGTGCTGTCGGGTGATGTGCATTATTCCTTTGTCTACGAAGTCTTGATCCGACATCGCAAGGCCGGTCCACGGATCTGGCAGATCACCAGCAGCGGCATCAAGAACGAATTCCCGCCGGCCCTGCTCGAATGGTTTGATCGCCTCAATCGCTGGCTCTACTCGCCCCGTTCGCCGCTGAACTGGTTTACCAAACGCCGGCTGATGCGCATCGTTCCGCACACCCCCGAACACGCCGAAGCGGGTGAGCGCTTGTGGAACTCGGCAGGCATCGGGCAGGTGCTGTTTAATGAAAAGGGTCAGCCGCGGGAGATCTATCAGCACAATGCCGATGGCTCGCCGCGCACTCGAATGGTTGCGCCCGAGTAGCAGTCCTTATGAACGCGAACACCTTGAACCTCAGCCGTACGTTGATCATCGGCAACTCCGGCGCTGGCAAGAGTTGGCTGGCCCAGCGCCTGGCCAAACGGCAGCAGGTGCCGTGGATCGATCTTGACCGGGTTCACTGGATTTCCGATGAACACAGCATCGCTCGGCCTCGAAATGAAGCCCTTGAAATAGCACGGGTAGCTGCCAGTGAAGAACGGTGGGTGATCGAAGGCGTCTACGGCTGGATCGTCAGTGAACTCCTGCCCCGGGCGACAGCGCTGATCTGGTTGAGCCTGGACGATGACGATTGCGTCGCCCAGATTCATCAACGAGAAGCGCAGCGTGACGCGAGCGATGAGCTGCTAATCGCGCTGCTGGAATGGGCCGGCAGCTATCGCAGCCGTGAAGGGTCCAGCGGATTCAAGGTTCATCAGCGTCTGTTTCAAGGCTTCAGCGGTTCGAAACGGCAACTGACGAACCGGGCTGAAATCACAACGTTCATCAACGCGCTACCACCCCGCTAACCAAGGATGCGTCATGTTTGCACGGAGCAACTTAGTCCCCGAATTGATGGTCACCCACCTCCCGAGTAGCCTGCACTTCTGGACGTCGCTGATCGGTTTCAACATCGCCTATGAACGCCCCGGCTTTGCTTACCTCGATCAACAGGGCATCCAGTTCATGCTTGAGCAATACGACCCGGACGAAGGCCAATGGCTGACCGGCCCGTTGGAAACACCCCTGGGTCGCGGCATCAACTTTCAGATCACCGTCGATTCAGTTGAACCCCTCCTCCAGCGACTGGCCGAAGTTCAATGGCCGCTGTTTCGTCCCTGCGCCGATGTCTGGTATCGCGCGGATGCAGTGGAAGTCGGCCAGCGTGAGTTTCTGGTGCAGGATCCGGACGGTTACTTGCTCCGGTTGGTGGAAAGTCTGGGGGAGCGGCCGTGTTTGAACACATAGACCTGCATTATCTGCTCGGCACTTATGGCTATTGGGCGGTGTTCTTCGGCTGTTTGCTGGAGGGCGAAACCATCCTGATCCTCGGCGGCATGGCCGCTCACCAACACCTGCTGCACCTGTGGCCGGTGATTGGCTGGGCCAGCCTGGGCGGGATGTTGGGGGATCAGTTGCTGTTCTGGATTGGACGCTATTTCGGCGCACGCCTGCTGCCGCGCCTGCACCGGCAACAAGCGGCGATCGATCGCGTAACGGGGCTGATCGGGCGTTATCCATCGACCTCGGTGTTTGCCGTACGTTTTCTGTATGGCATGCGCCTGGTGGGGCCGATGGTCATCGGCGCCAGCGGTTTATCGCCGTTGCGGTTCGCATTGTTGAATGCCTTGGGCGCGGTGGTCTGGGCCACGGTGTTTGCCAGCGCCGGGTATTGGGCGGGCGAAGCGCTGGAAACGATGCTGGGGAATTTGAAACCGTATCGTTTGCCGATTGCGTTGGCGGTTGTGGGGTTGGCGGTGGTGGTTGGGTTGGTTCGGTATTGGCGGGCGAAGCATAAAGCGCGGCATGTTGAGTGAGTTATTTCGGGGTGACGCTCGGGCTGATCACATACTTATCGGAATGGGATTACAGGGGTTGCGGAAACGTCTTGAAGAAGCTTAGGCGATACTCAATGCAGATGCGGATACATCGTCTGCGTAACGACCACTCGGAGGTATCGCCTTGCCATCCTGTACTCATTTCTGTACGTTCTTTGCATTGAGCGAGGACTACATCATGCAAACCATCAACTACACCACCGCGCGTGCACATCTGGCTGAAACCATGGATCGGGTCAATGAAGACCGTGCCCCCCTCCTGGTAACTCGTCAGAAAGGCGAACCCGTGGTGATGATGTCTCTGGCGGAGTACAACGCTCTAGAGGAGACCGCGTACTTGCTACGTTCCCCGGCCAATGCTGAACGTTTGATCAAATCGATCGGCAACCTGCGAGCAGGGAAAGCCAAAGCCAGGCAACTCATTGAAGAATGAATATCGAGTTCACTACTGAAGGTTGGAACGACTACCTGTGGTTCCAGCAAAACGATAAGGCCGGGCTCAAACGGATCAACCTGTTGATCAAGGCAATTCAGCGCGAACCTTTTAGCGGCCCCGGCAAGCCTGAACCGCTGAAACACAATCTGAGCGGTTTCTGGTCTCGCCGGATTACAACGGAGCATCGCTTGGTCTACGCGATCGAAGAGGGTGCGATACAGATCGTGATGTGCAGATATCACTACTAAGTATTCTCAGGCTGCGTTCAGCACCCGGCATATCCCTCTGACAATCATCTCCACTTCCCGCTCATCAATCGTCAGCGGTGGCAGTAACCGAATGGTTTTGCCACGGGTCACGTTGATCAGCAGGCCGTGATCGCGTGCGGTGATCAGGGTGAGGTCGCGGATCGGTTGTTTGAGTTCGATGCCGATCATCAAGCCCTGGCCGCGGATTGCCAGGACGTTCGGATTGTCGGCCAGTTCGATGCACAACCGGGCGAGCAGGCGTTCGCCTTGTAGCTTGGCGTTTTCCCGCAGGCCTTGTTCTTCGATGATCTCCAGAACGGTGCAACCGACCCGGCACGCCAGTGGGTTACCACCGAAGGTGCTGCCGTGGCTGCCGGGAGTGAACAGCCCGGCGGCTCGGCCCCGGGCCAGGCAGGCGCCGATGGGCACGCCGTTACCCAGGCCTTTGGCCAGGGTCATGACGTCCGGGACGATGCCTTCGTGCTGGAACGCGAACCAATGGCCGGTGCGGCCGATGCCGGTCTGGATTTCGTCGAGCATCAGCAACCACGAGCGTAGATTGCACAGCTCGCGCACAGCCTTGAGGTAACCGGGCGGCGCCAGTTGCACACCGCTTTCGCCCTGGATCGGCTCCATCAGGATCGCCACGATTCTTGGGCCGTGGGCTTGCTGCACCTTGTCCAGAGCCTCGAGGTCGCCGAAGGGCACTTTGATGAAATCCCCCGGTAATTCACTGAAACCCAGGCGTACCGCCGGGCCGTCACTGGCGGACAAAGTGCCGAGGGTGCGCCCGTGAAAAGCGTTCTCCATGACCACCACCAAGGGTTGTTCGATGCCTTTGTGCCAGCCGTAAAGCCGTGCGAGTTTCAGTGCCGTCTCGTTGGCCTCGGCGCCGGAGTTATTGAAAAACGCCCGGTCCATGCCCGACAGCCGCGTCAGTTTCTGCGCCAGCTGTTGTTGCCAGTCGATGCTGTACAGGTTCGACGTATGCAGCAACAACCCGGCCTGCTCGCTGATGGCCGAGACGATTTCCGGATGAGAGTGGCCGACATTGGTCACCGCCACGCCCGCCACGGCATCCAGGTACTCGCGCCCCGCCTGATCCCACAGTCGCGTCCCCAGGCCTTTGGTAAAACTCAGGGCCAAAGGTTGGTAGGTGGTCATCAGGCAGGCGGCGGTCATGACATCAAGCTCCATCAAAGGTCGGTGTTTTTGCAGTATGGTTAGCCACCTGAGCTGGATAAACGCTGCAATACTTCAATCATTTAGAAGTCGGGCTTGATAATGGACCTGTTCCAGGCAATGACCGTTTACGTCCGCGTGGTGGAAACTGGCAGCATGACCGCCGCCGCCTTCCAGTGCGGAATGTCCACCACCATGGTCGGCAATCATCTGCGCGCTCTGGAGCAACGTCTCGGCGTGCGCTTGCTCAACCGTACGACCCGGCGCCAGCGCCTGACGGAATTTGGCACCGCGTATTACCAGCGCTGCCTCGAAGTGCTGGGGTTGGTGGCCGACTCCGAACGCCTGGCCGAACAGGCCCTCGATGAACCGAGCGGCACCTTGCGCATCACCGCGCCACTGACGTTTGGCACCGAACGGCTGGCGCCGGCGCTCAGCGAATTTTCCTTGCGTTGTCCGCAGGTCAAACTGGACGTGGTGCTCACCAACGGCCGTCCGGATTTGCTGGAGAACGGTTTTGATGCGGCTATCCGCCTGGGCGCAATCGAACCGTCCAACATGATTGCCCGCCCACTCATCGATTACACCCTGACCATGTGCGCCTCGAAGGCGTACCTGGCGCGCCGGGGCACCCCGCAGAAGCCCGAAGACCTGCAACATCACGACTGCCTGGCCTTCGCCTACCCGGCCGGAGACGACTGGCACTCGGTGGAAAAACAATGGCGCCTGACCGGCCCCGAGGGTGAAGTCCTGGTTTCAGTCAGTGGACCGATGCTGATCAACAGCTCAGCCGGTCTGCATCAAGCGGCGCGCACCGGCATGGGCATCGTGATGGTCCCCGACGCGTTGGTGGAGCAAGACTTGAAGGACGGAACAATGGTGGCCTTGCTGCCGGACTACCAACTGCCGAGCCGGCCCATGCATTTGGTCTACACCCAGGATCGCTACCGTTTGCCGAAACTGCGCAGCTTCGTCGACTTCGCCGTACAGAAGTGGGGCAAGCACTAGCGGCGCCGCGGTGCCATGGACTAATCTGCTCGGCGGGTGAGTCACTTCGATATCAGGGCGGCAAGGAGAGCGGTGATGGGCGACACATCGAGTATCGAGCCGGTGAAATTCAATCTGTCGGACTTCAACGAAGACCTGCTGCACACCATTATGGAACTGGTCAGCGACGGCATCTGGGACTGGAACGCCAACACCGGTTTCGTCTACCGCAACCCCGGTTGGTACGTGATGCTCGGCTACCCGCCGCACTCGCTGGACAACTCGGTGCTGACTTGGGAAACCGTGATGCATCCCGATGATTATCCGCGGGTCATGGCGTTGTTCGATGACTACCTGAGTCAACGCGCGCCCGGTTATCAGGCCGAATATCGCTGCCGTCGGCAGGATGGCACCTACACCTGGATCGAAGACCGCGGCTATATCCTGGCGCGCAATGCCGATGGTTCGGTGGCGCGGATGGTCGGCGCGCACCGCAGCATCGAAGACAAGAAACGCCTGCTCGAACAGCTGCAACGGCGCAATCACTCCCTCGAAGCCCTCGTCGAAGAACGGACCCGGGAGCTGTCGCGGGTCAATCAGCAGTTGCAAATCCAGCTCGAAGAAAACCGCAAACTGGCGGAAACCGATGCCCTGACCTCGGTCGCCAATCGCTATCGCCTGGAAAAGGCCCTGCCTCAGGAATGCGAGCGTTCCCAGCGATTTCGCCAGCCGCTGTCGCTGATCGCCATGGACATCGACGACTTCAAGACCATCAACGATCACTACGGCCACGCCCTGGGCGATGCGGCGTTGGTGCAAGTGGTCCACTGCCTGAAAAACAGTGTGCGCGACGGTGACGTGCTGGCCCGGTGGGGTGGCGACGAATTCATCATGATCCTGCCCAACACCTCGCTGGTCGATGCGCGCGGGATCGCGGAAACAATTCGCCAGGACCTGACGGGGTTGCTGCCCGTGGGAGACTTTCAAGTGACCCTGAGTTTTGGTGTGGTCCAGCGCTTTGACGAGGAACAACAGACCGGGCTGCTGGCCCGGGCCGATCAGGCGCTGTATCGGTCGAAGGTGATGGGCAAGAATGTGATTTCCGGATGAGCGCCGGTCTGCTTGTTCGCGATGTGCAGCCTTCGGAAGTCGAATCCGTGCGGCTGTTTCTTGGGCAGAATGGCTGGGCTCACCGTACCGGCTCGGCCGAACATTTCGCGCAACTGCTCGCCAACTCCCAACGCACGGCGCTCGCAGTGAAGGACTCGCGAATCGTCGGGTTTGCCCGAGGCATTACGGATGGGCTGTCCAACGGTTATCTGTCGATGGTGGTCGTGAGTGAGCAGCATCGACGTGGAGGTGTAGGTCGGGCGCTGGTTGAACATGTGATGGGAGGAAATTCCGACATCACCTGGGTACTGCGCGCAGGCCGGGAAGGTGCTTGGGCGTTCTTTTCCCGCCTGGGTTTTGAAGCCTCGACCATTGCGATGGAGCGTCCGCGTAGCCAGTAAGCAAACGTATACTCACTGAAAACAATCAACGCTAAGGATAGCCAATGACGTCCCCTCCCCTGTATCGCCGGGCCACACCGGACGATCTCCTGGCCATTTGCGAACTGGGCCAGCAACTCAACAGCCTCCACCACCGTGAACGCCCGGATATCTATGCGCCGGCCACTGAAGATTACGCGCGGGACAGCGGTCACTGGCAGCCGTACCTCGACAGCGAACATCAGGTGACCTTTCTCGCCGAGCAGGCTGGCAAGGCGATTGGCTTCATCACCGTGCAAGTCACTGCGTTCAACAGTCCGCTGGTTCAGCATCAACAGGTGGGCCGGGTGGGCTCGGTCTGTGTTGACGACGATGCTCGTGGCCAAGGTGTTGGGCGTGCAGTGATGGAGCGTGCTCAAGCCTGGGCCATCGAACAGGGCGCCACGGACCTTCGGTTGACCGTTTGGGCGTTCAACGCACCAGCCCTTCGTCTGTATGAAGAATTGGGTTATGAAATGCGCGCATTTGAGATGGGCAAGCGCTTATAACCCGGCCTTCACCAACACCGCTTTCTCCTGATACCGCTCCGGATACAGCTGCTTCAACTGCGCCACTTTCGGCATATCGTTGATCACGATGTACGGATACGTCGGGTGCTCGGTCAGGAAGTCCTGGTGATAGTCCTCTGCCGGATAGAAGCCGTTGTAGGTTTCCAACTTGGTGACGATGGGTTTGTTGAACGAATGTGCGGCGTCGAGCTGGGCGATGTAGGCCTGGGCGACGCGCGTCTGTTCAGGGTTGGCCGGGAAAATCGCCGAGCGATACTGGGTGCCGGTGTCAGGGCCCTGGCGGTTGAGTTCCGTGGGGTTGTGGGCCACCGAAAAATAGATTTGCAGCAAGGTGCCGTAGCTGACCTGGGTCGGATCGAAAGTGACTTCGACGGACTCGGCGTGCCCGGTATCCCCCTCGCTGACCTTCTCGTAGTCAGCGGTATTAGCCGCGCCTCCGGCATAACCGGACACGGCTTTCTTCACGCCCTTTACATGCTGGAACACACCCTGGACACCCCAGAAACAACCGCCGGCGAAGACGGCGGTTTCGCTGTGGGCCTGGGTGGTTTCGTCAAGGGTCGGCGCCGGGATAACCACGGCATCTTCAGAAGCACCGAACGAGAATGCCGAGCATTGGCCGATAACACTGGCCGCTGCCAGGCCCAGCAAGGTACGGCGCCAGGTGAGTGAGGTTTTCATGGGGCTGACTCCTTGGAAAATGGGATCGTTATCAACCAAACGTGAAGGCATACGCCGAGACACCCGGGTCGAGAAACTCGATGCTGAAGGTCCGGTCCGAGACATCGCCGGACTGGCGCACCAATTGATACAAACGTTGTTCAGTCACGCTGCCGCTGCCATCGGGCGCCACATCAGTGCCGTGGGCATCGCCCGGTGCCTTGCCGTCGATCAGCACTTTGAAGCGCACCGGTTTGCCGTCAGCGCCAGGGCCCAGCACCAGGTGCAAATCGCGAGCATGGAAGCGGTAGACGATGCGACTGGCTGGCGCGCTGGACGTGGCGCGTTCCGGGCCGACGTTCCATTGCCCGCCCAGGGTCCAGTCATTGAGGGTCAGCTGGGCTGGCGGGGTGTACGTCGCCACCTTGTCAGGCACCAGGCTGGTATCCGGTACGAAATGTTCCGCACGCTGGTAGCCGACATAGGTTTCCGGCGACAGCACTTCCTTCATGTCCGGGGCGAGTTGTACGCCTTCGGCGCTGGCATTGATCAGGCCGTCCGCCACCTTCGTCGCCCCTGCTTCACGCAGTAATTGCTGGATCACCCGCTCCGATTCGGCGTACTCGCCTTCGCCAAAGTGGTGATAACGGATGCGCCCCTGGGCGTCGGCAAAGTAATGCGCCGGCCAGTACTCGTTGTTGAACGCGCGCCAGATCTTGTAATCGTTATCGATGGCCACCGGGTAGTTGATGCCCAGGTCCTTCATGGCCTTGGTGACGTTGCCGACATTGCGTTCGAAGGCGAACTCCGGCGCATGCACGCCGATCACCACCAGGCCTTGATCGCGGTACTTCTCGGCCCAGGCTTTCACATACGGCAGCGTGCGCAGGCAGTTGATGCAGGAGTAGGTCCAGAAATCCACCAGCACGACTTTGCCCTTCAACGCCTCGGCGGTGAGTGGTGGTGAGTTGAGCCATTGCACGGCGCCGTCCAGCGGCGGGAGGTTGCCCTCGACAGGCAGTGTGCCGGGGGTTTTGTCCGCCACTTGCAGGGCACTGCCCGACGTCGGGTTGTTCGGTGATTTACCGGCCAGTCGCCCGACCAATGCCTGTTCGATGCCGCCGGTGGAAGCCGTCGACACCCGTGCCAGAATCCCGGTATCCAGACCCAAAGCGATGGCCGCCACACCGGCCAGCATCAGCGCGCCGAGCCCACGCCGCACCCATTCGCCAGCGCCGATCGAGCGTTTCATCGCCGCGAACACCTTACCGCCAAGAAGCAGCGCCACCGCCAGGGACGTTGCCGCACCGGCGGCGTACGCCAGCAGCAACAACGTGGTGCCGATGCTCGCCCCTTGCAGCGCCGCCCCCGTCAGCACCAACCCCAGAATCGGCCCGGCGCACGGTGCCCAGAGCAGGCCCGTGGCGACGCCGATCAGGAACGAAGCGCCGGGACGCGGCCGGGCATCGGCGCCCGCCACTTCCGACAACCGACTGCCGGCCGCGACCAACGGACGGGTCAGACGATCAGCCAGCTTGGGCAACAGCAGCGTCAATCCAAACAGCGCGACAAACACCAGCGCGAGCCAGCGACCGTATTGATTGAGCTGCACCACCCAGCCGCCGCCCACTGCCGCCAACGTGGCGACGAGCGCGAAAGTCATGGCCATCCCCACCAGCAGCGGCAAGCCACTTTTGACAAAAGGCTGCCCGGTGCGCGCAAAGACAAATGGCAGGACCGGCAGAATGCACGGGCTGACAATTGTCAGCACACCACCGAGGTAAGACAGAACCAGAAGCCACATAGCGTCGACCTGCATCAAATGAGAGAAAGTGAGTGCCCGCGGATCAAGCCGTCTGCGGCTCGAAGGTCATGGCCAGGCCATTCATGCAGTACCGCAGCCCCGTGGGTTTTGGCCCATCGTCGAAGACATGACCCAAGTGACCGCCGCAACGCCGACAGTGGACTTCTTCGCGCAACACGCCAAACGAGCGGTCTTGACGCGTGGCAACGGCCTTGTCCAGCGGCGCCCAGAAACTCGGCCAACCGGTGCGGCTGTCGAACTTGGTATCGGATGAAAACAACGGCAGGTCACACCCGGCGCAGGCAAACGTGCCCGCCCGATGCTCGTTGTTCAATGGGCTGCTATAGGCCCGCTCGGTGCCTTCTTCACGCAGGATTTCGTACTGTTCGGCGCTGAGGATGGCGTGCCATTCGCTGCCCGTGTGGGTCACCTCGAACACCTCAGCCGCATCAGCATCACTGAGCAACGCCGAACTCGCCGCAAATTTTGGCAATACACCGATCACCAGGGCTGCAGCCCCCAGCCCGCCGCTGGTTAAAAGAAATTGTCTGCGTGAAAACATGGCCGTCTCCAAAAATCCCAGGTACCTGTCATGGAACACAGCCTAGGCTTGGGTTGATCGCCAAATCCTCACGGGGAGTTAAACAATTCGTGATAACTCCGCCCGAGGAAAACCCGCACAATGTGCCCATTCGCAGCAAAGGATTGAGCTTCATGGAACAGACCAAACGTGTCCTGGTGGTCGAGGACGACCTGCATATCGCCGACCTTATCTGCCTGCATCTGCGCGATGAGCAGTTCGAGGTGGTGCATTGCGCCGACGGGGACGAAGGCATGCGTCTGTTGCAGCAAGGAAGCTGGGACGCGCTGATCCTCGACCTGATGCTGCCCGGTGTCGACGGCCTGGAAATCTGCCGCCGCGCCCGGGCCATGGCTCGCTACACACCGATCATCATCACCAGCGCCCGTTCCAGCGAATTGCACCGCATCCTCGGTCTGGAGCTGGGCGCAGACGATTACCTGGCCAAGCCGTTTTCCATGCTGGAGCTGGTGGCCCGGGTCAAGGCGCTGCTGCGACGGGTCGACGCCATGGCCCGCAACCTGAAAATGGACGCCGGCAGCCTGACCGTCGACGGCTTGTCCATCGACCCGATCACCCGCGACGTCTCCCTCGATGGCCGCCGCTTGGACCTCACGCCGCGGGAGTTCGACCTGCTGTATTTTTTCGCCCGCCAACCGGGCAAGGTTTTTTCGCGCATGGACCTGCTCAACGCTGTGTGGGGCTACACCCATGAAGGCTACGAGCACACGGTCAATACCCACATCAATCGCCTGCGGGCCAAGATCGAGAAGGACCCGGCGCAACCGGCGCGCATTCTCACGGTGTGGCGACGCGGTTACAAATTCGCCGCAGCGGAGGACCAGCCATGAGACTGACCCTGACGCAGCGCCTGTCCCTGGTGTTCGCCGTGTTGCTGCTGGTGTGTTGCGGCACCTCGGCGTGGATGCAGGTGCGCGCCAACCAGATGCATGAGTTGGAAGTGGTGCAAGGGCTGTCCCGGGACCTGGCCCAGCACATTGCCCGTGACACCGTGCTGATGGACGCCAAGGGCCTGATGCCCAACGCCGTGCGCGACCTGTTCGGCCAACTGATGCTGGTCAACCCGAGCGTCGAGGTTTATCTGCTGGACACTCAGGGGCGGATTGTCGGCAGTGCCGCGCCGGAGGGACGGATACGCCGCAATCAGGTCGATCTGCAGCCGATCCAGCATTTGCTCAAGGGTGACGCGCTGCCGATTCTTGGCGATGACCCGCGTAGCGTCGATGGCCGCAAGGTGTTCAGCGCCGCGCCGTTGCAGGTCGACGGCAAACCGGCTGGCTACCTGTATGTGGTGTTGCTCAGTGAAGAACACGATCGCTTCGCCGAACGCGGTGCGACCAGCGCCGCGCTGAATACGGCGCTGCTGTCCATCGGCCTGGTGGCGCTGTTATGCCTGATTGCCGGCCTCACGGCGTTTGCCCTTATCACCCGACCGCTACGGCGCTTGACCGAGACCGTCAGCCAGTTCGACATTGACGGCATCCCGGTCACACCACCCACGGCAGTCCCGGTGGAAAAAGCCGCCAGCCACGATGAAATTGCCGTCCTCGACGCCGCGTTCCGGCAGATGCAAACCCGTCTCAGCGAACAATGGCGCTCGCTGACCCGCCAGGACCAGGAACGCCGCGAACTGGTGGCGAACATCTCCCACGACCTGCGCACGCCGCTCGCTTCGCTGCACGGTTATCTGGAAACCCTGTCGCTCAAGGACGCGACACTGTCCTCCGCCGACCGCCGACGCTATCTGGGCATCGCCCTTGATCAAAGCCGCAAAGTCGGTGGCCTGGCGCAATCGCTGTTGGAACTGGTGCGGCTGGAACACGGGTTTGTGCAACCGGTGCTCGAGCGTTTCTCCGTGACCGACCTGGTGCAGGACATCTTCCAGAAATTCGAACTCACCGCCGAAGCGCGCCAGGTGGAACTCAAGGCCACCTTCGCCCCCAACGTTTCC
Source organism: Pseudomonas sp. ADAK7 (assembly GCF_012935675.1). Classification (NCBI taxonomy): domain Bacteria; kingdom Pseudomonadati; phylum Pseudomonadota; class Gammaproteobacteria; order Pseudomonadales; family Pseudomonadaceae; genus Pseudomonas; species Pseudomonas sp. ADAK7. The sequence goes on along the minus strand of NZ_CP052861.1, from coordinate 5,715,430 downwards.
GCCGCCTGCGCCGACCTCGGGCTGATCGAACGGGTGCTGACCAACCTGTTCGACAACGCCCTGCGCCATACACCCCAGGGCGGTGAAATCGAACTCAGCCTGCGACCTCAAGGTTCTTTCGTCGAAGTGACCATCAGCGACACCGGACCCGGCATCGCCGCCGAACTGCGCGAAGGTTTGTTCCTGCGGCCATTCAACATTGGCGGCGCACGGCGCGATGGTGGGCTGGGGTTGCGGATCGTGCATCGGATCCTGCAACTGCATGGCCGCGACATCCAGTTGATCGATATTCCGGGACGCGGCGCAACCTTCCGCTTCACGTTGCCCGTGGATGAGCAAACGGCCGAGCAAATGGTGGTTCGTTCGATGAATCTGAACTCGCCGGGTTAATATCCCGGCACTCAATTTCGGCAAGGATGCTGCGTCATGTTGAACGCCCTGCAAAACACCCCGCTGTGGGTTTACGTGGTATTTCTGCTGCTGTGCTACGACGGCATCAAAACCCTGTCCCCAACTCGAGAAAGCAAAACTTCATTGCTGATCACGCCGGCGATTCTGCTCGCTTGGTCGCTGTATTCTCTGAATCTGACGCTCAATCCACCGTTGTCGCTGACTTGCTGGTTGATCGCGGTCTTGATCGGCAGCCTCGCTGCGCTGTTGATTTTCTCGCGCAAGGGCATCGAGCTGGATGATCCGGAAACCGGGCTGATCCTGCCGGGTTCGTTCAAGGCACTGACGCTCTACCTCATGTTTTTTGCCGTGAACTATTACTTCGGCTATCAGGCCGAGGTGCAGCCAGAACTGTCGGTGACGCTGCAGATGGTGTTGTTCAAGGCGTGTACGTCAGGCTTTGTCAGCGGGTTGTTCTGTGGGCGGACGATCAAGCTATACCGTGTGTTTCGATCATTGACGCAAAAGTCTTTGGCCCGCTCGCCTGTTGGGTCGTGACAACACGGCGCGGGTCCAATAGATTAGGCGGCCTGAAAAGGCCCAGCGCTTTCTCGTCTCAACTCAAGTTAAAAGAAGTAGTGAAATTTCAATGTCCGATTCCAATACCGCTGAATCCGTAGTCACCTTGTCGTCCAAAGCGGAATACGAAAACTCCATCAATCTTTCACAGCATGTGCCCCAGGCCAAGACCATCAGCGAGATGGTGCTGGACGCTTTCCAGTCCACTCGCGAAAGCGACCAGATCCGCGAGCTGCGCGCCGCGATCCGCCACGCTCACGACAGCTTCGACGACGATAAAGCCTACGAACTGATGGGCGAACTCAAGCAGCTCAAGGACGCCGAGGCGTCCGACATTGCCGCCCTCGAAGACCTGAGCAGCAAATTCCCGATCAGCCGCATCCTGTCCAGCTTCAAGGACGACCCGGCGTTTCAGGAAATCGTCTACGGCCTGGCGCTGAAGGTGCTCAACCAGACCCATCAAGCCATCAGCAACCCGGGCAGCGGCAAGAGCAAGACCGCTCGGGCGAAGAAAGAAGTCGAAGTGTTCACCATCAGCAAGGATGGCGTGAATGTCACCCTGCCGTTGCGCACACCACGCTCACGCCTGAACGTTGACCGCGAAGCCCTGGAGTTCCTCGGTTTCACCTTTGTGGGTGAAGGTGAGGAAGCGGAGCTGGAAAGCGAAACGTTCCTGGACAACGCCGGGACTGAACAAGCGGTCAACCGCAAGAACATCATCACCGCGCTGCAGCAACAAACCGCGTTCGAGGGTTACAGCATCACCGCGCAGTAATACAACCTGGCGGTACGGCAAAACCGAAGCCCCGCGCTGACGCTCAGCGCGGGGCTTTTTGTTGCCCGGATCAGCGGCGTTACAACGCGGGAGGACGTAGAGCAACCATCATATCCAGCTCCACAGCCGCGTTTTTCGGCAGTTGATAAACCCCGATCGTCACTCGTGTATGTTTCCCGGCATCACCCAACACATGCCTGAACACATCCGATGCGCCATCGGCCACTTCGCTCAGCTCAACAAAGTCCGCTGTCGACTTTATGTGCACCGTGATGCGCAACAGCGACTTGATTTTATCCAGCGAACCGATGGTTTCGACAATCAATGCCAGGCCACGCATCGCACAAATGCTGGCGGCGACTTGTGCATCGGCCAGGGTCAATTCAAGGCCCACTCTGCCGGGGTACTGAACCTTGCCATGCTTAAGCGCAATCAACCCGCTGACATACAGTTCATTGTTGTGCCGAACCAGTGGCTCGAAATGCCAACCGGTGGTGCTTTCGCCGTAAATGTCGTAGTCAAGTTCAGTTGCCAGGGCGATGAAGCGTTCATCGCACGTCATGTGGTCAGTCATTTCCCCCCACCTACCCCTTTTACCTATCCATTAGTAATCCAACTTCTGACAGATTAGCCCAAGGTGGGTCTTCACCACGCCCCTGAATGAAAAAGCCCCGCGCTTCTTGCAAAGGCGGGGCGTTTTAACCGCTGATTTCATTTACAGCGTCTTGGGTTGCAAGGCGACGATCATATCCACTTCTACCGGGGCGTTTTTCGGCAGTTGATAAACACCGACGGTCGTTCGGGTATGTTTACCGGCATCGCCCAGCACATGGGTAAAGACATCCGATGCACCGTTGGCCACTTCACTGAGATCAACGAAATCAAAGGTGGATTTGACATAGACCGTGATGCGAATCAGTGACTTGATGTTATCCAGTGAACCGACGGCATCCATGATCAGCGCCAGTGCGCGGATGGCGCTGATGCTGGTGGCGGCCTGGGCGTCCGCGAGGTTGAGTTCCAGTCCCACTCGGCCGGGGTACTGAATTTTGCCGTTCATTCGCGGCACCAGGCCACTGACGTAGAGTTCATCGCCATGGCGGATCAGCGGGGAGTAATGGCCGCCGACGGTGTTCTCGTCGTAGATGTCGAAGCCGTGCTCCCTGGCCAGCTCGATAAAGCGTTCGTCGCGGGTGGTTGGCTTGTTCATTGACTGCACCTTCTTGATCATTCAGGCAAACACGCCGTCGAGGGTAAGCACAGTCGCTTGCCTTGAGCAGGGCAAGTTCGGATAGAATCCAGCGAACTTTACTGCCAGGGAGACCAGTAAAATGCAGGCTCAACGCGCCGTGATTGCCGCCATTGAGTTCCAGCCGGGCGTGCCGCTGGTGCAGCAGATCGTTGATCAATTGTCCGTCGCCATCAGCCAGGGCGGGCTGCCCCACGGCGCCAAGCTGCCGCCGATCCGCGAACTGGCCGAGCTGTTGAGTGTGGGCAAGTCCACGGTGGTCGACGCCCTCGATCACCTGCGCGCCAAGGGTCTGGTGGTGTCACGCCAGGGCTCCGGGCATTACGTGCACCGTTCCAGCACGACCATCCCGATCGAATCCGGCCCGGACTTGCAGCCCCAGGACACCCTCAGCGTCGTACGCCGTGCCGTGCTGGTGGATAACGGCGCCCTGCGCCCCGGTTGCGGGTTCCTGCCCTCTTCCTGGCTGCCTGCCGAAGAACTGCTCAAAGCCGTGCGCGGCACCCTGCGCGCCACCGCCCTGCGCATGGGCGAATACGGTGTGGTGGGCGGTTACCTGCCGCTGCGCCAGGCGTTGCGGGTCAAGCTGTCGACCTTCGGCATCGAAGTGCCGGTGGAACAGATCATCACCACCTCCAACACCATGCAGGCCATCGACCTGCTGATGCGCCTGTTGATCAAACCCGGCGACACGGTGATGCTCGACGATCCGTGCTACTTCAACCTGCACACCAACCTCGCGCTGCATGGCGCCAGGGTCATCACCATCCGCCGGGATTGCGACGGCCTGGACCTCAATACCTTCGAGCAACAGGTGATCGCCCACAAACCCGTGCTCTACATGACCAACAGCACACTGCACAACCCGACCGGACACTCGTTCTCCCCGGCCCAGGCTTATCGTTTGCTGGAGTTGAGCCATCGGCATGGTTTCCACATTGTCGAAGACGATTTGTATGGCGACCTGCAGCAACGCCGGACACCGCGCCTGGCGGCGAGCGGGTTGGACAATGTGAGTTACGTGTCCGGGTTCTCCAAGACATTGACCGCCAATAGTCGGGTCAGCTATGCCGTGTTATCGCCGCAATTGGCGGCACGGCTGATCACCGTGAAAATGGCCTGCGGTGGCGTGACTTCGGAGTTTGCGGAGCAGATTACCTGCACCATGCTCAGCAATGGCAGCTATGCCAAGCATGTGCGGCGCACGGTGGATCGGTTGTATGAATCAAGCAGTCGGGTGGCGCGCTGGTTGGTCGAGGCCGGATGTTCGGTGTCATCCCTGCCCGGTGAAGGCCTGTTTATCTGGACGCGTTTACCCGATGGGGTGCACGCCGAAACACTGGCGCGCAAAGGCCTGGAAAACGACCTCGTCCTCGCTCCTGGCACCTTGCTCAGCAAAGCGCCTGACGCCAGCCATTTTTTGCGATTCAACGTGGCGCATAGCGATCAACCTCAGGTGCGTGAGCGATTCTTCCGCCTGCTCGACACACCTCACAAATAATCGATCGCACTTTCCATACGGACTGCGCCTGGCTGGCATTTGCTGACATCAACTCCCGTCCTGAACGAAAAGCGCCGCTCTTCTCTCGAAGGCAGGGCTCTTGTCACGCAGCCTGCTTTCAGGAAATCGTGGAACGCTGCTCAGCCTCATAATGCCGAGTCTGAAATGGCATGAGGGTTTGAGCCTTTAAGCCAAGGCCTTCACTTAACCCCCAGGAATCGGCAAGTTCATCACGACGAAGGCGAAGTGGAGTAACTGCTTGAAGCTTCACATCTTGCTTGGAAGTCGTGTACGCAAAAAGCTCCAGCACGTTGAAGGTTTCCAGCACGCGGCTATCAGACACACACGCAAAACGGGTGAAACGCTCGAGCAAGTAGCCTGCACGACGAACCTCGATCTCAGCAGAGTGACGACTCAAAAATGCTGTGACTTCACTTTCAAGATTCGCGTTCGAGTACCAAACAGCCTTGGCCGCACTGACAAGCGCAGCATCATCTGCCTGATTCAAAGGGCTTTTGACCAGCGTGTCCAAAGCGGCTGAGAGGACGTGGCCGTTACGGGACTTCGTCATCTGCATTCTCCAGATAATCTTGCAAAATATTGTCGAGGACTGAGGTTGGTGGCTCTTTGTTGCCAACCTATACATCAATCGCCTGCAATGCCAGTCGACGAAGTTCTGTGGTCAGTATGAAACCACTCCTGAGAAGCGCCTTGATATCGCCGATGTCCTGATCCGTAGCCCTACCCAATTTCCTATCGCCAAAGCAGGAGACAACATCTACCGCCCACTCGTACCTAGTGCAGCTGAGTTTTCTCACTTTGAACATCCTGATTCCTTTTCCAACGCGATACTTTATCGCTTGGTAATCCAACGCGTCCTTGCCTGAAGCCCTATGATTTTTAGTGCAGCCCTATCGGAGTTCGACGCGTCCTGAACAGTACCGTTTTGTCGCGTTATCTTGCCTTCACGCTGAGCTTTCATTTCGGCCACGCCCAACATCAACTCTTCAAATAAATTTCGTTTTTTCATAACACTCCGATTTTGTAACGAAGGCCTCAAAGCGGGGGAAACATCCATCCTTGTTGATAGGAAGCCAAATGTGCCATGGAGCATCCATTCACTACAATTAAGTGCTCGGTGAACCGTACCTGGCTGATTAGGCGATGGCGCTAGGACATTTCCCAAATCCCAGACAGCGCTTTCCTAAAGGACTTGGTCCATCGCTGTCGGTGATGGTTATGAGTGAGGAGATTTTAATGGAGTTGTTCAGTTACAAGATGACCCATGACACAGGGTTCGCGCCTAACCCCTTTGGCCATACGCTCACGCTGGCTACCTGCAAGCCATCGATTCGTCTGCATAAGCGCGTGGGGCAGTGGATCGCCGGGTTCACTTCGGTGACATTGAACCGTGACCCTGTAGGTGAAGAGCGATTGGTTTACTTGATGCGGATTGGCGAGAAATGCCATGTGCGCGATTACTTCAGCGATCCTCGCTTTCAAGACAAGGTTCCGGGTTCTCATCTAAATGACCCTATCGCCAAAGCAGGAGACAACATCTACTGCCCACTCGTACCTGGCGCAGCTGAGTTTTCTCACTTTGAACAGCTAAAGAATGAGAACCACTGGGCAGATTGCGGACCAAGTAGAACTCATTTGGAGGAAGACATCTCCGGCCAATACGTGTTGGTAGCAGATGTGTTTTATTACTTTGGTTCTTGCCCATTAAGCATCCATGACTTCTGCCGGCCTCAAATACCGAAGGGTCAGGCAAACCATGGGTACCTAACGCAATCAGAGCAGGCGGAACGTTTCATTCGGTTCGTTCAAGACAACTACAAGCCCGGAATACAGTGCAGCCCCACCAAGTGGCGGTCATGCGAAGCGATTGAAAAATCTTTCGACACAGGGAAGTCTTACGGCTCATGTTGATGAAGATCACCGGAACAAGGCCAATAAAAAACCCCACTCTCCTCTCAAAGGGCGGGGCTTTTCGTACAGCAGCTAAACCTTACGGCGCATAAGTCAGCAACAGCTCACTCGGCACTTTGAAGTCCAGCGACATCATTACGCTCAACGCGGTAATGGTGAAGATCGAGAACACGAACAGCTTGCGTGCCCAGACCGTGTCATCCACTGCCTTGTAGCCGGTCCAGGCCATGTACAACCAGTACATGCCCATGGCCGCGGCGACGGCGAGGTAGCTCATGCCGGCGTAGCCGCTGAAGGTCAGCATCAAGGTCGCGATCAGGAAGGCCAGGATGTAGAGCAGGATGTGCTTCTTCGCTACTTGAATCCCGCGCTTCACTGGCAACACCGGAATCGATGCGGCCAGGTAATCGTTGAAGCGGAAGATCGCGATGGCGTAGGAATGCGGCATCTGCCACAGGCTGAACATCACCAGCAGGGTCAGCGCGGCCATGTCGAAGCTGTTGGTCACGGCGACGTAGCCGATCACCGGTGGCATCGCGCCCGACAGACTGCCCACCAGCGTGCCGTGAACCGACTTGCGCTTGAGGTACAGGCTGTAGAAGCCGACGTAGATGACAAAACCGATCACCGCGAACAGCGCGGCCAACGGGTTGGCCACCTTGTACAACAGTGCAACGCCGGCGATACCCAGGACGGTCGCGTAGATCAGGGCCAGTTTCAGGGAGATCAAGCCCTGGACCAGCACCCGGTTCTTGGTGCGTTCCATCTTCAGGTCGATGTCGCGGTCGATGCAGTTGTTGAACACGCAACCGGAAGCCACCACCAGGGACGTGCCGATCATGGCGGCCAGGAAGATGGCCAGATCGACATGCCCTTTCGAGGCCAGGAAAAATCCGCCCGCCACAGAAAGCACGTTACCGAAAATGATCCCCGGTTTGGTGATTTGGATAAAGTGCTTAAAGGACATCCGGACTTTCCTCAGTGCGCCATCATGACGGTGTGGATGCTGAACATGATCCACAGCGACAAGCCAACCAGCAGGACGATCACCATCGCAGCGAACACAAACGCAATCACGTTGTTACGCTGGGCGGCGGAGCGGTCCAGGTGGAGGAAGTACACCAGGTGAACCAGCACCTGGATCACGGCGAAGGCCAGTACGATCCACAGCGTCCAGACTTTCGGCAGCGATGGGTACATCACCAGGCCGAACGGAATGATCGTCAGGATCACCGACAGGATGAAGCCGATGGCGTAGGACTTTACGCTGCCATGACCGGCGTCGTGGCTATCGTGGGAATGTGCATTAGCCATTACAGGGTCCCCATCAGGTAAACAACGGTGAATACGCAGATCCAGACCACGTCCAGGAAGTGCCAGAACAGGCTCAGGCAGCTCAGGCGGGTCTTGTTGGTCGACGTCAGGCCGTGCTTGTTGACCTGATACATCATGATCGCCATCCAGATCAGGCCGCTGGTCACGTGCAGACCGTGGGTGCCGACCAGGGTGAAGAACCCGGACAGGAAGCCGCTGCGGCTAGGGCCGTAGCCTTCGGAGATCAGCATGTGGAACTCGTTGATCTCCATGCCGATGAAGCCCAGGCCGAACAGGAAGGTGATGGCCAACCAGCCCAACACTGCCTTCTTGTTGCCCTTGAACAACGCCAGCATGGCGAAGCCGTAGGTGATCGAGCTGAGCAACAGGCAGGCGGTTTCGCCCAGCACGTAGGGCAGCTCGAAGATGTCGTGGCCCGACGGGCCACCCGCTACGTTGTTAACCAGTACCGCGTACACCGCGAAGATCGACGCAAACAAAATGCAGTCGGTCATCAGGTAGAGCCAGAAACCGAATACGGTCATCTCGCCCGAGTCGTGGTGATGGTCATCGTGCCCATGTCCATCGACATGGACGTGTCCAGCATTGGTCACTAAGTTCGACATGGTTTAAGCCTGTTCCAACGAGGTTTCAACACGGGTGGCGCCAGCCGGGATTTTCCCTGCTGCTACCAGACGCTTGTGCTGCTCGGCTTCGATGCGCTCGATCACGTCGACCGGCACCATATAGCCCTGGTCATCACGGGCAGCATGGATTACGAAGTAGATCACGGTACCGGCGAGGCCGAAGATGGCCATCCACCAGATGTGCCAGATCATGGCGAAACCGAACACGGTCAACAGAGCACCCATGACCAGGCCGGTCGCGGTGTTGTTTGGCATGTGGATCGGCTCGTACTTGGCCGGAGTCTGGTACGCAGTACCGTTTTCCTTGGCTTCAGTGAACGGGTCGATGCCTGGGGCTTTCGGCAGTACGGCGAAGTTGTAGAACGGCGGTGGCGACGAGGTCGACCATTCCAGCGTGTGGGCATTCCACGGATCGCCGTGTTCGCACATGTTCTCTGGCTTCTTGCGGTCACGCACACTGACGTACAGCTGGATCAACTGGCAGGCGATACCGACAGCGATCATCACCGCGCCGAACATGGCGACGTGCAGGTAAGGCACCCACTCAGGGTTGGTGGTGGCGTTCAGACGACGGGTCATGCCCATGAAGCCCAGTGCATAGAGCGGCATGAACGCGACGAAGAAGCCCGAGATCCAGAACCAGAACGCTGCCTTGCCCCAACCTTCGTGCAGCTTGAAGCCGAACGCTTTAGGGAAGAAGAAAGCGAAACCAGCGATGTAGCCGAATACTGCGCCGCCGATGATCACGTTGTGGAAGTGAGCGATCACGAACAGGCTGTTGTGCAGCACGAAGTCAGCACCCGGGATGGCCAGCAGTACGCCGGTCATGCCGCCGATGGCGAAGGTCACCATGAAGCCCAGGGTCCAGAGCACCTGGCTGGTGAACTGCAGGCGTCCGCGGTAGATGGTGAACAGCCAGTTGAATAGCTTCACCCCCGTCGGAATCGAGATCAGCATCGTCGCCAGCCCGAAGAAGGCGTTGACGCTCGCACCCGACCCCATGGTGAAGAAGTGGTGCAGCCAGACCATGAAGCCCAGGATCGAGATCGCGCCCGAGGCGTAGATCATCGAGTGGTGGCCGAACAGACGCTTGCCGGAGAAGGTCGAGATGACTTCGGAGAAGACCCCGAACGCCGGCAGAATCAGGATGTAAACCTCGGGGTGACCCCAGGCCCAGAACAGGTTGACGTACATCATTGGATTGCCACCAAGTTCATTGGTGAAAATGTGGAAATCCATGTAACGGTCAAGCGTCAGCAGTGCCAGGGTAGCGGTCAGAATCGGGAACGAAGCGACGATCAATACGTTGGCCCAGGTGCAGGTCCAGGTGAAGATCGGCATGTCCATCATCTTCATGCCCGGGGTACGCATTTTCAGCACGGTGGCCAGGAAGTTGACCCCCGTCAGTGTCGTACCTAGCCCGGACAGTTGTAATGCCCAGATGTAGTAGTCCACACCAACGCCCGGGCTATAACCCAGTTCCGACAGCGGTGGATACGCAACCCAACCGGTACGGGCGAATTCGCCGACACCCAGGGACACGTTTACCAGCACAACGCCGGACACCAGCAGCCAGAAGCTCAAGGAGTTCAGGAACGGGTAGGCAACGTCACGGGCGCCGATCTGCAGCGGCACTGCAAGGTTCATCAGGCCGGTGAAGAATGGCATCGCCATGAAGATGATCATGATCACACCGTGAGCGGTGAAGATCTGGTCATAGTGTTCAGGTGGCAGGTAGCCAGGCGAGCCCTCGGTGGCCAGGGCCAGCTGGGAACGCATCATGATGGCGTCGGCAAAACCGCGCAGCAGCATGATCATGGCGACGATGATGTACATCACGCCGATTTTCTTGTGGTCGACCGACGTCAGCCACTCGGTCCACAGGTAGGTCCACTTCTTGAAATAGGTGATCAGCCCGAATACCGCCAGACCACCGAGCGCGATCATGGCGATGGTAATCATCACGATCGGTTCGTGGAACGGGACCGCTTCCCAACTTAATTTACCAAACATCGTTTACTCCTCTGCCCCGGCAGCTGAATGCGAACTCATGTCCATCCCTTCCATGGCGGCCATTTCGTGCTCTTTTTTCTCGTGATGCATTGGCTGGCCCGGTTTCATGCCTTCGTACTTGTCGACGATGATCTGGAACAGGTTTGGCGTGAACGAGGAGTAGAGCTCGACTGGGTTGTTCTGGCTTGGTTTGGAAAGGGCTTCGTATTCAGCTTTTTCCAGCTGTTTAGGTGCCTTCTTGACATCACTGACCCAGGCATCGAAATCCGCCTGGGAAGTGGCGATAGCTTTGAACTTCATGCCGGTGAAACCCGCGCCGCTGTAGTTGGCGGAGATACCGTCGAATTCAGCGTTCTGGTTGGCAATCAGGTGCAGCTTGGTTTCCATGCCCGCCATCGCGTAGATCTGGCCACCCAGGCCCGGGATGAAGAACGAGTTCATCACGGTGTCAGAGGTGATTTTGAAATTGATGGGCGTGTTGGCCGGGAACACCAGTTTGTTAACGGTGGCGATGCCTTGTTCCGGGTAGATGAACAGCCACTTCCAGTCCATGGAGACCACCTCAACGGTGATCGGCTTGACGTCGGATTCCAGCGGCTTGTAAGGGTCCAGGGCGTGGGTCGAAATGTAGGTCACGTAACCCAGGGCAATGATGATCAGGACTGGAACAGCCCACACCGCGATTTCGATCTTGGTGGAGTGCGACCACTTTGGCGCGTACACCGCGTTCGGGTTGGAAGCGCGATATTTCCAGGCGAACAGGAACGTCATGACGATGACCGGCACAACGACCAACAGCATCAGCAGCGTTGCGGTGATGATCAGGTTTCGCTCATCCAGGCCGACCTGGCCCTTGGGGTCGAGCAAGGTCATGTTGCAGCCTGACAGCAACAACGTGCCGAGCAGCGGCAATAAGCCTAGTAGTCTGGGGTACCTGTTTTTACTCATCTCACGACCTCTAAAGCAGCTTGCGCAATGCAGTTGGGTTTTGATCGCCAACACTTCACCCTGCCAAGGGTTGGCATTTTTCTTGGATTGAATAAGGGCTGCCCGTCGCGCGTCAGACGCTGTTCGACAAATCCTGGGCTAGCGGTGAGTTCTTATTCGAATTCGTGGTCAAAGGCCTTGTTACAGACCAATTCCATTTGGTGCGGATAGTCGGAAAGGCACCGACACCTGGGAGTCGCATAAAGCCGTCAGGCCTTTCGACGCCCTATCTGCTCAGTAGAGAGCAGCGCCGGGAATTCAGTGCGGGCGATTGTAGATACGTCGCGACGCATAAACCATGTCTCATCCCGAAATAATTTTTATCCATTCCAGCAACAATCATTAACGGATTTTGCAAAAGTTCGGCATGGTATCGAAATTAATTCTCAACAAAAACACCAAAATTTGTGGGGCTACCACCCTCGGTTCAGACAGCCTTCATGGCGCGTGGCCATCCGCCAGGGCCACCAAAGCCCCGGTCAGCAAGGGGTCTGGCGATTCGCCGGCGCTTGTTAAAACTGCCTGTTACACCATTGAGATGAACAAATGGGCTGAGGCTAAAATCGACTCAAATCGTTGCGTAGCTATGCACCGATTCCGCGCCTTGAAATGAGTTGCGACACTCCAGCTGTGACAACATGTCGCACACGTTGCGCACCCTTCGCTGTCGCACATCACGATCTGTTTACTTGCGCTCTGAAATGCAAAACGCCCCGGCCCTCTCAACGAGGACCGGGGCGTTTTTTGTTTGCTGCCGCGGGTTAGCGCAAGGCCTTGCGGTTACGCGAGACCAGCAGCGGCACCAGCACCACCACGAGTACAAACGACACCAACGCCCACTGCGCCAGCGACAGGCCGAGGATCGGCGGGTACGGCGTGTCGCAGAAGCCATCGACCTGGAAGCCCAGCGGGAAGATCTTCGCCAGCGGCAGGCCATCGACGATCGGTTGCAGCACATCAACGCCGCAGCTCACCGCCGGGTAGAACTGCGTATAGACGTGATGCCCGGCCACCGCGACGCCACCAAGCGCGCAGATCACCACCAGCACCTCGAACACCGTGAGGCTGCGACGGGTGCGCATGGCCGCGCCGATGAAGGCGAAGATGGCGATCAGCAGCAACGCATAACGTTGCAGGATGCACAGCGGGCACGGTGCTTCTTCCAGCACCACCTGCATGTACAGCGCGCCGCCGATCAGTGCCAGGCAGATGATGCCCAGCAACACCAGGTAACGCCGCTCACGGCCCAATCGCATCGTTTCGTCACTCATCGCGTTTCCCTTCTGAATATCAATTGCCGGAAGTCTACACGCAGACCATGGCCGTTGAGAGCCTGGCGCGCGCCGGTAGCTGTCGGGGAATAGACGATAGGCTGGTTAAGGAGGGATTAAGTCACGGCTCAAGATCGAGGTGGAGCAAGGCTTGCCCGCGATTGAAGCGACGCGGTGAGACCGACTCACCGCGCCTACTGATTACTCCAGAGCAGAAGCCGGCCCAAAGAACTCATAACGGCTTTGCTTCTCCGGCACACCCAACGCTTTCAAATGACGCTTGATCGCCGCCATAAAGCCTTTAGGCCCCAGGAAATAAGCATCCAGGTCCCGCTGCTGCGGCAACCAGGCGCCCAACTGCTCCTGGCTCAACAACCCGACCTTGTCCGCCGCCGGGCTCACGCCGTCATCTTCGGCGTAGCAATAGAAGCGCTTGAGTTGCGGATGACGCTCGGCCAAGCCGTCAATCCAGTCACGGAACGCGTGGACGCTGCCGTTACGCGCGCAGTGGATAAAGTGCACCGGCCGTTCGGTGGCCAGCGCCGCTTCAAGCATGGCGATGGTCGGGGTGATGCCGACGCCGCCACTGATCAGCACCAATGGTTTGTCGCTGGCGGTCAGGGTGAACTCCCCCGACGGTGGGAACAACTGAATGGTCGCGCCGACATGCAGTTGATCGTGCAAGTGGTTGGAGGCGCGGCCACCGGCTTCGCGCTTGACGCTGATACGGTACTGGCCGTTGTCCGACAGGGACGACAACGAGTAATTACGACGAATCTCTTCGCCATCAAGGATCAGCTTCATACCGATGTACTGGCCCGGCTCGGCGGCGAGGATCGGGCCTTTGTCGGCCGGTTCGAAGTAGAACGAGATGATTTCCGCGCTTTCCTCGACCTTGGCCACGACGATGAAGTCCCGCGCCCCGCGCCAGCCGCCGGGTGCCTGTTCTTTCTGGTCGTAGATGCTGGTTTCCGCGCCGATCAGGATGTCGGCCAATTGGTTGTAGGCCGCACCCCAGGCACCGATGACTTCCGGCGTGGCGATCTCTTCGCCCAGCACTTCGGCGATGGCGCGCAGCAGGCAGGTGCCGACAATCGGGTAATGTTCCGGGAGGATTTGCAGGGCCACGTGCTTGTTAATGATCTTGGCCACCAGATCGCCCAATTGGTCGAGCTGATCGATGTGACGTGCGTACATCAACACGCCATTGGCCAGGGCCCGGGGCTGATCACCGCTGGCCTGGTGGGCCTGGTTGAACAGCGGGCGGACTTCCGGGTATTCGGAGAGCATCATGCGATAGAAGTGAGTGATCAGCGCTTCGCCACCGCTTTCCAGCAACGGCACGGTGGATTTGACGATGGCACGGTCTTGAACGCTAAGCATTAGGGCGACTCCTGAGCTTTTATGTGATTACCCTAGGCTTATCAGTTTCCATGCCAACAATTTAAACCATAAAAATCAACAACTTAAATACTACGTAGTCATATCGACACTGACTGCTTTATAGTCATCTCGACTACACGGAGTCACTATGACTGCAAAATCACTGCTCACCGCCCTGCTGCCCCTGGTCTCCGACCTGTCCCGCGAATTGCCCGAAGGTGAGCGCTATCGGCGCCTGCTCGAAGCCATGCGCGCCCTGCTGCCCTGCGATGCCGCCGCCCTGCTGCGCCTCGACGGTGAATGGCTGGTGCCGCTGGCCGTCGACGGTTTGAGCACCGACACACTCGGCCGACGCTTCAAAGTCAGTGAACACCCGCGCTTCGAAGCGTTGCTCAGCAGCCCGGGCCCGACCCGCTTCGCCGCCGACAGCGACTTGCCCGATCCTTATGACGGGTTGGTCGATGGCTTGGATGAGCACCTGGAAGTCCACGATTGCATGGGCTGCCCATTGTTTATCGATGAACGCCCGTGGGGCCTGCTGACCCTCGATGCGCTGGACCCGGAGCGCTTCGAGCCGATCGAACTCGACGCCCTGCAAGCCTTCGCCAGCCTCGCCGCCGCCACCGTCAACGCCGCCGAGCGCATTCAGCGACTGGCCAATCGCGCCGAAGACGAACACCAGCGCGCCGAGGTTTACCGTCAGGCCAGCGGCCAGCAGAACCGCGAGATGATCGGCCAGAGCAAGGCCCACAAACGCCTAGTAGAAGAAATCAGCCTGGTGGGCGGCAGCGACCTGACCGTGCTGATCACCGGGGAAACCGGGGTCGGCAAGGAACTGGTGGCCCAGGCGATTCACGCCGCCTCCGGGCGCGCCGACAAACCGATCATCAGCCTCAACTGCGCCGCCCTGCCGGACACTTTGGTGGAAAGCGAACTGTTCGGCCATGTCCGTGGCGCGTTCACCGGCGCGACCAGCGACCGGCGCGGCAAGTTCGAACTGGCCAATGGCGGCACGCTGTTTCTCGATGAAGTCGGCGAACTGTCCCTGACCGTGCAGGCCAAGTTGCTGCGGGTGCTGCAAAGCGGCCAGTTGCAGCGCCTGGGTTCGGATAAAGAGCATCAAGTGGACGTGCGGCTGATCGCGGCGACCAACCGTGACCTGGCCGAGGAAGTACGCAGTGGCCGCTATCGCGCCGACTTCTACCATCGCCTGAGCGTTTATCCGCTGCTGGTCCCGGCGCTGCGGGATCGCGGGCGCGATGTGTTGCTGCTCAGCGGCTTTTTCCTGGAACAGAACCGTTCACGCATGGGCCTCAATAGTCTGCGCTTGAACAGCGATGCCCAGGCAGCGCTGCTCGCGTATCAGTGGCCGGGGAACGTGCGGGAGCTGGAGCACTTGATTGGCCGTAGCGCATTAAAAGCGTTGGGCAACTGCAAGGAGCGGCCGAAGATTCTCAGTTTGAGCGCCGCTGATCTGGATTTGCCCCACGGCAGTGTTGAAGTGCCTGCCGAGCAACCGGCGGTCAGCCCTGTGGCTTTAGTCTCGGGTGACTTACGGGTCGCGACCGAGGATTATCAGCGGCAACTGATCAACGCTTGTCTGGAACGCCACCACCACAATTGGGCGAGCGCGGCCCGTGAGCTAGGCTTGGATCGGGCAAACCTGGGGCGGATGGCCAAGCGGTTGGGGATGAAATAACCCGCACCCTGTAGCAGCTGCCGAAGGCTGCGTTCGAGGACGAAGTCCTCGCCACCCGGGCAAAACGCAGTACACCTGTTGCACCGCAAGCTCAGGTTTTACGACTGCTTCGCAGCCGGACGCAGCCTTCGGCAGCTGCTACAGAGATCGCACTGGTCGGCAATGCGGGGATTTAGCCTAAAGCCTGCCCCCAACAAGTCGATAACCCGGCATCAATAGCTTCTGGCGATTCTTTACTCGCCCATCACCTTTGTCCAAAGAAGGTTTTTATGTCCTCCACCAAAGCCCGCGCAGATTCACTTTCGCTTCTTCTGTTTACCTTGCGCAGCGGCAAGCTGATGGCGATCAACCTGCTGAAAGTCAGTGAAATCATCCCCTGCCCGCCGCTGACCAAGCTGCCGGAGTCGCATCCCCACGTCAAAGGCATCGCCACCCTGCGCGGCGCCTCGTTGTCGGTGATCGACCTGAGCCGCGCCATTGGCGAGCGACCGCTGGAAGATCCCAACGGTGGCTGCCTGATCGTCACTGACGTCAGCCGCTCCAAGCAGGGCCTGCACGTGCAGGCCGTGAGCAAGATCGTCCACTGCCTGACCACCGACATCCGTCCGCCGCCCTTCGGTTCCGGCGGTGTGCGTTCTTACATCACCGGCGTGACCTCGGTCGACGGCGTGCTGGTGCAAGTGCTGGACATTGAAAAGGTCATCCACGGTATCGCCCCGGCGCAGATCGAAACGGCCCCGACCGAGCTGAGCATGGAAGACGCCGAAGTCTTGGGCAACGCGCGAATCCTGGTGGTCGATGACAGCCAGACTGCGCTGCAGCAATCAGTACACACCCTGCGCAACCTCGGCCTGCAATGCCACACCGCCCGCAGCGCCAAGGAAGCCATCGACTGCCTGCTGGACCTGCAAGGCACCGCCCAGCAGATCAACCTGATCGTCTCGGACATCGAAATGTCGGAGATGGACGGCTATGCCTTCACCCGCACCCTGCGTGAAACACCGGACTTCTCGCACCTCTACGTGCTGCTGCACACCTCGCTCGACAGCGCGATGAACAGCGAAAAGGCACGCCTGGCCGGGGCGAACGGGGTGCTGACCAAGTTCTCCTCGCCGGAACTGACCAAGTGCCTGATCGAAGCCGCCAAGGCTGTCGCCGAACAGGGTTACTGAGTTTGGCCGAGGAATTTTGCTTTCTGATGCGGCGCAACCTCGCTGAAGCCGTGCCCGCCAGCGCCTGGCCCAGCGGCGTTGAACTGTGCCACTACCGCCCGGAACTCGCCGAAGCCGTGCATCAGTTGATGGAGACGGGTTATCGCGAAGGCGGCGGTCGGGTGCCGGCGCTGGAGGTCTGGCAACAGCGTTTTGAAACTGATCCCGAATACGATCCGAGCCTGTGCTTTATCGCGCTGGATGACGAAGGGATCGTTGGCGTTTGCCAGTGCTGGACCAGCGCCTACATCAAGAACCTGGTGGTGCATCCCCGCGCGCAAGGGCTCGGTCTGGGCCGGGCCTTGTTGCTGCATGCTTTCAAAGTGTTTCAGCAGCGCCGCGAGGGGTTTGTCGATTTGAAGGTGCTGGAAGACAACCTTCGGGCCCAGCGGTTGTATGAAAGCGCCGGAATGCGGGTGGTTCGGCGGGAGCCGGTGCCGGTCTGATAAACCGCCTTCGCGGGCAGGCACAAACACAAATCTGTAGGAGCAAGGCTTGCCCGCGAAGAGGCCCGCACAAACACCCCATCACCATCAGGCATACTCCAACCTTGGCCAACACGCACAAGGATGCCCATTGATGAAAACCACCACCCTACTCTTCCTCAGCCTCACCGCCCTCGCCTCCCAGGCTCACGCTTCCAGCCCCGACGCCTGGGCTGCCTATGACAAAGCCGTACTCGCCAGTTGTACCAAGGCCAGCGGCCTGAAGGACGCCAAACCCGTCGGCACCGCCGCGCAATTCGACGACCGCGTCGGCTATACCGCGCTCCTGCTGCAAGGCCAATACCCGCAAAAACACATGAAGGGCCAGCAAGGCACCGAGTTGTGCCTCTACAACAAGAAAAGCAAAACCGCCTACGTGACCGAATGGGACTCCATCCGTCCGGCCGCCCAAAAGCCGTGAATGGCGCATAACTTGCTTCGGGACCTGCCTTGGCGGTGGCTTTCTGTCGCCCTTTCATGCTCTCACCGGCGGCCGTTCGATCAATGAATACGACGTTTTCCTGCGTAGGTTGCGGCAAATGCTGCAACGATCACCACGTTCCCCTGACCCTGGCCGAAGCCCGCATGTGGGCGAACGACGGCGGTCAGGTGATCGTGCTGGTGGAAGGTTTCCTGGGCAATGGCCTGGGCCTGCCGGAGCAGCAACGCGAGCATGCCGAACGCCGGTCGGTAAGGGTTCGAAGCGGCGCCAGCGACGCCTACGTGGCCATCACCTTCGCCGCCTACAACGTCGGCCCCTGTCGGAATCTTGACGAAGACAACCTCTGCCGCATCTACGAACGCCGGCCGCTGGTGTGCCGCATCTATCCGATGGAAATCAATCCGCACATCCCGCTGAACCCGGCAGTGAAAGAGTGCCCGCCCGAGTCGTGGCAACAGGGCCCGGATTTGATAGTGGGTGGGCAATTGGTGGATCAGGAACTGGTGGCGTTGATCCAGCGTTCGCGCCAGGCAGATCGCGACGACGTTCAAACCAAGGATGCGATCTGCGGGTTGCTGGGGATTCGCACCACAGCGCTGAAAGGCGATGGGTTTACCGCCTATCTGCCAGAGATGGGAGCGTTTGCTTCAGTCATTGATCAGGTTGCAACGCGACCGCTGGACGCACCCGACAGTGAATGGCTGTTTCATGTCTCGGGCGAGGACATTGCCGGGCAAGTGCTGGCCGCCGGGGCTGACGTGGCGATTGAAGCACCGCTCAACTATGCGTTTATCTCGCTGCGGGCGGCTTGAGCCCAGGCAACTGATCGTGCCCACGCTCGTGGGAACGATCAATCCAGGCTGCTGCCCCTAGCGAGCGGCGACCGCCAGGCATTCAACTTCAACCCGCGCATCCAGCACCAACGCCTTGGCCGCGAATGTCGTTCGAGCCGGTAAACGATCCGCCGGGAAGTAGCGCTGGTATACCTCGTTCATGGCTTTGAAATCCTTGATGTCGGTAAGGATGACCGTGCATTTGGCCACATGGGCCAGGGACGAGCCGCTGCGTTGCAGTGCGCTGCGCAGGTTCTCCATGGTCTGGGTCATCTGCGGGCCGATGCCGCCCTTCACCAGTTCACCATCCGCCCCGATACCGAGTACACCCGACAGATAAACCGTCTCGCCGACTTGAACGGCATCGGAGAACGGCAGGCCTTCGTCGTTTGGCAAGTAGCTGGGCGAATCCGCCGTTGCCGGTGGCAGGTAGCGTTGGGTAATCGCCTGGTACTGGCCGTTTTGCTTGAGCCGCTCGAGTGCCGCGTTCAGGTTGTCGCGCAACGCGCTGTCGCTTTTGCGCAGGGCCATCGCCACGCCACTGCCCAGCATCGGATCCTTGAGCGCGGCCCCGGCAAAGGCGAAATCGCGACCATGGGGATGGTTCAGCAATGCATGGGTGATTTCGATGGAATCTTGCAGGGTGGCGTCGATTTCCCCGGCCTGCAGGGCGGCAATCAGTTGATCGTTGAATTGGAAGCTGCGCACCGTCACGCCCGCTTCAGCCCAGCGCGCCTTGGCAAACGCTTCGCGGCTGGTGCCCGCCAGGACGCCTACACGTTTGCCCTTGAGCGCTGCCGCCGTGGGTTGCAGGCCTGACCCGTCACGGGCCACCAGTCGACTGCTCAGCGGGTAAAGGTTGTCGGTGAAATCGATCCGCTCACGACGCGCCGGAGTGGCGGTCATCGGCATGATCACGTCGAAACGATTGGCTTCAAGGGCTTCGATGTTGGTGGCGTAGTCCTGGTCGACCCAGACACAGCGGGATTGGAGTTCGGCACACAACGCATTGCCCAACTCGATGTTCAGCCCGACCAACTCGCCGCTGTCGTTACGGCTCTCGAATGGCGGAACCAGAGCTTCGACGCCGAAGCGAATCTGAGGCTCGACCGCAGACGAAACACAACCGCTGGTCAGAATCGCCAGCGACAGGACAGAGAGGATTTTCAGTAGGGGCATTTCGATGGCCTTCGTCGAGAATTCAGGGACCTGAATCTTCGACGAGTGGCCACCGACTTTCCCAGAGGACGAATCGCTCATCCTTGTGGGAACTGTCTCGATGACAGGGAGACTTTTTACCAACCCAAGAAGGGCTGACGGTCAGCGTTTACCCATCGAACGACGAGTACCCGGTGGCGCTGCGCCAGGGGTCTTGGTGTGGCCGTTCTTGGCGCCGTTCTTGTACCACGGCTGGTTGGCGTTCTTGGCCGCGGCCAACTCGCCCGGCTTGAACGGAAACTTGAACGCCGGGATCGCGACTTTGGTTTCGCTGTCTGCGCTGGAGTCGACGCTGTCTGGCAGGTCTGCCGGGTCGTCGCTCAAGGCGTCGGCGACCGGCGGTTGTGTCGGGGAAGTCATGAAAGCTCCGGGTGGTGCACAAAGAGTCGGGCCCGGTGGGTGGACCGCGAAAGGCGCGAGTATACCTGTGTCGGGAGCGGCAAGCTGCAAGCGGCGAGTTTCAAGCGACAAGTAGTCGGTCTGTGGGTTTGGCGGTGACGGGTCTGACGCCTTCGCGGGCAAGCCTCGCTCCTACAGGGAATGCATTCCAAATGTAGGAGCAAGGCTTGCCCGCGATGAACGATAACTCGGTCTATCTGGCGAAATACGCCTGCCAAACTGACAGCCCCGTCAGTTAGCAGTCACCTTCCTGACCGGGTAACAGGACTATAAGAGGAGGTATAAAATCTGACCCTGTTCCCGTCCCTCTAGCCCGGCGCCCCACTCGCATGCGAATTCAGAAAAAAACCGCCTTGATCGCAGCCCCTCTGATTGTCCTGGCAGCGTTGGGCCTGTGGTACGCGACCAAACCGGCCACCGCCAAACTGGCCGCGCCAACTGCGATTCCGGTGCGGGTGGTCGCGGTCGCCGCGAAGGACGTGCCGCGCTATGTCAGCGGCATCGGTTCGGTGCTGTCCCTGCACAGCGTCGTGGTGCGGCCGCAGATCGACGGCATCCTTACCAAGCTGCTGGTCAAGGAAGGGCAACTGGTCAAGACCGGTGACTTGCTCGCAACCATCGACGACCGCTCGATCCGTGCCAGCCTCGACCAGGCCCGCGCCCAATTGGGTGAAAGCCAGGCGCAACTGCAAGTGGCGCTGGTCAACCTCAAGCGCTACAAGCTGCTGAGTGTCGATGACGGCGTGTCCAAGCAGACTTACGACCAGCAACAAGCCCTGGTCAACCAACTCAAAGCCACCGCCCAGGGCAATCAAGCCTCCATCGACGCGGCGCAGGTGCAGCTTTCCTACACGCAGATTCGCTCCCCGGTCACCGGTCGCGTCGGGATTCGTACGGTGGACGAAGGCAACTTCCTGCGCATGACCGACGCCCAAGGGCTGTTCACCGTGACGCAAATCGACCCGATTGCCGTGGAGTTTTCCCTGCCGCAGCAAATGCTGCCGACCCTGCAAGGCCTGATCGGCGACCCGCAACGCGCCCAGGTCAAGGCCTACATTGGCGCCGACACCGATGGCGAAACCGGCAACCTGCTGGGCGAAGGTCACCTGACCCTGATCGACAACCAGATCAACGCCAACACCGGGACCATCCGCGCCAAGGCTGAATTCAACAACCCCGGCCAGAAGCTTTGGCCTGGCCTACTGGTCACGGTGAAAATTCAGACAGCGCTGGATAAAGATGCGCTGGTGGTGCCGCCGACGGTCGTACAACGCGGCCTCGATCAACATTTCGTGTACCGGGTAAAAGGCGACAAGGTTGAGACCGTGCAAGTGCAAATGGTCTACCAAGGCAGCGGCCAGGACATCATCAGCGGCGTCAAACCGGGTGACGTACTGGTCAGCGATGGCCAGTCGCGGCTCAAGCCCGGTTCCACGGTGCAGGTGCTGACCGACCCGCCACAAGTGGTGCAAGCGGAGCCTAAACAATGAGAGGCCCGTCCGCGTGGTGCATCGATCACCCGGTCGCCACCATTCTGTTGACCTTTGCCCTGGTGCTGCTGGGCGTCATCGCCTTCCCGCGCCTGCCCATCGCGCCACTGCCGGAAGCCGAATTCCCGACCATTCAGGTGAACGCGCAACTGCCCGGCGCCAGCCCCGACACCATGGCGTCATCGGTGGCCACACCGCTGGAAGTGCAATTCAGCGCCATCCCCGGCATGACCCAGATGACGTCGAGCAGCGCCCTCGGCTCCAGCCTGCTGACCCTGCAATTCACCCTCGATAAAAGCATCGACACCGCCGCCCAGGAAGTCCAGGCCGCGATCAACACCGCCGCCGGCAAACTGCCCAAGGACATGCCGACCCTGCCGACCTGGAAGAAGGTCAACCCGGCCGACAGCCCGGTGCTGATCCTCAGTGTCAGCTCAACCCAGATGCCGGGCACCGAGCTCAGCGACCTGGTGGAAACCCTGCTCTCGCGTCAGATCAGTCAGATCGACGGTGTAGGCCAAATCAACATCACCGGTCAGCAACGTCCGGCGATCCGCGTCCAGGCCTCGGCGGACAAGCTCGCGGCCATCGGTCTGACCCTGGCGGACATTCGCCTGGCGATCCAGCAGACCAGCCTCAACCTGGCCAAAGGTGCGTTGTATGGGGAATCGAGCATTTCGACCCTGTCCACCAACGACCAATTGTTCCACCCCGACGAATACAGCCAGCTCATCGTTTCCTACAAGGACGGTGCACCGGTTCACCTGAAAGATGTCGCCAAAGTCGTCAACGGTTCGGAAGATGCCTACGTCCAGGCGTGGGCCGGCGATCAACCCGGGGTGAACCTGGTGATTTCGCGGCAACCGGGGGCGAACATCGTCGAGACCGTGGATCGCATTCAAGCCGCTTTGCCGGGCCTGGAAGCGATGTTGCCGGCCTCGGTGCAGGTCAAGGTGTTGATCGACCGCACCCAGACCATTCGCGCCTCGTTGCACGAAGTGGAAATCACCCTGCTGATCGCGATCATGCTGGTGGTGGCGGTGATGGCGCTGTTCTTGCGCCAATGGTCGGCGACCATGATTGTGTCGGCGGTACTCGGTGTGTCGCTGACCGCCAGTTTCGCCCTGATGTACATCATGGGTTTCAGCCTGAACAACCTGACCCTGGTGGCGATCGTGGTGGCCGTGGGGTTTGTGGTGGACGATGCGATTGTGGTGGTGGAGAACATCCACCGGCATCTGGAGGCCGGCGACGGCATGCGCGAGGCGGCGATCAAGGGCTCCGGCGAGATTGGCTTCACCGTGGTTTCGATCAGCTTCTCGCTGGTGGCGGCGTTTATTCCGCTGCTGTTCATGGGCGGCGTGGTCGGGCGGTTGTTTAAGGAATTCGCCCTGACCGCGACTTCGACCATCATGATTTCGGTGGTGGTGTCCCTGACCCTGGCACCAACCCTGGCCGCGCTGTTCATGCGCGCCCCCGTCCATCACGCCCACAGCAAAAAGACCTTCGGCGACCGCTTGCTGGCCGGTTATGAGAAGAACCTGCGCCGCGCCCTCGCCCATCAGAGAACCATGATCGGCGTGTTCTGCCTGTCGTTGTGCCTGGCCATTGCCGGTTACATCTTTATCCCCAAGGGCTTCTTCCCGGTCCAGGACACCGGTTTCGTCCTCGGCACCACCGAAGCGGCTGCCGATATTTCCTACGGCGACATGGTGAAAAAACACCTGGCGATGGCGGAAATCGTCGCCGCGGATCCAGCGGTTCAGGCGTTCTCCCACTCGGTCGGCGTATCCGGCAGCAACCAGACCATCGCCAACGGCCGGTTCTGGATCGCCCTGAAGAAACGCGGCGACCGCGATGTCAGCGCCAGCCAGTTCATCGACCGGATTCGCCCGCAACTGATGAAAGTCCCCGGCATCGTGCTGTACCTGCGCGCCGGCCAGGACATCAACCTCAGCTCCGGCCCGAGCCGCGCCCAGTACCAATACGTACTCAAGAGCAACGACGGCCCGACGCTCAGCACCTGGACCCAGCGCCTGACGGACAAGCTGCGGACAAACCCGGCGTTCCGCGATATTTCCAACGACTTGCAACTGGGCGGCAGCATCACCCACATCAGCATCGACCGCAGTGCGGCCGCGCGTTTCGGCCTGACCGCCAGTGACGTCGACGAAGCGCTGTACGACGCTTTCGGCCAGCGGCAGATCAACGAGTTCCAGACCCAGATCAACCAGTACAACGTAATCCTGGAACTGGACACCAAGCAGCGCGGCAAGGCCGAGAGCCTGAACTATTTCTACCTGCGCTCGCCGTTGAGCGGGGAGATGGTGCCGTTGTCGGCCCTGGCGAAGTTCGATGCGCCGACCATTGGCCCGTTGTCCATCGCCCACGACGGGATGTTCCCGGCGGCCAACCTGTCGTTCAACCTGGCGCCCGGCGTCGCGTTGGGTGATGCGGTGATTCTGCTCAACCAGGCCAAGGCTGAAATCGGCATGCCGGCGGCCATCAGTGGCAACTTCCAGGGCGCGGCCCAGGCGTTCCAGAGTTCGCTGGCCAGCCAACCGTGGCTGATTCTCGCGGCACTGGTGGCGGTGTACATCATTCTCGGCGTGCTCTACGAGAGCTTCGTCCATCCACTGACCATCATCTCGACCCTGCCGTCGGCCGGGCTCGGCGCGGTGATCATGCTGTGGATCTGGGGCCAGGACTTTTCGATCATGGCGCTGATCGGCCTGGTGCTGCTGATCGGCATCGTCAAGAAAAACGGCATCCTGATGATCGACTTCGCCCTCGAAGCCCAGCGCAAGGGTGGCTTGCCGCCGGAAGAGGCGATTTTCCAGGCCTGTATCACTCGATTCCGGCCAATCATCATGACCACCCTCGCCGCCCTGCTCGGCGCGTTGCCGCTGATGCTCGGCTACGGCACCGGCGCCGAACTGCGCCAGCCATTGGGGATTGCCGTAGTCGGCGGGCTGCTGGTGAGCCAGGCGCTGACGCTGTTTACCACTCCGGTCATATACTTGTGGCTTGAGCGGCTTTTCCATCGGCCCAAACCCGCACCGCTACCGGTGCTGGCGACCACAGACTGAGGCGGGGTCATGCGCGTTCTGATTATCGAAGATGAAGAAAAAACCGCGGATTATCTGCACCGCGGCCTGACGGAACAGGGTTACACCGTGGACCTGGCGCGGGACGGCGTCGAAGGCCTGCACCTGGCGCTGGAAAGCGACTACGCGGTGATCATCCTCGACGTCATGTTGCCGGGCCTCGACGGCTTCGGCGTGCTACGGGCCTTGCGCGCGCGCAAACAAACCCCGGTGATCATGCTCACCGCCCGCGAGCGTGTGGAAGACCGGATCAAAGGCCTGCGCGATGGCGCCGACGATTACCTCGGCAAACCGTTTTCCTTCCTTGAACTGGTGGCGCGCCTGCAAGCCCTGACCCGGCGCAGTGGCGGCCATGAACCGGTGCAAGTGAGCATCGCCGACCTGTGGATCGACTTGATCAGCCGCAAGGCTACTCGCGCCGGCGCGCGTCTGGACCTGACGGCCAAGGAGTTCTCGCTGCTCAGCGTGTTGGCGCGTCGGCAAGGTGAAATTCTGTCGAAAACGGCGATTGCCGAGATGGTCTGGGACATCAATTTCGACAGTGACGCCAACGTCGTCGAAGTCGCGATCAAACGCCTGCGGGCCAAGCTCGACGGGCCATTTGACGAGAAACTGCTGCACACCATCCGCGGCATGGGTTATGTGCTGGAGAGCCGTGGTGTCCAGTAACTCGATAGCGCTACGGTTGAGCGGGATGTTCACGCTGGTGGCGCTGCTGGTGTTTCTGCTGATCGGCTGGGCCTTGTACCAGCAGGTCGACAAAGGCCTGGGCCTGTTGCCCGAAGCCGAGCTGGATGCGCGTTACAGCGTGCTCGAATCCACGGTCGGCCGATACGGCACGCCCGAGCATTGGGTGAAGATCAACAACAAGCTCAAGCTGCTCGGCGAAGAAGACAAGCGCATCAGTTTCTGGATCGTCAGCGGCGATTCGCAGTACGAATACGGCAACATTACTCCGCAGATCCGCGCCTTCGCCGAAGGGCCGTTGGGGCGGCGCGACTTGCTGTTGCCGGATCATTCCTCTCCGCTGAAAGTGCTGGTCAGCCAGTTCCCGGCCAAGGACCAGCGCCCGGCGCTGCGCTTCATGATCGGCATCGACACCGAGACGTTTCTGCAGACTCAGCATCATTTGCTGATCGCTCTGATCAGCCTGGCGATCATCGGCGTGCTGCTCGCCTCGGCGCTGGGTTATTGGGTGGCGCGGATTGGCCTAAAACCGTTGATCAAGTTGTCCCAGGAAGCCCAGCGTCTGGCACCGCCGTTGCGTTCCGGCCGTTTGCGCCTGTCGCCGTTGCCACCGGAGCTGGATCAGTTTGTCAGCTCATTCAACTCGACCCTGGAACGGGTCGAACAGGCCTATTCGCGGCTGGAGTCGTTCAACGCCGACGTCGCCCACGAATTACGCTCGCCGCTGACCAATCTGATTGGCCAGACCCAAGTGGCGCTGACCCGCGGGCGTTCGGCCGAACATTACTTCGAAGTGCTGCAATCGAACCTCGAAGAGCTGGAGCGGTTGCGTTCGATCATCAATGACATGCTGTTTCTCGCCAGCGCCGACCAGGGCAGCAAGGCCACCAAACTGACCTCTACCTCACTGGCCGATGAAGTGGCGACGACCCTGGAGTATCTGGATTTCATTCTGGAAGATGCGCAGGTTCAGGTGCAGGTCAGCGGAGATGCGCAGGTGCGGATCGAGATCGCACATCTGCGTCGGGCGTTGATCAACTTGCTGAGCAACGCGGTGCAACATACCGAGCCTGGGCAGGTGATTCAGGTGCGCATTGAGGTCGAGGAGCATCAGGTGAGTATCGGTGTGGCCAATCCGGGGTCGCCGATTGCCAGCGAGCATTTGCCGAGGTTGTTTGAGCGGTTTTATCGGGTGGATGCGTCGCGCAGCAACAGCGGGAACAACCATGGGTTGGGTCTGGCGATTGTGAAGGCGATTGCGCTGATGCACGGCGGGGACGTGTTTGTGCGCAGTGATCATGGGATGAATACCTTCGGCATCCACCTCCCCGTCTGACTGTGGCGAGGGAGCTTGCCCCCGTAGATCGTTCCCACGCTCTGCGTGGGAATGCAGCCCGGGACGCTCCGCGTCCCATTGGAACGCGGAGCGTCCCTTGAGGCATTCCCACGCAGAGCGTGGGAACGATCAACACTCAACTGTTGCTTCCAACGCAACAGTCCTTTCTGAAATCCGCTCTGTTTCCCATCGCCCATGAACCTTAACCTTGGCGCACCAAACAGCACTTGCCAAGCAAGAAGGTTTTAAAGATGTCCAACACTATGGGTATTGCCAGCGCTTTCGTTTTGTCGACTTTGTTCCTGTCCCCGTTCGCCATGGCTGAAGAGTCGCCAGCTTTCGTCGCGCAAAATGCGGCGCGGGCCAAAGCGTTCGAACAATCCCAGGCCGAGTTGACCGCCAAGGCCCACGAGGCTGAGCAAACCCCTCAAGCGTCCACTTCTGCAGCCAAGCCACAGGTTGAGAAAGACAGCTGACCCACCGTATCGCTCTGTTTCCCTCGACACTTTTCATTGGCTCTTTCCTTTGAAAAGTTGTCTTCAAAGCCGCTGCTATCAGCGGCTTTTTTTATTGTGCAGAAAACACGCCTCGCTTCGTCTCCCTAAACAAGAAATAAAAAACGTCGATCCATGAACTGACGTTAATGACCCAAAAGGAGCTGTACCGCACGTGTCTTTTTCTCTAAAGCTCAGCCCGTTGTTCATTGCAATCGCTGCAACGATGGCCACCAACACCCAGGCCGCCGATGACTCCAGCCGCGAAGGTTTTGTCGAAGGGTCGAGCCTCAACCTAAACGCCCGCAACTACTACATGAACCGCAACCGGCATCAGAACACCGATGACAACATCGAGTGGGGCCAGGGTTTCCTCGGTAAATTCGAATCCGGTTTCACCCAGGGCACCGTTGGTTTCGGCCTTGATGCCCACGCCATGCTCGGGTTGAAACTCGACGGCGGTGGCGGCACTGACGGTTCGAGCATCCTGCCCATCAGCGATGGCAACGGCAAAGCACCGGGCTCGTTTTCCACGGCCGGCGGTACGTTGAAAATGCGTGCCTTTGATACCGAATTGAAGGCCGGTGACCTGTTTCTCACCAACCCGGTGATCGCCGGTGGCGACAGCCGCATGCTGCCTCAGACCTTTCGCGGCGTCAGCCTGACTAACCACAGCTTCGACGGTTTTCTCATCGAAGGCGGCCAGGCCAGCTTCACCAAACCTTACAATCAGAGCGGCCACACGCGAATCGGCACCTCTTATGGCAGCCTCACCGATGGCGACGACAGCCAGCACCTGAACTGGGCCGGTGTGGCCTGGAGCGGTTTGCCGGGCCTGACCAGCAGCCTGTACGCGTCTGAGCTCAAGGACATCTGGAACCAGTACTACTACGATCTGGATTACACCTACCAGCTCAATGACCTGGTCAGCCTCAACCCGGGCCTGCACTTCTATCACACACAAGACACCGGTGACGCGCTGCTGGGCAACATCGACAACAACACCTACAGCCTGCATTTCACCGTCGGCGTGGGCAATCACAGCGTCACGGCCGCGTACCAGCGGGTCAACGGCAACACGCCGTTCGACTACATCAGCCAGGGTGACAGCGTCTTTCTGGACAACTCCCAGCAGTACTCGGACTTCAACGGCCCGAACGAGCGCTCGTGGAAACTCAAGTACGCCTACGATTTCGTCGGGCTCGGCCTGCCTGGCCTGACCTCGGCGGTTTCCTATTCACGGGGTGAAACCGACCTGACCAAGGTCGACCCGGACAGCAAGGGCTACGCCTCGTGGTACAGCGCCGACGGCAAACACGCCAAGCACTGGGAACGCGACATTGATCTCAAGTACGTGGTCCAGGAAGGCAAGGCCAAGGACCTTTCGCTGCGCCTGCAATGGGCGACCAACCGTGGCGGCAATGGATATGGCGCGCTGGATCAGGACACCGATGAATACCGCGTGATCGTCGATTATCCGATCAACGTGTTCTAAAGCCTGTAATAAATCAAAAGGCCAGCATGTTTTGCTGGCCTTTTTTTCGCCCCACATTTATACATTCGCCAAGTAACAGCCGAATATCCATGACTGATTGCTGCGATGAGCGCGCGCCCTTCGGGAAACGACGTTTATGGAACTACGCTTATTAAGTCCCTTCAGCAGACATCAGAACCATGACAGCAAGCCCAACCCCCTACATTCCAGGCAGGACCGGACGTCCCGTGCTCCTGCTGATTCTCGGCAGCGGCCTGACTGTCATCGCGATCCTCAGCATCGTTGCCTTTCTGCTGATCCGCGAACACGCCAACGCCCAGCAGGACGCGACACGCGGCGCGACCACCATCGCCCAGTTGATCGACGCCGATGTGTTGCGCACGGTCGAACTCTACGACCTGACCCTGCAAGGGCTGATTGCCGCCTCGCAACGCGATGACTTGAAACAGATGTCAGCCCAGGTCCGCCACCTGGTGCTGTTCGATCGCTCCACCACGGCCCGCTTCAAGGGCGACATTCTGTTGCTGGACAAGCACGGCGAGGTACTGGCCGACTCGTCGCTGATCGAGCCCAAACCAGGCAACTTCGCCGACCGCGACTATTTCCTGGCCCATATCTCCAACAGCGATACCGGAATGTTCATCAGCCGCCCGTTCAAGCCTCGCTGCGATTGCGAAGATGCCGACCAATGGCGGATCAGTTTCAGCCGGCGCATCGCCTCGCCCACCGGGGAGTTCCTTGGAGTGGCCGTGGCGTCGATGCGCCTGGCGTACTTCGATGAGTTGTTCAACAGCCTGAACATCGGCAGTGACAGCACGCTCAACATCATCAACAACGATGGCCTGCTGCTGGCGCAAAAGCCTTACTTGGAAAATGACTCGATCGGCAAAAGCTTTGCCAGCCGGCCAAACGTCGTGCGAATCCTGCGCGAGGGCAGCGGCAGCTTCAGCAGTGTGTCGAGCATCGATCACCAGAAGCGCCTGTACACCTTTTCCAGGGTCGGCAACCTGCCATTGACGGTGATCGTCGCCCTCTCCAGCAACGAGGTGTTCGCCACTTGGGAGCGAACGGCGGTGGTGATCAGCGGCGCCACCGGCGTGCTGTGCATCGGGCTGCTGTGGCTGACCTGGCTGCTGTGTCGCGAATTGCGCCTGCGCCACAACGCCGAGCAGGAACTGTCGCAACTGGCGGCCACCGATGCCTTGACCGGCATGGCCAACCGTCGAACCCTGGATCAGGTCCTGCGCCACGAATGGTTTCGCGCCCAGCGCTCGGGTCAGTCGTTATCGGTATTGATGGTCGATGCCGACCACTTCAAGGCGTTCAATGACCGGCATGGCCATCAGGGCGGCGATGATGCGCTGCGTTCGTTGGCCAAGGTGATCAGCGCCAATGTGCGGCGGCCAGGCGACTTGGTCGCCCGCTATGGGGGTGAGGAGTTTTCGGTGATCCTGCCGGAAACCGACAGCGCGGGGGCGCGTCAGATTGCCGAAGCCATCCGTGTCGCCGTGGAGCAATTGCCGTTGGTGGCGGGGGCTGATTCGCCGATGACGGTCAGTATCGGGATCAGTACCTGGACCAGCGCGAGCGAGACCACCCTGGAACAATTGCTGTTTGCGGCGGACAAGGCGTTGTATCAGGCCAAGGAAGGGGGGCGGAATCGAGTCGTTGCCGCGCAATGATCGTTCCCACGCTCCGCGTGGGAATGCCTCACCGGACGCTCCGCGTTCGGCTCTGGATGGGACGCGGAGCGTCCCGGGCTGCATTCCCACGCAGAGCGTGGGAACGATCGGCATAAAAAAAGGCCACCCGAAGGCAGCCTTTAAAAACTAGAGAGGTTTTTGCTTACACGGCCGCAACAGGACGCATGTAAGAGATCGGTGCGGTGCTGGCGTCTTCGAAAGTCACGACTTCCCAAGCATCTGTCTGCTCAATCAACTTGCGCAGCAGCTGGTTGTTCAATGCATGTCCGGACTTGAAGCCCTTGAACTCACCAATCAGGCTATTGCCCAGCAGGTAGAGGTCACCAATTGCATCGAGGATCTTGTGCTTCACGAATTCGTCTTCATAGCGAAGGCCGTCTTCGTTCAGTACACCATCCGCGTCGACCACAATAGCGTTTTCAACGC
Organism: Pseudomonas sp. ADAK7; assembly: GCF_012935675.1. Taxonomy (NCBI): domain Bacteria; kingdom Pseudomonadati; phylum Pseudomonadota; class Gammaproteobacteria; order Pseudomonadales; family Pseudomonadaceae; genus Pseudomonas; species Pseudomonas sp. ADAK7. The sequence continues at coordinate 5,684,364 of NZ_CP052861.1, read as the reverse complement.
TGCCGCCGAGTGCGAGGTTGTGCTTGCGCAGGTACTCGATGTCACTCATGAAACCAAAGGTACGGGCGCGGCTGACTTCTTTTACGAACGAAGTGCTGGAAAAATCCACGCTTGCACTTTGTGTGCGGTTACGGAAAACCGGGTGATCGAAATCGATCTCGAAGCTCACTTTGAAACCTTCGAAAGGGACGAAAGTGGCGCGCTTGTCGCCGTCTTCCACTGTCACTTCCCGCAGGATCCGGATGAACTTCTTGGCCGCGTCCTGTTCTTCCAGGCCGGCCGATTGAATCAGGAATACGAAAGGTCCAGCGCTACCATCCATGATCGGGACTTCGGACGCGGAGAGCTCGACGTAGGCGTTATCGATGCCCAGGCCAGCCATGGCCGAGAGCAAGTGCTCCACCGTATCCACTTTGACGTCACCGTTGACCAGCGTGGTCGACATCGTGGTTTCGCCAACGTTTTCCGCGCGAGCAGGAATCTGCACCACAGGGTCCAGATCGGCACGAACAAACACGATGCCGGTGTCGATAGGTGCAGGCTTGAGGGTCAGGTATACCTTCTCCCCGGAGTGCAGGCCTACACCTGTGGCACGGATAATATTTTTCAGTGTGCGTTGTTTAATCATGGCTTGGGCCGCTTCAGCGCAAATTGCGAACTGGTATCAACAAAGGCTGGCGATGATAGCAGACCAGACCTTTGCTGAACACCAATCACCTTCATCGCCCTGATACATTCCATCAATCAGCCTGACGACGCAGGAATGCCGGGATGTCCAGGTAGTCCAGATCGTCTTGCGGATTCATCTTCGCGGCAGTCGCAGCACCGGCCTGAGCCTGGTTGCGCATGACGGTCGGACGGTCCAGGTCACGGTAGTTCACAGCCGGCGCTTCCTGACGCGAAGGCGCTTGTTGCTGCGGCTGCGAAGCCACGGACGTGTGCATGGTGTTGTCGATGACCTTTACAGGCTTCTCGATTTTCGCGCCCAGACCCGTGGCAACCACGGTCACGTGCAGCTCGTCGCGCATGTCCGGATCGATAACGGTACCGACCTTGACCATTGCGTGCTCGGAAGCGAAGGCTTCGATGATGCTACCCACATCGGAGTACTCACCCAGGGACAGGTCAGGACCGGCGGTGATGTTCACCAGGATGCCGCGTGCACCTTGCAGGTTCACGTCTTCGAGCAACGGGTTGCGAATGGCCGCTTCGGTGGCCTCGCGTGCACGGTTCGGACCGCTGGCGCAGCCAGTGCCCATCATCGCCATGCCCATTTCGCTCATGACAGTCCGTACGTCGGCAAAGTCGACGTTGATCATGCCCGGACGCTTGATGATGTCGGAGATACCGCGAACGGCACCAGCCAATACATCGTCAGCCTTGGCGAAAGCCGACAGCAGGCTTGCGTCTTTACCGAGGATGGTCAGCAGCTTCTCGTTGGGGATAGTGATCAACGAGTCGACGCTTTCAGACAGCAGACGGATACCTTCGTCGGCGATCTGCATACGCTTGCGGCCTTCGAACGGGAACGGACGGGTCACCACCGCAACGGTGAGGATCCCCATTTCCTTGGCCACTTCGGCAATGATCGGCGCAGCACCGGTACCGGTACCGCCGCCCATGCCAGTGGTGATGAACACCATATTGGTGCCCTGCAGGACTTCGGCAATGCGCTCACGGTCTTCGAGAGCGGCCTGACGACCTACTTCAGGGTTGGCGCCGGCGCCCAGACCTTTGGTCACGCCGGTGCCCAGTTGCAGGATGGTCCGCGCGCCGATGGATTTCAGCGCCTGGGCATCAGTGTTGGCGCAGATGAATTCAACGCCTTCAATGTTGCTCTTGACCATGTGGTTGACAGCGTTGCCGCCGCCTCCGCCAACACCGATAACTTTAATAACCGGGCTTGCGGGGATGTTGTCTACGAGTTCGAACATTTTCCCTCTCCTTACATTCTCTAGTTTTTTCGCCTACTGCGTTTGTTGCGGTGTTGCGGTAATTCTTTAGAAGTTGCCTTGTACCCAGCTCTTGATGCGATCGAGCAAGGCGGGTTTGGCTTCTTCATTGCTGTAACTGTCGCGGCTGCTGATGCCCGAGAACGAAATCCCGTCGGACTGCTTTTGCAGGCCGTACATCAACAGGCCAACGCCAGTGGAATAAATCGGGTTGCGGACCACGTCATCCAGACCCTTGACGCCGTGTGGCACGCCCAAACGGACCGGCATGTGGAAGATTTCCTCGGCCAGTTCGACCGCGCCTTCCATTTTCGACGTACCGCCGGTCAGCACGATGCCGGCCGGGATCAAGTCTTCGTAGCCGCTGCGGCGCAGTTCGGCCTGGATCAGCGTGAACAGTTCGTCGTAGCGCGGCTCGACCACTTCGGCCAGGGCCTGGCGGGACAGTTCGCGCGGTGGACGGTCGCCAACGCTTGGCACCTTGATGGTTTCACCGGCACCGGCCAGCTTGGCCAGGGCGCAGGCGTAGCGAATCTTGATTTCTTCGGCGTACTGGGTCGGGGTGCGCAACGCCATGGCGATGTCGTTGGTTACCTGGTCGCCCGCAATCGGGATCACCGCGGTGTGACGGATCGCGCCTTCGGTGAAGATCGCGATGTCGGTGGTGCCGCCGCCGATGTCCACCAGGCACACGCCCAGCTCTTTCTCGTCGTCGGTCAGGACCGAGTAGGCCGAGGCCAGTTGCTCGAGAATGATGTCGTCGATTTCCAGGCCGCAACGGCGCACGCATTTTTCAATGTTCTGTGCGGCGTTGACGGCGCAGGTGACCACGTGGACCTTGGCTTCCAGACGTACGCCCGACATACCCAGCGGCTCGCGAACGCCTTCCTGGTTATCGATCACGTAATCCTGCGGCAGGGTGTGCAGCACGCGCTGGTCAGCCGGGATCGCCACGGCCTGGGCGGCGTCGAGGACGCGCTCAAGGTCGGCGGCGCTGACTTCACGATCACGAATCGCCACGATGCCGTGGGAGTTCAGGCTGCGGATGTGATTGCCGGCCACGCCGACGAACGCCGAGTGGATCCGGCAGCCGGCCATCAGCTGCGCTTCTTCGATGGCGCGCTGGATCGACTGCACGGTGGACTCGATGTTCACCACCACGCCTTTCTTCAGGCCGCGGGACGGATGAGTGCCGATCCCGACGATTTCCAGCGTGCCGTCGTCCGAGACCTCGCCGACCAGCGCCACCACCTTGGAGGTGCCGATATCGAGACCGACGATCATTTTGCCGCTTTGCACGTTTGCCATGGGTCCTGCCTCTTCTTAATTCTTCGCGACAGCGGGTTGGGCTGTCGTGGGCGCTACAGGTTCCCGCCAGCCAACAGCGAGGCCGTTGGCGTAGCGCAGATCGATGCGCGCAATGTTCGTAATCTGTTCTTTGAGCGTCTTGTCATAGATGGCAATGAAGCGGCGCATCTTTTCCACCAGGTTGCCGCGTCCCAGCAGCAGTTCGATCCCGGGGCCAGAACTGCCGGCACCGGTGGTCAGGAACCAGCTGCCTCGTTCACGCAATTCCAGGCGTGCAATCGAGAAGCCCAATGGCCTGAGCATCTGGCTCAGCACCTGGTATTGCTGCATCACTTGCTGCTGGGCCCGCTGTGGGCCGAACAGCTGTGGCAAGTGTTCGTAGTTCGCCAGCTCACGCGGGGTGAACGCCTGGCCCTGGTTGTTCAACAGCGACTCATCGCCCCAACGGGCCACCGGCAGTTGCTCTTCCAGGCGAATCACCACCTGGTCCGGCCACACCCGACGCACTTCGGCGTGGGCAATCCATGGCATCGTTTCCAGCTCGGTGCGCATGCTCTCCAGGTCGATGGTGAAGAAGCTCGACGCCACGTAGGGGGCGATCCGCTGCTGCACCGCTTGCTGGCTGATGTAACTCAAATCGCCCTGCACGTTGATCTTGGTGATCGGCCGGTCGGCGTAGGGCAGCAAGCGCTGCGCGCCTTCGTAAGTACCGAAGCCGAGCGCGACCAGCAGCACCGGCCAGAACAAGGCTTTGAGAAAACCAAAATTGGCTTTCGGCAGGCGCGCAGACATCGGCTCTTTGGCCACCATTCGGCTGGCACCCCGCGGCACCGGCTTGCGGCCGGGTGGTGCGGGGGGCTGATGTCTCAACTGAGCGCCTTGCATGCTCTTACCCTCGCGGCTCAATGCTGGCGGTCAAAATCGCCAGGACCAGTTGCTGGAAATCCAGACCGGCAGCACGGGCCGCCATCGGCACCAGGCTGTGATCGGTCATGCCCGGTGCGGTGTTGACTTCCAGGAACCAGAACTGCCCGTCGGCGTCCTGCATCACGTCTGCCCTGCCCCAACCGGCGATACCCAGCGCCTCACAGGCTTTCGCCGTCAGGTCCATCAGTTCTTGTTCTTTGTGGCTGTCGAGACCGCACGGGATCCGGTACTGGGTATCGGAAGCCACGTACTTGGCGTCGTAGTCGTAGAAGCTGTGCGTCGTGCCCAGGGCAATCGGTGGCAACACCTGGTCACGCAGGGTGGCGATGGTGAACTCCGGACCTTGAATCCATTGCTCGACCAACACTTGCGAATCGTAGGTAGCGGCCGCTTTCCAGGCGTCGATCAACTCCGACGCGGAACTCACTTTGGCCATACCGATACTTGAACCTTCATGGGCCGGTTTGACGATCAAAGGGAAGCCCAGTTCCGTCGCCGCCGAAATACAATCGGCCTCGGAGCTCAGTACGGCGTGGCGTGGCGTCGGAATCCCGAGGCTGTGCCAGACCTGCTTGGTACGCAGCTTGTCCATGGCCAGGGCCGAGGCGAGGATGCCGCTGCCGGTGTAGGGAATGCCCAGGCATTCGAGCAGGCCCTGCATGCTGCCGTCTTCACCGCCACGACCGTGGAGAATGATGAAGGCGCGATCGATTTTTTCGTTGAGCAGACGCTGCAGCAGGTCATCGCCGACGTCGAGGCCGAACGCGTCCACACCGGCGCTTTGCAGCGCTTCGAGAACCGCGTTACCCGACTTCAGGGACACCTCACGCTCGGCACTCTTGCCGCCGAATAGCACGGCGACGCGGCCGAAGTCTTTCGGCGCGAGAGTGGAGACGAGGTTGGCGTAAGCAGCAGTCATTTCAACTTCCCCACGGCAGGCGCGGCAACCGCACCGGCGAACAACGGACTAATCAATAATTTCGGCGCAAGACCACCGATATCACCGGCGCCCTGGCACAGCAGGATGTCGCCGGCACGCAGCAGCGGCTTGACGATTGGCGCGAGGTCGACACCGCGCTCGATGTAGATCGGGTCCAACTGACCGCGCTGGCGGATGCTGTTGCACAGCTTGCGGCTGTCGGCGCCCGGGATCGGTTCTTCACCGGCCGGGTAGACTTCCATCAGCAGCAGGACGTTGGCGTCGGCCAATACATTGACGAAATCGTCGTACAGGTCCCGCGTGCGGCTGTAGCGGTGCGGCTGGTAAACCATCACCAGGCGACGCTCCGGCCAGCCACCGCGTACGGCTTTGATCACCGCCGCGACTTCGGTCGGGTGGTGACCGTAGTCGTCCACCAGCATCACGCTGCCGCCGTCTACCGGCAGTTCGCCGTAGACCTGGAAGCGTCGGCCGACACCCTGGAACCCGGACAGGCCCTGGACGATGGCTTCATCGCTGACGCCCTCGTCGGAAGCGATGCAGATGGTCGCCAAGGCGTTCAATACGTTGTGGTTGCCCGGCATGTTCACCGAGACATCCAGCGGCTCGCGCTCAGGACGCAGCACGGTGAAGAAGGTCTGCATGCCTTGCTGGCGCACATTGATCGCGCGCACGTCGCAATCGTCGCCGAAGCCGTAGGTGACGGTCGGGCGTTTGACCAGCGGCAGGATTTCGCGCACCACTGGATCGTCCAGGCACACCACTGCCAAACCGTAGAACGGCAGGTTGTGCAGGAACTCGACGAAGGTTTTCTTCAGTTTGTTGAAGTCACCGTCGTAGGTCGCCATGTGGTCGGCGTCGATGTTGGTGACCACGGCCACCAACGGCTGCAAGTGCAGGAAGCTCGCATCGCTTTCGTCGGCTTCGGCGATCAGGTAACGGCTGGTGCCGAGCTGGGCATTGGTGCCCGCGGCATTCAGGCGGCCACCGATGACGAACGTCGGGTCCAGGCCACCAGCGGCGAACACCGAAGCGATCAGGCTGGTAGTCGTGGTTTTGCCATGGGTACCGGCGACGGCGATGCCGTGGCGATAGCGCATCAGCTCGGCGAGCATTTCGGCACGCGGCACCACCGGGATCCGGCGTTCCAGGGCAGTGGCGACTTCCGGGTTGGAAGTGTTCACGGCACTGGAGGTGACCAGTACATCGGCGTTCGCGGCGTTCTCGGCGCGGTGGCCGATATAGATGTGCGCACCGAAAGATTCCAGGCGCTCGGTCACCGGCGATGCTTTCAGGTCGGAACCGGACACTTCATAGCCCAGGTTCAACAACACTTCAGCGATACCGCACATGCCCACGCCGCCGATACCGACGAAGTGGATGCGACGGATGCGGCGCATTTCCGGGTGCGGCATGGCTTTCTGATTCTCAACCATGGGCCACCTCCAGGCAGGTGTCGACAACGTTACGGGTTGCATCGGGTTTCGCCAGGCGGCGGGCCGCGTTGGCCATGTCATTGAGTCGTTGCGGTTGCATCAGGACCTCTGTCAGGCGTGCGGCAAGATCTGCGGCGCCAGTCGTTCTTTGCGGCATCAGGAAGGCAGCGCCTTCACGGGCCAAATATTCGGCGTTGCGGGTCTGGTGATCGTCGATCGCGTGGGGCAAAGGCACCAGCATCGAGGGCAGACCGGCGGCGGCCAGTTCACTGATGGTCAACGCGCCTGCGCGGCACACCACCAGGTCGGCCCAGCCATAGGCTTGGGCCATGTCTTTGATGAACGGCTGCACTTGCGCCTCGACGCCAGCCGCGCGGTAGCGCTCTGCAGTCACTTCATCGTGGTTTTTGCCGGCCTGATGAAACACTTCCGGGCGCAGGTCGGCGGCGACTTGCGACAGGGCTTCAGGCAGCAACTTGTTCAACGGTTCTGCGCCAAGGCTTCCGCCCAGGATCAGCAAACGCGCCTTGCGACCGGCCAGGGCTGGTCGCGGTGTTTCGAGGAACAGCTCGGTGCGCACCGGGTTACCGGTGGTCCGACGGCTGTCCGACAGGGTAAAGGTGTCGGGGAACGCTTCACAGACTCGGGCGGCCAACGGCATGAGCAACCGATTGGCGGTACCCGCGACGGCGTTCTGCTCGTGAACGATGACCGGCACGCCAGCCAACTTGGCCGCAACGCCGCCCGGGCCGGTCACATAACCACCAAAACCGACCACACACACCGGCCGCAACCGACGAATGATCGCCCGCGCCTGCCAGATCGACTTGAGCAACATGAACGGTGCCTTGAGCAGCGACAGCTTGCCCTTGCCCCGCAAACCACTGGCATTGATGCGATGCAGTTCCAGACCGGCCGCCGGGACCAGGTCGTTTTCGATGCCGCGCGGCGTGCCAAGCCAATGCACGGTGTAACCGCGGGCCTGGAACTCGCGCGCGCAGGCCAGCGCCGGGAACACGTGCCCGCCGGTGCCGCCGGCCATGATCAGTACGTTAGCGCCCATGGGGTGGCTCCTCGGCGAAGTCACTTTCATGGAACTCCATCTCTTCACTGCCCAAGTGGGTTCGACTCTCCCACTCGATGCGCAGCAACAAGCCGAGACAGGCACAGCAGATCACCAACGAGCTACCGCCATAACTGAGGAACGGCAGGGTCAGGCCCTTGGTCGGCAACAGGCCGACGTTCACCCCGATGTTGATCAGGAACTGACCGATCCACAGGAACGACAAACCGTAAGCCACGTAGGCTGCGAAAAACTGCTTGGCTTTTTCAGCCCACAAACCGATGTACATGCCACGAATACAGACAAAGACAAACAGCGCGACGGTGCACAAGGAACCCACGGCGCCCAGTTCTTCGGCCAGGACTGAGAACACGAAGTCGGTGTGCGCCTCCGGCAGGTAGAACTGTTTCTGCACGCTGTTGCCCAGGCCGACGCCCAGCCATTCACCGCGACCAAACGCGATCAAGGCTTGCGACAACTGATAGCCGGCACCGAACTGGTCGGCCCACGGGTCGGCGAAGTTGGTCAGTCGCGCCATTCGATACGGCTGCACCTGAATCAACAACACCACGGCCCCGACCGCGAGGACCACCATCAATGAGAACCGGAACAGTCCGACCCCGCCGAGGAACAGCATCGCCGCCGCCGCGCCCATCATGACCACGGTGGCACCGAAGTCCGGCTCCATCAGCAACAGACCGGCCATTGGCAGCAGCACGATGAATGGCTTGAAGAAGCCCATCCAGCTCTCGCGCACTTCTTTCTGCCGACGCACCAGGTAACCGGCGAGGTAAATCACCACGAACACCTTGGCGATCTCGGACGGCTGCACGTTAAAGAAGCTGAAACCGATCCAGCGCATCGAACCGTTCACTTCGCGGCCGATGCCGGGGACGATCACCATCACCAGCAAGCCGAACGCACCAATCAGCATCAGCCAGCCCAGTCGTTGCCAGGTGGCAATCGGAATCATCATGGTGACGATGCAGGCAACCAGACCCAACACGATGTAGATCAAGTGGCGAGTCATGTAGTACAGGGCACTGCCCGACTGCACGGCGGCCACTTCCGTCGATGCCGAGGCGATCATGACCAGCCCCAGGCCGATCAATGCCAGGCAACCGACGAGCATCGGAAAGTCGAGGTCGATACCGCGCCCGGTGATGATTGGCGATGGATACGGCTTGATGATATTTCGCAGGCTCATGCCAGATCCTCCACAGCGCGGACGAACTGGTGACCACGGTCTTCGTAATTCTTGAACATGTCGAAACTGGCGCAGGCCGGCGACAACAGCACCACATCGCCAGGGTGCGCGGCGGCGCGGCTCTGCTCCACCGCTTCGACCAGCGAACCGACGCGGATCAGCGGCACGGCGTCGCCGATGGCCTCGCCAATCTTGTCGGAATCACGGCCCATCAAAATGACGGCTCGGCAGTTAACCGCTACCGGATCACGCAAATCCTTGAACTCGGCACCCTTGCCATCGCCACCGGCAATCAGCACGACCTTGCCGTCGATGTCCGCGCCCAGGCCTTCGATGGCTGCCAGTGCGGCGCCGACGTTGGTGGCTTTGGAATCGTTGTAGTAGCTCACACCATTGAGGTCGCGGACCCACTGGCAACGGTGTTCAAGTCCGGCGAAGGTTCGCAGGCTCGACAACATCGCATCGAACGGCAAGCCGACGGCGTGCCCCAGTGCCAATGCCGCCAGGGCGTTGGACTGATTATGGGCGCCACGAATCTTCAACTCGCGCACCGGCATCAGGTTCTGGAATTCGAAGGCCAGGTACTTTTCGCCGTCTTCTTCGCGGATACCGAACGCCTTGAAATCAGGTTTGCTCAAACCGAAGGTCCAGCACGGCTGGCCCTCGCCCATCAGCGGACGGCTCAGGGCATCCTGACGGTTGACCACAAACTGTTTGGCCCCACGGAAGATCCGGTGCTTGGCCAGGTGATAGGCCGGCAGGCCGCTGTAACGGTCCATGTGGTCTTCGCTGACGTTGAGCACGGTCGCCACTTCGGCGTTGAGTTGATCGGTGGTCTCGAGCTGGAAGCTCGACAGTTCCATCACATACAACTCGACGTCATCGCTGAGCAGATCCAGCGCCGGCGTACCGAGGTTGCCGCCGACGGCAACACGCTTGCCCGCCGCAACCGCCATCTCGCCGACCAGGGTGGTGACGGTGCTTTTCGCGTTGGAACCGCTGATGGCGACAATCGGCGCCTTCGCGTTACGCGCGAACAACTCGATGTCGCCGGACAACTTCACGCCACGGGCGGCGGCAGCCTGCAGGGCTGGGGTCGCCAGTGCCAGGCCGGGGCTCACGTAGAGCTCGTCGGCACGGCACAGGAACTCGACGTCCAGCTCGCCACAACGCACTTCCACGTGCGGATAGTCACGCTTGAGCGTGGCTAGTTCCGGTGGATTTTCCCGCGTATCGGCCACGGCAAACGACGTGCCCCGGTTCGCCAGGAAGCGAACCAGGGACATGCCGCTCTTGCCGAGGCCGACAACGATGCGGAAGTGGTCAGAAGCGATCAGAGACACTCGTTCTACCTCAGCTTCAGGGTGGCAAGGCCGACCAGTACGAGAATCACGGTGATGATCCAGAAACGGACGATCACGCGCGGCTCAGGCCAGCCCTTGAGTTCAAAGTGGTGGTGTATCGGTGCCATGCGGAACACGCGGCGCCCGGTCAACTTGAAGGAGGCCACCTGGATCACCACCGACAGGGTTTCCATCACGAACACGCCGCCCATGATGAACAGGACGATTTCCTGACGGACGATCACCGCGATGGTGCCCAGGGCGGCGCCCAGCGCCAACGCGCCGACGTCGCCCATGAAGACTTGCGCCGGATAGGTGTTGAACCAGAGGAACCCCAGGCCTGCACCGATCAACGCGCCGCAGAACACGATCAGCTCACCGGCACCCGGTACGTATGGGATCAGCAGGTACTCAGCGAATTTCACGTTACCCGACAGGTAGCAGAAGATTCCCAGGCCGCCGCCGACCATCACCGTCGGCATGATCGCCAGGCCATCGAGGCCATCAGTCAGGTTGACCGCGTTGCTCGAACCGACAATCACGAAATAGGTCAGGACCACGAAGCCTGCGCCCAGCGGAATGCTGTAATCCTTGAGCATCGGCAGGATCAGGGTGGTTTCCACCGGGGTGGTCGCGGTCATATAAAGGAAGAGCGCTGCGCCGAGGCCGAACACCGACTGCCAGAAGTATTTCCAGCGACTCGGCAAGCCACGGGAGTTCTTCTCGATGACTTTGCGGTAATCGTCGACCCAGCCGATGGCGCCGAACAACAAGGTCACCAGCAGCACGGTCCAGACATAACGGTTGCTCAGGTCAGCCCACAGCAGGGTACTGACGCCGATGGACGACAGGATCAAAGCGCCACCCATGGTCGGAGTGCCCGACTTGGACAGGTGCGATTGCGGACCATCATTGCGAACGGACTGGCCGATCTGGCGGTTCTGCAACGTGCGGATCATCCACGGGCCATAGCACAGCGACAAAACCAGCGCAGTCAGCACACCGAGAATCCCGCGCAGGGTCAGGTACTGAAAGACCGCGAAGCCTTTGTGGAACTGTTGCAAGTACTCCGCTAACAGCAGCAGCATTAATGTTTCTCCAGACTGGACCCGCACAAAGCGGCAACGATGTTTTCCATCGCCGCGCTGCGCGAGCCCTTGATCAAAATAGTGGTGTTTGTATCTTGCTCGGCACCCAGGGCCTCGATCAGCTCAGCCTGAGTACTGAAGTGACGGGCCTGCGGGCCGAATGCGTTCACGGCGTGGGCCATCATTGGCCCGACTGCATAAAGCGCAGAAACCTTGCCACGGGCGTACTCGCCCACGTCGCGGTGCCCCTGCTCCGCCCAGTCGCCCAACTCGCCGATATCCCCGAGCACCAGGACGGTGCGGCCGGAAAAGCCGGCGAGTATATCAACGGCAGCGCACATGGAGGTGGGGTTCGCGTTGTAAGTGTCATCAATAACGCGCATGCCGTTGGTCGCCAGTTGCGCGACGGTGCGGCCCTTGACCGGTTGCATCGCGCCGAGACCGGTGGCGATGCCGAACGGCGACACGCCCAAGGCATGGGCAGCAGCCGCAGCGGCCATCGCATTGGCAACGTTATGGGTGCCGAGCAGGTTCAGTTGCACCCGCTCCACACCTTCGGGACTGTGCAGGTTGAACGATGGGCAACCGCGCGCATCACGGTCCAGGTCGCTGGCATAGAAATCGGCGCTTGGGTTGTTCAGGGCGAACGTCAGCACTTTGCGACCGGCAGCGCGGGCCTTCCAGATACCGAACGCCTTGTCGTCGAGATTGAGCACGGCGACGCCATCGGCGTCCAGCCCTTCGATAATCTCGCCCTTGGCTTCAACGATTTTGTCCGGCCCGCCGAACTCGCCGACGTGGGCGGTCCCGGCGTTATTAAGAATGGCCACGTGAGGCTTGGTCATGCCCACGGTGTAGGCAATTTCACCCAGGCGCGAAGCACCGAGTTCGATCACGGCGGCGGTGTGTTCCGGCGCCAGTTCGAGCAGGGTCAACGGTACGCCGAGGTCGTTGTTCAAGTTGCCACGGGTCGCATGCACCGGACCGCGGGTGCGCAGGATGCTCGCGAGCATTTCCTTGACCGTGGTCTTGCCGCTGGAACCGGTAACGGCCGCGACCGGATGGCTATAAGCAGCACGGTTCAGCGCGCCCAGTTGGCCAAGGGCCTGGCGGGCGTCTTTCACAATGAGCTGCGGCAGCGTGCTGTCGGCGACTTCGCGCTCGACCAATGCCGCGACGGCGCCTTTGGCGGCCACGTCATTGAGATAGTCATGACCATCGAAGCGTGGACCGGTCAGCGCAATAAACAGCTGGCCTGGCTTGATCGCACGGCTGTCGATGCTGACACCGTCGAAACTGGCGTCGGCAGCCACCAGGCGAGCATTCAGTACGCTGGTCAGCTCGCTCAGCTTCAAGGCTTTAAGCATGAGCCACCTCCCACGCGGTCAAGGCATGATCGGCCTCGACCAGATCGGAGAACGCATGGCGCTCGCCGTTGATTTCCTGATAGTCCTCGTGACCTTTGCCGGCCAGGACAATCACGTCATCCGCCGAAGCACTGGCGATCAATTGCGCAATCGCCTGACCACGGCCAGCGACGAAGGTGACGTTATCCGCAGCCGTGAAACCGGCGCGGATGTCGTCGAAAATGACGGACGGGTCTTCGGTGCGCGGGTTGTCGTCGGTGACCAGCACGCCATCGGCCAGACGCTCGACCACTTCGGCCATCAGCGGACGCTTGCCGCGATCGCGATCACCGCCGCAACCGAACAGGCACAGCAACCGGCCTTTGGCGTGTGGGCGCAGGGCCAGCAAGACTTTTTCCAGCGCATCCGGGGTATGGGCGTAATCGACCACCACCAGCGGCTGAGTACCGCCGCCCAGGCGCTGCATGCGACCGGCGGGGCCTTCGAGTTTCGGCAGGACCTTGAGGATTTCGTCCAGCGCGTAGTCCAGGCCAAGCAAGGCACCGACCGCAGCCAGGACGTTGCTCAGGTTGAAACGGCCGAGCAAAGTGCTGCGCAAATGGTGCTCGCCTTGGGGCGTGACCAACGTGGCGCGCACGCCTTCGTCGTCGAACTGCGCTTCGCGGCAATAGAGGTAGGCGCTGGCGTTTTCGAGGCTGTAGGTGATCAGGCGCGACTCACGTTTGTCAGCAGCCAGTTCGCGGCCGAATTCGTCGTCGAGGTTGATCACCCGGCACTTCAGATCATTCCAGGCGAACAGCTTGGCCTTGGCTTCGCCGTAGGCCTGCATGGTGCCGTGGTAATCCAGATGATCGCGGGACAGGTTGGTCATCACCGCCACATCGAACGCCAATGCAGTCACGCGGCCCTGATCCAGACCGTGGGAAGACACTTCCATCGCCACGGCTTTAGCCCCGGCCTTCTTCAGGTCGGCGAGGGTCGCTTGTACGGCAATCGGGTTCGGCGTGGTGTGCAGGCCGCTTTCCAGCGCGCCGTAGAAACCGGTGCCCAGGGTGCCGACGATGCCGCAGTGCTGCCCGAGCAAATCCAGGGCCTGCGCAACCAATTGGGTCACGCTGGTCTTGCCGTTGGTGCCGGTCACGCCGACCAGGTTCAGGTGGCGGCTCGGGTCGCCATAGAAGCGCCCGGCAATGTCCGACAACTGCGCCGCCAGGCCTTTGACCGGAATCAGCGGCGCATCGGTAATCGGCAGCACGGTGGCGCCTTCGACTTCATAAGCCACGGCAGCCGCACCGCGCTGCAAGGCATCGGCAATGTGCGCGCGCCCGTCGAACTTGCCGCCAGGGACCGCAAGGAACAAGTCCCCTGCCCGCACATTGCGGCTGTCGAGGGTCAGTTCGCGGATCAACAGATCACGACCGGCGTGGGCAAAAATTTTATTCAGACTCAGAGACATCAGCCGCGCCCTCCATTGGCTTTCAGCGGAACGACCGGTGCTGCGTTGGCCTGTTGGGTCGGCGGCAGGTTGTCCGGGGTGATGTTCATCAGGCGCAAGGTCCCGGACATCACTTTGCTGAACACCGGCGCCGATACCAGGCCACCGAAGTAACCGGCCTTGGTCGGTTCATCGATGACTACGACGATGGCGAAACGCGGATCGCTCATTGGGCCGAAACCGGCGAACAGCGAGCGATAGGAATTCTCGGCATAGCCTTTGGTGCCCACCGAGGTCTTACGCGCAGTACCCGACTTGCCGGCCACGTGATACGCCGGCACCTGCGCACGGAATACACCGCGCGGGGCCTCGATCACCTGGGTCAGCATGCCTTGCATGGTTTTGGCTACGTTTTCCGGGATCACCTGGGTGGTCTGCGGCGGCTTGTCTGTCTTGATCAGGGTCAGCGGCGCAATGCGACCGTTGTTAGCCAGTGCCGAGAAGGCGTGGACCAACTGGATCGCCGTCACCGAAATACCGTAGCCGTACGACAGCGTGGCGGTTTCAGCCTTGCGCCATTCGCGGTAGTTCGGCAGGTTGCCGACGCGCTCGCCCGGGAAGGCGAGGCCGGTGTCCTGGCCGAGGCCGACTTTCTGCGCCAGGCGGAAAATGGCTTCGCCACCGATATCGAACGCGACCTTACTCATGCCGACGTTGCTGGAGTTGATCAGGATGCCGGTCAGGTCGAGCACCGGGCCTTCGGACTTCGATACGTCCTTGATGGTGTACTTACCAATCTGCAAGGTACCCGGATAGACCTCTACGGTGTCGCTCGGCTTCCAGCGCCCGGTTTCCAGGGCGGCACTCATGGAGATCGCCTTCATGGTCGAACCGGGTTCGAACACGTCGATCATGGCGCGGTTACGCATCATCGCCGGTTGCAGGTTGCGACGGTTGTTCGGGTTGTAGGTCGGCTGGTTGACCATGGCGAGGATTTCGCCGCTCTTCACGTCCATGATCACCAGGCTGCCGGCCTTGGCGCCGTTCTCGATGATCGCGTTGCGCAGTTCGCGGTTGGCCAGGTATTGCAGGCGCAGGTCAATGGACAACGCCAAGGGCTTGCCGGCCTTGGCGTTTTTGGTGACCTGGACATCCTTGATCAGTCTGCCGCGCCGATCCTTGATGACCTGTCGCTTGCCGGCGACCCCGGCCAGCCATTCGTCGTAGGCCAGCTCGACGCCTTCGCGCCCGTGATCGTCGATGTCGGTAAAGCCGACCATGTGCGCGGTGACTTCGCCGGCAGGATAGAAACGGCGGAACTCTTCGATGCCATAGACGCCGGGCACTTTCAGGTCGAGCACCGACTGGCCCTGCTCGGGGGTCAAGCCGCGCACCAGATAGATGAATTCTTTGTTGGCCTGGGCTTCGAGGCGCTCGCTCAGGGCTTTCGGGTCCTGGCCCAGCGCGGCGGCCAGTGCTGGCCACTTCTCTTTGGCCAGCTGCATTTCCTTGGCGTTGGCCCACAGCGTGGTGACCGGGGTACTCACGGCCAAAGGCTCGCCGTTACGGTCGGTGATCAGACCACGGTGAGCCGGGATAGGAATGTGCCGGACGCTACGCGCATCGCCCTGACCTTTAAGGAAGTCACGATCGACCACTTGCAGGTCGATGATGCGCCAGCAGATCGCTGCGACCATGATGCCGAGCAAACCCAGCACCACGCGGAACCGCCAAGGGAAGAGTGCACCTTCGATGTTCATCATGGCGCCACCATCCGTACTTCAGCGGCACCAGGGATGCGCATTTTCAGTTGTTCGGTGGCCAGCACTTCGATACGGCTGTGGGCGGTCCAGGTGCTCTGTTCGAGAATCAACCGGCCCCACTCGGCCTGCGCCTTGTCGCGCACGCTCAACTCGTTGTACAGCGAGTTCAACAGCTGACGGTTCCAGTGGGCGCTGTAGGACACGCCGATGGCCGACACGAGCACGCCGATGAACAGCAGCATCATGAAAAAGCTTCCGCCGGGAAGTGGCTTGGCGAAAAGCTTGCTCACCGCAGCTTCTCCGCGACGCGCATGATGGCGCTACGGGAGCGTGGGTTGGCTTTGAGTTCGGCCTCGGAGGCGGACTGCGCTTTGCCATGGACTTTGATTTTCGGTTCGAAAGCGACGTGACGGACCGGCAGGTTGCGCGGCAGGTTGTCGGCTTCGCCTTTCACCAGTTTGCGCATGAACAGTTTGACGATGCGGTCTTCCAGGGAATGGAAGCTGATGACCACCAGGCGACCGCCGATCTCCAGACTTTCCAGCGCAGCTTCGAGGCCGGCCTCCAGATCGCCCAGTTCGTTGTTGACGTGAATACGCAGGCCCTGGAACGCACGGGTGGCCGGGTTCTTGCCCTTTTCCCATGCCGGGTTGGCAACTTTCAGGACTTCGGCCAGGTCAGCGGTGCGCTCGAACGGCTTGATGTCGCGGCGCTCGGCCACGGCACGGGCCATGCGGCCGGAGAAACGTTCTTCGCCATATTCCTTGAACACCCGGGCGATTTCTTCCACCGGTGCGGTGTTGACGAATTCGGCCGCGCTGATCCCGCGGGACGGGTCCATACGCATGTCCAGCGGGCCATCGTTGAGGAAACTGAAGCCGCGCTCGGGATCGTCGAGCTGCGGCGAGGACACGCCGAGGTCGAGCAAAACACCGCTGACCTTGCCGGCCAGGCCGCGCTCGGCCACTTCCGAACCCAGCTCGGCAAAGCTGCGCTGCACAACGACAAAGCGGCCGTCTTCGGCCGCTAGCGTTTGCCCGGTGGCAATCGCTTGAGGATCTTTATCGAATCCGAGCACCCGACCATCGGGACCGAGCTGGCTGAGGATCAACCGGCTGTGTCCGCCGCGTCCGAACGTACCGTCCAGATAGCAGCCATCAGGACGTACGGCGAGAGCCTCCACGGCTTCGTCGAGCAGTACGGTGATGTGGTTAAAGCCGCTATCAATAGTCACAGGATCAAATCACGCAGTTCATCAGGCATGGCGCCCGGTTGTTGAATAGCAGCCAGGTCAGCGGCAGAAACCGCATCCCAGGCATCCTCGTCCCATAATTGGAACTTGTTCAGTTGGCCCACCAGCATTGCGCGCTTATCCAACCGGGCATATTCGCGCAGACGCGGTGGAACCAGAAAACGACCACTGCCATCGAGTTCGAGGTCGACGGCATTACCAATCAGCAAACGTTGCAGGCGGCGGTTCTCTTCGCGAAGCGAAGGCAGTGCGCGCAGTTTGGTTTCAATAATTTCCCACTCATCGAGGGGATAAACACACAAACACGGATCAACGGCATCGATTGTCACGATCAATTGACCGGAACTGCGCGAAACCAGCTCGTCACGGTACCGGCTCGGCATAGCGAGACGGCCCTTTGCATCGAGACTGATAGCGTTAGCTCCGCGAAACACGTCTGCGTTTCTCCAATTTTTATCGTTTTGAGCTCAAAAAACCCACTTCATGCCACTTTCCGCCACTTGCGCACACTATAGGAATGCGCCCACCACACCGTCAAGGCGCGGATTAAAGGAAAACCCTTACAGAACGGAGATTTAGGAGGACAAAAGGAAGGGTAACGAGAATCTGGCGTTTGTTTTTGCTCAATAACTTGAATCAGCACGGATGGCTGCGTTCGAAAGTTAAAGTAGTTTGTTAAGAGTAAGATTTTTTCGGTATTACGACGGAGGGTCTGCTGGTGTTTAAGTAAGGAGGGAAATCGTTGTCGCGGGGAGATTTGTAAAGTGCTGTCAGTGCAGGCTAATGAATATCACAAAAGCCTGCCACCAGCACCTGCCTGATGATTCAAGCAGGGAAAGAAAAAGGTGGAGAGTCGATCTGTAAGCCGGGTTCTGTCGTGAACAGTCATTCGTCTACGATGGCCATCACTGGACATCTTTAGCAACCTACCCGGTCCCAGCGCGGGCCACGCCTTGGGACCCTATTTGGTCTTGCTCCAAGTGGGGTTTACCTAGCCACGAACTGTTGCCAGACGTGCGGTGCGCTCTTACCGCACCTTTTCACCCTTACCGGCGCCGAAGCGCTTAGGCGGTTATTTTCTGTGGCACTTTCCGTAGGCTCACGCCTCCCAGGCATTACCTGGCACTTCGCCCTATGGAGCCCGGACTTTCCTCCCCCCCCTAATTTTCATAGAGGGCAGCGACTGTCCAATCGACTCTCCGCCGCGAAGGTTAACGGCAGAGCGGCCGAAGAACAAGCGCTAAACGCCTCTGGCCGCTCCTGCGCGTCGGGTTTTCATTCGCCCTTCTGTTTATCCAGCGCGACTTGATAGAGAACATTCTTACGCTCGCCGGTAATTTGTGCCGCCAGGGCTGCAGCCCTTTTGAGCGGCATTTCTTCGAGCAACAGATTGAGGATGCGCATGGCTTCGCTGCTGACCGCGTCTTCAGTCTCCGGCGCCGACCAACCGGCAACCAACACCACGCATTCACCACGCTGCTGGTTGCTGTCGGACTCGACGAACTCGCGCAGCTCGGCCAGCGGCAGACCCTTGAGGGTTTCGAAAGTTTTAGTGATTTCACGGGCCAGCAACGCCGGACGCTCGCCGCCGAACACCAGCTCCATGTCTTGCAGGCATTCAAGGATGCGGTGCGGCGCTTCGTAGAAAATCAGCGTGCGCGGCTCTTCCTTGACCAGCTCAAGCCGAGCCCGACGACCCACGGCCTTGGCCGGCAGGAAGCCTTCGAAGATAAAGCGATCCGACGGCAGGCCCGCCGCCGACAACGCTGCGATCAAGGCACAGGCGCCCGGCACCGGCACCACATTGATCCCGGCCGCACGCGCCTGACGCACCAAGTGATAACCCGGATCGGAAATCAGCGGCGTCCCCGCATCGGAGATCAACGCCACATCGTCGCCGGCCAGCAGACGCGTGATAAAGCGGCTACCTTCATCGCGTTCGTTGTGTTCATGGCAGGCCGCCAGCGGCGTGGGGATACCGAAGTGCTGCATCAAACGCTGGGAGTGACGGGTGTCTTCGGCGGCGATCAACGCTACCTCACGCAGGATTTTCAGCGCGCGGGCACTGATGTCGTCCAGGTTGCCGATGGGCGTCGCCACCACATAAAGCGAGCCAGCAGCGGAATTCAAAGCACCTGGAGCAGTCAAAGCGCACACCTCATGATCGGTAAAAGTCGCCATTGTAGCGCGTAGTGACACTTGCGATACCCGCGAGCCACCCTTGGTTTTGCGGCCCTTTGTGCGGTACTGCAACATTTACACGAGCTAAATCGACAGTTTGATGCCAGTAACATCGCGCCCCGGCCAGCGCTTGGGTACAATTCCACGCTAATTTGATCGAGTATCAGGAACACTACATGATCGCTTGCCTGCGGCTGTTCACTGCCCTCTGCCTCGCTGCCTTGCTGGCGGCTTGCGCCAGCTCGCCCTCCTCCAGCCTTGGCGAACTTCCACGGACCCCGGACGCCAGTATCGAGCAACTGCTCGAAAAGGCTGCCCAGAGCAAAACGCCGGAACAAGCCGCGCTGTTTCGCCTGAGCGCGGCAGACCTGGCTTATCGCCAGGGCAATGCCGGCCAGTCCGCGCAAATCCTGCAACAAGTGCCGGTGGAACAACTCAAGCCTGGCCAACAGGTCTTCGCCAGTACCCTGGCAGCTGAACTGGCCATGGTGCGTAATCAGCCGAAAGCGGCGCTGACGGCCTTGAGCCATCCGAGCCTGCAACGCCTGGGCGAATTGCCCGTCGAGCAACAAGTACGCACCGGCACCGTTCACGCCCGCGCCCTTGAAGCCGACGGCCAAACCCTCGCTGCCGCACGGGAGCGCATCTTTATTGCGCCAATGCTCGAAGGCGAAGCCGCCAGCAAGAACCACGACGCGATCTGGACTCTGATCGCCTCGTTGCCGACCGATCAATTGCAGCCAACCACCACCGACGACCTTGGCGGCTGGATGAGCCTGGCCCTGGCAGTGAAAACCGCCGGCACCCTGGAACAGCAGCAAGCAGCGATCGACAACTGGCGCGTACAGAATCCAAAGCATCCGGCTGCGCTGCAACTGCCGCTGCCACTGACCCAACTCAAGGAACTGGCCAGCCAGCCCCTGAGCAAAATCGCCGTCCTGCTGCCCCAGACAGACGGCCCGCTGGCGGCGGCCAGCAAGGCACTGCGTGAAGGTATCGTGGCTGCTCACTATCAGGCGCAACAAGCCGGGCAGAAGCCACCAGCCATCGTATTTTATGACAGCTCGCCAATGACCACGACGCCGCCACGGATGTCGATGGACGAGTTCTATCGCAAGGCCCAGGCCGACGGCGTGCAACTGGTTATCGGCCCGCTGGAGAAGCCGCTGGTCAAACAGCTCAGCACTCGCCCGCAATTGCCGATCACCACCCTGGCGCTGAACTACAGCGAAGGCCAACAAGGCCCGGCCCAACTGTTCCAGTTCGGCCTTGCCGCTGAAGACGAAGCCCGCGAAGTGTCCCGCCGCGCTCGTGCCGACGGCCTGCATCGCGCCGCCGCCATGGTACCGAAAGGCGAATGGGGCGACCGCGTATTGAAGGCGTTCAGTCAGGACTGGCAGGCGAATGGCGGTAGCATCGTCGCCGTCGAGCACATCGACCAGCCGGTGCAACTGGCGCAACAGATTGCCGACATGTTCCAACTGCGCCAGAGCGAAGGCCGCGCCAAGACCTTGCAGAGCACCGTTGGCTCGCAAGTCGCCGCACAACCTTCCCGCCGCCAGGACATCGAGTTCATCTTCCTTGCGGCCTCCCCGAAACAGGCGCAACAGATCAAACCGACCCTGAACTTCCAGTACGCCGGTGACGTGCCTGTCTACGCGACCTCCAATGTGTTCAGTGCCAGTGGTGACGTAAACGAGTACAACGACATGAACGGTGTTCGCTTCTGCGAAACCCCGTGGTTGCTGGACGCCAATGACCCACTGCGCAAACAGGTCACTGCACAATGGCCACAGGCCGGGACCAGCCTCGGCCGCTTGTTCGCGATGGGTGTTGACGCTTATCGCCTGGCACCGCGCCTGGGGCAACTCAAGACCTTGCCGGACAGCCGCATCGAAGGGCAATCGGGCAGCCTGGGCATGACCCAGAACCAACGCGTGGTTCGCCAGATGCCGTGGGCACAGTTCGTCAGCGGCCAGGTTCAACGCCTGCCGGACACCCCGCGCTGATGCCCGACCGGTCACGCCAGCAAAGCGGCAAAGATGCCGAGCGCCATGCGCTCGAGCATCTTCAACAACAGGGTCTGCGCCTGCTGGCGCAGAACTGGTTGTGCAAACGCGGCGAGCTTGATCTGGTCATGCTTGATGGCGATACAGTAGTATTCGTTGAAGTCCGCTACAGAAAAAACACTCAATGGGGTGGCGCGCTCGATAGCATCGATGGGCGCAAACGGCAGAAACTGATTTTCGCCGCGCAGTATTTTCTTCAGCGCGAGTCGCGTTGGGCCAATTCCCCTTGCCGCTTCGACGTGGTTGCCATCGACAGCAACCTTGATCAGTTGAACTGGTTGCAGAATGCCTTCGACAGCTGATCGCTTGCACCCCGAACCGGACACCTTCACCCGATATTTTTGCTCTTTGCTTTGCGGGCTGCACATTCATGTGCCGAGTAGCCGCGCTAATTAAGGTCACACAGATGGACATGCAATCCCGAATTCGCCAGCTTTTTCAGGCCAGTATCGACACCAAGCAACAGGCGATGGACGTACTTGCACCGCACATCGAGCAAGCCAGCCAGGTGATGGTCAACGCCCTGCTCAACGAGGGCAAAATGCTTTCCTGCGGCAACGGCGGCTCTGCCGGTGACGCCCAGCACTTCTCGTCGGAGCTGCTCAACCGCTTCGAACGCGAACGCCCGAGCCTGCCAGCCATCGCGCTGACCACCGACAGCTCGACGATCACCTCGATCGCCAACGATTACAGCTACAACGAAATCTTCTCTAAACAGATCCGTGCCCTTGGCCAACCGGGGGATGTATTGCTGGCGATTTCCACCAGCGGCAACTCGGCGAACATTATTCAAGCGATCCAGGCCGCACATGATCGCGAAATGATTGTCGTAGCATTGACCGGTCGCGATGGCGGCGGCATGGCGTCGCTGCTTTTGCCTGAAGACGTCGAGATCCGCGTACCGGCCAATGTCACCGCACGTATTCAGGAAGTCCACCTGCTGGCGATCCACTGCCTTTGCGACTTGATCGACAGCCAACTGTTCGGGAGTGAAGAATGACCCCTAATCGCCTAGGCCTTCTGGCCTTGACCCTGTGCCTCGGCATCGGCGGCTGCACCTCGGTGGTTAACGCCAGCCGTGAGAAACCCATCGAAGACGACCGCGGCACGCGCACCTTCGGCAGCAAAATCGACGACTCCCTGATCGACACCAAGGTCGGCGTAAACGTCGCCAAGGCCGATCCGGCGCTGGATAACGACTCGCACATCGTCGTCACCAGCTTCAACGGCGTGGTACTGCTGGCCGGGCAAACGCCCACTGCCGACCTCAAGGCCAAGGCCGAACAGGCTGCTTCCGCCGTCCAGCGCGTGAAGAAGGTGCATAACGAGCTGCAAGTCCTGCCGCCGTCCGGCTTCCTGGCCCGCCAGAACGACACCTGGCTGACCTCCAAGATCAAGACCCAGATGCTCACCGACCCGAACATCCCGGGCTCGCGTATCAAGGTCGTCACCGAGAATGGCATCGTCTATTTGCTGGGTCTGCTCACCAAGCAGGAAGCCGCTCAAGCCACCAACCTGGTGCAGAGCGTTTCTGGCGTGCAGAAGATTGTGAAGTTGTTTGAGTACATCGACTGATACAGAAAATGCAGGCATAAAAAAGGCGATCCTTTCGGATCGCCTTTTTTATTACTTCACCACCTTCAAACTCGGTCGACCGCTGGGACGCGGCGGTTCGTTGTCGGGTGGCGGGACATCATCATCCGGCTCGATCTCTTCATCGTCTTCCAGAGGCGATTCCAGATCGAACACCATGCCTTGGCCGTTCTCCCGGGCGTAAATGCCCAGGATCGACGCGATAGGCACGAACAGGGTGTGTGGCACGCCACCGAAGCGCCCTTCGAAGCTGACCGCTTCGTTGTCCATGTGCAAGTGACGCACGGCAGCCGGTGATACGTTCAGGACAATCTGTCCGTCACTGGCGAAACCTTGAGGCACCTGCACCGACGGATATTCGGAATTGACCAGCATGTGCGGGGTGCAATCGTTATCAACAATCCACTCGTAGAGCGCGCGGACCAGATAAGGTCGACTGGAGTTCATAGCGGCTCCTTAAGCCTTAGCGCATATCGCGTTCGACACCAGACAGACTCGCCTGGAAAGCCTCACGCGCGAAAGAGCGCTCCATGTAATCAAGCAGCGGCTTGGCAGGCCGCGGCAGTTCAATACCCAAAATCGGCAATCGCCAGAGTATTGGCAATAGGCAGCAATCCACCAGACTTTGTTCCTCGCTGAGGAAAAACGGCTTGTCGGCGAACAACGGCGACACGCCAGTCAGGCTTTCGCGCAGCTCTTTACGAGCCACGACGCGGGCTGCTTCCTTGGACCGGGAATCAAGGATCAGATCCACCAGGCCACACCAGTCACGCTGAATACGATGAATCAGCAGACGGCTGTTTGCACGCGCCACAGGATAAACCGGCAGTAAAGGCGGGTGCGGGTAACGCTCATCCAGATATTCCATCACCACGGTCGACTCCCACAACGCCAGGTCACGATCGACCAGGGTGGGCAAGCTGCCGTAAGGGTTCACTTCGATCAGTTTAGGCGGCTGGCGACCAGCTTCCACATAAATGATCTCGGCGCTGACACCCTTCTCTGCAAGTACGATGCGTACTCGGTGGGAATAGTGGTCGGCGGGGTCGGAGTAACAGGCCAACCGATTGGTCACGCCCATGGCGGTCCTCCTCGCTTGTTGAAATTATCGGAAGCGGAAAAACGCGCGCGCCCAGAGGACGCCTCCCGTAACGCCTGGCTTGCCAGACTCGTTACACCTTCAGAGACGCCCCTGGGCGCGCGCGATCAACAGCAATTGCTTACAGCTTTATCAATGGACGTCTTTCCAGTATTCACGCTTGAGCAAGTAAGCGAATACGAAGAAGAACGCCAGGTAGAGCAATACATAGGTACCGATGCGCTGATGTTGCAGCTTTACCGGATTAGCCGAGTAAGCGAGGAAGGTTACCAGATTCTTGACCTTCTCATCGAACTGCTCTTCATTGAGCGCACCGCTCTTCGGCACAATGGTCAACTGATCGCACGCTTCATGAGTCAGCGGCGTACCGGTCAGCGGATCATACTGCTTCTTGCCGTCTTCGACGATTTGAACCTGTTTGCAGCCGACCACCTGACGACCTTGCAGGCCGACCAGGACGTTAGGCATGCCAACGTTCGGGAACACCTTGTTGTTCACGCCCCATGGACGCGCCGGGTCTTCATAGAACGAACGCAGGTAACCGTAGAGCCAGTCGGTGCCACGAACGCGAGCCACCAGGGTCAGGTCCGGCGGTGCAGCACCGAACCAGGTCTTGGCGTCTGCCGGCTGCATGCCGATGCTCATGTGGTCGCCGATCTTGGCGCCGGTGAACACCAGGTTTTTCAGCATCAGATCGTGAGGAATCCCCAGATCGTCGGCAACGCGCTCATAGCGCTGAAACTTGGCACTGTGGCAGCCCATGCAGTAGTTGGCGAACGTACGCGCGCCGTCCTGCATGGCCGCTTTATCGGAAACGTCGATATCGACTTTTTCCAGTTCCGGACCGTGTTCGGCCGCGAAGGAGAACACAGGCAAAGCCGCGAGAATCAATACAGCAAATAGCTTTTTCATCAGCCAGTCACCCTTTCCGGAACCGGTTTGGTCTTCTCGAGCCTGGTGTAGAACGGCATCAGAATGAAGTAGGCGAAGTACAGGAAGGTGCACACCTGCGACAGCAGCGTACGCCCAGGGGTTGGAGCCAATACGCCCAGCACGCCGAGGATCACGAAGCAGATGCAGAACACCCAAAGCCAGATCTTGCTCAGCCAGCCCTTGTATCGCATGGACTTGACGGGGCTGCGGTCGAGCCACGGCAGGACGAACAGCATGGCAATCGAAGCACCCATGGCGATAACGCCCATGAGCTTGTCCGGAATCGCCCGCAAAATCGCGTAGAACGGTGTGAAGTACCAGACCGGAGCGATGTGCTCTGGAGTCTTGAAGGCGTTCGCCACTTCAAAGTTCGGCTTCTCGAGGAAGTAACCGCCCATCTCCGGGAAGAAGAACACGATCGAACAGAAGATGAACAGGAACACCACCACGCCGACGATATCTTTCACGGTGTAGTACGGGTGGAAGGCAATGCCGTCCAGCGGTACGCCGTTTTCGTCTTTGAATTTCTTGATGTCGACGCCGTCCGGGTTGTTCGAACCGACTTCGTGCAGCGCCAGGACGTGCAACACCACCAGACCGAGGATCACGATCGGCAACGCCACGACGTGCAAGGCGAAGAAGCGGTTCAGGGTAATACCGGAAATCAGGTAGTCACCACGAATCCACTGGGTCAGGTCGTTACCGATGACCGGGATCGCACCGAACAGCGAGATGATCACCTGGGCACCCCAGTAGGACATCTGGCCCCACGGCAGCAGGTAACCCATGAAGGCTTCAGCCATCAGCGCCAGGTAGATCAGCATGCCGAAGACCCACACCAGCTCACGAGGCTTCTGGTATGACCCGTAGAGCAAGCCACGGAACATGTGCAGATAGACCACGATGAAGAACGCCGAAGCGCCGGTGGAGTGCAGCAGGCGCAGGATCGAGCCGTACTCGACGTCGCGCATGATGTATTCGACGGAAGCAAACGCTTCTTCCGCCGACGGGGTGTAGCTCATGGTCAGCCAGACACCGGTAACGATCTGGTTGACCAGAACGAGCAGTGCGAGGGAACCAAAGAAATAGAAGAAGTTGAAGTTCTTCGGGGCGTAATACTTGCTGAGATGGTCTTCCCACATTTTGGTCGCGGGAAAGCGCGCATCAACCCAATCCATGAACTTGCTCATCACGCTTTCTCCGTATCGACGCCGATGACAATGATCTCATCGGTCTCATAGGAATGCGGGGGAACTGGCAGGTTCAAAGGCGCAGGTTGCGACTTGTAGACGCGACCAGCCAGATCGTAGTGGGAACCGTGGCAAGGGCAGAAATAACCACCTACCCAGTCTTTGCCCAGATCAGCAGGTGCCACTTCAGGGCGGAAGGTCGGCGAGCAACCCAGGTGTGTGCAGATACCGATCAGCAGCAGAACCTCTGGCTTGATCGAACGCGTTTCTGGATCGACGTAGGTCGGTTGTGTCGAGTTCTTGGAGGTCGGGTCAGACAACTGGCCCTCGATCTTCTTCAGATTCCCCAGGATTTCCGCGGTTCGGCGGACAATGAATACTGGCTGACCGCGCCACTCAGCAATCATCTGCTGGCCTGGCTCGATTTTGCTGACATTCACTTTCACCGGTGCACCTGCGGCTTTCGCCTTGGCACTGGGAAACCATGACCCCACGAACGGGACCGCAGCCCCCACCGCTCCTGCAGCACCCACCACGGATGTGGCTGCTACCAAGAAGCGACGCCGGCCTGCATTCACGCCGTCATTGCTCATTCAGTCCTCTCCCATCAGCTTTGTGGCCTGTTAAATCAGGCATCTACTAAGTAAATCTATGTACTTATAAAAATTTTGCCGAATGGTAATGAAAAGCCCCAATTCTGACAAGGTAATTACCCAAGGGCTCCACTGCCAAGCCTTGCAGTATAGGGGCTCTACGGCTGTGGCAAGTTGTCACAGCGCAATTCTTTGAGAAATCGCACGCATAAAAAAACGCCCAGCTCCGTGAGGAGATGGGCGTTCTTTTTGAACGCGGAAGCGAATTAACGCTTCGAGTACTGCGGACGCTTACGCGCTTTACGCAGACCAACTTTCTTACGTTCAACTTCACGAGCATCGCGAGTAACGAAGCCAGCTTTGCGCAGAGCGCCACGCAGGGTTTCGTCGTACTGCATCAGTGCGCGAGTGATACCGTGGCGGATTGCGCCAGCTTGACCACTTACACCACCACCGATCACGGTGACGTAGATGTCGAATTTCTCGACAGTCTCAGTCAGTTCCAGCGGCTGACGAACTACCATGCGGGCAGTTTCGCGGCCGAAGAAATTTTCCAGGGTGCGGTTGTTGATGGAGATGTTACCAGTACCCGGACGCAGGAAAACGCGTGCGGTTGCGGTCTTGCGACGGCCAGTGCCGTAATTTTGAGTCGCCGACATAATGAACTATTCCGTTAAAACTTCAGTTCTTGGGGCTGCTGAGCAGTATGAGGGTGTACAGCGCCCGCATAGACTTTCAGCTTACGATACATGTCGCGACCCAGCGGGTTCTTAGGCAGCATGCCTTTGACCGCGGTCTCGATCACGCGCTCAGGGGCTTTAGCGATCAGCTTTTCAAAGTTGATCGACTTGATGCCGCCCGGGAAACCGGAGTGGGAGTAGTAGATCTTGTCGGTGGTTTTAGCACCGGTTACACGAATCTGCTCGGCATTGATAACAACGATGTAATCGCCGGTGTCAACGTGAGGAGTGTACTCAGCTTTATGCTTGCCACGCAGACGGCTCGCGATTTCGGTGGCCAGACGACCCAGGGTCTGACCTGCAGCGTCGACGACAAACCAGTCGCGCTGTACTGTTTCCGGTTTAGCAGTAAAAGTTTTCATTCTTTATAGCCTCAGGGGCCGCCCTGTAAATTAGACGGCGGATCTTACTGAATAGTGCGTACTTTGACAAGTCAAAGGCAGCCGGATACAGACGCTTTCGGGGGCTCGGGTCGGCGCGTCCGTTCAACGGCAAGATTCTTCGGCGGCGGCGCATCACTTCCACTGCAGAAAGAGGTGCGCAATTATGCAGATTGCGAAAAATAATTCAACCTGCTTTTATGATTGTTTTGCCCAAGGAGCACCCGATGGACTATCGCCAGCTAGGCCGAACCAATCTGAACGTGAGTGCAATCTGCCTCGGAACCATGACCTGGGGTGAGCAAAACAGCGAGGCTGAAGCCTTCGCCCAGATCGAGCGAGCCAAAAGCGCCGGGATCAATTTCATCGACACCGCCGAAATGTATCCTGTGCCGCCCAAGGCCGACACCTACGCCACCACCGAGCGCTACATCGGCAATTACTTCAAAAGTCGCGGCGACCGTGCCGACTGGATCCTGGCCAGCAAGATCGCCGGCCCCGGCAACACCATCGACTATATCCGCGACAAAAACCTGCGCCACAACCGCCAGCACATCACCGAAGCCGTGGACGCCAGCCTCAAGCGCTTGCAGACCGACTACATCGATCTCTATCAACTGCACTGGCCGGAACGCAGCACCAATTTCTTCGGTCAACTGGGCTACAAACACAAGATCGAAGCCAACCTGACACCGCTGGAAGACACCCTCGAAGCGCTCGACGAACAGGTCAAGGCCGGCAAGATCCGTCACATCGGCCTGTCCAACGAAACGCCGTGGGGCACCATGCGTTTCCTCGCTTTGGCCGAAGCGCGTGGCTGGCCGCGCGCCGTGTCGATTCAGAACCCGTACAACCTGCTCAACCGCAGTTTTGAAGTCGGCCTGGCGGAAATCGCCATTCGCGAACAGTGCGGCCTGCTGGCCTATTCGCCCCTGGCGTTCGGTTTCCTGTCAGGCAAGTACGAAGGTGGCGCGCGTCCGCCGAAGGGTCGCCTGAGCCTCTACAGCCGCTTCAGCCGCTATTTCAACCCGCAGTCGGAAGCCGCGTGCAGCCGTTACGTGGCACTGGCTCGTGAACACGGCCTGGACCCGGCGCAGATGGCGCTGGCCTTCGTGACACAGCAGCCGTTCGTAACCAGCAACATCATCGGGGCGACGACGCTTGAGCAACTGGACAGCAACATTGCCAGTTTCGATCTGAAACTTTCCGATGAAGTGCTGGCCGGGATCGAGGCGATTCACAAGGATCACCCGAATCCAGCGCCTTAATTGAGCTGATCGTTCCCACGCTCTGCGTGGGAATGCCGCCAGGGACGCTCCGCGTTCCGCTTTGGATGTGACGCAGTGCGTCACGGGATGCGTTCCCACGCAGAGCGTGGGAACGATCGTATTACAGCGACCGCGCAATAATCTCCTTCATGATCTCGTTGGTGCCGGCATAAATCCGCTGCACTCGCGCATCTGCCCACGCCCGGGCCACCGGGTATTCCCACATGAACCCGTAACCGCCATGCAGTTGCACGCACTCGTCGAGCACCTTGCATTGCAGGTCGGTACCCCAATATTTCGCCATCGCCGCCGTCGGCACGTCGAGCTTGCCTTGCAGGTGCAGCTCCAGGCACTTATCGACGAAAACCCGGCCAATCTGAATCTCGGTGGCCATCTCCGCCAGTTTGAAGCGGGTGTTCTGGAAGTCGGCGATCGCCTTGCCGAAGGCCTTGCGTTCGCGGGTGTAATCCAGCGTCCATTGCAACGCCGCTTCGGCTGAAGCGAGCCCACCGACAGCGACGGTCAGGCGTTCTTGCGGCAATTCCTGCATCAGGTAAGCAAAGCCCATCCCGGCCTGACCCAAGAGGTTTTCTTTCGGCACTCGTACGTCCTGGAAGAACAATTCCGACGTGTCCTGAGCCTTCATTCCGACTTTTTCCAGGCGCTTGCCTTTAGCGAAGCCTGGCGTGTCGGCCTCCACCAGAAACAGACTGGTGCCCTTGGCGCCGGCCTTCGGATCGGTCTTGGCGACGACGATCACCAGGTCCGCCAGATAGCCGTTGGTGATGAAGGTTTTCGAGCCGTTGATCACATATTCGTCGCCGTCCAGCACCGCGGTGGTTTTCACCCCTTGCAGGTCAGAACCGGCGCCTGGCTCGGTCATGGCAATGGCCGTGACCATCTCGCCGGACACCAGTTTCGGCAGGTATTTGTGCTTCAGCGCTTCGCTGCCGTAATGCAGGATGTACGGCGCGACGATGTCCGAATGCAGCGAGAAACCGATCCCGGTCAGGCCCAGGCGACCGACCTCTTCGATCACCACGGCGCTATAGAGAAAGTCCGCGCCCAACCCGCCGTATTCCTCCGGCAGATGCGAGCAGAGCATCCCCGCCTCC
Source organism: Pseudomonas sp. ADAK7 (assembly GCF_012935675.1). Classification (NCBI taxonomy): domain Bacteria; kingdom Pseudomonadati; phylum Pseudomonadota; class Gammaproteobacteria; order Pseudomonadales; family Pseudomonadaceae; genus Pseudomonas; species Pseudomonas sp. ADAK7. Next base: position 5,654,122 of record NZ_CP052861.1, on the reverse strand, counting down.
CCCGCCTTGTTCCAGAGTTGGCGGTCGATGTAGCCTTGCTTTTCCCATTGCCCATGAAACGGCACGGCCTCTTTTTCGAGGAACGTTCGTACGCTGTCGCGAAAAAGTTCGTGCTCGGAGCTGAACAAAGTTCTGGGGATCATGCGGCACCTGTCGTTATTGTTGGAAGGAATTGACCTCAGAGACTAAGCCTCGCTTCCGACACAGGACACTGGACACATCAGACAAAAAATAAGACGATCCAGCCGTCTGGTGACCACTTTCCCCTATAAGAATAAAGTTGAATTATGTCTAACCAAGTCTCCACGCCCCTGCGGCGCGTCAGCATCCTGGCTATCGACCGGGTTTTCGCTTCCACCCTCATGCAAGCCAAGGATTTCTTCCACCTGGCCAGCCTGCGCTACGGCAAACAACTGGGCCACGGCCTGACACCGGCGTTCGAAACCCGGCTGGTCAGCCCCGACGGTAAACCGGTGAACAGCTTCAGTGACGTGATCATGCCGGTGGACGGCGGCCTGGAAAACGCTGACATCATCATCCTCCCGGCCTTCTGGGACGATTTCGAAACACTGTGCAAACGTTATCCACAGGTCCTGCCGTGGCTGCGCGAACAACATGCGCGCGGCGCCGTGCTATGCGGCGAAGCCACCGGGGTGTTCTGGCTGGCCGAAGCCGGGCTGCTCGATGGCAAGGAAGCGACCACCTACTGGCGTTTCTTCACGGCGTTTGCCGAGCGCTTCCCACGGGTCCAACTCAACCAGGACAAGCACCTGACTGACGCGGACAACCTGTATTGCGCAGGCGGTACGACCTCGGCGTGCGACCTCTATATCTACCTGATCGAGCGCTTCTGCGGCGCCAATGTGGCCCAGGCTGTGGCCCGGGATATTTTGTATGAAGTGCAGCGCAGCTATGCGCCGGGGCGGATCGGTTTCGGCGGGCAGAAGCTGCACCAGGACGTGATCATCCTGCAAATCCAGCATTGGCTCGAAGAACACTTTGCCGACAAATTCCGCTTCGAAGACGTCGCCCGCGAACACGGCATGAGCATCCGCAACTTCATGCGCCGCTTCCAGACCGCCACCGGCGACAAGCCGCTGCATTACCTGCAACGCTTGCGTATCGAGACAGCCAAGGGCCTGTTGTCCGGCAGCCGCAAGAGCATCAAGACCATCAGTTATGAGGTCGGTTACGACGATGCGAGCTTCTTTGCGCGACTGTTCCGCCAGCACACCGAATTGTCGCCGAACCAGTATCGGCAGCAGTTTCAGCAAGCCGCTTAATCCACAGACCGATCGTTCCCACGCTCTGCGTGGGAATGCCGCCATGGAGGCTCTGCGTCCGCTTCGGAGCGGAGCGTCACGGGATGCATTCCCACGCGGAGCCTGGGAACGATCAGCATCGGCGCGCATAAAAAAGGGCCTGCATATGCAGGCCCTTTTTATTTTCCGAATAGTCCTACGGCTTATGCGCCCGGGACAGGAATTCGTGTGACTGCATTTCGAGCAGACGGCTGAGGGTACGCTGGAACTCGAAGTTCAGGCGACCGCCGGTGTAGAGATCCTTCAGCTCGACTTCGGCAGAAATGATCAGCTTCACGTTACGGTCGTAGAACTCGTCGACCATGTTGATAAAGCGTCGGGCGATGTCGTCGGTGGTGACGCTCATCTGCTCGACACCGCTGAGCAACACGGCGTGGAAGATCTTGCCCAGCTCGATGTAATCGTTCTGGCTGCGCGGACCGTCGCACAGTTCGCGGAAGTCGAACCAGGCCACGTCATCGCAAGTGCGCAAGGCACGGATTTCGCGGTTCTCGATCATCAGCACGTCGTTTTCGGTGGCGGCCGTGCATTCCGGCGTCAAGGCGCGGAAGCTCTTGCGCAGGCTTTCCTGGGACGCCTCGTCCAGCGGGAAGTGGAACAGTTCCGCTTGTTCAAGGTGACGCAGACGATAATCGACGCCGCTGTCGACGTTGACGATGTCAGTGTTTTGCTTGATCAGCGCAATCGCCGGCAGGAAGCGCGCACGCTGCAGGCCGTCCTTGTACAGGCCGTCCGGCACGATGTTCGACGTGGCGACCAGGGTCACGCCGTTCTTGAACAGCTCTTCCATCAGCGTGCCGAGGATCATCGCGTCGGTGATATCCGACACGAAGAATTCATCGAAACAGATGACCCGGGCTTCGTCGGAGAAACGCTTGGCGATAATGGTCAGCGGGTTTTTCTCGCCGCCCAGGGTCTTCATCTCTTCGTGCACGCGCTTCATGAAGCGGTGGAAGTGAGTGCGGACCTTTTCCTTGAACGGCAAGGCTTCGAAGAAAGTGTCGACCAGGTAGGTCTTGCCACGGCCAACGCCGCCCCAGAAGTACAGGCCCTTGACCGGTGCCTGGTCTTTCATGCCAAACAGTTTGCCGAACAGCCCCGGCTTGCTCTGCGAGGCCGCGACCAGATCGTCGTACAGGCGCTGCAAATGGCGCACGGCCGTTTCTTGCGCCGCGTCATGGAAGAATTCCGGGCGTTTCAGATCAGCTTGATATCGTTCTAGGGGCGTCATAATTCGTTAGCAAGGCAACAAAAACGGGCCGTCACTGTAGCGACGGCCCGTGGGAATGGCAATCAGCCCTTGGTCGGGCCGAGCCGCTGATTTATTCCTGGACCGGCGTCAGGGCCACACGCAAGGCGTCGATGGCGACGTCACGCGCGGCGCTGTCGGCAAACGCCGGACTGTCGCCGACGCACTCGCCTTCCAGCCAGACACTGAAGCTCAGGTCTTCGCTGCGCACGTCCAGCGGTTGGCCGGCTTGCAGCTGCTTGGTCACCTGACCAGCGGTTTTACCGTCGGCGAAGTTGCGCGACAGCAGCAGTTGCTCGCCATCGGCCGCCAGCAGACGGAAGCGGAAGCTGCCGTCGTCTTCACGGAAACTGACGAAACGCGCGGCTTTCGCGGCTTTCTTCTTCGTGGTGGTCGCGACTTGGGTCTGGGCGACGAAAGAACGCAGGCCGACCGCCTCACGCAGCTCGTGGAGGAACGGCGTCGCCACCGAGCGGGCCTTCTTGGCGCCGATCTGCAGCATGTCTTCCAGATCCGCCGGGCGTTCGATCAACTGGTGATAACGCTCGCGGGATTCACCCAGTTCGCTGTCGAGCAGCTGGAACAGACGATTCTTCGCCTCGCCCCAACCCAGGCCCTGCAACAATTCACTGCGGAATTCGTCGGACCGCGCTGGGGTGGCGAAGGCCTGAAACAGGGTGAACAGGTGCGAGTTGTCTGGATCTTTCGCTTCGCCCGGCGCGCGGGAGTCGGTGACGATCCGCGAAATCGCGTCCTTCATCTCTTTGGCGCTGCTGAACAACGGAATGGTGTTGTCGTAGCTCTTCGACATCTTGCGACCGTCGAGGCCTGGCAGCGTGGCGACGCTTTCTTCGATCAGCGCCTCCGGCATGGTGAAGAATTCTTTGCCCTGGCCAAACAGGTGGTTGAAACGCTGGCCGATGTCGCGGGCCATTTCCACGTGCTGGATCTGGTCACGACCGACCGGCACCTTGTGCGCGTTGAACATCAGGATGTCCGCGGCCATCAGCACCGGGTAGCTGTACAAGCCCATGGTGATGCCGGCGTCCGGGTCTTCGCCGGTCTCGACGTTCTTATCCACCGAGGCCTTGTAGGCGTGGGCCCGGTTGAGCAGACCCTTGGCGGCGACGCAGGTCAGCAGCCAGGTCAGCTCGGGGATCTCCGGGATGTCGGACTGGCGATAGAAGGTCACGCGGTCTACATCGAGGCCACCGGCCAGCCAGGTCGCGGCGATTTCCAGACGCGAGCGCTGGATGCGCAGCGGGTCATCGCATTTGATCAGGGCGTGGTAGTCGGCCAGGAAGTAGAACGAATCGGCATTGCTGTCGCGGCTGGCGAGGATCGCCGGGCGGATGGCGCCGGCGTAGTTGCCCAGGTGCGGCGTGCCGGTGGTGGTGATGCCGGTGAGGATACGGGTACGAGTCGTCATGGGTAATCGCTTGTCAGACTGCAATCAATTCGAAAGACGCGGCAGGATCAGATCCTTGAGATCGGTCAGCTTGCCATGAAAAAAGTGTCCGCATTCTGCCACTTTCAGCAGCTCATGGGGGCGATCGAGTTTGTCGGACCAGTCGTAGACGAGCTGTGGGTCGATGACTTCGTCGGTTTCGGGCTGGATCAGGGTCAGCTCGCCGTGTTGCGGCAGTTGATCTTGATCGCCGAGGCGCATGACCGCTGGCGCGACCATGAACAGATGTTTCAATTGTTCGCCCTTGGCTTCCAGGCGTCCGCCGAGACTTGCTGCAACAAAACCGCCGAAGGAGAAACCGAACAGCGTCAGCGGCAATTCCGGGTGCTTGGCTCGCAGCCATTCAGCAACCGCCTGGGCATCGTCGACTTCGCCGGTGCCCATGTCGTGGGTGCCTTCGCTGGCACCGACGCCACGGTAATTGAAACGCAAGGTAATCAAACCGGCATCACGGGCGGTGCGCTGCAAGGTCGACACGACTTTATTGAGCATGGTGCCGCCCTGCACCGGGTTTGGATGGCAGATCAGCGCCAGGCCGCGAGGTTCGTCGCGGCCAAGGTAAAGGGCTTCCAGTTGGCCGACCGGGCCATCAATCACTACAGGGGTTTCGCGCATAAGCAAGGAAGGAACTCCGTGACCTCGAATCGGGTCGACTCGTCTAGCAAATTGTCTGTGCCAATCTATTGCGAGTGAATCGCGGTATACAGCGCAGGTTCGAGCCGTTAACGTAAAGCAAAGCCGTTTATAGAGGAAGGACTCGTGGAACACTCGCTCTTAGTTTGGTTGTTGCCGACTCTTGCCCTGGTTGTGGGTGTCGCCATTGGATTCCTGGTCGCTCGTCTGGCACCGAATGCCGCGCCTAACCGCACGCAACGTCAGCTGGATGATATTCAGGAACGTTTCGACAGTTATCAGAACGAGGTGGTTACCCACTTCAACAGCACGGCCACCCTGGTCAAGAAAATGACTGCGAGCTATCAGGACGTGCAGGATCATCTCGCCGAGGGTGCCAACCGCCTGGCCCTGGACGAGCAGACTCGTCAACGCTTGCTGGCCGCCCTGCACGCCGACGCCGCCGTAGCCCCACGGGAACGCCTGACGCCACCGCGCAATCAGGAGCCACCTCGCGACTACGCACCAAAAGCCCCGAACGCGCCGGGCATGCTCGATGAACATTACGGCCTGAAGAAGTAATCAGGTTTCGCGCGGTACAAAAAAGCCCGCCCGATCTGTTGAGGATCGGGCGGGCTTTTTTACGCCTGGGGTTCAGTCAGACGGTTTTCAGTACTGCTGAACAGGCTGCCCCTGCTGCTGATACTGCTGGCCCGGAATCGCCTTCAGGTTGACTTCGACCCGACGGTTCTGCGCGCGGCCATTGACGTCACCGTTGCTGGCAATCGGGTTATCCGGCCCGGCACCGCGTGCCGACAGGTTGGCACCGCTCACGCCTTGGGAAGTCAGGTAAGTCGCCACGCTTTGGGCGCGACGCTGGGACAGGTCCATGTTGTGTTGACGGGCACCGGTGCTGTCGGTGTAGCCGACGATCTCGATCTGGTTCTGGCTGAATTCCTTGAGCGAGCCCGCCAGGTTGTTCAACGGCTGGTAGAAGCTTGAAGCGATATTCGCCGAATCGGTAGCGAAGGTGATGTTGCCCGGCATGATCAGCTTGATCTGATCGCCCTGGCGCTGCACTTCAACCCCCGTATTGGCCATGCTGGCCCGCAGCTTTTTCTCTTGCTGGTCGGCGTAGTAACCGTAACCGGCGGCGGAAGCGCCCACTACCGCAGCGCCAATCAACGCACCTTTGCCGCGGTTATCGTGACCGATGGCGGCACCGGCCAACGCACCGGCCAAGGCGCCGAGGCCACCGTACTTGGCGGTTTTACTCATGCCTTGGGAGCCGCCGTCGGCTTGCCCCTGGTTGTCATAAGGATTAGGTGAAGCGCAGCCGGACAACAGGGCCACAGCAGTTGCGACAATAATCAAACGCTGCTTGGTGAACATGAAGAGCTCCTACTTTTTGCATTCTGAGGTGCAACGGACCCAGGCATCGGCCTTTGCGGGCGTTGGATCATTTGCGCGAGTAAAAATTCCGCTGGTTACAATTCAGGCCCGCACAAAAGGGTTCTCGCGCATTTCATCGCCCAGACGTGTGTCCGGACCATGCCCGGTGACCACGGTCGCGTCCTCATCGAGGGTATACAGCCGCTGCTTGATCGAGCGCACGATGGTCGCCTGATCGCCACCCCACAAATCCGTGCGCCCTACCCCGCGTTTGAACAACGTGTCACCAGCAATCAGCAGCTTAGCCTCTGAAAACCAAAAGCTCATGGAACCTGGCGTATGCCCCGGCGTATGAATCGCGACGCCACAACCACAGGCCAGTTCTTCGTCATCGGCCAACCAGCGATCCGGCGATGGCACCGGCGTGTAAGGCACGCCGAACATCTGGCATTGCATCTCCAGGTTGTCCCAGAGGAATTGATCTTCTTTGTGCAGGTGGAGGGTTGCGCCGGTTTTCTCCTTGAGCTGACCGGAGGCCAGGAAGTGATCGAGGTGCGCGTGGGTGTGGATGATGCTGACCACCTTCAGGCCCAGAGCGTCGAGCCGGGCCAGGATCAACTCGTGATTGCCGCCCGGGTCGACGACGATGGCTTTTTTAGTGATCGGGTTGCCGATGATGGTGCAGTTGCACTGCAGCGGACCGACGGGGAACGTTTCGCGGATAAGCGCGGTATTCGGGGTTTGCATGGTTTTTATCCTGGTGCCTGAGCGCGGTGCTGCGGTTGTGATCCGCAAAATTGATAGGGTATCCTCGCGCCCGCCTATTTTGAAACAAGACGGCAGGAAGCCAATGCCCCCCTCTATGGAACACGTGCTCGTCGATCAAAGCGTCCTTTTCAAGGACCCGGACATTATCAACCGGGTTCGCGGCAAGAATGGCCTGCCGTTTGTCGCTCATAACGCGCTGCTGGAACTGCGGTCCCTGACCGAGGGCGAGGGGCAGATTCACCAGAATGCTCGCCGTTTTTTCCGCTCGTTTGTCGCCCAGCCGTCTCGCCCACACCGTGCGCTGCCAAAAGGCACAGCGCTGCATGACATTGATCTGCTCGCCGAATGTGCGTTCGATGGCCAGCCCATATTCGTGCTCAAGCGCACCACGGTGGCCGTCGGTTCAACGGTTGACGCCGTCGACTTGTGCCTTGATTACGACCTGCTGCTGCTGACGTGCGATAAAGCACAATTGCAACAGTGCGAAGCTGCCCAGGCCCGAGCCATACGCTGGACCGGTCCCTCGACGAAAGCAGCTGCAGTGCAAAAAGCAGCAGCGCAAATAGCTCAGGCTGCACCAAAAGCAGCGCCTGCTGCCAAAGCAGCGTCTCTTCCGAAAGCTGCTGCGAAGGCGCCAAGCGTGCCAATCAAGCCATTCGATTTGCCCGCAAAACCGCTGAACAGCCCCGACCGCAAAATCCACAACACCGGCGCCACGGTCAAGCAAGGCTCGGTCGTCTCGACCGCTTTGGGCCGTCAGTTGACCCTCCACACCTTCATCAGCGCCGGTGGCGAAGGGACGATTTACGCCGTGGCGGGCACCCGCGAAGTATGCAAGATCTATCACCCCGACAACCTCACGACGCGCCGCCGCGAGAAGATCGAACTGATGGTCACGCGCCGCATCGACGCGCCCGGCATCTGTTGGCCAACCGAGCTGGTGTTCAACGACAAAGAAGAATTTGTCGGCTACGTCATGCCACGGGCGCAGGGTAAAACCCTGACAACCTCAGTGTTTGTGAAACCGTTGCTGATGAAAAACTTCCCAACATGGACGCGCCGGGATCTGGTGAACGTCGCGATCGCGTTTCTCAAACAAGTGCAGTACCTGCATTCGCTGAACATCATCATCGGTGATATCAACCCGATGAACCTGCTGGTGACGCCCGACAGCAACCAGGTGTGGATTGTCGATACCGACAGTTTCCAGATCGGGCATTTCCCCTGCGAAGTCGGTACCGTGCCGTTCACCGCGCCGGAGATTCAGGGCGAAAAATATGGCAACTATTTACGCAGCAAAAATCACGAATTATTTGCCGTCGCGACAATGCTGTTCATGATCCTGCTACCCGGCAAACCACCGTATTCGCAGCAGGGTGGCGGCACAGCGGCGGACAACATCCGCAATATGAACTTTCCTTACCGGTTCAAAAAGGACAGCGGCAAGGGCAAGGTCAGCGTGACGCCAGTGGGTATGTGGCAGAACATCTGGAGCCATTTGCCTTACCCGCTGAAACAGGCGTTCAGCAACACGTTCGAAGACAATCAGCGCCGGCCCATCAGTGATTGGCTAGCGCTACTGGAGCAGTACGGCAAGGATCTTTGCAAGAGCGGCAAGCATTCCGACGAATTGTTTCCGCAGGCGTTTCATATTGCCGATCCGGTCGAGGCTGTCTGTGGCGGCTGCAAGAAAACCTACACCGAATCAAAAAAGTGGCTGGATAAAATGAAATCTGCCGGCCGATCAACGCGCTGCGCAGACTGCCAGAAAGCCGCAAAACTGAAAAAACTCGCTGAAGAAAGCCGAAAGGACACCGAGCAGGCAGTCCAGCGCCCAGCGCCACCGCCCGCTCCCGCGCCGCGACCGACGCCGGCGCCGGCGCCAGTACGCAATATTCCAGCGCCAGCACCTGTGCCCAAACCGGTGGCTGCGCCGATGCCGCCCCCGGCGCGACCCGCCCCGCCACGACCGGCGCCGCAGCCACAGCGACAGCCGACGGCGCCTCGGGCACAACCTCACCAATCCGCGCCAATACGCGCGCCCCGCCAGGAAAGCATTGCGCTACGCTGGCTCAAACGACTCTTGAAGCGTTTCTTGTAACGCTCAACCGAAAAAGGACATTGCCATGCAAGACGATTACCTCCTTCGCCAGGAAGATCTCGCCGAAAACCCTACCACCCGCGTACCTGTGTGCTTGGTGCTGGATGTCAGCGGTTCCATGGACGGCGCGCCGATTGCCGAACTACAGGCCGGCGTGAAGATGTTTTTTGACGCTATCCGTGACGATGAAGTGGCGCAATACGCTGCGGAGATCTGCATCGTGACCTTCGGCGGGACGGCGCAAAAAGTCCTCGATTTCAGCTCGATCAGCCGCCAGGACGTTCCGCCGCTGGTCGCTTCGGGCATGACGCCGATGGGCCATGCGGTGGGCATCGCACTGGATCTGTTGGAAGCTCGCAAGGCCGATTATCAACGTGCCGGCGTCGATTACTTTCAGCCGTGGATGGTGCTGATGACCGACGGCGAACCGACCGACGATATCGAAGAAGTGGCCACCCGCGTCAGCAACCTGATCAATCAACGCAAACTGACGGTGTTCCCGATTGCGATCGGTGAAGCAGCGAATGTGCAGTCACTGGCGCGGTTCTCGCCAAAACTCCCGCCTTTACGCCTGCAAGGCCTGCGCTTCAATGAGTTCTTTGACTGGTTGAGCCGCAGTGTTTCCCAAGCCTCGGCGTCGACACCAGGCGACGAGATCAAGCTGGACGTCAAGGGCATCGAAGCCTGGGCAACGATCTGACCATGCCTGAGCTCCCGATGAACTTCAGCGGTAAAACGTCCTGCGCCTTCGTCGTCGGACGCTCGCACCTCAAAACTCAGACGCCTTGTCAGGATTACGTCGCGGCGCGGCAGTCGAACGACGTGACGTGCATTGCATTGGCCGACGGAGCCGGTTCCAGGGCCCGATCCGACATCGGCGCCCAGGTCGCAGTGACTGCGACCCTGGGTTTTGTCTGCAAGAACTTCGAAACCCTCTGGCAACACATGGACAAGCACCACGCGAAAGCCGCCCAGCGCCTGACCAATCGCTGCCTCGATGCTTTTCGGCGCAAATCGACGAAGCTCGGCTGCGATATCAGTGAGCTAGCCTGCACCTTGTCGTTTGTTGCCTATTCACGCGGGCGTTATCTGGCCGGCCATTTGGGTGACGGAATCATTGCCAGTGTGGATGTCGAGGGCCAATTGCAGACGCTTTCCGCGCCTGAAAATGGTGAATTCGCCAACACCACACTGTTCCTGACCGACCCGAAGGCGGTGTCAAAGTTGAGGCTTTACCGTGGGCCAATCGAAGCGCAAAACGGCTTCGCGATCATGAGCGACGGCAGCGCAGAGAGCCTTTATCACAAATCCACCGGTCTGCCCGCCTCAGCCGTGCAGAGATTGCTGGAGTGGAATGCGACGCTACCGCACAAAAAAATGAAGGTCGTATTGGCCGACAACCTGCAACAGTCCATTGCCCTCAAAACCGGCGACGATTGCTCGATCGGTTTACTGTCGATTTTGCCGGGTGATGCCTCAACCGTAACCGCATGAGTGAAAGCCTCTGACGCGGATTTGCGGGTGTCGGAGGAATTTACTGCAACACACCCAACTCTTTCGCCCGCGCCACCGCTTGTGTGCGCCGCTCCACGCCGAGTTTGCTGTTGATATGGCTGGCGTGGGTTTTCACCGTGTGCAGGGAAATAAACAGCTGATCGCTAATTTCCTGATTGGAACAGCCTTGGGCTATCAAGCGCAGGACCGCCAGTTCACGGGCGCTGAGGTTGTCCGCGCCTGGGGATAACTCCAAGGCGGGACGCGCGACGGCGGCAGGCAAATGCTCGATGAGGGTTTGCGCAACAGCGCTCGACGCAGCGAGCTGAAGTTGCCCGCGCAGCCAATCCGAATGCTCATCCAGCAACCCATCGAAAGGTTGCAGCACGCCACCCGCCGCCGCTTCCAGCGCTTGCGCCAATGCCTTGCGCGCCTCGGGTTCTCGTCCGCCCGCCAGCAGCAACGCAATCTTCTGCGTCAACGCCATCACGCTGAGCATCTGCCGTCCCGTTTGCTGCCCATGCTCCAGCAGCGCATTCAATCGCCCTTCCGCCAGCATCGGTTGACCCTGAATCACTTCCAGCAAGGCTTGCTGCAATTCGATGTGCAGCGGCAGCTGTGGATGGAATTCCGGCGGTGCGGCGGCGCGTTCGCCGTTGTAGGTCTGGCCCAGTCGGGCGAGCCAGGCTTCGGCCAGGTCGGTGCGGCCCTGGGCCAGCCAGAGTTCGCATTTGACCAGGGTGATCATCGCCAGGTAGTAGATCGGCGGGACGTCCCAGATATGCATCAGCCGTTCGGCTTCGGCCAGTTCGGCGAAGGCCTTGGCGAACTCGCCACTGCTGCCCTCGAGCCGGGCGATCACGCAGTGGCCGATCAACACGCTGATGTCGCGACAGGCCCGGGCTTCGCCCAAACCAGCCTGCAAACGCAGCCGTGCGGCCTGGGGTTGCGAGCGCAGGGCCAGCAGGAAACCTTCGTACAAGATCAGTCGGGCCCGCACCGCGTAGAGCCGTTGCGGCGACAAGCCGTGCAGGCGTTGCAGGCCCTGCCGGACTTCATCCAGCGAGCGCAGGATTTCTCCTCGGGCCTGCAATACTCGGGCGCGATCGTAATGAGCCAGGGCCTCGAATAATGGATTGCCGACCCGCTGCGCCAACTCCAGGGACTCACGATTCAACCCCCGGGCACGCCACAGGTCGCCATCGGCAATCGCCAGGTTGGACAAGGTCGAGAGACACATCAGGCGCTGGCCGTAACGCTTGGCGGGCAGGCTCTCCAGGGCTTCGGTGCAATAGAGCAGCGTCAGATCCCGATTGCCACGCCCACGGGCGATGATCCCGCTCAAAGCCAGCCATTGGGCGAGCATGGACTTCTGCGCCGTGGCCGATGGCGCCGGCAGGAAGCGGCTCAAATGATTGGCCAACTCTTCGGCAGCGTCCAGCTGGCAAGCCAGTCCCAGCGCCCAGCTGTAGAGCACGATCAGCCGTGGCGTGCTGATCAGCAAGCTGTCGGGCAAGTCCATTTTCCAGCGCAGCAGCATGCCGACGTTCTGCTCGGCCAGCAGTTGTTCCTCCGACAGGTTCTGCACCAGGTTCGCCGCGACATCCAGGTGCCCGGCGCGCAAGGCCTGCTCCACGGCTTCATCGAGCAAGCCCTGGGCGTTGAACCAGCGGCAGGCGCGCAAATGCAGGCTGGCGGCCGGCACCAGGGCCTGGGTCTTGGGCCGCGTGCGCAGCAAGTCGGAAAACAGGTGGTGATAGCGGAACCAGTGACCGTGCTCGTCCAGCGGCACCAGAAAGACCTGGTGGGCCAACAGGAAACGCAGGATTTCGGCGCTGTCATGGGCCTCGCGCACCGCGTCGCACAGCTCGCTGCAAAAACGCTCCTGAGGCGCCGTGTCATAGAGGAATGCCTGCACTTCGGCAGGTAAACAGTCGATGACTTCTTCCAGCAGGTAATCGCGGATCAGCCCTTCCCCGCCATGCAGCGACTGCGGCAACGCGCCATCGCTGCCCGCTTCGGAAGCCGCCAACAACCAGAAACGCAGGCCGGCCACCCAGCCTTCGCTGCGCTGGATCAGGTTTTCCAGCGCCTCGCCGCGCAACGAACTGCTGTGGCGATCAAGCAGGGTCAGGGCTTCGTCGTGGGTCAGGCGCAGGTCTTGCTCATGCAGTTCGAGCAGTTGCCGCGACAGGCGTAGCCGCGCCAGGTGCCAGTCCGGACGTTGCCGGCTGGTGACCATGACCAGCAGGCCATCGGGCAGGTGATTGAGGAAAAATTGCAGACAGCGATCGAGCACCGGGCCCTGGGCCAAGTGATAGTCGTCCAGCACCAGCAACAACGGCGAACCCGGTGACAGGTGCACGGCCAGCTCATCGAGCAAACCGTCCAGCCATTCTTCGAACGCAAAGGGTTGATGGCGCTGGCGCATTTTCAGCAGCCCGAGCGCTTTGCTGCCCAACTGCGGAAAATAATCCTGGAGGCCTTCGAGCAGGCGCTCGAGGAAACGCCCCGGATCGTTGTCACGCGGGCTCAGCCCCAGCCACAGGCTTTGCCAGTGCGCCGGCAGGCCCTGACAGAACTCCACCGCCAACGAACTCTTGCCGAACCCGGCCGGGGCGCTGACCAACAACAATCGACCACCGAGCCCGGCACTCAGGCGCTCGCACAGGCGAGGCCGAAGCACATGGCCGTCAGGCAACGGGGGCCGGAAGAAACGCCCGTCCAGTGCCGCGACGGCAACGCTTGCAGGACCCGGAAGTGGGGACAGATCAGTCATGGCCGGCTCTTGTTTGAAATGCTGTTGGCGGCGTTGCAGATGTCCGCAGACTAGCGGTAAACGGAGCGCTATTGAAGGTTGTTGCTACAAATGGCTACAAAAAGACCGTAGGAGCATGGCTTGCCCGCGATTGGGGTTGGCGCGATGTATCGGAATTCATGCGGTGTGGGTACGGACGCCATCGCGAGCGAGCTTTGCTCCTTCGGGGGGTGTGGATGGTCAGACAAAAAAACGCCCCGAACCAGTCGGGGCGTTTTTCGAGGATGCGGCCTCTGTCTACAGCGAGTTAGCGAACACCATCCTGACGCAGTGCGGCCGGGGTGAAGTCACTGGTGGTGGCGGTGAAGCCGAAGTCATACGCCGATTTCTCTTCGTTCTTCATGCCCAGCGCCAGGTAGCGACCCGATTGCAGGTCATACAAGGTTTCCAGGGCGTACCACGGCACTTGCTTGTCGTAGTAGTTCTCGGCATGGGCTTCTGCAACGCGCCACAGCTGGTTACGACCGTCGTAGTGGTCGATCACCGCAGCCTGCCAGGTGTCTTCGTCGATGTAGAAGTCACGTTTGGCATAGATGTGGCGCTGACCTTCCTTCAAGGTCGCGACCACATGCCAGACGCGGCGCAGCTCGTAACGCGCCAGGTCCTGGTTGATGTGGCCGGCCTTGATGATGTCGGCGTACTTCAGTTTCGGATCATCGAGCTTGTAGCTGTCGGAGGCGATGTACATCTCTTTCTTGCCTTCGAGTTTCCAGTCGTAGCGGTCCGGCGCACCGTTGTACATGTCCAGGTTGTCGGAGGTACGCAGGCCATCGGCGGCAGTACCCGGCCCGTCATAGGACACTTGCGGAGCACGGCGCACACGACGCTGACCGGCGTTGTAGACCCACGCCGAACGCGGTTCCTTAACCTGGTCGAGGGTTTCGTGCACCAGCAGCACACCACCGGCCAGACGTGCCGGCGCGGTCACTTTCTGCTTGAAGTAGAACAGGATGTTGCCCGGGTTTTTCGGGTCGTAGTCCTTCATCTTGTCGCGGAACACGAACTGGTCCTGGAAGTACACTAGGCTGAACGAGCCGTTCGGCTGTGGCGTGGCCTGGGTGACCAGACGAGTTACGCTGCCGCCGCGATAGCGGGTGATGTGGTTCCAGATGACTTCGACGCCACTTTTCGGAATCGGGAACGGCACGGCGGTTTCGAAGTTTTCCAGACCGTTACCGCCGGACACCAGGTTGGTGTTGGTGGCATTTTTCTTGATGGAGGCAAACACGTCATCCGGTACGGTGGCGCCGCGATGGGACGGGTAGACCGGCATCTTGAAGGTTTCCGGGTAGCGCTTGAACATCGCGTACTGGCCCGGGGCAAGCTTTTCCTTGTACTGGTCGACGTTCTGCGCGGTGATGGTGAACAGCGGTTTTTCACTGGCGTACGGGTCGGACAGGAAGCCCTTGCTGTCGACGGAACCGGCATTCTTCGCCAGTGGTTTCCAGGCCGGAATCGAACCGTCGGCATTGCCCGCCATCTCGGCGCCCATCGGCGTCAGGCTCTTGCCCAGCTTGTCCGCTTCAGCGGCAGGCACCGCTGCCATGACGCTTGTCGCCAGCAGCGAAAGCCCCAGAACACCGGCGTGGAACAGACTCTTTGTTATTTTCATATGTGTGTTCGTCCTGAAAAAACAGTGCTTAGAAGTTCACGCCGAAGCTGAGCGCAACGAAGTCGCGGTCGTCCACGGTGGTGTACTTGCCGTCGAAGAAGTTGGTGTAGGCCAGGCTCGCGGTGTAGGTGTTCTGGTATTCGGCATCGACGCCCAGGCTGACCGCTTTGCGACCTTCCTCGAAGTTGCCGCCAGGACCCGGCGAGTAACCGCTGACGTCATGGGACCAGGCCACGTTCGGCTTGAGGTTCACGCCGGCGAACACGTCGTTGTATTCCCAGATGGCCCGGCCGCGATAACCCCACGAAGTGGAGGTGGTGAACCCTTCGTCGTTGCAGTTACGGCTACGGTTGTTCTGCGGTGAACCCGGGCCGGCGCCGTTGATGGTGCTGGCGTTGAGGATGTTGGCGCAGGTGTTGGCGCCGCCAGTGGCGGGCAGTTCACCCGGACCGTAGACCGGATCACGGCCGTAACGGACATCGGACGTGCTTTCCAGGCCGCCGACGTGGGTCACGCCCACTTCGCCCACCACAGTCAGACGGCTGGCGCCCATGACCTGGTCGAAGAAGTGCGTCAGGGTGGTCTGGAACTGGGTGATTTCCTTGCGACGATAACCGTGCAGGTCCTGACCCGGCACGCCGGTCAGCAGGGAAGCGTTGGACAACGCACCACCGATAGGACGTACGCCGGCAAACAGGATATCGGTGGAGTTCAGTTGCACCGGTGCGTTTGGACGGTAGCTGAGTTCACCGCTCCACGCCGTACCGGTAGGCAAGGTGGTGGAGAAGCTCAGGCCATAGAGGCGAATGTCTTCAGGGTATTCGATGAAGTACTTCGAATTGCCTGCCACCAGCAGCGGTGCGAGTGCCGCGAACGGGCCAGGCAGTGCCGCGGCAGTGTTATAGACCGACTGCGGAGCACCGGTGGCGCTGAAGATGGGCGCACGGCTGTGGTAGTTCATGAAGTAGGCACCGAACTCGGTGTCCAGCGGGTCGAACATGTACTTGAAGGACGCGCCCCACTGGCCGCTGTCCCGCGCATCGCGATCGCCGCCGCGCTGGACCAGCACACCTTCTTCGTTGACGTTGACGCCCGCGCTGGCCAACGGCCCTAACGCCACGGCTGGAATCTGCGAGCGCTTGTTCAGCACGCGCAAGTTGCTGTCGCAACCATCGGCAACGATATCCGGCTGAGAGAAGAATGTGCCGCAGTTATCGACGACGGTCTGATCCCATTCCAACTGATAGAACGCTTCGGCCGACAGGTTTTCGGTCAGGCTCTGGGACACGTAGAACATGTTGACCGGAATCAGGCCTTCCTTGATCTCGGCACCCGGACGACGGAATGCGGACACGTCGATCGGGTTGATCGAGTTGATGCCGCCGCCGATGAAGGTACTTTCACCCCAGCTCACGACCTGCTTGCCCAGACGCACGGACCCCGGCTGATCGGCAATGGAGTAGTTGTGGTAGACGAAGGCGTCGAGGATCTGCCCACCGGAGGACTTGGCGCCTTCCTTGCGGTTGTTGTCGCTGATGTCCTTGAACTCGCGACTTTCGTCCTTGAGTTCAAAGTCGTACCAGTACTTGCCGCGGACGAAGACCCCGGTGTCGCCGTATTTCAGTTCGAGGTCGTGGATGCCCTTGAAGATTTTCGAGAAGGTTTCCCCGCTCTTGAAGTTAGCGTGACCGTCATCGGACGTCTGCGACAGACCATGGCCGCCGTTGTTGACGCCGATAAGGTTCTTGTTGGGACTCTGAGTAGACCAACTGGCACCGATCGACAGGGATGAGTCGAACTGACCTTCGATTTCACCGACGTTGAAACTGACGCCGAATGCAGGCCCGGCGAGCGAAGAGGCGAGACTGACCGCCAGGGGCAGTTTCGCCCGGCGCCAGAACTGGTTTACTGATGTCATCGACGCTACTCCATGTGCATTATTGTTATGGCAGTGAGTACTTTTAAAAACGTTGTGGATGACCGAGAGCCAAGGCGTCCCGAATTCAATCCCAATGTGCATCGCCCCGTTTGTGCGTTTGCTCCGTTCTTAAAAATCCTTGAGCGGACTATAGCCAGCAGGTAGTACTGCTTGATCCCTCTAAAGTGTGATTTGCAGCTGCCGGCCACTCTGGAACAGTCCTTTCGCCAGTCCGACACATGTCGGCACGGCAAGGATGGCTGAAAATTCGGATTTCACAAGCCAAGCGCTTGCTTGGTGGGGCTGGCGTGCCGTTTCGGGCACGCCAGGGGAGGTCAAAACACGCTCAAAGCGTCGAGAGGAAGGTGCTGTTGTTAGCCTGCCATTCAGTGATGTCGAGGCGGATACGCTTCTTGTCGAGCTTGCCGACGCTGGTCTTGGGAATTTCCGTAACAAGGGCGATCTGGCTCGGGATGGCCCACTTGCTCAGATGCCCCAGTTCGACGAACGGCTTGAGGTGTTCCTTGAGTTCACGAGCCCCGATCTCATGCCCCTCACGGATCACCAGTAAGGCAAACGGGCGCTCGCCCCACTGCGGATCGGCAATCCCCACCACTGCTACTTCACGTACCGCTACGTGACGGCTGATCAAATCTTCGAGGTCCAGGGACGAGATCCACTCGCCGCCGGTCTTGATCACGTCCTTGATCCGGTCGCGGATGTCGATCACACCCATGCTGTCCAGGGTCGCCACGTCGCCGGTGTGCAACCAGCCGCCGGCCCAGAGCTCGGCGCCCTTCTGCGGTTCGTTGAAATAACCTTCGGTGAGCCACGGCGCGCGCAGCACCAGTTCGCCCTGGGTCTCGCCATCGGCAGGCAGGAAGTTGCCGTCGGTGTCGACGATCGCCGCTTCCACCAATGGCCCCGGCACGCCGGCCTTGATCCGATACGTGGTGCGTTCATCTTCGGTGCCCGCCATCAACTCGTCATTGAGGTGAGCACAGGACACCAGCGGCCCGGTTTCCGACATCCCGTAGGCGGCGGTCAATTGAATGCCCTTGGCCTTGGCGGCTTCGTACAACGTTCGGTTGAGCGCGCTGCCGCCAATGACGATTTTCCAGCCGCCGAAATCGGTGTCCTGCGCCGCTTTGGCGTTGAGGACCATTTGCAGGATGGTCGGCACGCAGTGGGAGAAGGTGACTTTCTCTTTGCGCCACAGCTCCACCAGGTATTCCGGGTCGTAGCGCCCGGGATAAACCTGCTTCAGGCCGAGCATCGTCGCCACGTACGGCAAGCCCCACGCGTGCACATGGAACATCGGCGTGATCGGCATGTAGACATCGTTGGTGCCCAGCAGCCGCACGCTGTCGATGGCGCCCATGATCGTCGACACACCCATGGTGTGCAGCACCAGTTGCCGATGGGTGAAGTACACGCCTTTGGGATTGCCGGTGGTGCCGGTGGTGTAGAAGGTGGTCGCAACCGAGTTTTCGTCGAAATCCTGGAAGTCGTATTGGGTGCTCGCCGCCGCCAGCAGTTGCTCGTATTCGCCGACAAGGTTCGGCAAATCGGCGGTTTTCTCCGGCAGGTCGGTCAGCAGCAGGGTTTTCTCGACCGTGGTCAGGTGCCCGGCGATGGCCTGGTACAGCCCCACAAACTCACTGTTGACCAGCACGAAGCGGTCCTCGGCGTGGTTCATGGTGTAGAGGATCTGTTCCGGCGACAGGCGCACGTTGATGGTGTGGATCACCGCGCCAATCATCGGGATGGCGAACATGCATTCCAGATAGCGATGGCTGTCCCAGTCCATCACCGCCACGGTATCCCCGGCCTTGACCCCGGCCGCCGTCAGCACGTTGGCCAGCCGTGCGACCCGTTCGATCAGGGTCGGATAGCTGTAGCGCAACTGGTCGCGGTAAATGATCTCGCGGGTTTTCTCGTAACGAGCGCCGGACATCAGCAGTCGTTTAATCAGCAGTGGATACTGGTAAGCGCCTTCGGCTGGCGGGATAACGCGAGTCTGCAACATAAGAATCCCTTTTCTGACTGCACGGTCTTGGCTTTGAAGATAATTACTCTAAAGCCCTTATACGCCAGCCAAATCAGCCAAAGGAATGATTTGCACAGCCGTACAAATGCTAGCTTTGCGCCAGCATTTGCAGGATTTCGTCACTGGTTACGCCGTTTGTCCTACAGCAGCCTCAGACGGCGTCCGTGGGAAAACCAGCGCCGCCAAGAAGGTCAATGCCGCAAAACCCGCCAATATCAGATAAAGGCCTACAAAACCCTGGCGCGGTTCGACGAACGAAATCAGCGGAATCGCGGTCGCACTGGCCCCGAACGATAAACAGTAACGCAGCGCAAAAACCCGGGACTGCCATTGCGGGGCGACGAAGTTGGCGACCATCGCGTCATTCACCGTGACCTGGCCAAACACCACGAACATGAACGCCGCGCCCAATGCAATCACGGCCCAGCCGTCCACATACGCCAACCCGAACAGCAATGGCGCCTGGCACAACGTCAACACAATGAACGGCCATTTCAGACTAAAACGGTGCAACACCCGGCCGATGCTCAGCTGCGCCACGGCACCGAAGGCATACGCCAGGCTGACCACCACGCCAAGGGTTTGTGGCGACGCGAACAAATCATGCAGGCGCTCCTGAAAGAGTTTCGGATAGGTCATGGTCGTGGCGTTGAACACCACGCCGCCGGTCGCGGTGGCCAGGGCCAGCACGCCAAACACCATGACCATGGAAATCCGCTGGCCGGCCGCGCCTTTGAGCGGCGTGTGCGGACGCTTGGGGATCGGTTCTTCACACACCTGCAAGGCGAAACCGATGCCCAATGCAATCGCCACCACCCCCGGCAGAATGAATGCCGAACGCCAGCCAAACTGCGCCACCAGCAACCCGGTGATCAGCGCCGAAAACGCCACGCCGAGGTTGCCCCACATGCCGTTGATGCCGATTTCCCGGCCGCGGTTCTGCGCATAGGCCACCAGCATTGCAGTGCCCACCGGGTGATAGATCGCGGCAAAAACCCCGATCAGTGTCAGGCCGACAACCAGCATCGGCGCGCTGCTGCTCAAACCGGTGAAAATCGCCGAGGCGCCAATACCGAAGAAAAACACCAGCATCATTTGCCGCCGGCTCCAGTGATCCCCCAGCCAACCGGCCGGTAGCGAACAGGCGCCGAAAGCAATGAAACCGCCGAGGGACAAGCCGATCAGCGCGGCGTAATCCAACGCGAAGGCTTGGGTCATGCCGAGAATGGCGGCGGGGAAAATCAGCATGAACATGTGGTCGATCACATGAGCTGCGTTGATGTAGCGGATGACATTTCTGGACTGGTTCATCGCGGCACGCTTTACGTTGTAGTGAGCGGCTTATGCTAAGTTGGCGAAAAAGCGTATTCCTGACAACAAAGTCATCGGAACAGACATGTTAATCAGCCACTTCCTGCACGGCCCGGTCAGCGCTTATCCGCGTGATTACATGGATGGCGCGCACCAGGAACTGCATCAACATCGCGAAGCGCAGTTGCTCTATGCCGTTTGCGGCACCATGCGGGTGGTCACGGCGCAGGGTGCGTGGGTGATTCCGCCGACCCGTGCGGTATGGATTCCGCCGTTGGTGGCGCATGAGATTTTCATGTCGGGCGAGGTGCGCATGCGCTCGCTGTTCATTGCCGCCGAACTGTCGCCGCCGAGCCTGCATCAGTGCTGCGTGCTGGCCGTCACGCCATTGCTGCGCGAGTTGATCCTGCGCGCGGTGCAAGGCCCGCAACACGCAGAAAACCCGTTGATCCAGAAGCTGATGCTGGAAGAAATCGCCGGTCTGGAAAACCTACCGCTGCACATTCCGATGCCCGAGGACCGGCGCCTGCAAGGCATCTGCCTGGCGCTGCTGCGTACGCCAGACCATCCCAACACCCTGGAAGACTGGGCACAGCAGGTCGGCGCCAGTTCGCGAACCTTGGCGCGGCTGTTCCAGCAACAACTGAAGATGAATTTCAATGCCTGGCGCCAGCAACTGCGCCTGATGGAAGCCCTGCCGCGGCTGCTCGCCGGGGAAAGCGTGCAGAGCGTGGCGCGGGATCTGGGCTACGGCAGCGCCCGGGCGTTCAGCGCGATGTTTCGCCGTTTGCTCGGGGAGAATCCCCGGGAGTATCTGAACGCGCTGAACAAACTGAGCGAACTCAATCCGCTTTCGTAGGAGCTGAGCTTGCTCGCGATGGCGATCTCAAGAACGCCATCGCCGGCAAGCCGCGCTCCTCAGGTATCAATGCATCTCGGTAAACGCGAGTTTCACGCCGATGGCGATCAGTACCGCGCCCATGGTCCGGTCGAACCAGTGACCCATGCGGGCGAAACCGGCACGTACCCGTTGTTGGCTGAACAGCATCGCCACCAGACAGAACCAGAACGCCGTCGCCACCGCGAGGTAAACCCCGTAGCCGGCTTGTACCGCCAACGGCGTGTGCGGGTTGATCACCACAGTGAACAGCGACAGGAAGAACAGCGTGGCCTTGGGGTTCAGGCCATTGGTGACGAAGCCCGAGGTAAACGCACCGCGGGCAGTGCGCTCACCGACTTCCTTGTGCAGGTCGTCCGACACCGGTTTTGCCGGTTGCGCGCGCAGGGCCTTGAAGCCGATGTACAGCAGGTAGGCGGCGGCCGCCCATTTCAAGGCGTTGAACAGCACGATCGACTGGGACACGATCAGGCCGATGCCGAGCAGCGAGTAACCGACGTGCAGGAAAATCGCCGTGCCCACACCCAGCGCAGTCCAGGTCCCGGCACGCCGGCCATGGGTCACGCTCTCGCGCACCACCACGGCGAAGTCCGGGCCGGGGCTGGCGACGGCCAGCAGGTGAATCAGAGCGACGGTCAAGAATTCTGTCCAGTACATGGGGGCTCCTCTGGGGTGGATCGGTGGAAATGAAAATTCACAGGATTGACGCTATCCCTGTGGGAGCGTCCGGCCGGGTAGTGCGTAACCATTTGTTTCATCTGGTAGGCTCGGCAGATTACGCCTTCAGTTCATTGCACAAAAGGTACAGTTGATGACGAACTCTCGCCGCGCCGTTTTCCTCGACCATCCGTCCCTGGATCTGGGCGACCTCGACCTGACGCCTTTGCGCGATTGCTTCAGCGACTTGCAGCTGTTCGCCCAGACTACGCCGGATCAAGTGATCGAGCGCCTCAAGGGCGCGACCGTGGCCATCAGCAACAAGATCCTGATCGACGCAGCGGCCATCGCCGCCAGTCCCGAACTCAAGCTGATCCTGATCACCGCCACCGGCACTAATAACGTCGATCTGGCGGCTGCGCGCGCCCACGGGATCACCGTGTGCAACTGCCAGGGTTACGGCACGCCGTCGGTGGCCCAGCACACGATCATGCTGCTGCTCAATCTGGCGACGCGGCTGGCCGATTACCAGAAAGCCGTCGGCGAGGGTCGCTGGCAGCAGGCCAAACAGTTCTGCCTGCTGGATTACCCGATTGTCGAACTGGAAGGCAAAACCCTCGGCCTGCTCGGCCACGGCGAACTGGGCAGCGCCGTTGCGCGATTGGCCGAAGCCTTCGGCATGCGCGTGTTGCTGGGGCAGATTCCCGGCCGCCCTGCCCGGCCGGATCGCTTGCCGCTGAATGAACTGCTGCCGCAAATCGACGCCCTGACGCTGCACTGCCCGCTTAATGAACACACCCGCCACTTCATCGGCGCCCGTGAACTGGCCTCGATGAAACCGGGTGCGTTTGTGGTCAATACCGCGCGCGGTGGTTTGATCGACGAACAGGCGCTGGCCGACGCTTTACGCAACGGTCACCTGGGCGGCGCGGCCACGGATGTGCTGAGCGTCGAGCCACCGACAACGGGCAATCCGCTGCTGGCCCATGACATCCCACGGCTGATCGTCACCCCGCACAACGCCTGGGGCAGTCGCGAGGCGCGCCAGCGCATCGTTGGCCAGTTGACTGAAAACGCCCAGGCGTTCTTCAGCGGTAAAGCGCTGCGGGTCGTCAGTTGATAAACTGCGGCACTTTTTTTCAAGGAGCAGAGTATGGATCCGCGCAGTGAAGTACTGCTTCGTCAAGCCGAGTTATTCCAGGGTTCGGTGTTGCTGGCCGGTTTGCCCGCCGACGATTTGCTCGGCCGCCTGCCCGACGCCCATGGCTGGTGCTGGCATGCCGGTGATCAAGCGGCGTTGGACGCACGTTTTGCCGAGCGCAGCCAGTTTGGCGTGAATGCGCCGGAGCGCGAATTCGACACGGCCGTGGTGTTTCTGCCCAAGTCCAAGGACCTGACCGATTACATCCTCAACGCCCTCGCCTCGCGCCTGGCCGGTCGTGAGTTGTACCTGGTCGGTGAAAAACGCAGCGGCATCGAAGGCGCGGCCAAGCAACTGAACCCGTTCGGCAAGCCGCGCAAGCTCGACAGCGCGCGGCATTGCCAGTTGTGGCAGGTCACCGTGGCCAACGCGCCAGAAGCCAAGTCGCTGGAAAGCCTGGCCCAGGAATACGAACTGCCCTTGGCCGAAGGGCCGCTGAAAGTCATCAGTTTGCCGGGGGTGTTCAGCCACGGTCGGCTGGATCGTGGCAGCGCGCTGTTGCTGGAACATCTGGACAAGTTGCCCAGCGGCCACTTGCTCGATTTCGGTTGCGGCGCCGGGGTGTTGGGCGCGGCGGTCAAGCGTCGTTATCCGCACAATCAGGTCACTTTATTGGACGTGGATGCGTTTGCCGCTGCCAGCAGTCGTCTGACCTTGGCCGCCAACGGTCTGGAAGCCGAGGTGATTACCGGTGATGGAATCGATGCCGCGCCAATGGGCTTGAGCGCGATTCTGAGCAACCCACCGTTCCATGTCGGTGTGCACACCGATTATTTCGCAACGGAAAACTTGCTGCGAAAAGCAGCCAAACATCTGAAAAACGGTGGCGAACTGCGCTTGGTCGCCAACAGCTTTCTTAAGTATCAGCCACTGATCGAAGAGCACTTGGGCGTGTGTGCGATCAAGGCTGAAGGACAGGGTTTCCGAATCTACCGGGCCAAGCGCGGCTGATAAATAAGTGCTTGCCTAACGGATTTTGCCTAGGCAGAATCCGCTCCGTCCTAGGGGAGTAGTCTCCCACGAGCGCCATGCTCGTCCGGCATACGTCAACATACTTGGTCAACAGACCATGGCGTATGCGACCCAAGCGTCCGCACAGACGGATCGCCAGGGTTTGACAAGACCTATGACACGAACACCTTACCCGGGGCGGGAAGGCTGTACGTGTCATAGCCGTGTCGACCCGCCCCTTAGGAAAACCCTGATGCTGGATTCTCTTCTCGTTCCCACCGCAATCGTTGCCTTGGCCGAAATCGGCGACAAGACACAACTGCTCGCGCTCATTCTCGCTGCTCGCTTTCGCAAACCCTGGCCGATCATCGCCGGCATCGTCGCCGCGACCCTGGCCAACCACGCGGCAGCCGGTGCGGTAGGTGCCTGGTTCGGCAGTTTCTTCTCGAATGCAACGCTGCACTGGATCCTCGCCGCAAGCTTCACCGCGACGGCACTGTGGACCCTGGTGCCGGACAAGATGGACGACGACGAAGCCAGCACCGCCCGCAAGTTCGGGCCATTCCTGACCACGCTGATCGCGTTCTTCCTCGCCGAGATGGGCGACAAGACCCAGGTCGCCACCGTCATGCTCGCTGCGCAATACCCGGACCTGTGGCTGGTAATCATCGGCACCACCGCCGGGATGTTGATTGCCAACGTGCCGGTGGTACTGGCGGGTAACTTTGCGGCGGACAAACTGCCGTTGACGTTGATCCGTCGACTGGCGGCGTCGGCGTTCTTCGTGCTGGCGATTGTGGCGGTGTACAAGGCGATGCAGAGCAGCGGGTGGGTATAAAAACAGCGGCAAGCTACACGTCATAAGCCGAAAGATTGAAGCAGAGCAGACCCGCTTGACTGATCGTTCCCATGCTCTGCGTGGGAATGCCGCCCTGGACGCTCCGCGTCCGTTTTTGGGGCGTGACGCAGAGCGTCACAGGATGCATTCCCACGCAGAGCGTGGGAACGATCATTAGAAACCTGTCAGGACTTCGAGGCTTTCTCGTACAACGGCATGACCTTCGGAATCGCTGCCTGCAACGAAGCGATACGGCTGGTCGACGCCGGGTGAGTGCTCATGAATTCCGGTGGCGAACCTTCCGAAGCCTTGCTCATCTTGTTCCACAAGGTGATCGCCGCGTTCGGGTTGTAGCCGGCGCGCGCGGCCAGTTCCAGGCCAATCAGGTCGGCCTCGTTTTCATTGGAGCGGCTGTTCGGCAAGGTCATACCGTAGTTGGCCACGGTGTCGGCCAACGCCAGGCTGTCCTGGCCCAGACCGAACAAGGCACCGGCGCCCTGCTTGGCCATCTCGATGCCGTAAGCCTTGGACATCGCTTCACGACCGTGCTCGCGCAAGGCGTGGGCGATTTCGTGGCCCATGACCGCGGCGATTTCATCGTCGGTGAGTTTCAGGCTGTCGATCAGCCCGGTGTAGAAAATGATCTTTCCGCCAGGACCGCAGTTGGCGTTGAGTTCATCGCTCTTGATCAGGTTGACTTCCCACTTCCACTGGGCCGAATCCGGACGGAAGTTCGGCGCCTGGGCAATCAGCCGATTGGCGATCGCCTGCACGCGTTTGGCCTCGGTACTGGTCTTGTCCAGCACCCCTTTGCTCGTCGCCTCGCCTACTGTCTTCTGATAGGACTGGGCATACATCTGGTCGACTTCCTGGCTCGACAGCATGCTGAACATGTACTGCTTGCGCTCAACCCCGACGGCTCCGCCGCTGGTGGTGTTGACCGACTGACAACCGGCGAGCAACAGACCCGCGCTCAATGCACCTGCAACCAATGTCTTGTTCATCAATAAAGCTCCCTGAAAACATGCCGCGTATCGTAGGCGGTGAATGGTATCGGCGCCAGATACAACAGACGTGTAGCACGCACTTTTCAGACAATATCGTCGGCGCCGCAGAAAAAAATTCACAAACGCCCGCAAGCCACACCCGCCGCGCTTCATTTGCGACCTCCAGCACGCCAAAACAGTCATTTCGCCATTACTTGCTCATGGACCCCGAATCTGCGGCCGATACAACAGCGCAGACGTCCTCTTGCGTGCGGAGCACCCATGAAATTCAAGTCAATCCAGTTTTCCGTAGCGGCCCTTGCCGGCGCCATCGTCCTCAGTGTCGTGGCAGCCCTGGTGCTGTACGCGCTGTTTTCCGGTGCCCGGACGCAAGACATGGTCCAGGAACGGACCCAGGCGCAGTTCGAGCAAGTCATCGAGCAGCGCCTGACTTCCCTGGCACAAACCCAGGTCAGCCAGATCCAGCGCGAACTCGAAGCGCCGCTGCTGATTGCCGGGGGGCTGGTGCGGGTCAACGAACTGATCGGCACCCCGGGCGCCGATGGCCAGCCACAGGTGAACATCAGCCGCGAGCAACTGATCAGCCTGATCAAACAGAACGTCAGCCAGAACCCGAAGATTCTCGGCACCTACATCGGCTGGGAAAAAAACGCCCTGGACCATAACGATGCGGCCTACGTCGACACCAAGGTGGCCGGCATCGACGCCGCCAATGGACGCTTCCTGCCGTGGTGGTTCCGCAACGAGGACGGCAGCCTGGGCCTGGACAAACTGGTGGACGTCGACGACCAGAAAACCCTGTCCACCGGCATCCGTGCCAGTGAGTACTACCTGTGCTCGAAAGAGACCAAAAAATCCTGCGTGATCGATCCGGCGCCCTACAAGGTCGGCGACAAAATCGTCATGCTCGCCTCCTTTATTGAACCGATCATGCTCAACGGCGCCTTCCAGGGCATCGTCGGCGCCGACCTGTCGGTGAACTTCATCCAGGAAATGCTCCTGGGCGCCAACCAGAAACTGTACGGCGGCTCGGGCGTGATGGCGCTGATCGGCGGCAATGGCCGGATCGTCGCCTACACCAAGGACCCGAGCAAATTCGGTGAGAAGGTCAGTGACATCCTCGACAGCCAGCAGATTGCCAACATGGCCAATCTCAAGCGTGGCGAAGTGACCTACAGCGTCGACAAGGCCAATGGCCGCATCGAGTTGTACCTGCCGTTCGGCATCGGCCAGACCGACGCCCGCTGGACCCTGATGCTGCAATTGCCGCTGAACGCGGTGATGGCCGACCTGCAAAAACTCCAGGGCGATCTGGATAAGCAGCGCAAATCCGACACCTTCGGCATGGCCATGGTGGGTCTGTTGATCGCTGGTATCGGCTTGCTGGTGATCTGGCTGGTGGGCCACGGCATTGCCCGTCCACTCAAGCAAATGGTGGCCATGCTCGACGACATCGCCCAGGGCGAAGGCGACCTCACCCGTCGCCTGAGCAGCGACCGCGCCGATGAGTTGGGTTCGATCGCCAAGGGCTTCAACACCTTCCTCGCCAAGTTGCAGGCAATGATCACCCAGGTGGTGACGTCGGTGCAGAGCGTCAGCGATTCATCGGAACACACCGCCGACATCGCCATCCGCACCAACATCGGCGTGCACAAGCAGATGGCCGAGATCGATCAAGTGGCCACCGCGGTGCATGAAATGACCGCCACCGCCCAGGACGTGGCGCGCAATGCGACATCGGCGGCGCAGGCGGCCAGCCATGCCGACAAGGCCGCGGCGCAAGGCATGCAGATCGTGCGCGACACCTCGAATTCGATTGGGGTACTGGCGGTTGAAATCGGTAAAGCCGTGGCCGTGGTGCAGACCCTGGCCAAGGACAGCGAGAACATCAACGCGATCCTTACCGCAATTCGCGGGATCGCCGAGCAGACCAACCTGCTGGCGTTGAACGCGGCAATCGAAGCCGCCCGCGCCGGTGAACAGGGCCGTGGTTTTGCCGTAGTCGCCGATGAAGTGCGCAACCTGGCGCAGAAAACCCAGAAGGCCACCGAAGAAATCCAGACCATGATCCAGCAGTTGCAACAAGGTACCCGTGATGTGGTGCGGGTCATGGAAGACAGTCAGAGCCGCACCGATGAAAGCGTGCAGCATGCGGCGAAAGCGGCTGAAGCGCTGGAGACGATTACCCAGGCAGTGTCGGTGATCAACGACATGAACACCCAGATTGCCAGCGCGGCCGAGGAACAGAGCGCGGTGGCGGATGACATCAACCGCAACGTGATCAACATTGGGCAAGTGGCCAATGAAGTGGCCGGCGGGGCGGATGAGTCGAGTGCGGCCAGTGCCGATTTGACCAAGTTGGCGGAACAGCAGCGGCGCTTGATCAATCAGTTCAAGGTTTGAAGTGATCGTTCCCACGCTCTGCGTGGGAATGAATCCCGTGACGCTCTGCGTCACAGTGGACGCGGAGCGTCCGTGGCTGCATTCCCACGCAGAGCGTGAGAACGATCAACCCGGGGTCAAACACTCCGGCCCATTGAGCTTCGGATCATTCACCAGGTTCGCCAGCACCCGCTCGCGCAACGCGGCAGGTTCACCGGCCAGCAACCCCTGCAGCACATGCAACGGCGTCTCGGGATCCAGCCAGGCGGCCTGCCCTGCTTCATCAAGGATCAATGGCCGACGCTGACTCGCCGCCGGCTGAGTGATCACCGCCGTACTCAACCACACCTGTTCCTGCACCGGATACGCTTCCCAGATCGCCGCGAAAAACAGCGCCGAGCCCTCCCCCGGCGTCAACCAATACGGGCGCTTGCGCGTGGTGCCGCGCCATTCGTAGAAACCATTGGCCGGCAACAGGCAGCGGCGTTCGCGCAGGGCCTGGCGGAACATGGGCTGTTCGGCCACGGTTTCGGCCCGGGCATGGGCCGGGGTGCGCGACAAGTCGGTCAGCCATGGCGGCGTCAAGCCCCAGCGGGCACGGGCCAACTCACGCTGGCCGTCCGTGCCGGCACGCAGCATCAACACCGAATCGTTGGGAGAAATATTCCACTGGGCCTGCTGATCGGCGGGGAAGCCAGGCAGGGCCGCGAAGGCGGGGTTCCAGCGAAACAGGGCATAACGTCCACACATGGGGCAACACGACTCTTGATAAAACGACCGTCAGCCTAACAGACCAGCGTGCCGGGAAAACTTTCCGGTTCATCACCGGGCATCGGCAGCGCGGCATTGTAGGCGGTGATCAGTTCCCGGGCGTACTCGGCCTGATCGTTATCCACTGACAAACCCAGTAAACCGTAGATCGGCAATTCGCCGGTGCCGCCAAGCAAATCCCGCCCCACCAGATGCGCTTCGATGCCCTCGCTGGCCAGCATGCCTTGCAACAACTCGCCTTCCATCAGGTTTTCCGGTTCGTAGATTCGCTGCATCAGGCGCCCCTTTCATTCGTTCTCGCTATGAACTTCGAGCAACCATTCCTGACCATCGGTTTGCAGGACAAACGTGATTGGCCTGCAACACACCGGACAATCCTCGATATAGGTCTGATCGCCGCCGGACAAATCCAGCACGGCCTCGGCCTCTTCACCACAATACGGACATTCGTAGCGCTCGGTTTCCAGCATCGCGGTCTCCCAGGTGACTTGTGCGTATAATCGCCGGTCTATTTGCAGGGCTATTTTTGTCTGGCTACCTTTTCAGACCGTGCCCCGTTGGTTTTCGATCAAAACCTTTACTTACCCTAGCCGTTTCTAACAAGAGAGCATGATGGGCGAATTCGATGCCATCCGACCTTACGACGACAGCGAAGTCCCAGCGGTGCTGGCGCGGCTGCTCGGCGACAAGGCGCTTCTAGATATCCTCATTCACTTTCGCTTCCCGCGTTATGCCGGTGCTTTCGGCTGGATGCTCAAACCTCTTATAGCTCATCGGCTGCGCCGTGAGTTCGCCGGCGTCAACTCGGTGGCCACTTTGCAAGACAAGGTCGAGGTTTACGTCGACCACACCATCGAGCGCGCCACCGACGGTGTCACCTACACCGGCGTCGAGCAATTCAAGTCCGGCAGTGCCTACCTGTTTATCGCCAATCACCGCGATATCGTGATGGACCCGGCCTTCGTCAACTATGCCGTGTACCACGCCGGCCTGCCGACACCGCGCATCGCCATCGGCGACAACCTGCTGCAAAAGCCATTTGTCAGCGATCTGATGCGCCTGAACAAGAGCTTCATCGTGCACCGTTCGATCACCGGTCGCCGCGAGAAGATGGCGGCTTACCAATTGCTGTCGGCCTACATCAACCACTCGATCCGCAACGACTGCGCCTCGATCTGGATCGCGCAGGCCGAAGGCCGGGCCAAGGACGGCGACGACCGCACCGAGTCGGCGATCCTCAAGATGTTCCACATGAGCCGCAAGGACGAGCCGTTCGGCGAAGTGATCCAGTCGCTGAACGTGACCCCGGTGTCGATCAGCTACGAATACGACCCGTGCGACCAGGCCAAGGCCCGCGAGCTGTTCATCCGCGCCACCACTGGCAGCTACAGCAAAGTGCCGGGCGAGGACGATGTGAGCATCGCCAAGGGCATTACCGGCTACAAGGGCCGGGTCCACGTGAACTTCGCCGCGCCGATCACCGAGCTGTTTGACGACACCAAGCAGTTGGCGATCGAGATGGACAAGCAGATCCTCGGCGGTTACCGGTTGTTCCCGGTGCATTACCTGGCGTATGCGCAGTGGAAGGATGCGGATCCGCAGTTGCAGGTGCCGAAAGCCGCCGAGGTGTTCGCGGCGGATGAACTGACCAAGGCGCAGGAAGAATGGCAGCGCCGGCTAGAGGCCTGCCCTGAGGAACATCGACCGTTCCTGGTGTTGCAATATGCGACGCCGGTGAGGAATCAGTATCGGGTGAAGGCTGGGTTGCCGCTTTAAGCGACAAGATCAAAAGATCGCAGCCTCGTTGCACTCGACAGCGCCTACAGGATGAATGCGATCCCATGTAGGAGCTGTCGAGTGCAACGAGGCTGCGGTCTTTTGCTTTTAGCGATTCAGAAGCGGGTACTGACCCACGAAACCACCAGCGCCACGCCCAGGCAGGCAAAACCGAATCGATAGAAAAACCGGTTCATGCGCTGGGTGGCGCCATCGAGCATCAACATCGCGTCATCGCCACGACGGCTCTGGGTATGCGCCTCAAGCACCGCCAGCGCACGCTGTTCGCGGCGACGGGTGGCATGCAGCAGCCAGCAGCCCGGGAAGGCAATCAGCAAGGCCAGCAGGTTGATCAACTTGGCGGGATGGTTGGTAAACAACGAAATCAAATGCAACGACATCACGGACCTCGGGCAAAACTGACGTGGCAGACGCCGAACCGGCGACCGCGGCGCGGATTCTACCGAAAGCGTGCGACAAATAACGAACCATTGGGCCGATTGCTGTCTTGTGTCATGGCGTCGTCATCTGAATGCGCCAGTCTGTCGCCCCTCGAAACCGACACAGAGCACAGCATGCTGCACGCCGAAAACCAGGACCGCCTCTACCTCATCGCCCAAAGTGACGAACAGCAGAATCTCGTCGGCAGCCTCGCCTTCAACGTTCAGGACCGCCATTGGCTGGTGTATTGCGCCCTCGGCGGGCATCAGCATGCCGACTTGCCGGAGACGGATTTGCTGACGGGCGTGAGCGTGCTGGATTTCTACTCTCAAGCCGCATAAGCCCCTTGTAGGAGCGAGGCTTGCCCGCGAAGGCGGCGCAACATCCAACATTGATATCGGCTGACACACCGCTTTCGCGGGCAAGCCTCGCGCCTATAAGGGATCGCGGCGGGCATGAAAAAGCCCGGGGCCATCACTGGCACCCGGGCTTTTTTGCCTCTCGCGAACGCTTATTCGCCGAGAATCTGACCCACGGTCGGGTCCTTGAACAGACGCGTCAGGGCATCGCTCAACACATCGCTAACCAGCTTAGTGTTGGTTTCCTGGTTCGGCGCCATGCCGAAACGCTGGTCCAGGGAAGCACCGTAACGACCGCTATAGCGACGATTGGCGTTCTGCACGTCGGAGCGGAAGGTCGCGCCGATGGTGGCTTCCGTCACGTACATGCCTTCTTTAGGCGACTGGTACTTCAGCTCGGCCAGGGTCACGGTCAGTTGCGGCGCGTTCATGCCGTTGGACACCGGGGTGAAACCCAGCAAACGCACGGCGGCTTCGGCCTGGGCCTGCAACTTCGGCAGGATCTGCGCGCCCTGCACGGTGATCGCGCTGGTCTCAGGGTACAGACCGCCACGGGTGCCCAGGGTTGGCGACGGACGACCGTCCACCACACGCACCACCACTTGCTGGCCATGGCCAACCGCCGCCAGCTGAGTGGTCAACTTTGGCTCCGGGTTCAGTTGTTGCGGGCTGTGGGCGCAGCCAACCAGGGTCAAACTGGTCACAGTGATCAAACCGAACAACAGGCGTTGCAACATGCTCTTCTCTCCAGAATCAGGCACAAACAGGCCCGCAGTATAGCGGTGGGCCATCGTCGCGAACTAGCGTCTCGCAACGATTGCTGAAAACTCTGACAAACCCCGCACCAGCCGGTTCCTGTCACACAGCTGTCACCGCTCATACACATTGGCGTCACGGCCTGCTGGCAACCTTCACAGCAGTCACCCCACAAGGTACTTCGCCATGCGTTATCTGATCTCGCTGTTCGCTCCACGCCCGTTGCACCGCAGCTTTGCCTTGCTTGATCGCAATGGTCATTGCCAGGCCTTCAAGCAGTGCAGCCTCCAGCCGATGGGCGATGGCTGGGTCGAAATCGAAGAAATCCGCCTCAACTGGCTGCACCATCCCCTGCCCCCGAGCGCCCGCATTCGGCAGAGTCAGCCTCGCTCACGAGTGCAGGCGCTGTTGTCCATCTGACCAGACGCCTAATAAAAGTCATTATTCACGACCATTTCCCCGCGTTTCTTAGATACAATCTCCCCCCGATTATAAGGACGTCTCCTGATCGGGCCTCGCAGCACCGTCAATGCTCCGGTATTGGCACCCCGCACCGCCCACAGAGAGCCGCCCACACAGATCGAGTGAAGCTGGCGCGCTTGCTGTTCCCTGAGCAAAACCCCCACTTTTCGCGAATCTGCAGAGCTGTCATTACGCTCGGTCACTGAGCTGTTTGCCCGTTTTGCCTGTCATGTACTCCATGGCGGCAATCCATCCGGGCACGGTGCCAGGCTGGGGCAGCCCTTTTTTGAGGTTCACGTCTTCAAAAGAGCGTGAAAAAAACGGGTTTTCACAACTTCACAAGAGTGTGGCGAGCAAATGAATAGTTTTGCGTCTGAACATGCACCATTAGCGTCTGAAACAGCCCAACGACACAGGAACGGGTACGCCTCGAATACCGGAGCCTGAAGCCTGTCCGCTACGGATTTGGTTGCACAAACGGATGTCTCGACCATAAGTCGAATTGCCAGTCGTGTGCTGAAATGAGTTCATATCACTCATAGGCCCGGCCGGTAGCGTCCGTCGAAGTTGCGAAAAATTGCGAAGATTCGGACATGGCGATCCTGGCCATGGGTACTTGGGGCATCACTGACACGCCCCGGAACGCCTGGCAGCTATGCCGACAATTTGGTGCTGCAGATTTTGGAGACGCGTTAAATGGCGCATAACGAAGCAGTCGACGTAGTACTCGTAGGGGCCGGCATCATGAGTGCCACCCTCGCTGTACTGCTCAAAGAGCTCGACCCCGCGATCAAGCTGGAAGTCGTCGAGCTGATGGATTCGGGTGCCGCGGAGAGTTCCAACCCGTGGAACAACGCCGGGACCGGTCACGCCGGGCTGTGTGAGCTCAACTACACGCCGCAGGCCGCCGACGGCACCGTCGACATCAAGAAAGCCGTGCACATCAACACCCAGTTCGAAGTGTCGAAGCAGTTCTGGTCGTACCTGACCAGGAAAAGCACTTTCGGCTCGTGCAAGACCTTCATCAGCCCGGTGCCGCACCTGAGCTTCGTGCAGGGCGACAGCGGCGTGTCCTTCCTCAAGTCACGCTTCAATGTGCTGAGCAAGCACCACGCCTTTTCCGACATGGAATACACCGAAGACAAAGCCAAGATGGCCGAGTGGATGCCGCTGATGATGCCGGGCCGTTCGCCCGACGAAGTCCTCGCCGCCACCCGCGTGATGAACGGCACCGACGTCAACTTCGGCGCCCTGACCAATCAATTGCTCAAGCACCTGACCAGCGCACCCGATGCCCAGGTCAAGTACTGCAAGCGCGTGACCGGCCTGAAGCGTAACGGCAGCGGCTGGACCGTCAGCATCAAGGACGTCAACAGCGGCAATACCCGTGAAGTCGACGCCAGGTTCGTCTTCCTCGGCGCGGGTGGCGCGGCATTGCCGTTGTTGCAGGCGTCGGGCATCGAGGAAAGCAAAGGCTTTGGCGGCTTCCCGATCAGCGGCCAATGGCTGCGTTGCGACAACCCGGAAGTGGTCAAGCACCACCAGGCCAAGGTCTACAGCCAGGCGGCCGTGGGCTCGCCACCGATGTCGGTGCCGCACCTGGACACCCGCGTGGTCGACGGCAACAAGTCCCTGCTGTTCGGGCCATACGCCGGTTTCACCACCAAGTTCCTCAAGCACGGCTCCTTCATGGACCTGCCGCTGTCGGTTCGCGCCGGCAACATCGGCCCGATGCTGGCCGTGGCGAAAAACAACATGGACCTGACCAAGTACCTGGTCAGCGAAGTGATGCAGTCGATGGAACAGCGCCTGGAATCCCTGCGCCGCTTCTACCCGGAAGCGAAAGCCGAAGACTGGCGCCTGGAAGTGGCCGGCCAACGGGTGCAGATCATCAAGAAAGACCCGAAAAAAGGCGGCGTCCTGCAGTTCGGTACCGAACTGGTTGCGGCCAAGGACGGTTCTTTGGCGGCATTGCTCGGCGCTTCGCCAGGTGCTTCGGTGACCGTTTCGATCATGCTGGAACTGATCGAAAAATGTTTCCCGAACAAAGCCTCCGGTGAGTGGGCGGCCAAGCTGGCGGAAATCTTCCCGGCTCGGGAAAAAGTCCTGGAAACCGACGCTGCGCTGTATCGCAAGATCAACGCGCACAACAACGTCGCGCTGGAACTGGTTGAAGCCAGTAACGAGACCGAAAGCTACGCTTGATTCGGTCCCACAAAAAACGCCCCGTTCTCAGTGAGAGCGGGGCGTTTTTTTGTGCGCCTGAAAAGATCCTTGTGGCGAGGGAGCTTGCTCCCGCTTGAGTGCGCAGCACTCACAAAATCTCCGTTGCTCGCAGAATATTGGGGCCGCTTCGCAGCCCAGCGGGAGCAAGCTCCCTCGCCACAGGTGCCGGAGTGTCTGGAATTAACCGCGAACCTTGGCGATCAACTCGATGTACTCGGCCGCATTGCGCTGATCCTTGATCACCGCGACGAAATCATTACCGTGCTCATCCTTGCCGTCCAGGTCAAACCCGGCAGCGACGAAAAACGTCAGGAAGCGCTCGAAGTCGTCGATGCGCAGGCCGCGATAGGCCTTGATCAGTTTGTGCAGGGATGGGGAAGTGGCGTCGACCGGTTCAAAATCGAGGAACAGTTTGATTTGTTCATCGCCGATCTCGTCACCAATCACTTGCTTCTTATCTTTACGCATTGCCGACTCCAGCTCGCAGACATTTCACGGGGCGGGCAGTTTACCCCTCGATTGCCGCCAGGCTCAACGCGAACGCACGCTGCCAGTGTGCAGATCGGCCCAGACATGGCCGTTGGCGTAGCTGAGGAACTGGCAATACACCGTGTCATTGCGCAGCAGATCGATCACCACCCGGTATTGAGAGACGGGGTAGTAGAGCGTCAGGGTTTTGCTCTTTTCGTCGTAGATCGGCTTTTTCAGGCTTTTGCTTTCGCCGTCGAAGTTGACCAGCACCTGAGTGATGGTCGCACCTTTGTTCAGGGATTTGCCCTTGAGGCGGATCAGCAGCGGCGACGTCACCGGGATCGGTTGCTGGGTCGATTGGCGCTGACTGCCCACCACGACGGAATAATCGGTGACTTGCAGCAGTTGTTGCTGCTCCGGTTCGGCGTCATGCAGGGTCAGGTCGTCCGGCGGCAGGAACTGCGCGTGCATCGGCGCCGGGGCGGCGGCCAGGGGCAGGCTGAGGGTCAGCAACAGGGCGGCGCAGCTGCGGATCAAAAGGCTCATGACGGGCTCCGGAGGGCGGGCTGAGCACTGTAGCAGCTGCCGAAGGCTGCGTCCGGCGGCGAAGCCGACGTGAAATCAAACACTGCGGTTGTCAGTGAAATCGTGGAGTCAGGATTACGACGGCTTCGCCGCCGGACGCAGGCTGCGCCAGCTGCTACAGAGCCAGCGCATACCGCGACGGGTTTACATGCCTTTAACGGCAAAAATCCCGTTGGCGTTACGCCAGTAGCCTTTGTAGTCCATGCCGTAGCCGAAGATGTAGCGATCGATGCATGGCAGACCAACGAAATCGGCTTTGAGGTCCGGGCGAGCCTTGCGGTCGTGGTCCTTGTCGATCAGTACGGCAGTGTGCACGGCGCGGGCGCCGGCGTGTTTGCAGTAGTCGATGATCGCGCCCAGGGTGTGCCCTTCATCGAGAATGTCGTCGATGATCAGCACGTCGCGGTCGAGGAACGAGACTTCCGGCTTGGCTTTCCAGAACAGGTCGCCGCCGCTGGTTTCGTTGCGATAACGGGTGGCGTGCAGGTAGGACGCTTCCAGCGGGAAGTGCAGATGGGTGAGCAGTTTGCCGGCGAAAATCAGCCCGCCGTTCATCACGCAGAACACCACTGGGTTAGTGTCAGCCAGCTGTTCGTTGATGTGTGCACCGACACGGGCGATGGCCGCCTCGACTTCAGCTTCGGTGTACAGGCAGTCAGCCTCTCGCATGATTTGACGGATATGCTCGAGATCAGCAGGCATGGCGCTCTCCAGGAGGGACGGATTCGGGAAAAGCGGGCAAAGGTACGCATCCAGCACGGCCGAATCAAGCGTTTGTGGACTAACGTACTGTATGTCTATAGGACAACACCCTCGGATAGATTAATCTAGGCCGGTTTTTTTGCCCGCCGCCGGAGCCTTTCCCCATGCCCATCCAAGAGATCCGCCATCCGCTGATCCGTCATAAACTTGGCCTTATGCGCCGCGCAGACATTAGCACGAAGAATTTCCGTGAGCTTGCTCAGGAAGTCGGTGCCCTGCTGACCTATGAAGCTACTAAAGACCTGCCGCTTGAAACCTACGATATCGAAGGTTGGGCCGGTACCGTGTCGGTCGAGAAAATCGCCGGCAAGAAAATTACCGTGGTGCCGATCCTGCGCGCCGGTATCGGCATGCTCGAAGGCGTGCTGAGCCTGATCCCGGGCGCCAAAGTCAGCGCCGTGGGCGTGGCCCGCAACGAAGAAACCCTGCAGGCCCACACCTACCTGGAAAAACTGGTTCCGGAAATCAACGAACGCCTGGCGATGATCATCGACCCGATGCTCGCCACCGGCAGTTCCATGGTCGCCACCATCGACCTGCTGAAAAAGGCCGGTTGCCGGGACATCCGCGCGATGGTGCTGGTCGCCGCCCCCGAAGGCATCGCCGCCGTCGAGAAAGCGCACCCGGACGTGATGATCTACACCGCGTCCATTGACGAAAGACTCAACGAGCACGGCTACATCATCCCAGGCCTGGGTGATGCCGGTGACAAGATCTTCGGCACCAAGCAGAAGGACGCTTGAGCATGCAGGAAGAGTTCAACGATCCGCTCTGGCGCACAGTGCTGTCGGGTGCGCAGATGCTGTTCGTGGCGTTCGGCGCCCTGGTGTTGATGCCGCTGATTACCGGCCTTGATCCGAACGTGGCGCTGTTCACCGCCGGCCTGGGAACGATTCTGTTCCAGATCGTCACCGGGCGTCAGGTGCCGGTGTTCCTGGCGTCGAGCTTTGCCTTCATCACCCCGATCATCCTCGCCAAGGGCCAGTTCGGCCTCGCGGCGACCATGGGCGGTGTGATGGCGGCCGGTTTCGTCTACACCTTCCTCGGCCTGGCCGTGAAGATCAAAGGCACCGGGTTCATCGACCGTTTGCTGCCACCGGTGGTGATTGGTCCGGTGATCATTTCCATCGGCCTGGCCATGGCGCCGATTGCCGCCAACATGGCGATGGGCAAGGCTGGCGACGGCTCGGAGCTGATTCATTACCAGACCGCGATGCTAATCTCGATGCCCGCGCTGCTGACCACGCTGATCGTCGCGGTATTCGGCAAAGGCATTTTCCGCCTGGTGCCGATCATCTCCGGCGTGCTGGTGGGTTTTGCCATGGCGTTCTACTTCGGCGTGGTCGACACGGCGAAGATTGCCGCGGCACCGTGGTTCGCGATTCCGCACTTCACCGCGCCGGAGTTCAACTGGCAGGCGATTCTGTTCATCGTCCCGGTTGCGCTGGCCCCGGCCATCGAGCACATCGGCGGCGTGATTGCGGTCGGTAGCGTGACCGGTCGCGATTACCTGAAGAAACCCGGCCTGCACCGCACCCTGCTCGGCGATGGCATTGCCACCACCGCTGCAGGCCTGTTCGGCGGCCCGCCCAACACCACCTACGCCGAAGTGACCGGCGCGGTGATGCTGACCAAGAACTACAACCCGAAAATCATGACCTGGGCGGCAATCTTTGCCATCAGCCTGGCGTTTGTCGGCAAGTTCGGTGCGCTGCTGCAAAGCATTCCGGTGCCGGTGATGGGCGGGATTCTGTGCCTGTTGTTCGGTTCGATCGCGGCGGTGGGCATGAACACGCTGATTCGCCACAAGATCGACCTGGGCGAGGCGCGCAATCTGGTGATTGTCTCGGTGACTCTGGTGTTCGGGATCGGCGGTGTGCTGGTCGGCACCGGTACTGGTCCGGACGACTTCGGCCTCAAAGGCATCGCGCTGTGCGCGGTGGTGGCGATTGCGCTGAACCTGTTGCTGCCGGGCAATGACAGCTGGAAGCACAAGAAGGCGGATGAGCCTTTGCTGTAACCGCTTCTGATCGTTCCCACGCTCTGGTCTGCGTGGGAACGATCATTACAACGCCAACGGCGCTCGCTCGCACAACGCATTCAACGCCTTCGCCCACTGCGGATCATCGTTGAGGCACGGCACCAGCACCAACTCCTCCCCTCCCGCTTCGCGGAACTGTTCCAACCCACGATCCCCGATTTCTTCCAGAGTCTCGATGCAATCGGCGACGAACGCCGGGCACATCACCAGGATCTTCTTCACGCCACTTTTTCCCAACTCATCGAGGCGTGCTTCGGTGTAGGGTTCGATCCACTTCGCTCGCCCCAGACGCGACTGGAACGATACCGACCACTTGCCATCCGGTAAGCCCATGCGCTTGGCGAACTCCGCCGCCGTGCGCAGGCATTGGGCGCGGTAGCAGGTCGCCAAAACCGCCGGCGAGGCGTTCTTGCAGCAGTCTTCATTCTTGAAGCAATGCTGACCGGTCGGATCGAGCTTGGTCAGGTGCCGTTCCGGCAAACCGTGGAAACTCAGCAGCAGGTGATCATAATCCTGCGCCAGATAAGGCCTGGCGCTGGCGACCAGCGCATCGAGGTATTCCGGCTGATCGTAGAACGGCTGGAGAATCGAGAGCTGCAGATCGAGTTTCTTCTCGCGTACCACCCGTTTGGCTTCCTCGATCACCGTGGTCACGGTGCTGTCGGCGAACTGTGGATAAAGTGGCGCAAGGGTGATGCGCTTGTGTCCCTGAGCAACCAGTTGCAGCAGTTTCGACTCGATGGACGGCTCGCCATAACGCATCGCCAGCTCGACGGGGCCATGGGTCCACTGGGCGGTCATGGCCTGTTGCAGACGTTTGCTCAGCACCACCAGTGGCGAGCCCTCCTCCCACCAGATCGAGGCGTAGGCGTGGGCCGACTGCTCCGGACGCTTGAACAGGATCAGCGACACCAGCAAGCGGCGCACCGGCCACGGCAGGTCGATCACATACGGGTCCATCAGAAATTGATTGAGGTAACTGCGCACATCCGCCACCGAAGTGGAGGCCGGTGAGCCCAGGTTGACCAGAAGCAACGCGTGATCGGTCATGCAACGTCCTATTTCAGAGGCGGCTGGACAGATCGTCCAGGGCCGCGCGTAAATCAGTGAACTGGAATGTGAAACCCGCTTCCAGCAAGCGCGCCGGCACAGCCTTCTGGCCGCCGAGCAACAGCAATGACATCTCGCCCAGGCCGACCTTCAACGCCAGCGCCGGCATGGGCATGAACGCCGGGCGGTGCAACACGCTGCCCAGCGTCTTGGCAAATTCGCGATTGCGCACCGGTTTGGGCGCGCAGGCATTATATGGACCGCTGGCGTCATTGCGATGCAGAAGAAAATCAATCAGGGCGATTTGATCCTTGATATGAACCCACGGCATCCACTGCCGACCATTGCCGATCGGCCCGCCCAGCCCCAGTTTGAACGGCAGCAACAACCGCGACAAAAAGCCGCCCTCGGCCGACACCACCAACCCGGTGCGCACCAGAACCACCCGAATGCCCAAGGCCTCGGCACGCTGGGCGGTTTCCTCCCAGGCGATGCACAACTGGCTGGCGAAATCATCGATCACCGGCGGCGAGTCCTCGGTCAACTCGCGCTCGCCACCGTCGCCATACCAGCCCACCGCCGAACCGGAAATCAGCACCTGGGGTTTCTGCTCGCGGGTTTCGAGCCAGGCCAGCAGAGATTCGGTCAAGGAGATGCGACTGCTCCACAGCAACGCCTTGCGCCGGGTCGTCCACCAACGATCGCCAATCGGCGCGCCCGCCAGATTGATAATGGCATCGAGCGGTTCCTCGCCAAGGTCTTCGAGTCGGGCTATCCCTCGCACCTGAGCTCCACAGATTTTCGCGACTTTTTCCGGAGAACGACTCCACACCGTCAGGCGATGCCCCTGACTCAACCAGTGATGGCAGAGCTGACGTCCTATCAAACCAGTACCGCCGGTCAGCAATATGTGCATGACTTCTTCCTCGCGTGGCGTTTTACCTTGATCACTAGTCTATTTTTATAAGCAGGGATCTTTGGTATCGGGCAGTGTCTGTGTTTAACAATAGGCCAAGCTGTCAGAACGAGAACGCTAAAAGTTATACCAAAAAACAATATTGTACAGGTTTAAACCACGGCGTAGTCTGTACAGAAAGGTAAACGAGGCCCCTATGACTGTACCTATCGCAATCATCGGCACCGGCATCGCCGGGCTCTCAGCCGCCCAGGCCCTAACGGAGGCCGGGCATGTCGTTCAACTTTTCGATAAAAGCCGTGGCAGCGGCGGACGCATGTCGAGCAAGCGCAGTGACGCCGGTGCTCTGGACATGGGTGCGCAGTATTTCACGGCCCGTGACCGGCGCTTCGTCACCGAAGTGCAGCGCTGGCAAGCCAATGGCTGGGTCGCCGAGTGGACGCCGCAGCTCTATACGTTCCAGGGCGGCCAGCTCAACCTCTCGCCGGACGAACAGACGCGCTGGGTCGGCACCCCACGCATGAGCGCCATCACCCGCGCGCTGCTCGGTGACCTGGAAGTGCATTTCGCCTGCCGCATCACGGAAGTCTATCGCGGTGAAGAGCACTGGCATCTGCAGGACGCCGAAGGCTTCACTCATGGCCCATTCAGTCATGTGGTGATCGCGACGCCGGCGCCTCAGGCGACCGCGTTGCTGGCCTCGGCGCCGAAACTCGCGGGTGCCGCCGCCGGGGTCAAAATGGACCCGACCTGGGCCATCGCCCTCGCCTTCGACAAACCGTTGGATACGCCCATGGAAGGTTGCTTCGTGCAGGACAGCCCCCTCGACTGGCTGGCCCGCAACCGCAGCAAACCCGGGCGCGACAACACGCTCGACACGTGGGTATTGCACGCCACCAGCACCTGGAGCCGGCAACATATCGACCTGCCCAAGGAAGCCGTGATCGAGCAACTGCACGGTGCGTTCGCCGAGTTGCTGCACAGCGCCATGCCCGCTCCGACCTTCAGCCTCGCCCACCGCTGGCTCTACGCCCGCCCTGCCAGCAGTCATGAATGGGGCGTGCTGGCCGATGCCGATCTGGGTTTGTATGTGTGTGGCGACTGGTGCCTGTCCGGTCGCGTCGAAGGGGCCTGGCTCAGCGGCCAGGAAGCCGCCCGCCGCTTGCACGCGCACCTGCAGTGAACCGCCTCAATCCCGCGAAATTGCTGCTGTCGAAATGGACAGCAGCCCAACCGAAAAACCGCGAAAAACATTTTCTGGTGACGCAGCTGTTCCGCGATGAGGACGGCACGGTGCTGGCGGTTGAGTTGCAGGCGGTGTTGACTCAACGCAGTGAGCGCATTGATTGGCAGACCCTGCGAGACAAATCCCTCTGGCAAATGGGCTGGACGTAGGAAGCTGCCGAAGACTGCGATCTGATCGTTCCCATGCTCCGCGTGGGAATGCCTCTTGGGACGCTCCGCGTCCAGTGACGCGGAGCGTCACGGGCTGCATTCCCACGCAGAGCGTGGGAACGATCTACCTCCCGAAAAAACCTATACAAATAATTTGACTTGTACAGCTTCGAATCTATGATGAAGATTATGTTGTACAGAGCCGTCACTCTGTACAGGTTCAGATTCGAGGTGCTTCGATGTCCATTGCCCCCGCCAAACCGAAAATCGCGATCAGCGCCTGCCTGATGGGTGCCGAGGTGCGCTTCAACGGCGGGCACAAGGAATCGCGGCTGTGCAGTCGCACCCTCACTGATTATTTCGATTTCGTCCCGGTGTGCCCGGAAGTCGCCATCGGCCTCGGTATCCCCCGCGAACCGATCCGCCTGGTGGGCGATCCCGACCGTCCCGAAGCCATCGGCACGGTCAACCCCGAGATCAACGTCACCCAATCCCTCGCTGCATACGGTCAGCAAATGGCGGCCGAACTGGATGACATCTGCGGCTACATCTTCATGCAGAAATCGCCGTCCTGCGGCCTGTTGCGGGTCAAGGTCTACCACGCCAACGGCGCTTCGGTGGACGGCGGTGGTCGCGGCATCTACGCCCAGGCCTTTTGCGAACAACATCCGGATTTGCCAGTGGAAGAAGACGGTCGCCTCAACGACCCGGTATTGCGGGAAAACTTCCTCACCCGAGTCTTTGCCTACAGCGCCTGGCAACAATTGCTCAAGGAAGGTCTGACCCGCCGCGGCCTGATCGACTTTCACTCGCGCTACAAGTACCTGCTGATGGCCCATAACCCGGTGCAATACAAAACCCTCGGCAACTTGCTGGGCAACATGGGCCAGACCGATCCGCAAGCACTCGGCCCGCGCTATTTCAGCGAGCTGATGGAGGCGCTGAAAAAATGCGCCACCCGCCGCACTCATACCAACGTCCTGCAACATATCAGTGGTTATCTCAAACAGGCCCTCAGCGCTGAAGACAAACAGGAAATGCAACACGTCATCGGCCAGTACCGCCACGGCATCGTACCGCTGGTGGTGCCTTTGACGCTGCTTAAGCACTACTTCCGCCAACACCCGGATCCGTACATCGCGCAACAGGTTTACCTGCAACCGCACCCGGAAAACCTCAGCCTGCGAAATGCGATCTAAATGAAAATCCCACTCGACAGCAGTGCCAGCGAAGACCTCGGCGCCGACTTCAAGAAAGCCCTGGACGAAGGCTGGCTGCCGATTCGTGAAGTGGCGCGCCAGACCGGGGTCAACGCCATTACCCTGCGCGCCTGGGAACGGCGCTACGGCCTGATCGTGCCGCAACGCACACCCAAGGGGCATCGGTTGTTCTCCGCCGAGCACGTGCAACGGATTTTGACGATCCTGACCTGGCTCAATCGCGGCGTTGCCGTCAGCCAGGTCAAGCAACTGCTCGATACCCCGCAAGCCTTCACCGATCCGGTGGAAAACGATTGGCAACGGCTGCGCCACACACTGCTTCAAGCCGTCACGCTACTGAACGAACGCACCCTCGACGATACCGTCAACCAGGCCATGGCGCTGTACCCGCCACGGACCTTGTGTGAACAACTGCTGATGCCGTTATTGACCGAATTGGAACAACGCTGGCAGGGGCAGTTCGGCGCGCACATGGAGCGCGTGTTCTTTTATTCCTGGTTACGCAGCAAATTCGGCGCGCGCATCTACCATAACAACCGTCAGTTGCACGCCGCACCGCTGCTGTTAATCAATCATTCGGATCTGCCACTCGAACCTCACGTGTGGCTCACCGCGTGGCTGATCAGCAGCGCCGATTGCCCGGTGGAAGTGTTCGACTGGCCATTGCCGGCCGGCGAACTCGCACTGGCGGTCGAACACCTGCAAGCCCGTGGCGTACTGCTGTATTCCAGCAAAGCCATGAACCTTGCGCAGCTGCCGAAACTTTTGAATGGCGTCAGTTGCCCAAAAATGATTGCCGGAGCAACGGTGTGCATCCACCACGCCGAGTTGTCGGTAAAAACCACTGAAATCGCTGATTTGTTCCTGGCCGAAGATCCCTTGTCGGCGCATCAGGATCTCGTTCAGCGTGGGCTGATTTAATGTTGAGTGCCGATACCACCATGCAATTGATCTGGCTGCGCAGCGACTTGCGCCTACACGACAATAGCGCCCTGTCGGCCGCCGCCGAGCGAGGCCCGACGGTG
Source organism: Pseudomonas sp. ADAK7 (assembly GCF_012935675.1). Classification (NCBI taxonomy): domain Bacteria; kingdom Pseudomonadati; phylum Pseudomonadota; class Gammaproteobacteria; order Pseudomonadales; family Pseudomonadaceae; genus Pseudomonas; species Pseudomonas sp. ADAK7. Next base: position 5,609,817 of record NZ_CP052861.1, on the reverse strand, counting down.
GCGGTGTATCTGCTGAGCCCGGAGCAATGGCGCGCGCATGACGACGCGCCGTGCAAAGTGGATTTCTGGCTGCGCAACCTGCGCGAGTTGAGCCAGGCGCTGGGCAAGCTCAATATTCCCTTGCTGATCCGCAAGGCGCCGCACTGGGATGACGCGCCCAAGGTTGTGCTGGATCTGTGCCGACAATTGAAAGTCGGCGCGGTGCACGTCAACGAGGAATACGGCATCAACGAAACCCGGCGTGATCAGGCCGTGGGCCAGGTACTGAAGGCCGAGGGCATCGAATTTTTCAGCTACCTCGACCAACTGCTGTTCGCGCCAGGCAGCGTACTGACCAAGACCGGTACTTATTTCCAGGTGTTCAGTCAGTTCCGCAAAGTCTGCTACGACCGCCTGCGCCATTCACTGCCGAGGCGGGTAAGCGCACCGGGGATTCAAGCGCGGCTGGATATCGACAGCGATGAAATCCCGTCCGGTGTCGAAGGGTTCGCCACCCCCACGGACACGTTGAAAGCCCTCTGGCCCGCCGGTGAAGCCGAGGCCCGACGTCGTCTCGACACCTTTGCCGATGCGCAAATCGACTACTACCAGAGCGAACGGGATTTCCCGGCCAAGCCCGGCACCAGTCAACTCTCGGCCTATCTGGCGGCCGGGGTGATTTCCCCCCGCCAGTGTCTGCACGCGGCGCTGCAAAGCAATCAGGGTGAATTCGAAAGCGGCAAGGTCGGCGCCGTCACCTGGATCAACGAGCTGCTGTGGCGCGAGTTCTATAAACACATCCTGGTGGGTTATCCACGGGTCTCACGCCACCGCGCCTTCCGCCCGGAAACCGAAGCCCTGGCCTGGCGCGATGCCCCGGATGAACTGGCGGCGTGGAAAGAAGCCCGCACCGGCCTGCCGATCATCGACGCGGCCATGCGCCAATTACTGGAAACCGGCTGGATGCACAATCGCCTGCGCATGGTGGTGGCGATGTTCCTGACCAAGAACCTGTTGATCGACTGGCGTGAAGGCGAGCGTTTTTTCATGCAGCATTTGATTGATGGCGACCTGGCGGCGAACAACGGTGGCTGGCAGTGGAGCTCGTCCACCGGCACCGATTCCGCGCCCTACTTCCGCATCTTCAACCCGCTGAGCCAGTCGGAAAAATTCGACGCCGAAGGGGTTTTCATCAAGCACTGGCTGCCGGAACTGGCCGGGCTGAATAAAAAAGAAGTGCACAACCCGGACAATCTCGACGGTTTGTTCGGCGTTACCGACTACCCGTCGCCCATCGTTAATCTCGGTAAGTCTCGCGAGCGTGCCTTGGCCGCGTTCAAGAACCTGCCGTCGCGACAAAACGCCGGAGGTGGCCATGAGTGATTTTCTGCGGCGCTTTGCCCGGCAGTTTGCGGACTTGAACAAAGACAATCTGCAACGCCTCGATGAGTTGTACACCGACGATGTGCAGTTCACCGACCCGCTGCATGAAGTACAGGGCTTAAACCAGTTACGCAGCTATTTCGCCGAGCTGTATGCCAACGTCAGCGAACTGCGTTTCGATTTTCACAGCTTCGACCAGATCGCTGAAGGCGAAGGATATCTGCGCTGGGTCATGAGCTACCGCCATCCGCGCCTGGCCGGTGGCCAGTTGATTCGGGTCGACGGCTGCTCGCACCTGCTCTGGCATGACAAGGTTTATCGCCACCGGGATTATTTCGATGCCGGGGCGCTGCTTTACGAACATCTACCCGTATTGGGCCGGGCGATTGCCTGGCTGAAAAGGAGAATGGGATGAGCCTTACACCTCCACGGCGATATTGGTTGACGGGCGCCAGCAGCGGCATTGGTGCCGCACTGGCCGAAGAAATATTGAAAACCGGCGCGCATCTGGCGGTCAGTGCACGCTCGGTGGTGCCGCTCAAAATCCTCTCCCAGCGCTATCCGGGACAAGTGATGGTGGTGGCCGGCGACTTGACCAATAGCCAGACCGTACGTGAAATCGGCGAGCGGATCGCCGAAGACTGGGGCTCGCTGGACACGGTGATCCTCAACGCCGGCACCTGCGAATACGTCGATGCCAAGCAATTCGATGCGTCGATTGTCGAGCACGTGGTGCGCACCAACCTGCTTGCCAGCAGCTATTGCATCGAAGCCGCCCTGCCGTTACTGCGGGCGGGCATCGCGCCGCATCTGGTGGGTGTGGCCAGTTCGGTGACCTACCTGCCATTGCCACGCGCCGAAGCCTATGGCGCCTCCAAGGCCGGGTTGCGTTACCTGTTCGAATCCTTGCGCATCGACCTGGCGCCGGAAGGTATTGAAGTCACCGTGGTCAGCCCGGGGTTTGTCGACACGCCGCTGACCGAGAAAAACGATTTCCCGATGCCGCTCAGTTGGCCTGTGGATAAAGCCGCGCGGCACATCTTCGCCAAACTCAAGAATCGGCCATTGGAAATTGCCTTCCCGGCGCTGTTCATGGCCGCCCTGTGGCCACTGTCGAAAATGCCCAATCAGATAAAACTGGCGATCGGCAAGCGCATGGTGCGCAGCAACCCGCCGATCAAGGATCAACCGTGAACATCGCCATTATCGGCAGCGGTATCTCGGGCCTGACCAGCGCCTACCTGCTCAATCGCAGCCACGAGATCACCCTGTTCGAAGCCGGCGACTGGATCGGTGGGCATACCCACACGATCGAGGTGACTGTCGACGGCCAGCGTTACGCCGTGGACACCGGGTTCATTGTGTTCAACGACTGGACCTACCCGAATTTCATCCGCCTGCTGGAGCAACTCGGTGTGGGGTTCAAGCCGACCGAGATGAGTTTCTCGGTCACCGACCCGGATTCGGGTCTGGAATACAACGGCAACAACTTCAACAGCCTGTTCGCCCAGCGTCGCAACCTGTTGTCGCCGGGGTTCTGGAGCATGTTGCGCGACATCCTGCGCTTCAACAAAGAAGCCCTGCGCGATCTCGAAGAACAACGGATCGCCGCCGACACCACCCTCGATCAGTACCTGAAGGCCGGGGGCTACGGCGAGCGCTTTATCCTGCATTACATCGTGCCGATGGGCGCGGCGATCTGGTCGATGTCCATGGCCGACATGCTCGGTTTCCCGTTGCAGTTCTTCGTGCGGTTTTTCAAGCATCACGGGTTGTTGTCCGTCGGCAATCGTCCGCAGTGGTGTGTGATCGAGGGGGGTTCCAGCGCCTACATCGCGCCGCTGACCGCTTCCTTTAAAGAGAAGATTCGCCTCCAATGCCCAGTGACCCGCGTCGAACGCGAGGCCAACGGTGTGGTTATCCACAGCCCGGCCGGCAGCGAGCGCTTCGACAAAGTGGTGTTCGCCTGCCACAGCGATCAGGCCTTGAAGCTGTTGGCCGATCCCAGCGCTGCCGAACAGTCGATCCTCGGCGCCCTGCCCTACGCCGACAACGAAGTTGTGCTGCACACCGACACTCGCCTGCTGCCCAAGCAAAAACTCGCCTGGGCCAGTTGGAATTATCGACTCGGAAGCGCCGGGCACACGCGGGCCACCGTCACCTACGACATGAATATTCTGCAAGGCATCCAGAGCGAGACCACGTTCTGCGTCAGCCTCAACCAGAGCGCCGGCATCAGCCCGTTCAAGGTGCTCGCCAAATACACCTATGCCCATCCGCAATTCAGCCTCAAAGCCGTTGCCGCCCAGGAACGCTGGGAAGAGCTGAACGGTGCGCAGCACACGTATTATTGCGGCGCCTACTGGGCCAACGGCTTTCACGAAGACGGGGTGGTCAGTGCCTTGCGCGTTGCCCGGTCGCTGGGTGAAGCCTTGTGAACAGCGCCCTCTACAGCGGCTGGATCGCCCATCGGCGGTTTGCTCCGAGAGCCCATGAATTCCGCTACCGGATCGGCCTGCTGTACCTGGACCTCGACGAACAGCAAGCCGTGCTCGGTTTGTCACCGTTGTCGGGCAACAGCCGCTTCGCACCCTTTTCGTTTCGCGAAAGCGACTACCTGAAAGCCTTCACCGGCACCGGCCTGCGTTTAATCGACGCGGTGCGCCAGCAGGTCAGCCAGGTGATCGGCCATGAGCCCCAAGGCTCGATCTGCCTGCTGACCCAGGCCCGCAGTTGGGGCCTGGCGTTCAACCCGGTGAGTTTTTTCTATTGCCACGAAGCCGATGGCCAACTGGCGGCGATTCTCTGCGAAGTTACCAACACCCCGTGGCGCGAGCGTTATCACTACGTGTTGCCGGCCAAATCGGCCGAGGCGCGGCAAGGCCAACATCAGCATTTCGCCGTGGCCAAGGCGTTTCACGTGTCGCCGTTTCTGCCGCGGGACCTGGAATACCGCATGAGCTTCAGCCCCGCCGCGCACAAGCTGGGCGTGCACATGGCGGACTGGCAAGGCGAACTGAAACTGTTCGACGCCACGCTCAACCTGCAACGTGAATCGCTGGACCGCCACAGCCTGCACCGTTACTTGCGACGCTTCCCCTGGATGACCGCAAAAACCTGCCTGGCGATCTATTGGCAGGCCGTGCGACTGCTGCTCAAGCGCACACCCATTTTTGCTCATCAGGCTGCCGATGGCAGCTTCCAGACCGCCATCGATGTCCCTCAGGATCGCCGCCATGAAATCCTCTAGCGTTACGGCCAAAGCCAACCTGCTCAGCACCAACGGCTGGTCCGGCTCGCTGCTGCGCCGCGGCGTCTTGCGGCAACTGACGCACCTCAAACACGGGCAATTGGTGGTAATCGAGGATGGCGAACGGCAGGTCTTCGGCACGGCCGGCGGCCATCTACTGGGTGAGATTCATGTCCTTGATGCGGCGGTCTGGGGGCTGGTGGCGAGCAACGGTTCGATTGGTGCCGGCGAAGCATTCATCCACGGCTATTGGACCTCGCCAGACCTGACGGCAGTGGTCCGGGTGTTCGTCAGCAACCTTGAAGTGCTGGATGCACTGGAAGGTGGAATGGCCAAACTCGGCCGGCCGTTCGTGCAGGGCCTGCACTGGCTCAATCGCAATACGCGCAAGGGCTCGCAGAAGAATATCGCGGCTCATTACGACCTGGGCAATGACCTGTTCGAACAGTTTCTCGACCCGACGATGATGTATTCGGCGGCGCAATTTCTCAGCCCCGACGACACCCTGGAACAGGCGCAGCTGAACAAACTCGAACGGATTTGCCAGAAACTCGACCTCAAACCAAGCGATCACCTGCTGGAAATCGGCACCGGTTGGGGCAGCATGGCGCTCTACGCCGCGCAACATTACGGCTGCAAAGTCACCACCACCACGCTCTCAAAAGAGCAGTACGCCTTCACTGCACAACGGATCGAAGCCCTGGGTTTGCAAGATCAGGTGACGTTGCTGCTGTCGGATTACCGCGACCTCACCGGTCAGTACGACAAACTGGTTTCCATCGAGATGATCGAAGCGGTCGGCCATCGCTTCCTGCCGACCTATTTCAAGCAATGCGCACACCTGCTCAAAAGCAACGGCTTGATGCTGTTGCAGGCAATCACCATCCGCGAACAGCGCTACGAACAGGCCAAGACCAGTGTCGACTTTATCCAGCGCTACATCTTCCCCGGCGGTGCCTTGCCCTGTGTGCAGAAAATGCTGGAGATCGTCAGCCGCGACACTGACATGAACCTGCTGCACATGGAGGATTTCGGCCTGCACTACGCCCGGACCCTGCGCCTGTGGCATGAGAATTTTCGCCGCGCCCACGGTCGCTTGAGCGAATTGGGCTACGACGATTCATTCCTGCGGTTGTGGGAGTTTTACCTGTGCTACTGCGAGGGCGGCTTTCTGGAACGCACCATCGGCACCGCGCAATTGCTGCTCGCCAAGCCGGCGGCGATGCCGGCGCCCCTGCTCGGCCGATTCGATGCTTGAACGCCTGGCCAACGCTACGCTGTTTCAACTCGGCTGGTTCGCCTGCGTGGTGGGCGGCAACAGTCTGTGGCTGTTGGTGGCGTTGGCGGCGCTGGTGATTCATCTGCTGTGGATAAGTCGTTGGGCCGATGAAGGTCGGCTGATCCTCAGCGTGGTGTTGCTGGGCACCACGGTAGACAGTTCATTGCGCTGGCTGGGCGTGTTCGATTTCACCGACGTCGCACCGTTGATTCCGCTGTGGCTGATGCTGTTGTGGGCGCTACTGGCGACCACCTTGCGTCACTGCCTGATGTGGAGCGCCAACCCCTGGTGGTTGGCCAGCCTGTTGGGCGCGGTCGGCGGACCGCTGTCGTATTACGCCGGCAGCCGACTGGCCGGGGTGCATTTTCCCTACGGCCAACTGCCCACGTTGCTGGGCATCGGACTGCTCTGGGCGCTGCTGTTTCCTACGCTGCACTTCATGGCCCAGCGACTGGCGGCGGAACACCACGACTGAGCGTCCGTCAGGCCTTTCACACAGCAACGGCCCACTGCCTTACACTGCGCCCCATGAAAACCATACCCCACACGCAAATCGCCGATCCGGCGGTCACTTGCTCGACCTGCTCGGCCTGCTGCTGCCAGCTCGAAGTCATGCTGATCACCGAAACGGGCGTGCCCGAACGATTCATCGATACCGATGACTGGGGCGGGGAAGTCATGTTGCGTCTGGATGACGGCTGGTGCGCGGCGCTGGATCGCAACACGATGATGTGCACCATCTACGAAAAGCGTCCGCTGATTTGTCGGGAGTTCGAGACGGGCTCGCCGGAATGCATCGAAGAGCGGCAGGGGATTGTGTCGGTTTACCGGTAAAACTGTATTGACGCCATCGCGGGCAAGCCCCGCTCCTACAGGATTTCGTCGTTTTCATGATCGACACCAATCCTGTAGGAGCAAGGCTTGCCCGCGAAGCTTTTGACGTTACAACGGCATCGTGTAATGCAGCGCGTAGCTTTCCACGCCGTCGTTGTCACTGCTCAAACCGGCATTGGAATAGTGCGTCGCACGAATCCCGACTTCATGCCCGCCGGCAAAGCGCAGACCAAACCCGAAGCGGTCTTCGAATTGAAAAGCGCTGCCCAGTTTGTTGTCTTCAAGTTCGGTATGGGAAAACAGCGCCACACCAATCCCCGCCTCTATGTAAGGTTTGACGGTCTGGCCGGCAAACTCGTAAACAAACACCGGCGAGAACGACAGGCTGTTATTACTCGAGGTCTTGTCGCCTTCCCAATAGGTGTAGGCGCCACTCCAGTAACCGGTCAATCGACCGACGTCACTTTGCAGCCAGCTCTTGTCCCAATCGAATTGCATGCCCAACCGGTAGGTCATGGTCGAATCGCTGGTCTGACCGACCCCGAACTCCACGCCAGCCGCCTGTGCGGTCAAACTTTGCCCCATCAATGCGGCCGCAATCGCGGCCAAACAGAATAGTCGCTTCATTAGAAACATCCTTTTCCGAACGATTTCATGTGGTTTCTTTTTTGCTGCTCACAGACAGAGCTATAGAAGTCGACGTTTAATCAGAAGTTCACCCCAATTACTCGCTTGCCCCGGCTTTTTTTCTAGTACTTGAAGCTTTGCACAATGCCAGCCGAATTCCACAATACCGGCAGGATATTTCTGAAATGTTCCGGATCGGCACTCGTCCAGAATTGCGCGGCGCGAACAGGTCCATGGGCGAGCAATTCACGCTCGGCCAACAGACGTTGCAGTTGTCGCGCCACCGCGGCGCCCGTGTCGATCAGGCTGATATCCTCTGGGATCATCTGCCTAAGCAACGGCTTTAGAAAGGGGTAATGCGTGCAGCCGAGGATTATCGTATCGGCACCTGCGGCCAGCAGCGGCGCGACATAGCCGTGGAGCAGCTGGCGCAGGGTCGCGCTGTGCAGATCGCCGCTTTCAATCAGCTCCACCAGCCCGGGACAAGGCTGGGTGATCACCCGCACATCCGTGGCAAAGCGGTCGAGCAACGCGGCGAACTTGGCGCTCTGCAAGGTGCCGGTGGTGGCGAGGACGCCGACGACGCCACTGCGCGTAGCAGCGGCGGCCGGTTTGACCGCCGGCTCCATGCCGACGATGGGCCATTCGGGATAATCGCGGCGCAGATTGGCCACGCCGGCGACGGTGGCGGTGTTGCACGCCAGGACCAGGGCTTTGGCGCCCTGCTGCTGGAAAAAATCGGCGATGACACTGCAACGTTGCTGGATGAATTCCGGGGTTTTCTCGCCGTAGGGGATATTCCCGCAATCGGCGACGTACATCAGCGACTCGTTGGGCAGCAGACGCTGGATCTCGGCCAGCACCGAGAGCCCACCGACGCCGGAGTCGAACACGCCGATCGGCGCCTCACGCACGAGCAGTACCACAGACGCTGCAACCCGGATCACGCTTGACCCGCAATTCACGGAAGCGCGTGCCCAAGGCATCGATCAACAGCAAGCGCCCCACCAGCGGCTCGCCGAAACCGGCCAGCAACTTCAGGGCTTCGAGGGCTTGCAGGCTGCCGACCAGGCCCACCAGCGGGCCGATCACCCCGGCTTCGCTGCACGTCAGTTCGGCTTCGCTGCCGTGCCCGTACAAACAGTGGTAGCACGGGCTTTCCGGACGACGCGGGTCAAACACCGACAACTGCCCTTCCAGGCGAATTGCCGCGCCGCTGACCAGCGGTTTGCCAGCCACCACACACGCGGCGTTGACCGCTTCACGAGTGGAGAAATTGTCGGAGCAGTCCAGCACCAGATCCACCGCGGCCACCGCAGCAGCCAGGGAATCCTCGTCCAGCGCCGCACGATGGGCGACCAGTTGAATCTCGGGATTGATCGCGCTCAAACGGCGAATCGCCGAATCGACCTTGCTCACGCCGACGCTGTCGGTGTCGTGAATGATCTGGCGTTGCAGGTTGGTCAGGTCGACCGTGTCGAAGTCCGCCAGATGCAGCTCACCCACACCGGCCGCCGCCAGGTACAGCGCCACCGGCGAACCGAGGCCGCCGAGGCCGACGATCAGTACACGGCTTTGTTTGAGCCGCAATTGACCGTCGATGTCGACGTGCTGCAACAGAATCTGTCGGCTGTAGCGCAACAATTCCTGATCATTCAGCACGGCAGGCGCCCCAGGCTGATGCGTTCGTGACCGCCCAGGTCGGTGCGACTGTGGACTTGTTCAAAACCACGGGTCAGCAGCAAATCGCGCACCGCGTTGGCTTGATCGTAACCGTGTTCCAGCATCAACCAGCCACCGGCTTCAAGGTAATCCGGCGCCTGGGCGACGATCAAACGCAGGTCGTCGAGCCCATCGACACCGGCGACCAAGGCACTGGCCGGCTCGAAACGCACATCACCTTCCACCAGATGCGGATCGGCGGACGCGATGTACGGCGGGTTGCTGATGATCAGTTGAAAACGCTGGCCTTCCAGGGCGCTGAACCAATGGCTGCTCAGCACAGTGGCGTTGTTCAGGTGCAGACGCTGGCGATTGCGTTCGGCCAATGCCACGGCTTCGATCACGCGGTCCACCGCGGTGACTTTCCACGCCGGACGCTCACTGGCCAGGGCCAACGCAATCGCGCCGCTGCCGGTGCCGAGGTCGAGGACCTTGGCGGGTGTGGCAGGCAGCAATTCCAGTGCGGTTTCCACCAGCAACTCGGTGTCCGGTCGCGGAATCAGCGTGTGCGGTGCGACTTCCAGGTCAAGCTTCCAGAAACCTTGCTGGCCGAGGATGTAGGCCACCGGCTCACCACCGCGACGCCGTTGCAGGTAGCTGGCAAAGGTCAACGCCGCTTCGCTCGGCACGATGCGCTCGGGCCAGGTGTGCAGGAAGCTGCGGGACTTGCCCAAGGCAGCGGCCAGCAACAACTCGGCATCCAGGCGCGCCGTCGGCGAGTCGGGTAGATCGGCAGCACGCAACAAACTGGCAATGATCGTCATTTACTCACCTATCGCCGCCAATTGGTCGGCCTGGTATTCGGCCAACAACGGCTCGATCACGGCATCGACGCCCCCGGCGAGGATTTCGTCGAGGGAATACAGCGTCAGGTTGACCCGGTGGTCGGTGACCCGGCCCTGGGCAAAGTTGTAGGTGCGGATGCGCTCGGAGCGATCACCTGAACCCACCAGCAGTTTACGCTCGCTGGCGATGGCATTCGCCGCGGCAGTGGTCTGCTGGTCATTGAGCTTGGCCGACAGCCAGGACATCGCCCGGGCGCGGTTCTTGTGCTGGGAACGCTCTTCCTGGCACTCGACGACAATACCGGTCGGCAAGTGCGTGATGCGGATCGCCGAGTCGGTCTTGTTGACGTGCTGGCCGCCGGCCCCGGAGGACTTGTAGGTGTCGACGCGCAAGTCGGATGGGTTGATCTCGATGGCTTCCTGCTCGTCCGGCTCGGGCAACACGGCCACCGTGCACGCCGAGGTGTGGATGCGGCCCTGGGATTCGGTGGCCGGCACCCGTTGCACACGGTGCGCGCCGGATTCGAACTTCAGCTTGCCGTAGACACTGTCGCCTTCGACCCGAGCGATGACTTCTTTAAAGCCGCCGTGCTCGCCGATGTTCTCCGAGAGGATTTCCACCCGCCAGCCACGGCGCTCGGCGTAACGCGAATACATGCGAAACAGGTCGCCAGAGAAAATCGCCGCCTCGTCGCCGCCGGTGCCGGCACGGATTTCGAGGAACACGTTGCGTCCGTCGTTCGGATCCTTGGGCAGCAACATGCGTTGCAACCGGCCTTCGATTTCGATCAGCTGCTCTTTGGCTTCGCGCACTTCTTCCACGGCCATTTCGCGCATGTCCGGGTCGCTGTCCTTGAGCAGTGCCTGGGCGCCTTCGAGGTCGCCTTGCACTTTGAGCAGCTGTTTATAGGTTTCAACGATCGGTTCGACTTCCGCGTATTCCTTGGAATAGGCGCGGAATTTGGTCTGGTCGGAAATGACTTCGCCATCGCCAAGCAGAGCGGTCAATTCCTCGAAACGGTCCTGGAGGATGTCCAGCTTATTGAGCAGTGACGCTTTCATTGCGGTTTTTTATCCGAGCTATCCGACGAGCCCTCACCGAGGGCAAAGAGTTCCTGGGCCATGGCCAGCGCATCGAGGCGGCCTTCGGCAGTCAACTTTTTCAACTGCACGCTAGGGGCGTGCAGCAATTTGTTAGTCAGGCCGCGCGCCAGTTGCACCAGCACGTCTTCGGCGCTGCTGCCGTTGGCCAGCATACGCTGAGCCTTGAGCAATTCTTCGTCACGCATGCGTTCGCTTTGCTGACGATAGGCCTTGAGCACATCCACCGCCGCCAGTTCGCGCAGGCGCACCATGAAATCGTCGGCGCCGATCGCCACCATCTCTTCCGCCGCCTGGGCAGCGCCTTGGCGACTCTTGAGGTTTTCGGCGACCACTTCGTGGAGATCGTCGACGCTATAAAGGTAGACGTCGTCCAGCTCGCCGACTTCAGGCTCGATGTCCCGCGGGACGGCGATGTCGACCATGAAGATAGGTTTGTGCTTGCGCAACTTCAGGGCACTTTCCACCGCGCCTTTACCGAGGATCGGCAATTGGCTGGCGGTGGAGCTGATGACGATGTCGCTGCGCACCAGTTCGGCCGGGATGTCCGACAGTAATACCGCGTGGGCGCCGAACTGTTCGGCGAGGATGCTCGCGCGCTCCAGGGTGCGGTTGGCGACGACGATACGCTTTACACCCAACTCATGCAGATGGCGGGCGACCAGGGTGATGGTCTCGCCGGCGCCGATCAGCAAGGCCTGGCTGCGTTGCAAGTCACTGAAAATCTGCTTGGCCAGGCTGACGGCGGCAAACGCCACGGACACCGGGTTTTCGCCGATGGCGGTGTCGGTGCGCACCTGCTTGGCCGCGTTGAACGTCGCCTGGAACAACCGACCCAGCAGCGGACCGATGGTGCCGGCCTCACGCGCCACGGCGTAGGCCGACTTCATCTGGCCGAGAATCTGCGGTTCGCCCAACACCAGCGAATCGAGCCCGGAGGCGACGCGCATCATGTGACGAACTGCCGCATCATCTTCGTGCACATAAGCGCTCGCGCGCAGCTCTTCGAGGCTCAAATGATGATAATCGGCCAGCCAGCGCAGGATGATGTCCGCCGAAAGGTGGTCCTGCTCTATATAAAGCTCACTGCGATTGCAGGTGGAAAGGATCGCAGCTTCGCGGCTGTCGGTGAGTCGGCAGAGCTGTTGCAAGGCCTCCACCAACTGCTCAGGGGTAAAGGCCACGCGCTCGCGGACGTCTACTGAAGCAGTCTTGTGGTTAATACCGAGTGCAAGAAAGGCCATTCAAGGTCGCTGATGGTGACGTGAAGCCGGCAATTGTCCTACTTCGACACAGACAGAACAACTACCGCTGACTATTGTCCCAATCACTTGCCTCTATAAAGGCATCAATTGAGACTCGGTTATGTTTGGCCGAAGGCTTGTGTCATGATGATCCGACCGCAGGTTAGTCGTCCTTCTCCTATATGAATAGATCTTCCGCGTTGCTCCTCGCTTTTGTCTTCCTCAGCGGCTGCCAGGCTATGGCGCCCGTTTCGTCGGACGGCACGCCGCCGACTGAAGACAGCACTCCGGCCCCTGAAAAGCCCAAGGTCTACAGTTCCTTCAGCGAAGAAACCGTCTTCAGTCTGTTGAGTGCCGAACTGGCTGGCCAACGCAATCGTTTCGACATTGCGCTGGACAACTACGTGACCCAGGCCATCAACACCCAGGATCCGGGCATCTCCGAGCGGGCCTTCCGCATCGCCGAATACCTGGGCGCCGATCAGGCTGCCTTGGATACCGCGCTGATCTGGGCGAGAAACGCCCCGGACGACCTCGAAGCGCAACGGGCCGCCGCCGTGCAACTGGCGCGCGCAGGGCGTTATGACGACTCCATGGTCTATATGGAAAAAGTCCTGCTGGGCAAAGGCGACACGCATTTCGACTTTCTCGCCCTGTCTGCGGCTGACACCGATCAGGACACGCGCAACGGCCTGATGAAAAGTTTTGACCGTTTGTTGCAGCGTCATCCGAAGAACAGCCAGCTGATTTTCGGCAAGGCTTTGCTGATGCAACAGGACGGCGACTCGAAAGGCGCGCTGACCCTGCTGGAAGACAATCCGCCGGACGCCGGCGAAATCGCTCCGATCCTGCTGCGCGCGCGCCTGCTGCAAACGCTCAATCGTGGCGATGAAGCCCTGCCGCTGCTGCAAAAAAGCATCAAGAAATACCCGGACGACAAACGCCTGCGCCTGACTTACGCCCGCATGCTGGTCGAACAGGACCGCATGGATGATGCCAAGGTCGAGTTCTCCAGCCTGGTTCAGCAGTACCCGGAAGACGACGAGTTGCGTTATTCGTTGGCGCTGGTGTGCCTGGAAGCCAAGGCCTGGGACGAGGCCAAGGGTTACCTGGAAGACCTGATCGCCCGGGAAAGCCATGTCGACTCGGCGCACCTGAACCTCGGCCGGATCGCTGAAGAGCGCAACGACCCGCAAGGCGCACTGATCGAATACGCCCAGGTCGGCCCCGGCAACGATTACCTGCCGGCGCAATTGCGCCAGGCCGATATCCTGATGAACAACGGCAAGACCGCCGAGGCCCAGAGCAAACTGGTGGCCGAGCGCGACGCCCAACCTGACTACGCGATTCAGTTGTACCTGATCGAAGCCGAGACCCTGTCGGCCAACAACCAGGGCGACAAGGCCTGGGGTGTCCTGCAGAAAGCCTTGCTGCAATACCCGGACGATCTGAACCTGCTCTACACCCGGGCCATGCTCGCGGAAAAACGCAATGACCTGGCGCAGATGGAAAAAGACCTGCGCCTGATCATCAAGCGCGACCCGGACAATGCCATGGCGCTGAATGCCCTCGGCTATACCCTGTCCGACCGCACCACCCGTTATGAAGAAGCCAAGGCCCTGATCGAACACGCGCACAAGCTCAATCCGGAAGACCCGGCGGTCCTCGACAGCCTCGGCTGGGTGAATTTCCGCCTGGGCAATCTCGATGAAGCCGAGCGCTTGCTGCGCCAGGCCCTGGAGCGTTTCCCCGATCAGGAAGTCGCCGCTCACCTGGGCGAAGTCCTGTGGGCCAACGGCAAACAACGGGAAGCCAAGCAAATCTGGGGCAAGTTCCTCAAGGACCAACCCGACAGCCCTACCCTGCGCGGCACCATCAAGCGCCTGACCGGATCAGAGACTCTTTAAGATTATGTTTTTGCGCCACGTTATCGTTTTCAGCTTCATCGCCCTGCTCGCCGGTTGCGCGGGCTTCGGCGCTCGCGAGTCAGTCCAGGGCCAGGGCAACCCGGCTCAATGGAACGTGTACAAACAGCAGATGACCGCCCTCGACGGCTGGCAGATCAACGGCAAGATCGGCATTCGCGCGCCCAAGGATTCGGGGAGCGGCACGTTGTTCTGGCTGCAGCGACAGGATTACTACGACATCCGCCTCTCCGGCCCCCTGGGTCGCGGCGCTGCTCGCTTGACCGGTCGCCCGGGCAAAGTATCGCTGGAGGTCGCCAATCAGGGTCGCTACGACGCTACGACGCCAGAAGCACTGCTCGAAGAACAGCTGGGCTGGAAACTGCCGGTGTCCAATCTGGCCTGGTGGGTTCGCGGGCTCCCGGCCCCGGACAGCAAAAGTCGCCTGACTCTGGACGCCGACAGCCGCCTGGCCAATCTTGAACAGGATGGTTGGCAAGTCGAATACTTGAGTTATGCCGAAAAAAGCGGCTATTGGTTGCCCGAGCGGATCAAACTGCACGGCACCGACCTTGATGTCACGCTGGTGATCAAGGAATGGCAGCCACGCAAACTGGGGCAGTGAATATGACGGCTCCGCGCTTGACGCTGCCCTCGCCGGCCAAACTCAATCTGATGCTGCACATTCTGGGTCGCCGTGAAGACGGTTACCACGAGTTGCAGACGATTTTTCAGTTTCTCGATTATGGTGATGAAATCACCTTCGCCGTGCGCGATGACGGTGTGATTCGTTTGCACACTGAATTTGACGGCGTACCTCACGACAGCAATCTGATTGTTCGAGCGGCAAAAAAACTTCAGGAGCAATCCGGTTGTGCGCTCGGCATCGACATCTGGATCGAAAAAATACTGCCCATGGGTGGCGGCATTGGCGGCGGCAGTTCAAATGCCGCGACGACCTTGCTCGGCCTCAATCACCTGTGGCAGCTGGGCTGGGATGAGGATCGACTGGCCGTGCTGGGCCTGACGCTGGGCGCCGACGTCCCGGTTTTCGTCCGTGGCCACGCGGCTTTTGCCGAGGGTGTCGGGGAGAAACTGACCCCCGTAGACCCCGAAGAACCGTGGTATCTCGTGCTCGTACCGCAAGTATCTGTAAGTACAGCAGAAATTTTTTCAGATCCTTTGTTGACACGTAACTCTTCTCCCATTAAAGTGCGCCCCGTTCCCAAGGGAAACAGTCGAAATGACTGCTTGCCGGTAGTAGCAAGGCGTTATCCAGAGGTACGTAACGCATTGAATTTGTTAGGTAAATTTACCGAAGCAAAACTCACCGGCACTGGAAGTTGTGTGTTTGGGGGCTTCCCAAGCAAAGCTGAAGCTGATAAAGTCTCGGCCCTTCTTACAGAGACCCTTACAGGGTTTGTAGCAAAGGGAAGCAACGTTTCGATGTTGCATCGCAAGCTGCAAAAACTGCTCTAAAGGAATCGATTACTGGGTAATCGTTGCAACAGATACAGGGGCGTCGCCAAGCGGTAAGGCAGCAGGTTTTGATCCTGCCATGCGTTGGTTCGAATCCAGCCGCCCCTGCCATTTTCCTATACTCATCCAGGTTACCCTCAGCCTTCAGGTACTGCGCGTGTCCAAGATGATGGTCTTTACGGGGAACGCTAACCCCGATCTGGCTCGGCGTGTTGTACGTCAGCTGCATATCCCTCTCGGTGACATCTCTGTCGGTAAGTTTTCCGACGGCGAAATTACTGCCGAGATCAATGAAAACGTCCGCGGTAAAGATGTCTTCATTATTCAGCCGACTTGCGCTCCGACCAACGATAACCTGATGGAACTGGTAGTGATGGCTGATGCCTTCCGCCGCTCCTCGGCTACTCGTATCACTGCTGTTATTCCTTACTTTGGTTATGCCCGTCAGGATCGCCGTCCGCGTTCCGCACGTGTGGCTATCAGCGCGAAAGTCGTTGCTGACATGCTTACCGTAGTCGGCATCGATCGTGTTCTCACGGTTGATTTGCATGCTGACCAAATCCAGGGTTTCTTCGATATTCCGGTAGATAACATCTACGGCTCCCCGGTATTGGTGGATGACATTGAAGATCAGCGCTTCGAAAACCTGATGATCGTGTCCCCGGACATTGGTGGCGTCGTGCGTGCACGTGCTGTTGCCAAATCCTTGGGCGTGGATCTCGGGATCATCGACAAACGCCGTGAGAAAGCCAATCACTCTGAAGTGATGCATATCATCGGTGATGTCGAAGGGCGTACCTGTATTCTGGTCGATGACATGGTCGATACCGCCGGCACTTTGTGTCACGCGGCCAAGGCCCTGAAAGAGCATGGCGCTGCCAAGGTTTTCGCCTACTGCACACACCCTGTGCTGTCCGGTCGGGCGATCGAAAACATCGAAAATTCCATGCTGGACGAACTGGTGGTGACTAACACCATCCCGTTGTCCGCTGCTGCTCAAGCCTGCTCGCGTATCCGTCAACTGGATATCGCGCCGGTAGTTGCCGAGGCGGTCCGCCGCATCAGCAATGAAGAATCGATCAGCGCGATGTTCCGCTAAGGGCCCTGCCCTTCTCGAATGTCTCGTTGACGAAAAGCGCCCCGCCCCGGCATTCCTGTCGGGGCGGGGCTTTTTTGCCCATATCGCCTTTAGCGCTGGTCGCAACCGCTGGGGCGAATGTGGTTATTTTGGAGATACAACATGAACGATTTTACTCTGAATGCTGAAGTGCGTTCCGACCTGGGGAAAGGTGCGAGCCGCCGCCTGCGTCGTCTCGCAAGCCTGGTACCAGCTGTAGTTTACGGTGGCGAAAAAGCCCCTGAATCCATCAGCATGCTGGCTAAAGAAGTTGCCAAACTGCTCGAAAACGAAGCGGCTTACAGCCACATCATCGAGCTGAACGTTGGCGGCACCAAGCAAAACGTAATCATCAAAGCCCTGCAGCGTCACCCGGCCAAAGGCCACGTGTTGCACGCTGACTTCGTACGCGTCGTAGCTGGCCAGAAACTGACCGCTATCGTGCCTGTACACTTTGTTGGTGAAGAAGCTCCGATCAAGAAAGGCGGCGAAGTTTCGCACGTTGTTTCGGAAATCGAAGTGACCTGTCTGCCAAAAGACCTGCCTGAATTCATCGAAGTCGACCTGGCTGACGCCGAAATCGGCGCGATCATTCACTTGTCCGACCTCAAAGCCCCTAAAGGCGTTGAGTTTGTTGCTCTGGCACACGGCGATGACAAGGCTGTTGCCAACGTCCACGCTCCACGTGTTGCTCCAGAAGCTACCGAAGAAGGCGCAGCAGAGTAATTCACTCTGTGAAGCCGGAGTGATCAAGTAACATCGCGGACTGGAACGTAGCGAGAAAGCGGGCGAGAACGCGGAGTTTACATAATGGTAAATGAGCACTTGTCGTCCACTTTCGCCGCACTCCCTGATTGCGGCGATGTTATCCACCACTCCAAGGAAGGGCCCCTATCGTGACTGCCATCAAACTGATCGTTGGCCTGGGAAATCCAGGCGCTGAATACGAACAGACCCGGCATAACGCAGGGGCCCTTTTTGTTGAGCGCATCGCGAACGCGCAAGGCGTAAACCTTGTGGCCGATCGCAAATATTTCGGCCTGACCGGGCGTTATTCGCACCAGGGTCAGGATGTTCGTCTGCTGATTCCCACCACGTACATGAACCGTAGCGGCCAGGCCGTGGCGGCACTCGCCGGTTTCTTCCGCATCACGCCTGAAGAAATCCTCGTGGCGCATGACGAACTCGATTTGCCTCCGGGCGTTGCCAAGCTCAAGCAGGGCGGCGGCCATGGCGGTCACAACGGGTTGCGCGACATCATCGCGCAACTGGGCAATCAGAATACCTTTCATCGCTTGCGGCTTGGCATTGGCCACCCGGGCGTTGCCAGTATGGTTTCAAATTTCGTCCTGGGTCGTGCGCCACGCGCCGAACAGGAAAAACTCGATGCCAGCATCGACTTTGCCCTCGGCGTGCTGCCGGATATCCTCGCCGGGGAATGGAACCGCGCGATGAAAAACCTGCACAGCCAGAAGGCCTGACTCTAATCCGAGGGGATACACCATGGGATTCAATTGCGGCATCGTCGGCCTGCCTAACGTCGGCAAGTCCACCCTGTTCAACGCCTTGACCAAATCCGGGATCGCGGCCGAGAACTTCCCCTTCTGCACCATCGAGCCGAACACCGGTATCGTACCGATGCCGGATCCACGTCTGGAAGCCCTGGCAGCCATCGTCAATCCGAAGCGCATCCTGCCGACCACCATGGAATTCGTCGACATCGCAGGCCTGGTGGCTGGCGCGTCGAAAGGTGAAGGCCTGGGCAACAAGTTCCTCGCCAACATCCGTGAAACCGATGCCATCGCCCACGTGGTCCGCTGCTTCGAAGACGAGAACGTGATTCACGTCTCCAACAGCGTCGACCCGAAACGCGACATCGAGATCATCGACCTGGAACTGATCTTCGCTGACCTCGACAGCTGCGAGAAGCAACTGCAGAAAGTCGCGCGCAACGCCAAGGGCGGCGACAAGGATGCAGTGGTCCAGAAAGGCCTGCTGGAGCAGTTGATCGCTCACTTCACCCTCGGCAAGCCTGCGCGCACCTTGATGAAGACCATGAACGCCGACGACAAAGCGGTGATTCGCGGTTTCCACCTGCTGACCACCAAGCCGGTCATGTACATCGCCAACGTCGCTGAAGACGGTTTCGAGAACAACCCGCTGCTGGACATCGTCAAGGCCATCGCCGAAGAAGAAGGCGCCATGGTGGTTCCGGTCTGCAACAAGATCGAAGCCGAAATCGCCGAGCTGGACGACGGTGAAGAGAAAGACATGTTCCTCGAAGCCCTGGGCCTCGAAGAGCCTGGCCTGAACCGCGTGATCCGCGCCGGCTACGAGATGCTGCACCTGCAGACCTACTTCACCGCCGGTGTCGAAGAAGTCCGCGCCTGGACCGTGCGCGTCGGTGCCACCGCACCACAAGCCGCTGGCGTGATCCACACCGACTTCGAAAAAGGCTTCATCCGCGCCGAAGTCATCGCCTACGACGACTTCATCCAGTACAAGGGCGAAGCCGGCACCAAAGAAGCCGGGAAATGGCGTCTGGAAGGCAAGGACTACATCGTCAAAGATGGCGACGTGATGCACTTCCGTTTCAACGTTTAACGGTGACCGTGGTTTAACACGGACTCGATAGACTGAAAAATCCCCGTGATCATTCGATGACACGGGGATTTTTTTCGCCTGAAGATCGGCATTTCTCTCCGTAGCAACACGAAACCAGTGGCTCGATTGCCCACCTAAATGTCATTGCATTTGCAATCACATTGACGCGTGCAGTATGGTGCAACGACGACGGCCCGCACGGAGCGACTTGAAATATGATCGGTTTTTCCAGTTTCAGCACGACCCGGGAGACCGGCCTGGCCGCCCAGGCCTGCATCGAAAAAATTCAGGTGCTCGCCGATCAGTCCTATGCAGAATGCACTTCACCGCTCTACACCATGATCGACATTGCCGATCGCCTGGAAGGAGATCCGCATACGGCGAAGAATGTCTGGGTGGTGCGCGCCAACCAGACACTGGCGGCTGAAACAGCGCACACACGCATCAGCGCCTGGCCATTACGCTTCAGCCCACAGGCCTGCGCCAGCGAAAAACCTATGTTGTATCTGACCAGTTCCGCGACATCGGCAGAGCTTTGCGCAGTGTCGAGCGAATCGGCTCAGCGCGGGATTGTCTGCAACGACATTGAAACGCTGTCCACGGTTTGGCCAAAGGGCGCTCACCCCTGGGTTCCTCTGTGGCTGGCCGCAAACCCGCAATGTTTGCCATTCGACCCCGCCAGTGGCGCCGAGGCCCGCGCCATAGCCATTGCTGCTTTGCGAAGCCTGTATGTCGAGGGCAGCCATGGCTTTTATTACATGGCGCTGCACGATGAAGCCACTGACTTCACCGGTCCCATGAGCAGCCAAAGCGCGAGCCAGGCACTCAAAGGCATGTACAAAATCTGCGAAATCGAGGGCAACGCCGGGCAGCCCAAGGTGCGCCTGCTGGGCGCGGGGCTTGCCCTGCGCGCGGTGATTTCAGCGGCGCGAATGCTGCGCGAGGATTGGGGCGTGGCCAGCGAACTGTGGAGTTGCCCCAGCTACACACGCCTGGCGAGGGATGCCGATAGCGCACAACGCTGGAGTCGAATGCATCCGGGCGTGCCCCGGCGCTCCTCGCATCTGTGCGAATGCCTGAATGCCGAGGATTCCCCAGTCATTGCAGTGACTGGTTATGCACAGCATGTGGCCGAGCAGATCGGTGCGCACATCACCTCGCGTTTCGTGGCGCTCGGTGCCGACTCGACCGTCTGCCTGCCGGCCGAACCGACGTCGGGCCAAACGGTGGATAAACGCTGGATTGTCACCTTGGCGCTGCAAGCCCTGGCCCGGGAAGACAAGGTCCCCCAAGCGTTTGTCGAGCAGGCGATGCAGCGTTATCAGTTGCAATGAACCCTACAGCCTTACCCCGTCCGAGCACTGTTTCGAGCGGCACTGGCCGCGCGTTCCAGGGCTTCACTGAAGAAGCGTTGTTGCGCATCGTCGAATTGCGCCAGAAACAACTCATCGACGGCGCCTTCGTAAATCAGCCACATCTTTTTGCGCAACACTTTGCCGCTCTCGGTGATGGCGGCATAGGCACCCCGGCCGTCATCGCTGGCACGGCTGCGCTCGACCAGACCCTCCGCCTCAAGACGATCGATCAGACGTGTGAGGTTGTAGCGTTCGATGGCCATTACATCGGCCAGTTCATTCATGCGTCGGGTGCCATTGGGGCCGCTTTCCAAGCCCCACAACGCATCGTACCAAGCGTAAACAGGGAGCCCGGCCGCGGCCAGGCGGCGCTCGATTTCCCGTATCAGGCACCGATGCGCCCTGACGAATCTGAACCAGGTATCCGGCTCGGTTGAAGACATGCTGCACCCTTCCAATGAAATCGATTTAGTTGCAATTGTAACGCGCAGCACGATAAATTCCGCACATGGTTGCAATTGCAACTACATGCATGCCGAGGGATTGGCGCCAACTGCTCCCCTCGCCAAGTACCGAACGCGCGGTGCTCCCGCTGCACTTTCCAGGAGACGACGATGGCACAACAATCCATGTTTCTCGACGAGGATCCACAAGAAACTCGCGAATGGCTCGAATCCATTGAATCGGTTCTGAGCGTCGAAGGCCGCCCTCGAGCCCATTACCTGATCGACCAGTTGCTGGACTTCGATGTTGCCCAACATGGCGACTTTTACGGGCGAGTCACCACGCCCTACGTGAACACCGTTGCGGTGGACCGCCAGCAACCCTATCCCGGCGATCTGATCGTGGAACGACGGATCAACGCCTACATCCGCTGGAATGCCCTGGCCATGGTGCTGCGCGCCGGCAAGCACTCGAACGTGGGCGGACACATTGCCTCCTATGCCTCGGCCGCCGTCCTCTATGACGTCGGTTTCGAACATTTCTTCCGTGGCCGAACCGAGCAGTTCGGGGGCGACATGGTGTACATCCAGGGCCACTCCTCGCCGGGTATTTACGGCCGCGCCTACCTTGAGGGTCGCCTGAGCGAGGAACAACTGGATAACTTCCGCCGCGAGACGGATCGTGATGGCGTGTCGTCCTATCCTCACCCTCGGCTGATGCCCGACTTCTGGCAGTTCCCCACCGTATCCATGGGTCTGGGGCCGATCACCGCGGCTTATCAGGCGCGCTTCATGCGCTATCTCGAGGATCGCGGCCTGAAGGAACACCAGGGTCGCAAAGTCTGGGCATTCCTGGGCGACGGAGAGATGGATCAACCGGAATCCCTGGCGGCGATTTCCCTGGCGGGCCGGGAAAAACTCGACAACATCATCTTCGTCGTCAACTGCAACTTGCAGCGCCTCGACGGTCCGGTGCGCGGCAACGCCAAAGTGATCCAGGAATTCGAAAGCCTGTACCGCGCAGCCGGCTGGAATGTAATCAAGGTTATCTGGGGTGGTGGCTGGGATGCCTTGCTGGACAAGGACAAAAGCGGCCTGCTGCGCCAGCGCATGATGGAATGCGTCGACGGCGAATATCAAAACTACAAATCCCAGAACGGTGCCTACGTACGCGAACATTTCTTCGGCAAATACCCCGAGCTGCTGGCGCTGGTCAGCGACCTCAGCGACGATGAAATCTGGAAGCTTTCCCGCGGCGGTCACGACCCGGAAAAAGTCTACAACGCCTACGCCGCCGCCATGCGCCACACCGGCGGGCCAAGCGTTATTCTGGCCAAGACCGTCAAAGGGTTTGGCATGGGTGAAGCGGGTGAAGGCCAGAACATCAACCACCAACTGAAGAAGATGGGCGAGGATGCGATCAGAGCCTTCCGCGATCGCTTCTCGCTGGAAATCACTGACGATCAATTGAGTGAAATGCCTTATCTCAAGCCTGCCGAGGACAGCGTCGAAGCGCGCTATCTGCAGGCCCGGCGCACTCATCTGGGTGGCTACATTCCAGAACGCGTCAGTGTCGCGCAGCCGCTGCAGATCCCGCCATTATCGATAATGGGCACCCAGCTCAAAGGGACTGGCCAGCGTGAGATCTCCACCACCATGGCGTTCGTGCGAATCCTTGGGACCCTGCTCAAGGACCCGAATATCGGCAAAGTGATCGTGCCCATCGTCCCCGACGAATCCCGCACCTTCGGCATGGAAAGCCTGTTCCGCCAGATCGGCATTCACTCCCACGTCGGCCAACTGTATACCCCTCAGGATGCCGGCCAACTGAGTTATTACAAAGAGGCCCGGGACGGGCAGATCATGCAGGAAGGCCTGAACGAATCCGGCGCGATCTCCTCCTGGATAGCGGCCAGCACGTCGTACAGCAACCACGGCGTGACGATGGTGCCCTTCTACATTTTCTATTCGATGTTCGGCTTCCAGCGAGTCGGCGACCTTGCCTGGGCCGCCGGTGATGCTCGGGCCCGGGGCTTTCTGCTCGGCGCTACCTCAGGTCGTACCACCCTGATGGGCGAAGGGTTGCAACACGATGATGGCCACAGCCATGTGCTGTCTTCGACCGTGCCGTGCTGCTTATCCTACGATCCGACCTACGCCTACGAACTGGCCGTGATCATCCAGGACGGCATGCGCCGCATGTATGTCGACAACGAGGACATCTATTACTACATCACGCTGCTCAACGAAAACTACGCGCACCCGGACATGCCGGAAGGTGCCGAACAAGGCATTCTCAAGGGGATGTACCCGCTCTCGGCCAGCGGCACCCCGGCCGAAGGCAAGCATGTGCAACTGATGGGCTGCGGTTCGATCCTGTTGGAAGTCATCGCCGCCGCGCAATTGCTGGAGACGGATTTCGGCGTCAGCAGCGAGGTATGGAGCGTGACGAGCCTGACCGAACTGCGTCGGGAAGGTCAGGAAGTCGAGCGCTGGAACCTGCTGCACCCGCAAGAGACGCAACGCATCGGACATGTTGAACGTTGCTTGCAGGACAAGCCAGGCCCGGTGGTGGTCGCGACCGACTACATGAAGATATTCGCCGACCAGATCCGGCCGTTCGTTCCCAAGCGGCGCTTCGTCGCGCTGGGCACCGATGGCTTCGGGCAGTCGGATACGCGCGAATCACTGCGCAAGTTTTTCGAGGTCGATCGGCACTTTATTGCGGTAGCCGCGTTGAAAGCGTTGGCCGATGAAGGCACGTTACCGAGGGAAAAAGTGGCCGAAGCCATTGCCCTGTACGGGATCGATCCGGAGAAACAGAATCCCGCCAAAGTCTGACAGCACTCACCCGCCCAAGAAAAAGCCGCGTTTGATACGCGGCTTTTTTGTGCCTGACGTCACCTGTAGAAGCGGTCAGGGCTTCTTGGTTCTCGGCAGGAAGATCGCCAACACCCCGAACAGCGGCAGGAACGAACACAGGAAGTACACGTATTCAATCCCGCGGACGTCCGCCAGATGCCCCAGCAGCGCCGCGCCAATCCCGCCAAAACCGAACATCAGGCCGAAGAACACCCCGGCAATCATCCCGACATTGCCCGGCACCAACTCCTGCGCGTAGACCACGATCGCGGAGAACGCCGAGGCCAGGATGAAGCCGATCACCACGCTCAGAATACTGGTCCAGAACAGGTCGACATGGGGCAGGATCAGGGTGAACGGCGCAACCCCGAGGATCGAGAACCAGATCACCGCCTTACGCCCGATCTTGTCGCCAATCGGCCCACCGAAGAAGGTCCCCGCCGCCACCGCACCGAGGAACAGGAACAGGTGCAGCTGTGAACTGGCCACCGACAGGTCGAATTTCTCGATCAGGTAGAAGGTGAAATAACTGGTGAAACTGGCCATGTAGAAATACTTGGAGAACACCAGCAAGCCCAGTACCACCAGTGCGCCGATCACCCGGTTTTTCGACAGACCGTGAGTTGCCGCCTGACCTTGCTTGAGCTTGAACAGGTTCAAGTGATTGGCGTACCAGCGGCTGATGCGGTACAGCACGAACAGCGCAAACACCGCGAACAGCCCGAACCACGCGACATGCCCCTGACCGTAGGGAATGATGATCGCCGCAGCCAGCAAAGGGCCGAACGCCGAGCCGGCGTTACCACCGACCTGAAAGGTCGATTGCGCCAGGCCGAAACGCCCGCCCGACGCCAGTCGCGCCACGCGCGAAGCTTCCGGGTGAAAGGTCGAGGAGCCAATTCCGATCAACCCCGCCGCCAGCAGAATCATCGGAAAACTGCCCACCTCTGACATCATCAAGATGCCGATCAATGTGCACACCGTCCCGGCGGGCAACAGCCACGGCTTGGGATGGCGATCGGTGTAGTAACCGACCCAGGGTTGCAGCAACGAAGCCGTCAGTTGGAACGTCAGGGTAATCAGGCCGACCTGGGTAAAGGTCAGGCCATAATTGGCCTTGAGCATCGGATAAATCGACGGCAGCACCGACTGAATCAGGTCGTTGATCAAATGCGCCAGCGCTACGGCGCCGATGATGCGCATGACTAAAGGACTGCTTTGCGGAGTCGCGGATGCCGGCGTACTGCCGGTCTGGGCATTGCTGATAGCCATGGGAATTTCCGTACTACAGAGGGGTGCACACGGGCAGGTGCGCCAATGTGCCATTTTTCAGTGCAACAGCGCCATCCCCTTAGCCTGCTAACGACTTCGACATTCATCCGAAGAGTGGGTGATAGCGCAACGCCATGGTCTAAATCTTGCCTTGTTTATCCCCTTCAACGCGGCCCCCTTACAAAGGGGATCGAGAATGGGAAGTTTCGCTACAGAGTCGGCCTACAGAGCTGGCGAGGGTGAACTTTCGAGGCCTTTTAAAAGGGCACGAGTCGCGGTCGCAACGGCCACGACGCACGCCAATGGTGCGTGGTGTCCAGAGGAGTCATGGGGCATGCAGGCTTTTTTATCACCGGGGATCGGGCTGCTGGGGCGTTTTGGCTTCGCGCGCAAATTTCAGTTGCTGTTTTTGCTGTTTATCCTGCCGCTGGCCGGCAGCCTGTGGATGATCGGCCAGGATTATCGGGACAAACTGCAGCTCATTTCCGGCGAACGTGCCGGGGTTCGGCAATTACTGGCTCTGGATGCGCTGGACAATCTGCTCGCCGCCCAGCGTGACCGCGCGGCCCGTTGGCGCGCCACCGAAACCAATCGCCAGCCGACCCCGGCCACCATCGCCGCCATGGGCGCGTTTGACGCCGTGCAGCCCGCCGTCGCCCAAGCCACCACGGACTTGGGCAACGCGTTGAAAACCGAAGGCGCCGAGGGTGAAACCCTGACCCGCTATCAAGCCCTGCAAACCGCCCTCAACGGCCTCGATTCGAAAAGCCTGAGCAGCGTCGGCTGGTGGCCGGACGGTTACGATCGCTTCACCAACGCCTTGAGCGCCCTGCAAGCGTTGCGCGAACAGATCGCCATGGACAACCGCCTGACCCTGGCGCCGTGGCTGGAAACCTATTTGCTGACGCAGATTTCTACCCAGCACGCGCCGGACCTGATTGAGCGAGTCGGACGGCTTGCCGCGGTCGGCCAGGCGTCAGTGGTGTCAGGCCAGTTCACCTTGCAGAGCCGACTGCAACTGCGGGATCTGCGTGGTCGCATCGGTGATGCCCGGGAGCAGCTTGTGAAAACGGCTAGCCTGCTCGAAGCACGCCTGCCCAGCGCCCTGCAAACCTGGGCCGGGCAATACCATGACAGCCTCAAGCATCTCGATGGCACCTTGAAGGTCCTCGATGATGGCGTGTTCGGCGGCAGCATCAACCTCAAGCCGGAAGACTTCGAACGCAACCTCGATGCGCTGCTCACCGACCTCGCTTCACTGCGCCAGCAATCGCTGGTGTCGCTGGATCAACGCCTGGATTACTACCACACCTCGGCCATCCGCCAATTCATCCTGGTGGCGACGATCTTTGGTTGCCTGCTGTTGGCCGCGCTGTACCTGTTCGTGTGCTTGCAGGCCTCGATCCGCCGCAGCGCCAGCGGCATCACGGTGCTGGCCGAAGCCTTGCGTGACGGCAACCTGAGCCTGCAAGTGCCGGTGCAGGGTCGCGACGAACTGGCGGCGATCAGCACCGCGCTCAACGTCGCCGTTGTGCAGTTGCGCAATAGTTTGCTCGGGGTCGATCACGAGACTTTGCAGTTGAGCAACGCCGTGCGCACCCTCAACGATCACTCCAGCGGCGCGCTGGGTGAAGTCGAGGCCCAGCAAATCCAGATCAGCCAGATCGCCGCCGCAGCCACGCAATTGGCTGCCACCTCGCAAGGGGTCGCCCAGAGCTGCGAACAGGCGTCCGGCAGCGCCCAGCACACCCAGCGCATCGCCGCCGACAGCAGCCGCGACAGCCAACGCACGACGGCGAGCATTCAGCAACTCAATCAGCGGCTCAACGACACGGCGGCGGCCTTGGGCCGGGTCAGTGAACAAGGGCAACAGATTCAATTGGTGGTCGACACCATTCGCGGCGTCGCCGAGCAGACCAACCTGTTGGCGCTCAACGCGGCCATCGAAGCGGCTCGTGCCGGTGAGCAGGGTCGCGGGTTTGCCGTGGTGGCGGATGAAGTACGCAGTCTGTCCCAGCGCACCCAGTCTTCCACCGCGCAGATCGCCAGCACCGTCGACAGCCTGCGCAGCACGGTGAATGAAGCAGTGACCCTGATGGAAGCCGCTTGCGGCCAGGCTCAGACCGACGCGCAAGCCGTCACGGGCCTGGGCGCACGCCTGGGGGAAATCGCCAGTGCCGTGCAAAGCGTTACCGACACCCTGGCGCAAATCGCCACCGCCGTCGAAGAGCAAGCAAGCACGGCGGATGAAGTCAGCGGCAATATCCAGCAGGTCGATCAGGCCGCCGTCAGGTTGCTGGAAGGCGCGCGGGCCGTGAACCTCGCGGCAGACACCTTGAGCCAGGGCAGCAAGGCCTTGAGCGCGAATACCGGGAGATTTCAGCTCAGTTGATGCCCTGCCCTGCCCCGTTTTTTCGGGCCAGGACGATAACCGGTTGAAAGTGTGGAGAAATATTTTAAATTTACGCTTGACGCATCTGCGTTCCAGGTGAATAATGCGCGCCACTTGGCTACATAGCTCAGTTGGTTAGAGCATAGCATTCATAATGCTGGGGTCCGGGGTTCAAGTCCCTGTGTAGCCACCAAGTACTAAAAACGGCTTACCGAAAGGTAGGCCGTTTTTTTATGCCTCGAGAAAAGTGCCGATCAAATCAGGCACGTAACGTCGACAATGCAGACAAGCCGCGTTCCCAAATCTGCCAGGTGCGCAGCCAGACCATGGCCTGCCAGTCACTGTCGGCGGGATAGAACTGCTCCAGCAGATTGAGTTTGATCCCGCGCCCAACGGCATCACTCGGATTGCCATGCAGATGCAGCCAGTGGTCATCGCGCAAATGCCGATGAACCTCCGCCCCCGGATACGTCCCGCACTCGATCACAAACGGCATCAGCCGCACCTGTGGCAAAGCATTGAGCAACGCCTGCGACGTATAACCCGTCGCGGTCGCCGCTACCCCGGTTTCGCTCGTGGTGTTGGCGCCGGTGTGCAAGGTGTAGAGCCATGGGCCGTAAATCGCTTGCGCATCTTCCAGGGCCGGGTACGCCGCTTCGGTAATGGTCAGCAGCATCGGATGACCGTACTCCCCCGCCCCGGTGTGCAAGTCGAAGCACATCGCGACGTCGGCGTGAGCAACGTGCTTCTGAATGATCTGGTGCAACGTGCAGTTCGACCAGCTCGGTGCCAGGCCGCCATAGAACAAACCGTCCGCGTGACTGTGCTGCCCGCCCTCGACAATCGACATCACCGCCGGCCAGCCATGTTCATTGATCTGCGCCTCGAGCAAGGCATCGGCGCGATCACGCTCGGGGCCGTGCAACTCCGTGCAGGCATAGATTTCATGCAGCAACCCGTAGGCTTGGTTATCCGGCAGCGGTCGCTCGAAGTTCAGGTGATTGCGGTTCAGATCGATGTTGTCTTCGTTGACCCGACGCAGCCACGCCGTGCCCCACGGGTTGATCAGATGGATCATCACCACTGCGACATCCGCCGGCAGCGAACGCTTGCCCAAATCCTGCAGCCATTTGATCTGACATCCCGAGCCGTAGAAGCCTTCAACCCCATGGGTGCCGCTCAGCGCGATCAACAGGCGCTTGGCGTGGGGATCGCCGAGCACCGCGACATCGGTGCTCAACGATTCACCGAACGGCCCTTTAAGCGGATGCGGATACTCGGTCAACGTCGCCCCGGCTGCAGTGGCCGCCGCGAGAAATTGTTCACGTTGCCCACGGTAACTTGGCTGGGTAGGAAACTCGCTCTGCATGTGTGCCTCTTGTTGGTTTTCTGGCCGCTGTATTGCCTTCGACCCTACAGAAAACTCGCCCACTGATGAAGGACAAAAGTGTCGTGGCTGTCGGACGAGGTTTACGTCGTACCCTGTCGGCCGATAAAGTCTGCGGATCTTTTATCCCACGGACGGAGTGCCCCGCGTGTTCTCAGCCTTCCCATTGAGCCGCTATCGCCTGTCAGCCCTGTCGCTGATCGCTACCGCATTAACCCTCGCCGCCTGTAACGCCCCGCCCACTTCAACCTTGCCCCTGGCGCCAGAAGCCGCCTCGGGGTATCGCACCGACCTGCAAACCCGCTACGCCTCGAAACACATGGCGGCCGCGGCCAATCCGCTGGCGGCCGAGGCCGGGCGGGAGATGCTGCGTCAGGGCGGTTCGGCCATTGATGCGGCCATTGCGATGCAAGCGGTGTTGACCCTGGTGGAACCGCAATCGTCGGGCATCGGCGGTGGTGCGCTGATCGTGCTGTGGGACGGAAAAGCTGTGCGCACGTATGACGGTCGGGAAACGGCTCCGTCCGGCGCCACCGAGAAACTTTTCCTGCAAGCCGATGGCACACCGATGCCGTTCACCCAGGCGCAAATCGGTGGTCGCTCAGTAGGGACGCCGGGGGTGTTGCGGGCCCTTGAATTGGCCCATCAGAAACACGGACGCCTGCCCTGGGCGAAGCTGTTCGAGCCGGCGATCAAACTTGCGGAAAATGGCTTTGCGATCTCACCACGTTTGCATCAGTTGATTGCATCTGACTCGTCGATGCAGCGTTCGCCGGACATGATGGCGTACTTCCTGAATGCCGATGGCAGCCCGAAAGCCGTCGGTACGCCACTGAAGAATCCGGCGCTGGCCGCGGTGCTGAAACGCATCGCGCAGGAAGGTCCCGACGCGTTGTACAAAGGGCCGGTTGCCGAAGAAATCGTCGCCAAGGTTCAGGGTCATAAAAACCCGGGCAGCCTGTCGCTGAACGATCTTCAAGGTTACAAGGCCAAGGAGCGCGCGCCGCTGTGCACCGACTACAAACGCTGGCAGGTCTGCGGCATGCCGCCACCGTCGTCGGGCGGGATTGCCGTGGCGCAGATCCTCGGCACCTTGCAGGCCCTGGAAACCCGCGACCCGCGCTTTGCCCTGGCGCCGCTCAAACCGCTGAAGACGGACAAACCGGCAGGCATCGAGCCAGCGCCAGAAGCCGTGCACCTGATCTCCGAAGCCGAACGCCTGGCCTACGCCGACCGCGCGCAGTACGTGGCCGACACCGACTTCGTGCCAGTGCCGGTCAAAGGCCTGGTCGACCCGACCTACCTGGCCAGCCGCGCCGCGCTGATCGGTGACCGCAGCATGGGCTCGGCTAAACCCGGCACACCGCCGGGCATTCAAGTCGCCTACGCACCGGACCGCTCGCCCCTGCGCATCTCCACTTCGCAAGTGGTGGCGGTCGATGACGAAGGCGGCGCAGTGTCCATGACCACCACCGTCGAATCCGCATTCGGCTCGCACCTGATGGTCCAGGGCTTCATGCTTAATAACCAGATGACCGACTTCTCATTCATCCCCGAAGAGAACGGGCAGAAAGTCGCCAACCGCGTCGAACCCGGCAAACGCCCACGCTCATCCATGGCGCCGACCCTGATCTTCGACCGCCAGAGCGGCGAATTCCTCGCCACCGTCGGCTCCCCCGGCGGCTCGCAGATCATCGAATACGTCGCCAAATCCACCATCGGCCTGCTCGACTGGAACCTCGACCCGCAAGCCGCCATCAGCCTGCCCAACTTCGGCAGCCGCAACGGCCCGACCGAACTGGAACAGGGGCAGTTCAGTCCGGCGTTGATTCAGGCGTTGAAGGACAAAGGGCATGTGGTAAATGAGATTGATATGACCAGCGGGACCCAGGCGATTGTTCGGGTCAAGGATGCGCAGGGGAAAGCTTCGTTGGCGGGAGGGGCGGATCCGCGGCGTGAGGGGGAGGCGTTGGGGGATTGAGTCGTACGCTGAAATGAGAAAAGGCTTACCGGGAGGTAGGCCTTTTTTAGACTTAGCAGGAAGAAGAAGTAGAGATAATTTTTATATCCACTTCAAAGTAACCCGCTAGTCAGAGCATATCGAGCACCTCTTTAGAGACGCAGAATCGGGTGATGGGTCTTGCCGCTGGGGGCCAGCACTTCGGGTCGGTGATTTCCACCCAGGATTGCTCATACCCCGGCATCGC
This sequence comes from Pseudomonas sp. ADAK7, assembly GCF_012935675.1. NCBI lineage: Bacteria > Pseudomonadati > Pseudomonadota > Gammaproteobacteria > Pseudomonadales > Pseudomonadaceae > Pseudomonas > Pseudomonas sp. ADAK7. The sequence continues at coordinate 5,578,591 of NZ_CP052861.1, read as the reverse complement.
ATCGGCGCTGCCGCTCAGTTCGCGGCCGAAGTTGGCCAGTTGCACGGCTGTGTCCTGCAAGGTGCTGTAGGAAAACAGGTAAACAGTTGCAGCCGTCATCGATACATCCTTGAGTGAATATTTGCCTAGCGACTGATCTTCAACGCCTGCCGCGCCTGATGCTTTTCCAGCGCCAGGTCGATCAAGCGGCTGACCAGTTCGCTGTAAGTCATGCCGGTGGCCTGCCACAGTTTGGGGTACATGCTGATGCGGGTGAAGCCGGGCAGCGAGTTGATCTCGTTGATCAGCACTTCACCACTGTCGGTCAGGAACACATCGACCCGCGCCAACCCGGAACAACCGAGCACCTGGAACGCCTCGACGGCCAACGCGCGAATGCGTTCGCTTGCTTCAACACTGATGTTGGCCGGTACCACCACTTGGGCGGCCTGGTCGTCGATGTATTTGCTGTCGTAGGAATAGAAGCCACTGCTCACCACGATCTCGCCACAACCACTGGCGATCGGCTGATCATTGCCGAGCACCGCGCATTCGATCTCGCGACCGCTGACGGCGGATTCGATCAGCACTTTTTCGTCAAAGCCCAGGGCCAGTGCAACCGCGGCCACGTATTCGGCTTCGTCGGTGACTTTGCTCACGCCCACCGAAGAGCCCTGGTTCGCCGGTTTGACGAACAGCGGAAGACCGAGTTTGCCTTGGACTTCCGCAAATCCGGTGCGCGCGGCGCTGGCACGGTTCAACGTCACGAAGGGCGTGACCGCAATCCCGGCATCACGCAGCAAGCGTTTGCTGATGTCCTTGTCCATGCACACCGCCGAACCCAGCACATCGGAGCCGACAAACGGCAAATCCGCCATGCGCAGCAAACCTTGCAGGCAGCCGTCTTCGCCGAGGGTGCCGTGGACGATCGGGAAGATCACGTCGACATGGCCCAGCAATTCCGGGCTCGAAGTTTCGACCAATTGCTGGCTGGCCTTGCCCGGCACCACCGCCAGTTCGCGATTGGATTGATTGAGGGCGATCAGCGCCGGGTTTTCCTGGTTCAGCAGGAAATTCGAGGGATCGTTGAGGTGCCAGTGGCCCTGTTTGTCGATGCCGATCAGCACCGGTTCGAAGCGCGAACGGTCCAGTGCATCGACGATGTTTTTCGCCGATTGCAGCGACACTTCGTGCTCCGCCGAACGACCGCCAAAAATAATTCCTACCCGCAGCTTGCTCATTGCCTGGCCTCCTGGTGAACGTGCTGTTTGATACCACGGCAATGCCGATGAGTTAAAGGCTGAAACTTCGCGCCGTCTGCACAAGTCATTGCTAATACTCATCCCGTCATGCCGAGGCCGCCCTTGAACGCTCCGACCGATCGTCGCAACAGCCTCTCACTGGACGGGCTCAACTTCTTTCTCGCCGACGTGCGCGACGGGCTCGGGCCGTACCTGGCGATCTATTTGCTCGCGGTGCATCACTGGGACCCGGCCAGCATTGGCCTGGTGATGACCCTGGCCGGGATCGCCGCGTTGCTGACCCAGACTCCGGCCGGGGCGCTGATCGACCGAACCCGTCGCAAGCGCGGGGTGATCATCGTCGCGGCGCTGCTGGTGACGTTGAGTTGCCTGGTATTGCCCTTCATTACTTCGTTCACCCTGGTGGCCCTGACCCAAGCCTTGAGCGCCGCCGCAGCCTCGATATTCGCCCCAGCGATCTCCGCGATTTCGCTGGGCATCACCGGGCCTCGAGCCTTTACCCGCCGCACCGGACGCAATGAAACCTTCAACCACGCCGGCAATGCTGCCGCGGCGTTGCTGGCCGGTGGTTTTGCCTATTTGTTCGGCCCGGTGGCGGTGTTTTACCTGATGGCGGTGATGGCGCTGGCCAGCGTGATTGCCATCAGCTTCATTGCGCCGCAAGCCATCGATCACGACGTTGCCCGAGGCTTCGATCCGCAAGGCCCGGCCCATGGCGAACAGCCCTCCGGCCTGAACGTTTTGCTGCACAACCGGCCACTGCTGGTGTTCGGCATTTGCTGCGGGCTGTTCCACTTGGCGAATGCGGCGATGTTGCCGCTGGTGAGCCAGAAATTGTCCCTGGTGAATTTGCAGATGGCCACGCCGCTGACGTCCGCCTGCATCGTCGCTGCACAATTGGTGATGGTGCCGGTGGCGTTGCTGGTGGGATGGAAAGCGGACGTGTGGGGACGCAAACCGTTGCTGCTTGCCGGCTTCCTGATCCTGCCGTTGCGCGGAGTGCTTTATACCCTGTCGGATGATCCGTACTGGCTGGTGGCGGTGCAGTTGCTCGACGGTGTCGGTGCCGGGATCTTCGGCGCCTTGTTTCCGGTGGTGATCAAGGACCTGACCCAAGGCACCGGCCGTTTCAACGTAAGCCTGGGCGCGCTGTCGACGGTGTTTGGGCTTGGCGCCGCACTGAGCAACGGATTGGCCGGGCTGGTGGTTCAGCAGGCCGGCTACAGCGCGGCATTCCTGACCTTGGCGGCGGTGGCGGGAGCAGCGTTTGTATTGCTCGTGGTGGCCATGCCCGAGACGTTGAATCGGGCGCCCGCCGTTGCCGATCAATCTGCGGCCACGGCGCTGACCTGATCAGCGATTGGCCACCAGATGCGCACCAAACAGCAGGTAGCAACCGCCGGCAAAACGGTCCAGCCACTGGCGCGATCGCTCATAAACGCTGGCAAACCGACGGCTGGCAAACAGCAGCGCCACGCTGCAATACCAAGTGAACGACAGGCTCGCCATGGTCAACACCGCCAGGGCCAGCAACATCGGTGGCGGTGAGGCCGGCATGGCCGTGGCGAAAATCGTCGCAACGAACAGCGCCGACTTGGGATTGGTCATGTTGCCCAAAAAGCCCCGGCCATAGGCTGACAGCAGCGTCCGCCCTGCCCCGTTGAGCGAGTTGTTTGCCCCCGCCACCGTCGCCGGTTTGCGCTTGAACTGCTTCAAGCCCAGATAGATCAGGTAACAGCCACCGGCAATCTTGAACGTCAGGTAAAGCGTCGGCGCCGCGCTGAACAGCGACTTGATGCCCAAACCACCGGCCAATCCCCACAACACCGTGCCCGTGGCGACGCCCAGCGCGGACATCACGCCGTGCCGCCGGGAACAACTGGCCGCCAATTGCGCGATGTTGAAGAAGTTGGGCCCCGGCGTTACGACTGCGACCGTCCACAAAAGGGCCAGTGACAATAACGGTGCGGCGTAACTCAAGTGGCTCAGTTCCATTGGAGGGATCGCCTTCGTGGCATAGGAGAATTTCGTACCTTGCAACATTCTGTGGCATTTTTCTACTCGTCGCTGTAACGCCATCCCTCAGCAGACAGACCCGTTGCCCCTGGGTTAACGTGTTCTGAACCGAGTTCAAGACAACGCCACCATGGCCAAGCACACGCCACCCAACGACTGGTTCCACCGCGCGCCCAACAGCGGCGGGCTGGAGCGTATCGAGGCGTTTTTTGCCGGCCATGGCTACGACCTGCATCGTCACGACACCTATGCCATCGGCCGCACCCTGGGCGGGGTGCAGAGCTTTCAGTACCGAGGCGGCTGGCGTCACAGCCTGCCGGGCGGGACTTTGGTGCTGCACCCGGACGAACTGCACAATGGCGAGGCCGGCACCGACAGCGGTTTCCACTATCGAATGATGTACATCGAGCCAGCGCTGATCCAGCAGATACTCGGCGGTCAGCCGTTGCCGTTCATCAAGACCGGCCTGTCCACCGATCCACGTTTGTTCGCTGCCACCGATGTGCTGATGCGCAGCCTGGATGACCCGCTCGACCCACTGGAAGAACAGGATGCGTTGTTCGATCTGGTGCACGCCTTAAGCACTGTCTCCGGCGCGCCCGACAAACGCCAGCGCTTCGACTATGTGGCGGCGGAACGTGCCCGGGAGTTCATGCACAGTGCCCTGGACCGCAGCGTGACCCTGGAGGAACTGGCGCAGCACAGCGGGCGGGATCGCTGGAGTCTGTCGCGGGATTTCCGCCTGCTGTTCGGCACCAGCCCTTATCGCTACCTGACCATGCGGCGCCTGGACCTGGTCCGCGCGTTATTGATTCAGGGCCAGTCGCTGGTCAGCGCCGCCCTCACCGCCGGCTTCACCGATCAGAGCCACATGACCCGCCAGTTCAGCAAAACCTACGGTTTGTCACCGGCGCGCTGGATGAAAATGCACCGCCGCTGAAGCACGCACAATCGTTCAAGAATCACGCCGATACGCTGGTTATCGTGGGCTCGGAATCAATCCGGAGAACCACCTGATGAACACGTTCAAAAGCCTGAACTTCTTGCAGAAAATCGAGCTGATCGACCAGCACTGGTCACCCCGGGTCATCGCTGAAATGAACGACTATCAGTTCAAAGTGGTGAAGTTGCTGGGGGATTTCATATGGCACGATCACCTCGACACCGACGAAACCTTCATCGTCCTCGAAGGGCAATTGCGCATCGACTTTCGCGACGGCCATGTGCTGATTTCGGCCGGCGAAATGTACGTCGTGCCCAAGGGCGTCGAGCACAAGCCGTCAGCGGAACAGGAAGTGAAATTGCTGCTGATCGAACCCAAGGGCGTGGTGAACACTGGCAGCGAAGGCGGTGAACGCACGGCGGCAAATGATCTGTGGATTTGAAAAACAGCGCAAATGCGCAGACTGTGGCCGTCGCGATCACTTGACCGACTTCCCGGTCGACGAATAAGGACATTCCATGAGCGACTTCCCGACCCTTGAAACCCCGCGTCTGCTGTTACGTGAAATCGTCACGGCCGACGCCCCTGCCGTGCTGGGGATTCACGGCGATGAGCAGGCCATGCGCTGGTTTGGCATGGACCCGCTTACCGATATCGCCCAAGCCCAGGCATTGGTCGAGACGTTCGCCGAATTGCGCACTCTGCCCAATCCCGGTATCCGCTGGGGCATCCAGTCCCAGGAACACCATGACTTGCTCGGCAATTGCGGCCTGTTCAAATGGAACAAACTGTGGAAAAGCTGCTCACTGGGTTTCGCGCTGGGGCAGTCGGCCTGGGGCAAGGGCATCATGTCCGAAGCACTGCACACCACGCTGGCCTGGGGGTTCGAACAGATGCAGCTCAATCGGATCGAAGCCACGGTCCACCCGGAAAACCAAGCGTGCTTGAAGTTGCTCGAACGCTTGGGTTTCGTCCAGGAAGGTCGTCTGCGCCAGGCAGGTTTCTGGCTAGGGGAACATCACGATTTGCTGCAACTGTCGTTGTTGCGCGCAGACTTTGAAGCGCCGCTCAGTGCGACTTAGTCCGACTCGCGCAGGGTCTTGCCGTCCACTGGGTCACCGATCTTCAGGAAGTGCCCACCGGCAACATGGTGCAAGGTGCGCAACGCATCTTGCTCCTCGAAGTGCCAGCGGCCATCGCTGAACACGCGTTCATCGGCCTGGGCGGCAATCACTTCGGCCAGGAACAGGTCGTATTGCTGATGATTGTGCGGCTCCGGCAGCAGCCGGCACTCCAGCCACGCGACGCAACCGTCCAGCATCGGCGCATCAATCAGTTCAGCGCTGAAGGTCGGCAAGCCGAAAGCCTGGAACTTGTCCTGGCCTTTTTCCTGGGAGATTTCCAGGCCCGACGTCGAGCCCACGGTTTGCACGATATCGGCCTGGGCGGCGCAGGGCACGTTCACCACGAACGTACCCGAGGCTTCCAGCAGTTGTCGGGTCCAGGTGGACTTGTCCAGCACCACCGCGATTTTCGGCGGTTCAAAATCCAGCGGCATGGCCCAGGCCGCCGCCATGATATTGCGCTGGCCGTCGTGGGCCGCACTGACCAGCACGGTCGGCCCGTGATTGAGCAGGCGATAGGCCTTGGGCAACGGAACCGGACGGCGATGGGAAACGGTCATGGGTGTCTGCTCCGGAGGAAAACGCCGATTGTAGCGGGATCCGGAAGGCAAACATCAAGTCGCCAATTGATTGGCAAACTGCCCGACCGCGTTCACCACTTTCTGCGCGCCATCACGAATCTCGACGATCACCGTGCCCGCCTCCGCCGCCAGCGCCAGGCCTTGTTCCGCCTGGAGCTTGCCGTCGGTCATCAGGCTGACGGCGTTGCGCGCCATGTCCTGGTTCTGACGCACCACGCCGACAATTTCATCGGTGGCCTGGCTGGTGCGTGACGCCAGTTGCCGCACTTCGTCCGCCACCACCGCAAACCCCCGACCCTGCTCACCGGCCCGCGCCGCTTCGATGGCCGCGTTGAGCGCCAACAGGTTGGTTTGCTCGGCAATGCCACTGATGGTCTTGACGATGGTGCCGATCACCAACGATTGCTCATTCAAGGCTTCAATGCCTTCACCGGCGGTTTGCATGTGTCTGGCCAGGTCGCGCATCACGTCCACGGCCTGAGTCACCACGGCCGTGCCGCGCTGGGCGCAGTTGTCGGTCTGGATCGACGTGCTGTAGGCAATGTTGGCGGCGTCGGCGACGGCTTGTTCCTGATTGACCTGATCGGTAATCACCGTGGCGAACTTCACCACTTTGTAGAGCTTGTTGTTGGCGTCGACCACCGGGTTATAGGACGCCTCCAGCCAGACCACACGACCGTGGCTGTCGATGCGTTTGAAACGGTCGGCGACAAACTCGCCATTGTTCAGGCGGCGCCAGAAGTTCTGATACTCGGCGCTGTTGTACTCCTCAGGTGTACAGAAGGTACGGTGATGTTTGCCCTGAATCTGCGCCAGGCTGTAACCCATGCCGTTGAGGAAGCGCTCGTTGGCGCTCAGCACGTTGCCATTGAGGTCGAACTCGATCACCGCCGTCGAACGCACCAGCGCACCGATCAGGTTTTCGTGTTCACGAGACGCTTCGATGGTGCGGGTCAGGTCGCTGGAATAAATCGAGAAATGCTTGATCCGCCCGTCCGCCGAGCGCACCGGCTGCAGGATTGAACGCAACCACGCCTCGGCACCATTGCCGCGCAACAAACGCACGGTACCGGCGAAATGCTCGCCGCGAGTCAGCGCGTTTTTGAAGCGCCGATGAAATTCGTCGGACTTCACATGCGCCGGCACGATGTCTTCGATGTGCCGGCCGATCAGGTCGTTGCTCTTGTAGAGCATCTCGCCGAGAAAATTCTGATTGACCGATTGCACCCGCCCATCGGGATCGAGGGTCAGGGCCAGCATCTCGCTATCCAGGCTTTCCTTCACTTGCAGGAGGCTGGAGAGTTCTTCGCGAAGAGCGGACAGCTCCTGCTTCAAGCGTTTGTTGAACATGGGAAAGCACCGATGGGCTAGGAAAGAAAGCGGGATGCAGCCTAGCCATCGGCCTTGGGGATATTTTCTGAAGAGTGGTTGAGGGTTGTCCTACAAAAATAATGGCGAGGTGCCATTTGCCAACAGAAGCCCTATGCGAGCCGCTTACAAAACCCACCGCTCTAGCCCGGCCACATCAGGTATCCTCCGACTAAATTGCAACAACATGTTGCAACGGTATCGACCCGATAAGGAGTTCCGTTTTGGAGTTATCGACTGCTGCCTGGATGGTCCACGACACTCGCTTGATCCTTTGCTGCCTGCTGGCGATTGCCACGATTATCGTGTTGATCAGCGCCACCAAACTCCCGCCGTTTCTGTCGATTCTGATCGGCACTTTCATCGCCGGTGTCGGTGCCGGTTTACCGCCCGAGGACGTGGCCAAGGCATTCAGCAAAGGTGCCGGGGCGATTCTTGGTGAGGCGGGGATCATCATTGCCCTGGGGTCGATGCTCGGGGCGTTGATGGCCGAGTCCGGGGCTGCCGATCGCATTGCCTCGACCTTGCTCGGGCTGGGCAAAGGCAAGTCGTTGCCGTGGGTCATGGCGCTGGTGGCGATGGTGATTGGCCTGCCGCTGTTTTTCGAAGTGGGTCTGGTGATGATGGTGCCGATCATTTTCGTCATGGCGCGCCGTTCGGGTCAGCCGTTGCTGAAGATCGCCATTCCGGCGCTGGCCGGGATGACCACGTTGCACGCCTTGATGCCGCCGCATCCGGGTCCGCTGATTGCGGTCAGCGCGTTGCACGCCGACCTCGGGCTGACCATGTTGCTGGGCTTCAGCATCGCGATTCCGGCGGTGATTCTGGCCGGTCCGCTGTACGGCAATTGGCTGTCCAAGCGCATGCACGTTGAAGAGCCGGCGGAACTCGGCGCGCTGTTCAGCGCCCCGCCCAAGGCCCCGCGCCTACCGAGCTTCGGCATGTCGTTGCTGATTATTCTGTTGCCGGTGTTGCTGATGCTCGGCAGCACCTTGGCGAAAGTCGCCATGAGCCCTGAAAGCACCGCAGCCCTGACGCTGAAATTTCTCGGCGAGCCACTGGTGGCGTTGGGCATTGCGGTGATGGCGGCGGTGATCTGCCTCGGCTGGGCCAATGGCATGCGCCGCGAAGAAGTCGGCGGCACATTGCGCAAAAGCCTGGCGCCGATTGCGGTGTTGCTGCTGACCATCGGCGCCGGGGGTGGCTTGAAGCAAACGTTGCTTGATGCCGGTGTCAGCCAGACCATCAGTAAAGTCGCCGAAGGTGCGCACATGCCGTACTTGCTGCTGGCCTGGTTGATCGCCGTGGCGTTGCGCCAGGCTACCGGCTCGGCCACGGTCGCGACGACGACCACGGCGGGGATCCTGGCACCGATGATGGCGGGCCTGGCGGCGACGCAAAGCTCATTGGTGGCGTTGGCGATTGGCGCCGGCTCCGTGTTTTTCTGCCACGTGAACGACGCTGGATTCTGGATGGTCCGCGAGTACTTTGGCTTGCAGCTCAAGCAGACGATCTGGGTCTGGTCGATCCTGCAAACCATCGTGTCGGTGGTGGGGTTGGTGGGGACATTGTTGTGGTGGCATTGGTTGACTTGATGGCCGCCGCGCCCGTCCCCGAGATAGCTACAGGCAGGGCGCCACGGAAGGGCTCCCGACCTTGGGCATGCGCGCGCCAAAATACGCCGCGCTGCTCACGCCCACCGCGCCCATCACCGCACAGAAAATCACACAGATCCACGGACTCCACGGCATCAGACCGATCAACAGCAGCGGTGTGATACTCGCCCAGGCGGCGTAGGCAATGTTGTAGGTGAAGGAGATCCCCGAGACGCGAATCCGTGCCGGGAACAGGCTGACCATCACCGACGGCACCGCGCCGACCACGCCGCAACTGAGACCGGCAATCGCATAGGCCAGGCCGATCCAGTCGCCGCCGATGATCAGGCAGGTATAGAGCACACCGATGCCCAATGGCAGCAGCAAGCTATAGAGCATTACCGTGCGCCAGGCGCCAATACGATCGACCAGCAAACCGGCGAGCACGCAACCGATGTTCAGGAACACGATGCCCAACGCGCTCAGGGCAAAGGTATGGCTGGCGGTCATGCCGAAGGTTTTTTGCATCATGGTCGGGGTGATGACCACGAACACCACCACCGCCGACGTCAGCACACAGGTGAGGATCATTGCCGGCAGCATCGCCAGGCGATGTTCGCGCAGTACCGTGCGCAGCGGCAGCTCGACGGCTTCATCGCGGCGAGCCTGCATCGCCATGAACACCGGGGTTTCACTGAGCCAGCGACGCAGCCAGACACCGATCACGCCAAACACGCCACCGAGCAGGAACGGATAGCGCCAAGCGTAATCAAGGATTTCTGCCGGGGTGAAGGCCTGGGCCAGGAAGGTCGCGGTCAACGCGCCGATCAAGTAACCAAACGTCAGCCCGGCCTGGAGGAATCCGAGCGCATAACCGCGATGCCCGGCCGGCGCGTGCTCGGCGACGAACACCCAGGCGCTCGGCACTTCCCCGCCCACCGCCGCGCCCTGGAGGATGCGCAGGACCAGCAGCAGTAACGGTGCGAAATAGCCGATTTGTGCGTAGGTCGGCATGATCCCGATCAGCAGGCACGGCAGCGCCATCATCAGGATGCTCAGGCTGAAGACTTTCTTGCGCCCCAGTTTGTCGGCGAAGTGCGCCATCAGAATCCCGCCCAGCGGCCGCGCCAGGTAACCGGTGACGAAAATCCCGAAACTTTGCAGCAAGCGCAGCCATTCGGGCATTTCCGGCGGGAAGAACAGCTGACTGAGGGTCAGGGCGAAAAACACGAAAATGATGAAATCGTAGATTTCCAGTGCCCCACCGAGTGCCGCAAGGCTCAAGGTCTTGTAGTCCGAACGGGTGAACGGCGCCGGGCGCGTTTCGGTATTGGCAGTCATGAAAAGAACTCTGGCACGGGCAAAAACCAAGGCGCACATGGTCTACGCAAATGCGCCGGTGGACAAGCCGATCAGGTTTCTGGGTTGGTTTTCAGCCACGCTCTGTGCATTGAATTCAGCGTCACGACACCAATAATCGGGCACTTTCCAACCCACAGGAAAGCCGCCATGATCAGCCATACCCGCAGTAAACGCCTGACCGTTCCCCAGTTGGTGGCGATGAAAGGCCAGCAGAAAATCGTCTCGCTGACCGCTTATACCCGCTCGATGGCCGAGTTGATGGACCCGTTTGTCGATTTCATATTGATCGGTGATTCCACCGCCATGGTCGGCTATGGCCGCACCTCGACCCTGGACATGAGCCTGGAAGAAATCATCGGCCATACCCGCGCGGTGGTGGCCAGCACCCGGTTGGCCTGCGTGATTGCCGACATGCCGTTCGGCAGTTATCAGGAATCGCCGCAGCAGGCCTACCGCAATTGCGCCGAAGTGCTGGCCCGCACCGGTTGCGATGCGCTCAAGCTCGAAGGCGGCAAGGCCCTGGCCAGCACCGTGGAATTCCTGGTGCAGCGCGGCATTCCGGTGATGGCGCATATCGGCCTGATGCCGCAGTACGTCAACGTCATGGGCGGCTTCAAGGCCCAGGGCCTGAACGACACGACCGCCGCGGCCATCGAAGAAGATGCTCGCGCGCACCTCGCCGCCGGCGCGTTCAGCCTGTTGCTGGAAGGGGTGGCCGAACCGCTGGCCCGGCGCATCAGCGATATCTCGGCGATGCCGACCATCGGCATCGGCGCTTCACCGGCCTGCGACGGGCAAGTGCTGGTGACCGAGGATATCCTGGGCCTGGGCGGCGAATATGTGCCGCGCTTCGTCAAACCCTATGCGGATGTCGGCGCACTGATCAGCCAGGCGTTCGAATGTTTCGCCGATGAAGTGCGCAACGGCCAGTTTCCACAGATGCAGCATTGCTACGGCGTAAGCTGACGCTCCTGGTCTATGGCCTCGGCCAGGGTCTTCACGGCCAGGCCGATGTCCTTGCTCCAGTCCACGGTGTAGCTCAGGCGCAGGCAATTGCGCCACAAACCCTGTTGACTGAACATCTCGCCGGGGGCAATCACGATGCCTTTGGCCAACAGGCGCTCGAACACCCGGCGCATGTCCACCGGGTACACCGACTGCGCCCACAATGTTGCGCCCCCCGCCGCTGCCACCACGTTGAACTGGTCGGCGGCGTGCTCCTGGAGCAGGCGGGTCATCTGCGTCATGCGCTCCTGGAGCAGACCGCGCAACACCTGCGCGTGCCGATCGATTCGCCGCGAGCCATACAAACGCGCCAGCGCTTTTTGCCGGATCGGCGACAGGCGAAAAGCACGGTCGAGGCACTGGCGCTGCATCGCGGCGTCCTGACCTCGGATCAACACATAACCGAACGGTGCTTCCGAACCGATGACTTTATCGAAGGTGGAAAACACCACCAGCCGCTCGGGGTCGGCGAAATCCCGGTAGCGCGACTGTTCGGGCAGGAAACCGAACTCGCCATAACTGTCGTTTTCGAACAGCCAGATATGCCGCGCCCTCAACCAATCGCATAACTGTTGTTTGTCGGCGGCCGGCATCAGGCTGCCGTGGGGCATGCTCACGGTCGATGAGAACACCGCCAGCGCTACGGTTTCACGCTGCAACAGGTCGTGAACCTGCTGCAGGTCAAAGCGGCCATCGATTTGCAGCGGTACCTCGATCACCCGGATATCCGCCGCGTGCAACTGCCGCAATATCGCCCAGGAACACGGCGACTCGACCAACGCCACAGTCCCTCGCAGGTTCAGCGCGGCCAATGACATGTCCAGCACACTGCGCAGGTCGGCGCCGATGAACACCTGTTCCGGCCGCCAGTAGTGCGCGGTCGAACGGGTGTAGCGCTCAGCCAACACCGTGCGTAATTCGATCTCGCCGAATGGCTGATACAACGGCACCGCCGAACGCGGGTATTGGCGCGACAGTTCGCGCTCGGTCATCAACAACGGGTTTTCCAGCGACAGCAACATCGACGGCGCATCACTGCTCAGCGCCAGCATGCCGGGCTGGCGTGCGTAGGCGTAAACGTTGTCGAGCAGGTTGGCGGCCGGTGTCGGCAGTTGCGTCGAGCCGGCGCGGCAGAAGTACCCGAGCTTGGGCCGGGAAAAGACGCGGCCCTCATCTTCAAGCAAGGCGTACGCACACTTGGTGGTGGATACCGAGACATTCAGGCGCAACGCCAACTGGCGCAATGACGGCAGTTTCCACTCGCCCTCGGTCCGGGTCGAGTCGATCAACTCGACCAGGTAGCGATACACGGCCTGATAAGCGAAGGTGCTGTCCTTGTTCAAACGCAGTCATTCCTTGAGTTGGGTACGGCGCAGCATCCTCCCATGACGCACGGGACGCAATGTGCGCCAAACCCTAAAACAGCCCCGCAAAAAAACTGCGATTGATTTACTGTTGGCACCTGACCAGACGGGCCTTTGCGGCCCGGAACATCACAATAATCATAAAAATCCGAGGTACTCCCGTGGCCGCTGATATCGACGATAGCCGCTATGCCCGCTTTGCCCTGCGCTGCTCAGGTTTTGCCGAACGCTGGTTCCCTGATTCCTGGGTGTTCGCCGCCCTGGCGGTGATCATCGTGGCCCTGGCGACCCTGGCCATGGGCGCCAAACCCACCGACGCCGCCATGGCCTTCGGTGACGGGTTCTGGAGTTTGATTCCGTTCACCATGCAAATGGCGTTCGTGGTGATTGGCGGTTATGTGGTCGCCAGTTCGCCGCCAGCGGTGAAGCTGATCGATCGCCTGGCGCGGATCCCGAAAAACGGTCGCTCCGCCGTGGCCTGGGTCGCATTGATTTCGATGGTCGCCTCGTTGCTGAACTGGGGTTTGTCGCTGGTTTTCGGTGGTTTGCTGGTGCGCGCCCTCGCCCGCCGCACCGATCTGAAAATGGATTACCGCGCCGCCGGTGCCGCTGCGTATCTGGGCCTGGGCGCCGTTTGGGCGTTGGGGTTGTCGTCGTCCGCCGCGCAATTGCAGGCCAACCCGGCCAGTTTGCCGCCGTCGATTCTGTCGATCACCGGCGTCATCCCGTTCACTCAAACGATCTTTCTCTGGCAGTCCGGCGTGCTGCTGCTGGCGCTGATCGTGGTCTCGCTGATCATCGCCTACGCCACCGCCCCCGGCCCGAACAGCGCGCGCGATGCCAAGGCTTGCGGGATCGACCCGAGTTTCAACCTGCCACCGCTGCAACCGCGCACCCGCCCCGGCGAATGGCTGGAACACAGCCCGTTACTGACGATTCTGCTGGTACTGTTGGCCGGCGGCTGGCTGTTCCATGAGTTCTCGACCAAACCGGCGATCAGCGCGATCTCCGGGCTGAACACCTACAACTTCCTCTTCATCATGCTCGGCGCCCTGTTGCACTGGCGCCCGCGCAGCTTCCTCGACGCGGTGTCCCGCGCGGTGCCGACCACCACCGGCGTGCTGATCCAGTTCCCGCTGTACGGCTCGATTGCCGCGCTGATGACCACCGTCAAAGGCACCGATGCCCAGACCCTGGCCCACCACATCTCGACCTTCTTCGTACAAATCGCCTCCCACGACACCTACGCGCTGTTGATGGGCGTGTACTCGGCGATTCTCGGCTTTTTCATCCCGTCCGGCGGCGGTAAATGGATCATCGAAGCGCCGTACGTGATGCAAGTGGCCACTGATCTCAACTATCACTTGGGCTGGGCCGTGCAGATCTACAACGCCGCCGAAGCCCTGCCGAACCTGATCAACCCGTTCTACATGCTGCCGCTGCTGGGCGTACTCGGGTTGAAGGCGCGGGACTTGATCGGGTTTTCGTTCGTGCAGTTATTGGTGCATACGCCGCTGGTGCTGTTTCTGCTGTGGGCGTTGGGGACGACGCTGGTTTATACGGCGCCGGTGATGCCTTAAATGTTGTCAGGCGTTCATCGGTTCTGCGATGAACGCCGCTTTTGTGGCGAGGGCGCTTGCTCCCGCTCGGCTGCGAAGCAGTCGTAACCCGGCCACCTCGTTTCTCCTGAAACAACTCGCTGGCCAGTCTCAGGGCCGCTTCGCGCGCCAGCGGGAGCAAGCTCCCTCGCCTCAGTTTCCATACCGGTCATGCAACTGCAGATCGGATCCAACTTCGTGTAACCTCCCCGTCACATCGCGCTGCTAGCGTCCCGCCGAAACATATCGCAACAAATTGCCACAATTCTGCAAGAAAACAGGAGCTGGAATGAACGACGAAAAAGATGGAAACGACATCCCCTCCCCTGAAACCGATCAACCCGCCGATACCAGTCGCCGCCGCTTTCTCGGTGGTGTTGCGGTATTGGGTGTCGGGGCGACCCTGAGCGCCTGCGGCACTAAAGACAACGAGCCCGGCAAACCGGTCGAGCGTCCGCTGACACCCGCCGAGCTGGATAAAGCCCTGCACGAAAACGTGAAAAACGTGGTGGTGATCTACGGTGAAAACCGCAGTTTCAACAACTTGTTTGCGGATTTCCCGGGGATCGAAAAACCGCTGTCGGCCCTCAAGCCTGAGGATTACCAGCAACGGGACCGCGACGGCAGCCTGCTCTCGACCCTGCCACCGGTTTGGGGCGGTTTGAATCAGGTTGGCCCGCAAACCCTCGATGGCGTGATCTATCCCGCTGGCACGCAATTCCAGGAACACTTGCCCAATATCCCCTACGCCCTCAAAGGCCCGCAAGGCGAAGACTTGCCGCTGAGCCTGGTGACCCGCGATCTGTGGCATGTGTTCTATCAGAATCAGATGCAAATCAATGGTGGCAAGAATGACCGTTTTGTCGCCTGGGCCGACTCCGGAGGCCTGACTTTCGGCCACTACGCCCAAACCCGCTATTCATTGCGCTTGTGGGATGTCGCCCGGGAATTCGTGCTCTGCGATAACTTCTTCCAGGGCGCTTTCGGCGGCTCGTATCTGAACCATCAATACCTGATCAGCGCGCAGGTGCCGTTCTACCCCGATGCCGCAAACTCGATCGCCAAGCCACAGATCGCCACGCTGCAAAGCGATGACCCGACCGACAACCGTCTCAAGCCATTGGACGCCTCGCCCGCCAGCGCCATGACCGGCCCGCCGCAGTTCGGCCCAAGCCTGCTGACACCTGATGGCTACGCGGTGAACACCATGGCGCCACCGTACTGGCCGACCTGGATTCGCGACCCCGAGCGCCCGGACTACGCCAAGCCGTTGCCTAGCGTGCTGGTGCCGCAAACCCATGAACACATCGGCGACAAGCTGTCGAAAAAGAACGTCGACTGGGCCTGGTACGGCGGCGCCTGGCAAGCGACGATCGATGAGTACAAGGATTCGGGGGCCATTCCGAAAATCCCGAATTTCCAGTACCACCATCAGCCGTTCAACTACTTCAAGCGCCAAGGCCCGGAAAACCCGGCCGAGCGCGCCAAGCGTCTGCGCGACGGTGGCCTGGGCGATGAGTCGAGCACCAACAAGTTCCTGGCCGACGCCGAGGCCGGCAAGCTGCCGGCGGTGACGTTCTACAAACCCCAGGGCAACCTGAACATGCACGCCGGGTACGCCGACATCGCCTCGGGTGACCGGCATATCGTTCGCGCGCTGAAAGTGCTGCAGCAAAGTCCACAATGGAAAAACATGGTGGTGGTGATCACCGTCGACGAAAACGGCGGCTGGTGGGACCACGTGGCACCGCCCAAGGGTGATCGCTGGGGCCCGGGAACACGGATTCCGGCGCTGGTGATTTCGCCGTTTTCGCGCAAGGGCACGGTGGATCACACGGTGTATGACACCGCTTCGATCCTGCGGCTGATCACGCGCACCTTTGGCCTGGAAACCCTCGACGGGATCAAAATGCGTGATGACGCGATGATTGCCCGTGGGCAAAAGCCGATGGGGGATTTGACCAATGCCCTGCATTTTTCGGGTTGATTGATAGCAAGATCAAAAGATCGCAGCTTTCGGCAGTTCCTACAGGGCGTGTACCCGCGCAAATGTAGGCGTTGTCGCAGGCTGCGATCTTTTTTGCATCGACACTGGACCGCCCGACACATCTGGTTTCAGTATGTACCCGCCCCCGA
Source organism: Pseudomonas sp. ADAK7 (assembly GCF_012935675.1). Taxonomy (NCBI): domain Bacteria; kingdom Pseudomonadati; phylum Pseudomonadota; class Gammaproteobacteria; order Pseudomonadales; family Pseudomonadaceae; genus Pseudomonas; species Pseudomonas sp. ADAK7. Next base: position 5,562,258 of record NZ_CP052861.1, on the reverse strand, counting down.
CTACGAGGGCCCACGCTGAAAAGGATCTGAGCATGTTCAAACTCGCAGGACTTACCCTCGCCGCCCTCACCCTGAGTGCCGCCGCCCACGCCGATGTCGATCTCAAGCTGGGCAGCACCGAGCGCGTCACCCGCCTCTTCGCCTACCCCAACAATTGCAACGTGATCTGCTTCCGCAACTGGACGCTGGAGCAGACCGTCGAGCATTACCTGACCCAGAGCGTGCAGCGCGATGGTTACAGCGCCGCGAAAGTCCGGGTGAAAACCGATAACCATCAGCTCTATGCCGAAATCACTGGCGTCCCTAAGGGTTATGACAAACCCCTGGCGGCTTTATTGGATGCCGGGGATCTGGCGTACAACGGCGCGAAAAAGCTCAACATTGATGGCAAATGGGCTTATAGCTGGTACCTGTTCCTGCCGTTGGGCATGGCCCTGGAAAACCGCAAAAGTGTCGAATTGCTGCACTTCCCGCCGGATTATTCGCTGACCCAGGCCCAGGATTATCTGGAATCAGCCACCACCGATCGCTGGGCCACGCTGCTGGTCGATAACGGCATTCCCGCCGCCCAGACCCCGGCCTACCAGACCATCATCGACATCGCGCCGATTGCCGCGCCGTCCAGCGCCGGCAAGGACCTGGAAGGTGTCTACGACTACTTCAAGGACTACCAGACGACCATGGTCAAGGAAGTCAGCCAGAACGCCAAAGGCGCCGCGTTGCCGATGGTCGCCTTCGGTGCGCCGGTACGTAACTGGATCAAGGCGCAATACGGCGTGACTGTGGGTGTGCTGGGCCTGGCCACGATCAGCCCGAGTGCCGGGGTGAAAGTGCCGGTATTGGGTTCCAACCATCCGAGCTACATCTGGTACGCCGCCGACCCGGACAGTTACACCGGCCCCGATGCCCAGGCCAAGGCTGATGCCGCCGGTCTGACCGTCATGGGCCAGGATTTGAGCGCCGCTTGCTGGCAGGCGGGGATGGGCAGCAAGCCGGGCAGCGATCCATCGGCCCAGCTGAAAAGCTGCACCCAGACCTGGCAAGTGACCCAGAAAGCAAAGACCTGCGAGTTGTTCTACACCTCGATCCGCAACCTGACGCCGGCCGACGCAGCGGCCAAGTGCGCCACCCCGCCGGTCAAATCACAGCTGCAACAGCTGCAAGCCCCGGCCCCTGCGCCGGCGGTCCCTGCTCCGCACCTCTGAAACGCTGAAAGACTTTTGCGCGTGAGCCAATGCTGACGCGCAAAAGCGTCTATTTCTCCTGTCAGTTCTGACAGTAGACCGAGTATCTGATTTGCGAGAGGCTTGAGGCATACCCAGTGTTGCAGGGCTGACAGGACGTCAGCTGTCTGGAAGTCGCAGCACCCTGTCGACAAGGATCGTTATGAAAGCCCAAGCGCTGCATGAATCCCGTAAGCCACCCACGGACGGCATCTACCCTTTCACAGAGTTGCCCGTTCGCCTTGGATTTCCTGCCAAGGCCGATTTCGACATCATCTACGATGCCCATGGCTCGCCCCGAGCCGTCGCGGCACGCCGGTCATTTCCCCGCATCAGCCGCATTTGCCGCGCTTCAGGGCATTTGCTGCCTTATCGCTGTCGGCATACACGGCAACTGGCACCCGGCATCCACGTCTACGACCCGCGCTTTTGCGGGCTGCTGCGTCACTCCTGCGACCCGAACGTATTTCTCGACATGAGCGAGCTGTGGTTATGGGCGCTGAAGGACATCAACAGCGGCGACCGCCTGACCATGGATTACGCGAGTACCGAAGACAAACTGCGGCGCCAGTTCGCTTGTCAGTGCGGCTCGGCAGAGTGTCGCGGCTGGATCACCGGCTACGATGAACCGCCGAACGCCGACGGCCAGTTGTTTTTGCAACACTGGCGTCGGCGAAGCCTGTGCTGAGCGGCGTTACAACGCCCCAACCGGACGCAAGCGATACTGCGGCGGCAGTTGCTCGAAACCGCTGATGGTGGCGTTCAGGCTTTTCCAGCGACCGTCCTTGATGCCGTAGATGCAACCGTGGATCGACAGGCTCTGCCCACGATGCCAGGCGTTTTGCACAATACTGGTGTGGCCGACGTTGGCCACTTGCTGGACCACGTTCAGCTCGCAGAGGCGGTCGACCCGTTCTTCTTCGGTGGGCAACTTGGCCAGCTCTTCGCGCTTTTCATAATAGAGATCGCGAATCGAGCGCAGCCAGCCATCAATCAGGCCCAACTGGCGGTCCTGCATCGATGCCCGCACGCCGCCACAGCCGTAGTGGCCAGTGACCAGGATGTGTTTGACCTTGAGCACATCCACCGCGTACTGAATCACCGACAGGCAATTGAGGTCGGTGTGCAGCACCACGTTGGCCACGTTACGGTGCACAAACAGGTCGCCGGGCAGCATCCCTACGATCTCGTTCGCCGGCACCCGGGCGTCGGAGCAACCGATCCACAGGTATTCCGGGGTTTGCTGGCGGGCCAGTTTGGCGAAGAAATCAGGATCTTCTTTGGTGATCGCGTCAGCCCAGCGTTCGTTGTTATCAATCAGATCTTGTAATTCGTTCATGCAATGAAGCCTCAAGAATGGTGCGCAGCTTTGACAGACGACCGCCCGTCGGGGTCACGCGCGTGATGTGGATAGCCGGTCTTCCAGGTCGGCGGAATTCTCAGGAGTCCAGTGGGTCCACCCTAGTAAGGCCCACAGTATGAGGAATTGCCATGACTGAATCACGACGTCCGTATGATGCGGTGCAACCCGAGCCCATCGACGACAATGAAGACCGCATGGGCTCGATGCATGAGCTGGATTTCGACGAGGAAGAACCGAGCGCCAAAATCGGTGACGAGCTGCCGGAAAATGAACGCGAACGCCTGATGCCCAAGGAGCGAGTGCGCGAAGCCGGCATGACCGGGGCCTCGACCGATGACCATGAGTCCACCGACGATGACATGAGCCCGGAAACCCTGATTCGCGAAGACGGCTCGCGGGATGCCCACGAAGCGGGCGAAGGCGATCAGGCCGACTGGGATTTGAGCATCGTCGATGAAGACGACATTGGCGGGGGTAATGGTCTGGATGAGGCAGAGTTGGCAAAGCGCGATCCGATTGACGGCAATCGTTGATCTTTAGCGCCTGATCTGACGCCTTCGCGGACAAGCCTTGCTCCTACAGGTATTTCGTCGGACACCCAGTCGGTGAACGCCACGAAACCTGTAGGAGCAAGGCTTGCCCGCGAAGCTTTTAAATCTCAATCGACCAGGGTACAGGCCATGACGACGGCATCTTCCCGGCCGCCTACCGCCGGGTAGTAATCCCGGCGCCGACCAATCTCGTTAAACCCATATCGCTCATACAGCTTGAAGGCCCCACGGTTACTGTCGCGCACTTCCAGGAAACATTCCCGCGCCTTGGCGTCATACGCCCGGGACATCAAATGCTCCAGCAACGTCAAACCCAGGCCTCGGCCCTGATTCTCCGGTTTGACGGTGATGTTCAGCAGGTGCGCTTCATCAAGAATGATCTGCACCACCCCGTGGCCAACCTGCTGCGAACCTTCGAACATCAGCCAGATCTGGTACTTGCCCAGGCCGTCGAGAAAAATCCCGCGGGTCCACGGATGGCTATAGGCCGCGTATTCGATCTTCAGTACAGCGTCCATGTCCGCCTCGGTCATCGGGCGGAACGATACAGCGTCACTCATTCGATTCTTTCCAGCGCGCCATCAGCCGACGCATGGCTTGCCAGACATCAGCCTTACGCTGTGGCTCTTCCATTAATAATTCCAGGCCCGGCAGGGCCCAGACCGAGCCCAGGCCTTCGACCTGGAGTTCACGGTTGAAGGATTCGGCGTTCGCTTCACCGGCAAACCGCACCGCCGGCAGGCCGATCAGCCATAGACACACGCACGGGGCGTCTTCGAGCCGGGCCGAAAGAAAGCCCTGGACGAAGTCGCGCGCCGCTTCCGGGCCCTGGTCCATGGTGCCGCGGACCAACAGCGGCCAGCGCACCGGCTCGCCGACAATCTGCGGGCTGTCCGGCAGACCGGCGGCACGCAGCATGTCCTTGAGCAACATGTAGGCGGGATCGCGGGTCTGGAAGGTTTCGCCTGTGGGTAACTCCACCAGCAGCAGGCAACGCCCGGCCCGCAGCAATTGCAGGGCAAAACGCGGCGGCGGCACGACGGGCGCCTTGGTCACCACCGGTGCGGCTTCTTCTTCGGCCTTGGCGTTGGTGCGCGTGCTGGCCAGCGATGGCCGCGGCACCTCAATTTTCACCCGCTCGGCGGGTTTGACCACCGGTTCTACGGGTGCCTCAGCCACGGTCGCCGGCACCACCGGGGCGACGACCAACGGCTCTGGTGCCTCCAGCAGTTCGGGGCGCGAGGGCGCGGCAAAGGGCAATTCGGTGCGCGGCAGCCAGTTGACCACCTGCATGGCGGTCAAATAAGCGCGGCGACGGGACTCGATAAGCAAAGGTCGGCCACTTGTGGATAACTAAAGTGCGCTGATTCTACCGCCCTTCGCTCAAGATCGCCCGCTGTTGATCGATAGAAAGCCTACTGTCCGTCCCGCGAGTGAATCGCAACGGGTCTGATGCAGTACAATCGCTGCTTTTATTCGACAACCAGCCGGCCATCCCGATGATCGAACCCAAGCGCGTCTTGCGCGCCCTCGCTGAACACTGGGCACTTCTGGAGCCACTGTGCGAGCACTTCGACCAAGGCACCCTAAGCCTCAACGAACTGCGTTCACAGCTGGCCGCCCAGCAACTGGACAGTACCCCGCAGGACATCACCAGCCTGCTGGACGTGTGGATTCGCCTCGACATTCTGGTGCCCGTGGCGAAAAGCCCGAACCGTTTCGAGCTCAATGCGCAGATCCACGACTTTCTCGCCTACCTGCGCCGTGAGCACCGCCTGGGCCTGTGCCTGGAAATCGAAGCGTATCTGCGCCATCTCGAACGGCTGGCCGGTTACATCCAGGACGCCTTCGACATCCGCGACGGCCACGACCTGGCGCGCCAATTGCGTCTGCTCGACATGCGCGTACGCGATGTCCTGAAGAAACTCGCCAACGACGAACAGGCCCTGGTGGCCGTCGCCGAGCGCGCAAAAACCAGCGACCGGCAGATCCCGCTGCGTCAGCGCTATGCCGAAGTGCTGGCGACCTGGGACGAATACGTCGAGCCGATGATTCAACTGGTGAACGCCGACGGCGCCTTTGAACAAGGCGTGCGCAAGGTCGAGAACGTTCTGTTGAAGATGCTCACCGAACAGCAGCGCCTCGGCCATCTGGTCGACGACGACATGCTGCTGCGCACCCACGCGCGCATCCTCGAAATGCAGACCAGCGCCCAGCTCACCTTGCGTCACGCCCGGGAATTGCTGCTGCCGTTGCGTGAAGAAGCGCGCCGTCACAATGCCGTGACCCGTGGCGCGGCGCTGGCTCTGTCGGCCATCCGTCGCAAAGGCATCGATGCAGTGCCGCAAGCCGCGATGCCGATGTTCACGCGACCGCAAAGCACCTTCCTCGGTAGCGCCAGTCAGGTTGAAGCCTACGTGTATGCCCTGGCCCGTTTCGAGCCAAAACCGGCGCGCTTCCCCAAGGCCCACAAGACCCAGAAAGGCGAAGCCCCGCGCGCGCCACGCACGGTTCGGGAAATGCTCGAACGCTGCGAAGACGCACTGCCGATGCCGGACCTGATGACCTGGCTGCTGGAGCAGGAACCGGACGGCGCCACCGACGAATTGCTGTATTGGTTCTCGCGCCTGTCGCGGGAAAAACGCTTCAAACGCGAGCGTCTGGAACGCCGTGATTACCACACTCATGAGCATCAGGTCAGCCTGCGCTCCTTCGCCCTGCTCTTGGCCCGCGACACCGCCGCCGAGGATTCTGCGAGCATCCCAAATGCATCTTGATCTAAACGAACTGTCCCAGCTGGCGCCGATCTTTCGCGAGCTGTTCAAGGGCTACCACGTCAGCCGCCGCGATCCGGAGCTGTACGCGCAACTGTCGAACTTCCAGGACCAGTACCGCACGCTGTTCCGGGCGTTGGGCTATGAACTGGTTTGCGACACCCGTGGTTTCTACTATTTCGTGCCGGACCTCGCCGCTGCGGCGGTGAACAAGACTGCACAACGCCTGGCGCTGTTCACTTTCATCCTCGTCGAGCACCTGGCCGACCAGGGTCGCGACCCGGTGGCCGTGCTTGATGGTGGCAGCCTTGGCCGCGATGAGTTGCCGTCGTTGCTGGAGAAGTACCGCGACCTGTTTATCCAGGCCGAGGTGCAGACCGTCGAAGAGCTCGAAGAAAAAATCATGCGCCGCATGACTCAACTCGGTTTCGCCGGTGAAGAAAACGGCATCTACCGTTTCCTGCCGCCGATGCACCGTTTCCTCGATGTCTGCCTGTCGGTCCAACAAGACCGCGATCTGGCGGCCAGCCTGCACAGCGTCTTGCCGTTGCCGGTTCCAGTACTGATCGATGACGACAGCGATGAAAAGCTGCTGCAAACCGACGATCCGCTAGACCTCAGTGACTTCGAAGAAGAAAGCGAAGAAGACGCCATGGCCCGCGCCATTGCCGAAGAACAGGAGACCGACGCATGAGTAAGGAACGCTACGGCATTCGCCGCTTCGCCCTTTTGAACACCGCCGGTTACAGCCTCGGCCTGTTCCCGTTGGAAGAACCGTTGTCGGTCTACGGCGCGAACAACCTCGGCAAATCCGCTTCGATCAACGCCTTGCAGTTCCCGATCCTGGCGCGCATGTCGGACATGAGTTTCGGCAAGTACAGCCTGGAACAATCCCGGCGCTTCTACTTCGCCTCGGACACCAGTTACATCCTGGTCGAAGTCTCCCTGCCCCACGGCCCGCACGTGATCGGCGTGGTCGGTCGTGGCCCGGGCGGTGGTTTCGGTCACCAGTTCTTTGCCTACGCCGGCAAACTCGACCTGGCCCACTACCAGAAAAACGACACCTGCCTGCGCCAGAAAGAGCTGTTCACCAACCTTGAGCGCGAAGGCCTGAAAGCGTACGAACTCAAGCCCGATGAACTGCGGCGTTTGCTGGTTGGCGGTCACACCTCGATTCCGTTGGACCTGACCCTGATCCCGCTGCGCTCCACCAGCGAACAAAGCCTCAAGACCTTCCGCGCGTTGTTCATCAACCTGCTGCACATGCGCGAAATCACCGCGGCCAAGCTCAAGCAGCTGTTCCTCGATGCCTTCGAACACAGCCTGCGTTCCGGTAGCGTCGATTACATCGCCGCGTGCGAAGAAGCGTTCCGCGATGTACGACGCATGGAGCAGGACTACAACTCGCTGGTCACCGCCGGCCCGCTGGTTGAAGCCCTTGCCTCAGGCGTAGCCCAGCGCAACATCCTGCGTGGCAAGTTGCATCGCATCTCGCCGCTGCTCGACTCCTTGCTCGGCACCTGGTCGGATTACGCCAGTGCGCGCAAGGAAGAGCTGACCATTCAGGCCGAGCACTACCGCAACGAGCAGGACGCCCTGCAAAACGATCAGCGTGGCGGCACCCAGGAGCTGATGCGCCTGGAGCGGGAAATCACCGGCATCCAGCGCTGGCTCGGCGAGTTGTCGGTGCTCAAGCATCGCTTCGCCTTGGTCACCGACGTCAAAGTCCTGGAGCAGCAACTGCTGGCGGCCAAGGATGCTCACGATGAATTGGCCGGCGCGTTGGCGCAGTCGCGGCAGTTCAGCGCTGAGGATCTGGAAGAACGTCTGCGGGATCTGGAAAAACGCCTGAAGTCGGTGAAACAGCAACTCGATCACGCTGACAACAACAGCTACGCGCGTCTGCGTGAAGAGTTCTCGCAACAGGACGTCGAGCGCCTGATGCGCCTGTTCAACAGCGCACTGTTCAGCCTGCCGCTGGGCGAGCACGGGATTACGCTGGACGAGGATGGTCAATGGGTCAAATCCCTGGAGCTGATCCTCGATGGCTTTAAAGGCGAGCGTTTCGAAGTACCGGGTCTGGCCATCGATATCTCGCACATTGAGCCGCCAGCCCTGCAAGCCCTGGCTGACCGCGCCGCGTTGCGTGATCAGAAAGAGCGCTTGGAAAAAGAACTCAAGCAACTGAAAACCCAAGCCGCCGTGGTTGCTGACCGCGCAGCGAGCAAAACCCAGACCGAAGCGCTGTACCAGCAAGTGCTGGACGCGCAGAAAGCCCTGGAAGATTTCCGTCGCGCACAAACCCTGAGCGCCGAGGAAGACGACAAGCTTGAGCAACTGGCGCAGATGGAAGCGGCGCAGGAAGAGTTGAAGCGTTCCAGCGACGCCTTCACCGAACGCGTCCAGCAACTGTCGGCCAAGTTGCAATTGGTCGGCCGGCAGATCGGCGACATGGAAGCCAAGCAACGCACTCTCGACGACGCCCTGCGCCGCCGTCAGTTGTTGCCGGCAGACCTGCCGTTCGGCACACCGTTCATGGACCCGATCGACGACTCCATGGACAACCTGCTGCCGCTGCTCAACGACTACCAGGACAGCTGGCAGGGATTGCAGCGCAGCGACGGACAGATCGAGGCGCTGTATGCGCAGGTGCGCCTCAAAGGCGTGGCCAAGTTCGACAGCGAAGACGATATGGAGCGTCGACTGCAATTGCTGATCAACGCGTACGCGCACCGTACCGACGAAGCGCTGACCCTCGGCAAGGCGCGTCGTGCCGCGGTTACGGATATCGCCCGGACCCTGCGCAACATCCGCAGCGACTACGACAGCCTCGAGCATCAATTGGCGCTGTTCAACCGCGAGATCAACAAGCGTCAGGTGTCCAACCTGCAGAGCTTCCGCATCGTCCTCGCGCCGAACAAGGAAGCGCTCAAGCACATCGACCAGATCATCCACAGCGCCGGGCAGTACGAGGAAGGCGAAACCCTTTCCGTGTTCGACCTGAGCCAAAGTGCCGATCAGGACAACAAGAACGAAGAAGCCAAGGAATACCTGGCGCGGCTGGTGGCGGCGAACCACAACCAGCTCGGGCTCAAGGACTTGTTCGAGCTGGCGTTCGAGATTACCAAGGTCAACGGTCAGCCAGTGATCCACACCGACATCGATGGCGCGGCGTCCAACGGCACCACCATGACCATCAAGGCGCTGACCAACATGTACTTGTTGCTGCACCTGATGGACCGCGACCAGGCCGGTCGCGTGCGCCTGCCGTACTACCTCGATGAGGCGGCGGACATCGATGAGAAGAACCAGGCAGCGCTGCTGGAAACCAGCCTGCAACTGGGCTTCGTGCCGATCCTGGCGAGTGTGAAGCCGCAGGTCTGCGCCAGTGTGGCGATTGACCTGGAAGGTGGCAGCGGCCCGAACGGGATCTATATCGATGAGGCGGACTGGAAGTACATTCGTCGTCACGATGAAGTGAAGGCGACTGTCAACGTTGAAGCGGACGAGCCGGAGTTGGATGCGGTTTGATTTGAACCGTTAGATACGAAAAAGGCCGCGATCCAATGGATCGCGGCCTTTTTCATATCTGTTGCCCGGGGTTATTTGCCGAGAGAAATCTTCGGCGCCCAGGTCAGCCATTCATCTTCAAACTTGTCGAACAGCGGGAACGTCTGCTCTGGTCGGGCCGGGGTGCCCATGCGTTCGCCGTCCGGTGTGGCGAAAGCGATGCCGCCCTGGATCAGGGTCTCCAGCGATTCGGTCCGCACTGTCGCGCCTTTGAACAGGCCGAAGTCCAGACCAAAACCGCTGGTGTTCCAGAACCGCGTGCCACTGCGCACCAATGGCGCGTACTTCGGCTCGATCAGGATGTGCACCAACACACGATCCGCTGTCGAGCCCAACTCATAACCCGTCACCTTGCCCACAGTAATTTCGCGATAAGTCACCGGCACGCCGGTTTTCAGCGAACCACGGCGGGCTGCGCTCAATACCAGACTCAACCCGGCTTCAACTTTGGCGGATTCCGGCGGATTGGCCAACGCTACAAAGTTCTTCTGCGGACCGAGGTTTTTCGCCGCCGGTTGCACTTCGATGTATTGGCCGGTGACCAGGGTTTCGAGGTTCGAGGTCTTGATCAACCCCAGCTCAGGCTTGACCACCCAGAACTGACTGCCCACCCGCGCAATACGTTCCGGCACTTCGGTAATCCGTGCGGTCAGCATCACCGACTGCAAGTCATCGGTCAGGTCGACATCTTCGATCTTACCGACGTCCAGACCTTTGAAGCGGATTGGCGTGCCAGTACGCAAACCATCGGCGCGATCGACTTTGATGGTGACCACCGCGCCTTTCTGGTTCGCATCGTCATGACTCGGGAACAGACGGAAACGCGGGATCTTCTTTTGCAGCGGCGCCTTGGCTTCCGGGGTTTCGAAAGCGATACCGCCGGCCATCAGGCTTTGCAGCGATTCACTTTTAACCTGGATGCCTCCGGTCAGCCCGCCGCTGAGGGTGATGCCGCTGGCATTCCAGAACCGCGACGAGGCATTGACCAACCCTTCGTATTCTTTCTCGATATGAACGCCGATCACCAATTGTTTCTTGGTCTTGGAGAACTGATAACTCTGGACCGAACCGACCTTGACCTGCTTATAGAGCACCGGGCTGCCGACTTCCAGGGAACCGAGGTTCTCGGTGAACAGCACCATGTGCAGGCCCGGTGAACGCAAGTCCAGCGGCGGCGCCTTGGCCCGCGCCACGAACTCGCGTTGCGGCGCACTGCCCTTGTCGCCCGGGCGAATAGCGATGTAGTTACCTTTGACCAAGGCTTCCAGACCGGTGATGCCTGCCAGGGAAATCGACGGCTTGACCACCCAGAACTGCGTGCCGGTGACCAGGTAATCCTCGGCCAATGGATCAAGGGTCAACTCTGCGGTAGCGGCGGACAGGTCCGGGTCAATCTTCAGCGCCTTCAGGTTGCCGACCTGGATGCCTTTGTACATCACTGGCGTACGACCAGCCTGCAGGCCTTCGAAATCGCTGAGTTTGACCTTGACCCGAATACCGGCGGCGGCTGCATCGAAGTCTTCATAGAGACGGAATGGAAGACTCGGATCGGTAGGCGGGCTGTCCTTGCGGTTTTCCGGCGTGGCAAACGCAATACCGCCGGCGACGATGCTGGCCAAGGATTCGCTGCGGATTTTTACACCCGACAGATTGGCGTCGATGCTGATGCCGCTGGAGTTCCAGAAGCGCGTGTGTTTGCGCACCAGGCTGGCGTAGGTCGGCTCGATGAACACTTTGAGCTCGACCGTGCTTTGGTCTTCAGACAGCAGGTAGCTTTTGACCTGGCCGACCTTGATCTGCTTGTAGAACACCGGGCTGCCGCGGTTCAACGAACCCAGGCGATCAGCCTTGATGGTCAGGTGCAGACCGGGCTTGGAGTCCGACAGCGGCGGCTCTTCGGCCAGTGCCTTGAACTTGCGGGTCGGCTCGCCTTCACCAGGGCTGATGGCCACGTAGTTACCCGACACCAGGGTTTCCAGGCCGGTGATACCGGCCAGGCTCACGCTCGGCTTGACCAGCCAGAAACGGGTACTGGTCTTGAGGTACTGCTCTACGTCCTTGTTCATCTCGACTGTGGCGATCACCCCTTTGGAGCTGCCTTCATCATCGAGCTTCAGGGTCTTCACCTTACCGACCGACATGCCTTTGTAGACCACTTCGGTCTTGTTGGCCTGAATGCCTTCGCCACTCTCGAAGCGCACCTGAATCTCGATACCGGTTTCGTTGTAGGCACGCCAGCCGAGCCAGCCGCCGATGATCAGGGCGATCAGTGGCAGGACCCAGATAGCTGACCAGTTCGAGGCCGGTCGGGTTTTCGCTGTAGGCAAATCAGTCATGGTCGTCGTCCGACTCCGTGTTATCCCAAATCAGTCGGGGATCGAAAGTAACTGCGGCAAGCATCGTCAGAATCACCACACTGGCGAAGGCGATGGCGCCAAGATTGGCTTCGACGCTGGCAAGCCGTCCGAAATTGACGACCGCCACCAGAATGGCGATCACAAAGATATCCAGCATCGACCAACGGCCGATGAACTCGATGAAGCGGTACATCACGATTCGTTGGCGTGCCGACAGTGGCTGGCGCCGCTGCACCGAAAACAGCAGCAATGCGATACCGACGAGTTTGAACGTTGGTACCAGAATGCTGGCGATAAAAACCACGGCTGCGATCGGAATCATGCCGTGCTGAACCAGTTGGATCACACCGGACATGATGGTGCTGGGATCGCCCTTGCCCAAGGAGCTGACGGTCATGATCGGCAGCACATTGGCCGGAATGTAGAGAATCGCGGCGGTGACCAGCAACGCCCAGGTGCGCATCAAACTGTTCGGCCGTCGGGCATGGACCAGCGCACCGCAACGGGTGCAGACCTGCTCGTCGGTGTCGGCGTCTTGCTTGTTCAACTCATGACATTCGATACAAATCAGAATGCCTGCATCAATCGCCCGCATGGGCATCTTCTCCTGACAAAGCCTGCCAGATCTGGTGAGGCGACATCACAACCTCCAACCACACCTGGACCAACAACAAACTGATGAAGCACGCCAAGCCAAGACCGACGGTGATGGCTGCCATATCTGCCAGCTTGACGATCGCGACCAATACGCCCATGAGGTAAACCTCAAGCATTCCCCAGTCCCGCAGATGGTGGTAAATGCGGTAGAGCAACAATCCGTAGCTACGCCCGATATCGAAGCGAATGCTCAGGAGCACCAGCAACTGACAGAGCAACTTGAGCAGCGGGATTCCCATGCTGCACAGGAACACCACGACCGAGACACCTTGCATGCCGGTGTTGAACAGGCCGACAACGCCGGTCCAGACAGTGTCTTGCGACGATTGCCCGAGTAGATTGAGTTGCATGATGGGCAAAAAGTTCGCCGGCACATACAGTAACAATGCGGCGATGACCAAGGCGAGGCTGCGCTGAACGACATTGTGCCGATGAGCGTAGAGCTCGTAACCGCAGCGCGGACAGAGGGCTTTCTCGCCATGGGCGAGTTCGGGCTTGCGCATCAGCAGGTCGCACTCATGACACGCCACCAAGTCGTCCAGCGGTAAATCTGACAGCCCTGGGGCGTCAACCGAATCTGGCATAAAAGGCTCTTGCTCCGAAAAAGATGGACCTATTCTAGTGTTCTGCATCGAAAATAACTGTGCAAATTTGTGCGGCTGTCTTAGCTCACTTTCTCGCGGTCAAAACAAAACCCCTACCTGCATACGCAGATAGGGGTTTCGGAATTTAATCTTGACGATGACCTACTCTCACATGGGGAAACCCCACACTACCATCGGCGATGCATCGTTTCACTGCTGAGTTCGGGATGGGATCAGGTGGTTCCAATGCTCTATGGTCGTCAAGAAATTCGGTAGCCAGCTCGTTTGCCTTTTCAGGTTCACGCTCCAGCGAATGGGTATGCGATAGATTTGTGTGTTTTTTTGCTGCGAACTTTCGGTTCGTTTCGTCTTCACACACCGCAATCTGGTCTCTCTCGAGTTCACAAATTGCTTGGGTGTTATATGGTCAAGCCTCACGGGCAATTAGTATTGGTTAGCTCAACGCCTCACAGCGCTTACACACCCAACCTATCAACGTCGTAGTCTTCGACGGCCCTTCAGGGGACTCAAGGTCCCAGTGAGATCTCATCTTGAGGCTAGTTTCCCGCTTAGATGCTTTCAGCGGTTATCTATTCCGAACATAGCTACCCGGCAATGCCACTGGCGTGACAACCGGAACACCAGAGGTTCGTCCACTCCGGTCCTCTCGTACTAGGAGCAGCCCCTCTCAAATCTCAAACGTCCACGGCAGATAGGGACCGAACTGTCTCACGACGTTCTAAACCCAGCTCGCGTACCACTTTAAATGGCGAACAGCCATACCCTTGGGACCGGCTTCAGCCCCAGGATGTGATGAGCCGACATCGAGGTGCCAAACACCGCCGTCGATATGAACTCTTGGGCGGTATCAGCCTGTTATCCCCGGAGTACCTTTTATCCGTTGAGCGATGGCCCTTCCATACAGAACCACCGGATCACTAAGACCTACTTTCGTACCTGCTCGACGTGTCTGTCTCGCAGTCAAGCGCGCTTTTGCCTTTATACTCTACGACCGATTTCCGACCGGTCTGAGCGCACCTTCGTACTCCTCCGTTACTCTTTAGGAGGAGACCGCCCCAGTCAAACTACCCACCATACACTGTCCTCGATCCGGATAACGGACCTGAGTTAGAACCTCAAAGTTGCCAGGGTGGTATTTCAAGGTTGGCTCCACGCGAACTGGCGTCCACGCTTCAAAGCCTCCCACCTATCCTACACAAGCAAATTCAAAGTCCAGTGCAAAGCTATAGTAAAGGTTCACGGGGTCTTTCCGTCTAGCCGCGGATACACTGCATCTTCACAGCGATTTCAATTTCACTGAGTCTCGGGTGGAGACAGCGCCGCCATCGTTACGCCATTCGTGCAGGTCGGAACTTACCCGACAAGGAATTTCGCTACCTTAGGACCGTTATAGTTACGGCCGCCGTTTACCGGGGCTTCGATCAAGAGCTTCGCGTTAGCTAACCCCATCAATTAACCTTCCGGCACCGGGCAGGCGTCACACCCTATACGTCCACTTTCGTGTTTGCAGAGTGCTGTGTTTTTAATAAACAGTCGCAGCGGCCTGGTATCTTCGACCGGCATGGGCTTACGCAGTAAATGCTTCACCCTCACCGGCGCACCTTCTCCCGAAGTTACGGTGCCATTTTGCCTAGTTCCTTCACCCGAGTTCTCTCAAGCGCCTTGGTATTCTCTACCCAACCACCTGTGTCGGTTTGGGGTACGGTTCCTGGTTACCTGAAGCTTAGAAGCTTTTCTTGGAAGCATGGCATCAACCACTTCGTGTTCTAAAAGAACACTCGTCATCAGCTCTCGGCCTTAGAATCCCGGATTTACCTAAGATTCCAGCCTACCACCTTAAACTTGGACAACCAACGCCAAGCTGGCCTAGCCTTCTCCGTCCCTCCATCGCAATAACCAGAAGTACAGGAATATTAACCTGTTTTCCATCGACTACGCTTTTCAGCCTCGCCTTAGGGACCGACTAACCCTGCGTCGATTAACGTTGCGCAGGAAACCTTGGTCTTTCGGCGTGGGTGTTTTTCACACCCATTGTCGTTACTCATGTCAGCATTCGCACTTCTGATACCTCCAGCAAGCTTCTCAACTCACCTTCACAGGCTTACAGAACGCTCCTCTACCGCATCACCTAAGTGATACCCGTAGCTTCGGTGTATGGTTTGAGCCCCGTTACATCTTCCGCGCAGGCCGACTCGACTAGTGAGCTATTACGCTTTCTTTAAAGGGTGGCTGCTTCTAAGCCAACCTCCTAGCTGTCTAAGCCTTCCCACATCGTTTCCCACTTAACCATAACTTTGGGACCTTAGCTGACGGTCTGGGTTGTTTCCCTTTTCACGACGGACGTTAGCACCCGCCGTGTGTCTCCCATGCTCGGCACTTGTAGGTATTCGGAGTTTGCATCGGTTTGGTAAGTCGGGATGACCCCTAGCCGAAACAGTGCTCTACCCCCTACAGTGATACATGAGGCGCTACCTAAATAGCTTTCGAGGAGAACCAGCTATCTCCGAGCTTGATTAGCCTTTCACTCCGATCCACAGGTCATCCGCTAACTTTTCAACGGTAGTCGGTTCGGTCCTCCAGTTAGTGTTACCCAACCTTCAACCTGCCCATGGATAGATCGCCCGGTTTCGGGTCTATTCCCAGCGACTAGACGCCCTATTAAGACTCGCTTTCGCTACGCCTCCCCTATTCGGTTAAGCTCGCCACTGAAAATAAGTCGCTGACCCATTATACAAAAGGTACGCAGTCACCCAACAAAGTGGGCTCCCACTGCTTGTACGCATACGGTTTCAGGATCTATTTCACTCCCTCTCCGGGGTTCTTTTCGCCTTTCCCTCACGGTACTAGTTCACTATCGGTCAGTCAGTAGTATTTAGCCTTGGAGGATGGTCCCCCCATATTCAGACAAAGTTTCTCGTGCTCCGTCCTACTCGATTTCATGACTAAGAGATTTTCGCGTACAGGGCTATCACCCACTATGGCCGCACTTTCCAGAGCGTTCCGCTAATCTCAAAGCCACTTAAGGGCTAGTCCCCGTTCGCTCGCCACTACTAAGGGAATCTCGGTTGATTTCTTTTCCTCAGGGTACTTAGATGTTTCAGTTCCCCTGGTTCGCTTCTTAAGCCTATGTATTCAGCTTAAGATACCTAACTTATGTTAGGTGGGTTCCCCCATTCAGACATCTCCGGATCAAAGTCTGTTTGCCGACTCCCCGAAGCTTTTCGCAGGCTACCACGTCTTTCATCGCCTCTGACTGCCAAGGCATCCACCGTATGCGCTTCTTCACTTGACCATATAACCCCAAGCAATCTGGTTATACTGTGAAGACGACATTCGCCGAAAATTCGCAATTACTCACAAATTTTACCTTAGCCTGATCCGTTACCAGTGAAAGTAACGTTCAGTCTATCTTTCTATCACATACCCAAATTTTTAAAGAACGATCTAATCAAAGACTAGAAATCAACATTCATCACCGTCTTGGTGGAATGCTCATTTCTAAGCTTTCAACAAACAGAAGCAGTAGTGGTGGAGCCAAACGGGATCGAACCGTTGACCTCCTGCGTGCAAGGCAGGCGCTCTCCCAGCTGAGCTATGGCCCCGTATTTCTACAGGCGTTTCCCACACAAGCAAAATTGGTGGGTCTGGGCAGATTCGAACTGCCGACCTCACCCTTATCAGGGGTGCGCTCTAACCAACTGAGCTACAGACCCAATTTCGAGCTATTCAGGCCGACCTCACCCTGCTCTTTACCACAAAGCACGGGGTGCGCTCTAACCAACCAAGCTACAACCTGATACAGGCTGCTTCTTTATCGTCTTCTTCAATGAATCAAGCAATTCGTGTGGGAACTTATGGAGCAGCTGATGTCGTCGATTAAGGAGGTGATCCAGCCGCAGGTTCCCCTACGGCTACCTTGTTACGACTTCACCCCAGTCATGAATCACACCGTGGTAACCGTCCTCCCGAAGGTTAGACTAGCTACTTCTGGTGCAACCCACTCCCATGGTGTGACGGGCGGTGTGTACAAGGCCCGGGAACGTATTCACCGCGACATTCTGATTCGCGATTACTAGCGATTCCGACTTCACGCAGTCGAGTTGCAGACTGCGATCCGGACTACGATCGGTTTTCTGGGATTAGCTCCACCTCGCGGCTTGGCAACCCTCTGTACCGACCATTGTAGCACGTGTGTAGCCCAGGCCGTAAGGGCCATGATGACTTGACGTCATCCCCACCTTCCTCCGGTTTGTCACCGGCAGTCTCCTTAGAGTGCCCACCATAACGTGCTGGTAACTAAGGACAAGGGTTGCGCTCGTTACGGGACTTAACCCAACATCTCACGACACGAGCTGACGACAGCCATGCAGCACCTGTCTCAATGTTCCCGAAGGCACCAATCCATCTCTGGAAAGTTCATTGGATGTCAAGGCCTGGTAAGGTTCTTCGCGTTGCTTCGAATTAAACCACATGCTCCACCGCTTGTGCGGGCCCCCGTCAATTCATTTGAGTTTTAACCTTGCGGCCGTACTCCCCAGGCGGTCAACTTAATGCGTTAGCTGCGCCACTAAGAGCTCAAGGCTCCCAACGGCTAGTTGAC
Organism: Pseudomonas sp. ADAK7; assembly: GCF_012935675.1. Lineage (NCBI taxonomy): Bacteria > Pseudomonadati > Pseudomonadota > Gammaproteobacteria > Pseudomonadales > Pseudomonadaceae > Pseudomonas > Pseudomonas sp. ADAK7. The sequence goes on along the minus strand of NZ_CP052861.1, from coordinate 5,544,558 downwards.
ATCGTTTACGGCGTGGACTACCAGGGTATCTAATCCTGTTTGCTCCCCACGCTTTCGCACCTCAGTGTCAGTATCAGTCCAGGTGGTCGCCTTCGCCACTGGTGTTCCTTCCTATATCTACGCATTTCACCGCTACACAGGAAATTCCACCACCCTCTACCATACTCTAGCTCGACAGTTTTGAATGCAGTTCCCAGGTTGAGCCCGGGGATTTCACATCCAACTTAACGAACCACCTACGCGCGCTTTACGCCCAGTAATTCCGATTAACGCTTGCACCCTCTGTATTACCGCGGCTGCTGGCACAGAGTTAGCCGGTGCTTATTCTGTCGGTAACGTCAAAACACTTACGTATTAGGTAAATGCCCTTCCTCCCAACTTAAAGTGCTTTACAATCCGAAGACCTTCTTCACACACGCGGCATGGCTGGATCAGGCTTTCGCCCATTGTCCAATATTCCCCACTGCTGCCTCCCGTAGGAGTCTGGACCGTGTCTCAGTTCCAGTGTGACTGATCATCCTCTCAGACCAGTTACGGATCGTCGCCTTGGTGAGCCATTACCTCACCAACTAGCTAATCCGACCTAGGCTCATCTGATAGCGCAAGGCCCGAAGGTCCCCTGCTTTCTCCCGTAGGACGTATGCGGTATTAGCGTCCGTTTCCGAGCGTTATCCCCCACTACCAGGCAGATTCCTAGGCATTACTCACCCGTCCGCCGCTCGCCACCAGGTACAAGTACCCGTGCTGCCGCTCGACTTGCATGTGTTAGGCCTGCCGCCAGCGTTCAATCTGAGCCATGATCAAACTCTTCAGTTCAAACATCTTTGGGTTTTTAAGAAACCCTAAACTTGGCTCAGCAATCGTTGGTTACATCTTTGATTTCTCGCGGAGTAACTTGTGATGCTGATAATCTTGTTGACTATCAGTCTGACTCCACAAGCACCCACACGAATTGCTTGATTCAGTTGTTAAAGAGCGGTGGGTTAAGATCTTTCGTCTCAACCGAGGCGCGCATTCTACAGCAGCGCCAGTTACTGTCAAGCGGTTATTTTCAGAAGTTTTCAAAGTTTCCTTTGCAACTTCAACCACTTGCGCTTCCGATCTCTCGTTAGCGGGAGGCGAATTCTACAGCGTTACTCGCTGCTGTCAACACCTCTTTTGTTCCGCTTTCGACCGAGAAGATCGAACCGTCAATCGAGCCAAACAACGCCGCTCGACCAACTCCTTCCGGGCTTCGATAACCTGAAGCAACTCGCTGTCGAAAACTGCGTAACTCTTTGTTTACCAAGGAGTTTTCCGTTTCGACTGCGCCGGAAGTGGGGCGAATTATAGACTTCCAGAATCTGCCGTCAACCTTTAATTACGCCTTTCTTGCAGAAGGTGCCTTTTTAGCGGTTAAACGTGGAATTCGACGCGCTACAGGCGGCAGGCGCAGTGCTATCAGCAACGCACCTATAGAAGCATAGATAGCCCACTCTTTTAGATCGGCGCGAACAATCCACAACATATGCAGCAACCCAAGCCCGAGAATCACATAGACCAGTCGATGCAGTTTCTTCCAACGCGAACCCAAACGCCGCTGACTATAACGATTGGACGTCACGGCCAGCGCCAATAAACAGAGAAACCCCAACGTCCCGACAATAATGTAAGGCCGCTTGCGCAATTCAACGCCCAGTTGCGACCAGTCAAACCCGAGAATGAACGCCGTATACCCACTCAAATGCAGCACTACATAGGCAAAGCACCACAAACCCAGCTGTCGGCGGACAGCAATCCACCCCGCCCAACCGCTCAGCTTCTGCAAAGGCGTCATGCTTAACGTAATTAGCAGCAGGACAAGCGTGCCCAGACCCAAGCGATCTACCAGGACTTTGCCCGGATCAGGCCCGAGCACATCCGCCCAGGCTTGATACAACCAAAGAAGTGGCCAGATCGCGATAGCGATAAAGACAAAAACCCGCCAAACCGCAAAACGCATCAGTAGTTCTTCCGCAAATCGAGCCCGGTATATAAAGAAGCGACTTCATCCGAGTAACCATTGAACATCTGCGTGTCCCGCACATTGGGCTTGAACAGGCCGCTCGGTAAACGCCGTTCCCGTGCCTGAGTCCAGCGCGGATGATCGACCGTGGGATTCACGTTCGCATAGAAACCATACTCATCGGACGCAATGCTCTGCCAAGTCGTCTTCGGCTGCTCACTCACCAGGCTGATCCGCACAATGGATTTGACGCTCTTGAAGCCATACTTCCACGGCACCACCAACCGCAGCGGCGCGCCATTCTGATTCGGCAACTCCCGCCCATACATGCCCACCGCAAGAATCGCCAACGGGTTCATCGCCTCGTCCAGACGCAGCCCTTCGACATAAGGCCATTCAATCAAGGCGAAACCGGAGCGCTGTCCGGGCATGCTCTTGGGATCCTGCAGGGTTTCGAAGCGAATGTATTTGGCGTTGGCGGTGGGCTCGACTTGGTTGAGCAACGCAGAGAGGGGAAAGCCAATCCAGGGAATCACCATCGACCACGCCTCTACGCAGCGAAGACGATAGATCCGCTCCTCTAACTGATAAGGCTTCATGAAGTCTTCCAGGGCATAGCGCCCCGGCTTACCCACCTCCCCGTCCACCACCACGCTCCACGGCTCGGTCTTCAGCGCACCAGCATTTGCCGCCGGATCACCTTTATCAGTGCCGAACTCATAGAAGTTGTTGTAATGGGTCGCATCCTTGAACGGCGTGATCGCCTCATCCTTGACGTTGACCGCCCCCCATTTAGTAGAAGGCAGCTTTTCGGCAAACCAGGAAGGCGCCTTGCCAGGCTCGACATCGGCATAACGCGCCGCCTCGTCGGCATTGGCCCAACGAGGCAGACTGCTCACTGCCAAACCGGCCACGGCAGCACCCAGCACATTGCGACGAGATAGATAGAAGGATTCAGGCGTAACGTCCGACTCATGACAGTCAGACGCTTTGGGGACTTTGATCAGCATGGCTACTCCGCAGCATTGGAGAACAGATGCACCAATAGACTGCGGAGTATGAGGGAAATTACATCATTCGGCGTTTTTGTGCCGACGAAGACGCAACAGGTATTGAACCGGACCAGAGGCCGCATACCCGAGGAACACCAACAGCAGAATGCGCGGTGGATCACTGAACACAACGGCAAACACCAGCACCACTGCCAGGATCGCCACGAAAGGCACGCGCCCTTTCAAGTCCAGCTCCTTGAAGCTGTTGTACTTGATGTTGCTGACCATCAGCATGCCAGCCGCCGCCACCATCAATGCCACCAGGAACGACATCTTGGAACCCTGGATGCCGTAATCACTGAATGCCCAGACAATCCCCGCCACCACACCGGCAGCAGCCGGGCTGGCCAAACCAATGAAGTAACGCTTGTCTGCCGTGCCGACCTGGGTATTGAACCGCGCCAGCCGCAACGCCGCACCCGCCACATAGATGAAGGCAACCATCCAGCCGACCTTGCCCATGTCGCCCAAGGCCCAGCCGAATGCCAGCAACGCCGGCGCCACGCCAAAGGCGACCATGTCCGACAGCGAGTCGTACTCGGCACCGAAGGCACTCTGGGTATTGGTCATGCGCGCAACGCGGCCATCAAGGCCGTCAAGCACCATGGCGACGAAAATCGCGATGGCGGCAAACGCAAAATACTTGCTCGCTCCAACCGAGTCACCAGCGCTCAAGGCGGCCTGGGCACTCATCGAGTTGATGATGGAGTAGAACCCTGCGAACAGGTTCGCAGTGGTGAACAGATTCGGCAGAAGATAGATACCACGATGCCGGACTTTACGACCTTCAGCGTCATGCCCTTCTTCGATGTGTTCATCGATGGGCAGCAGACTTTCGGCGTCAGGAGCCTGGTTTGGCTCTTCGGGACGTTCGCTCATGGACATTACCTTGCAACAGGGTGGAAAGTTTCGACAGGTGTCTGGGACGACGGTTCGGCCACAAACGATGCAGCTTTATACCAGAACCGGCGATCCAAACGAAAAAACGCGGCCTAGGCCGCGTTTTCCGTACAAGACAGCGACTTAGTTTTTGGCTTTGTCGACGATCTTGTTGGCACCGATCCACGGCATCATGGAGCGCAGTTGCTCGCCGATGATTTCGATACCGTGAGCGGCGTTGTTACGACGCTTGGCGGTCATCGAAGGATAGCCGGTCGCGCCTTCGCTGATGAACATCTTGGCGTATTCGCCGTCCTGAATACGTTTCAGGGCGTTGCGCATGGCCTGACGGGATTCGGCGTTGATCACTTCCGGGCCGGTCACGTACTCGCCGTACTCGGCGTTGTTGGAGATCGAGTAGTTCATGTTGGCGATACCGCCTTCGTACATGAGGTCAACGATCAGCTTCAGTTCGTGCAGGCATTCGAAGTAGGCCATTTCCGGCGCATAGCCAGCTTCAACCAGGGTTTCGAAACCGGCTTTGACCAGCTCAACGGTACCGCCACACAGAACGGCTTGCTCGCCGAACAGGTCGGTTTCGGTCTCGTCCTTGAAGGTGGTTTCGATGATGCCGGTACGGCCGCCACCAACGCCAGCAGCGTAGGACAGTGCAACGTTCTTGGCGTTGCCGGAAGCATCCTGGTAGATAGCGATCAGGTCAGGGATACCGCCGCCTTTGACGAACTCGGAACGCACGGTGTGGCCCGGTGCTTTCGGCGCGATCATGATCACGTCGAGGTCAGCGCGCGGAACAACCTGGTTGTAGTGGATCGCGAAGCCGTGGGAGAAGGCCAGGGTGGCGCCTTTCTTGATGTTCGGCTCGATTTCGTTCTTGTACAAAGCAGACTGGAACTCGTCCGGGGTCAGGATCATGACCAGGTCGGCAGCAGCAACAGCGGAAGCAACGTCAGTCACTTTCAGGCCGTGAGCTTCGGCCTTGGCAACAGTGGCCGAACCTTTACGCAGGCCAACAGTAACGTCAACGCCGGAGTCTTTCAGGTTGCACGCTTGAGCGTGGCCCTGGGAACCGTAACCGATGATGGCAACTTTCTTGCCCTGGATGATCGACAGGTCGCAGTCTTTTTCGTAATAAACTTTCATGAAATTCCCCTATATATCCAGGCCGTTCAGGCCATTCGCTAATTTGGTTTAGATGCTGAGTACTTTGTCGCCGCGGGCGATACCGGTTACGCCGCTACGGACGGTTTCCAGAATCGATGCGGTGCCGATGGACTGAATGAAGCTGTCGAGCTTGTCGCTGGTACCGGTCAATTGAACGGTATACACGCTGGCGCTGACATCAACGATCTGCCCACGGTAAATATCGGTAGTGCGCTTGATCTCGGCGCGCTGGGCGCCGGTAGCCTTGACCTTGACCAGCATCAGTTCGCGCTCGATGTGAGCACTCTCCGACAGGTCGACCAATTTGACCACTTCGATCAGCTTGTTCAGGTTCTTGGTGATCTGCTCAATCACTTCGTCATGACCAACCGTGGTCAACGTCAGACGCGACAAGGTCGGGTCTTCGGTCGGTGCCACGGTCAGGCTTTCGATGTTGTAGTTGCGCTGCGAGAACAGGCCGACTACACGAGACAGAGCGCCTGGTTCGTTTTCCAGAAGCAAGGAAATAATATGTCGCATGATTAAGTACGCTCCGTCTTGCTCAGCCACATATCGCGCATGGAGCCGTCTTTGATCTGCATCGGGTAGACGTGCTCGCTGGTGTCGACCGAAACATCGATGATCACCAGGCGATCCTTCATGGCGAACGCCTCTTCCATCTTCGTCTTCAAATCTTTCGATTCGGTGATGCGCACGCCGACGTGACCATAGGCCTCCGCCAACTTGACGAAATCAGGCAACGATTCCATGTAGGAATGCGAGTGACGGCTGCCGTAGCTCATGTCTTGCCACTGGCGAACCATACCCAGAACACCGTTGTTCAGGATGACGATTTTCACCGGCAAGCCATATTGCAGACAGGTGGACAGTTCCTGGATGTTCATCTGGATGCTGCCCTCGCCCGTCACGCAAACGACGTCGGCATCCGGGAAGCTCAACTTGATACCCATGGCCGCCGGGAAACCGAAGCCCATGGTGCCCAGGCCACCGGAGTTGATCCAGCGGTTGGGCTTGTTGAACCGATAGTACTGCGCGGCGAACATCTGGTGCTGGCCCACGTCCGAAGCAACATAGGCATCGCCCTTGGTCACTTCGCACAGGGTTTCGATCACGGTCTGCGGCTTGATGACGCTGCCGTCGCCCTTGTCGTAAGGGAACAGGCCGCGATCACCGCGCCACTCATCCACCTGCTTCCACCAACTGGCCACGGACTCCTTGTTCGGGGTCTCGCCGATTTCCTTGAGGATCGCGACCATTTCGGTCAGGACACTTTCCACCGGACCAACGATAGGCACGTCGGCCTTGATGGTCTTGGAGATCGAAGCCGGGTCGATGTCGATGTGAATGATCTTGGCGTTCGGGCAGAACTTCGCCGGGCCGTTGATCACGCGGTCATCGAAACGCGCACCGACGGCGAGGATCACATCCGCATGGTGCATCGCCAGGTTGGCGGTGTAGCTGCCGTGCATGCCGAGCATGCCGATGAACTGACGGTCGGTGCCAGGGTAGGCACCCAGCCCCATCAGGGTATTGGTCACTGGCAGGTTGAGCATCTTCGCCAATTCGGTCAGCGGCGCGGAGCCACCACCGAGAATCACGCCGCCGCCGGCGTACATCACCGGACGCTTGGCCGCCAGGAGCATTTCTGCAGCCTTGCGGATTTGCCCGGAGTGACCGCGAACGGCCGGGCTGTAGGAACGCAGCTTGGCTTTTTTCGGGAAGATGTATTCGAACTTCTCGGCCGGGTTGGTCATGTCTTTCGGGATATCGACCACGACCGGGCCCGGACGACCGGATTGCGCCAGGTAGAACGCCTTCTTCATGACTTCCGGGATTTCCGAAGCGTGCTTGATCATGAAGCTGTGCTTCACGATCGGCCGGGAGATACCGATCATGTCGGTTTCCTGGAACGCGTCGGTGCCTACCATGGTGCTAGGCACCTGGCCGGAAATGACCACCATTGGAATGGAGTCCATATAAGCAGTGGCGATCCCGGTGATGGCGTTTGTTGCGCCAGGACCGGAAGTCACCAGTACCACGCCGGCTTTACCGGTGGCACGGGCATAGCCGTCAGCCATATGGGTAGCCGCTTGTTCGTGACGAACCAGGATGTGAGTCACTTCCGGTTCTTTGAACAGGGCATCGTAGACATGAAGAAGAGCACCACCGGGGTACCCGTAGATATATTTGACGCCTTCGTCACGCAAAAAGCGGACGAGCATCTCACCGCCAGATAAAAGCTCCACGTTGTTCACCTCTAAAACGCCAGAATACCGTCCACTCACAAGAGGACGGGTCTTAATAGGTTTACTTCTCGGCAGAGCATGAGCGACGGTGGTCGCCGACTACGTCAGCACTGACTGAGCAAGTATTGGGATCGTCCCAAGTGTTGCGGGCCTTTCCCACCCAGCGCGAGGTAACGCGTTGCGGGTGTAACAGGTCGGCGCGGGTATGCGCCTCATGATCTACCGAGTGGGTCTGCTTCTGGCAGTCCCTCTACAGCGGACTTTGGATTCTTCTGTTTCGTCCTCTGCAAGTCAAGCCGTCTATGTGCTTTATTGTGAGTAAGCACATGAGAACGCAAGAAAAAACCCGTAAACGGCATGTGTGTTAGCTTCAATTGCGCAACTTATGACAAGGAAACGGCATGCGTACCTTCTTCCTCACCGCCAGTCTGCTGATCACCCTGAGCCCCATGTGCATGGCCGGTCAGATTTACAAATGGGTCGATGCCCAAGGCGTGACTCACTTTGATGCCCAGCCACCCCAGGGTCAGCAAGCCACCACCGTGGTCACGCCCTCCCCGCCCGCCGGCAAACCACCCGCGCCTGAACGCAGCAATGTGCTGGGCGACCAACAGGCCATCGATAAGACGGTGAAAAAGCAGGTTGCCGAGCAGCAGGCCCAGCTCAAGGCGTTCTGTGAACAGGCGCGGACCAACCTTGCTCAACTGCAGAACAATCCACGACTACGGGAAGAGGTTGATGGCGAGATGCGCCGCCTGACTGACCAGACACGTCAGGAGCGCATGACCGAAGCACAGAAACAGATCGCGGATAATTGCCAATAAACTCCCTTGTAGGAGCGAAGCTTGCTCGCGAAGGCGGCATAACGTTCAACAAATGTGCTGAATGTTATGCCGCCTTCGCGAGCAAGCTTCGCTCCTACAGGGGATAGGTGTCAGCGGGAGGCGGTGATCAGCAGGTCGAACTCTTTGAGCAGGAGCTGAAGCTGTCGATCCTTGCCCTGGACATTGCGCGCAGCGAAGACCATCTCGGCCATTTCCTGAATACCCGACGCATTGGGCAAAGGCAGATCCTGTTCGAGGATCGCCTTCATGCGCGGCAGGAAAATCCATTGCAGCCATTGCTCGAAGTCCAAGGTGTCGACCGAGAACGGCTCGACACTGGACAGCGCTTCAACGCTTGGTGAAACCTCGTCCCACCAGCCCTGAATCCGCAGCTCACGCTCGATCAGCAGCAGTTGCTCGGCAATCTTTGGGAAACGAGCATCCATCACAGCGAAACCTTGGCCTTCTGACGGGCCAGTGCGGCGCCGGCGGAATCGCCCTGTTTCTCGCGAGCCTGAGCGATCAGCTCCCACAGGCTGGCCTGTAGATCCGGACGGCCATTGGCGAACGTCAGGCCACGACGGGCAAACTGTTCGGCCTGCGGTGCATCACCCTGAGCCATGCGCACCTGCGCCAAGCGATAAAGCACTTGCGGTTCACGCGGGGCAACGCGCTGGGCACGCTCCAGGCTGGAAGACGCACCGTTGAGGTCGCCACCGGCCTGTTGCTGTTGCGCAGTAGTCAGCAATGCCAACACTGGACCGTCCAGTTGTTCGTCGGCAGACAGGCCACCACCGGTGCTCGCTGAAGGAATCCCGGTCGGCGCCGACGGCATGCTGTAGCTGCCTTGATTGATCGGTGCGGACTGAACCGGCGACGTATCAATCGGACCCGGCGTAATCGGCCCAGGCGTGATCGGCGAAGTGCTGATCGGCGCCGAGCTCACGGCACCACCACCCGGCACCATCACCACCACACCGGTATCACCTTGCGGGATCGCCTGAGGCTGGCCTTGTACTGGACGTTTCACGGTCGTCTGGCGGAAACCGCCATTCGCCTGAATCCGTTCACTGTTCGATACCGCGCTGCCGGAATCCACGACCGGGATCGAACCGCGCTGTACGGAGGAACAACCGCTGAGCAAAGCCACGGCGGTAACCGCTGGAATCAACCACTTGTTCACTTGAAACCCTCTTTGCTTAATTCATCCAGCCCTTGACCCAATCCATCACCGTTTCGCCAGAAGCAGGGGTTTCCCCACCGCAAGCGGCGCCGGGAGGCGGTTCGCTGCCGCGAATATACGGCATCTGCACCGCGCCTGGGCAGTTGGCATCAGAGCCTTGCCCTGTGCGCGAATCGACCCAGGCCTGGACAATATTGTCCGGCTGCGGCATGTCCAGTGGAAGTGGATCGGCCTTGCGCATGAAACTGGTCCAGACCTGCAACGCGCCGGTCGCACCGGTGAACGGGGTCTTGCCGTTATCGTCGCGGCCCAGCCACACCACTGCCAGCAGATCCTGACTGAAACCGGCGAACCAGCTGTCACGAGAATCGTTACTGGTACCGGTCTTGCCCGCCAGCGTCAGGGTTTTCGGCAGCACGTTGTAGACCGAGCTGCCGGTGCCTTCACGCATGACCCGCTGCATGGCGCTCTGGATCAGGAAAATCGACGCCGGATCGAAACGCTGCTGAATCTGGAATGGATAACGCTTGAGCGGCTCGCCTTCGGCAGTCAGCACGCTGCGAATCCCGCGCATCGGCGTATTGAAACCGCCGTTGGCCAAGGTCTGGTACATGGTCGCCACTTCCATCGGCGTCAGGCCACCCGCACCCAACAGCATCGACGGGAATGCCGGGAACTCACGAGTCACACCCAACCGCGCCAGGGTCTTGAGGACATTCGGCACGCCCAGTTCCAACCCGAGACGCGCAGTCGACAGGTTGTACGAATGCGCCAGCCCCTGATACAGGAACACCGTGCCGTGGGAGCGGCGATCATAGTTCTGCGGCTTCCAGACCTGGCCGTCCGCGCCCTTCACCGAGAAGGCATCGTCCGACAGCCAACTGGTCAAGCTGTACTGGCTTGGTTTCTCAAGCGCCGTCAGATAAACCGCCGGCTTGATCAACGAGCCGATCGGTCGCACCGCATCCAGCGCGCGGTTGAAACCGGCAAAACTCGCCTGGCGACTGCCGATCATGGCCTGGACTTCGCCGGTTTCCGGGTTGGTCACGACCATCGCCGCTTCGACGTCATCCGAACCCTTGCGCCCGGCCAGGCGCTTAAAGGTGTCGTTGACCGAGGCTTCGGCTTTCATCTGCAGGATCGGGTCGAAACTGGTGAAGATCCGCAGGCCTTCCTCGGTCAAGTCTTCGTCACGATAGTCTTCGCGAAGTTGACGTTTAACCAGATCGATAAAGCCCGGGAACGAGCTGTCGGCCAGCTTGCCGCGAGTGGTCACACCCAATGGCATGGCTTTCGCCGCAGCGACTTGTTCGGCAGTAGCAACACCCTGCTGCTCAAGCACATCAAGCACCAGGTTGCGTCGCTCCAGCGCCCGCTCAGGATTGCGACGCGGGTTGTAATAGGACGGGCCCTTGACCATGCCCACCAACAAAGCGACTTGATGCAGTTTCAGTTCGGACAACGGCTGGCCGAAGAAGAACTGGCTGGCCAACCCGAAACCGTGCACTGCACGCTGACCGTCCTGACCGACAAACACTTCATTGAGGTAAGCCTCAAGAATTTCCTGTTTGTCGTAATGCAGTTCCAGCAGCATCGCCATCATCGCTTCGGTGAGCTTGCGGGTCAGGCTGCGTTCGCTGGTCAGGTAGAAGTTCTTGACCAATTGTTGCGTCAGCGTACTGCCGCCCTGGGTCATCTTGCCGCCAGAGGTGTTGACGTAGACGGCCCGCGCAATCGATTTCGGCGACACGCCCCAGTGGTGATAGAAGTCCCGGTCTTCCACGGCGACCAGGGTCTCCAGCAGATACGGCGGCACCTGATCGATCTTGATCAGGATGCGGTCTTCGAGGTTCTTCGGGTAAATCCCGCCAATCATCAGCGGCTCAAGGCGCACCACCGACAGCTTCGAACCGTTGGTCGCCGAGAGTTCGGCCACGTAGTCGCCGGAGAACCGCACGCGCACGGGCTGGGCTTTCTCCATGCCTTCATAGAACTGGAAGCCGCGAGTATTCAAGTCGACGGTATTGCCGTTGACCGCCGCCGCACCGGGGCCGTTGCTCACGGCTTCGCGTCGATAGCCCAGGGCATCGAGTTCGGTGAGGAAGTCTTCCTTGCTCAGCTTCTGGCCGGTGAACAGCTCAAGCGGGCGGGCATACACCTTGGCCGGAATGGTCCAGCGCTTGCCGGAGAACTTCTCCTGGACGATCGCGTCGAGGTAAACCGCGAACCCGGCGAGCACGACGAGGCCGACCAGGCTGAGTTTAATGGCCCAGCTCAGCCAGGGGCTCATGCCCTTGGAAGGTGGTTTTTTTTTGCTGCGAGGGGATCGAGTACGAGTCATGGCGGCGGATTATACGCACTTTATTCATACTCAACAGGAGCCTGCCGAGGTTTGCGTCAGCCGGACTTGCGGCCATAATGACGGCCGTGAATTTTCCCCAGACTCTGAAGGATCGCCTGTGAGCCAGTCCCTGATCGCCGCCCTGCAAAACCCGGCCCTCTACCCGCATCCCGTCGAAGGGTTCCAGGTTATCGAGACCCATATCTCCTGGGTCATCCTCACGGGTCCCTTTGCTTATAAAGTGAAGAAACCGGTGAATTTCGGCTTCCTCGACTTCACCAACCTCGATGCCCGTGAACATTTCTGCGGCGAAGAGCTGCGCCTGAACCAGCGCCTGACCAACGATTTGTATCTGGAAGTGTTGCCGATTACCGGCAGCGTCGAAGCACCACAACTGGGCGGCGATGGTCCGGTCGTCGATTTCGCCCTGAAAATGCGCCAGTTCCCGCAAAGCCAATTGCTCAGCACCCTGCAAGCCAATGGCGAACTGACCACCGCACACATCGACGAGATGGCCGCACAAATCGCGCAATTCCACCTCACCGCGCCGAAAGTACCGGCCGAACACGACGCCGGGACCCCGGATAGCGTGATGGCACCGGTGCGCCAGAACTTCGAGCAGATTCGTCCGTTCCTCAGTGACAAGGCCGATCTGCTGCAACTCGACGCCCTGCAAGCCTGGGCCGAAAGCAGCTTCGAACGCCTCAAGCCACTGTTTGCCCAACGCAAGGCTGACGGTTTCACCCGCGAATGCCACGGTGACATTCACTTGGGCAACGCTACCGTGATCGACGGCAAGGTCGTGATCTTCGACTGCATCGAATTCAACGAGCCGTTCCGCTTCACCGACGTCTATGCCGACACTGGCTTCCTGGCGATGGACCTGGAAGACCGTGGCCTCAAGAGCATGGCGCGCCGTTTCATCAGCCAGTATCTGGAACTGACCGGCGACTACCAGGGCCTTGAGGTGCTGAACTTCTATAAAGCCTATCGTGCACTGGTTCGCGCCAAGGTCAGCCTGTTCAGCATGCCAGCCGAAGCCGATCCGGTGCAGCGCGCCACCACCCTGCGCCAGTACCGCAACTACGCCAACCTGGCCGAAAGCTACAGCACAATTCCTTCGCGTTTCCTGGCGATTACCCACGGCGTTTCCGCTGTTGGCAAAAGCCGTGTGGCGATGCGTCTGGTCGAGGCACTGGGCGCCGTTCGCCTGCGCTCGGATGTGGAGCGCAAGCGCCTGTTCGGTGAGCAGACCGTGCCGAACGATCCACAGGCCGGCATCTATAGTGCCGACGCCAGTGCGGCGACCTACACCCGCCTGCATGACATCGCCGCGGTGATCCTGCGCGCCGGTTTCCCGGTGGTGATCGATGCCACCTACCTCAAGCGCGACCAACGTGACGGCGCGGCCAAAATTGCCGAAGCCACCGGCGCACCGTTCCTGATTCTGGACTGCAATGCGCCGCAAGCTGTGATCGAGAGCTGGCTGGCCCTGCGTCAGGCAGACAAAACCGATCCGTCCGACGCCAACCTGGCCGTTATCGCCGACCAGCAAGCCAGCCGCGAAGCGCTGACGCCAGCCGAGATTCTGTGCAGCAAACGCGTTCAAACCAATGAAAGCGGGACCCTCGACACGGTTGTGGCGCAGATTCGCCAACGCATGCCAGGCCTGTAAGAAACTATTTCAGCCGTGGAGCCTTCGCCGGCTTCACGGCAGTCAAATAGTGGCACTATACTGGCGTCATAAAACCAACAGGTGATGTGACATGAGCCAGCCGAAACTTCTCGACACCCCGCTTTATGCCTTGCTGCACAAAGACGACATCGCAGGTTTCAACAAGGAACGCCCGACGGACGGCCCCATCGACATGGTCGGTGGCGATTTCCGGGGTCTTGACCTGCGTGAGCTGAACGCCGATGGCGTCGACTTTACCGATGCGTACTTCCGCTCCGCCGACCTGCGCGGCATCGACTTTCGCAATGCGTCCCTGGAAGGCGCGAGCCTGGCCCATGCGCAAATCTCCGGCGCCTACTTCCCGCCAGAGCTGAGTGCCGACGAGATCCTGATGTCGATGAACTTCGGTACACGCTTGCGTTATCGCACCCGCTGAAACGACCATTACCTGACAAGTCCAGCGCCCCCGCCTTGCGCTGGACGCCGCGCGTTATCTGCCGCAACCACTGATCTCCTGCACCTTCTCCTACTGCGTCTGCAGCCAATTCTTTCGCGCCAAGCGCTTGCCTCTTAGAAGCATTTGCCTCGAATCCGACCAAACAATCACGCTTTTCCTACTGATGGCTACACTCCTCAAAGGCTCGCCCACGCACCGTTCGGCTGTCGCAAGGAGGCTTGATGAATGATGAACTGCAACACCTGAAGAATCTTGGCAAGACGTCGGCACAATGGCTGCATGCCGTGGGCATCCACAGTGCCTCGGACTTGCGTCGCCTGGGGGCGGTGGATGCTTATCGGGCCGTGCGTACGCGCGGGTTCCGGGCGTCGAAGGTGTTGCTGTATGCGATCGAGGGCGCCCTGATGGATGTGCACTGGAACGACATCCCCGCTGAACGCAAGGAAGCCTTGAACAAACAACTGGAAGCCATCTCCTCACGCCACAAGAATTGAACAGGCGCCATCGCCATGTACCTGCTCGGGGAACAACCGGCTTACGCCGACACACTGATCAATCGCCTGCAAAACCTGCCCGCGCGGTTACTGGAGGGTTTATCGCCCTGCGGCCCGGCCCTGGAGTTTTCCGCCGTCGACGACCTCGCGACGGTATTGCCCGGCAATCAATTGTTCTTGCTCGACAACGGCCTGCTGCACGGCTGCGTCGACCATCGTCCCTTGTTCTATTTGCATGAAGGCGATCTGGTCGGCCTGCGCCAAGGCGTTGAGCTGCCGCATTGTCGCTTGCGCAGCGACGGCCCGCTGTCCTTGATCCCTTACCTGCGTGCCGAGGTTTTCCAGCATATTTATGCCGAGCCGCAGCGTTCGGAGTTGTTCCTGCAATACCTGGTCGGCCAGACGGCCCTGTTGTCCGACGCGGTCGCCCGCCTGAAACAACCCGAATACCGCAGCACCCACGGCTTTCAGCGCGTGGCCAGCGGCGAAGTGCTGATCCAGCAAGGCGATGAGGCCGATCATGTGTTCGTCATCATCGAAGGCCATGCCGAAGCGTTTGTCGACGGGCATAAAGTCGGCGATGTGCCCAAGGATGAGATTTTCGGCGCCATGGCGGTATTCACCGGCGAAAAACGCAACGCCAGTGTGATCGCCCGCGAACCGAGCACGGTGATGCTGATTCCCAAGGACCAGTTTCTGAGCCTGACGCAAAGCAATCCGAAGATCGCCCATAGCCTGATCGAGAGCATGGCGCGGCGCATCGACCTGCTTAACAAGCAGATCACCCAGCTGAGCGCGGCTAAAATTTCAGGCTGAAGCCCGGTGATTTCAAGGCCTGCAGGCTAATTTGAAATAAATGAGAAATCAGCGGTTGACTTGGTAATGAGAATCGCTATGATTATCACAACTGGTCGCGAGACTGGTCGATATTCTGAAAAGCCCTTGGTTCGGACTCTCAGATTATCTCCTCATCAGGCTAATCACGGTTATTTGACCCGGCTCTTGCCGGGTCTTTTTTTGCCTGTGAAAAAGTGCTTACTGGCTCATCTGCTTGCGCATCTCAGCGCAGTAATCCGGCGCTGGCCTGGCAGGCGTGTACCAGACGTAATCGGCCATGGCCGACGTGACCTCACTGCCCTGCTGCGCCAGCATCAATACGGTGGGGGCTTCGGACTCTCCCAAGTCCAGCACATGCAGCGGCACGCCGACATCCTTGCGCGCATGGTAGGCACCGGCGATCAACATTGACGGCTTGGGTGCTGCGATCAGCCGTTCGGCGATGCGCCGGTCACGTTGTTGCTGCACCGCCAGCATCGCCGGCATTTGTGATTGAGGCAGCAGGCCGCAATGGGAGCCGCTGATTTGCTCCAGCAGCTCTTTCTTCACCGACGGGGCATTGCTGCGCGAACCGCTCACGGTCGTTGGCTGGGTGTAGAAAGCCCGAACTTCAGTGTTGTCGAGATTGGCCGCCAGCAGTGGATAAGGCTGACCCAAGGCGAAGCGCACAATCGGCCCGTACAAATCCCAGTCCCAACCCGATTGCCAGGCTAATGCGCCAGGCAGATCAGTTGGAAGTGTCGAGGCATGGCGCACGTCATCGACGCGCGGTTGTTGATCGGGCGTGAGCATTTCCAGCAGCAGGCTGCCTTGAGGTCGCTGCTGCCCCAGTTCCTGGAGCAACCACAATTGCAGTTGATGGTGATCGCGGTTGTCGTGCTGTTCACCCACAATCAGCCGTGATGGCTTGGCCAACCGTACGACCAGTTCTTGCGCCGTCAGCGACTGACCGTTGCGCAAGTCGCGAATCTCGCCGGTGATCGGTGGCGGCGCCGCAACGTGCTGGCAGGCACTCAGTAGTAATGCAGCCAGCAGCAGAATCCCTCGCATGTTCTCACCTCGATGAATGACTCAGCGGGCGATGATCAGCGGATGCCCACGCTCCGGGTGCGGTTGCACCAGCACTTCCAGTCCGAACACCGCTTTGAGTGGTTCCGGCCGCAGCACCTGCTCCGGTGTATCCAACGCCACCGGTCGCCCGCCTTCAAGCAGCAAGATGCGATCACAATAACGCGCCGCCAGGTTCAGATCATGCAGGATCACCATGACCGCCGCACCGCGATCAGCGAATTCGCGCACCGCTTGCAAGGTGGTGTGCTGATGCAGCGGATCGAGCATCGAGGTCGGCTCATCCAGCAGTAAAGTCTGCCCCGCCTCCCCCGGCCAGAGTTGCGCCAGCACCCGCGCCAGATGCACCCGCTGACGCTCACCGCCGGACAGGGCCAGGTAACTGCGACCGCTCAGGTGCCCGGCATCAGCGGCGGTCAATGCTGCGGCGACGATTTCATCGTCGCGCACCCGGCCGCTTTGATAAGGCAAGCGGCCCATGCCGACCACTTCCTCGACGCGAAAGCCGAAGTCCAGGGTCGACACTTGCGGTAGAACCGCCAGTCGCTGAGCGCGCTGGACGCCGGTGCATTGCCGCAACTCCAATTGATCGAGCCAGACGCGCCCCTCATCGGGATGCAGCTCACCGCACAACGCCCCGAGCAACGTACTCTTGCCGGCGCCGTTCGGTCCCAGCACACCGAGGACTTCGCCCGGCTTGAGTTCGAGGGTGATACCCGTCAGCACGGTTTTGCTGCCGCGACGGATCGACAGGTTTTCCGTACGCAGCATCAGGCAGGTCTCCTGAGCAGCAGGAACAGGAAGAACGGCGCGCCAATGAAGGCAGTGACGATACCAATCGGCAATTCGGCGGGCGCCAGGGCCAGGCGCGCCACCAGATCGGCGAACAACAGCAGACTCGCACCGGCCAACACCGAGGCCGGCAGCAACACTCGATGATCAGGCCCGGCCAGCAGCCGCACCAGATGCGGCACCACCAACCCGACAAACCCGATCATCCCCGCCGCCGCCACCGCTGCACCGACACCCAGCGCGGTGCAGAACACCAATTCACGCTTGAGCCCTTCGACATCGATGCCCAGATGACCCGCTTCCGATTCCCCCAGCAGCAACGCATTTAAAGCTTTGGCCCGGCGCGGCAACCACAGCGCCACACCGGCAGTGACCAGCAGCAACGGCCAGAGCCGCGAATAACTGGCGCCGTTGAGGCTGCCCAGGTTCCAGAAGGTCAGCGTGCGCAACGTCGCGTCATCCGCCAGATAAGTGAACAACCCCACAGCTGAACCCGCCAGCGCCGTCAGCGCTATACCCGCCAACAGCATGGTTGCGACATTGGTTTGCCCGTTACGTCGGCCCAGTCGATAGACCAATGCGGTCACGCCGAGCCCACCGAGAAACGCACATAACGACAAAAGATAAGGCCCGAACGCTTCAGGCAAACCACCGAACGCCGAGCCACCGACAATCGCAATCGCCGCACCCAACGCCGCGCCACTGGAAACCCCGACCAGCCCCGGATCAGCCAATGGGTTGCGAAACAGCCCCTGCATCGCCACCCCGGACAGCGCCAGCACACCGCCCACCGCCAAGCCCAACAGCGTTCGTGGAAGCCGAATCTGCCCAAGAATCAGTTCAGCCTGCTCCAACCCATCCGGGGCAATCGGCACTCCGATCAGCCGCAGCGCCGCCCGCAACGTATCGAGCAGCGGCAAGCTCACCGGGCCCAGGGCCAGCGACAACCAGATCGCCAGCAAACACAGCAGGCTCAAGCCAATAAAGAGTGCGCGAGGTTTGACCAGCGTGGTCATTGGCCGGTCGCGCCGGGATAGAAACCGTCGGAGAGCTTTTTCAGCGCCTCAGGCAAGCGTGGTCCCAGCCCGCCGACCAGCAAGGTCGGATCAAGCTCCATGACGCGCCCGTCCTTGGCCGCGCGGGTCGAGGACAGGATCGGGTTTTCCTTGAACAACGCCGCACGGGCCGCGTCGCCGGTCAACGCGCGATCGGCGAACACCAGCACTTCGGGATTCAGACTGGCCAGGGACTCGTTGGAAAAAGGTTTGTAGCCGGTATGGGTAGCCAGGTTGTGGCCACCGGCCCGTTGCAGCAACCAATCGGCGGCAGTGTCCTTGCCGGCAATCAACGGCTTGCCGCCCGCGTTGCCGATCAGCAGCAGTACACCCGGCGCTTTGTGTTTGAGCTGGGTCTCGGAGACCCGGGCTTTTTGCTGATCCAGTTGCTGTTGGTACACCTGCCACGCTTGCGAAGCCTGATCTTCAGTGCCGAGCAGCTTGCCCAGGTGCCCCAGATTATTTTTCAAGGCAGGCATATCCGGCTGGGCGGAAAACAATTCAACCTGTACGCCAGCGCTGCGAATCTGCGAAAGCACCGGTGGCGGCCCCATCTCTTCGGTGCCGACCAAAATCTGCGGGCGCAGGCTCAAGATGCCTTCCGCCGACAATTGCCGCTGATAGCCGATGCTCGGCAACGCCTTCAGGGATTCGGGATGCTGGCTGGTGGTATCGACGCCGACCAGTTTCGACTCGCCGCCCAACGCGCTCACCCACTCCGACAAGGCGCCGCCGGCACTGACCCAACGTTGCGGCAACTCGGCCGCGCTGGCCTCGTGACTGACCAGCAGTCCGACACACAGCGCGACAACGCGGGTACTCAGGCGCATAAACAGCTTCCTTAAAGGGTTTTCCCGGGCATCCGGCGGACAGGCCAAGTATCCTCGGCAGATCGCACGCGCCCCATGGGCGGGCGGCCATTTGATAATTGTTTGCATTTGCACGTCAAGCCCGGACATATCTCGTCACGAGCCGCGCCCCTTGAGGATAGACATGAAGTTTCTTTGCCCAGGCCCAGAGTTGGCCGATGCCAGCAGTCGCGGTTTCGACATCGACGGCCAGAAGCTCTTCGCCGTGCGCCGGGCGGGTCAGGTTTACGTCTATATCAACCGCTGCCCGCACCGGGGCGTCGGCCTGGAATGGAAGCCCGACCAGTTCCTGGACCCGAGCAACAGCCTGATCCAATGCGCCACTCACGGCGCACTGTTTCTGATCGAGGACGGCGAATGCGTCGCCGGCCCCTGCGCCGGGCAATTCCTGACCGCTGTCGACTGCCGCGAAGACGCGCAAGGGATCTGGATCAGCCTTTAACCGTTGAGCAACACGTCAAGACGTCGATCCACCACCATTCCTTCGTGGCTAAGCTGCACGCCATAAGCCAGCACCTCGACCCCACACGCCACCGCCTCACGCAACGCGGCGGCGTAGGCCGAGTCGATTTCTTCGGCCGGTCGCACCGCCTCAATACCGCTGAGATTGACGCAATACAGCTGCACCGCGCGAATCCCGTCCCGAGCCAAATGGGCCAGTTCGCGCAAATGCTTGGCCCCGCGCTGGGTCACCGCATCGGGAAACGCCGCCACCGCTGTACCGTCGTAACCCAGGGTGACGCTTTTGACTTCCACGTACGCCGGCCCGCTCGGGTAATCGAGGCGGAAATCGATACGGCTGCTTTCCTGACCGTAGGCCACTTCTCGTTTCAGCTCAGTAAAACCGTTCAACTCGGTGATCACGCCAGCGCGCAGCGCCTCTTCGATCAAGCCATTGGCGCGCCCGGTGTTCACGCAAAACAGCCGCCCTTGCGGGGTTTCGCCGATTTCCCAGGTGCCGGGCAACTTGCGTTTTGGGTCGTTGGAGCGACTAAACCAGACCTGCCCGCCCTCGACCTGGCAATTGAGCATCGAGCCAGTGTTAGGGCAGTGAATAGTCAGCAACTCGCCGTTAACGGTTTCGATATCGGCGAGAAAACGCTTGTAACGACGAATCAACCGACCTTCTTCGAGGGGAGGATGAAAACGCATCAGCCTTGCCAGCTCTTCAAGCCGCGAGCGATACGCTCCACCGCTTCCTGCAAACGCGGCAGGCTTTGGGTGTAGGCAAACCGCACGTGATGCCCGGCCTGGTAACGGCCGAAGTCCAAGCCGGGAGTAATCGCCACATGCTCGGTTTCGAGGAAATGTCGGCAGAACGCGAAGGCATCGCCGCCGAACTGGCTGATATCAGCGTACAAGTAGAACGCACCTTCCGGCTCCACGGCGATACCAAAACCGAGTTCACGCAGGGCTGGCAGCAGGAAATCGCGACGACGCCCGAATTCGGCGCGGCGCTCTTCCAGGATGGCGATGGTGGCGGGCTCGAAACAGGCCAGCGCGGCATGCTGGGCCATGCTCGGGGCGCTGATGTAGAGGTTCTGCGCGAGTTTTTCCAGTTCGCCGACCGCCGCTTCCGGCGCCACCAGCCAGCCGAGGCGCCAACCGGTCATGCCGAAATACTTGGAAAAACTATTCAGGACGAAAGCGCTGTCATCGACTTCCAGCACACTGGCGGCGTCGGTGCCGTACGTCAGGCCGTGGTAAATCTCGTCTACCACCAAATGACCGTGACGTTGCTTGATCGCCGCCGACAGACCGGCCAGCTCATCACGCGTGAGGATGGTCCCGGTCGGATTGGCCGGCGAGGCCACCAGGGCGCCGACGCTGTCGTGATCCCAATGCCGCGCTACCAGGTCCGGGGTCAGTTGATAGCGCACGTCGGGACCGACTGGCACCAGCTGCGCAGCGCCCTCCACCAGGCGCAGGAAATGCCGGTTGCACGGGTAGCCCGGGTCCGCCAGCAGCCAGTGTTTGCCGGGGTCGACCAGCAAGGCGCTAGCCAGCAGCAACGCACCCGAGCCGCCCGGCGTCACCAGAATTCGCTGTGGATCGATGTTCAGTCCGTAACGCTGCTGATAAAAGCCGGAAATGGCCTCACGCAGTTCAGGAATGCCCCGGGCGGCGGTGTAACGGGTCTTGCCCGCGGTCAGCGCGGCCTGGCCGGCCTGGATGATCGGCTCGGCAGTGGTGAAGTCCGGTTCGCCGATTTCCAGGTGAATCACGTCGTGGCCGGCGGCTTGCAGTTCATTGGCCCGCGCCAGCAGCGCCATGACATGGAACGGTTCGATCGCACGACTGCGCGCACTGTAGGGCTGAGCCATTAGCCTTCCTTCAACGGGGAAAAGAATCGATTCTACCTATCCACTGGAACGAGCGAGAACCTAAAGCGGTCAGAGCCGTATAACCGGGGCTGCAAACGACTCAAGCGAGTGTCTCAGCTTTGACTAAAATCAATATTTGATCAGGTCTCCACCACCACCAGACAAGGCTTTGCAATCATTTGCAAGCCCTGCGGGCCACTACCTCGACATCCGGGAGTAGCGCGCCCCGTTTTGATCTGGTAAGTTCGCCCGCTTGCAGCCGCAGGGCCGGCAGGTGTCGGTGATGGAGCAATCCTGCGCAATGGATTACAAGAGTAGAGGCGGTCCATTTCATGCCCACCCAAGCAAAGCAGCAAAACCAGTCGATCAGCGGCTTCGAACCCTACAAAGAAGTTAAGGGCGAGGAGTACATGGGCAAGCCCATGCGCGCTCACTTCACCAAGATCCTGAACAAGTGGAAACAGGACTTGATGCAGGAAGTCGACCGTACGGTTGATCACATGAAAGACGAAGCGGCCAACTTCCCTGACCCGGCAGATCGTGCCAGCCAGGAAGAAGAATTCAGCCTTGAATTGCGCGCCCGTGACCGTGAGCGCAAGTTGATCAAGAAGATCGACAAGACGCTGCAATTGATCGAAGACGAAGAATATGGCTGGTGCGAGTCCTGCGGCGTCGAGATCGGCGTCAAGCGACTGGAAGCCCGCCCTACCGCCGACATGTGCGTTGACTGCAAGACCCTGGCGGAAATCAAGGAAAAGCAAGTCGGCAAGTAATCTCGACTTGAACGAAAAACGGAGCGTGCGAACGCTCCGTTTTTGTTTCTGATGTTTTTTGGCTTTAAATACTGCCCATGACTGCCATCGCCTCCTCCCCCTACATCGGCCGCTTTGCCCCCACGCCCAGCGGCCATTTGCACTTCGGCTCGCTGGTCGCCGCGTTGGCCTCGTACCTTGACGCCCGTTCAGTGGGCGGCCGCTGGTTGATGCGCATGGAAGACCTCGACCCGCCACGGGAAGAACCCGGCGCCCAGGCTGCCATCCTCAAGGCCCTGGAAAGCTACGGTTTCGAGTGGGACGGCGAACTGGTGCGCCAGAGTGATCGCCACGACGCCTATGCCGAAGTGCTCAATCGCCTGTTCAACCATGGCCTGGCCTACGCCTGCACCTGTTCGCGCAAGCAATTGGAGCCGTACCACGGCATTTATCCGGGCCTGTGCCGCAACGCCGGGCACGGCACCGAAGACGCGGCCATTCGCCTGCGGGTGCCGGAGCTGGAATACCACTTCATCGACCGGGTGCAAGGCGAGTTCCGCCAGCACCTGGGCCGGGAAGTCGGCGACTTCGTGATTCGCCGCCGCGACGGGCTCTACGCCTATCAACTGGCCGTGGTACTCGATGACGCTTGGCAAGGCATCACCGATATCGTGCGTGGCGCCGACCTGCTCGATTCCACGCCACGCCAGCTCTACCTGCAAGAACTGCTCGGCCTGCGCCAACCCCGGTACTTGCACGTGCCGCTGATCATCCAGCCGGATGGCAACAAACTCGGCAAATCCTACCGCTCACCGCCATTGGCTGAAGATCAGGCCACGCCATTGTTACTGCGGGCACTGCGGGCGCTGGGACAGAATCCGGGCAGCGAACTGGTTTACGCCACGCCACGGGAAGTACTGGATTGGGGCATCGCCCACTGGGATGCATCGAAGATCCCGCGCACACTGACCCTGCCCGAAGCGCAACTGCAGTGATGGCACTTGCAGTCGCGCCGCCATCCGTTACCATCGCCGCACGTTTTCGGGCACGCGCATAAAAAAGAGAGGCCGGGATGTACATCTATCGCTTGGTCCTGCTTCTGGTCGTGGGGATCTACCTGTTCTCCCCAGCCATCATGGATTGGTGGATCGACGCCACTGGCGCCTGGTATCGCCCGTACCTGCTCTGGCTGATTCTGATCGTCGTGACCTTCATCCTGCAGAGCCAAAAAGATGCCGATGAGCTTTAGCCTCACCCAGATGCTGCTGATCAGCGCCGCCTACCTGGCTGCGTTGTTCGGCGTCGCCTGGATCAGTGAGCGCGGAATGATTCCGCGGGCGATCATTCGCCATCCATTGACCTACACCCTGTCGCTGGGGGTTTACGCCAGTGCGTGGGCGTTTTATGGCACGGTCGGCCTGGCCTATCAGTACGGCTACGGTTTTCTTTCCAGTTATCTTGGGGTCTCCGGCGCATTTTTGCTGGCACCGGTGTTGCTGTACCCGATCCTGAAGATCACCCGCACCTATCAACTGTCGTCGCTGGCGGACTTGTTCGCTTTTCGCTTCCGCAGCACCTGGGCCGGCGCGCTGACCACGATTTTCATGCTGATCGGCGTGCTGCCGCTGTTGGCATTGCAGATTCAGGCCGTGGCCGACTCCATCGGCATCCTCACCCGCGAGCCGGTGCAGCATCGCGTGGCCCTGAGTTTCTGCGCGCTGATTACCCTGTTCACGATCTTCTTTGGTTCGCGGCACATTGCGACGCGGGAGAAACATGAAGGCCTGGTGTTCGCGATTGCCTTTGAATCGGTGATCAAGCTGATCGCCATCGGCGGCGTTGGCTTGTACGCGTTGTACGGGGTGTTTGACGGCCCGCAACAGCTCGAACTGTGGCTGCTGCAAAACCAGACCGCCCTCGCCGCCCTGCACACGCCGCTGCAAGAAGGCCCGTGGCGCACGCTGTTGCTGGTGTTCTTCGCCTCGGCGATCGTGATGCCGCACATGTACCACATGACCTTTACCGAAAACCTCAACCCACGCTCGCTGGTCAGCGCGAGTTGGGGCTTGCCGCTGTTCTTGCTGCTGATGAGCCTGGCAGTGCCGCTGATTCTCTGGGCCGGACTGAAACTCGGCGCCACCACCAACCCGGAATACTTCACCCTCGGCATCGGCATCGCCGCCAACAGCAAGGCCCTGGCGCTATTGGCGTATGTCGGCGGACTGTCGGCAGCCAGCGGTTTGATCATCGTCACCACCCTGGCGCTGTCCGGGATGGCGCTCAACCATTTGGTGTTGCCGCTGTATCAGCCGCCGGCCGAAGGCAATATCTACCGTTGGCTGAAGTGGACCCGCCGGGCGCTGATCGTTGCGATCATCATGGCCGGCTATGGTTTCTACTTGCTGCTGGGCGCGGAGCAGGACCTGGCCAACCTCGGTATCGTCGCCTTCGTCGCCACGTTGCAATTCCTGCCGGGCGTGTTGTCGGTGCTGTACTGGCCGACCGCCAACCGCCGCGGTTTCATCGCCGGTTTGCTGGCGGGGATTCTGGTGTGGCTGGTGACCATGTTGATGCCGCTGGTGGGCAATCTGCAGGGTTTCTACATTCCGCTGCTGAACATGATCTACGTGCTGGACGACACCAGTTGGCACATGGCGGCGATTGCTTCGCTGGCTGCCAACGTTTTGATGTTCACCCTGATTTCGCTGTTCACCAACGCTAGCCCGGAAGAAGCCAGCGCCGCCGAAGCCTGCGCCGTGGACAACGTTCGTCGCCCGCAACGCCGGGAGTTGCACGCCGCCTCGCCTCAGGAATTCGCCACGCAACTGGCCAAACCCTTGGGTGCCAAGGCTGCGCAGAAAGAAGTTGAGCAAGCCCTGCGCGATCTCTATTTGCCATTCGACGAGCGCCGGCCTTACGCCTTGCGCCGTTTGCGTGACCGCATCGAAGCCAACCTCTCCGGCCTGATGGGGCCGAGCGTCGCCCAGGACATGGTCGAAACCTTCCTGCCTTATAAGGCCGGTGGCGAAAACTATGTGACGGAAGACATCCACTTCATCGAAAGCCGTCTCGAGGATTACCACTCGCGCCTCACCGGCCTGGCGGCTGAACTCGATGCCCTGCGCCGTTACCACCGCCAGACCTTGCAGGAACTGCCGATGGGCGTCTGCTCCCTGGCCAAGGATCAAGAGATCCTGATGTGGAACAAAGCCATGGAAGAGCTGACCGGGATTGCTGCGCAGCGTGTGGTCGGTTCGCGCTTGAGCACTATTGGCGATCCGTGGAAAGAATTGCTCCAAGGCTTTATCAACCTGCCCGACGAGCACTTGCACAAACAGCACCTGGCCCTCGATGGCCAGACCCGCTGGCTGAACCTGCACAAAGCGGCGATTGATGAACCGCTGGCGCCGGGCAACAGTGGTTTGGTATTGCTGGTGGAAGACCTGACCGAAACCCAGATGCTCGAAGACAAACTGGTGCACTCCGAGCGGCTGGCGAGCATCGGTCGACTGGCGGCGGGCGTGGCCCATGAAATCGGCAATCCGATCACCGGCATCGCCTGCCTCGCACAGAACCTGCGCGAAGAGCGCGAGGAAGATGCCGAGCTGACGGAAATCAGCGGGCAGATTCTGGAGCAGACCAAACGCGTGTCGCGGATCGTCCAGTCATTGATGAGCTTCGCCCACGCTGGCAGCCATCAACACAGCGATGAGCCCGTCTGTCTGGCCGAAGTGGCCCAGGATGCCATCGGCTTGCTGGCCCTGAACCGACGCAATTTCGAAGTACAGTTCTACAACCTGTGCGACCCCGATCACTGGGTCGAAGGCGATCCCCAGCGGCTGGCCCAGGTGTTGATCAACCTGCTCTCCAACGCCCGCGACGCCTCGCCGCCGCACAGTGCGGTACGGGTCAAAAGCGAAGCCGGCGAACACACGGTCGATCTGATCGTGGAAGACGAAGGCAGCGGTATTCCGAAGAACATCATGGACAGATTGTTCGAACCTTTCTTCACCACCAAGGATCCTGGCGAAGGCACCGGTCTGGGCCTTGCACTGGTCTATTCCATCGTTGAAGAGCATTATGGACAAATCACCATCGACAGCCCGGCTGATGTTCAAAGCCAACGCGGTACCCGTATCCGGGTGACATTACCGCGTCATGTCGAAGCGACGTCCGCTGTGAACTGAGACCGTCGAGAGTATCGAATCAATGCCGCACATTTTGATCGTCGAAGACGAAACAATTATCCGCTCCGCCTTGCGCCGCCTGCTGGAACGTAATCAGTATCAGGTCAGCGAAGCCGGATCCGTGCAGGAAGCACAAGAGCGTTTCAGCATTCCCACGTTTGACCTGATCGTCAGTGACCTGCGCCTGCCTGGCGCCCCGGGCACTGAACTGATCAAACTCGGTCAGGGCACTCCGGTGCTGATCATGACCAGCTACGCCAGCCTGCGTTCGGCCGTCGATTCCATGAAGATGGGCGCGGTGGATTACATCGCCAAGCCTTTCGATCACGATGAGATGCTCCAGGCTGTCGCACGCATCCTGCGTGATCGCCAGTCGGCGCCTGCCGCCGGTGAACCGGTGGTCGGCAAAGCCGCCAATGGCGCCGCAAAGCCGGGCGTCGATAACAGCAATGGCGAGATCGGCATCATCGGTTCCTGTCCGCCGATGCAGGACCTGTACAGCAAGATCCGCAAAGTCGCGCCCACCGATTCCAATGTCCTGATCCAGGGCGAGTCCGGTACCGGTAAAGAACTGGTGGCCCGCGCCCTGCACAATCTCTCCAAACGCGCCAAGGCACCGATGATTTCGGTGAACTGCGCGGCCATTCCGGAAAGCCTGATCGAGTCCGAACTGTTCGGCCACGAAAAAGGCGCGTTCACTGGCGCCAGCGCCGGGCGAGCCGGTTTGGTAGAAGCAGCCGACGGCGGCACCCTGTTCCTCGATGAAATCGGCGAACTGCCACTCGAAGCGCAGGCTCGCCTGCTGCGTGTGTTGCAGGAAGGCGAAATTCGTCGTGTCGGTTCGGTGCAATCGCAGAAAGTCGATGTACGCCTGATCGCCGCGACCCACCGGGACCTCAAGAGCCTGGCGAAAATCGGCCAGTTCCGTGAAGACCTTTATTACCGTCTCCACGTGATTGCCCTAAAACTGCCCGCTCTGCGCGAGCGCGGTGCCGACGTCAACGAAATCGCCGAGGCCTTCCTGAAGCGGCAGAGCGCGCGGGTCAACCGCACCGATCTGAAGTTTGCCCCGGACGCCGAGCAGGCGATTCGTCACTACACCTGGCCGGGCAACGTGCGCGAGCTGGAAAACGCGGTCGAACGCGCGGTGATCCTGTGCGAGAGCCCGGAAATTTCC
The DNA here is from genome assembly GCF_012935675.1 of Pseudomonas sp. ADAK7. Taxonomy (NCBI): domain Bacteria; kingdom Pseudomonadati; phylum Pseudomonadota; class Gammaproteobacteria; order Pseudomonadales; family Pseudomonadaceae; genus Pseudomonas; species Pseudomonas sp. ADAK7. Next base: position 5,517,180 of record NZ_CP052861.1, on the reverse strand, counting down.
GCCGAGCTGCTGGGGATCGACATCGAACTGAGCGATCTGGACGATGACGATTTCATCGGCCTGCCGCCACAACAGGGCAGCGCCGCCGGTAACAACAGCCATGAGCCGACCGAAGACCTGTCGCTGGAAGACTACTTCCAGCACTTCGTCCTCGAGCATCAGGACCACATGACCGAAACCGAACTGGCCCGCAAACTCGGGGTCAGCCGCAAATGCCTGTGGGAACGCCGCCAACGCCTGGGCATTCCACGGCGCAAGACCGGGGTGGCCAGCGAGAGCTGAACGTCACCTGTCCGGTGTGCGGGTAACACGTGATTTTGTGAAAAAACTGTTACCTCAGTCTTTTCACGTAACAGAAGCCGGGGCTTACGGTAACGAAGCCCCGGTTTTTTTGTGCCTTGAAAAACCTCGTTACGCGGCTTAACCCCTTGTTTTGCTGGGCTTCGCAAAAGTTGGCACGCACCCTGCTATATGTTTAGTACAAGAACAATAACAAGCAATGCACAAGACAATAAAAATAAGACGAATCGACTCACGCACAATAAAAACAAGACGGCGAGAGGCGCAGCTAACTGATTCTTTTGGAGAGGCGTTGTATTTGGGGCTTGCCCCACGACCAGGCCGAGAACAACAAAAACTGTCCTAAGACAGAGCCTGAACTGGTTGGATCGCAAGATCACTGCAACACAGCGACCAAAGCAATCCGTTTGCTCTTGGCTCCCGATTGGGAGGGTCATGAAGGAAAAACTTCATGGCGAGGGCACTTAACAAAAACAAAAAGCCCGAAACCAATAATAAAAATAGAGCATGCAACTACTTCTTGGGGAGCTTCGGCTCCCCTTGTAGTTTCTGCGATTTGATAAAAATACCCCGATTGCCCTTCGTTTCCCTTGTAGCTTGCGGCTTGCAGCTCATATCTGCTATGTCCTACACCATCCCCCGACTAAATGCTAGAATCCCGGCCCATCATGCGGTCATTCTTCGTTATGGCCGAACATTCCTTCAAACAGTGCATCCCATGCTGAAGAAGTTGTTCCAGTCATTCCGTTCGCCCAAGCGTCATACGCAACACATCCGCAGCACGCCTGAAGTGCTCAACAGCGGCCAACATTCGCTGCAGAAGGGGCAATTCAGCCGCTACGCGGTGAATATCGTCGAACGCCTGCAGAACGCCGGTTACCAGGCTTATCTGGTTGGCGGTTGCGTGCGTGACATGATGCTCGGCATCACGCCAAAAGATTTCGACGTCGCCACCAGTGCCACCCCAGAACAGGTACGGGCCGAATTCCGCAACGCGCGGATCATCGGTCGTCGCTTCAAACTGGTGCACATCCACTTCGGTCGCGAAATCATTGAAGTCGCGACCTTCCGCGCCAATCACCCGCAAAACGATGAAGAGGAAGACAGCAACCAGTCTTCCCGCAACGAGAGCGGGCGCATTCTGCGCGACAACGTCTACGGCACGTTGGAAGAAGACGCGCAACGCCGCGACTTCACCATCAACGCCTTGTATTACGATCCGGTCAGCGAGCGCATTCTCGACTACGCCAACGGCGTACACGACATCCGCAATCACCTGATCCGCCTGATCGGCGACCCGAAGCAACGCTACCAGGAAGACCCGGTACGGATGCTGCGGGCCGTGCGTTTCGCCGCCAAGCTGAATTTCGGTATCGAAAAACACAGCGCCGCGCCGATCCGTGACCTGGCGCCGATGCTGCGCGAGATTCCGTCTGCCCGCCTGTTCGAAGAAGTGCTCAAGCTGTTCCTTTCCGGCCATGCCGCGGACACCTTCGAGATGCTGGTCGACTTGCAGCTGTTTGATCCGCTGTTCCCGGCCAGTGCCGAGGCGTTGGAATACAACCCGACCTACACGCACACGCTGATCAGTGAAGCGCTGATCAACACCGACCTGCGGATCAAGCAGAACAAACCGGTGACCCCGGCGTTCCTGTTCGCCGCATTGCTGTGGCCTGCCCTGCCGGCACGCGTGTTGCGTCTGCAGGAACGCGGCATGCCGCCGATTCCGGCGATGCAGGAAGCGGCTCACGAGCTGATCGCCGAACAGTGCCAGCGCATTGCGATTCCGAAACGCTTCACCATGCCGATCCGCGAGATCTGGGACATGCAGGAACGCCTGCCACGCCGTAGCGGCAAGCGCGCCGACCTGTTGCTCGACAACCCGCGGTTCCGCGCCGGTTACGACTTCCTGCTGTTGCGCGAAAGCGCCGGCGAGCAGACCGATGGCCTGGGCGAATGGTGGACGGATTATCAGGACGCCAACGACAGCGAACGTCGCGACATGATCCGCGACCTCAGCGGCAAGGATGACGGCACCGGCGCCCCGCGCAAGCGTCGTCGCAGCGGTGGCGCCAAGCGCAAGCGCGCCGCCGGCGCCCCGAGCACTACGGGCGAGTAAGTCATGGAACGCATCTACATCGGCATGGGCAGCAATCTGGCTGACCCCGCCGAACAGTTGCGCAGCGCCGTCACGGCGCTGGCGCGGTTGCCTCAAACCGAGCTGATCGGGGTTTCCGGGTTTTATCAAAGCGACTCGTTGCTGCCCGGCCAGCCGCGCTACACCAACGCCATCGCCGCCCTCGACAGTGCCCTCGCGCCGCTGGAACTGCTCGATGCGCTGCAAGCCATCGAGAACGGCCAGGGCCGCGAGCGCCTTGAGCGTTGGGGGCCGCGCACGCTGGATCTCGACATCGTGCTGTTTGGTGATCGCCTGATCGAAGAACCTCGCCTCAAAGTCCCCCATTACCATCTGCAGGAACGCGCCTTCGTGCTGTATCCACTGGCCGAACTGGCGCCTGGGGATTTGCGCCTGGCGGATGGCCGATCACTCAGCGAATTGCTCGAAGCGTGCCCGTTTGTCGGGTTGGAACGCCTTCCCCAAACTGCACGCTAGTCCTCTGTAGGAGCAAAGCTTGCTCGCGATAACGGTCTGATATTCAGCCTCATGCTGACTGACCGAACGCAATCGCGAGCTAGCTTTGCTCCTACAGGCGTCTATTTCCCCCGGTAACACCCCCACCGTAACAACGCGGTAACACACACAATTGACTTCCCGAGTCCTCCTCACGACTATAGGCGTCCCGCTGCCGCCAACGCGGCGCTAAAGGGCGCAATCCAGGCCTTATAAGCACGACAAAAGACCGTGCGCCTGAGTAAATGAAGAATCACGCGCGTTACTCGCAGTAGTTTCCATAGCGCCTGAACGAGGATTTTTTACATGCCAGCCATCACCCTGACCACGCTCCAGAGCCTCAAGCAGAAAGGTGAAAAAATCACCATGCTGACCTGCTATGACGCGACCTTCGCCCACGCCTGCAATGAGGCCGGTGTCGAAGTGCTGCTGGTGGGCGACTCCCTCGGCATGGTCTTGCAAGGTCACGACAGCACCTTGCCAGTCACCACCGCGGAAATGGCCTACCACGTAGCGGCCGTCAAACGCGGCAACACCGACGCCCTGATCCTCGCCGACCTGCCGTTCATGGCCTACGCCACCACCGAACAAGCCATGACCAACAGCGCCCTGCTGATGCAGGCCGGTGCGCACATGATCAAGGTCGAAGGGGCATTGTGGCTGGCGGACTCGATCCGCCTGCTGGCCGAACGCGGTGTGCCTGTGTGTGCGCACATGGGCCTGACCCCGCAATCGGTGAACATCCTCGGTGGCTACAAAGTCCAGGGTCGCAGCGAGAACCAGGCGCGGCAGATGCGTGCTGACGCCATCGCTCTGGAACAGGCTGGCGCCGCCATGCTGCTGCTGGAATGCGTACCGAGCGAGCTGGCGCTGGAAATCACTCAAGCCGTCGGCATTCCGGTGATCGGCATTGGCGCTGGCAGCGGCACCGACGGCCAGGTCCTGGTGCTGCACGACATGCTCGGCCTGTCCATCACCGGCCGCGTGCCGAAGTTCGTGAAGAACTTCATGAATGGCCAGGCCAGCATTCACGCCGCCTTGAGCGCTTATGTCGCGGAAGTCAAAGCCGCCACTTTCCCAGGCATCGAACACGGATTCTCTGCATGAACACCGTCAAAACCGTCCGCGAACTGCGGGCTGCCGTGGCCCGTGCCCGCGGTGAAGGCAAGCGTATCGCCTTCGTACCGACCATGGGCAACCTGCACAGCGGCCACGTCGCGCTGATTACCAAAGCCTCCCAACGGGCGGACTTCGTGGTCGCGAGCATCTTCGTCAACCCGCTGCAGTTCGGCGCCGGCGAAGACCTCGACAAATACCCGCGCACCCTGGCGGCCGACCAGGAGAAACTGCTCCAGGCCGGTTGCCACTTGCTGTTCGCCCCGACCGTCGAAGAAATGTACCCCGACGGCATGGCCGGTCAGACCCGCGTCAGTGTTCCGCAATTGTCCGAAGGCCTGTGCGGCGCCAGCCGTCCGGGGCATTTCGAAGGTGTGGCGACGGTGGTCAGCAAGCTGTTCAACATGGTCCAGCCTGACCTGGCGGTCTTCGGCCAGAAAGACTTCCAGCAACTGGCGGTGATTCGCGCGCTGGTGCATGACCTGAACATGCCGATCCAGATCATCGGCGAACCGACCGTACGCGCCGCCGATGGCCTGGCGTTGTCGTCGCGCAACGGTTTTCTCAGCGAAGAACAGCGAGCAACTGCACCGGTGGTGTATCGCACGCTGGCGACGATTGCCGACGCCATTAAACAGGGTGAGCGCGATTATCCGGCGTTGATCGACGGGCAGGTTAAACAGCTCGAAGCGGCGGGATTGCGTAGCGATTACCTGGAAATCCGCCATGCCGTGACCTTGCGTCCGGCGACAGCGCAAGATCGAGACCTGGTGATTCTGGTGGCTGCGTTCCTCGGCACCACGCGGTTGATCGACAACTTGCACTTGAATCTCGACGCATCCTGACATCGCAGAAACCTGTAGGAGCGAAGCTTGCTCGCGAAGACGTCATATCTGTCGATGGAGATGTCGAACGTGACGGCCTCTTCGCGGGCAAGCCTCGCTCCTACCCGTTACTGCGCGGCTTAGCGTTGTATTGCTGCCCCTCAAGCCTTCGGGCAATATGCCCGCCGTTCGATTCCGACCTGGGAAACACTCATGCACGCCATCATGCTCAAGGCCAAGCTGCACCGCGCCGAAGTCACCCACGCAGTTCTCGATTACGAAGGTTCTTGCGCCATCGACGGCGAATGGCTGGACCTGTCCGGCATCCGTGAATACGAACAGATCCAGATCTATAACGTCGACAACGGCGAACGCTTCACCACCTACGCGATTCGTGGCGAAGAAGGTTCGCGAATGATCTCGGTCAACGGTGCCGCAGCGCACAAAGCCAAGGTCGGCGACCGGGTGATCATTTGCGCCTATGCCCACTACAGCGAAGCCGAACTGCTCAATTTCAAGCCGCGCATGCTCTACATGGCGCCGGGCAATGAGCTGAGCCACACCAGCAATGCCATTCCGGTCCAGGTCGCCTGATCTGGCCATTCTGCCCGGCAGCCATCCGTCTGTCGGGGCGTTTGCTGTTTCAATGTTAAAAAAGTACAGAAAACGAGTCATACAAAGCGAAGACAGAACCACACGCGAGGTTTACTGTTACCGCCCTGCGCTATTTAATCGTGTCCACGCAGATTGACCGGATGTAGCCCACCCAGTGGTCGAGACATTCCGGGATCTTCAGTGTCTTAAAGGCAGTTCAAGCAAAAGGAAAATCGCAGCGATGGCGTACTACCGCACTCCTCATGACGTTACCGCTCTGCCCGCCTGGCAAGCGTTGAAAGAACACCGCCAAGCCATGCAGGATTTCAGCATGCGCGAAGCATTCAATGCCGACCCGCAGCGCTTTACTCAATTCACCCTTAGCAGTTGCGGTCTGTTTCTCGATTATTCGAAGAACCTGATCAACGCCGAGACCCGCAATCTGCTGGTGGGCCTGGCCAACGAAGTCGACCTCAAGGGCGCGATCAAGGCGCTGTTCGACGGCGAAATCGTCAACTCCTCCGAAGGCCGCCCGGCGCTGCACACTGCCTTGCGTCGTCCGGTGGGCGACAAGTTGTCGGTCAACGGCGTCAACGTGATGCCGGAAGTTCACAAAGTGCTGAACCAGATCACCGACCTCGTGGGCCGCATTCACGACGGTCTGTGGCGCGGTTACACCGAGAAGCCGATCACTGACGTGGTGAACATCGGCATCGGCGGCTCGTTCCTCGGCCCTGAGCTGGTCTCCGAAGCGTTACTGTCCTACGCCCAGAAAGGCGTGCGTTGCCATTACCTGGCGAACATCGACGGCAGTGAGTTCCACGAACTGACCATGAAGCTGCGCGCCGAGACCACGCTGTTTATCGTCTCGTCGAAATCCTTCAACACCCTCGAAACCCTGAAGAATGCCCAGGCCGCACGCGCCTGGTACCTGGCCCAGGGTGGTTCGGAAGCCGAGCTGTATCGTCACTTCATCGCCGTATCCAGCAACAATGCTGCGGCCGTGGCGTTCGGTATCCGTGAAGAGAACATCTTCCCGATGTGGGACTGGGTCGGCGGGCGTTACTCGCTGTGGTCGGCCATTGGTTTGCCGATTGCCCTGGCCATCGGCATGTCGAACTTCAAGGAGCTGCTGTCCGGTGCCTACACCATGGACCAGCATTTCCAGAGCGCACCGTTCGAACAGAACATGCCGGTGCTGCTGGCGTTGCTCGGCGTCTGGTACGGCAACTTCTGGGGCGCGCAAAGCCACGCGATCCTGCCGTACGACCACTACCTGCGCAACATCACCAAGCACTTGCAACAGCTGGACATGGAATCCAACGGCAAGAGCGTGCGCCAGGACGGCACGCCAGTGTCCACCGATACCGGTCCGGTGATCTGGGGCGGCGTCGGCTGCAACGGTCAGCACGCCTACCACCAGTTGCTGCACCAAGGCACCCAGCTGATCCCGGCCGACTTCATCGTGCCAATCGTCAGCTTCAACCCGGTGTCCGACCACCACCAGTGGCTGTACGCCAACTGCCTGTCCCAAAGCCAGGCCCTGATGCTCGGCAAGACCCTTGCCGAAGCTGAAACCGAGCTGCGCGACAAGGGCTTGAGCGAGGAAGAAGTGCACAAGATCGCCCCGCACAAGGTGATCCCGGGCAACCGTCCGAGCAACACCCTGGTGGTCGAGCGCATCAGCCCGCGTCGTCTCGGCGCGCTGGTGGCGTTGTATGAGCACAAAGTCTTCGTGCAAAGCGTGGTCTGGGGCATCAACGCCTTCGACCAGTGGGGCGTGGAGCTGGGTAAAGAGCTGGGCAAAGGCGTTTACAACCGCCTGGTCGGCAGCGAAGAAACCCCGGCTGACGATGCTTCGACACAAGGCCTGATCAACTACTTCCGCGGTCGTCACCGCGGCTAACGGCCTGAATCCTGTAGGAGCGAAGCCTGCTTCGCGAGCAAGCTTCGCTCCTACAGGGTGGTGTTTATGTTCGGGCCTTGAACCCATTCGTCACTCGGCGCATCTTAATCTTGTCGCAAAACAAGAATAAGGAACCGTCATGTTCGATATCAGCACGTTCCCCAAAGCCGATGCCGTGCGCCGGGCTGCCAATTTGAGTCAGGACGACTACCATCGCCTGTACCGACAATCCATCGAACACCCCAGCACCTTCTGGGCCGAACAGGCCACGCGCTTTCTCGACTGGAGCGAACCGTGGCAAACCGTCCAGCGCTATAACCTGAAAACCGGAGAGGCCAGCTGGTTTGCCGGGGGCAAGCTGAACGTCAGTTACAACTGCATCGACCGTCACCTGGAAAAACGGGGCGATCAGATCGCAATCATCTGGGAAGGCGATGACCCCGCCGAATCCGCCCAGATCACTTACAAAAAACTCCATCACAACGTCTGCCGCCTGGCCAACGTGCTGAAAAGTCGTGGCGTGAAGAAAGGCGATCGGGTGTGCATCTACATGCCGATGATCCCCGAAGCGGCCTACGCCATGCTTGCCTGCACGCGGATCGGCGCGGTGCATTCGGTGGTGTTTGGCGGTTTTTCTCCGGACTCCGTACGCGACCGCATTCTCGACGCCGACTGTCGCACGGTGATCACCGCCGATGAAGGCGTGCGCGGTGGCAAGTTCGTGCCGCTGAAAGAGAAGGTCGACAAAGCACTGGAGAGCTGCCCGAACGTCAGCACCGTGATTGTGGTCGAGCGCACCCAGGGCGAAGTGAACTGGGTCGAAGGCCGCGACATCTGGTATCACCAGGCCCTGCGCGATGTCAGCGACGATTGCCCGCCGGAGCCGATGGACGCCGAAGACCCGCTATTCATCCTCTACACCTCCGGCAGCACCGGCAAACCCAAAGGCGTGCTGCACACCACCGGCGGTTACCTGCTGCAAGCGGCGATGACCTTCAAGTACGTGCTCGACTACCGTGACGGCGAAGTGTTCTGGTGCACCGCCGACGTTGGCTGGGTGACCGGCCACAGTTACATCGTCTACGGCCCGCTGGCCAACGGCGCGACCACGCTGATCTTCGAAGGCGTGCCGAGCTACCCCACCAGTTCGCGTTTCTGGCAGGTCATCGACAAACACCACGTCAACATCTTCTACACCGCGCCGACCGCCCTGCGCTCGCTGATGCGCGAAGGCGCCGAGCCGTTGAAGGAAACGTCCCGCGCGAGCCTCAGATTACTCGGCAGCGTCGGTGAGCCGATCAACCCCGAAGCGTGGGATTGGTATTTCAACGCGGTCGGCGAGCAGCGTTGCCCGATTGTCGACACCTGGTGGCAGACCGAAACCGGCGGCATCATGCTCAGCCCGCTGGTCAGCGCTCAGCGGATCAAACCGGGCTGCGCGACGCAGCCGATGTTCGGCGTGCAACCGGTATTGCTTGATGAGGTGGGCAAGGAAATCAAAGGCGCCGGCAGCGGTGTGCTGGCGATCAAATCGAGTTGGCCGGCGCAGATCCGCAGCGTTTATGGCGACCCGCAGCGCATGGTCGAAACCTACTTCAAGCCCTACCCCGGCTACTACTTCACCGGCGACGGCGCACGGCGCGACGAGGATGGCGACTACTGGATCACCGGGCGCATCGACGACGTGATCAACGTCTCCGGGCACCGCATCGGCACCGCCGAAGTGGAAAGCGCCCTGGTGCTGCACGACAGCATCGCCGAGGCGGCGGTGGTCGGTTATCCCCACGACGTCAAGGGCCAGGGCATCTACGCCTTCGTCACGCCCATGAACGGCACTGAACCCAACGACGAACTGAAGAAGGAACTGCTGGCCCACGTCAGCAAGGAAATCGGCAGCTTCGCCAAACCGGATCTGATTCAATGGGCGCCGGCCTTGCCGAAAACCCGTTCGGGCAAGATCATGCGGCGGATTCTGCGCAAGATCGCCTGCAACGAACTGGACAGCCTGGGCGACACTTCGACCCTGGCCGATCCGAGTGTGGTCCAGGACCTGGTCGATAAACGCCTGAACCAATAATCGCTTGTTTCAAAAGCCTGCGCGGTCGTTAATGGCCGCGCTTTCTTTTTCGCCACAGAGTCGCCATGGAATTTATCCGCAGCCGCATCGAAACCCAGCTCATGAGTCTGACCGGCCTGTCCTTGGGCAAGCTCGACCTGGAGAACCCCAAGGGCGATCCCGGCCTGTTCGGGCCCGATTCGGTGAGTTGGCAGGTGCATGGCGATTTCAGCAGCATGCTGATCGGCGGCATCAGTGCGCTGATGCTGCAAGCCTTGCACCCACTGGCCCTGGCCGGGGTCTGGGATCACTCGAATTTTCGCGAAGACATGATCGGCCGCTTGCGCCGCACCAGTCAGTTTATTTCCGGGACCACGTTCGGCTCGCGCAAGGACGCCGACTGGTTGATCGAGAAAGTCCGCACCATCCACCTGCAAGTGGTCGGCACCGCGCCAGATGGCCGGCCTTACGCCGCCAGCGATCCGGATTTGCTGACCTGGGTGCATGTCGCCGAGGTCAGCAACTTCCTTGCCGCGCATCTGCGTTATCGCAATCCGCACTTGTCGCTGGCGGATCAGGACCGTTACTACGCTGAAATCGCGGTAATCGCCGAACGCCTGGGCGCCCGTGATGTGCCGCGTAGCCGCAAAGAAATGGCCGAATACCTTGAGCGAATCCGTCCGCAACTGCTATGCGATGAGCGCAGTCGCGAGGTGTTGCGACTGCTGTTGAACGCACCCGCCCCCAGCCGCATGGCCAAGCCGTTTGGCGGCTTGATGATGCAGGCCGGGATCGATCTGCTGCCGGATTGGGCCAGTGACATGCTCGGCGTCAGCCAGAATCCGCTGCAACGCCAACTGATCCGCGCCAGTGTCAAACGCAGCGCACCGATGCTGCGCTGGGCGATGCGCAATGGATCGGTGCAGCGGGCGAAGCGGCGGATGGGGTTGTTGAACTGAACTCCGGCCGATAACGCGGTCGATCAGACAGACCGCGTGGCATTCTTCGCGGGCAAGCCTCGCTCCTATAGGTTGATCGCTGCGCATTGATCGTTCCCACGCTCTGCGTGGGAATGCAGCCCGGGACGCTCCGCGTCCCAGAAGCGGACGCAGAGTGTCCATCGAGGCATTACCACGCAGAGCGTGGGAACGATCGGCTCAGTAACTGTTAAACTCCCGCGCCAAATTCCCTCCTCCTGCAAGGCGCCCAGCATGTCTTCCTTGAATCAGGCGCTGCGCGCCGCCCTCGATCATCGCCAGGACCTGCTTGCCGAACTGCATGAGCAGGGCACCAACTGCTATCGCCTGTTCCATGGCAGCCAGGAAGGTGCCGGCGGCCTGACCATCGACCGCTACGGCCCGCAACTGCTGGTGCAAAGTTTTCACCAATCGCTGGAACGCGATGACCTGCTGCAACTGCACGAGACGATCAATCAACACCTGGGCCTCGAGCTGCTGCTGGTCTACAACGACCGCTCCCGGGGCAATTCGCGCATCGATCGCGAAGATACGGTCTACCGTGCCGACGAAGCCGCCCTGCAAGACCTGATCGGCCACGAATGGGGCCTCAACTACCGGGTTCGCGGTCGTCACGCCGGGCAAGACCCGCTGCTGTTCCTCGACCTGCGCAACACCCGCGGCTGGGTCAAGGATCACAGCAAGAATAAAAGCGTGCTGAACCTGTTCGCCTACACCTGCGGCGTCGGCCTGAGTGCGGCGGCCGGTGGTGCCAGTGAAGTCTGCAACCTCGACTTCGCTGAAGGCAACCTCGCCGTCGGCCGCGAAAACGGTCTGCTCAATCCGCAGCTGCCAACCATGGAATTCATCCAGTCCGATTATTTCCCGGCGATCCGCCAACTGGCCGGGCTGCCGATCAGCCAACGTCGCGGGCAGAAACTGCCGAGCTATCAGCGCCTGGAACAACGCCAGTACGATCTGGTATTGCTCGATCCGCCGGCCTGGGCCAAGAGCGCATTCGGCACCGTCGACCTGCTGCGCGACTATCAGAGCCTGCTGAAACCGGCGCTGCTGACCACCGCCGACAACGGCGTGCTGATCTGCTGCAACAACCTGGCGAAAGTCAGCATGGACGACTGGCGCGAGCAGGTATTGCGCTGTGCCGAGAAGGCCGGGCGGCCGGTACGGGAGTGGTCGGTGATGACACCGGGCGGCGATTTTCCGTCGATGGATCAGCAGCCACCGCTGAAAACCCTGATCCTGCAGCTCTAACGCTGGGAAATTTCCTACACTTCTTTCTGAACAAACCTGAAGAGGGCGTGTACTTCGGAACCGAAAACGCATGCCATACTCCAAGGCACTCCGATCAGACAAATGAAGCCGCACATGCCCAAAGGATTGATTCGCGCTATCGGCGCCCTGTTGACTGCTCTGGCCCTCTACAGCCTGCTGGGGTTCCTGATTTTGCCAGGCATCGCCTTGCGGATCGCCAACCAGCAGTTAGCCAACTACGCCACGACGCCCGCCCATATCCAGCGGATCGAACTCAATCCGTTCAGCCTTGAAGTAACCCTGTGGGGCCTGATCATCGGTGAACCGGGCAAGGAACAGGTCGGCTTCGAGCGGCTCTACGCCAACTTGCAGATCGACAGCCTGTGGACCAAGGCACTGCACCTGTCCGATATCGAACTGGACAAACCCAAGACCGAAATCCTCTTCGGCAAGGACGGCAAACTCAACCTGCTTGGCCTGTTCAAGATTCCCGCCAGCGAACCGACCCCGGCCGACCCGGACGCCAAACCGTTCCCGCTGCGGGTCGAGCGGATCAAACTGGCCGGCGGCTATGTGCACTTCCAGGATGCGCGCCCCAGCGAGCCCATCGAATTCCTTTACGACAAACTCGATTTCGAGCTGAAGAACCTCAGCACCCTGCCCGACGACAACGCCGACATGACTTTGGTCGCGGCCGGCCCGTCGGGCGGGCAGATCGACTGGACCGGCAATTTCAGCCTGATCCCGATCGCCTCCGAAGGTAAATTGAAAGTCACCGACGGCCAGATGAAAGTCTGGTGGCCGTACGTCCGTGACGCGCTGCCGCTGGCTCTGGAAAACGGTGTGCTGAACCTGAGCACCGACTATAAGCTCAACCTGGCCAAGGAAACCGAACTGCTGCTGAGTAACGTCGCGGTCAGCGTCGCGCCGTTTGCCATCAATGCGCCGGACGGTCGGCCGCTGGTGAAACTCCAACGCCTGGACGTCAGTGACACCACCGTCGACCTGGCCAAGCAGCAAGTGGTAGTCGGCAAGATCCGCAGTAACAAACTGGAAACCTGGGCCGCCCTGGAAGCGGATGGGCAGCTGGATTGGCAGAAACTGTTCGCCAGCCAACCGTCCAAGGCAGCGGTGAAGGCCAAGGCAGAACCCGCCACTGCACCGGCCGCAGCCGATTCACCGCCCCCGGCACCCGCCGCGCCGAGCAAACCCTGGCAGGTGCTGCTCAAAGACGTGCAACTGCGCGATTATCAGGTGCATCTGGCCGACCGCAAGGCACAACCGCCCGTGGCGCTGGAAGTCGGCCCGCTGAACCTGGACCTGCAGAACTTCGACAGCCTCAATGGCTCGCCTTTCAATCTCAAGCTCGACACCGGCCTGGGCAAGCAGGGCAAGATCACCGCAGACGGCCAGGTCAATCTGGCACCGGTCAGCGCCAAGCTGAAAGTGCAGACCAAGGACATCGACCTGCGGGTCGCCCAGTCTTACATCACCCCGTTCATTCGCCTTGAACTGCGCAGCGGCATGCTCGGCAGCGACCTGGCGGTTGACCTGAAAAGCACCGACCCGCTGGCGTTCAGCGTGACCGGCCGCGCCCAGGTCGATCAGTTGCACACCCTCGACACCCTGAAAACCCGCGACTTCCTCAAGTGGCAGCAATTGGTGCTCGAAGGCCTGAACTATCAGCACGGCGACAGCCTGTCGATCGACAAGGTCAACCTGTTCCAGCCGTATGCGCGCTTCATGATCAACGATGACCGCACCACCAACATCGATGACCTGCTGGTCCCACAGCCGCCCGACGCCGGCGCCAAGACTGCCGCAGCCAAACCGGCGGCCAGCAAGGACAAACCGCTGGGCATCCATATCGGCGGCATTGCCATCAATGACGGCTCGGCAAACTTCGCCGACTTCAGCCTGACCCCGAACTTCGCCACCGCCGTGCAACAACTCAACGGTGCGATCGGCACCATCGACAGCCGCCAGGCAAAACCGGCCAGTGTCGACATCAAGGGCAAGGTCGACCGCTATGCACCAGTGACCATCAAGGGCGCGGTCAACCCGTTCGACCCGATGGCCAGCCTCGACATCGCCACCAGTTTCAAACGCGTAGAGCTGACCACCCTCACGCCCTACTCCGGCAAATTTGCCGGCTACCGCATCCGCAAGGGCCGGCTCAATCTCGACCTGCATTATCTGATCACCAAGGGCCAGCTCAAGGCTGAAAACAAAGTGGTGGTCGAGCAACTGCAACTCGGTGAAAAGGTCGACAGCCCGGATGCCACGAGCCTGCCGCTGAAACTGGCGATCGCCCTGCTCAAGGACGTCGACGGCAAGATTTCCATCGAGCTGCCAGTGTCCGGCGACTTGAACAACCCGCAGTTCAGCGTCATGCCGATTGTCTGGCAGACCCTGCGCAACCTGATCGTCAAAGCCGCCGCAGCACCGTTCAAAATGATTGGCGGGCTGATCAGCGGTGGCGGCTCGGAAGACCTGGGCACCGTATCGTTTGCAGCAGGCTCCAGCGACCTGAGCAAGGAGGCCGAGGCCTCGCTGATCAAACTCTCCGGTGCACTCAAGGAACGCCCGGCCCTGCGCCTGGAAATCGAAGGCACCGCGGCGCAAAGCAGCGATGGCCCGTTGATCGCCGAGCAACGCCTGGAGCGCGAATACCAGTACAACTACTACAAGATGCTCCAGCGCCGCGGCGACAAAGTCCCAGCCCAGGCATCCCTGCTGCAAGTGCCGGAGGGCGAGAAAGGTCCGCTGCTGGAAGGGATCTACCGCACGCGCCTCAAGACCCAGCCGCCGGCTGAATGGAAAGATCTGGGCAAGGAAGAACGTACCGCGAAAATGCGTGCTGACGTGATTAAGTTCTGGGCTTCCAGCGACGTGCTGTTGCGTCAACTGGGCCAGGATCGCGCCAGCAGCATCAAGGACTTCCTGGTGGACAAGGCGCAGATGGCCGATGACCGCGTGTACTTTATCGACGCCAACCTTGGCGAAGCGCAAAGCGACGGTCGGGTCATTACGCCGATGCATCTGGACGCCGAGTGATGGGCGCGCGCTGGCTGCTGAGCCTGGCCCTGGCACTTGCGGCGGGCCAGGCCTCGGCAGCCGATACCCTGCGCTGTGGCAGCCAGTTGATCAGCGTCGGCGACAGGTCCAGCGAAGTGCTGCAGAAATGCGGACAGCCCGTGGCCCGGGATGTGCTGGGCTATAAGCGCAGCGCCAACCGGCGGGAAGAGTTCCAGGTCGAGGAATGGACCTACGGCCCCAACAGCGGGATGTATCAGTACCTGCGGTTTGAAGGTAATCGATTGGTGCAGATCACCAGCAAGCGCGGTCATTAAAGATTAAAAGCTTTTACGGCCCTGAATAGAACAGGCCCCCGACTCGAATGTCGGAGGCCTGTAATGGCCACATCCTTATGGCCGTCGCAT
Organism: Pseudomonas sp. ADAK7; assembly: GCF_012935675.1. Lineage (NCBI taxonomy): Bacteria > Pseudomonadati > Pseudomonadota > Gammaproteobacteria > Pseudomonadales > Pseudomonadaceae > Pseudomonas > Pseudomonas sp. ADAK7. The sequence goes on along the minus strand of NZ_CP052861.1, from coordinate 5,502,081 downwards.
GAACTCTCCAGAGGCGGCAGACGTATGACTCGGCTCGTCTGCCACGCCTTCTCCCGGTTCAGGCGGAGAAGTCTTGCCTTACTCGGCTTTCAGGCCGTCAGCGGAGACCGCTTGGACGCCTTTGATTTTCTTGGCGATAGCCACGGCCGTGGTTTTCTGAGCGTCAGTCACCGCAACAGTGGACGACAGGGACACAACGCCTTTGTTGGTTTCGACTTTGATGTCGGTGCCAGGAATGCCTTTCTCGGTAACCAGATCAGCTTTCACTTTAGTAGTGATCCAGGTATCCGAAGTAGCTTCTTTAGCCTCGGTCACTTCACCCGCCGCCAGAGTCATCGGAGCCTGGGTGACAGGGGTGGTCTGTGCAAAAGCTGCACCGGCCATGGTCAGGGTCAGCGCGGTAGCAGTAGCGATAGCGAACTTCTTCATACGAGTAACTCCTGTTTTTCTTCAAAGTCTGCTGCGTGTCTTGTCAGCAGGGTTACTGGGTATATTGCGAACGCTGTGCCAAGTTTGAGACGGCTAAATAACCGTTATAAATCAACGACTTAACAAAACAGACAATTTTCGAAATCATGCAAATTGCATGAGTTACGCGTTATCGACATGCAAGTTGCAGGTTTTGACGTGGGCCTAAGGCCATGAATTTGCGAAGGTTTTATTTTTACGTCCCCCCCGCATCGAATCCTCAAACCATCAGCAAAAAAAACCCCGCCTCTTGAGAGGCGGGGCTGGGTCGTCTACCAATAATTAGCTGCCATTAGCCATGAGGGCAACCCGCTGGGGCGAAATCGGCGGCGGCGCTGGTTTTGCAAGACCAGCCCGACGTGACATCACGAGTCAGGGTAATCGTCGCAGCGGACACCTGCGCTGGCGCACCTACGAGCGTGCAGATGATGCCAGCAGGGCTTGCCGAGACGGTAATGGTGCAATTTTGCGTGGTGGCAGCCGAAGTGATGTCAGCAACGGCTGGGGCAGCCGTACCCGAGTTGACCTTGTCTTCATAATTCACTTTAAGCGCCGAAAGCTCCGCCACCCCCGCCGTCACTTTCGCCCGCGCCTGATACTTCGAGTACGCCGGAATGGCGAACGTCGCCAGAATCCCGATGATCGCCACCACGATCAACAGCTCGATCAACGTAAAACCTTTCTGAGTGTTCATAGACAAGCTCCATGCATGAGTCGGAATCTCATGATCTGAATAAGCCCCAGCATGCTCCGTGCCAAGCCTTCCGGGCCCTGCACACGGGGCGCGAAGAGTCGCAAACGACCTTTCCTACTCCCTGGAACCGCACTATCTGACACTTTTTGTCACCTCAACACCGCTGGTTTCGCTGCATCCCTTGACTAGGCTATAAGTCATGAACTGTCTGCGTCCGGTATCCCCATGAATGACATCGCCCTTAGCGGTCTGGCCAAGCAATTGGTGCTGGCCGAACTGCTCACTGACAAAAGCGCGCAACAGGCGTATCAGCAAGCCCAACGCAATCACATTTCCCTGGTCAGCTACCTGGTGCAGAACAAACTGGTGAAAAGCCGGCAGGTGGCGGAGATTGCCTCGGAACATTTCGGCATGGCCTTGCTGGATCTCCACTGCCTGGACAAGGAAACCCAGCCCAAGGGCCTGGTCAGCGAGAAGCTGGTCCGCCAGCACCACGCCCTGCCCCTTTGGCGGCGCGGCAATAAATTGTTCGTGGGGATTTCCGACCCGACCAACCATCAGGCGATCAACGATATCCAGTTCAGCACCGGGCTGAGCACCGAAGCCATCCTGGTCGAAGACGACAAGCTCAGCGACGCCATCGAGAAATTCTTCGACAGCCACACCACCGGCCTGGAAGACATGGCCGACGTTGACCTCGATGGCCTGGACATTGAATCGATCGACGACAAGCATCAGGACTCCATCCCCGGCCAGGACGCCGATGATGCGCCGGTGGTGCGCTTCGTCCACAAGATGCTGCTGGATGCGATCAAGAGCGGCTCTTCCGACTTGCACTTCGAGCCCTACGAAAAAACCTACCGGGTGCGGATGCGCACCGACGGCATTCTGCGCGAAGTGGCCAAGCCACCGATTCAACTGGCCGGCCGCATTGCCGCCCGGCTCAAGGTCATGGCCAGCCTCGACATCTCCGAACGACGGCGACCGCAGGACGGACGGATCAAGATGCGCCTGTCCAAGAGCAAGTCCATCGACTTCCGGGTCAACACCCTGCCAACCCTGTGGGGCGAAAAAGTGGTGATCCGGATCCTCGACCCGTCCAGCGCGCAGATGGGCGTCGACGCCCTCGGCTACGAGCCGGACCAGAAAGCCCTGTTCATGGCCGCGCTCAAGCAGCCCCAAGGGATGATCCTGGTCACCGGCCCCACCGGTTCGGGTAAAACCGTGTCGCTGTATACCGGGCTGAATATTCTTAATACCGTGGACATCAACATCTCTACCGCCGAAGACCCGGTGGAGATCAACATGGAAGGCATCAATCAGGTCAACGTCAATCCCAAGCAAGGCCTGGATTTCGCCCAGGCCCTGCGCTCGTTCCTGCGTCAGGACCCGGACGTGATCATGGTCGGCGAGATCCGTGACCTCGAAACCGCCGAAATAGCGATCAAGGCCGCCCAGACCGGGCACCTGGTGCTGTCGACCCTGCACACCAACAGCGCCGCCGAAACCCTCACCCGCCTGCACAACATGGGCATCCCCGGCTTCAACATCGCTACGTCGGTGAGCCTGATCATCGCCCAGCGCCTGGCACGTAAACTGTGCAGTCATTGCAAGACGCCGATCGAGATTCCCCGGGAGGCGCTGATCAAGGAGGGCTTCCCCGAGGAACGCATCGGCTCTTTCACGATCTATGAGCCCGTCGGTTGCGATCACTGCAACAACGGTTACAAAGGGCGAATCGGGATTTATGAAGTGGTGAAGAACACCCCGGACCTGCAACGGCTGATCATGGCCGAGGGCAACTCCCTGGAAATCGAGATCCAGATGCGCAAGGACGGCTTCAACGATCTGCGTACTTCGGGGCTGATCAAGGCCATGCAAGGCATCACCAGCCTTGAAGAAATCAACCGGGTCACCAAGGACTGAACATGGCGGTCAAGGCAGCAAAAATCAGCGTCTACGCCTGGGAAGGCATGGACAAGAAAGGCACGAAAATGAGCGGCGAGCTGAGCGGCCTGAACCCGGCGCTGATCAAGGCACAGCTACGCAAGCAAGGGATTAACCCGGGCAAGGTGCGCAAGAAGTCCGCGTCGATTTTCAGCCTGGGCAAACGCATCAAGGCCCAGGACATTTCTTTGTTCACCCGGCAGATGGCGACCATGATGAAGGCCGGCGTGCCGTTGCTGCAGTCGTTCGACATCATTGGCGAAGGCTTCGACAACCCGGCCATGCGCAAGCTGGTGGATGAGGTGAAACAGGAAGTTGCAGCCGGAAACAGCTTCGCCGCCTCTTTGCGCAAGAAACCGCAATATTTCGACGAGTTGTACTGCAACCTGGTGGACGCCGGTGAACAGGCCGGGGCCCTGGATACGCTGCTGGATCGGGTGGCGACCTATAAGGAAAAGAGCGAAAGCCTCAAGGCCAAGATCAAGAAAGCCATGACCTATCCGCTGGCCGTGGTGTTCGTCGCGATCATCGTCACCGGGATTCTGCTGGTCAAGGTGGTGCCGCAGTTCAAGACCGTGTTCGCCGGGTTTGGCGCCGAGCTGCCGGGTTTCACGGTGATGGTCATCAGCCTGTCGGAGTTCATGCAGGAATGGTGGTGGGTCATGCTCGGCGCGCTGGCCGCAGCGATCTTCGGTGTGCGTCGCGCCTTCAAAAAATCCCAGACCTTTCGCGATCGGGTGGACACCTGGCTGTTGAAAGTGCCCTTGGTCGGCACGCTGATGTACAAGTCCGCCGTCGCCCGCTATGCCCGCACGCTATCGACCACATTCGCCGCCGGGGTGCCGCTGGTGGATGCCCTGGAATCGGTAGCCGGCGCTACCGGCAATATTGTGTTCAAGCGCGCGGTGCTGCGCATCAGGCAGGACGTGTCGACCGGCATGCAGCTGAATTTCGCCATGCGCACCTCCGGCGTGTTCCCGAACATGGCGATCCAGATGGCGGCCATTGGCGAAGAGTCCGGCGCCCTGGACGATATGCTCGACAAGGTCGCCAGCTTCTACGAGGACGAAGTCGACAACATGGTCGACAACCTCACCAGCCTGATGGAACCGTTCATCATGGTGGTACTGGGTGTTGTCGTCGGCGGCCTGGTGGTTGCGATGTACCTGCCCATTTTCCAACTCGGCTCAGCGATCTGACATGCCCTTGATCGACTACTTGACCCTCTATCCGCTGGCCTTCGTGATCTTTGCGCTGGTGCTCGGCCTGGTGATCGGCAGCTTCCTCAACGTGGTGGTCTGGCGCCTGCCGAAAATGCTCGAACGGGAATGGCGAGTGCAGGCCCACGATGTTCTGGGCTTGCCCAGTGAAACGCCACTGCCGACCTATAACCTGATGCTGCCCCATTCCCAGTGCCCGCACTGCGCCCACCGGATCCGTGCCTGGGAAAACATTCCAGTGCTCAGCTATCTGTTGCTGCGCGGTCGCTGTTCGAACTGCGCCGCATCGATCAGCAAGCGCTACCCACTGACCGAACTGGCCTGCGGCCTGCTCTCGGCATTCGTCGCCTGGCATTTCGGTTTCGGCTGGCCTGGCGGCCTGATGCTGGTACTGACTTGGGGCCTGTTGGCCATGAGCCTGATCGATGCCGAGCATCAACTGTTACCCGACGTGCTGGTGCTGCCGTTGTTGTGGCTGGGGCTGATCGTCAACAGCTTCGAGCTGTTCGTGCCCTTGCACGATGCCTTGTGGGGTGCGGTGATCGGCTACATGGCGCTGTGGTCGGTGTTCTGGCTGTTCAAGCTGATCACCGGCAAGGACGGCATCGGCCATGGCGACTTCAAGCTGTTGGCGATGCTGGGGGCCTGGGGCGGTTGGCAGATCCTGCCGCTGACCATCCTCCTGTCATCGCTGGTGGGGGCGATGCTCGGGGTGATTTTGCTGCGCTTGCGGAACGCGAAAACCTCCACGCCGATTCCCTTCGGTCCCTATCTGGCAATTGCCGGCTGGATTGCATTGCTCTGGGGTGGTCAAATAACCGGCTTCTATTGGCAGTTTGTCGGTTTGAAATGAATACCCCTGTGGAAAAACCCTGGATTCTCGGCCTGACCGGCGGCATCGGCAGCGGCAAAAGCGCGGCGGCCCAGCACTTCATCGACCTTGGTGTGCATGTGGTGGACGCCGATCACGCGTCACGCTGGGTGGTGGAACCGGGGCGTCCGGCGCTGGCGAAAATCGCCGAACACTTCGGCCCCGGCGTGCTGCAAGCCGATGGCCAACTGGATCGCGCGGTGCTGCGCAAACTGATCTTCGAAGTCCCGGAGGAACGCCGCTGGCTCGAAGCGTTGCTGCATCCGCTGATCGCCGAGGAAATCGTTACCCACCTGGCCAAGGCACAATCGCCTTACGCGATTCTGGTGTCGCCGCTGTTGATCGAGTCCGGGCAGTACGCCATGACCCAACGGGTGCTGGTGATCGACGCGCCGGAACAACTACAGATCGAACGCACCCTGCAGCGTGACCAGACCAGCGAGCAACAGGTCCAGGCGATCCTCAAGGCCCAATCCAGCCGCCAGGATCGCGTGAGCCATGCCGACGACGTGGTGGTCAATGACCGCGACCTCGCCTGGCTGCACAGCGAGGTCGAACGCCTGCATCACTTTTACCTTACTTTGCGTGGAGGCCAGTCATGAGCCCAATCTCGACCGTCGAATGCCCGACTTGCGGTGCACCCGTTGAATGGAAACCGGAAAACGTGTTCCGGCCATTCTGTTCGGACCGTTGCAAACTGATCGACCTCGGCGCCTGGGCGTCGGAAGAACACAAGATCCCGGTGAGCCCGGATGCCGAGGACGACCTGTTCAGCGAAGACTTCGAGCCGCGTCACTGATCACTACGATTAGGGCCGCATAAAGCCGTAGTCCTGACCGTCATCGAGGTTCTCGGCGAGAAACTGCAACTCATCCGCCAGGTCCTCGACACTGCGCACCGCCTTGCTCTGTTGCACCACCGCACTGAGCAAGGCGCGCAGGCTCAACCCCGGATCAAACCCAACTTCCTGTGCCGCATCCAGACTGTGACGCAACTCCTGCCTTGCCCATTCGTAAACGCTCATATTGGTGCTCCTGAAGGTTTTGCCGAGCATGAGTTCGCGGGCGTCAAACCGGTTTGATGTGGATCAAGACTTGGGATCGTCGTCTTTCCAGGGCGCCGAAAGGTAACGGGTGCGGTTGAAGGTCTCCAGCCACTCGGGACTGAACACCACCAGCGCGCTGATGATCATGCCGTTGATAAACGCCTCGGGAAAGATCAGCAGCCACAGGTAACCGACAAAATCTTCCAGCCAGTACGGCATCTCGAAACGCTCGTCGAACCACAGCAGCCATAAGGCCAGCAACAGGCACAACAAGGCCGACAGCGCGGCGGCAAAGAAGCCGGAAACGAAGATATACACAAAGGGATTACGCGGTTGCGCCCGCTCGACGAGGATCGCGCAGCATTCCGTCACCAGCACCGGCAGCAGAATAATCAACGCGCCATTCACCCCGACAGCCGCCAGATCCTGCCGCCCAAGCAGCACCAGCCCCAGTTGCGCCACCAGCGCGCCGACAATCGCCAGCGGCCAGTCCAGCAACAACGTCACCGCGGTCATGCCGATAAAGTGATAGGACACGCCCGTATCGAAATCCCGTCGCACCAGCCACAACATGAACAGCGCGAACACCGTGCCGAACAGCAAATGCTGGCGACGACTGTCGGTGAACAGCTCGACCCATGGCACACGGCAGATCGCCCAGATCAGCACGGGTACATAAATCAGCCAGCCTACGGTCAGGCTCCCTGACGACAGCAGCTCGGCGCCGATCATGACGACTTCTCCCTGGATGGCACGACACACTCCTTGTTGGGTTACGGCTCCCTGCCAGCATACACCGGCGCAAAAGTGGCTCCAGTGAATGCAAAGCTTTCTGCTTGTCGCATTTGAACGCTAAGCTTGGGCCTATGGATGACTCAGATTATTTACGCCTGCTGACCATCGCGGCCGAGCAAGCCAACGCGTTCCTGTCCAATGCCCGCAAATGGGAGCGTGAGCGTTGGGTCTGCCAGCGCCTGCTGCAAGGCCTGAACATTCCCTATCGCGCCGACGAATTTGCCCCAGCCGGGGAGCCGCCGGACGTGTTGTTTCGCGATGCCAGTTTCGAGGTGTTCTTCGTCCTCGACGAAGGCCGGCGCCTCAACGATGAATGGCGCGACGAGCTGCAACGACGACGCAGCGCGTTTTCCCTGAGTTCGCTGGTGCGTCGCGAGGCCAAGCCCCGACGCATTCCAGCCAATGAATTCTTGCTGAGACTGGCGCCGACCTTGCGCAAAAAAGCCCACAACTACAAAGAGCGCGGCATGGATTTGGGCGAGCTGGACATCATCGCCTTCGCCAGTCTCAAGCGCGAAGTGCTGGACCTCAACAGCCATTTCCCGCCGCCCACCGAATACCTGCGCCAGGGCTGGCGCTCGTTGTCTCTGGTCGGGCCGACATTCGCCCGGGTGCTGTTCGCCCATCCCGATGCCCCGGACTTTTTGCGCAGTAACCTCGGCCGCAGCATCGTCTTCGACGTCGGGATCAGCCTGTGAGCCCGTTGCAGGAATTGATTGCCGAAGTCCCGCAAATTGGCCGTGTGCGCTGGATCGGCGTGCGCCCGGCGTCCCATGTGCCGATGATTGAACTCGAGGTCGTGGAAGCGCGGCTTGAGGCCGGTTTGACCGGTGACAAGGCCCGCCCCGGCGTACGCAATGCGCGGCAGGTGACGCTGATTCAGTGGGAGCACCTGGCGGTGATCAGTTCGCTGATGGGACGCCCGGAGGATCAACCGGTGCTGCCGGGTGAATTGCGGCGCAACCTGGTGATCAGCGGCATCAACCTGTTCAGCCTAAAGGGTCGGCGCTTCAAGATCGGCCAGGCGATTTTCGAAACCACCGGCTGGTGCCAACCCTGCGCCCGCCTGCAAAACAACCTCGGCCCCGGGACCTTTCAGGCCGTGCGCGGACATGGCGGAATCACTGCCCGAGTGTTACAAAGTGGGATCATTCGACTGGACGATACGGTGAGCGTCGAGCCCATTCCCGACACCGGCTATGCTCCGTTCAACGTTCGTTAAATCAGCCTGTAGCTTCTACACATTCAGCAACGTCTACCCCTGACGAGGCCCAATATGACCAGCCGCCTGAACCCCGACGACCAAAAGCATGTCGAAGAGTACCTGCACTTGTCCCAGCACCGAGTCGAGCGCCGGCCTTTCCGGCCTTGGATGCTCCTGGTGCTGGTGCTGGCAGTGACCATTGGTTTGGGCCTGCTGAGCCGACTTATCGGTTACCTGACGCTATGAGCTGCCTTGCGCTCGCGGGGGTGACCGCACCGATTTCTTTTAGCCTTGCGAGATATCCCCATGACTCACCGTATTGTTATCGTTGGCGGCGGCGCCGGCGGTCTGGAGTTGGCTACCCGTCTGGGTAAGACTCTGGGCAAGCGCGGCACGGCCAGTGTGATGCTGGTCGACGCGAACCTGACCCACATCTGGAAACCGCTGTTGCATGAAGTGGCGGCCGGGTCGCTGAACTCTTCCGAAGACGAACTCAACTATGTTGCCCAGGCCAAATGGAACCACTTCGAGTTCCAGCTCGGGCGCATGAGCGGGCTCGACCGCGCGTCGAAAAAAATTCAGTTAGCGGCGACCTACGACGAAGCCGGCATTGAATTGGTCCCGGCGCGCGAGGTGGGTTACGACTCGCTGGTGATTGCCGTCGGCAGCACCACCAACGATTTCGGCACCCAGGGCGCGGCGCAGCATTGCCTGTTCCTCGACACCCGCAAACAGGCCGAGCGCTTCCACCAGCAATTGCTCAACCACTACCTGCGTGCCCATGCCGGGCAAACCGATGTCGTGGAGCAGATCAGCGTGGCCATCGTCGGTGCCGGTGCGACTGGCGTCGAATTGGCAGCAGAACTGCACAACGCCGCCCATGAACTGGCGGCCTACGGTCTGGACCGGATCAAACCGGAAAACATGCACATTACCCTGATCGAAGCCGGGCCCCGGGTGTTGCCTGCCCTGCCGGAACGTATCGGCGGTCCTGTGCATAAAACCCTGGAGAAACTCGGGGTCAATGTGATGACCAACGCGGCGGTCAGCGAAGTCACGGCCGAAAGCCTGATCACCGCCGACGGCAAAGTGATCAATGCGAGCCTGAAAGTCTGGGCCGCCGGGATTCGTGCGCCGGGTTTCCTCAAGGACATCGACGGCCTGGAAACCAACCGCATCAATCAGCTGCAAGTGCTGCCGACCCTGCAAACCACCCGCGACGAAAACATCTTCGCCTTCGGTGACTGCGCCGCCTGCCCGCAACCGGGCACCGACCGCAACGTACCGCCGCGCGCCCAGGCTGCGCATCAGCAAGCGTCGTTGCTGGCCAAATCGCTAAAGCTGCGGATCGAAGGCAAGACCTTGCCGGAGTACAAGTACACCGACTACGGCTCGCTGATCTCGCTGTCGCGTTTTTCGGCTGTGGGTAACTTGATGGGCAACCTCACTGGCAGCGTGATGCTGGAAGGCTGGCTGGCGCGGATGTTTTACGTGTCGTTGTACCGAATGCACCAGATGGCGCTGTATGGCGCGTTTCGTACGGCGATGTTGATGCTCGGGAGCAAGATTGGACGTGGGACTGAGCCGCGACTGAAGCTGCATTAAGATATTCAGCGTCAGATAGGGCCTCTTCGCGGGCAAGCCTCGCTTCTACAGGATGATGACCGTAGGAGCGAGGCTTGCTCGCGAATGGGGCGCCGCGATTCAACTTCCTGACACTTGTGTGTCTCACTGTATCCCGCCCCGCCTTTCCCCCCCTTCGCTTACAAACTCCCCCTTGCACGACACAGAAGCGATACACCCGCACCGTTAAATGGCCACACCCGAGCAAGGCACCGCCTGCTTCGGTTAACGCCGCAATAACGCGGCACCCTTTATCGAGCGGTTGTGTCGTGCAACCCAGGAGATTTCAAATGTCCCGTACCACTAAAAACACTATCGGTCTGCTCGGCGCTGTTTTGGCTGGCGGCATGATGTTGACCGGCTCCGTGTTCGCTTCCCAGCCGCTGACCCAAGGCTACCTGCTGGCCTCCGCCGAACAGGTCGTGAAGACGCCTGAAGGCAAGTGTGGTGAAGGCAAATGTGGCGATGCGTCGATGGCCAAGACCGACACTGATGGCGATGGCAAAGTCTCCCGTGCCGAATTCCAGGCCGTCGCGCCGAAGTCCAACTTCGACAAAATCGACAAAAACCACGATGGCTTCATCGACGAGCAAGAGGCTTTCGACAACGTGAAAGCCAACTTCGAAGCCAACGGCAAGAAAATGCCAAAAGGTCTGTTCGAACACCTGAAAGACCAAGACGGCGCCTAAGCCTCAGAACAAACAAGCCGCGCATTCCTCGACGGGAAGCGCGGCTTTTTTGCGTCTGGCGGATTTATACCCGAAAGCGCTGGACCAGTTCTGACAGCTTATGGCTCGTATTGGCAAGTTGACGAGATTTGAAGGAGCTTGCTTTCCAGCAGACAAAAAAAATCCCCGTATCTTTCGATACGAGGATTTTTAATATGGTCGGGGTAAGGGGATTCGAACTCCTGACATCCTGCTCCCAAAGCAGGCGCGCTACCGGACTGCGCTATACCCCGGTAAAAAAAAGGCGACCTTTCAGTCGCCTTCTTCTTCGATCAGCGCTTTTGGCCTCTGATCTTAAGATCTGATCCCAGCGTTAACTGGTTTCAAAAATGGTGGGTCGTGTGGGATTCGAACCTACGACCAATTGGTTAAAAGCCAACTGCTCTACCAACTGAGCTAACGACCCAAAAATGGTCGGGGTAAGGGGATTCGAACTCCTGACATCCTGCTCCCAAAGCAGGCGCGCTACCGGACTGCGCTATACCCCGGTTTGAAATTGGCTCCGTGACCAGGACTCGAACCTGGGACCCAATGATTAACAGTCATTTGCTCTACCGACTGAGCTATCACGGAACTACATATTTCAATTTACAACGGTGAAGCTTGCTGCATCTCTCGACCCGTTCGCATCGCTGCGTTCGTGTGTCTGAGGCGCGCTATTCTACAATCTTAAGCACCTCTGTCAACCCCCTAATTTGCATTCAAGTTAATGATTTGCAACTTATTTCAGATTTCTACTTGGGGAGTAGAAACCCTTGCGGGTGACTTACTGCGGGGCGCACTTTACAAGCCTTTTCCTTTCAGTTCAACAGCCTGGCGAAAAAAAGGCCTCGCAATGCGAGGCCTTGTTTATTTCACTGGCGTTACGCCTCAGTCGAAAACGATTTCGTCGTTTTCCACCTTGCCGACAGCGGTCTCGCCCGGCAGGAAACGACCGGACAGAATCAGCTGCGCCAACGGGTTCTCGATCCAGCGCTGAATTGCTCGTTTGAGCGGCCGTGCGCCATAGACCGGGTCGTAACCCACTGCGATCAACTTATCCATCGCTTCCGGACTGAGCTCCAGTTTCAGCTCGCGCTCGGTCAGGCGACTGCGCAGGCGACCCAACTGGATCTCGGTGATGCCCGCGATCTGATCCCGCGCCAGCGGCTCGAAGATCACCACCTCGTCGACCCGGTTGATGAACTCCGGCCGGAAGTGCGTGGAAATCGCATCCATCACCGCCGCCCGTTGTGCTTCACGATCACCAACCAGCTCCTGGATCTGTACCGAACCGAGGTTGGAGGTCATGACGATCACGGTGTTCTTGAAATCCACCGTGCGGCCATGGCTGTCGGTTAGGCGGCCATCTTCCAGCACTTGCAGCAAGATGTTGAAGACGTCCGGATGGGCCTTCTCGACCTCGTCCAGCAGGATCACCGAGTAAGGCTTGCGACGCACCGCCTCGGTCAGGTAACCGCCCTCTTCATAGCCCACGTAGCCTGGTGGCGCGCCGATCAAGCGAGCCACGGAATGTTTCTCCATGAACTCGGACATGTCGATCCGCACCATCGCCTCTTCCGTATCAAAGAGGAACTCGGCCAGCGCCTTGCACAGCTCGGTTTTACCGACACCGGTCGGGCCGAGGAACATGAACGAACCGCTCGGGCGATTCGGATCGGACAACCCGGCACGGGAACGCCGTACTGCGTTGGAAACCGCGATCACCGCTTCGTCCTGGCCGATCACACGTTGGTGCAGCAGGCTTTCCATCTTCATCAACTTGTCGCGCTCGCCTTCGAGCATCTTCGACACGGGAATGCCGGTCCACTTCGACACGACTTCCGCGATTTCTTCCTCGGTCACCTTGCTGCGCAGCAACTGGTTCTCGCTTTTACCGTGCTGGTCGACCATTTGCAGGCTGCGCTCCAGGTCCGGGATGATCCCGTATTGCAGCTCGGCCATGCGGTTCAGGTCACCTTTACGGCGTGCGGCTTCCAGTTCCTGACGGGACTGTTCGATTTTCTGCTGGATCTGCGCCGACCCCTGGACTTCGGCTTTTTCCGAATTCCAGATTTCTTCGAGGTCCGAATACTCACGCTCCAGACGGACGATTTCTTCCTGGAGTTTTTCCAGGCGCTTCATCGCTGCTTCGTCGCTTTCTTTCTTCAGCGCCTGGGATTCCACCTTCAGCTGAATCAGGCGCCGCTCCAGACGGTCCAGCACTTCCGGCTTGGAGTCGATCTCCATGCGGATACGGCTGGCGGCTTCGTCGATCAGGTCGATGGCCTTGTCCGGCAACTGCCGATCAGTGATGTAGCGATGGCTCAGCTTGGCCGCGGCGATGATCGCGCCGTCGGTGATCGCCACTTTGTGGTGAACCTCGTAACGCTCCTTGAGGCCACGCAGGATGGCAATGGTGTCTTCTTCGCTCGGCTCTTCCACCAGTACTTTCTGGAAACGCCGCTCGAGGGCCGCGTCCTTCTCTATATATTGGCGGTACTCGTTGAGCGTGGTCGCGCCGACGCAGTGCAACTCGCCACGGGCCAAGGCTGGCTTGAGCATGTTGCCCGCGTCCATCGAGCCTTCGCCTTTACCGGCGCCGACCATGGTGTGCAGTTCGTCGATGAACAGAATGATCTGCCCTTCCTGCTTCGACAGTTCGTTAAGCAGGGATTTCAGGCGTTCTTCGAACTCACCGCGATACTTGGCACCGGCAATCAACGCGCCCATGTCCAGGGACAGCAAGCGTTTGCCTTTGAGGCCGTCCGGCACTTCGCCGTTGATGATGCGCTGGGCCAAGCCCTCGGCGATGGCGGTTTTACCCACGCCAGGCTCGCCGATCAGCACCGGGTTGTTCTTGGTGCGGCGTTGCAGGACCTGAATGGTCCGGCGAATTTCGTCGTCACGGCCAATTACCGGGTCAAGCTTGCCTTCTTCGGCGCGCTTGGTCAGGTCGACGGTGTACTTGTCCAGCGCCTGACGCGACTCTTCGTGGTTCGCATCATTGACGGCTTCGCCGCCACGCAGGTTGTTGATCGCGTTTTCCAGGGCTTTCTTGCTCACACCCTGGCCGAGCAGCAACTTGCCGAGCTTGCTGTTCTCGTCCATGGCGGCGAGCAACACCAGCTCGCTGGAAATGAACTGATCACCCTTCTGCTGCGCCAGGCGATCGGCCTGGTTGAGCAGGCGCGCCAAGTCCTGCGACATGTTGACGTCGCCGGTCGGGTTCTGGATTTTCGGCAGTTGATCGAGCTCTTTGGTCAGCTCTTTGCGCAGGCTGTTGACGTCAAAGCCGACTTGCATCAACAGAGGTTTGATCGAACCACCCTGTTGCTCAAGCATGGCTTGCATCAAGTGCGCCGGTTCAATGCCCGGATGATCGAGGCCGACAGCCAGGGATTGGGCGTCGGATAGAGCTAACTGCAATTTGCTGGTTAAACGGTCTATACGCATGGGTCACCTTCCTTTTGAGCAGGCCGGACCTAGAAAACCATCCTGAATGAAGAAACCTGCCAGATACCGCTATAGATGCGGTCGATTCTGGGAGTTTCAAGCGTCGTACAGTTGATGTAGATCAGGGAAGCTTAGTCTTCGAGCCAGACCAGGGAGGCAAACCGACCGGTGCGCGGACTGCGACGGTAAGAAAAGAAGCGCGGATCGGTCACGGTACAGAAACCGCCACCATAAACAGCGGTGACACCACGCGCAGCCAGACGCAAACGCGCCAGCTCATAGATGTCGGCCATGAACTTGCCGGCGTTGTGGCTCGGGACAAAGGCTTTTGCGGCTTCAGGCAATTGCTGGATGAAGACTTCCCGTACTTCCGGGCCGACTTCAAAGGCTTGCGGGCCAATCGCCGGGCCGAGCCAGACCATGACTTCTTCTGACGCCACGCCCAGACTGTCGAGGGTCGCTTCCAGCACACCGGCCGCCAACCCGCGCCAACCGGCATGGGCCGCCGCGACGCGTGTGCCGGCTCGGTCGCAGAACAGCGCCGGCAGGCAATCCGCCGTCATCGCCGCGCAGGCAACTCCGGGGGTTGCGGTCCAGCTGGCATCAGCGGTCACCACCCGGCCCGGATCGGCATCAGCCACGACAATGCCGTGGACCTGTTGCAACCAGGCCGGTTGGATCGAGAAATGATCGGTGAGACGACGGCGATTTTCAGCCACGGCTTCGGGACTGTCGTCGACGTGATCGCCGAGGTTGAGGCTGTCGAACGGCGCCAGACTGACGCCGCCCGCACGGGTGGTAACGCAGGCTTTCACCCCGGCAGGCGCAGGCCAGTCGGGAATCAGCCAGTCACTCATCCGATGAACGCCTCGCGGTCTTGCTTGAGCAGAGTCAGCAGCCAGACGAAATCGTCCGGCAGTGGCGATTCCCAGCTCATGCGTTTACCGGTGGTCGGATGATCCAGCTCCAGGAACCGCGCATGCAGCGCCTGACGCGGAAAAGCCTTCAACGATTCGACCATGGTCACACTGGCTGCCGGCGGGATACGGAAGCGACCGCCGTAGGCAGGGTCTCCGACCAACGGGTAGTTGATGTGGGCCATGTGTACGCGAATCTGGTGCGTACGACCGGTTTCCAGCTTCACCCGCACGTGGGTGTGGGAGCGGAAACGCTCGAGCACACGGTAGTGGCTGACGGCTTGCTTGCCACCTTCCATCACCGCCATGCGCTGGCGTTGCTGGCCGTGGCGACCGATCGGCGCGTTGATCTTGCCACCGGCAGTGACCACACCGATCACGATGCACTCGTAGATCCGGCTGACGCTGCGGCTCTGCAACTGTGTAACCAGTTGCGTCTGCGCTTGAATGGTCTTGGCCACCACCATCAGACCAGTGGTGTCCTTGTCCAGGCGATGCACGATACCGGCGCGGGGCACATTGATGATGTCCGGCACGTGGTGCAGCAAGGCGTTGAGCAAGGTGCCATCAGCGTGACCGGCAGCCGGATGCACCACCAGACCCGCAGGTTTGTTGATCACCAGGATGTCGTCGTCTTCGTAGACGATGTCCAGCTCGATGTCCTGAGCGATCCATTCGCCCTGAGCTTCCTGCTCGGCAGTGAGTTCAAGAATGGCACCACCATGAACAATGTCTCGCGGGCGGATAACCGCCCCATCCACAGTCAGGCGGCCGTCTTTGATCCAGGCGGAAAGGCGCGAGCGCGAGTGCTCAGCGAATAATTGTGCGGCGACTTGATCGAGGCGTTGGCCGCCCAATTCGGACGGCACCTCTGCGCGAAGTTCAATTTTATCGGACATGCTCAGACTAGGCGTCGGCACAGCCTTTGGTTTCGGCTGCGCGCTTGTGGTTAAATACGGCGTCTTTTGCCCCGAGGCTATTCAACGGGGCGCTCATCATAACAGGACGGCCCCGCCCAAGACAGCGGCCGTCATAGGGACGCAAGCCGCCATGCAAGTGAAACACCTGCTGCTGATCGCCATCCTCGCATTGACCGCTGCTTGCTCATCGAAGGAAGTCGTAGACGAAAACCTTAGCGAAGTCGAGCTGTACCAGCAGGCTCAGACCGACCTGGATAACAACAGCTACACCAGCGCCACAGCCAAGCTGAAGGCCCTGGAGTCGCGTTATCCGTTCGGGCGCTACGCTGATCAGGCTCAACTCGAGCTTATCTACGCCAACTACAAGAACGCCGAGCCTGAGGCTGCCAAGTCTGCCGCCGAGCGTTTCATTCGTTTGCACCCACAGCATCCGAACGTGGATTACGCGTATTACCTCAAGGGTCTGACCTCCTTCGACCAGGACGTCGGCCTGCTGGCGCGCTTCCTGCCGCTGGACATGACCAAGCGTGACCCCGGCGCTGCCCGCGACTCGTACAACGAGTTCGCCCAGTTGACCAGCCGCTACCCGAACAGCCGCTACTCGCCGGATGCCAAGCAGCGCATGATTTACCTGCGCAACCTGCTGGCTTCCTACGAAATTCACGTTGCCGACTACTACCTGACTCGTCAGGCCTATGTCGCCGCCGCGAACCGTGGTCGTTACGTAGTGGAAAACTTCCAGGAAACCCCTTCGGTCGGAGACGGCCTGGCGGTAATGGTCGAGGCCTACCAGCGTCTGCACCTGGACGAACTGGCCACCACCAGCCTCGAAACCCTGAAGCTCAACTACCCGAACCACCCAAGCCTGGTGGACGGTCAGTTCAAGCCATCGGTCGACGAAGCGGACAACCGTTCGTGGCTGAGCAAGGCTACCCTGGGCCTGATCGAATCCCGTCCGCCGCTGCCGCCGGGCGAAACCCGCGCCAACCAGGACGTGCAGAAGCAGTTCCAGGACGCGAAAGACTCGATTCCGAACGATCTCAAGCCTAAAGATGAAAACGGCGATGTGATCGAGGAAGAGCAACACGAAGCGGAAGGCAACAACAGCGACCGTTCGTGGTTCAGCTACATGACCTTCGGTGTGTTCGACTGACACCTCGGGTTGTACGAAAAGGGAGACTCTTGAGTCTCCCTTTTTTATGGCGGCGATTTATTACGCTGTGCGCCCGTCATGTCCTTGGCTAAACTGCCTGATCATCATTCTTAAAGCAGCCCACCATGCTTCGTTTACTGTTCTGGATCGCCCTGATTGCCGCTGCGGTATGGTTCTGGCGCAAGTTCAAGGGCCAGGTTTCAGCGCCAAAATCCTCCGCCGAGCTGGAAGCGGCCCCCATGGTGCGCTGCGCCCACTGTGGCGTTCACCTGCCCCGCGACCGTGCGCTGAACCTTCAACAACAGTGGTATTGCAGCCAGGCTCACCTTGAGCAAGGCCCGGGTTCCAGTGACCGCTGAGGCCTCCAGCCCCGGCAACAAACAGGCCCAGCGACTGCTGCGCCTCTATCATCTGTACCGTTTAAGCGTCGGCATCACCCTGGTGTTGTTGATTTCCAGCAACATGGACAACCAGTTGCTGGCGCTCGCCGATAACGACTTGCTGCGCAGTGGCAGCTGGTTGTACCTGGTGCTTAACATTCTGCTGGTGGTGTTCCTGGAGAACACCCGGCGCCGGACGCAGCTGTTCAGCCTGACCCTGGTCGATGTATTGCTGTTGTGCGGCCTGTTCTACGCCGCCGGTGGTGTGGCCAGTGCCATCGGCAATCTGCTGATCGTGTCAGTGGCCATCGGCAATACGCTATTGCGCGGACGTATTGGTTTGGTGATCGCGGCAGTCGCGGCCATCGGCATTGTCGGTTTGAGTTTCCTGCTGAGCTTCAGCCACCCCGCCAGCCCCAGTGACTATCTGCAAGCCGGCACCCTCGGCGCGCTGTGCTTTGCCGCGGCGTTGCTGGTGCAAGGCTTGATCCGGCGCCTGGAAGTCAGTGAGCACCTCGCCGAGCAGCGTGCCAGCGAGGTGGTTGGCCTTGAAGCCCTCAATGTGCTGATTCTGCAACGCATGCGTACCGGCATCCTGGTGCTGGACGACCAGCGCCGCGTGCAACTGGCCAACCACAGTGCCCTGTCCCTGCTGGGCCAGGAACGGCTGGACGGCCAACTGATCGATGATTACTCGCCAACCCTGGTCGAGCGCCTGCAACTGTGGCTCAACAACCCGACCTTGCGTCCCCAGAGCTTGAAAGTCGCCCGTTCCGGCCTGGAGCTGCAACCGAGCTTCATTGCCCTCGACCAAAGCCCGCACCATCAAACGCTGGTCTTTCTCGAAGACCTCGCCCAGATCGCCCAGCAGGCCCAGCAATTGAAGCTCGCCGCCCTCGGTCGCCTGACCGCCGGTATCGCCCACGAGATCCGCAACCCGCTGGGCGCCGTTAGTCACGCCGCGCAGTTGCTGCAGGAATCCGAGGAACTGAACGACGCGGATCGACGTCTGACCCAGATTATCCAAGACCACTCTCAACGAATGAATCGGGTTATCGAAAACGTCCTGCAACTGTCCCGCCGCCAGCAAACCGCACCGCAGCGGCTCGATCTGAAGCCGTGGCTGGCGCAGTTCGTCGAAGAAGCCCGTGAGGCCGCGACCGAACGCCAGCACATTCACCTGCGCATCGGCCTGGGCCACTTCACAACGTTGATGGACCCGAACCAACTGACCCAGATTCTCGACAACTTGTTGCGCAATGCCTGGCGGCACAGCGCCTTGACCCATGACAGGGCCGAGGTCTGGCTTGAGCTGTTTATCGACACCGACAGCCAGTTGCCGGTTCTCGAAGTGCTGGACAACGGCCCCGGCGTGGCGCCGGATCAGCAAGTGCACCTGTTCGAACCGTTCTTCACCACCAGCACCCAAGGCACAGGCCTCGGGCTCTATCTGTCCCGTGAGCTGTGCGAAAGCAACCAGGCCCGCCTAGACTTCAAACCACGCCAAGGCGGCGGCTGCTTTCGCATCACCTTTGCACACGGACGGAAACAAAGTTGAACATGAGCCCACAGCAGAAAGTCCTGATCGTCGACGACGAACCGGATATCCGCGAACTCCTGGAAATCACCCTGGGACGGATGAAACTCGACACGTTCAGTGCCCGCAACCTCGGCGAAGCCCAGGCCCTGCTGGGCCGGGAGACATTCGACCTGTGCCTGACCGACATGCGCCTGCCCGATGGCACCGGCCTGGAGCTGGTACAACACATCCAGCAACGTTATCCGCAAGTGCCGGTGGCGATGATCACCGCCTATGGCAGCCTGGAAACGGCGATCAACGCCCTCAAGGCCGGCGCTTTCGACTTCCTGACCAAACCGGTGGACCTCACCCGGCTGCGAGAATTGGTCACCAGTGCCTTGCGCCTACCGGCTCCGGGTGGCGCCAGCACCGCGATTGATCGCCGCTTGCTCGGCGATTCACTGCCGATGCGCAGCCTGCGCAAGCAAATCGACAAACTGGCCCGCAGTCAGGCACCGGTGTACATCAGCGGCGAATCCGGCAGCGGCAAGGAGCTGGTCGCCCGCCTGATCCACGAACAAGGCCCGCGTTCGAACGGCCCCTTCGTGCCGGTCAATTGCGGAGCGATACCGTCGGAATTGATGGAAAGTGAATTCTTCGGCCATCGCAAGGGCAGCTTCAGCGGCGCCATCGAAGACAAGCCCGGGCTGTTCCAGGCGGCCCATGGCGGCACCCTGTTCCTCGATGAAGTGGCTGATTTACCACTGGCCATGCAGGTCAAGTTGCTGCGGGCGATTCAGGAGAAAGCGGTGCGCAGCGTCGGCGGGCAGCAGGAAACCGTGGTCGATGTGCGTATCCTCTGCGCCACCCACAAGGACCTCGACGCTGAAGTCAGCGCCGAACGTTTTCGCCAGGATTTGTACTATCGGCTCAATGTGATCGAACTGCGGGTCCCGCCCTTGCGCGAGCGTCGGGACGATATCGAGACCCTGGCCAGCCATGTGCTCAAGCGTCTGGCGGCCGGCACTGGCCAACCCGCGGCAAAACTGCACCCGCAAGCCGTTGAAGCGCTGAAAAGCTACCGTTTCCCGGGCAATGTGCGGGAGCTGGAGAACATGCTCGAACGCGCCCACACCTTGTGTGAGAACAAACAGATCGAAGCCAGCGACCTGCGCCTGGCCGAAGGCAACTGCACCGCTGAGGCCGGCGTGCCGGACCTGACGCGGATCGACAATCTGGAAGATTATCTGGAAAACGTCGAACGCAAACTCATCCTCCAGGCACTGGAGGAAACCCGCTGGAATCGCACGGCGGCGGCGCAACGGTTGAATCTGTCGTTTCGGTCGATGCGCTATCGGCTCAAGAAATTAGGTTTGGATTGAAAAGATCGCAGCCCCCGTAGGAGCTGCCGAAGACTGCGATCTTTTGCTCTTCGCCTTAAATTCGCCCCGCCGGCGCATACGGCGCCGGATCAATGATCGGCGCCCTGCCCAGCATCACATCCGCAAACAACTGGCACGACGCCGGCGCCAGCACCAATCCATTGCGGTAATGCCCGCAGTTGAGCCACAGCCCGGCAAAACCCGGCACCCGGCCAATATAGGGAATGCCTTCCGGCGAGCCCGGCCGCAGCCCGGCCCAATGCCCCACCACCTCGGCTTCCGCCAGCGCCGGGATCAACTCCACGGCCGAGGCCTTCAGGCTTTCCAGCGCCGATCCGGTTGGGGTCTTGTCGAACCCTTCGTGCTCCAGCGTACTGCCGATCAGGATATGTCCGTCGCGACGCGGAATCGCGTACCGGCCCTTGGCCAAGACCATGCTCGGCAAAAAATCCGCCGCACACTTGTACAGAATCATTTGACCCTTGACTGGCTCGACCGGCAGTTCCAGGCCGAGGCTTTTCAGCAAGTCGCCGCTCCAGGCGCCCGCCGTCAACACAACCTGATCGCCAAGAATCGCGCCCGTGGACGTCTGCACCCCGACCACCGCGTCGCCGTCACGGATAAACCCGCTGACTTCGCATTGCTCATGGATCGTCACGTTCGGCAGCGCCAACAGCGCCGCCTTCAGAGACTTGACCAGCCGCGGGTTGCGCACGTTGGCCACATCGGCCATGTAGATGGCCCGTGAGAAACCACCGCCCAGGACCGGCACCGCGTCATGGGCTGCCGAGATATCCACAGCCCGCAGCGGACGGTTTTCCCGTTCGGCCCAGGCCAGTGCTTCGGCTTCATCGTCCAGATCCAGCCAGTAAAGCCCGGTGGTGTGCACTTCGGGGTCGACGCCGGTGGCGGCAAACAGACGCTCACCCAGCTGTGGATAAAAATCCTGGGACCAGTGAGCCAGCGCCGTGACCGCCGGGCTGTAGCGCCACGGATAAAGCGGTGAAACAATGCCGCCGCCGGCCCAGGACGATTCCTGGCCGACGTTCGAGCGATCCAGCAGCACAACGCTCTGCACTTCGGACGCGAGATTGAACGCGGTCAGCAGGCCGATCACCCCGCCGCCGACAATCACCACTTGCTGTTGCCTGCTCATGTTCTGATCCAACCGTTCAATAGACAGGGGCGCAAAAGGCGCCCAAAAAGGAAACTCAGCGGCCCCAGCAATCCTTGGTGGCCAGCCCGAACGTGGCGTTGACCATGCTTCTGACGCCAGTGTTGGTGATGGTGAAATCCCCACACTTGTCGGTCGCCATGTTCGTACCTGACTTGCGCACCGCCGTCAGCAGGAAGGTCTGGTCGGTGATGGTCGGAGTGATGGTGTAAAAGTCGTTACCTGTGCTCAGGCCGGTGGCGCCGGTGTAGAGGTTATTTTTGGAATAGAACCGCTCAAGAATCTGCGCCTGCTCGGAAAGCAGCCCGGCCACCTCGGTGCGACGGCCCTTTTTCGTGTACTCGGTAAGGCTCGGATAGCCAATGGTGATAACGATCCCGATGATCGCAATCACGATCATGATTTCGATCAGGGTAAAACCTCGGTTGGATCTGCGCATTGCCTCAACTCTCACTTACTGTATTTGTCGCCACATGATGCGACGGCCGCCGCCACCGCCGGGTTTTTCCACCAGGGAGCTGATGCCACCGCTGGAATCGTTCACAATTTTGCGGGACGCATTGTTGACGATCGCGTTCAGCGTCGGAATACCACCGGTGAAAATCACCCCGCTGGAAATCGAATCCGTGCTGTCGACCAGCCCGTCGCCATTGGTGTCGAGCACCGCGTAGTTGAGCATCTTACCGCTGAATGCATCCAGCTCGACCAGCTTCCCGGTACCGAAACTGGCGCAAGGGTCGGTGGTGTCGACGCTGGCCGTGGTGAACACGATGCGGCCGGCAACCAGGCTGGCCTGATTGATCACCCGCTCACCGGTCAACACGCTGTTGTATACCAGCGGCAGGTACCACCCCTTCTCGGCCGGGTAGGTCGTGTCATTCTGGCTTGTGGTAATGAATTGCCCGCCCGCGCTGCCGCCGATCACCCCGGTCACGGCCTGGGCCTGCAAACTCGACACCGTCATCTGTCCAGATCCGCCATCGGCATCCCATACCGAGTAGAACGCTTGAAGATCCTTGTTGGTCTTGTCGGCAGTCTCATTGAATTTCCCGGTACCGAAAAACACCTGCTTGCCGCCCAGGGAATTGTCCGCCAGCAGCGGTTGCGCGGTAATCGGTTGTGTGGCGCCACCCGGGGTCGTGAACAATGGCTTGCCGGAAAAAGCGACGCCCCAGCTGTCAGTTGTGGCGCCACTCAGGTCGAACTTCCACAAACGTCCTTTCAGGTCGCCGCCATAAGCGGCCTGCACCACGTTCTGCGAGTTGACCTTGAGCTCCACCGAAGACAGGCCATTGGTGGTTTCCGTGCTGTCGATGACGATTTTCTTGATCAGCGAACCGTCACGTACGTCCACCACATACAACGCTGCCACCCCCGAATTGCTCCCGTAGCCGTTGGAGATGAAAGCCGCCCAACGCCCATCGGCCAAGCGTGCCACTTCCGGGCGCGCATAGGCATAACCCAGGTCATTGAAAGCGTTCGCCGTGTTCGCCGTGGTCGGTGCGCTGATTTCCCACAATGCCTTGAAGGCGTTACCCGCTGACGCATCAAACAGCTGCACGGCGTAGAACGTCTTGCCGCCCGCCCCTACACCGCCCAGGGCCAGGGTTTTCCAGGCGCCGCTGAGTTGGGCGTCGAACACCCCGACCTGACCGTCCACCAGAAACTTGTGGCTCACGCCGTTGATATAGGTGGGATCGGCAATATAGCGCAACGACGGCAGCACGCTGGACGGCATGTAGGCATAACGTCGGGCACCGTTGGCGGCGTTGATGACATTGAGAAAGCCGTCGTTGGCGTTGACCACCAGGCTGGGGCTCATGTTGGCGGCTTTGGTCGCCAGATAGGTGGTGTAGGTGGAATCGCCCACCAGATCCGACGCGGTCTGATCCGTGGGAGAAGCCAGCGCAAGGGGCGAGTTGATGATGTCACCGAGCAATACCGAGCGCACTTTCAGCCCGGTCTTGTTGGTGCCCTTGCTCCACTCCACCAGGTCATTGCCGACAATCCCGGTCGGCAGACTCTGGCTGAGCGAGGTTTGCTGGGCCGGGGAAAAGTTGCCGTAGGCCAAGGTAATCGCGGCGTTGGTCAGGGTGTTCCAGGACTGGTAGGTCGGCGCCGTGGCTCCCGGCACGATGGCCGTGTCGGTGGTCCATAACACCGAGGATGTATTGACCGAGCCGCTGGCCGTGAAGCCGTAGGACTTGATCGTCCCGCGCCAGTCCTTGGGGTCGTAGCTGGTCTGGAAGTAACTCGAACCGCTGGCCACCGTGGTGCCGCTGGTGACACCGCTACCGCCCGATCCGGCCTTGGAGGTGATGTTGCTCAAGGCCGAGGACAAGGCCGCGTTAAGACCGGCAGCGTCGTTAGCCTGGTAATACAGGCCCTGGCCGTAAGCGGCCGCATCCGACAGCATCGGGTTGGCTGCGGTGAAACCCACGGTGTAGGTGTTCATGTACTGCTTGGGAAAATCCGCCGCGGTCCAGCTTTTGCCGGCCAGGTCCGTACCGGTCGAACGCATGTCGATGTCGAAAGCGAACTTGGCGATGTCGTCCAGATACAGGGTGTCGCCCTCGTCATCGCCACTGAGGTTATTGCCATCGTTGTTGATCCCGTCCCAGTTGGGCAAGCGGGTGGTGCCCAGCGGATCGTTGGTCGGAAACGTCCGATCATAGGTCGGCAAGCCGTCAGTGACGACCACGCCGTAGTTCTTCTGGCAGCGATACTGGATCGGGCTGGTGTAGGTCGTCGGCGTCGAGTTGTAGTACGGCGTCATACCGCGAAAATAACGGGTGATTTCGTAGTAGGTTTCGGCCAGCGGCGTGTTGGCCACAGCCGCCAGGTTATTGATGGAGGAGATCAGGTTGTTGTAATTGGTGTCAGCCTGGGACTGGGTAACGCTGCCGGTGACGACTGCCAGATCGCTGATGGGCCGAGCGATATAACCGCCATTGGCGGAGTTGTTGCTGCTGGGCGGATTGAACGTAGCCAGGCCGATACGCAAGCCGCGGTTACCGGCTACCAATGCAGCGGAGACATTACGCGCCACGTTGACTCGATAGTCGTTGGGGATCGAGCCGTTAGTGAAATCACGATTGCTACCGTTGGCCAAACCCACCAGGTACGAGAGGTAGTCGTCGGTGTAGCGGGTATTTTCATTGCCCACCGGGTCTGGGAGCTTGATGCATTGCGGGGTCAGACTGTTGTTGTAGAACGCGTACGCACCACCTGAACACCCGGAGCTCGGCAGACTGGAGAGGAAGATCGAGCTGCCGACGATGTCAGAAGCACTCAGACACAAGCCGATAAAGGCGTTGCACTGCCTGGCCGGCGTGCGGTTGACCGCGGGGTCGAAGCCCGCCGCGAAGATGATGGTGTTCATGCTCCCCGAGTCGTCGATCAACAACATGACGTTCGGTGGCACCGCCGCCGCGCTCAACAGCGGGGAGTCCGATGGCGTGAAGGCGTAGGCCGGCGCCGCCAGGTACAGGCTCAGCAACGCACCGAAAAGCACCTGCGCCCACCCTCGGCGCCAGCCACCGCGAGCATCAATACTTGGCATAGATGCTCTCCACCACACTGCGAACGTTATTGCCGACGATGCCGACTGCGGTGACCCGGTACAGCGTCGCCGAGGAGTTGCTTGGGATGTTGACGGCGCCCGTCGTCGTGCCGATGTTCTGCACCCCATACAAGCCGCCGCCGGCGGCAATCCAGGTGACCCCCGACGTGGAATTGAGCCCGGCACCGGTCACGCTCGAGGATTCCGCCGGCGGCGCGCATTGCGCCGTGGTGCCGCACACCGCCAGCGTATAGGTCGCCAGTTGTACCGCGCTTTCGCCGATGCGCAAGGTGGCTTCGGCCAGTTGGAAGGATTTATTGCGCAGGGTCACGCTGGCGGCCATTTTTTCCTGGAGGGTCGCGTTCTGCATCGATGAAATGCCGATCACCGTCAGCAGCAACAGAAATACCAGGCTGACCAGCAAGGCCATTCCCCGTTGGTTTGTTTGCTTGTTTGTCGGGGCTCTCATCCGGCACTCACCTACTGCAGCCGGTTGCGCAGAGCCGCAACCACGTTGAAGGTTTGATTGCGCACGCGATTGTTCGGATCGGTCAGCGTCAGGGTCAGGCGCACGCTGCGTATCAACGCGGTATTGGCTGGATTGGCGCTGTAACTGGAGGCCGCCACATCGCTGGTACTGGTGGCGACGCCAAAGGACACGTTGAAGGCACTGACGTTGTTGATCAGCACCGCCTGGGTTGGCGTACCGCTGCCAACGCCCATCAACAGCTGGTTATTGCTGAAGCTGTAGATCAACCGTCGAATCGGGAAAGCCATTTGCCCGGATGACGCGACTCTAGCCCCCGTGTAGGCCGTGGCGCTGGTTTTACAGTCGGAGAGCACGGTCCAGGTCGGCGTACCGCCACTGCCACCCACATCCGCTGTCACCATGGTCAGCTTGAGATTGGCGTTATCCCAACTGATCGGCGCCAACTGGCTGGCATTGAAGTCACCCGTCGAACTGGCGTCCGTGACGGCCCCCAGGCAGCCAAACATCCCGACCATGCGAATTTCCTGAATCATCTTGCTCAACACGAACCGCGCATCTTCCTGCATCGCGGCGGCGGTGTTCTGGCTGACGTAGGTGTTCTTGGCCGCGATGAACACCTGCGCCACGCCCAGTACCACGATCAGGCTCAACGCCAGGGCGATCAACACCTCGATCAAGCCAAAGCCTCGGTTGGACTGTTTCATGGCGTGGTCACCGGGTCGACGGCGGCACGACTGGTCAGGACAAAACTGCGCCGCGAGTTGGCGACGTTGGTGGCCCGCGAGTCATCCCAGGTGATGGTGATGGTGTACACCCGCTGATTCAGCGCCACGCTGCCGGTGGCGCTCGCCCCGCCAAAGGCGACGATATTGGTGGTGAAATCGTAGAGATCCTGGTCCCGGGCGACGCTCAGGTTGGCCGACGTCGGAGGCGTGACGGTGTAATCGGCACCGGTGTTGGCGCGGATGCGATCCAGCATGTCGTAGGCGATAAAACTCGCCTGGCTGGTCATCCGCGCACTGTCGGTGTACTTGAGCGCATTGAGCTGAATCGCCGCCGCCCCCAACAGCCCCACGGTCAGAATCAACAACGCGACCAGTACCTCGATCAGCGTCATGCCCTCCTGTGCTCGCCTGCTCCGCTCCCTCATCCGCAACTTCCACCCAATAGAATCCGTCCGTTCAAACACACATTCAGCGTCTTGCTCTGCGCCCCCAATACATAAGTGATCACCACCGCCGTGGACGGTGCCGACAAACCGCCCAGATTGTTGAAATCGATGGCAGTCACTCCAGAGGTTAGCGTCAGAGTCGCACCACTGCTCATCGCTGGAACAACCCGTAATATATTGGCCAGAGTGCCAGTACCCTCGTAGACCGTCAGCTCCCCGGTCCAGACGCTGCCACCGGCAGTCGGCCGCAGTCGCGTGGTAACACCACGGTCGATGGCCTCTAGCCGTGCGTAATTGAGCGCGCGTTGCAGGTCGCCCACCTCGGTATCAGCCCGGGTGCCCTGTATCGAACGGGTAAACATCGGCACCGCCATCGTGATCAGGATCAGAAAAATCGCGAGCGTGATCAGCACCTCGACCAGCGTGAAACCTTTTGTACGATGATCCATCGGTGCCCTCCGTTGCCGTCGGCTATACCTGCTTCTACACGCTAGAACATTCGACCGGCAGATGTACGGTTGTTTTGCCATTACTCGCGCATGGATTGCGCGAATCGCACCGTTCCAGGGAGGGAAATACATGCATCAGCAAGGCTTAAGCCTGATCGAACTGCTCATGGGACTGGCAATTGCCGGGATTGTTCTGCTGTTGGTCAGTCCGGCGTTTGCGGCGCTGGCCGAAGCGAATCATCGCGAAGAAGCCGCGCAATCGCTGATCAGTGGCCTGCGCAGCGCCAGGAGCGAAGCGATCACACGCAATCAGACTGTAATCATCCACGCCATTGATGACGACTGGAGCCAGGGTTGGCGGATTATTGCGGATGTCAGTGGCGAGGGGCATGAGGACACCCGCAATCCATTGCTCTTCGAGCAGCGCAGTAGCGCTCGAGTGCCGATTGTCGGCAACTGGCGGGTCGTGAGTTTCGTCCGCTTCAGTGGTCTCGGGGAACCGTTGATGCCAGACAAGGCCTTCCAAGCGGGGACATTGCACCTCTGCGCGGCCCGCGAGCCGGTCAGTCACCTTCAGGTGGTGCTGGCCGCGACGGGGCGCGTGCGCCTGAACAACCAGAAAGTTGAGCAGGCGCTGTGTGCCGAGGAGAAAAGGCTTAAAGCAAAGAGCGCACGCGCAGCTCTTTAGGCATGGAGAAGGTGATGTTCTCCTCACGACCAGACAGCTCATCGGCGCCGGTAGCGCCCCAGGCCTGCAACTGCTGGATCACGCCACGCACCAGCACTTCCGGTGCGGAGGCGCCAGCGGTGATGCCGATACGCTCGACACCCTCGAACCAGCTTTTTTGCAGGTCTTCGGCACCGTCGATCAGGTAGGCCGGGGTGGCCATGCGCTCGGCCAATTCCCGCAGGCGATTGGAGTTGGAACTGTTCGGGCTGCCAACCACCAGCACCACGTCGCATTCGTCCGCCAGTTGCTTGACCGCGTCCTGACGGTTTTGCGTGGCGTAGCAGATGTCGTCCTTGCGCGGACCACCGATGGCCGGGAAACGCGCACGCAGGGCGTCGATCACACGGCTGGTGTCGTCCATGGACAAGGTGGTCTGGGTCACGAACGCCAATTTGTCGGGGTTGTGCACTTGCAGGGTGGCGACGTCTTTTTCGTCTTCAACCAGATAGATCGCGCCACCATTACTGCCATCGTACTGGCCCATGGTGCCTTCGACTTCCGGATGACCGGCGTGGCCGATCAGGATGCATTCACGACCGTCACGGCTGTAGCGCGCGACTTCGATGTGCACCTTGGTCACCAGCGGGCAGGTCGCGTCGAACACTTTCAGGCCACGACCGGCCGCTTCGGTACGCACGGCTTGGGAAACGCCGTGGGCACTGAAGATCACGATGACGTCATCCGGCACCTGATCCAGTTCCTCGACGAAGATCGCCCCGCGGGAACGCAGGTCTTCGACGACGAATTTGTTGTGTACCACTTCGTGGCGCACATAGATCGGCGGCCCGAAGACTTCCAGGGCGCGGTTGACGATTTCGATCGCCCGGTCCACGCCGGCGCAGAAGCCACGGGGGTTGGCGAGTTTGATTTGCATGCTGTGCCTCGTGTCTTGCGCGCAAGAAATTAGATCATTACAACTTGTAGGAGCGAAGCTTGCTCGCGAAAGCGGTGGGTCAGTCGACATCAATGCTGAATGTGATGACGCCTTCGCGAGCAAGCTTCGCTCCTACATTGGACCGTGTTCGGTCAGTTACAGCGATTTGACGTCGATGATCTCAACGTCAAAGGTCAATGTCTTGCCAGCCAGCGGGTGATTGAAGTCGATAGTGACCTGGTCATCATCGAATTCTTTCACGATCCCGGGCAACTCAGTATTGGCCGCATCGTTGAAGATCACCAGCAACCCCGGCGACAGGTCCATGTCCTTGAACTGCGAACGCGGGATGATCTGTACGTTTTGCGGGTTGGGCTGGCCAAAAGCGTTTTCCGGCGCAATGGTCAGGGTGCGCTTGTCGCCAGCCTTGAAGCCGAACAGTGCTGCTTCGAAACCTGGTAACAGGTTGCCATCGCCGACCTTGAAGGTCGCCGGGGCTTTGTCGAAGGTGCTGTCGACGGTGTCGCCGTTCTCCAGGCGCAGTGCAAAGTGCAAGGTGACTTCCGTGTTCTGGCGGATGCGTTGCTCAGCCAATACCTGTTCAGTCATGAACGGTTTCTCCGGTTTTCTTGCTTTTGAACATATCCAGCGCAAGCATTACCGCACCGACGCTGATGGCGCTGTCGGCAAAGTTGAACGCCGGGAAATACCAGCGGTTCTGCCAGTGCACCAGGATGAAATCGATCACATGGCCCAGGGCAATGCGGTCATACAGATTGCCCAGCGCGCCGCCCAGCACCAGCGCCAAAGCGACGGCCAGCCAGGTTTCGTTGCGCCCGAGGCGTTTGAGCCAGACCACCAGCACCGCACTGACCACCACGGCGATCAGCGCAAACAACCAGCGCTGCCAGCCAGAGCTGTCGGCCAGGAAGCTGAACGCCGCGCCGGTATTGTAGGCCAGGGTCCAGCTGAACAAATCGGGGATCACCACGATTTGCTGGTACATCTCGAGCTTGCCTTCGAAGTAGAACTTGCTGGCCTGGTCAATGACCAGGACCAGCATGCTCAACCAAAGCCAGCTCAGCCGTCCGAAACGGCCAGCCGCATTAGGCATAGTGACGAACCTCGCCCGCGCCGCTGATGTTGTCGACGCAACGACCGCAGATTTCCGGATGCTCCGGGTTCACGCCGACGTCTTCACGGCAGTGCCAGCAACGGGCGCACTTGGCGAAGGCCGACTTGACGATCTTCAGCTTCAGGCCGCTGACTTCGGTGACCACCGCGTCGGCCGGCGCTTGCACGAACGGTGCGACGCTGGCGGTCGAAGTGATCAGGACAAAGCGCAGTTCGTTGCTCAGCTTGGCCAGGTCGGCG
Organism: Pseudomonas sp. ADAK7; assembly: GCF_012935675.1. Taxonomy (NCBI): domain Bacteria; kingdom Pseudomonadati; phylum Pseudomonadota; class Gammaproteobacteria; order Pseudomonadales; family Pseudomonadaceae; genus Pseudomonas; species Pseudomonas sp. ADAK7. Next base: position 5,471,956 of record NZ_CP052861.1, on the reverse strand, counting down.
CTCAGCGCCTCTTCGGCGAACAGCGTCACTTCGGCTTGCAGGTTGCCACCGACCGCCTTGGCCGCGCGCTGGATTTCCATTTCCTTGTTGACCGCGACTTTTACCGCCATGATTCGCTCCCAGTAGGCGCGGCCCAGTTCGACGTTGTCCGGCAGCTCGGTCAGGCCTTCGTACCAGGTGTTGAGCATCACCGATTCGTTGCGCTCGCCCGGCAGGTATTCCCACAGTTCGTCGGCGGTAAAGGCGAGGATCGGCGCGATCCAGCGCACCAGCGCTTCACTGATGTGGTACAGCGCGGTTTGCGCCGAACGGCGAGCCTTGCTGTTGGCGCCAGTGGTGTACTGACGGTCCTTGATGATGTCGAGGTAGAAACCGCCCAGCTCCTGCACGCAGAAGTTGTGGATCTTGGAATAGACGTTCCAGAAGCGGTATTCGCCGTAGTGCTCTTGCAGCTCGCGTTGCAGCAGCAGGGTGCGGTCCACGGCCCAACGGTCCAGGGCCAGCATTTCTTCGGCCGGCAGGATGTCGGTGGCCGGGTTGAAACCGGTCAGGTTCGAGAGCAGGAAGCGCGCGGTGTTACGGATCCGCCGGTAGGCGTCCGCACTGCGTTGCAAGATCTGATCGGAAACCGCCATTTCGCCCGAGTAATCGGTGGAAGCTACCCACAGACGCATGATGTCGGCGCCCAGGGTGTCGTTGACCTTTTGCGGCGCGATCACGTTGCCCAGGGACTTGGACATCTTGCGACCGGACTCGTCGACGGTAAAACCGTGGGTCAGCAGCTCGCGGTACGGCGCGTGGTTGTCGATGGCGCAACCGGTCAGCAATGACGAGTGGAACCAGCCACGGTGTTGGTCCGAGCCTTCCAGGTACAGGTCGGCACGCGGGCCGGTCTCGTGGCCCATCGGGTGCGAACCGCGCAGAACGTGCCAGTGCGTGGTGCCCGAGTCGAACCAGACGTCGAGGGTGTCGCTGATCTTGTCGTACAGCGGCGCTTCGTCACCGAGCAGCTCGGCCGCGTCCATCTTGAACCAGGCTTCGATGCCTTCGACTTCGACGCGCTTGGCGACTTCTTCCATCAGCTCGGCGGTACGCGGGTGCAGTTCACCGCTTTCCTTGTTCAGGAAGAACGGGATCGGCACGCCCCAGTTGCGCTGGCGGGAGATGCACCAGTCCGGACGGTTGGCGATCATCGAGTGCAGGCGCGCCTGGCCCCAGGCCGGGACGAATTTGGTCTCTTCGATGGCCTTGATCGCCCGCTTGCGCAGGGTTTCGCCAGACGTCGGCTCTTTGTCCATGCCGATGAACCACTGCGCGGTGGCGCGGTAGATCAGCGGAGTCTTGTGACGCCAGCAGTGCATGTAGCTGTGTTCGATGACGGTGGTGTGCAGCAGCGCACCGACTTCAGTCAGCTTGTCGACGATGGCCGGGTTGGCTTTCCAGATGAACTGGCCGCCGAAGAACTCCAGCGACGGCACGTAAACGCCGTTGCTTTGCACTGGATTGAGGATGTCATCGTTGACCATGCCATAGGCTTTGCAGGTCACGAAGTCATCCACGCCGTAGGCCGGGGCGGAGTGAACCACGCCGGTGCCAGCGCCCAGTTCGACGTAGTCAGCCAGGTAAACCGGCGACAGGCGATCGTAGAACGGGTGACGGAAGTTGATCAGCTCCAGCGCTTTACCGGTGGTGGTCGCGATGACCGAACCTTCCAGGCTGTAGCGGGCCAGGCACGACTCCACCAGCTCTTCGGCCAGTACCAGCAGTTTGTCGCCGACATCAACCAGGGCGTAGTTGAATTCCGGGTGAACGTTCAGCGCCTGGTTGGCCGGGATGGTCCACGGGGTGGTGGTCCAGATCACGATCGAAGCCGGTTTGGCCAGGGACGCGAGACCGAATGCGGCCGCCAGTTTGGCCTCGTCGGCAATCGGGAAGGCGACGTCGATGGTCGAGGACTTTTTGTTTTCGTACTCGACTTCTGCTTCAGCCAGGGCCGAACCGCAGTCAAAGCACCAGTTCACCGGCTTCAAGCCCTTGAACACGAAACCGCCCTTGACGATTTCGGCGAGCGCGCGGATTTCACCGGCCTCGTTCTTGAAGTCCATGGTCTTGTACGGGTTGGCGAAGTCGCCCAACACGCCCAGACGGATGAACTCGGATTTCTGGCCTTCGATCTGCTCGGTGGCGTAGGCACGGCACAGTTCGCGGGTTTTATCCGCGCCCAGGTTCTTGCCGTGGGTCACTTCGACTTTGTGCTCGATCGGCAGACCATGGCAGTCCCAGCCCGGAACATAAGGCGCGTCGAAACCCGACAGGGTTTTCGAGCGGATGATCATGTCCTTGAGAATCTTGTTCAGTGCGTGACCGATGTGAATCGTGCCGTTGGCATACGGAGGACCGTCATGCAGAACGAACTTCGGACGATCCTTGCCAATCTCGCGCAACTTACCGTACAGGCCAATGCTGTCCCAGCGCTGCAAAATCTGCGGTTCGCGCTGAGGCAGGCCGGCCTTCATTGGGAAGGCGGTGTCCGGAAGGTTTAGCGTGGCTTTATAGTCGGTCATTTAAGGCTCTTCATTAGCGATTGGCGCTAGGTGCGACAGGGCACGGGCGGCGGCGACATCCGCATTGATCGCCGTCTTAAGCGCCTCCAGAGAGGCGAAACGCTGCTCTTCACGCAGCTTGTGGTGGAAAACCACCGTCAAACGCCGGTCATACAGATCGCCGGCAAAATCTAAAAGATGGACTTCCAGGTGAGCTTTGCCATCACCTTGGACCGTGGGCCGTACGCCGATATTGGCGACGCCTGGCCAGGTCTTGCCGTCGATGTCGACGTTGACCAGGTAAACCCCGGACAACGGCACGCGACGTCGCTTGAGCTGGATATTGGCGGTCGGCGTGCCGAGCTGGCGCGCCAGCTTCTGGCCATGCAGCACCCGCCCGGTAATCTGGAACGGCCGACCGAGCAAGCGTTCGGCCAGGACAAAGTCGGCCGCGGCCAGGGCATTCCGCACCTGGGTGCTGCTGACGCGAATACCGTCCAGTTCGACGGTTTGCGCCGCTTCGACGGTAAAACCCTGAAGGACGCCGGCTTGCTGCAGGAAATCGAAATCCCCTACCCGATCACAACCGAAACGGAAGTCGTCACCGACCTCCAGGTGCTGCACGCCCAGGCCATCCACCAGAATCGTATCGACGAATTCCGCGGCGCTGAGCTTGCTCAGGCGCTGGTTGAAGGCCAGGCACAAAACCCGGTCGACGCCTTCGTCGGCCAACAGCTGCAGTTTGTCCCGCAGCCGGGCCAGACGCGCTGGCGCGGTGTCAGGCGCAAAGAATTCCCGCGGCTGTGGCTCGAAAATCACCACGCAGCTGGGCACGCCCAACTCGAGCGCACGCTCACGCAGCCTGACCAGGATTGCCTGGTGACCACGGTGAACACCGTCAAAGTTGCCAATAGTGGCGACACAGCCCCGATGCTGGGGGCGCAGATTGTGGAGGCCTCGAACCAGCTGCATAACGCGCTTCTTGCTCATAAAGTGGTCGATTATAACCACACCCGGCGGCCGACGACAGGCAACACCGTAACCCAAAGTAATCGAACCGACAAAACCGCCGGCCCGCCCGTGTTTATCGAGGCAAACGCCTCAGCTCAACGCCTTGCGATTGAAGTCGCGCAAACGGAAGCCCATCAGCAGCAACATGCCGAAATAAGCGACCACGCCAGCCACTACCAAGGCACCCAGGCGCAGGAAACGCTCAAGCATGTGCCCCTGATCCCAGGCCGGCATGAAATGCATCCCGGCGAGCAGCACTGCCGACATCACCAACACCGCAACGACAAGCTTGAACCCGAACTTCCCCCAACCCGGTTGCGGCTGGTACATCTGCTGTTTGCGCAACTGATAGAACAACAGCCCGGCATTGATGCAAGCGCCGATACTGATGGCCAAGGCCAGGCCGGCGTGGGCCAGCGGGCCGATCAGGACCAGGTTGAACAACTGCGTGACGATCAGCGTGAAAATCGCGATTTTCACTGGTGTGCGGATGTTTTGTTGCGCATAGAAGCCCGGCGCCAGCACTTTGATCACGATAATCCCGAGTAAACCGACCGAATAAGCGATCAGCGCCCGCTGGGTCATGGAGGCGTCAAGTGCGCTGAATGCGCCGTACTGGAACAACGAAACTGTCAGCGGTTCGGCCAGAATCCCCAACGCGAGCGAACACGGCAGCACCAGCACGAAGCACAAGCGCAGGCCCCAATCGAGGATGCGCGAGTATTCCTGGCGATCCTGGCTGGCGTAGGTCTTGGCCAGTGTCGGGAGCAAGATCGTGCCCAAAGCCACGCCGAGCACGCCGGACGGCAATTCCATCAGGCGATCAGCGTAATACATCCAGGACACGGAGCCGGCCACAAGGTAGGAAGCGAAAATGGTGTTGATGATCAGGGAAATCTGGCTGACGGAAACGCCAAGAATGGCCGGCAACATCTGCTTCATCACCCGCCAGACGCCCGTGTCGCGCAGGCTCAGGCGTGGCAGCACCAGCATGCCGATCTTTTTCAGGTGCGGCAGTTGATAGAGCAATTGCGCCAGGCCACCGACCAGCACGGCCCAGCCAAGCGCCATCACCGGCGGATTGAAGTACGGCGTCAGGAACAGCGAAAAGATAATCATGCTGACGTTAAGCAGCGTCGGCACGAAGGCCGGCACCGAGAAACGGTTATAGGTATTGAGGATCGCCCCGGCCAATGAAGACAGGGAAATCAGCAATATATAAGGGAACGTTACCCGCAACAGGCTGGACGTCAGCTCGAATTTCTCAGGCGTATCGGTGAAACCCGGCGCCGTGGCCCAGATCACCCAGGGCGCGGCGATCATCCCCAACGCCGTGACCAGCGCCAGCACCAGGGTCAGCAGGCCAGAGACGTAGGCAATGAAGGTTCGCGTCGCCTCCTCGCCTTTCTGGCTCTTGTATTCGGCAAGAATCGGCACGAATGCCTGGGAAAAGGCCCCCTCGGCGAAGATCCGCCGCAGCAGATTGGGCAACTTGAAGGCGATAAAGAAGGCGTCGGTCGCCATCCCCGCACCAAATGTACGCGCGATAAGAGTGTCACGAACGAACCCCAGAACCCGGGAAAGCATCGTGATAGAGCTGACGGCGGCCAACGATTTGAGCAGATTCATTGAAAGAGTTTGTGCCTGTCGATAAACAGCAGGCGAACAAAGCGCCTACTTATGCGATACTCCGCGCCGCAGCAGCACAGAGCCAAAGCTCGCGAGTTTACAGGTCAAGCGCCGGAAATAAATATCCCGCCTCTTTATACCTACCACTTAGCGGAACGTCTCAACCGCCCTTGACAAGACATCAACTCATCGGCATGATTCGCGGCCTATTTTGTTTGCTATTTCCTAAAAAGTCTTTCGAGGAGCTCGACGGTGGCCAACACACCTTCCGCCAAAAAACGTGCAAAACAGGCTGAGAAGCGTCGCAGCCACAACGCCAGCCTGCGTTCCATGGTTCGTACCTACATCAAGAATGTAGTTAAGGCCATCGACGCAAAAGACGCTGAAAAAGCTCAAGCTGCTTACGTTCTGGCCGTGCCAGTTATCGACCGTATGGCCGATAAAGGCATCATCCACAAGAACAAGGCTGCTCGCCATAAGAGCCGCCTGAACGGTCACGTCAAGGCTCTGAACCTTGCTGTAGCCGCTTAAGCAATAAGCTTGTTGAAAAACCGACCCTAGGGTCGGTTTTTTATTGCCTGCGATTTAGTGAATGCAGCACAAAAAAATGGGAAGAGCCGAAGCCCTTCCCATTTTTTTTACAACCCTTGCGATTATTGAGCGTGCGGCCACGGCAGAATCGGAATCGCCGTCACCGCATTCTGCGGACTGCCCTCGATCAAGCGATCGCTGTAGACCAGATACACCAGCGTATTGCGCTTCTTGTCGAGGAAACGCACTACCTGCATGGTCTTGAATACCAGCGATGTGCGCTCCTTGAACACCTCATCACCATCCTTCAATTCACCCTTGAAGTTGATCGGCCCGACCTGACGGCAAGCCAGGGATGCTTCAGCACGGTCCTCAGCCAGCCCCAAGCCACCCTTCACGCCGCCCGTCTTGGCCCGGGACAGGTAGCACGTCACGCCCTCAACCTTCGGATCGTCAAACGCCTCGACCACAATTCGGTCATTCGGGCCGACAAATTTGAACACAGTCGACACCTGACCAATTTCTTCTGCCGACGCCAGCAACGGCATCGCCAGCAACAAGCCCAATAATCCCTTTGCAACGCGCATTCAGTTTTCCTTCAGACCAGGATCAGGTTATCGCGGTGAACCAGTTCCGGTTCCGCCATGTAACCCAACAGACCGACAATCGCCTCAGACGACTGACCGATGATTTTTTGTGCTTCCAGGGCGCTGTAATTGGCCAGTCCCCGGGCGATTTCTCTACCGTCCGGCGCCACGCACACCACCATTTCGCCACGGCGGAAGCTGCCCTGAACCAATTTGACGCCGACCGGCAGCAAACTTTTATTACCTTTGGACAACGCCGTCACAGCCCCCGCATCCAGCACCAGGGTGCCACGGGTTTGCAGATGCCCGGCCAGCCATTGCTTGCGCGCCGCGAGCATGCCGCGCTCAGGCGACAGTAAGGTGCCAATGCGCTCGCCAGCCTTGAGGCGATCAAGTACGCGATCAATGCGCCCACCGACGATGATGGTGTGCGCCCCGGAACGTGCCGCCAGACGCGCCGCACGCAATTTGGTCTGCATGCCGCCACGACCCAGCGCACCACCGGTGCCACCGGCCACGGCATCCAGCGCCGGATCGTCAGCGCGGGCTTCGTAAATCAGGTTGGCATCAGGGTTATTACGCGGATCAGCGTCGAACATGCCGTCGCGATCGGTCAGGATCACCAGCAAGTCAGCCTCGACCAGGTTGGCCACCAGCGCCGCCAGCGTATCGTTGTCGCCGAAACGGATTTCGTCGGTGACCACGGTGTCGTTCTCGTTGATCACCGGAATGACCTTGAGCTCGACCAGCGCACGCAAGGTGCTGCGGGCATTCAGGTAGCGCTTGCGGTCGGACAGGTCGTCGTGGGTCAAGAGAATTTGCGCGGTATGCCGGCCATGCTCGGCAAAACTCGATTCCCAGGCCTGCACCAGGCCCATCTGACCGATGGCGGCAGCCGCCTGCAACTCGTGCATTGCACTGGGTCGTACGGTCCAGCCCAGACGGCTCATGCCCGCAGCCACCGCCCCGGAGGACACCAGCACCAGCTCGACGCCCGCCTCGTGCAAGGCCACCATCTGTTCAACCCAGACACCCATTGCCGCGCGATCCAGGCCCTTGCCGTCCGCCGTCAGCAAAGCGCTGCCGATCTTCACGACCCAACGCTGCGCACCTGTCACCTTGCTCCGCATCATCTTCAACCTTAGTTTGAGGGCAGTGCGACCTGGCACTGCCCGTAACGTTATTCGTGGTTATTCGTGACCAACTATCGATTTCCAGATACTAAAACGCCGCTCGATTGAGCGGCGCTTAAGTTTATCGCAACGGATCAGTCACGCACGTAAATGATTTCCGGACCATCTTCATCATCCACATCTTCTTCGTCCCAATCATCGTCGCCGATGTCATGGACCGACTTAACGCCGCTACGACGCAGGGCACGCTGGTCATCCAGGGCCTGCAGCTGGGCACGGGCTTCGTCTTCGATGCGCTGATCGAGCTCGGCCAGCTCTTCCTTGTAGGCCGGGTCGGCAGCCAGGCGATCGGCACGATCTTCCATGTAACGCATGATGTCGTGGCACAGACGCTCGGTACCGAGCTTGGAGATGGCCGAGATCACGTAGACCGGACCAGTCCATTCCAGGCGATCAACGATCTCCTTGACGCGCTCATCGTGCTCTTCTTCAAGGATCTGGTCGCACTTGTTCAGCACCAACCAACGATCACGCTCAGCCAGGGACGGGCTGAACTTGGTCAATTCGCTGACGATCACTTCCGCAGCATCCGGGGCGCTGGCGTCATCGAGCGGTGCCATGTCCACGAGGTGCAGCAGCAAACGGGTACGCGACAAGTGCTTGAGGAAGCGAATCCCCAGGCCCGCGCCGTCGGAAGCGCCTTCGATCAGGCCCGGGATGTCCGCGACCACGAAGCTTTTCCAGCGATCGACGCTGACCACACCCAGGTTCGGCACCAGCGTGGTGAACGGGTAGTCGGCGACTTTCGGCTTGGCGGCCGACACCGAACGGATAAAGGTACTTTTACCGGCGTTCGGCAAACCCAGCAGGCCAACATCGGCCAGCACTTTCATTTCCAGCTTGAGATCACGCGCTTCACCCGGTTTGCCCGGAGTGGTCTGGCGCGGAGCACGGTTGGTACTGGATTTGAAACGGGTGTTGCCCAGACCATGCCAGCCGCCATGGGCGACCAGCAGACGCTGACCCGCCTTGGTCAGGTCGCCGATGACTTCCTGGGTCGCGGAGTCGATCACGGTCGTGCCGACCGGAACCCGCAGGACCAGCTCTTCACCTTTCTTGCCGGTGCAGTCGGTGCTGCCGCCGTTGGAACCGCGCTCGGCATCGAAGTGCCGGGTGTAACGGTAGTCCACCAGGGTGTTGAGGTTTTCGTCGGCGATCATGTAGACCGAGCCGCCATCACCACCATCACCGCCGTTCGGGCCACCGTTTTCAATGAATTTTTCGCGACGGAAGCTCATGCAACCGTTGCCGCCGTCGCCGGCCTTTACTCGAATCGATACTTCATCAACAAACTTCATAACAAAACGCCTCTCGTCATACGGACGAGCCGAAAAAAACTAGACATAAGACTCTTGCAAAAATGAGCGCAGCGACCTCAATCAACGACCGCAAAATCCAGCGCTGGAGCCCATCACAAACAGCTTTGCAAGAGACTCACCCCACAAACGAAAAAGCCCCGTCGCGAGACAGGGCTTTTCCAGCAACTACGTAATTATGCCGCGACGACTGCAGTCTTCGGGACAATGCTCACGTAACGGCGATTGAAAGCGCCTTTTACTTCAAACTTGATCACGCCGTCGATTTTAGCGAACAGAGTGTGATCTTTACCCATGCCTACACCGTAACCGGCGTGGAATTGGGTGCCGCGCTGACGCACGATGATGTTGCCCGGAATGATAACCTGGCCGCCATACATCTTCACGCCAAGGCGTTTGGCTTCTGAGTCGCGACCGTTACGGGTACTACCACCAGCTTTTTTGTGTGCCATGAGTCAATTCTCCTAGTGAGGAATTAGGCTGAAATTAAGCCTGAATACCGGTGATTTTGATCTCGGTGTACCACTGGCGGTGGCCCATACGCTTCATGTGGTGCTTACGACGACGGAACTTGATGATGCGGACTTTATCGTGACGACCTTGGGAGATCACTTCAGCCACAACGGTAGCGCCAGCAACAACTGGAGCGCCGATGTTCACGTCATCGCCATTGGCGACCAACAGAACGCGATCAAAAGTAACGGATTCGCCGGTAGCGATTTCCAGTTTTTCGATCTTCAGGTATTCACCTGGGGCGACCTTGTATTGCTTGCCACCAGTAACAATTACTGCGTACGACATGGTATTTCTCCGATAATCCTGCTCACCCAGCTCTTTATAAGAAGAGGTATTGGCTGGCATGGCTGCATTGGGCTGGAAGGCCTGTTTGCAATTGCGTAAGGCAGGTGCTGCCCAGGAAGTTCAGGGTGCGCGATTGTACGCAAGCTGCCGGAGTGATGCAAGAGGCCGTCCATCGCGCCTTGACAGGTCCGGACGTGGGTCCTAGCATGCCGCGCAACCCTTCTGGAGCAACTGTCGCTGATGCAACCCCAAGCTTTCTACCGCGCGGTGGCGGACGATTTTAGCGCCGTCGACGGCATCATCAAGAAGCAGCTGACTTCCCGAGTGCCGCTGGTATCGAAAATCGGCGACTACATTACCTCGGCCGGCGGTAAACGCCTGCGTCCTCTATTAGTGTTGCTGTGTGGCAAGGCCCTGGGTCGCGAAGGCGATGACCTGCGCCTGCTGGCCGCCACCATCGAGTTCCTGCACACCGCCACCCTGCTGCATGACGACGTGGTCGACATGTCCGGCATGCGCCGTGGCCGCTCGACCGCCAATGCGATGTGGGGCAACGCGCCAAGCGTGCTGGTCGGCGACTTCCTGTATTCGCGCTCTTTCGAAATGATGGTCGAACTGGGCTCGATGCCGGTGATGAAGATCCTTTCGCAAGCCACGCGAATCATTGCCGAAGGCGAAGTGTTGCAGTTGTCGAAGGTCCGGGACGCCAGCACCACCGAAGAAACCTACATGGAAGTCATCCGCGGCAAAACCGCGATGCTCTTCGAGGCCTCGACCCACAGCGCCGCCGCCCTGTGCGAAGCCACGCCGGATCAGCGCGAAGCGTTGCGCACGTTTGGCGATCACCTGGGCGTAGCCTTCCAACTGGTCGACGACCTGCTGGATTACAAAGGCGATGCGGAAACCCTGGGCAAGAACGTCGGTGACGATCTGGCCGAAGGCAAGCCGACCCTGCCGCTGATCTACACCATGCGTGAAGGTACTCCTGAGCAAGCCGCACTGGTACGCCAGGCGATCCAGAAGGGTGGCATCGAAGACCTGGAAAGCATCCGCGAGGCCGTTGAAGCTTCCGGTTCGCTGGAATACACCGCGCAATTGGCCCGTGATTACGTGGCCCGCGCCATCAAGTGCCTCGACGCCCTGCCAGCCAGCGAATATCGCGATGCGCTCGTTGAATTGAGCGAGTTTGCGGTAGCCCGTACGCACTGATCCGCCCTGTGTAGGAGCGAGGCTTGCCCGCGAAAGCATTCTGCCAGTCAATACTCATGTGACTGACACACCGCTATCGCGAGCAAGCTTTGCTCCTACAAATCATGTGTCGCCCCTTCCCCCGAATAAACCCTATATAATGTGCGACTTTTAGCGATCCTCAATCCAAGGAGCTTTAGTGAGCACGTTGCCACCCTGCCCGAAATGCAATTCCGAATACACCTACGAAGACGGCGCGCAGCTGATCTGCCCCGAGTGCGCCCACGAGTGGTCCGCCAGCGGCGAAGCTGAAGTGGCGTCCGATGACACCGTGAAGAAGGATTCGGTGGGCAACGTCCTGCAGGACGGCGACACCATCACTGTGATCAAGGACCTCAAGGTCAAGGGCACGTCCCTGGTGGTCAAGGTCGGCACCAAGGTCAAGAACATCCGCCTGTGCGATGGCGATCACGACATCGATTGCAAGATCGACGGCATCGGCCCGATGAAGCTCAAATCCGAGTTCGTCAGAAAAGTCTGAACCTGCTGTCTTCCATCCCGCGCCCGGCGTGGGATGGTGCTACACCCTCCCCCGCTTCGCCCCGCAATCCCTCGCAGTAGCCAAACGCCAGCCATTTTGACCTTACGCAACCTTTACCCTGAAAAAAACACAAACAGCCAATAGGTCCTTGCTATTTGATGAATAAGAATTATTCTCATTGAAACCCATCAATGGAGATGAGACCCATGACTTATTTGATCGATGCCTGGCTGGACCGCCCACACCCTTACCTCAGGATCCTGCATCGGGAAACCGGGGAAGTCTGTGCGGTGCTTGAAGAAGAAGCCTTGAACGAGCTGCAGGATCAGGGTGATCTGGACGTCAGCGGCTTGAGTTCCAGCGAGCCGGTGGTGCTCAAGGAACTGGTGCGCAATCTGTTTCTGTTCTGCTATGCCCGGGCGTTGCGCCCGTCGCATGAACTGCACCATAAGCTCGAAATATGAGTAACGCGCAAACCCCTGTAGGAGCGAGGCTTGCCCGCGAACGCGATCTATCAGTCGACATCAATATGACTGACACACCGCCTTCGCGAGCAAGCCTCGCGCCTACAGGATCACGTGGATCACGCGCTCACAATCTTACAGAACGTCGAGCAGCTCGACGTCGAACACCAGTACGCTGTGCGGCGGAATGCTGCCAACGCCTTGAGCGCCGTAAGCCAGTTCGCTCGGCACGTACAGACGCCATTTGCTGCCGGCATTCATCAGTTGCAGGGCTTCGGTCCAGCCAGCGATCACGCCGCCAACCGGAAATTCTGCAGGCTCGCCACGCTCGTAGGAGCTGTCGAACACAGTGCCGTCGATCAGGGTGCCGTGGTAGTGCGTGCGCACTTGATCTTCACGTGACGGCTTGGCGCCTTCACCTTGAGTCAGTACTTCGAATTGCAGGCCGGAAGCCAGGGTGGTGATGCCGTCACGCTTGGCGTTTTCAGCCAGGAAGGCCAGGCCTTCGCCTGCAGCGGCTTCAGCTTTGGCAGCGGCTTCGGCTTGCATGATCTCGCGGATCACTTTGAAGCTGGCGGACATTTCTTCCTGACCCACACGGCTCGGCTTACCGGCGAATGCGTCGGTCAGGCCAGCCAGGATCGAATCCAGGTTAACGCCCGGTGGCGGGTTGTCGCGCAGTTGGTCGCCCAACTGACGGCCGATACCGTAGCTGACGCGGGTTTCGTCGGTGGACAGATTTACTTCGGACATGACACTGCTCCGCTGTGCGGACGGCCCTGGAACTTGCCGTGCGGACACAGCGCATCCCGGAGCGCCCGGAACCAAAAGGGCGAGCAGACTAGCACAGAAGCCATGGCATTGATCAGGGGGTGTCAGCGCTGCCAGGCTGAACGGAAGGCGATCGGCACCTTCAGGGTTTCCTCGTCGATGGCGCCGAGTCCGCACATTTCGTCATGCACCGAGGTATGCACCAGGTTGAATTGCAGCTTGGGGAACGCGTGCAGGACTTCACGGGCATGCTCGACCGAGCGCAGATGAAACGACTGGCCATGGGCATCGTTCAGTGGATAAGCCGCCCCATGCATCCGCGCTTCCAGCAGATAGATCCCGCCTTCAAGCGAAATCAGGTTCAACTCATCGATCTTCCCGGCGATGGCGTAGGCATTGAGCTCTTGCAGGTTCATGAGCGCACCTCAAGCAGTGGCGGACCAAGACCCTTACAGGCATATGCCTCGACGCCGTAAAGCACAAGTCGTGCGCAGCAACCGCTCGACAGGCGGTCGCTGTGCGCGGGCACATATTGCGTGGTGCAGCCTTGGGAGAAAGCAGGATCAAGCCCAATCATTTCTGGTAGTGTCGCCGGCTGATTTCGAATCACTCTTCGCTTCAACGGATATTTTTAAATGGACTTTCATTTCCGCATCGATTCTATCTGCGCGTTTGTGCGCAAGTTCCGGCGTGTCGGCCTGTGGCTGCTCGCGCTGTTGATTTGCGCAGCACTGGGCACCGCGTACTGGATGGCGCCCACAGAGAAAGAGCGGGTCGCCGCCTATTACGAGGCGCTCGAAAAGCAACTGGTCTGGATCAATGACGCCAGACTGAGAGATGCCATCCGGGCCAAATCGGCCGCCATGATGGAGAAGAGAAAATCCGAATTGTGGATCGCCCAATTTCCAGAGGACCCTGCCTACACCCTGGACCACGCGGTCCTGCTTAAAGAAAGTGCCGACCCCAAGGCCCTGACCAATCGCTGGCTCGAGAGTCTGCTCTATGAACGCGGAGTCTTTGGCGACAATCCCATCGTCGAGCTGCGACCCAAATCATCGACCGATCCAGATGAGTATGCCGGCCTGCCGTTTCCTCTTCAGCTGTCCTGGACATCGGCCACCCTGGACGATGGTCAAGTCGTCGAGGCCCGCTTCGAGCCACCCGCGCAAGATAAACCGCTGGCACTGTCGAAGGACAAGTACTCCGACGAGCTTCAGTTGGTCTACCCGCAGAAAAACGGTCAGATGATCAACAAGCGGATTCGGCCTCTGCCCATCACGCTGAATGGCGAGGTCTCGGTGCTGGTTCCTGGCAACGTCGCGCAATTCAACTTTTCCAGAAAGGATGCTGGCGTCAGTCGTAGCATCGGCAATCTGACCGTCACGCTGTTGAGCGTGGGCGAGCACTCTGCCGAAGTCGAACTGCGTAATCGGGCACCGTTGACCCACGAAATAGCCGACAGGAATGTATCTGCGCTCCTGATTCAGGCCCAGGACACCACCGGAAAATTCCTCAAGCCTCGTGGCGAAGTGTTTCTGGGGGATGATGAAGCCCGGTTGTACAAAGAGCAGCTCGATACCCTGCTCAAGCAGAAGACATTCAGTGAACAACTGGCCCAGCAGCAGCAAGAACAACTGACCGCATTCAAAAGAACCTCGCAGGTGCAGTACCGCACGCAATACTTCTTCGGTGACGTGAAAAACATCAGCGTTACCGCCATGGATTTTTCCGACGCCCTGACAGTGCAAAAGACCCTGACGGTGCCGATCTACGACTTTTCATCGTTTGTGGTCGGCAGCGCCGTGCAAGCGATGCCCAACCCTGTGGTCATCCATGACCTCAAGGCAGAAGCAAAACTGAGCGGCTACAACATGACCGCAGAGCAACTGCTGAAAACGGTGGTCGTGGATCAGGAAATCGTCAGCAATCGGCTCGCAAGGATCTTGTTCCGTGCACAGGCCGCGCTCAATTGGACCTACGGCAACCCGAAAATGGACGTCCCCGTCACGTTCTACACGCAGGGTACTGATGGCCAGCGCGGGGAGGTCATTGACGTCAGCCCCTATGCCTACAAAGCCGAATTGGACAAGGCGAGAATCAGCTACGACCTCCCGGACTTCTATCTCCACGAAGCACCGGCCTACGCCAGCGGAACCATGAAGCTCGCGCACCCGATCGTGGAAAAAAACCAGTACCCGGTCAGCGCGTTACCCAAGGGCATGAGTGTGCAGGGTAATGCGGTGATTCTGGATGAGCAGGCGTTCAACCAATATGAATGGCACGTAGCCGCCAAAGACGAGAGCGGGCGTTACCTCAAGGTGATGCACGAGCAAGCGCACCGAAAGTCCGCTCATGGGGACAACCTGTTTCGAGTGACGTACTTCTACGGCAAGCCAGCGGTGATCGAGGGGTACTTCCGCGCGGACGTCGAGGCCATTTCATACCCGTTCGCCGTGAAACTGATAAAGCCCAAAACCCCCTGCTACTCCACCGGCACGATCATGATGTCCGGCTGCATGTAACCAGACAAAAAAACGCCGCACTCTCCGGGGGAAGGTGCGGCGGTCTGGACAGGTTCGATTCGACGTCAGTGCTTGGTCAGCTTATCCAGATAGCCCATCGCAAACGCCGAGATCACAAAGGTCATGTGGATGATCACGTACCACTTCAAGTGCTCGGGATCGACGTTCTTGGCGTCCATGAAGATGCGCAGCAAGTGGATCGACGAAATCGCCACGATCGAGGCCGCGACTTTCATCTTCAGCGAAGACGAATCCATGGTCCCCAGCCAATGCAGCTTCTCTTTGTCCTCATCGATGTCCAGTTCGGAGACGAAGTTCTCGTACCCGGAGATCATCACCATCACCAGCAGGCCGCCCACCAGTGCCATGTCGATCAGCGACAGCAGCACCAGGATAAGGTCCGATTCCGCCATCGAGAAGACGTTGGGAATGACATGAAAGACCTCCTGGAAAAACTTCAACGCCAGTGCCAGCAAGCCCAGGGACAGACCGAAGTAGATCGGCGCCAGCAACCAGCGGGAGGCGTACATTGCATTTTCGATAAAGCGTTCCATTGAATCTCACACGAGGGCTGGTAAATGGCCGCGAGTATATCAGCCGCCTGTAACACTCAGAAACTGTTCGAAAATCCGCAACCTGCGCGTGTGAGGCGAAGGTTTTCTGCTAGTGTCCAAACCATTGACAGGTTAGCGACACCGGACAGGAAGACAGGAAATGGATGTGCGATTGCCTTTAACGAGTGCCGGACTTTGCCTCGCGTTGTTGCTCGGCGGTTGTTCACCCAGCGATGAGAAGCGTCAGGTCAGCCTCGAAGAAAAAACCGCGCAGTTCGAAAAGTCCCTGGATGCCATTCAGGACCCGAAACTCAAGGACGCCGTCGCCGAGTTGGGCGGCTCGCTGCTGTTGCTCGAACGGGCGCAGCTCAAGCTCGACAGCAAACCGCTGCAAACCGAGTACAGCGAAGACGCCCTGGCGGTGCTCAAGCACTACCCCACGCCTCAGGCACTGGTGGATACCTACATCAACGGCCTGTTTGTGCTGCACAAGGATTCCAGCTCCGACTACCTGACCGACCTGCAACCGGTGTTCCCCTTTAACTTCAGCATCCCGGCGGCCTTCCTCTTCCCCCATGGCCTGGAATGGCAATCGGTCACCCTGAGCAACAAGCGCGTCATCCCGTTCCAGCCGGAATGGTCGGAAACCGATCCCGGCATTCAACTAAGTCCTTCCAGCTCGAACCTGACCAACCCCGATGACCTGACGGTGACCTACCCGTTCATCGATGGCCTGGACGTGGAAAACAAAAACCAGCCGCAACCGGTCAGCCTGCAAGGCAAGGTCGAGGTCATTGCGCCGCGGCGGCTGTACAGCTTTGACCTGACCCGGAAGGACGTCGGCCAGACGCGCACCAACGACAACCTCAGCGTCACCCTGCTGAGCCTGACGAACAACCATGCCGAAGTGGAATTCACCAACAGCCTGCCCATGGCCTCCGAAGTCAGCGAGACACCGCTCAACCCGCTGATCGTGCAGGCCAAAGACAACACCGGACAATTTCTCTCTCGCTCGGGTTCGATCAACGAAACCGCGGCGCAAATCGCCTTCTATCAAAAACAACTGGCGCAGATGCAACAGCAGAAAGCCTGGAGCGAGACGCTAGAAAAGCAATTGGATGAAGACCAGCGAGCGTTTGAGAAGCAGCAGACTCGGCATTACACCAAGGTGTATTTCAACGGCCCGATCGAGACGCTCGAAGTCAGCGTGCTCGATTTTTCCAGCGCCACCGTGACCCGCAAGGATCTGGACCTGCCCGTCCGCCGCTTTGATCACAACACCACCGAGAAGACCATCCAGCCGCTGAGTTTGCCGGTGGTGGTGTACGACGACCAGGCGCCGATCTGGCTCAAAGGCGCGACGCTCGGCGAAGAACAACTGAAAAAGAGCGTCAACATCACGCAATCGGTGGATGACCCCAGCGCAGCCCGGATCGAATTCGATCATCCGCGCAGCTTCAACGACGAACTGCTCGGCACCTCCTTCAGCCCCGGCGATGGCCCGGTAACGTTCTTCACCGCAGGCGATAACGGCCAGCGTGATGAACCGATCGAACTGCCGCCCGAGGCTTATCAAGTCGATCCGTTGCGCGGCGTCATCACTTACGATTTGAACCTGTTTCCGGAGACCCCTGCCTTCGCCGTGGGCTCCATGCCGCTGTTTCTGGCCACGGTCGAGCAGAAGAGCCTGGACGCGCACCAATTGCCCAAGGGCCTGGAGCTCAAGGGCAACGCGCTGGTGGTCGATCTGAAGCTGTTTCCCGCCCAGGACTGGCGCTTTTTCGCCAAGGACGACAGCGGCAATTATCTGAAAGAGATTCTTTCGGTCAGTCATGACGCGAGCGCAGAAGGCCCCGCGCTATTAGGCGTGCATTACTTCTATGGCCAGCCGACGCGGCTGGAAACCTACCAGCGAACCGACCTCGCCACCGTGCAATATGGTTTCGAGGTCAAACTCGATAAAACCGAGTTGCCCGACCTGACTCAGTGATCGGGACGAAATTCGAAGCCACCCAGGCTGCGAACACGACCACCGTTGATTTCCCGCAGTTGGGCTTGCAGGTGCAGGCTCCAGATTTGCGGGTCGTCGGCCAGCTCGTAGCCATGCAGGGTCAGACTTTCAACAATCGTGTCGAGGATCGATTCAGCCACGAAGGGGCCATGGAACGGGCCTTGAGCCTTGATGGCCGAAGGTTGCTCGCCGGCCATTCCGGCGGCGAAGAGTAAGGTCCACATGCCCGTATCTCCCGCCAATGGGCGGATAGCGCACTCGATACGGGTCACAAGGCCCAGGCATTGACGGGTGAGGCAGAGGTTGCGCGACATGGCGGCGACCCTCGATAGATCCGGTATTCAGCCCTCATGGGAAGGCTGTTTCGATCCAGTGATTGCTGTCCCTATCCTTGAGCTGAGAATAGAAGAAAAGTTCGCTTCGCAAGCAAAGCGAGACCAGAAGGCGCCGAGCGGTCATTGTGTGAATATTGACGTCAGACTGATGGCACTGATCGTTCCCACACTCTGCGTGGGAATGCAGCCCCAGGACGCTCCGCGGCCCTTAAAAGCGTGACGCGGAGCGTCACAGGAGGCATTCCCACGCGGAGCGTGGGAACGATCAAAAATAACCCAAAACCTGTTGGAGCGAGGCTTGCCCGCGAAGGCGGTGTATCAGCCGACATCAATGTCGGCTGACAGATTGCCTTCGCGGGCAAGCCTCGCTCCTACGAGGGATTAGATCGTTCCCACGCTCTGCGTGGGAACGATCATGGCGGGTCAAGCCGGTTTGGCTTCGACCAACGCTTCCAGTGCGATTTCCTTCTCGGCTTCCTTGAGATCTTCTTCGCTGATCATTTCCGCGATCACCCGCAGGCGCTCCACCACCCGCGCGTTGACGCTGCCTTCCGGGAACTGGCCATCGGCATCCGGTGAGCCGGCCGGCTCGCCCACCAACAGGCTCAGGGCCTCGTCAGCCTGGCGCACGGCGTAGACATGGAACTGCCCCGCCCGCACCGCCGACAGCACTTTCTCGTCGAGCATCAGCGTCGCGACGTTGGCCTGGGGAATGATCGCCCCTTGCTCGCCGGTCAGCCCACGGGCTTCGCAGAGGCGGAAGAAGCCTTCGATCTTCTCGTTGACCCCGCCCACCGCCTGCACTTCACCGAACTGGTTGATCGAACCGGTAATCGCAAAACACTGCTTGAGCGGGGTTTTCGACAAGGCCGAGATCAGCGTGCACGCCTCGCCCAGCGACGCACTGTCGCCATCGACGTAACCGTAGGATTGCTCCAGGGCGATGCTCGCTGAAATCGCCAGCGGGAATTCCTGGGCGTAACGGCTGCCCAGATACCCGGTGAGAATCATCACGCCTTTGGAGTGAATCGGCTGGCCGAGGTTGACCTCACGCTCGATGTCGACAATGCCGCTGCCGCCCGGATACACCGTGGCGGAAATCCGCGCCGGCACGCCGAACGCCGAGTCGCCGACCTCCAGCACTGTCAGCCCGTTGCACTTGCCGACCGCCGCGCCATCGGTGTCGATCAGGATGATCCCTGCCAGCATGTCATCAAGAATCCGCGCCGAAACGCGCCCGGTGCGGGTGGCCTTGGCTTTGAGCGCACGTTCGATATGGCCGGCGTCGGTCATTTCATCGCCGGCCAGGTGGCGAATGAAATCCGCCTCGCTCACCAGTTGGAACAGATCGCCGATCCGCGCCGACAAACGCCCCTGGTGTTCCGCCAGACGCGCGCTGTAGGTCGCCAGACGCGCCACCGCATCGGCGGTCAGCGGCGCCATGCCTTCTTCCGAGGTACGGGTTTTGAGCAACTGGGCGAACTGCTCCAGGCTCTCGTCGACCATCGGGATGTCTTCGTCGAAATCCACCAGGACGCGGAACATCTCCTGGAAGTCCGGATCGAGGTCTTGCAGCGTGTAGTAGAGCTGCCGGGCGCCGATGATGATGACTTTGACCTGCAACGGAATGTGTTGCGGGGTCAGGGTCACGGTGGCCAGTCGGCCGAGTTCACCGAGCGGCGATTCCATTTTCAGCTTGCGCGATTGCAGGGCGCGCTTGAGCGCATCCCACACGAACGGCTCGCTGAGCATTTTTTCCGCTTCAAGGATCAGGAACCCGCCGTTGGCCCGGTGCAATGCACCCGGACGCAGCTGCCGGTAAGTGGTGTAGAGCGCGCCCTGGTCGGTGCTGTATTCGATACGACCGAACAGGTTTTCGTAAGTCGGGTGCGGCTCGAACACCACCGGCGCACCGCCGCTGGCCGAATGACCGACCACCAGGCTCGGGGCGTATTGTTCTTCCAGCATCTTGCGCGCAACGGCATCGACCTTGCTGTCGTCGACCAATTGCTCGACCACGGTTTTCAGCAGGTACACCTGCATCGCTTGCAGGTAACCGCACACCGCCGCGTTCTCGGCGTACTTCTCCGACAACGGCGACAGCAACGGCTGCAAGGCCAGGGTGATGGTTTCTTCGTTGAGCTGGCGCAGTTGATTGCTCGACTCGCGCTTCCATTGCGGCAGGCTGGCAAGTTCTTCGTTCAGGCGCTCTTCGAGGCCAGAGATGTCTTCATGAAAACGCTCGCGATCGGCTTCCGGCAATTGCGCGAACTCAGCCTCGTCCAGCGCCTTGCCTTCGCTCATCGGGGTGAAGGCGATGTTGCTGGCGTCGCGGTACAGCGCGACTTCCTTCTCCAGGGCCAGGCGTTCGATGATGTCCAGCGCCTTGTCGTAGCGCTGGTTGAAGGCGCGGTCGATGGCACTTTTCTTCTGCTGGTAGGACGGGTGTTCGAACACCGCCGGAAAAGTTGCCAGCAAGTTGTCGATCAAACCGTTGATGTCACCGATGAACGCACCGGCGGTGCCCGATGGCAATTCCAGGGCTCGCGGCTCGCGGGGCTCATCGAAATTATTGACGTAGACCCAGTCCGCCGGGGTCTGCAGGCGTTTGCCTTCGGCTTTCAGGTAGCGTTTGACGAACGAGAACCGGCCAGTGCCGGGCTCGCCCATGACAAAGACGTTGTAACCGGGACGTGGCATGGCCACACCGAACTGCAGGGCTTCAACAGCACGTTCCTGGCCAAGCACACCGCGGAAGGGCTCCAGATCATTGGTGGTAGAGAAGCTGAACTGTTCAGCGGAAAACGGACGGGTCAGCGCTTCAGGCGCTAGACGCAAGCTGGCAGCAACAGGATCAGGCATCGGGCTTCCTTACATCAGGCGGGGCAGATAGCGGCATTCTGGCGCTGCCCATACCCGACTGGCAAGGCGCGCCTCAAGCCAAAGCATAGACAAACCGCCATCGCCACGCGGGGCGGGGCCAAATCAATGTTTTGCAGCGAATGTTTTGCAAAAAATCACGGAACCCTTGGAACGTGCCTAAACTCCAAACTGCGCGGCTGGAACTAATAACCGGCCCACTGGCGTCGAGTTGGCGCCAAACCCCTTGTCCATTGGTATGCACACAAAGAGAACAAAGCTATGAAACGGATT
Source organism: Pseudomonas sp. ADAK7 (assembly GCF_012935675.1). Taxonomy (NCBI): domain Bacteria; kingdom Pseudomonadati; phylum Pseudomonadota; class Gammaproteobacteria; order Pseudomonadales; family Pseudomonadaceae; genus Pseudomonas; species Pseudomonas sp. ADAK7. The sequence goes on along the minus strand of NZ_CP052861.1, from coordinate 5,450,806 downwards.
CTTCTCGGTACTCTCTTCACCGTTGTATCCCTCAATGCCATGGCTCAGGCGCCAGGCGGCCCGGATTGTGGTTGGGGCAACATGCTGTTCGAAGGGCAGCGTGGCACCCCGGCTCACTTCCTGGCATCCACCACTAACGGCACCTCCGGCAACGCAACATTTGGTATGACTTCCGGCACCAACGGTTGCTCGACCAATGCTGCGCTGACTTATGGCGGTAAATCCTGGATTGCCATGAATGGCATGATGAACGAGCTGTCTGAAGACATGGCCAAAGGTAACGGCGAAGCGCTGACTACCTACGCCGTGGTACTGGGCGTGGCGCCGGAAGACCGTGCGCACTTCGCCGCTGTGACTCACGAGCACTTCCAGCAGATCTTCAGCAAGGCTGACGTGACCGCTGACGACGTGCATACCAACACCCTGGCCGTCCTGAAGAGCGATCCTCGTCTGGCCAAGTACGCGACTCAAGCTTAAGCTCGACCCAACCGCTCCTTTCGGGGAGCGGCTTTTGTTTTTTGGACCTGCCCCTCTTTGGGTCTTTGTTTCTTCCGACTTAAGTTGCCCACTATGCTCAAACGCCTTGCCTGGCTGGCGCTCTGTGTCTGCGCCCCGCTGTCCGCCGCGCCACACATCGACGATCAACGTTTGCAGCAACTGGCCAACGACCCTTTCTGGATTTCCCTGGGCCATTACGAAACCGCCAAGCTCGGTGGCTGGCGCAGCTATGTCAGCGACAAGAAATTCTTTCTCGCGTCCGACGGCAATGAACATCCGGATCGTGAATTGGCCGCGACCGTTCAGGCGCTGTACGCCCCGGCCAGCGCTGGCGAGAAACACGCCCAATGCGTCTACCCGGCCCGTACTCGTTGGCTGAAAGCGCAACTGAACCTGAGCGATTTGCCGAAGCTCGATTGCGCCGAGTTCACCCAATGGTTCAAGGATGTCGCGCCCCACAGTGCGGTAATGATCTTCCCGGCCGCGTACCTGAACAGCCCGTCATCGATGTTTGGCCACACCCTGCTGCGCATCGACCAGGCCAATGTGCAAAGCGATCAAACGGCCCTGCTCAGCTACGCAATCAACTTCGGCGCCTACATCGAAGGTTCGGACAACAGCATCCTCTACGCCTGGAAAGGCTTGATGGGCGGCTATCCGGGGTTGTTTGCGCTTGTGCCCTACCAGGAAAAACTCTCGGAATACCGCAGTCTCGAGAACCGCGACCTGTGGGAATACCGGCTGAACCTGACCCAGCAAGAAACCGAACGCATGGTCGAACACGTCTGGGAACTCAAGCAGATACAGTTCGACTATTTCTTCTTTGACGAAAACTGCTCGTATCGCCTGCTGGAACTGCTGCAAGTGGCGCGGCCGAGTCTGCGCTTGACCGAGCAATTTCCGCTGACGGCGATTCCCACCGATACCGTCAAAGCCGTGAAAGAAGCCGGGCTGGTGGAATCGATCCAGTATCGCCCGTCCCGCGAACGTGAATTGCTGAGCCGCGCCGAGCCGTTGAATCCTGAAGAACAGCAATGGGTGCTGAAAGTCAGCGCCGATCAGAAGCAATTGCAGGCACCTGAATTCAAAGCGCAGCCGCGCGACCGGCAAGCACTGATCGTCGACGCCGCTTACCGTTTGGAACGCTACCGCGCCAACGGCCAGGAGCGTGATCCGGCTCGGGCCCAGCGCAGTTTCGAACTGTTGCGGGCGATCAATCAGAATCCGCCGCCGGAACTGGATATCCCGCGTCCGGGCTTGCCCGAGGACGGTCACGAATCCCGCACCTGGCAGGCCGGCCTCGGCACCCGTGGCGACAAGGCCTTCGGCGAATACGGCTTGCGCATGGCCTATCACGACCTCAACGACAACGCCGAGAGCTTCCCGCTGGGCGCGCAGATCGAAATCCTGCAGATGAAACTGCGCCAGTACGAAGGCAATCACTGGCAACTGCAGCAACTGGATTTGGCGACTATTCGCTCACTGACGCCGCGCAATGAGCTGTTGCAGCCGTTGTCGTGGCAAGTCACCGGTGGCCTGGAACGGGTGCCGGGCAAGCATGACGATGAAACCCTGGTCAGCCACGTCAACGGCGGTGCCGGCGGGACCTGGGCGTTGGGCGATGATGTGCTTGGGTTTGCCCTGGGCACCGTGCGCATCGAACACAACAACGACTTTGCCGGGTTCGTCGCGCCCGCGGCCGGTTTCAACAGCGGTGTGTTGTGGAAAAATCCGCTGGGCAACTTCAGCCTGGAGACCAAGGGTGATTTCTTCACCAACGGCGAAGTGCGTCGTAGCATAAGCCTGAACCAGCAGTGGGAATTGTCGCGCAACCTGGGGCTGCGTCTCAGTGCCCAGCGTGAATTCAGCCACCTCGCCTCGCCCGAGAATGAAGTGATGCTTGAGGTGAAGTGGTATCACTACTGACCCACCGCGATCTTTTGATCTTTCTTTCACACCCCGCTGACGAATCGACTTCTAGACTTCTCTGTATAGGCCGTCAAACGGCCGGGAGTCTGAGATGTGGCGTTGCGTGGGTGCGTTGGGTTTGCTGCTGTTGTGCGCGGGTTGCCAGTCGACCCACGAAGATCTGATCGCCAAGGGTTACCCTCCGGCGTTCGCTGACGGTTTCGACGACGGTTGCGTCAGTGGTCGTCAGGCCGCAGGGGCGATGACCGGCGAATTTCGCAAGAACGTGCCGCGCTACCTCAAGGACAAGCAATACGCCGAGGGTTGGGGCGATGGCTTCCGCCAATGCCAGGCGATGCTGGAAAACCGCGACCGCGAGGACTATCGCAGCCACCATTGGGACGACCGCGAACGCGCCTGGCAGCAACAGAAAGACCAGGACGCCGCCCGGGCTTTTCGCTCGCCCTAGGTCGCTGCCAGACATCCATCGAAACTATTCCCCTGCGACCATGGCCCAAACCCTATAACGGGAGAAAACCATGAGTCGTGCCTTCGTCAATGAAGATAACGCCGCCGCGCAAGCCGATCAGCCAGTCGAACGGCAGGTCAGCGCGCAGCCCAACTACGTCACCCCCGCCGGGCTTGCCCAATTGCAGGCAAAACTGGCCGAGGTCCAAAAACTGCTCAATGAACAGAGCGCCAAAGGTGAACTGGCCGACAAACAGCGCCAGGCTGACCTTGAGCGTGACTGGCGGTATTTCAATCAGCGATTGCAAAGCGCTCAGCTGGTGGTACCGGCCTCCTCGACCGACAAAGTGCAGATTGGCGCCTGGGTGACGTTTGCCGATGAACAGGGCAACGAACAGCGGGTGCAGTTGGTCGGTGAGGATCAGGCGGAGGCGGCCAGTGGGTTGATCAATTGGGGTTCGCCGTTGGGTCGGGCGTTGCTGGGCGCGCAGGTCGGGGATGAGGTGCTGTGGAAGCGGCCGGCGGGGGATTTGGTGATTGAGGTGTTGAGTATAGATATTCAGTGACCATACGGACGCTTTCGCGGGCAAGCCTCGCTCCTACGGGGGCGCGGTCGTACACAATATTTCGGCACACCGCAAAACTGTAGGAGCGAGGCTTGCCCGCGAAGGCCACACCGCGGTCTACCTGAATAACGTCCATAAAAAAACGGAGCCCCCAAAAGGCTCCGTTTTTTATGCAACCAACCCGATATCAGGCCAGTTTCTTGTGCCGTACACGGTGTGGCTGGGCAGCCGCTTCGCCGAGACGCTTTTTACGATCAGCTTCGTACTCGGTGTAGTTACCTTCGAAGAAGATCGCTTGCGAGTCGTCTTCATACGCCAGGATGTGCGTCGCCACACGGTCAAGGAACCACCGATCGTGAGAGATCACAATGGCGGCGCCCGGGAAGTCCAGCAGGGCTTCTTCCAGGGAACGCAGGGTTTCAACGTCGAGGTCGTTGGACGGTTCGTCGAGCAGCAGGACGTTGCCACCCTCCTTCAGGGTCAGGGCCAGGTGCAAGCGACCGCGCTCACCACCGGACAGGTCCTTGACGAACTTCTGCTGATCGCCGCCCTTGAAGTTGAAGCGACCGACGTAGGTACGCGACGGAATCTCGTAGTTGCCGATGCGGATCTGATCCGAACCGTCGGAGATTTGCTGGAATACCGTCTTGCTGCCGTCCAGGTCTTCGCGGCTCTGGTCAACGCACGCCAGTTGCACGGTTTCGCCGACTTCGATGCTGCCCGAATCCGGTGTTTCCTTGCCCATCAGCATGCGGAACAGCGTGGATTTACCCGCACCGTTACCGCCGATCACGCCAACGATGGCGCCCTTCGGCATGGAGAACGACAGGTTGTCGATCAACACGCGATCGCCGTAGCCCTTGGAAACGTTCTTGAACTCGATGACCTTGTCACCCAGGCGCGGACCGGCCGGGATGTAGATCTCGTTGGTTTCGCTGCGCTTCTGGAATTCCTGCGATTGCATTTCTTCGAAGCGTTGCAGACGAGCCTTGGATTTGGACTGGCGGGCCTTGGCGCCTTTGCGCACCCATTCCAGTTCTTCCTTCATGGCTTTTTCGTGGGCCGACTGCTGCTTGGATTCGGCAGCCAGACGATCGGACTTGGCTTCCAGCCAACCCGAATAGTTGCCCTCGTACGGGATACCGGCGCCGCGGTCGAGTTCGAGAATCCAGCCGGCAACGTTGTCCAGGAAGTAACGGTCGTGCGTGATCGCAACCACGGTACCCGGGAAATCGTGCAGGAAGTGCTCCAGCCAGGCGACGGAATCGGCGTCCAAGTGGTTGGTCGGCTCGTCGAGCAGCAGCATGTCAGGGGCGGACAGCAGCAGGCGGCACAGGGCCACACGACGCTTTTCACCACCGGACAGGAATTCGACTTTGGCATCCCACGCCGGCAGACGCAGCGCATCGGCGGCAACTTCCAGTTGGCGATCCAGGTTGTGACCGTCGCTGGCTTGCAGGATGGCTTCGAGCTTGGCCTGTTCTGCCGCCAGTTTGTCGAAGTCGGCGTCTTCTTCAGCGTAGGCCGCGTAGACCTCGTCCAGGCGCGCCTGGGCGTTTTTGATCACGCTGACCGCTTCCTCGACCACTTCACGCACGGTCTTGGTCGGGTCCAGGATCGGTTCCTGTGGCAAGTAACCGATGTTCAGGTCCGGCATCGGACGGGCTTCGCCCTCGAACTCGGTGTCGACGCCCGCCATGATTTTCAACAGCGTGGACTTACCCGAACCGTTGAGGCCGAGCACGCCGATCTTGGCGCCGGGGAAGAACGACAGCGAAATGTTTTTCAGGATTTCCCGCTTCGGCGGAACAACTTTGCCCAGCCGATGCATGGTGAAGACGTATTGAGCCATGGAGAACCTTGGGTCAGTGACAGATGAATGATTGGAGCGCAGGCGAAGCCCGGCCAGACCGTGCGCGTCGTCCGCTTGATATAGACCAATGCGTGCGCGCTGAAAAAGTCTGAGTCTAGGAGCTGGAACGCTCCCGCGTAACCGGCAAAGCTACCTGAATGACAAGTGGCAGTCCAGCCGGGAGGGGCTGGCACTTCGCCACAACTCAAGGCATGCTAGCCGCCCTCCGGGCGTCCGGCTTATAGTGCACGTCGCGCCAGTCCAGCCAAACCGCAGGATTTCAGTTTGTCTAATGTCACGCCGCCTCTTTCTACCCGTGCACCGGCTGCCGCGCTCGGCTCCCCCCTGCGTGGAACCCTGAAGGGCGCGCTGGCGACACTCGTGCTGTTGCTGCTCGCGCTGCTGTTCTGGCAACTGCTGGATCAACTGAGCGAAACCCAGAAAAACCAGCGCCAGTACACCATCGACTACACCGCCGACCTCGCTTCGCAAGTCAGCCTGAACATGGCGCTTAACGCGCAGATCGCCCTGAACCTGCTACCGATCGTCGAGCAACCGCAATCCGCCGACGAACAGCAGATGCTGCTGCGCAAATTGCAGCAATCGCTGCCCGACCTGCGCAGCCTGGCGTTACTCAGCCCTTCCGGAAAAATCCTCAGCGACAGCGCCGCCGACAGCCAGGATGCCGACTACCTGAGCGATCTGGTGCGGCGCAGCCGTTCGCAAGCGCACTATTTCAGCAACGCCGATGATGGCTCGGTGGTGCACTTGCTGCTGCATCAGGCCAGCGGCAGCAGTCGCGGTTATTGGGCGTTGCGCCTGACCCCGACGTTTTTCTCCTCGCTGACCAAACAGGGCGAAGCCGGCATCCGCCCACTGTGGCTGGTGGAAAACCGTGTCAATCATCAGATCATCAGCCGCGATGAAAACCTGCCCGCCGTCAAGCCGGGCACGCTGAGCGAGGATGACCTGGCCAACAGCGTGTTGACCGTGCCCCTGAGCAGCAGCGACTGGCAACTGCGCGGGCTGTTCGACCGCCAACAGGTGCTCGAACAACTGCTGCCAGCGTTCATCGGCAAATGTCTGCTGGGCCTGGCCTTCTCCCTGCTGCCGTTTATCGCACTGTTGAGCATGCGCCGCCGTCAGCGCCAGTTGCACGAAGGGCGTCGGCGCTATCAGGACATTTTCGAAGGCACCGGCGTCGCGCTATGCGTGCTCGACCTATCCGGGCTTAAAAGTTTCTTCGACAAGACTCAGATCAATAGCAGCGAACAACTGAAAACCTGGCTCGAAGTCCCTGAGCAACGTCAGCAGTTGCTACAAGAACTACGCATCACCGAAGTCAATCAGGTCGCCCTGCAACTGCTCAACGTCAATTCCTGCGAACAGGCCTGGAAGCTGCTGATCGACGGCAGTCCACAGGACAATACCGCCATCGGCAACCAGATGCTGGAGGCCGTGCTCAACCAGCAGAAACAACTCGAACTGGAAATCAAACTCCAGGACAACAACGGCCGCGACCAGCACCTGTGGCTGGTGCTGCGCCTGCCGGAAGAGCAGCACGACTACAAAGCCGTGATCCTGAGCATCAACGACATCACCAGCCGCAAGCTCATCGAACTGTCACTGCTGGAGCGTGAAGGCTTCTGGTCCGACGTGGTGCGCACCGTGCCGGATCACCTGTACGTGCAGGACGTGATCAGCCAGCGAATGATTTTCAGCAACCATCACCTGGGGCAGACGCTGGGCTACAACCGCACCGAGCTGCATCAGATGGGCGAGTACTTCTGGGAAATCCTCCTGCACCCCGAAGACGCCGACTATTACCACCGCTCGCGCCAGACCCAGCGCCAGGCCGGTTACTCGCAATTGCTGCAATGCCAACTGCGTTTCCGTCATCGCGACGGCAACTGGCGGCGTTTCGACATTCGCGAACAGGCCCTGGCCCGGGACAAGCACGATCAGGTCACGCGGATCATCGGCGTGGCCAAGGACATCACCGAACAGATTGAGGCCAGCGAATCCCTGCGCGACAGCGAGCAGCGCTACCGCATGCTCGCCGAAAGCATCAGCGACGTGATTTTCTCCACTGACAACAAGCTGTCGCTCAATTACGTCAGCCCGTCGGTGCAGGCCGTGTTGGGTTATGACGTGGACTGGATTTTCCAGAACGGCTGGCAATCGACCATCGCCAACCCGCAGCAACTGAGCGGCATCTACGGCTTGATGGACCGGGTCAGCAAAGCCCTGGATAAACCCGATCAACTGGCGTTGTTGCGCAGCCAGGTGCAGACCCAGTTGTTCCTGTTCGATTGCCTGCGGGCCGATGGACGCAAAATCCCCATCGAGCTGCGGCTGGTGCTGGTGTGGGACGAACACGGCGCCTTCGAAGGCGTGCTCGGGGTCGGTCGCGACATCAGCCAGCAGCGCCGCGCCGAGAAAGACCTGCGCATGGCGGCCACGGTATTCGAACACTCGACATCGGCGATCCTGATCACCGACCCGGCCGGCTACATTGTTCAGGCCAACGAGGCGTTCAGCCGCGTCAGCGGTTATGCGGTGTCGCAAGTCCTCGATCAGTTGCCGAACATGCTCACTGTCGATGAGCAGCAGGAAGCGCATCTGCGTTATGTGCTCAAGCAACTGCATCAGCACAGCACCTGGGAAGGCGAAGTCTGGCTCAAACGGCGTAATGGCGAGCATTACCCGGCGTGGGTCGGCATCACTGCGGTGCTCGACGACGAAGGCGACCTCGCCAGTTATGTGTGCTTCTTCAGCGACATCAGCGAGCGCAAGGCCAGTGAACAGCGGATTCACCGCCTGGCCTATTACGACGCCCTGACCCACCTGCCCAACCGCACGCTGTTCCAGGACCGCCTGCACACCGCGCTGCAATCGGCGGAACGACAGAAGTCGTGGGTGGTGCTGATGTTCCTCGACCTCGACCGCTTCAAGCCGATCAACGACTCCCTGGGCCACGCCGCTGGCGACCGCATGCTCAAGGAAATGGCCACGCGCCTGCTCGGATGCGTCGACGATGACGACACCGTGGCGCGGATGGGCGGCGATGAGTTCACCTTGCTCCTGCAACCGCGGATCAACCGCGAAGTGGCGCTGAACCGGGCGATTCATGTGGCGGAACAGATTCTCGCCAGCCTGGTGAAGCCGTTTGTGCTGGAAGGTCGCGAGTTCTTTGTTACGGCCAGTATCGGGATTGCCCTGAGCCCGCAGGACGGCAACGAACTCAGCCAGTTGATGAAGAACGCCGACACCGCGATGTACCACGCCAAGGAACGTGGCAAGAACAACTTCCAGTTCTATCAGGCCGACATGAACGCCAGCGCCCTCGAGCGTCTGGAGCTGGAAAGCGACTTGCGCCATGCCTTGGAGCAGAACGAATTCGTGCTGTATTACCAACCGCAGTTCAGCGGCGACGGCAAACGCCTGACCGGCGCTGAAGCCCTGCTGCGTTGGCGCCATCCCCGTCGCGGACTGGTGCCGCCGGGGGATTTCATTCCGGTGCTCGAAGAGCTCGGGCTGGTGGTGGATGTCGGCGACTGGGTGATCAGCGAGGCCTGCCGTCAGCTCAAGACCTGGCATCAGGCCAAAGTGCGGGTGCCGAAGGTCTCGGTGAACATTTCGGCGCGGCAATTCTCCGATGGCCAGCTTGGCACGCGGATCGCCAACATCCTCAAGGACACCGGCCTGCCGCCGGCCTGCCTGGAGCTGGAACTGACCGAAAGTATCCTGATGCGCGAAGTCAGTGAGGCGATGCAGATCCTCGCCGGGTTGAAAAACCTCGGCCTGAGCATCGCCGTCGACGACTTCGGCACCGGTTATTCATCGCTCAACTACCTCAAGCAGTTCCCGATCGACGTGCTGAAAATCGACCGCACCTTTGTCGATGGTTTGCCGTCCGGCGAGCAGGATGCGCAGATTGCCCGGGCCATTATCGCCATGGCCCACAGCCTGAACCTGGCGGTGATCGCCGAGGGTGTGGAAACCCACGAGCAACTCGACTTCCTGCGTGAGCATGGGTGTGATGAGGTTCAGGGGTACCTGTTCGGCCGGCCGATGCCGGCGAGCCGGTTTGAGGCGCAGTTCAGCAATGATGCGCTGTTCATGTTCGACTGAAGCGCAATCATTGTGGCGAGGGAGCTTGCTCCCGCTTGAGTGCGCAGCGCTCACAAGATTTTGGGGCCGCTTCGCAGCCCAGCGGGAGCAAGCTCCCTCGCCACAGGCCCGCCCAGACACCGCTGATCCCGTCATGAAGCCCACTTGTCTGCGACATGATGTCCTTTCATATGCCATCTAAAACCCATTGGGTTAGAATGCCCCCCTTTTCTGCCCCGATCCTTGAGGACCGCCATGTTCAGCCGTGATTTGACTATTGCCAAGTACGACGCCGATCTCTTTGCCGCCATGGAGCAAGAAGCTCAGCGCCAGGAAGAACACATTGAGCTGATCGCTTCGGAGAACTACACCAGCCCTGCGGTGATGGAAGCTCAAGGCTCGGTACTGACCAACAAGTACGCCGAAGGCTACCCGGGCAAGCGCTACTACGGTGGTTGCGAGTTCGTCGACGTGGTTGAGCAGCTTGCAATTGATCGAGCAAAAGAACTGTTCGGCGCCGATTACGCCAACGTTCAGCCGCACGCCGGTTCCCAAGCCAACAGCGCCGTTTACCTGGCCCTGCTGCAAGCCGGTGACACCATCCTGGGCATGAGCCTGGCCCACGGCGGTCACCTGACCCACGGCGCCAGCGTTTCCTCCTCCGGCAAGCTGTACAACGCCGTTCAGTACGGTATCGATGCCAACGGCCTGATCGACTACGACGAAGTCGAGCGCCTGGCCGTCGAGCACCAGCCAAAAATGATCGTGGCCGGTTTCTCCGCCTACTCGCAGATTCTGGACTTCCCGCGCTTCCGTGAAATCGCTGACAAGGTTGGCGCCTACCTGTTCGTCGACATGGCCCACGTGGCCGGTCTGGTCGCCGCTGGCGTCTACCCGAACCCGGTGCCATTCGCTGACGTCGTGACCACCACCACCCACAAGACCCTGCGCGGTCCACGTGGCGGCCTGATCCTGGCTCGCGCCAACGCCGACATCGAGAAGAAGCTGAACTCCGCCGTATTCCCGGGCGCCCAGGGTGGCCCGCTGGAGCACGTGATCGCCGCCAAAGCGATCTGCTTCAAGGAAGCGTTGCAGCCTGAGTTCAAGACTTACCAGCAACAAGTGGTGAAAAACGCCAAGGCCATGGCCGGCGTGTTCATCGAGCGCGGCTTCGACGTGGTGTCGGGCGGTACTGAAAACCACCTGTTCCTGCTGTCGCTGATCAAGCAGGATATCTCCGGTAAAGACGCCGACGCCGCTCTGGGCAAGGCGTTCATCACCGTGAACAAGAACTCCGTGCCAAACGATCCACGCTCGCCGTTCGTGACCTCCGGTCTGCGCTTCGGTACCCCGGCTGTGACCACTCGTGGCTTCAAAGAAGCAGAGTGCAAAGAGCTGGCCGGCTGGATCTGCGACATCCTGGCCGACCTGAACAACGAAGCGGTGATCGACGCCGTTCGTGAGAAGGTCAAGACCATCTGCAAGAAACTGCCGGTATACGGCGCTTAATTGCCCCGCTAAACCGCAGCACTAAAAAAACCGGTCAGTGATGGCCGGTTTTTTTTCGCCTGCATTTTTTAAAACCGGGAAAAGGCTCAAGGTCGGGGCATTGCGCGCAACTGGTAAGACCGGTCATGCCAATCGATGAATTTTCACTTGCGATCCGGCAAAAACAGCGCCTAGACTGCGCCTGCACTGGACATACCGGTAAGACCACAATAATTAAGTCCTGAATCTGATGCGCTCAGCGCACGGCAGCCAGGACACTGACCAGGATTCCTCCCATGCTCAGATGGTGCTCGCGTTCAATCTTCCTCCAAGTGGTTCTCGGACTGGTGCTCGGCATCGTCTGCGGGCTGACCCTTCCCGAATACTCCGCACAGCTCAAACCCCTGGGCGACGGTTTCATCAAACTGATCAAGATGCTCATCGGCCTCATCGTGTTCTGCGTGGTGGTCAGCGGCATCAGCGGCGCGGGCGATCTGAAGAAGGTCGGGCGCATCGGCCTCAAGTCGGTCATCTACTTCGAAGTGCTGACCACCATCGCTCTGGTAATTGGCCTGGTGTTCGCTTTCAGCACCGGGATTGGCAGCGGCGCGAACATTCATCTGGATCAACTGGCCAAAGCCGACATGGGCGATCTGGCCCAGCGCGGCCAGCAGATGCACACCACCACCCAGTTCTTGATGGACCTGATCCCGACCTCGGTGATCGGTGCTTTCGCCGATAACAACATCCTGCAAGTGCTGCTGTTTTCGGTGCTGTTCGGCAGTGCATTGAACCTGGTCGGTGAAGCGGCCTCGGGCATCTCGCGGCTGATCAACGAACTCAGCCACGTGATCTTTCGCATCATGGGCATGATCGTGCGCCTGGCGCCGATCGGCGTGTTCGGCGCCATCGCCTTCACCACCAGCAAATATGGCCTGGATTCGCTGCAACACTTGGGCAGCCTGGTCGGCCTGTTCTACCTGACCTGCGCCGCGTTCGTGTCGCTGATCCTCGGCCTGGTGATGCGCCTGTCCGGCCTGCGGATGTGGCCGTTGCTCAAGTACCTGCGTGAAGAACTGTTGATCGTCATGGGCACCGCTTCGTCCGACGCCGTGTTGCCGCAAATCATGCGCAAACTGGAACACCTGGGCATCGGCAGTTCCACAGTCGGGCTGGTGATTCCAACCGGTTACTCGTTCAACCTCGACGGTTTCTCGATTTACCTGACCCTGGCCATCGTCTTCATTGCCAACGCCACCGGCACGCCGCTGGCCATGACCGACTTGCTGACGATTCTGCTGGTGTCGCTGATCACCTCCAAAGGTGCCCACGGCATTCCGGGCTCGGCGCTGGTGATTCTGGCGGCGACCCTGACCGCGATCCCGGCGATTCCGGTGGTCGGCCTGGTGCTGGTGCTAGCGGTGGACTGGTTCATGGGCATCGGCCGGGCGCTGACCAACCTGATCGGCAACTGCGTCGCCACCGTGGCCATCGCCCGCTGGGAAAAAGACATCGATGTGCAACGGGCGAACAAGGTGCTTTCCGGCCAGGTGGGGTATACCTTCCAGCCGAGAAAACCGGTGGCGCCGGCGCATCAACAGGAATTCTGAATCATGCGGGAGCCTGCCACGGGGCAGACTCCCAAGCCTTATCCATGGAGCGAACAGTGATTACCACTTCAACGGTCGTCAATTCAGTCGTAGAAAAACTTCGGGCCGCGCTGGCCCGGGGTCAGTGGCGCTCCGGCGAAATGCTGCCGGGCCAGCGTGAACTGGCCGAACAACTGGGCATCAGCCGCCCGAGCCTGCGCGAAGCCGTCATCGTCCTCGAAACCCTCGGCCTGGTGCGCTCAATGCCGGGCAAAGGCGTGGTGGTGCTGGAAGCCAACCTCAGCGACAGCCAACGCCACGACAGTGCGGTGGCCGGCGCCAGCCTGGAGGACGTGCTGCAACTGCGCTACACCCTCGAGCCGTTCATCGTCGGACTGGTGGCGCAATCGATCAGCAGCAAGGAAGTCGGGCAACTGCGCCTGACCCTGATGGACATGCGCGAAGCCCTGGAGGCCAACGACAGTGAAGCCGGGGTCAACGCCTACATCGCGTTCCACGAAGAACTGTTCACCCTGACCTCGAACCCGATCTTCCAGAGCGTGGTGCAGCAGACCAGCAACGCCCTCAAGCAAAGCGCCGAAGTGCTGCGCAATTCGCCGGAGCATTTGGCCGAACGCCTGGAAGAAAACGAAGCGGTGGTGCGGGCGATCCGCAGCAAGAACAGCGCCCAGGCCAGCGCCGAGATGCGGCGGCACATCCTCCGTGAAGGCCAACGGATGGGCATCGAACTGAATATTCCGGACGACCACCTCGGCAGTTGAACTGCTTCGAACTGGAGACAGGCCATGAACAGCTTCGCCCCAGCGCCAACCCTCAGCGCCCTGCCCTTTCCCCAGCGGGCGGATGATCTCTATGCGCGGATCTTCGACGCGATTCTCGAACAGCGTATTGATACGGCCAGCCGCTTCACCGAAGAAAGCCTGGCGCAGATGTTCAGCGCCCGGCGCAGTGATATTCGCGGTGTGCTGACGCAATTGTCCCATCAGCAGGTCATCGTCCTGCGGGCCAACCATCGGCCCCGTGTCGCCGCGCTCGACAGCGAGCAGACCCGGCAGATGCTGCATGCCCGGCGCCTGACCGAAACTACTTTGGTGCGACTGGCCTGCCAGCAAACCGGCCCGCAAGACTTGCAACCGCTGCGAGACTTGATCGAAAGCGAGCGCAACTGTACCGAGAGTGGAGCAGCAATCCGCTTATCGGGGGAGTTTCATTTGCAGTTGGCGAAAATGGCGGGGAATGCACCGTTGGCGCATTTTCTTGGCAGTCTGGTGCGGCTGACTTCGCTGGCGATTGCGCAGTTTGAGGCTGAGCGGGAGGGATATTGCGTGTGGCAAGTGCATCAGGCCATTCTGGAGGCGGTGGAGCGAAAAGACGCGGTTATGGCGGTGACCGTGCTGAGCCGACATCTGGATTATCTGGAGGAGGCTTTGCTAAACGCTGGATCTTCAATCAATCGGAATCGTGTCGCCGGTTAGATCGCTTTCGCGGGCAAGCCTCGCTCCTACGGGATTTGAGTCATGTGAATCATCGCGATCCACCGAAACTCTGTAGGAGCGAGCCTTGCCCGCGAAGGCGTCATAACAGTCGCCGAAAATGCTTCAAACAGCCGCCACCCGCGCAAACCCTTCGCGAATCTTCTCTTCCGGCAAATCATCGGCAATAAACACAATCACACTTTCCCGCGCCTCGCCCTCCGCCCACTCGGTGTCCCAGTCGAAACCGTACAACTTCAGCACGCCCTGAAACACCATGCGCCGTGGCTCGCCGACGATGTTCAACACCCCCTTGTAGCGCAGCAGTTGCTTGCCGTGGTCTTCAAGCAGTTCGTTCATGAACTCGCTGAGCTTGTCGAGATCCAGCGGCTGATCGGTACGCAGCACGAGGCTGGAAATCCGGTCGATGGACGGCGCCTTGCTCACCGGCCGCAAACTCACGCCGCCGCCGAGGTCGGCATTCAGATTGAAACCGCGTACATCGAGCAATTGCGCCAGGTCGATCTTGCCGTGCTCGACCACGCGGATCGGGGCGCGACGGTTGATGCGGGTCAGGCGCTCACTCAACGCGGTGAAGGTCGGCTCATCCACCAGATCACGCTTGCTCACCAGCAAACGGTCGGCGAAACCGATTTGCGCCTGGGCGATGGTCTGGGTCAGGTGGGTCTCGGCATGCGCCGCGTCCACTAACGTGATGATGCCGTCGAGAATGTAGCGTTCGCGCAGTTCTTCATCGATGAAGAAGGTTTGCGCCACCGGGGCCGGGTCGGCCAGGCCGGTGCATTCGATCACCAGGCGATCGAAGGCGATTTCACCGCTGTCCAGGCGTTCGAGCAGCAGATAGAGGGCCTTGGTCAGGTCGGTGTGAATGGTGCAGCAGACGCAGCCGTTGGACAGCGTCATCACTTGCACCGGCTCGTCGCCCAACAGTTGGGTGTCGATGCCGGCGTCGCTGAATTCGTTTTCGATCACGGCGATTTTCAGGCCGTGCTCGGCTTTGAGCAGGTGGCGCAGCAGTGTGGTTTTACCCGCGCCGAGGAAGCCGCTGAGGATCGTGACAGGGATAGGGGCTAACAAAATAAGGTCTCCCGGACGCAAAAAAAAACCGTAGGAGCAAGGCTTGCCCGCGATGGCGTCCGAAAGATCGCCATCGCGGGCAGGCCATGCTCCTACAGCGCGGTGTTGCCTAGACCGCGTGCCTCAACAGCACTTCGGCCCACCCTTGCCACCGTAACGCGCTTCCTGACGTTCCCGGAAGAACATCTCGTAGCTCATCATCGGTTTGTCCGGGTGCTTGGTTTGCATATGCTCGACGTAGTTGTCGTAGTCGGGCATGCCGACCATCAGGCGCGCGGCCTGACCGAGGTATTTACCGAGGCGACTCAGGTCATTGAACATGTTTGCAATCCTCGTTTACGCGTCCGGCACAGCCTGGAAGGGCGCTTCTTTATCCGTACGTTCTTTGGTACCCCAGGCGGAAATCCCGACCTTGAGCGCATAGAACAGGATGCTGAACACCACAAACAGGAACAGCGCCGTCAGTGTTGCGTTGGTGTAGGCGTTGAAGATCACGTGTTGCATCTGCGTAATGTCCTTGGCCGGGGCGAGGATCTGGCCGTTAGCCAAGGCATCGCTGTATTTTTTCGCCAGGGACAGGAAGCCGATCGCCGGGTTGGCGTCGAACAGCTTGATGAAACCGGCAGTGGTGGTGCAGATCAGCAACCACGCGGCGGGCAGCAAGGTCACCCAGATGTAGCGTTGGCGTTTCATTTTGATCAGCACAACCGTGGCAAGCATCAGCGCGATGCCGGCGAGCATCTGGTTGGAGATGCCGAACAGCGGCCACAAGGTGTTGATCCCGCCGAGTGGATCGATCACGCCCTGGTACAGCAACCAGCCCCACATCGCCACACAACCGGCGGTGGCGATCAGGTTGGCGGTCCAGGATTCCGTGCGTTTGAGCGACGGCACAAAGGAACCGAGCAAATCCTGAAGCATGAAGCGTCCGGCACGGGTACCGGCGTCCACGGCGGTCAGGATGAACAGCGCTTCAAACAGGATCGCGAAGTGGTACCAGAACGCCATGGTGTTTTCACCCGGCAACACGCTGTGCAGGATCTGCGCGATGCCGACCGCCAGGGTCGGGGCGCCGCCAGCGCGGGCGAGGATGGTGGTTTCACCAATGTCATGGGCCACCGCTTGCAGCGCTTCCGGGGTAATGGCAAAGCCCCAGCTGCTGACGGTTTGCGCCACGGCCACCACGTCACCGCCGACGACTGCCGCCGGGCTGTTCATGGCGAAGTACACGCCCGGCTCGATCACCGAGGCGGCAACCATGGCCATGATCGCGACGAAGGATTCCATCAACATCGCGCCGTAGCCGATGTAGCGGGCATTGACTTCGTTATCCAGCAGCTTCGGCGTGGTGCCGGAAGAGATCAGCGCGTGGAAACCCGAGACCGCGCCACAGGCAATGGTGATAAACAGGAACGGGAATAACCCGCCCTTCCACACCGGCCCGGTGCCGTCGATAAACTGCGTCAATGCCGGCATTTTCAGCTCGGGCATGGTGACCAGAATGCCGATCGCCAAGGCAATGATGGTGCCGATTTTCAGGAACGTCGACAGGTAGTCACGCGGTGCCAGAATCAGCCAGACCGGTAACGAGGCGGCCACGAAACCGTAACCGACCAGCATCCAGGTAATCTGCACGCCAGTGAAGCTGAATGCCTTGGCCCACACTGGATCGGCGGCAATCTGCCCGCCCAGCCAGATCGAACCCAGCAGCAGCAACACGCCGACCACGGAGATTTCACCGATGCGGCCCGGGCGGATGTAGCGCATGTAAATGCCCATGAACATCGCGATCGGGATGGTCGCCATCACCGTGAAAATGCCCCATGGGCTTTCGGCCAGGGCTTTGACCACGATCAGCGCCAGCACCGCGAGGATGATGATCATGATCAGGAAGCAGCCAAACAGCGCGATGGTCCCGGGGATGCGGCCCATTTCTTCACGGACCATATCGCCCAGCGAGCGACCGTTACGGCGGGTGGAGAGGAACAGGATCATGAAATCCTGCACCGCACCGGCCAGCACCACGCCGGCAATCAGCCACAGCGTACCGGGCAGGTAGCCCATCTGCGCTGCCAACACCGGACCGACCAAAGGCCCCGCGCCAGCAATGGCCGCGAAGTGGTGACCGAAGAGGATGTGTTTGTTGGTCGGGACGTAGTCCAGGCCATCATTGTTAAGCACGGCGGGGGTGGCCCGGCGCGGGTCGAGCTGCATCACATTGTTTGCGATAAACAGACTGTAGTAACGATAGGCAACCAGATAAATGGCCACGGCCGCGACCACAATCCACAAGGCGTTGATCGCCTCGCCTCGACGCAATGCCACTACGCCAAGGGCGCACGCTCCTACGATTGCCAGCAGCAGCCAGGGTAGATGGCGTAGCAGGCTATTATTATTTTTCATTTTTATATTCCAGCCAGGGTGGACAAGAAAGACAGCCACCCCGAGTTTAGCTCTACTGGCGACAAAGACCATAGTCCGACCTTGGTCGAGCGCCATCACTGTGCTGGCAGCCTTTGTCGATGCGGGTCTATAGTCAGCCAACCTTCACGAGGATTGCGCCATGAGCGAGCACCCTGCAGATCGCCGCCGCTTCAAACGTTTTGCGTTCGACGCCCGAACCGAGCTGAGCCAGGGCGAACTCACCTGGCCGGTGAAGCTGATCGACCTGTCGCTCAAGGGGGCGCTGATCGAAAAGCCCGAGCCGTGGCTGGGCAATCCGGATTGGCATTTCCTGCTCGATATTCATCTGAATACAGACGTCGAGATCAAGATGGATGTGATGCTGACCCACGATGACCACGGTCAGCTCGGCTTCGTCTGCAAACACATCAGCCTGGAATCCATCGAGCGTTTGCGGCGCTTGATCGAGTTCAACCTGGGCGATCCCGAGGAATTGGAACGCGAACTGGGTGCCCTGATCGAGGTTTAATGACCTACGCCCCTTGTAGCAGCTGGCGAAGCCCGCGTTCGGCTGCGCAGCAGTCGTGAAGTCAGGCGACTCGGTGTTTCAGGAAAATCTCTCACTCAGGTTTTGCGTCTGCTTCGCAGCCGAACGTAGGCTTCGCCAGCTGCTACAGATTATGTTGCAGGCAATGGGGGCAAGTTATTCGAACAAAGCGTCGAGGGCCTGCTCCAGCCGGGTAACCGCAATGATCTGCAACCCCGGCGGCGCTTCTTTCGGCGCATTACCCTTGGGCACGATGGCGCGCTTGAAGCCGTGCTTGGCCGCTTCCTTCAGACGCTCCTGACCACTCGGTACCGGACGCACTTCACCGGACAAGCCGACTTCGCCAAACACCAGCAAATCATGGGGCAGCGGCCGGTTGCGCAGGCTCGACATCACCGCTGCCATCAGCGCCAGGTCAGAGGCGGTCTCCAGCACTTTCACCCCGCCGACCACGTTGAGAAACACATCCTGATCGTGGGTCGGAATGCCGCCATGTCGGTGCAGCACCGCCAGCAACATGGCCAGCCGATTCTGATCCAGCCCCAGCGTGACCCGTCGCGGGTTGGCCAAATGACTGTCATCCACCAGCGCTTGCACTTCGACCAACATCGGCCGGGTGCCTTCCCACGTCGCCATGACCACACTGCCCGGGACTTCTTCCTGAGCACGGGTGAGAAAAATCGCCGAAGGGTTGGAGACTTCTTTCAGGCCCTTGTCGGTCATGCCGAACACACCCAGTTCATTCACCGCGCCGAAACGGTTTTTAACCGCCCGCAGCAGACGCAAACGGCCATCGGACTCGCCTTCGAAATACAGCACGGTGTCGACCATGTGCTCCAGAACACGCGGGCCGGCCAATGCGCCTTCCTTGGTCACATGGCCCACCAGGAAAATCGCCGTGCCGCTCTGCTTGGCATAACGCACCAGCAGTGCCGCACTTTCGCGCACCTGGGACACGCCGCCGGGTGCCGATTGCAGTTGCTCGGTGAAAATCGTCTGGATCGAATCGATCACCATGACCTTGGGCTTTTCCAGCCGGGCCGTGGCGATGATGGTTTCGATGCAGGTTTCGGTCATCACCCGCAGTTTGTCCTGGGGTAAACCAAGACGACGGGCGCGCATGGCCACTTGTTGCTGGGATTCTTCACCGGTGACGTACAGCGCCGGCATGCTCTTGGCGAGGTTGCACAAGGTTTGCAACAAAATGGTCGATTTGCCGATGCCGGGGTCACCGCCGATCAACACCACCGAGCCGTCCACCAGGCCACCGCCCAGCACGCGATCAAGTTCACTGGAGGCCGTGGAAAAACGCGGAATCTCTTCGACACTGACTTCGGCCAGGGTCTTGATCTGGGCCTGTTGGCCGGTCCAACCGGTGCGACCGCTGGGGACCGCAGCGCCGCCGCTCTCGACCATGGTTTCGGTCAGCGTGTTCCAGGCCCCGCACTCGCCGCACTGGCCGGCCCACTTGGGGAAGGTGGAGCCGCACTCGGTGCAGCCGTACATGCGCTTGGCCTTGGCCATCTGAACTCCCGGCAAAAACCGCGATGATAGCTCAGCTGGAGCGGATCAGCGCGGCACCGCGTTGCGGATTTCACCGCTGGCCAGACGCGCGGCGCTATTGCCCAGCGGATCCTCGGCATTCAGGTCGGCGCCCTTGGCCTTGAGCGCATCCAGCAACTCGACACGGTGGAACAACCCGGCATACATCGCCGCGGTCTGCCCGGCACCGTTACGTTGGTCGGGGCTGCAATTGGCCGCCAACAGGGTTCGGGCGATCTGTACCTCGCCCTTGAAAATGGCACCCATCAGCGCTGTGTTGCCCCGCTGATCCTGGGCGCAGGCATCGGCGCCGGCGGCGAGCAGACGGTCCACCGCGGCACTCTGGCCGTGATAGGCCGCCAGAATCAACGCGGTATAACCCTTGCTGTCGCGGGTATCGAGGGAGTAACCGGCCTCGATGAAGGTGTCGAGCATCGGCACATCGCCACGGCGGGCGGCATCGAAGTAATAATCCTGCAATTGGGTTTTCAGCGCGGCGGGGTCTTGTGGGACGTCCGCTGCCGGTTCGGCAAACACACTGAACGAGAGGGCTGCCAGAAACACAGATAGATAGAAACGCATGGCCAGGCTCCTTGGTCTGACGGGACCTCGAATGAGGCCCCGCTTTTTCAGGCAAACGATCAGTCGACCAGTTTGGCCGCCAGTGCCTTGACCCGGGCCAGGTCACCCTTGGCCACCTTGGTCACGCCGGTGCCGTATTCCGGGTCGGCCTTATAAAGGAACGACAGCATGATGTGCTTGCTCTCGTCGTCGGTGCTGGCCAGCGAGCCGCCGAAGTTGTCGATCAGGTCCTGGCGCTCCTTCGGGCTGAACGAGCGATACAGATCGCCGGCCTGCTTGAAGTTCTGCTCGTGCTGGATCTTCGTCTGCTGGGTGCTGCCTGACAGCGCCGACTGGCTGTAGCGTGCGGTTTGCGGCTCCTCACGGGGCAGCAAACGGCTTGGCTGGTAATTCACGCCGGTGCTGCTGGCACCGCTGTTCATGGCGCCATCCTGATTACCGTTATTGACCGCAACCTTGGGCGCATTGATTGGCAGTTGCAGGGCATTGGCGCCCAGGCGATACATCTGCGTATCGGCATAAGAGAACACGCGGCCCTGTAACAAACGATCTTCCGAAGGTTCGATACCGGGAACCAGATTGGCGGGCGCCATGGCAACTTGTTCGGTTTCCTGGAATACATTGGCCGGATTACGGTTTAACACCATTTGTCCAACTTTGCGCTCAGGAATGCCTGGCCAAATCTTGGTTGCATCCAATGGATCAAAATCAAACTTGTACAAATCTTTAGAATTTAAAACTTGAACGTACAAGTCCCACTTCGGAAAATCTCCCTTGGCTATATGAGTAACCAAATCGTTAGTCATATGACTGTAGTCTTGACCTTGAACGTTAGTAACTTCCTGTGGATCGAGATTTTTAATGCCCTGCAAACTTTTCCAATGAAACTTCACGTAGTGCACGTCGCCTTTGGCATTCACCAACTTGTAGGCGTGAACACCATTACCGTCCATTTCCCGATAACTGGCAGGCGTACCTGAGTTGGAATACAACTCGGTCAGGGTGCGAGTGGCTTCCGGCACATGGGAGAAGAAATCGAAACGGCGCGAATCGTCGTCAAGGTTGGTACGCGGATCGGGCTTGAAGGCATGGACCATGTCCGGGAATTTGATGGCATCCCGGATAAAGAAGGTCGGGAAATTGTTGCCGACCAGGTCCCAGTTACCGTCCGCGGTGTAGAACTTGGTGGCGAAACCGCGAGGGTCGCGCAGGGTTTCCGGGGAATGGTTGCCATGCACCACCGCCGAGAAGCGCACGAATACTGGCGTGCTCTGGCCGCCGGCGAACACCTTGGCCTTGGTCAGATCGCTGAGGTCGTCCGTGACGGTGAAGGTGCCATGGGCGCCGGTACCACGGGCATGCACCACGCGCTCAGGGATGCGTTCACGGTCGAAACGCTGGAGTTTCTGGATCAGTTGCACGTCTTGCAGCAGCACCGGGCCCGTGGCGCCGGCGGTTTGCGAGTTCTGGTTGTCGCCGACGGCGGCACCGTTATCGCGGGTCAGGGTCGCGGCACTGACGGCGAAGGACAGCACACTGGCGCTCAAAACGCCCAGGGCACGTAGGGGAAAAGCCCCGAAGCCAATCGTGGAAGTCATATCAGGTTCCTCTGTTTTTAGGACGCATCCATGTGCGCTGTACAGAGGCTAGAGGCCGAAACCGCAGAACATAAATAGAAAGATCACAACGCGATGATTGATAGATTCTTGTAGCAAATCATCGTGTTAGCGCGTATTTCGCGCGCGATTGCTGGCACTTTGCAAACTAATTGGCAGAAGACAGGTCGATAACAACGAGCATTGTAAGAAGGTGTTTCGAGCAATAGCTGTTTTGCTGAATTACACTGCGTTCACCAACCTCATCTGTAACAAGGAAATAACCTATGGGCGTGCTTAACGAGTTCAAGGCCTTCGCGGTCAAAGGCAATGTGGTCGACATGGCCGTCGGTATCATCATCGGTGCCGCCTTCGGCAAGATCGTCTCGTCGTTCGTTGGCGATGTGGTCATGCCGCCCATCGGGCTGCTGATTGGCGGGGTGGATTTCAGTGACCTGGCCATCACGCTCAAGGCTGCCAATGGTGACATTCCTGCCGTGATGCTGGCTTATGGCAAATTCATCCAGAGCATGATCGACTTCATCATTGTCGCGTTTGCGATCTTCATGGGCGTCAAGGCCATCAACCGCCTGAAGCGCGAAGAGGCCGTAGCACCGACCCTTCCACCGGTTCCGACCAAGGAAGAAGAGCTGCTGAGCGAGATCCGTGATCTGCTCAAGGCCCAGAACCAGAGCGAGCGGCCTTGAACGCTGTCCTGGATTGAAAAACGGCGCCTTCGGGGCGCCGTTTTTTTTACCAGTAGTTTTCCACCGCCACCTGTCCGGGCCGTCGGCTGAGGCTCAGGTTCATATCGCGCAGTTTGAGCAATTTGCGGGTGTCATCGATCATCTGTGGGTTGCCGCAGATCATCACGCGCGAGTGCTCGGGCGTCAGTTCCAGCCCCGCCGCCTGCTCCAGTTCGCCATTTTCAATCAGGGTGGTGATCCGTCCATTCAGGACGCCAGGCACCTGCTCGCGCGTTACAGTCGGGATGAACTGCAGCTTGTGGGCGTATTCCGCCAGGTAGTCACGTTGCGCCAACCCCGCGATCAACTCCTGATAGGCCAGTTCCCGGCCTTCGCGCGCGCTGTAGACCAGGATGATGCGTTCAAACTTTTCCCACACCTCGAAATCCTGCAGGATCGACAGGAACGGTGCCACCCCTGTGCCGGTGGACAACAACCAGAGGTCACGACCATCGACGAAACGATCCAGGGTCAGGTAGCCCGTGGCCTGCCGCTCGACCAGCAACGTATCCCCCACTGCCAGGCGGCTCAGCTCACTGGTGAACTCGCCCCCCGGCACGACGATGGAAAAAAACTCGAGAAACTCGTCGTAGGGTGAAGAAACCATGGAGTAGGCGCGCCACACCGTGCTGCCATCGGGTTTGGTCACCCCCAGCCGAGCGAATTGCCCCGCACGAAAGCGAAAGCCCGGGTCCCTGGTGGTGCGCAGCGTGAACAGGCTCGGCGTCAATGGCTGGACGTCGAGCAAGGTCTGGCGGGTGAATTTTTCTGCACTGGCGGTCATGGGGCACTCCATTGGACAGGTGGGGCCAGTGTCCCGCAAAGCAGACGACTTAAACACCGCTGGTTTGTAGTGGCTTTAGGTGATGGTTACTGTTCGTTAGCTAGTCTTATTTAATAGAAACGCCGCGGTGACACTAATTAGCCAGCAGCTTTTGTGAAAAAGTTGTCAATTGATTCTCCCTCGAAGTTGTTACTCCACCGTGACACTCCTTATAAACCGATCCCGCATTTGCAGCGGTTATAAAGAGCGAAAAAATCAGGGCACCTCAGTAGGATTCATCCTACACTCGTGACGTGCCGGATTTTGGATCCAATGGGCACCCCGGAGAAACACATACATGGAGAACTGAAGATGGAAATGTGGAAGGAATCACAGTTGACGCAGCTGTCCTATGCTAAAGAAATCGACATTGCTTATCCGATTTCACTTAACTTCGTCAAAAATCTCGGGTTTAAATTCTGTGCTTTTTCAATCACTTCAAAATCGCTTGGTACTCACGACCGCAGCCTCAACCGGAACAATTTCCCAAAGGCCTGGAACACTCAATATGAACAAAACAAATTCAGCGCCATCGACCCCGTAGTAGCTCACTGCAATCATTCCATGCTGCCCATTCTATGGACTGAAGATGTCTTCTCCCAGACGCCGTCGCTGTGGCAAGCCTTGCAACAACAAGGGCTGCAACACGGCTGGTCGCAATCATTCCATGACGAGGAAAGCGGCCTGTACAGCATGCTGAGCCTGGCCAGAAGCCACTGCCCGATTACCGCGTATGAACTGTATGAAAATCTCGGTTTCACGGTGTTCATCGGTCGTCATCTGCACGCACTGGCCGCCAAGACCCTGCCGAAGAAAAAACCGAGGCCGAGTACGCCGCGCCTGTCTCCCCGTGAAGTCGAGGTGTTGCGACTGTCCGCCGATGGCAAGACCGCGTACGAAATTTCCAGAATCCTCAGCCTGAGTGAGCGCACGGTGAATTTCCACGTGCACCGGGCTATCGAGAAACTGGGGGTCTGCAACAAGATCGCGGCGGTGTTTGTAGCGACAAGGAGCGGGGCTATCTGAAACCGCTCGCCCCAGGGAAAACCTGCGGGTAATCCACTGCAAAAAAACGTACCATTTGCGATCCTTCCTGAGTGTTGACGTGTGAACCTTCACGCCGCAGTCCACTCGGTCGGTTCCGCCCGCTACATCGCCCCTGGGCCGCGGGATATCCGTTGATTCTCCAGAGCCCCGCCCCATGCCCCTGCTCGAAACACCTTTCGCCCAACTTGACCTGATCCGCCAGCCCGAACAGCAGAACGAACCGCTGCAAGCCTTCGATGCTGCCGACGAATACCTGCTCAATCATATGGCCGAGCAACAACCGACCGCCGATACGCGGGTACTGGTGCTTAATGACAGTTTTGGCGCATTGGCAGCCAGCCTGGCCGGCAAGGTCCGGGTCACCAGTAGCAGCGACTCGTTCCTGGCGTTCCAGGGGCTGGAAAAGAATCTGATCCGCAATGGCCTGGCGTTCGACGCGGTACCGAGCGTGCCGGCCAATGAAACATTCATCGGGCCGTTCGACCGGGTGTTGATCCGGGTACCGAAAACCCTCGCCTTGCTGGAAGAACAACTGATTCGTCTGCAAGGTCAACTGGCGCCGGGCGCCCAAGTGATTGCGGCGGCGATGGTCAAGCACTTGCCCCGCGCAGCCGGGGATTTGCTGGAGCGTTACATCGGCCCGGTACAGGCGTCGTTGGCGGTGAAGAAGGCGCGGTTGCTGATCGCCACGCCTGAACTCAAGACGCCCGCCGTCTCGCCCTACCCGTCCCGCTACTTGCTCGACGAGCCGGCGATCGAACTGCTCAACCACGCCAACGTGTTCTGCCGCGAAGGGCTGGATATCGGCACCCGGGCGTTTTTGCCGTATTTGCCAAAGAGCCTCGGCGCAGCGCGGGTGGCGGATCTTGGTTGCGGTAACGGCGTATTGGCCATCGCCAGCGCCCTGCAAAACCCTGAAGCCCACTACACGCTGGTGGACGAGTCGTACATGGCGGTGCAATCGGCCAGCGAAAACTGGCGCGCGGCGTTGGGTGAGCGGGAGGTTATCGTCCGTGCCGGCGATGGCTTGGCCGGGCAGGAACCACAGTCACTGGACGTAGTGCTGTGCAATCCGCCGTTTCACCAGCAACAGGTGGTCGGCGATTTCCTGGCCTGGCGCATGTTCCAGCAAGCCCGCGAGGCCTTGGTGGTCGGTGGCGCGTTGTACATCGTCGGCAATCGCCACCTGGGTTATCACAGCAAACTGGCGCGGTTGTTCCGCGGCGTCGAGCAAGTGGCGGCGACGCCGAAATTCGTCATTCTCAAGGCCCGCAAATAACGCGGGCTAAAAAAAACCCTCCATCAGGAGGGTTGCAAAACCGTGCCGCGAGGCAACGGGATGGGAAATTCCGGGGTGTTTCAGTGGGTGGTCAGGCCCGCGGCATTCATGAACATGCGCATCAGGCTGGCCACGATAAACAGGGCTACGACGCTGCCGGTCCAGATCATCGCCAACCATCCGAGCCGCTGCCACAGCGGCTTTTTTTCGGCCCGTTGAATGTCGTGCAGGGAGGGTTTGGTGGACATGTCTTCGATCCTCTCTTGAAGGGGATGGCGCCTGTGGTGGCGCCATCGCGAGCAAGCTTTGCTCCTACTAGTGGTAACCGTCTTCATGGGTGACCTTGCCGCGGAACACGTAGTAGCTCCAGAAGGTGTAGCCCAGGATGAACGGGATGATGAACAGCGTGCCCACCAGCATGAAGCCCTGGCTTTGCGGCGGTGCGGCGGCGTCCCAGATCGAGATCGACGGCGGCACGATGTTTGGCCACAGGCTGATGCCCAAGCCGCTGTAGCCGAGGAAGATCAATACCAGCGTCAACAGGAACGGCGTGTAGTGCGCATTGCGAGCCACGGCGCGTATCAGGCCGTACATGGTCACCAGCACCAGGATCGGCACCGGCAGGAACCAGAACAGGTTCGGCAGGGTGAACCAGCGTGATGCGATCTCGGGATGGGCCAGCGGGGTCCAGATACTGACGATACCGATCACCGCCAACACCACGATCGCCAATGGCCGCGCCAGGTTGTGCATTTGCTCCTGCAACTTGCCTTCGGTCTTCATGATCAGCCAGGTGCAACCGAGCAAGGCGTAGGCAATCACCAGCGCCAGGCCGCAGAACATCGTGAACGGCGTCAGCCAGTCCAGTGAACCACCGGCAAACTGGCGATTGACCACCGGCAACCCGTCGATAAACGCCCCCAGCGCCACGCCCTGGAAGAACGTCGCCGCCACCGAGCCACCGATGAACGCCTTGTCCCACAGGTGACGCTTGTCGTCCTTGGCCTTGAAACGGAACTCGAACGCCACGCCGCGGAAAATCAGGCCGATCAGCATGAAGATCAGCGGCAGGTACAACGCCGACAGCACCACCGAATAGGCCAGCGGGAAGGCGCCGAACAACGCCGCGCCGCCCAGTACCAGCCAGGTTTCGTTGCCGTCCCAGACGGGCGCGACGGTGTTCATCATCACGTCACGGTCGGTCTTGCCCGGAATGAACGGGAAGAGAATCCCGATGCCCAGGTCGAAGCCGTCCATGACCACGTACATCATGATGCCGAAGATGATGATCACGGCCCAGATCAGCGGAAGATCAATACCCATGATTCAAATCTCCTTGGTCACGGTGTGGTCGGCATCGGTGTGATCGTCGTCGGCAGCGGACAACGGACGGGCCGGTGTGCGTTTCTTGCCTGGACCACCCTCGTTGGTTTCCTTGCCTTCGTCGATCTTCGGCCCTTTGCGCACCAGGCGCATCATGTAGCCCAGGCCGGCACCGAACAGCGCGAAATACACCACCACGAACAGCACCAACGTAATGCTCATCTGCGCGAAGCTGTGATTGGAGGACGCATCCGCCGTGCGCATCAAGCCGTAGACCACCCACGGCTGACGGCCGATTTCCGTGGTAAACCAACCGGCGAGGATCGCGATCAGGCCGGACGGGCCCATCCACAACGCCAGGTACAGGAACGGTCGCGAGGTGTACAACTTGTCGCTCTTGCGCAGCCACAGGCTCCACAAACCGGTGAAGATCATCAGGAAACCCAACCCGACCATGATCCGGAACGACCAGAACACAATGGTCGAATTCGGTCGGTCTTCCGGCGGGAAGTCCTTGAGCGCCGGCACCTGTTTATCCAGGGAGTGGGTGAGGATCAGGCTGCCGAGGTACGGAATCTCCACCGCATACTTGGTCTTCTCGGCTTTCATGTCCGGCCAGCCGAACAGGATCAGCGGGGTCGGTTCATCACCGACGTTTTCCCAGTGACCTTCGATCGCGGCGATTTTCGCCGGTTGGTGCTTGAGCGTATTGAGGCCGTGGAAGTCGCCGATGACGGCCTGGATCGGCGCGACGATCAAGGCCATCCACATCGCCATCGAGAGCATGGTGCGGATTGCCGGGTTGTCTTTGCCGCGCAGCAAGTGCCAGGCCGCCGAGGAGCCGACGAAGAACGCCGTGGCGACGAATGCGGCAGTCGCCATGTGCATCAGGCGGTACGGGAACGACGGGTTGAAGATCACTGCCAGCCAGTCGGTTGGGATCACTTGGCCGTTGACGATTTCGAAGCCCTGGGGGGTTTGCATCCAGCTGTTGGAGGCGAGAATCCAGAAGGTCGAAATCAGCGTGCCGATGGCCACCATGACGGTGGAAAAAAAGTGCAGGTTGCGTCCGACCTTGTTCCAGCCGAACAACATGACACCGAGGAAACCGGCTTCGAGGAAGAACGCAGTGAGCACTTCATAGGTCAGCAGCGGCCCGGTGACGGAACCGGCGAAGTCCGAGAAGCGACTCCAGTTGGTGCCGAACTGATAGGCCATGACGAGGCCGGAGACCACGCCCATGCCGAAGTTCACGGCAAAGATCTTCGACCAGAAGTGGTACAGATCGCGGTAGGTATCGTTGTTGGTTTTGAGCCACAGGCCTTCGAGTACCGCCAGGTAACTCGCCAGGCCAATGGTGATGGCCGGGAACAGGATGTGGAACGAGATGGTGAACGCGAACTGCATCCGGGCGAGATCAAGTGCCTCCAAACCGAACATAAGTCTTCCTCTGTCAGGTAATACCGGCTACAGGGCTTATGGCCCTGCACCCACTCTGCCCCCACGGATATGGAGTGTGGCGAATTCCAATTCGTTCTTTTTTTACAAACATCACAACGTAGGGAGTCTGGCCGTCTGGCCGCCGGATCAATTCCTGGTGAGGTATTGATCTGGATCAAGCAACGTTGAAAGAGTAGTCCCATTTTTGACGATGGACGGTGTGGTCTTTTGACGCGTGACAGCTTGCCTCACGACCCTTGTGTCGCAGCCACCGCCCTTCTGTAGCAGCTGGCGAAGCCTGCGTTCGGCTGCGCAGCAGTCGTTAGTCCTGCCACCTCGGTCTGGCCGGCGTACCGTGTTGTCTGGTTTTACGGCTGCTGCGCAGCCGAACGCAGGCTTCGCCAGCTGCTACAAGGGATAGCACGCACCTGTGTCTAGATCGATGCTTAGCTACCTAAAATTTTTTGTCAGCGCAACTTCTTGTTACAGCTTGGTGATAATCTCGACTCTCCCCTCGCTCAAGACCTGCCTTCAGATGCCCAGCCAAGCGCCCCTGCTGTTACGTCATCACCGTCCTTTCATTGCGTTCTGGCTGGCTCGGGTGTTTACCGCCAGCGGTTTCCAGATGCTCACCGTGGCCATCGGCTGGAATCTGTACCAACTGACTGGCAACGTGCTGGACCTGGGGCTGGTGGGTTTGGTCGAGTTCGCCCCGCGGGTGCTGTTCATGCTGCACACCGGGCATGTCGCGGACCGTTACGACCGACGCAAGGTCGCGGCGATCTGCCAGTCCCTGCAAGCCTTGATCGCCTTGTCTTTGGCCATCGGCAGCGCCACCGATCACGTCACCCGGGAAATGATCTTCATCCTCGCGTTCCTGCTCGGTGCCGCGCGCTCGTTCGAGATGCCGACCACCCAGGCCCTGCTGCCGAGCATCGTGCCCAGCGCCCTGTTCCCTCGCGCGGTGGCCGCGGCCCAATCGGCGCAGCAATCGGCCACCATCGTCGCCCCGGCACTCGGCGGCTTGCTCTACGCCTTCGGCAGCGTCTGGGTCTACGGCCCGACGGTGGTGCTGTACATCATCGCCTGCTGCTTGATGCTTAACCTGCCCGCCCGGCAAACGCCGCTGAACAAAGGCAAGGCGACCATGGATTCGCTGCTGGCCGGGATTCGTTTCATCCGCAGCCGCCCGGACATTCTCGGGGCAATTTCCCTGGACCTGTTCGCCGTGCTGCTGGGCGGCGCGACGGCGCTGCTGCCGGTTTTTGCCAAGGACATTCTGCTGACCGGCCCCTGGGGCCTGGGCCTGCTACGTTCAGCGCCAGCGGTGGGGGCGCTGTTGATGTCGCTGTTCCTCGCACGGTTTGCCGTGGAACGCAAAGTCGGACGGGTGATGTTCACCGCCGTCGGCGTGTTCGGCGTGGCGACCATCGCCTTCGGCTTGTCCACCTCGTTCTGGTTCTCCCTGGCGGTGCTGGTGGTGCTGGGCGCGGCGGACATGATCAGCATGGTGATCCGCGCCTCCTTCGTGCAACTGGAAACCCCGGACGAAATGCGTGGCCGGGTTAGCGCCGTGAACGGGCTGTTCATCGGCGCTTCAAACCAGTTGGGCGAGTTCGAATCCGGTCTCACCGCCCATTGGTTCGGCACCGTGCCAGCCGTGGTCATGGGCGGCATCGGTACGCTGGTAGTGACCGGCACCTGGATCAAACTGTTCCCGACCCTGGCCAACCGCGACCGCATGCATGTGCCGGCGGAAGAAGCCAAGGTTTAAAGCAGCTTGTCCAGGGTGATAGGGAAATCCCGCACCCGTTTGCCGGTGGCGTGATAGATCGCATTGGCCACCGCCGCGGCCACGCCGACGATGCCGATCTCGCCCACGCCCTTGGAACCGAGGGCGTTGACGATCTCGTCGTGTTCTTCGACAAACAGCACATCAATGTCGCCGATGTCGGCGTTAACCGGGATGTGATACTCGGCCAGGCTGTGGTTCATGTGACGGCCCAGCGCATGGTCGGTTTGCGTCTCTTCGTGCAACGCCATGCCGATACCCCAGACCACGCCGCCGAGAATCTGGCTGCGGGCCATTTTCGGGTTGACCACGCGACCGGCGGCGATGGCGCTGACCACGCGGTTGACCTTCACCGTGCCTAAATCCTCATCGACCAACACTTCGACGAACACCGCCGAATGGGTCGCCGTGGCGTAAGCCTCGCGTTTTTTGTCCGGCTCGGCGTCTACCTGAACATCCAGGGTTTCTTCGCCGCTGTCCCTTGCGAGTTCGGCCAGCGACACCCGCGCATCACCGAAGAGCAACAGCCCTTCTTCGAACACCGCCTGCTCCAGAGTGACACCGCCGAACGCCGGATAGGTCTGGCGTGCCACCGCCAACAGTTTTTCCTTGAGTGCTTCACAGGCCTGTTGCACGGCTGTCCCGACCGACGACACGGTGAATGAACCGCCCTGCAACGGCGCGGTGGGCAATGAAGAGTCACCGAGGATAAAAGTGACATCCTTATGCGAAACGCCCGACGCCTGGGCGGCGATTTGCGTCATTACCGTGTAGGTTCCAGTGCCGATGTCCGTCGTTGCGCTGCTGACCGTGAGTTTGCCGTTGTGATCGAGTGACGCCTTGGCACTGGCCTTCATCTGCAGCGCTTCCCAGACCCCACCGGCCATGCCCCAACCCACCAATTGCCGGCCCTGACGCATGCTGCGCGGTTCAGGATCACGCGCTTCCCAGCCAAAACGTTTCGCACCCTGGGCATAACATTCGCGCAGCTCTTTGCTGGAATACGGTTTGTCTTCGTTCTGATTGCGTTCGGCATAGTTGATCAGGCGCAATTGCACCGGATCGATCGCCAGGGCGCAGGCCAGTTCGTCCATCGCACATTCCAGCCCGATCAGCCCCAGCGCCGCGCCCGGCGCACGCATGTCGAGCGGGGTGAACACGTCGAGTGGCACCAGTTTGTAAGTCAGTTGCACGTTGTCGCAGTGATAG
Organism: Pseudomonas sp. ADAK7; assembly: GCF_012935675.1. Taxonomy (NCBI): domain Bacteria; kingdom Pseudomonadati; phylum Pseudomonadota; class Gammaproteobacteria; order Pseudomonadales; family Pseudomonadaceae; genus Pseudomonas; species Pseudomonas sp. ADAK7. Next base: position 5,419,405 of record NZ_CP052861.1, on the reverse strand, counting down.
AGCATGCCGCTCCACTCCACCACATGTTCGGTGAAGTCCTCGAAACGCGAGGTCTGGCCGATGGCGGTGTGTCCCACCGCGAGCAAGCGTCCATTGGCCGCCGCGCCCAATTGCAGGCGCTGCAAGGTGCGGGGGCGATAGCCGAAGGTGAACATCTGCTGGCGCGTCAACGTCACGCGTACGGAACGCTTGAGATGCAGCGCCGCCATCACCGCCAGCGGCAGCTGATATTGCGGCCGCAGGCCCGAGCCGAACGCGCCGCCGACATAGGCTGCGAAAATCCGGACCTGCTCTTTTTGTAATCCGAAGACTTTTTGCACGTAGGACTGACAGTTCTGCGGGCCTTGGGTCTTGTCATGAATGTTTAGACTGCCATCGACCTGATACAGCACCGTACTGGCGTGGGGTTCCATCGGGTTGTGGTGTTCGATGGGGGTGCTGTAGCTCAGATCCAGGCTCATGGCCGCACCGGCAAACTCGGCCTGAAAATTCCCACGAGGCTTGGGGACTTCGGCCGGCGCTGGACGAGCTTCGTCTTGCAGGATCAGCAGATCGGTCTGATGCGGTTCGCTCTCGTACTCAATCTCTATCAATGAGCCGGCATACCGCGCCAACTCAAGGTTGTCCGCCACCACCAGCGCCAACGGCTGACCGCTGTACAGCACTCGATCGTTGTACAACGGGCGAAACGGCGAACCCTCGGCCGAGTCGGCATCTTCGTAGTCTTTGTCATAACTGGCGATTTTCGGGCGGTTGCTGTGATCGATCACCGCGACCACACCCGGTAGCGCGAGAGCCTTGGACGCGTCGATGCTGATCACTCGACCGTGGGCAATGCGGCTGGAGACCACGCTGCCGTGCAGCAAGCCGTCCTCGGGAAATTCTCCGGCGTAGCGGGCCTGACCGGTGACTTTGAGATGACCGTCGACGCGATCCAGCGGTTGGCCCATGGGCTTGGTGAAGGTATTCATCAGGCTAGCCCTCCCTGCGCGGCATCGCTCAGGGCGCGGATGATCGCCCGGCGTGCCAGGGTGACTTTGAAAGCGTTGTGTTCGAGGGGCTCGGCGTTTTGCAGCAGAGCATCGGCAGCGGCGGTGAACGTTTCAGGGCTGGCCGCCTTGCCCACCAACCAATGCTCTACCGCTTCGTCACGCCACGGTTTGTGCGCTACCCCGCCAAGCACCAGGCGCGCTTCGCGAATCACGGGCCCGGTCATGTCCAGCGCCGCAGCCACCGAAACCAGGGCAAAGGCGTAAGACGCACGGTCACGAATCTTCAGGTAATGGCTGTGTTCGGCGAAACCGGCGGCGGGCAGTTCAATGGCGGTGATCAGTTCATCGTCGGCCAATTGGTTATCGCGCTCTGGGGTGTCGCCGGGCAGGCGATGAAAGTCAGCAAACTCAATGGTTCTGGCGCCACTGCGGCCTTGCACATGAACCACCGCCTCCAACGCAGCCAGTGCCACGCACATATCGGAAGGATGCGTGGCCACGCATTGCACGCTGGCACCGAAAATCGCATGAATCCGGTTCAGCCCGTCCCGCGCCGGACAACCACTGCCGGGTTCGCGTTTGTTGCACGGCACATTGGCGTCGTAGAAGTAGTAGCAGCGCGTGCGTTGCAGCAGATTGCCGCCAGTGCTGGCCATGTTGCGCAATTGCGGCGATGCGCCGGCCAAAATGGCTTGGGACAACACGGGATAACGCTGCTCGATCAACGGGTGCCAGGCCAGGTCGGCGTTGCTGACCAGCGCGCCGATCATCAGCCCGCCCCTTTTCGTTTCAGTGACCTCACGCAGCGGCAGTCCGGTGATGTCGATCAGATGTTCGGGGCGGGTGAGGTTTTCCTTCATCAAATCCAACAGATTCGTACCGCCCGCGATGAAGCGCGAGGCAGGGCCGGCGAGATGGACGGCGTCCTGCACCGAATCCGGTTTGCTGTAATGGAAAGGATTCATTGGTCGCCTCCTGGCTGGCAGGCAGGCAAGGCTTCTTCAATGGCATCGCGGATATGGCTGTAGGCGCCACAGCGGCAGAGGTTGCCGCTCATCAGCTCCTTGATCTGTTCCGTGGTTTGCGCCCGACCTTCGTTAGCCAGCCCCACCGCCGAACAAATCTGCCCCGGCGTGCAATAACCACATTGAAAAGCATCGTGCTTGATAAAGGCCTGCTGCATCGGGTGCAGCTCTTCGCCGTCTGCCAAGCCTTCGATGGTGGTCAACTCGGCGCCGTCGCACATCACCGCCAGGGTCAGGCAGGCATTCACCCGCTTGCCGTTGAGTAATACCGTGCAGGCCCCGCACTGGCCGTGGTCACAACCTTTTTTTGTACCGACCAGGTCCAGTTGCTCGCGCAGCAGGTCCAGCAACGTGGTCCACGGCAAGACATCAAGGTCACGCGCCTGGCCGTTGAGCCTCAGGCGCAGCGGATGACGGGTGAACAACGACGGCGCAGCGTCGGGAGTGATCGCGCTCATAAACACCTCACGGTTGGTCGTACCTTCGCGGCGTTTTGGCAAACCGCCGTCATTAAGGGGTACGACTTCGGGGGTGGGATGGGCGTTCAAAGGAATTGATCTGTGGTGCAAAACCGCACCAAGCACACATTTGCCGACCAAGTGCGATACATAGATACCGCATCGAGTGTAATGTATCGCCTTACACTTTTCCCATGATCAAATCCTTCATGCCCATGCACAACCCGCCACACCCCGGTGAAACACTGTTGATGGACGTGTTGCCGGATTTAGGGATCAGCGTCACCGAGTTGGCCCGCCATCTCGGTTTTGCCCGGCCACATCTTTCCCGGGTGCTACATGGACATGCCCCCATCAGCCCAGACTTGGCGGTACGTCTTGAGCGGGCAGGCATCGGTAAAGCCAGAATGTGGCTAGGGGTTCAAATCGACTACGACCTTTGGCAGGCGGAACATCGTGAGCAACCGGCCATCGAGCCCATTGCCGCCCATGCCTGATCTTTTCTAAACCAACAACTCCCCCGCCACTGCCGCTCTTACGGCTTTACCACAGAGCTGTTCCACCAGCGCCAGCGCAAACAGCAACGCGGCGCCTGAGCCTTGGGCAGTGATGCAGTTGCCGTCGACCACCACAGGTTGATCGACGAAGTTGCAGCCTGACAATTGATTGCTGACGGAAGGCAGGCAGGTCATGCGCCGCTGGCGCAGAACCCCAAAGGTTTGCAGCGCCAATGCTGGCGCTTCGGCGATGCCGGCGAACAGGCGCCCGGCGGCGGCCTGGTCCTTGATCAATTGTTCCAGAGGTTGATGCGCCGCCAGGTGTTGCGCGCCAACGGCGCCGCCGGGCAGGGCAATCAGGTCGAATGGCTGGGCCAGCAAATCCACCAGCATCGCGTCGGCGGTCAGGCGAGTGCCACGGGCGCAGGTGAGCATGCGCCGCCCTTCGATACTGGCCACCACCACTTCAACCTGGGCGCGGCGCAGCACATCGACCAGGGTCACGCATTGCAGGTCATCGATGCCCTCGGCGAGGGTAATCAGAGCTCTAAAGGTCATGGGCACGGTCCACGGGATGATCCTTAAAGCGTAGTCAGCTTTAGTCTCCCTTGTTCGCACCTGCCGTTACTTGATGTAAAGCTGCGTCGAAATCGTGTTGCCCGGCGCGTTGATCGAGGTGTTGCTGAAGGTGAACGTCCCTTCCTGCTTGCCGCCCAGGTCATAGATGTACAGCGTGCCGACGATCCTGGTCTCAGTGCTGGTGCATTGCGTCGGATTGCCATTTCGGTAGGCACAGACCTTTTCCCGCGTCCCGGTAACGCTGAAACCGTCGAGCGCCACACGCGGTGCGCGGCCGTAGCCCATCTCCAGCACATAGACCTTGATGTCCGCCCCGCCGTGATCGCACGTCGTCCGCTCTTGCCCGGCCGAGATGTTTTCAATCCCGCACGCCGTCGACTGCACCTTGAGTACCTGGACGTCGGTCAATGGCGGTGCCGACGCCGCCAGAACCGCGGGTACGCTGGCCATAAACGCGAAAAACAGCCCCAACGGCCGAACGATGTTGCGCTTGCTGCCCACCATGAATACTCCCCCAAAACAGGCGCGCAGTATGGCGCAGTTCAGCGAACCGCAAAACATCGCCGACGATCGCAGCCATTACCCCACGCGGCTGGTATGATGCGCGGCTTTTTCCGACCCACAGAAAATTACCAGGCGCCATCAGTGGTCTGTGCTTTGCTGTTGAGGTCGATACATTCACGGCGCCGGGCGCGCCACGGGGAGCAGACATGCTGGAAAGGCTGTTTCAACTCAAGGCACATAACACCAACGTGCGGACCGAGATTCTGGCGGGCGTCACGACCTTCCTGGCCATGGCCTACATTCTGTTCGTCAACCCGAGCATTCTCGGCGAGACCGGCATGGACAAGGGCGCGGTGTTTGTCGCGACCTGCCTGGCCGCGGCCATCGGCTCGACGGTGATGGGCCTGATCGCCAACTACCCGATCGCGCTCGCGCCGGGCATGGGCCTGAACGCGTTCTTCACTTATACCGTGGTCCTGCACATGGGCCATACCTGGCAAGTGGCGCTGGGTGCGGTGTTTATCTCGGCGGTGCTGTTCTTCCTGTTGTCGATCTTCCGCATCCGCGAATGGATCATAAACAGCATCCCGCTGCCGCTGCGTTCGGCGATTGCTGCCGGTATCGGTTTGTTCCTGGCCCTGATCGCCCTGCACAACGCCGGCATCGTGGTCAGCAACCCGGCGACCATGGTCGGCCTCGGTGACCTGAAACAACCGGCGCCGATCCTCGCGACCCTGGGCTTTGCCCTGATCGTCGCCCTCGAAGCCCTGAAGGTTCGTGGTGCGGTACTGATCGGCATCCTGGCGGTGACCATCACTTCCATCGCGCTGGGCTTCACCCCGTTCGGCGGCGTGATGTCGATGCCTCCTTCCCTGGCCCCGACCTTCCTGCAACTGGACATCAAGGGCGCCCTGGACATCGGTCTGGTCAGCGTGATTTTTGCTTTCCTGTTCGTCGACCTGTTCGACAACTCCGGCACCCTGATTGGCGTCGCCAAGCGCGCCGGCCTGATGGGCAAGGACGGCCACATGCCGAAAATGGGTCGTGCGCTGATCGCCGACAGCACCGCGGCCATGGCCGGTTCGCTGCTGGGCACCTCGACCACCACCAGCTACATCGAATCCGCCGCTGGCGTCAGTGCCGGTGGCCGCACCGGCCTGACCGCTGTCGTGGTCGCGATCCTGTTCCTGCTGGCGCTGTTCTTCTCGCCACTGGCCGCCAGCGTTCCAGCGTTCGCCACCGCACCGGCACTGCTGTTCGTCGCCGTACTGATGACTTCCGGCCTGGCCGAAATAGACTGGGACGACATCACCGTGGCCGCACCGGTCGTGGTCACTGCCCTGGCCATGCCGTTCACCTATTCCATCGCCAACGGCATCGCCTTCGGTTTCATTTCCTGGACCGCGATCAAGTTGCTGTCCGGGCGTGCCCGTGAGCTGAACCCGGCGCTGGTGATTCTGTCGATTCTGTTTGTGATCAAGTTGGGTTGGTTCAGCGCATGACTTTTGATTCCCAGGCCTATGCCGTTCAGCTCGAAGAAAAGGTCACGCGCTTGCGTGACCTGCTGGCCCCGTTTGGTGCGCCAGAACCTGAAGTGTTCGACTCGCCGCTGCAAAACTTTCGCCTGCGCGCCGAATTCCGCCTGTGGCGCGAAGGCGGCGACCGTCACTACGCGATGTTTGCCCAAGATGACAAACGCACGCCGATCCTGATCGAAGAGTTCCCGATCGCCAGCCTGCGCATCAATGAGCTGATGCCCAAGCTCAAAGCCGCATGGCAAGCGAGCGCAGCGCTGAGCCACAAGTTGTTCCAGGTGGAGTTCCTGACCACGTTGGCCGGTGATGCGATGATCACCCTGTGCTACCACCGTCCGCTGGACGAGCATTGGCACGCGGCGGCGACCAAACTGGCAGCCGAGCTGAACGTCAGCATCATCGGTCGCTCCAAGGGCAAGCGCGAAGTCATCGGCCACGATTACGTGGTCGAGCAATTCGAAGTCGGCGGCCGCACCTTCAGCTATCGCCAACCGGAAGGCGCGTTCACCCAGCCCAACGGCACCGTGAACCAGAAGATGCTCAACTGGGCTTACGACGCCATGGGTGATCGCACCGACGATTTGCTGGAGCTGTATTGCGGCAACGGCAACTTCACCCTGCCTCTCGCCACCCGTGCACGCAAAGCGCTGGCCACCGAAATCAGCAAGAGCTCGGTCAACGCGGCGTTGAGCAACCTCAGCGAAAACGCTGTGGATAACGTCACTCTGGTGCGTTTGTCCGCCGAAGAACTGACCGAAGCCTTGAACGAAGTGCGGCCGTTCCGACGCCTGCACGGCATCGACCTCAAGAGCTACGAGTTCGGCAGCGTGTTCGTCGACCCGCCACGGGCCGGCATGGACCCGGACACCTGCGAACTGACCCGACGCTTCGACAACATCCTCTACATTTCCTGCAACCCGGAAACCCTGGCGGCCAACATCGCCCAACTGCACGACACCCACCGCATTACCCAATGCGCGATGTTCGACCAGTTTCCGTGGACCCATCACATGGAATCCGGGGTGTTGTTGACCCGGCGTTGATTGCACGTACCCGATACAAATCAGCCGTCTTGATGACGGCTTTTTTCTGGGTGGTGTTTATGGAGCGACGACTGGCCTTGTGACGAGGGAGCTTGCTTGTGGCGAGGGAGCTTGCTCCCGCTTGAGTGCGCAGCGCTCACAAGATTTTGGGGCCGCTTCGCAGCCCAACGGGAGCAAGCTCCCTCGCCACAGGCAAGCTCCCTCGCCACCGGTTCATTGTGATACATAAGAACCAGCCCCCTCATTCGATCCCCCCGGCGTAATCAATCATGCAACGACACTTCGACGATCTTCAGCTCGGCAGCATCGAACTGTTTTGCCTGGCCGCCGAGGCTGGCAGCTTCACCGCCGCCGCACTGGTCGCCGGGGTGACGCCCGCCGCCGTGAGCCGTTCGGTATCGCGCATGGAGGAGCGCCTGGGCGTGCGGTTGTTCGCCCGCACCACGCGCAGCGTCAAGTTGACCGACAGTGGCCGGCGTTATTACGAGGAATGTCGTCAGGCGCTGGCGCAGTTGGTGGAAGCGCAACGGGAGGTTATGGGCCAGCAGCAGGAACCGTCCGGCACCTTGCGCATCAGTATTCCTACGACCTACGCCCATCACCGGATCCTGCCGTTGCTGCCGGAGTTTCGCGCGCGTTTCCCGGCGGTGAAGGTCGAGGCGCATATCAGCAATCGCAACATCGATTTTGTCGGCGAAGGCTATGACATGGCGATCCGGGTGCGGGCGATTCCGGATTCCGGTTTGATCGCGCGGCCCCTGGAAGACGCGGCGCTGGTGATGATCGCCAGTCCCGATTACCTGAAGCGCGCCGGCGTGCCGCAAACTCTTGACGATCTTCAGCAGCACGAATGCATTCAATACGAACTGCCCAGCAGCGGGCGGCGGATTGCCTGGTTGTTTAATGACAACGGCGTGCCGCAGGAGATTCTCGCCGAGGGCAGTCTCAGTTGCTCCGACGACGTGTTGGGCGGCGTGACCCTGGCGAAACACGGTGCGGGGTTGTTTCAGACCTATCGCTTCATCGTCGAAAACGAATTGGCCGATGGCTCGCTGGTGGAGGTGCTCAAGCCGTATGGCGGACGCTCGCGGCCCTTCACCCTGCTCTATCCGCAGAGTCGGCATGTGCCATTGCGGTTGCGGGCGTTTATCGATTTTCTGGTCGAGCATTTACCTCGCTAAGTAACGACCGTCCGATCACCGAACACAAAAACCCGCCATACAACCTCTTCAATTGACCAAAGTAACTGCCTAGTACAATTTATCTCCACAGGCTGAACCCTACAGCCAAAGCTAAAAACAATAAGTGGAGAGACCCCGATGCCCCCTATCGTTCTGGTGCTCAACGGCCCGAACCTGAACCTGCTCGGCACCCGTGAACCGGCGACCTACGGCCACGAAACCCTGGCCGACATTTCCGCGCTGTGCGGGCGCTCTGCCGAAGAGTTCGGCCTGGCGGTGGAGTTTCGCCAGACCAACCATGAAGGTGAATTGCTCGACTGGATTCACGCAGCTCGCGGCCGTTGCGCCGGGATCGTCATCAACCCGGCGGCCTGGACTCACACTTCCGTGGCGATTCGCGATGCCTTGGTGGCCAGTGAACTGCCGGTGATCGAAGTTCACCTGTCCAACGTCCACGCCCGCGAACCGTTCCGCCACCACTCCTTTGTCTCGGCCATCGCCACGGCGGTGATGTGCGGTTTCGGCAGCCACGGCTATCGTTTGGCGCTGGAGCATTTCAGCCAACGCTTGAAGGGGTGAACGCCATGTCTCAGAACGACGTTGTACTGGCCGGGCTGATCGGCGCCGGCATTCAGGCGTCCCGCACGCCGGCGCTGCACGAGCATGAGGGCGATGCCCAAGGGCTGCGTTACCTCTATCGTCTGATCGACCTCGATCAGTTGCAGCTTGACCTCAATGCCCTGCCCGATCTGCTGATGGCCGCCGAACGCATGAACTTCACCGGGCTGAACATCACCTTTCCGTGCAAGCAGGCAATCATCCCGCTGCTCGACGAATTGTCCCCGGAAGCCCGTGGCATTGGTGCGGTCAACACGGTGGTGCTCAAGGAGGGCAAACGCATTGGCCACAACACCGACTGCCTGGGTTTTGCCGAAGGCTTTCGTCGAGGCTTGCAGGACGTTGCCCGTGAACGTGTAGTCCAAATGGGCGCCGGTGGCGCGGGTGCGGCAGTGGCCCACGCGTTGCTGAGTGAAGGCGTACAGCAACTGAGTATTTTCGACGTGGACGACAGCCGGGCGCAGGCGCTGGCGAACAATCTCAATCAGCATTTCGGTGCGGGTCGAGCGGTGGCTGGGCATGATCTGGCGAGCACGTTGGCGGTGGCCGATGGCCTGGTGAACACCACGCCTATGGGTATGAAAAAACTGCCCGGCACGCCGGTGCCGGTGGCGTTACTGAGGGCTGAATTGTGGGTGGCGGAGATTGTGTACTTCCCGCTGGAAACCGAACTGCTGCGCAACGCCCGTGCCTTGGGATGCCGGACACTGGATGGCGGCACCATGGCGGTGTTCCAGGCGGTGAAGGCGTTTGAGTTGTTTAGTGGGGTGGTGCCGGATGCGCAGCGGATGCTGGCGCATTTTCAAAGCATGAATGGTTGAAAAGCTTCGCGGGCAAGCCTCGCTCCTACAGGATTTTTGTCGTACCCAAATCGTGCGGCACACCTCAAACCTGTAGGAGCGAGGCTTGCCCGCGAAGGCGTCAGGCCTGCAAATACCGCAAAACCGACTCGCAAATCATCGCCCGATGACGCTGCTTGATGCCTTCATCCGGCAAATCCACCTGAAAAATCTCACCGAGCGTATGGCGGTTCGACACGCGATAGAAGCAGAACGAACTGATCAACAAATGCACATCCAGCGGCTGGAGGCCCGCCCGGAACACACCGTCTTCGGCACCGCGACGCAGGATCTCGTTCAGTGAATCGAGGATGGTGTTGTTCATCGCCTTGATCACATCGGAGCGCTTCACATACTCGGCGTTGTGAATGTTCTCGATGCTGACGATGCGCACGAAATCGACGTTGCGGTCATGGTGGTCGAAGGTGAATTCCACCAGGCGCCGAATCGCTTCCACCGGCGCCAGCTCGGCCAGGTGCAGTCGGTTTTCGGTGCTGCGGATGTCGCCGTAGAGTTTCTCCAACACCTCGACATACAGCTGTTCCTTACTGCCGAAGTAGTAATAGATCATGCGTTTGGAGGTGTGGATGCGCTCGGCGATCGCATCGACGCGCGCGCCGGAAAGCCCTTGCTGGACGAACTCGACAATCGCCTCTTGCAGGATATTCTCGCGGGTCTTTTCCGGGTTGTTCTTGCGACTCTTGCGAGGCTCGACAAGCGGCTCGCCGGAGGCGATGGAGCGTTCTGAAATTATTGTCATTGCGGGCTCACGGCCATCACTGCACAGGCTGGCGATTATGGGCCGCGCCGCACAGTGAAGGAAGCCGCGCGGCCGCCGTTTAACCCCGTGTTTACGATTTCCCTACAACTTTGCCTGACGTACGGCACCACTTCGGGACTTGGCCATGGCCGCCAGCCGCACCGCGACATTGGCCGCCCCGTAACCGGCGTATCCGTTCTTGCGCTGGATGATCTCGAAGAAGAACCGCCCTTCGAACGGCTCGGTGTAAACATGAAACAGCTCGCCACCCTGGGCGTCGCGGTCGTACAGCACGTTGAAGTAGGCCAGTTCGCTGAGGAACTCGTCATCGAAATCGAACCGCGCGGCGAGGTCATCGTAGTAGTTGAGCGGAATATCCAGCAGCGGCACGCCCGCCTCTTTCGCCCGGCTGACTTCAGCGAAGATGTCGTCGCAGTCGAAGGCGATGTGATGCACGCCGGAGCCGCGATAACTCGACAGCGCGTGTGAGATTGCGGTGTTGCGATTCTCGGAAATGTTCAGCGGCAAGCGGATCGAACTGTCCCGGCTGCGCAGCGCCCGGCTCTTCACCAGGCCATACGGATCGGGCAGCACCACCTCATCGTCAGCCTCGAAATCCAGCAGGCTTTTATAGAACAACACCCAGCTGTCGAGGCTGTCGGCCGGCAGCGCCATGGCCATGTGGTCGATGCGTTTAAGGCCGCCGCTGGCCGTGGCCGTCGGTTGCAGATTGAAATCGGTGCCGTAGACATCGGCGTCCTGGTCCACCAGGTAAATCAGGCTGCCGTCCGGCGCGCGCACGGCGGCGAGTTCCAGTTCGTTGGGGCCGACCAGCCCGCGATAAGGCTGGCCCTTGTAGGCCACGGCGCGCGCCAGGGCGCTGGCGCTATCGTTGACCCGCACGGCGGTGGCGCACAGCGACGGGCCGTGGGCCTCGAAAAAACTGTGGGCAAACGAGTACGGTTCAGAGTTGAGGATCAGGTTGATATCGCCCTGGCGCAGCAGACTCACACTCTTGGAGCGATGCTGCCCGGCCTTGACGAAACCCAGGCGTTCCAGCCAATGCGAGAGCTTGGCGCCGAGGCTTTCATCTACCGCGAACTCGAGAAACTCGATGCCGTTGTACTCGCTGGCCTTGGGCGTTTCGAACAGGATATCGACATTGGCCACAGGCCTGGCTACTTGCGCCAGACGCTGGCGAGTTTTCTCTTCCAGGTACAGCAACGAGCGCAAACCATCGGCGGCATTGGCCCGTGGCGGCGCGGCGCGGAAGCCGTCATTGAAGATCTCCAGGGACAAAGGCCCGGTGTAGCCGCTCTGGATGATCGGTGCGAGGAACCCCGCCAGATCAAATTCGCCCTGGCCGGGGAAGCAGCGGAAATGCCGACTCCACTCCAGCACGTCCATGGCCAGGATCGGCGCGTCGGCCATTTGCACGAAGAAGATTTTGTCGCCCGGAATCTCGGCGATCGCGCTGGGGTCACCTTTGAGCGACAGGGTGTGAAAACTGTCCAGCAACACGCCGAGGTTTGGGTGATCGGCTTGGCGAACGATGTTCCACACCTGTTGATAAGTATTGACGTGACGGCCCCAGGCCAGGGCTTCGTAGCCAATGCGCAGGCCACGAGCGCCGGCCCGTTCGGCCAGCAGGTGCAAATCATCGATCAGGATCTGCTCATCGCCGATCGAATCCGCCGCAGCGTTGCTGCACACCAGCACCAGGTCGGTGCCCAATTCCTGCATCAAGTCGAACTTGCGCTCGGCCCGTTCCAGGTTGCGCGGCAGACGATCGCGGCGGCAGCCTTCGAAATCGCGGAAGGGTTGGAACAGCGTGATCGCGATCCCGAGATCTGCGCACATCTGTCTGATTTCCCGGGGACTGCCGTCGTAATAAAGCAGGTCATTTTCGAAAATCTCCACCCCGTCAAACCCGGCGGCGGCGATGGCTTCGAGTTTTTCCGGCAGGGTGCCGCTCAAGGAAACGGTGGCAATGGAACGCTGCATGGGTCGACTCCCGGTGGTGGGCGTTCCCTCCTACACGGGGATCGCGTTTTTCTTGGGATAAATTATTGGCCGCAAGCTCCCGTACAGCAATTCAAAGTGTACTAGCCAGTTAGTTTTATGTGCGATTATCGAACACAATGACCCTTGGCGAATTGACGATTTTTTGTCCACTGCCCAACATCGACTGCACATTGAGCCCGGACATTCAGCCGCTCGGCTCGGTTACCCAAGACCCAGAACACCACATAAAAATAATCGGTGGCCTACATGACTCCTTCACAAAGCTCTCCCATGGAGCGTTCTTCCATGACTCCTGCCAGCGCTGGCATCGGCGCCAAGATCCGCGGTGCCATGGCCGTCGGCAAAACCCGTTGGGGCATGTTGGCGCTGGTGTTTTTCGCCACCACCCTGAACTACATCGACCGCGCCGCACTCGGCGTCATGCAGCCGATCCTGGCCAAGGAAATGAGCTGGACGGCGATGGACTACGCCAACATCAACTTCTGGTTCCAGGTCGGCTACGCCATCGGCTTCGTGCTGCAAGGCCGTTTGATCGACCGGGTCGGCGTCAAGCGCGTGTTCTTCTGCGCGGTGCTGCTCTGGAGCCTGGCCACCGGCGCCCATGGCCTGGCGACGTCGGCAGCAGGCTTCATGGTCTGTCGGTTTATTCTCGGCTTGACCGAGGCGGCGAACTACCCGGCCTGTGTGAAAACCACCCGGTTGTGGTTCCCGGCAGGCGAACGCGCCGTGGCCACCGGCATCTTCAACGCCGGGACCAACGTCGGTGCGATGTTCACCCCGATGCTGTTGCCACTGATCCTCCACGCGTGGGGCTGGCAAGCCGCGTTCCTGTGCATGTCGGCACTGGGCGGGATCTGGCTGCTGTTCTGGGGCTTGAAGTACTTCAACCCGGAAGAGCATCCGAGCGTCAAACAATCGGAACTGGACTACATCCAGGAGGAAGCGGAGCCGGAACAATCCCGCGTGCCGTTCTCGAAAATCCTGCGCATGCGGGGCACCTGGGCCTTCGCCCTCGCCTACTCGATGACCGCGCCGGTGTTCTGGTTCTACCTGTACTGGCTGCCACCGTTCCTCAATCAGCAATACAACCTGGGCATCAACGTGACCCAGATGGGCATTCCGCTGATCATCATTTACCTGACGGCGGACTTCGGCAGTGTCGGCGGCGGGATTCTGTCCTCCTTCCTGATCGGCCGCGGAATCAACCCGATCAAGGCGCGACTGATGTCGATGTTGCTGTTTGCCTGCTGCATCATCGGCGTGATCATGGCCGCAGGGTCCAGCAACCTGTGGGTCGCGGTGGCGGCGATTTCCCTGGCCATCGGCGCGCACCAGGCCTGGACCGCGAACATCTGGAGCCTGGTGATGGACTACACGCCTAAACACATGATGAGTACGGTGTTTGGTTTCGGCGGCATGTGCGCGGCCATCGGCGGGATGTTCATGACGCAATTGGTCGGCCATATCCTGACCGTCACCAACAACAACTACACGGTGCTGTTCACTCTGATTCCGGCGATGTACTTCATCGCACTGATCTGGATGTACTTCATGGCACCGCGCAAGATTCCTACCGTCACCGACTGAAACGCCCTACCCCGGCAGGCCTGATGCCAGGCCTGCCGCTATCGACGGCTCTGTTGCCACGCCGCCGCCAACCCGCTGCAGCAAATCACCGCGATCCCGACCACGGTGGTCAGGGTCGGCGTGTGGGAAAACAGCAGCCAACCGAGCAGACCGGCAAACACAATCTGACAATAACCAAACGGCGCCAGCAACGCCGGGGCGGCGTAGCGAAAGGCCTGGGTCAGAAACAAATGCGCCGTCATCCCGCAACTCCCCAGCGCCAGCATCAACAACCCATGCCCCAGCGTTGGCACCTGCCAGAAGAACGGTACCAGCGCGCTCATCACCAGGGTGTTGCACAGCCCGGCGAAGAAGTTGCTGGTGGTCGGGCTGTCGATCTGGCTGAGCTTGCGGGTGAGCAACTGATAGAAGCAGAAAAACATCGCCGAGCAGAACGGCAGCAATATCGCCGGGGTAAACAGTTCGCCGCCAGGGTGGACGATGATCAGCACGCCAACGAAGCCGCAAATCACCGCGATCCATTGGCCACGGGTGACGTGTTCCTTGAGCAGCGGCACCGACAATGCGGTGACCAGCACTGGCGCAAGAAAGTTGACCGCCGTGGCTTCGGCCAACGGGATGTACAACAACCCGGTGGTGAAAAACAGGCTGGTGCCCAGCAGGCACAACGCCCGCGTCAGTTGCAGCAACGGTCGTTTGGTACGTAGGACACGCAACCCGGATTGCGGCAGAAAAATCCCGGCCATCAACAAGGTGTGAACCAGATAACGGGCCCAGACCACCATGATGATCGGGTAGAAGCCGGAGAGGTATTTCGACAACGCGTCATGGCTGGAAAACAGGAACGTCGCGGCGACGATCAGCAAAATCCCTTTGAAGGGTTTGTTTACACCGGAAAGAGGGGTGCTGAGGGTCATGGCAATCCTTTGGAATTTTAATTCCAACAATTTAGAACCTGGTTCCAGATTCTTACACAGGCGAACGATAAAAGTGTGCGAACAACGCCCCGCTCTTGTAGGAGCGAAGCTTGCTCGCGAAGGATCACACGCGATTCACCAACCCTTACACATTTTTCCAACACCGCGTTTGCCAATGCGGTTATTCATGGCGGCGGCGATACACGCCTCTATCAGTCTATGGAGAAACCGCAACATGCTATGGAACAAGGCAAGACGCAGCGACAACGTCAATGACACGCGCGAGGGCAAGGATGCCCGCCAACTCACAGGGAAAACACTGGGCGCCGGACTGGCCGCCGCCGCGTTGGCGGGCGTAGGACTTTACTCGGCGCTGGGTACGACACCGGACATCCTGCCCGTCGAAACGGACACACCGTTTCATTCCACCGCCCCTCAGCCCTCTGGCGATACGACCTTACTGTTCGTCCAATCCGTGCTGGGCGATACCGAAGACACCTGGAAACAACTTTTCGCCCAGACCGGTCGCCACTACCCGCCACCCAAACTAACCCTGTTCAGCCATGACGTAACCTCCGGCTGCGGTTATGCCCACACAGGCAACGGCCCGTTTTATTGCCCCGATAACCAACAGGTCTACCTCGATCCTGAATTCTTTGCGCAGATGGCCCAGCAATTTTCGGTGATCGGCGACTTCGCCCAGGCTTACGTCCTCGCTCACGAAATCGGCCATCACGTGCAGCTTGAACTGGGTCTCTCCGAACCTTTCGAGAAAGCGTTGGCCAACCGGCAACCGATAATCGGCGATGGCGGCCTGGAAGTACGGGCAGAGTTGCAGGCCGATTGCCTCGCCGGCGTCTGGGCGCACCATGCGCAAAAACGCCTGGCTTGGCTGGAGCCCGGAGACATCGACGCGGCCCTGCATGCCGCCGCCGTGTTCGGCGACGATTACTTGCAACGCGCCCAAAACGCCGCGATACGACCGGAAACGTTCAGTCATGGCACTTCAGAGCAGCGGTCGAACTGGTTCAAATCCGGGTTCGCCACGGGTCGGATCAACACCTGCGATACCTTCACCAGCGTGGACCTGTAATACCCTCCCGCCGACGAAACCGCTAATGTCAGTACAAGGCACAGAACCGCCTGCGCGAAAGGCTGTCTGACGACCGGGCTGGCGCCACGCCAACCCACCAGCAACACTCATCACCACGCTTCTTCACCCGGAAAAGAAAGAGGAATCCCACATGCTATGGAAAAAAGGCCGACGCAGCGACAACGTAGTCGACGCCCGTGGTGATGATGTCGGCGGGGGCGGCGGCGGGATGCGCTTTGGTGGCGGCAAGGGCCTGAGCCTGACGGCGATCCTGTTGATCGTCGGGATCGGCTGGATCACCGGCCAGGACCCGATGCAGATTCTCGGGCAATTGACCGGGCAGATGAGCGAGCAGTCGGCACCGACCACGAGCCAGACCCGCAAGGCGCCCCCGGCCAATGACGAAGGCGCCGAATTCGTGCGTTCGATCCTCGGCGATACCGAAGACACCTGGGGTCAGATTTTCCAGCAGGCCGGCAAGCAATACCGCAACCCGACCCTGGTGCTGTTCAGCAACCGCGTGAACTCCGCGTGCGGCCTGGCCACCTCGGCGACCGGGCCGTTTTACTGCCCGGCGGACCAGAAGGTTTACCTGGACATGGCGTTCTTCCAGGAAATGTCGCAACGCTTTTCGGCTGCGGGCGATTTCGCCCAGGCCTACGTGATTGCGCACGAAGTCGGACACCATGTGCAGACGTTGCTTGGCGTTTCCGCGAAAATTCAGACCGCTCGCCAGCAAGGCCGGCAGATGGAAGGCGATGGTGGTTTACTGGTGCGCCAGGAACTTCAGGCCGATTGCCTTGCCGGAGTCTGGGCCAACAATGCGCAAAAGCGCTTGAACTGGCTGGAACCCGGTGACATCGAGGAAGCCTTGAACGCCGCCAATGCCATTGGCGACGACCGCTTGCAGCAGCAAGGTCAGGGCCGCGTCGTACCGGACTCCTTCACCCATGGATCGTCAGCGCAAAGGGTGCGCTGGTTTAAAACCGGTTTTGCCCAGGGCCAGGTCGGCCAGTGCGATACCTTCGCGGCGAAAAATTTGTAAATGCATAGATGGCTGTTGGTTTTGTTGATCGCCTGCGCAACTGCCCAGGCTGACGAGCACGGGGTCAAAGAGATCAGCCCCGGGCGCCTGCTGTTGAAAGAAGGTGAGATGGCGGTGGGTATGGGCCCGGCGCCGGCCAGGATCGAACGGGTGCTGATCGTCATCCACGGTCGACTGCGCAATGCCGAAACCTACCGGCGCAGCGCCGAGCAAGCCGCCGAACAGGCTGGGCAAAGTGCGAATACCTTGGTGATCGCCCCGCAATTCCTCAATGAAACCGACGTCGTGCGCCAGCCCGTGGCGGACACGGTGTTGCGCTGGAAGGGTAATGACTGGATGGCCGGCGGTTTATCCACCGCGCCGTTTGCGGTGAGTTCCTTTGCGGCCCTCGACCAGATCATCGAGCGGATCGCCGACCGCCGACAGTTTCCGGATGTGAAGCAAATCGTCATTGCCGGCCACTCCGGGGGCGGCCAGGTGGTTCAGCGCTACGCACTGCTGGCGCACGATCAACCGGCGCTCACGGCGGCCGGGGTGAAAATCCGTTACGTGGTGGCCAACCCGTCGTCCTACGCCTACTTCAATGAGCAGCGGCCCGTGGCGTTCGATCATGCGCGGTGCAGCGGTTTCAATCGCTGGAAGTATGGTCTGACCGACATGCCGATCTATGCCGGTGGGCAAACGGCCTCGCAGATTGAAGGCAACTACATCAAGCGTGATGTGACTTATCTGCTCGGACAGCAGGACACCGACCCGCAGCATCCGGCGCTCGACAAGGGCTGCGAAGCCGAGGCCCAAGGGGCTTATCGCCTGGTTCGCGGGCATAACTTTTTTGATTATCTGCTGCGGCGTAATCCACAGGGCGTGAACCAGCGTCTGGTCGAAGTGCCTGGGGTCGGGCATAACGGGGATGGGATGTTTACGTCGCCTGAGGGGCAGAAGGTTTTGTTTGGGCAATGAGATTTATGTTGTCTGTTAGGGCCCCTTCGCGGGCAAGCCTCGCTCCTACGGTTGGAAATGCATTGCCCTGTAGGAGCGAGGCTTGCCCGCGAAGGCAATTAACCAGACAACCAATGCCTCAAGCCAACAACATCTGCCGCAACTCAACGCAATCCGCCGCATGCCAATCCGCCAATTCCGGCCACGGATTTTCCGGCAGATTCACCAGCACCGTCCGCGCCCCCGCCGCTCGACCGCAATCCAGATCAAAGCGGTAATCGCCGACCATCACCAGCTCACTCGCCGGCACGTTCCAGGCTTCGGCCAACTTCAGCAAACCGCCAGGATGAGGTTTGGGTGGCGCTTCGTCACGGCCCAACACATCCTCCACCGCGAAGCAGTCGGCCAGGCCAATCGCTTCCAGGGTCACATGGGCCAATTCCCGCGCATTACGGGTGAGGATGCCGAGGCGATAACCGCGCCCGGCCAGTTCACGCACCAATTCCACCGCGCCCGGTGCCGGTTTCGAACCCAGCGCCAGATCCCGCTCATGCTCCAGCAACCACGCATGTTTGGCCGCTGCTTCATCTGCGGGCAATGCGGCGAGGTGGGTCAGGATGTCGTCTTCGGCCGGGATCGCCAGCGCCACGCGGATCGCCGCGAAATCATGCACGGCCACCGTCAGGGTGCCGTCCATGTCGAACACCCAGTGCCGCACCTCGGCCAGGCTCATGCCCAATCCTTGCGATGGCGAATCAGGCCTTCCTGAGTGACGGACGCCACCAGTTGCCCGGCGCGGTTGAACACGCTGCCACGGGAGAACCCACGGGAGTTGCCGGCCCACGGACTGTCCATGGCGTAGAGCAACCAGTCATCGGCGCGCAGGTCCGAATGGAACCACAACGAATGGTCGAGGCTGGCGACCTGCATGTCTTTCTGCCACACCGATTTGCCATGGGGCAGCAACGAAGTGGTCAACAGCCCGAAGTCCGAGGCGTAGGCCAACAGGTATTTGTGCAGCGCCGGCGAATCGGCCAAGGCACCGTCGGCGCGAAACCACACGTACTTGATCGGGTCAGTCGCTTGCGGGTTGTAGGGATCTGTCTCGGTCACCGGGCGGAATTCGATCGGTTTCGGGCAGAGCAACTTCTCGCGCATGTGTTCCGGAATCAAATGCGCGCGCTGTTGAGCCAGTTCCAGTTCCGACGGCAGGTTTTCCGGGCCGACCACTTGTGGCATTTCGGTCTGGTGCTGGAAGCCTTCTTCGTCGTACTGGAAGGACGCACTGCAGGTGAAAATCGGGTGGCCCTTCTGGATTGCCGTCACGCGACGGGTGCTGAAACTGCCGCCATCGCGCACCCGATCAACCTGGTACACCACCGGCAACTTGGCGTCACCGGGGCGCAGGAAATAGCCGTGCATCGAATGCACATGCCGCGTCTCTTCAACGGTCTGACTGGCCGCCGACAGGGACTGGCCGAGCACCTGGCCGCCGAACAACTGACGGAAACCCAGGTCCTGGCTGCGGCCGCGGAACAGGTTTTCTTCAATCGGTTCCAGGGTCAGCAGGTCTACCAGATCTTCCAACACTTGGCTCATTCAGGCTCTCCTCACACAAAGCAATGCCGCGCAGTCATGGCTGCGGCGGTCGATTCAGTTAATGGCCCAAGCCAACATGGCGGCCATTGTAAACGTCCGTGCCTGCTTATCCATGCAAGGTTTGCAGCCATTGTTCACGGGTGATGCGGTACAGCACATGGTGACGCAGCGGATGATCGGCCGCGAGCTTCGGGTGGTCGAAGTCGTCGGCTGAATCATGGTGCATGCCAATCGCCTGCATGACTTTCTCCGACGGCAGATTGGTTTGCGTGGTGAAGGCCACGACCTCTTTCAGCGCCAACCGGTCAAAGCCGCAGCGCAGAGCGGTCCACGCCGCTTCACTGGCATAACCCAGGCCCCAGTGTTCGCGGGCCAGGCGCCAGCCGATTTCGGTGGCCGGGACGAACGGCGCGTCGAAGTTGACCACCGCCAACCCGGTAAACCCGATGAACTGGCCGGTGTCCTTGCGCTCCAGCGCCCAGAAGCCGAAACCATGCTCGGCAAAATGCCCGCGAATCCGCCCGATCAACGAAGCGCATTCCAGGCGGCTCAGCGCGGCCGGAAAATAACGCATCACTTGTGGATCGGCACACATCGCCGCAAATTCCGGCAAATCCTCATCGCTCCACTGCCGCAAGAGCAGTCGCGCGCTTTCGAGTTCCAGTATCGGCTCCATCGTGCCCCTCCGTTTCCATCCTTTGAGTCTACATCGCTGGTAGGATCGTTCACTTATTCCTACATGCTGCCGTTGAAATTCTGACAATGCCCCTGCCGCTGATCTACCACGAAGACTACAGCCCCGAGTTCCCGGCGGATCACCGCTTCCCGATGGACAAGTTTCGCCTGCTGCGCGATCACCTGGTGGACAGCGGCCTGGTCCGGGACGCCGATTTGTTGCGCCCGGAACTGTGCCCTGCCGAGATTCTCGCCCTCGCACATGACCCTGCGTATATCGAACGCTACATGAGCGGCGAGTTGTCCCGCGAAGACCAGCGGCGCCTCGGCCTGCCGTGGAACGAAGCCCTGGCCCGGCGCACGGTGCGGGCGGTCGGCGGATCGTTGCTGGCGGCCGAGCAGGCGCTGGAACATGGCTTGGCCTGTCATTTGGCCGGCGGCACCCATCACGCCCACTACGACTACCCGGCCGGGTTCTGCATCTTCAACGACCTGGCGGTGATCAGCCATTACCTGCTGGAAAGCGGTCGGGTGAATCGGGTGCTGATCTTCGATTGCGACGTGCATCAGGGCGATGGGACTGCACGAATCCTGCACAACACCCCGGACGCGATCACCGTTTCCCTGCACTGCGAGAAGAATTTTCCCGCACGCAAAGCCGAAAGCGACTGGGATATTCCACTGCCCAAAGGCATGGGCGATGCCGATTATTTGCAGGTGGTGGACGACGCGCTCAACTATTTGCTGCCGCTCTACCAGCCGGACCTGGTGCTGTACGACGCCGGCGTTGATGTGCACAAGGATGACGCGCTGGGTTACCTGAAGCTGACCGACGAAGGCGTTGCGGCGCGCGATGAAAGCGTGATGCGCCATTGCCTGGGCCGGGACATTCCGGTGGTCGGGGTGATTGGCGGCGGCTACAGCAAGGACCGCCAGGCCCTGGCCCGGCGGCATGGCATTCTCCATCACAGCGCGCAACGGGTCTGGCAGTCATCAGGTTGTCATTGAGCTGTGAATCTTTACCCACAATGCCTGTGGAACTGCCTGTGGATAACCTGAGTGAAAGCGCCTACAGGCCTCACCCCCTATGGCTTACAAAGGACTGGTTGTTTTTTGACCAGCCTTTACCAGCACGCCCGCGTCGATGGGTGCTGATAGAATGCGCGGCTTATTCCGCCACGCCGCAGCTCTCGCCATGACCCCATCCGCCCCAGCCCTTCCCCCTCACGTCGCCATCATCGGCGGTGGCCCTGCAGGCCTGATGGCCGCTGAGGTGCTGAGCCAGCGCGGAATCAAGGTCGACCTGTACGACGGCATGCCTTCGGTGGGGCGAAAATTCCTCCTGGCCGGCGTCGGCGGCATGAACATCACCCACTCCGAAGCCTACCCGGCATTTCTCTCACGCTACGCCGAACGGGCGCCGCAGATCGCCCCGCTGCTGCGATCCTTCGGTGCCGATGCCCTGTGCCAGTGGATTCATGACTTGGGCATCGAAACCTTTGTCGGCAGCTCCGGCCGGGTATTTCCTACGGACATGAAAGCCGCCCCCCTACTCCGCGCCTGGCTCAAGCGCCTGCGCGATGCCGGCGTAGTTATCCACACCCGTCATCGCTGGCTCGGCTGGAATGACCGCGGCGATTTACGTATCGCTGGCCCCGAAGGTGAAATCACGGTTAAACCCGACGCCACCCTGCTCGCCCTCGGCGGCGGCAGTTGGTCGCGCCTGGGTTCGGACGGCGCCTGGATGTTGCCGCTGGAACAACGCGGCGTAGGACTCGCGCCTTTGCAGCCGAGTAATTGCGGCTTCGAGGTGCAGGCCTGGAGCGAATTGATGGTCAGCAAATTCGCTGGTGCGCCGCTGAAAAATATCGCCATCGGCTTGAATGACGACATTCCGCGTCTCGGCGAGTGCGTGATTACCGCAACGGGGATTGAAGGCAGTTTGATCTACGCGTTGTCGGCGCCGATCCGCGAGGCCATCAACCTGCTGGGCTCGGCGACCATTCATATCGACCTGTTGCCCGGCCGGCCTGTGGATAAAGTGCAAGCGGCGCTAAACAAACCGCGCGGTTCGCGCTCGATGTCCAAACACTTGCACAGCCAGTTAGGTCTTGATGGCGTCAAAGCGGCGTTGCTGCGGGAGCTGACGGCTGCCGATTGCTTCGCCGACCCGGCGTTGCTGGCCAAGGCGATCAAGGCATTGCCGCTGACGCTGGTGAAAACCCGGCCACTGGACGAAGCCATCAGCAGTGCCGGTGGCGTGAAGTTTGAAGCCATGGATGAACGACTGATGCTCAAGCAACTGCCTGGCGTGTTCTGCGCGGGGGAAATGCTGGATTGGGAAGCGCCGACGGGGGGCTATTTGCTGACCGGGTGTTTCGCCAGTGGGCGGGCGGCGGGGTTTGGAATTGCAGACTGGCTGAAACACCGAACCTGATCGTTGACTGATCGTTCCCACGCTCCGCGTGGGAATGCAGCCCGGGACGCTCCGCGTCCCAACAGCGGACGCAGAGCGTCCATTGAGGCATTCCCACGCAGAGCGTGGGAACGATCACTGGATCAAGGCTTCTTCTTACGCGGCCCAGTGTTAAACACCGGCACTTTTCGCACAGGCTTGATCGAAGGTTCCACCGCCGAAGCATCCCCGCTCTCCACCCACTTACCCAGGTTGCGCTTACCGCCACCCGAGGTCTTTGGCTTCTTCGGTTTTTTCGGCTTCTTCACCACCTGGCCAGTGGAATCAGTATCGGGCACCCGATGCTCAGGCTCGAAATCCTGCTCGGTCTGGCGAGTCAGTGTCTGACGGGTCAACATCTCGATGGCCGACAGCTGATTCACTTCATCAGCGCACACCAACGAAATCGCCTCACCGGTAGCGCCCGCACGGCCGGTACGGCCAATGCGATGGATGTAGTCCTCAGCCACGATCGGCAGGTCGAAGTTGACCACCAACGGCAAATCTTCGATATCCAGACCGCGGGCCGCAACGTCGGTGGCCACCAGAATCTGAATCTCACTGGCCTTGAACCGATCCAGCGCCCGCTGCCGGGTTGCCTGCGGCTTGTCGCCGTGAATACCGTCGGCATTGACGCCCAGGCCCTGAAGTTTTTCCACCAGCGCGTCCACGCCGTTGCGGGTCTTGGCGAACACCAGCACCTGCTTCCACTTGCCCTTGCGCAGCAAATGAATGAACAGCTCCGGCTTGCGCTTCTTGTCCACCACCACAACCCACTGCTTGACCGTGTTGGCAGCAACGTTGCGCGGGCTGACTTCGATGCTCAGCGGATCATTGAGCATTTGCCCGGCCAGCAAGCGGATCGCATCAGAGAAGGTCGCGGAGAACAACAGCGTCTGACGCTGCTTCGGCAGCACGCGGTAGATATTCCCCAGTTCCTCGGAGAAGCCCAAGTCGAGCATGCGATCGGCTTCGTCGAGGATCAGGGTTTGCAGCTGATTGAACTTGAGCGCCTTCTGGCGATACAGGTCGAGCAAACGACCCGGCGTCGCCACCAGCACATCGACACCTTTGCGCAGCTTCATCATCTGCGGGTTGATGCTGACACCGCCGTACACCGCGTAGGTGCTCAACGGCAGGTTCTCGGCGTACTGACGCACGGCTTCGTGAACCTGTTCCGCCAGTTCGCGGGTCGGCACCAGGATCAGCGCACGCACCGAGTTGGAGGCAACTTTCGGCCCTTCCATGGCCAGCAACTGCAGCAGCGGCAGCGCGAAACCGGCGGTCTTGCCGGTGCCGGTCTGGGCCGCAGCCATCAGGTCGCGACCGGCCAGCACCGCCGGAATGGCTTGCGCCTGGACCGGCGTAGGCGTCTGGTAGCCGAGCGTCTCAAGAGAGCGCAGCAAGGGTTCGATCAGGCCAAGGGAGGCGAAAGTCATGGGATTACCGTAGGAAAAAGCGGAGCGGGTGTGCGATGGCGCGCAGTTTACCCTAATTCACACGGGATTCTGCGGGCGCCACCGCCACAGGTCGCACTGGAGCTCGTCGCCACTGCGGCAAACCGATCAACACCACGGCGCTGATGATCACCGCCATGGCAATCGCTTCCTCGATCCCGATGGTCTCGCCGACAAACACGATCCCCAGCAACACCGCCACCGCCGGGTTGACGTAGGCATAACTGGTGGCCGCCGCCGGACGCACATTTTTCAACAGGTACATGTAGGCGTTGAAGGCAATGATCGAACCGAAGCCGATCAGGTAAGCCAATGCGGCCCAGCCTTCCATCGGCGGCACGCTGTCCAGGTGTTCACCGCTGACGGCGCTGCCGATCAGCAACACTACGCCGCCCACCAGCATTTCCACGGCACTGGCCATCGCCCCTTGAGGCAACGGCAAGTGTTTGCTCCACACCGAACCAAAGGCCCAGGTCGCGGCGGCGAACACCAACAACGCCGCGCCCAACGGGCTCGATTGCAGGTTGGAGCCAAGGTTGAGCATGGCGATGCCGATCAGCCCGAGCACAATCCCGGCCCATTCGAGACGGGTATTACGCGCGCCCCAGAAATAGCCGAAGAGCAAGGTAAACAGCGGCACCGTTGCCACCGCCAGCGCAGCAACACCGGACGCCACGCCAGTGTGCTCAGCGACGCTCACCGCGCCGTTACCGAAACTGAGCAGCAAAATCCCGATGATCCCCGCCGCTTTCCACTGCGCCCAAGTGGGTGCCGGCGCCCCGCGCCAGCGCAGGAAGGCGTACATCAGCGTCCCGGCGATCACAAAGCGAATCCCGCCGAGCATCAACGGCGGCCAGTACTGCACGCCGATGCGAATGACCAGATAGGTCGAGCCCCAAATCACGTACAAGGCGAAAAAAGCGGCGATCAACGGTAGGGGGAAGCGACGTAAGCCAGGCATTGGGCAGCTCGAAGGCAGGACAAGGAGATTGGATATTCTAGAAAGGCCAAGCCGTAAAAATAAGTTACAAAACCTGTTTATCGCACCGGTACACTTTTCAAAGCACGGAGATCTGCGCGATAAACCGTGTTTTCGAAAGTCATGTCATTTTCAGGAATCCGACGATGGACAAGTACGACCGCATGCTCCTCAGCGCCCTGTTGGAAAACGGTCGCGCGTCCTACGCCGAACTGGCGCGCAAAGTGAACCTGTCCGCCCCGGCCGTGGCCGAGCGCGTGGCCAAGCTTGAGGCGTCCGGGGTGATTACCGGTTACCAGGCGAAAGTCGATATGTCGAAAATCGGCCTGCCGATCCAGTGCGTCATCGAACTGCGCCTGAACCAGCACGGTAACCAGAAGACTTACGACGACCTGATCAAAATCCCGCAATTGACCGAGTGCCATCGAGTGACCGGTGATCCGTGCGTGATCATGCAGGCGGCGGTGGGGTCGATGCCGGAGTTGGAAGAGTTGATCAATCGCATTGCCAAGTTTGGCTTCAGCAAGACGTCGATTGTGTTGTCGAGTGCGATAGAAAAGCGGGTGCCGTTGGGGCAGTTGGAAGGGAACGGCAAATAGCAATCCCGTAGGATCCCTGTAGGAGCTGTCGAGTGAAACGAGGCTGCGATCTTTTGATCTTGTTTTTTAGGGCAAGATCAAAAGATCGCAGCCTCGTTTCACTCGACAGCTCCTACACAGCTCCTACAGAGGTTCAGCGCTGTCGTCAGAATCCGCGAACGCCGCTATATCCGGCGCCCAACAAACACGGCATATCTTTTAAACGAACCCAGGGTTCCGTCCGCCAATGCAACAGGCTCAACGTGCCTCCTGCCCATTCCATCAAGCGCAAACTCGGCGCCTGATTCGAAGCCACCCCACCACCGTCCCGCAGCATCGGCACTACGTGATGGGTCAGCCAACGCCGCAGATGCCGGTTCTCCGGGCAGTAGTGATAGACCAGCATCGCGTATACGCCGGATTCGCTCAGCATCAGCGTTTCCAGGAGGGCGTCGCTTCCGGATAAACACATCATCCGGCGTTGATCGGCGTCGAGCTTGAGTGCGTAACGGCCGTTTATTTCTACGCCCATTAACCGGCCGATATCCCGGGCGCAGAACCAGGCTTCTGCGTGCAGCAAAAGGGCTCGCAATTGGATGTGATGGCGGATGAAGGTTTGGGGGATGAAGGGAATAGGGGGATTAGGGGTAATTTTGACCATGTCGATTTTCTCCTTTTTAAAGTCGGAGCTACCAACATCACTTGCAGATGATGGGTGGCAGCTATGCGCGGGCCTGCAAGACCGAGTAGGAGATACTCTCGGCAGACCCGAAGGTCTCCCGCACACAGCTACCATAAATCGATGGGCGCTAATGAAAGCGACGCGATTATAGGTGCGCATGTTATCTCCTACAAACTACGGTGGGCTTGCAGACCCGATCGCTGAGTTTTCAGCGACGGTCAAAAGGTTATCGATGCCCCAGATAAGGGGCAAGACAGACATTCCCTAAAATTCGGTAGGACTGATCATCAAACCGGAGCCGCCGTTAAACACCAATCTGACGTAGATCGTTCCCATGCTCCGCGTGGGAATGCAGCCAGGGACGCTCCGCGTCCCAAGGGCGGACGCAGAGCGTCCGGTGAGGCATTCCCACGCAGAGCGTAGGAACGATCATAGGTAGGGTGTGAGTCAGAACCCGCGATGGCGCTTGAGGTTTTAGATCGTTCCCACGCTCCGCGTGGGAATGCAGCCAGGGACGCTCCGCGTCCCAAGAGCGGACGCAGAGCGTCCGGTGAGGTATTCCCACGCAGAGCGTAGGAACGATCATAGGTAGGGTGTGAGTCAGAACCCGCGATGGCGCTTGAGGTTTTAGATCGTTCCCATGCTCCGCGTGGGAATGCAGCCAGGGACGCTCCGCGTCCCAAGAGCGGACGCAGAGCGTCCGGTGAGGCATTCCCACGGGTCGCGTGGGAACGATCATAGGCAGGGTGTCAGTCAGAACCCGCGATGGCGCTTGAGGTTTTAGATCGTTCCCACGCTCCGCGTGGGAATGCAGCCAGGGACGCTCCGCGTCCCAAGAGCGGACGCAGAGCGTCCGGTGAGGCATTCCCACGGGTCGCGTGGGAACGATCAGCACCGCTAAATTCTAGAACCCGCGATGGCGCTTGAGATGTTCGTTGATCTTCGCCGCCGGCACTTTCTGCAAGCTGACCAACAAATCATGGGACAACTCGCGCAACCCATGTTGTTGGCGCAGTTGCTCAGCCAGGTGCGTCGTCAGGTTCGCCGCCATTTCCGCATCCGCCATCGCCCGGTGAGCCTTGCCGGTGTTGGGCAGGCTGGCGAAGGTGGTGAGGGTGCCGAGTTTGTGGTTCGGCGCGGCGGGCATCAAACGTCGGGCCAGCAGCAGCGAACAGGCAAAGTTCTGCAACCGCGTACGCTTGATTCGCCCCAGTTCAAAATCCCAGAACTTCTGGTCAAACGCCGCGTTGTGCGCCAGCAGCGGCGTAATGCCGACGAACTCGTTCACCTCGTTCATCACCTGCTCGGCCGAGGGCGCGGTGCGCAGCATGGCGTTGCTGATGCCGGTGAGTTGTTCGATGAAGGCCGGCACGCGTACGCCGGCGTTCATCAGGCTTTGGTAACGCTCGACGATGCGCCCCTGTTCGAGGATCACCACGGCGATTTCCGTGGCCCGGCAGCTGCTGCTCGGGGAGATCCCGGTGGTTTCAAAGTCGATGACTGCTATGCGTTCCAAACCTGTTTCAACTCCGTAAAAATCAATTCTTGAGCAGCAACGCGCCTTCGATCGGCACGTAGCGGCTGGCGGCGCGGATCAGCGAGTTGGCGGTCAGGCCCGGCACGCCGTAGGCCACGGCTTGCACGCCGTGCTTGCTGATGATGCGCTCCAGCAGCATGTCGAAATCACCGTCGCCGGAGGCCAGCACCACTTCGTCGACGTGATCCGCGGCGTCCATGATGTCGAGGGTGATGCCCACGTCCCAGTCGCCCTTGGCCGAACCGTCGCTGCGCTGGATGTACGGCTTGAGCTTCACCACAAAACCGAGGTTGCGCAGGATCTGCTGGAACTGCTGCTGTTTGCTGTCTCCGCGATCGATGGCGTAGGCGTACGCCTCGACGATCTCGCCCTGTTTGCTGATATCAGCCCACAGCGCGGCATAGTTGAAGTGGCAACCATAGGCCTGACGCACGGTGTAGTAGAGGTTTTGAACGTCGGCGAACACTGCGATTTTCTTCATCGCATTTCCCTCTTGGCGCACAGGCGCAGGCTTGAATCCGGCACTAGGCCCGAAAAGTCGCCCAGTATGCCAGCCCGGAGGATTGTTCCGCGAATAATCGGCCCGGGGCGCTTATGCGCCCCGGACGAGTGGTGGGTCAGACGAAGGAGTCGTCGTCATCGCCGCCGAAGAATGACGAGCTGTCATCGCTGTAGTCGGCGTCGGTGAAATTGCCCTGGTCGTTGGAGTCGTTACCGGCCACGTTCTGGTCGTTGTTCCAGTCGTTGCCGCTATGGTCGTTGACCTGGGCCGGCTCTTCCTTGATGACTTCGACGATTTCCTGGGGTTGTTGATTGCTGTGGAACAGGCTGCTGATGCCTTGCGCCAGCATCACGCCACCGGCCACGCCGGCCGCGGTTTTCAGGGCGCCGCCGAGGAAACCACTACCCACCGGCGCCTGTTGTTGTGGCGCGTAGTTCTGTTGCGGGGCGCCGAAGTTTTGCTGGGGCGGTTGTGAGTTGAACGATGGCCGCGCCGGTTCACGCCAGCCGCCGGTCGCGGGCGGTGGACTTTGCGTCGGCGCAGGCTGCGGATCGCGGGAACCGCCGCCGAAGATACTCGACAGGAAACCACCACCGCTCGGGGCCGGCGCGGATGCCTTGGCCTGTTGCAGTTCGGCCTGCAATTGCTGGATCTGCTGGGCCTGTTGCTTGTTCTGTTCATCGAGGCTTTTGATCGCAGCCTCTTGCACCAGAATCGCCTGGGTCATGAAATAGCCCGCGGCGGGCTGGCGAGTCAGGTGCTCCTTGATCCGCGTCTCGGCCTGGGCGTCGCGCGGGGCTGAGTCCGTTTCGGCCTGTTGCAGCCGGGAAAACAGTCCATCGATCAGGGTTTGTTCTTCGCTGTTCATGGCGACCTCGTAGATTGCCGGGAATATCGTCACCCTCATCCACTGTGGATAAGGTGCTTGACAGTAATGGGGCTGCAACAGGATGTTTCAATGGCCTTTACCTAACGTTTACGTTTGCGCCCCCCGGCGTTTCATCGGTTAAAGTGTGGGACTGCTTTTAACCTGCGATACCGACTGATGAATCCGTTCGAAGTGCTGCGTGACTCCTTGTATTTCTTCAAGCGCAATCTGGGCCAGATCGTGCAACTGTGCCTGCCGCTGGTGATTTTCGAGGCGTTCCTGCAACAAATCGTCGACAACACCACCGAACCGGACAGTTTCCCCGGGTACAGCGTGATTGTCGGTTTGCTGGTGTATCCGCTGTACACCGCCGCGCTGATCCTGTTTCTCGATGCTCGCAGCCGTGGCGAATCGCCGCGCATCCGCGACCTGCTGGCCATGTCCGCGACCCTGTGGCCGCGCTTCGCCCTGCTCACCGCGCTCAATACGCTGCTGATTCTTATTGGCCTGTCGCTGTATTTCCTGCCGGGCATCTGGCTGATGGTGACCCTCGCATTCGCTGAGTATTTGCTAGTGCTGCGCGGCCTGGCGCCACTGGCGGCGATGAAGGAAAGCCTGCGCCTGACCCGCGGCCATTTCCTGCGGATCCTCGTGTGCATTCTGGCGGTGATGGCACCGTTGTGGTTGCTCAAGGGTGCCAGCCTGGAGGTCTACCCGGAGCCACAGAACCCGGTGCTCGGCTTGCTGATCGACAGCGCCCACAGCTTCTTGCAACTGTTCACCAGCGTGGTCCTGTTCCGTCTGTTCATGCTGATCGGCGAAGCGCCTGACAAAAACGACGGAACAGTCTGACTGCTCTACCCTTGGGCGCCGGCACTGCTCTCGGGTATGCTCGGGGTCATCTTTGTAACGCTATAAGCCGAGCCAATGACCCGTCTACTGCGCTACACCCTGCTGGGCCTGCTGCTGATCGTCGGCCTGGCCGGCCTGCTGATCTACAGCGTGACCTGGCGCCCCGAAGCCAAGGAAGTGTTGCCGGTCAGCTGCAACGCCAAGGCGCCAACTCTGGTCCCCGGCCAGGCCTTGAAGGTGATGACCTGGAACGTCCAGTACCTGGCGGGCAAACGCTACGTATTCTGGAACGACCTGGCCCAGGGCGATGATGAAAACCCCACGCTTGAAGACATGGCGTTCAGCCTCGATGAAGTGGCGCGTGTGATTCGTGATGAGCAACCGGACATTGTGTTGCTGCAAGAACTCGATAACGGCGCCAAGGCCAGCGATTATCAGGACCAGTTCAAACTGTTGCAGGAACGGGTCGCCGACCTGTTCCCATGCAGTGCTCACACCTTCGACTGGAAGGCCGACTTCGTCCCCGAGCCGCACATTTTTGGCAGTGTCGGCCGGCAACTGGCAACCCTGAGCCGCTACCAGATCAAGCATGCCGAGCGCATGCAGTTGCCAGTGACGCCGGCCAATGTCATCAGCCGTCAATTCAAACCGAAAAATGCCTTGCTGGCGACGTATCTACCGCTGAGCGATGGCGGGCAAATCGCAGTGCTCAATACGCATCTGGATCGCGTGATCCAACCCGACGACACCCTGCAAGCGCAGGTGACCGCGGTGGCCAAAGTCCTCGACAAATACGAAAGTCGTGGCACGCCGTGGCTGATCGGCGGGGATTTCAATCTCTTGCCGCTGGGCCAGTACCGACGCCTGCCCACCGAGCAACGCACACCCTACTCCGCCGACAGCGCACTGCATGTGCTGTGGGACAAATACCCGATGATCCCTACAAATAATGAAGCCAGCGGTGTCGACCGGGCGCAGTGGCTGACCCATTACCCGAACGACCCCGGCTTGAACGGCCCGGACCGGACGGTTGATTACCTGTTCTACAGTCCGCGGATCAAGCGGGTTGAGGCGACGGTGCGGCAGGACGATACGTTGCGGATTTCCGATCATTTGCCGGTGATCGCGCGGTTTTTGTTGCCGGCGGCACCTTAAAAGATCTTCAGCTTTTACGCGGCTTGATCCGCGCCGTCGCCTCGGCCACCAGCGGGTCATCCGGCCAGTAATGTTTCGGATACCGCCCCTTCAAATCCTTCTTCACCTCGGCATAGGTGCTACGCCAGAAGTTCGCCAGATCCTGGGTCACCTGCACCGGCCGCCGTGCCGGGGACAACAGGTGCAGCTTGACCACCTGCCGCCCACCGGCGATGCGCGGGGTTTCGGCCAGACCGAATAGCTCCTGTAATCGCACCGCCAGAATCGGTGGTTGCTCGCTATAGTCGAGGCGAATCGATGACCCGGACGGCACGCTCAAATGATGCGGCGCCAGTTCATCCAGCCGTTGCGGCAAGGGCCACGGCAGCAGGTTATGCACGATGCTCGACAGGTCCAGGTTGGCGAAGTGACTCAGGCGCGAGACTTTGCCCAGGTACGGCATTAGCCAGTGTTCAAGGCTTTTAAGCAAAGCGGCGTCGCTGACATCCGGCCATTCACTTTCGCCCTTGGCAGCAAGGTCCAGCTGGCGCAACAACGCCACCCGCGCCTGCCACTGACGCAGCTCCGGAGTCCACGGCAACAACTCCAGACCTTTGCGCCGCACCAGGTTGACCAGCGCCTGACTGCGGGCGCTTTCGTCGAGGCCGGTCAAGGGTTCGCGGCTGAGGATCAACTCGCCGACCTTGCGCTGCCGCTCGGCCCGCAACACGCCTTCGCGCTCGTCCCAATCCAGTTGATCGACGCAACGCACTTGCTCTGCCAGCACTGAATCGAACAACGCCGGATCAAAATCTGCTGCCAGGTAAATCCGCTCTTCTCGCTGGCCCTGGCGACTGCCGAGGTCGGCGATCACCAGCCAGGGTTGCTTCATCAAACTGTCGGCCTCGGCGAACAGCGCCGCCCGGCCATTGGCCAGACGATATTCCGCGCCACCGGCCCGCCGCTGTTGCGCGACACGATCCGGGTAGGCCAACGCCAACAATGCGCCGAGCCAACGCGGATGATCGGGATCGCTGACCGGCTCCGAGGCTTTACCGCGCAAATAGCCGCGATACTGCCGCGCCAGTTGCCGGGCACGTTGCACGCCACCCTGGGCACCGCGGGCGGCGCGCTCTTCGCCGGACAACAGCACCAATCGGCTGTGCAGATCGGCGCCAGCGCCGCGCACAATATCGCGCTCGCCCAGCAGTGCGGCGACATCGCAAGCCATGTCCGCCAGCCCCAACGCCTGTCCGCGCAACAGCAAATGGCCGATACGCGGATGCGCCGGCAATTCGGCCATCGCCTGGCCGTGCCGGGTCAGCGCTTCGCCGTCCAGGGCGCCGAGGCGATCGAGCAAATCCTGGGCCTGTGCATACGCGGCGGCAGGCGGCACGTCGAGCCAGACCAATTGACCCGGTGTCACGCCCCAGCGGCCAAGTTGCAACGCCAATCCGGCAAGGTCCGCTGAAAGAATTTCCGCACTGGCGTAGGCCGCCAGTTGTTCATGCTGATCCTGCGACCACAAGCGATAACACACACCCGGCTCCAATCGTCCGGCCCGACCTGCGCGCTGCGTGGCGCTGGCGCGAGAAATACGCTGAGTATCGAGACGAGTCATGCCGCTGCCGGGATCGAAACGCGGGACCCGCGCCAGCCCGGCATCGATCACCACACGCACGCCGTCGATGGTCAGGCTGGTCTCGGCGATGTTGGTGGCCAGCACCACTTTGCGAAAGCCTGCCGGCGCCGGATCAATCGCGGCGCGTTGCGCAGCCAGATCAAGTTCACCGTGTAACGGGCAAAGCAGAACTTGCGTGCTCTGGCCCAGAGCATCAGCCAGTTGTTGATGCACGCGACGAATCTCCGCCTGCCCCGGCAGGAACACCAGCACGCTGCCGGTTTCATCGTTCAAGGCTTCGAGGATGGTTTGCACCAGGCGCGGCTCAATAAATTCACCGGGCTGGAACGGCCGCCCCCAGCGCATCGCCACCGGGTACATGCGGCCTTCGCTGCGCAGGATCGGCGCGTCATCGAGCAACCCGGCCAGGCGCTCGCCTTCCAGCGTTGCGGACATCAAGAGGATTTTCAGCGGTTGGTCGTCACGAAACAGCTCGCGGCCATTGAGGCTCAGGGCCAACGCCAGATCCGCGTCGAGACTGCGCTCGTGGAATTCATCGAAGATCAAAAGACCCACGCCTTCCAGCGCCGGATCATCCTGCAAACGTCGGGTCAGAATGCCTTCGGTGACCACTTCGATGCGGGTGTTGGGACCGACTTTGCTGTCGAGACGAATGCGATAACCGACGGTTTCACCAACCTTCTCACCCAGTTCACTGGCCAAACGCTCCGCCGCCGCGCGCGCCGCCAACCGCCGTGGTTCGAGCATCAGAATCGTCTGCCCGGCCAGCCACGGCTCATGGAGCAAGGCCAACGGCACGCGGGTGGTTTTACCGGCGCCGGGCGGTGCTTCGAGCACGGCTTCGTGGCGTGTCGCCAAGGCTTCACGCAGGGCGGGTAAAACTTCATCAATCGGCAAAGAAATCATGCTGGCTCCCAAACAGAGGCGCGAGTATAACGGCGAACTGCTTGGCGTTAATCACAGTCCTAATTCATATAGACGCCCGTTCGTTTT
Source organism: Pseudomonas sp. ADAK7 (assembly GCF_012935675.1). Taxonomy (NCBI): domain Bacteria; kingdom Pseudomonadati; phylum Pseudomonadota; class Gammaproteobacteria; order Pseudomonadales; family Pseudomonadaceae; genus Pseudomonas; species Pseudomonas sp. ADAK7. Next base: position 5,385,815 of record NZ_CP052861.1, on the reverse strand, counting down.
TCAAATGACTCAGGAGATTTCATATGCGTATCCCCTTTCGCCTGATTGGCGGTGTTCTGGTCGCCACCCTGCTGACCCAGGTGACCGCCTGCGGATCGATTTTCTACCCGGACCGTCGCGGCCAGATTGACGGCAAGATCGACCCGGCCATCGCGGTGCTCGATGCCGTCGGCCTGCTGTTCTACGTTATCCCTGGCCTGATCGCTTTTGCCGTCGACTTCGCCACTGGCGCGATTTATTTTGAACCGGGCAAGACCGCGCAGGTGGCGCCGGAAAAACTCAAGGAAGCGATCGGCCCGGACGGCCAGGTCGATAACCGCAAGTTGCAGACTATTCTGGAAACCGAGCTGGGCCGCAGCTTCCCGCTGGACGATCCACGCCTGATCCAGCACAAGGGCAGCACCCAGCAACTGGCCATGTTTGGCCTGCAACCTGCCGCATAATCCATTCAATTAAAGGGCCTGCTTCACCCATGACCACCAGCCTCGAACACGCTCGCCTACTGCGGTTGGCGACCCGCGCCTCCGTGGCGGTGGCTTGCACGCTGATTATTGCCAAAGCTATCGCCTGGTGGCTCAGCGGGTCGGTGAGCATGCTCGCCGGGTTGACCGACTCGGCACTCGACGGCATCACTTCGCTGCTCAATCTGCTGGCGGTGCATTACGCCTTGCGCCCGGCCGACGACGATCATCGCTACGGCCACGGCAAGGCCGAATCGCTGTCGGGCATGGCCCAGGCGCTGTTCATTGGCGGCAGTGCGGTGCTGATTGCCCTCCAGGCGTTCGATCGCTTGAAACACCCGGAACCGGTGGGCGCGCCGTGGATCAGCATCGGGGTGATCATTTTCTCCCTCGCGCTGACCGTGGCCTTGCTGATGTTGCAACATCGGGTGATCAAGGCCACCGGCTCCAACGCCGTGCGCGCCGACTCGCTGCATTACCGTTCTGATCTGTTGCTCAACGGCAGCATTCTGGTGGCACTGGTGCTCGCCGGGTTCGGCTGGCATCAACTGGACGCCTGGTTCGGCCTGGGAATTGCCGTGTACATCCTCTGGAGCGCGGTGCATATCGCCCGGGAAAGTTTCGCGGTACTGATGGATGAAGAACTGCCGCCGGATGTCAGCCAGCACATGCTGGAGCTGGCGTGCGCTGTGCCGGGAGTGCTGGGGGCGCATGATTTGCGTACGCGGATTTCCGGTAACCACTGGTTTGTGCAGTTGCACCTGGAATTGCCGGGGGAGCTGACGTTGTCAGTCGCCCACGGCATCAGCGATCAAGCCGCCGATGCCATTCACGCCGCTTACCCACGAGCCGAAGTGCTGGTGCACGCCGACCCGCAGGAAGTGGTGTTGGCAGCCAAGGATCAGAAGGTCACTTGATAACCGCGACTGCCCAGGCAGTTGCCCTGCGCCTGGCGGTAGGCTTGCACGACTGACGGATCAGGCTGGTACGTCGCGGTTTGCGGATTGAAGCCACTTTGCTGCACCGCGTATTGCGAGCACTCGTAACCGTCCTGGGCGACCTGCTCCGGCGACTGGCCGTTGGCCGGATACGCCGTCACATCAATGCCGTTGCTGGTCGGTTGCGGTTGTGGGGCGCCTGTCGGTGGTTCGACCACCACGTAATCCTGAGTACTTTGTTCGTAGGCGTAATACGAGCCGGCCGCGAGGAACAACAGCGCCCCGCCGATCCACACTTCACGGGCGTAGTCAGGCATGTAGTGCACGCGGATCCCGCGCGGCGGCTGAACCACTACATAGCGCGGACCTTGTGGTCGATACCAGTAGCCGCCGGAGTAGAAGTAGTCCTGGCCACGGTACGGCACGCGGAAGTTGCGGTCCGGGAAGCGATCGACCATCTGACCGGGACGATACTGCGGGCCTGGGCCCCAACCGTTGCCGTGCCCGTTCGGGCGACCTTCCCAGCGATGGTCATCGGGACGCGGGCCCTGATTGCCGTTCTGCCAGTGCTGATTGTTATCGTTGCGGCGCGGGATGTCCTGATAGTTACCGTAGCGCGGCTGTTGGGTCTGGCGCACGGTGTCGGGCCGACCCTGGATCGGCAGGCTATTGGCCGGTAGTTGCGGCGGCGGTGGCGCCGGACGAACCTGAGTGTTGGCATCGTGCGGCTGACGGTTCTGCCATTGGCCGTCGTTCCGGTTCTGGCCGTTGTGCTCGAACTGGCGGCTGTTGTCGCCACGAATGATCTGGTTGTTCTGCGGACGCGGCTGGTTCTGCTGCGGAGTATTCTGCGGCCGTGGTTGATTTTGTTGCGGGTTGTTTTGCGGACGAGGCTGGTTCTGACCCTGATTGTCACCCTGATGCTCCGGCCCGCGCTGCCCGCCATGGGGGCTGCGGCTTTCCTGATCATCGGCGAGCGATTGCGCGCTGACACTTACACACAGCAAACCAACACCGGCCAAACGCCAGATGCGCGACTTCATGCTCTTCCTCACTGCGGGTTAGGGCTTGTACATGAGACTGGGAAAGCACAGGCCGGTTCTGCAACAGGTTATCAGTCACGCAACTTATTTATTGAGCAATAAAAAAGGGAGACCCGTCGGCCTCCCTTTGAGAACTTCGTCCGTGCTCGACGCTTATGACGTCGGCTCACCTCACGCCGTCTTCTGGACAGTGTGTAGCTCGGGGGCCGGCACATCCCCGGTGGGGGTGGCGGCCGCGACTGGCCTGATTGGGCGAGTCGCTGTGGACTGTTTGTCCGAGCAGTGATTCTGGTAATTAGAATAGGCCTGGGGCGCTGGCAGAGGATTGCGAAGATTGCTCAAATAAACATCACTTGCGCAATTTTTAACCCTGGATAGATAATCTGCCGCAATAGTTACGACAAAGGACTGATTGATGAGCAAACTCGACCGTTACGACCTGAGCATTTTGGCGGAATTGCAGCGTGACGCGCGCATCTCCAACCAGGAACTGGCCGAACGCATCGGCCTGTCGCCTTCGCCGTGCTCGCGCCGCGTCAAACAGCTGGAAGACGACGGCTACATTTCACGCCAGGTGGCCCTGCTGGACCGCAAGATGCTTGGCCTGAGCCTCACGGCCTATGTGCTGATCGGCATGGACCGGCACACGCCTGAGCGTTTCGAAAATTTCGAAGCGGCGATCCGGACCTTGCCGCAAGTGCTGGAATGCAGCCTGGTGACCGGGATGGATGCGGACTATCAGCTCAAGGTAGTGGTACCGGACATGGATCATTACCAGAAACTGCTGCTGGGGCATTTGACCCGGATTGAAGGGGTGACCAGCGTTCGCTCGAGTTTTGTGTTGAATCAGGTGTTGAACAGCACCGAGTTACCGTTGACGCATCTGCGCAGTTGATCGAGTTGCAGATCGTTCCCACGCGACCCGTGGGAATGCCGCCATGGACGCTCCGCGTCCGCCGTGAATCGTGACGCAGAGCGTCACAGGATGCATTCCCACGCAGAGCGTGGGAACGATCACTCTGCGGGCGACCAATGACCGCGACACACCGACGCAGGTCAATGCCCCGGCATTGCCCCATGGCGTATACTCGCCCCGCCCTTTTAGCCGCGCCCGCGCTGGAGATGTTCGATGGATCCTGCAGTATTCGAAGAGTGGATGATGACTGGCCTGGTCAGCATCCTGATCATTTTCATGGGTTTCATCGTCTGGGATCTGGCGAAAAAATCCAAGGCTGGCAAGTTCGGCACCATGATCCTGTTCTTCGTGCTGGGCCTGGGGATCTTCGCGTTCATCATCAAAAGCGTGGTCATCGCGTACATCGAAAACCATTCATAACCGCGCCGGCACTTCCTTCCACTGGCCCTGATCGAGCCCTTCGATCGACCAGTCGCCGATTCTGACCCGCACCAGACGCAATGTCGGCAAGCCGACCGCCGCGGTCATGCGTCGTACCTGACGGTTGCGACCTTCACGAATCACCAGCTCCAGCCAACGGGTCGGCACACTTTTGCGAAAGCGTACCGGCGGGTTGCGCGGCCACAGGTCAGGCTCTTCAAGCTGCCGCGCTTCGGCCGGCAAGGTCATGCCGTCGTTCAACTCGACGCCATCGCGCAAGCGCTGCAACTGCTCGGCGCTCGGTTCGCCTTCTACTTGCACCCAATAGGTCTTGGCCAGTTTGTGTTTCGGGTCGGCGATCCGCGCCTGAAGCTGGCCGTCGTTGGTCAGCAACAGCAAACCTTCGCTGTCGCGGTCCAGCCGCCCCGCCGGATAGATCCCGGGAATCTCGATGTAATCCTTGAGCGTCGCCCGCCCTTCACCGTCGCTGAATTGCGTCAGCACATCGAACGGTTTATTGAACAGAATCAATTTCGGCTCGGCCGGCGGCGCTTTGGCGACACGGCGCGGGGCGGATGAGGATTGCGGGCTATTCGCGCCAGGGCGGCGGGAAATGGGACGTGGAGGACGAGACATGGCAAAGAGAACATCTAACGGTCAGGGCTGACAATGCTAGTGCCCTGACCGCTAAATGACCATCGCAACGATTAGCGGAATGGCGGCTCGTCGAAGCTGCGCAGTTTGCGCGAGTGCAACGAGTTGAGTTCGGTGCGCAACAGATCCACCGCCTCGATACCGATCTTCAAGTGCTGGCTGACCGCGCGTTCATAGAAGGCGTTGGCCGAACCCGGCAGTTTGATTTCGCTGTGCAACGGTTTGTCCGAGACACAGAGCAACGTGCCGTACGGCACCCGCAAGCGATAACCCTGGGCGGCGATGGTGCCGCTTTCCATGTCCACCGCCACGGCGCGGGACAGGTTGATCAATGGCCGCTCCTGAGCCCAACGCAGTTCCCAGTTACGGTCATCGTAGGTCAGCACGGTGCCGGTGCGCAGGCGCTTCTTCAGTTCGTCGCCCTTCTCGCCGGTGATGTTGGCCGCTGCTTGCTGCAACGCCATTTGCACTTCGGCCAGGGCCGGGATCGGAATGTTCGGCGGCACGACCCGGTCGAGAATCCCGTCGCGGCGCATGTAGGCGTGAGCCAGCACGTAGTCGCCAATGGTCTGGGACTGACGCAGGCCGCCGCAGTGGCCGATCATCAGCCAGCAATGCGGACGCAGCACCGCCAAGTGGTCGGTGATGTTCTTGGCGTTGGACGGGCCGACGCCGATGTTCACCAGGGTCACGCCGTGGCCATCGCTGGCGATCAGGTGATAGGCCGGCATCTGGTAACGGTGCCAGACCACGCCCGCGGCAATCGCCGAGGCTTCGCCGTGGTCCATGCTCTTTTCGATGATCACGTTGCCCGGCAACACCATGCGCACAAAACGCGGATCGCTGCGCAACTGCTCCAGGCCATGGACGATGAACTGGTCGACATAGCGGTGGTAGTTGGTCAGCAGGATCCACGGCTGCACATGCCGCCAGTCGCTGCCGGTGTAATGCACCAGCCGGCGCAGGGAGAAATCCACCCGCGCCGCATCAAACAGCGCCAACGGCAGCGGATCGGTGTTTTCCCAGTCGTACAGGCCATCGGCGATGCCGTCGGTGGCGGCGGACAGGTCGGTACTCGGAAACACCCGCGCCAGCGTGGCAGCGGTGACGCCTGAGCCGGCCAACTCATCGCCCTGCTCGACCACGTACGGATACGGAATGTTCTGCTGGCTGACGCCGACTTCCACCGTGACGGTGAAGTCGTGCATCAGCGGCACCAACTGTTCCAGCAGGTATTTACGGAACGCCGCCGGGTGGGTGACGGTGACGCTGTAGGTTCCCGGCAACTGAACCTTGGCGTAGGCGCGGGTGGTTTGTGGCACTTCGCCGTGACAGAGGTAGGTCAGGCGCAACTCGGGATAACGAAACATCGCACGCTGTTCGGCGTCCGGTTCGATTCGATCCTTGAGGTAACGTTTGAGCGCCTGATTCAGCGCAGAAGTAGCCTGCTCATGCAGGGCGGCGAGCCGGTCTACGGCTTGTTCGGCGGTTTGAACAACAATAAACGCTTCGGTCACGATCAGCTTCCTGTGTTCTGACTTGCAGACCTTCATCTTGCCTGCATCGTCGCTTCACGGGAACAGTGGCGTGAGGATGGCGGCCCACCCTCTCGAACCATACACAACACTTGTGGCGAGGTATCGGCGTGATCAAAAACCTTGAGGGGTCGAGCGCGCCACGATTGCTTCCACGTCGAGCCCGCGCGGCAACGCGCCATACACCCGCCCCGCCGAACCAAGTCGGCTGGCAATAAATGCATCACTGACCGCCGCATTCCCCGCTTCCAGCAACAACTTGGCCTGCAAGCCCAGCGCAATGTCTTCAGTCAACTGCCGGGCGCGGTATTGAATGTCGCTGGTGTCCTTGAACGCCGCCTGCAATTGAGTGATGTGCGCGGCCAGGCGTTTGTCGCCGTGACCATCGCCCAACTCGCTGAACAACACATCCAGCACGCCCGGCTCTTTCGACAAGGCCCGCAGCACGTCGAGGCATTGCACGTTGCCGGAACCTTCCCACGTCGAATTCACCGGCGCCTCACGGTACAGGCGCGGCAGGATGCTTTCTTCGACATAACCGGCACCGCCCATGCACTCGGCGGCTTCGTTGATCATTCCCGGCGCACGCTTGCAGATCCAGTATTTGCCCACCGCTGTCACCAGCCGGGCGAATTTGGCTTCGTGGCTGTCATTCAGATGATCCAGCGCCTTGCCCATGCGCAAGCTCAACGCCAAAGCGGCTTCGCTTTCCAGGGCCAGGTCGGCCAGGACGTTTTGCATCAACGGTTGTTCGCTGAGCAACTTGCCGCCGACGGTGCGGTGGGCGCAGTGATGGCTGGCCTGGGTCAGGGCCTGGCGCATCAGCGCACTGGAACCGACCATGCAATCGAAGCGGGTCATGGCGACCATTTCGATGATGGTCGGCACACCTCGACCTTCTTCGCCGATCATCCACGCCAGCGCACCACGGAACTCCACTTCGCTGGAGGCGTTGGAGCAATTGCCGAGTTTGTTTTTCAGGCGCTGGATGTAGAACTGATTGCGCGTGTCGTCCGGGCGATGTCGCGGCAGCAGGAAGCAGGTCAGGCCTTTGTCGGTCTGGGCCAGAGTCAGGAACGCATCGCACATCGGCGCCGAACAGAACCACTTGTGCCCCACCAATTCATAGGCCTGGCCCGGACCGCTGGCACCCACCGGATAGGCCTTGGTGGTGTTGGTCCGCACGTCGGTGCCGCCCTGTTTCTCGGTCATGGCCATGCCGATGGTGACGCCAGCCTTGTGCGCCATGCCGACGTTACGCGGGTCGTATTCAGTGGCGAGGATTTTTGGCAGCCATTGCTCGGCCAGGTCCGGTTGCAGGCGCATCGCCGGGACGCTGGCGAAAGTCATGGTCAACGGGCAACCACTGCCGGCCTCAGCCTGGCTGTGCAGGTAACTCATGGAGGCGCGCGCAACGTGGGCGCCGGGCTGCGGATGCGCCCACGGCAACGAGGTCAGGCCGTGTTCGACCGCGGTGCGCATCAGTTCGTGATAGGCCGGGTGAAATTCAACCAGGTCGATGCGATGACCATAACGGTCGTGACTGACGAACACCGGTTTGTTCTGATTGGCCAGGAACCCGGCTTCCATCAGCGGCCCACCGGCCAATGCACCATACGCGTCAATCCGCGACTCGGCCCAACCGGCACCAAAGCGTCGCGACCACTCCTGCAACGGCAGGTCGATGCGATACAGGTTGGTGCCGTCCAGGGACGGTGGCTGGTTGGTGACTTCGTGGGTTTCGGCGAACTGATGCAGGTTCATGACGGGGCTCCTTTGGTCAGCCAGAGGTTCAGTTAAGCACCGCCCTATGGCTGAACAAAGTGTCATACCCGCCTAAATATCGGCGCTTTCACCTTGTTTCGGACAAAGTACCCGACGATAGAGCGCTGCCTGCAGATCCTCGAATTTCACCGGTTTGCTCAGGTAATCAATCAGCGCGCCGGTCGGGCAGCCTTCCCGATCAACGCTCAGGGCCACCATGAACACCGGCATTTGCGCACACCCGGGCAAGCCACGGATCTGGCAGCAGAGGGACGCGCCGTCCTGAGCCGGCAACTGACAATCGAGCACCACCGCATCGAAGGTTTCGCGCTGCAAATGATCGAGCGCGGCCGCGCCGCTGTCGGCGGATCGCACCCGGAACCCGAGTTTGAGCAACATCCCGCGCATCACTAGTTGATTGATGCTGTTGTCATCCACCAACAGCACCGTGCAGTCCTGCGGCAGCCGCAGACGCGGGGTCTCACGGGTCATCAAGGGCGCTGGCGCACGCTCGACCACCGGCAATTCGACCTCGATATCGAGCTGGAAGCGACTGCCACGTCCCGGTTCGGAGCGATGGGTCAGGCGTCCGCCGAGCAATTCGACCAGTTGCCGACAGATGGCCAGGCCAACTCCCAGGCCACCGTATTCTCGGGTCATCGAGCCGTCGAGCTGGAAGAAACGCTGATACATCGTCGCCTCCCCCAAATCGGTGAAACCAATGCCGGTGTCGATCACCGCAAAGGACAGCGCCAACCGCCCCTCTTCCAGCGTCTGGCCGGTCACTCGCAACGCAACACCGCCGACGCGAGTGAACTTGATCGCGTTATCCAGCAGGCATTCCAGGCATTGCAGCAGTTTGTTGCGGTCGCCAAGCAGGCGATCGGGCAGCCCCGGCGTGACCTCGACCTTGAGGTCCAGCGCCTTGCCCGACGCATTGCCTTCGAACTGCGTGCGCAAGGCCTCGACCACGCCACGCAAGCTGAAGGCTTCCGGGTAGGCCTTGAGCTTGCCGGCCTGCAACTCGGTGAGAGTAAGGATGCCGTTGACCATGCGCATCATGTCCCGCGCCGAACCGGCGGCGGTTTGCTGGTATTGCTCCAGCTCCGGGTCCATCTCGACGGTCTGCATCAATTCCAGCGAACCGATCACCCCGTTCATCGGCGTGCGCAATTCGTGGGTCAGGGTCGCGAGGAATTCGTCCTTGAGCTTGTTACTGCGGGCGAGTTGCTGGTTGAGCACTTCCAGCTTCTGCCCGGCATCGAACAGGGTTTGTGCTTGCTGCTCACGCATGGCATTGATGCGATCGGCCAGGGCCAGGGACAGCAGCGCCACTTCGATGGCCGAACCGATCTGGCTGGCGTACATGGTCAGGAACACGTTCGGCAGATAGCCCAGCACCATCAGGGTATTGACGACGCCGCCGAGCAAAAACGCCGACCAGGCGATGATGAAATAACGCGCCACCCGCAGACCGCGGGCCCAGGCGAAGATCCCGGCGGCGAAAATCACCACGGTAAAGAGCAGCGCCAACGTCGTTGCCAGGCGCAGGGCCAGGGCGTAACTGGTCATCAGCGACAAGCCGACCACCACCGCGCCAAACGCAATCAGCGCCAACAGCACGCGATCGAGCCAGCGACTGTGTTGCGCGGTTTGCAGGAAGCTGCGGGCGAACTGGCTGCCGAACAGCCCGGCGCACCCGATGAAGAACGGCGTCGCGGCGTTGGCCCACCAAGGGTTGTCCGGCCAGAAATACTCCACCGCCGCGCCATTCACCGACAGCTGATACAAGCCGAACGAGGCGATATAGAAGATGTAATAGAGGTAACTGGTGTCGCGCACGCTGAGGAAAATGAACAGGTTGTAGACCACCATCCCCAGCAACACGCCGTAGATCAGGCCCAACACATACAGGCGCACCGGTTGTTCTTCGAGGTACGCGGTGCTCGACCACAACGTGACGGGCGCCTGGATCGAGCCTTCGCTTTGCAGGCGCAGGAATACGGTTTGCGCCTGTTCAGGTTTGAAATCCAGGTTGAATAGGTAGTTGTTCTGGCGGATCTCGCGGCTGGCGAACGGCAGGGCGTCACCGGTGCGGCGCGTCAACTGGTAGTCGCCACTAGCATCGGGCAGGTACAGATCAAGGTGATCAAGGGGCGGATAGGCCAGTTCCAGCAACCAGGTCCGTTGCGCGTCCGGGTTGCTCGGACGGTACTGCAGGTCGATTTTCAGCCAAAACACCGAACGCGAATAACCGGCGTTGAGTGTGGCTTTATCGTGGGTATTGAAGTTGCCGGCGGCGGCTTGCGCACGGACATCGGCGATGGTCGCCTGACCGCCCGCGTCCTCGTACACCTGCATGGTTCGACCCAGGGGAAGGCTCTGGGTGAATTCGTCAAATTCAACGGCGCTCGCCAGGAGGGGCAAGCACAACAGCAACATCAGCAAATAGCGCATTTAAGCCCCAGCGTGGCCTGTCCGGTCCTGTCAGGAAGCCCCCCATTCCTTTTGAGTAGACGTAAAACCGGTATTACCTGTTATTGGTTTGGATCCACTCTAGCATAGCCGTTGATGGCCATTGAGCACCATTGAAATTTTTCCTACAAGGGCTCTAGAACGGGCGTTCCAGCGCAGCGTATTGAGATAGAGCTGTTGGCCCGTAGCAGCTGCCGAGGTACGAGGCTGCGTTCGGCTGCGAAGCAGTCGTGAAATCAGGCGATGCGGTGTATCAGGAAGACCGCGTGCTCAGGCTTGAGGACTGCTTCGCAGCCGAACGCAGCCTCGTGCCTCGGCAGCTGCTACATGAGCCGAACTCGGGCTTCGGCGTTTGCGACAGGGGGCGTCATGACTCGCTGGTCGACTGGTGGTAAGCTCGCGCACCATGAATATCTACAGCTCTCGCCCCGTTGTCCTCTGTCTCTCCGGCCACGACCCAAGTGGTGGCGCCGGCCTGCAGGCAGATATCGAAGCCCTGCTCGCCCAGGGCTGTCATGCGGCCCCGGCCGTCACTGCGCTGACCGTGCAAGACACGGTCAACGTCACTGACTTCCGCGTCCTCGACCGTGAGTGGGTGTTGGCCCAGGCCAACGCCGTGCTCAACGACTCCGAAGTTGCGGCGGTGAAACTGGGCATGCTCGGTTCCCTGGAGATGGTCGACACCGTGGTCGAACTGCTCTCGGCGCACCCGCATTTGCCGGTAGTCTGCGACCCGGTGCTGCGCGCCGGTGGCGGCGGACGCCTGGGCAAGGATGAAGTCGGCTACGCCATGCGCGAACGCCTGCTGCCGCTGTCCATCATTGCCACCCCCAACCTTCCCGAAGCGCGCATCCTCGCCGAACTGCCCGACGGCACCGCAGACGAGTGCGCGGAAAAACTCCTGCCGTTCGTCAAACACCTGCTGATCACCGGCGGCCATGGCGATGAACACGAAATCCACAATCGCCTGTACAGCCGCGACGGTCGCCGCGAAACCTTCACCTGCCAGCGTTTGCCCGGCAGCTATCACGGTTCCGGCTGCACCCTGGCCAGCGCCTTGGCCGGTCGTCTGGCCCAGGGTGAAAACCTCGCCAGTGCCGTGCAGACCGCGCTTAACTACACGTGGCGCACCCTGCGTGATGCCGAGCAACTGGGCAAAGGCCAGTTCGTGCCGCGCCGCCTGCCGCTGGATTTCTGTTCCTGACTTTTGATGCGTAAAGCGCCGAGGCTTGTCCGATGAAACTACGTGGCCTGTACGCCATTACCGATAGCCAGTTGCTGGCCGGTAAATTTCTTTCGTACGTGGAGGCGGCGCTCGAAGGCGGCGTCGTCCTGCTGCAATACCGCGACAAGAGCAGCGACGAGGCCCGGCGCTTGCGCGAGGCCGAAGCCCTGCGGGATTTGTGTGATCGCTACAAGACTCAACTGATCATCAATGACGACGCCGAACTGGCCGCGCGCCTGAACGTCGGCGTGCACCTGGGCCAGACCGACGGCCCGCTGACCCCGGCCCGCGCCTTGCTCGGTCGCCAGGCCATCATCGGCTCGACTTGCCATGCGCAACTCGAACTCGCCGAGCAAGCGGCCAAGGAAGGCGCCAGCTATGTCGCGTTCGGGCGATTCTTCAACTCCAACACCAAACCCGGGGCCCCCACCTGCAGCCTCGACTTGCTCGACCAGGCCCGCAGCAAACTGCACCTGCCGATCTGCGCGATTGGTGGCATCACCCTGGACAACGCTGCGCCGCTGGTAGCCCACGGGGTCGATCTGCTGGCCGTTGTGCATGGCCTGTTTGGCGCCGAGAGCACGGCTGAAGTGACCCGCCGCGCCCGCGCCTTCAATGAATTATTAAAAGTCTGATTAGAGAGCCCGATCATGTCTCGTTCCGAAACCCTGTTTGCCGATGCCCAGAAACACATTCCCGGAGGCGTGAACTCGCCGGTCCGCGCGTTCAAGAGCGTTGGCGGCACACCGCTGTTCTTCAAACACGCTGAAGGCGCCTACGTCACCGACGAAGACGACAAGCGTTATGTGGATTACGTCGGTTCCTGGGGCCCGATGATCCTCGGCCACAGCCACCCGGACGTGCTCGACGCGGTGCGTAAACAGTTGGAACACGGCCTGTCCTACGGCGCCCCGACCGCGATGGAAACCGAGATGGCCGATCTGGTCTGCTCGATCGTGCCGTCGATGGAAATGGTGCGCATGGTCAGTTCCGGCACCGAAGCGACCATGAGCGCGATTCGCCTGGCCCGTGGCTTCACCGGCCGCGACGCGATCATCAAGTTCGAAGGCTGCTACCACGGTCACTCCGACAGCCTGCTGGTCAAGGCCGGCTCCGGTTTGCTGACTCAGGGCGTACCGAGTTCGGCGGGTGTCCCTGCCGACTTCGCCAAACACACCCTGACCCTGCCGTTCAACGACATCGACGCCGTGGAAGTCATGCTCGCCGAAGTTGGCCAGACCGTGGCGTGCATCATCGTCGAGCCGGTGGCCGGCAACATGAACTGCGTACCACCGGCACCGGGTTTCCTCGAAGGCCTGCGGACCCTGTGCGACAAGCACGGCGTGGTGCTGATCTTCGACGAAGTGATGACCGGTTTCCGTGTGGCACTTGGCGGTGCCCAGGCGCACTTCGGCGTAACCCCGGATTTGAGCACTTTCGGCAAAATCATTGGTGGCGGCATGCCGGTCGGCTGCTTCGGCGGCAAGCGGGAAATCATGTCGCACATCGCGCCGCTGGGTCCGGTGTATCAGGCGGGCACCTTGTCGGGTAACCCGCTGGCCATGGCCGCTGGCCTGACCACCCTGCGCCTGATCAGCCGTCCGGGCTTCCACGCCGAACTGAGCGACTACACCAGCCGCCTGCTCGATGGCCTGCAACAACGCGCCGATGCCGCGGGCATTCCTTTCGTGACCACCCAGGCGGGCGGCATGTTTGGTCTGTACTTCAGTGGCGCCGACGACATCGTGACCTTTGATGACGTGATGTCGAGCGACGCCAACCTGTTCAAGCGCTTCTTCCACTTGATGCTGGAAGGCGGCGTGTACCTGGCGCCGAGTGCCTTCGAAGCCGGTTTCACCTCGATCGCCCACGGCGAAACCGAGTTGAAACTGACGCTGGATGCTGCCGAACGCGCATTCGCCGCACTGAAATAACGCTGTGCCGCTGACGTTGGCGATTGCCAGCGTCAGCTTTTACCTACATTCCTGCGTCTTTTCCTACCCTTGTGCCAATAATCTCCTGCAAAGTGGGCGATATATTCCCCGCGCAGCAGAAAAACGAGTAAAGACTTTGTAAGGTTGGCCCTGCTTATTTCATAATGCGCGCTTATTGGATCCCTCGATGGGTCCGCGCGCCCTTCAGAGGTAAGTCGATTCCCATGAACCGCACCGGCCGCACCCTTGCATTGGGCTGCCTGTTGCTCCTTCAGCCCCTGCTCGCGCACGCACAAGCAGGCGGCAACTCGTTGTTGATCCCAGCGATGGGTCGCTGCACCCTCAATACTCAGCCGCAAGACCTGACGCAAGCGCTGGCCGCCTGCCAGAAAGCGTCGGATGAAGGGGATGCGCAAGCACAATACGAGTTGGGTGAGTTCTACTACGACGGCAAAAACACGCCGCGCGACCTCGATAAAGCGCTTAAATTCTTCGAAAAGGCCTCGCTGCAAGGCCACGCCCAGGCGCAATTCAAACTCGGCACCATGTTCTTCCACGGCGAAGGCGTGCCGGCCAATAACGTTCAGGCGTATATCGTGCTGAAAATGGCCGCGGTCAACGGCGCAGAAGATGCGTTGGACACCGCCGACGAAGTCGCCGAGAAAATGCCCCGCGAAGATCTGGAAGTCGCTACCCAGGTGCTGGGGCAAATCTTCCGTAAATATTTGATGGAATTGCAAAGCGCGGATGGGCGTACGCCTTTCTCGCCACTGCCTTAAATCTTCTTCGCCTCTTCTGACGCTTTCGCGGGCAAGCCTCGCCCCTACAGGTTTGATGTACGCCGTGAAAACGACGCGTATCTGTAGGAGCGAGGCTTGCCCGCGAAGGGAGCGACGCGGTCTTACTTCTCAGGCATCGGCATCGGAAACGGCATCACATTGCCGACCGCGCCACGGGCTTCGCTGATTTTCGGCGTACCCAGGCGTTCGACTTCGTCGATGCGCACGATCGAATGCATCGGCACAAAACTGCGCACCACGCCCTCGAACTGAGCCTTGAGTTTCTCTTCGCTCGGATCGACGACCACTTGCGTGCGCTCGCCAAAGACGAACTCTTCCACTTCCAGGAAGCCCCACAGATCACTTTGATAGATCTGCTTGGCATACATTTCGTACACCTGGCCCTGGTTGAGGAAAATCACCTTGTAGATTGGGGCTTCACGTTTGGTCATGGTGGGCGGGCAACACATTGGGGATAAAAATGAGGGCGCGAACTATAGCATAGCCACTGGACGCACAACGGTAGGAACCTTGGGACATGTTCCCTATAATGCGCGGTTCTTTGAATCACGTGATGACTCTGTCCATGGCCAAGAAGCTTTACATCGAAACCCACGGTTGCCAGATGAACGAGTACGACAGCTCGCGCATGGTCGATCTGCTGGGTGAACACCAGGCCCTGGAAGTCACCGCTCGCGCTGAAGATGCCGACGTGATCCTGCTCAACACCTGCTCGATCCGCGAACGCGCCCAGGACCGGGTGTATTCCCAACTCGGTCGCTGGCGTGAACTGAAACTCGCCAATCCGGACATGGTGATCGCCGTCGGCGGTTGCGTGGCCAGTCAGGAAGGCGCCGCCATCCGCGATCGCGCGCCGTACGTGGACGTGGTGTTCGGCCCGCAGACCCTGCACCGCCTGCCGGAAATGATCGACGCCGCCCGCGCCACCAAGCTGCCGCAAGTGGACGTCTCGTTCCCGGAAATCGAAAAATTCGACCACTTGCCCGAGCCGCGCATCGATGGCCCGAGCGCCTATGTGTCGGTGATGGAGGGCTGCAGCAAGTACTGCACGTTCTGCGTGGTGCCCTATACCCGCGGTGAAGAAGTCAGCCGCCCGTTCGACGACGTGATTGCCGAGATCATTCACCTGGCCGAAAACGGCGTGCGCGAAGTGACCTTACTGGGGCAGAACGTCAACGGTTATCGCGGCACTACTCACGATGGGCGCCTGGCAGATCTGGCTGAGCTGATCCGCGTCGTGGCCGCCGTCGATGGCATCGACCGGATTCGCTACACCACGTCGCACCCGCTGGAGTTCTCGGACAGCCTGATCCAGGCGCACGCCGATGTGCCGGAACTGGTGAAACACCTGCATTTGCCGGTGCAATCAGGCTCCGACCGCATTCTGTCAGCGATGAAGCGCAACCACACCGCGCTGGAATACAAATCCAAACTGCGCAAGCTGCGGGCCGCCGTGCCGGGGATCTGCATCAGTTCCGACTTTATCGTCGGCTTCCCGGGCGAGACCGAAAAAGACTTCGAACAGACCATGAAGCTGATCGAAGATGTCGGTTTCGACTTCTCCTACTCGTTCGTTTATAGCCAGCGCCCGGGCACTCCGGCTGCCGACCTGGCGGACGAGACGCCGGAAGCGCTGAAAAAAGAACGCCTGAACGCCCTGCAACATCGCCTGAACCAGCAAGGTTTCGAGATCAGCCGACAAATGGTCGGCTCGATCCAGCGGATCCTGGTGACCGATTATTCGAAAAAAGACCCCGGCGAGTTGCAAGGCCGGACCGAGAATAACCGGATCGTCAACTTCCGCTGCGACAATCCAACCCTGATTGGCCAGTTCGCCGACGTGCACATTGATGCCGCACAGCCGCACTCGCTGCGGGGCTCGCTGATCCAATAACCCCGCACAAACTGTAGGAGCAAAGCTTGCTCGCGAAGGCGTCATCACAGACAACTTATAGGTTGAATGTCAGTCCGCCTTCGCGGGCAAGCCTCGCTCCTACAAGGGGGGTGTCAGCCTTGGGTTATTTAAGAGCTTTCGCACCCAGCCCACTGGCGTTATCCTTGATTTCATCTTAATTGCCCCAGGGCGGCTAAATACGACCTTGAACGCACCCATCGAACCACATCGTTTTATCCTCGAGCCCTTTGAGGCTCGCCGCTTCGCCAATCTGTGCGGGCAATTCGACGAGCATCTGCGCTTGATCGAACAGCGCCTGACCATCGAGATCCGCAATCGCGGAAACCAGTTCGAGCTGATCGGCGAACCCAAGCACACCACTTCCGCGGAAAACCTGATCCGCCGCCTGTACCGGGAAACCAAAGGTACGGAGCTGTCGCCGGATACGGTTCACCTGTTCCTGCAGGAATCGGCTGTCGAAGAATTGGACAACGTCTCCCCCGCCGAACCTTCCGTCGCCCTGCGCACCAAAAAAGGCATGATTCGCCCTCGCGGCTTGAATCAGTTGCGCTACGTGAAGGAAATCCTCGGTAACGACATCAATTTCGGCATCGGCCCGGCCGGTACCGGCAAGACCTATCTGGCCGTTGCCTGCGCGGTAGACGCGCTGGAACGCGAGCAGATTCGCCGCATCCTGCTGGTGCGCCCGGCGGTCGAGGCCGGTGAAAAGCTCGGTTTCCTGCCCGGCGACTTGTCGCAGAAAATCGACCCGTACCTGCGCCCGCTGTACGACGCGCTCTACGAGATGCTCGGCTTCGAATACGTGGCCAAGCTCATCGAGCGCCAGGTCATCGAAGTCGCACCGCTGGCCTATATGCGCGGTCGCACGCTGAACAACAGTTTCATCATCCTCGACGAAAGCCAGAACACCACCGTCGAGCAGATGAAGATGTTCCTGACCCGCATCGGCTTCGGCTCCACGGCGGTCATTACCGGTGACATCACCCAGGTCGACCTGCCGAAAGGCACCAAATCCGGGCTGCACCATGTGATCGAAGTATTGAAAGACGTGCCGGGCATCAGCTTCACTCATTTCATGCCCAAGGACGTCGTGCGCCATCCATTGGTGCAACGCATTGTCGAAGCCTACGAGCGCTTCGAGAATCGCGTCGCCGAAGAAGCGCCAAAGGACAAACGCCACGATGCTTGAGCTTGATCTGCAACTGGCCACCGAAGCGCCTGTTCCCAGCGAAGCCGAGTTCCGCCAATGGTGCGAGCTGGCCTTGCGCCAGCGCACTGCCGACTCCGAAATGACCATCCGCCTGGTCGATGAGGAAGAAGCCCGCGAACTCAACTTCACCTGGCGGCAGAAAGACTATGCCACCAATGTTTTGTCGTTCCCGGCCGACGTACCCGACGAGTTTCTCGACATTCCC
The DNA here is from genome assembly GCF_012935675.1 of Pseudomonas sp. ADAK7. Taxonomy (NCBI): domain Bacteria; kingdom Pseudomonadati; phylum Pseudomonadota; class Gammaproteobacteria; order Pseudomonadales; family Pseudomonadaceae; genus Pseudomonas; species Pseudomonas sp. ADAK7. The sequence goes on along the minus strand of NZ_CP052861.1, from coordinate 5,368,320 downwards.
CTGCTGGGCGATCTGGTGATCTGCGTGGCGGTGGTCGAGCGCGAAGCCGCGGAACAAGGCAAGGAACCAAAGGCCCATTGGGCGCATCTGGTCATTCACGGCTGCTTGCATCTGCTTGGTTACGACCATATAGATGACGAGGAAGCCGAGGAAATGGAAGCACTGGAACAAACGTTGCTTGCCGAGTTGGGCTATCCCGACCCTTACGCGGACGACGAAACAGACACATCCCCTATCGTTACAACAAAGGATTCAGAGTAATCGCTATGAGCGAAGATCGATCGAGCAACGGGCAGAAGTCATGGCTGGGTAAGCTCACCCAGGCTTTTGCCCACGAGCCGAAGAACCGCCAGGAGCTGCTGGAGCTGCTGCGCGACGCACACCAAAACAAACTGCTGGACAGCGAAGCGCTGGCCATCGTCGAAGGCGCCATCCAGGTTGCGGACCTGCAAGTACGGGACATCATGGTCCCGCGCTCGCAGATGATCAGCATCAAGGCGACCCAGACACCTCGCGAGTTCCTGCCCGCCGTGGTCGACTCGGCCCACTCCCGCTACCCGGTGATCGGCGAAAGCCACGATGACGTGATGGGCGTGTTGCTGGCCAAGGACTTGCTGCCGTTGATCCTCAAGGAGAACGGCGACAGCTTCAACATCAAGGACCTGCTGCGCCCGGCCACTTTTGTGCCGGAGTCCAAGCGCCTGAATGTGCTGCTGCGTGAGTTCCGCGCCAACCATAACCACATGGCCATCGTCATCGACGAATACGGCGGTGTGGCGGGCCTGGTGACCATCGAAGACGTGCTGGAACAAATCGTCGGCGACATCGAAGACGAGCATGACGTCGAAGAAGACAGCTACATCAAGCCACTGCCCAGCGGTGACTTCCTGATCAAGGCGCTGACGCCGATCGAGAACTTCAACGAGTTCTTCGACAGCACATTCTCCGACGACGAGTTCGACACGGTGGGTGGCCTGGTGATGAGCGCGTTCGGGCACTTGCCAAAACGTAACGAAATCACTGAAATCGGCCCTTATCGCTTCCGCATCCTGAACGCCGACAGCCGTCGGATTCACCTGCTGCGCCTGACACCTATCGCCCGGTAATTCTAAGGATTGAAATGCATCGTCTGACCCGCCCCGGCTGGCCCGGTAACCTGCTGGCCGTGGTGGCCGGTGCAATCACCACCCTGGCGTTGGCGCCGTTCGATATCTGGCCGCTGGCATTGCTGGCGGTCGGTTTCTTCTATGCCGGCTTGCGTGAACTGACCCCGCGTCAGGCCCTGGGCCGTGGCTGGTGTTTCGGTTTCGGCCTGTTTGGCGCTGGCACCAGCTGGATCTACTACAGCATCCACCACTTCGGCGGCGCTTCAGTGCTGCTGGCCGGTTTCCTGATGCTGATTTTCACCGCGGCGATTGCCTGGTTCTTCGCCCTGCCGGCCTGGATCTGGGCGCGCTGGTTGCGCCGTAACGAAGCACCGCTGGCCGATGCCTTGGCGTTTGCGGCGTTGTGGGTCGGCCAGGAAGCGTTTCGTGGCTGGTTCCTCACCGGTTTCCCGTGGCTCTATTCCGGTTACAGCCAGCTCGACGGCCCGTTGGCCGGGCTCGCGCCGGTCGGTGGGATGTGGCTGATTTCCTTTACCCTGGCGCTGACGGCAGCGCTGATCTGGAACGCTCCACGTCTGGTTCGCACGAAGCGCAAAGGCTTCATTGCGGCGGGCGTGGTGTTGCTGGCCGGGCCATGGGTCGCGGGCCTGTTGCTCAAGGAGCACGCGTGGACCACCCCGGCCGGTCCGCCCCTGAGCGTCGCCGCCATTCAAGGCAACATCGAACAAAGCATGAAATGGGACCCGGCGCAGCTCAACTCGCAACTGGCGCTGTACCGCGACATGAGCCTCAGTTCCAAGCGCGTCGACCTGCTGATCTGGCCGGAAACCGCTGTCCCGGTGCTAAAGGAGTCCGCCGAGGGCTACCTGACCATGATGGGAAACTTCGCCGCCGAGCGTAAGACTGCGCTGATTACCGGCGTACCGATTCGCCAGGAAGTCCGGCACGAGCGACGCTTCTTCAATGGCATCACCGTGGTCGGTGAAGGCGACGGCACGTACCTCAAGCAAAAACTGGTGCCGTTCGGTGAATACGTGCCATTGCAGGACATATTGCGTGGAATGATCGCGTTCTTTGACCTGCCGATGTCGGACTTTGCCCGCGGGCCCGCCGATCAGGCGATGCTGCAAGCCAAGGGTTATCAGATCGCGCCGTTCATTTGCTATGAAGTGGTCTACCCGGAGTTTGCCGCCGGCCTCGCCGCCCGTAGCGACCTGTTGCTGACGATTAGTAACGACACCTGGTTCGGCACCTCTATCGGTCCGCTGCAACATTTGCAGATGGCGCAGATGCGCGCGCTGGAGGCCGGCCGCTGGATGATCCGCGCCACCAACAATGGCGTGACCGGTTTGATCAACCCGTTCGGGCAGATCACGACCCAGCTTCCGCAGTTCGAACGCGGGATTCTGTATGGCGAGGTGGTGCCGATGCACAACCTGACGCCGTACCTGGAATGGCGTTCGTGGCCGTTGATTATTCTGTGTGTGTTGTTGTTTGGCTGGGCACTGGTGGCTAGCCGTATGGCCAAGACCGTTTAATCGCGGCGCTGAATGATCGTTCCCACGCTCTGCGTGGGAACGATCATCTTCAGCGATAGAACATTGAATACCCGACCTGCCCCACCGCCTCATTCAACAACTGCCCGCTCTGCCAGATCGATTTGAATTCCGGCATCCAGCCGCCCAGCGGCCGGGCATTGTCCACGCCCAGGAACCCCACCGGCGCGGGTACCACTTCAAATCCAGCCTGCTTGAAACTCCAGACCGCCCGCGGCATGTGCCAGGCCTGAGTCACCACCACCACGCGCTTGATCCCTTGCGGCAGCAACACCTCGGCACTGAACTGCGCATTTTCCCAGGTCGTGCGGCTACGTCCTTCCTGCCAACGCACGGTCACGCCGAAATCGTCGAGCAGCGAATCCGCCATCAATTTGGCTTCGGTGGGCGGTGTGCCGTAATGCAAGCCGCCGCTGGTGAGGATCGGCAGGCCCGAGGCCTTGGCCAGTCGCGCGGCATAACGCTGACGCTCCAGGCCGACGCCGGTCGGCTGATCGGCGCCCCAGGCGAGGTCGCCCCGCTCACGCCCGGAACCCAACACCACGATCGCATCGGCACGCTGTCCCAGGGTCGCCCACCCATCCAGGGCCAGCGCCGGCTCCCGCTCCAGAGCCTTGGCGCTCCATTGCACCACCACCGGCAGGCTCATCAGCCAGAACCCGCCCAGACCCAAAGCAAAGCACAACCCGGCCAATCGCGGCCGTGAGCGGCGCAACCACCAGGCAAGCGCCAGCAGCAGCAAAAGAATGCCGGGAGGCAATAGAAGTTGTTTTACGAAATAACGAAAAGGCATCGAGCATCTCCAGAGATGCCCGAAGCCTAAGTGGGTTGACGCGATGCGACAACTAATGCGGAAGGGCTATGCTGAAAAAACCATGCGTCATGGCTTCAAGTGCCCTTACTTGAATTGCAGGGACCGGACCTTTACCGCGTCCCTGCCGGGTGTTTTGTCCTTGAGCCAGATGATCTTGGCCGAACGTGGTGCGTCGAGTTGCTTCACTGCTTCAGACAAGCATCCCTGTGTTTCACGTTCGCTGCGATCCAGATACGCCTTGACCAATGCAAACTCTGCGGGGCTCAGGCCACGCAACTCCAGCTCCAGGGGACGTTCATCACGCAACCGACCGGCGGTTTTTGCCGCGTCGAGGGCCATCCCCAGACGATCGATCAGTCGCTCATACAGCTCCGGTTTTGTAACTTTACGTTGTGACTCAACCATCCCTCACCTCATTGAAGATAAGACTCACTCCCCAATTAGGAGCTTAGCTTCCATGAACAAACCGGCTGAACCCTGCGACCAACGGCCCTCGCGGCAGGTTTGGGGCCACCTTTTGCCTGTAATCAGGGTTTCCCTCGATAGAGTGCGGTCATGTATGCTACGGCGCTTCCTGTAACTCCACTTCCAGCTCGTCTGGACACCGAACCGCCGATTTGGCGTGATCACCGTCCAACGTTGCATTGAAGAGGATTAGGCCACCCCTATTCAGTTCAAAAGTAGCCATGCACGAACAATATCAGCCCCGTGAAATCGAAGCCGCCGCCCAGTCGTTCTGGGACGAGCAAAAGTCCTTTGAAGTCAGTGAACAGCCAGGCAAGGAGACGTTCTACTGCCTGTCGATGTTCCCTTACCCCAGCGGCAAGCTACACATGGGGCACGTGCGCAACTACACCATCGGCGACGTGATCTCCCGCTACCAGCGCATGCAAGGCAAGAACGTCCTGCAACCCATGGGTTGGGACGCCTTCGGCATGCCGGCGGAAAACGCCGCGATGAAGAACAACGTAGCGCCCGCCAAGTGGACCTACGAAAACATCGCCTACATGAAGACCCAGCTGCGCAGCCTGGGCCTGGCAGTGGACTGGTCTCGCGAAGTGACCACCTGCAAGCCCGATTACTACCGCTGGGAACAGTGGCTGTTCACTCGCCTGTTCGAAAAAGGCGTGATCTACAAAAAGAGCGGCACCGTGAACTGGGACCCGGTCGACCAGACCGTCCTGGCCAACGAGCAAGTGATCGACGGCCGCGGCTGGCGTTCCGGCGCGCTGATCGAAAAGCGCGAAATCCCGATGTACTACTTCAAGATCACCGCTTACGCGGATGAACTGCTGTCGAGCCTCGACGATCTGCCGGGCTGGCCTGAACAGGTCAAGACCATGCAGCGCAACTGGATCGGCAAGTCCCGCGGCATGGAAGTGCAGTTCCCATACAACGTCGACTCGATCGGCGAAAGCGGCGTACTGAAAGTCTTCACCACCCGCCCGGACACCCTGATGGGCGCGACCTACGTAGCGGTCGCCGCCGAACACCCGCTGGCAACCCTGGCCGCGCAGAACAGTCCTGAGCTGCAAGCGTTCATCGCTGAATGCAAGGGCGGCAGCGTCGCTGAAGCCGACGTCGCCACTCAAGAGAAAAAAGGCCTGCCGACTTCGCTGTTCGTCGAGCACCCGCTGACCGGTGAGAAACTCCCGGTGTGGGTCGCCAACTATGTGCTGATGCATTACGGCGACGGCGCTGTGATGGCAGTTCCGGCGCACGATGAGCGCGATTTCGAGTTCGCCACCAAGTACAACCTGCCGATCAAATCCGTGGTGCGCACCAGCTCCGGCGACACCAACCCGGCGCCATGGCAAGACGCCTACGGCGAGCACGGCACGCTGATCAATTCCGGCGAGTTCGACGGCCTCGACTTCGAAGGCGCCTTCGACGCCATGGAAGTCGCGCTGATCAAGAAAGAACTCGGCGCCTCGCGCACCCAGTTCCGCCTGCGCGACTGGGGCATCAGCCGCCAGCGCTACTGGGGCTGCCCGATCCCGATCATCCACTGCGAAACCTGCGGCGATGTGCCGGTCCCGGAAGATCAACTGCCGGTCGTACTGCCCGAAGACGTGGTGCCGGACGGCGCCGGTTCGCCACTGGCACGCATGCCCGAGTTCTACGAGTGCAGCTGCCCGAAATGCGGCGCACCGGCCAAGCGTGAAACCGACACCATGGACACCTTCGTCGAGTCCTCGTGGTACTACGCCCGCTACGCCTCGCCACACTATGAAGGCGGCCTGGTAGAAAAATCGGCGGCCGATCACTGGTTGCCGGTGGACCAGTACATCGGCGGCATCGAACACGCAATTCTTCACCTGCTGTACGCGCGCTTCTTCCACAAGCTGATGCGTGACGAAGGCCTGGTGAGCTCCAACGAGCCGTTCAAGAACCTGCTGACCCAAGGCATGGTGATCGCCGAGACTTACTATCGTCGCGAAGCCAATGGTGCCTACACCTGGTTCAACCCGGCTGACGTAGAACTTGAGCGTGACAGCAAGGCCAAGGTCATTAGCGCCAAACTGATCTCCGACGGTCTGCCGGTGGAAATCGGCGGCACCGAGAAGATGGCCAAGTCCAAGAACAACGGCGTCGACCCACAGTCGATGATTGACCAGTTCGGCGCAGACACCTGCCGCCTGTTCATGATGTTCGCCTCGCCACCCGACATGAGCGCGGAATGGTCCGACTCCGGTGTCGAGGGTTCGCACCGCTTCCTCAAGCGCGTCTGGCGCCTGGCCCAAGCCCACGTCACACAGGGCCTGCCGGGCAAACTGGACATCGCCAGCCTGAACGACGAGCAGAAAGCCATTCGCCGTTCGATCCACCAGGCCATTAAACAGGCCAGCCACGACGTCGGCCAGAACCACAAATTCAACACCGCCATCGCCCAGGTGATGACGTTGATGAACGTGCTGGAAAAAGCCCCGCAAGGCACCGCACAGGATCGCGCGCTGATTCACGAAGGCCTGGAAACCGTGGTCCTGCTGCTGGCACCGATCACCCCGCACATCAGCCACGAGCTGTGGAATCAACTGGGTCACGCCGACCCGGTGATCGACGCAAGCTGGCCAGTGCTGGATGAGAGCGCGTTGGTACAGGACAGCCTGCAACTGGTGATTCAGGTCAACGGCAAGCTGCGCGGCCACATTGAAATGCCGGCCAGCGCCACTCGCGAAGAAGTCGAAGCGGCCGCAAGGGCCAATGAGAACGTGCTGCGCTTCGTCGATGGCCTGACTATTCGTAAAGTGATCGTAGTGCCCGGGAAACTGGTCAATATCGTCGCCAGCTAATTGGATCAGGCGCCAGGTGAGCCTGGCGCCGAGTTAAACCTTTCGGGCCGCACGGTCGGCCCACATGGTTTCAAGGGGAGCAACAAGATGATCAAACGCAATCTGCTGGTGATGGGCCTCGCAGTCCTGTTGAGCGCCTGCGGTTTCCAGCTGCGCGGCACGGGCACCACCGAACTGGCGATCAAGGAACTCGACCTTAGCGCCCGCAATGCCTATGGCGAAACCGTGACGCAACTGCGTCAGGTACTGCAAAGCAGCGGCGTCAAGGTCTACACCGGTGCACCGTACAAGCTGATTCTGACCGATGAGCAGGAAAGCCAGCGCATCCTCAGCTACGCCGGTGCCGGCCGTACGGGTGAGTATCAGGTGACCACCGTGCTGAACTACGACATCCGTGGCGAACACAACCTGGCCCTGATGAGCGACAAGCTTGAAGTGCAGAAAATCTTCATCCACGACGGCAACAACCTGGTAGGTTCCGACCAGGAAGCCGCCACCGCTCGCGCTGAAACCCGTCGCGAACTGGTCCAACGCATGATGCTGCGTTTGCAACAGATCACACCGGTTCAGCTGGAGAAGCTGCAACAGACTGCGAACAACCGTGCCAAGGCTGAAGCCGATGCACTGAACGCAGCACAGAAGGCTGAAGCGGAAACTCCGCGCCAGTCGCCCGTCGAAATCCCGCAGCAATAAGACTTACGGGGCGCTCAGGCGCCCCGTTCGCCCTCTCTTATGAAACTCGCCCCCGCCCAACTCGCCAAACACCTGCAAGGTGCCCTTGCGCCGGTCTACATCATCAGTGGTGATGACCCGTTGCTATGCCAGGAAGCGGCCGACGCCATTCGCGCTGCGGCTCGCCAGCAAGGTTTCGATGAACGCCAGGTCTTCGCCGCCGACACCAGTTTCGACTGGGGAACGCTGCTGCAGGCCGGTGCCAGCATGTCGTTGTTCGCCGAAAAGCGTCTATTGGAGCTGCGTTTGCCTTCCGGCAAGCCTGGCGACAAAGGCGCCGCGGCGTTCATCGAATACTGCTCGCGCCCGGCCGAAGACACGATCTTGCTGATCAGCCTGCCCAAGCTCGATGGTGCCGCGCAGAAGACCAAGTGGGGTAAGGCGCTGGTTGAAGGTGCGCAGACTCAGTTCGTGCAGATCTGGCCGGTGGACGCGAACCAGTTGCCGAGCTGGATTCGCCAGCGCTTGTCCCAGGCTGGGCTGTCTGCCAGCCAGGACGCTGTCGAACTGATTGCTGCCCGGGTCGAGGGCAACCTGTTGGCCGCCGCCCAGGAAATCGAAAAGCTCAAGCTGATGGCCGAGGGTGGCCAGATCACCGTCGAAACCGTGCAGGCGGCCGTAGCCGACAGTGCGCGCTTTGATGTGTTTGGCCTGACCGATGCGATTCTCAACGGCGAAGCTGCCCATGCCCTGCGTATGCTCGAAGGGCTGCGGGGTGAAGGCGTAGAACCGCCGGTGATTCTCTGGGCCCTGGCCCGAGAGTTGCGCCTTCTGGCCAACCTGTCGCTGCAATACAGCCAGGGTGTACCGCTGGACAAAGCCTTCAGCTCGGCGCGACCGCCAGTCTGGGATAAACGCAAACCGTTGATGAGCAAAGCCCTGCAACGCTACTCGGCGCAACGCTGGGCGCAGTTGTTGCTGGAAGCGCAGCGTATCGATGCGCAAATCAAGGGCCAGGCGGCGGGTTCACCGTGGATGAGCTTGAGTCGGTTGTCGTTGTTAATGGCTGGGCAACGGCTGAACTTGCCCGCCGAGTAACCTGTAGCAGCTGGCGAAGCCTGCGTTCGGCTGCGCAGCAGTCGTAAAATCAGACAGCACGGTGTGTCAGGATGATCCGGAACTCAGGGTTTACGACTGCTGCGCAGCCGAACGCAGGCTTCGCCAGCTGCTACAGAGGTTTCCTACACGACTCACATCCATTTGCCCTATAGACAGAACCCCAACTTCGGCAGATTATTTCCCCCGCAAAACCCACCTATCTGTGAGATCCGATCATGAGCAAAAAGCCATCTAAAAATGGCCCGAACAAGGCCAAATCCATCATCGCCCAGCCACTGTTCCGCAGCCGTCAGGAACGAGCCGGCAAGGGCAAAGGCAGCTACCGCCGCGAAGCCTTCCAGTCTAATAGCTGGGAGGCTTCTTACTTTCTGGCCGCTTGAAGCGCAGCCCCCCTTCTCCATGGTAAGGTCTGCACCTGATTCGTATTCCCTGGACCTGTGCATGCCCCTTTGTCTTTCCCGTCGTTGGCACCTACGCCAATTGATTGCTGCCTCCAGCCTCATCTTGCTTGTCGCCTGCGCGGAAAAACCCACCGCCGCCGACGCCCAACCGCTTCAGACCGCCCCCGTCTCGACCGCTCCTGCGGTGATTCCGCCTGTGGTACCGAGTGGTGACAACCTCGACATCCAGCCGACCCAGACCTTCGCTGAATGGCAGGCCGGTTTCCGCAAGGACGCCCTGGCCGCCGGTATTCGCGCCGATCTGTTCGACCGCGCTTTCGCCAATGTCAGCTTCGACGACAGCGTGATCCGCGCCGACCGTAGCCAGCCGGAATTCTCCCGCCCGGTGTGGGAATACCTCGACGGTGCGCTGTCGCCGCTGCGCGTGCGCAAAGGCCAGGCGCTGGTCAGCCAGTACGCCGACATCCTGCAAAGCATCGAGCAACGCTATGGCGTCGACCGTCAGGCACTCGTCGCGGTGTGGGGCATGGAAAGTAACTTCGGGCAGTTCCAGGGCAGCAAGTCGGTGATCAACTCCCTGGCGACCCTGGCCTATGAAGGCCGCCGCCCTGGGTTCGCCCATGCGCAACTGATCGCCGCGCTGCAGATCCTGCAACAGGGCGATATCACCCCGGAGAAAATGCTCGGTTCCTGGGCCGGCGCCATGGGCCAGACCCAGTTCATTCCGACCACCTACAACACCCACGCCGTGGATTTCGATGGCGACGGGCGCCGCGACATTTGGGGCAGCCCCGCCGATGCCTTGGCCTCGACTGCGCATTACCTGCAAAACTCCGGCTGGCAGAAAGGCCAGCCGTGGGGCTTCGAGGCGCAGCTGCCGGGCAACTTCAATTACGTCCTGGCCGACGGCACGATTCGCAAGAGCGTTGCCGAATGGCTGCAACTGGGCGTAACCCTGCCCAATGGCGCGCAAGTCCCGGCGGGCTCCGAACACTTGTCGGCCGCCCTGCTGCTCCCGGCCGGTTATCGCGGCCCGGCGTTCCTGGTCCTCGACAACTTCCGCGCGATCCTCAAGTACAACAACTCGTCGTCTTATGCCTTGGCGGTCAGCCTGCTGTCCGAACGCTTCAACGGCGCCGGCCTGATCAACGGCACCTGGCCAAAAGATGATTTGCCGCTCAGCCGTAGCGAGCGGATCGAGCTGCAAAACCTGCTGAGTGCGCAGAACTACGAGGCGGGCACTGCCGACGGCATTATCGGCGCCAATACCCGCAAGGCAATCCGCAGCGCCCAGCAGTCGTTTGGCTGGCCGGCGGATGGGTATCCGACGCACAAGTTGCTGGAAGGTTTGCGTAGCCGCTAAAAGCAAAAGCTTCGCGGGCAAGCCTCGCTCCTACAGGTTTATGCGTAATTCCTGTAGGAGCGAGGCTTGCCCGCGAAGACTGACTAACTGGCGACGACGTTCTAACGCTTGACCACCACATCCTGCTCCAACACCAACACCTTGTTCCCCGCATCCAGCTTGACCAGCGCGCCCATGGGCAACGTCAGGTTCGGATCACAATGCCCGCTGCGCCACCCGGCCAGCACCGGAATCCGCAACGGTTCGAAAGTCTGCTTGAGCAACCGCGCCAACGCAGCGCCATCCACCCCCGCCACATCCCCCACCAGCACCCCGCGCAGTTTGCCCAACGTGCCGGCCAGGCGCAGATGGGTCAGCAGCCGGTCGATGCGATACAGCGGCTCGTTGATGTCCTCGATGAACAGGATGACGCCCTCGGCATCGATTTCGTACGGCGTGCCCATGGTCGCGGCGATCAACGACAGGTTCCCCCCCAGCAAGCGCCCGTGAGCGATGCCAGGCTCGACGGTGCTTAACGGGTAGGCCACCGGGTGCGTCAGCACGCTGCCGGCCTTCAGCTGCCCGCGCAGCATGTTGAAGAACGAAGCCTCGGTAGGCTTTTGCTTGTCACCCAACAAATCTGCGTTGAGCAACGGCCCATGAAAGGTCACGAAGCCTGCGTAACGGCTGATAGCCAGATGCAACGCGGTGATGTCGCTGTAACCGATAAAGGGCTTGGCATTGGCGCGTAACAAGTCGAAATCGAGGCGATCCAGCAATCGCGGCGTACCGTAACCGCCGCGCAGGCAAATGATCGCGTCGACCTCGGTGTCGGCGAATGCCCCGTGCAGGTCATTGAGCCGCACTTCGTCACTGCCGGCCAGGTAGCCTTCTTGCTGGTATACGCCGGGAAACACCCGCAGCTCATAGCCCCGGGCACGCATCCATTGCACGGCTTTGTCGGTGTCCAGGGTGGCGGGACCGGCGGGCGCAATCACGCCGATCAGCCCTTCCGACGGCAGGGCCGGCACAGGGGCGTGAGGAAAAAGGGTGTGGGTCGGTCGAACGGTCATCCATGAATCTCCCTGCATGAAATCTTCAGCACACAGTAGTCAGGAACGGGCATAAACAGAAGGGGGTCGATCACGCCACGCAGTGCGGGAAAAGACCACCGTGGACGTAGGCAAGGCAAAAAAACGCCCGCATGGCCGGAACCGTGCGGGCGTTTTTGTCGTTCAGCCGCGAATCACAACGACGCTATCAGCTCGGCTTTAACCAGCTTCGCCTGCTCGTCGGCGTGGTACGAGGAACGCACCAACGGGCCGGAAGCGACGTTCTTGAAGCCCATCTTGTAGCCTTCCTCGGCGAACCAGGCGAACACGTCCGGGTGCACGAAACGCTGCACCGGCAGGTGGCTGCGGGACGGTTGCAGGTACTGGCCGAGGGTCAGCATGTCGATGTCGTGTTCGCGCATGCGCTTCATGACTTCGATGACTTCTTCGTCGGTTTCGCCCAGGCCCAGCATCAGGCCGGATTTGGTTGGAATGTGCGGCATCATCTGCTTGAAGCGTTGCAGCAGGGTCAGCGACCACTGGTAATCCGAACCCGGACGCGCAGCCTTGTACAGGCGCGGTACGGTTTCCAGGTTGTGGTTGAACACATCCGGCGGCTCGGCGGCGGTGATTTCCAGCGCCACGTCCATACGGCCGCGGTAGTCCGGGACCAGGGTTTCGAGCTGCACGTTCGGCGACAGCTTGCGGATCTCGCGGATGCAGTCGGCAAAGTGCTGGGCACCGCCGTCACGCAGGTCGTCGCGATCCACCGAAGTGATCACCACGTACTTGAGTTTCAGGTCGGCGATGGCGATGGCCAGGCTTTCCGGCTCGTTGGTGTCCAATGGCTTCGGACGACCGTGGCCGACGTCGCAGAACGGGCAGCGACGGGTGCAGATGTCGCCCATGATCATGAACGTGGCGGTGCCGCCGGAAAAGCACTCACCCAGGTTCGGGCAGGACGCTTCTTCGCAGACGCTGTGCAGCTTGTGTTTGCGCAGCAGGGCCTTGATGCGGTCGACTTCCGGGGACACCGGGATGCGCACGCGGATCCAGTCGGGTTTCTTCGGCAGTTCGGTGGTCGGAATGATCTTTACCGGGATACGTGCAACCTTCTCGGCGCCGCGCAGCTTGACGCCGGCTTCTACCTTGGCACGCGGGGCCGGACGCTCGGTGACATCCAGCGTCGGGATCATGGTTTGCACTGCATCAGTAGTCATATCAGTCGATTCCGCCCGTTAGGGTCGTCTGCTCAGCATAGTCGAGGTGTTTGACGAGCTGCGCGCGCAGCCGGGCACTTACCTCGGCAAATTCAATCGATCCTGCGTGATCGCTCAGCTGGGTCATCGCCAGCCCGGCGTAGCCGCAGGGATTAATCCGTCGAAACGGTTCCAGGTTCATGTCCACGTTCAGGGCCAGGCCATGAAAGGAGCAACCATGGCGGATCCGCAGACCCAACGAAGCAATTTTTGCCCCGTCGACGTAGACACCCGGCGCGTCCGGCTTGGCTGCGGCGGTGACGCCGTAGCTGGCCAGTAACTCGATCAGGCAGTGTTCCATGCGGGTGACAAGGTCACGCACGCCGAAACCCAGTTTGCGCACATCCAGCAACAGGTAGGCCACCAACTGGCCGGGGCCGTGGTAAGTCACCTGCCCGCCGCGATCGACCTGCACCACCGGGATATCTCCCGGCAGCAACAGGTGCTCGGCCTTGCCGGCCTGGCCCTGAGTGAACACCGGCGGGTGTTCGACCAGCCAGATCTCGTCCGCGGCGTCAGTGCCGCGTTCGTTGGTGAAGCGCTGCATGGCATGCCAGACCGGCTCGTAAGCCATCTGGCCGAGCTCGCGAAAGCCCAGCGTGCCAGACATCACAGCACCATGTGCACGAAACCGGTAGCCCGCAGTTCGCTGTTGATGTCGTACAGCTGGTCTTGACCGGTGGCGATGATGTGCAGCTGGATGGTGGTGTACTTGCCGTTGCTGCTCTGGCGTTCGTCCACCTTCTCATCGTTGATCGTCGCGTGTTTCTTGACGATATCGATGATCTTTTGCTTGATGTCGACAATGGTGTCACCGATCACCTTGATCGGATAATCATTGGCAGGGAATTCGATCTTTGGCGCCTTTACTTCGGTATCTGTCATGGCGTAACGGCCTCGTAAGCCGTGGCAACGGACATGGCCTCGCTCCGGATTGGATCGGGGCCATGCAAGTCCACACTAATTCAGTTGAACAAGCCGTAGAAGAATAGACGGATGCTATCCCACATGCGGCGGAAGATACCACCCTCGTCGACGGCGTCCAGGGCGATCAGGTCAGCGCTGTGCACCACCTTGTCGTCCAGCTTCACTTCGACTTTACCGATCACGTCGCCCTTGGCGATTGGCGCAACCAGTTGCGGGTTCATGGTCATGCTGGCGGCGAGCTTTTTCAGCTGGCCCTTCGGCAGGGTCATGGTCAGGTCTTCAGCCAGGCCGGCCTTGACTTGATTGGTGGTGCCTTTCCAGACAGGGGCCTGAGCCAGCTCGGCGCCTTTCTGATAGAAGGTCTGGGTTTCGAAGAAGCGGAAACCATAGGTCAGCAGTTTCTGGGTTTCGGAAGCACGGGCCACTTCGCTGTTGGTGCCGAACACCACGGCGATCAGGCGCATGCCATCACGGACGGCCGAGGACACCATGCAATAGCCGGCTTCGTCGGTGTGACCGGTTTTCAGGCCATCGACGGTCTTGTCGCGCCACAGCAGCAGGTTGCGGTTAGGCTGCTTGATGCCGTTCCAGAAGAACTCTTTCTGCGAGTAGATCGCGTAGTGAGCCGGGTCTTCGTGGATGATCGCGCGAGCCAGCAGCGACATGTCGTGAGCCGACGAGTAGTGCTCAGGGTTCGGCAGACCGGTCGGGTTCATGAAGTGGCTGTTGGTCATGCCCAGGTCGCCGGCCGTCTTGTTCATCATGTCGGCGAACGCGTCTTCGCTACCGGCGATGTGCTCGGAGAGCGCAACACTGGCGTCGTTACCCGACTGAATGATGATGCCGTGCAGCAAGTCGCTGACGGTTACCTGCGAGCCGACCTTGATGAACATCCGCGAACCGCCGGTGCGCCAGGCGTTTTCGCTGACGGTCACCGGGTCGTTTTCGCCGATCTGGCCACGACGGATTTCCAGCGTCGCAATGTACGCGGTCATCAGTTTGGTCAGGCTGGCTGGCGGCAGACGCTGGTCACCGTTGTTCTCGACCAGCACGTTACCGCTGCTGGCATCCATGAGCACATAGGATTTGGCGGCCAGTTGTGGTGGCGACGGCATCATTTCTACCGCAAAAGCGGCAGGCGTGATGAACAGCGGGACTAACAGGCACAGGCGTTTGGCAAAGGTGGTGATGTTCATCCGTCTCTCGAAATCGCTAATGGAAACTGCCCTAGGGCAAAACTAATCAGATGGCTTTCTAACGGGCCATCGCGTGTTCAGTTGCTCACTCAGAACCCTTGCCGGGCTTTTGTTCTTAACGAGCCAACAACCAGGTCCGCCCCCCAAACCGCAAGCGAACCTTCAATCAAGTACTGCGTGTTACTCGGCGGTGACCAGGCTCGGCGAACCGAGATTGGCCAATCGCACACTGTTCTGCACTTGCTGGATTTCACCCTGCGAACCGATCGGCCCCAGGCGCACCCGATGCAGTGTCTGTTGGTTGCGCACGATCGAGCTGATGAACACCGGAGCGCTCACCATCCCGCTGAGCTTCGATCTCAGGAGTTCTGCAGCGTCCGGGTTGGCGAACGCGCCCACCTGCAGATACTGGCCAGAGGCTGGTACAGAAGCGTTTTTTTTTGCGGCAACCTGCACCGGCACAGTGTCCGAGGCGTGTTGCTGCGGCGGCGGCGTCCATTGCTCGACCGTCCCCGCCGAAGCGGTAATGGTCGGCGCGGCATTTTGCGCTACTTGCGGCTCGTTGAGCATCAAAGGCGCCGGACGGCCTTTAGCGGCCCACCACTGTTGCGGATCGATGCCTTCAACCTTGACCCGCGCGGTGCCGATTTCGGCATAGCCGAGCTTCTTGGCGGCAGCATAGGATAAGTCGATGATGCGGTCCGAGTAGAACGGCCCACGGTCGTTGACCCGCAGGACCACGCTCTTGTTGTTGTCCAGGTTGGTCACCCGAACGTAACTCGGCAGCGGTAGCGTCTTGTGTGCGGCACTCATGCCGTACAGGTCATACACCTCGCCGTTGGCGGTGTTCTGGCCGTGGAACTTGGTGCCGTACCACGACGCGGTGCCCGAGGCGACGTAGGTCTTGGACTCTTGCAGCGGGAAGTAGGTCTTGCCCAGCACGGTGTACGGGTTGGCTTTATAAGGTCCGCTGTGCAAGGTCGGCGTGGCATCCGGGATGCGCGACACGTCGACGTCCCACCACGGCGCGCCGTCTTTGTGCGCGCGGTTGATGTCCAGCCCCGGCGTAGCTCGCACGGCGGTGGAGGGGGACTTCTGGGTCGGCGCGCGGCTGGTCGTACAACTGGCGACCAGCACCGCCAACGCGGCGTATGCCATCAGCTTCAGGGGTTTATTCATAGGCAATGCCCGCATTACTTGACGCCCCGTGCTTGGACCAGCTGTTCAGACAGTTGATGTACGGCCATGGCGTACATCACGCTGCGGTTATAACGCGTGATCGCGTAGAAATTCTTCAGGCCCATCCAGTACTCGGGGCCATTGTCACCTTCCAGGCGGAAAGCGGTGACGGGCATATCATCGCGCAGCGCATCATGACTCGACCAGCCCAACGCCCGCAACTCCCCGACGGTTTTCGTCGGCTCAATGCCGGTGGTCAAACCCTCGTCCACCTGATCGCCACGCACATCGGCGCGGCTGACCACAGGCTCGCCGGCAACCCAGCCGTGACGCTTGAAATAACTGGCGACGCTGCCGATGGCATCGTCCGGATTGGTCCAGATATTAATGTGGCCGTCACCGTCGAAGTCCACCGCATACGCGCGAAAACTGCTCGGCATGAACTGCGGCAGGCCCATGGCACCGGCGTAGGAACCTTTGAGGGTCAACGGGTCGACCTGCTCTTCCCGGGCCAGCAGCAGGAATTCACGCAATTCCTTACGGAAGAATTCGGCACGGGGAGGATAGTCGAAACCCAGGGTCGACAATGCATCGATCACCCGGTAATTGCCGGTATTGCGGCCGAAAAAGGTTTCAACGCCGATGATCGAGACAATTACCTGAGCCGGTACGCCATATTCCTGCTCGGCACGGGCCAACACCGCCTCGTGCTGGCGCCAGAAGTCCACGCCACGGGCAATGCGCGCGTCGGTAATGAACATCGGGCGATATTCGTTCCACTGTTTAACCCGCTCGGCAGGTTTGGAAATAGCGTCCAGGATCGCCTGCTTGCGCGCGGCTTCGCGGAACACGCCCATCAGCTGTTCACCGGCAAAACCGTAGTCGCGGGTCATTTCACCGACGAATTCGGCCACCTGGGGTGAGCCTTCGTAATCGCCGGCCCGCGTTTCTGCGGTACCAAGGATGCCTACCAGGCCGACCCACGGCGCGTATCGAGTCGCCCAGCCACGCATTGCTTGCATTGAAATCTTCACCTTATTCAAACCTGTGCGATCCACTTACGATGGGTATGGATCGACATCAAAACCCCAAACGCTGACAGCAGCGTCACCAGCGAAGTTCCTCCGTAGCTAATGAACGGCAACGGCACCCCCACAACCGGCAACAGGCCACTGACCATACCGATGTTGACGAAAACGTAAACAAAAAACGTCATGGTCAGGCTGCCTGCGAGCAATTTGCCGAACAAAGTCTGGGCCTGGGCGGTAATCACCAGCCCGCGACCGATCAACAACAGGTAAATCAGCAACAGTGCGCAAATGCCCACCAGGCCGAATTCCTCGCCCAACACCGCAATAATGAAGTCGGTGTGGCTTTCGGGCAGGAAGTCCAGGTGCGACTGGGTACCCAGCAACCAGCCCTTGCCGAAAACGCCGCCAGAACCGATGGCAGCCTTGGACTGAATGATGTTCCAGCCGGTGCCCAGCGGATCGCTTTCCGGGTCGAGGAACGTCAGGATTCGCTGCTTCTGGTAGTCGTGCATGATGAAGAACCACATCGCCACCGCCACCGGCACTGCCGCGGCGATCACGCTGAGGATCCAGCGCCAGCGCAGGCCGCCCATGAACAGCACGAACGCGCCGCCGGCCAGGATCAGCAGCGAAGTGCCGAGATCCGGCTGACGCACGATCAGGATAAACGGCAAGCCAATCAGGAACAGACTGACGCCCACGTGCTTGAGCTGCGGTGGCAACGTGCGTTTGGACAAGTACCAGGCGATGGTCGCCGGCATCAGGATCTTCATGAATTCCGAGGGCTGGAAGCGGATCACCCCGGGAATGTTGATCCAGCGCGTGGCGCCCATGGCGTTGTGGCCCATGACGTCCACCACTACCAGCAACAGCACGCCGAGCACGTAGCCGACCGGCACCCAACGGGCCATGAAACGTGGTTCGAACTGGGCGATGACGATCATCGACACCAGGCCGATACCGAATGAAGTGGCTTGCTTGCCCAGCAGATCCCAGCTCTTGCCACTGGCCGAATACAGCACAAACAGGCTGCCGGCGGCGAGGGTCAGCAGCAGGATCAGCAATGGGCCGTCAATGTGCAGGCGTTGCAACAGCGTCGCTCGGCGACGCATCACGTCCTCACTGGAGAGGATGCGATCGAAATTACTCTTCACGGGCCGTAGCCTCCGCGCTGATAGGGCCGGCGTACTCAGGTTTGAGTCGTCCATCCTGGTCCAGGAGCCAGGCATCCATGACTTGACGTACAACCGGCGCGGCGACGCCGGAGCCGGACTCGCCGTTCTCGACCATCACCGACACCACGATTTTCGGGTTGTCGGCCGGCGCGAAGCCGACGAACAAGGCGTGGTCGCGGTGACGCTCCTGCACCTTGGAACGGTCGTACTTCTCGCCCTGCTTGATCGCGACCACCTGGGCCGTACCGCTTTTGCCGGCGATCCGGTATTGCGAACCGATGGCCGCTTTGCGCGCGGTGCCGCGCGCGCCGTGCATCACTTGCTGCATGCCGTGGTTGACCTTGGCCCAGTCGGACGGGTCGCGCAGGACGATGTCCGGCATCGGATCTTCATCCTTGGGCTTTTCGCCTTCGACGGTCTTGGCCAGGTGCGGACGGTTCCACACACCTTTGTTGGCCACCAGCGCCGTGGCTTGCGCCAGTTGCAGCGGCGTCGACTGCATGTAGCCCTGGCCGATCCCCAGAATCAGGGTTTCGCCCGGGAACCAGGCCTGACGCCGGGTTGCACGCTTCCACTCGCGGGACGGCATCAGCCCGGGCGATTCTTCGAACATGTCCAGCGAGACCTTCTGGCCAATGCCGAACTTGCCCATGTACGAGGACAACCGATCGATGCCCAGCTTGTGGGCCAGGTCATAGAAGTAGGTGTCGTTGGAACGCATGATCGCCGTGTCCAGGTCGACGAAGCCGTCGCCGGTACGGTTCCAGTTACGGTATTTGTGATCGTAGTTGGGCAGTTGGTAATAACCCGGGTCGAACACACGGGTCGAGGCTGTGACCACACCGGAATCCAGGCCGGCAATCGCCACCGCTGGCTTGATGGTCGAGCCCGGCGGGTACAGACCGCGCAGGACGCGGTTGAACAGCGGCCGGTCAATCGAATCGCGCAACTCGGCATAGGCCTTGAAGCTGATGCCGGTGACGAACAGGTTCGGGTCGAAGCTCGGCTGACTGACCATCGCCAGCACTTCGCCGGTTGCCGGGTCCAGCGCCACCACCGCACCACGGCGACCACCGAGCGCCAACTCGGCGGCTTCCTGCAATTTGATGTCCAGGCTCAGGACGATGTCCTTGCCGGGAATCGGATCGGTACGCTTGAGCACACGCAATACGCGGCCCCGAGCGTTGGTCTCGACTTCTTCGTACCCTACCTGGCCGTGCAGCTCGGGCTCGTAGAAGCGCTCAATGCCGGTCTTGCCGATGTGATGGGTGCCGCTGTAGTTGACCGGGTCCAGCGACTTCAGCTCTTTCTCGTTGATCCGGCCCATGTAGCCCACGGAGTGCGCAAAATGCGCGCCCTGCGGGTAATGCCGCACCAACTGCGCGACCACTTCCACACCCGGCAACCGGAACTGGTTCACCGCGATCCGCGCGATCTGCTCTTCGGTCAGCTCGAACAGGATCGGCACCGGCTCGAACGGCCGGCGCCCCTGCTTCATGCGTTTCTCGAAGATCACCCGGTCCTCGGGCGTCAGTTCCAGCACCTGGACGATCACGTCGAGCACTTGCTGCCAGTCGCCGGAGCGCTCGCGGGTCATACTCAGGCTGAAGCTGGGCCGGTTATCGGCCACCACCACGCCATTACGGTCGAAGATCAGCCCACGAGTCGGCGGAATCGGCTGCACGTGGACGCGGTTGTTTTCCGACAGGGTCGAGTGGTACTCGTACTGGATGACCTGGAGGAAATACAGCCGCGCGATCAGCACGCAGATTAGCGCCACCACCGCAATTGCCCCGAACACGACGCGGCCACGCACCAGACGGGCGTCTTTTTCGTGGTCCTTGATGCGGATCGGCTGGGACATGAGGGCAGAGCTACTTGTGGTAAGGGTGGCCGGACAACACTGTCCAGGCACGATACAACTGTTCGCCGATCAGAATCCGCACCAGCGGGTGCGGCAACGTCAACGGCGACAACGACCAGCGCTGATCAGCCCGGGCACAGACTTCCGGCGCCAGCCCTTCGGGGCCACCGACCATGAAATTCACCGTGCGCGAGTCCAGCCGCCAGCGATCGAGTTCGACCGCCAGTTGCTCGGTACTCCAGGGCTTGCCGTGGACTTCGAGGGTGACAACCCGCTCGTTCGGCCCGACCTTGGCCAGCATGGCTTCGCCTTCCTGACGGATGAAGCGCGCCACGTCGGCGTTCTTGCCACGGGTGTTGAGCGGTATTTCCACCAGTTCCAGCGCCAGCTCGGACGGAAGACGCTTGGCATATTCATGCCAGCCTTCTTCCACCCACTTGGGCATGCGTGAACCGACGGCGATCAGTCGCAGTCGCACAGCGGTCCCTTATTGCTGGTCTTTGTTGAGCTTGATGAAATGCTCGTGGGTGTTTTCCGGGCTGTGGTGAGCCGCGTTCAGCGCACGGCTCTGCTCGGCACCGGACCACAGGCGCTCGAGGTCGTAAAACTGACGAGCCGAAGCGGTCATCATGTGCACGATCACGTCGTCCATATCCAGCAGGACCCAGTCGCTGTCGCCCTTGCCTTCTTCACCCAACGGCTTGACGCCGAGGGCTTTGACCGCTTCGCGAACCTTGTCCAGCATCGCGCCGATCTGGCGGTTGGAGGTACCGGTGGCGATGATCATGTAGTCAGTGATGCTCTGCTTTTCGCGAACGTCGATGACCTGGATGTCCTGGCCTTTTACGTCTTCCAGGGCAGCTACGGCAATCTTGACCAGCTCGTCACCCTTCAGCGGCTCGGTGGTAAGAACCGGCTCAGGCAGCGGGGCGCTCTTGAACGTGCCTTTGCGCTTTACTTTAGTTACGTCTTTGTTCGTCATATAAAACTCGTTTTGCTCGTATGTTCGGGCGCTTCAATACACGTCATTACGTGCCGGGAAGCATGCCCTCTTTTCAGTTCGACGCACGGTAAAGACCGTGCGCATCGATGTAGGCCAGGACCGCGTCGGGCACCAGGAAACGTACCGACTTACCGCTGGCCAGCAGTTGACGGATCTGGGTGGCGGATACCGCGAGCGGCGTCTGCCAGACGAATGCAATCTGTCCGCTCGGCCCTTTGAGGGCCAGCGGGTCGCTCACCGAGCGTGCCGCCAACAGATTGCGCAAGGCATCCGGCGGTTCGCTGTCGGCATCCGGGCGTTGCAGCACCAGGATGTGGCAATGCTGGAGCAACTCTTCCCAGCGGTGCCAAGTGGGCAGGCCGCAAAATGCGTCCCAGCCCAAAAGTAGAAAAACCTGGGTATCCGCGGCCATCTCAGCACGCATCAATTCCAGGGTATCGATAGTGTAGGACGGTTTGTCCCGCTGCAATTCGCGGGCGTCCACCACCAACGGTGCCACACCGGCCACCGCGCACTCGACCATCGCCAGACGGTCCTGCGCCGACACCTGTGGCGTATTCCGATGAGGCGGTCTGGCACTGGGTGTCAGACGCAGCTCATCGAGCCCCAGGGATTCGGCGACTTCCAGTGCACCGCGCAAATGGCCGATGTGCACCGGGTCGAAGGTTCCGCCCAGCACGCCAATGCGTCGAGGCCCAGCCTCGCCGGCAGTGACCGGGGCTGACGGGTCGAGGTCGCCCAAGTCAGACCGACTCCTGTCCGCGCAACTGGCCGTCACCGACCACGATGTACTTCTCGCAGGTCAAACCTTCGAGGCCCACCGGGCCGCGGGCGTGCAGCTTATCAGTAGAAATGCCAATCTCGGCACCCAATCCGTATTCAAAGCCATCGGCGAAGCAGGTCGGGGTGTTGATCATCACCGACGATGAGTCGACTTCGGCCACGAAACGCCGGGTGTCAGCGAGGTTTTCGCTGACGATCGAATCGGTGTGATGGGAGCCGTGCTTATTAATATGCTCGATGGCCTGATCCAAGCCATCGACGACGCGGATCGACAAGATCGGCGCCAGGTATTCGGTGTTCCAGTCTTCTTCAGTCGCCGCCGCAGCATCAATGATCGCCCGCGTACGTTCGCAACCGCGCAGCTCGACGCCTTTTTCGCGGAACTGAGCGGCCATCGATGGCAGGAAATCCTTGGCGACGGTTTGATCTACCAGCAGGGTTTCCATCGCGCCGCAGATGCCATACCGGTAAGTCTTGGCGTTGAAGGCGATGCGCTGGGCTTTCGCCAGATCGGCGTGGGCACTGACGTAAACGTGGCAAATGCCGTCCAGGTGCTTGATCACGGGCACGCGGGCGTCGCGGCTGACCCGTTCGATCAGGCCCTTGCCACCGCGCGGCACGATGACGTCGACGTATTCCGGCATGGTGATCAACGCGCCAACGGCGGCACGGTCGGTGGTCTCGACCACTTGCACCACGGCGGCCGGCAGCTCGGCTTCGGCCAGGCCGCGCTGGATGCAGGCGGCAATGGCACGGTTGGAATGAATCGCTTCGGAGCCGCCACGCAGGATGGTCGCGTTACCGGACTTCAGACACAGGCTGGCGGCATCGATGGTCACGTTTGGCCGGGATTCGTAAATGATGCCGATCACGCCCAACGGCACACGCATCTTGCCGACCTGGATGCCGGACGGGCGAAAGCTCATGTCGCGGATTGCGCCGACCGGGTCCGGCAGGGCTGCAACCTGGCGCAGACCGACGATCATGCTGTCGATGCGCGCCGGGGTCAGCGCCAGACGCTCCAGCAAGGCAGCGTCAAGACCGTTGGCCCGACCGGCGGCCAGATCCAGTTCATTGGCGGCCGTCAACTCGCCGCGCGCGGCGTCCAGCGCATTGGCAGCAGCCTGCAAGGCGCGGTTTTTCTGCGCAGTGCTGGCACGGCCGATGATGCGCGACGCTTCGCGGGCAGCGCGACCCAGGCGGGTCATGTAGTCGAGGACGGACTCAGTCATGTCTGATGGGATCTTGGCAAAGATGAAAGCGGCAGATTATAGCTGTCGCGTCCTAGGACTAACAGCGGTGACAGGCGGATGGTCGAAATGGAGGGCAAATTGCCGACGTTCAGCCGTGATTAAGCTGCAAATTGGTATCATCACCGCTCAATCAGCCCTGATAAACGCCGTTCATCATGTCCAACCTGACTGTTCGCGCCGCCCTTTCAGCCTTGCCCACGGCGCTGCCGGATGCTTTTTTCGACCGCGACGCACAAGTCCTGGCCCGGGATTTACTCGGTAAAGTCATCCGTCACCGGGTGGGCGACCTGTGGCTCAGCGCCCGGATCATCGAGACCGAAGCGTATTACTGCGAAGAAAAAGGCAGCCACGCGTCCCTTGGCTACACAGAAAAACGTAAGGCTTTGTTTCTGGATGGCGGCCACATCTATATGTATTACGCCCGGGGCGGCGATTCTCTGAACTTCAGTGCCCAAGGGCCGGGCAATGCCGTGCTGATCAAATCCGCCTATCCGTGGGTCGATGAATTGAGCGGGCCGGCGAGTCTGGCGCAGATGCTGCTGAACAACCCCGACGCCCAGGGCCGCCCTCGCCCCGCGCAAAAACTCTGCGCCGGCCAGACCTTGCTCTGCAAATCGCTGGGGTTGAAGGTGCCGGTCTGGGACGCCAAGCGCTTTGATCATGAAGTGTTGCTGGTGCAAGACATCGGCCCCGCCCCCGTCCACATCGTTCAAACCACGCGACTGGGCATTCCCCATGGCCGTGACGAACACCTGATGTACCGCTTTGTCGATGCGGCGTATGCGCCGTACTGCACGCGGAACCCGCTGCGCCGGGGGCAGGTCGAAGGTCGCGATTATTTTTTGCTGTGAACACACGCCCCGCCGGGGTCGATTCGTAGAATGGAGTTGTACGTATGGGCCCATGGCTCGATAGCATCACCGGCTGGTTGACGGTCAATCCGCAGTGGCTGGCCGCCGCCGTATTCATCGTGGCCTGCGTGGAATGCCTGGCGATTGCCGGGTTGATCGTGCCGGGCACGGTTTTGTTGTTTGCCGTGGCGGTGCTGGCCGGCAGTGGCGCGCTGTCGCTGGGCGAAACGCTGTTGCTGGGATTCCTCGGCGGCTTGCTGGGTGATGTAATTTCCTACTTCCTGGGACGACACTTCCACCAGAACATTCGGCGCTTGCCGGGCCTGCGTCATCACCCGGAATGGATTGCCGGGGCCGAGTCCTATTTCCAGCGCTATGGCATCGCCAGCCTGTTGGTCGGGCGTTTCATCGGGCCGTTGCGGCCAATGTTGCCGATGGTGGCCGGGATGTTCGACATGCCCTTCCCGCGCTTCGCCGCCGTCAGCCTGTTGGCCGCCGCCGGCTGGACCATTGCCTATCTGCTGCCGGGTTGGGCCACGGGAGCGGCGATTCGCCTGCCCTTGCCGGAAGGATTCTGGCCTGAAGCCGGGATCGTCGCCGGTAGCATTGCGGCGATGATCGGCTTGAGCGTCACCAGCAGTTTGCGACGCCATCGGCATGCCACCGCTTATATTGCCGGCCTCGGTCTGCTGATTTTGCTGGGACTGTTTATCGGGTATCCGCATCTGACGGCCCTCGACCAGGGCGTGATGACCCTGGTGCAAGAACACCGCAGCCCAATGCTCGATGAAGTGGCGGTGACCTTCACGCTGATCGGTGAATTCCGCTACATGCTGGTATTCAGCGCCCTGTTGACCGGCCTGCTGTTGCTCACCCGGCAATGGCGCCAGGCAATCTTCGCCGGCGGTACGCTATTGTTTACCGCCCTGGGCAACACCGTGACCAAGCAATTTTTCGCCCGTGTGCGTCCGGAAGTATTGAGCGACCCGCTGACCAGTTACAGCATGCCCAGCGGCCACGCTTCGGGCTCTTTTGCGCTATTCCTGACCCTCGCGGTGCTCGCCGGTCGCGGGCAGCCGCCACGGATGCGCCTGACCTGGCTGCTGCTGGGCTGCCTGCCGGCGCTGTCGATTGCCTTGTCGCGGGTGTACCTCGGCGCGCACTGGCCGACAGACGTGCTGGCCGGCGCGATGCTGGCGGCGTGTGTCTGTGCCGCGGGCCTGTGGCTGAGTCAACGCCAGACGCCGCTCAACGCCATGCCGCCGAAGGTCTGGTGGCTGGTGTTGCCGTCGTTGCTGGCGCTGTTTGCCTTTTTTGCGTTGCGCCATTTGCCGCATACGATGTTGCGCTACGCCTACTGAAGATCGCAGCCCCGTAGCAGCTGCCGAGCAGCTGCCGAGTAGCGCAAGGCTGCATTCGGCTGCACAGCAGTCGCCATTCAGGCACACCGCATGCTCAGGATTTGCGAGGACTTCGTCCTCGAACGCAGCCTCGCGGGCTCGGCAGCTGCTACATGCGCCCGTCAGGCAAACAACTCGCCCTGCAACTCATCCAGCAACGCCTGAATCGCATCCAGCCGTTGTTGCGGGTCATCGAGTTGCAGCAGGTCGATCTTGTCCACTTCGGCGAACGGCAGCAGGTACGCCAACTGATTGGCCAGCGACTGTTGCCCGGTCGCTTCGGTGCCCATGTTCAGCGCTTCGACCATCGGGTGTTCGGCCAGGGCCTTGAGCAAGGCAACCAGGTCGGCGTCTTCATCCTGCAACGGTTGTTCGGGCTCGTCTTCCAGCCACTCGACATCGGCGATGGTCAGGTGATCGCGCTGCACTTCGGAGCGCAAGACGTGGAACCGCCGCCCACCCTGTACCCGAATCCCCAACAAGCCGTTGTCCTGCTGCTTGAAATCGGTGATCAACGCTTCACAGCCGACCAGCGCATAACCTGCCGGGGCGATGCCGACTTCCTCGCCATCGAGGATGCACACCACGCCGAAGCCGCTGCCCTGTTTCATGCAGCGGCTGATCATGTCCAGGTAGCGCGCCTCGAAAATCTGCAAATCGAGGATGCAACCAGGGAACAGCACCGTGTTCAGCGGAAAAAGCGGCAAGCTCATAGACATATCCTTACACCACCATCGACACGGCCAACGGCAGGAATACCGCCGTGGCCACGCCCATCAGACTCATCGCCAGCGCCGCGAAGGCGCCGCACTCTTCACTTTCCTGCAACGCCACCGACGTGCCGACCGCGTGGGCGGTCAGCCCTAAAGCCATGCCGCGGGCCTCAGGACTGTGGACACCGAGCCGGGTCAAAAGACTCGGGCCGAAAATCGCACCGATCACACCGGTAATCAACACGAACACCGCCGCCAGCGCCGCGACACCACCGATCTGCTCAGCCACCAACATGGCAATCGGCGAGGTCACGGATTTGGGCGCCATGGTCATCAGGATCATGTGTTCGGCGCCGAACCACCAGCCGAGCAACACGCCCATGCCCGTGGCGACCACGCCGCCTATCACCAGCGTAGTAAATATCGGCCAGAATAACTGCCGAATCCGTCGCAGATTCAAGTACAGCGGCACCGCCAGGGCAACGGTGGCGGGACCGAGCAGGATGCTGAGGATCTCGGTGCTCTTGCGGTACTCGGCGTAGGTCAGGCCGCAGCCTACCAATACGCCGATCACCAGCAGCATGGACACCAGCACCGGTTGCAGGAAGATCCAGCGGGTTTTCTCGAACGCCGCGAGCACTAGTTGATAAGCGCCGAGGGTAATGCCGATGCCGAACAGCGGATGGTGAATCACCGAATCGAGAGCGCCCTGCCAATCGAGAATCATGGACGATCTCCGCGATGGGCATGACGCTTGACCAGGCGCTGCATCAGCCCCCCGACGAAGGCCATCGACAGCACCAGCGACAACACCAATGCGCCAGCGATGGCCCAGAAATCCGCGGCAATGTCCTTGGCGTAAACCATCACACCCACCGCCGGCGGCACCAGCAACAGCGGCAGGTAGCGCAGCAGACTACTGGCGGCCAGGTTCAGCGGTTCGCCGACTTCGCCACGACAAATCAGGAACACCAGCAACAGCAGCAGGCCGACAATCGGCCCCGGCAGCACCGGCAAAAACAGGTGGTTGATGGCTGTGCCCAGCAATTGGAACAGCACCAGCCAGGTCAGGCCACGTAACAACATCCAGCAATCTCCCCACGTGTTGTCCCCATCAAAAAGGGGCCGGGCATTATAAGCACGCCGACGCTATAGACCGGCATTCGCCAAAAGCATGGTCAGTTGACCGGAGCCATTTGCCATGTTGATCTAAAGTGGTAATCCGGGAGGTCAAATCCCCCCAACTCAAAACTATAAAACCGATGAACCCAAGGAGAGTCTCAATGCCCTATGTTCCCGTTGCAGAGCTCAAAGATTATGTCGGCAAGGAACTTGGACGTTCCGAATGGCTCACCATCGATCAGGAGCGCATCAACCTGTTCGCCGAAGCCACCGGGGATTATCAGTTCATTCACGTCGACCCGGTCAAAGCCGCGCAAACGCCATTTGGCAGCACCATTGCCCACGGTTTCCTGTCGCTGTCGCTGATTCCCAAACTGATGGAAGACATCCTGATCCTGCCGCAAGGCGTGAAGATGGTGGTCAACTATGGCCTGGACAGTGTGCGTTTCATCCAGCCGGTGAAAGTCAATTCACGGGTCCGGCTCAAGGTCGACATGAACGAAGTCACCGAGAAGAAACCCGGCCAATGGCTACTCAAGGCCACCGCTACCCTTGAGATAGAAGGCTCGGACAAACCGGCGTATATCGCCGAACCGCTGTCCCTCTGTTTCGTGTAAACCATCCCGAATGCGAAGCAGCGCACGCTGTTTCGCGACCTTCTCTATATATGCGACACATAGCTGCGGCATACTCGGTCGCCTAATTGCCCGGATCCCGCTATGCGCTCACTTGCACTCCTCGCTTTGACCCTGATGCTCACCGCTTGCGGCGATGGTGAATCGCTGTTGTCCCCTGACGCCCGCCTGCCGGACGGCGGACGCTATCGAGGGGATCTGGTCAACGGGTTGTTGCAGGGCCAGGGTCGTATCGACTACCCGAGCGGCAGTTGGTACGCCGGTCAGTTCGACAAAGGCCAGTGGCATGGCCAGGGCGAATGGCACGGCAGCAACGGCGAAGTCTATCGCGGACAATTCCAGCAAGGTCTGTTCGACGGCCAGGGCACGCTGACTACCAATGGCAGCAGCTACACCGGCGGCTTCAAGCTTGGCCGGCGCGACGGCGAAGGCACCCTCAAAGAAAACGGCATGACTTACCGCGGTGAGTTCAAGGCCGACCAATATTCAGGGCTCGGTCGTCTCGAACTCGATGACGGCAGCACCTATCAAGGCCAGTTCGCCCACGGCAAACCCAACGGCGAAGGCCAGCGCGGCGATGCCAGTGGCAATCAGTTCAGCGGGCATTTCGTCGATGGTCAGCTGGAGGGCAACGGCACGTTCAACAGCGCCGACGGCGATATCTACGTCGGTGGCTTCAAGGACAACCAGCTCCACGGCAAGGGTCGCTACGAAAACGCCGATGGCGATGTCTGGATCGGCCAGTTCAAGGAAGGCGTGCTCAGCGGCAAGGGCGAGCTTATCGGCACCGACGGCAGCCACTACATCGGCCAGTTCAGCGACTGGCGCTTCACCGGTCAGGGCCGCTTGAACCTGGCCGACGGCAGTTTCTATGTCGGCGGTTTCGACAACGACAGTTATTCCGGTCGCGGCACGCTGGTACTGACCGATGGCTCCGTGATGAGCGGCACCTGGATCAATGGCCAGCGCGTGCGCGACGCCGATGGCAAGTTGCTGCCCGATACTCTGGAGCTCGGCTTGCTCGCCCAGGGTCGCTTGCTCGATGAAGCGCTGGCCAACGTCCCCGCCTCCACCCCGGCGGTCGAGTTGTACACCCTGACTCTCGGTGGCGACGGCAAGCAGAGCGTGTTCCTGCGCGAGTCCGACTACGTCGCCAACATGCTCGCCAGCCGCTTCGGCGCTTATGGGCAAATTCGTCTGGTCAACCATCGCGAACACCTCGCCGACCGGCCGATGGCCACCCGGGAAAACCTGCGCCGCGCCGTCCAGACCCTGGCCGAGCGCAGCGGCCCGGAAGACTTGCTGTTCATCTACCTGACCAGCCACGGCACCAGCGAACACGAACTGGTGCTCGACCAGCCGCGCATGGAACTGGCTGACCTGCCGGCCGACGAACTGGCCGCGGTCCTGACCCCGCTGAAGAATCGCGACAAGATTATTGTCATCTCTTCCTGCTATTCCGGTGGTTTCATCCCGGCGCTGAAAGACGAACGCACCCTGATCATGACCGCCTCGCGGGCGGACCGGGTGTCCTTCGGTTGCTCGGAAGAAGCCAACTTCACCTACTTCGGCGACGCGCTGTTCGCCCAGGCGCTGAACCAGACCGACGACCTGGAGCAAGCCTTCAAGCTGGCCAAGGCCACCGTGGCCGAGCGTGAACTGGCGGATAACTTCGAAGCCTCTGAGCCACAGATCTGGGCGCCGAAAACCGTCCTCTCCCATTGGCAACTGCTGCGCAAGCAACAAGCGCGCAAAGCATTACAAAGTGCTGCTATCAGCAGCAAGGATGCCAAGCTCAACTAAGCTGAACAGTATCAAGGGGGAGACACTATGTACTTGACGCCTCAGCATGTATTGCTTGCCGGAGCCACCGGATTAACCGGCGAACATTTGCTTGATCGCTTGCTCAATGAGCCAACGATTACGCGGGTATTGGCACCTTCACGCCGGCCACTGGCCGAGCATCCCCACCTGGAAAACCCCGTCGGCGACCCGGCCGAGTTCCTGCCGCAACTCAATGGTCGCGTCGACATCGCCTATTGCTGCCTCGGCACCACGATTAAACAGGCCGGCTCCGAAGCGGCGTTTCGGGCGGTGGACCTGGACATGGTGGTGGCGTTCGCCAAACGTGCACGGGAAATGGGTGCGCGGCACCTGATTGTGATCAGTGCCTTGGGAGCCGATCGCAGATCCTCGATTTTCTACAACAAGGTCAAAGGCGAGATGGAACACGCACTGCGCGCGCAGGATTGGCCGCAGCTGACCATTTGCCGTCCGTCCCTGTTGCTGGGTGAACGCCTGGAACCGCGCATGGCCGAGCAATTCGCCGGACCGTTTTCGCGCTTGATCCCGGGTAAATACCGCGGCATTGAAGCCTGCCAACTGGCCCGCGCCATGTGGCGCCTGGCGCTGGAAGAGCAGGATGGGGTGCGGGTGGTTGAGTCGGATGAGTTGCGTAAGCTCGGCAAGTAACCGGCTGACCTGTGGCGAGGGAGCTTGCTCCCGCTGGACTGCGCAGCAGTCCCTTGCTTTTAAGAAGAAGGGCCGCTTCGCGTCCCAGCGGGAGCAAGCTCCCTCGCCACAAAAGCTGTGTTCTTCTTACAACCCGCCCGTCGCCTGGAAACTCACGCCAATCACCGTCAGCAGTGACAGCGGCAACAGCAGCGTGTCGAGCAACGCGCTCCCCGGCAGGTCCACTCCCGGATAGCTCGGCGCTTCAGCACCAAACCGATCCATGGCGCAGCATCCACCGTTCATCGCATACAAATCCAGCCGCGTCCCCGAATACACCACCGGCGCCCCCGGCTTGGCGGCATCGAGCGTGCGCGCCGTGGCGCAGCCGGCCAGTTGCAGCGCCAGCAGCACCACCAGCAGCTTATTCATCACTGCTCAAATGGTGCTCGCCCCAACGCGGCAGCATGTCCTGTGGAATGTTCAGCAGATTGAGAATCCGCGCCACGACGAAGTCGATCAGGTCGTCGATGGTCTGTGGCTGGTGATAAAACCCCGGCGAGGCCGGCAAAATCGTGACGCCCATGTTCGACAACTTGAGCATGTGCTCCAGATGAATGCTCGAATACGGCGCCTCACGCGGCACCAGAATCAACTGGCGGCGCTCCTTCAAGGTGACATCGGCGGCGCGTTCGATCAGGTTGTTGCAAGCCCCGGTCGCAATCGCCGACAAGGTCCCGGTGGAACACGGCACCACCACCATCGCCGCTGGCGCGCCGGAGCCCGAGGCCACCGGCGACATCCAGTCTTCCTTGCCATACACCTTGATCTGTCCGGCAGCGGCGCCGGTGTATTCGGTGAGGAAGGCCTGCATGGTTTGCGGTTTCGGCGGCAGCGTAACGTCGGTCTCGGTGGCCATCACCAGTTGCGCAGCCTTGGAGATCAGGAAATGCACCTCGCGGTCTTCACGTACCAGGCAATCAAGCAGGCGTAAGCCGTACTGGGCGCCGGACGCACCGGTCATCGCCAGCGTGATGCGTTCCGGGCCGTTGTTCATTGCAGCGCCTCGGCGAGTTTGCCGTGCAGGCCGCCGAAGCCGCCGTTGCTCATGATCACTACGTGGGTGCCGGGCTGGGCCTGGCTTTTCACGCGTTCGATGATGCCTTCGAGGGAATCACTGACGATCGATGGCACGGTGCAAAGCGCGGCGGTAGCGCCCAAATCCCAACCGAGGTTGGCCGGCGCGTACCAGATCACCTGATCGGCATCGACCACGCTTTCCGGCAAACCGTCACGGTGCGCGCCGAGCTTCATGGAGTTGGAGCGCGGCTCGATGATCGCGATCAACGGCGCATCGCCGATCTTCTTGCGCAAGCCGTCGAGGGTGGTGGCGATGGCGGTCGGGTGGTGGGCGAAGTCGTCGTAGATGGTGATGCCACGCACTTCCGCGACTTTCTCCATCCGGCGCTTCACGCTTTTGAACGCGCTCAATGCCGCGATGCCCATTGATGGCACGACGCCGACGTGCCGCGCCGCCGCCAAAGTGGCCAGGGCATTGGCGACGTTGTGCTGACCGGTCATGTCCCACTCGACCACGCCTTGGGCGACGCCTTCGAACATCACTTCAAACTTCGAACCGTCCTCGCTCAGCAACTTGACCTGCCACTGACCGCCGGCACCGGTGGTTTGCACCGGGGTCCAGCAGCCCATCTCGATTACCCGTTGCAGCGCGGGTTCGGTAGTCGGATGAATGACCAGGCCTTCGCTCGGGATTGTGCGTACCAAATGGTGGAACTGCCGTTCGATGGCCGGCAGATCGGGGAAGATGTCGGCGTGATCGAACTCAAGGTTGTTCAGGATCGCCGTGCGTGGGCGGTAGTGAACGAACTTGGAGCGCTTGTCGAAGAACGCGCTGTCGTATTCATCGGCTTCGATCACGAAGAACGGTGTGCCGCCCAGGCGAGCGGACACCGAGAAATTCTGCGGCACGCCGCCGATCAGGAAACCCGGGCTCATGCCCGCGTGTTCCAGTACCCAGGCGAGCATGCTGCTGGTGGTGGTCTTGCCGTGAGTACCGGCGACGGCCAATACCCAGCGACCCTGCAACACGTGGTCGGCCAGCCATTGCGGGCCGGAAACGTAGGGCAGGCCTTTGTTCAGTACGTACTCGACCGCCGGGTTGCCGCGGGACATGGCGTTGCCGACCACCACCAGGTCCGGGGCCGGATCGAGCTGCGCCGGGTCGTAACCCTGGGTCAACTCAATGCCCTGAGCTTCCAGCTGAGTGCTCATCGGCGGATAGACGTTGGCATCGGAGCCGGTCACGTGATGACCCAGCTCTTTGGCCAGAACCGCCATCGAACCCATGAAAGTGCCGCAGATACCAAGAATATGAATGTGCATAGTCGACCTCGTAAAACATGGCCGCAGGTTAGCGTAGGGTGGGAAAATTCGCACCTTTGTTTCAGGGTCGTGCACATGATCGTTCCCACGCAGAGCGTGGGAACGATCAGTCAGGCAGAACGGGCGATCCCGTGTTTACGCAGCTTTCTGTAAAGAGTATTGCGACTGACACCCAGCTGTTCAGCGGTATGCGTCATATGCCAGCGCTGCTGCTCCAGCGCATTGAGCAACGCCAACCGCTCCGCATCCTCCAGCGGAAACTCCGAAGGCTCGTCCACCACCAACGCAACCGCCGGCCGCACTTGGCGAATCATTGCCGGCAAATCCTCCAGCCCGATCCGCCCGCCATCACACAGCGCCGCCAACGTACGCAGCACATTGCGCAACTGCCGCACATTCCCCGGCCAGGCGAACCCGAGCAAGGCTTCCCGTGCCGGCTGATCAATCAGCACTATTTCCCCGCCCGCCTCTTCCGCCAGCAGGAAATCCAGTAACTGCGATTTATCGCTACGGTCGCGCAACGCCGGCAATGCCACTTCCAGCCCATTGAGCCGGTAGTACAAATCCTCGCGGAAGCTGCCGTCCTGCACCCGGTCCAGCAAATTGCGGTGGGTCGCGCTGATTATTCTGACGTTGACCGACTCCGGTTCACCGCCAATCGGCACCACTTGGCGATCTTCCAGCACCCTTAATAGCCGGGTCTGCAAGGCCAGAGGCATGTCGCCGATTTCATCGAGGAACAACGTGCCGCCATCAGCCTGTTGCAACTTGCCACGCATACCTTCCTTGCGCGCGCCGGTGAAACTGCCACCGCGATAGCCGAACAGTTCGCTTTCGATCAGGCTTTCCGGAATGGCCGCGCAGTTGAGGGCGACGAAGGCTTTATCCGCCCGTTGGCTGGCGTGGTGCACGGCTTTGGCGAAGGCTTCCTTGCCGGAACCGGTTTCGCCATTGATCAGCAACGGCACATCCCGTTCGAATACGCGCAGGGACTTACGAAAATCTTCTTGTAACGCCGCATCGCCCAGGCAGATGCCGGACAAGCGCGGACGTTCGGCAATCACCGGACTTTGCACCACCGGCACCGGAATACTCCGAGGCTGACCGCGCAACACGGCAAACAGACTGCGGCCGTCACGGGCGCGCAGCGGCCAACTGGCGCTGGCATTCACGCTCGCTCGGCCGAGCAACTCATCCAGCGAGCAATCGAAAAACGCTTCCACCGGTTTACCCAGCAGCCCGCCGCGAATATGCCCCAACAGGTTCAACGCGCTCTGGTTGACCGCGCTGATCCGCCCTTCGCCATCGAACGCCAGCAGCCCTTCGCTGAACAGTCCCACGGACTCGGCCTGCAAGTGAAAACGCAGCAACCATTGATTGTCGAAATAACGCAGGAAATAGCAGCTCTCGATCATCTTCGCCGAGAGGTTGACCAGGGCCATGGTGTGGAACTGGCTCTGCCGCGAGACTTCATGGCGCGCCGACGACACGTCGAGCACCGCCAGCAATTCGCCATGGGGGTCGAACACCGGGCTCGCGGAGCAGGTCAGTCCGGTGTGGCGGCCGCGAAAGTGTTCGTCCTGGTGAATGGTCAGGGATTGGCGCTCTACCAGGCAGGTGCCGATGCCGTTGGTGCCTTCGCAGGCTTCGCTCCAGTCGGCCCCGAGCCAGAGCCCGGCACGCTCGAAAATCTTGCGTTCGGCGGGGGCGGTGACGCAGTTGAGGATCACCCCGCGGGCGTCGGTCAGCAGCACTGCGTGGCCGGCACCGGAGAGTTGCTGGTGCAGGCTGGTCATTTCATTGCCGGCGATGTGCAGCACTTGTTGCAGGCGTTCGCGGCTTTCCAGCACACGGCCATGCTCCAGCACCGTTGGCGCCATAGCCAGGGCCGGGTCGAGGTGATAGTCCTCAAGACAACGCAGCCAGGAACGGGCAATCGACGGATCGCTGCCGGGGCCATGCAGGTGTGATTTGCCCTGGGTAACGGTCAGGACTTGCTGGGCATGGCGACTCAAATGGTTGTCGTGCATTTCTTATTATTCTCCCCGCAGAGTCATGTCCGCTTCCGTGTAGCAGCTGCCGAAGGCTGCGTCCGGCCGCGAAGCGGTCGTAAAACTTGTGTCCCGTATTTCATTGCCAAGCCGAGGCGAGCGCTTCGCACTCGGACGCAACCTTCGGCAGTTGCTACATAAAGCGTGAGGCCGAGCATCCTCCACGTCAGCGCGCTTTGCAATGCTGGCAAGACCACCCAGTCACAGCCTGTGCCAAAAACGGTACAAACTGTCACTCAGGCTGTACCGAAACCGTCACAGGCGCCGCCCGCTTGTCCGACAAAAACCGCGCAAGGCCTTGATTTGCCTGCCCTGCAAGGCAGTGGCCCAACCTTTGCTCTACGCTTATAGCAAGCGCACATGCGCGTCTCTCTAATAAGTACAAAGCCAAGGAGAACTCACCATGCGTTACGCTCACCCCGGTACTGAAGGCGCTATCGTTTCGTTCAAGAGCAAATACGGTAACTACATCGGCGGCGAGTTCGTCGCGCCTGTCAAAGGTCAGTACTTCACCAATACCTCGCCCGTGAATGGCCAACCGATTGCCGAATTCCCACGTTCCACGGCCGAAGACATCGACAAAGCCCTGGACGCTGCCCACGCGGCGGCCGATGCCTGGGGCGCCACGTCCGCCCAGGCGCGCTCGCTGGTGCTGCTGAAAATCGCCGACCGCATTGAGCAGAACCTGGAACTGCTGGCGATCACCGAATCCTGGGACAACGGTAAAGCCGTTCGCGAAACCCTCAACGCCGACATCCCGCTGGCGGCGGATCACTTCCGCTACTTCGCCGGTTGCATCCGCGCCCAGGAAGGCAGCGCCGCCGAGATCGACGGCAACACCGTGGCGTACCACATCCATGAACCCCTGGGCGTGGTCGGGCAGATCATCCCGTGGAACTTCCCGATCCTGATGGCCGCCTGGAAACTCGCCCCGGCCCTGGCCGCCGGTAACTGCGTGGTGCTCAAGCCTGCCGAGCAAACCCCGCTGGGCATCACCGTGCTGATGGAATTGATCGGCGACCTGCTGCCACCTGGCGTACTCAACGTCGTGCAAGGGTTCGGCAAAGAAGCCGGCGAAGCCCTGGCCACCAGCAAACGCATCGCCAAGATCGCCTTCACCGGCTCGACTCCGGTTGGCTCGCACATCATGAAATGCGCCGCCGAAAACATCATTCCGTCCACCGTGGAGCTGGGTGGCAAGTCGCCGAACATCTTCTTCGCCGACATCATGCAAGCCGAAGAAACCTTCATCGAGAAAGCTGCTGAAGGCCTGGTGCTGGCGTTCTTCAACCAGGGCGAAGTCTGCACCTGCCCGTCTCGTGCACTGGTTCAAGAATCGATCTACGACGACTTCATGAAAGTCGTGATGAAAAAAGTCCTGTCGATCAAACGTGGCGACCCGCTGGACACCGACACCATGGTCGGCGCCCAGGCATCCGAACAGCAATTCGACAAAATCCTTTCGTACCTGGAAATCGCCAAGGGCGAAGGCGCCGAGCTGCTAACCGGCGGCAAGGTGGAAAAACTCGAGGGCAACCTGGCGACCGGGTATTACATCCAGCCGACCCTGCTCAAGGGCACCAACAAAATGCGCGTGTTCCAGGAAGAAATCTTTGGCCCGGTGGTGAGCATCACCACGTTCAAGGACGAAGCCGAAGCCCTGGCCATCGCCAACGACACCGAGTTCGGCCTGGGCGCCGGCCTCTGGACCCGCGACATCAACCGCGCTTATCGCATGGGCCGCGCCATCAAGGCCGGTCGTGTGTGGACCAACTGCTACCACTTGTACCCGGCGCATGCCGCGTTCGGTGGTTACAAAAAGTCCGGCGTCGGGCGTGAAACCCACAAGATGATGCTCGATCACTATCAGCAGACCAAAAACCTGCTGGTGAGCTACGACATCAATCCGTTGGGCTTCTTCTAACTCGACGCGCAACCGCGTAACGGCCATCGCGGGCAAGCCTCGCTCCTACGGGAGCGTGGCTTGCTTACGACGGCGGTTGTTGAACCCCGGCATCACCCCACCGGGTCAAAAACAATAAGAACAGGTGAACTCTTATGCCTAGCGATCAAACGGGAGTTCCGGCTACCGGCTCCTCTGTCGACTTCGAAAAAGTCGGCTCCGAATATTTCCAGCAACGCGAACTTAAAAAAGGTGCTGCCGGCTGGGTCCTGCTGGTCGGCCTCGGCGTCGCTTACGTCATCTCCGGCGACTACGCCGGGTGGAACTTCGGACTCGCCCAAGGTGGTTGGGGCGGCATGTTCCTCGCCACTTTGCTGATGGCGACGATGTACTTGTGCATGTGCTTTTCCCTCGCTGAACTGTCCTCGATGATTCCTACCGCCGGCGGTGGCTACGGTTTTGCCCGCAGCGCATTCGGGCCGTGGGGCGGATTCCTCACCGGCACCGCGATCCTGATCGAATACGCGATCGCGCCGGCCGCCATTGCAGTGTTCATCGGCGCCTATTGCGAGTCGTTGTTCGGCATCGGCGGCTGGATGATCTATCTGGCGTTCTACATCATCTTCATCGCCATCCACATTTTCGGCGTCGGCGAAGCGTTGAAACTGATGTTCGTTATCACCGCGGTCGCCGCGCTGGCACTGGGCGTGTTCCTGGTGGCAATGGTCCCGCACTTCAGCGTGGCCAACCTGCTTGACATCCCGGTGACCGAAGCCAAGGGCGCCAGCAGTTTCCTGCCCTTTGGTTATGTCGGCGTATGGGCGGCGATTCCCTACGCGATCTGGTTCTTCCTCGCGGTCGAAGGCGTGCCGTTGGCCGCCGAAGAAACCAAAAACCCCAAGCGCGACCTGCCCCGTGGCCTGATCGGCGCGATGCTGGTGCTGGTGAGTTTTGCCCTGTTGATCCTGGTGATCGGGCCGGGCGGCGCAGGTGCCAATGCGTTGCTGACTTCGGGTAACCCGTTGGTCGAAGCGCTGAGCAAAGCCTATGGCGGCTCGACCTGGATGGGCAGCTTCGTCAACCTCGTCGGCCTGGCCGGGCTCATCGCCAGTTTCTTCTCGATCATCTACGCCTACTCGCGGCAGATATTTGCCCTGTCGCGCGCCGGTTACCTGCCGCGCAAACTGTCGCAAACCAATAAAAGCAAAGCGCCGGTACTGGCGTTGATCATCCCCGGGATCATTGGTTTCGGCCTGTCGTTGACCGGTCAGGGCGATCTGTTGATTCTGGTGGCAGTGTTCGGCGCGACGATTTCCTACGTGCTGATGATGGCGGCGCACATCACCTTGCGCATCCGTCGCCCCAAAATGGATCGGCCATACCGCACGCCGGGCGGTATTTTCACTTCGGGCGTCGCGCTGGTTCTGGCGTGCATCGCCGTGGTAGCGGGGTTTCTGGTGGACCCACGGGTGGTCATTGGCGCGGCGATCATCTATGGAGTGTTAATTGCTTACTTTGCTTTCTACAGTCGGCATCACTTGGTAGCAGGCACGCCCGAAGAAGAATTCGCGGCGATTCAGAAAGCTGAAGAAGCCTTGCACTGACGGCCGCACACCTCGGCGCAGACCCGGTCTGCGCCGTCACGGAGAATCTGTATGGCTAGTTTTGCTCACACGGTCGGCGCCCAGACTTATCGCTTCGACAGTCTCAAGGACGTCATGGCCAAGGCCAGCCCGGCGCGCTCCGGGGACTTTCTGGCTGGCGTCGCCGCCCTCAACGATGGCGAGCGCGTGGCCGCGCAAATGGCGTTGGCCGACATCCCGCTGACCCACTTCCTACAAGAAGTACTGATTCCTTACGAGGCCGATGAAGTCACCCGGCTGATCATCGACACTCACGATAAACAAGCTTTCGCTGTGGTCAGCCACCTCACCGTCGGCGGCTTTCGCGACTGGCTGCTCAGCGACGCCGCCGACGAACAGAGCCTGCGCGCCCTCGCCCCCGGCCTGACCCCGGAAATGGCCGCCGCCGTGTCGAAGATCATGCGCGTGCAGGACTTGGTGCTGGTGGCGCAGAAGATCCGCGTGGTCACGCAATTCCGCGGCACCATGGGCCTGCGCGGGCGCTTATCCACACGCCTGCAACCGAACCACCCGACCGACGAACCGGCCGGCATCGCCGCGAGCATTCTCGACGGTCTGCTGTACGGCAATGGCGACGCGATGATCGGCATCAATCCGGCCACTGACAGCATCGCCTCGATCTGCGCCATGCTGGAAATGCTCGATGCGATCATCCAGCGCTACGACATTCCGACCCAAGCCTGCGTGCTGACCCATGTCACCACCTCCATCGAGGCCGTGAACCGGGGCGTGCCACTGGACCTGGTGTTCCAGTCGATTGCCGGCACCGAAGCGGCCAACGCCAGTTTCGGCATCAACCTGAACGTGTTGCAGGAAGGCTACGATGCCGGTTTGAGCCTCAATCGCGGCACCCTCGGCCAGAACCTGATGTATTTCGAAACTGGCCAGGGCAGCGCGCTATCGGCCAATGCCCACCACGGCATCGATCAACAGACCTGTGAGACGCGGGCCTACGCCGTGGCGCGACATTTCAAGCCGTTTTTGGTGAACACCGTCGTAGGATTTATCGGCCCGGAATACCTCTACAACGGCAAACAGATCATCCGCGCCGGCCTCGAAGATCACTTCTGCGGCAAGTTGCTCGGTGTGCCGATGGGTTGCGACATTTGCTACACCAATCACGCGGAAGCCGACCAGGACGACATGGACACCCTGCTGACCCTGCTGGGCGTGGCCGGAATCAACTTCATCATGGGCATCCCCGGCTCCGACGACATCATGCTCAACTACCAGACCACCTCGTTCCACGACGCCCTCTACGCCCGGCAAACCCTGGGCTTGAAGCCGGCACCGGAGTTCGAGCAGTGGCTGGCGAAAATGGGCATCTTCACCCAGGCCGACGGCAAGATTCACTTCGGCAACAACCTGCCGCCGGCCTTCCGTCAGGCCTTGGCGCAATTGGGATGAGTGTTGATATGGATAAACCACCCGTTGATCCGCAGAACCCGTGGCTGGAACTGCGCCGCCTGACCCCGGCGCGCATTGCCCTGGGCCGCACCGGCACCAGCCTGCCGACCAAGGCGCAACTGGATTTCCAGTTCGCCCACGCCCAGGCCCGGGACGCGGTGCATTTGCCGTTCGATCATGCCGGGCTTAGCGCGCAACTGGCCGAGCGCGGGCGCGAGAGTGTGCTGCTGCACAGCGCTGCCACGGACCGCAACAGCTATTTGCAGCGCCCGGACCTGGGGCGCAAGTTGAGTGATGACTCGGCGCAGACCCTGCGTGACTACGCCTCTGCCCATCCGAGCGGCGTGGATCTGGTCATCGTGGTGGCCGATGGTTTGTCGGCATTGGCCGTTCATCGCCACACCGTGCCGTTTCTGACGCGCATGGAAGAACAGGCGGCGGCGGATGGCTGGTCCGTGGCGCCGGTGATGCTGGTTGAACAAGGTCGAGTGGCGGTGGCCGACGAAATCGGCGAGTTGCTGGGCGCGAAAATGGTGGTGATCTTGATTGGTGAACGCCCGGGACTCAGCTCTCCTGATAGCCTGGGTTTATATTTCACCTACAATCCAAAGATTGGCCTTACCGATGCTTATCGCAACTGCATCTCCAATGTCCGACTCGAAGGCCTCAGTTACGGCATGGCGGCGCACCGCTTGCTGTATCTGATGCGCGAGGCCTGTCGACGGCAGTTGTCGGGAGTCAATTTGAAGGACGAAGCTCAGGTTCAGACATTGGAGTCGGACGCTGGGGCGGATATGAAAGGAAATTTCCTACTCAGTCCGCCGGATGCCTGAACCGTTTCCGCATTGCGTTTCTGATTCGTTTTCAGGCAGGATCGACGCACGGCCGCCAGGGGTTTCCCATTGCCGTCACGCACGTAAGACAGCCACTTGAAGCGAGACCTACCATGCGGATTATTCAAGCGACCCTCGAACACCTGGACCTGCTGACCCCGTTATTCGTCAAATACCGCGAGTTTTACGGCTCCCTGCCTTACCCGGATTCGTCCCGGGCGTTCCTCGAAAAACGCCTGCGTCGCAAGGAGTCGGTGATCTACCTGGCCCTGGCCGATGACGACAGCAACAAACTGATGGGTTTCTGTCAGCTGTACCCGAGCTTTTCGTCGCTGTCGCTTAAACGCGTGTGGATCCTCAACGACATCTACGTCGCCGAAGATGCCCGCCGACAATTGGTGGCCGACAACCTGATTCGCACCGCGAAGAAAATGGCCAAGGAAACCAACGCCGTGCGTATGCGCGTTTCCACCAGCAGCAACAACGAAGTGGCGCAGAAGACTTACGAGTCGATCGGCTTCAAGGAAGACACCGAATTCAAGAACTACGTGTTGCCGATTAGCGACGAATTATAACGGCGCACGGCGGGCGGGCTTTTTGTGGCGAGGGAGCTTGCTCCCGCTCGGCTGCGAAGCAGTCGCAAACCCAGCCAACCAAATTCTCCTGACACACCGTAAACTCAGGCTTTGGGAGTGCTTCGCCCTCCAGCGGGAGCAAGCTCCCTCGCCACAGGGGTTTGCGTGCATCTTGTCGGACACTGATTAACCACGACATCCCCCGCTACAAACTCGACGCGCTTTTCACTGTTCCCGCCGTATAATCCCGAGCTTCCCGGCTTGTAAGAAAAACTACTCTCGCTTGTAGCCTTACACGAAGTCATCCGCACAGGTCTGCCGAGTCGGACCGTCACCACAGGTGCCCCCCATGGATTTCAACCCGATCGACCTTATCCTGCACCTCGATGTGTATCTCGATTTGCTGGTGAACAATTACGGTCCATGGATCTATGCCATTCTGTTTCTGGTGATCTTCTGCGAAACCGGCCTGGTAGTGATGCCATTCCTCCCGGGTGACTCCCTGCTCTTTATCGCCGGCGCCGTGGCGGCCGGTGGCGGCATGGACCCGGTATTGCTGGGTGGCCTGCTGATGCTGGCGGCGATCCTCGGCGACAGCACCAACTACGTGATCGGACGCACGGCGGGCGAGCGTCTGTTCAGTAACCCGAATTCGAAAATTTTCCGCCGCGACTATCTGCAACAAACCCACGACTTCTACGACAAGCACGGCGGCAAAACCGTGACGATGGCGCGCTTCCTGCCGATCATCCGCACCTTTGCACCGTTCGTCGCAGGCATCGCCCGGATGCCGTACCCGCGTTTCTTCTTCTTTAGTGTGCTCGGCACGATCCTATGGGTCGGCGGCCTGGTGACCCTCGGTTATTTCTTCGGCAACGTCCCGTTCATCAAGAAAAACCTGTCGCTTCTGGTAGTGGGCATCATCCTGCTGTCGCTGATTCCAATGATCATCGGCCTCGTGCGCAGCCGCTTCGGTGGTTCGAGCTCCAAAGCCGAAACCCGCTAAGCCCCCGTGTGGTCCCTGAGCGCCTGGCGTCGCCGGCGCATCCTGGCCAGGCATCCGATTGCCGACGAGATGTGGCAACGGGTGCGCCATCACTTGAGCTTCCTCGACGGTATCAGCGCTGCTGAAGACCAGTGGTTGCGTGAAGCCAGTGTGCTGTTTCTCGATGAAAAACACCTGACGGCCCTGCCCGGCGTCGAACTCCACCAGGAACAGCGCTTGTTGCTCGCCGCCCAGGCGCAATTGCCGCTGCTGAATCTCGGTGACTTGAACTGGTATCAGGGCTTCCACGAAATCGTCCTCTACCCCGACGACTTCCTCAGCCCCCAGCGCCATCGCGATGCCAGCGGCGTCGAGCATGAGTGGGACGGCGAACACAGCGGCGAAGCCTGGCAGCAAGGCCCGATCATTCTCGCCTGGCCCGGCGTCATGGCCAGCGGCGGCTGGGAAGGCTACAACCTGGTGATCCACGAACTCGCGCACAAACTCGACATGCTCAATGGCGATGCCAACGGCCTGCCGCCGCTGCACCCCGACATGCGTGTCAGCGACTGGTCAACGGTCATGCAACAGGCCTACGATGACCTCAATCGCCAACTGGACCGCAACCCGGACGCCGAAACCGCCATCGACCCCTACGCCGCCGAGAACCCGGCGGAGTTCTTCGCCGTCACCAGCGAATACTTCTTCAGCGCCCCGGATTTGCTGCACGAGGCTTATCCACAGGTCTACGAGCAGTTGCAGCGGTTTTACCGCCAGGACCCGCTGGCCCGGTTGCAGCAACTTCTGGCCGAGAACCCGGTCTATCAGGCACACGACTAAGGTCTACACGACCTCTGGCACATAGCAACGGTGGCGGAATATGCCTATAATCGCCGCCACTTTTTGGTCAATCCGGCCAAGTGTTTTTGGTCAACTAACGGGGGCACCGCCCAATGAGCTACAGCAAGATTCCGGCTGGCAAAGACCTGCCGAACGACATCTACGTCGCGATCGAGATTCCGGCCAACCACGCGCCGATCAAGTACGAAATCGACAAAGACAGCGATTGCCTGTTCGTTGACCGTTTCATGGCCACCCCGATGTTCTACCCGGCCAACTACGGTTTCATCCCGAACACTCTGGCTGACGACGGTGATCCCCTCGACGTGCTGGTCGTGACCCCTTACCCGGTTGCCCCAGGCTCCGTGATCCGCGCCCG
This sequence comes from Pseudomonas sp. ADAK7, assembly GCF_012935675.1. Classification (NCBI taxonomy): domain Bacteria; kingdom Pseudomonadati; phylum Pseudomonadota; class Gammaproteobacteria; order Pseudomonadales; family Pseudomonadaceae; genus Pseudomonas; species Pseudomonas sp. ADAK7. Next base: position 5,325,104 of record NZ_CP052861.1, on the reverse strand, counting down.
TCCAATCGGCATCCTGCACATGACCGACGACGGCGGCGGCGATGCCAAAGTCATCGCAGTCCCACACGACAAGCTGTCCCAGCTGTACGTCGACGTGAAAGAGTGCAGCGACCTGCCACAACTGCTGATTCAGCAGATCGAGCACTTCTTCGCGAACTACAAAGACCTCGAAAAAGGCAAATGGGTGAAGATCGAAGGTTGGGGCGACTCAGAAGCCGCTCGCACCGAGATCATGAAGTCGGTTGCTGCTTACAAAGGCTAAAGCCAGCTTGTAGCTGCAAGCTTCAAGAAGAACCCCGGTGATCCGGGGTTTTTTGTGGGCGCTGATAAATGCCGGCTTAAACAGGACGTTTAACGGTTTTGCCATTTGGTTTTTTCTTGTTTAAAAATCCCGAAAAGCGTCTTACATCCGGTCGTAAAATTCCCGCGCAATTTGAACGGTTCGTTTATTCAAACCCCTCCCCGGCGCCCGTAAACTCGCGTTCATGAAAAAGAACACTAGCGGTCCACGGTTTAAAGCGCTCCTCAAGGCGGCGAACATCACGACAACAGGATTCGCCGAATTCCTGAACACGGCGCCGCAAAACGTCCACAACTGGTACACCCGCGGTGTGCCCGCCCACTGCATGGAAGAGGTCGCCCGAAAGCTGTCCGTCAACAGCCACTGGCTGAAAGCCGCCGAAGGCCCCAAAGACCTGTGCCTGCTCGACGACTCCGGCAACACCTACGACGCCCAAGCCATCCGCGGCGTCTATACCGTCATCGAGCCCACCGACGTCGAACTGTCCTTCTACAAAGAAATGCCCGTCGCCCTCGGCTCCAGTAAAACCCACGTCATCGAAGACAACAGCCACCCCATCCGCCTGCCCCGCAGCTATCTCGACGCCCTGAAAATCAACCATAAAGACGCCATCTGCGCCCACATGATCGGCAATAGCATGGCCGAGAAGATAGAAGACGGCTCAACCCTGGCCATTGATCGCGGGCTGACACAGATTATTGACGGGGAGATTTACGCGATCGAGCACGACGGGATGCTGCGGATCAAATACCTGCACCGGATGCCGGGGAACGGGTTGCGATTGCGCAGCCACAACAGCGCGGAGTATCCGGATGAGGTTTTCAGGGCGGCGCAGATTGAAGAGCAGAACATTCGGGTGTTGGGGTGGGTGTTCTGGTGTTCCACGCTGAACAAGCGACGACCGCCGGTGCCGTTCCTGTGAGGCAAGCACCTGTAGCAGCTGGCGAAGCCTGCGTCCGGCTGCGCAGCAGTCGTAAAAACCGAGTTTCCCGGTGTTACTGAAAGACCGCGACTACCGGATTTACGACTGCTTCGCAGCCGGACGCAGCCTTCGGCAGCTGCTACACCTCACCGCAATCGCTCTACCCGGCACTTCCCACTGGGAATCCCCGAAAAAAATCAGTATGCTGCGCCCCACATTTGCGCATCACCCCGCCCCGCGGCGCTGATCGCACCGACAAGGCCGATGATTTTCTGCCAAGTCCCACAGCCGGACGCAAGATCCGGGTGTACGTTTTGAAGGCTGGCGCGGTTTACCAAAAATGAACCAAGCCAGTCCCCGAGAAGCCGGCCACAAGCCGGCTTTTTAATTGTCCAAAATAATCCTATCCCATCCGAGAATTCTGCCGATAGCTTAGCTATCACGGGCGTTTCAGGCTCGTCCCTGTCCAATGGAGTTCAACGCCATTTGACCTCATCCGACGATGAAGTGGGGGGACAGGTGGGGGGACAAAGGGATGAGAGGGGAAATCAAATGGGTAAGCTGAATCCGAAACAGGTCGAAAACCTTGCCGAACCCGGCACCTACGAAGACGGTGATGGCCTGCGGTTGGAAATCAAACCTAGCGGAAGTAAATCCTGGACGCTTCGCTTCCAACTCGCGGGGCGCCGGAGGGAGATGGGCCTAGGCTCATTCCCTGAAGTGAGTCTTAAGAAAGCTAGGCTCGCAGCAAGCGCCAAACGCAGTCAGTTGAGCGACGGTGTAGATCCATTAGCAGCTCGCGACATCGAACGCGCAGCTCTGCGCGATGCTCAGCGCGCCAATGAAGCGAAGCAACTGAAGTTCGAGACGCTCGCTACGGAATATCGCGATGCACACGGTGCGGCATGGTCGGAGAAATGGCGTAAAGGCTGGCTGCGCAAGCTGGAGCTGTATGCATTTGCCCATATCGGCAAGCTGTCAGCCGAGGAGATCGGTACTCCTCAGATACTCAAGGTTCTGCAACCAGTCTAGGCGACTAAAACAAGAACCGCTGATGAAGTACGTGGGCAGATAGAACAGATTCTCGACGCTGCAAAGTCACGCAACCTGCGAGACGGTGAGAACCCTGCTCGCTGGCGCGGACACTTGGAGAATCTGTTGAGCCGCGCGGAAAAGAAGAAGGCTCGGAAGCGTGAGCACTTTGAAGCTATGCGCTGGCAGGATGTCCCGGAGCTTATAACCAAACTTCGAGCGAACGCCACACCACCATCTTGGGCTGCACAACTGCTGATTATGACCAGCGCACGCGCCCACATGGTGAGGTTCGCTCGCTGGGATGAGTTTGATCTTGAGGCCGGCACTTGGTCTCTGCCAGATGAGCGAATGAAAATGCGGAGAGCTTTCGTAATCCCGCTTGCCCAGGAAATCATAAAGCTGGTGAAGAACATTCCGCGAGATGAGGGAAGCGCCTTTCTATTTCCAGGCCAAGGCAAGACAGGGGTCATGCACGCAAACGCCGTGCGCACACTTTTGCACGGCATGGGTTACAAAGAAATAACTCGGCACGGTTTCAGATCCTCCTTTCGCGACTGGGCTGGGGAATGCACAAATCACCCACATGAGGTATGCGAAATGGCGCTGACTCATGACGAACGAGACCAGACTGAGGGGGCTTACTCCCGCACGAACTTCCTCGATAAGCGTCGCTCGTTGATGAACGACTGGAGTGAGTTTGTAACCACTCCTTGATGGCATCCCAATGTTGGCGCTGATTGAAAACTTGGCGAACAAGATGCATCTCTTTGATAGAGATATTCAGTTCTTAGTCATCTTGGCCACCAAAATTTTGTAAGCCTCAGTCTCTCGCCCCTCTATGAGTTCCATATAGAAATCTGTATACGCAGCCTCCAAGTCTTTATATGACTGTAAACTTGTCTCAGTGAAAAGCTTGTAACCTGGAATATCTCGTGGCTCAACCATTTCAGTGATTTGGCCTCGCTCTGCTCGGGAAAGCAAACCTTCAAGATCCAATAACAATATTGAAGCATCAGGGTCATGACTCTTATAGAAGTCAAGCTTATCTCTAAGCTTTATAGCTGCCGCCTTCAAGGCATTAATATTCATGCTCGTGTAACCCCTAATTATCTATTGCACCAATTAACCGAGGTGCAGACCATTCACCTCGGTTCGTTACTATACTTTGAAACGCTTCACCAGACCTGGCAATACTTCCACCAAACTCCGTAGTCGGTGCGACCTTGTTCACGAAAACTTCGGTTGGCTTTATTGGTACTATTTCGAATACCGAATATTTTGATGCTTCACTGGTTAGGGGAAGGCCAAAATAATCCGCGAGTGTAGACTCGCTTTGACTGGCTTTTTTTAATTCATCCATCGTAGTGAAGAAGGGTGAGTAGTCGGTAACTTCTTTCCCTACAGGCACGATTTTGACCAGTGGTGAATCCATCACCACTATTTTCGGTATTGTGCTTCCAGATCCAATTTGGCCAACAGCACGTTTGAATATTTCGTCAGCAGATGCGTCTGGCGCAGCAGCTCGCAACTTATCCAAGTACAGCTGTCCATCTCCTGTAGAAAGATAATCTGTTATTTCCTTTTGAGAGAGGCCTTGTGTATCAAACATTTTTGCTTTTTCAAGTTTAGTATCATGAGACACAAAATCAGAATCTTGCTTGGCATAGTACTCGCGCATATTATCGAGTTCTACGTTCTTTAGCGGAGCCGGCCCATTAACCTGCAACTCAGGCAGAGTCAACAACTCCTGCTGATTACGCGCCAACCAATTCGCAAACTGCTTGTTCGAAATCTCGGACTGAAGCTTGGCACTGCGCGCTGCGATGCTGTCCATGCTGCCCATGAGGCCTGCCTTGACCTGCCCACGCGTCATATAAGTCACGATGGCAGTGAAGAGCAGCAGCACGAGTTGTTCCTGACCTTTGGCCAGTTGTCGAGCTCCGCGATCAATGCGCTCCTGGATTACGTATGCCGAACCACCGGTAGGATCGAGGCCCTCGGGTTTCAGCCCTTCATCAGCGTGCCAGGCAGTGGCGAAGCCTTCCTGCAAGGTAGAAAGGCAAGCAGGCAGACCTTTATAGAAATATTCAGCGATAGATGAGAGGCCCAGCGCCATTAGGATCAGATTGCCGACCTGCAGACCGATGCCCGCGCCAGCTGCTGCTACGGGCACAGCGCCCACACCAAAGAAGAACGCCCCGGCGACGCCGCCAGCGACTGTCCCGACCGCAACGCTGCCGCCCAAAATCATCGCCACTTCTTTGACCAGTTGCAGGAGCACCGGGAGGATTTGTTCAATCTCGATGGACGCCCACTTACGCTTGAGATTTGACTCGATGATGGGGTAGGAAAGCCTCATCGCCGTTTTCACCGAGTCAATGCGGTTGCCGCCCATGAATCCGTAAGCTTGAGTCGCGGTGATATTGACGCGTCGGGTGAAGCCATTCCAGCTATCATTGGCGCTCTGCAGCCCATCGCTGTAGCCTTGATTCAGCGTGTTGAATTTATAGTCGAGGTTTCGCTCGATGTCATCCCAGCTTGGAATATTGGCTAAAAGGTCCATTTACACATCACTGTCCCTGGATTGAAGGAGGCTTGCACCGATGTCTTACGTGACCACACATTGACATGATCTGAGCATTGCGTATGTCGCCCTATCAGACCTGAATATTTGAGCTGAATCCAGGACGAGCTCATTTTTCTCATCTGCAAAACAGACCGCGATGATGACAATACGCCACTACAAAGTCGAGTCTCCACTTAACTCGTTGTTACGCTTGGATATGTGCCAGCTAGCGCATTCTTCTAGCGCTCCGCAATTAAGACAGCTCACCTATGCTGGGAATGCCTCAGATGAGCGCTATCGTCCGAGGCCCTTCGTTGTGGTTGACACGGCGCAGCGCCCCGGTGTCTCCTTTCAGCCTCTCTGGAACTGTAACGGTTTTGAGAGAAATGTTGGCTGTTTATTAACGGGCTAGTGGCACTTTCGCACTATCTTGTGGCCACACGTTCCAGTAATTGCGAGATACGGAATGCGTCTGTAGCTTTGGTCTGACGAGATTTTCAGAGTTTTAGGACCGGTGAGTATCTGTTGCTGATGTCGGAGCAATATCCTAACTGGTTGATACTTAAGCACCAGACCCGTGCCTCACTTGTCAGTTTGTAAACGTAAGCCGCTGACTGCGGCGGTGCTGGCCTCCCTGCCTTCAAGGAGATAGACCTGGCCGCGATGCTTTCGCCGCAGAACCGGCGCCTTTTCAAATTCAAGAACCTCGCCAACCCTGAGCAGGAATTGCTGCTGGAGTCCTTTAGAGGGACTGAAGGTCTGTCACGTGCGTACCAATTTGACCTGCTGTTGGTGTGTCAGGACTCCGGAGTCGAGCTGAAGTCGATGATGGGTCAGCATGTGGGGACAAAAACTCAACCCTTAATTTAATCCAATAAAAACAGGCCGAAACTCAACAATAACGCCGCCCACAAGCCGGCTTTTTAATGCCTGAAAGAAAGCCTACCTGTCATCTGAAACGACTGAATGAGGGGTTGTCGAGCCAAGGACTCATTGATGTCGTAACGACAAACGTCATTACAGGTATCTCACCATGGCTTCCATCAACATCCGCATCGACGATGACCTGAAGCAGCGTTCATTTGCTGAGCTGAAAAAGCTCGGGGTAACGCCTTCCGAACTTCTGCACCAAACCCTTCAATACGTCGCCGAACACGGTAAGTTGCCTTTCAAAGCAGCATTACTCAGCGAAGAGGATGAAGCGCTCATCGCCGTAGTCACCGAACGTCTTACCGCCCCTCAGCGAGTCAAGGTAAAGCTGGATGAGCTATAGCCAATCGCACCACCCTCAAAGCTCAAACCGTATCCGACTTTCCTGCCGCTGCCCCACCGGCAACTCCTCCCCCCGCCTCACCGCCACCAACATCTGCTCAACCCCCACATGCACCGCATCCGCCCGCACATTCACCGGCTTGAAACCCACCGCATTATCAAGTCCTTCCCTATGCGCCTGAATGATTTTCACGTCCTGGCGAATGACGATGCGGGTGTACAGGTGGATGAACGGGCGCAATGTTCGCAGTAGCCAGCGGGGTAAGCGGAAGCGGTAGGCGATGTAGGTGTAGACGCGGGACTGGCGGGTATTTATCGGTGTGATTTGGCTGATGATGTAGAAGGCCGAGCGGTCGCCCCACTGGTAGTCGCAGCGCGTGACGTTGGGGGCAAAGAAGCGATCGGTGTGGACCAGTGGCTCGCCGTCGGGGTTGCTCAGCCAGTTCAGGAGTCCGATTTTGTCGCCGTCGTCGTGATAGGTCACTTCGATGCTGTGTGCCTTGCAGGCGAGTGTGGCTTCCATGGTGCGGCCGGTGCCGGACCTGAAGATGCCTTCGTGGACGAAGACGGTGTGTGGCACGTCCATGAAGTTTTGCACCAGGCTGCCGACGTCGGCCTCGAAGGTGTTGATCATGAAGTAGGACTGCCAGCCTTTTTCGGTGTAGGCCGGTAGCCTGAACACCGGTTTGGCTTGCGGGTCGCTGGTGCCGGTGTACACCCAGATCAGTCCGTCCAGTTCTTGCACGGCAAAATGGCGCTGTTTAAATCGATGCTCTCGCGCTGTCGATGAGCACGGTTTATCGCCGACGCTGGGGATGTACACCACTTGTCCCTGGGCGTCATAGCGCCAGCCATGGTAGGGGCAGACGAGGCAATCGTCGGCGATCTTGCCGGCCGACAATCGTGTGCCTCGGTGCAGGCACTGGTCGAGCAATGCCGCGACCTGGCCGTCACGCTGACGAAAGAGCACAAGGTTGAGTTCAAGAATCCTTGCCCGGTAAGGCTTGCCCTTGGGCAGTTCCTTGCTGGAGCAAGCCACATACCATTGTTCGAGGGTTGCATCGCAAGGCACCTCGACGGTGCTGATCAAAGGTGCTGACATTGGGTTTCCGTCAGGGCAAGAATGGCGTCGGCTGTCTCAAGCCGATTGATAAGTGGGCGCGGTTTGACGTCACCTGCGCGGATACCGCTTAACTCCGCCGCCTGTTGCAGGACCTGAGCGAGCAGATCAGCGCCACCGTTGAGCAATCGAACCCGTAGCGGCGCCAGTTGCCCAAGGCTGCGGGCCTGGGCGTAATGAAAGACGCCCGACAGTGCCGACTCGATAGCCAGCGCCAGCGCCTGTGGAGCAATGTCTTCGCCGGTGGCGACCAACGCCAGGTAATACGGCGGCGTGGCCGAGGCATTGGGGATCAGGCACGCGGCGGCCGCTGTGGTAAGGCAACGATCGAAGATGCCCTGGACGATTTGCTCATCGAGCTTCTCACCTACCAGATCACTGGTCACCGCGGCGCGCCCGATAAACTCCACGCGCGGCGTACGACCCTGCATACCAACGACCCGGACCCGATCCCCCAATGCGTAGCGATACAAGCCGCCACCGGTGGTCAGCAAGACTTCTGCGGTTTCTCCCATGCGCAACGCATGAGCATTGCGCAAGGAACCGTCGTCGCTGAGAAATTCCAGGTAATGACTGCCAATTGCAAGCGGGCACCCGGCCTCGTCACCATAGGGCACGCTGACCACGCCTTCAGTGGCGAACAGACCTTTGGGTAGCCATTGTGCTTGCGGAAAACGCACCGCCAATTGTTTGAAGTAGGTGCGGCTGGGGCCGTCCATCCAGCAGCTGACGGCGGCCAGTCGCGGCCAGAGTTCGGTGCACACGCCCTGGGATCGCGCTCGACGCAAGGCAGACTTGCGTGAGGCGGGAAGCGCCTCTTCCAGCCAGGCAAATGTCTGGGCATGTTCAGGTGTTTCGCCGTCAAACAACGGCTGCAACAGACTGGTCAGGAACGTCGGGCTCCACACACTGATAAAACTCAAATCAGCATCGGCCAACAATGCCAACAGGGTCTGGCGGCGCCACTGCGACGGATCGCCGGCAAATTGTGGAATCAGCAAAGTCCCTGCCAGGCTGGCGACATTGCTGCCGCTCAGATACTCCAGATCACTGGTGGAACCAATGGAAACCCCATTGGGAGCGGCCACCGGCATTTGCAGCGGCGGCGACATCGACCAGTAGCCTGAGCCATGACTGATCTCGGGGACTTGACGATACATGTCGGCAAGCCAGACGTTTAACGCACTGTGCATTTCACCGAGGAAGGCGCGCGTATAAGGAATCGCTTTTTGCAGGGCACTGCTGCCGCTCGTGCGCTCGAAAAACACCGGCGGGACGGAGGTCAAAATCGCTTCTGACTCGTGCTGCGCGCGCTCGATCCAGGGATGCAGTTGCGCATAAGAGTGGATCGGTACGTTATCGCGAAACTGCGTTGAATCAGCGATATGGGCGAAGTCGTGGGCACGCCCGAATGCGCAGTCACGATTGGCTTTCAGCAGTCGCTGCAATACCCGTTCTTGCGCCAACTCCGGCTGTTCAGTTTGTTCTCGCCAGAGATCAAGCGTGGGCTGGGCACTGTCGATAAAACCCTGCCACAGGGCACGTTTGGCGCCGTTGTTGGCGCTCATCAAAAGTAGGTCTTGTCGAGTTGGGTCAAGTCATCGGGCAAGCGTTGGGGCGGCAGGAACACCTGCAGCCAGCCAAACCATAATGGCCGGGTTTCCTTGAGGTTCGATGCCCGGTGCATCTGCTGCCAATGCAGCCCCGATTGCCGGTGATGGGTCAGGTTGTAATTGAAGTTCAGAAACGCCCAGCGGACGAGGCGCGGCGCCCGCATGTTATAGGCGCCCTCGACGACATCCAGCGGCGTGCGCATGTGGTACACCCACTGCAGCGATGACCAGGAAAATGCAAAAGCGATGTAGGCAATGAGCACCACCTGCCATGTCCAGCCCAGCAATAGCCCGGCCGATAACCACACCGCGAGACTGGCGATCACCTCCAGGCGGATACGCCGGAAGTCGCTGTTGGAGAAATCCTTGAAGGCCGCGGCGTAGGTATTGACCTCAGCGGTTTGCGACCATTTATCAGTGATGCGCGCCGGTAGCAGCGGTAACAAGAGACTGCCGATAAACGCCGCGAGCCAGATACCGCCGAGCACCGCAAAGTAGTACTCGATCCGCTTGCGCAGCAGCGACTCATCCGCGACCGCGAAATCCGCCAGTTCGGCACGAGTGCGATTGCGAGTGTGGTGGCCCAGATGGTTGATATGAATCAGCGTGGCCGAGGCACCAAACAGCGTTGAAGCCCACCACATGACGAAGTAGTTCAGCGACTTTTTACGGTGGGCCAACCCATGAAAGGACTCGTGCATCATCGAGAACACGCCTTGCATGACCAGGCAAAACGGAATCAGGACAAGCCACTTGAGCCAACCCGCATCGGTGTGTGACAACCAGGTCAGCGTCGCCCCCCACATCAGGGTTTGCAGCGCCAGAACACACAGATTGGCCACGTCGAAACGACTGGTTTGTGAACTGTCAGTGGAACTGCGCATGAGGGATCCTGTGGAAAGGTCGAATGTGCCGAGTATAACGCCCAGTCCTCTTCACTCACGATAACTTGCCCGGTCTATGCGGCAACGACGAAACGCAAACAACTTCGCTATTTCTACTGGTTGCGATGCTCAAGAAAAGAGATAGCCTGTAGTTTTTCAAGGCAGCTCCCGTCGATATGTCGTATCTCAAACGCCTGTTCTCCCGGTGCCCGCCTGCACAATCAACTAGCACAACAATTCCCCATCGCAACGTTCGCTTTGCACTGGATGCGAGCATTCCCCGTTACTGGTATCGAGACTGGCCCCTCGTCACGCGTTTTTTTGATGGGCTGTCGATCATGTTTCCCCTCGGCGAAAAACTGTTTATTGATAGTGTCGTGCACTTTCGTGCCGCGATCGAAACAGATGCCACGCTTTGCAGGGCGGTTGACGAGTTTGTTTATCAGGAAGCGTCGCATATTCGTGAACACCGGCTGTACAACCAACTGCTGGCGGCACAGGGCGCGCCGATTGATGAACTGGAGAACCTTCTCCGGCGCCGACAGGAAGTCGGCAATCGGTTTACGCCTGCGACGCGTCTGGCCATGACCGCCAGCCTCGAGCATTTCACCGCCATTCTCTCCGATCAGTTGCTGCGCCACCCCGCCGTGCTGGAAGGCGCCGACCCTAGGATGGCCATGCTGTGGCGCTGGCACGCCATCGAAGAAACCGAGCACAAGGCTGTCGCCTTCGACGTGCTGTGCGCGGTGGTGCGCAATCCGCTGTGGCGCTACCTGATGCGCTGCGGGGTCATGCTGACCATGACGGCTTACTTTGCCGTCGACGTCATGTATTTCATCTACCGCCTGGCCGGGAATGATGGGCAACGCCGTAACTGGCGAGGGTGGCTGCGCTTGCAATGGTGGTTATTTGTGAACCCCGGCCCGCTGACACGCGCCTTTCCAAGGTGGCTGTTCTGGTTCGTTCCGGGGTTTCACCCCAACCGCCTCGACACCACTCAAGCCCTGGACGCGGCACGCCAAACGCTGGACGAATACGCCAGGCCCAATCAATGAACACGCCTTGGATGCCAGAAGGCTTTGACGATTGGCCGCTGCATTTTCCGGCCACGCCATTCGTAAGGCCTGCGGCGCACCTGGATTGGACGGGGCGATTTATCTCGTGCTGGGACAACCCCACGCCAAGCCTTCCCCCAAGCACCCTGGTGGTGCTGGTGGCCGGTTTGTTTTCTGAATGGTTGCCACGGTGTTTTCAGGATTGCGCCCAGGCGCTGAGGGACGCGGGTTATCAGGTGCTGCGCATGCCCGTACGTTCTTCGCGCGGGGTCATGGCGCAAGGCAGGCATATCAGCAAAGTGCTGACCGCCGAACTCCAGCACGGGCAACGATTTGTCCTGCTGGCGCACAGCAAGGGCGGGCTCGACGCGTTGGCGGCATTGTCTCAGGACAAAGCTTTGAGCGACGCGTGTGATGGCGTTGCGCTGGTGCAACCGCCGACCGGTCCGTCGACCGTCATGGATGAGGTGCTGGGTTGCGCCGCCGGGCAACCCGGCCACAGCTACCCGCTCGACCGGGTTCGCCGGGTGCTGGCAAAAACGCCGTGGATGGCCGCTGGCACACGGGATATCAGCAGCCTGCGCGACCCGCAAATCGCGCAACTACTCAATCAACTGCCCGCCGACTTGCATGCTACCCACGTCGTCAGTTGGACCGCCGCGCCCAGTTCGCGCTTCGACACCCATCATGCGCGCCTCAATGCCCAACGACCGGGTTGTGCCCATGACGGCCAGTTTTACATCGAGAACCTGCGCATCGAGGGCATGCCGCAGATTTGCCTGCCGCACCTCGATCACGGCCAGCCGGTGCTGGGCGGTGGTGGCTTTGACGCGACCCGTTTCTGGCTGACGCTGCTGAATGTGTTGCATGAGACCCGGCCCGGTCAGACCAGATAAATCTCGAACCCCGGGATACGTCCTGCATCCAGCGCCAACGCGGGGGCGGTGCCGACGCAAGGCGCCGTGTACAGATCCATGGGAATGGACACTGAGCGATAACGTTTCATCGCCCTCCACAGCGGATCATTGTCATACAGGCACATTTGCATCAGCGCGTACCGGCCGCGAAGACGCGCCCAGGCGACATCCAGCAGGGCGGCAAAAATCTGCGAGTTACGCTGCCGTATGTGTAGATGAGTCAAGTAGATGTCTTGCAGCGCCTGGCCTGGGGCGGCGATCGCCGGGCGACCCAACGCCGGCGCACAGGCATTGAACGCGAGGCGCAGCGCCTGGTGTGACAGCGGCAGTTTCTCCAGCACCACCCGCTTGATACGCCCGGCATCCCAAGGGGCGACGCAACCGAGCAGATTGTCTCGCGCGTCCACGGCCAGGATAAATGACTCGATACCGAAGTCCGGCCAGGTCTCCAGGCGCCGCGAAAACTGCGCTTCACTAAAGACGCTACCAAAGGGCTGGCCCGTCGATTCACTGTCGAGAAATGCCCGCAACGCATCGGCATGGCGGGGCTGTGCCTGGACGATGCGCACGTTCTCCACCGTTCGCGGCGCGCTTCCCCAGCCCCGCTGACCATACACGGCGACGTTGCTGTAGCCGCGCCAGTGGGAAAGCATCAGCGGATTGGCACGCCGACCACCGAGCAGCGAATGTGCCGCCAGCCGATTGCTGCGGATGACGCAGCAATAGGCGTGCTGCACACCGGTTTCATCGGCCAACGCTTCGAGCCGGACTTTGACCTCGGCCATCCACGACTTTGACAGGCGCCGGTCAGGCACCAGCCGCAGATCCCCCAGGTAAGCCACCGGCTGAATGCGCTCCTGCAAGTAGCCATCACGCACCACCAGGCTGGCGATGCCCTTCAGCTCACCGACCTCGCTTTCGGCAAGCCACGTTCGATGATCCGCGGCATGGCAATGGTGCAGCGCGAAATAGTCCGGCCCGCGATCAAAGCGCATCGGCAAGTTACCCTGCATCGCCCGCAGCGCCTGAAAGTCGAGCAGTTTCAGGTTGTCTGCAACGCTGGCCTGGCGGATCAGCATGGCGTCGGGCGCGCGTCTGCAAACAGGCGCAGTGCCAGGGGCCGAAGATTGTCGGGGTGCAATTCACACAGGCATGCTAGTTCGTCACCGGAGGCATAGCGGGGATTTTTTTCGAGGAAATATAGAACGTTGTTCAGGCGCAGATGAGGCGCTGGAACCTCGGCCAACTCCGTGGTCAGGCGACCTTGAGGCACGTCGAAAGACAGCACACCGGTGTTCGGATCATAGGCTTCGCCGAAGCGATCGATCGCCAGGTGATCCAGCAATGCCTGAGTATCAGGATCCGTCACCGCACCCGCGCGCGGGGCATAGCTTAGCGCCATGGCGCCCAAGTACCGATAGGTCCGGTGGCCCTTGCAGATCAGGAACCAATAGAGCGGGACGTCAGGCATCGCCTGCCAGATCTCCCCCGTCAGCCGCATCCAGGCGAATGCCAGTTGCTGGCTCCCCCAGTGTTCACGATCAATGATCGTATCGCCCGAAAAAATCACTCTTATCGGTTTGCCCGCCCAGGTTTTTTCATAAAGCTTGAGGGTGGTAAACCCGACAATAACTTCAGCTGCATCACGCAAAACGATGCAGTGGGTTTTGTCCTTGAGATCCTGATCAAAGCGTAAACGCGAGGTATCGTGGTACGACGCAGAATAAATCTCGAACATCCGATCAATTTCATTTAGGCGCAGCCGGGAGCATTCAAAGGACGTTGCGCATAAACTCATGGAGACCTTCTGCATCAAGAGCAAGATAGCCGGATTTTGGCGGGATCAATCGGCCGATGCAACGTAGACTTCCGTGGGTCAAACAGGTCAACCAAGTACAAACTTCACCCATACGTGTCCTGATATATCCAGGTGCCTTTATTCATGCCCCACGCCGCTACCAGTCTTGGTTTTAATACTTCCCGTGTGACCCGCCCCTTTAGTTGGCTAGTGGTCTACATCCTGGTGACCGGTGTTTTATATTTTCTCGTCACGCACTTCCCGATGGGGCCGGTGCGGATTATTCAGCCGGGCATGATTGACGCACACATTGCGAAGTTACCCTACACGCTGCCGCTGTATTTGAGTTATCTGTTGATCATGCCGGTCCTGGTGTTGATGGGCCGGCGTCGCGAGTGGCTGCTGCCGGCCTTTTTTGCCGCCGCCCTGGCCTCCGGGACTTGCCTGGTGAGCCACCTGTTCTGGCCCACCCTGGTGATGCGCCCGGACACTCCGTCGCAGTTGCTCACGTGGTTTTACCGGATCGACTCACCGCTGGCCGCCTCCCCCAGTGGCCACGTCGCGCTGCCAGTGGCCATCAGCGTGGTCCTGGGTTATCTGCGCGTGCGCCAGGCCCGGCTGTTTGCGCTGTGGAGCGTGGTGCTGGCCATGACCGTGCTGACCACCGGGCAACATGTCTTTCTCGACGCGGTATACGGCATTGCCGTTGGCGGCGCAGCGGGCCTGATAACCGTCCTGCTGCATCGGCTGAAGGTGGATTTGCGCACCATGGGCGCCATTCTGCTGGAATGGCTATGCATCATCGTGACGCTGCGCATCGCGATCTATGTCGCGGACTGGCGCTTGTATGGCCTGGCCTTCGTCATCATTGCCGCGCGCCAACATGCGCTGTTCATCCTGTACCACGACGCTACGCACTACCACCTGACGCGCCACCGCCGTACCAACGACTTTTTAATCAACCTGGCCATCGGTGTTCCGGGAACGGTGCCCATCGAGTTCTATCGGCCGCTGCACCTCGAGCATCATCAGCACACGGGCGCCGCAAGAGACCCGGAGCGGCGCTTTCTTTATCATCGACAACCCTGGCAGTTCCGGCCCTTGAGCGGGAGGTTGCTGCTCCGGCAATTACTGGGCGATTTGTTCATCATCAATATGCTGCGTAATCTGCGCGCTTACAAAAACGCAGGCGGCGCATCACTGAAGATGAGCCGGCCTGTTATGGCTGCGGGCATTATCTGGCTGGCGCTGTTGTCAGTGCTGGCCTGGCAATGTTCCGCACAAACACTGTTGCTGCTCGCCCTGCTATGGTTTGTGCCACTGGCCACGCTGGGCACCCTGCTGCAGAAAATCCGCAGTATTGCCGAGCACAGCGGTGGACCCGATGTAACCCCCGGCTGGCCGGAATGGACTTACGCATGGCAAGTGGGCTGCATCGGCAGGTTTTTCATTTGGCCGTATCACATCAATCTGCATTTGCATCATCATCGCAGCGCCAACCTTCCATGGCATGCCCTGCCGGGACTGGTCAGCGCCGATGAGCGTCTCATGGACTCCCGTGCGCTGCTGGCCCTGCTCTGGTCGGGGTCGAAGCAAAAAGGCTGAGTTCATTCGCTTCGGGCGAAAACGCTTGGGCTAACACACTTATTACGAAGCAACTCGGGATGCCAATGGCGCATAGAAACAGGGAAGTAACGAGCGGCCTGGATGTCGTCGCGGCCAACACGGCATTAGTCGTCGAAACCAATAACCTGCGCGGCGGCCATGATTCACAGGAAGCGTTGGCGAGCCTGAAACGGCTGATCATCGCTTTTGGCCAACAAACACTGGCACCGCAGACTTTTGCGCAGTGGGTCATCACCCATGACGGTCTGGATGCCCAGGCGTGCAACGAGCTTTCAGAACTGGCCGGGCGGCCGATCGACTTCATCGAAATTGATGCCCGCACCGGCTACTACGATGCGAAAAATGTCGGTTTCGACGCTGTCGATCAGCGCCGCTGCCAATACGTGGTCTTTGCCGATGCCGATTGCAGTCCCTGCCTCGATTGGCTTGAGCAGTTGCTCTCGCCCTTCGCCCAGCCCGGGGCGACGGCACCGATGGCGGTCGCCGGGCGCACCAGTTACGACGCGAGCCCGACCGGAAGCGCCCTGACCGCGATCGACTTCATGTATTTCCCCAGCCCGTTGCGCGAAGGCGCCACGCGCAACTTCTACGCGAATAACGTCGCGTTTCGCTGTGACACCTTCGAACAGCATCGCTATGAACCGCTCGATGGCGTGTACCGCGCGCATTGCCAGGTCATGGGCCTGCGCCTGCAAGCCGCCGGGGTTGCGGTGCAGTACGCCCCGCGCGCGCACACCGAACATAAACTGCCGGACACCCGTGGCGAAGTGGTGAAACTGCGTTGGCTCCGGGGCGGCGACAGCGTCGGCCTCACACCCTATCTGGTACGCGCCTATATGCCATCCTGGCTGCAATGGCTCGGCCGCAGTGGGCCGCTGGGCCCTTTTTGCGTGATGGCGGGACGTCTCGGTTACAGCCTGCGCGCCTTGAACCATCAGGATTTACCGCCGCTGCACGGTGTGCGACGCATCGCCGCGACGGTGATTGTAATTGGCATGTCGTTGCTCGATACCGCAGGTGCAATCGTTCGTGGGCTGGGCATCTCTGCCGGGCGCGCGAAAGCTCGCCATTCTGAAGCACTGTCCTATCACCGACCTTTGGATTGATACCGGGCAACGTCGCATTTTTTTGCACGTAAACCCGATTACAGGAAGTAATGATGAAAACTGACTCCTTCGCCTCACGCTGTTCCTACCTGACAGCCCTGGTCCTGCTGTCGCTGAGTATCCAGGCCAGCGCTACGCCAGCCGAGTTTACCGGCCGCGGCGTCTTTCACTTCGCCTCCACCGAGGGCTGCCCGCCAGACCTCATGGGCGGCACGACGGGCAATAACGCGCAGTGCAACCGCATCGCGCTGGATCTACCGGATGCTCGCGCCAGCCTCGACACTGAAGCCCACACCATCGTGATTTCTGCCTATGCCGCCCATGACAGTAAAACCGTGATCGGCGACGTACTGCTGCACGGCAGCGGTATCGCGTCTGACGGTCAGCGTGTGCCGTTGAGCCTGCATGTGCTGCTGCGCCGATCGGGCAAGACCTGGAAACCCGACACCTACGTCCACTCGCCGGTGCGCGGCAAATTCGACGACATCGTGATGCCTCCTTACCGGATCAGCGTTCGCGAAGGCAGCACTGAGCGCGTGCTGTTTACTGCCAAACAGGCGCGCGATGTGCTCGCGCATCCATCGCTTGCCGCGCGGGTGGCCAACTATTTCGTCGCCGTACGCCCAAGCGATGCGCAGAATCCTTCCGCCAACGACATTACGATTGCCCTCGGCGTCGGCAAGGTCTCGAAGTCACTGATGCGGGCCGGTTTTACCTCGGATGAATCGACCAGCACCGACCTGAACCAACTGCTCACCAATGGCAGCTGGGGTCTCAAACTGCAAGCGTTGAGCAGCCACATTCCGGTGTGGGTGGTGCAGCGCCAGCTGTTTATCTTCGGTCTCGAAGACAGTCCGCTGCTGCAGGACGTGCGTGAGCATGGCTTTAATAAACAGGACACGCTGGAATTCGGGGCTCGCAACGGCAAAGGTTATCTGCGTTACAACGATCGTGAAGAAGCCTTCCCCGGCGCCGCCACTTCGGGTTACGCGTTTATGCAGGACAGCTTTATCGGCTTGATCCTGGCCTGGCACCGCAAGCCGCAAGCGCAAACCACAGCAGCGACCGTCGACACCGCGCAGCAGTCGGCGCAATGACTGTGGTTGAACAAACCTGCGTCGATGACGGATTTGCCTGCCTGGCGACACCCAAGGCGCAAGGCCTGGGCGCCGTGCAGGCGCGCTGGGTGGACCGGATCAAGCGTGCCGCACTCGCACGTTTGCACCGCAGCCAACGCGGCGAAAGGTTGCTGCTACGCATGTACCTTGCCGGGGAAGACGCGACGGAACGCGCCCTGCTGGAAGAGTTATTGCCGCAGTCGCCCGACTGGCTTGAGCGTCAGGTCGAGCAGCATCTGGCCGATGAACGCCGGCATGTGACGCTGTTCAGCGAAGCATTACGCGCGGTGGGGGACGATGGCGAAACGCACCTGGCCCCGGACTGGCTCAGCCGGCGCAAGATCCTGCGCTGGCAACGCCTGGCGCATCGCTATGCAAAGCACTTTGAACACGGTTTGTTGGTGCCCGCTTACGCGACAGGGCTGTGCGCCGAGCAGATGGCCGAGCGCGTACTCAGTCGCCACTGCGCCGTCATCGGCCCCGAGCATGGATTCTATCCGTTGTTATCCCGGGTGCTGGCCGACGAAAAAGCCCACGTCCGGCTGTGCGAACACACCTTGCGGCGCATCGTCGGCCCCCAGGAAACGGGCCACCTGAGCACGTTGCTGGCCGAGATTCGCACGATCGAATCCGGCTTCGGCGTGACCGGTGCACTGGCGATGTACGTGGCCGGCTGGGTCTATGGCGGGACACGCGGTGGTGACCGATGAAGCCGCGCATTCTCTACCTCGCCACCGCCGATGCACGCGGCCATTTGATGCGCGCACAACTGCTGGTGCACGCGCTGCACAAGGCCGGCACGCAGGTCGAAGTGCTGACCACCTCGGACGAAGGACAACGCTTTCTGGAAAGCTTCGGCATCAAGGCCGAGATCCTGTCGCGGCACTATGCGGTTCAGTTCGACAGCGGGCAGAACATGCTGCGCAAAGCGACCAACAGCAATGTGGCGCACTATGTTTTTCGCCCTGGCAGGATGTTTCGCGACATCGTCCGCCTGCGCGACAAACTGCGTAGCGTCGACCTTGTGATCAATGACTCCTTCCACCCGGCACTGCTGTTCATGGGCACGGTGCCCGGGTGGCGACACAAAGTCGTGCATGTGTACGGTGCGAGCCTGAAGGTCGCGTTGATCAACAATTTCGAGGGCATGTGGCCGCGCGCCTTCGGGCGGTTGTTCGGCTGGATCGTCGGCCGGCAGATAGACGCGGCGCGAGCGTGTATCGAGCATGACTTCGCCCATGAGATCGACGATTCCAAGGCACCAGCGCTGTTTCGATTACCGACCCCGGTTGCCCTGGCTGACACGCAAACGCCATCACAGCCGGTTGGCGCGGCGATTTACCTGAATCCGCATTTCAGTGACGTCAGTCTGGCCGAAGCCTTGAGCGCGGGCATCGCCGATGCAGGCCTGAGCGCCCATCAAGTGGGCGAAGGCTACGCCGGTGTTGGCGGCTGGCTCGGGGTTGACCCGGACTGGGCCAGCCGCGCGGCGCAAGCGCAGTTGATCGTATCTGCACCGGGCATGGCCGCGTTGTCGATCGCGCGGGTCTATCGGCGGCCGATCATCCTGGTCCTCACCGATCAGCCCGAACAGGCCACCAATGCCGCCCGCGCGGCACAGTTACAGCTAGAGCACCGGGTGGTGACCTGGCGCAGTGACGTCGCTGATTTTCGCGGCCAGGTGGCGAAAGCCGCAGCGGAATTGACCGAGACTCAAGCGCCTGATCGCGACGGAGCGACCGGCAACGCGTGCGCCCAGGCGCGGATCGACGCGTGGGTCAGTCGCCTGCTCAGCTTGTGAATCCGCTCACTCACGCCGCCACACACAAGGAGGTGACGCAGGTGTCCAAACCCAATTCCCGTGCCGGCGACAATCCGGCCCTGAATGCTTTCACGCCGCCCGCTGAACTCTTTGCGTTGAAACCGTGGCTCACTCTGCTGGCACTGCTGGCGGACTGGGGATTGATCGCTGCGTCATTTGCCGCGGCGGCGCTGTGGCCGCACCCGATCACTTACCTGCTGGCGGCGATCATCATTGCCCGCAGCCAACTGGCGCTGGCGGTGATCATGCATGAAAGCGCCCATGGCGTGGTGCTGCGCCATCAGGGTCTGAATGATTTTATCGGGCAGTTTTTTGCCGCCGGTCCGTTGTTCCTGTCGCTGCACACCTACCGTGCCGGGCATTTGAAACATCATCTCGCGCCGATGCGGCATGACGACCCGGTGGTCGCGGTGTTTGGTCTCGGTGACTTCCCGCTGCCCAGGGGCAAACTCGCCGCAAAGCTGTTGGCGGACATCTGTGGGGTGGGCTACTTCATCAGTGCTGGCAAATTTGCCCGCGGCGACTATCGGGACATCATGCCCAAGGTCAATAAATCACCGGGCCAAATGGCGTGGGAAGTCTTTTCAATGCTCGCCAGCAACGGTTTGCTGCTCGGCGTACTGGCGTGGTCCGGGCACGCCTGGCTTTACCCGATCTTGTGGTTGCTGCCGGCCATTACCCTGCTGCCCTTCATGGGCCGCGTCCGGGCCATCATGGAGCACGCCGGCCTGCCCGCCTGCGATGACCAGAGCCAGAATGCGCGGAGCATTGTCCGGGGCAACTGGCAGACCTTTGTGTTCGGCCCGCACGCCATTCACTACCACATCGAGCACCACCTGTTTGTGCGCGTGCCCTTCTACCATTTGCGCAGCGTGCATCAACAACTCGTGGCCCGGCAGCTGGTACCCACCGGCAATCTCTATAACGGCTACATCGGGGTCTTGCGCGATGTCAGCCTCCCGGCCGCTAAATTGCCGACCGCCTGATTCGACATCCTGCGGGGTTGCTCAACTGGCGGCGTCGCCTTTTGGGGTTCACAGTCCTCTGGCTACCCCCTTACGGATAGCTGAACCCCTTAACCAGCGTCAACTCCCCCACCGCCCGCATCGGCACCAGGAACGTCTCCATCTTCTCGTTGGGCGTTCCTTCCTCGGTGATCACCGTCACCTGCGCCGTGGTCAAAGCCTGAACCGCATCCTCCTGCCCTTCCTCATCATTACGATAGCCACCGCCAAAGTAATTCACATACACCAGGTACTGGCCTTTGATCGGCGCCGGCATGGCGAAGATTTCCGGGCCATACCCCGTGGTCACGTCGACATCGAGCGCCGCGCCATTGGGTGCAACCCGGTCGCCGTACCAGATGTGGGCGCCATCCGGGGTAATCAGGTGCAAGTCCAGATCGGTGTTGTCGCTGTCCCACGACAGCAGCACCCGCAACTTGGCCGGCGTCGCCCCGCCACTGACATTGAGGAACTGCGTGCGATGCCGTTGCTGGCCATCAGGGCTGCGCACTTCAACGCTGTTGCTGCCATTGGGAAACGAGAACGGTCGATCAAAGCGTCCAGCCGGATCGATTTTCAGCGGCATGCTGACGCCATTGACGATCAACCGCCCAGGCTCACTCGACTTGGGTGTGGCGTTGATCTGCCCGGTAATGCGCGCGGTGTTGGCCTGCCCTGCCGGTGTATTCACCGAGGAGGCCGGGTAGTTGACGCTCTGGCGAAAGTTTTCGCCTTCGCCCTCGATGGCGCCGGTACGCCAGCCACCGACGGGGGTGTCGAGTTTGACGGCAGCATCAGCAGCGAAGGTCGTCGGCAATACGCAAAAAGAACAGAGGAACAGGAAGACCTGTGGATAACGGAGTTTCATGGCCTATTCCAGCAAGAGGTGGCGGGCGAGCCCTTCGATGTAGGTTTCATCCTGGCCATTGGGATGTGCTTCAAAGGCCAGGTGCAAGTATTCGTGGGTCAGGTCGAGGCGGTCCTGCAACGACAGCACGCCGCGCACGTAAATGCGCTGGCGTTCGCGGTCGACATAAGGACGGCCAAAGGCCAGGCGGCAGACGGCGAAGGTGTTGACTTCGTTGTAGCCGACTTCGTTTTCGAGTTGCTGGCGCCAGCCGCGACGTTGTTTTTGCAGCCAGTCTTGCGCGGCGGGCAACGCTTCGCAGGAGGCGACAGGGTTGTCCCAGCGGCTGAGGCTGGCGCGCGGGTAGGCGTGCAGCAGAATGGCGTCGTAGCGTTGGCCGGCGCTGGCTTGTTCGACGGCTTGTTGCCAGGACAGTTTGTCCGGTCCGGGTTGGTCGGAGTGATAGGTGACAGTGCTGCCGGCCAGGACCAGGTCGCTGGTCCAGGCGGCGATGTCGCGCGCTTCGGCAGTGGCCGGACGTGGGGCGACCCGTTGACGGCTGCTGCTGTCGTCGATGCTCAGGCAGTCGCCGTTGCGCGTGGCGTTTTGCAGCAGGTAGGTTCTTATCGCGATGGCCAGGGCTTTGGCGGCTTCAGCGGGTTCGGACTTGGCTTCGCGCTGGAGGACGCGGGCGACGTATTCTTCGCGGTCCAGGCGCGCGACCAGCTTGTCGTTGAGTAAAAACAATTCGCCGTCGCTGTGGATGTTCAGTTGATTGCCGTTGGCGAATTCGACGCGGTAGTCGCCCTGCAAGGGGCCCGACTCGACCACCCGATCCCCCGCCAGGACGCGGCCGACCGGATAACGCGAAAACAGCCCCACCTCAACGCAACGCCCAGCATCCACGGGCCAATCCGTCGGCACCACCGAAGCCAGCGCCACACCATAATTGCGCAGCACCATTTGACTGGTCCCGCGCCCACCAGCCCAGATCGGCGTGCCATCCTCTGTCCAACCGGCAAACCCGCCCTGACGCGACGACGGATCCTGATCTCCCAACCAGCTCCAGGTTTTCACCCGCAACCGGCCACCGAGTTCGCCCACAGCATTGCCGTCAGCGGCGTTCAACACCACGTCCAGCAACACCCGCCGCGCCTGATCCTGCGCCGGCATCACGGTCAGCGCCTTCAATAATTCCGCCACGGGAACCCGCGTCGCAGGCTGCAACGACGGCAAATTCAGCAACCATTCCGGCGCCTGTCGGGCCTGCCAATATTTACGCCAATCACCCTCGACAATGCCCAGCCGCGCAGGCTCAAAATACAACCCGCACGACTTCACCAACGCCTGATCACGACCAATCCTGCCGCCCG
Source organism: Pseudomonas sp. ADAK7 (assembly GCF_012935675.1). Taxonomy (NCBI): domain Bacteria; kingdom Pseudomonadati; phylum Pseudomonadota; class Gammaproteobacteria; order Pseudomonadales; family Pseudomonadaceae; genus Pseudomonas; species Pseudomonas sp. ADAK7. The sequence continues at coordinate 5,302,725 of NZ_CP052861.1, read as the reverse complement.
CGGTGCAGCAATACACTTCTTCCTTGGACTGCCCGCGACATTCATAAGCAGGTTCCCGCGCGCCGGTATCCACCAGCCAGCCGTAGACAAACAGCTTCCACAAACTCCCTAACGGCGTCTGCAGATCTGCAGGCAACGGCTCGCGGGCCATCACCTGGGTCTGGCTCAGCGACAGCAATTCGCCCTTGAAGCCCAGTCGTAACGGTTCGTCCTGCGCTGTCGCCAGCGCAGGGAGCAAACACAACAGCCACCAGACCAGAGGCCGGGTCATGTCAGTTGACCGTGACCTGGCTGAGCGCCGGTTTCTGTTCCTGGGCCTGATGCTGTGGCGCATAGACCTGGGTGAAACGCACCGGCGGCAGGTTGAACTGGCCTTTTTGCGAGAAGCGCACCAGATGCCGCACGCGCAACTCGCCGCTCAAGGCATCCACCGGAATGGCGTAAGCCAGTTGCCCCGGTTCGAAGCGCGCCTTTTCCAGCGCCGTCGGTTCAGTGCCAGCCTTGCCCATCAACTTGATGCCCCACGTGGTGCGCTCGACGTCGGCGCCCGGTGGCAGCGGCACTTCGAGCATGCCGTAACGCAGCGGCTTGGCGGCTTTGCTGGAGATGATCACTTCGTCGAGGTACAGGCTGTCGCTGGACAATGGCTTGGTGCCAACCGCTTCGAGTTTGAATTCGAACGCTTCGTCACCCGGCACCAGACGCGACAGGCGACGGGTGATGGTCACGGCCATCGGGTCGATGGCGGGTTGCTTGGTCTGATAACTCAGCGCAGCACGCAACGGGCGCTCCTGGGTCCCGGTCAGGGACAACGCCGCCGGCACCGGCGTAGCGCCCTGCCATGTCCAATACATTTCACCGGTATCACCGTAGTTTTTCTTCCAACCTTCACCCGGTGCCAGGGCGATGGTCGGCGACGCCTGCTCGATGCTGTGTTGCAACCAGCTCAGGGCCAAGGCGCGTTCAAGGGTCGATTGCTGTGGCAGCAGGCGCTGCAACAACTGTTGCGCATGAGCCTGATCGAAGGCTTGCAGCGACAGATTCAGGGCTTCGGCAAACGGCTGCGAACTCACGGCCAGACGTTGTTGCGCATCCGGCAATTGACGATTGAACGCATCCGGCAACGTCACCTTGGACTGCTTGGCCAACGAAGCCGTCAGCGCACGCGCCGCCGCCAGGCCCAGCGCCGAATCCGGATCGCTCATGACCAGGCTGTCTTCGCCATCGTCCATCAGGTTCGCCGCGTTGCCGTCGCCGGCCTTCGCCAGGTCATCCATCAAACCGCTGAGCAAGGTGTTCACCGGCAATTGCATCTTCTTGGCGAACGACAGGATCAGCGCCCGTTGCAACAGCGGCGTGTTTTTCGCTTGCTTGGAATAGACCTCCAGCACCCGCTGCCAATGCTCCGGCGGCAAGCTCAGCTCCAGGGCTTTGCTGGCGTACCAGTCGGCGTAATAGGCGTAAGCGGTGAGGAATGCATCCGGCTCACCGTCCTGGCCCCACCAGGTGAAACTCGCCGACGGCCCGGCCATTTGCACCAGGCGCAGACGGCTGTTTTGCATGATCAGGCGCAAGCGATCACGAACCTGTGGATTCGACGACAGCGATGGATAGGCAATGCTCAGCGGCAACAAACGGCTGGCCGTCTGCTCGACGCCGCCGTACGGATAGCTCAGCAAATCATCGAGGGCCGAACGGAACAGCGCTTGCGGACTGTCATCCAGGCGCAGGCGAATATCCGTCGCGTCGGACGGCAAGGTCAGCGCGGTATCACCACTGGCCGCGTCCACCACTTGGCTCTGGGTGACCTGCCAACCGTCACCGGTCGCGGTCAGGCGCACGGCCAGGGCATCGGCGGTCTTGCCGTCCTGCACCAGCTCGGCAGTCCAGTCACCACTGGCGAGCGCAAACGCTGGCAGTGCGATGTAGTTGATGCCGCTGTTCAGGGTCACCGGCATACGCTGCTCGGCGCCGCTGTAATGGATCACCAACTCAGCCTTGACCGGTTTCTCGGCCTGGCTGAAGGCGAACACGCCGAGGGCCGGTTTGTCGCCGGTGCGGAATTTGCTCGGGCCGCTCCACTTCAGGTACAGCGGTTTTTCCGAACGCACGAATTGTTTCTTCTGCCCGACCTGACCGTCATCGGCAATGGCCCGGGCGGTGATGCGCCAGCGAGTGAGCGAGTCCGGCATCTTGAAGGTGAAGCGGGTTTTGCCGTTGGCGTCGGTGATCAATTCCGGCTGCCACGCGGCGGTGTCGACGTCTTCACGACGCGGCCGCTCCAGCACTTTCACCCCCCGTTCGCTGCGGTTGGCTTTGCCCGGCGCACCGGGGCTGCCCGGCAACGCGACGTCGTAGCTGATGAACGACAGGCTGGCGCTGGTGCGCACGTTGTTTCGGCGCGGATGATAGAAGAACTGGTCGATGGTCGGCGCGACTTCCGGTTGCAGCGCGTAGATCATTTCGTCGACGACGCTGACCGTCAGATGCGCCGGAATCGGCTTGCCGGCGAACTGCGTCGTCAGGTCTACCGACACGGTGTCACCCGGCTGATACGACTCTTTATCGGTGGCAATCGCCACGTCGATTTGCGGCGCCACAACTTTGATACCGGCGTTCTGGAAGCTGTACTGCCCGCCCTTGGTGTAGAGCACGGAGAAGGTCAGGTTCGGCGCAAAATTGTCCTTCACCGCAATGCGCGCGCGGTATTGGGTGTCGCTGAGTTTTTCCATCTTCAGCCAGTCGCCGCCCTTGGACAGCAGCGCCGTGGCCTCGACCTTGTCCCGCTCCAGGGACAGCAGCGCATCGCTGACCGGTTCCGGGAACGTGATCAACACCATGGCTTCGTCGCCGGCCTTGTACTCGGGTTTGTCGAGGACGATTTCCACGGTCCCCGGCACGGCTTTGACGCCCTCGCCAGTGACCGAATGCCCAGTGGCGCCGACGACGCGGCCATGGTCATCCTTCAAGGTCAGGTTGTAGGTGCCCGGCCGCGCGAACGCCACGCTGAAGCCTTTGTCCTTCGCGGTGAGTTTGCCGTCGCCGGTGGTCTGGTCTTCCAGGCGTACCCAACTGTAGCTGCTTGGGGTGACGGCTTTGGTCTGTTCGCTGCCGCCTTCGTTGACGTAGCTGAAGGCAACTTTGTCGCCCACTGCGCTGAAGCGTTGCGGCGCGCGCAGGTTGAAGCTGGCGGCGCCACGGTCGATGAGGATTTCCTTGGTGGTCTTGACCCGATACGCCGCGCCATCGCTGGCAAACACGGTGAGCATGTAGCGGCTCGGTTTGTCGGCGGCCGGCAGGTCGAGGGTCGCGTTGCCCTTGGCGTCGGTGGTCAGTTCGGTGCTGGTCAGCTCCACCGGGAATTGCCCGAGGTATTGCAGCTCGTTGTCGACCATCGACAGTTGCTGGGCGCGCAGGCTCAGGGTCAATTTGGCGTCAGCCACCGGTTTGCCGTCCGGGTACAGCAGCACCAGACTACCCTTCACCGGTTCGCCGGTGCGGTAATCCTGCTTGGCCAGGTTCAGCGAGATTTCGAAGTGCGGCTTGATGTATTCGGCGACGCGGAAGGCGCTGCTGTAGGCCTGGTCCTTGTAGCTGAAACGCAATTCATAACCGCCCGCCACCGCGTTGTCCGGCAGCTGGAAACGGCCTTGGGTGCCGGACTTCGAATCGAGCTTCAGCGCCAACGATTGCAGCGCCGTACCCGTGGCATCGAGCACGGTCACGTTGACGTCGGCAGCGGTCGGCGCCACCGAATCCCGGGCGTTCTTGAACTCGCGACCCACGATCTTCAGCGACACCCAATCCCCCGGCCGGTACAGCGGCCGGTCGGTGAAGGCATAGAGTTTGGTGTCGTAGATTTCGCTGTCGTAATAGAAGTTCTCGGAGACAAACACTCCGCCCTCTTCATCCTCACCAATCACGAACGAACGCTCGGGGCTGACGTGTTTCAGGCGCAGCAAACCATCGGCATCGGTCGCACCGCTGCTCATCACACCGAGGCCATCGGTCCACAGCACATTGACCTTCGGCACCGAACTGCCTTCGTGTTTGCGCGCGGCCCACACCAGCAACTCATCACCGGCAATCTTGCTCACGGCCACGGTGTTGGAAACGAAGACCATGGTGGTCGCGCGGTATTTGCCGATCAACGCTTCCACCAGGTACAGGCCCGGCTTCAGCTGGCCCAACGGGATGTACACGTTGCCCGGTGCGACGCTGACGAATTCACTGGAAGAACCGGCCAGGTTCACGCCGGCAGGCGGCTGGATCGGTTTGGCTTCCCACAGCGGATAGCGGAACTGACTGACAACCGGCAGGCCCGGAATCAGTGCGAATTGCGGCTGGGCGTCGTAGGGCGTTGGCGCGGCAATCGCGGCACCCATCTTCAGCTCGGGCACTTCCTCGGTGACTTGTTTGCGCGACTCGTAGGAAAACGCTCGCTGCATCACGCGACGGGATTTGCGGTACCAGTTGTCCCACAGGTACGCGAGGGTATTCGACAGGCCTTCGCCCTTGAACTGGCCGTCGCTGACCACGCGGTGCAGGTTCTTCTGGCGCTTGAGGAAGTCCAGCGGCTTGTCGATGCGATACACACGAATGTCGGCGCCGCCATAAGGCTCCATGCGGAACCGGCGGTAATCGCGACCCGGCGCTTCGAGACGGACCATCGCCTGTTCGTCGGCGGCGAAACTGCTGTCGGCCAGCAGGAAGAAACTTTCACCGGCCACCGGCGTGTAGCCGCTGGGCTCGACGGTGTCTTCGGCGTTGACCGTCGAAAACGGCAGCACTAAAACCAATAGCAAAGGCAGTAAACGCAACATGCGGGCACCGATCATTGGGAGAGAAAGTTCAGTCGATAGACGCCGATGAAGTTGGGGTTGGCTGCGTCGGGTATCCATCGGGTGTCCTTCCATGTCATGAGTTGCTGCAGGCTCGCGGATCGCATGCCGTTGTCAGTGGGGGTTGTAGTGCCGGTGTGATAGGCGATAAAGCGGCCCATCCAGATCATCAGGTGCTGGTCGTCGCCCTGATCGAAAAACATCAGGTCGCCGGGCCGCGCTTGCGACACGTCGCGGCTGACCAGATGGCTGTTGAACTGAATCAACTTGATCGCGTTGACGTACGGCCCGACCTTGCCGCCGCCCTGCTGCCATTGCTGGGCGAGACCGCGCTGGGCGTCGCTCAGTTGCAGTTCCGGCGGCAGGTAACGGTTGGACAGGCCATTGCTGCGCAGCCATTTGTCGTCATGGACTTTCAGCGCTTCGTTGGCAGCGAAGCGCACCAGGCCCGCGCAGTCCTGCTGAAACCAGCGCGGGCTCGGGCCTTGGGTCAGTTGTTCCTGGGCGATGCGCACAAACCAGGCGCGAAACACCTGGGATTGCTGCACGTCCAGCGGTGGCGCCTCAGTGGCAAACGCCCGACTGCCCAGCAACATCGCCAGCAGGCCGAGGCCTCGGATAAGGGCTGTCACAGGGCTTTCCACTCCAGCGGCAGCCATTGCCAATAGCCGTCCGGCTCGCTGCCCTCGGGCAAGGTCAGCGCGTATTTGCCGTAACCGCCGAGCTTGCGCAGTTTCGGGATCAGATAGGTTTGCGCGGCGTTGTAGAACACCGGTTCCATGTCCTGGGGCAGGCTGTCGAGGGTTTCCTGTTGCATCAGCTGGGCCATGGAATCCGGGCCGAAGTAGACCGGCATCAGCAGGTCTTTCGGCACCACGTCGGCCATCGGCGGGAAGCGTTTGTCGAGGGTGCCGAGGGCTTTATCCACCAGCTTGTCGTCGAGGGAAAACAGCAGGGTCGAACCGTGACGGGCCAGGCTGACTTTCATGAACGCCTTGCCGGTGATCGCGTCCGGGTTCTCGGCGTCCTTGGCTTTATAAGGGCCGAAGTTGGAGCTGACCTGACGCTGCCACTGATGGCTTTCGCCTTCCTTTTTCTCAACCACCGGGAACGCGTGTGCTTCGACGTTGCCTTCATAGGCGCCGACCATCGAGCCGAACAGGTTGCCCAGGTCGCCGTCGAGTTGGGCGCTGTCGCTGTCATTCAGGCTGGCCACCAGCAGCGGTGTGTACAGCCGCGAATCGGCGTACCAGCACAGGCCAGCGGCACCGGCCATGTGTTCGGTCAGGGCTTGAGCCACTTTTTCTTCGGCGCCGAGTTTGACCAGCAAGGGTTTCTGTTGCTCCGCCGCGAGGGGCAAGGCGACGCAGGCGCTGGCGCCCATCGGCATGGCTTGCCAGATCGGTTTGAAATCGAAGTCCGGTTGGTTGTCCAGTTCGTCCATGGCGAGGAAGCTGTGCCAGCCCTTGTCGTCCATATCAAAACGCAAGCCGGCGAAGTTCGGGATGAAGCGCTGATAACCCATGGCCAACACGCTGGAATTGACTGACAGGCGTTGTTTCACTTCAGGCGCACGGGGTTGCAGGCCGAAGGCTTCGGGGAACAGTTTGTCGCCGTTGAGCAGCGCGGCGATGGACTTGGTGGAAACGGCACCCGACTCTTCAGAAGCACCACTTTGCGCATCGTAGAGTTTGGTCGGATTGGACAGCACCACCAGTTTGTCGCCATGGGAGGCGAACATCAGCGCCTTCGTAGCGTTGTAGGTCAGTTGATAAAGCGCCACGTCATCGGCGCCGACTTTCACTGAGCCGACCTGGGTCAGTTGCGTGTCATCCAGCGCGACTTTGGCCAGCGGCTCCAGCAGTTTGGCCAGGCCACCGCGATCCATCACCAACAGGAAATCTTTGAGTCGACCATCCGCCCCACGCCACAGCGCCACGTCCGCCGGTTGATCGAAAAGCTGCTCGATCAGGCTGTCCTGCAGCTTGAGGTCATGTTCGTAAATGATCCGCCGCAAGCTGCCGATCAAGCCGAGGCGATCGGCATGAGCTTCGTAATAGAAGACGAAATCTTCGGTCAGGGTTTCCTTGAGGAACGGCACCGCCAGCAAGTCCTTGGGCAATTGGCTCAGGGAGTTGGTTTCCAGCAAACCGTCCGGGCGGCCCATGCCCAGTTTGTCACTGGCCAACGCCGCCAGCGGCACTTTGGGTTTGTGCATGAACCAGCCCAATCCGCCCGCAACGCCGGCCACCAGGCACAGCCCGATCAGCACGGCTGGCCAGCGACGTGGAGGTTTGGCGGCAGGCGTTTCGGCGGCCGGAGAAGCAGTGTTATCGCTCATGTTCACGCTCATGTTCCCAAAGCTCAGCAATTCATCCGTGGAGCGGGATGCTTAATAGTTGAAAGTCTTGACCAGCAACAGGTCACCGATGGCCCGCAGGGGCACGATGAAGGTCTCGCGTTTTTCGTCGACGGTGTTTTCGTTGAGCACCAGGTTGATCTGCGAGGTGATGACCTCGTTCTGGTTGCTGGTCTCATCGAAGTTATAGCCTTCGCTACCGAAGTTGCCCCAATAGTTCACGTAAACCAGATAGGTGCCGTGCATCGGTGCAGTCATGGTGAACATTTCCGGGCCAGGGCCATCGACGCCGTCCGGGTCCAGGCCGCCGCCGTTGGTCAACGCCGTGTGGGCGAAGAACGCGTGCTGGCCGTCCGGGGTAATGATGTGCAAGTCGAGTTCGGCTTTCGGATCGTCCCAACCCAGCACCACACGAATCCGCGCCGGGGTGCGCAGGTTGTTGGCTTCATAGAATTGAACACGCTTGAGGGATTTGCCCTCGGCACTGCGCACTTCGACGCTGTTGGAACCGGCGCCAAACGCGTACGGCCGGGCGAAACGCCCTTCGTCGTCGGTGTACAGATTCAGTGGATTGCCGTTGACCGCCAGGGTGTGCGGCCCGCGCTGGGTGCCGATGGCCTTGAGCTGGCCTTCGATCATCGTGCGATTGCGCTGGATACCGCGGTCGATGGGTGGCGTGGGATAGGCGACTTGAGGGTTTTCACTGCGATCGAGCAAGCCGTTATAACGCCAGCCGGCTATCGGCTCCGACAACTCGGCCGTCGGCTCGGCCCAGGCCGCGCAGGCCCAGACCAGCATTATCAGCAGTGAAAGAAAGCAACGCATGTGACGCCTCCTGCCATGCACAACGAAACCCTGCGCCCGGTCCTCGGCGCGTTACAGATGCAAAAACTGCGTTTCGTCAAAATGACCCGTAACTATTGGGTCGTAGAAGGCACGAAGGTTAGCGATATGGCGATTTTTTAACAATCAGATACATCTCTATTTGTGGTGGAAATCACTACGAATGTTGGGCGCGAGCCGAATAAAGTGGTTATTCGGCTCACGAAATGAGCCGAATAAGACTATTATTCGGCTCATTGACCTTGGAAGTACCCGAATTCATGGCGTCGCACTGGATCTGGCAACAGCCCGACTGGCCGAGTTTCACCTGGCATGCCGAGCGCCTGACACCGCTACTGCGCGAGTGCGTGCAGGCACAAGGTCGGTTAATGGGCATGGCCAGTTCCGTGGGTAGTTCGCTGAGCGCGCAGAACGAACTGGACGCGCTGTTGCAAAACATCGTGACCTCTTCAGCTATCGAAGGTGAAACGCTGAATGTCGGCTCGGTTCGCTCCTCGCTGGCGCGGCGCTTGGGGCTGGAACAGCTCGATGGCGATCACGTCAGCCAACGCAGTGAAGGGCTGGCGCAGTTGATGCTCGATGCCACCCAGCGTTTTGCGCAGCCCCTGACCTTGGAGCGGCTGCTGGAATGGCATGAGTGGCTGTTTCCGGATCAGGAAGCGGACCTCGCTGCCCGCGCGATCCATGTCGGTGCATTACGCGGTGATGAGCCGATGCAAGTGGCTTCGGGGCGCCTCGACAGGCCGACCGTTCACTTCGAGGCACCGCCTCGCCTTGGCCTTGAGCAGCAATTGAACACTTTCCTCACTTGGTTTGAAGACAGCCGGGGCCAGGAACAGCTCGATCCATTGCTGCGGGCCGGTATTGCGCACTTCTGGCTCGTCACCCTGCATCCCTTCGATGACGGCAACGGGCGCCTGACACGCACCATTACCGATCTGGCATTAGCCCAAGGCGAAGCGCAGGCCATTCGTTTTTATGCGATGTCGGCGAGCATTCTTGAGGACCGATCTGGCTACTACCGAGTGCTGGAGGCCAGTCAGAAGGCGACGACGGATATTACCGAGTGGCTGCAATGGTTCCTGAAAACCTTGCTGCGCAGCTTGCTGCAGGCGATGGTGCGGATCGAATCGGTACTGGGCAAGGCGCGGTTCTGGCAGGCGCATCGGCAGTCCGCGTTGTCGGTGGAACAGACCAAAGTACTGAATCGCTTGCTCGATGGCGGTGAGCGCGGTTTCGAGCACGGCATTAGTGCGGCGCAGTATCAGGCTGTAGCGAAGGTGTCCAAGGCGACGGCAACGCGTCATCTGGCTGAACTGCTGGAAAAGGGCTGCCTCAAACGCCTTCCCGGTGGCGGGCGCAGTACTCGTTACGCAATTAACTACCCTGGCACTAATTGATGCCACGCGACGACCTGTAGCAGCTGGCGAAGCCTGCGTTCGTCTGCGCACCAGTCTTAAAATCGGCACTCTCGGCACATCAGGTATGCCGTGCAAGAAGGGTTGGCGGCTGCTGCGCAGCCGAACGCAGGCTTCGCCAGCTGCTACAACGGTTGCGTCGAACCCCCCGCTCATTTGCCCATACCCCCCATGTCTGCTAGTGTCGCGCCGGTTTAACGTCAACCGGAAATAGCCGCCATGGCCCGCAAAAAAGCTGCACTGGATTTCGAACAATCCCTCGCTGACCTGCAAACGCTGGTAGAGCGACTGGAGAACGGCGAGTTGTCGCTGGAAGATTCGCTGACGGCTTTCGAGCAAGGCATCGGTCTGACCCGCGATTGCCAGGCAGCGCTGGCCCAGGCTGAGCAAAAGGTTCAAGTGCTGCTCGAGCGTGATGGCGAGCTGGCCGAGGAACCCTTTGAAGCGGATCAGCCAGAATGATTGCGGCGTATTCGGCGACCAGCCAGGCCCGCGTCAACGCTGCGCTGGAAACCCTGTTCAACCCGCCGAGCCCGGAGCTCGCGCGCCTCTATGACGCCATGCGCTACAGCGTGATGAATGGCGGCAAGCGCGTGCGGCCACTGCTGGCTTACGCCGCGTGCGAAGCGCTGGGCGGCAAGGCTGAGCAAGCCAACGGCGCGGCGTGTGCGGTGGAGTTGATCCACGCTTACTCCCTGGTGCACGACGATTTGCCGGCGATGGACGACGACGATCTGCGTCGCGGCCAGCCGACCACCCACAAAAAATTCGATGAAGCCTGCGCGATCCTCGCCGGTGACGGCTTGCAGAGCCTGGCGTTCAGCGCCCTGCTCGACCCGCGTCTGAGCACGTCGGACGCCGAAAACAAACTGCAAATGGTCAGCGCCCTGGCGTTGGCGGCAGGCCCGGCGGGCATGGTCGGCGGCCAGGCCATCGACCTTGGCTCGGTCGGCCTCAAGCTGGATCAGAAAGCCCTCGAATACATGCACCGGCACAAGACCGGCGCGCTGATCGAGGTCAGCGTCAAACTCGGCGCCCTGGCCAGTGGTCGGGCCGAGAAAGACGAACTGAAGTCATTGCAGACTTATGCACAGGCCATCGGCCTGGCGTTTCAGGTGCAGGACGACATTCTCGACGTCGAAAGTGACACCGAAACCCTCGGTAAACGCCAGGGCGCCGACATCGCTCGAGACAAGCCGACCTACCCGGCCCTGCTCGGCCTCGATGCAGCCAAGGTCTACGCCCTGGAACTGCGCGATCAGGCCCTGCATGCGCTGCGACCGTTTGACGCGGCAGCCGAGCCTTTACGCGATCTGGCCCGCTATATCGTCGAACGCCGCAGCTGACAGCGTATCCGCCAAAAAAGAGCAACGCGTGGGCAGGGACCGATGCATCAGGTAAACTGCCGCCTCTTCTATACCTATAACGATTCGCCTGATGCCCACGACGTTTCATGAGATTCCCCGCAAACGCCCGACCACGCCCCTGCTCGACCGTGCTAATACGCCGGACGGCCTGCGCCGGTTAGGCGAAGCCGAGCTGGAAACCCTGGCCGATGAATTGCGCCTGGAATTGCTCTACACGGTCGGTCAGACCGGTGGGCATTTCGGTGCCGGCCTGGGCGTCATCGAGCTGACCATCGCGTTGCATTACGTGTTCGACACCCCGGATGACCGGCTGGTGTGGGACGTGGGTCATCAGGCTTATCCGCACAAAATCCTCACCGGCCGTCGCGAGCGCATGGGCACCCTGCGCCAGAAGGACGGCGTCGCCGCCTTCCCGCGTCGTTCCGAGAGCGAGTACGACACCTTTGGCGTCGGCCACTCCAGCACCTCGATCAGCGCCGCGCTGGGCATGGCCATTGCCGCCCGCCTGCAAAACAGTGATCGCAAGGCGATTGCCGTGATCGGCGACGGCGCGTTGACCGCCGGCATGGCCTTCGAGGCGCTGAACCATGCGCCGGAAGTGAACGCCAACATGCTGGTGATCCTCAACGACAACGACATGTCGATCTCGCGCAATGTCGGCGGTTTGTCGAATTACCTGGCAAAAATTCTCTCCAGCCGCACGTATGCAAGCATGCGCGAAGGCAGCAAAAAGGTCCTGTCGCGCCTGCCCGGTGCCTGGGAAATCGCCCGGCGTACCGAAGAATACGCCAAAGGCATGCTGGTCCCCGGCACGCTGTTCGAAGAGCTGGGCTGGAACTACATCGGCCCGATCGACGGCCACGACCTGCCCACCCTGATCGCCACCCTGCGCAACATGCGCGATCTGAAAGGCCCGCAATTTCTGCACGTGGTCACCAAGAAAGGCAAAGGCTTCGCCCCGGCGGAAGTCGACCCGATCGGTTATCACGCGATCACCAAGCTCGACCCCCTGGATGCGCCGGCCGCTGCGCCGAAGAAATCCGGCGGGCCGAAGTATTCCGGTGTGTTCGGCGAATGGCTGTGCGACATGGCTGCGGCCGATCCGCGCCTGGTCGGGATCACCCCGGCGATGAAGGAAGGCTCCGATCTGGTAGCGTTCAGCGAGCGTTTCCCGCTGCGCTATTTCGACGTAGCGATTGCCGAGCAGCACGCGGTCACCTTCGCTGCCGGTATGGCCTGCGAAGGCGCGAAACCGGTAGTGGCGATTTATTCGACCTTCCTGCAACGCGGCTACGACCAACTGATCCATGACGTCGCGGTGCAGAACCTCGACGTGTTGTTCGCCATTGACCGCGCCGGTCTGGTGGGCGAAGACGGCCCGACCCATGCGGGCAGCTTCGATCTGTCGTTCCTGCGCTGCATCCCCGGCATGCTGGTGATGACCCCGAGCGACGAAAACGAATTGCGCAAAATGCTCACCACCGGCCACCTGTACAACGGCCCGGCGGCGGTGCGTTACCCACGCGGCAATGGCCCGAACGCGACCATCGAGAAAGACCTGCAACCGATTGAAATCGGCAAGGGTGTGGTTCGTCGCCAGGGCAATAAAGTCGCCCTGCTGGTGTTTGGCGTGCAACTGGCCGAAGCGCTGAAAGTCGCCGATACGCTGGATGCGACCGTGGTTGATATGCGCTTCGTCAAACCGCTCGATGAAACGCTGGTTCGTGAAATTGCCGCCAGCCACGAGTTGCTGGTGACCATCGAAGAGAACGCGATCATGGGCGGCGCCGGTGGCGCGGTCAGCGAGTTCCTGGCGCGGGAAAACATCCTCAAGTCGATGCTGCACCTGGGCTTGCCGGACAGCTATGTCGAACACGCCAAGCCTGCGCAGATGCTGGCCGAATGCGGGCTGGATGAAGCCGGGATTGAAGCGTCGGTGCGTGAGCGTTTACAACTGCTCGCCAAGTAATTCCCCGCCCCTGTAGGAGCGAGGTTTGCCCGCGAAGGCGTTTTAACAGGCAACGTAGATGTTGAATGTTATGGCCTCTTCGCGGGCAAGCCTCGCTCCTACAAGTACCGTGTTTGCTACGGATATCTATGAAACTCTCTCCTCTCGCCCTGACGCTGACACTCCTGCCGGCCGGCCAACTCCTGGCCGACACCTTCGAACGCGATCAAGCCCTGAAGCTCCCCGACGTGCTGATCAGCGCCAACCGCCAGGTCGAGGCGCGCAACGACAGCAGCGCGGCCAACACCGTGTTCACCCGCGAAGACATCGATCGCCTGCAACCAAGCAGCGTCACCGATCTGTTGCGTCGGGTGCCGGGCGTGCAAGTCGGGCAAACCGGTGGGCGCGGCAGTTTGCCGGGGATCTACATTCGCGGCACTAAATCGGCGCAAAGCCTGGTGCTGGTGGACGGCCAGCGCATTGGCAGCACCACGTCCGGCGACAGCAACCTGCAACACATCAACATCGAACAGGTCGAGCGCGTGGAAGTGTTGCGCGGCTCCCGTTCGGTGATTTATGGCAGCGATGCGATTGGCGGGGTGATTCAGATTTTCACCCGTCGTGGCGGCGAACAAGGCCTGCAACCGCGGCTGCATGTGGGCTTTGGCAGCAACCAGACGTGGGAGCGTAGCCTCGGCCTGTCCGGCGGCGATGAGAAAACCCGCTTCAATCTCGGCGCCAGCCTGGATGAAACCGCCGGGATCGACCGCACTCATGAGTCGTATCCCAGCGATGGCGATCACGACGAATACCGCAATAAATCGGTGAGTTTTAGCCTGAGTCATGCCCTCACCGACGACATCGAAATTGGCGCGAATGTGCTGGATAACCGCGGCAAAAGTGAACTCGACAGCCCCTTCTACCAACAGCAGCCTTACAGCGATTTCACAGTAGGCGGCGCTAGCGGTTACATCGATGCGCGCATCAACGACCTGTGGAAAACCCGCATAGAGTTCGGCCATAGCGAGAACCGCGACAAAAACCTCGACAAACTTAGTGATGAACACAGCGTTTTCAACACCTACCGCAATTCAGTGAACTGGCAAAACGACCTGACGCTCAACGAGCGCAACAGTTTGATCGTCGGCGGCGACTGGTACGAAGACCGGATCAACAGCAGCACGCCGTTCGATGAGGACAGTCGCTGGAACCGCGCTGCGTTTATCCAGCATCGTTATCAGGCGGACAGTTTCTCCACAGAGTTGGGCTTGCGTCGCGACCAGAATCAGCAGTTCGGCGGGCAAAACAGTTGGAGCGGCACCTTCACCCTGCCGTTGAACCCGGACAACGATGTGCTGCTGACCTACAGCGAAGGCTTCCGCGCCCCGACCTTCAACGACCTGTATTACCCGGAGTTCAGCAACCCGGACCTCAAGCCTGAAACCTCGACAAGCTATGAGCTGCAATGGCGCAGCCAGTTGACCGACACCAGCCGCCTGGAAGCGTCGCTGTACCGCACAGATCTAACAGACGCGATCATCGTCAGCAGCAATCTCCCGCAAAACGTCGCGTCGGCACGGATCAACGGCTTCGAAGCGGCGTTGAAACACGAACTGTTCGGCTGGCAGAGCAACCTCGGCGTGGCGATCATCGACCCGCGGGATCGCGACAGCGGCCACACGTTGGCCCGCCGTGCGCGGCGGACGTTGAGCCTGGATCTGGATCGCCAGTTTGATCGGTTGGGACTCGGCGCCAGTTGGCAGGCGGTCAGCGGCAGCTATGACGATGAGAACAATCAGCAGCCACTGGGTGGCTATGCGTTGCTCGGGTTACGCAGCAGTTGGGCGTTGAATCGGGAAGTGAAGCTGGATCTGAAGGTCGATAACTTGCTCGACAAGGGTTACAGCCGGGCGTTGTACAGCTATGACGGCAGCCAGTATGGGTATCGCGAGGAAGGTCGGGCGTGGATGTTTGGGGTGACCTGGACGCCTGAATTATAAGACCGAGACCGATTGTTCCCACGCTCCGCGTGGGAACAATCTGTAGGAGCAAGGCTTGCCCGCGAAGGCCACACCTCGGTCTCAGCGGTCCGGCGCGATCACTTGGCACAACTTGGCTGTCGCCTCGATCATCTGCCCACTCGGCCGCTCCAAGCCCTTATCCGTCACCAACAACAATTGCCCCTGCACCACCGCCGCTACCTGCGGCCACGCCTTCCAGGCATCCAGCTGCGCCTGGTCACTGGCCAGAATCACCTCGGGATTGCGCTGCAACACCGCCTCGACGCTGACCTGCGGCGCCGGCAAGGTCAGGTCGGCAAATACATTGCGTGCGCCGCATACTTCCAGCGCATCGCTGATGATCTGTCCGCCGCCCACGGTGTACAGCGGCCGATCCCAGACTTGATAGAACACCGTTAGCGGCTTATCCCGGCGATAGCGCTGACGCAGGTTATCCAGTTTCAGCCGCAGATCAGCAGCCAGGGTCACACCCCGCTGCGGCCGGCCGAGTTGCGTGGCGATCGCTTCAATCTGCGCCGTGAGCTGGCCGAGGCTGTGGGGTTCAGCGACGTAGGTGGGAATGTTCAAGCGCTTGAGCTGTTCACGCTGGGCCGGGCCGACGCTGCCGGGCCAGAGCAATAACAAATCGGGTTTGAGGCTCAGCAGTTGCTCCATGTCCAACTGGCCGTAGCGGCCAACGGAAGGCAGATCTTTGAGTTCGGCCGGACGCTCACCGGCATCCAGCACCCCGACCAACAAATCGGCGGAGCCCAGTTCAACAACGATTTCAGAGAGAGAAGGCGCGAGGCTGACAACACGCTCAACGGAATAAGCCGAGCCGCTGACGGCCAGCAGCAAAACCGCCAGCCAGACGCGCAGCATCAGCCGAGTTGACGCGGGATACGGTAGAGGTAGAACAGCACCGCCGTCGACAGCGCCAGCAATACCAACGGCACCGCTTCGAGGCCGACGAACACGGCCAACGCGCCGATCCACGCCGGCAGGCTCGCGGCTAAAAAGGCGATACGACGCTTGGCTGCCAGGGCAATCCAGGCCGCCGGTTCTTCAGGGGTATCGAGGGCTTTCTGGGTGGCGATCAACGCATGTTTGTAGCCGCCGAAAAACTTCAGGCTGACAAACATCGAGGCCACACCGGCGATAAACAACGGCATCGCCAGCACCGGCAGGATCGCTTCGCTCTGGCCGAACACGCCATTGATCACGAACAGTGGCACCAACGCCAGCGCCAGGTATTGCCACCAGTTAAAGGACAGTCGCCGCCGCACCTGACCGCGAGTCACGCCCGATCAGCCTCGCCCTGATGCTCGTTGCCCATCATGTGGTCGAGCTTGCTGGCCTTGGTCGCCAGGTACAGTTTGTTGTGCGGGTTGTGCCCGGTGTGCAGCGGCACGCGCTCGGCGACCACGATGCCCATGTCGGTCAAAGCTTTGACCTTGCGCGGGTTGTTGGTCATCAGGCGCAGGGATTTCACCCCCAGGTGCTGCAACATCGGCAGGCACATGGCGTAGTCACGCTGGTCGGCAGCAAAGCCCAGACGCTCGTTGGCTTCAACGGTGTCGGCACCGCCGTCCTGCAACTCGTAGGCGCGGATCTTGTTCAACAGGCCAATGCCCCGGCCTTCCTGACGCAAGTACAGCAACACGCCACGGCCTTCGCGGGCGATGGCCTGCAACGCTGCCTCAAGTTGCGAGCCGCAGTCGCAACGCTGACTGAACAAGGCGTCGCCGGTCAGGCATTCGGAGTGCAACCGGCCAAGTACCGGGGCACCGTCGGCGAAGTCGCCCAGGCTCAGCACCACGTGCTCGCGCCCGTTCTCTTCATCGAGAAAGCCGTGCATGGTGAATTGCGCAAAAGGTGTTGGCAGCTTCGAAGCGGCGACAAAAACGACAGGCACCGGTGTGCTCCTGATCAATAAGTACTGGAGATTCGCAGAGGCGGCATTGTAACAGCAGGTTCCGACCGACGCTTAGGCTGAATTATGGGGCATAACGATCAAAAAGTTTGATCTGAGATGCCAATACCCAGTCTGTGTCCACTTGTAGCAGCTGCCGAGGTACGAGGCTGCGTCCGCTGTAGCAGCTGCCGAGGTACGAGGCTGCGTTCGGCTGCGCAGCAGTCGTGAAATCAGGCGATGCGGTGTTTCAGCCATACCGCGCGCTCAGGTTTTACGACTGCTTCGCAGCCGAACGCAGCCTCGTGCCTCGGCAGCTGCTACAAGCCGAGCGCACTTCGCGGGCTCGGCAGCGCCTACAAACGCTAGCTGCGACCGTTCAATTTGCATCAAATGGATAAGGCTGTTTCCACTTGGCAAAGATCGGTTTCAACTCGCCGCTTTTCACCAGCAGTTCCATGCGCTGGTCGAACAACGCCATCAGCGCGCGGGCCTTGGGGTTGTCGGCAAAACACAGGTACAGCGGCAGCTCGGCAATGTGGGTTCGGCGGAACTGCGACGGATCCCTGGCCCGGGCGAGCACATAGTCGATCTCGGTCAGGGCATCGATGTAATAGTCGGCGCGGTTGTGGGTCAGCATCGACAGGATGCCGGTGCGCCGCACCACTTCGTTGTAGCGCTGCACGTTGGGCAGGTAATCCTGGTACTTGTAGCCGCGCACCCAGGCCAGCCGATAACTACCGAGATTATCGAGGGTCGGCGCCGGATTGCTCGCCAGGCCCAGGGCGTAGATGTGATCGGTGTCGAAGTTCCAGTGCGGATAAAGCACGTCGCTGGTTTCATTGCGATAGGCGCCGACGCAGGCGTCCACCTCCCCGCGCTGGGCCAGGCCGACGGCGCGGGTGTAGGGTTCGCTGCGGATATCGAGCTTGACCCCGGCCGGTTCAAAGACGGTGCGCAACACGTCCCAGCCCAGGCCGTGACCGTCAGCGGCGGTGTAGTTTTCCCAGTCTTCGCTGGCCAGATGAATCACGGACGGCGCCGGCGTCGCATCCCCCGCCTGGGCGAGCGAGCAGAACATCGCGAAAACCACCATCAACCAGCGTCTAGCCATACCTAATCCCTGCTTCACCACTCAGGCGAAAAACCACACCAGGCCCTGCATCCCCAGCCATGCAAAGACCCCGGCCAATACGTCGTCGAGCATGATCCCGACACCACCGTGCACATGCCGGTCCACCCAGTGAATCGGCCATGGCTTGAGAATGTCGAAGAAGCGGAACATCAGGAACCCCGCCAACAACCAGTACCAACCTTCCGGCACCAGCCACAGGGTGATCCACATCCCGACCATCTCATCCCAGACGATGCCTTCGTGATCGTGTACCCGTAAGTCGTCGGCCACTTTGCCGCACAGCCAGAAGCCAAACAGCATGGTGATGCCGAGCATCAGCCAGTAGCCCCAGTCGGGCAACATCTGCCACAACGGAATAAAGGGTAGCGCAACTAACGAACCCCAGGTGCCCGGAGCCTTGGGCAAGGTGCCCGAGCCGAAGCCGAACGCCAGGAAATGCCAAGGGTTGCGCCAGACCGAAGGCGGTACGAATTCCGCCGGCGTCTGATTGGGGTGATCGGTCACGGGGTCTCCGGAAAATGTTGATAACCCCGTGTTTGCGGGGTGATGTCACGTCCATCGGCGTCCAGTAGCGCAACGCCCTGCCCGGTCACGACCCGGCCGACCACATGGATCGGCCAGCCGTCCGCCAGCAACCGGGGCAATTCGACGGGCGGCACGGTGAAGGCCAGCACGTAGTCGTCGCCTCCGCTCAGGGCGGCGTCCTCGGCGCCTGACTGGCCGAGGAAAGCCACCAACGCTTGCGACACCGGCAACTTGCTCCGCTCGATCTGGATGCCGACCTTCGACGCGAGCGCAATGTGCCCGCAGTCGGCGAGCAGGCCGTCGGAGATATCCAGCGCCGACGAGGCTCTGCCGCGTAGCGCTTGCCCCAACGCCAGTTGCGGTTGCGGCGACCAGTAATGGCGCAGCAGCGGATCGGCGATGGCTTCATCGGCAGTCCGTTGGCCAAGCACCAGCGGCAAGGCCCCGGCAGCATTGCCCAACTCGCCACCGACACACAGCCAGTCGCCCGGCTGCGCGCCGCTGCGGGTCAACGCCTGACCGGCCGGCACGCGCCCAAACACGGTCATGGTCAGACTCAACGGCCCACGGGTGGTGTCACCACCGACCAGCGCCACGCCACAGCCCTGAGCCATGACATTCAAACCACGGGCGTAGGCATCCAGCCAATCGGCGGTCACCGTCGGCAAGGTCAGGGCAAGGGTAAAGGCTACGGGAGTGGCGCCCATGGCGGCCAGGTCACTGACCGCTACAGCCAGCGAGCGCTGACCGAGCAAAAACGGGTCGCAAGGATCTGCGAAATGCACACCGGCAACGAGGGTGTCGGTAGAAATCGCCAACTGCTCCCCAGCGGGAACAGCCAGCAGGGCGCAATCATCGCCGATCCCCAGTGCAACGCCCTCGCCGCCCTGCGCACAAGGCGCGGCGGCGAAGAAATGGCGGATCAGCTCAAACTCGCCCATGGCAACTACAAGCGCTTATTAGCGCTTGAACGCCTTCACTTCAGCTTCACGCAGACGTGGGGCCAGCTTGTCGAGTACACCGTTGACGAACTTGTGGCCATCGGTGGAACCGAAGACTTTCGCCAGCTCGATACCTTCGTTGATCACAACGCGGTACGGCACGTCGACGCGCTTGAGCAGTTCCCAGGTGGACAGGCGCAAAACCGCCAGTTCAACCGGGTCCAGCTCTTCGATGGTGATGTCCAGGCAGGGCGACAGTGCAGCGTCGATCTCAGGCTTGTGGGCCGGAACGCCGTGCAGGATGTCGTGGAAGTAGGCGGCATCTACATCGCTGAAATCGTTATCGACCCGGAACTGCGCTTCGATCTCGTTCAGCGACTGCTTGGCCATGTGCCATTGGTACAGCGCTTGAGTCGCGAGCTGACGGGCTTCGCGACGCTTGACGCTTTTCGATGGCTTGCCGGCATCCGCAGGCTTTGGATCGCGCGGGTTGAACTGATCGCTGTCGTCGCTAATCACTTGGCCTCCAACTGTGCCAGCAGGCTGACCATTTCCAGGGCGGACAGGGCAGCTTCGGCACCTTTGTTACCGGCCTTGGTGCCGGAACGTTCGATGGCTTGCTCGATGGAATCAACGGTCAGGACGCCGAAAGCGACCGGTACGCCGAACTCCATGGACACTTGGGCCAGGCCCTTGGTGCATTCGCCCGCCACGTATTCGAAGTGCGGAGTACCGCCACGAATGACCGCGCCCAGGGCGATGATTGCCGCGTATTCGCCCTTCTGGGCTACTTTCTGCGCAACCAGCGGGATTTCGAAGGCGCCAGGCGCACGGATGATGGTGATGTCGCTTTCGCTCACGCCATGGCGAACCAGGGCATCAACTGCACCGCTGACCAGGCTTTCAACGACGAAGCTGTTGAAACGGCCTACTACCAAAGCGTAGCGGCCTTTAGGGGCGATGAAGGTACCTTCGATGGTCTTCAGGGTCATTCGTTAGATCTCTTAAAGAGCCGGGACGCGTTTTCTACGCGTCCCTCAGTGATGTGTTAACCGCGAATCAAGGCCCGGAAACAACCGGTCATTATTCGGAGGGCACGTATTCTACAACTTCCAGATCGAAACCGGATATCGCATTAAATTTCATTGGCGCGCTCATCAGGCGCATTTTGCGAACGCCCAGGTCGCGCAGGATCTGCGAACCGGCACCGACGATGCTGTAGGTGGTCGGTTTTTTCGCCGGGACGTGCTCCGCTGTTTCGCGGATGTGCGCCAGCAATACATCGCCATCGAGCGGGTGACCGAGCAACAGCACCACGCCGCTGCCGGCCTCGGCGACCGCGGCCATGGCGGCGCGCAGGCTCCAGCGGCCCGGTTGCTTGACCATCAACAGATCGCGCAATGGGTCCATGTTGTGCACCCGAACCAGGGTCGGCTCTTCGGCGCACACGGTGCCCAGGGTCAGGGCCATGTGCACGTCGCCTTCCACGGAATCACGATAGGTCACCAGGTTGAATTGGCCCAGTTCGCTGTCCAGCGGCTGCTCGGCAATCCGCTGAACGGTACGTTCGTGGATCATCCGGTAGTGAATCAGGTCGGCGATGGTGCCGATCTTGATGTTGTGTTCGGCGGCGAAGGTTTCCAGTTCGGCGCGGCGGGACATGGTGCCGTCGTCGTTCATCACTTCGCAGATCACCCCGCTCGGCTCGAAACCGGCCATGCGCGCCAGGTCGCAAGCGGCTTCGGTGTGGCCGGCGCGAGCGAGGGTGCCGCCTGGTTGGGCCATCAGCGGGAAGATGTGGCCGGGGCTGACGATGTCTTCAGCCTTGGCATCCTTGGCGGCGGCAGCCTGCACAGTGCGGGCGCGGTCGGCGGCGGAGATGCCGGTGGTCACGCCGGTGGTGGCTTCGATCGACACGGTGAACTTGGTGCCGAAACCGGAACCGTTGCGCGGCGCCATCAGCGGCAGCTTCAACAGTTCGCAGCGCTCGCGGCTCATCGGCATGCAGATCAGGCCACGGGCGTGCTTGGCCATGAAGTTGATGTGTTCCGGCTGGCAGCACTCGGCGGCCATGATCAGGTCGCCTTCGTTCTCGCGGTCTTCGTCATCCATGAGGATGACCATCTTGCCTTGGCGGATGTCTTCAACCAGTTCTTCGATGCTATTGAGCGCCACAAGGCACCCCCTTGAGTCAGGATTTGAGGTAGCCGTTGGCGGCCAGAAAGCTTTCGGTGATGTTTCCAGAAGTTGGCTCTGCGGCCTTATCGCCCAACAACAGGCGCTCCAGATAACGTGCCAGCAAGTCCACTTCCAGATTCACCCGGCGACCTGGCTGGTAAGACGCCATGATGGTTTCGCTCAGGGTGTGGGGAATGATCGTCAGCAAGAACTCGGCGCCATCGACTGCGTTCACGGTCAGGCTGGTGCCATCGACGGTGATCGAGCCTTTATGGGCGATGTACTTGGCGAGGTCTTTCGGCGCGCGGATGCGGAATTCCACCGCGCGAGCATTCTCGGTGCGGGCAACCACTTCACCCACGCCATCGACATGGCCGCTGACCAGGTGCCCGCCGAGGCGAGTGGTCGGGGTCAGGGCTTTTTCCAGGTTGACCGGGCTGCCGCTTTTCAGATCGTTCATGGCGGTGCAGTCGAGGGTTTCGCGACTGACGTCCGCTGCAAAGCCGTTGCCTGGCAGCTCAACCGCGGTCAGGCACACGCCGTTGACCGCGATGCTGTCGCCCAGTTTGACGTCGCTCAGGTCGAGCTTGCCGGTTTCTACGTAGACCCGCACATCTCCGCCTTTTGGGGTCAATGCACGAATACTGCCGATGGATTCGATGATGCCGGTAAACATGGAGTCCTCCTCGAGAACAGGCCGTCTTGGCTCAGGCCGGGAATTATACGCTCGCGGCTGGCGAAGGAATGGCAGTGACTCGCCAGTCATCGCCAACCGCGCGAATTTCGGTGATTTTCAGCTCGGGCGCGTCTTTCATTTGCGCCAGCGGCCAGTCGAGCAACGGGCGGGCCGAGGAGCCAAGGAATTTGCCGGCGATGAAGATCTGGAACTCATCCACCAGGCCTAGCTGGGCAAACGCCCCAGCCAGACGCGGACCGGCTTCGACCAACACTTCGTTGACCCCACGGTTGGCCAGTTCGACCAGCAGTTTGCGCAGGTCCACCAAGCCATCGTCGCCAGCCACGATCAGGCATTCCGGGCCGTTGGCGTATTGCTCTTCGATGGCCATGCAGGTGGCGACCAGCACCGGGCCAGCCTTGAAGAATGGGGCATCCAGCGGCACGCGCAAGCGGCCGTCGATCAGTACGCGCAGCGGTGGACGGCTCATGGCCAGCGCGGTTTGCTCGGCGTCCAGACCCAGTTCGGCGGCACGCACGGTCAAACGGGCGTTGTCGGCCAGCACCGTATCGGCGCCGGTCAGCACCACGCTGGCCTGGGCGCGCAGGCGTTGCACCGCCGAGCGTGCGGCCGGGCCGGTGATCCATTGGCTTTCGCCGCTTTCCATCGCCGTGCGACCGTCCAGGCTCATGGCCAACTTGACTCGCACGAACGGCAAGCCGTGTTCCATGCGTTTCAGGAAGCCTTCGTTGAGCTTGCGCGCCTCGCCTTCCAGGACGCCGCTTTCGATGGCGATACCGGCCTGGGCGAGGCGCTGCATGCCGCGACCGGCCACCGACGGGTTCGGGTCCTGCATGGCTGCCACTACACGGGCGAGGCCGGCATTCACCAGCGCATCGGCACAGGGCGGCGTGCGGCCGTGGTGGCTGCACGGTTCGAGGGTCACGTAAGCCGTGGCGCCTCGGGCCTTGTCGCCAGCGTCGCGCAGGGCATGGACTTCGGCGTGGGGTTCGCCGGTGCGCACATGCCAGCCTTCGCCGACGATCTGCCCGTCCTTGACGATCACGCAGCCTACCCGCGGGTTGGGGTGGGTCGTGTAGTGACCTTTGCGCGCCAATTCCAGCGCGCGGGCCATGTAATGGGCGTCGAGGATGGCTTGCTCTGCGGCTGTGGTCATTCTTTCACCGGCTCTCGGGCCAGGCGATCGATCTCTTCGCGGAACTCGTTGAGGTCCTGGAAGCGCCGATACACGGAGGCGAAACGAATGTAGGCGACTTCGTCGAGCTTTTGCAGCTCGGCCATCACCAGTTCACCGACCACGAGGGATTTGACCTCACGCTCGCCGGTGGCACGCAGTTTGTGTTTGATGTGCACCAGCGACGATTCGAGGCGCTCGACACTCACCGGGCGCTTCTCCAGCGCCCGCTGCATGCCGGCGCGGAGTTTTTCTTCGTCGAACGGCTGGCGGCTGCCGTCGGTTTTGATCAGGCGCGGCAACACCAGTTCGGCAGTCTCGAACGTCGTGAAACGCTCGCCGCAGGCCAGGCATTCACGCCGGCGGCGCACCTGTTCGCCCTCGGCGACCAGTCGCGAGTCGATGACCTTGGTGTCGTTGGCACCGCAGAAGGGACAGTGCATGGTGGCAGGCAACAAAAAAAGGGAGGGCCATGGTAGCGCATCCCCGTGGCAAGACAAGCCATAGGGTTTGCGGTATACAGACGAGCTATTATGGATTTCATGTTGCTGGAGCCAAAAATGTCGTTACGACCGCTCGTCCTGCTCAGTATTTTAAGCCTGCTGGTAGCCTGCAGCAGCGATGCGCCCAAGCCTCAGCCGCCGACCCCGGGCCCCGCGCCACAAGCGGCGCAGAAGAAAGCCAAGGAATCGGCCGCCCTCGGCCCGCTGCCGGCGTATCAACGTGAACTGAGTGGCACCCTGCAAGGCGTGCCGGCCGGCGCCGAAGTGGAACTGGCGCTGCTGGTGATCGACGACAAGTCTCGCCCGCAACAGTTGTTGGCCAGTTCCAGCCTGATCGGCACCAATCAGATTCTGCCGTTCCACCTGCGTTTCAACCCGGAATCCTTCCCGGTCGGCGCCCGTGTTGAACTGCGTGGCCGCGCCAGCCAGTCCGGCCAACTGATTTTGCACCTGCCGTCGCAGACCATCACCCAGCCGACGACCCAAGCGTTGGGCCAGCTGCAATTCGTCAAAGCCCCATGATTGCACCGCTCGACCTGCAACAGGCATTAGACGAACTGCTCGGCGACGCGCAACTCGTCGCCTGCCCATTACCGGATACTGACCTGAAGCTCTGGCTGATCGACGGCGACAATATGGACCGCGCCTTCAGCCAGGAAGAAACCCGCCGAATCCTGCATGAGCCGCCCTATTGGAGTTTCTGCTGGGCCAGTGGCCTGGCAGTGGCGCGGTATCTCGTTGAATTTCCCGAGTGGGTCAAAGGCAAGCGGGTACTGGATTTTGGCGCCGGGTCTGGCGTTGCAGGGATTGCAGCGGTAAAGGCCGGGGCGCTGGAAGTGGTGGCCTGCGACCTGGATCCGCTGGCGATTGCCGCGTGTCGGGCGAATGCCGAACTCAACAATGTACAGCTCAACTATTCGACGGATTTCTTTGCCGAGGCGGATCGCTTTGATCTGATTCTCGTCGCCGACGTGCTGTATGACCGGGCGAATCTGCCGCTGCTCGATGAGTTTTTGAGTCGTGGGCGGGAAGCGCTGGTCGCGGATTCGCGGGTGCGGGATTTTCGTCATCCGTTGTATCGCCGCATCGAGATGCTGGAGGCGATGACCTTGCCCGATCTGGCCGAGCCGGAAGAGTTTCGACATGTGAGTCTTTACCACGCCTCCCGCCCCTGATCGTTCCTTCTTCCGGCGACACCCCGCCAAGCCTTATAGTGGCCTCATTCACGCTTCCAAGAGATCCCCCATGAGTCAGGAAACGCCGTACATCTTCGACGCCACGACTGCCGATTTCGACCAGTCGGTGATCGAGAACTCTTTTCACAAACCGGTGCTGGTGGATTTCTGGGCCGAATGGTGTGCGCCGTGCAAGGCCTTGATGCCGATGCTGCAAACCATCGCCGAGAGCTATCAGGGCGAGTTGTTGCTGGCCAAGGTCAATTGCGACGTCGAGCCGGACATCGTCTCGCGCTTCGGCATTCGCAGCCTGCCGACCGTGGTGCTGTTCAAGGACGGTCAACCGGTGGACGGGTTTGCCGGTGCGCAACCGGAATCCGCGGTGCGCGCGATGCTTGAGCCGCATGTGCAGATGCCGCCGCCAGCCGCCGCCGATCCTTTCGAACAGGCTCAGGCGCTGTTCGATGACAACCGTTTTGCCGACGCCGAAGCCATCCTCAAAGTGCTGCTGGGCGAAGACAACACCAACGCGAAAGCGCTGATCCTGTACGCCCGCTGCCTGACTGAACGTGGCGAACTGGGCGAAGCGCAAACCGTGCTCGACGCGGTCAAGACCGACGATCACAAGGCTGCCCTGGCTGGCGCCAAGGCGCAGATCCAGTTCCTCGGTCAGGCCAAGGATTTGCCGGATGCCGCCGATTTGAAGGCGCGCCTGGCGAAAGATCCGCAGGATGATGAAGCGGTGTATCAACTGGCGATTCAGCAACTGGCGCGCCAACAGTACGAACCGGCGCTGGATTCGTTGCTCAAGCTGTTCATCCGCAACCGCAGCTACAGCGAAGGCTTGCCGCACAAGACTTTGCTGCAGGTGTTCGAACTGTTGGGCAATGATCACCCGCTGGTGACCACGTACCGGCGCAAGTTGTTTGCTGCGTTGTACTAAGTAACCTTGTAGGAGCAAGGCTTGCCCGCGATGGCGTCCGTAAGATCGCCAACGCGAGCAAGCTTTGCTCCTACGAGGGTTCAACCCAGCTGTACAGCGGCGTATCCCCGCCGCTCACCACTTTTACATCCGCACAATGGCGCAGGCGCACCAACAGGCGTTTACCCGACGCCGCGCTGCCGGTCAGCCCTTCCAACTGCTCAAGCAAATCCGGCCCGCTCAATTGCCCGGCCTTGCGCAGCAAGTCCTTGGCGATCTGCCACAGCGCGTCATCCTGGTTCAGCGGTTTGGCCGCCGGGGCGCTGACTTCCTCGGTTTTACTGACCTGCAACTGCGCGCCGAGCCGCGCCCAATCGCCGTCGTCCATCTCCAGGGTCAAATCCACCGGCCAGTCGCCGATGCTTCCGCGTATTCGCAACATAAGTCCGCTCCTGCACATTTCTGACCTGCATGCTCCCATGGGTCTTGTGTAACGCCAAGCGGGCGGTCAAACTCTCCGCACTTTCGTTATAAGATTACATAACAAACCTTTCACTTTACTTCCCGGAGACCCGCCATGCGTCGTCTGCTGCTCGCTCTGCCGTTTGCCCTGTTGCCGCTGGCCGCTGCCTTTGCGGCCAATGAACCTGAACACGGCAGCCTTGGCGCCCACGAACATGGCGTCGGTCGCTTGAACGCGGCGCTGGACGGCCAGACTCTGGAGCTGGAACTGGAAAGCCCGGCGATGAACCTGGTGGGCTTCGAACACGCCGCCACCAGCGACACCGACAAGGCCAAAGTTGCCGCCGTCCGGACGAAGCTGGAAAACCCGCTGGTGCTGTTTGCCCTGCCAAAAGCCGCCGGCTGCAAAGTCGCGACTCAGGAACTGGAAAGCCCGCTGTTCGGTGACAAGCCAGACGCCGACGATGATCACGACGAAGCGGTCAAGGACGGTCATGAGCATCACCACGACCACAGCGAAATCCACGCCCGCTACCAATTCAGCTGCGCGGCACCCGGTGCGCTGAAAACCCTGGACCTGTCGAACATCTTCAATACCTTCCCGGCGACCCAGAAGATTCAGGTGCAACTGATCAGCCCAAGCGGCCAGCAAGGCGTTGAAGTGACGGCCAAGGCGGCCTCCCTGAAATTCTGATCAACCCCCAATCCCGTAGGAGCGAGGCTTGCCCGCGAAGGCGATCTGTCAGTCGACATCTCAGTTGAATGTGATGGCCTCTTCGCGGGCAAGCCTCGCTCCTACAGGGATCGGGGTTGTTGGTGCAATCAAGACTACCCATGAAATCGGCGCCATGACCCAAGCACTCATCGAACTGTCCGACCTGGGCTTCAGTTGGCCCGGTCACCCGCCGCTGCTGGATATCCCGGCGTTTCGCCTGGAACCCGGTGAAACCCTGTTCCTCAAGGGTCCCAGCGGCAGTGGCAAGACCACCCTGCTCGGCCTGCTCGGCGGTGTGCAGAAGCCTGATCGCGGCAGTATCCGTCTGCTCGGCCAGGAACTGACCGAACTCGGTGCCGGCGCTCGCGACCGTTTCCGCGTCGATCACACCGGCTATATCTTCCAGCAGTTCAACTTGCTGCCGTTCCTCTCGGTACGCGAGAACGTCGAGTTGCCCTGTCACTTCTCCAAATTGCGCGCCGAACGGGCGAAACAGCGCCACGGCAGCGTTGATCAGGCCGCCGCCACTCTGCTCGCGCACTTGGGCTTGAAGGATGAAAGCATCCTCAGCCGCCGCGCCGATTCGCTGTCCATCGGCCAGCAACAACGGGTTGCCGCCGCCCGCGCGTTGATCGGTCAACCGGAACTGGTGATCGCCGACGAACCGACCTCGGCCCTGGATTACGACGCTCGCGAGAACTTCATTCGACTGCTGTTCGCCGAATGCCGCGAAGCCGGGTCGAGCCTGTTGTTCGTCAGCCATGACCAGAGCCTCGCGCCGCTGTTCGACCGCAACCTGTCGCTGGCCGAGCTCAATCGCGCCGCCACCCCGTTCGAGGTCTGAGATGTATTTGTTTCGTCTAGCCCTGGCCAGCCTGGCTAACCGCCGCTTCACCGCGATCCTCACCGCGTTCGCCATTGCCCTGTCGGTGTGTCTGCTTTTAGCCGTTGAACGCGTACGCACCGAAGCCAAGGCCAGTTTCGCCAGCACCATCAGCGGCACCGACCTGATCGTCGGCGCCCGGTCCGGTTCGGTGAACCTGTTGCTGTACTCGGTGTTCCGCATCGGCAACGCCACCAACAACATCCGTTGGGACAGCTTCGAACACTTCGCCAACAACCCGAAAGTGAAGTGGGCGATCCCGATGTCCCTCGGCGACTCCCATCGCGGCTACCGCGTGATGGGCACCACCGAGGCCTACTTCGAGCATTACCAGTACGGTCATCAACAACACCTGGAACTGGCCGACGGCCGTGCCTTCGCCACCGACCCGTTCGAAGTGGTGCTCGGTGCCGAAGTGGCGGATGCGTTGCATTACAAACTCGGCGACAAACTGGTACTGGCCCACGGCGTGGCGGTGATCAGCCTGGTCAAGCACGACGACAAACCGTTCACCGTGGTTGGCATCTTGAAACGCACCGGCACCCCGGTGGACCGCACGTTGCACATCAGCCTCGGCGGCATGGAAGCGATCCACATCGACTGGCACAACGGCGTGCCGGCGCAGGGCAAAGGCCGGATCAGCGCCGATCAGGCGCGCAACATGGACCTGACGCCGCAAGCGATCACCGCGTTCATGCTTGGCCTCAACAGCAAGATTTCCACCTTCGCGGTGCAACGCGAGATCAACGAATTCCGTGGCGAACCGATGCTGGCGATCCTGCCGGGCGTGGCGTTGCAAGAGCTGTGGAGTTTGATGAGCACGGCGGAAAAAGCCTTGTTCGTGGTCTCGCTGTTCGTGGTGTTGACCGGGTTGATCGGCATGCTCACGGCGATTCTCACCAGCCTCAATGAACGACGGCGCGAGATGGCGATCCTGCGTTCGGTGGGCGCGCGGCCGTGGCACATCGCGACGTTGTTGGTGCTGGAAGCCTTTGCCTTGGCGCTGTCCGGGGTTATCGCTGGTGTGGCGTTGCTGTATGTGTGCATCGCCGCCGCCCAGGGTTATGTGCAGGCGAATTACGGTTTGTACCTGCCGCTGGCCTGGCCGAGCGAATATGAATGGACGCTGCTCGGTGGCATTCTGATCGCCGCGCTGCTGATGGGCAGCGTGCCGGCCTGGCGCGCGTATCGCCAATCATTGGCCGATGGCCTGTCGATCCGTTTATGAGGACGTTGAAGATGCCCCGCGCTCTGCTCGCGCTGTTGATACTGGTCGCCCTGCCGCTGTGGGCGGCCGAACCCGCGGATTTGACCTGGTCGGAAATGATCCCGCCGGACGCCCCGGCAGAAGTGCCGAACATGACGCCGCTGCACGACCTGTCGCAGATGAGCAGCGCCCTTGAATCGGCCCCGGCCGCCAAGCAGGACCTGCCCAACGCACCGGTGGTGAAAAGCCTCGACGGCAAGAACATCCGCTTGCCGGGCTACATCGTGCCGCTGGAAGTGAGTGAAGAAGGTCGCACCACGGAGTTTCTGCTGGTGCCGTATTTTGGCGCCTGCATTCATGTCCCGCCACCGCCGTCGAACCAGATCGTGCATGTGAAAAGCGAAGTCGGCGTGAAGCTGGATGAGTTGTATCAACCGTACTGGATCGAGGGGGCTTTGCAGGTTAAAGCGTCCAGCAGCGAATTGGCGGATGCCGGGTATCAGATGGAAGCGGACAAGATTTATGTGTATGAATTGCCGGAGTAAATCCGGGGGTTCGTTGTTGTTGGTGAGGACGCCTTCGCGGGCAAGCCTCGCTCCCACGGATTGCGAAACCTCGTAGGAGCAAGGCTTGCCCGCGAAGGGGCCGGCAAAGGTTCCACAAAAACCCACCCCATCACTGTTTCATTGAGCTGAATCAAAAGACCGTATCAGATGGCTCTTTACCATTGGACATCAAACATTTTTAACGTCCTTTGGAGCCCCCATGAACAAGTCCTTGCTCAGCGCCTCGCTGTTTGCCCTCGCGCTCGCAGCCCCGCTCGCCCACGCCCACGAAGCCGGCGACATCATCGTTCGCGCCGGTGCGATCACCGTCAACCCGAAGGCTGACAGCTCCAGCGTCAAGGTCGATCAAGGCCCGCTGGCGGGTGCCGACCTGGGTGGCAAGGCGACCATGAGCAGCGACACGCAACTGGGTCTGAACTTCGCCTACATGATCGACAGCCACTGGGGGATCGAGCTGCTCGCGGCCTCGCCGTTCGAGCATGACGTGAAGATCAAAGGCACCGCCCTGGGCGCGGCCAACGGCAAACTCGGCACCCTGAAACACTTGCCGCCGACCCTCAGCGTCGTGTACTACCCGCTCGACGCCAAGTCCGCGTTCCAGCCGTATGTCGGTGCCGGCATCAACTACACCTGGATCTACGACGAACACGTCGGCAGCGAAGCCCAAGCCAACGGCTTCAGCAACTTCAAGGCGAAAAACTCCTGGGGCATGGCGTTCCAGCTCGGCGCCGACTACATGATCACCGACAACATCATGCTCAACGCCCAGGTGCGCTACATCGACATCGACACCCGCGCCACCGTGGAAAACAACGCCGTGGCACCGGGCACTCGGGCCAAGGTCAATGTGGACGTGGATCCGTTTATTTACATGGTTGGCCTGGGCTACAAGTTCTAAATCCCACGCACAAAAAAAGGCGCCTGAACAGGCGCCTTGATCGTTCTCACGCTCCGCGTGGGAATGCAGCCCGGGACGCTCCGCGTCCCATCCAAAGCCGAACGCGGAGCGTCCGTTGAGGCATTCCCACGCAGAGCGTGGGTACGATCAGCGCCCCAGCAACCGCGCCAAACCAACGCTCATCGGCGTTTGCTCAGGGTAGGTAAACCGCTCCAGCAAGCGCCGGTTGTTCGCCCGCGAATGGCGGATATCACCGGACCGCGCCGGGCCGTAGCTCACTGGCGGCAATTCACCGACCACTTGTGCCAACGCTTCGAGCATCTGCTTGAGGGTCGTCGCCTGATTCCAGCCAACATTCACTGCGCCGACTTCGACCTGCGGCTTCTCGATTGCCTGCACCAGCAAATCCACCAGATCCTCGACGTAGACAAAATCCCGCGTCTGCTCGCCGTCACCAAACACGGTGATCGGCAAACCTTTCTGCGCGCGTTCGCTGAAGATGCTGATGACCCCGGAGTACGGCGAGGATGGATCCTGGCGCGGGCCGAAGATGTTGAAGAAGCGGAACACCACCGGCTCCAGGCCATGCTGGCGGCGGTAGAAATCGAAGTAGTATTCGCTGGCCAGTTTGTCTGACGCATAAGGCGTCAGCGGTGCCTTGGCGGTGTCTTCGTCAATCGACTCGCCTTCGCCGTTGTTGCCGTAAACCGCCGCGCTGGAGGCAAACAGCACCCGTTTGACGCCAACCTGGCGCATGGCTTCGCAGACATTCAAGGTTCCGATGAAGTTGCTTTGGTGGGTCTTCACCGGATCGTCCACCGACGCCTGCACCGACGCCACGGCCGCCAGGTGCGCGACGGCGCTGCAACCGATCATCGAACGGGCGACCAGTGCCGCATCGGCGACATCGCCGACAATCAGCTCGACCTTGGGGTTGTCCAGCGGCAGGTTGCTGCGTTTGCCGGTGGACAGGTCATCGAGGATGCGCACCGCGTGGCCCTTGGCGAGCAAGGCGTCGGTGAGGTGCGAACCGATGAAACCGGCGCCGCCGGTGATTAAAACTGGGCCGTCAGCCATGGCGATAGAACCTATCCAGTAAGCCCGGGAGCGCCGCGCGCCAGGCGCGAGGCTTGATCCCGAAGGTGTGCAGAATTTTCTTGCAGGCCAGCACCGCGTGTTGCGGCTCTTCGGCAGCGTCGGGCCGCGCGGCGTGGGCCTGGGCGGTCGGTGCTTCGATGGCCAGCTCGTGCAGGTTGCGTGCTTCGGTAATGATCGCCTGCCCCAGCGCCAGCGGCGTAGTCGCCTCATGTCCGGCGTAATGATAGGTGCCCCACAGCGGTGCCGCACAATCGAGTTGCTTGAGCACCGAAATGATCACCCGGGCCGCGTCGTCCACCGGCGTCGGGTTGCCCCGGCGGTCGTCGGCCATCAGCAATTCTTCAGGTGTTTCGGCCCGGGCGAGGAAGCGCCCGAGGGTGCCATCGGCGCTGTCATCGAGCAGCCAGCCGAAACGCAACAGCACATGTTGCGGGCAGGTGGCGCGCACGCTTTGCTCGATTCGCCACAGCGCCTGACCGCGCAGGCCCAGGGGCACCGGCTCGTCTTTTTCGCTGTAGGCCGTAGCGCGCGAGCCGTCGAATACGCGATAGCTCGAGGGTTGCAGCAGCACGATGTTGTGGTGCTGGCACAGTTCGGCCAGACGCTCGACCGCGCGCTCCTGCCCGGCCAGACGCTGCTCGCTGACGGTCTCCGCCTGGAACCAGTCGAAGTAGTAGGCGAGGTTGATCAGCGCGTCCGGGCGGGTGTCGTCGAGCAGTTGCGTCAGGCTCGCGGCATCCCAGCCGTCTTGTGGTGGGCGGGGGGCGAGGAAGCCGATGTCTTCCTCCGCACCGAGGCGAATCAGCGCCTGCCCAAGGGCATTTCCGCCGCCCAATAACATAAGGCGCATTCGCATAGAGTCAGCAGGCCCAGTCTGATTGGAACAATGGCTTAATCGACAGCGCCCGCAGGCAATGCCGTCGATAGTTGCCGGAATCGTTGCATTTTGCGGGTTTAGTGCGCAACCGTCATCCGTAAAGTGTAGATCCATGGCTTGACCGCGCCCTGTGGCGAGGGAGCTTGCTCCCGCTGGGCTGCGAAGCAGCCCTAAAACCTGCCTCCCTATTCATCCTGACACACCTAGCCGCCTGATTTTACGACTGCTTCGCAGCCGAGCGGGAGCAAGCTTCCTCGCCACAGGGGTGGGGATAACCCCAGCGGTACTTGCATCTTCCCCACCCCGCCCGCATAAATTACCCCATGAACCTGCCCATCCCCGCAGACAGCGCCCTGGCCGGCTTCCATCCTGCCGTCAGTGCCTGGTTCAGCCATACCTTCCCGACGGTGACTGCCGCCCAGGCCCGGGCGTGGCCGTTGATTCGTCAGCGCCGCTCGACGCTGATCGCCGCGCCTACCGGTTCCGGCAAGACCCTCACGGCATTCCTCGCAGTCCTTGATGATCTTTTCCACCAAGGCCTGGAGAACGGCGGTCATTTGCCCGACGAAACCCTGGTGGTCTACGTTTCGCCGCTCAAAGCCCTGTCCAACGACATCCAGATCAACCTGCAAAACCCGCTGGCCGGGATCACCGAGCAATTGCGCGTCATGGGCCTGCCCGAATTGCAGATCAACACCGCCGTGCGCACCGGCGATACCCCGCAAAAAGACCGTTCGACGATGCGCAAGACTGCGCCGCACATTCTGGTGACCACCCCGGAATCCCTTTATGTGCTGCTCGGTTCCGACTCCGGGCGAAAAATGCTCGGCACCACGCGCACGGTGATCGTCGATGAAATCCACGCCATTGCGGCCAGCAAACGCGGCAGCCATTTGGCCTTGAGTCTTGAGCGTTTGCAGGCGCTGTGCCCGGAGCCTTTGATGCGCATCGGCCTGTCCGCCACGCAAAAACCTATCGAAGCGGTGTCGCGCTTCCTCGTCGGTCGAGATCGCCCCTGTGAAATTATCGACATCGGCCACGCCCGCCCCCGCGACCTGGACATCGAAGTACCACCCGTGCCGCTTTCGGCAGTGATGGCTAACGACGTCTGGGAACTGGTCTACGACCGCCTCGCCGTCCTCGCCCGTGAACACCGCACCACGCTGATTTTCGTCAACACCCGGCGTTTGGCCGAACGCCTGAGTCGGCATCTGAGCGAACGCCTGGGTAAAGAAGCCGTCGCCGCGCAC
The DNA here is from genome assembly GCF_012935675.1 of Pseudomonas sp. ADAK7. Taxonomy (NCBI): domain Bacteria; kingdom Pseudomonadati; phylum Pseudomonadota; class Gammaproteobacteria; order Pseudomonadales; family Pseudomonadaceae; genus Pseudomonas; species Pseudomonas sp. ADAK7. Next base: position 5,268,831 of record NZ_CP052861.1, on the reverse strand, counting down.
CACGGCAGCCTGGCCAAGGAATTTCGCCTCGACGCCGAACAGCGGCTCAAGCGCGGCGAGCTGCAAGTATTGATTGCCACGGCGTCCCTGGAATTGGGCATCGATATCGGCGATGTCGATCTGGTCTGTCAGATAGCCTCGCCCCGCTCGATTGCCGGTTTCCTGCAACGGGTCGGCCGTTCCGGACACCAGGTTGGCGGCACGCCCAAGGGTCGCTTGTTCGCCACCACCCGTGACGACTTGATCGAATGCACCGCGCTGCTCGATTGCGTGCGCCGGGGCGAACTCGACACCTTGTTGATCCCCGAGGCGCCGCTGGACGTGCTGGCCCAGCAAATCATCGCCGAAGTCAGTTGCCAGGAATGGCAGGAACAAGCGCTGCTGGAACTGTTCCGCCAGGCTTCGCCTTACGCCAACCTCGACGAAAAACACTATCAGGCGCTGCTGCAAATGCTCGCCGAGGGCTACAACGGTCGCCAGGGCATCCGTAGCGCCTATCTGCATCGCGACGCCGTAAGCCGCACCCTGCGCGGTCGTCGCGGCGCCAAGCTGACCGCCGTGACCAGCGGCGGGACGATTCCGGACAACGCCGACTACAGCGTGTTGCTGGAACCCCAAGGGCTGAACATCGGCAGCGTCAACGAAGACTTTGCGGTGGAAAGCATTGCCGGGGATATCTTCCAGCTCGGCAACACGTCGTACCGAATCCTGCGGGTCGACACCGGCAAGGTCCGGGTCGAGGACGCCCAGGGTCAGCCGCCGACCATTCCGTTCTGGCTCGGCGAAGCGCCGGGACGTAGCGCGGAACTGTCGTTCGCCGTGGCGCGTCTGCAAGCACAACTGGATGAACTGCTCGGCGCCACACCCGGCAATTTGCAGCCTGCCATTGACTGGCTGACCGACACCCTCGGCCTGAACCTCGCCAGCGCCGAGCAACTGGTGGATTACCTGGCCCGTGCACGGCTGACCCTCGGTGCCTTGCCGTCTCAAGACACGCTGCTGATGGAGCGGTTTTTCGACGAGTCCGGCGGCACGCAATTGATCATTCACACACCGTTCGGCAGCCGCATCAACCGCGCCTGGGGCCTGGCCCTGCGCAAGCGCTTTTGCCGCACCTTCAACTTCGAATTGCAGGCCGCCGCCAGTGAAGACGCGATCGTGCTGTCGCTGTCCACCAGCCACAGCTTTGAACTGGATGACGTCTGGCGTTACCTGCACAGCAACAGCGCCGAGCACCTGCTGATTCAAGCGGTGCTCGAAGCGCCGCTGTTCGGCGTGCGCTGGCGCTGGAATGCCGGCGTCGCCCTGGCGCTGCCGCGTTACACCGGCGGGCGCAAAGTCGCGCCGCAGATCCAGCGCATGAAGAGCGAAGACCTGATCGCCAGCGTGTTCCCCGATCAGATTGCCTGCGTGGAAAACCTCGCTGGCGAACGGGAAGTGCCGGAGCATCCGCTGATTGAACAAACCCTCGACGATTGCCTGCACGAAGCCATGGACACCGAAGGCTGGCTCGCCTTGTTGCGGCGCATGGAGAATGGCGACGTTCGACTGATCAGCCGCGACCTGCCAGCACCCTCGCCGCTCGCAGCGGAAATCCTCAGCGCCCGGCCCTACACCTTTCTCGACGATGCACCGCTGGAAGAACGCCGCACCCAAGCAGTGCTTAACCGACGCTGGACCGATCCGCAATCCACCGACGACCTCGGCGCGCTGGATGCCGAGGCGATCCAAGCGGTGCGCGACGAAGCCTGGCCCGCGCCCACGAACGTCGATGAAATGCATGAGGCGTTGATGAACCTGGCGTGCATTTCCGACGCTGAGGCGCAGGCTAATCCGCATTGGTTGGAATGGCTGAATGCGTTAGCCGAAAGCGGCCGCGCCAGCCGCTTACAGATCAACCCCGATCAATCACTGTGGCTGGCACTGGAACGGCTGACCTGCCTGCAAGCGATTTATCCACAGACGATTTTGCAGCCCGCGTTGGAGGCGCTGCCCGGTTTCGATGAAGCCTGGGAATCCGATGAAGCGGTGCTGGAAGTGATTCGCGCACGATTCAGTGCGTTTGGCCCGTTGCCGCTGAAGGCGATTGCCGAGCCGCTGGGCTTACCGGCGACTGAAGTCGTGCAAGTCCTGGCGCAACTGGAGCGTGAAGGTTATGTGCTGCGCGGGCAGTTCACGCCGGGCATTGATCAGGACGAATGGTGCGAGCGGCATCTGCTGGCGCGGATTCATCGCTACACGGTCAAGCGTCTGCGCCGGGAAATCGAGCCGGTGGCGTTGCAGGATTTCATGCGCTTCCTGTTCGACTGGCAGCACCTGTCCCCGGCAACCCAAGGCCAGGGCAGCGCGGTGTTGCCGTCGATTGTCAGTCAATTCGAAGGCTACCCCGCCGCGGCTTCGGCATGGGACAGCAACCTCCTGCCGGCGCGGCTCAAGGACTATTCGGCGAGTTGGCTGGATGACCTGTGCCGCAGCGGCAAACTGGTGTGGACGCGCCTGACCGCGCGCAACAAAAGCACGAGCACGGCGCTGCGCAGTACGCCGATTGTGCTGTTGCCGCGTAGCCAGGTTGGCTTGTGGAGTGGTTTGACCGAGCAAACGCCGGTCAGCGAACTGTCGCCGAAGACGCAAAAAGTCTTCGAGGCCCTGAGCCAACACGGTGCGTTGTTTTTCGATGAGCTGATTCACGAAGCGCACCTGCTGCGCACGGAACTGGAAATCGCCTTGCAGGAACTGGTGGGCGCCGGGTTGGTGAACGCCGACAGCTTCGCCGGGCTGCGCGCGCTGATCACACCCGCGAGCAAACGCCAGCAACGCAGCAGCCGTCGCGGGCGCGGGGCGTTTGTCGGCGGCATGGACGATGCCGGACGCTGGGCCTTGCTGCGCCGTGGACCGCCGCCGGCGGTTGTGGATAACAAACGCCCGGCGCCCACGCCCGCCGAAACCCTGGAACACATCGCCATGACCTTGCTGCGCCGCTACGGCGTGGTGTTCTGGCGGTTGCTGGAGCGTGAGGCGGACTGGCTGCCGAGTTGGCGCGAGTTACTGCGCACGTTTCATCGTTTGGAGGCGCGCGGGGAGATTCGGGGCGGGCGGTTTGTCAGTGGTTTGGCCGGTGAACAATTTGCGCTGCCCGAGGCGATTCCGCTGCTGCGGGAAGTGCGGCGCCGACCCCATGACGGGAGTCTGGTGGCGGTGTGTGGGGTGGATCCGCTGAACCTGGCCGGGACGTTGCTGCCGGGGGCGAAAGTGCCGGCGCTGGCGAGTAATCGGTTGGTGTATCGGGATGGGCTTCCGGCTGCTGCGCAGATTGCCGGCAAATCGGTTTTTTGGGTGAAACTGGATCAGCAAGCCAATGCTGAAATTCGTCAGAAACTGATCCAACACCGATAACCAGACGCCGCGAACCTGTGGCGAGGGAGCTTGCTCCCGTTGGACTGCGCAGCAGTCCCCCTGCCCTTAAAGCGAGGGCCGCTTCGCAGCCCAGCGGGAGCAAGCTCCCTCGCCACAGGGGGGGGTGGGGTTATTGGGTACGCGGCTGATCCGGCAGCAACACCGCCGAATGCTCCGGCACCGGCCCCTCCTCTTCCGCTTCCACAACGCCATGCCTGGGCATCAAAACCTGCTGTGGATAAGTCTGCGCGAAATGCACCCATGGGCTGTTATCCACAAGCTTTTTCAGCCGCTGGTTAAACGCCCGACTTACCGCATATTGCCCACCCGACACGGTGCGGAACTGCGCCGTCAGCACCACGCCGTTGAGGTCCATCTTGTCGACGCCGAAGACGTCGAGCGGCCCTTGCAGGTTGTACTTGAGGAACGCATCGTCGCGGATCGAATCCCCCGCCTCGCGGATCAGCTCGATGGCCTTGTCCACATCGGTGTCGTAGGTGAACTGCACCGAGAAGAACGCATAGGCAAATTGCCGCGATTGATTGGTCACGGCCTTGATCTGCCCGAACGGCACCGAGTGCACGAAACCCTTGCCGTCGCGCAGGCGTAAGGTGCGGATGGTCAGGCCTTCGACCGTACCGGCGTGGCCGGAGTCGAGCACCACCCAGTCGCCGATCGACAGGGTGTCTTCGATGATGATGAACAGCCCGGTGATCACATCCTGCACCAACTGCTGGGACCCGAAACCGATGGCCAGACCGACCACCCCGGCACCGGCCAGCAGCGGTGCGACGTTGATCCCCAGATTGGCCATGGTGGTGATCGCGCAAATCACCACCAGGATGATTTTGATCGCGTTGCGCAGCAGCGGCAGGATGGTTTTGACCCGGGTACTCGGCTGGCGCGCCGAGCGTTTGCTGACCGGGGGTTTCAACGCTTCCTGAATCGCCGTGTCGAGCACCACCCACAGCAGCCAGGTCACGAGGAAGATCAAACCGATGCTGCTCAGCGAATTGCTGATCGCGCGTCCCACCGAATTCTGCTCGGCGAACTCGAATAGCGAAATGCCCCAGATCCGTCCGAGGATTTCGATGAACGCCACGGCCATGACGATGCGCAATAAGGCGTGCAGCAAGCTGAGAAAGCGATCCTTGTAGGCGCTGCTGCGCTGGAGCCTTTCGACTTTTCGCGATTTGAACAGGTGCTGGAAAATCGTGCTCAGGAACACCGTAGCGATCAGCAGGATCGTGGTGAACAACGCGCAACGCAGGGCTTTTTGATTGTCCTCGCCGACGCCGATCAGGTTGATCGCCGAGACCATCACCATCAACAGGATCGGCCAGTACCAGAGCCCGGAAAAGATCCGCAGGGATTCTTGCAGCGAAGGTTGCTTGAGGCGCTGGGTCAAGGGGCGGTTGCGGATCAGATGCGCCACCGGCCGGCGCAGACGGATGACCAGGTAACCGAAGATGATCGAGGCAAACAGTCCGGTGAATACCGCGACGCTGCTGGTGATATTGCCCCCCAGTTGCCGGGCGATCTGCGGGCTGGTCAAGGCATCGCTGAGCGCTGCGAGGAAGCCGATCAGAAACAGCGGCTTGGGGCAGTAGTCACGGATGATCTGCACCGCCGGGCGCTTGTGGCCGGTGTTGAACATGACAATCACGCAGAGCAGCATCGAGGTCGAGAAAATGCCGCTGCTGGTGGCGTAGGCGAAACACAGCGCCAGCGCCCTCCCCGCCGAGGCTTGCAGGAAATGGCTGACGTAGAGGGTCAGTGGCAGGCTGGCGATCGCCGGCAGTGTGTACGGCATCAGATAACCGAGCAGGTCCTGACTGCGTTGGCGGGTGCTTAGCCAACGGCCCAGGATCAGGCGTTTGGCCGCCAGACCACCGAGCACCGTGAGCAAAGCAAAAGTGCCGAGCCAGACGCCGGACAGCATCAGGAAATCGCCAGTCACACTCCAGCCGGAACGCGCCGAGGGCTGGTTGACCAGTTTGTCGACTTCATCGGCCGCCCGATCCGCCCGCAGGCGCCAGGCGTCCACCAGATTTTCGTTGAGGTCGAGTTTGTCCTGCACGTCGTCGATGCTGGAACTGATCGCCCCGAGCAAGCCGCCCTGGACCAGCGGCTCGGGTTTCGCGGCCTCCTCGGTTGCGGCGGGAACACCCGGCAGCGTCACGGCTTCCAGCTCGCTACTGCCTAGAATCAGCAACGCCCCCAGTAGTATCGCGGTCTTGAACTTGAGCAAAACGCGGAGCTCCTTGCGAAGGGTCTGTAAGGAACTGATCGGCAAATGCCCGGCAAGTTCGGTTTTGGGCGCGAGATAACTCCACAACCTGATGGTTCCGACGCTCTGCGTCCGCATTGGGACGCGGAGCGTTCCAGGCTGCATTCCCACACAGAGCGCGGGAACGATCTTTGCGCACAGATCAAATATCAAATGCCCATCCCTGTATTTTTCCACACGCCCCAAACCCCGACACTGCGCTCCATCAAATAACCCACCGGAGTTGCAGTCATGCCCATTGCCTTGCTCGCGCTGACCCTCAGCGCCTTCGCCATCGGGACGACCGAGTTCGTCATCGTTGGCCTGTTACCCACCATCGGCGCCGACCTCGGGGTCAGTCTGCCGTCCGCCGGTCTGCTGGTCAGCCTCTACGCCCTGGGCGTGGCCATCGGCGCGCCGGTGCTGACCGCCCTCACCGGCAAAGTCCCGCGCAAATTACTCCTGTTGTCGCTGATGGTGCTGTTCACCCTCGGCAACCTGCTGGCCTGGAAAGCCCCTAGTTATGAGTCACTGATCATCGCGCGGATCGTCACCGGCCTGGCCCACGGGGTGTTTTTCTCGATTGGTTCGACCATCGCCACCAGCCTGGTGCCGAAGGAAAAAGCCGCCAGCGCGATTGCGATCATGTTTACCGGCCTGACCGTGGCGCTGGTCACCGGCGTGCCGTTGGGGACCTTCATCGGCCAGCATTTCGGCTGGCGTGAAACCTTCCTCGCCGTGTCGGCGCTGGGTGTGATCGCCTTTATCGGCAGCCTGATCTACGTGCCGAAAAACATCGCCCACAGCAAACCCGCGTCGCTGTTGCAGCAATTGCAGGTGCTCAAACAACCGCGTTTGCTGCTGGTGTACGCCATGACCGCAGTGGGTTACGGCGGCTCGTTCATCGCCTTCACCTTCCTGGCCCCGATTCTTCAGGACATCTCCGGCTTCAGCGCCAGCACCGTCAGCCTGGTGTTGCTGGTGTACGGCCTCTCGGTGGCGGTCGGGAATATCTGGGGCGGCAAACTGGCGGACAAACGCGGCCCGATCAGTGCCCTGAAAATCATCTTCGCCCTGCTCGCTGCGGTGTTGTTCGTGCTGACCTTCACCGCCGGCAATCCATGGCTGGCCCTGGCCACCGTGCTGGTCTGGGGTGCAGTGGCGTTCGGCAACGTGCCGGGGTTGCAGGTTTATGTGGTGCGTCAGGCCGAGCATCACACCCCGCAGGCGGTGGACGTGGCGTCGGGGCTCAACATCGCAGCGTTTAACCTCGGGATTGCCGGCGGCGCATGGGGCGGCGGGTTGATCGTCGCGCACATGGGACTGATTCACACGGCGTGGATTGGCGGGCTGGTGGTGTTGGTGGCCCTGGCGTTGACGATGTGGAGTGGTCGACTTGACCGTCTCGGGCCGGTGTATGCCGAGTCTTCAACGCGGGTCGTTGCCGGTCACTGATCGCTTCTGTAGGAGCATGGCTTGCCCGCGATGACGGCAGTACATCCAACAGCGATGTGACCGATCAACCGCTATCGCGAGCAAGCTTTGCTCCTACGGGGGTGACTTGTAGTGTGTTTACCGTCCGTAGCCCCGTCGAAACTTTCTCGTTTGCCCGACAGTCATCAAAAGATGGAGGGCATTCGACGGGAGGACACATGGCGGCGATTCATATCGGTATTTCCGGCTGGCGCTACACACCGTGGCGCGGGGGATTCTATCCAAAAGGCCTGACCCAGAAGCGCGAATTGCAGTTCGCCTCGCGGGCGGTCAACAGCATCGAAATCAATGGATCGTTCTACGCCTTGCAACGGCCAGAACGCTATCTGCAGTGGTACGACGAAACCCCGCCGGGCTTTGTTTTCAGCGTCAAAGCCCCGCGTTTTATCACTCATATCAAGCGCCTGCGGGACATCCACAAACCCATGGCGAATTTCTTTGCCTCCGGGGTGCTGGAGCTCAAGGACAAACTCGGCCCGATCCTCTGGCAATTCCCGCCCAGCTTCAAATTCGACGCCGAACTGTTTGAACACTTCCTCGAACAACTGCCCCATAACACCGAACAGGCCGCCGCCCTCGCCCGTCAACACGACGCCCATGTGAACGGCCACGCCAGCCTGAAGGCCCACGGCAAAAAACCGTTGCGCCACGCCGTGGAAATTCGTCACGAGAGCTTCGTCGACCCGGCCTTCACCCGTCTGCTGCGGCGCTACAACACCGCTCTGGTGATCGCCGACACCGCCGGCAAATGGCCGTACCGCGAAGACCTCACCAGCGATTTCGTCTACCTGCGCCTGCACGGTGCCGAAGAACTCTACGCCAGCGGCTACACGCCCCAGGCGCTGAAACGCTGGGGCGACCGGATCGAGGCGTGGAACCATGGCCAACAATCGACCGACCCGCAATTGATCGCGCCACGACAAAGACCCAAAGTGCGCAAGTCCCGAGAAGTGTTCTGCTATTTCGATAACGACATCAAGGTCCGCGCGCCCTTCGACGCCCGCAGCCTGTTGGAGCGTTTCGATCTGGACAAGGACCTCGCCACCCGCCCCGGCGAGCCCGCCGCCGAAGGAGTGCTGCCATGAGCATTTCCGAACCGGTCGGCACCACTGACGAGCAGCAAACCATCGTCACCGCGGTGCGCCGCTTTACCGTGCTGACGGTCAACACCCACAAGGGTTTCACCGCGCTCAACCGGCGCTTCATCCTGCCCGAACTGCGCGAAGCGGTGCGCAGTGTCTCCGCTGACGTGGTGTTTTTGCAGGAAGTCCACGGCACCCACGAGCAGCATCCCCAGCGCTACAGCAATTGGCCGACAATGCCGCAATACGAGTTCCTCGCCGACACCCTGTGGCCGCAGTTCGCCTATGGACGCAACGCGGTGTACCCGGCAGGCGATCATGGCAATGCGTTGCTGTCGAAATTCCAGATCATCCGCCACGACAACCTCGACGTGTCCATCAGCGGCCACGAGAACCGCGGCATCCTGCATTGCGTGCTGCGCCTGCCGGGTGACGGCCAGGAAGTGCACGCGATTTGCGTCCACCTCGGCCTGCGGGAAACCCATCGCACGGAACAACTGAAGTTGCTGGCCGAACGCCTGGAAGGCTTGCCGAGCGATGCGCCGGTGATCCTCGCCGGCGACTTCAACGATTGGCGCCAGCGTGCCGATGCGCTGCTCAAACCCTGTGGTTTGCGCGAGGTGTTCGCCGAACACCACGGCAAACCGGCGCGCAGTTTTCCGGCGCGCTGGCCGGCGCTGCGCCTGGACCGCATCTACGTGCGCAACCTCAAGGCCAGCCGTCCGCAGGTATTGGCGGCGCGGCCCTGGTCACACCTTTCCGACCATGCACCGCTGTCGGTGGAGATCGAGCTATGAGCAGCCCACCGATGGAGAAAACCACCGTGGAACAAATTGCCGTGCCCCCGATGGGCGAGCCCGCAGCGGTGGACGTCGAATATGCCTGGCAAGGCAACAACCGCGTCGAGCTGCTGGAAAACGGTGAAGCCTATTTCCCTCGGGTGTTCGAGGCCATGCGCCAGGCCAGGACGGAAATCCTCCTGGAAACCTTCATCGTGTTTGAAGACAAGGTCGGCAATGAGCTGCAGCAAGTGCTCATCGAAGCGGCGCAAAGAGGCGTGCGCGTCACGGCCAGCCTCGACGGTTTCGGTTGTGGCGAGCTGACCACCGCCTATCTCGCCGCCCTGAACGAGGCCGGCGTGCACATTCAAATGTTCGACCCGGCGCCCAAGCATCTGGGGATCCGCACCAACTGGTTCCGGCGCCTGCACCGCAAGATCGTGGTGGTCGACGGCACGATTGCGTTCCTCGGCGGGATCAACTTTTCCGCCGACCATCTGGCCGACTTCGGCCCCGAGGCCAAGCAGGATTACTCGGTTGAAGTGCAGGGTCCCGCGGTGGCTGACATTCATCACTTCGCGCTCCTGCAAAGCGGTCGTCCGGCCCGGGCCAAATACTGGTGGCAGCGCCGCCGGCAACGACGTTCGGAACTGGCGTTCAGCGACCATGACGGCCAGGTGCGGCTGGTGTACCGCGACAACGGCGACCATCGCACCGACATCGAGGAGGTTTACCGGCAAGTACTGCGCAGCGCTCAGCGCCGGGTGGTGATTGCCAACGCCTACTTCTTTCCCGGTTATCGCCTGCTGCGCGAGATCCGCAACGCGGCGCGCCGTGGCGTGGAGGTGCGGCTGATCCTGCAAGGCCAGCCGGACATGCTGGTGGCCAAGCTCGCGGCGCGCATGACCTATGACTATTTGCTCAAGGCCGGGGTGCAGATCTACGAATATTGCGACCGCCCGCTGCACGGCAAAGTGGCGCTGGTGGACGAGGACTGGAGCACCGTCGGGTCGAGCAACCTCGATCCTTTGAGCCTGTCGATGAACCTGGAAGCCAACGTATTGATCCGCGACCGAGCCTTCAACCATGAGTTGTTCGAACGCCTGGAAGAGTTGAGTAACCACCACTGCAAGGCCATGTCCCCGGACAAGGCGCCGCGCGGGCGGGTCTGGCACATGACCGTCGGCTTCCTGGTGTTCCACTTCCTGCGACATTTTCCGGCGTGGGCCGGTTGGTTGCCGGCGCACAAGCCGCGCCTGAAACCTTTCATTCATCCGGCCGGGAGCGACCACCATGAGCCACTCTGACGCCCCCTCCGCCACCCATGCCGACAGCCCGGCTAAATCACGTTGGAGCCGCTGGAAAAAACCGCTGACGATGCTGTTTTTCCTGGCGCTGATTGTGCTGTTCTCGATGCTGGCCCAGCGCATCGAATGGAACGAAGTATTCGACACCCTGGCCGATTTCAAGGTGCGCACATTGAACATTGCCTCGGCGATAACGCTGGTGAGCTTTCTGGTCTACGCCTGTTTCGATCTGATCGGTCGCACCTACATCCGCCAGGACCTGACCTGGAAGCAGATCCTGCCGGTGGGGATCATCAGCTACGCCTTCAACCTCAACCTGAGCGCCTGGGTTGGCGGTATCGCCATGCGTTATCGGCTTTATTCACGGCTTGGCGTGAGCAAAAGCAACATCGCGAAAATCCTCGGCCTGAGCCTGGCGACGAATTGGTTTGGCTACATGGTGATTGCCGGCGCCATTTTCAGCAGCGGCCTGGTGCGCATGCCACCGGGCTGGAAGCTGAGCAGCGATGCGTTGCAAGGCGTCGGCGTGCTGTTGCTGGTGGTGAGCGCGGGGTATCTGGCGGCGTGCCGGTTTTCCAAACGTCGGGAATGGGCGATTCGCGGGGTGGAAATCGACTTGCCGTCGCTGCGCATGGCGGTGCTGCAACTGGCGCTCGGGGCGTTGAACTGGTCGTTGATGGCAGCGGTGATTTTCACTCTGCTGCCAAGCAAGCTCGACTATCCGCTGGTGCTGGGGGTGTTGTTGATCAGTGCGATTGCCGGGGTCATCACCCACATTCCGGCGGGGCTTGGGGTGCTGGAGGCGGTGTTCGTGGCACTGCTGCAACATGAGGCATCGCGGGGCAGCCTGGTGGCGGGGTTGCTGGCGTATCGGGCGATTTATTTCATCTTGCCGTTGTTGATTGCGTTGGTGATGTATCTGGTGGTGGAGGCGAAGGCCAAGTCATTGCGGATTGCGAAGAAACCTTCTTGAGATTAGCGGTGATGCGGAGGACGCCTTCGCGGGCAAGCGTCGCTCCTACGGGGCTCGTGTTGAATGGCGATTTCGCGAACGACACATCACCTGTAGGAGCGAGGCTTGCCCGCGAATGATCTCAAATCCACCCCCTATTCAACTGGACTGAATAATGCTCAACCGCTCACCCACCACCATTTCCGTGATCCAGTCCACGAGGATCGAGGTGTAGGCCTGTTGTGCAACGGGGTCGCTCAATGCGTGGTCGGCGCCGTCGATGATGCGGTGGGTCAAGGAGTGGGTCTGCTGGCACGCCGCGCGGTAACTCATGATCGTCGCATGGGGAATGTGATCGTCCGTCTCCGATTCCACCAGCAACACATCCCCGGTAAACGCCGCGCAGGCATGCAGCGCCCGGTTATTCGCGGAATTCACCAGCGTGCTGCGGTAATCGAGCAAATCCACCTTGTCCAGTTCACGCTTGGGCGTGTGCCATTGTTCGTCGCGGTACAGTGCCGGCACCCGCAGCGCCAGCCAGCGCACCGGGCGCAAGGACGTGAGGATCGCCGCCAGGTAACCGCCATAGCTGGTGCCAACCACCGCAATCGCCGAGGTATCGAGCGCCGGGTGTGCGAGCAGGCGATCGTACGCCGCCAGCAAGTCGCGCAAGTTGTCTTCCCGAGTCACCTGGGATAACGCGATGCCAGTGCCGCCGGTATGCCCGCGCAAGTCGAAGGTCAGGCAGACACAACCCAGACCGGCGATGCCTTTGGCCCGTTCCAGATCCCGTTCCTGACTGCCGCCCCAGCCATGCACGAACAACACGCCGGGGACTTTCGATTTGGGGCTGAGGAAATGCCCGGTCATCTGTTCGCCGTCGATGTCGATTTCAATGGTTTCGCTTCTAGCCGTCATAGGATTTGACCGTTACGTACTTGAGAAGAAAGTCACTGTCTTGCGCCGGGCCGCGGTACACCTCGATGGCGTCCGCCGGCAGCGGCTGGTCGATGTAGGTTTCCACCGACGACACACGAATCGCACGCATCCCCGGATCGTTGACGAAGCTTTGCAGCGCCGCGATTTCAGCGCTGCTGGCACCGCCCATGCGCCAGGATTGTTCGAGCACGCCGCTGCGCTGTTTGCCACTGCTGTCCAGGCCCTGGGCTATGTCGTAGTTGCGCCGCGAGGCATAGAAACCGGGGTAAGCCTCGTCCGCCGCGCTGTCGAACACCTGGGCTTGCTGAATCGCCAGGCGCACGTCCTCGGGCAGGTCCAGTTCCAGCAGGTCCTCGTAGTAACCCTGGACCACCAGCAGATTGGAACCTCCATAAACCTGCTCGCCCTGACCGTCTTCGGTCAAGTATTGATCACCACAGTAACTCAGCACCTTATCGCCGATAAACGCCTGGCCGACGCTGTGGGTGATGACCTGGTCGAGATCCTGCTCCAGCACCACGCCTTCGGTGAACAACTGCTCGGCGTCGGGTCGGGCAAGGATGGCATCGAACTGATCAAGGCCCTTGATCACTTCCTGGCCGCGCCCGGCACAGGCATGAATGGGTTTGAGGCGGATCGGGCCGCTGTAGAGCAAGTGCTCCGCCGCTGGCCGCGCATCCTCCAGTGAAAACACGCTGAGGCCGTCGAGCACGACACTGCGTACCCGTTCGGAAAACAGTGGCGACCAGCCTTCGGGAGCGAACGCATCGCGGTTGAGCAAACCGTGGCTGATGGCTTTGGTGCAGATAAAGTCGTAGTCGACATAACCGCCCCACAGATCTTCCGGTCCTTTGACGCCAAACTGCAGCGCTGCGGCGGCACCGACCAGCGTCTGGGTCGGCAACAGGTACAGGTCACGGCCGTTGTGCAATTGGGCGTCGTAGCTGCCGCCGTATTTGAGCCCGAGTATCTGCGCCAGCCATCGGGCCAGCGCGCGATTGGTTTCGACTTCGTGCAGCGGGGCTTCAGGCCGCACGGAATGAGCGACGACCAGTTTTTTGCGGTTTGTTGGGGTCATGCATCCCCCTTCAATCTGCGCTTGATGAATGTAGCTTGGTGGTGCAGAGATCAAGCCAACGGTGGCAGAACAGAAACGGCTTTGAGATCAGTCGTTTGCTGTTGCCGTGATGGCACTGAGCCTGTTTTATTCTGCACGACCTGTTCCCGGACCCCGGCATTCTGCACGACGACCATTCCTGTAGGAGCATAGCTTGCTCGCGATGGCGGCGGCACATTCAGCACTGAGGTGACTGAACGAACGCTATCGCGAGCAAGCTTTGCTCCTACGGGTTTAGCGCGTCAGTGCGGCGGGCGGCGTTACCCCGAACCGGGCCCGATAATCACTCGGCGCCAGCCCGGTGATTTTCTTGAACGTGGCGCGAAACGCGCTCGGGTCCTGATAACCCACGGTCCAAGCGATGTGATCGATGGTGCCGTTGGTGAACTCCAGCATTTCCCGGGCCTTGCCGACCCGCAGGTGCTGACAGTACTCGGTAGGTTTGAGCCCGGTCGCCGCGCGGAACCGGCGCAGGAAGGTGCGCTCTTCCAGCGCTGCCCGTTCGGCCATCGCGGTCAGCGATACGTCGGTCGCGCCGGTGCTTTGCAACCAATGCTGGACCTTGAGGATCGACGCATCGCCATGGCTGAGAATCGGCGCGAAGTTGCTGCCGCACTGGCTCGCGCTGTCGCTGTGCTCGATCACCAGAAACCGCGCAGTGCTGGCGGCAATGCTCGGCCCGAGCAAGCGGTCGACCATGCGCAAGCCCAGCTCGGACCAGGCCATCAGGCCGGCCGTGGTGATCAAGTCGCCGTCATCGACGATGGGCGTATCAGCCAGGAGCTTGATCGCCGGGTAACGTTCGGCAAAGGCCTTGGCCGAGGTCCAGTGGGTGGTGGCGCTACGGCCATCAAGCAAGCCGCTTTCGGCCAGCAGGATCGAACCGACGCACACGCCCCCCAGCGTCGCGCCCTGCGCATGTTGCTGACGAATCCAGCGCAGCAGCCCTTTCGGCGCCTGGCTCTCGGAAAAGCCGCCAATCGACGGCGGGATCATCACCGCCACCAACGCGCTGTCCGGGCCGGGATGACTGTCATACACCCGCTCGGGCACCTGATCGCCCTCGGCCTGCCAGTGACTGACCCGCAGCAACGGCAACTGCGCCGCCTGATGCTCGGCGGCGATCCGGTTGGCGACCCCGAACAGGTCCGTCAACCCATGCACCGCCGCCATTTGCGCGCCGGGATAGATCAGCACACCCAGTTCGGCGACTGCCCTTTCTACGCCCATTGTCAGTTTTCCCCCTTCTATTGTCGGTGCGGCCAATCCTCGGAGGGTCGGCCAGCGCCAATACTTGATTCCACACCTACACACACTTCGAGGAAACACCCATGGCCAAGCAAGCGCTCATCGTAGTTGATATCCAGAACGACTACTTCCCCCAAGGCAAGTGGCCGTTGGTCGGCGCCGAGGCGGCGGCGGACAACGCCGTGCGCCTGATTCAGGCCTTTCGTGATGCCGGTAATCCGGTGGTGCATATCCGCCACGAATTCACCTCCGACGCCGCGCCGTTTTTCACCCCGGGCTCCGATGGCGCGAAGCTGCACCCCAAAGTCCTTAACCGCGCCGACGAACCGGTGGTGCTCAAGCATTTCGTCAATTCATTCCGCGAAACCGAATTGGAAGCCATCCTCGATGAACAAGACGTCGAGAATCTGGTGGTCGTCGGCAGCATGAGCCATATGTGCGTCGATGGCATTACCCGCGCGGCTGCCGACTTGGGCTACACCATGACTGTGATCCACGACGCCTGCGCCACTCGCGATCTGGAGTTCAATGGCGTTACGGTGCCGGCCATCCAGGTGCATGCGGCGTTCATGGCGTCGCTGGCGTTTGCTTATGCGAGCGTGGTGTCTGCTGACGAATTCCTCGCCAGCTGACACTATCGAAACAACTGGATAAACAAAAAGGCCCGCAGTGTTCTCACGCTGCGGGCTTTTGTATTTCCGCTGGTAAAAAATCTCACGCGTGAGCTATTGAGGGGCGCAAAAAATCACTGTAGTGTTTCTCACGCGTGAGATTTCACAACGGAGTCACCAGTATGAAAAGCAGCTCTCCATCAGGTCCGCCTGCCGATCCTGTTACCGATACAGCGAGCCGCAAGGGAGAGCGCTCGAAACCCTCCGCGAAAAAACCGTCGAGTTTCTACATGAAGCAGATGCGCGCGGGCCTGGGTGCCGCCGGTTATGTGAAACACGAGACTTGGGTGCTTCCCGAAAACCGAAGCCTGCTCAAGCAGATGGAGAAACAGCTACGCCAACCGATCCTGGCTGGCTCATTCATGTCGGAGAATTTCATGAGCGCAGGTAACAACTGGAACATCGACCGCCTCTTCAGCGCCCTCCAGGCCCTTGATGACGTGGTATCCAACGACATCACCCTTTCCCTCGTTCAAGGCTCCGAATCCAGCATCAAGCTGGAAATGAACGACTTTGGCGGCTTGCCGATTTACATCGCGGTCGTGGGCGAGCAGATCATCGTCGACACCGTGCTGGTGGACGTCGAGTCGATCAAGGACGTCGCGGCCTTCAACGACGCCGTGCTGCGCAGCCGTGAGCTGTTCCCGCTGTCCTCGATCGGTATCGAGTCGATGCCGAACGGCCAGGTCGTCTACAACATGTTCGGCGCGCTGAGCTCCGATTCGAGCCTGACCAACGTCGTGACCGAGGTCAAAACCCTCGTCGACAATGTGCAGCGCGCCAGCGAAGCCTTTGAACGTTTCTTCCATTAATTATTCAGCCATAGGGCATATCCAATGACTCAGTCCATCTGGAGCAAATTGTTCACCGCGCTGCGCGGCGGCGCCAGTGAAGTCGGCGAAGCCATCGTCGACCAACAGGCCCTGCGCATCCTCGACCAGGAAATCCGCGATGCTGACACCGCCCTGGCCAACGCCAAGCGCGAGCTGGTCACCATCATGGCCAAGCACAAACTGTCGGCTGATCGCGTGGCCGAGTACAACGCCAAGATCCAGGACCTGGAAACCAAGGCCATGGCCGCGATCCAGGCCAACCGCGAAGACCTGGCGCTGGAAGTGGCCGAAGCCATTTCGACCCTGACCAACGAACTCGAGGTCGAGCAAAAGCAGGCCGCCGAATTCGGCGGTTACGCGGACAACATGCGCAAAGACATCACCAAGGCCGAAAACCGCATCAAGAGCCTGCGCCAGCAAGTGGACATGGCCAAGGCTCGCGAAAGCGTACAGAAAGCTCAGGTCAGCGCTTCGATCGCCAGTGGCGGCGCCAACGGCAAGCTGGAAACCGCCGTCGGCACGCTGAACCGTTTGCAGGCCAAGCAGCAGCAACGCGCTGCCGAACTGCAAGCCCAGGATGAACTGGCCGACGCCTCGACCGGCACGGATCTGGAGCGCAAACTGCGCGAAGCCGGCATCACCCCGGATTCGGGCAGTGCCAATGCGATCCTGGATCGCCTGAAGAAAAAATCGGCCGAGTAACCGGTCCGGGCGGTACCTGAACAGGAAGGGCATCGTGCCCTTCCTTTTTTTGTCGAATCGAGGTCAAGGATGGATGCCCTGAAGGGTTTCAAGACAATCGCCGGCCTGGCCATTTTCATGGTGGCGCTGCAGGTGCTCAACGTCGTGAGCGGCTACAGCCTGCTTTCATTCGGCCTGGTCCCGCGAACACTCTACGGACTGCCCGGCATCCTCACTTCGCCTTTCCTCCACGCCTCGTTCGCGCACCTGAGCGCCAATCTGATTCCCTTTCTGATCCTCGGCACCCTGGTCAGCGTCGACGGACTCAACCGGTTTCTGGCCGTCAGCGCGATCATCATTGGCCTGGGCGGCTTGCTGGTCTGGCTGTTCGGTTTTTCCGGCCTGCACATCGGCGCCAGCGGCTGGGTGTTCGGGTTGTGGGCGTACATCCTGTCCCGCGCCTGGTTCCAGCACAGTTGGGGCAACCTGATTACCGCCGCGGTCGTCGCCTTGCTGTATGGCGGACTGGTGTTTGGCTTCCTGCCGCGCCAGGGGGTTTCCTTCGAAGGCCATATCGCCGGCGCATTCGCCGGATTTATTGCGGCAAAGGTACTTCTCTCGGCGCCCGGCAACAGGTTTAATGCCGCCCGGTAAATGCGGATTCGAGCCACGCCTTTTGCCTGGAACGAGTTTTCCCAAGGAGTCAGGGACGCCATGTCGATTTTTCTTCTATTACGCGTGTACGCCGCGACCTTCTTCCACCGTTTCGGCTGGGCCGGACTGGCGATTGCCTTGGGCATCCACCTGAGCACGGCTTACCTCGGCCTGGTGCTTCTGGGCGAACAACACCTCACCGCCCCCGCTACGTTTACCTACTTCTATCTCACCACCACGCTGACGGTCGGCTACGGCGATCTCGCGCCGCAAACCGCGGCGGGACGGGTTTTCGTGGCCACGTGGGTCATGCTTGGCGGCATTGCGCTGCTGACGGCAGCCATCGGCAAAACCACCAGCAGCGTCATCGATGTATGGAGAAAAGGCATGAAGGGCAAAGGCGATTTCACCGGCAAGTCCGGCCACACGGTGCTGATTGGCTGGGAAGGTTCGTCCAGCGAGCGGGTCATCGAGTTGCTGCTGGAGGATGAAACTTCCAACGACAACCTGATCGTCATTTGCGATTGCGACCTCGAAGAAAACCCGATGCCGGGCAAAGCCGCCTTCATCAAAGGTGAAAGCCTGTCCTCCAGCGCGCTGTTAGTGCGGGCCGGCGTGCCGGGTGCCGAGCGCGTGCTGGTGCGCACCCATTCCGACGACCTGACCCTGGCCACCGTGCTCGCGGTCAATCAACTGAACCCGGTCGGGCACGTGGTAGCGCATTTCAACGAAAGCGAAATCGCCGCCCTCGCCAGCTCTTACGCGCCCAGCCTGGAATGCACCTCAAGCATGGCCATCGAGATGCTGGTGCGCGCGTCGCAGGATCCGGGCTCGTCCGTGGTCATCAACGAGTTGTTGTGCGTGGGCCAGGGCGCCACTCAATACTTGATGAAACTGCCGCAGGACTATGTGGCAACATTCGGCGAGCTGTACGCGCGCATGAAAGAACGCCACAACGCGACCCTCATCGGCTATCGCGCCAAGGGTGCCCAGCAACCCTCGATCAATCCGCCCAACGCCACGCGCATTGAGGGCGGTGAACTCTTCTACATCGCCTCCACTCGCCTCAAGGAAATCTCCAATGGGATGGTTTAAACAGTTGATGGGGCTTGAGGCCCCGGCCCCGAAAGCGGACCCGACGTGGACAGCCAATGCCAGCCAACAGGCGGTCGGCCCGCTGGGCCTGGCGCTGGGCAAAGGCGTGATGTTCGACAGCACGCTCAAATTGCTGCTCGACGAAAAAACCGCCGTGACCATCCCCGGCTCCCAGCAGATCTGGTGCGCCGGCACTGTCGATCTCGGGCAGTCGAACTGGCTGTCACGCTATTACATGAACGACGAAGATTACTGGCTGCAAGTGCACACCACTGGCGATGTCGCCGGGCAGGTCGAGTCGGTCATCCTGTTCAACTACCTCAGCTACGTGACCATCAACAGTGAAGCGGAATTGAGCCGGCTGGCCGGCCCGCAAAGCCTGATCGGCCTGCCCTACTACGCCCACAAAGGCGTCGAATTCACCCGCGAATGGGGCACCGAGAACGGACAAACCGAGCTGGTCGCCCTGACCGAACACCTGAAAAACCCGAACGAGTCCTACACCATCGAGCACCGTTCAATGCTGTACGCCCGCGAAACCGGCCTGACCGATCGACGGGAGTTCCTGCTGTTTTCCGTCGAAGAGGACGCCGAAGGCACCATCAGCTTGAGCACATCGCTGGGCATTTCGCTGTACACAACCGATCTGAACCCCATTTAAAAAAGGAAGAATGCCATGCTAGAAGCGCTCTCTATCTCCCTGAACAAAGCCGCCGTGCTCGGGTTTGTCACCTATATCATCGGCGCTGCCGTGCTGTTCGGGTTGTTCCAGTTCATCTATACCCGCATCACCCCGCACAAAGAGTTCGAACTGATCCGCTCAGGCAACGTGGCGGCGGCGATTGCCTTGGGCGGCGCGATCATCGGCTTCGCTATTCCGGCCAGTAACGTGATTGCCTACTCGATCAGCATCCTCGATTTCGTGGTCTGGGCGGTCATTGCCGCGTTCGTCCAACTGCTGGCGTTCCTGATGACCAGCCTGGTACTCAAGGGCACGTCCGAGCGCATCCGCAACGGTGAAATCGCAGCCGGCATCTACGTGGCAGCCGTGGCCATCAGCGTCGGCATGCTCAACGCCGCGTGCATGACCCCGTCCCAGAACTGATCGCACAAACGGAGATTGTGATGAAACGAAGCAAGTACGTTCAGCTCTCCCTGGCCGCGTCGGTTGCCATGGCGATCTCAGGCTGCGGGCCATCGGAAAAAACCTACGAGATACACAAGAAGTACAACTTCCAGTCCGTGCAGCAGTGCGCCGATGAAAAACTGCCGGTCGACATCTGTTCCGACGCCTACATGAAGGCCATGGCTGAGCACCGTCGCATTGCGCCGGTCTACGACAGCAAGACCGATTGCGATGCCGACTTTGTCGCCGACTGGTGCCAACAGGATTCCGCCGGCAAGTTCATCCCCAAGCTCGGCGGTTTCGAACTGAACGCCGATGGCGAGGTGACGCAAGCCGAAGTGGACGCGGCCAAGGCGAAACTGCCGGCGTCGGAAGCGAGCGCCGTCGGTGATTCCGGATTTTCCGGCAGCAGCCTGCTGATGGGAATGTTGGTCGGCAACATGCTCAGCGGCAACCGCAGCAGCTACTACTCCGAACCGGTCTACCGCTACCGCGATGATCGCGGCAGCTACTCGAACTCGACGCTCAGCCAGCGGGTCTCCAGCGGTTCGACCTTCAACCGGTCCAATCAGGCGCGGTACGGCAGCAGCAATTACACCGACACCGTCAGCCGCAGCAAGGCGGCGACTGTTTCCTCAGCGACCTCTCGCGGCGGCTTCGGCAGCCAGGCCAGCGCACGCAGTGGCTGGGGCGGTTCGGGCAAGAGTTCGGGCGGCTCAAGCAGCTAAGGGAACAGGGCCATGAAGAAGATCCTTTGCGCAGAACGTCATGACTGGAAACAGACCGCGGAAAGTCTCGGCTTTCTGTTCCACACCATCGACGACGAACCTTATTGGGACGAGAGCGCGTATTACCAGTTCACGCTCAAACAGATCGAAGATGATCTGGAAGACCCGACCACCGAGCTGCATGAGATGTGCATGGACTTGGTGGCCCGCGTGGTGCAGAGCGAGGAATTGCTGGAGCGCCTGAGCATTCCCGCGCCGTTCTTCGACCTGGTCCGCACTTCATGGCTCGAAGGCCATCCGCACCTTTATGGGCGGATGGACTTCTCCTACAACGGCAGTGGCCCGGCCAAGTTGCTGGAACTCAACTACGACACGCCGACCAGCTTGTATGAAGCGGCGGCGTTTCAGTGGGGTTGGCTGGAGCAATGCATCGAACGCGGCCTGCTGCCCAAGCATGCCGACCAGTTCAACAGCATCGACACCAAGCTGCACCAGGCCTTTGCCCAACTGCAACTCAAGCAGCCGTTCTATTTCGCCTCGATGAAAGGTTCGGTCGAAGACAAAGGCACCACCGACTACCTGCGCCTGATTGCGGAAAAGGTCGGCATCGAATCACGCCACATTGATCTTGAAGACATCGGCCTGACCAGTGACGGACGTTTCGTCGATCTGGAGGATCGCTGGATTCCGCACCTGTTCAAGCTGCACGCTTGGGAGTTCATCTTCCACGAGCCGTTTGGCGCCGCGATTGCCCAGAGCGACACGCAGTTTTTCGAGCCGGCCTGGAAAGCGATCATCTCCAACAAAGGCATCCTGCCGCTGTTGTGGGAGTTCAACAAAGGTCACCCGAACCTGCTGGCGGCGCACGTGGATACCGACCCGAGTAAAGCCGTGCCGAAAGGCTGGGTGCGCAAACCCTACTTCTCCCGGGAAGGCGCCAACATCGAGTTGCAAACGGCCGACGGTCTGATCGTGAAAGAGGACGGGCCCTACACGGATGCGCCGTTTATCCTTCAAGAGTTTGCCCCGCTGCCGAAGTTTGGCGACAGCTTCGCGCTGGTCGGTTCGTGGGTGATTGGCGACCAGGCGGCCGGCATTGGCGTGCGGGAAGACAACAGTTTGATTACCAAGGACTCGAGCCGGTTTTTGCCGCACCTGATTCTTGATTGATCGGTACTTCTCTTTTAAAAAAGCCCGGTGCCGTGCATCGGGCTTTCGGGTGAAACAGGCTCTGGACCCGACAACGACAAGACATACGTCTGAAAAGCCGGATAATGGCGGCCAATTCGTCTGCCGTTATGCTGGTAATCCCCCATGGAAATCAAGGTCAACTTTCTCGACAACCTTCGACTTGAAGCCAAGTTCGACGACTTCACGGTGGTGGCCGATCAACCTATCCGCTACAAGGGCGATGGCTCGGCACCGGGTCCGTTCGATTACTTTCTGGCTTCGTCGGCGTTGTGTGCGGCTTATTTCGTGAAGTTGTACTGCGACACTCGCAGCATTCCCACCGAAAACATCCGCCTGTCGCAGAACAACATTGTTGATCCGGAAAACCGCTACAACCAGATTTTCAAGATTCAGGTTGAACTGCCTGCGGACATTTCCGACAAGGACCGCCAGGGCATCCTGCGCTCCATCGACCGCTGCACCGTGAAAAAAGTGGTGCAAGCCGGACCTGAGTTTGTCATCGAAGAAGTGGAAAACCTCGACGCCGATGCCCAGGCGTTGTTGATGCCGGCGTCCAGTTCCGAGGCGAGCACTTATATCGCCGGCAAGGACCTGCCGCTGGAGCAGACCATCGCCAATATGTCGGCCATTCTGGCTGACCTGGGCATGAAGATTGAAATCGCTTCGTGGCGCAATATCGTGCCCAATGTGTGGTCGCTGCACATTCGCGACGCGCACTCGCCGATGTGTTTCACCAATGGCAAAGGCGCGACCAAAGAAGGCGCGCTGGCGTCGGCGCTGGGCGAGTTTATCGAGCGACTCAACTGCAACTTCTTCTACAACGACCAGTTCTGGGGCGAAGACATCGCCAACGCGCCGTTTGTGCATTACCCGGACGAGCGCTGGTTCAAGCCTGGCCGCAAAGATGCACTGCCGAGCGAAATTCTCGACGAGTACTGCCTGAAGATTTACAACCGCGACGGCGAGCTGCGTGGCTCTCACTTGATCGACACCAACTCGGGCAATGAAGAGCGCGGCATCTGCTCGCTGCCGTTCGTGCGCCAGTCGGATGGGGAGGTGGTGTATTTCCCGTCGAACCTGATCGAAAACCTGTTCCTGAGCAACGGCATGAGTGCCGGCAACACCCTGGCCGAAGCCCAAGTGCAGTGCCTGTCGGAAATCTTCGAGCGCGCGGTCAAACGCGAAATCATCGAAGGCGAATTCGCCCTGCCGGATGTGCCAGCCGAAGTATTGGCGAAGTACCCTGGGATCCTGGCCGGTATTCAGGCGCTGGAAGAACAAGGGTTCCCGGTGTTGGTGAAGGATGCGTCCCTGGGCGGTGAATTCCCGGTGATGTGCGTCACGTTGATGAACCCGCGCACCGGCGGCGTGTTCGCCTCGTTCGGCGCGCACCCGAGCCTGGAAGTGGCGTTGGAACGCAGCCTCACCGAATTGCTCCAGGGTCGCAGCTTCGAAGGCCTCAACGACCTGCCGCAGCCGACGTTTGAAGGCCATGCGGTGACCGAGCCGAATAACTTCGTCGAGCACTTTATCGACTCCAGCGGCATCGTGTCGTGGCGCTTCTTCAGCTCCAAGTCGGATTACGAATTCGTCGAGTGGGACTTCTCCGGCCAGAGTGAAAACTCGAATGCCGAGGAAGCCGCGACTTTGTTCGGCATTCTCAAAGGCATGGGTAAAGAAGCGTACATGGCGGTCTACGAGCATATCGGCGCAACGGCGTGCCGCATCCTCGTGCCGGACTATTCGGAAATCTATCCCGCGGACGATCTGATCTGGGATAACACCAACAAAGCGCTGTTCTTCCGCGCTGACATCCTCAACCTGCATCGCCTGGACGAAGACGAACTGCGCGCGTTGGTTGAGCGTCTGGTGGAAAGTGAGCTGGACGACTACACCGACATCACCAGCCTGATCGGCATCGAATTTGACGACAACACGGCTTGGGGTCAGCTGACGATCCTGGAGTTGAAACTGCTGATCTACCTCGCCTTGCAGCAATATGAAGAGGCGAAAGAGGCGGTAGAAATGTTCCTGCAGTACAACGACAACACGGTTGAGCGCGGCTTGTTCTACCAAGCGGTCAATGTGGTGCTGGAGATGAAACTGGACGAAGACCTGGAGCTGGAAGACTACGAGGCCAACTTCCGCCGGATGTTTGGCAACGAGCGCACGGATGCAGCGATCGGCTCGGTGGACGGCAGCGTACGCTTCCATGGTTTGGCGCCGACCAGCATGAAACTGGAGGGGCTCGACCGGCACCTGCGGTTGATCGAAAGTTACAAGAAGCTGCACACGGCCCGTGCCAATGTGACCGCTTCAACCCGTTAAACAGCGCCCACAAAAAAGCGAAGCCAGATGGCTTCGCTTTTTTTGTTTACGGTTCTGAGAAAGCTACAAATCAGAACGGGATATCGTCATCAAAGCTGTCGAAATCCGGAGCCGGTTGCGGCGCTGCCTGCTGTGGAGGCGGAGCCTGGCGCGACTGTTGCGGTGCCGACTGCTGCGGGCGCGGAGCCTGCTGCTGACGTGGGGCCGGAGCGGACTGCTGGTAGTTGTTGCCCCCGCCTTGTTGGTCGCCCTGTTGAGGACGGCCGCCCAGCAGTTGCATGGTGCCTTGCATGTCGACCACGATTTCAGTGGTGTAACGCTTGATACCGTCTTTTTCCCACTCGCGGGTCTGCAGCTTGCCTTCGATGTAAACCTGCGAACCTTTACGCAGGTACTCGCCGGCGATCTCGGCAACCTTGCCGAACATCGACACACGGTGCCATTCAGTCTTCTCGACCTTCTGACCGGTTTGCTTGTCGGTCCACTGTTCGCTGGTCGCCAGACTCAGGTTGGTCACGGCGTTACCGTTAGGCAAGTAGCGAACTTCGGGATCCTGGCCGCAAGTGCCGACCAATATGACTTTGTTAACCCCACGGGCCATAACGTTCTCCTAGGCTACGCACGCTGCCTCGGCCGGGTTGTTCACCAGGCGCTCAAGGGTCGTGCGATCCAATAGTTCTGTGTCCAATTTGATGTAAATCGCCGCTTCGTCTGCGACGACCACTGCATCTGTTACCCCTACGACGGCCTTCAGGCGCTCGACCAGACCCGCTTCGCGGATCGCCTCGGGCGACAGCGGCAAGCGCAAGCTCGTCACGTAAGGTGGTTCGCGCATGGTAACAGCAAAGGCCAGCCAGAGGGCAGCCAGGCCGGCGCATCCGAGGAAGACAACCGACAAACCGCCATGCTGGAACAGCCAACCGCCGAGGATCCCGCCCAACGCCGAACCGAGGAACTGGCTGGTGGAATAAACCCCCATCGCCGTGCCCTTGCCGCCCGCCGGTGAAACCTTGCTGATCAGCGATGGCAAGGAAGCTTCCAGCAGATTGAACGCGGTGAAAAACACCACCGTCCCGATCACCAGGGCTCGCAAGCTGTCGCCGAACTGCCAGAAGAATAGCTCAGTGAGCATCAGCGTCGCGACGGCGCCCAGCAAAACTCGTTTCATTTTGCGTCGCTTCTCGCCGTAGATGATGAACGGGATCATCGCGAAGAAGGAAATCAGCAGCGCGGTCAGGTACACCCACCAGTGCTGCTCTTTCGGCAGCCCGGCTTTTTCCACCAGGGCCAGGGGCAATGCGACGAAGCTCGACATCAACATCGCGTGCAACACAAAAATGCCCAGGTCCAGGCGCAACAGGTCCGGGTGCTTGAGCGTCGGGATCAGCGCCTGGCGCGCCACGCCGGATTCGCGGTGCTGCAATGGCCCGGTGGCGCGCGGCACCATGAACATCACGATGACGATGCCGAACAGCGCCATGCCGCCCGTCGCCAGGAACAGCCCGGACAGGCCGAAGGCGCGGGTCAGCAAGGGGCCGACGACCATGGCGACAGCGAACGACAGACCGATCGTCATGCCGATCATGGCCATGGCTTTGGTCCGATGCTGTTCCCGGGTCAGGTCCGACAGCAACGCCATGACCGCTGCGGAAATCGCCCCAGCGCCTTGCAGGACTCGCCCGGCGATGACGCCCCAGATCGAATCGGCATTGGCTGCCAGCAGGCTGCCGAGGGCGAAAACGATCAGCCCCAGGTAAATCACCGGGCGCCGACCGATACGGTCGGAAATGAAACCGAACGGAATCTGGAACAGCGCCTGGGTCAGGCCGTAAGCGCCAATCGCCAGCCCGATCAGGGCCGGGGTCGCTCCCGCCAGGTCCATGCCATAGGTCGCCAGTACCGGCAACACCATGAACATGCCAAGCATACGGAAGGCGAACACCAGGGCCAGACCGCTGGCTGCGCGGGTCTCACTGCCACTCATGCGTTCGCTGTGGGGATCGTGCATGGAAAAACCTCATGTGAACCGGCGGCGATTCTACCAGTCCCATCGATTGACGGGGTATATCGCGACGCTATGACGCGCATAGATGACGCAGTCTTCATGTAAGCCTGCGCGCCCCGCATTTGATAGTGTGCATCCATCCAGTATTTGGCCGTATACTCCTACGTTTTCGACGCCCGCCGAGCGAGGCCACTTTGGACAAGATCCTGATTCGTGGGGCCCGAACCCACAACCTGAAGAACATCGACCTGACCCTGCCACGGGACAAACTGATCGTCATCACCGGCCTGTCCGGATCCGGCAAGTCGTCCCTGGCTTTCGACACGCTGTACGCCGAAGGCCAGCGCCGCTATGTCGAATCGCTGTCGGCC
Source organism: Pseudomonas sp. ADAK7 (assembly GCF_012935675.1). Classification (NCBI taxonomy): domain Bacteria; kingdom Pseudomonadati; phylum Pseudomonadota; class Gammaproteobacteria; order Pseudomonadales; family Pseudomonadaceae; genus Pseudomonas; species Pseudomonas sp. ADAK7. The sequence goes on along the minus strand of NZ_CP052861.1, from coordinate 5,242,568 downwards.
TACGCCCGGCAGTTCCTGTCGATGATGGAAAAACCTGACGTCGACACCATCGAAGGCCTGTCGCCGGCGATTTCCATCGAACAGAAGTCGACCTCGCATAACCCGCGTTCGACGGTCGGCACCATCACCGAAATCTACGACTACCTGCGCCTGCTGTACGCCCGCGTCGGTATTCCGCGCTGCCCGGATCACGACATTCCGCTGGAAGCCCAGACCGTCAGCCAGATGGTCGACCTCGTTCTCGCCCAACCGGAAGGCAGCAAATTGATGCTGCTGGCGCCGGTGATTCGCGAGCGTAAAGGCGAGCATCTGTCAGTCTTCGAAGAACTGCGCGCCCAGGGTTTTGTGCGTGCGCGGGTCAACGGCCGGCTCTGCGAGCTGGACGAGTTGCCGAAACTGGATAAACAGAAGAAGCATTCGATTGATGTGGTGGTCGACCGCTTCAAGGTCCGCGCCGATCTGCAACAGCGCCTGGCCGAATCCTTCGAGACCGCGCTGAAACTGGCGGACGGTATCGCCTTGGTGGCACCAATGGACGACGAGCCGGGCGAAGAGATGATCTTCTCTGCGCGCTTCGCCTGCCCGATCTGCGGCCACGCCATCAGCGAGCTCGAGCCCAAACTCTTCTCCTTCAACAACCCGGCCGGCGCCTGCCCGACCTGCGATGGCCTGGGCGTTAAACAGTTCTTCGATATCAAGCGACTGGTGAACGGTGAACTGACCCTGGCCGAAGGCGCGATACGCGGCTGGGACAGGCGCAACGTCTATTACTTCCAGATGCTCGGGTCGCTGGCGTCCCACTACAAGTTCAGCCTGGAAGTGCCGTTCAACGACCTGCCGGCCGATCAGCAGAAATTTATCCTGCACGGCAGCGGTTCGCAGAACGTCGACTTCAAATACCTGAACGACCGTGGCGACATCGTCAAGCGCTCGCACCCGTTCGAAGGCATCGTGCCGAACCTGGAACGTCGCTACCGCGAAACCGAGTCCGCCTCGGTTCGTGAAGAACTGGCCAAGTTCCTCAGCACCCAGCCTTGCCCGGATTGCCGTGGCACGCGTCTGCGTCGCGAGGCGCGGCACGTGTGGGTCGGCGAGAAGACCTTGCCGGCGGTGACCAATCTGCCGATTGGCGACGCCTGTGAATATTTCGGCGTGTTGAAACTTACTGGCCGTCGCGGTGAAATTGCCGACAAGATCCTCAAGGAAATCCGCGAGCGTCTGCAGTTTCTGGTCAACGTGGGTCTCGATTATTTATCGCTGGATCGCAGTGCCGATACGTTGTCTGGCGGTGAGGCTCAGCGTATTCGCCTGGCCAGTCAGATCGGCGCCGGCTTGGTGGGGGTTCTGTATATCCTCGATGAACCGTCGATTGGCCTGCACCAGCGGGACAACGATCGGCTGCTCGGCACCCTCAAGCACCTGCGGGACATCGGCAACACGGTGATCGTGGTCGAGCACGACGAAGATGCGATTCGTCTGGCGGACTACGTGGTGGACATCGGCCCTGGTGCCGGCGTACACGGCGGTCATATCGTCGCTGAAGGTACTCCGGCGGAAGTCATGGCTCACCCGGACTCGCTGACCGGCAAGTACCTGTCGGGCCGCGTGAAGATTGCCGTGCCGGCCAAGCGTACACCGCGCAACAAGAAGATGACCCTGTCGCTGAAAGGTGCTCGCGGCAACAACCTGCGCAATGTCGATCTGGAAATTCCGTTGGGTCTGCTGACCTGTGTGACTGGCGTGTCGGGTTCGGGAAAATCGACACTGATCAACAACACTCTGTTCCCGTTGAGCGCTACGGCACTCAATGGCGCGACGACGCTTGAAGCTGCCGCTCACGACAGCATCAAGGGCCTGGAGCATCTGGACAAGGTTGTGGATATCGACCAGAGCCCGATCGGTCGCACACCGCGCTCGAACCCGGCGACCTACACCGGGTTGTTCACGCCGATTCGCGAACTGTTCGCGGGCGTACCGGAGTCGCGCTCTCGTGGTTACGGCCCGGGGCGCTTTTCCTTCAACGTGAAGGGCGGACGCTGCGAAGCCTGTCAGGGCGATGGCTTGATCAAGGTGGAAATGCACTTCCTGCCGGACATCTATGTGCCGTGCGACGTCTGCAAGAGCAAGCGCTACAACCGCGAAACCCTGGAGATCAAGTACAAGGGCAAGAGCATCCACGAAACCCTCGAGATGACCATCGAGGAAGCGCGGGTGTTCTTCGACGCGGTGCCGGCACTGGCGCGCAAGCTGCAAACGCTGATGGACGTCGGTCTGTCGTACATCAAGCTCGGGCAGTCAGCGACGACGTTGTCCGGCGGTGAAGCCCAGCGGGTGAAATTGTCCCGTGAGCTGTCCAAGCGCGATACCGGCAAGACCCTGTATATCCTCGATGAGCCGACCACCGGCTTGCACTTCGCGGATATCCAGCAATTGCTCGACGTGCTGCATCGCCTGCGCGACCACGGCAACACCGTGGTAGTGATCGAGCACAATCTTGACGTGATCAAGACCGCCGACTGGTTGGTGGATCTTGGGCCGGAAGGTGGCTCCAAAGGTGGGCAGATCATTGCCGTCGGTACGCCAGAGGAAGTCTCGGAGATGAAACAATCTCACACCGGCTTCTACCTCAAACCGCTGCTGGCTCGCGACAAGGCCTGATCAAGGCCCATGAAAAAGCCCCTGTCACTTCATCAGTGACAGGGGCTTTTTTGTGTCCGAGGCTTCTTATCCGAAAATCAGAACTGCGATTGCAGGTAATTCTCCAGACCGATCAACTTGATCAGGCCCAACTGCTTCTCCAGCCAGTAGGTGTGATCTTCTTCGGTGTCGTTCAGCTGAATGCGCAGCATCTCACGGCTGACGTAGTCCTTGTGCTGCTCGCAGAGCTCGATGCCCTTGCAGAGTGCGGCGCGGACTTTGTATTCCAGTCGCAGGTCGGCAGCGAGCATGTCAGGCACCGTGGTGCCGACATCCAGGTCGTCCGGACGCATGCGTGGTGTGCCTTCGAGCATCAGGATCCGACGCATCAGCGCATCAGCGTGCTGCGCCTCTTCTTCCATCTCGTGGTTGATACGTTCGTAGAGCTCGGTGAAACCCCAGTCCTCATACATCCGCGAATGAACGAAATATTGATCACGCGCGGCCAGCTCGCCGGTCAGCAACGTGTTGAGGTAATCGATTACGTCTGGGTGGCCTTGCATCGCCCTACATCTCCCTGCTTGAAAGTCTGTAGTTTGAACCAAGCCGACTGTTTGGTCACGCCGAATGCGCGATAAAAGCGAAGATATTCTGAGAAAAGTGGTTTAAATAACGCAAAAACCGCCCAAATGAGGGCGGTTCTGCTTCTCGTTTAGACTTAGTTAAGCTGTACGCCCAACGCCTTTGCGATTGCTTCTCCGTACGCTGGGTCAGCCTTGTAGAAGTGCTGCAACTGGCGATCGACTACATCGCCGGAAACCCCGGCCATCGCGCCGGCAATATTGTTGATCAGCAGGGTTTTCTGCTCATCGCTCATCAAACGGAACAGTGCACCGGCGTGGCTGTAGTAATCAGTGTCTTCGCGGTGATCGTAACGATCCGCCGCACCGCTCAAGACCAGCGCAGGTTCGGCGTAACGCGGCGCTTGTTTCGGCGACTCCACGTAGCTGTTCGGCTCGTAGTTGGGTGCAGCGCCACCGTTGCTGCCGAACGCCATGGAACCATCACGCTGGTAGCTGTTGACTGGATTGCGTGGCGCATTCACCGGCAGTTGCTGGTGATTGGTGCCGATACGGTAGCGGTGAGCATCAGCGTACGCGAACACGCGACCTTGCAGCATGCGATCCGGCGACAGGCCCACGCCTGGAACCATATTGCTCGGACCGAAGGCCGCTTGCTCTACTTCAGCGAAGTAGTTCTGCGGATTGCGGTTGAGCTCCAGTTCGCCGACTTCGATCAGCGGGAACTCTTTCTGCGACCAGGTCTTGGTGACGTCAAACGGGTTCTCATAGTGCGCAGCAGCTTGGGCCTCGGTCATGATTTGGATGCACACGCGCCATTTCGGGAAGTCACCGCGCTCGATGGCACCGAACAGATCGCGCTGAGCGTAATCCGGATCGGTACCGGCCAGGCGTGCGGCGTCTGCCGGCGCCAGGTTCTTGATCCCCTGCTGAGTCTTGTAGTGCCATTTCACCCAGTGACGCTCGCCTGTGGCGCTGATCAGGCTGTAAGTGTGGCTGCCGAAGCCGTGCATGTGACGGTAGCCGTCAGGAATGCCACGGTCCGAGAACAAGATGGTGACCTGGTGCAGCGCCTCTGGAGAGTGCGACCAGAAGTCCCACATCATTTGTGCACTTTTCAGGTTGCTTTGCGGCAGGCGCTTTTGCGTGTGGATAAAGTCAGGGAATTTCAGCGGATCGCGAATGAAGAACACCGGAGTGTTGTTGCCAACGATGTCCCAGTTGCCTTCTTCGGTATAGAACTTGAGGGCGAAACCCCGTGGATCACGCTCGGTATCGGCCGAACCGCGCTCGCCGCCCACGGTGGAAAACCGCAGGAACGTTGGGGTCTGCTTACCGACGGACTCGAACAGCTTGGCGCTGGTGTACTCGGTGATGTCACGGGTCACGGTGAACGTACCGTAGGCACCCGATCCTTTGGCGTGCACGCGACGCTCTGGAATGTTTTCACGGTTGAAGTGGGCAAGCTTCTCGATCAGGTGAAAATCGTCGAGGAGCAGCGGGCCACGAGGGCCAGCGGAGCGAGAATTTTGGTTGTCGGCGACAGGAGCGCCACTGGCGGTCGTAAGCGTTTTGTTTTGGCTCATGCGATCTTCTTCCTCTGTCAGTTTTGGAACTGCCGGCTAATCGGCTTGGGACGGAGTATTGACCATTGATCAGGAAGGCTACAAATTCATTAATTTGTGACGATCAATAGAAAAATACTACCAACGAATCCCGTTCGCATCATGACGGCGTGAACCGCAGGGAAGCTTGTATAAACAGCGCATTTCTTACAGACACAAAAAACCGGGCACTAGGCCCGGTTCTTCGTTTCAGACTGACGTCTTACTCAGCGGATACAGCTTCACCGCCAACTGGACGATCAACCAACTCGACGTACGCCATAGGCGCGTTGTCGCCAGTGCGGAAGCCGCACTTGAGGATGCGCAGGTAGCCACCCTCACGGGTAGCGTAACGCTTGCCCAGGTCGTTGAAGAGCTTGCCAACGATAGCTTTCGAACGAGTACGGTCGAAAGCCAGACGGCGGTTAGCCAGGCTATCTGTCTTGGCCAAAGTGATCAGCGGCTCAGCAACGCGACGCAGTTCTTTAGCTTTCGGCAGTGTAGTTTTGATCAGCTCGTGCTCGAACAGCGACACTGCCATGTTTTGAAACATGGCCTTGCGGTGCGAGCTAGTGCGGCTCAGGTGACGACCACTTTTACGATGACGCATGGTTCATTCCTTACCAAACACAACGTTCGGTGATTACGACGATCAGGCAGTCGCCTTGTCGTCCTTCTTAAGACTTGCAGGCGGCCAGTTGTCGAGGCGCATGCCGAGGGACAGACCGCGGGAGGCCAGAACGTCCTTGATTTCAGTCAAGGATTTCTTGCCAAGGTTCGGAGTCTTCAACAGCTCTACTTCGGTACGCTGAATCAGGTCACCGATGTAGTAGATGTTTTCCGCCTTAAGGCAGTTAGCCGAACGTACAGTCAGTTCCAGATCGTCAACCGGGCGAAGCAGGATCGGATCGATCTCGTCTTCCTGCTCGACAACCACTGGCTCACTATCACCTTTGAGATCGACGAACGCAGCCAACTGCTGTTGCAGGATGGTTGCAGCACGACGGATAGCCTCTTCAGGATCCAGGGTACCGTTGGTTTCCAGATCAATAACCAGCTTGTCCAGGTTAGTACGCTGCTCGACACGGGCGTTTTCCACCACGTATGCGATACGGCGAACCGGGCTGAACGAAGAGTCAAGCTGCAAGCGACCAATGCTGCGGCTTTCGTCTTCATCGCTCTGACGCGAGTCTGCCGGTTCATAACCACGACCACGAGCTACGGTGAGCTTCATGTTCAGGGCGCCGTTAGACGCCAGGTTAGCGATTACGTGATCGGGGTTAACGATCTCGACATCATGATCCAGCTGAATATCGGCAGCGGTAACCACCCCCGAACCCTTCTTCGACAAGGTCAGCGTAACTTCGTCACGGCCGTGCAGCTTGATAGCCAGACCTTTAAGGTTCAACAGGATTTCAATTACGTCTTCCTGTACACCTTCGATGGCGCTGTACTCGTGGAGCACACCGTCAATCTCGGCCTCGACTACTGCACAGCCGGGCATTGAGGACAACAGGATGCGTCGCAGCGCGTTGCCCAGGGTGTGGCCGAAACCACGCTCGAGAGGCTCGAGTGTGATCTTGGCGCGGGTTGGACTGACAACCTGCACATCAATATGGCGGGGTGTCAGGAACTCATTTACCGAAATCTGCATGGATGCACCTATTTTCTAGCCCTTACTTGGAGTAGAGCTCGACAATCAGGCTTTCGTTGATGTCGGCGGACAGATCACTGCGAGCAGGAACGTTCTTGAAAACGCCCGACTTCTTCTCAGTGTCTACTTCTACCCATTCTACGCGGCCACGTTGGGCACACAGATCGAGAGCTTGGACAATGCGAAGTTGGTTCTTTGCTTTCTCGCGAATCGCGACCACGTCACCAGCACGAACCTGGTACGACGGCACGTTTACGGTCTGACCGTTAACGCTTACGGATTTGTGCGATACCAGCTGACGGGATTCGGCACGAGTAGAGCCAAAACCCATACGGTATACAACGTTGTCCAGACGGCATTCGAGCAGCTGCAACAGGTTTTCGCCAGTTGCGCCTTTCTTGCCAGCAGCTTCTTTGTAGTAGCCGCTGAATTGACGCTCGAGAACGCCGTAGATACGACGGACCTTCTGCTTTTCACGCAGTTGGGTGCCGTAATCGGACTGGCGACCGCGGCGTTGGCCGTGGATACCAGGTGCTGCTTCAATGTTGCACTTCGATTCGATCGCGCGCACGCCGCTCTTCAGAAAGAGATCGGTGCCTTCACGACGAGCGAGTTTGCATTTTGGACCAATGTAACGAGCCATTCTTTACAATCTCCTGGATTACACGCGGCGCTTCTTCGGCGGACGGCACCCGTTGTGCGGGATTGGCGTCACGTCGGTGATGCTGGCGATCTTGTAGCCACAGCCGTTCAAAGCGCGGACTGCGGATTCACGACCTGGGCCTGGACCTTTGACGTTAACGTCGAGGTTTTTCAGACCGTATTCCAGCGCAGCTTGACCAGCACGTTCAGCAGCTACTTGAGCAGCAAACGGCGTGGACTTGCGGGAACCGCGGAAACCCGAACCACCGGAGGTAGCCCAGGAAAGAGCGTTGCCTTGACGGTCGGTGATGGTCACGATTGTGTTGTTAAACGACGCGTGGATGTGGGCGATGCCATCAACCACTGTCTTTTTAACTTTTTTACGAGGACGAGCAGCAGGTTTAGCCATGATTAATTTCCTGTCGATTCGCTGGGGCGATTACTTGCGGATCGGCTTACGCGGACCTTTACGGGTACGCGCGTTAGTCTTGGTACGCTGACCGCGCACTGGAAGACCACGACGATGACGCAGACCGCGATAGCAACCGAGGTCCATCAAACGCTTGATTTTCATGTTGATTTCGCGACGCAGGTCACCTTCAGTGGTGAACTTCGCCACTTCGCCACGCAGCTGTTCAATCTGCTCGTCGCTCAGATCTTTGATCTTTGCGGCTGGGTTTACCCCAGTCACTGCACAAATCTTCTGTGCAGTAGTGCGACCAACACCATAGATGTAGGTCAGCGAGATAACAGTATGCTTGTTATCTGGAATGTTAACGCCTGCAATACGGGCCATTCAGTGGGACTCCAATTGACAGCTACCTACGCCCCGGAAGCCAAGAAATAGGGCGCGAGATAATATCGCTGTAATAACAAATAATCAACCCGGCAGCGCACTAGCTGCCGGGCTTGAAGCACAATCACACTCAGCCTTGGCGCTGTTTGTGACGCGGTTCCGCGCTGCAAATTACTCGAACAACACCTTCGCGGCGAATAATCTTGCAGTTACGGCACAGCTTTTTCACCGATGCACGAACTTTCATCACCAACTCCTCGAACCTTATGGGTACCTCAGCGCAACATGCCGCTGCCGTAACCCTTCAGGTTGGCTTTCTTCATCAGGGATTCGTACTGGTGCGAAACGAGGTGCGATTGTACTTGGGACATGAAGTCCATCACAACCACGACGACGATCAGCAACGAGGTCCCGCCAAGGTAGAACGGTACGTTTGCTGCAACCACCAGGAACTGGGGCAGCAGGCACACGGCCGTCATGTAAAGAGCACCGAACATGGTCAAACGAGTCAGAACGCCATCAATGTAGCGCGCAGACTGCTCGCCTGGACGGATGCCCGGAATAAAGGCACCGGACTTCTTCAGGTTTTCCGCTACGTCTTTCGGATTGAACATCAACGCCGTATAGAAGAAGCAGAAGAAAATAATCCCTGCACTAAACAGCAGAATATTCAACGGCTGACCAGGAGCGATCGACTGCGAGATGTCCTGCAACCAGCCCATACCTTCAGACTGACCGAACCAGGCACCCAACGAAGCCGGGAACAGCAAAATGCTGCTCGCGAAAATAGCCGGAATAACACCGGCCATGTTCACCTTCAGCGGCAAGTGGCTAGTCTGCGCAGCAAAGACCTTGCGGCCCTGCTGACGCTTGGCGTAGTGAACAGCAATACGACGCTGACCACGCTCAATGAACACCACGAAACCGATAATCGCTACTGCCAGCAAACCGATGGCTACCAGGGCGAAGATGTTGATATCACCCTGCCGCGCAGACTCGAAAGACTGCCCGATCGCTCTCGGAAGACCGGCGACGATACCCGAAAAAATCAACATCGAGATACCGTTGCCAACACCACGCTCAGTAATCTGCTCACCCAGCCACATCATGAACATCGCACCAGCCACAAAAGTGGATACCGCGACGAAATGGAAGCCAAAGTCACCAGTGAACGCAACACCCTGCCCTGCCAGACCAATGGACATGCCAATAGCCTGAACGAGAGCGAGGATGACAGTGCCGTAGCGGGTGTACTGGCTGATCTTGCGACGGCCAGCTTCACCTTCCTTCTTCAACTGCTCCAGCTGCGGGCTGACGGCTGTCATCAGTTGCATGATGATCGATGCCGAAATATACGGCATGATCCCCAGTGCAAAGATGCTCATCCGCTCCAGCGCGCCGCCGGAAAACATGTTGAACAAGCTAAGAATGGTCCCCTCATTCTGTCGAAACAGGTCCGCGAGTCGGTCCGGGTTAATACCTGGAACCGGGATGTGTGCGCCTATTCGGTAGACGATAATCGCCAGGAACAGAAAACGCAGACGAGCCCAGAGTTCAGACATACCGCCTTTGCCGAGCGCAGAGAGAGCACCTTGCTTAGCCATTTATTCCTCGAACTTGCCGCCAGCTGCTTCGATAGCCGCACGCGCACCTTTGGTGGCGCCGATTCCCTTTCCGATGGTGACAGCGCGAGTAACTTCGCCGGACAGCATGATTTTCACACGCTGTACGTTGACGTTAATCACGTTGGCATCTTTCAGGGACTGCACGGTGACGATGTCGCCTTCCACTTTGGCCAGCTCGGACAAACGCACTTCTGCGCGATCCATGGCTTTCAGGGAAACGAAACCGAACTTCGGCAGGCGACGATGCAGCGGCTGTTGACCGCCTTCAAAGCCTGGAGCAATGGTGCCACCGGAGCGGGAGGACTGACCTTTGTGGCCACGGCCACCGGTCTTGCCCAAACCACTACCGATACCACGGCCCGGACGATGCTTTTCGCGACGGGAACCCGGCGCTGGACTCAGATCATTGAGTTTCATCGATTAACCCTCGACACGCAGCATGTAGTAAGCCTTGTTGATCATCCCGCGATTCTCGGGAGTATCAAGTACTTCTACAGTGTGACCGATGCGACGCAGACCCAGACCCTTAACGCACAGTTTGTGGTTAGGGATGCGGCCGGTCATGCTTTTGATCAGCGTAACTTTAACGGTAGCCATGATCAGAAGATCTCCTTGACGCTTTTGCCACGCTTGGCGGCAATGGATTCAGGAGACTGCATAGCTTTCAAACCTTTGAAAGTGGCGTGAACCACGTTTACCGGGTTAGTCGAGCCGTAGCATTTGGCCAGAACGTTCTGAACGCCAGCAACTTCGAGGACAGCACGCATAGCGCCGCCAGCGATGATACCGGTACCTTCAGAAGCAGGCTGCATGTACACCTTCGAAGCGCCGTGACCGGACTTCATTGCGTACTGCAGAGTGGTGCCGTTCAGATCAACTTGGATCATGTTGCGACGAGCAGCTTCCATTGCCTTCTGGATCGCGGCAGGCACTTCACGTGACTTGCCACGGCCGAAGCCAACACGCCCTTTACCATCACCAACCACGGTCAACGCGGTGAAAGTGAAGATACGGCCGCCTTTTACGGTTTTGGCTACGCGGTTAACTTGAACCAGCTTCTCAATGTAGCCTTCGTCGCGCTTTTGGTCGTTATTTGACATAACTTAGAACTCCAGCCCAGCTTCACGAGCAGCATCAGCCAGCGCCTTGACGCGGCCATGGTACTTGAAGCCAGAGCGGTCGAAAGCCACCTGCGAGACGCCAGCGGCTTTAGCACGCGTAGCGACCAGCTGGCCAACCTTAGTGGCCGCGTCGATGTTGCCAGTGGCGCCATCACGCAGTTCTTTATCCAAAGTCGAGGCAGATGCCAGGACTTTGTTGCCGTCGGCCGAAATGACCTGGGCGTAGATGTGCTGCGACGAGCGGAACACGCAGAGACGCACGACTTCGAGTTCGTGCATTTTCAGGCGTGCTTTGCGAGCGCGACGCAGTCGAGTAACTTTTTTGTCGGTCATTTGCTATGCCCTACTTCTTCTTGGCTTCTTTACGACGGACGACTTCGTCCGCGTAGCGCACACCTTTGCCTTTGTACGGCTCTGGTGGACGGAAGTCGCGGATCTCGGCGGCCACTTGACCTACCAGCTGCTTATCGATGCCCTTGATCAGGATATCGGTCTGGCTAGGAGTCTCAGCGGTGATGCCTTCCGGCAGTTCATAATCCACTGGGTGCGAGAAGCCAAGAGCCAGGTTCAGCACTGTGCCTTTTGCTTGCGCCTTGTAACCAACACCGACCAGCTGGAGCTTGCGCTCGAAGCCTTGGCTTACGCCTTGGACCATGTTGTTTACCAACGCACGAGTGGTACCAGCCATTGCGCGAGTTTGTTGATCGCCATTGCGAGCAGCGAAACGCAGCTCACCAGCTTCTTCAACGATCTCAACGGACGAATGGATGTTCAGTTCGAGAGTGCCCTTGGCACCCTTCACCGAAAGCTGTTGGCCTGCGAATTTGACTTCGACACCGGCTGGCAGCTTAACGGGGTTCTTAGCGACGCGTGACATGCTTATCCCCCCTTAGAACACAGTGCAAAGAACTTCGCCGCCGACACCGGCAGCGCGCGCAGCACGATCCGTCATCACACCTTTGTTGGTGGAGACGATAGACACACCGAGACCGCCACGAACTTTTGGCAGATCATCGACGGACTTGTACTGACGCAGGCCTGGACGGCTAACGCGCTTCACTTCCTCGATGACCGGACGGCCTTCGAAGTACTTCAGCTCGATGGACAGCAGTGGTTTGATTTCGCTGCTGATCTGATAACCCGCAATGTAACCTTCGTCCTTCAGGACTTTGGCAACAGCTACCTTCAAAGTAGAAGATGGCATGCTTACGACGGACTTTTCAGCCATCTGGGCATTACGGATTCGAGTTAGCATGTCCGCTAACGGGTCCTGCATACTCATGGGCTAGACGCTCCTAATACAAAAAAATTAGCCTTGCGGCTACTACTTGTCGCCGAGGTCATCCATGCGGAAAAAGCACGGGCTCAGGCGAGCCGGGTATTCTAGACACACCCCACAAATGAATCAAGCCCCAAAAGGGGCTTGATTCAAGTTCAAGGTCACCGGCGGTCAGGATCTTGCGATCCCGAACACCGAGACTTTGACAGTGCTTACCAGCTGGCTTTAACCAGACCAGGTACGTCACCACGCATTGCAGCTTCACGCAATTTGTTACGGCCGAGGCCGAACTTGCGGTAAACGCCGTGTGGACGACCGGTCAGGCGGCAGCGGTTACGCATGCGCGAAGCGCTTGCGTCACGTGGCTGCTTCTGCAGAGCTACTGTAGCTTCCCAACGTGCTTCTGGACTTGCGTTCAGATCAACGATGATAGCTTTCAGTGCTGCACGCTTTTTGGCGTACTTGGCAACCGTGAGCTGACGCTTCAGCTCGCGGTTTTTCATGCTCATCTTGGCCATTTTCCTACTCCAATCAGTTGCGGAACGGGAATTTGAAAGCACGCAGCAGCGCGCGACCTTCATCATCGTTCTTGGCAGTGGTGGTCAGGGTAATGTCCAGACCGCGGAGAGCATCGATCTTGTCGTAGTCGATTTCCGGGAAGATGATCTGCTCTTTAACGCCCATGCTGTAGTTACCACGACCATCGAAGGACTTGGCATTCAGGCCGCGGAAGTCGCGAACCCGAGGCAGGGAGATCGACAGCAGACGATCCAGGAATTCATACATACGCTCACGGCGCAGAGTCACTTTGACGCCGATCGGCCAACCTTCACGGACTTTAAAGCCAGCGATGGATTTCCGAGCGTAAGTCACAACGACTTTCTGACCGGTGATCTTTTCCAGGTCAGCAACAGCGTGCTCGATGACTTTTTTGTCACCGACCGCTTCGCCCAGACCCATGTTCAGGGTGATCTTTGTAACGCGTGGAACTTCCATCACGTTCGAAAGCTTAAGTTCTTCCTTAAGCTTCGGTGCGATTTCCTTCCAGTAAATCTCTTTTAGTCGTGCCATGGTCTTCTACCTAGCAGTGTTCAAGCATCAACCGCTTTTTGGGTCGACTTGAAGACACGAATTTTCTTGCCGTCTTCTACTTTGAAACCAACGCGATCAGCCTTGTTGGTTTCGCCGTTGAAAATGGCGACGTTAGAAGCGTCCAGTGGAGCTTCTTTTTCGACGATACCGCCTTGTACGCCCGACATCGGGTTAGGCTTGGTATGACGCTTAACCAGGTTCAGACCACCAATAACCAGACGGTTATTAGCGAGAACCTTAAGCACCTTACCGCGCTTACCTTTGTCTTTGCCGGCGATCACGATGATCTCGTCGTCACGACGAATCTTTTGCATGTCGGATCTCCTTACAGCACTTCTGGGGCGAGCGAGACGATCTTCATGAACTTCTCAGTACGAAGTTCACGGGTCACTGGCCCAAAGATACGGGTGCCGATCGGCTCTTGCTTGTTGTTCAGAAGAACAGCAGCGTTGCCATCAAAGCGGATAATGGAGCCATCGGCACGGCGTACGCCGTGACGAGTGCGGACTACAACAGCAGTCATCACTTGGCCTTTTTTCACTTTACCGCGAGGAATTGCTTCCTTAACGGTAACTTTGATGATGTCACCGATACCAGCGTAACGACGATGGGAGCCACCCAGCACCTTGATGCACATAACGCGGCGTGCGCCGCTGTTATCGGCCACATCGAGCATGGATTGAGTCTGAATCATATAATTTCTCCGACCCCTAGTCCTTAGACTTCCACAGCGCGTTCGAGAACATCAACCAGCGCCCAAGACTTAGTCTTGGCCAAAGGACGAGTTTCACGAATAGTGACTTTGTCGCCGATGTGGCACTGATTGGTTTCGTCGTGCGCGTGCAGCTTAGTCGAACGCTTAACGTATTTACCGTAGATCGGGTGCTTTACGCGACGCTCGATCAGAACGGTGATGGTCTTGTCCATTTTGTCGCTGACAACACGGCCAGTCAGCGTACGGACGGTTTTTTCGGCTTCAGCCATGATTACTTACCTGCCTGCTGTTTGAGCACAGTCTTCACGCGAGCGATGTCACGCTTAACTTGCCGGAGCAGGTGAGACTGCCCCAACTGGCCAGTTGCTTTCTGCATACGCAGATTGAACTGGTCGCGCAGCAGGCCGAGCAGTTGCTCGTTAAGCTGCGGCGCGTCTTTTTCACGAAGTTCGTTCGCTTTCATCACATCACCGTCCGTTTAACAAAGGCGGTGGCGAGCGGCAGCTTTGCAGCAGCCAGGGCAAAAGCCTCACGCGCCAGCTCTTCAGTAACGCCCTCGATTTCATACAGGACTTTGCCTGGCTGAATCTGGGCAACCCAGTACTCCACACTACCCTTACCTTTACCCATCCGAACTTCGAGTGGCTTTTTGGAAATAGGCTTGTCCGGGAATACACGGATCCAGATCTTGCCGCCACGTTTAACGTGACGGGTCAGAGCACGACGCGCTGACTCGATCTGACGAGCGGTGAGACGACCACGAGCTACAGACTTCAGCGCGAACTCGCCGAAGCTGACTTTGCTACCGCGCTGAGCCAGACCACGGTTGTGGCCTGTCATCTGCTTGCGGAACTTCGTACGCTTTGGTTGCAACATTTGGCGTACCCCTTACTTAGCAGCTTTTTTACGAGGCGCTGGTGCTTGTGGTTTCAGTTCTTCTTGGCGACCACCAATTACTTCGCCTTTGAAGATCCAAACCTTTACACCGATCACACCGTAAGTGGTGTGAGCTTCGTAGTTGGCATAGTCGATGTCGGCACGCAGGGTGTGCAGTGGCACACGACCTTCGCGATACCATTCAGTACGTGCGATTTCAGCACCGCCGAGACGACCGCTCACTTGGATTTTGATGCCTTTGGCACCAATGCGCATGGCGTTCTGTACAGCGCGCTTCATAGCGCGACGGAACATTACGCGACGCTCCAGCTGCTGAGCTACGCTCTGCGCAACCAACATACCGTCGAGTTCCGGCTTGCGGATTTCTTCGATATTGATGTGCACAGGCACACCCATTTGTTTGGTCAGGTCCTGACGCAGTTTCTCAACATCTTCACCTTTCTTCCCGATAACGATACCTGGACGAGCAGTGTGGATGGTGATACGTGCAGTTTGGGCCGGACGATGGATATCGATACGGCTTACGGACGCGCTTTTTAGTTTGTCTTGGAGATACTCGCGCACCTTCAGATCAGCGAACAAATAGTCCGCATAAGTCCGACCGTCTGCGTACCAGACGGAGGTGTGCTCCTTGACGATTCCCAGGCGAATGCCAATGGGATGTACTTTCTGACCCATCTCTTCGACTCCGTTACTTGTCAGCAACCTTGACAGTGATATGGCAAGACCGCTTGACGATGCGATCAGCACGGCCTTTGGCACGTGGCATGATTCGCTTCAGCGAACGCCCTTCGTTGACGAAAACGGTGCTGACTTTAAGGTCATCAACGTCTGCGCCTTCGTTATGCTCGGCGTTGGCTACGGCCGACTCCAGCACTTTCTTCATGATCTCGGCGGCTTTCTTACTGCTGAAAGCCAACAGGTTGAGCGCTTCGCCCACCTTCTTCCCGCGGATCTGGTCGGCGACCAAGCGGGCTTTCTGGGCGGAGATTCGAGCGCCCGACAACTTAGCGGCTACTTCCATCGTTCCTTACCCCTTAACGCTTGGCTTTCTTGTCTGCCACGTGCCCACGATATGTGCGGGTACCGGCAAACTCGCCTAGTTTGTGGCCGACCATGTCTTCGTTCACGAGAACTGGAACATGTTGACGACCGTTATGCACAGCAATGGTCAAACCGACCATTTGTGGCAGGATCATAGAACGGCGCGACCAGGTCTTAACTGGTTTGCGATCGTTCTTTTCCGCCGCCACTTCGATCTTCTTCAGTAGGTGAAGATCAATAAAAGGACCTTTTTTCAGAGAACGTGGCACTGTCGTATCCCTCTATTTACTTGCGACGACGGACGATCATTTTGTCGGTACGCTTATTACCACGAGTCTTCGCGCCCTTAGTCGGGAAGCCCCATGGCGATACCGGATGACGACCACCAGAGGTACGACCTTCACCACCACCATGTGGGTGGTCAACCGGGTTCATGGCAACACCACGAACGGTTGGGCGAACGCCACGCCAGCGTTTGGCACCAGCTTTACCCAGCGAACGCAGGCTGTGCTCGGAGTTCGAGACTTCACCCAGGGTCGCGCGGCATTCAGCCAGCACTTTACGCATCTCACCAGAACGCAGACGCAGGGTCACGTAGACACCTTCACGAGCGATCAGCTGAGCCGAAGCACCAGCGGAACGAGCGATTTGCGCGCCTTTACCTGGCTTCAATTCGATGCCGTGTACGGTGCTACCAACTGGAATGTTACGCAGTTGCAGAGCGTTGCCCGGCTTGATCGGCGCCAAAGCACCTGCGATCAGCTGGTCGCCAGCACTCACGCCTTTAGGGGCGATGATGTAGCGGCGCTCGCCATCTGCGTACAGCAGCAGAGCGATGTGAGCAGTACGGTTTGGATCGTATTCAATACGCTCGACAGTGGCAGAAATGCCATCTTTGTCGTTGCGACGGAAATCGACCAGACGATAATGCTGCTTATGGCCACCACCGATGTGACGAGTGGTAATGCGACCATTGTTGTTACGACCACCAGTCTTCGATTTTTTCTCGAGCAGCGGTGCGTGAGGAGCGCCTTTATGCAGCTCCTGGTTGACCACCTTGACCACAAAACGGCGGCCAGGGGAAGTCGGTTTGCATTTAACGATTGCCATGATGCACCCCTTCCTTACTCAGCACTGCTGCTGAAATCGAGATCTTGGCCTGGCTGAAGGGAGATAACTGCCTTCTTCCAGTCATTACGCTTGCCCAGACCGCGAGCAGTGCGCTTGCTCTTACCCAGAACATTCAGGGTAGTAACACGCTCTACTTTCACGCTGAACAGGCTTTCGACGGCCTTCTTGATTTCCAGCTTGGTTGCGTCAGTTGCAACCTTGAAAACGAACTGGCCTTTCTTGTCAGCCAGAACCGTAGCCTTTTCGGAAACGTGCGGGCCAAGCAGAACTTTAAATACGCGTTCCTGGTTCATCCCAGCAGCTCCTCGAATTTCTTCACGGCCGACACGGTGATCAACACCTTGTCGTATGCGATCAGACTAACTGGATCGGAACCTTGAACGTCACGTACATCAACGTGTGGCAGGTTACGAGCAGCCAGGTACAGGTTCTGATCAACTACTTCAGACACGATCAAGACGTCAGTCAGGCCCATGCCAGTCAGTTTGTTCAGCAGATCTTTGGTCTTCGGTGCATCAACAGCGAAGTCCTGAACCACGACCAGACGATCAGTACGCACCAGCTCAGCAAGGATGGAACGCATTGCTGCGCGATACATCTTCTTGTTCAGCTTCTGGGTGTGATCCTGAGGACGAGCTGCGAAAGTGGTACCGCCGCCGCGCCAGATTGGGCTACGGATAGTACCGGCACGAGCACGGCCAGTACCTTTCTGACGCCAAGGGCGCTTACCGCCACCACGAACGTCGGAACGGGTCTTTTGCTGCTTGCTACCTTGACGGCCGCCGGCCATGTAGGCCACGACTGCTTGGTGAACCAGCGTCTCGTTGAATTCGCCGCCAAATGTCAGTTCGGAAACTTCGATCGCTTGAGCGTCATTTACATTTAATTGCATGTCAGCTTCCCCTTAACCGCGAGCCTTGGCTGCTGGACGTACAACCAAGTTGCCGCCAGTAGCGCCAGGAACAGCACCCTTGACCAACAACAGATTGCGTTCAGCGTCCACGCGCACTACTTCCAGGGACTGCACGGTCACGCGCTCAGCGCCCATATGACCGGACATTTTTTTGCCCTTGAATACACGACCAGGAGTCTGGCACTGGCCGATAGAGCCTGGAACGCGGTGGGACACGGAGTTACCGTGGGTATTATCTTGCCCGCGGAAGTTCCAACGCTTGATCGTACCCTGGAAGCCTTTACCTTTGGACTGACCGGTTACATCAACCAGTTGACCAGCGGCGAAGATTTCAGCGTTGATCAGATCGCCGGCCTGGTACTCGCCTTCTTCAAGGCGGAATTCCATTACGGTACGACCAGCGGCAACGTTCGCTTTAGCGAAGTGGCCAGCTTGAGCAGCTGTAACACGCGAAGCACGACGCTCACCTACAGTGACTTGCACTGCACGATAGCCATCGGTCTCTTCAGTTTTGAACTGGGTGACGCGATTCGGTTCGATCTCAATGACCGTGACCGGAATGGAGACACCTTCTTCGGTGAAAATACGGGTCATACCGCATTTACGACCGACTACACCAATAGTCATGTTGTAAACCTCATGAGTGTACGGGGCTTTCACCCGCTATGGCCGCCCATTTCAGAGCGTTACACGACTAAGACCGAGTCTTAGCCGAGGCTGATCTGCACTTCCACACCGGCCGCAAGATCAAGCTTCATAAGAGCATCAACGGTTTTATCCGTTGGCTGGACGATGTCCAGAACGCGCTTATGAGTACGGATCTCGTACTGGTCACGCGCGTCTTTGTTGACGTGCGGGGAGACCAGAACGGTGAACCGCTCTTTACGGGTAGGCAGTGGAATTGGACCACGCACTTGAGCACCAGTACGTTTCGCGGTTTCCACGATTTCCTGGGTGGATTGGTCGATCAGGCGATGGTCAAAAGCCTTCAACCTGATACGGATTTGCTGATTTTGCATTGGATTTCAGACTCCGGCTGCTATTCCCAGCGAGCGCAATACGCCCGTTAAAAGGAGGCGCAATTCTATAGACGGGTTTCTACAGTGTCAACCCAATAAAAAAGCCCCCGCTAGGCGGGGGCTTTTTCAAGTCATCACTTATTAAGCGATGATTTTGGCTACGACGCCAGCGCCGACGGTACGACCGCCTTCACGAATAGCGAAACGCAGACCATCTTCCATTGCGATGGTTTTGATCAGGGTGACAACCATTTTGATGTTGTCGCCTGGCATTACCATTTCAACGCCTTCCGGCAGTTCGCAGTTACCGGTCACGTCAGTGGTCCGGAAGTAGAACTGTGGACGGTAGCCTTTGAAGAACGGAGTGTGGCGACCGCCTTCTTCTTTGCTCAACACGTACACTTCAGCTTCGAAGGTAGTGTGCGGCTTAACCGAACCTGGCTTGACCAGAACCTGGCCACGCTCAACGTCGTCACGCTTGGTGCCGCGCAGCAGCACGCCGCAGTTCTCGCCAGCACGACCTTCGTCGAGCAGCTTACGGAACATTTCAACACCGGTGCAGGTGGTGACGGTAGTGTCACGCAGACCAACGATTTCCAGTGGATCCTGAACCTTGACGATACCGCGCTCGATACGGCCAGTTACAACAGTACCGCGACCGGAGATCGAGAATACGTCTTCGATTGGCATCAGGAACGGCTTGTCGATAACACGGACTGGATCTGGGATGTAGCTGTCCAGAGTCTCAACCAGTTTACGAACGGCAGTGGTGCCCATTTCGTTGTCGTCTTGGCCGTTCAGAGCCATCAGAGCCGAACCGATGATGATCGGAGTGTCGTCACCTGGGAAGTCGTAAGTGCTCAGCAGATCGCGCACTTCCATCTCAACCAGTTCCAGCAGCTCAGCGTCGTCTACCATGTCAGCCTTGTTCAGGAAGACAACGATGTACGGAACGCCAACCTGACGGGACAGCAGGATGTGCTCACGGGTTTGTGGCATCGGACCATCAGCGGCCGAACAAACCAGGATAGCGCCGTCCATTTGAGCAGCACCGGTGATCATGTTCTTCACATAGTCAGCGTGACCTGGGCAGTCAACGTGAGCGTAGTGACGGATCAGCGAGTTGTATTCAACGTGAGCGGTGTTGATGGTGATACCACGAGCCTTTTCTTCTGGAGCGCTGTCGATTTTATCGAAAGCAACTACAGCGGAACCGAAAACTTCGGAGCAGACGCGAGTCAGAGCAGCGGTCAGCGTGGTTTTACCGTGGTCGACGTGACCGATGGTGCCAACGTTGACGTGCGGGAGGGTACGGTCAAATTTTTCTTTAGCCACGACAATTAACTCCTAGCCTAAAGGGGCTGAATCAGCCTTGTTTTTTGGTAACGGTTTCGACGATGTGCGACGGAGCCGTATTGTATTTTTTGAATTCCATAGAGTAGCTTGCGCGACCTTGGGACATGGAACGAACGTCGGTTGCGTAACCGAACATCTCACCCAACGGAACCTCGGCGCGAATCACTTTGCCGGAGACCGTGTCTTCCATACCCAGGATCATGCCGCGACGACGGTTAAGGTCGCCCATCACGTCACCCATATAGTCTTCAGGCGTAACAACCTCTACCGCCATGATCGGCTCAAGCAACTCACCACCGCCCTTCTGGGCCAGTTGCTTGGTCGCCATGGAAGCAGCCACCTTAAACGCCATCTCGTTGGAGTCGACGTCGTGGTAGGAACCATCAAACACGGTAGCCTTCAGGCCGATCAGCGGATAGCCGGCGACAACGCCGTTCTTCATCTGCTCTTCGATACCCTTCTGGATAGCCGGGATGTATTCCTTAGGAACCACACCACCCACTACTTCGTTCAAGAATTGCAGACCTTCCTGACCTTCGTCAGCAGGAGCAAAACGAATCCAGCAATGACCGAACTGGCCACGACCGCCGGACTGACGAACGAACTTGCCTTCGATTTCGCAACTCTTCGTGATGCGCTCACGGTACGAAACTTGAGGCTTACCGATGTTGGCTTCGACGTTGAACTCACGGCGCATCCGGTCAACCAGGATGTCCAGGTGCAACTCGCCCATGCCGGAGATGATCGTTTGACCAGTCTCTTCATCAGTCTTGACGCGGAAAGACGGGTCTTCCTGAGCAAGTTTGCCCAGAGCGATACCCATTTTTTCCTGGTCGTCCTTGGTCTTAGGCTCTACGGCAACCGAAATAACCGGCTCCGGGAAGTCCATGCGAACCAGGATGATTGGCTTGTCAGCGTTGCACAAAGTCTCACCAGTGGTGACGTCCTTCATGCCGATCAAGGCCGCGATGTCACCAGCGCGCACTTCCTTGATTTCTTCACGGGCGTTTGCGTGCATTTGCACCATACGACCCACGCGCTCTTTCTTGCCTTTAACCGAGTTGATCACGCCGTCGCCGGAGGCCAACACGCCCGAGTAAACTCGAACGAAGGTCAAGGTACCCACGAATGGGTCGGTAGCGATCTTGAACGCCAGAGCCGAGAACGGCTCGCTGTCGTCTGCGTGACGCTCCATTTCCTTGGTCTCGTCATCCGGGTCAGTACCCTTGATGGCAGGAATGTCGGTTGGAGCAGGCAGGTAGTCGATAACGGCGTCGAGAACCAGGGGAACACCCTTGTTCTTGAAGGAAGAACCGCAAACAGCCAGAACGATCTCACCAGCGATAGTACGCTGACGCAGAGCGGCCTTGATTTCCGCGTTGGTGAGTTCTTCACCTTCGAGGTACTTGTTCATCAGCTCTTCGCTGGCTTCGGCCGCAGCCTCAACCATGTTACCGCGCCACTCGTCAGCCAGTTCCTGCAGTTCTGCAGGGATAGGCTTACGAACAGGAACCATACCTTTGTCAGCGTCATTCCAGTAAACAGCTTCCATGGCCAACAGATCGATCTGACCCTGGAAGTTGTCTTCGGAACCGATAGCCAACTGGATTGGCACCGGAGTGTGACCCAGACGCTGTTTGATCTGACCGATCACACGCAGGAAGTTCGCACCAGCACGGTCCATCTTGTTTACGTAAACAAGACGTGGAACACCGTACTTGTTGGCTTGACGCCATACGGTTTCCGACTGAGGCTCAACACCCGAGGTACCGCAGAACACAACGACCGCGCCATCGAGAACACGCAGGGAACGCTCAACTTCAATAGTGAAGTCAACGTGGCCCGGGGTGTCGATGACGTTGAAACGGTATTGGTCCTTGTGCTGCTTCTCGGAACCCTGCCAGAAGGCGGTAATAGCAGCAGAAGTAATGGTAATACCACGCTCCTGCTCCTGCACCATCCAGTCTGTGGTCGCGGCGCCGTCATGCACCTCGCCCATTTTGTGACTTTTGCCAGTGTAAAAAAGGACGCGCTCGGTGGTGGTGGTTTTACCAGCATCCACGTGAGCAACGATACCAATGTTACGGTAGCGATTAATCGGTGTAGTACGAGCCATAAAGCCCTCGCAAAATTAGTGACGCTAAAATTAGAAGCGGTAGTGCGAGAAAGCCTTGTTGGCTTCAGCCATACGGTGCACGTCTTCACGCTTCTTAACTGCAGCACCTTTACCTTCAGCGGCATCCAACAGTTCGCCAGCCAAACGCAGAGCCATAGACTTCTCGCCGCGCTTGCGGGCGAAGTCTACCAACCAGCGCATTGCCAGGGCGTTACGACGGGACGGGCGAACTTCGACCGGAACCTGGTAAGTAGCACCGCCTACACGGCGCGACTTCACTTCGACCAGCGGAGCGATGGCGTCGAGAGCTTTCTCGAAGATTTCCAGGGGATCGCTGTTCTTGCGTTCTTTAACCTTTTCCAGCGCGCCATAAACGATACGCTCGGCAACGGCTTTCTTGCCGCTTTCCATAACGTGGTTCATGAACTTGGCCAGGATTTGGCTTCCGTATTTTGGATCGTCAAGCACTTCGCGCTTGGCTGCTACGCGTCTTCTTGGCATGGATAAGCCCTCAAACGGTCTTCAGGTTCGCTCGGAATCGGTGCCCTTTCGGGACGCCTCCGACCTTACTCTTATCGACTCAGAAAAATAGAAAATCAGTTTTTACAAAAAGCCACTACTACTTAGGCTTTTTGGTACCGTACTTCGAACGACCCTGGTTACGACCTTTAACGCCGGAAGTATCCAAAGAACCGCGTACGGTGTGATAACGAACACCTGGCAAGTCTTTTACACGACCGCCGCGGATCAGTACCACGCTGTGCTCTTGCAGGTTGTGGCCTTCACCGCCGATGTACGAGGAAACCTCGAAACCGTTGGTCAGACGCACACGGCATACTTTACGCAGTGCCGAGTTAGGTTTTTTCGGCGTGGTGGTATACACACGGGTGCATACGCCACGACGTTGCGGGCAGTTCTGCAGCGCAGGTACGTCGGATTTCTCGACGATACGCTTACGCGGCTGACGTACCAGCTGGTTGATAGTTGCCATCTACTAGCTCCACTGTTGTCTTGCGACGCTATTGTCTTGCAAGAAAAGCAAAATGGCAGGAACGAATTCCCGCCAAATTTAGGGGTACAAGAGTCTAAAGAGGATCTTGTCCCCAGTCAAGGCAAGGCCCCGACCTCCCCGCTCATCCAACCTCGACAAATTGTCTCGATTCGATGAACGGAACGACCGGGGCCCCACGCTCATTTACCGCAGAACTCAGTTACCGCTCGAGTTCAGTGCTTCGGTCAGTGCAGCTTCCACTTCACTGGCGCTTACGCGCAACGGTTTGTCAGCATCACGGCGACGCTTACGCTCGCTGTGATAAGCCAGACCGGTACCAGCCGGGATCAAACGACCCACGACTACGTTTTCTTTCAGGCCGCGCAAGTAATCGCGCTTGCCGGTTACCGCCGCTTCGGTCAGTACACGAGTGGTTTCCTGGAAGGAAGCCGCCGAGATGAACGATTCGGTGGACAACGACGCCTTGGTGATACCCAACAGCACGCGAGTGAACTTGGAAACGAATTTCTCGTCGCCAGCCAGACGCTCGTTCTCTACCAGAACGTGAGTCAATTCCATCTGGTCGCCCTTGATGAAACTGGAATCGCCGGATTCAGCGATTTCAACTTTACGCAGCATCTGACGCAGGATGGTCTCGATGTGCTTATCGTTGATCTTCACGCCTTGCAGACGATAAACGTCCTGGATCTCGTTCACGATGTACTTGGCCAGCGCACTCACACCCAGCAGACGCAGGATGTCGTGTGGATCGCTCGGGCCGTCGGAGATAACTTCGCCGCGGTTTACCTGTTCGCCTTCGAAGACGTTCAGGTGACGCCACTTCGGAATCAGCTCTTCGTACGGATCGCTACCGTCGTTCGGGGTAATGACCAGACGGCGCTTGCCTTTGGTCTCTTTACCGAACGCGATGGTGCCGCTGACTTCAGCCAGAATCGAGGCTTCTTTCGGACGACGGGCTTCGAACAAGTCGGCAACACGCGGCAGACCACCGGTGATGTCACGGGTTTTCGAAGTTTCTTGCGGGATACGGGCGATAACATCACCGATCGCAACCTGCACACCATCCGCTACACCGACCAGGGCGTTAGCCGGCAGGAAGTACTGAGCCGGTACGTCAGTACCTGGCAGCAGCAGATCCTTGCCATCGACACCGACCATCTTAACGGCAGGACGGATGTCCTTACCGGCAGCTGGACGGTCTTTGGCGTCGAGTACTTCAATGTTGGTCATACCGGTCAATTCGTCAGTCTGACGCTTGATCGTGATGCCTTCTTCCATGCCCACGTAGGTCACGGTACCTTTCATTTCGGTAACGATTGGGTGAGTGTGCGGATCCCACTTGGCCACGATTGCGCCGGCGTCGACCTTGTCACCTTCTTTAACCGAAATCACAGCACCGTACGGCAGCTTGTAACGCTCGCGCTCACGACCGAAGTCATCAGCGATTGCCAGCTCACCGGAACGGGACACAGCAACCAGGCAACCATCCACTCGCTCAACGTGCTTCAGGTTGTGCAGACGGACGGTACCGCCATTTTTCACCTGAACACTGTCGGCTGCGGAGGTCCGGCTTGCCGCACCACCAATGTGGAACGTACGCATGGTCAGCTGGGTACCCGGCTCACCGATGGACTGGGCGGCAATAACGCCGACCGCTTCACCGATGTTCACCTGGTGACCACGAGCCAAATCACGGCCGTAGCACTTGGCGCAAATGCCGTAGCGGGTTTCGCAGCTGATCGGCGAACGCACGATCACTTCGTCGATGCTGTTCAGCTCGATGAATTCGACCCACTTCTCGTCTACCAATGTACCGGCAGGAACGATGATTTCTTCGCTACCCGGCTTGAACACGTCACGGGCAATAACACGACCCAATACGCGCTCACCCAGCGGCTCAACAACGTCACCGCCTTCAATGTGCGGAGTCATTACCAGGCCATGCTCGGTGCCGCAATCGATCTCGGTCACAACCAGATCCTGCGCCACGTCTACCAGACGACGAGTCAGGTAACCGGAGTTCGCAGTTTTCAACGCGGTATCCGCCAAACCTTTACGAGCACCGTGAGTAGAGATGAAGTACTGAAGTACGCTCAAACCTTCACGGAAGTTCGCAGTAATCGGCGTTTCGATGATGGAACCGTCCGGCTTGGCCATCAGGCCACGCATACCGGCGAGCTGACGGATCTGCGCAGCAGAACCCCGTGCGCCCGAGTCGGCCATCATGTACATCGAGTTGAAGGATTCCTGGTCGACTTCGACGCCATGACGGTCGATGACTTTCTCTTTCGAGAGGTTGGCCATCATCGCCTTGGAAACTTCGTCGTTCGCCTTGGACCAAAGGTCGATCACTTTGTTGTACTTCTCGCCCTGGGTTACCAGGCCGGAGGCGTACTGACTCTCGATCTCTTTCACTTCGTCGGTAGCAGCACCGATGATGCGGGCTTTTTCATCCGGGATAACGAAGTCGTTAACACCGATGGAAACGCCGGAAATGGTCGAATAGGCAAAACCGGTGTACATCAACTGGTCAGCGAAGATCACGGTCTCCTTCAAACCAACCACGCGGTAGCACTGGTTGATCAGCTTGGAGATCGCCTTTTTCTTCATCGGCTGGTTGACGACGTCGTACGACAGGCCAGGTGGAACAACCTGGAACAACAGCGCACGGCCGACAGTGGTGTCGACGATACGGGTGTTCTTGACGCTGCCGCCATCACGATCATTGACGGTTTCGTGGATCCGCACTTTGACTTTAGCGTGCAGTGCGGCTTCGCCGGCACGGAACACACGGTCAACTTCTTGCAGATCCGCGAACACACGACCTTCGCCCTTGGCGTTGATCGCTTCACGAGTCATGTAGTACAGACCCAATACAACGTCCTGCGATGGAACGATGATTGGCTCACCGTTGGCTGGCGACAGAATGTTGTTGGTCGACATCATCAACGCACGCGCTTCCAACTGGGCTTCCAGTGTCAGCGGTACGTGCACGGCCATTTGGTCGCCGTCGAAGTCGGCGTTGTACGCAGCACAGACCAGAGGGTGCAGCTGGATAGCCTTACCTTCGATCAGTACCGGTTCAAATGCCTGGATACCCAGACGGTGAAGGGTCGGTGCACGGTTGAGGAGAACCGGGTGTTCACGGATCACTTCTGCGAGAACGTCCCAAACCTCTGGCAGCTCGCGCTCAACCATTTTCTTGGCAGCTTTAATGGTGGTAGCGAGACCACGCATTTCCAGCTTGCCGAAAATGAACGGCTTGAACAGCTCGAGGGCCATTTTCTTCGGCAGACCGCACTGGTGCAGACGCAGGGTCGGACCTACGGTAATTACCGAACGACCGGAGTAGTCAACGCGCTTACCGAGCAAGTTCTGACGGAAACGACCTTGCTTACCCTTGATCATGTCAGCCAGGGATTTCAGAGGACGCTTGTTCGAACCGGTGATAGCGCGGCCACGACGACCGTTGTCGAGCAGTGCATCGACAGCTTCCTGCAACATACGCTTTTCGTTGCGCACGATGATGTCCGGAGCGGACAGATCGAGCAGACGCTTCAAGCGGTTGTTACGGTTGATCACTCGACGATACAGATCGTTGAGGTCGGAAGTCGCGAAGCGACCGCCATCCAGCGGGACCAGTGGACGCAGATCTGGCGGCAGAACCGGCAGAACGGTCAGCACCATCCATTCTGGAAGGTTGCCGGAACCCTGGAAGGCTTCCATCAACTTCAGACGCTTGGACAGCTTCTTGATTTTGGTTTCGGAGTTGGTTTGCGGAATTTCTTCGCGCAGACGGCCAATCTCGTGTTCCAGGTCGATAGCGTGCAGCAGTTCACGGACAGCTTCGGCACCCATGCGGGCATCGAAATCGTCGCCGAACTCTTCCAGCGCTTCGAAGTACTGCTCGTCGTTCAGCAGCTGACCTTTTTCAAGGGTGGTCATGCCCGGGTCGATAACGACATAGCTCTCGAAGTAGAGAACGCGTTCGATATCACGCAGGGTCATATCCATCAGCAAGCCGATACGTGACGGCAGCGATTTCAGGAACCAGATGTGGGCAACCGGCGAAGCCAGTTCGATGTGCGCCATGCGCTCACGACGAACTTTAGCCAGCGCGACTTCAACGCCGCACTTCTCGCAGATCACGCCGCGGTGCTTCAAGCGCTTGTACTTACCGCACAGGCACTCGTAATCCTTTACCGGGCCAAAGATCTTGGCGCAGAACAGGCCGTCACGCTCAGGTTTGAACGTACGGTAGTTGATGGTTTCCGGCTTTTTAACTTCACCGAACGACCACGAACGGATCATCTCAGGCGATGCCAATCCAATACGGATGGCGTCGAACTCTTCGACTTGACCCTGGTTTTTCAGCAAATTCAGTAGGTCTTTCAAGGCCTTTCCTCCTGGCGGAGCAGAGAGCGGGCAATCCTGCCCCGCTCTCGATTCGCGTCACGTGTTATTCGGTTTCCAGATCGATATCGATGCCGAGGGAACGAATTTCCTTGATCAACACGTTGAAAGACTCGGGCATGCCCGGCTCCATACGGTGATCGCCATCCACGATGTTTTTGTACATCTTGGTACGGCCGTTCACATCGTCCGACTTCACTGTGAGCATTTCTTGCAGAGTGTAAGCGGCACCGTATGCTTCCAGTGCCCAGACCTCCATCTCCCCGAAACGCTGACCACCGAACTGTGCCTTACCACCCAGCGGCTGCTGGGTAACCAGGCTGTACGAACCGGTAGAACGAGCGTGCATCTTGTCGTCTACCAAGTGGTTCAGCTTCAGCATGTACATGTAGCCAACAGTAACCGGGCGCTCGAACTTGTTGCCGGTACGGCCGTCGGTCAGCTGCATCTGGCCGCTTTCTGGCAGGTCTGCCAGTTTCAGCATGGCCTTGATTTCGCTTTCCTTGGCACCGTCGAACACTGGAGTGGCCATTGGAACGCCGCCACGCAGGTTCTTCGCCAGATCCAGGATTTCCTGGTCGGAGAAGCTATCCAGATCTTCGTTACGACCGCCGATCTGGTTGTAGATCTCGTCGAGGAATTTACGAAGCTCGGCGACTTTGCGCTGCTCTTCGATCATCCGGTTGATCTTCTCGCCCAGACCTTTAGCCGCGAGGCCGAGGTGGGTTTCAAGGATCTGACCAACGTTCATACGCGAAGGTACGCCCAACGGGTTGAGGACGACGTCGACCGGGGTGCCATTGGCATCGTGCGGCATGTCTTCAACCGGCATGATCACGGAGACCACACCTTTGTTACCGTGACGACCGGCCATCTTGTCGCCCGGCTGGATGCGGCGACGGATTGCCAGGTAAACCTTGACGATTTTCAGCACGCCTGGAGCCAGGTCATCGCCCTGCTGCAGTTTGCGCTTCTTGTCTTCGAACTTGTCGTCCAGCAGACGGCGACGATCAACGATGTAGGCCTGGGCCTTCTCGAGCTGCTCGTTCAGAGCATCTTCAGTCATGCGCAGTTTGAACCACTGACCATGCTCAAGACCGTCGAGTACTTCGTCGGTGATGTCCTGACCTTTCTTCAGGCCGGCGCCGCCTTCGGCTTTGTGGCCGACCAGAGCGGAACGCAGACGTTCGAAAGTTGCGCCTTCAACAATACGGAACTCTTCGTTCAGATCCTTACGGATCTCGTCGAGTTGAGTCTTCTCGATGGACAGAGCCCGAGCATCACGCTCAACGCCGTCACGAGTGAAGACCTGTACGTCGATGACGGTACCCTTGGTGCCGGTAGGCACGCGCAGGGAGGTGTCTTTAACGTCGCTGGCTTTTTCACCGAAGATGGCACGCAACAGCTTCTCTTCCGGAGTCAGTTGGGTCTCGCCTTTCGGAGTGACCTTACCAACCAGGATGTCGCCTGCGCCAACTTCAGCACCTACGTAAACGATACCGGCTTCGTCCAGCTTGTTCAGTGCAGCTTCACCCACGTTCGGGATGTCTGCAGTGATTTCCTCTGGCCCAAGCTTGGTGTCACGCGCCACACAGGTCAGTTCCTGAATGTGGATCGTGGTGAAGCGATCTTCTTGAACAACTCGTTCCGACAGGCAGATGGAGTCTTCGAAGTTGTAACCGTTCCAGGCCATGAACGCGATACGCATGTTCTGACCCAGCGCCAGTTCACCCATGTCGGTGGACGGGCCGTCAGCCATGATGTCGCTGCGCTGAACCCGATCACCTTTACGCACCAGCGGACGCTGGTTGATGCAGGTGTTCTGGTTGGAGCGGGTGTATTTGGTCAGGTTGTAGATGTCGACACCAGCTTCACCGGTTTCAACTTCGTCATCAGCAACACGAACCACGATACGGCTGGCATCAACGGAGTCGATCACGCCGCCACGACGAGCCACGACGCAAACGCCGGAGTCACGGGCTACGTTACGCTCCATGCCGGTACCCACCAGCGGCTTGTCAGCGCGCAGTGTTGGTACAGCTTGACGCTGCATGTTCGAACCCATCAACGCACGGTTGGCGTCATCGTGCTCGAGGAACGGGATCAGCGACGCAGCAACCGAAACTACCTGCTTCGGCGATACGTCCATCAAGGTGACGTCTTCCGGCGCCTTGACGGTGAACTCGTTCAAGTGACGAACAGCTACCAGTTCGTCGATCAGCATTTTCTTGTCGTTCATCGTGGCCGAAGCCTGAGCGATCACGTGATCAGCTTCTTCGATGGCGGACAGGAACACGATCTCGTCGGTGACCAGAGCGTCTTTCACCACGCGGTACGGGCTTTCGAGGAAGCCGTACTGGTTGGTGCGCGCATAAGCGGCCAGGGAGTTGATCAGGCCGATGTTCGGACCTTCCGGCGTTTCAATCGGGCATACACGACCGTAGTGAGTCGGGTGTACGTCACGCACTTCAAAGCCAGCACGCTCACGAGTCAAACCGCCAGGGCCGAGTGCAGACACACGACGCTTGTGAGTGATCTCGGACAGCGGGTTGTTCTGGTCCATGAACTGGGACAGCTGGCTGGAACCGAAGAACTCTTTCACCGCCGCAGCCACTGGCTTGGCGTTGATCAGGTCTTGCGGCATCAGGCCTTCGCTTTCAGCCATCGACAGACGCTCTTTGACCGCACGCTCAACACGTACCAGGCCAACGCGGAACTGGTTTTCAGCCATTTCGCCTACGCAGCGAACACGACGGTTACCCAGGTGGTCGATGTCATCGACGATGCCTTTACCGTTACGGATGTCGACCAGAGTCTTCAGAACCGCAACGATGTCTTCTTTGCACAACACGCCCGAACCTTCGATCTCGGTACGACCGATACGACGGTTGAACTTCATCCGGCCGACCGCAGACAGGTCATAGCGCTCAGGGCTGAAGAACAGGTTGTTGAACAGAGTCTCGGCAGCGTCTTTGGTTGGCGGCTCGCCTGGACGCATCATGCGATAGATCTCGACCAGCGCTTCCAATTGGTTGCTGGTGGAGTCGATCTTCAGCGTGTCGGAGACGAACGGACCGCAGTCGATATCGTTGGTGTACAGAGTTTCGATGCGAACAACCTGGGCCTTGGCGATTTTTGCCAGGATCTCGGTGTTCAGTTCGGTGTTGCACTCTGCCAGGATTTCGCCGGTTGCCGGATGCACGATGGCCTTGGCGGTAGTGCGACCCAGGACGTAGTCCAGAGGCACTTCCAGGGTCTTGAGACCGGCTTTTTCGATCTGGTTGATATGGCGCGCAGTAATACGACGACCCGCCTCAACGATGACTTTGCCCTTCTCGTCCTGAATGTCAAGAACAGCAATTTCACCACGCAGACGCGAAGCAATCAGTTCCAGACTGAGGGTTTCGCCGCTCAGGTGGAAAACGTTGGTGGTGTAGAACGCGTCCAGCACTTCTTCAGTGGTATAGCCGAGCGCGCGCAGCAATACCGATGCAGGCAGCTTGCGACGACGGTCGATACGCACGAATACGCAGTCTTTCGGATCGAACTCGAAGTCCAACCACGAACCGCGGTAAGGAATGATGCGCGCGGAGTACAGCAGTTTACCGGAGCTGTGCGTCTTGCCACGGTCGTGGTCGAAGAACACGCCCGGGGAACGGTGCAGCTGGGAAACGATTACACGCTCGGTACCGTTGATTACGAAGGTACCGTTCTCAGTCATCAGGGGGATTTCACCCATGTAGACTTCTTGCTCTTTGATGTCCTTGATCGCTTTGTTCGACGATTCTTTGTCGAAAATGATCAGGCGCACTTTTACCCGCAACGGTACGGCGTAAGTTACACCGCGCAATACGCATTCTTTGACATCAAATGCCGGTTCGCCCAGGCGATAACCGACGTACTCCAGCGCAGCATTGCCGGAGTAGCTGATGATCGGGAAAACGGATTTGAAGGCCGCATGCAGGCCCACGTCGCGGAACTGATCTTTAGTCGCTCCCGCTTGCAAGAATTCACGATACGAATCCAGCTGGATGGCCAGGAGGTACGGCACATCCATGACGTCCGGCAACTTGCTAAAGTCCTTGCGGATACGTTTTTTCTCAGTATATGAGTAAGCCATCAGCGTTCCCCAGCTTGGTCACCTGCTTGTTTGGCCCCTCCCGACGGGAGCAGCCAGAAAATCGTGCAAACCCCATGGTTTGCTCCACCGCATCGGGTGGTTACAGCTCGTTACCGGCACCGACCCAGTCGGCTGCCAATAACGGAAAAAGGCCGGTGGCAAGAGCCACCAGCCATCAGCCTTTCGCTTAACGCTCGGGCTGGAGACGCAAAGTCGATGCTTACTTCAGCTCGACTTTAGCGCCTGCTTCTTCCAGAGTGGCTTTGGCTTTGTCAGCTGCGTCTTTCGATACAGCTTCCAGAACCATGCCAGGAGCGCCGTCAACTACAGCCTTGGCTTCTTTCAAGCCCAGACCGGTCAGTTCACGTACTGCCTTGATCACGTTAACTTTCTTCTCGCCAGCTTCCAGCAGCATGACGTTGAATTCAGTTTGTTCTTCAACAACAGCAGCGACAGCAGCTGGACCAGCGGAAGCAGCGGCAGCGGAAACGCCGAACTTCTCTTCCATGGCCTTGATCAGCTCAACGATTTCCAGAACGGATTTTTCGCCGATTGCTTCGATGATTTGGTCGTTAGTCAGAGACATGACTATAAATTCCTGTATTGGGATGACAGCCTACGCGGCCATCGAAATAAACAATAAACGCTGAAAGGAGTCGCTCAGCCTTAGGCTGCGGCAGCTTCTTTCTGGTCGCGAAGAGCCGCCAGAGTACGAGCCAATTTGCTGGTTGCGCCTTGAATCACGCTCATCAGCTGAGAAATTGCTTCGTCACGGGTCGGCAGGCTTGCCAGTACGTCGATCTGATTAGCTGCGAGGAACTTGCCCTCGAACGCAGCTGCCTTGATCTCGAACTTATCCTGACCTTTTGCGAACTCTTTGAAGATACGAGCAGCAGCGCCCGGATGTTCTTTGGAGAATGCAATCAAGGTCGGGCCAGTGAACACGTCGTTGAGCACGTCATATTGAGTGCCAGCAACGGCGCGCTTGAGCAGGGTGTTACGTACAACACGTACGTAAACGCCAGCTTCACGAGCCTCTTTACGGAGTCCGGTCATAGCGCCTACTGTTACGCCACGGGCATCAGCCACGACAGCGGACAGAGCAACTTGGGCAGCCTTGTTGACTTCAGCGACGATGGCCTTCTTGTCTTCAAGTTTAATTGCCACGGGAAAAACTCCTGCTTGTTACCGTTTCATCCAACCGAGGCCAGATGTCGTTTTGGTGTCTGATTCGGTAAGGAACCGGGAGCACCATCTGCGTAGGCTTGGGGTTTAAGACTTGCGTCGCCTACGGTCTTGGATAGCCCCCGCCAGGCAGGGACCCCAATCTTTCAATTGGCGCAATCGCTTGCGCCAATCTATGTCTTACGCGTCGAGCGAGCCTTGGTCGATGACCAGGCCTGGACCCATGGTGGTGCTCAGGGTAACGCGCTTGACGTAAATACCTTTCGAGGAAGCAGGCTTGATACGCTTCAGATCAGCGATCAGGGCTTCAACGTTTTCCTTCAGCTTGACGGCGTCGAAACCGACCTTGCCAACGGAGGTGTGGATGATGCCGTTTTTGTCGGTGCGATAACGAACCTGACCAGCCTTGGCGTTTTTAACCGCGGTAGCTACGTCTGGGGTTACGGTGCCAACTTTAGGGTTAGGCATCAGGCCGCGCGGGCCCAGGATCTGACCCAACTGACCAACAACGCGCATTGCATCCGGGGATGCGATAACTACGTCATAGTTCAGGTCGCCGCCTTTCATTTCGGCAGCCAGATCGTCCATACCTACACGGTCAGCGCCGGCAGCCAGAGCGGCCTCAGCGGCTGGACCCTGGGTGAACACAGCAACGCGAACAGTCTTGCCAGTGCCGTGTGGCAGCACAGTAGCGCTACGAACGACCTGGTCGGATTTACGCGGGTCAACACCCAGGTTTACAGCAACGTCGAACGACTCGCTGAACTTGACAGTCGACAGCTCGGCCAGCAGGGAAGCAGCGTCTACAAAGTTGTAGGACTTGCCTGCTTCGATTTTGCCGGCGATAGCCTTTTGACGCTTGGTCAACTTAGCCATTACACACCCTCCACGTTAAGGCCCATGCTACGAGCAGAACCGGCGATAGTACGCACGGCTGCGTCCATATCAGCTGCAGTCAGATCCGCGTTTTTGGTTTTCGCGATTTCTTCCAGCTGAGCACGGGTCACGGTGCCAACCTTAACGGTGTTCGGACGAGCAGAACCGCTAGTCAGACCAGCAGCCTTCTTCAGCAGAACCGAAGCAGGTGTGGATTTGGTTTCGAAAGTGAAGCTACGATCGCTGTAGACAGTGATGATCACTGGAGTCGGCAGACCAGCTTCAAGACCCTGAGTACGGGCGTTGAAAGCCTTGCAGAATTCCATGATGTTCACGCCGTGCTGACCCAGTGCAGGACCAACAGGTGGGCTTGGGTTAGCCTGAGCGGCCTTCACTTGCAGCTTGATGTAAGCGGTAATCTTCTTGGCCATGAGGCACTCCAATTACGGGTTCGAACGCCTCGAAAGGCTCCCCGGTTACTTGCGCGTTTATCCCAGTGACGACAAAACCCCACAGCCTAGGCTGCGGGGTTGGGATGCTTGTTCAGCTAGACCTTTTCGACCTGGCTAAACTCCAGCTCTACCGGAGTAGAGCGACCGAAAATGAGCACTGCCACTTGGATCCGGCTCTTTTCGTAGTTAACTTCTTCGACCGTGCCAGTGAAATCAGCAAACGGCCCATCGTTGACACGTACCGATTCGCCTGGCTCGAAGAGTGTCTTCGGCTTCGGCTTGTCGCTACCATCAGCAACGCGACGCAGAATCGCTTCTGCCTCTTTATCTGTGATTGGCGCAGGCTTATCAGCAGTACCGCCGATAAAACCCATCACCCGAGGAGTATCCTTGACCAAGTGCCAAGTACCCTCATTCATGTCCATCTGAACCAGCACATAACCTGGGAAGAACTTGCGCTCGCTTTTGCGTTTCTGGCCATTACGCATTTCAACCACTTCTTCAGTGGGAACCAGAATTTCGCCGAAGCCATCTTCCATGCCAGCCAGCTTTACGCGCTCTACTAACGAGCGCATGACATGCTTCTCGTAACCGGAGTAAGCATGCACAACGTACCAACGCTTAGCCACGGGACACCCTTAGCCGACAATCAAGGAAACAAGCCAGCCGAGGAGGGAATCAAGCCCCCACAACAGCAACGCCATAACCAGAACAACAGCCACAACAATCAACGTGGTCTGCGTGGTTTCTTGGCGAGTTGGCCATACGACTTTACGAATCTCGGTGCGAGCTTCCTTAACCAGTACAAAGAAAGACTTGCCCTTGACTGTCTGCAGGCCTACAAAGGCAGCTACAGCAGCAATGGCGAGCAAAGCTAGCACGCGGTACAGGATCGGCGAAGCAGAGTAATACTGATTGCCAACAACGCCAACAACCACCAAAGCGACTACTACTAGCCACTTGAGCAGATCGAAGCGAGAGCCTTGAGCTTCAGCTTTAGGAGTCATCTATGAAGATCCTGTGAAAAGAAAGCCAGACACACCAAGTGAATCTGGCAGGTCAGGAGGGAATCGAACCCCCAACCTACGGTTTTGGAGACCGTCGCTCTGCCAATTGAGCTACTGACCTAAAACAAAATCAGGCCGACCATTATGCCGGCCTGAAAAAGACATTACAACAACTTACTCGATGACTTTAGCCACGACACCAGCGCCGACGGTACGACCGCCCTCACGGATAGCGAAACGAAGACCATCTTCCATCGCAATGGTTTTGATCAGCGTAACGGTCATCTGAACGTTATCACCAGGCATAACCATTTCAACGCCTTCTGGCAATTCGCAGTTACCGGTCACATCCGTAGTACGGAAGTAGAACTGTGGACGGTAACCCTTGAAGAACGGCGTATGACGACCACCTTCTTCCTTGCTCAGAACGTAAACCTCTGCAGTGAACTTGGTGTGAGGCTTGACAGTACCCGGCTTGACCAGCACCTGGCCACGCTCAACATCATCACGCTTGGTACCGCGCAGCAGCACACCACAGTTCTCGCCAGCACGACCTTCGTCGAGCAGCTTGCGGAACATCTCTACACCAGTGCAAGTAGTTTTGACCGTGTCGCGAAGACCAACAATCTCAACCTCTTCCTGAATGCGGACGATGCCACGCTCAACACGACCAGTCACAACCGTACCGCGACCAGAGATCGAGAACACATCCTCGATCGGCATCAGGAACGGCTTGTCGATCGCACGCTCAGGCTGCGGAATGTAGCTATCCAGGGTCTCGACCAACTTCTTGACGGCAGTCGTGCCCATCTCATTGTCGTCCTGACCGTTCAACGCCATCAGCGCAGAACCAATGATGATCGGAGTGTCATCACCTGGGAAATCATAAGTGCTCAGCAGATCACGCACTTCCATCTCAACCAGCTCCAGCAGCTCCGCGTCATCCACCATGTCAGCCTTGTTCAGGAAGACAACGATATACGGAACGCCAACCTGGCGAGAGAGCAAGATGTGCTCACGGGTTTGCGGCATCGGACCATCAGCGGCCGAGCAAACCAGAATCGCGCCATCCATCTGAGCAGCACCGGTGATCATGTTTTTTACATAATCGGCGTGACCTGGACAGTCAACGTGTGCGTAGTGACGCACGGCCGAATCGTATTCAACGTGAGCGGTGTTGATGGTGATACCACGAGCTTTTTCTTCTGGGGCGCTATCGATCTTGTCGAAGTCGACCTTTGCCGAACCGAAAACTTCGGAGCAGACACGGGTCAGGGCTGCGGTCAGAGTAGTTTTGCCATGGTCTACGTGACCAATGGTGCCTACGTTGACGTGCGGCTTATTACGTTCGAACTTTTCCTTAGCCATCGAAACAACCCCCAGCAGAAGAATTGAGCAAGTAACATCAGCCATTAAAACAAAGGCAGATATTTTCATATCTGCCTTGTTATATGGAGCTCTTGAGCGGATTTGAACCGCTGACCTCACCCTTACCAAGGGTGTGCTCTACCAACTGAGCTACAAGAGCGCAACACTTTGCAGGATCTGCAAACTTGGAGCGGGTAGCGGGAATCGAACCCGCATCATCAGCTTGGAAGGCTGAGGTTCTACCACTAAACTATACCCGCGGAGCTTGCAGCTCTCGCTAAAAATGGTGGAGGGGGAAGGATTCGAACCTTCGAAGTCGTAGACGTCAGATTTACAGTCTGATCCCTTTGGCCGCTCGGGAACCCCTCCTAAGCGAGCCGGCATTCTATATCATGCCAGCCTTCTGTCAAGCATTTTCTCATTAAAAACCTGAGGTTAGCTGCGTTGACGTCGTTTCACACTGCTTACCGTTAAAGGTCTTCACTGCGAAGCGGGCGCCATTCTATTCAAACTACTCGGCGGGTGCAACCCCCTCGCACGGCATTATTTTATGTTTTAACTCATTGAATTCTCTAGAAAGGTTTTGCAACTTCGAGTCATCCAGCAAACGCCGGCTTTCAGGGGCAACACGAAGCCAGAATCCTCCAAGTTCAGGGCCGTCCTTAGGCAATACCTGACCCCTGACATCCATACCACTCAACCGACGCTCAGCTGTCTGCGCAGTTTCTTGCCGAGCGAAACCTCCCACATAGAGACAATCACCGTCCACCTGGAGTGGCTTTCCTTTATCGCGAGCAACGTCAGTCGCCTCGCTCAACAAGCGAATGTCCTGCTGTGAGCCTCGATACAGACTCAAAGGCGTCACATCTTTCGCACGAAGAGGCGCCTCCTGTTGATGCCAGACGTAATAAAAAACATTGAGAACGAGCAACAGCAGAAACAACCAACGCATAAAAACCTCAAGGCAAGGGACACGCCATAGCCAAACCTACAAACACCAGATCAGGAACGACTTTGGCATCAGGTACGATCCCGGCAACCAGGTCAGCATCACCGCCAGTAAGGAAGACTGTGAAACCATCCCCCCAGTAGCTGCGCGCCAACTGGAGCTGAGTCAGGACAAACCCCTGAAGCATCAAGGAACATCCTCTCTCAACTGCCTCGACAGTTGTGCGGCCCGGAGCAAGACTTTCAAGTGCGCGCTCAGCCGCAAGATCGCCATAGCGGATTCGCCGGGTGTGGGTGCGCAGCTGATTGCGCATCAAAGGCATTCCCGGACAAATGAATCCCCCTAGATGCTCTCCGTCGCCCGCTATAAAGTCAGCAGTGACCGCCGTACCGAAATCCAATACAAGACAGGCACCCGAGGCCAGGTGGAACCCACCGAGCATCGCAAGCCAGCGATCAAGACCAAGCCTTTCGTAATCTTCATAGCCATTGCGCACACCGGATATTTCACGGGCTGACACCGCGCAAACAACGGACACCCCAAATGCGCCAATCAAAAGGGAAGTCAGGGCGCTGGTCTCTTCAGCAGTCCTGACACTTACCAATCGACAATGCTTCAGAGCCAACCCGCTGAGCTGCTTCAAACCTTCCAGTAACGCAATATCCGAATCGACAACACCTTCTGCGACCACCAGCCGGACGTCCGCACCGAGCACTCGCCACTTTATAAAGCTATTACCGCAGTCGAGCTCAAGAATCATCACGCAACCTCAAACTGAGCTCACCGCCACTAAAGACCTTTTCCACTCCATCCACCTTCAAGCGCAAGGCACCCTGACTATCGATACCCATTACAACGCCATCTATCTGGTTGACGCCGGCAATCAACGAGACAGCCCGCCCTTGCCACAGATGATTTTGCTCCCACTCAGCATGGATAGCTGAAAATCCATCGCGCTGATGACGATTCAAGTACGCCTGGAGCATCAACCCCAACTCCACCGCCAAGAGATTGCGGTCAAAGACCCTGCCAGACTCAAGCCACATGGACGTCCACTGCTGATCAACCTCGTCGGCGACCTGCATGTTTACGTTGATTCCGACACCCAACACCACGTGACACACATCCGCAGGATCGCCCACCAACTCAAGGAGTATGCCGGCGATCTTTTTCTGGCCAACAAGAAGATCATTGGGCCATTTCAGCCCTACCCCAGAAACGCCCTGCTTGCGCAAGGCGTGCATTACCGCAAGCCCCACGACCAAACTCAAACCTTCCAGCTGCCGCATTCCACCCTCTATGCGAAGCACAAGGCTGTAGTAGAGGTTTTCTGCAAATGGACTCACCCACTTGCGACCTCGCCTTCCGCGGCCGGCAGTCTGTCGCTCTGCAAGCACCAGGAATGGCGCAGCCTGACCCCGCTCGATAGCGCGCAAGGCCTCTGCGTTAGTAGAGTCGATGGAATCAAAGACATGGGCGGACCAACCGCAAATAGAAGACTTGCCATCTATTTCCACAGGATCAAGCAACGTCAATGGCGCAGCCAATTGATAACCGCGACCGCGCACCTTATGAATTGACAGCCCCAACTCAGCCTCTAAATGCTGAAGTTGCTTCCATACAGCACTTCGGCTGACACCCAGGGCAATGCCCAAGGCTTCGCCTGAATGGAATCGGCCATCCTTTAGAAGCTTTAACAACGTCAGCATGCAAGTCTCGCCTCACAATGAGGCCCGAATGATAGCCATGCCCCGAGCCGTTGCATAGAAACCCTACGGGGCGGATTTTTCTTCGGACAAAACAAAACCCCTACCTGCATACGCAGATAGGGGTTTCGGAATTTAATCTTGACGATGACCTACTCTCACATGGGGAAACCCCACACTACCATCGGCGATGCATCGTTTCACTGCTGAGTTCGGGATGGGATCAGGTGGTTCCAATGCTCTATGGTCGTCAAGAAATTCGGTAGCCAGCTCGTTTGCCTTTTCAGGTTCACGCTCCAGCGAATGGGTATGCGATAGATTTGTGTGTTTTTTTGCTGCGAACTTTCGGTTCATTGCGTCTTCACACACCGCAATCTGGTCTCTCTCGAGTTCACAAATTGCTTGGGTGTTATATGGTCAAGCCTCACGGGCAATTAGTATTGGTTAGCTCAACGCCTCACAGCGCTTACACACCCAACCTATCAACGTCGTAGTCTTCGACGGCCCTTCAGGGGACTCAAGGTCCCAGTGAGATCTCATCTTGAGGCTAGTTTCCCGCTTAGATGCTTTCAGCGGTTATCTATTCCGAACATAGCTACCCGGCAATGCCACTGGCGTGACAACCGGAACACCAGAGGTTCGTCCACTCCGGTCCTCTCGTACTAGGAGCAGCCCCTCTCAAATCTCAAACGTCCACGGCAG
Organism: Pseudomonas sp. ADAK7; assembly: GCF_012935675.1. Lineage (NCBI taxonomy): Bacteria > Pseudomonadati > Pseudomonadota > Gammaproteobacteria > Pseudomonadales > Pseudomonadaceae > Pseudomonas > Pseudomonas sp. ADAK7. Next base: position 5,202,556 of record NZ_CP052861.1, on the reverse strand, counting down.
ATAGGGACCGAACTGTCTCACGACGTTCTAAACCCAGCTCGCGTACCACTTTAAATGGCGAACAGCCATACCCTTGGGACCGGCTTCAGCCCCAGGATGTGATGAGCCGACATCGAGGTGCCAAACACCGCCGTCGATATGAACTCTTGGGCGGTATCAGCCTGTTATCCCCGGAGTACCTTTTATCCGTTGAGCGATGGCCCTTCCATACAGAACCACCGGATCACTAAGACCTACTTTCGTACCTGCTCGACGTGTCTGTCTCGCAGTCAAGCGCGCTTTTGCCTTTATACTCTACGACCGATTTCCGACCGGTCTGAGCGCACCTTCGTACTCCTCCGTTACTCTTTAGGAGGAGACCGCCCCAGTCAAACTACCCACCATACACTGTCCTCGATCCGGATAACGGACCTGAGTTAGAACCTCAAAGTTGCCAGGGTGGTATTTCAAGGTTGGCTCCACGCGAACTGGCGTCCACGCTTCAAAGCCTCCCACCTATCCTACACAAGCAAATTCAAAGTCCAGTGCAAAGCTATAGTAAAGGTTCACGGGGTCTTTCCGTCTAGCCGCGGATACACTGCATCTTCACAGCGATTTCAATTTCACTGAGTCTCGGGTGGAGACAGCGCCGCCATCGTTACGCCATTCGTGCAGGTCGGAACTTACCCGACAAGGAATTTCGCTACCTTAGGACCGTTATAGTTACGGCCGCCGTTTACCGGGGCTTCGATCAAGAGCTTCGCGTTAGCTAACCCCATCAATTAACCTTCCGGCACCGGGCAGGCGTCACACCCTATACGTCCACTTTCGTGTTTGCAGAGTGCTGTGTTTTTAATAAACAGTCGCAGCGGCCTGGTATCTTCGACCGGCATGGGCTTACGCAGTAAATGCTTCACCCTCACCGGCGCACCTTCTCCCGAAGTTACGGTGCCATTTTGCCTAGTTCCTTCACCCGAGTTCTCTCAAGCGCCTTGGTATTCTCTACCCAACCACCTGTGTCGGTTTGGGGTACGGTTCCTGGTTACCTGAAGCTTAGAAGCTTTTCTTGGAAGCATGGCATCAACCACTTCGTGTTCTAAAAGAACACTCGTCATCAGCTCTCGGCCTTAGAATCCCGGATTTACCTAAGATTCCAGCCTACCACCTTAAACTTGGACAACCAACGCCAAGCTGGCCTAGCCTTCTCCGTCCCTCCATCGCAATAACCAGAAGTACAGGAATATTAACCTGTTTTCCATCGACTACGCTTTTCAGCCTCGCCTTAGGGACCGACTAACCCTGCGTCGATTAACGTTGCGCAGGAAACCTTGGTCTTTCGGCGTGGGTGTTTTTCACACCCATTGTCGTTACTCATGTCAGCATTCGCACTTCTGATACCTCCAGCAAGCTTCTCAACTCACCTTCACAGGCTTACAGAACGCTCCTCTACCGCATCACCTAAGTGATACCCGTAGCTTCGGTGTATGGTTTGAGCCCCGTTACATCTTCCGCGCAGGCCGACTCGACTAGTGAGCTATTACGCTTTCTTTAAAGGGTGGCTGCTTCTAAGCCAACCTCCTAGCTGTCTAAGCCTTCCCACATCGTTTCCCACTTAACCATAACTTTGGGACCTTAGCTGACGGTCTGGGTTGTTTCCCTTTTCACGACGGACGTTAGCACCCGCCGTGTGTCTCCCATGCTCGGCACTTGTAGGTATTCGGAGTTTGCATCGGTTTGGTAAGTCGGGATGACCCCCTAGCCGAAACAGTGCTCTACCCCTACAGTGATACATGAGGCGCTACCTAAATAGCTTTCGAGGAGAACCAGCTATCTCCGAGCTTGATTAGCCTTTCACTCCGATCCACAGGTCATCCGCTAACTTTTCAACGGTAGTCGGTTCGGTCCTCCAGTTAGTGTTACCCAACCTTCAACCTGCCCATGGATAGATCGCCCGGTTTCGGGTCTATTCCCAGCGACTAGACGCCCTATTAAGACTCGCTTTCGCTACGCCTCCCCTATTCGGTTAAGCTCGCCACTGAAAATAAGTCGCTGACCCATTATACAAAGGTACGCAGTCACCCAACAAAGTGGGCTCCCACTGCTTGTACGCATACGGTTTCAGGATCTATTTCACTCCCCTCTCCGGGGTTCTTTTCGCCTTTCCCTCACGGTACTAGTTCACTATCGGTCAGTCAGTAGTATTTAGCCTTGGAGGATGGTCCCCCCATATTCAGACAAAGTTTCTCGTGCTCCGTCCTACTCGATTTCATGACTAAGAGATTTTCGCGTACAGGGCTATCACCCACTATGGCCGTACTTTCCAGAACGTTCCGCTAATCTCAAAGCCACTTAAGGGCTAGTCCCCGTTCGCTCGCCACTACTAAGGGAATCTCGGTTGATTTCTTTTCCTCAGGGTACTTAGATGTTTCAGTTCCCCTGGTTCGCTTCTTAAGCCTATGTATTCAGCTTAAGATACCTAACTTATGTTAGGTGGGTTCCCCCATTCAGACATCTCCGGATCAAAGTCTGTTTGCCGACTCCCCGAAGCTTTTCGCAGGCTACCACGTCTTTCATCGCCTCTGACTGCCAAGGCATCCACCGTATGCGCTTCTTCACTTGACCATATAACCCCAAGCAATCTGGTTATACTGTGAAGACGACATTCGCCGAAAATTCGCAATTACTCACAAATTTTACCTTAGCCTGATCCGTTACCAGTGAAAGTAACGTTCAGTCTATCTTTCTATCACATACCCAAATTTTTAAAGAACGATCTAATCAAAGACTAGAAATCAACATTCATCACCGTCTTGGTGGAATGCTCATTTCTAAGCTTTCAACAAACAGAAGCAGTAGTGGTGGAGCCAAACGGGATCGAACCGTTGACCTCCTGCGTGCAAGGCAGGCGCTCTCCCAGCTGAGCTATGGCCCCGTATTTCTACAGGCGTTTCCCACACAAGCAAAATTGGTGGGTCTGGGCAGATTCGAACTGCCGACCTCACCCTTATCAGGGGTGCGCTCTAACCAACTGAGCTACAGACCCAATTTCGGGCTGCTTCTTTATCGTCTTCTTCAATGAATCAAGCAATTCGTGTGGGAACTTATGGAGCAGCTGATGTCGTCGATTAAGGAGGTGATCCAGCCGCAGGTTCCCCTACGGCTACCTTGTTACGACTTCACCCCAGTCATGAATCACACCGTGGTAACCGTCCTCCCGAAGGTTAGACTAGCTACTTCTGGTGCAACCCACTCCCATGGTGTGACGGGCGGTGTGTACAAGGCCCGGGAACGTATTCACCGCGACATTCTGATTCGCGATTACTAGCGATTCCGACTTCACGCAGTCGAGTTGCAGACTGCGATCCGGACTACGATCGGTTTTCTGGGATTAGCTCCACCTCGCGGCTTGGCAACCCTCTGTACCGACCATTGTAGCACGTGTGTAGCCCAGGCCGTAAGGGCCATGATGACTTGACGTCATCCCCACCTTCCTCCGGTTTGTCACCGGCAGTCTCCTTAGAGTGCCCACCATAACGTGCTGGTAACTAAGGACAAGGGTTGCGCTCGTTACGGGACTTAACCCAACATCTCACGACACGAGCTGACGACAGCCATGCAGCACCTGTCTCAATGTTCCCGAAGGCACCAATCCATCTCTGGAAAGTTCATTGGATGTCAAGGCCTGGTAAGGTTCTTCGCGTTGCTTCGAATTAAACCACATGCTCCACCGCTTGTGCGGGCCCCCGTCAATTCATTTGAGTTTTAACCTTGCGGCCGTACTCCCCAGGCGGTCAACTTAATGCGTTAGCTGCGCCACTAAGAGCTCAAGGCTCCCAACGGCTAGTTGACATCGTTTACGGCGTGGACTACCAGGGTATCTAATCCTGTTTGCTCCCCACGCTTTCGCACCTCAGTGTCAGTATCAGTCCAGGTGGTCGCCTTCGCCACTGGTGTTCCTTCCTATATCTACGCATTTCACCGCTACACAGGAAATTCCACCACCCTCTACCATACTCTAGCTCGACAGTTTTGAATGCAGTTCCCAGGTTGAGCCCGGGGATTTCACATCCAACTTAACGAACCACCTACGCGCGCTTTACGCCCAGTAATTCCGATTAACGCTTGCACCCTCTGTATTACCGCGGCTGCTGGCACAGAGTTAGCCGGTGCTTATTCTGTCGGTAACGTCAAAACACTTACGTATTAGGTAAATGCCCTTCCTCCCAACTTAAAGTGCTTTACAATCCGAAGACCTTCTTCACACACGCGGCATGGCTGGATCAGGCTTTCGCCCATTGTCCAATATTCCCCACTGCTGCCTCCCGTAGGAGTCTGGACCGTGTCTCAGTTCCAGTGTGACTGATCATCCTCTCAGACCAGTTACGGATCGTCGCCTTGGTGAGCCATTACCTCACCAACTAGCTAATCCGACCTAGGCTCATCTGATAGCGCAAGGCCCGAAGGTCCCCTGCTTTCTCCCGTAGGACGTATGCGGTATTAGCGTCCGTTTCCGAGCGTTATCCCCCACTACCAGGCAGATTCCTAGGCATTACTCACCCGTCCGCCGCTCGCCACCAAGTACAAGTACCCGTGCTGCCGCTCGACTTGCATGTGTTAGGCCTGCCGCCAGCGTTCAATCTGAGCCATGATCAAACTCTTCAGTTCAAACATCTTTGGGTTTTTAAGAAACCCTAAACTTGGCTCAGCAATCGTTGGTTACATCTTTGATTTCTCGCGGAGTAACTTGTGACGCTGATAATCTTGTTGACTATCAGTCTGACGCCACAAGCACCCACACGAATTGCTTGATTCAGTTGTTAAAGAGCGGTGGGTTAAGATCTTTCGTCTCAACCGAGGCGCGCATTCTACAGCAGCGCCAGTTACTGTCAAGCGGTTATTTTCAGAAGTTTTCAAAGTTTCCTTTGCAACTTCAACCACTTGCGCTTCCGATCTCTCGTTAGCGGGAGGCGAATTCTACAGCGTTACTCGCTGCTGTCAACACCTCTTTTGTTCCGCTTTCGACCGAGAAGATCGAACCGTCAATCAAGCCAAACAACGCCGCTCAACCAACTCCTTCTGGGCTTCGATGACCTGAAGCAACTCGCTGTCGAAAACCGCGTAACTCTTTGTTTACCAAGGAGTTTTCCGTTTCGACTGCGCCGGAAGTGGGGCGAATTATAGACTTCCAGAATCTGCCGTCAAGCACTGATTTCAGCTTTATTCGGATTTGAGCGTAATACGCGCAAATGCCTTCTTCCCAGCCTGACAAACATGGGTCGCGCCCAGTACGTATATAAAGGTGCGATCGACAACCTCACCATCTATACGCACGCCACCCGAATTCAGGAGGTCGCGCGCCACTGCTGAGTTCTTCACCAGGCCTGCCTTATTAAGGACAGCAGCAATCGGCATATCTTCAGCAGCAGTCAGCTCGATCTCTGGCAGATCATCTGGCAGCTCGCCTTCCTTCATACGGTTACCCGCCGCACGGTGAGCATTGGCCGCAGCCTCTTCACCATGAAAGCGCGCAACGATCTCTTCGGCGAGCTTGATTTTGATGTCCCGCGGATTGGCGCCTGCCTCGACATCAGCACGAAACGCATTGATCTCATCCATGGAACGGAAGCTGAGCAATTCGAAATAGCGCCACATCAGCACATCCGGAATAGAAACCAGCTTGCTGTACATGACACCCGGCGCTTCCTGAATACCGACGTAGTTGCCCAGCGACTTGGACATCTTCTTCACGCCGTCCAGACCTTCGAGCAACGGCATGGTCAGAATGCACTGAGGCTCCTGACCATAACCACGCTGCAGCTCACGCCCCATCAGCAGGTTGAATTTCTGATCAGTACCGCCCAGCTCGACATCCGCGCGCAAGGCAACCGAGTCATAACCCTGAACCAGCGGATAGAGAAACTCGTGAATCGCGATCGGCTGATTGGTGGTGTAGCGCTTGTCGAAGTCATCGCGCTCAAGCATACGAGCCACGGTGTACTGCGAAGTCAGGCGAATGAAGTCGGCGGGCCCCATCTGATCCATCCAGGTGGAGTTGAACGCCACTTCGGTTTTGGCCGGATCAAGGATCTTGAAAACCTGAGTCTTGTAGGTCTCGGCATTCTCGAGCACCTGCTCGCGGGTCAGCGGAGGGCGGGTGGCACTCTTGCCACTCGGATCGCCGATCATCCCGGTGAAGTCTCCTATAAGGAAGATCACCTGGTGGCCCAGCTCCTGGAACTGACGCAGCTTATTAATAAGCACCGTATGGCCCAGGTGCAAATCTGGCGCGGTCGGATCGAAGCCCGCCTTAATACGTAGCGGCTGGCCACGCTTGAGCTTTTCGATCAACTCGGACTCGACCAACAGTTCTTCTGCACCACGTTTGATCAGCGCTAGCTGCTCTTCAACCGACTTCATAACAGACCCGCAAGGCTCAGATTCAAAGGGAACCAACCATACAAGATCGCGCACCAAATACAAGTTTTGCCCAGCGCACGCACGCCAATCCACGGACGGAGCATCCGCAGGCTTGCTTCAGAGATGATTTGGTTATATTTTATACAGTTATTTCATCTTCATCATGTCATTCATCTTTTCCAATTCATCTTCTCAAAGTCAAAAATTACCTATGACCACAGAACCGTCTAAAGCGCCGCCGCTTTACCCGAAGACCCACCTGCTCGCCGCAAGTGGGATCGCCGCTCTTCTCAGCCTGGCACTCCTGGTATTCCCTTCCAGTGATGTTGAAGCCAAAAAGACGACCCTGAGCCTTGAACTGGAAAGTCCTGCTGAACAACTGACACAAGATCAAGACGCTGCCGAGGCCGTTCAAGCCACAAATGAACCGGCAGCCTCCCCTTTCGCGCAGATCGAAGACAGCGCCGAAGACACCAAGGAAACCGCTCAGGCCGCCCCTGTGCCAGCGGTCGAACCCAAGAAAGCACCCAACCATAAAGAAGTCATTGTTGGCAAAGGCGACACCCTCTCTACCCTGTTTGCAAAGGTCGGCCTGCCAGCCGCCTCGGTGCATGAAATCCTGGCCAGCGACAAGCAAGCCAAGCAGTTCAGCCAACTCAAGCATGGCCAGAAGCTCGAATTCGAACTGAACCCTGAAGGCCAGTTGACCAACCTGCACAGCAAGGTCAGCGACCTCGAAAGCATCACCCTGACCAAGAATGACAAGGGTTATGTGTTCAACCGAATTACCGCCAAACCGACCGTGCGCTCTGCCTATGTTCACGGCGTGATCAATAGCTCACTGTCGCAGTCCGCTGCCCGCGCCGGCCTGTCCCACAGCCTGACCATGGACATGGCCAGCGTGTTTGGCTACGACGTCGACTTCGCCCAGGACATTCGCCAGGGTGACGAATTCGATGTGATCTACGAACAGAAAGTCGTCAACGGCAAGGCTGTCGGTACCGGCCCGATCCTGTCCGCACGCTTCACCAACCGCGGCAAGACCTACACCGCCGTGCGTTACATCAACAAACAAGGCAACAGCAGCTATTACACGGCCGACGGCAACAGCATGCGCAAAGCATTCATCCGTACGCCGGTAGACTTCGCCCGCATCAGCTCGAAATTCTCCATGGGCCGCAAGCACCCGATCCTGAACAAGATCCGCGCGCACAAAGGTGTCGATTACGCAGCACCACGCGGTACGCCGATCAAGGCTACCGGCGACGGCAAAGTCTTGCTGGCCGGTCGCCGCGGCGGTTATGGCAACACCATCATCATCCAGCACGGCAACACCTACCGTACGTTGTACGGCCACATGCAAGGTTTCGCCAAAGGCGTGCAGACTGGCGGCAGCGTCAAACAAGGCCAGGTGATCGGCTACATCGGCACCACCGGCCTGTCCACCGGCCCGCACTTGCACTATGAATTCCAGGTTAATGGCGTGCACGTCGATCCACTGGGTCAGAAATTGCCGATGGCTGACCCGATTGCCAAAGGCGAGCGCTCGCGGTTCCTCGCGCAAAGCCAGCCGTTGATGGCTCGGATGGACCAAGAGAAGGCCACCATGCTCGCGTCGAGCAAACGCTAAGTATGGCGCTCTATATAGGCGTGATGTCCGGGACCAGCCTCGATGGCCTGGACATTGCGCTGATCGAGCAAACCTCGGCGATCAAACTGATCGCCACGCACTACATTCCCATGCCTGAATCCCTGCGCGCCGAGCTGCTTGGCTTGTGCGCCAGTGGTCCGGACGAGATTGCCCGCTCCGCCATTGCCCAGCAGAACTGGGTGACACTGGCGGCACAGGGCATTCACACCCTCCTTGATCAACAAAACCTGAAAGCCGAAGACATTCGCGCGATTGGCAGCCATGGCCAGACCATTCGCCACGAACCGGCACGCGGGTTCACTGTACAAATCGGCAACCCTGCCCTGCTGACCGAGTTGACAGGCATCACCGTCGTCGGTGATTTCCGCAGCCGCGACGTCGCCGCCGGTGGCCAGGGGGCACCACTGGTCCCCGCCTTCCACGAAGCCTTGTTTGAAGAACGACCAGGTAACCGCGCTGTATTGAATGTCGGCGGTTTCAGCAATCTCAGCCTGATTGAGCCTGGTAAACCTGTCGCCGGTTTCGACTGCGGCCCGGGGAATGTCCTGCTGGACGCCTGGATTCACCAGCAACGTGGCGATAATTTTGATCGTGACGGCCAATGGGCAGCCAGCGGCAAGGTTGAGCCAACTCTGCTAAACGAGCTACTCAGCGATCCATTCTTCGTGACCAAAGGCCCCAAGAGCACCGGCCGCGAAGTGTTCAACCTGCCCTGGCTAATACAGCATCTGTCGCACTTGCCCGTCTTCGCGCCTGAAGACGTGCAGGCGACCCTGCTCGAATTGACCGCCCTGACTATCGTCGAGTCACTGCAAAGTGCGCAGTCGGAAACCCGGGAGTTGCTGGTCTGCGGCGGCGGCGCGCATAACGCCACACTAATGGCCCGTTTAGCGAGCTTGCTGCCAAATGCCAAGGTCAGCAGCACGATGGCTTATGGCGTAGACCCGGACTGGGTCGAAGCGATGGCCTTCGCCTGGCTGGCCCATTGCTGCCTCGAAGGCATCGCTGCCAACCGCCCCAGCGTCACCGGTGCCCGCGGCTTGCGCATCCTCGGCGCCATCTACCCCGCTTGAATCACAGACAGCAAAACGCCGCAGAACTGTGAAACCCTGCGGCGCTTTGTAATTCGGTGACGCGCGATCAGATCGAGAACGAAGAACCGCAGCCACAGGTCGTGCTGGCATTCGGATTCTTGATCACGAAACGCGAGCCTTCCAGGCCTTCCTGATAATCCACTTCGGCACCTGCCAGGTACTGGAAGCTCATCGGATCGACCACCAGACTCACACCTTCGCGCTCGACAATGGTGTCGTCATCGGCCACTTCCTCATCGAAGGTGAAGCCGTACTGAAAACCTGAACAACCACCGCCCGTAACGAATACGCGCAGCTTCAAGCGATCATTCCCCTCTTCATCGACCAGGCTCTTCACCTTGTGCGCGGCACCGTGGGTGAATTGCAAAGCCGTGGGGGTGAAGGATTCGACGCTCATGCTAACTATCTCCCGGCGTTACGCCGCCATATGCGTGATGACGGGCATTATCCGCTTCTCCTAGAAAATTGGTCAACTATTGTTACGGTATATCAATCAATCCAATTGTCAGACCAAAATGCAAAAAGGCCCATTTAATGGGCCTTTTTGCTGAGAGCAATAAAACCTTACGGCAGCATGCCCGCGTGGGACAGCCCCAGGCGCTCATCCAGCCCGAACAAGATGTTCAGGTTCTGCACCGCCTGCCCCGACGCACCCTTGACCAGGTTATCGATCACCGACAACACCACTACAAGGTCACCGTCCTGTGGACGATGCACGGCGATTCGGCAAACGTTGGCACCACGCACGCTGCGGGTTTCCGGATGGCTACCGGCCGGCATGACATCGACGAACGGTTCGTTGGCATAACGTTTTTCAAACAGCGCCTGCAGATCGACTGAACGATCGACGACGGTCGCGTACAGCGTCGAGTGAATGCCACGAATCATCGGCGTCAGGTGCGGAACGAAGGTCAGGCCAACGTCCTTGCCTGATGCGCGACGCAGCCCCTGGCGAATTTCCGGCAGGTGGCGATGCCCTTTGACCGCATAGGCCTTCATGCTTTCCGACGTTTCGGAGTACAGCGAACCTACAGCAGCACCACGACCGGCACCGCTGACACCGGATTTGCAGTCAGCGATCAAACGGGACGTATCCGCCAGACCTGCCTCGAGCAATGGCAGGAAACCCAACTGGGTTGCGGTTGGATAGCAACCCGGCACGGCGATCAGGCGCGCTTGCTTGATCTGCTCGCGATTGACTTCCGGCAGGCCGTAGACCGCCTCCTCCAGCAACTCTGGCGCACCGTGCGGCTGGCCGTACCACTTGGCCCATTCATCAGCGTCTTGCAGGCGGAAGTCCGCCGACAGATCGATGACCTTGGTCCCGGCAGCCAGTAGCTCACCGGCCAGGGCATGGGCAACACCGTGCGGCGTGGCGAAGAACACCACGTCGCAGGCGCCCAGGGTCTTGATGTCCGGAACGCTGAACGCCAGGCCGTCGTAATGGCCTCGCAGGTTCGGGTACATGTCAGCGACGGCCAGACCGGCCTCGGATCGGGAAGTGATCACTACCACTTCAGCTTGCGGATGCTGTGCCAACAGACGCAGCAGTTCGACACCGGTGTAACCCGTGCCGCCGACGATACCGACCTTGACCATAAACCTGCCCTCAACGAACCCACTGGAAAGCCGTCGATAATAGGGCCCGCATCGTCCTGCGACAACCGGCAAGGTGACGTGCGGACGCTCAAGCCTCTACTATCCGGGCTACCGTGAACCTGGGAATAACTAAAAATGCTTTATCTGTGGCTCAAAGCGCTTCACATCGTCAGCATGGTCTGCTGGTTTGCCGGCCTGTTTTACCTGCCGCGACTGTTCGTCTATCACGCACAAAGCGAAGACACTGTCAGCAAGGAACGCTTCAGCATCATGGAGCGCAAGTTGTACCGAGGCATCATGGGCCCGGCGATGATCGCCACCCTGATCTTCGGTATTGCCCTGATCTACCTCAACCCGAGCATCTTCAGCCAGGGCGCGTGGATCCACGCCAAACTGACCCTCGTCGTCTTCCTGATCGGCTACCACCACATGTGCGGCGCACAGGTAAAACGTTTTGCCCGTGGCGAAAACACCCGCAGCCATGTCTTTTATCGCTGGTTCAATGAAGTGCCGGTTCTGATATTGCTGGCTATCGTAATTCTGGTCGTCGTTCGGCCGTTCTAATCCAATAAGCAAACATCTATCGGGGTACTTCCAATGTCGCTGCCCGCTCTGCTCGAACAACATCTGCGCCTGCCGGTAGTGGCCGCGCCGATGTTCTTGATTTCCAATCCTCAGTTGGTGCTGGCCTGCTGCCAGAATGGCGTGGTGGGCAGCTTTCCAGCGCTGAACCAGCGCGAGAGCAGCGGCTTCAAGGCCTGGCTGGAAGAGATCGAGGCAGGCTTGGCGACGCTGGAGAACCCGGCGCCTTACGCAGTGAACCTGATCGTCCACAACAGCAATCCGCGGCTGCAAGCTGACCTGGATATCTGCATCGAGCACAAAGTGCCGATCGTGATCACCAGCCTCGGTGCCGTGAAAGAGCTGGTGGACGCAGTACACAGTTACGGCGGCCTGGTGTTTCACGACGTGACGACTCGCCGCCACGCGGAGAAAGCCGCCGAGGCGGGCGTCGACGGTTTGATCGCCGTCGCTGCGGGAGCCGGCGGACACGCCGGAACCTGGAGCCCGTTTTCGCTGATTGCCGAGATTCGCCAGTTCTTCGATAAGACCTTGCTGCTGGCCGGCTGCCTGAACCACGGCCACGAGATTCTGGCTGCACAATTGCTCGGTGCGGATTTGGCCTACTTTGGTACGCGATTTATCGGCACCACAGAAAGTCACGCACCTGACGCCTACAAGGAGATGTTGCTGACATCCAGAGCGGCGGACATTGTTCATACTCCAGCGGTGTCGGGCGTACCGGCGAGTTTCATGCGCCAGAGCCTGGAAGCCGCCGGTTTCGACACGGCAGCCTTGCAAGGCAAGGGCGAAGTGAACTTCGGTTCCAAGCTCAAACCTATCAGTGATGAAGCCAAAGCCTGGAAAACCGTGTGGTCTGCCGGCCAGGGCGTCGGGGAGATCGATGACTTACCGAGTGTCGACCAATTGGTCGCGCGACTGGACGCGGAATACCGAAAGGCCCTGGAACAGGCCGCACAATTGCAAAAACGCTGGCCGCGCTGAGATGAAAGTTTGGCCAGCCCCACCCGGCTGGCTTTACACTCCACACCTGTAACGTTTTCTAACTTAATTTTTCGCGACAAGGATGCCTCGCAATGAGCGACAACCGTTTCAAGATCGTTTTCGACGGCGCTCTGCTGCCAGGTGTTGATGTCACCACTGCCAAGCTCAATCTCGCCGAGCTGTATAAAAGCGAAGTGTTTGCTGTTGAACGGCTGTTCACCGGCAAGACAGTCACGCTCAAACAAGGCTTGTCGCAGACCGACGCGCAAACCTATCTGCAGGCGCTGACGAAAACCGGCATCGATGCCCGAATCGAAAGCGAACCGTCGATAGAGCTGAATCTGGCCGATGCTCACGAGCATGTGCCCGCCAGCAGCCAACCTGTATTTACCGAGCCTTCCTCCCCTTACGCGCCGCCCCGAGCCGCTGTCGGCGAATACCTGCCGGCGTTTTCCACGCTCAAGCCCTTCGGCGTCGAAGGCCGCATCGGCCGCCTGCGTTATCTCGCGTGGACGATGACCCTGACGCTGGTCATGCTGGCCGCCGGTACGGTAGCGGCCGTACTGGCCATCGCGATCATCAGTGCCGATTCGACAGCAGGCCTTATTATTGGCGGCCTGGTAGCGTTCCTCCTATGCATCGCCGTCGCCGTCGTCAGTATTCAGATCAGCGTCCAGCGCCTGCACGACATCGGCTGGTCCGGCTGGACCTGGCTACTGAACCTTGTGCCGCTTCTGGGCAGTTTCTTCCCGTTCGTGATCATGGCGGTGCCGGGCAGCAACATTGCCAACCAATACGGCCCACCTCCTCCGCCGAATACCACGGCGGTCAAGGTGCTGGCTTCGCTCTGGGTTGTGTTTACAGCGATCGTCTTCATAACTTTGCTGGCGGGCGGTTTCAACGCTATCCAGCAAGAATACGAAAATGCGGCGGAAACCAGCTACGACAGCGGTTCGGTGACCACCGACGAAGTCGAAGCCGAGCCCGCCGACGAGGCTGAGCAAGCACCCGATTCCGCAGACGATGAAGCCGAAGAAGCCCCGGCCCCTGTAGACTCTGCGAAAGAATGAACAGCGCTCCCCGCCCGTGACACCTGCGTCGCCGGCGCGGAGCTGTTGCGATGGAGAACTGCATGACCCGTTACGCTCTGATCACTGGCGCTTCCAGCGGCATCGGCCTGGCGATGGCCGAGGCGCTGGCCCGCCGCGGCCACAGCCTGATTCTGGTGGCCCGACAGCGTGATCAGCTGGAAAGCATTGCGATTGAACTGACTCAGCGTTTTGGCGTTGAAGTGCTATTCCGCGCCTGCGACCTGGGCGAACCGTTAAGGCTGTCCGGTTTTTTGCTGGAACTGGAAGAAGGTGATCGCCAGATCGACCTGCTGGTCAACTGCGCCGGAATCGGTACGTGCGGCCCGTTCCTGGCCCAGGACTGGATGACCGAGCAGGACTTGATCGAGGTGAACATCCTCGCCCTCACCCGCCTGTGCCACGCCATTGGTAACAGCATGGCGTTGCAGGGCGGCGGGCAGATTCTGAATGTCGCCTCGGTGGCGGCCTTCCATCCCGGGCCGTGGATGAGCACTTATTACGCGAGCAAGGCGTATGTGCTGCACTTTTCCGAAGGCTTGCGTGTCGAGTTGAAGAAATGCGCGGTCAAGGTGTCGGTGCTGTGCCCAGGCCCCACGCGTACGGCGTTTTTCCACACGGCGCAACTGGACACCGTCAAAGTCACCGACAGTAGACTGCTGATGAGTCCGGAAGAAGTGGCGCTGTACACCGTGCGGGCCCTGGCAAAAAATCGCGCCATCATTATTCCTGGCCGGCTGAATCGCTGGCTCGCCTTCCTGCCACGATTCGGTTCGCGATGGCTGACCCGGACAATCGCCGGTATGGTCAACAAGGCCTACTGCCCGCGCTAATACCCTTGAAGGTAAAAGGCTGGGCTCGGGTCTACCCCATGGGTACACTCAGGCCAGCCCAAACAACGGAGAAAACAGCTGTGGATACTCTGTTCACCAAGATCATCAACCGGGAAATCCCGGCCAAGATCATCTACGAGGACGACCAGGTACTGGCCTTCCACGACATCGCCCCACAGGCACCGGTGCATTTTCTGGTCATTCCGAAAAAAGCGGTGCGCACGCTCAATGACCTGACCGAAGAGGACAAGGCATTGGCCGGGCATATCCTGTTCACCGCCCAACGCCTGGCGCTGGAGCTGGGTTGCGAAAAGGGCTTCCGCGTTGTCATGAACTGCAATGAAGAAGGTGGGCAGACTGTCTATCACATTCATATGCATGTACTGGGTCAGCGCCAGATGACTTGGCCGCCGGGTTAATCCGCCTGCCTGCCCTTTGTTGGAGCGAGGCTTGCCCGCGAAATGGTCGACGCGGTCATCCAGATAGACCGCGTTATCGTTCTTCGCGGGCAAGCCTCGCTCCTACGGGTTCAGTGGTGATCCCGCCACAATGACCCAGCGCAAACCTTCCCCGGCCGATTCGGTTAAACTGGCCGCCGAGATTCCTCCCGGAGGTCAGCATGACTACCCAGCGTCACTACTCGCCGATTGACCGTCTTCTGCTGCAAGCCGATGCCGCGATGCGTACCCTGCTGCCTTTCAGTGGCCAGCCGTACCGTCCGTCGCCAGCCATCGTGCAGCCGGAAACGCAAATGAGCGACGAAGACACCCGACACGTCGCCGGCCTTATGCGCATTAACCATACCGGCGAAGTCTGCGCCCAGGCGCTGTACCAGGGCCAGGCCCTGACTGCCAAGCTGCCGCACGTGCGCGCCGCCATGGAACATGCCGCCGAAGAAGAAATCGACCACCTGGTCTGGTGCGAACAGCGCATCCAGCAGTTGGGCAGTCACACCAGCATTCTCAATCCGCTGTTTTATGGCATGTCGTTCGGGATTGGCGCTGTGGCCGGGTTGATCAGCGACAAGGTCAGCCTGGGGTTTGTGGCGGCTACCGAGCATCAGGTGTGCAAACACTTGAACGAGCATCTTGAACAACTGCCGGCCGAGGACGAAAAGTCACGGGCGATTCTTGAGCAGATGCGCATTGATGAAGAACACCATGCGGAGAGCGCACTGGACGCTGGCGGTTTCCGCTTCCCGGCGCCGGTGAAGTTCGGGATGAGTCTGTTGGCCAAGGTGATGACCAAGAGTACGTATCGGATTTGACCCCTGCAGAAACCCATAAAAAAGGCGACTACCCCGAGGTAGTCGCCTTTTTTTGTACTCGAAAATCTTAGGTCGGCATGTTTCGCGCGTAGAAGATTTCCAGCATTTCGTGTTTCACCCGATCGGTCACCTGGGCACGTTGCTCAGAGGACAGGCTGTTGGTCGCATCGCCGAACAGGTAGTCGTCCAGTTCGAAGTTCTTCAGCAGCATTTTGGTGTGGAACAGGTTTTCCTGGTACACGTTCACGTCAGTCATCTGGTAACTGTCGCGGGTGTCTTCGGAGAGGTAGTTCTGGATCGAGTTGATCTCGTGGTCGATGAAGTGCTTTTTGCCTTCAACGTCACGGGTGAACCCGCGCACGCGATAATCCACGGTCACGATGTCCGAATCGAACTGGTGAATCAGGAAGTTGAGCGCTTTAAGCGGTGAAATGACGCCGCAGGTCGACACGTCAATGTCCACACGGAATGTCGCAATACCGTCCACCGGATGGATTTCCGGGTAGGTGTGCACCGTGATGTGGCTCTTGTCGAGGTGGGCCAGGATAATCTCGGGCAACGGGCCCGGGGACTCTTCGATCTGGCTGTCGGTCGGGGTTACCGGCTCTTCAGAGATCAGAATCGTGACGCTGGCGCCCTGTGGATCATAGTCCTGACTGGCGATGTTCAGGATGTTGGCACCAATGATATCGACAACTTCCGTGAGGATCTGCGTCAGGCGTTTCGCGTTGTACTCTTCATTGATGTACTCGACGTAAGCCTGCTGGTCTTGCGGGGTTTCCGCGTAGCAGATGTCATAGATGTTGAAGCTCAAGGTCTTTGTCAGGTTATTGAACCCGTGGAGCTTGAGTTTGCTTTTCACCGTTAAAAACTCTCTATGTATTGCGGCCCGGGCCGCGTGATCAAGCATGCCCGTCAGATGCGAACAACGCAGCTGCGTAGGACGGTTAACACCTCTTCGCGATGGCGATTTTGGTTGTCTGTTCGGATCGGCGGCCTGTCGGTTGACGGGCCACGACCCTGAAAAAAGTGGCGCATTATGCAGACGTCAGCTATGGATCGCCAGAGTCTGCACTGCTTTTATGATAGTTGAATGTCGAATCAACCGAGTTCGATGATCTCGTAGTCGTGGGTAATCGCCACGCCAGCCGCGCCGAGCATGATCGAGGCCGAGCAATACTTCTCGGCGGACAGTTCGATGGCGCGTTTGACCTGGGCTTCTTTCAGGCCCCGGCCCTTGACCACGAAGTGCATGTGGATCTTGGTGAAGACTTTTGGATCTTCGGTCGCGCGCTCGGCTTCGAGGAAGGCTTCGCAGCTTTCAACGGCCTGCCGGGACTTCTTGAGGATGCTGACCACATCGAAATTGCTGCAACCGCCGACACCCAGCAGGAGCATTTCCATCGGGCGTACACCCAGGTTGCGACCACCGGCGTCCGGCGGACCGTCCATGACCACGACATGACCGCTGCCGGACTCACCGAGGAACATGGCTTCGCCAGCCCATTGGATGCGTGCCTTCATCGCCAAGACTCCACTGTATAAAAAAGGGTCGCCAGCTTAGCACAGGGGCCCGTAATGACAGCGCCTCGCCTTTCTAGGACGGACGTGCCAATCTCCCGCGTAAATTCTCGAATCCTGAAGGAATGTGTCTGTTAAGCTGGCGCCAATTCGCTGGCGCTTAGCCAGCCCTGCAGCGCCCGTCATCAGTAATTCATAAAAAAACCAACCACACCGTGCAGTCTTTTCGGGATACAACCATGGTTGCTATTACCCCAACACCCAAAATCAAGAACCTCGACAAGCTGTTGATGCATTGCCAGCGCCATCGTTATGCGGCCAAGAGCAACATCATCTGTGCTGGCGATCGTTCCGATACGCTGTTCTTCATCATCAAGGGCTCGGTCACCATCCTGATCGAGGATGACGACGGCCGCGAGATGATCATCTCCTATCTGAACGCCGGGGATTTCTTCGGCGAGCTCGGGTTGTTTGAACAGGCCGGGATGGAACAGGAAC
Source organism: Pseudomonas sp. ADAK7 (assembly GCF_012935675.1). Classification (NCBI taxonomy): domain Bacteria; kingdom Pseudomonadati; phylum Pseudomonadota; class Gammaproteobacteria; order Pseudomonadales; family Pseudomonadaceae; genus Pseudomonas; species Pseudomonas sp. ADAK7. The sequence continues at coordinate 5,185,043 of NZ_CP052861.1, read as the reverse complement.
GCAGTGCCTGGGTACGCGCCAAGGTCGAATGCGAAGTCGCGGAAATCAGCTACGCCAAGTTCCGCGAACTGTCCCAGCAAGATCCAGACATTCTTTACGTACTCAGCGGACAAATCGCACAACGCCTGCGCAATACCACGCGCAAGGTCGGCGACCTGGCCTTCTTTGATGTGACCGGGCGTGTTGCCCGCTGCCTGCTGGAACTGTGCAAGCAGCCAGACGCCATGACCCACCCGGACGGCATGCAGATCAAGGTGACCCGTCAGGAGATCGGGCGGATTGTCGGGTGTTCCCGGGAGATGGTCGGTCGCGTACTCAAGGATCTGGAAGAACGCAACCTGGTGGACGTCAAAGGCAAGACCATGGTGGTCTTCGGTACGCGTTAAGCGTCGAACATCCCTGCCAGCAACTGGCGGTACAGCGCATGGAGGCGCTCCAGCGCATCAGGCGCGGCGAACTTTTCATGCAAGGCAATGTGGCTTTCGGCGCGAACCCGCTGTTCCAGGCCGCACACTTCATTGAAGCGGTTGACTGCCGCGACCATCGATTCCCGTTCGTTATCCAGCAACAACGCCCCGTGCACCAACCCTACCGGACGCGTTCCGCCCTTGCTCTGGCGCCAGCGCTGAGCGGTGCCGACCATCTTGCGCCCGTCGAGGTTGACGTTGAAGCGGCCATCACAGAACGCGCCTTCGACTTCCCCCAATGATGAAACACCGCCCAACTCATCAAGCAGCTGACAAATCGGGTCGCAGAGTCGACGGTAAGCGGTTTCGATTCGATTCTGGTCACCTTCGCTGCGCGGAGCTGCGTAGACCAGGGCAATGTTGATGGTTGCCGCCGACTGCGGGACCGGTTCACCGCCGGTTTCGCGCAACAGTACCGGCCAACCCGCAGCAGCCGACACCTCACAGGCTGCGTCGAAACCCGGAAGACGATTCAACCGACGCGGCATGACCAGCGCCCGGTCGCTTGGCTGCCAAAACAACAGGCCAAACTCCGAATCGCCGGTGCACACCTGCGCCAACAGATCCTGCTCGGCAATCAGGCCAGCTTCGACAGTCAGGGCAACGGGCTGGGTCATGGCAGTAAAAATCCTTGGTCGTGGGCTACAAAAAAGCCGGCATCGCCGGCTTCTTCATTGAATCAGATTCAGTCGAGTGTAGAACCGCTCACCGCAGTGCCGCGCTCTGGAAAGAACAAACGCTGCAGTTCAGTGCCAGGGCTTTCGGCACGCATGAACGCTTCGCCGACCAGGAATGCGTACACGTCGCTGATTTCCATCAACTCGACATCGGCGCGATTGAAAATGCCACTCTCGGTAATCACCAGGCGATCGCGGGGGATGCGCGGCAACAGGTCGAGGGTGGTTTCCAGGTTGACGTCGAAGGTGTGCAGGTTGCGGTTGTTCACACCCACTAACGGCGTGTCGAGGGTTTTCAAGGCCCGCTCCAGCTCGTTGCCATCGTGGACTTCCACCAGCACATCGAGGCCGACGCTTTTGGCCACGGCGGCCAGTTCGGCCATCTTCACGTCGTCCAGCGCGGAGACGATCAACAGCACGCAGTCGGCGCCCAGGGCACGGGCTTCAACGATCTGGTACGGATCGATCATGAAGTCCTTGCGGATCACCGGCAGTTTGCACGCGGCGCGCGCCTGTTGCAGGTAGGCATCGGCGCCCTGGAAGTAATCGATATCGGTAAGTACGGAGAGGCAAGTGGCGCCGCCCTTCTCGTAACTCTTGGCGATGTCGGCCGGCACGAAGTTCTCGCGAATCACGCCTTTGCTCGGTGAAGCTTTTTTGATCTCGGCAATCACCGCCGGGTGCTTGAGCTTGGCCTGGGCAATCAGGGCCTGGGCAAAACCACGGGGTGCATCGGCAGCCTTGGCCAGGCTTTCCAGTTCGGCCAGGCTGACACGAGCGCTACGCTCGGCAACTTCCTGGACCTTGCGGGCCAGAATGTTTTCCAGAACCGTCGGTACACTCATCCCTCATTCTCCACTCGAAATACCGCGGTAAACGCACCCAACTCCTCGAGTTTCTCCCGAGCGAGGCCGGTGTGCAGCGCGTCGTGCGCCAGGGCAACGCCCTCTTTCAAACTTGTTGCGTGGTCGGCGGCATACAGCGCGGCACCGGCATTGAGCACAATCATCTCGGCGGCTTTCTGGCCGTTCTCGGTCTTGCGCTTGCCCAGGGCATCGCGAATCAGTTCGAGGGATGCAGCCGGGCTGTCCACCGCCAGACCGTGCAGGCTCTGGCTCTTCATGCCCAAGTCTTCCGGCTCGACCCAATACTCGGTGATCTGATCGTTCTTCAGTTCCGCGACAAACGTTGGCGCGGCGAGGCTGAACTCGTCCAGGCCATCCTTCGAGTGCACCACCAACACATGTTTGCTGCCCAGACGCTGCAAGACTTCGGCCAGTGGCCGGCACAGCGCCGGGTTGAACACGCCCACCACCTGATGTTTCACGCCGGCCGGATTCGTAAGCGGGCCGAGCATGTTGAACAGGGTGCGCAGGCCAAGGTCCTTGCGCGGACCGGCGGCGTACTTCATGGCGCTGTGATGAGTCTGGGCGAACATGAAACCGATGCCGACGTTATCGATGCAGCGTGCGACCTGGACCGGCGTCAGGTTCAGGTAAATCCCGGCCGCCTCCAGCAAGTCCGCGCTGCCGCTTTTGCCCGAGACCGCACGGTTACCGTGTTTGGCCACGGTGCACCCGGCCGCCGCGACCACGAAGGAAGAAGCGGTCGAGACGTTGAAAATATTTGCACCATCACCACCGGTGCCGACCACATCGACCACGCCGTCGAGAGTCTTGAGCTCGACCTTGTCCGCCAGCTCGCGCATGACCGACACCGCGCCGACGATTTCGTCGATGCTCTCGCTCTTCATGCGCATGGCCATCATGAACGCGCCGATCTGCGCGTCCGAGCATTGCCCGGTCATGATTTCGCGCATCACATCGCGCATTTCATCGGTGCTGAGGTCGAGGTGATCGACGATACGGCTCAGGGCTGTCTTGATGTTCATGAAAAGTCCTTAGCGCGTGCCGCCGGTTTGTTTGAGGAAGTTGGCGAACAGCTCGTGGCCCTGCTCGGTGAGGATCGATTCAGGGTGAAATTGCACACCCTCGATGTTCAGCGTCTTGTGGCGCAGGCCCATGATTTCGTCGACCGAGCCGTCTTCGAGTTGGGTCCAGGCGGTCAGCTCCAGGCAGTCGGGCAAGGTTTCACGTTTGACGATCAGCGAGTGGTAGCGGGTGACGGTCAACGGACGGTTCAGGCCTTCGAAAACACCCTTGTCCTCGTGGAATACCGGACTAGTCTTACCGTGCATGACCTGACGGGCACGCACCACATCACCACCAAAGGCCTGGCCGATGGACTGGTGACCGAGGCAGACGCCGAGGATCGGCAGCTTGCCGGCGAAGTGCTTGATCGCTGCGATGGAAATGCCGGCTTCGGTCGGCGTGCAAGGACCGGGGGACACCACGATGCGCTCAGGGTTGAGGGCTTCAATTTCAGCAATAGTGAGTTCATCGTTGCGCACGACTTTGACCTGGGAGCCGAGCTCACCAAGGTACTGCACAACGTTGTAGGTAAAAGAGTCGTAGTTATCGATCATCAGCAACATGGCGCTGGGAACCTCTTGAATTCACTGACTTTTAATACAGCCTTCAGATAATTACCCGCAGAGCGCTGCGCTTTGTCAGGTGCTGGAGTGGCGCCAGCAAAGCGGCATTTCAAACAGGTAAAGAAGGCGAAGCGGGTACAGGTCCGGCGTGGCCGGCAAAAGAATTCAGGCGCGCCAACGCCAGCGGGCGTGTGCCTTGATGACTTGATCCAGGAGTTTGCTGATGATCAACACGGGAAAGGTCTCATTCATACGTCTTGGCACAGTAACTTAGCTGGGCAGAGCGTGCAATATGGCGCACACGAAGGGTTGCGAAACAATCGAAGGGTTCGCGACAGATGGCAAAAGGCCGGAAGTTTTTGGTACTGTCGTTTCGTTCACTACAACAATAAATAAACGGACTTGCTCATGATCAAACAGACGTTGTTTGTACCGCTCGCCGGTTGCCTGCTCGCCATGGCCTGCGCCCAGGCGAATGCGGCGCCCAACCCTTACTCGAGCTTCGTGGTCTTCGGCGACAGCCTCAACGACGCCGGGACGTTTGCCGACACCGGCGGGCCTGCCGGGGCGACCCAGCGTTTCACCAACCGTACCGGTCCGGTCTACCTCGACGGCAGCGGTGAAAACCGCTCGCTCAACGCCACGCAAATTCTCGGCGGGAAGCTGGGGTACTCAGCGGATCAGACGGCGTCTTCATCCTCGGCGGTCCGCGCCAACGAAGGCCTGCCCGATGGCAACAACTGGGCAGTCGGCGGCTATCGCACCGACCAGATTCTCGATTCGATCACCAGCACTTCCGCTACCGGCGAACGCACGCGCGCGGGTTATCTGCCGTCGAACAACTTTCGCGCCGACCCGAATGCGCTGTATTACCTCTCGGGTGGTGGTAACGACTTCCTGCAAGGTCGCGTGACCAGCCTGCCTCAGGCCAGCGCCGCCGCCGATCGCCTGGCCAGCAGCGCGCAAGTCCTGCAACAGGCCGGCGCCCGCTACATCATGGTCTGGCTGCTGCCGGACATTGGCTTTACCCCGGCGTTCAATGGCTCGCCGCTACAAGCGTTCACCTCCCAGCTGAGCAACCAGTTCAACACCGAACTGGTGAGCCAACTGCAAAGCATCAATGCCAACATCATCCCGCTGAACATCCCGGTCCTGCTCAAAGAGACGTTTGCCAACCCCGGGCAGTTCGGCCTGGCCACCGACCAGAACCTGAGCGCCACTTGCTTCAGCGGCAACAGTTGCACCGAGAACGCCCGCTACGGGATCAACAGTGCAACGCCGGACCCGACCAAGCTGATCTACAACGACTCGGTGCACCCGACCGAAGCCGGGCAGCGCCTGATTGCCGATTACGCCTACTCGCTGCTGTCCGCGCCATGGGAAGCGACCCTGTTGCCGCAAATGGCCCAAGGCACATTGCGCTCGCATCAGGATGAGTTGCGTAACCAATGGCTGGCGGATTGGGAAAACTGGCAAGGCGTGGGTCAATGGCGGGCGATTGTCGCCGCTGGCGGCCAACATCAGGACTTCGACAGCCAGCGCAGTGGCGCCAGTGCTGACGGCAATGGTGCCAACCTGAACATCGGTGGCAGCTACCGGTTGAATGACGCATGGCGCGTGGGCCTGGCCGCTGGTTTCTACAATCAGAAACTCGAAGCCGGCGACAACGATTCGGACTACAAGCTCAACACCTACATGGGCACAGCGTTCGCCCAGTATCAGCAGAACCGCTGGTGGGGTGATGCGGCCGTGACGGCCGGGCATCTGGACTACGACAGCCTCAAACGCAAATTCCAGTTGGGGGTCAACGAACGCGGGGAGAAAGGCGATACCGACGGCTACCTGGTGGCCTTCAGTGGCCGCGTAGGTTACGACATCGCGCCGCTGGCGAGCAGCCCGTGGCACCTGTCGCCGTTTGTGAGTGCTGATTTCGCCAAGGTTGAGGTCGACGGTTACTCGGAAGATGGCGCCGACTCTACTGCGCTGACGTTCGATGACCAGTCGCGCATCTCCCGGCGTCTTGGCATAGGCCTCCAGGGCAAATACCAGATCACTTCGCAGACCCAGGTGTTCGGCGAACTGGCTCACGAGCGTGAGTACAACGACGATACCCAGGACGTGACCATGAACCTCAACAGCCTGCCGGGCAACCGCTACACCCTGGCCGGCTACACTCCGCAGACCAACCTGAACCGTTTGAACCTGGGCATAAGCCATAACCTCACCAAGGATTTGGCGCTGCGGGCCAGTTATGACATTCGCAAGGACGATGACTTTACCCAGCAGGGCGTCAATGTTGGCGTCAGCTTGGACTTCTAAATCGCAGGCATAAAAAACGCGGCGCCCTCACAGACGCCGCGTTTTTTTTATGCTGAACACTTATAGTGGCGAGCTCAAACGTCCGGCGTTTGCTCGGCCAGAGCCACGGCGCGGAACATCGCACGGCGCTTGTTCAAGGTTTCTTCCCATTCCAGCGCCGGCACCGAGTCGGCGACGATGCCGCCACCGGCCTGCACATGCAGTTCGCCGTCCTTGATCACCGCGGTGCGGATCGCAATTGCGGTGTCCATGTTGCCGTTCCAGGCGAAGTAACCGACCGCCCCGCCGTAGACCCCACGCTTGACCGGTTCCAGCTCGTCGATGATTTCCATCGCGCGAATCTTCGGTGCGCCGGACAAGGTGCCCGCCGGCAGAATCGCCCGCAATGCATCCATCGCCGTCAGCCCGGCCTTCAATTGCCCGGTGACGTTGGAGACGATGTGCATCACGTTGGAATAGCGCTCGATGACCATCTTCTCGGTGAGCTTCACCGAGCCGATTTCCGAAACCCGACCGGTGTCGTTACGGCCAAGGTCAATCAACATCAAGTGCTCGGCGATTTCCTTGTCGTCGGACAGCAGGTCTTTTTCGAGCGCCAGATCCGCTTCTTCGTTGGCCCCGCGTGGGCGGGTGCCGGCAATCGGGCGCACGGTGATCAGATTGTCTTCGACCCGCACCAGCACTTCCGGCGAACTGCCGACAACATGGAAGTCGCCGAAGTTGAAGAAGTACATGTAAGGCGTCGGGTTGAAGCAGCGCAGCGCTCGGTACAGATCAATCGGCGCAGCCTTGAAGTCGATCGACATGCGCTGGGACGGCACGACCTGCATGCAGTCACCGGCCAGGATGTATTCCTTGATGGTGTCGACGGCTTTTTCGTAATCGTCCTGGGTGAAACTGGAGCGGAATACCGGATCAGCCGATTGCTGTTTGCTGAAATCCAGGCCGCGACGCGGAGTGATCGGCTGGCGCAGTTTCTCCAGCAGCTCTTCCAAGCGCGCCTGACCTTGCTCGAAGGCATCGGCCTGCGCCGGATCAGCGAGGACAATCGCGTGCATCTTGCCGGCGAGGTTGTCGAACACCACCACCGCGTCGGACACCATCAGCAGAATGTCCGGCACGCCCAGCGGGTCCGGGTTCGGGCACTTGCCCAGACGCTTCTCCACATAACGCACGCAGTCATAACCGAAATAACCCACCAGGCCGCCATTGAAGCGCGGCAGGCCAGGGATGGTCGGGACGTTGTAGCGGGCTTTGAATTCTTCGACGAAGGCCAATGGATCTTCGGCCTCAAGGCTTTCGATCTCGACGCCGTCGTGGGTCACGCTGATGTGGTGATCGTGAACCCGCAATACGGTGCGGCACGGCAGGCCGATGATCGAGTAACGGCCCCACTTCTCCCCGCCCTGCACCGATTCCAGCAAGTAGGAATTCGGCTCGTCGGCCAGTTTCAGGTAGATCGACAGCGGCGTGTCGAAGTCGGCCAGGGTTTCGCAGGCCATCGGGATACGGTTATAGCCGGCAGCGGCCAAACGCAGGAATTCTTCGCGGATCATGGGGTAGCCTCGTGGCTTGAGGGTCTAACAGTCAGGTATGCAAACGCGCCGGCAGGCCGGCCAGGAACAAGTCAGGCGCGCCAACGCCAGCGGGCCAGGGCCTTGATGACTTTCATCCAGAGTTTGCGAGTGACCACCACGATGGCGTTTCCAGAAGGGGGTTGAACAGCGTCGGGCAACGTTATCTCAGCCGTCAGATCCAGGCAACCGGGAATTAGCTTGCGCAGATCGTCGATCACCAGCGCCGGCGACTCTTCGGCAATCGGCCGGCCATGGTTGTAGCCATAACTCAGCGCTACGCACTTGACCCCCGCCGCTTTCGCCGCCAAGACATCACTGCGCGAATCGCCGACAAACAACGATTGCGACGCCGGGATATTGGCCATTTTCATGACGAAGAACAGCGCGGCCGGATCGGGTTTCTTCTGCGGCAGGGTGTCGCCGCCGATGATCCATTTGAAGTAGCGGCCGATTTTCATCTGATCCAGCAGCGGCGCGACAAAGCGCTCCGGCTTGTTGGTGATCAGCGCCATCTCGACGCCCTGCTTGTGCAGCCACTTCAGGGTGTCGCGTACGCCGGGATAGACCACGGTCAGCTCATGGCTTTCGCTATAAGCCTCCATGAATATCTCCAACGCGCCTTCGGCCTCGCCATCATCGACTGCCGAATGCTCGATGCCCCCGGCCAGCGCGCGGCGAACCAGCACCGGCGCGCCGTTGCCAACCCACTTGCGCACCGACTCGAGGCCCGCCGGTTCGCGGCCCAGTTTGAGCAGCATGTTATCCACGGCAACCGCGAGGTCGGGGACCGAATCGATCAGCGTGCCATCCAGATCGAACATCACCAGCCGCGGCAGACGCCCCGGGAACAGCTGCTCAAAGCCACTCATGGACGAGCCAGCGCCAGTTCGGAACGCATCTTCTCGATCACTTCCTGGTAGTTCGGCGCATTGAAGATCGCCGAGCCGGCCACGAAGGTGTCGGCGCCGGCGGCGGCGATTTCACGAATGTTGTTCACGTTGACCCCGCCGTCGATTTCCAGGCGAATGTCACGGCCGGACGCATCGATCAGCGCACGGGCCTGACGCAGTTTGTCGAGGGTGCCGGGAATGAACTTCTGCCCACCGAAGCCAGGGTTGACGCTCATCAGCAAGATCATGTCGACCTTGTCCATCACGTACTCGAGCACGCTCAGCGGCGTCGCCGGGTTGAACACCAGGCCTGCCTTGCAACCGCCCTCGCGGATCAGTTGCAGGGAACGGTCGACGTGTTGTGTGGCTTCCGGGTGGAAGGTGATGTAGGTCGCGCCAGCCTCGATGAAGTCCCCGACGATGCGATCCACCGGGCTGACCATCAAATGGGCGTCGATCGGCGCGGTCACGCCGTACTTGCGCAATGCCGCGCAGACCATCGGGCCGATGGTCAGGTTGGGCACGTAGTGATTGTCCATGACATCGAAGTGCACGAAGTCGGCGCCAGCGGCCAGGACGTTGTCCACTTCTTCGCCCAGGCGGGCGAAGTCAGCGGAGAGAATCGACGGAGCAATTACGAAGGGCTGCATGACGCACCTTTTTTGAGCAGAATCACGATGGCGCGCATTGTATACCTCATGCTTTGACGCGCGCACTGTGACCGCGATGATTGGGCCTGCCTTCAATCGATAATCGGCCGCGAGGCTCTAGTACGCCGCCCGGTAGATCTTCTCGATATCGACGGCGCTCAACTTGCGCGGATTGTTGCGCATCAGGCGCTCGATCCCCGCCGCTTCCACGGCCATGGCCGGGATCGCATCCTCGGGCACGCCGAAGCTGCGCAGGCCGAGGGGAATCTCCACCGCCAGGCACAACGCGGTCATCGCCTCCACGGCTTTGTCCGCCGCATCGGTGGCGCTCAGGTGCGCGGTCTTCACGCCCATGGCCTCGGCAATATCCTGCATGCGCTCGACGCAGGCCAGCTTGTTCCAGGTCATCACATACGGCAGCAGCAACGCGTTACTGACGCCATGGGCAATGTTGTAGCGCCCGCCCAGCGGATACGCCAGCGCATGCACCGCGCCGACCCCGGCATTGCCGAACGCCATGCCGGCCATCAGGCTGGCGGTGGCCATGTCTTCGCGGGCTTGCAGGTTGGAGGGGTTGGCGTAGGCCTTGGGCAGTGCCTGGGTAATCAGCTTGATCGCGCCAATCGCCAGGGCATCGGTGATCGCCGAGGCGTTCAGCGACAGGTAGGACTCGACCGCATGCACCAGCGCATCGACGCCACTGGCGGCGGTGACACTGCGCGGGCAGGTCAGGGTCATTTGCGGGCTGACCAGTGCCACGTCCGGCAATAGATAGTCGCTGACGATGCCTTTCTTCAACTGCGCGACCTTGTCCGAGAGGATGGCCACGTTGGTGACTTCCGAACCGGTGCCGGCGGTGGTCGGGATGGCGATCAGCGGCGGGCCTTTGCGCGGTACCTGATCGACGCCGAACAAATCTTCCAGTGCGCCGTGATAACCGGCATAAGCGGCCACGCTTTTGGCGATATCGATGGCGCTGCCGCCGCCGAGGCCGATCAACCCGTCATGCCCGCCTTCGCGGTAGACGCGCATGCAGTCTTCGACGATGGCGATTTCCGGGTCGGGCAGGACCCGATCGAAAACCTCATAGGTGCGATCGCCCAGATGCGCCAGCGCCAGCTCGACCGTGCCGGACTTGACCAGGGCGGCATCGGTGACGATTAGCGGGTTATCGACATCCAGGCGGGTCAGCTCGGCGGCCAGTTGCTCGATGGCACCGGCGCCGGTGATCAGTTTGTGGGCAATTTTGAAAGAGGAAAGACTCATGTGCGCAGCCTCTTATCGTTAGGGGAGCTGGGCACAATAGTAGCTGGGGATTGGGGTTTGTCTGTTATTCAGGCAGTGAATACCCGGAGATGATCGTTCCCACGCTCCGCGTGGGAATGCAGCCAGGGACGCTCTGCGTCCCAAGAGCGGACGCGGAGCGTCCGGTGAGGCATTCCCACGCAGAGCATGGGAACGATCAGCGGTGCAGGTCAGACCTGCGCGGTACGCAGTTTCTCGCTACGCCCACGCAACCATTCCAGGGTCAGCAGCAGGATCACCGAGAACGCAATCAGCAACGTCGCGGCGGCGGCAATCGTCGGGCTGAGGTTTTCGCGGATGCCGCTGAACATCTGCCGTGGCAGGGTCGCTTGCTCAGGGCCGGCGAGGAACAGCGTCACCACCACTTCATCGAACGAAGTGGCGAAGGCAAACAGCGCACCCGAGATCACACCCGGTGCGATCAACGGCAAGGTCACCCGACGGAACGCGGTCAACGGCGAAGCACCGAGGCTGGCAGCCGCCCGCACCAGATTGTGGTTAAACCCCTGCAACGTGGCTGACACCGTGATGATCACAAACGGCACACCCAACACTGCATGCACCACGATCAACGAGAAGAAGCTGTTGCCCAGGCCCAACGGCGCGAAGAACAGATAACTCGCCACACCAATGATCACCACCGGCACCACCATCGGCGAAATCACCAGCGCCATCACCAGCGCCTTGCCCGGGAAGTCACCACGGGTCAGGCCAATCGCCGCCAGCGTGCCGAAGATCATCGCCAGAACCGTGGCCGCCGGGGCAACGATGATGCTGTTCTTCAACGAGCGCATCCATTCCGCCGAGGCAAAGAAGTCCTGATACCAGTGCAGCGAGAAACCTTGCAGCGGGTACACCAGGAAACTCCCGGAGTTGAACGACAACGGAATGATCACCAGCACCGGCAGAATCAGGAACAACAGCACCAACCCGCAGAGAATCCGCAAACTGTAGAACCACACCCGCTCGATGGGCGACATATAAGGACTCAGCATTTCATTCTCCCCTTAGCTCAGGCGCAGGCGACTGGCGCCCACCAGCCAGCTGTAAATCAGATAAAGCACCACGGTCGCCAACAGCAGCAACCCACCGAGTGCGGTCGCCATGCCCCAGTTGATGCTGGTGTTGGTGTAGAAGGCGACGAAGTAGCTGACCATCTGATCGTTCGGGCTGCCCAGCAACGCCGGAGTGATGTAGTAGCCGATGGCAAGAATGAACACCAACAGGCAACCGGCGCCGACACCGGCATAGGTCTGCGGGAAGTACACCCGCCAGAAACTGGCGAACGGGTGGCAACCGAGGGAAATCGCGGCACGCATGTAGGTCGGTGAGATGCCTTTCATCACGCTGTAGATCGGCAAAATCATGAATGGCAGCAGGATGTGCACCATCGAGATATAGACCCCGGTGCGGTTGAACACCAATTCCAGCGGCTTATCGATGATGCCCATGGCCATCAGGCCGCTGTTGATCAGCCCGCCGGATTGCAGCAACACGATCCACGCGGCGACGCGCACCAGGATTGAGGTCCAGAACGGTAGCAGCACCAGAATCATCAACAGGTTGCTTTGCCGTGATGGCAGGTTCGCCAGCAGATACGCCAATGGGTACGCCAGCACCAGGCAAATCAGGGTGATGATCAGGCCCATCCAGAACGTGCGGGCAAAGATATCGAGGTAGATCGCTTGATCGGGGGTGGCCGGGGCCACTTCGCCGAGGTCGTCGATCCGGTGATCGACCGCCGCCAGCAAGTAATACGGCGTGATGCTGCTGGTGTTGCGCCGCACGGCCTGCCAATAGGCCGGATCGCCCCAGCGTTCGTCGAGCGCTTCCAGCGCTTCTTTATAAGAGGCCGGTTCAGTGGCGAACGGCAAGGCGCGGGCGGTTTTGGTCAGCAGGCTGCGATAGCCGGCCAACTCCATGTTCAAGCGCTTGGACAAGTCGCCCAAGGTCTGGTTTTTGCGCGCTTCAGCGAGGTCTTCGCTGGCGGCTTTGTAAACCGGTTCAGCGGGCAGGCCGCGACCATCCCAACTGGCGATAGCCGTCACGGTGCGCGGCATGCCGCCGACCACTTCCGGGTTACCGACACTTTTGTAGAGCAGCGCCACAATCGGCACCAGGAACACCAGCAACAGAAACAGCACCAGCGGTGCAATCAAGGCCTGGGCCTTCCAGCGATTGATTCGCTCGGCGTGCCTGAGCCGCTGCTTCAAGGTGGGGTCAGTGCCCGCGTTCAGGGGAACGGCGATAGCCATGGCGTACTCCGGAAATCTTTGATCGTTACAGAGGAAGACAGGCAACCTCTGATCTTGATAACTACATACTGATCGTTCCCACGCTCTGCGTGGGAATGCCGCCCGTGACGCTCCGCGTCCCTGTGACGCAGAGCGTCACAGGATGCGTTCCCACGCAGAGCGTGGGAACGATCATTAGCCCACAGGGTTGTGGTTACTTCGCAGCCCAGGAATTGAAGCGCTGCTCCAGTTGCTCGCCGTTGTCAGCCCAGAAGCTGACGTCGATCTGCACCTGATTGGCGATGTTTTCCGGGGTGGTCGGCATGTCTTTCAACACATCCTTGGCCAGCAACGGTACGGCTTGGGTGTTGGCCGGACCGTAGGCGATGTTTTCCGAGTAGGTCTTCTGCTGCTGCGGCATGACCGAGTAAGCGATGAATTTCTTCGCTGCTTCGGCACGGGTTTTATCCAGGCCTTTTGGAATCGCCCACGCGTCGAAGTCGTAGATCCCGCCGTTCCACACCACTTTCAGGTTGCTTTCTTTCTGTACCGCAGCGATCCGGCCGTTGTAGGCCGAGCTCATGACCACGTCACCGGAGGCGAGGTATTGCGGCGGCTGTGCGCCGGCTTCCCACCACTGAATGCTTGGTTTCAGCTCATCAAGTTTCTTGAACGCGCGGTCCTGGCCATCCTTGCCGGCCAGCACTTTGTAGACGTCTTTCGGCGCAACGCCGTCGGCCATCAGAGCGAATTCCAGGGTGTACTTGGCGCCTTTACGCAGGCCACGCTTGCCGGGGAATTTCTTGGTGTCCCAGAAATCGACCCAGCTAGTCGGTGCGGAGGCCAGTTTGTCGGCGTTGTAGGCCAACACCGTCGACCACACGAAGAAGCCCACGCCGCATGGCTGGATCGCGCCTTTGACGTAGTCTTCGGACTTGCCGAACAGCTTCGGATCGAGCTGCTCGAACATGTCTTCGTCGCAACCACGGGACAATTCTGGCGATTCAACTTCTACCAGGTCCCAGGACACGCTCTTGGTATCGACCATGGCTTTGACCTTGGCCATCTCGCCGTTGTATTCGCCGGCGACGATCTTGCCGTTGCCCGCCGCTTCCCACGGTGCGTAGAAAGCCTTGGTCTGAGCGGCCTTGTTCGCCCCGCCGAAGGACACCACGGTCAGGTCCGGGCCCGCCGCCATCGCGTGTGCCGCACCGATCATGCCCATGACCAAAGCGGTGAATTTCAGGGATCTCAACATTTATTGTTCTCTCCACGTGCAGGGTTGGTGTTGGTATTGCGGGGGGCGATCAATGCGCCTCTAGAAGTGGATCGAGCGCGCGAACGTGCTCAACCTGCCAGCCAAGTGGTACCACGTCGCCAACCGCCAGTTCGGGATCGAGCTCGGCAATCGGTTGTTTCACGAAGAAATCGGTCTTGCCGCAGACTTCCAGGCGCACCCGGACGTGGTCGCCCAGATAGATGAATTCCGCCACCCGCCCTGAGAAGCGGTTGACGCAGGATTCGCTCGAACCATTGAGGCTCACGCGTTCCGGGCGAATCGACAGCGTGACGGGTTCGCCGGTCTGGCCGACGTTGACCGCCAGGGCTTCAACCTTTTCACCGCGCCCCAGCTCGACAATGCAGCGGTCGCCGGTGTGGCTGTGCAAGCGGCCGTTGAGGCGGTTGTTCTCGCCGATGAAGTTGGCGACGAAGGTATTTTTCGGTTCCTCGTAGAGGGTGCGCGGCGGGGCGATTTGCTGGATTTCGCCCTGGTGGAACACCGCCACGCGGTCGGACATGGTCAGGGCTTCACCCTGGTCGTGGGTCACGTAGACCACGGTCACACCGAGGCGCTGGTGCAGGTGTTTGATTTCCATCTGCATGTGTTCGCGCAGTTGTTTATCCAGCGCGCCGAGAGGTTCGTCCATCAACACCAGTTGCGGTTCGAACACCAACGCACGGGCCAGCGCCACACGCTGTTGCTGACCACCGGACAGTTGCGCCGGGTAGCGCTGGGCGAACGCATCGAGCTGGACCATGCTCAGGACTTTCTTGACCTTGTCGCTGACGTCGCTCTTGTTCAAGCCGCGCACGGTCAGCGGGAAGGCCAGGTTCTCGGACACGGTCATGTGCGGGAACAGCGCGTAGTTCTGGAACACCATGCCGATGTCGCGCTTGTGCGGCGGCACGTTGTTGATGGAGCGCCCGGCCAGCAGGATTTCGCCGGCGGTCGGGGTTTCGAAACCGGCGAGCATCATCAGGCTGGTGGTCTTGCCGGAGCCGGACGGCCCGAGCAAGGTGAGGAATTCGCCTTTGCGAATGTCCAGGTTGAGGTCTTTGACGATCAGGTTCTCGCCGTCGTAGCTTTTTTGCACTCCACGAAAGCTGACCAGAATGTCATTGGCCCCTGCACTTGAATCGACCTGGCTCATACCCACACCTTTGTTGTTGATGACTGCTTGTGGGCTAAGCCTAGTGGACGCTGGGGACCACGCAAATCGGGGCGCAGGAGAGAATCGCCTCAGCCGGGTGGAAGGTTGGGGGTAGGGATTGCCCTACAAGGATGGCGCGTTTGGGCAAACGCAGCGGTGAGCAGTCAGCGATAAGCCGCAAGGACAAGCAAAAGCGCTTTTGCAGGCATGTCGCAAATAGATATGCCGACACAATCCCTGTAGGAGCGAGGCTTGCCCGCGAAGCTTTTAGCGCCTGTGAGGACGCCTTCGCGGGCAAGCCTCGCTCCTACAGGGGATCGCGTTCTTTATTAGAGAAGTTTGTGTTCCATCGCGTACTTCACCAGTTCCGCCAGGGACGTGATGTTGAGCTTTTGCATCAGCCGCGCCTTGTGGGTGCTGATGGTTTTGCTGCTCAGGGCCAGTTGCTGGGCGATGTCGTTGACGTTGGCGCCCCGGGCCAGGCGCTCGAACACCGAGAATTCACGCTCCGACAATAAGGAGTGCAACGGCCGTGAATCGGTCAGGCCGACTTCGAAGACCATGCGGTCGGCCAGGTCCGGGTCGATGTAGCGCCCGCCCGCCGCGACTTTGCGGATCGCCGTCAGCAACAACGCCGGATCGCTGTCCTTGGTCGCATAGCCCGCAGCACCGATCTTCAACGCCCGGGCGGCCATTTGCGCCTCGTCGTGCATCGACAGCACCAGGATCGCCGGCGGGTTGTTCAGAGCGCGGATCCGTGGAATCGCTTCCAAGCCATTGACCCCGGGCATGGAGATGTCCAGCAACACCACTTCGCAGGGCACGTGACGCAGGGTTTCGAGCAACTGCTCGCCATTGCTCGCCTCCCCCACCACCAGCAAGTCCTTGGCCAGGCCGATCAATTGCTTGATGCCTTCGCGGACGATGGTGTGGTCTTCGGCTACCAGTACACGGATCACTTACTTCTCCTCATCCAGCGGCACTCGCACACTCAGGGTCGTGCCTTCACCCGGCTCACTTTCAAGCAATAACTGCCCACCCATGATCAGCACCCGTTCGCGCATTCCGACGACGCCAAAGGATGTCGGCCGGCCAGTGGTGGGAACAAATCCTACGCCATCATCGCTGACGGTCAGGCACAACTCGTCGCCTTCCAGCGCCAGTGTCAGTTCGACAGTATGCGCCTGGGCATGGCGCATGACATTGGTCAGCGCTTCCTGAAGAATGCGGAACAAGCCAATCGCCTTGGCATCGCTGAGCACCGGCAGATTCTCCGGCACCTGCACCAGGCACGGAATCTGTGTACGCGCCTCGAAACGGCGGGCCTGCCACTCGATGGCCGAAGCGATCCCGGCATCGAGAATCGGTGGCCGCAGCGCCGTAGCCACATCCCGCACCAGTTGGAACAGTTGAGCGATCAAGCGCTTCATGCTGTTCAGCCTTTCCTGCAAGCCGGGATCAAGCTGGGCGTAGGCCAGTTCGCACATGGAGGTTTCCAGTTTCAACACGGTCAGCATCTGCCCCAACTCATCGTGTACTTCCCGGGCGATACGGGCCTTTTCCTCTTCCCGCACGCTTTCCAGGTGTGCCGACAATTCGCGCAGTTGCTCCCGGGAACTGGCCAGTTCCAGTTCGATGCGCTTGCTTTCGCTGATGTCCCAGACAATCCCGTCCCAGACATAGGCGCCATCCTCCAGGCGCCGGGTGATGGCCTTGATCTCGGCCCAGCGCTGCTCGCCCGAACGGGTCAGGATTCGTCCCTGCCATGACCAGTCACTGTCAGTGTCCAGCGCATGATCCTGGGTCCGGTGATAACTGGCCTTGTCGTCCGGGTGCACCAGGCTGCGCAGACCTTTATCTCGATGGGCCAACGTCGCCGGCGAGTAGCCGACCAGGCTCTCGCTGCCTTCACTGATGTAGGCAAAGTCAATTTGCCCGGTCACCGGCGCCCGTTCCAGGCGAAAGACCAATCCGGGCACGTTGGCGGCGATCCCTTGCAACCGCGCCTCGCTTTCCTGCAACGCAGCCAGGGCACGGCGGCGTTCGGTGACGTCATTCAGGTACACGACCAGGTATTCGCCGTCGCGAAAACGCAGGAAGCTCAACGAAACATCCGCGGGCAGGACGCTGCCGTCGGCGCGAACGCAATTGGTTTCGAAGCTTTGCGGCCCTTCTTCACTGGCCCGGGCGCGTTTCCACAGGTTGAGCCAGCGGTCCATGTGCAGACCGGGTTCGAAGTCGATCAACGGACGGTCGATGATCCCGCCGGACGGATAACCGAGCATGGTTTCGGCGGCACGGTTGGCGTAACGCACGTGGCTGTCCCAATTGACCCACAGGATGCCGACGGTGCTTTGATCGATGGAAAACTGGGTCAGGCGCAGGGCTTCTTCACTGGCCTGGCGCAGGGCGATGTCTTGCCGCGCCGCCAGCAGCCGTTGCTCCAGGCTGTGTTGCTGGCGTCGCTGCCAGAGCACGATGGCGATGCTGCTCAGCAGCAACATCGCCAACAGCAGGCAAAGGTTTTGCCAGAATCCCGGGGACTCGGACAATCGCGGGTATTTGGGTTGCAGCCATTGGTTGTGCAGTTGCTCCAGATCCTTGGCCGGGATCGCCCGCAACGCGCTTTCGACGATACCCGCCAGCTCCGGCCAGTCCCGGCGCGTGGCCACGCGCAGCAACTGCGGCAAGCCGATGTCGCCCACCACGACCAATCCGGCAAATTCAGGCTCGGCGGACAAACGTCCCAGTTGCGCCTCATCGACCACGGCGTACCCGGCCTGCTGGCTCAACAGCAACTGCAACGCCTGACGCTCGATCGGCACGCCTTGCAGGTTCAGATGGGGAAAATTGCTGCGCAGGTAATCGGCGGTGACGCTGGGCATGCGCACGGCGACGCGGGTCTGGCTGTCGAGTTTTTCCAGCTCTACGACGCCGGCGCCCTTCTGGTCGCTGACCACCAGTTGCGGCACGCGCATGTACGGGTCGGAAAACTGCCAGAGCCGCAGCCCGCCGGGAGTTTGGGTCAGCCCCGGGGCGATATCGACTTCGCCCTCGCGTACGGCTTGTTCCAGCTGTTCGACGTCGGGGAAATTGCGCCAGCTCAGCTCGACCTTGAGCGACGTGGCCAGCCACTTCATCAGCTCGACGTTGACCCCGGACAAGCGCTGCAAGCGGCGATCGTATTGCGCATACGGCGCCTGCAACACCAGACCAACGCGCAATTCGCCATGCTGTGCCAGCCATTGCTGCTGGGCCGTCGACAATTGCGCAACGTGCGCCGGTGGCGCGGGCGCCGCCCAACTCATCAAGGGAAACCACAAACAGCCGATAACCCACAGGCAGCGAAAACGCATCATTGAAGTCCCACACACTGACAAATACTGACCAACCCATTAGGCTGCCGGAATAACTTCTGGCCTGGAATATCCGATGCCCCCTGTCTACCGCCTGGCACTGCCAGCATTGTGCCTGTCGCTGATCCTGCCTTGCGCCTTTTCCGTCGAAGCCGCCGACCCTGCTCCTGCCACGGAAAAACCTGCCGAAGCAAAACCGGTCGAACGCCAGCCGCTGCTTGAGCGTAGTCAGGAAGAAGCGACCGCACTTGAGCGACAAATCCCCGCCCAGGAACAGCAACAGCTCCAGGCTGGCGCCGACACATTTCTCGCCCTGTGGAAGCCGGCCAACACCGCCGAACCCAAGGGCGCGGTGATTATCATCCCCGGCGCCGGCGAGACCGTTGACTGGCCGCAAGCAATCAGCCCTTTGCGCAACAAATTGCCGGACGCCGAGTGGAGCAGCCTGAGTATCACCTTGCCGGACCTGCAAAGCGATGCCATTGCGCCACGCGTCGCCGAAGTACCGCCGACGATCAAAGCCCCTGAGACTGGCAGCAAAGACTCGACCACCGCGACGCCCATCGAGCAAGCGGCCAGCGGTGAAGCGGACGTCGCCGATAAAGCGGTCGTGGAAACCACCGAAGAACAGTCCAAGGCTGATGCCGAGCGAATCTTTGCGCGCATCGACGCGGCCATCGCCTATGCCGAGCAGCAAAGTGCGCGCCGCATCGTCGTGCTGGGTCATGGCACCGGCGCTTACTGGGCCGCACGCTACCTCAGCGAGAAGCAGCCTTCGCAAGTGGAGAAATTCGTGATGGTCGCGGCGCAGACGCCGCCGGCGGGTAAACCGGAGCTGGTAGAGCTGACGCCAACCCTCAAGCTGCCGACTGCCGATCTCTTCTATATGGACAAACCACTGGATCGCAATGCCGCACTTGCGCGCTTGCAAGCCAGCAAACGCCTGAAAACGTCTGCGTTCAGCCAGGTGTCGCTCAAGGCATTGCCGGGCAATACCAAGGCTGAGCAAGAGCAGTTGTTTCGCCGGGTGCGCGGGTGGTTGAATCCGCAGCCTGTGGCGGAGCAGTAGACCGCATCGCGTCCATTCGCGGGCAAGCCTCGCTCCTACAGGGTTTGTGTCGCTCACCGAAAATGGGAGCGACCAAACCCTGTAGGAGCGAGGCTTGCCCGCGAAGGCGGCTTCACTAACAACACAAACTAGATGCTGCTAACGAAAATCCCGCCGCGCCTTGATCAACGTATAGGCGTTATGCAATTCGCGCGTCTTGTCCGTCGCCTCGCGCACCTGCAACGCCGTCGCCCCCGAACCGGCAATCTTGTCCGGATGATGACGACTGAGCAGACGCCGATAAGCCCGCTTGATCTGCGCCGGCTCGCTGGTCGCCGACACCCCCAATAGCCGCATGGCGTCCTGATAAGTCACGGCGCTGCTCACTTGAGGGCGTTTATGCGGTTCATAGTCGTGCGCCAGCGCCAACACCTGCTGCGACGTCCAGCCCAACCATTTGCCCCATTGCGCCAGCAATTCACGTTCACTGCTGCCCGCGCGACCATCGGCCCAGACCATCCGCCAACAGGCGCGCAGCACGCCTTCGGCCGCATGGGGCTGGACACTCAAGCGCCGCAGATAGCCACGCAACCGGTCATGCCCGGTTTTGCCTCGATTGAACGCGGCAATCGCGCGCCGTTGCGCCGATTCGGTCATGTCCAGCGAACGCATCTCCTGACGCGCCTGCTGGATATGGCCATCCACCACGCGCCCGTCGCACTTGGCCAACCGGCCCAGCAACACGAACAACAGTTCATCATTACGCAGCGCCGGTCGGCCGCCGAGTTTTTCCCGCAAATGCGCCCAGCTCTGCAAGTGCAGGCGCCGGTCCAGCGCCTGCCCCAACAAGGCGCCGAGCATGGCCCCCGGAATGCTGGCTATGGCAAAGCCCGCTCCGGCTCCGATCAGAGTCCCTGGCCACAACATGTCAGCGTCTCGCTTCTATCAGGGTTTCGGCTTCGGCCAGACGTTCGTACGTGCCGACATCCACCCAATGCCCAGCCAGGTGTTCGCCGGTCACTTGCCCTGCGGCCATGGCCTGGCGAAACAGCGGCGCGAGCTTGAACGCCCCGGCCGAGCAGCCTTCGAACAGCTTCGGGTGCAGCACCGCGATGCCGCTGTAGGTCAGTGTCTCGGCATCCGCTTGCCCGTCGCGTACCTGGCCATCCACCAGAACGAAATCGCCGGTCGGGTGATGAGCCGGGTTGTCCGCCAGCACCAGGTGAGCCAACCCGGCAATGGGTTGGCGCAGCGCGCGGAAGTCGTAATCGGTCCAGATATCACCGTTGACCACCACAAACGCTTCGTCACCCAGCAACGGCAAGGCACGGAAAATCCCGCCACCGGTCTCCAGTGGTTCACCTTCCGGCGAATACTGAATACTGAGGCCGTAACGCGAACCATCACCCAAGTAGTCTTCGATCTGCTGGCCAAGCCAGGCGTGGTTGATCACGATCTCGGTAAACCCGGCCGCCGCCAGCGCGCGCAGGTGATACTCGATCAACGGCACACCGCCGGCACGCACCAGCGGCTTGGGGGTGGTCAGGGTCAGCGGACGCATGCGCTCGCCTTTGCCCGCCGCGAGAATCATTGCCTTCATGCCGGACCTCCAGCACGCAAACTGGCCAGCAACACATCCAGCTCCGCCAGTTCGGGACGACGGGCGATCACTGCGTCTATATAAGTAAAGAAACGCGGCACATCGGCGAGGTAGCGCGGCTTGCCGTCGCGGTGGCAGATACGGGCGAAGATGCCGATCACTTTCAAGTGACGCTGCACGCCCATCAGGTCGCTGGCACGGTGGAACTCTTCGAAGTCAGGCTGCACCGGAATGCCCAGCGCGCCGGCCTGCTGCCAGTAATCCTGCAGCCAGGCGAGCACGCGTTCTTCGGGCCAACTGAGGAATGCGTCCTTGAACAGGCAGGTCACGTCGTAAGTCACCGGGCCATAGACCGCGTCCTGGAAATCCAGCACGCCAGGATTCGGCTCGCTGAGCATCAGGTTGCGCGGCATGTAGTCGCGGTGCACCAACACGGTCGGCTGGGCCAGGGCGCTGTCGATCAACAGATCGCTGGCCTGTTGCCAGAGCATTTGCTGGGCAGCGTCAAACTCGATGCCCAGTTCATGCTTGACGTACCACTCAGGGAACAATTCCAGCTCGCGACGCAGCAATGCCACGTCGTAACTTGGCAACGGCGCCACCATCGGCAATTGCTGAAAAGCCAACAGCGCCTGCAGGGCATCCTTGAACAAATCGTCGGCATTTTCGCTGTCGATCACGTCCAGATACGTCTTGCTGCCCAGGTCATTGAGCAAAAGAAATCCGCGATCGAGGTCTTCGGCATAAATTTTCGGCACATTTATTCCGGATTTCGCCAGCAAAAAAGCCATGTCCACAAAGGGTTTGCAGTTTTCCTGGGGCGGTGGAGCGTCCATCACGATGAAACTTTTGCCCTCGCCTTCCCAGCGGAAATAGCGCCGGAAACTCGCGTCGCTACTGGCCGCGGTCAACGTGGCCGGGGGCACGGCGCCCCAGCCTTGCTCGGCAAAGAGGGTCGCCAACTGTTCGTCGAGCCAAACTTTCAGGTGTTGCAAGCGTACATCTTGGTCAGGCATTACAAGGGTCTCCGACGGCGCTAGCCGTCAAGCGGGTCATGCTTTATTATCCAGCATCTTTTTCAGACCATCGAGAGGCGTGCGGCCCACCACCGCGGGCAGATGGCACGCAGGAAGCCCGGACTAATAAGATGGCATTGAAATCCCCCGCGTTTCGTAAAAAATTTCCGTTGTTGGTTACCGGCAGTCTGCTGGCCCTGCAACCCCTAGCCACTTCCTACGTGGTCGCCGCGGAACAGTATGACTGCTCAGTCTCTGCTTCGGGTGCCTGGGACTGTGCGCCCAAGTCGCCGGCAGCAGCCTTGCCGCCGCGACCCGTCCATGACGGCAGCGCAACAGCCACCGCGAACGGCGAAGCTCCAGCCCAGAACGGCTCCAGCGAAGACACCGGCGCCAAGCCTGTACTCGTTACCGAGTCCAAGGGCCGTGGCCTGAAGTCCCGTAGCGCAGACTACAGTCACCTCGACTGGGTTCCGCGCGAGAAGCTCACTGCTGCGCAGTTGGCCGAAACCGGTCCTTACTGCTCTGGTTCCTATATCGAACCCATTCGTCCTGGCATGAATGACAAGACGAATAAAAGTGACGCTCCGACCTTTATCGGCGCGAAAGCTTCGCGCTATAACACCGAAGATCAGGTCGGCACGCTGGCCGGTGACGTGGTTTTGCGTCAGGGCAGCATGCAGGCCGAAGCCGACGAAGCCAGTCTGTACCAGGCCGAGAGCCGTGGCGAACTGAGCGGTAACGTGCGCATTCGCGACAACGGCGCATTGATCGTCGGCGACCACGCCGACGTGCAGCTCGACACCGGTGAAGCCAAGGTCGACAACGCCGAATACGTGATGCACAAATCCCGTATCCGCGGTAACGCGCTGTACGCCAAGCGTGCCGAGAACGCGATCATCCGCCTCAAGGATGGTACGTACACCACGTGCGAACCGAACAGCAACGCCTGGCAACTCAAGGGCAACAACATCACCTTGAACCCGGCCACCGGCTTCGGTACCGCGACCAACGTGACACTGCGGGTCAAGGACATTCCGGTCCTGTACACGCCGTACATCTACTTCCCGATCGACGACCGTCGCCAATCCGGTTTCCTGCCGCCGACCATCGGCACCGGCAGCGATACCGGTTTCATGCTGGTCACCCCGTACTACTTCAACCTGGCACCGAACTACGATGCCACGTTGTACCCGCGCTACATGAGCAAGCGTGGCATGTTGGTGGAAGGCGAGTTCCGTTACCTGACCAAGTCCAGCGAAGGTCAGTTCGGCGCCGCGTACCTCAACGACGACAACACCGATCGCAGCAAGCAGACCGATTACGAAAAAACCCGCTACATGTACAACTGGCAGCACAAGGGTGGCCTCGACTCGCGTGTGCTCACGCAGGTCGACTACACCAAGATCAGCGATCCGTACTACTTCCAGGATCTGCAGACTGACCAGATTGGCGTGAAAAGCGCAGATTACGTGAATCAGCAGGCTTCCGTAACGTACCGTGGCGATAGCTATACCGCAGCGGTAAACGCCCAGGCTTATCAGCTGGCGACCGTTTCGAACATCACGCCATACGATCGTTTGCCGCAGATCACCTTCAATGGCCAGCTGCCTTATCATCCGGAAGGTCTGGACTTCGATTACGAGACAGAACTTGTCCGTTTCGACCGAGACCTGAAAGACGGCACCTTCACCAATGAAGACGGCACGACCGTTGAGCCGCGCCTTGATAACAACGTGACCGGTCTCGCTCGCGCGAACGGCGATCGCTTGAACCTCAAGCCAGGTGTCAGCCTGCCGATGAATTGGACCTACGGGTTCTTGAAGCCATCGCTCAAGTACCAGTACACCCAGTATCAGCTGGATCTGGACGGCACCGGCAAGAACACCATCGCCAATCAGACTGCTGAGCAAAACAGGGTCAACGGCACTTTCGGCAGCAGCCAAAACCGCGGCGTTCCGATTGCCAGCATCGACAGCGGCCTGTACTTCGACCGCAATACCCAGTGGTTCGGCAAGAATTACCGCCAGACCCTGGAACCGCGCCTGTTCTACCTCTATGTACCTGAGGAAGACCAGAAAGATATTCCGGTATTCGACACCAGCGAATACACCTTCAACTATGCGTCGCTGTTCCGCGACAACCGCTTCTCCGGCTCCGACCGTGTCGGTGACGAGAACAAATTGTCCCTGGGCGTGACCAACCGCTGGATCGAAGACGACGGTTTCGAACGTCAACGCATCAGTGTCGGCCAGGCCTTGTACTTCAAGGACCGCGAAGTCCAGTTGCCGGGCATCGACGCGAAAACCCGCGACGACGCACACGCCAACGTTTCACCGTATGCGCTGGAATACGAATATCGCTGGAACCGCGATTGGCGCACCACCGCCGATTACAACTGGGACCCGGACAGTCGCAGCCCTCGCTCGGGTAGCGCAATGTTCCACTACCAGCCTGAAGACAATCCGAACAAGATCATCAACGCCGGCTATCGCTATCGCAATGACCAGGTCCGTTACGACCAGAACACCGGTAAATGGTCGGTGGGCGGAGGTGACTACGGCACCCCGGGACAACCTGGCTACGTGAAGGACTACTACAAGATCCAACAGCACGACTTCTCGGTGATGTGGCCGATCGTGCCGCACTGGAACGCCATCAGCCGCTGGCAGTATGACTACAACCGCAACCGTACCCTGGAAGCCTTCGGTGGTTTCGAGTACGACAACTGCTGCTGGAAACTGCGCCTGATCAACCGTTACTGGGTCAGCTATGACGAATTCAGTCAAAACGCGCCAGAAAACGAAAAAGGCGACCATGGCGTCTTCCTCCAAATTGTTCTGAAGGGACTCGGCGGCCTCACCGGCGCCAAGGTAGAGAGCTTCCTCGACAAAGGCATTCAAGGTTATCGTGAACGTGAAGACCAAGCTTTCTGATTGTCTGCGCCCGCTAGTGCTGGGCGCGCTGTTCCTGGGTACCGCGGCTAACGCCGCGGTACAGTCCATCGACAAAGTGGTGGCCATCGTCGACAACGACGTGGTCATGCAGAGCCAACTGGACCAACGGGTCCACGAAGTTCAGCAAACCATCGCCAAACGCGGTACTGCCGTGCCGCCGGCCAGCGTGCTGGATCAGCAGGTACTGGAGCGCCTGATCGTCGAAAACCTGCAATTGCAGATCGGCGAACGTTCCGGCATCCGCATTACCGATGAAGAACTGAACCAGGCCGTCGGCACCATTGCCCAGCGCAACAACATGTCGATCGATCAATTCCGCGCCGCCCTGGCCCACGACGGTCTGTCTTACGACGACGCCCGTGACCAGATTCGCCGCGAGATGATCATCAGCCGTGTGCGTCAGCGCCGGGTAGCCGAGCGCATCCAGGTGTCCGAGCAGGAAGTGAAGAACTTCCTCGCGTCCGACCTGGGCAAAATGCAGCTGTCCGAAGAATTCCGTTTGGCCAACATCCTGATTCCTACGCCGGAAAGCGCCAACTCCGATGCGATTCAGGCTGCAGCCAAACAAGCGGACGCGGTGTATCAGCAACTCAAGCAAGGCGCTGACTTCGGTCAGTTGGCAATCGCCAAATCCGCCAGCGAAACCGCACTGGAAGGCGGCGACATGGGCTTCCGCAAAGCGGCCCAGTTGCCACCTCCGTTCGATCGCATGCTGAGCACCATGGCTGTCGGCGACATCACTCAGCCAATGCGCACCCCGGGCGGCTTCATCATTCTGAAGATCCTCGACAAGCGTGGCGGCGAGACCCAGGTGCGTGACGAAGTGCACGTGCGTCACATCCTGGTCAAACCTAGCCCGATCCGTGACGAAGCTAAAACCAAGGCTTTGGCCCAGTCGCTCTACACCCGAATCGAAGCGGGCGAAGATTTCGGCGAACTGGCGAAAAGCTTCTCGGAAGATCCGGGTTCCGCCCTCAACGGCGGCGACCTGAACTGGATCGACCCGAACGCATTGGTGCCCGAGTTCCGCGAAGTGATGGCCAAGACCCCGCAAGGTCAGCTGTCCAAGCCGTTCCAGACCCAATATGGCTGGCACGTCCTGGAAGTCCTTGGCCGTCGCGCTACCGACAGCACCAGCCAGGCCCGCGAGCAGCAAGCAATGACCGTACTGCGTAACCGCAAATACGACGAAGAGCTGCAAACCTGGCTGCGTCAGATCCGTGACGAAGCGTACGTAGAGATCAAACTCCCTGGTGCAGACCAGGCAGCGCAGTGAAACCGAAGCGTTTCGCGCTGACACCCGGCGAACCGGCCGGCATAGGTCCCGACCTGTGTCTGCTGCTCGCCTCGCAAGCCCAGCCACATCCCCTGATTGCCATTACCAGCCGCGACCTGCTCATCGAGCGGGCCGCGCAGCTGGGCGTGGTCGTCGACATGCTGCCGGTCACCCCGGGCAATTGGCCGGATGCTCCGGCTCCGGCCAACAGCCTGTATGTCTGGGATACCCCGCTCAACGCCAAGGTCACGGCCGGGCAACTGGACAAGGCCAATGCGGCGTTCGTCCTGGAAACCCTGACGCGCGCGGGCCAAGGCTGCATGGACGGGCATTTCGCCGGGATGATCACCGCACCAGTGCACAAGGGCGTGATCAACGAGTCCGGGATCGCTTTTTCCGGACACACGGAATTCCTCGCCGACCTGACCCACACCGCGCAAGTGGTGATGATGCTGGCCACCCGCGGATTGCGCGTGGCGCTGGTCACCACTCACCTGCCGCTGCGCGAGATTGCCGATGCAATCACCCCGGAGCGCCTGGAACGGGTCACGCGGATTCTGTACACCGACCTGCAAGAAAAATTCGGCATTGCCCAGCCGCGTATCCTGGTGTGCGGGCTCAACCCCCACGCCGGAGAAGGCGGACACTTGGGCCATGAAGAAATCGACATCATCGAACCCACCTTAGAGCGCCTGCGCGGCGAGGGCATGGACCTTCGCGGTCCCCTGCCCGCCGACACTCTGTTTACCCCCAAATATCTGGAGCACTGCGACGCGGTGCTGGCGATGTACCACGACCAGGGCCTGCCGGTGCTGAAGTACAAAGGCTTCGGCGCGGCAGTCAACGTGACCCTCGGCTTGCCAATCATCCGCACATCGGTGGACCACGGCACAGCCCTGGACCTGGCCGGTAGCGGAAAAATCGACACCGGCAGCCTGCAAGTCGCCCTGGAAACCGCCTACCAGATGGCCGAGACCCGTTTATGACCGAGCATTACCAACACAAGGCGCGCAAACGCTTTGGCCAGAACTTCCTGCACGATGCCGGCGTTATCGACCGCATCCTGCGCGCCATCCGCGCCAAACCCGAAGACCGCCTGCTGGAAATCGGCCCGGGCCAGGGTGCCCTGACCCAAGGCCTGCTCAACAGCGGTGCGCAATTGGACGTGGTGGAACTGGACAAGGACCTGATCCCGATCCTCAACCAGCAATTCGCCGGTAAGGACAACTTCAACCTGCACCAGGGCGACGCGCTGAAGTTCGACTTCAACAGCCTCAATGCCGCGCCGAACAGCCTGCGTGTGGTCGGTAACCTGCCGTACAACATCTCGACCCCACTGATTTTCCACCTGCTGAACAACGCCGGCATCATTCGCGACATGCACTTCATGCTGCAGAAAGAAGTGGTCGAGCGTCTGGCGGCAGGGCCTGGCGGCGGTGACTGGGGTCGTCTGTCGATCATGGTTCAGTACCACTGCCGGGTCGAACACCTGTTCAACGTCGGACCTGGCGCGTTTAATCCGCCGCCGAAAGTCGACTCGGCCATCGTGCGCCTGGTGCCTCACGACGTACTGCCGCACCCGGCGAAGGATCACAAGCTGCTGGAGCGCGTCGTGCGCGAAGCCTTCAACCAGCGCCGCAAGACCCTGCGCAACACCCTCAAATTGCTGCTGAGCAACGACGAGATCGAAGCCGCCGGCGTCGATGGCAGCCTGCGTCCCGAGCAACTCGACCTAGCCGCTTTCGTGCGCCTGGCCGACAAGCTCAGCGAACAAGTCCTGCAGGCTCCTGCTGCCGACTGACAGGCGATGAGCGTGATCGGGTAGGACGCCGGACGCGATGTCTGGTTTACTACCCGATACTTGGCCTAGACTGAATCCCATCAGCTACGCCCCGCGTCCCGCTCCGTTTTTAAGGCCTCTTGCATGTCCGATCCTCGTTATCAGGTCGACGTCAGCGTCGTCACCCGCTATCTGGCAGAACAATCGCAACCCGAGCACAACCGCTTTGCCTTCGCCTACACCATCACCGTTCACAACAATGGCGAGCTACCGGCCAAATTGTTGTCGCGGCACTGGGTGATCACCGACGGTGACGGGCATGTGGAAGAGGTTCGCGGTGCGGGCGTCGTGGGATTGCAGCCGCTGATCCCGGCTGGAGAAAGCCATACCTACAGCAGCGGCACGGTGATGACCACCAAGGTCGGCACCATGCAAGGCACCTATCAGATGATTGCCGACGACGATAAGCACTTCGACGCCGTGATCGCCCCGTTCCGGCTGGCGGTGCCCGGAGCCCTGCACTGATGGCAACGTACGCCGTCGGCGACCTGCAAGGCTGCCTCGAACCGTTGCAATGCCTGCTCAAACAAGTGGCCTTCGACCCTGCCCGGGACACACTGTGGCTGGTGGGCGATCTGGTCAACCGCGGCCCGCAGTCACTGGAAACCTTGCGCTTCCTCTATAGCCTCCGCGAATCGCTGGTGTGCGTGCTCGGTAACCATGACCTGCACTTGCTGGCCGCCGGGCACAACATCGAGCGCCTGAAGAAAAACGACACTTTGCGCGAAATCCTCGAAGCGCCTGATCGCGCGGAACTGCTGGAGTGGCTGCGCCAGCAAAAACTCATGCACTACGACGAACAGCGCGACATCGCCCTGGTCCACGCCGGCATACCGCCACAATGGTCGCTGCGCAAAGCCTTGAAGTGTGCCGGTGAAGTCGAAGCCGCCCTGCGCGACGACAACCTGTTCCCGCCCTATCTGGATGGCATGTACGGCAATGAGCCGAGCAAATGGAACAGTGACCTCACCGGTGTTGAACGCTTGCGAGTCATCACCAACTATTTCACCCGCATGCGCTTCTGCACCAGCGAAGGCAAGCTCGACCTCAAGGGCAAGGAAGGCGCCGACACCGCGCCACCGGGTTATGCCCCGTGGTTCAAGTACAAGGAGCGCAAGACCAAAGGCCTGAAGATTATCTTCGGCCATTGGGCAGCCCTTGAAGGCAAGTGCGATGAGCCAGGCGTCTTCGCCCTCGACACCGGTTGCGTCTGGGGCGGTGCCTTGACCCTGATGAACGTCGACACCCTCGAGCGCCTGAGCTGCAAATGCGACGAGCAAGGTAACGCCAAGCCGTCAGTCGCCCCACCCATTCCCGAACAAACGTCAGCCAGCGCCCAGCGCTAGACTGCGCTTTCAGCCGAGCCACAGGAGCCCGCCATGAGCGAATTCAAACGTATCCCCCCAGAACAGGCCCAGGCCCTGCGCGAGCAAGGCGCAGTGGTGGTCGATGTCCGCGATCCGCAAACCTATGCCGCGCTGCACATCGCCGGCTCCAAGCATCTGGACAACGTTTCCATCTCGGATTTCATCCGCGCCGCCGACCTTGATGCACCGACGGTCGTGGTCTGCTATCACGGTAATTCCAGCCAGAGCGCCGCGGCGTACCTGATCAGCCAGGGCTTCTCCGACGTCTACAGCATGGATGGCGGTTTTGAGCTGTGGCGCACGACTTATCCTTCGGAAACGGCGCAAGGCACCTCCGAATAATTTTTTTGTAACGCGCAAGCCCCGGCCCCCGCGGGCTCGCGCGGTGGCAGACGAACGGTCTGCCACAACTAATTACGTATCTCGCCTTTACCTCCCGAATAAGCAACTATCCTTAAGCGCAGGCCATCCAAAACAGGGGAGAGCCGGTACACCGGCGCGCGGGTCATCGGGAGTAGCTTTCGGGGCGGTCAGCTGCGAAAGAGTTCTGGGGGGTAAACAGCGACTGCATATCCAGTGGCTGCCAGCATCGACTGAATGATCCGGCGTCGGCTCCACGTATCGAGCGAGGTGACGTCATGAGTATCTTTAGCCACTTCCAACAACGCTTCGAGTCCACACGCCAGGAAGAACTCTCGCTGCAAGAGTACCTGGAGCTGTGTAAAAAGGACCGCAGCGCCTACGTTTCCGCCGCCGAGCGCTTGCTGCTGGCCATCGGAGAACCGGAGCTGCTCGACACCTCGGCCAACTCGAGACTGTCGCGAATCTTTTCCAACAAGGTGATACGCCGCTATCCGGCCTTTGAAGACTTCCACGGGATGGAAGAATGCATCGACCAGATCGTGTCGTATTTCCGCCATGCCGCCCAGGGCCTGGAAGAGAAGAAACAAATTCTCTATCTGCTCGGTCCCGTCGGTGGCGGTAAATCGTCCCTGGCCGAGAAGCTCAAGCAGCTGATCGAGAAAGTGCCCTTCTACGCGATCAAGGGCTCCCCGGTATTCGAATCGCCCTTGGGTCTGTTCAACGCCACTGAAGATGGCGCGATCCTCGAGGAAGACTTCGGCATTCCACGGCGCTATGTGAACACCATCATGTCGCCATGGGCGACCAAACGCCTGGCCGAATTCGGCGGCGACATCAGCCAGTTCCGGGTGGTGAAACTCTATCCATCGATCCTCAACCAGATCGCCGTGGCCAAGACCGAACCTGGGGATGAAAACAACCAGGACATCTCGGCGCTGGTGGGCAAGGTCGATATCCGCAAACTGGAAGAATTCCCGCAAAACGACGCTGACGCCTACAGCTACTCGGGTGCGCTGTGCCGGGCCAACCAGGGCCTGATGGAATTCGTCGAAATGTTCAAGGCGCCGATCAAGGTGCTGCACCCCTTGCTGACCGCCACTCAGGAAGGTAACTACAACAGTACCGAAGGCCTGGGCGCGATTCCGTTCACCGGGATCCTGCTGGCTCACTCCAACGAATCGGAGTGGCACACCTTCCGCAACAACAAGAACAACGAAGCGTTCATCGACCGGATCTACATCGTCAAAGTGCCGTACTGCCTGCGGGTCAGCGACGAA
The DNA here is from genome assembly GCF_012935675.1 of Pseudomonas sp. ADAK7. NCBI lineage: Bacteria > Pseudomonadati > Pseudomonadota > Gammaproteobacteria > Pseudomonadales > Pseudomonadaceae > Pseudomonas > Pseudomonas sp. ADAK7. Next base: position 5,153,898 of record NZ_CP052861.1, on the reverse strand, counting down.
GTGAAGATCTACGACAAACTGCTGTTCAACAGTTCGCTGGCCAAGGCCCATTGCGCGCCCGACACCCTGAAAATGCTCGCCCAGTTCACCGTGCTCTCGCGTCTCAAGGAGCCGGAAAACTCCAACATCTACTCCAAGATGCGCGTGTATGACGGCGAGAACCTCAAGGACACCGACCCGAAAGCCAAGTCGATCCAGGAATACCGCGACAACGCCGGCGTGGATGAAGGCATGAACGGCCTGTCGACCCGGTTCGCGTTCAAGATCCTGTCGAAAGTCTTCAACTTCGACCCGCACGAAATCGCCGCCAACCCGGTGCACCTGCTCTACGTGCTGGAACAACAGATCGAACAGGAACAATTCCAGGCCGAGACCCGCGAACGCTATCTGCGCTTCCTGAAAGAGTACCTGGCGCCGCGTTATATCGAATTCATCGGCAAGGAAATCCAGACTGCCTACCTCGAGTCTTACAGCGAGTACGGCCAGAACATCTTCGATCGCTACGTGCTGTACGCCGACTTCTGGATCCAGGACCAGGAATACCGCGACCCGGAAACCGGCGAAATCCTCAACCGCGTAGCGCTGAACGAAGAACTGGAGAAAATCGAAAAACCGGCCGGCATCAGCAATCCGAAGGATTTCCGCAACGAAATCGTCAACTTCGTGTTGCGCGCCCGCGCCAACAACAATGGCAAGAACCCAACCTGGCTCAGCTACGAAAAACTGCGGGTGGTCATCGAGAAGAAAATGTTCTCCAACACCGAGGACCTGCTGCCGGTCATCAGCTTCAATGCCAAGGCCAGCAAAGAGGACCAGCAGAAGCACAACGACTTTGTCACAAGGATGGTGGAGCGCGGCTACACCGACAAACAGGTACGACTGCTATCCGAGTGGTACCTGCGGGTCAGAAAATCACAGTAACCCGCGCTGCCGGTCAGACCGGTTGTCGTCAGCCAGAGGCCTGTGCACGGTTTTTCTGTTACACAGACCTCTGGAAGGTGTTCGAAAGTCGGTAACGAGGTTCAGGCAGCATCCAAAAGCGCTTGGGGGAGCGTGAACATCCCTTCGCACGGTCGATGCTGCAATAACCGCTCGCCCCTTTCAGGACAGCTTCTAAGGAGCAGTCATGAGCTATGTGATCGACCGACGTCTCAATGGCAAGAACAAGAGCACGGTGAACCGCCAGCGGTTCCTGCGGCGTTACCGTGATCACATCAAAAAGGCCGTCGAAGAGGCGGTCAGCCGGCGTTCCATTACCGATATGGAACATGGCGAGCAGATCAGCATTCCCGGCCGCGACATCGACGAGCCGGTGCTTCACCACGGCCGAGGCGGCAAGCAGACCGTCGTACACCCCGGCAACAAGGAATTCACCAGCGGCGAGCACATTGCCCGGCCACCCGGTGGTGGCGGCGGCAGAGGCCCCGGCAAGGCCGGTAATTCCGGCGAAGGGATGGACGAATTCGTCTTCCAGATCACCCAGGAGGAATTTCTCGAATTCATGTTCGAGGACCTCGAACTGCCGAACCTGGTCAAGCGCAACCTGACCGGCACCGACACCTTCAAGACCGTTCGCGCCGGTATCAGCAACGAGGGCAACCCGTCGCGGATCAACATCATCCGCACCCTGCGCTCGGCCCATGCCCGACGCATTGCCCTGTCCGGCAGCAGCCGGGCACGACTGCGCGACGCCAAAGAGGAACTGGCGCGACTTAAGCGGGAAGAACCAGACAACTTCGGCGATATTCAGGAAATCGAAGCGGAAATCGAGAAACTCAGCGCACGGATTCATCGGGTGCCGTTCCTCGACACCTTCGACCTCAAGTACAACTTGCTCATCAAGCAGCCCAACCCCAGTTCCAAAGCGGTGATGTTCTGCCTGATGGACGTATCCGGCTCGATGACCCAGGCGACCAAGGACATCGCCAAGCGTTTCTTTATCCTGCTGTACCTCTTTCTCAAGCGTAACTACGACAAGATCGACGTCGTGTTCATCCGCCACCACACCAGTGCCCGGGAAGTGGACGAGGAAGAGTTCTTCTACTCGAGGGAAACCGGCGGCACCATCGTCTCCAGCGCCTTGAAACTGATGCAGGAGATCATGGCCGAGCGTTATCCGAGCAACGAGTGGAACATCTATGCCGCCCAGGCTTCCGACGGCGACAACTGGAACGACGACTCGCCGATCTGCCGCGACATCCTGATCAACCAGATCATGCCGTTTGTGCAGTACTACACTTACGTGGAGATCACCCCGCGCGAACACCAGGCCCTGTGGTTCGAATACGAACGCATCGCCGACGCCTTCTCTGACACTTTTGCCCAGCAGCAACTGGTCTCGGCCGGGGATATTTACCCGGTCTTCCGTGAACTCTTCCAGCGCAGGTTAGTGACATGACCGCCAAAGAGCAGAAGCGCCAACCCATTTCCACCGGCTCCGAATGGACATTCGAGTTGATCCAGGCCTATGACAAGGAAATCAGTCGCCTGGCGGCCCGCTATGCCCTGGATACCTATCCCAACCAGATCGAAGTGATCACCGCCGAGCAGATGATGGACGCCTACGCCTCCGTCGGCATGCCTCTGGGTTATCACCATTGGTCCTACGGTAAACACTTCCTCAGCACCGAGAAATCCTACACCCGCGGGCAGATGGGCCTGGCTTACGAGATCGTGATCAACTCGGACCCGTGCATCGCCTACCTGATGGAAGAAAACACCATCTGCATGCAGGCGCTGGTGGTGGCTCATGCCTGCTATGGCCACAACAGCTTCTTCAAGGGTAATTACCTGTTCCGCACCTGGACCGACGCCAGTTCGATCATCGATTATCTGGTGTTCGCCAAGCAGTACATCATGCAGTGCGAAGAGCGTCACGGCATCGACGCGGTGGAAGACCTGCTCGATTCCTGCCACGCCCTGATGAACTACGGCGTTGACCGCTACAAACGCCCGTATCCGATTTCCGCCGAAGAAGAACGGCGTCGGCAGAAGGACCGTGAAGAGCATCTGCAGAAACAGATCAACGACCTGTGGCGCACCATTCCAAAAGGCGCGGACAAGTACAGCGACAAGGATAACGCACGCTTCCCCGCCGAACCGCAGGAAAACATCCTGTACTTCATCGAAAAACACGCGCCGCTGCTGGAGCCGTGGCAGCGGGAAATCGTGCGGATCGTGCGCAAGATCGCCCAGTATTTCTATCCTCAGCGCCAGACCCAGGTGATGAACGAAGGCTGGGCAACGTTCTGGCACTACACGCTGATGAACGACTTGTACGACGAAGGCCTGGTCACCGACGGCTTCATGATGGAGTTCCTGACGTCCCACACCAGTGTCGTGATGCAACCGGGTTTCGACAGCCCCTACTACAGCGGCATCAACCCCTACGCCTTGGGCTTTGCCATGTACCGGGACATCCGGCGCATGTGCGAACACCCAACCGAAGAGGATTACCGCTGGTTCCCGGAAATCGCCGGCACCGACTGGCTGTCGAGCATCAAGTTCGCCATGAGCAGCTTCAAGGATGAAAGTTTCATCCTGCAGTACCTGTCACCCCAGGTGATCCGTGACCTGAAGCTGTTCAGCATTCTCGATGACGATCAGAAGGACGATCTGCTGGTCCCTGCCATTCACGATGAACCCGGCTACCGGACCATTCGTGAAACCCTGGCGGCGCAATACAACCTGGGCAATCGCGAACCCAACGTGCAGATCTACAGCATCGACCGGCGCGGCGACCGCTCTCTAACCCTGCGCCACCAGCAACACGACCGCAAACCGCTGGGCGAGTCCACAGAGGAAGTGCTCAAGCACTTGCACCGCTTGTGGGGCTTCGACATTCATCTGGAAACCCTGCAAGGCGACCAAGTGATGAAAGTCCATCACGTACCCCCCAGAAGTGAGCATGCCGAGGGGGATTACGGTCGGCTGGACTTGGCTGTCATTCATCTTTGATTCTGTTTCTGCCTCCGGAAGTTCGGCGCAACGGTTATTCTGTCGAGCTAACGGAGGTTTTTTATGCAGATTTATAAAGTTGGCGGCGCGGTACGCGATCGCCTGCTGGGCAAGCCCGTCACGGATATCGACTGGGTCGTGGTCGGCGCCACCACCGAAGAAATGCTCGCCAAGGGTTTTCGCCCGGTGGGCTCGGACTTCCCGGTGTTTCTTCACCCCAAAACCGGTGAGGAATACGCCCTAGCCCGCACCGAGCGCAAAAGCGGACGCGGTTACGGCGGGTTCACCTTCCATGCCAGCCCCGAAGTCACCCTCGAAGAAGACCTGATCCGTCGCGACCTGACGATCAACGCCATGGCCGAAGACGATCAGCAGAATCTGACTGATCCCTACCACGGCCAGCGCGATCTCGAAGCGCGCCTGCTCCGTCACGTTTCCCCCGCGTTCGCCGAAGATCCGCTCCGTGTCCTGCGTGTTGCCCGCTTCGCCGCGCGCTATGCCGGGCTCGGTTTCACCGTTGCACCCGAGACCCTGGAACTGATGCGTCACCTCAGCGGCTCAGGCGAATTGGAGGCATTGACGGCGGAACGCAGCTGGAAAGAAATCTCCCGCGCCCTGATGGAAGATCAGCCACAGGTCTTCATCGAAGTCCTGCGCGCGTGCAATGCGCTCAACGTGCTGATGCCGGAAGTCGACGCGCTGTTCGGCGTACCGCAACCCGAAGCCCATCACCCGGAAATCGATACCGGCGTGCACACCTTGAGCGTGCTGGAACAAGCGGCGCTGCACAAACAGCCGCTGACGGTGCGCTGGGCCTGCCTGCTGCATGATTTGGGCAAAGGCCTGACGCCTAAGGAGGAGTGGCCTCGGCACATCGCCCACGAGCACACGGGCCTGCAGTTGATCAACGCGGTGAACGAACGGTTCAAGGCGCCGAAAGACTGTCAGGAACTGGCATTGCTGGTGGGCCAATATCACACCCATGGCCATCGGGCCCTGGAGCTGAAACCGTCAACCTTGCTGGAGTTGCTGCAAAACTTCGACGTGTACCGTCGACCGCAGCGGTTTGAGGAGTTTATTGCAGCGTGCGAGATGGATGCTCGGGGACGCAAAGGCCTGGAGCAGAGAAGTTATCCACAGGCGAATTATTTGCGCGGGGCGGCGGTTGCAGCCCGAAGCGTGGCGGTGCAGCCGTTGCTGGAGAAGGGATTCAAGGGGCCGGAGTTGGGCGAGGCTATCAAACGTGAGCGGCTCAAGGCGCTGAAAGCGTACAAAGAGGCGGCGTCTGCCTGAAAAGCTTCGCGGGCAAGCCTTGCTCCTACAGGACGGTGTCGTTTACATAATTTGCAAACGACTCAAATCCGTAGGAGCGAGGCTTGCCCGCGAAGGCGTCATCTGCTTTACAACAAATCCGAAGGCGTCAACGGCTGCCCACGCCACTCAAACGCCACCGGCGCCAACACCTGATCAATCTGCGCTTCATCCCACAACGTCGCGAAGCTTTTGCCTACACCCGGATGCACCCGGTCTGGCGCAATCAGCGACAACGGCCACAGCACAAAGGCGTTTTTCAGGATTTCCGCCCGCGGCAGGATCAAACCGTCGAAGTTGCCCACCAAATCGCCGAACAACAGCACGTCGATATCCAGCGGCAAACCCTTGCGGTCCGGCGCATAACGGCCGTTATCCGCCTCGATGAATTTCAGTCGGCGGTCCAGCTCCATCAGCGGCAAGTCGGTAAAAGCCGACACCACGAAGTTGAAGAACGGGCCGCTCTTTATCCCCACGGGCTGGCTTTCGAACACCGCCGAGCAGCGTATATCCACCAGAAAACCCGCCAGGGCTTCCAGGCCAGCCTGCAAATGGGATTCGCGCTCGATATTGCTACCGAGCCCGAGGTACACCTGAGTCAGCGACATCCGCGCTCGATCTCCACGCCGACGCCACCGGTGGCCGCCGGGACCGCGCCTGGCTTGGTCAGCTTCAGGCGCACCCAGGTGATCTTGAATTCGCTCATCAGGACCTCAACCAAACGCTCGGCAAAGGTCTCGACCAGTTGGTACTGCGCCTGCTCGGCGAACGCCTGGATACGCGACGAAACGCTCGCGTAGTCGAGCGCCAGGGTCAGGTCGTCACCCGCTGCTGCCGGGCGATTGTCCCAAGCGAAGCTCAGATCAAGTCGCAGGCATTGTCGGATGCCGCGCTCCCAGTCGTAGGCACCAATCACGGTGTCAACTTCCAGGCCCTCGATAAACACTCTGTCCAAGCACTTCTCTCCGCTGCACGACAAGGGCGCAATGCGCCGTTAGAATCAGGGCGTCCTCGCCCGGAATAGTTAGCATGTTTTGGTTATTGGCGATTCTCGCCTACCTGCTCGGCTCGCTGTCCTTCGCCATTTTGCTCAGCCGCCTGACCGGTAACCCCGATCCGCGAATGAGTGGCTCGGGCAATGCCGGCGCTACCAACATGTTGCGCCTGGCCGGCAAGAAACTCGCCGTCCTGACGTTGCTCGGCGATTTGTGCAAAGGCTTGCTGCCCGTGCTGATCGCCGGTGTTGCCGGTCTTTCGCTGCAAGAACAGGCCTGGATCGGCGTATGTGCCGTTATCGGCCACCTGTTCCCGCTGTACTTCCGCTTTCGCGGCGGCAAGGGTGTCGCCACCGCAGCCGGCATGTTGCTGGGCCTTTACCCGCCCGCAGCCTTGTTGGCGGTCTGTGCCTGGCTGCTGACGTTCTACCTGACCCGCACCAGCTCACTTGCGGCGCTGATCGCCACACCGCTGACCCTGCCATTGCTCGCCTGGCAAGAGCCAGCGGCACTGCTGCCGATGAGCGCACTCACGGCACTGATCGTCTGGCGTCATCGCGGCAATCTACGCGACCTGTTTGCCGGGCGCGAACGGCATTTTTAAATACCGCACATGAGCGCCGCTCATCACAGCGCCGACAATTGCTCCATCGGCCAGCGTGCCTGCACGCTGATCGCCAGGCTTTCGTGCTGACCCGCCTGCAAGCGCTGGCAACCGGCAAACGCAATCATCGCGCCGTTATCGGTGCAAAACTCGGGACGCGCATAAAACACGTCGCCCTTCATGTCGCCGAGCATTTTTTCCAGTGAAGTGCGCAGTGCCTTGTTGGCGCTGACGCCGCCAGCGATCACCAGACGCTTCATGCCCGCCGCTTTCAGGGCACGCTTGCACTTGATGGTCAAAGTCTCCACCACGGCCTGCTGGAACGCCAGCGAGATGTCGCAACGGGCTTGCTCGCTGTCGTCCCCGGCGCTGACGCACTGCTGCCAGGTGTTCAGGGCCGAGGTTTTCAAGCCACTGAAGCTGAAGGCCAGGCCCGGGCGATCGCACATCGGCCGCGGGAAAGTGAAGCGCCCTGCAACCCCTTGCTCCGCCAGGCGCGCGATTTCCGGACCGCCCGGGTAATTGAGGCCCATCATCTTCGCGGTCTTGTCGAATGCTTCACCGGCGGCATCGTCGAGGGTCTCGCCCAACAACGTGTATTTGCCGATCCCGTCGACCTGAACCAGCTGCGTATGACCGCCCGACACCAACAAAGCGACGAACGGAAATTGTGGCGGTTGCGGCTCCAGCATCGGTGCCAGCAAATGACCTTCCATGTGATGCACGCCAAGGGCCGGAATCCCCCAGGCAAAGGCCAGCGCCTGGGCGCAGGAAGCGCCTACCAACAGGGCTCCAACCAGGCCAGGACCGGCGGTATACGCGATGGCATCAATCTCGGTCGGCACGCAGCCGGCCTCGGCCAACACCTGACGGATCAAGGGCAGCATGCGTTTGACGTGATCACGCGAAGCCAGCTCCGGCACCACACCGCCATAGGCGCGGTGCAGGTCAATCTGGCTGAATAGCGCGTCAGCCAGCAGGCCGCGTTCACTGTCATATAATGCGACACCGGTTTCGTCGCAGGAGGTTTCTAATCCCAGTACTAGCATGGGTTTGCGCCTTGTTTAGGCTGAATTCGAAGGCGCGCATAATAGTCGCCATGGGATGCCCCGACTAGCGGTTTTCGATCAGAGGCTTTGCATTCCGGTCGATGAGGAGTTAACATCCGCAACCCTTAAAAACCGACGTCTTCAAGTGCTCTTTTGCCGCGAGGATGTTGACCCCGGTAATGAATGAAGGTAGCTCTGGATGCCAGCCGTCAAAGTAAAAGAGAACGAACCCTTCGACGTAGCTCTGCGTCGTTTCAAGCGCTCCTGCGAAAAAGCCGGTGTACTGGCTGAAGTTCGTAGCCGCGAATTTTACGAGAAGCCAACTTCTGAGCGTAAGCGCAAAGCAGCAGCCGCTGTTAAGCGTCACGCCAAGAAAGTACAGCGCGAACAGCGCCGCGCCGTTCGTCTGTACTAATACACAGACGTTCGTAGCAAGCTTCTGCCAAGCCCGGCCCTCAGCCGGGCTTATGGCATTTGCGTAAAACGCTTGATGCTTCACCGTCAACGCCGCCGATGCGACCGAGACAAACCTGCTTCACAGCGTCAGACCTGGCTCTTTTGCCAGCGGTGCACGTCTTTTCTGACGAGCCTTCCAAGGCTACTGACGAGCACACCCACTGATTCCTCTCACGACGATCAGCCCAAGGCACCTTCTTGCGTGCCCGCTTATGAGCTATCCGAGGCTATCGACTGGCCGCAGCGGATTTCAGCGCAACACTTTCAAATAGTCGAATACTGATTGGTACTAACGTCAGTGGATTTTCGGCAGATACACTCCCCGATAGCGATTACGCAGACGACACCGGTCGAGCCGCACATTTTGCGCGCCTCAAACAATGCCCCGTGTTCGCCAGCCTTTGTTTTGGGTCCATTTCAGATGACGAGAACGCCATGGCCGGGCTAATTCCCCAGAGCTTCATTGACGACCTTCTGAACCGCACCGACATCGTCGATGTGGTCAGCTCGCGCCTGCAAATGAAAAAAGCCGGCAAGAACTACACCGCCTGCTGCCCGTTCCACAAAGAGAAAACCCCGTCCTTCAGCGTCAGCCCCGACAAACAGTTCTATTACTGCTTCGGCTGCGGCGCTGGCGGCAACGCCCTCGGCTTCATGATGGACCACGACAACCTGGATTTCGTCCAGGCGGTCGAAGAACTGGCCAAAGCCGCCGGCATGGAAATACCCCGCGAAGAAAGCGGCCGCCCGCATAAACCGCGGCAGCCGACCGATTCGCCGCTGTACCCGCTGCTCACCGCCGCCGCAGACTTCTACCGGCAGGCGCTGAAAAGCCATCCATCGCGCAAAGCCGCTGTGGATTATTTGAAAGGTCGCGGCCTGACCGGCGAAATCGCCCGGGACTTCGGCCTCGGTTTCGCCCCGCCCGGCTGGGACAATCTGTTCAAGCACTTGAGCAGCGACACCCTGCAACAGAAGGCCATGGTCGACGCCGGCCTGCTGATCGAGAACGCCGAAACCGGCAAACGCTATGACCGCTTCCGCGATCGCGTGATGTTCCCGATCCGCGACAGCCGCGGACGCATCATTGCCTTCGGCGGCCGCGTCCTTGGCGACGATAAGCCGAAATACCTGAACTCACCGGAAACCCCGGTCTTCCATAAAGGCCAAGAGCTTTACGGCCTGTATGAAGCACGCAAAAACAATCGCAACCTCGACGAAATCATCGTCGTCGAAGGCTACATGGACGTCATCGCCCTCGCCCAGCAAGGCCTGCGCAATGCCGTCGCGACCCTGGGCACCGCCACCAGCGAAGAGCACTTGAAGCGATTGTTTCGCGTCGTGCCCAACGTATTGTTCTGTTTCGACGGCGACCAGGCTGGCCGTAATGCCGCCTGGCGCGCACTGGAAGCGGCGCTGCCCTGCCTGCAGGATGGGCGCCGGGCACGCTTTCTGTTCCTGCCCGAGGGCGAAGACCCGGATACGCTGGTGCGCTCCGAAGGCACCGATGCCTTCCGCGCGCGGATCAATCAGCACGCGCAACCGCTGGCGGATTATTTCTTCCAGCAACTGACCGAGGAATCGGATCCGCGCTCGCTCGAAGGCAAGGCCCACATGGCCACCCTCGCTGCGCCGCTGATCGATAAAGTCCCGGGCGCCAACCTGCGCATCCTGATGCGTCAGCGACTGACCGAAATCACCGGCCTGACGGGCGAAGCCATGAGCCAGTTGGTGCAAAGCGCCCCCCAGGAAGCGCCACCGGCCTACGATCCGGGCATCGATTACGACGCCGTGCCGGATTACAGCGACTACCATCAGCCGCAAGCGCAAGAGATGTACGCGCCGCAGCAGGAATGGACGCCGAAGAAACCCGGCGCTGGCGGCAAGAAGTGGGACAAGAAACCCTGGGACAAGAATGGCAAGCGAGGTGGCGATCGCGATCAGCCGAGCGCACCACGCACACCGATTGCCGTGGAAGCCCCGACCCTGATTGCACTGCGCACGCTCATTCATCACCCGGATCTGGCCGGCAAGGTAGAAACCGCCGACCATTTCGCCAATGAGAGCAATACCTACGCGCAGCTGCTGGTCGCCCTGATCGGAGCCGTGCAAAAAAATCCTAAGCTAAACTCAATCCAGCTAATGGCCCGCTGGCACGGGACCGAACAGGGTCGTTTGCTCAAGGCATTGGCGGAAAAGGAATGGCTGATTGACGGTGACAACCTTGAACGACAGTTTTTAGACACCATTACTAGGTTATCGGCAACGCAACACACGGATAACCTGGAAGCACTAATCAGGAAAGCAAGGCAGCCAGGACTGACCGCGGAGGAAGCAAATCAGATCGCAAATCAGATGCGCGACCTATTAAAACGCAATATGGCTGTATCAACCCCGACCTCAACTGGCGCGTGAGGTCATAGCTCAGGTATAATCCTCGGCTTGTTTTTTGCCCGCCAAGACCTTCAGTGGATAGGGTGTTATGTCCGGAAAAGCGCAACAGCAGTCTCGTATCAAAGAGTTGATCACACTTGGTCGTGAGCAGGGTTACCTGACTTACGCGGAGGTCAACGACCACCTGCCGGAGGATATTTCAGATCCGGAACAGGTGGAAGACATCATCCGCATGATCAACGACATGGGGATCAACGTATTCGAGGTTGCGCCAGATAAGGATTCCCTTATGCTGGCCGACGCCGATACTGACGAAGCCGCGGCCGAAGAGGCAGCAGCAGCGTTGGCAGCGGTCGAGACCGACATTGGTCGCACCACCGACCCAGTGCGCATGTACATGCGTGAAATGGGTACGGTAGAGCTCCTCACTCGTGAAGGCGAAATTGAAATCGCCAAGCGTATTGAAGAGGGCATCCGCGAAGTGATGGGCGCAATTGCGCACTTCCCTGGCACGGTTGACCACATTCTGTCCGAATACACTCGCGTCACCACCGAAGGTGGCCGCCTGTCCGACGTCCTGAGCGGTTATATCGACCCGGACGACGGCATTGCGCCGCCTGCAGCCGAAGTACCTCCGCCTGTCGATCCGAAAGCCGTGAAAGCGGATGACGACACCGACGACGAAGAAGCTGAAGCCAGCACCGACGACGAAGAAGAAGTCGAAAGCGGTCCTGATCCGGTCATCGCAGCACAGCGTTTTGGCGCTGTCTCCGATCAGATGGAAATCACCCGCAAGGCGCTGAAGAAGCACGGTCGTGGCAACAAGGCGGCGATTGCCGAACTGGTGCTGCTGGCTGAGCTGTTCATGCCGATCAAACTGGTGCCGAAGCAATTCGAAGGCCTGGTCGAGCGTGTTCGCAGTGCCCTGGATCGCCTGCGTCAGCAAGAGCGCGCGATCATGCAGCTTTGCGTTCGTGATGCGCGCATGCCGCGTGCAGACTTCCTGCGCCAGTTCCCGGGCAACGAAGTCGATGAAAGCTGGTCCGACGGCTTGGCCAAGGGCAAAGGCAAATACGCCGAAGCCATTGGTCGCCTGCAACCGGACATCATTCGTTGCCAGCAAAAGCTGATCGCGCTGCAAACCGAAACCGGTTTGACGATTGCCGAGATCAAGGACATCAACCGTCGCATGTCGATCGGTGAGGCCAAGGCCCGCCGCGCGAAGAAAGAGATGGTTGAAGCGAACTTGCGTCTGGTGATCTCCATCGCCAAGAAGTACACCAACCGTGGCCTGCAATTCCTCGATCTGATCCAGGAAGGCAACATCGGCTTGATGAAGGCTGTGGACAAGTTCGAATACCGCCGCGGCTACAAATTCTCGACTTATGCCACCTGGTGGATCCGTCAGGCGATCACTCGCTCGATCGCCGACCAGGCCCGCACCATCCGTATTCCGGTGCACATGATCGAGACGATCAACAAGCTCAACCGTATTTCCCGGCAGATGTTGCAGGAAATGGGTCGCGAACCGACCCCGGAAGAGCTGGGCGAACGCATGGAAATGCCTGAGGACAAGATCCGCAAGGTATTGAAGATCGCTAAAGAGCCGATCTCCATGGAAACCCCGATCGGTGATGACGAAGACTCCCATCTGGGTGACTTCATCGAAGACTCGACCATGCAGTCGCCAATCGATGTTGCTACCGTTGAGAGCCTTAAAGAAGCGACTCGCGAAGTTCTCTCCGGCCTCACTGCCCGTGAAGCCAAGGTTCTGCGCATGCGCTTCGGTATCGACATGAATACCGACCACACCCTCGAGGAGGTTGGTAAGCAGTTCGACGTGACCCGTGAACGGATTCGTCAGATCGAAGCCAAGGCGCTGCGCAAGCTGCGCCACCCGACGAGAAGCGAGCATTTGCGCTCCTTCCTCGACGAGTGATCACAAAACCCCCGGCCCAGGCCGGGGGTTTTGCTTTATGCAGATTAAATCCCCCGCACTACCCTCCCGCCGAATTGCCCGACTACACTCGAAACATTCCCCCGAGCCATAACGAGACCGTTATGCCCAGATTGCCGACCGTGCTTTTTTTGCTGTCGCTGATGACCTGGACCGCAACGGCTGGCGCGCTGACTCTGACCGACGAAGAACGTAGCTGGCTGGCGGCTCACCCGGACTTGCGTCTGGGCGTCGACGCGTCCTGGCCACCGTTTGAGTTCCGCGACGAGCAGGGCCGTTATCAAGGCCTGGCCGCGGACTACATCAACGTGATCCGCCAACGCCTGGACATCAAGCTCACCCCCATAGAGCCAGTCAGTTGGACGGTGGTCCTGGAGCAGGTCAAGCAGGGCAAGCTGGACCTGTTACCCGGCATCATGTCGACCCCGGAACGCCAGACTTACCTGTCGTTCACCCGGCCCTACCTGGATTTTCCGATTGTCATCCTCGCCCATATCGGCGGCGCCCAGCCGCACAAAATCGAGGACCTGTACGGTCTGAAAATCGCCGTGGTGGAAAACTACGCCCCCCATGAACTGCTGCGCACCCACCATCCAGACCTGAACCTGGTGGCGATGCCCAATGTCAGCTCGGCGCTGCAGGCGCTGGCCACCGACGAAGTGGACGCCGTGGTTGGCGATCTCGCCTCCAGCGTCTGGAGCCTGCGCCAGCTCAAGCTCGACGGGCTTTATGTCAGCGGCGAGACGCCCTATCGCTATCAATTAGCGATGGCGGTGCCGCCGAAAAACAAAATGCTCGTCGGCATCATCGACAAAGTCCTGGCAGACATGAGTTCGAGCGAAATCAACGCCATTCAGGAACATTGGGTCGGTAACGTCCTCGATCATCGGACTTTCTGGAACGACTTGCTGGTCTATGGCCTGCCAGGCCTGCTGTTTCTGATTATCGTGCTGGCGGTGGTCATCCGGATCAACCGTCGACTGAGTTCGGAAATTGCCCGACGGGTGGATCTGGAACAGGAGTTACGCAGCAGCGAATACCACTATCGCGGGCTGGTGGAGAGTCTGTCGGCCATTGCCTGGGAAGCGCGGATCAGCGATTTCACCTACAGCTACGTGTCGCCCCATGCTGAAGACCTGCTCGGCTATCCCCTGTCTCATTGGCTGATTCCGGGGTTCTGGCGCAACATCATCCACCCGGCGGACCTGACCCGCGCCCAGACCTTTTGCGATCACGAAGTGCTGGCCGGACGCGATCACAGCGTCGATTACCGGGTCATCACGGCCGATGGCCGCTGCCTGTGGGTGCGCGATATCGTCAGCCTGATTGAGCACGGCCATGAACCGGTGCTGCGCGGGCTGATGATCGACATCAGCGACGCCAAGCGTACCGAAGAAGCGCTGCGCCTGTCGGAACAGAAATTCGCGTCAGTGTTCCAGCAATGCCCGGACATCCTGGTGATTGCGCGGCTTTCCGATGGCTGCCTGCTGGAGGTCAACGAGGCGTTCGAAGAGCAGATCGGCCTCAAGGCCAGAGACGTCGTCGGCCAGACCGCCACCGACTTGAACATCTGGGGCATTCCGGGCGTGGGTCCGGGCTTGTTGCAGCGGTTGCAAGCCGGCAGCATCCGTAATCTGGAGATGCCCTTTCGTCGCAACAACGGCCAGGTGTTCACCGGCCTGATTTCCGCCGAGCCCTTCGATCTCGATACGACACCGGCACTAGTCGTCGTGGTGCGGGACATCAGTCAGCTCAAGGAAACCCAGCAACAGCTGCAAACCTCCGAGGAGAAGTTCGCCAAGGCCTTCCACGCCTCGCCTGACGGCTTGCTGCTGTCGCGGCAGAGCGATGGCCTGCTGCTGGAGGTCAACGAGGGTTTCAGCCGCATTACGGGCTTCAACAGCGCGATGTCGGTGGATCGCTCGGCGCTGGACCTGGGGATCTGGGTCAATCTGAACGAACGCAAACAGATGCTCGACCTGTTGCACCGGGATGGCTTTGTTCGGGATTTCAGCTGCCATATCCGCCGCAATGACGGGCAGATCCGTCTCTGCGAGGTGTCCAGCCGCCCGCTGCCGATCGGCGATGAAGACTGCATGCTGACCATCGCCCGGGACATCACCGAACGGCACCTGATGCAGGAAAAACTGCAACAGGCCGCCACGGTGTTCGAAAGCACCGCCGAAGGCGTATTGATTACCGACACCCAACAACACATCAGCGCGGTCAATCGCGCGTTTACCGAAATCACCGGCTACAGCGAAAGCGAAGCACTGGGCCACACCCCTCGCCTGCTCGCTTCGGGCCTGCATGACAGCGCCTTCTATGCAGCGATGTGGCATCAATTGACCGATGAGGGCCATTGGCAAGGCGAGATCTCCAACCGGCGCAAGAACGGCGAGCTGTACCCGAGCTGGCTGACCATCAGCGCCGTGCGCAACCGCGACAAATTCATCACGCACTTTGTTGCCGTGTTTGCGGACATCTCCAGCCTCAAGCACGCCCAGGCCAAGCTCGATTACCAGGCCCACCACGACCCGCTCACCGGCCTGCCGAACCGCACGTTGTTCGAAAGCCGACTGCTGACTGCACTCAACAATCAGCAGGAAAACGGCGGCCAGGGCGCGGTGCTGTTCCTCGACCTCGACCGCTTCAAGCACATCAATGACAGCCTCGGTCACCCGGTCGGCGACCTGCTGCTCAAAGGCATCGCCGTGCGCCTCAAGGAGCAGCTACGGGACATCGACACCGTGGCGCGACTGGGCGGCGACGAGTTCATCATCCTGCTGCCCGGCCTGCAGCAAGCCAGCGACGCCGACCACATCGCGACCAAGCTGCTGAACTGCTTCGCCGCACCGTTCCAGGCCGGTGAACACGAGTTCTTCATCAGTGCCAGCATCGGCACCAGCCTGTATCCCAAGGACGGCTGCGACGTCGCCACCCTGGTCAAGAACGCCGACGCAGCGATGTACCGCTCCAAGGCCAAGGGCCGCAACCGGGTCGAAAGCTACACCCGCGACCTCACCGCCCAGGCCAGCGAACGCGTGGCACTGGAACATGAACTGCGTCGCGCCATCGAGCGCAATGAATTGCATCTGTACTACCAACCGAAAATCAGCCTCGACGACCATCGCCTGGTGGGCGCCGAAGCACTCATACGCTGGCGTCACCCAACCTTCGGCGATGTCCCCCCCGAGCACTTCATTCCCCTGGCCGAAGAAAACGGCATGATCCTGCAGATCGGCGATTGGGTACTCGAAACTGCGTGCCGGCAGATGTTCGAGTGGAACCAACTCTATGAAAGCCCGGGCCCACTGTCGGTCAACCTCGCCGGCGCACAATTGCGTCAGCCAAACCTGCTCGGCCGCATCGAGCAGTTGCTCAAGGACAACCGCCTCAAGCCCGGTTTTCTGCAACTGGAAATTACCGAAAACTTCATCATGAGCCAGGCTGAAGAAGCGCTGGCGGTGCTGCACCAACTCAAACACTTGGGCGTGCAGCTGGCGATCGACGACTTCGGTACCGGTTATTCGTCCCTGAGCTACCTCAAGCGCCTGCCGCTGGACATCCTAAAAATCGACCAGTCTTTCGTCCGCGGACTGCCGGATGACCCCCACGACGCGGCCATTGTGCGGGCCATCATCGCCCTCGGCCGCAGCATGCAATTCACCATCATCGCCGAGGGTGTCGAAACCCAGGCCCAGCAAGAATTCCTCGCCCTCGAAGGCTGCGAACAGATCCAGGGCTACATCGTCAGCCTGCCCTTACCGCCCGAAGAATTCGCCGCGACGTTTCTTCGTATTGCCGTATCGGATTTTTCGGATAGCACAGCCGAGAAACCGTCGCTATAATCCGCGGCCTACTGAGGGCCTATAGCTCAGTTGGTTAGAGCAGGGGACTCATAATCCCTTGGTCGTAGGTTCGAGTCCTACTGGGCCCACCAAACAAAAAAGCCGCGCTGATGCGCGGCTTTTTCGTGTCTGGCGTTCTGGTTGCTCAAACTTTTTTTCCGTCAGAAACTTCTGAATTAGCCATGGACCGTTCAGCTCGACTTGCCGGCGCATTAGAGTTGCAGGCAAAAAAGAAGGGATGAATTTTATGTACCACTACGTAGAAAGCGGCCTACCGAACGTATGGCTTAGCAATGGCTTCGTGGTGAAGGAGACCGCCTATGGCGAGTCTGTCGCCATCACGGACGTGAAGGGCCTCCATGACGTAATCGGTAAAGCCATCGCGGAGAAACCTTCAGTACTAACAGGTGCTGAGTTCAGATTTTTGAGGAAGGAGCTTGGCCTGTCCCAGGAAAGCCTCGCCGAGATTGTTGGTTTGACAAGTCAGGCTGTAGCGATCTGGGAAAAAACCGACAAGATCCCGATGGTGAACGACCGGTACTTGCGAGGCCTTTATCTTGAAGCCAAAACGGGTGAAGCGGATCTGATGGCGGCTATCAATACCATCAACAAATTGGACCACGAACTCTACAAACTGAATCTGGAGTTTGAAGGTGAATGGCACAATCAAGCATGCGCTTGAGTCTTAAAGTCCTGTAAAGCCCGGCAGAAATGCCGGGCTTTTTCTTCACCTGCGATTTCCCCTACTCAGGCAACGCATACGCAATCACGTAATCCCCCCGATCCGAAGACTGTCGCGCCCCACCCACCGTCAGCAGGATGTATTGCTTGCCAGTTTTCGGCGAAACATAAGTCATCGGCCCGGACTGACTGCCCACCGGCAACCGCGATTTCCAGATCTCGTTGCCGTTACCCGTATCAAATGCCCGCAGATAGAAATCCTGAGTACCGGCGAAGAACAGCAGCCCCGACTGAGTAGCCAGCGAAGCCCCCAGCGTCGGCATGCCAATCGGAATCTGCAAGTGCATGCGAATACCCAGCGGCCCCGTGTCTTGAACGGTGCCGACCGGAACCTGCCACATCAGTTTGTGAGTCTTGAGGTCGATGGCGGACATGGTGCCAAACGGTGGTTTCTGGCATGGAATGCCGGCCGCAGAGAGGAAGCGTTCGCGCATGGCACCGAAGGGCGTGCCTTCCTGTGGCACGACACCCATTTCGATGCCGCTGGCCCCGGCAGCAATCTTATTGCGCGGGATCATGTAGTTGGCCAAGCCCAAGCGCATATCGTTGACGAACATGTAATTCGTGTTCGGATCGACCGAGACACTGCCCCAGTTCATACCGCCCAGGGAACCCGGGAATTGCAATGCGCGATCAAGGCCCGGCGGGGTGTAGACGCCTTGGTGGCGCATGCCTTTGAACTGGATGCGGCACATCAATTGGTCAAACGGCGTGGCGCCCCACATGTCGGATTCGGTCAGGGTCTGGTTGCCGATTGACGGCATGTCCACCGAGAACGGCTGGGTCGGTGAGTAGCGTTCGCCGGGGACATTGCCTTGTGGCACCGGGCGTTCTTCCACCCGCGCTATCGGCACGCCGGTTTCGCGGTTGAGCAGGAAGATCTCGCCCTGTTTGGTGACTTGCGCCAAGGCTGGCTGGGTGCCGCCCTTGTCGTCCGGCACGTCGTAGAGCAGCGGTTGCGCCGGCAGGTCGAAGTCCCAGAGGTCGTGGTGGGTGGTCTGGAAGTGCCAGCGCACCTGACCGGTCTTCACGTCGATGGCGACGATGGACGAGTTCCACTTGTCATCGAAGGCCGTGCGCTGGCCGCCGAAGAAGTCCGGGGTGGCGTTGCCGGTCGGCAGGTAGACCAGACCGAGTTTGTCGTCGTAGGACATGGCCGACCAGACGTTCGGCGTGCCACGGGTATAGGTCTCACCGGCCGGTGGGCGTTTGGTGGTGTTCGGGTTGCCCGGATCCCAAGCCCAGGCCAGTTCACCACTGCGCACGTCGTAGGCACGGACCACGCCTGGCGGTTCGCCGGTGGAGTAGTTGTCGGCCACACGACCACCGACGATCACCACATTGCCGGCGACCAGCGGAGTCGAGGTTTGCTGGTAGTAACCGGGTTTCACCTCACCCATGTCGGTTTTCAGATCGACTGTGCCTTTGTCGCCGAAGTCTGCGCACGGCTTGCCGGTATCGGCATTGATGGCGATCAGACGGGCGTCGCCGGTCGGCAGGAATAGACGTTTCGCACAGGCGGTTGGCTGGTTATCCGACGCTACAGGGGTTTCGGAATAACCCAGGCCACGGCAGCGCTGCCAGTTCGGCGCGGTGCCTTGGGGGTCGAACTTCCAGCGCTGGGTGCCGGTGTCGGCGTCCAGGGCGAAGACTTTGCCGTAGGCGGTGCAGGTGTAGACCGTGTCCCCGATTTGCAGCGGGGTGTTCTGATCTTCGGCGCCGGCGCCGGTGCTTTGCGGGATATCGCCGGTGTGGAAGGTCCAGGCCACCTGCAATTTGTCGATATTGCCTTTGTTGATCTGGTCCAGCGCGGCGAAGCGATTGCCGGCGGTGGTGTTGCCCCAGTGGGCCCAGTCTTTCTGTTCGGTGCCCGGTTTCACCGGAGTGACCGCCGGTTCAATGTTGGCCTTGACCACGTGGGTCGGCACGAACATGTAGGCCAGCGTGGCGACGATGCCAACGCCCAGAATGCCTGCCAGACCGTAAGCGCCACGCCCAGCATTAGCGCCGGAAGCACGCACTAGCGTGGGATAAATCAGCGCGACAACCAGGCCGATCACGGCAAACGTCAGCACCCGCGACACCAGCGGCCAGTAATCGAAACCGCTGTCCCACACCGCCCAGATCGCCGTCAGGATCAGCGCCACGCCATACAGCCACGCCCCCTGCGGCTTGCGCCGGGCAATCATCAACCCGGACACCAGCATCGCCAGGCCCATCAGCAGGAAGTACCAGCTCCCTCCCAAAGCAATCAGGTAACCACCGCCGCCGGCCAGGCCGAGCCCGATCAACGCGATCAGGACACCCAACCCCCACAGCAACCACTTGCTGCCGGCGGCAGCCCCAGAATTATTCATGTCGGAAGTTTTCCCCATTTGTGACAAGCGCGAAATGATGTACTACCTAGTTACTTATGGCAATTTGTCGCAGGTAAAAAAGTTCTGAACGGTACTGAAGCCAGATCAAACCTCCGCCACGCAAGCCGTGCTGTAACATGCCAACCCATCGATTTGTGTTGTTGGAGACGACCTTTGCCTGACACCCGCCCGCCCGTGCTTGACGAAATCGACCGCCAGTTGATCGCGGCCTTGCAAATCAATGCCCGTGAAAGCGTGGCCATGCTGGCCAGGCAATTGGGCATCGCACGCACCACGGTGACTTCACGGCTGGCACGGCTGGAAAAGGCCAAGGTCATCACCGGTTACGGCGTGCGCCTGGGTCAGCGCGTGGTGGATGGCGGGTTGCAGGCGTACGTCGGGATCACCGTGCAGCCGCGCTCCGGCAAGGAAGTGTTGCGCCGCCTTAGTGCGATGGCTCAGGTGCAGCAGCTATGCGCGGTGAGTGGTGAATTTGATTATGTGGCGTGGTTACGCACGGACTCGCCGGAGCAACTGGATCAGTTGCTGGATCAGATTGGCAGTGTGGATGGGGTGGAGAAGACGACCACGTCGATCATCTTGAGTAGCAAGATTGACCGGGGGCAGCCGGTTTAGCCGACGGAATGCAGTGAGAGATCGTCATATTGATCAGTTATCTGGCAAAACGACGACACATTGCGTCTTATTAACGTGTTCTACGCTCTCTAGAATGGCTGCCATCTTTTCCTATACTCAGACGCGCATCCCGCGTCGGGTCGCCAGCAAGGTCAGCCATGAACAAGAATAATCGCCATCCTGCAGACGGTAAAAAACCAGTCACCATTTTTGGTCCGGATTTTCCTTTCGCCTTCGACGACTGGATCGAGCACCCGGCCGGCCTCGGCAGTATTCCCGAGCATAACCACGGCGCAGAAGTGGCCATCGTCGGTGGCGGCATCGCAGGTCTGGTCGCCGCTTACGAACTGATGAAACTGGGCCTCAAACCCGTCGTCTATGAAGCCTCGAAGATGGGCGGTCGTCTGCGCTCCCAGGCGTTCAATGGCGCCGAAGGCATCGTTGCCGAGCTCGGCGGCATGCGTTTCCCGGTGTCGTCCACCGCGTTTTATCACTATGTCGACAAACTCGGCCTGGAAACCAAACCGTTCCCGAACCCGCTGACGCCCGCGTCGGGCAGCACGGTGATCGACCTGGAAGGCCAGACCCATTACGCACAGAAGCTGTCGGATCTTCCTGCACTGTTCCAGGAAGTGGCTGACGCCTGGGCCGATGCGCTGGAAGACGGCTCGCGCTTCAAAGAGATCCAGCAAGCGATCCGCGACCGCGACGTACCACGCCTTAAAGAGCTGTGGAACACCCTCGTTCCGCTGTGGGACGACCGCACGTTCTACGATTTTGTCGCCACCTCCAAAGCCTTCGCCAAGCTGTCGTTCCATCACCGCGAAGTGTTTGGCCAGGTCGGTTTCGGCACCGGCGGCTGGGACTCGGACTTCCCCAACTCGATGCTGGAAATCTTCCGCGTCGTGATGACCAACTGCGACGATCACCAGCACCTGGTGGTCGGCGGTGTCGAACAAGTGCCGCTGGGCATCTGGCGCCATGTGCCGGAACGTTGCGTGCATTGGCCAGAAGGCACCAGCCTCAGTTCGTTGCACCGGGGCGCCCCGCGTTCCGGGGTGAAGAAAATCGCCCACGCACCGAATGGCCGTTTCACGGTCACCGACAACTATGGCGACAGCCGCGAATACGCCGCCGTATTGACCACCTGCCAGAGCTGGCTGCTGACCACCCAGATCGAATGCGACGAAACCCTGTTCTCGCAAAAGATGTGGATGGCCCTCGACCGCACCCGCTACATGCAATCCTCGAAGACCTTTGTGATGGTCGACCGGCCTTTCTGGAAAGACAAGGATCCCGAAACCGGCCGCGACCTGATGAGCATGACCCTCACCGATCGCCTGACCCGCGGCACTTACCTGTTCGACAACGGCGACGACAAGCCCGGCGTGATTTGCCTGTCGTACTCGTGGATGAGCGATGCGCTGAAAATGCTCCCGCACCCGGTGGAAAAGCGCGTGAAGCTGGCGCTGGATGCGTTGAAGAAGATTTACCCGAAAGTCGACATCGCCGCGCGGATCATTGGCGACCCGATCACGGTGTCCTGGGAATCCGACCCGCATTTCCTCGGCGCCTTCAAAGGCGCCCTGCCAGGCCACTATCGCTACAACCAACGCATGTACGCGCACTTCATGCAGGACGATATGCCAGCCGAGCAGCGCGGGATTTTCATTGCCGGCGACGATGTTTCCTGGACGCCGGCCTGGGTTGAAGGCGCGGTGCAGACCTCGCTCAACGCGGTGTGGGGCATCATGAAACATTTCGGCGGTGAAACTCACGCCGAGAACCCGGGTCCAGGAGATGTGTTCAACGAGATCGGTCCGATCGCCCTGCCCGAGTAAGAGGAATCCGAAATGCGCGTAGCCCTTTACCAATGTCCGCCGCTGCCCCTGGACATCGCCGGCAATCTGCAACGCCTGCATCAATTGGCGCTGGAGGCCAAAGGCGCCGACTTGCTGGTGCTGCCGGAGATGTTCCTGACCGGCTACAACATCGGCGTCGATGCGGTCAGCGTCCTTGCCGAGGTGCACAACGGTGAATCGGCGCAGCAGATTGCGCGCATCGCGAAGACGGCCGGGATTGCCATACTTTATGGCTACCCCGAGCGCACCGAAGACGGCCAGATCTACAACTCCGTGCAGTTGATCGACGCCCAGGGCGAGCGCCTGTGCAACTACCGCAAGACGCACCTGTTCGGCGACCTCGATCACTCGATGTTCAGCGCCGGCGGGGATGATTTCCCCCTGGTTGAGCTCAATGGCTGGAAACTCGGCTTCCTGATTTGCTACGACATGGAGTTCCCGGAGAACGCCCGACGCCTGGCCCTGGCCGGTGCCGAGCTGATCCTGGTGCCGACGGCGAACATGATTCCCTTCGACTTTGTCGCCGATGTCACCGTCCGCGCCCGGGCTTTCGAAAACCAGTGCTATGTGGCTTACGCCAACTATTGTGGCCATGAAGGCGACATCCAATACTGCGGCCAAAGCAGCATCGCCGCGCCGGATGGCAGCCGTATCGCCCAGGCCGGGCTGGATGAAGCGCTGATTGTCGGTGAGCTGGATCGGCAGTTGATGGTCGATTCCCGCGCGGCCAATCGCTACCTGCTTGATCGCCGTCCCGAGCTTTACGGCGAGCTGAACAAGCGCTGAGACACAGTTATCCGCTAGCATTAGCGCTTCTCTGTTCTGGAAGTGCTCATGCCTGCGTTGAATCATCCCCGCCCACATACTGAAACCCTGGCCAACGGCCTGCGGGTGACGCTGCGTCATGCCCCGGATTTGAAGCGCAGTGCTGCGGCGTTGCGGGTGGCGGCCGGCAGTCATGACGTGCCTTTGGCCTGGCCCGGACTGGCGCACTTTCTTGAGCATTTGCTGTTTCTGGGGACCGAGCGCTTTCCTACTGGCCAAGGGCTGATGGCCTACGTCCAGGGTCATGGCGGCCAGGTGAATGCGCGCACCCGTGAGCGCACGACGGACTTCTTTTTCGAATTGCCGCCTCAGGCATTTGCCGGTGGGCTGGAGCGTCTGTCAGACATGCTCGCTCACCCGCGTATGAATCTGGACGATCAGTTGCGGGAACGGGAAGTGTTGCAGGCGGAATGTGTTGCGTGGTCCCAGGATGCTACCGCGCAACAGCAACTGGCCTTGTTCGATGGGCTATCGGAATCCCATCCGTTGCGGGCGTTTCATGCAGGCAATCGGGATAGTTTGCAGGTGCCGCAGCCTGAGTTTCAGCTCGCGTTAACAGATTTTTATCAGCGGTTTTATCAGACTGGGCAGATGACATTGAGTCTGGCCGGACCACAGAGTCTTGATGAGTTGAGAGCGATGGCCGAGGTGTTCGGTGCAGTCATCGCCCAAGGTGGAAAAGCCCTGCAACACACGCCTGTTTCTCTGATGGATTCTTCCGACAAAAGTTATCAACAGGCTAGCGATCGTCGGCTGGACCTGCTGTTCACCTTCGAAGCGCTTCCCGACTCATCACCTGAGGCCTTAGCGTTCCTGTGCCATTGGCTGAACGCCGCGAAATCCGGCGGCCTGCTGGCCAAACTGCAAGACAGCGGCATGGCCGACAGCCTG
This sequence comes from Pseudomonas sp. ADAK7, assembly GCF_012935675.1. Classification (NCBI taxonomy): domain Bacteria; kingdom Pseudomonadati; phylum Pseudomonadota; class Gammaproteobacteria; order Pseudomonadales; family Pseudomonadaceae; genus Pseudomonas; species Pseudomonas sp. ADAK7. Next base: position 5,130,012 of record NZ_CP052861.1, on the reverse strand, counting down.
AAAGCCTCGCCGCTGTATCAGTTCGCCGGGCAAGCCGTGCTTCACATCGAATTCAAACTGCCCGCCAACGCAACACCGACGGGAATCCGTGAACAACTGATGGATTGGCTGGGATTCTTCGCCGCCCAACAAGACTGGCGCGGCCTGCGCGACGAGTACGCGGCCCTGCTGCTGCGTCAACAGCAAGTCAGCAGCGCCCTGCAACTGGCGCAACGGGACAGCGAACAGCTTGAAACCGGGCTATCCGAGCAGGGTGTTAGCGCCCTCAAGGACGTCATGAAACAAATCGGCGCTGTGGATAACTTCACCGGCCAATGGCAACTGCCGGCGCCTAATCCGTTTTTGCGCTTAGAGACACCCATCGCCAATGCCGGGCTGATCCGTGGCCAGACCAGCGCCCATCGAGGCCTGCGCACCTTTGCCCAGGATCGTTCCCGAGGACGTCGTGAGCGTTCACCGATGCAGTTCAGTCAGGCGCTGCCGGGGAATACCGACGAGGGCGCCATTTACCTGCGCTGGCGGCTGGATTCGGCGCCGGATGGCCGCCTCCAATCGCACCTGGAAACCAGCCTTGAGCCATTGTGTGAGGACGCCCGTCAGGCTGGTGTCGATATGTCCTTCAGCGCAACGGGCAATGAATGGCTGATGAAAATGACCGGTCTGCAGGAGCCGATGCCAACAGTCCTCGAACATGCGCTGACCGCTCTGACAAACGCTGATGCCGATTTCCCACAAGCGGAGCCGGCAAGTCCTGCGCTGATACCCATTCGGCAGCTACTCAAAGCGCTGCCGGAGCATGGCGTCCAACACACTGTCAGTTCCGGCGATCTGCAAAAACTCTGGTCAAGCGCACGCTGGGATGGTCTGGCCGTGGGCCTGTCCGCCCAGACCCAAGCGGCCATGGGCGTTGCCTTGAGCCGTATCCCCGGCACTGCGGACAGTCAGTTGACGCCGCCATGCTTGATCAACGCGCAGCATTTGTGGAATCACCACGACACAGGCTCCAGCGATCACGCATTGCTACTGTTCTGTCCGACAGCCACACAGGACATATCTGACGAAGCCTGCTGGCGTCTGCTCGCCCACCTGAGCCAAACGCCGTTCTACCAACGCTTGCGGGTCGAGCTTCAACTGGGTTACGCCGTATTCAGCGGCATACGCCAGATAAACGGCCAGACCGGATTATTGTTTGGTGTGCAATCACCCCATGTCGCTGCCGCTGAATTGCTGAAACACATCGAACACTTCTTGAGCGGACTGAGCGACGGCATCGATGACGCGACTTACCTCGCGCAGCGCCAAGCCCTCGCCGACCAATTCGACAGCGCCACCCTGCCCAACGCCCAGGCCGCCGAACTCCTGTGGCAGGCCAGGCTCGCCGGCCACTCGTCGGATTACCTGACGCAACTTCCTGAAGCAATTTTAAAGATCGACCGCCAAGCACTGATCACCGCCGCCCAACGCCTGAATAACGCCGAAGGCGGCTGGCGCTGCCTGGCCAACGCGGCTTGCCCTGGTGCGCCCTGGCAAGCGGCAAAATGATCATTACCGACGCTGCAATTAGCTTTCTCAAAGTTTCACGGGCAACGGCTCGGTAATTTTGAGTAACATAGCCACCTAACTATCTGAACATCTCCGGCTGGAGGTGGACTATATGTATAGGTCTCAACTGTCCCATCCACCTGAAAGGAGCACTCCCATGTCCTGGTCCAAACCTGCTTACACCGACCTGCGTATCGGCTTTGAAGTCACCATGTACTTCGCAAGCCGCTGAGTTTGTATCGTTGTGCAACGCCTCGGTCTGCCGAGGCGTTTTTATTTTCAGCGTTGAAATGATGGAGCAGCCATGTTTGTCCAGATTCTAGGTTCCGCCGCCGGCGGTGGTTTCCCGCAGTGGAATTGCAACTGCGTGAACTGCGCAGGCTTTCGCGACGGCAGCCTGAACGCCAAGGCGCGGACTCAGTCGTCCATCGCGATTTCCGATGACGGCGTGAACTGGGTGCTGTGCAACGCCTCGCCGGACATCCGCGCCCAACTCCAGGGTTTCGCCCCAATGCAACCCGGCCGCGCCCTGCGCGATACCGGGATCAGCGCGATCATCCTGATGGACAGCCAGATCGACCACACCACCGGCCTGCTCAGCCTGCGTGAAGGCTGCCCGCATCAAGTCTGGTGCACCGACATGGTCCACGAAGACCTGAGCACCGGGTTTCCGCTGTTCACCATGCTGACCCACTGGAACGGCGGGCTGAACTGGAACCGTATCGAACTCGACCAGAGTTTCACTGTGCCGGCCTGCCCGAACCTGCGTTTCACCCCGCTGCCCCTGCGTAGCGCCGCCCCGCCCTACTCGCCGCACCGCTTCGACCCGCACCCGGGCGACAACATCGGCCTGATCGTCGAAGACCTCAGCACCGGCGGCAAACTGTTTTACGCGCCGGGCCTGGGCAAGGTCGACGCGCCGCTGCTGGAAATCATGGCCGGCAGCGATTGCCTGTTGGTGGACGGTACGATGTGGGACGACGATGAAATGCAGCGCCGTGGCGTCGGCACTCGCACCGGTCGGGAAATGGGTCATTTGGCGCAGAACGGCCCCGGCGGCATGCTGGAAGTGCTGGAACAACTGCCCAAGCAGCGCAAAGTGCTTATCCACATCAACAACACCAACCCGATCCTGGATGAGGATTCGCCGGAACGGGCGGAGCTGGTTCGTCGTGAGGTTGAAGTGGCGTATGACGGCATGAGTATTGTGTTGTAGCGAAGGGCGATATCGCGAGCAAGCTTTGCTCCTACGGGTTAGCGCTGTCCCCTTGTAGGAGCAAGGCTTGCCCGCGATGAGGCCAGACCCGACACCAAAGAATCCACCGGTCCTACCCGGAGAACCAAAATGACTGACACCGCAATGTCCCCTACTGAGTTCGAAGCCGCCCTGCGCGCCAAGGGCGCCTACTACCACATCTACCACCCGTATCATGTGGCGATGTATGAAGGTCGGGCGACCCGCGAGCAGATCCAGGGTTGGGTCGCCAACCGATTCTACTATCAGGTGAACATTCCCCTGAAAGACGCTGCGATCCTCGCCAACTGCCCGGATCGCGAGATCCGTCGCGAGTGGATTCAGCGCCTGCTCGACCATGATGGCGCCCCCGGCGAAGACGGTGGCATTGAAGCCTGGTTGCGCCTGGGCCAAGCGGTCGGCCTCGACCCGGATCAGTTGCGCTCCCAGGAACTGGTGCTGCCCGGCGTGCGTTTCGCCGTGGACGCCTACGTCAACTTCGCCCGCCGCGCCAGTTGGCAGGAAGCCGCCAGCAGCTCATTGACCGAATTGTTCGCACCACAAATCCATCAATCGCGCCTCGACAGTTGGCCCCAGCATTACCCGTGGATCGACCCGGCCGGCTACGAGTATTTCCGCACGCGCCTGGGCCAGGCCCGTCGCGATGTCGAGCATGGTCTCGCAATCACTTTGCAGCACTACACGACGCGGGAAGGCCAGGAGCGCATGCTGGAAATTCTCCAGTTCAAACTGGACATTCTTTGGAGCATGCTCGATGCCATGACCATGGCCTACGAGCTCAATCGCCCGCCGTATCACAGTGTGACCGAACAACGGGTCTGGCATAAAGGAATCACCTTATGAGTTTCGATCGCAGCAAGACCCCGACCTGGCGCACGGGCTACCGTTTCCAGTACGAACCGGCGCAGAAAGGCCACGTGCTGCTGTACCCGGAAGGCATGATCAAACTTAATGAAAGCGCCGCGCTGATCGGTGGTTTGATCGACGGCGAGCGTGATGTGGCGGCAATCATCGCCAAACTGGACGCGCAGTTCCCCGGCGTACCGGAGCTCGGTGAAGACATCGAGCAATTCATGGAGGTCGCCCGTGCTCAGCACTGGATCGAACTTGCCTGATTCTGTGTCAGACAAGTTACCGCCCAAACCCGAAATCGGCCTGCCCTTGTGGTTGCTGGCCGAACTGACCTATCGCTGCCCGCTGCAATGCCCGTACTGCTCCAATCCGCTGGATTTCGCCGAGCAAGGCAAAGAACTCAGCACCGAACAGTGGATCAAGGTGTTTCGCGAAGCGCGGGAGATGGGTGCGGCGCAGTTGGGTTTCTCCGGCGGTGAACCGCTGGTGCGCCAGGACCTCGCCGAGCTGATCGCCGAGGCGCGCAAGCTGGGGTTCTACACCAACCTGATCACCTCCGGCATCGGCCTCACCGAACAGAAAATCAGCGACTTCAAGAAGGCCGGCCTGGACCATATCCAGATCAGTTTCCAGGCCAGTGACGAACAGGTGAACAACCTGCTGGCCGGCTCGAAAAAGGCTTTCGCGCAGAAGCTGGAAATGGCCCGTGCGGTGAAGGCCCATGGCTATCCGATGGTGCTGAACTTCGTGACCCATCGGCACAACATCGACAAGATCGACCGCATCATCGAGCTGTGCATCGCCCTTGAAGCGGACTTCGTCGAACTCGCCACTTGCCAGTTCTACGGTTGGGCGCAGCTCAATCGTGTCGGCCTGTTGCCGACCAAGGAACAGCTGGTGCGCGCCGAACGCGTCACCAATGAATACCGCGCCAAACTGGAAGCCGAAGGGCATCCATGCAAGCTGATTTTCGTTACCCCGGACTACTACGAAGAACGCCCGAAAGCCTGCATGAACGGCTGGGGCAGCATCTTTCTGACAGTCACGCCGGACGGAACCGCCCTGCCCTGTCACGGCGCCCGACAGATGCCGGTGCAATTTCCCAACGTGCGCGATCACAGCATGCAACACATCTGGTACGACTCGTTCGGCTTCAACCGCTTTCGCGGTTACGACTGGATGCCTGAGCCATGCCGTTCGTGTGATGAGAAAGAAAAAGACTTCGGCGGCTGTCGCTGCCAGGCCTTCATGCTCACCGGTGACGCCAGCAATGCCGACCCGGTGTGCAGCAAATCGGAACATCACGGCGTGATTCTCAAGGCCCGCGAAGAAGCCGAACACGCGACCCAGACCATCGAACAACTGGCCTTTCGCAATGAACGAAACTCACGCCTCATCGCTAAAAGCAGCTGAACCCTTCAGCGCCATCAAGGCTGTCGCGGCCGGCATCGACTTTGCCGAGTTGCAGGTCGGCCGTCATGGCTTGTTCTGGAACGAGTACCGTCCAGAGGATGCCGCGTGCCGGATCTGGCATTGGCACGATGGCGAGGCCCGATGCCTGACGCCGCCAGGGTTCAGTGCACGCAGTCGCGTGTACGAATATGGCGGTGGGGCGTTTTGTCTGACGGATGACGGGATTGTTTTCGTTAACGAGGCGGACCAGCAGCTCTATCGGCAATCGCTGAAGGGAGAGACTCCTGAGGTGCTGACGTCGAGTGGTTGCCGTTATGGCGATCTGCAGTTTGCCAACGGCCAGGTGTTGGCGGTTGAAGAAAACCATGATCAGCATCGGTTGGTGGCCATCGACCTGGCGGACGGTGTGCGTCATTTGTTGGCCGAGGGCGCGGACTTTTACGCCGCGCCGACGCTGAGCCCGGATGCTCGACGCCTGGCCTGGATTGAGTGGAGTCGGCCGGACCAGCCATGGACCGCGACTCGTTTGATGGTTGCCGAACGCCAGAATGAAGGTGGCTTTGCTCAGCCGCGTTGTGTGGCCGGCGATGGTGCTGAAGAGTCGTTGCAACAACCTCGGTTTGATGACAGCGGGCGCCTGTATTGCCTGACCGACCGCGACGGCTACTGGCAGCCGTGGGTGGAATCCGCAGAGGGATTGAACCCGCTGGCTAGCGCTAATGCCGATCATGGACCGGCACCGTGGCAGCTCGGCGGCAGCACGTGGTTGCCGCTGGGCGAAAACAGTTATCTGGCGAGCTGGACCGAAGGCGGGTTTGGCCGACTGGGCCTTTGCGGCGAAGCGCCTGAAGATTTCATCGGGGACTACAGCCGTTTCCGAAGTCTCGCACTGGATGCACAGTTTATTTACTGCATCGCCGCCTCGCCGGTCAGCTCCTCGGCGGTGATCGCCATCAACCGCCACACCCGACAAGTCAAAGTCCTCGCTGGCGGCATTGCGCCCTTGCCCGCCGAGCAGATCAGCCGCCCACAAACCCTGCGCTACCCAAGCGGTTCGGGCGAGGCCCACGGCTTTTTCTATCCGGCGATGACCGGCGCCGCGAAGCCGCCGCTGGTGGTGTTCATCCACGGCGGCCCGACCTCGGCCTGCTACCCGATGCTCGACCCGCGCATCCAGTATTGGGCGCAACGGGGTTTCGCCGTGGCCGACCTGAACTACCGGGGCAGCAGCGGCTATGGCCGGGCTTATCGTCAGGCGCTGCACTTGAGTTGGGGCGATGTGGATGTGGAGGATGCCTGTGCCGTGGTCGCCTATCTCGCCGAACGCGGGCTGATCGATGGCGACAAGGCTTTCATTCGCGGCGGCAGTGCTGGCGGCTATACCACCCTTTGCGCGCTGGCCTTTCACAAGGTCTTTCGCGCCGGGGCCAGCCTGTATGGCGTGAGCGATCCGGTTGCACTGGCCAGGGCGACTCACAAATTTGAAGGCGACTACCTGGATTGGTTGATTGGCGATCCGCTGCAGGACGCCGAACTTTACGCCGCCCGCACGCCACTGCTGCACGCGAGCAATATCTCGGTGCCTGTGATCTTCTTTCAAGGTGAACTGGACGCCGTGGTGGTGCCGCAGCAAACCCGCGACATGGTCACGGCGCTGGAGGACAACGGCATTCTGGTTGAGGCCCACTATTACGCGGATGAGCGTCATGGGTTTCGCAAGGCGGGGAACCAGGCGCATGCGCTGGAGCAGGAGTGGTTGTTTTATCGGCGGGTGATGGATTTAGCAGATTGAAACCGCGGCGCGCCCTTCGCGGGCAAGTCGGAACGCCGCCCGCTCGCTCCTACAGGTTTGTGTCGTTCAACAATCCCGTAGGAGCGAGCGGGCGGCGTTCCGACTTGCCCGCGAAGGCAATCTATCTGACGCCGAAAATGTCAGCGCTTGGCGATGATATAAACCGCATGCACGATCCCCGGAATGTAACCGCACAACGTCAGCAGAATATTCAGCCAGAACGCCCCGGCGAAACCGACTTGCAGAAACACACCCAGGGGCGGCAACAGAATGGCAATGATGATTCGAATAAAGTCCATGGGTCAGCTCCTGATTTGAAGTTTGGCTTGTGTAAGCCACACAGCTAATCGACCTGTGCCGTTCGTCAGGGTTCAGTACGGTTTTTCAGACCAACATTTCGCCGAGACAAAAAAACGCCCCACACCAAAAGAAGCAGGTATGGGGCGATGCGTTATTACCGCGAGACGGTTCGGAAATTCGTGTAGGACGGCTCTGATCAGACGGCAATCCCTTTGCGGCACTGCAGTTGCGCGGTGCGTACTCGGGAGAACGCGCGGGCCAGGCGCAGGAGCATTTCGTCGATGTTGGCTTTGCTGACGGTGAGGGCTGGTGTGAAGCGCAGGCAATCGGGTTGCGGGGCGTTGAGGAGCAAGCCTTCGCAGAGTGCGGCTTTGACTACCGCGTCTGCTGAATCGTCGGACAGGGTCAGTCCCCAGAGCAGCCCGTGGCCACGCAATTCGCCGTGGCCGTAGCGATGGGACAGCCGCCTCAGACCTTCTCCAAGGTATCGACCGGTCTGCTGCACATGATCGAGAAATCTTTTGTCGTGCACGCTATCGAGCACGGCCAGACCGGCAGCGGTCATCAGCGCATTGCCGTGATGGGTGCCGGTCATTTCACCGAGGTCGAAACAGCACGCCTTGCCCCGGGCCAGCAACGCCGCCAACGGCACGCCGCCACCCAGACCTTTGCCGAGCACAACGATATCGGCTCGCACGCCGTAGGACTGTTCCGCGAGCAAGGTGCCGCAGCGGCCGATCCCGGTCTGCACTTCGTCGAGGATCAGCAGGATGCCCAATTCGCGACACAAGCGTTCGATGCCCTTGAGGTAATGCTCGTCGGCCGCGATTACCCCGGCTTCACTCTGGATCGGTTCGAGCATGATCGCCACGGTCCGGGCATCCACGGCCGCGTGCAACGCTGGAAGGTCATTGAAAGGAACGTGGCTGAAACCCGGCAACTGAGGCTCGAATCGGTTGGTCAGATTCGAACTGTCCGACGCTGAAATCGTCCCGAGACTACGGCCATGACAACCCTTATTAGCGACGATGATTCGCGAAGCGCCCCCACGATGCAGTTGACCCCACTTGCGAGCCAACTTGATCGCTGCGTCGCAGGCTTCGCTGCCACTGTTGAGCAGGTACGCCTGATCGCTGCCGGTACTGGTGCAGAGGCGTTCGGCGAGGTTGAGCATGCCGCGGTTATGCAGGCCGAAGCCGGGGTTGATCAGCGATCGGGCCTGATCGGAAATCGCGTTAACCAGCACTGATGGACTGTGCCCCAAGCTGTTGGCGCCGCCGCCCTGGGTGAAATCCAGATAGGCGCGGTCATCGCTGTCCCACAACCACGAGCCCTGGCCGCGGACAAAAATCTGTTGTGGCCGCTCGACACTGGGCATCAGGCACTCGCTGGACAGGTTGTCACTGCAAGACGGCAATGAGGTGTCCATGACCAGGTCATCCAGACTGGGTGGGCTGCGCCGCAAACTAAACAGATTCATGGAAAAAAACCTCGTTTGAGGTTTTTTGTCTTTCCTATGTAAACACCATCACTGCAAACGGTATTCATCGCGCTTTCTGGCCCTGTAAGCCTTATGAATGCGGTTAGACTAGGCTCAGGCACGGCGCTGAGCCATTTCGATTTCACAGCATTTTCGATAAGCATTACTTATGGATTTCAAGCAACTGCGTTATTTCGTCGCGGTCTATGAAGAAGGCCATGTGGGCCGGGCTGCGGAGCGACTGTCCATCTCCCAACCGGCACTGTCGCAACAGATCCGCCACCTTGAGCAGAACCTCGATGTGAGCCTGTTTGAACGCAGCAGCAAACGCTTGCTGCCGACCCTCGCGGCGCACACGCTGTATAACCACGCGCTACCCCTGCTCGATGGCCTGCAACGGGCGCGGGAAGCCCTGGGTAATTTCAAGGGACAGGCATTGCGCACCTTGGCCATCGGCGTGTTGCAAACCGTGCACAGCAGCCTGGTGCCGCAGATGCTCGAACGGGTGCGCAAGGCCCAGCCGCATCTGGTGGTGCAAATCTATGAGCTGACCGGCATGGAGATCGAGCGGCGCTTGCTCAATGGTTCCCTGGACATCGGCATCAGCTACCTGCCAACCCGTCAACCGGGACTGCACGGTGTGTTGTTGTACGAAGATGAACTGACGCTCGTCATCCCGGCGGATCATCCGTTGCGCGAATTCAAGAAAGTCTCCATGAGTCAGGCCGCGGAATTACCGATGCTGCTACTGGGCGAGGAGTTTCAACTGCGGCAGATCTGGCAGGCGCAATTGGCCAGCCTGGGGCGACGGCCGCAGGTGCAGGCGGAACTGAACAATATGGCGGGAATTCTCGACAGCCTGCCCCATACCCGGTTGGCCACGGTGTTGCCCGGGCGTTCGCAAAAGGCGCTGGGTAATCATGAACTGCTGTGGAAACCGCTGACCGAGCCGCGCGTGCCGCTGAAAGTCGGATTGGTGTGTCGAGATGTGCAACGGCAACAAGCCTCTATGGCCTTGTTGCAGACATTGCTGGAAGAAGTGCTGAATGCGCCCGATGAGCGCTTGAACAGCCCGGCGAAAATGACCTGAGCCCTTTTCTACAGGCAAAAGAAAACCCCGCCGAAGCGGGGCTTTGCAGACTGTTTCCCTGACATCCATTTCACTCCGCCATCCTGGCAGAATCCTACGTGTCCGTGTTGTTGCTTTGCGCTTCCTGCGCGACGTCCATGTGAAGTAGATTAGCTCTGGATCCAATCGGCGCATATGGGAAAACAGCAGCACGTCATGTAAGAGAATGCTTACATAACGTTACATCGTCAGAATTGCGAAGCATCCAGCAGGAACAGCGATTCGCTGCCGGCCTTCACCGACGCGCTCAACGAGTGAATCCGCGGCAGCAGGCGGGCGAAATAGAAGCGCGCGGTGCCGAGTTTGCTCGCGTAGAAATCGTCCTGCGCCTCTTTGCCGTAGGCCGCTTTGGCCATCAATGCCCACATGTAGGCATAGGCAACGTATCCAAATACTTGCAGATACTCGACCGACGCCGCGCCGATTTCATTCGGGTTATTTTTCGCCCGGTCCAGCAGCCACGAAGTCAGTTCATCAAGGGTGGTCACCGCGTCATTCAATGGCTTGGTGAACTCCGCCAGGTCAGCGCTGGCGGTCGCAGTGAAGTGACGAATTTCGTCGGCGAACAGGTTATAGAACGCCCCGCCACTGCCAACAATCTTGCGCCCTACAAGGTCCAGCGCCTGAATGCCGTTGGTGCCTTCGTAGATCTGGGTGATACGTACGTCACGAACCAGTTGTTCCTGGCCCCATTCGCGGATGTAACCGTGGCCGCCGAACACCTGCTGGCCGTGCACGGTGGTTTCCAGTCCCAGATCGGTCAGGAATGCCTTGGCCACTGGGGTCAGCAACGCAACCAGGTCTTCCGCACGTTTGCGGGTGGTCGCGTCTTCGCTGAACTTGGCGGTGTCCAGTTGCATCGCCACGTACGTCGAGAAGGCACGGCCGCCTTCGTTCGAGGCTTTCATGGTCAGCAACATGCGACGCACGTCCGGGTGGACGATGATCGGGTCAGCGACTTTGTCTTTGTTTTGCGCGCCGGTCGGGGAACGGCTTTGCAGGCGATCGCGGGCGTATTCGACAGCGTTCTGGTACGAGCGCTCGCCGGTGGCCAGGCCCTGGATACCCACGCCAAGACGCTCGTAGTTCATCATGGTGAACATCGCGGCCAGGCCTTTGTTCGGCTCGCCGACCAGATAACCCACGGCTTCATCGAAGTTCATCACGCAAGTCGCGGACGCCTGGATGCCCATCTTGTGCTCGATCGAACCGCAGTTCGCCGGGTTACGTGCGCCCAGGCTGCCATCGGCATTGACCATGAACTTCGGCACCAGGAACAGCGAGATGCCTTTCGGCCCGGCCGGTGCGTCCGGCAGTTTGGCCAGTACCAGGTGGATGATGTTTTCGGTGAGGTCGTGTTCGCCGCCGGTGATGAAGATCTTGGTGCCGCTGACTTTGTAGGAACCGTCGGCCTGAGGTTCGGCCTTGGTGCGGATGATCCCCAGGTCTGTACCAGCGTGCGGTTCGGTCAGGCACATGGAGCCAGCCCAGACGCCGGCATACATGTTCGGCAGGTACGCGGCTTTCAGCTCGTCGCTGGCGTGGGCGTTGATCGACAGGCAGGCACCGGCGGTCAGCATCGGGTACAGACCGAACGACAGGCTGGAGGAGTTGACCATTTCTTCGACCTGGGCCGAAACCGCTTTAGGCATGCCCATGCCGCCGTAGGCCGGATCACCACCGACACCGACCCAACCGCCTTCAGCGTAAGTCTGATAAGCCTGTGGGAAACCTGCCGGCGTGGTGACGGCACCGTCCGCCCAATGGCAACCTTCTTCGTCAGCCGCACGGCTCAGGGGCGCGATGCTTTTGCTGGTGACCTTGCCGGCTTCTTCGAGAATGGCTTCGACGGTTTCGGCATCGACGGTGTCCGCCAGCGCCGGCAGCTCGGCCCAGAGTTTGGCGACCTCGAAAACTTCATTGAGGACGAAGCGCATATCGCGCAGGGGCGCTTTGTAGTCAGCCATGGCAAACCTCGCAGGATCTAAACGGGTGATTCGTAGGAATTGTGCTTTCGTTGGGTTCGAGTGTAACCCAACAACTTTTACGACACATAGGGTCAGCTCATGACTGATTTGTAATGTTTAGTCATTGGCGTATATCCGGTAAAACGTATTCGCGGGCAAGCCTCGCTCCTACAGGTCCTCGCTGTGCGCAGACTTCGCGAACGACACAAAACTGTAGGAGCGAGGCTTGCCCGCGAAGCTTTTAAAACCGATTAAAGCGCAAACAACTCCGCCGGCAGCTTCATCAGGCAATCACTTCCCGCCTCGATCGCCGCCCGATGAGCGGCGGTACGCGGCAGCAAACGCTTGAAGTAGAACTCGCAGGTCGCCAGTTTGCCCTGGCAATAATCGGCATCGCCGCTGCCCGCATCGATCTGTGCCTGAGCCACCAACGCCATTCGCAACTACAAATACCCAAGGATGATGTACCCGCTGTACATCAAGTAATCCACCGACGCTGCGCCGACTTCATCCGGGTTTTTCATCGCGGCCATGCCGACTTTAGTGGTCACCTCGCCCCACTGCTGATTCAAGCCATTGAGCTGTGCCACGAAGCTGCCCAGTTGCGGATGCTCGGCATTCGCCGCGCAGAACTTATGGACGATTTTGGTGAACCCCCGCAACAGTTTGCCTTGGCTGCCAAGGACCTTGCGCCCCAGCAGATCCAGTGCCTGAATGCCGTTGGTGCCCTCGTAGATCGGCGCAATCCGGCAGTCGCGGACCAGCTGTTCCATGCCCCATTCGCGGATAAAACCGTGCCCGCCAAACACCTGCATACCGTGGTTGGTCACCTCCAGGCCGGTATCGGTCATGAAGGCTTTGCAGATTGGCGTCAGGAACGCCAACAGGTCCTCGGCATCCTGACGCGCCGTAGCATCTGAGCTCAGATGAGCAACATCCAGCAACTGCGCGGTGAAATAGGTCAGCGCCCGGTTGCCTTCGTTGAAGGCCTTCATCGTCAGCAACATCCGCCGCACATCGGGGTGCACGATGATCGGGTCGGCGGCTTTTTCCGGGGCTTTCGGGCCGGTCAGCGAGCGCATTTGCAGGCGGTCGTTGGCGTACTTGATCGCGCCCTGGAAGCTCGCTTCGCCCAGACACAAACCCTGCATGCCGGTGCCCAGGCGTGCGTGGTTCATCATGGTGAACATGCAGTTCAGGCCCTTGTTCGCTTCACCAATCAAATAGCCCTTGGCCTCGTCAAAATTGAGCACGCAGGTGGCCGAAGCCTTGATGCCCATCTTGTGCTCGATGGAGCCGCAGGAAACGCCATTGCGCTCGCCCGCTTCGCCGTTAGCATCGGGTAGTAATTTGGGCACGATAAACAGCGAAATGCCCTTGGTCCCGGCCGGCGCGTCCGGCAGCTTGGCCAATACCAAATGAATGATGTTGTCGCTCATGTCGTGTTCACCGGCGGAGATGAAGATCTTGCTGCCGGAGATCGCATAACTGCCGTCGGCCTGGGGCACCGCGCGGGTCTTGATGATGCCCAGGTCGGTGCCGCAATGGGCTTCGGTCAGGCACATGGTCCCGGTCCACTGGCCGGCGGTGAGTTTGCTCAGGTAGGTCTGTTTTTGCTCTTCGGTGCCATGGGCGTGGATCGCCGACATCGCGCCGTGGGTCAGGCCTGGGTACATGCCCCAGGAGGTATTGCTGGAGGCGACCATCTCACTGATGACCAGCCCCAGTGAAAGAGGCAAACCCTGGCCGCCATGAACCGGATCAGCCGCCAGGCCATGCCAGCCACCCTCGACGTATTGGGCGAAGGCTTGCTTGAAACCTGTAGGCGTTGTCACCACGCCGTTGTCGAAATGGCAGCCTTCTTCGTCGCCGCTGCGATTGAGCGGTGCGAGGACGTTCTCACAGAATTTCGCGCCTTCTTCGAGGATCGCGTTGACCATGTCCGGGCTGGCATCGGTGGCACCCAGCGCGGCGTAGTTGCCATGGAAGTCGAAGACGTGGTCGATCAGAAAGCGCATATCGCGCAGGGGAGCTTTGTACTCGGGCATGGTCGTTTCTCCGGCGGCAGATTCCTCAAACCTACTGCCGCGCACCACGCCTCACAATCACAGTCCAGACGCTGAATGCGCCGTCATCACTCAACCCGCAGCGGCATCCATGCGCACTGCGCCACGGCGGCTCTGACCGAACGCCACCACGCAGTTGCGCCCGGCGCCCTTGGCGCTGTAGAGCGCCTCATCCGCGGACTTGAGCACTTGTTCGGGGGTGCGCTGCTCCAAGCGTTCGGCGACGCCGATGCTGACCGTGACCGACACGCTGGAAGCGCCGGAGCCGGCTCGACGCTGGCGACCTTGCTGATCGTCCTGAGGCCGGTCCGGATTACGCAATTGAATGTTGTAGGAGGCAATCGACTCGCGGATGACTTCCAGGTGCGGCATGCACTCTTCCAGCGTCTTGCCCGCGAACACCAGGGCGAATTCCTCGCCACCGTAGCGATACGCCCTACCGCCGCCGCTGATTTTCGACAGTTTGCTGGCCACCAGGCGCAGCACCTGATCGCCGACATCATGGCCGTGGGTGTCGTTGAATTTCTTGAAGTGATCGACGTCGCTCATCGCCAGCACGTAATTGCGCCCCAGGCGCTGCATGCGTTCGTTCAAGGCGCGACGGCCCGGCAGGCCGGTGAGTTCGTCGCGGAAAGCCATTTGATAGGCTTCGTGGGCAACGGCCGCGGCAATCATCAGCATCACCTGGCTGCACATGATGTTCAGGGTGAACGGCAGGATGAAGGTTTTCGGCAACATCCAGAACAACCCCAGCAGCCCCACCAATTGCGCGGCGTGCAACGGCCTCGGATTGCGCCAGTATTGCCAGGCCAACAAGACAAAAGAGGCGATGAAGACCGGGTAGGACAACTGGATCAGGCTCATCCATGCTCCGTGCAAGGCCGGCCAGCGGATTTCCGACAGCCACATCAGCAGCGCCTGTGGGTAACTTTGCTCAATGCCCAGCGCCACGCTGCCGAACGCCAGCAACACGGCGAAGCGCGCCACCATATCCTGAAACAGGTGAGTACGTTCCTGCCACGCGGCGAACAGGCCGAACAGCAACGGCAGCAGCAGACAACAGAGATGGAACACCACCGCGGCGTCTTCGCGAACCTTGCCGTTGTCGCGGTAATAATCGGTCTGGGTATCGAGCAGGAAGTAGGCGATGTACACCGTGACCATCAGGAACAGTTCACGCTGGCGTCGGTAAACCGCGCAGTACGCACCGCCGAGCAACAGCACCAGGGTGGGCAGCACGTTGAACAGCGACGTGAAGAAGACGTTGAGATCCTTGATGTACGCAGCCGAAAGCCCAGCGAGCAAGAGCAGTAGTGAGGGCAAGAAATGACTGAAACGTACAGCGGAAGAACGCGGCAAGGGTAAAGCTCCGACCCGGCATAGCAATTGATGGCATTGTGCCTGCAATTCGCACGATTAAGCACACGAAATGTGATGCAGGTCACGTGAACGTCTCTTTAACGGCAGAAATGCCGAGTATCTGAGTCAGTTGCCGAGGTTTTTTAACTGACGCCTCAAAGATCGTCATAGGACGCCTGCAACGGCCCTCCGCTGACGCTGCGCCCTTCTGCACCAATAGGCTTGAGGGAAATCAGTGCATCCAGTGCCTGCCGCGTCGAGATCTTCGGACTGACAGGGCGTGCCGTCACCGCATTTTCATCACCAACATAATCTTGGGGAATGACCAGCGACGGATGATCGAACGGCGCCTGTTCCCAGGCCACACAGAAGGATGTTCGAAGCCGCTGGTGTTGCTCGCATCCTCGCCGCACCGGTCGCCCATCGACATCCAGCGCGTCAGGCACATTGCCGCCCTGCAGTAGGGTGCTGGCCACTTCTGGCGGCCGTTGGCCCGCACCATACGGTCGTTGTGGGGTGGTGAAGGCGATTTTTGCCGGGGAATGGGTCCCAACTGGGGTTCGAACTCAAGGCAAAAAAAAGCCGCCACTCCCGAAGGAGCGGCGGCTCTTTTATTGGACTGCGCTAAGGCTTAGTAACCCAGTGCGAAGTCTTCTTCTTTCATGTCCATCAGGTTGTTGGCGCCCGACAGCATGGTAACAACGTGAGTGCGGGTACGCGGCAGGATGCGCTGGAAGTAGAAGCGCGCGGTCTGCAGCTTGGCGGTGTAGAACGCGGTTTCGGTGGTGCCGGCAGCCAGTTTCTCGGCAGCCAGGCGCGCCATGTCAGCCCAGAAGTAGGCCAGGCAGGCATAACCGGAGTACATCAGGTAGTCCACGGAGGCCGCGCCGACTTCTTCGCGATCTTTCATGGCAGCCATACCGACCTTCATGGTCAGCTCGCCCCATTCTTTGTTCAGCGCAGCCAATGGCTCGACGAACTCTTTGACCGCTTCGTTGCCTTCGTTGGTCTGGCAGAACTTGTGGACGATCTTGGTGAAGCTTTTCAGAGCCTCGCCTTGAGTCATCAACACTTTGCGGCCCAACAGGTCGAGTGCCTGGATACCGGTGGTGCCTTCGTACAGCATCGAAATGCGGCTGTCGCGAACGTTCTGCTCCATGCCCCACTCGGCGATGAAACCGTGACCACCGTAGATTTGCACGCCGTGGTTAGCGGATTCGAAGCCGACTTCAGTCATGAAGGCTTTGGCGATCGGCGTCATGAAAGCCAGCAGTGCATCGGCTTTCTTTTTCTCTTCTTCGTCTACGCCGTATTTGACGATGTCGACCTGTTTGGCGGTGAAGTAGACCATCGCGCGGTTGCCTTCGGCGAACGCTTTCATGGTCAACAACATGCGACGTACATCTGGGTGAACGATGATCGGGTCAGCGGCTTTTTCCGGCGCTTTCGGGCCAGTCAGGGAGCGCATTTGCAGGCGATCACGAGCGTATTTCAGGCCGCCCTGGAAGCCGATCTCGGCGTGAGCCAGACCTTGCAGCGCAGTGCCCAGACGCGCGGTGTTCATAAAGGTGAACATGCAGTTCAGGCCTTTGTTCGCCGGGCCGATCAGGAAACCGGTGGCCGCGTCGAAGTTCATCACGCAGGTGGCGTTACCGTGGATACCCATTTTGTGTTCCAGGGAACCACAGGTCACGGCGTTACGTGCGCCGATCGAACCGTCTTCGTTCGGCATGAACTTCGGCACGATGAACAGCGAGATGCCTTTGGTGCCAGCCGGTGCATCCGGCAGACGTGCGAGCACGATGTGGACGATGTTGTCAGCCATGTCGTGTTCACCGGCCGAGATGAAGATCTTGGTGCCGGAAACTTTGTAGGAACCGTCGGCCTGAGGTTCGGCCTTGGTGCGCAACATGCCCAGGTCGGTGCCGCAGTGCGGTTCGGTCAGGCACATGGTGCCGGTCCATTCGCCGGAGACCAGTTTGGTCAGGTAAGCCTCTTGTTGCTCAGGCGTACCGTGTTCGGAAATGGTGTTCATCGCGCCATGGGACAGGCCTGGGTACATGCCCCACGACCAGTTGGCTTCGCCAACCATTTCACTGACGGCCAGACCCAGAGACTCCGGCAGACCTTGGCCACCGTGTTCTACGTCGTGGGCCAGGCTAGGCCAGCCGCCTTCGACGAATTGCTTGTAGGCTTCTTTGAAACCAGTCGGGGTTTTAACGCCGGACTCGCTCCAGGTGCAGCCTTCGGTGTCACCCACGCGGTTCAGCGGTGCCAGCACCTGCTCACAAAACTTGGCGCCTTCTTCGAGAATGGCGTCAACCATGTCCGGAGTTGCGTCTGCGCAAGCCGGAAGGCTCTGATAGTGCGCTTCGTAGCCGAGCAGTTCGTCACGAACGAAGCGAATATCACGCAAGGGGGCCTTGTAGTCAGGCATAGCGATAAACCTCTGCTGATGTAACCGGGAATGAACGACCGTGTTGATTTGTTGTGACGGTCAAACAGTTGTTTGAAACATACGTTTACGCCCAAATCTTGTCAAGCGCCGATCTTTTGCCGTTCGTCTTCACACAGCCGTGCATAACGGCCACGCAGCCGCGCACCGCCGATGACAGAGCAACAGGCACTGTAGGAAAGATTAGTTGAGGGAGAAGGACTTACGCAGAAAAACGCCGCGAATATTCGCGGCGTTGGGGTAACAGGTTCAGCTGGATATCAAGCGTAGGTATCAATCAACGTGCCGAGCATTTCATCGGAAGCCTTGGCGACTTTCGCACCCAGCTCAACCTGAAACTTGCCCTGGGACATCTCGACCATATTGCTGGCCAGGTCGGATTCCTGACTGCGATCGACCGAACGCAGACGATCAACCTGAGATTCGGAAGACTGGCTGGTCTGCGAACGTTCAATGGTGGTGCTGGCGATCTGGCCGGCGGCCTGATCGACACGGTTCTGCCCTGTCTGAATAGTGCTCAGACCGGCATAAAAAGCGGTGCTACCTGAGATTTCCATGGGAGAACTCGTCCTTATGAAGGATCAACAGCGGCCATTGAAGCAGACGCGCAAGTAAAACACCCGACAAAAACACTAATGGCACAGTGCCTCGTCATAGGCAAAACCATTAATCCAACAGGTCCAGTTGAAGATGCTCAGCCACCGCCTCCGCCGTCACCGACTTGAGTTTCGGCACCCGGCCCAGGCACGGTGCGGGTATCCGCTCGGCCAGCGTGGCGAGGTTTTCCTCCAGCCGCGAGGTTTTCGGCTCGATGATGTTGGCCACCCATCCGGCTAATTGCAGCCCATCGTTGGCAATCGCTTCAGCCGTCAACAGCGCGTGGTTGATGCAGCCCAGCCGCACGCCGACCACCAGAATCACTGGCAGGTCCAGCGCTATCGCCAGGTCCGAAAGATTGTCCTGATCCGCCAACGGCACGCGCCAGCCACCCGCGCCTTCGATCAACGTGAAGTCCGCGTTCAGATCCAGAATCTCGCGCATCGGCGTCAACAAGGATTGCACCGTCAGCGCGATGCCCGCCTCCCGCGCCGCCAGATGCGGCGCAATCGCCGGTTCGAACGCCACCGGATTGACCTGTGCATACGTCAGCGGCACCGAGCACTCCGCCAACAACGCCAGTGCATCGGCATTGCGCAACCCTTTGGGGGTCACCTCACAACCAGAGGCCACCGGTTTGCCCGCGGCCGTACTCAAGCCCGCCAGTCGCGCGGCATGCAGCAAGCCCGCGGCGACGGTAGTCTTGCCGACATCAGTGTCGGTGCCGGTGATGAAATACGCTGCGCTCATAAGGGTTTCTCCAACACGGCATAAACCACTTGATAAGTCGCCGGCAGTCCTTGTGCCTGACGAAACTGCTCATAGGCCTCGATCAAGCCGAGGATCCTTGCCCGGCCAGTCAAACCGCCCGGCCGACCGGGGTTCAGGTTATGCGCGCCCAATGCCTTGAGTTCATGGGTCAGGCTGCGCACATCCGGGTAATGCAACACGTGTGGACGGGCTTGCAGGCTGACGACGTTCAAGCCACTGGCCGCGCACAGCTGTTGATAAGTCTCGAACCCGCGGAAACGGTTGACGTGCACCATGCCGTCCACCTGACGCCAGCTGTCACGCAATTCGTACAACGTGCCGACACACAGACTAGCAAACGCGAAAATTCCGCCCGGTTTCAATGCCCGATTGGCCTCGCTGAGCACCGCGGCAAAGTCCGAACACCATTGCACCGCCAGGCTGGAAAAGATCAGGTCGCAGGTCGAAGCCTGCAACGGCAGCCGCTCGGCATCCCCGGCGATGAAGTGCGTTGCGCCGCCCAATGGCCGAGCGTGATTGAGCATGCCCTCGGCGATATCCAGCGCAACGCCGTGACTCGCAGGAAAACGCTCACCCAGTGCACGGCTGAAGTACCCGGTGCCGCAGCCCAGGTCCAGCCAGCGATCAGGCGAAAAATCCTGCGGCAAACGGCGCAACAACTCGCTGCCAACATCGCGTTGCAACTCGGCCACGCTGTCGTAGCTGGCCGCTGCGCGGGAAAAGGACGCCGCGACCTGACGCTTGTCGGGCAAACCGCCGGGCAGGTTGGGAAGGGATAAATCAGTCATCACCGGACTCATGCAAAAAAGCCTGGATCGCCCCCGCCACACCGTGGGGGTCTTCCAGAAGAAACGCGTGGCTGGCCTGTTCGATCAGGCCGATTTCGACATCCGGCAGTAAGGCCAGCAAGTCCCCCGCCGCTTCGGCCGGGACCAGCCCGTCGAGGCCGGCGAACAGGTGCAGTTGCGGGCCACGAAACGCCTGTAGCGCCTGGCGGGTATCCAGTTGCGCGAGCAGTTCCAGGCCGTTCATCAACACCTGGGCCGACGTATGCGGCGCCCCGCCAAGTAACAGACGCGACAACCCGCGCGGGTCTTCGGCGCCTTGGGCGCAGAGCAGCGAGAACCGTTTCAAGGTCATGCGCGGATCGGCGCCGCAACCGGCCAGAAACGCATCAAACGTTTCGCCGGGCATCGCACTGGGCCATTGCTCATGGGCAACAAACGAAGGATTGCTCGCCAGGGTCAGCAGTCCGCAGCAGCGATCACCGCGCCGGGCCGCCAGCTCAGAGGCAAGCATGCCGCCAAGAGACCAGCCACCGAGCCAGGCATCCTGGGGCACGGTCGAATCGAGCTCATCGAGCCATTCTTCGAGATCGCTCGATTCGAGCTCCGGCAACGGCTCGATCTCGACCCGCAGGTGTTCATCCAACCCCTGCAACGCTGCCGCCAATGGCTCCAGCGGCGAAATCCCGAGGCCCCAACCGGGCAGCAGAATCAGACGATCACGCATGGCTTGGCTCCGTTCCCAGTTGTGCAAAACAATCGGCCAGTCCATTTAACAATAGCTGCACCTGCGCCTCGTTGTGGGCGGCGGTCAGGGTTACCCGCAAGCGGGCGCTGCCGGCCGGCACGGTCGGCGGACGGATCGCCGTCACCATCAGGCCATGTTCACGCAGCATCTGCGACAGTCGAACCGCGCGCCCGGCATCACCAATCATGATTGGCTGGATCGGCGTAAAGCTGTCCATCAACTCCAGGCCAATTTGCTCGGCACCATGGCGGAACTGGCTGATCAGCGTCTTCAGGTGCTCACGCCGCCAATGCTCGCTGCGCAGCAGTTCAAGGCTTTTCAGCGTCGCGCAGGCCAGGGCCGGTGGCTGGCTGGTGGTGTAGATGTACGGACGGGCGAACTGGATCAGGCTTTCGACCAACTCTTCACTGCCGGCCACAAATGCCCCGGCCGTGCCGAACGCCTTGCCGAGGGTGCCGACCAACACTGGCACATCTTCCTGGCTCAGGCCGAAGTGCTCGACGATCCCGCCGCCATTCGCGCCCAGCGGACCAAACCCGTGGGCGTCATCCACCATCAACCACGCGCCCTTGGCCTTGGCTTCCCGGGCCAATGCCGGCAGGTCGGCGATATCGCCATCCATGCTGAACACGCCGTCGGTGACCACCAGCGTGTTGCCGGTGGCTTTCTCAAGACGTTTGGCCAAGCTGTCCGCGTCGTTATGCAGGTAGCGATTGAAGCGCGCACCGGACAACAAACCGGCATCGAGCAACGAGGCGTGATTGAGCCGGTCTTCCAGCACCGTATCGCCCTGCCCGACCAACGCGGTGACCGCGCCGAGGTTGGCCATGTAACCGGTGGTGAACAGCAGTGCCCGCGGGCGACCGGTGAGATCGGCCAGGGCTTCTTCCAGCTCATGATGCGGGGTGCTGTGGCCGATGACCAAATGCGACGCCCCGCCGCCGACGCCCCAACGCGCCGCACCGGCGCGCCAGGCTTCGATCACTTGCGGGTGATTGGCCAGGCCCAGGTAGTCGTTGTTACAGAACGCCAGCAATGGCTGACCATCGACCACCACTTCCGGGCCTTGAGGGCTTTCGAGCAGTGGGCGTTGGCGATAGAGATTTTCGGCACGACGGGCAGCAAGACGCGCGCTGAGATCGAAAGACATGCAGACCTCGCGAGTAGGAAAGAGGTACAGCCCCTGTAGGAGCGAGGCTTGCCCTCGAAGGCATCACCGCGATCTTCAGATAGACCAGGGCGTCTCATTCGCGGGCAAGCCTCGCTCCTACAGGGCGGGGAAGTCACACAGCGGCGTTATAGAACTGCTCGCTGCTCTTCTGCTCGACCAATGCCTGCTCGATCGCCGCTTGATGCACTTCATCGGCATGCTCTTCGCGCGCTTCCGGCAGGATCCCCAGGCGCCCGAACAGTTGCATGTCCTTGTCGGCCTGCGGGTTGGCGGTGGTCAGCAGTTTGTCGCCGTAGAAAATCGAGTTGGCGCCAGCGAAGAACGCCAGGGCCTGCATCTGCTCGTTCATCGCTTCGCGGCCAGCGGACAGGCGCACGTGGGATTGCGGCATCAGGATACGGGCAACGGCGAGCATGCGGATGAAGTCGAACGGGTCGATGTCATCGGCGTTTTCCAGCGGCGTACCAGCGACTTTCACCAGCATGTTGATCGGCACCGATTCCGGATGCTCCGGCAGGTTGGCCAGCTGGATCAGCAGGTTGGCACGGTCGTCGAGGGACTCGCCCATGCCGAGGATGCCGCCGGAGCAGATCTTCATCCCCGATTCACGCACGTAGGCCAGGGTTTGCAGGCGCTCGCCATAGGTGCGGGTGGTGATGATGCTGCCGTAGAACTCAGGCGAGGTGTCGAGGTTGTGGTTGTAGTAATCGAGGCCGGCGTCTGCCAGGGCGACCGTCTGGTCCTGATCGAGACGACCGAGGGTCATGCAGGTTTCCAGGCCCATGGCTTTCACGCCCTTGACCATCTCCAGCACGTACGGCATGTCTTTGGCCGACGGATGTTTCCACGCCGCGCCCATGCAGAAACGCGTCGAACCGATGGCCTTGGCGCGAGCGGCCTCTTCGAGGACCTTCTGCACTTCCATCAGTTTTTCTTTTTCCAGGCCGGTGTTGTAGTGACCGGACTGCGGGCAATATTTGCAATCTTCCGGGCAGGCGCCGGTCTTGATCGACAGCAAGGTCGACACCTGGACCCGGTTAGCGTCGAAGTGCGCGCGGTGCACGGTCTGCGCCTGGAACAACAGGTCGTTGAATGGCTGAACGAAGAGTGCTTTGACTTCGGCCAAAGACCAGTCATGACGCAGGGTTGCAGAGGTGCTGGCGCTCATGGGTGTTTCCTTTGTTTTATGCTTGGCAAGCGGCTGGGGGAATGGAATACCCACAGGCGCGACACGGATGTTCGGCATATTTAAGGAAGAGCGATGCGCTGTCAACCACGATACGAAGGACCGGTTTACATCTGGTTAAAAAACAAACAATCCTGTTTGCTCTGTTCGGAACCTGCCGAAGACACTTCACCCATCTGCACAGCCTGCGAAACCGAGTTGCCCTGGCTGGGCGATCACTGCCAGACCTGCGCGCTGCCCTTGCCGGCGTCCGGCCTGACGTGCGGCCAATGCCTGCAACAGCCGCCGGCCTTCGAGCGAGTGGCGACGCCCTGGACCTACAGCTTTCCGCTGGACACGTTGATCACCCGCTTCAAACACAACGCGAAGTGGCCGTTTGGCCGCTTGCTCGGCGAACTTCTTGCCCAGTTCCTGCAACATCGCTTCGATGAAGATCTGGAGCGACCCGATGCGCTGGTCCCGGTGCCGCTGGCTACCAAGCGTCTGCGCCAACGCGGCTTCAACCAGGCGGCGATGCTCGCGCGGTGGCTCAGTGAAAGCCTGACTATTCCTTGTGATGAAACGCTGTTGCTGCGGATTCAGGACACCAGCGCCCAACAGGATTTGAATGCCCAAGCGCGCAAACTCAACCTGCGTAACGCCTTCGCCCTGGCGCCCGGCGCATCGGTTGCGGGCCGGCATCTGGCGCTGATCGATGACGTACTGACCACCGGCGCCACCGCGCAAACCCTGGCTCGTTTACTGATGGACGCCGGTGCCGCCCGGGTCGATGTCTATTGCCTGGCGCGCACACCCAAACCCGGTGAGGTGAGCTGACTTGACTCCCGAACGCCAAGCCGCCAACGTCCTCCCATCGCCACCGCCCAAAGCACTCGCCATGTCCTTGCCTACGTTGTTGTCCCAGCACATTGTCCGTCGCCCGCAGCGCATTGCCTTGCTGCAACACATTGCCGAACAAGGCTCGATCACCCGCGCCGCGAAAAGCGCCGGCCTGAGTTACAAAGCGGCGTGGGACGCCATCGATGAGCTGAACAACCTCGCGCAAAAACCGTTGGTGGAACGCAGTGTCGGCGGCAAGGGTGGCGGTGGCGCGAAGTTGTCCGAAGAGGGTCAGCGGGTCCTGCGTCTGTATCAAAAGCTGCAAGTGTTGCAGGCCCAGGTGCTGGAAGCGGCCGAAGACGCCAGCGACCTCGACCTGCTCGGTCGCTTGATGCTGCGCACCAGTGCGCGCAACCAACTGCACGGCAAAGTCGTGGCGATCGACTCCCAGGGGCGCAATGACCGCATTCGCCTGGAGCTGGCCGAAGGCTTGAACATCGACGCGCAGATCACCCACGACAGCACGCTGCGCCTGGAGCTGCAAACCGGCACCGAAGTCGTCGCCCTGATCAAGGCCGGATGGCTGGAATTGCTGGCCATCGAGCAAACCGCAACACCTGGCAACAATTGCCTGAACGGCATTATCGAAGAAATCCTCAATGCCGAGGACGGTCCCAGCGAAGTGCGCATCGGCCTGCCCAATGGCCAGACACTCTGCGCCCTGGCCGAGCCACTGCACTTAAGAAACACCGGCCTGGGCATCGACCAACCGGTGCTGGTGCAGTTCTCGCCGTCCAACGTCCTGCTCGGTACACCGCTCTGAAACAAAACCTTCATTAACGCTCATTAAGGTGACTGCAAAAACCCGCAGGGAGCCTGATGTGAGCCTATTAGAAGAAAACCAACCCACCGACCTGGAAAACATGGTCGGCCTCAGCCGTCGTGGTTTCATCAGCGCCGGCGCCCTCTGCGGTGCGGCGATGTTCCTCGGTGGCAACCTGCTGAGCCGCAGCGTGCTGGCCGCCAGTGTCAGCGCCGGCTCCAGCAAACTGTTGGGCTTCGACAGCATCGCCGCCGCGACCAGCGATGCGATCACCCTGCCGCCGGGTTACAAATCCTCGGTGTTGATCAGTTGGGGCCAGCCCCTGCAAAAGAACGGTCCGGCCTTCGACCCCAGCGGCAACGGCAGCGCCGAGCATCAGGAAGTCCAGTTCGGCGACAACAACGACGGCATGAGCCTGTTTGAGTTTCCCGGTGAAAAAGACCGGGCGCTGATGGCGATCAACAACGAATACACCAACTACCGCTACCTCTACCCCCACGGCGGCATGCCGCAGTCCGCCGAAGAAGTGCGCAAGGCCCTGGCTTGTGAAGGCGTGTCGGTGATCGAAGTGCAGCGCAAGAACGGCCAGTGGCAATTTGTTCAAGGCTCGCGCTACAATCGGCGCATCCACGGCAACGCGCCGATCAACCTGAGCGGCCCGGCCGCCGGTCACGAATTGCTCAAGACCAACGCCGACAAGCACGGCAAGAACGTCCTCGGCACGTTCCAGAACTGCGCCAACGGCAAGACGCCGTGGGGCACCTACCTGACTTGCGAAGAAAACTTCACCGATTGCTTCGGCAGCAGCAACGCCGAGCAGAAATTCGATGCCGCGCAAAAACGCTACGGCGCCGTAGCGGCCAGCAAGGACATCAACTGGCACCAGCACGATCCACGTTTCGATCTGGCGAAAAATCCCAACGAGCTCAACCGTCACGGCTGGGTGGTGGAGATCGACCCGTTCGACCCGCAATCGACCCCGATCAAACGCACCGCCCTGGGCCGTTTCAAGCATGAAAACGCGGCCCTGGCCGAAACCAGCGACGGTCGCGCCGTGGTCTACATGGGCGATGATGAGCGCGGCGAGTTCATCTATAAATTTGTCAGCCGCGACAAGATCAATCACAAAAACCCCAAGGCAAACCGCGACCTGCTGGACCACGGCACTTTATACGTCGCGCGCTTCGACGCCGGTGACGGTAATGCTGATCATCCGAAAGGCCAGGGCCAGTGGATCGAGCTGACCCACGGCAAAAACGGCATCGACGCCAGCAGCGGCTTTGCCGATCAGGCCGAGGTGCTGATTCACGCACGGCTCGCCGCCAGTGTGGTCAACGCCACGCGCATGGACCGTCCGGAATGGATCGTCGTCAGCCCCAAGGATGGCCAGGTTTATTGCACCTTGACCAACAACGCCAAGCGCGGCGAAGACGGGCAACCGGTCGGCGGGCCGAATCCTCGGGAGAAAAACGTTTACGGACAGATCCTGCGCTGGCGCACCGACCGTGATGATCACGGTTCGAAAAGTTTTGCCTGGGATTTGTTTGTGGTCGCCGGTAATCCGGGCGTGCATGCCGGTACACCGAAGGGTGGTTCGTCGAACATCACCCCGCAGAACATGTTCAATAGCCCGGACGGCTTGGGGTTCGACAAGGCCGGGCGCTTGTGGATTCTCACCGATGGCGATTCGAGCAATGCCGGGGACTTTGCCGGCATGGGCAATAACCAGATGCTCTGCGCCGACCCGGTGACCGGGGAAATCCGTCGGTTCATGGTCGGACCGATTGGTTGCGAGGTAACGGGGATCAGTTTTTCGCCGGATCAGAAGACGTTGTTTGTCGGGATTCAGCATCCTGGGGAGAACGGCGGGTCAACGTTCCCAGAGCATTTGCCCAACGGCAAGCCACGGTCTTCGGTGATGGCCATTTCTCGGGAAGATGGCGGGGTCGTCGGCGCCTGATCGGGCCTGATCGTTCCCACGCTCCGCGTGGGAATGCAGCCAGGGACG
This sequence comes from Pseudomonas sp. ADAK7, assembly GCF_012935675.1. Classification (NCBI taxonomy): domain Bacteria; kingdom Pseudomonadati; phylum Pseudomonadota; class Gammaproteobacteria; order Pseudomonadales; family Pseudomonadaceae; genus Pseudomonas; species Pseudomonas sp. ADAK7. The sequence goes on along the minus strand of NZ_CP052861.1, from coordinate 5,103,494 downwards.
CTCCGCGTCCCAGAAACGGACGCGAAGCGTCCGGTGAGGCATTCCCACGCAGAGCGTGGGAACGATCCCCCTAAACACACCCCGTCTGCGCTACCATGCTTGGCCGGACGCGGCAGCCTGCTGCGCGCAGGAGTCAGCATGGCCCACCCGTTTGCAACCCTCACCCCAGACCTCGTGCTTGATGCCGTCGAAAGCATCGGCTTTCTCAGTGATGCGCGCATCCTCGCGCTCAACAGCTACGAAAACCGCGTCTATCAAGTCGGCATCGAAGACTCCGAGCCGCTGATCGCCAAGTTCTACCGCCCGCAGCGCTGGACCAACGAAGCCATTCTCGAAGAACACCAGTTCACCTTCGAACTCGCTGAATGCGATGTGCCGGTGGTCGCGCCGATGATTCATAACGGCGCCAGCCTGCACGAACACGCCGGGTTCCGCTTCACCCTGTTCCCCCGCCGTGGTGGCCGCGCGCCGGAGCCAGGCAATCTGGATCAGCTGTATCGCCTGGGCCAATTGCTCGGGCGCCTGCATGCCGTCGGCGCGACCAAGCCGTTCGAGCATCGTGAAGCGCTGGGCGTGAAAAATTTCGGCCACGATTCGCTGAACACCTTGCTCGAAGGCAATTTCGTCCCGAAAAGCCTGCTGCCGGCCTACGAGTCCGTGGCCCGCGATCTGCTCAAGCGCGTCGAAGAGGTCTACAAGGCGACGCCGCACCAGAACATCCGCATGCACGGTGATTGCCACCCCGGCAACATGATGTGCCGCGACGAGATGTTCCACATCGTCGACCTCGACGACTGCCGCATGGGCCCGGCGGTGCAAGACATCTGGATGATGCTCGCCGGGGATCGTCAGGAATGTCTTGGCCAGTTGTCGGAATTGATGGACGGCTACAACGAGTTTCATGACTTCGACCCACGGGAACTGGCGCTTATCGAACCGTTGCGCGCCTTGCGCCTGATGCACTACAGCGCCTGGCTGGCCCGCCGTTGGGATGACCCGGCGTTTCCCCACAGCTTTCCGTGGTTTGGTAGCGAGCGGTATTGGGGCGATCAGGTGTTGGCGTTGCGTGAGCAGTTGTCGGCACTCAACGAAGAACCGCTGAAGCTCTTCTAACACCCCCCACCTGTAGGAGCGAGGCTTGCCCGCTCCTACAGGGATCAGCACATCGCGACAAATCTCCTTACAATCCCCCCCTTTGTTAGCTGCCTAAGCAAGGACTCTGCATGCAAGCCGCCAACCCGCGTCGCGGGTACATCCTGGGCCTGAGTGCCTACATCATCTGGGGACTTTTCCCGCTCTACTTCAAAGCCATCGCCTCGGTGCCGGCGGTAGAAATCATCATCCACCGGGTGCTCTGGTCCGCGCTGTTCGGTGGCTTGTTGCTGATGGTCTGGAAGCATCCGGGCTGGTGGCGCGAGTTGCGCGACAACCCCAAACGCCTGGCGATCCTGGCCTTGAGCGGCACGCTGATCGCGGCCAACTGGCTGACCTACGTGTGGTCGGTGAACAACGGGCGCATGCTCGAAGCCAGCCTCGGTTACTACATCAATCCACTGGTGAACGTGCTGCTGGGGATGTTGATCCTCGGCGAACGGCTGCGGCGCATGCAATGGCTGGCGGTGGCGCTGGCCGCGATTGGTGTGGCGCAACAGGTGTGGCAGGTCGGCAGTTTGCCCTGGGTGTCGCTGGTGCTGGCGCTGACTTTCGGCTTCTACGGACTGATCCGCAAACAGGCGCCGGTCAAGGCGTTGCCGGGGCTGGTGGTGGAAACCTGGATGCTGGTGCCGATTGCCGTCGCCTGGCTGTTGTTCAACCCGTCGGCGGCCAGTGCGCAACCGGCGTTCTGGACCACCTCCGAAGCCTGGTGGCTGGTGGCGGCCGGCCCGGTGACGCTGGTGCCGCTGGTATGTTTCAACGCCGCCGCGCGGCATTTGCCCTACACCACTTTGGGATTTCTCCAATACCTGGCGCCGACGCTGGTCTTGCTGCAAGCCGTTCTGCTGTTTGATGAACACCTGTCGTCCAGCACGTTGGTGGCGTTCATGTTTATCTGGGCCGGCCTGGCGATTTACAGCGTTGATGCGGTGATCAGCATGCGCCGGCGCAACTGATCAAAAAACGTACAATTCTCTACAGGCCACGTTCTTCGTGGCCTGCATCAATCCTTCCCAAGGTTATCCACAGCGTGATCCCCGCTGTTTGTGCGCAACTTGTTGAAACTGCTGGTTTTTTGATCAGATCCTGAAGATCCCCGGCCGGCGTGGCCTGGCGGGGTGTCTCTACAGGTTATCCACAGGCAGGTGCACGTATAACTTGGATAACCCTGTGTCAGGGTTCGCTGCGCAGCACCAATTCAACCATCAAGTCGTCGGCCAGGGTTTCCAGGCGCGATTGCAGGACGTCCAGCGACAAGGTCAGCGGCACCGCGAGAATAGCTTCGGCGTGGAACAGCGGCTCGCTGCTCATCGGTGCCGGACGTACTTCGGTGACCAGCCGTTCCAGGTTCACCCCCTGCTCGCTCAACAACCGCGTGATGTCGCGCACGATCCCCGGCCGGTCATTGCCCACCAGTTCCATGGCGATCGGCTTCCAGGTGCAGGATTGCTCGATGCCGCTTTCCGCGATCAACACGCGAATGCCATGGGCGGACAACGCCTGTAGGGCATCGACCAGTTCGTCGTAGGCTTCGGCCGGCACGCCCACCCGAAGAATCCCGGCGAACTGCCCGGCCATGCGCGACATGCGGCTTTCCAGCCAGTTGCCGCCGTGCTCGGCAATGCATTGGGCAATGCGCTCGACCTGCCCTGCCTTGTCCGGCGCAAATACGGTGAGTACGAGGTGGTCCATGGCGCAGCCCTCTTTTGTTATAGAAAAAGAAGTATAGGCACGGGTTGTTGCGGCGTTGAATCGGCCGACGCCTTCGCGGGCAAGCCCCGCCCCTACAAGGATCGCGCAAAACCTGTAGGAGCGAGGCTTGCCCGCGAATGAAGCACCGCCAATGTCACCGACAAAAAACAAATCGTGTACAAGTTTTTATATTTAACTGGAACAATCCAATACTTTTTTGAGAACATCCCGTTCCCCGACATGACTGCAATGCGTCATGGGGTCGCAGAACGACGTAATTAGTCTAATTTTTACAAGCGCAATTCATCATGTAGTATGCCGCAGCGCGCACTACATAACGTTGGATCGATGTTTGCCACCGGCACACTCGCAACCCTGAAAGCCCCGTCAGCAAGGCCTCCAAGCCGTTGATTGGACCGAACCCAGCCGCCCGCAAGGGCATGTACTGGCGCACGGGTTTGTGGTTTAAATGGCCAGAGGCTTCATTGTCAAAATTGAAGAGCTGAAAAGCGAAATAGCTGAGCAGAGTGAGGCAAGCAATGACTGAACACGTTCAAGTCGGTGGCCTGCAGGTCGCCAAAGTCCTGTTCGACTTCGTGAACAACGAAGCCATTCCCGGTACCGGCCTCACCGCCGATAAGTTCTGGGCCGGTGCCGACAAGGTCATTCATGACCTAGCGCCGAAGAACAAAGCCCTACTCGCCAAACGCGATGATTTCCAGGCGCGTGTCGACGGCTGGCATCAAGCCCGCGCCGGTCAACCACACGACGCCGTGGCCTACAAAGCCTTCTTGCAAGACATCGGTTATCTGCTGCCAGAAGCGGCCGATTTCCAGGCAACGACGCAAAACGTCGATGACGAAATCGCCCGCATGGCCGGCCCGCAACTCGTGGTGCCGGTGATGAATGCGCGTTTTGCGCTCAACGCCTCGAACGCCCGTTGGGGTTCGCTGTACGACGCGCTCTACGGCACCGACGCCATCAGCGAAGCGGACGGCGCGGAAAAAGGCAAAGGCTACAACAAGGTCCGCGGCGACAAGGTCATCGCCTTCGCTCGTGCCTTCCTCGACGAAGCGGCGCCCTTGGCGGCCGGCACTCATGTCGATTCCACTGGCTACAAGATCGTTGACGGCAAACTGGTGGTGGCCCTTAAAGGTGGCAGCAACACCGGCCTGCGTAACGACGCCCAGTTGATCGGTTTCCACGGCGATGCCTCGGCACCGACCGCGATCCTGCTGAAGAACAACGGCCTGCACTTCGAAATCCAGGTCGACGCCAGCACCCCGGTCGGCCAGACCGACGCCGCCGGCGTCAAAGACATCCTGATGGAAGCCGCGCTGACCACCATCATGGACTGCGAAGACTCCGTCGCCGCCGTCGATGCCGATGACAAAGTGGTGATCTACCGCAACTGGCTTGGCCTGATGAAGGGTGATCTGTCGGAAGAAGTCTCCAAGGGCGGTCAGACCTTTACCCGCACCATGAACGCCGACCGCACCTACACCGGCGTCGATGGCAAGGAATTGAGCCTGCACGGTCGCTCGCTGTTGTTCGTGCGTAACGTTGGCCACTTGATGACCATCGACGCGATCCTCGACAAGGATGGCAACGAAGTGCCGGAAGGCATCCTCGACGGTCTGGTGACGTGCCTCGCCGCGATCCACAGCCTCAACGGCCACAACTCGCGCAAGAACAGCCGTACCGGCTCGGTCTATATCGTGAAGCCGAAGATGCACGGCCCGGAAGAAGCCGCGTTCACCAACGAGCTGTTCGGGCGCATCGAAGACGTGCTCAACCTGCCGCGCAACACGCTGAAAGTCGGGATCATGGACGAGGAGCGCCGTACCACGGTCAACCTCAAGGCCTGCATCAAGGCCGCCAGCGAGCGCGTGGTGTTCATCAACACCGGTTTCCTCGACCGCACGGGCGATGAAATCCACACCTCCATGGAAGCCGGCCCGATGGTGCGCAAGGCTGACATGAAGGCTGAGAAGTGGATCGGCGCCTACGAGAACTGGAACGTCGACATCGGCTTGAGCACCGGCCTGCAAGGTCGCGCGCAAATCGGTAAAGGCATGTGGGCCATGCCCGACTTGATGGCGGCGATGCTCGAACAGAAAATCGCTCACCCACTGGCCGGCGCCAACACCGCTTGGGTGCCTTCGCCGACCGCCGCTGCACTGCATGCGCTGCATTACCACAAGGTTGACGTGTTCGCCCGTCAGGCCGAACTGGCCAAACGTGCCCGCGCTTCGGTGGACGACATCCTGACCATCCCGCTGGCGGTCAAACCTGACTGGACTGCGGAACAGATCAAGAACGAACTGGACAACAACGCCCAGGGCATTCTTGGCTACGTGGTGCGCTGGATCGACCAGGGCGTGGGTTGTTCGAAAGTGCCGGACATCAATGACATCGGCCTGATGGAAGACCGTGCGACGCTGCGTATTTCCAGCCAGCACATCGCCAACTGGCTGCGTCACGGCATCGTCACCGAAGAGCAAGTGCTGGAAAGCCTCAAGCGCATGGCGCCGGTGGTTGACCGTCAGAACGCCAACGACGCGCTGTACCGTCCGCTGGCACCCAACTTCGACAGCAACATCGCTTTCCAGGCGGCGGTCGAACTGGTGATCGAAGGCACGAAGCAGCCGAACGGTTATACCGAGCCGGTGCTGCACCGTCGTCGTCGCGAGTTCAAGGCTGCCAATGGCCTGTAACTGAGCGCTGATGCCGGACATGAAAAAGCCCTGATCTTTCGATCAGGGCTTTTTTGTTTCAGATCGTTCCCACGCGGAGCGTGGGAACGATCGCGGTCAGGGCTCCATCCCCAACTCATGCTTGACCAACGCCAGCAACTTGCCGGTATCAATCGGCTTGAGCAGGAAATCCACCACGCTCAAATGCATCGCAGCAATCGCATCCTTCACGTCGGCATCGCCGGACACGATGATGATTGGCATCGCCGCCCGGACCGACTCACGCACTTGGCGGATCAAGTCCAGGCCGTCCACATGTCCCATCCGCAGATCGGTAATCACCAGGCCAATCGCGGGCTTCTCGTCCAGCATCTTGAGTGCGGTCTCACCACTGGCAGCGGTCATGCAACGAATGCCGTCCAGCGCAAGAATCTCCGATAGCAGCTCCCTGGCGTCCTTATCGTCGTCGACGATCAACACCCGCTGCGGCGGCAGATCAGGTTCCAGCATGATCGCACTGAGCGCCTCGCGCTCGGCGTCACTCAAAATATCGTGGTCGGACATGGCTTTCTCTACGTTTTCAAATCAATCCCCTAGCACAGTGGTCAGACATCGCTAAGCAGAGCTTCAATGTGCACTTCGTCGGATATTTTGCCTAGAGTAAAAGTGAGACGTTTTCCCACTATCTGTGTAGGGCATATCCGAAATATAGCCAAATGCACCGCCGACCTAGACTTACGTCCAATGGGCACTCTGTGCGCAGGGGCCGACCATGGCTGAACGATCCGACAACAACAATTCAAAAAAGACTGCGGTAATAGTTATGAGTAAAGCGGATGCCTTCACCCAGGCAGGGAAAACCGCGGTATTGCAGAACATCCAGGGCACTTTGCAATTCCTCCAGCGCTTCCCGCCCTTCAATCAGATGGAGCACGCCCACCTGGCCTATCTGGTGGAGCAATGCCAGCTGCGTTTTTATGCTCCCGGCGACAGCATTATCAAACCCGCTGACGGCCCGGTTGAGCATTTCTACATCGTCAAACAAGGCCGGGTGGTGGGCGAGCGTCCGCACACGGCCAAGGGTGGTACCGAAACCACTTTCGAAATCACCACTGGGGAATGCTTCCCCCTTGCCGCGCTGCTGGGTGAACGGGCAACCCGAACTGAGCACTTGGCGGCTGAAGATACGTTCTGCCTGCAACTGAACAAACTGGCCTTCATCAAGCTGTTCGCCCTCTCCAATACGTTCCGCGACTTCGCGCTGCGAGGGGTAAGCAGCCTGCTGGATCAGGTCAACCAGCAGGTCCAGCAAAAAGCCGTGGAAACCCTCGGCACGCAATACTCGCTAAACACCCGGCTAGGCGAACTGGCGATGCGTCACCCCGTGACGTGCAGCCCGACCACGCCCCTGCGCGAAGCCGTGACCCTGATGCACGAGCAGCAGGTCGGCAGCATCGTGATCGTGGACGAGCACAAAGCCCCACTGGGGATTTTCACCCTGCGCGACCTGCGCCATGTGGTGGCGCAAGGCACCAACGATTTCAATGAAGCTATCGAACGGCACATGACCCGCGCGCCGTTTTTCCTGTCGCCGGACCACAGCGCTTTCGACGCGGCGATTGCCATGACCGAACGGCACATCGCTCACGTTTGCCTGGTCAAGGATCAACGCCTGTGCGGCGTGGTGTCCGAGCGCGATCTGTTTTCCCTGCAACGGGTCGATCTGGTGCACCTGGCACGGACCATTCGCAGCGCGCAGAAAGTCGACAACCTGGTGGCGATGCGCGGCGAGATCGGCCAACTGGTCGAGCGCATGCTGGCTCACGGTGCATCCTCGACCCAAATCACGCACATCATCACGTTGCTCAACGACCACACCGTGTGCCGAGTGATCGAGCTGACCCTCGCCGAAAAGGGCGACCCCGGCATTCCATTCAGTTGGCTGTGTTTCGGCAGCGAAGGCCGCCGCGAGCAGACGCTGCACACCGACCAGGACAACGGCATTCTGTTCGAAGCCCGCGACGCGGCGCATGCCGCCGAGATTCGCGGCAAGCTGCTGCCCATCGCCCAACAGATCAACCACAGCCTGGCGCTCTGCGGCTTCACCCTGTGCAAGGGCAACATCATGGCCGGCAACCCCGAGCTGTGTTTGTCCCGGGCCGAATGGGCGCGGCGCTTTGCAGCGTTTATCCGCGAGGCGACGCCGGAGAACCTGCTGGGTTCGAGCATCTATTTCGACCTGCGAGTGGTCTGGGGCGACGAGCAAGGCTGCGAACAACTGCGTCGAGGCATTCTCGATCAAGTGGCGGATAACCGTTTGTTCCAGCGGATGATGGCCGAGAACGCGTTGCGCAATCGTCCGCCCGTAGGACGTTTCCGCGAGTTCGTGCTGGCGCGCAAGAATGGCGAGAAAGCCACGCTGGACCTGAAAGTCCAGGGGCTCACGCCCTTTGTCGACGGCGCCCGCTTGCTGGCCCTGGCCAATGGCATCGAAGCCAACAACACCCAGGAGCGCTTCCGGCAATTGGTAGAAAAAGAAATCATCGATCGGCTGGACGGTGCGGCATACGAAGAGGCCTATCACTTCATCCAGCAAACCCGCATGCAGCAACATCAGCTACAGACCCGGGAGAACTTGCCCTACTCCAACCGCGTCGATCCCGACAGCCTCAATCATCTGGACCGGCGCATCCTGCGTGAATCCCTGCGCCAGGCCCAACGCCTGCAAAGCAGCCTGACTCTGCGGTATCAGCTATGAGCCTGTTTTCGTGGCTGCGCCCTGCTACCCCGCTGCTGGCCGAGGACCTGCAACTACGCCGGCAACGCTTGCCGCTTGGCGCCGAGCTGCGCGAATGCAGTTTGCGTGAACAGCGCTGGGTGGTGCTGGACCTGGAAACCACCGGACTGAACCTGAACAAGGATCGGGTGCTGTCCATCGGCGCAGTGGTGATCGAGGATGGCGCGATCGATTTCAGCCAGCAATTTGAACGCACGCTGCAATGCGTCGATATGAAGCTGGCGCCGAGCATGTTGATTCATGGCCTGGGGCCTAGCGCGATTGCGGCCGGCAGCGACCCGGCCGAGGCGCTGCTGGAGTTCATGGAATTTTTGGGCGACAGTCCGGTGCTGGCGTTTCATGCGCCGTTCGATCAGCACATGCTTGGGCGGGCGCTGAAAGATCATCTGGGCTACAAGTTGCAGCATCCGTTTCTAGACGTGGCGGACATCGCGCCGCTGCTCTGTCCGCAGGCGAATATCCGCGAGGCCGGACTGGATGAGTGGATCGACTGGTTCAAGCTCGAAGTCTTCGAACGGCATAACGCCAGTGCCGATGCGTTGGCCACGGCGGAGTTGGCGTTGATTTTGTTCAGCCGGGCGCGGCAGCAGCAGATTCATAGTCCGTTGAATCTCCAGCAGCGGATCAGCCAGTGGAAACGACGGCAGCGGGCGCCTTCGTTCTGAATCGGCGGCATCTGTTCTGGCGCCTTCGTGGGCAAGCCTCACTCCTACGGGTTCCCTCGCTGCGGTCTCCCGACCAACGCCAATTGCTTCCCTCCTCCGCTCCTGCCACAATCGCGAACAATTCTCGTTAGTTAACACTTCCCAATCGGTGATGCTACGTGTCGTCAGTCCAAGGCCCCCACAGCGAGCTCGTTGGTGCGTTATATCGCGACCATCGCGGTTGGCTATTGGCCTGGCTGCGACGCAACGTGGCCTGCCCGCAACGGGCCGAAGACCTGAGCCAGGACACCTTTGTCCGCCTGCTCGGCCGGGATGAACTCAATGAACCGCGCGAACCCCGGGCGTTCCTGGTGGCGATCGCCAAGGGCCTGCTGTTCGATTATTTCCGCCGCGCCGCGCTGGAACAGGCCTACCTCACCGAACTGATGCTGATCCCCGTAGGCGAACAACCGTCGGTGGAAGAGCAGCAAATGATCCTCGAAGACCTCAAGGCCATCGACCGCCTGCTCGGCAAACTGTCGAGCAAGGCCCGGGCGGCTTTCCTCTATAACCGCCTCGATGGCCTGAGCCACGCCGACATCGCCGAGAAACTCGGCGTCTCGGTGCCGCGGGTGCGCCAGTATCTGGCCCAAGGCATTCGCCAGTGCTACATCGCGCTGTACGGGGAGCCGGTATGAACCCAGTCAGTTCCAAACCCGTGTCGGCCCAAGTGCTGGATGCCGCGATTGCCTGGCAGTTGTCCCTGGATTCCGGCAGCCCGATCGAGCGCGAAGAGTTCGCCAAATGGCACGCCGCCCACGAAGAACACGCCCGCGCCTGGCGCCAATTGGGCATGCTCGACCAGCGTTTCAGCGTCGCCAGCGGCCCGGCCCGCACGGCGTTGCTGCAATCGCGCGAAGGTATTCGGCGGCGCGTGCGCAAGCTCGGCAGCGGCTTGGCCAGCGTTGTCGCGGTGATCGGTTTGGCGCTGTTCGCCGGTGATCGTTACTTGCCCCTCGACTATTGGCTGGCCGACCAACGCACTGCCACCGGCGAGCAACGCACCCTGCGCCTGGCCGACGGCACCGTGATCAACCTCAACACCCACAGTGCGGTGGATGTGCGCTTCGATGAGAAGCAGCGGCGGATCATTCTTCAGGAAGGCGAAATCCTCGTCGAAACCGGCCATGGCGATTCCCGGCCGTTTATCGTCGAAACCCGCGAAGGCAGCATGCGTGCCTTGGGCACGCGGTTCCTGGTCAAGCGCGAAGAGGAAGGCACGCGCCTGAGCGTTTTGAAGTCGGCAGTGGCGGCCCATCCCGAGTCGAGCCCCGAAGAACAGATTTTGCGCGAAGGCCAGCAAGTGTTGATGCGCAGTAATGGCCTGGGCCCGATCGCCGCGCTCAACCTCGGCGCCGATGCCTGGACCCGCGGCATGCTGGTCGTCGACAACGCGCGCCTGGAAGACCTGGTGCATGAACTCGGTCGCTACCGCCGCGGGCATCTGGGCGTGGCGCCGGAGATTGCCGACCTGCGCATCACCGGCAGCTTCCCGTTGCACGACACCGACAAGGCCTTGAGCGCGCTGCTGCCGACACTTCCGGTGCAAATTGAACAGCACACGGCGTGGTGGGTGACGGTGGCGAAGGCTGACGTTAAACCCTGAAGTCACTGATCGTTCCCACGCTCTGCGTGGGAATGCCTCACTGGACGCTCCGCGTCCGCTTCGGCATGTGACGCGGAGCCGTCACGGGCTGCATTCCCACACGGAGCGCGGGAACGATCATCTGTTACTGAATCGAAATTATTTTCATCCAGCCCTATCACTTTTGCAGTCTCGTTCGGCACCTAGGCAATTGAGAAATATTTCCATTCAGGAGCCGCTGTATGTCCCGTTCGCTCGACACCTTGTTGCGCCCCAGTTTGCTGGCGGCCGCCATTGCCCTTTGTGCCCCCCTGGCCAGCAGCCAACTGATCGCCGCTGAACAGGCGTCCAGCGTTCGCGCCTACAACCTGCCGGCCGCGCCATTGGCCAGCACCCTGAACCAGATCGCCAGCCAGGCCGGCCTGGCGTTGTCGCTGAATCCATCGTTGGCAGCGGGCAAGACCTCGGCGCCGGTCAAAGGCCAGTTCGACGCGACCGCCGCCCTGCGTGAAGCCTTGCGCGGCACCGGTCTGCAACTGGAACAGAGCAGCACCGGCACCTACAGCCTGGTGGCCGTGCCCGAGGGCGTGATGGCCTTGCCTGAAACTTCCGTTATTGGTGTGGAGAATGCTGAAAGTGCCTGGGGCCCGGCGACCGGCTACCTCGCCACCCGCACCGCCGCTGGCACCAAGACCGACACCGCTCTGGTCGAAGCGCCGCGTTCGATTTCGGTCGCCACCCGCGAGCAAATGGACGACCGCAACGTACAGAACATCGATGATGCCGTGCGCTACATGCCCGGCATTGTCGCCAGCAGCTACGGCAGCGACACGCGTGCCGACTGGCTGCGGGTACGCGGTTTCGAGCCGACCCAATTCCTCGACGGCTTGCCGCTGCCAAATGGGGTGTACGCCAACCCGAAACAGGAAACCTGGAACCTCGATCGCCTGGCCCTGCTGCGTGGCCCAGCCTCGTCCGTGTATGGCCAGACCCCACCGGGCGGCCTGATCGATATGGTCAGTCGTCGCCCCAGCGCCGAAGCCAGCCACGAGATCGAACTGCAATACGGCAGCGATAACCATCGCCAGATCAACTTCGCCAGCACCGGCAAAATCGATGATGAAGGCCAGTTTCTCTATAGCGTCAGCGGCGTCGTACGCGACAGCGGCACGCAGGTCGATCACGTCGATAACAAGCGTTACAACATCGCGCCCAGCCTCACCTGGAACATCGACCCGGACACCAAGTTCACCCTGCTGACGCAATTCACCCGCGACGATACCGGCATCACCAGCCAGTTCCTGCCGGTGCAAGGCACCAAGATCCGTTCGCCGCTTGGCGACATTTCCCATCACAAAAACCTGGGCGACCCGGACTGGGAATACTACGACCGCACCTACTACGCACTGGGCTATGCCTTCGAACATCGCTTGAACGATGTCTGGCAGTTCAAGCAGAACCTGCGCTACACCAAGTCGGACCTGTCCTTCCAGGCCCTGACCCCGGGCGCGTATCCGTTCACCCAGGTCGACGCCGATGGCAATGTGGGTCGTTCGAGCACCAGTACCGACGAAGACATCAGCCAGTTCGCCGTAGACAACAACTTCCAGGGCGATTTCGCAACTGGCGACATTCGCCACACCCTGTTGATCGGCCTCGATCACCAGCGCACCAACACCAACTACACCTCGATCTTCGGCGACGGCCTGACCACCAACGTCAACAACCCGATCTACGGCCAGCCCATCGTGCGTCCAGCCCGCTCGACCGCGTTCTACGACTACGACCAGAAGACTTACCAGACCGGCATCTACGTTCAGGACCAGATGGCCCTCGACCAATGGCGCCTGACACTGGGCGGGCGCGAGGATTGGGTTCACACCGGCACCACGTTCTTCAACAAGGGCGATGCCACTAACACCGAACGGGACAAGAAATTCAGCGGCAACGCGGCGATCAGCTATGTGTTCGACTCGGGTTTCGTGCCCTACCTGTCCTATGCCGAGTCGTTCCAGCCCACCAGCAAAGCCACCGCCTCGCCGACCGAGTCGTTCAAACCGACGGAAGGCAAACAGTGGGAACTGGGCATCAAGTACCAGCCTCCAGGCAGCAGCACCCTGCTGACCGCCGCGGTCTACGACCTGACCCAGAAAAACGTCTCCGTCACCACGACCAACTCGGACAACGTGTCGATCACCAGCCAGACCGGTGAAGTGAAAGTCAAAGGCCTTGAGCTGGAAGCCGTTTCCGACGTGACCGACAACCTGAAAATCATCGCCGCGTACACCTTGGCCAAGTCCGAAGTGCAAAAAGGTAATTTCAAGGGTAATCGCCTGCAACTGATCCCTAACCAGCAAGCCTCGCTGTGGACCGATTACACCTGGCACGCCGGCGTGCTGGATGGCCTCGGCATCGGTGCCGGCGTTCGCTACACCGGCAACACCTACGGCGACCAGGCCAACACCTGGCTGGGCAAGGCGGACGCCTATACGGTGTTCGACGCCTCGGTTCATTATGATCTCGGCCGTTTGGACAATAGCCTCAAAGGTGTATCAGTCGCGGTCAAAGCCACCAACCTGTTCGACAAGGACTACATCTCCACCTGTGACAGTTTCTACTGCTACTACGGCGACCAACGCAGCGTCGTCGCCAGTGCTTCTTACAAGTGGTAATTGCCTGAGCTGATACGCTCCAAGACCCAAGCCGTCCTTCGAGGACGGCTTTGGTATTTCTGAAGGCCATGAAATGAAAAGTAAAACAATTCGCCGCTGGTCCTGCATCCACACCTGGACCAGCCTGATCTGCACGGTGTTCCTGCTGATGTTGGCACTGACCGGCCTGCCGCTGATCTTCCATCACGAGATCGACCATCTGCTGGGCGATGCCGCCGAGCTGAAAGTCATGCCGGCCGATACGCCACAGCTGAATTTGCAGCAGTTGGTGGCGGCGGCTGAAAAGCATCGGCCGGGCGAGGTCATGCAGTATTTCGGCTACGACGATGAAGACCCCAACGGCGTGATCGCGATCATGGCGAAAACTGCCGGCACCGAACCGAACTCGTCGCATACCTTCATGCTCGACGCCCGCACCGGCGAAGCGCTGGAGATGCCGTCGGCCAACGGCGGGTTGATGATGGTCATGTTGCGCCTGCACGTAGACATGTTCGCCGGGCTGCCGGGCAAATTGTTGCTGGCGTTCATGGGGATCATGTTCGTGGCGGCCATCGTGTCCGGCACGGTGCTGTACCTGCCGTTCATGCGTCGCCTGAAATTCGCCACCGTGCGCCAGAACAAATCCACCCGCCTGCGCTGGCTCGACCTGCACAACCTGATTGGCGTGGTGACCCTGACCTGGGCCTTGGTGGTTGGCGTGACCGGTGTAATCAGCGCTTGCGCCGACCTGCTGATCGCCGCGTGGCGTAATGACAGCCTGAGCGCGATGGTCGCGCCCTATCGCGATGCGCCGCCGCTGACCCGACTGGCACCGGCCACCCGGCTGCTCGACATTGCCCAGGAAGTCGCGCCGGGCATGCAACCGGACTTCATCGCCTTCCCCGGCACGCGCTTTTCCAGCGAACACCATTACGCGGTGTTCATGAAAGGCAGCACGCACCTGACTTCGCACCTGCTGACCCCGGTGCTGATCGACGCCAGCACCCTGCAAGTCACCGCCGTGGCCGAGCGTCCGTGGTACATGGACGCCATGGGCATGTCGCAGCCGCTGCACTTCGGTGATTACGGCGGCATGCCGATGAAAATCCTCTGGGCAACCCTGGATGTGCTGACCATCATCGTGCTCGGCAGCGGGGTGTATTTGTGGGTGGTGCGGCGCAAAGCGGCGAAACCGCTGCTCGACAAAGCGGAGCGCCCGGCATGAAGCCCAGACAGTCGAACTTCTGGAAAGTCTTCGCCACGCCGACAGTGATTGCATTGCTCAGCGCTGCCGGGTTGTTTTCCGCGCTGCTGGGGGATGGCGTATGGGATGCGTTGAGCTGGCTGGGGCTGGGCATTCCTGCGGCCCTGGCCCTGCGCGGATTGCTGAAACGGCACTAAAACCCTTGTCATCTTGAGCTATCGGAGTAACACGCTATGCTGCCCGGCACTGCCACCGATCGAGACGCTGCCATGTCCGCCCCGAGCATGACCCTGTTCCACAACCCCGCTTCGCCCTTCGTTCGCAAAGTCACGGTGCTGCTGCACGAGACTGGCCAGACCGACCGCGTGGCCTTGCAAGCCAGCCAACTGACGCCGGTCAGCCCGGACCTGGCGCTGTGCGAAGACAACCCGCTGGGCAAGATCCCGGCCCTGCGCCTGGCCGATGGCAACGTCATCCATGACAGCCGGGTAATCCTTGATTACCTCGATCACCAGCACGTCGGCAACCCATTGATTCCGCGTGACGGCCCGGCCCGCTGGCGGCGCCTGACCCTGGCCTCCCTGGCCGACGGGATCATGGACGCTGCGGTGATGATTCGCTACGAACAAGCGCTGCGAGCCCCGGAGAAACATTGGGACGAGTGGCTCGATGGCCAGCGCGAGAAGATTCGCCGCGCCTTGGCGTTGCTGGAAGCGGATGCGATTGCCGAGCTGACCAGTCATTTCGATGTGGCGGCGATCAGCGTGGCGTGTGCCTTGGGTTACCTCGACCTGCGCCATCCCGATCTGGAATGGCGCACGGCGAATCCGAAGCTGGCCGAGTGGTTTTTTCAGGTGAGCCAGCGGCCTTCGATGTTGGCGACGATGCCTAAGGCCTGATCTTTGCGGTGACTGATCTGCCGTCATCGCGGGCAAGCCTTGCTCCTACAGACCGCGTGTTCCTGTAGGAGCACGGCTTGCCCGCGATGGCATCACCTCGCTCTAACGGAAACAACCCGAAAATCAGCGTCGCCAACACTTCCCCTTCCCGCTGATCCTCCCGCAACCCCAACGACCGGCTCATTCCACCGCTCCCCTATCAAATTCCAACGGTTTGGCGGTCTTCGCGCCGATGCCGTACCAGTCCAGCTTGCGGGTCAGTACCATGAACACGCCCAGCAGCCCGAACAGCAACAGCGAGCCCATCAACAGCGCGTAATCCTCGGCACTCAACAAGCCATAAAGCAAACCGTACAACGCCGCCAGCCCTGCGGAAAAACTCAGGCCGTGGCGCACGCTGCGCAACACGTGGCAGACATAGAAGCCGATCAGCAACACGCAGCTACTGGCCGACAGCAGATACGCCAGGGCAAAGCCGATGTGCTCGGACAGCGACAGCAGCAACAGATAGAAGAACGCCAGGGCCACGCCGACCAGCGCGTATTGCACCGGGTGCACCGCCAGGCTTTTCAGCACTTCGAAGAGGAAGAAGCCGGCGAAGGTCAGGACGATAAACAACAGCGCATATTTGATCGCCCGGTCGCTTTTCAGGTACTGGTCCACCGGGTCGATAAAGCTCACGCCGAAGCTGCGACCGTTGAACGCTTCACAGCCTGCGCCGGATGCGCAACTGCTCAACGCTTCTTGCAGGTTGGTGGAGAAAAACGAGGTCTGCCAATTGGCGGTGAAGCCCTGGTCGCTGACTTCGCGCTGGGTCGGCAGGTAGTTGCCGATAAAGCTTGGATGCGGCCAGTTGGCGGCGAACGAAACTTTGCTGGTCTTGCCCACCGGCAGTACTTGCAACTGACCGGTGCCTTGCAGGCGCAGGTCGAAACCGAAGGCCAACTCCGTGGCCTGCTTCGCATCCAATATTGGAAGCATGACGTGCACGCCCTCCCCCAAAAAGCCCACCTGGCTGCCCGGGACGAAGTTCAGGCGCTGGCCATCGAGCTCCAGTTTCAGGGCATTCTCGATGCCACGAATGTCGCTGATACCGACGGCCAGGAATGGCTGTTCGAATTGGTAATCCGCAAAATCTTCCTTGATGCCCAGTTGTTCCGGGATCGAGAAATGCCCGCTGATGCGATTATCGGCGTGGAACAGTCGCGCTTCGTAAATACCGCGCGAGCGCAGTTCGGTTTGCACCTGGCCATCCAGTTCGAAGCGTTCCGGGAGAAAGTACAACCGCCCGCGCTCTTCACCGACTTCCTGATAACGCTCGTTGGTTTTTTCGTTGAGCTTCCAGCTACGTACCACTTTGCGATACGGCACCACCATCAGCGGCCCGCTCAATTGCTGACTGAAGCTGGAACTGCGGGCGATGTCTTCCAGTACACCGTCGCGCAATTGCTGACGGTCCTGGATCACGCCGTTGATCATCAGCAATGGGATCAGCAATAACAGAATCAGTAGGGCAATCGCCCCGAGTTTTATGGCCAGGTTGCGGTTCATGGGTTCTCTCCCTGTTCGAATGAGGGAGAGTCTGGGATCGATGTGTGGGGGTTTTGTGGGGGGAATGTGGAGAGTGTGTGGAAACACCTGTAAAAGCCGTTTCCACCTTGGCACACTGCCGGGCTTTAGGTCGACTCCAGGTATTTAAACCCTTTCTGGAATCATTGCCCGCCACATACAACTTGGAATGGTGGTCGCAGGTTTGTTCCAAACCAGGCCAGACAAGGAGCGCTGCATGCGAAACAATTCATTTGATCTGATCAGGCACCTTGCCGCCCTTATGGTCCTGGTCAGCCACCACTATGTGCTGGCCGGCATGAACGAGCCCGCCATCGAGGGTTACCACTCACTGGGCGGTATAGCGGTTCTTTGCTTTTTTGCGATTTCCGGGCTGCTGATCACGCTCAGTTACTTGAATGCCACCAGCGTTCAAAACTACCTGGTAAAACGCGTCGCACGGATCTTTCCTGCACTCATCGCTTGCTCATTCGTCATGACTTATGTGGCCGGGGCATTTTTTTCCAGCGACTATGTTTCGGGCAAAGGCGCCTTCATCGACTTTCTGCGGATTTCAGCATTCGGGCGAGCAACGATTGATGAAGTCACCCATGACTTCATATTCAGCGAATCCTTCAACGGAAGCCTCTGGACGCTGAAGATCGAATTTGCTTTTTATATTCTGCTGGCGCTTGCCCTCACCCTTTATCGCAGCGCCTTGATGCCTTGGGCACTGCTCTCGCTGTTTTGCGTGGCGACCTATGTCCTGGACAGCTTCCCCGTGCATGCACTGGCACAAAAGTTTCTTGTCTATTGCGCCACCGGTATCGCGTTCTTCGCCGGATCGTTGATCGCTTTTTACAAGCACCGCTTCAACAGTGCGCGCACCAAGATCGGCGTCTTGGTGGGTGCCTGTCTTCTGGTGTTTTCATCCCTGGGCACTTCGGCGGCCTGGGTCCTGGCGTCATTGGGCATAAGCCTGGCGACAATCAGCCTGGGTTTGCTGTACGTCGATAAAACCATCAGGGGACGATTCGATATCTCCTATGGCATCTACCTGTACGCCTTTCCCGTCCAGCAATTGATCATCAATAAGACGCAGCTGGCCTTTTTCCCTTCCATGGCCGTTTCAGCTGTCATCGTCATTGGCCTGGCAACACTGTCGTGGCTGATTATCGAACAGCCGGCGCTGGCCCTGGCCCACCGGAACACGCTTCGAAAATCGGCGCCTGTGCCGGTGGCACCCTGAGCCCATCAAGCACCTTGAGGCACGCTCACCCGTGCTTCAACGCCATCCTCCACATTGCCGACCCACAGCTGACCGCCATGCAACTTAACCACCTCTTCAACGAAGTTAAGCCCCAACCCGGTGCTTTTTCGCCCGCTGTCCGGTCGCGGTAGCGAGTAAAAACGCTCACTCAACCGCGGTAATGCGTAATCGGGAATCGCCTCAGCCTGGTTGAACAGCTTGAACGCTATCTGCTCGCCAACGCGCTCGGCGCTGAAGCGCAGCACGCCCTGAGCCGGTGTGAAGTCCAGAGCATTTTCCAGCAGATTACCCAACGCCTGACGCAACAGGAACGGCTCACCGACCAACGCCAGATCAGGGGCAATCGTCTGCTCAACGCGTAACTGTTTGCCCTCGATTCGCGCAGCCTGAGCGTCCAGCAATTCATCTATCAAAGCGGCCAATGGCACTTCAATCCGCTCCTCCAACCCTTGTCGCTGCTCAACCTGCGCCAGATTCAACAACCGTTCGATCAACTGCTGCATCCGCGCACTTTCGCTGTCGATGTTGCTGACGAAACGCTGCTGCTGGGCCAAAGGCATCTCGCCTTGCAGCAGTTCCGCCGCGCCGCGAATCGCCGCCAGCGGGCTTTTCAATTCATGGGTCAGGGTGTGCACGTAGCGCTCGACGTAAGCCTTGCCTTCCAGTTGCGTACGCATCTGCTCCACCGCCGTTGCCAGTTGCTCGAGTTCGCCGCCGCGGTAATGCGGCACCTCGACCCGTCGCCCTTCGCTGACGGCCTGCGCGTAAGCGGTCAACCGCCGCAGCGCCGCGCTCAACCACCAGGACAGCACGGCGCCAAACAGCAAGCCGAGGCCGATCAACCCGGCGCCATAGGCGAACAAGCGTCGCTCGGTCCGGTCAACGTAGGGCTGCAATGAGCTGTTGGGTTTGGCCACCGTGACCACGCCGATGATCTGGCCGTTGTCGCGGATCGGCGCGCCGACGTGCATCGCCGAGGTGCTGGCGTCATTGGGATCGCTGCGGGTCGAGCGGGCGCCGTACTCACCACGCAGGGTCAGGTAAACGTCGTTCCAGCGCGAGTAGTCCTGGCCCACGGCGGCGCCGCTGGAATCGAGCACCACGATGCCTTTGGCGTCAGTGACGTAGATGCGGTGGTTGACCTGATTCTTCGGCAGGCCCCAGATGCTCGCTTTCGGCTGCCGTTCGCCGTAGGCCTTGAGCAATTGCGGCCAGTGATTCTGGTTGAGGGTGCCGGCCTTGAAGTCATCGCGCAGGATTTCGGCCAGCAGGTTGGCGGTGTCCACCAGGGTTTCTTCGGTGGATTGGCGCACGCCGGGGCGGATTTCCTGCATCACGGTGTTGAGCACGAAATAACCGGTCAGGCCGATGAACAGCAAGTAGACCAGGAAAATCCGGATCGCCAGTGACATCAGCTGTGCCCCGGGCTGTAGCTGTAGCCGAGGCCGCGATGGGTCTGGATCGGTTCGGCGTCGGCCCGTACCAGGCGCAGTTTGGCGCGCACGCTCTTGATGTGGCTGTCGATGCTGCGCTCGTACCCGGCATCGGCGGACACGCCCAAGGCATCGAGCAGTTGTTCGCGACTGAAGACCCGTTCCGGTTGCTCCAGCAAGCATTGCAATAGACGAAATTCATGGCGGGTCAGGCTCAGGGACTGGCCGCGATAGCTGATCTGCACCCGTTCGCTGTCGATGCGAAACAACGTCGAGGCCACTTCGGCTGAAGCACGCGGGGCCATGCGCTTGAGGATCGCCCGGACCCGCGCCGCGACTTCCCGCGGGCTGAATGGCTTGACCACGTAATCGTCGGCACCGATCTCCAGGCCCACTACGCGGTCGATTTCCGCATCACGGGCGCTCAGGAAGATCACCGGCACGTCGCTGAAACGCCGCAGTTGCTTGCAGGTCTCGAAGCCGCTGATGTCCGGCAAGCCGATGTCGAGAATGATCAGGTCGGCCGGGGTCTGGCGCTGATGCTCAAGCGCGGCCGCGCCGAGGCTCAACCAGGTCGTGGTAAAGCCTTCGCCCTGCAAGGCAAAAATCAACGTGTCGGCAATGGCCGCTTCGTCTTCGACAATCAGGATATGAGGCATGGCGTCCGAGCACGGCAGTTAAGTTGCGCAACGGTGGCCCAAGCCTCACATCTCGTCAATCAGCAGTCGGGTTTATCCGCGGTAAAGCGTCGGGCCGGGTTCACCGCGGCGCCGAATTCACGCAAGGCCTTGGCGCCGATAAGCAACGGGTAATTGAAGCTGCTGCGGTCGGTGAGGTTGACCTCGACCGTGCGCTTGACGTTGCCCAGGCACAGCTCCAGATCGACCACTGGACGCTTGGTGGGTGCGGCCTCGTCCTTCTCATCTTCGTCTTCTTCGGAGCGGGTCTTGATCTTGCTGATCCGTGCGATCTTGTGTTCGTAGACCTTGTTGCTCGCGTCCTTGGTGGCGAGGCGGAAGCGCACCCAGTCGTCGCCGTCGCGGGTGAACATTTCGATGTCCTTGGCCGACAGCGACGCGGTCAGGGCGCCGGTGTCCATCTTGGCCTTGAGGACTTCACCGCCGATTTCCGGCAGCGCGATGTATTCGTAACGCCCGTACAGGGTCGGCTCGGCGGCCATGACCGGCAGGGCCACGAGGGTCAGCAGTGCAAGGAGGGATTTCACGTAATGGGCATCCATAAGGAGTGGGCAGCGGGATTTTAGACCTTTATCGGTTAGATCGTTCCCACGCTCTGCGTGGGAATGCCGCCATGGACGCTCTGCGTCCGCTTTGGGACGCGGAGCGTCCCGGGATGCATTCCCACGCAGAGCGTGGGAACGATCAGCCGCGCGGGGAAAGATCGGTGGGAGGAGATTAGCGGTTCAAAGGTGAAACATTCGTCACCACCGATTTGGCCTGCCGCCCGAAGCTGCTTATCATGGCGCGCCCAAATGCTTTCAAGAGTTACTTATGCGCCGCCTGCTCACCGGCTGTTTCGTTACCCTGCTGCTGTTGCTCAACACCCTGGTCCTGTTCGGGCCGCTGATGGTGTTTGCCCTGCTCAAACTGGTCCTGCCCGGCCGTTATCGCGATTACGCCTCGTGGGCGGTGATGTGGATCGCCGAGACCTGGGCCGAAATCGACAAACTGATCTTCCGCCTGTGCATCCCCACTCAATGGGACATTCGCGGCGGCGATGACCTGCGCGGGGATACCTCGTACCTGGTGATCAGCAACCACCAATCCTGGGTCGATATCCCTGCGCTGATCCAGACCCTGAACCGGCGCACGCCGTTCTTCAAATTCTTCCTCAAGAAAGAACTGATCTGGGTGCCGTTCCTGGGTCTTGCCTGGTGGGCGCTGGATTACCCGTTCATGAAGCGCTACACCAAGGCGTTCCTGGCGAAAAACCCTGAATTGGCCGGGCATGATCTGGAGATCACCAAAGCGGCATGCGAGCTGTACAAACGCCAGCCAGTGACGGTGGTCAATTACCTGGAAGGCACCCGGTTCACTGCGGCGAAAAGTACCCAGCAGCAATCACCGTTCACGCACCTGCTCAAACCCAAGGCGGGCGGCGTGGCGTTTGTGCTGGCGGCTATGGGCGAACAGCTGGACGCGATTCTGGATGTGACGGTGGTGTATCCGCAGCAGGCGATTCCGGGGTTCTGGGATTTGATCAGCGGCAACGTGCCAAAGGTCATCATCGACATCCAGACCCGCGAGCTGGACCCGGCGTTGTGGCAAGGGGATTACGAGAACGATCCGCTGTTTCGCGAAACCGTCCAGAACTGGGTCAACCAGCTCTGGATCGAGAAGGACCGGCGCATCGACGCGTTGCGCGCCGAGCGCTGCTGAATCAGCTACCGGAACCGGCGCCCCAAATCCCGCCGAGGCTTTCCAGCAATGGACCGCCAACGCCCTGGCCGCCGAGGTACTGGAGAATCACCGGGGCAAACTGGCCGACCATCCCACTGTCCATGCCCAGGGCGCTGAATGCGCTGTTCAGGTCATTGGTGTTCTTCACGTTGCCCAAGGCGTTTTCCAGACCTGCCGATTTACCGGACGAACCGAGCAAGCCGCTGAGGGCGCCCAGTTCACCGCCACCCGACAGTTTGTCGATCCCCGGTACGCTTTTGGCCAGCTCTGAGTAATCCGTCGAACTCAATTTATTTTTGGCCAGACCGAGCATCGCACCAGTGCCGCCTACGGCTTGTTGCGGGGTCACGTTCAATTGGCTGAGCGCACTCAGAAGGCCGGCCGTCTGTGAGGTTGGCGCGGTCGCTGCGGCGGCGTTATCGCCCTTCATGCCCGAGATGGCATTGGCCGCATCGTTCAGGCTGAACTGAGCAAAGACCGGGCTGGCCGCCAGGGTCATCAGCGAAGCCAGTGCAAAACCGCGTGAAATCTTCATCGAGACAACCTCTTTAGGCATAAACCGCCCACCCATGGGCGGCGAAAAACTGTGCGTTGGACTGGTGGCCCTGAGGATTGTTCCCAAGCCCCAGGGAACGCGCTGTTGTGTTTTTAAATGATCGTTCCCACGCTCCGCGTGGTAACGCCTCCTGTGACGCTCTGCGTCACGCTTTGGGACGCAGAGCGTCCCGGGCTGCATTCCCATGCGGAGCGTGGGAACGATCATCTGTGTTCCTTCCAATAAAAACGGCGACCCTGAGGTCGCCGTTTTGCATTGCGGGAAGCCTTACGCCGCGCTGAACAACTTGTGCGGATCGATCACAAATTTCTTCGGCACACCCGCATCGAACTCGCCATAACCACGTGGCGCGTCATCCAGGCTGATGACTTCCACGCCCACGATGTCGGCAATATGGATACGGTCCCACATGATCGCCTGCATCAGCTGGCGGTTGTACTTCATCACTGGCGTCTGGCCAGTGTGGAAGCTGTGGGACTTGGCCCAGCCCAGACCGAAGCGAATGCTCAGGCTGCCCATTTTCGCGGCAGCGTCCACAGCACCCGGATCTTCCGTCACGTACAGGCCTGGAATACCGATCTTGCCTGCCACGCGAACTACGCCCATCAGCGAGTTGAGCACGGTGGCCGGCGCTTCGTGTTTCACGCCGTCATGGCCGTGGCCGCGTGCTTCGAAGCCCACGGCGTCGACGGCGCAATCCACTTCCGGCTCGCCCAGCAGTGCGGCGATTTGTTCGTGCAACGGCGTGTCGAGGGACAGGTCAGCGATTTCAAAACCCTGAGCTTTGGCGTGGGCCAGGCGCACAGTGTTGACGTCACCGATGATCACCACCGCTGCACCCAGCAGACGCGCGGAAGCGGCAGCGGCCAGGCCGACTGGACCGGCACCGGCGATGTACACGGTGCTGCCCGGGCCAACGCCCGCCGTCACGGCGCCGTGGTAACCGGTCGGCAGGATGTCTGAGAGGCAGGTCAGGTCGCGGATTTTTTCCATCGCGCGATCGCGATCCGGCAGTTTCAGCAGGTTGAAGTCGGCGTACGGCACCATTGCGTATTCAGCCTGACCGCCGGTCCAGTCGCCCATGTCGACATAACCATAAGCACCGCCGGGACGGGCCGGATTGACGCTCAGGCAAACGCCGGTGTGCATCTCTTTGCAGGAACGGCAGCGCCCGCAAGCGACGTTGAACGGAACGGACACCAGGTCGCCGATCTGCAGGTTCTCGACGTCGCTGCCCTTCTCGATCACTTCACCGGTGATTTCGTGACCCAGTACCAGGCCGGTTTGAGCGGTGGTACGACCGCGCACCATGTGCTGATCGGAACCACAGATGTTGGTGGACACTACGCGCAGGATGACAGCGTGATTAATCTTCCTGCCGCGCGGGTCCTGCATTTTGGGATAGTCGATTTTCTGTATTTCGACCTTGCCGTTGCCGAGATACACGACACCACGATTACCAGACATGCTTTCACCTCGCTGTTGTTTTTATGTAGCGGTCGCGTCGCCATGGAGCGGCGGCGCGTTGTTTGCTCTGGTTGTTGCCTGTGTGTCTTGTGTTGTCCTTTAAGGCCTAATCGCGGGCAAGCCCGCGATGGCGATCTAAAGAACGACGGTTCTGTTCGCGTTGAGAAAGACTCTTCTCTCTATGTGATAGCCCACGGCGCGAGCCAGGGTCAGCCCTTCGATATCCCGCCCCTTGGCGATCAAATCTTCCGGGTAGTGACTGTGGTCCACCACCTCCACGCCTTGGGCGATGATCGGGCCTTCGTCCAGGTCGTTGTTGATGTAGTGCGCCGTGGCGCCGACCAGTTTCACGCCCTTGTTGTAGGCCTGGTGATACGGCTTGGCGCCCTTGAAACCCGGCAGCAGCGAGTGGTGAATATTGATCGCCTTGCCGTCGAGTTTGCGGCACAGCTCCGGCGACAGGACTTGCATGTAACGGGCAAGGATCACCAGCTCAGCGCCGGACTCTTCAATCACTTGCAACACCTGACGCTCCTGCGACGGCTTGTCGTTGGGGTCGAGAGGGAAGTGGTAGTACGGAATCTGATGCCAGTCGGCCAACGGCTTGAGGTCCGGGTGGTTGGAAATCACGGCGGCGACGTCCATCGACAACTGGCCGATGCGCTGGCGGTAGAGCAAGTCGTTGAGGCAGTGATCGGCCTTGGAAACCATGATCACCACTTTTGGCCGGTAGTTCGGCGCGGTCAGTTCGAAGATCATGCCGAAATGCGCACCGCGTTCTTCGAGACCAGCGCGGAAGGCTTGTTCGTCGAAGCCGTCGGGCTGGCGGAATTCCACGCGAATGAAGAAACGACCCGAGAGCCGGTCATCGAAGGAATGGTGCTCGGTGACGTAGCAGCCCTGCTCGAACAGAAAGCGGGTCACCGCATCCACGGTGCCGAGGACGCTTGGGCAGTCGGCGGTCAGAATCCATGTGTCTGGGGCGCGGCTCATAGTCGTGTCTCTCCTCTGATCGTTCCCACGTTCTGCGTGGGAATGCCGCCATGGACGCTCTGCGTCCGCCTTTGGGACGCGGAGCGTCCCGGGATGCATTCCCACGCAGAGCGTGGGAACGAACATTACGCCTGGACGCTAAGGCCGAATTCGGCGGACGCATCCTGCAACCACAACCACCAGTAATCCGAGAAGCTGCGACGGATCAGCAGTTCCCAGGTGTCTTCGGCGGTGTGGCGGATTACCAATTGCGACTTGGCGAACACCGTGCCGACAGCCTTGCCCACCGGGAAGCTGTTCGGGTGTACGTCGTAGCTGGTGGATTTCATCAGTACCTGGCGCACGTTCGGGCCGCTCAGTTCGAGAATCTGCTGGCCGCCGCTGACGTTGACGATCTGGATATGCAAATCGCCCAGCGCTTCACGCAGCTTTTGCTCGGCAGCGAACTCTTCGCCGGTCGGCACGATCAGCAGCCATTCATCCGGGCCCATCCATTGCAGGCTGGTTTCGCCTTTGACGATGACGCTCAACGCGCCCGGCAATTCGATACCGAGGGCCTTGTGCACGCCAGCGCTGAACGCGGCATCGTGGCCATCACCACGGATGGTCAGGTGGCCGAGGAGTTTTTTCTCACGCACGATCACGCCGGCGTTTTTGCGGCCCTTGCCCACCAGGCTGACGAGGTCGGCGTGATGCAGCGACGACTCGGCTTTGGCCCCGGTGGTTGGGCGTTGTTGGTAAACATTGGCTGCGGTCATAAAGCACCTGTTCCTGAATTCTGTTTTGATCGTTCCCACGCAAAGCGTGGGAACGATCAGTGTCAGATGTTCTGGCGATCACCCTTCGGATCGAAGAACACCGAAGAAACAATCTCCGCCTCAATTACGCTGCCATCCGCCAGCGGTGCGAACACCCGCTCACCGATGCGCTTCAACCCACCCTTGACCACGCCCATGGCAAACGAATAACCAAGGGAGTTGTGCAAGTAGCTGGAGGTCACGTGGCCGACCATGGTCATCGGAATGGTTTGCTTGGTGTTGAACACCAGTTGCGCCCCTTCCGGCAGCCATTTGGTCGGATCGATCGGCTTCAGGCCCACCAACTGCTTACGTTGATCACGCACGCAGTCTTCGCGGTTCATGCCGCGCTGGCCGATCCACGAGAACGGTTTGGTGCGACCGACACACCAACCCATGTTCAGGTCGTCCGGGGTCATCGAGCCGTCGGTGTCCTGGCCGACGATGATGAAACCCTTCTCGGCCCGCAGGATGTGCATGGTCTCGGTGCCGTACGGGGTCAGGTTGTACTGCTTGCCGGCCTCGGCGATTTTTTCCAGAACGCCCATGGCGTAATCGGCCTGCACGTTGACTTCGTACGACAGCTCACCGGTAAACGAAATCCGGAACACCCGCGCCGGCACGCCGCCGACCAGGCCTTCTTTCCAGGTCATGAACGGGAAGGCTTCGTTGGTCAGATCAATGTCGGTGACTTCGCTGAGCAGCTTGCGGCTGTTCGGCCCGGACAGGGTCATGGTTGCCCAGTGATCCGTCACGGAGGTGAAGTACACCTTCAGGTCTGGCCATTCGGTCTGTTGGTAGATTTCCAGCCATTGCAGTACGCGTGCAGCGCCGCCGGTGGTGGTGGTCATCACGAAATGGTTGTCGGCGAGACAAGCCGTTACGCCGTCGTCGAAGACCATGCCGTCTTCTTTGCACATCAGACCGTAGCGCGCCTTGCCCACGTCTAGCTTGGTCCAGGCGTTGGTGTAGATGCGGTTCAGGAACTCGCGCGCATCCGGGCCTTGAATGTCGATCTTGCCCAGGGTCGAAGCGTCCAGCAGGCCGACGCTGTCGCGCACGGCTTTGCATTCGCGTTTGACTGCGGCGTGCAGGTCTTCGCCGTTTTTCGGGAAGTACCACGGACGCTTCCACTGACCGACGTCTTCGAATTCAGCACCGTTTTTCACGTGCCAGTGATGCAGCGCGGTGAAACGAACCGGCTCAAAGATGTGCCCACAGTGACGACCGGCCACGGCACCGAAAGTTACCGGCGTGTAGTTCGGGCGGAACATGGTGGTGCCCATCTGCGGGATTGTCACGTTCAGCGAACGGGCGGCAATTGCCAGGCCGTTAACGTTGCCGAGCTTGCCCTGATCGGTGCCGAAGCCCAGCGCGGTGTAGCGTTTGACGTGCTCGACCGACTCGAAACCTTCGCGGGTCGCCAGTTCAATGGCGGCGGCGGTGACGTCGTTTTGCAGGTCGACGAATTGCTTCGGCGCCCGTGCGGTGTTCTTTTCGTGCGGCACCTGGAACAGCGCCAGGGTCGCCTCTTCGAGACGGCTCAGGGCTTTCGGCAAGGTGCCTTCGACCACACTGAAACCGGCTTCGCTGGCGGCGCGAGCGCCGCCTTCAAAACCATCGGCCAGGGAATCGCCGAGACCGTAGACCCCATTGATGCCACCGACGCACACGCGTTTCTGCGGTGCTTCGCCCGGTACGAAACCGAGGATGTCTTCACGCCAGGTCGGCTTGCCGCCCAAGTGCGAAGCCAGGTGAACCACCGGGCTGTAACCGCCGGAAGTGGCAACGAGGTCGCAATCGAGCCATTCACCAGGACTGGTCACGGTGTGGCCTTTGACATCAATCGCGGCGATGCGCGCAGCGGTCACGCGCTTGGTGCCACGAGCCTCGATCACGGCGCTGCCGGTGAGGATGCGGATGCCTTTGGCACGCGCTTCTTCCACCAATGCACCGCGCGGGTTGCTGCGGGCGTCAGCGATAGCAACGACTTGCAGACTGGCGTCGAGCCAATCCAGAGCCACGCGGTAGGCATGGTCGTTGTTGGTCGACAGCACCAGTTTCTTGCCCGGTGCCACGCCGTAACGGCGCACGTAAGTCGACACAGCGCCGGCGAGCATGTTGCCCGGCACGTCGTTGTTGCCGTAGACCAGTGGACGCTCGCAAGCGCCGGTCGCCAGGACTACACGCTTGGCGCGAACCCGGTGGATGCGCTGACGGACCTGGCCAATCGGTGCGCGGTCGCCGAGGTGATCGGTGAGGCGCTCGTGAATGGTCAGGAAGTTATGGTCGTGGTAACCGTTGACCGTGGCGCGCGGCAACAGCAGCACGTCCGGGGTGTCTTTCAATTCGGCGATAACGCTGGCGACCCACTCGGTGGCCGGTTTGCCGTCGAGGCTTTCGCGGGAGTCGAGCAGGCTGCCGCCGAACTCTTCCTGCTCATCGGCCAGGATCACGCGGGCACCGCTGCGCGCAGCGGCCAATGCTGCGGCGAGGCCAGCAGGGCCGGCGCCGACGATCAGCACGTCGCAGTGCTGGTTCATGTAGTCGTAGGTGTCCGGATCGTTCTCGGTCGGCGAACGGCCAAGACCGGCGGCCTTACGAATGTACTTCTCGTAAGTCATCCAGAACGATTGCGGGTACATGAACGTTTTGTAGTAGAAACCCGGCGGCATCAGCTTGCCGCCGACCTTGCCGAGAATCCCCATCATGTCGTTGTTCACGCTCGGCCAGCCGTTGGTGCTGGTGGCGACCAAACCTTGGTACAGCGCTTGTTGCGTGGCGCGCACGTTCGGAATCTGCGTGGCTTCAGTGGCGCCAATCTGCAGCACCGCGTTCGGCTCTTCGGCACCGGCGGCGAAGATGCCGCGCGGACGGGAATACTTGAAGCTGCGACCGATGATGTCGACGCCGTTGGCCAGCAAGGCAGCGGCCAGCGAGTCGCCTTCAAAGCCTTTGTAGACCTGGCCGTTGAAGGTGAAGCTCAGCACTTTGTTGCGGTCGATCCGTCCGCCGTTGGACAGGCGATTAGTCTGGCTCATACCTTCTCTCCCAGAGCCGTGGCGGCCGCTTTCGGGCTGTCGGTCTTGTCGGTGAATTGTGGCTTGGTGCCGATCTTGTAAGTTTCGAGAATCTCGTAGGTCACGGTGTCACGGGTCGCGTTGAAGTACTGACGGCAACCGGCGGCGTGGATCCACAGTTCGTGGTGCAGACCGCGCGGGTTATCGCGGAAGAACATGTAGTCGCCCCACTCCTCGTCGGTGCAGGAAGTCGGGTCCAGTGGACGCGGGATGTGCGCCTGGCCGGATGCGTGGAATTCCTCTTCAGAGCGCAGCTCGCCGCAGTGAGGACAGAAGATATGCAACATGGGGATTTCTCCTGTTAGTGGGCAACCGCAGCAGCGCCGTGTTCATCGATCAACGCACCGTTGTGGAAACGGTCGATGGAGAAAGGTGCGGCCAATGGGTGCATTTCGCCCTTGGCCAGGCTCGCGGCAAATACGTTGCCCGAGCCAGGTGTCGCCTTGAAGCCACCGGTGCCCCAACCGCAGTTGAAGAACATGTTCGGCACCGGGGTTTTCGAGATGATCGGGCACGCATCCGGCGTGGTGTCGACGATGCCGCCCCACTGCCGGTTCATGCGTACGCGGGACAACACCGGGAACATCTCGACGATGGCCTGGATGGTGTGCTCGATCACCGGGTACGAACCGCGCTGGCCGTAGCCGTTGTAGCCGTCAATGCCGGCACCGATTACCAGGTCGCCCTTGTCGGACTGGCTGATGTAACCGTGCACGGCGTTGGACATGATCACGCTGTCGATAATTGGCTTGATCGGCTCGGACACCAGCGCTTGCAGCGGGTGGGATTCGATCGGCAGGCGGAAACCGGCGAGTTTGGCCATGTGTCCGGAGTTACCGGCAGTGACCACGCCAACACGCTTGGCGCCGATGAAGCCCTTGTTGGTTTCAACACCGATGCACACACCGTTTTCCTTGCGGAAACCGATCACTTCGGTCTGTTGAATCAGGTCAACGCCCAAGGCGTCGGCGGCACGGGCAAAGCCCCAGGCCACGGCATCGTGACGAGCCACGCCGCCGCGACGCTGAACGGTGGCGCCCAGCACCGGGTAGCGGGTGTTCTTCGAGCAGTCGAGGTACGGAATCTCGTCGGCCACTTGCTTGGCATCCAGCAATTCGCCGTCCACGCCGTTGAGGCGGTTGGCGCTGACCCGACGCTCGGAATCACGGATGTCTTGCAGGGTGTGGCACAGGTTGTAAACGCCGCGCTGGGAGAACATCACGTTGTAGTTCAGGTCCTGGGACAGGCCTTCCCACAATTTCATCGCGTGTTCGTACAGGTGCGCCGACTCGTCCCACAGGTAGTTGGAGCGAACGATGGTGGTGTTGCGCGCGGTGTTACCGCCGCCCAGCCAGCCTTTCTCGACCACGGCCACGTTGGTGATCCCGTGTTCTTTGGCGAGGTAGTAAGCCGTGGCGAGACCATGCCCGCCACCGCCGACAATGACCACGTCATAGACCTTTTTCGGGGTCGGCGTGCGCCACATTTTCTGCCAGTTTTCGTGATGGCTGAGGGAGTGTTTGAAGAGGCCGAAGCCCGAATAGCGTTGCATAGTCATTTACTCCAAAACCGCGCTCAGCGATAAACCGGGAAGTCCGCGCACAGGGCTGCCACTTGCTGCGCCACATTCGCTTCAACATCGGCATCGCCGAGGTTGTCGAGGATGTCGCAGATCCAGCCGGCCAGCGTCACACACTGGGTCACCTTGAAGCCGCGCGTGGTCACCGCCGGGGTGCCGATGCGCAAGCCCGAGGTCACGAACGGCGACTGTGGATCGTTTGGCACAGCGTTCTTGTTCACGGTGATGTGGGCGCGACCGAGGGCGGCGTCCGCGTCTTTACCGGTGAGGCCCTGACGGATCAGGCTGACCAGGAACAGGTGGTTGTCAGTACCGCCGGACACTACATCGTAGCCGCGTTTGATAAACACGCCGGCCATGGCCTGGGCGTTGTCGATCACTTGTTGTTGATAGGCCTTGAAACCTGGCTCCAGCGCTTCCTTGAAGCACACCGCTTTACCGGCGATCACGTGCATCAGCGGGCCGCCCTGTGCGCCAGGGAATACGGCGGAGTTGAGCTTTTTCTCGATCTCTTCGTTGGCCTTGCACAGGATCAGGCCGCCACGTGGACCGCGCAGGGTCTTGTGGGTGGTGGTGGTGACCACGTCGGCGTACGGCAGCGGGTTCGGATACAGACCGGCGGCAACCAGACCGGCCACGTGGGCCATGTCGACGAACAGCAGCGCACCGACCTTGTCGGCAATCTGGCGGAAGCGCGGGAAGTCGAGGGTCTTGGAGTAAGCGGAGAACCCGGCGACGATCATTTTCGGCTTGCACTCGACGGCCAGGCGTTCGACTTCGTCGTAGTCGATCAAGCCGGTCTTGGTGTCGATGCCGTACTGCACGGCGTTGTAGAGCTTGCCCGAGGACGACACTTTGGCGCCGTGGGTCAGGTGGCCGCCGTGGGCCAGGCTCATGCCCAGAATGGTGTCGCCCGGCTGGATCAGGGCCAGATAAACGGCGCTGTTGGCGGAAGAACCGGAGTGCGGCTGGACGTTGGCGTAATCGGCGCCGAACAGTTGCTTGGCGCGTTCGATGGCCAGGGCTTCAACCTTGTCCACGTGCTCGCAGCCACCGTAGTAGCGCTTGCCCGGATAACCTTCGGCGTATTTGTTGGTCAGGCCACTGCCCTGCGCTTCCATGACGCGTTTGCTGGTGTAGTTCTCTGACGCGATCAGTTCGATGTGATCTTCCTGGCGTTGCTCCTCGGCATTCATCGCCGCCAGCAGTGCATCGTCATAGCCCTTGATCTGGTCTTGCTTGCTGAACATCGCGTCTCTCCCAGCGGCGGCTTGTGCGCCTTTCGTCTCGGTGAGGCACGTACCTTTCGGCAGTGCCCTTTGGATGCGATGGTATGACCGGCGCAGACAGGTCAAATGCCTATGGACGCCACGCAAAGGTGCGTTTACGACATGGGCTGAAATGGCAGCTTCTACGGGGGTTACGCGAGAACCTGTCGTAGGGCCAAAAGCGCGAGGAAGTGCGCGGGATAGAGCGCATACGCCCAGCGACGCATGGGCGGTGGCTTGAGGCGACTGGCGTGTCGCAACAGCAACAGCCCGAGCAATGGCGCGATCAGACAAGCGGCAATGCCGAAGATCGCCGCGCCATTCCCCAGCCGCGCCGCGCCATACAGCACCTGCCATTGATTGGCCGCCAGGCACACCAGCCCCGGCAGCAGGCTGAAATACCAGGGCCGGCGGATCACCAGCAGCATCGCCAACGGCAACAGCACGCCGAAGCAACCGAACATCAGTCGCTCCGGGAACATCACCGCGAACAAAACGGCGCCGACCGCCAACAGTCGCGATTGCAGCGTCGGCTGCTGCCAGCCGCGCGCCACCAGCAGACCGAGTACCAACGTAGGCATCACGTTAAACGTGTCGGGATCTGGAATGTAGATTCGATAGGGGATTTCGCTGATGGCACTAAACACCATCAACCACCCCAGATAACGCCACTGAGCACTTGTTGCGGCTGCACGTGTCCGAGACAGATTCGCCGCCATCGCCAGGCAGAACCAGGGAAATGCCAACCGCCCCGGCACATACAGGAAATCGACGGAGTAACCGACATATCGGAGGTGATCGAGCACCATGCTCAGCAGCGCCAGCCACTTGAGCAGATCGAGCGCGCCGTCCCTTTGCGTCATGTGCATAATTGCCCGTCAATTGTGTAATTTTCTGACAGCATCATCGCGTGTGCTCCCCGGACGATCTTCGGTAAAGTGCGCACCATCATTGACCACAAAACTCTTCACCATAAGGGTTTTGAACACGGAATCAGGCCATGACCGATAAGAGCCAACAATTTGCCAGCGACAACTATTCCGGTATCTGCCCTGAAGCCTGGGCGGCCATGGAACAGGCCAACCACGGCCACCAGCGCGCTTACGGCGACGATGAATGGACTGCACGGGCGTCAGACGATTTCCGCAAACTGTTTGAAACCGACTGCGAAGTGTTCTTCGCCTTCAACGGCACCGCGGCCAACTCGTTGGCCCTGTCGTCGCTGTGTCAGAGTTACCACAGCGTCATCTGCTCGGAAACCGCTCACGTCGAAACCGACGAATGCGGCGCGCCGGAATTCTTCTCCAACGGCTCGAAACTGCTGGTTGCGCGCACCGAGAACGGCAAGCTGACCCCGGAATCAATCCGCGAAGTCGCCCTCAAGCGCCAGGACATCCACTACCCGAAACCTCGCGTAGTCACCCTGACCCAAGCCACTGAAGTCGGCAGCGTCTACACCCCCGAAGAAATCCGCGCCATCAGCGTCACTTGCAAAGAGCTGGGCCTGAACCTGCACATGGACGGCGCGCGCTTCTCCAACGCCTGCGCATTCCTCGGCTGCACCCCGGCGGACCTGACCTGGAAGGCCGGCGTCGACGTGTTGTGCTTCGGCGGCACGAAAAACGGCATGGCGGTGGGCGAGGCGATCCTGTTCTTCAACCACAAACTGGCCGAAGACTTCGACTACCGCTGCAAACAGGCCGGGCAACTGGCCTCGAAGATGCGCTTCCTCTCGGCCCCTTGGGTCGGCATCCTGGAAAACGACGCCTGGCTCAAATACGCCAAACACGCCAACCGCTGCGCGCAATTGCTGGCAGAACTGGTGAGCGATATTCAAGGCGTGGAACTGATGTTCCCGGTACAGGCCAACGGCGTGTTCCTGCAACTCTCGGAACCGGCCATCGCCGCCCTGACCGCCAAGG
The DNA here is from genome assembly GCF_012935675.1 of Pseudomonas sp. ADAK7. Taxonomy (NCBI): domain Bacteria; kingdom Pseudomonadati; phylum Pseudomonadota; class Gammaproteobacteria; order Pseudomonadales; family Pseudomonadaceae; genus Pseudomonas; species Pseudomonas sp. ADAK7. Next base: position 5,069,778 of record NZ_CP052861.1, on the reverse strand, counting down.
GCTGGCGCTTCTACACCTTCATCGGCAACGGCGGCGCCCGCTTCATGTGCTCGTGGGACACCGAAGAAGAACGCGTGCGCGAGTTGGCGGCAGATATCCGCGAAGTCATGTCCCGCTAACCCTCTGCCACTGATCGACTGATCGTTCCCACGCTCCGCGTGGGAATGCAGCCCGTGACGCTCTGCGTCACAACGGTGGTCGACTCTTCATCGGAGGTGAGGCTGGAACGCGGAGCGTCCCTGGAGGCATTCCCACGCGGAGCGTGGGAACGATCAACGATCACTGTCTCAGTACCACCGTTGTATTTCGATCAGTCCTTCCTGACCTGCGTAATCACGCGCGCTTGAGTACCTCCAATGCTCCGGCAAATCCACATACCCACGCTTCACCGGGTTGTAATGGATGTAATCCAGCTTCTGACGCATCACTATTTCGCTGTACACCATCTCTGCGTGTGAACCTTCCTGCCAAAGCTGATAAACGCGATCCTTTTTGTGCGCTCGTTTACTGAACCGCAGGCGTTGTAATGCACGCTCAGCCCCTCTGCTTTGCAGATCGCCGATGATTTGTCGAGCCGTGAAGGATTTGAACTGGCGCAGGCATCTGCTCAGGTCTGGAGCTTGCGCGACGAAGTGCAGATGGTTTTCCAGAACGACATACCCGTAAAGCCGCAGCCCCTGATGTGTTTGTTGATAACGCCAGCAATTGAGCAGGTGATCAACGATGTAAGGCCGGATGAACAGCGGGAGCCATTCCAGGAGAGTACAGGTGAGAAAGTGGGGTTTGTCCGGTTCTGTGATGGCGTAACGGCTTCGGCCCATAAGTGCATTCCTTTGCGAGGGAATGATAAGGGTGAGCGGGGATATGACTTAAGGCTAGAGGACAGTGCTGCGGAGCGCGTGAGAAATTACGACGCGCCTCCACTGATCGTTCCCACGCTCCGCGTGGGAATGCCTCCAGGGACGCTCCGCGTTCCGGCTTCACCGCCGATTCAAAGCCGACCACCGTTGTGACGCGGAGCGTCACGGGCTGCATTCCCACGCGGAGCGTGGGAACGATCAGTGACCGCTGGTTGGTCTACCATTCGCTCAGACAATAACAATCAGGAGCGCACGCATGTCCCTACAAGGCAAAACCCTGTTCATCACCGGCGCCAGCCGTGGCATCGGGCGCGAGATTGCGCTGCGGGCTGCGCGGGATGGGGCCAATATTGTGATTGCGGCCAAGAGCGCCGAGCCGCACGCCAAGCTGCCGGGGACGATTTTCAGCGTGGCCGAGGAAGTTGAAGCGGCGGGCGGCAAGGCGTTGGCGTTGCAAGTGGACGTGCGCGATGAAGTCGCTGTGCGTGAGGCGTTGGCCCGGGCCAATGAACATTTCGGCGGGATTGATGCATTGGTCAATAACGCTGGGGCGATCAAGTTGACCGGCGTGCAGCACATCGAGCTCAAGCGCTTTGACTTGATGCACCAGATCAACACCCGTGCCGTGTTGCTCTGTAGCCAGGCTGCCCTGCCCTATCTGAAAAAATCCAACGGCCACATCCTTAACCTGTCGCCACCGCTGAACCTGGCGACCAAATGGTTCGCCCAATACAGCCCCTACACCGTGACCAAGTACGGCATGAGCATGCTGACGCTGGGGATGAGCGAGGAGTTCAAGAATTACGGCATCAGCGTCAATTCATTGTGGCCGCAGACCATGATCGCCACCGCAGCCATCGAATTTCAGCTGGGCTCGCGGGAATCCTTCAAACATGCACGAACGCCGGCGATCATGGCGGATGCAGCACATGTGATTCTGGATAGCAGCGGCCGCAGCATTACCGGGCGGTTGCTGATTGATGAGGAGATTCTGGGGGAGTACGGGGTGACGGACTTCGAGGGGTATCGGTTCGAACCGGACTCCACCGACAAACTGATGCCGGATCTGTTTGTTGACTGAAATACCCACACCCCTTGTAGGAGCTGTCGAGTGAAACGAGGCTGCGATCTTTTGATCTTGTTTTTAAGATCAGGATCAAAAGATCGCAGCCTTCGGCAGCTCCTTGCGGGAGATTCGGCGCGTGTTAGAAATCGATCCGCACGTCGCCCTTCGGCACGCTGCAGCACGACAGGATGAATCCTTCCGCTTCGTCTTCCTCGGTAATCCCGCCGTTGTGGTCCATTTCGACCTCGCCCCCCAGCTTCATCACCTTGCACGTCCCGCAAATCCCCATCCCGCAAGCCTTCGGAATCAGCAGACCGAGCTTGGCCGCCGCCGCATGCACGGTTTCACCCGGGGCCACCCGAATGCTCTTGCCGGACGAGATAAATTCGACTTGGTGCAAGTCCGCCAGATCGACTTCCGGCGCATCCGCAGCGATTTCCGCCTGTTCCACCGCATCGGCACGGGCTTCCGGTGGCGTGGCGCCGAAGGATTCCTCGTGATAACGGGACATGTCGAAGCCAACCGCTTCGAGCATGCGCTTGACCGCGTTCATGTACGGCGTCGGACCGCAGCAGAAAACCTCGCGTTCGAGGAAGTCCGGGGCCATCAATTCCAGCATTTTGTGGTTCAGGTAACCGCGATAACCGGCCCAGGGCTCGCCCAAACCGTGCTTCTCGCAGATCAGGTGCAGGCTGAAGTTGTCGATCCGCGACGCCATGTGCTCCAGCTCGCGGTGGTAAATGATGTCTTTGGGCGAACGGGCGCTGTGGATAAACACCATGTCGACGTTGCCGTTGGTGTCGTAGAACCAGCGCGCCATGGACATCACCGGTGTAATACCGACACCACCGCTGAGGTACAAAACCTTGGGCGCGGTGAAGTCCATGGCGTTGAACAGCCCGACCGGCCCGTGCACCGCCAGCTCCTGGCCTTCGTGCAAGGTGTCGTGCAACCAGTTGGAGACCTTGCCCCCCGGTACACGTTTGATCGTCACCGAAAAGCTGTACGGCACCGACGGCGAGCTGGAAATGGTGTAGGAGCGCATGATCGGCACGCCGTCGATTTCCAGCTCCAGGGTCACGAACTGCCCGGGCTTGAAGAAGAACAGGATTGGCTGATCGGCCATAAAGCAGAAGGTGCGCACGTCCCAGGTTTCCTGGATGACTTTGACGCAACGGACGATGTGTCGACCATTGGCCCAGGTCTGGGTGGTTACCGGATTCAGGAAGCTGTTGGACATGCTGTTCTCCACCGCCGATGGTCGGCCTTATGTTGGCGATTCTGCGTATAGCGCGAGCCACCCATTTACCTATCTGCGACATTCACATACTTATCGCGACCAGCCCCCAACTACCGGGGGTTGCGCGTCGGGAACAGATTGGGCCATGTCGCCCATGGATAAGGTTCTGGGCAGCGCCGGGCCCACACTCGCCCCACACAACGACAGATTCTTTACACCTTGCGTAGCAAACCGTATCAGCCACTTTTCGCCGGCCTCACAGAAAGGCCTTGAGGATCAAATCGATGGACGTCACCGCAAAAATCAGCCTGGGCGATCCGCTGGAACCCGCACGCAAGGCCACTGCGCAGATGCTGCAAGAGCGCGAGCGCACTTTCTCGCTGCCGCAGCCGTTTTACTCTGACGAGCGGCTGTTTGATATCGACATGCAGGAGATCTTCCAGAAAGAGTGGTTGATCGCCGGCATGACCTGCGAAATACCGGCCAAGGGCAACTACCTGACCCTGCAAGTCGGCAAGAACCCGATCATCGTGATTCGCGGCGCCGACGGCGTGGTGCACGCGTTCCACAACGTTTGCCGCCACCGTGGTTCTCGGCTGTGCACCAGCGAAAAAGGCAAAGTCGCCAAGCTGGTCTGCCACTACCACCAGTGGACGTACGAGCTGGACGGTCGTCTGCTGTTCGCCGGCACCGAAATGGGCGCCGACTTCGACATGAAGCAGTACGGCCTCAAACCGGTGAGCGTGAAAACCGCTGGCGGTTACATTTTCATCAGCCTGTCGGAGAACCCGCCGGCGATTGATGACTTCCTGTCGACGCTGAACCATTACATGGAACCGTACGACATGGAAAACACCAAGGTGGCGATCCAGACCACCTTGTTCGAAAAGGCCAACTGGAAACTGGTGCTGGAAAACAATCGCGAGTGCTACCACTGCAACGCGTCGCACCCGGAACTGCTGAAAACCCTGCTGGAATGGGATGACGTGACCGACCCGCGCGCCGATCAGGCGTTCAAGGACCACGTCGCCGCCTCCGCCGCTGCCTGGGAAGCCGAGAAGATTCCTTACGCTCACGCCAGTTTCGGCCTGCGTAACCGTATCGTGCGCATGCCGCTGCTCAAGGGCACCGTGTCGATGACCCTCGACGGCAAACAGGGCTGCGCCAAACTCATGGGCCGGATCAAGAACCCGGACCTCGGTTCGATGCGCATCCTGCACCTGCCGCACTCGTGGAACCACTGCATGGGCGACCACATCATCGTCTTCACCGTGTGGCCGATCAGCGCTCAGGAAACCATGGTCACCACCAAGTGGATCGTGCACAAGGATGCCGTCGAAGGCGTGGATTACGACGTCGAGCGCATGCGTAAGGTCTGGGACGCAACCAACGACCAGGATCGTCGCCTGGCCGAAGAGAACCAGCGCGGGATCAACTCCACGGCTTATCAGCCAGGGCCTTACTCCCAGACTTATGAGTTTGGCGTGGTGAATTTTGTGGATTGGTACAGCGAGCGGTTGTTGAACAACCTGGGGGCTGAGCCGGCGGCTTACCTCAAGGGCGTGCCGGTTCAGGGCTGAATCGTCTGACAAACCCCCGTCGATCATTACGATCCACGGGGGTTTGTTTTTTGCGTTGGTTTAAGGCTGTTGCACTCTCATGCTCGATACCTTGCCATCCAGTTGACTGGAAGAGCCGCCGCGGGTAATCCGCCACGAGCCACCGTCATAGTTGCGTTCGAAACTTCCCACCACCACGGGCTGAGTAATGTCACGCAGGACATCCACTCGCGCATACCCCTGGTTCCGATTCTGGTCCCAATTGCCGTAGACACTGAAACTGGTGCCCGCCTTGGCCCGCAGAATTCTGGCGGATTTGGCTTCGTCATTTTTGCAGGCATTGCCCGATTTGAAGTTGAAGTTGGCGCTGTGAGCCAGGCTTACCGTGCAGACAATGTTCTGACCGGCGCCGTTGCCTTCATACAACACGACACTGGCATCGGAAAAATCGGCCGGTGTCTTGCCTACCGAAATCCGCGACACTTTGCCATCCAGGCCGTTATTGCGGACATAGGTCAATTTGAAATCAGCGTCCTCGTATTGGGTTTCAAACGTTCCTACCACCACCGACTCGTGCAAACCGATATCACGTTTAACATCGATAAAGGCGTGGTCATCTTTCGGATCACCGCTGGACGAATCATAAACGGCAATGCGTGTCCCCTTAGCCACCCCACGCAATTTCAAGGACCTGGCTTCATCATTTTCACAGCCGTGTGCCGGCAGGCTGAAGTTATAGTCTTTGCCCGCCGGAATAACGCAGGTCGTATCACCGGCCGAGTTGGCCTGATTCTGTTCGTAGAAGTAGTAACCCCCCTGGGTCAGCGCGGCCGCATAGGGAAACGTGTCGCCGCGATGGTTGTAATCGATGGCAAGGAAGTTCGGCGCCGTGCGTTTGCCAAACACGGCGGCACAATGGCTGTCGACGCGTCGCTCCAGGTAAGTCAGGTTGTTATCCACATCGCCAGCGTGTGCGGCATTTTTTTCGAAGCTATGAAACTGATTCATGACGAACAATCGCGGCCACGGGGAGAAACCGTTCACCGCTACCGTCGGGGTGTAAGAGTTCCAGCGCGACGGACAACTCCAATCATGCTTGAGGGTGGTTGCACCCAGGTCCCAGTAATTCTGGTTCTCCCATTGACTGTCCTTGAGCAGGTTGATCGTTTTGCCGTTGCTGACGTACTCGCCCGGATGACCATCGGTCAGCATGATCAGGCGCTTGCCGCTGCCGATGATCTGCTGAAGGGTTGGCCAGGACCGCGAGCCGGAATAGGCCCGTGGGTCAAACATCATGTCCGCCAGGCCCGGCACGGCATCGAATGCCCTGTTGAGGACATCCCTGCCGACGTAATTTTCGAGTGTCACAGTGACCACGGCATTGGGATTACTTCGCAAGAACGGCAGGAATACAGTGTTCAATGCGTCAGCGAACTTCATGTCCGTTCTCGTAGAACACTTCCAGGTGTCCAGGGTATGACACAAATAAGCGGTTGGGGTGCTATCCAAATTGCCCAGATGCAAGTCCAGCATAAAACCCCGAACACCTCGATTAAGTTGTTCACGCATTTCATCCAGAAAACCGTTATGCGCCATCACCCAAGTGTATTCGTTAAAGGGTTTGGTAAAGTCCGTAATACCCGGTGCTGTTTCTGCCGCCGACACGGAGTGCGAAGCGAGCACAGGCGCAGCGAGAATGGCGGACAGCAACGCCAGTTTTTTAAAGTTAAGCATTATTAATCTTCCATGATAATGAGCCCGGCAACTAATATTGAATCCAAGACCGGGACGCCATTAACTGAAAAACTAACTTTTTAGAAAACCATTAATAATTATCCAAATATATCACCCATAAAAAATGCGCTCAAAAAGAGCGCATTTTATTCAAGCCAACGACTGAGTCAGTTCGAACTCCATCGAACTTTTCCGTTCTCCCCGATAAAGGTTTCGATAATATTTTCGCCGACAAGCTGCACTTTCACATAACCATTCAACACCCGATCCGGATACGCCTCATCTCCGGCATTCTCGGTTTCCGACCACAACACCCGCGAATGCCCGTTCAGTTCGCTCGCGTTGCCATATGGAATCGCCCCATGCCCGGCGCAGCGCGCATGCAGCCCGCCCTGAGCGGCGTAGCAGATGCCGTTGTGCAAATGCCCCCAGTACCAATAATCCGGCTCACGCCCCAAGGCGTCGCACACCGTTTGATACAGAGCGGTCTTGTTGTGCCCGGAAATATCGAAGCCCTGGTGATGGCTGAGCACCATGATCTTCTTGCGCTGGGGCAGCTCTTTCATCCAGGCGATCTGCTCTTTGTTGAGCGTGCCGTCCATGTACAGGTTGATCGCGTCCGAGGCGTACGCGCTGTCGAGCCCGACCACCAGCCAGTCATCGTTGTACAACGCGAAATAACTGGTGCCCTGCTGCGTCGGGAAGCGCTTGGCCAGTTCCTTGTAATAGCCATGGGCGCCGCTGTACATCTCGTGATTGGAGTTGAGGGTGAACGAGCCGTGCTTGCCCATCGGCCAACCGACCATGTCGACGTCTTCCTGGGAGTGGGTGCCGGCGTAATACACATCGCCCAGGTGAATGGTGAAATCGGCCTGGGCCAGTTGCATCTGATTGGCCACCGCCACCGCCGGGGCATGGCTGTCGAACGGCCCGGTGCCCCAGTCGCCGGCAATCGCCAGGATCACGTCGCTGTCCATTTTCATCAGCGCCGGGGTGGTGGCGAATGGCGCGTGATGGCGCAGGTTTTCGATCCACTTCAGCAGCGCTTCGCTCCACAGCAAATCCAGCAGTTCCCATTTGCGACAGCCGAGCAAACTGCCGTCCTTGAGCACCCGGGTTTGCAACTCGTCCACCGATTGCGGCAAGGGCGTGGCGTTGCCGATGTGCAGAATCGACAAGCCGTGGGACAACTCCCACGGCACGCTCGGTTCATCGTCCGGCAGATCGCCGTGCTTGAGCACGTATTGCGCCTGGTCGTGACCGCGTTGCAGCAACGCGACAATGGCTTCGAATTCCTCCGGTTCAAGCTCGCTGACGAGTTTCTTCCACGACATTTCCAGCCGCGTGAACAACCCGTGCAGGCGCAGCTTGACCTTGTCGTACTCATGTTCCCAATGACTGACTAATGACATGTTGGCCTTCCTCCATCCGTAGTGGGATCACAGGGTTTTCATGAATTCGATGAGCGCCCGTTTATCGATGTCCGACAGTTGCGTGCCATACAGGTGGCCGCTGTTGTGGTTGCCCTCAAGCCGGGTGTCGTATTTGAAACCGCCCGGGATTTGGGTGGTGGTGACGAAGCCGACTTTCTGTTGGTCGTAGACGTCGGAGCCGGTGAAGAACACCGGCGGCCGCTGTTCCGGTGGTTGCAGCAAATCCCACAGCGTCGGCACCGAACCGTTGTGCAGGTAGGGCGCGCGCATCCAGATGCCGTCGGTGGGGGTGTTGCTGTAGCTCTGGGTCTTGCGATACGCGTTGAAGTCGAACGGCGGTTTCTTGAAGCCGTGGAATGCGGTCACCAGACCGGTGGTGAACGAGTCCAGGCGATGGGGATCGGTGCCCAGTTCTTCAATGTTGGTGGTGACCTGCCCGGTGTCGGTGCGGCCGAACTCATGGCAACCGGCGCAGTTCTTGTCCCACACCGGTTTGCCCTGGGCGACCTTGGCCTGATCCAGCGCCCACGGCCACGCCGGCGGTTTGGTACCGAGCAGCCAATTGGTCACGCGATTGAAGCTTTCCGGCAATACCGACTCCGGCGTCGCGCCCACGGCCATGGCCGCCGCGTAGTTGCGTTCGTGGATGTCGTTATTGTTGCCGTCCCAGTGCAGGTACAGCGATTCCCGGGGCTTCTGGTTCCAGACTTGCGGCAAGTCGACGGTGCCGATGGTCGAGTCATCCGGGAAGCCGAACACCACCATTTTGGTCGGGTTGAAGGTGTCGGTGCGGCCCGGCCCTTGGGGAGGACGCAGCTTCTGCCAGGCGTAGGCCTGTTTCTGTTTCAACAGCGCGCTCTTGGCCATCGGGATGATCAGGTAGCGGTTGTAAATCCGCTCGAAAAAGCCGAGCTGGAACTTGCTGTTGATCGCCGTCATCACCGCGTCGGTGGTGAATTTCGGGTCGCTGGCGCAATCGTAGGCAAACCATTGGAACGCTTGCAGTTGCAGGGTGTTGGCCGGTGCCGTGGCCACTGTTTTGGCGACATCGCTGGCATTGGCGCGGTAGGAACCGGTGTGGCACAAGGCACAGTTCGGCTCGACGGTCGGGTAGCCGATCTGTCGCTTGGCCATGCCGACGGGCAGGTCCTTGCCGTTTTCGAAGAGGAAACCGAAGACTTCATAGCCACCGGGTTTCGGCAGTTTCTCCGGGCACATCTGCGGCAGTACGGCGAACAGGTAATAGGGGATGCGCGCTTCGATGCCCAGGCCGATGGCGGCGTATTTGTAGTGGTCTTCGTCGGAGGCATATTTCTCCGCCGGCACCACTCGCAGCATTTGGTACCAGGTTTCGTAGCCGATAAACCCGAGCAGCAACACCACGATCAGTGTTCCGACCTTGAAGCCGTGGCTTTGCCAGCGCAGCGCCCAACCCGCGCGCCATTCCCGCCAGCCGTCGCACAGCAGCGCCAACGGCCGCGTGGCCGGCGTAGTGCCGAGGTACAGCAGGATCCCGAGGATCAGGAACATGCTCAGGTCGCCGAGGAACATCGGCACGAACACCGTGGCCTGGTTGCTGGTATTGATCAGGTAGATCCAGAACGCCACGGCGATCAGCCGCGACAGCACGCACAACCAGGAATGCACCACGAACCGTGGCGCGTTGAAGCCCGACGGCATGTAGAACACGCTGATGCCCACCAGCAACATGCCGGCGTTTTCCAGCCAGGGATCGGAGAGTTGTGGCGGCAGGCCGAGCATCGACGTCAGCAGCGCCGGGGCAAACAGTGCCGGCAGCGCGAAGAACATATTCATCACGATGCCTAGCCAGATGAAGCGTTGAAACCAGCGGATGTAACTGTCCATTTTTTATCCCCAGATCGTTCCCACGCTCTGCGTGGGAATGCCGCCATGGACGCTCCGCGTCCGCTCTTGTGACGCAGAGCGTCACGGGATGCATTCCCACGCGGAGCGTGGGAACGATCATTACTGGCCGATGGCTGTTTTCTCCAGGTGTTGCAGGATGATCGGGTACACATCGACCACCGCGTCCTTGCCGAACATGCAGTCGATGTGGCCGTAGCCCGGCACCACGTGCCGGCTGTAGCGCTCCGGCCCGTGGACCTTGCACACCCGCTCGTAGGTCTTGAGCGTGCTTTCCGGCAAGTAGCACTGGTTGTCGGCGCCGCTGATGAAACAGATCGGCATGCTCAGCCGGTCGAAGTGCGACATGTAGACATCTTCACCCTTGAAGTTCACCAGATGCCCTTTGCGCACGATCAGCGCCAGGTGCTCGAAGGTCTGCATGTTCGACTCGCCGAACAGTTCGTGCAGGTTGTCGTGCAGGGTTTCGTTGAGGGTGTCGTGGCGATACAGCGAGGCGTACATGAAGGTGATGCGGTGGCACACCGGGTTGGTGCAGTAGCCCTGGGCCTCGATCCGCGCATAGCCGTTGAGGGCTTTGTCGTAGAGCTTGTTGAACCAGTTTTCCTTGTTGTCGGCGTAGGCGGTGAGGGATTTGATCCCGATGGCATCGAGCATCCCCGGCAAGTGCAAACCGGCTTTCAGGCCCGTCGCCGTGGCTACTACGGTGTCCGCCGCAATCTGCGAACAGACCACCGAACGCACGCCTTGCAACCCGGCCAGTAGCGACATGAAGAAGATCGTCGCGCCGTAGCAATGCACCACGCACTGCACGTCTTTCGCTTGGGTCGCTTGCTGGATTTGCGCGATGGCGGCCTTGAAGTCGTACTCGGCGATCTGGTCGCCGTTCCATTCCTTCTTGCTCGCCGGCAGCAGGATGCTCACCCGCAAGTCCAGCAGCCAGACGTCGTACTCGTGCTTGCACAGGAATTCCAGGAGGTTGGTCTGGATGGTGTCGGTGGAGAAGATATTCGAGCCCACACCCAACCCATGCACCAGCATCACCGGGCCTTTGCTGCCGCCCTGATAACGGGTCAGGCGCAACTCAACGTTGTCCTCGGTCTGGAAGAAATGCACGCTCGGTGGCGGCGCATCCAGCGGCCGTTTCAGCCGTGGCGGCGCGTCCGGGTTGAAGTAGATATCACCGGCGAACACCCCGCCGTAACTCTCCCAGAGGATGCCTGCGAAGAACTTGCCGAACCGCGCCAGCCCTTCGATGCGCTCGCGCTCGTTACGCGCATTAAGCACTTTCATGGTGGTCATTTGCTTGGCGAAGTCGGTCGGGTGGATGTGCATCACCCCGGAGCCGAGCACCGCGCCCGTCTTGTCCGGGCCGTTATACAGCGTGACGTAGAGGGTGCTGGTGTCGGGCCAGATATTCAGCACGCCGTTGTCTTCGGGCACGGTTTTGAAGGCGCTGAAGAAATAGTCGTGACCGTCTTCGGCGGTCAGTTTCATGTCGTATTTCATGTGGCGTACGCCGACCTGTTCCTCGAACTGCTCGAACAGGTTGAACACGCCATTGCTGGCGGTCAGCGGTTGCGGCGACAGGCCCGGCGCATTCAATGTGCCGACCAGGGTGGCTGCGTGTTCCGGCTCCTTGATCATGCGATTGAGGTCGTTGGCGGTGATGGTCAGGGTGAACTCGATGGGTGAGTTTTCCGCTTCGCCACGGGTGGCCGCTGCTTCATACAGCTTGAGGTCGGTGCCTTGGGCCTGGGTGAAGTCCTTGGAGAAGTAGCCCTTCATGGTTTCGGTGAACTGCACGCCGAGGGTCGGTGGCGCTACTTGTTTGCGCGGTGCCGACGGTAGCGTGTAGTCGATCTGCCAGCCGCGATCAGCCGCCAGCAGGCCCATGTTGCGTTCGCTGACCGCTGAGATGGTCAGCAGCGGATTGACCGCCAGGGACGTCGGGATCACTGCGCCGTCAGTCACGTACAACCCGGCATACACGTCGGTGCCACTGGCACCGCTGAACACCTGACCCTTGTGGTTGACCACGCCCTGCCCCGCGTCTTCGCCCATCACGCAGCCGCCCAACGGATGGACCGAAACGATGCTGTGCTTGAGCAGCTTGGTCCAGATCGGGTTCTCGACCCAGATCCCGCCCAGCGCCTTGGTGCTCAGGTGCAGGCGCTCGTTGCCGAGTTTGACGTTCTCCTGCTCGCCGACGCCCGGCCAGTCGATGCGCAACTGATCCTTGCTGTCGAGCACCATGCGGCCTTTGCCGTCGTCGTGGCTCATGATCAGGTACGTCTGCATGTTGTGCAGCGCGCCGTAGTACGGGCCCCGAAGGAAGCTTTCGGCTTCGCGCTCCTTGTATTTCAACCTGCCAGTGAAGCTGTCGTCGGTGGCCTTGCCGATCAGCTCGGCGAACCCGGCCATGCTCGGCACCATCGGCCGGCCGAGGGCGCCGGGGATCGAGCCTTCTTCGATGACCATGCGGCTGCGCCAGTCGCCTTCGGTGCGCATGTCGATGATTGAGGTGATGCACGGGCCCACCGGGCTGAGTTCCTTGGCCGGATGCGCGCCGAAACCGATGCCGTTGATCGCTTGTTCGCAGTTGTGGCCGAAGCCGAGGATGTCGCCGTTGCCGCTCATGTTTTCGCCGAGCTGGTTGGAGGTCGACAGGCCTTTGTCCCGGGAGCGCAGGAGGATTTCGGTGGAGCCCAGGGTGCCGGCGGACACCACCACGATGTCGGCTTTGACGAACAGCGTCGGCGCCGAGAACTTTTCACGCCCGCTATCGAGATATTGGAAGTGCACGATCCAGCCATCGCCGTCGCGCTCCAGGTGCCGCACTTCGGCCTGGCAGAAAATCTCCGCGCCGTGGTTCCAGGCGTCCGGCAGGTAATTCATCAGCGTGGTGTTCTTGGCCTTGTTGTTACAGCCCGAGACGCAATCACCGCAGTGGTTGCACGGCAGTTGCTCGACGCCGACGTGGTTGAGGTTGTTCGGCAGTTTGTCGAAGGTCACGTTGATCGGCGGCCGGTAGAAGTGCGCGCCTTGCTTGAGGTAATCCGCCGACTTCTTGTTGGCTTCGAGTTTCGGCAGCACCGGCGAAGTGCTGGGGTACGGCATCGGTTTGAGCATTTCCCGGGCCCGGGCGTAACCGTCCTTGAGCAAGGTGTCGCGATGCTCACGCACCGCCAGCGGCCAGCGCGGATCGTCGAACACGCCGGGCTCCGGCTCCAGGGCAACGTTGGCATTGATCAGCGACGTACCGCCCAGACCGCAACCGACCACCACGTTCTGCTGGGCGTTGACGTGCAAGTCGAACAACCCGGTGCGCGAGCCGATGTGGCCGTCCGGGTCGTGCACCTGCAATTCCTCGGTGGCCGCGATCATGGTGTTGGGGTATTCGCCGGGTTGCATCTCCCGCCCGCGCTCCAGCAGGCACACCCGCTTGCCAGCCCGGGACAGCCGCGAAGCCGCAATCCCGCCGCCATAGCCGGAGCCGATGACGATCACGTCGTAGTGTTCCTTGATGTCGCTGATGGGCGTAGCGATCCGGGTCATGGTTCTTTTCCTTTCAGGCTAATGGGGCAACTCTGCGGTTGCCTGCAATCAATGGACGAACGAACACCTAGCCACCGGGCGAACCCGGCGGCAGCAAGCTGTGTCAGTGCAAAGGTCTGGCGCTATAGACGCGCACGCTGATTGGCGGCCCGGCGATGAATTCGCTTGCGCAGCGAGGTCGCGGCGGCCGGGACGCAGGTCGTGCAGGGAATGGGGTGCGAGCGGTGTGGCTGGCTATCCATCACGCGTTCTCCCTGAACCAGATGTGGATAAGTGGCGGCTGTCCTTTTGTAACTGGTTAGTGAAGACACGCGACAGTTTGAAGTCAAGGCAGTGCCTTAGACCTGTATGAAATCTGATCTATCGCGTTCGGGCCTATACGGGACGTGGCTTGCAAGGTTTAGCGAACAAGTTATCCACATCTCCACCCACAGCTAATGGGGACAAGTCTGGGTTTGGCAGAAATTCTCTTGATAAATAACGAAGAAAAACCGTGACTTATCCAGAAGCAGGGTTTGCGACCGTGATTGGGTGTTTTTTGAACAGCCGCTTGAAAGGCACGGTTTATAAGGCCTGTAGGGGATGGCAAACACCTTATCCACAGAAGCGCCAACAGACTTTGGGGGCAACTTTGGCGGTTCTGTGGAAAACCTGCGCAACGCTTGATAAATCGGGGTTTACGAGAAGTTTTTTGTCTTAAAACGGTGATTTGGTTGTTATTTGATCAGGTGCCTGACAGGGCCGGTTTATATGGCCTGTAGCGGACAGCGAACATCTTATCCACAGAAGCGCCAACAGAGATTGGGTACAAGTATTGGCGCACTCACGAAATTATCCGCGTGAAAAAGCTCGAAAAAACCGTGGGTTACGCTGGTTGTTTTTTGTACGAAGGCTTGCAGGGCTTGATTTGTATGGGGTGTAGCGAGGGGTGAACATCTTATCCACAGAAGCGCTAACAGGGATTGTGCATAAATCTAGAAAATCCCCTGTAGGAGCGAAGCTTGCTCGCGAAAGCGGTGGATCAGGCGACATTGATGTTGGATGTGACGGCCTCTTCGCGAGCAAGCTTCGCTCCTACAGGGGGTTGGCTTGGGCTCATGGGCGATACATCAGATAGGCCTCCCCCGTCACCCGAATCATCGGATGCGGCGTGATTTGGCAGGTATCGACAATCCGAAACCCATGCCGCTCATAAAACCGCCGGGCGCCGGTGTTCACCGCGTAATCGATCAAGCTCAAGCCGTTGAGCCCCAGCTGATTGGCGCGGTCGTAAGCGTAGGCAAGGAACTGTTGCCCCAAACCTTGATTGCGCCAACTTTCGTGCAGCGCCAGGCTCGAGATGTAGAGGGTGTCGGGGATTTCCATCGTCGCGTAGGGCGCCAGGACGGGATCGGTAACCGGCGTGGCCAGCGGGTCGTGACGCATCACGTAGCTGTGCAGCATGCCGATGACCTCGCCCTCGGCTTGCGCGATCAGGCAGTTCTGGTAGGAGAAATCGACATCTTCGCGGGCATAACGACTGGCGCCGACGTCCAATAGATCCTGGCCAGGCTGCGCCAGTTGACTCCAGATGTAATCCGCCGCGCCTTCCGATGAAATCTGAAACAAGCGAGCAATCTCCCGCGCATCCGCGCGCAGGGCCGAACGAAACTCAACGGGCATTACATTCTCCGACAGGATGATGGCGAGCGTGCTTACGCTCTGTGTTTCAGGCAGTCGAGGAGGGACGCGGAGCGTCCCGGGCGGCATTTCCACGCAGAGCGTGGGAACGATCAGCGGACGACGCCTTCTTCGATCAACAGTTTGAGGATGGCTTCTGCGCCGGCCTGCGCCGTCACGCCCTTAAGCACTTGCCCACCGCCACCGCTGGCCTTGGCCGTCGCGGCTTTCATGCGGTCGGCGCCGCTTTTGGCTTTGATCACTTTGAGGCGTTTAGGCCGTGGTTTGGCCGGTTGCAGGGTGGCGACCGCCAGCAGTTCGTCGTCGATGACTTCGACCTCGTCCGCTTGCAATACCCCACGCCGGGCTGGGCCGTAGGCGCTCTGCCGAGGTTTCGGCGCGGCGTTATCCACAGTCGCCAGGAACGGCAGCCGCACTTTCAAGCGACGACGCTGGCCACGGGGCAAGGCTTGCAACACCAGGGCCGAGTTGCCGTCGATGGATTCGACCTGAGCCAGCCCCACTACCAGCGGCCAGCCGAGGCTTTCGGCCAGCAGGAACGGCAACATGCCCGAGCCTTCGCCGGTTTCCGCCTGGCTGCCGGTCAGCACCACTTGGGCCCCGGCGTCACGCAGATAAGCGGTTAGCGCCGGCAGCGCATCGGCGCCTTCCGGCTGTTCCAAGACGTGCAGTTGTTCGAGGCCCATGCCCAAATAGGCCCGCAACGCCGGTTCCGCGACGTCGCCGGCATGCAGCACTTGCAAGTTATCCCCAGCCAGTTGCAGACCCAGTTCCACGGCCCGCGCGTCCTGTTCAGCGCGACGTGGCCGGCCGGAGGTCGGGTGGGCACCGATGGACACCAGGCTGATGACGTTCGTACTCATGACCTTTTCCTTCCCTTAAGCCGCATCGCGCTTGGCGTCGTTGCGATAAGCCGCTATCGCCTCGATCAAGGCTTGAAGAATCTCGGCGCTCTCGCCGATCACCGACAGGTCGGCCCGTTTGATCATGTCGCAGCCCGGATCGAGGTTGATCGCTACCACCTTGTCGCAGGCACCAATGCCTTGCAGGTGCTGGATCGCCCCGGAAATCCCCACGGCCACATAGACCCGCGCGGTGACCCAAGTGCCGGACGCGCCAACCTGACGGTCGCGAGCCATGAAGCCATCGTCCACCGCCACCCGCGACGCACCCTCGGTCGCCCCCAGTGCTTCGGCGGTCCTGTGGAAAAGTCCCCAGTCCTTGACCCCGTTGCCGCCGGAGAAGATGAACTCGGCTTCGGCCATCGGAATCGCCGCCGGGTCCACCGCCACCGCGCCCAGATCTTCGATGCGCGACAGGCTGCGCACCACGGCTGTGGATAACTCCACCGGCAACGCTTCATGACGGGTTTCGCTGACCGGCTCGGCGCATTCGACGGCGGCCAGAATCAAGCGTGCCACTGGCCGGGCAAGGTCTTGCAGGCCTGCACCCGCGCGGCCGATGCACTCCTGATCCTTGACCTGCCAGACTCGCGTGGCCGGGCGTTCGCCCAATGCCGCGGCAAAGCGTCGACCGAGTTCACCACCACCGCTGCGGCTGTCCGGTAGCAACCAATGACGCGGATTGAACTGGTTATCCACAGCCCGCAGACCCTGGACTCGTTGTTCCGGTGCATAACCGTTGAATTCTTCGCCATCGAGCACCAGCAAGCGATCGACGCCTGCGGTGGCGAAAGCGTTTTCCTTGTGTTCGCCGAAGACCACGGCCAACACTGCGCCGTCCTTGCCGGCCAGTTGATGGGCGAGGCCAAGCAAGTCGCGGTCGTGGCTGCTCAAGCGGCCACCGACCATGTCCGGCACCACGCTGATGTAGAACGCCGGTGCCGGCACTTGATGCAGCGGCAATCGCACTTCAACAGCGGCTGAACGTTTAGTCGCCCCGCCCTGCTGCGCGCCACTGCGGTCGATGCGTTTGATGCCATTGGGGCCGATAAACCCGATGCCATGCAGGTTCTTGCGGATGACGCCGTTGGGCCCCATCCAGCTGTGTTGCGCCGGTTGCATCGCCGCGTGCAGCGGGTGCAGACGGTTACGGGCAATCCATTCGGCGCGGGGGTCGCGGCGGATAATGTCGCTCATCAGTGGGCCTCCGCAGGTTCACGTTTGGCCGGAGTGTTTGGCTTGCTCGGTGCTGCGTCTTCGAGCAATGCGTCGGCCACCAGTTCGGCGATGTCCTTGATCAACGGACGGGGTTCGACCACGCCTTCGAGCATCGCCGTGCATTGTGGGCAACCCACGGCCACCAGTTCGGCGCCGGTTTCGCGGATGTCGTCCATGCGCATGTCGGGGATCCGTTGCTTGCCCGGAATGTCAGTGATCGGCGCCCCGCCACCGCCGCCGCAGCAGCGCGAGCGGAAACCGGAGCGTTGCATTTCCTTCACCTCAATCCCGAGGGCGCGCAACACTTCACGCGGCGCCTCGTATTCGCCGTTGTAACGACCGAGGTAGCACGGGTCGTGATAAGTCACGCTGCTGCCTTTGTGCTGGCCGAGGTTCAGCGCACCGGCGCCGATGATCTCGGCCATGTAGGTGCTGTGGTGCTGCACCAGGTAGTTGCCGTCGAAGGCGCCGTATTCGTTTTTCAGCACGTGGAAGCTGTGCGGATCGCAGGTGACGATGCGGTTGAAGCTGTACTTGGCCAGGGTCTGGATGTTGCGCTTGGCCAACAACTGGAACGTCGCTTCGTCGCCCAGGCGTCGGGCCACGTCACCGCTGTCGCGCTCCTCAAGACCGAGTACCGCGAAGTCGACCTTGGCCGCTTTCAGCACTTTGACGAAGGCGCGCAAGGTGCGCTGGTTGCGCATGTCGAAGGCGCCGTCGCCGACCCAGAACAGCACGTCGACTGACTTCTTCTCGCTCATCAGATTCAGGTTCAGATCCGCCGCCCAGTTCATCCGCCCGCCCGGCGCGAAACCGCCCGGGTTGTCGGTGGCGATCAGGTTTTCCAGGACTTCGGCGCCCTTGTTCGGGGTCGCGCCTCGCTCCAGAGTCAGATGGCGGCGCATGTCGACGATGGCATCGACGTGCTCGATCATCATCGGGCACTCCTCGACGCAGGCGCGGCAGGTGGTGCAGGACCACAGAGTTTCCGCGTCTACCAGACCGTTGACGATGGGTTGATGTGGATTGCCGGCGTGTTCGCCAATCGCTTTGCCTGGGTACGGACTGCCGGCGAACTTGGCGTCGGTGCCGCCAGCGAGGCCGACCACCATGTCTTGAATCAGTTTTTTCGGGTTCAGCGGCTGGCCGGCGGCGAACGCAGGGCACGCGGCTTCGCATTTACCGCACTGTACGCAGGCGTCGAAGCCGAGCAGTTGGTTCCAGGTGAAATCCTTGGGTTTTTCCACGCCCAGCGGCGCGGTCGGGTCGTTGAGGTCCAGGGGTTTCAAACCGGTGGAACGGCCGCCACCAAAGCGTTCGGCGCGACGGTGCCAGGCCAGGTGCAACGCACCGGCGAAGGCGTGCTTCATCGGCCCGCCCCAGGTCATGCCGAAGAACAGTTCGCTAACGCCCCACAACACGCCAACGCCGAGAATCGCCGCCACTACCCAGCCGCCGAAGTTTTCCGGGAGGATGCCAGCGACCGGCAGGGTCAACAGGAAGAAGCTCGCCGAGAACGCCAACAGGCTTTTCGGCAACCGCATCCACGGCCCTTTGGACAGGCGAGCCGGTGGGTTGCGACGACGCAGGAACATGAAAATCGCCCCGACGAACATCACCGCCGAGGCGATCAACAGGGCGAAACCGAGAATGCGACTCTGCAGGCCAAAACCGTGGACCAGGATCGCCAGCACAATCGACGCTACCGCACCGCCGGCCGTGGCTACGTGGGTGTTGGCGATGTATTTGTCCCGCGCGACGACGTGGTGCAAATCGACCATGTAGCGCTTGGGCATGGCGAGCAGGCCGCCGATCAGGTCGACCTTCGAGGCCCGGCCCCGGCGCCACATATTCATCCGCCGCAACGCGCCGAGGACAGCCAGGCCCAGGGCAGCGAACAGCAGGATTGGAAGAAGGGTGTTCAACATGTGGAGCTCCCACGGGACTCATTGATCGTTCCCACGCTCTGCGTGGGAATGCCTCACCGGACGCTCTGCGTCCGCTTGCGAATGTGACGCGGAGCGTCACGGCTGCATTCCCACGCGGAGCGTGGGAACGATCAGCTCAGCGACTTAGAAATCCTTGCACAACCGCAGCGCGTCGTAGATCGCCGCGTGGGTGTTGCGCTGGGCCACGCAGTCGCCGATGCGGAACAGCAAGTAGCCGTCACCCGCCTGGCTCAGCGATGGCTGCGGCTTGATCGCGAACAGGGCTTCGATGTCCATCTGGCCCTTGTTGCGCGACGCTTCCTTCAGCGCGTAATAGATTTCTTCGTCCGGACGCACGCCGTTTTCGACGACGACCTGGTCCACCACCCGCTCCTCTTTGGCGCCGGTGTATTCGTTCTCCAGCACCGCGATCAGCTTGTCGCCTTCGCGGTAGACCTTCTCCAGCATCATGTCGCCGGTCATGATCACTTCTTTCGGGTACATGCTGCGGTAGTAGGTCGGGAACGACGTGCCGCCAATCGCTACGCCTGGCTTGATGTCGTCGGTGACGATCTCGACCTGGCTGCCCTTGTCGGCGAGGAAGTCGGCGGCCGACATCCCGGTGAACTCGCAAATGGTGTCGTAGACCAGCACGTTCTTGCCCGGCGCTACTTTGCCGTCGAGGATGTCCCAGCTGCTGACCACCAGGCCTTCCGCCGCGCCCCAGTGTTCGTTCTGCTCCAGGAATGGATGACCGCCAACCGCGAGCACCACCACATCCGGACGCAGGTCGAGAATGGTTGCCGCATCGGCCGCCACGCCCAGGCGCAGGTCGACTTTCAGACGCGCCAGCTCCAGTTGGAACCAGCGCGTGATACCGGCGATCTGGTCCCGTTGCGGGGCTTTCGACGCGGTGGTGATCTGCCCGCCGATAAATTCTTTCTTCTCGAACAGGGTTACGTCGTGGCCCCGCTCAGCGGAGACGCGCGCCGCTTCCATCCCCGCAGGGCCAGCACCGACCACCACAACTTTGCGCTTCACACCGGTCGATTTCTCGATGATGTGCGGCACGCCCATGTATTCACGGGAGGTCGCGGCGTTCTGGATGCACAAAACGTCCAGCCCCTGGTACTGACGGTCGATGCAGTAGTTGGCGCCGACGCATTGTTTGATCTGGTCCACCTGGCCCATTTTGATCTTGGCGATCAGGTGCGGGTCGGCGATGTGGGCGCGGGTCATGCCGACCATGTCGACGTAGCCGCCTTCCAGAATACGGGTGGCCTGATTCGGGTCCTTGATGTTCTGCGCGTGCAGGACCGGGGCCTTGACCACTTCCTTGATACCAGCGGCCAAGTGCAGAAATGGCTCCGGTGGATAACTCATGTTGGGGATAACGTTGGCCAGGGTGTTGTGGGTGTCGCACCCCGAACCCACGACGCCGATGAAGTCGATCATGCCGGTGTCGTCGTAGTACTTGGCGATCTGCTTCATGTCCTCATGGGACAAGCCATCCGGGTGGAATTCATCACCGCACAGACGGATGCCGACGCAGAAATCCGGGCCGACTTCTTTGCGAACAGCTTTAAGGACTTCCAGGCCGAAACGCATGCGGTTTTCGAAGCTGCCGCCCCATTCGTCGGTACGTTTGTTAACCCGTGGGCTCCAGAACTGGTCGATCATGTGCTGGTGCACCGCCGACAGCTCGATACCGTCCAGGCCACCGGCCTTGGCCCGCGCTGCGGCGCTGGCGTAGTTGCCAATCACCCGCCAGATTTCTTCCGGTTCGATGGTTTTGCAGGTCGCGCGGTGCACCGGTTCACGAATGCCCGACGGCGACAGCAGGGTTGGCCAATGCTCGCCGTCCCAGCGGGAACGACGGCCCATGTGGGTAATCTGGATCATGATCTTGGCGCCATGCTTGTGCATGGCATCGGCCAGGTTCTGGAAGTGCGGAATGATCCGGTCGTCAGCCAGGTTGACCGACTTCCACCAGCCTTGCGGGCTGTCGATGGCCACGCTGGAAGAACCGCCGCAAATCGCCAGGCCGATCCCGCCCTTGGCTTTCTCTTCGTAATACTTGACGTACCGGTCGGTGGTCATGCCGCCGTCGGTGGCATAGACCTCGGCGTGCGCGGTGCTGAGCACGCGGTTGCGG
This sequence comes from Pseudomonas sp. ADAK7, assembly GCF_012935675.1. Taxonomy (NCBI): domain Bacteria; kingdom Pseudomonadati; phylum Pseudomonadota; class Gammaproteobacteria; order Pseudomonadales; family Pseudomonadaceae; genus Pseudomonas; species Pseudomonas sp. ADAK7. Next base: position 5,048,561 of record NZ_CP052861.1, on the reverse strand, counting down.
ATGGTCAGTTTGCCGATCTGGATCGGCTGGAACATTGCTTCGAAAGCCATGGCGGGTTCCTCGACTTACAACGGCTTGACGGTGAACAGGCCGTCGTCGTGGCCTTCTTCGGAGCCACCGTAGACTTGCTCGGCAACGGTGCGGATCTTGCTGCCGCGGGCTTCCAGGATCTGATCCATGGCGCCGGCAAACCAACCGGTAAACATGTAGTCGACCTTGCGCCCGACCTTGCCGTACACGTAGACGAACGCCGAGTGTTCGAGCTTGACGCTGGCGGTGCCTTTGTCGAGGTCGATGTCCTGGATCTTGAACAAGCCCCAGCCGCGCTGCGACAGGCGTTTCATGTAGTGCTCGAACACCGCGACGCCTTCCAGGCCGTGGCATTCGGCTTCTTTTTCACACCAGTGCCAGGCGGATTTGTAGCCGGCCTTGTAGAGGATTTCGGCGTAGGCGTCAGCGCCCAGCACTTCCTCGATGCCCATGTGGTTGTTGACGAAGAAGTGACGCGGCACGTACAGCATCGGCAGGGCGTCGGAGGTCCAGACACCGGTTTCGCTGTCGACTTCGATTGGCAATTGCGGGGCGATCTTGGCCATGGAAACTTAACTCCAGAAAAATTCGTTGTGTGTTTTGCGTAGCCGCTGCCGAGGTACGAGGCTGCGTTGGGCTGCGAAGCGGCCCCCGAGAGCGGTCCTGCGGACCGCAACGCAGCCTCGTACCTCGGCAGCTGCTACAACAGGAATCGTTTTTAGCCTGGGTTTACTCGCCCCAGACGTCTTTCAAGACGTTGACCCAGTTCTCGCCCATGATCTTGCGCACCACGCGCTCGGAATGGCCGCGCTTGAGCAGGGTTTCGGTCAGGTTCGGGAACTCGCCGACGGTGCGGATGCCCAGCGGGTTGATGATCTTGCCGAAGCTGGTCAGGCGGCGGGCGTAGCCCTTGTCATGGGTCAGGTATTCGAAGAAGTCCTGGCCATGGCCCTGGGTGAAGTCGGTGCCGATGCCGATGGCGTCTTCGCCGACGATGTTCATGGTGTATTCGATGGCTTCGGCGTAGTCGTCGATGGTCGAATCGATGCCCTTGGCCAGGAACGGCGCGAACATGGTCACGCCGACGAAACCGCCGTGATCGGCGATGAACTTCAGTTCTTCATCGGATTTGTTGCGCGGGTGGATTTTCAGACCCGACGGCAGGCAGTGGGAGTAGCAGACCGGCTTCTTGGATTCGAGAATGACTTCTTCGGAGGTCTTGGAGCCGACGTGGGACAGGTCGCACATGACGCCAACACGGTTCATCTCGGCAACGATTTCACGACCGAAGCCCGACAGGCCGCCATCGCGCTCGTAGCAACCGGTGCCCACCAGGTTCTGGGTGTTGTAGCACATCTGCACGATACCGACGCCGAGCTGCTTGAACACCTCGACATAGCCGATCTGGTCTTCAAACGCATGGGCATTCTGGAAGCCGAAGAGGATGCCGGTCTTGCCCTGCTCCTTGGCCTTGCGGATATCAGCGGTGGTGCGCACTGGAATCACCAGGTCGCTGTTCTCGCGGATCAGCTTCTGGCTGGCGGCGATGTTATTGACGGTGGCCTGGAAGCCCTCCCACACCGACACGGTGCAGTTGGCCGCAGTCAGACCGCCCTTGCGCATGTCTTCAAACAGCTCGCGGTTCCACTTGGCGATAATCAGCCCGTCGATAACGATGCTGTCGGCGTGCAATTCGGCTGGGCTCATCAGGCTGTCCCCTATTAGCGATTCATGCGCCGAATCGTGTGCCGGCGCTTTGGGGCCAGCATATGCCTGAGGACCGGGGCAGCCGGGTGCAAAAACGACAGGGGGTTTGCCGAAAGCGTCAATCCGCGACAAAGGGTCGTCGCCGGGAGTGATCGCGCACCTGTTCAAGGGCCTGCGCATGGGCCAGAATTCGACGCATCACTGGATGCTTACTGGATTTAGGGCGACGCAATGAAATCGATCTTCCTGGCTTTGGCACTGATAGCAACCGGCGTACAGGCGGCTGAAGAGTCCGACAACAACCCCTGCGACTCAGTCGAAAACGACGTCCAGACCCTGGAATGCTCGGCCTACAGCAGAACCACTGCCGAAGATCTGCTCAAAGAAAACTACCAGGGCCTGAACGAACGCCTGCAGTCGGTTTACGCCAAGAACAAGGCGCAACTGAGCGACATCACTGAAAAGCTCAAGGTCGCCCAGCAGCAGTGGCTGAAGACTCGCGATGCCGATTGCGCGGTGGAAGCGTTCCCGGCGACGAGTGGTAGCAAGGCATTCACCATTGCGCAGAATGATTGCGTGGCGCGGATGAGTGATGAGCGGTCGGAGTTTTTGGAGTCGATTTCGCAGGAGTGAGGCAGTAATGGAAAACAATATGATTCCCCACGATGTGGTCACCCGCATCGTCGATGGCACCCTCCCTGTTCAGGCCTGGCGCGAACACCTGAACCTTACTCAGGATGAAGTTGCCGAACGCATGGGTGTTTCACAATCGGCCTTTGCCGAGCTAGAAAGCGTTTCGAAGCCCCGCAAGCAAACCCGCGAAAAAATCGCCGCCGCATTTGGCATCAACGCCGCTCAGCTTGAGTTGTAAGCTGTCCGCCATCAGCTCGTTAAGGAATATCCAATGAACATCTGCGGCATCGAAATCAAAGGCAGCGAAGCGATCATCGCCGTGGCCTCTCTCGACGGTCAGGCCTTGAGCCACGTTGCCCTGGCCACCAAGAAAATCGCCCTGGACGATGATGACGAGGCCGCGAACGTGAAAGTCTTCGCCGCTCAGGTCGCGTCGTTTGTGCGGGAGAATTCCATTGACCGGATTGCAATCAAGAAGCGCAGCAAGAAGGGTGAGTTTGCCGGTGGGCCGACGACGTTCAAGATCGAGGGGATTTTTCAGTTGCTGGAGAGTTGCGAGGTGACGTTGTTGTCGCCGCAGACGATCAATGCCCAGGCCAAAAAGCACAACTTCGAACTGCCGGGGACGCTGAACAAGTATCAGCATGAGGCTTATAAAGCGGCATGTTCGGCGCTGATGAAGAAGTAAACCCATCCACTGATCGTTCCCACGCTCTGCGTGGGAATGCATCCCGTGACGCTCTGCGTCACATCCCGAAGCGGAACGCGGAGCGTCCCTGGCGGCATTCCCACGCAGAGCGTGGGAACGATCATGCCTTGGCGGTACGCCGGTCCTCCCGCGGACACCGCTCAAACCGCGCCCGATAACTGCGAGTGAAATACGACGGTGATTCAAACCCGCAAGCGATGCTTACCTCCAGCACGCTCATATCGGTTTGCCGCAGTAATTGCCGAGCCTTCTCCAGCCGTAACCGCAGGTAGAAATTACTCGGCGTATCGTTCAGGTGCAGGCGAAACAACCGCTCCAACTGTCGCCGCGTCACTTTGATCGATTCCGCCAACTCCAGCGTGCTAAGCGGCGGTTCGCTGTGTTGCTCCATCTCGCCAATCACCTGCACCAGCTTCTTGTTGCTGATGCCATAACGCGTGGCGACTTCCATACGCTGGTGATCCTTGCGCGGGCGGATGCGCCCGAGCACGAACTGCTCGCTGACCTGAATCGCCAGTTCCGGGCCGTGGGCCTGGCCGATAAGGTCGAGCATCAGGTCGATGGAGGCGGTGCCACCGGCGGAAGTGATGCGGCGGCGGTCGATCTCGAACAGTTCCTGGGTGACGCTGAGCTGTGGATAGGACTCCTTGAACGCGTCGATGGCTTCCCAGTGCAGGGTCAGGCGATGGCCGTCGAGTAGGCCGGCTTCGGCGAGGACGAAGCTGCCGGTGTCGATGGCGCCGAGGGTCACGCCTTCGTTGTCCAGTCGGCGCAACCAGTGCTCCAGCGCGGGAGTGGCGAATTTCAGTGGTTCGAAACCGGCGACGACTAATAGCGTCGCGCCTTTCTTCAGCGGTTCCAGTGCCGCATCGGCGTTGACCGACATGCCGTTACTGGCCAGAACCGCGCCGCCATCGGCACTTAATACATGCCAGCGATACAGCTCGCCACGAAAGCGGTTAGCGACCCGTAGCGGCTCGATGGCCGAGATAAAACCGATGGCCGAGAAACCCGGCATCAGCATGAAGTAGAAATCCTGGGACATGGAGCGCACTCGACTGGCAGGTAACGAAAGGTCGGGAAGCGTGTGGACGTTGATACGCCAGTTGTCGCCAGCATTCAAGAGCGCAGGTCGCTGCAGTGCAAGAGCTGGTCGCCGTAGTGCGCTTGGACAGGGGCTTAGCTGCGTAACTTGGTCATCACCGGCGCACGAAGATGCCGGGACCCACAATAACGACCTGCCGAGGAACCCACCATGAAACGACTGATCAGCAGCTGTGTTCTTGCACTCAGCGGTACCGCTTTCTTGAGCGCCAGTGTCATGGCCGCCGACCCCGCCGCGTGCCAGAACGTGCGCATGGGCGTAGTGAACTGGACCGATGTGATTGCCACCAGCGCCATGACTCAGGTATTGCTCGATGGCCTCGGCTACAACACCAAACAAACCAGTGCGTCCCAGCAAATCATCTTCGCCGGGATCCGCGACCAGCGCCTGGACTTGTTCCTGGGCTACTGGAACCCGCTGATGACCCAGACCATCACCCCGTTCGTCCAGGCCAACCAGGTCAAGGTACTGCAAGCGCCAAGCCTCAAAGATGCCCGCGCCACCCTCGCCGTCCCGACTTACCTCGCCGACAAGGGCCTGAAAACCTTCGCCGACATCGCCAAGTTCGAAAAAGAACTGGGCGGCAAGATCTACGGCATCGAGCCTGGCTCGGGTGCCAATACCCAGATCAAGGCGATGATCGCCAAGTATCAGTTTGGCCTCGGCAAGTTCCAACTGGTCGAGTCCAGCGAGGCCGGCATGCTCGCCGCCGTGGACCGCGCCGTGCGCCGCAAGGAAGCCGTGGTGTTCTTCGGCTGGGCGCCGCACCCGATGAACGTCAACGTGCAGATGACTTACCTCACCGGCAGCGAAGACGCCCTGGGGCCGAACGAAGGCATGGCCACGGTCTGGACCGTCACCGCGCCGAACTACGCCCAGCAATGCCCGAACGTCAGCCGTTTGCTGAGCAACCTGACCTACACCGCCGAAGACGAGAGCCGGATGATGCAGCCGCTGCTGGATCACAAGGACGCCTTCGAATCGGCCAAGCAATGGCTCAAAGATCACCCGCAAGACAAGCAACGCTGGCTCGAAGGTGTGACGACTTTCGATGGCAAACCAGCAGCTGAAAACCTGTCATTGACCAGTAAATAAAACCGCACTGAATCGCCGATACGCAGCCCGTAAAGGGCTGCGTCCGGACTCATCACGCCTGTAAGGAATCGCTAAATGAACCACGACGTCATCATCACCTGCGCACTCACCGGTGCTGGCGACACGACCGCCAGAAGCCCACATGTGCCGGTCACCCCGAAACAAATCGCGGCCGCCGCCGTAGAAGCCGCCAAGGCTGGCGCCACCGTGGTCCACTGCCACGTTCGCGACCCCGAAACCGGCAAATTCAGCCGTGACGTGGCGCTGTACCGCGAAGTGATGGAGCGCATCCGCGAGGCGGACGTCGACATTATCGTCAACCTCACCGCCGGCATGGGCGGCGACCTGGAAATCGGCGGCGGCGAGAACCCGATGGAGTTCGGCCCGAACACCGACCTGGTCGGCCCGCTGACCCGTCTAGCCCACGTTGAAGCACTGCTGCCGGAAATCTGCACCCTCGATTGCGGCACCCTGAACTTCGGCGATGGCGACACGATTTACGTTTCGACTCCGGCGCAGCTGCGGGCTGGCGCCAAACGCATTCAAGAGCTGGGCGTGAAGGCCGAGCTGGAAATCTTCGACACCGGTCACCTGTGGTTCGCCAAGCAGATGATCAAGGAAGGCTTGCTCGACAACCCGCTGTTCCAGCTGTGCCTGGGCATCCCGTGGGGCGCGCCGGCCGACACCACCACCATGAAAGCCATGGTCGACAACCTGCCGGCCGACGCGGTCTGGGCCGGGTTCGGCATCGGCCGCATGCAGATGCCGATGGCCGCACAAGCGGTGCTGCTGGGCGGCAACGTGCGGGTCGGGCTGGAAGACAACTTGTGGCTGGATAAAGGCGTATTGGCGACCAACGGCCAACTGGTCGAACGCGCCAGCGAAATCCTCAGCCGCCTCGGCGCCCGGGTCATGACGCCGGCGGAAGGCCGGGTAAAAATGGGCCTGACCAAGCGCGGTTAACCCCCCCACACACAACCTGTAGGAGCGAGGCTTGCCCGCGAAGGCGGCATTCCTGCCGGAAGAGATCCGTCGGATGTACCGGCCTCTTCGCGGGCAAGCCTCGCTCCTACAGGGATCACCAAAATTCTTAGGAAGTCGCCATGAGCTTTATCACCGAAATCAAAACCTTCGCCGCGCTGGGCAGCGGTGTCATCGGCAGCGGATGGGTTTCCCGCGCCCTCGCCCACGGCCTCGACGTGGTGGCCTGGGACCCGGCGCCCGGTGCCGAAGCGGCGCTGCGCAAGCGGGTCGCCAATGCCTGGGGCGCGCTGGAGAAACAAGGCCTGGCCCCCGGCGCTTCACAAGATCGCCTGCGCTTTGTCGCGACCATTGAAGAATGCGTGCGCGATGCGGATTTCATTCAGGAAAGTGCCCCGGAACGTCTCGAACTGAAACTGGAACTGCACGGCAAAATCAGCGCGGCGGCCAAGCCTAATGCCCTGATCGGTTCCAGCACCTCGGGGCTGTTGCCGAGCGAGTTCTACGAAGGGTCGACCCACCCGGAACGCTGCGTGGTCGGGCATCCGTTCAACCCGGTTTATCTGTTGCCGTTGGTGGAAGTGGTGGGCGGCAAAAACACCGCGCCCGAAGCCATTCAAGCGGCAATCAAAGTCTACGAATCCTTGGGCATGCGTCCGCTGCATGTACGCAAGGAAGTGCCGGGCTTCATTGCCGACCGCTTGCTCGAAGCGCTGTGGCGTGAGGCGCTGCACCTGGTGAATGACGGCGTGGCGACTACCGGTGAAATCGACGATGCGATTCGTTTTGGCGCGGGCCTGCGTTGGTCGTTCATGGGGACATTCCTGACGTACACCCTGGCGGGCGGCGATGCCGGGATGCGGCACTTCATGGCGCAGTTCGGCCCGGCGTTGCAGTTGCCATGGACGTATCTGCCGGCGCCGGAGCTGACTGACAAGTTGATTGATGATGTGGTCGACGGCACCAGCGATCAGTTGGGCACGCACAGCATCTCGGCGCTGGAGCGCTATCGTGATGATTGCCTGCTGGCGGTGCTGGAGGCGGTGAAGACCACCAAAGAGAAGCATGGGATGGCGTTTGCCGACTAAAACTGCGCACTGATCGTTCCCACGCTCCGCGTGGGAATGAATCCTGTGACGCTCTGCGTCACGTCGTCTGGGACGCAGAGCGTCCCGGGCTGCGTTCCTTTGCTGCGCGTGGGAACGATCATCCACCTGCCGGAACCCCAACCATGCCCGCTCTAACCACCTACCAAACCAAAATCATCCCCGACTGGGTCGACTACAACGGGCACTTGCGCGATGCCTTCTACCTGCTGATCTTCAGCTACGCCACCGACGCGCTGATGGATCGCCTGGGCATGGACAGCAACAATCGCGAAGCCAGCGGCAACTCGTTGTTCACCCTCGAACTGCACCTCAACTACCTGCACGAAGTGAAGCTCGACGCCGATGTCGAAGTGCACACGCAAATCATCGCCCACGACAGCAAGCGCCTGCACCTCTACCACAGCCTGCACCTGGTCGGCGGTGACAAGGAACTGGCCGGCAACGAACAAATGCTGCTGCACGTCGACCTCGCCGGGCCGCGTTCCGCGCCGTTCAGCGAAGAGACCCTAGGCAAGCTGCAAGCCATCGTCGCCGAACAAACCGACCTGCCAACCCCTGACTACGTCGGCCGAGTGATCGCACTACCGCCCAAAAAATAACAAGGAGATCGCCATGAACACCGCCGCCGCTTTTGCCGACTTCCGCAGCTACCCGTTGATCAGCGCCTTGTCCGCCGTGCACACCCTGACGGACCGGGTTCAAGTGACCTGGGCCGATGGCCGCGTCAGCCCCTTTCATCACCAATGGCTGCGGGATAACTGCCCGTGCCCGCTGTGTGTCTACAGCGTGACCCGCGAACAGGTGCTGGAAATCGTCGATGTCGCTGAAGACCTGGTACCCAGTGCCGCGCATCTCGAAGCCGATGGTTGCCTGCGTGTTGACTGGCAGGACGGCCACCTCAGCCGCTTCGATCCGGGCTGGTTGCGGGCCCATGCCTACGACGACGAATCCCGCGCCGAACGGCGGGCCGGCAAGCCCAAATCCAAGCTGTGGAACAGCGATCTGCGGTTGCCGGTGTTCGACTATCAGGCACTGATGAACGACAACGATGCCCTGCTGCAATGGCTGCTGGCGGTACGGGATATCGGCCTGACCCAGGTCCGCGGCGTGCCCACCGAACCCGGCTCGCTAAAGCTGATCGCCCAGCGCATTTCCTTTATCCGCGAGAGCAATTTCGGCGTGTTGTTCAACGTGCAATCCAAAGCCGATGCCGACAGCAACGCCTACACCGCTTTCAACCTGCCGCTGCACAGCGACTTGCCGACCCGGGAGCTGCAACCGGGGCTGCAATTCCTGCATTGCCTGGTGAATGACGCCGAGGGTGGCGAGAGTATTTTCGTCGATGGTTTTGCCATTGCCCACGCCTTGCGCGAGGAAGATCCCGAGTCGTTCAAGGCCCTGTGTGAAATCCCCGTGGAATTCCGCAACAAGGACCGCCATAGCGACTACCGCTGCCTGGCGCCGATCATCGCGCTGGATGCGTTGGGCCAGGTGTCGGAGATCCGCTTGGCCAACTTCCTGCGCGGGCCATTCGATGCTTCGATCGACGACATGCCCAAGCTATATCGGGCGTATCGACGGTTTATTGCCATGACCCGCGAGGCGCGGTTTCGCCTGATGCAGCGGCTCAATCCCGGTGAGTTGTGGTGCTTCGACAATCGCCGCACCCTCCACGCCCGCAACGCCTTCGACCCCGCCACCGGCGCCCGGCATTTCCAGGGCTGTTATGTGGATCGGGATGAGTTGTTGTCGCGGATATTGGTGTTGCAACGCTAGACCGCGTCATCGTTCTTCGCGGGCAAGCCTCGCTCCTACAGGGGATCGCCTATCCCTGTGGGAGCGAGGCTTGCCCGCGAAGGCGTCAGCCCAAACAACACATCCCCACCTGATTCCCAGACAAAAAAAAGCCCCGATCAAGCCGTGACAGGATCGGGGCACAAGGTACTGTTGAGGAGCCGTTGCGCGAGGGTGACCAAACCTTCGTGAAGCCAGCTGAATCCAGTGTGCCTACTCCCCCTCTTCGCAAGTTAGCCGAAAACGACCTGTTCATAGGTATCGCGGCCATTGCGACAAATCGTCCTTGCCGATGCACGACACCCCTACCAGAATCGAGCCACGACACCGTTCCCTGAAGAAGGATTGCGTCATGATGTACGCCGATTTGATTGACCAGGAAGACCTGCTGGGCCAGCTGAAATCGTTGGGTTTTCCAGTGCCGAACGGCGCTACCGCCGAGCAGGCATGCGAGTGTGCGGTGCGAGGCTTGAACGATGAGCGGGCGATCGTGCTGCGCACTATGGTCAAGCAGATGTACACCAGCAGCGCGACCATCCTGCCGGCGGTGCGCCAGGCGATTGATAAGCAGCTACTGCCCGCTCTGGCGGAGTATCAGCAGAAGGCGTAGCGCCTGACTCGTGGCGAGGGGGCTTCCAGTGATCGTTCCCACGCTCCGCGTGGGAATGCAGCCCGGGACGCTCCGCGTCCCAAAAGGCCGAACGCGGAGCGTCCGTTGAGGCATTCCCGCGCAGAGCGAGGGAACGATCTGTGTCAGAGCCTTACGCTGGCAAACGTCGACTCATTGCGCGCCTGACTCAACGCCGACAACGGCCCGGACAACGGCGACAGCACCAGCGCTTGCGGTAGCGGCATCATCGCCACCTGTTGCGTGGTATTCGACCCTACACGCTCGTCACGCGGCGGAATGCCGAAGTATTCGCGGTAGCACTTGGAGAAATGCGGCGTTGAAACAAACCCGCACACCGATGCCACTTCGATGATCGACATCGGCGTCTGCTTGAGCAACTGCCGGGCGCGGATCAGGCGCAGTTTCAGGTAGTAGCGCGACGGCGAGCAGTGCAGGTATTTCTGGAACAACCGCTCGAGCTGACGACGGGAAACGGCGACGTACACCGCCAGTTCGTCGAGGTCGATCGGCTCTTCCAGGTTGGCTTCCATCAGCGCAACGATTTCCTGCAACTTCGGCTGGTTGGTGCCGAGCATGTGCTTGAGCGGCACGCGCTGGTGATCCTGTTCGTTGCGGATGCGTTCGTAGACAAACATCTCCGAAATCGCCGCCGACAGTTCACGGCCGTGATCGCGGCTGATCAGGTGCAGCATCATGTCCAGCGGCGCGGTGCCGCCGGAGCTGGTGAAGCGGTTACGGTCGAGGGTGAACAAGCGGGTGCTCATGGCCACACGTGGAAACGCTTCCTGCATAGCGGCCAGGCATTCCCAGTGCACGCTGCAATCGAAGCCGTCCAGCAGACCGGCGCAGGCCAAGGCCCAACTGCCGGTGCACACGGCGCCGAGGCGCTTGGACTGACGCGCCTGGCTTTGCAGCCATGACACGTGTTCGCGGGTAACGGTGCGCTGGATGCCGATACCGCCGCAGACAATGATGGTGTCCATGGACGGCGCTTTGTGCATGGAGCAATCGGGGGTGATTTGCAGACCGTCACTGGCCCAGACCTGGCCCCCGTCGACGGTGAGTGTGGTCCAGCGATACAACTCGCGGCCGGACAATTGGTTGGCCATGCGCAGGGGTTCTACTGCGGAGGCCAGAGAAATCAGCGTGAAATTGTCCAGCAGCAGAAAGCCGATGGATTGAGGCGCACGGTTCTGGGGTTGAGCCCCGGAGTTGAACGTCGTCATCGCGGTATCTCCTCACACAAAGCGGGTGATGGCCTCAGGCGGAGGCTCTTGTTATTGCCATCGTTCTCGCGTGGGAGACGGGCTTTGTAATGACAGAGCAATTGCCATGCCTAAAATTGAATGGGCGTTCAATAACTCCTGAAAACGACGTCGCGGCGTGTCTATATAAGCCGTGCGCAGAGTGGGGGTTATAAGTGCCATCAAGGCGGGCAAATGCGCTGTGTTGCGGGGTGTGAGCAAATCGGTAGCACTTGTGGGAACAAGGGCTGCGAGGTGCTGGAGCAGAGTGTCACCACAAGCACAGGTGACAGGCGGTAATGGCCAACTTGGATCCTGGATCTCGGATAGTGCGCTTGTCTGTAAGCGACGCGCTAAAAGGTGGCGCGTTTTTGGGGCGGTGTTCAATTAGCGCGCAGTTTTGACTGGTCTGCCAAGGTAAACACTTCTTTCTGTGGCGAGGGAGCTTGCTCCCGCTGGGGCGCGAAGCGGCCCTGAAAACCTGCAACCGCTACCCTCCAAATAGACCTTATTTGCTGATTTTGCGGCTGCTGCGCAGCCGAGCGGGAGCAAGCTCCCTCGCCACAAGTACTCTTTTCACCAGAGAGTTGAGCGGTCTCAACACTCCACCGCACTCACCGCCAACCCGCCGCGCGATGTCTCTTTGTATTTGTCATGCATGTCCGCGCCGGTATCACGCATGGTGCGGATCACCCGATCCAGCGAGATAAAGTGCTGACCATCGCCACGCAACGCCATCTGCGCGGCATTGATCGCTTTCACCGCGGCAATCGCATTGCGCTCGATGCACGGCACCTGCACCAGCCCACCGACCGGGTCGCAGGTCAGGCCGAGGTTGTGTTCCAGGCCGATTTCCGCCGCGTTGCACAACTGCTCGGGCGTGGCGCCGAGAATCTCCGCCAACCCCGCCGCCGCCATGGCACACGCCGAGCCGACTTCGCCCTGGCAACCGACTTCGGCACCGGAGATCGACGCGTTCTTCTTGCACAGGATCCCCACCGCTGCCGCACTGAGGAAATAGTCGACCACGTTGGCCTCGGTCACCACTTCGCTGAACTTCATGAAGTAGTGCAACACCGCCGGAATGATCCCCGCCGCGCCGTTGGTCGGCGCCGTGACCATGCGCCCACCGGCTGCGTTTTCTTCGTTGACCGCCAGGGCGAACAGGTTGACCCATTCCATCGCGCTCAAGGTCGAGCCGATCACGTTGGGCTTACCCAGCTCTTGCAGGCTGCGGTGCAACTTGGCGGCACGCCGGCGCACATTCAGCCCGCCGGGCAGGATGCCTTCGTGTTTGAGGCCCTGGTCGACGCAATCCTGCATGGCACGCCAGAGTTTCATCAGGCCGGCGCGGATTTCGTCCTCGCTGCGCCAGACCTTCTCGTTGGCCAGCATCAGCTCGGCCACGCGCAGATTGTGCTTCTGGCACAGCTCAAGCAGTTCAACCGCACTGGAGAAGTCATACGGCAAAACGGTGCGATCCAGATCCACAACGCCACTGGACGCTTGCGCCTCATCGACGACAAAACCGCCGCCAATCGAATAGTAGGTATCGCGGTGCAGCTCCCCGTGATCGCCTTCTACAATTAATGTCATGGCATTCGGGTGAAATGGCAGGTTCTCGTCGATCAGGCGCATGTCGCGAGCCCAGATGAACGGCACCGACAAGCGACCGTCGAGTAACAAGGTGTGGGTTTCGCGCAGGGTTTCGATATGCAGGCCGATCTTCGACGGATCGATCGCGTCCGGCCACTCGCCCATCAGGCCCATGATCACGGCGTTATCGCTGCCGTGACCGATGCCGGTGGCCGATAACGACCCGTAAAGCTGAACTTCGACACGCCTTACTTGTTCCAAAAGACCCTGCTCACGCAAACCTTGCACGAACAACGCCGCTGCCCGCATCGGGCCGACGGTGTGCGAACTGGAAGGGCCAATGCCGATTTTGAACAGGTCGAAAACGCTGATAGCCATTACTGCCGAACTCCTGGATGTACCAACTCCAGGCGCAAAAGCGCCCAGTGACGGAGCTGCTACGCTCAAGCTGCAATCCGCCGAGATGGCCGCATCATCAGGCTTTTGCGGTGTCGTTCGACGTCTCACACCGACGCACTCATGTCCAACAACGCCGCGGGTCGTCGACGCTGCGTTTTCGCCGTTTTTTTGCGGTTCAGAGCGGCAAACAGGGCAGAAAAAAGCTGTAAACGACGTCACTGACACTGGATGCGACCATCCCTGTACTGGTTACGACGCCCCCTGTAGGCGTCAGATTTTCACTGGTACATGATCGTATCGACTCGATTGCAAGGCGCCGTGGTAGAGCTGTCTTAAAAAACGCCACCAACCGCAACCTATAAGTGCGGTGGTCCAGTCGGAACACTGCCAAAAAAAACACCAAGGAGTCCACCCATGAAAGGTTCCCCGTCGTTGTTGTTGGCCGCCATGCTGAGTTTGCCGTTACTGGCTCAAGCCGCAGAACCCGCTCAGTGCAGCACCGTAAACTTCTCTGATGTCGGCTGGACCGACATCACCGCGACTACCGCGACCACCAGCGTTGTACTCGACGCCCTGGGCTACAAAACCAAGACCACCATGATTTCCGTGCCCGTGACCTACAAGTCCCTGGCCGATGGCAAGAACATGGACGTGTTCCTCGGTAACTGGATGCCGACCATGGAAAACGACATCAAGGCCTACCGCGATGCCGGTACCGTTGACGTCGTGCGCACCAACCTCAAAGGCGCCAAGTACACCCTCGCCGTGCCGCAAGCGCTGTACGACAAAGGGCTGCATGACTTCGCCGACATCGCCAAATTCAAGAAAGAACTCGACGGCAAGATCTACGGTATCGAGCCAGGCAACGACGGCAACCGCCTGATCCAGACCATGATTGACAAGGACGCCTACGGCCTCAAAACCGCCGGCTTCAAAGTCGTCGAGTCCAGCGAAGCGGGGATGCTGTCCCAGGTCGACCGCGCACAGAAACGCGATACCGCCGTGGTCTTCCTCGGCTGGGCACCGCACCCGATGAACAAACGCTTCAAGATTCAATACCTGACCGGTGGCGATGACTTCTTTGGCCCGGACTTCGGTGCGGCCACGGTAGCCACCAACACCCGCAAGGGCTACGTCCAGGAATGCAGCAACGTCGGCACTCTGCTGAAAAACCTGGAATTCACCGTAGACATGGAAAGCTCGCTGATGGGCAACATCCTGGACGACAAGATGAAGCCTGACGCAGCTGCCAAGGCCTGGCTGAAAAAGAATCCACAGGTGCTCGATACCTGGCTCGCTGGCGTGACCACCATTGACGGTAAACCAGGCCTGGAGGCCGTGAAAGCCAAGCTCGCGCAGTAATCGCTACTCCGGGTGGGCTTGCCCCGCCCGGGCTGTTTATTTCCTTGCATGCGGACGTTCACTACCATGCTGATTGATCAGAAAATCCCCTTAGGCCAGTACATCGCGGGCTTCGTTGAATGGTTGACGCAACACGGCGCCAGCACCTTCGACGCAATCGCCGTGACACTGGAAACGATGATCCACGGCGTGACGTTTGCGCTGACCTGGTTCAACCCGCTGGCATTGATCGGCCTCATCGCGCTACTGGCACATTTCATTCAACGAAAGTGGGGGCTGACCGTTTTCGTCATCGCCTCCTTTCTGCTGATCCTCAACCTGGGGTATTGGCAGGAAACCATGGAAACCCTCGCCCAGGTGCTCTTCGCGACCCTGGTCTGCGTGGTCATCGGCGTGCCGCTGGGCATCGTCGCCGCGCACAAACCGATGTTCTACACACTGATGCGGCCGGTGCTCGATCTGATGCAGACCGTACCGACCTTCGTGTACCTCATTCCAACCCTGACCCTCTTCGGGCTGGGCGTGGTCCCGGGTCTGATTTCGACGGTGGTGTTCGCGATTGCCGCGCCTATCCGCCTGACCTACCTGGGTATCCGTGATGTTCCCGCAGAACTGATGGACGCCGGCAAAGCCTTTGGCTGCTCGCGCCGTCAGCTGCTCTCGCGCATCGAACTGCCCCACGCCATGCCAAGCATCGCGGCCGGTATCACCCAGTGCATCATGCTGTCGTTGTCGATGGTGGTGATCGCCGCACTGGTGGGCGCCGACGGTCTGGGCAAACCTGTGGTCAACGCACTGAACACCGCCGATATCGCCCTGGGCTTCGAAGCCGGGTTGGCAATCGTACTGCTGGCGATCATGCTCGACCGTATCTGCAAACAACCCGACGCTAAAGTAGGGGGTGACGCATGAGCATTATTCGCTTCGAAGACGTCGACGTGATCTTCGCCAAAGATCCGCGTGAGGCGCTCAAACTCCTCGACCAGGGCATGACCCGCGACCAGATCCTGAAAAAGACCGGGCAGATCGTCGGCGTTGAAAAAGCCAGCCTGGACGTCGAAAAAGGTGAAATCTGCGTACTGATGGGCCTGTCCGGCTCCGGCAAATCCAGCCTGTTGCGCTGCATCAACGGCCTCAACACGGTCAGCCGTGGCAAGTTGTTCGTCGAGCACGAAGGCAAGCAGATCGATATCGCTTCCTGTACCCCGGCAGAACTGAAAATGATGCGCACCCAGCGCATCGCGATGGTGTTCCAGAAGTTCGCCCTGATGCCGTGGCTGACCGTTCGCGAGAACATCAGCTTCGGCCTGGAAATGCAGGGTCGCCCAGAGAAAGAGCGGCGCAAACTGGTGGACGACAAGCTTGAGCTGGTGGGCCTGACCCAGTGGCGTAACAAGAAGCCCGACGAACTCTCCGGCGGTATGCAGCAACGGGTGGGCCTGGCCCGCGCGCTGGCGATGGACGCCGACATTCTGTTGATGGACGAACCGTTCTCGGCCCTTGACCCGTTGATTCGCCAAGGCCTGCAAGACGAGTTGCTGGCACTGCAAAGCAAGCTGAACAAGACGATCGTGTTCGTGAGTCACGACCTTGATGAAGCGCTGAAGCTCGGCAGCCGGATTGCGATCATGAAAGACGGGCGCATCGTGCAGTACAGCGTGCCGGAAGAGATCGTGCTGAACCCGGCGGACGATTACGTGCGGACCTTCGTCGCCCACACCAATCCGCTGAATGTCTTGTGCGGTCGCAGCCTGATGCGCACGCTGGACAACTGCAAACGCATCAACGGTTCGGTGTGCCTGGATCCGGGCGGCGATTCGTGGCTGGACCTGGCCGAAGGCAACACCATCAAGGGCGCACGCCAGAACGGTGCGAGCATGGACTTGCAGAACTGGGCGCCTGGGCAATCGGTTGAAGGCTTGGGTCGTCGGCCAACGCTGGTGGACTCCAACATTGGCATGCGCGAAGCGCTGCAGATTCGTTACCAGACCGGCAACAAACTGGTGCTGCACGACAACAACAAAGTGGTGGGGATCCTCGGCGACAGCGAGCTGTACCACGCACTGCTCGGCAAGAACCTGGGTTAAGGCAACAGACACAAAAACGCCGCGAGAGGATCGCGGCGTTTTTGTTAGTGCAGATATTTGGCTTGGAATGCTGACAACTGTGGCGAGGGAGCTTGCTCCCGCTGGGTTGCGAAGCAACCCCAAAAACTTGTGAGTGCTACGCACTCAAGCGGGAGCAAGCTCCCTCGCCACAACAGCTTTACCGCATCACCTCAAGTCTCAGCTATAGACACGGCCAAGGAGCTGCCGATGGCTTTCAAACTGATCGAGCACGTCACGGGTGATCTGATCCTGAGCGAAGCCCATCAGGTCATAGTCCTGGCTGCCGTTGTGCAGGTACACCTCGGCGCGGTAGTAGCGTGCGCGAGGTTCATCGGCGCTTTCGGCCGACACCGTCTCGCTCGCTGCGGCCAGGTAGCCGTCCAGGCTCACTTCGTAGACGAAAGGGTTGCCCTCTTCCATCTCGATCCGCAGGCCCATGCAACGCTTGGATTTACCGAGCAAGGTCTGCACTTCCAGGCCTTGAGCCTGCAATTGCACCGCCGCATCTTCCAGCGCCGGGCTGACTTGCTTGTCCATGAAGCGCTGCACGATCGACTGGTTCGGTTGCAGGTCCAGCTGGGTCAAGCGCTCGCTGAAACCACGACGACCGCGTGCGGCCAGTTCCGCTTGCTCCTGTTCGACCTGCACATCCTGGCGCATCTGCTTGTGCAAACCGAACATGAAGAACACCAGCACCACCGAGAACGGCAGACCGGCCAGCACCACCATGGTTTGCATGGCTTCGAAGTTACCGGCAAACAGCAGGCCGATGGTCACCAGGGTAATCACCGCCGACCAGAAGATCCGCAACCAGTGCGGCGCATCTTCATCAACGTTGCCGCCCTTGCAGGACAGGTTGGCCATCATCACCGCGCCGGAATCCGCCGGGGTCAGGAACAGCACGAAACCGACAAAGATCGACACGCCGATCACAATCTTCGACGCCGGGTAATGCTCCAGCAACTGGTAGATCGCCATCGATGGCTGTTCCAGCGCCGTCTTCCCGAGCTCCACCGCCCCATGGTTCATCACCAGGTCCAGGGCCGAGTTACCGAAGATCGACAGCCACGCCAGGGTGAAGCCCAGCGGGATCAGCAATACGCCGGCCACCAGTTCACGCACCGTGCGACCACGGGAAATACGCGCGATGAACATGCCTACGAATGGCGCCCAGGAAATCCACCACGCCCAGTAGAACAGGGTCCACAGGCCCAACCAGCGGTCGGACTTGTCACTGTCGCCTTCGTACACATACAGATCGAAGGTCTTCAGCACCACACCGTTCAAGTAGTCGCCGATGTTCTGCACGAAGCCGTTGAGCAGGTGCAACGTCGGGCCGAACAGCAGCACGAAAATCAGCAAGCCGCTGAACAGCACGATGTTGAGGTTGGACAGACGACGGATGCCGTTCTCCACGCCGGACACGGCCGCGATGGTCGCCACGGTGCTCATCACGATGATCACGATCAGCAGGTTGGTGTTGCTGTGTTCCATGCCGAACAGGTTTTCAAGCCCCGAGGACACTTGCAGCGAACCGATCCCCAGGTTCGTCACCAGCCCCAGCAGGGTCACGAACATGCCGAAGCCGTCCACCGCATGCCCGGCCGCGCCTTTGACCCAACGCTCGCCCACCAGCGGATACAGCGCCGAGCGCAATGCCAGCGGCTGGTTATGACGGTAAGCAAAGTAAGCAACGGCCAGACCGACCAATGCGTAGATCGCCCAGCCATGCAGGCCCCAATGCAAGAAGGTCAGTTGCACCGCCTGACGCGCGGCCATGTTGCTGCCGGCTACGCCTTCCGGCGGGTTGAAATAGTGGTCCAGCGGCTCGGAAGCACCGAAGTACAGCAGCGAGATGCCGATACCCGACGAAAACAGCATCCCCGCCCAGGCGCCGTAGCTGAAGTCCGGGGTGTCGTCCTTGCTGCCCAGTTTGAGTTTGCCGTAGGACGAGAACGCCAGGCCGACCACGAACACCAGGTAAGCGGCGATCACCACCATGTAGTACCAGCCGAAGCTGCGGGATAACCAGGCCTGGGCAATGCCGAGCAATCTGCCCGCCTCTTGCGGGGCGATGATCAGAATGGCGGTCAACAACAGGATCAACGCGGTAGAGGTGTAGAACACCCAACCGTTGACCGTCACCTTCTCGGGTGGGGTCTTTATAAGAGAGGCAGAACTCATGGCACAGATGCTCCAGGCAGTGCGAGAGAAGAACACAAGGCAACGCGTTACCCGACCAATCGGTTAGTTGGCAGCCGACCGGCGGGTGATATAAAGACAGCCCGAAAAAAGCCCGAAGCCCGGGAGCGCCTGTGCGCAGGGGTTTCGAGCGGTTTCAGATGTCGTTTTTCCGCCAGCTACACGTAGCAAAAACCGGTAGACAGCGACGAATTGTCGCAGATCTTATTCTTTGTTGATTGAACGTTCAATCAAAACAAAATAGACTGGCCCTCAATCCGACAGACGTTTTTCGTCCGTCGGAAGGCCTAAGGAGATGTGCAAGATGCCCAAGGTCGGTATGCAACCCATCCGCCGCCAGCAATTGATCGAAGCCACATTGCAGGCTGTCGATCAGGTCGGAATGGGGGACGCCAGCATTGCGCTGATCGCCCGTTTGGCCGGTGTCTCGAATGGCATCATCAGTCACTATTTTCAGGACAAGAACGGCCTGATTGCTGCCACGGCGCAGTATCTGATGAGCGTCCTCAGCGAGAACGTCACCGCGCGTCGTCAAGCGCTGGAGGACAGCAGCCCAAGGGCGCACCTTCAGGTGATTATCGAAGGCAACTTCGACGCCAGCCAAGTCAATGGCCCGGCAATGAAAACCTGGCTGGCCTTCTGGGCCACCAGCATGCACCACCCGTCATTGCACAGGTTGCAGCGGATCAACGATCACCGCCTGTATTCCAACCTGTGTTGCCAGTTCCGCCGTGTATTGCCGCTCGATGATGCGCGCAGTGCAGCTCGCGGCCTGGCAGCCCTGATCGACGGTTTGTGGTTGCGCGGCGCCCTGTCGGGAGATGCTTTCGACACTGAGCAAGCGCACCGCATCGCTTACGAATACATGGATTTCCAATTGGCCAAGCAGGTGAGCTAGAGCACACATAACCGCTCAGCCCCTGAACCGTCACCGATCGCCAACGCTCCACGGCACCCGGTGACCAACGCCAACCACTTATGCACTTGCGAGGACACTATGGCCCGTTTCGAACTGCAAAAACTCTACATCGATGGCGGCTACTCCGACGCCAGCAGCGACGCCACCTTCGAAGCCATCAACCCGGCTAACGGTGAAGTCCTCGCAAAAGTACAGCGCGCGACCTTCGACGACGTCGAGCGTGCTGTGGTCAGCGCTGAAAAGGGCCAGAAAATCTGGGCCGCCATGACCGCCATGGAGCGTTCGCGCATCCTGCGTCGTGCCGTCGACATCCTGCGCGAGCGCAACGACGAACTGGCCGCCCTGGAAACCCTGGACACCGGTAAATCCTTCTCCGAAACCAAGTACGTCGACATCGTCACCGGCGCTGACGTGCTGGAATACTACGCAGGCCTGGTGCCCGCCATCGAAGGCGAGCAGATTCCACTGCGCACCATGTCCTTCGTCTACACCCGTCGCGAGCCGCTGGGCGTCGTCGCTGGTATCGGCGCGTGGAACTACCCGATCCAGATCGCCCTGTGGAAATCCGCACCGGCCCTGGCGGCCGGTAACGCGATGATCTTCAAGCCAAGCGAAGTCACCTCCCTGACCACGCTGAAACTGGCCGAGATCTACACCGAAGCCGGCGTTCCGGCTGGCGTGTTCAACGTGCTGACCGGCAGCGGCCGTGAAGTCGGTACTTGGCTGACCGAGCACCCACGCATCGAAAAAATCTCCTTCACCGGCGGCACCGACACCGGCAAGAAGGTCATGGCCAGCGCTTCGAGCTCGTCGCTCAAAGAAGTGACCATGGAACTGGGCGGCAAATCCCCGCTGATCATCTTCGACGACGCCGACCTCGATCGCGCCGCCGACACCGCGATGATGGCCAACTTCTACAGCTCCGGCCAGGTCTGCACCAACGGCACTCGCGTGTTCATCCCGACGCATCTGAAAGCCGCTTTCGAAGCCAAGATCGCCGAGCGCGTTGCCCGTATCCGCATCGGCAACCCGGAAGACGAGAACACCAACTTCGGCCCGCTGGTCAGCTTCGCCCATATGGAAAGCGTGCTGGGCTACATCGCCAAAGGTAAGGAAGAAGGCGCTCGCGTCCTGTGCGGCGGCAATCGCCTGACCGAAGGCGACCTGGCCAAAGGCGCCTTCGTGGCACCGACCGTGTTCACCGACTGCACCGACGAGATGACCATCGTTCGCGAAGAAATCTTCGGCCCGGTCATGGCGATCCTGACCTACGACACCGAAGAAGAAGTGATCCGTCGTGCCAACGACACCGACTTCGGTCTGGCCGCGGGTATCGTCACCAAGGACCTGAACCGCGCTCACCGCGTGATTCATCAACTGGAAGCCGGTATCTGCTGGATCAACGCCTGGGGCGAGTCCGACGCGAAGATGCCGGTCGGCGGCTACAAGCAGTCGGGTGTTGGCCGTGAAAACGGGATCAGCTCGCTGAACAACTTCACACGCATCAAATCGGTACAGGTCGAACTGGGCGATTACGCCTCGGTTTTCTAAGCAGACGCTGAAAACCCTGTAGCAGCTGCCGAGGCACGAGGCTGCGTTGCGCGTCCGCAGGACCGCCCCCGGGGGTCGCTGCGCACCCAACGCAGCCTCGTGCCTCGGCAGCTGCTACGGGCGACCTGACCAACTTCAATGAGGGTGCATTTAATGTCCCAAGAATACGATTACATCATCATCGGTGCCGGCTCGGCCGGTAACACCCTGGCGACCCGTCTGACTGAAGACGAAGGCGTCACCGTCCTGCTGCTCGAAGCGGGCGGCCCGGATTACCGTCTCGACTTCCGCACGCAAATGCCGGCCGCGTTGGCGTTCCCGCTGCAAGGCCGTCGCTACAACTGGGCCTACGAAACCGATCCAGAGCCTTACATGGACGGTCGCCGGATGGAATGCGGTCGCGGCAAAGGCCTCGGTGGTTCCTCGCTGATCAACGGCATGTGCTACATCCGCGGCAACGCGATGGACTACGACAACTGGTCGAAACTGCCGGGCCTGGAAAACTGGACCTACCTCGACTGCCTGCCGTATTTCCGCAAGGCCGAAACCCGCGACATCGGCCCGAACGACTACCACGGTGGCGACGGTCCGGTCAGCGTGACCACGCCAAAAGCCGGCAACAACCCGCTGTTCCACGCGATGGTTGAAGCAGGCGTGCAGGCCGGTTACCCGCGCACCGAAGACTTGAACGGTTACCAGCAGGAAGGTTTCGGCCCGATGGACCGAACCGTGACGCCGAACGGCCGTCGCGCCAGCACCGCTCGTGGTTACCTGGACATCGCCAAGAAGCGCTCGACCCTGACCATCGTCACCCACGCCCTGACCGACAAGATTCTGTTCGAAGGCAAGCGTGCGGTCGGCGTGCGTTACCTGATCGGCGCCGCTGAAGAGCGCGTTGAAGCCAAGGCGCGCAAAGAAGTGCTGCTGTGCTCCGGCGCCATCGCGTCGCCGCAGATCCTGCAACGCTCGGGCGTCGGCCCGGCCGAACTGCTGAAAAAACTCGACATCCCGGTGGTCCACGACCTGCCAGGCGTCGGCGAAAACCTGCAGGATCACCTTGAGCTGTACCTGCAATACGCCTGCACCCAACCGGTGTCGCTGTACCCGTCGCTGCTCTGGTACAACCAGCCAGCCATCGGTGCCGAATGGCTGTTCAACGGCACCGGTATCGGCGCCAGCAACCAGTTCGAAGCCGGCGGTTTCATCCGTACCCGCGAAGAATTCGATTGGCCGAACATCCAGTACCACTTCTTGCCGGTGGCGATTAACTACAACGGCAGCAACGGTGTGAAAGAGCACGGTTTCCAGGCGCACATGGGTTCCATGCGTTCGCCGAGCCGTGGTCGCATCCAGGCCAAGTCGAAGGATCCGCGCGAGTACCCGAGCATCCTCTTCAACTACATGGCCACCGAGCAGGACTGGCAGGAATTCCGCGACGGCATCCGCCTGACCCGTGAAATCATGCAACAGCCTGCGCTGGACGCTTACCGTGGCCGCGAAATCAGCCCGGGCATCGACGTGCAAACCGATGAGCAGCTCGACAAGTTCATCCGCGAACACGCCGAAACCGCGTTCCACCCGTCCTGCTCCTGCAAAATGGGCACCGACGAAATGGCCGTGGTTGATGCTGAAGGCCGTGTACACGGGATGCAGAGCCTGCGTGTGGTCGATGCCTCGATCATGCCGATCATCACCACCGGCAACCTGAACGCGCCTACGATCATGATCGCCGAGAAAATCGCCGACAAGATCCGTGGTCGCCAGCCATTGCCGCGCAGCACCGCTGACTACTTCGTCGCCGGTGATGCACCGGTGCGTGGCAAGCCGATGCGGGATGTGAGCCCTACCGCGCAGTAACCTCCCCTGATCGTTCCCACGCTCTGCGTGGGAATGCATCCCGTCAGAGCGTCCATGGCGGCATTCCCACGCAGAGCGTGGGAACGATCTCCGCACACCGGCAATCCTTTCCTACACCGCTTCATGCTTGATCCTACCCCCCGCGCAGGCCTAATCTAGCGCCACGCAAACGTTTCACCCCCTCGCTGCACCGATACGCCGCTTCTCCAGACCAAGGAGGTTCTCGAATGTTCGATTTCCACCCCCAGCTCAAGCAGCGTTTTGCTGCCTTGCGCACGGGCGCTGAATTCTTTTCGCTGCGTTATGTACGCGAGTCCGGCCAATACCTGTCAGTACGCAAGAATGTCGCCGAGCCGCCGAGCCTGCGCCGGGACGAAGGCGCGATGCTGACCGTTCGGGTCAACGGCGTCGAAGCCTACGCCGCGACCAACGACCTGTCGCAACAGGGCCTGCAAACCGCGCTGGAGAAGGCCGAGCAACAAGCCCGCCGACTCAAACCCCACGCCTTGCTCGACCTGAGCGCGCAAGTCGTTTCCAGCGACCGCGCCGATTACTTTTCGCCGAACCTCGACCAACCCTTCCCGTCCCTGAGCGACTGCTACCAACTGCTCGGCGCCGAATCCGCTGCCGTGCCCAAGGACGAGCGACTGGTGAACTGGGAAGTCAGCATCGGCATCACCAACGTCGAGCAAATCTACCTCAGCAACGCCGGCGCCGAACTGCGCCAGGCCCAGCGTTTCGTCTACCCGAGCCTGGAAGTCACCGCCTACGACGGCAACGACAGCCAGACCCGCACCCTGGGCCGCGAGAACTTTGGCCAGCAGGGCGGTTTTGATGTGATCAGCCGCTGTGGCCTGGTCGGCGCCGGACCGAAAATCGCCGATCAGGCGCTGCAATTGCTGCTGGCGCCGAACACCCCGAAAGGCCCACGCGACCTGCTGTTGATGCCAGACCAGATGATGCTGCAGATCCACGAATCCATCGGCCATCCGCTGGAACTGGACCGCATCCTCGGTGACGAGCGCAATTACGCCGGCACCAGTTTCGTCAAGGCCGAAGACTTTGGCCGCCTGCAATACGGCTCCAAACTGCTCAACGTGACCTTCGACCCGGACATTCCAGAGCAACTGGCCAGTTACGGCCATGACGACGACGGCACCGCCGCGAGCAAACAATTCCTGATCAAGGAAGGCCTGTTGCTGCGGCCATTGGGCGGTGCGCTGTCGCAATTCCGCGCGGGCATGGACGGCGTGGCCAACAGCCGCGCTTGCAGCTGGAACCGTCCGCCGATCGATCGCATGGCCAACCTGAACATCGAGTCTGGCGATCAACCGTTGGAGCAAATGATCGGCAATATCGAACACGGCATCTTGATGAGCACCAACCGTTCCTGGTCCATCGACGATGCGCGCAACAAGTTCCAGTTCGGCTGCGAATGGGGCCAGTTGATCGAAAACGGCGAACTCAAAGGCGTGGTCAAGAACCCGAACTATCGGGCAATTTCCGCGCACTTCTGGAAAAGCCTCAGCGCTGTTGGCAACGCCGACACTGTCAAGGTCCTGGGCACGCCGAACTGCGGCAAGGGCGAACCGAACCAGGTGATTCGCGTCGGCCATGCGTCGCCGGCCTGTGTGTTCAGCAATGTGGATGTGTTTGGGGGAGATGCCTGATGACTCACTTTACGAGCGCCCCTGACAACCAGGCCGAGTCGTTCAATGTCTTGGTCAACTGGGTGCGCGATGCGATTCGCGAACCGGAACAATTCACCCTCAGCTACGCCGCCGAGTCCTCGGCCTTCGTGCGTTTCAACCACGCCAAGGTCCGTCAGGCCGGGCAGGTGCAGCAGGCGAGCGTCGGTTTCAAACTGATCGACGAGGGTCGCCACGCCGACCTGAACATCACGCTGTCGGGTGATGCCGAAGTCGATGTGCTGCGCCTGGCCGAAGGGCTGCAACAGCTGCGCGAAACCTTGCCGTTGCTGCCGCAGGATCCGTACTTGCTGCTCAACCACAACGGTTGGCAGAGCAACAATGTTCAAGATCACCCGCTGCCGGACACCGAACAAGTGGTTGCTGAAATCACCCAGGCCGCCGAAGGGCTCGACCTCGTCGGGTTCTACGCCGCCGGGCCGATCAGCCGTGGCTTCGCCAGTTCTTCGGGCGCGTTCGGCTGGCATCAGGCCAACAGCTTCAACTTCGATTTCAGTCTGGTGCATGAAAACGGCCAAGCGGTGAAAGCCAGTTACGCCGGGCACGACTGGAGCAGCGAAGGTTTTGCCAAGCGCTTCCAGCAAGCACGCGAGCAGTTGGCATTTCTCGGTCGACCTTTGCGCACCTTGGCACCGGGGCAGTACCGCGCTTACCTGGCCCCTGCCGCCATGGAAGAAATCATGGACATGCTCGGCTGGGGCGGTTTCTCGGCGCAGTCGATTGCCAGCAAGAACAGTCCGTTGCAGAAGCTCTACGCTGGCGATCAGTCGTTCAGCCCGTTGGTGTCCGTCGATGAGAAGGTCAGCGGTTCCCTGAGTCCGGCGTTTTCCGGCGAAGGTTATCCGCGCAGTGATCTTGGGTTGATCGTCGCCGGCAAGGCCGGCGCGCAAATGGTCAGCTCACGCAGTGCCGCGGAATATAGCCTGACGGCCAACGGTGCCGGTGGCGGTGAGATGCCGAGTGCGTTGAACATGGCGCCCGGCGCATTGCCTGAAGCCGAGATTCTCAAGCAACTGGGCACAGGGCTGTACATCAGCAACCTCTGGTACCTGAACTACTCGGACCAACCGGCGGCGCGCTTGACCGGCATGACGCGGTTCGCGACCTTCTGGGTCGAGAACGGCGAGATCCAGGCACCGGTGAGCACCATGCGTTTTGATGACAGCGCCTACAACCTGCTCGGTTCGCAGCTGGAAGCGTTGACCCAGGAGCGCGAGTTGCTGCTGTCGGCGAGTACTTACAGTCAGCGGGCGACGGCGTCGTCTTTATTGCCGGGGGCGCTTGTCAGCCGGTTGACGTTGACCCTCTGACCCAGATCGTTCCCACGCTCCGCGTGGGAATGCAGCCCGGGACGCTCCGCGTCCTATTGAAGGCGTAACGCAGAGCGTCACAGGATGCATTCCCACGCGGAGCGTGGGAACGATCATTGATAAACCCACCAGAGGTCCCATGCCCAACCGCCCGCCTCTCGATGCTGTCACTGCCCGCTGGTTACCGTGGGTCGTCGCCATTGCCTTCTTCATGCAGTCCCTCGACGGGACCATCCTCAACACCGCCCTGCCGGCCATGGCCCTGGACCTGGCGGAAAACCCGCTGCGCATGCAAGGCGTGATCATCGCCTACATGCTCACTGTCGCCTTGCTGATCCCCGCCTCGGGCTGGATCGCCGACCGTTTCGGCACCAAGAAGATCTTCTTCGGCGCGATCCTGCTGTTCAGCATCGGCTCGTTGCTCTGCGCGTTATCGAGCACGCTGAGCATGTTGATCGGTGCGCGGATCATTCAAGGCCTGGGCGGTGCCTTGATGTTGCCGGTCGGCAGGTTGGTTGTTCTCAGGGCCTACCCGCGTTCGGAACTGGTGCGGATCATGGGTTTCATCACCATTCCCGGTCTGCTCGGCCCTTTGCTCGGGCCAACCACCGGCGGCTGGATGGTGCAGTACTTGTCGTGGCACTGGATCTTTTTGATCAACCTGCCGGTTGGCGTGATCGGTTGCTACGCGGTGTGGAAGTTCATCCCCGACCTGCGCGGCAGTGAACGCACGCGGTTCGATAGCCTCGGCTTTCTGCTGTTCGGCGCGGCGATGGTGCTGATCACCATCGCCATGGAAGGCCTCGGCGAATTGCACCTGCCGCATCTTCGCGTGATGTTGCTGCTGTTCGGCGGCATGGCCTGCCTCGCGGCTTATTGGTTACGGGCCGGGCACATCGATAATCCGCTGTTTGCGCCGTCGCTGTTCAAGACCCGGACGTTCGCCGTGGGCATTCTCGGCAATCTGTTCGCCCGCCTGGGCAGCGGCGCCCTGCCGTTCCTCGTGCCGTTGCTGCTGCAAGTGGCGCTGGGGTATTCGCCGTCCCAGGCCGGGATGAGCATGTTGCCACTCGCTGCGGCGGCGATGTTCGCCAAGTCCGTGGCGCGACCGCTGATCGAGCGCTTCGGCTATCGCATCATCCTCACTGGCAACACCCTGGCGCTGGGCGTCATGCTGGCGAGCATGGGCCTGGTCACCGAGCAAACGCCGTACTGGCTGCTGTTGGTGATGCTGGCGATTGCCGGCGCGATCAACTCCTTGCAGTTCACCGCGATGAACACCGTGACCCTGATCGACCTCGACGACGCCAGCGCCAGCAGCGGCAACAGTTTGCTGTCGGTGGTGGCGCAATTGTCGCTCAGCCTGGGTGTGGCCTGTGCCGGTGCGCTGCTTGGCGGCTTTACCGCAGAGGTTGGAAACGATGGCGTGGAGACGGTTTTGGGTGCGTTCCAATTGACCTTTGTGACGGTCGGGATCATGGCGATGCTGGCGGCGACGATCTTCTCGCAACTGTCACCCAATGATGGCCGACGGGTGGTCAGCCGCGAACACGACATCGAACACTGACCCGTAGCAGCTGCCGAGGCATGAGGCTGCGTCGGGCTGCGAAGCGGCCCCCGAGGGCGGTCCTGCGGACACACAACGCAGCCTCGTGCCTCGGCAGCTGCTACAACGTGCTTCTCGTCCAGAATTTGCAGGTGCAGCGCGCAGGCCTGATACACTGCGCGACATTTTGTTTTGCAGGCCCGTCCCGTGACCACCATCGCCACCGCTTTTAATACTTTGCCGCTGTCCGCCGCCATGCTGGCTAACCTCGACTCTTTGGGTTATGCCGAGATGACGCCGATCCAGGCGCAAAGCTTGCCGGTGATCCTCAAGGGGATGGACCTGATCGCCCAGGCCAAGACCGGCAGCGGCAAGACCGCCGCCTTCGGCATCGGCCTGCTGAACCCGATCAATCCGCGCTTCTTCGGTTGCCAGGCGCTGATCATCTGCCCGACCCGCGAGCTGGCGGACCAGGTGGCCAAGGAAATTCGTCGTCTGGCCCGTGCCGAAGACAACATCAAGGTCCTGACCCTGTGCGGCGGCGTGTCCCTCGGCCCGCAGATCGGTTCCCTGGAGCACGGCGCGCACATCATCGTCGGCACCCCGGGCCGGATCCAGCAGCACCTGCGCAAGGGTTCGCTGATCCTGCATGGCCTGAACACCCTGATCCTCGACGAAGCCGACCGCATGCTCGACATGGGTTTCTACGATTCCATCGAAGAAATCATTGCCCAGACCCCGGAACGCCGCCAGACCCTGCTGTTCTCGGCCACCTACCCGACCGGCATCAAGCAACTGGCCGCGAAGTTCATGCGCAACCCGCAGATCGTCAAGGCCGAGGCGTTCCACGACGACTCGCAGATCGAGCAGCGCTTCTACGAAATCTCCCCGGAAGAGCGCATGAGCGCTGTCACCAAAGTGCTCGGCCATTTCCGCCCTGCGTCCACCGTGGCCTTCTGCTTCACCAAGCAGCAAGTTCAGGAAACCGTCGATCACCTGACCTCCAAAGGCATCTCCGCCGTCGGCCTGCACGGCGATCTGGAACAGCGTGACCGCGACCAGGTGTTGGCAATGTTCTCCAACCGCAGTACTTCGGTACTGGTCGCCACCGACGTCGCCGCTCGCGGCCTGGACATCGATGCGCTGGACATGGTGATCAACGTCGAGTTGGCCCGTGACTCGGAAATCCACATTCACCGTGTTGGCCGTACTGGCCGCGCCGGTGAGAAAGGCATCGCAATCAGCCTGGTGGCACCATCCGAAGCCATCCGCGCGCAAGCCATCGAGAAGCTGCAGCAGTCGCCGTTGAACTGGGATCAGATCGACAACCTCACCTCCCAGGGCGGCGCGCCGCTGCTGCCGGTGATGAGCACGTTGTGCATCGGCGCTGGTCGTAAAGACAAGGTGCGTCCGGGCGACATTCTCGGCGCACTGACCGGCGACGCCGGTATTCCGGGCGCCCAGGTCGGCAAGATTGCGATCTTCGATTTCCAGGCGTTTGTGGCTGTGGAACGCGGGATCGCCAAACAGGCGTTGCAGCGTTTGAACGACGGCAAGATCAAAGGTCGTTCGTTGCGCGTGCGCATCCTCTGATCCTGATCGTTCCCACGCTCTGCGTGGGAATGCATCCCGTGACGCTCCGCGTCACATAACGGCGGACGCAGCGCGTCCATGGCGGCATTCCCACGCAAAGCGTGGGAACGATCATTGTGTGAGGACACCGTTTTGCGCTCTACCGAAGTCGTGATCATTGGCGCTGGCGCCGCAGGGTTGATGTGTGCGCTGACCGCCGCCGGGCGCGGGCGCAAGGTGATGTTGCTCGACCACGCCAACAAGGCCGGCAAGAAAATCCTGATGTCGGGCGGTGGCCGCTGCAATTTCACCAACATGTACACCGAACCGGGCAATTTCCTCTCGCAGAACGAACACTTCTGCAAATCCGCCCTGGCCCGCTACACCCAGTGGGATTTCATCGGCATGGTCGCCAAACATGGCGTGCCGTACCACGAGAAGAAGCTCGGCCAGCTGTTCTGCGATAACAAATCCAGCGACATCCTCGAAATGCTTTTGAGCGAGTGCGATCAGGTCGGCGTCAGCCTGCACCTGGACACCTCGATCCAGACCATCGAGAAACTCGAAAGCGGTTACCTGCTGGACACCACACTCGGCCAAATCACCTGCGAATCCCTGGTCATCGCCACCGGCGGTCTGTCGATCCCGACCTTGGGCGCCACCGGTTTCGGTTATCAAGTGGCCAAGCAGTTCGGCCACGATTTGCTGCCGACTCGCGCCGGCCTGGTGCCGTTCACCATCACCGATCAGCTTAAAGAACTGTGCACCGAGCTGTCCGGTACCTCGGTGGATTGCCTGGTGAGCTGCAACGAGCAGAGCTTCCGCGAGAACATCCTGTTCACTCACCGCGGCCTCAGCGGCCCGGCGATTTTGCAGATTTCGTCGTTCTGGGAATCTGGCGACACGGTAGCAATCAACCTGATGCCGGACCACGACGTGCCGAGCTGGCTGCAACAGCAACAAGCCGAACGCCCAAACAGCGAACTGAAAACCCTGCTGGGGGAAATCTTCACCAAGAAGATGGCCAACCTGTTGGCGGACAACTGGTTCGTCTCCAAACCGATGAAGCAATACACCCATGCGGAAATCGCCGACATCGCCGAAAAACTGGCGAGCTGGAAAATCGTGCCCGCCGGCACCGAAGGCTATCGCACCGCTGAAGTGACCCTGGGTGGCGTTGACACTCATGAAGTGTCGTCCAAGACCATGGAATCGCTGAAAAGCCCTGGTTTGTATTTCATTGGCGAAGTGCTGGATGTGACCGGGCATCTGGGGGGTTTCAACTTCCAGTGGGCGTGGGCTTCGGGTTATGCGGCGGCGCAGTACGTCTGATACACCGCGTTATCGTTCTTCGCGGGCAAGTCGAAAGCGTCCGAACAGACAACACAGAACCATCAAGGGAACAGATTTTGCTGTCAGATGTGATCGGCGCCATTGCGTCGGCGTCATTACTGGCTCAATTTAGCGTCATCGCCTCGGAAGGCCCTCGCACTTCATGTCATCGACCCCGTTCAGTCAGTCTCTGCGTCGCCTCTGGGCGCTGGATAAATTCAGTTACAGCGTAAGGGTGTTCATCGCCCTGACCGGCAGCATGGCCGTCTGTTGGTACCAGGATGAAATGGGGCTGTTGATCCCGTTGTTCCTGGGCATCATCGCCAGCGCCCTGGCCGAGACCGACGACAGTTGGCAGGGCCGCCTCAACGCACTGGCGGTGACGCTGGTGTGTTTCAGCATCGCCGCGCTCTCGGTCGAACTGCTCTTCCCCTACCCCGTCATTTTTATCATCGCCCTGGCGCTGGCCGCCTTCGGCCTGACCATGCTCGGGGCGCTGGGTGAACGCTATGGCGCGATTGCCTCGGCGACGCTGATCCTTTCGGTCTACACCATGATCGGCGTGGACCAACGCGGCGGCGCGGTGACTGATTTCTGGCACGAACCGGTGCTGCTGGTGGCCGGCGCCGCCTGGTACGGCCTGCTCTCGGTGTTGTGGCAGGCGCTGTTTTCCAATCAGCCGGTGCAGCAGAGTCTGGCGCGGTTGTTCCGTGAGTTAGGTTTGTACCTGAAGCTCAAATCGTCGCTGTTCGAACCGATCCGGCAACTGGACGTGGAAGCCCGGCGCCTGGAATTGGCCCAGCAAAACGGCCGCGTGGTGGCCGCGCTGAACGTGGCCAAGGAAATCATCCTGCACCGGGTCGGCAACGGTCGGCCAGGCTCGAAAGTCAGCCGTTACCTCAAGCTGTACTTCCTCGCCCAGGACATCCACGAGCGCGCCAGTTCTTCGCACTACCCTTACAACGCCCTGGCCGACGCGTTCTTCCACAGCGACGTGATGTTCCGTTGTCAGCGCCTGCTGCGCCAACAAGGCAAGGCCTGCCGCGCCCTGGCGGAATCGATCCAGATGCGCCAGCCGTTCATCTATGACGCCAGCTTCGCCGAAGCACTGGGCGACCTGCACGCCTCCCTCGAACACCTGCGCATCCAGAGCAACCCGGCCTGGCGCGGATTGCTGCGCTCGTTGCGCGCACTGGCGGCCAACCTCGGCACGCTGGACCGTTTGCTCAGCGACGCGAGCAACCCCGACGCCCTCGCCGACGCCACCGACAGCAGCCTGCTCGACCGCTCGCCGCGCAATCTCAAGGATGTGTGGCTGCGCTTGCGCACGCAACTGACGCCAACCTCGTTGCTCTTCCGCCATGCCCTGCGTTTGCCCCTGGCGTTGAGCATCGGCTACGGCATGGTGCATTTGATCCACCCGTCCCAGGGTTACTGGATCATCCTCACCACGCTGTTTGTCTGTCAGCCGAACTACGGCGCGACCCGGCGTAAACTCGGGCAGCGGATCATCGGCACCGCCATCGGCCTGACCTTGGCCTGGGCGCTGTTCGATCTGTTCCCGAACCCGTTGGTGCAGTCGTGCTTCGCCATCGCCGCCGGGGTGGTGTTCTTTATCAACCGCACCACCCGCTACACCCTGGCGACCGCGGCGATCACCTTGATGGTGCTGTTCTGTTTCAACCAGGTCGGCGACGGTTACGGGCTGTTCCTGCCGCGCCTGTTCGATACCTTGCTCGGCAGCCTGATCGCCGGCCTCGCGGTATTCCTGTTCCTGCCGGACTGGCAGGGTCGACGCCTGAACAAAGTGCTGGCCAACACCCTGACCTGCAACAGCATCTACCTGCGTCAGATCATGCAGCAATACGCCGCCGGCAAAAGCGACGACCTCGCCTATCGCCTGGCCCGACGCAATGCGCACAACGCCGATGCGGCGCTGTCGACCACGTTGGCCAACATGCTGATGGAGCCGGGGCATTTCCGGAAAGAAGCGGATGTCGGGTTCCGTTTCCTGGTGCTGTCCCACACGCTGCTGAGCTACTTGTCAGGGCTGGGCGCGCACCGCGAGACGCAACTGCCGCCGGATGTGCGTGAGCATTTGATCGACGGCGCCGGGGTGAGCCTGGCGGCGAGCATCGATGAGATCGCCCAGGGGCTGGCGAGCAAACTGCCGATTGCGATTCAGAGCGATGCGGAAGAGGCGTTGGCCAATGAGCTGGAGCAGATGCCGGATGAGATCGATGAAGGTCAGC
Source organism: Pseudomonas sp. ADAK7 (assembly GCF_012935675.1). Taxonomy (NCBI): domain Bacteria; kingdom Pseudomonadati; phylum Pseudomonadota; class Gammaproteobacteria; order Pseudomonadales; family Pseudomonadaceae; genus Pseudomonas; species Pseudomonas sp. ADAK7. The sequence continues at coordinate 5,015,808 of NZ_CP052861.1, read as the reverse complement.
GGCTGGTGCAGACGCAGTTGGCGTTGATCTGCCGGCAGTTGGGGCCGTTGCGGACCCTCGCGGCGCATCTGATTAAAGACACCAGCGAGGTCTGAGATGTGCGGTGGTTGGGCGGGCCTCTTCGCGGGCAAGCCTCGCTCCTACAGGACTGGGCGCGCTGCGATTCTCGACACGATAAAACCCATGTAGGAGCGAGGCTTGCCCGCGAAGGCGTCCTCCGCCACATCCCTAAATCCGGCTCAGCAACGCCTCACATCCCATGCTGTTTCAACAACCGTTCATAACTCCCATCCGCCTTCATCGCCGCAATCTCCCGATCAAACCCCGCCACGATCTGTTCATGCGCCGGGTTCTTCAGGCTGACCAGAATGTGCAGGCTGTTTTCGCTCAAGGGCTTGGGCAGGAACTCCACGGAATTACGGACTTTGGATGACTCCCGGGCCAGGTAATAACGGGCAACGAACTCATCTTCCAGGGTCAGCTTGACCCGGTCCGCCGCGAGCATGCGCACCGCCATGGCGAAGTTATGCACCGGGACTTTCTGCAGCGCCGCATCTTCATCGAACTCCGGCGAATACGCATAACCGCGCACCACGGCGATCGGGTAGGTGTGCAGTTGCTGCAGGTTGTTGTATTCGATCGGCGCGTCTTTGCGCTTGATGAAGCGCACGCGGTTGAGCAGGTACTCAGAGGAAAACTGCCCGAGCTTGGTCCGGTCGTCGTTGTACCAGGCATTGACCAGCACGTCGTAACGGCCCTCGCCCACGCCGAGCAAGGCGCGCGCCCAGGGCACCTGCTCGAAATCGCTGGCGTAGCCGGCCCGGGCCAGCGCCGTGCTGACGATGTCCGTGGCCAAGCCACCATTGACCAGCGTAGCGTCGGTAAAAGGTGGCCAGGCATCGGCCACCAGACGCAGCTTTTCCGCTGCCGCAGTCTGAGTCAGCAACAGCAACAGCAAGCCAATCAAAGCAAGAGCTCGATGCAATCGCGGCATGCTAGAAAATCCTTAGCGGGCGGGCTGCCCGATGTGTTTTTCAGCTAAAACCCCAAGACTCGACTACCGGCGTAGCGGTACTAAACCTTAGCTCATTGAAGCCACTGCACAGCGCTGACTTGCAGATTACACAAAGAAGACAACGGCGCGCGAAATGAATGATGGCATTTTGGCCTTTGTCACAGATTTCTCAGCCATCAAGACATCTTTCGCCGGGACGCTTAGTATCGGCAGGACGTAGTTCAAGGAATGTGAAGATGACAATCGAGTGGGTCTGCAAACATCACAGCGATCTGGGGAAAGAGCAGCTGTATGCCATTTTGAAACTGCGCGCCGAAGTGTTTGTGGTCGAGCAGCGCTGTGCTTATCAGGACGTCGACGGCCAGGATCTGGAAGGCGACACCTGCCATTTGATGGGCTGGAACGGGGATGCGCTGCTGGCGTACCTGCGTTTGCTCGACCCGGAGTTACAAGGCGGCGACGTGGTGATCGGGCGGGTGGTGACAGCGCCGGAAGGTCGTGGCCAGGGGCTGGGGCATGAAATGATGGAGCAGGCGTTGAAACAGGCTGAGAAGCGCTGGCCCGAAGTGCCGATCTATCTGTCGGCGCAAGCGCATTTGCAGGGGTATTACGGGCGATATGGGTTTGTCGCGGTTGGGGAGGAATACCTGGAGGATGATATTCCGCATATCGGGATGCGGCGTTCTTGAGGGCCTCTTCGCGGGCAAGCCGTGCTCCTACAGGGTGTTTGGGTTGCCCGCATCATGTGTGTACAACGCGAACAACGTAGGAGCGAGGCTTGCCCGCGAAGGCGCCGGTACAGGCGCCACAAAACCCTAGGGATATTCCAGCACCGCTTTAATCTGCCGCAAATTGCGCTCGATCCACCCCCGATCAATCGCCCCCCACTCGCGAATCCGATAACGCCCGGCATGGTTGCGCGCGCCGTCTTCCTGTTCGAACTCACAGACGATATCCAGATCCGCCAACGCCGCAATGGTGTCCTGGGCCGTGCGCCGGGGCATGCCGGTGACTTCGGTCAGGGTCGGGACGCTGCTGGCCAGCCCGCTGTCGATCAGGTACGCCACGTACAACCGGCGGTAGAAGCTGCTTTTGGTTTTGCTGACGTCCATTCGGACACTCCTTTACTGCATATCCCGCCAAGTCAGATACACCCGCAGATCAAACTCCACCTGGTGATACCCCGGCAACATGTGTTCGCACAACTTGTAAAACGCCTTGTTGTGATCCGACTCTTTGAAATGCGCCAGCTCATGCACCACGATCATTTTCAGAAACTCCGACGGCGCTTCCTTGAACAGCGAAGCCACCCGGATTTCTTTCTTGGATTTGAGCTTGCCGCCCTGCACCCGGGAAATCGTGGTGTGCAGGCCGAGGGCGCGGTGGGTCAGGTCCAGGCGATTATCGAACAACACCTTATCGATGGCCGGGGCGTTACGCAGGTATTCCTGCTTCAGGTCCAAGGCATAGGTGTACAACGCCTTGTCGCTTTGCACGCCGTGCTTTTGCGGGTAACGCTGATCCAGGTAGTCGCCCAGCCGACCGTCGGCGATCAGCTGGCGCACCTGGTCCTGTAACGCAGCGGGATAGGCCTGGAGGTATTTCAACGCGGTCATTGGGCGGGCAACACGAATCACGAAAAGGTCGCCAGTGTAGCGAATTCAGCGGGGCAGCGCGCTCCAGTCGAAGGGCTGCACAAACTCTCCGGCATCGTCGGAGGTCATGGGCCGCGCCACCAGGAAGCCCTGCACATATTCGCAGCCGTTGGCCTGCAGCCACTCATATTGCGCCACCGTTTCCACGCCCTCGGCGATCACCAGCAGGCCGTATTGTTTACACAGGTCGATCACCGTGCGCACCAGCGAGGCATCCCGCGTCGACTCCGGCAACCGCGCAATCAGATGCCGGTCAAGCTTGAGCGTGTCCAGCTCCAGATCCCGCAGATGCGCCAGTGAACACGGCCCCGAGCCAAAGTCATCCAGTGCCACCCTAACCCCCAGATTGCGCAGCAAACGCAGTTGCTTGCGGGTTTCGTCGGGGTTGATCATCAACGCTTCTTCGGTGACTTCGACCTCTATTTGACTCGGCCGCAATTCATGGCGCTCCAGCGTTTGCCGCAACTCGGTCACCAGATTGGGCATGCCGAATTGCGTACTGCTCAGACTCACCCCCAGCACCAGGTCATCGGCGAACAAGGTTTCCCAGGCTTTGCGCTGCTTGGCGCTGCGATGGTAAATCCAGCTGCCCAGGCGACTGATCAACCGCGCCTCTTCCAGCAACGGCAAAAACAGCCCCGGCGGAACATCGCCGACACTCGGGTGTTGCCAGCGCAGCAACGCTTCGAAGCCGCGAATCTGCCCGCCATTGATTGCCACTTGCGGCTGATACACCAAATTGAAATCGCGGTTCTCGATGGCGGTACGCACGCTTTCTTCGAGCATCAGGCGCGAGCGTGCCCGCCCGTTCATTTCATGATCGTAGAAGCGGTATTGCTGACGCCCAGCGCGCTTGGCTTCGTACATCGCAATGTCCGACGCCCGCAGCAAGCCGTCGAGGTTGGAACCGCAATCCGGATACGTGGCGATGCCGATGCTCGCACCGAGGGCAATGTCCAGGCCTTCGATCTGCTGACAGATCGATACGCGCTCAATCAGTTTCTCGGCAATCTTCGCCGCTTGCTCGGGGAATTCCAGGTCGAGCAACGCCGTGAACTCATCGCCGCCCATGCGCGCCAGAATGTCGAAGGGTCGCAAGCAAGCCTTCAACTGCTCGGACACCCAGCGCAACACCCGATCACCGGCATCGTGACCGAGGGAATCGTTGACCCGTTTAAAACCGTCCAGGTCCAGGTACAGCAACACCCAGGCACTGTCGGAACGCTCGCCGCGCAGCAGCAGGTTTTCCACGGTCTGGTGAAAACCACGGCGGTTGAGCAGCCCGGTCAGCGGGTCGGTCACCGCCTGGAACTCCAGTTGCTGATGCAGGTGGCGCACCACCGACATGTCCAGCACCGTCACCACCATCGCATGTTGCTCGGAGGGCAGTGGCGCGCAGGACAACGCCACCGGCACCTGCTGGCCCGGCGCCGTGCGCAACAGCGCATCGTGCAGGCGCGAGGTTTCGCCGCGTTTGTAGCCCGTATACAGGTCGGAATCGGCCCAGATCGGGATGTGCGGCTTTTGCAGGAAATCCAGAAACTCCCGGCCTTGCAGGTCCTTGACCGTGGCATTGAGCAGCCGCGACATCGCCGGGTTGGCAAAGCGAATCAAGCCGTCCTCACCCACTACCAGGATGCCTTCGGCAGCGTTGTCCAGCACCGAGGCGTTAAACGCCCGCGCGACCTCCAGATCGTGGCTCAGGCGCTGCAACGCCCGGCGATTGCGCTGATGCTCCAGCAACGCCTGGACTTTGGGCTTGAGAATCTGCGGGTCGAAGGGTTTAAACAGGTAATCCACCGCGCCGCTGGCGTAACCCTTGATCACGGCGTCCTGGGACTGCTCGTTGGCGGTGAGGAAAATAATCGGGGTCAAGCGGGTGCGTTGACTGCCACGCATCAGCCGCGCGACTTCGAAACCGTCCATGCCCGGCATCTGCACATCCAGCAGCACCAGGTCGATATCGTGTTCAAGCAGCAAACTGAGGGCCTCGAAGCCCGAGGCGGCGGTCATGACCTGCCAGTCCTGGCGCTGCAACAAGGCGCGCATGCTGATCAGGTTTTCCGGGTAGTCATCAACGATTAAAAGGACAGAGCTGCCTTCACCTGGCGTGGGTTGCGCGCATTCCATGCTGCTTCTCTTGTTCGGGGCGACAGGCCGGTTTCTCGTGAAAACCGGACATATACTGAGCCTTCACTCTAGACCCGGATCGGCAAAAGCAGTAGGTGTCATCGCGCCATCATTTAACCAAAGCGTCCATAAGCCGACTAACGGTCGGCGCTACAGCCCCCTGAAACCGGGAAGGATGGCTTTTTGACAGGATGTTGACGTCAATCTTCTGCCCGGCGGGCATTAACAAAGCCCGCGACTACGCTTATAAAGGCAGCCCTCCAAGGCCCGTGCTAGAGCTTCTGGCACGGGCGTGCAGCATGAATTCGTGGAAGCTTTGTCTATGATCGATCTCGCAACATGGAACCTCAGTGTTCCTGTCGGCAATCCGCCTTACACCGTCGAAACAGCCAAACTGGTGAAGGGTTTCAAGGACCAATACTTCCATTCCGACACCGGCACCCTGTTTTTCTGGTCCCCGGTCACCGGCTCCAAAACCGCAAACGCCAAATACCCCCGCACCGAACTTCGCGAAACCTACAGCAACGGCACCCTGCGCAACTGGCTCTACCCGGAGGCCGACAATTCCCTGCGCGCCACTTTGGCGGTGAACCAGGTGCCCAGCTCGGGCAAAATCGTCATCGGCCAGATCCACGCTTATGAAAGCCAGAAGCCCTTGGTGAAGCTTGAGTATCAATTCAAGACCAGCACCCAGTCGGGCAACATCGTCGCCAAAGTGCGCATGCACCCCGATGACGGCGAAGGCCGGGTCATCACCATTGCCACTGGCGTGAAACTGGACAGGGAGTTTTCCTACCTCATTCACCTGAGTCCTGGTGGTCAGTTGGGCATCAGCGCGGCGGGTTATCAGTGGGACTCGAACATCAGCGCCACCTGGCGCGACAAGCCGCTGTATTTCAAGGCCGGTGTGTATGTGCAGGACCACACCGGGTATACCAGCGAAGGCGGGAAAGTGACGTTCAGCAAGCTGGATATTGATCACGATAAGTAAGCCTTCTGCCCTGATCATTCCCACGCGCAGCAAAGGAATGCAGCCCGGGACGCTCCGCGTCCCTTCCTGAGGCTGGAACGCAGAGCGTCCCTAGAGGCATTCCCACGCAGAGCGTGGGAACGATCTCATTAAATAAATCTGTCCCCTTTTCCCCCTCAACTACTCACGCCTTTACGCGAACGACTCGAATGTTCCCTCTGCTGAAAAGACCCCTTCCTCAAAGAGTTTGAATTCCCCCGCGGGATATGGCATACCTGCTGACAAACGAAACGTACCACTGGCACATTTATCATCGTAAACACGATCAATCTCCAAATGTGCTCTAACGGCCTCATCATTTCCCCTTAGCGTGTAGGTCTTTCCAACCTCAAGGCCCACTCTAAACTTAATCCCCATATAATAATGGTGCCCGCCTAGTTCTCTATACTTCGGATTAATATAAAAGAACTCGTTATCCCTAGACAAAAGGCCCTCTCCCTGAAGCTTCAACGGGTGCTCACCATAGTCCTGATGTTTGAATATGACTTTCAGTTCACCAGAAACTTGGCTACCGACGCTATTTTTAATTTCCATTTTTTTCATCCAGCAAGTAAATGAGTTCAAGAGAAAAAAGGGGACAGATTTATTTATGCCCCCTCTTCCCCTAACCATATGCAACCTACGATAACAAAGCACCTGTAAGAAATAACAGTTTCTAATGCTCTTTTGCGATAACAAACCGTGAGTCATGACACGAAATCTCACTAAAAACCGTTGGGTTATCGTTTACCCTCCTCTGCTACGCTGTTGACAACATACATGGAAGTAGGTGGCAACATGCCCAGAACGGCACGTATTGTTTTACCCAATTACCCGCATCATGTCGTGCAACGAGGCCACAACAAGCAGGTGGTGTTTCCCGAGACAAGTGATTTCGCACATTACCTGGCTGATCTGCAAGAACTCAAAGCCGTCTTCGATGTGAAGGTGTACGCGTTTTGTCTAATGACCAACCATGTCCACTTATTACTTGCCCCCGGTGACTCTGCTGCTGGTCTCGGACAGTTGATGAAAGGCTTGGCAGGACGAATGACCCGGCACCGCAACAAACTGGAAGGACGCTCAGGCACGTTATGGGAAAGCCGTTACAAATCCAGCGTCGTACAAACCGATATCTACTTACTGGCCTGTAGCCGATACATCGAGCTCAACCCGGTGCGAGCGCAAATGGTTCAACGTGCACAGGACTACCCTTGGTCAAGCTTGCATCTACGCCTCAACGAATTTCCAAAGAATAACTGGCTGGATGAAAGCCCTGGATTCAGTGAACTTGGCACGAACCTCGCTGAGCGTATTACTCACTACGCGTCCTTTATGGAGCAGGGCGTTCCCTCATCAGAACTGCAATTGATTAGAGGCGCACTTCAACGCGGACAACTCACTGGGAGTCCGAAATTTACCGATGAGATTGAGGAGATAACCGGATTACGAATAACGCAGCGGGCGCGAGGTAGGCCGGCGAAATAGACTGAACACTTTTGAAGAGGGGCTGATTAAATAAATCTGCCCCCTTTTTTCATTTTTCTTGCTTTTTCTTTCTTTCCCTCTGCGACGCGACGACGAACCGCATTTTAGTTTTAACATCCATAACAAAAAACTCTTAAAAACTGTCAACTTTTACAGCTGACAGAAAATTTGATGCTGCCTACTATTCAACACGAAACAAGAAAAAATGAAAAAGCACAGATAAATAAATCCGTCTCTTTTTCCTCCTTTTTCCTTTACAGCTACGAGTACAACTTGGATTGCCTGCAATTCAAAGCGAGAGAAACAAAAAGAGAAAGTATTGATGAAATATTCTTTTCTATTTGCGCTCTTATCACGTCATATAAAACCCCATAGCAACAGGTGAAATCATGAGTACCGATCGCCAAAAATCGTTTACCGCCCGTTTGAGTTACGAAGAATATGCTGTTTGCTTCTATGAGTTAACACTAGACGCATCAACCGTGACAGGATATTTCAGAGGGAAACAAGTAACAGTTCCAGGCACCAAAGGATATGCGAACCTCAAGGATACCAAATATTTGTGCCTGAACAATAAACTTAATAAAAATGAAGGACCTTTACTTTATTTTCGTTATGTAGATGGCGGGTATATTATTTACGTCCGAGAGCAAGGTCCACAGTATGGAAAAAGCATTGGCATTTCAAATGGCTGGTTATTAACATCGGACACACCAGTCCACATGCGCCTCGCGGCGGTAGGAAACGAAAGTCTGAAACTAACGCTAGATGATTTTCCGAATGACACTTATAAAGAATTGTGCCTGCAAGGTCCCGACGGAACTTTGCAATACTACAAATTTGTAAAAACTGATGTTTCGTTTTCCTACTCTTACCTTGTGACTTACGGAGGTAAAAGCCCAATCCCATTCTACTTTGAAATCGTAGAAAAAAATGTGCCTTATCTAAGTAATCCCGAGGAAATTTAAAAAACAGAAAAGTGACAGTTTTATTAATCTAGCTCTAGCTCTAGAATACCACTTATAAAACTCCACTTTCATGGTGGGCAGCCTGCCTGCTAATCACCCCCCCAAAAAACCCGCCTCTCGGCGGGTTTTTTATCAACGCTGTTTAACGCCCAGGCTTAATTAACCTTAGCGTTCAACTCACCTTTCAGATAACGCTGATACATCGCTTCCAACGAGATCGGCTTGATCTTCGAAGCATTACCGGCAGTACCAAACGCTTCATAACGAGCGATACACACATCACGCATGGCGGTCACGGTCGCGCCGAAGAACTTGCGCGGGTCGAACTCGCTCGGGTTGGTGGCCATCAGGCGACGCATCGCACCGGTGGACGCCAGGCGCAGGTCGGTGTCGATGTTGACCTTGCGCACGCCGTGCTTGATGCCTTCAACGATTTCTTCAACCGGGACGCCGTAGGTTTCTTTGATGTCGCCGCCGTACTGGTTGATGATCGCCAGCCAGTCTTGTGGCACGGAAGACGAACCGTGCATCACCAGGTGGGTGTTAGGGATGCGTTTGTGGATTTCTTTGATGCGGTCGATGGCCAGTACGTCGCCGGTCGGTGGCTTGGTGAACTTGTACGCGCCGTGGCTGGTGCCGATGGCGATGGCCAGGGCGTCGACCTGGGTGCGTTTGACGAAGTCAGCGGCTTCTTCCGGGTCGGTCAGCATTTGGCTGTGATCCAGAACGCCTTCGGCGCCGATGCCGTCTTCTTCACCGGCCATGCCGGTTTCCAGGGAACCCAGGCAGCCCAGCTCGCCTTCTACCGAAACGCCGCAGGCGTGAGCCATGGCCACAGTTTGTTGGGTCACACGGATGTTGTAGTCGTAGTCGGTCGGGGTCTTGCCGTCTTCGCCCAGGGAGCCGTCCATCATTACCGAGCTGAAGCCCAGTTGGATGGAGCGCTGGCAGACGTCAGGGCTGGTGCCGTGGTCCTGGTGCATGCACACCGGGATGTGCGGGAATTCTTCGATTGCCGCCAGGATCAGGTGACGCAGGAACGGGGCGCCTGCGTATTTGCGAGCACCGGCCGAAGCCTGGACGATCACCGGGGAGTCAGTCTTGTCAGCGGCTTCCATGATGGCGCGCATCTGCTCAAGGTTGTTGACGTTGAAGGCTGGAACGCCGTAGCCGAATTCGGCTGCGTGGTCCAACATCTGGCGCATGCTGATAAGTGCCATTGTGTGTGTCTCTCCCGGTTTGGGTCGTTAATCGTGCCAGCCTGCCGTAGCGGCGGCGGCTATTCAAGTTATTGCAGATCGGGGGTGAGTCCGGTCCGCTCATTCGGTGTTGCCTAACTCTCTACGAGCCATCGATTACTCGGCTTTACAACCGCGGCCGATCAAATCATTGGTGGCGACCCAGTAAACCAGGCCTTCCTCACCTTTTACGTGAAACGCCAGCATGTCGTTGCTGTACAGCGAACCTTCGGCGCCCGGTTCAAGCTTCAGGCGATAGACCTGATCGGCCCCGCCGAGGCGCACGTCGACTTCCCTAAGGCTGTCGTCGGTGTAGCGCCAGAGCACTTTGGCCTGGCTGTCGCAGGTCCAGGTGGTCCAGTTGTCCGCGGGCGCCGAGGTGTTGAACAGGTTGAAATTCGAGCAACCTGCCAGCAGTGCCAGCGCCATGACGGCGATAAAACCTTTCATCCATGTTCCTCGACCAACGGCGCACGCCGCCGGCCTTGAGTAAAGAGTCAGACCCGTCAAGGGCAGCCATGTTCCTTGGCCGGGGTCTGTGTCTCGTATTTGTCCAGGCCATCGGGCCCGGAACGCTTGTTGAGCACCGGGTTGGTTTCCGCCTGCCAGTCGGCCTGGTAACAGCCCTTATCAGCCGGCGCAGACGGCGCGGGGTCGGGCTTGGCTTTCGGGTTACTCCCGCAAGCCGTCAGCGAAACCGCGACGATCAACAGCGCAATCGTCCTGACCATATCAACACTCCTTTGCCTGGTCATTTAAGTGATCTCAGGCCTTGGCCCGGCTTTCCAGGACTTCAACCGCCGGCAGAACCTTGCCTTCGACGAACTCGAGGAACGCGCCACCGCCGGTAGAAATGTAGGAGATCTTGTCGGCAACGCCATATTTATCGATGGCGGCCAAGGTATCGCCGCCGCCGGCAATGGAGAACGCCGAGCTTTCAGCGATGGCCTGGGCCAGCACTTTGGTGCCGTTACCGAACTGGTCGAATTCGAACACCCCCACCGGGCCGTTCCACAGGATGGTCTTGGACGACTTCAACAGCTCGGCGAAATTCGCCGCGGTCTGTGGGCCGATGTCCAGGATCATGTCGTCTGCCGCTACATCAGCGATCAGTTTGACGGTCGCCGTGGCGCCTTCCGCGAATTCCTTGGCAACCACCACGTCCACCGGCAGCGGCACGCTGACTTTGGCGGCGATGGCACGGGCGGTGTCCAGCAGGTCCGGTTCGTACAGGGACTTGCCGACCGGGTGACCGGCAGCGGCCAGGAAAGTGTTGGCAATGCCGCCGCCGACGATCAACTGGTTGCAGATCTGGCTCAGGCTGTTGAGCACGTCGAGTTTGGTCGAGACCTTGGAGCCGGCAACGATGGCGGCCATTGGCTGGGCCGGGGCGCCGAGGGCTTTGCCCAGTGCGTCCAGTTCAGCGGCCAGCAACGGACCAGCGGCGGCGACTTTGGCGAACTTGGCCACGCCGTGGGTCGAACCCTCGGCACGGTGAGCGGTGCCGAAGGCGTCCATCACGAACACGTCGCACAGGGCGGCGTATTGCTGGGCCAATTCGTCAGCGTTCTTTTTCTCGCCTTTGTTGAAGCGTACGTTTTCGAACAGCACGATGTCGCCGGCCTTCACGTCAACGCCGCCCAGGTAGTCGGACACCAGCGGCACTTCGCGGCCCAGGGCCTTGCTCAGGTAGTCGGCGACGGGCTTGAGGCTGTTCTCGGCCGAGAACTCACCTTCGGTCGGACGGCCAAGGTGCGAGCAGACCATCACGGCCGCACCTTTTTCCAGGGCCAGCTTGATGGTCGGCAGCGAAGCCAGGATACGCGCATCGCTGGTGACAACACCGTCCTTGACTGGGACGTTGAGGTCTTCGCGGATCAGTACGCGTTTACCTTGCAGATCGAGGTCGGTCATCTTCAACACGGTCATGGGTCGCAATTCCTACTGTTTAAGAGAGGCAGCTGTTTGCAGATAGTGTTCTGCAACGTCCAGCATTCGGTTGGCAAACCCCCATTCGTTGTCGAACCAGGCCAGAATATTCACCAGCCGTGGGCCGGAAACGCGGGTCTGACTGGCATCGACGATCGCCGAATGTGGGTCGTGATTAAAATCACAGCTTGCGTGGGGAAGCTCGGTGTAAGCCAGCAGACCTTTGAGCGGGCCGCTGGTGGCGGCCTCACGCAGGATCCGGTTGACCTCGGTGGCGTCGGTGTCGCTCACGGTTTGCATCGTAATGTCGAGGCACGACACGTTCACCGTCGGCACCCGTACGGCTTTGGCCTGAATTCGCCCGGCAAGTTCCGGCAGCAGGCGTTCGATGCCACGCGCCAGACCAGTGGACACCGGGATCACCGACTGGAACGCCGAACGGGTGCGGCGCAGGTCTTCGTGGTGATAGGCGTCGATCACCGGTTGATCGTTCATCGCCGAGTGGATGGTGGTGATCGACACGTATTCCAGGCCAATGGCCTGGTCCAGCAGGCGCAACAGCGGCACGCCGCAGTTGGTGGTGCAGGACGCGTTGGACACCAGCAATTCTTCGCCGGTCAGGCAATCCTGGTTCACGCCGTAGACGATGGTGGCGTCGACATCCGCCTCGCTGGCCATCGGCTGGGAAAACAACACGCGTGGCGCACCGGCGTCGAGGAAGCGCTGGCCGTCGGCGCGGGTGTGGTAAGCGCCGGAGCACTCCAGCACCAGATCGACGTCCAACGACGCCCAATCGATGCCTTCGGGGGTGGCACTGCGCAGGACCTTCACGCAGTTGCCATTAATATGCAGACAATCGTCCTCAACCCGCACGTCGCCGGGAAAACGCCCGTGAGTGGAGTCAAAGCGTGTCAGGTATTCGATGCTGGCCATGTCAGCCAGATCGTTGATCGCGACAATTTCAAACCCGGCCTTCTCGCCTCGCTCAAACAACGCACGCAAGACGCAACGACCAATCCGGCCGTAGCCGTTGAGTGCAACTTTGTAAGGACGCGGTTGAGGCATGGGGTTCTCGATTACCGTGGTGAATCCGTTGTTGCAGTGGTGGCAGGGCCGACGCCTTCGCGGGCAAGCCTCGCGCCTACAGGTTTTCGGTTGTCATGAAAAACAACACGATCCCTCGTAGGAGCGAGGCTTGCCCGCGAAGAGGCCAGCCCGGACAACGCAACCTTCGGACTTAGTCTTCCAGCAACTCTTCAGCCTGACCCAGGATGTTTTCCAGGGTAAAGCCGAACTCTTCGAACAAGGCTGGCGCAGGCGCCGACTCGCCGAAGGTGGTCATGCCGATGACGCGGCCTTCCAGGCCCACGTACTTGTACCAGTAGTCCGCGTGAGCGGCTTCGATGGCGATACGGGCGCTGACCTGCAACGGCAGGACCGCTTGCTTGTAGCCGGCGTCTTGAGCGTCGAACACGCTGGTGCACGGCATCGAAACAACGCGAACCTTGCGGCCTTGCTCGGTCAGCTTGTCGTAAGCCTGAACCGCCAAGCCCACTTCCGAACCGGTGGAGATCAGGATCAGCTCAGGCTCGCCTGCGCAATCCTTCAACACGTAACCGCCACGGGCGATGTCGGCGATCTGGCCGGCATCACGCTCCTGGTGCTGCAGGTTCTGACGCGAGAAGATCAGCGCCGAAGGGCCGTCCTTGCGCTCGATGGCCAGCTTCCAGCAAACAGCCGATTCCACGGCATCGGCTGGACGCCAGGTGTCGAGGTTCGGGGTGCTGCGCAGGCTGGTCAGTTGCTCGATCGGCTGGTGAGTCGGGCCGTCTTCGCCCAAACCGATGGAGTCGTGGGTGTAGACGAACACCACGCGTTTCTTCATCAGCGAGGCCATGCGTACGGCGTTGCGCGCGTATTCCATGAACATCAGGAAGGTCGCGCCGTAAGGCACCAGACCGCCATGCAGGGACACGCCGTTCATGATCGCGCTCATGCCGAACTCGCGAACGCCGTAGTACATGTAGTTGCCGCTGGCGTCTTCAGCCGAGACACCTTTGCAACCTTTCCACAGGGTCAGGTTGGAACCGGCCAGGTCAGCGGAGCCGCCCAGCAGTTCAGGCAGCAGCGGGCCGTAGGCATTCAAGGCGTTCTGGCTGGCTTTACGGCTGGCGATGGTTTCGCCCTTGGCCGCGACTTCAGCGATGTAAGCCGAGGCTTTTTCCGCGAAATCGGCTGGCAGTTCACCGCTCAGACGACGGATCAGTTCGTTGGCTTCGGTCGGGAATGCAGCGGAGTAAGCAGCAAAACGCTGATCCCACTCGGCTTCGGCAGCGCGACCTTTTTCCTTGGCATCCCACTCGGCATAGATATCAGCCGGGATTTCGAATGGGCCGTGGTTCCAGTTCAGCGCCTTGCGGGTCAGGGCGATTTCCGCGTCACCCAATGGGGCGCCGTGGCAGTCTTCTTTACCTTGCTTGTTCGGCGAACCGAAACCGATGGTGGTCTTGCAGCAGATCAGGGTCGGTTGCTCGCTTTTGCGCGCGGTCTCGATCGCGGTCTTGATTTCTTCCGGGTCGTGACCGTCAACGTTGCGGATCACTTGCCAGTTGTAGGCTTCGAAACGCTTTGGCGTGTCGTCGGTGAACCAGCCTTCGACTTCGCCATCGATGGAGATGCCGTTGTCATCGTAGAAGGCGATCAGTTTGCCCAGGCCCAAAGTACCGGCCAGGGAGCCGACTTCGTGGGAAATGCCTTCCATCATGCAGCCATCACCCAGGAACACGTAGGTGTGGTGGTCGACAATGTTGTGGCCAGGACGGTTGAACTGCGCCGCCAGGACTTTTTCCGCCAGGGCGAAACCCACGGCGTTGGCCAGGCCTTGGCCCAGTGGACCGGTGGTGGTTTCGACGCCCGGGGTGTAGCCGAATTCCGGGTGACCCGGGGTGCGGCTGTGCAGTTGACGGAACTGCTTGAGGTCTTCGATCGACAGGTCGTAACCGGTCAGGTGCAGCAGCGAGTAGATCAACATCGAGCCGTGGCCGTTGGACAGCACGAAGCGGTCACGGTCGGCGAACGATGGATTGCTCGGGTTGTGCTTCATGTAGTCACGCCAAAGCACTTCGGCGATATCCGCCATCCCCATAGGGGCACCCGGATGGCCGCTGTTGGCTTTTTGCACGGCATCCATGCTGAGGGCACGAATGGCGTTGGCACGCTCACGACGGCTTGGCATCGCTGATCTCCTAGGGTTTGAATAAAACGAAACGGAAAAAAGGCGAGCATTTTCCCTCACCCACCCGCCTCGGGGCAATGACAGATAGTCATCTAGAGGCGTTTTTCCAATGGATAACGACGGTTTCGACTGATGAAACCTTTCTGCTATTCGTTTGTAGAGACAACAGAGCATTGAGAAGTGCCATCTATCGAGCAATATCAAAACTTTTTGATATTGCTCTTGCGAGGTTTTCTGACCGTCACTAGACTGCTGGCCCTATGAATCTACGCGTGCCTTCCATTCAACATGACGATTGCGATGAGCTGGCGGCCTTGTGCAAGGCCGGTGGTGATCCTCTGCGCCTGAATGTATTGCGCGCGCTGGCCAACGATTCGTTTGGCGTACTGGAACTGGCGCAGATCTTCGGCATTGGCCAATCGGGCATGAGTCATCACCTCAAGGTATTGGCCCAGGCCGACCTGGTGGCGACCCGTCGTGAAGGCAACGCGATTTTCTATCGTCGCGCCCTGCCCCACACCGACTTGCTGGGCGGCAAATTACACGCGGCCCTGTTGGACGAAGTGGATAACCTGACTCTGCCGGCCGATGTGCAATCGCGGATCGCTCAGGTACACGGGCAACGGGCGGCGGCCAGCCAGGACTTTTTCTCACGGGTGGCGGAGAAGTTTCGCGCCCAGCAAGATTTGATCGCCGGCCTGCCGCAGTACCGCGAAAGCGTGGTGGCGCTGCTCGACAAGCTGAGTTTCAGCGCAGGCGCCACGGCGATTGAAGTCGGCCCCGGCGATGGCGGTTTTCTGCCGGAACTGGCGCGCCGCTTCACCCAGGTCACGGCGCTGGACAACAGTGCGGCGATGCTCGAGTTGGCGCGCCACGTCTGTGAACGTGAAAGGCTGACTAACGTCAGCCTGCAATTGGCCGATGCATTGAATGGTGTCAGCCTGACCGCCGATTGCGTTGTACTGAACATGGTGCTGCACCATTTCGCCGCACCGGCCGAAGCGCTCAAGCACATGGCCGGCTTGCTGCAACCAGGCGGTAGCCTGTTAGTGACAGAGTTATGTAGCCACAACCAGAGTTGGGCCAGGGAGGCCTGCGGTGATCTATGGTTGGGGTTTGAACAGGACGATCTGGCCCGTTGGGCCACCGCTGCGGGACTCGTTCCCGGGGAAAGCCTCTATGTAGGCTTACGTAATGGTTTCCAGATTCAGGTCCGCCATTTTCAGCGGCCGGCTGGCGACACTCACCATCGGTAAATTCAGGAAAACATCGAGATGAGCGAATACTCCCTCTTCACCTCCGAGTCCGTGTCTGAAGGGCATCCGGACAAAATCGCCGACCAGATTTCCGATGCGGTGCTGGACGCCATCATTGCTGAAGACAAGTTCGCCCGTGTGGCGTGCGAGACTCTGGTCAAGACTGGCGTGGCAATCATCGCAGGTGAAGTCACCACGTCGGCCTGGGTCGACCTGGAAGAAATCGTGCGTAACGTCATTCTGGACATCGGCTACAACAGCTCCGATGTCGGTTTCGACGGTGCCACTTGCGGCGTGATGAACATCATCGGCAAGCAGTCTCCTGACATCAACCAGGGTGTCGACCGTGCCAAGCCTGAAGATCAGGGCGCCGGCGACCAGGGCCTGATGTTCGGCTACGCCAGCAACGAAACCGAAGTGCTGATGCCTGCACCGATCACGTTCTCGCACCAGCTTGTGCAAAGGCAAGCCGAAGCCCGTAAATCCGGCCTGCTGCCTTGGCTGCGCCCGGACGCCAAGTCGCAAGTGACTTGCCGTTACGAAGGCGGCAAGGTTGTCGGTATCGACGCCGTTGTTCTGTCGACCCAGCACAACCCTGAAGTGTCGTACAAAGACCTGCGCGAAGGCGTGATGGAGCTGATCGTCAAGCACGTGCTGCCTGCCGAACTGCTGACCAAAGACACCCAGTTCCACATCAACCCGACTGGCCAGTTCATCATCGGCGGCCCGGTTGGCGACTGCGGTTTGACCGGTCGCAAGATCATCGTCGACAGCTACGGCGGCATGGCCCGTCACGGCGGCGGCGCGTTCTCCGGTAAAGATCCATCGAAGGTTGACCGTTCGGCGGCCTACGCCGGTCGTTATGTGGCGAAGAACATCGTTGCGGCCGGCCTGGCCGAGCGTTGCGAGATCCAGGTTTCCTACGCGATCGGTGTGGCTCAGCCTACGTCGATCTCGTTGAACACCTTCGGCACCGGCAAAATCAGCGACGACAAAATCGTCAAACTGGTTCGCGAAGTGTTCGACCTGCGTCCATACGCAATCACCACCATGCTCGACCTGCTGCACCCGATGTACCAGGAAACTGCTGCGTACGGCCACTTCGGTCGCACCCCGCAAACCAAGACCGTGGGCGACGATACGTTCACCACGTTCACCTGGGAAAAGACCGACCGCGCCGAATCCTTGCGCGCTGCTGCCGGCCTGTAAGACTTCCCCGGCGGTACCAAAAGCCCCGCACGGTTCGCGCCGTGCGGGGCTTTTTCATGATGGAAGAGTGTCCTCGAAACACCTCGAAAAACACCCCGCTTTCACAAAACTCATGACCGACTAGCCTTTCAAGCATCCCAATGAGCAAGGACGCTCTCGATGCTCCCCAACCTGCGCCTGTTTTTCGCCCTCCTGCTGACCTCCCTGACCGCCAGCGCCGCCGACTGTCCCGACTGGCCACCCACTCGCGCCGAGGCCGAAATCACCGCCCTGCAACAGCAAATCGACCGCTGGGACGACAGCTATCACCGCAACGGCCGCTCGCTGATCGCCGACGAACTCTATGACCAGTCCCGAACCCGGCTGACGCAATGGAGCACCTGCTTCAACCTCGTCCCGTCCGCCCAGCCGCTGCGAACGGCGCGCGGCAAGGTGGCTCACCCGGTCGTCCACACCGGCCTGGAAAAACTGCACGATGAACGTGCCGTCGCAGATTGGCTGCGTGATCGCAAAGACGTCTGGATTCAACCCAAGGTTGATGGCGTGGCGGTGTCGCTGATTTACCGCAATGGCCTGCTGCACCAAGCGATCAGTCGTGGCGACGGCATCAATGGCCAGGACTGGACCGCCGCCGCGCGCAACATCGCCGCCATTCCCCAACGGCTGCCGCAACCGCTGGACTTGGTGCTGCAAGGCGAACTCTATTGGCGCCTGACCGACCACGTACAAGCCCAGGCCGGCAGCCTCAACGCCCGCGCCAGCGTGGCCGGGCTGATGGCGCGCAAGTCGCTGAGCAGCGAACAGGCGGCCGGGATCGGATTGTTTGTCTGGGATTGGCCGCAAGGCCCGACGAGTTTGCCGTCCCGGGTGGCGACGCTGGAAGCGTTGGGTTTCCCGCCCACCGGGCTCTACAGCCAACCGATCAATACATTTGCCGACGCGCAGCACTGGCGCGACCACTGGTATCGCTCGCCCCTGCCCTTCGCCAGCGATGGCATCGTTCTGCGCCAGGATTCGCGCCCTCCCGCCGAACGCTGGCAGGCCCGGCCGCCCTACTGGAGCGTCGCCTGGAAATACCCCTTCGCCCAGGCGCTGGCCGAGGTGCGCAAGGTCCATTTCAAGATCGGCCGAACCGGGCGGATCACCCCGGTACTGGAGCTGTCGCCGGTGAAGCTCGATGACCGGCAGATCAAGCGCGTGAGCGTCAGCTCCCTGCAACGCTGGGAACAACTGGACATTCGTCCCGGCGATCAGGTCGCCATCAGCCTGGCGGGCCTGACCATTCCCAGGCTCGATGATGTGGTGCTGCGCAGCACCGAACGCCCGGAAGTGAATGCACCGCTGGCTGCAGACTTTCATCCGCTGAGCTGCTGGCAGCCAACGCCGGGCTGCGAGAGTCAATTCCTCGCGCGGCTGACCTGGCTCAGCGGCAAGCAGGGGCTGGCGCTACCGCATGTCGGCCCCGGCACCTGGGAGAAACTTCTCGAAACAGGCCGTCTCAACAACCTGCTGGATTGGTTGACCCTCGATGCTCAAGAGCTTGCTAACATTGATGGCTTCGGCGAGCGCAGCAGTGCTCGCCTTTTAAACAGTTTTGAAAGTGCCCGGCAACGTCCTTTTGCTCGCTGGCTAAAAGCCCTGGGCTTGCCGCCGACGGGCCAGGCGCAACTTGCCGATTCATGGCAGACCCTGGCGCAACGCAGCCACGAACAATGGCAGGCCGAAGCCGGCATCGGCCCGGGACGCGCAACGCAACTGAGCGCGTTTTTTCGCGACCCGCAGGTCCTGGCCTTGAGTGAAACATTACGTGTGGCAGGGATTGACGGTTTTTAGCGACCAACAATGCCTGTCAGCCCGGGAACCCAATGGTGGCGCTGCGCTCAAACAGCCCATTGCCACCTCGACCCGATTGCCTTTTTTGCATGGAGCTTTTATGAAATTTCTTGCACCGCTCGCTCTGTTGACCCTTTGCGGCATGATGGCCGCGCCACTGATGGCGGCCGAAGAAATCCCGGAACTGACCGGATGCGCCGCCAAGAAACAGGGCATCGTCAACCAGATCGAACTGGCCAAGTCTCACGGCAACGCCGATCAGCAGGCAGGCCTGGAAACCGCTCTAAAGGAAGTCACCGCCCACTGCACCGACGCCTCCTTGAAGAAGGAGCGGGAAAACAAGGTGCTCGAAGCCAAGCATGAAGTCAGCAAGCGTCAGGCCGATCTCGACAAGGCCATGAGCAAGGGCGACGCTGAGAAAATCAACAAACGAAAAGACAAACTCGCCGAATCCCGCAAGGAATTGCAGGAAGCGCTGGATGAGTTGGATAAGTAAGTTTCAGGAAGATCGTTCCCACGCTCGGCGTGGGAATGCAGCCATGGACGCTCCGCGTCCGCTTTTGATCTGCGATCAATGATCCCGAAACTGTTTATGGCACGCACTGCAGGCATCTTCGACTTTCTGCACCGCCGGCCCAAGGTTACTGGCCTTGTACGGCTGGACCTTGCTGGCAATCACCAATTCACCGGTGGCGCCTTCAAGGTTGCGGGCCATTTCCTGGAAGCGTGCCTGCTGCTGCCAGACATCATCCTTGGCGCTGGTGTGATCTTCTTCACGCACCTGTGGAAAATGTTTCCACGGCTCATGGGACAGCGCATCGAGTTTCACCGCACCCTCGGCAAATTTCGGCCCGTCGAACGGAATACGCCCACGCAACATGCCACCCAGGTCTTCGCCGGTCTTGAGCATTTGCTTGAAGATCGCCTTGCGCTGACCCAACGGCGAATTCGGATCGACACCGCCACAGGCGGACAAGGTCAGGCAGGCCAGCAATACAACAGAAAGTCTTTTAAAAGTCATGGTGGCTTCAGGTTACGGGGAACGGCGGCCAGTATCCTCGCGTCATCGGCAAACACCAATAGCCCTATTATCAATAAGGGTTGTTTGAGCGCATGGAGCACTCAGGCAACCGTCAAAGGAATAACTCCATGAACAGCCGTATCAAGGCCTGGCGCCCCCGCCTGACCTGGACCCTTCCGATGGTGGCCGTGCTCGCAGGCTGCACCGGCGGCGAAAACAACACCCCGAAAACCCATGCCCTGGCCACTTACACCAGCGCCACCTGGGAAGCGTTGCCAACCGTGTCCGACGACGATCTGGTGGCCGGTTTCGGTTCCTGGCGCAGCGCCTGCACCCGACTCAAGGCTGACCCGGTCTGGGGCGCGACCTGCGCCGCTTCCGCCACTGTGCCGCAAACCGCCGGCGAGATTCGCGGCTTCCTCAAGCAGAACCTGGACGTCTACGGCCTGCGTGCTGCCAACGACAATCCCAATGGCCTGATCACCGGCTACTACGAACCGGTGTACCCCGGCAGCCTGACCCAGACCGAAGTGGCGAACGTCCCGGTGTACGGCGTGCCCGAGGACATGATCATTGTGTCCCTGGACAGCATTTACCCAGAGCTCAAGGGCAAACGCCTGCGCGGGCGACTCGAAGGTCGCGTGCTCAAGCCGTATGACGATGCCGCCACCATCGAGAGCAAAGGGGTCAAGGCCCCGGTCGTGGCCTGGCTGACCGACCCGATGAACCTGCAGTTCCTGCAAATCCAGGGCTCCGGGCGCATCCAGCTCGATGACGGCCGCCAACTGCGCATCGCTTATGCCGACCAGAACGGCCACCCCTATCGACCGATCGGCCGCTGGCTGGTGGATCAGGGTGAGCTGAAGAAAGAAGACGTGACCATGGGCGCCATCAGCACCTGGGCCAAGGCCAATCCGTCGCGCATTCCGCAACTGCTCGGTAGCAACCCGAGCTACGTGTTCTTCACCCGCAACCCGGACAGCAACGAAGGGCCACGCGGTTCGCTCAACGTTCCGCTGACGGCCGGCTACAGCGCGGCGGTGGATCGCAAAGTGATTCCGCTGGGCAGTCTGTTGTGGTTATCCACCACCAAACCGGACGGCAGCGCACTGGTTCGCCCGGTGGCGGCTCAGGACACCGGCGGCGCGATTGCCGGCGAAGTGCGGGCGGACCTGTTCTGGGGCACCGGCGAAGCGGCCGGGCAACTGGCGGGGGATATGAAACAGCAGGGGCAGATCTGGATGTTGTGGCCCAAAGGCGCGGCGCTGCCGCAAGTCCCGCAGGTGGCTGACAAGCCTTAAAGGCAAAAAATCGCAGGCTCCTATGGGGAATCGTTGTGAACACGGTCCCTGTAGGAGCCGCCGCAGGCTGCGATCCTTTACTCTTGCCTCAATCAGATCGACACAAAAAAGAAACTGGCAATCAACCCCATCCCCACAAACCACACCAGTGACCGCAAGATCGCCCAGTCCGCCAGATAGCAAATGATGTACAGCAGCCGACTGGTGATAAACAGCACCGCCAGCACGTTGACCGTCACCAACTGCGCCGTGCCCACCAGATGGGCCGCGAGCACGGCCACCGCGAACGCCGGCATCACTTCGAAGCTGTTCAACTGCGCCGCATGCGCACGCCGGCCCAAACCATTCAGCGATTCGAGAAAGTCCCGGGGATCATGGTTGTCTTTCAGGTTGTACCTGCCACTGGCCTTGGCGATGGCCGTGCAGACATAGGGCAGGAAAATCGCGATCAATACGCACCACAGAGCAACCGTCATAAAGCAGTCCCTTCTTCAGTTTTCAGAAATTCGGTGGTCGGTCAAAACTTCATCACCAGGATGCCGATCAGCACCAACCCACAGGCTAAGAGCCGTGGCCGGCCGAAAGGTTCTTTCAAGTAGCGCATGCCGAACAACACCACCAGGATCACACTGATCTCGCGCAACGCCGCCGCTTCGGCAATCGAGCCCAGCTGCATCGCCCACAGCACCAAAGCGTAGCTGAACAACACGCAAAACCCGACCGCCAGCCCCAGTCGCCACTGTTCACGCCAGAACAACATGAACGCCGGCCGCTTGCGCACCAGCGCCAGCAGCGGGAACGGCCAGGCACTGAGCAGCGTGACCCACACCAGATAATCCAGCGGATGAGACCAGCGCCGCAACGCCTGGCCATCGATGAAGGTGTAGCAGCCGATGCACAGGCCGATCAGCGCCACCACCGGCAGCATCGACCATGGCAATCGCGCACCGCCACCGCCCTGCCATAGCAGGCACAGCATGCCGAACGGGATCAGCAAAATGCCGAAGATCTGCTGATTCGTCAGCACTTCCCCGGCGAAGATCAGCGTCAGCGCCAGCACCACCAACGGCGACAGGCCACGCATCAGCGGATAGACCAGCCCCAGGTCACCGACCCGATAGGCCTGGATCAGCAGGTAGCGATAGAGCAATTCAAACGCCGCCGACGCCAGGATCCATGGCCAGATTGCAATCGGTGGCACGTTCACGAACGGCAGCATCACGGCGACAAACAGCATCGCCACCGAGTCCATGCACGCCACCACCAGCAGCCGTTCGGCGCTGAACTTGATCAGGGTATTCCACGCCGCGTGTAACAGCGCCGCTACCAACACCAGTGCTGTTGCAAGCACGGCTTACTCCTTTTTGTTGTCCACGCCGCCCCTGTAGGAGCAAGGCTTGCCCGCGATGACATTCTTGAGATCGCCATCGCGGGCAAGCCATGCGCCTACAGGAATCGGGGCGGAGAATTGATTCGCCATATGTCCGCAGCTGTTTATACTGCAAGCGACCACGCCGCACTCAGTTGCGCACAGACTAATTCCAATAAATTCTGCCCCCGCCCGCTCTCATCGAGAACGGTCGATGGCCTGCGCATGCCTGATCCGAGCGTCAAGACTACCGACAGAGACCTTGCGCATGCCACTCGCCCTGTTTGCCCTCGCTGTTGCCGCGTTCGGCATCGGCACCACTGAATTCGTCATCATGGGTTTGCTGCCCGATGTCGCCCGCGACCTCGCCGTGAGCATTCCCCACGCTGGCCTGTTGATCACCGGCTACGCCCTGGGCGTGGTGTTCGGCGCGCCGATCCTGGCGATCGGCACCGCCAACATGCCGCGCAAAGCCACGCTGCTGGGGATGACGCTGATGTTCATCCTCGGCAACATCCTCTGCGCCCTGGCGCCGAATTACGCGACGCTGATGGCGGCGCGAGTGGTGACCGCGTTGTGCCACGGCGCATTCTTCGGCATCGGTTCGGTGGTGGCTGCCGGTCTGGTGGCACCGAACAAACGAGCCCAGGCGATTGCCATGATGTTCACCGGCTTGACCCTGGCCAACGTGCTCGGCGTGCCACTGGGCACCGCGCTCGGCCAATACGCCGGGTGGCGCTCGACGTTCTGGGCGGTGTCGGTGATCGGCGTCATTGCGGCCATCGCCCAATGGCTGTGGTTGCCGAAGGACATCGCCATGGACAAGGCCAACCTGGCCAGCGAGTTCAAGGTGCTGGGCAAGGTCAACGTGCTGCTGGCCCTGGGCATGAGCGTGTTGGCGTCCACCAGTCTGTTCAGCGTCTTCACCTATATCGCGCCGATCCTGCAAGACATCACCGGTGTCAGCCCTCACGGCGTGACCATCATGTTGCTGTTGTTCGGCGTCGGTTTGACGGCGGGCAGTATGCTCGGTGGTCGCCTGGCGGACAGTCGTCTGTTGCCTTCGCTGGTGGGCATGGCACTGGCCGTCGCGGTGGTGTTGGCGGCGTTCAGCCAGACCAGCCATTCGGTGATTCCGGCGGCGATTACGTTGGTATTGTGGGGGATTTTTGCGTTTGCCCTGTGCCCGATTCTGCAACTGCTGATCATTGATCAGGCCCATGAAGCGCCGAACCTGGGTTCGACGTTGAACCAGAGTGCGTTCAATCTCGGCAACGCCGCGGGTGCGTGGATTGGCGGGCTGGTGGTTGCCAGTGGCGCGGACCTGGCGGATTTGCCATGGACCGGGGCGCTGGTCAGTGGCCTGACGGTGCTGACGGCGCTTTTCTATATTTACCTGCAACGTCGGGGGGCGGCGGCGGTCAATGTGTCCGGCTGAACAACTGCGCCGTCCATGACTATGCCTTCGCGGGCAAGCCTCGCTCCTACGAGATGGGTGTCGTTCACAAACTGGGCGACAACCTCACCCCTGTAGGAGCGAGGCTTGCCCGGGAAGCAGCTCACACGGTGCACCTGCCTGAAACCCATTTTCTTCCCACCATCCAAAGGACCCCGGATGCTTGAACTTGTCGCTGCGTTTATTTGCCTCACGTCCCTTCTCACCTACGTGAATTTTCGCTTCATCGGCCTACCCCCGACCATCGGCGTCATGGTCACAGCGCTGATGTTCTCCCTGCTGTTGCAAGGCCTGAGCCTCCTCGGCTACCCCGGCCTCGAAGAGCGCGTACAACTGCTGATCGGCCAGATCGACTTCGGTGATCTGCTGATGAACTGGATGCTGTCGTTCCTGCTATTCGCCGGCGCCCTGCACGTCAATCTGAACGACTTGCGCAGCTACCGCTGGCCCATCGGCTTGCTCGCGACCTTTGGTGTCTTGATCGCCACAGCGGTGATCGGCAGCCTCGCCTATTACATTTTTGCCCTGTTCGGCTGGCACGTGAGCTTCTTGTATTGCCTGCTGTTCGGCGCGCTGATTTCCCCCACCGACCCGATTGCGGTACTCGGTGTGCTGCGGACCGCCAACGCGTCCAAGCCGCTGAAAACCACCATCGTCGGCGAGTCGCTGTTCAACGACGGCACAGCGGTGGTGGTCTTCACCGTGTTGCTGGGCATCGCGCAATTGGGCGAAACCCCGACCGTCGGCGCCACGGCCATGCTGTTCGCCCACGAAGCGATTGGCGGCGTGGTGTTCGGCGGACTGATCGGCTACCTCGTGTACCTGATGATCAAGAGCATCGAGCAGCATCAGATCGAAGTGATGCTGACCCTGGCGCTGGTGATCGGCGGTTCGGCCATGGCTTCGGAGCTGCACGTTTCCGCGCCGATCGCGATGGTGGTCGCCGGCCTGATCATCGGCAACCTGGGCCGCAACCTGGCGATGAACGACATGACCCGCAAGTATCTGGACGGTTTCTGGGAACTGCTCGATGACATGCTCAATGCGCTGCTGTTTGCGCTGATCGGCATGGAGCTGTTGCTGCTGCCGTTCAACTGGCTGCACGTACTGGCCGCGAGTTTGCTGGCGTTGGCGATTCTGCTGTCGCGCCTGTTGACCGTGGCCCCGGCCATCCTGCTGTTGCGGCGCTGGCGCACAGTGCCGCGCGGGACGATCCGGATTCTGACCTGGGGTGGTTTGCGCGGCGGTGTGTCGGTGGCGTTGGCCCTGGCCCTGCCGCTGGGCCCGGAGCGCGATCTGATCTTGAGCATCACCTACATCGTGGTGTTGTCGTCGATCCTGCTGCAGGGATTGAGCATCGGCAAACTGGTCAAGCACGTGACCAAGGATGAGCCTGTGCCAACGACACAGGCTGAGCATCACTGATCACTTCTTGATCTTCTGCGGGTCAGGTTCCTTAGCCTGATCCGCAGACTTTTTCGGCGCACCGCTTTCACTGCGCACCTGCGCATGGCTGATCAGCGCAAAGATGAAACTGCCGCCAATGATGTTGCCCGCCAGCGTCGGCCCGGCAAACACCAGCCAGAAATCCTTCCACGGCAACTCGCCGGCAAACACCAGGTACGACACTTCCGCCGAACCGACAACGATGTGGGTGAAATCCCCCAGCGCCATCAGGTAGGTGATGAGGATGATGATCCACATCTTGGCGCTTTCCATGGACGGGATCATCCAGACCATGGTGGCGATCATCCAGCCGGAAATGATGCCTTTGGCGAACATCTGGCTGGCACTGTTTTCCATGATCTTGCGCCCGATGTCGAGGAAGGCCAGGTCGGTCTTGGTGTCGAAAATCGGCAGGTGCAGCATCACGTAGGCCACCAGCAACGTGCCGCACAGGTTGCCGACCAGCACCACGCTCCACAGGCGCAGCAGTCGGCCGAAATTGTTCAGCGTGGGTTTGGTCATGATCGGCAGCACGGCCGTCAGGGTGTTCTCGGTGAACAGTTGCTGGCGCGCCAGGATCACCGCGAGAAATCCGGCGCAGTAGCCGAAACTGGCGATCACCTTGAAGCCTTCACCGTCCGGCAGCCGGGAATTGAGCAGCCCCATGGCCATCAGCGACAGGCCCATGGTCAGGCCGGCGGCCAGCGCCGACCACCAGAGCGCCGCGACACTGCGCTCGAGCTCCTGATCGCCCTGGGTGCGGATGATTTCGTGCAATACCGCCGCGCGGGGTGGCTGGTTACGGTCGGCTTCGTGCTGTTCTTCTGCCGAGAGGTTCGGGGTCTTGCCGTCTTTTTGAGTGTCCATGGAGCTCCGCAACCGGTGGCGTGTCATGTAGGTACGACACGCGGGGTTCGGAGCTGTTCACTGACCACCCAAACGAAACAAACCCTTGTGGCGAGGGAGCTTGCTCCCGCTGGGCTGCGAAGCGGCCCCAAAACCTGACACCCTATTATTCCAGGCAGACCGCATCGCTGGATTTACGACTGCTGCGCAGCCGGACGGGAGCAAGCTCCCTCGCCACAGATGACCGGGTTAATCGTTGACGACCTCGTCCTTGAACTGGTCTTTGACGTACAGGATCTCTGTGCGGCCGTGAGGTGCCGGCAAGCCGTCTTCACCCAGGTTGACGAACACCATGCGCTCGACCGTCAGGATGCTTTTACGGGTGATCTTGTTGCGCACTTCGCAGGTCAGGGTGATCGAGGTGCGACCGAACTCGGTGGCGGTGATGCCCAGTTCGATGATGTCGCCCTGGCGCGAGGCACTGACAAAGTTGATTTCGGAAATGTACTTGGTGACCACGCGCTGATTGCCCAGCTGGACGATGGCGTAGATCGCCGCTTCTTCGTCGATCCAGCGCAACAGGCTGCCGCCGAACAGCGTGCCGTTGGGGTTGAGGTCTTCGGGTTTTACCCATTTGCGGGTGTGGAAATTCATGTTCACTCCTGAGCGTCTTGCCGAATGATGGGGGGCATCATGGCAGAGCCCGACCTAGAGCTCTATTAAGCATCGACTATGGTCTCGATTACCGTTCGGACATTGACCAACAGAAAGGCTTTGGAAGATAAGAATAGCCCGCTATAATCGCCACCGTTTCAAAACGGTAACGTTCCATTGCTACCGTTTTCCCGCCACCTGTCCGAGGGGCGCTGCAGCAGGTCAAACCTGTCAGGCTCGGATGGGGCGTTGACTGGCCCAGGCCAGACACTAAACGCACAACGGCGCCCATTCGCATACATTACGAATGGAGGCTCATCATGAGCGCTGTTATCACGCCTGCAGATTTTACCGATTACAAAGTCGCCGACATGTCCCTGGCTGCCTGGGGCCGTCGCGAAACCATCATCGCCGAATCCGAAATGCCTGCCCTGATGGGTCTGCGCCGCAAGTACGCCGGTGAGCAGCCGCTCAAGGGCGCCAAGATTCTCGGCTGCATCCACATGACCATCCAGACTGCCGTGCTGATCGAAACCCTGGTTGCCCTGGGTGCCGAAGTACGCTGGTCGTCCTGCAACATTTTCTCGACTCAAGACCAGGCCGCTGCAGCTATCGCCGCTGCCGGCATCGCGGTTTACGCCTGGAAAGGCGAGACCGAAGAAGAGTACGAGTGGTGCCTGGAGCAAACCATCCTCAAAGATGGCGCGCCATGGGATGCCAACATGATCCTCGACGACGGCGGCGACCTGACCGAGCTGCTGCACAAGAAATACCCGACGATCCTGGACCGCGTCCACGGCGTCACCGAAGAAACCACCACTGGCGTTCACCGCCTGCTGGACATGCTGGCCAAGGGCGAGCTGAAAATCCCGGCCATCAACGTCAACGACTCGGTAACCAAGAGCAAGAACGACAACAAGTACGGCTGCCGTCACAGCCTGAACGACGCAATCAAGCGCGGCACCGACCACCTGCTGTCCGGCAAGCAAGCGCTGGTCATCGGTTACGGTGACGTGGGCAAGGGCTCCGCTCAGTCCCTGCGTCAGGAAGGTATGATCGTTAAAGTCTCCGAAGTTGACCCGATCTGCGCCATGCAAGCCTGCATGGACGGTTTCGAACTGGTTTCGCCGTTCATCGACGGCATCAACAACGGCACCGAAGCATCCATCGACAAAGCGCTGCTGGGCAAGATCGACCTGATCGTGACCACCACCGGTAACGTCAATGTTTGCGACTCGAACATGCTCAAAGCCCTGAAGAAGCGCGCTGTTGTCTGCAACATCGGCCACTTCGACAACGAAATCGACACCGCTTTCATGCGCAAGAACTGGGCATGGGAAGAAGTGAAGCCACAGGTTCACAAAATCCACCGTACCGGTCCTGGCGCATTCGATGCCCAGAACGACGACTACCTGATCCTGCTGGCCGAAGGCCGTCTGGTAAACCTGGGTAACGCCACCGGTCACCCAAGCCGCATCATGGACGGTTCGTTCGCCAACCAGGTTCTGGCGCAGATCTTCCTGTTCGGCCAGAAGTACGCCGACCTGTCGCCAGCCCAGAAAGCCGAGCGCCTGACCGTTGAAGTACTGCCGAAGAAACTCGACGAAGAAGTGGCCCTGGAAATGGTCCGCGGTTTCGGCGGCGTTGTGACTCAACTGACCAAGACCCAGGCCGACTACATTGGCGTGACCGTCGAAGGCCCGTTCAAGCCGCACGCTTACCGCTACTGATTGGTCCTGCTGCCTGCTCCCCCTGTGGGAGCGGGCTTCTTGTGGCGAGGGAGCTTGCTCCCGCTGGGTCGCGCAGCGGCCCTAAGCTTTGCGACTGCTTCGCAGTCGAACGGGAGCAAGCTCCCTCGCCACACAAGCCCGCTCCCACATGGGCGGGGCAAGCCTTCCAGGCTTACGCGTTTCCAAGGATATGACCATGTCCCAAGACCGTCGCTACAGCTTCGAGTTCTTCCCTACGAAGACCGACGCTGGGCATGAAAAGCTACTCGCCACTGCCCGTCAGTTGGCCACGTACAACCCCGATTTCTTTTCCTGCACCTATGGCGCTGGCGGTTCGACCCGTGATCGCACCATCAACACCGTGTTGCAGCTCGAAAGCGAAGTCAAAGTCCCGGCCGCACCGCATTTGTCTTGCGTGGGCGACAGCAAGGACGACCTGCGCAGCCTGCTGACGCAGTACAAGGCCGCCGGCATTACCCGTATCGTTGCCCTGCGCGGTGACCTGCCTTCGGGCATGGGCATGGCCAGTGGTGAACTGCGCCACGCCAACGATCTGGTTGAATTCATTCGTGAAGAAACCGGCGATCATTTCCACATCGAAGTCGCCGCTTACCCGGAAATGCATCCGCAAGCGCGCAATTTCGAAGACGATCTGAACAACTTCGTGCGCAAGGCCAACGCTGGCGCCGACAGTGCGATCACCCAGTACTTCTTCAACGCCGACAGCTACTTCTACTTCGTCGAGCGTGTACGGGCGATGGGCGTGAACATCCCGATCGTGCCGGGGATCATGCCGATCACCAACTACAGCAAACTCGCACGCTTCTCCGATGCCTGCGGTGCGGAAATCCCGCGCTGGATCCGCAAGCAACTGGAAGCCTACGGCGACGACACCCAGAGCATTCAAGGCTTTGGCGAGCAAGTCATCACCGAAATGTGCGAACGCCTGCTGCAAGGTGGCGCGCCTGGGTTGCACTTCTATACGTTGAACCAGGCTGAGCCGAGCCTGGCGGTGTGGAATAACCTGAAGTTGCCGCGCTAAAAATCGCACAAGCAAGATCAAAAGATCGCAGCCTTCGGCAGCGCCTACAGGGTGAACGCAATCCCATGTAGGCGCTGGCGAAGCCTGCGATCTTTTTCGTTAAACGCCCTTTTATTGTGCAGCAACACACTGAGTTAGAGCTTCTGGATCCCGTTTCTGGCTCTTTACGGTTTCTCGTCGTAATCTCAAGTCATGCCTTTGATCGCGCAGTTACTGACCGTGCTTCTTTTCACTTGCCTGAGCTTCGCCGCTCGGGGCGAGAAGCTGCGTATTGTCACGGAACCGTGGGCGCCGTACGTGTACGAGGAAAACGGCAAACCCCTGGGCCTGGACTACGAAACCACCGCCATCGTCTTCAAACGCCTGGGCATCGAAGTCGAATGGCAATTCCTGCCCTGGAAGCGCTGCCTGTCGATGCTCGACACCGGCCAGGCCGACGGTGCGCTGGATATCTTTCACAGCGATGAACGCGACGCCACCCTGCTCTACCCCAGCGAACCGCTGTCGGAAGTCGAATTCGTGATGTTCTACGCCAACGAACGGCCTCATCCGTTTCGCACACTCGAAGAACTGAAAGGCCTGACCATTGGCACATCGCCGGGTTATCTGTACAGCGAGGACTTCAGCGGTTCGACGCTGTTTACCCGAGAACCGGCGCCCACCCACGAAGCCAATTTCGGCAAACTGCTGCGCGGGCGCATCGACCTGTTGATCACTGACCGCCGGGTCGGCCAGCATTTGCTGGATGAACTGAACATCCGCGACCAGATCAGCGAAAACCCGACAATCATCAGCCACCAGAGCCAATTCCTGGCGGTTCGGCGCAATGCCGGCATGGATTTGCTGGTGCAGCGTTTCGGCGCAGAGCTCAAGCGCTTCAAGCGCGAGCCCGCCTACGCTGAACTGAGCGCCCGTTATGGCGCCGGCCCCAACCCCGAGGTGCAAATCCCAAGCACTACCGCCGCCCGCGGAAAAACCGTTGAGCAGCAGGAAAGCGGCGCGCAGTGATTGCTCTGTTATACTCCGGCGTTCCCGCCAGGCTCACGCCCGGACGCTCGGAATCGTTCAAGGCATCTCGACCCCGCTACAGCGCAGCTTTTCAGCCCGCGCGAGCGCTCCAGACGAGCCTTCGAAACCCAGCAGGACCGGACGGGATTGCGTTCCTCTTAAACGCCATTCGCGCCAGGCAAGACTCCCATTGGGCCAAGCCCTAACTAAAACAGGATTACTCATGTCCTTTGCTTCCCTCGGTCTCTCCGAGGCTTTAGTCCGCGCCATCGAGGCAGCGGGCTATACCGAGCCTACTCCGGTGCAACAGCGGGCTATCCCCGCCGTGTTGCAAGGTCGCGACCTGATGGTCGCGGCGCAGACAGGTACTGGTAAAACCGGCGGCTTCGCCCTTCCGATCCTGGAGCGGTTGTTCCCTAACGGTCACCCGGACAAATCCCAGCGTCACGGCCCGCGCCAACCGCGCGTCCTGGTCCTGACCCCTACCCGCGAACTCGCGGCTCAAGTGCACGAGAGCTTCAAGGTCTATGCCCGTGACCTGAAGTTTGTCAGTGCCTGCATCTTCGGCGGCGTCGGCATGAACCCACAGGTTCAGGCCATGTCCCGCGGTGTTGACGTGCTGGTGGCCTGCCCTGGCCGCCTGCTCGACCTCGCCGGTCAAGGCAGCGTCGATCTGTCCCACGTGGAAATCCTCGTGCTGGACGAAGCCGACCGCATGCTCGACATGGGCTTTGTCCATGACGTGAAAAAGGTCCTTGCCCGTCTGCCGAGCAAACGCCAGAACCTGCTGTTCTCGGCGACCTTCTCCAAAGACATCACCGACCTCGCCGGCAAGCTGCTGCACAACCCGGAACGCATCGAAGTCACGCCGCCGAACACCACGGTCGAGCGCATCGAACAGCGTGTGTTCCGCCTGGCCGCGAGCCACAAGCGTTCGCTGCTGGCGCACCTGATTACCGCCGGCGCCTGGGAACAGGTTCTGGTCTTCACCCGTACCAAGCACGGCGCCAACCGCCTGGCCGAGTACCTGGACAAACACGGCCTGAGCGCCGTGGCCATCCACGGTAACAAGAGCCAGAACGCGCGCACCAAAGCCCTGGCCGACTTCAAGGCCGGCGAAGTGCGCATCCTGGTCGCCACCGACATCGCTGCTCGCGGCCTCGACATCGATCAGTTGCCCCACGTGGTCAACTTTGAACTGCCGAACGTCGATGAAGACTACGTGCACCGTATCGGCCGTACTGGCCGTGCCGGCCGCTCGGGCGAGGCGATCTCGCTGGTGGCCCCGGATGAAGAGAAGCTGCTGAAAAGCATCGAGCGCATGACCAAGCAGAAGATTGCCGACGGCAACCTGATGGGCTTCGACTCCAGCGCTGTAGAAGCCGAGAAACCCGAAGTTCGCGAGCGTCCGGATGTGCGTAACCCGCGCAACCCACGTGGCCCGCGCGGCGACGGTCCGAACGGCACTGGCGGTGGCGGCGGTCGTAAAGACAAAGGCAAGGACAAGGGCGGCAAGGAAAAAGCGCCTGCTGCCACTGGCCGTGGCGATCGCCCGGCCCGTGAACACAAGCCACGTGAAGGCACTCCGGCGCGCGAACAACAACGTCCGGCGCCACGCGCTGCGGCGGCTGATCGTGCTCCGGACGAGTTCCTCGACGATGACGTGGATAACTTCGGTAACCGCGTTGACTACGTGCCACAGGCCAAACCGGCCCAGGGCCGTGGCCGTCGTCCGGGTGCTCCGGCACCAGGCGCGGCAGCTGGCGCAGGTGCTGGTGCTCCGCGCACCGGCGGCAAGCCTCAGGGCCGCCAGAGCGGTCCGCGCAGCAGCGACGGCGCCACCACCGGCACCCCGCCAGCCAAGCGCAGCGGCCCACGCAACGGCGCGCCACGTGACGGTCAGGCCCGTCGCGAAGATTCCCGCAACCGCCGCCCGGCCCGCACCGACGACCAGCCTCGTTCCGAACCGGCCGTGCAGAACCCGCGTGGCCCGGCACCGAAGATCATCCATAAAGAGTCGAAGACCGATCGGTTCCCGACTCCAGAGCAACTGGATCAACTGCCAGGCCGCCCGCGCGGCGAAAAACCAGCGTTGCTGACTCGCAATCGCTGATTTAACGCCGCCATAAAAAATGCCCCGGATCGCGAGATCCGGGGCATTTTTTTGCGCGCCACAAACCTGTAGGAGCGAGGCTTGCCCGCGAAGGCGCCATCCGCCACACCACAGAAACCGCGTTGCCCTCATTCGCGGGCAAGCCTCGCTCCGACAGGATTGCGGTGCAGCGCAAGTTTCGTTCGGCAATAAAAAACGCCCTCGATCATGAGATCGGGGGCGTTTTTGTGTCAGGCGCGAATGTTACTTCGCTTTGACACCTTCAAACGTTACGTACAACTCAACTGCGTCGGACGATGGACCCAGGTCTTTCTGCTTGCCGAAGTCGGAACGCTTCAGGTTGGTAGTACCTTCGAAGCCGGCACGGTAGCCGCCCCATGGATCCTTGCCTTCACCCAGGAAAGTGGCCTTGACCACGACTGGCTTGGTCACGCCAGCAATCGTCAGGTCGCCGGTCACGTCAGCTGTGTCTTTACCAGCGGCGTTTTTACCGGTGGATTTGACGCTGGTGGAGACGAAGGTGGCTTTAGCGAATTTGCTCGCGTTCAGGAAGTCACCGCTGCTGATGTGCTTGTCGCGTTCAGCGTTATTGGTGAACACGCTGGCGGTGTTGACGTTGAACTCGATTTTGCTGTCTTCCGGCTTGGCGGCATCGAAGCTGAACTTGCCGTCGATATCCTTGAACGTACCGGTGATGAAGCTGTAGCCCAGGTGGCTGATCTTGAAGTCAACGAAGGCGTGCTGGCCTTCTTTGTCGACGACGTAGTCAGCGGCCATTACGCTACCGGCCGACAGCAGCGCGGAACCGATTGCCAGAGCGGCGAGGGTCTTTTTCAACATGCTTTCTATTCCTTTGGAGTCGAGGTTGAACTTCAAGCTTTGCGGCCGAGCATTCGCGTCAGCGTCGCATCACGGTCGATAAAGTGGTGCTTCAATGCTGCCAACGCGTGGAGACCGGAAAAAATTACCAATACCCACGCCAGGTACAGATGAATCACACCGGCGGTGTCTGCCTGGTCCGGTAGTCCGGAAACCAGTGCAGGAATCTCAAACAGGCCAAACACCGGGATCCCGACACCGTCTGCGGTGGAAATCAGGTAACCGGCAATCATCACAGCGAACAGACTGATGTACAGGAACGAATGGCCGAACTTGGCGCCAAGGCGCGTCATGCGGCTATAGCTCTGCAAGGCCGGCGGTGGCGGGCTGATGAAGCGCCACAGCACCCGCAGCAGCATGATGGCAAACAGTGTCAGGCCAATGCTTTTATGCAGGTCCGGCGCATCTTTGCGCCACGTGCTGTAGTAATCCAGACCGACCATCCACAGGCCCAACGCGAACAGCCCAAAGACTGCAAGCGCTACACCCCAGTGCAGGAAAACGCTGACCCAACCATAGCGCGAAGAAGAGTTACGTAGCTGCATTGCCCAAATCCTGTGAGAACTGCGACCAAGACTATCGAGTTATCTATCGATTTAAAGCGGAAAATTTCGCTTTGAAATATCGAGAAATACGATCAAGAGTCTCTTAGGGAAGCGTTAAGGAAAGATTAAAGACGCCAATGAGTGAAAAAACAGGTAGCCCAACTAAAGAACACCTTTCTCACAGGGTTTATTCAAATCTTGAACCCGATTTTCTTCGGGCATAAAAAAAGCGCGGCATCACTGCCGCGCTTTCTTTCAACGCAAAGCCTTACTGGGCTTTGGTATCTGTCGCTGTCGGTGTCGTTGCAGCAGGCTTCTTGGCCGCTGGTTTCTTCGCCGGTTCAGCTTTTTTGGCCGGAGCCTTTTTCGCTTCGGTTTTCGCCGCTGGCTTCTTCACTGCTGGCTTGGCCGCTTTTTTCGCAGGCTCGGCTTTGACCGGTACCGCTGGCTTCGGCGCTTCAACCGGAGCGGGGGCCGGAGTCGGCGCAGGAGCTGGAGCCGGTGCCGGAGCAGGCGCTACTGGCTCAGGTGCCTTGGCCGGTGCTGGCTTGTCATCCGAACCACCAAACAGGTTGGTGAAGAAGTTACCTTTCTTCGCCGCCACCGCGCCGGCCGCTGCTGCGGTCGCTGCCGGCACAACTTTTACCGGTTCAAACGACTTGCCCGCCGCCAGG
This sequence comes from Pseudomonas sp. ADAK7, assembly GCF_012935675.1. NCBI lineage: Bacteria > Pseudomonadati > Pseudomonadota > Gammaproteobacteria > Pseudomonadales > Pseudomonadaceae > Pseudomonas > Pseudomonas sp. ADAK7. The sequence continues at coordinate 4,980,759 of NZ_CP052861.1, read as the reverse complement.
TCTTCAACCTGACTGGCTGCACGCTGACCGGTGCGCAGTGCGCCTTCCAGGGTGCCCGGGTACAAGGTGTCAGTGTGTTCGCCGGCGAACGCTACCCGTTGCAGCGGACGTTCCCACAGGCGCCAGTACTTGCTGATCTGGCCCGGGCCGAAGGCCAGGTAGGCGCCGCCCATCGATGGGTCGGTGCTGTAGCGACGGATTTCATAACCGGTGAACGAACCGCGCGCCTGTGGATAAAACGCGTGCAGGCGAATCAACACCTGATCGACCATCTGCTTGTCGCCGAAAGCCTGCATGACGCGAGCGTTGTCGCCGGACAGGTTGATCACCACGTTGGCGCCGCCCTTCAGGGCCGGTTCGATCCACAACATACCGAGGCCGGCGTTGCTGTAGATCTCGCCGGACATCCGCGCCTTGCTTTCCCACACTGGCGTCTTGAACTTCAGCATGATCTGGTCGCGCCAGCCGTAGTTGGTGCCCTTGATCGCGCCCATGTGCTGGGCATCCAGCGCCGGGGTCATGGCGATCTTGTTCAGGGCGCGCAACGGCACGGCCACAACGACGTAGTCAGCCTGGTAACCCACGCTGCCGACTTTGACAGTCACGCTGTCCTTGTCCTGGGTGATGGACGAGACCGGGGAGCTGGTCTTGATGGTTTTCAGCTGTTTGACGAAGGCCTGGGCCAACACCGGGCTGCCGCCGAGCAGGCGCGAAGCGCGCAGGTCACGGTCGGAAACACCACGGTAAACCCGGTTCTGCTGCGCGAAGTACAGCAGCGACAGGCGCGAAGGTTCGTCGTAATGGGTACGAATCTCCTGATTGACCAATTGGCGCGCCGTAGCAGGCAACGCCAGACGATCAAGCCAGTTAGAGACGTTGATCTGATCCAGGGCATGCAGCGTGTTGTTCGCGGCCGGGTTCTGCGGATCTTCGATCGAGCGGGCCAGGTCATCCACGGTTTTTTCGTAGCGCTTGAGCGCTTCGGCGGTGACCGGGTCCTTGGTCGCCAGATCCGCGGCGGTGTAATACACGCCGTCGATCAGATATCCCGGCGTACGCACGAATTCCGGGGCTGGCGTGGTGCTCAGCTTGAAGGTCGACACGTACTTGTTCAGCACCGGCTGGGTCTTGTCGTTGCCGATCCACTCGCTGGTGGCCATGCCGGAGCGACCGCCCAGGCTCGGCTTGGCTTCCAGCAGGGTCACCTGCCAGCCTTTGTTTTGCAGCTCGTACGCCGCGGTCAGGCCCGAAAGCCCGCCGCCGATCACGATCGCCGTTTTATCCTTGGCCAGCGCCGAAACGCTGAACAGCCCCAACATCACCAGCGCACAGGCGCGCAGCCAACCAGCAGACATTCAGCGAACTCCGGAAATCAGGTAGGAAAAAGCAGTTTTGCGAGTCAGACGACTCAAAGAACCGCGAAGAATACGTCAGCCATCAAAACGCCGCCAGCGACGTCTATCGCCCCTTACAAAGTAGCTCAATCGACACAATGGGTTGTCCCGGCGCGACGCATTGCATAGGCTTGCGCGATTGTTTGCCCGCGCCTGCCGCGGACCGCCTCGAGGAGACTGTAAATGGGCCTGAATAATCAGTGGATGCAACGGGACCTGGCCGTGTTGTGGCACCCCTGCACCCAGATGAAAGACCACGAACAGCTGCCGCTGATCCCGATCAAGCGCGGTGAAGGCATCTGGCTGGAAGACTTCGAAGGCAAGCGCTACCTCGACGCCGTCAGTTCCTGGTGGGTCAACGTGTTCGGGCACGCCAACCCGCGGATCAACCAGCGCATCAAGGACCAGGTCGATCAACTGGAGCACGTGATCCTCGCCGGTTTCAGCCATCAACCGGTGATCGAGCTGTCCGAGCGCCTGGTGAAGATGACCCCGGAAGGCCTGACCCGGTGCTTCTACGCCGATAACGGCTCGTCCTGCATCGAAGTTGCGCTGAAAATGAGCTTTCACTACTGGCTCAACCGCGGCCAGCCGAACAAGAAGCGCTTTGTCACGCTGACCAACGGCTACCACGGCGAAACCATGGCGGCCATGGCAGTGGGCGACGTGCCGCTGTTCACCGAAACCTACAAAGCCCTGCTGATGGACACCATCAAGGTGCCGAGCCCGGATTGCTACCTGCGCCCGGAAGGCATGAGCTGGGAAGAACACTCGCGCAACATGTTCGTCGCCATGGAACAGACCCTGGCCGAGAACCACGACAGCGTCGCTGCCGTGATCCTTGAGCCGTTGATTCAGGGCGCGGGCGGCATGCGCATGTACCACCCGGTCTACCTCAAGCTGCTGCGTGAAGCCTGCGACCGCTATGGCGTGCACCTGATCCACGACGAAATCGCCGTCGGCTTCGGCCGTACCGGGACGATGTTCGCCTGCGAACAGGCCGGCATCCGTCCGGACTTCCTCTGCCTGTCCAAGGCCCTGACCGGCGGTTACCTGCCGCTGGCGGCGGTGTTGACCACCGACGACGTCTACAGCGCGTTCTACGACGACTACCCGACCCTGCGCGCCTTCCTCCATTCCCACAGCTACACCGGCAACCCGCTGGCGTGCGCGGCGGCCTTGGCGACGCTGGATATCTTCGAAGAAGACAACGTCATCGAAAACAACAAGGCCCTGGCCCAGCGCATGGCCACCTCCACCGCGCACCTGGTCGATCACCCGAACGTCGCGGAAGTGCGCCAGACCGGCATGGTCCTGGCCATCGAGATGGTCAAGGACAAGGCGACCAAGGAAGCCTACCCGTGGCAGGAGCGCCGTGGCTTGAAAGTGTTCAAGCACGCGCTGGAGCGTGGTGCTTTACTTCGTCCGTTGGGCAGCGTGGTGTACTTCCTGCCGCCTTATGTGATTACCCCGGAGCAGATCGACTTCCTGGCGGAAGTGGCCAGTGAAGGGATCGACATTGCGACGCGCAATAGCGTCAGCGTGTCGGTGCCGGAAGATTTTCACCCGGGCTTCCGTGATCCAGGCTAACAGTCACTGCAAAACCCTGTGGCGAGGGAGCTTGCTCCCGCTGGAGGCCGAAGGACTCCCAACCCCACTCAACGCGGTACATCAGAAACACCGCGCTGAATGGATTGGCGACTGCTTCGCAGCCGAGCGGGAGCAAGCTCCCTCGCCACAGGCAAGCCCCCTCGCCACAAAGAGTCAGCAGCCACAAAAGCGATTCCGAGCCAATTTTTAGAGACCCAAGATGAGACTGTCCCGCTTCTTTATCGACGCCCCCCTGAGCACCGGCGAACACGAGTTGCCCGAAGCCCAGGCCCATTACATCAGCCGCGTGCTGCGCATGGCCGAGGGTGATGCGGTGCAATTGTTCGACGGCTCGGGCCACGAGTTTCGTGGTTCGCTGGTGGAAGTCGGCAAGAAGCGCGTGGTGGTGCAGCTCGATGAAAGCTTCATCGGCCAGGTCGAGTCGCCGCTGCAGATCCATCTCGGCCAAGGCTTGTCCCGTGGCGAGCGGATGGATTGGGCGATTCAGAAAGCCACTGAGCTGGGCGTCAGCGAAATCACCCCGATCTTCACCGACCGCTGCGAAGTCCGGCTCAAGGACGAACGCGCCGACAAACGCCTGCTGCATTGGCGCCAGGTGGCAATCAGCGCGTGCGAACAGTGTGGGCGCTCACGGGTGCCGGTGATTCATCCGCCGTTGTTGTTGGCGGATTGGTTGAAGCAGACCGAGGCTGAGTTGAAGTTGGTGCTGCATCCGGTGGCGGAGCCGTTGGTGAGTCATGCCAAGCCTGCGACCCTGGCGTTTCTGATCGGGCCTGAAGGTGGGTTGTCGGATGCGGAAGTGGATCAGGCCAAAGGGGCGGGTTTTCATGCGGCTCGGCTGGGGCCGCGGGTGTTGCGCACCGAGACGGCGCCAGTGGTGGCGTTGGCGGTGGCCCAGCAGCTTTGGGGTGATTTCTAAAAAGATCGCAGCCTTTGATCGTTCCCACGCTCTGCGTGGGAATGCCTCTTCGGACGCTCTGCGTTCGGCTCTGTATGGGACGCGGAGCGTCCCGGGCTGCATTCCCACGCGGAGCGTGGGAACGATCAGGATCAGGATCAGGTGGCGGTTATTGCACCGGGTCACTCACCGGTTTGGCGATGATCGCTTTCAGCTCGCTGGTCATTGGGAATTCCAGGTTCAAACCTTTAGGCGGAATCGGCTGCTGGAACCAGCGGTTGTAGATGCCGTTGATTTCCCCTGAGCTGTACAGATCAGCCAGCGTCGAATTCACCAATTCGAGAAATTGCGGGTCGCCCTTGCGCACCATGCAGCTGTAGATTTCCCGCGATTGTTCCTCACCCACCACGACCCAGTTATGCGGATCGCGCGCCTTGGCCCGTTCGCCGTAGAGCAGCGCATCGTCCATGTAAAACGCCGCCGCCCTGCCCGACTGCAGCATCTGGAACGCTTCGCCATGGTCCTTGGCGCTGATCACGAACATGTCGATCTTGTGGTCAACGTTGTAGCTCTTCAAAAACCGCTCGTTGGTGGTGCCGGCGGTGGTCACGACATTCTTGCCGCGCAGGTCGGCGAAGCTTTTGATGCCGCTGTCCTTGGCCGTGAGCAACTGCCCCTTCACATAAATAAACCCGTAGGAAAACGCCACTTGCTGCATGCGCTCGGCCGTCACTCCGGTGGAACCGCACTCAAGGTCGACCGTGCCGTTCTGCACCAACGGAATACGGGTTTGCGAGGTCACCAGGTTGTACTTCACCTGCAGGTTCGGCTGATCGAGTTTTTGCTTGATGCGCTCGACAATCTTGCCCGCCAGATCCACCGAGTAGCCCATCGGCTGCCCCGAGTGATCACCCACGTAGGAGAACGGCACCGACGCATCGCGGTAGCCCAGGGTGATGCTCTTGGCATTGGCGACCTTGTTCAGCGTGCCAGTCAGCGGCGCTTCATTGGCCTGGACCTGACTGCCAAGCAGCAGGCCGAGTGTGCAGCCGATCAACGTGATTTTTTGCATTGTTATTCTCCGTTGTGGGTGGGGCGATTAGCGGCGGGCGGCGATCACGGTGATTTCCACCAGCACTTCCGGGTGGGCCAGTTGTGCCTGCAATGTGGTGCGGGTCGGCGCCTTGCCCGGCGACAGCCAGTGTGACCAGAGCTCGTTCATGGCGGCGAAATCGCGGCCAATGTCGCTCAAGTAAATGGTCGCGCTGAGCAGGTGATCCTTGTCGCTGCCCGCCTCGGCGAGCAGCGCATCGATTTTCGCCAGGACCTCGGCGGTCTGGCCGCTGATGTCGCGGCTGTCGCCCGGCACCTGGCCCGAGAGAAACACCAGTTCGCCAAAGGTCAGGACGGCGGAGAGTCGGCTGTTGCTGTTGATTCGGTTGATGCTCATCGGTTCTTCCTTATCAAGTCAGGCGACGCGAGGCGCGAGGCCGTGCATTTCAATCGAAGGTGCGCGCTGCGTCAGCAAATCGCTGAGCAACCGCGCGCTGCCGCAAGCCAAGGTGAAACCCAGCGCGCCATGGCCGAGGTTGAGCCAGAGATTGCGGTACGCCGTGGCGCCAATCAGCGGCACACCACTGGGGGTCGCCGGACGCATCCCGGCCCATTCAATGGCGGCGTCGTAGTCGCCGGCATCGGGCAAGGTGTCCTCGGCCTGGCGTTTGATCAGCGCCAGGCGCTTGGGATCGAGCGCCGGGTCGAAACCGACAATATCGACCATCGCCGCCACCCGCAGTTGAGCACCGATGCGTGCGTAGACGATCTTGCGGTTGTAATCGGTGATGCTCAGGTCCGGCGCGCGATGTTCGGCGCGAATCGGCGCGGTCAGGCTATAGCCCTTGAGCGGGTACAGCGGCAGGTTCATACCGGGCAACGCCAGCGCCGGGCTGCGATGCCCGGCCGCGATTACCAATTGCTCGACCGGCAACACCTGCGCGCCCATTTCAATGGCCTGCACCGCGCCGTCCGAATGACGAATGCTGGTGACCGTTTGCCCGAGCAAAAACTCGCAACGCCCTGACGCTTTTAGCCGGGCCACCAATTGCTGGCAGAACCCGTGGCAGTCGGCGACTTCTTCATCCGGGGTGTAAATCGCGCCCACGAATGGCGCCTCGGCGAGTGCCGGTTCCAGTTGGGCGCATTCGGCCCGGGACAACACTTGCTGTTGTTGCGGATCCGCCAGACCGTGGCGCGCATGCTCAAAACTCGCGGCCTCACGAAACGTCACCAGTTTGCCGTTGCGCCGCCAGTCGAAACCGTCGAGGCGATCTTCCTCGCGCCAGCCTTGCAGCGTCGTCTGACTGAGCAGCGCCAGGCGCAGCAGATGCGCGCTGTTGCGCTGGTTCACCGAGCTGCGGCAGGCCGCCAGAAACGAAGCCATCCAGCGCCATTGCGCCGGGTCCAGCCGTGGGCGCAGCTTCAGGGGCGAGTCACCGCGCAGCATCCAGCCAATCGCCTGCAACGGTACGCCGGCATCGGCCAGCGGCGCGACGTAGCGGTAGGACAGTTGGCCGCCGTTGGCGAAACTGGTTTCGCTGGCCAGCGAATCCCGGGCCTCGACCAGCGTCACGTCGATGCCGTCGCGCACCAGTGCGTAAGCCGTTGTCAGCCCGATGACGCCGCCGCCGATGATGCAAACCCGCTGAGCCATGTCTGTCCTTAACCGTTGTTGAAACAGGCCTCAGGTTAGGACCAGGTGACAGCCGTTGAACAATGCATAAAGATGGCTGACCCATAAACAAAGGTTATGGACTCGCCATGCGCCTGCGCCACATCGAGATTTTCCAAGCCATTCGCCAGACCGGTTCGGTCAGTGGTGCCGCCCAGTTGCTGCACGTCTCGCAACCAGCCGTGAGCAAAGTGCTGCAACACGCCGAGCAGCAATTGGGCTTTGCGTTGTTCCTGCGGGTGCGCGGTAAATTGCAGGTCACGCCCGAAGCGCTGGAGCTTGAGCGCGAGGTCGATAAGGTCACCGAAAGCCTGCAAGGGGTGCGGCGCCTGGCCCAGAGCCTGCGCCGCGAGCCGGGCCACAGCGTGCGGATTGGTGCGATCCCGGCGTTGGCGCTGTCGCTGCTGCCACCGGCCATCAACGAATGGACGCAACGTTACCCGGACATCGTCTGCGAACTGTCCAGCGCCCACAGCCGTGAGCTGATGCAGAACCTGTTGATGCGCGAAGTGGATGTCGCCCTGACGTTGCAGCCGCCGGATCATCCGGGGCTGAAGGCCCAAGCCCTGGCCAGTGGCATGCTGGTGGCGCTGGCACCGCTGGGCTATTGGCCCGTCGCCAGCCACGGGCAACCGTTGCCTCTGATCGAACTGGCCGGCGCGCCGCTGATCGGCCTGTCCAGCGCCGACCCGCTGGCTGCCCGGCTCGACAGTTACCTGGAAGCAGTCGATCCGCCGCCACGGGTGCGCATCGCCGTGCAGACCTATTCGCTGGCGCGGGCCATGGTGGAATCCGGGGCCGGGCTGGCGGTCATCGACCCGTTCACCGCGCTCGGCGCCTCCCCCGCCGCCACCGCGATTCGACCTCTGGCGCCGGCGCTGCCGATCACCCTGTACGCCGTGACCCGCGCCGATGAACCGCCGCCGCACACCTTGAGCGACTTGTTGCAGGTCTTCAGCCGAAGGGCGCAGGCGCAACTGGATCGTTTGATCCCGTAGCCGCCTCAGAGGACGTAAAACAGGATCGCCACAAAGTGCAGCAGGCTCCCGGCGATCACGAACAAATGCCAGATGCCGTGGGCATGGCGCAGACGATGGTCGAGGGCAAAAAAGATAATCCCCACGGTGTACAACACCCCGCCCGACGCCAGCCAGGCGAAACCGGTAGCGCCCAGTGCCGCGAGCAGCGGCTTGACCGCCACCAGCACGATCCAGCCCATCACCGCGTAGATCACGATCGAGAGGATCCGCGCTTCCGAACGCGGCTTGATCTCTTGCAGGATGCCGATCAGCGCCAACCCCCAGACAATCCCGAACAACGTCCAGCCCCACGGCCCGCGCAGGGTCACCAGGCAGAACGGCGTGTAGCTGCCGGCAATCAGCAGATAGATCGAAAAGTGATCAACTTTCTGCAGGATCTCTTTTTTGCGCCCGCGCACGCTGTGGTAAGCGGTCGAGGCGCTGTAGAGCACCATCAGAGAGAAACCGTAAATCGCCACGCTGACTATCTTCCACGGGTCGCCACTCATACTGGCGATCACCAGCATCCACACCGCCCCCAGCGTCGCCGCCACCGCCCCGACCAGATGGGTCCAGGCGTTCAATCGTTCCCCGTGATACATGTATCGCTGCCCTCAAAGTTCGTTACAACATGGCGCAAGGCTCAGGCCTTGAGACTAAAAGCGCAATGTTTCAGGACACATATCCCCGTATTCCCCACATCCGTGCACAATCGAGCCATTCGAATAAGAGTCCGGCCCATGCTGATCGACGAAGAGTTGACCCTGAAAAAACTCGAGGTGTTCCTGGCCTTCATGCGCACCGGCAACCTGGCCCGGGCCGCCGCCGAGTTGCAGACCAGCAACGTCAGCGTGCACCGGGCGATCCATTCCCTGGAAAGTGCCCTGCGTTGTCCGTTGTTCAAGCATGAGGGTCGCAACCTGACGCCGCTGGAAAGCGCGTATGTGCTGGAAGAACGGGCGCAGAAGCTGATCCAGGACGTGGTCGAGAGCGTACGCCTGACCCGTGAAGCCGCCGGGTTCTCGGCGGAACGCTTCAAGCTCGGCTCGCTGTATTCGCTGACGGTGAAGACCGTGCCGCAGCTGATCATGGGCCTGAAAATTCGCCGCAGCGAACTCAACATCGACCTGATCCTCGGCTCGAACATCGACCTGCTGTACAAGCTGAAGAACATGGAAGTGGACGCGATCCTCGTGTCCCTGGACGACAGCATCAACGACCCGGATTGCGAGCATATCCAACTGTTCTCCGACGACATCTTCCTTGCCACCCCGGCGGACTCGAAGTTTGCCCAACGGGCGGAAGTCGACCTCGCGGAAGTGCGCGACGAAACCTTCATCACCCTGACCCAGGGCTTCGCCACGCACCAGGACGGGATCCGGGTGTTCAAGCAAGCGGGGTTCGAGCCGAAGGTGGCGATGCAGGTCAACGACATCTTCACCCTGCTGAGCATGGTCAGCTCGGGGGTCGGTTATGCGTTGCTGCCGGGCAGGATTGCGGCGGTGTATGAGAATCGGGTGAAGCTGATTCCATTGCAGGAAAAGTACCGGTTGCAACAGCACATTGGCGTGGTGTTTTTGAAGGCCAAGGAGCGCGATCCGAATTTGCTGGCGTTGCTGGCGGAGTGTCGGATGTATGCCAATCGCCAAGCTTGAGACCCTGTGGCGAGGGAGCTTGCTCCCGCTCGGGTGCGCAGCACCCGCAAGAATTGGGGCTGCTGCGCAGCCCAGCGGGAGCAAGCTCCCTCGCCACAAAAAGCAGTCAGCGTTTTGATCATTCCCACGCTGATCGTTCCCACGCTCCGCGTGGGAATGCAGCCCGGGACGCTCCGCGTCCCTACTCAAGCGTGACGCAGAGCGTCACAGGAGGCATTCCCACGCGGAGCGTAGGAACGATCATTACGTCAGCGTTTAGCCAACAATCCCGCGAACAATGAAGTACAACAACGAAGGCCCAAGCAAACAGCCCAGCCCAGTGTGGAACGTCGCCGTCAACGCCCCATAAGGCACCAAACGCCGATCCGTCGCCGCCAACCCCGCCGTCACACCGCTGACGGTGCCAGCCAACCCACCAAACACCATCGCCGAACGCGGGTTATCCAGGCCCATCCATTTCGCCGCCATCGGCGTACCGACCATCACGAAAATCGCCTTGATCAACCCCGTGGCAATCGACAACGCCACCACATCCGAACTGGCGCCAATCGCCGCCCCGGTCACCGGCCCGACGATGTAGGTCACCGCGCCCGCGCCGATGGTGGTCATGCTGATCGCATCGCGATAGCCGAAGGCCCAGGCCATGCTCGCGCCGACAATGAACGGCAGGATCGTGCCCAGCAGCAGTGCAATCACGCCGATCAACCCGGCCTTTTTCGCTTCGGTGGCTTGCACCTCGAATGCCGTGGCGACGATGGCAAAGTCCCGCAGCATGGCGCCGCCCATCAAGCCGATGCCGGAGAACAGCGACAGGTCCGCCAGGCCTTTTTGCCCGCCGGTCATGGTACCGCCGACCCAGGCCAGCACCAGGCCAATGACGATGGCAATCGCCGAGCCGTGAATCCGTCCGAACGTCAGGCGCTTGGACAACACCACCGACACCCACATGATCACGCCGACGAAGGCGAACGCGGTGATCAGCGAATTATTGATCAGGCCTTTCTCGATGACTTCCCACATATCAGCGACCTCCTACTGGCGTGCCGACCGGCGTCACTTCCGCCGGTTCATCGGGCAGGGGCTCGCCTTTGTGGGTCCGGCTGATCAGGGCAATGGTGCAGCCGCAGATCACCACCGAACCGATGGCCGCCAGCACCGCGACCGGGCCGCCGTGCAGCGCGGTGACGACGTTCTGTTGCGCGGCCATGGCCACGACCACCGGAATGTACATCGCGCCCCAGAAGCCGACGCCCATCTCGCAATCCTTGGTCATGCCGCCGCGCTTTTGCATGTACAACCGCGCGCAGATCAACAGGATCATGGCGATGCCGACCCCGCCCACATTGGATTTCACGCCCAGCAACATGCCCAGCGCATCCCCCAGGATCACCCCTGCCAGCGTACAGATCGCCAACAGCGCCACACCGTAAATAATCATTGTTGTAGTCCTCAAAGTGCATCGTCGAAGTTGTTGTTTTTGTGCTTCGCAAGCCTGAGTCGGTGTTCTAGGGTTGACGGCTTCCCTCCTCACGCAACAGCGCTTGCAAGGTGTCCAGGCGAGCACCGTCAAAGGCAATCACGGTGCCTTGCTCGAACACCCGGCGCGCCAGCCCGGTCAACACCGCACCGGGCGGCAGTTCGATTTGTAGCCGTACGCCGCGCTCGTAGGCGCTTTGCACCGTGCCGCGCCAATCGACGACGCGGCACATGTTGAAAGCGAGGTCGTCGCGCAGGGCTTCGACGTTGATGATGGGCCGGGCGCGGCTGCCGCTCAGGTAGCCCATCGTCGGGGTTTTCAGTGACACCTTGGCGAAGGCTTCGGCGAGGGTTTTCGCTGGCGCGTCCAGCAAAGGACAGTGCGACGGCACGCTGACGGCCAGACGCTTGGCCAGACCTGCGCCGTGACCTTTCGCCAATTGCGCCACGGCGTTCATTGCTTCGTCACTGCCGGCAATCACTACCTGGTTATCGGCGTTGATATTGGCCAGGTACACCGGCGTTTCGTCGCGGTGTATCTGCGCGAGCAAATCTTCGACTGTGGATAAATCGAGACCGATGATCGCGGTCATGCCGTAGCCCTGTGGATAAGCCTGCTGCATCAGCTCACCGCGCAGACTGACCAGATGCAGCGCATCGCTGAAGTTCAGGGCTCCGGCGACCACGGCTGCCGGGTAGGCGCCGATGGACAATCCCGCCACGTAATCTGCTGCCTCCAACAGTTGCCGTGAAGCCGCGACACCCGCGATCAGCAGGCAAAGCTGAACCGCCCTCGTCGACTTCAATGCCTCGGCGGAATCCAGCAGCAACGCGTCTTCACCCAGGACTTCACTCGCCTCGTTCACCGTTTCCAAAGGCAAACGATGGAGCATGCCCGGCTGCTGCGCGCCTTGGCCGGGGAACACCAGCAGGCTGCTCACGCTGCTTGCTCCTGCGGGTTCCACGGATCGAGTACCAGACAGGCTTCGCTGGCGTTTTTCAGCAGAACTCGCCGCGCAGGACCTGCCCATTCGCGCAGGGCCACGGCACCCAAAGGTGTCTGCAATTGCATGTCGACCTGACACGCAGCGGTATCAAAAATCTTCACCAGTTCCTGAGCCTGCACCCGGCTCAAAGGTTGCGGTGTGCGCAGGATCAGGTCGAGGTCGCTGCGCTCATGCAATGCTTCAAAACCGCTGGCCAATTCGAAACCGGCGCTGCCGCTGATGCCCCAGACGAAACCGCACGCATCAAGCATCGCCCGCAGTTGAGTCAGGGCACGCAATGCGGGTAGATCCCGATCAATCGAAACATGACAAAGATCTTCAGGTTTCACCCGACGCTGAATCGCCTCGACCGCCATCACCGTCGCAAACCGCTGTTCACGCAACGGCCCGCGCACGCCGACTGCAATCTGACCCGGCGCGCACAATGCACGCCGCACGACCACTGGCTGATCGTGACCCAAGACTTCTGTCGCCCAAATCGGCGCATCCGCTGGCAACTGCTCCGGGGTCATGCCCCAGAGCAAGTCGTGAGCCAGAAACGTATTCACCACTGCGCTCTCAGCAGTTCACGCACCTTGCTCGACGCCGCGCGGTTGCTGGCGCCCAAGCGGCTGCTCAGGTCGCGGCCCTTCGCGGCGACATCGCTGATCGCCTGATTCAGGCATTCAGTCACGCGGGTCAGATCTTGCGCCGTCGGTTGCTCAATCTGCTCCACCGACAAGGTTTCCCAGAGCAAACCGAGGCTGGCGTAGCTTTCAATGTCATACGCCATCGGCGGCACGCTGGCGGCCAGGGCTTCGAGTTCTTCGACACTGCGCAACGTCACCCGCGCTGCCGAGGCCTTGCCCATGGCATGCACCATCACGCCCGGATCGCGCAGGGCAATCAGTCGATTGGCTTGATAACCATGGGCCAGAAACGCCCCGGACATCGCCTTGCCCACCAGCAAACCGATCACCGCGTGGCCGGCCAGTCGAGCGCGAGCGTAACTGTCCGCCGCACCGGCCAATGCCTGGTGAATACCGAGGGCTTCTTCGCGGCGACCATAGGCCTGGCTCGGAACATCAACGATGGCGATCAAGGCGCGTTTGTGCGTTTTATCGGCATCCGCCGCAATGACTTCATCGACGGCTTTGGCCAAACCCCAACCTTCCAGCAATCCAACCTCGCCATTGCGGGCACGGGCGAAGCGGTTGTCGGAATCAGTCACCACCGCGATAAATCGTACGGGTTGATCACCCAAGAAGCCGTCAGCGACTTTCAACGAAGCAGGCAAACCAGCGACAGGTTTGGCGCCGCTACTCAAAGCGTTAAACCAGTTAAAACCTCTCATGAGCGCTCTCCTTGATACAGATCGCGAACCACCGAAGGTTCGATTTGCGGTTCAGCATCCAATCGCGCCAAGCGCTCCAGAAACAGTGCGGACTGCTGGCTACGTTGCTGCTCCGGCAAACCTTGCTTAAGCAATTCACTGACCTGCAGCTGAATCTGCGCCACATCATCGGCGACATAACGATCCGCCAAACCACTGGCAAACCGCTGCTCGCCGCCGGTCAGGCTCCAGATGAAAGGACGATCCCGCGAGTCGTATTCCTCAAGCCCGGCTTCCTGCTCGATCACCTGCGGACCGTTCAGGCCAAGCCGCGCTTCCTGGGTCACCAGCAAATAACTGCACAACCCGGCCGCAATCGACATCCCGCCAAAACAACCCACGCTGCCCGCCACTACGCCAACCACCGGTTGGTACTGACGCAAATCGACAATCGCCGCATGAATATCCGCAATCGCCGCCAACCCAAGATTGGCTTCCTGCAAACGCACGCCACCGGTTTCCAGCAGCAGCACGGCGCGGGTCGGAATACCGTTGCGGTTGTCTTCCGCCGCCAACTCCAGCGCGCCGGCCATTTTCGCGCCGCCGACTTCACCGAGGCTGCCACCCTGGAATGCACCTTCAATCGCCGCAATCACCACCGGCAATCCACCGATGCTGCCCTTGGCGATCACCACGCCGTCATCCGCTTGCGGCACCACGCCCTGACGCGACAGCCATGGCGACATGATTCGCTGAAACGGGTCGAGCAATTCGCGGAAGGTGCCGGCGTCGAGCAAGGCTTTCGCCCGCTGCCGCGCGCCGAGTTCGACGAAGCTATGTTTGCGGAGGAGATCAGTCATGGCCAATCTCCTCAAAGCCTTGTTCCAGACGCAGGCGCACCACACCCGGTGTCGCGCCGAAGTCATGGATATCGATGGCCATCGCCGGTGGTGTCTGACCGTCGAACATCCGCGCAAACAGATGCTGCCAGCGCTGTTCGGCGCCATTCACCGAGGTCTGCACCTGGATCGTCAACTTGCCGGCCACACCCGGTTCGATCAGCACTTCCAGATCGCCCGAGCCGACACAGCCCACCAGCGTCCGGCCCCGGGGCGGCTGCCCGGCGGGGAATTCAAAGGATAAGGTTTCCATCAGAAAGCTCCGGATTCGATGCGGTCGATGAACAGGCAAGCGGCGAGCAAATCAGCAGCTCCACCCGGCGAGGCGTTCAATGCGATCAGTTGTTCATCCAAGTCATGCAACCGACGACGACCGCCGAGGCTGGCACTGCCACCCGCGTCGAGTACCGCTTGGGCGCCGAGTTGCATGGTTTGCAGGCCTTGTTCGCCGGCGCGGTAAAGGACGCAGGTGTCGGCCAGGCGGGTCATGATCGCCAGCAAGGCGTCGAGGCGTGCATTCTGCTCGCCGTGGCCGAGGGCGCGGCTGCGTTTGAGTTGTGGGAGAGCGCGTTGCAGCACGGAAGGAAAGCCGAGTTGCGCTTCTTCTCGGGCACCACCTGCGCCGTAGCGTTGGGCGACTTGGGCGCCGTGACTCAACGGGCGTGGTGCGTAGCGGTCGTCGAGTAAAGCCAAGCGTGCAGCGCACAGCGTGACGGCGCTGGCGGTTGTGTTTTCCAGTGCGGCGGCGGCGACCAACAGACCCAACGCCCAGATCGCCCCACGATGAGTATTCACGCCATTGGTGGTGGCGAGCATCGCTTGCTCCCCTTCCCGACCAATCCGCCCGAGGGCTTCGCGCAGCGGCAGACCGACGTCGCCAAACTCGATGGCCGCTTCGGCCATTTCCTTGAACGCCGGCCACAACGACAGCGCTGAAGCGTGCATCAACCCAAGGTGCAAATCGGTGTGCGCGCCGTTACCACGACGGTCCACCAGTGCCGGTTTTGGCGACAGGTCCGCTTCGTCGATCAGCGCATCCACCGCCAGGTCCGCCAGCCGATCAGCTAGCGTGAGAGTTTTGGGTTGCAGGTTAAGTGCGTGCATTACCAGCTCCTGAACTTGGCGGGCGGGTTGTAGAGGCCACCGGACCACTCCACCAGATCGGCCACGCTTTTGGCCGCGAGCAATTCGCGGGTGGCGTCGGTGCGGCGGATGCCGAGGTCTTCGGGCAACGCGATCAAGCCTTCGCGGCGCATGCGCGCGGTGTCTTTCGGGTTATGGCGCATGCCGATGACGGTGACGCCCGCGACGGCGGCGATCATCGCTTGGCGTTCTTCCAGCGAGCGCGCCTTGTACAAATAGGCGATGCCTTCTTCGGTCAGCAGGTGGGTGACGTCGTCGCCGTAAATCATGATCGGCGCCAGCGGCATACCGCTTTTGCGTGCGACTTCCACAGCGTCGAGGGTTTCGACGAAAGTCGGTTTGCCGCCCTCCTGGAACGTCTCGACCATTTGCACCACCAGTTTTTTGCCGCGTTCGAGCAAGGCTTCCGGCGCATCGTCGTGACGCATGTCAAGCCAGGCCGGCGTGCCGTGACGGCGACCGCGCGGATCGTGGCCCATGTTTGGCGCACCACCGAAACCGGCGAGGCGTCCGCGAGTCACGGTGGAGGAATGGCCGTCGCCGTCGACTTGCAGGGTCGCGCCAATGAACAGGTCCACCGCGTACTGCCCGGCCAATTGGCAGAACATCCGGTTGGAGCGCAGCGAGCCGTCCCGGCCGGTGAAGAACACGTCGGGCCGGGCGGCGATGTAGTTTTCCATCCCCAGTTCGGTGCCGAAGCAATGCACGCTTTCGACCCAGCCGCTTTCAATCGCCGGGATCAGGGTCGGGTGCGGATTGAGCGTCCAGTTGCGGCAGATCTTGCCTTTGAGGCCGAGGGATTCGCCGTAGGTCGGCAGGATCAATTCGATGGCGGCGGTGTTGAAACCGATGCCGTGGTTCAGCGACTGGACGTTGTGTTTTTCGTAGATCCCGCGAATCGCCATCATCGCCATCAACACGTGCACAGGCTTGATGTGGCGTGGGTCGCGGGTGAACAGCGGTTCGATGTAGAACGGCTTGTCCGCCACCACCACGAAATCGACCCAGGACGCGGGGATATCGACGCGGGGCAGGTCAGTGACGTCGTCCACCAGTTGATTGACCTGGACGATAACGATGCCATCGCTGAACGCCGCCGGTTCGATCAATGCGGGCGTGTCTTCGGTGCTCGGGCCGGTGTAGATGTTGCCGGCGCGGTCGGCCATGAAACCGGCCGAGAGCACGACGTTGGGAATCAGGTCCACCACCAGTCGTGCGTAGAGTTCGATGTAGGTGTGAATCGCGCCGATTTCCAGCAGGCCATCTTCCAGCAACTGGCTGATACGCAGGCTCTGGGTGCCGGCGAAGGAGAAATCGAGCTTGCGGGCGATGCCGCGTTCGAAGAGATCAAGATGCTCGGAGCGGCCGACGCTGGGCATGATCATGTGCAAGTCATGCAGCTTGGCGGGGTCAGCCTTGGCCAGGGAGCGCGAAAGGAAATCCGCCTGCTTCTGGTTATTGCCCTCCAGCACCACACGGTCGCCGGGCAGAATCAACGCCTCCAGCGCCGCGACGATGTTCTCGGTGGGCAACACCACGCCGTCGGCAAAGCCTTTGACCAACTCAAGACGCCGCTGCTTCTCGCTGCGCCGCCGCGTCCATCGCGAGTCGGGGGATATTGTTGTTGTCATGACCACTCCACGGGTTCGCTGTCGTGGGGCCACCTTAGGAGGGATGTGTGAGGGCATCAATCAAGCGCAGCGTTGGATCGTTACGCTTAGGTTAATGGTTGGCCGGGCTGACGCCTTCGCGGGCAAGCCTCGCTCCTACAAGGTCGCGTCGTACACAACCTCTGCGAACGACACAAACCTGTAGGAGCGAGGCTTGCCCGCGAAGAGGCCAGAACAATCACCGCAGTTTTCACTGCCGGACCACTACAGCCCTACCATCTGCTGCTGCACCCGAACCAGAAGCTGCTCAGCGCTTTCCAACAACTGCGCCAACAACGCCGGATCTTCATCCATATAGCCTTCGTACTCCGCCAGATTCCGGCGCTCATGACACAAGGCAAACAACCGTACCTGCACCTTGCCAATATCCGCCGTGTGAACCAGACACTGAAACACCAGATATCGCTTGTCCGAACGGTAACCACATAAGCGAAGCGCCGTCAGAGCCAAGGCATGGGCAGCGTTATAAGCCAGGTCGAAACGGCTCGCGAAGGACAGTGAAGCCGTTTGCGCATCTTTCAATCGATCCACCGCCGAACGCATCAGCCCTTCGCATTCCTTGCGATCCGGCGGTTCGGCTTTCAGTCCACCGCTACGTAACAGATTCTCCAGATTCTCGTTGCTGCCCATCCTTGGACTCCAAAGGGTTTTGCCCCATCAGATTGATCTTGTCCTGCTGCGCCACACGCACGACAAAACTGTTTTCAGCCGCCAGTTTTGCGGCCCAGTCGTCGGGGGTGTAGAGCGTCGGGTTGAGGACGCGGCCCAGTTGCTCTTCCAGGGGCATGAGCCGCTCCATCACTTCACTGTAGTGCAGGCCTTCGCCGATCAGCATGAGATCAATGTCACTGGATGCGTTTGCCGAATCCTTGGCGATGGAGCCGTACACAAATGCCCAGGTGATCTGTTCGGCAAAGGGTTGCAGCGCCTGGCGCAGGGGCTCGGCGATGCCGAAGGTTTTGCGGGCGATGCCCAACAGTTCGGCATAGATCGGGCAGTCGGGATTGGCTTGGTAGTGAGTCTGGTTACCTTGGCGCGTCAGGGTCAGCACGCCGGCCTGCTGCAACCGATCTAGTTCGCGCATGAGGCTGCCTTTACCCACTTGAGCCCAGCGAGCGATTTCGTTGGCATAAAAACTTTGGTCGGGTTTGCCAAACAACAAGCCCAACACTTTTTGCTGGGTGGTGGTGAACAAGGCTTCGCTGAGGGAAAGGTTTTTCACAGTGGCAACCGAAGAGTCCCAAAAAGGGAACGATAGGTCCCTTTTTGGGAATCTTCAACCTTCGCCAGCTAAATGGGGGAACGATCAACCTTGGCCGGCTAAATGGGTATTTGTGTTTAAAAGTTGCGGCGTAGGAAGGGTTGGCGGCTACGCGGTCTGACGTCACTGCCTACAGCAATGGGGGAACACGCTGACTGGTGGGGTTTTCTGTTGGTCTTTATCGTTTGGGGGTCGCTGCCAATTCAGCGACCGGGTCTGGAATCCCGAGGTGTAGAAGGCGCGAAAGCGCCCCTCATGACGTATGCTTGCGCACCTTTAATGTGTGCATTCAGTTATGGCGGCTGTGCGCGGGAGACCTTCGGGTCTACCGGGTTTTCTCCACCTCGGGTTCCAGCCCGCGTACAGCTGCCACCCCTTCGGCTGGAACCGAGGGAGCAGCTGAAACTCATTACTGGAGATTTCACTATGTTCAAAGCTACCCCCAACCCTCCGGAATCCGGCACCGATTCCCCAGAAGCGCTCGACGCAAAAAAAATGAAAGAAGCCGCCGACCGCGCCTTCGCCCACTACTTTCCCCCAGCTGACGAAAAACCAGCCAAACGCCGTCGATACCAACTCTTCGCCGTTTCCCCGGAAATCATCGACCCCGAGGCCCTGCTGGCCAATGCTTCCGAAGATCTGCTCTCCATCAGCGCGATTGCGGCTGACCTGGCGGACGATGTGGAAGGCACGCGCCGTTCGGTAGCTTTGGCGATCAGCCGTTTGACGGATGGGGTGCAGTTGTTGGTGGAGCGGGTGCTGGATCACCATGAGGCGTTGGCTGAGGCCAAACTCTAGCCGTTACGCCTGATCGTTCCCACGCGCAGCAAAGGAATGCAGCCCGGGACGCTCTGCGTCCCATTCGAGAGCTGGAACGCGGAGCGTCCCTTGAGGCATTCCTTTGCTGCGCGTGGGAACGATCAGTGGGTTAGGCCGGCAGTGATCAGCAGTTCTTCCAGCGCCAGCAAATCCGGCACCTTCGCCACCTGCTCCCCGATCTGCACCGCCGCCTGTTCCAGCGGACACAGCGGCACATCCACATAGCTCAACTGGCTATCGAGCTTGTAAGACCGCGGAATCCCCTGCACCAGCAGGGCAATGAACTTCAACTCCGGTCGCCCGCCCAGTGCATTGAGGATAACGATCCGTACGCGCTCGCCAATCACCACTTTCTGGCCACACGCCGACTCAAAACTGAGCAACGGAATCTGCCGATCCCGCCACGTCACCAGCCCCAGATACCACGGCGGTGTATCAAGGTCGAACGCCGCCGGCTGATAGTCGATCAGCTCCGCAACCGCGACGTTGGGCAGGATCAAATTGCGATCCGCCAAGGGCAGCAACAGCCCGGTGAGGTTGCTGGTGCGATGCTCAAGCATGGGTTCTGCTCCACAGGGCGATGCTTTCGAGCAGCACCGATTCCTGATATGGCTTGCCGAGGTAGTCGTTGACGCCGATGGCCATCGCACGGTCGCGGTGTTTTTGGCCGGTGCGCGAGGTGATCATGATGATCGGCAGGTGTTGCAGGCGTTCGTCGGCGCGCACCTGAGTGGCGACTTCGAAGCCGTCCATGCGCGGCATTTCGATGTCCAGCAGCATCACGTCGGGCAGGTGATCTTCGAGCAGCAGCATGGCATCGACCCCGTCCTTGGCGGTCAGCACGTTCATGCCGTGGCGTTCAAGCAAACGGCTGGTGACCTTGCGCACGGTCACCGAGTCGTCCACCACCAAAACCAGCAATGGCTTGTGCGGCTCGGCTTCGACATCCTGAGTCACCGGTCGTTGTGGCACACGGGCCTGCATCGCGCGGATCGGCGCGAGCAAATCAAGAATCAGCACCACGCGGCCATCCCCGAGAATCGTCGCCCCGGACAAGCCCTGCACCGCCGCAAATTGCGGGCCGAGGCTCTTGACCACGATCTCCCGGGTGCCGGCCATGGAGTCCACCTGCACCGCGATGTGCCGCTCGTTGCATTGCACCAGCAACACCGGCAACGGCAGGCTCTGGCCCAGCAGTTTCGGGCGGGTGCTGGTTTTCAGCAGTTCGCCGAGGTAGCACAGTTCGTAGTGCTGCCCGGCGTATTTGTAGGTCGGCGGATCGAGGCGGTAATGGCCTTCGAGTTCGTTGGGCAACACGCGGACGATGCCGTCGATGGTGTTCAGCGGGATCGCGTATTGATCATCAAAGCACTGCACCATCAGCGCCCGGTTGACCGACACGGTAAACGGCAAGCGAATGCGAAAATGCACGCCCTGCCCCGGCACAGAATCGATAAACATGCTGCCACCAAGCTGCCGCACCTCTTCATGCACCACGTCCATACCCACGCCACGCCCGGAAATCTGGGTGATTTTTTCGGCGGTGGAGAACCCCGGTTGCAAGATGAATTGCAGCACGTCGCGGTCGCTGATGTCGCTGTCCGGCGCGAGCATGCCGCGCTTGATCGCCTTGCGCCGCACCGCGTCCAGCGGCACGCCGGCGCCGTCGTCGCGGATGTCGAAAATGATGTCGCCACCCTCTCGCGACAGATCAAGGGTGATGCGGCCCTGAGCCGGTTTACCCGCCGCGATCCGCACGTCGGCAGACTCCAAGCCATGATCCACGGCGTTACGCAGCATGTGTTCCAGCGGCGCGGCCATGCGTTCCAGCACGTTGCGATCCATCTCGCCTTCAGCGTTGCCGACGACGAATTCCACGTCCTTGCCCAACTCGCCGGACACCTGGCGGACGATGCGTTTCAAACGCGGCAGCATCCGTTCGAACGGCACCATGCGCGTGCGCATCAGGCCTTCCTGCAATTCGGTGTTGATGCGGCCCTGCTGTTGCAGCAGGTTTTCCGCGTCCTGATTGGTCCGGTCGAGGGTTTCCTTGAGGTCGAGCAAGTCGGAGGCGGATTCGAACAAGGCGCGGGACAGTTGCTGCAATTGCGAGTGGCGGTCCATTTCCAGCGGATCGAATTCTTCGTAGCCCAGGCGTTCGGCTTCGACTTGCTGACGGCTGAGAATCCGCCCTTGGGTTTCGGTATCGAGCCGGCGCAACTGATCGCGCATACGCTCGATGGTGGTTTCCATCTCGCTCAGGGCCACGCGGGCGTCGTTGACCTGTTGCTCGATACGGCCACGGAAGATCGAGGTTTCCCCGGCGAGGTTGACCAGATCGTCCAGCAGTTCTGCCGAAACCTTGACCATGTCCGCGCCGGCATCCGGTGCCGGTGTTTCAACCTTAACCGTAACGGGCGCAACGACCGGCGCTTCGGGCACCGCCGGATGGCTGAAGTTCTTGATCGCATCGATCAGCCGATCTGCCGGCGGGCAAGGTTGCCCGGCGCGGGTAGCGTCGAGCATCTGCGCCAGTCGGTCGTGGCTGCTTTGCAACAGCGTGAACAGCGGCGCCGTCGGTTGCAGCACACCCGCCGACAGGCCTTCGTAGAGGAATTCCAGTTCATGGGCCAAATCGCCAATCGGGGCGATTTCCACCATCCGCGCGCCGCCCTTCAGCGTGTGCAAATCCCGCAGCAGGGTTTCCACTTCCTGGCGATTCGACGGCTCGGCCTGCCAGCGCACCAGCGCCGCGCCAGAGTTTTCGATGATGTCGAAACCTTCTTCAAGGAAGATCTCCAGCAGCTCAGGGTCATGCCCCGGCGAATCATGTTCGTGGGCCGGTTCGACCGGTTCCGGCGTGCCGGTATTGCCCTGGCGAAAGGTGCGAATGGCTTCAATCAGTTCGTCGGGATCGCCCAACGGCTTCTGGCTCTGCAACTGTTCAAGCAGCACCGCCAAGCGGTCATGGCTGGTTTGCAGCAACCGCGCCAGTGCTTCGCTGTGGCTAAAACGGCGATCAACCAAACCTTCGTAAAGGTTTTCCAGTTCATGGGCCAGGTTACCGACCGCCTCGACCTCGGCCATGCGCGCGCCGCCCTTGAGGGTGTGCAAATCCCGCTGCAAGGACGACAACGGCGCGGCGTTGTCCGGGTCGCTCAGCCAGCGCTGCAAAGCCTGGCCGGCGCTTTCGAGGATATCCACCGCTTCTTCAAGGAAGATCGAAACGATCTCATCGTCGTGTTCAATCTGCGTCGCTGTCTGTGAAAGCTCAGCGGTGGCAGTGCCCAGTTCACGAATGCTCAAACTACGGCTGCCGTCACTACGAATCAGACCCATGGCCGACGGGTCGAGACTCGTATCGAGCAGACCACGCAAGGCCCGGATCCGCTCCGGTTGCGGGCTGACTTCCTGGCCAGCAGCCAGTTCGTCGAGCATGTTGATCAGCGCTTCGTGGGCACTTTGCGCTTCATGGAAAAACTCGTCGCTAACCGCCAGGCTGCTCTCTTCCACCGCGCCATACAGGTCGAGCAAGGCTTCGCACAGTTCATCCACCGGGTGCAGATCGGCCAGGTGCGCGCCTTCGCCGAGGGTGGTCAACTCGTCCAGCAATGCGCTGAGTTCCTGACGTTCGCCGGGGTGTTGCTGCCAGCGCCGCAGCAGGCTTTCCGCGTCGAGCAGGATGTCCATGCCTTGGGCGAGGAAGTTGTTGATCAGTTGTGGATCACGCTTGATCCGCAAGCCCCGGTTCGGCGCGCTGAGGATGGCTTCCAGGCGTTCGTCCAGCAGGGTTTGCGTGCGCTCGATCAACGAACGGGCGCCAGGAATCTCGGCCAACGGATCAGTCTTTAGCTGACGCAAGCCGAGGCGGAACAGCCCTTCGGCTTCCAGCAGCAATTCGACTTCATCCAAGTCCAGCGCAATCAGGTGCGCCTTGTACTCGCGGGCCAAGTGATCCAGCGGCGCGGCGAGTTCGGCAATCGGCAACACGCCAGCCATCGAGGCGCTGCCCTTGAGCGTATGCAAGGCACGCTGCAACTCGTCGCTGGCTTGCAGCGGCACATGCTCGGCGGCTTGATCGAGGTAGCGATTGAGGCTGGCGAGGTGGGTTTCGGCTTCGTTGCGAAAGATCTCCAGCAACAACGGATCGAGAGCGGCGACGTCCTGGGTGTCCTCGTCGGACAGCGTTGCATCGCCCTTGGCCAAGGCGTGAGCCCGGGCGGCGAAGCGGTCCACATCGTCGCGCTGGCGCTGGGCATTGCCGGCAAAATCGGTGATCAGTTCCGGCAGCAGGTTCAGGGCGTCGGTCAGCAGTTGTTGCACCGCCGGCCCAGGTTCCACGCTGTGCTCCAGCACGCGGTTGAGCAGGTTTTCCACGGCCCAGGCCAGCTCACCGAGCACCAACGCGCGGACCATTCGGCCGCTGCCTTTCAAGGTGTGGAAGGCGCGACGCAGTTCGCTCAAGGCAGCAGTGTCGCCCACGTTGGCCGACCAGCGCGGCAAGTATTCGCGCAGCACTTCCAGAACTTCGTCGGTTTCTTCGAGGAACACTTCCCGCAGTTCATCGTCCACCGGTTCTTCGCCCACTGGCGGCGGTAACAGGCTGCCCGGGGTGTTCAGGGCGGGCGGGTTGACGGCGGACACCGGGCTGGCCAATACAGCGGCCAGGGATTGCACAGTTTCGGGATCGTCCAGCTCCTGAAGGTCTTGCATGACCTGGGCTTCGTTGGGGCTGAGCACGTCTTCCAGCACCGGTACGAGTTTTTCGCTGGGAAAAAACCCGAGGGCGGCCAGGCTGTTTTCCGCGACATCGAGCAGGTGTTCGCCCGCCTCTTGCGGGTCGTCGTTCAGACGTTCCAGGTAATACTCGATGCTGGTGATGACGTCGGCGAGGCTGTCCAGTTGCTGCCAGCCGGGGTGATCAGTGTCCACCAGCAAGTGCTCGCGGATGAAGCCGTTGCAGGCTTCGATCAGGCTCGCGGCGCGGCTCAGCGGAATCATCGCCAACGCACCACGAACCTGGGTCAGCAATGCCGGCAACGGTTGCAGTTGCTGGCGATCCCAATCGGCATCGATGTAGTCGACGATCATGTCCTTGGCTTGTTGCAGGCAGATCCGCGCTTCGCGGATGACGATCTGATGAATCTGCGTCAGGTCGGTGGTGGGCAGGCGACTTTCTTCCTGGCTCTCCGGCTCCACGGTGCCGACCATCCCGGCCAGCGTCGCTTCGACGTAGAGCAACGCCCCGGCCACGTCCATGAGGATCGCGTCGTTGGGTTCGCGTTGCCCTTGGGCCAGGCTCAACACCACCGCCAGTTGATCGATGATGACCTTGCGCGGCTGGCCAAAACCGAGCACCGCCAGGGTGTCGGCGATTTGCCGCAGCGGCGCCAGCAGGCTTTCCAGGTCGGAGGTGTGCTGGCGATCGCTGCGCACGAACAGGTCCAGGCGTTCCTTGACCCGCACCAGTTCTTCGCACAGGGCGGCGAGCACCGAGCGCATGGCATCGCGGTCGGGGCCGGCGAGGCGTGCGCGTTCTTCGTCGACCATCGCGCTGTCAGGCAGCGCATCGTCCAGTCCGTAGCGATCTTTCATGGTCAGCATCTGCCCGGTGGGATGTTCGGCTTTGGCAATGTAGAACAACAAGCTTTTAAGCAGCTCGGGCGGCGGCGCCTGATTGACCCCGGCCATGCCTTGTTCCAGCAAGCGTTTGAGTTCCTTGTCGGCGTCCTTGAACAGACTACGCAGGGCCGGGCTGTTGGCAATCGCGCCGTTGCGCAGGCCTTCGACCAGCGCCGAAGCGACCTGCCACAACGGGCTCAGCGGCGCGTTACCGCACAACGTTTCAAGCTTGGTGAAGACCTTGGTCAGGTAATCCAGATTCGTCTCGCCATCCTGTTCGCGAAGCAAACCGACCAACGCCATTTGCAACATCTGCCGCAACTTGCGCAGCACATTCGGTAGTTCGGGTGGTTCCAGCAGCGCCAGATCGTCTTGATCCAGCGCCGGCAAGTCCGGCAGTTGCGGGCTGAACAGGCTGGTTTCCGAGAGCAGGCTTTCACCCCGGGCGCTGCGCAGATCGTTGATCAGCGGCAGCACCACCAGCGGCAAGTCGCGGCGGGCGCCTTGCACCCGGTCGAGGTAGATCGGCAACTGCCCCAAGGCCTGTCTTAACAGATGAATGGCTTCATCGCGATGACTGACGCGGTTTTGTTGCAGGGCAGCAGTCAGTTGCTCCATCTCTTCGGCGAGCAGGGCCGCGCCGTAGAACTCGACCATCTGCAAACCGCCGTGGACCTGATGGATGCACGCCAGGCACTCGCCCAGCGCGTAAGTCGCCTGCGGGTCATCCAGCAGTTGCTCCAACGCCTGATGAGCCTGCTTCAGCGTTTCGGCAATCTCGCCTTTGACCCACTCGAGGGCCACATAGTCGTGCCGATCACCCATAACCACTCCACTCTTCATTCTTTACGCCCGCAGGCGGTTCAAGCCTTGTCCGTGGCCGGCTTGGGCTCGGTCGGCAAGGTGAAACCCGACACCGAGCGGCGCAACTGGCTGGCCATTTTCGCCAGGTTGCCGATGCTTTCGGCGGTCGCCGTGGAACCGGACGAGGTCTGCGAGGTGATCTGCTGGATCACGTTCATGGTCAGGGAAATCTGCCCCGCCGACGACGTCTGTTGCTGCGCGGCGTTGGAAATGCTCTGGATCAGCGCCGCCAACGTCTTCGACACGCCTTCGATTTCTTCCAGGGCCACACCGGCATCCTGCGCCAGCCGCGCGCCACGCACCACTTCGGTGGTGGTCTGCTCCATGGAAATCACCGCTTCATTGGTATCAGTCTGGATCGCCCGGACCAGGGTTTCAATTTGTCGGGTCGCGGCGGACGAACGTTCGGCCAAACGCTGGACTTCGTCGGCGACCACGGCAAAGCCGCGCCCGGCATCACCAGCCATCGAGGCCTGGATCGCTGCGTTGAGCGCCAGGATGTTGGTCTGGTCGGCAATGTCGTCGATCAGGCTGACGATGTCGCCGATTTCCTGGGAAGACTCGCCCAGGCGCTTGATGCGTTTGGCGGTGTCCTGGATCTGTTCGCGAATGTTGTCCATGCCGTGGATGGTGTTGTGCACCACCTCGTTGCCCTTGTTGGCGATTTCCACCGAACGCTCGGCCACCGCTGAGGATTCGGCGGCGTTGGCCGAGACCTGATCGATGGACTGCGCCATGTCGTTGATCGCCGTCGAAGCTTCGGAAATCTGCTGCGCCTGATGCTCCGAGGCCTGGGCCAGGTGCATGGCGGTGGCCTGGGTTTCCTGCACGGCGGCGGCGACTTGGCCGGCAGTGAGGTTGATGGTGGCCACCAGATCGCGCAGCTGGTCCACGGAATAGTTGATCGAGTCGGCGATGGTGCCGGTGAAGTCTTCGGTCACCGAAGCAGTCACGGTCAGGTCGCCGTCGGCCAGGTCTTCGATTTCGTCGAGCAGACGCATGATCGCGTTTTGGTTGCGCTCGTTCTTCTCGGCGGTTTCCTGGAGCTGGCGGTTGGTTTCGCGAACCATCACCAGGCCAATGAGGATGATCGACATCAGCGCCAACAGGCCCAGCACGTAGCCGCCGATAGTGTCGGTGTTGCGCCCGCCGGCGAGGTTTTCGAAACCGGTGGCCAGGTGCGAGGCTTCATCGAGCAAGGTTTGCGACAAGGTGAAGATGCTGGTGGCCGATTCGCGGACCTTGAACAGCTCCGGCGAGGTTTCGAGGATTTCATCCACCGAACCGGAGACGAATTCGAACAGTTCGGAGATTTCGGTCAGGCGCGCCCGGGCATCCTTGTCTTCGACCTGGCTGACTTTCAGCGCCGGATTGCCCTGGAGCATGCCGTTGAGCACCAGGCCGAAACGTGCGGCATCGCGGCCGAAGGCGTCGGCGGCTTGCTGGGAGTTTTCGTCGCCGGAGAGCACGGTATTCACGGCACCGAGAATCCGTTCAGCCAGCAATGACTGACGCTGGGCCATGGCGACCTGGGCTGCCGGGGCGCCACGCTGAAGGAGGATTTCGACGACTTTTTCGTACTCGACCTGCAACTGCGGCACGGTTTCGGCCAGGGTCGCGGCGACTTGATGCAGCGACAGCACAGTCTGTTCGCTGGAGAGAATGGCGTCGGTGTTTTTCAGCAGGCGTTCCCAGTCCAGCTGCACGGCGCGCATTTCCGGGCGCACGGTGGACGGCGCGGGCGGCAGGCCGGTGCTCGGGTCGCCTTTCTTCAGGTAACCCCAGCGCTGGGCGAAGTCGTTGCGCGCATCGCTGAGCAACTTGAACGCGGCAGCCTTGCCGGCGGCGGCTTCGGTGGCGTTCTTGGCGATGCGCTGAGACAGCACGCGCAGCTCACCGGCGTGGCCGATGTACTGTTTGTCGTAGGTGGCCTGGGTGTTGAGGTAAGCGAAGTTGGCGAACAGCAGCATGATGAAGATGATCAGCGCGATAAACAGCACGATGATCTGCGAACGGCTGCGCGATCCTTCCGGGGTACCTGTTTTTGCTTTTGTCATCGGTCCTCGCCTGAACAGCTGAATTATCTGTGGCCGCCAATCACTCGACGCCAACGCGATCCCTTGTAGCAGCTGGCGTAGCCTGCGTCCGGCCGCGAAGCGGTCGTAAATCCTGGCGTCGCCGTGTATCTGGAAAACCGCGGAGCCTGATAATGCGAGGGCTTCGCCCTCGAACGCAGCCTTCGGCAGTTGCTACAGAAGAGCAGCGCGTTCGAGCCTACACCGCGACATGCATGAAGTCCTGGGACTGCGCCAACGCAAACGGGCTGAACACTTGCCAGCTCTGTTCACGCTGGAACCGACCCTGGACGAACGCCTCCATCGCGCCGTTCAGCTCATTCGGCGGCACCGTTTCCAGGCTGTCCTGGGCAAAGTGCTGCAAGCCGTAGACTTCATCGACCATCAATCCGGCAAACACGTCTTTGTATTCCACCACCAGCACCCGCCGCTGCTTGCGCACCGCCGACAGCTCATGACCAAAGAAGCCGCAGACATCCATGATCGGCAACAACCGCCCGCGCAGGTTGGCCACGCCTTTGACCCAGGGTTTGACGCCGGGCAGTTGGGTGTAGCGCGGTTCGTGCAGGACTTCGCTGACTTCGCCCATCGGCGCGACGTACCAGTGCTCGCCCAGGCGAAAACCGATGCCGCTCCAGCTGTCCTGTCGCGATGGCTGGGACGGCAAGTCCGCCGCCAGCACGCGGCAACGCTGGTCGATCTGCAGCAGCAGTTCGAAAGCCGTCAGCGACTCGCTCATGGGCGGGCGATCAACCGGCCAGCACGTTGTTCAGGGTCTTGATCAGGGTTTCTTCGTCGACCGGTTTGGTCAGGTAGTCCTTGGCGCCCTGGCGGGTGCCCCAGACCTTGTCGGTTTCCTGATCCTTGGTGGTGATGATGATCACCGGGATGTGCCCGGTGTCCGGGTCTTTGGTCAACTGGCGGGTGGCCTGGAAACCGTTGAGGCCGGGCATGACGATGTCCATCAGCACCGCGTCGGGTTTTTCCTGGCGGGCCAGGGCTACGCCGTCGGCGCCGTTTTCGGCTTTCAACACTTCATGACCGTGCTTTTCCAGCATGCCGGTCAGTTTGTACATTTCAGTCGGCGAATCATCGACGATCAGAATACGTGCCATGGTCTTCCCCATTCTTGTCAACACCGGGCCCGCTGGCCGAGCGTCACTGTGCGTGTCCTACTGCGGCAAAACGGCGGCGAAGCCCGGAACATGGGCCTGGATCGCGTTCAGCAGTTCTTCCTTGCTGAAAGGCTTGGTCAAAAACTGGTCGGAGCCGACGATGCGCCCCTTGGCCTTGTCGAACAGCCCGTCCTTGGACGACAGCATAATCACTGGCGTGGACTTGAACGCACTGTTGTTCTTGATTAAAGCGCAGGTCTGATAACCATCCAGACGCGGCATCATGATGTCGACAAAGATAATGCCCGGGTGATTGTCGGCAATCTTGGCCAGCGCATCGAAACCATCGACGGCGGTGATGACTTCACAGCCCACGTTTTTCAGCAGCGTTTCGGCGGTGCGGCGAATCGTCTTCGAATCGTCGATCACCATGACCTTCAAGGCGCTGGAATGCTGTTCCATAAATGCTCTACCGTCGCCTTTGCGAATCAATTTGTCCGTTTGACGGCTCGAAACCCTTGATACTGAAGGGCCAGCGCGACATGGCGACCTTTTTAGCACAGTCTCCAAATCCAATCTATCGGCCGACCGGTGCAGTGGTTTTTCCTTGACCGGGAACACACTCAGCGCCACTCTGACGCCACTTTTTCGCGTCCTTTCGGACCACCCTATTTCGAGGAAAAACCCATGAGCGTTCGCGTCGGGATTGTCATGGACCCAATCGCCAGCATCTCCTATAAAAAGGATAGCTCGCTGGCCATGCTGCTGGCCGCACAAAAGCGCGGCTGGGAACTGTTCTATATGGAACAGCGGGATTTGTACCAGGGCGAAGGTGAAGCACGGGCGCGGATGCGGCCGCTGAAAGTCTTCGCCAACCCTGAGAAGTGGTTCGAACTGGAAGCCGAGACCGACGCGCTGCTGAGCGATCTGGATGTGATCCTGATGCGCAAGGATCCGCCCTTCGACATGGAGTTCGTTTACTCCACGTACCTGCTGGAGCAAGCCGAGCGCGCGGGCGTGCTGGTGGTCAACAAGCCGCAGAGCCTGCGTGACTGCAATGAAAAGCTGTTCGCCACGCTGTTCCCGCAGTGCACGCCGCCGACCGTAGTCAGCCGCCGCGCCGACGTGTTGCGTGAATTCGCCGCCAAGCACGGTGATGTGATCCTCAAGCCGCTGGACGGCATGGGCGGCACCTCGATCTTCCGTCACCGCGCGGGTGATCCAAACCTGTCGGTGATCCTCGAAACCCTGACCGCGCTAGGCACTCAGCAGATCATGGGCCAGGCCTACTTGCCGGCGATCAAGGATGGCGACAAGCGCATCCTGATGATCGACGGCGAACCGGTGGATTACTGCCTGGCGCGGATTCCGGCCGCGGGTGAAACCCGTGGCAACCTCGCCGCCGGTGGTCGTGGCGAAGCCCGTCCGCTGAGCGACAAGGACCGCTGGATCGCCGCCCAGGTCGGCCCGACCCTGCGCGAAAAAGGCCTGCTGTTCGTGGGCCTGGACGTGATCGGCGAGAGCCTGACCGAAATCAACGTCACCAGCCCGACCTGCATTCGCGAGATTGATAACGCGTTTGGCACCGATATCGGCGGCCTCTTGATGGATGCCATCGATCAGAAGCTCAAGGCCCGTTGATATAGAACAGCCGAGAAACGACCAACATTGCGTTATCATCCGCGGCCTGTGAAAAACGCGATGTTGGTTTTCTTGTTATGACGCTCCCGTCCGATCTGCCCGTTGAACTCGCCCATCGTGGCGTGCGCCCGGCCGATCGCCTCGGTTTTACCCTGTTTCTCGCGGCGTTGATTCACCTGGCCTTGCTGTTGGGCGTCGGCTTTACCATGGTCGAACCCAAGCAGATCAGCAAAACCCTGGAAATCACCCTCGCTACCTTCAAAAGCGAAACCAAGCCCAAGAAAGCCGATTTTCTTGCGCAAGAGAATCAGGAAGGCAGCGGCACCCTGGATAAAAAGGCGATTCCCAAGACCACCGAGGTCGCGCCGTTCCAGGACAACAAGGTGCAGAAAGTCACCCCTCCGCCGGCAGCCAAGCCTGAAGTGCCGGAAGCCGCGCCCAAGGCGTCCGTGACCACCGTCGCGCCGAAGCCGAAAAAAGCCCCGGCCAAGAACGAAGAACCCAAGACCCCGCCCAAACCCGCCGTGGCCGCGCCGACGTTTGACAGCTCGCAGCTGTCCAGCGACATCGCCAGCCTCGAAGCGGAACTGGCCAACGAACAACAGCTGTACGCCAAACGCCCGCGCATCCACCGTTTGAGCGCGGCTTCGACCATGCGCGACAAGGGCGCCTGGTATAAGGACGAGTGGCGCAAGAAGGTCGAGCGCATCGGCAACCTCAACTACCCCGATGAAGCGCGGCGCAAGCAGATCTACGGCAACTTGCGCCTGATGGTCTCGATCAACCGCGACGGCTCGCTGTATGAAGTGCTGGTGCTGGAGTCCTCCGGGCAACCGCTGCTGGATCAGGCCGCGCAGCGGATTGTGCGACTGGCGGCACCGTTTTCGCCGTTTACCGGGGATTTGTCGGATATTGATCGACTGGAAATCATCCGCACCTGGAAATTTGCTCGCGGCGACAAATTGTCGAGTAATTAAAGGTTACGCAGTCTGTGTAGCAGCTGGCGAAGCCTGCGTTCGAGGACGCAGTCCTCGCAATCCTGTAAAACGAGGTCATCCTGAAGAAATGATGTATGGCTATTTACGACTGCTTCGCAGCCGAACGCAGGCTTCGCCAGCTGCTACAGGGGCGTACGACACCATTTCCTGTGCATCCCCAGCTTGTCAGTTCGCCCCTCCAACGCCACACTAGCGCTCATGAAGAACGTCAGCCCCAGCTACCTCAAGCATCACTTCCTGATCGCCATGCCACACATGGCCGACCCGAACTTTGCGCATACCTTGACCTACATCGTCGAGCACACGGCCAATGGTGCCATGGGGCTGGTGGTCAACCGTCCGCAAGAACTGAACCTGGCCGATATCCTCGAGCAATTGCGCCCTGACATCGAGCCGCCATTGCTCTGTCAGCATGTGCCGATTTTTATCGGCGGCCCGGTGCAGACCGATCGCGGCTTTGTCCTGCACCCGTCGGGGAAATCCTTCCAGGCGACCGTTGATCTGGAAGGCGAGCTGTCCTTGTCCACGTCCCAGGACGTGCTGTTCGCCATCGCTGACGGCGTCGGGCCGGCGAAAAGCGTGATCACCCTCGGCTACGCCGGTTGGGAAGCCGGGCAACTGGAGGCTGAATTGGCCGACAACGCCTGGCTGACCTGCCCGTACAACGCCGACATCCTCTTCAACACCAGCAGCGAATCACGCCTCGAAGCGGCGGCCCGGCATCTGGGGATCAACCTCAGCCTGCTGACCAGCCAGGCGGGCCACGCCTGATGGCCCTGCGACTGATTCTGGGTTTTGACTACGGCACTAAACAGATCGGCGTGGCGGTCGGCCAGGTGATTACCGGCCAGGCCCGCGAGCTGTGCACCTTGAAGGCGCAAAACGGGATTCCCGACTGGAATCAGGTCGAAGCCCTGATCAAGGAATGGAAACCCGACGCCGTGGTGGTCGGCCTGCCGCTGAACATGGACGGCACGCCCAGCGACATGTGTCTGCGGGCCGAGAAGTTCGCCCGCCGCCTCAACGGCCGCTACAACCTGCCCTTCTATACCCACGACGAACGCCTGACCACGTTTGAAGCCAAGGGCGAGCGGCGTGATCGTGGCGGGCAGAAAGGCAGTTACCGCGACAACCCGGTCGATGCCATCGCCGCCGCCCTGCTGCTGCAAGGCTGGCTCGACGAAAACACCGCACTGTTTGAATCCTGAGCATCGAATCCTGAAGAGCCGCTGCAAGCGACTCTCTATAGCGACAACCCGAGCCAAACCCCGCACGCACCGGCTCGGGCCCAAGAAGGAGCAACCATGAGCCTGCCCAATCCCGCCGAACTGATCAGCCAGATGGCGATCCGTCTCAAGGCACACCTGGAACACCGTGGCATCAGCGAACCGCGCTACATCGGGATTCGTACCGGTGGCGTCTGGGTCGCCCAGGCATTGCTCGATGAACTGGGCAGCGATTCGCCCCTCGGCACCCTGGACGTCTCCTTCTACCGCGACGACTTCAGCCAGAACGGCCTGCACCCGCAAGTGCGCCCTTCGGCTTTGCCGTTCGAGATCGAAGGCCAGGACCTGGTGCTGATCGACGACGTATTGATGAGCGGCCGGACCATCCGCGCCGCCATGAACGAACTGTTCGACTACGGCCGCCCGGCCAGCGTGACGCTGGTGTGCCTGCTGGACCTGGACGCCGGCGAGCTGCCGATCCGCCCGAATGTGGTCGGCGCAACCCTGACGCTGGCCGCCCACGAACGGGTGAAACTGTCCGGCCCGGAACTCAAGCTCGAACTGCAAGACCTCGCCCTTTAATCCGCCCTATTGAGAGTCCCCCTCGCGATGACGCCTCTAGACACCAAGCGCCCGCTGCAGCTCAATGATCAGGGCCAGCTGCGCCACTTCCTCTCGCTCGACGGATTGCGCCGCGAGTTGTTGACGGAAATCCTCGACACCGCCGACTCGTTCCTCGAAGTCGGCGCCCGGGCCGTGAAGAAGGTCCCGTTGCTGCGCGGCAAGACCGTGTGCAACGTGTTCTTCGAGAACTCCACCCGCACCCGCACCACCTTCGAACTGGCGGCCCAACGGCTGTCGGCAGACGTGATCACGCTGAACGTCTCGACTTCGTCGGCGAGCAAGGGCGAAACCCTGCTCGACACCCTGCGCAACCTGGAAGCCATGGCCGCTGACATGTTCGTCGTACGCCACGGTGACTCCGGCGCCGCGCACTTCATTGCCGAGCACGTGTGCCCGCAAGTGGCGATCATCAACGGCGGCGACGGCCGTCACGCGCACCCGACCCAAGGCATGCTCGACATGCTGACGATTCGTCGGCACAAGGGCGGTTTCGAAAAGCTTTCAGTGGCCATCGTCGGCGACATCCTGCACTCGCGGGTCGCGCGCTCGAACATGCTCGCGCTGAAAACCCTCGGCTGCCCGGACATCCGCGTGATCGCGCCGAAAACCCTGCTGCCGATCGGCATCGAGCAATACGGCGTGAAGGTCTACACCGACATGACCGAAGGCCTGAAAGATGTGGACGTGGTGATCATGCTGCGCCTGCAACGCGAGCGCATGACCGGTGGCCTGCTGCCGAGCGAAGGCGAATTCTACCGCCTGTTCGGCCTGACCACCGCGCGCCTGGCCGGGGCCAAGCCGGATTGCATCGTCATGCACCCGGGGCCGATCAACCGTGGGGTGGAGATTGAGTCGGCGGTCGCCGACGGCCCGCACTCGGTGATCCTCAACCAGGTTACTTACGGTATTGCGATTCGTATGGCCGTGCTGTCCATGGCCATGAGCGGGCAGACTGCCCAGCGCCAATTCGAGCAGGAGAACGCCCAGTGAAGCTCAGCATTCTCGGCGCCCGCGTCATCGATCCAGCCTCGGGGCTGGATCAAGTTACCGATATCCACGTTGAAGCCTGCAAGATCGTCGCCCTTGGCGCGGCGCCGGCCGGTTTTGTCCCGGTCGAGACCATCGACGCCAAAGGCCTGGTGGCCGCGCCTGGGCTGGTGGACCTGAACGTCGCCCTGCGCGAGCCGGGCTACAGCCGCAAAGGTTCGATCGCCAGCGAAACCCGCGCTGCCGCTGCCGGCGGTGTCACCAGCCTGTGCTGCCCGCCGAAGACCAAACCGGTGCTGGACACCTCGGCCGTGGCCGAATTGATCCTCGACCGCGCCCGCGAGGCCGGCAACACCAAGGTCTTCCCGATTGGCGCCCTGAGCAAAGGCCTGGACGGCGAACAGCTGGCCGAGCTGGTCGCGTTGCGCGATGCCGGCTGCGTCGCCTTCGGCAACGGTCTGGAGAGCTTCCGCAATACGCGCACGCTGTGCCGAGCGCTGGAATACGCGGCGACCTTCGACCTGACGGTGATTTTCAACTCGCAGGATCATGACCTGGCCGAAGGTGGCCTGGCCCATGAAGGCCCGACCGCCAGTTTCCTTGGCTTGCCGGGGATTCCGGAAACCGCCGAAACCGTGGCCCTGGCCCGGGATCTGTTGCTGGTCGAGCAAAGCGGCGTGCGTGCGCACTTCAGCCAGCTCACCAGCGCTCGCGGCGTGGCCCTGATTGCTCAGGCCCAGGCGCGCGGCTTGCCGGTGACCGCCGATGTCGCTCTGTACCAGTTGATCCTGACCGACGAAGCGCTGATCGATTTCAGCAGCCTCTATCACGTCCAGCCGCCGCTGCGCACCCGCGCCGACCGTGATGGCCTGCGGGCGGCGGTGAAGTCCGGCGTGGTTTCGGCCATCTCCAGCCATCACCAGCCCCACGAGCGGGATGCCAAACTGGCACCGTTCGGCGCGACTGAGCCGGGGATCAGCAGTGTTGAACTGTTGCTGCCATTGGCGATGACGTTAGTGGAGGATGGTTTGCTCGATCTGCCGACCCTGCTCTCACGCCTGAGTGCCGGGCCTGCCGAAGCGTTGCGCCTGCCGGCGGGCAAGTTGGCGGTGGGGGGGGCGGCGGATATCGTGCTGTTCGACCCGGCGGCCTCGACTGTGGCCGGCGAAATCTGGCTGTCCAAGGGCGAGAACTGCCCGTTCATTGGCCACAGCTTGCCGGGCGTGGTGCGCTACACCCTGGTGGATGGGCGGATCAGCCACCAGGCGTAAGCACAAACCGATCGTTCCCACGCTCCGCGTGGGAATGCAGCCAGGGACGCTCCGCGTCCAAGAGCGGACGCAGAGCGTCCAGTGAGGCATTCCCACGCGGAGCGTGGGAACGATCAACGCTCCGCGTGGGAACGATCATCTTCGCTCTTATCTTTGGCTTTGCGCGTTACGCACCGACACCTGATCATTCAGCGTCCAGAAGTCATACAGCACCCCCAGAAAGAACACCCCGCCCGTCACCAGGTACAGCAAACCGCTGAGCCATTTCCCCTGATACATCCGATGCACACCGAACACCCCGAGAAACGCCAGCAGGATCCAGGCGACGTTGTATTCGATAGGGCCGGCGGTAAAGCGCAGGTCCGCCTCGCGGTCCATGGCCGGGATCAGGAACAGATCGATCAGCCAGCCGATGCCGAACAAACCGAGAGTGAAGAACCAGATCGTCCCGGTGACCGGCTTGCCGTAATAGAAGCGATGAGCCCCGGTAAAACCGAAAATCCACAGCAAGTAACCAATCAGTTTGCTGTGGGTGTCCTGGTACGGAGAAGGCGGTCGATAGCTGTTCATGAATGTCCTCGAATCACACGATAGATAAATATTGTTGAATTCTTTGTGACTTTTTTACAGGTGGCCGACGTATGGCATCTGCTACCTTGTGTCCCGTCAAAGCCTTGTAGCACCTGACTTGTGTCCGACAATTGCGTCCATTTCCAGCTTATTTGGTTCCGTTGACTCCAAGGTCCAATCGACCAACGGGCTCGGAAGGGTCAAAAAAGCTGTTATAAAGTTGCGCGCTAACCAATATGAGCCTTGCCTAATGCGTCCATTTTTCAAGACATGGCTAACCATTTGCCTTTTGATGCCACTGGCCGCCCACGCCACCAATCGTGAGCAACGTCTTCCAAACGTTAATGGTTACACCCCGAAATCCCATGTTTCTGCTCCTTCGAGCAAAAACAAGCAAACCGCAAAACGCTCCACCACGCTGGCCACCGCCAACAGCAAGCTGGTGCCACCGATGGCGACCAAGCAAAGCAGCAACGTGTTGAGCCGTGCCGTGAATGTCCTCGGTACTCCTTATCGTTGGGGCGGCAGCAGCCCAAGTAAAGGGTTCGATTGCAGTGGCCTGGTGAAATACGCGTTCAACGACGCTACGTTCGACCTGCCGCGCACGTCCAACGCGATGGCCAGTGGTCATGGCGAGAAAGTCGATCGCAAGGATCTGAAGCCGGGCGACCTGATTTTCTTCAACATCAAGAGCCGTCGAGTCAACCACGTTGCCATTTACCTGGGAAACGACCGCTTTATCCACGCACCACGTCGTGGCAAAGCGGTGTCGATCGACACGCTGAAGAAGCCGTATTGGGAAAGCCACTACGTGGTGGCCAAGCGGGTTCTGCCGAAAGAGCCGAATCAGATGCGCGTCGTACAGCGCTGATTTGAAGCTTGACCGTTCCCACGCTTCGCGTGGGAATGCAGCCCGGGACGCTCTGCGTCCCAAAAGGCCGAACGCGGAGCGTCCGTGGAGGCATTCCCACGCGGAGCGTGGGAACGATCACCTCGTCCTCTAGAAGTTATCCGGCGACCGCGCCTTCTCCCGCGCGTGCTCGCGGCTGATCAAGCCCTTGGTCACCAAGTCCTTCAAGCACATATCCAGCGTCTGCATCCCCAGGTTGCCCCCGGTCTGAATCGACGAATACATCTGCGCCACCTTGTCTTCGCGGATCAGGTTACGGATCGCCGAGGTGCCGAGCATGATTTCGTGCGCCGCAATCCGCCCGCCACCGATCTTCTTCACCAGCGCCTGCGACACCACCGCCAGCAACGATTCGGACAACATCGAGCGCACCATCGACTTCTCGTCCCCCGGAAACACGTCAACTACCCGATCGATGGTCTTTGCCGCTGACGTAGTGTGCAGCGTGCCAAACACCAAGTGGCCGGTCTCTGCGGCCGTCAGCGCCAGGCGAATGGTCTCCAGGTCACGCATCTCGCCCACCAGAATCACGTCCGGGTCTTCGCGCAGCGCCGAGCGCAAGGCGGTGGCGAAACTGCGGGTATCGCGGTGGACTTCGCGCTGATTAATCAGGCATTTGCGCGATTCGTGGACAAACTCGATCGGGTCTTCGATGGTCAGGATGTGGTGATGGCGGTGGTTATTCAGGTAGTCGATCATCGCCGCCAGGGTGGTGGACTTGCCGGAACCGGTCGGTCCGGTGACCAGCACCAGGCCACGGGGCGCGTCGGTAATCTTGCGAAACACTTCGCCCATGCCGAGGTCGTCCATGCTCAGGACCTTCGACGGAATAGTACGGAACACCGCGCCGGCGCCACGGTTCTGGTTGAACGCGTTGACCCGAAAACGCGCCAGTCCCGGCACATCAAAGGAAAAATCGGTTTCCAGATGCTTTTCGAAGTCCACCCGCTGGGTGTCGTTCATGATGGCGTAGATCAGCTCGTGCACCTGTTTGTGGTCCAGCGCCGGCAAGTTGATGCGCCGAACATCGCCATCGACGCGAATCATCGGTGGCAGGCCGGCAGACAGGTGCAAGTCGGAAGCGCCCTGTTTGGCGCTGAATGCCAGCAGCTCAGTGATATCCATAGCGCTCCTCAATTCCAGTAGAATGCCGCGAACCTTCAGACCGGCGGCGCCTCTTGATGTCCACGATAGCAGACAACATCCTTCAGGTTAGTTCGCGTATCCAGGCAGCGACCCAGGCTGCTCACCGCGATGAGCACAGCGTGCAGTTGCTGGCCGTGAGCAAGACCAAGCCTGCCGAAGCCCTGCGTGAAGCCCACGCCGCGGGGCTGCGCGACTTTGGTGAGAACTATTTGCAGGAAGCCTTGGGCAAACAGCTCGAATTGGCCGACCTGCCCTTGATCTGGCACTTCATCGGCCCCATTCAATCGAACAAGACTCGCGCTATCGCCGAGCACTTCGCTTGGGTGCATTCCGTGGATCGATTGAAAATCGCACAACGCCTGTCCGAACAACGTCCTGCCGAACTACCGCCGCTGAATATCTGCATCCAGGTCAACGTCAGCGGTGAAGACAGCAAGTCCGGCTGCACCCCGGCCGACCTGCCGGCCCTGGCCAAGGCCATCAGCGAATTGCCGCGCCTGAAGTTGCGCGGGTTGATGGCGATACCCGAGCCGACTGAAGATCGTGCCGCCCAGGACGCCGCTTTTGCTGCCGTGCAAAGCCTGCAAGCCAGCCTGAACCTGCCGCTCGACACACTTTCCATGGGCATGAGCCACGACCTTGAGTCGGCTATCGCCATGGGCGCCACGTGGGTCCGCATCGGTACAGCCCTGTTTGGCGCTCGCGGCTCTCAACAAATGCATGGCCAGCCCTGATCAATGGCTGACTCCTCTCTTTATAAGGACCTGACATGAGCAAGACTCGTATTGCCTTTATCGGTGCCGGCAACATGGCCGCCAGCCTGATCGGTGGCCTGCGCGCCAAGGGTCTGGACGCGGCCCACATCCGCGCCAGCGACCCGGGCACCGAAACCCGCGCTCGCGTGAGCGCTGAACACGGCATCGAAGTGTTCGCCGACAACGCCGACGCCATTCAAGACGCCGACGTCATCGTGCTGGCGGTCAAACCCCAGGCGATGAAAGCCGTGTGCGAAGCGATTCGTCCAAGCCTCAAGCCGAACCAACTGGTGGTGTCCATCGCCGCCGGCATCACTTGCGCCAGCATGAACAACTGGCTCGGCGCTCAGCCGATCGTGCGTTGCATGCCCAACACCCCGGCGCTGTTGCGTCAGGGCGTGAGCGGTTTGTTCGCCACGGCGGAAGTGAATGCCGAACAACGCCAACAGGCGCAAGAGCTGTTGTCTGCGGTCGGCCTCGCGCTGTGGCTGGACGAAGAGCAGCAATTGGACGCAGTCACCGCCGTATCGGGTTCGGGCCCGGCGTACTTCTTCCTGCTGATCGAAGCCATGACCGCCGCTGGCGTGAAACTCGGCCTGCCAGCAGACATCGCCGCCCAACTGACCGTGCAAACCGCTCTCGGCGCCGCGCACATGGCGGTCGCCAGTGATGTCGACGCAGCGGAACTGCGTCGCCGTGTGACCTCGCCGGCGGGCACCACGGAAGCCGCGATCAAATCGTTCCAGGCCGGGGGCTTCGAAACCCTGGTCGAAACCGCACTCGGCGCCGCCGCGCACCGTTCGGCCGAGATGGCTGAGCAACTTGGCCGCTAATCAGCTCTTACAAAGGAATCAATGATGCTCGGACTCAATGACGCTGCCATTTTCATAATTAAAACCCTGGGCAGCCTGTACCTGCTGATCGTGCTGTTGCGCTTCATCCTGCAACTGGTCCGGGCGAACTTCTACAACCCGCTCTGCCAGTTCATCGTCAAAGCCACCCAACCGCTGCTCAAGCCGCTGCGCCGGGTCATCCCGAGCATGTTCGGGCTGGACATGTCGTCGCTGGTGCTGGCGCTGCTCATCCAGATGCTGCTGATCGCGGTGATCCTGCTGCTCAAAGGCTTCATGGTCGACTGGCTGTTCCTGGTGCCGTGGGCCCTGATCGCGATCTTCTCGCTGTTCTTGAACATCATTTTCTACGCGATGATCATCAGCGTGATCCTGTCCTGGGTCGCACCTGGCAGCCACAATCCGGGCGCCGAACTGGTTGCGCAGATTACCGAGCCGGTACTGGCGCCGTTCCGTCGGCTGATTCCAAACCTGGGCGGCCTCGATATCTCGCCGATCTTCGCGTTTATCGTGATCCAGTTGCTGCAAAGCTGGCTGATCCCGCGTTTGGCGTACTTCGCGCTGATGCCTAATGGGCTGCTTGGGTTGATCTGACCCTTTGACTGATCGTTCCCACGCTCTGCGTGGGAACGATCATGGGTAGTCGCTTGCTGCTACGGGCAGCGGTCTTTAGACTTACGCCTCATTTCAACGAGAGCAGGGTCGATGCCAACTGCCTTTCCCGCCGATTCTGTTGGTTTGGTGACGCCGCAAGTGGCGCACTTCAGTGAACCCCTGGCCCTGGCCTGCGGCCGTTCGCTCCCAGCTTATGACCTGATCTACGAAACCTACGGCACGCTGAATGCAACGGCGAGCAACGCCGTGCTGATCTGCCACGCCTTGTCCGGGCACCATCACGCTGCCGGTTTCCACAGCCCCGACGACCGCAAACCCGGTTGGTGGGACAGCTGCATCGGCCCCGGCAAGCCGATCGACACCAGCAAGTTCTTCGTGGTCAGCCTGAACAACCTCGGCGGCTGCAACGGCTCCACCGGCCCGAGCAGCCTCAACCCGGAAACCGGCAAGCCGTTCGGCGCCGACTTCCCGGTGTTGACCGTGGAAGACTGGGTGCACAGCCAGGCGCGCCTCTCCGACCTGTTGGGCATCCGCCAGTGGGCGGCGGTGATCGGCGGCAGCCTCGGCGGCATGCAGGCCCTGCAATGGACCATCACCTACCCCGACCGCGTGCGGCATTGCCTGGCCATTGCCTCGGCGCCCAAGCTGTCGGCGCAAAACATCGCGTTCAACGAAGT
The DNA here is from genome assembly GCF_012935675.1 of Pseudomonas sp. ADAK7. Taxonomy (NCBI): domain Bacteria; kingdom Pseudomonadati; phylum Pseudomonadota; class Gammaproteobacteria; order Pseudomonadales; family Pseudomonadaceae; genus Pseudomonas; species Pseudomonas sp. ADAK7. Next base: position 4,939,920 of record NZ_CP052861.1, on the reverse strand, counting down.
GGCGCGCCAGGCGATCCTCACCGACCCCGAATTCCACGGCGGTTCGTTCCAGGAAGCCGGGGTGATCCCCAAGCGTGGCTTGATGCTGGCGCGGATGGTCGGGCACATCACCTACCTGTCCGACGATTCCATGGGCGAGAAATTCGGCCGTGGCCTGAAGAGCGAAAAGCTCAACTACGACTTCCACAGTGTCGAGTTCCAGGTCGAGAGCTACCTGCGTTATCAGGGCGAAGAGTTTTCCGGGCGTTTTGACGCCAACACTTACCTGCTGATGACCAAGGCGCTGGACTACTTCGACCCGGCAGCGAACTTCGACGATGACCTGGCGAAAACCTTCGCCGGCGCCACCTCCAAGTTCTGCGTGATGTCCTTTACCACCGACTGGCGCTTCTCCCCTGCCCGCTCGCGGGAACTGGTGGACGCGCTGATGGCGGCCAAAAAAGACGTCTGTTACCTCGAGATCGACGCTCCGCAAGGCCACGACGCCTTCCTGATTCCGATCCCGCGCTACCTGCAGGCGTTCAGCAACTACATGAACCGAATTAGTTTGTGAGAAAGCCATGAGAGCTGATCTGGAAATCATCCAGGAATGGATTCCCGCCGGTAGCCGCGTGCTCGACCTCGGTTGCGGCGACGGCGAACTGCTGACCTGGCTGCGCGACAACAAGCAAGTCACCGGCTATGGCCTGGAAAACGACCCGGACAACATCGCCGAATGCGTGGCCAAGGGCATCAACGTGATCGAGCAGGACCTGGACAAGGGCCTCGGCAACTTCGCCAGCAACAGTTTCGACATCGTGGTCATGACCCAGGCGCTGCAAGCCGTGCATTACCCGGACCGGATCCTCGACGAGATGCTGCGGGTCGGGCGCCAGTGCATCATCACGTTCCCCAATTTCGGTCACTGGCGTTGCCGCTGGTACCTGGCGAGCAAGGGCCGGATGCCGGTTTCCGAGTTCCTGCCGTACACCTGGTACAACACGCCGAACATCCACTTCTGCACTTTCGGCGACTTTGAAGAACTGTGCCGCGAACGTGAAGCGAAGGTCATTGATCGGCTTGCCGTGGATCAACAGCACCGACACGGGTGGGCCAGTAAGCTATGGCCTAATCTGTTAGGTGAGATCGGTATCTACCGCGTCAGCAGTCCAGGGTTGCAAGACCACAAGGTCGCGGTCTGAACCACGACATTCCAAGGAGAACGATCATGCGTCGTCTAGCGTTGTTTGTACTTACTGCCTGCCTGAGCGTCACCGCCATGGCCGCCGACATCATCAAGGGCGAGCGCCAGGAAAAGTTTGGTGATGTGACGGTGCACTACAACACCTTCAATTCCACATTCCTGACACCCGATATCGCCAAAGCGGCCGGTCTGACCCGAAGCAAGAATCAGGGTGTGATCAATGTCTCCGTGCTCAAGGATGGCAAGCCGCTGACCGCTGAAGTGAACGGCACGGTCAAAGACCTGACCAGCCAAAGCGTCGCGTTGAAATTCAAACAAGTCACCGAGCAGGGCGCAGTCTACTACATCGCGCAGTACCCGGTCGATCAGCAGGAAACCCGTACCTTCGAGATCAACGTGAAGAACGGCGATAAAATCAACACCATCAACTTCAACCAAGAGCTTTTCCCCGGCGAATGATGAACTTCACGCAACTCGTACTGGCCAGCCATAACGCCGGCAAACTCAAGGAACTCCAGGCCATGCTCGGCGCCTCGGTGCAACTGCGCTCGATCGGCGAGTTCAGCAGCATCGAGCCTGAAGAAACCGGCCTGTCGTTCGTCGAGAACGCCATCCTCAAGGCCCGCAACGCCGCGCGCATTTCCGGCCTTCCGGCGCTGGCCGACGATTCGGGGCTGGCGGTTGATTTCCTTGGCGGTGCGCCGGGGATTTATTCCGCGCGTTACGCTGACGGCCAGGGCGATGCGGCGAACAACGTCAAGCTGCTCGACGCCATGAAAGATGTGCCGGAAGCCGAGCGCGGCGCGCAGTTCGTCTGCGTGCTGGCGCTGGTGCGGCACGCCGATGACCCGTTGCCGATTCTGTGCGAAGGCCTGTGGCACGGTCGAATCCTGCACGCTGCCAGCGGCGAGCACGGTTTTGGCTATGACCCACTGTTCTGGGTGCCGTCACGCGACTGCTCCAGCGCCGAATTGAGCCCAAGCGAAAAGAACCTCATCAGCCACCGCGCCCGTGCAATGGATCTGCTGCGCCAGCGTCTAGGCTTGATATGACCCACGACTCATCCGCGTCGCCGCTGATCTTCGGCGGCGCCGCCCAATCGCCTCGGGCCGCACTTCCGGTGCTGCCGCCCCTGGCGCTGTACATTCACATCCCGTGGTGTGTGCGCAAATGCCCTTATTGCGACTTCAACTCCCACACCGCCAGCCCGGTGCTGCCGGAAGAAGAGTACGTCGATGCGCTACTGGCCGACCTCGATCAGGATTTGCATGCGGTCTATGGCCGTGAGCTGAGTTCGATCTTCTTTGGTGGCGGCACGCCGAGCCTGTTCAGTGCCGCAGCACTGGGCCGTTTGCTTAAAGGTGTGGAACAACGCATTCCGTTCGCCAGCGACATCGAAATCACCCTGGAAGCCAATCCCGGGACGTTCGAGCAAGAGAAGTTCGTTGCCTACCGGGCGCTGGGAATCAATCGCCTGTCGATCGGCATCCAGAGCTTCCAGGAAGAGAAACTCAAGGCCCTGGGACGGATTCACAACGGTGACGAAGCGGTGCGTGCCGCCGGCATGGCCCGTCAGGCCGGGTTCGACAACTTCAATCTGGACCTGATGCACGGTTTGCCCGATCAGTCCCTGGACGACGCCCTCGGCGATCTGCGCCAGGCCATCGCCCTGAAGCCGACCCATTTGTCCTGGTATCAGCTGACCCTGGAGCCGAACACGGTGTTCTGGAACCAGCCGCCGACGCTGCCGGAAGACGACACGCTGTGGGACATTCAGGAAGCCGGCCAGGCGCTGCTCGCCGAACACGGTTACGCGCAATACGAAGTCTCGGCCTACGCCCAGCCTGGTCGTCCGGCGCGGCATAACCTCAATTACTGGAGTTTCGGCGACTTCATCGGCATCGGCGCTGGCGCCCACGGCAAGCTCAGTCACCCGGACGGACGCATCGTGCGCACCTGGAAGACCCGACTGCCGAAGGACTATCTCAACCCGGCCAAAAGCTTCAAGGCTGGCGAGAAAGCCCTGACCAATGACGAGTTGCCGTTCGACTTCCTGATGAACGCCCTGCGCCTGACCGAAGGCGTCGAATCGCGCCTCTATCCAGAGCGCACTGGCCTGCCCCTGGAAAGCCTCGCCGAAGGTCGCCGGGAAGCCGAACAAAGCGGCTTGTTGCAGGTCGAACCGTCACGTCTGGCGGCCACCGAGCGCGGACAACTGTTTCTCAATGACTTGCTGCAGACATTTCTGAGCTGATTTCAGCCTTAAGGGAAAACCAATGGATTTGATCCTCGACCTGCTCGCCACCGTGTCCCGCTGGAGCCGTAGCAACCTGTCGGAAATCTCTCTGGCGCTGGTGGGCTGTTTACTGGTGCTGTTTGGCGCCGACATCAAAGGTTGGGTCGAGCAACGCCTGGGCGGCATCGCCGGCGCCTTGCGCGTCCCGCTGATGTCCCTGCTGTGCATGGTCGGCAGCGGCGTCGCACTGATCTACGCCACGCCGTGGATCATCAAAGGCCTGAGCCAGTTCAACAACTACAGCCTGGCGCCGGTGTTGTTGGTGGTGTTGGTATTGATTGGCGTAGTCGCGGATCGCCGCTGAATCCTGACGTTTGATCGTTCCCACGCTCTGCGTGGGAATGCCGCCATGGACGCTCTGCGTCCGCCTCTAAATGTGACGCGGAGCGTCACGGGATGCATTCCCACGCGGAGCGTGGGAACGATCAGTCGGGCTAGGCTCAGGACTGCTTTTCGAACTTCAAATCCCACACACCATGCCCAAGTCGCTCGCCACGGCGTTCGAACTTGGTGATCGGGCGCTCGGTGGGGCGCGGCACGTATTTGCCGTCTTCGGCGAGGTTGCGGTAGCCCGGCGCGACGTTCATCACTTCCAGCATGTATTCGGCGTACGGCTCCCAGTCGGTGGCCATGTGCAGAACGCCGCCGACTTTCAACTTGCTGCGCACCAGTTCAGCGAATGACGCCTGAACGATCCGGCGCTTGTGGTGACGGCTCTTGTGCCACGGGTCCGGGAAAAACAGCATCAGGCGATCGAGGCTGTTGTCGGCCACGCAATTGTTGAGCACTTCGATCGCATCGCAATCGTAGACCCGCAGGTTGGTCAGGCCCTGGGTCAGCACGCCATTGAGCAGCGCGCCGACACCCGGACGGTGAACTTCCACACCGATGAAATCCTGCTCCGGCGAAGCCGCGGCCATTTCCAGCAGCGAATGGCCCATGCCGAAGCCGATTTCCAGCGAGCGCGGGGCCGAGCGGCCGAACACTTGGTCGAAGTCCACCGGCGCATCGGCCAGCGGCAGGACGAACAGTGGCGTGCCCTGCTCCAGGCCTTTTTGCTGGCCTTCGGTCATGCGTCCGGCGCGCATCACGAAACTCTTGATACGGCGGTGTTGGCGTTCTTCGCCTTCTTTCGGCTGGATAGGCGTGTCGTTCGATTCAGTCATCAATGGCTCTTACTTGATCAGACCATCCAGCGGCGAGGAGGCGCTGGCATAGAGTTTTTTCGGCATGCGGCCGGCGAGGTAGGCCAGGCGACCTGCGACGATGGCGTGTTTCATGGCTTCGGCCATCATGATCGGCTGCTGGGCGTGGGCGATGGCCGAGTTCATCAGCACCGCTTCGCAACCCAGTTCCATGGCGATGGTGGCATCGGAAGCAGTGCCGACACCGGCATCGACCAGCACCGGGATTTTGGCTTCTTCGAGGATGATCTGCAGGTTGTACGGGTTGCAGATCCCCAGGCCCGTGCCGATCAGGCCGGCCAGCGGCATCACCGCGATAACACCGATTTCCGCCAGTTGACGGGCGATGATCGGGTCATCGCTGGTGTAGACCATCACGTCGAAACCTTCCTTGACCAGCACTTCGGCGGCCTTGAGGGTTTCGATCACGTTAGGGAACAAGGTTTTCTGGTCGGCCAGCACTTCCAGCTTCACCAGGTTGTGGCCGCCAAGCAGCTCACGGGCCAGGCGGCAAGTGCGCACGGCCTCGGTCGCATCGAAGCAACCGGCGGTGTTCGGCAGGAAGGTGTAGCGATCCGGCGACAGGACTTCGAGCAGGTTCGGCTCGCCCGGGTTCTGGCCCAGGTTGGTGCGGCGCACGGCGAAGGTGACAATCTCGGCACCCGAGGCTTCGATGGCCAGGCGGGTTTCTTCCATGTCGCGGTACTTGCCGGTGCCTACCAGCAAACGCGACTGGTAAGTACGACCGGCCAGGACGAAGGGCTTGTCGCTACGAACGATGCTCATGGGAAATCCTCTGTAGGGGTGAGGTTCTTGCAGAATTCTGTGCCCTTGCGGGCCGGGCGACTAGCCGCCGCCGATGGCGTGCACGACTTCGACGTTGTCGCCGTCGTTCAGCGTGGTGTCGGCATGCTGGCTGCGCGGGACGATATCCAGATTGAGTTCGACTGCCACCCGGCGTCCGGTCAGGTCCAGACGGGTCAGCAGGGCCGCAACGGTTTCACCGTCGGGCAGTTCAAGGGATTCGCCGTTCAACTGAATGCGCATGCAAGAAGCCGCCATCATTTTTAGGGGCTGGCATTCTAGCCCGATCATGACCTAAAGGTCAGCACCAAGCGTCAAGCGGTAAGCGGCAAGCGCCACGCGGCAAGTCCCAGACACAGCCAGCCCACCAGGAACGCCAGGCCACCGAACGGCGTGATGATGCCAAGCTTGCTGACGCCGGTGATGGTCAGCAGGTACAAACTGCCGGAAAACAGCAGGATGCCAATGGCAAAGGACGCCCCAGCCCAGGTGACCAGGCGCCCCGGAATCTGCGTGGCCAGCAGCGCCACGCCCAGCAAGGCCAAGGTGTGCACCAGTTGGTAGGTGACGCCGGTATGGAAAATTGCCAGGTATTCCGGGGTCAGGCGGTTTTTCAAGCCATGGGCGGCGAACGCGCCAAGGGCCACGCCGGTGAAGCCGAAGAAAGCGGCCAGCATCAGAAAGCCACGCAGCATGAAGAACTCCAGTCAGACTCGATCAACAGGGTCTGTATAATGGCCCGCTCAACGGGTTCGGCCAAGCCATCTCTATGCTGCGTTTATTTTTGCGACGATTCACGAAGGCCCTGCTCTGGTTCGCGGGCGGCAGCGTATTGCTGGTTTTGATTTTTCGCGTGGTGCCGCCCCCCGGTACGGCGCTGATGGTCGAGCGCAAGGTCGAATCCTGGTTCGACGGCGAACCCATTGACCTGCAGCGCACCTGGCAACCCTGGGATCAGATCTCCGACGACCTGAAAGTCGCGGTGATTGCCGGCGAGGACCAGAAATTCCCCGAGCACTGGGGTTTTGACTTCGGCGCGATTCAAGCGGCGTTTGCCCATAACGAACGCGGCGGCACGATTCGCGGTGCCAGTACGTTGAGCCAGCAAGTTTCGAAGAATTTGTTTTTGTGGTCCGGCCGTAGCTGGCTGCGTAAAGGCCTGGAAGCGTGGTTTACCGGGCTGATCGAAGTGCTGTGGCCCAAGCAGCGGATTCTTGAGGTTTATCTGAATAGCGTCGAGTGGGATGACGGGGTGTTTGGCGCTGAAGCGGCGGCTCGGCATCACTTTGGTGTCGGCGCCCGGTCATTGTCGCGGCAGCAGGCGAGTTTGCTGGCAGCGGTGTTGCCTAATCCACGAGTTTGGAGCGCGAGTCATCCGACCAACTATGTCGCACGTCGGGCCGGGTGGATTCGGCAGCAGATGAGTCAGTTGGGTGGTGATAGCTATCTGGTCGGGCTCAATGATTCGCGGCGTGCGCCTTGGTCTCAATGAATTGACGCGATCCCTGTAGGAGCGACGCGAAAAAAAACGCCCCGATCATCTCTGATCGGGGCGTTTTTTATTGCCGCTACGCCGGTTAGGCGGCGATCGACAACTTGAGCTTGTTCATCGCGCTCTTCTCAAGCTGACGAATACGCTCGGCCGACACGTTGTACTTCTGCGCCAGGTCGTGCAGCGTCGCTTTTTCTTCTGCCAGCCAGCGCTGGTAGAGGATGTCACGGCTACGGTCGTCCAGCACTTCCAGCGCTTCGTGCAGGTTGTGATTGGAGTTGTCGCTCCAATCGGCATCTTCCAGTTGACGGGCCGGGTCGTACCGGTGGTCTTCCAGATAGTTGGCCGGCGATTGGAAAGCGCTGTCGTCGTCCGCTTCCGCGGCCGGGTCGAAGGCCATGTCATGGCCGGTCAGGCGACTTTCCATCTCGCGCACTTCCCGCGGCTCTACGCCGAGGCTTTCCGCCACACGGTGGACTTCCTCGTTGTTCAGCCACGCCAGACGTTTCTTCTGGCTGCGCAGGTTGAAGAACAGCTTGCGCTGGGCCTTGGTGGTCGCGACTTTCACAATGCGCCAGTTGCGCAGGATGAACTCGTGGATTTCCGCCTTGATCCAGTGCACAGCAAACGAAACCAGGCGCACACCCATTTCCGGGTTGAAGCGCTTCACGGCCTTCATCAGGCCGACGTTGCCTTCCTGGATCAGGTCAGCCTGGGCCAGGCCGTAGCCGGAATAGCTACGGGCAATGTGTACGACAAAACGCAGGTGGGCGAGCACCATCTGCCGAGCCGCCCCCAAATCCTGCTCATAATAGAGACTCTCGGCCAGTTCACGCTCCTGCTCCGGCGTCAGCAATGGAATGCTGTTCACCGTGTGCACATAGGCCTCCAGGTTTGCGCCTGGGACCAGAGCATAAGCAGGTTGCAAAGAAGTGGTCATACGAAAAAACCTCCGTCTTACATAAATCGTGCAGTTCAGCACTGCGAAAATTGACCGGAAACCGTAGGACAAGTTCCCATAAAAACCGAAAGGTCAATACGCGCAAAAAGATACTACTTCGGCGCCAACTCCCTGAGATGACGTGCGACTGCAATCCATGCACCGATATAACCCAACAGCACCGCGCCAAGCAAGAGCGACAGACCATCGGCAACTGGCACTCCGGCCAGCGCGAAATTACTGCCGTACAAGCCGGCCAATCCAACCACCGCGTCGTTCAGCCAGTTCAGGCCGAACGCCAATACGCCCCAGGAAAGAATCCCCGCACCGAAGCCATAAAGCGCGCCCATATACAGAAAGGGCCTGCGCACATAGCTGTCCGTGCCGCCGACGAGTTTAATCACTTCTATCTCTGTGCGGCGGTTTTCAATATGAAGACGAATGGTATTGCCTATCACCAAAAGTAATGCAGACACCAAAAGCACGGTCAGACCGAAGACAAACCGGTCCCCCAGCTTGAGGATGGCGGCCAGACGCTCGACCCAGACTAGATCAAGTTGCGCCTGCTGTACCTTCGGCAGTTCGGAAAGTTTTTGTCTTAATGCTTCAAGCGTCGGCTTGTCGACTTCGTTCGGCGTCACCAGCACCACGCCCGGCAGCGGGTTTTCCGGCAGTTCCTTGAGCGCCTCGCCCAGACCGGACTGTTGCTGGAACTCTTCCAGCGCCTGGTCGCGACCGACATATTCCGCATCCGCGACGCCGGGCATGCCTTTGATCTGCTCGCGCAACGACTCGCCCTGCTCCGGGCTGGCGTCGAGTTGCAGGTAAAGGGAAATCTGCGCCGCACGCTGCCAGGAACCGCCCAGTCGCTCGACGTTATTCAGCAAAAGTGACAGCCCCATCGGCAAACTCAGGGCGACCGCCATCACCAGACAGGTGAAAAAGCTGCCGATGGGCTGCTTGCCCAAGCGACGCAAGCTGTCCAGCAGGCTGGCGCGGTGGCTTTCGATCCAGGCGCGCAATAGCGTGCTGAAATCCGGGCCGTCGTCATCGTCACGTTTTTTCTTTTGCGGCTGCGGATCGGCGGCCTTCGGGGCCACGCGTTCGGAAACCTTGGGGCTGCGTGTCGCACTCATACGCCAGCCTCCCCGTCGCCGATCAAGCGGCCGCGTTGCAGGGTCAGCATGCGGTGGCGCATGCGGGCGATCAGGGCCAAGTCATGGCTCGCGATCAGTACGCTGGTACCCAAACGGTTGATGTCTTCGAACACGCCCATGATCTCGGCCGCCAGGCGCGGGTCGAGGTTACCGGTCGGTTCGTCCGCCAGCAGCAAGGCCGGGCGATGGACGATGGCGCGGGCAATGCCGACGCGCTGTTGCTGACCGGTGGACAGGTCGCCGGGGTACAGATCGGTCTTGTCCGAGAGCGCCACGCGCTCCAGGGCCGAATCCACCCGCTTGACGATTTCAGCCTTGGACAGGCCAAGAATCTGCAACGGCAGTGCGACGTTATTGAACACCGTACGATCGAACAGCAACTGGTGGTTCTGGAACACCACACCGATCTGCCGCCGCAAGTAAGGAATCTGCGCGTTGCTGATGGTGCTCAGGTCTTGCCCGGCCAGCAGCAATTTGCCGGTGCTCGGACGCTCCATCGCCAGCAACAGCCGCAACAGGGTGCTTTTACCGGCGCCGGAATGGCCGGTGACAAACAAGAATTCGCCCCGACGGACTCGAAAGCTCAGCTCATGCAAGCCGACGTGACCGTTCGGGTAGCGTTTACCGACCTGTTCGAAACGAATCATTAACGCTCCCGCTCGGCAAACAATGCCTGGACAAAGGGTTCTGCTTCAAAGGTACGCAAATCATCGATGCCTTCACCGACGCCGATGTAGCGGATGGGCAAGCCGAACTGCTTGGCCAGGGCGAAAATCACCCCGCCCTTCGCGGTGCCGTCGAGCTTGGTCAGCGCCAGACCCGTCAGTTGCACGGTCTGGTTGAACTGCTTGGCCTGGTTGATCGCGTTCTGGCCAGTACCGGCATCGAGCACCAACAGCACTTCGTGGGGCGCGTCGGCGTCGAGCTTGCTGATCACCCGGCGAACCTTTTTCAATTCTTCCATCAGGTTGTCTTTGGTGTGCAGACGACCGGCGGTGTCGGCGATCAGCACATCGATGCCACGGGCCTTGGCGGCCTGCACGGCGTCGAAGATGACCGAAGCCGAATCGGCGCCAGTGTGCTGGGCGATGACCGGGATCTTGTTGCGCTCACCCCACACCTGCAATTGCTCCACAGCGGCGGCGCGGAAGGTGTCACCGGCGGCGAGCATGACTTTCTTGCCTTCCAGTTGCAGCTTCTTCGCCAGTTTGCCGATGGTGGTGGTCTTGCCGGCGCCATTGACGCCAACCACCAGAATCACGAACGGTTTGTTCTGCGAAGTGATTTTCAGCGGCTGCTCGACGGGCTTGAGCATCGCCGCCAGTTCCGCTTGCAGGGATTTGTACAACGCATCGGCATCGGCCAGCTCTTTACGCGCGACTTTCTGAGTCAGGCGCTGAATGATCACTGACGTTGCTTCGACGCCAACGTCGGCGGTCAGCAGACGGGTTTCGATGTCTTCGAGCAGCTCGTCATCGATGATCTTCTTGCCGAGGAACAGGCTGGCCATGCCTTCGCCGATGCTGGCGCTGGTCTTGGACAGGCCCTGCTTGAGGCGGGCGAAGAAACCGGCTTTGGTTTCTTCGGTACGCGGCGGCTCGGCCGGGGTTTCGACGAGGGCGACAGGTGCTTCGACAACGGGAGCGACAATCGGCGCAGGCGCTTGGACAATCGGCGCAACGGGCGCTACGAAGGCCGGCATTTCTGGCTCTGGAACCACAACCGGTTCAGGTTCGGCCACGAAAACTGGCGCGACAACCGGCTCGATCACCGGCACATGAATCGGCTCAGGGGTAAACGCAATCGGCGCTGGAATAGGCGGAGCAATGTGCGGCGCCTGCTCATCCTCAACCAATGCCACCGGCTCTTCCGCGACCGGCAAGGTCAGCCAAGGCTCAGCGACGGGCGTCAGCGGCAACTCGGCTACGACTTCAGGCTCGGCCTCAACCACCGGCTGCAACACCGGCTCGGCGTTCGGCAGAACAATCGGCGTCGGCTCTTCTTCTATTACCGGCGCAGGAATGGGCTCAGGAATGGGTTGTGGCGGTTCGACGACGGTTTCCTGCGGCTTTTTGCGCAGCCATCCGAACAGGCCTTTCTTCTCGCCAGCCGCAGCTGGGGTCTTCTTGTCGTCGTTGGAACCAAACATGGAGGACGGCTATCTCACGGTAGCGACGCGCCAAAGGGCGCCCCGGCAAATAAATATTCGATGCAGAACAGACTGCGATTCACCCAGCTTGTTCACGCGCAACAATTTGTCGAGGTGCCAACGGCACCTCAAAGGTCGACTAATACGAAGGACTGGACCGGCATCGTCGGCGAAAACGCAGAGTTTAGCGAACAAACTCAAAGCTTTTGCCGAGAACCCAGACAACCTGCGGACCGATAAAAGGCTCACAGGCGTGGCCGCCAGTAAAACGGATCAGTATCCTAGCACCCTCTCGCCCGCTGACGCTAAGAACAAGCGGGCAGCCCCAAAGGTTTAAAAACGTATGAATGCTCTAGCCCGCCGCGCTGCAGGCCTGCTGTTCAGCGCAGTTTGTCTGCCCCTCTCGGCCCTGGCTGCCGATCCACAACCCACTCATGAATTCACCCTCGACAACGGCTTGAAGGTCGTCGTGCGCGAAGACCATCGGGCGCCGGTGGTGGTGTCCCAGGTCTGGTACAAGGTCGGCTCGAGCTATGAGACCCCGGGCCAGACCGGTTTGTCCCACGCCCTGGAACACATGATGTTCAAGGGCAGCGAGAAACTCGGCCCCGGCGAGGCGTCGCTGATCCTGCGCGACCTCGGCGCCGAAGAGAACGCCTTCACCAGCGATGACTTCACGGCCTACTACCAAGTGTTGGCCCGGGATCGCCTGGGCGTCGCCTTCGAACTTGAAGCCGACCGCATGGCCAACCTGAAACTCCCGGCCGACGAGTTCAGCCGCGAGATCGAGGTGATTAAAGAAGAGCGTCGCCTGCGCACCGACGACAAGCCGATGTCCAAGGCCTACGAACGCTTCAAGGCCATGGCGTACCCGGCCAGCGGCTATCACACGCCGACCATCGGCTGGATGGCTGACCTCGACCGCATGAAGGTCGAGGAACTGCGCCACTGGTACCAATCCTGGTATGTGCCGAACAACGCCACCCTGGTGGTGGTCGGCGATGTCACCCCGGATGAAGTCAAAACCCTGGCTCAGCGCTACTTCGGCCCAATCGCCAAGCGTGACGTGCCACCGGCGAAAATCCCGCTGGAACTGGCCGAGCCCGGCGAACGGCAGATTACCCTGCACGTGCAGACCCAACTGCCGAGCCTGATGCTGGCCTTCAACGTGCCGAGCCTCGCCACCGCCGAAGACAAACGTTCGGTAAACGCTCTGCGCCTGATTTCGGCCCTGCTCGACGGCGGCTACAGCGGCCGTATCCCGACGCAACTGGAACGCGGTGAAGAGCTGGTGTCCGGCGGTTCGTCGAGCTACGACGCCTACACCCGTGGCGACAGCCTGTTCACCCTGTCCGCCAGCCCGAACTCGCAAAAGAAGAAAACCATCGCCCAGGCCGAAGCCGGTCTGTGGAAGCTGCTCGAACAACTGAAAACCACCGCGCCATCCGCTGAAGAGCTGGAGCGCGTGCGCGCCCAGGTGATTGCCGGCCTGGTCTACGAGCGTGATTCGATCACCAGCCAGGCCACCGCCATCGGCCAACTGGAAACCGTCGGTTTGTCGTGGAAGCTGATGGACACCGAACTCGCCGACCTGGAAAGCGTCACCCCCGACGATATCCAGAAAGCCGCCAAGCTGTATTTCACCCGCGAACGTCTCAGCGTCGCCCATGTACTTCCACTGGAGACGACTCATGAGTGAGCGTAAAAAACCGCGCCTGGCGCTGATTGGCCTGATCCTCGTGGCATTGATCGGCTCGGCGACCGTCTACCTGTTGCGTCCCGATGAGTCCACGGCCAGCGAAGCTCTCGACAAGGCCAAGTCCAGCCAGAAGCTGCAATCCCTGGCCGAACTCGACGGCAAGGCGCCGAGCCACCGCAACATGGACGTGCAGACCTGGACCACCGCCGAAGGCGCCAAGGTGATGTTCGTCGAAGCACGGGAGCTGCCGATGTTCGACATGCGCCTGATCTTCGCCGCCGGCAGCAGCCAGGACGGCAATGCGCCGGGCCTCGCGCTGCTGACCAACGCGATGCTCAACGAAGGCGTGGCCGGTAAAGATGTCGGCGCTATCGCCCAGGGCTTCGAAGGCCTGGGTGCAGACTTCGGCAACGGTGCTTACAAAGACATGGCCGTTGCTTCGCTGCGCAGTTTGAGCGCCGCCGACAAACGTGAGCCAGCCTTGAAGCTGTTCTCCGAAGTCATCGGCAAACCGACCTTCCCTGCCGATTCGTTCGCACGGATCAAGAACCAGTTGCTCGCCGGTTTCGAATACCAGAAGCAGAACCCCGGCAAACTGGCCGGCCTGGAGCTGATGAAGCGTCTGTACGGCGATCATCCTTACGCCAACTCCAGCGATGGCACGGCGAAATCCGTTCCGGCGATCACCCTGGCGCAGCTGCGGGCCTTCCATGAGAAAGCCTACGCCGCCGGCAACGTGGTGATTGCCCTGGTCGGTGACCTGTCCCGCGCCGAAGCCGAGGCGATTGCCGCGCAAGTCTCCAGCGCCCTGCCGAAAGGCCCGGCCCTGGCGAAAATCCCGCAGCCGACCGAACCCAAGGCCAGCATCGGCCACATCGAGTTCCCGTCCAAGCAGACCAACCTGATGCTCGCGCAACTGGGCATCGACCGTGATGACCCGGACTACGCAGCACTGTCCATGGGCAACCAGATCCTCGGCGGCGGTGGCTTCGGCACCCGTCTGATGAGCGAAGTGCGCGAGAAGCGTGGCCTGGCTTACGGCGTCTACTCGGGCTTCACCCCGATGCAGGGCCGCGGCCCGTTCATGATCAACTTGCAGACCCGTGCGGAAATGAGCGAAGGCACGCTGAAGCTGGTGCAGGAGGTGCTCGCCGACTACCTCAAGACCGGCCCGACCGAGAAAGAACTCGACGACGCCAAGCGTGAACTGGCGGGCAGCTTCCCGCTGTCCACCGCCAGCAACGCCGATATCGTCGGCCAACTCGGCGCCATGGGTTTCTACAACCTGCCGCTGAGTTATCTGGAAGACTTCATGCAGCAGTCCCAGAGCCTGACCGTCGAACAAGTCAAAGCTGCACTGAACAAACATCTGAGCACGGACAAAATGGTCATCGTCAGCGCTGGCCCGACCGTGCCGCAAAAGCCGTTACCGGCCCCATCTGATAAACCCGCCGAGCAGCCGCTCGGGGTTCCGGAGCATTAATGGCCACTCGTCCTAAAAAACCTGTTCACAACGTCCACAACGGCGTGAACCAACTGCGCATCATCGGCGGTGAATGGGGCAGCCGAAAGCTGAGCTTCCCTGACGCGCCGGGCCTGCGTCCGACCCCGGACCGGGTGCGTGAAACCTTGTTCAACTGGCTCGCGCCGTATATCGCCGGGGCCAAGGTGCTCGACCCGTTCGCCGGCAGCGGCGCGCTGTTCCTTGAAGCCCTGTCCCGTGGCGCGGCCATGGGCCAGGCGCTGGACGCCAGCAACATCGCGGTCTCCAGCATCAAGGAACACCTCGGCACCCTGCGCTGCACCACCGGCCAGGTGCAGACCGCCGACGCCTTGCGCTACCTGGAAACCCAGACCGCGACCGCCTACGACGTGGTGTTCCTCGACCCGCCGTTCAACCAGGATCTGTTACCGGGCGTTTGCGCCTTGCTCGAAGAGCGTCAGTGGCTGGCCGATGACGCCTGGGTCTACACCGAAAGCGAAAACGCACCGTCGGCACTCGGCTTGCCGGGCAACTGGCGCCTGCACCGGGAGCAGAAGTCCGGGCGCGTTTATTACGCGCTGTGGCAACGCAGCCCGCTGGCAAACTGATCAATCCGTAGCGTGAAACAAGGCATGCAGTGCGGTAGCTAATTACCGCCAATGGCCTCATCCGATTTGCCACAGTGGTTTACGCCATTTCCGTAAACCACTGAGGATGAACACGGATGAACATCGCTCGCAGCAGGATGCTGCTCTTTTCCTGGCTACTGCCCTTCTCGGCGCTGGCCGAACCCGCACAACCGACCCACGAATTCACGCTGGATAACGGCTTGAAAGTGGTCGTGCGTGAGGACCATCGCGCGCCGGTAGTGACCTCGCAACTCTGGTTCAAGGTCGGCTCCAGCGATGAACCGCCGGGGCAATCCGGCCTGTCCCATGCCCTGGAGCACATGCTCTACAAAGGCAGCAGCAAAACCTGCGTCGGTGAAGCATCCGCCATTCTGGATAAGCTGGGCGCGTCCCATAACGCCTTTACCGATAAAGACGTCACGACGTTTTACCAGACCTTGCAGCCTCACCAG
The DNA here is from genome assembly GCF_012935675.1 of Pseudomonas sp. ADAK7. Taxonomy (NCBI): domain Bacteria; kingdom Pseudomonadati; phylum Pseudomonadota; class Gammaproteobacteria; order Pseudomonadales; family Pseudomonadaceae; genus Pseudomonas; species Pseudomonas sp. ADAK7. Next base: position 4,924,452 of record NZ_CP052861.1, on the reverse strand, counting down.
TTGGCTGTCGCCTTCGAGTTGACGGCCGACATGATGTCCACCGCGCGACTGCGAGCCGAGGATTTCATTCCGGAACTGGCGGTCATCCGGGAAGAACGCCGGCTGCGGGTCGACGATGAACCGGACTCAATCGCACAAGAACGCCTCATGCGCATTGCCCACCCTGCCAGCAGCAATGGCGCGCCGATCATTGGCTGGATGCATGACCTGCAACGCCTGAACGCCGAGGAACTGCGTCACTGGTATCAGACTCGTTATGCCCCCGGTAACGCCACGCTGGTGATTGTCGGTGACGTTACGCTGGAGAAGGTCAAGACCCTGGCCGAGCGCTATTTCGGCGCCCTCCCGGCCAAGCCATTTGTCGCCGCAAAAACATCGCTGGAACTGGCCGAACCTGGCGAGCGGAAGATCACCTTGCGCCAGGCGATTTCTGCGCCGCGACTGATCATGGCGTTCAACGTGCCGAGCCTGGCTACCGCCGAAAACCGTCGAACGGTGCATGCCTTAAGGCTGCTCAACACCTTGCTGGCCGGCTCGAACAGCGCACGCCTGAGTAAACGCCTGCAATTTGCCGAACGGCTGTTTTCCAGCACCTCATCGGAATACAACGCCCTGTATCGCGGCGACAGCCTTTTTACCCTCAACGCCCACCTCAACTCCCAGAGTGCCGTCAGCCTCGATCAGGCCCAATCCCGGATCTGGGAATTGCTCGACGAACTCAAGGCCACACCGCCGGACCCCGTCGAACTGGAGCGCGCCCGCACCCATTTGATCGCCCGGCAAATCTACGATCGCGACGGCATCGAGCACCAGGCAGACCAACTCGGAGCACTGGAAAGCATCGGCCTGTCGTGGCGACTGATGGACGAGGATGCCGATGAATTGAATCAGGTGACGCCCGAAGATATTCAACGCGTCGCGCAGACCTACCTGACCCGCCAACGCCTGAGCACCGCCCATGTCCTCGTGGAGAAAACCCATGAATAAGTTCACCGGCCTGACCCTGTGCCTGCTGCTCAATGGCCTGCAAGGTTGCCTGGCCTTTGCCGACACCGAGCCGAAACCATCGGCCGTTACTCCGTCACCACGCCTGCAATCGCTGGCGGAGCTGAACGAAAACGCCGCCACCTCACGCAACCTGAAAATCCACGGCTGGAAATCGCCGGTCGGCGGCAAGGTACTGTTTATCCGTACCCCCGAGCTGCCGATGTTCGATCTGCATGTCAGCTTCCCCGCCGGCAGCCTGCGCGATGGCGCACATCCCGGGCTGGCGGCAGCGACGTTCAGCCTGCTTAACGAAGGCGTGCCGGGCAAGGATCTGTCAGCGATCACCGAAACCTTTGATGGCCTTGGCGCAAAATTCGATATGAAGATCAAGCAGGACCGGGCATCGCTGTCGCTGCGCAGCCTGACGGCCATCGAACAGCGGGATCCGGCGTTGCAACTGTTCACCCAAATACTTGGCCAGCCTCTGCTGAGCCATGACGCGCTGGTCAATGTCAAAAGCGAGTTGATCGAAATCCTCAAGACCCAACAGCAGAATCCCGAATTACAAATCAGCCAGGCGATGAATGAGCTGCTCGTGCCCGGTCACCCTTACGCCCAGCCGGTCTTCGGCACGGAAAAAAGCGTGACGGCGCTCTCTCGGGAGCAGGTCCAGGCGTTTCATCGGCAAGCCTATAGCGCGGCGGATGTGTTGATTACATTGGTCGGCGACCTGACGCAGGAACAAGCCCAGGCGATCAGTCTGCAGGTGGTCAACGCGTTGCCGACGGCCGTTGAAATGCCTGCATTGCCAGCAACCCTGCGGCGCCAGGGCGATGCTCCGTCACGGCATATCGAGCGGGCCCTGAGCCAGACGCAGATTATGCTGGGGCAGCTTGGTGTGGAACGCCAGCATCCCGATTACACGGCGCTGACAGTGGGCCACATGATCTTCGGCGGGCAAAAAGTCTCGTCCCGGCTGATGACGGAACTGCGAGAAAAACGCGGACTGACCTACGTGGTGCAACTGAAAAATACACTCTGGCAGGGGGGCAGCGCCGCCGTCATCAGCCTGAAAACGAGCCCGTCGTTCAGCGAAGGCGCCGTGCAGCAGGTGCAGTCGATGTACCGCGACTACTTGCAAACGGGCCCGACCCAGCAGGAACTCGACGATACCCTGCGCCAATTGCGCAGCAACGCCGCGTTGAACAGCGCCAGCAACTCACAGATCCTGGCCCGGCTGGTCGATATCAACCAACATAGCTTGCCCCTCGACCTGGATTTTTCAGTCGAGCAAGCTCAGGGGCTGACCGTCGCTCAAGTCAAGGACGCCTTGAACAGGCACTTTGACCCGGACCAATGGTCGGTGGTGACCGTGGGCCCTACCGTCGAGCAACAGCCTTTACCGTTGCCGGCCGATGACGTGCCGCAGAGCATGTGTCGCGCCGAGACGGGGATTGTGGCAAGTTAGTTTCTTTGGACATTGGCGCCAGGACTACGCTTTTTCAGCCCTGGCGCCGACTGTTTTACTTTTCAGAGAAACATCGTGCTCCCGCCTAGCGAACGCTTCACCCCGGCCATTGGCCTTGGCAACCCGCACTTGCAAACCTTGTGGGGCCCGCTGTGGCGTAAAACCACACATATCGACCGCACGCGCGAACGGCTTTGGCTCGATGATGGCGACTTCCTTGATCTCGACTGGCACGGGCCGCACACCGCCGACGCACCCTTGGTGCTGGTGTTGCACGGGCTGACCGGCTCGTCGAACTCGCCCTATGTCGCCGGCCTGCAAAAGGTCCTCGGTGATCAAGGGTGGGCCAGCGTTGCGCTGAACTGGCGCGGTTGCTCCGGCGAGCCGAATCTGTTGCCGCGCAGCTACCATTCCGGCGCCAGTGAAGACCTGGCCGAAGCCATCAGACACCTGAAGGCCCAGCGCCCGCTCGCGCCGTTGTATGCGGTTGGCTATTCCCTGGGCGGCAATGTGTTGCTCAAGCACTTGGGCGAGACCGGCAGTGACAGCGGCGTGCTGGGCGCCGTGGCGGTGTCGGTACCGTTCCGCCTTGATCAGTGCGCCGACCGGATCGGCCAGGGATTTTCCAAGGTCTATCAGGCGCACTTCATGCGCGAGATGGTGGCCTACATCAAGAACAAACAGCGCCAGTTCCAGCACGACGGACGCGAGGATGGCCTGGCCGCCTTGGCCGCCTTGGGCTCGCTGGAAAACATGCGCACGTTCTGGGATTTCGATGGCCGGGTCACCGCGCCACTGAACGGTTTCGTCGATGCCGAGGATTATTATCGCCGCGCGTCGAGCCGTTACTTCCTGGGTGAAATTCGCACACCAACCCTGATCATCCAGGCGGCTGACGATCCGTTCGTGTTCCCTCACAGCTTGCCCGACGCCAGCGAGTTGTCGGCTTGTACTCAATTCGAATTGCAGGCCAAAGGTGGGCATGTCGGCTTCGTCGATGGTTCGTTCAGGCAACCGGGCTACTACCTGGAAAGGCGCATCCCGCAATGGCTGACTTTCGCGGGGCGCGAGTAAGGTCATGGGCAGCGATCAGGGCGAGTCGATCCGGTTCTGGCAAACGGCGCCGTTGGCCGGGGTCGAGCTGTTGTCCGCGCGTTACATCGAACACCGCTTTGCGCCCCATGTGCATGACGGCTATGTCATCGGCATGATCATGGCCGGCGCCCAGCGCTACCGATATCGCGGCGCTGAACACCTGGCGGCGAGCGGCACACTGGTATTAATCAACCCGGATGAACTGCACACCGGCCATAAAGGCACGGAATACGGTTGGTTGTACCGAGCGTTTTATCCCGACAGCGGGCAGATTCTTTCACTGCTGGCCGAGCTGGAAATACCGACCAGCGATTTGCCGGCGTTTGGCGCCACGCTGTATCGCGATCCGGATCTGGTGAAGGGTTTCTGTCAATTGCATCGCTTGCTGGAGAGCCCGTCCACGGCGCTGCAACAGCAAACGGTCTGGCGGGAAATGATGCTGTCGCTGCTGCAACGCCACGCCGCCGTGCCGATTGCCGGCAAACCCGGCAAGGAGCATCGGGCGGTGACCTTGGCCAAGGACCTGCTGCAATCGCAATTGGCGGCGCCGCCTTCGCTGGAAGAACTCGCGGCCGCGGTGAACCTGTCGCCCTTCCACTTCGCTCGAGTATTCCGCCGCGCCACCGGCATGCCGCCGCACACCTGGCTGATGCAGCAACGCATCGCACGGGCGCGGGCTTTGTTACAGGGTGGTTGTCTGCCGCTGGAAGTTGCCACGCAACTGGGGTTTGCCGATCAGAGTCATCTGAGCCGGCAGTTCAAGCAGGTTTACGGGGTTGGGCCAGGCGCATATCGCAGTGCTCGGACACCACTCAGGAATTAAGGGCTTGCGCAGGCCCAATAATGTAGGAGCGAGGCTTGCCCGCGAAGGCGTCGTGTCAGTCGATGACGATGGCGGCTGATACGACGCCTTCGCGGGCAAGCCTCGCTCCTACAAGGGATATGGCGTTATTCGCCGGTAGCGATGCCCCGCGCCGGCTGATTAATCCACTCGCTCCAAGACCCCGCATACAACGACGCCAACGGATAACCCGCCAGGCACAACGCAAACAGGTTGTGGCAAGCCGTCACGCCGGAACCGCAATACGCCACCAGCTCGGTCGGCGAGCGATCACCGAGTTTCGCGGCAAATCGTTGTTTGAGCTGATCGACCGGGAGGAAGCGCCCGTCACTGCCCAGGTTCTCGGTGAACGCCGCGCATTGCGCGCCGGGGATGTGGCCGGCAATCGGGTCGATCGGTTCCACTTCGCCCTTGAAGCGCGGCAAGGCGCGGGCGTCGAGCAGAGTCAACGCGGGTTGGCCGAGACGTTGCTGGAGTTGTTCGGCGCTGAGTAACAACGAAGCATCCGGTGTACCGCTGAAGGTGCCACGCAGTACCGAAGGCGCATCAAGACTCAAGGGCAACCCTGCCGCGTGCCAGGCCTTGAGCCCGCCGTCGAGGATGAACACGCCATCGCGCTTACCCAGCCAGGCCAGCAACCACCAGGCCCGCGCCGCGTAGGCACCGGGACCGTCGTCGTACAGAACCACTTCGCTGTCAGCGTTGATGCCCCAGGCTTGCAGGCGTTCGATCAGGTCTTCGGGTTCAGGCAGCGGATGACGCCCGGTGACGCCCTTGATGACCGTCCCGCTGAGATCACGCTCCAGATCGGCAAAGCTCGACCCGGCGATATGCCCTTCGGCATAGCTGCGCTGGCCGTAGTCCGGGTCTTCGAGAGCAAAACGACAATCCAGGATCACCAGCCCCGGCTGCTCCTTCTTCAGGTCCAGTGCTTGCGGGCTGATCAGTTGCGCAATGGGCATAACGGGCTCCTGTATTTAAGTCGGTGTCTGATCCTACTGCACTTCTTCCAGGGCTTGGGCCAGTGGCACGTAAAACTCTTCGAACAAGGCATTCACTGCGTCGCGTGACTGATCCGTGACGAACCCGGCCTCCAGCACCAGCACCTGATACACGCCGCGTTTAATCGCTTGCTCGCTCAGGTGATTGGAGTTTTCCCGCGTGGTGCACAGGAAACGCACCCAGGACGTGAGGATGATCCAGGCATTAAGCGTCAGGGATTCGATCTGCACGCGGTCCATGTTGAGGATGCCGGCCGCGACGAACCCTTCGTAGATGGCGCTGCCCTGAATCACGCAGCGCTGGGAAAAGCGCCGGTAACGGGCGGCCAGTTCCGGATCGCTGTCGAGCAGATGTTCGAGGTCGCGGTGCAAAAAACGGTAGCGCCACATCGCCGACAGCAGTTCCTGAAGGTAGTAGCGCTTGTCCTCCACCGTGGCGGCACGGCCCTGGGGCGGGCGCAGGAAGCTATCCACGAGGGTTTCGTACTCACTGAACAACACGGCGATGATCGCCTGCTTGTTGGGGAAGTGGTAGTACAGGTTGCCCGGGGAAATTTCCATATGGGCAGCTATGTGGTTGGTGCTGATGCTGCGCTCGCCCTGCTGATTGAACAGCTCCAGGCTGTTCTGCACGATGCGCTCGCTGGTTTTGATCCTGGGGGCCATGGCTTGAGCTTTAATTCAGAGTGCGGTGACGGAGCATCTTACGGCCTATCCGGCGGTGGATAAAACAATGCTGCATCAGGAAGTCATTTGACTTTATAGAGCATAGACTCTAAAAAGTTCCTCATTACAATAAATCCGGAGCCGACGATGACTGCCGACATTGCCTACCTGCAGAACCTACAGCAGCCTTTGGACGAGCTCCAGACTTTGTTCGATGCGCAACGGGCCGCTTACGCCGCCAACCCGATGCCGCCGGCTGCTCAACGCCAGCAATGGCTCAAGGCATTGCGCGATCTCTTGAGCAATGAGCGCCAAGCCCTGATCGATGCGATCAGCCAGGATTTCAGCCATCGCAGCGCCGATGAAACCCTGCTCGCCGAGCTGATGCCCAGCCTGCACGGCATTCATTACGCCAGCCAGCACCTCAAAGGCTGGATGAAACCATCGCGGCGCAAGGTCGGTATCGCCTTTCAACCCGCTTCAGCCAAAGTCGTTTACCAGCCATTGGGCGTAGTCGGCGTGATCGTGCCCTGGAATTACCCGTTGTACCTGGCCATCGGCCCGCTGGTGGGCGCGTTGTCGGCGGGTAATCGGGTGATGCTCAAACTCAGCGAATCCACGCCCGCCACCGGTTTGTTGCTCAAGGCATTGCTCGCGCGGATCTTCCCGGCGGATCTGGTCTGCGTGGTGCTGGGCGAGGCTGATGTCGGCGTCGCGTTCTCCCGCCTGCGTTTCGATCACTTGTTGTTCACCGGCGCCACCAGCATCGGCAAACACGTGATGCGCGCGGCGGCCGAAAACCTGACCCCGGTGACCCTCGAACTGGGCGGCAAGTCCCCGGCCATCGTCTCCCGGGACGTGCCGCTCAAGGACGCCGCCGAACGCATCGCTTTCGGCAAGACTCTCAACGCCGGGCAAACCTGCGTGGCCCCGGACTACGTGCTGGTGCCGGAAGATCGTATCGGCGCCTTCGTCGAAGCTTATCGCCAGGCGGTTCGCGGGTTTTATCCGACACTCGCTGACAACCCGGACTACACCGCGATCATCAATGACCGACAACTGGCGCGGCTCAACGGCTACCTCAGCGATGCCACCAGCAAGGGCGCGCTGCTGATTCCGCTGTTCGACCAAGGCCAGGGGCGGCGCATGGGCCATAGCCTGCTGCTCAATGTCAGCGACGACATGACGGTGATGCAGGACGAAATCTTCGGCCCGCTGCTGCCGATCGTGCCGTACACCGACCTGGACCAGGCGTTTGCCTACATCAACCAACGCCCTCGTCCGTTGGCGCTGTACTACTTCGGCTATGACAAGCGCGAGCAGAACCGCGTGCTCCACGAAACCCATTCCGGCGGCGTGTGCCTCAACGACACGTTGCTGCACGTGGCCCAGGACGACATGCCGTTCGGCGGCATCGGCGCCTCGGGCATGGGCCATTACCACGGCCACGAAGGCTTCCTGACCTTCAGCAAGGCCAAGGGTGTGCTGATCAAGCAGCGCTTCAACGCGGCGAAGCTGATTTACCCGCCGTACGGCAAGTCCATCCAGAAGCTGATTCAGAAGCTGTTTATCCGCTAACAATCATCACCGCCGGGTAATAACAATAATGAACCCAAGCCTGTCCGCTACACCCGCGCTGTCACGGCGCGGCCTGCTGAAATTCAGCCTGGGCGCCAGCGCCTTCCTTGCCACCGCCGGGTTGGGGGCCAGCCTCAGCGGCTGCTCGTCGAGTATTGCGGCCAATGGTTTTGCGATTCTGCGCAGCGGCGACCTGCTGTTTTTGCGCGCCCTCATCCCAGTGATGCTCGACGGCGCCGTGGCCACTGGGCATATGCCGGCGGCCGTCGATGGCACCCTGAAAACCCTGGATAACAGCCTCAATCACCTGTCGCCGGAAATGCTCAAACTGACGCAACAGTTGTTCGATGTGCTCGGCATGGCCGTGACCCGTGGGCCGCTGACCGGGATCTGGGGCAGTTGGGAAAATGCTTCCGCCGATGAGATCCGGCACTTCCTCGACCGTTGGGAAAACAGCTCGTTGAGCCTGCTGCGCATGGGTCACAGCTCATTGCTGCAACTGGTGATGATGGCGTGGTACAGCCGGGCCGAGTCCTGGGCGCATTGCGGGTATCCGGGGCCGCCTACCGTTTGAGAATTGCGGCGACGCCACACCACCGAATCCAAAATAAGAAGAGAACCCGAACATGCCTGTACCCGATCCGTTCCGCGAAGGCCTGGCCCGCGGCTGGAAAACCTACAACGGCGCGCAACTGACAGAAGACCTGACTCTGGAAGCGGACGTGGCGATCATCGGCAGCGGTGCCGGCGGTGGCACCACGGCGGAAATCCTCAGTGCCGCTGGCTACAAGGTGTTGCTGATCGAAGAAGGCCCGCTCAAGACCAGCAGCGACTTCAAGATGCTCGAAGACCAGGCCTACGCCAGCCTCTACCAGGAAGGCATCGGCCGCATGAGCAAGGACGGCGCGATCACCATTCTCCAGGGCCGGGCGGTGGGCGGCACCACGCTGATCAACTGGACCTCGAGTTTCCGCACCCCGGACCCGACCCTGGAACACTGGGCCAAAGAGCACAACGTCAAAGGCCACAGCCCGGCCGAGATGGCGCCATGGTTCGAAAAAATGGAACAACGCCTGGGCGTCGCGCCGTGGATGGTGCCGCCCAACGCCAACAACGATGTGATTCGCAAAGGCTGCGAGCAACTCGGCTACAGCTGGCACGTGATCCCGCGCAACGTGCGCGGCTGCTGGAACCTCGGTTACTGCGGCATGGGCTGTCCGACTAACGCCAAACAATCGATGATGGTGACGACCATTCCGGCGACCCTGGAAAAGGGCGGCGAGCTGCTCTACCTGGCCCGCGCCGAAAAGTTGTCGATCAAGAACGGCAAGGTCACTGGCCTCAATTGCGTGGCGATGGACGAGCGCTGCGTGGCGCCGACCGGTCGCACCATCACGGTCAAGGCGCGGCATTACGTGCTGGCCGGCGGCGGGATCAACAGCCCGGCGTTACTGCTGCGTTCCGATGCGCCCGACCCGCACAAACGGCTCGGCACCCGAACCTTCCTGCATTTGGTAAACATGTCTGCCGGCCTGTTCGACGAGGTGATCAATCCGTTCTACGGTGCGCCGCAGTCGATCTACTCCGACCATTTCCAATGGCAGGACGGCACCACCGGCAAAATGTCCTACAAGCTCGAAGTCCCGCCGCTGCAACCGGCGTTGGCGGCGACCCTGCTCGGCGGCTTTGGTAAAGAAAACTCCCAGCACATGGAAAACCTGCCCCACACCCACGCCATGCTCGCGTTGCTGCGCGACGGTTTCCACCCGGACAGCCCCGGCGGCAGTGTCGAGTTGCGCGGCGATGACACGCCGGTGCTCGACTACCAGGTTTCACCCTACGCCTGGGACGGTTTGCGCCGGGCGTTCCACAGCATGGCCGAGATCCAGTTCGCCGGCGGCGCCAAAGCGGTCATGCCGATGCACGCCGATGCGCGTTACGTGAAAACCCTCGCCGAGGCTCGCACCTTGATCGATGGCTTGAGCCTTGAGCTGTATCGCACGCGGCTAGGCAGTGCTCATGTGATGGGCGGTTGCGCGATGGGTGAAGAGCCGAAAAACGCCGTGACCGACAGCCTTGGCCGGCATCATCAGATCAGTAATCTGTCGATCCACGACGGCTCGCTGTTCCCCACCAGCATTGGCGCAAACCCGCAATTGTCGGTCTACGGACTGACCGCACAACTGGCGACAGCGTTGGCCGAGCGCCTGAAAAACCCATGAAAAACCACAATATTCCCATCGTCTATAGTGCTTTCTTACCTAAAAGGCGACTTTCCCGACCGGGAAGGCTGCGATACCATCCGAGTCCCCAACGGACTTCCGCCAGGACGACGCGATGAACCGAGTGTTGTACCCAGGTACCTTCGACCCTATTACCAAGGGCCATGGCGATCTGGTCGAACGCGCCGCGCGCCTGTTCGATCATGTGATCATTGCCGTCGCTGCCAGCCCGAAGAAAAACCCGTTGTTTCCCCTGGAACAGCGTGTGGAGCTGGCCCGCGAGGTCACTAAACATCTGCCCAACGTTGAAGTCGTCGGCTTCTCGACGCTGCTGGCGCACTTTGCCAAAGAGAAGAACGCCAACGTGTTCCTGCGTGGTTTGCGCGCGGTGTCGGACTTCGAATACGAATTCCAGCTGGCCAACATGAACCGCCAGTTGGCGCCGGATGTGGAAAGCCTGTTTCTTACACCGTCCGAGCGTTATTCGTTTATTTCCTCGACGCTGGTGCGTGAAATCGCCGCCTTGGGCGGCGATATCACCAAGTTTGTCCACCCGGCGGTGGCGGACGCCCTGACCGAACGCTTCAAGAAGTAACGACCGCTCAAGCGGCGCCCGCGTGCACTGCGGGCGCCAATGCGGCACAATTGCGCGCATTGGTTTATTGCGCCCGGGCCTGCCGCCCCGGCTGGAGTTAGCATGTCCCTGATCATCACCGACGATTGCATCAACTGCGACGTCTGCGAACCCGAGTGCCCGAACGCCGCCATTTCCCAGGGCGAAGAGATCTACGTGATCGACCCGAACCTGTGCACTCAATGTGTCGGCCACTACGACGAGCCGCAGTGCCAGCAGGTCTGCCCGGTGGATTGCATTCCGCTGGACGAGGCCCATCCGGAGACTGAAGAGCAGTTGATGGCGAAGTATCGGGTCATTACCGGTAAGGCTTGAGGCTTTTGGCGTCTGTGAGGGCGCCTTCGCGGGCAAGCCTCGCTCCTACAGGTCTTGCGCCAATCATGAATTAACGCGAACCCTGTAGGAGCGAGGCTTGCCCGCGAAGCTTTTAAAGCTTCACTCCCGCTGCTCAAACCCTTCCCCGATACACCCCAGGCACCGCACAAACGCGGCTTTCGCCGGATCGACCACCAACGCCTGTCCCGCATCGCCCACACCGCCACCCAGCGCGGTAAATGGCAACGACACCACAAACACCCCCGCCCCGATCACCGTCGCCGCGACCAGCAAAGGACGAGCAATCAGCAAATCGCCGATCATGGCGTAGGCCGGTGGGTTCTGGATGGTGTAACGGGGGTCGCCGCTGCCGTTTTCAGCCGCCAGCGCGGGCAGGCCGGCGCTCAACAGCAAAACAACGACAAAGGTTCGAAACGCATTCATGGCACGGTCCTTCGGCTAGGCAGTGAGAACACTGACTATAGACCGTCGCACGTATCAGCTCTGGCAGCGTGGGCAAAACACGCTGGCGCGCTGGCCCAGCTTCACATCGCGCAACTCGGTACCACAGACTTTGCACGGCTCGCTGCCACGGCCGTAGACGAACAGTTCCTGCTGGAAATAGCCCGGCTGGCCGTCGCCGCCGATAAAGTCGCGCAACGTGGTACCACCACGTTCGATGGCGTGGGCGAGGATGCGTTTGATCTCGATCGCCAATTTCAGATAACGCGCCCGGGAAATGCTCTTGGCTTCACGGCGCGGGTCGATGCCGGCGGCGAACAACGCTTCCGTCGCGTAAATATTGCCGACGCCCACCACCACCGCGTTGTCCATGATGAACGGCTTGACCGCCATGGAGCGATTACGCGATTGCTGGAACAAACGCTCGCCGTCGAACAGGTCGGTCAAGGGCTCCGGCCCCAGGCGAATCAACAATTCGTGATTGAGCGGGTCGAGGCTCCAGAGCATCGCGCCAAACCGACGCGGGTCGGTGTAACGCAGGGCCAGGCCGGATTCCAGTTCGATATCCACATGCTCATGCTTGGCCGCCGGCGAGCCGACTTCCACCAGCCGCAGATTGCCCGACATGCCCAAATGACTGATCAGCGTGCCAACTTCGGCGTTGATCAACAGGTACTTGGCGCGGCGCTCAACCAGCACGATGCGCTGGCCGGACAGGCGCACATCCAGGTCTTCGGGAATCGGCCAGCGCAGCCGACGGTCACGCACGATGACCCGGCTGACGCGCTGGCCTTCCAGATGCGGGGCGATGCCCCGGCGGGTGGTTTCGACTTCCGGCAGTTCAGGCATGGTGCTCTCGAATCAGGCGCTTTTAATCATGAAGACCGGGGCCTCAGTGATGAGTGCCGAGGTCACGAATCGTTTGCTTGAGGGTCTCGAAATCGTAATCCGACAGGCCGACATAATCGAGCACCAACGGCCCGACGCTGTTCCACTCGTGGTCTTCGTTCTGATTGCCCAACACCCGATAGGACGCGCAAATGTGCTCGGCCATTTTCAGGATCGACAGCAGGTTTTTCATCTGCGTGTTGCGCGAGGATTCATCGGTGAAGATCGCCAAAGCGTTGTGGTGATTGGCGATGGCAGCGCTGATGTGTTCCGGCAGTCGCCAGGACTTGGCGGTGTAGTAGCCGACTACGGCGTGGTTGGTGTTGAACACGCGGTTTTCGGTGTCTACTACCCGGTTTTCGGCGCTGGCGTCGGCGTAGGCCAGTTCCAGGGTCTTCATGTAATCGGGGAAGCGCTTGAGCATCAGCGGCACGCCGCAGTCGTGGAACAGGCCCAACGCATAAGCCTCGTCGCCCGCCTGGGAGCCGATGCGCTTGGCCAGGGTCAGGCAGGTCATCGCCACATCCTGAGCCGTGTCCCAGAAGCGGTTGAGGGTGACGATGGTGTCGTCGTTCATCTCGCCCTTGATCGACTGCGCGTTGATCAGGTTGATGATCGAGCGGCTGCCCAGCAGGTTCACCGCACGCTGGATCGAGGCGATCTTGTTACTCAAGCCGTAATACGGCGAGTTGACGATTTTCAGCAACGCCCCGGAGAGGCCCGGGTCCTGGGAAATCAGCTTCGCGATCACTTCCAGGTCCGGGTCGGGCATGTACTGCTCCATCTGCAGATCCACCATGATCTGCGGCTGGGCCGGCACGCTGATGCCTTGCAGGGACTGTTGAATCTGTTCGGAACTGAGCTCTTGGGACATAAGTACACACTCTGGGACAGGCGCCGATTCTAACCCTTATAAAGTTGGATCCGACACCCTGGCCGGTCTTTCGGACAAAGTTTCATGTCGACGTTGCATTCGAAATCGCTTTCGCGGGCAAGCCTTGCTCCTACAGGTTTTGTGTTGGTCGCGGAAATTGCGTACGACGCAAAACCTGTAGGAGCAAGGCTTGCCCGCGAAGACGTCATAAGCGTTTCATCGCCCACCCAGCCCGCCCAAAGCCTCAACACGCTATACTCCCGCTCTTTTTTCCGGAGCGACGTCATGTCCCTGCCTAGCCTGCGCCTCAAAGCCAACGCCGACCGTCGCCTGCGAAACGGCCACTTGTGGGTCTACAGCAACGAAATCGATGTGGCCGCCACCCCGTTGCACGGCTTCAAGGCCGGTGACCAGGCGATCCTCGAAGCCGCCGGCGGCAAGCCGCTGGGCATCGTTGCCATGAGCCCGAACAACCTGATCTGCGCCCGCCTGCTGTCGCGCGACATCAAGTTGCCGCTGGACAAGTCGCTGCTGGTGCATCGCCTGAACGTCGCCCTGTCCCTGCGCGATCGCCTGTTCGACAAGCCGTTCTATCGCCTGGTCTACGGTGATTCCGACCTGTTGCCAGGCCTGGTCGTCGACCGTTTCGGCGACATCCTGGTGGTGCAGATCGCTTCGGCGACCATGGAAGCCCATAAAGATGACGTGATCGCTGCGCTGACCCAAGTGCTCAAGCCAAGCGGCATCCTGTTCAAGAACGACTCCGCCGCCCGTGACGCCGAAGGCCTCAACCGCTACGTCGAAACCGTGTTCGGCCTGGTGCCGGAGTGGGTTGCGCTGGAAGAAAACGGCGTGAAATTCGAAGCGCCGGTCATCCAGGGCCAGAAAACCGGCTGGTTCTACGACCACCGCATGAACCGCGCCCGCCTGGCGCCGTATGCCAAAGGCAAACGTGTGCTCGACCTTTATAGCTACATCGGTGGCTGGGGCGTGCAAGCGGCCGCGTTCGGCGCCAGTGAAGTGTTCTGCGTCGACTCGTCAGCTTTCGCCCTCGACGGCGTCGAGCGCAACGTCGCGCTGAACGGCGTCGCCGAGAAAATGACCTGCGTCGAAGGCGACGTGTTCGAAGCCCTGAAAGAGCTGAAAGCCAGTGAAGAGCGTTTCGACGTGATCGTGGCCGACCCACCGGCGTTCATCAAACGCAAGAAAGACATGAAGAACGGTGAAGGCGCCTACCGTCGCCTGAACGAGCAAGCCATGCGCCTGCTCAACAAGGACGGCATCCTGTTCAGCGCTTCGTGCTCGATGCACCTGCCGGAAGATGACCTGCAGAACATCCTGCTGACCAGCGCCCGCCACCTGGACCGCAACATCCAGATGCTGGAACGTGGCGGTCAGGGCCCGGATCACCCGGTGCACCCGGCCATCGCCGAAACCCGCTACATCAAGAGCATCACCTGCCGCCTGCTGCCAAACAGCTGATAACGCCGGTTAGACGGGGAGCCAACAGGCTCCCCGTTTGCTTTCTACCCCGTGAATCCTTCTATTTCTTACACTTGCCGTCCTACAGACGTGCAGGAAGTTTCCCTGCATCTTTTATTCTAAAGAATAAGACTTACAAGCACCCTTCAACCTAAAGATCGCTCCCACAAAATTACTGGATATTTCCTACTGCTTTTCCCCTTGATAAGAACTCATTACAAACTATGATTGAGTTGTCACCAAGCGGTGGCACTCACTATCACTTACAAGGAGTTCAAAACATGAAAGCAGTTACTCTGGAAACCAACAAAATCGCTAACCTGGCTTTTCTGGTTGCACCAAAAGCCCGTTAAGTAAGTGAGACGCTGGGGAGTGCCGGCTTACCCAGCGTTTTCTATGGCACAGCCCAGAGTGAAGCGCCCGTCATGCAGATAAACCCTCATCTATTCATACTGCCTCGCACACCCGGCCAGATAGTCTGGGATTACAGGAGCCACAAGCAATTCGAACTAAACCTGGAATATTCCTTCCGACTTGCACAACTTATAGAGAACCCTGAAGCGTTCGACAACAGCAACATAATCGACACTCAATTCCTGAACACGGGAATACTGACAACTTCAATACAAGACACTACCGAATGGGGCTGGGATGAACTATCAAAGATATTTCATATCGGCACCAAGAACATACCTTGCGAATATACACCGCAGAACATCCATGAATGGTCGAGACACTATCTGGACCATTGCAACGAAGTATTGACCTCCAGCGCACCCGACACCGATCTCGCACACCGCGCGGCCCACGCAATGATTGCCCTGCCCACGCCCTCCGGGTTGCCGGCCGACAGCCTCGGCGATGCTCTGGTCAGCCGCAAGACCTGCCGGTCGTTCACCGGTGAAGCGGTGTCCCTCGGCGACATCAGCACCTTGCTTTACTTGTCCCTCGGTTACCTGAAAGAACGCGAAGACGACATCGATGAAACCGTCGCCGAAGGCCTGGCCGCCCGCCGCAGCAGCCCTTCGGGTGGAGGATTGAATGCCTGTGAAGGTTTTCTACTGGCGCAAAACGTCATTGGCCTGGAACCCGGACTCTACGCCTACCATCCGGCCGATCACGCACTGAGCTTCGTCAACCCACTGACCGGCTCGCCGTTGGGCCAACTAGTGTGCGGGCAACACTTCATCAACAACTTGCCCGCGGGCCTGTTCCTCAGCGCGCGCTTCGACAAACTGTGGTGGAAATACCAACACTCCCGGGCCTACCGAATGGCCTACGTCGAGGCCGGTCATATTTCCCAGACCTTCCAACTGGTGGCGACCGCACTGGGCCTGAATACCTGGCTGACGGGGGCATTGACGGACGATCAGGTCGAAACGCTGCTGGGACTTGAGGAAAGTCCGGAACAACCGTTGTTTTTTGTTGGCTGCGGCCAGAGCGACGGGCAGGTGATGTGCAAGGAGTTGAAAGCACTGTTGAACCAACAAGGCTCACAACAATGACCAGTGCCTCCCCTATTCCGGATTTCTGGGCCCAGCGTTTCACCCTGGGCGAATGGAATACCCGAGCCTCGGTGCGCGCCAGCGAGCACACCTATCTGTTGCCGCCGGACCTGAAACAGCAACTGGAAACCCGACACTGGTTCCCACCGGCCTTTCTGCCTTACCTCAGCCACCCGAGCATCGAAGCGGCGGGCCGTTCGATGATCCATCGCTTATCGGCCAACCACCTGGTGTATTTCCTCGACTACACCACCCTGCTCGAACATCGCATCGTCAACCGCGCGGTGGAAACCATCGTCCACGGTGAGCTGGATGTCAGCATCCCGTCGCGCATGAAAACCTCTGCCTTGCAGCTCTACACCGACGAAGGTTTTCACGCGCTGTTTTCCAACAGCCTCGCCGAGCAGATTGCCGATCATTACGGCATCACCCAGCGGCCAGCGATGCCACAGCGGATAACCCGGCTGAATGACCTGCTCGAGCAAGCCCCTGATCGGCACAAGGCACTGGCCTGGTTTCTGGTCGGTTTTGTCTCGGAGACGATCATCGCCAGGGAACTGCTCGAGGTTTGCCGTGATGCGCTAGTCTCCAGCGTCCAGGAAATGCTCAGGGACCACCTGACGGACGAGGCGCGTCACAGTCGCTACTTTTCGCAAGTGTTCCATTATCTGTGGCTGACCCTCAACAGCAGTCAACGCACGTTCACCGCCAAACTGCTGGTGGAAATCATTCTGCTGTTTTTTGAAGTCGATGAGCGATGGCTGAAGGAAAGCCTGCACAGCGTGGGCCTGGACGGCGCCTCTATCGCAGACATTCTCGACAGGCTGACAGGCATGCAAGCCACCGTGGTGCGAGCTCGCTCGGGGGCTGGCGCCACGCTTCAGGCATTACACAGCGCCGGTTTCTTCGACCTGCGCGCCAACCAGCAACTTTTCGCACAGGCGGGGCTCGTCGATGGATGAAGGAAAATCTGCTGTCAGTCCAGATAAACGTCGTGCCGCGGTCATCCTGTTGCTGACCATGGTGTTGCTCGGGGTCTTTCCGCTGGATGTCCTGCTGCCGTCATTTCCGGCACTGGCCGAACACTTCCGGACCACCCCGGCCGACATCGCGCTATCCATCAGCCTGTTCGCGGTCGGCATTTCCCTGTCGCAGCTGCTGATCGGGCCGTTGTCGGACACCATCGGGCGCAAGGGTCTGTTGCTGTCGGGAATGGCCGTCGCGATCATCGGCGCGATCGGCTGCGTGCTCTCCACCGAGTATTCCTGGTTCCTGCTGTTCCGCGTGGTCCAGGCCATCGGCTGCGGTTGTTTCGTGCTCACCCAAGCCCTGGTTCAAGACTTGTTCGATGGCAAGGATCGGGATCGCTTGAGGATTCTTTTGGTGACCGCCAGCGGCATCTGTATTTCCATTTCGCCACTGGCCGGGACCCTGCTGCAACAGGCCATGGACTGGCCCGGAAGCTTTGTGATCTTCATCGTCCTGGCCGGCGCGGTGTTTCTGAAAGCCTGCCTGTTTCTTGAAAACCAGCGCCCGGCCAACGTCATTCAGCGGGGCATCGTCCAGTCATACCGCCTGGTCTACCGCGATGCCGGGTTTATGGGCTATTGGCTGATCGCCTCGATTGCCTTCGCCTGCCACTTTTCCTTTATTGTCATTTCACCGCTGATTTTCATGGAGCAGTTGCACCACACGCCCTACGAATTTTCGCTGATCCTGTTGCTCTATGGCCTGGCCTACATCATTGGCGGCATCGTCGCCCGGCTTCTCGGCGGCCGGATCGCGCCGAGTGCGCAGATCGTCGTGGGCCTGAGCCTGATCTTCTTTTCCGGCCTGGTGATGCTGGTGCTTTCAACATGGTGGGGGCTGTCGACCTTCACCGTCCTGCTCCCGATGATCATTTGCACCGCCGGCACCACCATCGCGCGGCCGGTCGCCACCTCGATGGCGATGGAAGTTTTTCCGGACATGGCCGGCGCTTCGGCGTCGGCCGGCAACTCCCTGGTATTCATCTCGGGTGGTCTGATCAGCGCCCTGATCAGCCTGAGTCCCTTTGAATTGCAATTGACGCTGGCACTCGGCTTCATCGTCCTGAGCAGCGTCGGGCTGGTGGTGAGCAGTCAAATCCGCCAGCGCAGCCCGACCTTGAGCGAAGCCTGAAACGGGCGCTCGACGTCATTGCACCTCAGGTTCGGGAGCCAACGTGAGATCGCCTATTTGCACGCTCTTGTAACGCGGCTCGATGAGCTTGAAGTCACCGGCACGCAGCCGATCCAGGTTTTGTGGCGAAAGATTGGCGCCCAGCAGCACGGTGACGTATTGCCATTCACCGCTAGCGGCGCGTTTGTAGAGCAAAGCCCGGTGGTCCCACGGCTGCTGATTGAATTGCACCACTTCAGCCTGGCCATCGCCATCAAGGTCGACTCCCCACATTACGCAGCCATCATCCTGGCACTGGAGCTTGCGACTGTTGAGGCTGATGAATTGCTCGCTGCCGTCCACTTTCGGACCGATCCATTCGAGGTTCACAGGGCTTGGTGTATAGGGACGGGGCTCAACCGTGGATTCACCGGGAGTGCCTTTGATCTGGGCGCGTAGCACCTCTCGCGAAGGCGCATCGAGCACCTCATTGCGTTCAAGCAGTTCGGACAACGCCTCGAACTGCTGCCGCCCTGCCATGCCCAAACCATTGCGCAAATAATTACTATCGAACACCAGCACCGACGTGCGGCCATCCAGCAAGCGGCGCACCTGATCCCGTGCGCTGAAGGACTGGCCATTGAACCAGGGCGTATTGATCAGCACCAAGACCAGACACACGACCAAGGCCAGGGCCGGGTTGCTGCGTCGCAGCCCGTTCAGCCACAAGGCGTTGCGTTGCACCACGGCCAACACCGCAGTCAGGCTGTACGCCGCGAAAATCGCGACCAGCAGCAGGCCGGTGAAACGCCGGGGCGACAAACCGTACTGCTCGACCCGCAGCCAGCTCGAATACCCGGACAACGCCACCAGCACCGGCAAGCACAGCAAACCCGCCTCGACACAGCGCATCAGCCACGCCGGATAAGGCTTGGCCTGGCGCCCGTCCTGAAACACCCCATTGAGCAAAAACAGATAAGTCCCCACCAGGCACAACAAAATCGGGGTCGAATAGCCGGTGGCCCAGATCTTTTGCACGCCAGTAAAGGGCAGTGTCACGGTAAACAGGACCGTGATCAGGGTGATCAACGGCAACAGGAAATGACAGGCCGCCAACAAGACGCCCCGCAACATGCCGATGACTCTTTCGTTGTGCAGCCCCAGGCGCATGGCCAGGGAGAATACAAGCGGCAGGCTGAGGCAGATAAAGACCCGGGAGGAGAACTGCTCGGCAAAAAAATCGATGCCCAGCATGAGAAACAATTTGCTCCAGAGCAGCAGCAATAGGCTGAACACGCCCGTCAGCATCAGCGCAAAAAACACCACGAACACATGGCTCCAGGCGCTGTGAAACAGATCATCGTAAGCCCAGCGCCGGCCGGTGCCCGATGGCCAACTGGCGAGAAACGCACACACCACGTAGCTCAACGGCACACCGGTTAACAGCCAGTTTTCCATCAGCCAACGATTGCCGTAATCGAGGCCGGACAGTTGGACCCAGGAACTGATTGCCATCATCAACAGGCAAAATCCCAGCGTCAGGGCCAGAACCCGGCGGTCCTTGAGTTTGGGGCCGAGCAGTTGCAGGAGCAGCCCTCCAACCACTACCAGCGTCAGGCTCGCCGCCAGCACGCCGCGCGACCCGAATGATTCGACCTGCCAGAAAACCACCCCTTGGCACAGACCGACGAGCAGGTAAAAC
Organism: Pseudomonas sp. ADAK7; assembly: GCF_012935675.1. NCBI lineage: Bacteria > Pseudomonadati > Pseudomonadota > Gammaproteobacteria > Pseudomonadales > Pseudomonadaceae > Pseudomonas > Pseudomonas sp. ADAK7. The sequence continues at coordinate 4,904,593 of NZ_CP052861.1, read as the reverse complement.
CACAACGAGCGATTGAACAGCGGCATGCCAATTCCTTTTGGTGCGATTACGCGAAGGCCGGCAGTTTAGCCAAGCGTCCCGTGCGGTGATATCCCCCTGGGAGGCTCGTTCACCTTACCGATGGTCATCCCGCACACGGCGTCAGGGCTGGATCAACACTTTGAGCCATTCCCTCCTGACGCCAGCGGTGTAGAATCGCGAGATTCATCGCCATTCATCCCCCGGCGGGTTTATGAGCTCAGGCTGAGGCAAGCGGCGATCCCGCAAAGTCATCGGCAACTTCCGGACACACGGCCATTTCTGAGTGTTCCAGACGTCAATAGAAGCTCACTCCCCTTTGATACCTGATTAGCCGCCCGGAGTGCTCCATGCCTGATTACCGCTCGAAAACATCCACCCACGGCCGCAACATGGCCGGTGCCCGCGCACTGTGGCGCGCCACGGGGATGAAAGATGACGACTTCAAGAAGCCGATCATCGCCATTGCCAACTCGTTCACCCAGTTCGTACCGGGCCACGTCCACCTCAAGGACCTCGGCCAACTGGTCGCCCGTGAAATCGAACGGGCCGGTGGCGTCGCCAAAGAATTCAACACCATCGCTGTGGATGACGGCATCGCCATGGGCCACGACGGCATGCTGTATTCGCTGCCGAGCCGCGAGATCATCGCCGACTCTGTCGAGTACATGGTCAACGCCCACTGCGCCGACGCCATCGTCTGCATCTCCAACTGCGACAAGATCACCCCTGGCATGCTGATGGCCGCCTTGCGCCTGAACATCCCGGTGATCTTCGTTTCCGGTGGCCCGATGGAAGCCGGCAAGACTAAACTGGCCAGCCACGGCCTCGACCTCGTCGATGCCATGGTGATCGCCGCCGACTCCAGCGCTTCTGACGAGAAAGTCGCTGAGTACGAGCGCAGCGCCTGCCCGACCTGCGGTTCGTGCTCCGGCATGTTCACCGCCAACTCGATGAACTGCCTGGTTGAAGCCCTGGGCCTGGCTTTGCCGGGCAACGGTTCGACCCTCGCCACCCACAGCGACCGCGAGCAGCTGTTCCTGCAAGCCGGCCGCACCATTGTCGACCTGTGCAAACGCTATTACGGCGATAACGATGAGTCGGTGTTGCCGCGCAACATCGCCAACTTCAAGGCGTTCGAAAACGCGATGACCCTGGACATCGCCATGGGCGGTTCCACCAACACCATCCTGCACTTGCTGGCCGCGGCCCAGGAAGCCGAGATCGACTTCGACCTGAAGGACATCGACCGCCTCTCCCGCCACGTACCGCAACTGTGCAAAGTCGCGCCGAACATCCAGAAGTACCACATGGAAGACGTGCACCGTGCCGGCGGGATCTTCAGCATTCTCGGCTCGCTGGCCCGTGGCGGTCTGCTGCACACCGAGCTGCCGACCGTGCACAGCAAGAGCATGGCCGAAGGCATCGCCAAGTGGGACATCACCCAGACCACTGACGAAGCCGTGCATCACTTCTTCAAGGCCGGTCCGGCGGGCATCCCGACGCAAACCGCGTTCAGTCAGTCGACCCGTTGGGAAACCCTGGACGACGACCGTGAAAACGGCTGCATCCGCAGTGTCGAGCACGCTTATTCGCAAGAAGGTGGCCTGGCCGTTCTGTACGGCAACATCGCCCTCGACGGTTGCGTGGTGAAAACCGCCGGCGTCGACGAGTCGATCCACGTGTTCGAAGGCAACGCGAAGATCTTCGAAAGCCAGGACAGCGCCGTGCGCGGCATCCTCGCCGATGAAGTGAAGGCCGGCGACATCGTGATCATCCGCTACGAAGGCCCGAAAGGCGGCCCGGGCATGCAGGAAATGCTCTACCCGACGTCGTACCTGAAATCCAAAGGCCTGGGCAAAGCCTGCGCCCTGCTCACCGACGGCCGCTTCTCCGGCGGTACCTCGGGCCTGTCCATCGGCCACGCTTCGCCAGAAGCCGCTGCCGGTGGCGCGATTGGTCTGGTGCAGGATGGCGACAAGGTATTGATCGACATTCCGAACCGCTCGATCAACCTGTTGATCAGCGATGAAGAACTGGCGGCACGCCGGGTCGAGCAGGATCAGAAAGGCTGGAAGCCAGTCGAGAAGCGCCCACGTAAAGTGACCACCGCGCTGAAAGCCTACGCCCTGCTGGCCACCAGCGCCGACAAGGGTGCCGTGCGGAACAAGGCGATGCTCGACGGGCTGTAAGTCTTAATCGTCACCATAAAAATGCCCCGCCAAGTGCGGGGCATTTTTGTTTACGCGATCCGATCGTTCCCACGCTCCCGCATGGGAATGCCTCAAGGGACGCTCCGCGTCCAGTGACGCGGAGCGTCACGGGCTGCATTCCCACGCAGAGCGTGGGAACGATCGATACGCAGATCCCCCCGTAGGAGCCCGTTAGAACTCGGGTTTGTACGTCACGCTAAACATCATGTTCCGCGGATCGCCATAGTAGTTATTCGCCGAAACCTGGCTGTACGACGGGATGAAGTACTGTTTGTCGAACAGGTTGTTCAGGTTCACTGCCAGCGTGACCTCATCACTGGCCTCATAGGCAATACGCGAATTCCAGATCGCAAACCCCGGCTGTTCGAACCCACGATCAAAACCGACGGTACGACTCTGCGCGTTGACCCCCGCACCGACGCTGACTTTGTTGAAGTCGCCCGGCAAGGTGTAATCACCCCAAATGCGCAGCATGTGCATCGGCGTAAACGTGGAAAAGACCTTGCCCTCAAGCTCCGGATCCTTGAGGAACTTGGTGGTGTTGTAGGTGTAGCTGCTGGTCAGTTGCAGGCCCGGTGCAACTTCACCGCTGATCTCCGCCTCAATGCCTTGGCTGCGAATTTTGCCGGACGCCGTCGAGCAGTACCAACCGCTGCACGCCTCGTCGCTTTCGATATCAGTGGTGAAGTCGGTGACCGCACGATTTTTGTGAATGTAGCGGAACAGCGCCAGCGAGGTGTTGAGCTGGCCATCCATCAATTCGCCCTTGATCCCCAACTCGTAGTTTTTGCCTTCGACCGGCGGCAGCCCGGTTTTTTCCTTGGTCAGCTGAACCTGAGGAATGAACACTTCGGAGTAGCTGCCGTAGACCGACCACTCATCGTTCAGCGCATACACCAGGCCGGCGTAAGGCGTGACCTCGCCGCTGGTCTTGACCGAGTTACTCTCGCCGTTGTCCTGCAGTTCACGGGCGAAGTAATTGTCCTGGTTAAACGTGTAGTCGTACCAACTGGTGCGCGCGCCGAGAATCAGGGTCAGCGGATCGGCCAGCTTGACCCGCCACGAACCGTAGAGGCCTTTCTGCCGAATGTCATAGGTGCTGGTTGCGAGGTTGGCACTGTCGGCGATGCTGTCGAAGCTCTGGTCAGGGCGGTGATGGTCGATGTCGCTGACGTCCACCCCCGGCGAAAAGGCGCGGGCATAAGCATCATCGGTGGTGTATTTCGAATAGTTGGCGCCCAGCACCACGCTTTGCTTGAACGACAAGGCTTCGAAGTCGCCGTTGACGAACACGTCCAGGCCACGGTTTTTGCCGGAAAAGTCAGTGGCGTAATCCGCAAAGCGCGGCCCGGTGGTAGTGCCGACGGGCACCGCGCCCGTGATGAACTGATACGTCGCTTCGTTGGACTCGTTCATCGCTATCGCCGACGCCTTGATTTTCCAGTTGTCGTTGAAGTGATGTTCCAGGTCCAGATACACGGCGGTCTGATCATTGAACGAGCGGTTCCAGGTTGAACCGGTGTAGGAGGAACGCGGCAAGTCCAGCGGCTTGCCATCGGTGTAACGCGGCAGGCCGAGGAAGTAAGGCCGGCCATGGCTTTTCTTGTTGCTGAAGCCGACGCCGAGCACGGTGTCGTCGCTCAGATCGAAGTCCAGCGCGCCGTACACGGTCTGTTCCCAGTTCCAGGTGTAATCGGAAAACGAATGGCCTTTCTCGTAGTTGACCACCGCGCGTCCGCGAAGGGTGCCGGTTTCGTTCAGCGGGCCACCGACATCCGCTTGCGAGGCATAACGGTCCCAACTGCCGGCCTTGGCACTCAACGTCACGGTCGGTGCGGCTTGCGGGCGTTTGCGCACCAGGTTGATCGCACCGCCCGGACTGTTGGCTCCCTGAAGCAAACCCGCCGCGCCGCGCAACACTTCCATGCGGTCGTAAATCACCATGTTTTCGGTGATGTAACTGCCCAGTGCGTAGACATCGCGAGGGACCGGCACCCCGTCGTATTGCAACGCTTCAATGTCGAAGCCTCGGGAGAACATGAACATGCCCGGGCCTGGTGACCGGATTGAACTCAGCCCGGGTACTGCTTCAATCGCCTGAGTGAGGGTGGTGATGTTGCGGTCATCCATCGCCTTGCGCGTCAGCACACTGACCGATTGCGGGATGTCCTTGAGCTTCTGGGTGCTTTTACCAATGGTGACCGCGCCGGTGGTGTAGGAACCGCTGCCTTCAGTGGTGGCTCCAAGCTGCCGGGCACTTACTTTGGTGGCGCCCAGCTCCATCGCCGACCCCGTCGCCACGCGCTTTTCCAGGGTCACGCTGTCACTGTCGATATAGCTCGCGTCCAGTCCAGTGCCGACCAATAACCGCGCCAGAGCCTCATCCTTGGCAAAACTGCCGCGCAGGCCGGGCGATCGCACACCTTGGGTCACTTCGGCCGAGACCAGCACTTGAATGCGGGTCACGTCCGAAAACGCGGCCAAGGCGGCGTCCAGCGACTGAGCCGGAATCTCGAAGCGATAGAGCTGGGCCTGCGCGGCAGGTGCGGCCTGTGCGTGGACCGGCGCGCCTGTAAATGCCAGGCCCAGAGCCAGCGTCAACAAAGTCGGCAGGCCGGGCAGGCGCCGGGCGGCAATCGGATGTCCCATGGAAGTGTCCCCAATGATCGAAGTCGGTGTGACGGCGCGGCACTACTTGAGAGTGCTTATTGTTTACGCCTCAGTGATCAAGGACGACGACCCCGCGGAAAACCCTGAAACTATTTGAGAATTATTTTCACCTGCATCTAAAACAACACAAACCTGTGGCGACCGGCTTCAAGCTCATCCTTCACGCAGCACCAGTAAATACGGGGTGTAATGGTCAGCACGCAGATGCAGGGTGTAGACCAGCGCCTTGACCACGGCGTCGGGTTTGTCGATGTCGAACACCCCGGAGACTTGCCGCTCACGCAAATCATCGCCCAGCACCAGCGTGCGACCCGGCCAGTAGCGGTTCAACTCGTCCACCACCTCGGCCAGGGGTTGCTGGCGGAACACCAGTTGGCGTTGCCGCCAGGCAAATCCGGCCGCTGGATCGAAACCATGCACCGTCGTCAGCTGCCGACTCCGATACTCGACCGCACGCCCCGGCTCCAGGTACACCGGCTCACCGCTGCCGGCGCTGACCTCAACGCGGCCCTCGGCGACCTGCACCCGAGTCTCATCGGTGCGTCGGGCAACGCTGAACTGCGTGCCGACGACTTTCACCCAACCCTCGCCGGAGGCCACGACAAAAGGCCGCGCGGCATCCTTGGTCACTTCGAACCAGGCTTCGCCCCGCAACAGGCGCACCTGCCGTTCGCCCGCACTCATTCGAATCTGAATCGCGGTATCGGTATTGAGTTGCAGCGTTGATCCATCGGCCAGCTCTACCCGGCGCGTCTCGCCGGTACCGGTCGCATAGTCGGCGCGCAGGCGATCCAGCCAAGGGGTTTGCAACGCCACCGTTCCGACCATCAACAGCACCGCGGCGGCGCACGCCCATTCGAACCATTGCCGCGCACGTGGTTTGCGCCAGCGTGCCTGCTCCTGCTCCTGCTCCTGCTCGCGGATCGACCGCGCCGGTTCGCGCAAGGCGCCGAGCAACGCCCGCACCTCCTGCCAGGCATCGTCCTGGGCCTGGCCCTGCGCCAGCCACGAGGCAAACGCATCCAGTTCGCTGGCGCTCACGTCTTCGGCCTGGAGCCGGAAATACCAGCCGGAAGCCTCGGCAAACAGGTCGTCGGCGGGCGCCGATGCTGCGGGTTCAATCATCAGGGGTTCCACGGGTACGGGTTCGCGAGTCATGGCCGCGCACCTCGGTCATCGTTCGCCAACCGTGCCTGGATAAAGGCCCGGCACTCGATCAGCGCACGACGCAATTGGTATTCGACGCTACGCGGGCTGATGGCCAGACGCTCGGCAATCTCCCGGTAGGAATGTTCGTCGACATGATAGAGCAGGAAAATCTGTCGGGTGGCCTCAGGCAGCGCGCAAATGGCATCGCGCATCAAGGCTTCGTCCTGATACGCGGACAATTGCTCCACGGCCGAAGGGCTGCTGCACGGCAGATCTTCGCTGGGTTCGCCGGTTTCCATACGCTCGCGACGAATTGTCTGGCGCTGGTGATCGCGCACCAGATTACTGGCGATGGTGAAAAGAAAGGCCGGCAGGTTGTCGATTTTCTCGCCGGATTCGAGACGCGCCAGGCGCAGGAAAGACTCCTGGGTCAGATCAGCCGCCACCTGGGCGCTGCCAGTACGACGGATGACGAAGGCTTCCAGGGCTTTCTTTTGTTCGGCGAACAGGCGGGCAATCTGCGTATTCCAGGAGGGCACAGCACTACCTTGATCGAGAGGGTCGTTCAGGAGCGCGCACGCTAGCAGAAGATGCGAGTGATTCGCAATGATCGTTCCCACGCAGAGCGTGGGAACGATCAGATGAAGGGATTACTGAATCTCTTCAGGCTTGACGATCACCCAATTCTTGTCCGCCGTCACCGGCAACCCTTCCTTGGCCTGGGCCGCGGCGTGCTTGGCCATCATGCCGTTAATCTGGGTCATGTATTTATCTTTGCGGTTGACCCACAAGTGAATGCCGCCCTTGGCCACATCGACGCTGTGGAACAGCATGTAGCCGTCGCTGCTCGGGGTATCGCCACCCACCAGCACCGGTTTTTTCCATTCATCGATGTAGGTCAGGATCGCCGCTTGCTTGCCGGCCATCCAGGTCGCCGGGGTCCACAGGTACGGGGTCAGTTCGAGGCCAAGGTTGGCCTTCTCGTCATACTTGCCGGCGGTGATCTGCTTGCGCGCGGTGGTCAGTTCGCCGGTCTTGCGGTCCTTGAGCAGCGTGGTCACGCCGATCACGTTCTGCGGTTTGACGTTGTAGCCGTACTTCGGATCGGCCGCGACCATGCGCACCAGTTCTTCGGAGGCAGCGGTCATCACGTAGACCTCGATGCCGTTCTCCATCAGCTTGTTGTACAGCTCGGCCTGGCCGGTGAAGATTTTCGGTGGCTGGACGTCGATGGTCTTGACCACATCGCCGTCGTAATAGGTGCTCGGCACCGGCTTACCGGACGCCATCAGCTCATCGACATAGCCCTTGAGCTCTTGCAGGGTGAAGCCGGAGAACACCTGGGCGACCCATGGATAGCAAACCATGTCGTCGATTTCGCAGAGGCGATAGTAGTAGCTGAACAGGCTTTCCTTGTGGTCGGCGGTGTCCTTGAACGGGATCAGCTTCAGGGAAGGATCGAGGGTTTCGCGGGTGATCAGGCCCTTGTTTTCCATGAATGGCAGCAACGACTCTTCGAGGTCGTAGCGGTAACTGGTGTTGTCCATGTCGAACACCGCGAAGTTACCCTTGTTGGCATTGGCCGCGATCATCGCGTCCAGCGCCTTGGCCTGATCGGCTGGCCAGTGCTTCAAATCCGTGGCGAACGCCTGGCTGGCGAGGCCGAAGCAGAGTGCGGCAGCCAGCATTTTCGGTGCGAATTTCATCTGCATGCTTCCTTGTAGAGAGACCCAGATTCAAAGACATCGACGCTAACAAAAAAGTGTGACAGTTCCCGCCTGCCCGCGACCGCTTGCGTCCCCTTCGCGCCAGCTGCATCCCTGTGCGCGACATCCGCTTATTCCAAAAACGACAGTCCACCTCTGTTTTTGGTATTAATTCATTAGATATCAAGCTGTTAGGCTTGCCGGTTCGCAGTCACACACGAGGGTGGCTGGCACAAGTCTATGGAGTCTTTATGAATCTGCCGCTGATTCTCAATCTGCTGGTGTTCCTCGCCTTGCTCTTTGGCCTGGCGCAAACCCGTCACACCTCCTGGAGCCTGGCCAAGAAGGTCCTGCTCGCGCTGGCATTGGGCGTGGCGTTCGGCGTGGCGTTGCATGCCATCTACGGTGCCGGCAACCCGGTGCTGAAAGCCTCGATCGGCTGGTTCGATCTGGTTGGCAATGGTTACGTGCAGTTGCTGCAAATGATCGTGATCCCGCTGGTGTTCGCTTCGATCCTCAGCGCCGTAGCCCGGCTGCACAACGCTTCGTCGTTGGGCAAGATCAGCTTCCTGACCATCGGCACCCTGCTGTTCACCACCGCCATCGCGGCGCTGATCGGCATCGGCCTGACCAACCTGTTCGGCCTGACCGCCGAAGGTTTGGTCGCCGGCACCCAGGAAATGGCGCGCCTGCAAACGATCCAGACCGACTACGCGGGCAAGGTCGCTGACCTGAATGTGCCGCAGTTGTTGCTGTCGTTTATCCCGCAAAACCCGTTCGCCGACCTGGCCCGGGCCAAGCCGACCTCGATCATCAGCGTAGTGATCTTCGCTGCGTTCCTCGGAGTCGCCGCGCTGCAACTGCTGAAGGATGACGTCGAAAAAGGTCAGAAAGTGATCAACGCCATCGACACCCTGCAAGCCTGGGTGATGCGCCTGGTGCGCCTGGTGATGAAGCTGACCCCGTACGGCGTGTTGGCGCTGATGACCAAAGTGGTCGCCGGTTCCAACCTGCAAGACATCATCAAGCTCGGCAGTTTCGTCGTGGTGTCGTACATCGGCCTCGGCCTGATGTTTGTGGTCCATGGCCTGCTGGTGTCGGCAGCCGGGATCAACCCGCTGCGCTTCTTCCGCAAGATCTGGCCGGTGCTGACGTTTGCCTTCACCAGCCGCTCCAGCGCGGCGAGCATTCCGCTGAGCATCGAAGCGCAAACCCGTCGCCTGGGTATCCCGCAATCCATCGCCAGTTTCGCCGCTTCGTTTGGCGCAACCATCGGCCAGAACGGCTGTGCCGGCCTGTACCCGGCGATGTTGGCGGTGATGGTTGCGCCAACCGTGGGCATCAACCCGCTCGACCCGCTGTGGATCGCGACGTTGGTGGCGATTGTGACCCTGAGTTCGGCCGGTGTGGCGGGTGTAGGTGGCGGCGCGACGTTTGCCGCGCTGATCGTGCTGCCGGCCATGGGCTTGCCGGTGTCACTGGTGGCGCTGCTGATTTCGGTTGAGCCGCTGATCGACATGGGCCGTACGGCGTTGAACGTCAGTGGCTCGATTACGGCCGGGGCGATTACCAGCCAGATGATGCAGCAGACCAATCAGGAGCTGCTGGGTGCGGATGAGCATGCGGAGTTGGCGCAGGCTTAAGGCTTTCATCGTGACCGATCGTTCCCACGCTCCGCGTGGGAATGCAGCCCGTGACGCTCCGCGTCACTGGACGCGGAGCGTCCCTAGAGGCATTCCCACGCAAAGCGTGGGAACGATCTATGCGCGCTCCCAAACCTCGAAGTTGTATGCCGGCTTATCTTCCACCGCCGGATTCTCAATGTTCGACACCAATTTCCATTCGTTCAAATCAAACTCTGGAAACCACGCATCCCCTTCCGGGCTCAACGCCACGCGCGTCAGATAAAGTCGATCAGCCTGCGCCAACCCTTGGGCATACAACTGCGCCCCGCCAATCAGCATCAGCTCATCGACGCCCTGCTCTTTCGCCCATTCCTCGGCACGAACAACGGCGGCTTCCAGCGACGGATAAACCTCCGCGCCTTCCAGCACCAGATCCGCCTGGCGGCTGACCACGATGTTCAACCGACCCGGCAGCGGGCGACCGAGGGAATCCCAGGTCTTGCGACCCATGATGATCGGCTTGCCCAGGGTGGTGGCCTTGAAGTATTTGAAGTCCCCCGGCAAGTGCCAGGGCATGCTGTTGTCGACGCCGATCACACGGTTTTCACCGAGGGCTGCGATCAGGCTGAGGGGGAGTGATTTAGTCATGCCGGCGAGGATACCAGAGCCTCCCTTTTCCCGATAAGCGCCACAGCGGTTATGCTCACCGTTCATCTAAGCGACGGGATGCCGCGTGACTGAACTGAATAACCTCTGGCTGACGGAAACCATCCGCCTGCGCGAAGAACACGCCGGGCCCCTGGACGACCTGGAAGCCAACCGACTGGCCCGCACGGCGGGCGGCGATCTGCCGACACGGATTCAACGCCGGGCCCTGTGGCTGGCCGAACGGGATGGACTGACCAGCGCCCTCAAACACTGGCTGCAAGGTGCGCGATTAGCGTTGTTAGTGATGGCTGTACTGGCCGTGGTCAGCGGTGCCGGCCTGGCCTTTGCCGCACTGGGCGACGGGCAGGTCTCGGTGAATGTGTTCTGGGCCTTGGGCAGCCTGCTCGGGCTGAACCTGATTCTGCTGCTGAGCTGGGCCTTGGGCCTGGTGTTCGCCGGTGAACACGGCGCCACACTCGGACGCCTGTGGCTGTGGCTCAGCGAAAAACTCGCCAGGGACGCCAAAGCCGCGCAACTAGCCCCCGCCCTCCTGCTGTTGCTGCAACGACACAAACTCAATCGCTGGGCCGTCGGCGTGCTGGTCAACAGCCTGTGGTTACTGGCGATGCTCAGTGCGCTCGCGATTCTGCTGACGTTGATGGCGACCCGACGCTACGGCTTCGTCTGGGAAACCACCCTGCTCAGTGCCGACACCTTCGTGGCGATGACCCAAGCCCTCGGCGCCCTACCTTCGCTGCTTGGTTTCAATGTGCCGACCGTGGAAATGATCCGCGCAAGCGGCGACACCGCGCTCAATATCGAGAGCGCTCGCCAAGCCTGGGCAACGTGGCTGGTCGGTGTGTTGGTGGTTTACGGTGTGCTGCCGCGGCTGCTGCTGGCACTGCTTTGTCTGTGGCGCTGGAAAACCGCTCAGGCTGGCTTGCGTCTGGATCTGAACCTGCCCGGCTATGCGCAATTGCGCGAGCGGCTGATGCCCACCAGCGAACGCCTGGGCATTAGCGATGCTGCGCCGGATCAGCTTCACCGGGTTGAAAGCGATGTCAGTGACCTGCACAGCGATGGCGCGCTGCTGGTAGCCATCGAACTGGACGATCAACGTCCATGGCCACCGCAATTGCCAAAGTCCGTCAGCAATGCGGGCATCCTCGACAGCCGCGAATCCCGAAATAAACTCCTCGAACAGCTAAGCCGCTTTCCCCCGGCACGCCTCGCCATTGCCTGCGATCCACGCCGCTCACCGGATCGCGGCAGCCTGGCATTGATCGCCGAACTGGCACGCAACGCCAGCGCCACCCGCGTCTGGTTGCTGCAAGCGCCGGCCGGCGAAGCGCTGGATGCCGAGCGTTTGGGTGACTGGCACACGGCGCTGCAACAACTCGAACTGCCCTTCGCCGATTGCGCGCCGTTGAATTGGCTGGAGACCGGTCATGACTAAGCCTTTGAAACTCGCGGTGGTCGGTCACACCAACGTCGGCAAGACCTCGTTGCTGCGCACCCTGACCCGGGACGTCGGATTCGGTGAAGTGTCCCATCGGCCCAGCACCACTCGGCATGTCGAAGGCGCGCGGCTGTCGGTGGACGGCGAACCGTTGCTCGATCTCTACGACACCCCGGGCCTGGAAGACGCCATCGCCCTGCTCGACTATCTGGAACGCCTGGAACGCCCCGGCGAACGCCTCGACGGCCCGGCGCGACTGGCGCGATTCCTGGAGGGCAGCGAAGCGCGGCAGCGTTTCGAGCAAGAAGCCAAGGTGCTGCGCCAACTGCTGGCCTCGGACGCCGGCCTCTACGTGATCGACGCCCGGGAGCCGGTGCTGGCCAAGTACCGCGATGAACTGGAAGTGTTGGCCAGTTGCGGCAAGCCACTGCTGCCGGTGTTGAACTTCGTCAGCAGCGCCAATCATCGCGAGCCGGACTGGCGTGAAGCTCTGGCGCGCCTGGGTTTGCATGCGCTGGTGCGCTTCGACAGCGTCGCCCCGCCGGAAGATGGCGAACGCCGACTCTATGAAAGCCTCGCGCTGCTGCTGGAAAACGCCCGTCCACAACTGGATCGCCTGATCGCCGATCAACAGGCTCAACGCCTGGCGCGCCAGCAAAGCGCGGCGCGGCTGATTGCGGAATTGCTGATTGATTGCGCCGCGTGCCGTCGCAGTGTGGTCAGCGAGGCGGAACAGGAACAGCAAGCGATCAGCGAACTGCGCAAGGCTATTCGACAACGGGAACAGCGCTGCGTCGAAGCCCTGCTCAAGCTCTACGCCTTCCGCCCACAAGACGCCGCCGCCAGTGACTTGCCGCTGCTCGATGGTCGTTGGGGCGATGACTTGTTCAACCCCGAAACCCTCAAACAACTGGGCGTTCGGGTGGGCGGCGGCATCGCGGCGGGCGCGGCGGCCGGTGCCGGTGTGGATCTGCTGGTGGGCGGCCTCACGCTAGGCGTGGCGGCACTGGCCGGGGCGATTGCCGGCGGCGCCCTGCAAACGGCGCGCAGCTATGGCAGCCGCTTGCTGGGCAAGATCAAGGGCCAGCGGGAGCTGACCGTCGATGACAGCGTGCTGCGGCTGTTGGCCCTGCGCCAGCGGCAACTGGTACAAGCCCTGAACCAGCGCGGGCATGCGGCGATGGACAGCATTCAAGTGGCCATGCCCCAGGACAAGACCTGGCGCGAAGGCAAGCTGCCCGAAGCGCTGAACAAAGCGCGGGCGCACCCGCAGTGGTCGTCGCTCAATCCGCAGGCGAAGTTGAGTCAGGCGGAGCGGCAGGAGCAGGTTGAAGTGTTGGCCCGACAGCTCTGAGCCTGATCGTTCCCGCGCTCTGCGTGGGACCGATCTATCGCTACCAGCCCAACTTCAAAAACTGCTTCACCAATGCCGTAACCCGACTTCGATCCGTGCGATTCGAGCGCCCGTCATTGTCCACATCTGAACTCCATATCAGCTCCAGCTCGCCATCGTTATCAAGATCCTGGGCCGCGGCCTTGTAGGCGATGAGCGGCCCTTCGTGAAAATGTAGCCTCACTTGTTCCGGAGTGCCGTCGGCGGAAGGGTTCTGCGAGAAGATTCGCAGGTGCCGCTCCTCGCTTTCGTCGGTGTTGAACCACGCACATTTCAGATAGGTTTTACCCAAGGTCTTGAGCCGGCGCAGGTCAGCGTTCGTTGCCACGCGCTGCAATTGATCGTGCTCAAAAAACTGGTAAAGCACGGTGTCCGCGTGACCCTGGCCGGTCGAGTCTCTGGCGATGACCTTCAAGTAGCGCACTGGAGCGATCACTTCCATTTGAACTTCAGGTAGGTACCACTCAGCAGTGCCACCAGCTCCTGATCCGCGGCGTCGGTATCGCCATCATTGTCCACATCGAAGTGGATCACCCAATCCAGCGTGCCGTTGTTGTCCGTGTCGTAGGCCGCGGCGGTATAAGCCAGGGTTTTGTCGGTCGGTTTGCCGGTGCCTTCATGAAAGTGCAAACGCACGGTATCCGGGCTGCCATCCCTGGCGAAATCTTCAACGAAGATTTTCAGATAACGTTTGGTGGAGGCTCCGGGATTGAACCAGTTGAGTTTCAGGCACGCATTGGCGAAGGTCTTCAGCAATCGCTGATCAGTAGTGTTTTCCGCACCGTTGTTGGTGACATCGCCCATTTTGTAATCGACGTTGCCATCGGCGTCGAAATCCAGTGCAAAGGCTTTATTGAGCAGAATGTCATCGCCCGGCGTACAGGCCGTCTCATAGAACTGCAGTAATACAGAGTCTGCCCGGCCGTTGCCGATTCGATCCTGAACGGTGACTTTCAAATAGCGCATGAGCGTTCCTTGCCGATTAAAGAAGCTCAAACACTAGCGACTCCACCGCGTTGCGGCCATGGCGCTCATTCGCCGCGAGGAGTAGGGCATTTCGCTAAATGTTGCCCGTAAAACGACGGGCATCTCCCTGGACCAGTAGCGCAACCGCTTTCGCCTTCAGCACTTCAAGATCAATCAGCGGCACCCACATTTCCTTGGCCTGCTCATCCCATTGGCGCATGCGCAAACTGACGGCACACAACGGATCGCGCTCGAACGCCTCGGCCTCGGCCAGCGTCATCACCCCGCCCTGATATTCCAGGGTGCGGCGACTGGCCTCGCTCAAGCGTTCGTAGTACCCAGGTTCTTTCAATGTCAGATAACGCTTGGCCTGCACGTGGTACTCCACCAGCCGCGCCATGCGTTCGCTGAAACCGGCGCGCCGCAAATAGTCAGCGCCAAGGCGCTCGTGGCTGACCACGCCGAAGCCGCCCATGTTTTCCGCGCTCTCGGCGCAGATATGCCCGATATCGTGGAAGAACGCCGCCAACACCACTTCATCGTCGAAGCCTTCGGCCATGGCCCGTTCGGCGGCCTGGGACATGTGCTCGATCTGCGACACCGGTTCGCCGATGTAGTCGCTGTCGCCGAAGCGTTCGTACAGGGCGAAGACCTCGTCGACCACTTGTTCATGACTCGCCATCAATCCTCTCCCAACAGCAGTGCGACGTTACGCTCGGCCATCGCCGGTCCGACGCTCATGCCGACGCCGGTGTGCATCAGCGCCACGCTTACACCGGGTTGCGGGCGCAGGAACGAGAACGGGCCCGGGCCTTTTGAACCATAGACCCCTTGCCAGCGCTCCAGCACTTGTATTTTGCAGCCCAGCGTTTGCTCGGCCAGTTCGATCATCCAGTCGTCCACCTGCTCGGCGTTGAACGGTGAAGGATCGCTGCCGTAATGGTGGGAATCGCCGATGATCAATTCGCCGTAAGGCGTCGGGCTGATCAGCAGGTGAATGCCGTTGTCGTGCAAATGCGGTGCGTCGCGCAGGATTTGCGCCTGGACCGCGGCGGCTTCCGGCAGGTCGGCAAATGCGCCGTAATGCACGCAACTCAATCCGGTGAGCAACGCGTGTTGCAGATTCAGGTTGATTTGCGGCCGGGCGCGGAGCATTTGCAGGCGGCAGATTTGCGGGTTGAGCGCGGCAATCGGTTCGGCCAGCAACGTCTGATAATCATGGCCGGAACAGACGATGATCTGCCCGGCGCTGAAACTGCCGGCGGTGCTTTGCAAGCGGCCGGGCTCGATGTCGCGCACCAACGTGGAGAAATGAAACTCGACGCCGAGTTCGCGGCGCAGGTAATCGATCAACGCCGCAATTGCCTCGCGGGAATACAGTTGCTGATCGTCCATGCCGTGCAGCGCAGCACGGTGATGGCTGAACTGGCCGCCGTACAAATCCCGCAACGCCGCGCCGCGCAACAGTTCGACGTTGTAGTTGTGTTCCACGGCGCGACCGTTGCAAAAGGCTTGTAGCAGGTGTTCTTCGGCTTCGGTGCGCGCAAATAGATATGAGCCGTTGCGCTTGAGTTGCAGGCCGGCGACGTTGGCCCAATGGCCCCAGATGTCGCGGCTCGCTTTGGCCAGTTCGAGCATCGGGCCGGGAGGTTGGCCGGTGACCAAGGCCTGGCCGAAGTTGCGGACCGAAGCGCCCAAAGGTGTTTCGCTGCGTTCGAAAACGCTGACTTTGAGACCGCGCTTGGCGGCGGCGTAGGCGTGGGACAGGCCGAGGATGCCGGCGCCGACGATGAGCATGTCGTGGTGTTGCGTCATGGAGTTCCCCCAATGATCGTTCCCACGCTCCGCGTGGGAATGAATCCCGTGACGCTCTGCGTCACAGAGGACGCGGAGCGTCCTTGGCTGCATTCCCACGCAGAGCGTGGGAACGATCGGTCGAGCGGTGTCGGTTACTTGGCAACCACTTTCTCGGACTTGCCGTCATAGCGCTTGCGCCACTCAGTCAGGATTTCGTCGCGATTCTTCGACGCCCAGGCAAAGTCGTTCTTGATCAGCCGCTGCTCGTAATCCGCCGGTAATTCGGTCTGCGGTTTGGCGATACCTGGCTGCGCGAGGACCGCGAAGTTCTCTTTGTAAAGCTCCATCGCCGCCGGGCTGGCCGAGAAGTCCGCCAGTTTCTTCGCCGCGTCTTCGTGCTGCGTACCCTTGATCACCGCAGTCGCTTCAATCTCCCAACCCAGGCCTTCTTTCGGCAGGATGATGTCCAGCGGCGCGCCTTGGCGTTTCAGCTGAACCGCCGGGTATTCAAAGGAGATACCAATCGGGAATTCACCGGACGCCGCGAGTTTGCACGGCTTGGAACCGGAGTGAACGTATTGACCTATGTTCTGGTGCAAGCCATCCATGTAGGCCCAGCCCTGCTTCTCGCCAAAGGTTTGCAGCCAGGCGCTGACGTCGAGGAAACCAGTACCGGACGAGGCCGGGTTAGGCATGACGATCTTGCCTTTGTACTCAGGCTTGGTCAGGTCTTGCCAGCTCACGGGTTTGCTCAGGCCCTGCTTCTCGGCTTCGACGGTGTTGAAGCAAATGGTCGCGGCCCACACGTCCATGCCGACCCAGGCTGGCGGGTTGGCGGCATCGCGGTAGTTGCCGCCGATCTTGCCCAGGTCCTTCGGCGCGTAGCTTTGCAGCATGCCTTGCTGATCGAGGATCGCCAGGCTCGATGCGGCCAGGCCCCAGACCGCATCGGCTTGCGGGCGCTCTTTCTCGGCCAGCAACTTGGCGGTGATGATCCCGGTGGAGTCACGCACCCACTTGATCTCGACGTCCGGGTTGGCCTTTTCGAAGGCGTCCTTGTAGGTCTTCAGTTGTTCGGCTTCGAGGGCGGTGTACACCGTCAACTCGGTTTTCGCCGCGAAGGCGTTCAGGCTGAAAGCGGTGAGGACAGCAGCGGCCAGGGCCAGGGGCTTGAACATGATCTTTTCCTGTTTTTGAGTTGAGGGTGTGAGTCAGTTGCCGGGCGCGGTCTGCCGCCAGGCCTGGGAGCGGCGCAACAAACCGCGCGAAGCCCAGGCCAGCAGCAAGGACACGCCCGCCGAGGTGAACAGAATCAGGGTCGACATCGCCGCCGCGCCGCCGACGTTTCCGGCGTCATCCATGTTCAGCACTGCCACCGCCGCGAGGATGGTGTCGGGGCTGTAGAGGAAAATCGCCGCCGAGACGGTGGTCATGGCCGAGACGAACAGGTAGCGCACGATGTCCAGCAACGCCGGCAGGCAGATCGGCACCGTGACTCGCAGGTAATGTCGATACAGCGGCGCCTTGAGCGACAGCGCGGCGGCTTCGAACTCGGCGTCGAGCTGGCGCAGCGCGGTGGTGGCGGTCATTTGTGCAGTGGTCAAATAGTGAGCAATGGTGCAGACCACCAGCAGGGTCATGGTCCCGTAGAGCACATGCAGTGGGTTGCCGCTGAGGTTGAAGAAGAAGACGTAACCCAAACCCAGCACTAGGCCCGGCACCGCCATCGGTACGAAACTGAGCATGCGCAAGGTCAGATTCAGTCCGCGCTGGCCCTTGGTTTTTTCCATCAGGTAGGCGCCGGTGAAGATCAGCACACTGCCGATCAACGCCGTGCCCAACGCCATTTTCACGCTGTTGCCGTAGGCCAACCAACCGCCGCCCGCGGTGTCGTTGAACTGGTAATGGTTGAGCGAGAGCGACAGGTTGTACGGCCAGAATTTCACCAGCGACGAGTACACCGCCATGCCGAACACCAGCAGCAACACCGCGCAGATCAGCAACACGATGGCCAGGTAGCAGCCGTCCCGCAGCTTCGACGGCGCCGGTTTGAACACTTGTGCGCGGCCGCTCATGGAATCGCCGTGACGTCGGCGCAACCAGGCATCGACACCGAAGCTGAACAGCGCCGGCAGCAGCAACACCATGCCGATCAACGCGCCGCGCCCGAATTGTTGCTGGCCGACCACGGCTTTGTAAGCTTCCAGCGCCAGCACTTGATAGTCGCCGCCGACCACCACGGGCACGCCGAAGTCGGTGATGGTCAACGTGAAGACGAGGCAGAATGCGGCGAACACCGCCTGACGGGTCGCCGGCCAGGTGATGCTGCGGAAGGCTTTGGCCGGACTGGCGCCCATGCTCGATGCCGCATCGAACAGTCGCGCATCCGCCAACGAAAGCGCCGACAGAAGAATCATCAAGGCGTGTGGGAAGGTGTAGATCACCTCGCCCAGAACAATGCCCCAGAAGCCGTAGATATTGTCCGAGAGCAAACCACGCAACATGCCCTGATTGCCGAACAGATAAACCAGCGCAATCCCCGGCAACATCGACGGCGCCATCAGCGGCAACAGCGACATGCCGCGCCAGATGCCTTTGCCAGGAATCAAGGTGCGTTGCAGCGCGTAGGCAAACAGGTAGGCCAGCGGTACGACAATCGCCGCGACGCTGAGGGAAACTTTCAGGCTATTGCCGAGCAACCAGTGGAAATTCGCACTGGTCACCAATTCACGGGCAGCCACTAGACCGCCGCCCTGCCCGGCTTCCGAGCTGAAGCCACGCCAGAAGATCGCCAGCAACGGCATCAACACCGCAACGCCGATCAACACCAGCAACAGGACTTTGCCGCCCACCACGAACACCCGGTCGCCGATCTCGGCACGGGAGGTCTGCCGAACCTGCTTGTGCGGTATCGGCAGCGCGAGGTTCGCGCTCATCAGGCAAACACCTGCAGGCTGCGCGGAGGCAAGGCGACCATGATCTGCTGCGCACCGAGGCGCGGCATGGCTTCCGGCGCCAGTTCCGCCAGCAAGGCGTGACCCGGTAGTTGATCGAGTTCGAAACTCATGCGACAGCGGTTGCCGAGGAAAGTGATCTCGCGAACTTTGGCCGGGAACAGGTTTTCTTCATGCACAGCCGGGTTGACGTTGATCGCCTCCGGGCGGCAGAACAAACGGCCGGAAGCGGTTTTCGCGCTGCCCTCGGCCAGGCGCATATTCAGGCCGCCGACCTGGGCATGGCTGTCGCTGCTGCGGCGAAATGGCAGCCAGTTGCCTTGCCCGACAAACTCCGCCACGAATGGCGTGGCCGGACGATCGTAGATGTCCTGCGGCGTGGCGTATTGCTCGACCCTGCCGTTGTTCATCACGGCAATGCGGTCGGCCATCAGCATGGCTTCGTCCTGATTGTGGGTGACCATCAGGGTGGTGACGCCGAGGTTGCGCTGCAATTGGCGCAGTTCGGTGCACAGGTGCTCGCGGACCCGGGCGTCGAGGGCTGACATCGGTTCGTCCAGCAGCAATAGCGAAGGTGCCGGGGCCAAAGCACGGGCCAGGGCCACGCGTTGTTGTTGGCCGCCGGACAATTGGCCGGGGTACTTTTTCTCGCTGCCGAGCAGGCCGACCAGTTCCAGCATCTGCCCGACACGCTTGCGCACTTCATCGCGACCACTGCCGGCGAGGCCGTAGGCAATGTTCGCTTCGACCGTCAGATTGGGGAACAGCGCGTAGGACTGGAACAGGATTCCGTAGTCCCGGGCTTGCGGCGCGAGGTGAGAAACGTCGCGCTCGCCAAGGTACAACTCGCCGCTGTCCTGTTTCTCCAGGCCGGCGATGCAGCGCAGCAAGGTGGTTTTGCCACAACCCGACGGGCCGAGCAGACACACCAGCTCACCGGCCGCCACGTCGAGGGACACGTTATCCAGCGCGGTGAAGGCACCGAAGCGTTTCTGCACGCCGCGCACTTTCATCGGCGCGCCGGGGTTGGTCAGGGCAGTTGCGATCGAGTGGTTCATGGACAGACCTCATCAAGCAGATGAGGCCCATCCTAGGTTTGTAATGCGTCCGTCATGTGGCAGTGAGGCAAAAACGGCTGATAGTGGTATTCGGGGATTTGGGTTCACCGCCGATCGTTCCCACGCTCCGCGTGGGAATGCAGCCAGGGACGCTCTGCGTCCCATCCCGAGCCGAACGCGGAGCGTCCGTTGAGGCATTCCCACGCAGAGCGTGGGAACGATCATTAGGCCGGGGCCATTTCCTGCGCCAACCCCAGAAACGCCGCCGGCAACCGCGCGCCTTTTCTTTCCTTGAGGCAGTACAGGTATTCCGGAATCTGCGGCGCATTCTCGATGGTCAGCACGCGCAACTGCGGGTCATGCGGCACTTCCTGCCGGGCGATGATGCTGATGCCGATATTGCGCAGCACCGCCTCGCGGATCGACTCGCGGCTGCCGATCTCCAGCAACGGCCCGAAACTCACCCCGGCGCCGGCCAGTAATTCTTCGGTCAGCCGCCGCGTGGTCGAGCCCGACTCGCGCATCAACAAGGTATGCCCGGCCAACGCGCTGAGCGGCACATGATCGTGAACGGCCAACGGATGATTACGATGTACCGCCAGCACCAACGGATCGCTGCCGAGCACCCGGCGAATCAAGCGCGCATCGTCAAGCAACTGCGACGACGCGGCGACATCCACCCGGTAATCCTCCAGCGCCTCCAGCACCTGCTGCGAGTTACCGATTTCCACCGACACTTCCACCTGTGGCAAACGCTCACGGAAGGTCTTCACCAGGTCGAGGATGTAATACGGCGCCGTGGCCGCGATGCGCAGCGTGCCCTGGACCTGGCCGCTGTTGCGCAGGAAAAACTCGATGTCAGCTTCCTGCTGCAACAGCGCCTTGACCATCGGCAGCAACCGCGCGCCTTCATCGCTGACGCTGAGGCGGCGGCCGCCACGGTAGAACAGTTCAACCGAGTACTGACTTTCCAGATTGCGAATCTGGGTGGTCACGGTGGGCTGGCTCAGGCCGAGCTTCTTCGCCGCCAGGGTAATGCTGCCCAGGCGGGCCACCATGTAAAACGCCTTCAGCTCGGCACTCAGCACACCCTTCCCTCATCGTTTATTTACGCAGCAGGCGCAAACCGTTGAACACCACCAACAGGCTCACGCCCATGTCGGCGAACACCGCCATCCACATGGTGGCGATCCCGGCGAAGGTTACCCCAAGAAAGATCGCCTTGATGACCAACGCGAGGGCGATGTTCTGTTTGAGGATGGTGGAGGTCTGTCGCGACAGACGGATGAAGGTTGGGATCTTGCGCAGATCGTCGTCCATCAGGGCGACATCGGCGGTCTCGATGGCAGTGTCGGTGCCGGCAGCGGCCATGGCAAAACCGATCTCGGCCCGGGCCAGTGCCGGAGCATCGTTGATGCCGTCGCCGACCATGCCGACGTTATGGCCCTGTGCATAAAGCGCTTCGATGGCTTGCAGCTTGTCGGTCGGCAGCAGGTCGCCCTTGGCCTCGTCGATGCCGACTTGCGCGGCAATCGCCTGGGCGGTGTGGACGTTGTCGCCGGTGAGCATCAGCGTCTTGATGCCCAAGTCGTGAAGCTGCTGGATCGCTTCGCGGCTGGACTCTTTCACCGTATCGGCCACGGCAAACAGCGCCAATGGGCCGGACTGGTCGAGTAGCAGCACCACCGACTTGCCCTGTTTTTCCAGAGCAAACAGCTTCTCTTCCAGCGCTGGGGAGCAAAGGTTCAGCTCTTCCACCAGTCGATGGTTGCCCAAGTGGTAGACCTGACCGTTAATCTCTCCGCGCACTCCGCGACCGGCCAGGGCTTCGAAGTTATCCACAACCCGCGGCGCTGCTTGTTTATCCACAGCCGCATTGGCAATGGCCAGCGACACCGGGTGATCGGAACGACCGGCCAGCGCTGCCGCAATGCCTGGGGCCGTTGCTTCGGCAGTCGGGACGAGTAACAGATAATCGGTCTGCACCGGTTTGCCATGGGTGATGGTGCCGGTCTTGTCCAGGGCCAGGTAATCGAGCTTGTAACCGCCTTCCAGATAGACGCCGCCCTTGACCAGAATCCCTTTGCGCGCCGCTGCCGCGAGACCGCTGACGATGGTCACCGGCGTGGAAATCACCAGCGCACATGGGCAAGCGACCACCAGCAACACCAACGCCCGGTAAATCCAGTCGAACCACACGGCGCCCATGAACAGCGGCGGGATGACTGCCACGGCCAGGGCAAAGATGAACACCGCCGGGGTGTAGATTTTCGAGAACTGATCAACAAAGCGCTGGGTCGGTGCTCGCGCGCCCTGAGCCTGTTCCACGGCGTGGATGATCCGCGCCAGAGTCGAATTGTTGGCGGCAGCAGTCACCGTATATTCCAGCGAGCCCGCCTGGTTGATGGTGCCGGCGAAGACTTTATCGCCCACGGTCTTCTCGATCGGCAGGCTTTCGCCGGTGATTGGCGCCTGATCGATGGTGGACGTGCCGGACACCACTTCACCATCGAGACCGATGCGTTCACCCGGACGCACCCGCACCCGCGCACCCAACTCAATGATTTTGACGTCTTGTTCGACCCAGCTGCCGTCAGCCTGCAGCACCGTGGCCTGTTCCGGGGTCATCTGCATCAGCCCGCCGATGGCGTTGCGCGCGCGGTCCAGGGACTTGGCTTCGATCAACTCGGCCACGGTGAAGAGGAACATCACCATCGCCGCTTCCGGCCACTGACCGATCAGGATCGCGCCGGTCACCGCGATGCTCATCAGCGCGTTGATGTTCAGGTTGAGGTTCTTGAGGGCGATCCAGCCCTTTTTGTAAGTGGTGAGACCGCCGCTGAGGATCGACACCAGCGCGATGATCGCCACCACCCAGTTCGGCGCGGCGTTGGTGAAGTGAATGACTTCGGCTGCCAGCGCACCGACGCCGGACAGCGCCAGGGGCCACCAATGTTTTTTCTCGGCGGCTGGCGCGGGGGCTTCAACGCCCTGCTCCAACGGCTCGGCGACCATCCCCAGCGATTTGATGGCGTCGATGATCGGCGCGGTGCTCGGCAGGTCATGGGTCACGCCCAATACCCGATTGATCAGGTTGAATTCCAGCTGCTGCACACCCGAGAGCTTGCCCAGTTTGTTCTGGATCAGCGTCTGCTCGGTCGGGCAATCCATCGCGTCGATGCGGAAACTGCTGAGCCGTGCGCCGTCGGTCGGCGATTCGCTCAACTTGATCAGCGACGGTGCCGCCACTTTCGAGGAACAGCAGGAATCGCCGTGGCCGCCATGATCATGCTTCTGCTGCACAGGCTGCAGCTTGTGGCTGTGATCGTGATCATGCCCGTCTTCGGGTTTGTGAATATGAAGGGAATCGCTCATCGGGTCGCGTCCATGAAAGGTGCCTGTTGCCAAGTAAAGACCCTGTAGCCACTATAGGGTCAAGCAACCTTTTGGAGATTGTCGCGATGAAGATAGGAGAACTGGCCAAACTGACCGACTGCGCCGTGGAAACCATCCGCTATTACGAGCGCGAAAGCCTGCTGCCAGAGCCCGCCCGCAGCGACGGCAACTACCGCGTCTACACCCAGGCCCACGCCGAACGCCTGACGTTTATCCGCAATTGCCGCACCCTCGACATGACCCTCGAAGAAATCCGCAGCCTGCTGACCCTGCGCGACAGCCCGCAGGACCAGTGCGAAAACGTCAACGCGCTGATCGACGAACACATCCACCACGTCAAGGCGCGGATCGATGGCTTGTTGGCGTTGCAGACACAATTGCTCGACCTGCGCCAACGTTGTGGCGAAGGGCCGGATGTCGATCAATGCGGGATTTTGCAGCGGTTGGAGGTCAGTGGTGGGGTGGTGGCGACGGAAACTGAGCATTCCCATGTGGGCCGCAGTCACGGCCACTAAACACACCGCCTGATCGTTCCCACGCTCCGCGTGGGAATGCCGCCATGGACGCTCTGCGTCCACTGTGACGCGGAGCGTCACGGGATTCATTCCCACGCAGAGCGTGGGAACGATCATCGTGCCGGGGCTTTAAACCGCCATCGGCGCGGTCATCGGCGCGTGGTGCTGATAACCCTCAAGCGAGAAGTCGCCCGGCTCGATCAACTCCAGCCATTCCGGCTGATACACACCCGTTTCGGCAAACGCCGGCACACGATCACTGATCACCAGTTTCGGCATCGGGAACGGCTCGCGAGTGAGCTGTTCGTTGAGCATGTCCAAGTGGTTTTCGTAGACGTGCGCGTCGCCGATGAAATAGGTGAACCAGCGCGGCGTGTAGCCGGTCAGGCGCCCGATCAGGCTCAGCAGCGCGGCGCCTTCGGTGAGGTTGAATGGCGTGCCCAGGCCCAAATCATTGGAACGGATGTAGAGAGTCAGGGAGATTTCCTTGGTCTCGACATTCGGGTGGAACTGGTACAGCAGATGGCATGGCGGCAAGGCCATTTCATCGAGCTGGGCAACGTTCCAGCCGTGGAACAGGATGCGGCGGCTGCCCGGGTCCTTGATGATGGTGTCGACGCACTGGCGGATCTGGTCGATCGCCTTGTACAGCACCACGTAGGCCTGGCCGTCTTCTTCGCCTTCGGCGATCTGGCGATAGCCCTGGCTCAACGTCTGCTCGATCGCGGCTTTATTGCTGACCGGGATCTGCTTGTACGCCGGCCACTTGCGCCATTGCACGCCGTAGATTTCGCCGAGGTCGTCTTCGCCCTGGCGGAACGGGTTGGCCAGCCACTGCGCGTTTTCGTTCGCATTCTGGTCCCAGACCTTGCAGCCCAGGGCGCGGAATTCGGCGGCGTTGTTCACGCCACGCAGGAAACCACACATCTCGCCGATGGCCGATTTGAAGGCCATCTTGCGCGTAGTGATCGCCGGAAAACCTTCCTTCAGGTCATAACGCAGCATCGCGCCAGGGAAGCTGATGGTGTTGACGCCAGTGCGGTTGGCTTGCTTGGTGCCGTTCTTGATGACGTGGGCCACCAGATCGAGATATTGCTTCATGAGTTACCTGTGTCCTTGAACCCGGGAGCCGTCGCCCCCGGGATTCGAATTTATACGGCCGCCGCTGGCGCTGCCGGGGCGCGATGATACGCCAGCCAGATCAGGAACAGACCGGCGAGCACCATCGGTACGCACAGCACCTGACCCATGGTCAGCCAGCCCCAGGCCAGATAGCCCAATTGCGCGTCCGGCACGCGGACGAATTCGACGATGAAACGGAAGATGCCGTAGAACAGCGTGAACATCCCGGACACTGCCATGGTTGGCCGTGGCTTGCGCGAGAATATCCAGAGGATCAGGAACAGCGCCACACCTTCCAGCGCGAACTGATACAGCTGCGACGGGTGACGGGCCAGTTGCGCCGGATCGGTCGGGAAGACCATCGCCCATGCCACGTCGGTCGGCTTGCCCCACAACTCGGCGTTGATGAAGTTGCCGATGCGCCCGGCGCCCAGGCCGATCGGCACCATCGGCGCGACGAAGTCCATCAGCTGGAAGAACGACTTGTTGTTCTTTTTACCGAACCACAACGCCGCCAGCATCACGCCGATAAACCCGCCGTGGAACGACATGCCGCCCTTCCACACTTCGAGAATCAGCATCGGGTTGGCCAGGTACGCACTCAGATCGTAGAACAGCACGTAGCCCAGGCGGCCACCGACAATCACCCCCATCGACATCCAGAAGACCATGTCGGAGAGCTTCTCCTTGGTCCAGGTCGGGTCGAAGCGGTTCAGCCGCCGGGACGCCAGCAGCCAGGCGCCGCCGATGCCGATCAGGTACATCAGGCCGTACCAGTGGATTTTCAGCGGACCGATGGCCAGGGCCACCGGGTCGATCTGCGGGTAAGGCAGCATTGCGACTCCTCGTTAGAGTTGAAACCTTCAAAATTCCCGGGGGACGCTGTCACCTCAGGATTAAGCCAGGATTGTGCCGGGTGTCAGAGCAGGAAATTGAGCCCCACGCAGAACAGCAAAGCGGCGAACAGTCTTTTGAGCAAGCGCGGCGACAGATTGTGCGCCAGTCGCGCGCCGAAACGGGCGAAGAACATGCTGGTCAGGGCGATCCCCAGCAGCGCCGGCAAATAAATAAAACCGAGACTATGGGCCGGCAGCAATGGATCGTGCCAGCCCAGAATCATGAAAAATAATGCACTGGACAAGGCAATCGGCAAGCCGCAGGCCGATGACGTCGCCACCGCTTGCTGCATCGGCACGCTGCGCCAGGTCAGGAACGGCACGGTCAGCGAACCGCCACCAATCCCGAAAATCGCCGACGCCCAGCCAATCACACTGCCCGCGATGGTCAGACCGACTTTGCCCGGCACCGTTCGGCTGGCCTTGGGTTTGAAGTCCAGGGCGAGTTGAACGGCGACGATCAGCGCGAAAACGCCGATGATCTTCTGCAAATGCGGTCCGGAGATCGCTTCGGCCGTCAGCGCGCCAAAACCGGAGCCGATCAGAATGCCGAGGGTCATCCAGGCAAATATCGGCCAACGCACGGCACCGCGACGGTGATGCTCGCGGACCGCATTGACCGAGGTAAAAATGATCGTCGCCAGGGACGTGCCGACGGCCAGATGCGTGAGGATCGACGGATCGAAGCCCTGCAGCTTGAAGCTGAACACCAGCACCGGGACGATGATGATCCCGCCACCGACGCCGAACAGCCCGGCCAGCACGCCTGCACAGGCGCCCAGCGCCAGATAGAGCAGAAATTCCATGGCCGTAGTCCCACGCATCCCGAAAATAGGAGCGGCATGGTAACGGATGCACGGCCTTTAGCTCTACTGGATGGCGATGGATGCGCGCGCAATGTCTGCGTAGAGTGAGCAAAAACACACAAGGACCACCTTATGTGCCTGATTGTTTTCGCTTGGCGCCCGGGCCACGCCCAGCCGCTGATCGTGGCGGCCAACCGCGACGAATTCTACGCCCGGCCCACCCAGCCCCTGGCGCAATGGGCCCACGCCCCGCATGTCCATGCCGGTCGGGACCTGGAGGCCGGTGGCACCTGGCTCGGCATCGGCGCCAACGGGCGCTTTGCCGCCCTGACGAATATCCGCGATCCGCGGCAGCCAGCGTCGCGCACGTCACGGGGCGAACTGGTTGCAGGGTTTCTCAGCGGCGAGATGTCGATTGATGACTATTTAAGCGACGTTGTCGCCCGTTCGGCGGAGTTTGCCGGGTTTAACCTGCTGGTCGGCAATTCCAACGAGCTGTGGCATTTCAATGCCCGGGACACCGAGGCGGTGATGCTGGCGCCCGGGGTATATGGGCTGTCGAACGCGGGGCTGGATACGCCGTGGCCGAAAGTGCTCAAGGCCAAGGCGGCGTTGAGCGAACTGCTGGACGATCCGCAACCTGCGGCGTTGTTGGCTATTTTGGGGGATTCGCAGCCCGCACCGCTGACGGAACTGCCGGATACCGGGGTCGGGGTGGCCACCGAGACGTTGTTGTCGAGTGTGTTTATTGCCAGCCCGACGTATGGGACGCGGGCGAGTACGGCGTTGATTGTTCAGGCGGATGGGACGCGGGTGATGGTCGAAAGGAGTTTCGGGCCGTATGGCGGGCATTTGGGGGAAGTGGCGTTGAGGATTTAAAGGCCTGCAATAAATTGTGCGAGGCAGCTTGCTTGTGGCGAGGGAGCTTGCTCCCGTCCGACTGCGAAGCAGTCGTAAACCAGCCAACGCGATCTTTCAGATAGAACGCGTTGGCCGGATCGGGAGCGCTTCGCACTCCAGCGGGAGCAAGCTCCCTCGCCACAAGGCCATCAGCCTTTTAAAGCGTCTTGACCGAAGCCGGATTAATCATCCGCGCCAACCCAAGGTTCTTCAGCGCCAATTGCAGCGAGCTGTGGATAACCTGCGGGTTGTCGATGGTCATCAACTCCGCGAGCAATTCCTTGGCCTTGCTAAGATTGATCTGACGCAGCATCCACTTCACCTTCGGCAAGTTGGTGGCGTTCATCGACAGGCTGTCGAAGCCCATCGCCATCAACAGCACCGCCGCTGCCGGGTCGCCGGCCATTTCGCCGCAGATACTCACTGGCTTGCCTTCGGCATGGGCGTCACGCACCACGTTCTGCAAGGCTTGCAGCACCGCCGGGTGCAGGTAGTCGTAAAGGTCGGCCACCCGCGGATTGTTACGGTCCACGGCCAGCAGGTATTGGGTCAGGTCGTTGGAGCCGACCGACAGGAAGTCCACTTGCCGCGCCAGCTCCTTGGTCTGGTACACCGCCGCCGGAATCTCGATCATCACCCCAATCGGCGGCATCGGCACGTCGGTACCTTCATCGCGGACTTCGCCCCACGCCCGGTGGATCAGGTGCAAGGCTTCTTCGAGTTCGTGGATGCCGGAGATCATCGGCAGCAGGATCCGCAGGTTGTTCAAGCCTTCGCTGGCCTTGAGCATCGCGCGGGTCTGCACCAGGAAGATTTCCGGGTGGTCGAGGGTGACGCGAATGCCGCGCCAGCCGAGGAACGGGTTGTCTTCCTTGATCGGGAAGTACGACAGCGACTTGTCGCCGCCGATGTCCAGGCTGCGCATGGTCACTGGTTGCGGATGGAATGCCGCGAGCTGCTCGCGATAGATCGCCAGCTGCTCTTTTTCGCTCGGGAAGCGCTGGTTGATCATGAACGGCACTTCGGTGCGGTACAGGCCAACGCCTTCGGCGCCACGCTTCTGCGCCCGCGCCACGTCCGCGAGCAGGCCGGTGTTGACCCACAGCGGCATGCGGTGGCCATCGAGGGTCACGCACGGCAAGTCCCGCAGCTTGTCCAGCCCGAGGGACAGTTGTTTCTCTTCCTCGACCACTTCGGCGAACTGCTTGCGCAGCACGTCACTCGGGTTGGTGTAGACCTCGCCGTGGTAGCCGTCGACGATCATCTGGATGCCGTCGACCTTGGAATACGGCAGGTCGACCAGGCCCATCACCGTCGGGATGCCCATGGCGCGAGCCAGGATCGCGACGTGGGAGTTACCGGAACCGAGTACCGAAACCAGACCGACCAGCTTGCCTTCCGGCACCTCGCCGAGCATCGCCGGCGTCAGTTCTTCGCTGATCAGAATGGTGTTGTCAGGGTAGACCAGCGTCTGCTGACGCTCTTCCTGCAGGTAAGCCAGCAAGCGCCGGCCCAGGTCCTTGACGTCGGAGGCGCGCTCACGCAGGTAGGCGTCGTCCATCAATTCGAAACGGTTGACGTGCTCGGTGACCACTTGGCGCAACGCGCCCTGGGCCCACTGGCCGGTCTTGATCACCGTGGTGATTTCGCTGCCCAGCGAGGCATCGTCGAGCATCATCAGGTAGACGTCGAACAGCGCGCGCTCTTCCGGCCGCAGCTGGGTCGCGAGCTTGGCGGACAAGGCGCGCATGTCGGCGCGCACGCCTTCGATGGCGGTCTTGAACAGCCCGAGTTCGGCGTTGATGTCGGTGATGGTCTTGTCCGGCACCACGTCCAGGTCGGCGGGCGGCAGCATGACCACCGCGGTCCCGACCGCCGCGCCCGGCGAACCCGGTACGCCGACGAACTTGGCTTCCTGGATGCCTTTGCCCTGACGGCCCAGGCCACGGATCGAACCGGTGGCCTCGGCGTGGGCGATAACGCCCGCCAGTTGCGCGCTCATGGTCACGAGGAAGGCTTCTTCACCTTCATCGAACTGGCGGCGTTCTTTTTGCTGAATGACCAACACGCCGACGACGCGACGGTGGTGAATGATCGGCGCCCCGAGGAATGAGGCGTAGCGTTCTTCACCGGTCTCGGCGAAGTAACGGTAGCGCGGGTGATCCGCGGCGTTTTCGAGGTTCAGGGGTTCTTCACGCGTGCCGACCAGGCCAACCAGACCTTCGTTGGGTGCCATGCTGACTTTGCCGATCGAGCGCTTGTTCAAGCCCTCGGTGGCCATCAGTACGAAGCGGTTGGTTTCCGGGTCAAGCAGGTAGACCGAGCAGACCTGGCTGCCCATGGCCTCTTTGACGCGCAACACAATAATCCCCAACGCCGCCTTGAGATCCTTGGCGGAGTTAACTTCCTGGACGATCTTGCGCAGCGTATTGAGCATGGCTCGGGGTCGAACTCCGTCGTCAGTCGCGCGTTAAAAGGCGCGGGGCAAGCTCTTTGAGAGCGCGTCGATACACCTCGCGCTTGAATGTCACCACCTGGCCCAACGGATACCAATAACTGACCCAGCGCCAGCCATCGAATTCCGGTTTACCGGTCAAATCCATCCGCACCCGCTGCTCGTTGGAGATCAGGCGCAGGAGAAACCATTTCTGTTTCTGGCCGATGCACAGCGGTTGGCTGTGGGTACGGACCAGACGTTGCGGCAAACGATAGCGCAACCAGCCCCGGGTGCAGGCGAGAATTTCAACATCTTCGCGCTCAAGACCCACTTCTTCGTTCAACTCGCGATACAAGGCGTCTTCCGGCGTCTCCTGGGGGTTGATCCCGCCCTGTGGAAACTGCCAGGCATCTTGATTGATACGGCGAGCCCATAGCACCTGGCCGGCATCATTCGTGAGAATAATCCCGACATTGGGGCGGAAACCATCGGGGTCGATCACGGCAACAACCTCGCAAACGCATGTCGCCGCATTGTTCCACAAAGGTTGTGAAGGCAGCAACGAGCCGGCCCACCTTATGTGCACTCTTGTGAAAAGTACGTATTCTGGGCGCCTTTCTACAGACTTTTCAGCGAGTAACTGCAATGCGCCTGGCTTTATTCGACTTGGACAACACGCTTTTGGGCGGCGACAGCGACCACGCCTGGGGCGATTACCTGTGCGAACGCGGCTTTCTCGATGCCGTGACGTACAAGGCACGCAACGACGAGTTCTACCAGGATTACCTGGCGGGCAAGCTGGATAACGCCGAGTACCTGAACTTTTGCCTGGAAATCCTCGGCCGCACCGAAATGGCCACCCTGGATCAATGGCACCTGGACTACATGCGCGACTGCATCGAACCGATCGTATTGCCCAAGGCCCTGGCCCTGCTGGCCAAGCACCGCGAAGCCGGCGACAAACTGGTGATCATCACCGCCACCAACCGCTTCGTCACCGGGCCGATTGCCCAGCGCTTGGGCGTCGAGACCCTGATCGCCACCGAATGCGAAATGATCGATGGCCGCTACAGCGGGCGCAGCACCGACATCCCGTGCTTTCGCGAAGGCAAGGTGACGCGGTTGAGTCGTTGGCTGGAAGAGACCGGGCATTCGCTGGAAGACAGCTATTTCTACAGCGATTCGATGAATGATTTGCCGTTGCTTGAGCAAGTGGCAAACCCGGTGGCGGTTGATCCGGATCCGAACCTGCGCGCCGAGGCCGAGAAGCGTGGCTGGCCGGTGATCAGCCTGCGCGACTGAAAAACGCCGTGATGCCCACTACGGTTCGCCGCCATGGTGGGCAATGCCTCAAGCCGGTTTGGCCACCATCAGGTAGAAAATCACCATGAAGGCTAAAAACGCCGGCCACCCCAAGGCAAACCACCAACGCATATAGGTGGCGGCCTTGATCGGCATCGGCGTCCCCTTCAGCAAAGCGGTGTCGGCCATTTTGTGCACGCGAATCTGCAGCCAGACCACCGGCAACCAACACACGCCGGCCAGGCAAAACAGGCCAATGCTCCACATCAGCCAAGTCTGTTGCAGCGGCCAGCCCGCCAGATGCATCAGACCCAGCCCGCTGAGCGGCTGAAACACTGCCGTGGTGGCGGTGAACGCCCAGTCAGCAAAAACCAGATGTTTAAACGTCACGGCAATCACTTCGACGTTGCCGCTACGCCAGGCCCGAAGTGCGTAATACGCCGAGCCGGCGCCGAGACCAAACAGAATGGTCGATGACAGAATGTGTAGGGTTTTCAGCAGCAGATAAGCACTCATCGGCGAGGTTCAGTCCACAAAAGCCATTAAAGTAGCCACCATCAACACCCGTTTTTTCCCGACAGCCGCGTAAGGATCAAACCTTCAAATCCAGCAAGGGAATCAACGGCCAGGGTGAGAAAGCCGCGAGCCAGGCACTGCTTGTCCCGCCAGCGCCCAGCACCAGCGACGGCCGAAGCACACCCTGGTGCACGGCCTGATCAAACAGAACCCGGGCACCGCGATCCTGAATAAGGCTCAACGCCTGCGCATCCACGCTCCACAGACCCGCAGCGTTGATCAGCACATCGATATCGCCGGGGAAAGCAAAATGCGCGGGCTCAACCGCCAGCAGACCGAGATCCAGTTGCTGCCACTCGACACCTGGCCACATCGACGCCTGACGCTCGCGGCTTGTGGCAATCACTGAGTGGCGGCAGCGTGTAGCGCGCGCAGCAGGTGACGACCGACAAAACCAGTGCCGCCCACCAATAGAATTTTCATGACATTCTTTGTCGCTTAAACCGGCTTGGCCCCCATCAACGCAGCAATGGCGAGGAATCCGACACCGCTGACAATCGCCAGAGCCAGCGTGAATTTCCGGTTGCCCACCCCGCTCGTCCACAGACGGTTGAGCCGAAGGAGGAGCCAGAGAGCGCTCAATGACGCCACGGCATAGATAATGCTGGAACCCAGAATCCAGAACTGCCCCAACGGCCAGCCAACCAGATGCACTAACCACCAGCCAGTGAAAGGCATGCTGAACATGCAGGCCAGCATGAGGCACCACACGAACAACCATGGGCGCTGCATCGTGCTCGCAGGGCCTTCACTGTGGTTGCGCCAGGTCAGAAAAGCGAGCCCCAGACCGCTGGCGAGTATCACCACCGTGGCCGCGACATGAAGGACTTTCAGGGTTGTCAGGGTTTCCATGCATTTCTCTTCTTTAGTCCATGCCCATCAGCGTAGCCGCTCAGCCGAGAAACAGCTGATAGGCCGGGTTGTCGCTTTCGTCCCAGTACGGGTAACCGATTTCTTCCAGCGCTGCGGGCACCAGATGACGTTCGTCATGAGGCACTTGCAGCCCCGCGACCACCCGGCCATCTGCCGCGCCGTGGTTACGGTAGTGGAACATTGAGATGTTCCAGCGCCCGCCCAGTTTGTTGAGGAAGTTGAACAGCGCACCCGGACGTTCCGGGAATTCAAAGCGCAGCACCACTTCATCAACGACCTGGGCCGCGCGGCCACCGACCATGTGCCGGATGTGCAACTTGGCCAGTTCGTTGTCGGTCAGGTCGAGCACCGGGAAACCCTGCTCGCTCAGGCTGGCGATCAACGCGCTGCGCGGGTCGGTGTCCGGGTGCGTCTGCACGCCAACGAAGATGTGCGCTTCGCTGCCGGTGTTGTAGCGGTAGTTGAATTCGGTGATCTGGCGCTTGCCGATGGCTTCACAGAACGCCTTGAAGCTCCCCGGTTTCTCGGGAATGGTCACGGCGATGATGGCTTCGCGGCCCTCGCCCAATTCGGCGCGCTCGGCGACGTGGCGCAGGCGGTCGAAGTTGACGTTGGCGCCGGAGTCGATGGCCACGAACGTGTGCCCGGTGACGCCGCGCTGCTCGACGTACTTCTTGATCCCGGCCACGCCCAGGGCGCCGGCAGGTTCGGTGATCGAGCGGGTATCGTCGTAGATGTCCTTGATCGCCGCACAGATTTCATCGGTGCTGACGGTGATCACCTCATCGACATAGTCTTTGCAGATATCGAAGGTGTGCTGGCCGATCTGCGCCACGGCAACGCCATCGGCAAAGATGCCCACGGTCGGCAGAATCACTCGTTCGCCAGCAGCCATCGCCGCTTGCAGGCAGTTGGAGTCATCCGGCTCGACGCCGATGATCTTGATTTCCGGACGCAGGTATTTCACGTAAGCCGCGATGCCGGCGATCAAACCGCCGCCGCCCACCGGGACGAAAATCGCATCGAGACGGCCCGGGTGCTGGCGCAGAATCTCCATGGCCACCGTGCCCTGCCCGGCAATGGTGTGGGGATCGTCGTACGGGTGGATGTAGACGTAGCCTTTTTCGTCGACCAGTTTCAGCGAGTAGGCCAGGGCTTCCGGGAACGAATCGCCGTGCAGCACCACTTTGCCGCCACGGGAGCGCACGCCTTCGACCTTGATCTCGGGGGTGGTCTTGGGCATCACGATGGTGGCTTTCACGCCCAACACCTTGGCCGCCAGGGCCAGGCCCTGCGCATGGTTGCCCGCCGAAGCAGTGACCACGCCGCGCGCGCGCTCTTCATCGCTCAGTTGCGTCAGCTTGTTATAGGCGCCGCGAATCTTGAACGAGAACACCGGCTGCAAGTCTTCGCGCTTGAGCCAAATACTATTGCCCAGCCGCTCGGAGAGCTGGCGAGCAGTCTGCAATGGGGTTTCTACGGCAACGTCATAAACGCGCGAGGTGAGGATCTTCTTGACGTACTGTTCGAGCATCGGAAAGCATCACTGAGCGGGTTGGGCAGGGCCAAGGAGTCTAACCCGGCTTTTGGGCGGACGACCACACGAATACAGAGGTTTTAGACCGGCATGAAGTTATAATGCCGGCCTTTCCGTTTTCCCTTGCCCGCTTCGGAGCCCGCATGACCCAGGATCAACTCAAACAGGCAGTGGCCCAGGCCGCCGTCGACTTCATCCTCCCGAAACTCGACGACAAGAGCGTCGTCGGTGTCGGCACCGGCTCCACCGCCAACTGCTTCATCGATGCACTGGCCAAGCACAAGGGCGCGTTCGATGGCGCCGTCGCCAGCTCCGAAGCCACTGCTGCGCGCCTCAAGGGCCACGGGATTCCGGTGTATGAGCTGAACACCGTCAGCGACCTGGAGTTCTATGTCGACGGCGCCGACGAAAGCGACGAACACTTGAACCTGATCAAGGGCGGCGGCGCGGCCCTGACCCGCGAGAAGATCGTCGCAGCCGTGGCCAAGACCTTCATCTGCATCGCCGATGGCAGCAAACTGGTGCCGGTGCTCGGCGCGTTCCCGCTGCCGGTGGAAGTGATCCCGATGGCCCGCAGCCACGTGGCCCGCGAGCTGGTGAAACTGGGCGGCGACCCGGTTTACCGCGAAGGCGTGCTGACCGACAACGGCAACATCATCCTCGACGTGTTCAACATGCAGATCACCAACCCGGTGGAGCTGGAGACGCAGATCAATGCGATCGTCGGCGTGGTCACCAACGGTCTGTTCGCGGCGCGTCCGGCGGATTTGCTGCTGCTGGGCACCAGCGAAGGCGTGAAGACCCTCAAGGCCTGACACCCCGCCCTACCCTGTAGGAGCGAAGCTTGCTCGCGAAGAGGCCGTAACAGTCGACTGAGATGTTGAATGTTATGGCCTCTTCGCGAGCAAGCTTCGCTCCTACATTTGTTTTGGGGTGTTGGTCAGGGCTGTGGTGGTTTTTTGAAGGTGTAGAACAGGTTCGGTTCGCTGACCAGATACAGCGTGCCATCGTCATCCATCGCTATCCCTTCCGCCTGCGGCACGGTCTTTTTCAGCCCCTGACGGCCCTTGTTCAAGGACATTGTGCTCAGCGGTCGCCCATCCACATCCAGCTCGATGATCAATCGCGACTCATCCGACAGCGCCATCAAGTGGCCGCTGCGCTCGTCGTATTGCAGGCTCGACAGGTCGCGCACGAACATCCCGGCATCGCGCTTGGGGTTGTTGACCACGTGTACGGCGTAGGATTTCTCCGGGTTGTAATGCGGGAAGCCCTGCACTTCGTAGATCAGCATCGGGTCGCGTTCCTTGGCGACAAACAGGCGCTTGCCCACCGAGTCATACGCCAGGCCTTCGAAACCCTTGTTGCCGCTCATGTGCACGCCGAGGGTCATCTGCTCGGCGTCCGCGGCGTCGAGGAAGGTGGTGTCCTTCTCCAGGTGAATCTTGATCAGGCGCTGCTGGCGTTCGTCGGTGATGACATAGGTGTCAGCGCTGATGAACTCCACGGCCTCCGGGTCGCCAAAACCGATCAGCGCGATACGCCGCAGGATCCTGCCATCCAGGGACAGCTCGATCAGCTCGGCGTTTTTGTTGGTCACCGTGAACAGGCTGTGACGCACCGGATCGTAGGTCAGCGCCGAGACGTCATCGTCCAGCCCGTCGATCACTTGCGCCTCGATCTCGACCCGATACTGATCCAGGCCAATGGCCTCGGCATTCATCGGCTGCCATAGCGTGTGCAGGTTGAACCAGGCGCGCTCGAACAGGCGCAAGTACTGGCCGACCGCGACCAGCACGATCAGCGCAATCACTGACAGGATCAAAATCAGGGGTTTGGGGCGGGCAAGTCGACGCATTCAGGCAAGCTCGAAATCAGGGCGGGCGGATGAAATACCACGGCTGACTGAATCCAAGCTTAATGGCCTATGGCCGCGGTCCCGCAGGTTTACCTTAACCAGCGACCGCGCGCCACCCCGCATCTGTAGGCTATTTCTGTTTTTCGAAGCGATAAAACAGATTCGGCTCGCTGACCATGTATAGCGTGCCCGCCTCGTCCATGGTCACGCCTTCGGCGCGGGGGATGGTCTTCTTCAAACCGTTGAAGCCGCCCAGCAGGGTCATGAAGCTGACTTGCTCGCCCTTCTCGTCCAGTTCCAGCAGCAGGTGCGAGTCGGCGGACAACACCAACGTGTGACCGGTGCGCGGGTCAATGGCCAGGGCCGACAGGTTGCGGATATCCAGTTCGTTACTGGCGAGTTTCTGTTTATCGCCCGTGAGGGTCTGGCTGCCATCGCTTTTCCAGCTGAACAGCGCCGGCGGGCGCTCTTCGCCCAGTAACAGTTGCTGATTGCGCGAATCCCAGACAATGGCTTCGAACGCCTTGTTCTGGTCTTTCGACGGGCCGAGGTCGTATTTCGGGAAGTTGTCGCGGTGCAGTTCGCGCGTGTCGGCATCGACCTTGACGATCGACAGCATGTGTTCGCGCTCATCGGTAATGGCCAGCAACCCATTGCCCATCGTCGCCACGCCTTCCGGGTTGGTCCAACCCACCAGCGGCATCTTGCGCAGCACGTCGCCCTGCAGGGTCAGTTCGACCAGGAACGGGTTCTTGCCCATGACCGAGAACAGGGTTTTGGTCTGCGGGTCGTAGGACAGGTCCGATGCTTCGTCCTTTTCCATGCCCGGCAGCAGTTTGGCGTCGATCACCGCCCGGTAATCCGGCAACCAGATACTTTGCTGGCGCTCGGCCGGGCTTTCGAAACGCTCCATCACCCAAAGCGCGCCGCGGTCGTCCCAATGCATCGCAAACGCCAAGCCATAGCCCGCCACAACAGCCAGCAACAACCAGTAATACCAGCGCATGAGGAATCGTGGACGACGAGGAGTTTGCAGGGTCGGGAGCGGTGGTGTGGCCATCAGGGGATGCGTTCCAGAAATTCAGGCTAAGGGTAATAGCACAATCGGGCAGGCTCAGACGCCAGGAACCGCGGAATTATCCAGAAGGGATGTGAAAAAAACGGGAAATGGCGGGAAAGCCCTGCACCTGATCGTTCCCACGCTCTGCGTGGGAATGCATCCCGTGACGCTCCGCGTCACATTCGAAGCGGACGCGGAGCGTCCATGGCGGCATTCCCACGCGGAGCGTGGGAACGATCATTGGCTTAGCGAACGCTGCTGTTGAAGCGGCTGACACCCGGCAATTCCAGCACCAGCTCGTCACCGACATTCAACGGACCGACGCCCACTGGCGTACCGGTCAGGATCACGTCACCGGCCTGCAGCGAGAAGCAGCCGGCCATGTACTGGATCATCGGCACAATCGGGTTGAGCATGTCCTTGCTGTTGCCGTCCTGACGCACGTCGCCATTGATGGTCAGGCGGATGCCGATGTCGGTCAGGTCGGCAAAACTGCCGGCGGACACGAACGGGGCAAGCACGGCCGCGCCATCGAAGGACTTGGCGATTTCCCACGGCAGGCCCTTGGATTTCAGCTCGGCCTGTTTGTCGCGCAGGGTCAGGTCCAGGGCCGGGGCGAAGCCGGAGATGGCGTCGAGCACTTCTTCACGGCTCGGCTTGGTCGACAGCGGCTTGCCGATCAACACAGCGATTTCTGCTTCGTAGTGCACCGAGCCACGCTCGGTCGGAATGGCAAAACCGCCTTCCAGCGGTACCACGCAACTGCCCGGCTTGATGAACAGCAGTGGCTCGGTAGGCACCGGATTGTCCAGTTCCTTGGCGTGTTCGGCATAGTTACGGCCGATGCACACCACTTTCCCCAGCGGGAAGTGAATACGCGTACCGTCGACATACTGGTGCTGATAGCTCATTACCGACTCCTGCTCGTTGATTCAAACAGCGAAAATTTTGCCCGGGTTCATGATGCCGTTCGGGTCGAACACCGCTTTAACAGCTTTCATGTACTCGATCTCAACCGGGGAACGGCTGTAGGTCAAGTAGTCACGCTTGGTCATGCCCACGCCGTGCTCGGCGGAAATCGAACCGTTGTACTTCTCGACGGTTTCGAACACCCACTTGTTCACGGTCGCGCACTTGGCAAAGAACTCGTCCTTGCTCAGGTTTTCCGGCTTGAGGATGTTCAAGTGCAGATTGCCGTCACCGATGTGACCGAACCAGACGATTTCGAAATCCGGGTAGTGTTCGCCGACGATCGCGTCGATTTCCTTCAGGAACGCCGGGACTTTCGACACAGTGACCGAAATGTCGTTCTTGTACGGCGTCCAGTGGGAAATGGTCTCGGAGATGTATTCGCGCAGCTTCCACAGGTTCTGCAACTGGGTTTCGCTCTGGCTCATCACGCCGTCCAGCACCCAGCCCTGCTCGACGCAATGCTCGAAAGTTTCCAGGGCGTGGTTGGCCACTTCTTCGGTGGTCGCTTCGAATTCCAGCAGCGCATAGAACGGGCAATCGGTTTCAAATGGCGCCGGCACATCACCGCGACCCATGACCTTAGCCAGGGCTTTATCGGAGAAGAATTCGAAGGCAGTCAGATCGAGTTTGCTCTGGAACGCGTGCAGTACCGGCATGATCGAGTCGAAATCGGCGGTGCCGAGGACCATCGCGGTGAGGTTTTTCGGTGCGCGGTCCAGACGCATGGTCGCTTCGACCACGAAACCAAGGGTGCCTTCCGCGCCGATGAACAGCTGACGCAGGTCGTAGCCGGTAGCATTCTTGATCAGGTCGCGGTTCAGTTCCAGTACATCGCCCTTGCCGGTGACGACTTTCATGCCAGCCACCCAGTTGCGGGTCATGCCGTAGCGAATCACCTTGATCCCGCCAGCATTGGTGCCGATATTGCCGCCAATCTGGCTCGAACCGGCGGAAGCGAAGTCCACCGGGTAGTACAGGCCTTTTTCTTCAGCGACGTTCTGCAAATGCTCGGTAACCACGCCAGGCTGACAAACGGCGGTGCGGTCGGTGAGGTTCACGTCGAGGATCTGGTTCATATAGTCGAACGACACAACCACTTCGCCATTCGCGGCCACGGCAGCAGCGGAAAGTCCGGTGCGCCCGCCGGACGGCACCAGCGCCACTTTGTGCTCATTGGCCCAGCGCACAATGGCCTGGACCTGCTCGGTGGTCTTGGGAAACACGATGGCCGTCGGGGCCGGGGCGAAATGCTTGGTCCAATCCTTGCCATAAGCATTGAGGGAGTCGGCATCGGTCAGGACCTTGCCAGGCTCAACCAGGGTCTTCAGCTCTTCAATCAGGGCAGGATTGGTCATCGACAGAACTCTCGAACAATTCATGGTCATCCTGAGAACGCTTCACGTCGCAGGAATGAGTGTTTAGCGGGGTGCGTATGCTAGCATACCGACCCCGCAGGGTAGTGCCCAACGGCTATTCTGCGGTGACGGCATTGTTGCCGTCCGGGTCAGCATCTGCTGGCTACTTCCTGCCATTTTTCTCCGGGATACAGGTTTACGCAGATGAGCAAGACTTCTCTCGATAAGAGCAAGATCAAGTTCCTTCTTCTCGAAGGCGTCCACCAATCGGCTGTCGACGTTCTCAAGTCGGCTGGCTACACCAGCATCGAGTACCTCACCGGTTCTCTGCCGGAAGCCCAGCTGAAGGAAAAGATCGCTGATGCGCATTTCATCGGCATTCGCTCCCGCACTCAACTGACCGAAGAAATCTTCGATCACGCGAAGAAGCTCGTGGCTGTAGGGTGTTTCTGCATCGGCACCAACCAGGTTGACCTGAACGCTGCCCGCGAACGCGGTATTGCGGTGTTCAACGCGCCGTACTCCAACACTCGCTCCGTGGCCGAGCTGGTGCTGGCCGAAGCGATCCTGTTGCTGCGCGGCATCCCTGAGAAGAACGCTTCCTGCCACCGTGGCGGCTGGATCAAGAGCGCGGCGAACTCCTTCGAGATCCGTGGCAAGAAGCTCGGCATCGTCGGTTACGGCTCGATCGGTACGCAACTGTCGGTCCTGGCGGAAGGCCTGGGCATGCAGGTGTTCTTCTACGACACCGTGACCAAGCTGCCGCTGGGCAACGCCACTCAGGTCGGCAAACTGACCGACCTGCTGGCCATGTCCGACATCGTCACCCTGCACGTTCCGGAAACCGCCGCCACTCAGTGGATGATCGGCGAGAAGGAAATCCGCGCCATCAAGAAGGGCGGCATCCTGATCAACGCCGCTCGCGGCACCGTGGTTGAGTTACAAGCCCTGGCAGACGCGATCAAGGACAAGCACCTGATCGGCGCGGCCATCGACGTGTTCCCGGTGGAGCCACGCTCCAACGACGAAGAGTTCGAGAGCCCGCTGCGTGGCCTGGACAACGTAATCCTGACCCCGCACATCGGTGGTTCCACCGCTGAAGCGCAAGCCAACATCGGTCTGGAAGTCGCGGAAAAACTGGTCAAGTACAGCGACAACGGTACGTCGGTATCGTCGGTGAACTTCCCGGAAGTGGCCCTGCCGGCTCACCCTGGCAAGCACCGTCTGCTGCACATCCACGAGAACATCCCGGGTGTGATGAGCGAGATCAACAAGGTCTTCGCCGAAAACGGCATCAACATTTCCGGTCAGTTCCTGCAGACCAACGAGAAAGTCGGCTACGTCGTGATCGACGTCGATGCCGATTACTCGGAAATCGCCCAAGAGAAGTTGCAGCACATCAACGGCACCATTCGTTGCCGCGTGTTGTTCTGATAACGACTTGAGCGACAAAAAAAGGAGCCCCTCGGGGCTCCTTTTTCATGTCCGTGAACAATTACTTCACGTTGACGGTGATCTTTTTCGACACGATTGGCGGATCGAAGGCCATATGACTCATATCGCCTAACTCCAACTGCAAGGTGTGCTTGCCAGGTGTCAGCGTCAGCTCGGTTTCGGTTTGCGCCTTGCCAAAATGAACGTGATTGGCATCTGCCGGGATGACTGCCCCTGCAGCCACAACATCCTTGGCATCGATCAGCAAATGGTGGTGGCCGGTGTTCTTGGTGGTATCGCCCGCGGGCGCCAGCGCAACATTCTCGACAGCGAATTTAACCTTGAAGGTTTGCGGGACAGTCCCACCATCTTCAGGAGAAACGATGGACACTTCGGCACCTTTAGGGGCCGGGGTAGCGGCGCTGGCCAGCACCGACACACCCATCAACAGGCCAGCCAATGCTGCTCGTGACATAAACGTTTTCATTCTCTTCTCCAGTTTTTCCGTAAAATCCGCGTGACCGTATCTAACTTCACGGCCATTCGTTGTCGAAGGCACTCGACAACCATAGCAAAGCGCGCCTGAATTAGAGCGTCGCGATAATGAATTCAAAGGAGTGACCATGCGTTTCTTGCCTGGCCTGATCTGCCTGCTACCCCTTTTGAGCCCTTTGGCTCATGCCGAACTGATTGACGATGTATTCGACCGCGGCGAATTGCGCATTGCCCTTGAGGCTAATACACCGCCGTTCAATTTCAAGGACGACGGCAAACTGACCGGGTTCGAAGTCGAGCTGGGTCAGCTGCTGGCCAATGAACTGGATGTGCGCGCCGACTTCGTCGTGACCGATGCCGCCGATCTGCTGCCAGGTGTTGAAACCGGCAAATACGACGTCGCCATCAACCACGTAGCAATGACCGCGGAACTGAAGGATCGTTTCGACTTCAGCGAGCCTTACAGCCACACCGATGCGCAATTGATCGCGCAGAAAGAAGAGCAACCGCAGTCGATGCTGCTGGTGCAGACGTTGAAGGAAGAGACGCCGAAGGCCAGCGAGCCGGTGAGCCTGGCGATTCCGTTCCAGAAAGGTAACCCGGCGTTCCACGCCAGCCTCGACAACGCGTTGCAGCGGATCAAGGCGGATGGTCGGCTGGAGGCGTTGACGCAGAAGTGGTTTGGGACGGATACGAGTGTCGAGGCCAAGCCCTGAGTTCAGGCTCGCCCCTTAAAGGATTGTCTAAGTCGTCAGTCTTGTGTGAGCAATGCGGCGGCTTCGGCCAATTCCAGTTCGCTGAACACTTGAACGCCATGGCGCTTGAGCAACGCCGCTGTCACCCCTTCGCCACTGACTTTCACGCCGCTGAAAGTCCCGTCATAGGTCAGTAAATTCCCGCAAGACGGACTGTTGGCCTTCAACACCGCAATCCGGATGCCGTGCTTTTGCACCAATTCCAGCGCCTGATAAGCCCCCGACAGAAACTCCGCGCTGACGTCTTCGCCTTCAGTGGTGATCACCGCCGCATGCCCATCCAGCACCTCACCACCCTGCCCGCCCGGAATCTCCGCCGCGGCGCGCGGTGTCGGCAACCCGCCAGCCACTTCCGGGCACAACGGCACCACCCGCCCCTCGGCGATCCATTGGTCCAACAGATCAAACGGCCCACTCGCCCCGCCGTCGTAACGTACGCGATGGCCCAGCAGGCAGCGACTTACCAGAATCTTTTGCATGATCAGAACGGCTCGTTACCGCGACGGCGAAACCAGCCGGTCAATGACAGGCGATCCCGGGTCGCGGGCAGGACTTCGTGGGGCACCTCGCCCGACAGGAACACCACCAGGCAGCCGCCGGTGGGCACCACATTGTGTTCGACGCCGCCCTCCAGGTACATGCGCAGTTCGCCGCCATGTTCCGGCAGCCAGGCGTCGTTGAGGTAGATCACCGCCGAGACCATGCGCCGGTCGTCATCGCGGAAACGGTCCACATGCTTGAGGTAGAACGCACCGGGCGGGTACAGGGCGAAGTGGCTTTCGAAATCTTCCAGTCCGAGGAACAGCCCGCGATTCATCGCTTCAC
This sequence comes from Pseudomonas sp. ADAK7, assembly GCF_012935675.1. Taxonomy (NCBI): domain Bacteria; kingdom Pseudomonadati; phylum Pseudomonadota; class Gammaproteobacteria; order Pseudomonadales; family Pseudomonadaceae; genus Pseudomonas; species Pseudomonas sp. ADAK7. The sequence goes on along the minus strand of NZ_CP052861.1, from coordinate 4,861,823 downwards.
GCAGGCTGTCCATCAGGCTCAGGTAGCTGTCGCAGGACTCGGTTTCACCGGGTTCGAGCCACTGGATGTGGTCGCCACGAATACCTTCGCGAATCTCAGATGTCGGCCCGCGGCCCACCGCCGCCGGGGCCAATTCACCCTCGGCCGCACGTTTACGGCACTCAGCCGCCAGTTCCCGGGTCAGACCCAGAGGCAGGAAAATATTCTGCTGCGACCAGCCCCGTTCGGCCAGGTCGTCGACGATACGTAACAGCAGCGGGTGATCAGAGGGTATTTGCATGGCGCGCATAGTATTCCTGTGCCTGCAAATCCGACAGAGCCGCGCGGCGGGCTGATACGAATTCTCGACAAGTTCCTGTACCGCACGGAGAATAGTCGCCTGCCGACAGGAGTCCCTATGCGCCGTTTGCTTTTTTCACTGTTGATGCTCTGTGTTTTGCCCGCCTGGGCAGACGGCCACGACCAGTTGTACAAGGTCGCCGGTTGGCCAGACCAACGTGCGCATTTTAACGACGCCCTTTCGGCCGCACAGCAGCGCTACCAGAACAGCTTGCCACCCGCGGTGTTTCAAGCCCTGGTGAACAACAGCAACCAGCGTTTCGCCCCCCAGGCCATGGACCAGCGCGCCGAAGCGCAACTGCGCAAGACCCTCGCCGACCCGAAACCGGCCCTGACCTTTTTCCAGACTCCGCTGGGCAAGAAAGTCGTCGCGGCCGAATTGCTGGCGACCCGGCGCGATCAATTGGCGAAGAACGCCAAGGGCTTGCCCAAGATTGAAGCCAGTGACACTCGCCTGCTGATCATCGGCCACCTGGCCCAGGCCCTGCCCGCCCGTGAGGCCGGCGCCGAAGTCACGTTGGCGATTGCCGGGGTTGCGGCCGACAGCTTGAGTTCGATGATCCCCGGTTTGCTCGGTGGCGGTCAGGCACCCGGGATGTTGAATGGTCAGCGCCAGCGCTTGATGGATCAGATTGGTGCCGACCTGAACAACACGTTGCTCTACGTGTATCGCGACTTGTCGGATAACGAACTGGAAGAGTTCGCCACGTTTGCCGAGTCGGATGAAGGCAAGGCGTATTACCAGGCAGCGTTGGCGGCGATTCGGGCGGGGTTGGCGGTGGGACAGTAAGATTTCGTCGCCCGGAAGGTCGCCTTCGCGGGCAAGCCTCGCTCCTACAGGGGGGTGCCGCCCTTGATCCGCTTCGTCAAAAACCCGAAATACTCCTCCCGCAACGCCGGCGTCTCATTCGCCAGATGATGCCGCGCCGCTGGCAGCATCAACACCTGCGGCCGATCAAACTTGGCCTTCAACACTTCAAGGTTGTGCTCCCAATCCACCGTCATGTCCGCTTGCCCCTGCACGATCAGTGGCCGCCGTGGACTGTTCGCCGACGCCTCGATGCGCTTTATCCAACGGCCCAACGCACCGACCCACGCGGTCGGCAAACGCAATGGTTGCAATGGATCGGCTTGCAGGAAGGGCAGGAACGCCGGGTCATTGGAGTTCTCGCTGAAGCGCCGGGCGATGCCGTTGACGAAGGGCTTGAGCAGGTAATAACTCAACTGCGACCAGCCCCAGGCCCGCGGCCGTACCAGTGGAGACAGCAATATCACCTGCCCCTGAGCCGGACTGTCCGCGCCCTGATTAAGCAAATGGTCGATCACAATCGCCCCGCCGGTGCTCTGTCCGAACAAATGCCACGGCTGCGGTAAATCCAGAGACCGCGCTTCGGTGAACAAGCCTTGCAGGGTGTCCTGGTATTCGGCGAAATCCTTGATGCTCGCGCGCTCGCCACTGGACAGACCATGTCCCGGCAAGTCACAGGCAATCACCGCGAACCCCTGATCCAGCGCCCATTCGATCACATGCCGATACAGCCCGGTGTGGTCGTAGAAACCGTGAAACAGGAACAACGTCGCCTTCGCCCGCTCCGGCCACCAGACCTGACTGACCACTTCGTAACCACCAACCTGAAACCGCCCCAGGCCACGGCGCAGCGTGCGCCCCGGCAAATCCAGCCCGTAGAACGCTTGATAGGCCTGGCCCTCCGTCGACAGCGGCTGCCAATCAGCCAATGGCCGCAGGCTGGCGCGCAAATGATCGGGATTGAAAGTGGCAGGCATGGTTATTCCAGAACGCGAAACAGACTTTATGGGCCTGCGATATTCATCTGTCGCGGCAAGCATGGCAAGCTGGGCGACCTTCGAGGATTGAAACCCATGCGTCCGGCCTACCGCACCACACTGCTTGCCAGCCTGCTCGCCCTCGTGTGCGCCGGCGTGTTGTGGGCCGCTTATGACTGGTTTCAGGGGCGTTACCTGCGGGCGTTCAGCGAACATACAGCGGTATTTTCCGGCGACCCGTTGCGCCTGCCCGACGACCTCGCCGGCCCCGGCGCCATCCGTCTCGTGCACTTCTGGGACCCGGCCTGCCCGTGCAACGTCGGCAATCAACAGCACCTCACCGAACTGGTCGAGCTGTATGTACCGCAGGGCGTCGAGTTCTACGCGGTACAAAAACCCGGCAGCCACGGTCAGTTGCCCAGCACCTTGAGCAGCCTGAAAACCATCACTGTGCTGCCCGGTTCCGAGCAGATCCCCGCCAGCCCGGCGGTGGCGATCTGGGACCGGGCCGGCAAGCTCGCCTATTTCGGCCCGTACAGCGAAGGCCTGACTTGTAATTCGAGCAACAGCTTTATCGAGCCGATCCTGCAAGCGCTGAACGAAGGCCGCGCGGTGAACGCGACCCACACACTGGCGGTGGGTTGCTACTGCCCGTGGCCGGTGCAAGTGCAGTAAGGCATTCCGGACTATTCGAGGACGGTGGTGCCCGGCACAGGAGGTCTGTGCTACATGTTTGCAGCCCACACGGGCGGCAACCTGAAAGAACAAGGAGTCACCATGAAACGCTTCCTGACCGTACTCGCCTTGCTGATCGTCGCGCTCGCCATCGGGGTTGGCGGGTACGTCTACAGCAAGCAGCCGACGCGCCAGGGTCAGGTGACGCTGAACAATCTGCAAGGCTCGGTGACCGTGCGCTACGACGAGCGCGGTGTGCCGCATATTCGCGCCGATAACGAAACCGACCTGTACCGCGCCCTCGGCTACGTGCACGCCCAGGACCGCTTGTTCCAGATGGAAGCCATGCGCCGCCTGGCCCGTGGTGAGCTGGCGGAAGTCCTCGGGCCGAAACTGGTCGACACCGACAAACTGTTCCGCAGCCTGCGCATCCGCGAGCGCGCCGAGAGTTATGTGGCCGCCCTCGACCGCCAGTCACCGGCGTGGAAGGCCCTGCATGCCTACCTGGACGGGATAAACCAATATCAGGACACCCACGCCGCGCCCGCCGAGTTCGACGTGCTGGGGATCCACAAGCGGCCCTTCACCGCAGAAGACAGCATCAGTGTCGCCGGCTACATGGCCTACAGCTTTGCCGCGGCGTTTCGCACCGAACCGTTGCTGACCTACGTGCGCGATCAGCTCGGCCCCGAGTACCTGAACATCTTCGACCTCGACTGGCAGCCCAAAGGCGTGCTGGCCAAGACCCACGCCAAACCCGGCCCAGCTCTGGCCGCCGGTGACTGGAAAGATTTGAACGCCCTCGCCCGCCTCAGCGAACAAGCCCTGGCCGATAACGGCTTGCCGCAGTTCGAAGGCAGCAACGCCTGGGTCATCGCCGGCAACCGCAGCAAAAGCGGCAAGCCGCTGCTGGCCGGCGACCCGCATATTCGTTTCTCGGTGCCGTCGGTGTGGTACGAGGCGCAACTGTCGGCGCCGGGCTTCGAACTGTACGGCCATCATCAGGCGCTGGTGCCGTTTGCCTTTCTCGGCCACAACCTGGATTTCGGCTGGAGCCTGACCATGTTCCAGAACGACGACCTGGACCTGATCGCCGAGAAGGTCAACCCGGACAACCCGAACCAGGTCTGGTATCGCGGCAAATGGGTGGACATGGTCAACACCGAGCAGCAGATCGCCGTGAAGGGCCAGGCGCCGGTGACACTGACCCTGCGCCAGTCGCCCCACGGCCCGATCATCAACGATGCACTCGGCACGGCTGCCGGCAAGACGCCGGTGGCGATGTGGTGGGCATTTCTCGAAACGCCGAACCCGATTCTCGAAGGTTTCTATCAGCTCAACCGCGCCGACACACTGGCCAAGGCCCGCGCTGCTGCCGCCAAAGTGCAGGCTCCGGGATTGAACATCGTTTATGCCAACGCCAAGGGTGATATCGGCTGGTGGGCCTCGGCGTTGCTGCCCAAGCGTGCGGCTGGAGTGAAGCCCGGTTTCATCCTCGACGGCAGCACCAATCAGGCGGACAAGGAAGGCTTCTACCCCTTCAGCGCCAACCCCCAGGAAGAGAACCCGGCACGGGGCTATATCGTCTCGGCCAACTTCCAGCCGGTTTCGCCAACCGGCATGGAGATTCCCGGTTACTACAACCTGGCCGATCGTGGTCAGCAGCTCAATCGCCAGCTCAGCGACAAGAGCGTGAAGTGGGATAACGACGCCAACCAGAAGCTGCAACTGGGCACCACCACCGCCTACGGCCCGCGTTTGTTGGCACCGTTGCTACCGGTGTTGCGTGAAGTGGTGAGCGATCCTGCCGAGCTGAAACTGGTGGAGCAATTAGGCAAATGGCAGGGCGATTACCCGCTCAGCTCCATCAGCGCCACGGTGTTCAACCAGTTCCTGTTCAACCTGACCGATGCGACGCTGCACGATGAGTTGGGCAATGACTTCTTTGAAACCTTGCTCTCGACCCGGGTGATCGACGCCGCGCTGCCGCGTCTGGCCGCGACGGCGGATTCGCCGTGGTGGGACAACCGCAATACCCCGGCCAGGGAAACTCGCGCCGACACGGTGAAAGTGGCGTGGCAGGCGAGCATCGCGCACCTCAAGATCGTGCTCGGTGCTGACTTTGCGCAGTGGCAGTGGGGCAAGGTGCATACGCTGACTCACGGTCATCCGTTGGGCTCACAGAAGCCGCTGGACCGGATCTTCAACGTCGGCCCATTCGATGCGCCCGGCACCCACGAAGTGCCGAACAACCTCTCGGCCCGGATCGGCCCGGCGCCGTGGCCGGTGACGTACGGCCCATCGACCCGACGATTGATTGACTTCGCCGACCCGGCCCATAGCCTGACCATCAACCCGGTCGGCCAGAGTGGCGTGCCGTTTGACAGTCACTATGAGGATCAGGCGGAGGCCTATGTCGATGGGATGTATATGCAGGCGCATTTCAGCGATGAAGAGGTGACGGCTAATACGCGGAGTACGTTGAAGCTGTTGCCGGCGCGGTAGATTTTTGTTGGCTGGGCTGACGTCTTCGCGGGCAAGCCTCGCTCCTACGGACGGTGATATCTGTAGGAGCGAGGCTTGCCCGCGAAGAGGCCTGCACTAACAATGCAAATCTAAATCCCGCGGCGCACCCTCCCCGGCGCCTCGCCATAAATCTCCTTGAATTTCTTGCTGAACGCCGCTTGCGATTGATACCCCACCTGCAGTGCAATATCGCTCAACCCCAAATGCGATTGGCTCAGCAAACTGAACGCCAATTCCATCCGCACCTGCGTCAGCAACACCCACGGCGACACCCCGGCCACCTTCACAAACGCGCGCATGAAGGTCGCCCGGGACATGCTCGCCGCTTCGGCCAGGCTTTCGATGGTCCACTCGTGGGCCGGATCGGCCAGCATCGCCTGCCAGGCGCGGCCCAGGCGCTTGTCGCCGAGTAACGCCAGGGTGCCGCTGGCCGGTCCCAGCGTTGCCAGATGCGCCCGCAGCATCAGGGTGAACAACGCTTGAGATAACGCGTCGAGCAGAAACTTCGCCCCCGCCTGATTGCCCTCCGCCTCACCGCGCAGCACCGCGACCAACGCTGGCAGCGGCCCATTCGCCGGCAGCGCGCCGCTGGGGATCACCAAATACGCAGGCAGTGAGGCAAACAGCAGCGAAGCACGGTTGTAATGGAAGGTCCCGCAAAGCATGTCCAGATCGGCACTGGCGCCACCGATGCGATGCACCGGCAGCGCGCCACCGCGAATGATCTGTTGCGCCGACGGCGCGACGGTTTTACCGGGGCTGTGGATAACGTGGGGCGTGCCGCCGGGCAGCAGCAGGATGTCACCGGCGCGCATGGGCAGGCGCTGGCCGTCGGGGAATTCCACGCGGCACTCGCCGGCCAACACGATGTGATAGGGCGCCATTCCCAGCGCCTGTTGCTCGTGGGCCAAGGCCCAGTCGCCCTGGAACTGGCAGCGCAAATCCAGCGTGCCGCGAACGTTGGCCAGGGTGATGAGTTTATCGATCGGATTCATTTGAGCGCATCGAAGAAAGAACTGAGCGGATCGAACAAACCCGAACCGCGCCAAAGGACAAAACTGAGCGTGTCGAAACAGTACACCCAACCCGCTGAGGAGTTAACGCAATGTTCCATAACTGGTCCGAACTGCTGCCCACCATCCAGAAAGCCTTTGGCGCACTGGGCAAGAGCAACCCGAAAATGGTCAAGGCCTACATGGCCCTTGGTGAAGCCGCTGCGGAAAACGATGTGCTGGATGCCAAGACCCGTGAATTGATTTCCATCGCAGTGGCGATTACCACCCGTTGCGATGGCTGTATTGCCGCGCATACGGATGCGGCGATCAAGGCTGGCGCCAGCCGCGAGGAAGTGGCGGCGACACTGGCTACTGCGATTTCACTGAATGCCGGAGCGGCGTACATCTACTCGCTGCGTACGCTGGAGGCGTATGACTCGCTGAAAGGCTGAGTCGCACTGATCGTTCCCACGCTCTGCGTGGGAATGCTGCCATGGACGCTCTGCGTCCGCTCTTGGGACGCGGAGCGTCCCGGGATGCACTCCCACGCGGAGCGTGGGACCGATCGGCTCTAGACCATCGCCGCAAAGTTCAGCCTGAACTGCTGCGGCGTCACGCCCAGCCGGCGGTTGAATACGCTGCGCATGTGCTGGGCATCGCGAAACCCGCATTGATACGCCACCGTTTTCAGCGGCGAACGCGTGCTCTCCAACAGCACCCGCGCCGCATCCACCCGCGCCCGCTCGACGAATTCCGCCGGAGTGACTTTCGCTTCCTTGGCAAACACCCGGGAAAAATTGCGCGCGCTCATGTTGGCGGCATTGGCGAGATCGGCGAGGGTCAAGTCGCCAGTGAGGTTGGCGAGCACGTAGAGCTGCACCAGCGCCACCGCCGAAGTCGGTTCGGCATGAGGCGTGAGGAACGGGCTGAACTGCGATTGCCCGCCCGAGCGCTGGGTGAACACGACCAGACGCTTGGCCACGCTGAGCGCGACTTCCGGTCCGTGATCGCGCCCCAACAGGTACAGCGACAGATCGATCCCCGCCGTGACCCCGGCCGAGGTGTAGAGCTCGCCGTCCTGCACGTATAAACGATCCGCCTCGACCTGGGTGGACGGACACAACCCCGCCAGCGCCACCGCATCGCCCCAATGCGTGGTGACGGTGCGCCCATCGAGCAACCCGGCCCGGGCCAGCATGAACGCGCCGTTGCAGATCGACCCAAACCGCTGCGCCCGCCCGCAGGCCTCGCGCAACCAGGTGTCGAACGTCGCGCCGAAATTCAGGAACGGCAACTGCGGCCCGCCCGCCACCAACAGCAAGTCATACGCCTCCAGCGCTTCGCTGAAATGCCGATGCGCGTTCAGCGACAAACCGTTGGAACACGGCATCATCCCGCGCTCGACCCCGATCACCTCCAGGCGATAGTGATCCTCCGTTGCCAGGAAGCGATTGGCCTCGGCGAACACATCCATGGGGCCGGTGACGTCCAGGGACTGCACGCCGGAAAACACCACGATGGCGACGGATTTTTGCATGGTTCAAAACGCCTCTATGGCACATAGATCCCCCGTAGCAGCTGTCGAGCGGAGCGAGGCAGCGTTCGGCGACGAAGTCGTCCTAAACCCTGAGCACGCGGTCTACCTGAAACACCGCATAGTCAGATCTCACGACGACTTCGTCGCCGAACGCTGCCTCGCTCCGCTCGACAGCTGCTACGGATCTGCGCCAACCCTACAACAAGCGAGGTTGGCGCGATATGCCTGCTCATTGGCCGGGATCGCAGCCATGGATCGATTGTCCGCTGGCGGGTGCGGGAACAGACTTTACTCATCAGCGCCGCCACGGCGTTCCCCACGAGGAAAGCACCATGAGCAGCATCATTGCCGGTATCAAAATCCCCGACAGCGCGTTGGCCAAGGCCACCACCGAATACATCCGCGACGTCGAATCCGACCTGCTGTATCACCACTCGCGTCGGGTATTCCTGTTCGGTGCCTTGAGCGGTGAACGCAAGCAACTGGCCTACAACCCGGAGTTGCTCTACGTCGGCGCGATGTTCCATGACCTGGGCCTGGTGGAAGGTCAGCGCAGCGACAACGAGCGGTTTGAAGTCGACAGTGCCAATGCGGCTAAAGCCTTCCTCAAGCCTTACGGGCTGAGTGACGACGATATCGAACAAGTGTGGTTATCGATTGCCCTGCACACCACGCCAGGCGTGCCGCAACACTTGCGGCCGAACGTGGCCCTGGTCACCGCCGGTGTCGAGATGGATGTGCTGGGTATCGATTACGCGGCGTTCCCGACGGAACAGCGTGAGGCGGTGGTGCATGCCCACCCCCGTGGCGAAGGCTTCAAGGAATGCATCCTGTGTGCGTTCGCCAATGGCTTCAAACACAAACCGGACACCACGTTCGGCACAGTGAACGCGGATGTGCTGGTGGACAGCGAGCCGGGGTTCAAGCCGATGAACTTTGTCGAGATCATCCGCAAGTCGCCTTGGGTTGCCTGACCCCACACTGATCGTTCCCACGCTCCGCGTGGGAATGCAGCCCGGGACGCTCCGCGTCCCATCAAGAGCCGAACGCGGAGCGTCCATGGAGGCATTCCCACGCAGAGCGTGGGAACGATCACGGCTGGATCAAGCCGCTTCCGGCGCCTGCTGCGCCCGGCGCACGTCCGGCTGCTTCCAGGAATCGGCCGCGCCTTCTTCGATCGCTTGCTGAATTGCCTTTTTGCGCGATTCTTCGGCACGGCGGCTGAAGAACCACACCAGGAACGTCACGATCGACACCGCCAGCAGAATCAGACTGGCCACGGCGTTGATCTCCGGCTTCACGCCCAGGCGCACCGCCGAGAACACTTCCATCGGCAGGGTCGTCGAACCCGGCCCCGAGACGAAGCTCGCCAGCACCAGGTCATCCAGCGACAGCGCGAAGGACATCATCCCGCCCGCCGCCAGCGACGGCGCGATCATCGGAATGGTGATCAGGAAGAACACCTTCCACGGCCGCGCACCGAGGTCCATGGCCGCTTCTTCGATGGACAGGTCCAGCTCACGCAAGCGCGCCGACACCACCACCGCCACATACGCCGCACAGAACGTGGTGTGGGCAATCCAGATGGTGACGATGCCACGTTCCTGTGGCCAACCGATCATCTGCGCCATGGCCACGAACAACAGCAACAGCGACAGACCGGTGATCACTTCCGGCATCACCAACGGCGCGGTGACCAGGCCGCCGAACAGCGTGCGGCCCTTGAAGCGAGTGATCCGCGTCAGCACGAACGCCGCCAGGGTACCGAGGGCCACCGCTGCAATCGCGGTGTAGCAGGCGATTTCCAGCGAGCGCACCACCGAGCCCATCAGTTGGGTGTTGTCGAGCAGGCCGACGTACCACTTGATCGACCAGCCGCCCCACACCGTCACCAGTTTCGAGGCGTTGAACGAGTAGATCACCAGGATCAGCATCGGTGCGTAGATGAACAGCAGACCGACCACCAGCATGAAACTCGAGAAACGGAAGTTCTTCATTCTTTGCCCTCCATTTCTTTGGCCTGACTACGGTTGAACAGAATGATCGGCACAATCAGGATCAACAGCATCACCACCGCCAGGGCAGACGCTACCGGCCAGTCGCGGTTGTTGAAGAATTCTTGCCAGAGCACTTTACCGATCATCAGGGTTTCCGGACCGCCGAGCAGTTCCGGGATCACGAACTCGCCCACCACCGGAATGAACACCAGCATGCAGCCGGCGACGATGCCGTTCTTCGACAGCGGAATGGTGATCTTCCAGAAGCTGTTGAAGGTGCTCGAACCGAGGTCCGACGCGGCTTCCAGCAGGCTGTAGTCGTGCTTCACCAGGTTGGCGTAGAGCGGCAGGATCATGAACGGCAGGTACGAATAGACGACGCCGATGTACACCGCGAGGTTGGTGTTCAGGATCTGCAGCGGTTCGTCGATCCAGCCCATGGTCATCAGGAAACCGTTGAGCAGGCCGTTGTTACTAAGGATGCCCATCCACGCGTAAACGCGGATCAGGATCGCGGTCCAGGTCGGCATCATGATCAGCAGCACCAGCACCGTTTGCAGCTCTTTACGGGCGCTGGCAATGGCGTAGGCCATCGGGTAGCCGATCAACAGGCAGAGGATGGTGCTGATCAGCGCCATCTTCAGCGAGCCAAGGTAGGCGGCGATGTACAACTCGTCGTCGCCAAGCATCGCGTAGTTGCCCAGGTTCAGCAGCAGTTGCAGCTTCTGCTCGGCAAAGGTGTAGATCTCGGTGTACGGCGGGATGGCCACGTCGGCTTCGGCGAAGCTGATCTTCAAGACGATGAAGAACGGCAGCATGAAGAACATGAACAGCCAGATGAACGGGACCCCGATGACCAATTGGCGGCCACCGGGAATTATTCGGTTGAGGCGGCGTTTGAATTTGCGCATGTTCATGAGCGAAGTACCACGCCGCTGTCGTCTTCCCAGTACACGTAAACCTGATCGCCCCAGGTCGGACGCTGACCACGGCGCTCGGCGTTGGCGACAAAGGACTGCACCAGTTTGCCGCTCGGCAATTCGACGTAGAACACCGAGTGGCCGCCGAGGTAGGCGATGTCGTGCACCTTGCCGCTGGACCAGTTGTACTCGCAGGTCGGCATCTCGGCGGTGACCAGCAGTTTCTCCGGACGGATCGCGTAGGTGACCGATTTGTCCTGCACCGAGGTGCTGATGCCGTGGCCGACGTAGATCTGGCGATCGAGGTCTTTGCAGGTAATGGTCGCGTAGCCTTCGGCGTCGTCGATCACCTCGCCTTCGAAGATGTTGACGTTGCCGATGAATTCGCAGACCAGGCGGCTGGTCGGGGTTTCGTAGATGTCGATCGGGCTGCCGATCTGGGCGATCCAGCCCAGGTGCATGATCGCGATGCGCTCGGCCATGGTCATGGCTTCTTCCTGATCGTGGGTCACCATGACGCAGGTCACGCCGACGCGCTCGATGATCTCGACCAGTTCCAGCTGCATTTGCGAACGCAGTTTTTTATCCAGTGCGCCCATCGGTTCATCGAGCAGCAACAGCTTCGGCCGCTTGGCCAGCGAACGGGCCAGGGCCACACGCTGACGCTGGCCGCCGGACAACTGATGCGGCTTGCGCTTGGCGTACTGCGTCATCTGAACCAGCTTGAGCATGTCCGCGACACGGGCATCGACTTCCGACGACGGAATCTTGTCCTGCTTGAGGCCGAAGGCGATGTTTTGCGCCACGGTCATGTGCGGGAACAAGGCGTAGGACTGGAACATCATGTTGATCGGTCGCTCGTACGGCGGCATCTCGGTGATGTCGACGCCGTCGAGGTAAATGCGCCCCTCCGTGGGCCGTTCAAACCCTGCGAGCATGCGCAGCAAGGTGGATTTGCCCGATCCCGAACCGCCGAGCAGGGCGAAGATCTCGCCTTTCTTGATTTCCAGGGACACGTCGTCCACGGCAATCGTCTCGTCGAACTTCTTCGTGACCCGGTCGATTTTGACCAACACCTGTTTCGGTGATTGGTCGCCCTCGAGGGCTTTCTTATAGGCGCCGGAGGCAACTGCCATTTACGAAACTCCCAGAAAAAAAGAGTGCAGTTCGCTCAAGGTGAGCCAACCTTGGATAGTTTGAGCCTTGAAGCTATTTACCCGTCTTGACCGTGGTCCAGCTGCGGGTCATCAAACGTTGAATCTTGGGCGGCAGCTCGATCGACACGTAGGTCTTGTCGAGTACGGCTTGCGGTGGATACACCGATTCGTCCGTGCGGATGGATTGCTCCATCAATTTGTCCGAGCCAGGGTTAGGGTTGGCATAGCCGACCGAATCACTGACCTGAGCAATCACTTCAGGCTTGAGCAAATAGTTGATGAAGGCGTGGGCTTCCTTGACGTTGGACGAGTCCTTCGGAATCGCCAGCATGTCGAACCACAGCGCCCCACCCTCTTTCGGAATGGTGTAGGCCACATTTACGCCTTTGCCGGCTTCGGCCGCCCGGGCCTTGGCCTGGAACATGTCACCGGAGAAACCGATGGCAATGCAGATGTCGCCGTTGGCCAGGTCCGAGATGTACTTGGACGAATGGAAGTACGTCACGTAAGGCCGCACCGCGAGCAACTTGGCGGTGGCCTTTTTGTAGTCTTCAGGGTTGGTGCTGTTGGCATTCAGGCCCATGTAATTGAGGACCGTCGGCATCATTTCATCGGCGGAATCGAGGAACGCCACGCCGCAGCTGTGCAGTTTCTTGATGTTCTCCGGCTCGAACAGCACGCTCCAGGAGTCGATCTTGTCGACGCCCAGCACTTGCTTGATCTTGTCGACGTTGTAGCCGATGCCGTTGGTGCCCCACAGGTACGGCACGGCGTACTGGTTGCCCGGATCATTCTGTTCCAGGCGCTTGAGCAGCACCGGGTCGAGGTTGGCGTAGTGGGTCAGCAACTTGCGGTCGAGCTTCTGGAATGCGCCGGCCTTGATCTGCTTGCCGAGGAAGTGGTTGGACGGCACGACCACGTCGTAGCCGGTGCGCCCGGCCAGCAACTTGCCTTCCAGGGTTTCGTTGGAGTCGAACACGTCATACACCGGCTTGATCCCGGTTTCTTTCTGGAAGTCAGCCAGGGTGGTCGAGCCGATGTAGTCCGACCAGTTATAAATATGCACCGTACCGGCGGCCTGGACACTGACAGCCAGTGTCAACCCGGCGCCGACCAGCAGGGCATTGCGCAATAAAGAAAAAATAGGCACGTGGAGGTCCTCTAAAATTAGTTGGGCCCAAGTTGCCCAGCGTTACATGACAGCCATGGCTGCCTGGCAACAAAACCGGCGCGCAACTTACCCTCGATAAACCTTTCCAGCAAAACTTTTATGCAGATACCTGTAGCAGCTGCCGAAGGCTGCGTTAAGGTCCGGAGGACCTTCCCGCGTTTTCAAGAGCACAACTGCTTCGCAGTTGAACGCAGCCTGCGGCAGCTGCTACAGGGTTTACTACTTACTTACCGGACTTGATCTTGGTCCAGCTGCGGGTCAGGTCACGCTGAGTAGCGGCCGGCAAATCGGCAATCGCGTACAACTTGGCCTGCACATCGGCAGTCGGGTAGATGCCCGGGTCCGAGGTGATGTCCTTGCTCACGAACTGAGTCGCTTCGGCGTTACCGTTAGGGAAACGCACGGCGTTGGTGATGTCGGCCATCACTTTCGGCTGCAACAGGTAGTTCATGAATTTGTAGGCACCATCGACGTTTTCCGCATCTTTCGGAATCGCGACCATGTCATAGAAGCTGCCAGCGCCTTCTTTCGGAATCGCGTAGCTGACTTTGACCTTGTCACCGGCTTCAGCAGCACGGGACTTGGCTTGTTGCACGTCACCCGAGTAACCGACCGCTACGCAGATGTTGCCGTTGGCCAGGTCGGAGATGTACTTGGACGAGTGGAAGTAGGTGACCGAAGGACGAATCTTGAGGAACAGTTCTTCGGCTTTCTTGATGTCTTCTTTCTTCTGGCTGTCGGTTGGCAAGCCCAGGTAGTGCAGCGCGATCGGCAGCATTTCAGTCGGCGAGTCGAGGAAGCTCACACCGCAGCCCTTGAGCTTGGCGATGTTTTCAGGCTTGAACAGGGTGTCCCAGGAATCGATGGTGTCGACGCCCAACGCGGCTTTGACTTTCTCCGGGTTGTAACCGATGCCGATCGAGCCCCACATGTAAGGGAAGGCGTGTTTGTTGTCCGGGTCGCTGACGGAAACCGCTTTAAGCAGCGACTTGTTCAGGTTGCCGTAGTTGGACAGCTTGGACTTGTCCAGCTCCTGGTAAACCTTGGCCTTGATCTGCTTGGCGAGGAAGTTGTTCGACGGCACGACCACGTCGTAGCCGGACTTGCCTGCCAGCAACTTGGCTTCCAGGGTTTCGTTGCTGTCGAAAACGTCGTACACCACCTTGATCCCGGACTCTTTCTCGAAGTTCGCGATGGTGTCCGGTGCAATGTAGTCGGACCAGTTGTAGACGTGCAGTACCTTGTCATCAGCCTGTACTGCACCCGCCATCACGCCCATCAGGGACATGGCGAGGAGGGTCTTGCCAGCTATCTTCATACCTAATGCCTTCATGGGTAATGCTCCAATTTTTCTTTTTAACCACGTGCTCAGCGGCCTGTTACTGGGCATCCGAACAACCGGTAGTCTGGCAAGTTCCGAGGCAGGCTTTCAAGGAAAGACCCATCCTTTATTTGCACTGGGCGAAGTGTCGACCGCACACCTCGCCCAGAGCCTAGCACTTAGCCCTGCAACGCACTCAGGGTCAGGTCCAGGCACTTGCGCGCCTTGGTCACCAACTCATCGATTTCCGCCGGTGTAATCACCAATGGCGGGGAAATGATCATGGTGTCGCCCACCGCACGCATGATCAGGCCGTTGTCGAAGCAGAAGGTGCGGCAAATCATGCCGACGCCCTTGCCTTCATAACGTTTGCGAGTGGCCTTGTCCTGGACCAGTTCGATGGCCCCCAACATGCCAACACCACGCACTTCCCCCACCAACGGGTGATCGTTCAGTTCCCGTAGACGCTTTTGCAAATAGGGTGCCGTTTCGGCATGGACGCGCTCGATAATTTTTTCTTCGCGCAGGATGCGGATGTTTTCCAGCGCTACCGCCGCGGCCACCGGGTGCCCGGAGTAGGTGAAACCGTGGTTGAAATCGCCGCCCTCGTTGAGCACCTTCACCACGTCATCGCGCACGATCAGGCCACCCATCGGGATGTAGCCGGAGGTCAGGCCCTTGGCGATGGTCATCATGTCGGGTTTCAGATCGTAGTGATCGCTACCGAACCACTCACCGGTACGGCCGAAACCGCAGATCACTTCGTCCGCCACGAACAGGATGTCGTACTTGGCGAGGATCTCCTTGATGCGCGGCCAGTAGCTGTCTGGCGGCACGATCACGCCACCGGCACCCTGGATCGGCTCGGCAATAAAGGCACCGACGTTGTCCACGCCGACTTCCAGAATCTTCTCTTCCAGCTGATTGGCAGCCCAGATCCCGAACTCGTCCGGGCTCATGTCGCCGCCTTCACCGAACCAGTACGGTTGAGCGATGTGGACGATGCCCGGGATCGGCAAGTCGCCCTGTTCGTGCATATAGGTCATGCCGCCCAGGCTCGCGCCGGCCACGGTGGAACCGTGATAACCGTTCTTGCGACTGATGATGACTTTCTTGTTCGGCTGGCCCTTGATCGCCCAGTAGTGGCGGACCATGCGCAGCATGGTGTCGTTGCCTTCCGAGCCCGAACCGGTGAAGAACACGTGGTTCATGCCTTCCGGCGCGATGTCGGAAATGGCTTTGGCCAGTTCCAGCACTGGCGGGTGAGCGGTCTGGAAGAACAAGTTGTAATAAGGCAGTTCGCGCATCTGTTTGGCGGCGGCGTCGGCCAGTTCATCACGACCGTAGCCGATCGCTACGCACCACAGGCCGGCCATGCCGTCGAGGATCTTGTTGCCTTCGCTGTCCCAGAGGTAAACGCCCTTGGCGCTGGTGATGATGCGCGGGCCTTTCTCTTTGAGCTGTTTGAAATCGCTGAACGGCGCCAGGTGGTGATCGCTGCTCAAGGCTTGCCATTCACGGGTTTGCGGGTTGTTGCTGGTCATGCGAATTCTCCTGTTTTTTGCAGTGAAGGGCGCGGAAGCTTCCGTCCGCGCCCCGGCGCATCAGACGGCGAAGAGCAGGAATTCCCGCTCCCAAGAACTGATCACGCGCTTGAAGTTTTCATGCTCGGCCCGCTTGACCGCGACGTAGCCTGTGATGAATTTCTTGCCCAGGTATTTCTCGATGGTCGCGCTGTGTTCCATGCGTTCCAGCGCGTCTTCGATGGTCAGTGGCAGGCGCAGGTTGCGGCGTTCATAGCCACGCCCCACTACCGGCGCACTCGGGTTCAGGCCTTCGACCATGCCGATGTAACCGCAGAGCAGGCTCGCGGCAATCGCCAGGTAGGGGTTGGCGTCGGCGCCCGGCAGGCGGTTTTCCACCCGACGGTTTTGCGGGCCGGCATCCGGCACGCGCAGGCCCACCGTGCGGTTTTCTTCGCCCCACTCCACGTTCACCGGCGCCGAGGTGTCCGGCAGGAAGCGGCGGAACGAGTTGACGTTCGGGGCGAACAGCGGCAGCAGCTCGGGGATCAGTTTCTGCAAACCACCGATGTGATGCAGGAACAACTGGCTCATGGTCCCGTCTTCGTTGGAGAAGACGTTCTTGCCGGTCTCGATATCGATGATGCTCTGGTGGATATGCATCGCGCTGCCGGGTTCGCCGGTCATGGGCTTGGCCATGAACGTCGCCGCGACGTCGTGCTTGAGCGCGGCCTCGCGCATGGTGCGCTTGAACACCAGGATCTGGTCGGCCAGGGACAGGGCATCGCCGTGACGGAAGTTGATTTCCATCTGCGCCGTGCCGTCCTCGTGGATCAGCGTGTCGAGGTCCAGTTCCTGCAGTTCGCACCAGTCGTAGACGTCTTCGAACAGCGGGTCGAATTCGTTCGCCGCTTCAATCGAGAACGACTGGCGACCGGTTTCCGGGCGACCGGAACGGCCAATCGGCGGTTGCAGCGGGAAGTCCGGGTCTTCGCAACGTTTGGTCAGGTAGAACTCCATTTCCGGCGCCACGATCGGCTGCCAGCCTTTGTCGGCATAGAGTTTCAAAACCTTCTTCAATACGTTGCGCGGCGACAGCTCGATCGGGTTGCCTTGCTTGTCGTAGGTGTCGTGGATCACCTGAGCGGTAGGCTCGATGGACCAGGGCACCAGGTACACCGCGTTCTGGTCGGGGCGGCAGATCATGTCGATGTCGGCCGGGTCGAGCAGTTCGTAATAGATGTCGTCTTCGACATAGTCGCCGGTCACGGTCTGCAACAGAACGCTCTCGGGCAGGCGCATGCCTTTTTCGGCGATGAACTTGTTGGTCGGCGAAATCTTGCCCCGGGTGATCCCGGTCAAGTCGGCGATCATGCATTCGACTTCTGTGATCTTGTGGTCTTTCAACCAATCGGTGAGCTGGTCGAGGTTGTTACTCATAAATGCCTCTAGGCTGAGTTTCCTGACTCTTATAAGTCAGGCGTTGTTTGACGCATCGGCGTCGCGTGATACAGATTGCCACTGCAAGGGCCGCGCACAAATACCCGCCGCGGCCAGGGCGTGGGTGATGGAAAGCGTAGCCGGACGTGCAGAATCATGAGCAGGGCTCGACGCATTGGCCAGGCCACTGAAGTAAAACGGTTCTATATTGGAAACAGAGGCAGTAAAGAGAATGTCGTGCGGAGCGTCCAGAATATCGGACGGGGACGCAAAAGCTGCCGGGGAAAGAAGAGTCGACGACACGCCTTTGGCAACTTGGGCCTTGGTGTGAACGCAACGATCGCCACTGATGTGATGAGCATGCAGACCGATCTGCCCAGAGCAGATGGTGACGCCGATTAACGGCAGGCGAGACATGAAGCACCCCGGTATTATTGCTGTTATGGGTTTGAATCGAGCTTAGCCTTGTTCATTTTTTTACACAACACCCCCGTAAAAAATACAACACGGCCCGCTCAAGCCCGCGGGCGCCAAAGCGCTCAAAGGCATAAAAACGCCCCAAACTGCCTCAAAAAAGCCTTGCGAGCGCTTTTTTAGGGCAAAAAAGGCCTCGCTTGACTTCGGCATGCCGTTCGGGTTGACTGAAACCCGAAGAGATCAATGATTGATATTTTTAACAACAAAGGTGTTGCATCATGTCGGTACCCCCGCGTGCCGTTCAGCTTAACGAAGCGAACGCGTTCCTTAAGGAACATCCTGAGGTTCTGTACGTTGACCTTCTGATTGCGGATATGAATGGTGTGGTGCGCGGCAAGCGCATTGAACGCACCAGCCTCCACAAGGTTTACGAGAAAGGCATCAACCTGCCGGCCTCTCTATTTGCTCTGGATATCAATGGCTCGACGGTGGAAAGCACCGGCCTGGGCCTGGACATCGGCGATGCTGACCGAATCTGCTATCCAATCCCCGACACCCTGTGCAATGAGCCATGGCAAAAGCGCCCTACCGCGCAACTGCTGATGACCATGCACGAAATCGAAGGTGAACCTTTCTTCGCGGATCCCCGTGAAGTTTTGCGTCAAGTTGTTACCAAGTTCGATGACATGGGTCTGACGATCTGTGCCGCGTTCGAACTGGAGTTCTACCTGATCGACCAGGAGAACGTGAACGGCCGACCGCAACCGCCGCGCTCGCCGATCTCGGGCAAACGCCCGCATTCGACACAGGTCTACCTGATCGACGACCTCGACGAATACGTCGACTGCCTCCAGGACATTCTGGAAGGTGCGAAAGAGCAAGGCATCCCGGCTGACGCCATCGTCAAGGAAAGTGCCCCGGCGCAGTTCGAAGTGAACCTGCACCACGTCGCCGACCCGATCAAGGCTTGCGACTACGCGGTACTGCTCAAGCGCCTGATCAAGAACATCGCCTACGATCATGAGATGGACACCACCTTCATGGCCAAGCCTTACCCAGGCCAGGCGGGTAACGGGCTGCACGTCCACATCTCGATTCTCGACCGTGACGGCAAGAATATTTTTGCCAGCGAGGATCCCGAGCAGAACGCCGCACTGCGTCACGCGATCGGCGGTGTGCTCGAGACCCTACCGGCGCAAATGGCTTTCCTGTGCCCGAACGTCAACTCGTACCGTCGTTTCGGCGCACAGTTCTACGTGCCGAACTCGCCGTGCTGGGGCCTGGACAACCGGACCGTGGCGATTCGCGTACCGACCGGCTCGTCCGACGCGGTGCGTATCGAACACCGTGTTGCCGGCGCCGATGCCAACCCGTACCTGCTGATGGCTTCGGTCCTGGCAGGCGTGCATCACGGCCTGACCAACAAGATCGAGCCGGGCGCGCCCGTGGAAGGCAACTCCTACGAGCAAAACGAGCAAAGCCTGCCGAACAACCTGCGTGATGCACTGCGCGAGTTGGACGACAGCGAAGTCATGGCCAAGTACATCGATCCGAAATACATCGATATCTTCGTGGCTTGCAAGGAAAGTGAGCTGGAGGAGTTCGAACACTCCATCTCCGACCTTGAGTACAACTGGTACCTGCATACCGTTTAAGCGGTTGCAGTAAAAAAGGAACGCCGTTGGCTGATGAAGCTGACGGCGTTTTTTTATGGCCGCCACCAAACCCTGTGGCGAGGGAGCTTGCTCCCGCTGGAGGCCGAAGGACTCCCTTTAACCGGCGACGACAGATACACCGCATTGCCCGCTTTGGGGCCGCTTCGCGACCCAGCGGGAGCAAGCTCCCTCGCCACAATGGATCACCGACAACCACAGGGGATATGGAACATCCTCTCGCTCTGCGTACAATGCCCGCTGCCCCGCAGGAGACTCCAATGACGCGCCCCGCCCCTATCCGCAAACCCCGCGCACGCAGCCAGGCGCGGATCGACTCGATACTCGATGCCGCCCGCACGCTGCTGGCCGCCGAGGGCGTGGCCAGCCTGTCGATCTACAGCGTCGCCGAGCGCGCGGAGATTCCGCCCTCCTCCGTCTACCACTTCTTCGCCAGCGTCCCGGCCCTGCTCGAAGCCCTGACCGCCGACGTCCACGCCGCCTTCCGCGCCTGCCTGCAAGCGCCGATCGACCACGACGCCCTGCATGGCTGGCGCGACCTGTCGCGGTTGGTGGAACAGCGCATGCTCGACATCTACGGCGAAGACGCCGCCGCCCGCCAGCTGATCCTCGCCCAACACGGCCTCACCGAAGTCACCCAGGCTGACCGCCAGCACGATATTGAGCTGGGTGACCTGATGCACAAGCTGTTCGATCATCACTTCGAACTGCCGAGGCTGACGATGGACGTGGATGTGTTTGCGTTGGCCATGGAGCTGGGCGACCGCGTCTATGCACGCTCGGTGCAACAGCATGGGCAGATCACCCCGCGCATGGCTGAGGAAGGGATGCGGGTGTTTGATGCGTATCTGGGGCTGTATTTACCGCCCTACTTGCCCAAGCGCACGCTTGCCAACTAATGCCCTACGACGCTTCGCAATCGTGGAGTGTCAACCGTCGAACAACCGACCCGGGCAGCAACAGCCCGCCCGGCGCCACCACCGCGTTGGCTCCGAGGCGCGACCCATCGCCCATCAACGCGCCGAACTTGTCACAACCGGTAGCCTGAAGCACCCCGCCTACCCGCACATTCACCCCTTTGTCAGCACGTTCGTTACGGTAGTTGGCGATGATGCTGCCCGCCTCCAGATTGACACCGGCACCTAACACCGAATCACCGACAAAGTTGAAATGCGCCAGTTTGCTGCCGCTGAAAACGAACGAAGACTTGAGCTCCGCTCCTGGGCCAATGATGCAATTCGCCCCGAGCCAGCACCCGCCGCGCAAGTAGGCACCCGCAGCGATAAAACAACTGGGGCCGATAATCAACGGCCCTTTCAGCACAGCGCCCGCTTCCACCTGCGCGGTGCGATGGATTGCGATGTCGTCGACCATCTCATAGTCGTCCGCGGGCAGCTGCGAAAGCAGATGCTGCACACGCTCGGGCGCATTGATCACCAGTTCCCACGGCGAAAGGTGCGCCCATTCGGCGATGGGTGAATGCGAAATCTCCTGAATGTAATCAGCCATTCTGACGGTCACTGTTGAGCCCCTCTGCGTCTGCTTTCGATTCGACAGAAGGCACTCTAACACCGCCCGCGCAGGCAAAAAAAAACCCCGAAGGGCTCACACCCTCCGGGGTTGTTGCTTGCACACAACTTACAACTTGGCGATCGACACCTCGGTGGATTTCACGAAGGCGATCACTTCGCTGCCGACCACCAGTTCCAGCTCTTTCACCGAGCGAGTGGTAATGACTGAAGTGACGATGCCAGATGCGGTTTGAACGTCGATTTCCGACAACACGTCACCCAGCACGATTTCCTTGATCGAGCCTTTGAACTGGTTACGAACGTTGATGGCTTTGATAGTCATGATGTTGATTCCTGTCATGGATGAGGCGTGAGTTATTGCGCCCAACGCAGTTGCGTAGGCAATGGTGAAACGGGTTCCGGTTCCGGCGGCTCGCCGGGCAGTGACAGCACGCGATTGAGGACTTCGGTTTCCAGCGCCGCCAGCCGATGGGAGCCACGCACCCGAGGGCGCGGCAACTCCACGTGCAGGTCGAGGCCGACTTCGCCGTCTTCGATCAGGATCACCCGATCGGCAATCGCCACTGCTTCGCTGACGTCGTGGGTCACCAGCAACACGGTAAACCCGTGCTTCTGCCAGAGGCGTTCGATCAGTTGCTGCATTTCAATGCGGGTCAGGGCGTCCAGAGCGCCCAACGGCTCGTCCAGCAGCAGCAAGCGCGGTTGGTGGATCAGCGCGCGGGCCAGGGCCACGCGTTGTTTCTGGCCACCGGACAAGGCCGCTGGCCACTCATTGGCGCGATCCGCCAGGCCCACCGACTCCAACGCGTCCAGGGCTTGTGGCCGCCAGTTGCCCTTGAGTCCGAGGCCGACGTTGTCGATGACCTTTTTCCACGGCAGCAGGCGCGCTTCCTGGAACATTAACCGCGTGTCTTCCCGGGCATCGCTGAGCGGTGCCGAACCGGCCAGCAGTTCGCCGCCCGTTGGTTTGTCGAGGCCGGCAAGCAAGCGCAGCAACGTGCTTTTGCCACAGCCACTGCGTCCGACCACGGCGACGAATTGCCCAGCCGGAATGTGCAGATCGATCTCGCGCAGCACTTGCCGCGAACCAAACGTCTTTTGCAACTTGCGCACCGCCAGCGGAATCCCGCGCAGCAGGCGTGGAGGTTGTTGAGCAGTCATGCGGCACCTCCCTTGGCAACCTGATACGCCGGATGCCAGCGCAACCAAACGCGTTCAAGTCCACGGGCCGCGAGGTCGGCCAGTTTGCCGAGCACCGCGTACAACAGAATCGCCAGCACCACCACGTCGGTCTGCAAGAACTCCCGGGCATTCATTGCCAGGTAGCCGATGCCGGAACTGGCGGAAATGGTTTCCGCGACGATCAAGGTCAACCACATAAACCCGAGGGCGAAACGCACACCGACCAGAATAGAAGGCAACGCACCCGGCAGGATCACCTGACGGAACAGGCTGAAACCGCTCAAGCCGTAACTGCGCGCCATCTCCACCAACGCCGGGTCGACGTTGCGGATGCCGTGATAAGTGTTGAGGTAAATCGGGAACAACGTGCCCAACGCCACGAGGAAAATCTTCGCCGACTCATCGATGCCGAACCACAGGATCACCAGCGGAATCAGCGCCAGGTGCGGCACGTTGCGGATCATCTGCACCGAACTGTCGAGCAGGCGTTCGCCCCATTTCGACAGGCCGGTAATGAAGCCCAGCGCCAGACCGATGCCGCCGCCAATGGTGAAACCGAGCGCCGCACGCCAGCCGCTGATGGCCAGGTGAGTCCAGATTTCGCCGCTGCGCACCAGGCTTACGCCGGCCTCGATCACGGCGATGGGTGCCGGCAGAATCCGCGTCGACAACCAGCCTGCCGACACCGACAACTGCCACACCGCCAGCAGCAACACCGGCAACGCCCAGGGCGCGAGGTTGTGGATAATTCTTTTCATGGCGGCGCCTCAGCTCTGGGACGCGGCTTTGGGAAGAATGTCGTTGGCCACCATCTCGCCGAACGGGCTGACGAAGTTGGCACCTTGGGGTTGTTCCGGGCGTTGCACGTCGATGTGCGGGAACAGCAACTCGGCGACGCGGTAGGCCTCTTCCAGGTGTGGATAACCGGAGAAGATGAACGTGTCGATGCCCAGGTCCGCGTATTCCTTCATCCGCGCGGCCACGGTCGGACCGTCGCCCACCAGCGCCGTACCGGCACCGCCACGCACCAGGCCGACACCGGCCCACAGGTTGGGGCTGACTTCCAGGTTGTCGCGACTGCCGCCATGCAGCGCGGCCATGCGTTGCTGACCGACCGAATCGAAACGCGACAGGGACGCTTGCGCCCGAGCGATGGTTTCGTCGTCCACATGGGAGATCAGTCGATCCGCCGCGGCCCACGCTTCCTCGTTGGTTTCGCGGACGATCACATGCAAGCGAATGCCGAAGCGCACGGTACGACCGAGCTTCGCGGCTTTGGCACGCACTTGTGCAATCTTCTCGGCCACGGCGGCCGGTGGTTCGCCCCAGGTCAGGACCATTTCAACCTGTTCGGCTGCCAGATCCTGAGCCGCTTCCGAAGAACCGCCAAAATACAGCGGCGGACGTGGTTGCTGGATCGGCGGATAAAGCAACTTGGCGCCCTTCACGCTGATGTGCTGACCGTCGTAATCAACGGTTTCGCCTTCGAGCACGCGGCGCCAGATGCGGGTGAATTCCACCGAGGCTTGATAACGCTCTTCGTGGCTGAGGAATAAACCGTCGCCGGCCAATTCATCCGGATCACCACCGGTCACCAGGTTGAACAACGCCCGGCCGCCGGACAGACGATCCAGGGTCGCTGCCTGCCGCGCCGCCACCGTCGGGGAAATGATCCCGGGGCGCAGGGCGACAAGAAACTTCAGACGCTGGGTCACCGGGATCAGCGACGCGGCCACCAGCCACGAGTCTTCGCAAGAACGGCCGGTCGGAATCAACACCCCGCCGAAGCCCAGGCGATCCGCCGCCTGAGCGATCTGTTGCAGGTAACCGTGGTCAACGGCGCGAGCGCCTTCGGCGGTGCCAAGGTAATGGCCGTCGCCGTGGGTAGGCAGGAACCAGAAAATATTGAGGCTCATGGAGTGGTCTCCTTAGGGAATCGAATTACTGCGCTTTGGCAACGGCTGCCGGTGGCGTCCAGATCACGTCTTTGATGCTCAGCGGCTTGGGAATCAGCTTGAGTTGGTAGAAGCTGTCGGCGATTTTCTGCTGCGCGGCCACCACCTCAGGCGTGAGGAACAGCGCGCCGTAGCCTTGGCGTTTCACCGAAGTCAGGGTGATGTCTGCCGGCAGGCCGAGCAGTGGCGAGACTTGTTGGGTCACGTCTTGCGGGTTGGCCTTGGACCATTCGCCGACGGCGCGCACTTCTTCGACGAGGGTCTTGATCACCTCGGGATTTTTCTGCGCGTACGGCTTGGTCGCCAGGTAGAACTGATGGTTGTCGACGATGCCCTGGCCATCGCGCAGGGTGCGCGCTTGCAATTGCTGTTCGGCGGCAGCCTGGTACGGGTCCCAGATTACCCAGGCATCGACGCTGCCACGTTCGAACGCGGCGCGGGCATCGGCGGGTGGCAGAAATACGGTCTGGATATCGGTGTATTTGAGGCCGGCGTCTTCGAGCGCGCGGACCAGCAGGTAGTGGACGTTGGAGCCTTTGTTCAGGACGACTTTCTTGCCCTTGAGCTCCGCCACCGATTTGATCGGTGAGTCTTTCGGCACCAGGATCGCTTCGCTGTGCGGCGCTGGCGGTTCGTAGGCGACGTAGAGCAGATCGGCACCGGCGGCCTGGGCGAAGACTGGCGGAGTTTCGCCGGTGACGCCGAAGTCGATCGAGCCGACGTTCAGGCCTTCCAGCAGTTGCGGCCCGCCCGGGAATTCAGTCCATTGCACGTCGACGCCTTGGGCGGCGAGGCGTTTTTCCAGGGTGCCCTTGGCCTTGAGCAGCACCAGGGTGCCGTACTTTTGATAACCGATCCGAAGGGTCTCGGCTTGTGCTTGAGAAATAACGCCGAAGGACACAGCCGCCACAAACAGGGCGACCAGACCACGACGCAAAATGACAGGGCGCATGGCGCTCTCCTATTTGCTGTTGGGTTTTGGCTGCACCTGCTAGGCCGTTGGCGGCTGAGTAAGGTGAGTGGATCAAATTCGGGACGACTTAAATGCTCCAGCGAGCACTCAACAAACGTTCGTTCAACAGATTCGGGTCGATCGGCTTGGGCCGTCGTGCCATGGCGCTGAAAAACAGTTCCAGCGATTCATTCAGTCGTTGTTCCAGCTCCGGCGCCAGTTGCGCCTGGGCACTGCCTTCGCCGTAAGCGATCTGGCTGTCCACAGCGAAAATCCCGTTGAGCATCTCTTGGGCTTTCAGTGCCGACAGCACCGGTTTGAGCGCGTAATCCACCGCCAGCATGTGGGCGATGCTGCCGCCGGTAGCCATCGGCAACACAACCTTGTGCGCCAGGGCACGCTCGGGCAGCAGATCCAGTACGGTTTTCAGTGCGCCGGAAAACGATGCCTTGTAGACCGGCGTAGCGATCACCAGGCCATCGGCGTTTTCAATCTGTTGCAACAGGTCGATCACCTTCGGGCTGTCGAAGCGTGCGTGCAGCAAGTCTTCGGCCGGGAAGTCCCGTACCTGGTAACTCACCACTTCCACACCTTGTTCCTGCAACCAGCGTTGCGAACGCTCCAGCAACACCCCGGAACGAGAGCGTTGGCTGGGGCTGCCACCGAGTGAGACGACCAGCATTCAGGTGATTCCTTGAGCGTTGTTGGCGGTTCGCAATGTGCGATCTCGCTTTGATGGAAGTGACCTTAACAGGTGATTTATATATCCATAAATCATATTTATTCATTTGGTTATTCTTTATAGAACTATGCGATTCACTGTTCTGCGGGCAAAAAAATAGGCCGTAAAAAACGGCCTGAAATCCCCTGTTGCTCGTTCCCACGCTCTGCGTGGGAATGCATCCATGGACGCTCCGCGTCCAAAGTGACGCGGAGCGTCACGGGCGGCGTTCCCACGCAGAGCGTGGGAACGATCATCAAATCAACGATTCGGCTGCGGCGTCAGACGCAAGTACGGCTTCACCGCGCGGTAGCCCTTGGGAAAGCGTTTCTTGATTTCGTCTTCGTCCTTGAGCGACGGCACGATCACCACTTCATCACCGTCCTGCCAGTTGGCCGGGGTCGCCACTTTGTATTTGTCGGTGAGTTGCAGCGAGTCGATCACCCGCAGGATTTCATGGAAGTTGCGGCCAGTGCTTGCCGGGTAGGTGATGGTCAGCCGCACCTTCTTGTTCGGGTCGATCACGAACAGCGAGCGTACGGTCAGGGTGTCGTTGGCATTTGGGTGAATCAGGTCGTACAGGTCCGAGACCTTGCGATCAGCGTCGGCGAGGATCGGGAAATTGACGATCGTGTTCTGGGTTTCGTTGATGTCATCGATCCACTTGTGGTGCGAGTCTACCGGGTCAACCGACAGGGCGATGGCCTTGACGCCACGGTTGGAGAATTCGTCCTTGAGCTTGGCGGTAAAGCCCAGTTCGGTAGTGCACACCGGGGTGAAGTCTGCCGGATGGGAAAACAGCACGCCCCAGCTATCGCCCAGCCATTCGTGAAAACGGATGGTGCCGGCGCTGGAATCCTGTTCGAAATCGGGGGCGATATCGCCAAGTCTGAGGCTCATGGTGCTGCTCCTGGTGAGTGCTTGTTGAGCTCAACTGTGCCTGTATTCCGAATGAATTAAAAAGAATAAATATAGATTTATTTAGATCATAAGTGAATATTAAAGATCTGTTCACTGGACCTGCGCCGCCATCGAGACCAACATCGCCCACAAGGTTCGAGAAGGCCTTGAGTTGCTGCAAAAGAGGGAAATTTCGGGGCGGGATTACGGGGGTGACTCCGCCTCGGAAACGCAAAAGCCCCGCCCGGCGAGGTGCCGGGCGGGGCTTTTCTTACTCAGGTGTTACTTGAGCGCGCTATTACAGCAGCGGGATCGAGTAGCTGAGGATCAGGCGGTTTTCATCTTGGGAGCGAACGCCCGGGATATCGGTACGCCAGGTCGCATTTTTCCACATGAAGCCAACGTTTTTCAGCGGACCTTCTGGTACTACGTAAGCAACGGTCAGGTCGCGTTCCCATTCAGTGCTGTTGTTACCTGCTGGGACGGTAGCGCTGACGCGGTTAGTGTCGATACCGTCACCACGCAGATAAACCATACCAGCCGTCAAGCCAGGCAAGCCGACCTTGGCGAAATCATACGAGTAGCGAGCCTGCCAGGTTTTCTCGCCGGCACGGCCGAACTTCTGGATTTGCATATCGGTGATGGTGTAGTTCGACGAGCCGTCGCCCTGGTTCAGCCAAGGGAAGTCGCTGCTACCGTTGCTGACCTGGTAACCGCCACCGAAGGTGTGACCGGCAACGGTGTACAGGAACAGGCCGCTGTACAGGTTGTTGTCGACCTTGCCTTTACCGCTGGCAGTGCTGCTGTAGTTACCGGTGCTGTAGTACAACGGATCGGTGCCGTTTTTGCCGTCATCGGAGCTGTTGAAGTAACGCAAGTCGGACTTCAGCACGCCCGGGCCGATGGCCCAGTTGTGAACCAGACCCAGGAAGTGTTGCTTATAGAAATCTTCCAGGTTGCCGTAGTAGTACTGGGCAGTCAGGTCCTTGGTGATTTTGTAGTCACCACCGGCGTAGATGAACTTGTTGCTGTTGGCGGTACGCGGGGACGCACCGTTAATGGACAGGTTCTCGTTGTTGCTGGAGTTACGCCCCTTCACAGCTTCGATCTGACCGCCAACCAGGGTCAGGTCCTTGATTTCGCCGGAAGTGATCTGACCGCCCTGCCAGGTTTGCGGCAGCAGACGACCGTCGTTGGTCACAATCACCGGGTTCTTCGGCTGCAGAGTGCCCAACTTCAATTCGGTCTGGGAGATCTTGGCTTTCGCGGTCAAGCCCAGGCTGGAGAAGTTATCAACCGCTTGGCCGTTGGACTCGCTTGGGAAAACAGTGCCGCCGTAAGCGGTACCAGGACTGCCATTCGCGGCAACGTTGCCGTTAGTGCCGCCGCCCGAATCCAGGCGTACGCCCAGCAGGCCGATGGCGTCGATACCGAAGCCGACGGTGCCTTGGGTGTAACCGGAAATGAAGCGCAAGTCGAAGCCTTGGCCCCACTCTTCGTTTCGACTTGGGCTGGCAGTGCCATCACGGTTATCGGTGTTGATGTAGAAGTTACGCAGACCCAAGGTAGCCTTGCTGTCTTCGATAAAACCGGCGGCGCCTGCCTGCTGCGCCAAAACCCCTACGGCCACAGCCAGGGCCAAGGATGACTTATTCATGTTTCGCTCCTCTCGTTTCTAATTCTTGTGTTCCTGGTCCCGGGTCGAATGCCCTGGATCCTAAGATGCGCGATTAGCGCCAGACCGTGACTGACAAGTCAATCGTAACCTTGTGTGTCTACGACCAAGGTCTAATCGCCGTTATTTGGTCCCTGCAGGGTAATGAATTCTTCATAAACCCAAAAAGAATTATTTCATTCTTTTTAATACCGCAATGGAATATAGCCCTTCACCCCAAAACCGCACCGGGATATCCGGTATCGGCTCATAAGCTAATTACTAAATGGTATTTATTAGCCTTTTTTTAGATCGATTAGCTTTGACGCATCTTCCATACGTCAAACCCTATCGAAAAGGCGACGCCATGATGGCCAAACGCGCACTATCCAGTCAAATTGTTACAGTTTGTATATCGGTTTTATTTTCTTTTGGTGTGCAAGCGGCCAACCTCACAGTGGGTTATCAAACCGGCATCGACCCGAGCAAAGTGCCCCAGGCCGACGGCGTTTACGAGAAAACCATCGGCCAGAAAATCGACTGGCGCCGCTTCAACAGCGGCCCGGAAGTGGTCACCGCCATTGCGTCCGGTGATGTGCAGATCGGTAATCTCGGTTCCAGTCCTCTTGCCGCCGCTGCTTCACGCAACCTGCCGATCGTGGCGTTCATCGTTTCCGCGCAGATCAACGCGTCCGAAGCCCTGGTGGTACGCAACGGCAGCGGCATCGATAAACCGGAAGATCTGATCGGCAAGACCATCGCCACACCCTTCGTTTCCACCTCCCATTACAGCCTGCTCGGCGCGCTGAAGCACTGGGGCCTGGATGCTTCAAAAGTCAAAGTGGTGAACCTGCAACCGGCAGAAATCGCCGCGGCGTGGAAACGTGGCGACATCGATGGCGCGTTTGTCTGGTCGCCGGCGCTGGGGGAAATCCGCAAGACCGGCAAGACCTTGACCGACGCGGCCCAGGTCGGCCAATGGGGTGCGCCGACCTTCGAAGTCTGGGTCGCCCGCAAGGATTACGCCGAGAAACATCCGGAGGTGGTGGCGAAATTCGCCAAGGTCACCCTGGACTCGTTTGCCGACTATGCCGCCCATAAAGACAGCTGGACCGTCGACTCGGTGCCGGTGCAGAAAATCGCCAAACTGACCGGGGCCAATGCCATCGATGTACCGGAATTGCTGGCGGGCTCTACCTTCCCGGACGCCAAGGCGCAGCAGACCACCGCATTGCTCGATGGCGGCACGGCCAAGGCGATTGGCGAGACGGCGAAATTCTTGAAGGAGCAAGGCAAGGTAGAAACGGTGCTGCCGGATTATTCGCCGTATGTCAGCGCAAAGTTCGTACAGGAGTAATGATCGTTCCCACGCTCTGCGTGGGAATGCAGCCCGGGACGCTCCGCGTCCCATCAACAGCCGAACGCAGAGCGTCCGTGGAGGCATTCCCACGCAGAGCGTGGGAACGATCGGTCAGAGGGTCTTTTCGAAGATCTTTGAATTACGCTGATAGTTGTACAGCGATGCCCGCGCCGACGGCAGGCGCTCGACGCTGCTTGGCTCGAAGCCGCGCTCGCGGAACCAGTGCGCGGTGCGAGTGGTGAGCACGAACAAGGTTTTCAGCCCCTGGGCCCGGGCGCGGGTTTCGATCCGCTCCAGCAATTCATCGCCGCGACCGCCATGGCGATATTCCGGGTTCACCGCCAGGCAGGCCAGCTCCCCGGCGTCCGAATCGGCAATCTGATACAGCGCCGCGCAGGCGATGATCATGCCTTCACGCTCGACCACGCTGAACTGCTCGATCTCGCGCTCCAGCACTTCCCGGGAACGTCGCACCAGAATCCCCTGCTCCTCCAGCGGGCTGATCAAATCCAGCAAACCGCCGACGTCTTCAATGGCCGCTTCGCGCACCAGTTCAAATTGCTCCTGGGCCACCAGCGTACCGCCACCATCGCGGGTGAATAGCTCGGTCAGCAGTGCGCCATCTTCGGCGTAGCTGACGATGTGGCTACGTGCAACGCCGCCGCGACAGGCTTCAGCCGCGGCATCCAGCAGTTCGCCCTGATAGTTGCTGCCCAGCCGTTGCAGGTGCGCCGGCACTTGTTGCGGACGCAACTCACGAACCAGACGACCATTTTCATCGATCAAGCCCAGGTCGGCGCCGAACAGCAGCAGTTTGTCCGCGCCCAGGTCGATGGCCGCGCGGGTGGCGACGTCTTCGCAAGCGAGGTTGAAGATTTCACCGGTTGGCGAGTAGCCCAGCGGTGACAGCAGCACGATGGAGCGCTCGTCCAGCAGGCGATTGATGCCCTTGCGATCGACCCGGCGCACTTCGCCGGTGTGGTGATAGTCGACGCCTTCGAGCACGCCGATCGGCCGCGCTGTCACCAGGTTGCCGCTGGCCACCCGCAGGCGCGAGCCCTGCATCGGCGACGAAGCCATGTCCATGGACAGCCGCGCTTCGATGGCGATGCGCAACTGGCCGACCGCATCGATCACGCATTCCAGGGTCGCGGCATCGGTGATGCGCATGCCGTGGTGGTAATGCGGGATCAGGCCGCGAGCCGCGAGACGGGTTTCGATTTGCGGACGGGAACCGTGCACCAGCACCAGTCGCACGCCCAGGCTGTGCAACAGCACCAGGTCGTGGACGATATTGCCGAAGTTCGGATGCTCCACACCGTCGCCGGGCAGCATGACGACGAACGTGCAGTCGCGGTGGGCATTGATGTAAGGAGATGCGTGACGAAGCCAATTAACGTATTCGGGCATGAACCTGGGCCTGTAATAAATAGCAGCCAAAAAATGGGCGAAGCAAAAAAACGCACAGCGGGCTGGTGGTTATCGTCGGAACAGGCTTGGCGACACGCGAGCTCTCCTCATGAATACGGGTTGGGGCACCGGTAATTTATACATTTCTGTAGGAGCTGAGCTTGCTCGCGATAGCGGTGTAACAGCCAACAGTGATGTTGAATGTAATGACGCCATCGCGAGCAAGCTCAGCTCCTACAGGTGTTGCGTTCAATTGGCCAACGTTGGGTTTTGGGCCGGCGTCAGGCAGTAATGTTCAATCAATTGACGTAATAGATGCACGGTAGGCTGCAAACGTGACATTTCGAGGTATTCCCCCGGTTGGTGAGCACAGGCGATGTCGCCCGGGCCGAGCACCAGTGTTTCGCAGCCAAGACGCTGAAGATAAGGCGCTTCGGTGCCGAACGCTACTGCTTCGGCGCGATGGCCGGTGAGCTTTTCCGCGACCCGGACCAATTCCGCGTCCTCGGCCTGCTCGAATGGCGGTACTTCGGGGAACAGCGGCGCGTAGTCGATCTTCACTTGATGCCGTTCGGCAACCGGTTTTAGCCGCGCCAAAATTTCCGCACGCAGGGCTTTGGGGTCCATGCCCGGCAGCGGCCGCAGGTCGAACTCCAGGGAACACTGACCACAGATGCGATTGGGGTTGTCGCCGCCATGAATGCAGCCGAAATTCATCGTCGGCATCGGCACGCCGAACTGCGGATTGCGGAATTCGCGCTGCCACAACAGGCGCAAGCCGCGCAGTTCGCCGATGGCATCGTGCATCGCTTCGAGGGCGCTGTGACCCAGGCGCGGGTCGGAGGAATGGCCGCTCTGCCCGAGGATATCGATGCGCTCCATCATGATGCCTTTGTGCATGCGGATCGGCTTCAGGCCGGTCGGCTCGCCGATCACCGCCGCCCGGCCCAGCGGACGCCCGGCTTCGGCCAGGGCACGGGCCCCGGACATCGAGCTTTCTTCATCGCAGGTGGCGAGGATCAGCAGCGGTTGCTTGAACGGCTGGTCGAGCAGCGGGATGACCGCTTCGATGGCCAGGGCGAAAAAGCCCTTCATGTCGCAGCTACCGAGGCCGACCCAGCGGCCGTCCACCTCGGTCAGTTTCAATGGATCGGTCTGCCACAACGCGCCGTCGAACGGCACGGTGTCGCTGTGCCCTGCCAGCACCAGGCCACCGGGGCCGGAACCGAAACTGGCGAGCAAGTTGAATTTGCCGGGGCTGACCTGCTGGATATCGCAGGCGAAACCCAAATCACCGAGCCAGGTCGCCAGCAGGTCAATCACCGGCCGATTGGTTTGATCCAGGCTCGGCTGGGTACAGCTGACGGACGGTGCGGCGATCAGCGCAGCGAACTGATCTTTCATGGACGGCAAAGGCATCGCTGACTCCAACTCCCGAATTGAAGTCCATCATAGAACCATCCGGCGACAGGAATAAACCGCCGCGGCACGTAGGAACGTTCACTCCTGTACACTGCACGACCTTGGCAGCCACACATTCCCCCGGCTGCGCTCCCGATCCTGGATTTTCCGGCCATGCAGAAAGAAACCGAAATCAAACTCCGCGTCAGCCGCGAAACCCTCGCTGCCCTGCGCGAGCACCCGTTACTGAAAAAACGCAACAAAAGTGGCTGGGAACGCCGTGAGTTGATGAACCAGTACTTCGACACGCCTGAGCGCGACCTGGCCCGCGCCAAGGTTGCCCTGCGCCTGCGCCGCGATGGCGAAGAAGTGATTCAGACCCTCAAAACCCGCGGCCAGAGCGTCGCCGGCCTGTCCGAGCGTAACGAATACGACTGGAACCTGCCCAAAGCCAAGCTCGACGTGAAGAAACTCGACGGCGAATGCTGGCCGGAAGAGCTGGCCGAGCTGGACAAGAAAACCCTGAAAGCCATCTTCACCACCGATTTCGTCCGCGAACGCGCAGAAATCGCCTGGGGGCGCGGCAAGACCAAAGTGGTCATCGAAGCCGCGCTGGACTTCGGCCACGTCGTGGTCGGCAAGCAGAAAGAAGAAATCTGCGAGCTGGAACTGGAACTGCGCGAAGGCGAGCCTGCCGCGCTGCTGGAACTGGCCGCCGAACTGGCCGCGACCCTGGCCCTGATGCCGTGTGACATCAGCAAGGCCGAGCGCGGCTACCGTTTGTACGATGCCAACAGCTATTCGTTGAGCCTGCCGGCGCCGCAAATCACCGCTGAAATGCCGCTGGACGACGCGTTCGCCGCGCTGAGCTGGCACTTGCTCGGCAGCAGCCAGCGTCTGGCTGAGCAATATCGCTTCAACGGCCACTGGCGCCTGTTGCAGGACTGGGTCGAAAACCTAGGCGAACTGCGTGCACTGTTGAGCAGCCTCGGCCAAGCCGCACCGCGTCAGTCGACTCACGACCTGCGCCTTGCGCTGGATGCCTTGCTGGAAGACTGGCGCCCACTGGTGCAAGCCGGCCTGGACGACGAAGACGTGCGCAAAGCCGCGCCGGAGCAGTTCCTAGAAGAACTGCAAGACCCACGCTGGGGCTTGTTCTCGCTGAACACTTCGCGCTGGTTGCTGGCTCGCACCTGGGCTGCCGATCGCAACGTGCGTGGCAATCGCCAGGGCGCTGCGCAATTGGCCAACTGGTTGCCGCGCCTGTTGGGCGAAGAAGCCACATCGCTGCAATTGCAACGCTACCAGCAACAGCCGGAAGATTTGGCCGAGCAACTGCCGCGCATCGAACGCATCCAGGCCTGGATGCACCACGCCCGCGGCGTGCTGGATATTCCGGAAATGGATCGCCTGTACGGTGAGCTGAACAAGCTGGCACAACTGGCCAACGAGCCGATCACCGACGAAAGCCTGGATGCGCGTAAGCAGCAGGCAATTGCCGTGTATCAGAACCGTGCCTGGAAAATGTTGCTGCGTATGTAACACCGCCTTCGCGCCCACATGATCGTTCCCACGCGGAGCGTGGTAACGATCAGCGTAGGGTCACCGCAACACCGGTAGACTCGTCGTCGACTTGATCTCCGACAACGCCACAATCGAATTCACCTCCTGAATCCCCGGCACCATCGACAGCTTCTCGAAGAAGAAGCGCTCATACGCCTCGATGTCCGCCGTGACAATCCGCAACAAGAAATCCACCGACCCCATCAGCACATAACATTCCAGCACTTCGGGAAAGCCGCGAATCGCCTCGGTGAACTCAGTGAAGTTCGAACGGCCGTGGGCGTTGAGTTTGATCTCGGCGAAGATCTGCGTGTTCAGGCCGATTTTCTTGCGGTCCAGCAACGTCACCTGGCCGCGAATGATCCCCTCCTCCTTCATCCGCTGAATCCGCCGCCAGCACGGCGACTGCGACAGCCCGACCTGTTCGGCGATCTGCGCACTGGAAAGCGAAGCGTCCTCTTGCAGCAACGCGAGAATCTTGCGGTCGTAGCCATCCAGCTCGGCGTGCATAGAAAAACCCTTGATTGATCACTTGTTGAATCAAACGATTCGATATTCCGGTAATACGCCCGATCATAGCCAAGAAATGCCCGGCACCGAATGTAAAAATTCCTCCAGTGATTTTGGAGCCCGAACCATGCCGCATTTAGAAGCCGTGAACACCCCAACGACCCGCGCCGACGTGTGGAATGTCAGCAACGCCCATTGCCGCGTGCAGTACCAAC
Source organism: Pseudomonas sp. ADAK7 (assembly GCF_012935675.1). Taxonomy (NCBI): domain Bacteria; kingdom Pseudomonadati; phylum Pseudomonadota; class Gammaproteobacteria; order Pseudomonadales; family Pseudomonadaceae; genus Pseudomonas; species Pseudomonas sp. ADAK7. The sequence continues at coordinate 4,826,992 of NZ_CP052861.1, read as the reverse complement.
TGCTCGCCGAGGCCGAGCCGGATCTGCTATGCCGCGCACTCAACCTGTTCGCTTTGCAGTTCCTGACTCCGGAACAGGTCAACGTGCAGCGCATGGACGATCTGCTGTCGCTCGACATCGTCATCGACGGCCTGAGCTGGCACCGTGCCGAAGTGATCGCGGAAAAACTTCGTAACCTGATCAGCGTCTGTTCGGTGAACCTGCAAAGTGCCGATTCTGCGTGGGATGAGCAGGCGCAAGCGGCCGGCTGAAAGAACTGGAAACGCCTTCGTCGGGTAGTGGCCCAACGGTCAGCGGGTCCGCGACTATCCTTTGCACACTGCGGTCTAGATCGCTGTTTGCAGGATTGTTCAAAAGGAACCCGCATGTCCGTTCAACTTGCCACTCAGGACCGCTGGCTGGATCTCAATGATTTGCTGCGAGAACTGGTCGCCCAGGGCTTTATCAACCAGGATTCGGCCGAGCTCGCGCTCAACGCCCGCCGCCGGCATGCCGCCAATGGCCAGTTGCACCCGTTGGAGTTTATTGCCAGCCAACACCTGGACGACCTCAGCCGTCCCGGCAAACACCTCGACCTGGAAAGCCTGACCTTGTGGTTGTCGCAACAGGCTGGTCAGCCGTACTTGCGCATCGATCCGCTGAAGATCAACGTCGCGGCCATCACGCCGCTGATGTCCTACGCCTTCGCCCAGCGCCACAAAATCCTCGCCGTCTCGATCGACCGCGATGCGGTGACCGTGGCCAGCGCCCAGCCCTACGTCACGGGCTGGGAAGCCGACCTGACCCACGTGCTGAAGCTGCCGATCAAGCGCGTGGTGGCCAACCCGGTGGACATCCAGCGCTTCAGCGTGGAATTTTTCCGCCTGGCCAAATCGGTCAGCGGCGCCACCAATGCCGATCAGCAGACCAGTACCCTCGGCAACTTCGAACAACTGCTCAACCTCGGCGCCAGCGATCAGGAGCCGGACGCCAACGATGCGCACATCGTCAACATCGTCGACTGGCTGTTCCAGTACGCATTCCAGCAGCGCGCCAGCGATATCCACATCGAACCCCGGCGCGAGCAAGGCACGGTGCGGTTTCGCATCGACGGCGTGCTGCACAACGTCTATCAATTCCCGCCTCAGGTGACCATGGCCATCGTCAGCCGCCTGAAAAGCCTGGGCCGGATGAACGTCGCGGAAAAGCGCAAACCCCAGGACGGCCGGGTCAAGACCAAGACCCCGGACGGCGGCGAGGTCGAGCTGCGGCTGTCGACCTTGCCCACGGCGTTCGGCGAAAAAATGGTCATGCGGATCTTCGACCCGGAAGTGCTGCTCAAGGACTTCGACCAGCTTGGGTTTTCAGTCGATGACCTGCGGCGCTGGCAAGACATGACCCGCCAGCCCAACGGCATCATCCTGGTGACCGGGCCAACCGGTTCGGGCAAGACCACCACCCTTTATACGACCCTGAAGAAACTGGCGACACCGGAGGTCAACCTCTGCACCATCGAGGACCCGATCGAAATGGTCGAGCCGGCGTTCAATCAGATGCAGGTCCAGCACAACATCGACCTGACTTTCGCCGCCGGCGTGCGCGCGCTGATGCGGCAGGACCCGGACATCATCATGATCGGCGAGATCCGCGACCTCGAGACCGCCGAAATGGCGATCCAGGCCGCGCTCACCGGTCACCTCGTGCTCTCGACCCTGCACACCAACGACGCGCCGAGCGCCATCAGCCGCCTGCTCGAACTCGGCGTGCCGCATTACCTGATCAAGGCCACGGTGCTCGGGGTCATGGCCCAGCGTCTGGTCCGTACCTTGTGCCCACATTGCAAGGCGCCGCTGACCCTGGGCGAAGACGATTGGCAAACCCTGACCCGGCCCTGGCAAGCCCCGCTACCCAACAACGCCCATCGCGCCATCGGTTGCCTGGAATGCCGCGACACCGGCTATCGCGGCCGCGCCGGGGTCTACGAAATCATGCAACTGACCGACAGCGTCAAGGCACTGATCACTCCCGATACCGACTTACTGGCGATCCGGCGCCAGGCGTTCAAGGAAGGCATGCGCAGCTTGCGGCTATCGGGGGCGCAGAAAGTCGCGGCGGGGCTGACGACGATTGAGGAGGTGTTGCGGGTGACGCCGCAGAGTGAGCAGAAATGAAACCTTTTATTCCTCCTGTTGATGCAACGGGCGACTAAGCGGTTCTGCTAGCCGACCCGCACCGCTACACTGCTGCCATCGCTTTTACATCAACAGGGAATCGTTATGCAGATCGGTAGTGTGCTTTTACTGTTTGTCGGCCTGGTCGTCGTCATTTTGTTCATGGGCTTCAAGGTCGTGCCGCAGGGTTATCAGTGGACGGTCGAGCGTTTCGGGCGTTACACCAACACCCTCAAGCCGGGCCTGAACATCATCATTCCGGTGATGGACCGCATCGGTCGCAAGATCAACGTGATGGAAAGCGTACTGGATATTCCGCCCCAGGAAGTCATCACCGCCGATAACGCCACGGTGCAGATCGATGCGGTGTGTTTCTTCCAGGTGGTCAACACCGCCCAGGCCGCCTACGAGGTGAACAACCTCGAGCACGCCGTGCGCAACCTGCTGCAAACCAATATCCGCACAGTGCTTGGCTCCATGGAGCTGGACGCGATGCTCAGTCAGCGCGACAACATCAACGAAAAACTGCTGCGCACGGTCGATGAAGCGACGGCGCCGTGGGGCATCAAGATCACCCGGATCGAGATCAAGGACATCAGCCCGCCGGCTGACCTGATGGCCGCCATGTCCGGCCAGATGAAAGCCGAGCGGATCAAGCGTGCGCAAATCCTCGAAGCAGAAGGCCTGCGGGCTGCCGCGATCCTGACCGCCGAAGGCAAGAAACAGGCGCAGATTTTGGAAGCCGAAGGTAGTCGTCAGGCCGCTTTCCTGGAATCCGAAGCCCGGGAACGTCAGGCTGAAGCCGAAGCCCAGGCCACCAAAGTGGTATCTGAAGCCATCGCAAGCGGCAACGTGCAGGCGGTGAACTACTTCGTCGCGCAGAAATACATCGATGCCCTGGGCAAACTGGCCTCGGCCAATAACAGCAAAGTGATCCTGATGCCGCTTGAGGCCAGCTCGATGATTGGAGCGGTCGGCGGCATCGGCGAAATCGTCAAGGCCACGTTCGACAACAAGAAAGCCTGAGGCGCGCCATGTGGGCATTTCTGCAACATTTATCGTTCTGGGACTGGCTGGCCTTCGGCACGGTGCTGCTGATTCTTGAAGTATTCGGCGCTGGCGGCTATCTGCTGTGGATCGGCATGGCGGCGGCAGCCGTTGGCGTGCTGACCTTTGTGCTGCCCGGCCTGTCATGGGAGATGCAATTTCTGCTGTTCGGCCTGCTCTCGATCGCCACCGCCGTGTACTGGTGGCGACGCCAGCGCAGTGCCGTGAGGGAGAGTGATCAGCCGAACCTCAACCTGCGTGGGCAGGAGCTGATCGGCAGAACCTTCGTAGTGCATGAAGCGATTGTCGACGGTCGCGGCAAGATCAAAGTCGCCGATGGCGTGTGGATGGCGCGCGGGCCAGACGCCGCGCTGGGCAGCCGCGTTCGCGTGGTCAGTCAGCAAGGGGCGATTCTGCTGGTGGAACCGGCTGACTGAGCGGTCACGGAACTCGATTGGGTAAATGACGATCCAACCCCGTAGTTAACCCAGTGGAGTCACCCCTATGCGTCTCAAACTTGCTGTCGCTACCCTTGCCTTGCTGTCCCTCCCCGTTGGTTCAGCCATGGCCGACAGCTTTTGGCGTAACGTCATTTCGTCCGGTGCGACCACCGGTTCGACTTACCTGACCTTCAAGGATCACAAGCTGATCGTCGCGGCCCAGGACGATGCCGGCAGTTTTGTCGCCAGTGACGGCGGCATCCGTGGCCCTTACCTGGAAGCGGCAATGCAGAAAGTCCGTGCCGACAACCCGGGTCTGCAAGCCACGGACATGGAGCTGGCGAACGCGATCCTGGCGAAGAATGCCGTCGCTTCGGACTAAGCTTCTTGCTGAACAAAAATGCCGCTCACATGAGCGGCATTTTTTCGCCCGCATTATCTGTAGGAGCGAGGCTTGCCCGCGAAAGCAGTGAGTCAGTCGATATAAATGTTGAAGGTTAAATCGCTTTCGCGGGCAAGCCTCGCTCCTACAGGGACGGGGGTTGTCAGCGGTAATCGTCTACCGGGACGCAAGCGCAAAACAGATTGCGATCGCCGTAGACGTTATCCACCCGGTTCACCGCCGGCCAATACTTGTGGGCCTTGGTGTGCGCATCCGGCGTCACCGCTTGCTCGATGCTGTAAGGCCGTTCCCACACACCGGTGATGTCCGCCAGGGTATGCGGCGCGCGCTTCAGCGGATTGTCTTCCGGGTCCCAATTACCGTTTTGCACCTCGGTGATTTCGGCGCGGATGCTCAGCATTGCGCCGATAAAGCGGTCCAGCTCCGCCTTGGATTCGCTCTCGGTCGGCTCGACCATCAACGTCCCCGGCACCGGGAAAGACATGGTCGGCGCATGGAAGCCGTAATCCATCAGGCGCTTGGCCACGTCTTCTTCGCTGATCCCGGTCAGCGCCTTGAGCGGCCGCAGATCGAGAATGCATTCGTGGGCCACCCGCTCGTTACGCCCGGTGTAGAGCACCGGGAAGGCGCCGGATAAATGCTGCGCCAGGTAATTCGCCGCCAGAATCGCCACCTCACTGGCGTCCGCCAGTTGCGGGCCCATCATGGCGATGTACATCCAGCTGATCGGCAAAATGCTCGCGCTGCCCCAAGGCGCGGCACTGACGGCACCGTTCTGCGGTTGCGGGCCGTCGATCGGCACTACCGGGTGATTGGCCACGAACGGCGCCAGATGCGCCCGCACGCCAATCGGCCCCATGCCGGGCCCGCCACCGCCGTGGGGAATGCAGAAGGTTTTGTGCAGGTTCATGTGCGACACGTCGGCGCCAATATCGGCCGGTCGCGCCAAACCCACCTGAGCGTTGAGGTTGGCGCCATCCATGTAAACCTGGCCGCCGTGGCTGTGGATAACTTCACAGATTTCGCTGATGCCTTCCTCGTACACACCGTGAGTTGAAGGATACGTCGCCATCAGGGCGGCGAGTTTTTCCCCCGCCGCCGCGGCTTTGTCCTTCAAGTCCTCCAGATCGACGTTGCCCGCCTCGTCGCACTCGACGATCACCACGCGCATGCCGGCCATTTGTGCCGAGGCCGGGTTGGTGCCGTGGGCCGAGGATGGAATCAGGCAAATGTCTCGGCCACCCTGATGGCGGCTCTCGTGGTATTTGCGGATTGCCAGCAACCCGGCGTACTCGCCTTGGGCGCCGGAGTTGGGCTGCATGCAGATCGCATCGAAACCGGTAATTGCGCAGAGCCAGCGCTCCAGTTCCTCGATCATCAACGCGTAACCGACCGCCTGCTCCCTGGGCACAAACGGGTGCAGGTTGGCGAATGGCGGCCAGGTGATCGGGATCATTTCGCTGGTGGCGTTGAGTTTCATGGTGCAGGAACCGAGCGGGATCATCGACTGGTTCAGTGCCAGATCCTTGTTTTCCAGCTGCTTGAGGTAACGCAGCATTTCGGTTTCGCTGTGATGGGCACTGAACACCGGATGACGCAGATATGGCGTGCTGCGCAGTAACCCGTCAGGAATGCCGGATACCAGGATTTCAGCATCCAGTTCGTCGACGTTGAGCCCATGATCGGCGCCGAGGAACACATCGAACAGCCTCGCCACTGTCCTTTCGTCACAGGTTTCATCAAGGCTCAGGCCCAATTGTCCTCGGCCGAGAATGCGCAAGTTGATCTGTGCGGCCTGGGCGCTTTCGATGATCGCCGTTTGAGCGCCGCCAACTTCGAGGGTCAGGGTGTCGAAGAACTGCTTGTTAAGCCGGGTAATGCCGTGGCGTTCCAGGCCGGCAGCAAGAATGCAGGTCAGCCGATGCACACGTTGGGCAATCCGTTTCAACCCTTCCGGGCCGTGATAAACCGCATAAAAACTGGCGATATTGGCCAGCAGCACTTGGGCGGTGCAGATGTTCGAGTTGGCCTTCTCGCGGCGAATATGTTGCTCGCGGGTTTGCAGGGCCATGCGCAGGGCGACGTTGCCACGGGCATCTTTCGACACGCCGATGATTCGCCCCGGAATCGCCCGTTTGTACTCATCACGACTGGCAAAAAACGCCGCGTGTGGGCCGCCGTAACCCATGGGCACGCCAAAGCGCTGGGAGGAACCGAACACCACATCGGCGCCCAATTCCCCCGGCGGCGTCAGCAACAACAGACTCAGCAGATCGGTCGCAACGCAGGCCAGCGCCTGCTGGGAGTGCAGATGATCAATCAGCGGCCGCAAATCGCGGATTTCGCCGTGGGTGTCGGGGTACTGCAGCAATGCGCCGAAAACCTCGTGCTGCTTCAAGTTATCCACAGCGTCGATGATCAATTCAAAACCAAAACCCTCGGCCCGGGTCTGCACCACGGAAATGGTTTGCGGATGGCAGTTCTCGTCGACGAAAAACAGATTGCTCTTGGACTTCGCGACCCGCTTGGCCAGGGCCATGGCTTCCGCCGCAGCGGTGGCTTCGTCCAGCAGCGAGGCGTTGGCCAACTCCAGGCCCGTGAGGTCGATGGTCAGTTGCTGGAAATTGAGCAGCGCTTCGAGCCGGCCCTGGGCAATCTCTGGCTGATAAGGCGTGTAGGCGGTGTACCAACCGGGATTTTCCAGCACGTTGCGCAGGATCACAGTCGGGGTAAGGGTGCCGTGATAACCCATGCCGATCAGGCTGGTCCAGACCTGGTTCTGTTCGGCATAGCCGCGCAGTTTGGCCAGTGCGGCCTCTTCGTCGAGCGCCGGCGGCAGGTCCAATTCACGGTTGAGGCGAATACCCGGCGGCACGGTCTGTTCGATCAGCTCGACCCGGCTGCCAACACCGAGGCTGTCGAGCATCGCCTGCTGCTCGGCGGCATCGGGCCCCAAGTGGCGGCGCAGGAAGGCATTGGGGTCGCGTAACTGGCTCAAGGACGGCAACTGGGACATGACGGGCTCTCTCTTGACTGGCGCTCGGCGTCGATGCAACACGGTCAAACCAGCATAGCAGTCGATATTGCGCAGCTTTGGGCCAGAGTCCCGAAAACCAAAAAGCCCCGACAGGTCGGGGCTTTGGGTGGAGCCTGAATGCTTACTCGCCGATTGCGGCTTTGTAGCCAGCCGCGTCGAGCAGCTTGTCCAGTTCAGCCGGGTTGCTTGGCTTGAGCTTGAAGATCCATGCACCGTACGGGTCGGTGTTGAGTGCTTCAGGCGAACCGCCCAGGTCTTCGTTGATCGCGATCACTTCACCGGAAATCGGGGAGTAGATGTCGGAAGCGGCTTTAACCGACTCGACCACACCGGATTGATCGCCGGCAGCAAACACTTTGCCCACTTCGGTCAGTTCAACGAACACCACGTCGCCCAAGGCTTCCTGAGCGTGATCGCTGATGCCCACGGTGACGGTGCCATCGGCTTCCAGACGCGCCCATTCATGACTTTCGGCGAAACGCAGGTCGGCAGGGATATCGCTCATGTTCAGTGTCCTCAAGAAGAATGTCAGCGGTCGATGCCCGCCAGAAAAGTTTAAATCAAGGTTTTGCCATGGCGTACGAAGGTCGGTTTGACCACTCGGACCGGGTACCACTTGCCACGGATTTCCACTTCTGCGCGGTCGGCGGTCGCCATCGGCACGCGCGCCAGTGCAATCGACTTGCTAAGCGTAGGAGAGAAACTACCACTGGTGATCTCCCCTTCGCCAACATTGGCGATACGGACCACTTGATGGGCGCGCAAAACCCCGCGCTCCTCAAGGACCAGACCGACCAGTTTGTGCTGTACGCCGTTGGCTTTTTCGGCTTCCAGGGCCGCGCGACCGATGAACTGGCGAGTGGCCGGTTCCCAGGCAATGCTCCAGGCCATATTGGAGGCCAACGGTGAGACATCTTGATGAATGTCCTGACCGTAGAGGTTCATCCCGGCCTCGACCCGCAAGGTATCCCGGGCGCCAAGGCCGATGGGCGAGATGCCCGCGCCGACCAGATCGTTGAAGAAGCCAGGCGCCTGATCGGCTGGCAAAACGATTTCCAACCCGTCTTCGCCGGTGTAACCGGTGCGCGCGATAAACCAGTCACCGTCGGACCGGCCTTCGAAAGGCTTGAGGATCTGAATAAGGTTGCCGCGAGACTGCGTGACCAACTCGGCAATCTTGTGCCGGGCGTGAGGACCTTGAATGGCCAGCATCGCCAATTCGGAACGCTCGTGGAGTTGGACGTTGAAGGCGCCGACATGCGCCTGCATCCAGGCCAGGTCCTGACCCCGGGTGGAGGCGTTGACCACCAGGCGATAGCCGTCATCGAGACGGTAGACGAGCATGTCGTCGACGATGCCGCCGCGCACATTGAGCATGGTGCTGTACAAGGCACGGCCGGGGCTGTGCAGGCGTTCGACGTCATTGGCCAGCAACTGCTGGAGCCAGGCCTTGGCCTGGGGGCCGTCGACATCGATCACGGTCATGTGGGATACATCGAAAACCCCGCAATCGCGACGCACCTGGTGGTGTTCCTCGACCTGCGAGCCGTAATGCAGTGGCATATCCCAACCGCCAAAATCGACCATCTTCGCGCCGAGGGCGAGATGAAGGTCATACAGAGGCGTACGCTGTCCCATGGGTTTCTCCTTCCGGGCGTGGCGAGGGTGCGGACAGGCACTGCACGGGGTGAAAGCCTTGAAATAGAAGGCTTTCAGCCGATTTCAGCTACCTGGCCTGTCAGACGGACCGCACCGAATGCCGCGCATTGTAGCCGCAAGGTGTAGGACTGGCACCTAGGCGTTTCGATGCGCCGAACGTCGAATCAATCCGATGACCGGTAACAGCCCGACCAAAACCAGGGTCAGCGCCGGCAACGAGGCCCTCGCCCACTCGCCTTCGCTGGTCATTTCGAAGATGCGCACCGCCAGCGTGTCCCAGCCAAACGGGCGCATCAGCAGGGTCGCGGGCATTTCCTTGAGCACATCGACGAATACCAGCAACGCCGCGCTCAGGGTCCCCGGCAGCAACAGCGGCAGATACACTTTGAAAAACAGTCGTGGCCCACTGACTCCAAGGCTACGTGCCGCTTCGGGCAAAGAAGGCCGTATTCGCGCCAGGCTGCTTTCCAGTGGCCCGTAAGCCACCGCGATGAAACGCACCAGATAAGCCAGGATCAGCGCCGCCAAGCTGCCCAGCAGCAAAGGCTTGCCCGCGCCTCCGAGCCAGCCCGACAGCGGGATCACCAGTTCACGGTCCAGGTAACTGAACGCCAGCATGATCGATACCGCCAGCACCGAGCCGGGCAAGGCATAGCCGAGGTTGGCCAGGCTGACGCCGGAACGGATCGCCCGGGTCGGCGCCAGGCGTCGGGCAAACGCCAGCAACAGGGCCACGCTGACCGTGATCAACGCCGCCATGCCACCCAGGTACAGGGTGTGGACGATCAGCCCGGCGTAACGCTCATCCAGATCGAAGCGGCCACGCTGCCAGAACCACACGATCAGTTGCAGCATCGGAATGACGAAAGCGCAGGCGAACACCAGACCGCACCAGCTCATCGCCGCCAACGCCTTGAAGCCTCGCAAGTGATACAACGCCTTGACCCGCGGCCGCTCGTTGCTCGCCCGATTGGCGCCACGAGCGCGGCGCTCGCCGTACAGCACGACCATCACCACCAGCAGCAACAGACTCGCCAGTTGCGCGGCGGTCGAAAGGCTGAAGAAGCCGTACCAGGTCTTGTAGATGGCGGTGGTGAACGTGTCGAAGTTGAACACCGACACCGCGCCGAAATCCGCCAGGGTTTCCATCAATGCCAATGCCACACCGGCGCCGATGGCCGGGCGCGCCATGGGCAACGCCACACGCCAGAACGCTTGCCACGGTGATTGCCCGAGGACGCGAGCGGCTTCCATCAGGCCTTTGCCCTGGGCCAGGAACGCGGTGCGCGCCAGGAGGTAAACGTAGGGATAGAACACCAGCACCAGAACGAGGATGACGCCGCCAGTGGAGCGCACTCTCGGCAACCGCAACCCGGAGCCGAACCATTCCCGCAGCAGGGTTTGCACGGGGCCGGCGAAGTCCAGCAAGCCGACGAAGACAAATGCCAGGACGTAGGCGGGAATCGCGAACGGTAGCATCAACGCCCAGTCCAGCCAGCGTCGGCCGGGGAATTCGCAGAGGCTGGTGAGCCAGGCCAGGCTCACACCCAACAGCGTCACGCCGACACCGACGCCGAGCACCAGGGTCAAGGTGTTGCCCAGCAGCCGTGGCATCTGCGTGTCCCAGAGGTGGGACCAGATCTGCTGATCGATGGTTTGCCAGGAGAAAAACAGCACACTCAGTGGCAGCAGGACCAGCGCGGCGATGGCGAAGACCAGGGGATACCAGCGGCGTTGGGCGGGGTGGGCCAAGGAAAACTCTCGTTTTAAATGATTGTGCCCACGCTCTGCGTGGGCACACATCTTATGACGCTCTGCGTCACGCTTCGACGCGGAGCGTCGGGGGGATGCATTCCCACGCAGAGCGTGGGAACGATCAACTCAGCTCAGTTCCAACCCGCCCGATCCATCATGCGAATCGCTTCCGCCTGACGCTTGCCAGCGATTTCCACCGGCAAGGTATCAGCAACAAACTTGCCCCAACTCGCCACTTCCGCAGAAGGTGCAACGGCAGGGTTGGCCGGGAATTCCTGGTTCACGTCAGCAAAAATCTTCTGCGCCTCTGGCGTCGTCATCCACTCCACCAACGCCTTGGCCGCTTCCGGGTGTGGCGCATGTTTGGTCAGGCCAATACCCGACAGGTTGACGTGCACGCCACGGTCGCCCTGGTTCGGCCAGAACAGCTTCACTGCCAGGTCCGGCTTCTGCTTGTGCAGGCGGCCGTAGTAGTAGGTGTTGACGATGCCCACGTCGCACTGGCCGGCGTTGATCGCTTCCAGCACCGCAATGTCATCGGAGAACACGTCTGTGGACAGGTTGCTCACCCAGCCTTTGAGGATCTGCTCGGTTTTAGCGGCGCCGTGAACTTCGATCATGGTGGCGGTCAGCGACTGGTTGTAGACCTTCTTCGCCGTGCGCAGGCACAGGCGGCCTTCCCAGTTCTTGTCGGCCAGACCTTCGTAAGTGGTCAGCTCTCCCGGCTTCACACGGTCAGTGGAGTAGGCGATGGTCCGCGCCCGCAGGCTCAGGCCAGTCCAGGCATGGGCCGAGGAGCGATATTGCAGCGGGATATTGGCGTCGATGGTTTTCGAGGTGAACGGCTGCAGGATGCCCATCTGCTCGGCTTGCCAGAGGTTGCCGGCATCGACGGTGAGCAGCAGGTCAGCGGTGGCGTTTTCGCCCTCGGCCTTGATGCGCTGCATCAGCGGCGCTTCCTTGTCGGTGATGAACTTCACCTGCACGCCGGTTTTCGCGGTGTAGGCATCGAAGACGGGCTTGATCAGTTCGTCGATGCGCGAGGAGTAGACCACCACCTCGTCGGCGGCCTGGGCGGCGGTGCTGCCGAGCAGGGTCAGGGCCAGCGCGGTCAATAGACGCTTGGATGCCAACATGGGAGCGGTCTCTCGATTGAAAAGTGTGGCCAAATGATAAGGACTCACATTTGCCAGCTCAATCGAACAGTTGGCGGGTGCGTTACCAGATGTTGCACAGCCAGAGAGGTGTATTGAATATACCGACGCCTTCGCGGGCAAGCCTCGCTCTTACGGATCACCTAAATCCTGTAGGAGCGAGGCTTGCCCGCGAAGAGGCCATCAGCCCCACCGAAAATCTCAGGCCTTGGCCAACGCCGGCAAATCCCCGGTCAACCCCAGCGCCTCACGCACAAACAACGCCTTGGCCTCGGGCATCTGCTCGACCATCTTCAACCCGGCATTGCGCAACCAGCGCACCGGCAGTGGATTAGCCTGGAACAACCGTTCAAAGCCTTCCATCGCCGCCATCAACGCCAGGTTGTGCGGCATGCGCCGACGCTCGTAGCGGCTGAGGACTTTTACATCCGCCAGGCGCTCACCGCGTTCCGCCGCTTGCAGCAGCACTTCGGCCAGCACCGCCGCATCGAGGAACCCGAGGTTGACACCCTGTCCCGCCAACGGGTGAATGGTGTGCGCCGCGTCACCGATCAGCGCCAGGCCTTCAGCCACATAACGCTTGGCATGCCGCTGACGCAGCGGCACGCACAGGCGAGGATCGGCGCTGAGCACCGTCCCCAAACGACCTTCGAAAGCCCGCTCCAGCTCACGGCAGAAGCCGTCGTCATCCAGCGCCATCAGGCGTTCGGCTTCGCTCGGCGTGGTCGACCAGACGATCGAACACCAATCCTGCCGGCCATCCCGCTCCAGCGGCAGGAAGGCCAGCGGACCGTTATCGGTAAAGCGCTGCCACGCCGTCATCTGATGCGGTTTGGAACTGCGCACGCTGGTGACGATCGCGTGGTGCAGGTAATCCCACTCACGCGTCGCAACACCGGTCAGACGCCGCACCGCCGAGTTCGCGCCATCCGCCGCGATCACCAACGGCGCGCGCAACGTGCGGCCGTCGGCCAGGGTCAGCAGCCAGTCATCGCCGGAGCGGCGCATCTGCTCCAGGCGCGCATTGGCCAGCATTCCGAGGTCGCAGTCGTGCAAGCGGTCGAGCAAGGCGTCCTGCACCACTCGGTTCTCGACGATGTGACCCAGCACCTCGGCGTGCACGCTGGCGGCCGAGAAGTGGATCTGCCCGGTGCCGCTGCCGTCCCAAACGTGCATGTCGGTGTATGGACTGCTGCGCCGATTGGCGATGCCGTCCCAGACGCCGAGGCGTTCAAGAATTCGCTGACTGGCGGTCGACAAAGCGCTCACTCGCGGCTCGAAAGGCGCGGTACCGTCGAAAGGTTTGACGCTCATCGGGCTGCCGTCCAGCAGCAGGACTTCCAGCCCGCTGTCCTGTAACGCCAGCGCCAGGGCGCTACCGACCATTCCGGCCCCGACAATCAGCAGATCTGCGCGCATGTCCATGCTTTAAGCCTGTCTCGCTTGCGGCTTGAGCCGCACGTAAAGGGTTTTTTCGACCCGCGCCACCAAGGTGCCGGCGCCGTCGTGAATATCGACCTGCAACTTCGGCAGGTATTTTTCGCCATTCGCCGTCTGCCGGCGGATCTCGTCGAGCAAGGTCTCGTCGATGTTGAATCGGGCGAACACCGGACCTTTGCCCGGCGCAATGAAATCAATGTCGGCGGCCTTGTCCCAGACGATGTATTGGCGTCCGAGGTTTTCCATCAACATCAGCATGTAGAACGGATCGACCATCGAATACAGGCTGCCACCGAACTGGGTGCCGACGTAATTGCGGTTGTACCAGCCCAGGCCCATCGACACCTTGATGTCGCGGAAGTCATCGCTGATGTGCCGCACCCGCACCCCGGCGCCGAGGTACGGCGGGTAAAAGGTCATGACCCAACGCATCAGCCGCGCCTTGCCGAATTTTGCACTCAGCCACTCAAGCATCCGGGCGAGTACCCAAACCCATGGCCTGGCGGGCGAACCAGCGTTTGGCCGGCGGCAAGAGATCAAGGCCGAGCAGGCCAATGTTGCGGCCCAGGGACACCAACGGTTGGGTGCTGCCGAACAATCGGGTGACTTGATCGGAGAAGCCCACGGTGAGGTTTTGATCCATGCGCTGGCGCTCGCGATAGGCCTGCAACGTCGCAAAGTCGCCGGGCCCGGATTCGCTGGCCAACAACGCATCGGCCAAAGCCTGGGCATCGCGCAAGGACAAGTTGAAACCCTGGCCGGCAATCGGGTGCAGGCTGTGGGCGGCATTGCCGAGGATCGCCAGATGCGGACGCACCTGCTCTTCCGCCTCGATCAAGGTCAGCGGGTACAAATGCCGCGCGCCGACCTGTTTCAAGGTGCCGAGGCGATAACCGAACACGCCCTGCAACTCGCTGAGGAAACTCTTTTCATCGAGGGCCGCCAGCCGTTGCGCGTCCATGCCCAAACGGGTCCAGACCAAAGCGCAGCGGTTGTCCGGCAACGGCAACAGCGCCATCGGGCCTTCATCGGTGAAACGCTCGAACGCCATGCCGTTATGGGCTTCGCTCGGGGTGATGTTGGCGATCAGTGCGCTCTGGTTGTACGGGCGCTTCTTGATGCCGATCCCCAGTTGCTCACGCAGACCGGAACGGCCGCCATCGGCGAGTACCGCGAGGTCGCATTCCAGGGTGGTTTCGTCGTTGAGGGTCAGGCGATAGCCGTCGGTCAGCGGTTCCATGCGCGTGACTTCCGCCGGGCAACGCCAGCTGACCACGTCCTTGTCCAGACCCTGCCAGAGGCATTGACCGAGCCAGGCGTTTTCCACCACATAACCCAACGCCGGCACACCCTCTTCCATCGCCGACAGTCGCGCCGTGGAAAAACGCCCACGGTCCGACACATGAATCTGCTTGATCGGTTCGGCGCGACGGGAGATTTCCTGCCACACGCCCAGCCGTTGATAAATCTGCCGAGCACCATAGGACAGCGCCGAAGAACGGGCGTCGTAGCTCGGTTGATAGGTGTCACCGGGGGCGAACGGCTCGATCAGCACGATCTTCCAGCCGCGCGCCTTGGCTCCGGCCTGCAATGCCAACGCCAGACTGGCGCCGACCAGGCCGCCGCCGATGATTGCCAGATTGACTCGACTCATGCCGCTTGTGTCCGCGCTTGCGCCATCAAAGCCTCGATTTCAGCGACCGTTTTCGGCACGCCTTTAGTCAGGATTTCACAACCGGTCTTGGTCACTACCACGTCGTCCTCGATGCGCACGCCAATGCCACGCCATTTCTTCGCCACGTTCGGGTTGTCCGGGGCGATGTAGATGCCCGGCTCAACAGTCAGCGCCATGCCGACCTCCAGCACGCGCCATTCGCCGCCGACCTTGTACTCGCCGACGTCATGCACATCCATGCCCAGCCAGTGGCCGGCGCGGTGCATATAAAAAGCTTTATAGGCTTCGCTGGCGATCAACTCGTCGACGTCGCCCTGCAGCAAGCCCAACTTCACCAGCCCGGCGGTAATTACCTGGACCGTGGCTTCGTGGGCCTGATTCCAGTGTTTGTTCGGGGCAATCTCGGCAAACGCCGCCTCTTGCGAAGCCAGCACCAATTCGTAGATCGCTTTCTGTTCGGTGGAATACTTGCCGTTGACCGGCCAGGTGCGCGTGATGTCGCTGGCGTAGCAGTCGATCTCGCAACCGGCATCGATCAGCACCAGGTCACCGTCCTTGAGTACCGCGTCATTCTGCTGGTAATGCAGGATGCAGCTGTTGCGCCCGGCTGCGACGATCGAGCCATACGCCGGCATCTTCGCCCCGCCCTTGCGGAACTCGTAATCAAGTTCGGCTTCAAGGCTGAACTCATGCAACCCGGCGCGGCTGGCCTGCATCGCGCGGATATGCGCCTGGGCGGAAATCCGTGCGGCTTCGCGCATCACCTTCACTTCTGCCGCCGATTTATACAGGCGCATGTCGTGCAGCAGATGATCCAGGGCAACGAATTCGTTCGGCGGCTGGGCGCCGAGGTGCGCTTTAGAGCGGATCACGTTGATCCAGTCCATCAGGTGGCGGTCGAATTCAGGGTTGCTGCCCATGGCCGAATACACCCGGTCGCGCCCTTCGATCAGGCCCGGCAGGATGTCGTCGATGTCAGTGATCGGGAACGCGTCGTCGGCGCCGAAGTCGCGGATCGCGCCTTCCTGGCCGGCGCGCAAGCCGTCCCATAACTCTCGTTCGGCGTTGCGCTCGCGGCAGAACAGCACGTATTCACCGTGCTCACGGCCGGGCATCAGAACGATGACGGCTTGAGGCTCAGGGAAACCGCTGAGGTACTGGAAGTCGCTGTCCTGACGGTAGACATGCTCGACGTCGCGGTTGCGGATGGCCACCGCGGCGGCCGGCAGGATCGCGATGCTGTTGGGTTCCATCTGCGCCATCAAGGCCTTGCGGCGACGGCTGTATTCCGATTTCGGGATATGAATCATGGGCAGATGGCGTTCCCTGGCAGGCGATTAATGCAACGACGGTTTGGCGGCGGCTTCGTCGGTTTTCTTGGTTTCCGTGAACAGCAACAACGGAGCTACGCGCAGGTACTCCATCACTTCCATGTAATCGCTTTCGCCGTCGTCAGATTCTTCCAGGGCATCTTGTACCTGGGCGATGGCGGCCAGATCCTGCAACACTTCGGTCGCTTCGGTGGTCAGGGCATATTCACGACGGGTCAGACCGAAGCCGGTCAGGAAGCCCTGGCACCATTGGCCCAGCGCAGCGGCACGGTCGGCCAGCGGGGCGTCGTCGGTGGGCAGCAGCAGGACGACGGTCATGTCGTCGCCGGTCAGCTCGCCCTTGACCATCTCTTGCAGGCCGATCAGGGCGTTGCGAACGTTGTCTTGCGGCTCGCCTTCGAGCAACTCGGCGGCGTCGGCCAGCCAGCTGTCGGCTTCAAAGCCGGCACCGGCGCAACTGCGGCCGAGCAACAGGCCATGCAGTTCGGCAGGCGAGACGTTATGACCGCTGGAAGTCAGCAGAGTGGCGAAGGCTTGGTACGGGGAATTCTGAATGGGCATGGGCAGCTAGGCGCCAGACGGCGCTATGTCTAGAATGAAGGCCTTGTATCCTACATCGACAGACTCGCCAAGACTATTAAAGGCTGTCCGCCAGCTATTCCATCAGACTCAATCTCAGTGGACACAATGGAAGACACCGATCTGCAAGCACTGATGGCCAGACTCGAGCTGCTAATTAGCCGAGTCGAGCAACTAAAGAGCCAAAATGGACTCCTATTAGCTCAGGAAAAGACCTGGCGCGAGGAACGCGCTCACCTCATTGAAAAAAACGAAATCGCTCGGCGTAAGGTCGAATCGATGATTTCGCGCCTCAAGGCCCTGGAGCAAGACTCATGAGTTCAAGCAATAGCGTAACCGTGCAGATCCTCGACAAAGAATATTCGATCATCTGCCCCCAGGAAGAGCGCAGCAATCTGGTGAGTGCTGCCCGCTATCTGGACGGCAAGATGCGCGAAATCCGCAGCAGCGGCAAAGTCATCGGCGCCGACCGCATCGCCGTGATGGCCGCGCTGAACATCACCCACGACCTGCTGCACAAGGAAGAACGCCCGGACGTACAGGCCAGCGGCTCGACCCGTGAGCAGGTTCGCGACCTGCTCGATCGCGTCGATCTGGTGCTGGCAACTGATCCGGACGTCACCAAGGGCTGATTCGCGGAACCGCTTGGGGTATACTCGCGTCACTCCCTGGGGTGCTTGCCAGTTGACGATGTCCCTGAGCCGATTCGCACTACCCTGGAAGTTGCACGTTGGGCTGGTGTGCATGTCCGCTAGACGGAAAGCCTTAAAGCCTACTGCTTCTTCCACCTTGAACTTTCGGGTTCAAGGGCTAAGTCAGCAGCGGTTCATCCGGGGAGCCTGATTCCAGTCCGATGCCGGTTTAAATACCGGCATCGGCTTTTTTACGGGTACGCTTTGTGTACCCGACCTGCCGAAGCCCTTATCCATGACCGAACCTGCGCTGCTTCCCCGCCCGCAACTTCGACGCATGCTGCGCAAAGCCCGCCGTGCACTGACACCCCGTCAGCAGCGCCAGGCCGCTCGCGGGCTCTATAAGCAATTGGCCCAACACCCGCTATTTCGCCGTGCAAAACACATCTCTCTTTACCTGCCCACCGACGGTGAAATCGATCCGCAATTGCTGCTGCGTGCTGCGCAACGTCGGGGCAAAGCCACCTATCTGCCGGTGCTCAGCGCCTGGCCGCGAACCAAAATGGTGTTCCAGCGGATTCGCCCCGGCGACAAATTGAAACCCAACCGTTTCCGTATTCTCGAACCAAGGCACAACCTCGCCCGGCAACGTAAAGTCTGGGCGCTTGATTTAGTGTTGTTGCCATTGGTTGGATTTGACGATGTCGGTGGACGCCTGGGCATGGGCGGTGGTTTCTACGACCGCAGCCTGGCGTATCTGGCGCGGCGCAAAAACTGGCGCAAGCCGACGCTGTTGGGGCTGGCCCATGAATGTCAGAAGGTCGGACGATTGGCTCAGGCGAGCTGGGATGTGCCGTTGCAAGGAACGGTGACAGACAAGGCGTGGTATTTCGCAGGCTAGACGCCGCTGGATTCAGCAGCGCCCGGAAGACCGGTTCAGCGCTTGAAGGCTGACGGCTGTTGTTGCTGCGCGATTTCGATTGGCGCGTCGGTCTTATTGTTCCACAGGCTTTGGGCATAGCCAGTGGTCACGACGCCGAGGCCGAACAAAATAACCAAAATCCATAGTAAATCCGGTTTGCGTTTCATCGATTGCCCCCCAAAGGCATATCAACACGATGACAGCAGCGGTTTCCGTTGTAGGCCGTGCAGCAGCGTCAAGCTTAGAAGGCCGGCATTTTGCGACAACGTGAACCGACACGCAAACACTGGCGTCAACCGACTGTCGGTTTGTCATAAAATTGCCCGACAACTTGCCCACCCTTCTCGCAAGGAGCCAAAACCATGGCCTATTGGCTGATGAAATCCGAGCCCGACGAGCTCTCGATCAAAGACCTTGAGAAGCTTGGCAAGGCGCGCTGGGACGGGGTTCGCAACTATCAGGCGCGTAACTTTTTGCGGGCGATGGCGGTGGGTGATGAGTTCTTCTTCTATCACTCCAGTTGCCCTGAGCCGGGAATTGCCGGGATCGGCAAGATTGTCGAAGCGGCGTATCCGGACCCAACGGCGCTGGAGCCTGAGAGTCACTACTTCGATCCGAAGGCCACGGCAGAGAAAAACGCCTGGAGCGCGATTGATGTCGCGCATGTCGAGACGTTTGCCAAAGTGCTGAAGCTGGATTATCTGAAACAGCAGACGGCGCTGGCCGAGATGCCGTTGGTACAAAAAGGCACTCGGCTGTCGGTGATGCCCGTCTCCGCCGAACAATGGTCTGCGGTACTCGACTTGCGCTAAATAAAGCAGAACTGCCCGGTCATCCTCTTTTCCCCGCTCAATGGGGTTAGGCTTGCGCCTTAGTTGACTGGCATCAAGCAGCTTCGGCGCTCGATCAGCCAGACTAGGACGTTACAGCCGCAGGATGCCCGCATGTCTACGCACAGTCGCTCTTCGATTTTCTTCGCCAGTTCCTTGATGATTTTACTGCTGGCCGCCGGGGGGTTCGGTTACTGGAAATCGATGCATGACCGTCTGCCCGAAGGCTTGTATGTCGGCAACGGTCGCCTCGAAGCCACAGAAGTGCAGATCGCCAGCAAAACACCCGGGCGCCTTGCCGAGGTGCTCGTCGATGAGGGCGATAAAGTCACCAAGGGCCAACTGCTGGCCCGCATGGACACCCGCACCCTCGAAGCCCAGCGCAACCAGGCCGAAGCCGAGGTGCTGCGCGCCCGGGAAAACCTCTCCGCCGCCCAGGCCAACGTGCAATTGCGCCAGAGCGAACAACTGCTCGCCCAACAAGAACTCAAGCGTTCCCGGGAACTGTTCAAGCACGGTTTCGTCAGCGGCCAGATCATTGATCAACAACAGGCACGCCTGGACACCGGCAGTGCGGCGGTCGCCGCGTCCCGTGCCCAAGTGTCGGCAGTCGGCGCCGCGATTGGCGCGGCCCAGGCCCAGGTCGCGATGCTGACCAGCGAAATCGATGACAGCAGTTTGCGGGCGTCCATGGACGGGGTGATCCAGTTGCGCATGGCCGAACCGGGCGAAGTGCTCGGCGCCGGCGGACGAGTGCTGTTGCTGATTGATCCGAGCGACCAATACATGAACCTCTACCTCCCGGCCTCCGTCACCGGGCGCGTGGCCGTTGGCGATGACGCGCGTATCCTGCTCGACGCCCTGCCCGACCACCCGGTGCCAGCCAAAATCACTTTCGTCGCCGGCAAATCACAGTTCACGCCCAAAGAAGTCGAAACCCGTGACGAACGCCAGAAACTGGTGTTCCGCGTCAAACTACGCCTGACCGACCCAAGCGCCCTGCCCCAGGCCAAACCGGGCATGCCCGGCGCCGGTTATGTGCGCACCGCGCCTATTAGCTGGCCGGCCAACCTGCAATGACCGACCTGGCGCTGCAAGCGACCGGCATCAACCACCGTTACGGCAAACAGCAGGCCCTGGCCGATATCACCTTCAGTCTGCCCGCCGGCACGCGCTGTGGGTTGATTGGCCCGGACGGAGCCGGCAAGTCGAGTTTGCTGGGCCTGATCGCCGGGGTGAAAACCCTGCAACAAGGTCAGTTGGACGTGCTGAGCGGCTCGATCCAGGATCGTCGCCATCGCAACAGCCTCTACCCGCGCATCGCCTTCATGCCGCAAGGCCTGGGCGGCAACCTGTATCCCGAATTGTCGATCAGCGAGAACATCCACTTTTTCGCCACCCTGTTCGGTCTGTCGAAAGCCGAATGCAACCAGCGCATGCACAGCCTGTTGCTGGCCACCGACCTGCTGCGCTTCGCGGACCGCCCGGCCGGCAAGCTCTCCGGTGGCATGAAGCAGAAACTCGGGCTCTGTTGCGCGCTGATCCACGAACCGGACCTGTTGATCCTCGACGAACCCACCACCGGCGTCGATCCCTTGTCCCGACGGCGGTTCAGGGAGCTGGTAGATGATGTGCGCCGTCAACGCCCGCAACTGACGCTACTGGTCGCCACCGCGTACATGGAAGAGGCCGAGCAATTCGAACATTGCCTGATGCTCGACGACGGCAAGCTGATCGCTACGGGCCTGAGCAGCGAACTGGCCACAGCGACTGCCAGCGGCAAACTCGATGAAGCCTTCACCCACTTTCAGGGCGACAGTGGCCACGACAATCAGCCACTGGTGATTCCACCCCGCACCGGCGCCAACACTGACATCGCCATCGAAGCCCACGACCTGACCTTGCGCTTCGGCGACTTCACCGCCGTGGACAAGGTCAGCTTCGCCATCGGCCGAGGGGAGATTTTCGGTTTCCTCGGCTCCAACGGCTGCGGCAAAACCACCACCATGAAAGTCCTGACCGGGCTGATGCCGGCCAGTGAGGGCAGTGCCACATTGCTGGGCAACGCGGTGAACGCCAAGGACCTGGCCACGCGCAAACGCGTTGGCTTCATGTCCCAGAGTTTCTCGCTATATGGCGAGCTCAGTGTTCGGCAAAACCTCGACTTGCACGCGCGTTTGTTCGATTTGCCCAAGGCCGACAGCGCCCAACGCATCGACGAACTGATCCAGCGTTTCAATCTGGTCAAAGTTGCGGATCAACAGTCTGGCGCTTTGCCTTTGGGTTTACGCCAACGACTGTCCCTGGCCGTGGCGGTGTTGCATCGCCCGGAAGTGCTGATCCTCGACGAGCCGACCTCCGGCGTTGACCCCGCGGCGCGGGATGACTTCTGGCGATTGTTGATCGAGTTGTCCCGCGAGCAAGGCGTGACGATCTTCCTCTCCACCCACTTCATGAATGAAGCCCAGCGTTGCGACCGCATCTCGCTGATGCACGCCGGCAAGGTGCTGGCCTGCGATACCCCGGCGGCACTGCAACAACAGTTCAAGGGCGAAACCCTGGAAGCGGCGTTTGTCACCTGCCTGGAACAGGCCCAAGGCGCTGGCGAAACGCCGACGCCGCCAGTGCCCGCCGACACGCCTGCCGCTCCGACACCACCAATGAAAGAACGTGGTTTCAGCGTCGGGCGTCTGGTAGCGGTAGCCAGTCGTGAAGGCAAGGAGTTGCTGCGCGACAAAGTGCGGATGGCGTTCGCCCTGCTCGGGGCGATTTTCATGATGGTGATCTTCGGCTACGGCATTTCCCTGGACGTGGAAAAACTCGCCTTCGCCGTATTCGACCAGGACCAGACACCGCAAAGCCGTACGTATCTGGAAGCCTTCCGCAGCTCGCGTTACTTTGCTGAACAAGCACCGATTCGCGACAGCAAAGAATTGCATCGACGCCTCCAGCGTTCGGAAATCAAACTGGCGCTGGAGATCCCGCCAGGCTTTGGCCGCGACTTATACGCCGGGCGCCAACCCACCGTCGCAGCCTGGCTGGATGGCGGCATGCCGTTTCGGGCCGAGACCAGTCGCAATTACGTGGAGGCGGTGCATCAAGCCAACCTTGAGCAACTGGCCGAACAGAGCAGCCCCACGCTCAACCGACCAGCAGCGGCCAAACTGGAAACCCGATTCCGCTACAACCAGGACGTGGTCAGCGTCAACGCCATCGGTCCCGGGGTGATGGCGCTGATCCTCGCCTTCATCCCGGCCATGCTCACAGCGCTGGGGATCGTGCGCGAGAAAGAGTTGGGTTCAATCACCAACTTCTACGCCACGCCCCTGACCCGACTGGAGTTCCTGCTGGGTAAACAGGCGCCCTATCTGGCGATCAGCCTGATCAACCTGGCGGTGCTGGTGGCCATGAACCGCTGGCTGTTCGGCGTACCGTTCAAGGGCAGCGGCCTGACCCTGGCCTTCGGCGGATTGCTCTACGTGCTGGCCACCACCAGCATGGGATTGCTGATTTCGGCGTTCACCCGAACCCAGATCGCCGCGATCCTCGGCACCATGATCATCACCAGCCTGCCGACCATCCAGTTCTCCGGGCTGATCGTGCCGCGTTCCTCCCTCGAAGGCGCAGCCTCGGTCATGGGGATGCTGTTTCCGGCGGGGTATTTCCTCGATATCGCCGTCGGCACGTTCACCAAAGCGCTGGACCTGCGACAGCTATGGCCGCAATGCCTGGCGCTGTTCGGGTTCTTCCTCGGATTCACCGGGCTCAGCCTGGTCATGCTGAAAAAGCAGGAGGCCTGATGCACAAGCTTGCACATATCTTGCGACTCGGCCTCAAGGAACTGACCAGCCTGCGCCACGACAGCGTGTTGCTGCTGTTTCTGTTCTACGCCTTTACCGTGGCGATCTACATGCCGGCCGCCGGCTCGGTCATCGGCGTGCACAACGCCAGCGTGGCCGTGGTGGACGAAGACCGCAGCCACCTCTCACGGGAACTGACCCAGGCCCTGCAACCGCCGGAATTCCAGCGTCCGGTGCTGCTGGCTTATGAGCAACTGGATCAAGTCATGGACAGCGGCCAGTACACGTTTGTGATCAATGTGCCGGTGAATTTCCAGACCGATTTGCTGGCCGGACGCCAACCGGCGGTACAGGTCAATGTGGACGCCACGGCCATGAGCCAGGCGTTCATGGGCGCGGGTTACATCGGGCGGATTTTCCAGCGTGAATTGCTGAACTACAGCGGCCAGACCGATCCCGCCAGCAAGGCACCGGCGCTGCTGACCACGCGCTCGCTATTCAACACCAATCTCGAGGGTGGTTGGTTTCTCGCGGTGATTCAGATCGTCAACAACATCACCATCCTCGCCATCATCCTCACCGGCACGGCGCTGCTGCGCGAGCGCGAACACGGCACCCTCGACCATTTACTGGTGCTGCCACTGACGGCGCTGGAAATCATGCTGGCAAAAATCTGGAGCAACATGTTGGTGGTGGTGCTGTGCACCTGGATTTCACTGGAAGTGATCGTCAAAGGCGCGCTGGGCGTGCCGCTGGCCGGTTCGATGGCGTTGTTTTTGCTGGTGACGGCGGTTTATCTGTTCGCCAGTACGGCGCTGGGGATCTTTCTCGCAACCTTGGCCCGCTCGACGCCGCAGTTCGGTTTGCTGGCCATCCCGGTGATCATCCCGATGTTGCTGCTATCCGGTGGCAGCACGCCGCTCGACAGCATGCCGCAGTGGCTGCAATGGGTGATGCAGGGTTCGCCATCGACGCACTTTGTCAGCTTGAGCGCCGCGATTCTGTTTCGCGACGCCGGGCTGAGCGTGGTCTGGCCGGACTTGCTGGCGCTGACCGCCATCGGGCTGGTGTTCTTTGCGATTGCGCTGATGCGGTTTCGCAAAAGTCTGGCGTCCTGACCTGTGGAATGAAGGGCTTTTGTGGCGAGGGCAAGCCCCCTCGCCACAAAAGCCCGCAGGAAGTCTTATTGAATGATCAGGTTGTTGAACAACAGATCCTCAACCACCGGCTTGCCGGTTTCGTCGTTCATCACTTGCTGGGTTTGCTTCAGGGCTTCCTGGCGCAGCTTTTCCTTGCCCTCGATGCTGTTCATCGCCTCGTTGGTCTGCTGGGTGAACAACGCGACCAGTTGATTGCGAATCAACGGCTCATTGGCCTTCACCAGTTTGGTCGCTTCTTCGCCGGTCACTCGCAACGCCACGTCAGCCTTGAAGACCTTCAACTTCGGCGTGCCATCCAGGCCATAGTTACCGACAAACGGCGGACTCAGGGTCAGGTAGCTGACTTTCGGGGCCTCGCCTTCTTTGGCGGCTTCTTCGGCCACTGCTGCCAAAGGCAGAGACAGGGCCAGCAACAACATGATCCACGCTTTCACAATTCGCTCCTTATCCGGTTTGCGGCCTAGCATAACGACCCGCCGCGCAAGCACAAGCTTATGGCTGACTATCAGGGGCGGGCATGCTCGTTGACCCAACGACTCACACACCTACACTTATCGGCCATCACTCCCAAAGGAATAGCCCTGATGAAAGCCGTGCTATGCAAAGCCTTCGGCCCCGCCGAATCGCTGGTGCTGGAAGACGTCGCCAGTCCTGTCGCCAAGAAGAACGAAATCCTGCTGGACGTGCACGCCGCCGGGGTCAACTTCCCGGACACGCTGATCATCGAGGGCAAATACCAGTTCAAGCCACCCTTCCCGTTTTCCCCGGGCGGCGAAGCCGCGGGCGTGGTCAGCGCTGTGGGGGAAAAGGTCAGTCACCTCAAGGTCGGTGACCGGGTCATGGCCCTGACCGGCTGGGGCAGCTTTGCCGAGCAGGTCGCGGTGCCGGGCTACAACGTGCTGCCGATCCCGCCGTCGATGGATTTCAACACCGCCGCTGCCTTCAGCATGACCTACGGCACTTCGATGCACGCCCTCAAGCAACGGGCCAACCTGCAACCGGGCGAAACCCTGTTGGTGCTCGGCGCGTCCGGCGGTGTCGGCCTGGCCGCCGTGGAAATCGGCAAAGCCATGGGCGCCCGGGTGATCGCCGCTGCCAGCAGCTCCGAAAAACTTGCCGTGGCCAAGGCTGCCGGCGCCGATGAACTGATCAACTACAGCGAAACCAGCCTCAAGGACGAAATCAAACGCCTGACCGACGGCCAGGGCGCCGACGTGATCTACGACCCGGTCGGTGGCGACCTGTTCGACCAGGCCGTGCGCGCCATCGCCTGGAACGGTCGCCTGCTGGTGGTCGGTTTTGCCAGCGGACGCATTCCCGAATTCCCGGTGAACCTCGCCCTGCTTAAAGGCGCGGCGGTGGTCGGTGTGTTCTGGGGCTCGTTTGCCCAGCGCCAACCCCAGGACAACGCGGCGAACTTCCAGCAGTTGTTTGGCTGGTTCGCCGAAGGCAAGTTGAAACCGCTGGTGTCGCAGGTGTATCCGCTGAGCAATGCGGCGCAGGCAATCAATGATCTTGGCCAGCGCAAAGCGGTCGGGAAAGTGGTGGTGCAAGTTCGCTGAGCCAGGCGAAGCGGTCTGGACGGTAGAGTCCGGATCGCTTCTTCTTGTCAGGAAGGACATTTCCCAAAGTTACGTCCTACTTTGAACCGAAAAACCGCACGAAGGCGCGTAAGTAACCTTTCCCACACCGTCCTACACTTACACCTGAGCGACATGTTCATAAAGGAACACGCGATCTCCAACATTTCCGCTGTTTGACCAATGCGAACCGGTGCTATTTTCGGTAACGAAACTGTAACATTCGCATCCGCAGTCAAAACAAGAAATTTGGAGCTCTTGAATGTTTGCTTTCTTTCGACCTGCCGCACATCAGGCTCCCCTGCCTGAAGAAAAAATAGACGACACCTATAAACGACTTCGCTGGCAGATCTTCGCCGGCATATTCATTGGGTATGCGGGTTACTACCTGCTGCGCAAGAACTTCACACTGGCATTCCCGGACCTGATTGCCCAGGGCTACACAAAGGGCCAACTGGGTGTGGCCATGTCGGCGATTGCGATCGCCTACGGTCTTTCCAAGTTTTTGATGGGCATTGTGTCCGACCGCTCCAATCCGCGTTACTTCCTGCCCTTCGGCCTGATCGTGTCGGCTGGAGTCATGTTCGTTTTCGGTTTCGCTCCCTGGGCGACGTCGAGCGTGACCATGATGTTTATCCTGTTGTTCATCAACGGCTGGGCACAAGGCATGGGCTGGCCACCGAGCGGCCGGACCATGGTGCACTGGTGGTCACAGAAAGAACGTGGCCAGGTGGTTTCGGTGTGGAACACCGCGCATAACGTCGGTGGCGGGTTGATTGGTCCGCTGGCGATTCTCGGCATGGGCTGGTTCAACGACTGGCACAGCAAGTTCTACGTCCCGGCCGCCGTGGCGCTGCTGGTCGCCGTATTTGCCTTCATTGTGATGCGCGACACGCCGCAATCGACAGGCCTGCCGCCGATCGAGAAGTACAAGAACGATTACCCGGAAGGCTACGACGCCAGCCACGAAGAAGAATTCAGCGCCAAGGACATCTTCGTCAAATACGTGCTGCGCAACAAAATGCTCTGGTTCATCGCCCTGGCTAACGTCTTCGTCTATCTGCTGCGCTACGGCATCCTGGACTGGGCGCCGACCTACCTCAAAGAGGTCAAGCACTTCGATTTCGACAAAACATCGTGGGCGTACTTCCTCTATGAGTGGGCAGGCATTCCGGGCACGTTGCTGTGCGGCTGGATGTCGGACAAAGTCTTCCGAGGCAACCGTGGCCTGACCGGTATGGTGTTCATGGGGTTGGTGACCGTGGCGACGATCGTGTATTGGCTGAACCCGCCGGGCAACCCGATGATCGACATGATCTCGCTGTTCGCGATCGGCTTCCTGATCTACGGCCCGGTGATGCTGGTCGGCTTGCAAGCGCTGGAGCTGGTACCGAAGAAAGCCGCCGGTACCGCCGCTGGCTTTACCGGTCTGTTTGGTTACTTGGGTGGTTCCGTCGCGGCCAGTGCGCTGATGGGCTACACCGTGGACTATTTCGGCTGGGATGGCGGCTTCATCCTGCTGGTCGCCGCCTGTTTGCTGGCGATGGCCTTCCTTGCCCCCACGCTGGGGCATAAACAAAGCGCCAGTCAGACCCGCGAAGAAGCGATCGCCTGATCAGCCTTTGATTGGCAGCGCTTGAGCCGCGCCTCCAGATTCCGGTCTGGCATGGCGTGGCTTCGCAGGGCGTTGGCGGTCTGCTCGACATAATCGCGAGTGGTGCCGTAACGCCCGCAAGCGCTTTCGAACACCTGGCTCAGCACGTGATCCGGCAAGTTGCCGGCATAGCTGGGCAGGTGCCGTTCCAACACAAATCCCAACGCCTGAACCTGGCTTCCGTCTTCAAGACGGCAGTTGAGCCAGTGTGGGCGATAGGACGGGAATGGCATCTCGCGCTGCCAAAGGGCGTAAAGCGAAGCTTCGAGTTGTTCTTCAGGCAAGCGATAAGCGAAACCACTGCAAGAGCCGCCGCGATCCAGGCCAAACACCAGGCCTGGTACTTCCGGCGTGCCGCGATGTTCATGGGACCACAGGTACAAACCGCGATGATAGCCATGCACTCGACCGCGCACTCGCTCCACCGCCGGGCATTCCGGGCGCCAGATCAGCGAGCCGTACGCGAACAGCCAGACCGGCCCACCCTTGTGGCGCGCCATGGTCGATTGCATCGAGCTGAGCAATTGTTCGTGCGTAAGCTGCGGCCCCAGATCGAGTCGCGGAGGGTAAGGCAAATTCAGAAAAGCAGATTCAATGGCGCTCATGGCGAATAGCGTTCAGCTCCCCGCGGGTAAAGAATTACTTAATAGAACGCACCGCTGTAACAATAAGGCACATATGTTTTAAGGCAATTTAAGTGCCATGGCACAGTTCTTAAATAATTGCCCATATGACATATAACCTACCGGCATTTATATAAATCTATAAATACCGATCGGCTATATAGGGAGTTATAACGATTAAGATCGCGGATCAAGATCGTGGCGCGTAGGCAAATACGTCGGCGCGCATCTGATGAGCATCCATCCCCGCTTCCACCAACGCATCCAGCGTGCCGTAGACCATCGCCGGAGAGCCGCTGGCGTAGACATGCAGCGACTTCAGATCAGGGAAGTCCTCACACACCGCCTCATGCAGCATCCCGCAGCGCCCTTCCCAGCCGCATTGATCGCTGACGACTTTATGCAGGAACAGATTGGGCAGTTTCAGCCATTCGTCCCAATGTTCGATTTCATAAAAGTCTTCAGGACGACGCACGCCCCAGTACAAATGCACCGGATGCTTGAAACCGGCGGCGCGGCAATGTTCGATCAGGCTATGGATCTGGCCCATGCCTGTGCCGGCGGCAATCAGCACCAACGGCCCGTCCGGCAGCTCGGCCAGGTGGGTGTCGCCGAACGGCATCTCGATGCGCACCATGGCGTTGCGTTGCAGCTGTTCGATCAGGCTCAACGCACTGGATTCGCGCGCCAGGACGTGGATTTCCAAATCGCGCCCGGCATGGGGTGCAGAGGCCAGGGAGAAGGCGGATTTCTCGCCGTTCTCGCGCTCGATCATCAAGTACTGACCAGCGTGATAGCGCGGTGGTTTGCCGG
Source organism: Pseudomonas sp. ADAK7 (assembly GCF_012935675.1). Classification (NCBI taxonomy): domain Bacteria; kingdom Pseudomonadati; phylum Pseudomonadota; class Gammaproteobacteria; order Pseudomonadales; family Pseudomonadaceae; genus Pseudomonas; species Pseudomonas sp. ADAK7. Next base: position 4,798,308 of record NZ_CP052861.1, on the reverse strand, counting down.
CAGGCGCCCGCAAGTGAACCCGAAAGGTATCCCCACCAACGTCCCTGCATTCAATGACCTGACACGACAAGCTGCGCACCGGCAGTTCTCCCAGCGCGAGCACGCCATCCCACAGCACGATGCAGTCTTCCAGCGGCTCTGCTATGCAAGTGTAGAACTCACCGTGGTCACGCACATGGCCGGCTTGTTCGACCCGACCTTCCACCAGCAACGCCGCGCAGACATGGCAATTGCCGTTGCGGCAGCTTTGCGGGCATTCATAGCCCAAGCGCCGCGCGCCATCGAGAATCCGCTCGCCGGGCCGTATCTCAAGCACTGCTCCGGAGGGCTGCAAGGTTACACGCATCAATCTATTCCTAACTGATTCCAGATGGCATCGATCCGTTGGGTCACGGCGTCGTCCTTGACGATCACCCGGCCCCACTCGCGAGTGGTTTCGCCCGGCCATTTATGCGTGGCATCGAGCCCCATCTTCGAGCCCAGGCCGGACACCGGCGAGGCGAAGTCGAGGTAGTCGATCGGCGTGTTGTCGATCATCACCGTGTCGCGCTTGGGGTCCATGCGCGTGGTAATGGCCCAGATCACGTCGTTCCAGTCGCGCGCGTTGATATCGTCGTCAGTGACGATAACGAACTTGGTGTACATGAACTGTCGCAAAAACGACCAGACACCGAGCATTACCCGCTTCGCGTGGCCCGGATACGACTTCTTCATGGTGACGATGGCCATGCGGTACGAGCAGCCTTCGGGCGGCAGGTAGAAGTCGGTGATTTCCGGGAACTGCTTCTGCAGGATCGGCACGAACACTTCGTTCAGCGCCACACCGAGAATCGCCGGTTCATCCGGTGGACGGCCGGTGTAGGTGCTGTGGTAGATCGGCTTGATCCGATGGGTGATGCGTTCGACGGTGAACACCGGGAAGCTGTCGACTTCGTTGTAGTAACCGGTGTGGTCGCCGTACGGGCCTTCATCGGCCATTTCGCCTGGATGGATCACGCCTTCGAGGATGATCTCGGCGGTGGCCGGCACTTGCAGGTCGTTGCCACGGCACTTCACCAGTTCGGTGCGGTTACCGCGCAGCAGACCGGCGAAGGCGTATTCGGAGAGGCTGTCGGGTACCGGGGTCACGGCGCCGAGGATGGTCGCCGGGTCGGCACCGAGGGCCACGGACACCGGGAACGGCTGGCCGGGATGCTTCTCGCACCACTCGCGGTAATCCAGCGCGCCGCCACGGTGGCTCAACCAGCGCATGATGACCTTGTTGCGGCCGATCACTTGCTGACGGTAGATGCCGAGGTTCTGCCGGTCCTTGTTCGGGCCTTTGGTAACGGTCAGGCCCCAGGTGATCAGCGGACCGACGTCGCCGGGCCAGCAGGTCTGCACCGGCAGCATCGCCAGGTCGACGTCATCGCCTTCGATGACCACTTCCTGGCACACCGCGTCTTTGACGACTTTCGGCGCCATTGCAATGATCTTGCGGAAGATCGGCAGCTTGGACCAGGCATCTTTTAAGCCCTTCGGCGGCTCGGGCTCCTTGAGGAACGCCAGCAACTTGCCGATCTCGCGCAGTTCGCTGACCGCCTCGGCGCCCATGCCCATGGCCACCCGCTCGGGGGTGCCGAACAGGTTGCCGAGTACCGGAATGTCGTAACCGGTTGGGTTCTCGAACAGCAGCGCCGGGCCTTTGGCCCGCAGCGTGCGATCACAGACCTCGGTCATCTCCAGCACTGGAGAGACAGGGATCTGGATGCGTTTCAACTCTCCGCGCTGCTCAAGCTGCTGCACGAAATCCCGAAGATCCTTGAATTTCATTGATGATGGCACCCGTAAAATAGGCGTACATCCTACCTGCTCTGCCGGCCGCTGGCAGCTTATCGCTGCTTACTTGGCCGCATTCACGTTGCCATTGCCGAGTGTGGCCTGGGCTTGCAGGCGCTTGAACAACGGTTCGAGGACCGGCGCCACGAACCGCGCGCCAATCTCGGACAGGTGATTGTCGTCGGTATACAGCGAATGCCCGTTGAGCTCGACCCTGCACAGGCCCGTGTCATCACACAACAATGGCGCCGGATCGACCACAGTCACGCCCGAATTGGCGGCTGCCAATTGTGCGAACAGCTGACTGATGAAGGCCTGACGCTTGAAGTGCTCGGTCACGGCCAAACCCACGTCATCCGTCGGACGGTGCAACATCGCCAGGCGACTGAGGCGGTAAGGCGGACTGAATTGTTGCAGCGGCGCTTCCTTCACCAACCAGACACGATGCCCGCCATTACGCAGTTGGCGGATAGTCGCCTGCAGACTTTCAGCCAAGCGTTGCTCGGCGCCGGCCCGGTCATAATGGCCACGGGAATCGCGCAGCACATGCCCGAGATCGCCTTTCACGTCGCCATAGAGGTACAGGCTCCAACGCGCGACCAAGACTACATCGACTACCGATTGAGGCTTCAAGGCCTGCTCGACCCGACGATTGAACCGGGCGCATCGCTGATCATGCTCAAGCCCTTCAATCGGAATGCAGCCCGGCGAACTGGCAAGAATCACGCTGACACCATGCTTTTGCGCGCCATCATCGAACACTGGAATCAGCGCCGTGGCATGACTGTCGCCCCAGACCAGCGCCTTTGATGCGCTTGGCGCTGACGCTCCGTAGTGACAAAAGAGTTTGTCGTCAGGGGTTTTGTCGTCGGCCAGGCACTTCATCAATTCCGGCCGCCATTCCTTGCCTTTGGCGTACTGCAAGGCCTGATCCGACAGGCGCGAAGGCAAGCCGTCGGTCCAGCGCAGCGCTTGACCGGCCAAACCGAGGACCACCACGCCGCAACCGGCCGCGATCAGGATCTGCCGGCGCCCGGCCAACAAACGCCGCTCGCGGAACGGGGTCTCGACGAAGCGCCACGACAGGTAGCCGAGCAGCAGCGTGAGTAAAATCAAACCGACGGTATCAACCAGCCCCGGCTCCTCGACGCTGGCATAGCTGGCGAAGACAAAGACCGGCCAATGCCACAGGTACCAGGAATAGGAAATCAAGCCGAGACCAACCAGCACACGACTGGCCAGCAGTCCACCGATCAGGGTTTGCCGATGACCGTTGGCCCAGATCAACGCGACCACGCCGAGCGTCGGCAACAGCGCCGCCGCGCCGGGGAATGGCGTGCTTTTATCGAAGGCGAACACCGCCAGCAGAATCAGCCCGAAGCCCAACAGGCTGACGACTTGAGCACCCGCCGTGGTGAGGCGCCAGTGACTTCTGGGCGCAACCGCCAGCATGGCGCCGGCCAACAGCTCCCAGGCACGCATCGGCAACAGGAAAAAGGCTTTCTCCGGGTGATGCGCCACGGCCCAGACGCTAAGCCCGAACGACAGCAGCAACACACCAAACAACGCGAGCCGCCAATGCTTGAGGCGGCTCGACAGCAACGTCAGCAACAGCGGGAAGACAATATAGAACTGCTCTTCAACCGCCAGCGACCAAGTGTGCAGCAACGGCTTCAGGTCGGACGCCACATCAAAGTAGCCGTCCTGGCGCATGAACAGGATGTTGGAGACGAACATCACTTGGTAGCGCACTGAGCGCCCCAGTTCTTCATAGTCCTTGGGGGCCATCAGGAACCAGCCCACCGCCAACACGGCGAGAATCATCACAAACAGCGCCGGCAGGATCCGCCGGGCACGCCGCGCCCAGAAATCGACAAAGCTGAAGCGCCCGGCCTGGCGCTGGTTCCAGATGATCGAGGTAATCAGGTAACCGGATATCACAAAGAAGACGTCGACACCGACAAAGCCGCCGGTAAATCCAGGAACGCCAAAATGGAACAACACAACCGCGATCACGGCGATTGCCCGCAAGCCGTCGATATCCCTTCGATAAGCAAGTGTGCTCATAAACAGAAAATGCCAGTCAGATTAATGTTCTGGGTTCATCGACCCATTTCGTTTTTGTACAGACCAACCCTAGCGGTAAACCTCCCCTTTTTTTGCATAAAAAAATGGCGCCCCGAAGGACGCCATCTTTAGCGGTTGAAAAACCGTCTTACTTACGCTTCATCGACAAGAAGAACTCGTCGTTGGTCTTGGTCGTTTTCAACTTGTCGACCAGGAACTCGATGGCAGCGATTTCGTCCATCGGGTGCAGCAGCTTGCGCAGGATCCACATGCGCTGCAACTCGTCGTCGGCGGTCAGCAACTCTTCGCGGCGGGTGCCGGAACGGTTGATGTTGATGGCCGGGAACACACGTTTTTCAGCGATGCGACGATCCAGAGGCAGTTCCATGTTGCCCGTGCCTTTGAATTCTTCGTAGATCACTTCGTCCATCTTCGAGCCGGTTTCAACCAGCGCGGTGGCGATGATGGTCAGCGAACCGCCTTCTTCGATGTTCCGCGCGGCGCCGAAGAAACGCTTCGGTTTCTCCAGGGCGTGGGCATCGACACCACCGGTGAGTACTTTGCCGGAGCTCGGGATCACGGTGTTGTAGGCGCGAGCCAGACGAGTGATGGAGTCGAGCAGGATCACCACGTCCTTCTTGTGTTCGACCAGGCGCTTGGCCTTCTCGATCACCATTTCGGCAACCTGCACGTGGCGGGTTGGCGGCTCATCGAACGTCGAGGCAACCACTTCGCCGCGCACGGTGCGCTGCATTTCGGTTACTTCTTCCGGACGCTCATCGATCAGCAAGACGATCAGGTGAACTTCAGGATTGTTACGGGCGATGTTCGCGGCGATGTTCTGCAGCATGATCGTCTTACCGGCTTTCGGCGGTGCAACGATCAGACCGCGCTGGCCTTTGCCGATCGGGGCGCACAGGTCGATGACACGACCGGTCAAGTCTTCGGTGGAACCGTTGCCGGCTTCCATCTTCATGCGCACGGTCGGGAACAGCGGGGTCAGGTTCTCGAAGAGAATCTTGTTTTTCGCGTTCTCGGGACGATCGTAGTTGATCGTGTCGACCTTGAGCAGCGCGAAATAACGCTCGCCTTCCTTCGGAGGGCGGATCTTGCCAACGATGGTGTCACCGGTGCGCAAGTTGAAGCGACGGATCTGGCTCGGCGAGACGTAGATATCGTCCGGGCCGGCGAGATAGGAAGCGTCAGCAGAGCGGAGGAAGCCGAAGCCGTCCTGGAGAATCTCCAGCACGCCATCACCGGAGATTTCCTCGCCGCTTTTCGCGTGCTTTTTGAGCAGGGAGAAAATCACGTCCTGCTTGCGCGAACGGGCCATATTTTCTATGCCCATCTGTTCGGCCAATTCGAGCAGTTCGGTAATCGGCTTTTGCTTGAGTTCAGTCAGATTCATATAGGAATGACGTAATCATTTATGGAGGGGGGGAAATTAAGCTTTTGGCTTAATGAGGCCGCGCCGCAGAGAAGGCGACAGGATCGCGTACTTATTCGAAAAGGAGTGCGTCGGCGACGGCTAGCAGGGGGCAGTGGAGAAACCAGTGCGGGGCCGAATGTACCACCTGAGTTTCGGAGCGTCTAGCCCTGAATACGCAAAAAGCCCCGCAATATGCGGGGCTTTTTTTACAACGTCGCCGACTTAGATGTTGGCGTCGAGGAATGCAGCCAGTTGCGACTTGGACAGCGCGCCAACCTTGGTCGCTTCCACGTTGCCGTTCTTGAACAGCATCAGGGTCGGGATACCACGCACGCCGTGCTTGGCCGGGGTTTCCTGGTTTTCATCGATGTTCAGTTTGGCAATGGTCAACTTGCCTTTGTAAGTCTCGGCAATTTCGTCCAGGACAGGAGCGATCATTTTGCAAGGGCCGCACCATTCAGCCCAGTAGTCGACCAGTACAGCGCCTTCGGCCTTGAGTACGTCGGCCTCGAAGCTAGCGTCGCTAACGTGTTTGATAAGATCGCTGCTCATGGAAGTCTCCAGGTTGTAAGCAAAAAAACGTGGCCCATCATAGCCGCCCTTCCCTCGTTCAGGAAGCTGCAGATGATTGAGTCTCGCTATGGTGGCGCATGAGTTTGGGTATAGCTCAAGTCACGAGGTGGCGGGAGCGACGAAGGCAATTCCGGTGCGCAGTGCGGCATTGCGTACATGTTCCTGCATCGCCTTCTGTGCCGCCCCGGACGCCCGGCGCGCCAGTGCGCGGAGGATTTTGCGGTGTTCCTGCCAGGTTTCCATGGCCCGCTCCGCCCGGATGAACGGTAGCTTCTGGCTCTCCAGAAAGATGTCGGCGCTGGCGGTCAGGATACTCAACATTGCCTGATTACCGCTGGCCAGCAGGATGCGTCGGTGAAACTCGAAGTCCAGCCGTGCCGCGGCGTCGAAGTCGCCGGCCTTGAGCTCAGTGCGCATGGCGGCCACATTGTCTTCCAGGGCATCGAGCTCAAAAGTGCTTAACGTCACGGCTGCCAGCCCCGCCGCGAATCCTTCCAGAGCGTAACGCAACTGGAAGATATCCAGCGGCGACGCCTGGGCCGCGAACGGCCAACTCGCCGCTGCATCACCTCGCGGCAACTCCACCGGCGCCTGCACGAAAACACCCTTGCCCGGCTGGATGCTGATCACGCCCAACGCACTCAGCGATGACAACGCCTCACGCAACGACGCCCGGCTAACCCCCAACTGCACCGCCAGGTCCCGCTGCGAGGGCAAGGCATCCCCTGCCCCGAAGCCTTGTTCGGTAATCAGCTTGCGGATGGCTTGCAGCGCCACTTCAGGTACGGCGCGAGAGATCGAGTTCATGGTTTTTCAGACGAACCAGGCCAATGAGCGGCTAGTTGTAAAGCTATTCGCCGCGCCCGGCAAGTCGTGCCCCAGCGGGGTTCGGCGATCAACGGCGATGCGCTATCGAGGTGCGAAACCGCAGCTGACTGTTCAGACCAGTAAGACCGACCAAAACCAGCAAAACCGCGGCCTGCCACCTGCAAAAGCCGATGTTGGCATGCCCCGTGCTCTGTCGAACCGCAGAAATCACTTCTCGCCGATTCGGAGATTTGCCATGACCCAGCGTTACAGCGCCCTCCTCGCCGCCCTGTTTGCCAGCCTGATGCTGAGCCAGGCACCCGCCCACGCCGACGGTCTGGAGGATGTGGTCAAGCGCGGCACCCTCAAGGTCGCCGTGCCCCAGGACTTCCCGCCGTTCGGCTCGGTCGGCCCGGACATGAAACCCCGTGGCCTGGATATCGACACCGCCAAGCTGCTGGCCGACCAGCTCAAGGTCAAACTCGAACTGACCCCGGTCAACAGCACCAACCGCATTCCGTTCCTGACCACCGGCAAGGTCGACCTGGTGATTTCCAGCCTTGGCAAGAACCCTGAGCGCGAGAAAGTCATCGATTTCTCCAGCGCTTACGCACCGTTCTACCTCGCCGTGTTCGGCCCGCCAGACGCGGCGATCAAAACCCTGGACGACCTCAAGGGCAAAACCATCAGCGTCACCCGTGGCGCCATCGAAGACATCGAACTGACCAAAGTCGCCCCCGAAGGCGTGACCATCAAGCGCTTCGAAGACAACAACTCGACCATCGCCGCCTACCTCGCCGGCCAGGTCGACCTGATTGCCAGCGGCAACGTGGTGATGGTGGCGATCAGTGAGAAAAACCCGAAACGCGTGCCGGCGCTGAAAGTGAAGCTCAAGGATTCGCCGGTGTACGTCGGCGTGAACAAGAACGAAACGGCGCTGTTGGACAAGGTCAACCAGATCATCGCCACCGCCAAGACCGACGGTTCGCTGGAAAAGAACGCCCTGACCTGGCTGAAAGAACCGCTGCCGGCCGATCTCTGATCGCCGCGCAGGAGACTGACCCATGGCTTACCAGTTCGATTTTCTACCGGTGGTGCAAAACACCGACCTGTTGCTGCGCGGTGCGCTGTTCACCCTGGAACTGACGGCCATCGGCGCGGTGTTCGGCGTCGGCCTGGGCATCGTCGGGGCGTTGGTGCGGGCGTGGAACATCCGCCCGTTCTCGGCGATCTTCGGCGTCTACGTCGAATTGATCCGCAACACGCCGTTCCTGGTGCAGTTGTTTTTCATTTTCTTCGGCCTGCCGTCGCTCGGCGTGCAGATTTCCGAATGGCAGGCGGCGGTGCTGGCGATGGTTATCAACCTCGGCGCTTATTCGACCGAGATCATCCGCGCCGGCATCCAGGCGATTCCCCGCGGACAGTTGGAAGCCGCCGCCGCGTTGGCGATGAGCCGTTTCGAAGCCTTCCGTCACGTGGTCCTGCTGCCGGCGCTGGGCAAGGTCTGGCCGGCGCTGAGCAGCCAGATCATCATCGTCATGCTCGGCTCGGCGGTGTGCTCGCAGATCGCTACCGAAGAGCTGAGCTTCGCCGCCAACTTCATTCAGTCGCGCAACTTCCGCGCCTTTGAAACCTACGCCCTGACCACGCTGATCTACCTGTGCATGGCGCTGATGATCCGCCAACTGCTGAACTGGATTGGCCGTCGCTACATTGCAAGGAGCAGCCAATGAGCGACTTCACCTTCTGGGACGTGGTGCGCAATCTACTCACCGGCCTGCAATGGACCTTGGCGCTGTCGCTGGTGGCGTTTATCGGTGGTGGCGTGATCGGCTTGCTGATCATGGTCATGCGCATTTCGAAAAAGAGCTTCCCCCGTAGCTTCGCCCGCACCTACATCGAGCTGTTCCAGGGCACGCCGCTGTTGATGCAGCTGTTCCTGGTGTTCTTCGGCGTGGCGTTGGCCGGGGTGGAGATTTCACCGTGGATGGCGGCGGCGGTGGCGTTGACGCTGTTCACCAGCGCCTATCTGGCGGAGATTTGGCGCGGTTGCGTCGATTCGATCCCAAACGGCCAGTGGGAAGCTTCGTCGAGCCTGGCGCTCAACCCGCTGGAGCAATTGCGCTACGTGATTCTGCCGCAAGCCTTGCGCATCGCCGTGGCGCCCACCGTGGGTTTCTCGGTGCAAGTCGTCAAAGGCACCGCCGTCACTTCGATCATCGGCTTCACCGAACTGACCAAGACCGGCGGCATGCTCGCCAACGCCACGTTTGAACCGTTCATGGTCTACGGCCTCGTCGCCCTTGGTTACTTTTTGCTCTGCTACCCCTTGTCCCTCAGTGCGCGCTACCTGGAAAGGAGACTGCATGCCTCTGCTTAGAATTTCGGCCCTGCATAAATATTACGGCGACCACCACGTGCTCAAAGGCATCGATCTGAGCGTCGAGGAAGGTCAGGTGGTGGCGATCATCGGTCGCAGCGGCTCGGGCAAATCCACTTTGCTGCGTACTTTGAATGGTCTGGAGTCGATTAATGATGGCGTGATCGAAGTCGACGGCGAATACCTCGACGCCGCCCGCGCCGACCTGCGCAGCTTGCGGCAGAAGGTCGGGATGGTGTTCCAGCAGTTCAACCTGTTCCCGCACCTGACGGTTGGCGAAAACGTGATGCTCGCGCCGCAAGTAGTGCAGAAAGTGCCCAAGGCGAAAGCCAGAGAACTGGCAAAGGAGATGCTGGAACGGGTTGGATTGGGCGAGAAGTTCGATGCCTTTCCGGATCGACTGTCCGGCGGCCAGCAACAACGCGTGGCGATCGCCCGGGCCCTGGCGATGTCGCCCAAGGTATTGCTGTGCGACGAAATCACCTCGGCGCTGGACCCGGAACTGGTCAACGAAGTGCTGAGCGTGGTCCGGCAATTGGCCAGGGAAGGCATGACGCTGATCATGGTCACCCACGAAATGCGCTTCGCCCGGGAGGTTGGGGATAAGTTGGTGTTCATGCACCAGGGCAAGGTGCATGAGGTGGGGGATCCGAAGGTGTTGTTCGCCAATCCGCAGACGGCGGAGTTGGCGAATTTTATCGGCACGGTTGAGGCGGCTGGCTGACGATCGTTCCCACGCTCCGCGTGGGAATGCTGCCCGGGACGCTCCGCGTCCCATGGGAATGCAGAGCGTCCCTTGAGGCATTCCTACGCGGAGCGGGGGAGCGATCGGGCTGGGTGCTCTGGATCAAGGCTTTGCGCCGTACGCGTTGGCGTCAGCGTTTGATCGTGGCACGATGTCGAGGTTATCGACCGAGACCCCCTGACCATGCCGCAATCCCAAGCCAAGAATCTGTCCCTGATCGCCGCAATCGACCTGGGCTCCAACAGCTTTCACATGGTCGTGGCCAAGGCCCAGAACGGCGAAATCCGTATTCTTGAGCGCCTCGGCGAAAAGGTCCAACTGGCCGCCGGCATCAACGATGAGCGTCAGCTCAACGAAGAATCCATGCAACGCGGGCTCGATTGCCTCAAGCGCTTCGCCCAACTGATCAACGGCATGCCGCCCGGCGCCGTGCGGATCGTCGGCACCAACGCCCTGCGTGAAGCCCGCAACCGTGGCGAATTCATCCGCCGCGCCGAAGAAATCCTCGGCCACCCGGTGGAAGTCATCTCCGGCCGTGAAGAAGCGCGCCTGATCTACCTCGGCGTCTCCCACACCCTCGCCGACACCCCGGGCAAGCGCCTGGTGGCCGACATCGGCGGCGGCAGTACCGAATTCATCATTGGCCAGCGCTTCGAGCCGCTACTGCGCGAAAGCCTGCAAATGGGTTGCGTCAGCTACACCCAGCGCTACTTCAAGGACGGCAAGGTCACCCCAGCCCGTTACGCCCAGGCGTACACCGCGGCACGGCTGGAGATCATGAGCATCGAACACGCCCTGCACCGCCTGACCTGGGATGAAGCCATCGGCTCCTCGGGCACCATCCGCGCCATCGGCCTGGCGTTGAAGGCCGGCGGCCATGGCACCGGCGAAGTGAATGCCGAAGGCCTGGCCTGGCTCAAGCGCAAACTGTTCAAACTCGGCGACGCCGAAAAAATCGACTTCGAAGGCATCAAGCCTGACCGCCGGGCGATCTTCCCCGCGGGCCTGGCGATTCTCGAAGCGATCTTCGACGCCCTCGAACTGCAACGCATGGATCACTGTGAAGGCGCCCTGCGTGAAGGCGTGCTCTACGACCTGCTGGGCCGTCATCATCACGAAGACGTCCGTGAGCGCACCCTCAGCTCGCTGATGGAGCGTTACCACGTCGATCTGGAACAAGCGGCGCGGGTTGAGCGCAAAGCCTTGCATGCCTTCGATCAGGTGGCCGAAGACTGGAACCTGGACGACGGCGTCTGGCGCGAATTGCTGGGCTGGGCGGCCAAGGTTCATGAAGTGGGCCTGGACATCGCCCACTATCACTACCACAAGCACGGCGCCTACCTGATCGAGCACTCGGACCTCGCCGGGTTCTCCCGCGAAGACCAGCAAATGCTCGCCCTGCTGGTGCGCGGTCACCGCCGTAATATCCCCAAGGACAAGTTTGCCGATTTCGGCAGTGATGGCAGCAAGCTGATTCGCCTGTGCGTGCTGCTGCGCTTTGCGATCCTGTTCCACCACATCCGCGGTACCCAGGAAATGCCCCAGGTCGTGCTGCGCGCCAACAGCGACAGCCTCGATGTGTTATTCCCGGAAAACTGGCTGGACGAAAACCAGCTGACCCAGGCGGATTTTGCCCTGGAAGCGGAATGGCTGACGCGGGTTGGCTTCACGCTTAACGTGCGCTAACACCCGCCGAACACGGTCCCGTAGGAGCAAGGCTTGCCCGCGATGGCGATCTTGCGGGCGCTGTGCTCCTACAGGGGACGGAGGCGGAAACAAAAATGGCGATCCCTGAGGATCGCCATTTTTATTGCCCGACGTCCGCGTTTAGCGAACGGCGAGTATCGGACTGCCCAACCGCTCCAGCAATGTCGCCTGGGCACTGCGCGGGTTCTGGTTGCCGGTCGGGGTGTTGCGGATGTAGCGACCGTCCGACTGCAGGCTCCAGCTGTGGGTGTTATCGGTGAGATACAGCTCCAGCTCTTTCTTGACCCGCATGATCAGCTTCTTGCCTTCCACCGGGAAGCAAGTCTCGACGCGCTTGTCGAGGTTGCGCTCCATCCAGTCGGCGCTGGAGAGGAACATCTGCTCTTCGCCGCCGTTGAGGAAGTAGAAAACCCGGGTGTGTTCCAGGAAACGCCCGATGATCGAGCGCACATGGATGTTGTGCGAGACCCCGGCGATGCCCGGCCGCAGGCAGCACATGCCGCGCACCACCAGATCAATGCGCACACCCGACTGACTGGCCTTGTACAGCGCGCGGATGATCTTCGGATCGGTCAGCGAGTTGAACTTGGCGATGATGTGCGCTGGTTTGCCGTCGAGGGCGAACTGGGTTTCGCGGGCAATCATGTCGAGCATGCCCTTCTTCAACGTGAACGGCGCGTGCAGCAGCTTCTTCATGCGCAGGGTCTTGCCCATGCCGATCAACTGGCTGAACAGTTTGCCGACGTCTTCGCACAACGCGTCGTCGGAAGTCAGCAGGCTGTAGTCGGTGTACAGACGGGCGTTGGCCGCGTGGTAGTTGCCGGTGCCCAAGTGCGCGTAGCGGACGATTTCACCAGCCTCGCGACGCAGGATCAGCATCATCTTGGCGTGGGTCTTGAAGCCGACCACGCCATAAATCACCACCGCGCCGGCCGCTTGCAGGCGGCTGGCCAGTTGCAGGTTGGACTCTTCGTCGAAGCGCGCGCGCAATTCGATCACCGCAGTGACTTCCTTGCCGTTACGCGCCGCGTCGACCAGTGCATCAACGATTTCCGAGTTGGCGCCGGAACGGTACAGGGTCTGGCGGACCGCCAATACGTGCGGGTCCTTGGCAGCTTGGCGCAGCAGGTCGACCACTGGCGTGAACGACTCGAACGGGTGCAGCAGCAGGATGTCCTGCTTGCTGATCACGCTGAAGATGTTCTCGCTGTTCTGCAGCAGTTTCGGGATTTGCGGGGTGAACGGCAGGTATTGCAGCGCGCGCTGGCTGTCCAGGCCGGTGATGCTGAACAGGCGAGTCAGGTTGACCGGACCATTGACCTGATACAACTCGGTCTCGTGCAGGTTGAACTGCTTGAGCAAGTAGTCGGACAGGTGTTTCGGGCAGGTGTCGGCCACTTCCAGACGTACCGCATCGCCGTAGCGACGGGAGAACAACTCGCCGCGCAGGGCGCGGGCCAGGTCTTCCACGTCTTCGGTATCAACCGCCAGGTCGGCGTTTCGGGTCAGGCGGAACTGGTAGCAGCCCTTGACCTTCATGCCCTGGAACAGGTCATCGGCGTGGGCGTGGATCATCGACGACAGGAATACATAGTTGTCGCCCGAGCCGCCGACTTCTTCCGGCACCTTGATCACTCGCGGCAGCAGACGCGGCGCCGGGATGATCGCCAGGCCGGAGTCGCGACCGAAGGCGTCGATGCCTTCGAGCTCGACGATGAAGTTCAGGCTCTTGTTCACCAGCAACGGGAACGGGTGCGTCGGGTCGAGGCCGATCGGGGTGATGATCGGCGCGATCTCGTCGCGGAAATAACGGCGCACCCAGGTTTTGATCTTGGTCGTCCAGTGCCGACGACGGATGAAGCGGACCTGATGTTTTTCCAGTTCCGGCAACAGAATGTCGTTGAGGATTGCGTACTGGCGGTCGACGTGACCGTGTACCAGCTCGCTGATCCGGGCCAGAGCCTGATGCGGTTGCAGGCCATCGGCGCCCGCCTGTTCCCGAGCGAAGGTGATCTGCTTCTTCAGGCCGGCTACGCGAATCTCGAAGAACTCGTCCAGGTTGCTGGAGAAGATCAGCAGGAATTTCAGCCGCTCCAGCAACGGGTAGGACTCATCCAGCGCCTGTTCCAGCACGCGGATGTTGAACTGCAGTTGCGAGAGCTCGCGATGGATGTACAGGCTGCTGTCATCCAGGCCGGGAATGGCAATCGCCGCCGGCACCGCGACAGCGGGCTCGGTCACCACCGCGGCGGGAGCGGGCTCCACATCCGGCGGGGTTTCGTCGATTTGCTCCACCACGGGTTGAGCCTCTTTTACGGCAACTTCAGTGAGTCCTTCGGTATTCATGGAATGTTCCTGGGAGGGCTTATTTTTGCTCTCGTAACAATTGGGCGGCGCGTACGGCAAAGTAAGTCAGGATGCCATCTGCGCCTGCACGTTTAAAAGCGGTCAGGGATTCGAGAATAACCCCTTCGCTCAACCAGCCATTCTGGATTGCCGCCATGTGCATGGCGTATTCGCCGCTGACTTGGTAAACAAACGTCGGCACTTTGAATTCTTCTTTGACCCGGTAAAGGATGTCCAGATACGGCATGCCTGGCTTGACCATGACCATATCCGCGCCTTCTGACAAGTCCGCCGCCACTTCGTGCAGGGCTTCGTTGCCGTTGGCCGGGTCCATCTGATAGGAGGCCTTGTTGGCCTTACCCAGGTTCAGCGCCGAACCGACCGCATCGCGGAACGGGCCGTAATAGGCGCTGGCGTACTTCGCCGAGTAGGCCATGATCCGCACATTGACGTGATCGGCCAGCTCAAGGGCTTCGCGGATCGCCTGGATGCGGCCGTCCATCATGTCCGACGGGGCCACTACCTGGGCACCGGCTGCGGCGTGGGACAAGGCTTGCTTGACCAGCGCGTCGACGGTGATGTCGTTCTGCACGTAGCCTTCCTCGTCGAGGATACCGTCCTGGCCGTGAGTGGTGAACGGGTCGAGGGCGACGTCGGTGATCACACCCAATTCAGGGAAGCGATCACGCAGGGCGCGCGTAGCACGCTGGGCGATGCCGTCCGGGTTCCAGGCTTCGGCGGCATCCAGCGACTTCAATTCTGGCGGCGTGACCGGGAACAGCGCCACCGCCGGAATCCCCAACTCGACCCACTTCGCCGCTTCTTCGAGCAACAGATCGATGGTCAGGCGTTCCACGCCCGGCATCGACGCCACCGCTTCGCGACGGTTTTCACCGTCCAGCACGAACACCGGCAGGATCAGGTCATCAACGGTCAGAACGTTTTCACGGACCAGTCGACGCGAAAAATCATCACGACGGTTGCGACGCAGGCGGGTTGCAGGAAACAAACGGTTGGCGGGGGTAAAGCTCACGGCAGACTCCTGAGCCCGCGCTGGCAGGCGAGCGTGACAGTTATAAGCGGCCATTATGACGAACAGATGACAGTTGTGCTTAACCCCGTGACACGTAGCCGCATTCCATTGTCCGTGTAGGAATTGTTCACGTCGAGACACATTTGGACACTTTCATGAATGTGCACGAAGGGTTAGGCTGCGCGTTCATTTCGCCAGCACCCAGACAATGCTCCAACAATTCCTGCATGACTTCGGCTACTTTGCCCTTTTTCTCGGCACGTTCTTCGAAGGCGAAACCATCCTGGTGCTCGCGGGCTTCCTCGCGTTTCGCGGATACATGGACATCAACCTGGTCGTCGTCGTGGCGTTCTTCGGCAGTTATGCCGGCGATCAGCTGTGGTACTTCCTGGGGCGCAAGCACGGCCGCAAATTACTGGCACGCAAACCGCGCTGGCAATTGATGGGTGACCGGGCGCTGGAACACATCCGCAAGCACCCGGACATCTGGGTCCTGAGCTTCCGTTTTGTCTACGGCCTGCGCACGGTCATGCCGGTGGCGATCGGCCTGTCGGGCTATCCGCCGGGACGTTACCTGTTGTTGAACGGGATTGGTGCCGCGATCTGGGCCAGCGCCCTGGCAGCGGCGGCCTATCACTTCGGCGCGGTGCTGGAAGGCATGCTCGGCAGCGTCAAGAAGTACGAGCTGTGGGTACTTGGCGCGCTGCTGGTGCTGGGCTTGGGCCTGTGGCTGCGTCGGCGTTTCAAGAATGCTCGCCTGGCGAAGAAGATCTACGCCGACGAGCAAGCGCTGAAAGCCGAACAAGCCCGGACCAGCGAGCCTAAGACGCCAGTCGAGTGAAGCGGTTTCTACAACAGTAGAGACCGATTCCACTGAGCAAGCTGTAACTGAGCAGGCCGACCCAGCCCACCGCGCTGGCCGGCCACAGCCCGACCAGCGGCGCCAGCCACACCAGCGGCAGGTTCGATGCCAGCCGCAGCAGCTCCAGCTTCCACGCCCACGGGCGATTCTCCAGGGCCACGCCCAAGGTAAACAAACCCAGCGCGATCGCACTCCAGCCGAGCACCAGCGCGGCGGTCGGCAGGCTCTGTTCCAGATTCATCAAGTAGCTGCCCAAGGCGATGTAGACGCCGAACTGCAACGCCACATACAGCTGCTGGAGCCCGTCCAGCGGCACTTCGAATTTGCGGAACTGACTCAGGTCCGGTTTGCTTATCGGGTACTTGGCCGCCACGTCCGCCGGGCGCCAACCGGTGCGCATAAACCAGATCCGCAGCTTGTCCCACTGGCTTTCGGCCCGCTTCGCGTCATCCCACAATTGCGCATAAAACTGCAGGTTGGCCCACAGCGGATTCCAGCTCGCCAACGGCGTGGTCACGCCGAAAATCACTGGCTCGTTGTCGTCTTCTTCCTGGAACGAGCCAAATAGACGATCCCAAATAATGAACACCCCGCCGTAGTTGCGATCCATGTAGAGAGCGTTCTGTGCATGGTGGGCCCGATGATTGGATGGCGTAACGAAGAACCACTCGAACCAGCCGAGCTTGGGAATGTGTTTGGTGTGCACCCAGAATTGATACAGCAGGTTCAGTGCCGCGACGCTGACAAACACCAGCAGCGGCACGCCGAGCACGGCCAGGGGCAGGTAGAAAATCCAGCCCAGGAGAAACCCGGTGCTGGTCTGGCGCAACGCGGTGGAGAGGTTGTAGTCCTCGCTCTGGTGATGCACCGAATGCGCGGCCCAGAGGATGTTGCGCTCATGGCCCATGCGGTGCAGCCAGTAGTAGCAGAAGTCATAAAGGACGAAGGCGAATACCCAAACCCAGACGCTGTCGCCCGAGAGTTTGAACAGCGCCAGATGCTCCAGGGCAAACGCATACGTCAGCAAGCCCACGCCCTTGGTCAGCAGGCCGGTGGTGGTGGACAACACGCCGGTGCTGATGCTGTTGATCGCGTCAGCCAAGCGATAATTGCTGACCCCGCGCCAACGGTCTGCAAGCAGTTCGACAGCAATCAACACAAAGAAAAACGGCACCGCATACAGAATGAAGTTCATGACGCGTCCTGAACGGAATCGTGATGACAGATCCTAGGTGTAGCCGCGAATTAACCCTATGGCAACGAGCGACAAATTAGTGGACATTTAACGCCATGAATCTGGAGAAAAGCCCATGAGCAAAAAAATTGCAGTGATCCTTTCCGGCTGTGGCGTGTACGACGGCGCCGAGATCCACGAAAGCGTGATCACCCTGCTGCGCCTGGACCAGCGTGGTGCCCAGGTGCAGTGCTTTGCGCCGAACATCGCGCAGTTGCATGTGATCAACCACCTGACGGGCGAAGAAATGCCCGAGTCGCGCAACGTGCTGGTGGAATCGGCGCGCATTGCCCGGGGCAAGATCAAGGACCTGCGCGAGGCCAGCGTCGAAGACTTCGATGCGCTGATCGTGCCCGGCGGTTTCGGCGCGGCGAAGAACCTGTCCAATTTTGCCGTGGAAGGCGCTGGCTGCACGGTGCAACCGGAAGTCCTCGCGTTGGCCGAAGCCTTTGCCGAAGCGGGTAAACCGGTGGGACTGATCTGTATCTCGCCGGCGCTGGCGGCGAAGATCTACGGCCCGGGCGTGACCTGCACCATCGGTAACGATGCGGAGACGGCGGCGGCGATGAACAAGATGGGCGCGACCCACGCCGATTGCGCCGTGGGCGATATTGTCGAGGACAAGGCGCGCAAGTTGGTGAGTACACCGGCGTATATGCTGGCGCAGTCGATCAGCGAGGCGGCTTCGGGGATTAACAAATTGGTGGATCGGGTTTTAGAGCTGACTCACGAAAACGACGCCTGACACGATCGTTCCCATGCTCTGCGTGGGAATGCCTCAACGGACGCTCCGCGTTCGGCTCTAGATGGGACGCGGAGCGTCCCGGGCTGCATTCCCACGCGGAGCGTGGGAACGATCAACGGGTCAGCCGAGTGAGAATCCGGTCCAGCGCATTGGCAAACGCCTGCTTCTCCCGCTCGCCAAACGGCGCAGGCCCTCCGCTCATCTGGCCCTGCTCGCGCAAATCGGTGAACAGGTTACGCACCGCCAACCTGTCGCCCATGTTCTGCGCATCGAACTCTTTGCCCCGCGGGTCCAGCGCCGCAACGCCCTTCTTCACCAGGCGATCAGCCAACGGTACATCGCTGCAAATCACCAGCTCACCGGGCACCGCGTGCTCCACCAGGTAATCGTCGGCCGCATCCGGGCCGCTGGGCACCACGATCAGCTTCACCAGCGCCAGGCCCGGCTTGATCTGCGGCTGACCGGCCACGAGCACCACTTCGTACTGGCGCTTAAGGGCGAATTTCACCACCAGATCCTTCGCTGCCCTTGGGCAGGCGTCGGCATCGATCCACACACGCATTGTGTTTTTCCTCTTTTTAAAAGCTTCGCGGGCAAGCCTCGCTCCTACAGGTTATACGCGACCGCAAATGGTGCGCGAATTCTGTAGGAGCGAGGCTTGCCCGCGAATGGGGACGACGCGGACTTAAGACGTTTGCACCCGCCGCTTCTCGGCCAGGCGACTGCGGCTATACAGCACGATGATCGCAATGATCGCCACTGCCTGCGCACCCAACGAATACAAATCAGCGTGGATCCCCAGCCAGTCGAAGTCAAAGAACGGCACCGGCCGGGTGCCGAAGATCCCGGCTTCCTGCAACGCCTTCACGCCATGCCCGGCAAACACCACCGACAACGCGCACAACAACCCGGCGTTGATACCGAAGAACAGCGCCAGCGGCAGTTTCGCCGAACCGCGCAGGATTACCCAGGCCAGGCCGACCAACAGCACCAGCGCCGTGGCACCGCCGGCCAACACCGCGTTGTGCCCGGCAGGACCGGCCTGCAACCACAGGGTTTCGTAGAACAGGATCACCTCGAACAGTTCGCGATACACCGAGAAGAACGCGAGGATCGCAAAACCGAAACGCCCGCCGCCGCCCACCAGGCTGCTCTTGATGTAATCCTGCCAGGCCGCCGCGTGACGACGGTCATGCATCCACACGCCCAGCCACAGCACCATGACGCTGGCAAACAGCGCGGTGCAGCCTTCCAGCAGTTCACGCTGGGCGCCGCTGACATCGATCACATACGCCGCCAACGCCCAGGTCGCCAAACCGGCCACCAATGCCAAGCCCCAGCCAACGTTGACGCTGCGCACCGCCGATTGCTGACCGGTGTTGCGCAGGAACGCGAGGATCGCCGCCAGCACCAGAATCGCTTCCAGGCCTTCGCGCAGCAGGATCAACAGGCCGGAGATGTAGCTCAGGGACCAACTCAAGCCATCGCTGCCCAGCAGACCGGCGGATTCCTTCAACTTGGCCTTGGCCGCGTCCAGACGCTGCTCCACCTGAGTCACCGGCAAGCCGTCCTGCAACGACTGACGGTACGCCATCAGGGATTTTTCAGTGTCTTTGCGCACGTTGGCGTCGACGTTGTCCAGGGAGCTTTCGACCAGTTCGAAGCCTTCCAGGTACGCTGCCACCGACAGGTCGTAGGCCTGATCGTGCTCACCGGTACGGTAAGCGGCGATGCTTTTGTCCAGAGTCGCCGCGGTGTAGTCGAGCAATTGCGCCGGGCCACGCTTGACCTGCGGCGGTTGCGCCCGTTGTGCACGGAAGGTCGCCACGGCTTGTGGGCCTTCGGCGGCCAGCACTTCGGCCGGGGTCTGACGCGCGAGGTCGGCGATGTTGTAGGTCTTTTCCGATTTTGCTGCGGCCGGATCGGCGCTGAAGCCGGCGATATAGGTCGCCAGGTCCCAGCGCTGACGGTCATCCAACTGATCGGCGAAGGACGGCATGTCAGTGCCTTCGACGCCTTGGCCCAAGGTGTTGTAGATCGCATACAGACTCAGGCGATCAAGTCGCGCCGCATCGCGCAGATTGGCCGGCGGCGGTGTCATGCCAACGCCTGCCGGGCCGTCACCGGCACCCGCATCACCGTGGCACACCGAGCATTGCTGGGCGTACAGCGGCGCGCCGCGAGTCGGGTCCGGGGTGATCACCGGGGCTTGGCTGACTTCATACGCCACCGCCAGTTTCGCCCCAAGCTGCCGGGCCTGACGGGCAACGTCGGCGCCGTCCTTGCGTGCAGCGATGGCGGTTCGCAGGTTGTTGACGCCCTGCTCCAGTTCGGCACGCTCGGGCTTGGCCGGCAATTCAGCGATCAAACCTTTCAGAACAGCCAGAAACTCCTGCTGTTCACGGTATTCAGACTCATCAATGACCTTGCCGGCCTCGACCGTCGCCGGGTAGTCGGCGCCAATGTAATCGAGTAAATGCAACGCTTTGGGGGCGCCTTCGGCGGTGTCGGCCAGCGCATTGAAGCTGCAAAGCGCGATCACCGGCAGCACTAGCCACGCCAGAAAACGGGAGGAGGCAGTCATGAATGAATCTCAAGGGGAAATACGAAGTAACACATTGTTCACTTCCAATGCCTTTCACTCAAGCTTTGTTGGTATTTCGGGCGCAACGACGTGTACATTTAGCGGCGAATTGCCACCTCCTCGCGGTTTCTATTCAGGGAAGAATGATCGTCCATGCACCCACGCCTTTGTTTCTCGCTGCTCCTCAGCATCGCCCTGCAACTGACCGGTTGCGCCGCCTACCGCAACTACGACCTGGAACTGGCGCAAACGACTGACCAGTTGAAAGCCGGGAATCCGCAGGGCGCTCTCCAATTGCTGGAACTGCACAACCCGTCAGAAGATCGGGACCTGCTCTACTACTTCGAAAAAGGTGCCGTCCTGAGTGCCGCCGGTGAGCTGCCGCAAAGTCAGGTGGCCTGGCGCAGCGCGGAGCAAATGGTCATTCAGCGCCAGGACACCGTTGAATCCACCGGCACTCAACTCCTGTCCGCGATGGGCGATCATTGGGGCAGCATCATCAATGACAAACTGCGCCGCTACGATGGCTACGACTATGAAAAAGTCATGCTGACCACGCAAATGGCCTTGAACCAGTTGGCCGTCAATGACTTCGATGGTGCCCGCGCCGACATCAAGAAAACCCACGAACGCGAAGCACTGATCGCTCGCCAGTGGGAAAAACAATACGAGCACGTCGAGGAGCAAGCCAAGGCTTCGGGCGTTCGTGTGCACTACAAGGATCTTCAGGGCTACCCCGTGGCCACCCTCGACGCGCCCTCTGTCATCGCACTGAAGAACGGCTATCAGAGCGCGTTCAGCCACTATCTGGCCGGGTTTACCTATGAAGCGCTGGGTGAGCGGGACCTCGCCGCACCCGGTTATCGCCAGGCCATCGAGCTGCGACCCGACCTGCCCTTCTTTCAACAGGCATTACGCGAACTCGACAAACCCGCCACCCAAGGCAATGAAAGCGATGTGTTGATCATTGTTCAAAGCGGCCTGGCGCCGGCGCGCAGTTCGGTTCGGGTGCCTTATCCGGTGCGCCTGCAAGACGGCCAGGTCATCGTCGCCAACGTCTCGTTTCCAGTGATGGTTCCCGACACATCGACCCCGGCATTCACCCAGATGACCGTCGACGGTCGCAAACAGCCGTTGCTCCTGGTTAACAGCATCACTGACATGTCGCTGCGGACATTGCGCGACGACATGCCCGGCATCATTCAGCGCACCGCGTATCGCGCCTTCCTGGCGGCCGACGTTCAGGGTACCGACAACCGACGCGACCCGAGCAAAGCCTCTTACGTGACGCAGCACGACGGCTTTGAGCACGCGGACACCCGAACCTGGCGTACCTTGCCCAACATCACCCAAGTGGCGCGTCTGCGCCTGAAAAAAGGCGAACACTTGATCAGCCTGCCCAACGCTCCGGGCGCCGCGCCGCTGAAAATCCGCATCGATCAGAATCATCAGGTCATCGGTCTGCATGCGCTGGGCGGGCGGATTTATAGTCATGGAGTGGCTTTCGAAGCGTCCCTAACGCCTGAGAACACCGTGGTATCCGGTCTGAAATAAATAGTGGCATCTTGTGAAAATATGCAACTAAAAAGCCATTACATAGCCATCATCCAAGCTTATAATGCCGCGCCCTCGCAACCGCGACGTGGCATTTAAGCTCCTCTTGTTTGAGGAATTGGCAGGACGCCAGTCTCCCTGCCGATAGGTCCCAACAGCCCGACCAGCACGTGCGGCTGCTTACTCAGGGAAGAAGTACCCCCTATGGCCTCTCGCGCCCTTACCTCGATCGCACTCAGTGCGGTCACCTTGCTCTCCGGCTGTTCGGCCTTTCGCAACTACGACTCCGAGCTGGCACAAACCAACCAGCAACTGGCCTCCGGCAACGTCGATGCCGCGTTGACCCTGCTGGAAAAGAACAACACCAGCGCCGACAAAGACCTGCTCTATTACTTCGAGAAAGGTGAACTGCTGCGCGCCAAGGGCGACCTGTCCGGCAGCCAGAACGCCTGGACCAGCGCCGATCAAGTGGTGGGCAAGTGGGAAGACTCGGTCAAGCTCGATACCGACAAGTACCTGGCACAGTTCGGCAGCTTTCTGGTCAACGACAAGGTGCGTCGCTACGAAGGCTACGACTACGAAAAAGTCATGCTGACCACGCAGATGGCGCTGAACCTGCTGGCGGTGAACGACTTCGACGGCGCGCGCATGTCGATCAAAAAGACCCACGAACGTGAAGCGGTGATCGCCGAGCTGCGGGACAAGGAATACCTCAAGAGCGAAGACGAGGCCGAGAAAGAAGGCATCAAGACTCAGTACAAAGACCTGCAGGGTTACCCGGTCGCCAGCCTCGATGCGCCGGACGTGGTCAGCCTGAAAAACAGCTACCAGAGTGCGTTCAGCCATTACCTGGCCGGTTTCGTCTACGAAGCCCTGGGTGAAAAAGACCTCGCCGCGCCGGGTTATCGCAAGGCTGTCGAATTGCGCCCGAACACCCCGCTGCTGGAACAGGCGCTGGTCAACCTCGACAAGCCGGCCAAGACTGACGACAGCGACATCCTGATCGTCGTGCAAAGCGGCCTGGCGCCGTCCCGGGATTCGATCCGCATTCCGCTGCCATTGCCGATCAGCAACCAGCTCGTGATCACCCCATTGTCGTTCCCGATCATCAAGCCGGACACCTCGACCGCGCCTTTCGCCCAGATCGGCGTCGACGGACAGCAACTGAACCTGACCCAGCTCAACAGCACCACCGCCATGTCCCGCCGCGCCCTGCGTGACGACATGCCGGGCATCATCCTGCGCACCACCGTGCGTGCGGTGACCAAAGGCGTGGCGCAGAAGAAGATCAACGAAACCAATCCGCTGGCCGGTCTGGCAGTCGGTATTTCTTCAGCTGTGCTCGAAGGTGCCGATACCCGTACGTGGCGCACCCTGCCGGACAACACCCAAGTGGTGCGTCTGCGCTTGAAGAAAGGCGAGCACCAAGTCACTCTTCCGAGCGTCGTGGGCGGCTCGGTGGTCAAGGTCACCGTGGATCAGCGCTATCAGGTCATCACCCTGCGCGCCGTGGGCAATCAGGTATTCGCCAGCGGCTTGGCCGCGCACGTGATCACCAGTGCCAATCCGACCGCCGTGGCCAGCTTCAAACAACCTTAAGAACGGAGTCTTTGCATGCGCTTCAAACTCATCGCTGTCGTCGCCCTGGCCTTGCTGGCCGGGTGCGCCACCCCGCCACCACCGGAGCCCGGCAGCGCCGCCAGTAAAGTCGTGGCCATGGGCAAGCTGAAGAACATCGTGGTCGGCGCCATGCGCGTGGCCCGGGAAAACGGCTTCATGACGGTCAATGTGCAGCTGAGCAACACCAGCTTCAACAACAAGACCTTCTATTACCGCTTTGCCTGGCTCGGCCCTGAAGGTTTCCCGATAGCGGAAGAAGAAACCTGGAAAAGCCAGATGATGTACGGCGAGCAGACCAGTTTCATCCAGGCCATCGCGCCGACTGCCAAAGCCGTGGATTTCCGTCTCGAAATCAAGACGCCTTAAACCCGACCCTATTCGTTCAGTTCTAGAGAGCATTCCCATGTTTGCACGCTTTTCGTTCATCGCCGTTCTCGCCCTCCTGGCCAGCGGCTGCGCCAACACTTCGCCTACCCTGGGCAGCAAGAACATCAGCTACGGTGACACCAAGGCTGTGGAAACCGTAACCAACGAGTTCGGTTCCACCGACCTGCAGATGATCGCCGAGTCCATGACCCGCTCCCTGGCCCAGTCCGGCATCATGCAGGGTCGCCCGGTGGTTCAGGTCTACGACGTGAAGAACAAGACCAGCGAGTACATCGATACCCGCGAAATCACCACCAGCATCAAGACCCAACTGATGAAAACCGGTGTCGCGCGTTTCGCCAGCGACAACAACGCGATGCAGAGCCAGGTTGACCAGCTCAAGCTGCAAAACCAGAGCGGCCTGTACAAGAAAAGCACCGTGGCCAAGACCGGCAACATGATTGCCGCCAAGTACCGCATCGAAGGTTCGATCAGCTCGATCGTCAAGCGCAGCAGCGACTACAAGGACGTCTTCTACAAATTCAGCCTGCAATTGATCGACGTTGAAAGCGGTCTGGCCGAGTGGATGGACGAAAAAGAGATCCGCAAAACCACGGAGCGTTAATCAATGCGCACATGGATTGGCCTGATGGCCCTGGCTTGCGCGCTCAGCGTGCAAGCGGCCCCGAAAGTTGCAGTCACGGATCTGGCGTATCAGGAACGTGTAGAGCAATACATCCACATCGTCTCGGCGCAGAACAACTACCGCGAGGGCTACTACAGCTCCAGTGGTTCGTCGAACTACAACGAGATCGAGGCCACCACCAGCTACATCGAACAGACCGAACTGCGTAAATTCACCGGCGACATCAAAGGTGAAATCCTGCGCACCGGCATGTTCCAGCTGATTCAGGGCACGCCTTACACGGCTTCGTCCAAGGGTGACATCTACGATGTAATCAAGCGGATCAAGGCCGGTAGCTTCAAGGGCGCGGACTACGTGCTGTTCGGCACCGTGTCGGATATCGACTTCACCCAGGACATGAACGAGCTGGCCAACACGGACAGCTATTCGGCGGTGCTGGCGTTGACCCTGGTGGCGGATTTCAGTCTGATCAACACCAAGACCTTCGAAATCACCTCGGCCTTCACGGCGATGGGCGAAGGCCAGGACACCAAACTGGTGAATGGCCGGGACATCAAGATCTCGCTGAACCGCCCACGGGTGGTGCGTGACGTGTCCAAGGCCTTGGGCGAAGACGTGGCGGCGCAACTGAGCCAACAGCTTGGTGGTCCTAGCTATGAACAGCCTCGCGAGCCGGCTCAACGCAACAATCTGCCGCGCGATACTGCACCGGTGATTCTGCGCTGAGTCTGGAAGCTGATCGTTCCCACGCAGAGCGTAGGAACGATAAGGCGACCTGAAAAGGTCGCCTTTTTTGTGCCTGGCGGTTTTACACCACCGCTTTGCGCAGCGTCGCCATGAACGCCGCCGCGCCGATGAACAACCCGGCAAACGTACGGTTCATGCGCTTCTGCTGTTGGGGCGTGCGCAACATCCGCAACACTTTGGCCGCCAACCCGGTGTAACCGGCCATGACGATCAGGTCGACGCAGATCATGGTGACGCCGATGATCAGGTATTGAGCCAGCAGCGGCGCATGCGGATCGATGAACTGCGGCAACACGGCCAGCATGAACACCAGTGCCTTAGGGTTGCTGATGTTCACCAGGAAACCCCGGAACATCAGGGCCAGCGGCTTGCCAATCTGCCGCACTGCCGCGTCGTCGCTCATGTCGCTGGGCAGCGCCCGCCATTGCTTGACCGCCAGGTAAACCAAGTACGCAACGCCGAACCATTTGATCGCATAGAACGCCGTCGCCGAAGCCGTAAGAATGGCCCCCACACCCAAGCCGACAATCGCAATCTGCACCGCCAGGCCCAGTTGCAGGCCCAGGGCGTTCCAGTAGCCGCGCCAGAAACCGTATCGCAGACCGCTGGACATCGACGCAATCGCGCCGGCACCGGGCGACAGACTGATCACCCAGCAGGCGGCAAAAAACGCCAGCCATGTTTGAAGCACCATTGCACACCTCGACTCAGACTCGTGACAGACGTCTAAGCTAATGCGGCTTTGGGCCGATGACTACCGATTTTTTGCAGGACCAGAACGACGGCCGACCAACGCGATCGGCGTCTCGGCTACTTCTCGAAACCGCTCGAGGGGAAGACATCGCTACCGCGCCAGCGCCGAACCGAGCGCTGGAAGAACAGGCTATTAGGCACTTGCACCATGGCACTGCCCGTCCCCGCCTCTTCGGCTTCGATCAGTGTGGTGAACAGCAGATTGATCGCCACCACCCGGCCTTTGACGCCTGGCTTGTCGAGGGTGTCCACCAACTCGACCACATCACCAATGCGAAACGGGCCGACGGTGAAGATCAGGATCGCGCACAGCAGGTTGGAGAGCACGCTCCACATGGCGAAGAACGCTACCGCGGCCACCGCGACGAACCCGGACAACGCGGTCCAGAGCACCGTGGCCGACACACCGAGGCGTTCCAGCACGAAGATCAACGCGCTGCCCATGATCAGCCAGCGCAGGCCACCGCGCAGCGGCATCAGCAGTTGCGGCGGAAACGGATAGCGCTCGCCCAGGCGCGTCAGGCATTTGGCGACGAAACGCTGGGCGACATAACCGGCCAGCAGGATCAGCAGGATTTGCGCGACGAGCCAGATCGGCTCGGCCCACACCGCTGGCAGCGGTAGCTTGAAGGCCTCCATCAGGACAGCGCCTCCAGCTCCGCCTGCATGCTTTCCAGCAGTTCCAGGGCTTCCATCCAGGACTCTTCCAGCTCGGCTTCACGGACCTTGAGCTTGGCTTGTTCGGCCAGCAGGTCACGCAATTCGTTCTTGCGCATCGGCTCGTAGATATCGCTGTCGCCAAGGCTGACGTCGATCTTCGCCAGCTTCTCGTGGAGCTTGCCCAGCTCGGCTTCGAGCTTGTCGGCCTCACGCTTGTGCGGCGCCAATTGCTGACGCAACGCCGCTGCAGCCTGACGCTGGGCCTTCTTATCGGTCTTGTCCGGGTTCACCGGGGTGTTGCTGACCGGCGCGTTGCGCTGACGGTACTCCACCAGCCAGCGGGTGTAGTCCTCCAGGTCGCCGTCGAACTCTTCGACCTTGCCGTCTGCCACCAGGTAGAAATTGTCGGTGGTGCTTTTGAGCAAATGGCGATCGTGGGAAACCACCAATACCGCACCACTGAATTCCTGCAGAGCCATGGTCAGCGCCAGGCGCATTTCCAGGTCCAGGTGGTTGGTCGGTTCGTCGAGCAGCAGCAGGTTCGGCCGGCCCCAGGCGATCAACGCCAAGGCCAGTCGCGCTTTTTCGCCACCGGAAAAATTCAGCACCGGCTCATCGATGCGCGCGCCGCGGAAGTCGAAACCACCGAGGAAGTCGCGCAGGGTCTGCTCGCGCTCGGTCGGCGCCAGGCGCTGCATGTGCAGTAACGGGCTGGCCTTGGAATCGAGCGAGTCCAGCTGATGCTGGGCAAAGTAACCGACCACGGTGTTCTCGCCCCGGGTCAGGCGACCGGACAGCGGTTCGAGTTCACCGGCGAGGTTTTTGATCAGGGTCGATTTACCGGCACCGTTAGGACCGAGCAATCCGATGCGCGCACCGGGGGTCAGTTGCAGCTTGACCTTCTCCAGCACGGCGCGCTCGCCGTAACCCAGGCGAGCGTCGGAGATATCAATTAACGGGCTGGAGATCTTGTGCGACTCGCGGAACACGAAGTCGAACGGCGAATCGACGTGGGCCGCGGACAACTCTTCCATCCGCTCCAGCGCCTTGATCCGGCTCTGGGCCTGGCGGGCCTTGGTGGCCTGGGCCTTGAAGCGGGCGATGTAGCTTTCCATGTGCGCACGTTGCGCCTGCTGCTTCTCGTAGGCCTGCTGCTGCTGGGCCAGACGCTCGGCACGGGCGCGTTCGAAGGCGCTGTAGCCGCCGCGATACAGGGTGATCTTGCGCTGATCGACGTGGGCCACGTGATCGACCACGGCATCGAGGAAATCCCGGTCGTGGGAAATCAGCATCAAGGTGCCGGGGTAGCTTTTGAGCCAGTCTTCGAGCCAGATGATGGCGTCGAGGTCCAAGTGGTTGGTCGGCTCATCGAGCAGCAACAGGTCCGAAGGACACATCAAAGCCTGCGCCAGGTTCAGACGCATCCGCCAGCCACCGGAGAAATCTCCTACCTGGCGATCCATCTGATCGTTGGTGAACCCAAGGCCGGCCAGCAGCTTGCGCGCCCGGGCGTCGGCGGTGTAACCGTCGGCACTGTCGAGTTCGGCGTGCAGGCGCGCCTGAGCGGCACCGTCATGGGCCGCTTCGGCGGCGGCGAGGTCACGTTGCACCTCGCGCAGGCGCAGGTCGCCATCGAGCACGTAGTCGACCGCAATGCGATCGAGGGTGTCGATCTCCTGGCGCATATGGGCGATGCGCCAGTCCGCCGGCAGGAAACAGTCACCCGAGTCCGGGTGCAGGTCGCCCAGAAGTAAGGCGAACAGGCTCGATTTGCCGGCGCCGTTGGCACCGATGAGACCGGCTTTGTGGCCGGCGTGCAGGGTCAGCTCGGCGTCTTCTAGCAGACGTTGCGGGCCACGCTGTAAAGTCAGGTTCTGAATTCGGATCATAATGGCGGCGGAGTCTATCAGCTTCGTTCGCAACTGGCGCGAGTAGCACTATGTCCTCTGACCTGTGGAGCTTTTCCCTGAACACTTACGCCCGTCCCGGCGTGGAAGGCCTGTGCCTGCAATTGCAGTCGGCGGGGGCGAATGTCTGCCTGCTGCTGTGCGGGCTATGGCTGGAACAACGGGGCGTGGGCTGTACCGAGCAACGCTTGCAGGCGCTTTTTCAGGTGGCCGGGCCGTGGGAGGCGAATGTTGTGCAGCCGCTGCGAGCTTTACGCACGCAATGGAAAGTTGCCGCTGCTGACGACGTCGAACTCAACGCGTTACGCGAACAAGTGAAGACACTGGAGCTGGAAGCCGAACGGCATCTGCTGTTGCAACTGGAACGTACGGCCCAGGGTTGGCCGCAAGCTGAGGTGACCGAACGATCGGCCTGGCTGGAAGGTGTGGCGGCGGGCGCCGCCAACCTGGACCGCGACGCGCTGCATCAGCTGCGCGTCGCGGTAACCGGCACTTAGGAAGCGCTGGTTGGGGTGGTGGTTGTGCTCGAAGCGGCGGCCGGGGTTGGCGCGGCGGTCGCGGTCGAGGTGGTAGCGGCTGGAGCAGGCGATGCTGCCGCAGGCGAGGTGGCAGGCTTGGCGACTGGCGCGGTAGCCGGTTTGGCCGCAGCAGGTTTGGCCGCGACTGGTTTTTTCACTGCGGGTTTAGCCGCAGGTTTGGCGGCAGGTTTTGCAGCCGGTTTTGCAGCCACTGGTTTGGCGGCGGGTTTTGTCGCGGCTGGCTTGGCAGCGCTGGCGGTGGCCGGTTTAGCGGCAGCAGGTTTAGCCGCTGGTTTTGCGGCTGAGGGTTTGGCTGCTGGCTTGGCAGCGGCAGTTTTAGCGGCTGGTTTTGCAGCAGGTTTGGCAGCGGTTTTTGCAGCAGGCTTGGCCGCTGGTTTGGCAGCGGTTTTTGCAGCTACTGGTTTAGCGGCTGGCTTGGCGGCCGGTTTCGCGGCTGCGGTTTTGGCCGCTGGTTTTGCTGCCGGTTTTGCGGCTGTTCTTGCAGCGGGTTTGGCCGCCGCCGTTTTCGCTGCAGCAGGTTTGGCTGCTGCGGTTCTTGCAGTGGCCGATTTGGCAGCAGTTGGCTTGGCAGCCGTTGCTTTAGCAGCTGGTTTCGCAGCGCTGGCAGCCACTGGTTTTTTCGCTGCAGGTTTTGCTGCGGCTTTGGCCGGCGCTTTAGCGGCCGGTTTGGCAGCAGGCTTGGCGGCTGCTCTTGCAGCAACCGGTTTGGCAGCGGCTTTCTTGGCAGGTGCCGCAGCAGGCTTGGCCGAACGCAGGGACAACGCCTTGCTCACAGCCTCTTGTACGCGACCGACACCCTGGGCCAGTTTCAGGCTTTCCTGAGCATCGCGCTTGAGTTGCAGAATGTAGCTGCGGGTCTCGGACTGACGATCCTTCAAGGCATCGAGCAAGTCTTCGAGTTGCTTCACTCCGTCCTTCGCCTTGGCTTGTGCCTTGGCCTTGCCGGCCGCCGCAGCGTCCTGCAATTTGGTACGGGATTTGTGCAGTTTTTCTTGCGCTTTACCGCGCTGCTTTTCCAGTTTGGCGAGCAGTTTTTCAGCATCAGCCAAGGCTTGGGAACAAGCGGTTTCCAAATGCTCGAGCAGGCTGCCCGAGAGTTGTTGGAGTAAGTGCAACGGAGTATTTACAGGCTTCTTGGTGGCCGACATGGTTTACCTCCTGGCTGACGTGAATGCGGCTCATACTAGACCTCTGCTGACACCGCCGCTAGGCCATGTTGACAGTATCCAAAGCGCTACGTTGCAACGGATTGAAAATGTTCTGCGTCTGCGCAAAAGCAGTTCACCGTTCAACCCATTCTCGCTGGCATAATCCCCCGCATCTCAGGTCGGAGAGTGCCCATGTCGCGTTACCTTTTTTTATCTCTGCTGGTGTGTTTTTCCGCTACTCAAGCCGCAGAAAAAACCGCTGCAAATGATGCTCACGATCTCGCCTACAGCCTGGGGGCAAGCCTCGGCGAACGCTTGCGCCAGGAGGTTCCTGACCTGCAACTTCAGGCGCTGGTCGAAGGCTTGCAGCAAGCCTATCAAGGCAAACCCCTGGCGCTGAAAGACGCGCAGATCGAACAGATCCTGGCTGACCACGAAGCCCAGGTCGCCTTGCAAACGCCGGCACCGCAAACCGAAGAAGCCCTGGAAAAAGAGCAGCGCTTTCTTACTCAGGAAAAAGCCCGGCCCGGGGTTCGTGAACTGGACGATGGAATATTGCTGACGGAGTTGACCCCTGGCAACGGTGCCAAGGCCGGACCGAATGGCAAGGTTCAAGTGATGTACATCGGTCGCCTGCCGGACGGCACGGTGTTCGATCAGAACAGCCAACCGCAATGGTTCAGCCTCGACAGCGTGATCACTGGCTGGCGCATCGCGCTGCAAAACATGCCGGTAGGTGCGAAGTGGCGGTTGGTGATTCCATCCGCCCAGGCTTACGGCGCCGATGGTGCCGGCGACCTGATCGCGCCATTCACGCCACTGGTGTTCGAAGTCGAATTGCGCGGCGCCACAAGCTGAATGACGGAAACGAAAAACGGCGCGCATAGCGCACCGTTTCGTGGGTCTTGCGGGAAGGGGTTCAGGCCTGGACCGAATCCTCTTCCTTGTGCGCGGTGTGCAGCACTTCGATTAGGCAGTCTTCCAGTTCGAAGCGTTCATGCAACAGACCACCCAGCTCCTTGAATTTCTCGGCGACGCACTTGCCTGCATCGCACAGGTCGTTGAACGCGAGCAGTTTCTCGGTGATGACGTCGATGCGCGGGTAGATGGTCTCGGCCAGTTCCAGGCCGCGAGTGTCACCAAACGCCTTGGCTTCGCCAGTGAGCTGTTCGTAGATCTCGAAATGCCCCGCCGACACGTAATCGACCAGCACGCCACAGAATTCCTGCAACGGTTTGCGGTTCTCGCCCAGTGCTTCAGGCTTGGCGCCGAGAGCATCATAGGCCCGAACCAGTTCGTGACGCTCCTGCAACCAGCGGTCGATCAGCAGATGCACTCCACCCCAGCGTTCCTGAGCATTCTGACAACTTTCGAGCATGGTGATCTCTCTTCCCTTGTGGGTCATGCTGCTCTACACCTGTCGCACTCTTGAAGGTCAAGAATCGGCCAGGCAGAGCGTCATCGAGCAACATAAATCCAATGACACGTGCGGGCCAGATTATGCCCGCACGACAATGGCTTCAAGGTACGCAGGAGATAAAGTTCATACAAGTGTTTAATCGCCCGCCATCGCCCGGTGCGACGACACGCCGCTGGGCGGTCGCTGACAGGCGATCCAGACGTGGCGCAGCAACTGATAAATACCCAATATCAGCATCGCGACGAAGAACAGCAGGCTCCATTCCGGGATGCTCAGGTCGAATAAGGTCCATGAGAGCTGCGCACAGTCATCGGCTCCCTTGAACATCCGTTTCACGACGCAGGTCCAGGGCAGGTTTTCGAATACGTCATCCAGATTGGGCGAACAGAGTGACAACTGTTTCAGCGGATCCCCCTGCAACAGCACCTGGCGCCACGCGGCGACGGTCCCGCCGAGGCTGGCAGACAAACCCATCAGCCAATAAACAAAAGACCCGAATCGCCGCGGGCCGTGCACCGAAGCCACCAGGCAAACCAGCATGAGCAGCGCGAGAAAAAACCGCTGCAACAAACACAACCCGCAAGGCTTGAGCCCGACCACATATTCCAGGTAATAGGAAACGCCCAAGGCCAGGGCACCTGCGGTGAAAGCCATGAAAAACAAGGAGCGTGAGCAGGCCAAAGACATGGCTAATCCGTAACTTTAGAGACAGGCGGTTACGGTAGAGGAAAGCGCGCCAGCCTTTCAAGACGGGCCACCACGGACACTTCATCAAAGGTGTAGGGAATTCCCGACAGGAGCGAGAGGATTTGATGTAGCCCATTGTAGGACTATGCCGATGGCGGACTACATGAAGTAAACGCCAAGGGTTTGGAGTGCGAATTTTGTGGCGAGGGAGCTTGCTCCCGCAGAGGTGCGAGGCGCCTCCAATTAGGACTGCTGCGCAGTCCAACGGGGGCAAGCCCCCTCGCCACAGGGGTTTATGCCAACGTGGAGATCACGCCCGAGCCGCTACCGGCAATGGCGCCGCCAGCAAACGTTCATCCAACAGGCCAAGGCCTTCCTGGAACAGTTGATTACTGCGTTCGGTATCGCCCAGTTGCGCCAGTAACCTGGCCAGCTCCGCACAGGCTTCCGGGTTGCGCTGCAGACGCAGGCTGCTTTCCAGATAATCCCGGGCCTTGCCCCACAAGCTGCTTTGCAGGCACAGGCGGCCCAGGGTCAGCAGCAGGCTCGGGTCAGCCGGGTGATCCTTGAGCCAGCCTTCGGCGGTTTGCAGCTGCCGCGCCGGATCGCTGCCACGCACCAGCCCATAGAGGCGCGCCAGATGACTGTCGTACTTGCGCTTGAGCGCCGCACGCAGAATCTCTTCCGCTTCGGCCTGCGCACCCAGCTGCCGCAATTGCTCGGCATAGGCCAGCACCAGCGGTGGCTCTTGACGCTGCGCCGTGCTGAGCTGCTGCCAGGCCCGATTGAGCGACTGCAAACCCACGACGCCGTCCTCCTCGCGGTGCGCGGCCAGGTTGAGGTTTTCACCCCAGGCCCGACGCTCCAGCTCAGCCAGCTCCGCCGCTGGCAGGACCTTGTCCTTGCGCAGTTCCGGCAGCAGGCGAATCACCGCCGACCAGTCGCCGCGCTGCTGATGCAGGCGCTGCAATTGACGCAGGGTTTGCACGTTATGCGGATGACGCTCGTGCATGGCGTCCAGAGTCGCCAGGGCGCCGTCGGTGTCGCCGCGATCGGTTTGCAATTGCGCGTGGCTCAAGGCAATCGCCAATTCAGCCTGGGGCTGACGCTCCAGTGCGCGCTCGAGCAAGTTGTCGCTTTCCTCGTAATGCCCTTGCTCGTTGGCGGCACGGGCCGCACCGAGGTAGTACAGCAATGGCTGGCGCTCGGCTTCAGCGGCCCGATGCAGATGGCGCTGGGCGCTGGCCCAGCGACCTTCGGCCAAATCCAGCTGACCATGTTCGATCGCCACTTGCACCCGGCGACTGCGGTTGCGACGGGACCACGGATTGACCACACCGCCGGAGGTCGTCACCAGCTCGACCAACGCCTTGATACCCCAGAACACCAGCCAAAGCACCGCCAACAAGGCCAGGCTCGCCCACAGGCTCGACTCATAGCGGAAGCTCTTGTAGGCGATCAACACGTAGCCGGAATGCTCGGCAATCGCCAGCCCCAGTACCGCGGTGGCAGCGATGACCAGGAACAGGATCACATAGAGGCGTTTCATGGCGTGGCCTCCTGCGCAGTGTTCGCGGCAGGTTTGGCCAACGGCTTGATCGAATCCTCGGCACTGACATTTCGCCGTTCCAGGTACGCCTGGACCGCGCTCAACGTACCCGTCAGGTCCGGCGTGACGACGGTGACCGGTTGCGTGCCCAGATCGGCCACCTGTTCAAGCATCACTTTGCTCTGCGGGTTGTCCGGGTTGAAGTTGCCCTTGAGCACATCCCGCGCCTCGGTCAGCGCCTGGGTATACACCGACGC
Source organism: Pseudomonas sp. ADAK7 (assembly GCF_012935675.1). Lineage (NCBI taxonomy): Bacteria > Pseudomonadati > Pseudomonadota > Gammaproteobacteria > Pseudomonadales > Pseudomonadaceae > Pseudomonas > Pseudomonas sp. ADAK7. The sequence goes on along the minus strand of NZ_CP052861.1, from coordinate 4,764,125 downwards.
CTGGCCGTTGAGCGCGGCCCACTGCGCCTGCTCCAGCGCCAGGCTCAGGGCCAGGCGCACCTGGCTCAGGCTCTGCCCTGCCAGCAGCGGACGAACATTCTTGTCGGCATTGAAGTCGATGCGGATGTAGCGCGAAACCTCATCCCACCATTGCGCCCAACGACTGGCGCCGTCGCCATCGGCGGTCAGGCCCAGCAGGGATTCGCCGCGGTCCTTGTACTCGGGTGCCAGCTCAGTGAGGTTGATCACCTGGTCACGCAAGGCGCCCAGCTTCAGAAACAGTCCGGTACGATCCGGCTGCGCGGTGCTACGCAAGGCCAGCAGCGTCTTGGCCACTTGCTCGCGGGCGGCAAAGGCGCCGGGGTCGTTCTGTTCGCGGAGGATTTCATCGGCACCCTGCACCAGGGCCTGGGCGCTGCTGATGTCCTGCAATGCGGAAAGACGCAGGCTGGCCAGGCGTAGCAAGTGCTCGGCCTCGGCCAGGCGCCAATCCTTGCGACTGGCACCGAGGACGGTTTCCAGTTTTTGATTCAAGCGTTGTTGATCGCCTTGCAGCTGCGTGACCAGTCGACGACGGTCTTCCAGCTCATCAGCGGCGGGCAATTGTTCGAGGCGTGCGGTCAGGCGTTGATCGTTGAGCTTGAGGCTCTGCGCCTGATCGTTCAGCGCCTGGACTTCACTCAACTGCTGCTGGGTATTGGCTTGCAGGTGGCGCACTTGCCACACTCCCCAGCCACCCACGGCAACACCGGCGGCGCCCAGCAACAGGGCGACGATTGCGAGTCCATTGCCCCTGCGCTGCACCGCAGCCGGTGGTGGAGTTTCAACGGGTGCATCAAGCACCGGCTGCACGTCATCTTTAGGCAAGACTGTTTCGCTCACGTATCCATCCTTTGCATTAGAGAACGGGTACGGGTTGCTCCCGTAACGCCGTCAGCAAAGCCGCGGCACTGGCGCCACGACAATCCACAACTGTTTGGGCCCCGGCGGCACGTGCCAGCTCGGCGACCCTTGGGCTTGGAACAAACAACGGCAACTGCGCCAACCGTGGCCAGGCATCGCCGGCCAATTGATGCAGGTGCTCGAAACCCTGTCCACTGCTGACCACCAGCCCGTTCAAGCGTTCCGCTGCGATCCGGTCCGGCAGCGCAGTCGTCGTATAGCTCGGCAAGCCACGACGGTACAACTCCAGGTACTCGACACTAGCACCAAGCTTGCGCAAACGCCCGGCCAGCAACTCGCGCCCGCCCTCCCCGCGCATGATCAATACCCGCGGATCGGGCCGGGCGATAGCCTCGCGCAATTGCGCAAGTTCAAGCAAGGCTTCGCTGTCATCGCCCTCGACCGGGAAGCTCACATCGAGCCCGGCCTCTTCCAGGATTTGCGCAGTGGCGGCGCCGACACTAAACCACTTCAGGCGCGGTGGCCGAGGCCATTGCTGGCTGAGCAGATCAATGCCGAGCCTGGCCGCCGGCTTGCTCACCACAATTACCGCGCAAAACTGATCCAGATCCCGGATCACGTTGCGCATTGTGTCAGAGGTGGCAATCGGCTCGATCTCCAAAAGCGGCAGGCAACTGCTGAAAATCCCGCTTTGCGCCAACACGCTGCTCAGCGCCGCCGACTCATCCGCGGGGCGCGTCAGCAGCAGACGCCAGCCGGTCACTCGTGACCTGCCTCGCCGTAGACCGCTTTCAGAATGTCGCCGGCGCCCTGATTCAGCAGGTCTTCAGCCACCTGCACCCCCAGGGATTCGGCGTCACTGCGCGGCGCACGGGCCTCGGCATTAAGCAGCAGGCCACCGCTCGGATCGCCTACCAGCCCGCGCAACCAGATCTGCTCGCCTTCGAGCACCGCGTAGCAGGCGATCGGCACTTGGCAGCCGCCATTCAGGTGTTTGTTGAGGGCGCGTTCGGCGGTGACGCGGGTGGCGGTGTCCTGGTGATGCAGCGGCGCGAGCAAGGCGTGGATTTCGCTGTCGACGCTGCGGCATTCGATACCGACTGCGCCCTGGCCACCGGCCGGCAGGCTGTCGTCGACGCTGATGGCCGAGGTGATGCGGTCTTCGAATCCGAGGCGAATCAAACCGGCAGCAGCGAGGATGATGGCGTCGTATTCGCCGGCATCGAGCTTGGCCAGGCGCGTGTTGACGTTGCCGCGCAGGAAGCGGATTTCCAGGTCCGGGCGCCGGGTCAGCAACTGGGCCTGACGGCGCAGGCTCGACGTGCCGACGATGCTGCCCTGGGGCAGTTCATCCAGGCTGGCATAAGTATTGGAAACGAAGGCATCGCGCGGGTCTTCGCGCTCGCAGATGCAGAACAGACCGAGACCTTCGGGGAAGTCCATCGGCACGTCTTTCATCGAGTGCACGGCAATGTCGGCTTCGTTTTCCAACAGCGCTGTTTCCAGTTCCTTGACGAACAAGCCCTTGCCGCCGATTTTCGACAGTGGCGAGTCGAGCAGCTTGTCGCCGCGACTGACCATGGGCACCAGCGTGACCAGCAAGCCGGGATGGGCTTGCTCGAGACGAGCTTTGACGTATTCGGCCTGCCAGAGGGCCAGCGCACTTTTACGGGTGGCGATGCGGATTTCGCGAGAGGACATGGATCAATCCGTACTGAATAGATACGGCGGATAATAACAGCTCAGTCAAATCCACTTTGACTTGTATCAGGAACTGCTCGGCCTCCCTGGCCTTCAACGTCCGGCAATCGGGTGTGGAGTCCGCCTGTGAACGGCGGATTAAAGCTGCTGCATCATCTTGCGCACGCCGGCCACATGACGGCGGCTGACGATCAGCGCATCGCCGTTCAGGCCCTTGAGGAACAACTGGAAATGCCCAAGGGGTGTGCGTTGCAGGCGTTCGATGCGTTCGCGGGCGACCAGGGCGTTGCGGTGGATACGCACGAAACGGTCGCCGAATTCGTCTTCAAGGGCCTTGAGCGGTTCGTCCAGCAGCACTTCGCCGCCTTCGTGGCGCAAGGTCACATACTTGTGGTCCGCAATAAAGTAGACCACCTGCCCCAACGGGATCAGTTCAATGCCTTTGCGGGTACGGGCACTGATATGGCTGCGTGGGCCGCTGCCGGTTTCGGCAGCCGGGCGTGTCAGGGCGGCCAGTTGCACGCGATTGGGCCGCTCGGCCTTCTTCAAGGCTTCGAGCAACAACTCGGTGCGTACCGGCTTGACCAGATAACCCACGCCGCTGGCCTGCAACGCCTCGGCGGCGAATTCATCCGGCCCGCTGCAAAACACCACGGCCGGCGGCGCTTCACGCTCGCACAATCGCGCAGCCACTTGCAGGCCATCGAGGCCCGGCATGCGGATATCGAGCAGCACGATATCCGGCTTGTGGCTGTCGATCAGCGCCAACGCCTCTTCGCCGTTCGTGGCACCGGGTTCCATGACACTGTATCCCTCGAGTTCGCCGACCATTCGGCTCAGGCGCTCGCGGGCTAGGGGTTCGTCATCAACGATCAGGACATTCATATTGCGCTGGATTCCTGCGTGAGTCTCGCACAAGGATAGCGTAGACAGGTGAAGTGACATCCGTCACCGCGATCCACGCTAAGACTGGCGCGAGGGCCAAAAAGTGCCGCGAGACCGGCGGCTAAATTTTCATCTGCGGGGCGATTGGCAGCCCGGGCCCGCGCTGGCGAGGCATCGCCGTAGGGTTTGCTGATACACAATACGAACACCCCCTCTTTTTATAGGCAGCGGCAACGCACAGAAGTGCGCTGTTCCTACTGTCCAACTGTAGACGGTTGCCGGCGCGATATTGCTCAATTGAAAAATATCGTTGCGCAATTCCTTCCGGCGATACTCCGAGTATGGTCCGGCGCATGAGAAAAAAACGTATCGACCAGTGTCAGCGACAGGATTGGCAACCCTGTTATTATCCGCCCCAGCGTTAAACGCCAACCTTCTTCAAGCCGATACGAGCGAATTCATGAGCACTGACAAGACCAATCAGTCCTGGGGCGGCCGCTTCAGTGAACCCGTCGACGCCTTCGTCGCCCGCTTCACCGCCTCCGTCACTTTCGACCAGCGCCTGTATCGCCACGACATCATGGGTTCGATCGCCCACGCCACCATGCTGGCCAAGGTCGGCGTGCTGACCGATGCCGAGCGCGACAGCATCACCGATGGCCTGAAGACCATCCAGGGTGAAATCGAGGCCGGCCAGTTCGACTGGCGCATCGACCTCGAAGACGTGCACATGAACATCGAGGCACGCCTGACCGATCGCATCGGCGTGACCGGTAAAAAGTTGCACACCGGCCGCAGCCGTAACGACCAGGTCGCTACCGATATTCGCCTGTGGCTGCGTGACGAGATCGACTTGATTCTCGCCGAAATCACCCGCCTGCAAAAAGGCTTGCTGGAGCAGGCCGAGCGCGAAGCTGGCAGCATCATGCCGGGCTTCACCCACCTGCAAACCGCGCAGCCGGTAACCTTCGGGCACCACATGCTGGCCTGGTTCGAAATGCTCAGCCGCGACTACGAGCGTCTGGTGGACTGCCGCAAACGCACCAACCGCATGCCTCTGGGCAGCGCTGCGCTGGCCGGCACCACCTACCCGATCGACCGTGAGTTCACCGCGCAACTGCTGGGCTTCGATGCCGTCGGCGGTAACTCGCTGGACAACGTCTCCGACCGTGACTTCGCTATCGAATTCTGCTCGGCCGCGAGCATCGCAATGATGCACTTGTCGCGGTTCTCCGAAGAGCTGGTGCTGTGGACCAGCGCGCAATTCCAGTTCATCGATCTGCCGGACCGATTCTGCACCGGCAGCTCGATCATGCCGCAAAAGAAAAACCCGGACGTGCCGGAGCTGGTTCGCGGCAAGACCGGCCGCGTCTTCGGCGCGCTGATGGGCCTGCTGACCCTGATGAAAGGCCAGCCATTGGCCTACAACAAGGACAACCAGGAAGACAAAGAGCCGCTGTTCGACGCCGCCGACACACTGCGCGACTCGCTGCGGGCCTTTGCCGACATGATCCCGGCGATCAAACCCAAGCACGCGATGATGCGCGAAGCGGCGCTGCGCGGTTTCTCCACCGCCACCGACCTGGCCGATTACCTGGTACGCCGTGGCCTGCCGTTTCGTGATTGCCACGAAATCGTTGGGCACGCGGTGAAGTACGGTGTGGAAAGCGGCAAGGACCTGGCGGAAATGAGCCTGGAAGAGCTGCGCAAGTTCAGCGACCAGATCGATCAGGACGTGTTTGCCGTGCTGACCCTGGAAGGCTCGGTGAATGCCCGTGACCATATCGGCGGGACTGCGCCGGCGCAGGTCAAGAAAGCCGTGGCGCGCGGTCAGGCATTGCTCGCGAGCCGTTAAAAGCTTCGCGGGCAAGTCGAATCGTCGCACCGCTCGCTCCTACAGGTATTGCGCCGATTTTGAAACGGCGTGAAACCTGTAGGAGCGTGGCTTGCCCGCGAAGGCATTATTGAAAACGCTACAAAATCACTTCTTGGACGCGACCATCGCCAAAAACGCTGGCATCGCCGCTTCCTTATCCGCCGCGATCCGCTGCACATGCGGGTTCTGCTCCAGACGCTCCAGCAGCGCCTTGGCCGCCGGCATCTCGGCCAACAGATCGATCCCGAACAGCTTCTGCCCGACCGCACAGGCCAGCGGCACGCTGTACAGGAAATACAAATCGGCAATGCTCAGGCTGTCACCGGCCACATAAGGGGCGAACTTGCCATGCCGGCCCAGTGAGGCAAAGCCCAGCAACAATTCGGCCTTGGTCTTGTCCTTGATCGCATCCGGCACGGGCGAGCCGAAAAAGGCTTCGCCATAACAGGCGCGGCCCGGCAGCTCGATGTACAGCTCGATTTCCTTGGCCAGCGCCAGGGCCTGGGAGCGTTCGAACGGATCGCTCGGCAGCAGCGGCGGGCCTTTCTGGGTTTGCTCGATGAATTCAAGAATGATGGCGGTTTCGTTGACGAAACCCTGTTCGACGCCCAGTACCGGCACTTTGCCGCGCGGGCTGATGGCTAACGCTTCAGGGGTCGGGGCCGGGTAAAACAGCACTTCTTCGAACGGTACACCCTTCTCCAGCAGCGCCAGCTTCACCATGTTGTAGTAGTTGCTGACGGAAAATCCATAAAGCTTGAGCATCACATAGCCTCCAGGCCGTGCGGGGTTGGCAGGTGTCTTTTATAGAACGCCCGGGTGTTTCTTGCCAGCAGCATCACAGCGCTGAATGCAGGTAAACTGCCCGCCTTAACTTGAGGAGCCTGCCATGAGCGAGCCAACAGATATCGAGATCGACGAAGAAGAGTTCGCCGAGAACACCCTGGTCGAAGCGATTGAAAACCAGATCGAAAGCGACAACCCGCCAGCCGCCAAGGCCACCTTCAACAAGCTGACCCTGGTGGGTTACGAGCGTGAAGAAATCCTCAACCTGATGGCCCATGTGCTGGCCGTGGAAATCGACGCGATTCTCGAAGAAGACCGCGCGTTCAATACCGAATGGTACGAAGCCGCCCTGCGCGCCTTGCCAGAGCTGCCGCCAGAGAAGAAATAAACACGCCCGCCCCCTGTAGGAGCGAGGCTTGCCCGCGAAGGCGTCCTCGATAACGCCAAAAGCTTCGCGGGCAAGCCTCGCTCCTACAAGTAACATCTGCGCCGTTCTTCCAGACCCTGTCTACACTGGTACGCACCCCGCTGCCGGGGAATGCATCCCGAGGCGAAAAAACCCTGCTGCCAGCACTGGACATGCCGCACGAGTGGGCTCACCTTAGGGGCGCTGTCGTCCAATTCCTAGAAAGTCTGGAGTCCTTATGTCGCTTACCCCTGAGTTGGTTGCCGAACTGGAAATCCTCGCCCTCTTCAACCTGGACAGTTCCCAGGAAGGTTTGAAAATTCATCAGACCGCTGCCCCGAAAGCCATTGCCGCCGCCCAACGCCTGTACGAAAAAGAACTGATCGACCAGCCCGATGGCGGTTACCTGACCAGCCTGGGTCGTGACGCCGCGCAAAATGTCCAAACCGTCCTGACCATTCTGAGCGTTCAGGAAACAGCCTAAACGCCAGCGCATCGCCCACGGAAACCCCTGCTACGGGATTTCCGCGGGCAGTCTGTCGCCTCGCGATAGAAATCTGGCGCCAGAAATACAAATTCAGCTTAAAAGTCCCGGGGCCGAGGCGCTAAACTGCCCCTCATCCGCAGACCCTTACGTCCGAGCTTCGCGAGCCGGTTTGAGCTGACATGACCCGCACCCATGAAATACGCCCCGATCTGGACGAGGGAATCGACCGCAAGGTCCTGAGCCAGCTGCGCGCCCGTTTTCTGAAGCTCAACGAAGGCCGCATGGCCCGCGCCATGGAAGGGTTGTCGACACGCCAGCAAGGGGTGTTGACCCTGCTGCCGCTGTTTTTCCACGTCAATCATCCGCTGTTGCCGGGTTACGTGTCCGGCAGCACGCCGGCCGGGCTGTCGAATTACGAGCCTGACGCCAACACCCTCGCCGAAGCCCAGCGCCTGACCCGTTCGTTCTCCTACAAGCCGCGTCATGGCAGCAATCCACCGCGGCCGATTCATGGCCTGTTCCTGATGGGCAGCCTTGGCACTCTGGCCCAGGCCGACCAGAGCGACATGGACGTGTGGGTATGCCATGGCCCGGAGCTGAGCGAAAGCGAGCTCGTTGAGCTGCGCAAGAAATGCCAGTTGCTCGAAACCTGGGCCGCGAGCCAGGGCGCCGAGGCGCATTTCTTCCTGATTGACCCGACCCGCTTCATGCATGGCGAGCGCGATACGCAACTGAGTTCGGAAGACTGCGGCACCACCCAGCACTACTTGCTGCTGGACGAGTTCTATCGCACGGCGATCTGGCTGGCCGGGCGTACGCCGATCTGGTGGCTGGTGCCGGTCTACGAAGAGACGGGTTACCACCAGTACACCCACACGCTGCTGTCCAAGCGTTTTATCCGCGCCGATGAAACCCTGGACTTGGGGCATCTGGCGCACATTCCGCCGGGGGAATTCATCGGCGCCGGGCTCTGGCAGTTGTTCAAGGGCATCGAATCGCCCTACAAATCCGTACTCAAACTGCTGCTCATCGAGGTTTACGCCAGCGAGCATCCCAAGGTTCATTGCCTGAGCCTGCGGTTCAAACAGGCGGTATTCGCCAATCAGCTGGATCTCGACGAGCTGGACCCGTACATCGTGGTCTACCGGCGCATCGAGGAATACCTCACCGCCCGTGGCGAACCCGAGCGCCTGGAACTGGTGCGTCGCGCACTGTATTTGAAGGTCAACCGCAAGCTCACCGGCAGCAACAGTCGCACCGCGAGCTGGCAGCGCTCGCTGCTGGAGCGCCTGGCCAGCGAATGGCATTGGGATCAGCGACAACTGGCGCTGCTCGACAGCCGCAGCCAGTGGAAAGTGCGCCAGGTCAGCGCCGAACGTCGGGCCTTGGTCAACGAGCTGAATTACAGCTATCGCTTTCTGACCCAGTTCGCCCGCACCGAGCAAACCGTCAGCCTGATCAACAAGCGCGACCTCAATGTGCTGGGGCGGCGGTTGTACGCGGCCTTCGAGCGCAAGGCCGACAAGGTCGAATTCATCAACCCCGGCATCGCCCCGGACCTGGCCGAAGACACCCTGACCCTGGTGCAGGCGCCGAACAAGAAAGAACCCGGGCAAACCCAATGGGGTTTGTACAACGGCAGCCTGAACGCCCACGAGTGGGAACATTTCGCGCCGATCAAGCGCAGTCGCCAGTTGCTGGAGCTGCTGACCTGGAGCCACCGCAACGGCGTGATCGACAGCAGCACCCGCCTGGCCTTGCACCCCGGCACCAGCGACTTGAGCGAATTCGAGCTGTTCAACCTGCTCGGCAGCCTGCAGCAGAGCATCGCCCTGCCCCTGACCACCGTCGCCGAAGACGTGCTGTTGCGCCCCAGCGTGCCCGGCGAAGTGCTGATCCTGGTGAACGTTGGCGTCGATCCGCTCAAGCACCATCGCGACCTCAACATCCTGATGACCACCGAGCGCACCGACTCCCTGAGTTACGCCGGGGTGCGGGAAAACCTGGTGCTGACTCTGGACCAGGTCACGCTCAACAGCTGGAATGAAGTGCTGGTCAGCCGCTACGACGGGCCTCACGCATTGCTCGATTGCTTGCGCGACTACCTCAACAACCTGCCCAAAGGGCCGCAACAGCCGCGCTTGCGGGTCCGTTGCTTCTGCCACAACCGCGCGCAATTCATTGCCCGGCGCGTCGAAGAAATCCTCGATACCGCGCAAAACCTGTTACTGAGCAAACTCAATCATCGCTACCTGATTCAGGTCCAGCAGCATTACCACGTGCTGGAACTGGTGCCCGGGCAGGTCAACCATGTCGCCCTCGCCACCCTGCCGGCGCTGTTCGACTACCTGGGCGAAGAGCAGGCGAGCTACAGCCCGCTGCACCTGGACCCGATGGCCCTGGAAGAACAGGACCTCGCATTGCTGTTGCCGATGGGCCAGCCCGAGTGCATCCAGGTGTTCTACCGGATCACCGAGCAGCAGGCCGATCTGTACGTGCTGGATGAATTCAACGCGTTGTGGATGCAGCGCCTGCCCTATCACGACGAGCAAAGCCTACTGGTGCCGCTGCAACGTTTCCTGCAATCGATCCTCTATCGCCGGGACGCCTTGCTGCCGATGGACGCCGCCCAGCCGCTGAGCCTCGAGACGTTGTATTACCAGCTGTTGCCGTCCGGTCCTGGCCGGGCGCGTCGGGTCGAAGCGCGGCCGGCGCCGCAAACGCCGGTCAACAAGCCGTTCTACGACGTCCAGGCGATCATCGGCAAAGCCGCACCGGGGCAGGTGCAGGTCACGTTGTATTGCAATCAGCGGGAGTTTTCGGAACTGGAGTATGGCGATCAGCTGTTTACCGTGGTCGCCCGGGAAATCGTCGAGCAGCGCCGCGAGATTGAACGCTACCGCTGCTACATCACCGACCTCGACCTGTCGGGCCTGCTCGGTGATGGGCAGAGTTCCAGCAATTTGTATCTGCGCTACAAGGCCGACCTGGAGCGCGCACTGAACGAAGCGCTCGAGCAGGTCTGAAGGCATTTATTCCGGAAAGGCGCCGCCATTGGCCGGCTGCGATTCAACTTCCAGCAAGGTCATTTTCAGGGTCTTGCCACCCGGTGCCGGCCAGTCGATGTGCTGACCGACTTTCAGGCCGAGCAAGGCACTGCCTACTGGCGCCAGGATGGAAATCTTGCCTTCATCGGCATTGGCATCCTTGGGATAGACCAGCGTCAGGTGATAGTCCTTGCCGCTGATTTCTTCGCGGCAATGCACGCGCGAATTCATGGTCACGACATCCGCGGGCACTTCATCGTGACCGACCAGTGTATCGGCGCGATCCAGTTCGGTTTGCAGCGCGATAACGCCCGGCAGCGTGTCATCCAGGCTGTCGATCAGGCGTTCCAGACGTTGCACGTCCAGACGAGTAAGGGTGATGGAAGGTACGGTCATGATCCGGGCAGACTCCTTTCTTCTGCACAAAAAAAGCAAAACCCCGCCAGAAAAAGGCGGGGTTTTCACGAGCCTCGATGGGTTGAGGCGTTTCTGGACACTATCACAGCTCAATAAATATACAAGTGAGGGGAAGGGGCGCTTCAGACGCGCGGGGAGAAACACTGTGGCGAGGGGGCTTGCCCCCGTTCGGCTGCGAAGCAGTCGTGAGCTTTTTGGGGCCGCTTCGCGACCCAACGGGGTGGTACGGCATTCCGACAAGCTCCCTCGCCACAGTCAGCGCTTAGATCGAAGATTTGCGTTGTGCAGCCTGGTCGCAGATGACCCGACGGCGATCGTCGTCGGCCGAGCGCCACTCGCGGATGTCTTCGACATGGCGAAAACAGCCCAGGCAAACCTTCTGTTCATCCAGCCGGCACACCCCGCTGCACGGCGAAGGCACCGCCGGGCTGACATTGCTGTAGAGCGGCTTGGGCGGACGAACCGGCGCAGGCTCAGTCACGGTCTCACAGGCCTTCGAAATCGAAGTCGGCGCCCGCTTGCTGCTTGACGATGCGCTCGAGCATTTCGCCCAGCTGCTCTTCGCTCTTGTCGCACATCCAGCGTTCGCTCTCTTCGTCATAGTCAAAGTGGAACCCGCCGGACACCGCCGCCAGCCACAACTGGCGCAACGGTTCCTGGCGGCTGAAGATCAACTGGCTGCCGTTTTCGAACTTGACGGTGAGCACACCGGCCGAGCTCTCCAGATCGATATCCAGGTCACTCTCGTCGAAAATATCCTCCAGCGATTGCTGTGTGGCATCGACCAGGTCGTGGAAACGGGCTTCGGTCAAACTCATTGCAGGAACCTCAAAAAGTGTCTGTTCACGCTCAAGCGCCGCAAGATACGGGCGAGCCCCGGTGATTGCAAAGGATAACGACCAAGCGCCCGGTAGCGTTATGAAATATCGACGCAAGACGCAGGACAAGTTACCGCGCGTCAATCCAAGGCCCGCCGGACGGGAGCCGCGTTACATAGGCAAGCTGCCGGGTGGCCGGTATACTCCGGCGCAATTAACGCATTTTCAAGGATTTCGCCATGAAGCGCCTGATCTCTTCCCTTGCCGCGCTCCTCGCGGTTGCCTGCCTTGTGTCGGCCTGTGGTCAAAAAGGCCCGCTGTACCTGCCTGACGACTCTCAGGATCCTGCCGAGCAAGCTCAATCCTCGCAAAAGCAGCCGTCCAAAGCACACAAGCACGACGTCTACCAATAATAAGGGAACGCCATGGACGCTTTTAATTACCGTGACGGTGAGCTGTTCGCGGAAGGCGTGGCCCTGTCCGCCATCGCCGAACGCTTCGGCACGCCGACCTACGTCTACTCCCGCGCCCACATCGAAGCCCAGTACCTGGCGTATGCCGATGCCCTGGCCGGCGTGCCGCACCTGGTATGTTTTGCGGTCAAGGCCAACTCCAACCTCGGTGTACTGAATGTCCTGGCCCGTCTCGGCGCCGGTTTCGACATCGTCTCCCGGGGTGAACTGGAACGCGTGCTGGCCGCTGGCGGCAGCCCGGACAAGATCGTGTTCTCCGGTGTCGGCAAGACCCGTGAAGACATGCGCCGCGCCCTGGAAGTCGGCGTGCATTGCTTCAACGTCGAATCCACCGATGAGCTGGAACGCCTGCAAGTGGTCGCCGCCGAGCTGGGCGTTCGCGCGCCGATCTCGCTGCGCGTGAACCCGGACGTCGATGCCGGCACCCACCCGTACATTTCCACCGGTCTTAAAGAGAACAAGTTCGGCATCGCCATCGCCGACGCCGAAGACGTGTACATCCGCGCTGCGCAATTGCCGAACCTGGAAGTGCTGGGCGTCGACTGCCACATCGGTTCGCAATTGACCAGCCTGCCACCGTTCCTCGATGCGCTCGATCGCCTGCTGGGCTTGATCGATCGCCTGGGTGAATGCGGCATCTACCTGCGCCACATCGACCTCGGTGGCGGCGTCGGCGTGCGTTATCGGGATGAAGAGCCGCCGCTGGTGGCCGACTACATCAAAGCCGTGCGCGAACGCTGCGAAGGTCGCGAACTGGCCCTGGTGTTCGAACCGGGCCGCTACATCGTCGCCAACGCCGGCGTGCTGCTGACCCAGGTCGAGTACCTCAAGCACACCGAGCACAAAGACTTCGCCATCGTCGATGCGGCCATGAACGACCTGATCCGCCCGGCGCTGTACCAGGCCTGGATGGACGTCACCGCCGTGCGCCCGCGCAATACCGCAGCGCGTGCCTACGACATCGTCGGGCCGATCTGCGAGACCGGCGACTTCCTGGCCAAGGAACGTGAACTGGCCCTGGAAGAAGGCGATCTGTTGGCCGTGCATTCGGCCGGTGCCTATGGGTTTGTCATGAGTTCCAACTACAACACCCGCGGCCGCACCGCCGAAGTGTTGGTGGACGGTGATCAGGCATTTGAAGTGCGTCGCCGTGAGACGGTAGCCGAGTTGTTTGCTGGCGAAAGCCTGCTGCCGGAGTAAAACCATGCTGCTGCGTTTTACCAAGATGCACGGCCTGGGCAATGACTTCATGGTCCTCGACCTGGTCAGCCAGCACGCGCACATCCTGCCCAAGCACGCCAAGCAATGGGGCGATCGGCACACTGGCATCGGTTTCGACCAGTTGCTGATCGTCGAAGCACCGAGCAATCCGGACGTGGATTTCCGTTACCGGATCTTCAACTCCGACGGTTCCGAAGTGGAACAGTGCGGCAACGGTGCGCGCTGCTTCGCCCGCTTCGTGCTCGACAAGCGCCTGACCGCCAAGCGGCAGATTCGCGTCGAGACCAAAAGCGGCATCATCGAACTGGATATCCGCAGCGACGGCCAGATCAGCGTCGACATGGGCGCACCGCGCCTGGTGCCGGCCGACATTCCGTTCGAAGCCGAAGGCCAGGCCTTGAGCTATCAGCTCGAAGTCGACGGCAACACGGTGGAACTGGCGGCGGTATCGATGGGCAACCCCCACGCCGTGCTGCGGGTCAGCGACATCAATAACGCACCGGTGCATGAGCTGGGCCCGAAGATCGAACACCATCCGCGCTTCCCAGCGCGGGTCAATGTCGGTTTTCTCCAGGTCATCGACCGCAACCGTGCGCAGCTGCGCGTCTGGGAACGCGGGGCTGGGGAAACCCAGGCTTGCGGCACCGGCGCCTGTGCTGCGGCGGTGGCCGCGATCAGCCAGGGGTGGATGGATTCGCCGCTATTGATCGACCTGCCCGGCGGGCGTCTGTCCATTGAATGGGCAGGCCCTGGCCAACCCGTCTTGATGACGGGTCCGGCAGTTCGCGTATATGAAGGACAAGTGCGTCTTTGAGAGAGCCAAATCCATGAAAGACAAGCCTCAGGTTCCCGCCCTACAGCCCGACGAATCCCCTTCCGAAAGCCTCGAGGCGGCGGCGATTGCCGCGTACCTGGAGGCTCATCCGGATTTCTTCGTCGAGCACGAAGAACTGCTCCCGGCCTTGCGCATTCCCCACCAGCGCGGTGACACCGTGTCGCTGGTGGAACGCCAGATGACCATCCTGCGCGACCGCAACATCGAGTTGCGCCATCGTCTTTCGCACTTGATGGACGTGGCTCGCGACAACGATCGCCTGTTCGACAAGACCCGTCGCCTGATCCTCGCGCTGATGGACGCCGCCAGCCTGGAAGACGTGGTGATCAGCGTCGAAGACAGCCTGCGCCAGGATTTCCAGGTGCCCTTTGTCAGCCTGATTCTGCTGGGTGATAACCCGATGCCGGTCGGCCGCTGGGTCACTCACGCCGAAGCGCAAACCGCCATCGGCGGCCTGCTCTCGGAAGATAAAAGCGTCAGCGGCAGCCTGCGTGAGCACGAACTGGACTTCCTGTTCGGTGAAGAACAGCGCAAGCAGATCGGTTCCACGGCCGTCGTCGCCATCAGCCACCAAGGCATCCACGGCGTCCTGGCCATCGCCAGCCGCGATCCGCAGCACTACAAAAGCTCGGTGGGCACGCTGTTCCTGAGCTACATCGCCGAAGTCATGGGCCGTGTACTGCCTCGGGTCAACAACTCCCTACGCTCGGTACGCTGATCGTGGAACGACAACTGGACGCTTACTGCGAACACCTGCGCAGTGAGCGGCAGGTGTCGCCGCATACGCTGTACGCCTACCGCCGCGACCTCGACAAAGTGCTCGGCTGGTGCGTCAAACAGAACATCGACAGCTGGGCCGCACTGGATATCCAGCGCCTGCGCAGCCTGATCGCGCGCCTGCATTCCCAGGGGCAATCGTCCCGCAGCCTGGCGCGATTGCTGTCGGCGGTGCGTGGGCTTTATCACTACCTGAATCGCGAAGGCCTGTGCGACCACGACCCGGCCAACGGCCTGGCACCGCCCAAGGGCGAACGTCGCTTGCCGAAAACCCTCGACACTGACCGGGCGCTGCAACTGCTGGAAGGTGCGGTCGAGGATGACTTTCTGGCGCGGCGGGATCAGGCGATTCTGGAGTTGTTCTATTCCTCGGGTTTGCGCCTTTCGGAGCTGACCGGGCTGAATCTGGATCAGCTCGATCTGGCCGACGGCATGGTCCAGGTGCTCGGCAAGGGCAGCAAGACCCGGCTGCTGCCAGTAGGCAAAAAGGCTCGCGAAGCGCTGGAGTTGTGGCTGCCATTGCGCGCCATGACCAATCCGGCGGACGACGCGGTGTTTGTCAGCCAGCAAGGCCGGCGCCTCGGCCCACGGGCGATTCAGGTGCGGGTCAAGGCTGCCGGCGAACGCGAGCTGGGACAAAACCTGCACCCGCACATGCTGCGGCACTCCTTTGCCAGCCACTTGCTGGAGTCCTCACAAGACCTGCGCGCGGTGCAGGAACTGCTCGGCCACTCGGACATCAAGACCACCCAGATTTACACCCACCTGGACTTCCAGCACCTGGCAACGGTCTACGACAGCGCCCATCCACGGGCCAAACGCATCAAAGGCGATGAGTCATGAGAATCCAGTTGATCACCTTCGACCTCGACGACACCCTGTGGGACACCGCCCCGGTGATCGTCAGCGCCGAAGCCATGTTGCGCGAATGGCTGACCGAACATGCGCCAAAGTTGGGCGCAGTGCCGGTGGAACATTTGTGGGGCATTCGTGAGCGGGTGTTGAGCAACGAACCTGGCTTGAAGCATCGCATCAGTGCCCTGCGTCGGCGCGTGCTGTTCCATGCGCTGGAAGATGCTGGTTACGATCACGAACAGGCTTCTGACCTGGCAGATCAGAGTTTCGAAGTGTTTTTGCATGCCCGGCATCAACTGCAGATCTTCCCGGAAGTGCAGCCGACCCTGGAAGCGCTGGCCAACCATTACGCTCTCGGCGTGGTCACCAATGGCAATGCCGATGTGCGTCGCCTGGGGTTGGCGGACTATTTCAAGTTTGCGTTGTGCGCCGAAGACATCGGCATCGCCAAGCCGGATGCGCGACTGTTTCATGAGGCCTTGCAGCGTGGCGGTGCGACGGCCGAGACGGCGGTGCACATTGGCGATCATCCGGGCGATGACATTGCCGGCGCCCAACAGGCAGGCTTGCGCGCGATCTGGTTCAACCCGACGGGCAAGGCCTGGGAAGCGGATCACTTGCCGGATGCGGAGATTCGCAGCCTGACGGATTTGCCGGCGTTGCTCGCGCGCTGGAACGCCGCCTCCGCCTGACCTACCGCTATCGCGAGCAAGCTTTGCTCCTACGGCGTGGTGCCACGCCTTTTGTTTCGCTCATGAAAAAGCCCGCAGCGACGGCGGGCTTTTTCAGCAAGCAAGCCAGTAGCAGGCGCTTAGATAGGCCGGCTGCCGTACTTGTTGTCAGGCTTCTTGGGCGGATCGGCGACCACGTTGGCCTCCACTTCCTGCACCTTGCCACCTTTGGCCAGGAACTCTTCCATGGCCTTGGCCAGGGCGTCGCGTTCCTTGTTTTTGGCTTCGACGCTTGGCAGCTCATCGACTGACACAGCAGCCTTGGCCTTGCCTTTGGCGGTCGGAGCCGGCGTTTCACCGCCGTCGTCGTCAGCAACGTCTTCCGCTGCTGCTTCCAAGCCTTCTTCGGCCTCGTCTTCGTCGCCTACTTCGAGGTCGTCGTTTTCCAGATCATCGTCGCTCATGTTCTACCTCATGACTTGCGAAAAGCAGATTAGTTATAGCCCAGCTTCGCCATCTGTCGAAGGCTGCCGGAAAAAATTCTACAACCGCTGGCAACCAGCGGTTTATGCCCCTTCACCGTGCACGGTGGCGAGGACTTTACGGGCACCGCCAAAATCACGGTGCTCGCCCAGATAAACACCTTGCCAGGTTCCCAACGCCAGTCGGCCTGCCGAGATCGGCAAACTGAGCTGACAGCCAAGCACGCTGGCCTTGAAGTGCGCCGGGAGGTCGTCCAGGCCTTCGTCGTTATGCTCATAGCCGTCTGTTCCTTGTGGGATCAGACGATTGAAAAATCGTTCGAAGTCGCGACGTACCGCCGGATCGGCGTTCTCGTTGATGGTCAACGACGCCGAGGTATGCTGCAGCCACAAATGCAACAGACCGACCCGACACGCCTTGAGTTCAGGCAAGCCGGCGAGTAACTCGTCCGTTACCAGATGAAAGCCCCGAGGCCTTGCCCGCAGGGTAATCAGAGTCTGTTGCCACATACAGTTCTCCGCACGTTCGGGGCGCATTCTAGCGCGCTCTGGGAAAAAACAAAGGCCCTAATATTCCTGCATTGCTGTAAGTTTTTCGCCCCAGAAAAACCCTCGTCGTAAACACGACTTAAGCCGTAGGAAAAAACCTTTCAGCTACCTCTTTAATGACAAATCCCGGACAAAAAAATGCCCGGCAAGCCGGGCAAGTTTTTTTCTGCGCGTCTTACAAGTTGTAGCCGCGTTCGTTGTGTTGTGCCAGATCGAGGCCGACCGCTTCTTCTTCCTCGGTCACACGCAGACCCATGACGGCGTCCAGGACCTTGAGAATGATGAAGGTGACGATCGCGGTGTAGATCACCGTGAAGCCCACGCCTTTGGTTTGAATCCAGACTTGTGCGGCGATGTCGGTAACGGTGCCGAAGCCACCCAGGGACGGTGCAGCGAACACACCGGTCAGGATCGCGCCGAGAATACCGCCGATACCGTGCACACCGAAGGCGTCCAGGGAGTCGTCATAGCCGAGTTTGCGTTTCAGGGTGGTGGCGCAGAAGAAGCACACCACGCCAGCGGCCAGGCCGATAACCAGCGCGCCCATCGGGCCCACGGTGCCAGCGGCCGGGGTGATTGCCACCAGACCGGCGACCACACCCGAAGCGATGCCCAGTGCACTTGGTTTACCGTGGGTGATCCACTCGGCGAACATCCAGCCCAGTGCAGCGGCGGCGGTTGCGATCTGGGTGACCAGCATCGCCATACCGGCAGTGCCGTTGGCCGCAGCAGCAGAGCCGGCGTTGAAGCCGAACCAGCCGACCCACAACATGGCCGCGCCCATCAGGGTGTAACCGAGGTTATGCGGAGCCATCGGGGTGGTCGGGAAGCCTTTGCGCTTGCCCAGTACCAGGCAGCAGATCAGACCGGCCACACCGGCGTTGATGTGCACCACGGTGCCGCCCGCGAAGTCGAGCACGCCCCAGTCCCACAACAGGCCGCCGTTACCGGACCAGACCATGTGCGCAATCGGTGCGTAAACCAGGGTGAACCAGATGCCCATGAAGATCAGCATCGCGGAGAATTTCATCCGCTCGGCGAAGGCACCGACGATCAGCGCCGGGGTGATGATGGCGAAGGTCATCTGGAAGGTCACGAACACCGCTTCAGGGAACAGCGCGGCCGGACCGGTGATGCTGGCTGGCGTGACACCGGCGAGGAACGCCTTGCCCATGCCGCCGAAGAACGAGTTGAAATTGACGACGCCCTGCTCCATGCCGGTGGTGTCGAACGCAACGCTGTAGCCATAAATGACCCACAGGATGCTGATCAGACCGGTAATGGCGAAGCACTGCATCATCACGGAAAGAATGTTTTTGGAACGAACCATGCCGCCGTAGAACAGCGCAAGGCCCGGAATGGTCATGAACAGCACGAGGGCTGTCGAGGTCAACATCCAGGCGGTGTCGCCGGAATTGAGGACTGGGGCCGCCACTTCGTCTGCCGCCATAGCCAGGCTGGGCATTACGAGGGACAACAGGGCTCCTAGCCCTGCGAATTTACGCAGAGTCATATTGTTTTCTCCTGGGGCGTTGGGTGTGTGGCGGCTTAGATTGCGTCGGTATCGGTTTCGCCGGTACGGATGCGAATCGCCTGTTCCAGATTGACCACGAAGATCTTGCCGTCACCGATCTTGCCGGTGTTGGCTGCCTTGGTTATCGCCTCGATAACCCGGTCAAGATCCTTGTCGTCAATGGCGACATCAATCTTCACCTTGGGCAGAAAATCGACCACGTACTCCGCGCCGCGATACAGCTCGGTGTGACCCTTCTGCCGACCGAAGCCTTTGACTTCAGTAACGGTAATGCCCTGCACGCCGATCTCGGACAACGACTCGCGTACATCGTCCAGTTTGAACGGCTTGATGATGGCAGTGACTAGCTTCATGAAAACTCTCTCCCGAATTGGTGGACTTGCCCCAGGAAAACAAACCCGTCTCAAGTCTAAGCGCAGTGCCTGGCTTTGTAACGCATCGTCGGCCCAACCTGCCCGTCCGACGCCAGCTAACCACTCCGTACGAAACTTCCCCGTTTCGTGTGGCGCACTGCATTCGTCACAGCGACTGCATCAGTGCATGGGTCAAGGGTGACTAAGCAGAAAGCTTGCCATCTCGCCAAAACCCACTGAATTCAATCTCTTGGCCGCTGCTGCAAGCCACTTCCCACCAACACCGATGACATTACGCACAACAACAGTGCGCTGCCGTCCGTCCGCCTGCGCGAAAAGCGTGCATCCCTGCCTGCGGATTTGACTATAGACACTGCGTGGTACACTGCCCGCCATTGTTTCCAGGACCTTTCCCATGCTCGCGCCCAAAGACTTCCTCGACGCCCTGAGCGGCACCGCCTCCCGCCTCTTTAGCGGCGAAACCCCGCTGCCGAAAAGCGAAATCGAAAGCCAGTTCAAGGCGTTGCTGCAGAGCGGCTTCAGCAAACTGGATCTGGTGAGCCGGGAAGAGTTTGATAGCCAGATGGTGGTGCTCGCACGCACTCGGGCACGGCTGGAAAGCCTTGAAGCGAAGGTCGCTGAGCTGGAAGCGAAGCTCAACCCGCCTGCCGACGCGGAGTAACTGATCGTTCCCACGCTCCGCGTGGGAATGCCGCCAGGGACGCTCCGCGTTCCGCTTTGTATATGTCCTGTAGGAGCTGCCGAAGGCTGCGATCTTTTGATCTCCAGCCTCGCAACAATCTCGGCAACGTCCTACAAAGATCACTACCGCCGTCCGATAGCGTCGCAAAGCGCCGGGTCCTAAGCTCATTCTCAGCTGACTTATTCAGCACTGGGTTTGGCGACCTGGAACCAAGCTATGCACGCAACCACATCCGATTATGGGTATCTCTCCCAATTCGAAATATGGCGGCTGCGTGTGGGAGACCTTCGGGTCTGCCGGTATTCGCTTGGCCGGTTCGCCAACCCGCACGCAGCTGCCACCCTTATTGTTTGGCGACGATAAGTGGCAGTGATCTATCAAGCGAATTTGAGAACTGTTTATGGACGACAACTATCTAGTCCCCCACGTCTTCACCCGCCACAAACTCCACCTCCACGCCCTCCTCCTCCAAAACCAACCCTGGTTCAGCGCCCGCGACCTCGGCCGCCTCCTGCGCCTCTACCTCGACGAACGCGCCGTGCGCAAACTCGACCCCGACCAACACCAAACCCTGCAAATGCTCATCCACGGCACCATCGAAAACACCCTGCTCATCAGCGAATCCGGTGTTTACGCACTCCTGATCTACCACTACTGCCCCGAATACCGAGGCCTGCGCGAATGGCTGACCCACGACGTAGTCCCAGCCCTCAGAGACGCCCAGCAACCGACCTCAGCCGAACGTCCGATTTTGAGCCTGCTGAACTGGCCAGAGATGTCGTTGAGCTTGCTGCACTGGAATAACCAGCCGTGGATTCGGTTGCAGGATGTCCCGCATATGCTGCCGGAGGGTGAGCGGCCACGGCGTGCGGTGAATGCGCCTTGGTGGAAGCGCGCTTCCCGGGTGTTGCAGTCCCTTTAACAACAATCTGCACCACACAAACTGTGTCTGTATGTCTGTTGGCAGCATTAGCCCACAACTAACGCTGCCATTTCCTACATCCGACCGCTTTTAATCTAACGCCCTTCAATAACCTAAGTACGGTCCTACAGAATGCGGCTCCCGCGCCTGATTACGTGACCACACTCCAGCCCTTTATCTTTCATCGTCCCGATCCCAACAGAACACGAACGATGAGAAGAAAAGGAAAGGGTACGGCGCTCCGCGACCAGACTCTTAAATCGAATGCACGCAAGCTAGCGCACAAAGCCTTCATCAAGGACTGTGCAGCTCAAGGTCTAGAGATAGATACGTCGGTGATAAGTTTTGATCCTATTACCTCTGTTGCGATTGATGCCTCTCATCAGTGGACAGAGGCAGTCATATATCCGTGGGATAGCATCCCGGACTGGAAGTGTAAGGACGCCAAGGGTTTCGATTTGGCGATCTGGTATTCACAGAAGCTATGTGGCCTGTGCTATGCGACCCCAAGAAGAAGTACTGTCTGCGTAAAGATCATCCTTTTACAGGGGCACCCAGACAAAACCCATCCACTTCGCGGGTGGATCGCCCAAATGGCGCTATTGGCGGCAGAGTTTTACGCGCGGATGCTGGGGTGCAAAGAGATCGAGATACAAGATCCTGACGCTAACGTTGTCTCCTACTATCAGGAGTTCGGATTCAATTTTGACGAGACCAACCGCCTTGTCATTTACGTGGATGGCCAATAACATCAACTCATGATCCAGACACACGAGGTGTCTATGAACCAGAAAAAACGAAAGGCTAAGCTGTTATTAGTTTATGAGCTTCATGCCGAGGCGCTCCGCCTTGCCGGTACTGTGTCTGCAAATCAACGACGCTTTCTTGAAGTCGGTGCAGCTCGTGGCAAAGAACTTGAGCCTCCGGGCCTGCTTGCCGGTGTGAGAGCCTGAACCCAGTCGCGGAGGACAGAGTCAGACGCTTGCCGGGATGATCAAATTTGCATAGGCTTCCCGTCGTGGGTGTATTTGTTGAGGAAGCGCAGGCCTCGGCCTCACCGAAGCCTGCAAATAAAAAACCGCCAACTCAAGGCGGTTTTTTTTCGCCTCCGATTCAGCTTTCGCCAACATCCTTCATCGATCCAGGCAACGTCCTACAACAACCTCATCCCGCGACTGATTACGTCGGCACTCCCCTCTCCCTTACGCTTCCCCCATCAGGAAGACACTCGCAACATCCTGCGAAAGTTTGGCACCTGCGCCGCCGCACGACCCGGCTACCCTTCTAAAACCGCAGGAAGCGGTTCCCGTGAAGCTCAAGGAATGACCATGTCCCTCTCCATCGTCCATAGCCGCGCCCAGATTGGTGTCGATGCGCCCGCCGTTACCGTAGAAGTCCACTTGGCCAACGGCTTACCGTCGCTGACGATGGTCGGTTTGCCCGAAG
The DNA here is from genome assembly GCF_012935675.1 of Pseudomonas sp. ADAK7. Taxonomy (NCBI): domain Bacteria; kingdom Pseudomonadati; phylum Pseudomonadota; class Gammaproteobacteria; order Pseudomonadales; family Pseudomonadaceae; genus Pseudomonas; species Pseudomonas sp. ADAK7. The sequence continues at coordinate 4,741,978 of NZ_CP052861.1, read as the reverse complement.
CGGCGGTGAAGGAAAGCAAGGACCGGGTGCGTAGCGCGATCATCAATTCCGGCCTGCAATTTCCGGCGCGACGGATCACGCTGAACCTCGCCCCGGCGGATTTGCCGAAGGATGGCGGGCGGTTTGATTTGGCGATTGCGCTGGGGATTCTGTCGGCCAGTGTGCAGGTGCCGACGTTGACCCTGGATGACGTGGAATGCCTCGGGGAGTTGGCACTGTCGGGCGCGGTGCGGGCGGTTCGCGGTGTGTTGCCGGCCGCGTTGGCAGCGCGCAAGGCCGGGCGGACGTTGGTGGTGCCGCGGGCGAATGCCGAAGAAGCGTGCCTGGCGTCAGGGTTGAAGGTGATTGCGGTGGATCATTTGCTTCAAGCGGTGGCGCACTTCAATGGCCATACGCCCGTGGAACCCTACGTTTCCGATGGCTTGTTGTACGCCAGCAAACCCTATCCCGACTTGAATGAAGTGCAGGGACAACTCTCTGCCAAGCGAGCGCTGCTGATTGCGGCGGCGGGCGCTCATAACTTGCTGTTCAGTGGGCCGCCGGGCACGGGGAAAACCTTGCTGGCGAGTCGTTTACCGGGACTATTGCCACCCTTGGCCGAGACGGAAGCGTTGGAAGTCGCTGCGATACAGTCAGTCGTCAGTTGTATGCCGCTGAGCCATTGGCCACAACGACCGTTTCGCCAACCGCACCACTCTGCGTCAGGCCCGGCGCTGGTCGGTGGCGGCTCAAAACCTCAACCCGGCGAAATCACCCTCGCCCACCATGGCGTGCTGTTTCTGGACGAACTCCCGGAGTTTGATCGCAAGGTATTGGAGGTTCTGAGAGAGCCACTGGAGTCCGGCCACATCGTGATTTCCCGCGCCAAGGACCGCGTGCGCTTCCCGGCGCGCTTCCAACTGGTAGCCGCGATGAACCCCTGCCCCTGTGGATATCTTGGCGAACCCAGCGGCAAATGCAGTTGCACACCGGATATGGTCCAGCGCTACCGCAACAAACTCTCCGGGCCGCTGTTGGATCGCATCGATCTGCACCTGACCGTCGCTCGAGAAGCCACGGCGTTGAATCCTTTGCCCAAACCCGGTGATGACACCGCCACCGCCGCCAAACGGGTCGCCGACGCAAGGGAGCGGCAACACAAACGCCAAGGCTGCGCCAATGCGTTCCTCGATCTGCCGGGCCTGCGCAGGCACTGCAAGTTATCCACAGCCGATGAAAACTGGCTGGAATCAGCTTGCGAACGACTGACGTTGTCACTGCGAGCAGCGCACCGACTGCTCAAGGTAGCCCGAACCCTGGCGGACCTTGAGCAAGTCGATGGCATTACCCGCGAGCATCTGGCCGAAGCGCTGCAATATCGGCCCACAGCGAGCTGACCGTGATCACTCCTTCGTCAAATCCACCAACGGCGCCTGCCTTACCTCAGTCGCCCGTCCACCCTGAATTTCATTCACCCGCGTCAACGCCTTATCCACAGCCCCTTTATCCGCCAACAAGCTGTAGCGAATCTGGAACTGTTTCTGCTCCTTCACCCCAATCGTCGGCACCAAACCCAGTGGCCGTTGATACCGGCGGTTGTAGGAAAAACTCGTCCCCGGCTCAAGCCCGGTGACATACCCCTGCCCTTGGGTATCGGTGTTTTTCCACAGGGAGAACACCGGCAACTGCTGGGTATTGAAACCAACCGACACCCCAAGGCTACCGGCCTTATTGTGCAGCACAGTCAGCGTGTCGCCCTTGGCATCGCCATACGGCACGACGTTGTAAACGGTTTCGTCGTAATCCTTGGTCGGCGCGCGGTAGGTTTGCCAGTCCGGCAAGTCGCCCTTGGCCTTGTCGTTGAATGGCGAGACCTGCTTCACCGGCGCGGCGAAGCGGGCGCCCTGTTCCAGGAACGGGGTGCTGAAGTTGCTGTGGTAGAGCGCCTGGTATTCCTTTGGATAGTCGCCGTTGTTGGTTAATGTGTCATTGAGGGCAAACGCAACACTGCCGGGCTCGGTGACCAGTTCGGTGAGCACCGAGAAGTCGACTTTCTTGAACGCCTGTTCCTTCAATTCGCCGCGCAGGCTGATGGCGTACGGTGGTTTTTCGTCGATGTGCAGGGTGACTTTGCTGGCCGGGATGTTGGCGGCGCGGCCGTGCAGGGTCAGCAGTTCGCCATTGTCCATGCCGGGGTGGCCGACCCATTCGTAGCCGCAGCGGGCGACGAGTTCGTTGAAACCTTCCAGCCAGCCCAGGCCGCCGCGACCATTGAGTTCGATAAAGGACGGATTGACCACGTCCTTGACCGGCGAATCCCAACCCATGCGCACATTGCCTACAGACGCTTGCAGGACGTTCATCCCGCGAGTCGGCACCACCGAGAGTTTCAGCGTGCCGTTGTCGATGTCGACGATGCTGACGCCCTCCTGCCGACCACCGTGCAAGGTGCGCAGGGTCACGGAGAAGGGCTTGTCGGTTTTCACCCCCAGTTGTTGGCTGGTGATTTGCCAGTTCTGCGCGGCTTTGTCGGTGTCGAGCAGGACGTAGTCCCAGGCCATGGCGTGGGAGGCAGTAGAGAGCGCACTGAGCGCTACGATGAGTTTGAGCGGGGACATGAGCGATGCCTTTCTTGGAGTTGTGGCATTTTTATAGTCTTGCAGAAACGATTCAGCAAGCTTAAAAACACCAACAACCAAGGCAATCGCCTAAAAGACGTTGATTCGGGGTTTGGGGATGAAACGAAAGTTGGGGTGATGCCATCGTGGGCAAGCCTTGCTCCTACAGACTCAAGGCTTGCCTTTTGATGTCAGCGGAACCGGTCAACCTCTTGGCGCAAGCCTGCCGCCAGCGATTCCAGCTCTTTGGCGGTGATCGCCAGATTCGACACAACTTCGCGCTGCTCGCTGTTGGCCAGGGCAATGCTTTGCAGGTTGCTGCTGAGCAAGGTCGCGGTGCTGCTCTGTTCCTGGGTCGCAGTGGTGATCGCCGCGAACTGCTGACCTGCCGAACGACTCTGCTCATCAATCCGCGCCAGGGCCGACGCGACGTTGGCATTACGCGACAGGCCTTCCTGCATCAGTACATTGCCCTGCTCCATGGTGCTGATGGCGTTGCCGGTTTCCTGCTGGATGCTCTGGATCATCCCGGAGATTTCATCCGTGGCTTCACGGGTACGCGACGCCAGGTTGCGCACCTCATCCGCGACTACGGCAAAACCACGCCCCTGCTCGCCGGCCCGAGCCGCTTCGATGGCCGCGTTGAGCGCCAGCAGGTTGGTCTGGTCGGCAATCGCGGTAATTACCCCGACGATCCCGCCGATTTCCTGGGAGCGCTGGCCGAGGGTGTTGATCACCGTCGCGGTGCTGTTCAGTGCGCCAGCGATTTGCTCCAGTGAAGAAGAAGCTTCCTGCATCGACGTACGACCAATCTGGGTTTGCTGTGCGTTTTCCTGAGCCATGCGCTGGGTGTTGCCCATGTTGTCGGCGATGTTCAGGGAAGTGGCGCTGAATTCTTCCACGGCGCCGGCCATGCTGGTGATTTCGCCGGACTGCTGCTCCATCCCTTCATAGGCACCGCCTGACAAACCGGACAAGGCCTGGGCGCGGCTGTTGACCTCTTCCGAGGCCTTGCGGATGTGTTCGACCATGGTCGACAGGGCCTGGCTCATCTGGTTGAACGCACGCGCCAACTGGCCGATTTCATCGTGACTCGACACGTTCAGACGCACGCTCAAATCACCGGCGCCCAAAGCTTCGGCCTGACGCACCAGATCGCCCAGCGGAGCCAGTTTGCTGCGCAACAGCCAGACCGCCGAACCCACTGCAATCAACATGGCCAACAAACTGCCGATGGCCAGTTGAATGCCCACGCTCCACGTCACGGCGCTGATTTCGTCTTGCGGCATGCTCGCCACGACCGACCATGGGCCGCCCTCGAACGGCACCGCGACGCTGTAGAACTCCTCGGATTTGTCGCTCCAGAACTCACCTTTGCCCGGCGTCTTCGCCAGTGCCGCGATGGCCGGGACTGCTTTGTCTAGTGCTTCCACGCCAGCAATCGGCACCAGCCATTTGTTTTGTTCGTCGAGCAGCGCCAGGGAGCCGGTCTGGCCGATGCGGAAGCGCTTGAGGTTTTCAAACTGCGCGTTCTGCGCGTCGGTGTAATCGAATCCTACGAACAACACGGCAATCACCTTACCGCCGCTGTCACGTACGGGGGTGTACTGGGTCATGTAGGAACGTTCGAACAACAAGGCGCGACCGACATAGCTCTGCCCCGCGATCAAGCGCGCGTAGGCCGGGTGGGCGTGATCGAGCAAGGTGCCGATGGCCCGAGTGCCGTCCTGCTTGCTCAGGGAGGTGCTGACCCGAACGAAGTCTTCGCCGCTGCGCACGAACAAGGTCGCGACGCCGGCAGTCATTTGCTTGAACTCGTCGACTTCCTTGAAGTTGTTGTTCAACACTTCGCCGCCCAGGTGCAAGCCCGGGGTTTGCACGCCCGCCACGGTCACCGGCTCATCCGGGTGCACGCTGAGGCCGGCGCTGAAGCGCTTCTCGAACAGACCGCTGAGACGCTGGGTGCTTTCGCGTAGCGTGCCGTGGAATGTGCTCAATTGGTCAGCGAGCAAGCGGGCCTCACTGGCCAGGTGCTCTTCGCGGGTGGCAAGGTTGGCGGTGTCCAGCGAGCGCAGGGCGAACACGGTGCTGCCGCTGATGACAATCGCCAGGATCACGGCAAGCGCGAGACCAAGCTGTGAGGCGATCCGGGCACGGGGTTGAGACATGACAGCTCCTGGCCAAGCGACCGGGATCCTCCTTGATCCGGCTCTACGCTCAGCAAAATTTCGAATAATGGGAATAACGCGAAACCGGCACGAAGGTTCCACTAGCAGATTTTCGGCGGCAAACCTGAATACTTGAGTGATTAACCCGGTTATAGCGCATGGCCACTATATCGTTTCAGCTCAACCGTTCAACATCCGGCAGTTCCATGGCCCGCACTTCTCCTTGCAGGAAATCGCTGAGCCGCCGCATGCGCTCACCGCCGGGGCGGGTTTTCGGCCAGACCAGGTAATATTTCTCACCGCTGGCAACGGCAGTCGGCCACGGCAAACTCAGACGACCCTGTGCCACATCCTCGGCCACCATCAGCAAATCCCCCATCGACACGCCATAACCCCGGGCGGCGGCGATCATGCCCAACTCCAGCGTGTCGAACACCTGCCCGCCCTTGAGCGACACCTGATCGGCCAGGCCCATGCGCTCCAGCCAGTTGCGCCAGTCGCGGCGGTCCGGTGCCGGGTGCAGCAGTTCGGTGGTAGCCAGCCGAGCGACGTCCCAGGGTTGGTCGTCCAGCAAATTGGGGGCGCCCACCGGGATCAGCTCTTCCGGGAACAGCAGCGTCGTCTCCCAATCCGGTGGGAAATTTCCTCGGCTGAGGATCACCGCGCAATCGAACGGTTCGTGGTTGAAGTCGACGGTGTCGATGTCCATCCAGGCGCTGGTCAGTTGCACTTCGTTGCCCGGTTGCAGATGCCGGAAACGGCTGAGCCTTGCGAGTAGCCAGCGCATGGTCAGGGTCGACGGGGCTTTCATGCGCAGGATGTCGTCTTCGGCGCGCAAGGTGTTGCAGGCACGCTCCAGGGCGGTGAAACCTTCACGAATGCCGGGCAGGATCAACCGCGCCGACTCGGTCAATTGCAGGTTGCGCCCGCTGCGGTGAAACAGCCGACAGGCGAAATGCTCTTCGAGCGTACGAATATGCCGACTGACCGCACTTTGGGTAATCGACAGTTCTTCGGCCGCGCGGGTAAACGAGCTGTGCCGCGCCGCCGCTTCGAATGCGCGCAGGGCATACAAGGGAGGCAGCCGACGTGACATGGAGAAAGCTCCTATAGCGGGATGAGGCCAACTTATCAGAAAGCTCGCTGGATGAGTTTTAATCATGCCACCCATCCTTTTTATCCCTTTGTGCAAACCCCGCAGAGCGCCGAGAATCGAGCCTTTCCTGTTTACTCTGCCAATGGAGCGTGATGACCATGCAGCATCCAGCACGTACCGAACTCTGGGCCATCCTGCGGCTGGCGGGGCCGTTGATTGCCTCGCAGTTGGCGCACATGTTGATGGTCCTCACCGACACCCTGATGATGGCGCGCCTGAGTCCCGAGGCACTGGCCGGCGGTGGCCTGGGCGCGGCGACTTACTCGTTCGTGTCGATTTTCTGCATCGGCGTGATCGCGGCGGTCGGTACGTTGGTGGCGATTCGTAAGGGCGCCAACGACATCGTCGGCGCCGCGCGGCTGACTCAGGCCGGTTTGTGGCTCGCTTGGTTGATGGCGCTGGTGGCCGGTTTGCTGCTGTGGAACCTCAAACCGGTGCTGCTGCTGTTTGGCCAGACCGAAACCAACGTGCACTCCGCCGGGCTGTTCCTGACGTTCCTGCCGTTCGCTTTGCCCGGCTACCTGAGTTTTATGGCCCTGCGCGGCTTCACCAGCGCCATCGGCCGGGCAACACCGGTGATGGTGATCAGCCTGTGCGGCACCGTGGCCAACTTCGTCCTCAACTACGCGTTTATCACCGGGATGTTCGGCTTGCCGAAAATGGGCCTGGTGGGGATCGGCCTGGTGACCGCGATTGTTGCCAACCTGATGGCCGTGGCGCTGGCGCTGCATATTCGGCGGCATCCGGCCTACGACGCTTATCCATTGCGCCAAGGCCTGTCGCGGCCGAACCGCCAGTACCTGAAAGAACTGTGGCGCCTGGGCCTGCCCATCGGCGGCACTTACGCGGTGGAAGTCGGGTTGTTCGCCTTTGCGGCGCTGTGCATGGGCACCATGGGCAGTACGCAACTGGCGGCGCACCAGATTGCCCTGCAGATTGTGTCGGTGGCGTTCATGGTACCGGCGGGGTTGTCGTATGCGATCACCATGCGCATCGGCCAGCACTACGGTGCCGGGCAACTGCTGGATGCGCGGCTGTCCGGCCGGGTCGGGATCGCGTTTGGCGGTGCTTCGATGCTGGCCTTCGCCATGGTCTTCTGGCTGTTGCCGAATCAGTTGATCGGCTTGTTCCTCGACCATAACGACCCGGCGTTTCGCCCGGTCATCGACCTGGCTGTGAGCCTGTTGGCGGTGGCAGCGTGGTTCGAGCTGTTCGACGGCACGCAAACCATCGCCATGGGCTGCATTCGCGGGCTCAAGGATGCCAAGACCACGTTTTTGGTGGGTTTGGGTTGCTACTGGCTGATCGGCGCGCCGGCGGCGTGGATGATGGCGTTCAATTTGAACTGGGGGCCGACGGGCGTCTGGTGGGGCTTGGCGCTGGGGCTGGCGTGTGCGGCCGTAAGCCTGACGCTGGCGTTTGAATGGAAGATGAAGCGGATGATTCGGCGTGAGCCTGCGCCGCAGCAGCGTTTCGAGGTCCCTCAGCCAGACTGAGATCCCGTGTAGGAGCGAGGCTTGCCCGCGAAGGCGTCGTGTCAGTTGACAACGATGTCGACTGACACGACGCCTTCGCGGGCAAGCCTCGCTCCTACAGGTTTTGCGTTAGCTCACGATTTCGAGGGCGGGCTGCTGGCTGGAACCGAAGGTCAGGTATTCAACCAACTCCGCCAACGGCAACGGCTTGCTGATCAAATACCCCTGCACCTGATCACAGCCAAAGCCGCGCAACAAATCCAGCTGCTCCGGCGTTTCCACGCCCTCGGCCACCACTTCCAGGTTGAGGTTGTGCGCCAGGTTGATCATCGCGTGCACCAGTTTGCGGTTCTCTTCCCGTTCTTCCATGCCGCCGACAAAACTCTTGTCGACCTTGAGCAAGGTGATCGGCAGGCTGTTGAGGTGCACGAACGACGAGAACCCGGTGCCGAAATCGTCGAGGGAGAAACGCACGCCGAGGCGTCCGAGGGCATCCATGGTCTGCTTGACCAGATCGCTGCGGCGCATCACCGCGGTTTCGGTCAGTTCGAATTCCAGCCATTGCGCTTCGACGCCGCGCTCGGTGATCAGCCGGCTCAACGTCGACAACAACTGGCTGTCCTGAAACTGCCGGAACGACAGGTTGATCGCCATGTGCAACGCCGGCAAACCCCGCTCGCGCAACGCCTGCATGTCGCGCAGGGCCCGGGAAATCACCCAGTAACCCAGCGGCACGATCAAGCCACTTTGCTCGGCCAGCGGTACAAACTCGCTCGGCGGCAGCAAGCCCCGCTCGGCGTGACGCCAGCGCACCAGGGCTTCGAGGCCAACGATCTGGCCGTCCTCAAGGTTCAGGCGTGGCTGGTAATGCAGTTCCAGCTCATCGCGACGCAAGGCCCGGCGCAGTTCGCTTTCGAGGTCGGCGATGCTGCGGGCGTTACGGTTGATGCGTTCGTTGAAGATGTGAAAGGTGCAGCCCTGAGTGCTCTTGGCCTGCTGCATGGCGATGTGCGCGTGCCACATCAATGGATCGGCACCGGCCTGGGCCCGGGCGTGGGCAATCCCGAGGCTGGAGCCGATCAACAGGCTTTCGCCGTCGATCCAGTATGGCTCGGACAGCGCCTCGGTTATGCGTTCGGCCATCCATTCGGCCCGTTGCGGTGCGCGGCGGGTGTCGATCAGCAAGGCGAATTCATCGCTGCCGAGGCGCGCCAGTTGATCGCCGGCCTCGAGCTGGCTTTTCAGCCGCGCGACCACTTGCAGGATCAGTCGGTCACCCGCCTGATGACCGAGGGCGTCGTTGGCGTGACGGAAGTTGTCGAGATCGAGGTGCCCGAGGGCCAGGCCACGACCGTCGTGTTCCGCCAAGCGTGCCGCAAGCAAGGTCTGGAAACCCTGGCGGTTGGCGATGCCGGTCAGCGGGTCTTGTTCGGCCAGGCGTTGCAGGGTGTTTTCCAGCACGCCGCGTTCGCGCACATGGCGCAGGCAACGGCGCAACATGCCGGGGTCGAGCAGATCACGCACCAGCCAGTCACTCACACCGTCGGGCGGGGTCAGCGGCTCGTGCTCGAGCAGCAACACCGTCGGCAGGCTGCAACGGCCAGGCAGAGGCTGAAGGGTCGGGATCGTCAACAACACCGCGCTGCGGTTGTCATCGAACAGACTGCTGACCGACTCCCAACTCGGGGCGCTGATCAGCACTGCCGAGCTCCCCATTGGAGCCAGACACTCGCGCAACAACGCTGCCCACGCCGGCTCTTCGGCCAGTAGCAGCAAACGCAAGGGTTCGACAGGCGTAGACAAGCTAGCTCCCTAGACTCTGCAATGATGTAGGCGGCGGGCATTATGCCGCGCCGGTAACCAATGACCAAATGACATCGGTTATCAAACACGGCTGTGCATCTGGAATACGAACATTAGCCGCAAATTCTCCGCGCATCCTGCGTGAAAGTAACAAAACCGGCAAATAGAGATCGCGTGCTGCGTCACAAGTCGGAGAGAGCAGCACAATTCGCTGAGCCTGTTAAAATGCCGGCCCATTTCGCAAATGACTCCCTGATTCCGTATGTCCCGACTCAATCCCCGGCAGCAAGAAGCCGTGAACTACGTCGGCGGCCCTCTATTGGTGCTCGCCGGTGCAGGCTCCGGCAAGACCAGCGTGATCACGCGCAAGATCGCGCACTTGATCCAAAACTGCGGCATCCGTGCCCAGTACATCGTCGCCATGACCTTTACCAACAAGGCCGCGCGGGAGATGAAGGAACGGGTCGGCACCCTGCTCAAGGGCGGCGAAGGCCGTGGCCTGACCGTGTGCACCTTCCACAACCTGGGCCTGAACATCATCCGCAAGGAACACGTGCGGCTGGGCTACAAGCCGGGCTTCTCGATCTTTGACGAGACTGACGTCAAAGCCTTGATGACCGACATCATGCAGAAGGAATACGCGGGCGACGACGGCGTCGACGAGATCAAGAACATGATCGGCTCGTGGAAAAACGACCTGATCCTGCCGCCCGAAGCCCTGGAAAACGCACGCAACCCCAAGGAACAGACCGCCGCCATCGTCTACACCCACTACCAGCGCACGCTGAAAGCGTTCAACGCGGTGGACTTCGACGACCTGATCCTGCTGCCGGTAAAGCTGTTCCAGGAACACGCCGACATCCTCGAAAAGTGGCAGAACAAGGTCCGCTACCTGCTGGTGGACGAATACCAGGACACCAACGCCAGCCAGTATTTGCTGGTGAAGCTGCTGATCGGCACACGCAACCAGTTCACCGTGGTCGGCGACGATGACCAATCGATCTACGCCTGGCGCGGCGCCCGCCCGGAAAACCTGATGTTGCTCAAGGACGATTACCCGTCCCTGAAAGTCGTCATGCTTGAGCAGAACTACCGCTCCACCAGCCGCATCCTGCGTTGCGCCAACGTGCTGATCTCGAACAACCCCCACGAGTTTGAAAAACAACTGTGGAGCGAGATGGGCCACGGCGACGAAATCCGCGTGATCCGCTGCCGCAACGAAGACGCCGAAGCCGAGCGCGTGGCCGTCGAGTTGCTGACCCTGCACCTGCGCACCGACCGGCCGTACAGCGACTTTGCGATCCTGTATCGCGGGAACTACCAGGCCAAGCTGATCGAGCTGAAGCTGCAACACCACCAGATTCCTTACCGACTTTCCGGCGGCAACAGCTTTTTCGGACGCCAGGAAGTGAAAGACCTGATGGCCTACTTCCGCCTGATCGTGAACCCGGATGACGACAACGCCTTCCTGCGGGTGATCAACGTGCCGCGTCGGGAAATCGGTTCGACCACCCTGGAAAAGCTCGGCAACTACGCCACCGAACGCAAGATCTCGATGTACGCCGCCACCGACGAAATCGGCTTGGGCGAGCATCTGGACACGCGCTTCACCGATCGCCTGTCGCGCTTCAAGCGCTTCATGGACAAGGTCCGCGAGCAGTGCGCCGGCGAAGACCCGATCTCGGCCCTGCGCAGCATGGTCATGGACATCGACTACGAGAACTGGCTGCGCACCAACAGTTCCAGCGACAAAGCCGCCGATTACCGCATGGGTAACGTCTGGTTCCTGATCGAGGCGTTGAAAAACACCCTGGAGAAAGACGAAGAAGGCGAGATGACCGTCGAAGACGCCATCGGCAAACTGGTATTGCGCGACATGCTCGAACGTCAGCAGGAAGAGGAAGACGGCGCCGAAGGCGTGCAGATGATGACCTTGCACGCCTCCAAGGGCCTGGAATTTCCCTACGTGTTCATCATGGGCATGGAAGAGGAAATCCTCCCGCACCGCTCCAGCATCGAAGCCGACACCATCGAAGAAGAACGCCGCTTGGCCTACGTCGGGATTACCCGCGCACGCCAGACGCTGGCCTTCACCTTCGCCGCCAAGCGTAAGCAGTACGGCGAGATCATCGACTGCGCGCCGAGCCGCTTCCTCGATGAACTGCCGCCGGACGACCTGGCCTGGGAAGGCAACGACGACACCCCCGTTGAAGTCAAAGCCGTTCGCGGCAATACCGCATTGGCGGATATACGCGCGATGTTAAAGCGCTAGAATCGACTACTTTTTAACCAGCCCTGGACGCACAGGCGTCCTTAGAGGAAAGCTTCATGGAAGCACTGCACAAGAAAATTCGCGAAGAAGGCATCGTGCTTTCCGATCAGGTCCTGAAAGTCGACGCCTTTCTGAACCACCAGATCGACCCGGCCCTGATGAAGCTGATCGGCGACGAATTCGCCACGCTGTTCAAGGATTCGGGCATCACCAAGATCGTCACCATCGAAGCCTCGGGCATTGCCCCGGCGATCATGACCGGCCTGAACCTCGGCGTGCCGGTGATCTTCGCCCGCAAACACCAGTCCCTGACCCTGACTGAAAACCTGCTGTCGGCGACCGTTTACTCGTTCACCAAGCAGACCGAAAGCACCGTGGCGATCTCCCCGCGCCACCTGACCAGCAGCGACCGCGTGCTGATCATCGACGACTTTTTGGCTAACGGTAAGGCGTCCCAGGCGCTGATCTCGATCATCAAGCAGGCTGGCGCGACGGTTGCCGGTTTGGGGATCGTGATCGAGAAGTCGTTCCAGGGCGGGCGGGCGGAACTGGATGCGCAGGGTTATCGCGTTGAGTCGCTGGCTCGGGTGCAATCCCTGGCTGGCGGCGTCGTGACCTTCATCGAGTAACCCTACACCGTCCATGATCGTTCCCACGCTCCGCGTGGGAATGCAGCCCGGGACGCTCCGCGTCCCATCCAAGCCGAACGCGGAGCGTCCGAAGTGGCATTCCCACGCAGAGCGTGGGAACGATCAGGCTTGCGCGGTGGCCTTGAGGCCCGTAAGCAACAACCGCTGAAACAAATCCTCCTTCAGCCCTTCCGGCTTCTCCAGTTGCATCCGCTCCAGATGCTCCGGGTATTGCGAAGCCTCCGGCGCATCCAGCGCAGCCTTGCCCAATTCCAGAATCTCGCTCAGCTTGAACTTGCTCTTCAACCAGTTCAGCGCCCGCAACACGTCCCGCTCCACCTCAGTGAAATCACAGCCCAGCGGATACTCTGGAAACAGGTTCGGGTGTCGCGCCTGAATGGCCTGCAAACGTTGCGGATTATTGTCGGCAAATCGCGGATCGAGGCGGAAATTCTTCGGCAGCTTGCCAACGTTCTGCGCCTGTTCGATCAACCCCGGCTGAAAGCGTGAATCGCTGATATTGAGCAACGCCTCGATCACCGCCGAATCGGTTTTGCCGCGCAAATCGGCGATGCCGTATTCGGTGACCACGATGTCCCGCAGGTGCCGTGGGATCGTGCAGTGGCCATACTCCCAGACAATGTTCGAACTGACCTCCCCGCCCGACTCGCGCCAACTGCGCAGGATCAGCACCGAACGCGCGCCTTCCAGCGCATGGCCCTGGGCGACGAAGTTGTACTGCCCGCCGACGCCGCTGAGCACCCGCCCGTCCTCCAGTTGATCCGCCACGCCGGCGCCCATCAGGGTCATGGTGAACACGGTGTTGATAAATCGCGCATCCAGGCGCTGCAAACGCTTGAGTTCTTCCTGACCGTACAACTCGTTGATGTAGCTGATGCGGGTCATGTTGAATTCGAGGCGTTTGCTCTGAGGAAAGTCGCGCAGGCGCTCGTAGAAACTGCGCGGCCCGAGGAAGAACCCGCCGTGCACCGAGATGCCGTCTGTTTGCGCGGCCTCGTCGAGGGTGCCGTCGTTGGCCTGTTGCTGGGTCGGCACATCCGGGTAAACCTTGCGCCGGATGATTCCGGCATCGGCCAGCACCAGCAAGCCGTTGACGAACATTTCGCTGCAACCGTATAGACCCGTGGCGAAGGGATCGACGCCGCCTTCGCGATCTATGAGTTGCGCCCATTGGCTGAGATTCAGATCCGCCAACAACGCTTTGTACCCGGCGTTATCGGCCTGGCGTGCGAGCAACGCCGCGGTCAACGCATCGCCCATGGAGCCGATGCCGATTTGCAGCGTGCCGCCATCGCGCACCAACGTACTGGCGTGCAGACCGATGAAATGATCCTGGAATCCCACCGGCATGTTCGGCGTGGAGAACAGTGTGGTGTTGTCTTTCTCGTCGATCAGCAGGTCGAACGCGTCCATGCCGACTTCGGCATCACCGGGCATGTAGGGCAAATCGTTGTGGACCTGGCCCACCAGCAGGATCGTCTCCCCCGCTTCTCGCCGTTTGGCGATCATCGGAAACAGATCGAGGGTGATGTCCGGGTTGCAGCTCAGGCTCAGCCGATCGGGATGTTCGCTATGGCTGGCCACCAATTGCGCCACCAGGTTCAAACCGGCGGCATTGATGTCCCGGGCGGCGTGGCTGTAATTGCTGCTGACGTAGTCCTGCTGGGCTTGGGCGCTGTGCAACAGGCTGCCGGGCTGCATGAAGAACTGCTGGATCTGGATGTTGGATGGCAGGCTGTCCCGTTGCAGTTCAGCGAGAAAATCCAGCTCCGGGTAATCGCCGAAAACCCGTTCGATGAAGGGTTCGAGAAAGCGCTTCTGCAGACCATCGCCCAATGCGGGACGACCGAGGCACAGGGCGGTGTAGATCGTCAGCCGCCGCTCGGGCAGTTGCGCGATGCGCTGGAACAGCGCATTGACGAAGTGGTTGGGTTTGCCCAACCCCAGGGGCAGGCCCATGTGAATATGCGCCGGCAACCGTGCCAGGACGTCATCGACCGCTTGCTCGATAGAACACAGCTGCACCATCTGATCCTCCCTTACATTCCGTGAATTGGGGTTGGACCGAGCTTGTCGGGCCTTTGCTGCAAAGAATAGTCCCCAAGGGTAAATCGCAGACACAAAAAAGCCGCTCGCAAGCGGCTTTTTCGCTGAAGATGAAGGCTTATTTCAGGCCGGACATCTTCTCGATTGCACCCTTCAGCTCAGGATCGGAGCAGTCGGCGCAGGTGCCTTTTGGCGGCATGGAATTGATACCGGAGATCGCTTTCGCGAGCAGGCCGTCAACACCACCTTCCTTCTTGGAGCGCTCGCCCCAGGCCGCCGCGTCACCAATTTTCGGTGCACCCAACAGGCCGGTACCGTGGCAAGCGTTGCAATGTTTTGCAATCACTTCATCAGGGGTCTTGGCCCCACCGCCGCCTGCCGAAGCAGCGACTTCCATCCCTTTGCACTCTTGACCCGTTACACAGACCTGGCCGACTGGCTCAAGGCGCTTGGCGATGTCGTCATTCGTTGCAGCTTGTGCGCTCACAGCCCAAAGGGCCAATACAGTTGCTGGTGCAGCCAGCATTTTCATAATTAGGTTCACGCGTTCACCCTCAATGGTGGCTATTCACGCCCACGGCCACGGTTCGCAGGCGGGCGCAAGTATAACGGCAAGCCCGCCACACTGAAACAACCCCAAAGTCGAAGGGGTCTTGTTGTGTGGCGTAAAACGGTTCGGGCGCCTTCGCAGTGCTGGCAGGACGCCTCTTTTCTTAGAAATTCGCTGGCGTGGCTGCGCTGATTAGTCGCGCAGGCGCGTCGAACGGATTCCGGAAACGGTGCGGCTTGGTACTTTCAAAGTAGTAGCTGTCGCCGGCTTCGAGCACAAAAGTTTCAGCGCCGACCACCAATTCCAGCCGACCTTCCACCAGAATCCCGGTTTCCTCGCCCTCATGGGTAAGCATCTCGTCACCGGTATCGGCGCCTGGCGGGTAGATTTCGTTGAGGAACGCGATGGCCCGGCTTGGGTGCGCCCGGCCGACCAGCTTCATGGTCACGGCACCGTCGGAAATATCGATCAGCTCGTTGGCCTTGTAGACGATCTGGGTCGGTTTTTCCTGCAGGATCTCTTCGGAAAAGAACTCGACCATGGACATGGGAATCCCGCCCAACACTTTGCGCAGCGAACTGATCGAGGGGCTGACGCTGTTCTTCTCGATCATCGAAATGGTGCTGTTGGTGACACCCGCGCGCTTGGCGAGCTCACGCTGCGAAAGACCTTTGAGCTTACGGATGGATTGCAGTCGTTCACCGACGTCCAATGCTGGAGCCTCCAAGGATTCAGGTTGTAGAAATATTGAGCGTTATCATGGCGACAGCGTTCAGTATTTACAACACTTTGGCCTGAATCCTGTTCGGCGCGGCGACTTCCGGCGCGCGGTGCTTCGGCTCAAGCCCCGGAATAGAGCAGCGGCACCCGGCGCAGGTTGCAGAAGATCTGGTACGGAATCGTGTCGGCGGCCATGGCCACTTCGCTGGCCAGGATGTTTTTGCCCCACAACTCGACGGTCGAACCGAGGCCGGCTTGCGGCACATCGGTCAGGTCGATGCAGAGCATGTCCATCGATACCCGGCCAAGCAATTGACTGCGCTGCCCGGCGACCAACACCGGCGTGCCGGTCGGCGCGTGACGCGGGTAGCCGTCGGCATAACCCATGGCGACCACGCCAATGCGCATCGGCTTCTGGGTGATGAATTTGGCGCCATAGCCAACCGGTTCGCCGGCCGGCAGTTCGCGCACACAGATGACTTTCGATTCGAGGGTCATCACCGGTTGCAGGCGCGACGCCACGGCGTTGGCTTCTTCAAACGGCGTCGCACCGTAGAGCATGATGCCCGGGCGTACCCAATCGCTTGGAATCTGCGGCCAACCGAGCACCGCCGGCGAGTTGCGCAGACTGACCTCGGCGGACAAACCCTGGCGTGCAGCCTCGAATACCGCGACCTGCTCGGCACTGGCCTGTTCGTGCAGCTCATCGGCGCGGGCGAAGTGGCTCATCAGCACGATTTTCGCCACTTTGCCGCTGGCCAGCAGCCGTTGATACGCGGCCTGGTAATCCTTTGGATGCAAGCCAACCCGGTGCATGCCTGAGTCGAGCTTGAGCCAGACCGTGATCGGCTTGCTCAGCGAGGCTTTCTCGATCGCTTCGAGTTGCCACAGCGAATGCACCACACACCAGAAGTCATGTTCGACGATCAGCGACAGCTCATCGGCTTCGAAAAAGCCTTCCAGCAACAACACCGGCGCCTTGATACCGGCGGCGCGCAGCTCCAGCGCTTCTTCGATACAGGCCACGGCAAAGCCGTCCGTCTCGGCTTCCAGCGCCTGGGCGCAACGCACCGCGCCATGGCCGTAGGCATCGGCCTTGATCACCGCGAGGGCCTTGGCCCCCGGCGTGACTTCACGGGCGATCTGGTAGTTGTGACGCAGGGCTTGAAGGTCGATCAGGGCACGGGCAGGACGCATGGCGGCAGACTTCTAGGCGGTCATGGGAATAAAAAACCGGCGCTGGCTGACGGCGTAAACCGCCAACAGCACCGGGAGAGGGATCGTTACAAGCGGTTAAGGCAGTGCGGCAACCACTGACAGCTCAACCAGGATTTCCGGTTCGCACAGCTTCGATTCAACCGTAGCGCGGGCCGGGGCGACGCCTTTTGGCAGCCACTTGTCCCACACCGCGTTCATGCCGGCGAAATCCGCGTCGATGTCTTTCAGGTAAATCGTCACCGACAGTAGGTGGCTCTTGTCGGTGCCGGCCAGATCAAGCAAACGCTCGATATTGGCCAAAGTTTCTCGGGTCTGCTGTTCAATCCCGGCGCTCATGTCATCGCCGACCTGCCCGGACAGGTACACCGTACCGTTATGGGCGACGATCTGACTCATACGTTCATTGGTGAGCTGGCGCTGGATTGCCATGTTTTGCGGACTCCTTGATTTTGCTGCCATAACGGGAAATATCGAGGCCTTCGGCGCTGATCTGCGGCGTTTTCTTCGCCATCAGGTCAGCCAGCAAACGACCGGAACCGCAAGCCATGGTCCAACCGAGGGTGCCGTGGCCAGTGTTCAGGAACAGGTTGCTGAACGGGGTCGCGCCAACGATCGGCGTGCCGTCCGGGGTGGTCGGACGCAGGCCGGTCCAGAAACTCGCCTGGGCCAGGTCGCCGCCCTGAGGATAGAGGTCGTTGACGATCATCTCCAGGGTTTCGCGTCGACGCGGGTTCAGCGACAGGTCAAAACCGGCGATTTCCGCCATGCCGCCAACGCGGATGCGGTTGTCGAAACGGGTGATCGCGACCTTGTAGGTCTCGTCGAGAATAGTCGAAGTCGGGGCCATCGCCGGGTTGGTGATCGGCACGGTCAGCGAGTAACCCTTGAGCGGATAGACCGGGGCCTTGATGCCCAGCGGCTTGAGCAGTTGCGGCGAGTAGCTGCCAAGGGCCAGGACGTAGCGATCAGCGGTTTCCAGCTTGCCGTCGATCCACACACCGTTGATGCGATCACCGGCGTAGTCGAGACGCTGGATGTCCTGGCCATAGCGGAACTCCACACCCAGCTTCACGGCCATTTCGGCCAGGCGGGTGGTGAAGATCTGGCAGTCGCCGGTCTGGTCGTTCGGCAGGCGCAGGGCACCGGCGAGGATGTCGGTGACAGCGGCCAGGGCCGGTTCAACCCGGGCAATGCCGGCGCGATCGAGCAGTTCGAACGGCACACCGGATGCTTTCAGCACGGCGATGTCTTTCGCGGCGTTGTCGAGCTGGGCCTGGGTGCGGAACAGTTGGGTCGTACCGAGGCTGCGGCCTTCGTAGGCAATGCCGGTTTCGGCGCGCAATTCGTCGAGGCAGTCACGGCTGTATTCGGACAGGCGGACCATGCGCTCTTTGTTCACCGCATAACGGTTGGCGGTGCAGTTGCGCAGCATCTGCGCCATCCACAGGTATTGGTCGATGTCGGCGGTGGCCTTGATCGCCAGCGGCGCGTGGCGCTGCAACAGCCACTTGATGGCCTTGAGCGGCACACCCGGCGCGGCCCACGGCGAGGCATAACCCGGCGAGACCTGCCCGGCGTTGGCGAAACTGGTCTCCATGGCAGCGGCCGGCTGCCGGTCCACCACCACCACTTCAAATCCGGCACGGGCCAGATAGTAAGCACTGGCGGTACCGATGACGCCGCTACCCAAGACCATAACGCGCATTTTCATATCCCTCATCGCGGCGTACCGCTGACGTGTGTTGTGCAAACCGAAGATGTGGGCAGTTTAAAAAAGATTAGCCAGTGCTTTTCACTATATAAGTGCCTATATTTGGCGACAATTCTCGGCAAAAACCCTTTTCACGGAGGCGCATCCCCTATGCGTACCAACACTCAGACCAAACGTGAGCTGGACAAGATCGACCGCAACATCCTGCGGATCCTGCAAGCGGACGGGCGCATCTCCTTCACCGAGCTGGGGGAAAAGGTCGGCCTGTCGACCACGCCCTGCACCGAGCGGGTCCGTCGGCTGGAGCGCGAAGGGATCATCATGGGCTACAACGCCCGCCTGAATCCGCAGCATCTGAAGGGTAGCCTGCTGGTGTTTGTCGAGATCAGCCTCGACTACAAATCCGGCGATACTTTCGAAGAGTTCCGACGCGCGGTGCTGAAATTACCCCATGTGCTGGAGTGCCATTTGGTGTCGGGGGACTTTGATTATCTGGTGAAAGCGCGGATTTCCGAGATGGCTTCGTACCGCAAATTGCTCGGCGATATCTTGCTCAAGCTGCCGCATGTGCGCGAATCCAAGAGCTATATCGTGATGGAAGAGGTGAAAGAGAGTTTGTGTTTGCCGATTCCGGATTGAGCCCAGCGGATCGTTCCCACGCTCTGCGTGGGTATGCAGCCCGGGACGCTCTGCGTCCCAAAAGCCGAACGCGGAGCGTCCGTTGAGGCATTCCCACGCAGAGCGTGGGAACGATCACACGAGGACTTGCCGGGTACTGGCCATGTACTCATGAATCTGCTTCTCCACCCGAGGATGAATCAGCTCCACCGGCCCGCGCCCGTTGGGGCATGGCAAGGTCTTGGTGGTGCCGAACAGGCGGCAGATCAGCGGCCGCTCGTCATACACGGTGCATCCGTTCGGCCCCAGGTGTACGCAGTTGAGTTCGTCCATCGCCGCATCCTGCTCGGCGCGGGTCTTGCGCGGCAGGCGCGACATTTCTTCCGGTGAGGTGGTGACCGGACCACAGCAGTCATGGCAGCCCGGCACGCACTCGAACGAGGGGATTTGCTGGCGCAGGGTGCGAATTTTCTGACTGTTGCAGCTCATCGAAACGGTGACCAAAAGCGGAATAGACCGGGATTCTGACGCATCCGGCCCATTCCATACAGCCGCAACCGACCAGTGTTGCTCGCGTCGAAAGGTCCGGCTTATGCTCCGTCCACTTTTTCAAACACAACAATCGGGAACACACGCATGAATGCCCCTGCCCGACACACCGCCTCTTATTACGCCGCCAGCAGCCTGCCGCAGCCCGAGCATCCACTGCTTCAGGGCGAGTTGACGGCGGATGTGTGCGTGGTCGGCGGCGGGTTCTCCGGGCTGAACACCGCGTTGGAACTGGCCGAACGCGGCCTCAGCGTGGTGCTGCTGGAAGCACACAAGATTGGCTGGGGCGCCAGCGGCCGTAACGGTGGGCAATTGATTCGCGGTGTCGGCCATGGCCTCGATCAGTTCGCCAACGTCATCGGTGCCGACGGCGTACGTCAGATGAAACTCATGGGCCTGGAAGCGGTGGAAATCGTCCGACAGCGGGTCGAGCGTTTTCAGATCCCCTGCGACTTGACTTGGGGCTACTGCGACCTCGCCAATAAACCCCGCGACCTCGAAGGTTTCGCCGAAGACGTCGCAGAACTGCGCAGTCTCGGTTACCGCTACGAAACCCGCCTGCTGCAAGCCAACGAAATGCATTCAGTGGTGGGCTCAGACCGTTACGTCGGTGGCTTGATCGACATGGGTTCCGGGCATTTGCATCCACTGAACCTGGCGCTCGGCGAAGCGGCAGCTGCGCAGCAATTGGGCGTCAAACTGTTCGAGCAATCGGCGGTCACCCGCATCGATTACGGCGGCGAAGTGAAAGTCCATACCGCCCAGGGTTCGGTCCGCGCGAAGACTCTGGTGCTGGGCTGCAACGCCTACCTCAACGGCCTCAACCCCGAACTCAGCGGCAAAGTACTGCCCGCCGGCAGCTACATCATCGCCACCGAGCCGTTGAGCGAAGAACAGGCGCACGCCCTGCTGCCGCAGAACATGGCGGTCTGCGACCAGCGCGTGGCACTGGATTACTACCGGCTTTCGGCAGATCGGCGCTTGCTGTTCGGTGGCGCTTGCCACTATTCAGGTCGGGACCCGAAAGACATCGCCGCGTATATGCGGCCGAAGATGCTGGAAGTGTTTCCGCAACTGGCCGGGGTGAAGATCGATTATCAATGGGGCGGCATGATCGGCATCGGCGCCAATCGCTTGCCGCAGATTGGCCGACTCAAGGATCAGCCGAATGTGTATTACGCCCAGGCGTATTCCGGGCATGGGGTGAATGCCACGCACCTGGCGGGCAAGCTGTTGGCTGAAGCCATCAGCGGCCAGCACAGTGGCGGGTTCGATCTGTTTGCCCAGGTGCCGCACATCACCTTCCCCGGCGGCCGGCATTTGCGTTCGCCGTTGTTGGCGCTGGGAATGTTGTGGCATCGGATGAAAGAGTTGGTTTGAGATCGTTCCCACGCTCCTGCGTGGGAACGATCATGACTAAATCCGCCAGAACGGCTTAAGCCCCTCCGCCAACGCCTCCTCCCGACTCAACCCGACATCCCGCAGTTGCTCCGGGGTCAGGTTCAGCAACGCCTTGCGCGTGTGCAGACGATGCCAGAACAGGTCCCAGCGACTGAGGCAGGACGGTGCGTTGCGCAGGGACGCCTCACGGGTGCCGTGGTTCTGCCCTGCCGCCAGTTCCTGACTGTGTAACGTCAGCCGCACATCGCTCAAGCCGTTCATGTTGATCGCTCCTGTTTACTTGGGTAGCCAGAGGTTTCATCATGCGCGGACGGCGAAAAGCATTACAGATTCAAAGCCACTGTATTATTTCCATACAGATTTAGCGCTCTAAGGTCTGAATCACGTATTTTTGCCCCATCTGTACCGGTTAACCGAATCACCTGCATCGAGGCTGCGCCATGACCCTTTACGTCAATCTCGCCGAATTGCTCGGCACGCGGATCGAACAGGGCTTCTATCGCCCCGGCGACCGGCTGCCCTCAGTCCGGGCGTTAAGTGTCGAGCACGGGGTCAGCCTGAGTACGGTGCAACAGGCTTATCGGGTGCTGGAAGACAGCGGGCTGGCAACGCCGAAACCCAAATCCGGCTACTTCGTGCCGGTCAGCCGCGAGCTCCCGGAACTGCCCGCCGTCGGCCGTCCGGCGCAACGCCCGGTGGATATTTCCCAGTGGGATCAGGTGCTGGAATTGATCCGCGCCGTGCCGCGCAAAGACGTGGTGCAACTCGGTCGCGGCATGCCGGACATCACCACGCCGACCATGAAGCCGCTGCTGCGCGGGCTGGCGCAGATCAGTCGGCGCCAGGACATGCCCGGCCTGTATTACGACAACATCCACGGCAACCTCGAACTGCGCGAACAGATCGCCCGGCTAATGCTCGATTCCGGCTGTCAATTAAGCGCCGCAGACCTGGTGATCACCACCGGTTGCCACGAAGCGCTGTCCACCAGCATCCGCTCCATCTGCGACCCCGGCGATATCGTCGCGGTGGATTCACCGAGCTTCCACGGCGCCATGCAGACCCTCAAGGGCCTGGGCCTGAAAGCTCTGGAAATTCCTACCGACCCGATCACCGGCATCAGCCTCGATGCGCTGGAGCTGGCCCTGGAACAATGGCCGATCAAGGCCATACAGTTGACCCCCAACTGCAACAACCCCTTGGGCTACATCATGCCGGAGGCGCGCAAACGGGCCTTGTTGAACCTGGCACAGCGCTTCGACGTGGCGATCATCGAGGACGATGTGTATGGCGAACTGGCCTACACCTACCCGCGCCCGCGCACGATCAAATCCTTCGATGAAGACGGCCGCGTGCTGCTGTGCAGTTCCTTTTCCAAGACCCTGGCGCCGGGGCTGCGTATCGGTTGGGTCGCACCGGGGCGCTATCTGGAACGGGTGCTGCACATGAAATACATCAGCACCGGCTCCACCGCACCGCAAGCGCAGATCGCTATCGCCGATTTCCTCAAGGGCGGGCACTTCGAGCCGCATTTGCGGCGGATGCGCAGCCAATACCAGCGCAATCGCGACATGATGATCGATTGGGTCACACGCTACTTCCCCGCCGGCACCCGGGCCAGTCGTCCACAGGGCAGTTTCATGCTGTGGGTCGAACTGCCGGAAGGCTTCGATACCTTGAAACTGAATCGTGCGTTGCACGACCAAGGCGTACAGATTGCCGTCGGCAGCATCTTTTCGGCCTCGGGCAAGTACCGCAATTGCTTGCGCATGAACTATGCCGCCAAGCCGACGCCGCAGATCGAGGATGCCGTGCGCAAGGTCGGCGCTGCGGCGATCAAACTGTTGGCGGACACGCCAAGTGATGGCTAACCCGCCCGGCAAACCACCTCGACGGTAGAGTAAGGCATGGACGATTCGGGGAGCCCGGAAGGGTCGACTTGCAAATGGCAGGGCTGGTCATCAGGCAGCATCACTTGCAGTCGAACTTCATCGGGCACATCGGCCAGGTACACCAGACCGGCGTCCACCACGCTGGTCAGGTACTCGCCCTGGCTGCCATATACCGATGCGCCTTTGGGTACCCAGTCACCCTCGGCTGTGCGTACGTGGAGCATCAACCGGCGTACCGAGCCCACGCTGAAATCCAGTCGCGGTACTGCGCCACGCCCGGCCTCGACCTCTTGATAGCCATTGAGCACGTCGAGGTGACGCGGCAGGCTGACGGTGTCGATTTCAATACGACTGGTCTGGTAAGCCGGCAGACTCGCCGCCACTGCCCGCCCGCCGCCATCCGTCCATACCGGGCCTTGCGGCGTGCTGACCTTGACCCCGGCGGCCTCGCCGACCTTGAGCAGGCCGAAAGTGTCACGCAGCGGATAGGGTGACGGCGTCAGCCCTTCTTCGTGGATCGCCAGGCCGCCGCGGAGCGTGAGGTCATAACTGCTGGTGCCGACGCCACTGCGCGAATAACCAAGATCAACGCTGGTGTAACGGGGCAAGGCATTAAGGCGTGCGTTGAAGTCGGTCCGACCATTGTCAGAGCGGTCTGCGCCGAGGCTGTAGCCCAAGGTATCGTTGACCTGTTCTGAGTAACGGGCACCGGTTCGCAGCCCGCTTCGCTCATCATGGCGCCCGTAGGTATTGAGGCTTCGGTTGCGCCCAAGGGGCACGCTGAGACTGGCATAGAGGCCCGTACCACGGGCATCGTCGCCGCTGTCGCGCTGCACACTCAACGACAGATTCGCACCCGTGAACGCCCGTGACCACGAGGCGCTGACACGCGAACGATCCTGCCCACCGCCCACCGCGTACCGGGTCAATGCTCCGGAAAACGCCCCCCATCGCGAGTCGGAATGCCTCAACGATGCCCCCCATTGGCGCTCGGAGCGGCTATCGATGTCGTCGGCAAACGACGCCAGTCCGGTGTCGGCCAAGTGTCGAAAGCCTTGGCTACGCTGGCCCGCCGTCAAACTGGCGGACAAGTTGGAGCTCAATGCCGCGCTTAACGTGGCCTGCCATTCCTGGCCCTGGCCGATTTGCGGAGTGCGCGAACTCAACTGTTGAACGCTCACCAGCGAGCTTCGCGTCAGCGCCTGCTGTACACCCCAGCCCAGGGATTGATATTGGCTCGCG
Organism: Pseudomonas sp. ADAK7; assembly: GCF_012935675.1. Lineage (NCBI taxonomy): Bacteria > Pseudomonadati > Pseudomonadota > Gammaproteobacteria > Pseudomonadales > Pseudomonadaceae > Pseudomonas > Pseudomonas sp. ADAK7. The sequence goes on along the minus strand of NZ_CP052861.1, from coordinate 4,717,910 downwards.
CCCATCAATCCACCACTTAACTGAGTCGCAGGCCCCCACTGCCAGTCCTTGCTCACGGCCAAAAATGACGGCGCATCGCGCTCATCTCCGGCGAAACGTCGAACCTTGCCTGCCGCAATCCCATAACCGGGCAATGCCCCGACGCTGACGGGGCGCACGTTCGCCGCCGGCACGCGAAAGTCGCGTTGCTCGCCGCTCTCCTCGAACACGCTGACCTCAAGGTCCAGGCGATTGCTGAGCAACGGCAAGTCGCGCAGGACAAATGGCCCGCTGGGGACGAGGGTGGTGTAGATCACTACGCCACTCTGGCGCACTTCGACCCGTGCCGGTGAATAGGCCAGTCCTTGCACCTGCGTCCCGGCGCCGAGGCTTTCGCCGGTCCGAGACGCGAGGGCCGTTTCCGGAAGGATCTGCAGACCGGTGAACGCCTCTCCGGCAAACAGCGATGAACGCATGTTGAGCTGACCCAACTGCACGTTGGCCTGAAAGCGTTCCCAGGTCCGCGAAGCCTGGGTGTACAGCGTCTCGAAACGCTCCACACCCTGAAACGAGGTGTAGTTTTGCCGGCTGCGCACCACCCAATCGCCTGCGTTGAAACCCAACTCGGTACCCAGGTTGCGGAATTGGCTGGATTGCCCGGCGGCGGAACTTGTGAGCATTAGCGCGTCGTAGTTGAACAACCCGGCCGTACCGCCCGTGGCCCAGGTTCGCGGATGAGGCGCTGACGGGAGCAGCCACTCGGTTGGCACCCGTAACTGCACTTGCTGCTTGCCCGGATCGAGCTGAACCTGCACACCCGCCAGACCATCGATAGCCCGTAAACACTGCGTGCTGTCAGCGCTCAAGGGCAAACCCGATGGCGCGGCAATCCGGGCCTGATCTAGCAGATTCGAATCGAAGCACAACTGCCCCTCTTCATCGAAGGTCGCCACAACATGCCCCGAAGGTGCGCCATTGACCTGCAGCGCCACTCGACTGCGTCCTGCCGAAAAGCGTGGCGCGCGACCAAAGTGCTCAGCGACTTTCGGATCAATGCCGCGCGCCTTGAGCACCGACTGATCGAACTCGGTGAGCGCCTCTCCCCAGGCTTTTTCCATCGACACCGTGACCAGAATGAAACCACCGGCCAGATACCAGCCGCCGCCACGGCTCACTCACGCAAACTCAGCGGCGCATCGTAGCTGCCAACGGCAAACCCATAGGTCGTCGCGGGAAACAGCCGTACATGCGTGCCCAGGATTGACGGTGCCCCGAGGCTCAGCACCTCGCCCGGCAAGATATAGGTGCGACCCAAATCCAGCGTCGCACCACCGGGAATCAGGTTCACCGACCTGGCCAGCCGAACCACATAGGGGCTGGGATTGCTGACCTGTAGATGAGTGCCGGCGCCCGCCCAGACCAACCGCTTCCAGGGCATGCGCTCCACCGCAAGATTGGCCGGACGCAGGATGACCGGGATGTTCTGCCGGATCCCCAGGCTGACATGCGCATCGCTCGTGCTCTGCCGAGGCTTGATACCTTCCAGCACCACACGCTTGAGCCGTTCGGTTTCCAGGGGTTTGGCGCTACGCAGGATGAATCGCACTTGCTGGCTCTGACCCGGTTCCACTCGCGCCACTGGCGGATTCAGCAACAACAGAGGCTCGTCATCCTCGGCGATATGCTCGATTGAGCTGTACAGCAACGCGGGTTGATCGTCGGAGTTCCTGACGTTCAGGGTTGCCTCGCCCAGCGCCTGATCGACCACCACCACCGGCGTTTCCGGAATCATTCCGGCGGCATGGGTACTCGGATTCGTGAACAACAGGCACAACGTCGCGACAGCGCCGAGCGCTGTGAAAGGTTTAAGAGGGTGCATGAAAGTCTCCAAAAGACATCGACCGACCCTGTAAACACAGCGCCAGTCGAGGCCCGGTAATGCAATGGCATCCTGCCAGTGACCGTTTTTCAGGCAAGCCACCGCCCAGGTTCGCGCCAGGCGAACCCCGTCAATCAGGCAGGTTCAGAGCACAGTGACGCAGTGGTTGCGTCGGCTCAGAGGTAATACACGTCAAACGTGACCGAACCATCGAGCTGGAACTCGTCGGTGGTCGGTGGCAGTTCGGAAGTGGCGCGAATGGCCGCCGCCACTTTCATCGGGAATGTGTGCAGACGGGCAGCGGCCGGACCGGTTGCAGCACTCGGCCCCCAGGAATAGGAGATTGGCGCATTGGACACCAACCCGCTGACTGGAACGCGCCATACCGGATTATCCGGCGAACGCACCAGGAACATCTGTGGGTTGCCATCGGTCAATGGTTGACCGGTCAATAGACCGAATCCACCGATACCAACACCCTGGGTACTGCCCAGACCGTAGTAAAGATCGTTATTGGTGCGACCATTGAACGTCAGGCCCGGCACCTTGGTGGCGCCACGATTATCGGTGACGGCGATTTCCACCGCAGCCGGCGCATCGCAAGCGATCTTCAGGGTGATATCCCGTGGCGGCAAATCGTTTTGCGAGGTCGGGTTCAAGGTGGCGGCAAAGATACGACCCAGATCGACGTTACTACCGCCAGCAAAGGCCGGAATGCACGACGTCGGGATGACCGTGCCGGAGACCGTCAGATCTACACTGGCTGCTTGAACCGCAAAAGGCACCAATGCGACGACTAATGCACCTACCAATTTAGTTTTTTTCATCATCACTTACCTGTGAAATAGCTGGAAACATTGGAGCCCAAGAGCGTTCAAGAAAAACCCTGCTGCCTCTTGCTGCACCAAATGCCCGGCGATCATTCCTGTTTTTGTAGGACTTTTATGTAGGAAAAGGAGGCAAATAGAAGTGGCTTTATCTGCGGGATCTGTAATTTCTGAAAGCTCGCGGAGAACTATCTGACAACCAGAAACCTTTACCTCCTGCAAAAGTGATGAATCACAATGACGTGCCATACTTCGGCCTTTGCAATCACCTGAGACGATCCGATTTGAGAGTCAGTCCGGCCCTGCCCTTCGCGCTGTTGCTCGCCTTGCTGCTTAATGGCTGTGCGAGCCTCGACGCCTCCCGCGAGCCCAGCCAGGCATTGCCTGCGGCCAATTCGGCGTTCGGTCGCTCAATCCAGGCCCAAGCCGCGCCACACGAAGGGCAATCGGGATTTCGCCTGCTCTCCAACAGTACCGAAGCCTTCATGGCCCGGGCCGAGCTGATCCGCAACGCACAAACCAGCCTCGACTTGCAGTACTACATCGTCCACGACGGCATCAGCACGCGCATGCTGGTCGAGGAACTGCTCAAGGCTGCCGATCGTGGCGTGCGGGTGCGGATCCTGCTCGATGACACCACCAGCGATGGCCTGGACCAGATCATTGCGACGCTGGCCGCGCATCCGCAGATTCAGATACGACTGTTCAACCCGCTACATCTGGGTCGCAGCACTGGCGTAACGCGGACCATGGGCCGCTTGTTCGACCTGTCGCTGCAACACCGGCGCATGCACAACAAGCTGTGGCTGGCGGATAACAGCGTGGCCATCGTCGGCGGGCGCAATCTGGGCGATGAGTATTTCGATGCCGAGCCCAACCTGAATTTCACCGACATCGACATGCTCAGTGTCGGGCCGGTCGCCGAGCAGCTCGGGCACAGTTTCGACCAGTACTGGAACAGCGCCCTGAGCAAGCCGATCGACGAATTCCTCTCCAGCAAACCGACGGCCAAGGACCTGCAAAACACCCGCACGCGCCTGGAAGAATCCCTGGAAGAAACCCGCAAACAAAACCACGCGCTGTATCAACAGCTAATGATCTACGACAAGCACCCGCGCCTGGACATCTGGCGCCGAGAGCTGATCTGGGCCTGGAACCAGGCATTGTGGGACGCGCCGAGCAAGGTGCTGGCCAAGGGCGAGCCTGACCCGCAATTGCTGCTGACCACGCAATTGGCGCCGGAGTTGAGGGGCGTGAGCAAAGAGCTGATCATGATTTCAGCCTACTTTGTGCCCGGTCAACCCGGCCTGGTGTACCTGACCGGACGCGCCGATGCCGGCGTGACGGTGAGCTTGCTGACCAACTCACTGGAAGCCACCGATGTACCGGCGGTGCACGGTGGCTATGCGCCGTATCGCAAGGCGTTGCTGGAGCATGGCGTGAAGCTGTTCGAATTGCGCCGCCAGCCCGGTGAGGGTGGCGGTAGCGGGCCGCATCTGTTCCGGCGTTCGGCTTATCAGGGCTCGGATTCGAGCTTGCACAGCAAGGCGATGATCTTTGATCAGCAGAAATCGTTTATCGGCTCATTCAACTTCGACCCGCGTTCGGTGCTGTGGAACACCGAAGTCGGCGTGCTGGTCGACAGCCCGGAACTGGCCGCGCATGTACGTGAATTGGCCCTGCAAGGCATGGCGCCGCCACTGAGTTATGAGGCGAAACTGGAAGCTGGCAAGGTCGTCTGGGTAACCGAGGACGATGGCAAGTTGCATACCCTGACGAAAGAGCCGGGCAGCCTGTGGCGCCGGTTTAATGCGTGGTTCAGCACCACCGTCGGCCTGGAGCGGATGTTGTAGCTCACATCGCCAAGATCGCTGCCGAAGGCTGCGATCTTTTGATCTATGCCGGCTCGGCCACCGCGCCAAACGCCCCCTGACGCATCAGCAAAACCACCAACCCCAACGCCCCCACCGCCATCAGCAACGGCAACGCATGCCCGCTGATCCACTGGCTACCCGCCCCGGCCGCTAACGGTCCGACCAGGCAACCAATGCCCCACAACTGTGCGATATGGGCATTGGCCCGCACCAGCGCATCGTCGCGGTAGCGCTCGCCAATCAAAATCAGCGACAAGGTGAACAACCCACCGGCACTCGCACCGAACAGCACCCACAGCGGCCAGATCAACAACGTATCGATCAACAGTGGAATCGCCAGGCTCGACAGCATCAGCACCACCGCGCAACCCGTGAACAAACTGCGCCGGGACAGCCGATCCGCCAGCGCACCGATGGGCAGTTGCAGCAAGGCATCGCCGACCACCACGGTACTGACCATCGCCAGGGCGATTTCCGCAGTGAAACCCTGACGCAGGCAATACACCGGCAGCAAGGTCAGGATCATCGCTTCGAACGCGGCGAACAGCGACACCGCCCAGGCAATCGCCGGCAACCCGCGGCAGAAGGTCCATAAATCGCCAAATGTCACGCTGCTGGCTTCACTGCTCGGCGCACCGCTACGGCCCAGCAGCAACAACGGCGCTGTCAGCAGCAAGCCGACGCCGACCCAGAAACCGTAATCGTGCTCGGTGCCCAGCGCGCCCAACAGCAACGGTCCGCCCAGTTGGCTCAAGGCATAACTGCTGCCATACAACGCCACCAGCCGCCCGCGCCACTTTTCGACCACCAGTTGGTTGATCCAGCTTTCACCGAGGATAAACACCAGGGTCAGAATCACCCCGATCATCAGGCGCAACACCAACCAGATCGGATAACTCGGCAACAGCGCCAGCAAACCGATGGACACCGCGCCGGCCCACAGGCACAGGCGCATCAGATTAGCCGTGCCGAAATGCGCGGCCAGATGACTGGAAATCTTCGCCCCCAGCAGCACGCCAATGGCCGGCATCGCCGCCATCACACCAATTGCAAACGAACCGTAACCCCAGCTTTCCAGGCGAAACGACACCAGCGGCATGCTGACACCCAGGGCCAGGCCGACACTCAAGACAGACGCCAACACGGCGAAATAAGTCGCCCAACGCATGTTCCACGCTCCTGTGGATATTATTTTTCAAACAACAGAGACGACACAGCCGGAGCTTTCCCTGAGGAAAGTCCGGCTGCGGCGACAGACCTGTGGTACCGCGGCGCCCCGCCCTACGCGATCTCCATAGGAGCGAGGCTTGCCCGCGAAAGCGTCATCAGCAACACCACAGGCTTTAGCGACTTACAGCTTGATCCAGGTCGCCTTCAGTTCGGTGTACTTGTCGAACGCGTGCAGCGACTTGTCGCGACCGTTGCCCGACTGTTTGAAACCACCGAACGGTGCCGTCATGTCGCCGCCGTCATACTGGTTGACCCATACACTACCGGCACGCAGCGCCTTGGCGGTCAGGTGTGCCTTGGAGATGTCCTTGGTCCATACCGCTGCGGCCAGGCCGTACGGCGTGTCGTTGGCAATCGCGATGGCTTCTTCGGCAGTGTCGAAAGCGATGACCGACAACACTGGGCCAAAGATCTCTTCCTGGGCGATTTTCATCGCGTTGTTCACGCCATCGAAAATCGTCGGCTCAACGTAGGTGCCACCGGTTTCCTGAAGAATGCGTTTGCCGCCCGCCACCAGTTTGGCGCCGTCGGTGTGGCCGGATTCGATGTAAGACAGCACGGTATTCATCTGCTGGGTGTCCACCAGCGCGCCGACGTTGGTCGCCGGATCCAGCGGATTGCCTGGCTTCCAGGTTTTCAGCGCTTCGATGACCAGCGGCAGGAAGGTGTCCTTGATCGAACGCTCGACTAACAGGCGCGAACCGGCGGTGCAGACTTCGCCCTGGTTGAAGGCGATGGCGCTGGCGGCGGATTCGGCGGCAGCTTGCAGGTCCGGAGCATCGGCGAACACGATGTTCGGGCTCTTGCCGCCGGCTTCGAGCCAGACGCGCTTCATGTTCGATTCGCCGGAGTAGATCAGCAACTGCTTGGCGATCTTGGTCGAACCGGTGAACACCAGGGTGTCCACGTCGTTGTGCAGGGCCAGGGCCTTGCCGACGGTGTGGCCGTAGCCTGGCAGCACGTTGAGCACGCCTTTCGGGATACCGGCTTCAACAGCCAGCGCGGCGATGCGGATGGCGGTCAGTGGGGATTTTTCCGACGGCTTGAGGATCACCGAGTTACCGGTGGAAAGCGCCGGGCCGAGTTTCCAGCAGGCCATCATCAACGGGAAGTTCCACGGCACGATGGCGCCGACGACGCCCACAGGCTCGCGGGTTACCAGACCCAATTGGTCATGGGGAGTCGCGGCCACTTCGTCGTAGATCTTGTCGATGGCTTCGCCGCTCCAGCTCAGGGCTTGCGCCGCGCCGGGAACGTCGATGTACAGGGAATCGCTGATCGGCTTGCCCATGTCCAGGGTTTCAAGCAGGGCCAACTCTTCGGCGTGCTGCTTGAGCAGGCCGGCAAAACGAATCATGGTGGCTTTGCGTTTGGTCGGCGCCAGGCGTGACCAGACGCCGGAATTGAAGGTGGCGCGGGCGTTTTCCACGGCGCGCTGGGCGTCGGCGGCGTCACAGCTGGCAATCTTGCCCAGCAGACGGCCATCGACCGGGCTGATGCACTCGAAGGTCTCACTGGAGACGGCATCGGTGTATTCGCCATTGATGTAGGCACGGCCTTCGATCTTCAGATCGCGAGCCCGTTGTTCCCAGTCGGCACGAGTCAGGGTGGTCATTCGAGTGTCCTCCTCTTGTTGAATACGAGTGCCCCAGCGTTGGTCGCGGGTGCAGTCAGGAATTCTGCCCGGCCAGCCTGCTATCGGCCCAAGGCACCTGCCACCCTAAACCAGTGGCCGGGGTTGTTTCAATATATTTGACACAAGGTCGGCAAACGGCCTTGCAGTGTTCATTTTAATAAACATAGACTTTGGCCTTTCCAGCCACATACGCCGCAATCACGGGGGATTAGAACAAAATGAATATCCAGGATGTCGTCGACTTCAACCAAGCCACCACCCAGCCCGATCGCTATCGGCCGGACCCGGCGAAAGTCCTCAAGGGCGACCCCGAGCAAGCGGTGTACAACCACTACAACAGCCCCTGCGGGCAGATGAGCGCCGGCGTGTGGGAAGGCGAAATCGGCCAGTGGCTGGTGAATTACACCGAGCATGAATACTGCGAAATCGTTCAGGGCGTGTCAGTGCTGCGCGACAACGATGGCAACAGCAAGACGTTGCGGGTGGGTGATCGCTTTGTGATCCCGGCAGGCTTTCGCGGAACCTGGGAAGTGCTGGAAGCGTGCCGCAAGATTTATGTGGTGTTTGAACAGAAGGCTTGAGTCGAAACAGACGGTGACGATACCAGCAGGACACGGGCTGTCCTTCTGAGCGAAGCTTGCGGGCCGCGCCGAGTCATTCAACGTCAAGGTCAGTGGCGACACAGGATGTGTTGCCAGGTTTTGACCCTCGAGCGCCTTAACACTTGAACAAGCAAGGATGCATCATGACTGCCCAATGCAATATCAACGCCGCAACATTCGCCATCGGCCAAGTAGCCACCCCTGAAACCCTGGACGCCATTCGCCTGGCTGCCGGTGTGCAGAAACATCGCCTGGAACGGCCCGAGGATATGTTCAACCTCTTGCCCAAGCCTGATCGCGTAAGGGTGCTGGTCAACGACCGCAATGAAGTGCTGGAACTCATCTGCGGTTAAAGCGAAACCATCAAGCAACAAAAAAGGCCCGTATCTCGCGATACGGGCCTTTTTTGTAAGAGAGAAAGATCAATTACTTGATCTTGCCTTCTTTGTACATCACGTGCTTACGAACGCGCGGATCGAACATGCGCTTTTCGAGCTTGTCCGGAGTAGTACGCTTGTTCTTGTCGGTAGTGTAGAAGTGACCAGTACCGGCGCTAGAAATCATTCGAATCAATTCACGCATGATTAGCTCCCTTAGATCTTGCCGGCTTTGCGGATTTCGGCCAGCACGACAGTGATGCCACGCTTGTCGATAATACGCATGCCTTTGGCAGATACGCGCAGACGCACGAAACGTTTCTCTTCTTCAACCCAGAAGCGGTGATGCTGCAGGTTCGGCAGGAAACGACGACGGGTTTTGTTGTTTGCGTGGGAAATGTTATTCCCAGTCACCGGACCCTTACCGGTAACTTGACAGACTCTCGACATGCCTCAGCCCTCTAAAACCACATGCCCAACCCGGCATGGGTTGGCCGCTTAATCTCTCAGTCATTTGGCGCCAGGCGCCGCGTTTCTTTAGAGGTCTTACCGGCTACACCTACAGTGAAGGAACCGGGCCCCTAGAAAAGAGCGCTGCTTTATACCAGAAAGACCAGAGAGCAACAACATTCAGTGTGCGATGAATTCACAAAAAGCCCATTTTCCGGGCTACGAGCGCCTTGGACAAAGGCTATCGTCGATGGCGACCGCTCGTCGCAGAACATCGGCCAACACGCCAATCCAGGGCTTCGTGAAACCGCGCACACCCAAATAAGGCGCCTATAGTCGCCCCAAAATGAAAATGGGGATAGTCATTTGCAAAAGAGCCCACTAGGGTAGGCCTTTTCCAGACTGCACTTGCAGATGGGCCTTCGATCTGTAAAGGAATCCGACCATGCGCCTCGCTGCCCTACCGCTGCTGCTTGCCCCACTGCTACTGAGCCCGCTGGCCCAAGCCGCCGCCCTGACCGTCTGCACCGAGGCCAGCCCTGAAGGGTTCGACGTGGTGCAATACAACTCGCTGACCACCACCAACGCCTCGGCCGATGTACTGATGAATCGCCTGGTGGACTTCGATACCGCCAGCGGCAAAGTGGTCGCAAGCCTCGCGGACAGCTGGGAAGTCTCGCCCGACGGCCTGAGCTACGTCTTCAAATTGCACCCGCAGGTGAAATTCCACAAAACCGACTACTTCAGCCCGACCCGCGAGCTGAGCGCCGAAGACGTGAAATTCAGCTTCGACCGCATGCTCGACCCGGCACACCCGTGGCACAAAGTCGCCCAGAGCGGCTTCCCCCATGCCCAGTCGATGCAACTGCCGGCACTGATCAAAAAGATCGACGCCCTCGACCCTCTGACCGTGCGCTTCACCCTCGATCATCCGGATTCGACCTTCCTCGCCACGTTGAGCATGGGCTTCGCCTCGATCTATTCGGCCGAGTACGCCGACAAACTGCTGAAGGCCGGCACCCCGGAAAAGCTCAACAGCCAGCCGATCGGCAGCGGCCCGTTCGTCTTTACTCGCTTCCAGAAGGACGCGTCGATTCGCTACAAGGCCAACCCGGACTACTTCGGCGGCAAGCCGTCGGTGGACCCGCTGATCTTCGCCATCACCCCGGACGCCAACGTGCGCCTGCAGAAATTGCGTCGCAACGAGTGCCAGATCGCCCTGTCGCCCAAGCCGCTGGATGTGGTGGCCGCCAAGCAGGAGCCGACGCTGAAAGTGGAAAAGACTGACGCGTTCATGACCGCTTTCGTCGGCATCAACAGCCAGCATCCGCCGCTGGACAAGCCTGAAGTGCGTCAGGCGATCAACCTCGCGTTCGACAAAGCCAACTACCTAAAAGCCGTGTTCGAAGACACCGCCGAAGCCGCCAACGGCCCTTATCCGCCGAACACCTGGAGTTACGCCAAAGGCCTGCCGGGCTATCCGCACGACGTGGCCAAGGCCAAGGCATTGATGGCCAAAGCCGGGCTCAAGGACGGTTTCCAGACCACCATCTGGACCCGTCCTTCCGGCAGTTTGCTGAACCCCAACCCGAGCCTCGGCGCGCAGTTGCTGCAATCTGACTTGGCGGAAATCGGCATTCAGGCCGAAATCCGCGTGATCGAATGGGGCGAACTGATCCGTCGCGCCAAGGCCGGCGAGCATGACCTGCTGTTCATGGGCTGGGCTGGCGACAACGGTGACCCGGACAACTTCCTCACGCCGCAGTTTTCCTGCGCCGCGGTCAAGTCTGGCACCAACTTCGCCCGTTACTGCAACCAGGACCTGGACAAGCTGATCAGCGCCGGCAAGACCACCAGCGAACAAGGCGTGCGCACCAAGCTGTATGAACAGGCTCAGGCGCAGATTCAGCAACAGGCGTTGTGGCTGCCGCTGGCGCATCCGACTGCGTTCGCGTTGACGCGCAAGGATGTGCAGGGTTACTCGGTCAGCCCGTTTGGCCGCCAGGATTACTCGAAGGTCAATCTCAAGTAACCCCCCTGTAGCTGCCGAGTGAAACGAGGCTGCGATCTTTTGACCTGAAAAACAAAATCAAAAGATCGCAGCCTTCGGCAGCTTCTACGGGTGGAGAAGGCCAGCCAAGGTTTACATCCAGCCGTACTCGGCCATGGACAGCGGATCCCCATCCCCAACGATAAAGTGATCAAGCACCCGCACATCAATCAGCTCCAGCGCCTCTTGCAGGCGCTTGGTCAGCATTCGATCAGCCTGGCTGGGGTCGGTGTTACCCGACGGGTGGTTGTGGCACAGGATCAGCGCTGCGGCGTTGTGCGCCAGGGCCCGCTTGACCACTTGGCGCGGATACACGCTGGTGTTATCGATGGAGCCGCGAAACAGCGTTTCAAACGTCAGCACCCGGTGCTTTGAATCCAGAAACAGGCAACCGAACACCTCGTGGGGTTCATGGCGGAGCATGGCCTTGAGGTAATCACGTACCGCCACCGGGCTCTCCAGCACCGAATCCCGGCGCAAGCGCTCGGCCAGGTGCCGCCGGGCCATCTCCAGCACTGCCTGCAACTGCGCGAATTTCGCCGGCCCCAGGCCCAGTTGCCCGCTGAAGGTCCGCAGATCGGCCTCCAGCAAGGTGCGCAGACTGCCGAATTGACTCAACAAGTGTCTCGCCAGATCCACCGCGCTTTTGCCGGACACGCCGGTCCGTAGAAAGATGGCCAGTAGCTCGGCATCAGAAAGACTCGCCGAACCCTGCTCAAGAAGCTTCTCCCGCGGCCGCTCTGCCGCCGGCCAATCACGAATACTCATAACACCTCCCTGGTCTGTGGGCGCCGCTGTTCCGTAGCGGTCGCTGTGATATCGTAGCCCATCTTTTTTGCGGGCGATTTCACTCCTGGGGAGGGGGGTTCGCCACGCAGTCATCAACGAAATGAAAGGCAGACCTATGCAGCGGCTGTATCGGAAACGCATCGTTCTGGGCGTCGGCGGCGGCATTGCTGCCTACAAGAGCGCCGACCTGGTTCGCCGCCTGATCGACCAGGGCGCCGAAGTGCGCGTGGTCATGACCCGTGGCGGCAGCGAGTTCATCACCCCGCTGACCATGCAAGCCTTGTCCGGCCATCCGGTCCACCTCGACCTGCTGGACCCCGCGGCCGAAGCCGCCATGGGCCACATCGAGCTGGCCAAATGGGCCGACCTGGTGCTGATCGCCCCCGCCACGGCGGACCTGATCGCCCGTCTGGCCCAAGGCATTGCCAATGACCTGCTGACCACGCTGGTGCTGGCCACCGACGCGGTGGTCGCCGTGGCACCGGCGATGAATCAGGCTATGTGGCGCGATCCAGCCACCCAGGCCAACCTGCAAATCCTCGAAAGCCGCGGCATCAAATCCTTCGGCCCAGCCTCGGGCAGCCAGGCCTGTGGCGACGTCGGCATGGGCCGCATGCTCGAAGCCACCGACCTCGCCCAATGCGCGGCGGACTGCTTCCAGCGCCAGGCGCTCACCGGCAAACACGTGCTGATTACCGCCGGCCCAACCCAGGAAAACATCGACCCGGTGCGCTACATCACCAACCACAGCTCCGGGAAAATGGGCTTTGCTCTGGCCGAAGCCGCGGTGGAAGCCGGCGCCCGCGTGACGCTGATCACCGGCCCGGTGCACTTGCCGACTCCGGATCGCGTGACGCGCATCGACGTGGTCAGTGCCCGCGACATGCTCGCCGCCTGTGAAGCCGCGATCCCTTGCGACTTGTTTATCGCCTCGGCAGCGGTCGCGGACTACCGCCCGGAAGTCGTCGCACCACAGAAACTCAAGAAAGATCCTACGAACGGCGACGGCTTGTTGCTACAGATGGTGCGCAACCCAGACATCCTGGCCACCATCGCGACTCGCCCCGACCGTCCGTTCAGTGTCGGTTTCGCTGCCGAAACCGAACACTTGCTCGATTACGCTGCACGCAAGTTGAAAGACAAAAACCTCGATTTGATCGTCGCCAACGACGTCGCCAACCCGAGCATTGGCTTCAACAGCGAAGAAAACGCCTGCAGCGTGATCGACCGCCAGCTCCACGCCACACTTTTCGCCCAGACCAGCAAGAGCAAGATTGCTCGCCAGCTGATCACTTTTATCGCCGACCGTCTGAACCAGGTTTAATTTACATGCACGCTTTGCAAGCCAAGATCCTCGACCCCCGCATCGGCACCGACTTCCCGCTGCCGCAGTACGCCACCCCCGGCTCCGCCGGCCTCGACCTGCGCGCCATGCTGGAAAAAGACACCGTGATCAAGCCGGGCGAAACCCTGCTGATCCCGACCGGCCTGTCGGTCTACATCGGCGACCCGGGCCTGGCGGCGCTGATCCTGCCGCGCTCCGGCCTGGGCCATAAGCACGGCATCGTGCTGGGTAACCTGGTTGGCCTGATCGACTCCGACTACCAGGGTCCGCTGATGGTTTCGTGCTGGAACCGCAGCGACAAGGATTTCACCCTTGAAGTGGGCGAACGTCTGGCTCAGCTAGTTTTGGTTCCTGTGGTTCAGGCGCACTTCGAGATGGTTGAAGAGTTCGTCGAAACTGAGCGCGGTGCTGGTGGTTTCGGGCATTCGGGTAGCCATTGATCCGATAAATACACCTTTGTGGCGAGCGAGCTTGCTCGCGCTGGGCTGCGTAGCGGCCCCAAGATTCGGTGAGTGCTGCGCACTCAAGCGGGAGCAAGCTCCCTCGCCACAAGTGCTTTATATGCTCGAAATTGCACAGCCGTCATCTGGAAGGTTTACCACTGAAAATCAAGGGATTGGCCGGTCAAGTGCGCGCTGAAACCGGGGTCATGGCCTTTGCACACCACGAACTCTCTGTGGAAAACACCGTCATACCCTTCAGTTTGTGCCTGCCAACGAGTCATTCCCCGGCAGGTCCAGTCACTTTCGAAATGGAGCAATCCCACAGATGAGCAGTCCAGCCCAAGTCGCACCCAAGTTCCCCGACAGCATCTTCCGCGCCTACGATATTCGCGGCACCGTCCCGGAATTCTTGAACGGTGAAACCGCTTACTGGCTCGGCCGTGCCATCGGCGCCCAGAGCCTGGCTCAGGACGAACCCAACGTTTCCGTCGGTCGCGACGGCCGCCTCTCTGGCCCGGAACTGGTCGAACGCCTGATTCAAGGTCTGGCCGACAGCGGTTGCCACGTCAGCGACGTCGGCCTGGTGCCAACGCCTGCGCTGTATTACGCCGCCAACGTACTGGCCGGCAAATCCGGGGTGATGCTCACCGGCAGCCACAACCCGTCGAATTACAACGGTTTCAAGATCGTCATTGCCGGCGACACCTTGGCCAACGAACAGATCCAGGCCCTGCACGAACGCCTCAAGACCAACAACCTGACCAGCGGCAAGGGCAGCATCACCAAGGTCGAGATCCTCGACCGCTACAACACCGAAATCGTCCAGGACATCAAACTGGCTCGCCGCCTGAAAGTCGTGGTCGACTGCGGTAACGGCGCGGCCGGCGTGATCGCCCCGCAACTGATCGAAGCCCTGAACTGCGAAGTCATCCCGTTGTTCTGCGACGTCGACGGCAATTTCCCGAACCACCACCCGGACCCGGGCAAGCCTGAAAACCTCGTGGACTTGATCGCCAAGGTCAAGGAAACCAACGCTGACCTGGGCCTGGCTTTCGACGGCGACGGCGACCGCGTCGGCGTGGTGACCAACACCGGCAGCATCGTCTACCCGGACCGCCTGCTGATGCTGTTCGCCCGTGACGTGCTGGCGCGCAACGCTGACGCGGAAATCATCTTCGACGTCAAATGCACACGCCGCCTGACCCCGCTGATCAAGGAATACGGCGGTCGTCCGCTAATGTGGAAGACCGGTCACTCGTTGATCAAAAAGAAAATGAAACAAACCGGCGCCCTGTTGGCCGGCGAAATGAGCGGGCACATCTTCTTCAAGGAGCGCTGGTTCGGTTTCGACGACGGCATTTACAGCGCCGCGCGGCTGCTGGAGATCCTCAGCAAGGAAAAATCCACCGCGGAGGAGCTGTTTGCGACCTTCCCGAACGATATTTCTACGCCTGAAATCAATATCCATGTGACCGAAGAGAGCAAATTCAGCATCATTGATGCTCTGCACGACGCGAAGTGGGGCGAAGGCGCCGACCTGACCACCATCGACGGCGTGCGAGTCGACTACGCCAAAGGCTGGGGCCTGGTGCGCGCGTCCAACACCACACCGGTGCTGGTGCTGCGTTTCGAGGCTGATGACGAGGCTGAACTGCAACGCATCAAGGACGTGTTCAAAGTCCAGTTGAAGCGTGTTGCCCCTGATCTCCAACTACCGTTTTGATCTTCTGATTCACCCGGAGCCCTGAATGACCCTCGAACGCGAAGCCGCCGCCAACACCGCCAAGGTCCTGTCCGAAGCGCTGCCTTACATTCGCCGCTATGTCGGCAAGACGCTGGTGATCAAATACGGCGGCAACGCGATGGAAAGCGAGGAGCTGAAAACTGGCTTCGCCCGCGACATCGTGCTGATGAAAGCCGTGGGCATCAACCCGGTGGTGGTTCACGGCGGCGGCCCGCAAATCGGCGACCTGCTCAAGCGTCTGTCGATCGAGAGCCACTTCATCGATGGCATGCGCGTGACTGACGCGCAGACCATGGACGTGGTGGAAATGGTCCTCGGCGGCCAGGTGAACAAGGACATCGTCAACCTGATCAACCGTCATGGCGGCAGCGCCATCGGCCTGACCGGTAAAGACGCCGAGCTGATTCGTGCGAAGAAACTCACCGTTACCCGCCAGACGCCGGAGATGACCCAACCGGAAATCATCGACATCGGCCAGGTGGGCGAAGTGGTCGGCATCAACACCGACCTGCTGAACCTGCTGGTCAAAGGCGATTTCATCCCGGTGATTGCGCCAATCGGCGTCGGCGCCAACGGCGAGTCGTACAACATCAACGCTGACCTGGTGGCCGGTAAAGTGGCCGAAGCGCTGAAAGCTGAAAAGCTGATGCTGCTGACCAACATCGCCGGCCTGATGGACAAGCAAGGCACGGTCCTCACCGGCCTGACCACCCAGCAAGTCGACGACCTGATTGCCGACGGCACAATCTACGGCGGCATGCTGCCGAAGATCCGTTGCGCGCTGGAAGCGGTACAGGGCGGTGTGGGCAGCTCATTGATCATTGACGGTCGGGTGCCGAATGCGATTCTGCTGGAGATCTTCACCGATACCGGTGTGGGTACATTGATCAGTAATCGCAAGCGTCCCTGATTTGTAAAGATCAAGAGATCGCAGCCTTCGGCGGCTCCTACAGGGATTTTGGAATCCTCTGTAGGAACTGACGAAGGCTGCGATCTTTTTTTGCCCGCAGGAAATGCCTGACGCCAATGCAGGAAGTGTCTGACATCGAGAAAGAAGCAATCTGCCTAGGATCTTCCCTGTATCCACAGGAGATTTTCCCTATGCAAAAAGATTACGTACCTTACGGCAGTGATGTATCACCAGGCACTTACGAGTGCGTGGACTGCGGCCACCAGTATTCGAATCAGGCCAAAACATCGATGCCGCCCTGCCCGCAACTTCGTAAAACCGCGCACATTAGCCATGGTTGGAAAATTCTGACCGGCCAAGGCGACGCCGTGATTGATCCATATCCTGAGAAAGCCGAAAAACCTGCCGGGATCAAACAAGTCGAAACCTCCAGCCCTGCCAGCAAAAAATAACTTCGGAGGCGCTGAGCCATGCAGATCTCGTTCACGATCGACGCCCAGGCTTTCGAGCAGGAGCAAAAGGGACCGGTCAAAAAGACCCTGAAAATTTCCGACGCCGAAATCGCTCACGCCTTACAGCGTATCGCCAAGGCGAGCCTGACCGAATACTTGAAAATGCTGGTCGAGGGCGGCATGCCGAGCCGGGCCGATGAAGCGAAGCAGGATCGCCTGCTGTATCTGATTCAAAGCTACTTCGGGCAAACCCTGCCGACTGAGTCTCAGATCTCGACGATTTTCCAGCTGACCCAGAGCCAAAGTAAAACCTTACTGAAAAACACGGTTTCGCGCTTTCGCAATCAGCTGGACGAGATCTTGCGGCACAGCATGCGTGCGGTGATCGAGTCTGCGGAACACGCGCAAACGGTGTACCTGGTGGTGATCAGTTCGGATGTCATCCGTGATGAACTGAACATGCTGATCACGCAAAACGAGCCGACCTTCAAACCCATTACCAAGCGCAAAGGCAGTGCCGGGCAATTCGAGATCAGCGAAGACTCCCACGCGCTGTTGTGCCAGACGCTGGGCCTGAATGCCGTTCAGTGACATCGTCGCGGTCAGTGGCTTGCTGCTGACCCTGACCACCTTCATGTTCAATCTGGCATGGCCCAAGCTGCATGAAGCGCTGGAGCTGGATGAAGCGCTATCGGGGCCGCTGGCCAGAAGGCGTAGCAGGGCAAAGGTGATGAATGTCTTGCTCGCCTGCGCACTGCCCCTGACCTGCGCTTTTGCAGCGCTGTTTTACGTCAACCTTCCGGCCGCTGTACGGATTATGGCCAGCAGTAAGCTGGATCTGTGGGATTTTGATGTGGATCGCACGCTTTATGTATTAGTCGTTTTAGCGTTGTTGGTATTTGCGCTATTCAACCTGAGATTGGCGCTGAAACTGGTAGGCAAATGGCGAAGGCTGCGCTGAAGACATAAAAAAGACCCCGCTCAGCCAGGCTGAGCGGGGTCTTTTTTTTTGCTTGCGATCCTGTAGGAGCGAGGCTTGCCCGCGAAGGCAATCTGACAGTCACCTCATCGCTGAATGTGACGACGCCTTCGCGGTCAAGCCTCGCTCCTACAAGTTCGCGTTGTTACACGCCGAACTGAGCGCGGTAGGCTTCTACGGCAGGCAAATGCTGCTTGAGCTGCGGATCATCGGCCAGGAATTCCAGCACCTGGTTCAGCGAAACAATGCTGATCACCGGAATCTTGAAGTCACGCTCCACTTCCTGGATCGCCGACAACTCACCGTTGCCGCGCTCCTGACGGTTCAGGGCGATCAGCACACCAGCGGCTTTGGCGCCGTCCTGGGAAGCGATGATCTGCATCACTTCACGGATGGCGGTGCCGGCGGTGATCACGTCGTCGATGATCAGCACATCGCCGGTCAACGGCGCGCCGACCAGGCTGCCGCCTTCGCCGTGAGCCTTGGCTTCCTTGCGGTTGAAGCACCATGGCAGGTCACGGCCATGGTGTTCGGCCAATGCCACGGCAGTGGTCGCCGCCAACGGGATGCCTTTGTACGCCGGGCCAAACAGAACGTCGAAGGGAATACCGCTCTCGACGATGGCTGCCGCGTAGAAACGACCCAGCTGCGCCAGGGCCGAACCGCTGTTGAAAAGGCCGGCATTGAAGAAGTAAGGACTGGTGCGCCCGGACTTCAGGGTGAACTCACCGAAGCGCAAAACGCCGCGATCGATGGCAAAACGAATGAAATCGCGCTGATACGCTTGCATGAAAAAAACCCCAAATACCACGGATTTAGCTAATTAGGTTGACGCCGTGTATCATACACGCACGCGATTTTTGGGGCCATTTATGCGGATCATCAGTGTGAACGTCAATGGTATTCAGGCTGCAGTGGAGCGAGGTTTGCTCAGTTGGCTGCAAGCACAGAATGCCGACGTCATCTGCCTGCAGGACACCCGCGCCTCCGCCTTTGAACTGGACGATCCAGCCTTCCAACTGGATGGCTACTTCCTTTATGCCTGCGAAGCCGAAGTTCCCGCCCAGGGTGGCGTGGCTTTGTATTCGCGGTTGCAACCGAAGGCAGTCATCAGCGGTCTCGGCTTCGAGACGGCCGACCGCTACGGGCGCTACCTGCAAGCCGATTTCGATAAGGTCAGCATCGCGACCTTGCTGCTCCCTTCGGGGCAGAATGGCGATGAAGACTTGAACCAGAAGTTCAAGCTAATGGACGATTTCGCCCGTTATCTGGATAAACAGCGACGCAAACGTCGCGAGTACATTTATTGTGGCTCGCTGTACGTGGCGCAACAGAAGCTGGATATCAAGAACTGGCGCGACAGCCAGCAATCCCCGGGCTTCCTGGCACCTGAACGTGCCTGGATGGACGAGATTGTCGGCAATATGGGTTATGTCGATGCCCTGCGCGAAGTCAGCCGTGAAGGCGACCAGTACAGCTGGTGGCCGGACAACGAACAGGCTGAGATGCTCAACCTGGGCTGGCGTTTCGACTACCAGTTGCTGACCCCAGGCCTGCGCCGCTTTGTACGCAGCGCACGCCTGCCACGTCAGCCACGGTTCTCGCAACACGCACCGCTGATCGTGGACTACGACTGGACGCTGACTATCTAAGCGTCGATTCGCCGATAAAAAAATGCCCGTATCGCAAGATACGGGCATTTTTTATGCACCCGTCGACGCAGCCCGAACCTCAGGCAACGGCAAAAAACGGCAACGCAAGGTACAGCTTGATCACGATGACATTAATGATGTCGATGAAGAACGCACCCACCATGGGCACCACGAGAAACGCTATCTGCGAAGGCCCGTAGCGCTGCGTCACCGCCTGCATGTTAGCGATGGCCGTGGGTGTGGCACCCAGCCCGAAACCGCAGTGCCCTGCCGCCAACACCGCCGCATCGTAGTTACTGCCCATGATTCTGAACGTCACGAAAATCGCAAACAGCGCCATGACCAATGCTTGAGCAGCCAGAATGATGAAGATCGGCAAGGCCAGTGCCGCCAGGTCCCACAGTTTGAGCGACATCAAGGCAATCGCCAGAAACAGCGACAGGCTGACATTCCCCAGCACCGAGACTTCACGCTCGAATACCTGATACAAGCCCAACGCTGAAAGCCCATTGCGTAAAACGACACCCACGAACAAGACGCAAACGAACGTCGGCAATTCAAGTGCCGTTCCTTGCAGCCAGCCATTCAGAAGATTGCCGGCCAATAAGCTGACCGCGATCAGAGCGAGTGTTTCGATAAACGAAAATGGCGTAATCGAGCGCTCTTTGTTCGGCTGCTCAAAGCCCTTTGGCAACTGTGGTGTTTCCTGAGGGTGGCAGCCAGGCACTTGAACACGCTTGATCAGCAGACGAGCGACCGGACCACCAATCAAGCCACCCAACACCAGGCCGAACGTCGCAGACGCAATCGCCAGCTCGGAGGCCGACGCCAGACCGTACTTCTCGCTGAACACCGTCCCCCACGCGGCACCTGTACCGTGACCGCCCGACAACGTAATCGAACCGGTCAGCAGTCCCATCAAAGGATCGAGCCCGAGCATTTTTGCGAGGCCGATGCCCATGGCATTCTGGACGATCAGCAGTCCGGCCACTGCCAGCAGAAAAACGCCCACTGCGCGACCGCCCTTCTTCAGGCTGGCGAAGTCCGCACTCAAGCCGATCGTGGCAAAAAAAGCCAACATCAACGGTGTCTGTAATGAAGTATCGAAGCGGAGTTCAATATCAAACGTTCGTAATACGAGAAGAGCCAAGGCAACCAACAAGCCGCCGGCGACGGGTTCAGGGATATTGTAATTACGTAAAAAACCAACACGTGTAACAAGTCCGCGCCCCAGTAAAAGTACTAAGGAGGCGGCCACAAGCGTTCCATAAAAATCGAGCTGAATCATTGGGATTATTCTTGGCTATATATATTCAGAGGCGAACTTTTTACCTGCGCACGCCTCTTGAACCGGCTGAGTTTCTCAACACTGATTGCTTGAAATTCAAGGACCTTCGATGGCTTGAATATGTCGAAATATTTCTTAGTGAATATAACGTGGGGCAACTCTATCAACCGTAAAGTCTCATTGCCAAGGACGCAGCCGATGTTGAGGCATTACAGTTGTGACTAAAGATGTAAGAGTGATCGTTGATAAAGAACTGCGGCGCAGTTATCACCCGCCCCGTGCGCCAGCGATGTTAATTGAACTGCAGAAATACAAATGCCCTGACAAGTCAGGGCATTTGTTTTACAGCGTTCAATGCAAGGCGGGCCTGCCCGGATTGATCATTACTTGATCACCCGCCAAGTGAACGGATACCGATAAGGCACCCCTTCATTGGCTTTCACGCCAGCGATGATCGTCAGCACCAACGCGCCGATGGCGATCAGGCCAAGCAGGAAGAACCCGATGACCACCAACATCAAAAAGAACGAGAGGGTCGCGGCGATGGCGACGGTGATCTGAAAATTGAGCGCTTCCTTGCCCTGCGCATCAATAAACGGATCACTCTCGCGCTTCATCTGCCAGAGAATCAGCGGGCCGATCAGCGTACCAAACGGAATCCAGATCCCCAGCAAGGCGGACAAGTGACAAAACATCGCCCACTGACGAACCTCCTGGCTCGGCGTGGGTAGCAATTGCTGATCACTCATGGCGTCCTCCTTGGTGTGGAAAGGTCCGATCAGTCAGCCAGTGCGGCTTTCTGCAGCTCGAAAATCTCGTTCATGCCTTTCTTGGCCAGTTCCAGCATGGCGTTCAGCTCTTCCGGCTGGAACGGCGCGCCTTCGGCAGTGCCCTGGACTTCGATGAAGCCACCGGTGCTGGTCATGACGACGTTCAGGTCAGTCTCGGCAGCCGAGTCTTCCAGATAGTCGAGGTCAAGCACAGGCTCGCCCTGGTACATGCCGACCGAAACGGCCGCGATCATTTGCTTGAGCGGGTCGCCGCCTTTCAGGCCGCCGCGCTTCTTGATCACTTTCAAAGCATCGACCAGCGCAACCATGGCGCCGGTGATGGACGCGGTACGGGTGCCGCCGTCAGCCTGGATCACGTCGCAATCGACGTACAGGGTGACATCGCCCAGCTTCGACATGTCCAGCGCAGCGCGCAGGGAACGGCCGATCAGACGCTGGATTTCCAGAGTGCGGCCGCCTTGCTTGCCGCGGCTCGCTTCACGCTGGTTACGCTCGCCAGTGGCGCGCGGCAGCATGCCGTATTCAGCGGTCAACCAGCCTTGGCCCTGACCTTTGAGGAAACGTGGCACGCCATTCTCGACGCTGACGGTGCAGATGACTTTGGTATCACCGAACTCGACCAGCACAGAACCCTCGGCGTGTTTGGTGTAGTTGCGGGTAATGCGGATCGAGCGGAGCTGATCGGCAACGCGACCACTTGGACGTTTCATAGGGAATACCTGTACGGGGGACGGAAAACTGCGGAGCATTATAGAGCCGCCAGCAACGACTGGGCACTTCTAAAAAATCCGGCCGACGGTTGAAGGCGCAGATAAGTGCCTAACCGACGGCCTGCAGCCCTTTGTCACAGCGTGTGTTTGGGCGCATCCGCCCCACTGCGCTACAATCCTGCGCCTTTGCTGCCAGTCGGCTTACATTCATTGATATCGGGTCCGCGAAGCTCAACTGTTCGCGTCGGCCTGCATTGCGAGGTACCTCCATGGTGCACAGCATGACCGCCTTCGCCCGCGTCGAAAAAGCCGGCGCCCAAGGCACCCTGAGCTGGGAGCTGCGCTCGGTCAACAGCCGCTACCTGGAGCCGCACCTGCGCCTGCCGGAATCCTTTCGCGACCTCGAAGGCGCGGTCCGCGAAGCGCTGCGCCAGGGCATTTCCCGAGGCAAACTGGAATGCACCCTGCGTTTCACTGAAGAAAGCACCGGCAAAACCCTGCAAATAGATCGCGAGCGCGCTTCGCAACTGGTTGCCGCCGCCGAGACGATCTCCGGCCTGATCAAGAACCCGGCCGCGCTGAACCCACTGGAAGTCCTGGCCTGGCCTGGCGTCCTGGTCGGCGACGCGACTGATCCGCAAGCCTTGAATGCCGAAGCACTGGCGCTGTTCACCCAGGGCTTGAAAGAGTTGAAGGCTGGCCGCGAGCGCGAAGGCGCGGAGCTGGCACGCCTGATCAACGAGCGCCTGACCTCCATTGAAGAAGACGTCGTGACCCTGCGCGAGCTCGTTCCGCAGATGCTCGCCACCCAGCGCCAGAAAGTCCTCGACCGCTTTGCCGACATGAAAGCCGAGATGGACCCACAGCGGCTGGAGCAGGAAATGGTCATGCTCGCGCAAAAGAGCGACGTCGCCGAAGAACTGGATCGCCTGAGCACTCACATCCTCGAAGTTCGCCGGGTGCTCAAGTCCGGCGGTGCGGCCGGTCGGCGCCTGGACTTCCTGATGCAGGAACTCAACCGCGAAGCCAACACACTGGGCTCCAAAGCCTTCGATCCGCGCAGCACCACGGCTGCGGTCAACCTCAAAGTGTTGATCGAGCAGATGCGCGAACAAGTACAGAATATTGAGTAAGGCCACCCCGACATGACCCACAGCACCGGCACCCTGTACATCATTTCCGCCCCTTCGGGCGCGGGCAAGAGCAGCCTGGTCAAGGCCCTGACCGACTCCGACCCGGAGATTCGCGTCTCGGTTTCCCACACCACCCGCGCTATGCGCCCCGGTGAAGTGGACGGCGTGAACTATCACTTCGTCTCGCGCGAAGCGTTTGTGAAGATGGGCGAACACGGCGACTTCCTGGAGCGCGCCGAAGTGTTCGGCAACCTCTACGGCACCTCGCAAAGCCACTTGCAGCAGACCCTGGACGCAGGCCACGACCTGATCCTGGAAATCGACTGGCAAGGCGCCGAGCAAGTGCGCAAGTTGATGCCACAAGCCCGCTCGATCTTCATTCTGCCGCCGTCCCTGGAAGCCTTGCACCAGCGCCTGACCAATCGCGGCCAGGACAGCGACGAGATCATCGACGGCCGGATGCGTGAAGCCGTCAGCGAGATGAGCCACTACGTCGACTACGACTACCTGATCATCAACGACGATTTTGCCCACGCCCTGCACGACCTGAAGGCGATTTTCCGTGCAAATCAGCTGCATCAGAAGCGTCAGCAGCAGCGTAACGGAAAACTTTTGGCTGAATTGCTCGGCTAAACAGCTCTTCCCAAAACCGCTGCAAGGGCTTTACATTGGCACTTGCAGCGCGTCGAAGGGCTTGGTCAAAAAATCAGCGCTTCCCTAATCGCTGGTGATTTTTTAAACTGTTGAGTCCGCTCGCCCAACCGGGCAGCGCGCATATTGCATTCGCTCCGAGGAATACCATGGCCCGCGTAACCGTTGAAGACTGCCTGAACCACGTGGAAAACCGTTTTGAGCTGGTCATGCTGTCCACCAAACGTGCCCGTCAACTGGCCACCGGCGGCAAAGAGCCACTGGTTCAGTGGGAAAACGACAAGCCTACCGTTGTAGCGCTGCGTGAAATCGCTGAAGGCCTGATGAGCTATGAGTTCATCGCCAATGCTGAAATCGTCGAAGACGAACCGCTGTTCGCAGCGTTCGAGGACGAGTCCAACGAGGCCGTCTAAGCCTATGCCTGGTCGACGTAGCACGGCGCGGGGTCACAGCGAACGGCAGGAGTCATCATGCCGAGCATAGACGCCCTCGCCGATCGCTTATCGACCTACCTCGGCAAGGACCAGGTCAACCTGGTCCGCCGAGCGTATTTCTACGCCGAACAAGCCCACGACGGCCAACGCCGCCGCAGCGGCGAGGCGTACGTCACGCATCCTCTTGCGGTGGCGAATATTCTTGCCGACATGCACATGGACCATCAGAGTTTGATGGCGGCGATGCTGCATGACGTGATCGAAGACACCGGGATTGCCAAGGAAGCGCTGCAAGCGCAGTTCGGCGAAACCGTGGCCGAACTGGTCGATGGGGTCAGCAAACTGACCCAGATGAACTTCGAGACCAAAGCCGAAGCCCAGGCCGAAAACTTCCAGAAAATGGCCATGGCCATGGCCCGCGACATTCGCGTGATCCTGGTCAAGCTGGCCGACCGCCTGCACAACATGCGCACGCTGGAAGTGCTGTCCGGCGAAAAACGCCGACGCATCGCCAAGGAAACCCTGGAAATCTATGCGCCCATCGCCAACCGGCTGGGCATGCACGCCATCCGCATAGAATTCGAAGACCTCGGCTTCAAGGCCATGCACCCGATGCGTTCCGCGCGGATCAACCAGGCCGTCAAGCGCGCCCGGGGCAACCGCAAGGAAATCGTCAACAAGATCGAAGAGTCCCTGAGCCACTGCCTGGCGATTGATGAAATCCAGGGCGAAGTCAGCGGGCGCCAGAAACACCTCTACGGCATCTACAAGAAAATGCGCGGCAAGCGTCGGGCCTTCAACGAAATCATGGACGTCTACGCGTTCCGGATCATCGTCGACAAGGTCGATACCTGCTACCGCGTGCTGGGTGCTGTGCATAATTTGTACAAACCGTTGCCGGGTCGCTTCAAGGATTACATCGCGATCCCCAAGGCCAACGGCTATCAGTCGCTGCACACCACGCTGTTCGGCATGCACGGTGTACCGATCGAGATCCAGATCCGCACCCGTGAAATGGAAGAGATGGCCAACAACGGCATCGCTGCCCATTGGCTGTACAAATCCAGCGGCGACGAGCAGCCCAAAGGCACTCACGCCCGCGCCCGCCAGTGGGTAAAAGGCGTGCTGGAAATGCAGCAACGCGCCGGCAACTCGCTGGAATTCATCGAAAGCGTGAAGATCGACCTGTTCCCGGACGAGGTCTACGTGTTCACGCCTAAAGGCCGGATCATGGAGCTGCCCAAAGGCTCCACGGCGGTCGATTTCGCCTACGCGGTGCACACCGATGTCGGCAACAGCTGCATCGCCTGCCGGATCAATCGTCGTCTCGCACCGCTGTCCGAACCGCTGCAAAGCGGTTCCACGGTCGAGATCGTCAGCGCCCCCGGTGCACGGCCGAACCCGGCGTGGCTCAACTTCGTGGTCACCGGCAAGGCACGCACGCACATCCGCCACGCGCTGAAACTGCAACGCCGCTCCGAATCCATCAGCCTCGGCGAACGCCTGCTGAACAAAGTGCTCAACGGCTTCGACAGCACCCTGGAAAAAGTCCCGGCCGAGCGCGTCAAGGCGATGCTCACCGAATACCGCCTGGAACTGATCGAAGACTTGCTCGAAGACATCGGTCTGGGCAACCGCATGGCCTATGTGGTCGCCCGCCGCCTGCTGGGCGAAGGCGAACAACTGCCGAGCGCCGAAGGTCCGCTGGCGATTCGCGGTACCGAAGGCCTGGTGCTCAGCTACGCCAAATGTTGCACGCCGATCCCGGGCGACCCGATTGTCGGGCACCTGTCCGCGGGCAAAGGCATGGTTGTGCACCTGGACAACTGCCGCAACATCAGCGAAATCCGCCACAACCCGGAAAAATGCATCCAGCTCTCGTGGGCCAAGGATGTCACCGGCGAATTCAACGTCGAGCTGCGCGTCGAACTGGAACATCAGCGCGGCCTGATCGCCCTGTTGGCCAGCAGCGTCAACGCGGCCGACGGCAATATCGAAAAAATCAGCATGGACGAACGCGATGGTCGCATCAGCGTGGTCCAACTGGTGGTCAGCGTGCACGACCGTGTGCACCTGGCCCGCGTGATCAAGAAACTGCGCGCCTTGACCGGGGTGATTCGCATCACCCGCATGCGCGCGTAGCCCATCCATTACAAGGAGTCATTCATGACCAAGACTGTTATCACCAGCGACAAAGCCCCGGCCGCCATCGGCACTTATTCCCAGGCGATCAAGGCTGGCAATACCGTCTACATGTCGGGTCAGATTCCCCTGGACCCAAAAACCATGGAACTGGTCGAAGGCTTCGAAGCCCAGACCGTCCAGGTGTTCGAGAACCTCAAGGCCGTGGCTGAAGCCGCCGGCGGTTCGTTCAAGGACATCGTCAAACTGAACATCTTCCTCACCGACCTGAGCCACTTCGCCAAGGTCAACGAGATCATGGGCAAATACTTTGACCAACCCTACCCTGCCCGCGCCGCCATCGGCGTTGCAGCCCTGCCAAAGGGTTCGCAGGTAGAAATGGACGCTATTCTGGTCATCGAGTAACACATCCGGCGCAGCCTCCCAGGCTGCGCCGTTTTCGTTTTGAAAGGATTCCACCATGCGCAAAGCGCTTGCCCTCTCCTTGCTCGCCGTTTTCCTCGGCGGCTGCGCCAGCAATCCTGCCGACAGTGATATCAGCGGCACCTGGATCAACCAGGTGGCCATCGATGCTGCCTCCAAGGGCGGCCCTCTGCGCGAAGCGCTCCAGGCATACGGTCCGAACCTGGAATGGGACGTCAACACCAAGGCCAACCAGGCCCGCTACACCAACGGTTTTGAAAACGTCGAAGGCAAGTTGCTGGCCGATGAGTCCGGCGCCTGGAAAGTCGACTTCTATGGCAGCTCCGCCAGCGAGTTGCGACGCGACGGCAAGCAATTGAGCCAGGTCGCGAACGACAACGAACCCGCGCAAGTCTTCGACCGTGCCTTGATTCCGGTCCCGGAAGGCGCGCCGATTGGCGCCAGCTTCGAACGCGCGCTGTACACGGCCTACATGGGCGGCAGCTGGTCCATCGTCAACGGTCAGGGTGAAGGCAGCACCGTGCAATTTCAGGCGGATGGCCAAGTGGCCGGCCTGCCAGGCGCGGATCGTTATGCCCTGTGCCTGGCGGGTGATTGCGCGTCGATGAGCGGCGGCAACGACAATATGTGGCTGCAGCAGAACGGCCAGGGCAACACCTGGATCTTTGCGCGTAAAGGCAAGGAACTGGAGATTTTTCAGGCTGTGAACACGGCGCAGGCGGATGAAATGCCTCAGTTCACGCCGGGTGATCGCAAGTGGTTGCTGGAAAAGCAGTAAGACCAACGCAAAACCAATTGTAGGAGCGCGGCTTGCCCGCGAAAGCGATGTAACAGTCAACATAGAGGTTGGATGTTATGACGCCTTCGCGGGCAAACCTCGCTCCTACAGTTGTTTTGGGGTATTTGAAAAGTATCAGCGGCCTTCGAGAATGGCAGCGTAGCCTTCGCGATAACTCGGATACTTTGGTGCCCAGCCCAGCGCTTTCGCCCGGGCATTACTGCAACGCTTGCTACCCGTGCGGCGCACGCTCTCGTCCTCGGCCCACTCGGTCACGCCCAGATACTCACGCAACCAGCCCACCACTTCCGCCAGTGGCGCAGGCGCGTCGTCGACACCTATATAGACGTCATCCAGCACCGTCCCTCGCTGATCCGCCTCCAGCAAATGCGCCATCAACCCCGCCGCGTCGTCCGAGTGAATGCGGTTGCCATACAGCGGCGGATCAACAGCCACGCGATAACCGCGACGAACCTGAGTCAGCAGAAACTCTCGGCCCGGCCCGTAGATCCCGGTCAAACGCACGATGCTCGCCGGGATTCCGCTATTGAGTGCAATCTGCTCGGCTTCCAGCATCACCCGCCCTGAATAGCCCGCTGCCACGGTCGGCGAATTCTCGTCGACCCATTCGCCCTCTTGCTGGCCATAAACACTGCTGCTGGACACGAATAGCAGCCGATTGGGCACTTGCCCATAGTCACCGAGCCACTCCAGCACGTGCTGCAAACCCTGAATATAAGCGGCGCGGTAACCGGCCTCATCGTGATCG
Organism: Pseudomonas sp. ADAK7; assembly: GCF_012935675.1. Classification (NCBI taxonomy): domain Bacteria; kingdom Pseudomonadati; phylum Pseudomonadota; class Gammaproteobacteria; order Pseudomonadales; family Pseudomonadaceae; genus Pseudomonas; species Pseudomonas sp. ADAK7. The sequence continues at coordinate 4,689,573 of NZ_CP052861.1, read as the reverse complement.
GTGGCTGCCGCGCAATACACGAGGTAATCCACCGCACCGATTGGCCAGGTGTCCGGGCAGTCTTTATTGAACAGGTCGCCGGCAACGCCAATCACACCTTCAGGCAGGCGCGAGACATCACGCCGCAAGCCGTGAACCTCCCACCCCAAAGCTAGCAATTGCGTGGCCAGACGACTGCCGACATCACCGCAGCCGGCGATCAAAACAGATGGCGCGGACATCAGAAAACTCCCTCAGGAAAGGTACAGACTAGCGCCCGTATAGGACGAGCGGCTAGCAATGGAGGAAAAAAAGAGACGCTATTACTTCTGTTAACAAGAATTACTTGCAATAATGCCGACCACTTTTGTTCTCGGCCTTACGAGGCCTGGAAGAACATTTACCCTATTTTTCTCTCAGGTCCGGCCAGCATGACACGCAATCAATTCCCCGCTTCGCCAACCAAACGACCTCGCGCCTGGAGCGCTGTGGCCGCCCTGCTGCTCAGCCTGATGCTGGCGCCTGTCGCCGCTTTCGCTGATGCACAAGCGCCAGCCACCCCGGCCGCCGCCGCTGCGCCAGCCCCGGCTGATCATGCCGCTCCCGCCGTAGCACCTGCCGCAACTGACCCAGCCCAGGCCGTGGATGCCAACGCCGAAAACGCGCCAGAAGTCCTCGAACCTGACAACTCCCTGGGCATGGCCCACGACCTGTCGCCATGGGGCATGTACCAGAACGCCGATATTATCGTGAAAATCGTGATGATCGGCCTGGCCATCGCCTCGATCATCACCTGGACCATCTGGATCGCCAAGGGCTTCGAGCTGATGGGCGCCAAGCGTCGTCTGCGCACCGAAATCGTCCACCTGAAAAAAGCCACCACCCTTAAAGAAGCCAGCGTCACCGCGACCAAGCAAGGCACCCTCGCCCATCTGCTGGTCCACGACGCCCTGGAAGAAATGCGCTTGTCGGCCAACAGCCGCGAGAAAGAAGGCATCAAGGAACGTGTCGCCTTCCGTCTTGAGCGTCTGGTTGCCGCCTGCGGTCGCAACATGAGCAGCGGCACCGGCGTACTCGCCACCATCGGCTCCACCGCGCCATTCGTGGGTCTGTTCGGCACCGTGTGGGGCATCATGAACAGCTTCATCGGCATCGCCAAAACCCAGACCACCAACCTCGCCGTAGTCGCTCCCGGCATCGCCGAAGCCCTGCTGGCCACCGCGCTGGGCCTGGTTGCCGCGATCCCTGCCGTGGTCATCTACAACGTTTTCGCCCGCTCCATCGCCGGTTACAAGGCGCAGGTGTCGGACGCCTCTGCTGAAGTCCTGTTGCTGGTCAGCCGTGATCTGGATCACCTGCCGACCGCTGAGCGCTCCACGCAACCCCACGTGGTCAAAGTAGGGTAATCAGCCATGGGCTTGCATTTGAAAGAAGGCGCAGACGACGATCTGGCCGAGAACCACGAAATCAACGTCACACCGTTTATCGACGTGATGCTGGTGCTGTTGATCATCTTCATGGTGGCCGCGCCGTTGGCCACCGTGGACATCAAGGTCGATCTGCCGGCCTCCAGCGCCAAACCGGCGCCACGGCCAGAGAAACCGGTATTCCTCAGCGTAAAAGCTGACCAGCGCCTGTTCCTCGGTGAAGACGAAGTGAAGGCCGAAGCACTCGGCGCCACCCTCGACGCCAGGACCAAGGGCAAGAAAGACACGACGATCTTCTTCCAGGCCGATAAAGGCGTGGATTACGGCGACCTGATGAGCGTGATGGACAACCTGCGCTCCGCCGGTTACCTGAAGGTGGGTCTGGTCGGGCTTGAGACGGCAGTCAAGAAATGATCACGACGCGCCATAAGCTGACGCGTTACAGCGGGAGCCTGGCCGTGGTGCTGGGCGTCCATGCGCTGGCCATTGCGCTGGCGGTGAACTGGACGGCGCGTCCGCCGATCGAGTTGCCTCCACAGGCAATGATGGTCGAGTTGGCGCCGGTCCCGGCCCCGCCACCGCCGGCACCGCCGAAGGTCATCACGCCGCCGCAGCCACCGGCTCCGGTGGAAGAGCTGCCGATCCCGAAACTGGCGGAAGTGCCGAAGGCCGAGATCGCCGTGCCGAAACCGGTCAAACCCAAGCCCAAGCCGCAACCGCCCAAGCCGGTGGAGAAAAAGCCGGAGCCGCCGAAGGAAAAACCGTCCGAGGAAAAACCGAGCGACGCGCAACCGACCCAGGCCCCGACCGAGAAATCCGCACAGCCAGCGCCGGGGCCGTCGCCCGCGCAGCAGGCCGCCAAGGCCAGTTGGCAAGGCACCCTGCTCGCTCACTTGGCCAAGTACAAAAAGTACCCGGCCAGTGCCCAGTCCCGGGGCAAGGAAGGGCTGAACCGTCTGCGCTTTGTGGTCGATGCTGAAGGCAATGTGTTGTCGTTCGAACTGGTAGGCCGTTCCGGCAACGCCGATCTGGACCGGGCGACCCTGGACATGATCAAACGTGCCCAGCCGCTGCCCAAGCCACCGGCCGACATGCTGAACAACGGCTCGATCGAAATCGTTGCACCGTTTGTTTATTCACTGGAAAAACGCCGGCGCTAAACAACACACGGCACCTGTAGGAGCGAAGCTTGCTCGCGAAGAGGCCATCACATCCAACATCCATGTTGGCTGATAAACCGCTTTCGCGAGCAAGCTTCGCTCCTACAGGGTTATGCAGCAGCCATAAAGGCACCGAAAGGTGCCTTTTGCCTATCCGCCAGCGGCAAACCCGAATTGCCCTGTGTCACTCAGCACACTCTCTCTGATAACGTGCGTCTATCGATTGCAGCCGGTATGCTTGGCCCGCAACTTCATGGACGCTCGCTATGACTCTTACAGAATTACGCTACATCGTTACCCTCGCCCAAGAGCAGCACTTCGGTCACGCGGCCGAGCGTTGCCACGTCAGCCAACCGACCCTGTCGGTGGGCGTGAAAAAGCTTGAAGACGAACTCGGTGTGCTGATTTTCGAGCGCAGCAAGAGCGCCGTGCGCCTGACCCCGGTCGGCGAAGGCATCGTGGCCCAGGCGCAAAAAGTCCTGGAGCAGGCCCAAGGCATTCGCGAACTGGCCCAGGCCGGCAAGAACCAGCTGACCGCGCCGCTGAAAGTCGGCGCGATCTACACCGTCGGCCCGTACCTGTTCCCGCACCTGATCCCGCAACTGCACCGCGTCGCCCCGCAGATGCCGTTGTACATCGAAGAAAACTTCACCCACGTGCTGCGCGACAAACTGCGCAACGGCGAGCTCGACGCGATCATCATCGCCCTGCCGTTCAACGAAGCCGACGTGCTCACCCTGCCGCTCTACGACGAGCCGTTCTACGTCCTGATGCCAGCCCAGCACCCGTGGACCCAGAAAGAAACCATCGACGCCGCCCTGCTCAACGACAAGAGCCTGCTGCTGCTCGGCGAAGGCCACTGCTTCCGCGATCAAGTGCTGGAAGCCTGCCCAACCCTGGGCAAAGGCAATGACGGCGCCAAACACACCACGGTCGAGTCCAGCTCCCTGGAAACCATCCGCCACATGGTCGCCTCCGGCCTAGGCATTTCGATCCTGCCGCTGTCGGCGGTGGACAGCCACCACTACGCCCCAGGCGTGATCGCCGTGCGCCCACTGTCGCCGCCGGTGCCGTTCCGCACCGTGGCCATCGCCTGGCGCGCCAGCTTCCCGCGGCCGAAGGCGATTGAAATCCTCGCTGACTCCATTCGCCTGTGCTCGGTGGCCAAGCCACAAGCGCCGGTGGTGGCCGGTTAAGTCGCTGCCATGACCGAGTTGTCGCAAGTGTCGGTGACGGCACTCAAGGGTGTCGGTGAAGCCATGGCCGAGAAATTGGCCAAGGTCGGCCTGGAGAATCTCCAGGACGTGCTGTTTCACCTGCCGCTGCGCTATCAGGACCGCACCCGAGTGGTCCCGATCGGTCACTTGCGACCCGGTCAGGATGCCGTGATCGAAGGCACCGTCAGCGGCGCCGACGTGGTCATGGGCCGTCGTCGCAGCCTCGTGGTGCGGATTCAAGATGGCACCGGCGGCCTCAGCCTGCGCTTCTACCATTTCAGCAACGCCCAGAAAGAAGGCCTGAAACGCGGCACGCGGATTCGCTGCTACGGCGAAGCACGGCCCGGGGCGTCGGGACTGGAAATCTACCACCCGGAATACCGCGCCATCACCGGTGACGAACCGCCGCCCGTGGATGAAACCCTGACCCCGGTTTACCCGCTGACCGAAGGCCTGACCCAACAGCGTCTGCGCCAACTGTGCATGCAAACCCTGACCCTGCTCGGCCCCAGCAGCCTGCCCGACTGGCTGCCGACCGAACTGGCCCGGGACTATCAACTGGCGCCGCTGGCCGACGCGATCCGCTACCTGCATCACCCGCCCGCCGATGCCGACGTCGACGAACTCGCCCTCGGCCATCACTGGGCCCAGCATCGCTTGGCTTTCGAAGAACTGCTGACCCATCAACTGTCCCAGCAGCGTCTGCGCGAAAGCATGCGTTCCCTGCGCGCGCCGGCGATGCCCAAAGCCACCAAGCTGCCAGCCAAGTACCTGGCCAATCTCGGCTTCACGCCGACTGGCGCCCAGCAACGGGTCGGCAACGAAATCGCCTACGACCTCAGTCAGCACGAACCGATGCTGCGCCTGATCCAGGGCGACGTCGGCGCCGGCAAGACCGTGGTCGCCGCCCTGGCCGCGTTGCAAGCGCTGGAGGCGGGTTATCAGGTTGCCTTGATGGCGCCGACCGAGATCCTCGCCGAGCAGCACTTCATCACCTTCAAGCGCTGGCTCGAACCGCTGGGCATCGAAGTCGCGTGGCTGGCCGGCAAGCTCAAGGGCAAGAACCGCGTCGCCGCGCTCGAGCAGATCGCCAACGGTGCGCCGATGGTGGTCGGCACCCACGCCTTGTTCCAGGAAGAAGTGCAGTTCAAGAACCTGGCCCTGGCGATCATCGACGAACAACACCGCTTCGGCGTCCAGCAGCGTCTGGCGCTGCGGCAGAAAGGCGTTGGCGGACGGATGTGTCCGCATCAACTGATCATGACCGCCACGCCGATTCCACGGACGCTGGCCATGAGCGCTTACGCCGACCTTGATACTTCTATCCTCGACGAACTGCCGCCCGGTCGAACTCCGGTCAACACCGTGCTGGTCACCGATACCCGGCGCGTCGAAGTCATCGAGCGGGTGCGCGGTGCCTGCGCCGAAGGGCGGCAGGCGTATTGGGTCTGCACGCTGATCGAAGAATCCGAAGAGCTGACCTGCCAGGCCGCAGAAACCACTTACGAAGACCTCACTGCCGCCCTCGGCGAGTTGAAGGTCGGGTTGATTCACGGGCGCATGAAGCCTGTCGAGAAAGCCGCGGTCATGGCCGAATTCAAGGCCGGCAACCTGCAACTGCTGGTCGCCACCACGGTGATCGAAGTCGGCGTGGACGTGCCCAACGCCAGCCTGATGATCATCGAAAACCCCGAACGCCTCGGTCTGGCGCAACTGCACCAGTTGCGCGGTCGTGTCGGTCGGGGCAGCGCCGCCAGTCACTGTGTGCTGCTTTATCATCCGCCGCTGTCACAGATCGGTCGCCAACGCCTGGGCATCATGCGCGAAACCAACGACGGTTTTGTCATCGCCGAAAAAGACCTCGAACTGCGCGGCCCCGGTGAAATGCTCGGCACGCGCCAGACCGGGCTCCTGCAATTCAAGGTCGCGGACCTGATGCGCGACGCCGATCTACTGCCGGCCGTGCGCGATGCGGCGCAGGCGCTGCTGGAACGCTGGCCCGATCATGTCAGCCCGTTACTCGATCGCTGGCTGCGCCACGGGCAGCAATACGGCCAAGTGTGAGCACTGTCGCAGTTTCTGGACCATGGGTTTAAACAAGGTGGTTATACTCCTGCCATTGTTTGCAAACGGATACAGACCATGACTGACGCTGCCCTCGTCCCCGAAACCCCGCACGCTCCGTCTGTAATTCGGCTACTGCTCGGCAAGTTGGGCATCGCCTACGAAGAAGTCCTCGACCATCACGGCCTCAACGCCGCGCGTAAAGTGCAGGCGGTTTTGCTGGATGATGCGGTCGGCGCGCTCATGGTGCTGTTCCCGCAGAGTCAGTTGCTGGACCTCAATCGCCTCGCCGAACTGACGGGCCGCCGACTGACTGCCGTCTCGACCGAACGCCTGGAGAAGATGCTCGGCAAACACAGCCTGAGCCTGCTGCCCGGCCTGCCGGCGCTGACCAGTTCGCCCTGCCTGTACGAAGAAAGCCTGCTGCGCGAACCAAAGTTGCTGATCAACTCCGGCGAGCCGAATGTGTTGCTGGAAATCACCAGCGAAGCCTTCAAGAGCATGCTGACCAAGGCCAGTGCCGCCAATTTCGGCGAAGCCCTGACCAGCATCCGCCCGAACCTCGACCGCCCCGATGATGACCGCGAGGAAATCACCCAGGCCGTTCAGGCGTTCACCGCGCGACGCATCCAGCAACGCCTGGAAGCCACCATCGAAATTCCACCGCTGGCCGAAACCGCGCAGAAAATCATCAAACTGCGGGTCGACCCCAACGCCACCATCGACGACATCACCGGCGTCGTCGAAACCGACCCGGCCCTGGCCGCGCAAGTCGTGAGCTGGGCCGCGTCGCCGTACTACGCCTCGCCGGGCAAGATTCGTTCGGTGGAAGATGCGATCGTCCGTGTGCTCGGCTTCGACCTGGTGATCAACCTGGCCCTGGGCCTGGCCCTCGGCAAGACCTTGAGCCTGCCGAAAGACCACCCGCAACACACCACGCCGTACTGGCAGCAATCGATCTACACCGCCGCCGTCATCGAAGGCCTGACCCGCGCCATGCCCCGGGCCCAGCGCCCGGAAGCCGGCCTGACCTACCTCGCCGGGCTGCTGCACAACTTCGGCTACCTGCTGCTGGCCCACGTCTTCCCGCCGCACTTCTCGCTGATCTGCCGCCACCTGGAGGTCAACCCGCACCTGTGCCACAGCTATGTCGAGCAACACTTGCTGGGCATCAGCCGCGAACAGATCGGTTCCTGGTTGATGCGTTATTGGGATATGCCGGATGAGCTGGCCACCGCGCTACGCTTCCAGCACGACCCGGGTTATGACGGCGCGTATGCCGAGTACCCGAACCTGGTGTGCCTGGCCGTGCGTTTGCTACGCAGTCGCGGGATTGGCTCGGGGCCGGATGAAGACATCCCCGATGCGCTGCTGGAGCGCGTAGGTTTGACTCGCGACAAGGCCAACGACGTGGTCAGCAAAGTGCTTGAAGCCGAAGTGCTGCTGCGCGAACTCGCCTCGCAATTCACCCAGGCCTGAAAGCTTCGCGGGCAAGCCTCGCTCCTACGGATCACCTAATCCTGTAGGAGCAAGGCTTGCCCGCGAAGAATCCAACTCGATCTAATGCCCTACCCCAGATAACGCAGGATATTCCCCGGCAACGGCTGCGGACCAAAGGCAACATAACCGCACACCACAATCTTGTTGTCTGGCATCACCACACTTCCCCGGAAGATATCGATCGCTCTCTCATCGTTGAACTCAACCCAGCCACCCTCTCCAAATGCAGGATCCAATGTGCCGTCAAGCCGGTAGCGCGCTGCGATCAATGCGCTCTTATCCCCCAGAGAACCGCTACCTGCTTGTCCTGCCACAATAATGGCGATCACGTTCCCTTGCTGATCCTTCTGGAAAGCACTCCGTCGCCACGACGCCCCATGCTCCGGAAACTCGGAGATCAGAGGACGTCCGTTATTGAAGACGATGTTGAAGCTGCCACTGGGATTCAAAACAACAATCAGTCCTTTACGCTTGCGGTCCGCCTCTGCCGAACCTGTCGCGATAATTCCGCCGTCCGGGCGCAAGGTCATTGAGCCAAGATCAAGCCACTGATCCTTATCGACAATCGTCACAACCCCGTCTTTGTTGTCGCCATAGTCTTTATCAACGTTGCCATTCTGGTCATATCGAATCACATAGGCGTCGGGCCATTCACCTTCGCTTTCCCTAGCAAAATCCCCACACACCAGTACTTTACCGTCCTCCTGAACCGCCACGCCGGAAGCGTAATTCCAGTAATGGCTGATTTTTTTCTCTTCGACCAGCAAGAAGCCTTTCCCGGCAAAAGTTTCATCCAGAGAGCCGTCCTGATTCAATCGCAGCACAATCCCTCTGGAATAGTTGAAGGCAAACATCACAGTACTGACCAAGAGAATTTTGCCATCCACCTGGCTGACCACAGAAACACCGGCGTCCTGCGCTCCTTCGGAGACTTTTACAGCGTAATTGCCGGCCTGACGCTGGGCCATAAGCTTGGCGCCCGCCCCTGCTTTCGGCCCCAGAAGCTCATAGATATTGATCAGGACCTTGCCATCTTTTTTCTCACCGAAGGAGGTGTCCAGACGACCATCCTGAAGCTGCCGTACCACAGCGAGCTCCTCCCCGCGAACCGGATGCTCCGCCATACCGGTGATCAGCCATCCGCCATTGGCCTGTGGACGCAAATTACTCGGCGAAAACCAGGTACCGTCAGCGAAAGGGATTTCGACAATACCGTGACGGCCAAACGACGTATCGAGTGAACCGTCTTCATGCAGCCGAGCCACTTTCGCCGGCGATTCCTGATTGATCGTTGTACCCAAAGCGACGAGCAACTGGTTCCCGGGGAGAGGAAGGATTGCGCCTGGGATGCTGCCAACAACATCATGAAATGGCGTCGAAACTACACCATCATGTCCAAAAGCAGGGTCGAGGGTTCCTGCTGCTTTAACTTTTGACTGATTCATAACCGCGCTCCATCGTGGGTAGGTCCGGCAAGGGACATCGACCCCAGTGAAGCACGGAGACATACATAAAAACGCCTGTCAGAAATAACAGATCAGCCGTCTTTTAAAGCCATATCACTGGCTTTTTGAGCCGTCGCTTTGCTACTTAACGATTGGCTACCACCTTCTTTTTCGGCTTCAAATACTTGGTCAACCCCTGGAACCAGATCACCAGCGCCGGGTTGCCCTTGATCTGAATCGACTTGTCCTGAATCCCCGTCATAAACGCCAACTGCTTGTTCTTCGCCTGCATCGTGGCAAAGCCATACGCCGCGTCTTTAAAGGCAATCGCAAACGCCGGCTCGGCATACATGCCGGACTTGCTGGTGATGCGCTGATCCTTCACCCGGAAATGCCGCGCCACTTTCCCGTCCAGGGTCTGTAGCTGAAACACCAGTTCCTTGTCGCCCAACTGCTGTTGAAACGCAGGATTAGTCCGACTGGCCTTACCCATCAACAAACCCAGCATCCACAGAAGAAAACGAAATTTCATGCGCACAGCCTCAAATAAAAATGAACGGCCGGCGCAGTGTAGCGGCTTCAGACGATATCGACACTATTGCCTTGTGTTTGCAGAAGATGATGCGGTTTTTGCTGTCAATGACTGCCAAGTCACGCTTTTCAATTGAAGATATGAACGCCTCCACGGTCCACGATCAACGATTGATCGGCAATTGAAAACGCATCCGCTGCCCGCATAGATCCAGGTCTTCTCGGAACAGACCGTAAGCCATCTCACAATGGCCTGCCACGTAGTGCTGCCAAATCGGATCAACCAGCACCTCGCCTGCCAGACGTTCCGCCGCTGCCTCCTTCGTCATGGCCTTGTCCTTACCCACCATCGCCAGAGTTGCGTTGTAGAAACCATCGTTGGTCATTCCTGTCTGCAAATAGATCAATTCGTTCAACCGGCCATTGGTGGTGTGCAGCAAACAGGACCACTTTTTGAGTGCCGCCGTCTCACCCGCCTCAGCCTTTTGATAAAGCGTTTCGCAGTATTCCTCCTTGAACTTCACCCAACTGCGCTGCACATCAACCAACAACTTCCTGTTGTCCGGGGCCAAGCTGGCCTGCGCTTTTTTGTATTGATCGTTCAATGCCGCGTCGAGTGAATCGAAGATTTCTTGACTGCAGATCAACCAATCCGGCGTCTCAAAACTGTCGACATTGCAGTTCGGCTGGGCGAAAGCCGAGAACATGGACGCCGCCAGGACCACGCCTGCGAAATTCACAAACGCCTTCTTGCATCCGTTCATTCCACCACTCCACTGCTACGCTCAGCCACCCGCGCAGGAATCTTTAACGCCTTGCCCGCGTCGGTCATCAACGCGGCGTATTTCTTGTAAGCCTGCGCCGCCAGCGCTTTATTCTTCAGGCCCCAGTAACTGTCCGCGAGGTTCAGATAAGCCACGGTACGCGTGGGATTTCGGGCAATCACGGCGTCCAGCAACTCGATGGACTCTTGGTAATAACCTGTTTCACCCAATAGAAACCCCACGTCGTTAGACCAGCCGGGTAACTGAGGAAAGTCATACTTTTGCGCGATGTAGTTGTCCGGATCGCATTGACCTGCGTTGTCGTACATCAGGAAGCTTCCCATCACCTCCAAGACCGCTCCGGTCTGCCCTTTTCGATACAGCGCCAACGCCTTGTCGAGCTGTTCCGCGACGTCCGTCATCATCAATTTTTTGTAATCGCCGCCCGCTTGAATGCGCAACTCAGACAACTGCTCAAACAGCTTGCGGCCATCGAAAGATGCCAAAGACATTTCTCCGATCAGGCTTTTGGGGACTTCTTCAACACTGACAAGCGAGTGATCACAGGACTCGTTGTTGACCACCTGCAATACGTTTTTCAGCTCGAACTGCCTGGAGTTTTTGTTGTAGCGAAACACCAGGTTGAAGTTATAAACGGCGTTATCTTCTTCGCTGCTGACCAGTACAAGGGCGTTCCCGGCTTCGGCAGAGGACTGCTTGACCGACACGGTGTCACCTTGCAGATCGATGACCTTCAGCACGCCAGCCGGGTTGTTGATGATGTGGACGCTGAAGATGTCACTCATGGCCGAGGAGTATTGGCTCTTGATCAACGGCAATGCTTTGGTGGTATCCAGCAGGATGTCGTTGCCGGCGCCGTGTTCAGGTGTGATCTGCAGGCGGCGGAAGTCTGCCCCGACATCACCGGACAGCACAGATACGTTTTGACGGGATGCGTCACCCAATAAACTGGCCTGTTGCTGTTTGATCACTGTTGGCGAGTTGGAACTGGGTTGCGTGACCTTGCCCGTACTTTGCGAAGCCGTTTCTTTCAAGGGCAGCGCGCAGCCGGAATCACACGCCAACTTCAAAAGCTCAGGCTCGTCCGTCCCCTCGAACACATAAGTTGCCGCGCCATTGCGTTGTCCGTCGCTGTACACCGGCACACTGACCGCCAGCGAACCGGCCTTCGAAGAGGCCGGAGTTTGATCCGCAACCGTTACCACGCTAGCTTCAACGTCTTTGCAAAGGGCTTCGGTGGCCGAATCCAAGAGTCCCCGCCCCGCCTGCGCGCCCAACTTCGCGCTGACCGCACGGCAGTCATAGCCATGCCAGTAAGGGCCCGATTGCATCGAGATATCCTGGGAAAAAATATAGAGATGGTTCAGGACGACTTCTTTGCCGTCATAACTGAAGACCACCCAACGGCGAGATTTAGCGGAAGAGTAATTCTCACTGTCCAGAATGTACTGCCTGCCGAATCGATACAGCGAGTTGGTAAACATCGCGCCGGTATATTCCGCGTCGTCGAACAGTCGCTTTCCTGAGCTGGCATCTAAGATGTAGCCGTCAGCGTCCAGGGCCAATGAACAACTGCCGGGCGCCTTGCCATAAGGCTCACAGCGGGTTGCGTGCGAGAAAACCGACTCAGCAGCACCCGCGCCAAAGCTCAATAACACCATCAAGAACATTGAAATCTTCAAGGTAAACAGCTTCACCACTGACACCCCTTCTCAGCAGAAGTCTCAATCAACGGGTGATGATCAAACTCAAACCGTTTCTTGGTTTTGGCATTGGTGTAGGACATGCCGTAAATCAGCGCACCTTGGCGAACCATGACGTATTCACCCGTGACGGCGCCGCCCACGACTTCGACCCATGTAGTGGTGAACTGAAGAGGCCGGCCCTCGGCCATTTCTTCTTGCTCGGTACGTTTGAACACCAGCGGGATCGACTCTTTAGACGTCCCATACTTGGCCCCCGCCCCGCTCCACTTGGCGGCCTCATCACGGTAGATCCTGAACTCCAGTTTTATGTTTTTGCCTTCCAGGGATTTAAAACAGTCAATTTCCGTTCCCACTTCGCTGTGAGCGAATGCGGGGAAGGCCAGCAACATCAGCGTCAATAACTTTTTCAATGACAACTCCCTTGTTTTGACCAATCCCGCACCCTTGCGTCCCGCCCGATCAAGGCTGCCCATAAGTAATCCTTTTTACCGCCGGGCTTTCCTCGCGAAGGTCTTTCGCGGTCACGCCGTAGGCTTTGATCAACGCTTCAGATGAGCCTTTGGAGCCAAACGACCGGTAAGCATTGCTGTAGGCATACATTTCCAACTTGCCCGCCGTTGAGTAATAACCGTGCCATTCCGGGCAAGCGTTACAACCGCCGTAGCCACCAATGGCGACCAGGCTGCCCTTGGTTCCTTTGAGGCAATCCATCGCCACCACCACATTGGCCAACATCGGCGTGGTTGCGCCGGCGGTGGTCAATTGGGATACCCGGCCGATTTGGCGTCGGAGCACTTTGCCGTTGATGTTAATGGTCTGGTCGGAGCACACCGGGAGCAGGTGTTCTTGATCGTTCTGCACCGTCACCGACCGACAAGACGAAACCACTGCCACTTCGACGCCACCGCATTGCATGACATCGCGTTGGATGTAGGCATCCGATGGGGCGGCAAAAACTGCCAGTGTGAACAGCGCTGAAACACTACCCGCGAAAAACCTGATTAAGCGCTGCATCCCTTTCATCCTTGTCCGTTCTTCGAACCTGTCCAGTCGTTGCCGAATCGCTTAGGCGTCGGTGATTTTCAACAGCCGGAATTCGTTGTTCACAAACTCGTAATAGCGCGTTCGGTAGCGATTTTTCAGCTGTTTACCCTTCAGGTCTTCTTCGGTGTCGACGGTGATGCCGTAGACGATGATCAAGTTGCTGTCGGGCCGGTAGGACAGCGCCAGCGCGTTGCCGTCGTAGGCATTCGGCAGACCCGTGGCGATTTCGCCCGTCTGCGCATCCAGCATCTCGACACACATCGTGCTGCCGCCACAGCCCATCCGGTGCAGAACGTAGTGCCCGGCGAAATTGACCTTGCCGGCGAGGGCTTGTGCGCGATCTTTATCCATCCGTTGGTTGCTGTTTTCGTACGGCACCGGGGCGTGGTTTGGGCCGGCAAACACTTCGGTGACCTTGAAAACTTTGAAGGATGGCTCGGCGGCGAAGGATAAAGAGGTTGCACCGGCCAGGATGCAGCCCAATAAAATCGACAGTCCTTTCATGTTGTAACTCCTGAGCAATCCGATTACTCCCATTGGCAACCTTTCTCCAAAGAGACTTCAGTGGGTGCATAAAAAAATCCGTATTCCTTACCGCCATGGCCTGTCCGGGCTCACTTCTTCAGATTCGCTGTCGGTTAAAACCAGAGGAATCGCCACACCGGAGGAAGCGTACTTAACAAACCCTCCGTGCCATTTGTTCGTTTCGTCGTAATAGGTTCGCAGCTCGAAATTCACCGGGCTCGACTCACCTGTCCCAAAACAATAGATTTCCGACATCACCTCGCACTGAGCCGTCAACGGCAGCACGCCAATCACCAACAGCAGGCATCTTTTCACTTCAAATCCCTTGAAATAACCCGCCTTCAAATCGAAAAATCCTGCACTTCATCCAGTCCCCAACACCCCTCAAAACTGAACCGGTAAATCACCTGATAACCCGTATCCGGCTTTTGCAGTTTCACCGTCGCCGACGTGTCGCTCTTGTCCACGATCTCTAGCGTCAGCCCTTGCATCTCGCGCGCCTTCGCCTCGAGGATCAGCGGAAATACCAGTTCACTGCGATCCAGCAACGTGCTGACCTGCTGCGGCTCGGGCTCTGCATCCACCGTAATCAGCTTCTTCATCGGGACACGGGTGAAGGCTTTTTGACTGGCCGTGCTTTCCATGAAGTCGGCTAAAAACACTGAGAAATCCTGCGAAGGGCAAGCCAACGCCTGGGCTTGCTCGACCGGTTCCGGCATCAGGCAGGGCTTGGCCGGGTCAACCTGTATGCCTTGAGCGCTCAACTGCTCTGCGTGGGTGCGTGAATCTTCCTGCCCCATGTTGGCCGCCGCCAAGTAACAGGCCAGTGCCCGTTGCGAATCCTGAATGCCCAGGGTGCCACGCTGAAAGGCACTGCCAAGGTCGTTGAGCGCATAGGGCGCACCTTGCGCGGCAGACCTTTTCAGCGCCGCCAGGGATTTGGCCGGGTCGGCGCAAGGGCGCGGGTCGCCGTACTCGCCTTCGTCGCAATAAAACCCGGACAGCGCATGGCTGGCCTGGGCGAGCGTTCGGGAACCTTGCGTATAAAGCTCGAGAATTTTGCTGTTGTCCAGGCGCGGCGCCTGTCCCGAGAGGCTGACCGACGCGGCCGCATAAGCAGCCTGGTCGTTACCTTGGGCGGCACCGTCCAGGTAACTGTCCAGGGACGAAACATACAATTGCACATCGGCCGGATACCCCGACTCGTTCGTCAGCTTGTCATACAGCGCCCCTCGCTTGAGGGCGCGGGCACCCGGCGCAGCGCGCAGTTCCCCTTGTTGCTCGGACAGCACCTTTTCCAGCGACCAGTCTTCGACCCGCACCAATTTCCAGCAGTCGCCGAACTTGAACGTGAAGACCTTCAGCACTTCGCCTTTGCGGTCGCGGACGAACACATAGTTGGGCAACTGAACCTGCAAACTCAGCCCGGATTTCGCGATGTAATCCGCCGACAGCTCGGTCAACGATCGCGGCGCCAGCGTCGGCACCTGCCGTTGCACCACCCGGGGTTTCGACCCGGTGGAGACCACCGACAGCTCTATTACCGGCGAAGCGACAAAGGCTGGCTGCGTGTCCACATTCGCCGTAAACGCGGTGACGAACTCCGCAAAATTGGCGCTGGGGCATTGCACCGCACCCGACTCCGCCGCGAACGCCGCCGACGACATCACCAGCGCCAACCACACCAGGCACCCACGCTTCAAACCCGCCACTAGAGAATACCTTTTCATCAAAAAATCACTTCACCAACGTCAGCTCACCATCGCGATACAACACCTCACACCCCAGCCACGCCACGTCGACTTGAGGCAACACCGCCGAAGGTTTGCGCAGTTCACGCAACAAGGTCGAGCCGTGGGACAAGCGCCCGCCCATGCGCGCAATCACCGCTCGCGCCGCCTGGTAGTGCGCGTGGCGGCCGGGGTCCAGGGTGTCTTCGAGCAAAATGTCGTCGCCGAGAATGCCTTGTACCTGCCCCGGATAAATCATGAAACCCGTCGCCTGTTCGGCGCCTTCGCGCCCGTCCTGCCAGAAGCTGCCGTCGCGGCTGCGAATGTCTGGATGCGGCGCGAACCAATGCATTCGATCCGCCATCGGCATGGCGTGATGCAGGCGGAAGAACACCCGCATCAGGTTGTCGCGATACCACTCGCGCACTTGCAGGTAGTAACCGCGCAGCCCCGGCAGTCCGGTCGAATGGGCTACACGAATAAGCCCCGACCATTGCGGGAAGGCTTGCAACGGCAGATCGGTCGGCGCCGGGCGTGGCGTGGCGGGATCAGTTTCCCAGGGCAGTCGATGCGGGCTGTTTTCAAGGTCGTCATACGCTGTCGGCGGCCGGCCCAGCAGATCGCCGCCGCTGCTGGCCAGCGAGGTGGCGATGCATAGGTTGCCTTGAACCACGAACACATAGAACCGGGTGAACCAGTCGGCCAGTTGTTGGCCGTCAGCGCCTTGGGCGATCAGTCCGGACAGTTCGTCGTCGAAGCGGCGCAAGCGCTGTTCCAACTTCAGCAAATGCCCGCGCGCGATGCGCTGCATGCGCAGGAACAACGGCAACGAACGCAGCATTCGCAGCGGTCGCCACGGCAAGTGCGGTGTCGCGCCGCCGACTTCACCGGCATA
The DNA here is from genome assembly GCF_012935675.1 of Pseudomonas sp. ADAK7. NCBI lineage: Bacteria > Pseudomonadati > Pseudomonadota > Gammaproteobacteria > Pseudomonadales > Pseudomonadaceae > Pseudomonas > Pseudomonas sp. ADAK7. The sequence goes on along the minus strand of NZ_CP052861.1, from coordinate 4,673,565 downwards.
GCTGCTGGCGGAAATGCCCCAGTCGGCCAGCCGCGCGAGAAACAGGTCGTTATTGATGTACGAAGCGCCGCCAAACACCGCGGTAAACGGCTCGTTATCCTGCAGCACCCGCGAATCCCAACGCGCCATGATCGCCGGAATACTCGCCGCCGCACGTCGCTGCGCGTACTCCACAAAAACACTCGGTTGTGGCGGCAGAATCTCGGCGATGTTGGCGGCGGTCAGGTGCCGACGCCAGCCGTAATCGCTGATCGGCCGGTATTGCAGCAACCAGAGTTGCTGGCCATCCCAAGCCCATTCGACGTCGCCGGGCACATAGTGAAAGACCCGCAACACGCCTTGCAGAAAGCGCCACAACAGATCCGCCGTCAGGCCATGGGAGGGCTTGAACGTGTCACTGCTCCACGAATCGCCGAGGCGGGAAATGATCGCGCGCTCGGGGCTGACCTGACCGTCGGCCAACGACTCGAGATGACCTTCAACCCACTCCAGTTCCACCGACAGATGCCGCACAAACCCGATCCCGGACACCTTGGGCGTGATGAAGCGCTGCACCACCACTTCTTCCACGCCCGCCGTGCTTAATTCGGCAATGCGCGCCGGCACGTTGGACGTCGGTTCGCGCAGGAACGTGGTGCTCAACCCGGCATTCGCCGCATCGGCCTGATCCTCGCCGTAACTGGAAGAGCGCACAGCCCAAGTGGCCTCCGGCTGGCTGGCAAGAAACGCCGGCAAACGCGGATCATCGCAATCGTTGAGCGACAGCGCCGGCGGCACCGCTTGCCCGGCCAATTCGGCCAGACGCAAGCGACCGCCCTTGGTGTGCGCGACGAATCCGCATTCACCCGATTCCAGCCACGCGGCGAACTCGGCCGGCGCGTCGATCCACGGGTAATGGCCCCAGCCGGTTTTCAGGCAGATCGTCAGATCTGCGCGAGCCAGAATCGCCGACCACGCGGCAGCTTGCGCGATGCCGAGCACGTTGTCCTGATCGCCCCACACCAGCTCGACCGGGTCGGTGATCCACTCCAACAGCGGCAACGCCGTGTCGGCGCGCACCAGGTCCCAGTGCGGCACAAACGCGCGGCAGCGTGCGTATCCGGCGCCCATGCGCTGGTACTGCGCGGGCGTCCAGGTCTGGTTGGAGAACTTGTGCGCGAACACGGCGGGTTTGTTGGACAGCAACCAGTGAATGGTCTTGCGAATCGGCAGCGGCGACATCAACGCCGGCAACCGTCGCTGCCACAAAAATGCGCCGACCGGCGCCAGCAACACGCTGCGGCAAAAGTGCCCCGGCTGACGTTGCAGCGCGTGCAACACCAGCAGCGCATTGACCCCGACCGCCATGATCGCGCTGCCTTCAACCGTCATCGCCAGCAACGCTTGAGCGTACGCCGTAAGGTCTTCGCACGGCGCCCGTGGATTGTTGCCGAACCCCGGCAGTTCCAGCGGCACCACGTGGTAGCGCTGAAGGTGCGGCAGCGCGTCATCCCACCATTCGGCGGCGCTACCGTTGCCGGCCAGCAGGTACATCACAGGCTTGCTCATGGACAATCCTCAGGTCAGGTCGCGCAGGGCAGCGTCGAGGGTCGGGTAACGGAAGGTGTAGCCGGCCTCGGTCAATCGGCTCGGCACCACCCGTTGCCCATCGAAAAACAACTGCGCCATCTCGCCGGCCAGTACGCGTACGGGCGCGGCGGGAATGTGGAACCACACCGGGCGCTTCAGGGCTTTACCGACGCGGCTGGCAAACACGGCCTGACTCACCGCATCCGGCGCCACCAGGTTGTACGTGCCGCTCAAACTGTCGTCTTCGAAAGCACGGGCGATCACTTGAATCACATCGTCGCGATGCACCCAACTCATGATCTGCTGCCCATCGCCCATACGCCCGCCGAAACCCAGGCGAAACGGAATCAGCAACGGCAACAACGCGCCGCCCGGGCCGAACACCACACCCAAACGCAGCACTACCTGACGCACGCCGAACTCGGTAGCCGGTTGCGCGGCGGCTTCCCACTGGGCGCATAACTCGGCCATGAAACCGTCGCCCTTGCTCGCGCCTTCATCCAGGCTTTCGCTGGCATCGCGCACGCCGTAGAAACCGATGGCCGAGGCCTGCACCCACAGCGCTGGTTTATGCTTGGCGTTCTTCAGCCAGGTCATCAGCGCTTCGGTGGTATTGACTCGACTGGCGATCAATTGCGCCTGGCGTTTCTCACTCCAGCGCGGCCCGGCAACCGGCGCGCCCGCGAGGTTGATCACCACGTCGAACGTCTCGTTGTAGCCGAGTTTGCTCAGCGAACGCACGCACCGGGCGCGACCATCAAACAGGTACGCCGCTTTCAACGGATCGCGCGCCAACACACTGACCGTATGACCTGCGTCGAGCAGTTGATTGACCAGCACTTCGCCGATAAACCCGGTGCCACCGGTCACCAGCACGCGCTTGTAAGTGCCACCCGCGAACGGGTTCGACGGTTTGCCTTCGCGCTGCATGCGCAACGCCGCCAAACCATCGCGAATCCCCGAAGCCGTCACGCCAATCGCAAACAACGTCAACAACCAACCACGCCAGCCGAAATCAATCGCGGTCAGCCCTGTCGGCAGGCTCGCCCACTGCGCCAGTTGCACGCCGTACAGCGCAAAAAACGCCCCGCCATTCACCGCCAGCACGGTGTGCATGATCCGCTCGATGGCCGGCAGTTTGCGGCTGCGGTCCTCGACCACGAAATCCCACAGCGTCAGGCAAATTTCCAGGGCAAACAGCAGCGCAATCACAATCGCCCACGTGCCCTGGAACGCCAGATGCGCCATGCCCAGGAACAGAACCCCGTAGAAACACGAGCGCAGCGCATGGATCGACAACTCCAGCCGCGCACTGTGCCGATACGGCAGCGCGACGGTCAGTTCGTGGTGATAGATCGTATCCAGTGCACCCAGAATCGCCTGGGCAATCAGCAGCGCTACCGCCCAATCCAGAAGAGAAAAATCAGGCATGGTCAGTGTCACTCGGTGGGGTGTTTGAAGAGGCGGTGCGGCGGTCGTGGCGATAGAGCCAGATCAGCGGCGGCAATAAAGTCAGTAGCGCGAAGCCGTCGATCCACAGGTTCACCCACAGCTGCGCCGTCAGGGAGAACCACATGTCTTGCGGCGCCCACAGCACAATGCCGGCGATCAACCAGCCCCAGGCCATGGGACTTTTCAGGCGATTGCCGATGCGCACGAGACCGAGCATGTAGAGCGAATAGCTTTGCAGCGTGGCGCCGAACACGGCGAGCCACCACAGTTGCTGCTCGCGGGCAGCGCGCGGTGGCAGGTCCGTCCAGAAGGCGTAGTCGACGTTTTGCAGGTAGACGTCGAGCCATCCCGAAGGGCCGACCCAGGTCAGCACGATACTGACCAGCAGATGCACCAGCGCGGCGGCGGATAGCCAAGCAACCAGGGCTTGGCGAAGGGTATTTGAGGGGACTGGCATTCCGTGTCCTGAGGGCTTCCTTGAGGGGGGCAAGTCTAAAGGAAATTGGGGACAGATTTATTTATTAATGGCAGTGGCGAGCCTGTTAATACTCAATGTTGAGCGACTTCGCCGGCACCCAGCCGACCGTCTTGACCTTGCCGATAAACGTCACCTGAAAGTACAAACCCTCGTCGCTCCGAACATAGTCATTCAACGTTACGCTGTCGCCGCGTACCAGATAGGCCTTTCGCTGAGTAAAAACCGCTTCATCGTTCTTGTTCAGCAAGTAAACCTTTGCACTGGCAATAGTTGCGTCAACCGGCTGACCCGTTGCTTCGCTGATGATGTCGGGCACTGCACAAGCGTCTTCACCCTCACACATTTGCTGCTTGCCGAGGCGCTCCGCAAACCACTCGCGTTTCTCGCAAGGGAAGTAATCCTTGCTCTCAAAACATAAGGTATCGGTGTAATTCGTGGGTCCGTCCTTGTAGTAGCTGATGATTTGATTATTGGTAAATTCCGGGTTGGTGATGGTCTTGACGGCGGAAGGCTTGAAACGGTTCTGCTGCGGATCAAAGACGAACAGCGAAAAACTTTCATTCACCTCGTTCTCGGCATACTTGATGGCCATGACGCACAGCCCTGAATCAGCGTCCGAACCGAAGTAAGCATCAAGCGCTTCGGTTTGCCCATCGGCATTCAGGCTGTAACTTTCACCGTTCTGCGCAATGACGCTGATGACGTCATTTTTCAGCTGCAACGTGCTGTGATCGCCAATGCACGGCCCCACTACTTTCTGCTCGCCTTGGGGTTGTACGGTCACGCGTTGAAAATCGGCAGCGTTCGCCATCGTAATAAAACAGCCTGCCAGCAACACCAGGATTAAGTTTTTCATCTGTTTTACTGCGCCCCGTTCCTTGAAATATCGATCAGCAACCACCGGCATCACCGCATTGCACCCAACCCCGAATGGATTTGCCCTTGGGGGTTTTGAACAGGATCTTGACCCAACCCGCCTCAACCCCTTCCTGCAACACCGAATCACCCTGGATCAAATACATCTTCGTCACGTCGGCTAAAACCGGCGAACTGTAGATGGAGGTTTTCTTGTTGATCGTGAGCGTTACTTTGTCTCCCGCTGCCCAGTGTTTATAAGCGGCGGAATTGAGTTTGGCGACGATGGCATCGGCGGTTTTATAGGGGAACGTGTAGACCAATTCTTCGGAGTCGAAATCGCGCACGATATCGCCGCCATTGCCGAAGTAGTTCGACAGTTGCTCATCCCTCACATAGCCCTTCGCCGTAGGGGAATACGCGTGAACGGTATAGTACTCGCCCAAATAATTAACGCCGGTATCGGCTCTGATTCCGACGGCATGAATGACGAACAGCATCGGCTCGGCGTCGGGTTTGGCCTGAGCGAAGAAAGCCGCTTGTACGCGCCCGGTGGCCGCCAGAAATGGCAGGCCGCCGATGTTCGTCTTTTTACCGTCGGCGCAATTTACGAAATCGATGTCGATGGCTTTTTCGTCGGGGTCTTGGGATTCGTTTTCGGGGAGTTTGATGTAGTTGAAAACGATAGCGCCTGAATCGGTGTTGAGTGCTGGGGATGCTTCACTTTTTGGGAGGTCGCAGGTGATTCCGGCGAGGAGTTTTTTCAGGCTCGAGACACCCTCTTCATAAAAGGTGTTGCACTGCGAAACCACGACAAAACCCTGGGCTGTTTCTGCTTGAAGTGTGTTGCAGACTAATGAGAACCCCTCAACATCATCCGGGCCAGGGTAGATAACGTTTTTCATGTCCAACAGCGCCCAGCCTTGCTGCTGCATTAACGCTTTGGCGGTGGGCGCAGCGTCCGAAAATTCCTGGAGTTCTTCAGCGTGAGGCACTTCGATCAGCTTGTTGTAACGCCGCGCACTGTCGATTCCGACAACCGCCAAAATGTCCTGCAGGTTTTTCCCGGAGACGATGAAGGTGGGCAGGTTATCGAAGACATTGGTCGACTCGGGGTTGTTGCGGGGCACGAGTTTCAGGATGTTCACGCCCCCTTCTTCAGCGCAGCTCGCGACCTTCAGATCTGTTTGCGGGACTTCGAACGGGCAAGGTGAGTTTTTAGCGAATGCATGCACGCTGCCCAGGAACAGGCTCAGTACAAAAGCAGCCTTCAGCGCTGCGCCGAAGCCGCGCTGTTTCAAAAAACAATCCATGTCGATCACTCAAAAAGCCTTTGTTTAACCTGTTCGGGGGTCATGTTTAAAAACGGTCGATCATCCGCTGACATTGACTGCAACACCATCGGATTTTTCCTTCAATACGTAGGGGTGTTCGTGAACTAGGCGGACGGTGTTCATGCCGATAATCTTTGTTCGTCACCGCCAAATCGGTGACTCGGACGTGCAAGTCCGATCCAGGTGCACAATCGATAATGGCAATTCATCGAGCGTTTTCTTATGCTCGCGGATCGTTATGGCGGTTGTGCGTCGGAGACCCTCGGGTCTGCCGGGTTCCTGGACCGGTCTTGCACACCAACGCACAACTGCCACCTCTTTCGAAGTGCAAAGCGAAACGGTGTCAGTCTCTTAAATTCCAGGAGATACATCGATGATCAAGCCAACACCGAATCCCCCAGACGACTTATCCACATCCCCCTACGAATCCCACGATTCCAGAAAACTCCACGAAGCCGCCGAACGCGCCCTCGACTACCACCTCGGCCCGAAACCCGACGCGAAACCCAAAACCAGGCCCCGCAAAGGTGCCCTGTTCAACGTCAGCCCCGAACTCCACACCGAAACCCTCCTGGCCAACGCGTCCGAAGACCTGCTGTCCATCAGCGCCATCGCTGCAGACCTGGCGGATGACGTGGAAGGCTCACGCCGCTCGGTAGCCTTGGCGTTGAGCCGACTGGCGGACGGAGTGCATTTGTTGGTGGAGCGAGCGCTGGATCAAATTGATTCGCCAGATCCTGAGGGACATCGGGCCGCCGCGTAGTAAAAGTACGAAGGGGACTTAATGTCCCCTTCTTGCTGCGGCGTAATACGATCAGCCAGCCCCAACCTCACACGTACCATCCTGAAGATCAGGCATCATGTTTTTCCCCTTCGACAGATACCAATCAGCTAGCTCGCTGCTTGAGCAAAAAGCGTTTTTCTCAGCATCGAAATACAGCGCCACGATGTGGTTCACCATCGCGCCACGGTTGGGCAGGAAAACCTCCAACTCGTACACAACATCCGGCAGCGCAGCTTTCCTGTCGGATTTCAGCTTCGGCGGGCCTTTAAACTTGCAGGGCACGTTCGAAAACACCTCGCCCAGAACACCGCCCTGATAGGTATAAATCGAACAACTACCTTTCGAGTCTTCATACGCCACCGCCCCGACAACACTCCCCTTCCAACTCACCGAACCGTTTGGTATCAGGCGAAGCTCCTGCGCCGACATATGATTTTCCAATTCGATGGCGGCGACCATGGCAGCGGGCAATGAGGGTGATACTTTCAGAGCGGAAGGCGCGGCGTTAGCGGACACACTCTCCAACTCCTCGCTTCGTTCCTTAACGCGCTTCGGGATTTTTTGCTTCTTGCCCGACAACTCCATTAATTCCGAGTATTTCTTGTAATGTCCCAACGCAATCCGCTTTTCATCTCGGCCCCAATAGGCGTCAGCCAGATTGAGATACGCAACTGCACGCTCAGGACTATTAGAGATCACTTTTTCAAGTAACCAAATAGAATCCTCGTTAAACCCAGCTTGCTGCCAGTAGTAAGCAATATCATTGTAAAGCTGCTGATCAGACTTAGAATAACCATTGAGCTTTATATAACGCTCAACAAATGAGCGCTTGGGGAAGCCGCGAAAATGCTTTTCATCAAGATAAAGTCGAGCCGTAGCGTTCTTAAACTCGATTAACGCTTCAGTTTTGATACTTAACTCAAGTCGCTGAACGAGTTCTTTTTTTGTTTTACAGTCAGCGGTGTCGCACGAATTCGGCATCCCTGAATCATCAACCACGTAACAATAAGGTTGAGGGGCACTTGGTATTTTGCGCAATCTAACCAGCTCCCCTTGAGACTCTGACGATATTGAACAATAAGGTACCAAGCCAAAGATATCTGACACTCCTGCCTTGTTTTTTTCAAACTCTGCAGGAGTTAATATTTGACTCGCATCAACCAGGACAACAGACGAGTCGTCAGACTGGTTGATAAGCCAAAAGGTATTTTCTTGCGATGTACAGTTACATTCGCAACTGAGCACATACTTATCAGAACGCATATCCCATCTGGTCTTAGCCGTTTCTCCCAAGCCACAATAATTATCAACCGAGGTAACAGTACAAACGTTTGAGTCTGGATCGCAATTAAGATTTCGAGCATCGGCCAAAACCTGTCCAGCGAATAAAACTAGAAAGGCCCCTAACGCGATTGACTTCGTACCTACCATGTATTACCCCGAATTATTTGTAAATTCTCACTAAAAAGGAAATATATTTATTTCTCAATATACAAATGATCAGCCTGACCCACAAATAATTCTGCGCCTTTTAATTTCCGAATCACTTTTTCTAAGGGGTGTTGTAGTTATCTGGAAAGGTACCATCTAAATAATTAGATCGATCGAGACTCATTTTGGCGACGCAGATGTTCACTGTCACCTCATAAGCTGGCATCGCCTCATCATACTCAAAAGCTTCTATAGCGCAATTAGTGTCCCGCATCTTCAACCAAGCCAATTGCGAAGCTTTCAACTTAACCAAAAATTTCGCTCCCAGCTCAGCATCTCTTTGATATTGAGCGTTCACCCTAGCTATAAGCCGTTTGTAGCTTACATTCAGCTTCGAATCAGCAGAATTCTTTTCCTGTTTAACACATAAATTAAATTCCAAAGTTGATGCAACACCGCCACAAATATTTTCACTTGCAAAAACAAAGACTGGACAAACCAAGTAAACAAATAACAAAAGCGATTTCATAGCCATCCTGCCGATGATTTGTTCAGGCAATTGGTTCTTTGCCAAGTCGACTCATGCCGCGAATTTCACAGAGACAGATTATTTATCGAAGGCTAGAAACTCAGTCTATCCAATAATAAGTCTGTCCCTTTTCAGCCTAAAAAATATACCTCGCATTTCACTTTCGAACATCAGCTCCGCTCTCCAACCCTTTTCGGGATCTTCGTAGATCTTCCAGATTGCTGCATCAAGGCACTGTATTTTTTGTAATTTTCCGCAGAGAGTTCTTTAAAACTTGCTCCCCAGTAGGCATCTGCTAAATTCAAATACGCGACCGCTCTATCTGGAGCTCCCGAAACAACCATTTTTAATAACTCAATTGCTTCAGCATAATAACCAGCCTCAGAAAATAAGAAGCCAACATCGTTCGACCACCCCGCCATGCGTGGGTAGTAATATTTTTCCACTATATAAGAATCCGGAGCACAACTATCACTTGAACCACCTTCAGCCAACATAGCTCCCACTAACTCTTTAAGCTTTTCTTTATCTCCAACCTTAAATGCTGCTAACGCCTTTTCAAAGTTTGATATCACGGAGACTGAAAATAGTTTTTCACTATTAATTTGTGCGGCATTAACATCCAAACGCAATTTTTTTAGATATTCAAACGCTTTAGCGCCATCGAACTGCTCAAATGGTACAGACATCAATTTATTTAAAGGTAGCGCATAAACGCTCATTACTGACCTGTCACACTCACTATTACTATTGACCAAAAGAACTTTAGTCACCACAACTTTTTTCAACAATGCATCATATTGAAACTGTATATTAAAATTAGACTCAGCATTACCATCTTCCTTTGTAGCTAAATTAACTATATCGCCAGACTTGGAAGGCGCATAATTATAAAGTGTATCCTCCCCCTGCACACCTGTAATACTAACTAATTTTTCTGCACCGTGGACCACAGAAACGTCGAACCCGTCGAAACTTGCTGGAGAGTAATCATTTTTTATATTTGGCAGCGCAAAGGGAGCTTTGCTTATAATGGATTGCTTTCCATCCTTTTCAGCAACAAGAGCCAAAATTCTGCCAGAACTGTCACCTCCATCCAAAACCAACAGTTTTTGCCGATTTAAATTTGAAATCAACTCGACATCAAACTCTTTTATCACCTTCCATTCTGAAAGCGCATCTGAATCCTGGGCAGCCCACGCCAACGAATTGCCGAGCATAAAAAACAAAATGAACACGACTCTAACTTTTCTAAATAGACTACTCACTGCCCAATCTCCTGATATATGGCGGTAAAATTATTCCGACGATTGATATAGCTTGTTTCAGGAGTATGCAAATTAACAACCTAAGTTATTTTATTTGTAGAAACGATGGTCAAGTAAAGAAGTAAAGGGGACGGAATTATTTATCCATTGACGCTGAATCAGACAAACCAAAATACCTGGAAGCAGCCTTGGACGATAAATATTTTTGCACCTGCAAAGCAAAGACCAATGCAGGAGTAACACATTCTTTTTCTAGAACCCACTCGTTTGGCGAATCCTTCTCTAGTTCATCAGAGATTTTCACCAACGAATCGCCATCCATTTCAACCACACAGCTACCATAGGTGCTGGCAAACAATTTTGTGGCGTTGTCATTATTTTCCAGCAGAGACTGGTAAGTCAGTGACTTCAAAGGAACGGCTGGCTTCTGATAAAAAGTACCGACTAACGCAATTTGATCCGCACTTGAAATGGTCTCTTCTCGCGAGAACACAAACTGCCCGTCTTTAAAATTACTTATGATATTTCTAAGATAGCAAACACTACTTGAGGGACTGCAGAAACGATATCTAATAGAGATATCCCCATCCACCACTGACAGCCCTTGAAAAACTTCCAATCCGCCACTATTTTTTAAAGTTCTCGGTATGAGATTTTCATTTTTTAAAATCTCCTTGCCGCCAGAATGAACAGTGAGTTCGTAAAATTCGGCGTTACTATCGACGAGTCTTATCTGATCTATATTTCCGTCCCCCGTCACATTTCGGTTAATCACGATAAAATCGGAGGCATTCGCAACACTAATGTAACTAATGAGCAAAGCAAAAATAGAAATGCCTTTATCGAAGTATTTTTTCATCTGCCCAGATTTTGACGAACTGATCTGCATAAATAAATCTGTCACCTTTTCCATTTAACCAAGACCGTCAACGCGCTGAAAAAAGGACATATTTATCATCAAACAATGGCCGATCCTATTCCGTAAATAAATCTGTCTCCTTTTTCCACTTTTTCCAGCCCCCTTTTTCCACCTATTTTTGGTCTCTTAACGCATTACCACTGACAACCAGACTCTATCGGAGCTTTTATTTGAGTATTATTTGAAAATGAGTACTGTTTGCCATTTGATCCTTTTTTGTACGCCATAGAAACTACGCTATTCCCTTGAGTAACCATCGTATACTCGCCTGTAATTTTTCCATCTACTATTTCCAACCATACTGTGCTATCTCGAACCGGCATTTGAGGATCTAATTCTTCCAAGTCGGTATATTTAACAACAAGGGATATTGGTTCTTTTGATGTTAAGTATTTCACCGAAGCACCGGACCACTTAGAAAGTGCGTCGTAATAAATTCTAAGTTCAAACTTTACCTGGCTTTCTTGAGATAGCTCAAAACAAAAATTTTCAACGGTTACCTGGCAATATGCCGTCAGAGGAAAAAGACACAACGACAACGACAAAAATAGCTTCTTCATATGATATTCCTTATTAAGGTTTCTGATGCTCTAGAGAAACGTCCATCGTGTGCGTCCCCAAATAGTAACTACTCTCCAGGCCCGTAGCCACATTGGCCATCACTTAAATCCGGCGGGTATTTCTTATCGCTATTCTGATACCAATCAGACAAAGAATCGCTGAGGCAATATGTAGCCTTTTGCTCGTCAAAATATAAAGCGATCATTTCGTCAGTCATTGCACCGCGATTAGGGAGGTACAATTTAATTTTATACAAGATATCAGGCATGGAAGTATTTCTTGATTCATTTACGTCTGCCGGACCTTTGAACTCACAGGGAACTCCATTAAACAATGAAAATAAGATGTTGCCGGTATATTTATAAACTGAGCAACTCTTCTGCTCACCCTTGATAGAAATAGAAACTAAATATTCACTCCCCCATTTCAAGGCACCTCCACTTTCAATTTTCACCTTATTCACGGAAGTAGCATTTCTTTCTGATATAGCACCCAACATCACTTTCGGAAGTTCAGGCGCTAGTAGAATTTTTTCATTTGCATTAGCGCAACAACCGTTTGCAAAGCTCAACAGCAAAAAGATCACAAAATTTTTCATGAAGTCTTACTCATTGAATAGTTCATTTTTACAGTCTGACGCGGGGTCGTAAAAGTCTCAGCAACAGTAGTTTCCAGCGAATCACTCAAATAACGGTATATATATTTCGCATAAGCCTGCCTTTCGTGATAACCGTTACCACCGCCGTTGACTGCAACGGATACCGCACCGACAATTTCAGGAGTCATCCCTTTATCACATGTACGATTTATATTTATGGCACCACTAGCGCTTTTAACTACTTTTGATACCCAGTAGAACCCTCCGCTATCACACGCATTATAAGGCCGGCTTTCTATAAGCTGAGGATCGTAACGGGGCGACCAGCGTTTTGGAATGCCAGTAACTTGACCATTTTGGGGACTAACAGGATCTCCCCAGTAATGGGTAGATGTCGCTGTAATTCTATCATCTTCATAATGATTATTTACTGGCTCGGGAAGAGATCGTACGGTCCTGTATTCCCCATACGATTCGTAGTTCCCAGCCCATGTCAACTGCATGATACCGCGACCATAAAAGACACTGTAATACTGAGCCTTTGGAATGTTAGGGTTTGGATGCCCAGTGCCGTATTCGCGAACTACCCTCCAGCGGTTTGTTTCCAACATAGTCTGAGCAAGAAAGTGAGATTGTCTTAAAGCACCTGTAATGACGTACCTCAAAGCCGTTTTATTTAGTTCTATATAGTATTTACTTAATCTAGTCTTAGCCCGAGCGTGTGAAATCTCATAGTTGTCTCCACCTGAAGTATTTACAATCCATGTGTTCCCCGTATGATCATAAAAATGATACTTCGGTACCGTATATGCGATTTCATCTAAACTGAGCCATGAGCATTTTCTAAATAAGGAAACAAAAGATCTTGGAGGAAAATGCCAATGCTTGTTTTCAATACTTGGTATACCTGCTTCCTCCCAAAAACCTAACGCTTGCTGGTGGGCTTTTAGTTTCTGATACTTATCCTGTGCCATTGGACCGCCATCACACACTTTCAGTAACCAGCCGTAGCGAGCATCGAAATCGTTCTTACTCCATTCAGTTGGAAATTTGCAGATGAAATTATTTATCATTCTTTGAACATCAGGATGTTGCAGCTTGACCTTATTTGAATTTCGCTCAGCCACATATCTCTCCGACAAGCTTAGTTTGTCCTCTGGAGAGAGTGCTGCATAGGCAGGAGATGAGGCAATACTTATCGCATCGGTTCTATCAGATACTACTTTGCTTGCATCTAGATCCAATAAACCTCGAATGAACTGCGATTGGCAATGGCTGTCGGCGTCAGTATCATCATCAATAAGTCGCCACCCCATCCAATGAGGAAAGTCAGCATCACTAAACTTGGTAACTGACATATGGTTAAAATCCACCCAGCCTACTTTATTTGTCTCTCCTGTCTTGCCAGGAAATTTTATTGCCCTCCAGTGAGCCGCGTCGGAAGGCTGTAGTTGATCATTGCCTAAAACCCTTCCGAACCGCAAAAGCTCATACCCAGCACTAGGCGACTGAGGGTAGATTTTTTTAGACTTATTATAAAGATTGTACTCGTAATCAATCTCTTCCTCTTGCACTCCTATCTCCATGCCAGAGCGTGTAATAGAAGTCAGGCGGCACTGTCCATTGGCATAACTCATACGGACAAAAAAACCATCTTGGAGCTCTAAAGCCATAGCCCAATCATAACCACCCACTAAAGGGGTTGAGGATGTAGAAGATGAGGGCGAGCCACCTTCTTGAATTGGAGGCGGACCAGCGGACATAGCAGGACATTGATAAACAACAGGAGAGCTATTCTGTGAGCTAACACGATTAGTCGGTGCGCTTTGATAAGCTCTAACTTCAGGAGGTATAAAAAAATACATATCCCCCCAACAACTATCAGTTCTTCCGCTCGCAGTCTGATAATTTAAGTCTCGTGCGGTTCGACCAGTAAAATTCGCGATCTGACTTTGATCAGCGATTACCTCAAAATGAATCCTTCCCTTTTCACCATAAATACTTCCTGCATCGCCAATAGAGTCTTTACGATAAATCACCTTACCTTTTTGTGGACTGGCCACGTTGATTTTCGAAAGATGCATGTAAATGGAATAAAAAACGACTGTAGCTTTCGTACCTTCGCCTATCTCCGTCTCATGCCGAATAACAACACACCCGTCATCAGTCCATTTATCACGGTAACGCAGTGGGTGATTCGGATCGGTACTCTCAGGCGTCGGATTGCGAAAATAAGCCAGCGTACCATCAGAGATAGCGCGTACAGGCAAAGCATTCTGACCATCCTTCGGAGCAGTCAGGTGCATGCCACCATGCCAATTAAGATCAAAACTCAGCGGATATCCACCATCGCCAGGAACGCCGCCAACCATGGCGCGCGCCAAAAATGCCTCATCGGTTTCTCCTGCAACTGGAGCGGGAATAAAGGGAGGGCTAATAATCATTTTGAAAAATCCTTGTCCATGTTGGCGCTTGTTGTTCCGTTCATAGCGAGAAGGGGTAATCGACTGTAGGTTTGAGTTTTTCCGGCGGCGCATTCAACAACGCCTCATCCATCAAACTCCCCGCCTTATCCTGATCCGCAGCCCCCGGCAGCACCGGCGGCTTTATCCCGATCCCCGTGCCCGAGCCCGCCGACCCACCCGCATTTATCTTCACCACCGGCCCAACCACCGTAATCCCACCAGCATCCAGCTTGATGAAACTCCCCCCGGCCTTAACCGTCAGCTCCATCCCCGCCTCAATAACAATCTTGTCCCCAGCCTTCAGATGAATCTCTTTCCCGGCACTGGTCAGTTGTGCCGTCCCGAGCTTCACATGCTGGCTCTGCCCAATCGTCAGGTGATCGTCCATCCGCGCTTCGATCTTGCGGTCGGCAACGGTGGTGCGGTGTTCTTCGGCTTTGAGTTCGGTGTAGGTGTTTTTCTCGACGGTGTCGTGGCGTTCGTTGCCGACGCGGATTTTTTGGTCGTGTTCGATGTTTTCATCCCAGTCTCGCTGGGCATGCAGGTAGATCTGTTCCGCGCCTTTTTTGTCTTCGATTCGCAGTTCGTTGTAGCCACCGCCCCCCGGTGAGCTGAGGGTTTTGAAGACGGTGCGGGTTTTGTTGGCGGGCAGTTCGTAGGGGACCTGGTTTTCCTTGTGGTACAGGCAGCCGGTCACCAGGGGTTGGTCGGGGTCGCCTTCGAGGAAGGTGACGAGGACTTCCATGCCGATGCGCGGGATGGTGATGGCGCCGTAGCGGTCGCCGGCCCAACTGGAAGAGACGCGCATCCAGCAGCTGGTTTTGTCGTAGGCCTGGCCTTCGCGGTCCCAGTGGAATTGGACCTTGATGCGGCCGTACTGGTCGCAGTGGATTTCTTCGCCTTTGGGGCCGGTGACCAGGGCTGTTTGGCTGCCGAGGACGCGGGGTTTGGGGTGTTGCAGCGCCGGGCGGTAGAACACGCTCCACGGCGTGACGAGGAAGCGGTTGCGGTAGCCCTGGTGGAAGTCGTCTTTGTTGTCGGTGGTGTCGCTGGTCACCGATTCTTCGAGGACTTGTGGCTGTTTGCCTTCGTGGAGGATTTCGGTGAGCAGCCAGAGGTCGTTCCACTCGGTGCGCGGGTGGTCGGAGAGTTCCAGGAAGTGGCCGCTGACCAATCGGGTCTGGTCGCCGTGGCCTTCGGCTTGCTGATAGTCGGCGCGGTGGCGTTCGAGGGCACGTTGGCTGAGGAACTTGCCGCGCGCGCGGTCGATGAAGCGGCCGGGGTAGTCGTAGTCTTCCAGGTCCGGCTCGGTGCTGTCGCCTTCGGGTTTGTAGGCGGACTCCAGTTGCAGGCGCGGTTTTTCGAAGTCGTAGTCGCGGCGGGTGACGCGGCCGGTGCGGGTTTCCAGGCGCAGTTTGAAGCCTTTGATCACCGGTTCTGCGGCGACCATGCCGCTGCCTTGCACATACGCCGTTGGCTGGCCGAGTTTGGGGAACACGGTCTGGTCATCGCCGAACACCAGCAAATGCCCTTTTGGCGTGTGCTGGAAGTGGTAGTGAATGCCTTCTTCTTCGCACAGGCGCTGGACGAAATGCAGGTCGGTTTCGTCGTACTGCACGCAGTAATCACGGTCCGGGCAGGTAACGCTCAACTGGAAGTTGTAGGCGTTGCCCTTGATGCCGTGTTCTTCGAGGATCAGCGCGATGATTTTCGGCGCTGACATCTGCTGGTAGATGCGCTGGTTGGTGCGGTGGTGCAGGTATTGCAGCTGCGGCACCAGGGAGATTTTGTAGCGGGTCAGGCGTTTGCCGGCATCGCCCTGGGCGACGCGGTAGATCTGGCCGTGGATGCCGGAGCCTTGCGGGTCGAACGCCAGGAACGCCTGTTTGTGCAGGAGTTTTTCCAGGTCCAGGTCGGGGTTTTCGCTGACCAGTTCCACTTCGATGCGATAGGGCTGGCTGATGCCTTCGGTGCCGGTGAACGACAGCACTTGCAGGTCGCCCACGTAGTCTTCAACGGTCAGGCTGAAGTGCGTTTCGTTAGCTGGGTTGAACATTGGTCGATCCCTGTTCGAGTGTCATCCGTTACGCCGAGAGACGCAGGCGTTGCAGCCAGGACGAGGTGGCGCCCATGGCGTCGCGTAATTGAGCGGCGCTGACCGTGCGATCAGCCGCGTTGAAGGTCAGCGCGTTACGCAACGCTGGCCAGCAGTGTTTCGGTAGGTTCTTCGGTGCGTGCAGTTCGCGCTCGAGGCGTTCGTCGCGGGCCTGGGTCGAAGGCAAGCGGCGGAACGGGTGTTTGCCGCCCGCCAGTTCGTAGAGCACGCAAGCGACGCCGTAGACGTCGGCGCTGGCGGTCAGCGGCTGGCCTTCGAGCAGTTCCGGCGCGGCGTAGCCGGGGGTCCAGGCGTTAAAGCGGCTGCGGCTAAGGTGCGGCAGGCCGGGCAAGATGCCCTCCTCGGCCTGGCCGAGGCCGAAGTCGAACAGGCGCACGCCCTCCTCGCTGAGCATCACGTTGCTCGGCTTCATGTCGCCGTGCAGCACGCCGCGAGCGTGGGCATAGGCCAGCGCGTCGAGCAGCGGCAGCGCGATGTCGCGCAGTTCGTTCCACGGCAGGCCCAGTGGCCGCTCGCAGAGTAATTTGTCCAGGGTCAGGCCACGCATGAGTTCCATGGTGATGAAGGCGCGCTGGCAGTCGGTGTCGACTTCAAAGGTGTGGAAGCGCAGCACGTTGTCGTGGCGCAGGCGTCGGGTCAGGGCGAACTCGCTGTAGAGCAAGGCACTGGCATCCGGCGATTCGGCAAATTCTTCGCTGAGGATTTTCAGCGCGATGTAAGGGTCGGGATCGCCGAACTGTTCGTTCAGCAAGTCCCGTGCGCGGTAAACCGCGCCCATGCCACCGGCACCGAGCAGGCGCTCGATGCGGTAACGCCCGCCCAGCACGTCGGGCAATTCACCGACGCTGGCCCGTGTGGGCGCCAGTGCAGGTTCAGCCTGATGAGATTTGGCGAACGCAAAGTAGGTCAGGTTGTTGTCCTGCTCTTCGCTCACCAGCAGGTCGTCGATCGGTCGCATGAGTTCAGTCATTGGCGGATCACCACGGCAGTCAGGTTGTCCCGGGCCGCGCCACGCAGAGCGCCGTCGAACAAACGCTCCAGCGCAACGTGCGGAGCGGTCAGGCTCAGGGCGTTGCCCAAGGCATCGCTGCTGAGCCCTTGGTACAAACCGTCGCTGCACAACAGGAATGTATCGCCGGGGTAAACCTCGAGTTCGAGCACGTCCAGCGTCAGCACATCGGCCGCCCCGACCGCACGGGTCAGGGCATGGGCCGAAGGATGGGCGCGGGCGTCTTCGAGGCTCATGTTTTGCTCGTCGATCAGTTGCTGTTGCAGCGAATGGTCCTTGGACAGCTGATACAAGCGCTGGCCACGCCACATATAGCAGCGGCTGTCGCCGGCCCAGATGCAGGCCGCGCGACTGCCTTCCACCAGCAGCGCCACCACGGTGCTGCCCATGATGCTGTCGTGGCGCTCGGCGGTGACGGTCAACTCCTGACCCAAGCGGCGGTTGATCCAGTGCAAGCACTGGCGAATGCCCTTGAGTCGTTCGTCGAAGTCGTCCTGCACCGGCAATTCCGCCAGGCTGGCGACGATCAACTGGCTGGCGATGTCGCCACCCTGATGACCGCCCATGCCGTCCGCGACCACCCACAGCCCCTGCTGTGGCAAGTCGAGAAAGGCATCTTCGTTGCGCGCCCGAACCTTGCCAGGATCGGTACGCGCAGCGCTGCGCCAGGAACTGGCAACCGGCATCAGAGTTGCACCGGCATACGGAAGGTCCGCAGCACGCCCATGTCGAACGGGTTCGGCGTGCGTTGGCTCGACAGCAGGTAGTTGGCGCGCAGGCCACCCACGTCCGCTTTGAGCACCAGCACGTCGCGACCATTCAGGTACTCGGTCTGCATCAGGTCGAACAGACGGAACAGCGACCAAGGGCCAGTGTTCTTTTCGATACCGATCGGGCGGCCGGCCATTTTGTCGAGGACCAGGCTGGTGCGACCGTCTTCAGCATCGGTCGGCCATTTGAACGACACCGGCACGATCGGGCCGTGACGGTATTCGATGGTCTTGTCGCCAAACTTGAACTCGGAACGGCTGACAGCCGGGTCCAGGGTGTACGGCTCCAGTTTGAATTGCACCTGCGGCTCGGCCGGGTTTTCGGCGAAGAAGCTTTGGCGAATGGTTTGCGCCGCCGCCATCTGGTCGAGGTAGACCTTGGAGATCGGCAGGCTGTGACCATCGACACTGCGCATGCGGTAGTTGCCCGGATCGCCGCTGACGAAGGGACGCATGTAGGTGTCGAAGAAACGGTCGTTGATGCCTTGAGCCTTGAAGAACTCGCGGAAGTCGCTGATCGCCACGTCGCTGGTGCTGTGGGCGCTGAACGGATAACGCTTGTTGATCGCTTTGCCGTAGAAGCTGTACAGCTCGCTCTGGTAGCGCTGGTTCAGGTACTGGTAGGAATCGTTGAGCACCAGACGCCAGGTGTCTTCGGCCAGCACGTTGAACCAGACACTGACCGGACGCGGCAAACGGTTGGACGCATTGCGCAGGTTGCTCAGCGCATCACGCTGGCCGCCCATGCGGGTCTTGGCCATTTCGAACGCAGCCTGCTCCGGCGAACTGGCGCGCGCCAGGCTGGCCACTTGCAGTTGCAGGTCGTTGAGCGCTTGCAATGCAGGGGTCAAATCAGCGGCCGGGCCGTTGTTGTCATCCAGCAGACGGTGCAGTGGTTCGAAGCGCCGTTGCAGGGATTTCTTCGCGGTGTCTGGCAGGTTCTTGGTCGCAGCCATGTCCGAGGCTTTGTCCGCTGCGGCAGCTGCCAGTTTGCCGACTTTGCCCAACTTGCCTTTCTGATCAGCCAGTGCGCCAGCGGCATCTGCCGCTTGATCAACGGGATCGGCTTCTGCCGGGAACCGGGTGTTCTCGCGCACTTCCACCAGCAGTTGCAGGACTGGGGAGTTGGCCGAGGTCAGGCCCGCCAGTTGTTCGGCGCCCTCGCTGAAATCGCTGATCGGTGGCAGCGCAACCTGGCCGACGGCTTCACTCCAGAAGTTGGCGTAGTCGCGGAAGTACAGTTGCTCCAGTTCGACCATCAGGCGACGCAAGTCCATGCCGCTGATGCCCGAGCCTTCGCCCAGCACCCAGTTGTCGCGCAGGATATCGGTGACCAGCGCCGAGCCCTGGATCGAGAAGTACTGCTGATAGCCCTGTTGGGTGTAGAACCCTGGGATCACGTAGTCGGTGCCGACAAACAGCGCCGCTTGCGGGCCCATGTGTTGGCTCAAACGGTATTCCGGCAGGTTGCGGGCCTGCTCGCGGAGCATCCGGTAAACCACGTTGGCCAGGGACTCGCTACGCAAGACCTGACGCGCCTGGGCCACCAGTTGATCGTTGAGCGGGTAGATAAACGGCTGCTGCAGCAAACGCTCGAAGTGCGTGTTCAAACCGTTCTGCACCGCGGTGTTGCCGGCGTAACGCGTGGACCAGTCGGTAGCGACCCAATCCTTGAGCCAGCCTGCATCGCGGCGATCCTTCATGTTCAGCATCAGGTACGCACGCAGGCTGTTGAGCAAGCGCTCGCGGTCCTGCATGTTGGCGCGGATCTGCCCTTCGAGCAGGGTCGCGACCCGTGGCAGCAGTTGCGCCTGAAGCTCACGCTCGTAGGCTGCTTTCACTACCGGGTTGGACTCTTCGCCCTGGTACAGACCGCCGCGCTCGTGGTAACTCACGTCACCCTTGTTCGGGAAGACCTGGGTCGCCGCGTAGCTGGTGTCGAGGGTCTTGAGCACGGCCATGGAGTCGTCACGCGCGGTCAGTGCCGAGCGCGATTGCGTCCAGTTTTGTGCCAGGTTACGCAGGTTTTCCAGACGCTCGTAGTTGGCGGAGAAACCGCCGGCCCACAGCATGCCGAACAACGCCAAAGCCGCCAATGCGCCTACGTACAAGGCACGCTGGCCCCAGTGGATGCGGCTGCGTTCGCGCTTGTCCAGGCCCGCCAGATCGGCTTCCGGGAAAATCACGCGGCTGAGCAAATGGTGGATGAAGCGCGAACGGCCACTGCGTAAAGTCGGCAGCACGCCAGCGTTCAGCCCCAGATTGGCGCCGATGCCGGCGGTGGTCTGGTCCATTTCTTGAGTCAGGTGCGGTGCGCTGGTCAGGTAGAAACCGCGCAACTGGCTGACACGCTGGTAGCGGTTGCCGGTGAACGCCATGTCGACGAACAGGCACAGGCGCTCGCCGATCTGCCCCAGTTGATGCGGGAAGTCGAGGATGCGGCCACGGCGCTGGGTGTCGCGCTCCTGGTGCATGCGCATGATCACTTGGCTGTTCAGGCGACGCAGCAGCTCTTCGAACTCGGCGCGCAGCACGGCGACATCGGTGCCGCTCTGCTCTTTGCGGAAGCTGGTGCCGAGCACCTGATCGCTTTCTTCGCGGGTCAGTTGATCGAAGAACTCGTCGAAACCGAGCAGCTTGTCAGCCTTGCTCAGCACCAGATAAATCGGCACGTCGACGTGCAGTTTCTGATGCACGTCTTGCAAACGGGCACGCACCTGACGCGCGAGCGTGTCGAGGTCTTGCTCGCTGCCGCCCAGCAGGGTTTCCACCGGAATGGTCACCAGCACGCCGTTCAACGGTCGGTTGCGGCGACGCTTGCGCAGCAGGTCGAGCAAGGTGCTCCAGGCGCTGCCATCGACTTCGGCATCCGGCTGGGTCAGGTAGCGGCCAGCGGTGTCGATCAGCACGCCGTGGTCGGCGAAGTACCAGTCGCAATGACGGGTGCCGAGGGTGTCGCGGGTCAGTTTGCGGTCGATCTTGTTGATCGGAAACTCAAGGCCCGAGAAGTCCAGCAGACTGGTCTTGCCGCTGCTTTGTGGACCGATCAGCAAGTACCAGGGCAAATCACTGCGCCAGCGCTCACTGCGACCGCGATACAGGCTCGACGTCTTCAGGGTTTTCAGCGCGTCTTTGAAACGCACCTTCAACTCTTTCTGCTCTTCGTCGATCTGCTCTTCACGGCGGATACGATCCTGGCCGTCTTCGGTGTCTTCGACAGCCTTTTTGCGCACACCGGCGCGCCAGCTGACGAAGACCATGGTCAGGCCCCAGATCAGGAACAGCACACTGATGGTCAGCAAGCGGGAGGTCGAACCTTCCCAGAACTTGTAGTCATCCACCGCCAGCAGCGGCCCGACGAACCACACCAGCAGCGCGACGAACAGCACCACCAGCAAGGTCCAGACCCAGGTCTTGCGCAAGAATGCGCCGACTTTCTTGAAAAACTTTTTCATCACACGTCCCTGTTTACGGCTGCGACTGCGACTGGACCGCTGCCGGATCTAGCTGCTGATAAGGTTGCAGAACGGTTTCGCGTTGCTCGCCCAGTACCCAGGCAAAACCCGAATACATCACCACCAGGCACACCACGGTGAACAGCACCACCATCCACGCTGGCACGATGCGCACCAGGCTGCGGCGCTGATCGTTCAAGCCTTCCCAATGCGGTGACAGCTCACGGGGCACGTCGCCGCGCAGTTGACGAATCTGGCGATACAAGGCGTCGCGGATGCCTTCGAGCTCGAGCATGCCGCGGGCTTGCACCCGGTACTTGCCTTCGAAACCCAGGGACAGGCACAAGTACATCAGCTCCAGCATCGGCAGGTGCTTGACCGGGTTTTTCGACAGGCGATCCAGCAGCTGGAAGAACTTCTCGCCGCCGAAGGTTTCGTTGTGGAAGCTGCTGAGCAGGCTCATTTGCGACCACTCGCTTTCGTTGCCCCACGGCGTGGTCACGACGGCTTCGTCGACCACGGTGCAGAGCACGTAACGGGCGGCCATCACCTGGCTGCTTTCGGCGCCGTTGTGCAGCGCGCGCACTTCAAACAGCTTCAGCGCGGAGGTCAGTCGCTCGTTGAGTGCGTACATGTCTTCGCGGGTGTCGCTGTGCTTGAGGCGCACCACTTCCGACAACAGGTCAGACGCGGCGGCCACCAGCGAATTGAGGCTGATGTTGAACGCTTCGGCCGGGCGCAAACGCGCGGCGTAGATCATGCGTTCTTCGAGCTGTTCGAAACGCGGCGGCGCGGCGAAATCTGTCAGTGGACTCTGCGCCGGGCCGTGGCCCTGGCGATCGAGCAGGACGGTTTTATCGTCCTGGTTGTATTCCGTGTCCTTGATCATGTCGGTCAGTTCCTGATGGCCCAGAATTTCAGTTCAAGCTCGGCAAATTCGCCGGACACGTGGAACGCGAAGCCGCCGGAGCGCTCGAGTTGTGCCAGGTCTTCGGAACTGAGTTCGAGGATGAAATAGGTTTTGTTGGAGTGGAACGCGATCTGCCGCGGGGCCACCGGCAACGGTTTAACCTTGATGCCTGGCAGATGCAGGTTGACCAGTTGGCGAATGCGCTCCACCGGGCCGACCTTGAGGTGCGCCGGCAAGCGGTGGCGCAGTTCTTCGGAATCGCAGTTGGCACTGGCCGCGAGCACGAACGACGCCGAGCCCAGCAGTTTGTGGTCGTGCAACGGCGAGACGATGATCCCGTACTGACGCGCTTGCAGCACCAGTTCGATGGCGTGCTGTTCGAGCACCATCGACAGCACCTGACGAATCGCTTCCATCAGTTTGCGGAAGCTCGCGCCCTGGTCGCTGTGCTGGTAACGGCTGTCCAGGCGCGGGCGTTTGCTGTCGCTGGAGAACGTCGCCAAGTCACCGAGCATGGTCAGCAGCGTGCGGTACAACTCTTCCGGGTGAACCTGCTCCAGGCCGAGGTAGTGACGCAGCAGCAGTTCGGTGCGGTTGATCAGTTGCAGCATCATGAAGTCGCCGACTTCCGCGCCACCGACCTTGCCGTTGGAACGGATCCGGTCGGCGATGGTGTCGCCCCGGTGGCCGAGCATGCTGATCACTTCTTTGAGGCACGACAGCAGGTAGCTGGACGAATGCGCCTGGATGTAGGTCGGCACGAAGTCCGGGTCGAGGCTGATCACGCCGTCGGGCGTGGTGTCGAGCACTTCGCAGATCTTCAGCTTCACGTAAGCCTGATCGCTCTGCTGCTCGCCGAGCAACAACTTGAAGTCTGGACGGGCGCAGCTGACCTGGCTGGCGGAGTCGTCGCCGGCGTTGGAGTCAGCCACTTCTGACTCGTACGCGGTGTAGCGCGCCAGCACGTCGGATTGCTCCGGGCGACGGGCTTCGATGTGGTTACCGGTGACCAGCGGCAGCGCCAGGTAGATCGGCGTGTTGCCGGTGTTCGGCGGTACGTCCAGGGCCAACGGCTCGGTGTTGCCGCCCAGTTCGAACAGGCTGCCGTCCGGCAGAATCCCCGAGGCCTGGCTGATCACCAGTTTGCCCATGTTGAGGAACTGCAAGTCGATGTCCAGGTTCAGGAAACCCCAGGTGTAGCTGCCCAGCAACTGGGTGCGGGTCTTCATCTGGTGGTCGTAATAGCGATCGTTGTGCTGGAAGTGCTGCGGACGCAGCAGCATGCCTTCCTGCCAAATGACTTTATGGGAGTTCATGATCAGTCAACCGCCTTGGCGAGCGTTTCATTGGTGTTGCGGATGCCAGCCTGGTCGAGGGTCAGGTCAGCCTCGGTGAGTTCCACCGGGGTGAGTTGCACCGTGTAGCGCCATTTGGTTTCCGGCAGGTCGCGGTAGGCAGCGAGGACGCCGACGTAACGGCTGCCCTCCTCCACGCTGAGCTTGAGCTCCACGGATTCGCCCGGACGCAGTTCCAGCTCTTCGCTGGCCACCAG
Organism: Pseudomonas sp. ADAK7; assembly: GCF_012935675.1. Classification (NCBI taxonomy): domain Bacteria; kingdom Pseudomonadati; phylum Pseudomonadota; class Gammaproteobacteria; order Pseudomonadales; family Pseudomonadaceae; genus Pseudomonas; species Pseudomonas sp. ADAK7. The sequence goes on along the minus strand of NZ_CP052861.1, from coordinate 4,649,510 downwards.
GTCCGGGGCCAGGGATTCCTTGGCGCGCTCGTACAGACTGAAGAAGTCAGCGTTCTCGAAGGTCACCGGGTGCTTGAGCTCGAACAGGCGCACCACGATCGGCGACGGACGCCCATTGAGGTCCGGGTTCAGCTGGTCGCTGGCGGTCAACTTCAGGTTGAGTTTGGTCACGGTGGAATACGGCGACAGCGACGAGCAGCCGGCCAGCAGCACCAGGGCCGTCAGCGCAGTCAGCGTCTTGAAAAAAGCGGTCGAGCAGCGAGACATGCGCATCATCCTTGGTGGTCGGTGTGTAGGGTGGAAATCAGGCGGATCTGTTCTTCGTAAGCCTGGGCAAAGTCGCGGGCCAACAGGCGCTCGCTCCAGTCATCGTCCTGGCGCAGGGCCTGGTGATAACGGCCGTAGGCTCTCCAGCGGCTGCCGGAGGTGGCGAGGATCGGTTTGTTGTCGCGCTCGAAACGCAAGGTCAACTGCTCAGGCGAGAAGTGTTCCAGCGTGCCGCGCACCGCTGCGCGGCTGGCGGTCAGCAACGCCACCTGGTGCGCCTGCAAATCGCGGAACGAGCGGGAGATCGCCTGCTCGGCCGGCATCTGCCCCGGCTTGTTTGGCTGCAGCAAAATCTCCAGCGCTTCACCCGGATCCACGGCAAATTTCAGCGGATTTTTCTGGTTACCCTGAACCAGGGTCTGGGCCAGGCGCAATTCGTTTTTCAACTCGCTGCGGGTGCGCAGGCTCTGTTGCAAGCCGCCGACGCTTTGGCGCAGCAGACGCGCAGCGTGCAGCGCCAAGGCTTCGCGGGCGTCGTGGTCGAGGCCTTTGAGGTCCACACCCAGCGCGGCACCGAAGTGCTCCCAAAAACCATCGCTCTGACGCTCCACGGCTTTCGGTGCCGGGGCTGGCGCAGGTTCGGCCGGGGCGTCGATCAGCTCCGGCACCATCAAGCTTTCCATGTCGATACGCGCATAGTCCGCGCGTTGACGGGTGTCCTCGGGCGCGTTACGCGGGGAGATCAGTTCGTCGATTTCCGAGTACACGCGCTCCTGCTGGTCGAGGGCATTCATCGGGTCGAGGTCGAGGAACGCATCGTCAGGAATAATGCTGCCCGCGGCCTGCGGACGGCCGACTTCGACGTCGAAGGTCGCCGGATCGCGCACCAGCCGCGCACGGATCTCAAAGTCACCCAGCACGTAGGTGCTGCCGTGTTCGATTCGCACCGCTTCACCCTTGCGCAGGCGCGCGCCGCTCTGCCCATCCTGAACACCGTTGCTGCTGGTGTCGGTCAGGAAGAAAGTGCCTTCGCGGTAGCTGATGTCCACATGGTGGTTGGACAGGTGACGCTTGCGGTCCGGGATGATCCAGTCGCAATCCTCGCCCCGGCCAATCACGCCACCGGCCTGTTTGAAGGTCTTCTGGCACAAATCCGTGGGCACGAACTGCTTGGTGTTCAGCATTTCGAAAACCAGTTCCATGATGATGCTCCTTGCGGTCACTTGCCGCGATTGACCGCCTGCGGATCACCCAATGGGCGATAGGTGTTGTCGTTGAATTTGTAATTGCCGCTGCAGCCGCCGAGGCCGCATAGAACGACGAGGGTCAGCAGGACGGCTTGCCAGTGACGAACAGACATCAGAGGGACTCCAGAGGTAGACAAAGTACAAAGCGCCGACCCTTGCGGGTGGCGCTGTCAGAAGCGAATAAGGTGAAGCCAAGGGCTCTGGCACAAGGCCTCTGTGGCGAGGGAGCTTGCTCCCGCCCGGCTGCGAAGCAGTCGTAAAACAGCAGACGCGGTTTGACTGACACACCGCGTCGCAGAGTTTTGGGGCTGCTGCGCAGCCCAGCGGGAGCAAGCTCCCTCGCCACAGGGAATTCGCGAGCCACAGGTGGCATTCCAATCCGAGCCCGGAAGTTGAGATCAGCCATCGAAGTCACCCAAATTGATATTCAAGCGCCCAAGGCGATACAGCAGCGTGCGACGCGGCAACCCGAGTTCACGGGCGGCAAGGGTCTGGTTGCCGTCGTTTTTGCGCAGGCAATCGAGCAGCAGGCTGCGCTCGACCTGCTCCAGGCGTTCGCGCAGGTTCAAGCCGCTGTTGTCTTCCGGCATGGCTTCCATGCGCAGGGAAAAATGCTCGGCCAGCAACTCGCCGCCCTCGCACAGCAGCACCGCGCGTTCGACCAGGCCTTTGAGTTCGCGCACGTTGCCGGGGAAGGCGTAACCGGACAGGTGATCCAGCGCCGCTTCGGACCAACGCACCGCATCCCGCTGCAAGAACGCGCAGGCCTTTTCGGCGAAGTGCCGGGCCAGGTCGAGGATATCGCCTTCGCGCTGACGCAGGGCCGGCAACTCGATCGGGAATTGCGCGAGGCGGTAGTACAAGTCCTCGCGGAATTTGCCTTCGTTGACCAGCACCGCCAGATCCCGGTGCGTCGCGGCGATGATGCGCACGTCGATTTTGTGGGTGTCGTTGGAACCCAGCGGCCGGATCTCGCCTTCCTGCAACACGCGCAACAGCTTGGCTTGCAGGGACAACGGCATGTCGCCGATTTCATCGAGCAGCAAAGTGCCGCCGTTGGCCGCATCGAACAGCCCCGCGCGGTCACGATCAGCGCCGGTGAACGCGCCTTTGCGGTAGCCGAACAGTTCGCTTTCCAGCAGGTTCTCGGGGAACGCCGCGCAGTTCTGCACGATGAACGCCTGGGAACGGCGCGGGCCGCAGTCGTGAATCGCCCGCGCGACCACTTCCTTGCCAGTGCCGGTTTCGCCGCGCAACAGCACGGTGTACGGGCTGTGCAGAACTTTGCTGATCAGCGAATAAGTCTGGCGCATGGCCGCACTTTTACCGATCAAGCCATAGCCGCTGACACTCGGAGCACCACGGGTGACCGGCGCGGCGGCACTTGCAGGCTGGCGCAGGCGTTGCAGCAGATGCAGTTGGCCGAGCACGAACGAACCCAGTTGCCCGAGGGAATCGGCAAAGCCTTGCAGGGCGATGTGCCGGGGACTGGCGCACAGCAGCAAGCCTTCGACAGCCTTCTGCTGATTGACCAGCGGCACGCACAACAGCGACTGCCAAGGCGTGGCCTGCAGCGGCAGGAAACTGGTTTCGTGCAGGCTGCCGCTCAACTCGCTGAGGCACACCACGCGGTTCTGGCACAGGGCGAATTGCAGCAGTTGTTCACCGGTGTAATCCGCCGGCAGGCTCGCCGCGCCCTGGAGTTGCAGGGTGCCATTGAGGCACTCGGCGTTCATGCCCAGGCAAGTGTGGGTCGCGTCCAACAGGTACAACTGGGTCAACTCGCAACCACTGAGCTCGGCCAAACCGCGCACGAAGTCACCCAGCAGCGCAGTACCGTCCGCCGCCCGCGACAGGCTGGCGAATTGCGCCAGCAAGGCTTCGGCGTAGACCAGTGGTTGCGGCACTTGAGTGAACATCACACCCACCTCAGGCGAACTCGCAAATCACGCTGGCGTTGCCGTCGAGCGTTGCGTGAACGCGCTTGAGGCTTTCACCGGTGGCCATCGCATCGAGCAAGCGGTCGGCCACCAGCGGCAGCACGTGCAGGTCGAGCAAATGATCAATCAGGCGCGCGCCGCTGTCGCTTTGGGTGCAGCGTTCGGACAGGTGATCGACGAGGTTCTGGCACCAGGTGAAATCCAGCTGACGACGGTTGAGGCGCTCGCCCAAACGGCCGAGTTTGATTTCGATCAGCTCGCGCAATACCGGGCCGCCCACCGGGAAGTAAGGAATCACGCGCATCCGCGCCAGCAATGCTGGTTTGAAGTGCTTGCTGAGTACCGGGCGAATGGTTTCTTCGAGGACTTCGGCACTCGGCCGCTCACCGTTTTCGCAGAGTTCGGCGATGAGGTCGCTGCCCAGGTTCGAGGTCATCAGGATCAACGTGTTGCGGAAGTCGATCTCGCGCCCTTCGCCGTCGTTGGCCACGCCTTTATCGAAGATTTGGTAGAACAGGTTGAGCACGTCCGGGTCGGCCTTCTCGACTTCATCGAGCAGCACGACGGAGTACGGCTTCTGCCGCACCGCTTCGGTGAGCATGCCGCCCTCGCCGTAACCGACGTAGCCTGGCGGCGCACCGATCAGGCGCGAGACGGTGTGCTTCTCCTGGAACTCGGACATGTTGATGGTGGTGATAAAACGATCACCGCCGTACAGCAAGTCGGCGAGGGCCAGCGCGGTTTCGGTCTTGCCGACGCCGCTCGGGCCGACCAGCAGGAACACGCCGACTGGAGCATCGGGTTTGTTCAGGCCGGCGGCAGTGGCGCGCATCGAGCGATCCAGCGCGTGGACGGCTTGTTCCTGACCACGGATGCGCACGCGCAGGTCGGTGGCGAAGCTTGCAACCTTGGCATTGTGCTCGCGGGCCAGTTGCGCCAAGGGCACGCCGGTCCAGGCGCTGATCACTTCAGCCACCAGACGCGGGCAGACTTCGAAACTCACCAGCCGTTCTTTGACTTGCAGCGCTGTCAGGGTTTTGTGGGTTTCGTTGAGCGCGGCTTCCAGGGACGCGACGCTTTGTGATTCATCCACCGGCACTTCGAGGGTTTCGAGGACGGTACCTTCGGCGTCTTCTTCAATCGTGACGGTTGGCTCGACGGCAACGGCGACCCGGGCCTTGGCCAATTGCTGACGCAAGTCCAGCAGGCGCTCAGCCAGTTCTTTCTGTTCAGTCCACAGGGCTTCCAGCGCGACGCTTTCGTCTTCGGCTTCTTCCAGACGCGCTTCCAGTGCCTCCAGCGCTTCGTGATCGATCAGCAAACCCGCTTCGGCATCACGGCGCAGGGCCTGGCGCTGACGGCCACCTTCAGCCAGTTCGCCACGCAGGCGTTCCAGGCTTTCCGGGGCGGCGGCGAGGCTGATGCGGACGCGGGCGCAGGCGGTGTCGAGCACGTCGACAGCCTTGTCCGGCAGCTGACGACCCGCCAGATAACGGGCGGACAACTCGGCAGCGGCGACAACAGCGTCATCACGCAGGTAGATGCCGTGGCTCTTCTCGTAGACCTGAGCCAGACCACGGAGGATGGTCACTGCTTCGCTGACGGTCGGTTCGTGCAGTTGCACCGGTTGGAAACGACGGGCCAGGGCCGGGTCTTTCTCGAAGTACTTCTTGTACTCCGCCCACGTGGTGGCGGCGATGGTGCGCAACTCGCCACGGGCCAGGGCTGGCTTGAGCAGGTTGGCCGCGTCCGAACCGCCGGCATTGCCGCCCGCGCCGATCAGGGTGTGGGCTTCGTCGATGAAGATGATGATCGGTTTTGGCGAGGCTTTGACTTCGTCGATCACGCCTTTGAGGCGACGTTCGAATTCACCTTTGACGCTGGCACCGGCCTGCAACAGGCCCATGTCCAGGGACAGCAGCTCAACGCCTTTCAACACTTGCGGCACTTCACCGGCCGCAATGCGCGAGGCAAGGCCTTCGACGATCGCGGTTTTACCGACGCCGGCTTCACCGACCACGATCGGGTTGTTTTTGCGGCGACGGGCGAGGATGTCGATCATCTGGCGGATCGCGCCATCGCGGCACAGCACCGGGTCGAGTTTGCCGTCGCGGGCCTGTTGGGTCAGGTTGTGGGTGAAGCGCTGCAACAGCGATTCGCCCGGCACGGACGTTTTGCCGCTGGCCGGTTGTTCTTTTTGCGACAGGGCAAATTCTTTCAGGCGCTCGATGTTCAGCTTGGCCAGCAATGCCTGGTAGCGGCTGCCGGCATAGCGCATCGGGTTGCGCAACAACGCGAGGATCAACGCCGCTTGCTCGACCTGGGTCTGGCCCAGTTCAAGGTTGGCCACCAGCAAGGCGTCTTGCAGCCATTGCACCAGTTCCGGGGCGAACACCGGGTTGCGCGAGGCGCTGTGCTCGACCCGCGATTGCAGGGCGGCGCTCAGTTCGCCGGCATCCACTTCGGCATCTTGCAGCGCACGTGCGAGCAGCCCTTGTGGACGCTCCAGCAAGCCCAGCAGCAGGTCTTCGACGAGGATCTTGCTGCCGCCACGGGCGACGCAACGCTCGGCCGAGCTTTCCAGGTCACGACGGGTTTCGGCGTCCAGCGCCTGAATCAGTTGTTGCAGGTCTACGTTGCTCATGGGTCATCTGTCCTTAATGAATTTTGCTGCCGAGGGTCACCACGCCGTCCGCTTTTTCGCGGCCGAGCCAACTGGTCCACCCCAGGCGACAGGCGTTCTGCTCACCGATTCGCAGTTCGCGGATTTCTTCCTGGCGCAGCACCAGGCGAATGTCGTAATCAAGCGGGTCACGCAGGGTGAACCGCACCAGCGCACACAGCGGCTGGTAGCCGAAACCGATCGGCAGGAATTCGTGAAAACGCAGCCAGTCGAGCTCCCGGATGTGAATGCGGAATTTGCCGCTGCGGTCGCGCACGTGCTCGCCGAGTACCAGGTCTTCGGCGAGCATGCTGTTGGCGCGGCCCAAACGATTGCGCTGCTCGTCGAGGATTTCCACGCGACGCTCGATGCACTGCTCGATGGTCAGTTCGGCGTGCTTGAAGTAGTACCGCAACACCGCTTCGATCAACGCCGCCGAGTGCGCGCGCAAACTGAGCAACCCGAGGTACGGCAGCAGGCGTTTCCAGTTCAGTTCCTTGGCCTTGCGGATCTCTTCGCCGCCCAGACCGATCAACGCAAACAGCTGCGCGGAGAACGGGTCGAGGGCGCCGCTCTCGAAGCTGGCGCGGTAGCGGTACTTGCGCCAGATCGGCAGCATCAGCCGTTGCAGGCGATGGTGGAACAGGTCGAGGAAGTTGCGCGTCGGGTTGCCGTCTTCGCTGTCGCCCAAGGCTTGTTCGCCGTAGAACGCCGGCAGCGGCGAACCGGAACCGACCAGGCCGATCAGGTTGAAACGCATGCGCGCGCGCAGGTGCCCGTGCTCGGTGAAAAACTCCACGCGATCAACGTCACTGCCAGGGAAACCCAGGCTCGGGTTGGCCTGGAATTCCAGCTGGTCGTACAAGTCGTCCTGGCTCAGGTGCGGGTGGGCCTCGCGCAGCCGGTCAACCACCAGCAGCACGGCCTGAAACAGCGAGTACTCGCGTATTCCTCGGGTCAGCCCGCTTAAAGCAGGGGCTGAAGGCCCATACGTGGTGTCCATTGGTACACCTCTCCCTGTGTGCTTTTTACGCGCAGCTCGTGGTACGAATTGAGACTGGCGTAAAGCGCGAAAAACTCGTTAAGAACCGAAGCGAAAACGAACAGGTCGCCCTCGCCGATATACCCTTCCGGGTCGATGGTCAGCTCGGTGCGCAATCCGCGAACCGGCAACCCTCGGTGCAATCTGTCGACGTGCTGGTGCTTGATCGACTTGAGCCCGCCCAGCAGGCGTTTGCTGACTTTTTCTGCGTGTTGGTCGTAGTAACGCGGCAGGTCGTAGGTTTCGAGAATTACCTTCAACGCGTTGACGTCGGCCAGCGACAGGTAGTTAAGCGACATGTTGCTGATCAGCTTCCAGAGGAAGTCACGGTTCAGCGGCGGCGCGTAACTCGGCGTGGCCGGGGTGATGTTGCGGAAACTCAGGAACTCCGGCGTCTCTTCGCAGGCCTGGCTGATGTCGCCGAGCTTGAGCTTGCGCGGCAGGTTCTGGTTGGTGCACATCAACTCGATCGACAGGGTTTCGTGGGCTTCGGTGTGGCGGATGCCGAAGCTCAGGTAGGTGTCGAGGCCGTCGTGCAACGAGGACGAACGCTGGCGGATGCTGTAGTGCGGACGGCTGTTGGGCACGTCGAAACTCGGGTCGTGCTCGAAGGATTCGAACGGCACGTATTCCTGATACCCGAGGCCGCCCGGCTTCCAGCCCGTCACTGTTTCGACGGAGAACACACCGCAGCTTTCCAGATCGAACTCGGCCGGCAGCAGCAAGTATTCGTCTTGCTTGCCATCGAGGCGGATCGGCAACGCATCATGTTTGAACAAGTTGACGATGGGCGTGCAGTACAACTTCACATTGTCCAGAGTCGGACGCAGGCGCTGAATGCCACTCTTGCGAATGTCGAAGCGCAATTCGAGGCCGCGCACTTGCTTGAGGGTGTCTTCAGGCAGCGCCTTGAGCAGGTCCAAACCGTTGATATCGACGAACAGGAATTTGTCCTGGAAGGCGAAGTATTCCTGCAAGTAGCGGTAGCCGCGGAAGGTGTTCAGCGGATATGGGATCAACGCTTCTTCTTCGGCAAAACCCACCGGTTGCACGCGGTCGCCGGGCATCTTGAACGCCATCGGCGTGCCGTTGACGCCATTGATGGGTTTGCCGGCGCCGTCGAGCGGGATCAGCTCGATGCCTTCGAGGTTGCGCAGCAGGCTCAAATAGAGCATCTGGCTGATGTAGCGCTCGCCGGCAAAGTGCAGGCGCAAGCGGCTCAGTTCCAGCTCACCGAGGTGACCGTCGGCGCTCATCTCCAGACGCAGGCTCAGCAGCGAACCGTCGCCCTTCACCGAGTAATTCAGTGCGGCGAGGTCCAGCGGCAGGACTTCGGTCGGGTAGCAGGTACGGAAGCGGCAGCGCACATCATCGATCGGTACGCTTTCCACCGGCGTATCGCGCTCGACCATCAACGCCGGCCCGGAACGCTTCAACGGGTCGAACTGCAAAATGCTGAACGCCGGCAGCGGCCGCATGTAGTTGGGCCACAGCAGGTGCATCAGCGAATGGCTGAGTTCCGGTAGCTCGTCATCGAGTTTCTGGCGTAGGCGCCCGGTCAGGAAAGCGAAGCCCTCAAGCAACCGCTCCACGTCCGGATCCCGTCCGGCCTGGCCCAGGAAAGGCGCCAACGCCGGGCTACGCTCGGCGAATCGACGACCCAACTGGCGAAGTGCGGTGAGCTCGCTTTGGTAGTAGTGGTTAAAGGACACGGGTTACCTGCCTGGTATGAAATCTCATGAATAAAACGTCCTGTAGAGCGCAACCGTCAGCCCGGAAATGACATAGCCGACGACCAGCAGGTAGGGCAAAAACGCCACCCACATCACCATCATTCCAAGCCCGGCGAGGTGCCCAAAAAGCAAAAAACCCAGCCCGCTGATCACCCATGGCGCCGCGTAAAAAGGGATGAACATCAGCGGCGCGAGCCAGATTTTCTTCACGATCTGTTGTTCGGTTGTCCTGCTCAGCTTTCGCGTTGCCCACGCGGCAAAAACGATATAGGCCAGGGACCCGAACCAGAGGACGTGGATCGTCAGGAACTGCTCCCAGTTGAATGCCGTCGGGTTCCACACCGTCGATTCGAGATAAATCAGAACCTCGAACGCGATGATCGGCACCCAGAGGGCGGCGCCCAGGAACAGGCGTCGGTTCAGACTGATCACTGGCGAACACCTGCGCTCGGGGTTTGTCCGGTGCGGCGATTCCACAACCTCTGGGCCCAACGCAATTCGATGACTTGCGTCGTCAGAATCGCCATGAACGTGACAGAACCCTGGGCCACGCCGTAGAACAACGCCCGCAGCGGATTCTCGGGCATCATCCAGAGCAGGATGAAACCCACCATCACGCTCAGTAACAGCAGCTTGGCCAACAGGTTCGGAATCAACGCGACGATCAAATTGACGGTCACAAAGATATAAAAGAGTGCGTGGCTGGCCCCGCCAATCGCGACGCCCCGGGTGGTGAACCCACCGTTGAATGCTTTATAGGCATGCACGACCGCGTCATTCAGGATCGCGTAAGCCAGACAGCCAAGGCTGTGGATCAATACGCTGATTAGAATTCGGCTCGGGGTGTTCATGCCGGGCTCACCGAGGAGTAACAGGTGCCGGCGACTTCGATCGCGACCAGGGAAACCAGGATCATGAACGACAGCGCACGATGCAGCCGCGACTGGCGCAGCCGTCGGCTGATCGCCGTGACCACCAACAACAGGCTCAGTATCGCGAGGCCGCCGAACAGATTACTGTCGGCCACGTACATCAGGTAACCACGCATCTCATCCGAGACGTTGATCATGGGCAAAAGACTCCATCCTTGAGTGTCCAGATACGGTGATCGCCATCGCGCTCACGCTTGATGCCAAGCAGGGCGTAGCGTATGTCGCCCGCACTGAAAAGACGCGTTTGTTCAGATCCTTTGACGGTCAGCGCGAAATTGTAATCGACCTGTATGTCGCCGTCTTCGTCGTAAGACAGGTAACTGGCCACGGCGTACTGCTTGCCCGGTGCAAGGACGCGCGGCTCCATCAGCGGCAACCAGTTGCTGGCATTCTTCGATTGAATCTGCAGCGGCACGCCGCAGGTATTCAACAGGTCAATTTCGTAGATGTACGTCAGTTGAGTCGTGCAGCCGACCAACGACAGATATCCCGCTGCCAACACTGACGCCACGAAGGAGCGAAGGCTCATCGACGAGTCCCTCCTTTGTTCGGTGTCATGGGCAGGTACGAGTCGACATAGAGGTACTCGCCATCAGCACTGTTGACCCGCGCCATCGTCAGCGGCTTGCCGTCAGGGGTCTGGAACCGGATCCAGCCCTCGCTGTTGAGACCACCGCTTTCATGCCGCACCTGCACAAAGTAATCCGGCGGATTGGACCGGGTGATCTCGATGAAGAAGCCGCCATCCGGCCCCCCGCGCCATACCGCATCGGGGTGATCCGGCAGCACGGGCGTTGAAGAGTTGGATGGGCGCAGCGAGATGAACAGCGTGACCAGCGCGATGATCGTCAACACACCGATGGCGCTCAGCACATGATTGAGCCATTTCCACACCTGCATCGAACGCGTCATGGTGTGCACCAGGTGCGCACATCGCGCTTGTCGAAGCCTGCGCACTGATTGCGCTTGGCGATTGAGCGATAAGGCGTGTCGGGGGTGTAGGCGAAGTAGTAATAGCGCTGCGCGTCTTCGCCATATAGCCAGTAGTTGCTCGAACCCTGGTTGATTTCGTAGGGCTCAAAGGTCCAGATCGACGACTCGCTGGGAATGAAATTCGACCGGTCCATCAGCAACATGAAGGCGTTGGAAAACACAGGCGTCGCCCAGGCCAGGATTACCGTCACAACCGCGACGGCCACAGCGAGTCCTTTGACCAGAGGATGTTTGACGGGCGCACGAGGTCCGGTGGATCGGCTCATCATCAGCGACATGCCGGCACCGTCCAGCTTTCCCAGCCTTGCGCGCCGGGGTACAGCACCATTTCGCCCCGAAACTCAGGGCCCACACCTGCGTTGCCTTCGCGCATCCACACATACCACTCGGACGATTTGAGCAGCACGTCGTCCTTTGTATACACGCGGTAAAAATACTGGCTGCTGTACAACTCGATCACTCGCCCGGCAATGCCCAGTGCCTTCTTGTATCCGGGTAAATATCCAGCGACATAGCAATTACCCGACTCACTCCAAACTTTGTACAAGGGCTGTGCGGCCAAACCGATCACAATCTTCAGGCCAATGAAAACCACCAACACCAAGAGCCCCATCAGGGCTGGGATCAATACGAGAGGCGAGGTCAATCGACGGTTGCGAATCACGATCGGGCCACTCCCTGTGCTGCGCGCCAGCGGGTAAAAGCTGCATTGAGGGCGCGGGTAAGCAGGATGGCGCAAAGGGTCAAACCGCCTGCCAGGGCGCAATACGCCATGGCCCGTACGGGATAGCGCGGCAGCAGGTAAACCAGGATCGAGGCCATCATGAAAATCGCCACGCCAAACTGAGCGGCAAGACGCGGTATGAAGACCAAAACAAGATTCAAGAACACGAAAAAGTAATAAACCAGGTACATGCCCATGCCGATGGCGACGCCACGGGAGGTCAGCCCGCCGACCATGGTTTTATAGATCGGCACGGCGAAGTTATTCATCACGATATAGAGCACGCAGGCCATCCCATGGACGACCAACCCGATCACTCGTTGGCTATTCATGTTCAAACGCTGCCACGCAATGCTTCGCCACGATCAATCACCCAAGATCCCTCTTCCCTTTCATCCTGTAAAAAAAACATCAGCACCGCTTCTGTTCAGCTTTGGCCCGGTCGGCACTGAGCACCTTGCATTGCTGGAGGTAAATAACGCCCTCCCCGGCGAACGCGATCACATCATTCGCCGTGAGCGGCTCGCCGTTTTTCTCGCCAAACTTGAGCCAACCTTCGTCCCATAACGAGCCGTCGTCGTTGCGAACCTGAACGAAGTAATAAGGCGGTTCGGAGCGGGTGACTTCGATGTACTGCCCACCATCAGCACCGCCGCGCCATTTCGCATTGGGGTACTCACTCAACACCCGAGGCTCAGCCTTTGAAAAATCCATTCGGGACACCACCCACACACCGGCGATGCAGGTCAGCAATCCCACCGCCATGAGGAAGCGTTTTACCCAGATCACTGCGATGCCTCGCTCGGGCAAAACGAACGGTCTTCGATCGTCCAGGTACGTACTGCGCGGTCCTCGACCTTCTCAACCCTCGCCAATGCCGCGCGCAACATCTGCGCATCAATGGTTTTCACGGCGCCGGTGGTGTTGATCGACAAGCTGTATCGATCACTTATCTGCCGAACAACGCCCTTCCCGGCCGACCTGTAGTTGGCGATGGAACGACGCTCGCCTGGGCCCAACGTAAAGCGGCGAGGCTGATCGTCGTAGTTGGAGTCATGCGCCAGCGACAGCTCCAACGGCACACCGCAGGTGTTCAGGAAATACACATCGTTGCGATAGACCTGCTGCGCAGACAACGCTGGCAATGACATGGCGCTTGCCAGAAGACCTGTCCACTTAAACATCGAATTCGTCCTTGGGCACTTCCGGGCAGATCGACGTATCGTTAATCGTCCAGGCATTTACATCACCCTGCTTCGAAGGTTTTGTGCCTTCAAGGATCGCCCTCAGCGCAGGTGCGTAAATGACCTTCGAGCCGTCAGTCGTGTTGATCAGTAGTTCGTAGTCATCGTCGATGCGTACCACTGAGTCTTTGTCGTACGAGATATAGCTGCCAATGATTTGCCGGGCGCCGACCTGTGCAACATAGTCGCCAACCACCGGCCCCCAGTTCGAAAAGTGCGAAGCTTTCAATTTCAGCGGGCTCGCACAGCTGTTTTGCAAATAGATTTCGTCGCGGTAGAGCTGCTGCGATGTGCAGGCTGTAAGCGAATATAGCAACGCGGTGCAGCCGAGATACTGAAACATCAAAATGCAGGGGACAGTCGCCTTTTTTGATTTTTGGCCACGATCAATCACCTGACCAACCCACATCGCCGCAATCGTCAGGGAACCGCCCAACAACGTGTAGGCCATCGCGCGAACGGGGTAGTGCGGCATAAAATAAAAAAGAATCACGACCAACATAAAAGAAAGAAAAACAAGCTTGAATTTAAAAACAGGTATAAGAAAGACAATGGCATTCATCAATATGAAATATTGAACCATCAGCTCGCTTGTCATACCAATGCCGATTCCTCTGGACGTTAGCCCACCATACAAATCGATGTAGAGGTCAACACCATAGTTATGCAGAGGAACGTACAGGGCGCACACTATCAAGTGTGGGATCAGCCCAACCAGGCGTCGAATTTTCATTTATTCAATGCCCCACGTTGATCCAAATGCCCCTGCGAAATCGGGTTACCAGAGATACCAGGGACAGCCCCATCTTGCGGAAGAAATCTTTTGATAATTAGATAAATTACAATTGTGACAGCCGAACAAAAATACCCAGCAACGAGCAAGTAAGGGATATACGCCAACCACTCGACCATTAGTCTAAGACCGGCCAAGTCGCCGCTAACCAAATAAATCACGCCGTACAAAAACCACGGCGCGGCATAGAACGGAATAAAAATAACCGGAGCCCAACACGCGAGCCGGACGACTTCACGCTCGGTTTTTCGATCGATGACCCGTGATGCCCAAAATGCAAATATGAAATAGGCGCCCACGCCAAAAGCCAATATGAACATGTGAAAAAATTGCTTCCACCCTCCGAAAGGTGTTGCAGGAGGCAATAGAGTGTCCGCAAGAAATAACAGCGGCAACAAAACGGCGGGCATCCATACCGCCCCCTTGAAATAGCTTGAATAGGTCATTTTCCAGCGGGCTCGTTTGCAGAGATACGAGGGCAGTGGCCTTTTCTAGAAACAGATATCAGCGACATTCTGGAATTATCCAACTTTCCCAGCCCTCAGAGCCAGGATATAGGATCATCTCTCCTTGAAACTCTGGAGCAACACCTGGATTTCCTTCCCGCATCCACAGATACCATTCCGAAGTTTTCAAAAGCTTGCCATCCGTTGAGTAGACACGATAGAAATACTGACTACTGAGTAGCTCAAAAATACCTCCTAAATCGCCCAGCACCTCATAATCAGGCGAATATCTGGATATGTAGCATTTACCAGACTCACTCACATATGTTTTCAACGGCTTTGCAACTAGGGAACTGTGAACTTTCAGTGCGATGAGCAACATCAAAAACAATGACACTCCCATCAAGAGAAAACGCCATCGTTTTACGGCGAAACTGATCATGGAGTTACCTTCGGCGCCTTTGAGCGCGCTGCAAACTCACCAAAATCGGCTTCCATGAAACGGAAGGAAATAGAAGTTGGCAACTTCTTGACCGTGGAATAAACAAATAAATCGCCACCTTTACCATGCTCGACACGGTACCGATTGAAACTCCCGTTCGTTACCTTATGATAAAGCTGACCATCAGATTCATAGGTTTCCCGACCTAACGCACCGAAACCTTTTATGCCACTTTCGAAACTCCAATATCCAAGAGGCTGATCTTTGCTGCTGTCATTTAAAAATTCATAGGTATCACGTATGTAACAACCAATCTCTTCAATATGCACTGTGGCCGGCATTCTCTTGGTCTTTGAGGTAACGGTAAACTTGGTAACAGCAAACTTAACTAGAAACCCACCCAGAGTACCGTAAACATCATCCAGTGGATTAGTAATCCTCTCCCACTTATCAGTTCCGATCGGCCTAAAATTATACTGCGTGGTCACCTCCAACTCTCGCGCACTCATAGAGCTGAAATCATATTCACCTTTTTTGAGATCCTTGTTTTCCCGATCAAGAATTCCAAGATCTCTGAGACGCGACATAAATTGCAAAAGACCAGGTGCCAGTTGATCCAATTTTCTTGCACGACCAATAAGCTCGTTGTACTGACTGGCATATGCCGCCTTTTCGAGCAGCTCTTTTATTTCCTTACCCGTGTCCGGTGACGAACGGGTTAACCAATCAAAGTCCAGATCGTCAAAAAGCTTTTCCTGAGTGATTTTCTTAACGTCCAGCTTCCCTTCTTTTTCATCAACAGTCATTTCGAAAGGTTCGCCATCGAACCAGCGCTGCATCAAACGGGCAGCCTCCACCCAACCCATCTTCCTCATCGCCCCGGGGATATCGGTAATCTGAAACTCGTCTACAGATACCTCTACTGGCGTCTTGTCAGAAGAGGGGGTGAGTTGGGCGGTGGTTGGTGCCGGTGCAGTCATGTGATAACCCTTATGCAATCACGAGCGAAGACTGTGGTTCAAAAGTGAGCGTGACGCTTTCAGCCAAATGGGAAGCGATCGATGCTGTTTTGCCCTGTGCGTCAGTAACGCCTTTGATCTCTTTGCCCGATGCCGTGCACACGGTGTAAGCACGATTAGCAACTGGCGCTCCTGTTCTTGGGTTACGCGCCACAAAGTGCTGAGTAAAAGGCCAATTAATCTCCACCGGCAACGGCGCCACAAACGGCACCGCCGAATGCGAATTCCCGATAATCACCGTCCCGGAACCCGCCGTAACTTTGTTGCCATGCGTCCCCACAGAATCAACCGTGGCCGCCGCTTTCCCATTAATCAAAACCGTCGTCGCCAACCCACCCGACATCGCACCACCACACGCCGAGGCATCGCCTTGGCGGGCGGCCGCGAGGCCGTCGAAGAAGACGTCGCCGGAACCGGCGGCGATCGGGTTGGTGCCGTGGCCGGAGACCGGGCAAGCGGTGGGGTCGGTGAGGCGTGCTGCGGGTTTGCCGGACATTCGGGGCTCCTTAGCTGACCTTGACTTGACCGCTGCCATCCAGGCGCGCGGCGAAGGTGACCTGGCGCTTGAAACCATCAACTTCCAGCAGGCCTTCGATGCTGAAGGACAGGCGAAGCTGATCGTGGTCACGCGGCAGGGAAATGACACGCACATTGCTCAGGCGTGGCTCGTAGGCTTCGATGAAATTTTCGATGGCCAGACGGGCCTGACTCAGGGAGTCGTGCAGGCTCAGACGCATGTCATTGAGATCGGGTAGCCCGTAGTCGGACAGCGTTTGCACGCTGCCCGCACGGGTGCTGAGCATCTTGGCCAGATGGGCAGCCACGGACGCCATGGCGGAGACCTCGCGGCTCCAGCCGACGCGTTTGTCCGCGTCGCCACCCAGGCGTTCGAAAAGGCTGCCGTATCCAGTCATGAGTTAGCTCCGCTTACTCTTTGTCCAGCTTGCCAACCAGCGACAGGGTGAAATCGGCACCCATGTACTTGAAGTGCGGACGCACATTCAGGCTGACGCGGTACCAGCCAGGCTCGCCTTCGACATCGCTGACGATGATCTGGGCAGCGCGCAGTGGACGACGGCCACGGACTTCGGCGCTTGGGTTTTCCTGGTCGGCCACGTACTGGCGGATCCACTTGTTGAGTTCCAGCTCGAGGTCGGTACGTTCTTTCCACGAACCGAGTTGCTCGCGCTGCAGCACTTTCAAGTAGTGAGCCAGGCGGTTGACGATCATCATGTACGGCAGTTGGGTGCCGAGCTTGTAGTTCAGCTCTGCGGCCTTGCCTTCTGCGCTGATGCCGAAGAACTTCGGCTTCTGCACCGAGCTTGCGGAGAAGAACGCCGCGTTGTCGGAGCCTTTGCGCATGGTCAGGGAGATGAAGCCTTCCTCGGCCAGTTCGTATTCACGACGGTCGCTAACCAATACTTCCGTAGGAATCTTGGTTTCGATTTCGCCCATGCTTTCGAAGTGGTGCAACGGCAGGTCTTCAACCGCGCCACCGCTCTGTGGGCCGATGATGTTCGGGCACCAGCGGAACTTGGCGAAACTGTCGGTCAGCTTGGTGCCGAACGCGTAGGCAGTGTTGCCCCACAGGTAGTGCTCGTGGCTGTTGGCGACGGTTTCTTTGTACACGAACGATTTGACCGGGTTTTCTTCCGGGTCGTACGGGTTACGCAGCAGGAAACGCGGCACGGTCAGGCCAACGTAACGGGAGTCTTCCGACTCGCGGAAGCTCTGCCATTTAGCGAATTGCGGGCCTTCGAAGTGATCTTTCAGATCCTTCAGGTCCGGCAGGCCGGTGAAGCTTTCCAGGCCGAAGAATTTCGGGCCGGCCGCCGCGATAAACGGCGCGTGGGACATGCAGGCAACGCTGGACACGTACTGCATCAACTTCACGTCCGGCGAGCTTGGGGACATGTAGTAGTTAGCGATGATCGCGCCTACCGGCTGACCACCGAACTGACCGTATTCAGCGGTGTAGATGTGCTTGTACAGGCCCGACTGCATCACTTCCGGCGAATCTTCGAAATCATCCAGCAGGTCTTCTTTGGAGACGTTGAGGATTTCGATCTTGATGTTTTCGCGGAAGTTGGTGCGATCGACCAGCAACTGCAGACCACGCCACGACGATTCCAGGGACTGGAAGTCCGAGTGGTGCAGGATTTCGTCCATCTGACGGCTGAGCTTGGCATCGATCTCGGCGATCATGCGGTCGACCATGGCCTTCTTGACCGGCTCACCGTTGTTCTGCGGCTTGAGCAGCTCTTCGATGAACGCCGACACACCGCGCTTGGCGATGTCGTAGGCTTCGTCGTCCGGCGTCAGGCGGGTTTCGGCGATGATGCTGTCGAGAATGCTGTATTCGCCGCTCTCTTTGCTCTTTTGCTGTGCTGCGCTAGTGCTCATTGTGTTGGCTTCCTTGGCTGATAGAGACTCAGGCGTCCTGGGCGGCGGCGTTCAAGCCCAGCTCACCCAATACGCGACCGCGGGATTCATCGTCGGCGAGAACGCCTTCGATGGCTTTGCGGAACGCAGGCGCGTTACCCAGCGGGCCTTTGAGGGCCACCAGCGCATCGCGCAGTTCCATCAGTTTTTTCAGCTCAGGCACTTGCTCGACCAGCGAAGCCGGGTTGAAGTCCTTCATCGAGTTGACGCGCAGTTTCACGGCCAGTTCTTCAGTGTCGCTTTCTTCCTGAAGACGGTTCGGCACGCTCAGTGTCAGCTCAAGCTCTTGCTTGGCCAGCACTTCGTCGAAGGTCATTTTGTCGATGCTGATCGGCTTGCGATCTTCGACTTTGCGTTCGTCCTTGCGGTGGGTGTAGTCACCGATTGCCAGTAGTTTCAACGGCAGTTCGATCTCTTCCTGTGCACCACCGGTGGCAGGTTTGAAGGTGACGTTGATGCGTTCCTTGGGGGCTACCGAGCCTTCTTTGGCCATGGCTATTCTCCTTGCGGTTGTGGCCCTGGGGCCTATTCGAGTACCACTTCGAGATCGAGGTGGCACAGCCTGCGATAAATCTCTTCCTTGCGTTCACGCACTGCATGGTTCTGCGGTAACAACTCACAGCAGCTATGCAGCAAATGCAGCACTTCCAGCGCAAGATCGGGCTCCCAGGCGTTCAGGCCTGAGTCCTGTAATGTTTGGTCGAGGGTTTCGAGTTGGGTCTTGGCCAGTTCGTACTTCTTGGCCATGAAGCACAGCCGCGCCAGGGCGAACTGCCAGAAGAACCGCACGCGCCCGCCCTGAGCGGCTTGCAAGCCCTGCTTGAGGACTTGCACGGCGGACTTGAGGCCGTCCTTGCGCAGAATCGGCAGCACTTCTTCCAGCGCCACTTCCCACGCTGGCTGGCTGTCGGTGACTTCGACCTTGCGCGGCGCACTGGCGCTTTGCAGGTGCGGCATGACGTGGGCGCTGACCCAGGCGCGGGTGGCCGGGTCGGCAAACGGCGCGCCGTCATGGAAACGCAATTCGATGATCCCGGGCAGGCGCTGAATCAAAAGCGCGAAGTGGATTTCCACTTCGCGCATGGCCATCTCTGCGTTCAGGCCCTGGAGGCATTCCCAGACCATTCGTTGGCCATCGAACCAGAACGGCGCCTTCGCCAGGCTCGCCTCCAGTTCCACCAGCAGGTCGGCGTATTTCGCCTGGTCGAAACGGTCCTGATAGGCCTTGAGTTTGTCCGCCGGCAACCCGCGCAGCATGGTGATCTGTTCGGCGTTGCGCTCGGGCACCGCGTCGATCGGCAACCACAGCAGCGTGCGATTGAGGCGCAGGGCGCGCAGGTCGGTGGCTTTCTGCTTGAGCCACCAGGCGCACAACGGACGAGCGTTTTCCTGCTGGGCGCGCAGGGCTTTGTGCGCTTCTTTTTCGTTATCGATCGGGGCGCCGGGGGTGAACAGCTGGGTCGCTGCCTGCTTGACCTGGGCGACGGCGGCACCCACCACACCGGGTTCCGGCTGGTTATCGGCGGCGCGCTGCACCATGTTTTTCAGACGGCGGGAGATCGGCAGCAGCAGCGGCGCGTCGTCGCCCAGGTGCTCGGTGCAGGCGGCATCGAGACCTTCCAGATGCTCCACCATCCGGCGGAACATCGGCAGTTGCTCTTTGATCGCGACGTTTTCGGTCAGCACCTGCTCAAGACGCGGCACCAACCAACTGATGGCCGCGGAGCGGGTACGCGCCTTGTTCGGGTGAACTTCGGCCCAATGATTTTCCGTCAAATGGTGCAGCAAACCGAGGCCCGCCAGCAGCCCCTGAAAGGATTCGCGCTGGTACAAAGCCCAGGTCAGCCAGGCGCCGACCCGCAAATCCTTGGACTGGGTGCGCAGCAGATTTTCGCTGTTTTCACGGATTTTCAGCCAGTCGATCTGACCGGCTTCGTGCATCGATTGGGCTTTGGCCAGCTCGCTTTCCAGGGCCTCATATTCGCTCGAAAAGCGAACATCCTCGCCCGCGAAATTCTCTTTGGAAACAGAGGCTTTTGCGAGTTCAAGGTAATGGGCGGAAAGCTTGCTTGAGTAGGACATCCATGGCCTTTATTTAGGATTACGGTCACACGCCATTTGGAGTTTCAACGGCGGCGGACAGTATCAAAGAGCTGCGATTAGTCTCATCCAATTGAGTTCGTGCTCTTTCAAGTCGGCGCATCGTACTCACGATGATGGCCACTAGCAAGCATCCGATTTAACAACAAGAAGAACTGTTCTCTGTTTCTCGTAGGAGATATCCCTATATCCACCAGGGGCTCCCCTGATGCCCGTTTAATATTTCATCTGCCAGGTCCCCGCGCCGGAACCATTGAGCCAGAGCCGTTCCTTGAGCGCCCCACAATCATTGGCGCTTCGATCCATCAGGCGGTGCAAAGCATGACAAGAATAAAAAATGATAAATGTAGGAAATGTCTGAAAGGTGCATTCATCAATGAACAAAGTGACGCGAGACAACAGACAACTTAAAAATGCCATCACAATGATGGCACTTTAATATAAGGGATTCACGAAACGACGTCGCGATAACTCTGGCATTGCACTCAATTTCCAAAGTGTATTAATCAGTCCACAACACTCCGGCATATAAATAGAAGAAGACGCCCATAAAAAATGGGCCTGCGATTTAATCGGCAGGCCCATTTTTCAATACGGTTCTCCCCATTATTCAGGGAGTTCGCCGCAATTATGGATTAACGCTGTCTTTCAACGACTTGCCTGGCTTGAACGCAACAGTGTTGCTGGCCTTGATTTTCACAGGCTCACCGGTTTGCGGGTTTTTGCCGGTGCGGGCACCGCGGTGGCGTTGCAGGAAGGTACCGAAGCCCACCAGCGTGACGCTGTCCTTGCGGTGCAGAGCGCCAGTGATTTCTTCGAGAACGGCGTTGAGTACGCGGTTGGCCTGCTCTTTGGTGAGGTCTGCTTTTTCAGCGATTGCAGCGGCGAGTTCTGGTTTACGCATTAGTGAAGCCCCTTTGACGGTTTTTTGTTGTTATGTCCGTGCTGTTCTCGTTGGAACAGCGCCCAAGGCGCCGCAGGTGCTCTACTCTGCGGCAGACGGGAGTGAGGATGGCACGCACGGAAGAGCCGCGCCAGTCTCGGCGAGACCTTTGTAGGGGCAAAAGCGGGGTGATTCCGACAGAACGACCGGTATTTACGCCAGCAGGGCCGGAAGCTCTTTGTTCAGTGCGAGTTTTTCCATCACCGCCGCGCCTGTCAGGGCATAACCGAGCAATTTGCCCGAGTCATCGCGGCACAGGACCTTGATGTCGGCGCCCTGCCCTTCGACCGTCCAGACGCCCTCGGCACCCCGTGGAGGCGGCGAAACCACCAGCGGGCAGACCGGGGTTTTCACGGTGATCGGCATCGGGCCATAACTCACGGCGGTAGGGTTTCCCGCCAATGTTTGCGCCAGCGCTCTCGCACAGCTCATCAGGGGCATCACGTACAACAGATTCAGCCCATCGACCTCGGCGCAATCGCCCAGGGCGTAGATATTGGCGTGGGACGTCTTCAGGTGACGGTCGACCACTACACCGCGATTGACCTGCACGCCCGCGGCGGCGGCCTGGTCGATGCGCGGACGCAGGCCAATGGCCGAGACCACCACGTCGCACGGGATGACTTGTCCGTCTGACAGATGCGCTTCCAGTCCGTCCGCAACCCGCTGCAACCGGTTGAGTACTGGCCCGAGGTGGAAGCGCGCACCGAGGCTTTCCAGCCCGGCCTGGACCGCTGCCGCCGCCGCTGGGTGCAGCAATGTCGGCATAACCTGTTCGCATGGTGCGACCAGTTGCACTTCGTAACCGCCGAGAATCAGGTCGTTGGCGAATTCGCAGCCGATCAGGCCGGCGCCCAGCAGTAATACCCGACGCTTGCCGGCCGCAGCGGCGCGAAAGCGTGCGTAGTCTTCCAGGTCATTGATCGGGAACACCGCGTCAGCACCATCGCCTTCGATCGGCACCCGCACGGTTTCCGCGCCCCAAGCCAGGATCAGGTCACGGTAGATCACCGCTTCCTCGCCGATCCACAGGCGTTTGTGGCCCGGGTCGATGCCGCTGATGCGGGTGTGGGTGCGCACTTCAGCTTTCAACTGCTCGGCCATGGCGCCCGGCTCGGCCATGCTCAGGCCGTCGGCATCCTTGTTTTTGCCGAAGCCGGTGGAGAGCATCGGCTTGGAGTAGGAACGCCCGTCATCCGCGGTAATCAGCAGCAGCGGGGTTTCGCCATCGAGTTTGCGAAACTCCCGGGCCAGGTTGTAGCCAGCCAGGCCGGTACCGACGATCACGACAGGTGCGTTCATTCCTTACTCCTCTTTTTTGTCTTAGTTGATTTCGATCATTTCGAAATCCATCTTGCCTACGCCGCAGTCCGGGCACAGCCAATCTTCCGGCACGTCCTGCCACAGGGTGCCCGGCGCAATGCCGTCATCCGGCCAGCCGTCGGCTTCGTTATAGATCAGGCCACAGACCACACATTGCCACTTTTTCATTCAGTTACTTCCTCGGGATTCAGGCTTTTGCCGGCGCGAACGGTCGATGGGTAAAGCGCTGCCGTCCGGCTCAGGGCGTTTTGTACTGATCGAACCCGGCAGATGCAAGCCTGTTCGATGCAAGGTCGGGTCGGCTCAATCAAAATCGCCGGCTGACATGGTAAGCTCGCCGCCTCATTTGCTGCCAATAATGACTCACTGTGCCGCACTCAAAACCCCCGTTCTGGCTACCCCAAAGCCGACTCGCACCCCTCCCCGACGCCTCTACCCTCGACTGGCTGTTCGACGAAGGCTCCCTGACCCGACGCCTGATTCGGTTGTCCAATGACCGCTTCAGCGTCACGCCGTTGTTCGAAGGCTGGCAAGCGTTGCGCGCCGACGAATGCGCGGCGCTAAGCCTGGAGGAAGGCAGCGAAGGCTGGGTACGCGAGGTGTATTTGCGCGGCGATGGCCAAGCCTGGGTGTTCGCCCGCAGTGTCGCTGCACGTAGCGCCTTGCAGGGCGATGGGCTGCACATGGATGAATTGGGTAGCCGCTCGCTGGGCGAACTGCTGTTTTGCGATCGAGCGTTCCAGCGCCAGGCCATCGAGGTTTGCCACTATCCTCAAGCTTGGCTGCCGCTCGAGTCCCGGGCGCCCGAGCTGTGGGGCCGCCGCTCGCGTTTCGACCGTGGCGCCCTGAGTGTGCTGGTGGCCGAGATTTTCCTGCCGACCTTGTGGCTCGCCGCTCGCGCCCATCCGGAGAATTGCTGATGTACACCAGCCTGCTCAAGTCCCTGAATCGCTTGAATCCCCGGGCCTGGGATTTCATTCAGCTGACCCGCATGGACAAGCCGATCGGTATTTACCTGCTGCTGTGGCCGACCCTTTGGGCATTGTGGATTGCCGGCAAAGGCTCGCCGTCATTGGTCAACATCGTGATTTTCGTCCTTGGCGTGGTGCTGACCCGCGCCGGCGGTTGCGTGATCAATGACTGGGCGGACCGCAAGGTCGACGGTCACGTGAAACGCACCGAACAGCGGCCATTGGTGAGCGGCAGGATCAGCTCCAAAGAAGCCTTGGTGTTTTTTGCCGTGCTGATGGGCGTGGCCTTTCTGCTGGTGCTGTGCACCAACGCCGCGACCGTCTGGCTATCGTTGGGCGGCCTGGCCCTGGCCTTCAGTTATCCGTTCATGAAGCGCTACACCTACTACCCGCAAGTGGTGCTGGGCGCGGCGTTTTCCTGGGGTATGCCAATGGCGTTCACGGCCGAGACCGGTTCGCTGCCGGCCGAAGCCTGGTTGTTGTGGATTGCCAATCTGCTGTGGACGGTAGGCTACGACACTTATTACGCGATGACCGACCGCGACGACGACTTGAAGATCGGCGTGAAATCCACGGCGATTCTGTTTGGTGATGCGGACCGGGTGATCATTCTGACCTTGCAGGGGTTGGCGCTGGGCTGCCTGTTGCTGGCCGGGTCGAAATTCCAGCTCGGTGGCTGGTTCCACCTCGGGTTGCTGGCGGCGGCCGGGTGTTTTGCCTGGGAGTTCTGGTACACCCGCGGCAAGGACCGGATGCGCTGCTTCAAGGCGTTCTTGCACAACCACTGGGCCGGGTTGGCGATTTTCGTGGGGATTGTGCTGGATTACGCGTTGCGTTGATTTCCACATATTTATGTAGCAGCTGCCAAAGGCTGCGTCCGGCTGCGAAGCAGTCGTAAATGCTGCTCACGCGGTTTACCTGAAACACCGCATGAGTAGATTTTACGACTGCTGCGCAGCCGGACGCAGGCTTCGCCAGCTGCTACAGGTTTGGGTCGCTTACTTCTGCGATTCGTGAACGACGTGCCAGACATCCTTCATGCCGTCACCCTTCATTTCCCCAGGTTTTTCGTCCTTCACAAACGTGTAGAGCGGCTTGCCGTCGTAGGCATATTGCATCTTGCCGTCATCACGCTTGATAACAGTCCATTTGCCTTCGGCCTTGGCACCCGCCGGCGCCATCATCGGCGGCCAGTTCTTGGCGCAATCATCGTTACACATGGACTTGCCGCCACTGTCCTTGTCGAACGTGTAAACGGTCATTCCCTTGTGATCCACCATCATGCCACCCTTCATCATGGCCGGGTCGGCAGCGAAGGCCATTGTCGGCAAAGCCAGAGCAGCGGCCAACATCAGTGCCTTAAGGGAGAACGAATATTGAGTCATGGAAACCTTCTCTTGTGGTTGTCAGGATTCGGAATTAGAGCTTAGCCCAGGATCATGACAATCGCCGGTCGACTAAAATACTGTCACACGACTGCAATAATTCCGTTATCTAATGCGGCGCAAGACAGTTAAATGACAAGAGGAATAAAGGCATGGTTGGCAGGAGCATTCTGATCGTCGACGACGAAGCGCCCATTCGCGAAATGATCGCCGTTGCGTTGGAAATGGCCGGCTATGACTGCCTGGAGGCTGAGAACTCCCAGCAGGCCCATGCCATCATCGTTGACCGCAAGCCGGACCTGATTTTGCTGGACTGGATGCTGCCCGGCACGTCCGGCATCGAGTTGGCCCGGCGCCTCAAGCGCGATGAGCTGACCGGGGATATCCCGATCATCATGCTCACCGCCAAGGGCGAAGAGGACAACAAGATCCAGGGCCTGGAAGTCGGCGCCGACGACTACATCACCAAACCGTTCTCGCCCCGCGAGCTGGTGGCGCGGCTCAAAGCCGTGCTGCGCCGCGCTGGCCCGACCGATGGCGAAACCCCGATCGAAGTCGGCGGCTTGCTGCTGGACCCGATCAGCCACCGCGTGACCATCGACGGCAAACCCGCCGAGATGGGCCCGACCGAATACCGTCTGCTGCAATTCTTCATGACCCACCAGGAACGCGCCTACACCCGTGGCCAGTTGCTGGATCAGGTCTGGGGCGGCAATGTTTATGTCGAAGAACGCACCGTCGACGTGCACATCCGGCGCCTGCGCAAAGCCCTCGGCGATGCCTACGAAAATCTGGTACAAACCGTGCGCGGCACCGGCTACCGGTTTTCCACCAAGGCCTGAGCTGACTGCCCGGCTCGCTGACAAGGACGCAAGTTTCCGTGAACCAAAACTGGCATGGCACCCTGATTCGCCACATGCTGTTGCTGGTCACCGCCTGCCTGGTGATCGGCCTGATTTCCGGCTACTACGGCTGGAGCCTCGCCGCTGGCCTGGGTCTTTACCTGGCCTGGACCCTCAAGCAGCTGTTGCGCCTGCACGAATGGCTGCGCCTGCACAAACCCGATGAAGCGCCGCCAGATGGCTACGGCCTGTGGGGCGAAGTGTTCGACAGCATCTATCACCTGCAACGCCGCGACCAACGGGTACGCGGGCGCCTGCAAGCGGTGATCGACCGGGTCCAGGAGTCCACCGCCGCGCTCAAAGACGCAGTAATCATGCTCGACAGCGACGGCAACCTGGAATGGTGGAACCGTGCCGCCGAAACCCTGCTCGGCCTCAAGACCCCGCAAGACAGCGGCCAACCGGTGACCAACCTGGTGCGTCATCCGCGCTTCAAGGAATACTTCGAGCAGGACAGCTACGCCGAACCGCTGGAAATCCCCTCGCCGATCAATGATCGCTTGCGCATTCAGCTGTACATCACCCGCTACGGCAACAACGAGCATTTGATGCTGGTGCGCGACGTCACGCGCATCCACCAGTTGGAGCAGATGCGCAAAGACTTCATCGCCAACGTCTCCCACGAACTGCGCACGCCGCTGACGGTGATCTGCGGCTACCTGGAAACCTTGCTCGACAACGTCGAGGAAGTGAACCCGCGCTGGACCCGCGCCTTGCAGCAGATGCAACAGCAAGGCGGGCGGATGCAGACCTTGCTTAACGACTTGCTGCTGCTGGCCAAGCTGGAAGCCACCGATTACCCGTCGGATAACCAACCGGTGTCCATCGACGGCCTGCTGAAATCGATCAAAAGCGATGCGCAGCAGCTGTCGGGGCAACGCAATCAGAAGATCACCCTGGACGCCGATCCGACGATTCTGCTCAAGGGCAGCGAAGCGGAATTGCGCAGCGCGTTCTCCAACCTGGTGTTCAACGCGGTGAAATACACCCCGGCCGAAGGCAATATCCGCATTCGCTGGTGGGGTGACGACCAGGGTGCGCATTTGAGCGTGCAGGATTCCGGGATCGGCATCGACAGCAAACACTTGCCGCGCCTGACCGAGCGCTTCTACCGCGTCGATTCCAGCCGCAACTCCAACACGGGCGGCACCGGACTGGGGCTGGCGATCGTCAAACACGTGTTGTTGCGCCACCGAGCGCGGATGGAAATCAGCAGCGTCCCGGGACATGGCAGCACCTTTACCTGCCATTTCGCGCCGGCCCAGGTGACCAAATCCCAGGTTATCAACGCCACCGACTGATACCGGCCGGCACTCGCCCCTAGGCAATCGCCGAGTCAGCCGCTACATTGGCTGACTTGTGCCTGCCCTTCAGGCACCGCATTTCCCCCTTTTTTGAATACACGGAAACCGCAAAACTCCATCATGGACCCATCCCCTGGCTTGACCCTCGCGACACTCTTCGCCGATTTCGGCATGATTCTTTTTGCTCTGATCCTGGTTTTGCTCAACGGATTTTTCGTTGCGGCCGAATTTGCCATGGTCAAACTGCGCTCGACCCGGGTCGAGGCCATCGCTGATAAAAACGGCTGGCGCGGACACATCCTGCGCACCGTGCACAGTCAGCTCGATGCGTACCTCTCGGCGTGTCAGTTAGGTATCACCCTCGCCTCGCTGGGCCTGGGCTGGGTCGGTGAGCCGGCGTTCGCGCACATCCTTGAGCCATTGCTGGAAGCCGTCGGCGTGCAGTCGGCCGAAGTGATCAAAGGCGTGTCGTTCTTCGCTGCGTTCTTCGTCATCTCGTACCTGCACATCGTGGTCGGTGAACTGGCGCCCAAGTCGTGGGCGATCCGCAAACCCGAACTGCTGTCGCTCTGGACTGCCGTGCCGCTGTACCTGTTCTACTGGGCGATGTACCCGGCCATCTACCTGCTCAACGCCAGTGCCAACGCGATCCTGCGGATTGCCGGCCAAGGCGAACCCGGCCCCCATCACGAACACCATTACAGCCGTGAAGAACTGAAACTGATCCTGCACTCCAGCCGTGGCCAGGACCCGAGCGACCAAGGCATGCGTGTGTTGGCCTCGGCAGTGGAAATGGGCGAGCTGGAAGTGGTGGACTGGGCCAACTCCCGGGAAGACCTGGTGACGCTGGAGTTCAACGCGCCCCTCAAGCAAATCCTCGCGCTGTTCCGTCGCCATAAATTCAGCCGTTATCCGGTGTACGACAGTGAGCGCCAGGAGTTCGTCGGCCTGCTGCACATCAAGGATCTGTTGCTGGAACTGGCAGCCCTGGACCACATTCCCGAGTCGTTCAACCTGGCCGAGCTGACCCGTCCGCTGGAACGCATTTCGCGGCACATGCCGCTGTCGCAACTGCTGGAACAGTTCCGCAAGGGCGGCTCGCACTTCGCCGTGGTCGAAGAAGCCGACGGCAACATCATCGGCTACCTGACCATGGAAGACGTGCTGGAAGTGCTGGTCGGCGATATCCAGGACGAACACCGCAAGGCCGAGCGCGGGATCCTCGCGTATCAGCCGGGCAAGTTGTTGGTGCGGGGCGATACGCCGCTGTTCAAGGTCGAACGCCTGCTGGGCATCGACCTGGACCACATCGAGGCCGAAACCCTCGCCGGGCTGGTCTACGAAACCCTGAAACGGGTGCCGGAAGAGGAAGAAGTGCTGGAAGTCGAAGGTTTGCGGATCATCATCAAGAAGATGAAAGGGCCGAAGATTATTTTGGCCAAGGTGTTGATGCTCGATTGACTGCAATACCGGTGGTGAACGGGCTCTTGTGGCGAGGGAGCTTGCTCCCGCTGGGCTGCGAAGCGGCCCCAAACCCTGCAATCGCATTCATTCAGGCACACCGCTTTCGCCGGTTTACGACTGCTGCGCAGCCGAGCGGGAGCAAGCTCCCTCGCCACAATGAATCCCTGTCGACTTAGCTACTGTTTGCCCAACGCAAAATTGGGCAACGCCCCCACCGGTTGATTGAACTGGTACGGAATCGACACCAAGCCCAACCCGGTATTGCGCTGCACCACGAAGTGCAGGTGCGGCCCGCTGCTGTTGCCGGTGTTGCCCGACAGCGCCAGCGCACTGCCGACCGCCACCCGCAGGCCTTCGCGCACGCTCACCGAACCTTGCTTGAGGTGCAGGTAGACGCCCATGGTCCCGTCATCGTGCAACACCCGCACGAAATTGCCGGACGGATCATTGCCGCGGCCGCTCTGGCCATTCTCGGTTTTCACCACCATCCCCGCCCGCGCCGCGATGATCGGCGTGCCTTCGGGCATGGCGATGTCCATGGCAAAACGGTTCTTCGCGCCGAAGTGACTGTATTGGCCGTTGGCGCCCTGACTCAAGCGAAACGGACCACCGCGCCACGGAAAGGGATAACGATAGCTCTGAGCGGCGCCTGAAGGGTCGCCCATGGAGTATTGGAAGCTCGGGGTATACACCAGCGGCTTGCCACTGGTAATCGCCTTGAGCAGCGCCAGGCGCGAGTTGCTGCGCGCCGGCAAGACCCGGCGAATCGGCTGGCTCGGCGCACCCTTCACATTGCTCAACCCGGCAAAGCTCAGCTCCACCTCCACCGGCGCATACAGGTCGTTGCGCACAAACACCACGTCCACGCCTTTCTGCTTCTTGATGTCGAGGTATACCTGCCGCTCCAGGTGCTCGACCATCCGGTCCCGAAAAACGAACACCTGGGAGCCTTTCGTGGGGCGGTCGCTGTAGGAGACCACGCCATTGGCGTCGGTGGACTTGTAAATGGTCATGGCCACAGCCGAGGTGGAGGCCATGAAAAGACCACAGAAAAACAGCAGGCGCGCGAGCATGGGCAAGAGTCTGTCGAGTAAGGCCTGGGAGGAGCCTAGCAGCTGAGATGGACCCGCGTAGTCGGCAGATGTTTCAAATGATCGTCCCCACGCTCCGCGTGGGAACGATCAGATGTGCGGTGAATTTGATGGCCCCTTCGCGGGCAAGTCGGACCGTCAGGCGACGAAGATTACGCGCCCGGTACGAAATGCTTCTGCGCCGTACCACGGGCGATCAGGCGGGAGATGTAGTCGAGCTTCTGCGCATCCTTGTCCACAAACCGGAAGGTCAGTTGCAGCCATTCGCTGTCGGGCTTTTGCTCGTGGGCGACGATGGCGTGCAGGTAGCCGTTGAGGCGCGCGGTTTCAGCGTTGTCGCCCTGCTCCAGGTCGAGCACGGCGCTTTCGAGCACTTGCGGCAGGATGTCGGTGCGTTTGACCACCAACAGCGCTTCCTTGAGGCTCAAGGCCTTGATCACGCATTGCTGGGTGCCACTCGACAGGCGCAATTGGCCCTGACCACGACCACCGGTCGGTGCCGCCGAAGCAGCGCCAGGCGCCTTGACCGGCGGGCTGTTGAGCAAACCACGGGACGGCGCAGCGGCCGGCGCTGGCGCGGCAACAGCGACAGGCTTGGCGAACGGGTTGACAGGGGCGGCCGCTGGCGCGACCACGGCAGCCTTGCCACCGGTCAGTGCGCTCAGGGAATCGTTGCCGAATGCCGAGTTCATTTTGGTCGGGGCGCTGTTCATCAAGGTGTCGAGCTTGCCGACCTTGTTCAACGCCTGCTTGACCTTGGTCAGCAGTTGCTCGTTGGTGAACGGCTTGCTGACGTAACCGGAAACGCCGGCCTGAATCGCCTGGACCACGTTCTCTTTGTCGCCACGGCTGGTCACCATCACGAACGGCATGGTCTTGAGGTTGTCCTGCTCGCGGCACCAGGTCAGCAGTTCGAGGCCGGACATTTCCGGCATTTCCCAGTCACACAGAACCAGGTCGAACGCTTCGCGCGCCAGAATCGCCTGAGCCTTCTTGCCGTTGACCGCGTCTTCGATCCGGATACCCGGGAAGTAGTTGCGCAGGCACTTCTTCACCAGGTCACGAATGAACGACGCATCGTCCACGACCAACACACTGACCTTACTCATCCACAACCCCTTAAAAAAATCCCGGCAAGCATACCGCTTGGCTGATGGCACATTGCCTTAATTCTTCAGTCACGCCGGGACTTTTCGTTCGCGGGTGCTGCTTTCACATTCAAAAACCACAAACAAAAACGCCCGGCCAAAAGGCCGGGCGCTTTTCTCAGGCAATCTTACTTATCGTCAGCTTTGCCCGGAACATTAGCGGTTTCGCCACTTGTGCCTTCAACTTCTTCCTTCATGCGCTTGAGGCCAAGGTGCCGCACATCGGTGCCGCGCACCAGGTAAATCACCAGTTCGGAGATGTTGCGCGCGTGATCGCCGATGCGCTCCAGGGAACGCAGCACCCAAATGATGCTCAAGACCCGCGAGATAGAGCGCGGGTCTTCCATCATGTAGGTGGCCAGCTCACGCAGGGCGGTCTTGTATTCGCGGTCGATGATCTTGTCGTACTGCGCCACCGACAATGCCAGGTCGGCGTCGAAACGGGCAAACGCGTCCAGCGCATCGCGCACCATGTTGCGCACCTGGTCGCCGATGTGGCGCACCTCGACATAACCGCGCGGCGCTTCGCCTTCCTCGCACAACTGGATGGCACGGCGGGCGATCTTGGTCGCTTCGTCGCCGATGCGCTCCAGGTCGATCACCGATTTGGAGATGCTGATGATCAAACGCAAGTCGGACGCCGCCGGCTGACGGCGGGCGAGAATGCGCAGGCATTCTTCGTCGATGTTGCGTTCCATCTGGTTGATCTGGTCGTCGATCTCGCGCACTTGCTGGGCCAGGCCGGAATCGGCCTCGATCAGCGCGGTCACCGCGTCGTTGACCTGCTTTTCCACCAGCCCGCCCATGGCCAGGAGGTGGCTGCGCACTTCCTCGAGCTCGGCGTTGAACTGCGCGGAGATGTGATGGGTAAGGCCTTCTTTACTAATCATGTTGGCGTCCTTGGAGCGTCCGGTAAGGTGCGGTGGACCGCAGCGTCAGTTCAGTGAAACCACAGCTTCCTAGCCGTAGCGACCGGTGATGTAGTCTTCGGTCTGCTTCTTCGCCGGATTGGTGAACAGGGTGTCGGTGTCGCCGAATTCCACCAGTTTGCCCATGTACATGAACGCCGTGTAGTCGGAAACCCGCGCGGCCTGTTGCATGTTGTGGGTCACGATGACGATGGTGAATTTCGATTTCAGTTCGTAGATCAGTTCTTCGACTTTCAGCGTGGAGATCGGGTCGAGTGCCGAGCAAGGTTCGTCGAGCAGCAGCACTTCCGGCTCCACGGCGATGGTGCGGGCGATCACCAGACGTTGCTGCTGACCACCGGACAGGCCGAGTGCCGATTCATGCAGACGGTCTTTGACTTCGTCCCACAGCGCCGCGCCTTTCAGTGCCCACTCGACGGCTTCGTCGAGGATGCGCTTCTTGTTGATGCCTTGGATGCGCAGGCCGTAAACCACGTTTTCATAGATGGTTTTCGGGAACGGGTTCGGCTTCTGGAACACCATGCCCACGCGGCGACGCAGCTCGGCCACGTCTTCGCCTTTGCGGTAGATGTTGTTGCCGTAGAGGTTGATCGCGCCTTCTACGCGGCAGCCGTCCACCAGGTCGTTCATGCGGTTGAAGGTGCGCAGCAGCGTGGACTTGCCGCAGCCGGACGGGCCGATGAAGGCGGTCACGCGCTGTTTCGGGATGTTCATGCTGACGTCGTACAGCGCTTGTTTGTCGCCGTAGAACAGGCTCAGGCCCGGCACTTCGATGGCCACGGTTTCCTGCGCAAGGCTCAGGCTCTGTTTGTCGCGGCCCAGGGCAGACATGTTGATGCCGTGGGTATGTGTTTCGTGCTGCATGGGAGGCTCCCTGTGCTAACAAATTCGGTTCAGTGGGCTGCTGGCATTAAGGCCAGCAACCCATTCAATTTTTTGCGGCAGCTATCAGCTATCCAGCGCTTTGTATTTTTCGCGCAGGTGGTTGCGGATGTAGACGGCCGACAGGTTCAACGTCGCGATCACCAGCACCAGCAGCAGCGCCGTGGCGTACACCAGCGGTCGGGCGGCTTCTACGTTCGGGCTCTGGAAGCCGACGTCATAAATATGGAAGCCCAGGTGCATGATCTTCTGGTCCAGGTGCAAGTACGGGTAGTTGCCGTCCACCGGCAGCGACGGCGCCAGTTTCACCACACCCACCAGCATCAGCGGCGCCACTTCACCAGCGGCGCGGGCCACGGCGAGGATCATGCCGGTCATCATCGCCGGGCTGGCCATCGGCAGCACGATCTTCCACAAGGTTTCAGCCTTGGTCGCGCCGAGGGCCAGCGAGCCCTCACGCACGGTACGAGGAATCCGCGCCAGGCCTTCTTCAGTGGCCACGATCACCACCGGCACCGCCAGCAACGCCAGGGTCAACGAAGCCCAGAGCAGGCCCGGCGTGCCGAAGGTCGGCGCCGGCAGTGCTTCGGGGAAGAACAGCCGGTCGACCGAACCGCCGAGTACGTAGACGAAGAAGCCCAGGCCAAACACGCCGTAAACGATCGCCGGAACGCCCGCCAGGTTGTTCACGGCGATGCGGATAATCCGCGTCAACGCGTTCTGCTTGGCGTATTCACGCAGGTACACCGCCGCCAGCACGCCGAACGGGGTCACGATCATCGCCATGATCAGGGTCATCATCACCGTGCCGAAAATGGCCGGGAAGATCCCGCCTTCGGTGTTCGCTTCACGCGGGTCGTCGCTGAGGAATTCCCAGACCTTGCTGAAGTAGAAACCGACCTTGGTGAAATAACCCATGGCGTTCGGCTGGTAGGCATGAACCACTTTGCCGATGCCGATTTCGAGTTCTTTGCCGTTGGCGTCACGAGCGGTGAGGCTGTCACGGTTGAACTGGGCATGCAGATCGCTGAGGCGCGCTTCGATGTCCTGATAACGGGCGTTCAGTTCTGCCTTTTCTGCGTCCATGTCGGCTTGCGCGGTAGCGTCCAGTTTGCCGGCCAGTTCCAGCTTGCGACCGTGCAGACGGATGCGTTCCAGACCGGCGTTGATCGCGCCGATATCGGATTTTTCCAGGGTCTTGAGCTGTGCCGCGAGCTTGTTGACGCGGTCGACACGAGCCTGCAATTCCGGCCACGCCGCCTCGCCCTCGGCGATCACCTTGCCGTCCTGTTTGACGTTGACCAGATAACCGTAGAAGTTGCCCCACTCGCGACGCTCGATGGTCATCAACTCTGGCGGGGTCTTCTGGTTAGTCAGCCACTCACCGACGATCCAGGTGAAGTCGTTGCCGTTCAAATCACGGTTGCCGACCTTGATCAGCTCGCGGGTCATGAACTCCGGGCCCTGATCGGGCACCGGCAGGCCCGCGCTTTTCAGGCGTTCGCGGGGCACTTCTTCTTTCTGCACCACTTCGCCGATCACCAGGTGATTGGCCTGGCCCGGTACGTCGTAGCTGGCGTGGACCAGGTCCGCAGGCCAGAAGTGACCGAGGCCGCGCACGGCAATCACCGCCAGCAAGCCAATGGTCATGATGACCGCGATGGACACCGCGCCACCGCTGATCCAGACGCCGGGGGCGCCGCTCTTGAACCATCCTTTCAGGGAGTTCTGTTTCACAGACTTCTACCTTTCTTAAAGCGACGAGTATTTCTTGCGCAGACGCTGACGAATCAGTTCCGCGAGGGTGTTCATGACGAAGGTGAACAACAGCAGCACCAGCGCCGAGAGGAACAGCACGCGGTAGTGGCTGCCGCCGACTTCCGATTCGGGCATTTCCACCGCGACGTTGGCCGCCAGTGTGCGCAGGCCTTCGAACAGGTTCATTTCCATGACCGGTGTGTTACCGGTGGCCATCAACACGATCATGGTTTCACCGACCGCACGGCCCATGCCGATCATCAACGCCGAGAAAATGCCCGGGCTGGCGGTGAGGATCACCACGCGGGTCATGGTCTGCCACGGCGTGGCGCCGAGGGCCAGGGAACCGAGGGTCAGGCCGCGAGGCACACTGAACACGGCGTCTTCGGCGATGGAGTAGATGTTCGGGATCACCGCGAAGCCCATGGCCAGACCGACCACCAGAGCGTTGCGCTGGTCGTAGGTGATGCCTACGTCGTGCTGGATCCACATGCGCATGTCGCCGTCGAAGAACCAGTTTTCCATGTATGGGCTCATGTACAGCGAGAGCCAACCGACGAACAGGATCACCGGGATCAGGATCGCGCCTTCCCAGCCGTCCGGCACTTTCAGGCGGATCGATTCAGGCAGGCGGCTGAACACGAAACCGGCCACCAGGATGCCGATTGGCAGCAACATCAACAGGCTGAAGATGCCCGGCAAATGTCCTTCGACATAAGGCGCGAGGAACAGGCCGGCGAAGAAACCGAGGATCACCGTCGGCATCGCCTCCATCAACTCGATCACCGGTTTGACCTTGCGGCGCAGGCTCGGCGCCATGAAGTAGGCGGTGTAGATCGCGGCCGCGACGGCCAGTGGTGCGGCCAGCAGCATGGCGTAGAACGCGGCTTTCAGGGTACCGAAGGTCAGTGGCGACAGGCTCAGCTTGGGTTCGAAGTCGGTGTTGGCGGCGGTCGATTGCCAGACGTATTTAGGCTCGTCGTAGTTCTCGTACCAGACCTTGCTCCACAGCGCGCTCCACGACACTTCCGGGTGCGGGTTGTCGAGCAGCAGCGGTTGAATCTTGCCGCCCGCTTCAACGATCACACGGTTGGCCCGTGGCGACAGACCGAATACACCCTGGCCGTCGACCACCTGATCCACCAGCAAGGTGCGGTGCGCGGTGCTGTGAAACACGCCGAGCTTGCCGGAAGCGTCGAGGGCGATGAAGCCTTTGCGACGTTCTTCAGCAGTGATTTCAACGATCGGTGTGGTGCCCATCTGGAAGTTGCGGATCTGCTTCAGGCGCAGTTCACCATCCGGGTCGCGGGCCATGAACCACTGGGCCAGGCCACCCTTGGAGTCGCCCATGATCAGCGAGATACCGCCCACCAGTTGGGTGCTGGCAGTGATTTCGGCGTCACCGTTTTCGAGCAATTTGTAGCGACCATTTAGGCTCTTGTCGCGCAGGCTGAACACATCGGCCTGGGCGCGACCGTTGATCACATACAGCCACTGCTGGCGCGGGTCGACGAAGATGTTCTTCACCGGCTCGGTCATCTGCGGCAGATCGATGCGCTTTTGCTCGTTGGTGACTTCGCCGGTCATCATGTTTTCTTCGCTGGTCAGCGACAGCACATTGAGTTGCGAACCGGTGGAGCCGACCAGCATTAGCGTGGTGTCGGTGGCGTTGAGGCTGACATGTTCCAGGGCTCCGCCCGCCTCGTTCAGCGCAATCGGGGTTTCGCCGTACGGGAAATCGATGGCCGGCGAGATGGTTTTCTTGTTGTCCGGGTAGCTGACTTTGTAAGTGTGACGGAACACCAGCGCCTGGCCGTTGGACAGACCCACCGCTACCAGCGGATGACCTGGCTGGTCTTCGCCGATGGAGGTCACGGTGGTGCCGGCCGGGATCGGCAGATCGACGCGCCGCAGTTCGGCGCCACTGTCGATGTCAAAGAACAGCGCCTGGCCCTTGTCGGAAACCCGCATCGCGACCTGATTCTGTTCTTCCAGGGAGATCATCAGGGGCTTGCCGGCGTCTTGCATCCAGGCCGGCGTGATGGCGTCCTGAGCCTTGAGGCTGGCACCCTGGAACAGCGGAGCGACGACGTAGGCGAGGAAGAAGAAGATCAGCGTGATCGCGCCGAGGACGGCGAGGCCGCCGATGAGCACGTACCAGCGGGTCAGGCGATCCTTGAGCGCGCGGATGCGGCGCTTGCGTTGCAGCTCAGGCGTATTGAAGTCAATGCGCTTGGGGGGATTGGTAGTCATGGTGGAATTGGCCAGATCATTCATGCGCACACCCTAGCGATCCTGTATGACAGAAAGATGACAATGCAGTGACGCAACAAATCCGCCGCCAGCGGGTACTGGCAGAGGACCGGAAATTTGGGAGCCGGTATTGACCGGCATTTGTAGGATCGAGGCTTGCCCGCGAAGGGGTCGTTACATTCAATATCAATGTTGACTGACCCACCGCTTTCGCGAGCAAGCTTCGCTCCTACAGGTCCGGGTTTACCCCGGACCTAGGGTTTTACTTTTTTGCGACTTCAGAGCCGCCTTCCTGCAGACCCAGGTCAGCCAGTGCTTTTGCAGCAACCTTGGCCGGCAGTGGGATGTAGCCGTCTTTCACCACAACTTCCTGGCCCTGCTTGGACAGAACCAGTTTCACGAACTCGGCTTCCAGCGGGGCCAGAGGCTTGTTCGGGGCTTTGTTGACGTACACGTAGAGGAAACGCGACAGCGGGTATTTGCCGTTCAGTGCGTTTTCTTCGCTGTCTTCGATGAACTCAGTGCTGCCTTTCTTCGACAGGGCCACGGTTTTCACGCTAGCGGTCTTGTAGCCGATGCCCGAGTAACCGATGCCGTTCAGCGAGGAGCTGATCGACTGCACGACCGAAGCCGAACCGGGTTGTTCGTTGACGTTTGGCTTGTAGTCGCCTTTGCACAGGGCTTCTTCTTTGAAGTAGCCGTAAGTGCCGGATACCGAGTTACGACCGAACAGTTGAACCGGCTTGTTGGCCAGGTCACCGGTCACACCCAGGTCGCCCCAGGTTTTGACGTCGGCTTTAGCGCCGCACAGACGAGTGGACGAGAAGATCGCATCGACCTGTTCCATGGTCAGGTGCTGGATCGGGTTGTCCTTGTGCACGAACACCGCCAGGGCGTCCACGGCAACCGGGATTGCGGTTGGCTTGTAGCCGTACTTCTGCTCGAAGGCCGCCAGTTCGGTGTCCTTCATCTTGCGGCTCATCGGGCCCAGGTTAGAGGTGCCTTCAGTCAACGCAGGTGGCGCAGTGGCGGAGCCAGCGGCCTGAATCTGGATGTTTACGTTCGGGTATTCTTTTTTGTAATTCTCAGCCCACAGGGTCATGAGGTTGGCCAGGGTATCGGAGCCGACGCTGGACAGGTTGCCCGATACACCAGTGGTCTTGGTGTAGCTCGGGATCGCAGGGTCAACAGCGGCGAACGCGTTGGCAGTCGCAACGCCAGCAGCGACAAAAGTCATTGCCGCCATCAAACGCTTCAGTTTCATGCCTTACTCCTAGCAGATAGGGTGTGTTAAGTCGGGGCCAAGTATCAGCAGGCCGTGTGAACACTCTATGGCTGAAATATGACAATTGGATGAAAGGCCAGCATGTGGCGATAGATCGTTCCCACTCGGAGCGTGGGAACGATCAGTTGCTGGCTTAACGCCCTTTCTTCCAAAGATAAGCCCCTACCAGAATCCCGACCCCACAAATGATCGCCACATAATAAGCAGGCCCCATCGGGCTTTCCTTCAGCAGCAACGTCACCATCATCGGTGTCAGGCCGCCGAAGATGGCGTAGGCCAGGTTGTAGGAGAACGACAACCCGCTGAAGCGCACCACTGCAGGGAAGGCTTTAACCATCACGTACGGCACGGCGCCGATAGTGCCGACCAGCAGGCCAGTCACGGCGTACATCGGGAACAGCCAGTCCGGATGGTTGAACAGGCTGTGATAGAACGTCCACGAGCTGATCAGCAACGCGGCACTGCCGAACACGAACACCCGGCCGGCACCGAAGCGGTCGGCCAGCGCGCCGGACGCCACGCAACCCAGGCTCAGGAACACGATCGCCAGGCTGTTGGCCTGCAACGCGGTGGTCGGCGAGAAGTGGTAGACGGTCTGCAGCACGGTCGGGGTCATCAGGATGACGACGATGATGCCGGCGGACAGCAGCCAGGTCAGCAGCATGGAAATCAGGATCGCCCCGCGATGGTCACGCAGCACCGCTTGCAGCGGCACTTCTTCGGCCAGGGCTTTGCGCAGTTGCAGTTCGGCGAATACCGGGGTTTCGTGGAGCCAGCGGCGCAGGTAGACCGAGAACAGGCCGAACACACCGCCCAGCAGGAACGGGATCCGCCAGGCGTAATCCGCGACTTCCACCGAGGTGTAAATACTGTTGATCGCCGTGGCCACCAGCGAGCCCAGCAGGATACCGGCCGTCAGGCCGCAGGTCAGGGTGCCGCAGGCGTAGCCGATGTGCCGCTGCGGCACGTGTTCGGAAACGAAGACCCACGCGCCGGGCACTTCACCGCCAATCGCCGCGCCCTGGATTACGCGCATCAGCAGCAACAGGATCGGCGCCCACATGCCAATCTGCGCATAAGTTGGCAGCAGACCCATGATCAGCGTCGGCACGGCCATCATGAAAATGCTCAAGGTGAACATCTTCTTGCGACCCAGCAGGTCGCCGAAGTGCGCCATGACGATGCCGCCCAACGGCCGCGCCAGGTAGCCGGCGGCAAAGATCCCGAAGGTTTGCATCTGGCGCAACCAGTCGGGCATGTCGACCGGGAAGAACAACTTGCCGACCACCACCGCGAAAAATACGAAGATGAT
Organism: Pseudomonas sp. ADAK7; assembly: GCF_012935675.1. Classification (NCBI taxonomy): domain Bacteria; kingdom Pseudomonadati; phylum Pseudomonadota; class Gammaproteobacteria; order Pseudomonadales; family Pseudomonadaceae; genus Pseudomonas; species Pseudomonas sp. ADAK7. Next base: position 4,610,534 of record NZ_CP052861.1, on the reverse strand, counting down.
GAAGTCGTAGAACTCCAGCGCGCCGCCCAAGGCGGACAGCGACAAAGTCTTGTAATCGTTGCGGGTCAACGGACGTGCGGATTGCGTCGGCTGCGCAGTGCTCGAGGGCGCTGTGGTCATGGCAAGGGCTTCTCTTATAGTCGGATCTGCAACCCCAACAACGCTGGCGGAGGCTTGGGCAGGTCCGGCACGATAGCAAATTGTTCGAAAAAGCACATAGAGGTGCGTATTTGACGGTCGAAATGAGAACCGGACGGTCGTCTCGGAGTCTACCGACCGATATACTCGCGATCTTGCAACAGTTTGAAAGGGTTGCTGTGCGAAAACGCCTGCCAGGCTTCACAGGCGATTTCGCAGAGTTTCCCTTTAGGCGCCTTATGAAAAACGTGACGAACGTAGTATGTTCGGGGCTGAATCGTTTTTTCTGAGACGGCTATTCACCTTGAAGTACTAATGAAGAGTCACGGGTCAGAGGCACCCCCGGCATGATAGAGCTCGAACAAGAAGATCCGATCCCGCAAGGCGACCTGGCCCTGCAAATCACCGCGCTCCCGCGCGAAACCAACGGCTTTGGCGATATTTTCGGCGGCTGGCTGGTGGCGCAGATGGATTTGGCCGGCACCGCGATGGCCAGCAAAGTCGCCGGTGGCCGCGTGGCGACCGTGGCGATCGACCGCATGGCGTTCCTGGTCCCGGTGGCAGTCGGCGCGCAGCTCTCCTTCTATACCCAGGCGCTGGAAATCGGCCGCAGCTCGATCCAGATGATGGTCGAGGTCTGGAGCGACGACCCGCTGTCCAGCGAGTGGCGTAAAGTGACTGAAGCGGTGTTCGTGTTCGTCGCCATCGACGGCAGCGGCCGCACCCGTTCGGTTCCGCCCCGCGCGCGTTAAACACGGCGCGGGTTTTGCGGTCCATTGCAGTCATTGATCCTGATTGAGAGTTGTCCCCATGAGCACGCCCAACGTTGAAGCCGTCAAACTGGATGAACTGAACTGCTGGCGCATCCGCCACGGTCAGGCCGAACTGCTGGTGGCCCAGCAAGGCGCGCACATCCTCAGTTATCAATTGGCCGGGCAACCGCCGCTGATCTGGCTCAACGACGAGGCGGTGTTCAAGACCGGCAAAAGCATCCGCGCCGGCGTGCCGGTGTGCTGGCCGTGGTTCGGCAACTTTGATCGCAACCCGCCGAGCGTCAAGGCCATGCGCGTCAGCAACGAACCGGCTGGCGCCCACGGTTTTGTCCGGGCGACGGATTGGGAGCTGGGTGGCATCGAAACCGAGGGTGAAAGCCTGAAGGTGGAATTTGTCCTGCCCTACCCCGAAGGTGGCTTCCCGGGTTGGCCGCATCAGGTGGATTTGAAGCTGAGCATTCGCCTTGATGAGCAGTTGCACATCAGCCTGACCAGCCACAACCGCGGCGCTGAAACCGTGTCGATCAGCCAGGCGTTGCACAGTTATTTCGCCGTCAGCGATGTGCGCAACGTGCAGGTCGAAGGGCTGGATGGCTTGAGTTACATCGATACGACCAAGGACTGGAGCACGGCCACTCAGGCCGGCGATCTGGACTTTACCGGCGAGACAGACCGTATCTACCTGAATACCCCGGCGAAGCTGAGCATCGTCGACCCGGCCTGGGAGCGGCGCATCGAGCTGACCAGCAGTGGTTCGCGCACGGCGGTGATCTGGAACCCGTGGATTGATCGCGCAGCGGCGTTCAGCGACATGGCCGACGATGGCTGGCAGCGCATGTTGTGCATCGAGACGGCGAATGTGATGGATGACGTGGTGAACCTGGCGGCGGGTGCCAGTCATACCCTGGGCGTCAGCATCGGCAGCACAGCGCTTTAAAAGCTTCGCGGGCAAGCCTCGCGCCTACAGGTCCGAGTGATCTGCAGGAGCGAGGCTTGCCCGCGAATCGATCGACCAAACGCTACAAATCCGACTCTTCGACCGCCCGCACCTTCGCCGCATCCAGCGCATACGCCGCGTCAGCCAGGTCGTTGTTGACCTTCTCGATCTTCAGCGTGCCTGTCACCCACAGCGGTGTGTAGATATCGTCCAGCTTCAGGCCTTTCGGATAACGCACCAGCACCAACTGGTTGGGCGGCGGTGGCGGCACGTGGATGCAGGCGCCCGGGTACGGCACCAGGAAAAACAGGGTGCTGCGACCCTTGGCGTCGGACTCCAGCGGCACCGGGTAACCCCCGATGCGAATGCTTTTGTCGTTCATCGACGGCACGGTTTTGGTCGAATACATCACCGCCGGCAAGCCCTTGCTCTGCTTCATGCCACCCTTAGAGGTAAAGGTGCCATCGCCTTCGGGGGTGTTGTGGTCGATTTCGGGCATGGCCTCGAGGGCTTTCTGGTCCGACTTGGGCATAAGTTCCAGCCAGTCGGTTTCCGGCAGTTCGCCGGCATGGGCAAGGCCCGAGCCCAGTAATAGGAAAGTCAGTAATAGACGGCGCATGGGGTGCTCGGCAAAAGGAAGGATGGTGCAATGGCGAGCATTCTAGCCCTCCCCGCGTGCGCCGCAGAGAGGGCTTTGTCGCTTTGAATCAGTTCTTTTTGATCAGGCCGTAGAGCACCAGCAACACAACGGCGCCAACCAGCGCACCGAGGAAGCCTGCGCCCTGGCCAGCCTGGTAAATGCCCAGAGCCTGGCCGCCGTAAGTGGCCGCCAGCGAACCGCCGATACCGAGCAGGATGGTCATGATCCAGCCCATGCTGTCATCGCCCGGTTTCAGGAACCGAGCCAGCAGGCCAACGATCAAGCCGATAAAGATGGTTCCGATAATTCCCATGGCATTTCCCTCTGATTAATTTGGTGAAGCAGGACACCTAGCCCAAGCCTAGTCAGACTTTGGCATCCTGCCATCAGAGAACGGCGGCCCCTGAAGGTTCCGCCGCTGCCACATGAAACTATTCGGCGATCAGCGCTTCGACCTTGAGGATCTGCGCCGCCAGCGTCTCGCGATCTGCGCAACGCAGATTGGCGTGACCGACCTTGCGCCCGACCTTGAACGCCTTGCCGTAGTGGTGCAAATGGCAGTCGTCGATGGCGATCACTTTCTCTACCGGCGGAACAACGCCGATGAAGTTGAGCATCGCGCTCTCACCGATCTTGGCCGTCGAGCCCAGCGGCAGACCGGCAACGGCCCGCAGGTGGTTTTCGAACTGGCTGCACTCGGCGCCTTCGGTGGTCCAGTGCCCGGAGTTGTGCACGCGCGGGGCGATTTCGTTGGCCTTGAGGCCGCCGTCGACTTCAAAGAACTCGAACGCCATCACGCCGACGTATTCCAACTGTTTAAGCACACGGCTGGAATAATCCTCAGCCAGGGCTTGCAGCGGGTGATCGGTGCTGGCCACGGACAGCTTGAGGATGCCGCTGTCGTGGGTGTTGTGAACCAGCGGATAGAATTTGGTTTCGCCATCGCGGGCACGCACAGCGATCAGCGAAACTTCGCCGGTGAACGGCACGAAGCCCTCCAGCAGGCAGGCCACGCTGCCGAGTTCGGCGAAGGTGCCAACCACGTCTTCCGGTTTGCGCAGGACTTTCTGGCCCTTGCCGTCGTAACCCAGGGTGCGGGTTTTCAGCACGGCCGGCAGGCCGATCGAAGCAACGGCGGCGTCCAGGTCAGCTTGCGACTGAATGTCGGCGAACGCCGGGGTGGGAATCCCCAGGTCCTTGAACATGCTCTTCTCGAACCAGCGATCACGGGCGATGCGCAGGGCTTCGGCGCTCGGGTAGACCGGGACGAACTGCGAGAGGAAGGCCACGGTTTCGGCCGGGACACTTTCGAACTCGAAGGTCACCAGATCGACTTCATCAGCCAGCTGACGCAGGTGATCCTGATCACCGTAATCGGCCCGCAAGTGTTCGCCCAACGCGGCTGCGCAAGCATCCGGTGCCGGGTCGAGGAAAGCGAAGTTCATGCCCAGCGGAGTGCCCGCCAGCGCCAACATGCGACCCAACTGGCCGCCACCGATTACACCGATTTTCATCGTCAACAACCTCAGGCGATGCGTGGGTCTGGATTGTCCAGGACGCTGTCTGTCTGCTCAGCACGGAAGGTTTTCAGCACCGCGTGGAATTGCGGGTGCTTGGCGCCGAGAATACTCGCCGACAGCAACGCGGCGTTGATCGCGCCCGCCTTGCCGATGGCCAGGGTGGCGACCGGAATGCCCGCGGGCATCTGCACGATCGACAGCAGCGAATCGACGCCCGACAGCATCGACGACTGCACCGGAACGCCCAGCACCGGCAGGTGGGTCTTGGCCGCACACATGCCTGGCAGGTGGGCCGCGCCACCGGCACCGGCGATGATCACCTCGATGCCACGCGCCTCGGCCTCTTCGGCGTACTGGAACAGCAGGTCCGGGGTGCGGTGGGCAGAGACCACTTTCACCTCGTAAGGGATGCCGAGCTTTTCCAGCATATCGGCGGTGTGGCTAAGGGTGGACCAATCGGACTTGGAGCCCATGATCACGCCAACCAGTGCACTCATCGTCGTGCCTCTTCTCTCTGGGCGCCCGCAGGCGCGTCAAAAACAACAAGCCACGCAGAAATGCGTGGCTTGATTGTACGAAAAATGGCCGGACGAACCGGCCGAAGGCCGCGCAGTATACCTCAATGAAGCAGATAAACAGCCCCCGGGACGACCATCTGTCATTCGGCGCAAAGTGCCGGTTTTATTGACTCGAAGGTCAGCCAAAAACAGCGTAAATCGATCGTTCCCACGCTCTGCGTGGTAACGCCTCCTGTGACGCTCTGCGTCACGCTTTTGGGGACGCGGAGCGTCCCGGGCTGCATTCCCACGCAGAGCGTGGGAACGATCAAGCGATCAATTAAGTGCCTTGCGCAGCGCCGCCTTCGAGCTTGCGCCACAGCAACCGCACATTCGCCTTGCGCACCAGCGCGCAGCGATACAAACGAATCTCCAGCGGCACATGCCATTGCGGGCCGCCGCACACTACCAACTCACCGCGAGCCAGTTCGGCGCGCACGCTCAGTTGCGGCACCCAGGCGATGCCCAGGCCTTCCAGCGCCATGCTTTTCAAGCTGTCGGCCATGGCGGTCTCATAAATGGTGGTGAAGCGCAGGGCGCGCTGGCGCAGCAGCAGGTTCACCGAACGGCCCAAAAACGCCCCGGCGCTGTAGGCCAGCAACGGCACACTGCCTTCGCCTTCCAGATCGAACAACGGTTTACCATCGGCATCGGCGGCACACACCGGCAGCATCTCGGTATGGCCCAGGTGCAACGACGGGAAAATCTCCGGGTCCATCTGCATGGCCGCGTCCGGGTCGTAGAACGCCAGCATCAAGTCACAGCCGCCCTCGCGAAGCGCATGCACCGCATCGCCGACGTTGGTCGCCACCAGACGCGTGGCAATGTTCAGACCTTCATTACGCAACTGCGCAATCCAGCGCGGAAAGAAGCCCAGCGCCAGGGAGTGAGCGGCCGCCACCTGCATCACTTCGCCCTGCCCGCCTTCCAGGTGATGAAGATGGCGCAGCACTTCACCCAACTGCTCGACCACCGTCCGCGCGGTCACCAGGAACAATTGCCCCGCCGCCGTCAGCTCGACCGGCGTGCGCGAGCGGTTGACCAGTTGCAACCCCAATGCGGCTTCCAAACTGCGGATCCGCCGGCTAAACGCAGGCTGAGTCACGAAACGGCGTTCCGCAGCCTGGGAGAAGCTGCGGGTGGCGGCCAGGGCACTAAAGTCCTCCAGCCATTTACTTTCCAGATTCATCACGTCCTCCCGGACACGCACCAAATTAGGTCACACGCTCGCCGCACACGCGGCGTCACATGGGCATTATGCCGAATGTGCATAGGCCAGCGCTTAACAGCATTGGCCCAAAATTCTCCACAAGCCTAGCATTTGCAGTGTTCCGGCACAGACCGGGTCCCTATCGAGATGATTTCTATCATGTCCTCCGCTGCATCTTTCCGCACAGAAAAAGACCTGCTTGGCGTACTCGAAGTACCTGCTCAAGCGTATTACGGCATCCAGACCCTGCGAGCGGTGAACAACTTCCGTCTCTCCGGCGTTCCGATTTCGCATTACCCGAAGCTGGTGGTCGGCCTTGCGATGGTCAAACAAGCCGCCGCTGACGCCAACCGCGAGCTGGGTCACCTGAGCGAAGCCAAGCACGCTGCCATCAGCGAAGCCTGTGCACGACTGATCCGCGGCGATTTCCACGAAGAGTTCGTGGTGGACATGATTCAAGGCGGCGCTGGCACTTCGACCAACATGAATGCCAACGAAGTCATCGCCAACATCGCGCTGGAGGCCATGGGTCACCAGAAGGGCGAATACCAATACCTGCACCCGAACAACGACGTGAACATGGCGCAGTCGACCAACGATGCTTACCCGACGGCGATCCGCCTCGGTCTGCTGTTGGGTCACGATGCGCTGCTGGCCAGCCTCGACAGCCTGATCCAGGCGTTCGCTGCCAAGGGTGTTGAATTCAGCCACGTATTGAAGATGGGCCGTACCCAACTGCAAGACGCCGTGCCGATGACCCTCGGCCAGGAATTCCGCGCTTTCGCCACCACACTGGGCGAAGACCTGGCCCGTCTGAAGACGCTGGCCCCGGAACTGCTGACTGAAGTGAACCTGGGCGGCACCGCGATCGGCACCGGCATCAACGCCGACCCGCGTTACCAGCACCTGGCCGTGCAGCGCCTGGCCCTGATCAGCGGTCAACCGCTGGTGCCAGCCGCCGACCTGATCGAAGCCACTTCCGACATGGGCGCCTTCGTGCTGTTCTCCGGCATGCTCAAGCGCACCGCGGTCAAGCTGTCGAAGATCTGCAACGACCTGCGCCTGCTGTCCAGCGGCCCACGTACCGGCATCAACGAAATCAACCTGCCGGCGCGTCAGCCAGGCAGCTCGATCATGCCCGGCAAGGTCAACCCGGTTATTCCGGAAGCAGTTAACCAGGTAGCGTTCCAGATCATCGGCAACGACCTGGCCCTGACCATCGCGGCCGAAGGCGGCCAGCTGCAACTGAACGTGATGGAGCCGCTGATCGCGTTCAAGATCTTCGACTCGATCCGCCTGCTGCAACGCGCCATGGACATGCTGCGCGAACACTGCATCGTCGGCATCACCGCCAACGAAGAGCGCTGCCGCGAACTGGTCGAGCACTCGATCGGTCTGGTTACCGCGCTGAACCCGTACATCGGCTATGAAAACGCCACCCGCATCGCCCGTATCGCCCTTGAAAGCGGCCGCGGTGTGCTGGAACTGGTGCGCGAAGAAGGCTTGCTCGACGACGAAATGCTCGCCGACATCCTGCGCCCGGAAAATATGATTGCTCCGCGTCTGGTCCCGCTTAAAGCTTGATCAAACGCTGCACACGCTCACCAGGTCGAGGGACTAGACACCTCTCACCTTTTGAGGGCTTGGGGATTCATTCCCCAAGCCCTTTTTTTTAACTATTTACAGGCCTGACCGTATAGATCGTGCCTGGATCGACTTCTGTAGGAGCAAGGCTTGCCCGCGATGGCGCCCGCAAAATCGCCATCGCGGGCAAGCCATGCTCCTACAAGAGAAAGGACCTCGTTTCGTCGCTTGCACCACAACCGTGCAGACGGACGGCACACTGATAGGTATAGTGCCGCCCCTCTTCGCGTGAGCGGTCGTCGGTAACGAGGCCCAAACCCATGCGAAACCCGAACTAATAACAAACCCGCGATATGGAACCGGGACGAATCCTCGCCTCACCTGTCATGCCTTGCGCAAACCGGTGTAACGCGATGTTTCTGCCTCTCCAGCATTTGCTTAAACAAAAAACAGCGAGGAATAATCCATGCTCGAAGTCATCAACGACTTCCTCTCAGGGAAAGTACTGATCGTGCTCATTGTCGGGCTCGGTAGCTACTTCACGATCCGCTCGCGTTTCGTTCAATTGCGCCACTTCTTCCACATGTTCGCGGTGTTCCGTGACAGCCTCAAAAGCAGCGCCGGGCAACTCAGCTCGTTCCAGGCCCTGATGCTCAGCCTCGCCGGCCGCGTCGGTGCAGGCAACATTGCCGGTGTCGGCATCGCCGTGACCCTCGGTGGGCCAGGTGCGGTGTTCTGGATGTGGGTGACCGCGCTGGTCGGCATGTCCAGCAGCTTCTTCGAATGCTCCCTCGGCCAGCTCTATAAGCGCTGCGATTCCGACGGCACTTATCGTGGCGGCCCGTCCTACTACATCCAGCACGGCCTGCAGAAACGCTGGTTGGGGATGATCATGGCGTTCCTGCTGCTGATCACCTTCGGCTTCGCCTTCAACGGTCTGCAATCCCACGCCGTGACTCACTCACTGCAAAACGCCTTCGGCTTCGACACCGCCTACTCCGGCCTGGCCCTGGCCCTGCTGCTAGGCCTGGTGTTCGTCGGTGGCATCAAGCGCATCGCCAAGGTCGCTGACCTGCTGGTGCCGGTGAAAACCCTGGTGTACATCGGCGTGACCCTCTACGTGATCGTGCTGCAATTCGACCACGTTCCAGCCATGCTGATGACCATCGTCAAAAGTGCCTTCGGTATGGACCAGGCCTTCGGCGGCCTGATCGGCAGCGCCATCGTCATGGGCGTGAAGCGTGGCGTGTTCGCCAACGAAGCGGGCCTGGGCAGTGCGCCAAACGTGGCCGCCGTGGCTTCGGTCGAGCACCCGGTGGCGCAAGGCGTGGTTCAGGCGTTCAGCGTGTTCCTCGACACCTTCGTGATCTGCACCTGCACCGCGTTGCTGATCCTGCTCTCGGGCTTCTACACCCCGGGCTTCGAAGGCGACGGCATTGCCCTGACCCAGAACTCCCTGGCGGCCGTGGTCGGAGACTGGGGCCGCATCTTCATTTCTGTGGCCCTGTCGTTGTTCGTGTTCACCTCGATCCTCTACAACTACTACCTGGGCGAGAGCAACCTGCGCTTCTTGATGGGCGCCAAGGACAGCCGCATGGCCGTGATCACCTACCGCGCTATTGTGCTGCTGCTGATCTCGTGGGGTGCCGTCGAAAACCTCAGCACCGTGTTCGCCTTCGCCGACATCACCATGACCATGCTCGCGTTCGTGAACCTGATCGCGCTGTTCCTGCTGTTCAAGGTCGGCATGCGCATCCTGCGTGACTACGATGACCAGCGTTCTGCCGGCATCAAGACGCCAGTGTTCGATTCGAGCAAGTTCCCGGATCTGGACCTGGACCTGCAAGCCTGGCCCGCCAACCCACCAGCTGCTGCGCCAAAAGCAGCCGTTGAGCCGCAAGGCGTACCCGCAGCGCAACGCTGATCGGTAAAAAACCGGGCGCCTCCCCTGCGCCCGACGTGACACAACGTACGACCGGCGTCATGCTCGGTCGTATGTTGTTTTCGCTTTCGGAGAACCTCCCCATGAATGCCTCGACCTACCCTGCCGCCCAGCACGTCATGGTGCTCTACACCGGCGGCACCATCGGCATGCAAGCCAGCGCCCACGGCCTGGCCCCGGCATCCGGTTTCGAAGTGCGGATGCGCGACTACCTGCACAGCCAGCCTGAACTGGTGGTGCCGCAGTGGCGCTTTCGCGAGATGAGCCCGCTGATCGACAGCGCCAACATGACCCCGGCCTATTGGCAGCAACTGCGCGAAGCGGTGGTCGATGCCGTGGATGTCCAGGGCTGCGACAGCGTGTTGATCCTGCACGGCACCGACACCCTGGCCTACAGCGCCGCGGCCATGAGCTTTCAATTGCTCGGCTTACACGCTCGCGTCTGTTTCACCGGCTCAATGCTGCCGGCCGGCGTGACCGACAGCGATGCCTGGGAAAACCTCAGCGGCGCGCTGGTTGCCCTCGGCCATGGCCTGGCGCCCGGCGTGCACCTGTACTTCCACGGCGAACTGCTGGACCCGACCCGTTGCGCGAAGGTGCGCAGTTTTGGGCGTCATCCGTTCAAGCGGCTTGAGCGTCAGGGTGGCGGCGTGAAGGCGTCGTCCCTGCCGGCGCCGCTGAACTACAGCCAGCCCAAGCAACTGGCGAACGTCGCGGTATTGCCGTTGTTCCCAGGCATCAGCGCCGACGTGCTGAACGGTCTGCTCGACAGCGGCATAAAAGGTATGGTCCTGGAATGCTACGGCAGCGGCACCGGGCCAAGCGACAACCCTGCGTTTCTCGCCAGCCTGGAACGGGCGCGGGACAACGGCGTGGTGGTGGTTGCGGTCACGCAATGCCATGAAGGCGGGGTCGAGCTGGATGTCTATGAGGCGGGCAGTCGCCTGCGCGGTGTCGGCGTGCTTTCGGGCGGCGGCATGACCCGTGAAGCGGCGTTCGGCAAGCTCCATGCGCTGCTCGGCGCCGACCTGGATAACGCCGACGTGCGACGCCTGGTCGAACTGGATCTGTGTGGTGAGTTGAGCTGATCCACCGCGATTTGCCGGCGCCCGCGATGTTGCAGGAGCCGGCTAGCCGCGAGGCTTACTTCTTGACCTGATAATCCTGGCCCCACACACGCACCGTGGTGGACGTCTCGATCGGCCCTTCAAACGTGAATTTCTGCCGTATCGCCGCTTTGGGCGGAACGGTGACCTCATCAGGGTTATCCAGGCTGGCGGTCAGTCCGTTGGCGTAACCGTCCTGATCGATCGCCAGCAAGGCGCCGGTCTGCTTGAGGTTGATCAAGCGCAGTTGGCTGTCGCTGCTGTTCTTGAAGCCCAGGGTGACATTGAACGTGTCGCCGACGGCCTCGGTCTTCAGCACCTGCACATCGACGCGGTCCTTCATTTGCTCGCGAGAGGAAATGATCGAAGCACCGTCAACGCCCTGTGCCGACTGGCGCCCGTCGAGCACCCCTTCACTGACCCCGCCCAACAGGTTCTTGCCGGCCGAAATCGCCGACGAGACCGCGGCCTTGGCCGAATCCTTGATGCTGCTGCCGTCGGCCGGCTCGCCTTCGGCAAAGCACAACGAGCTGAGCAACAGGCTGGAGGCCAGGAGCATGGAGCGCGATGGAGTGAATGTCATACCTAGTCCCTTATGGTTGTGTGCCACGCCACCCGAGGGTGAATGGCAGGCAGGTTGCACCAATCGGCAATCGGCGGCAAGCAGGCGCCAGCCATAACGGCATGCAACTTGCTCCCTTCCGGCAGACCTCATGGACGGAAGCTCCCATGCTCCATTCCCACCTCACCACCCTCAACGCCGTCTCCCTGGTGCTCAACACCTTCAAGGCCGAAGGCCTGTCCAGCGAGGCATTACTCGCGGGAAGCGGCATCAGTGCGGCGGATCTGAGCCGGGCGGACACGCGCATCACCACTAATCAGGAGATGCAGGTCTGCGCCAATGCGGTCGCGCTCAAGCATGACATCGGCCTGGAATTGGGCCGACGAATGCACGTTTCGTCCTACGGCATGCTCGGGTACGCCTTACTCACCAGTGCCACTTTAGGTGACGCCTTGCGGCTGGCTCTGCACTATCCGGCGCTATTAGGAACTCTGTTCGAGTTGAGCTTGGAAGAGGATAACGAACGCATCTGGCTCACCGCTGGCGACTATCGGGAAAACCCTGCGCTGGCGCCATTCAATGTCGAGTTTTGCCTGGTCTCGATGAAGGTCACCTGCGAAGACCTGCTCGGCCATCCGTTACCACTGCTTGGCGCTCGTTTCGAATACCCGGCGCCGACCTATCAGGCCCGGTACGCCGAACGTTTCGACTGCCCGCTGCAGTTCGATGCGACGTCAAACTCCTTTGCCTTCGATAAAGCCTGGCTGGAGCAGCCCCTGCCGCTGGCCGACGCCATCACCCACCAAGCCATGGCCGAACGTTGCCGCAAGCAGAACACCGAGTTCACCGGGCGTCAGGCGTGGCTGGGGCGGATTCGCCAGTTGCTCCGTGCGCAGTTGAATGCGGCGCCGGGGCTTGAGGGGTTGGCGGAGCAGATGAATTGTTCGGCGCGGACTTTGCGCCGGCACCTAAAGGATCTGGGCTGCAGTTATCAGGAACTGCTCGATGAGCTGCGGTTTGAACAGGCCAAGCAAATGCTCTGCGAGGATCATCTGCCGATCTATCGGATTGCCGAAGCGCTGGGGTTTAGCGAGACCGCGAGTTTCCGCCATGCGTTTGTGCGCTGGAGTGGTGTGGCGCCCAGCCAATACCGACCACACTGATTCCCCTTGTGCAGATGATCGTTCCCACGCTCCCGCGTGGGAATGCCTCTTGGGACGCTCCGCGTCCCGGTGACGCGGAGCGTCACGGGCTGCATTCCCACGCAGAGCGTGGGAACGATCAAGGGGTGCGCGCCCAACCCTGGGGCATCGCCGCGCCAATAAGGGGCGAATTTCGGTCAAATCTTTTGGCCATATCGATCCCCTTTTGGCCTTTCCTGCCGTTCTCCCAAACGCCGCGCCCCGCAAGACTGTGTTCAACCGAATCAGCCTGCGGAGAACAAGAAAATGCTGACGATCTACTCGGACGATCACCACCTGCACCACGGCCGTTGTGAATTGATGGACGGGCAACTGATGCCCTGCTTCGAAATGCCGTCCCGTGCCGATCACGTTCTACAGCGCGTGCAAGACCGCGACCTCGGCCCGGTGGAAGCGCCACAGGATTTCGGCCTCGAGCCGATTGCCCGCATCCACAGCCGCGACTACCTCGATTTCTTCAAAGGCGCCTGGGCCCGTTGGACCGAGTTCAATACCGACGGCGACTTGCTGCCCTACACCTGGCCGGCCCGCACCCTGCGGCGGATCATGCCCACCAGCCTGCACGGCCAACTCGGCTATTACAGCTTCGACGGCGGCGCGCCGATCACCGCCGGCACTTGGCAAGCGGCGTACAGCGCAGCGCAAGTGGCATTGACCGCCCAAGCCGCGATCCAGCGTGGCGCCCGCAGTGCTTTCGCGTTGTGCCGGCCACCGGGACACCACGCCGCCAGTGACTTGATGGGCGGCTATTGCTACCTCAACAACGCCGCCATCGCCGCCCAGGCTTTCCTCGATCAGGGCCATAAAAAGGTCGCGATCCTCGACGTCGATTACCACCACGGCAACGGCACCCAATCGATTTTCTACGAGCGCAGCGACGTGCTGTTCACCTCGATCCACGGCCACCCGGAAGCCGAATTCCCGTTCTTCCTCGGCTACGAAGACGAACTCGGTGAAGGCGCCGGTGAAGGTTTCAACTTCAACTACCCGTTGCCCGCCGGTTCCGGCTGGGACACCTGGAGCGCCGCGCTGGATCAGGCCTGCCGGGAAACCGAGAAGTACGGCGCCGACATCGTCGTCGTGTCCCTGGGCGTCGATACGTTCAAGGACGATCCGATCTCCCAATTCAAGCTCGACAGCCCGGATTACCTGGCCATGGGCGAACGCATTGCCAAGCTCGGCAAGCCGACGCTGTTCGTGATGGAAGGCGGTTACGCGGTAGAGGAAATCGGCATCAACGCCGTGAACGTTCTCGAAGGTTTTGAAAGCGCCCAATGAGGAATTAGAACAATGAACAGACTCAAGCGTTTTATCGCTCCAGCGCTGTGCGCGACGGTGCTCAGTGGCGCCGCGCACGCCGAAGAACGAACGTTGCGCGTCTACAACTGGTTCGACTACATCACCCCCAAAGCCCTGGAAGACTTCAAGGCCCAGAACACCCAGACCAAACTGGTCTACGACATCTTCGACACCAACGAAGCGCTGGAAGCGAAGCTGCTGACCGGTAACTCCGGTTATGACGTGGTGGTGCCGTCCAACGTGTTCCTCGCCAAGCAGATCGAAGCCGGGGTGTTCCAGCCGCTGGATCGCAGCAAGTTGCCGAACTGGAATCACCTCGATCCCAAGTTGATGAAGCTGATCGAGGCCAACGACCCGGGCAACAAATTCGCCGTGCCCTACATGTACGGCACCATCCTGATCGGCTTCAACCCGGACAAGGTCAAGGCTGCGCTGGGCGCCGACGCGCCGGTGGACAGTTGGGACCTGATCTTCAAGGAAGAGAACATCAGCAAGCTCAAGCAGTGCGGCGTCGCGCTGCTCGACTCGCCGTCGGAGATCCTGCCGCTGGCCCTGCAACACCTCGGCCTGGACCCCAACAGCAAAAAGCCTGCGGACTACGACAAGGCTGAAGCGCTGCTGATGAAGATCCGGCCGTACGTCACCTACTTCCATTCTTCCAAGTACATGGCCGACATCGCCAACGGTGACATCTGCGTCGCGGTCGGTTATTCCGGCAGCTTCTCCCAGGCCGCCAACCGCGCCAAAGAAGCCAAGAACGGTGTGGTCGTCGACATGCGCCTGCCCAAAGAAGGCGCGCCGATCTGGTTCGACATGCTCGCCATTCCTAAAGGCGCGAAGAACACGGAAGACGCCTACACCTTCATCAACTACCTGCTGCAACCGCAAGTGATCGCGCCGGTCAGCGATTTCGTTGGCTACCCGAACCCGAACAAAGACGCCACGGAGTTGGTCGACCCGGCCATCCGCAACAACCCGAACCTATACCCGACCGAGTCGGCAATGAGCACGCTCTACACCCTGCAACCGCTGCCTCGCGATGCCGAACGCGCACGGACCCGGGCCTGGACCAAGATCAAGTCCGGGACCTGATTGCGACGTCCCGCCCTGTCAAAGACCCGCCGAGTGCGGGTTTTTTAATGTGCGGTAAATAATTACCACCTTGTCGAATGTCGGTTTTTTTATCTTCCGGGGTACCAGGGACGGTGACCTCCTCCGCCCGACCGGAAGGAACCGCCCATGATGATCGACCCTACGCCAGCACTACAAAATACCGGCCACCTGCTTCAGGAAAAAAGCAGTCTGATCATCCAGACCAGCCTCGGCCCCAGTCTCAGTGAAGTGGCCGCGAAGGTGTTGCGCGAGGCGTTGAAACAGCAGTATCCGGAACTGAACATCGATCCGGACGAGACCTTGATCGTCACGCCCCAATGGAAGTGGCAGGGCGAATCACTGGTCAGCGCCCACCCGCACGTCGAGATACTGACCCAGGCACTGGTGCGTCAGGGGCAATTCGGCAGCGTGGCGAATTTCATTGAGGCCGAACACTTTCTGACGTCCGCGCCCCTGAGCCAATCGCCGTTGCACCTGGCCGTCAGCGTCGAGGATATCGCCGCCACACTGAATAACTTCGCCCCGCTGTTGTTTATCGAATTCCAACAGCAGCAACTGGATTTCTGGAATGAGACGGTCGAGGGCAAACCGCGCTGGCACGAGCTGAGCGACACACTGAAAAAAGCGCTGGATATCCGCCAAGTCAAAGGCTGGGATACCGATCAATGCGCAGTGGCCCGTGCCGTCTCCCAGCATCCGGACAAGACTGAGCGAGCGAAAAACAATCTGGAGATTCCCGGCATCCAGGCCTGCCTGATCGATATCGACTACAACGAAACCAGCAACACCCGCCACCTCCTGCTGGGCGGCGCGATTGTCATGAAGGCGACCTACAAGCAACGCGACATCCTGTTGCTCTACACCATCGAGGACGGCTATGAAGCCTTCGACTCCATGGATCGGCTCGGCGCCTCGTTGCCCCGGCGGATCGACATGGAGCCCACCGGACAATCGCTGCAATGGCGACTATACGAGCCCGACGGCAATATTTTCGATCACATGGCCGGGGCATTGATTGGCGGCCAGATGGAGGCCATCGCCGCGATCAGACCCTTATCCCCGCTACCGCCCCTACCCTTTGTCCCGGCGCCTTCTGGCAGTGGTGCCGGGCACTTCAGCGCCGAAGAACAACGCCACGTCGACGACCTGGAAACGGCCATTCCCGAGTGGCTGGCAAATGCGTCGGCCACCGACTTGCTGGACTATGGCAGCTACCTGTCCAGCCAGGGCCGACTGCGCAATGCGTCCGGGCTCAACGATATTCCACTGATCGGCCAGTACGCCCAGGACAAGATGATCGAAGCCATCATCGCCGATAAAAACCTGCAAGGCGCCACGCTATTGCCACTCCCAGAACTGCGCATCACCATCACCAACAGCTTTACGGTCGGCGCCTTCACCCTGCCCAACCCCCACGACCAACACCGCGAAACCCTCGGTGAGTTCGCCCTGCAAAATACGCCACCCTACAAAGCTGAACTGAATTTCACGAACCGGGAAAGATGCCCCGATTGGCTGACCGTCGAGTACCTGACCCGCATGGCGGAACAGGTCAACGTCGGCAAGACCTACCCGGAACTGCTGCGAAAAAAACTGATCGATAATGCCGACCAGGCCAGGCTGCAGAAAAAGCGCTACGTCGAGCTGCTGCCGGACCTGCTCAGGCTCAAGGCGCTGGAATGCAAACTGCGCCATGAAGGTGGTGTCGATGACACAGGCTATCGCTACGTTTGCGAACTCATGCGCGTCGCCCTCGGCAAGCGGCGCAAGCATTCGCTCACCATCGTCATTCGCCCGCTGACCTTTGTTCCCCGGCATCGGCTGCTCTCGGGCGGCGACACCGTGGCCAACATGTTCATCATCGGCCCGCGCCAACAACGTCAGGGACCGTGCCTGTTGTATCGTCCGGCACTCGAACAGCCGTTGCTGCAATTCGCCTCGGTGCAAAACATGATGTACGCCATGCACCAGCCCGGCGAATTGCGTGACTCGGTGTTGGCCTGGCTGCCGACGCCCACCCTCAGTTTCGAGTATTCCCAATACGTCTTTCCGGTGGGTTTGCCGTCGCCCTGGCTGGCGGTGGAGTCGGGTATCGAACTGTTGCTCAATCACGACTTGAGCGGCCCCATCGGCCTCGGCCAGCAAGAGATCACCGATGACCTGTTGGCCACGCTGTTTACCAGCAACGCCAATACCCTGGTGCAGAAAGCCGAGCGCCAGTCCCTGTCCAATGGCGAGCGGCGCTGGGCGTTGCTGCGTGACAGTGGCTGGGCGATTTTCAATGCGGCCTCGACGTTTTTGAGCGGGCCGGTGGGGACCGCGGCCTGGGTCTGGCAATCCATCGCCGACCTGCAGCAGGGCCTGGATGCTCATGAACGCGGCGACAGCCTGGTGCAATGGACGTCCCTGGGTGATGTGTTGATGACGCTGGGCATGGTGCTGATCCACCGGGCGGGTCAGCGGCGTAAAACCGCAGAGACCGAGTCCTTGCCCGGGACACGCGACACGGCTCACGCCAGCGACGTCCCACCGCGTCCAGTGCCTGTGCCTACCACCATAAGCCTGTCTGCCGAACCGGTCTTCGGCGAGCTGCCTGCCGAACATGCCACGGCGCTGGAAACCGCCGAATCCTTGCCCCGTCGAACCCCTTCGTCACTGGGTATGTACCTGGACAGCGTCAAGGTGAGCGCGCCGGACCTGACCAGCAAAAACCTGAACACCCTCAACGTCACCCCGCCGCACCTGTATCAACTCGATGACAAACAGTACGCCCAAGTGGGTAACCGTTGGTTTGAGGTACTGATCGATGAAGATGAACACGTGCAGATCTTCAACCCGGACAGCCCCTCTCGCAGTGGGCCGTTATTGACCTCCGATACCCGCGGTCACTGGATCGTCGACCTACGCCTGCGATTGCGCGGCGGCGGGCCGAAGCGCCGTTTGAAAGCGCTGCAGCAACAAAAGGAAGTGCGCAGGGATGCACTGCAGCAACTGATTCAAGCGTTCAAACTGCAGGAGAACATCATCAAGGAAGAGGTCACGCGGCTGCACAACGAACTGGTACAAAGCACCGGTGATCGCTTCGAACAGCACTGCAAAGTGTTCACCGACAAACTCGAAGCGTTGATCAAAAACCACCTTGAAGTCATCGAACACCTGAACGAGTGGCGCACGCTGGGCGGCACACTCGGGTACACCTATGACTTGCTGCGTCTGACCACGTTGCTGGAAAAATACCTGTCGTACTGGCTCACGGTAAAAACCAACCAATACACGCAAGCCATTGCCCCCTTCGCAGGAGAAGGCAGCATCAACACGGCCACTGCTGTGGGTGAAAATGTGGCGTCCCTGCAAACGGCCAGTGACCTCAGCGACACCATCGTCGAGCGGATGGACCAGGCTCAAACGTCCCTGGAACGCCTCAATGTCCTGGGTCGGGCGGGACGCATCGAGACTCGACGCCTCGCCAAACTGTTGCCTCGGCTCACGGTTCAAGACTTCAAGGCCAACCAGATCGGCATGTCTTACGAGTTGTGCGTCCAAGAGCAGGCCTCAGCGCAGATGCCACAGGCGCGGGCGGCGGTCGCGGGCATCGTCATCGATGCCGCCGACGCCAGTCATAAACTCACCGACCTGATGAAACAGCTGCAGGTCACCGAGACGACCGACCAGCGCATCGCAACGTATTCGGATTTGACTGACACCTATGCCGACACCCTCCAGCGGATTGAAGACTTGCCAGCTCGCTATCCCGGAATGACTCATCCGCAAGCACTGGAACGCCTGGCGACACTCATCAAGGAATTTCAGGCGCTGGCCCGGGAGCGACTCGATGCACTGCTGCCCGAGAGAGAAGAAAACCTGTCACAGCAAACGCCGGAACCGGCTATCGCCGGGCCATCGCGCCCACAGATCAAAGTGACCAAGACTCGCCCGCGAGAACCAGCGGCGGACAGCGAACAAAAGACTGAAGAGCAGGCCTTCAAGAAACTGCAGCCCGTAAGTGAAGGCGCAGGCAAAGCGGCGATGGACGACATCGACGTCATTGACGAAGGCCTGACACTCAGTATCGACGTGAATGATTTCATTACCCGCACCCGCAAAGATGCGCAACGTCCCAGCCGTATTCCGGCGGACATGCAGCATTTGTTTGATCAACAGGCACAGAAACTCGAGAACGCAGCAGCCAGCGTCGACAAAGCCATGAACAACATTCGCGCCGCCCAGGGCAGCCCGCCGCCAGTGGCCCGATTGAGCCAGGAGTTGCGCGAGGCCGTCATCCTGCTGCGTGTCACGGGCGTCAGCGTGCGCGCGGCCATGCTCAAGAAGCGCAAACCCCGGCAGGAATATTTCCAGTGGTTGTACAAGCAGGATCAACTCAAGGTTGTGCGCAATGATCTGGGGCGTCTCAAAACCCGACAACGCGCGGACTACTTCCAGGAGTACCGGATACTCGACGCTACGGATAACGATCAGGACCTGTGGGTGGCGCACTTCCACTATCCGGCTCCCGACAGTCCCGCAGACCAACCCACGGCAGCCCATCTGAAAGTGGCGGATAAATACCTGGACAGACTGGAACCGGACCTTCGGCAGACATTGGCGGCCATCGAGCCAATCGACTATGTGTTTCGCCGCATCAGCGACCCGGCGACGCGCGACGTGTTTCTTGCGCTGGAACCCACGCTCCCCTAGGCATTCCAGGCCTGGCGCAAACGCATCAGGGCCGATTCGATATCGGCCTCTGGAACAGCGGCAAACCCCAGCACCAATCCGGCACGCTGATCCGCTGGGCGGGTCGTGTCCGGCAGCCAATAGCTGCTCAAGGCGTTGATCTCGACGCCCACCGCTTCGGCTTGCGCTACCAGTTCGCGTTCGCGGGCCACACTCTCGACCGACACCGTCAAATGCAGCCCCGCCGCCACACTGGGCAGGCTGCCGACGCCGGGAATATCCTTCGGCCAACCAGCCAGCAACGCATTGCGTCGGCTGAGTGCCGCACGGCGCATCCGCCGGATGTGGCGCTGAAAATGCCCGGCGGCCATGAACTCGGCCATCACTGCCTGGGTGCTGACTTCCGAATGCCGTACGTCCACGGCGCGACGGCGGGCGAAGGCGTCCACCAGCCCGGGCGGCAATACCAGATAACCGAGGCGCAATGCCGGAAAAGCGACCTTGCCGAACGTCCCGACATACAACACCCGTCCCTGCCGATCCAGCGCGGCCAACGGTGCCAGCGGCGCACCGCTGTAACGGTATTCGCCATCGTAGTCGTCTTCGACGATCCAGCCTTGGGTGCGCTCGGCCCACGCCAACAATTCAAGGCGCCGCGCCAGGCTCATCACCACTCCGGTCGGGTATTGATGCGACGGGGTCACGTAAGCCAGTCGGCAATCGCTCAGCCCTTCCAGTTCGGTGCAATTGATCCCTTCGCTGTCCACCGATACGCCGTGCAGTCGGCCCCCGGCCACGGCGAATGCATGACCCGCCGCGCGATACCCCGGATTCTCAATCGCCACCCCGTCGCCGGGCTCCACCAGCAGCTGTGCACAAAGGCTGATTCCCTGCTGCGCGCCGCTGGTGATCACAATTTGCTCAGCCGTGCACTGCATTCCGCGAGAACTGCGCAAATACGCAGCAATCATCCCGCGCAAGCGCGCATCGCCAGCCGGATCGCCGTAACACAACTGCTGCAAATCCGGTTTGCGCCAGAAAGCCGCGTTCAGCTTGGCCCAAACCTCGAACGGAAACAGATCGAAGGCCGGCACGCCCACCCGAAAAGCCTTGGGCGGACCACTCGGCGGCAAGGCCAAATGGTTCTTTTCAACCCGCTCCAAAGCGCCGCTGTGGATAACTTTACTGGATGAAATCACAGGTAAATCCAGCCAATTTGTGGATAAGGCTGTGGGTAACCCTGTTGATATCCCTGTGGATAGTTTTGTGGATAGTTTTTTTGCCGGCAGCGCGGTTTGCGGCAGTTGCGCGACGTATGTGCCGTCGCCAACCCGTCCTTCAATAAAGCCTTCGGCGTATAGCTGATCGTAGGCGCGGACCACGCTGTTGCGGGAGATCGATAACGCTGCCGCCAGGTCGCGACTGGCCGGTAATCGAGTGCCGCTGGCCAATCGTCCGTCGAGTACCCGCACCCGCAATGCCTGGTAGAGCTGACGGCTCAACCCCTGGCGGCGATCAAGTTCGATGCCGGCCGGGTTGAAGGACAGGGACAGCGGAGCTTCAGTCATCGCAATGGACCTATGAAATTGGTCGGTAATGGCTCTTACAACAGACCAATAGCCTGCCTAGGATGAAGCCATTCGCCAAGGGATATTTCCATGTACAACCCCAGCTCATTTGCCATCAAAGATTTGCCGGACTTGCAGCAGCAGATACTCGCCACCCGGCTCGCCATCCTGGTGACCCACGGCGAGCAAGGCCTGCAAGCCAGCCATATCCCGCTGCTGCTGGACACCGAACAAGGACCCAATGGCACCCTGTATGGACACTTCGCCAAGGCCAATCCGCAATGGAAGGACCTGCAGAACGGCGCCGAGGCGCTGGTGATTTTTGCCGGTGCCGATGCCTACGTCAGCCCCGGGTTTTACCCGAGCAAAGCCGAGCACGGCAAAGTGGTGCCGACCTGGAACTACATGGCCGTGCACGCTTATGGCGTGGCTGAAGTGTTCAGCGACGCCCATCGTCTGCTCAACCTGGTCAGTGCCCTCACCGATCGCCACGAAGCGGGCCGCGACCAACCATGGAAAGTCGCGGACGCCCCCGCCGACTACATCGACGGTATGCTCAAGGCCATTGTCGGTTTCGCATTGCCGATCCAGCGCCTGGAAGGCAAACGCAAACTGAGCCAGAACCGCAGTGCCGCAGACATCGCCGGTGTGCGCGAAGGGTTGGCTGCCAGCCCCTACGCGCAGGACCAGGCCCTCGCCCACTTGATGCGTTAAGGAATGAACATGAGTCAGATCGAGATTCGCCAGGTCACCGCCGACGACCACGCCGCATGGTTGCCGCTGTGGCAGACCTACTTGAGCTTCTACAACACCGAACTGCCGGAAGCCGTGACCCCTAGCACCTGGCTGCGCATGCTCGACCCGAACGAACCGACCCACTCCGCCCTCGCCTGGGCCGATGGCAAAGCCGTGGGCATGGTGAACTTCATCTACCATCGCTCGAACTGGAGCATCGAAAACTCCTGCTACCTGCAAGACTTGCTGGTAGCGTCAGAAACCCGTGGCACCGGCGTCGGGCGCAAGCTGATCGAATTCGTCTACGCCACCGCCAAGGCGGATGGTTGCTGCAAGGTTCACTGGCTCACCCACGAATCCAATGCCACCGCGATCCAGCTCTACGAGCGCATCGCCGAACGCCCCGGTTTGATCCAGTTTCGCAAAGCCCTTTAAGGTTCAAGGAGAGCAACATGACCACTTCACTCGCGGACTGGAAAGGCGCGCCAGCCCCCACCGTTCAACTGATCGAAGGGCGCTTCATCCGCCTGGAAAAACTCGACCCGGCACGCCACGCCGACGGCTTGTTCAAAGCCCTGCAAGGCCCCGGCGCCGACCCGAAACTCTGGGATTACTTGCCTTACGGCCCGTTCCCGGAACGCAGCGTGTTCAACGATTGGCTGAACAACCACGCGGCCAACAGCGATCCGTATTTCTTCACCGTAATCGACCGTGCCAGCGGTGATGTGCAAGGCATCCTCAGCCTGATGTCCATCGTCCCGGCCCAGGGCCGGATCGAAATCGGCCACGTCACGTTTGGCGCATCGATGCAGCGTTCGCCAAAAAGTACCGAGGCGGTATATCTGCTGGCCAAAGAGTCGTTTGCCCTGGGCTACCGGCGCCTGGAGTGGAAGTGCAACAACGGCAATGCCCGCTCCAAATATGCGGCTGAGCGGTTGGGTTTCAGTTTTGAAGGGGTGTTTCGCCAGCACATGGTGGTGAAGGGACAGAATCGTGATACGGCTTGGTATTCGATTCTGGATTCGGAATGGCCGGAGGTTGGGGCGGGGTTTGAGCGGTGGCTTTCAGATGAAAACCAGACCGATTCGGGCCAAGTGAAAACCCTGGCCGAGTGCCGCGCCTAGTGATCGTTCCCACGCTCTGCGTGGGAATGCAGCCCGGGACGCTCCGCGTCCCATCGAATGCAGAGCGTCCGTAGAGGCGTTCCCACGCAAAGCGTGGGAACGATCTTCTCAGTTGAGTCTCTGGGCAAGCACCGCAATATGCTCCGGCCCAATCCCGCAGCACCCGCCCAAATGGCTGGCCCCACGTTTCTGCCAATCGGCCGCCCAATGCAGGTAACCCGGCGGATCGAGATCGTCGCGCAACGGGTCGAGCCCGTCGTTGGCCGTGGCCTCTTTCGGTTGCGGCGGGAAGGCATTGGCGTACGCGCCGATGTGAATATTCACACCCAGCCGCTCGAACGTTTCCCGCGCCGCATCAATCGCCGCGCCAATCACTTCGGGCTGGCTGCAATTGAACAGTAATGTCTCGACACCCAGCTCAGCGGCCACTGCCGCCGCCTCGGCCACCGGCTCACCGGAACGCAAACGCGGCACGTCGTCGGTGTCTTCATCCTTCAAGGTAAACGACAGCCAGAACGGCTTGCCATCCTTCGGCAGACCCGCGTGGATCGCCCGCGCCTCAACGATCGAGCTCTGGGTTTCCGCCAGCCACAGGTCAACGTGCGGCGCGAGCCCTTTCACCAGTGGCGTCAGCAGTTCCGTCACCCGCGCAGCGTCGAACAAGTCTGGACGATAGGAACCAAACAACGGAGGCAATGAACCGGCCACCCGCACCGGTTTGCCCGCCGCCTCCACCGCACGCCGTGCCAACTCGCCGGCCAACGCCGCGAGCGCCTGGCCCTCGGCAGCAAAACGCTCCTCACCGATATGGAACGGCACCACCGCGTAGCTGTTGCTGGTGATGACATTTGCACCGCTTTCGATATAAGCCGCATGCACCGCCTCGACCGCTTGCGGCGCTTCGCTCAAGGCCAGCGCCGACCACTCGGGCTGCCGGAACGGTGCACCTGCGCGTTGCAGTTCACGACCCATGCCACCATCCAGAATTACTGTGCTTCCTGCGCTCATATGCTTTTTACTCATATGCTTATGAAAATAACTCACTATCAGAGTCGTTCTTATAACTATTTAATACGCACCATTCGGTTAATAACAACCATTTTTTATCAGGGATCGACTGTGAAATTTCAACCGCTACTGGCCCTGGGCCTGACGATTCTGGCTGCCTCCACTCAAGCCTTTGGCGGCGCCACGCTGGACCGCGTCGAGCAGAAAAAAGAACTGGTGGGCGTGTTGATGGAGAGTTATCCACCGTTCTCGTTCCTCAATGACCAGAACCAACTCGACGGTTTCGACGTCGATGTGGCGAAAGCCGTGGCCGAGAAACTCGGCGTGAAGCTGCGCCTCGAAACCCCGTCCTGGGACGTGATCGCCGCCGGCCGCTGGAGCGGGCGCTACGACATCTGCATCTGCTCCATGACCCCGAGCAAGGCCCGCGCCGAAGTCTTCGATTTCCCGGTTGAGTACTACGCCTCCCCGGCCGTGATCGTGGTTAACGCCAAGGATGATCGCATCCACAACGCCAAGGACCTGAGCGGCAAGAAAGTCGGCCTCACCAGCGCCTCCAGCTACGAAAGCTACCTGAACAAAAACCTGGTGATCGAAGGCGCTGAAGACACGCAGTTGCAGTACCCGTTCGAGGATGTGCAGATCGCCCCGTATGACACCGACAACGTGGCCTTCCAGGACTTGGGCCTGGGCGCGGGCGTTCGACTGGATGCGATCCTCACCAACCTGGTGACCGCGCAACCGCGCCTGAACGAAGACAAGCGCTTCAAACTGGCCGGCGAAACGTTGTACTCGGAGCCGAACTCGGTGGCCATCGAAAAGGGCGACGCGCAGTGGGACGGCAAGGTGCGTGAAGTCTTCGCGCAGCTGAAACAGGACGGCACGTTGAGCAAGCTCTCGCAAAAATGGATCGGCGCCGATATCAGCAAATGACTTCTTTCCCCACACCTCCAAAGCCGCCGCAACCGGTGGTTGAGTCACGATTGCAACGGATCTTCGGCTTCCGCACGCGGCTGTACCTGACCTGGGCGGCGATGCTCGGCTTGTTCGCCAGTTTCTTCCTGAGCTTCGACCTGAAGTTCTCGATCATCCTCGACAAACTGCCGAACCTCGTCGGCCTGCACCTGGCACCCAACGGCTTCCTGCAAGGCGCGGCGCTGACGTTATTTCTCTGCGCCTGCTCAATCGTCGCCTCATCGCTGCTGGGCTTCATCACTGCTTTGGGACGGCTGTCGAAAAGCGCCGTGGCGTTCGGCATCGCCAGTTTCTACGCCTCGTTCTTTCGCGGCACGCCGCTGCTGATCCAGATCCTGCTGATCTACCTCGGCCTACCGCAACTGGGCATCGTGCCCGGCGCCATCGCTGCGGGGATCATCGCCCTGTCGCTGAACTACGGCGCTTACCTGAGCGAGATCTTCCGCGCCGGCATCCTCGGCGTCCCCCACGGCCAACGCGAGGCATCACTGGCCTTGGGCATGCGCGAAAGCGTGATCTTCTGGCGCGTCACCCTGCCCCAAGCCATGCGCACCATCATCCCGCCGGCCACCAACCAATTCATCTCCATGCTCAAAGACTCGTCGTTGATCTCGGTGATGGGGGTGTGGGAAGTGATGTTTCTGGCGCAGTCGTATGGGCGGTCGAGTTATCGGTATATCGAGATGCTGACGACCGCGGCGGTGATTTACTGGGTGATGTCGATTGGGTTGGAGCTGATTCAGGCGCGGATGGAGCGGCATTACGGTAAAGCCTATGTGAGCCGTAGCTAGGTTGAAACACGACTCCCTGTATGCGTTGCCGAAGGCTGCGATCTTTTGATCTTGAAAGCATTCAGCCTTCGGTAACACCTTGCTGCCGACTTAGCTGAAATC
Organism: Pseudomonas sp. ADAK7; assembly: GCF_012935675.1. Classification (NCBI taxonomy): domain Bacteria; kingdom Pseudomonadati; phylum Pseudomonadota; class Gammaproteobacteria; order Pseudomonadales; family Pseudomonadaceae; genus Pseudomonas; species Pseudomonas sp. ADAK7. Next base: position 4,584,974 of record NZ_CP052861.1, on the reverse strand, counting down.
CCGTCGAATCCGCACCACGCCCATCTTCAAGCCAAACGGTTTGAACACAGAATTGAGCGATTTCAGCGTCTGATTCCCTTCCCCATGCTCGATATGCACCAGCGTGCGCACAGAGATTTTGCACATCTTCGCGAACTGGGTTTGGTGCAGGCCGGTGACTTCCACACGCAAGCGACGAATCGCTTCACCAATTTCAAGAGTACCTTCGGCCAGAGCCTCTTGAATGCTTTCTATGAGCACAGTGCGCTCGGCAACGGTCATGCTCATATCAGATCCCACTCTTTCAAGCGCCGCGCCAGATTTTTCAAATCTATTCGCGGGTGATTCATTGTCACATCAGGTAATCCGCTGTCGGCCAGAATATCCGGGAGTGCCATCAAACGTGTGGCATCCTCACGCAATCGCTCAAAAGATCCCGACCAATCACTCAGCGCTGCAAGTGGGTCATCCGGATCAGCAATGTCAGCCAACGCCTGGCACACGCCACGCCAATTTACGTCCCCGGCCCTCTCCAACTCTTTTGGCCACTTGGTGGTTCGTGTTACGCCTTCTTCGTCCATCACCATTGGTGCCAAGTCATAAATCGGTGCCATGCGGAACGAGGCCGTATCGCGAATGATTGCAGTGTTGCGTCCATGGTTATCTGAATTGCCGAGGATTTTGTTGATCAGATCCCGGCGTAAATAATCGGCAACAAGATCCGGGATCTGATTCTCTTGCGCCCCATCACGCCAGAGCTCTGCAAGCAGCCGAATAACCTCCATGTGATTCATTGGACTACCAGGCGTGGTTACTTGGGCTAGCGAGTAGATCGACTCCACAGCAAAACGCTCAACTCCCTGAGGGGTTACTCGACGGTCAAAACGCTGCATCCACAGACTGGGTTTGGTCGCTTCTTCAAGGGCCAGTCCCTCTACCGCCACCGTTTCGATACCCAGTGTTTGCAGTGCCTTGTAGTAGTGGTACTCACTTCTGAGGATGTCCTGATCGTTCTGGGTTCCTTTGTTACGAGAGAACTTCACGAACCAGTGCTGGCTGACGTCTGCGTCGTCCAGTACCGCATCGGGGTATAGATCTCCGTCCTTATCCTGAGCCAGCAAGAGTTTCGGTGCCTCGCCGCCAGCCCCCGTTGCCCCGCCAATTGCAGCACCCTGCTCGTAGGCATATTCAAGAAACCGGTTATCACGACTAATGACATCCTGACGCTTAAACCCTATCACTTCACGCTGCCCGACTACATCGACAGACTCCTTTATCCGCATATTGCCAATCGGCGCCGGAGTACTTGTGGACAGAAGGAAAAGATCCTCACTGATACCAGCTGGTTTTTCTCGGCCTATCCGTTGCTGAAGAAATCGTTTGGCCGCACCTGCTGGCGCGATGTCGTGCAGAAATGCTGGCGCATTGGATCGCTTTCCGTCCCACTCCAGGGGAAACCTGGCACTCACTGCCTTCGCAAAAGGAGTTGGGATGTCCGCATAGTTATCGACCAGGTAGCTCTGTTCGTAGCCGAAGCTGCAGCGACTTTCAAAGCCCTTTTCAGGATTGTCGAAGCTTAAGACCATAGCGTCGTGCCAATTCCCTGCCGTATAGACCTGTAGGGTCAGGTTGTACATGTCGTCACCTGCATTTAAATGCATTTTTTGAAGAGCAGTTCGCATCTAATATGCAATATAGTGCATTTACAGCACGATAAGTGTTCTTATAGACGCAAAATAATGCAGATGCGTCAGCTATTGAGCTCATACATCATTCTGTAAAAACCCTCCGCTATACAAGACGGCCTGCTTATAACAAAAAGGACCGTCCACCCATGCCCTTCTCGCCCCAGCGTCTTGCCCTGACCATCGCCCTGCTGATCAGCGCTACCACCGCCCACGCCAAAACCGTTCAGATCAACACCGCCACCACCGCTGCGCAAACCCTCGGCGGTAGCGACACCCTGACGATCTCGGCCCCCGGCAGCATCACTAACAGCGGCAAGACCGTGAGCCTGAAGGACAAGACCAGCGGCGCCGGCGTGGTGATCGATAACTCGGGCAAGATCATCTCCACCGGTGGCCGGGCGATCGACAGCAGTGGCGACCTGACCCAGGCGCGTAACTACAGCATCTATAACCGCAGCGGCGGGCAGATTCTTGGATTCAACGACGCGCTGCGCATCGACAGCAACTTCGCCAGCGGCAGTTTGTTGATCGATAACAGCGGCATCATTCGCTCCACCACCGGCCAGGGGCTGGACCTGGATGCCTTGCGCAGCGACGGGGTCAAAACCACGATCATCAACCGCGCGGGCGGGCTGATTCGGGGGGATGCCAGCGACGGGATGAAGACGGGCGCCAACGCGACAATCACCAACTACGGCGAGATCTCGACCGGCGATTCGCACAATGCTGACGAGAAGTTCGACGGCATCGACATTGATACAGCGACCGGCGTAACGGTGACCAACTACGGCACCATTTCCGCCGGCCGCCACGGCATCACCACCGACCTCGGCGCCACGCTGGTCAACTACGGCCAGATCACCGGGCGCAACGGTTCGGGTTTTGGTTCCGACGGCGACGGCACCGTCATCAACCACGGCACGATTACCGGCGCCTACTCGGGGCTGCAACCCAACGGTGACGGCGATGGCGTGGACATCGACCACATCGCCCACATCGAAAACTACGGCACCATCCAGGGCGTCGGCGCGGGCGGTGTGGACAAGGGTGGTTTCGCCAACGGCAGTGAAGGCATCGCGTTGGGCGGAGGCACGGTAGTGAACGCCAAGGGTGCGCTGATCAGCGGCGCCAACAGCGCCATCCTGGTGGATGATGGCAGCGGCGGCTCAGGCGTGGCGGCGACGACGCTGGAAAACTTCGGCACCATCCAGGGCCTCGACGGTTTCGGCGTGAAGTTCGTTGGCGAATTTGCCGACAACGTGATCAACGGCGGGACCCTCAGCAGCAGCAACGGTCTGGCGCTGGACCTGGGTGGCGGCAACGACAGCCTGACCCTGCGCAACGGCAGCCGCTTCGTCGGCGTGGTCGATGGCGGCAGCGGTTACGACCGGGTGGTGATGGACGATGTGGCGGGCGGCAGCTTCGGCGCCAGTCGCAATTTCGAATGGCTGGAAGTGAAGCAAGGGGCCTGGACGCTGACCGGTAGTGGTGATTTCAGCGATGGCGGCGTTGTGCGCAATGCTGCGACATTGCTTAACCAGGGCAGCATTGCCGGCACGCTGACCGTGGATCAGGGCGGCGTGTATGCCGGCGGCGGCTCGGTGGGCAATCTGCTGGTCAACGGTACGTTGCAGACCAATACGCAACTCGGCACTGCAACCATCACTCACGATTTGACCTTCGGCAGCGGCGGCACCCTGGCCTATGGCGTGAATGCCGACGGTTCGAGCGCCCCTGTAATGGTCGGCGGCGTCGCCAACCTGAACGGCGCGACCCTGGCGGTGAACCCCGGCAGCGGCGCTTACCCATGGCAAAGCCATTACACCGTGCTGCAAGCCGCGAGCATCAACGGCACCTTCGGCAAGGTCACCAGCGACTACGCCTTCCTCACGCCGACCCTCGCTTACACCCCGACCCAAATCGATCTGACCTACACCCGCAACGACATCACCTTCAACGAGTTCGCGGCCACCGGCAACGGCAGCAACGCCGCCAACAGCCTGGCCTCAATGGGCAAAAACAACGCGCTCTACAACGCCTTGCTCAACACCACAAACGCCACGGCCGGCGCGGCCATCGAGCAGCTGGCCGGCGCGAGCAACGCCAACCTGACCAGCGCCACCCTCGGCGCCAGCAGCCAGGTCGGCAGCAGCATGCTCTCGGCGATGCAGCAAATGGGCGGCGGTTCAGGCTTGCTGGTAGGCCTTGATCAGCGGGACACACCAGGCCTCGCGTCCACCGGCGTGCCGTCCGAAGCGCGCAACCTCAACGACCCGAATGCCCAGGGCCGACTCTGGCTGCAAGCCATCGGTGGCTACGGCAAGCTCGACGGCGAACATGGCAACAGCGGTCTGGAACAACGCACCAAAGGCAGCGTGCTCGGTGCCGATTGGGCGCTCAATCCGCAATGGCGCCTGGGCGTGTTGGGCGGTTATTCGAAAACCGACCTGGATGCCACCGGCGTCGACGGCAATGTCGAGAGCTGGCACGCCGGGGTCTACGCCCTGCGCCAAAGCGGTCCGTTCGCGTTACGTCTCGGCGCCGCCTACAGCGGCCATCAAGGGGAAAGCAAACGCACCGTCGCCTTCAACGGTTTCAGTGATCGACCAAAAGGCGACTACGACGCCGACAGCCAACAAGCCTTTGCCGAACTGGGCTACGCGATGGGCAGTGGCCGCTTTAGCGCCGAACCCTTCGCCAACCTCGGCTATCAGCGCTACCACCGCGACAGTTACAAAGAGAAAGGAGGCGTCGCCGCATTGCAGGTCAACGAGCAAACCCAGGACAACTTCAACAGCACCTTCGGCGTACGCCTGGCGCACCTCAGCACCCTGGACAACGGCATGAGCCTGACCCCGCGCATGACCGCTGGCTGGAAGCATACCTATGGCGATGTCAGCAGCTCGACGCGCCAGGCCTTTGTGGTCGGAGGTACGGCGTTCAGTGTCGATGGCAGTTCGCTGGATCGTGACAGTCTGGTGCTGGAAGCCGGGCTGGATCTGGGCATTTCTGCGCGGCATAGCGTCGGCGTTGCCTACAGTGGCGAGATCGGCAGTAACAGCCGCAATCACGGGTTGATTGGACAGTGGCAGATGAGTTTCTGAGTTTTCGCCAATCGAAGCTTCCGGGATTGTTGTAGGGAAAGACGCCTGATGGATGGGTGAAAACGTGCTTGGTCGAATCTCACTGTTGATTCGGCTACAGGCGACGTCTCAACGCCTTGCGCAATGCCCGGAAATGCCCGGCATCCGCAAACCGCATCGAATTTTAGAGTTTGGCCTCCGCTCAATAGAGGTTGAACACGATGCTTATCCGACACAGTTTTCGTCCCCACTGCATGGCCCTGGCCATATCCCTCGCCCTTGGCCATGCAGGTTCCGTGATTGCTCAACAACCCACCTCCACCCCGCCATTGCCGGACGAGCAGCTGGCTCGGCTGGAAGCATTGATCAACGATCCGGCGACCATCAAAACCCCAGTCATCAAGACAGAAACCGGTCCTGATGGTGTGGCATTGAAACTGGGAGATTCCAACGATCTGGTCACTGTCAGCCGACGCGGCCGTTTCGACGGAGTGGTTGATGGCGGTGGCGGCAGCAACGTTCTGCAACTCGATACCGTGAACGGCGGCGAACTCGGGCAAAGCCGCAACTTCGATTTTCTGCACATAAAGCGAGGCCAGTGGGCGCTGACCGGGACAGGTGATTTTCATGACGGCGCCGTAGTGGCGAACAACGCCGCGCTGACCAACCGTGGAAGTATCGTGGGCCAAGTGTCCGTGGATAAACGAGGGACCTTTCGCGGTAACGGCCAGGTCGGTCACCTGAAGGTAGAAGGCAACCTTGAGGTCAACGCCTTGCACGGAGCCCCGCGGGTCAGCGGCAATCTGGATCTGCACAAAACCGCTGTATTGGCCTACGAGGTCAATGCCGATGGCCGCAGTGAAACGATAACAGTCGATGGCACCGCCCACCTCGGCGATGCCACGCTGAAGATTGTGGCGGTGACGGGCGATTACCCGTTGGCCAGCCAGTACAGCGTTATTGAGGCCGGTAAGGTTGAGGGCGAATTCGGCAAGGTCCTAAACGACCTGGCCTTTATGACGCCGGCCGTGCAATACAACGAAAAGACCGTTGGCCTGACCTACGCTCGCAATGACGTTTCGATCGAAAGCGCCGCCACAACCGAAAACGGGCGAGCGTTTGCCCAAGGCATCATCGAGGAGTCAGAAGAAGTTCCGCCAACTCAGTTGCCCGCCGATACGCCAAGCGATGTCACCACGGCTTCGAATTCAATCGACGCCATTGAGCCCTCTGGCGCTGCTCCGATTGCAATGCCTGACATAGAGGTCTTCGTTGCAGCCTCAACGCCAACGACCGTCACTGAAACCGTCGTCACGGCCCCAACACCAACCCCCGTCACTGAAATCTCCGGCCCGGCTGTTGCGCAAACTAACGCCACTGGCCTGGCGCCCTCTGCGGCCACTGCAACCTCAACCAGTGCGTCAGGTACAGCGCCTGCCACCGCTCAAGTGCGCCCTCCGGCCGGCCCGGCAGCGGTCGCCGCTTCACAACCAGCCGCTTCACCGAACGCCGCCATCAACGCCCTGCTCGGTACCGATAAAACCACCGCAGGCCGAGCGATCGAACAACTGGCCGCAGGCAGCAATGCCAATCTGGTCAACGCCACGTTAAGCAGCGTTAATCCCGTCAGTACCAGCATGCTGTCAGCCATGCGCCAGCTGGATAACACCCAGGGTCAAAGCGCTCAGACACCGCGCGTCACGGCAGTCAACGAAACTGGCGCCAGGGTCTGGGTACAAGGGTTGAGTAATGGCGGCACACTGGACCGCAGCCGGGGGAGCAGCGCCTTGCAACATGCCTCCCAAGGGTTGGTAGTCGGTGCGGATTGGGCGCTCGATGAGCAATGGCGCATGGGCGTCATCGGCGGAAAATCGCAGACCCGCCTCGACGGCAACGACATGGACGGTGATTTGAATAGTTGGCACCTCGGCGCCTATGCCCTGTACCAAAATGGCCCACTGGCGATGCGCTTGGGTGCTACACACGGCAACCACGACGGCAGCACCAAACGGCGAGTGGCGTTCAACAATTTCAGTGACCGCCCAAAGGGCAGCTACGACGCCAGCACTCAGCAAGCTTTTGCAGAGGTGGGCTACAACCTCGCCAGCACCAACATCAGCGCCGAACCCTTTGCCAACCTCGGTTACCAGCGCTATCACCGCGATAACTACACCGAGAAAGGCGCGGCCGCGGCCTTGCAGGTTCATGGGCAAACACAGGGTAACTTCAGCAGCACCTTCGGCCTGCGCGTCGCGCAGCTCAACACCCTGGATAACGGCATGCAACTGACGCCGCGCTTCAGTGCCGGCTGGAAACACACCTACGGCGATGTCGATAGCAGGACGCATCAACGACTGGTAACCGGCGGCAAGACTTACACCGTCAAAGGCGCCGCACTGGATCGCGACAGCCTGACGCTCGATGCAGGTCTGGACCTCGCGGTTTCGACTCGGCATACGCTGGGTGTCGGCTACAACGGTGAGGTCGGAAATGACAGCCGCAGCCATGGCGTCATGGGGCAGTGGCGGATGGCATTCTAATCATCGCCTGATTCACCACACACCATTGTAGGAGCGAGGCTTGCCCGCGAAGGCGATGTGTCATTCAACATTGTGGTGTGTGGTGGCCTCAAACGCCGGGCAAAAAAAGGGGAGCACATGCCCCCCCGAGGTTTAAAGCGGTGTTATCTCGGTTGTTAAATCAACCTTCGATCTCGATCAGGATTTCGCCCGGGTTCACCCGGTCGCCCTTGGCCACATGGATGGCGGTGACTTTGCCGGCGATGGCGGCCTGCACTTCGGTTTCCATCTTCATCGCTTCGGTGATCAGCACGGATTGCCCGGCTTTCACGGTGTCGCCTTCCTTGACCAGCACATCGACGATGTTGCCCGGCATGGTGGTGCTGACGTGGCCCGGCGCCGTGGCTTGCTTGCGCTTGCTGCTGCCGCCGCTGACGAATTCGTTGAGCGGTTCGAACACCACTTCTTCCGGCATGCCGTCGATGGACAGGTAGAAGTGGCGCTTGCCTTCGGCCTTGACGCCGACACCGGTGATGTCGACGCGGTAGGTCTCGCCATGGACGTCGATGACGAACTCGGTCGGCACGCCTTCGCCACCGGCCGAGGTCACGCCGCCGGCTTCAGGAATCGGCAGCAGCACTTCTGGTGTCAGGGTGCCGGCGTTGCGTTCCTCGAGGAACTTGCGGCCGATGTCCGGGAACATGGCGTAGGTCAGCACGTCTTCTTCGGACTTGGCCACGGCGCCGATTTCGGCACGCAGCTTGGTCATTTCCGGCTTCAACAGGTCGGCCGGACGAACGTCTATCACCTCTTCGCTACCGATGGCCTGACGGCGCAGTTTTTCGTTCACGGTGCCCGGCGCCTTGCCGTAGCCGCCTTGCAGGTAGAGCTTCACTTCGTTGGTGATGGTCTTGTAGCGCTCGCCGGCCAGCACGTTGAAGAACGCCTGGGTGCCGACGATCTGCGAGGTCGGGGTCACCAGCGGCGGGAAGCCGAGGTCTTCGCGAACTCGCGGGATTTCGGCCAGCACTTCGCTCATGCGGTTGAGTGCGCCCTGCTCTTTCAGCTGGTTGGCCAGGTTGGAAATCATCCCGCCCGGCACCTGGTTGACTTGCACGCGGGTGTCGACGGCGGTGAATTCGCTTTCGAACTGGTGGTACTTCTTGCGCACGGCGTAGAAGTACAGGCCGATCTCTTGCAGCAGTTCCAGGTTCAGGCCAGTGTCGAACTCACTGCCTTTAAGGGCGGCGACCATCGATTCGGTGCCTGGGTGGCTGGTGCCCGAGGCGAAGCTGGAAATCGCGGTGTCGATGTGATCGGCGCCGTTTTCGATGGCTTTGAGTTGGCACATGGTGGCCATGCCAGCGGTGTCGTGGGAGTGAATGAACACGGGCAGCGACTGCTCGGATTTCAATGCCTTGACCAGTTCACCAGTGGCGTACGGGGTCAGCAGACCGGCCATGTCCTTGATCGCCACCGAGTCGCAACCCATGGCTTCCATTTGCCGGGCTTGCGCCACGAACGCGTCGATGGTGTGCACCGGGCTGGTGGTGTAGGCGATGGTGCCCTGGGCATGTTTGCCCGCCGCTTTTACCGCTTCGATGGCCACGCGCAGGTTACGCACGTCGTTCATCGCGTCGAAGATGCGGAACACGTCGATGCCATTGACCGCGGCTTTGGCGACGAAGGCTTTAACCACGTCGTCGCTGTAATGCCGATAGCCCAACAGGTTCTGGCCACGCAGGAGCATTTGCAGGCGTGTGTTAGGCAGTGCCGCACGCAATTGGCGCAGACGCTCCCACGGATCTTCCTTCAGAAAACGTACACAGGCGTCGAAGGTCGCGCCGCCCCAGCATTCCAGCGACCAGTAGCCGACTTTGTCGAGCTTGTCGCAGATCGGCAGCATGTCTTCGGTGCGCATGCGGGTGGCGAGCAGCGATTGGTGGGCGTCGCGCAGGATTGTGTCGGTTACATGGATTTTCTTGGACATTTTGTTATTCCTCACAGGCCTGCGTGGGCGGCGATGGCGGCAGCGATGGCCAAGGCCAGCTCTTCGGGTTTGCGCTTGATCGAGTAGTTGGTCAGTTCAGGGTGAGCTTCAACGAAGCTGGTGTTGAACTGGCCGCTACGGAATTCCGGGTTACGCAGGATTTCCTGGTAGTACGCGGCGGTGGTCTTGACCCCTTGCAGACGCATGTCGTCGAGGGCGCGCAAGCCACGGTCCATCGCCTCTTCCCAGGTCAACGCCCACACCACCAGTTTCAGGCACATGGAGTCGTAGAACGGCGGAATGGTGTAGCCGGTATAGATCGCCGTGTCGGTACGTACGCCGGGGCCGCCGGGTGCGTAGTAACGGGTGATCTTGCCGAAGCTCGGCAGGAAGTTGTTTTTCGGGTCTTCGGCGTTGATCCGGAATTGCAGGGCGAAACCGCGGTGCTGGATGTCTTCCTGCTTCACCGAAAGCGGCAGGCCGGAGGCGATGCGGATCTGCTCACGGACGATGTCGATGCCGGTGATTTCTTCGGTGATGGTGTGTTCCACCTGCACCCGGGTGTTCATCTCCATGAAGTACACCTCGCCCTCGGCGAGCAGGAACTCCACGGTGCCGGCGTTCTCGTAGCCCACGGCCTTGGCTGCACGCACCGACAGGTCGCCGATGTAGGCGCGCTGTTCCGGGGTCAGTTGCGGGCTCGGCGCGATTTCGATCAGCTTCTGGTTGCGGCGCTGGATCGAGCAGTCGCGCTCGAACAGGTGCACCACGTTGCCAAAGCTGTCGCCGAGGATCTGCGCTTCGATATGTTTCGGGTTGACGATGCATTTTTCCAGGAACACTTCCGCCGAACCAAAGGCCTTGGTCGCTTCGGAAATCACCCGTGGAAAGGCTTGTTCAAGATCTTCTCGGCTGTCGCAGCGGCGAATACCCCGGCCGCCACCACCGGAGGTGGCCTTGAGCATGACTGGATAACCAATGCGGTCGCCTTCAACCAGGGCTTCGGCGATGTCTGCGACATTGCCTTCAGTCCCTGGGGTGACCGGCACGCCCGCCTTTATCATGCTGCGACGGGCTTCAGTCTTGTCGCCCATGCGGCGAATCACTTCAGCCGACGGGCCAATGAACTTGATGCCGCGCTCTGCGCAGATATCGGCCAGTTCAGCGTTTTCCGAGAGGAAACCGTAACCGGGGTGCAAAGCATCGCAACCGGTTTCTACCGCCAGATTCACTAACTTGCGCGCATTCAGGTAACCGGCCAGTGGGTCGGCACCGATGCTGTGGGCTTCGTCCGCACGCTTGACGTGCAAGGCATGCCGGTCGGCGTCGGAGTAGACCGCGACCGAGCGAATGCCCATCTCGGCGCAGGCACGCACGATTCGTACGGCAATCTCACCACGGTTGGCGATCAGGATCTTTGTTATCACTTGGAGGTTCCCTTGAGCCGGTGGTACCCACGACCTGCTAGACCAGGTCGACGCGTGACTAAATGTTTCGATTTAGTCGCAGCCCCACACTAGCCCCCATGAGGGATTAACAAAAATGATTAATTATTGGGTCAGGCATAAGTAAAGACTTATAGTTGGCGCACCAGCCTGCGGTGAGAGCGCCTATAAAATGCGTAAGTCATTGATGCGTATGACATTGCGTCAATTGCAGATCTTCAATGAAGTCTGTGATCTGAGGTCCTACAGCCGCGCGGCTGAGGAAATGTCCCTCACACAACCTGCCGTGAGCCTACAGATTCGTCAACTTGAGGAGCTGATCGGTCAACCTTTGTTCGATTACGTCGGCAAAAAGCTCTACATGACCGAGGCAGCGGAAGCGCTTCAGCGCGCCAGCCGGGACATTTTCGGCCGCCTGGAAAACCTCGATATGCAGCTGTCGGACATGCAGGGCTCGTTGCAAGGTCAGCTGAAACTGGCGGTGGAATCCAGCGCCAAGTACTTCGTGCCGCACCTGTTCGCCGCATTCAAACGCCAGCACCCGGAAGTGAACCTGCACCTGACGGTGGTCAACCGTGGTCAGGTCATCCGGCGCCTGTCGGATAACCGCGACGACCTGGTGATCATGTCGATGGTGCCGCAGGACATGGGCCTGGAGTTCCTGCCCTTTCTGAACAATCCGATTGTGGCGGTGGCGCCGCCGGACCATCCGCTGTGCCACATGGGACCGCTGCGTTTGCAGGATCTGGAGCCTTACACGCTGTTGATGCGCGAGCCAGGTTCCGGTACGCGGATGGCGTGCGAAGAGTATTTCAAAGAGAAGCGTGTGCACTTCACCCAGACCCAGGAGGTCGCGTCGGCGGAAGCCCAGCGTGAGTGCGTGTTGGCGGGCCTGGGCCTGGCGCTGTTGACGCGCCACGCCCTGAACCTGGAGTTGGCGACCGGCGCCCTGATTGAGCTGCCGGTCGAAGAGCTGCCGCTGTATCGCAGTTGGTGCCTGGTGCAGGCCAAAGCTAAACGCCTGTCACCGGTGGCGCACGCCTTCCTGGCGTTTATCCGCAGCGAACGGGTGCAGATCAGCGCGTTGGTTGAGCGTTTCGACGGGAAACTACCGGTGCTGCCTGCCAGTAATTGAGTTCCAGCTCGTCAGGAAAATCGCCAATCTCGGCCAGAAGCTGGCGGCGTTCGCAGCGATCTTCGATAGCACGGCGAAATTCCATGCGGCGCTGGTCTTCTTGCTGGCGACGGGTTTTGAGGGCGCTGTTGCGTTCTTCGTAGGGCTGGGCCATTGCAGGTCTCCCAAGTCGAGTACGGGAGTTACACGATGAACGCTGGGGATGACGGTTTGGCGGCGGGTGGGTTACAGAGAGATGAAAGTTGTCGTATTTGAGGACGCCTTCGCGGGCAAGCCTCGCTCCTACAGTTATCGCGTACCTGTAGGAGCGAGGCTTGCCCGCGAAGAGGCCCTCAAGACAAATAAGGAATCAATCGTCCAGCGCTTTCACCGATTTAGGCGAAAGCCGCAAGCTGCGCAGGCTGCGCTTGACGCTCTTGAGGTGGTTGACCAGGCTCGGCCCGCGCGCCATGGCCACGCCCATCGCCAACACGTCGATCACCACCAGGTGGGCGATGCGCGAGGTCAGCGGTGTATAGATTTCGGTGTCTTCGTGCACGTCGATCGCCAGGTTGACGGTCGACAGCTCGGCCAACGGCGTCTGGCTCGGGCACAAGGTGATCAGCGAGGCGCCGCTTTCGCGCACCAGATTGGCGGTGATCAACAAATCCTTGGAACGGCCCGACTGGGAAATACAGATCGCCACGTCGGTCGGCTTCAGGGTCACGGCCGACATCGCCTGCATGTGCGGGTCGGAATACGCGGCTGCCGTCAGCAGCAATCGAAAGAACTTATGCTGAGCATCCGCCGCCACCGCACCCGACGCGCCAAAGCCATAGAACTCGACCCGCTGCGCTTGGGACATCAGCGACACCGCCCGCTGCAATTCCACCGGATCGAGCTTCTCGCGAACCTCCATCAAGGTATGCAACGTAGTGTCGAAAATTTTCAGGCTGTAGTCAGCGACCGAATCGTCTTCATGAATCGCGAACTGCCCGAAACTCGCACCGGCCGCCAGGCTCTGCGCCAGCTTCAGCTTCAAATCCTGGAAACCCGAGCAACCGATGGCGCGGCAAAAGCGCACGATGGTCGGCTCGCTGATGCCCACGCTGTGGGCCAGGTCAGCCATGGAGCTGTGCATCACCGCCGCAGGATCAAGCAGCACGTGGTCGGCGACCTTGAGCTCCGACTTGCGTAACAGGTGACGGGACTGGGCGATGTGTTGCAGCAGATTCAAAGGGGTCGACTCTTTGTTATTGGCAGTTGCCGGGGATGTAGCACGCTTGTAGTTATACTACATGAATCGGCTTTTTGCCTGCTCAATGCGTAACTCAATGTCCCCATTCCACGCGTCGCGCGCTCCATGTAGCACCTTTGGCCCTTGTAGCAGCTGGCGCAGCCTGCGTTCGGCTGCGCAGCAGTCGCGAAACCTGAATACCAAATTTCCCTATTCGATCGCATAACGTCCATTCACGACTGCTTCGCAGCCGAACGCAGGCTGCGCCAGCTGCTACAAAGGGTTTGCGTCCGTGCGCAGCAGCTCACCCAGATCAGCCGCTTCCACCGGCCGACTGATCAAATAACCCTGCACTTCATCGCAGTGCTCGGCTTGCAGAAACTCCAGCTGCTCGACACGCTCCACGCCTTCGGCCACGACTTTGAGCGACAAGCCGTGGGCCATGGCAATGATCGCCCGGGTAATCGCCGCATCCTCGCCACCCTCCCCCAAGCCACGGATAAACGCCTGATCAATCTTCACGTAATCCACCGGGATGCGCTTGAGGTAGCTCAGGGATGAATACCCGGTGCCGAAATCGTCGATCGCCAGCTTCACCCCCAGATCGCGCAACTGTTGGAAGGTCGCGATGATGTGTTCGACGCTGTCCAGCAATTGGCTTTCGGTCAGTTCCAGCTCCAGGTAATGCGGCGCCAGGCCGGTTTCCTCCAGTACCTGACGCACCAGGCTGACCAGTTTGCCCTGGCGTAATTGATGTACCGACAGGTTGACCGATACACGGATCGGCTCAAGCCCCTGGCGCTGCCATTCGCAGGCTTGCCAGCAAGCCTGGCGCAACACGAACTCACCGATCGGGCCAATCAACCCGGTTTCCTCGGCCAGGCCAATGAAATCGTTGGGCGGCACTCGCCCCATGGTCGGATGATCCCAGCGCACCAGCGCTTCGGCAGCGTTCAATCGGCCAGTGGCGAGGCACAGTTTCGGTTGGTAAAACACCTTCAGCTGTTTTTCTTCGATGGCTTTGCGCAGCTGGTTTTCGAGCTGCAAACGCTCAAGCGTGCTGGCTTGCAGACTGTCGGTATAAAACTGGAAGTTGTTGCCGCCCAAGTGCTTGGCGTGCTGCATGGCCATGTTCGACTGACTGACCAACGCGGAAATCTCCCGCGCATTGTCCGGCAACAGGCTGATGCCCATGGACGCGCTGACCACCAGCTCATGCCCTTCAACCGTAACCGGCAAACGCAGTTTGCTCGACAAGCGGGTCGCCACTCGGGCCAGGCTCGACAGGTTGCCGTAGGCATCGAACAACACCGCGAACTCATCGCCGGAAAGCCGTGCGATGGTGTCCGCTTCCGGCAGCGCATTGACCAGCCGCCGGGCCATTTTCTGCAATAACTGGTCGGCGATTTCATGGCCGAGGCTGTCATTGAGCAGCTTGAAACGATCGAGATTGATGTGCAGCAATGCCAAACTGCGTCGCCCGCCCTGTCGCACCCGTTGATGCGCCTCGCGCAGCCGTTCGCGGAACAGCGAGCGGTTGGCCAGGCCGGTGAGTTCGTCGTAATGGGTCAGGTAGCGCATACGCTCTTCTGATTCACGCCGCGCAGAGAGATCGGCGAAGAAGCCGACAATATGGCTGACCTTTCCTCGACTATCGCGCACTGCGTTCAATTGCAGCCATTGCGGATACAGCTCGCCGTTCTTGCGGGTTTCCACCAGTTCGCCTTGCCAACTGCCGTGCTGCTCAAGGGCTTGGTGAATGGTGGCGTAATGTCGACGAGCATCGCGACTGCACGGCAACTCGACGACATTGCGCCCGAGCATGTCGTCGATGTCATAACCGGTGACGCGGCTGAAGGCTTGGTTGACAGCGATCAACGCGTAATTCGGGTCGAAAATCACGATGCCTTCGCTGGCCGCTTCGAACACCGTCGCCGCCAATTGCCGCTGTTCTTCCTGGCCTTTACTGGCGCTGATGTCGCGGCGGGTACCGACCATGCGCACAACCCGGCCGCTTTCGCTGCGCTCAACGGCGCGGCCTCGGTCCTCGATCCAGACCCAATGGCCATCGCCATGGCGCACCCGGTATTCGATCTGGTAATCCTCGCTGCGGCCCTTCAAATGTTCGACCAGCGCTCGTTTGAGGGGCGGCACGTCGTCGGGATGCAGCCGCGGCCGAAGGTGGCTGAGCATGGCGGTCACGTATTCCGGCGCCAGGCCGAACAGTTCCTGGATCTGCGTGTGATGGACTTCGTCGGTTTGCAGGTTCCAATCCCACAGTCCCAGCTCACTGGCCTTGAGCGCCAACGCCAGACGCGCTTCGCTCTTGCTCAAGGCTTGGGTGGCGGTGCTCAGTTCCTGGCTACGCTGGGCAACGCGGTTTTCCAGTTCGATCTGGGCTTCACGCAATTCTTCTTCGGCGCTGCGGCGCTGATCGATTTCCTTGGCCAGTTCGTGATTGAGTTGGTCGCCCTGGGTTTGCGCAAGCTGCAAATGCTCGATCAACGCCTGATTCTGGAAGCGCCGCAACAAGCCACGGTCAATGAGCCGATTGACCTGCCAGGCCACCACGCTCAAGGCGCCCAACAGAATCAGCCCGAACCAGCCCCACCCCTGCTGCTGCTCATCGCCGCCCCAGAACATATATCCGATGGCCGGCAACAGACAGGGCAAAGTAAAGGAGAGAAATGCGGGCAGGCTCACGGCGTAGGCCACGCTGGCCGAAAGCGCCGCCGCGCCGATCAGGCCGAAGACCCAGGCTTGTTGAATGAACGTGTCGGCGGGTACCAGAGCAATGCCGGCACCGGCGAGGGTCAGACCGGTCATGGCCGAACCCAGCAAAAACATGCGAATCCAGATCGGATGGGCCTGGCGGTTGGGGATCGCCGAATCGAAGGCCGCCACTTGAATCACCCGCAGCGCCACCAGTGACAACAACCAGACCAGCCAGACGCTGACCAGGAAGTAGCGCTGCGGGCTCCAGAGCAGACCGGCGCAGACCAGGCCATTGATCAGCATGAACAGCGTCGGCAACAGCGAACCCTGGTACAGCAGGCGCGTGCGTTCGACCGCCATTTCCATGGCGTACTGTTTGCGGATAACCCGGGGCTCTACAGAGGGGCCCGACAGGTCGGAGCTGAGGGTCATAGGCAATATTCTTGTTCTTATAATGAGCGTTGTTGAGCCCGAATTGTGCACGGAGCATACACAAGCAAGGGGCTGGACCAAACAGCTCCAGATCACAAAGTAGACCAAAGTATCGACCGCCGGCATCGCTGAAAAAGCGCCCGAGCGAGCCCCGCCGCCGCTTGCAGCCAGTGACCGACCGGTCGTCCCCCGTCGATCTTTCATCGGCTAATTCAAAGCGATGTTTGCCCGGTGTGGCGCCGCCCCCTAGAATGCCCCGATGCGCGATGATCTCTCCCTTTTGCTGAACTCCCTCAACGATGCCCAACGTCAGGCCGTAGCTGCCTCCGTGGGTCGTCAGTTGGTCCTGGCCGGTGCTGGCTCCGGTAAAACCCGAGTGCTGGTGCACCGTATCGCCTGGTTGATCCAGGTCGAAAACGCCTCACCCCACTCCATCCTGTCGGTGACCTTCACCAATAAGGCTGCTGCGGAAATGCGTCATCGCATCGAGCAGTTGATGGGGCTGAACCCGGCCGGCATGTGGGTCGGCACCTTCCACGGCCTGGCGCACCGATTGCTGCGGGCGCACTGGCAGGAAGCCAAGCTGAGCCAGACCTTCCAGATTCTCGACAGCGACGACCAGCAACGGCTGGTCAAGCGGGTGATCCGCGAGCTGGGCCTGGACGAACAACGCTGGCCGGCCCGTCAGGCCCAATGGTTCATCAACGGGCAGAAAGACGAAGGTCTGCGCCCGCAACACATTCAAGCCAGTGGCGACCTGTTCCTGGCCACCATGCGCAGCATTTATGAAGCCTACGAGGCCGCATGCGTGCGCGCTGGCGTCATCGACTTCTCCGAACTGCTGCTGCGCGCCCTCGACCTGTGGCGCGACAATCCAGGTCTGCTGGCGCATTACCAGAAGCGCTTCCGGCACATTCTGGTGGACGAGTTCCAGGACACCAACGCCGTGCAGTACGCCTGGTTGCGCCTACTGGCCAAGGGCGGCGACAGCCTGATGGTGGTCGGCGACGACGACCAGTCGATCTACGGCTGGCGCGGGGCGAAAATCGAGAACATCTATCAGTACTCCGACGACTTCCCGGACGCGGAAACCATTCGTCTGGAACAAAACTATCGCTCCACCGCCGGCATCCTCAAGGCCGCCAACGCCCTGATCGCGAACAACACCGGGCGCATGGGCAAAGAGTTGTGGACCGATGGCGGCGAAGGCGAAGCCATCAACTTGTACGCCGCATTCAACGAGCACGATGAAGCACGCTACGTGGTGGAAACCATCGAAAGCGCGCTGAAAACCGGCTTGGCCCGCAGCGATATCGCGATTTTGTACCGCTCCAACGCCCAATCCCGCGTTTTGGAAGAAGCGTTACTGCGCGAGCGCATTCCGTATCGCATTTATGGCGGTCAGCGCTTCTTCGAGCGGGCGGAAATCAAGAACGCCATGGCGTACCTGCGCTTGCTGGAAGGTCGTGGCAACGATGCGGCACTGGAGCGGGTGATCAACGTTCCGGCTCGCGGCATCGGCGAGAAAACCGTCGAAGCGATTCGCGACCACGCCCGTCACAGCGATGTGTCGATGTGGGAAGCCATGCGCCTGTTGGTCGCCAATAAAGGCCTGACCGGTCGTGCAGCCGGTGCGCTCGGGGCGTTTATCGAACTGATCGAGAACCTCGCCGCCAAGTGCATGGACATGCCGCTGCACTTGATGACCCAGACCGTCATCGAGCAGTCGGGGCTGATTGCCTATCACGAAGCGGAAAAAGGCGAAAAAGGCCAGGCTCGGGTAGAAAACCTTGAGGAACTGGTCAGCGCCGCGCGCAACTTCGAAAACGCTGAAGAAGACGAAGACCTGTCGCCGCTGTCAGCATTCCTCGGCCATGCGTCGCTGGAAGCTGGCGACACTCAGGCCGACGAGCATGAAGACAGCATTCAGTTGATGACCCTGCACAGCGCCAAAGGCCTGGAATTCCCTTACGTGTTCCTGGTGGGCATGGAAGAAGGCCTGTTCCCGCACAAGATGAGCCTGGAAGAACCCGGTCGTCTTGAAGAGGAGCGCCGCCTGGCCTACGTCGGTATCACCCGGGCCATGCAGAATCTGGTGATGACCTACGCTGAAACCCGACGCCTGTACGGCAGCGAGACCTACAACAAGGTCTCGCGTTTCGTACGGGAAGTGCCGAAAGGCCTGATCCAGGAAGTGCGGCTGTCCAACAGCGTCAGCCGTCCGTTCGGCGGCGGTCAGCAGCAGAGTTCCAGCAGTCTGTTCGGCGGCAGCGAGATCCCGGACACCGGTTTCAGCCTGGGCCAGGCCGTGCGGCATTCGGTGTTTGGCGACGGCGTGATCCTGAACTTCGAAGGCGCCGGAGCCCAGGCTCGGGTGCAGGTGAATTTTGGTGAAGGCAGCAAGTGGTTGATGCTGGGTTACGCGAAGCTGGAAGCGATCTAGTACAGCCAGATCGTTCCCACGCTCTGCGTGGGAATCCATCCCGTGGCGCTCCGCGTCACAGTGAACGCAGAGCGTCCATGGCGGCGTTACCACGCAGAGCGTGGGAACGATCAATGGAGGAACACTCATGGGATCAGGCTTTTTTTCCTCCTGGACATTCTGGGCCCTGTTGTCGGCGGTATTCGCTGCCATGACCGCCATCTTTGCGAAGATCGGCATCGAAAACGTCAATTCCGACTTCGCCACGCTCCTGCGCACAATGGTGGTGCTCGTCAGCCTGGCCTTGATTTTGTATGCCACGGGCCAATATCAGTCATTAGGATCAATCTCTGCCAGAAGCTATCTGTTCCTGCTGCTGTCGGGGCTGGCGACCGGTGCGTCATGGATCTGCTACTTCCGTGCGCTCAAACTCGGCCCGGCCTCGTTGGTCGCTCCCGTCGACAAACTCAGCGTGGTGCTGGTAGCGGTGCTTGGGGTGATCCTGCTGGGCGAAAGACTTGACCTGCGCCAATGGGGCGGCATCGGGTTGATCACGGCCGGTGTGGTCATGCTAGCGCTGCGACGCTAGGTTTCCTTCCTACAAAGCTTATCCACTTGTCCTACGGACGAAAGGTAAAAGGCCCTATTGCGCTGACTGAAGCTGAACGCAACCTGTCAGGCAAAAGCCCGAAACACTCTGCCGCTAGCCAGTGACACTTCAGCTGTGCAACATGGCCCGCGTGCAATCCACAAATGGGAATTCCCCTTATGAAACGTTTTCTTAGCATCGCCATGGCGCTGTGTATCGGCCTGACGATGAGCCTCGACGCCAATGCCAAACGCTTTGGCGGCGGCAAAAGCGCCGGCGCTGCGCCGACCCACCAGACCAGCCAGATGGCGCCTTCTTCGGCTGCGGGCGGCGCTGCTGCTACCGCAGGTGCTGCCGGTGCCGCTGGCGCTGCGGCCAAGGCCGGCGGTGCTTCGCGCTGGCTCGGCCCTCTCGCCGGTCTCGCGGCCGGTGGCCTGCTGGCCTCCATGTTCATGGGCGGCGGCTTCCAGGGCATGCAGATCTTCGACATCCTGATCATGGCTGTCATCGCCTTCCTGATCTTCCGTTTCATCGCCGCACGTCGCCGCAAGCAACAGGAGCACCTGGCTCCGGCCGGCGCGCCGATGCATCGCGAAACGTTCGAGAACAAGCCGGCCGGCGGTTCGATCTTCGGTGGCTCGGCAGCTCCTGCCGCTCGTCCGGTGATCAACGCTCCCGCCTGGTTCAATGAACAGAACTTCATCGAAGCGGCCCGCAACCACTTCCAGTCGCTGCAGCAGCACTGGGACGCCAACGAAATGGACAAGATCGCCGAGTTCGTGACCCCGCAAATGCTGGAGTTCCTCAAGCGCGAACGTGCCGATCTGGGCGACGGTTTCCAGTCGACCTACATTGATAACCTCAATGTTCAACTGGACGGCGTGGATGATCGTGCGGACAAGACCATCGCCACCCTGACCTTCAGCGGTGTGTCGAAAACCTCGCGTTTCGACCAGGGCGAAGTGTTCAGCGAAAGCTGGAACATGGAGCGTGCACAGGGCGAGAACCAGCCTTGGCTGGTCGCCGGTATCCGCCAGAACGGCTGAACCGACGCGCGTTAAGCCTGTCGCAATGTTATCCCCATAAAAAGCCCCGGCCTCGGCCGGGGTTTTCTATTTCGCGGTTGCATCTATAGCGAGCTACTGTATAAACCGCCCCAACTAAACCGCGCCATCAAGCAAGAGGATCCCGGACGTGGAAGAAATCATCGAACAACTGCGTGAAGCCAACGAACCGGTACCGGTCCCCTTGGAGTTGCCCGACGAAGATCAGATCGTGGAAATCGAAGAACAGCTGTTCATCGACATCCCGTTCGTCTTCAGAGAATTTTTGCTGACCGTCAGCGATGTGGTCTACGGCAGCCTGGAGCCGGTCACCGTGACCGACCCGCAATCCCACACCTACCTGCCGGACGTTGCCGCCAACGCCTGGGACGCGGGTGTTGACCGCAGCATGATCCCGATCTGCCAGGACGGTGACGACTACTACCTGGTCGAAGAAGACGGCACCGTGGTGCTGTGGCAAGCCGAAGAAGAACTGATTGCCGAAGAAACCTGGGAATCGGTTTGGCACTGGGCGCGGGACGTCTGGCTGGAAAGCTGATCATTCCGACTTGCACCCTGTAGCAGCCGCCGAAGGCTGCGTCCGGCTGCGAAGCAGTCGTAAGGTTTACCTGGAACACCGCGCTGACTGATTTTACGACTGCTGCGCAGCCGGACGCAGGCAGCGCCAGCTGCTACAGGTCTGACTTCAATGCCCGGACGCATCCTTGTGGTTGTCCAGGGTTTCCAGCAAGGCCACCTGCATGCGCGTGTGCACGCGGATGAACCAGCGCCAGAGCAGCGCCGCTACGGCGGCCGTGACCACGGCGATCAGCACCAGCAACTTGTTGGTCGGCAGAATACTGGCCGACAAGGCTGCCAGCAGCAGGAAAATCACCAGCAGCGAGAGGATCGGGATCACTTCGGCGATTACCCGGCGCACTCGCTGCGTGTGACGGCCAGCCATCTCCGGTTTCACGCCCATCTCCGCCAACAGCATCGACAGCGCCTTGAGCTTGCGATAGGCAGCGATCAGGAACGGCAGCGACAACAGCAACGCCCCGCCCCAGATCAACGCTTTCTGCCAACTCGGCTCGCTGATCCAGGCTTGCAGGTACACCGACATGCGCTCGGCGAAAAACGCGCCCGAAAAGAAGATCGCGATCACCAGCGCCAGATTGACCCCCACCTGCAACAGAATCCGCCGAATCATCGACGCCAGCAGCGCGCCCTCGCCTTGCGGCTGAATGCTGCGCAGCCATTCGCCATACATCCCCAGCACGCGGCTCAGGCGCCCCGGCATGACCGCTGCGAGCTTGATCGACAGTGGGTCGGCGGCGCGGATCAGGTATGGCGTCAGCAGCGTGGTAATCACCGACACCGCCACGGCCACTGGATAGAGGAAATTGCTGGTGACCTGCAGCGTCATGCCCAACGCGGCAATGATGAAGGAAAATTCGCCAATCTGTGACAGACCCATCCCGACACGCAGTGAGGTGCGTCCGTCATTGCCGGCGATAAAGGCGCCGAGGCCGCAGGACAACATCTTGCCCAACACCACCGCCACGGTAATCACCGCGATCGGCCAGGCGTATTGCAGCAGGATCAGCGGGTCGAGCATCAACCCGATGGCGACGAAGAAAATCGCGCTGAACAGGTCGCGAACCGGCTCGATCAAGCGTTCGATTTTCAGCAATTGCCGGGATTCGGCCATGATCGCGCCAATCAGGAAGGCGCCGAGGACCATGCTGTATTCGAGCTTGACCACCAGCAGGCAGAAGCCGAAACACAGGCCCAGTACAGTGATCAGCAACATCTCGTTGCTTTCGAATTTAGCCACGTAGGCCAACAGCCGCGGCACCAGCAGGATGCCGATGACCAGTGCGACGATCATGAACAGCGAGAGTTTGCCGACCGTGGAGAACACTTCGCCCGAGCTGACGGTGCCGCTGACGGCGATGCTCGACAGCAAGGCGATGATGCCGATGCCGAGGATGTCTTCGACAATCAGCACGCCGAAGATCAATTGGGCGAAACGCTCGTTCTTCATCTTCAGGTCGTTGAGGGCCTTGACGATGATAGTGGTTGAGGAAATCGCCAGGATCGCGCCGAGGAACAGCGAATCCATGGTGTTCCAGTCGAACCAGCGGCCGATTTCATAGCCGATCCAGATCATCAGCACGATTTCCAGGAACGCCGCGATAAACGCTGTGGCGCCGACCTTGAACAGTTTGCGCAGGCTGAACTCCAGGCCCAGGCAGAACATCAGGAAAATCACCCCGAGTTCGGCGAGGGTCTTGATGGTCTCTTCATCGTGGATCAGGCCGAACGGCGGTGTGTGCGGGCCGATGATGAAGCCGGCGACGATGTAGCCGAGGACCACCGGTTGCTTGAACCGGTGAAAGAGCACGGTCACCACACCCGCGACCAACATGATCACTGCCAAATCCTGGATGAAACTGATGGCATGCATGGTATGGGGCTCCTTGAAATCGACTTCCCGGAGCGTAACACCGCGACTTCCGGCAGAAAGGCGGTGCAATATATGGAAACAGATCGATCCGCGCGTGACGGCAGCCCCCTGCCCGGCGTCCCGATAACTGTTGGTTTTGAAAAACCGACCACGCACCCGCAGAGGTGCGCTCCCGAAATCCTGCCTTGACCCGTGAGAACGCTATGGAACCCGGAAACGCCCAACTGTCGATGACGGTATTGATGACCCCCGACATGGCCAACTTCTCTGGCAATGTCCACGGCGGCACCCTGCTCAAATACCTCGACGAAGTGGCCTACGCCTGCGCCAGCCGTTATGCCGGCCGCTACGTAGTGACCCTGTCGGTGGACCAGGTGATTTTCCGCGAGCCGATCCATGTCGGTGAACTGGTGACCTTCCTGGCTTCGGTCAACTACACCGGCAACACCTCCATGGAGGTGGGCATCAAGGTGGTGACCGAGAACATTCGCGAGCGCTCGGTGCGCCATACCAACAGTTGCTTCTTCACCATGGTCGCGGTGGATGACCAGCGCAAACCGGCCGTCGTCCCGCCGCTGCAACCGCAGAACAGCGAGGACAAGCGCCGGTTTATCCAGGCTCAGCAGCGTCGGCAGATTCGGCAGGAACTGGAAAAGCGGTATCAGGAGATCAAGGGCGACGCCTGATTTGTTTGACCTTTAGATCGGCATCGCGGGCAAGCCTTGCTCCACGGATTTGAGTCGTACACGCAATAGGCGTACGACTCGGACCCGTAGGAGCAAGGCTTGCCCGCGATTGCTTTTAAAGACTGATCGGCGTTGCTTCGAACCGCACCCGCGGATGCGCGATCCGGTCCTGCGCCCGCACCAGTTCCAGCTCATAGCTGGCACAAGCCTGGGTTTCCAGCAGCACTTCATGCACGGCGGCTGCGGTGAATTCGAACGCCGCCACCAGGCTGTCCCCCAACAGAATACGGGCCAGGAACAACCCGGACGTCAGGTCACCGACACCTACCGGCTGACGCGGGAACGCCAGCAACGGCCTACGCAAATGCCAACTTCCCTCAGCGGTCACCAGCAGCATCTCGAACACCTCTTCAGGCTTGCCGGGATAATCCAGGTGTTTGACCAGCACCGCCTTCGGACCGCGCGCCAACAACGCTCGCGCCATGGCCAGGCAATCGAACAGCGACTGTGGCTTGCGCCCCGAGAAGCTGTCCAGCTCCAACTGATTCGGGCACATGAAGTCTGCCACGGCGGCCGCTTCCTCCAGCAGGAAGTCACTGACCTCGGCCGGCACGCTGCAACCCTTCTCCGGGTGGCCCATCACCGGGTCGCACAGGTACAGCGCCTTCGGGTTGACCGACTTGATCCGCGCCACGCCCGTGAGGATCGCCCGGCCCTGCGCCGCACTGCCAAGATAACCGGACAGCACTGCATCGCAGCTGCCCAACTCGCCAATCGCCGCGATCCCTTCCACCAGTTCGGGGATTTGATGAGGCGGCAATATTTCACCCGCCCATTGCCCGTATTGCGTGTGATTGGAGAATTGCACAGTGTTGAGCGGCCAGACATTCACCCCGACCCGCTGCATCGGGAAAACCGCGGCGCTGTTGCCAGCGTGGCCGAACACCACGTGGGACTGGATGGCGAGCAGATGGGGCGTACGTTTCATGCGGTGAGTTTCCGTAAAACGATTGAAATTCGAGCCGCGCAGTATGCGACTAAACACAGCCTGTACGACAGACCGGCGACACAGTTAAGCTGGCACTATCTTGTTGGAGCACTTTGTTGATGCTGACCCTTGGAAATATCTTCGTGCTGATGCTGCTCGCCACTGGCGCCGCATGGCTGTGGCATAACCATGGCTTGCGCGAGCGCGCGCTGGAGCGGGTCAAGCAGCATTGCGCCAAGCTCGAAATCGAGTTGCTCGATGGCAACGTGGCGCTGAAAAAGATCGGCTTTATCAAAGATGCCAACGGTCGTCGACGGCTGGCGCGGGTGTATAACTTCGAGTTCACCGTGACTGGCGAAACCCGTCATACCGGGACCATTACCCAATTCGGTGCGCACAGCGCGCAGATTGAGCTGGCACCCTACCCGATGCCGTTTGACGACACGCCGCCAGTGGTCGAGGTGGTGAAACCGCGGGGTGAAGTGATTGAGATGAGTCAGTGGCGGCAGGAACACACGAAGTGGCGTCCGTGATCTTTTGACCTTCAACCCATCCGGCAATTGGCCAAATCTCTTTGCAGCGACGCAACATCCTGCGACTCACTAAAAATCAGCTCAATTCGCGAATCCTGCCGCCATTCACTCGTCTGCCAATCCAACACCGAGTTATCCACCGCATTCACTGAAACCCAACCGCCGCCACTGTGGATAACCAGCTTCGCCCGTCGCCAGGCTAGGCTCTCAAGCCATTGAGCAACGAGCGCGATATCGAATATCTGACCCGGATGCCAGCGCCAACCAATACTCCAGCCACCCTCCTGTGCCTGGCTCAAGCAAATCGGAAACGCGGGATCAGTCCAGATCGCCGGCATCTGCGCCAATCCCTTAGGGACGACGAAGTTATCCACACCCACGACAGCCTGACTCTCAAGCCCCGGCAACTCGCTCAATGGCAAGACCGCTTGTTGCGTCCAGTACAGGGCGCGCGCCGGTAACTGCGCGGCGATTCGCTGACGATCAGCGTCATCGAGGTTTTCTGACTTGTTCAACAGCAACAACCCCGCGCTGTTCAACGCCTCCTGTTGCGCCGCCGGCAGCGGTTTCCCGGCCGCCAGCGCCTGGGCATCCAGCACCAGCACACAAGGCTGCACCGCCAACACCCCAAGCCATGGCGCCTCGCTCAACTGCCGCAACAACTGGGCAGGATGCCCCAGCCCGGAGGGCTCTATAAACAGCCGATCCGGCCGCGCCTTGCGCAACAACCGCCCGAGGCCGATCTGGAACGGCGCGCCATTGACGCAACACAAACAGCCCCCGGCCACTTCACCCAGTGCGATACCATCGGCGTCCTGGGTCAGCAACGCGGCGTCGAGGCCGATCTGGCCGAACTCGTTGATCAGCACCGCCCAGCGCTCATTCGCCGGCCGCTGCGCCAGCAGGTGCTTGATCAGGCTGGTCTTGCCGGCGCCCAACGGGCCGGCAATGACGTGAGTGGGGATGTTCTGCAACATGATCGAAGGTTTCTGAGGAGGTAGAGGATGCGGTTGATGGGATTGTCGTTGCTATTGGCATTGACGTCGGGCGAGGTGTTGGCCCAGGCGTGTGTGGTCCATAGCACGGCGGAACGGCTCGATGTGAAAGTCTGCCAGCAGAACCGCAACATCCCGGAAAAACTTTTCGCTGACGGCTTCTGCCAGCCGAATCTTCCCGGGCAGAAAGTCGAGGTGCAATACGTCGACCAATGCCCCACCGGCGCTTTCGGGGTGTGCAGCAACGCCCAAGTCGCCAATATGCCCTACCGCCAGGATATTCACTATTACGGCGTGGCCACCGATGCGACGTATTTGCAGCCGTTTTGCGAGGCACAGAGCCAGGGTCACTGGCTCAAGCCCTAGTTGAGCCAGTCGAGTGTCAGGATCAACCGACGCTCGCCTGGTGCCGGTTCCGGCGAGCGATGGATCAAACCGAAACCTTCATTGCCGTGCCATTTCTCGCCTTTGAGTAGCGCCACATCGCCGCTGCTGACTTGCTGAATCTGCGACTGCGGTTCAGCTTCCGGTTTGCCCAGTTGCCGG
Organism: Pseudomonas sp. ADAK7; assembly: GCF_012935675.1. Taxonomy (NCBI): domain Bacteria; kingdom Pseudomonadati; phylum Pseudomonadota; class Gammaproteobacteria; order Pseudomonadales; family Pseudomonadaceae; genus Pseudomonas; species Pseudomonas sp. ADAK7. The sequence continues at coordinate 4,558,500 of NZ_CP052861.1, read as the reverse complement.
CGATCCATCGCGCCTTCTTTCAGCCACTGGCTGCCGACGCCGGCATAGGTGGTGATCAGCCGAACCGGCACGTGATCGACATGGAAGCGTGGGCACATGGCCTTGTCCAGCACTCGCAGGCGCAGGCCGATGCGCTTTGCACCCAACAAACAGGCGAAGGCGCTGACCAGCCAGGAGACGTCGGCGATAAAGCCTTCGTAGCCTTCGAGGTCGCTGAAACTTGAGGCCAGTCCTTTGAGGTTGGGCGCAGCGTCTTCATTGGCGAGTTCCAGAGACAACGCCTCAGCCAATGGTTCGTTCAGTGACAGCAGCAAACGGCCGAAATCGGCGATATGCACCGGAAGTTGGCGCTGCCAGACGGCGAGATTGGCGTCGTCTTGCAGGATTTTTGTCAGCACTTTCGGGCTCGCGTCGTGGTGCTGCCGTATTGGCCGAGTCAGGGTCAGCATCAGGCCGCCTCTTCGTGCCAAGGGCCAAACGGATCCGGCAACAGGCGCCAGCTCTCGATCCCTTGGGCCATTTCATCGTCGGTCAGCAGGCAGTTGTCGAGTTCGGCGGTGAGTTGCGCGAAGTCGATGTTCTGGCCGATGAACACCAGTTCCTGACGGCAATCACCGGTGCTGGCGGTCCAGTTTTCCATGATCCCGGCAGTGCTTTCTTCATCCTGCGGCCATTGGGTTTTCGGCACGAAACGCCACCAGCGTCCGGCGAATCCGTGGCGCATCAAGCCACCAGCCTGGGACCAGCTGCCGGCGTCCATGTGCTTGCTGGCCAGCCAGAAAAAACCCTTGGAGCGCAGTAGTTTGCCGTTGACCCATGGGCGGTCGATAAAGCTGAAAAAACGCTGGGGATGAAACGGCCGACGCGCGCGATAGGCCGTCGAGGCGATGCCATATTCTTCGGTTTCCGCCACGTGTTCGCCGCGCAATTCCTGCAACCAGCCTGGCGCCTGGGCGGCTTTTTCGAAGTCGAAGCGGCCGGTGTTGAGGATCTTTTCCAGCGGAATTTCGCCCATGACCATCGGGATGATTTCCGCCTGTGAGTTAAGCCGTTCGAGGATCGCGATCAGCTCCTGGCGCTCGCTGCTGCTGATCAAATCGATCTTGCTGATCAGGATTACATCGGCGAATTCGATCTGCTCAATCAGCAGGTCAGTGATTGAGCGTTCGTCCTCCTCGCCCAGGGTTTCGCCGCGGGACGCGAGGCTTTCGGCGGCCTGGTAGTCGAGCAGGAAGTTCATGCCATCGACCACGGTGACCATGGTGTCGAGCCGCGCGATGTCGGCCAGGCTCTGGCCTTCTTCGTCGCGGAAGGTGAAGGTTTCCGCCACGGGCAGCGGCTCGGAAATGCCGGTGGATTCAATCAGCAGGTAATCGAACCGACCGTCCCTGGCGAGTTTGCTGACCTCCTCCAACAAGTCTTCGCGCAGGGTGCAGCAAATGCAGCCGTTGCTCATTTCCACGAGTTTTTCTTCGGCGCGGTTCAGGCTGACATCGCGTTGGACTTCGCTGCCGTCGATGTTGATTTCGCTCATGTCATTAACGATCACGGCAACGCGCAGGTTTTCGCGATTACGTAGTACGTAATTGAGCAACGTACTCTTGCCGGCGCCGAGAAAGCCCGACAGGACGGTCACGGGAAGACGATGGGGCATCAGGTATTCCTCACAGGATGTGGCCGGTCGAATCGCCGGTGGATGGCGTTCGCGCAGCTCTTCACGTTCTTGGGGCACAAGGGATGGCGTGTTTTTAATGTTATAGTATAACAACACAAACAAGCCACTCCCTCTTGTCCGCCATGACGAAGAGCACGATGCTTGAACCTGTTCGCTCCTTGAGAAATGCCATGGGAAACGTACTGAAGTGCGCGCTGTTGAGCCTTTCGCTAGTAATCGCCGCCGATGCCTGGGGACAAATCCCGAGCCTGGCCAAATGTACCCGCAGCGCCAATCTGCTCGCGTGTGTCGATCCCGATGGCAACGCCTACAGCGTCAACACCGTCGGCAGCACGATCTACCTGCGAGGTTTTGAGGTGACCGGCAAACGCTATTGGGCGCAGACCAGCAGTCGCTATGGGCAGCTGACATTTTTCACCGGCCTCGCCTCCGATGGCGAAGCCTGGGTCGGCTACAGTCGCCGGGTTGGCTGGACCACCATCAATCGGTTTTCCAGCTCCGGCGGCAGCAGTGGCAAGTTCACGTGTAGCCGGATTACTGGTTGCTAGACCTGCGCCTTTTTCTGCTCCTGCTGCCAGGCGATGTAGCTGTTCATCGGCGGATTCTTCTGGAAATAGCGCTGCAAACCTTCGAACAAACCGTCCGCCACGGCCTGCTGGTGCCGCGCTGTCACCAGCCGCTGACTGTCGCGGGCGTTGGAAATGAAGCCGGTTTCTACCAGGATCGACGGCACGTCCGGCGATTTCAGCACGGCAAATCCGGCCTGTTCCACGCGTTTTTGATGCAGTGTGGTGATGCCCGCCAGGCTGCCGAGCACGGTGCTGCCCAGTTGCAGGCTGGCGGCGATGGTCGCGTTCATCGACATGTCGAGAATCACCCCGGCGAGCATCGGATCCTTGTCCTTGAGATTGAGCAGGCTGGTGGCGCCCAACAGGTCCGCGCCGTTCTCGCGCTGCGCCATGAACCTGGCCGTGGCCGAGGTCGCGCCACCTTCGGACAGGCAGTACACCGAGGCGCCGGACGCGGTGAGCCGTGGCGCGGCATCGGCATGCACCGAGATGAACATGTCGGCATTGTGTTTGCGCGCGATCTCCACGCGTTTGCGTAGCGGCACGAAGAAGTCGTCGTTGCGCACCAGTTTCACGTCGAAGCCCTTCTCGCGTTTCAGTCGTTTGGCCAGCAACTGCGCGATCGACAGCACCACGTCTTTCTCCCGCTCACCTTTGGCGCCGATCGCACCGGGGTCTTTGCCGCCGTGGCCGGGGTCGACCACCACGATGATGTCGCGCTTGGGGTGGGCCTTGTCGATGATCGGCGCAGCGGCGATTTGCAGTGGAGCAGAGGCCTTCAGATCGAGCACCAGCCGATGACCCTGCCCGTCCTGGGGCGGCAATAAAAAGCTGTTGAGCTGCACCGGCTCGCTAAGATCCAGGACGATCCGCGTGTCGCCATGCCCGTAATGCCCGGAGCGAATGGAACGGATCACCGTGTTGTTCAGTGACAGCTGACTGAAATCACCACTGAGGTTCGCGCCACTCAGATCGATGATCAGCCGTTCGGGCGCGCTCAGGGAGAACGTCTTGAATTGCACCGGCCCGCTCAGATCGAACACCAATCGCAACTTGTCATCCGAACGCCAGAGCCGGGCGTTGCGAATCTGCGTGGCCGAAACACTAAAGGGCAAAGCGAAGGCCGCGCTGGCCAGGATCCAGTTGAGCAAGTGACGTCTGTGCATGGTGAAAGCCCGCTCGTGAAAAAGGCATCGTCGATTTGTATGTAATAATATAACATGCCAAATCAACTCCCACGATGGACCTGCTCATGAATGCGCTGACTCTGCCGGATATCGCCGCGCAGGCCTCACGCCAAGCCCTGCCACTGGAGTGGGTGGGCATGTGCGGCATTGCTCTTCCTGTTTTATTCGATGGCCAACGGCTGAGTGCGAAGGCGGATGCTGGCGTCAGTCTCGACGACGGTGAGGCGCGCGGCATTCATATGTCGCGGCTGTATCTGGCGCTGGAAGTGCTTGAGCAGGGAAACCTCACGCCGGGATTACTGCGTAGCGTGTTGCGGCGTTTTCTCGACAGCCATGAAGGATTGTCCTCCAGCGCTTACCTGAAAATTCACACCGATTTGCTGCTAAAAAGGCCGGCGTTGATCAGCCCATTGGCTGGCTGGAAAAGCTATCCCGTGACCATCGAGGCGCGATTAAAAAACGACATGTTCCACGTGGAACTAAAAATCGACGTGCCTTATTCCTCTACGTGCCCGTGTTCAGCCGCGTTGTCGCGCCAACTTATTCAACAACAATTCATCGATGATTTCGCCAATACGCCACTGCAACACGCCGACGTTTTAGCCTGGCTCGGTTCGACAAAAGGCATTGTCGCTACACCTCACAGCCAACGCAGTACCGCGCATTTGCAGCTGCGCCTGGACGATTACCTCGACGATTTACCGTTGATTGCGGTCATCAACGACGCCGAAGCCACCCTCGGCACAGCCGTGCAAACAGCGGTAAAACGCGCCGACGAACAAGCCTTCGCCTTGGCCAACGGTCAAAACCTGATGTTCTGCGAAGACGCGGCGCGGCGCTTGAACCTGGCCTTAAAACGCTCTCCAGGCATCAACGGATTTCACCTGCGAGTCGTGCACGCGGAAAGCCTTCACGCTCACGACGCCGTCGCCGAAAGTCGCTGGAACTGGGAGTCAGCCACATGATCCGTTGCCAATCCCTCCGCTGGGGCGCACCCGGTCAACCGCTAACGCCTGCCTTGGATTTCGAGCTATCCAAGGGCAGCCTGACCGCCGTAATTGGTGCCAACGGATCTGGCAAAAGCAGCCTGTTGAAAGTCATCGCCGGGCTGCAAAAACCCCTGGCCGGGAAAATTGAGCTGGGTGTTCCCCGCAAGGGAAGCCTGTCGTTCCTGCCCCAGCAACAACACCTGGACCGGCAATTCCCCATCAGCCTGCAAGAGCTGGTGGCTGCCGGATTCTGGGGCAGCAAACAACCCCCGGAAGTCCGCAGCCAACGCCTTACAAACGCCCTTGGCGATTGGTGCCTGAGTGGCCTGGAACATCGCCCATTAATGGCCCTCTCCGGCGGCGAATTACAGCGCGCCCTGCTCGCCCGATTAAGCCTCGCCGAAGCCCCCCTGCTGCTACTCGACGAACCCCACGCCGCCCTCGATGAACTCGGCCAGGAGCTACTGTGGAAACACATCCACACCTGGCACGCCGACGGTCGAACCCTGGTCGTCGTATGCCATGACCTCGCCGCCGTTCGCCAACACATCCCACACTCCCTGCTGATCAAAAGCAGCGGCTGCATCCTCGGCCCAAGCACTGAACTGATCCGCCAACAACCGCGAACGCAGGTGGCCTGATGCTCGCCGCCGCGCAACTTTGGCAACCGTTCCACGAGTTCGTATTCATGCGCCGGGCGCTGATCGGCGGTTTGGTTCTGGCGTGCAGCACCGCGCCGCTTGGCGTTTTTCTGATCCTGCGCCGCATGAGTCTGATCGGCGATGCGGTCGCCCACGGCATCTTGCCCGGTGCGGCATTGGGCTTCTGGTTCGCTGGGCTGAGTCTTCCTGCACTGACCATCGGCGGCCTCGGCGCCGGCCTGAGCATGGCCGGACTCGCGGCATGGATCACCCGCCGCACCGGCCTGCGAGAAGACGCCAGCCTCGCGGCGATCTACCCGATTTCCCTGGCCAGCGGCGTGCTGATTCTCGGCATCGCCGGCAAGCGTCTCGACCTTTTGCACCTGCTGTTCGGCTCCGCACTGGCGGTCGATGGCCCGACATTGACCGGCATGTTGTGGGTCTCCGGCTTCAGCCTGATCGCCATGGCGTTGATCTACAAGCCGCTGCTGCTGGACACCCTAGACCCGCTTTTCCTGCAAACCGTCAGCCGTCTCGGGCCACTCGCCCATGGGGTGTTTCTGACGCTCGTGGTGCTGAACCTGGTGATCGGTTTCCAGGCCATCGGCGCGCTGATGGTGGTCGGTTTGATGATGTTGCCCGCGGCTGCTTCGCGATTCTGGAGCCGACGATTACCGGTGTTGATGGCGATCGCCGCCCTGCTCGGCTGCCTCTCGGTGTGGTTCGGTTTGCTGCTGTCGTTCTACTACTCGCTGCCTAGCGGCCCGGCCATCGTGCTGGTGGCTGGGGGTTTGTATCTGCTGTCCGTGGTGTTCGGTCCGGTGCACGGCTTGCTGCGCCGCCCGCCTTTGCTCACATCCCAATGAGGTGTTTCCCGATGCGCGCTTTACTCGTGCTGTTCAGTTTGATGCTGTCGATGTCGCTGTCTGCCGCGGAAAAACTGCAGGTGGTCACCAGTTTCAGCATCCTCGCCGACATGACCCATCAGGTCGGCGGCGAGCATATCCAGATCACTAACATGGTTGGCCCGGACGCCGATGCCCACACCTACGAACCGACCCCGGACGATGCCAAAGCGCTGCTCAAGGCCAAGCTCATCATCAAAAACGGCCTCGGCTTCGAACCCTGGCTGGATCGCCTGGTGACCAGCACCGAAACCAAAGCGCCGGTGATTAGCGCCAGTCACGGCGTGATCCCTCGCTCGCTGGATGAAGACGGCGAAACCGTGCCCGACCCGCACGCCTGGCACAACCTCGCCAACACCGAGTTGTACATCGCCAACATCACCAAAGCGCTGATCGCGGCCGATCCGTCGAACAAGGCCGACTACCAGCGCAACAGCCAGGCCTACCTGAAACAGATCTACGCCCTGCTCGCCGAAGCCAAGGCCAAGCTCGGTTCGCTGCCACCGGGCAACCGCAAGATCGTCACCTCCCACGATGCGTTCGGCTACCTCGGCCAGGCTTACGGCATCGACTTCATGGCGCCGCAAGGTCTGTCCACCGAGCGTGAACCTTCCGCTGCGGAAGTAGCGGCGCTGATCACCCAAATCCGCCAAGCGAAAGTCAAAGCGGTGTTCATGGAAAACATCAAGGACGCGCGCCTGCTCAAACAGATTGCCGATGAAAGCGGCGCGCACATTGGCGGTACGCTGTACTCCGATGCACTCGCTGCGACTGGTCCGGCCAGCACCTTCGCCGGGTTGTTCGAATACAACCTCAACACCCTGTACGACGCGCTGAGCAAACCATGATCCGCAAGAATCCATCAGGTGATCTGCCGCTGATTGCGGAGTCCGCGTACGTGGATAAAACCGCGATCATCTGCGGCAAGGTGGTGATCGGCGAGAACGTCTTCGTCGGCCCCTACGCGGTAATCCGCGCCGACGAAGTCGATGCCTCGGGCGAGATGGAGCCGATCTCAATCGGCGCCAATTCGAACATTCAGGACGGCGTGGTCATCCATTCGAAGTCCGGCGCAGCGGTGACCATCGGCGAGTTCAGCTCCATCGCCCACCGCTCCATCGTCCACGGTCCCTGCACCGTCGGCGACCGGGTGTTCATTGGCTTCAACAGCGTGCTGTTCAACTGTTCGGTGGGTAACGGCTGTGTGGTGCGGCACAACTCGGTAGTCGACGGCCGGGACTTGCCCGCAGCCTTCTATGTGCCGTCCACTACTCGCATCGGCCCCGGCACCGACCTGTCGCAGTTCCCGCCGGTGAGTGTCAGCGCCTCGGAGTTTTCCGAGGATGTGGCGCGCACTAATGTCGATTTGGTGCGCGGCTACAAAGCGCTGCAGAACGAGTTCTGACCATGAGCAGCGTGCTGATTCGCAATGCCCGGTTGGTGAACGAAGGTCGCGCTTTCGATGGCGATCTGCTGGTGAGCAATGGTCGTATCGTCAAGATCGCCGGCAGCATTGAAGGCGAGAAGGCGAACGTGGAAATCGATGCCCGAGGTCAGTGGCTGCTGCCAGGCATGATCGACGACCAGGTGCATTTCCGTGATCCGGGGGCGCCGGACAAAGGCAGTTTCTACACCGAATCCCGAGCCGCAGTGGCCGGTGGCATTACCAGTTTCATGGACATGCCCAACACCAATCCCGCCACCCTGACGCTTGAAGCGCTGGTCGATAAAAAGCGCCGGGCGGCCATCAACTCCGTGGCCAATTACGGCTTTCACTTTGGTGTGAGCAACGACAACCTCGACACGGTTGCCGCGCTTAATCCTTGCGAAGTCGCCGGGGTGAAGGTGTTCATGGGCGCGTCCACCGGCAACATGCTGGTGGACGATCCGCGGATTCTCGAGCGGCTGTTCGCCGAAGTGCCGACGATCCTGTTGGCCCACTGCGAACACACGCCCAGCATCGACGCCAACGCGGCCACCCTGCGAGCGCTGTACGGTGAAAACATTACGGCCGAAGCCCATCCATTGATCCGCAACGCTGAGGCCTGCTTTCGCTCCTCCTCAATGGCCGTGGACCTGGCCAAACGTCACGGCACCCGCCTGCACGTTTTGCACCTGACCACGGCGCTGGAACTGGCGTTGTTCGAAGACAAACCACTGAGCCAGAAACCCATCACGGCCGAAGTCTGCCTGCACCATTTACTGTTCGATGATCGCGATTACCCGAGCCTCGGCAACCTGATCAAGTGCAACCCTGCGATCAAGTCCCGGACCGACCGCGATGCTTTACGCCAGGCTTTGTTAAGCAACCGATTGGATGTGATCGGCAGCGATCATGCGCCCCACACCTGGGCCGAAAAACAACGGCCGTACAACCAGGCGCCGTCCGGTCTGCCGCTGGTGCAACACGCCCTCCCCGCACTGTTGGAACTGGTGGCGGATGAAGTGCTGCCCATCACTACCCTCGTGGCCAAGACCAGTCACCGGGTTGCCGATCTGTTCGCCATTCCCGATCGCGGCTATCTGCGTGAAGGCTATTGGGCCGACCTGGTGCTGATCAAACCCGAGCCCGACGGTGTCGCCGTGTCCCAGCAACCGATCCTTTCGCAGTGCGGCTGGACGCCCTTCGCCCAGCAGCGTTTTCGTCACAGCGTCAGCACCACGCTGGTGTCGGGGCAAATTGCCTGGCACGCCAATCGTCTACATGACAGCTGCCAGGGTCTGCCCCTGCGCTTCATGCGCTAACCACCCAAGCCCCGAGAACAGCGATCATGATCCACATCACCCTGCCCGACGGCTCTTTGCGTGAATACGATCAACCACTGTCGGTCTATGAACTGGCGGCGAGTATCGGGCTCGCACTAGCCAAAGCGGCTGTGGCCGGGCGAGTGGACGGGGTGTTGGTGGACTGTGGGTTCATAATCCAGGGCGATGCGCGGGTCAGTATTGTCACGCCTCAGGAGCCGGATGGGCTGGAGATACTGCGCCGCTCCTGTGCGCTGATGCTGGCCATGGCGGTCAAGCAGCTCCATCCCAGCGTCCTGTTGCTCAAGGGCTCGGCAATGGGCGACGGGTTCTTTTATGAGTTTGCGTTGCAGCGGATGTTAACGGTGGCTGACCTGACGCCGATCGAGGCGCGGATGCGCACGCTGGCGGCGACCAACCACTCCATTCGACAGCGGCCATTATCCGCAACCGAACAGCATTCGGTGTACTGCCTCGGCGACGGCGAGTACTTGTCCAAGGGACCGCACGTTCCTGCCACCAGAGTGCTGCAAGCCTTTACCCTGGATCATGTCGGCGGCACGTCGCTGCAACGGATATACGGCACTTGCTGGCCCAGCCAGGAAGAGTTGCAGCATTGGCGCGCACCACCGCACGTGATGGTCGTGAACATTGATGAGCACCAGATCGATTACACCCAATCGGTGACTGAACAGCTGCGACGCAGCGGGGTGCGCGCCCATGCGGATCTGCGTAACGAGAAGATCGGCCACAAGATTCGCCTGCACAGTGAACGCAACGTGCCCTATCTGTTAGTCGTCGGAGCGAAGGAAAAGGACGGCGGGTTTGTCAGTGTGCGCAGTTGTGGCGGGGAGGATTTTGGGCGGATGCGGATTGATGAGGTGTGCGGGTTTTTACATCCGAAAGATTGTGGGGTTTGAGCTGACGCTTTCGCGGGCAAGCCTCGCTCCTACAGACGGTGATCTCCGTAGGAGCGAGTCTTGCCCGCGAAGCTTTTAAGCTCTTGGCTTAACAGTCCCGCAATCCTGCCCCAGCCAAACCGCACGGGTATCCAGACTGCCCTTCTGCTGAATCCCGGTCGCATTGAACGTGCCGTTGACCTTGGTGGTGAACTCACGATCACTGAGGAACGTAGCCACACCCGCACCTTGCGCTTTCGGGCAGCTGAAGCGGAATTTCCACTGGTTGCCGGTGCGGTCAGTGATTTCCTGCTTGCAGCCCGATTGCGGATCCGTCAGCGGAATATTATCGGAGGCGACTTGAGCCTGCGTCAGGCACGCACGAATTCCTTTGCCGCCCATGGTGATGCCCTGCTTTTCCAGTTGCGCCCGTTGTTCCGGGGTCATCTGGCTTTGCAACTGGCCGAGGATCAGTTGCAGATCCGGCAGGTTTTGGTTATCGACCTGCATGTTGCTCGTGGTCAATTCCCACAGACCCGGCTGCAGCATCTGCGCCTGAGCAGCCACGGGGAGGGACAAACCAAGGGCCATGGCCAAACCCAGCAGACGAACGTTCATCGAGTAACTCCTGATCAATAGTGGCCGTTAGACGTCAGCCATGTGCTTCGGTTCATGGGCCAATTAAATAGCGACATTCTGCACGGAACATGGTCTTTTACGTATTGAATCTTCAGGAGCAAGGTTGCCCCATGGATTATTTTGGACCGCATGTTTTCGGTTATCTGATCGCACTATTGCACTCGCTGGGCCTGATTGCCGCCATTCACGCCGTGCTGACCGTTCGGACCGCCCAAGGCTCGATCGCCTGGGCCCTGTCGTTGCTGTTCATTCCCTACCTGACACTCATTCCTTACCTGGTCTTCGGCCGTAGTACCTTCGATGGCTACATCAACGCGCGGCGCCAGGCCAACGAAGAAATGCGCAAGGCCATCTCCGAGCTGAACTGGCGTCCCTGGGTCGAAGAAGCCCTGACCGCCCGCGCTTCCAATGCCTACGCCTCCTTGAGAGCGATGCCGAAACTGGGGCGCATGCCGTGCCTGGCGAACAATGAAGTGCGCCTGCTGATCAACGGCACGGCCACCTTCGAAGCGATTTTCGAAGCCATCAGCAACGCGAAGGAAGCAGTGCTGATCCAGTTCTTCATCATCCACGACGACCGCCTCGGCCAGCGTCTGCAAACCCTGCTGCTGAAAAAAGCCGCCGAAGGTGTGGCGGTTTATCTACTTTACGACCGCATCGGCAGCCACTCGTTGCCCCACAGCTACGTGCAGCCATTGCGTGACGCCGGCGTCGAGGTCAAAGCCTTCGCCACCCGCAGCGGCTGGCTCAACCGCTTCCAGGTCAACTTCCGTAATCACCGCAAGATCGTGGTGGTGGACGGTGTGCTCGGTTTTGTCGGCGGGCACAACGTCGGCGACGAATACATGGGCGAGAAACCACCCCTGGCGCCGTGGCGCGATACCCACGTGCAAGTGCGCGGGCCGGTGGTGGCGTGCATGCAGGAATCCTTTGCCGAAGACTGGTTCTGGGCCGCGCGCTCACTGCCGCCGTTGATCCTGCCGGACGTTTACCCGGACGACGGCGTACTGTGCCAATTACTCGCCAGCGGTCCGGCGGATTCCTACGAAACCTGTTCACTGTTCTTCGTCGAAGCCATCCATGCCGCGACGGAACGGGTGTGGATCACCAGCCCTTATTTCATCCCGGACGAAGCCGTTTTCGCTGCCTTACGCCTGGCGGTGCTACGCGGCGTCGATGTGCGATTGCTGCTGCCGTCACGACCGGATCACCGCATCGTCTACGCCGCGTCCAGCCTCTACGCTTTCGAAGCCGTGCGCGCAGGCGTGCGCGTGTTCCGTTACGAACCCGGATTCCTGCATCAGAAAGTGGTGTTGATCGACAGTGAGATCAGCGCCATCGGCAGCGCCAACCTGGACAACCGTTCATTCCGGCTGAATTTCGAAGTGATGTTGCTGACCGTCGACAGCGCGTTTGCCGCCGAGGTGGAGCAGATGCTCAACGATGACTTCGCCCAGGCCCATGAGATCGCCAAAGAAGAAAGCCGGGAGACCCACCGCCTGCAACAGATCGGCATGCGGGTCGCCCGGCTTATATCCCCGATACTTTAAGGGGTGTAGATGTCGTCGCGGGTCCAGGGCAGTTCATGGCTGCCATCCGGATGCGCTTTGACCGCGAGAATCTGGTGCAGGTTGATCCAGCCCTTGGCGAACGCATAAGCGCAGCCGGCCAGGTACAGTCGCCAGATCCGCAGCGCCTGTTGCGGCACCTCTTTGGCGGCGGCTTCCAGGTTGTCTTCCAGGCGTTCGCTCCAGTGGTCGAGGGTGCGTGCGTAATGCAGGCGCAGGCTCTCGACATCGACGATCTCCAGCCCGGCTTCGCTGATCTCGGCAGAGATCATCGACAGGTGCGGCAGCTCGCCGTTGGGGAACACATATTTCTCGATGAAATCGCCGGCACCGCGTCCCACCGGACGGCCATCGGTGTATTTGGCGGTGATCCCGTGATTCATCACCAGACCGCCCTCCTTCACCGCGCCGAACAGGATTTTGCAGTACTCGGCCAGGTTCGCATGACCGACGTGTTCAAACATGCCGACGCTGACCACCTTGTCGAAACGACCGTCCTGGGGCAAATCGCGGTAGTCGAGCAGTTGCAGCTCAATCAAATCCTCCAGGCCTTCTTCTTTAACCCGTTCCCGGGCCAGGGCCAGTTGCTCTTTACTCAGGGTGATCCCGAACACTTTCGCGCCAAATTCCCGGGCCGCATACCGCGCCAAACCGCCCCAGCCGCAACCGACATCCAGCAGGTACTCGCCCGGTTGCAGCCGCAACTTGCGGCACAAGTGCCGGAATTTAGCTTGCTGGGCTTGCTCCAGCGTTTCACTGCCGGTCTCGAAATAGGCGCAGGAATACGCCATGTCGCTGTCGAGCCACAACTGATAAAACGCATTGGAAAGGTCGTAGTGGTAGGAAATCGCCTTGGCGTCGGTTTCCTTGTCGTGGACGAGGCGAACCGGTTGACTGTCGGCGTCACCCAGCAATGCCTGGCTCCACTCATCGCAGACGCGGATCACATCGCTGATGGAGCCTTCCAGCTCAAGTTTGCCTTCGACAAACGCCGCTCCTAGCGCATCAAGGCTTGGATGGGTTAACTGGGAAACCATTTGTGGGTCCTTTACCACAATGGTGACGCTGGGCGTCGGGCCCAGATTGAATTCATGGCCGTCCCAGAGTCGCAGGCGAAGCGGTAACTGCAGATTCTGTAACGCCGGTGGAAGTTGCGCGAGCATGGAAAATCCCCCTTATTTCAGACGTCTGATGTGAGGGTAGACCATCCTAGAAAAATAGCTGGCTATCGATTTAATAGCCTTTTTCTATATAGCTCGCGACGCTTCAACCCGCCGTCGTGACTCTGAAAAACAATGGTCCACACCTAGATGACTACGCAGTGAGCACACAGTTCTAAAAAGTTTATGTCGACGATATCTCCCGGTTTAGAGCGTTCGCTACCGTATATCAGGCTTCATCTTTCAATTTGAGTAACGGCTCCTGAAATCGCAACAAACGCCCGGCGTTGCCCAAGACCAACAGCGTGCTCAAATTGTGCAGCAACGCGGCAATCATCGCCCCCGCTGCGCCGAGCCAGCCGAATGCGGCGAAGGCGACAATCGCCAGGGTCCAACCCAGGCCGATGATTACATTGACCTGCAACGTCTGGCGGCATTGGCGACTCAAGCGCACGCAGGTGCCGAGCCGCCGCAGGTCACTGCCGATCAACACGATGTCCGCAGACGCCAGCGCAATGTCTGCCCCACCGGCGCCCATCGCCACGCCGACGACGCCGGCCTTCAGCGCCAGGGAGTCGTTGATGCCATCGCCGACCACCATCGGCCGGAAGCCGTTACCGATTTCCATCATCACCCGATTGAGTTTGTCTTCCGGCAAAGCCTGGGCTTCAACATCGCTGATACCGACATCCCGGGCCAGGGTATGCGCAACGCTTTGCCGATCCCCCGTGAGCAGCAACTGCCGTCCCAAACCGAGCTCGCGCAATTCATTCAAGGCAAAGCGTGCTTCCGGTTTGATGGTATCGGCCAGCAACAGCCAGGCGAGGAATTCACCGTTCAATGCCAATCCGGCAATCGGCCCGTCATGTTCCGGAACGGCCGAAGTGACAATACCCAATTGCGCGAACAGTTCGGGTCGCCCGAGCGCCGCCTCGCCCTGCTCGGTCATCGCCACCACGCCCAAACCCTGGCGCTCGTGAATGTCCGAGAGCAGCAGGAAATGCTCCTGAGTGACCAGGCTGGCCAACGCGCGACTGACCGGGTGACTGCTCGCCGAGCCAAGACTGGCAGCCAGTTTGAGGACGTGACTGCGGTCCTCCAACGGACTGTCGATGGATTGCAGGCGCAACGTGCCGAAGGTCAGCGTCCCGGTTTTATCCACCACCAGTGACGTCAGGTCCGCCAGCTCTTCGAGGAACGCCGAGCTGCGAATCAGGATCCCGTGACGCGCCGCCACCGCGACCCCGGCAATCGCCGTGGCCGGTGCCGACAACACCAGCGCACAGGGGCAAGCGGCGACCAACACCGCGAGCATCGCCTGAGCATCATTGGTGACGAACCAGGTTACCGCCGCCAGCAACAACACCAGCACCATGTAGCTGCCGGCGTATCGCTCGAGCAAACGGGTGATCGGCGGCTTGGAACGCTCGGCGCTTTGCATTAGCGCGATGACTTTGCCGAGGGTCGATTCGTTGCCAGTACGGGTCACTTCAATGCGCAGTAGGCCATCGAGGTTGATCGCGCCGCCGAATACAGTCATGCCGACCACCGCTTCCAACGGCACTGACTCACCAGTGATCGATGCCGTGTCGAGACTCGCTTGACCGGACAACACGCGGCCATCCGCCGGCACTCGATCACCGGCGCGCACCTCAACGAGGTCGCCAGCCTTGAGTGTGCCGTTATCGACTTCGATGATCACGCCATCAGCCTGAACCTTGCGCGCATGGCTGCGGGTCAGTTTGCCGAGGGCATGAATCGCTTCCTGGGAACCGATCACACTGCGCTCCTCCAGCACGTGGCCGAAGATCATGATGATCGGCAGCAACGCGGCGGTCAGCAAATCACCAGTGGCCCAAGCACCGAGCATCGCCAAGGCAATCAACTGATCGGTGATCCCGTGCAGGCTCGGATATCGCAAGCTGTACCAGGCCGAGCGCATCACCGGCACGGCCACCAGGATCGATGCAAAACCCAGCAGCAATTGGCTGACGCCGGTTTGCTCCGGCGACATCCAGCGCCAGATCAGACCTAGTGCGAGCAAGCCCAGAGCAAGCATGGCCAGGGTCAGTTGGCGCGCGGCGCTGCGTTGCTCGGCCGAGGACAACATGCTCGGTGCGGCGGCGGTGTGGGCGGTCATTGTGCAGCTCCCTGAATGATCAGGCGGGAATCGTCTTTCGGATCGACCGTGGTTACCGAGCCGGCCTGGCCGAGAATTTTCGGCATCCGCTCACGGTAAATGCGCAGCAGCATTTGTGGGTCAGTGCCCTGCTGTTGCGCGTTAGCCAGGCTCAATACTGTCGCGGTATCCGCCGAGGCTTTGGCCAGCCGTTCACTGGCTTGGGCGTGTGCAACTTGCAGCGCTCGGTCGGCTTGTTCGTTGGCGGCTTGGGTGAGTTTCTCGGCGTCGGTGCGAGCGTTAGCCACGGCTTTGTCGGCCTGCTGACTGGCGGTGAGTACGGCGTTGAATGCGTTGACCGCAGGGCCGGGCAGACTCGATTGCACATCGACTCGCGCGACTTCGATGCCGATCCCCTGCCCGGTCGCGGTCAATTCGGCGAGGCGTTGGTTGATGCCTTGCACCAGATCACCGCGCAGGCGTTCACGACGTTCGGCGGCTTTGTTACCGGCGCCGATCAGCTCGGGACGGGCCACTAGAATGGTGTCCAGATCTCGCGCAGCCGTGAGCGCCACAGCGCTGCGCGTGACCAGACGATCCAGCGCCGGCAGTACATGTTCACCTTGCAGCACGAAGTCGTACGGCGCAGTGACTTTATAAAACACCCGCACATCCAGTTGCACCACACCGGCATCACCGGTCAACAAATAACCGGAGCCGGCGAGCGCATCACTGAGCGGCGTGGCAAATGTCGCCACGCGATCCGCCTGCAACGCCACATCACTTCGCAGCAGATTTTCCACTCGACGCTCAATGACGCGATCCGCTGCCGGCAACAAAATCACCTGCTCAAATGGGCGCGGCCACGCCAACAACAGACCGGCATTTTGAATGCGATCCAGCGCACCAAAGTGCAAAACCACGGCGCGATTCTGCGGATCAATCTGCCGCACATTGGAGAATGCCCAAGCCAAAGCAGCCAGCACTGTGACCGCGTAAAGCGCCAAAAAAGCCAGACGCCCGGCCTGGATCCAGGGACTGCTTAACTCATTTGTTCCACGTGGAACCAAATTCATGGCTGCGACCCGGACTTGTTTTCGAGGCTCGGCGGACCGTCAACCAATACGCGGAACGGCGCGGCATCGGTGCGCAGAATCAATTTGGTGCCCGGTGAAACAATCGTGCCCAAGGTGTCGAGGGAGCGCAGCAGGTTGTAGAGCTGCGGCGATCCGGCATAGGCACGGCCGTAAATTTGCGCAGCTTCGACGCGGGATTGCGCTTCAATGTCGGCGGCTTTTACCGTGGCATCAGCCTGCACGATTCGCGCATCACGCTCGGCGGCGGAACGGATTTGCGCCGCTTCACGTTTGCCGATAGCCGTGCGTTCGGTGGCGATTGTTTCACGCTCGGCGCGCATGCGATCGACGGTGGCGGTGAGCGTTACCGATGGCAGCGTAAGACGTTCGATGCCAACTTGCAGTACGCGCACGCCATAAGTGGTGAGCAACTGCTGATCGATCTGCTGGCGCAACTGCGCTTCGAAATCGGCGATGTGCACTTGATTGGCATCGGTGTTCACCAGGTTCGCCAGGTCAAAACTGCTGGCGGTGGTTTCCAGCGCCGAACCGACGAAGGTGCGAATCTGCCGCGCCGCTTCATCCGGCTGGTTCTGCACGGCGCGCATAAAGCGCTGCACGTTGTCCGGATCACCCTGCACCTGCCACGCCACGTACGCCTGAACGATGATGCGCAAACCGTCCCGCGTGCCGACATCCTGCAAACCGCTGGACGTGGTTCGCAAGCGCAGGTCCACGGGAATCGCCGCTTCAAACGGCGCCGGCCAACGCCAGCCCAGGCCCGGCTCCAGCAATACCCGCGACGGATTGCCAAAACGGGTAATCACCGTGGCCTCCCCCGACCGCACTTGCACCAGGCTTGCCGCCGCGACGGCGAACGCCACCAGCAACGCCGCCCAGCCCATGCGTCGCCACGGAAATGGACCGGCTTCTTGTGGATCGCCATGGTGGTGATGGTGATGACCGTGGTGATGCCCGCCATGGCCGTGATCGTGGCCAGTGTGGTCATCGTGATCGTGAGTGTGGGACTGGCTCAATGGGTGGCTCCTGGCTGAGCGGTGTTACGCGGCGACGCGGGGTCAGCCGGCAGCGTGAACGTACGCAGGTCAATGGTCGGCGCATTGCTGCTGCCGCCCAGGCGATGATCGAGCACCAGTAGCTTGGCGTTCGCCAGGCCCTGGGTCAGTTGACTGAAATATTGCTCCAGCACAAAGGCCTGGCCAGCGCTGGCGTAAGCCTTGCGCTCGGCGCTGAAGCGCAGGTCCGATGCCTGCGCGGTCGCGTTGATTTCACGGGCATTGGCGGTGGCTTGATCGTGGGCGATGCTGGCCTGCAACTGCGCCTGATTGGTCGCCTCCGCCGCCGCACCGCGTTCACGGGAAATCAACGCCTGGGCGCCAATCTGCGCAGCCTGCACACCGTGATAGGCATTGGCAGCACCGGCCGGTGGATGAATCGCTTCGACCACGGTGGCGAGAATTTCCACGCCGCTGTCGAGTTTTTGCAGGTCCGTTTGTACGGCGCGACCGATCTCTTCGCCCAGCCCTACCCTGTCCTCGCCGAGCAAACCATCAAGCGTTCGCGAAGCAAAATCGTGCACTAGAATCCGGCTGGCGGTGCTGCGAATCAGCGTCGGCACATCAGCGCTGTTGTAGGTCGCGGCCAACGCATCCTTATCGCTGAGGCCAATGCGATAGACGAAACGCACGTCCATGTTGACGATCTGGAAGCTCTGTTTGTCGGCACGACTGCTGGCGATGACTTGGGATTTATCGTTCACATGACTGGCATCCCACAAGCGATTGGCAATCGCCGGGGCCGGACCTTCTGCCGGTTCGGTCACCACGGGTGCGGTGGCTTCACTGCTGGTGGCCAACTCATGGACCACGCCGTTCTCGACGCTCAGCACCCGACCCCACGGCCATGGCAAACCCGCATGCAAACCTGGGCCGAACACCTTGACCGGCTTACCGAAACGTTCATAGATCCCCCGTCCTTGCAGCGGTATTTCGTGAATACCGGTCAGCGCCCAACCGACAATCGCCACCACCGCCAGCACCGGAAAAAACGCCCGGCGCATGTAGGTGAAGGCCCAGATTTGTCGCAAGTCGATGCCGAAGCGGTTATGCAATTCATGCTGCAACGCCAGCAAGGGTTGCGGCGGCCAGCGCAGCATGTCGGCGACGAAGCTGCGCGCCAGCAATGACGGCTCAAGTTGTTCACGTTGCGGACTGAACAGCGACAGCACCGCGCGCAACAACAGTTCGACGGCCACCAACCCCGGCAGTAAACCAATCAGCACCGCCAGACGTACGGGCCAGACTGAGGCGTCATTGCCGAACAGCAGGCACAGCGCGCTCAGTACCAAACAAATAATCGCAACACGTGTGAGCTGCGCCAACGCCCCGGCCTCGGGCCATTCGGCGGTGTTTTCCTGGGCCAGTTGACGCTCCAGCACCAGCAAACCAAACGCCAGCAGCAGCGACAGCGCCGCGCCAATGCTGGCGGATAAACCCAGCGTGTCCGGCGTCAGCCCCAGGTTCCAGAACTGTTCGATGCTGAACAACGTCAACAACGCCCATCCCGCCAGCCAAAACGTCGGCGCACCAATCTGCGCCAGCATGTGCAGCCAACGCTGACTGAGCCGATCCAGCCATCGTTCGTACCAGCCCACCGGTGCGACCATTTCTTCGTCGACGACGACCGGCACCGACACGCTCGGATGCATCGCCTGCGCGCGCCATTGAGTTACCCACCACGCCGATTGCAGCCCAGCGACCAGCACCAGCAAACCGGCGCTCTGACTCACCAGCAGCGCAGCCCATAGCGACTGCGGCGCAAACAGCCCGGTGAAAAACGCCAGCAACAGCCCTACCGCCGCCACGGCGCTCAGGCCGATTGCGTACTGACGCAGCCGTCGCCCGTGAAACAGCGCTTGCTGAAAGCGCGGCAACCCGGCTACTTGCGTTCCATCGACATCAAGATCGACTTGCATACCACCCCAGTGTTTATCGTTGCTGACGTCGAACCCCGTCACATCTCGTTACCTTATAACGAAAGTGGTGAAATTTTCGTTCTAAATAGCTGTATCTAAAAGCGCGCAACCTGTCGATTAGCTGAAGCCTTGACCGAAATACCGCGCAACGCACATATTACGCTCGTAATTTTTATCAACAGCTACGGTTATCGATCCGGTCCCTTCACTCCAGGAGTAACAGCATGAGCACCTATGACATCGTGATTCTGGGCGGAGGCCCGGGCGGTTATAACGCGGCGATTCGCGCCGGCCAGTTGGGCCTCAAAGCCGCTTGCGTCGAAGGCCGCGTCACCCTCGGCGGCACCTGCCTGAACGTCGGCTGCATGCCGTCCAAGGCGCTGCTGCACGCCTCTGAACTGTATGACGCAGCCATGGGCGCGGAATTTGCCAACCTGGGGATCGAGGTCAAACCGACCCTTAACCTCGCGCAAATGATGAAGCAGAAAGATGAAAGCGTTGCCGGGCTGACCAAGGGCATCGAGTTTCTGTTTCGCAAGAACAAAGTCGACTGGATCAAAGGCTGGGGCCATATCGACGGGCCGGGCAAGGTCACTGTCACCGACAGCCAGGGTGCCAAGACCGAGCTGAGCGCCAAGGACATCATCATCGCCACCGGCTCGGAGCCCACTCCCCTGCCCGGCGTGGACATCGATAACCAACGCATTCTCGACTCCACCGGCGCGCTTTCCCTGGCTGAAGTGCCGAAGCATCTGGTGGTGATCGGCGCCGGGGTGATCGGCCTGGAGCTGGGTTCGGTCTGGCGGCGCCTGGGCGCGCAGGTGACGGTGGTCGAGTTTCTCGACCGGATCTGCCCCGGTGTCGACGGCGAGGCCGGTAAAACCCTGCAGCGCTCGCTGGCCAAGCAAGGCATCAGCTTCAAGTTGAGTTCGAAAGTCACCAGCGCCACCACCTCGGCCAACGGCGTGCAGCTCAGCGTCGAACCCGCCGCCGGGGGCACCGCCGAGTTGCTCGAAGCGGATTACGTGCTGGTGGCCATCGGGCGCCGGCCTTACACCCAAGGCCTGGGGCTGGAGAACGTCGGCCTCGCCACCGACAAACGCGGCATGCTCGCCAACAAAGGGCACCGTACCGAGGCGGCTGGCATTTGGGTGATCGGCGACGTCACGTCCGGGCCGATGCTCGCGCACAAGGCCGAAGACGAAGCCATGGCCTGCGTCGAGCAAATCGTCGGCAAGGCCGGCGAGGTCAATTACGACCTGATCCCCAACGTGATCTACACCAAACCGGAGCTGGCCAGCGTCGGCAAGACCGAAGAACAGCTCAAGGCCGAGGGCCGCGCCTACAAGGTGGGCAAGTTCCCGTTCACCGCCAACAGCCGGGCGAAGATCAATCACGAGACCGAAGGCTTCGCCAAAGTGCTGGCCGATGAGCGCACCGATGAAATCCTCGGCGTGCACCTGGTCGGCCCGAGCGTCAGTGAAATGATCGGCGAATATTGCGTGGCCATGGAGTTCAGCGCCTCCGCCGAGGACATTGCCCTGACCTGCCATCCGCACCCGACCCGCTCCGAGGCGTTGCGCCAGGCGGCGATGAATGTGGAGGGGATGGCGACGCAGATGTAATTTTTCGCAGATGATCGTTCCCACGCTCCGCGTGGGAACGATCCTAGCTCGCGGGTAAATGTTCTAAAGGCAACGCCCCTGGCGTCTTCACCGTGTGAATCGCAAAGTTGCTGCGGATATCACTCACCCCGGGCAACTTCAGCAACCGCCCGGTGAGGAACCGGTCATAGGCGCGCAGGTCCGGCACCACCACTTGCAGCAGAAAGTCCGATTCCCCGGACACCAGAAACGCCGAAATCACCTCCGGCAGCGCCGTCACCGCCTCGCGAAACGCGTCCGCCTGTTCATCGTTGTGCCGTTCGACCTTGACCCCGACAAACACCGTCAGCCCCAGCCCCACTTCGTCGCGATCGAGGTTGGCTTGATAGCCGCGAATCACCCCAGCCTCTTCGAGCATCCGCACTCGGCGCAAGCACGGTGAAGCCGACAAACCGATCTCATCCGCCAATTGCACATTGCTCAGGCGCCCGTCCCGTTGCAGAGCGGCGAGGATCTTGCGGTCGTAGGCGTCCAGTTTCATGGTTTGGCAGATTCCGATAGTCAGTGCGTCATAACGTGGCAGGTTATGCCAATCCAAACGGTTTTAGAAGCGAACTACGCAAGCACCTGCCCTGCCCTCCCGCCCTAGACTGACCCTACCAAATCGACAACGAATGGGGTGCAACGTGGCGGGACTCTGGCTGTTTTTCATGGCGCTGGCAGTGGTGTATCTGTTGCCCGGGCCGGACATGATCCTGCTGCTGCAAACCGGTGCCCGCCAGGGCAAAGGCGCGGCGCTGGCCACGGCGATTGGCCTGGGGATTGCGCGGGGTTGTCATGTGGCGTTGGCGGCGCTGGGGCTGGCGGCGCTGTTCAAAGCGGCGCCCTGGACGTTTGATGTGGTGCGCCTGGCCGGGGCCGCGTACCTGTTGTGGATCGGCATTCAATGCCTGCGCAGCACGATGCTGCCGAACCTGAATGGCGCTGGCACTACGGCCGAAAAACCACGCTGGCGCGAATCGATCCAGCGCGGTTTGCTGACCAACCTGCTCAACCCCAAGGCGTTGCTGTTCTGCTCGGTGTTGCTGCCGCAGTTCATCAATCCCCAGGCAGGGCCGGTGCTCGCGCAGTTCGCTACCCTTGGCGTGATGCTGGTCGGCGTTGGCTTGCTGTTCGACAGCGCCTACGCACTGGTCGGCGCCGCGCTGGGCCGCTGGCTGCAACGCAGTCCATCGGCCCAACGGGTCCAGCAATGGCTGTTCGGCAGCCTGTTGATCGGCTTCGCGGTGAGGCTGACCTTTGTTCAACAGGCTTGAACGTTACTGCGCCTTACGGCGACGGCGGTTGATCAGCAACAAGGCCGCCGCCACCACGATCACCACTGCGCCAATCTGCACCGGCTTCTTGTACGGCCGCAGCGTCGAACGCACGGAATCCGTGGCCTGGGTCACGTAGCGTTTGCTGGCGTTTTGAAAGTCCGGAGAAGGGCACTGATGGCCAAAGTCTGCGGCCCAGGTCACGTAAGGGCCTTCCTTGACGTAGCGTTGATAGAACGCGCTTTGCTCCTCAAGACTGGAATTCCACCCCGACGCCGCGCACAGCACTGCGGCGAAAGCCTGACTGGTGTGGGGTAAATTGTCGGCGGCGCGACTGGCCAAGGCCGTGGCGACGAATCGGTAGTGAAAGCGCACGTCTGGCTGAGCCGCGCTGGCCTGTTGGCGCTGGACTTCGCCCTCGGACACTAGCGGTCCGACTTTGAGCTCGGCAGTCTCCAGGCTGTAGTTACCGCCGAACAAACTGGCGTAATCCGGCGACATCTCATAGCCGAGGATCTCCATCCCCCACTCCCGCGCCAAGGCACCGGCGTTGAACAACGCGGCGGCCCGAGTGGTGGGCCACCAGGCAGCGTCGGCCTCTTGACGTAACTGTGCGTAGGCCTTGGCCTTGTTCTGCAGATCGACGTTGTCGAAGTAGCCCGGCGCTTCGTCGTAACGCTCCTCACGCAACAACCGCCGCCCGAGCAAATCGCGCAGGCTCGCGGCCACCGGCAACGGCACATAGTTGTCGCGTTCCGCCTGGGTCTGCGGCGGTACGGCCGGCACTTGCGTGTCGACGTAATGCTTGAGTTCATCCACGGTCAGCACTCGCTCGGCAACGGTGGCCGCATCGAGCCAGTAGATGCCCTTGCTGCGATAGAGCTGATCGAAGGCTTGCAGGTAATCACCGCGCTGCAAGGCGAGGATCGCGCTCTCACCCTCGACCCGGCATTTGGGCTGGACGATGATGCCTTCAAAATCCCAATCAGGCGTGGGCCGCTCGCCCCAGGATTCATTCTGCGGGAACGCCTGGGCCGCTTTCGCATAGGCTGCGGTGGCCGCGGTTTTGTCGCCCTCGCGCAGCGCCAGTTTGGCCCGCACCCACCAGGCCAGGCCGCCGTCGCCGGCGTGTTCGACGAAGGCCTTGGCGCTGGCGTAGTCGCCCTGTTGATAATTCAGGGCGGCCAGGCGATCGGCATTGTCGAGGCTGCCGCGGGTGCTGCCTTGCAGCAATTGAATGAGCTTTTTCTCGCCCGGCGGTTGTTCACCAAATGACCAGCCAACGCGACTGAGCAACGACGCAGTGACCAATTGCTGCACGGTTTTGCCTTTGAGCAACGCAGTCAATTCAGCATCGGGCAATGCCGTGAGTTCGCCCATCAACTGCTTGAGCGAGGCGTAACCCACCGCCGAACCGTGGATGTTTTGCGTGGCATAGAGTTCGATCGCGCGGTTCCAGTCACCCGCGGTGCGCACGACTCGCGCTTCTTCGCCGAGACTGGCGACGCCCAGTTCCAGCGGATCGCTGAAGCCATCGATGCTCAGCTGGCGAGTCTGCTCGAAGGCTTTTTGCGCCTGGGCCAACAGATCTGGCTCGGCGTCTGCCTCAGCACTCATTTCATACAGCGCCCGACCCAATGAATACGCCGCCCAAGTGCTGCGCAACGGCCGTTGCTCCGCCGGCAGGGCCAGCACTTTCTGGAAATACTCGGCAGCGACCTGATGATCCCCGGCGTTGAACGCCACGGCGCCTGCCAGGTACAGCCGCAGATCAACCGGCAGGCTCGCGCCCTGAACTTCCACCTGATGCGCATCGGTCAGGCTGCGCAACTGCTTGACCAGCGCCTGTTGTTCAGCGCTCAAACCGGTTTGCTCGGCGTTGTCCCGTTGCGCGGTGTAGGACGGCGTCTCGCCGTAGCCGTTGTCCGGGGTGTTAGTGGCGGTCGTGACATTTTTCAGCCCGGCGATGGCATGCCCGAGGCGATTGATCTCGAATTTGAAGTTACCTTCCGGCAACTCCGCCAGTGACTCGGCCCGGTCATCCAGCAGGCGCATCGGGAAATCCGGCCCGCAGGCCAGCGCCGAACCCAGCGGCAAACCCAGGCTCAGGCAGAGCAGATGGCGGGGCCAGTTACGGGTGAACATTCGAAGCTCCTTGATCAATATGAGTGCAGCGTGCCCAACCGATAGCGCGTTGTCCGCCGGCGGCAATTCGACCGTCGCGCAGCCGGGTGAAGGTAAGCAGATCCGGGCTTTGTTGCAACGCATAACCGGCCAGCGCATCGGCGCCGTCACAGCCTTGCACCGCCAGTGTCAGGCGTTCGGGCCAGGCATTGTCGAGATTGCCCTGGTTGGTGACGGCGATGTCATAGAGGCCGCCCTGTTCGGAGAGTTGCAGGCGCAGGCGACTGTCGAGGGCATCGCCGCGGGCCACGGCGCCGAGGGTGGTCAGGCTCCAGGCACGGCGATC
This sequence comes from Pseudomonas sp. ADAK7, assembly GCF_012935675.1. Classification (NCBI taxonomy): domain Bacteria; kingdom Pseudomonadati; phylum Pseudomonadota; class Gammaproteobacteria; order Pseudomonadales; family Pseudomonadaceae; genus Pseudomonas; species Pseudomonas sp. ADAK7. The sequence goes on along the minus strand of NZ_CP052861.1, from coordinate 4,533,943 downwards.
ACCAGCCAACGGCAGGCGGAACCAGATCAGCCCGGCGAGGTGCGGCGGCGGATCGTTGCGCAAGTCCAGGGCCAGCGTGCTCAATTGCAGCGGATCGGCCAACAGCTCCCGGCGCTCACCACCGCGTTCGATGGGCACTTCGCTTTCCACGACCGGTGCGCCGCTGGCCCCCGGCAACAACGCCACACCATAGGCCGGCAGGGCCAGATAGAACGGTTTAACCGTAACGCGGCCCCAGGCCTTGGCCCATTGCCGGGCCTGATCCGCGTCGAACAAACCCCGACGCGGATCACTGACCGCATGCACCTGCAAGACGCTGCTATCGACTGTCGCCAACAACCCGGGCAGTTCCGGGCTGTCGAGCCAGGCCGGCAACGCGGTGATGCCCAGCGGTAAGGAGGCTGGCAGTGCGGCGCGCAGCTGCGTGAGGAAGGCTCGATAGGCCGGCAGTCGAGCGTTGCCGGCATCGTGGTCGATTTCCACGCCGGCCACGGTCAAGCCTTGGGTTTGCCAGTCGCCAAGCACTTGCCGGACTTGCGCAATGACCTCGTCCTGATCCAGCGCCTTGAGCTGGCCATCCAGGCGAATCACCGCAATCAGCGGCCGCGCATCCTGTTTGAGCAACGCCGGATCGATCCGCGCCCGCTTCCAGCCTTCCTTGGGAAAAGCCTGCAACGCCAGCACGCGTAAGGTCGAGAAATCGGCACGACTGTCCCGCAGTGCGGCTTCGTGGGCCGGGGTCCATTGCCGTTGCCAGACATAGAGTTGTTGATCGAGTGGCGCGGCGTTGTGTTGCTCACAACTGTTCAGCAACAACATCGCAGCCAGCAGGGCCGAGAGGCGAACGAAAAACGACATGAAATCCCTGACCCTTACAAAACAGGGCTACAGGGTAATGCAGTCTCAGGTCAGACAGATAACCTGTGGCATGAGGGCTTTTGTGGCGAGGGGGGCAAGCCCCTCGCCACAAAAGCGCCCACAGTGAATCGCCGCTAGGGCTTACGGGCGATGATCACCTGACTTTTCGCCACCACCGCATCCAGCGCCTGCTTGATCTGCGCGCCCCGTGGCGAATCGAGGATCGCCTGCCAAGTATTGGCCCAGTGGTTGAGCAGCGGGTGGTCGGCGTTGCTGAAATCGACCTTGGCTTCCCAGAACAACAGCATCCACATCGACCAGTAGAAGCCGTACTGGCTATGGCTCAGTACTTCCAGCCCGGCGTTGCTGACCATTGCCTTGAACTGTTCTTCGCTGATGATGCGAATGTGGTTGGGCTTCTGGAAGTACTCCGGCGCGGCGATGTCCTTTTGCAAATCCTCGGAGCTTGGGTGCGGGACGCTGAGCAAGTACAGCGCCCCCGGCTTGCCGACCCGCACCAGCTCGGCGAGGAACTGTGCCGGATCGTCGACGTGCTCGATGACTTCGGTGGACACCACGCGCGTCGCGGTCGCATCAGCGATCGGCAATGGGTTGCAGTCGGTGACGTGGCATTCGACGCCGCGGGCCGGGGTGTCGCCCAGGCGCTGGCGAGTCGCTTCGACCTTGGCCCCATCGATGTCGGCAATGATGATTTTGGCCCCGCGCATGCCGCAGAAATGCACGTTGCCGCCGTCACCGCAGCCGACGTCGAGCAAGGTGTCCTCGGCCGTCACCGGGAAACCGGTGAACAGCTCGCCGGTTTCCTGGTTGAACCAGCCGCTGAGCATCGCATCGTGCAGGCCGAGCATATACGGGTCGACCTTGTCGGCGACCGGTGCCACGGGCTGCGCGGGAGCGGGCGCGCCCGCCGTGAGTTTCTTCAAAATACTCAGCATGAGGTAGCTCCAGAGGATGTGACGGCAGTTCGGGACGTGCTCAGGCGTTGCACCAGCGAGGCGCCGCGATTGCGCATGGGCATTTCGACGAAGCGGTAATTGAATTCGCTTAACAGGGCGATCAGCCCGCCAGCGATCAGGATGGTCAGGATCGGATGGCCGCCCGGGCTGGGCAGACCGGCCGCCTGCAAGCGGAAGATCAGCTCGCGCACCAACGAATAGGCGGGAATGTGGATCAGGTAAATCCCGTAGGAGCGACTGCCGACCCACACCATCAGATTTTTCAACAGGCCCCGTGGCAACAGATAGTCACGGTCGTAGGACGCGACCCACACCAGCACCGCGCCGAGCACGGCAATCGCGCCGATCCGGTAATGAGTGAAGGTGAAGCGATCAGTGGCCATCACACTCAGCGCCAACGCCATCAGCACCAGGAACGACACCCCGGCCCAGGGCCGGCGCAAGAAAGTCGGCTCCCAGCGCACATAATCCGGGCGTGCACTCCACATCGCCAACAGGATGCCGAGGGCCAATGCGTCGGTGCGCACCACCATCAGGATCGGCGTGCGCAAGGTCAACAACTGCACCGCGACCAACGCCAGCAAGGCCCAGACCAGATGCTTGCGACACAGCAGGATCAGCAACGGGAACAGCAGGTAGAACTGCTCCTCCAGCGACAGGCTCCAGTAAACGAAACTGGTGCCGTACTCATAGTTATAGAAGCTGTCGGCAAAGCGGAAGTTGGCGTACTGCGCGACCCCGGCCAGCGTCGCCTGCAGGTTGGCGTGCAACGTGCCGAACGCCCCGGAACGGTTGATCAACACGCAGGCCAGCAGCATCAGCGCCAGCCACAGCCACGCCGACGGCAACAAGCGAAAGGCCCGGCGCAGCCAGAAGTTGCGCGTCTGCTGCCAGTATTCCTGGCGTGTGCGGCAACCTTGCAACGCCGGGATCAGGCTGCGGGCGATGACGAAACCCGAGATCGCGAAAAACAGATCGACGCCCCACCAGGGCTGCCCCCAGCCGTGGATTTTTTCCAGCAGCGGCACCGGGTCGGTGAACAGACTGCCCGTCAGGTGATGGAACAACACGCCGAGCACCGCAATGCCGCGCAACAGCTCGATGTCCATGATCCGTTTGCTGGTCATGTCTCGGGGGTTTCCACGGCAGATGCAGCGCGGGTTTCGAACAAATCGGCAAAAAAGACGTTCAGGCGTTGCTCGGCGGTGGCCTGGCTGCAGAAGGTCTTGAGACTGGCCACCGCATGGGCGGACATCTGTGCATAACGTTCGGAATCACCCTTGGCCACCTCATAGCTGGCCCGGTACGCCGTGCACAACGACGCCCAGTTGGTGATGTAGCGCAACGTGCGAAAGGCCCGGCGCGGGTCGTGGGGCCAGGCCGTCAGTTCGTCCGTGGTGTCGATGAGGAACGCGTTGTCAGCATCCAGGTAATCGAGCATCGCCGTCGTGCGCGGCGCTACCGCCGGTTTGCCGCAGGACATGAACTCCATCAGCGGCAGGCACTGGCCTTCACCATAGGCGGTGTTGACCACGTAGCTGGTGGCCTCGACCAGGCGCTCGTAATCCGCATCCGCCAAGTAGCCATAGATCAGCACGATGCGGCAGCGGTAAGACTGGTTTTTGTACAAGTGATGAAGGATGTCGGCCAGCGCTTCCTCGGCATCGTGGTGGGTCAGTTTGAGCACCAGGGTCGCGTCTTGCGCTTCGCGGAAGGTCACGCAGAAGGCACTGAGCATGTCTTCCCAATTCTTGCGCCCGTCGCTGGGGTTGAACACCGAGGTGTAGATCACGCCGTCGAGGACGATCTCGTGTTCGCTGGCCGGCGCCTCGAAATCGATGCCCTCGCCGCTGCGCAAGTGCTCCGGGCCGAAGGCTTGCAGATCGAGTTGACGGCTGTCCGCCACCACCCCTTTGATCTTCAACGCCACCTGACGGGCCAGCGGCTGACGCTGCAACTGCGCGCCACGGGCGGCGAAACGGTCCCACACCGGCGCGGGCACGGCGACGATCGGATAATCCGCGCCCATCGCCTCGCGCACGGCGTTAACCGTGTAGCTGGAGTGCGTGATGGCCGCGCCTGAAGCCCGCAACACGGTGCGCCAGTCATTGCGCGGCTCACCGGCGAACGGTTCGTTGGGAATGGTGCTGAACTCCCAGGCGAACACCGCCAGGGTCGGACAGGCCAGATGTACCGGCGTGCGATGGGGCGGCGAGAACGACAGGAATACGCAGTCTTCGCCGCGAGCCAGGCAGTCGAGGTACAGGGCATCGACTTCGGTTTGCGGATCGCTGACTTCGATGACCTGCCCCAATCGTTCCAGCACAGGCCGGTATTCCTTGAGCACGAAGTAATAGCTGTACTCCGAACGACCGAGATTTTTGGCGATGGTGTGCCGGTTGGTTTCCGAATGAATGATGATCAGCATGAGGCGTTATCCATCACGGTTGCCGACGTCGATGCCTGTGGCGCCAGCCCGAAGAAATCCGCCAGGCGTTGCTGCACCGGGGCGAACCCGCAGTAATCGTGCATGCGCTCGACAGCGGCCCGGGACATGCGCTGGTAGTCCTGCGGTTGCGCCTTGGCCATCCGGTAGCTGTGTTCGTAGGCGCTTTTCAGCGAGCCCCAGTCCGGCCGATAGCGCAGGGTGCGGTAAATGATGCGAGTGTCTTGCGGCCAGATGGTCAGCTCTTCGCTGGACTTGAGCACAAACGCCACGTTCTCGTCGATGTAGTCCTCCATGGCCGTGTGGTTCGGGGCGATCACCGGTTTGCCACTGGCCATGAACTCCATCAGCGGCAGGCACAGGCCTTCGCAACGTGAAGCATTGACGTAAAAACTCGCCGCTTCGTAGAGCCGGGCGTACTGCGGATCGTCCAGGTAGCCGTGCATCACCACCACCCGACAGGCGAACGGCGACAACTGCGCGAGCAACGTCATGAGTTCGTCGTAGTAGGACGACAGATCGCTCTGGGTAATCTTCAACACCAGCGTGGCGTCATCCGTTTCGCGGAAGGCCCAGCAGAAGGCGGTGATCAGTTGATGCCAGTTCTTGCGACCGTCCCTGGGATTGAACACGGTGGCGTAGACCACGCCATCGACCCGGGTTTCGACTCGGGCGGTGGTGTCCGGCCACACTCGTGGTTCGGGCTCGGGCACGGCAATCGTCTGCGGGCCGGCGATGGCCGGCAGGTACTCGGCCAGTCGCGCATGGGCGGTGTCCGACAGTAGATCGCGGACGCCTTCCCAATACCACTGGCTCAGGAAGTGCGTGCGATGGACCGGGATCGGCAGTGATTTGCCCATGTCCCGACGCCACATATGCAGGTAGTGGCGGGCAATGACGAAGCGCCGTTTCAGGGTCAGCGGTGGCGGCTTCGCCGCTTCCAGTTCGGCTTCCCGCGCCGCCAGTTCCTCGGCGGTCGGCGGCACCGGAATCAGCGCATCGGCACTGAGCCCGAGGGTGCGGGTGTCGAAGATGCAGCCCTTGATGTCCAGGGTCGAACCGGGGTTCACCGGTGCGCTGGTATGTCGACTACGAATGTCGGCGAAGTTTTCCCACAACGGCGTCGGCAAGACCAGCACCGGGAAGTCTTCGCCCATGGCCCGGCGAATCGCCCGGGCGGTATGACTGGAAAGCGTAATGACCCGCCCCTGGCGCGCGAGCATCTGCGTCCAGTCCTGGCGGGGGTCGTTGTCCCACTGCTCATCGGGAATCGAGTCGAACTCCCAGGCCACCACGCAAATCGTCGGGCATTCCAGGTCGTCCGGGGTTTTCTGCGGTGGCGTGAAGGACAGGAACAGGCTGTCTTCGCCAGCGGCGAGCAGTTGTCGATAGAGGGGGTCGACCTCGGCGACAGAGGACACCACATGGACCCGTCCCAGGCTTTCGAGCACCGGCCGGTACGCCTTGAGCACGAAGTAGTAACTGTATTCGGGACGACCGAGGCTCTGGCTGATGGAACTGTCGTTGACGTCCGAGTAAAGAATGAAATTCATGGCATCCCACGATGAAACCGCCAACCCGGCGGCCCCACTCTATGACGGCAAAGCCACGGATCGAGTCGGTACTTACCGGCCGTCGTCCATCGTCTTCTTGCCCGTCTACGTTCTTGTTTTAATGGTCAGCTTCGCGGGGTCTGGAAACGACTTTCGTAACACCCCGGACGAACGCTGGATAATCGTGACGAGGGGCATTCTAAACACATCCGTTGAGGATTCGTGAACCGCCCGGCGAGAATAAATCAAGCTACGCTGACGAGAACTGACCAGTCACGGTTGGACCTGTTGAAATTGCCGAGCAATTGGCACAGATTGGCTACCAAACAACTACAACAAATCACTTCGCCTGCCTTTCGACCAGGAAATCCACCCGGTCTGACAGACATCTCCGTAAAGCCTGTGGGGAATGGACGAAGTGAATGACCAAGGGGCCGCTGTTTGAAAAAGCGTCTGTTCGTTACGGGTCTCAGTGGATTCGTAGGACAACACATCCAATCCCGTCTGAAGGCTGATGCCGCGGAATGGGAACTTCTGCCGGTTCCGTCCCGGTACGATCTCGGCGAGCCCGGCAGCCTCGAAGGCCTGTGGCCCGAGATGCCCGACGCGGTCATTCACCTGGCCGGCCAGACGTTCGTTCCCGAAGCCTTCCGGGATCCGGCGCGCACGCTGAACATCAACCTGCTCGGCACCCTGAACCTGCTGCAAGCCCTCAAGGCTCGCGGGTTCAACGGCACCTTCCTGTACGTCAGCTCCGGCGACGTCTACGGCCAGGTCAGCGAAGCCCAATTACCCATCACCGAACTCCAGCCGCCCTGCCCGCGCAACCCGTATGCCGTGAGCAAACTGTCGGCCGAATTCCTCAGCCTGCAATGGGGCCTGAGCGAAAGCTGGCCGGTGCTGGTCGCCCGCCCGTTCAACCACATCGGCACCGGGCAGAAAGACAGCTTCGTCATCGCCAGCGCCGCGCGCCAGATCAGTCGAATCAAACAAGGCCTGCAAGCGCCACAACTGGAGGTCGGCGACATTGATGTCAGCCGCGACTTCCTCGATGTCGGCGATGTGGTCTCCGCCTACCTGGCGTTGCTTGAGAGGGGCACGCCGGGACAGGTCTACAACATTTGCTCGGGGCGCGAGCAAAGCATCCGCAGTCTGATTGAACAGCTAGGGGACCTCGCCCAGGTCGACATGCAATTGATTCAGGACCCTGCGCGTCTTCGCCGCGCGGATCAGCGTCGCGTTTGTGGCAGCCATGCCAAGCTTGCCCAGACCACAGGATGGACGCCTGAAATCACAACACAACAATCCCTGCGGGCGATCCTGTCCGACTGGGAGAAACGAGTAAAAGAACAATGACTAAAAGTGCACTGATCACAGGGATCACCGGCCAGGATGGCGCGTATCTGGCCAAACTGCTGCTCGACAAGGGCTACAAGGTCCATGGCCTGGTCGCACGGCGCAGCAGCGATTCGCGTTGGCGCCTGCGCGAGATGGGGGTCGAGGGCGACATCGTTTACCTGGACGGCGACATGGCCGATGCCTGCTCGGTACAGCGCGCGGTGATCAAGTCGGCGCCGGATGAGGTCTACAACCTGGCGGCGCAAAGTTTCGTCGCCGCGTCCTGGGACCAACCGGTGACCACCGGCATCGTCGACGGCCTGGGGGTGACTCACCTGCTGGAAGCGATCCGCCAGTTCAGTCCACACACGCGTTTCTATCAAGCGTCCACCAGCGAAATGTTCGGCCTGATCCAGGCCGAGCAGCAGGACGAGAACACGCCGTTCTACCCGCGCAGCCCTTACGGCGTGGCCAAGCTCTACGGCCACTGGATCACCGTGAACTACCGCGAAAGCTTCAACCTGCACGCCAGCAGCGGAATCCTGTTCAATCACGAATCGCCGTTGCGTGGCATCGAGTTCGTGACCCGCAAGGTCACCGACGCTGCCGCGCGCATCAAGCAAGGCAAACAGCACGAGCTGCGCCTGGGCAACATCGACACCAAGCGCGACTGGGGCTTTGCCGGTGACTACGTCGAAGCCATGTGGCTGATGCTGCAACAGGACAAGGCCGACGACTACGTGGTCGCCACCGGCGTGACCACCACCGTGCGCGAAATGTGCCGCATCGCCTTCGATCACATTGGCCTGAACTACCGCGACTACGTGAAGATCGACCCGGCGTTTTTCCGCCCGGCCGAAGTCGACGTGTTGCTCGGCAATCCGGCCAAAGCCCAGCGTGTACTGGGCTGGAAGCCAAAAACCGATCTGGATACCTTGATCCGCGCAATGATGGATGCGGACATGAAACGCGTCGCCAAGGAGTAGGCCATGCTGATTCCTGTGATCCTCTCCGGCGGTGCCGGGACCCGTTTGTGGCCGGTATCGCGTGAAGGCCATCCGAAGCCGTTCATGACCCTGCCCGACGGCCAGTCGCTGCTGGGCAAGACGTATCGGCGCGCGGCAGGCCTGCTCGATGGCTGGGGCGACATCGTCACGGTGACCAACCGCGAGTATTACTTCCAGAGCAAGGATCACTATCAGGACGCGCAACTGGCCCGCCATCGCGGCCACTTCCTGCTGGAGCCGACGGGCCGCAACACGGCCCCGGCCATCGCCGCGGCGGCGTTGTCGCTGCAAGCGCTGCACGGTGACGAGGCGATCATGGTGGTGATGCCGGCCGATCACCTGATCGTCAATGTCGAGGCGTTGCAGAGCGCGGTCGAGCATGCGGTGACGCTGGCCAAATCCGGGCATCTGGTAACGTTTGGCGTGGTGCCGACGGCGCCGGAGACCGGCTTCGGTTACATCGAGACCGGCGCCCCACTGGACGACAAAGGCGCGGCCAAGGTCCAGCGTTTCGTCGAAAAACCCGACCTGCAAACCGCGACCCATTACCTGGAAAGCGGCAACTTCCTGTGGAACTCGGGGATGTTCTGCTTCTCGGTGGCCACGTTGCTGGCCGAGTTGCAGGTTCACGCCCCCGAGTTACTCGAACAGACCCGTGCCTGCATGGACGTCAGTGCACCGGTGGAAACCGGTGGCTGCCTGCAACAGGAGCTATCGCCGGCGCTGTTTGCCGAAATCACCGACATCTCTATCGACTACGCCTTGATGGAGCGCTCGGACAAGGTGGTGGTAGTGCCCGCCGGTTTCGACTGGAGCGATATCGGTTCCTGGAGTGCGCTGGCCGCGTTGATACCACCGGATGCGCAAAACAACCGCGCCAGCGGCGACGCCGTGTTTGTCGACAGCCACAACAACTTCGTCCAGAGCGAAGGCCGGCTGGTCGCCGCCGTGGGTGTGGATAACCTGATCATCGTCGATACCGCCGACGCGGTGCTGGTGGCCCATGCCGACCGGGCCCAGGATGTGCGCCGGGTGGCCAAGCAACTCAAGGACAAGCAACACGAAGCCTATCGCCTGCACCGCACCGTCAGCCGGCCTTGGGGCACCTATACCGTGCTCGAGGAAGGCAAGCGTTTCAAGATCAAGCGCATCGTGGTCAAGCCGGGCGGCAAGTTGTCGCTGCAAATGCACCACCACCGCAATGAACACTGGGTCGTGGTCGAAGGCATGGCCAAGGTCACCAACAACGGCACCGGCACCCACCTGGTGGCCAAGAACGAATCGACCTTCATTGCCGCCGGGCACAAGCATCGGCTGGAGAACCCGGGGGTGATCGACCTGGTGATCATTGAAGTGCAAAGCGGCGAATACCTGGGAGAGGACGACATCGTCCGCTTCGAAGATCAATACGGCAGGACGGTTTAAATGCTGCTTTCCCTGTACCGCTCGCTGTGGGGTTATCGGGGGTTCATCCTCGGTAGCGTCCAGCGAGAGTTTCAAGCGCGTTATCGCAATTCGCTGTTCGGGGCCCTGTGGCCCGTGCTCAATCCGCTGTCGATGATCATCGTCTACACCGTGGTGTTTTCCCAGATCATGCGCGCGCGCCTGCCTGGGGTGGATGACGGCATGGCCTACAGCGTTTACCTGTGTGCCGGCCTGCTCGCCTGGGGACTGTTCACCGAAATCACCCTGCGCAGCCAGAACATGTTTCTGGAAAACGCCAACCTGCTGAAGAAAATCAGTTTCCCGCGGATCTGCCTGCCGGCGATTGTATTGATCAACGCCAGCATCAACTTCGCGATCATCATGAGCCTGTTCCTCGGCTTTCTGCTGATCACCGGACGCTGGCCGGGCACGGCGATGCTGGCACTGATACCGTTGATGGCGTTGCAAATGATGTTCTGCGCCGGGCTGGGGATGGTGCTTGGCGTGCTGAATGTGTTCTTCCGCGATGTCGGGCAACTCTTCGGCATCTGCCTGCAATTCTGGTTCTGGCTGACGCCCATTGTGTACCCGATCAGCATCCTGCCGGACTGGGTCCAGCGCCTGCTGCAACTCAATCCGCTGACCAACCTGATCGCCAGTTATCAAAACCTGTTCCTCTACGGGCAATGGCCGGTCTGGAGTTCGCTGCTGCCGATTTTCATCACCGGTGTGGTGTTCTGTCTGATCGGATTGCGGCTGTTTCGCCAGCGGGTCGGCGAAATGGTGGATGAACTCTGATGGGGCATATTCGCGTCACTGGCCTGGGCAAGGCCTACAAGCAATACCCGAACCGCTGGAGCCGACTGGCCGAGTGGCTGATCCCGTTTTCTCCTCTGCGCCACCACCAGCACTGGGTGCTGCAAGACGTCGAGTTCGAGATTGCCTCCGGTGAAGCGGTGGGCATCGTCGGGGTTAACGGTGCGGGCAAAAGCACCCTGTTGAAGATGATCACCGGCACCACCCAGCCCACGTGCGGCAAGATCGAAACCGTGGGCCGCGTCGCGGCGCTGCTGGAACTGGGCATGGGCTTTCACCCGGACTTTACCGGTCGCCAGAATGCGTTCATGGCCGGGCAACTGCTGGGCATGCAGGTCGCCGAGATTGAAGCGCTGATGCCCGAGATCGAGCACTTCGCGGAAATCGGCGACGCCATCGACCACCCGGTCCGCACCTATTCCAGCGGCATGCAGATGCGCCTGGCCTTCAGCGTCGCCACCGCGCGGCGCCCGGACATCCTGATCGTCGACGAAGCGCTGTCCGTGGGCGATGCCTACTTCCAGCACAAGAGCTTCGAACGCATCCGCAGCTTCCGCAAGGCCGGCACCACCCTGCTGATCGTGTCCCACGACCGCTCGGCGATCCAGTCGATCTGCGATTCGGCGATCCTGCTCAAGGACGGTCGCATGGCCATGCACGGCAAACCCGAAGCGGTCCTGGACTATTACAACGCCTTGATGGCCGAGCGCGAAGGTCAGGTCGTGCGCCAGGAAATGCTCGCCGGCGGCGAAGTGCAAACCGTCTCCGGTACCGGTGAAGCTGGCATTCTCAGCGTGCGCCTGCTGGACGAAAACGACCGCTCCATCGACGCCGCCGAGGTCGGGCAAGCCGTGGTGCTGGAAGTGCAGGTCGAAGTGCGCCAGAACATCGAGCGCCTGGTCCTGGGCTTCATCCTCAAGGACCGCCTGGGCCAGATGATGTATGGCATCAACACCCATCGCCAGGACAAGGCGCTGACCGATCTGCACGCCGGCGAACGGTTCACCTATCGCTTTGCCTTCGTCATGGGCCTGGGCAAGGGCAACTACTCGGTGTCCCTGAGCCTGTCGCGGCTGGACTCGCACCTGGATCGCAACTACGAATGGCGCGATTACGGGCTGGTGTTCCACGTGATCAACAACCGGCATGAAGACTTCGTCGGCTGCTCGTGGCTGGCGGCGAAAACCACCGTTGCCCGCACCGACTCGACTGTCACGGAACGTTCGCCATGACCCGTCTACTGGTGGAGTGCACCCACGTGTTCCAGCACCCCAAGGTCAACTCGGGCATTCAGCGGGTGGTGCGCAATGTCGTCAATCAACTGCCGCCCAGCGTGGACGGGGTGGAGTGTATTCCGGTGGTGATGCTCAAGGGCAAGCTCTATCGAGTGCTCAAGCTCGGGGCCTTGAACATACCGTTTTTCGATCATTTGATGATCTTTGGCGGGCGTCTGGGTCGGCTGGCCCATCGTTTCTGGCAGTTGCACCAACGCCTGCACAACCGCAGCCATTCGCGGGTGATCAAGCGTTTGCTGCACGTGGCCTACCGCGTCACCGCGATCACTTGTTTCAGCCTGCCGTTGCGCCTGATCGACGGCCTCAACCAGTACCAACTGCCCAAGCGTTGTGCGCCGCTGCAACATCAACCCGGGGATCAACTGGTGTTGCTGGATTCCTCCTGGCATACCGACTTCTTCCCGTTTGCCGAACAGCTCAAGCGCGAAGGCGTAGGCATTGTGTCGGTGATCTACGACTTGATTCCCCTGACTCACCCGCAGTTCTACGACACACGGCTGGTGCAGGTTTTCAACGAGTGGTTCGACTGGATCATTAAGACCGCCGATGGCTATGTGGCGATTTCCGCCACGGTGCGCGACCAGGTGCGTGAAGAGTTACAACGGCGGATCGGCCCGGCGAAAGCCGACGCCTTGTGGTTCGACTATTTCCACCTCGGCTCCGAACTCGACCTGCGCGAAGCCAATGCTGCCGTCGAGCCGCGCCTGCGGCGAATGTTCGACTCCCCGGAGCCAGTGTTCCTGATGGTCAGCACCATCGAACCACGCAAGAACCACGACTACCTGCTGGACGCCTTTGAACTCGCCTGGGCGGCGGGTTCCAAAGCCCGGTTGTGCATTGCCGGGCGCATCGGCTGGAAGTGCGACGCCCTGCTCGCCCGGGTGCGCAATCATCCGCAGTTGAATAAACGGTTATTCATGTTCAACGACCTGAGCGATACCAGCCTCGAATACGCTTACGCCCACGCCCGTTCGCTGGTGTTTCCGTCTTGGGTCGAAGGCTTCGGCTTGCCCCTGGTGGAGGCCATGCAGCGCGGTTTGCCGGCGATGGGCAGCGATATCCCGGTGTTCCGCGAAATCGGCGGCGAGTTCATGGCTTACTTCGACCTGGCCACGCCGCAAAGCCTGGCGGACCTGGTCACCCGTTTCGAAAGCAGCGGCCAATTCCCGGCCGCCCGCCACGTCGCAGACTGGTACTGGATCAGCTGGCGCGAAGCCAGTGCGCAACTGGCTGAACGGACCCTGCGTAACCTGGAAGCACTCCCGGCCGAGTCAGAGAGGCAACATGCAAATTGCCCTTAACGCCCGGATCCTCCAGGCCCCGCGCACCGGCATCGGCCACTACGTCGCCGAGCTGGTAGGCGCCCTCGCCTGCGAGCCGGACGTCGAGCTGGCGTTGTTCCACGGCTGGGGCTGGAGCTCTACGCTCCCCGACGCGGCCATGCCCGGCTATTCGCGACTGACTCCATTGCTGCGGCAAATTCCCGGGGCCTACCAGGCGCGACGCTGGCTGGCGCAGAAACGCTTCGATCAAGGTCGCCCGCCGTCGATCGACCTCTATCACGAACCCAGTCTGTGGCCGCTGTCGTTCGACGGCCCGACGGTCATCACCTTGCATGACCTGACACACCTGCATTACCCCGAGACGCAACCACCGGCACGCCTGCGCGAAATCGAACGGCGACTGGCTGAAGGCGTGCAGCAGGCGCAGTTGATTCTGACCGACTCGCAGTTCATTGCCGACGAGGCCCAGGACTTTTTCGCCCTGCCGGCCGAGCGTTTCATCGTTGCACCGTTGGGTGTGGCGGCACGTTTCCATCCGCGCGACGTCACCGACATCGACGCGGTGCTCAAGGCCCATGGCGTCGAGGCGCGGGAATATTTCCTGTGCGTCGGCACTCTGGAGCCGCGTAAAAACCTGACCCTGGCCCTGCGCGCCCACGCCTTGCTGCCGGAGGCGCAGCGCCAGCAATTTCCGCTGTTGATCGTCGGCATGGCCGGGTGGCAGCGTGAGCAATTCAGCGAAGAGTTGCGTCAGGCGCTGGCCGCCGGTCACGTGTGTTTGCTCGGTTATCTGCCGGACGAGCATGTGGCACAACTACTGGCCGGGGCGCGGGCGCTGATTTTTCCGTCGATTTACGAAGGCTTCGGCCTCCCCGTGCTGGAAGCCATGGCTAGCGGCACCCCGGTGATCCTGGTGCGACATTCGGCGATGCCGGAGGTCGCCGGCGCGGCGGGCAACTATATTGAACCCGACGATCCACAAGGCTTGCGCGATGCCATGAGCCGACTGATCGACGATAAAACGCATTGGCAGGTATGCCGAGAAGCGGGACTGCAACAAGCGAAGCTTTTTTCCTGGGAGCGTTGCGCGAAGATCACAGCTCGCGCCTACCGCCAGGCTTTGGGAGGTTGAATGCGCGTACTTCATTTTTTCAAGACGTACTTGCCCGACTCCGTGGGGGGTATCGAACAAGTCATCTTCCAGCTCTGCGAAAGCGGCGCCCAACACGGCATCGAGGGTCAGGTGCTGACGCTGAGCACCGACCCGACACCGCCAGTGGTGCAACTCGGACAGCACGAAGTGCATCGAGCCAGACTCGATATTCAGTTCGCCTCCACCGGGTTTTCCTGGAGCGTGTTCAAACAATTTCGCGAACTGGCGGCCGAAGCGGACGTGGTCAATTACCACTTCCCCTGGCCGTTCATGGACCTGGTGCATTTCGCCAGCGGCATGAACAAGCCCTGCGTGGTCACCTACCACTCGGACATCATTCGCCAGAAACACCTGCTCAAACTCTATCGGCCACTGATGAACCGCTTTCTCGCCAGCGCCGACCGCATTGTCGCGGCCTCGCCCAACTACCTGCACACCAGCGATGTGTTGCAGCAGTTCCAGGACAAGACCCGAGTCATTCCCTACGGCTTGAACAAGGCCGGTTATCCACAGCCCGATAGCGCGCGCATGGACCATTGGCGGCAGAAGCTTGGGGATAAGTTTTTCCTGTTCGTCGGCGTGATGCGTTACTACAAAGGCCTGCACATTCTGCTCGACGCCTTGAAAGACGTGGACTACCCGGTGGTGATCGTCGGCGCAGGACCGCTGGAAGCAGAACTGCACGCGCAAGCTGCGGCATTGGGTCTGCGCAACATTCACTTCCTCGGCCGGTTGGGCGATGAAGACAAAGTGACGCTGCTGCAACTGAGCTACGCCATCGTGTTCCCGTCACACCTGCGTTCCGAAGCGTTCGGTATTTCGCTGCTGGAAGGCGCGATGTATGGCAAGCCGATGATCTCCAGCGAGATTGGCACCGGCACCAGCTACATCAACATCCACAACGAAACCGGGCTGGTGGTGCCACCGAGCAATCCACTGGCGTTCCGCGAGGCGATGCGAACCTTGTGGGAAAACCCCGTTCGCGCGGCGGAGATGGGGGTGAAGGCGGAGGCGCGGTATCGGCAGTTGTTTACCGCCGATGAGATGGGGCGCAAGTGGACGGCGCTGTATCAGGAATTGCTGGAAGAGAAATCGCTGTCCTATGCCTGAACCCGCCACAACCTGTAGGAGCCGAGCTTGCTCGCGATGGCGGCTCCAGATGCACCATGGTTGTCGACTGATACACCGCTTTCGCGAGCAAGCTCAGCTCCTACAAGGGATCAACGGGTTATAAGTCCAGCACCAGTGGCTGCGAACTCTGGGCCGGAATCGCACAACAAATCAGCACCTGCCCGGCATCCGGCACCTCCGCCGGGGGCTGTGGATAATTCACCTGGCCGCTGATCAACCGGGTCTTGCAGGTCCCGCACGAGCCGCCGCGGCAACTGAATTCCGGACGCAAACCCCGGCTCTCCGCCAGCTCCAGCAAACTGCCGCCGTCCGGTTGCCAGCGAGCCTCCTTGGCCGAGCGCTGGAACACCACCGGCACCGATGTGGTGGCAGCAGGCGGTTGTTCGATGACGATGGCGTCCGGGTCCGGCCGCCGACGCAATGTCGAGGGGCCAAATGTCTCGGCGTGAATCCTCGAATCGCGGACATCCAGCTCCCGCAAGCCGTCGTACAGCCCTTGGGTGAATGCCCCCGGCCCGCACAGGACAAAATCCACTTCATCGAAGTCTTCGACCTCAAGCATGCCGTGCAGCAACGCGGTGTCGATGCGTCCGGTCAGGTCGAAGTCCTCGCCCTCCCGTGCCTCGGGTTCCGGCTGACTGAGCAAGCGCAGCACGCGCACGGTATCGCCAGCGCCTTCCAGCAAACGGTCCAGCTCTGAACGAAACGGTTGATCGGCCAGGGTCCGCGAACTCTGGAAGAACCAGGTCGGCCGAATGTGCCGCGTGCGCCAGCCCTGATAAACCACCTCGCGCACCATCGACAGCAACGGCGTGATGCCAACGCCGGCGGCCAACAACACTAATGGCCGCCGCTCGTGGGGCGCCACGGTGAAGTGCCCCTGGGGTGCGCGGGCTTCCAGCACATCGCCGACGCGGATCTGTTCATGCAGGTGCGAAGAGACCAAGCCGTCGCGCTTCACGCTGATGCGGAAAAAGTCATCGGACGGCGCACTCGACAGGCTGTAGGTGCGGATATGCACCTCATTGCCAATCTTGAAGCGCAGCGGCAAATGCTGCCCAGCCTGGAACACCGGCAATCCGGCGCCATCGGCGGGCTCCAGATAGATCGAACGGATGTTCTGGCTTTCCGCTTCGATGCGCGTCACCCGCAGTGGCCGCCAGGCATCACCCAGGGCTTGTGCTTGCAGACGAGCGGCGGCCTGTTCCCAGGTGCCGGTCATCAAACTGTTGGGCGACATACCGTCGAAACGCCAGCGCAGGGCCAACGCCGCAGGCCGGCGCACGACGCGTTCAACGTCCAGCGTCCACAACCGCTCGGCGCCCTGGAAGGCCTCGATCTGCGGGCCGTCGAGGATCACTTCGGTACGCCCGCTGAGCTGCAGCAGGTCGCCGGAATTGAAGTCGATGAACAGCAAACCGGCCTGCGGATTGACCAGCAGATTGCCCAAGGTATTGAAAAACAGGTTGCCGGCAAAATCCGGAATGGTCAGGCGATTGCCTTCGATGCGGACGAAACCGGGCTGGCCACCGCGATGGGAAACGTCCACCGAGCGTTGGCCATCGACGTCCACGTAACTGGCGACAAACAACGTATCGGCCTGGCTGATCATGGCGCTGGCCGCATCATCCAGCGCGTTGAGGTGCTGGGCGACGCGGGTCGACGGATCGGCCAGCGGCACCGAGCGAAACTGCCGCAGTTGAATGTATTGCGGGCAGTTGCCGAAGGACTGTTCCACCAAAACGCCGAAGCCGCCCGTGGTCATGGCGCCGACTCGACCGTTGAGACGATTACGCCGCCGTGTGTGCAATTCGATGCCCAGCAGGCCAATCGCGGCCCCGGCCTGCAACTGTGCCGGATCATCGGCCGCCGGCAAGCGCTCGAACTGCAACCCGGCAGGCGCAGGAGAATGCGCGAAACCCGGCGGCCCTTCGAGGATGCTTGCCCACGGGTGACCGTCCGCATCCACCGCGCCGTACAGCATGAACGGCAGTTGCTGATAGAACTGGCGATGCTGGTCCGGCATCTCGCTGCGAATCACCCTGCGACCCAGGGTTTCCATGCGCTCGGCAACACCCACTTGCTCCTGCAACTGTTTCTCGCCGGCGTGCCACGGTGAATGTTCCATCACAGCCTCTCCCTTGCGCCCAAGGCGCAGTGTGAACAGCTCAAGAAGGTCAGGCGGTTTGTTGCAGGCCAGCGACGGTGCGCGGCATGCCGACAAACCCGGGCAAGGCTTCGATCCGTGCCAGCCAGGCACGCACGTTGGCGTAGTCCGCCAGGGACACATTGCCTTCCGGGGCATGGGCGATGTAGCTGTAAGCCGCGACGTCGGCGATGGTCGGCTCGTTGCCCACCAGATACTCGGCGTTGGCCAATTCCTGATCGATGACCTTGAGCAGGTCATGGGCGCGGGCGATCGCTTCTTCAGCGTTGTAAGGCGCACCAAACACGGTGATCAACCGAGCTCTCGCCGGGCCAAAGGCAATCTGCCCGGCCGCCACCGACAACCAGCGCTGCACTTTGGCCGCGCCGACCGGGTCGGCGGGCAACCAACGGCCGTTGCCATACTTCTGCGCCAGGTACACCAGGATGGCGTTGGAGTCGGCCAGTATCACGCCTTGATCATCCAGCACCGGTACTTGGCCAAACGGGTTGATCGCCAGGAACTTCGGCTGTTTATGCTCTCCTTTGGCCAGATCGACCAGGATCAGCTCGGTCGGCAGTTGCAGCAACGACAGCATCAACTCGGCACGGTGCGCGTGGCCGGAGCGGGGGAAGTTGTAGAGTTTGATGGCGTGCATGAGCGGCTCCGCTGGGTGATTGCGCCGTTCAGACCTTGAACAGCAACGATGGGGGCCATCATCTACCCATCGCCAAAACAACAGAATCACCAGCCAATGCAATCCATTATTTCAGCCAGCGCAATAAACCGTCAGCCTTGCAAGGCCGGGTGCTCACGCAGGGCCTTCACCGCAAAATCCACAAAACTGCGAATACGCGCCGGGGCTTTGCGTCCGCCCTGGTAGACGATGTGGATCGGCAGCGGCGGGAGTTCAAAGTCCGCCAGGACGATTTCCAGTTCCCCGGCCGCGACTTTGCGCGCCACTTGATAGGACAGAACGCGGGTCAACCCCAAGCCCAGGCTTGCTGCATTGATGGCCGCCTGATTGGACGTCACCACCAGCCGCGACTCCGGACGCACGCCGAGCGGCTGCCCGCTATCGAGAAAGGGCCAGGTCCTTAGCTGCCCGATGGCCGATGTGGCAACGACCGGCACGCCGTTTAAATCCTGGGGATGACAAGGTCGACCATGGGCATCCAGATACGTCGGCGATGCACAGATCACCCGCCGTACCTCACCCACGCGAATCGCGTGCTGGTTGCTGTCGGGCAACTCACCAATGCGCACAGCGACATCGATGCCCTCCTCGACCATGTTGACGATGCGATCCACCAACACCCCGTTGATCGTGACATCGGGAAACTGGTTGAGGTAATCGACCATCACCGGCGTGACAAACAACTCGCCGAACAACACCGGCGCCGTCACGGTCAGTTGCCCACGGGGTTGCGCGTGACTGCCTGCCGCCGAATCCTCGGCTTCCTGCACCTCGGCGAGAATTCTCCGACAATCCTCCAGATAACGCTGGCCCGCCTCGCTCAAATGCACGCTGCGGGTGGTGCGCGTCAGCAGCAGCGTGCCGATGCGTTGCTCCAGCGCCGCCACTGCGCGGGTGACGCTGGCCGCCGACATGCCCAAGCGCCGCGCCGCCGCCGAAAAGCCCTGGTCCTGGGCGACGGCGGCGAAGACCTGCATTTCCTGGAAGCGGTCCATCGATGAACTCCTGAGCGCTGAAAAACCCGAGGCCGAGTGTTCACGATTGGCCCTGGATTCGCGGGAAGATGGTTTTTGCTGGCATTCTGATTATTGTGACGTATAACCCTGAACGTTCGCGCTTTCAATTATTGAGACCGTCTCCCGATGCCTTCCATTTACCAGCTCAAACCTGCCTTCCAGAATCTGTTGCGCCCGCTGGTGCAACGATTGTTCGATAACGGCACCACCGCCAACCAAATCACCGTGCTGGCCGCCGTCATTTCGGTAGCGGTGGGCGTGGCGATTGCCAGTTTCGCCCAGCACCCGTGGGTGTTTATGTTGATTCCGGTGTGGATGATCCTGCGCATGGCGCTGAACGCCATCGACGGTATGCTCGCCCGTGAGTTCGGCCAGCAGTCGCGCCTGGGTGCCTACCTCAATGAACTGTGCGATATCGTCGCCGACTGCGCGCTGATCCTGCCGTTTGCGCTGATTCCCGAGGTGAATCTGCTGGTTGTGTTGTTGGTCACGCTGCTGGCATTGTTCAGCGAGTACAGTGGCGTGCTCGGGCCGATGGTCGGCGCTTCGCGCCGGTATGACGGGCCGATGGGCAAAAGCGATCGCGCGTTTGTCCTCGGTGTCGTGGCCACCGGCATTGCCATTGGCTGGTTCAGCGCGTTGTGGATTAACGTTGTGTTTGGGGTGGTCGCCGTCCTGCTGGCATACACCTTGGTCAACCGGGTCCGTCAGGGCCTCAAAGAAGTGCAGGAAACCGCTCCCTCGGCATAAGGCCTCTTCAGCATAAGGCCGCTCTAGCATAAGGAAAGTGCAATGCGTGAACCCCAGCAGCAGACCTTCACCACCCACGACGGCGTCGAGCTGTTCTACCGTCACTGGCCGGCCACCGCCGCCAATCCCGACGAACCGCGCAAAGCCGTGCTGCTGTTTCATCGCGGCCATGAACACTCCGGGCGTATCGCCCACCTGGTGGATGAACTGGATCTGCCGGGGTTCGACTTCTTTGCCTGGGATGCCCGTGGCCATGGTCAATCGCCCGGTGCGCGCGGTGACAGCCCGAGTTTCGCCACCAGCGTGCGCGACGTGCAGACCTTCTGCGATCACCTGAGCGCCGCCCACCAGATCGACGAAGAAAACATGGCGGTGATCGCCCAGAGCGTCGGCGCCGTGATCGTCTCGACCTGGGTCCACGACTACGCGCCGCGCATCCGTTCGTTGGTGCTCGCCTCGCCCGCGTTCAAGGTCAAGCTCTACGTGCCGTTCGCCCGCTCGGGCCTGGGGCTGATGCGCAAGTTTCGCGGCAATTTTTTCGTCAACAGCTACGTCAAGGCCAAGTTCCTCAGCCACGACCCGGAACGCGTGGCGTCCTACGACAGCGACCCGCTGATCACCAAAGCGATTTCTGTGAACGTGTTGCTCGGCTTGTACGAAGCCGCCGACCGCGTGGTGGCCGATGCCCAGGCGATCCAGGTGCCGACCCAGTTGCTGATTTCCGGCTCGGACTTCGTGGTGCATCGCAAACCCCAGGAGCAGTTTTTCGAACGCCTGGGCAGCCTGAAGAAGGAAAAACACATCCTCCCTGGCTTCTTCCACGACACCCTCGGCGAACGTGATCGCGCCGTGGCGGTGGCCAGCGCCAAGCGTTTTATCCTGCAAAACTTCGACTATCCGCTGGACCGCGCTTCGCTGCTCGATGCCGACAAGATCGGCCTGACCTGCGCCGAATCCGAATCCCTCGCCGCCCCGCTGCCGCGCAACTCGTTGCGTGACCTGTACTGGCGCATGACCCGCGCCAGCATGCGTTTGGGCAGCAAAGTGTCCGAGGGCGTGAAGCTCGGTTTCGACACCGGTTTCGACTCCGGCAGCACCCTCGACTACGTGTACCGCAACCAGCCCACCGGCAAGGGCGGACTCGGGCGGATGATCGACCAGAACTACCTGAACTCGATCGGCTGGCGCGGCATTCGCCAACGCAAACTCAACGTCGAAGAACTGCTGCGCCTGACCATGGCCAAACTGCGCGACGAAGGTCGCCCGGTACGCATCGTCGACATCGCCGCCGGCCATGGCCGCTACATTCTCGAAGCCTTGCAAGGCGTCAGTCCGCTGCCGGAATCGATCCTGCTGCGCGACTACAGCGACATCAACGTGCGGGATGGCGGTGCGCTGATTCGCGATAAAGGCCTGGGCGACATCGCGCAATTTGTGAAGGGCGATGCCTTCGACCGCGCCGACCTGGCCGCGCTGGAGCCCAAGCCAACGCTGGCAGTGGTCTCCGGCTTGTATGAATTGTTTGCCGACAACACCATGGTCGGCGATTCGCTGGCAGGTTTGGCCGAAGCGGTGGAACCCGGCGGTTATCTGGTCTATACCGGCCAGCCGTGGCACCCGCAACTGGAACTGATCGCCCGCGCCCTGACCAGTCACCGTCAGGGCCAGGCGTGGGTGATGCGTCGGCGCAGCCAGGCGGAAATGGATCAACTGGTCGAAGCCGCAGGTTTCCGCAAAATCACCCAGCGTGTGGATGAATGGGGGATCTTCACTGTGTCCCTCGCGCAACGGGTGCAATGATGCCGGACGCCTCAAGCGCAAGAGAGCCGGGGTTGCTGAAACCGGCGGTGCTTTGGTTGCTGCTGCTGGCGCCGTTGTTTTTCGCCAGCTACGGCTTTGCCACGTGGTATACGACCCAGCGCAGCGATGTCAGCACCTTCGTTTTCGAGTGGGAAAGCGCCATGCCCTTTTGGGCGTGGACCATCGTCCCCTACTGGACAATTGATCTGCTGTACGGCTTTTCGCTGCTGCTGCCCAACAGCCGGCATGAACTCAAACGCCATGCCTTGCGCTTGCTCAGCGCCCAGGTGATTTCGGTCAGTTGCTTCCTGTTGTGGCCGCTGCGCTTCACCTTTGAACGGCCGGAGCTGGACGGAGTATTCGGCTGGCTGTTCGCGGTGCTGGCAGGGTTCGACAAGCCGTTCAATCAGGCGCCGTCGCTGCACATCGCACTGCTGGTGATTCTGTGGGTGATGTACCAACGACACTCGCAGGGCGTGTGGCGCTGGGTGGTGCATGGCTGGTTCGCACTGATCGGGATTTCGGTGCTGACCACTTATCAACATCACTTTATCGACTTACCCACAGGCGCCCTCGCCGGTTGGCTGTGCGTGTGGTTGTGGCCGCTGGATCGGTCTAGCCCGTTGAACAGCCTGCGGTTGGCCAAGGACCCGAAACGCTGGAGCCTGGCCGTGCGTTATGGCCTCGGCGCCGCCGTGTTCGCCATTCCAGCCTTTGGCCTGGGCGGCGGATGGTTGTGGTTGATCTGGCCCTCCGTGGCGTTGCTGTTGGTGGCGCTGAATTACGCAGTGCTCGACGCTGCCGGGTTTCAGAAACGCGCCGACGGCCGTCTGAGCCCGGCCGCCCGCTGGTTGTTTGCGCCTTACGTGGCGGCGGCGTGGATCAATTCACGGCTGTGGACTTACAAGCATCCACAGCCCAATGAGGTTGTGGATAACGTTTGGCTAGGCAGGCTGCCGAGTGCCGAGCAGTTGACGCCGTTTAAAGCGGTAGTCGATCTGTGCGCTGAGCTGTCGCTCGATCCCCGAGGTCGCGCTTATCAAAGCATCCCGGTCCTCGACCTGACGGCACCCAACGCAGAGCAATGTCTCGCCGCCGCCCAGGCCATTGAACAACTGCGCCAGCAAGGCCCGTTGCTGGTCTGCTGCGCGTTGGGTTATTCGCGCAGTGCCACGGCGGTGGCGGCGTGGTTGCTGCACAGCGGCCGCGCGAGCACGGTCGATGCCGCCGTGGCGATGATCCAGGCCGCGCGTCCGCGAGTGGTATTGCACCCGGCCCATCGTCAAGCGCTGGAGACTGCCTATGCCGGTTGATATGGAACTGCAGGTGGTCGCCAGTCTGCTGCGCCGAGGCCGTTCCCTCGATCAGTTGTCCACAGTGCTGACCGTCCTCGGGGTGTTGTTCGGTCTGTTGCAATTGCTGCTGATCACTCCGGTGACGTTCGGCCTGTTACTCAGTGCCTGGCTGATCGTCACGGGTTTGTGGCAAAAATATTGGGCGTTTCGCGTCGCCTTCGACGCGGATCTTTTTACCCTGATGGCTCGCGATGCTGACGCCTTGCCGGACCGCACTCAAGCCCTCGACCACGCCCTGCAAAGCCTCGGCCTGCAACCGGCCAACCGTGCCGGGCGGCCCTGGGCCGAGCGCCAGCGCGGAGCGCTGAGCCTGCTGCGTAAACAAGCTGTCCTACTGGCCGTGCAGGTGCTGCCGACATTGGCGGTGATCCTGGCCAGCCCTTGGCTGTCCTTCGCCGGATAAGGAAATCATTCATGTTCGAACCTGTGGTTGCCACCCTCATCACCTCCATGGCCCGCACCGTCACTGGCGCCCGCAGCCTGTGGATGGGCTGCGCGCCGGAACCGGTGCAGCGGATCTATTTCGCCAACCACAGCAGCCACGGCGACTTCGTGCTGCTCTGGGCCTCGCTGCCTCCCGCCCTGCGCAAACTCACGCGCCCGGTGGCCGGCAGCGACTACTGGAACAAAAGCGCGATCCGCCGCTACATCATCAACCGGGTGTTCAACGGCGTGCTGATCGACCGCGAGCGCAAAGACCCTGTGGATAACCCCTTACAGCCGATGCTTGATGCCTTGGCGACGGGTTATTCGCTGATTATCTTTCCCGAAGGCACACGCAATCCGGAAGACGGGCTGCTGCCGTTCAAAAGCGGGCTGTATCACTTGGCCAAAAGTTATCCACAGGCCCAAGTGATCCCGGTGTGGATCGCCAACCTCAATCGGGTCATGCCCAAGGGCCGAGTGCTGCCATTGCCGCTGCTGTGTACCACCAGTTTCGGCACGCCCCTGCAATTGGAAGAAGACGAGAGCAAAGAGCATTTCCTGACACGCAGCCGCGACGCGCTGCTGGCCCTCGCCCCGGAGCATTCCTGACATGGATAGACAAACCCTGATGCTGTTCGGCGGGATCGGCCTGATTCTGGTGCTGGCTTCGCTGATCGGCCTGATCCTCAAGTTGCGCACCCGCGGCACGCCGAACCCGGTTGTGGATAACCTCAACGCCCGCATCAATGCGTGGTGGGTGATGGTAGTGGTGATCGGCCTCGCCTTCTGGCTGGGCACCGGCGCGGTGATCCTGCTGTTTTACGCGGTGTCGTTCTATGCGCTACGGGAATTCCTCACCCTTACGCCGACGCGACGCAGCGACTATCCGGCGCTGGTGGCGGCGTTTTACCTGGCGTTGCCGCTGCAATACCTGCTGATCTATTTCGATTGGTACGGGCTGTTTTCGATCTTTATCCCGGTGTACGTGTTCTTGCTGCTGCCGATCCTCGCCTCGCTGGGCGGCGACAGCACGCACTTCCTCGAACGGGCGTCGAAAGTGCAGTGGGGCTTGATGATTGCAGTGTTCTGCGTGTCGTTCGTGCCCGCCCTGCTGACCCTGGACATCGCCGGTTATGAAGGCCGCAACCTGTTGCTGATCGCTTATCTGGTGATCGTGGTGCAGCTGTCGGATGTGTTGCAGTACGTGTGCGGCAAGTTGTTCGGCAAACACAAAATTGCACCCAACCTATCGCCGTCGAAAACCGTCGAAGGCTTTGTCGGCGGCGTGCTGCTGTCCTCGTTGATTGGCGCGGCGTTGTGGTGGACCACGCCGTTCAACCCGTGGCAGTCGTTCCTGATTGCCCTGCTGATCAACCTGCTGGGGTTTGCCGGCGGCATCGTGATGTCGGCGATCAAGCGCGATCGCGGCGTGAAGGATTGGGGGCACATGATCGAAGGCCACGGCGGCATGCTGGATCGGCTGGATTCGGTGTGTTTCGCGGCGCCGATCTTCTTCCATCTAGTGCGCTACTGGTGGACTTGAGAGCCTTGATCTAAAAGCCCCGTAACACTTTTCAGGTTCACGTGTAGGATATGCCGCACTTTGCCAAGGATGCGCACCATGTTCGACACGTTCAAAAAAACCTGCCGCCGTTTTTTCGGCGTTTTTTTAACCGTGATGGGTGCGCTTTTCAGCCTCATGGGCTGGCTGCTTAAAGCGGTCTTTGGCCAATGGCAGCCGCCGTCCTGGATGGCTGCCCTCGGCAAACGCCTGGTCGCGCTGGGGCACAAGGCCCGGCCCTATCCAAAGCAGATTGCGGCGGCTGTGCTGGGTGTTGCCCTGCTGGTGGCGGCCGGTGTGTATGGCTGGCACTGGTATTCCCACCTACCGCAACCGCACACCGTGACCTACTCGGTGCAATCGCCGAGCCTGACCAACTACGCCGTAACGCCGCCCACCTTCAATAACGTGCGAGTGCGCTTCACTGAATCCGTGGCGCCGTTGCAGGACATCGGTAAACCGGTCACCAAGGGCATCACCCTTAAACCCGCCGTCAAAGGCGTCTGGCGTTGGGAGGATGATCGCAACCTGGTGTTCGTGCCGGATCAGGATTGGCCGATCAACGCCGAATACAACCTCGACCTCGCGAAGAAAGGCCTGCTGGCTGGCGGCGTGCTGCTGAACCAGTACAGCAGCAAGATTGCCACTGACGCTTTCCGCGTGCGTTTGGTCCAGAACGAGCTGTACCAGGATCCGGTCAACCCGACGCTTAAACAGCAAGTCACGACCTTCGGCTTCACCCATCCGGTGGACGAAGACAGCGTGCGCAAACGCGTGACCGTCACCCTGGGCAAAGGCCTGGCTTACCGCGATACCCAGGCTCCGAACAAGCCTGAAATCACCTTCGACGAACACAAGATCAACGTCTACATCCGCTCCGCCGCCCTCGCCACACCGCTGGAAAGCGTGGCGGTGGCAATCAAGCTCGATGAAGGCATCAAGGCCCGGGACGGCGGCAATGCCAGCCCTGCTCCGCTGAGCGCTGAAGTCACCGTACCCGGCCGCTATCGCCTGACCTTCGGCAACGCCGACGTGCAGTTTGTCGACAACGAACGCGGCGAGCCGGAACCGGTGCTGATGTTCAGCAGCTCCAGTGCCGTGGCCGATGAAATGCTCGCCGGCAAGGTGCAAGCCTGGCTGCTGCCGGAAAAACCCGCCGACGATCAAACGCCCTGGTACGGCCAAGACATCGACGAAAAACTGCTGGCCCGCAGCACCAAGGTCGCGCTGACCCACGTCCCGAGCATCGAACCGCTCAATACCCAGCACGCCTTCAAGTTCAAGGCGCCGGCGGGTCGTGCGTTGTACATCCGCGTCCCGGCCAACCTCGAAGCCATCGGCGGTTACCTGGCGAAGAATCCTACGGTGTCGCTGGTCAGCATGCCGGCCTATCCGCGCAGTTTGCGCTTCCTGTCCGACGGCGCACTGCTGAGCCTCACCGGCGAGAAACGCCTGGGCTTTATGTCCCGTGGCGTGCCCGGCGCCCATGTGGAAATCGCCCGTTTGCTGCCCAACCAGTTGCAACACCTGGTGGACCAGAGCAGCGGCAGCTTCGCCCGGCCCAACTTCAGCAATGACTATTTCGACCGGATGGTCGAGCGTATGTCCCTCGACATCCCGCTGAACGCCGCCGACCCGTCGAAAACCGTTTACGACAACGTCGACCTCAGCCGCTACCTCAACGCCAATGGCGGGCGTCGCGGGATTTTCGTGCTCAAGTTGAGCTCCCAGGATGATCAGTCCGAGCGCACCTTCGACCGCTATTCCGACAACACCACCAGCGACTTGCGCTTCATTGTGGTCACGGATTTGGGAATCATCGCCAAGCGTTCCAGCGACGGCAGCCATGATGTCTACGTGCAGTCCATCGGCAATGGCTCGCCGGTAACCGAGGCACAGGTCGACATCATCGGGCGCAACGGCTTGCCGGTAAGCAGCGGTAGAACCGACGCCGAGGGCCATGTGCACTTCGCCAAGCTCGATGAGTTGCGTCGCGAAAAAACACCGCTGATGTACGTGGTGACCCGTGGCAACGACCAATCTTTCCTGCCAATCGCCCGCCAGTCCCAGCAACTCGACCTGTCGCGCTTCGACATCGGCGGCCTGGAAGAAGACGGCGCCACCGAGCGTCTTAGCGCTTACCTGTTTACCGATCGCGGCCTCTATCGTCCCGGCGAAACGGCGCACTTGGGCATGATCGTCCGTAGCGGTAACTGGAAAGGTGGTTTGCAGGGCCTGCCGGTGGAACTGAAAATCCTCGACCCACGGGGCATGGAAGTCATCCGCCAGCCGCTCAAACTGTCGGCTTCGGGCTTTGAAAGCTTTGATTTCGCCAGCAGCGAAGTCGCGCCAGCCGGGGATTACAGCGCGACCCTGCAATTGATCGGCGAGAAACAGTCGCGCACCGACCTGGGCAGCGTCAGTTTCAAGGTTCGCGATTTCGAGCCGGACCGCATGAAGGTCAGCCTGACCCTGCACGACACACCAGTAGTCGGCTGGATCCCGCCCGACCAAGTGGTGGCCAAGGTCACCGCCCTGCACCTGTTCGGTGCCCCGGCGACGGGCCGGCGGGTGACGGCAAAAATGTCCCTGAACCCGACGGCGGCGGCGTTTGACCGTTACCCGGATTATCGATTCCACCTGCGCGATTCCCTGGAAGAAGCCAGTTCCGAAGACCTGGCGGAAGCCGAGGCCGACGATAACGGTCAGGCGGTGCTCGACCTCGACCTGCAACGTTTCGCCAACAGCACTTATCGCCTGCAAGTCATGACTCAGGTCTATGAGGCCGAAGGTGGCCGTAACGTCGCGGCCCAGAGCAGTCTGCTGGTGTCCTCCGCGCCGTATCTGGTGGGTGTAACCAGCCCGGATGCCCTCAACTACGTCGCCAAGGACGCCCCGCGCCAGGTGCAATGGCTGGCCATCGCGCCGGACCTCACGCCACGGGCCGTGGATGGCCTGAGCACCGAACTGGTGGAGCATCGCTACGTTTCGGTACTGATCAAGCAAGCCAACGGCACCTTCAAATACGAGTCGCGGGTCAAGAACATCAGCCAGCCTGCCGTACCCCTGACTTTGGGCAAGGCCGGCGCCAAGCAGACGCTGAACACCACCACCCCGGGCGATTACACCCTGAAATTGAAGGACCCCAACGGCAACGTCATCAACGCCATCGACTACAGCGTCGCCGGGCGAGCCAACACCTCGCGCTCCCTGGAGCGCAACGCCGAACTGCAACTGCGCCTGGACAAGCGCAGCTACGCCACCGGCGATGAGATTGCCATCAGCATTCGCGCGCCTTACACCGGCGCCGGGCTGATCACCATCGAACGCGACAAGGTCTACACCCAGCAATGGTTCAAGGCCGACAGCACCAACAGCGTGCAGCACATCCGTGTACCGGCCGGGATTGAAGGCAACGCCTACATCAACGTGCAATTCGTGCGCGACATCGGTTCGTCCGAGGTCTACATGAGCCCGCTGTCCTACGGGGTGGTGCCGTTCAGCATCAACCTCGATGCGCGGCGCATGGCGCTGAAGGTCGAAGGCCCGGCGAAAATCGAGCCGGGGCAAGTGCTGGATATCAAGGTCACGGCGGATCGGCCTTCCCGTGCCGTGGTTTACGCGGTGGACGAAGGCATCCTGCAAGTCGCGCGCTACAAGGCGCCGGACCCGCTGAGTTTCTTCTTCCAGAAACGCGCGCTGGAGGTCAACACCAGCCAGATCCTTGACCTGATCCTGCCGGAATTCAGCCGTTTGCTCAGCGGCGCAGCACCGGGCGGCGATACCGAAAACGCCCTGGCTTCGCACCTCAACCCGTTCAAGCGCAAACACCAGCCACCCGTGGCCTGGTGGTCGGGGCTGATCGACCTGCCGGCCGGGGAAACCGTGCTGCATTACCAGGTACCGGACAGCTTCAACGGCAAGTTGCATCTGTTCACCGTGGCCGTGGATGCCGACAGCGTTGGGGTCAGCGAGGCCGCCACCGAGGTGCGCGGGCCATTGGTGATCACGCCGAACGTGCCGGCGTTTGTCGCGCCGGGCGATGTGTTCAGCGTCAGCGCCGGGGTGTTCAGCAACCTCGACACGGCCGCCAAGGTGAAATTCGAGCTGCAAACCAGCAGCGGCCTGAAAGTCGAAGGCGCTCAGGACAACACCCTGGAACTGCAACCGCGCAAGGAAGGCGTGGCGCAGTTCCGCATCAAAGTCCTGGAAAACCTCGGCTCGGCCGACCTGCGCTTTATCGCGGTACTGCCGGACGGCAAACGGATCCAGGTCGCGGAAACCACCTCGATCCGCCCATTGACCGAACACCGGGTAGCCCTCAGCCTCGGCCGTTTCGACAGCGCCAGTAAAGAGCTGAAGCCGACTCGCGACCTGTTCGGGCAACTGCGCAATGTGCAAGTGGGTGTCGCCGCCTCGCCGCTGGTCTGGGCCAATGGCCTCAAGCATTACCTGGATGACTACGGTTACGCCTGCACCGAGCAATTGGTGTCCAAGGCCATGCCGGCGTTGATCTGGGGCGGCACCGCACCCGAAGCCGAACAAGCCTTTACCGGCGCGGTACGGATGCTCCGTCAGCGGCAGAATCAGGCCGGTGGTTTTGGTTTGTGGGCGGCCAACCCGGACGTCGCGCCTTACGCCAGCCTGTACGCCACCGACTTCCTGATCGAAGCCAAGGAACGTGGTTTGGCAGTACCGGAAGACCTGCTGGTGCGCGCCAACGCTTACCTCACCGACCTGGCCAACGGCCCGAGTGAAGGCTTGTCGGAGTTGCGCAACCGCGCCTACGCCAGCTACTTGCTGAGTCGTCAGGGGATTCTGGTCAGCGGCGCCGTGAGCGATATCCGCGAGCGTTACGAGACCTACTTCAAAGCCACCTGGACCAACGACCTGGGCGCCGCTTACCTCGCCGCCAGCTACAAATTGCTCAAGCAGGATCGCCAGGCCGATGCGCTGTTCCGCAAGATCCCGTGGCGCTCCGTCGCCGATGCCTGGGACAGCGACGGTTTGTATTACGACCCGCTGGTGCATGACGCCGAGCACCTGCATTTGCTCAGCCGCCATTTCCCCGAGTTGCTGGACGATGTGCCGGTGGCCTTGCTGGATAAACTCGGCAAGCGCCTCAACGAGCAGCGTTACAACTCGCTGTCCGCCGCGCTGTTGTTGCGTGGCCTGGACAACTACGGCCAGCGCGCGCAAAGCGACATGACCCTCAAGGCCTCGGCCTGGTTGGGCGACAAACAGCAACAACTGTTGGAGATGGCCGGTCAGCCGCCGCGCGCCGCCGTACCGGTCGGCACCAAGAAACTGCTGATGGAAAAAACCGACGGCCCGGCCGCGTTCTACATGCTCAGCGAGGCCGGTTTCGATCGCGGCACCCTCAAGCCAATCAGCAATGGCCTGGAGATCATCCACGAATACCTCGACCTGGACGGCAAAGCGGTCAGCAAGGTCAGTGTCGGCGATGAGTTCCTGGTGCGCCTGCGCCTGCGCGCTACCGATCGCGACCAAGTGCAGCAAGTGGCTGTCGTCGATTTGCTGCCGGGCGGGATCGAGCCGGTGTATCGCCTGCCACCGGAGCCGAAAGCTGCCAGCGAGGAAGACGATGAGTCGCAATACAGCGAAGACAGCGAAGAAGCCGAAGCCTGGCAACCCCCGGTCGGTGAAAGTGCATTGAGCGACTGGGCGCCGAACTACATCGATGTGCGCGATGACCGCGTGGTGTTCTACGGTATGGCGCGGCGCGATGTCGGCACTTTCGTTTATCGGGTGCGCGCCACCAATGCCGGGACCTTCAAGACGCCACCGGCCTACGCCGAAGGCATGTACGAAACCACCCTGCAGGGCCGTGGCAAAGTCGGTCAGCTGGAAATCGTCAAACCTTGAGGAAACCGGGGCGACGATTGAAACGCCTGCTGGCCGTTGGATTGACGGCGGGGGCGGTGTTGCTGGGGCTGAGGCTGTGGCCCCATGCGCCGCTGAGCGAAACGACGTCATCGTCACGCCAGGTGTTGGCGGACGATGGCTCGCTGCTGCGCATGACCCTGGCCGCCGACGGCCAGTATCGGCTTTGGCTGCCGTTGGAGCGCCTCTCGCCGACGTTGGTCGAAGCACTGCTGCTCAAGGAAGACCGTAACTTCTTTTGGCATCCGGGGATCAATCCTCCGGCGCTGCTGCGGGCGGCCACGGCGACTTACAGCGGTGGCCAGCGTCAGGGCGGCTCGACGCTGAGCATGCAACTGGCGCGGCGTCTGTGGGACCTCAACACCCGGCAGATCCCCGGCAAGCTGCAACAAATGGCCCTGGCCTTGTGGCTGGAGGCGCGCTACGGCAAACACGAAATTCTCGAGGCTTACCTCAATCTGGCGCCGATGGGCGGCAACATCGAAGGCGCGGAGGCGGCGAGCCGGATTTACTTCGGCAAACCGGCGGCGCAGTTGTCGCTATCCGAAGCCCTGGCTCTGGCGGTGATCCCGCAGCAACCGGGACGCCGCGCCAGTTTCGGGCCCTCATTGCAGAACGCGCGACTGCGCTTGATGGCAGAGTGGCGCGACACCTACCCCGATGACCCACGTAACAGCAGTTTGCTGGAGCTGCCGCTGGAAGCGCGCAACCGCCAGCAGATTCCGTTTCTGGCGCCGCATTTGAGCGAGCAGTTACTGGCCGCCCAGACGGGCAATGAGCTCAACAGCACGTTGAATTTGCCCTTGCAGCAGTTACTGGAACGGCTGATTGGCGGATTCATTGCCGAGCGCAAAAGCACCGGTGTCGAAAACGCTACGGCGATCCTGATCGACAGTCGCGACCAGAGCGTCAAGGCGCTGGTCGGCTCGGCGGACTACTTATCCACAGCGCTTCACGGCCAGGTCAACGGCATTCTGGCGCGGCGCTCGCCAGGTTCGACCCTCAAGCCGTTCCTTTACGGGCTGGCGTTGGACCAGGGGCTGATCCATCCGATGAGCATCCTTAAGGACATGCCGAGCAGCTTCGGCTACTTTCAGCCGGAAAATTTCGACGGCAGTTATGTCGGTCCGCTGACCGCCCGCGATGCCCTGATCCGCAGCCGCAACATTCCGGCGGTGTGGCTGGCTAGCCAGGTCAAATCCCCATCGTTGTACGGCTTTTTGCAGCAGGCCGGGATCAAGGGCATGCGCGGCGAAAGCCATTACGGTCTGGCCTTGGCCCTGGGCGGCGGCGAGATGACGCCCGAGGAGTTGGCGCGGCTGTACCTGATGTTGGCCGGCGACGGCCATTTGCGGCCACTGCGTTACTTGAGCGAACAACCGCAGAGCAGCGGCGATGCATTGTTGACGCCGCAAGCCGCGTTCATGGTCCGCGACATGCTCAGGCGTAACCCACGCCCCGACGGCCTGCCCGCCGACAGCCGTGGCCGGCATTGGCGCACCGCGTGGAAAACCGGCACCTCATGGGGCTTTCACGATGCCTGGAGCGCCGGCATCGTCGGGCCCTACGTGTTGGTGGTGTGGGTCGGCAACTTCGACGGCCGCCCCAACCCGGCGTTCATTGGCGCAAAAACCGCGGCACCGCTGTTCTTTCGTATCGCCGATGCGCTGCCCCTGGCCTTACCCACGGTGGCGGATCGAGTCGACAAACCGCCCACGGGCCTCACGCGCATCGACATCTGCGCCGCTTCCGGCGAGTTGCCGAACCGCTGGTGTCCGTTGACCCGCAAAACCTGGTACGTCCCCGGCGTCTCGCCGATCCGCGTGTCCAACCTGCACCGTCCGGTGCTGATCGACACCCGCACCGGCAAAGCCGCCTGCGCGCCGTTCGATCCGCAGTACACCCGCGAAGAAGTCTTCGAATTCTGGCCCAGCGACGTACAACGCCTGTACCGCGCCGCCGGCCTGCCCCGGCGCACACCGCCCAACGTGGTCAAGAACTGCCAGCCCAACCCCTCCGGCGGCCAGAGCGAAGCACCACAAATCAGGTCGCCACTCACCCAGGTCAGCTATCAGCTACGGCTTTCCCAGCCACAGGACAGCATCTCCCTGAGCGCCAATGCCGCCAGTGATGCGTTAAAGCTTTATTGGTTTGCCGACCAGACCCTCATCGGCCAAGGCCCGCCGCAGACCACGTTGAACTGGCGGCCGGGCAAGTCAGGGCAGTATCAATTACGCGTCACTGATGATCAGGGCCGCAGTGCGAGCAGAGGGCTGCGGGTGGAGTTTGTGCCTTGAGCGGCTGTATTGAACAGCCGCTCGATTAAGGCACTGCGTAGTAACCTCTATAGTGATCTAAGGAATAAAAACTTTCGCAGCCCTCCAGCCACCTGACTTCCGAATCACCAACATGCCATAGACGGGTGGTGTGGCGGATCAGACATCATGCCGATAGCCAAGGCCACGAAGGTCGAAATCCCCAATTTCTTGGGGACATCGCACAGGTGTACTGAGCATGAGCCGGATACGACTAAACCGCCCCCGCCGCTGAACCCAAGGCGCCGCCGATAAAGTAGACCACCATAAACACCGTGTTGAGGCGGCTGGTGGCGGACGGTTCCAGCGCCAAGACGCAGAGCTGGTTGGCCAATTGGTTGATACGGTTACCCAGGTCAAGAAAGGTCGCCGCGATCAGAATCGGCCATCACAAGCCGCTCGGCCCGAGGGTGTAGATCAGGATAAACGCCACCAGCACGGTGGTAATCCCGACGCGCTCGAGCAAACGCCCATGGCGCCGGGAACGACGCTAGGGTTACCAATATCCAGCTGCCACCGGTAGCGTTTTAAACGCTTTACGCAGTGAGTCTGGAAAGCGTCTAGAAAATTCGAGACGATTTAAGCTTCTTGTTTTTTCAAATGGACTTTTTGCCCACCTAACAGCAATGTTGTACCTACGCCAAATAAGCCAACAAAACAAGTGGCTGCAACTATAATCAAAGTCAACGAGAAACCATATAGGTCTAATAGTCCACCGAAAACAGTATAGGAGATGCCGATAATAACTGAGTTAACTAGGTTTGCTACAGAGAGGCAAGATGCTCGGATACGTGACTCAACATTATCATGAATATAGGTTTCATATGAGGTCTCATAGATGGCGGGGAGCGACATGATTAACAGAAAAGTGACAACTGAAGTAATGATTCCAATATTCAATGACAAAATGAAAAGAAGAAAAGTAACAACAACAGTAGTAGTGAAAGCAATGATACCGAGAGAGAATCTAGTACATATAAAGCCGGCAGCCACAAACATGCCAGCAGATATAGCTTCAACGGCAGCATAAATACCAGCAATGATAGGGACCTCTAAGCCTTGCATGGAAAAAAATGGCTGCCCATAAATAAACAAAGGGATTGTTGAAAGTTCGAATAAGGCATACCCAATAAATAAAGGCATAAGAAAAGCGCCTTTTTTAGAGCGGAAAAAATTAATTAATAAAGTAAAAATCCCCTCTGTTTTTTTGTCGCTCATGACGCTTATTTTATTGGCGTTCAGTGAAATAGACGGGAGCTTGATTTCGGGAATGAGTGTTACAACAATAGCGCCAACAAGCTTTGATATCGCAAAGAAAATATATACAGTATTCCAAGACCAAGTGTCTTGTAATACGCCACCCAATAGCATAGACAAACCTAATGACACAGCACCAATGGCACGGGCACGCGATAATATTTTAGGATACTCTTCTGCTCGATTTTCAGCTAGTAAGTTATCATACAATAACGCCCTGTCTGAACCGGAGCCCATAGCAATACTAGCGCCGAATAAGCAAAATATAATTGCGAAAGGAATAAAAGATGAAAACAGCAAAAAACCAATACCACTTATAAATAACCCTAAAAAACCGATTATAAGAGAGATTTTTCGACCATATCGATCTGCGAGTAAACCAGATGGAATTTCTAACGCTACGGAAGAAAAGAATAGAAACGATTGAAGAATACCTATCTCTCCTTGTGTGATGCCAAGTTGCAGCAAGTAAAGCACAAACAAACTTCTCTGAACATCCAAATTCATAAAAATCGACAAGGAATAATATAAGTTATCGTTCTTATTTTTGAAAAAATTTAATGCGCCCATTTTTATTCAAATACCTGTTTTTTTGTAAATTCAAAAGAATTGAAATTTAAGTTCAAGGTACATGCATCTGTTTTTGAAGGCCCCATTTTTGCCAAATACTGAAAAGCTTCCCACGCGATAAGGTTAGCAACAATGGAATTTGTTATTCCATTGGACGGAAAACGTGCAGGAACAATTGTTTTTTTACAAACGCTGCGCACCTCTCTAATCCAGCGTAGATAGGCCTGAAATGAAGATCTCTCTCTAAGAAGCGGCCCAAGTATACCGTTGTTAATACCAACGGCACCGAACAGCGCCGATGTGCCTGCTTTTACTGCTGCGTTAGCGACGTAACTTTGAATAGCTCCTTTAGGTTCGTCAGCGCAACAGATTATTAAATCCGCGCCCTTCGCTAACTTCGCCAACTGTTTACTAGACGTTATCTCAGCTATAACGGATGTAGCGTCTACTACTTTTTGATTTTCTATTAATCGCTGAGCAAGTATATCTGCTTTATATTGACCAATATCGTGTGCACCAAAAACAAATTGACGATTAAGATTGTTCATGCTCACCTTGTCAAAATCAATCAAAACAAAAGACCCCACACCTGAACCGGCAAGGCTTTGTGCAACTAAAGCTCCTGTACCACCGCATCCAACAACTACTATGGATGAGTTTTTTAGCTGCTGACTCATTTCTTGATTTGGTGCAACAGCTTCATTCCACGACCATTGCATAGTCTGTAACGGCGTCATCCCATAAGGCGGGGCAGTATGAATGAGATTAGCATCTTTTAGTTTCCGAAGAAGGCTTCCGTCTGGCTCTTTATCAACTTCTACTGCTACGCCTACTGTACTCAGTAGATGAAGTAATTTCGCAGTATCTGAATTAGGGGGCTTGATACTTTTTATGCCATTCTCTGTGATCAGCTTAAGTTGATTGTCATCACTAAGGATAACAACATCACCACGTAATACCCACAGGCTTTCTTTTTTAAGCAAGGCGGGAATCCTCTGCTACATTCGTATCACTTATATTTTTAACAAACATAGCCATAGGTCTATAAACCGTTTCAGCCAACATCATGGGTAAAACTTCATTGCTGGACTTGGAATAAAGCTTTAGAAAAATAGCTTTAATAAAGCTTATGGACTCAGCGGAGGTATCCAAGCCAGATATTTTTCTTTGAAAGAGCGCCAGACGCAAACTTTTCTCACTGGCGGCATCTACAATTAACGTCTTCAATATTTTCTTTTCTTCATTTGTGAGCTCTTGCCAGAGTTGACTGCACTCCATATTGAGGTGAAGTGATTTTTTTTTATTTTTTTGTCGGGGCTCAACAAATGCTTGAAGCAAGGTCTCTGCGTGGCTCATTGTTTCAAACGGGCTATTTAACCGTTGATAGCTTGCAAGAATAGGGAAAGAGTAATATGAAGAAAATGCAGACCAGGATAATAGTACTTTTGTGTTGGCGTTAGGAATGACATCTAATGCCTTCGTTAGTCCAATGCCGCGATACTGTGGATGTACAATGACCCGGAATGATTGCAATACATATTTATTGATTTCTGAAAACTCAGGAAATATGTCAAATGCTTTTGGCCACGGGCGAATACACAAATTAACACCCACCAACTCTCCTTTAGAGTAAGCGGTGACAACATGATCAACTAGAGGTGCTAACATATCAATGTCGTTCGGGTTGTCATTTTCATAATGATAGCGAGAAAGTTTTTTATAATCGTCTATAGTGCCTTTTTTAATTTTTATTTCCAGACTTTTTAATATATTCGTGCTTTTTGGTTTTTTATTAAAAATACGGTGCTTCCCATTAGAGCACAGTTTAATATGAACATCAGGGTTCAAGAAGTCGACAATGTCATCATGGCAACTTGCAATAAAAGCACTTTGTTTATTGGAGCGAAGAATTTTCCCTAAATTCATGGCTACAATTAGAGCTGTGCGCCTGTCCAATCGTGTAGTAAATTCGTCAAGGATAAGTGGTCCTACTCCCTGGAGTAAAGCTAACGCAATAAGGAAGCGTTCTTTTTGTCCATCAGAAAGGTGAGAAAAAGGACCAATCAGGATACGTGGTTCTCCCAACCCAAATTTTGAAAGATAACGGATGACGTCACCTGCATCTCCATAAGATATAATTTCCGCGATAGATTTCTCTTTATCAATATCATTTGTTATTTCTCTTATATCTGAAAAATGTCGAGAAATATCTCTTAATAGTAGACTTTTACCAACACCACTTGCCCCTGTTATTAGAACAACCCCATCTGTAGGAATGTCTAAATTTGATAGCGACTCCATCCACCCTTCTTCGGACAGGCCAAAAGTTTTAATTATATCTTCGCAAACCTTGCTCGAACTATTTAGCGGGGGAATATGTAAATCTACTTTTGTATGTATCATATTCATAGCTTGGCCCTCATTAGCTGAATAGTTGCAATGGATATATCAATTTTTAAAATTAACATTGCTCAAGCAAATGCTTGGAATAGCACCAATTATCACACTTGGACATAAATCATCTAATAAATCATCAAGCAATTGTCTATGCGCATTACTAAACACAGATGACTTTAATGTATTAACATATAATTGTTGCGCTTGTGATTCACTTCGCCAGGCTGGGCATAATATTAATGATGCATATCTACCCCAAGCATCATCAGTTGGCCCAGAAACTATCATTAGTCGCATAGCTGCTTTAACTTTAGGCGCTGAATAGCTGTCAGAAACGGGAGTGCACGGTATGCCATTTTGATGAAGAGTCGTTGCAATAGACCAAGCTA
The DNA here is from genome assembly GCF_012935675.1 of Pseudomonas sp. ADAK7. Taxonomy (NCBI): domain Bacteria; kingdom Pseudomonadati; phylum Pseudomonadota; class Gammaproteobacteria; order Pseudomonadales; family Pseudomonadaceae; genus Pseudomonas; species Pseudomonas sp. ADAK7. The sequence continues at coordinate 4,496,078 of NZ_CP052861.1, read as the reverse complement.
CTGTGGCATTAGGATAATAATCGGAAAAAGCTAGAGTAAGACCATTTCTCGAGGCTATCGGCGACCAATCTAAAGGTATTAAATTTCTTAGCGGTACTGGATCATCAAATGGTGTAGAGGCTGTTGCCCAACCTACGTGTTCTCCGCAGTTGGTTTTTTCTATAATATTTTTAATTTCTTTGCGAATTGATTTTTTGTCATCTCCAATAAGCTCACCTGAGAAAACAATAATAGCTCTAAGAGATGTTTTTTTAACGATACGCTTTCCATTTGCTGATGGCATTGAGTTAAATGGAGTAGCGGTGTCTGCAGTCTGATTAATGATTCCCTTTTCGTAAAGAGTGATATTCTCTTCAGGGTTACGAACAACTTCTATAAGAATAGAAGGGACGCTGTCTTGAGGGCAAAAAGCCTCCCACCGATTAGGGGCAATTTCACAGACTTGTCGGGCTCCTGGCCATTTATCAGTACGAAACGGTATCCAAGCGGGGGAGGATAGCAATCCTTCAAAGGCTGAAACTTTTTCCTTAAATCTGATAATAGCACTGCCATCTTGTGTTAACCCTAACGTTGCTTTACTCATGATTAGATGACGGACAATGAGATCATGGCTAGCTAGATAATTAAGTCCGTTTAAATAATCTTTTCCTGAAATATTATCCAGGTTACGGCTGCTATTAGCGTTGGGAGAAAGGATGTAGGTATGCCCCTCATCTTCAATATTTATATCACAGCCGCCTTCTATACTCACGTTTGGGAGTGGCGTAGACAATGGTGCTCGTGGAGGAAGCGCTCCCAAACTGGCTAACTGTAGCGCCCCATAGTTGCGAGGAGATTTTAATGATCCAGGAGGTGCATCCACAGCAATTCTAATTAATTTATCTTTCTCCGTCACACAGCCTCCTTACTTAGTGCCAGTTTTCCAGGAACATTTAATTATTAATTTTTTGTGGAGCGAGTCATCTGAGGGTGATTTAGATAACATTTACCGCAAACTAGCGTACCAAAAGATCATTTAGTTAATGCGTTGTCAATGTAGGTCTTATGAATCCGTTGTTCCTTAACCACTAGAATTCTACTGATGATAACCACTTAGGTAATCTTCAGATTTTTTTGCTGATTTTTTAAGAAACATAATATAATTTTTTTCATGCTCAACAAACGCCCCGATCTTATGAGATAAGGGTGGGGATAGTGTCTTTTCTGCTTTAAATAATTCTTCCCTAGCCTCCCTCCCTAAATCTTCGATTTTACTTAATAGGGGTAGAACGAATCCACGCATTTGTTGTTCAAAAAGTGGAAATCTATAAGTGTCTACATGTAAATTTTGAACAGCTATAGTGAATCCACAGTTGATTACGTTATGCCACCAACCAGGGGGAATATATAATGCATCACCTGCCGATATTGCACCTTCAAAAATATCGGCACCGTGCTTCAGTACCTCATTAGCAATGTCAGAATTAAATAAATCTTGTCCATTCGAAACTGCAAACGTGTGAGATGGCGATACCAAGCGTGCTTTTTTTTCACCCACAATCATTGTTAATACAGAATTAACAAAAAAAGAATCTGTATGGAGAGGGCTTGATACATGTTGATAGCCGATAAGCAAATTTGTCGGTGGTATTGAAATCGAAGACGGTAGTTTGTATAACCAATTATCAGGAAAACAAGGTAGGGTCATGTCTATATCATCTAGAAGCTCAGGAAACTCTTTATGATAAATCCATCCACCCAAATAGGGTAACTCAGCGTTATTATCAAAAGCGTTATTTCTTTCTGCTAAATATATGTATTCTCCCAGAGTCATTTTAGTTTGGTCTTTATAAAGTTCTTGCCGTTTTGTCTTGTAGTAACAGACAGGCACTTTAACGTGCCCATAAGTATTTCTGAAAAAATCTGCAGACCAGCGCCTAATGGCAGGCCAATCCTTTCCCATTCCTTTTAGAATGACTGGCTTTTCATTCATGAGGTAATTTTTTTGAAATGACATTGCGTCACTAGCATCAATGCTCTCAAGAAGAATTATATTTTTATTTTCCAAAGGAATAATCCTTGCTCAATAGATTGCTATTGGTATAAAAAAGGTCAAACATAATGAATGACCTTTTTTATCATAGTCCTAGCGAACTATTAACAGCGGCCGAAAACAGCTTGAAGCATCAGTTCATCATCTGCTAAATCCATGAAGAAAGAGACATCTTCATTCTCAGTGGTAGCAGAAAAAGCATTAGGGTTGTCTGATTCCAATACATATTCAATCACTTCTTCATTTTTCATTTTGTATTCTCATTAGTTAAAAGATGAGGTAGTAACAATTTTAGATTTAGCAGCCACTGATTAGTTTGGCTTTTCGGTCCGGAATCAAGCAGGAGGTCCTGTTTTATCAGAGAGAAGCCGCGTAATGTCGGAACTAATCAGCGCCTCTCTGAATAAAGACCATGTTCCAGTATTACGCAAATGTACTCTTTGTAAGTGTATGTGTCAGTCCATCCGTAATAGGAGAAATAGCTGCTGTAATTCGCCCGCAGCGGTAAAAAAACATGGCGGCCGCAGAGACTGAGTGCAGCACCCGACCTTTCCGATACGGTGCTGCGACATTTCTCGTCACGAACTGAGCGCAGAAAAGCGCGCCACCATTTAAATCGGTGATGTCCAGGGCCTCAGCGTCGGATTGCATAGATCGACCATCAACCGCGAGTTGCAGCAAAACCGAGAGGTTTGTGGTCGTTACTTGGTTTCCGGGTGGTGCTAGAAGGCTCCAGTTTCAATGAGGTTCAGTTGGCAGAGTATGGTCGGTACAAAGACCTGTATGTTGAGCAGATCAAGGTCTATCGTTGCACAGTCTGCAGCGCTGGCAGCATTGCGGGGAGGATCGGCGTCCATCGGTACCACGAGCGGCTGCGCGGTCGTAGTCACCCACCAACGAAGTGAGCACTGACGTCCCATGTTGTCGATGATCCGAAACGACTATGGTGAACACACACCGCGTTTCAAGCGGATTGATTCCACAGCGTGTTGCAAGTACCTCTTGGTCAGCATCAGTTTGGCAAAACCGAACAGGCTGAATAATTGCGCTGTATTCTTTTCCAATCCGTGGTGACCAACGTTGCGGTGATTGAAGCGCGCCTTAATCACCTGGAAGAGTTGCTCGACCTTGGCAACGCAGTTGCGCCTTGGCGTATTCGAATTGCGCCTGACCCAGAACAGCACACTGTCTTTGTCGTGATGTTTATAGCTGCTTGGCCGTGCTCTACCCTCTACCCTAAATCTAGCAGAACGCCGAGCTGAGCAATCTGTTGCTGCCACTCGCGCTGTAACTCAGGCTTCTGGTGCTTGACTTTTCGAGCTAGGTCCTCCTCCAGTTTACTTTCCAGATCCAACAGAGTCGCCAGTAGGAGTTCTTCTGTTTCTGGCAATACAAACGATCGTTCATCCTGTAACGGCGCGGCTAACATGGCGGGCACATGAGCATTTGCCAGATTGGCATACACTGGCGCTAGCGCGTGCCAGTCTCTTAGCCGATGTTTATCTATTAACCAGAAACGATTACAGCTGTGCTCAATCAGTGTGCGGTCGTGAGAAACCAGCAATACAGCGCCGCTGAACATCTTCAGCGTTTCCGCCAGTTCCTCTTTGCCTTCCATATCTAGGTGGTTAGTCGGCTCATCAAGCAACAACAACGAATAGTTTGCCAGTGTGAGACCGATAAACAACAACCGTGAACGCTCGCCGCCGCTCAGGGTGCTCACCTTTTGTTGATGGCGCAGGTACGGGAAACCGGCACTAATTAGTGCCATTTTCCTCTGGTCTTCTGTAAGCGATGAAAAAGGGACAAGTGCTTCGTTTAAGGTGTCATCATCACGCAGCTGCTGCAGGCTCTGATCATAGTAACCGACGCGTACTTTCGGGTGGAATACCACGCCATCCTCCATTGTCTCTGGATAGCAGAAGGCTCGCCATAACGTATGCAGGAGTGAAGATTTACCACAGCCGTTGCGGCCGACCAGTGCAATCCGGTCACCGCATTTAACCCGGATTTCGTCCAGTTCGAACAGCACTGGCGCATCTAACGCAGGTCGAACCTGCAAATGAGATAGCTCTAACAACCGGTCGGCTGTTAACGCTTCGCCATTAAGACGCAACTGCCACTGAGTACCGGCAGTGACCTGAGTTTGATCATCCTTCATCCGGTCGACCTGTTTCTCCATTTGTTTGGCTTTGCGCGCCAGCTTCTCGCTATCGTAGACGCTGCCCCAGATTGCCAGCCGTTTAGCGCTTTTCGTAACTCGGTCAATCTCTTTTTGCTCGGCCTGACGGCGGTGGGTATCTGCAGTATCTTTCTCTGCTAGAGCTTCACGCGCCTGCGTGCAGGGTAGTCGAATAAATTGCAGGGTCTTGTCGCGCAATACCCAGGTGCAGTTGGTGACGTTATCTAAAAGACTGCGGTCATGGGATACCAAGACAAAGCTGCCCCCCCAGGTTTTCAGAAAGTTCTCAAGCCAAAGTAACGTCGGCAGATCTAAATGGTTACTGGGTTCGTCCAACAACAATAAGTCCGGCTGTCGGATCAGTGCACGGGCCAGCAGAAGGCGCGTGTGCTGCCCTCCGCTGAGCGTTCCGGCGGTCAGTTTCCAAGCAGCTTCATCAAACCCCAAACTGGCCAGCAGCGCTTCGACCTGCCAGCGTTCGTATTGATGCAAACTGTCTGGAGCATGGTTGATTACCGCCTCGAGGAGTGTGTAAGCATTCAGGTCGGCGGGCAGATGCTGCTCAACCCGTGCCATCCGGCATTGGCTTGACAGGGTAATGGTGCCGGAAGTGGCAGCGAGCTCGCCGCTGAGGATTCTCAACAAGCTACTTTTGCCACAACCGTTATGACCAATCAGGCCGATGCGGTCACCTTTTTTAAGGCCGAAGGAAATATCAGCGAACAAAGGGCCAAAGGTACTTTCGTAACTGATAGATTGTGAGGAAAGTAAGGTAGTCATTATCAGGCTTACTCAAGTTTACAAACATGGAAATAGAAATTATGAGCGTCAAAAATGCTGACGATAGTCGATAATGAATCGCCCCGGGTTTTCTAGACACTCTCCAGGCGTCTCTGCGTAACGCCTTTCAAACTCTATCGTAAGCGTCCGGCCGACCCACCTTCTGCTAAAGGATTCCAGCCCGCATCCTGTGCTTTTCCCAACGAGAGATTCGCATGGAAACGACGCACGCGCGGCGCAAATATTTGGCAAAACATGTCCAGGCCCGGCGACCAGCCAACATCCTCAGTCCGCTTACTGCTAACAACATGATCTTAAACCCAAGACCCTCGCCTACTGGATTCGCTACCACAAACAGGACGTCCCCCCGTAACCCTGATTCCGTTGGTGGTCCAGGAGCCCTCCGTCAATCGGGAGTTGTTGTTGCAATATGCCAGTGGCTGGCAGTTGGCATTGCCGACGCGAGCGTCGAGGCCGCTTGGCTCGCTGGATTGGCGCAACTGCGCGCCTTGCAGGCTGGTTCCTCAAGTTCGAGCTCAAGACCTTACCGAACGTTGCGGAAGTGGCCACCGTGGGTGTCACGCAGTCTGAGGTGACCGAGGCGATCGGCAAGGCCAATCATAAAAACGGTGGGGCCGTGCTGGAGATGGCGGAGACCGAGTTCATCGTGCAGGCTTCCGGCTACCTGAAGACCCTCAATGACTTTCGAGCAATTCCGCTCAAACTGGGTCCGGGTAGTGTGACGGTCACCTTGATGATGTCGCCACGATTCAACTAAGGCCAGAAATGCGTCGCGGCAGAACCGAACTCGATGGCGAGGGCGAGACCGTCGGCGGCATGGTGATCCTGCGCAGCGGCAAGAATGCTCGCGAGACTATCGAGGTGGTCAAGACCAGACTCGAAGAGGTGAAAAGCAGTCTGCCGGCCGGCGTAGAAATCGTCACGACCTGCGACCGCAGCGAACTGATTGACTGCGCCGTGAAAAACCTCAGCCATAAGCTGATTGAAGAGTTCATCGTTGTCGCGTTGGTCTCCGGAATCTTTCTGAGGTCTTCGCCAGTAAGAGAACCCAAGACTCTTTAAATCTCCTCTGGCACACTCCGGGCAGAGCCTGCTGTCATTCGATCAAAGCCGTAGCAATATCCAGCGGAGATGTATTTCCTTTGGGAATATGACAAATCCTGAATATTTTTAAAGTTTGAATATTGAGGATAGTTAGTGTGATGGTGCAATTAACGATTAAAGCCATAACAACCTCTCTAGTTAAGAACTGAAGCTATAACTTTAACATCCGCAGTTCCAATGGAATATTTTGAAAGGCGTTCGAATAGTTCCATATGTGGCTGTTTCCAGCCCATGTATATATTTCTTTCAACGTACGAACGTAGTGATTCTTCGTTTTGTATTTGGAGGAGCATGTCAAAACAAAGGAGGGACCGATTTGGCGGCACTGGTTGACCGGGTCAAGCGCAGGCATAAAGCTTGGAGACCCAGCAGGTCTCCAAGCTTCGACAGTTTTTATTACTTGAGACCACTATATAAGTGACGTCTGTGGATAACTTATTCCACCGTCACCGACTTCGCCAGGTTGCGCGGCTGATCAACGTCCGTGCCTTTCAACACCGCGACGTAGTACGACAGCAGCTGCAACGGGATGGTGTAGAGGATCGGCGACAGGATGTCGTGGATGTGCGGCATCTGCACCACGTGAGTGCCTTCGCCATTGGTCATGCCAGCCTTTTCGTCAGCGAAGACAATCAGCTCGCCGCCCCGGGCGCGGACTTCCTGGAGGTTGGATTTCAACTTCTCCAGCAATTCGTTGTTCGGCGCCACGGTGACCACTGGCATGTCGTTATCCACCAGCGCCAGCGGGCCGTGTTTCAGTTCGCCGGCCGGGTAGGCTTCGGCGTGGATATAGGAGATCTCTTTAAGTTTCAGAGCGCCTTCCATCGCCACTGGATACTGCGCGCCACGACCAAGGAACAAGGTGTGGTTCTTGTCGGCGAACAGCTCGGCGATTTTTTCCACGGTGCTGTCCATGGCCAGGGCTTCGCCCAGACGGGTTGGCAGGCGACGCAGTTCTTCGACCAGGGTGGCTTCGACGCCTTTGGCCAATGTGCCACGTACCTGACCGAGGGACAGGGTCAGCAACAGCAGACCGACCAGCTGAGTGGTGAAGGCTTTGGTCGAGGCCACGCCGATTTCGCGACCGGCCTGGGTCAGCAGGGTCAGGTCGGATTCACGCACCAGCGAGCTGATGCCGACGTTGCAGATCGCCAGGCTGGCGAGAAAGCCCAGTTCCTTGGCATTGCGTAGCGCGGCCAGGGTGTCGGCGGTTTCACCGGACTGGGAAATGGTCACGAACAGGGTGTCGGGTTGCACCACCACTTTGCGGTAACGGAATTCGCTGGCGACCTCGACCTGGCACGGAATGCCGGCCAGCTCTTCGAGCCAGTAACGGGCAACCATACCGGCGTGGTAGCTGGTGCCGCAGGCGACGATCTGCACATTGCGAACCTTGGCGAACAACTCGGGCGCCTCTGGACCGAAGGCTTGCACCAAAACTTGTTGCTGGCTCAGACGCCCTTCCAGCGTGCGTTGCACGACCGTAGGTTGCTCGTGGATTTCCTTGAGCATGAAGTGGCGGTACTCGCCCTTTTCGGCGGATTCGGCATTGTCACCGTATTGCACCGCTTCACGCTCAACGACTTTGCCGTCAATGTCCCAGATCTGCACGCTGTCGCGGCGAATCTCGGCGATATCGCCTTCTTCGAGGTACATGAAGCGGTCGGTCACCTGACGCAGGGCCAGTTGATCGGAGGCGAGGAAGTTTTCCCCCAGGCCCAGACCGATCACCAGCGGGCTGCCACTGCGGGCGGCGACCAGGCGATCCGGTTGGTCGGCGCTGATCACCGCCAGGCCGTAAGCACCGTGCAACTCTTTGACAGTCGCCTTGAGGGCCACGGTCAGATCATGCAGATCCTTGAGTTTATGCGCCAGCAGGTGGGCAATGACTTCGGTGTCGGTGTCTGAGGTGAACACGTAACCCTGAGCCTTCAATTGCTCACGCAGGGCTTCGTGGTTCTCGATGATGCCGTTGTGCACGACGGCCAGGTTCTGCCCGGAGAAGTGCGGGTGAGCGTTGCGTTCACAAGGGGCGCCATGGGTGGCCCAACGGGTGTGGGCGATGCCCAGGCGACCGACCAGCGGCGTCTCGGCCAGGGCCTGATCCAGCTCGCTGACCTTGCCCGGACGGCGCAGGCGATCAAGGATCCCGTCATTGGTGAAAACCGCCACACCGGCGCTGTCATAACCACGGTATTCCAGGCGTTTGAGCCCTTCGAGCAGGATGGCGGTGATGTTACGTTCTGCGACGGCGCCGACAATTCCACACATGCTATTTCTCCTGACTGACAGCCGCGAGGATCAAATTGATCCCGCGAGCCTGAATCTGATCCCGTGCCTCACGTGGCAGGCGATCATCGGTAATAAGGGTATGGACGCTGCTCCAGGGCAGTTCCAGGTTGGGAATCTTGCGGCCGATCTTGTCGGCTTCGACCATTACCACCACTTCCCGGGCGACTTCGGCCATGACGCGGCTCAAGCCCAGCAATTCATTGAAGGTAGTGGTGCCACGGACCAGATCGATGCCATCGGCACCGATAAACAACTGGTCGAAGTCGTAAGAGCGTAGTACCTGCTCGGCGACTTGCCCCTGAAAGGATTCGGAATGCGGGTCCCAGGTGCCACCGGTCATCAACAGCACCGGTTCATGCTCCAACTCGCTCAGGGCGTTGGCCACATTCAGGGAATTGGTCATCACCACCAGGCCCGGCTGCTGGCCGAGTTCCGGAATCATGGCGGCGGTGGTGCTGCCGCTGTCGATGATGATCCGCGCATGCTCACGAATCCGCAGCACGGCGGCGCGAGCGATGGCTTGCTTGTACTTGGACACCGGTTGACCAAGGTCAGCGACCAATTCCTGCGGCATGGTGATCGCGCCACCGTAACGGCGCAGCAGCAGGCCATTGCTCTCAAGGGCGGCGAGGTCTTTGCGGATCGTCACTTCCGACGTCTCGAAGCGCTTGGCCAATTCGTCCACGCTGACTTCCCCCTGCTCGTTGAGCAAGGCGAGGATGTTGTGACGGCGTTGAGGTGTATTGCGCTTTGACATGAGCGGGTAAGTTTCGATTCGAAAGATAACGAAAGCAATCAAAACCTATTGGCGAAACTTCGTCAAGCCAGCGCAAGAAAAAAGATCTGTGGATAAAAGCATCGCGGGCAAGCCTCGCTGCTACAGACGGTGATATCTGTAGGAGCGAGGCTTGCCCGCGAAGGCGATCTAATGATTGCCACGATGCTCTGTGGATAACTCAGCTCTGCTTGATTTTCTCCGGCCGCTTCCAGCCATCGATGTTCTTCTGCCGTGCCCGGCCGACGGCCAACTGCGCGTTATCCACATTCTGCGTAATAGTTGAACCGGCCGCGGTGGTTGCACCCGACGAGATATCCACAGGCGCCACTAACGAATTGTTGGAACCGATAAACACATCTTCACCCAACACGGTTTTCCACTTGTTGGCGCCGTCGTAGTTGCAGGTGATGGTGCCGGCACCAATGTTGGTGCGCGCGCCGATTTCGGCATCGCCCAGGTAAGTCAGGTGACCGGCCTTGGCACCCTCGCCCATATGCGCGTTCTTCAGTTCGACAAAGTTACCCACATGGGCGCGCGCCTCCAGCACGGTGCCAGGACGCAAACGCGCGAACGGGCCGGCATCGCTGCCCTCGCCCAGAATCGCGCCTTCGATATGACTGTTGGCCTTGATCACCACGCCTTTGCGCAGGGTGCTGTCCTTGATCACACAGTTCGGACCGATGACCACGTCGTCTTCGATCACCACGTTGCCTTCGAGGATCACGTTGATGTCGATCAGCACATCGCGGCCGACGGTGACCTCACCGCGCACATCGAAACGGGCCGGATCGCGCAGGGTCACGCCCTGGGCCATCAAGCGACGACCGGCGCGCAACTGATAGTGACGCTCAAGCTCGGCGAGTTGCTTGCGATCGTTGGCACCCTGCACTTCCATGGCATCAACCGGTTGTTCGGTGGCCACCACCAGACCATCACTAACCGCCATGGCAATCACGTCGGTCAGGTAGTACTCGCCCTGAGCGTTGTTGTTGGAGAGCCGGCTCATCCAGTCGCCCAGACGCTCAAACGGTACCGCCAGAATCCCGGTGTTGCCTTCGGTGATCTTGCGCTCGGCTTCGTTAGCGTCTTTCTGCTCGACGATGGCCGTGACCTTGCCGTCGGCATCACGCACGATACGGCCGTAACCGGTCGGGTCATCCAGTTCGACGGTGAGCAAGCCCAGTTGCTGCGGTGCCACCTGCTTGAGCAGGCGTTGCAGGGTCTCGACTTCGATCAGTGGCACGTCGCCGTAAAGGATCAGCACGGTGTCGGACTTGATGAACGGGACGGCCTGCGCCACCGCATGCCCGGTGCCCAGTTGCTTGTCCTGCAGCACGAAATTCAGATCATCCGCAGCCAGACGTTCACGCACCGCATCGGCGCCATGGCCGATCACGACATGGATGCCCTGCGGATCGAGTTGCCTGGCGCTGTGGATAACATGGCCCAGCATTGAGTTGCCGGCAATCGGGTGCAACACCTTGGGCAACGCCGAGCGCATGCGCGTGCCTTGGCCGGCAGCGAGGATTACGATTTCAAGAGACATGACTGGCTACCAATCCTGGGTGGTCAGCAACTGCGACCGGGTTATGAAAGGCGAAAAAGAAAAAAGGGTAGCCGAGGCTACCCTTTTTAATCAATCGCACAACAAGTCGACGACGAATTAACCGCCGCCGAACTTCTTGCGGATCTGCTGGACGGTGCGCAGCTGAGCTGTCGCCTCGGCCAGACGTGCAGCAGCAGAACCGTAATCGAATTCCGCGCCACGTTCATGCAAGGCCTTCTCGGCAGCCTTAACGGCTTCCTGAGCGGAGGCTTCATCCAGGTCGGCAGCACGTTGCACGGTGTCGGCAAGAACCTTGACCATGTTCGGCTGAACCTCGAGGAAACCACCGGAGATGTAAAACACCTCGGTTTCCCCGCCCTGCTTGATCAGGCGGATCGGGCCCGGCTTGAGATTAGTGATCAGCGGCGCGTGACCCAGGGCGATACCAAGATCACCCAGTGCACCGTGCGCAATCACCATCTCGACCAGGCCGGAAAAGATTTCTCCTTCCGCGCTGACGATATCGCAATGGACTGTCATAGCCATCTGATTGCCTCAACCTAAATTAGCGCCCGTTGCCGGGCGCCGGGATTACAGTTTCTTGGCTTTCTCGATCGCTTCTTCGATGCCGCCGACCATGTAGAACGCTTGTTCTGGCAGGTGGTCGTAGTCACCGTTGAGGATGCCTTTGAAGCCAGCAATGGTGTCTTTCAGGGAAACGTATTTACCCGAGGCACCGGTGAAGACTTCAGCCACGAAGAACGGCTGCGACAAGAAACGCTGGATCTTACGAGCACGGTTTACCAACTGCTTGTCGGCTTCCGACAGCTCGTCCATACCCAGGATCGCAATGATGTCCTTCAGTTCTTTGTAACGCTGCAGAACGTACTGGACGCCGCGAGCGGTGTCGTAGTGGTCCTGGCCGATCACGTTCGGGTCCAGCTGGCGCGAAGTCGAGTCGAGTGGATCGACCGCTGGGTAGATACCCAGGGAAGCGATGTCACGGGACAGAACGACGGTGGCGTCCAAGTGGGCGAAAGTGGTCGCTGGCGACGGGTCAGTCAAGTCATCCGCAGGTACGTATACCGCTTGGATCGAGGTGATCGAACCGTTTTTGGTCGAAGTGATACGCTCTTGCAGAGTACCCATCTCTTCGGCCAGGGTCGGCTGGTAACCTACTGCGGAAGGCATACGGCCCAGCAGTGCGGATACTTCAGTACCGGCCAAGGTGTAACGATAGATGTTGTCGACGAACAGCAGAACGTCGTTACCTTCGTCACGGAACTTCTCGGCCATGGTCAGGCCGGTCAGTGCTACGCGCAGACGGTTACCCGGCGGCTCGTTCATCTGACCGTAAACCAGTGCCACTTTGTCCAGAACGTTGGAATCCTTCATCTCGTGGTAGAAGTCGTTACCCTCACGAGTACGCTCACCCACACCGGCGAACACGGAATAACCGCTGTGCTCGATGGCGATGTTACGGATCAGTTCCATCATGTTTACGGTTTTGCCTACACCGGCACCACCGAACAGACCGACTTTACCGCCCTTGGCGAACGGGCAAACCAGGTCGATAACCTTGATGCCGGTTTCCAGCAGGTCGTTGCCGCCCGCTTGTTCAGCGAAGGTTGGCGCAGGACGGTGAATGCCCCAGCGCTCTTCGGTGTCGATCGGGCCAGCTTCGTCGATCGGGTTACCGAGGACGTCCATGATCCGGCCCAGGGTCGCTTTACCGACCGGTACGGAGATGGCTGCGCCAGAGTCGGTGACTTCCAGACCGCGCTTCAAGCCCTCGGTGGAACCCATCGCAATGGTACGAACCACGCCGTCGCCCAGCTGCTGCTGAACTTCCAGAGTGGTGCCGGCATCGCTTTGTACTTTCAACGCGTTGTAGATGCTCGGTACGCTGTCGCGTGGAAATTCCACGTCGATAACGGCGCCGATGATTTGAACGATACGTCCGCTACTCATAGCTGGATCCTCTGAATATTTGAACCGTTAAACCGCGGCAGCGCCGCCGACGATTTCCGAGATCTCTTGGGTGATCGCAGCCTGACGCGCCTTGTTGTAGATCAGCTGCAAATCGCTGATCAAATCACCGGCGTTGTCGGTAGCGTTCTTCATCGCGATCATCCGCGCAGCTTGTTCAGCCGCGTTGTTCTCGACCACCGCCTGGTAAACCTGCGACTCCACGTAGCGAACCATCAAGCCGTCAAGCAGCTCTTTGGCATCCGGTTCGTAGAGATAATCCCAGTGGTGCTTGAGTTCTTTATCCGGGGTCGCCACCAGTGGAATCAACTGCTCCACGGTAGGCTGTTGCGTCATGGTGTTGATGAACTTGTTGGACACAACGCTCAAACGGTCGATACGACCATCGAGGTAGGCATCCAGCATCACCTTGACGCTGCCAATCAGATCATTGATCGATGGCTCTTCACCCAGGTGGCTGATAGCTGCTACGACGTTACCGCCGAAGTTGCGGAAGAAAGCCGCACCCTTGCTACCAACTACACACAGATCGATCTCGACGCCGTTTTCACGGTTTTTCGCCATGTCCTTGACCAAGGCCTTGAACAGGTTGGTGTTCAAGCCACCACACAGACCACGGTCACTGCTCACTACAACATAACCAACACGCTTGATTTCACGGTCGATCATGAATGGGTGGCGATATTCCGGGTTAGCGTTGGCCAAATGACCAATAACCTGGCGGATGCGCTCCGCGTAAGGACGGCTAGCAGCCATGCGCATTTGTGCCTTGCGCATTTTGCTGACCGCCACTTTTTCCATGGCGCTGGTAATCTTTTGCGTGCTTTTGATGCTCGCAATCTTACTGCGAATCTCTTTTGCGCCTGCCATGTAACACCTATCAGGTTAGCAAGCGGGAGCCTTGCGGCTCCCGCTGCGGCTTACCAGGTTTGGGTGGCCTTGAACTTCTCGATACCGGCTTTCATGCCAGCGTCGATTTCGTCATTGAAGTCACCCTTCACGTTGATCTTCGCCATCAAATCGGCGTGATCGCGGTTGAAGAAAGCAATCAGCGCTTGTTCGAAGCTGCCGATCTTGGCGATTTCAATGTCAGTCAGGAACCCACGCTCAGCGGCATACAGCGACAGCGCCATGTCAGCGATCGACATTGGTGCGTATTGCTTCTGCTTCATCAGCTCGGTAACGCGCTGACCATGCTCAAGTTGCTTACGGGTCGCTTCGTCCAGGTCAGAAGCGAACTGGGCGAATGCCGCCAGTTCACGATACTGAGCCAGAGCGGTACGGATACCACCGGAGAGCTTCTTGATGATCTTGGTCTGAGCGGCACCACCCACACGGGATACCGAAACACCGGCGTTCACAGCAGGACGGATCCCGGAGTTGAACATGGCCGATTCCAGGAAGATCTGACCGTCGGTGATGGAAATCACGTTGGTCGGAACGAACGCGGAAACGTCGCCAGCCTGGGTTTCGATGATCGGCAGTGCGGTCAGGGAACCGGTTTTGCCGGTCACTGCGCCGTTGGTGAACTTCTCTACGTATTCTTCCGAAACGCGGGATGCGCGCTCCAGCAGACGGGAGTGGAGATAGAACACGTCGCCTGGGTAAGCTTCACGGCCTGGTGGACGGCGCAGCAGCAGGGAAATCTGGCGGTAAGCCACTGCTTGCTTGGACAGATCGTCATAAACGATCAGCGCGTCTTCACCGCGGTCGCGGAAGAATTCACCCATGGTGCAACCGGAGTACGGTGCCAGGAATTGCAGTGCTGCAGATTCCGAAGCGCTCGCTGCCACGACGATGGTGTTAGCCAGTGCGCCGTTTTCTTCCAGCTTGCGAACAACGTTGGCGATGGTCGATTGCTTCTGACCGATCGCTACGTAGACGCAGAAAATGCCGCTGTCTTTCTGGTTGATGATCGCGTCGATCGCCAGAGCGGTTTTACCGATCTGACGGTCACCGATGATCAGCTCACGCTGGCCACGGCCGACAGGAATCATGGCATCGACAGCCTTGTAGCCAGTCTGTACAGGCTGGTCTACCGACTTACGCCAGATCACGCCTGGAGCAACTTTCTCGACCGCGTCGGTCTCGGTGTTGCCCAGTGGACCTTTGCCGTCAACAGGGTTACCCAGTGCGTCGACTACGCGACCCAGCAGTTCCTTACCAACCGGAACTTCGAGGATGCGGCCAGTGCACTTGGCGCTCATGCCTTCAGCCAGAGACTGGTAGGAGCCCAATACAACGGCGCCTACAGAGTCTTGCTCAAGGTTGAGGGCCATACCGAAGACGCCGCCCGGAAACTCGATCATCTCGCCGTACATGACGTCGGCCAGACCGTGAATCCGCACGATACCGTCAGATACGCTGACGACTGTGCCTTCGTTACGGGCTTGGGAGGTCACATCGAGCTTGTCGATGCGGCCCTTGATAATTTCACTTATTTCGGAAGGATTGAGTTGCTGCATTGCTCTGCTGCCCCTTCAAACTCAAGATTTCAATGCTTCGGCAAGGCTCGCGAGTTTGCCGCGAACCGAGCCATCGATAACCAGGTCGCCGGCGCGGATGACAATGCCCCCAATAAGGGATTTGTCTTCCTCGACTTGCAGGCGCACTTCCCGGTTGAGTCGTGCACTGAGAACCTTGGCGAGTTTGTCTTGCTGTTCTTGGTTCAATGCAAAAGCACTGGTCACTTCAACGTCTACCGACTTCTCTTGTTCAGCCTTGTACAGGTCGAACAGAGCGGAAATCTCCGGCAAAAGCGGGAGACGGTCGTTTTCGGCAACGACGTGAATGAAATTCTGTGCCTTGGCATCGAACTTGTCGCCGCACACGTCAATAAACGTGGCGGCCTTGTCTGCGCTCGTCAGTCGCGGGGCCTTGAGCACGCGCTGCATGGTGTCGTCTTGCGACACTGCTGCAGCCAGGCCGAGCATGGCTGACCAAGAGGCCAGTTGCTGGTGGGCCTGGGCGTGCTCGAAGGCTGCCTTAGCGTAAGGTCGGGCCAACGTGGTCAATTCTGCCATGATCGCCCTCGCTTAAATTTCAGCAGCCAGTTTGTTTACCAGCTCCGCGTGCGCGTTTTGATCGATTGTGGCACCCAGGATCTTCTCGGCGCCGCCGACAGCCAGTGCACCCAATTGGGCACGCAGCGCGTCTTTGACACTGTTCAGTTCCTGTTCGATCTCGGCCTGAGCCTGAACCTTCACACGGTCAGCGTCGATACGGGCCTTTTCAACGGCCTCTTCAACAATCTGGTTACCGCGTTTCTTGGCTTGCTCAATGATTTCAGCTGCCTGAGCCTTAGCTTCGCGCAGTTGCTGACCCGCTTTATCTTGGGCCAGCTCCAGGTCGCGAGCTGCTCGGGCGGCAGCGTCCAGTCCATCCGCGATCTTCTTCTGACGTTCGTGCAAAGCCGCGATGACCGGAGGCCACACGAACTTCATGCAAAACAGTACAAAAATGAAGAACGCAACGGACTGGCCAATCAGGGTTGCATTAATGTTCACGCCAACACCTCGCTCGTTCGTTGCACATCAAACCAATCACTCGAAGGTTCGAGTGATTAGCCAGCGAGTTGACCAACGAATGGGTTCGCGAAGGTGAAGAACAGAGCGATACCAACACCGATCATGGTTACGGCGTCGAGCAGACCGGCAACGATGAACATTTTGACTTGCAGCATTGGAACCATTTCTGGTTGACGCGCTGCGCCTTCCAGGAACTTGCCGCCCAACAGGCCGAAACCAATTGCGGTACCCAGTGCGCCCAGGCCGATCAACAGTGCAACAGCGATAGCGGTTAGACCAACTACAGTTTCCATCTTTCCTCCCGACTTTTACGTCGTATGGTTTAGGTTTTTTAGATTTTAAAGCGGTAAAACAAATCGTTTCATAAGCCCTGTTCGGGCACCCACTCGTTTGACCGAGTGGGACATCAGACTAGTCGAGACTGGTCTTAATGGTTCTCTTCGTGCGCCATCGACAAGTAAACGATGGTCAGCATCATGAAGATAAACGCCTGCAGGGTGATGATCAGGATGTGGAACACAGCCCACGCCCACTGCAGAACTACGCCCAGGCCGCTAAGCCAGAGCAGACCGCTGCCGAACATCACAGCAATCAGAATGAAGACCAGCTCGCCGGCATACATGTTGCCGAACAGACGCAGTGCCAGAGAGATTGGCTTGGCGATCAGGGTGACGAATTCCAGCAGGAAGTTCACCGGGATCAACAGCGCTTGCAGGAAAATGTTCTTGCTGCCGAAAGGATGCAGGGTCAGTTCGCCGATGAAGCCGCCGATGCCCTTGACCTTGATGCTGTAGAAAATGATCAACGCGAACACCGACAGGGCCATGCCCAGGGTAGCGTTCGGGTCAGTGGTCGATACGGCACGGAATGGAATGTGCGCATCGCCAGTAATCAGGATGGCCAGCTGAGGAATCCAGTCGACCGGGATCAGGTCGACGGCGTTCATCAGGAAGACCCAGACGAAGATGGTCAGTGCCAGCGGTGCAATCACCGGGCTACGGCCATGGAAGCTGTCTTTCACGCTGCCATCGACGAATTCGACCAATACTTCAACGAAGTTCTGCAAAGCACCTGGTTGACCGGAAGTCGCCTTCTTTGCCGCCATGCGGAAAATCAGAACGAAGATCAGACCCAACGCGACCGACCAGCCGAGGGTATCGACATGGAAAGCCCAGAAGCCCATTTCCTTGGCCTCTGCTGCGGTGTGGGCAAAGCCCCAGCCGCCGGTAGGATGCTGACCGAAGGTCAGGTTCTGCAAGTGGTGCTGGATATAGCCCGAAGCGGTTGTCTCTGCCATGGTTGCCTCAAACGCCCTAAGGTCTCGAAAGTCTTGTTCTCATCAGCAGGGGCGCGAACCAGCTGACCAGTTGGGTCAACACGAAGACGCCGAATACAGCTAACGGCGCCAATGGCTTCACACCTGCAAACGTCAATGCAAAGAGCACTGCCGTCAGAATTAATTTGCCCGCCTCGCCGGCATAAAAAGACCGGACGATGGCTTGAGCTGCTCGGGCGCCGGAAAACCGAAATGCCCTGTGAGCGAAATAAACATTGGGTAACAAGGCTATCAGGCCTCCGCAGAGTCCTGAGTACCCGGCAACGACTCCGTACCATTGCCACAACGCCAAAGCGGCGATGAGCAAAACGATAAATTGAGCCATTAACACCGGAAAAACTGCCAGGCGATGGAACGGCAAGCGGTTTGGCGTGCGGGTTTCCATCACTTTTACTCCCCAATGGTCGGCTGCCAGAATTCAATAACTTGGCATAATTTGTGCCGACAAAATGCGCGCAGAGTATAGGGGCGGTTCAGCCCCTATTCAACTGTCAGGTAGTGATTTCCGACTGCGCGCTACATGAGGAAATGTTTCAGCGGATGTGTGCAAGCACGCCTTGAAGCTCGTCGAGAGAGTTGTAGCCAATCACCAACTGCCCTTTGCCCTTCTTTCCGTGGCGGATCTGCACCGCAGAGCCTAGGCGCTCGGCCAGGCGCTGCTCGAGTCGGGCGATATCCGGGTCTGGTTTTGCAGCTTCCACCGGCTCCGGTTTGCCACTCAGCCACTGGCGAACCAGTGCCTCAGTCTGGCGCACGGTCAGTCCGCGTGCGACAACGTGTCGCGCCCCCTCAACCTGCTGATTCTCCGGCAGACCCAGTAAAGCACGTGCGTGGCCCATTTCAAGGTCGCCGTGGGAAAGCATGGTCTTGATGACTTCCGGCAACGCGATCAAACGCAACAAATTGGCGACGGTAACGCGGGACTTACCCACAGCCTCGGCGACCTGTTGCTGGGTCAACTGGAATTCCTGCTGCAAACGCTGCAGGGCTACCGCTTCCTCGATCGGATTGAGGTCTTCGCGCTGAATGTTCTCGATCAGCGCCATGGCGATGGCGGTTTCATCCGGCACATCGCGAACCATCGCCGGGATGGTTTCCTGGCCAGCCTGCTGGCTGGCACGCCAGCGGCGTTCGCCGGCGATGATTTCGAAGCGGCCGTTGCCAATCGGGCGAACCACGATCGGCTGCATCACGCCCTGGGCCTTGATCGACTGCGCCAGTTCTTCGAGCGCCTGGGGGTCCATGTCCCGACGCGGCTGGTACTTGCCACGCTGGATCAGGTCCAGGGGCAGGTGTTGCAGCTCACGCTGATCGGCTTGTACCGCTTGCTCTTCGAGCGAGCTGACAGTCGGACCACTCAGCAGTGCATCCAGTCCACGTCCGAGACCTCGTTTCTTGACGGCCATGGGGATTCCTTAAGTTGCCTG
Source organism: Pseudomonas sp. ADAK7 (assembly GCF_012935675.1). NCBI lineage: Bacteria > Pseudomonadati > Pseudomonadota > Gammaproteobacteria > Pseudomonadales > Pseudomonadaceae > Pseudomonas > Pseudomonas sp. ADAK7. The sequence goes on along the minus strand of NZ_CP052861.1, from coordinate 4,477,064 downwards.
GGCGGCGGCGGTGCGTGAGTTTTTGCGCTGACGGCGAACCAGTTCGCCAGCCAATGCCAGGTAGGCGATGGCGCCACGCGATGATTTGTCGTACGCCAGCGCCGGCATGCCATAGCTTGGCGCTTCGGCCAGGCGGATGTTGCGTGGAATCACGGTGTCGTAGAGCTGCTCGCCAAAGTGTTCCTTGAGCTGGGCCGAGACATCGTTCATCAGGCTCAGGCGCGGGTCATACATGGTCCGCAACAGGCCTTCGACTTTCAGGTTCGGGTTCAGCAGTTCGGCGATGCGCTTGATGTTATCCACAAGGTCGCTCAAACCTTCGAGCGCGAAGTACTCGCACTGCATGGGGATAATTACCCCATCGGCTGCCACCAACGCGTTCAGAGTCAACATCGACAGCGACGGCGGGCAGTCGATCAAAATGTAATCGTAGTTTTCACGGATCGGCGCCAACGCGCTGCGCAGACGACTTTCCTTCATCTGCATTTCCAGCAGCACCACTTCGGCCGCCGTCAAATCGCGGTTGGCCGGCAACAGCTGGTAACCACCGTGTTCGGAGTAGTGCATGGCCTGGGCCAGGTCGCACTCACCGATCAACAGGTCGTAGACCGAGTTTTCCAGGCCGTGTTTATCCACACCGCTACCCATGGTGGCGTTGCCCTGTGGATCGAGATCGATCAACAACACCCGGCGCTTGGTAGCGACCAGGGAAGCTGCGAGGTTGATGCAGGTGGTGGTCTTGCCCACACCACCCTTTTGGTTCGCTATCGCGAATACCTTAGCCATTCTTGCTTGTGTTCCCAATCATGCCGTGCGGCGCAGTATCAGCAGATGGCGTTGGCCTTGGCAACCGGGTACGGCCAGGGCGTGTTCGCTATCGAGGTGGAAGTCTGCCGGCAATGCTACCAGCTCATCGGCGGGATGAACGCCCTTCATTGCCAGCCAGCGTGTATCGCGGTCGCCGAGGTGGCGAGTCCAGTTGCTGAAATTTTCCATGCTGCTGAACGCCCGGGAGATGATCCCGTTGAACGGCTGTTCTGGCTGGAAACTTTCAACGCGACTGTGGATAACTTGCAGGTTATCCAGTTTGAGTTCGAGTTTGACCTGGGTCAGGAAGCGGGTTTTCTTGCCGTTGCTGTCCAGGCAGGTTACCTGGGACTCTGGAAACAGGATGGCCAGCGGAATACCCGGCATGCCGCCGCCGCTGCCAACGTCCAACCAGCGACCGTTTTCCACAAACGACATCACACTCAGACTGTCGAGCAAGTGACGGGAGACCATTTCGTCCGGATCGCGCACGGCGGTCAGGTTGTAGGCCTTGTTCCATTTGATCAACAGGGCCAGATAACCCAGCAGCAACGCGTGCTGGGTTTCTGTCAGTGTGACACCGAGCTGGCGAGCACCTGTGGATAACTCTTCTGCATGTTGCGAGGTGACCAACGAACTCAAGCGCTTTGCTCCAACTGACGGCCCGCGCCGCGTTTTTTCAAATGAATCATCAACAGCGAAATGGCTGCCGGGGTCACGCCCGGGATACGCGACGCCTGGCCCAATGTCTCCGGACGGGTCGCACCGAGCTTGCTCTGGATCTCTTTTGAGAGACCGGAGATGTTCGTGTAATCGATATCCACCGGCAGTTTGGTATTTTCGCTGGCCCGCAGACGAACGATTTCATCCTGCTGGCGATCGATGTAGCCGGCGTACTTGGTCTTGATTTCGACCTGTTCGGCGACCTGTGGGTCTTCTGCGCCACCGCCCGTCACGGCGATCAGACCAGCGTAGTCGATTTCCGGACGGCTTAGCAGATTGAGCAAGTTGTATTCGTGGGTTAGCGGTGTACCGAACTTCTCGGAAATCGCATCGCCTTGCTCGGTGCCCGGGCGAACCCAGGTACTTTTCAGGCGCTGCTCTTCGAGATCGATGCTTTCGCGTTTCTTGCAGAACGCTGCCCAACGGGCGTCATCCACCAGACCCAGTTCGCGGCCTTTTTCGGTCAAACGCAAGTCAGCGTTGTCTTCGCGCAGGATCAGCCGGTATTCGGCCCGGGACGTGAACATCCGGTACGGTTCCTGGGTACCCAGGGTAATCAGGTCATCGACCAACACCCCGATGTACGCCTCATCGCGACGCGGACACCAGGCATCTTTGCCCTGAGCACGCAGCGCAGCGTTGGCTCCGGCCAGCAAACCCTGGGCGCCGGCTTCTTCGTAACCGGTGGTGCCGTTGATTTGTCCGGCGAAGAACAGGCCGCCAATCACTTTGGTTTCCAGGCTGTACTTCAGGTCACGCGGATCGAAATAATCGTATTCGATGGCGTAGCCCGGACGAACGATGTGCGCGTTTTCCATGCCACGGATCGATTGCACGATCTGCAATTGCACGTCGAACGGCAAGCTTGTGGATATCCCGTTCGGGTACAGCTCGTGTGTGGTCAAGCCTTCCGGTTCGATGAAGACCTGATGGCTTTCCTTATCGGCAAAGCGGTGGATCTTGTCTTCGATCGACGGGCAATAACGCGGGCCGATGCCTTCGATCAGCCCGGCATCGGAATACATCGGCGAACGGTCGAGGTTCGCGGCAATGATTTCGTGGGTGCGGGCGTTGGTGTGGGTAATCCAGCAACTGACCTGTTTCGGGTGCTGCTCTTTGGACCCCATGAACGACATCACCGGGATCGGCGTGTCGCCGGCTTGCTCGGTCATCACCGAGAAATCCACGGAACGACCGTCGATGCGCGGTGGCGTACCGGTTTTCAAGCGACCGACACGCAGTGGCAATTCACGCAAACGGTGAGCCAGGGCAATCGATGGCGGATCACCGGCGCGACCGCCGGAATAATTCTGCATCCCGATGTGGATAAGTCCACCGAGGAAGGTGCCCGTGGTCAACACCACGGAATCGGCGAAGAAACGCAGACCCATTTGGGTGACAACACCACGCACGGTTTCCTGTTCGACGATCAGGTCATCGGCGGCTTGTTGAAATATCCACAGGTTCGGCTGGTTTTCCAGGGCTTCACGGACAGCGGCCTTGTACAGAACCCGATCGGCTTGAGCACGAGTGGCTCGCACGGCCGGGCCTTTGCGGCTGTTCAACACGCGAAACTGAATACCACCCTTGTCGGTAGCCATGGCCATCGCGCCGCCGAGGGCATCGATTTCCTTGACCAGGTGGCTCTTGCCAATCCCGCCAATGGCAGGGTTGCAACTCATGGCACCGAGGGTTTCCACGTTATGCGTCAGCAACAGGGTTTTTGCCCCCATACGTGCTGACGCCAGTGCTGCCTCGGTACCGGCATGACCGCCGCCGATGACGATCACTTCAAAACGGGAAGGGAAATCCACCACGCACCTCGTGCCTGCTTCAGTTAGGTAATCCGGAATAGGTTGGTCTCAGGTTTTTGGACCTGGTCGGCAAGTATAGGGACTTCGCCCTTCCTAAAGAACCCTTTGCACAAAATTTAACCAGCTGTGGAGAAGTCGGGGTTATAGAAATTAAAAAGAGAGAAATTTATTAAATCTTTGTTTTTATGTTTATTTCTACTGAGCACCATTTCTGTGGATAGATCTCTACGGCCCTTTATATTCAATGTGTACAGAGATTCAAAACCCTGTGGTCATGTGCCAAGGAGGCCCTTGGATAACCGGTGTAAGCCTGTGGATGAAAGGGGTGGTTATCCACAGAGGGGTTTATCTTCAGTTTTCAGGCCCTGTTATCAACTGCCCTTAGTGGCAGTTATTCACAGGGCTTAATCCACAGAAAAGCTTCAAATGAGCGAATCCCGGGCACGGGAAAACCGCTCAAGCAAAAAGAATCTGCTCGGCACTTGGGGAAGTTTTCAGAAAAGGAGGGAACAGACAGGCACGAATGGCCTGTCTGGGAACATCGAAGGGACTATTTACCGATGCAGAAGCTGGAAAAGATGCGTCCCAACAAGTCATCGGAGCTGAAGGCGCCGGTGATTTCGCCTAAAGAGTGCTGCGCCTGACGCAGATCTTCAGCCAATAGCTCACCAGCACCTGCCAACGTCAGCTGTGCACGACCATGCTCGAGGGAGGCACTGGCATGGCGCAGCGCCTCCAGGTGACGTCGGCGTGCGCTGAAGCTGCTTTCCGAGGTCTGCTCGTAGCCCATGCAGGTCTTGAGGTGTTCACGCAGCAACTCAAGGCCCTCGCCTGCTGACTTGGCACTCAGGCTGATGGTGACATGACCATCTTCGCTGACTTCCAGGGCAATCGCCTCACCCGTCAAGTCTGCCTTGTTACGGATTAGCGTGACTTTGGCCGGGTCGGGACGGGTTTCGAGGAATTCCGGCCACAAGGCGAACGGATCAAGGGCTTCCGGGGCGGTGGCATCGACCACCAACAACACCCGATCCGCTTCGCCGATGGCTTTCAGCGCCCGTTCTACCCCGATTTTTTCCACCTGGTCATCGGTATCACGCAGGCCTGCAGTGTCGACCACATGCAACGGCATGCCGTCGATGTGGATATGTTCACGAAGAATGTCCCGGGTGGTGCCGGCGATCTCGGTAACGATCGCCGCTTCACGACCGGCCAAGGCATTCAGCAGGCTGGATTTGCCGGCGTTCGGCCGTCCTGCGATAACGACGTTCATGCCGTCCCGCAACAAGGCACCCTGCCCGGCTTCGCGAAGCACTGTGGATAATTCATCGCGGACTTTGTCGAGCATGCTCAGGACGTGGCCATCGGCGAGGAAGTCGATTTCTTCTTCCGGGAAGTCGATGGCGGCCTCAACGTAGATCCGCAGGCCGATCAATTGCTCGGTGAGGTTATGCACACGCTGGGAAAACGCGCCTTGCAAGGAACGTAGGGCATTTCGCGCAGCCTGTGCAGAACTGGCTTCGATCAGATCGGCAATCGCCTCGGCCTGGGCCAGGTCGAGTTTGTCGTTGAGGAAGGCGCGTTCGCTGAATTCACCTGGCCGTGCCAGTCGGCAGCCCAGTTCCAGGCAGCGCTTGAGCAGCATATCCAGCACGATTGGACCGCCGTGACCCTGGAGTTCCAGCACGTCTTCGCCGGTAAACGAGTTCGGACCGGGAAAATACAGGGCGATGCCTTCGTCCAGCACCTCTTCGTTTTCACTTAGGAACGGGCCGTAATGGGCATACCGCGGTTTCAGTTCGCGGCCGCTGATGGCTTTGGCCGCCGCACTCGCCAGCGGCCCGGAAATACGGACGATGCCCACACCGCCGCGACCTTGAGCGGTGGCGACGGCAGTGATGGTTTCACGAGGAACGCTCATAAACCGGTATCCAGACAAAAGTGACAGATAGCAAAACGCCCCACTAGGGGGCGTTTTGAGTGGTTATCCACAGAGTAAGTTACGCAGCGGCGTTTTTGGTAGCAGCTTCGATCTTACGGGTGATGTACCACTGTTGGCTGATGGACAGGACGTTGTTGACCACCCAGTACAGCACCAGACCAGCCGGGAACCACAGGAAGAAGAAGGTGAAGATGATTGGCATCAGCTTCATCACCTTGGCCTGCATCGGATCCGGAGGTGTTGGGTTCAACCGCTGCTGGATAAACATGGTTGCACCCATGATGATCGGCAGAATGAAGAACGGGTCCTTGATCGACAGGTCAGTAATCCACAGCATGAACGGCGCTTGGCGCATTTCCACGCTTTCCAGCAGAACCCAGTACAGCGAAAGGAAAACCGGCATCTGCACCAGGATCGGCAAGCAGCCGCCCAGTGGATTGATCTTCTCTTTCTTGTACAGCTCCATCATGGCTTGAGACATTTTCTGCCGGTCGTCGCCATGTTGCTCTTTCAGCGCAGCCAGTTTCGGTGCCACTGCACGCATGCGCGCCATGGATTTGTAGCTGGCAGCCGACAGAGGGAAGAAAAGCCCTTTGATCAGCATGGTCAGGAAGATGATCGACCAGCCCCAGTTACCAACAATGGCGTGGATGTGTTGCAGCAGCCAGAAGATTGGCTGGGCAATGAACCACAGAATGCCGTAGTCGACGGTCAATTCCAGACCTGGGGACAACTCTTTCAGCACAGCCTGGCTTTTCGGGCCGGCGTACAGAACAGCGCTGATTTCACCCTTGGCACCTGGCGCAACGGTCACTGCCGGAGCGGTGTAACCGATGATGTAGTTGCCTTTGCTGTCTTTACGGGTCTGGACGACATTGTTTTCGCCCTTCGCCGGGATCCACGCGGTCACGAAGTAGTGTTGCAACCAGGCAACCCAACCACCGTTAACGGTTTCTTTCAGCTGAGCCTTGTCCATGTCCTTCATCGACACTTTCTTGTACGGCTCGTTGCTTGTCCACAGGGCGGCGCCCAGGTAAGTCGCGGTGCCGGTGGCAGTGCTGGAAGAAGGATCGGAGCTGGCATCACGCTTCAGTTGGGCGAACATCGCACCCGACCAAGGCTTGGCGCTTGCATTGTCGATCAAGTAGGAAACGGTTACGTCGTACAGGCCACGTTTCACGGTGAAACGCTTGATGTAGTTGACGCCGTCCTTGCTGAACTTCAGATCGACTACCAGTTGGTTGTCGTCCTTGCCCAGTTGATAAATCTTCTTCTCCGAGGAGTAGACCGGACGACCGGTTGGACTACCGTCCGGACCGTCGGTGCCGATCAAACCGCTCTGGGCCAGATAAGTCCGCTCGTTGCCGTTATCGAACAACTGGAATGGAATTTCCGGATGGTCCTGGCGACGTGGATACAGCGGCAACGTCAGCTGGGCAACATCACCACCTTGTGGATCGATGGCCAGGTTGAGCACATCCGTTTTGATCTGGATGAGGTCTTTGCTTACAGCTACTGGCGTTTCAGCAGGTGCAGTGGCACTGGTATCGCTTGCGGCGCGGGGAATGTCGTCACTGACAGAAGCATTATTGCCAGTCGCCGTGTCCGGTAGGCCCGGTGCGGTAGTACTGGAAGCAACATTCTGAGTCGGCAGGGCAGCCTGGCCATAGTCCTGGTTCCATTTAAGAACCATAACGTAGGACACGATTGCCAGGGCGACGATCAGGATCGTGCGTTTGATATCCATGATTACTCGGCCATCGAAGAAGAACGGGAGGTAGGGATAGGCGGAACCGGGTCATAACCACCGGGATTCCACGGATGACAGCGACCTAAACGACGAAAGGCCAGCCAGCCACCGCGCAGAAGGCCATGATTTTCTATGGCTTCATACGCGTAGCAGGAACAACTGGGGTAGAAACGACAGTGACTGGCCATCAGAGGACTAATGGCATAGCGATAAAACTGGATCGGAACGAGTGCCAGTTTACGCATCGGTACTGTCTACCCCTACAGTTTCGGTTTTGACTGCTGGTACCGGCGTGCTGCGTGCCAGACGCTTCCAGAGTTTGCCGAAATGCTGAATCAATTCGGGGTTTTCTACGTCGCCCAAACCTTTGCGCGCGACGATAACAATGTCCCAGCCGACCAGTGAATCCTGGTGCAGGCGAAACGATTCGCGCATCAGACGTTTGAGGCGGTTGCGCTCGACGGAGAGCTTTACGCTCTTTTTCCCGATAACCAGCCCGAGACGGGGGTGATCAAGATCGTTGTTGCGCGCAAGGAGCAGGAGATTTTTCCCCGGAACCTTGCCGGTAGGGGAGTCAAAGACTGCCTTGAAATGCCGGGGGGTAAGCAAACGCTTTTCCCGACTGAAGTCCTGACTCACCTCCAGTGCCGGATTATCAAACTGCCAGACGCGCACGACCTTTGGCGCGACGACGCGACAGGACGGCACGACCGTTTTTGGTTGCCATGCGAGCACGGAAACCGTGAGTACGAGCGCGTTTGATAGTGCTTGGTTGGAAAGTACGTTTCATTGTCGTGTTACCTGGTTCGTCCACAACGGGCCGGAATGGCCCCCGTTTTAAGAGACCGGGGATTCTAGAGAAAGCAAGCCTCTAGGTCAATTTCCAACCAGCGTTTCCTTATAAATAGATCTCCAGAGGTTTTCTCGCTCGACGGTCCTTGGCTAGATATAGAAATAAAGAAGGGAATTATTTAAAGCTTTTCTGTAAAGCTTATAAAAGCTAGGGAGGCCATCTGCTGTGGATAACTGCCTTAAGCCCTTCTAACCCGTGATGTACAGAGAATGACAACTACGGTGGAAAACGGTGGTCAGCCTGTGCTGCGCTGTCGGATAAGCTGTGTGTGGAATGGTCAGTTATCCACAGGCCAGTTATCCACCGAGTTTACCCCCCACTTGTCCAATGCCCTCATGGGCGGTTATCCACAGAGCTTATGCACATACCGCTGGTCGCCTTTTCAGTGGTTAACGCATTGATAATTCATGGCCTGTGCGCAACCTGCATGTGGATAAGTGGGCGTCTGGCCGCTACAATGGCCGCTTGTTTTTGCCTCACCGGCTTTCAACTTAGGGGATATCCGTGTCAGTGGAACTTTGGCAGCAGTGCGTGGAGCTTTTGCGCGATGAGCTGCCTGCCCAACAATTCAACACTTGGATCCGTCCACTACAGGTCGAAGCCGAAGGCGACGAGTTGCGTGTTTACGCACCGAATCGTTTTGTTCTCGACTGGGTTAACGAAAAGTACCTGGGCCGCGTCCTCGAACTGCTGGATGAGCATGGCAATGGCATGGCGCCGGCGCTTTCCTTATTAATAGGCAGCAAACGCAGTTCGGCACCGCGTGCGGCACCCAATGCTCCGCTGGCCGCGGCAGCGTCCCAGGCTCAGGCTGCTCAAGTACCAGCCAGCGCACCAGCACCGGCCCCGGTCGCTACCCAGACCAAACGCGCAACCCAAAAGATTGCCGACGTCAGTGAAGAGCCGTCCCGCGACAGCTTCGACCCAATGGCCGGCGCCAGTTCGCAACAGGCCCCGGTCCGTGCAGAACAGCGCACCGTGCAGGTCGAAGGCGCGCTCAAGCACACTAGCTACCTGAACCGTACCTTCACCTTCGAGAACTTCGTCGAAGGTAAGTCCAACCAGCTGGCCCGGGCTGCGGCCTGGCAAGTGGCGGACAACCCGAAGCACGGTTACAACCCGCTCTTCCTTTATGGTGGCGTCGGCTTGGGTAAGACCCACTTGATGCACGCTGTGGGTAACCACCTATTAAAGAAGAACCCGAATGCCAAGGTCGTGTACCTGCATTCCGAGCGTTTCGTGGCCGACATGGTCAAGGCGCTGCAACTGAATGCCATCAATGAGTTCAAGCGCTTCTACCGTTCGGTGGACGCCCTGTTGATCGATGACATTCAGTTCTTCGCCCGCAAGGAACGTTCCCAGGAAGAGTTTTTCCACACCTTCAACGCCCTGCTTGAAGGTGGCCAGCAGGTCATTCTCACCAGTGACCGCTACCCGAAAGAAATCGAAGGCCTCGAAGAGCGTCTCAAGTCCCGCTTCGGCTGGGGCCTGACGGTGGCCGTCGAGCCGCCGGAGCTGGAAACCCGCGTGGCGATCCTGATGAAAAAGGCCGATCAGGCCAAAGTCGATCTGCCACACGATGCGGCGTTCTTCATCGCCCAGCGTATTCGCTCCAACGTCCGCGAACTGGAAGGCGCGCTTAAGCGCGTGATCGCCCACTCGCACTTCATGGGCCGCGACATCACCATCGAGCTGATTCGCGAATCCTTGAAAGACTTGTTGGCGCTGCAAGACAAACTGGTCTCTGTGGATAACATTCAGCGCACCGTCGCCGAGTACTACAAGATCAAGATTTCCGACTTGCTGTCCAAGCGTCGTTCACGCTCGGTCGCCCGTCCGCGTCAGGTTGCAATGGCCCTCTCCAAAGAGTTGACTAACCACAGCCTGCCGGAAATCGGCGATGTGTTTGGCGGCCGCGACCATACGACTGTTTTGCACGCCTGCCGCAAGATCAACGAACTTAAGGAATCCGACGCGGACATCCGCGAGGACTACAAGAACCTGCTGCGTACACTGACCACTTGATGAACACCAGCGCAGCTTATTAAGGCAAGGGACTAGACCATGCATTTCACCATTCAACGCGAAGCCCTGTTGAAACCCCTGCAACTGGTCGCAGGCGTCGTCGAGCGCCGACAGACCTTGCCGGTGCTATCCAACGTGCTGCTGGTTGTCGAAGGCCAGCAACTGTCGCTGACCGGTACCGACCTGGAAGTCGAGCTGGTCGGTCGTGTGCAACTCGAAGAGCCGGCTGATCCAGGTTCCATCACCGTGCCTGCGCGCAAGCTGATGGACATCTGCAAAAGCCTGCCGAACGACGCGCTGATCGACATCAAGGTCGATGAGCAGAAGCTCGTGGTGAAGGCTGGCCGTAGCCGCTTCACCCTGTCGACCCTGCCGGCCAACGATTTCCCTACAGTGGAAGAAGGCCCGGGTTCGCTGACGTGCAGCCTGGAGCAAAGCAAACTGCGTCGTCTGATCGAACGCACCAGCTTCGCCATGGCCCAACAGGACGTGCGTTACTACCTCAACGGTATGTTGCTGGAAGTCTCCGAAGGCATCATCCGCGCCGTGGCCACCGACGGTCACCGTCTGGCCATGTGCTCGATGAAGGCTGATATCGGTCAGCCGGATCGTCATCAGGTGATCGTGCCGCGCAAGGGTATCCTTGAGCTGGCGCGTCTGCTGACCGAGCCGGACGGCCTCGTCAGCATCGTCCTCGGTCAGCACCACATTCGTGCGACCACCGGCGAGTTCACCTTCACCTCGAAACTGGTCGACGGAAAATTCCCGGACTACGAGCGTGTTCTGCCGAAAGGTGGCGACAAGCTGGTACTCGGCGACCGCCAGGCCCTGCGTGAAGCCTTCAGCCGTACCGCGATCCTGTCCAACGAGAAGTACCGCGGTATCCGTCTGCAACTGGCCAACGGTCAGCTGAAGATCCAGGCTAACAACCCGGAGCAGGAAGAAGCGGAAGAAGAAGTGGGCGTTGAATACAACGGCGGCAATCTGGAAATCGGCTTCAACGTGAGCTACTTGCTCGACGTGCTGGGCGTGATGACCACCGAGCAGGTTCGCCTGATCCTGTCTGACTCCAACAGCAGTGCGCTGGTGCAAGAGTCCGATAACGACGACTCGGCTTACGTTGTCATGCCGATGCGTCTGTAATCATGCTCAGCAGAAGCTAGATGTCCTTAAGTCGCGTCTCGGTCACCGCGGTGCGCAATCTGCACCCGGTGACCTTCTCCCCCTCTCCCCGAATCAACATTCTTTACGGCGCCAACGGCAGCGGCAAAACCAGTGTTCTGGAAGCCATTCATCTGCTGGGGCTTGCCCGTTCGTTTCGTAGCAGCCGCCTTTTACCGGTGATCCAGTACGAGCAATTGGCGTGCACGGTGTTTGGTCAGGTGGAACTGGCCGAGGGCGGGCATAGCGCTTTGGGGATTTCCCGGGATCGGCAAGGCGAGTTCCAGATCCGTATCGACGGGCAGAACGCCCGCAGCGCGGCGCAACTGGCGGAGATCCTGCCGTTGCAACTGATCAACCCCGACAGCTTCCGGCTGTTGGAGGGGGCGCCGAAGATTCGTCGGCAATTTCTGGATTGGGGTGTGTTCCACGTGGAACCGCGTTTCATGTCCACTTGGCAGCGCTTGCAGAAGGCCCTGCGCCAGAGAAACTCTTGGCTGCGGCATGGTACACTTGACGCCGTTTCGCAAGCGGTTTGGGACAGGGAACTGTGCCAGGCCAGCGCTGAAATTGATGAATACCGCCGCGCTTACATCAAAGCCTTGAAACCAGTCTTTGAACAGACCTTGAGCGAACTGGTTGAGCTCGAGGGCTTAACGCTTAGCTATTACCGAGGTTGGGACAAGGACCGCGAGTTGAGTGCAGTGCTCGCCGGGTCCCTGCATCGGGATCAGCAAATGGGTCATACCCAGGCCGGACCACAACGCGCTGATTTGCGTCTTCGATTGGGCGCACATAACGCCGCGGACATATTGTCCCGGGGTCAGCAGAAGTTGGTGGTCTGTGCATTGCGGATTGCCCAGGGGCATTTGGTTAGCCAGGCCCGACGCGGCCAGTGTATTTATCTGGTGGATGACCTGCCGTCCGAGCTGGACGAGCAACACCGCCGTGCGCTTTGCCGCTTGCTGGAAGACTTACGCTGCCAGGTGTTTATCACCTGTGTAGATCACGAATTATTGAGGGAGGGCTGGCAGACGGAAACGCCAGTCGCTCTGTTCCACGTGGAACAGGGCCGTATCACCCAGACCCACGACCATCGGGAGTGAAGGCATTGAGCGAAGAAAATACGAATACCTACGACTCAACGAGCATTAAAGTGCTGAAAGGCCTGGATGCCGTACGCAAACGTCCCGGTATGTACATTGGTGACACCGACGATGGTAGCGGTCTGCACCACATGGTCTTCGAGGTAGTCGACAACTCCATCGATGAAGCGCTCGCTGGCCACTGCGACGACATCAGCATCATTATCCACCCGGATGAATCCATCACCGTTCGCGACAACGGCCGTGGCATCCCGGTAGACGTGCATAAAGAAGAAGGCGTTTCCGCAGCCGAGGTCATCATGACCGTGCTGCACGCTGGCGGTAAGTTCGACGACAACTCCTACAAAGTATCCGGCGGCTTGCACGGCGTAGGTGTTTCGGTAGTGAACGCCCTGTCGGAAGAATTGGTCCTGACCGTTCGCCGCAGTGGCAAGATCTGGGAACAGACCTACATCCACGGTGTTCCGAAAGAGCCGATGAAAATCGTTGGCGAAAGCGAAACCACGGGTACGCAGATTCACTTCAAGCCGTCCGACCTGACCTTCAAGAATATCCACTTCAGCTGGGACATCCTGGCCAAGCGGATTCGTGAACTGTCCTTCCTCAACTCCGGTGTCGGCATCGTCCTCAAGGACGAGCGCAGCGGCAAGGAAGAGCTGTTCAAGTACGAAGGCGGCCTGCGTGCGTTCGTTGAATACCTGAACACCAACAAGACTCCGGTCAACCAGGTGTTCCACTTCAACATCCAGCGTGAAGACGGCATCGGCGTGGAAATCGCCCTGCAGTGGAACGACAGCTTCAACGAGAACCTGTTGTGCTTCACCAACAACATTCCACAGCGCGACGGCGGTACTCACCTGGTGGGTTTCCGTTCCGCACTGACGCGTAACCTGAACACCTACATCGAAGCGGAAGGCCTGGCGAAGAAGCACAAAGTCGCCACCACCGGTGACGACGCCCGTGAAGGCCTGACCGCGATCATTTCGGTGAAGGTTCCGGATCCGAAGTTCAGCTCCCAGACCAAAGACAAGCTGGTTTCTTCCGAAGTGAAGACCGCGGTCGAACAGGAAATGGGCAAGTACTTCTCCGACTTCCTGCTGGAGAACCCGAACGAAGCCAAACTGGTCGTCGGCAAGATGATCGACGCGGCGCGCGCGCGTGAAGCGGCGCGTAAAGCCCGTGAGATGACCCGTCGTAAAGGCGCGCTGGATATCGCCGGCCTGCCGGGCAAACTGGCTGACTGCCAGGAAAAAGACCCTGCCCTGTCCGAACTGTACCTCGTGGAAGGTGACTCTGCTGGCGGCTCCGCCAAGCAGGGTCGCAACCGTCGCACCCAGGCCATCCTGCCGTTGAAAGGCAAGATCCTGAACGTCGAGAAGGCGCGCTTCGACAAGATGATCTCTTCGCAAGAAGTGGGCACCTTGATCACCGCGCTGGGCTGCGGCATCGGCCGTGACGAGTACAACATCGCCAAGCTGCGTTACCACAACATCATCATCATGACCGATGCTGACGTCGACGGTTCGCACATCCGTACCCTGCTGCTGACCTTCTTCTTCCGTCAGTTGCCGGAGCTGATCGAGCGCGGTTACATCTACATCGCTCAACCGCCGCTGTACAAGGTCAAGAAAGGCAAGCAAGAGCAATACATCAAAGACGACGACGCCATGGAAGAGTACATGACGCAGTCGGCCCTGGAAGATGCGAGCCTGCACTTGAACGAGGACGCTCCGGGTATTTCCGGACCTGCCCTTGAGCGCCTGGTGAATGACTTCCGTCTGGTGATGAAGACCCTCAAGCGTCTGTCCCGCCTGTACCCGCAGGAACTGACCGAGCACTTCATCTACCTGCCAGCGGTGAGCATGGAGCAACTGTCCGACCACGCAGCGATGCAGGACTGGATGGCCAAGTTTGACGTTCGCCTGCGCACCGGCGAGAAGTCTGGTCTGGTGTACAAAGCCAGCCTGCGTGAAGACCGTGAACGTAACGTCTGGCTGCCAGAGGTCGAACTGATCTCCCACGGCCTGTCGAACTACATCACGTTCAACCGTGACTTCTTCGGCAGCAACGATTACAAGACCGTTGTTTCCCTGGGCGCTCAGCTGAGCACCTTGCTCGACGACGGCGCGTACATCCAGCGCGGCGAGCGCAAGAAGCCGGTCACCGAGTTCAAGGAAGCCCTTGAATGGCTGATGGCTGAAAGCACCAAGCGTCACACCATCCAGCGCTACAAAGGTCTGGGCGAGATGAACCCGGATCAGCTGTGGGAAACCACCATGGACCCAGCGCAGCGCCGGATGCTCAAAGTGACCATCGAAGACGCCATTGGCGCGGACCAGATCTTCAACACCCTGATGGGTGATGCGGTCGAACCCCGTCGTGACTTCATCGAAAGCAACGCCCTGGCCGTTTCCAACCTGGACTTCTGATCCAGCGGTAACGCCAAAACGAAAAAGGCCAACGCACATGCGTTGGCCTTTTTTATGGCTTCCAGAAAATCAAAAGATCTTATTCGCTTACCGCCCCCACACTCTCCAACCGATACCCATACCCATAAATCGTCAGCAGCTGCCAACCGCGATCCGCCGTCAGTCCCAACTTATTTCGCAGGCGATAGATGTGCGTATCCAGCGGCCGCGAAGAGACCATTTCTTCATGACTCCAAAACCGCTCATACAGGTATTCCCGAGACAGCGGTCTGCCTAGATTGGTGAACAGACAGTGGGCCAGCCGGTATTCTTTTTCGGTCAGGCTGATGGGGCTGCCGGCACGGGTAACCGTCAACTCGGCATCGTCGAACACCAGATCATTGAAATTCAATATTTCGGCAGCGATCACGCGTTGCTGGCTATGCCTGCGTAATACGGCAGCGACCCGGGCTTTCAATTCGTTGGGACGGAACGGCTTGCTCACGTAGTCATCGGCCCCGGCGTTCAGCGCCTGGACGATGTCGCTCTCGGCGTCGCGACTGGTGAGCATGATCGCCGCGGGAGGCGCGTCCATGTGTTCGCGGGTCCAGCGCAGCAGCGAGAGGCCACTGAGGTCCGGCAGTTGCCAGTCGAGGATCAACAGGTCGAAGGTTTCCCGACGCAGCTGACGCAATAGATCTTCTCCACGCTCGAAACTGTGCAATGACCAGGACTGTTCTGCCGGTTCGGCCATTTGTCGCAGAGTCTGTTCCACCCGGCGCAGTTCGGCGGGTTCATCGTCCAGTATCGCGACACGCATGTGCGGTAGTTCCTTGATGGCTGGTGGGCGGTAGACGATACCGGCTCGACCAGGGGAGTGAAAGTAAGCTGCGCCCCGCTGGTCGCCGTCCGCTATGATTCTTCAGGTTCAATCCTTCTTTCAGACCCGTGACTCATGAACCTAATTCCCCCTCCCCTCCTTTATCCGACTAGCCCATGACGAATTTGCGTCGCCGTGAGAGCCGCGAGCCGACTCAGGTCCAGCGCTTGTTTGGGCAATTGGTTCGAGAATGGCTGTGGATAATTGTGCTTCTATTACCGCTGACGGCGCTGCTTTCATTCGGCGCCCAGTCCGATGAACTTGAAGGTTCCGGAATATTGGGTGCGTTGCTGTCGGTCAGCCTGGTGGCCTGCGTGCTTGGCTTGCTGTTACTGCGGCCGCGCCTGGCACTGTGGCTGACGCTGGGTGGCATGTGTTGTGCGCTGCTGATCAGCGCCTGTCTGGCCGAGATGCGATGGTGGTGGTCACCGGCGGCGAGCCTGTTTGGCATGCTGTTCGGTTACCTGATCTGGAACTGGCGCCGGCTGAGTGTGGTACTGACCTATTTCGGTTGGGAGTTGGCGCGCCTGGACGACGAACCGAAAGTATTCCCTGAGCGTCGTCGGGCACAGTCTCCCGCTGGCGATCATTTGCAGCGCCAAGTCATGGCGCTGGAACAAGCCATGAGCCGGACCCGTGATACCCGGCGCTTCATCGCCGATGGTCTGGAATACTTGCCGGTGGCCACGTTGATCAGTGATCCCCAGGGCCGGATTTTGCTGGGCAACCGTAATGCTCGTGACCTGTTCGGCACTGATCTGGTGGGCGATGACGTTCTTGAACAATTGGAACGGCTGGGTTATCCGGAACTGCTCGATGGCTCGCGTCCGCTGTTGTCGACCTTGGCGTTGCTGGAGTTCAGAGACATCAAGGGGCGCAGTCTGCGCCTGGAACGTGCGGCATTGCTGCCAGTGGACGGTGAAACACCGATCGGCTGGCTGTTGAGCCTCACTGACCTGAGTGTCGAACGCGAGGCCGAGGAACAACGGACCGTGCTGTTGCGCTTTTTATCCCACGACTTGCGAGCGCCGCATTCGGCGATCCTTGCGCTGCTCGATGTGCATCGACAGCAAGTGGGCGGGGACACGCAACTGTTTGATCAGATCGAGCGCCAGGTACGCCGGGCCCTGGACCTCACCGACGGCTTCGTGCAATTGGCCAGGGCCGAGTCCGCGGCTTATGAATTCCAGCCAAGCCTGTTCGCGATGCTGGTGCTGGACGTCTTTGACCAGGCGCTGAGCATCGCGCAATTGAAACAGATCGAGTTGGTCCATCATCTGGATGACGATGCCCAGGAAAGCCTGATCATGGCCGATCAAGGGTTGCTGACCCGGGCGTTGTTCAATCTGCTGGAAAACGCGATCAAGTACAGTGATTCCGGTACGTGTATCAGCCTGCGAGTCAGTTGCAGCGAGGGATGGCTAGCGTGCGAGTTGATTGATCAGGGCAAAGGCATCGCCGCCGGAGAATTGCCCGAGCTGTTCAGTCAATATCGACGGTTTTCCTCGGCTCAAGGCATCGATGGCGTGGGGCTTGGGTTATCGATGGTTAAAGCGGTGGTGGATCACCACGGTGGGCGCATCGAGTGTCAGAGTGAGCTCGGCAAAGGCACCCGCTTCAGCCTCTTGTTTCCGCTGTTGGCAGACTGAATCGCGGGTATAAAAAACCGGCTATAACAGCCGGTTTTTTTACGTCCGAAAAAAACTTATGCACCTTTTCCGGTGTTTTATCAGCTTAAGAAATATGTATATAAATCATAAGCCTATAGACGGAATTCGCTGTTTTTCAACAAAACGGTACACAGGTTATCCACAGAATCTCAGACAGCCACTTGATCGGTTTCGACCGGGGCTTGTGGAGTCGGTGGCAGCGAACCCATGTCCCGCTGCATCTGTTCGTTCCACGCCTGGACCCGATCGTTCAGCGCGGCAATGGCTCGCGGCCCGCTGCCCTCGGCATACATCGGTTCGCCAATGATGACGGTGATCACGCCCTGCTTCTTCGCCCACCCGGCTTTCGGCCAAAATTTGCCGGCATTGTGTGCAATCGGCAGCACTGGAAGCGCGGCGTTGACCGCCAAAGCGGTTCCACCGCGAGAGAATTTGCCGACAGTGCCGTAGGGAACGCGAGTGCCCTCAGGGAAGATCAACACCCAGACGCCATCCTTCAGCAACTCGTCGCCCTTTTTCGCCACATGCTTGAGGGCGGCTTTCGGGTTATCGCGATCGATGGCGATCGGTCGCAGCATCGCCATGGCCCAGCCGAAGAACGGGACGAAGAGCAGCGAGCGCTTGAGCACTTGGCTCAATGGCTCGAAGTACGCTGAAAGAAAGAACGTCTCCCACGTGCTCTGGTGGTTCGACTGAATCACGCAAGGTTGGTCAGGTACGTTCTCGGCACCCTTCACTTCATAGCTGATGCCCAGAAATACTTTGCTCAGCCACAAGGCGCAGCGGCACCAGTACACGTTGATAAAGCGATAACGCGCCTTGAACGGCAGAAACGGCGCGATAAAAAAGCTCAGGCTGCACCAGAGCAACGAGCTGGTGCCCAGCAGCAGGTAAAAGAGGAAGGTTCTGATGGCCTGCAATATCGACATGGTGACGTTTACCGTGCGGGCGCTGCCCGTCTATATAAAGCGCACTCCCGATCAATCCTTAATCGGAACAATCGAAGCACTCTAATTGTGGATAAGTTCTGCGGCAATCGCCGCCAGATCGTCAAAAATCAAGGTGCCAACCGGTAGGGTCTTGCCCAAAGTCTTTTCGCCTTTCCCGGTCTTTACTAAAACTGGCTGAGAATCGACGGCTTTTGCGGCTTCCAGGTCACCAAGGGTGTCGCCGACAAACCATAGATTTGCCAGCGACACGTTGTAACGCGCGGCGATGGTTTTCAACATCCCGGGTTTTGGCTTGCGGCAATCGCAGCCGTCGTCCGGCCCGTGGGGGCAATAGACGATCAGCCCGACCTCACCGCCCTGCTCCGCCACCCGCTCACGCAAGCGCTCATGCATGGCTTCCAGGGTGGCGATGTCGTAATAGCCGCGAGCGATGCCCGACTGGTTGGTGGCGACTGCCACCGTCCAGCCGGCCTTGCTCAACTGCGCGATGGCTTCGATCGAACCCGGGAGCGGAATCCACTCCTCCACCGACTTGATGTAAGCGTCGGAGTCGTAATTGATCACCCCGTCCCGATCGAGAATCAGCAGTTTCAAACCGTCTTACCCCAGCAGCGAAATGTCGGCAACGCCGAGGAACAGCCCACGCAAGCGGGACAACAGGGCATAACGGTTGGCGCGCACCTTGGCGTCATCCGCGTTGACCATTACCGCTTCGAAGAACGCATCCACAGGCTCGCGCAAGGCAGCCAGGCGCGCCAGCGATTCGCTGTACTGACGAGCAGCGGCCATCGGCTGGACAGCCTGGTCAGCCTGCTGGATCGCCGAGTACAGGGAGAACTCGTTGGCATTGTCGAAGTACTTGGCCTCCACCACCGATGGAATCGAGCCTTCGGCTTTGCTCAGCAGGTTCGAAACACGTTTGTTCACGGCGGCCAGGGCAGCGGCTTCCGGCAATTTGCGGAACGCTTCTACCGCTTGAACGCGCTGATCGAAGTCCAGTGCGGAACCCGGTTTCAGCGCACGCACCGACAGGTAAGTGCCGACATCCACGCCTTCGTCTTCGTAACGGGCACGCAGACGGTCGAAGATGAATTCCAGCACCGACTCGTTCAGGCCGGCAGCCTTGATCTTGGCGCCGAATGCATTCACGGCGAACGCCACGGCGTCGTTCAGGTCGAGGTCGAGCTTCTTGTCGATCAGGATGCGCAACACACCGAGTGCAGCACGGCGCAGGGCATACGGGTCTTTGCTACCGGTGGGCAGCATGCCGATGCCGAAGATGCCAACCAGGGTGTCGAGCTTGTCGGCGATGGCCACGGCCGCACCGGTCAGGGTGGTCGGCAGTTCAGCGCCGGCTCCGCGAGGCATGTATTGCTCGTTCAGGGCCAGGGCGACTTCTTCCGGCTCGCCGTCGTTGAGGGCGTAGTAGTAACCGGCGACGCCTTGCATCTCCGGGAACTCACCGACCATCTCGGTCGCCAGGTCGCACTTGGACAACAGACCGGCACGGGACGCCCAGGCTGCGTTGCCACCAATGCGCTGCGCGATGTACGCGGCCAGTTTGGAAACGCGCTCGGCCTTGTCGTAGACGCTGCCGAGTTTTTCCTGGAACACCACGTTTTGCAGGCGCAGGTTGAAGTCTTCGAGTTTCTGCTTCTTGTCTTGCTTGAAGAAGAACTCGGCGTCGGTCAGGCGTGGGCGAACCACTTTCTCGTTACCGGCGATGATCTGCTGCGGGTCTTTGCTTTCGATGTTGGCCACGGTAATGAAACGTGGCAGCAACTTGCCGTCGGCATCCAGCAGGCAGAAGTACTTTTGGTTGTCCTGCATGGTGGTGATCAGCGCTTCTTGCGGCACATCGAGGAAACGTTCCTCGAACGAGCACACCAGCGGCACCGGCCATTCAACCAGCGCGGTCACTTCGTCGAGCAAGGCCGGAGGAACGATGGCGGTGCCTTCCTGCAGGGTCGCCAGTTCTTCGGTGCGCTTGCTGATGATGGCGCGACGCTCGTTGGCATCGGCCAGCACGTAGGCTGCACGCAGGTCGGCCAGGTAGTTGGCCGGCGCGCTGATGCGCACGCTTTGCGGGTGATGGAAGCGGTGGCCACGGGAGTCGCGGCCAGCCTTCTGGGCGAGGATCGTGCAATCGATGACCTGGTCACCGAGCAGCATCACCAGCCACTGGGTCGGACGGACGAATTCTTCCTTGCGAGCGCCCCAACGCATGCGCTTCGGGATCGGCAGGTCGTTCAGGGAATCTTCGACGATGGTCGGCAGCAGGCTCGCGGTCGGTTTACCGGCGATGCTCTGGCTGTAACGCAGTTTCGGACCACTCTGATCGATTTCGCTCAGGTCGACGCCGCACTTCTTGGCGAAGCCCAGGGCGGCTTGAGTCGGGTTGCCGTCGGCATCGAACGCAGCCTGACGCGGCGGACCATCGAGGTTGATGCTGCGATCCGGTTGCTGGGTAGCCAGCGCAGTGATCAGCACAGCCAGACGACGCGGCGCGGCGTAGACGGTTTTGGCTTCGTAGTTCAGGCCAGCGGCTTGCAGGCCCTTGTCGATACCGGCGAGGAACGCGTCGGCCAGGGTGTTCAGGGCTTTGGGTGGCAGTTCTTCGGTGCCCAATTCAACCAGGAAATCCAGAGCACTCATTGTGCAGCCTCCAGCTTAGCCAACACTTCATCACGCAGGTCCGGGGTCGCCATCGGGAAGCCCAGCTTGGCGCGAGCCAGCAGGTAGGCTTGCGCAACGGAACGCGCCAGGGTGCGTACACGCAGAATGTATTGCTGACGTGCAGTCACCGAGATTGCCCGGCGCGCATCCAGCAGGTTGAAGGTGTGGGACGCCTTCAACACCATTTCGTAGCTCGGCAACGGCAGCGGCTGGTCGAGTTCGATCAGGCGCTTGGCTTCGCTTTCGTAGAAATCGAACAGCTCGAACAGCTTCTCGACATTGGCGTGTTCGAAGTTGTAGGTCGACTGCTCGACTTCGTTCTGGTGGAACACGTCGCCATAGGTCACTTTGCCCATCGGGCCGTCAGCCCAGACCAGGTCGTAGACCGAATCCACGCCTTGCAGGTACATGGCCAGACGCTCAAGACCGTAGGTGATCTCGCCGGTCACCGGGTAGCACTCGATGCCGCCCGCTTGCTGGAAGTAAGTGAACTGCGTCACTTCCATGCCGTTGAGCCAGACTTCCCAGCCCAGACCCCAGGCGCCCAGTGTTGGCGACTCCCAGTTGTCTTCGACGAAGCGGATGTCGTGGACCAACGGGTCCAGGCCAACGTGCTTGAGGGAGCCCAGGTACAGTTCCTGGAAGTTGTCCGGGTTCGGCTTCAGGACTACCTGGAACTGGTAGTAGTGCTGCAGACGGTTCGGGTTTTCGCCGTAGCGGCCGTCAGTCGGGCGACGACTGGGCTGCACATAAGCGGCGTTCCAGGTTTCCGGGCCGATGGCGCGCAGAAACGTGGCTGTGTGGAAAGTGCCGGCGCCTACTTCCATATCGTAGGGCTGAAGTACCACGCAACCTTGCTCGGCCCAGTATTGCTGGAGGGCGAGGATCAAGTCTTGGAAGGTACGCACGGCTGGCGTAGGCTGGCTCACGAAATTCACCTGTTTCTTGGGCTGCGATTTAAAGAGCGGGAGTATACCCGATTCGTTGCTGCGCACGCCCCCTGGAGCCTTATGCCACGCTGCTTTTGGTGTTCCGAAGATCCGCTGTACATGGCTTATCACGATCAGGAGTGGGGCACGCCGCTACGCGATGCGCAGGGATTGTTCGAGTTGCTTTTGCTCGAAGGGTTCCAGGCCGGCCTCTCATGGATCACCGTGTTGCGTAAACGTGAGCGCTATCGCGAGGTGTTGTTCGGCTTCGACGTCCAGCGTGTGGCGCAGATGAGCGACGCGGAAATCGATGAATTGATGCTCGATCCCGGCATCATCCGCAATCGCCTCAAACTCAACGCCGCCCGGCGCAACGCCCAGGCTTGGCTGGCGCTGGAGGACCCGGTGGGGTTTCTCTGGTCGTTCGTTGGCGATAAGCCGGTGATCAATCATTTCAAGGATCGCAGCCAGGTACCGGCCGTGACACCGGTTGCCGTGGAGATGAGCAAAGGCCTGAAAAAGGCCGGCTTCACGTTCGTCGGCCCGACCATTTGCTACGCGCTGATGCAGGCGTCGGGCATGGTCATGGACCACACCCAGGATTGCGATCGCTACGCGACGCTGGCGAACGGCGGTTAGAATGGCCGCCTCGCACACAGCACAAGATCAGGAGTGACCTGTGGATAAGTTTAAAGGCGCCTTGCTGGTAGGCGCTCTGCGGCTGTTTGCCCTGCTTCCGTGGCGGGCCGTGCAAGCAGTTGGCGCGGCCATTGGCTGGATGATGTGGAAAACCCCCAACCGTTCCCGCGACGTGGTGCGGATCAACCTCGCCAAGTGCTTCCCGGACATGGACCCGGCCGAACGCGAGCGTCTGGTGGGCCAGAGCCTGAAAGACATCGGCAAGTCCCTGACCGAAAGCGCCTGCGCCTGGATCTGGCCGGCCCAGCGCTCCATCGACCTAGTGCGTGAAGTCGAAGGCCTCGACGTGTTGAAGGATGCGTTGGCGTCCGGCAAAGGCGTGGTCGGCATCACCAGCCACCTCGGCAACTGGGAAGTGTTGAACCACTTCTATTGCAACCAGTGCAAACCGATCATTTTCTATCGGCCTCCGAAATTGAAAGCGGTGGACGATTTGCTGCGCAAGCAGCGGGTGCAGTTGGGCAACCGCGTGGCCGCTTCCACCAAGGAAGGCATCCTCAGCGTCATCAAGGAAGTGCGCAAAGGTGGTGCAGTGGGCATTCCCGCTGACCCGGAACCGGCCGAATCCGCCGGGATCTTCGTGCCGTTCTTCGCCACCCAGGCGCTGACCAGTAAATTCGTACCGAACATGCTCGCTGGCGGCAAAGCGGTCGGCGTGTTCCTGCATGCCCTGCGCCTGCCGGACGGTTCAGGGTACAAAGTGATCCTCGAAGCCGCGCCAGAAGCCATGTACAGCACGGATACCGAGACGTCCTGCGCGGCGATGAGCCAGGTGGTCGAGCGTTACGTGCGGGCGTATCCGAGCCAGTACATGTGGAGCATGAAACGCTTCAAGAAGCGTCCACCGGGTGAAGAACGCTGGTACTGACATAAA
The DNA here is from genome assembly GCF_012935675.1 of Pseudomonas sp. ADAK7. Classification (NCBI taxonomy): domain Bacteria; kingdom Pseudomonadati; phylum Pseudomonadota; class Gammaproteobacteria; order Pseudomonadales; family Pseudomonadaceae; genus Pseudomonas; species Pseudomonas sp. ADAK7. The sequence goes on along the minus strand of NZ_CP052861.1, from coordinate 4,453,797 downwards.
TGGCACGATCTGTGGATAACCCTGACCTGTAGGAGCGTTATCCACAACCGTTCATTCAAGGGCGCAGAAGATGTCCGAACTCCGCAAGTCATTCCGCATCAAGATCAGCCACGAAAGCTTCGGCGAGTGCCTCGGCCAAACCCGCCATCTTTCGACGACGGGCGTCTACGTCAAGCATCCAACCCTGTCGGCGTTGCCCACGGGCGCGGTGGTCTACGGCCAGGTCCAGGACTTACCCACAGGCGCACCGCGAGTGCGCATGGAAGTGGTGTTGGTGGATGCCGAGGGTATTGGCCTGCGCTATCTCTGATCACTGGGCCTGACGAGCAAGCTTCTTCAGGAACACAGTCATTTCCTTTTCCGCCTGCTTGTCGCCGTGGGCGCGAGCGGCTTCCAGGCCTTGTTCCCAGGCCTGACGCGCGGCGGCATGATCCGCCAGTGCGAGATGGGCCTTGCCCAACAGCTTCCACGCTGCCGAATACTTCGGATCGAACTCGACGCAACGCTGGAAATGCTCAGCGGCCTTGGCGTTTTCCCCAAGATCCAGATAACCCTTGCCCAAGCCAAAGCGCAGCAATGAGTTATCCACACCCTTGGCGAGCATTTTTTCCAGGGATTCGAGCATGGGTGTTTCCTCTCTACAGTGATCGTTCCCACGCTCCGCGTGGGAATGCCTCAACGGACGCTCCGCGTTCGGCTTTGGATGGGACGCGGAGCGTCCCGGGCTGCATTCCCACGCAGAGCGTGGGAACGATCAGTTAGAAGAAGCTCAACCCGACGTGAAACAGCTTCTCCACATCCCGAATATGCTTCTTATCCACCAGAAACAGAATCACATGGTCGCCGGTTTTGATCACCGTATCGTCGTGGGCAATGATCACTTCTTCATCACGAATAATCGCGCCAATCGTCGTGCCCGGCGGCAAACCGATGTTCTCGATGGACTTGCCAATCACCTTGCTCGACTTCGCATCGCCATGGGCAATCGCCTCGATGGCTTCCGCCGCGCCCCGGCGCAGTGAGTGCACGCTGACGATATCGCCACGGCGCACGTGGGCCAGCAGCGTACCGATGGTCGCCAGTTGCGGGCTGATGGCGATGTCGATGTCGCCGCCCTGGATCAAATCGACATAGGCCGGGTTGTTGATGATCGTCATCACCTTCTTCGCGCCCAGGCGCTTGGCCAGCAACGACGACATGATGTTGGCTTCGTCATCATTGGTCAGGGCCAGGAAGATGTCGGCGTCGGCGATGTTCTCTTCCAGTAGCAAATCGCGGTCCGACGCGCTGCCCTGCAACACCACGGTGCTGTCGAGGGTGTCCGAGAGATAGCGGCAGCGCGCCGGGTTCATCTCGATGATCTTCACCTGATAACGGCTTTCGATGGCCTCGGCCAGTCGCTCGCCGATCTGCCCGCCGCCAGCAATGACGATGCGTTTATAGCTTTCATCGAGGCGGCGCATTTCGCTCATCACCGCACGAATATTCGCCTTGGCCGCGATGAAAAACACTTCGTCGTCGGCCTCGATCACCGTATCGCCCTGGGGCAGGATCGGCCGGTCGCGGCGAAAAATCGCCGCTACGCGGGTTTCAACGTTCGGCATGTGCTCGCGCAACTGCCGCAGTTGCTGGCCCACCAATGGTCCGCCGTAGTACGCCTTCACCGCTACCAGTTGCGCTTTGCCTTCGGCGAAGTCGATCACCTGCAAGGCGCCGGGGTGTTCGATCAGGCGCTTGATGTAATTGGTGACCACTTGTTCCGGGCTGATCAGCACGTCCACCGGGATCGCTTCGTTGTTGAACAGCCCGCCGCGCGTCAAGTACGCGGCTTCGCGGACTCGGGCGATCTTGGTCGGGGTGTGGAACAGGGTGTGGGCGACCTGGCAGGCGACCATGTTGGTTTCGTCGCTGTTGGTTACAGCGACCAGCATGTCCGCGTCGTCGGCGCCGGCCTGACGCAACACGGTCGGAAACGACGCGCGGCCCTGCACGGTGCGGATGTCGAGGCGATCACCGAGGTCGCGCAGGCGTTCACCATCGGTGTCGACCACAGTGATGTCGTTGGCTTCGCTGGCCAAGTGCTCTGCCAGCGAACCGCCAACCTGCCCCGCGCCGAGGATGATGATTTTCATCCAGTCACTCCCTTGAAAATCCGGTTAACCGCGTGCGGCGGCAATTTTGATCAACTTGGCGTAGTAGAACCCGTCATGCCCGCCCTGCTGGGCCAGCAATTGGCGACCATGGGGTTGCTTGATCCCGGCCGTGGTGGCCAGGTCCAGCTCACGGGCGCCCGGCGTGCGGGCGAGGAAGGCTTCGATGACTTCGGTGTTCTCGGTCGGCAGCGTCGAGCAGGTGGCGTAAAGCAGAACGCCGCCCACTTCCAGAGTTATCCACATGGCGTCGAGCAATTCGCCTTGCAGCACCGCGAGCGCGGCGATGTCGTCCGGTTGGCGGGTCAGCTTGATGTCCGGGTGACGACGGATCACGCCGGTGGCCGAGCACGGCGCGTCGAGCAGGATGCGCTGGAACGGCTTGCCGTCCCACCAGGTCGCGGTGTCGCGGCCGTCGGCGGCGATCAGTTCGGCGCTCAGGCCCAAGCGTGCGAGGTTCTCCCGAACCCGCACCAGACGCTTGGCTTCCAGGTCCACCGCCACCACGCCGGCCAGTGCAGGCTCGGCTTCGAGGATGTGGCAGGTCTTGCCGCCGGGGGCGCAACAGGCGTCGAGCACCCGTTGGCCCGGCGCGAGGTCCAGCAGATCGGCGGCCAGTTGCGCGGCTTCGTCCTGCACGCTGATCCAGCCTTCGGCGAAACCCGGCAGGCTGCGCACGTCGGCGGCGGCGTCGAGGATGATGCCATCGCGGCTGTACACGCACGGCGTGGCGGCGATGCCCGCGTCACTCAGCAAGCCGAGATACGCATCGCGGGAATGATGACGACGGTTGACCCGCAGAATCATCGGCGGATGGGCGTTGTTCGCCGCGCAGATGGCTTCCCACTGTTCAGGCCAGAACGCTTTCAGGGATTTTTGCAGCCAGCGCGGGTGGGCAGTGCGCACCACCGGGTCGTGTTCCAGCTCGGCCAGCAACGCTTCGCTTTCCCGTTGGGCGCGGCGCAACACGGCGTTGAGCAAGGCTTTGGCCCAAGGCTTTTTCAGCTTGTCGGCGCAACCGACGGTTTCGCCGATGGCGGCGTGGGCCGGGACGCGGGTGTAGAGCAATTGATAGAGGCCGACCAGCAACAACGCCTCGACATCGGCATCGGCGGCTTTGAACGGCTTCTGCAACAACTTGGCCGCCAGCGCCGACAAACGCGGCTGCCAGCGTGCAGTGCCGAACGCCAGGTCCTGGGTAAAACCGCGGTCGCGATCTTCAACCTTGTCCATTTGCGTCGGCAGCGAACTGTTGAGCGAAGCTTTTCCGTTCAGGACAGCGGCAAGTGCCTTGGCGGCAGCCAGACGCGGGTTCATTGAGCGTCCGCCACGTGACCGAGCACGGTGCCGACAGCGAATTTCTCACGACGGCTGTTGAACAAGTCGCTGAAATTAAGTGCCTTGCCGCCGGGCAATTGCAGACGGGTCAGGCACAGGGCTTGTTCACCGCAGGCGACGATCAGGCCGTCCTTGCTGGCGCTGAGGATTTGCCCCGGATTGCCCTGCCCTTCGGCAAGGTTCGCGGCCAATACCTTCAGTGCTTCGCCATTCAGCGTGCTGTGGGTGATCGGCCACGGGTTGAAGGCGCGGACCAGGCGTTCCAGCTCAACCGCCGGACGGCTCCAGTCGATGCGCGCTTCGTCTTTGTTCAATTTGTGAGCATAAGTGGCGAGGCTGTCGTCCTGCACTTCGCCTTCCAGCGTGCCGGCAGCGAGGCCGGCAATCGCTTGAACCACTGCCGGTGGGCCCATTTCAGCCAGACGGTCGTGGAGGCTGCCACCGGTGTCTTCGCCAGTGATCGGCGTGGTGACTTTCAACAGCATCGGGCCGGTGTCGAGGCCCAGTTCCATGCGCATCACGGTCACGCCGCTTTCGCTGTCGCCCGCTTCAACGGCGCGTTGAATCGGCGCCGCACCACGCCAGCGTGGCAGCAAGGACGCATGGCTGTTGATGCAACCCAGGCGCGGAATATCCAGCACCACTTGCGGCAGGATCAGGCCGTAGGCGACCACCACCAGCAAGTCGGGCTTGAGTGCGGCCAGTTCAGCCTGGGCATCTTCGTTGCGCAGGGTCGGCGGTTGCAGCACCGGGATGTTGTTTTCCAGAGCCAACTGCTTGACCGGGCTCGGCATCAGTTTTTGCCCACGGCCCGCCGGACGGTCCGGTTGGGTGTAGACCGCGACGATCTCGTAAGGGCTGGCGAGCAGGGCCTTGAGGTGTTCGGCGGCGAATTCCGGGGTGCCGGCAAAGACGATGCGCAGTGGCTCAGTCATGGGAGCAATCTCTGAAAAGAAAAAGGCTTGCCGCAGCAAGCCTTTGAAAGGAGGGCATCAAGCGTTCTGGCGATGGAGCTTTTCCAGTTTCTTCTTGATTCGGTCGCGTTTGAGGTTCGACAGGTAATCGACGAACAACTTGCCGTTGAGGTGGTCGCATTCGTGCTGGATGCACACGGCGAGCAGGCCTTCGGCGATCAGTTCGTAGGGTTGGCCATCGCGGTCCAGGGCCTTGATCTTGACCTTCTGCGGGCGATCGACGTTTTCGTAGAAGCCCGGTACCGAGAGGCAGCCTTCCTGATATTGCTCCATCTCGTCGGTCAGGGTTTCGAACTCGGGGTTGATGAACACCCGAGGTTCGCTGCGGTCTTCGGAGAGGTCCATCACGACGATACGTTTGTGCACGTTGACCTGGGTCGCGGCGAGGCCGATGCCTGGCGCTTCATACATTGTTTCAAACATGTCATCGACCAACTGACGCACTTCGTCGTCCACTACGGCCACAGGTTTGGCGATAGTGCGCAGGCGCGAGTCGGGAAATTCGAGGATGTCTAAAATGGCCATAAGCTTAATTGCTGCACATGTGAGGTAAAGTCGGGTCGATGGCCTGGCGGGTCCGAAGATGCAGGCTACCGTTGTAAAACGTAGCTCCTTTCTTTGTGAAGAGCCAGGAGCGAGCCACGGGGGCTCTGGCGTTTTACGCGAACGCACATAATAAAGGGATTCACCGCATGAGGAAATCACTACTCGCCTTGCTCCTTCTGGCCTCGGCCGGTTTGGCGCACGGGCAAGTGCAACTCAAGGAAGGTTTTCCGCAGCAATACACAGTGGTAAGGGGCGACACACTTTGGGACATCTCCGGGAAATTCCTGCGTGAGCCGTGGAAATGGCCCGAACTCTGGCAGGTCAATCCGCAAATCCAGAACCCTAATCTGATCTATCCGGGCGATTCGCTGACACTGACCTACGTCAACGGCCAGCCGCGACTGACCCTCAATCGCGGCGAATCCCGGGGCACCATCAAGCTCTCGCCCCGGATCCGCAGCAGCCCGGTGGCCGATGCGATCCCGAGCATTCCACTGCAATCGATCAACAGCTTTCTATTGAGCAACCGCATCGTCGACAAGGTCGAGGACTTCGATAAGGCGCCCTACATCGTCGCCGGTGATGCCGAACGCGTGCTTAGCGGCACCGGTGATCGCATCTTCGCCCGCGGGCATTTCGACCCGAATCAGCCGGTGTACGGCATCTTCCGCCAGGGCAAGGTCTACACCGATCCGCAGAGCAAGGAGTTCCTGGGGATCAACGCCGACGACATCGGCGGCGGTGAGATTGTCGCGACGGAAGGCGATGTCGCCACCCTGGCGCTGCAACGCACCACCCAGGAAGTGCGTCTCGGCGACCGCCTGTTCAGTGGCGAAGAGCGGGCGATCAATTCGACCTTCATGCCCAGTGCGCCGAAAAGCGACATCAATGGCCTGATCATCGATGTGCCGCGCGGGGTCACGCAGATTGGCGCGATGGACGTGGTCACGCTGAACAAAGGGCAACGGGATGGCCTGGCCGAAGGCAACGTGCTGGTGGTGATGAAAACCGGCGAAACGGTGCGTGATCGCGTAACCGGCCAGCCGCTGAAAATTCCCGATGAGCGCGCCGGTTTACTGATGGTTTTCCGCACCTATGACAAACTTAGTTACGGGTTGGTCCTCAACGCATCGCGCTCGTTGGCGGTGATGGATAAGGTGCGAAATCCTTAGCCTGCTCCACAAGTTACCAACAGAGTTATCCACAGCTTATTCCCGTTTGAACGGGGCTCATAACGATCAAGGATGATCCATGTCGCTCTCTGCATTTACGCCGGTTTCCCCTGCGGAACTGGAAGCCCGTCTACGCCTGCATCGCTTACCTGAGCTCGGCCCGGCGCGATTTAAAAAACTCCTCGAAGCCTTTGGCTCTGCATCCAAGGCCATCAGCGCCCCGGCCAGTGCCTGGCGTTCGTTGGGCTTGCCGCTGACCTGCGCGGAGGCCCGACGCAGCAATGAAATCCGCGACGGCGCCAGCCACGCATTGGCCTGGCTAGAGCGTCCGGGCCAGCATTTGCTGATGTGGGACCAACCCGAGTACCCGGCGTTGCTGGCGGAAATCAGCGATGCACCGCCGCTGTTATTTGTCGCCGGGGATCCGGGCATCCTCGAACAACCGCAACTGGCGATGGTTGGCAGTCGCCGTGCTTCGCGGCCGGGCATGGACACGGCCGCTGCGTTTTCCCGCAGTCTGGCCGGCGCCGGATTCGTCATCACCAGCGGTCTGGCCCTAGGCATCGACGCCGCAGCGCACCAAGCCGCATTGGACGTGGGCGGGCGAACGGTCGGGGTACTTGGCACGGGACTTGAAAAGTTTTATCCACAGCGCAATCGTCGCTTGGCGGACGCCATGATTGCTTCGGGCAGCGCGGTGCTTTCCGAGTTCCCGCTGGACGCTGGCCCGAGCGCCAGCAACTTCCCCCGGCGCAACCGGATCATCAGCGGTTTATCCCTCGGCGTGCTGGTGGTCGAGGCCAGTGTTGCCAGTGGTTCGTTGATTACGGCGAAGCTTGCGGCGGAACAGGGGCGCGAGGTGTATGCGATTCCGGGGTCGATTCATCACCCTGGCGCAAAGGGCTGTCATCAACTGATCCGCGACGGTGCGATGCTGGTGGAAACCATCGACCATATTCTCGAAGGCCTGCGCGGTTGGCAGCGGTTGCCGTTATCCACAGAAGCACCGCAGACGACTCATCCCTTGCTGATGTTGCTGCATGCGGCGCCGCACACCAGTGAAGCGTTGGCACACAGCAGCGGCTGGGCCTTGCCCAAAGTGCTGGCGGCGTTGACGGAACTGGAAATGGACGGCCGGGCGGTGTGCGAAAGCGGACGCTGGTTTGCGCGGGTGAGCTAGGTTTTATAAGGAAGATCGGTAAACTGCGCAGAGCCTTATTCCGGAGAGTTTTTTCATGGTCAACAGTTGGCGTGTGCAACAAGCCGCGCAAGCCGTTCGCGCAGGGGCGGTGATTGCCTATCCAACCGAAGCCGTCTGGGGCCTGGGTTGTGATCCGTGGAACGAAGAAGCGGTTAGCCGTTTGTTGATGATCAAGGGCCGGGCCATGGGTAAAGGCCTGATCCTGGTGGCCGACAATATTCGCCAGTTCGACTTCCTCTTCGAAGATTTCCCTGAACTGTGGCTGGACCGCATGGCCAGCACCTGGCCAGGGCCGAACACGTGGTTGGTGCCACACCAGAATCTATTGCCGCAATGGATTACCGGCGTGCATGAAACCGTGGCGCTGCGGGTCAGCGATCACCCGTTGGTGCGGGATTTGTGCGCAGCAGTGGGGCCGCTGGTGTCGACGTCTGCCAACCCGCAAGGCCGGCCGGCGGCGCGCACGCGGATTCGCGTCGAGCAGTATTTCCGTGGGCAAATCGATGGCGTGCTGGGCGGCAATCTCGGTGGGCGCAAGAACCCGAGTGTGATTCGGGATGTGGCGACCGGGCATGTGGTGCGCCCGGGCTAACACCTGAGTGACTTGTGGCGAGGGAGCTTGCTCCCGTTGGACTGCGCAGCAGTCCCCTTCTTTTTAGGGAGAAGCGGGGCCGCTTCGCAGCCCAGCGGGAGCAAGCTCCCTCGCCACAGTGCGGCGTTACGGCAACAACACCGTAGAACCCGTCGTACGCCGCGCCGACAGCTCGGTCTGCGCCTTCGCCGCTTCCGCCAACGGATACTTCTGGCTGATATCAACCTTCACTTTGCCGCTGATAATCATCTCGAACAGCTCATCCGCCATGCGCTGCAGGTTCTCGGCATTGTTGGCATAAGTCGCCAGGGTCGGCCGGGTCACGTACAGCGAGCCCTTCGCCGACAGAATCCCCAGGTTCACCCCATCCACCGCGCCTGACGCATTGCCGAAGCTCACCACCAAGCCTCGCGGCTGCACGCTATCGAGCGACGTCAGCCAGGTGTCCTTGCCCACGCCGTCATACACCACTGGGACTTTTTTCCCGTCCGTCAATTCCAGCACTCGTTTTGCGACATCTTCGTGGCTGTAATCGATGGTCGCCCAGGCGCCGTTGGCCTTGGCCAGCGCGGCTTTTTCCGCTGAACTGACGGTTCCGATCAACTTCACGCCCAAGGCCTTGGCCCACTGGCAGGCCAGGGAACCGACCCCACCGGCCGCGGCGTGAAACAGGATGGTTTCGCCACCCTTGAGTTCATAGGTCTGACGCAACAGGTACTGCACGGTGAGGCCCTTGAGCATCACGCCGGCGGCCTGTTCGAAGCTGATCGCATCCGGTAGTTTCACCAGATTGGCTTCCGGCAGCACGTGGACTTCGCTGTAGGCACCCAGCGGTCCGCTGCCATAAGCCACGCGATCACCGACCTTGAAACGAGTGACTTCGCTGCCAACTGCTTCGACAATGCCGGCGCCTTCGGAGCCCAGGCCGGACGGCAGGGCTGGCAACGGATAGAGGCCGCTGCGGTAATAGGTGTCGATAAAGTTCAGGCCGATGGCCTTGTTGGTCACGCGCACTTGCTGCGGGCCGGGCTCGGCGGGTTGGTAATCGACATACTCGAGCACTTCGGGGCCGCCATGGGCGCGGAATTGAATACGCTTTGCCATCAGAACTCTCCTTAGGTCGCATTACGAAGCTCCCTATCGGACTCCTATGCTTGATCTTCGTCAACTGCGGCAGGTGTATCTGCGATGTTATGCTACGCGCCCATTTGCGCCGGCCCCCGCTCCCGTGGCGCGCCGCGTAGTTTTGCCCGATTCAAGGTGATGACATGACGACCCGCACCGAGGCCGTAAAAGCCTACCTGCTCGACCTGCAAGACCGCATTTGCGCCGCCCTGGAAACCGAGGACGGCGGCACGCGCTTCGTCGAAGACGCCTGGACCCGCCCTGCCGGCGGTGGCGGTCGCACCCGTGTGATCGAAAACGGCGCGGTGATCGAAAAGGGCGGCGTCAACTTTTCCCACGTCTTCGGCAGCGGTCTCCCACCGTCCGCCAGCGCTCATCGGCCGGAACTGGCCGGGCGCGGCTTCGAAGCGTTGGGCGTGTCGCTGGTGATTCACCCGCATAACCCGTATGTGCCGACGTCCCACGCCAACGTGCGTTTCTTCATCGCGGAAAAAGAAGGTGAAGAGCCGGTCTGGTGGTTCGGCGGCGGCTTCGACCTGACCCCTTACTACGGCAATGAAGAAGACTGCGTGCACTGGCACCGTATCGCCGAACAGGCCTGCGCGCCGTTCGGGGCGGACGTTTACCCGCGCTACAAGGCCTGGTGCGACTCGTACTTCCACATCAAGCACCGCCATGAGCCACGAGGTATCGGCGGGCTGTTTTTCGATGACTTGAATGAGTGGGACTTCGACACCAGTTTCGCCTTCATGCGCGCCATCGGCGATGCGTTCATCGATGCGTACCTGCCGATCGTGCAGCGGCGCAAGAACGATGCGTTCACGGAGAAGCAGCGGGAATTCCAGGAATTCCGCCGTGGCCGTTATGTCGAGTTCAACCTGGTTTACGACCGTGGCACGTTATTCGGTCTGCAATCGGGTGGGCGTACCGAGTCGATCCTGATGTCCCTGCCGCCGCAAGTGCGCTGGGGTTATGACTGGAAGGCCGAGCCGGGCAGCGAAGAAGCGCGGTTGACCGAGTATTTCCTGCAAGATCGTGATTGGCTGGCCAAAGGTCTGAACGAGGAATCCTGATGGATCGTTATGTCGTATTCGGTAACCCGATTGGTCACAGCAAGTCGCCGCTGATCCATCGCCTGTTTGCCGAGCAGACCGGTGAGCAATTGGACTACAGCACCTCGCTGGCACCCCTCGACGACTTTTCCGACTTTGCCCGGGCATTTTTTGCTGAAGGTCGTGGGGCGAATGTCACGGTGCCGTTCAAGGAAGACGCCTTTCGTCTGGCCGACAGCCTGACCGAGCGCGCGCAACGGGCCGGTGCGGTGAACACTTTGAGTAAACTGGCCGACGGCACATTGTTGGGCGACAACACCGACGGTGCTGGGCTGGTGCGCGACCTGACGGTCAACGCCGGTTTCAGCCTCAAGGGCAAACGCATCCTGCTGCTGGGTGCCGGCGGTGCAGTGCGTGGCGCACTGGAACCGTTATTGGCCGAGCAACCGGCGTCGCTGATCATCGCCAACCGCACCGTGGAAAAAGCCGAGTTGCTGGCGCAACTGTTTGCCGACCTGGGGCCGGTGTCCGCCAGTGGTTTCGACTGGTTGCAGGAACCGGTGGACCTGATCATCAATGCGACGTCCGCCAGCCTGTCAGGCGATGTACCGCCGATTGCCGGAAGTTTGATCGAGCCGGGCAGGACGCTGTGCTACGACATGATGTACGGCAAGGAGCCGACTTCGTTCTGCCGGTGGGCCCGCGAACACGGCGCGGCGGTGACGATGGATGGCTTGGGGATGCTGGCCGAGCAGGCGGCGGAAGCCTTCTACCTGTGGCGCGGCGTGCGGCCGGATACGGCGCCGGTGTTGGCCGAGCTTCGCCGCCAACTCGTCGCATAATCCTGCTCTTGTAGGAGCGAGGTCTGCGTTTCAATCTTCGAATCGGATCGGGCATTTCTCTGCCCCTTCCAGCTTCCGCAACTCCTCCACCACTGGCGGCCGCGCTCCGCGCAATGTCAGGCTGCGATCCTGTTTGAGCAATCGCCGCGCTTCCTGATGCAGCATCTCCACCCCCGAATAGTCGATAAAGTTGATGTGCTGCGCCTCGATCACCACGCGTGCACCGTGCATCCGTTGCAGGCGCACTTGCAGGTAATGGCTGGCGCCAAAGAAGATCGACCCGCCGACCCGCAGAATGTCTTCATCGCCGTCGCGCCAGTGCTGCACTCGCGGCTGCGAGGTGCGCTTGAGGTAGAAGAACAGCGACGCCAGCACCCCTGCGTAAATCGCCGTCTGCAATTCCAGCAGCAACGTCGCGACACAGGTCAGGGCCATGACCACGAATTCGGCACGACTGACCCGCAGCAATGCGCGAATGCCGCGATGGTCCACCAGCCCCCAAGCGATCAGCAGAATGCTGCCGGCCATGGCCGGGATCGGAATGTGCGCGATCAACCCGGCGCCGAAAATGGCGAACAGCGCCACCCACAACGCCGAAAACACCCCGGCCAGCGGCGAGCAGGCGCCCGCTTCATAGCTTAGACCCGAGCGAGTGAACGAGCCGGCCGACAGCGACCCGGAAAAAAACGCACCGACGATATTCGATAAACCCTGTGCGCGGACTTCCTGGTTGGCGTCGAGCAATTGCTGTGAGCGGGCCGACAGCGAGCGGGCGATCGACAGACTCGTCACCAACCCGAGCATTCCGACTGCTACGGCACTCGGCAGCAGACGCAGGATCAGTTCGAGGTCCAGCGGCAGCGCGCTGAAGGGCGGTAATCGTCCGAAAAACGCGCTGACCAATTTCACATGGCCGAACATCGACGGCCACAGCCACACCAGCAAACCGCTCAAGACCAGGGCGATCAACAACGTCGGCCAGCGCGGCAAGAGCTGCTTCAAGACGATACCGACCACCACCGTGGCCAGGCCCAGCACCAGCGAAGGTTTATCCACAGCCCCGAGATGAGAGAGCAACGTCACCAGGCTGTTGAGCGCCGTGGCCTGGTTGGGCAAGTCCAATCCCAGCAGGTTGGGCATCTGCCCGATGGCGATCACCACTGCCGCGCCGAGGGTGAACCCCAGCACTACCGAGTGCGAGACGAAATTCACCAGCGCGCCGAAGCGCAGCATGCCCAGCAACCACTGGAAAATGCCGGCCAGCAGTGTCAGCAACAGGATCAGGGTGATGTAGTCCTGGGATGCAGGCACGGCCAGAGGACTGACGCTGGCGTACAGGACGATGGAAATGGCCGCCGTAGGACCGCAGATCAAATGCCACGACGAACCCCAAAGGCAGGCGATCAGCACCGGGATGATGGCGGCATACAAACCGTATTCCGGTGGGAGACCGGCGATCAGCGCGTAGGCAATGGATTGCGGCAGCGCGAGAATTGCACCGCTGAGGCCGACGATCAGGTCGCGACCGACGCTGGCGCGGGTCTGCCGGGGCAGCCAGCTGAGAAACGGGAAGAGTGAATGGCGGCTGGGGAAGGCCATGGGTCCTCTCAGGTGGGAGTTTGCGCAAGGGTAGCAGGACGAGACTGATCGTTCCCACGCTCCGCGTGGGAATGCCGCCATGGACGCTCCGCGTCCGCTTCGGGAAGTGACGCGGAGCGTCACGGGATGCATTCCCACGCGGAGCGTGGGAACGATCAGCGTTGAGAGTTAAAGCTTGGCCTTCACCGCCCCCAACGCATCCTTGCCATCCACGGTCTTCACCCCATCCAGCCATTTATCCAGCACCGCCGGGTTGGCCTTGATCCACGCCTTCGCAGCCTCGGCATTGCTGACCTTCTTGTTCACCACCTCGGCCATGATGCTGTTCTCCATTTCCTGGGTGAAACTCAGGTTGGTCAGCAGCTTGCCCACGTTCGGGCAGGCCTGTGCATAACCTTTGCGGGTCAGTGTATAAACCGCGCCGGTGTCACCGAAGTACTTCTCGCCGCCCTTCAGGTAATGCATTTTCAGCTGCACGTTCATCGGGTGCGGGGTCCAGCCAAGGAAGGTCACGAACTTCTGTTTCTTCACCGCGCGGGACACTTCGGCCAGCATCGCCTGCTCGCTGGACTCGATCAGCTTCCACTGGCCCAGTTCGAAATCGTTCTTCTTGATGATGTCCTGCAGCGAAATGTTCGCCGGCGCGCCAGAGCCGATGCCGTAAATCTTCTTGTCGAACTTGTCGGCGTATTTGTTCAGGTCGGCAAAGTTATGCACACCCGCGTCCCACACATAATCCGGGACCGCCAGCGTGAATTCGGTGCCATCGAGGTTTTTCGCCAGTTGCGTGACATCCCCGGTGGCCACGAACTTGTCGTAGAAGCCTTGCTGCGCCGGCATCCAGTTACCCAGGAACACATCGACCTGCCCATCCTTCAACCCGCCAAAGGTAATCGGCACCGCGAGGGTGTCGACCTTGGCCTTGTAGCCCATGCCGTCCAGCAGAAACCCGGTGATGGCGTTGGTTGCGGCGATGTCGCTCCAGCCAGGATCGGCCATTTTCACCGTCTCGCATTGATCGGCATAAACCGACGCACTGCCCAGAGCCAGCAGCCCGACCGTCAGTACTGTGGATAACCTTTGCATGGACTTCCCCTTCACATTATTGGTTTTGGCAGGGTTGTGGATAACGTGCTTTGCGCTCCAGATCATCAAGGTCGATGTGGTTGCGCATGTACTGCTGACTGGCGTCCACCAGCGGCTGGTGATCCCAGCTCTTCAGCTTGCCGATGGTCAGGGCCTCGGCGACGAAACGCCGGCGCCGTTGGCTATCGAGCACCTGTTGGTGGATCGCCGGAATATTCCATTTGGCCCGGGCTTCGGCGAGAAAATCGTCGAACAGCTGGCGATGTTGCGGCGATTGGCTGAGTTCTTCCTGCTCACGCGGGTCGTTGTGTACGTCGAAGAGTAGACAAGGGTCGTCTTCGCTGTAGATGAATTTGTAGGCGCCACGGCGGATCATCATCAGTGGGCTGATGGTGCCTTCGGCCATGTATTCGCCGAACACTTCGTCGTGACCACCCTGCCCTTGCAGGTGCGAAACCAGCGAGCGGCCGTCCAGCGGCAGATTGGCTTCCAGCGTTCCGCCAGCCAATTCGACGAAGGTTGGCAGCAGATCCGCCGTGGAAACCGCCGCGCTGACCCGACCTGCCCCGAACTGCCCCGGCGCACTGATCAACAGGGGCACGCGAGCAGCCATCTCGAACCAATGCATTTTGTACCAGAGGCCTCGTTCGCCGAGCATGTCGCCATGATCCCCGGAGAAAACGATGATCGTGTCGTCGATCAAGCCCGTTTCTTCGAGGGTTTGCAGAAGTTTGCCGACGTTGCTGTCGATATAGCTGCACGCTCCGAAGTACGCCCGGCGTGCGTCGCGAATCTTATCCACAGGCAGTGGCTTGTCCCACAGGTCGTAGACCTTGAGCAAACGCTGGGAATGCGGGTCGAGTGCAGCCTGGGCCGGCGTTGTAGGCAACGGGATATCTGCGTCGTCGTACATATCCCAAAACGCCTTGGGAATGGTGTACGGGTCGTGTGGGTGCGTCATCGACACGGTCAGGCAGAAAGGCTGGTCGCCGTCCTCGCGGATGTGGTCGAACAAGTACTGCTGGGCCTTGAACACCACCTCTTCGTCGAAATCCAGCTGATTGGTGCGCACACACGGCCCGGCTTGCAGCACCGACGACATGTTGTGATACCAGGTCGGCCGCACGTCCGGTTCGTCCCAGTTCACCGACCAGCCATAGTCGGCCGGGTAAATGTCACTGGTCAGGCGTTCTTCATAGCCGTGGAGCTGATCCGGGCCGCAAAAGTGCATCTTGCCCGACAGCGCCGTGCGGTAACCGAGGCGCCGCAGGTAGTGGGCGTATGTCGGAACATCGGCGGGGAAATCGGCCGCGTTGTCGTAGGCGCCGATCTTGCTCGGTAACTGCCCGCTGACCAGGGTAAACCGCGACGGCGCGCACAACGGGCTGTTGCAATATGCGGCGTCGAACACCACGCCTTCGGCGGCGAGGCGGCTGAGATTCGGGAGTTTGATTGGCGAAGGACCGTAGAACGGCAACATTGGCGCGGCCATCTGATCGGCCATGATGAAAAGAATATTCTTGCGCTTCATGTGATCGCGGCATTCCATAGTGAATATTTATGCGAGAGTGCTGCGATCGAGCATGAAGTCCATGCAGTTTGTGGTAAAGCCCATGCAAGGCAATGACTAGGATAAGCACAGCTTATGTATGACGCCCTTGGTGATTTGTCTCTGGACCTGCTGCGTGCCTTCGAATCGGCGGCCCGTCAGCACAGCTTCACCGCCGCAGCGGTGGAGCTCGGCACCACGCAGCCGGCGATCAGTCAGCAGATCAAACGGTTGGAGGAACAGCTCGGCACCCGGCTGTTCGACCGTATCTATCGCGGCATTGAATTGACCGAGACCGGCATGATCCTTTTCGAGCAGGTTCAGCTCGGTTTGCAGAATATCGACGCAGGATTGACCGCGATCAGCGCACAGCAGTCCCATGAGGTGTTGCAGGTCGCCACTGACTTCGCCTTCGCCGCCTATTGGTTGATGCCGCGCCTGCACCGCTTTCACGAAGCCAATCCGCAGGTGGATGTCAGTCTGGTGACCAGCGAACGCAATCACAACATGTTGCGCACCGATATTGATGTGGCGGTGCTGTTTGGCGACGGGCGTTTTAAACAGGGCGAAAGCCATTGGCTGTTTAGCGAAGAGGTGTTTCCGGTGTGCAGTCCGTTGTTGTTGAAGGAGCGCGCCCTGCCCTTGCCGGTCCAGTCGCTGCTGGATTTGCCGCTACTGCACCTGCGCGGTGAAAACAGCAGCAACTGGTTCGACTGGAGCGGCGTGTTTCGTGAATTGGGGATAACGTCGGCGCCAGCGCCGGGGCAACTGCGTTTCGACAATTACACCTTGTTGATCCAGGCTGCGATTGGTGGTCAAGGCGTCGCCATCGGCTGGCGCCACCTTGTGGATAACTTATTGGCCCAAGGGTTGTTGTGCCGGCCGATTGCCGACACGGTGATTTCCAGGTTGGGTTATTACGTTGTGCTGCCCCAACGCAAACGCCGTGGCGTGTTGATTAAACAGTTTGTGGATTGGTTGATGGCGGAACAGGCCAGCAGTGCGCAATCGCTGACGGGCCTGGCCCTGCCGTCTATTGCGGTGTAGGGCCTGCTGCCACAAAACTCACATGTTCCCCGAGATGCAGATTCAACCGCATCTCATCGGCTATACCGACGGCCACCCGATTCAACCGCTCAAGCGGTTCGGCCAACCCCGGCTCCAGGCTGCTGCTGATCTGGCTGAAATGCTCGATGGTCAGCCCGGCCACCCCGCGCGGTGCGTCCACCAACGTCCAGTGCAGGCCGCTGCTTTGCAGGGCTTCGAGGATTTCTTCGGCGGCATGGTGTTGCAGGTCGTCCTCGACTTCCGGTTCGTCGAGTTCGGCAAAATCCCCCACCACAAAAAGCCGGCCAATGCCGGCGGCTTGCATCCCGTCGATCAACGCATCCACCGCCAGCACTTGCTCGACTGGCCCGGGCACGATGGTTTTTTCCACATGCTCGCTGTTGATCGGCAGCCCTGGCGCGTCCAGCAGACAGATCACCACCGAACACCCGGCTACGCTTTGCTTGACCCGTTCAGCGTCGAACAGATCGCCGTTCTTGGTGCGCAGGCCAGGCCGCGGCGCCAGTGCCGTCAGGTCATCGAGAATCGCGATCACTTCATGCTGGCGCCGCAGCATTTCAGCCATCAGCGCACTGCCCAGGCTACTCATGGCACCATAGAGCACCACTTTCACCACCGGGGTTTCGGCATTTTTCATGGCTGAGTTCCTTGTTTCCTACCTATATGGCGTGTGACCCGTAGGAAGCGGTGAGGGTTCTACCGGGTTTTTTCGAGAGGTTCAGATGCAGCAGATCAGCGGCTACCACGCTCACGTCTATTTCGACGCCAGCACCATCGACCAGGCCCGGGCCTTGTGTGAGCAGGCCGCAAAGGTGTTCCCGTTGAAAATGGGCCGCGTGCACGAACGCCCGGTCGGTCCGCACCCGGACTGGAGCTGCCAGTTGGCGTTCGGGCCGGAACTGATCGGCGAGGTGTTGCCGTGGCTGGCGCTCAACCGCAAGGGGTTGGTGGTGTTCCTGCACCCGGACACCGGCGATGACCTGCTCGACCACACCGAACACGCGGTGTGGATGGGCGCGATCCGGCCGTTGAACCTGTCTATTTTCTGATCAGATCTTTTCCTCGGCTTCACTGGGCAGGTGTTCATCCAGGTGCAGCCAGGGCAAGCGACTGTCGGTCCAGATGTGCCGGTCGGCCGGGGCCTGCTCCGGGTGATCGAGGGTGGCGATGGTCAGGTCGATGCTCTCGGGGCTGAGCTGCGTGATCAGGGCAATCTGCGCCCCACAGGTCGGGCAGAAATATCGCACGCAGCTTTCGGAAGAGTTGTACTGCGCCGGTTGCCCCGCCAGCCATTTAAACGTGGCGCTGGGCACGGTGATCCAAGTGGTCACGATCCCGCCGCTGACCCGGCGGCAAATCGAGCAATGACAGTGGGCGATGTCGTGCAACGGCCCGCTGAATTGATAGCGCAGATGCCCGCAATGGCAGCCGCCCGTATGAATCTTGCCCATGTATTTTGCCTCCTGCCCCGTGTTTCGGGACGTTGAGCCCGTCCGACGACCGGTTGCACATCCGGTCAATGCTTTCAGCGGCGAAAGCTGGCTGAAAGCTTTGCCCATTAGGATCGCCCCCACTACCGGCAACAGACCGGTTGGCCACTGCCTGTGTTTTATCGCTCGCATGGCCCAATTAACAACAACAATGGTGATTCTGATGTCTTCCGCTACCCGCCGCTTTGCCGCAACTCCCCCCGTACGCCTCGTGCTTCCCGTTCTGCGCTGACCCCCCCGGTTCGCCCATTCCCTAGCCGCGCTACGCCTGGAGTATTCCCATGCTGACTTTCCTTGGCTTTGCCATGGTCATCACGTTCATGTTCCTGATCATGACCAAGCGCCTGTCCGCGCTGATCGCCCTGATCATTATTCCAATCGTCTTTGCCCTGTTCGGCGGTTTTGCGCCGAAGATCGGCCCGATGATGCTCGAAGGCATCACTAAGCTTGCGCCGACCGGCGTGATGTTGATGTTCGCGATTCTGTATTTCGCCCTGATGATCGACTCCGGCCTGTTTGACCCGGCCGTGCGCAAGATCCTCAAACTGGTCAAGGGCGACCCGTTGAAAGTTTCGGTCGGTACCGCCGTTCTGGCGCTCGTTGTTTCCCTCGATGGTGACGGCGCGACCACTTATATGATTTGCGTGGCCGCCATGCTGCCGCTCTACAGCCGCATCGGCATGAGCCCGCGAATCATGGCCGGCCTGATCATCCTCGCCGGCGGCGTGATGAACATGACGCCATGGGGCGGCCCGACCGCTCGTGCGGCGAGTGCGCTGCACGTCGATCCGTCGGACATTTTCGTGCCGATGATTCCGGCGATGCTGGCTGGTGTGGTGGCGATCCTGGCGATTGCCTACTTCTACGGTAAACGTGAGCGCGCGCGTCTGGGTGAATTGCACCTGGCGGGCGACGAGGTGGACCACAGCGAAATCAGCGTTTCGCAGTTCCCGGATGCCCGTCGTCCGAAACTGATCTGGTTCAACGGCGCCCTGACTCTTGCCCTGATGGGCACCCTGATCGCCGGCCTGTTACCGCTGCCGGTGCTGTTCATGGTGGCTTTCAGTATCGCGATGATCGTCAACTACCCTTGCCTGCAACAGCAGAAGGACCGTGTCGCGGCCCACGCCGGTAGCGTGCTGGCAGTGGTCGGTTTGATCTTCGCGGCGGGTATCTTCACCGGTATTCTGTCGGGCACGGGCATGGTTGATGCCATGTCGAAAAGCCTGTTGGCGGTGATCCCGGATTTCCTCGGCCCGTACCTGGCGGTGATCACGGCGCTGGTGAGCATGCCGTTCACCTTCTTCATGTCCAACGATGCATTTTATTACGGCGTGTTACCGGTGCTGGCCGAAGCCGCCAGTCATTACGGCATCACTGCAGTGGAAATGGCACGTGCCTCGATTGTCGGCCAGCCCGTCCACCTGCTTAGCCCGCTGGTTCCATCGACTTATCTGTTGGTGGCCCTGGCCGGTATTGAATTCGGTGACCACCAGCGCTTCACCCTGAAATGGGCCGTGCTGGTGTGTCTCTGCATATTGGTTGCAGCGTTGCTGATGGGGATTTTTCCGGTTTTCAGCACTCTATAAACCAAAGACTCACGCCGACGGGGCCGCGCTTCGCGGGTTGAAGCCCGGACTCTTCGGTGTTTAACACTCGCTCAAAGGATTACATATGGAATGGCTGACCAACCCTGAAATCTGGGTTGCCTTCTTCACCCTGACTGCCCTGGAGATCGTCCTGGGCATCGACAACATCATCATGATTTCGATCCTGGTCAGCCGCATGCCCAAGCACATGCAAAAGCGCACCCGGATTTTCGGCCTGGCCCTGGCCATGGTCACGCGGATCCTGTTGCTGCTGTCGATCACCTGGGTCATGCGCCTTACCGCCGACCTGTTCGAAGTGTTCGGCCAGGGCATTTCCGGGCGTGACCTGATTCTGTTCTTCGGTGGTCTGTTCCTGCTGTGGAAGAGCTCGCAAGAGATGTACCACGCGCTGGAAGGCGAAGACGAAACCAACGAAGAGCCGGGCGGCAAGGGCGGCAACTTCCTCTACACCATCATCCAGATCGCGATCATCGACATCGTGTTCTCCCTGGATTCGGTGATCACCGCCGTCGGCATGGTCTCCCACGTTCCGGTCATGGTCGCGGCGATCATCGTCGCCGTACTGGTGATGATGTGGGCTTCGGGCAACATCAGCGAGTTCATCGACAAGCACCCGTCGCTGAAAATGCTGGCGCTGTCGTTCCTGTTGATCGTCGGTACCGTGCTGATTGCCGAGTCCTTCGACGTCCACGTACCAAAAGGCTACGTCTACTTCGCCATGGCGTTCTCGCTGGCCGTGGAAGCGATCAACATCAAGATGCGCACCGCAATTGCGAAAAAGAAGAAACAGCAGGACCCAGTGAAACTGCGCAAGGACATTCCGGGTCAATAACCCGAATACCGCGCAACCCGAAAGGGGCCTTCGGGCCCCTTTTTCATCTCCGCATCAAGCTGTTTTTATGACAGTTTTGTTTCAATCACTTCTTTAGCTATGCGATGCTGGCGCCCAGACCGTTAGCCAACTACAGCTTAAGTACAGAACGTAGAACGTCGCGCGGCACCGTCAACTTGTCCCTTTGGGACGCTACCACCACAGGGGGCCCAGCATGCTGACCCTGCTCAATTTGCTTTCTGCCGTGACCTTGCTGATCTGGGGCACGCACATCGTCCGAACCGGCATCCTGCGGGTCTACGGTTCCAATCTGCGCCATGTGATTGGCCAGAACATGTCCAAACGCGGGCTGGCGTTCATTGCCGGCATTGTCGTGACCGCCATGGTCCAGAGCAGCAACGCCACGGCGATGCTCGTCACTTCCTTCGTCGGCCAGGGCCTGATGGCGCTGACCCCGGCCCTGGCGACCATGCTTGGGGCCGACGTCGGTACCGCGCTGATGGCGCGAGTACTGACGTTTGACCTGTCGTGGCTGTCGCCGCTGCTGATCTTCCTCGGGGTGATTTTCTTCCTGTCGCGCAAACAGACCCGCGTTGGACAAATGGGCCGGGTCTCCATCGGCCTGGGGCTGATCATCCTCGCGCTGCAACTGATCGTCGAAGCCGCCGCACCGATCACCCAGGCGCAAGGGGTGAAGGTGATCTTCGCCTCCCTGACCGGCGATATCTTGCTCGATGCCCTGGTCGGTGCGCTGTTCGCGATGATTTCCTACTCCAGCCTGGCGGCGGTGCTGTTGACCGCAACCCTGGCCGGTGCCGGCGTGATCAGTTTGCCCGTGGCCATTGGCCTGGTGATCGGCGCCAACATCGGCAGCGGCGTGCTGGCCTTCATGAGCACCAGCATGCAGAACGCCGCCGGCCGTCAGGTGGCGCTGGGCAGCCTGCTGTACAAACTGATTGGCCTGTTGCTGATCATTCCGGTACTCGACCCGTTGGTGCACTGGATCGACAGCCTGGACTTCAGCTCGCAGGAAATGGTCATCGGCTTCCATCTGCTCTACAACACCACGCGTTGCCTGATCCTGTTGCCCAGCGTCGGACCGATGGCCAAGCTCTGCGCCTGGCTGTTGCCGGAGCGGCCGGAACTCAACGGCATGGCCAAACCCCGCCACCTTGATGCCACTGCGCTGGTCACCCCGAGCCTGGCGCTGGCCAACGCCGCCCGGGAAACCCTGCGCATTGGCGACCTGATCGACAACATGCTCGAAGCCATGCTCGACGTGCTGCGCGGCAAACAAACCGCGGTCACCCAGGAAATGCGCCGGCTGACCGACGATGTCGAAGCGCTCTACAGCGCGATCAAACTCTACCTGGCGCAGATGCCCCGGGAAGACCTCAGTGATCAGGACAGCCGGCGCTGGGCGGAAATCATTGAACTGGCGATCAACCTCAAACTCGCCAGCGACCTGATCGAACGCATGCTGCGCAAGGTGCAGCAACAGAAGACTTCGCAACGCCGCTCGTTTTCCGAAGTCGGCTTGGAAGAGTTGGCTGGCCTGCACAGTCAGCTGATTTCCAACTTGCGCCTGGGGCTGTCGGTGTTCCTCAGCAGCGATCCGGAAAGCGCCCGCCAGTTGCTGCGTGAGAAACGTCGCTTCCGCGCACAGGAACGCCGCTTGGCCCATGCCCATGTCAGCCGTTTGCAACGTAAGATCGTGCAAAGTATCGAAACCAGTTCGTTGCACCTGGAGCTGATCGCCGACATGAAACGTTTGAATTCGCTGTTTTGCAGCAGCGCCTACGCGGTATTGGAAACGTCCGACACTGGAGCATTGGCGGCTGACGATTTGGCTGACATCACACATTCGCCTTGAACGTCTGGCGGTGTGGTCAGTCAGTAACAGTGGTTCAGCCTGGAAGCTTGTTATGCGTTGCCTGTTGTTCGCCTGTCTGTTGTTCGGTTCATTCCCCTCGTTCGCCCTGGATCGTTTCCAGGTCGAAGGCTATGCGCTGCCCAATGGTCTGCAATTGCTGCTAAAGCCTGGCAATGATCGTGGGCATGTAGCGATTCGTCTGGTGGTCGGGGTCGGCATCGATGACTTCAACTGCGATGACAAGGAACTGCCGCACCTGCTCGAACACTTGCTGTTCAGCGGCATCGACGCCAGCGGCGAAGGTGGTCTCGAGGAGCGCATGCAGGCCTTGGGCGGTGAGTGGAACGCCTTCACCAGTAACGCCGACACCACCTTCGTCATCGAAGCTCCGGCGAAAAACCAGCGCAAGGTCCTCGACCTGCTGCTGGCGCTGCTGACCCAGACCCGATTCGACGACAACGCGATCAACGCCGCCAAGCAAGTGGTCGAGCGCGAGGACGGCGGCCATTATTCGCACCTGCAGCGCTGGATGGATCGTCAGGACCTGGGCCACACCGCCAGTAATCAACTGGCCGTGGAACTGGGCCTCAAATGCCCCGAGCGGGCCGAAGTCGATAACCTGACCCGCGAACAACTGGATAAGGTGCGCAAAGCCTGGTACGCGCCCAATAACATGACACTGATCGTGGTCGGCGACCTCGACAAGTTGCTGCCGGCCTATCTGGAACGGGCCTGGGGCCCGCTCGAGGCGGTCGATCCTTCCGAGCATTTGCCGTTGCCGGACATCAAGACCAGCGCCGCCCATGAGCGCAGTCTGATTCACGGTTTTGTTGGCGGTGGCGCCAAGTTGCATTGGCTGGTGCCGGAACCGGTGCTGGAAGATATCCCCGATCAAACCTTCGACTTGCTCAAGGATTATCTGGACTGGGCGCTCTATCGCCAGATGCGCCTGGCCCATGGTTTGTCCTACGGCCCGTGGGCCGAGCGCGAATTGTTCGGCAGCGTCGGTTTCATGAGCCTGAATGCCGACCTTGAACGCGAAAACGTCGCCGAAGCCGAGCAAGTGCTGGAGGACATGAAGGCCGAGCTGCTCAAGAACGGCCTCGATGCCGAGACCTTCGACCGCCTCAAGCAGGCCGCCATCGCTCGCCAGTCCTGGGCCGTGCAAGGCAACAGCGCCCTGGCTGATTATTACTGGAGCGCATTGGGGGATTACGAGGATGGGCGTTTCACCAACCCGGCCAAGGAACTGCAAGGGGTGACGCTGGAAGAAGCGAACAAAGCCATGCGCGAGTTGCTGCTGCAACCGGGGTATTTGCGGATCGAGAAGCCGTTGATCAGTGATGATCAGTTGTTGTGGGCGTTGGGTGCGGTGTTTGGGTTGCTGGTGCTTGGGGTGCTGGGTTTGCGCACTTATCGCCGAGTGCCGCGACCCAAGTAGCAGCTGCCGAAGCCCGGGTACGGTTTGTAGCAGCTGCCGAGGCACGAGGCTGCGTTCGGCTGCGAAGCAGTCGTCAAACCTGAGCGCACGGTCTCCCAGAAACACCACGCCGCCTGATTTCACGACTGCTTCGCAGCCGAACGCAGCCTCGTGCCTCGGCAGCTGCTACAAGCCGAACGCGGCCTCGTGCCTCGGCAGCTGCTACGAGCCGAACGCAGCAGCTGCTACGAGGGCTAACGTCGCCTCTCGCCACACCGACTCGCCAGCGTTACCCTGTCGAGGATTTTTCCTACGACTAGTGTGAACCGCCGAATGCCTACCCTGCCCCTTATCGTCCAGCGCGGTCTTGAATTGATGAAGCGCTATCCGGGGGTCATTGCGCTCGGTGGTTTTATCTCCGGGGTCGGCAGTTTCATGCTGGTGGATCGCCAACAAGGCCTGGCGACCTGGATCACCACCATCATGCTGATCAGCTGGATCTGGCTGATGCTGGAAAACAGCCTCACCAAGCTGTTCGCCAAAGTCTTCAAACGCGAAATCCCCCAGCCGCTGCTGCGTTACGCCACGCAGATGATTCACCAGGAAAGCCTGTTTTTCGTCCTGCCCTTTTTCTTCATCACCACCACCTGGAACAGCGGCCAACTGTTCTTTACCGGATTGCTGAGTATCGCGGCGCTGATATCCATCACCGACCCGCTCTACTACAAATGGCTGGCCCCACGGCGCTGGGCGTTCCTGGCGCTGCACACCCTGACGCTGTTCGCCGCCCTGCTCACCGCCCTGCCCGTCATCCTGCACCTGACGACGTCCCAGAGCTTCAAGCTGGCCCTGGGCATCTCCGTCGTGCTGTCGTTCCCGAGCCTGGCGTCGATCTTCCCGATTCGCACCGTGCGTAACGCCTTGGCGATCCTGAGCATCACGCTGGGCATCGGCGCCCTCGGTTGGGTGCTGCGTTCGTGGGTGCCGCCGGCCACGTTGTGGATGACCGACGTCGCCATCAGCACGCAAATGCAGGACCGCACCCCCGGCGAAAGCCTGGACGAGGTCAGTGCCGAGCAAATTCGCGGCGGCGGGCTCTACGCCTACACCGCAATCAACGCCCCGCGCGGCTTGGATGAGCGGATTTATCACGTGTGGCAGTTCAACGGCAAAGAAGTCGACCGTATCCCGCTGGATATTCACGGCGGGCGCAAGGAAGGCTACCGGGCCTGGACCCACAAGCAGAACTTCCCCGGCAACCCGGCGGGTAAATGGCAGGTCCGGGTGTTGACCGAAGATGGCCAGGTGATCGGCGTCCTGCGCTTCGTGGTCACGGACAGCACACCGATCAAAGAAAAGTAATCCGGTTCGTGCTATTACGTAGTTCTGCGTAACAGCCGAACAAGCACGGAGCTTATGACCAGCAGCACATTGCCCGGCAGTGCCCAACTGGACACCTCCCACACCCCCGCACAATTGCGGGTCACGGGTGACTGGACGCTCGCCCATTACGCTGACCTCAAGCGCCTGGGCGACAAGCTGCGCGGCCAGTACGACGACAGCACTCACATCGACCTCAACGGCCTCGGCGCGCTCGACACCGCCGGCGCCTCGCTGCTGGTGGAGTTGCTTGGCTCCGAGCGCCTGGGCCGATCGGCTGAACACCCCGAATGCACAATCTCCAGTGCCGATCGCGCGTTGCTGCACACCGTCTACTGCTCGCTGACCGATTTCTGCGTACCGCTCAAGGAACAGGAAACCAGCACTGGCATTCAACTGCTGACCCGCATCGGTCGCGCCGTCGACACCGTCTGGCAAGACACCCTGCAACTGCTCGGCTTCGTCGGCCTGATCCTCGAAACCATCGCCCGTGGGCTGTTCCGGCCCAAGCGCTGGCGCATCACGCCGATGGTCGCGCACATCGAACAGACCGGCCTCGACGCGGCGCCCATCGTCGCCCTGCTGACCTTTCTGGTGGGCGCGGTGGTGGCGTTTCTCGGGGCGACGGTGCTGGCCAGTTTCGGCGCGAGTATTTTCACTGTCGACCTGGTGGCGTTCTCGTTCCTGCGCGAGTTCGGCGTGTTGCTGACCGCGATCCTGATGGCCGGCCGCACCGCCAGTGCGTTTACCGCGCAGATCGGCTCGATGAAGGCCAACGAAGAAATCGACGCGATCCGCACCTTGGGCCTCGATCCGATGGAATTGCTGGTGGTGCCGCGTGTATTGGCGCTGCTGGTGGCGCTGCCGATGCTGACCTTTCTGGCGATGATTTCCGGGATTATCGGCGGCGGCGTGGTCTGCGCCGTGTCGCTGGGGATTTCCCCTGCGATGTTCCTCTCGCTGCTGCAAACCGATATCGGCGTTCAACATTTTCTAGTGGGGATCGTCAAAGCGCCGATCTTCGCCTTCCTGATTGCCGCCATCGGCTGCCTGGAAGGCTTCAAGGTCAGCGGCAGCGCTGAATCCGTCGGCGCCCACACCACGTCCAGCGTGGTCCAGTCGATTTTCGTGGTGATCGTGCTTGATGCCGTGGCCGCGTTGTTTTTCATGGAGATGGGCTGGTGAGTCGTCTACCCCGAGCGCCCTCCGAGGCGGTGATTGAAGTGCGCGGGCTGTGCAATCGCTTCGGCAGCCAGAGCGTGCATGAGAACCTCGACCTCGATTTGTACAAGGGCGAAATCCTCGCAGTGGTCGGTGGCTCCGGCAGCGGCAAGTCAGTGTTGCTGCGCAGCATCGTTGGCTTGCGCCAGCCCAGCGAAGGGGTGGTGAAAGTGTTTGGCAAGAATCTGCCGACGCTGTCCGAACACGAACGCTCGATGGTTGAACGGCGCTTCGGCGTGCTGTTCCAGAAAGGCGCGCTGTTCTCGTCGCTAACCGTGACCGAGAACGTCGCCCTGCCCCTGATCGAACACGCCGGCCTCAGTCGCGCCGACGCCGAGCACCTGGCTGCAGTGAAACTGGCGTTGGCCGGGTTGCCGCTGTCGGCGGCGGACAAGTACCCGGCGTCCCTGTCCGGCGGCATGATCAAGCGCGCGGCGCTGGCCCGGGCCTTGGCGCTGGACCCGGACATCCTGTTTCTCGACGAACCCACCGCCGGCCTCGATCCGATTGGCGCCGCGGCTTTCGATCAACTGATCCTGACCCTGCGCGATGCCCTGGGCCTGAGCGTGTTTCTGGTGACCCACGACTTGGATACGCTTTACACCATCACCGACCGGGTGGCGGTGCTGGCGCAGAAGAAAGTGCTGGTGGCGGACGCCATCGACAAGGTCTCGGAAACCGACGACCCGTGGATTCACGAATACTTCCATGGCCCACGCGGCCGCGCGGCGCTGACAGCCGCTCAACAGCTTAACGAGGTCTGACATGGAAACCCGAGCCCATCACGTATTGATTGGCCTGTTCACCGTGATTGTGGTGGCGGGCGCCCTGCTCTTCGGTTTGTGGCTGGCCAAGTCCAGCGTCGATACCGAGTTCAAGGATTACGAAATCGTCTTCAACGAAGCGGTCAGCGGTCTGTCCAAGGGCAGCGCCGTGCAGTACAGCGGGATCAAGGTCGGTGACGTGGTGACCCTGCGCCTGGACCCGAAAGACCCGCGCCGGGTGTTGGCGCGGATTCGTTTGGGTGGCGATACGCCGATCAAGGAAGACACCCACGCGATCCTGGCGCTGACCGGGATCACCGGCACCTCGATCATCCAGCTCAGTGGCGGGACTCCGCAGAGTCCGAAACTCAAAGGCAAGGACGGTGAACTACCGACAATCATTGCATCGCCCTCGCCGATCGCCCGCCTGCTGAACGACAGTGGCGACTTGATGGCGGGTGTGAACATGCTGATGCACAACGCCAATCAGATGTTTTCTTCGGAGAATGTCGAGCGCATCAGCAAGACCCTTGAGCATCTGGAGCAAACCACCGGCACCATCGCCGACCAGCGTGGCGATATTCGTCAGGCCATGCAGCAACTGGCGTCGGTCGGCAAACAGGCCAACACCATGATGGAACAGACCTCGGCGCTGATGCGTAACGCCAATGGCTTGCTCAACGATCAGGGCAAGCAGATGTTCGGCAGTGCCGAGCAGGCGATGAAGTCGCTGGAACAGAGCAGCGCGACCATCAACACATTGCTGACGACCAATCAGGATTCCCTCAACAGCGGTATGCAGGGCCTCAATGGCCTGGCCCCGGCGGTGCGTGAACTGCGCGACACCCTGAGTTCGCTGCGGGCCATTTCCCAGCGCCTGGAAGCCAACCCCAGCGGTTACTTGCTGGGCAGCGACAAGAACAAGGAATTCACGCCATGAAGCTGACTCACCTCGCCCTCCTCGCCGGTTTTGCGCTGCTCAGTGCCTGCTCGATTTTGCCCAAGTCCGAGCCGTCGGATGTTTATCGTTTGCCCTCGGCGCAGAGCGGCGTGATGGGCAAATCCGGCGCGACGCAAGCGTGGTCGCTGCGTCTGGCCAAACCGCAGGCCAGCGAAATATTGAACAGCCCGAAAATCGCGGTGATCCCGCAGGGTGATGTGATCAGCAGCTACAAGGCTTCGCGCTGGAGCGATCCGGCGCCGGTGCTGCTGCGCAACCGCTTGCTTGATGGTTTCCAGCGCGATGGCCGGGTGACGTTGTTGAGCACCGACGACAGCAACTTCCAGGCAGATCTGGAGTTGGGCGGCAATCTGCAGGCGTTTCAGACCGAATATCAGGGCACTGCGGCCAGTGTGGTGATTCGTCTGGACGCGTTGCTGGTGCGCGGTTATGACCAGCGCATCCTCGCCAGTCGACGCTTCGAAGTGCGCCAGCCGCTAAACGATGTGCAAGTCCCGGCGGTAGTCACCGGGTTCGGCCAGGCCAGCGATCAACTGACCGCGCAAGTGGTGAACTGGGCGGTTGAGCAAGGGCAGAAAGCCGCGCCGCGCGTCAGGAATGCCGCCGATCCCCTGTAGCAGCTGGCGCAGCCTGCGTTCGGCTGCGAAGCAGTCGCTAAACCAGGCACCGCAATCCTCCTGATAGATCCGGGAGAATGAACTGACGACTGCTTCGCAGCCGAACGCAGGCTGCGCCAGCTGCTACAGGGATCTTTATTAACCAAAGAACCAATAACAAACCCCGATCGCACCAACCACCCCGGCAAACTCCGCCAGCAACGCACACCCCACCGCGTGCCGCGCCCGCTGGATCCCCACCGCGCCGAAGTACACCGCCAGCACGTAGAACGTGGTTTCGGTACTGCCCTGAATCGTCGCCGCCACCAGCGCCGGGAAGCTGTCGACCCCGGAAGTCTTCATGGTTTCGATCAGCATCGCCCGGGCGGCGCTGCCGGAGAACGGCTTGACCATCGCCGTCGGCAAGGCATCGACGAAGCGCGTGTCCCAACCGGCCCACTCCACCAGATGACGAATCCCGTCCAGCCCGAAGTCCAGCGCCCCGGACGCGCGCAATACGCCCACCGCACACAGCATCGCCACCAGGTACGGCAGTAGATTTTTCGCCACGTCGAAGCCTTCCTTCGCACCTTCGACGAACGCTTCGTAGACCTTCACTTTGCGTAGCGCGCCAATGATCAGGAACAGCATGATCAGGCCGAACAGCGTCAGGTTGCCGAGGATCGAGGACAGCCCCGCCAGTGCCGTGGCTGAGAGCGTCGCCAGCAGCGCCATGAAGCCACCCAGTGCCAAGGCACCGGGAATCAGATACGCAAGCACCACCGGGTCCCACAGGCGCAGGCGTTGCATGAACGCTACCGACAACAGGCCGACCAGGGTCGAGCAACTGGTGGCGAGCAGGATCGGCAGGAACACTAGCGTCGGGTCCGGCGCGCCTTGCTGGGCGCGGTACATGAAGATCGTCACCGGCAACAGGGTCAGGGACGAGGCGTTGAGCACCAGGAACAGGATCTGCGCGTTGCTGGCGACCGTGGCGCTGGGGTTGAGCTCCTGCAGCGCCTTCATGGCCTTGAGGCCGATCGGCGTCGCGGCATTGTCCAGGCCCAGGCCGTTGGCGGCGAAGTTGAGGGTGATCAGGCCGATGGCCGGGTGACCGGGCGGCACTTCCGGCATCAGGCGCAGGAACAACGGGCCGAGGGCCTTGGCCAGCCAGTCGACGATGCCGGCCTTCTCGGCAATCCGCAGAAAGCCCAGCCACAGGGTCAGGGTGCCGAACAGCAGGACCATGACCTCTACCGACAGCTTGGCCATGGCGAAGATGCTTTCCACCATCGCCGCGAAGATCCCGGCATTGCCGCCGATCAGCCACTGCGCCAGCGCCGACACGGCTGCGACGATGAAGAAGCCAAGCCACAGGCCATTGAGCATCAGTTAAATCCCCCGAAGAATGCGGCGAATGATAGCGGGGTCGCCAGAAACGACAAACCCCGGATTTCTCCGGGGTTTGTTTTGGCACTGCACTGATCCACTTACCCCCTGTAGGAGCGAGGCTTGCCCGCGAAGGCGGTGTGTCAGTCAACATAAATGTTGAATGTTCCAGCCTCTTCGCGGGCAAGCCTTACTCCTACAGGGGTGTCATCAGCTCTTGGAAACTTCACCCGCCGGCAATTTTTCCTTGCTGCGCCAGTGCGGCAGGGAGTTCCAGTAGCGCTCGCCCTTGGCATCGTCGTACATGCCTTCCCAGCGCGAGATAACCAGCACGGCCAGGGCATTGCCGATCACGTTCAGTGCGGTACGCGCCATGTCCATGATGCGGTCGACACCGGCGATGAACGCCAGGCCTTCCAGCGGAATACCGACGCTGCCCAGCGTGGCCAGCAACACCACGAACGACACGCCCGGTACACCGGCGATGCCTTTGGAGGTGACCATCAGCGTCAGCACCAGCAGCAATTGCTGGCTGATCGACAGGTCGATGCCGTAGAGCTGGGCAATGAAGATCGCCGCGATGCTCTGGTACAGGGTCGAACCGTCGAGGTTGAACGAGTAACCGGTCGGCACCACGAAACTGCAAATGGCTTTCGGCGCGCCGTAGGCTTCCATCTTCTCGATCACGCGCGGCAGCACGGTTTCGGAACTGGCGGTGGAGTAAGCCAGTACCAGCTCATCCTTGAAGATGCGCATCAGCTTGATCACCGAGAAGCCGAACAGCCTGGCGATCAGGCCCAGCACCACGAAGGCGAAGAAGGCGATGGCGAAGTAAACCAGCACCACCAGTTTGGCCAGTGGCAGCAAGGAAGCGAAACCGAAGTTGGCCACGGTCACCGCGATCAGGGCGAATACGCCGATCGGGGCGTAGTTCATGATCATGTGGGTGACTTTGAACATGCTCTCGGACACGCCCTGGAACATCTTCACCAGCGGCTCGCGCAGGTCCGATTGCAGGCTCGACAGACCGAGGCCGAACAACACGGAGAAGAAGATGATCGGCAGCATTTCGCCGCGGGCCATGGCCGCGAAGATGTTCGACGGGATCAGGTTGAGGATGGTTTCGATGAACGCGTGTTCATGCTGAACCTCGGCGGCCGTCGCCTGGTACTTGGAAATATCCACAGTACCCAGGGTGCTCATGTCGATGCCGGTGCCCGGATGGACCACGTTCGCCAGCACCAGACCGACCAGGATGGCGATGGTGGTAACGACTTCGAAGTAAAGGATGGTCTTGAGGCCGATGCGCCCGAGCTTCTTCGCATCACCCACGCCGGCAATACCGACCACCAGCGAGGAGATCACGATCGGGATCACGATCATCTTGATCAGACGGATAAAGATATCGCCCGCAGGTTGCAGGACGTTGCTGATCCACCAGGCTTTTTCGGCGCTGAAATGGTTGAGCAGCGCACCGATTGCTATCCCCAATACCAGACCGATGAGGATCTGCCAGGCGAGGCTAAGCTTTGCCTTCTTCATATCATTACCCTTACTTCAGTTGGACTCGGGCAGATGCGCGAACTGGAACGCTCAGTAGCGGAAAAGTTTGTGCATCTGCCCCCGTATAAGGTGCCCCGCGAGCACGTATTTACGGCTCTTCGGCAGGCGAAAAAAGGCGCAACTATTCCGATGCAAGGAAGCGACGTCTAATGCCGTAAACGCCTACCCTATGCCGAATCGGCATGAGCTTTTTTTTATGAAACTGACGTCCCAACCGGTTCGAATACGACATTTCGGCAGGCATAAGTGCCGTGAACCGGCCATTTCAGAGCAGGTTGGTTGTTTTTTAAACAGGTTGATTCAGGCAAAAACTTGGGAAATTTCCTACGTTTAGCGTCGAAAATTCATCGCAAGAAAGGCTTGGGTTTCTCGATATACGGTCGCGAAGAAACACCGCGAAACGGTTTTGCGGGGAATATGCAGCAGAGGGGAAACAACGGAGTGCTCTAGATCAACGTTTTGCACGTTGAAGCTCTTCGCAAGTCCGTCGAGCCGCTCGGGGCCGGCGAACTTGCGTCGCAGCTTTATTACCTGACCTGGCCCTTGCGCAAGCACTCCATGTGCCCGTAGGTCACTCCGACCCTGAAACAGTCAGAACGTCCCGACCCCTTGGTCATGCGCCTGCCTTCCTCGGGTGGCGCACTGGAAAGAAGCAAGGCTGCTTCTCTCGTGTTTCAAACTCAGTACCACTTAGGATCTTTTTTCAGTGTTTCCATCAAAAGATTCTGCATGCCTTCGTCAGGCTTCCCAAGGAAGCGGTAGTCGGCATGGCGCGTCGGTGACTTGTCGGCAGGCAGACCCGCTGGCACTTGCACCCACATCGCGTACGCATCTTTCTTGTCGAGACTGAATGCGAGGATCAAGCGATTGTTCAGGCAGGTGTCCTGTGCTTCACACAGTTGCCCGACCAAATACTTATCGCCGTCTTCAGTGACAGCATTCATTTGCTCGGATGTGCCGCTCAGGTTCATCACCCATTCCGGCAGACGCTCTTCCTTTTTAACGACTTTAGTCCACGTTTCACGGTACTGCGGGTCCGAGCTCAACAGCTCGTTGGCCCGCGCCTGGCCATCATTGGCCGCCATCGCCATGGCACTACCGCCCAGAAGCAGGGCGGCTGCCAGTGTCTTAAACAGAACGCTCATAGTCAGCCTCGACCACGACGGCCAAAGAAGAACGATGCAATGAACATCACCAGGAACACGACAAAGAGAATCTTGGCGATACCCGTGGCGGTGCCCGCGATACCACCGAAGCCCAATACGGCGGCGATGATGGCAATGATCAAGAATGTGATTGCCCAACTCAACATGGTGATTCTCCTTACGCTTCTATTTAGAAGTGGTGCTTATTAAAGGGTCATGCGTGTGGTGCTTTTCCCGGCGCAGCGATCGCGCCAAGTCCGGTGCTTAGAACACCCAACGTTCCTGACGGGGCATCTGATCCACAGGCTGGGCCTGGTCGACGTCCATCATTCGCATCGGGGCGCTGTCAGCGAGGTTGCTGCTGACGGCACTGAAGTGGGTCTGGGTGGCGTGTTGAATCGACAGGCGTGGCGCCTCTGGCTGCTGGCTCTGCTCCCAGCGGGCAAACTGCTGGCCGCCGATCAACGTGATCGAAAGGGCGAGCATGGCGAACAGGCCCTGCTGGATATGCAGTGGCGAGATACGCAGTTGCGCGGCACGTTGGCGATTCATCCTGTAGCTCCTCCACCTGGGTGGTCATCTTGTTGAGAGCGCTCATTCCGTGAATGCCCTGCGTTAACAAGACTATTGCAGCCTGCATGCCAGCTTTTCGTAAGAAAAAAATCTAATAAAATCAAATAGTTATGTTTGTGATGGAAATCGTTCCGCGCGCATCCTGCACGATGGACCTCTGGCGGTCGTGCGTAATGCACGAAAGATTCGCAGGAACTTTCAAAAATTTTGAATTGAGAGGAGGGCGTAGATGTCAGACGTTCACGTAGGCCATTGCCGAAATGCTGGTGTTTTTACAAAAAACTAATGAAATCAGGCTATTAGCGAAATGGTTAGTAGATATCTACCCCGCCGGCGCTGGAATAGACCAGAATCAACCATGCAACTTGCCCGATTTGTCCGGGACTAACCAAAATCATTCAGTAAGGAGCGTAGGAAAATGGAATCAGCCGCTGAGCATCAAGGCCGCATTCTGCTGGTAGACGACGAGTCCGCCATCCTTCGTACCTTCCGCTATTGCCTCGAAGACGAAGGCTATACCGTCGCCACCGCCAACAGTGCGGCCCAGGCTGATGCACTGTTGCAACGTCAGGTGTTTGATCTGTGCTTCCTGGATTTGCGCCTGGGCGAGGACAACGGCCTCGATGTACTGGCGCAGATGCGTATTCAGGCGCCGTGGATGCGCGTGGTGATTGTGACCGCACATTCCGCCGTCGATACCGCGGTCGATGCGATCCAGGCCGGCGCCGCCGACTACCTGGTCAAACCTTGCAGCCCGGATCAATTGCGTCTGGCCACCGCCAAGCAACTGGAAGTGCGTCAACTCTCGGCGCGCCTGGAAGCCCTGGAAGGTGAAGTGCGCAAGACCAAGGATGGCCTGGACTCCCACAGCCCGGCGATGAAGGTGGTGCTCGAAACCGCCCGGCAAGTGGCCGGCACCGATGCCAACATTCTGATTCTTGGTGAATCCGGGACCGGTAAAGGTGAACTGGCCCGGGCCATTCACGGCTGGAGCAAGCGCGAGAAGAAATCCTGCGTCACCATCAACTGCCCCTCGTTGACCGCAGAACTGATGGAAAGCGAACTGTTCGGCCACAGCCGCGGTGCTTTTACCGGCGCCAGTGAAAGCACTTTGGGTCGAGTCAATCAGGCGGATGGCGGCACGCTGTTTCTCGACGAGATCGGCGATTTTCCCCTGACATTGCAACCCAAGTTGCTCCGGTTCATTCAGGACAAGGAATACGAGCGGGTGGGCGATCCGGTGACCCGTCGCGCCGATGTGCGGATTCTCGCCGCGACCAACCTCAACCTTGAGGACATGGTGCGCGACGGTCGTTTCCGTGAGGATTTGCTCTATCGCCTGAACGTCATCACCTTGCACCTGCCGCCGTTGCGCGAGCGCAGCGAAGACATCCTCAATCTGGCGGATCGCTTCCTCGCGCGCTTCGTCAAGGAATATGCGCGTCCGGCCCGGGGCTTCAGCGATGAGGCACGGGAGGCGTTGCTCAGCTATCGATGGCCGGGCAACATCCGCGAGCTGCGTAACGTGGTGGAGCGGGCGAGCATCATCTGCCCGCAGGAGCGCGTCGAGATCAGTCACTTGGGCATGGCCGAACAACCGGCCAATAATTCGCCACGGGTGGGCGCCGCGTTGAGCCTGGATGAGCTGGAAAAAGCGCACATCGGCGCCGTACTGGCCACCGCCGGAACCCTGGACCAGGCGGCCAAGACCTTGGGCATCGATGCCTCGACCCTTTACCGCAAACGCAAGCAGTACAACCTGTGAGCGACATCCGATGAAACTGGCGATGAAGTTGCGGACCCGGCTGTTCCTGAGTATTTCCGCACTCATCACCGTGGCGCTGCTCGGGCTGTTGCTCGGGCTGGTCAGCGTGATGCAGATGGCCGGGAGCCAGGAGGCTTTGGTCCGCAACAACTTTGTCACCCTCGACCTGGGCCTCAAGCTGCGCCAGACCCTGGGCGATCAACTGATCATTATGCTCAGCGAGAAACCTGATCCCGCGGCATTCGAAGCCTCCAAGCAGCATTACTTTCAGTTGCTCGATGAAGGCATCGCCCATGAGGGCGAGGGCGCCCAGTTTGGTTTCAATCAAGCCAAGACGGATTACCTGAGTTTTCTCCAGGCGTTCAACGAATCCCGCGATCCGACCCACGTGTTGATTGGCAATGAAGCACTCACGGAAAAATTCAACACCCTGCGCAACGGCCTGATCGCCGAACACAAGCGCGCGCTGGACAACATCAACGATACCCAGCGCCAGGCCCGTGACCGGGCATTGTTGATCGCCGGCCTGCTCGGCTTGGTCGGGTTGGCGGTGCTGATCATCGGTTTCATCACGGCCCATGCGATAGCCCGGCGCTTCGGCGCGCCGATCGAGGCGTTGGCCCAGGCCGCGGACAATATTGGCCAGGGCAATTTCGAAGTGACGCTGCCGATTTCCTCGGCGGTGGAGATGAACCAGCTGACCAAGCGCTTCGGGATCATGGCCGAGGCGCTGCGTGAGCACCAGGCGACCAATGTCGACGAACTGCTGGCCGGCCAGCAACGCTTGCAGGCGGTGCTCGACAGTATCGACGACGGTTTGCTGATGATCGACCGCGCAGGCCAGCTGGAGCACCTTAACCCGGTAGCGCAGCGGCAATTGGGTTGGGACACCGATCGTCTTGGCCAGGGTTTGGGTACGGCGCTCGAACGTCCCGAGCTGGATGCGCAACTGCAACTGGTCTTGCGTGGCGGCACGCTGGAGCGGGCACCGGAAGACTTGGCGATCGAAGTCGACGGCGAGTCGCGGTTGTTGACCTACAGCCTGACCCCGGTCAGCCATATCCAAGGCCATATCCTCGGCGCGGTGATGGTGTTGCATGACGTCACCGAGCAGCGCGCATTCGAGCGGGTGCGCAGTGAGTTCGTGTTGCGCGCGTCCCATGAGTTGCGCACGCCGGTCACCGGAATGCACATGGCGTTCGGCCTGTTTCGCGAGCGGGCGAAATTTCCAGCGGATTCCCGCGAAGCGGACTTGCTGGATACCGTGAATGAAGAAATGCAGCGCTTGATGCAGTTGATCAACGACTTGCTGAACTTCTCCCGCTACCAGAACGGCTTGCAGAAACTCACGCTGGGGCCGTGCTCCATCGACGACTTGCTGGAGCAGGCTCAAGGCCGTTTTGCGGCGTCGGCCGCAGAGCGCGGCATTGATTTGCTGGTGGAAGTGCAGGGGCCTTTGCCGCGCTTGCAGGCCGATCAGGCGCAACTGGACCGCGTGCTCGACAACCTGATCGACAATGCCCTGCGCCATACCGCCGAGAACGGGCAGATCCGCTTGCAGGCCCGGCGCCATGGCGAGCGGGTGATTATCAGCGTCGAGGATAACGGCGAAGGCATTGCTTACGGTCAGCAGGGGCGGATTTTCGAGCCGTTCGTGCAGGTCGGGCGCAAAAAGGGCGGCGCCGGGCTGGGATTGGCGTTGTGCAAGGAGATCGTGCAATTGCACGGCGGGCGGATGGGCGTTTATTCGCGGCCGGGGCAGGGCACGCAGTTCTATATGGCGTTGGCGGTCTAAGGCGTTTTTACGCTTCGTCATCCAGGCGTCGGCCCGTTAGCCGGCGGCCACGGGTAATCAGCTCGATGAACTGCACCGCGCTCAGCGCATGGGCGAACAACCAGCCCTGCCCGAACTTCACCCCCTCGCTGCTCAGGAATGCCGCCTGGGCTTCATGCTCGATGCCCTCGGCGATCACCTTGAGTTGCAGGGCCTGGGCCATGTGAATGATGTGCGGGGCCACGCCACTGCTGGCAGCGTCATGGCCCAGGGCATCGATAAAGGCCTTGTCGATTTTCAGGCAATCCACCGGCAAGGTTTGCAGGTAGGCCAGGCTGCAATAGCCGGTGCCAAAATCGTCGATCAGCACCTGATGCCCGACATCGCGCAAGGCTTGCAGGTTTTCCCGGGCCACAACCACGTCGATCAAACCGCGCTCCGTCACTTCGAAGGCAATCTGCTTGGCAGCGACCCGGTGCAAGGTCAGCAGACGCGCCATGACTTGGCCGATACGCGGCACCATGACATCGCAGGCCGCCAGGTTGACCGAGATGTACAGCTGCGGATTGGCCCGTAGCAGTTGCCCCAGTTGCTCCAGCAGACGCTGCAGGACGAAGTCGGTCATCTGGCGAATCTGACCGGTGTTCTCTGCCATCGGGATAAACAGATCGGGGCTGGTCAGCGTGCCATCCGGCCTGCGCCAGCGCAGCAGGGCTTCAGCGCCAACGCAGTTGCGACTGTCGAGGTCGAAGATCGGTTGATACAACACCTGCAACTCGCCTCGGCGTATTGCGCCCTGCAGTTCGACGTCCAGCGACTGACGTTGGCGCACCAGCAGAAATACCAGGAAACCCACGATAATCCCCAGCGCCAGACTTGCTGGCAGGAGCCACCACCAGACCGCCGGCACATGCATGGCGGTGCGCGGAGTGATCAGTACCAACTGATATTCCGGATTATTGGTGGGCATGCGGTAAATCAGGCGGCTTTGAGTCACTTGCAGGGCATCGAGGCTTTTCGGCGGCCAGGGCTCCGTGGGCGGCCAGGCCTGCTCGACGCCCAGCACCGGGATTGCCCGCTTCCCGTTGTCGAGCACCACCAGAAGGCTGCTACCGGGAGAGAGGTCGACCATGTCGGTCAGGTGCCCGCGAGAAGTCGCCACCCGGAAATTGCCGCGACTGAGCATCAGCGCGGCGCGGTTCTCATCGGGTTCGGTGGTGGTGTTCAGCCAATAGCTGTAGACGGGGCCTTTGATGTCCGACGGCCGAATCATCGATAACCCTTCCTGGCGAGGGCGGTTGGAGCAAATCCGGGTGGAATCCATATAGGCGGCTTCGTAGACGAAGCGATAACTGAAGCTGATCTGCTGCAAGGTGGCGATCATTTCATCGTTGCAACTTCGCAGCGGTTGGGCTTCCAGATCATCAAGGCTTTCGCGCAGTTGCCCGAACATCTGCTCAAGACGGGCGAGGAAGCGCTCGCCCTGGGCGTTCATTTCCCGGCTTTCGTTCTGCTCGACTTGATGCATCGCGATAAACAGACTGCCGGCCATCAGCAGGGTGGCACTCAGGGCAGCCGCTAACATCGCCAAAAACAACGGGCGATAGAACCAACTACGCAACCTCTCTCGAGCAGCAGGCATATTGGAAGATCCCAAGAATTACCAATGAGTTATAGCTGCTGATTGAGAAAAAGCGCTGACCGTCGGGCGGGCGTCATTATTTTGTCTGATTCAATACCAGCAGCATGGCAGCGGTTTGCGCATCCGGCATGCCGTCGAAGCGAGAAGGGCGGTAGTGCATCTGGAAGGCCGCCAACACATGGCGTGTCGCCACATCCAGTTCGCCGGTTTGCGGCGTCGCGTAACCCAGGCGCGCCAGTTGCTCCTGGAACCAGCCGATGCTCGGCAGCTCTACCTCGAATTGCACTTGCCGACGGGCGACGGCCTGCTCGTTTGGCCAGATGCCCAGGCCTTCGGCGGCCAAGCGCTTCCAGGGAAACAACGGACCCGGATCCAGCTTGCGCAGCGGGGCGATGTCGCTATGACCGATGATGTGCCGGGGGCTGATGCCATTGCGTTTGCTGATGTCCTTGAGCAGGACGATCAAGGATTGGACCTGGGCTTCGCTGTAGGGGTACCAGAAGCGACCGCCGGTCGGCATGTCGCGGAAGCCCGGATTGACGATTTCGATGCCGATGGAGCTTGAGTTCAGCCACGTCCGGCCTTGCCATTCGCTTTCCCCGGCGTGCCAGGCGCGCAAATTCTCATCCACCAGTTTGTAGATGGTCGCGCCGTTATCGTCACCGATCAGGTAGTGGCTGCTGACCTCGCCATGGGTCAACAGCTGCAGCGAACGCTCCAGCGAGGCGGAGGTGTAATGCACCACCACAAACTGCACGCGGCTGTCGAAGTTGGCGGAAGGGTGACTGGTATCGAAGCGCGGACCGCTGGCACAACCGGCCAGCAGCAGAAGCGACAGAGCGAGGGCAAGATATTTCATGGCAGAAGGCAATACACGCAGGACTGTAATGCAACAGTGTAACGTAATGCCTTGCGCCACGAAGGCCGAAGAGCCACTTTAAACAAAATGGAACAATTGGCGCTTAGCCCAGTTCCACTCGGTTACGCCCGGCATTTTTGGCCCGATAGAGCGCCTGATCGGCTCTTTTAAGCACCATATCGCTATGTTCCCCAGGTTTGAACGCGGTCAGTCCCATGGAAATAGTGATGGTTACGCGCTCGCCCTTGAAGTGAAAAGGGCAGGCTTCGATCGATGCACGCAGGATTTCCAGCAGTTTTGCGCCGGCTGTCGGTACAGTCGCAGGCATTAACAGCACGAACTCTTCACCGCCGAAGCGAGCAATGAAATCCGAACCGCGCAGGCGTTTGCGCAGCACGCTGGCGATGATTTTCAGCACCTTGTCACCCGCCAAGTGGCCGTAGTTATCATTGATGCGTTTGAAGTGGTCGAGGTCGAGCATGGCCAGCATCAGCGTATTGCCGTGCTGCTGCCATTCGCCGATTTCGTGCTCCAGCCGTTCGCTCCAGGCGGCGCGATTGGGCAGGCCGGTCAGTGGGTCGATCAGAGCTTTTTGCCGTTGTTCTTCAAGGTGCTCACGGTAGCCCAGCGCCTCTTGCTCCATGTGCGCGACCCGTTCGGCGAGGCCATGCAGGCGCGCAGCGACTTCCTGCTCGCGTTCATCGCGCTGCTTCTGATGCTGGTCCATGGTGCCCAGCAGGCCTTCGAGATGGTTTTCCAGTACGTGCTTGAGGTCTTCCAGGTCTGCGGCGTCCTGCATGCTGGTTTGCAAACCGTCAACCTGCTCGCGGATCTGCGTGTCCATCTCGCGCGCGGCGGAGCGGTTATCGGCATGACCGTCGCTGGCGGCTTGCAGGTTGCTCTGGAACGACTCGAGGCGCTCGTTGAGTTGCTGCAAGTACGCTTCGAACTCATGCTGGCCGCTGTCGGTAATCGCCAGCATCAGGGTCGCCAGATCGTCGAGAATCGGCAGCAACTCATACCAGTTCAGGCCATTTTGCAGGCGTTCGCGCATTGCTTCGGCTTGCGGGCGATGGCGTTCCGGTAGCGTCAAGTCGTCGAGCAAGCCCAGCAGCGTCTCTTCGATGTGCGTGGCAACGGAACTGTAGGACGGCTCCGGTGAGTCCGGCAATGCATAGAGGATGTCTTGCTCGGGGTGTTCAGGATCGATGGCGGCCAGTGCTTGAGCCATTGCGGCAGGCAGGGGCAGGCTGTCGAGGAATACCGGTGTTTCGGGAGTGGCCGCCGGGGTCAGTTCGTCCGGATTGAAGGCCGGCTGAACCTGGGCGGCAGGGGCGATGATCGGTGGCGCTGGCTCTTCAGGCCGTTCAGGCTCTGGCTGCGGTACTGGCGGTTGGGCGCGGACTACTTGCGGCTCCAGAACCGGTGGGACAAATGCCACGATATCGGGCGCCGGTAGTGTCTGCGGCGTTGGCGGTTCCGCTATGACGGCGGCGGTGGGTGCGACTGGGGCTATCGACGGCACCGGCTGCGGCACATCAGCGACGGGAGCGACATCGGCCTTGGGCTGTGTCGGTTCCGCGATGGGGGCTGAAACCGGCGCCTGCACTGTGGGGGCAGCGACCTGCGGCGCTGCTTCCTCCACGTCCCGACTGCCGAACAGCCGCTGGAGCAAACCCGGGCGGCCAGGTTCGGCAGGGTTCTCCAATTGGTTCAGGGCCTTGCCCTGCAAGCCGCTCAGTTCGCTGAGCAGCAGAGGAATCTCGCGAGCCTGACCGACGCGCCCGTCCAGTTGCTTGGCAAAGGTCTTGAGCGGCCGGCTGACTTCCCGGGGGAGCGGCAATGCCTGGAGTTGCGAGACCAGCGCGTTGAGTGCCGCGCTGACTTGGTCGGCCCGGGTTTCGCGACGCTGCTCGGAGTCTAGAACGGCTTTTTCCAGGCGTGGCAGCAGTGCGGCGAGGCCGGCATCCATGTCATCGGTGCGCACCACTTCGCGCATTTCCTTCATGCACAGGTCAACGGCGCGGTCGGTGCCCTCGGCCGCCAGGGTGCTGCGTACCAACCCGCGACGCAACAGGTCGAGTCGGGCGTCCCAGCGACGCTCGAGTTTTTCCTGTTGTTCGATGCTTTTGAGGTACTTCTCTTTCCAGCGTTGTGCTTCGTCGCTCATTCATGGGATCCGCGAGGGGCAGGACTCAACGCGGGGAATGCATCGGCCGTGAGCGAACCCGGCAAACGAATCTCTACCGCGACCGGCAGGTGATCGGAAATCGGTTGTGCCAGCACTTCGACTCTTTCCAGGGTCAGCGTCGGGCTGAGCAGAATGTGGTCCAGGCAGCGCTGCGGGCGCCAGCTGGGGAACGTCGCTTCCAGTTGCGGCGCCAGCAGGCCGAGGTCGCGCAACGGGGAGTTTTGCAGCAAGTCGCTGGCGTGGGTGTTCATGTCACCCATCAGCACCTGGTGTTTGTAGCCACCGATCAATTCGCGGATGTAGGCCAGTTGCAGGCTGCGCACACGGGCGCCGAGGGCCAGGTGCATCATCACGACGATCAACGCCTCCGGACCTTCGCCGAAGCGCACCAGGATCGCCCCGCGGCCTTTGGGCCCCGGTAGCGGGTGATCTTCAATCGCCCATGGGCGCAGGCGGCTGAGCACGCCATTGCTGTGCTGGCCGAGGCGACCGAGGTTGCGATTGAGTTGTTGATACCAGTAGGGGAAGGCCCCGAGTTGGGCCAGGTGTTCGACTTGATTGACGTAGCCTGATCGCAGGCTGCCGCCATCGGCTTCCTGCAAGGCGACCAGATCGAAGTCGCCCAGCAGATTGCCGATCTTTTGCAGGTTGTCGGCGCGCCCGGTGTGCGGCAACAGGTGTTGCCAGCCGCGGGTCAGGTAGTGCCGATAGCGCTCGGTACTGATGCCAACCTGGATGTTGAAGCTGAGCAGACGCAAACGGCTGTCTGCGGGCAGGCCCGTCGATTCCAGGTGATGCGAGTTGACCCGCGCTTCATGCAGGCCAACGACGCGTTCAGTACCCCAGCGGCGCATGGCAGGGGCCGCGCTTAGTTGGCGGCAGCCTTGTTAGCCGCTCGCTCTTGGTCGACCAGTTTGTCGGCCAGTTTCAGGGCTTGTTCGGCACCGCCGGCAGAGCCCACGTCAAAGCGATATTTGCCGTTGACGATCATGGTTGGAACGCCGGAGATCTCATACTTCTTCGCCAGCTCTTTGGCTTTGACGATTTGACCTTTGATGGCGAAGGAATTGAAGGTGGCCAGGAACTTGTCTTTGTCGACGCCCTGAGTGGCCAGGAATTCCGCCATGTCTGCTGGATCAGTCAGCTTCTTGTGTTCTTTCTGGATCGCTTCGAACACGGCCGAATGCACCTTGCTCTCGACACCCATGGCTTCCAGGGTCAGGAACATTTGCCCGTGAGCATCCCAAGGGCCGCCGAACATGGCAGGGATGCGGACGAAGTTCACGTCAGAAGGCAGTTTTTCAACCCATGGATTGATTACTGGCTCGAATGCGTAGCAATGCGGGCAACCGTACCAGAACAGCTCCACCACTTCGATCTTGCCAGGGACAGCGACGGGAACCGCGTTGGCGAGTTCGACATAAGGTGCTGCAGGTGCTTCGGCGGCCTGGACCGCGTTCATGCCGAACAGGCTGGCAGCGACGAGTGCGGCGCTGATGATCAGATTACGCATGCTTTACTCCTGGACAATTTGGGTCGCCTCGCGCGACCTGTTTTCAGACAGATCCTGGCGGGCTTGAGTTCTGTAGTGTAACGGCAGCAGCCACAAAAAAGGGCGGCCTAAGCCACCCTTTTTATACTTGCTGCGACGGATTAATAGAGCGTTAACGTTGCTGGAGATGTCCGCCCAGCGTAACGCTCGATCCGCAGGCCCTAGTGCAGGCCCTGGATGTAGCTGGAGACCGCGGCGATATCTTCGTCGCTCAGCCGTTTGGCGATGGTCTGCATGGTCTTGGTGTCGCCATCGTTGGCGCGGCCGCCTTCTTCCTTGCGGAAGTCGGTCAGTTGCTTGGCAATGTATTGAGCGTGCTGGCCAC
Source organism: Pseudomonas sp. ADAK7 (assembly GCF_012935675.1). Lineage (NCBI taxonomy): Bacteria > Pseudomonadati > Pseudomonadota > Gammaproteobacteria > Pseudomonadales > Pseudomonadaceae > Pseudomonas > Pseudomonas sp. ADAK7. The sequence continues at coordinate 4,410,578 of NZ_CP052861.1, read as the reverse complement.
CTAGGTGCGGGAAGCCGGCGGCGGCGTTGCCTGCGCCATTTGGCGAATGGCAGCCGGTGCAGGCTGGCAGGCCCTTGGCCAGGTCACCACCGCGGAACAGTGCTTCACCGCGAGCCACGACTTTAGGGTCGGCGGCGCCAACGCTGCCTTTCTGGCTGGCGAAGTAGGCGGCGATATCGGCCAGGTCCTGATCGCTCAGGTTGGTCAGCAGGCCGGTCATTTCCAGTACCGTGCGTTTGCCGGACTTGATGTCGTGCAACTGCTTGTTCAGATAACGCTCGCCCTGACCTGCCAGTTTCGGAAAGTTAGGCGCCATGCTGTTGCCATCCGGGCCATGACAGGCGCCACACACTGCGGCTTTCGCCTGGCCAGCGGTTGCATCACCTGCAGCATGGGCAATGCCGGAGATCCCCACGGTCAACAGCAGACTCACGATCAATTTGTTCATCAGCTAATCCAACTACGGCTAAGGGTTAAAGAGTTATGGGCCGGGTTTACTCGCTCATCCAGTGGATGATGGCTTGGTAATCCTCGGCACTGCAGTCCATGCACAAACCACGCGGCGGCATCGCCTTGAAACCCTGGGTTACGTGTTGCACCAGCGTCTCCATACCTTTCGCCAACCTCGGCGTCCAAGCTTCCTGATCGCCCTTCTGAGGCGCCGAAGGTAGTTGGCCGGAATGACAGGCACCACAAACACGGTTGTACACAGCTTCCGGATCCTGTGTAGCCTGAGCGCTGTAAAGCGGCATCAAGACACCGGCAGCTAGCAGCCATTTCGTCATAAAACGACCTTTTCAGGGTAGAGAGCGTTCTGCGTTCTAGTGCGCAATCAAGGTCTTTCGCTCTCGTGAACTTCATCCTACGCTGGGACAAAGCGCACACAAAATCTGCGGCATTATATACTGGCGCCACTGAAACGGAAACGACACTGCTCGCCGCGTCCATTCCCGGCGCCGCCCACATCGGAAATCCCATGCAACTCAAGAACCCCATCCTCGGCCTGTGCCAACAGTCCACCTTCATGCTCAGCGCTGCCAAAGTCGACCAATGTCCGGACGACGAGGGCTTTGAAGTAGCCTTCGCCGGGCGTTCCAACGCCGGTAAATCCAGCGCGCTGAACACCCTGACTCACGCCAGCCTGGCGCGGACCTCGAAAACGCCGGGTCGCACGCAGTTGTTGAACTTCTTCAAGCTAGACGATGATCGGCGTCTGGTCGACCTTCCGGGCTACGGTTACGCAAAAGTACCTATCCCGTTGAAGCTGCACTGGCAGCGTCACCTGGAAGCTTATCTGGGCGGTCGCGAGAGTTTGAAAGGTCTGATCCTGATGATGGACATCCGTCATCCAATGACCGACTTCGACTTGCTGATGCTCGATTGGGCAGTCGCCAGCGGCATGCCGATGCACATTTTGCTGACCAAAGCCGACAAGTTGACCTACGGCGCAGCGAAAAACGTCCTGCTCAAGGTTCAGGCCGACATTCGCAAGGGTTGGGGTGACGCGATCAGCATCCAGTTGTTCTCGGCGCCAAAACGCCTGGGCCTGGAAGACGCCTACACTGTATTGGCAGGTTGGATGGAATTGGCGGACAAGGGCACTGAGATTGCCGAGTAAGGCTTTCCTGCAGGCAAAAAAAACCCCGGACTTCTTATGGGGAGGGGGAAGTTCCGGGGTTCAAGCTCCGGACCGCTAGGGCGGGGTCCAGATTTATCTGCCAACACTTAACACAACATAGGAGCATCGAAGGGCTTCACCAGCCATTCAGTAACTCTGAGTGGCGATTCACGAGATTAGTTCAGAAATTTTTCAAATGCCTTTGGAATAACCCGACGCATTTTTCGAACTAAGCGCCCCTCGAGCCCTGTCTGCCGCGGCACTATGCCGCGGCAGAAAGCCCTCTACCGACGGCTTAGTGCGCCTCGTCCCAGTTATTGCCTACGCCAACTTCGACCAGAAGCGGCACATCGAGCTTCACGGCGTTGCTCATGTGCGCGCGAATTTCTTCACGCACCTGGTCGACCAGGTCCTCACGCACCTCAAGCACCAATTCATCGTGTACCTGCAGGATGACTTTGGCGTCCAGGCCTGACGACGTCAGCCAGTTATCCACTGCCACCATGGCTTTCTTGATGATGTCGGCCGCAGTGCCTTGCATCGGGGCGTTGATCGCCGTGCGCTCGGCGCCTTTGCGCAGTGCCGGATTCTTCGCGTTGATCTCCGGCAGGTACAGGCGACGACCGAAGATGGTTTCGACGAAGCCTTGTTCGGCAGCCTGGGTTCGGGTGCGTTCCATGTACTGGAGAACGCCAGGGTAGCGGGCGAAGTAGCGATCGATGTACGCCTGGGATTGCTTGCGATCGACGCCGATCTGCTTGGCCAGGCCAAACGCGCTCATGCCGTAGATCAGGCCGAAGTTGATCGCCTTGGCGCTGCGTCGCTGATCGGTGGTGACCTCTGCCAATTCAACCCCGAAGACTTCCGCCGCCGTGGCCTTGTGCACGTCCAGGTCGTTGCGGAAGGCGTGCAGCAACCCTTCGTCCTTGGCCAGGTGGGCCATGATCCGCAGTTCGATCTGCGAGTAATCCGCCGCCAGCAGTTTGTAGCCTTTTGGCGCGACGAATGCCTGACGAATCCGCCGGCCTTCCGCGGTGCGGATCGGGATGTTCTGCAGGTTTGGATCGCTGGAGGACAAACGACCGGTAGCCGCGACAGCCTGATGATAAGAGGTGTGTATCCGCCCGGTGCGCGGGTTGATCTGCTCCGGCAGGCGGTCGGTGTAGGTGCTTTTCAGTTTGCTCATCGAGCGGTATTGCATCAGCACCTTGGGCAGCGGGAAATCCTGCTCGGCCAGTTCCGCCAGCACGGCTTCGGCGGTCGAGGCCTGGCCCTTGGCGGTTTTGCTGAGGATCGGCAGGCCGAGCTTTTCGTACAGGATCGCGCCCAATTGCTTCGGCGACCCGAGGTTGAATTCTTCGCCGGCGATGGCGTACGCCTCACGCTCCAGCTCGACCATTTTCGTGCCCAACTCAATGCTCTGGATGCCCAGCAGGGCAGCGTCAACCAGTGCGCCCTGGCGTTCGATCCGTGCCAACACCGGCACCAGCGGCATTTCGATCTCGCTCAAGACCTTGCTCAGGCTCGGAATCGCATTGAGCTTGGCCTGCAAGGTTTGGTGCAGGCGCAGGGTCACGTCGGCGTCTTCGGCGGCGTAAGGCCCGGCCAGTTCCAGGGCAATCTGATCGAACGTCAGCTGCTTGGCACCCTTGCCGGCGATGTCGGTAAAACCGGTGGTGGTGTGATTCAGGTACTTGAGCGCCAGGCTGTCCATGTCGTGGCGGGTCGCGGTGGAATCGAGCACATAGGATTCGAGCATGGTGTCGAAGGCGATGCCTTGCACCGTGATGCCGCAGTTCTGGTCGCCACCGATGGCGCAGTTGGCCAGGATGTTCATGTCGAACTTGGCGTGCTGGCCGACCTTGAGCTTGCTCGGGTCTTCGAGGATCGGTTTCAGCGCGCGCAGAACGGTGTCGCGATCCAGCTGCTCCGGCGCGCCCATGTAGGAGTGGGTCAGCGGGATGTAGGCCGCTTCGTTGGCTTGCACGGCGAAGGACAGGCCCACAAGTTGCGCCCGCTGCGCGTCAATGCCGGTGGTTTCGGTATCGAAGGCGATCAGTTTGGCGTCGTTCAACTTCTTCAACCACAGATCGAAATCGGCCTGGGTGAGGATCGTCGTGTACTTGAGTTCAGCCGCAGCAGCGACCTCTTCTTCAGCCACTGGCGCAACCACTTCCTGGCCGGAACGCTTGGCATCGCGCTGGTTGTCTTCGAACCAGCTCTTGAATTCGAGCAAGGTGTAGAGCTCGGCGAGTTTGTCGTGGTCCGGCTGGCCCATTTGCAGGTCGTCGAGGCCGATGTCCAGCGGCACGTCGATCTTGATGGTTGCCAGGCGATAGGAGAGGAACGCCATCTCCTTGTGCTCTTCGAGCTTGGCCGGCAGGGTCTTGGCACCGCGAATCGGCAGGGTCGGCACGATGTCGAGTTGCGCGTACAGCTCGGTCAGGCCGCCGTTTACGCCGACCAACAAACCGGACGCGGTTTTCGGGCCGATGCCTGGAACGCCCGGGATGTTGTCGGACGAATCGCCCATCAGCGCCAGGTAATCGATGATCTGCTCGGGAGCGACGCCGAATTTCTCCTTCACGCCCTCCACGTCCATGCTGCTACCGGTCATGGTATTGACCAAGGTAATGTGCCCGTCGACCAGTTGCGCCATGTCCTTGTCGCCAGTGGAGATCACCACCGGGCGGTCGGCGGCCGCGCTGCTGCGGGCCAGGGTGCCGATCACGTCATCGGCCTCGACGCCTTCGACGCACAGCAACGGGAAGCCGAGGGCGATCACGCTCTGGTGCAGCGGCTCGATCTGCACGCGCATGTCGTCGGGCATGCTTGGGCGATTGGCCTTGTACTCGGCGAACATTTCGTCACGGAACGTCCCGCCCTTGGCGTCGAACACCACGGCGAACGGGCTCTCCGGGTACTGCTTGCGCAGACTCTTGAGCATGTTCAACACACCCTTGACCGCGCCGGTCGGCAGGCCTTTGGAAGTGGTCAGTGGTGGCAGCGCGTGAAAGGCGCGGTACAGGTAAGAAGAACCGTCCACCAGGACGAGGGGGGCTTGGCTCATGAGCAGGATCAACCTTTTCGGCGGGTCCGGCGCTAGAATAGCGGGACCGTTGACGACAAAGGGACAAGGTTATCATGCGCACACTAAATCGCCTGTTGCTGGCTGGGTTGTTTGCAACCGCTCCATTGGCCGTCATGGCGGCGGACGATGCGCCGACGCCGGAGCCGGAAGTCACGATCCGCACGGAAGGGGACAAGGTCATTCAGGAGTACCGGCAAAACGGTTTCCTGTATGCGATCAAGGTCACGCCCAAGGGCGCACCACCGTATTTTCTGGTGCGCGCGGACGGGACCGATGCAAACTTCATCCGCTCCGATCAGCCGGATATGCTGATTCCGTCGTGGAAGATCTTTGAGTGGAAGTAGTTTCTTAACTTTAATCGGCGCCGGCTCAATCGCGGCGCCCGAACTGAGCAGTTTTTAACCATGTCTGTGTTCACCCCCCTGGCTCGGCCCGAGCTGGAAACCTTTCTCGCCCCATACGGGCTCGGCCGCCTGCTCGATTTCCAGGGGATTGCCGCCGGTAGTGAAAACACCAATTTCTTTATCAGCCTGGAGCAGGGCGAGTTTGTCCTGACCCTGGTTGAACGCGGCCCGGTTCAGGAAATGCCGTTCTTCATCGAACTGCTCGACGTGTTGCACGACGCCGACCTGCCGGTGCCCTACGCGCTGCGCACCATTGACGGCGTGGCTTTACGTGAACTGGCCGGCAAACCGGCGCTGCTGCAACCGCGCCTGGCCGGCAAGCACATCAAGGAAGCCAACGCCCAGCATTGCTCTCAGGTCGGCGAGCTGCTCGGCCACCTGCATCTGGCGACTCAGGCCAACATGATAAAGCGCAAGACCGATCGTGGTCTGGACTGGATGCAGGAGGAGGGCACGCAGTTGCTCTCGCATTTGAACGCCGAGCAGAGCGATCTGCTGCAGCGGGCATTGGACGAAATCACTCAGCAGAAAACCAAAATTCTGGCGCTGCCGCGGGCCAACATCCACGCCGACCTGTTCCGCGATAACGCGATGTTCGAAGGCACGCACCTGACCGGGCTGATCGACTTCTACAACGCCTGTTCCGGACCGATGTTGTACGACGTGGCAATTGCCTTGAATGACTGGTGCTCGGACGAGCAAGGTGTGATCGACGGGCCGCGTGCCCGCGCCTTGTTGGGTGCTTATGCGGCACTGCGGCCATTCACGGCGGCGGAGGCCGAGTTGTGGCCGACCATGCTGCGCGTGGCGTGCGTGCGATTCTGGCTGTCGCGATTGATTGCCGCGGAATCGTTCGCCGGGCAGGACGTGTTGATTCACGATCCGATGGAGTTTCAGCAGCGCTTGGCGCAGCGGCAGAAGGTCAGCACACCGTTGCCTTTCGCCCTTTAAAAGCTTCGCGGGCAAGCCTCGCTCCTACAGGATATGGGTCGTTCGCGACGTTTTGAACGACAAAAATCCGTAGGAGCGAGGCTTGCCCGCGAATGGGCCGCCTCAAATGTCCGGTTACAACGACTCCAGACACCCCGCCAAATCATTCCCCAACTTCTCCAGCACCTGCGCATACCCCTGAGCGGTCGCCGGGGTATAGCCGCCCAACGCATCCAGTTCCGCCAGTTTCACCGGCAGACCGGCCACCAGGGTTTCCGCCAGCCGCGGGCGCAACGGCGGCTCGCTGAACACGCAGGTCTTGCCCACTTCCTGCAAACGCGTGCGCATCGCCGCGACATGCTGTGCACCCGGCTGCACTTCGGCGGCGACGCTGAATACACCGGTGTGCTTGAGACCGTAGGCATCTTCGAAGTAGTCGAACGCTTCGTGGAACACGAAGTACGGCTTACCGGCAATGCCTGCCAGCCGAGCCTTCAACCGCAAATCCAAAGCATCCAGACGTTCATCGAAGGCCTTGAGGTTGCTCTGATAGCGCGCCGCGTTGGCGGGATCGGCAGCACTCAGGTCAGCGGCCATTTTCGTGGCGATCACCCGAGCATTGACCGGCGACAACCACAAATGCGCGTCCAGGGTGCCTGGACGGTGATCGTGGTCATGTTCGTCGGCATCTTCGGCGTGCGACTGACTATCTTCGGCGAAATGGCGCAGTTTCAGGTCAGGCAAATCCTGCACGGCCACGGTCGGCAATGTGCGACCTTTCAGCACGCGGGGCAGGAAACCTTCCATATCCGGACCAATCCAGTACACCAGATCCACCGACTGCACCTTCCGTACGTCGGAAGGGCGCAATGCATAGTTATGCGGCGATGCACCCGGTGGCAGCAACACTTCCGGAATCGCTACACCGTCCTGCACCGCTGCGGCGATCAGCTGTAGCGGCTTGATACTGGTCAGCACTTTGACTTCGGCCTGGGCCGAACCGATCAGCAGGAAACTGGCGAAAAATGCGATGAAGATAGAAAAAAGTCGGGACACGATGACCACTCGAAGAGGCGAGAACGGGTAACATAATAACGTCTCTCACAAAATGCGTCGCCGCTCATGCCTAAAACACCGATTGCCAGCCGTCCCCACGACCACTCTCATTGCGTCCATAGCGCATTGTCCGAGGCCGATACCCTGTGTGCGCGTCAAGGCTTGCGCCTGACCGCCCTGCGTCGGCGGGTGCTGGAACTGGTGTGGCAAAGCCATAAGCCGCTGGGTGCCTACGACATCCTGGCGGTGCTCAGCGAGCAGGACGGTCGCCGCGCCGCGCCGCCGACCGTGTACCGCGCGCTGGATTTCCTCCTGGAAAACGGCCTCGTGCACCGCATCTCCTCGCTGAACGCCTTCGTTGGCTGCAATCATCCGGGACATGCGCACCAGGGCCAGTTCCTGATTTGCCGCGAATGCCACGCCGCCATCGAGCTTGAGCAGAAATCCATCAGCGACGCGATTGTCAGCAGCGCTAAAGACGTCGGCTTTATCGTCGAAGCCCAGACCGTTGAAGTGATTGGTCTTTGCTCGGGTTGCCAGGGGGCTTGATGAGCAATGCGTTGATCCGTCTCGAACAGGTCGCCGTCACGTTTGCCGGGCAAAACGTGCTGGAAAATATCGATCTGAGTGTCGAACCGGGGCAGATCGTCACCCTGATCGGCCCTAATGGCGCGGGTAAAACCACGTTGGTGCGCGCCGTGCTCGGCCTGTTGAAGCCGGACAGCGGTAGCGTCTGGCGCAAGCCGAAATTGCGCGTTGGCTACATGCCGCAAAAACTTCACGTCGATCCGACCCTGCCGCTGTCAGTGCTGCGCTTCTTGCGCCTGGTGCCCGGTGTGGACCGTGCGCGGGCGTTGGCGGCACTCAAGGAAGTCGGCGCCGAACAGGTGATCGACAGCCCGGTGCAAAGTGTTTCCGGTGGCGAAATGCAACGCGTGCTGCTGGCCCGGGCGTTGTTACGCGAGCCTGAATTGTTGGTGCTCGATGAGCCGGTGCAAGGCGTCGACGTAGCCGGTCAGGCCGAGCTGTACAGTCTGATCACCCGCCTGCGGGACCGTCACGGTTGCGGCGTGTTGATGGTTTCCCACGATTTGCACCTGGTGATGAGCACCACCGACCAGGTGGTGTGCCTGAATCGCCATGTCTGCTGCTCCGGGCATCCGGAACATGTCAGTGGCGATCCTGCTTTCGTCGAGCTGTTCGGCAAGAACGCCCAAAGCCTGGCGATTTATCACCACCATCACGACCACGCCCATGACCTGCATGGCGCGGTGGTCAGCGCGGCCCCGTCGGCCCAACCTCACGTTCATGGAGATAGCTGCAAGCATGGCTGATTTTCTGCTCTACGCCCTGCTTGCAGGTCTGGCCCTGGCCTTGGTCGCGGGCCCGCTGGGTTCATTCGTGGTCTGGCGCCGCATGGCTTATTTTGGCGACACCCTGTCCCACGCGGCGTTGCTCGGCGTGGCGCTGGGCTTCCTGCTGGATGTCAGCCCTACAGTGGCCGTCACCGTTGGTTGCCTGCTTCTGGCGGTGTTGCTGGTGACTTTGCAACAGCGCCAACCGCTGGCGTCCGATACCCTTTTGGGAATTCTCGCACCGAGCACGCTCTCGTTGGGCCTGGTGGTACTAAGCTTCATGCACGAAGTACGGATCGACCTGATGGCCTATCTGTTCGGCGATCTGCTGGCGATCAGTCCGACCGACCTGGCCTGGATCCTCGGCGGTAGCGCGGCGGTACTGGCGTTGCTGGTGACGTTGTGGCGGCCATTGCTGGCAATCACCGTGCACGAAGAATTGGCCACGGTGGAAGGTTTGCCGGTAGCGGCATTGCGCCTGACGTTGATGTTGCTGATCGCCGTCGTGATTGCCGTGGCGATGAAAATCGTCGGTGTATTGCTGATTACGTCACTGTTGATCATCCCGGCGGCTGCGGCACAACGTCACGCCCGCTCGCCGGAGCAAATGGCACTGGGCGCGAGCCTGCTGGGCATGCTCGCGGTGTGTGGCGGCTTGGCGTTGTCGTGGTTCAAGGACACCCCGGCGGGCCCATCGATTGTGGTGACGGCCGCCGCGCTGTTTCTGCTGAGTTTTGTCCTGCCCCGTCGAGGGGTGTAGACTTGCTCGTTTTTTGCGCAAATAGAGAGTCGCAGGAATGAAGCCGTTCGCCTCCCGTTATCTGCTCCTTGTCGCATTTTCTCTGCTACTGGGCGCTTGCCAAAGCACGCCACCGACGGCCCCCGAGGTCCCCGATGGACGGGCCGCGGCCATCGCACAGCTGGAACAAAACCTGGCCAGCAGCGAACTGGCTACCGCCGAAGATCAGCTGGCTACCTTGCAGGCTCAATCGCCCGACGACCCAAGCCTTGTGCAATACCAACGGCAACTGGCCGAAGCCTATCTGCAACGTAGCCAGATCGTCCTGCAAAAAGGTGACGTCAACGCTGCCGCGACGGCCCTGAGCCGTGCCCGGGCGTTGATGCCCAAGGCCCCGGCGCTGACCGGCGGCGTGAACAATGCCATCGTCAATGCACGCAAGGCCGAGCTGGACAGGGCCGAAGCGGCGCTCATGGCGGCGGAGGCCAAGCCGAAAGCGAAAGTGATCGATCCGACGGCTGAAAGCACGACGGTTGCGTTGAATCTCACCGATATGGGCAAACTTCGCCGCCAACTGGATGCGATCGCCGCTGACGTGGTGAATTATGAATGTGCCGTGAGCATTCAGGCGCCGCGCACCCAGGATTACCCTTGGTTGGCAACGCTGCTGACCAAGCGAGTGAAGAAGCTGGATTCCGAGTTCGAATTGAAGATTGAAAAGCAGATCTTGCGCAATATTCCGGCGCAGATGGTTTTGAGTCCGCGTAAGCCCTGAAAAGCTTCGCGGGCAAGCCTCGCTCCTACAGGTTTCGTGTCATTCAGAACACCACACGAACCCTGTAGGAGCGAGGCTTGCCCGCGAAGGCGTTCTCACTCGCAATGCATCTCTTTAGGCCGGAATCGCCTTGGCCTTAGGCTCCCGATCCCAAACCCGGTGCTGGCCGATCGCCGCGAAGAATGGCTTGATCAACTTCGCATCCGCGCCAACCACCAGTCCCGCATCCACTTCCAGCTTCAACACATCCAGCAACTGCTTGGCCTCGCCATGCAGCGCAATTGCCTTCAAGTGCTTGTACGCCTCGAGCAAGTAATGCAGCGCCACGCCATCGGTGCTCAACGCCTTGATCGACGCCGCGCCACCCGGCACGAACACCGCGTCGAAGGCCACGGACGGCAACCCTTCCATCGACGCATCCACCGGCAACGATTTACCATCGGCGGTGGTCACCGGTGCGGACGTCGGGCCAAGCAGTTTCGCATGAGCCCCCTCTGCGGCCAATGCCTTCTTCATTGCGTCAATCGCTGCACCATCGACGCCGTTGGCCGCAAGGATCGCGACTTTCCGCGTTTTGATGTTCTCTGGCAGCAAGTTGGCCTGGCTCAGGGCTGGCGAGCGATCCAGCGAGATTTTCGGCACGTCCACCGTGCCGGCCTTAGGTGCCGGAAGACCAAGGTTCTGCGCCACACGCTTGGCCAATTCCAGGTCGATATTGGCCAGGATCTCGTTGACCTGACGTTCACGAATCCACAACCGATCAACCTTGCCCAGCTCAAAGCTGTAGGCCGAGATGATGTGTTCCTGCTCATGCTTGCTCATGCTGTGGAAGAACAAGCGAGCCTGGGAAAAGTGATCACCGAACGACTCACTGCGCTGACGAATCTTGTTCGCGTCAATGCGTTCCGGATACGTCTCGAAACCGCCGTCCTGCGCGGCCGGAGGGGTTTCTTTCGGCCAGCCACCGTCAATCGAATTCGGCTCGTAGGACGCGCGGCCCTTATCGATGGTCATGCGGTGCAAGCCATCGCGCTGGCCGTTGTGGAACGGCGCAACCGGACGATTGATCGGGATCTCATGAAAGTTCGGCCCACCGAGTCGGCTGATCTGCGTATCGGTGTAGGAAAACAGCCGACCTTGCAGCAGCGGATCGTTGGAGAAATCGATCCCCGGCACGATATGCCCGGGGCAGAACGCAACCTGTTCGGTTTCGGCGAAGAAATTGTCCGGGTTGCGGTTGAGGGTCATTTTGCCTAACGGCGTGATCGGAACGATTTCCTCGGGAATGATCTTGGTCGGATCCAGCAGGTCGAAATCGAAGTCGTGCTCGTTTTCTTCCTCGACGATCTGTACGCCCAATTCCCATTCCGGGTAGTCCCCGATCTCGATCGACTCCCAGAGATCGCGACGGTGGTAGTCAGTATCTTTGCCGGCGAGCTTCTGCGCCTCATCCCACACCAGCGAGCAAGTACCGGCGGTAGGGCGCCAGTGGAATTTGACGAAGCGCGATTTGCCCTCGGCATTCACCAGGCGGAACGTATGCACGCCGAAGCCCTGCATGCTGCGCAGGCTTTTCGGGATCGCCCGGTCGGACATCGCCCAAATGACCATGTGCGCCGATTCGGGTTGCAGCGAAACGAAGTCCCAGAACGTGTCATGGGCCGAACCACCGGTAGGAATGTCGTTGTGCGGCTCGGGTTTGACCGCGTGGACGAAGTCGGGAAACTTGATCGCGTCCTGAATGAAGAACACCGGCATGTTGTTGCCCACCAGGTCGAAGTTGCCTTCGTCGGTGAAAAACTTCACGGCAAAACCTCGTACGTCGCGCACGGTATCGCCTGACCCGCGCGGGCCTTGTACCGTGGAAAAGCGCACGAAAACCGGGGTTTTCTGCCCTGGGTCTTGTAGGAATCCGGCCTTGGTCAGTACCGAATGATTTTCGTAGGTCTGGAAGAAACCATGGGCGCCGGTGCCACGGGCGTGGACGATGCGCTCCGGGATGCGCTCATGGTCAAAGTGCGTGATTTTTTCACGCATGATGAAGTCTTCCAGCAGCGACGGCCCGCGAGCACCCACTTTCAAGGTGTTCTGGTTATCCGAGACTTTCACGCCCTGGTTGGTGCGCAGGGCCTGTTCGGTGGCGTCGGAGCGAAACTTCTCCAGGCTGTCGAGCTTGGCGTTGGTGTTGCCGCGGTCCAGGGTATCGGTCCCGGCCAGTGCGCTTTTAGGTGCGGCAGGCTTTTTAGTACTCATCAGTCGTAAACTCCTCGTGGCGATTCCTGCCTTAGCCAGGACGCTTATGCATTCCCCTGGCACGGCACCGGGGGTGTTTTCGAGTTGCCTTATTAGTGACTGATGGGATTTTTTGCCGTTCCTTTTTTATGACCTTTGATCGCGTTATTGCCAAATGAAAGGTTGAATGCCGAATAAATGCTAATAACCTCTATACGGACAGGCTAAAATGCGCGCCCGGCTAACCGCTGATCCCATTCCAACGCGCCCCACAAGGTTCGCTACGTGATCGAGTTTCAAAACGTCCACAAGACTTACCGCGTCGCCGGTAAGGATATTCCCGCCCTGCATCCGACCAGTCTGACGATTGATAACGGTCAGGTCTTCGGTCTGATCGGTCATTCCGGCGCGGGAAAAAGTACCCTGCTACGTCTGATCAATCGCCTGGAAGAGTCCAGCGGCGGCAAGATTTTCGTCGATGGCGAAGAAGTCACCGCGCTCGATCCCAATAGCCTGCGGCGCTTTCGCCAGCAAGTCGGGATGATTTTCCAGCACTTCAACCTTTTGGCGTCCAAGACCGTAGCCGACAACGTCGCGTTGCCGCTGACCCTGGCCGGTGAACTGTCCCGCAGCGATATCGACCGGCGTGTGGCCGAGTTGCTCAAGCGTGTCGGCCTGTCCGACCACGCCAAGAAATACCCGGCGCAGTTGTCCGGTGGCCAGAAGCAGCGCGTCGGCATCGCCCGCGCCCTGGCGACCAAGCCGAAAATCCTGCTGTGCGACGAAGCCACCAGCGCCCTGGACCCGCAGACCACCGCGTCGGTCCTGCAATTGCTGGCCGAGATCAACCGTGAGCTGAAACTGACCATCGTCCTGATCACCCACGAGATGGACGTGATTCGTCGGGTCTGCGACCAGGTGGCGGTGATGGATGCCGGCGTGATCGTCGAGCAAGGTTCGGTCGCCGATGTATTCCTGCATCCCAAGCACCCGACCACCAAGCGCTTCGTGCAGGAAAGCGAGCAGATCGACGAAAGCGAACAGCGCGACGACTTCGCTCACGTGCCGGGCCGTATCGTGCGTCTGACCTTCCAGGGCGAAGCGACCTACGCGCCGTTGCTGGGTACCGTCGCTCGGGAAACCGGTGTGGACTACAGCATCCTCGCTGGTCGTATCGACCGCATCAAAGACGTCCCTTACGGGCAACTGACCCTGGCCGTCACCGGCGGCGACATGGAGGCGGCGTTCGCCCTCTTCACCGCGGCTGACGTCCACATGGAGGTGCTGCGCTGATGGAAGCCTTGATGAGTTTCTTCGCCAATATCGACTGGTTCGAAATCTGGCTCGCTACCGGTGACACGCTGTTGATGCTCGGCGGATCGCTGTTGTTCACCATTTTGCTGGGCCTGCCGCTGGGCGTGTTGTTGTTCCTGTGCAGCCCGCGTCAGTTGCTGGAATCCCGGGGCGTCTACGCCGTGCTGTCGCTGGTGGTGAACATCCTGCGTTCGCTGCCGTTCATCATTCTGCTGATCGTGATGATCCCGTTCACGGTGCTGATCACCGGCACTTCGCTCGGCGTCGCGGGTGCAATCCCACCGCTGGTGGTAGGCGCCACGCCGTTCTTCGGCCGTCTGGTGGAAACCGCCCTGCGTGAAGTCGATCGCGGCATCATCGAAGCGACCCAGGCCATGGGCGCGACGACCCGCCAGATCATCACCAATGCCTTGCTGCCGGAAGCCCGCCCGGGCATCTTCGCGGCGATTACGGTGACGGCGATTACACTGGTGTCCTACACGGCGATGGCCGGTGTGGTCGGTGCCGGTGGTCTGGGTGACCTGGCAATCCGTTTCGGCTACCAGCGTTTCCAGACCGATGTGATGATCGTCACCGTGGTGCTGTTGCTGGTGCTGGTGCAGGTCCTGCAGATGGTTGGCGACAAACTGGTCGTACACTTTTCCAGAAAATAAATGGTTCACGTAACCAAGACATGAGCCGGCCATTCGCTGGCAGGCGCCACACGGGCGCCTCACAAGGAGTTAGCTGAATGAAAAAACTACTCGTTGCATTGGCTGCAGTCGCAGCGTTTTCCGCCCAGGCCGATGAACTGACCGTTGCCGCAACCCCAGTCCCGCATGCGGAGATTCTGGAGTTCGTTAAACCGGCCCTGGCCAAAGAAGGCGTGGACCTGAGGATCAAGGTCTTCACCGATTACATCCAGCCGAACGTGCAAGTTGCCGAGAAACGCCTGGACGCCAACTTCTTCCAGCACCAGCCGTACCTGGATGAGTTCAACAAGGCCAAGGGCACCAACCTGGTAGCCGTTGCCGGTGTGCACCTGGAACCGCTGGGCGCTTACTCCAGCAAGTACAAGGCGCTGACTGAACTGCCTGGCGGCGCCAACGTGGTAATCCCGAACGACGCCACCAACGGCGGCCGTGCGCTGTTGCTGCTGGCGAAGGCTGGCCTGATCAAGTTGAAGGAACCGAACAACATCCTCTCGACCATCAAGGACATCACCGAAAACACCAAAGACCTGAAATTCCGCGAACTGGAAGCCGCGACCATCCCGCGTGTGTTGACCCAGGTCGATCTGGCGCTGATCAACACCAACTACGCGCTGGAAGCCAAGCTCGATCCGTCCAAGGATGCGCTGGTGATTGAAGGCAACGACTCGCCGTACGTGAACATCCTGGTCGCCCGTCCGGACGACAAGGACAGCGACGCGATGAAGAAACTGGTTGCTGCGCTGCACAGCCCGGAAGTGAAAGCGTTCATTCTCGAGAAGTACAAAGGCGCGGTATTGCCGGCGTTCTGATCTGACCCGCTACACGATCATACCGCTCACGCCGATCGTTCCCACGCAGAGCGTGGGAACGATCAGGTACAAAAAAACCGCAGCCTTGAGCTGCGGTTTTTTTTGCCTGCTTGATTACTGGCGCTTGAGCATCACCGGCAACTGCGCCACCAGTTTCGTGTTGTTCAGCGGCGCACGAATAAACCCGCGCTGCGTGCCATCCGGCCCGATCACCGCGAGGTTGCCGCTGTGATCAACGGTGTAGTTAGGCTTGCTGGTGTCCGCGGGGATAAACGGAATGCTCACGGCGTTGGCCAGTTTCTGGATGTCATCCACGCTCGACGCGGTCAGGCCCTGAAACTGCGGATCGAAGTAGCCCAGGTATTGCTTGAGCTGCTTGGGCGTGTCGCGGTTCGGGTCGACGCTGACCAGGATGATCTGCAACTTGGCCACCGCTTCCGGTGGCAGTTCGCTCTTGATCTGGCGCAGTTGGGCGAGGGTGGTCGGGCAGATGTCCGGGCAGAAGGTGTAGCCGAAGAACAGCAGGCTCCACTTGCCTTTCAGCTCGTTGACCGCCACCGGTTTACCGTCCACGTCGGTCATGGTCACGTCTGGCAGATTGCGGCTTTGCGGCAGCAGGATAATCCCGGCGTCGATCAGTGCCGTCGGGTCGCCCTGGCCTTTGCCGGACAGCACCTTGTTGACGGTCAGGCCCAGAACCAGCGCGATCAGGGCGACGAGGATGAAGACGGTTTTCTGAGTTCGAGTCATAGGTTCAACAGTAAGTAGTGGTCTACGAGCAGGGCGATAAACAGCAGGAACAAGTACCAGATAGAGTACTTGAACGTGTTGATCGCCGCGTGCGGCCGAGTGCCACGGTACAGCACCACGGCCCATTGCAGAAACCTCGCGCCCAGTCCCAGGGCACAAACCAGGTAGAGCACGCCGCTCATGTGGATCACATAAGGCATCAGGCTGACCGCCAGCAGCGCGAAGGTGTAAAGCAGGATGTGGATTTTGGTGTAGTGCTCGCCATGGGTCACCGGCAGCATCGGGATGTCAGCCTTGGCGTATTCCTCTTTGCGGTGAATGGCCAGGGCCCAGAAGTGCGGCGGGGTCCAGGCGAAGATGATCAGCACCAGCAGCAACGGTTCGGCGCTGACGTGACCGGTAGCCGCGACCCAGCCGAGCAGCGGCGGCGCGGCGCCGGCGAGGCCGCCAATGACGATGTTCTGCGGCGTCGCACGTTTGAGGAAACCGGTGTAGACCACGGCGTAACCGAGCAGGGAGGCGAGGGTCAGCCACGCCGTCAGCGGGTTGGTGAAGGCCAGCAACACGGCTTGGCCCAATACGGCGAGCACCAGAGCAAAGGTCAGCGCCGCCCTCGGTGACACCCGGCCTTCAGCCAGTGGCCGCTTGTGCGTGCGGGCCATCACCGCATCGATCCGCCGGTCCACCACATGATTGACCGCCGCCGCGCCCCCGGCACACAACGCGATCCCCAGGTTGCCGAACACCAGCACCGTCCACGGCACCCCCGCGCGGGTCGCGAGGAACATGCCGACCAAGGACGTGATGAGCATCAGCACCACCACTTTGGGCTTGGTCAGCTCCAGATAATCGCGCCAGATCGCTTGGCTGTGACGCTCGCCAATCAGAACCGCCATGGCATTTCTCCTTTTATTGTTATGGGCCCGGCTGAATGTTTACGCGGGCTGAACCGCCAGCGCGCAGGAGCTTGTTGCTTGACCCGAACCAGACTGGTTCGCGCGTGATAATTGACCAGCACCATGGTCAGCAACAACGCCGCACCGCCAGCGTTGTGGGCGACAGCGATGGGGAGCGGCAGGTGAAACAGCACGTTGCTGATGCCGAGGGTGATTTGCGCGCCGAGGGCGATCAGCACCAGGCCCGCGAGGCGGGTCATGCCGACCACTTTCAATTGCCAGGCCAGGCCCAGTAGCACCAGCGTCACTAACAAGGCGCCGATGCGGTGAGTCAGGTGAATCGCCGTGCGGGCATCGCTGTCCAGTTGCCCGCCGAGGTAGTTCGGGCCGATGTGTTGGGTCAGGTGAAAGCCGTTGGCGAAATCGGCGGGTGGCAGCCATTGGCCGTGACAGGTCGGGAAGTCGATGCACGCCACCGCCGCATAGTTGGAACTGACCCAGCCGCCGAGGGCGATTTGCAGGATCACAAGGAGCAAGCCTGCGGTTGCCCAGTACTGCAAACGCTTGGGCACGGTCAGCGCCGGCAATACGCCGGACAATCGCAAGGTCAGTAAAAACAGCAGGCTCAAGGTCGCAAAGCCGCCGAGCAAATGCCCGGTGACCACCTGCGGCCAGAGCTTGAGCGTCACCGTCCACATACCGAATGCCGCCTGAGCAAAGACGACAGCCAATAGAAACAGCGGCAACTTCACCGGTTGCCCAGGATGCCGCCGATGCACCCAGGCGCGACCGGCCAGCACCGAGATCAACAGCCCCAGGGTACCGGCGAAGTAGCGGTGGATCATCTCGTTCCAGCCCTTGTGGGCAACGACCGGTGTGTCAGGGAAATGCAATTCGGCATGGGCCAGTTGGGCTTCGCTTTTCGGCACGCTGATAAAGCCATAACAGCCCGGCCAGTCCGGGCAGCCGAGGCCAGCGTGGGTCAGGCGAGTATAGGCGCCGAGCAACACCACAATCAGTGCCAGCAAGGTGGCAAACAGCGCGAGGCGAAATCCAGGTTTGGCCATGACGATGCCCTTATCCGATGTTCGACAGTTTCAACAGGTGACGCAGGTCGTTGAGCAGGTCCTTACCCTTGACCGTCGGGTCGTAGCGCAGCACCAGATTGCCGTGGGGATCGATGATCCACAGTTGCGGCGCGGTCTTGTCGCCCGTCGTCTTGCTAAAAGTCGTGAGGTCCATGGGGTAGCGTTGCAGCTGCGGATACTCGTGGGTCAGCTTGGCTTCGTAGTCGCTGCTCAGCGGTTGCGCGGCGGCCAGTGCGTGGCTGGCACGAGACGCATCGCGACCGAGGCCGATCTGGATTTGCCGTGCCAGGTACACCAACTGCTGGCAATCCACCGAACAATCCTTGGGCGCGGTCACCAGCATCTGCCAGCGATCTTCCTGGGCCTGCACGCCGAGGTCGGCGCGGGTCTGGCCGTTGCCGATCAGTTCGCCGTGATAGCTGCGACCGTCCGGCACCCAGAAATTCAGTTTGTACATGCCGGTGGCAAGGATCATCGGACCGATCACCCCGAGCAGGATCAGCAGCAGCTGCAAACGACCCTTACGCCGACTCGCCGGGGTTTTCGCCTCAGACATGTTGGGTGGATTCATGGCCGCTCCCATGGTGTTTCTCCTTTGCGTTGTGCCAGCCGAGATAGATAAAAAGGCCGAGCAGGGCGATCGCCATGGCGAACCACTGCACGGCATAAGCGATGTGTTTCTCCGGCCCCATGGCCACCACCGGCCAGTCGGCCTGGTAGGACGCGGGGCCGGTTTCTTCACGTAATTCGTAGGCAAAGCCTTCACGGTTCAGTGTCGTCCAGAGTTTGGCGGGCTCGACGGCGGTGATGACCTGAGGCCAGGTTGTGGTGCTCGGATCAGCGTGCAGCTGGAAAGTCGCGCCGGGGGACACGTAGACCCAGGCATCAAGGCTCAATGCCTGAGTGGGCGTTTTGAATTGCGGCGGCGTGCGCCGGTCCGGCCACGGCAGCCAGCCGCGATTGACCAGCAGCCAAAGGCCGGTGGCCTGATCGTGAAACGGTTGCAGCAGCTCAACGCCAACCTTGCCGTCGCGCTGACGGTTATCCAGCAGCAGGCTGTGCTCGGCATCGAATTCACCGTGCAGACGCACCCGGCGAAAGGCTGGATCTTGTGTGTTCAGCAGCTCGGCACTGGCCATCGGCTCGGCCGCCCGGCGCTCGGCGTAGGTTTGCAGCAGCGCGCTTTTCTCCGCGCCCCGGCTCAACTGCCAGAACCCCAGTGACACCAGCAGCGGCAACAGAAACGCCACGACGATGGTTGGCACGACGCCCGGCCGAAAGCGCTTCATGACGTCGCCAGAAAGTCGGTGATCGCGATAGCTATACTCAACTGCATCGCCTTTCCCCCGGAGTCCCACCATGCTCAAAGCAGCCATCGTCCTGATGCTGATTGCCACGGTTGTCAGCCTGTTCAGCGGCCTGTTTTTTCTGGTCAAGGACGACAGCAGCTCGAACCGCCTGGTCATCGCCCTGAGTATTCGTGTGGCCCTGGCCGCGACCACCGTCGGCTTGATTGCCTGGGGGTTTTTCAGCGGCCAATTGGTTTCTCATGCGCCGTGGTAACGCCTCACAGCACGTAGACGAAAACGAACAATCCGATCCACACCACGTCCACGAAGTGCCAGTACCAACTCGCCGCTTCGAAGGCGAATTGGTGCTCGTTATCGAAGTGCCCGCGCATGATCCGCATCAGCATCACGAACAGGATGATGGTGCCGATGGTCACGTGGGCGCCGTGGAAGCCGGTGAGCATGAAGAACGTCGCGCCGTAAATGCCCGAGCCCAGGGTCAGGCCCAGTTCGTGGTAGGCGTGAATGTATTCTTCGGCCTGCAGGGCGAGGAAGCCGCAACCCAGCAACACGGTAATCGCCAGCCAGATTTTCAGCGCGCCGCGATGACCCTTTTTCAAGGCATGGTGGGCGATGGTCACGGTGACGCTGGAGCTGACCAGCAAAATGGTGTTGATCAGCGGCAGGCCCCAGGGGCTGATGACTTCCTTGGGTGGCGGAAAGAGTTTCGAATCGGGGTTGTTCAGCAGTGGCCAGACAAACTCGAAGTTCGGCCAAAGCATGTGGGCGATGCCTTTCGGACCTTCACCGCCGAGCGCCGGGCCGGACACGTGGCGCACATAAAACAGCGCACCGAAGAAGGCGATGAAGAACATCACCTCGGAGAAAATGAACCAGCTCATGCCCCAGCGGAACGAGCGATCCATCTGCGCGCTGTACAAGCCCTGGCGACTTTCCTTGATCACCGTGCCGAACCAGCCGAACAGCATGTACGCCAGTAGCAGGCCGCCGACGAAAAAGATCAGTGGGCCGTGGGATTCCGGGCGGGCGGCCTTGAGGTCGTTGAACCAGGTCGCCAGGCCGAACACCGTGACGAACATACCGACCGTGGCGATGATCGGCCATTTGCTCTGGGCCGGTACGTAATAGTGTTCATGAGTTGCCATTTATTGTTCTCCTTATCGGGCACGCTCAACCGCCAGTGTTTACAGCGACCGGTGGATGTCGGGCGGTGATATCGAACAGCGTGTAGGACAGCGTCAGGTGCTTCACATCCTTGGGCATGTCACGGTCAACGATGAAACGTACCGGCATCTCGATCCGTTGACCGGGCTGCAGCACTTGCTGGGTAAAGCAGAAACATTCGGTCTTGTGGAAATATGCCGCCGCAGCGCTGGGCGCGATACTCGGCACGGCCTGGGCGCTCATCGGGCGATCAGTCGGGTTGTGGGCGATGAAAATCATCTCGTTCACCGCCCCCGGGTTGGCCGTCAGTTCATCGCCCTTGGGATAGAAATCCCAGGACATATCCGCGGCATTGGTCGACAGGAACTGCACGCGAACCTGGCGCGAGGTATCGACCGTTTGCTCGCCCTCGTACTGCCCGGCGGTCTTGCCGTTGATGCCGAACGCCTTGCACATCACGTCGTAGATCGGCACCAGGGCAAAGCCGAATACAAACATGGCGACCACCACCATCAGCAGGCGGGTGACCAGCTTCTTCAACGAAATGGAGTCAGCCATGGCGGCGGCCCTCGAGGGCTATAGCGTTCATTTCACTTCCGGCGGCGTGGTGAACGTGTGATACGGCGCTGGTGACGGAATACTCCATTCCAGGCCTTCGGCCCCATCCCACGGTTTGGCCGGTGCAGGCGGGCCGCCGCGAATGGTTTTGATCACAATGAACAGGAAGAACAGCTGCGTGGTGCCGAACATGAACGCACCAATCGACGACACCATGTTGAAGTCGGCGAATTGCAGGTTGTAGTCCGGAATCCGTCGCGGCATACCCGCCAGGCCCACGAAGTGCATCGGGAAGAACGCCATGTTCATGCCGATGAACGAGAGCCAGAAGTGCAGCTTGCCGAGGGTTTCGTCGTACATGTGGCCGGTCCATTTCGGCAGCCAGTAGTAGGCCGAGGCGAAGATCCCGAAGATCGCCCCCGGCACCAGCACGTAATGGAAATGCGCGACCACGAAGTAGGTGTCCTGGTACTGGAAGTCCGCCGGGGCGATGGCCAGCATCAGCCCGGAGAAGCCGCCGATGGAGAACAGGATCACGAACGCCACCGCAAACAGCATCGGTGTCTCGAAGGTCAGCGAGCCTTGCCACATGGTGCTCGCCCAGTTGAACACCTTCACGCCCGTGGGCACCGCGATCAGCAGCGTCGCGTACATGAAGAACAACTCGCCCACCAGCGGAATGCCGACCACAAACATGTGGTGCGCCCAGACGATGAACGACAGGAACGCGATGCTCGCCGTGGCGTAGACCATCGAGGTGTAGCCGAACAGCGGTTTGCGCGAGAAGGTCGGGATGATCGAGCTGACGGCGCCGAAGGCCGGCAGGATCATGATGTACACCTCGGGGTGACCGAAGAACCAGAACACATGCTGGAACAGCACCGGATCACCGCCGCCGGCGGCACTGAAGAAACTGGTGCCGAAGTGGATGTCCATCAGCATCATCGTTACGCAACCCGCCAGTACCGGCATCACCGCGATCAGCAGGAACGCGGTGATCAGCCAGGTCCAGACGAACAGCGGCATTTTCATCAGCGTCATGCCGGGCGCGCGCAGGTTGAGGATGGTCGCGATCACGTTGATCGCGCCCATGATCGAACTGATCCCCATCAAGTGGATGGCGAAGATAAAGAAGGTCACGCTTTCCGGGGCATAGGTCGTGGACAGCGGGGCGTAGAAGGTCCAGCCGAAGTTCGGCCCGCCACCGGGGGTGAACAGGGTCGAGACCAGCAGGATGAACGCCGCCGGCAACAGCCAGAAGCTGAAGTTGTTCATCCGCGGCAGGGCCATGTCCGGCGCGCCGATCATCAACGGGATCATCCAGTTGGCGAGGCCGACGAAGGCCGGCATCACCGCACCGAACACCATCACCAGGCCATGCATGGTGGTCATCTGGTTAAAGAACGCGGGTTCGACGATTTGCAGGCCCGGCTGGAACAGCTCGGCGCGAATCACCATCGCGAACGAGCCACCCAGCAGGAACATGGAAAACGCGAACCACAGGTACAGCGTGCCGATGTCCTTGTGGTTGGTGGTCAGCACCCAACGCATCAGGCCTTTGGCGGGACCGTGGGCGTGATCGGTGGCATGACCATGGTCATCGATGACGGCGCTCATGGCGTGTCTCCTGCAAACAGATGGGCTGGGCAGGCCGGGGCGCGCTGCCCCGACCGGTTCCTTACGTGCGCAATAGACCGGGTCATTTGCTTTCCGCCTGTTTCAGCTCCAACACTTCTTTAGGAGTGACCATGTCGCCTTTGTTATTGCCCCAGGCGTTACGTTCGTAGGTCACGACCGCCGCGATATCGACTTCCGAGAGCTGCTTGCCGAACGCCGCCATGGCAGTGCCGGGCTTGCCGTGGAAGACAATGCTCAGGTGACCTTCTTTCGGTCCTGTAGCGATTTTCGAGCCTTTGAGTGCCGGGAACATTGGCGGCAGACCCTGGCCTTCGGCCTGGTGACAGGCCACGCAGGTGGTGTGGTAGATCTTGTCGCCGCGCTCCTTGAGCTCGTCGAGGGTCCATTCCTTGCTGGTCAGCTCTTTGAGCTGCAGGGCTTCAGCCTTGCGCTCGGCCAGCCACTTGTCGTAATCGGCTTTTTCCTTGACCTCGACCACGATCGGCATGAAGCCGTGATCCTTGCCGCACAACTCGGCGCACTGGCCACGGTAGAGGCCGGGCTTGTCGATGCGGGTCCAGGCTTCGTTGACGAACCCCGGAATCGCATCGCGCTTGACCGCGAAGGCCGGCACCCACCACGAGTGGATGACGTCGGCGGAGGTCACGAGGAAGCGCACCTTGGCGCCGATCGGCAGCACCAGCGGCTTGTCGACCTCGAGCAAGTAATGCTCGCCCTTGGCTTCCTTGTTGTGGATCTGGTCGGCGGGGGTGGCCAGGTTGCTGAAGAACTCGACGTCCTGGCCCAAATATTTGTAGTGCCACTTCCACTGATAACCGGTGATCTGGATATCGATATCCGGCTCACTGGCGTCGTACATCTTGATCAGGGTGGCGGTAGCGGGAACCGCCATGGCCACCAGGATGATGAAGGGCACGATGGTCCAGAGGATTTCGACGGTGGTGCTTTCATGAAATTTGGCGGCCACCTGCCCGGTCGAGCGGCGGTGGACCATCATCGACCAGAACATGGCGCCGAAGACGATGATGCCGATCACTACACAGATCCAGAAAATGGTCATGTGCAGGTCGAATACTGCGTGACTGATTTCAGTCGCTCCCGGCGCCATATTCACAGTCCAGGCCGCTTGTGCCTGGCTGAAAATTGACCACAACAGGAGGCCCATCCAGACGTGTGGATGTCGCATCATTGCGGGTTCCCCTTATCGTTCTTGTTATCCCGCCGGCTTTCACCTGCGGCAAGGGAGCGGCTTTTTCAGACTACGAACTTGAATCGCCGAGCCTTGCTGCATATGCAGTCGGGCGTCATCAGCTAACTCCATTCCCACCCGAGTATAGACAGCGACTGCTACCTCGCAATGTGAGGGCGTAAATGATCTGAAACAGCTGGGACTTGCGTTCAAGGTCACGAATGGAGAAGGATGCAGACGAGTGGTGGCAAATCGATATAACTTTCGTGTCTCAAGGATGAAATAATTATGACAAATGCGTCTTAGCCTTTTTCATAAGCAAGCTAAGTTATGTCTTCCCTATTTCATTGCCGTTGTTTCCTGGAGTTTTCATGAACACCGCCGCATTGCGCGAGCAGATCCAAAAAGCCCAACAACACGAGGCCGAGACCGGCCTGTTAACTCGTCAACTGGAAACCCAACTGCCTCACCTGCACGCCGCCATCCAACTGCCGGATGTCGATGCCAAGGGCGTGATGACCCGTTTTGTGACTGCTTATATAGAACAAGTGCCGGACCTGCTGGACGCCGCCAATGATGTCGCACGGGAAGCGGGCATCGAATCGCAGATCAAGCCAGTGCTGAAAATCGCCGAGCAGTTCTTCCTCCAGCCGCCGGCGATCATGACCGGGCATATCGGCCTGGACGGTCTGCTGGACGAAGCCTATCTGGCGCATCGGTTGGTTGAAGAGGTCAATGACCTGTACATCAAGCATTTTGGCCAGCCACTGATCCCATTGGACATGACTGTCGCCAACCTGATTGCCCACCAATTGATCGGCGAGGAATTTGCCAACCAACTGGATGAGGCGGTGCATCACGCCGTGGACGAGATGCTGAACGAAGACAGTTTCGCGCTGGAATCGGTGGAAGCCTACCGCGAGAAACTCAACAGCCCGGACACCGGCGCCGCATGGAAACGCTGGCCGTGCCTGTCGCGCCAGTTGGGCGTGGGCCTGGAGCTGGATCAGCCAGCAGCCTAAGCGACACACATCCCTGTAGGAGCGAGGCTTGCCCGCGAAGCTTTTGGCGCATTCAAGGACGCCATCGTGGGCAAGCCATGCTCCTACAGATTATTTACCCGGCTGAGCCTACTCCGGACGTGGTCCGTAAACGCCCTTCCAACCGACGCTTCAACCCCCGCGCTTCAATCACCAACTTCGAACCCTTGGCCGCATTCGCCCGGCCCCACTCCTCAAGCAATTCCAGACACGAATGGTCGATGTAGCTCAGGTTATTGAGCGGCACATGCACCGTCGCGCCCGCTGGAATGGTCCCCAGTACCTGCGTCAGCGCCGGCACCTTGAGAAAGGTCGCTGCACCGATCAAACGCAGCTCCATCTCACCATCCTTGGGCAGATCGATCAGGCTGATTTTCAGCCGCGAAGCTTTCCACGCCAGTTTGGCCAGGGTCAGGCCGAAGCCGATCAGCACACCGGTCAACAGGTCAGTGAAGATGATCGCCAGCGCGGTCGCCGCGTAGGTGAACATCGGCATCCGGCCATAACGACCCAGGCCGCGAAAGGCCTTGAGGTCCACCAGTTTGAAACCGGTGTAGACCAGCACACCCGCCAGGCTCGCCACCGGAATGCTTTGCAGCACGCTGGACAGCAACAACACGAACGCCAGCAGCCAAAGGCCATGGAAGATCGCCGAATAGCGGGTTGTTGCACCGGCCTGGACGTTGGCCGAGCTGCGCACGATCACGCCGGTCATTGGCAAGGCGCCGAGCAAACCGCAGAGCATGTTGCCTACGCCTTGTGCCGACAATTCCCGATCAAAGTCCGAACGCTCGCCGCTGTGCATGCGGTCCACGGCGGCGGCCGAAAGCAGCGTTTCGGCGCTGGCGATAAAGGCCACGGCAAATGCAGCGATCAGAATCGTCGGATCGGCCAGGTTGAGCAGGTCCGCCGGTTTCAGCCAGTCGATGGCTTCCGCCAGGTTGGCCGGGACTTCCACGCGCTTGACCTGCAAGGCGAGCATCAGGCTGGCAACCGTCGCCAGACCGACACCGAGCAAGGCGCCGGGCACGAATCGCAGGGAATGTGGGCGGAATTTTTCCCACAGCCACATCACCGCAATCGTCGACAGCCCGAGCAAACCGGCCTGCCAGCCAAAGGACGGCAAGGCCTGGAGCACCGCCGCCGGGAAAGCTGCGAGGTTATCCAGCCCGGACGGTTTGGGCACGGCATCGAGCATCACATGCACCTGTGATAGCACGATCAACACGCCAATCCCGGCGAGCATGCCGTAGACCACCGCCGGTGCCGTCACCCGAAACCAGCAGCCCAATTTAAAGCGCCCGGCCAGCAGTTGCAGAAAACCCGCCAGCAACAGGATCGGTCCGAGCATGGCAATACCATGCTGGCGCACCAGCTCGAACACCAACACTGCCAGACCCGCCGCCGGGCCGCTGACTTGCAGCGGTGAGCCGGCAATCCAACCCACCACCAGGCCACCGATGATCCCGGTGATCAGGCCTTTGGCCGGCGGCAACCCCGAGGCGATGGCGATGCCCATGCACAAGGGCAGGGCCACCAGGAACACAACCACCGAAGCCAACAGCTCCCGTGGCAGAACAGCTTTCAGTTGCGCAGCACGCATAGGGATTCTCCCGAACTTTTCTTCAGGCGTGAAAAAGCCAGGCTGCTCAATCGGCAGCTTGGCTAAACCACACAGGGATTTAGGAGGACTTAGAAGCGCGCTTTAGGCGTCGCTACCGGGATCGGATGGCTGCCATCGAGCGGCAGGAAACAACCTTGATCCGCGTCATACGCTCTGATTTCGCTGGTTTCAATGCTGTAGACCCAGCCATGGATAAACAGCTGACCGTTGGCCATGCGCGAGGCCACCGATGGATGTGTGCGTAGATGCTGCAACTGGGCGATCACATTCTCTTCAGTGAGGATGTGCATGCTTTCGCTTTCGTTGGCGCAATTGCAGTTTTCCTGGACCATGGTTTTCGCCACTTCGGCGTGCCGCAGCCAGGCTTTGACCGTCGGCATTTTTTCCAGGCTCTGGGGGTTGAGTACCGCGCGCATGGCGCCGCAATCGGAGTGGCCGCAAATGATGATGTGTTGCACACCGAGGGCCAGCACCGCGTATTCGATGGCCGTGGAAACGCCGCCGTTCATTTGCCCATAAGGTGGCACAACGTTGCCGACGTTACGGGTCACGAACAAATCGCCCGGGGAGCTTTGGGTAATCAACTCCGGCACGATGCGCGAATCAGCGCAGGTAATGAACATCGCCCGGGGATTCTGGGCCGTGGCGAGTTTCTTGAAGAGCTCTTCCTGCTGCGGAAAGATCTCGTGATGAAAATGCAAAAAGCCGTCAACGATATGCTTCAGCGCTGCATCGGCGGATTCCGCCTCGGGAAGCGCTTGCGCCGACGCAGCCAACGGCTGTTTATCCTTGTCACTCATAATTCATCCTCTTTGACGGAGTCGGGGGAAGTGTCCCGTTTTGTCCGATATGAAGCCAGTGGCTGTTTAAAAAACGTCCAGGTCGTACATCCAGACCCGTCAGTCACTCGATGAACAAGGTAACCGTCGAAACTTAACTCAAACTGAATCAAACGCTCTAGAACGTGTGTTCCAGGTCACAAAAAACGTGACTGCGTAATGGCGCAGTGCCTTTTACCCTACTCAACATTAGACCAATTGTCCCTAAATCAACGACATTTGGCGACCCGGCGGACAGAAGGCTTCGCAATCGAGATTAAACCCTTCGCGGCGATTGAGCCCCAGACGCTTGATGGTCTTGGCGAAGCGTTGGGCCAACAGGTCGGCGAACGGCCCTTCACCACGCATCCGCGCACCGAAACGGCTGTCGTAGAGTTCGCCGCCGCGACTCTGGCGAATCAGGCTCAGCACATGGGCCGCACGCTGCGGGTAGTGGGCGGCCAGCCATTCTTCGAACAGCGGCGCGACTTCCAGGGGCAGGCGCAACATCATGTAGGCCGCGCTCTGGGCTCCCGCCGCGTGGGCTTCGGTGAGCAGGCTTTCAAGCTCGCTGTCATTGATCATCGGAATCATCGGCGAGCACAAGACACCCACTGGAATCCCCGCTTCGCGCATCACCCGGATCGCTCGCAGCCGTGCCTTCGGCGCCGCCGCCCGGGGTTCGAGGATGCGCTTGAGTTCATCGTCCAGGGTAGTGAGGCTGATCATCACCGCCACCAGTCGCTGCTCAGCCAGTTCAACCAGCAAATCCAGGTCGCGCAGGATCAGCGAACCCTTGGTAATGATGGTCACCGGATGCCGGTAACGCAGCAGCACTTCCAGGGTTTGGCGGGTGATCTTGTGTTCGCGCTCGATCGGCTGATACGGGTCGGTGTTGGAGCCCAGATTGATCGGCGCGCATTGATAACCGCGTTTGGACAGTTGCTCTTCCAGCACGTCGGCGGCGTTGGTCTTGGCGATCAGCTTGGTTTCGAAATCCAGCCCCGGTGACATGTCCCAATAGGCGTGGCTGGGCCGCGCGTAGCAATAGATGCAGCCGTGCTCGCAGCCGCGATAGGGATTGATCGAACGGTCGAAGGGTAGATCCGGCGAGTTGTTGCGGGTGATGATGGTCTTCGCCGTCTCGATCCGCACTTCGGTGCCCTGGGTGACCGGCGCTTCCTGATACCAGCCGTCATCCTCGGCCACCGAACGGTTCGGCGCGAAGCGGTTGTGCGGGTTGGTGGCGGTGCCGCGGCCGCGTGGTGGAAGAGGAGTGGACATGAAAACGCCTCGATACTGGTTTTATATACAGTAACGAGGCGTTGTTCATCTGGCTAGTGCCGCTGGGCGATCAGTTCTTCTGGGTGACCTGGCCCAGGTCGTCCCCCGAAGTGGTTTTCATATCATCCTCGCGCAGGTCGGCCACGGTGCTCGCCTTGACCGGCGCACCTTTGTTGCCCCAACTGCCACGGATGAAACTGACCACATCCGCCACTTCCTGATCTGACAAACGCCAGGCAAACCCAGGCATGGTGAAGGTTGACGGTGCCGTATGCGTGGCCGGCAAGGTGCCGCCCTTGAGCACGATGTGAATCAGCGACGTCGGGTCGTCCGACTGCAACACCGGGTTGCCCGCCAGCGCCGGGAACACCCGCGTATAGCCATGGCCGTCCGTCCGGTGACAGGCCGCGCAGTTGTCGATGTACACCGAGGCGCCAGGCTGGCTGTCGTCACCCTTCCACAGTGCCTGGGCGACTTGCTTGTCGTACTGGTGCGGCTTGTCGTTCGGGTCGTTGGCCGGTAGCGACTTGAGGTAGCGGGCAATCGCCGTCAGGTCCGCATCGGTCATGTACTGCATGCTGTGGGTCACCACATCGCTCATGCCGCCGAATACTGCGCTGCGGTCGCTGCGTCCGGTCTTGAGGAACTGCACCAATTGCTCCTCGCTCCAGCTGCCGAGGCCATCCTTGTGGTCGCCCCTCAGACTTTTCGCGATCCAGCCTTCCAGCGGCGCGCTGCCTGACAGAAACGTACTGCCTTCACCGGCATTCAGGGATTTTTCCTGCATGGTCAGGGCACGCGGCGTATGGCATGCGCCGCAATGTCCCAGACCTTCCACCAGATAAGCCCCACGACTGACGACGGCATCTTCACCGTCCGGCGCCTTGTAGTCGGCTACGGCCGGAGCAAACAGCCAGCGCCAGCCCATGAGCGGCCAACGCATGCTCAACGGCCAGGGAATATCGCTGGCCTTGTTCTCCTGCGTGACCGGCGCCACCCCGTGCATGAAATAAGCGTACAAGGCCTGCATGTCAGGTTCGTTGACGCTGGCGTAGGACGGATACGGCATCGCCGGGTACAAGGTGCTGCCATTCTTGGCGACACCGTGGCGCACGGCTTTGTCGAAGTCTTCGAAGCTGTAGTCACCGAGGCCGGTTTTGTCCGGGGTGATGTTGGTGGAGTAGATCGTGCCGATCGGCGTTTCCATCGGCAGGCCGCCGGCGAACGGCTTGCCGTCCTTGGCGGTGTGACAGGCCACGCAGTCACCGGCACGGGCCAGGTATTCGCCTTGTTTGATCAGGTTTTGATCAACTTCAGCCGCGTTGATCGAGGCGCTGCCGAGCAGCGCGAAGGTCGCGATAACAAGTGCTTTCATGGTTATCGCTCCTTATGCCTGAACCAGCGGGCCGGGGTTTTTCAGGTACTGCTCGCGGATCGCCCGGGCCGACCAATAGGTCAACGCGGCGACCAGGCCTGTAGGGTTGTAGCCCAAGCCTTGTGGGAAAGCCGACGCCCCTGGGACGAATACGTTGTGCACGTCCCAGCTCTGCAAGTAGCGGTTCAGGGCACTGGTTTTCGGGTTGGTGCCCATGATCGCGCCACCATTGAGGTGGGTGGTCTGGTAAGCCGCGGTGTTGAAGTGATCACCGACCTGCTTGCCGATCACCGCGATAGCCTTGGGACCCATGGCTTCGGCGATCTTGCCCATTTTTTCGACCATGAAGCGGTTCATCTTGATGTCGTTTTCCTGCCAGTCGAACGTCATCCGCAGCAGCGGCAAGCCATAGGCATCGCGGTACACCGGGTCGAGATCGAGGTAGTTGCCACGGTAGGACTGATGCGCGCCGTGGGCGTCCATCGACACTTGGTGGGTGTAGTAATCGGCGGTGGCGCGTTTCCAGGCACTGCCCCAGGCCGGGGTGCCTGGCGGGTTGGAAGTCCCGGCAATCGGCCGGCTGCCGGCCTGGTTGACCCACATCGGCGAGCCGCCGACGAAGCCATGCGGGCCGTGATCGAAGTTGTCGGCGTTGAAATCATCGATCGCCACGCCGTTGCCGCCGGCACCGATGAAGTTGTTGGTGTGGGTGTCCTTGTCGAAGAACGCCTTGATCGTGGCCATGTTCTGGTAGGCAAAGTTCTTGCCGACGACGCCTTCGCCGCTGATCGGGTCGTACGGCTTGCCGATGCCCGAGAGCAACATCAAGCGCACGTTATGGAATTGGAAAGCGCCGAGGATCACCAGGTCGGCGGGTTGCTCGATTTCCCGCCCCTGGCCATCGATGTAGGTCACGCCGGTGGCTTTGCTCTTGGTGCTGTCGAGGTTGACCCGCAGCACGTGGGAGTTGGCCCGCAGTTCGAAATTCGGCAGCGGCTTGAGCGCCGGCAGAATGTTCACATTGGGCGATGCCTTGGAGTACATGTAGCAAACGTAACCGCTGCAAAAACCGCAGAAGTTGCACGGCCCCATCTGTGCGCCGTAAGGGTTGGTGTACGGGCCGGAGGTATTGGCCGACGGCAGGTTGTAGGGTTTGTAACCCACGGCTGTGGCGGCTTTCTGAAACAGCTGTGCGGAAACGGTGTTCTTCTGCGATTCCAACGGGAAGTGATTGGAGCGATCCGGTGCGTAGGGGTTGCCGCCCTTGCCTTCACCGACCAGTTGACCGTTCACCGTCCAGGCCTGGCCCGAGGTGCCAAAGACCTTCTCGGCATAATCAAAAAACGGCTCCAGCTCTTCATAGCTGACGCCGAAGTCCTGGATGGTCATGTCCTTGGGGATGAAGTTTTTGCCGTAGCGTTCTTCGTAGTGGCTGCGCATCCGCAGCTCGATTGGATCGACGCGAAAGTGCACGCCCGACCAGTGCAGCCCCGCGCCACCCACGCCATTGCCGGGCAGGAACGCACCAAGTTGGCGGTTCGGCAGGGCGATGTCATTCACGCTATGGCGAATGGTCACGGTCTCTTTGGAGATGTCCTGAAAGAGTTTTTTCCGCACGCTGTAGGTGAGTTCGTCGATCACCTGCGGATAGTTACCGTCAGGGTAAGTGTCCTGCATTGGCCCGCGCTCCAGCGCCAGCACGTTCAGGCCCGCTTCCGTCAGCTCTTTGGCCATGATCGCGCCTGTCCAGCCGAAACCGACGATCACTGCGTCGACTTTCTTCATTACCGTTGCCATGGCTTAAGCCCTCTCCCCGCGAATCGAAACTGCCGGGAAGGGGTATTGCTCGTTGCGTTCCACCCAATCCATGAAATCGGCGCGGGCGCCGGGGAAGCCGATCATGGTCCAGCCGACCATGCCTTTGTTGCCGCCGTGGATCGGGTCGCAGAAGAACCCTTCCTTGGTGTTTTGCAGCAGCAGGTTGAAGAAAATCTTCGACGGCACGCTGGCGAATTCGGGTTTTCCGGCTTCGAGCTGCTTCAGCAAATCGTCTCGGGTAGCGCTGTCTTGCTCAGCAAATACTTTGCCATTGAGCGCTTTCGACCAGGCATCCGTGGCAGCAATGCCCAGGCGATAGATCTCTTTGGGTACCAGTTTGCTCTGCCAGCCCATCTCCGCCGGGGCGTCGGCGTTGAACGGTCCTTGCATGAACCACAGGGCGCCGGCGGCGTACGGGGTGTTCATCTGACGGTCGATGTATTCTGGCACGCCAGCTTCCAGGGCGCCTGGCCCTTGGGCATCGTTCGGGATCAGTTGAGCGACGGCGGACTTAATGAACGTCCATTCTTCGGCGGTGAAGTAGGTGGGTTCATAGGCGCTGCTGCTGACAGGTGTTTTGCCGGGGCTGGCAGGCGCCGACTCTGGCGCGGCAAGCAGGACTGAACTGCCCAGCGCGGTGCTGGCGACGGTGACCACCGGGATCAAGGTCAGGGATTTGCGCAAAAACTCACGCCGGGGGTTGTCTCGATCTTGATCAGACATGGGGTGCACCTCATCAGGCATTGACGGTTTTCAGCCATTTCGTAGAACGGCTTTTCGTTTTGGCAGCGACGCGGGTCGGGGCTATCGGTGAATAAGCCACGCATCGGCAAACTTTGGTAACAAATGGTAGCAGCCTAAGTATCAAGATGAACCGATTCAGCTTAAATAAACCGGGCTTTTGCGACGAAAGTAGCCTACGGCGCGATGGATTCACGATTCTTTGACAGGCGGCTCACGGCCCTTTGACCGCTCAAGGCTGAAGCTGAGCGTCATCACTCCGCTTCCTCCTCCACGGTCCCAGCATGTCTAAAACCCGTCTTATCCTTGCGATGTGCCTGTCGCTGGTTGCCCTCTTCACTCTATCGGGGGCCATGGCCGACGACGCCCCCTCACCTCGACCTGCGGAATGGGCGCAGTCGGTGGAGACGAAGTACAACCTCTTTCAGATGTCCCCGACCCTTTACCGCAGCGCCTTGCCCGATAGCGGAATAGTGCCGCTGCTGGAAAATCTCAAGGTTGGAACCGTTATCAACTTCCTGCCTGAATCGGACTCCCGCTGGCTGACCTCGCCTGGCATCAATCAGGTCCAACTGCCTTACCGCACCAATCACGTGGATGACGCGCAGGTACTCGCCGCCCTCCGTGCCATTCAGGTGGCGGAGACCAAAGGCCCGGTGTTGATGCATTGCAAACACGGCTCTGATCGCACCGGCCTGATGGCGGCGATGTATCGGGTGGTCGTGCAGGGCTGGAGCAAGGAAGACGCGCTGAAGGAAATGACCGAGGGCGGTTTTGGCGACAGTACCCATTTCAGGGATGGCGTTCGCTACATGATGCAGGCTGATGCCGACAAACTGCGCACCGCCCTGGCCAATGGTGATTGCAGTACCAGTCCGTTTGCCATGTGCTCGATGAAGAGCTGGTTCAAATCGGCCAATGTCGAGAAGTAGTCAAGCGGACCACCGCCCACACCGTGGCGGCATGGACGGCGGTTATCGACTTAGTGTTGCTCGTCGGGCTTTTTCTTCAGTTTCGGGTTCGGGAAGAATTGCACTGCCTGAACCTTGGCGTCCGGCACTTTCAGCGCCGAGACGTTGACCCGCGTGCCCAATTCCTTGGGCACCGACAGGCCTTGTTCATTGAGCGTGTCGGAATAACCGCAGGCCACGCACTCACGGTGCGGGACCTCGTCTTCGTTCCACATCATCAACTTGTCCGGCTCGCTGCACGCCGGGCAGACCGCCCCGGCGATAAAGCGTTTTTTGGTGATCACAGGCCCCTCGCTCATGCTGCCGCGTCCTCACTCAGGCCGCTATGGCGCAAGAGTGCGTCAATCGATGGCGCACGGCCACGGAAGTCGACGAACAGCACCATCGGTTCCTGGGAACCACCGCGCGCCAGGATCGCTTCGCGGAACGCGCGGCCGGTTTCGGCATTCAGCACGCCGTCTTCTTCGAACTTCGAGAAAGCATCGGCGGACAGCACTTCAGCCCACTTGTAGCTGTAATAACCCGCCGCGTAACCGCCGGCGAAGATGTGGGCGAAGCTGTTCGGGAAGCGGTTGTAGGCCGGTGGACGCATCACCGAGACTTCGTCGCGCACGCCTTCGAGCACTTGCGCCACGCTGCGGCCGTCGCCGTGGGTGGCGTGCAGTTCGAAGTCGAACAGCGAGAATTCCAATTGGCGGACCATCATCAGGCCGGACTGGAAATTCTTCGCCGCGAGCATTTTGCCCAGCAGGTCCTGAGGCAGCGGCTCGCCGGTTTCGTAGTGACCGGAAATCAGCGCCAGGCCTTCCGGCTCCCAGCACCAGTTTTCCATGAACTGGCTTGGCAACTCGACCGCATCCCACGCCACGCCGTTGATGCCGGACACGCCAGCATGCTCAACGCGGGTCAGCAGGTGATGCAGGCCGTGGCCGAATTCGTGGAACAGGGTGGTGACTTCATCGTGGGTCAGCAGCGCAGGTTTGCCGCTGTCGGCCGGGGTGAAGTTGCACACCAGGTTCGCCACCGGACTCTGCAGCACGCCGCCAGCGGTGCGACGACGGTCGCGGGCGCCGTCCATCCACGCGCCGCCACGCTTGTTGGCGCGGGCATAAAGGTCGAAGAAGAAGCGGCCGACGTGCTGGCCGTTTTCCTTGATCTCGAACAGGCGAACGTCCGGGTGCCAGGTGTCGAAACCTTTCTGCTCGGCAATCTCGATGCCGTATAGACGCTGAACAATGGCGAACAGGCCGCCCAGTACTTTGTCGATCGGGAAGTAGGCGCGCAGGGCTTCCTGGGCAACGCTGTAACGCTGTTCACGGAGTTTTTCACCGTAGAAACCGCTGTCCCAGCTTTGCAGGTCCGGGCAGCCTTGTTCGGCGGCGTAGGCCTTGAGTTGGTCCAGGTCCTGAGCGGCGAACGGCTTGCTGCGCTTGGCCAGGTCACGTAGGAAACTGAGGACTTGATCGCTGGATTCAGCCATTTTGGTCGCCAGACTCAGCTCCGAGAAGCTGGCGAAACCCAAGAGTTTTGCCAGCTCCTGACGCAGGTCGAGGATTTCTTCCATGACCGGGCCGTTATCGTTCTGACCGGCATTCGGGCCTTGGTCCGACGCACGGGTGCAGTAGGCGGCGTAGACTTCTTCGCGCAGGGCGCGGTCATGGGCGTAGGTCATCACCGCGTAGTAGCTCGGGAATTCCAGGGTGATCAGGAAGCCTTCCAGGCCTTTGGCCTGTGCCGCAGCGGCCATTTGCGCCTTGGCCGAATCGGTCAGGCCGGCAAGAGCGGTTTCGTCGGTAACGTGTTTGGTCCAGGCCTGGGTGGCGTCGAGCAACTGGTTGGAGAAACGGCTGCCCAGCTCCGACAATTTACTCTGTACTTCGGCGTAACGCTTCTGCTCAGCTTCCGGCAGGTCGATACCCGATAGACGGAAGTCACGCAGGGCGTGTTCCAGGATAGTTTTCTGCGCCACGTCAAAACCGGCGGCTTCCGGGCTGTTGGCCAAGGCTTCGAAGGCCTGGAACAGTTCGCGGTTCTGGCCCATCTCGGTGGAGTAGGCGCTCAGGGCCGGCAGGCAAGACTCGTAGGCTTCACGCAATTCAGCGCTGTTGCACACGGCATTCAAGTGGCTGACCGGGCTCCAGGCGGCGCCCAGGCGATCATTGAGTTCGTCCATCGCCAGCACCAGGCCGGCCCAGGTCGGTTGTTTGCCCTGGGTTTTGAGGATCTCGATAATGGCGGCGCGGTTGTCAGCCAGGATCTGTTCAATGGCCGGTTGCACGTGCTCGGCGCGGATCGCCGAGAACGGCGGCAGGTCGTAGGACTGCAAAAGAGGGTTGTTCACGCTCACGGTTGGCACCTTGGCTGGAAGAAACATGCGGCCATCTTAATTACAATCGACGCTCACCGCAGCTATCAGCGACAGAGAGAGAACCTATCGTGACCCTTCGCAAGTATCTGAACCACACGCCGCTACTGGGCAAAGGCGCTTTTGTCGACGGCTCGGCGGTGGTGATCGGCGACGTCGAAATCGGCGAAGACAGCTCCGTCTGGCCGCTGACGGTGATCCGCGGCGACATGCACCGCATCCGCATTGGTGCGCGCACCAGCGTCCAGGATGGCTGCGTGTTGCACATCACCCACGCCGGGCCGTTCAACCCGGATGGCTTTCCGTGTTTGATCGGCGATGACGTGACCGTCGCTCACAAAGTCATGCTCCACGGCTGCTCGGTGGGCAGCCGGGTGTTGATTGGCATGGGCAGCATCGTCATGGACGGTGCGGTGGTCGAGGACGATGTGATCATCGGCGCCGGCAGCCTGGTGCCGCCGGGCAAGCGCCTGGAAAGCGGTTTCCTGTACGTCGGCAGCCCGGTGAAACAGATCCGCCCGCTGACTGACAAGGAACAGGCCTTTTTCACCTACAGCGCGGCGAACTACGTGAGGCTCAAGGACCTGCATTTGGCTGAAGGCTACGACCAGCTCTGAACCGTCCCACTATTGCCCAGGATTTTTCATGCATTACCAAACTGTTCTGTTCGACCTCGATGGCACCCTGACCGACCCGCGCGAGGGCATTACCCGTTCGATCCAGTTTGCGTTGGCCAAACTGGGCATCGATGAACCCGACCTGACCAAGCTCGAACACTTCATCGGCCCGCCGCTGTTGCAGGCGTTCATGCAGTTCTACGAATTCGACGAGCCGAAGGCGTGGGAAGCGGTGAATTTCTATCGCGAGCGCTTCAAAGTCACCGGCCTTTATGAGAACCGCGTGTTCGACGGCGTTACACCGCTGTTGGAAACCCTGAGCGGGCAAGGACGACAGCTCTTTATCGCCACGTCAAAACCCTGGGTGTTCGCCCGCGAGATTGCCCGGCACTTCGACTTCGCCAGGCACTTCAAAGTGATTTACGGCAGTGAATTGGACGGGACACGAACCAATAAAGTCGAATTGATCGCCCATTTAATCGCCGAGGAAGGCCTCGACCCGGCCCAGACCCTGATGATTGGCGACCGCAAACACGATTTGATTGGCGCCCGGAGCAATGGCCTGGACGCCGCGGCGGTGGGTTATGGGTTTGGCAGCCGGGAAGAACTGAGCGCCGAAACACCGGCTTATCATTTCGAAACGCTGGAAGAGATGCATCAGGCGTTTTTGCGGCGTTAATCAGTACGCCTTCGCGGGCAAGCCTCGCTCCTACAGATATCAGTGACCTGTAGGAGCGAGGCTTGCCCGCGAAGAGGCCGGATCAGCCAGCGCTACTCCCTGATCCTGCCAACACTTTTAATGCTGCCTTGCGCTCCGCAACCGGCAACCCACCCAGCTTCTCAACCTCGGCATAAAACCTCACCCAATCCCCATCAACCTGCCTGAACAACGCCGCAAACGCCGGCACCCACTGGTCATACAAACCAAACGGCAGCAGCCTGGCATTGTTCATCGGCGCGTTGATCCACGCGTCATAGCGTTTATCCCCGGCCCATCGGCTGTCACGCATCGCCCGATAATCGCTGCGTAGCCTTTCGAATTCTTCGACTTTGCGTTGGCGCATCTGCTCGGCGGCCATGGGTTGTGCGTATAGGCGTTCAAGGCGTGCGCGGGTGTCCAGAATCAGTTGGATGAACTGATCGCGCTGCTGCATCAGCGCGCCATTGTCCGGGGCGAGCCCGCGGCTGGCGCGCCATTGGCGGGTGCCTTCCTGCTCAACGAACGTGGCGAAGGATTCGTTGAACTCGGTGTCGTCCTTCACATAAACACGCTGATGCGCCAGTTCATGAAAGATCAGCGTGGCCAGCCGTTCATCGCCCCAGTTCATCATCGAGCTAATGATCGGATCGTTGAACCAGCCCAGCGTCGAATAGGCCTCGACCCCGCCAATCGACACGTCCATGCCTTCCAGCTGCTGCAACGCCGCTTCACCCCGGGCCGCGCTCTGGCTGTAATAGCCGCGATAGGCGACGCAACCGGCGATGGGGAAGCAGTGGTTTTGCGGCTTTAGGGAAAACTCCGCCGTGGCGAAGACATTCCAGACGACGTACGGCCGGCCAATGTCGGCGTACAAACGGTAACTTTGGTTGTCCGGCAGGTGCAGTTGCTCGCTGGCGAATACCCGGGCCTTTTGCGACTGGGCCAGATGCGCACGCAGTTTTGGATCGCGTTGGGGATCGGCAATCACTTGGGAAACCGGCTCCCGGGCCCGCAGCAATTGCAGCTGCCCCTCGGCCAATTGGCCGTAGTAGCCGACGCTGGCGCAACCGTTGAGCAACAAAAACAACACACCCGGAAACAAAACGCGCAAAACGCGATCAAGTAACCCAAGGCTTGGAAGCGGCCTGATCAAAATAAGAACATCCCTGGAAAGTCTGCCCACAAGACTATCCCGCCACACTGGAGCTCCGCTATGCGCAAGTTGATGCTGACAGGGGGCCTGCTGACGCTGGCCGGCTGTGCCGGATTCGGAATGCCCGACCCGGATCCGAACCAGGCGTGGATCGACCTGAATTCAAAGCAGGAAGACGCCGCGCTGCAAGCGCTGAAGGTCGACGACAAGGCCGCCACTGACAAACGCTTCTTCGAAGTGCAGCCCGGCAGCCATGAACTGAAGGTTCGCTACCAGTTCGCCGTGCAGCCCACCAACATCGGCACCGACGCCGAGCCGCTGTGGCGCGATTGCCAGTTGAGTGTGAAATTCAAGGATTTCAACGCCGGTGAGCGTTATCAGCTGCAAGCGGGGAATATCGGTTTCCGGCCCTGGGCCAAGCTCTACGACCAGCAGCGCAAAGTGATCGGGCAGGGCACCCCGGCAGGCTGCCA
This sequence comes from Pseudomonas sp. ADAK7, assembly GCF_012935675.1. Taxonomy (NCBI): domain Bacteria; kingdom Pseudomonadati; phylum Pseudomonadota; class Gammaproteobacteria; order Pseudomonadales; family Pseudomonadaceae; genus Pseudomonas; species Pseudomonas sp. ADAK7. The sequence continues at coordinate 4,371,991 of NZ_CP052861.1, read as the reverse complement.
ACGCACGTGATCGGCGTTATGCTGAATGCCCAATCCTCGGGACATTCATCATGCGCAGGTTCTTGCTATTGCTCAGTGCGGGCGTTATTGCCGGTTGCGTAAGCCCGTTGCCCAGCGTCAATCCGCAGATGGCGTGGATTGACCTCGCGACCCCGACGCCGGGCGGCAAATTACTGATGGCGGAGCGCTTGGATAATCAGCGCCTGACTGATGGGCGATTCTTCCAGGTAACCCCTGGCAGCCACGAACTGACAGTGCGTTTCGACTTCGAAACGTTTGCCGGAGGGCTGGGGATGCTGAGCGATCCGCAGGAGCGGTTGTGCTACATGACCGTGCCTTATGATCACTTTGAGGCCGGCCAGCACTATCGACTGGAAGGACGCTCCCTGTCCTTTACCCCGAGCGCCCGACTGATAAACGCCAAGGGTCAGATCGTCGCCACGGAGCGGCAGATCAACTGCGTGCCGTAGACCAATCAGCGATCGTTCCTTTGGTAGATGACGGCTTTGGTGCCATTCTCACAGGTGCCAACGATCATGGCGGCGTCGTGCTTGTCGGCTTCCTCTTTCGTGACAATCTCCAATGTGTAGGAGGGCACGGAGTTAGCCTGAATCTTCAATTCAATCTCATTCTTGAGTTCTTCACATGATTTCGGTGCCGCCAGGGCCGAAGTGGCCAACGCGCAACAGATAATCGCCAAGGCAAAACGTTTCATGGTTGAAGCTCCCTTGAGGCAGCGCGCAGGTTGATGCGCTTTTGGCTGCTGTCATTTATTCGACCACAGTTTCGCCAGTCAGGTTTTGTTTCAGCGCAAAAAAGATCGCAGCCGTCGCCAGCCCCAAGTCATCTGTAGGCGCTGCCGAAGGCTGCGATCTTTTCATTCCATCTTCGATTTAGCTAACCAGCGTCGCATCCAGGCTGATCTTCGCATTCAGCACTTTGGATACCGGGCAGCCTTCTTTGGCCTTGTTGCTCAGCTCCTCAAATTGCGCCTGGGTCGCCCCCGGAATTTTCGCCTTGAGGATCAGTTTCACCGCCGTGATCGCGAAACCACCGTCTACCTGATCCAGCGTGACCTCGGCATTGGTATCGATGCTGTCAGCCTTGAGGCCGGCGTCGCCGAGGATCATCGAAAACGCCATGGAGAAACAGCCTGCGTGGGCCGCGCCGATCAGCTCTTCCGGATTGGTGCCCTTGCCGCCTTCGAAACGTGCCTTGAAGCCGTAGGGCGCTTCTCTGAGGACACCGGTTTCCGTGGAAATCGAACCGATGCCGGTTTTCAGATCACCTTCCCAATGAGCCGATGCTTTCTTCGTGATAGCCATGTCTGCCTCCTCAAGATCCGGCGCGGAACGTCGCGCCTTCGTGGTTTTCGGTTGCTAAGGGTTCTGAGGATAGAAGACTTGGCAAAGTTCACCTTGTCGGATCAAACCGCTTATCTGGTAAGCAAATTCGTCTGTGCTATTGAAACTCGGGTATATGCCCTCATTGCATAGGGAACGCTTTTAGACTCGGCAGGTTTTCGTTCGTGAAAAAACCTGCGCCCCCATTGGAGAAGCAGGTTTATGAAACGACTGTCCGATATCAAGTACTCCACTCTCGACCTGGTGCCCGTGCGCGAGAACGGCAGCGCGGCCCAGTCGCTGCGCAATTCCCTGGACCTGGCCCAGCACGTTGAAAAATTTGGCTACAACCGTTTCTGGGTGGCCGAACACCACAACATGGACGGCATCGCCAGTTCCGCGACCTCGGTTTTGCTCGGTTACCTGGCGGGCGGCACCTCGACCATTCGCGTCGGTTCCGGTGGCGTGATGCTGCCCAATCACGCGCCCTTGGTGATCGCCGAACAGTTCGGCACCCTTGAAAGCCTGTACCCCGGCCGTATCGACCTGGGCCTGGGCCGCGCACCGGGTTCCGATCAGATGACCGCCCGCGCGCTGCGTCGTGAGCGCTCCGGCAGCGCCGACGAGTTCCCGGAAGACGTGGCAGAACTGATGCGCTACCTCGGCCCACGCACGCCGGATCAGCGGATCATCGCGATGCCGGGCACTGGCACCAACGTCCCGGTCTGGCTGCTGGGTTCGAGTCTGTTCAGTGCGCAACTGGCCGGTGAGCGCGGATTGCCGTACGCCTTCGCCTCGCATTTCGCACCGCGTTTCATGCACGAGGCGATTCGCGTCTACCGCAATCACTTCAAGCCTTCAGCGGTGTTGGACAAGCCCTACGTGATGCTCGGCGTGCCACTGGTGGCTGCCGACACCGACGAGCAGGCCGATTACCTGGCGACCTCGGTCTACCAGCGAATTCTTGCGCTGATGCGTGGCCAGAGCCTGGTGCAACGGCCGCCGGTGAAAACCATGGACGGCCTGTGGTTGCCCCATGAGAAAGAAGCGGTTGGCGATTTCCTCGGCCTGGCCATGGTCGGCAGCCCACAGAAAATCCGCGCCAAACTGGACGTGTTGATCGAGCAGACCCAGGCCGATGAGCTGATTTTCACCTGCGACCTGTATGAACACGCCGATCGTGTGCATTCCTACGAGTTGCTGGCGCAGGTCATGAAGGGCTGACGCTCAAACGACGGGCATAAAAAAGCCGACGCATTGTGTCGGCTTTTTCATTTGTGCAGAAATCAGCCTACTTGGTGTAGACGATGACTTTGGTGCCTTTCTCACAAGTGCCGACGACTTTTCCGCCAGCCGCTGTGCCTTTATCGGCAATTTCCAGCGAATAACCGGCAACGCCCTTGGCATCCAGTTTCGCGGCGATTTCGGCTTTCAGCTCTTCGCACGACTTGCCGTCAGCAAAGGCTGTTCCTGCAAGGCTCAACAAACCTACTGCCAAAATAAACTTCTTCATCGGTCGCATTCCCTGGTCGGATCAATAGGGGCACCCGGCGATCAGCCAGGTGCACACATGTAGCGCTTTGCCATTCCCTATGGCATTCGGCCAGCGCGCAAGTTCAGAAGACTAGCTCAAACTCAGCTACTGGCAATCCTGAACCCGACTTTGAGCGTCACCTGGAAGTGGGCAGCCTTGCCATCCTTGATGTGGCCGCGGGTTTCGGTCACTTCGAACCATTCCAGATGCTTGAGGCTTTTACTGGCTTCGGCCAGCGCGTTGTTGATCGCATCTTCGATGCTGGTAGGGGACGAGCCGACCAGCTCGACTTTCTTGTAGGTGTGATGGTCAGTCATGGCGTTCTCCTTGGGGTATGAAATACAGCCTAGCAGTGATTTTTCGTATTACTTCTGTCGCCCATTCCCACACCGAAGTTCAGATTTACTGCACTTTCTCGAACCCCTGAAGTCCCAACCAACACACGCTACTCATCACCAATGAAGGAGAGCCACCATGGCCAACACCTCTTTACGTAAAGCCTCATTGCAAAGCATGGAAGCCGAGATCGAGAGTCTTCTCAAGTCGCTGGAAAGCCTGAAGGACGATGCCTCGGACGAGTCGCGTAAAACCCTCAAGGCCCTCAAAAGCAACGCCGAGAGCGCGCTGAAGCATTCGCGTCATCTGCTCGCCGATGCCTATGAAGAAGTGAAAGTGAAAACCCGCGAAACCGGGATCGCCACTCGGGACTACGCCCAGGAACACCCTTGGACTACAGCCGGTGTCGCCGTGGGTGCACTCGGCCTGCTCGCGGCTTACCTGTTGTGCAAACGCGGCGACTAATCCGCTTGGCGCAGCTCGTTTTTGAGCCATTGCGCCAACTGCCGAGCGCGTCCGTCCGCGGCGCGCTTGGGTAGCCAAAGCGCCAGTTGCGCCGGGGTTTCACAGAAACCCCACGGCGCGACCAGGCGACCGGCCTTCAAATCCTCGGCCACCAGCGGCTCAGGGGCAATCGCCACACCCAGCCCCGCCACCGCCGCTTCCAGCAAATAATACAAATGCTCAAAACCCTGACCGAACTTCAATGCCTTGGCGTCGAGGCCGCTTTGCTGTGCCCAGCTCGGCCAAGCTTGAGGGCGTGAGGTGGTGTGCAGCAGCGGCTCGGCCAACAACGCGCTTGCCGGCGCCTGCAGCAGCCTTTGGTAACCGGCGAAGCGCGGGCTCATGACCGGGCCGATACGTTCGCTGGCCAGTTCGTAGACCTGCATGTCCGCCGGCCAGGGCGGCTCGGCAAATACCAGCAAGGCGTCCAGCCCCGGCCGTCGAGGGTCAAGATCGCCTTCCCCGGCCGACAGGTGCAAGCGCAGGTCCGGCAGGTCCGCATTCAATCGTCCGAGGCGCGGGATGAACCAGCGCGCGAGCAAACTCCCGGAGCAGCCAAGCACGAACGGCGCATCGGCGGTGCTTTGGGTCAATTCGGCACAAACGGTGCGCAAGCGCTCAAACGCTTCAGTGCTGGTGTCACGCAGACGAATGCCGGCATCTGTGAGTTTAAGGCCGCGCCCGTCCTTGATGAACAGGCTGACGCCAAGGTGTTCTTCAAGCACCTTCAATTGCCGGCTGACCGCCCCGTGGGTGACGTGCAGCTGTTCGGCAGCCTGGCTGACGCTGTTCAGGCGGGCAGTGGCTTCGAAGGCGCGAAGGGCGTTCAGCGGAGGGAGGTCGTGGCTCATGGGATCTGTGAGTTTTCCTGACAGGTTGCAGCGATCTTATCGGTTTTCAGCTCGGGACGTCAGGGGTAGAGTGAGCGTCATTGTCATCTCACGAATCCAACTGGAGCGACCCATGACCCAGACTAATCTGCGCAACGGCCCCGACGCCAACGGCCTGTTTGGCTCGTTCGGCGGCCGTTACGTCGCCGAAACCCTGATGCCGTTGATCCTCGACCTGGCCCGTGAATACGAACTGGCGAAGGAAGATCCTGCCTTCAAAGAAGAATTGGCCTACTTCCAGCGCGACTACGTCGGACGTCCAAGCCCTCTTTATTACGCTGAACGCCTGACCGAGTTCTGTGGCGGCGCGAAGATTTACCTCAAGCGCGAAGAGCTGAACCACACCGGCGCGCACAAGATCAATAACTGCATCGGCCAGATCCTGCTGGCGCGGCGCATGGGCAAGAAACGCATCATTGCCGAGACCGGCGCTGGCATGCACGGCGTGGCGACTGCCACCGTGGCCGCGCGTTTTGGCCTGGATTGCGTGATTTACATGGGCACCACTGACATCGAACGTCAGCAGGCCAACGTATTCCGCATGAAGTTGCTGGGCGCTGAAGTGATCCCGGTAGTGGCCGGCACCGGCACCCTGAAAGACGCGATGAACGAAGCCCTGCGTGACTGGGTGACCAACGTCGACAGCACCTTCTATCTGATCGGCACCGTCGCCGGTCCGCATCCTTACCCGGCCATGGTTCGCGACTTCCAGGCCGTGATCGGCAAGGAAACCCGTACTCAACTGCAAGACCAGGAAGGCCGCCTGCCGGACAGTCTGGTGGCGTGCATCGGCGGCGGTTCCAACGCCATGGGCCTGTTCCACCCGTTCTTGGACGACACGAGCGTCGAGATCATCGGCGTCGAAGCCGCCGGCTACGGCATCGAAACCGGCAAACACGCCGCCAGCCTGAACGGCGGTGTACCAGGTGTGTTGCACGGCAACCGCACCTTCCTGTTGCAGGACGACGACGGCCAGATCATCGACGCGCACTCGATCTCCGCCGGCCTCGATTATCCGGGCATCGGCCCTGAACACGCCTGGTTGCACGACATCGGCCGCGTCCAGTACACCTCGGTGACTGACGACGAAGCCCTCGACGCATTCCACAAATGCTGCCGCCTGGAAGGGATTATTCCCGCACTGGAAAGTGCCCATGCCCTGGCCGAAGTATTTAAACGGGCACCGAATCTGCCAAAGGATCACCTGATGGTGGTCAACCTGTCCGGCCGTGGCGATAAAGACATGCAAACCGTGATGCACCACATGGAACAATCCCAGCAGGAGAAACACTGATGAGCCGCCTGCAAACACGTTTTGCTGAACTGAAAGAACAGAATCGCGCTGCCCTGGTGACCTTCGTCACCGCCGGCGACCCGAGCTACGACACCTCCCTGGCAATCCTCAAAGGCTTGCCCGGTGCTGGCGCCGACGTGATCGAGCTGGGCATGCCCTTCACCGATCCGATGGCCGACGGCCCGGCGATCCAGTTGGCCAACATCCGCGCCTTGGGCGCCAAGCAGAACCTGGCGAAAACTCTGCAAATGGTTCGCGAGTTCCGTGAAGGCAATACCGAGACGCCGCTGGTGCTGATGGGTTACTTCAACCCGATCCACATGTACGGCGTGCCGCGTTTCATCGCTGACGCCAAAGAGGCTGGTGTTGACGGTCTGATCGTGGTTGATCTGCCGCCCGAGCATAACGGCGAGCTGTGCGACCCGGCTCAGGCTGCGGGCCTGGACTTCATTCGCCTGACCACGCCGACCACTGACGATGTGCGCTTGCCGACTGTTCTGAACGGCAGCTCCGGCTTCGTCTACTACGTGTCGGTCGCCGGTGTGACCGGTGCCGGTGCGGCAACGTTGGAACACGTAGAAGAAGCGGTCGCCCGTCTGCGTCGCCACACCGACCTGCCAATCAGCATCGGTTTCGGTATCCGCACACCGGAGCAAGCGGCCTCCATCGCGCGTCTGGCCGACGGTGTGGTGGTGGGTTCGGCCTTGATTGACCACATCGCCAATGCGTCGACGCCGGATCAAGCCATCGATGGTGTGTTGAGTCTTTGCGCAGCGTTGTCCGAGGGCGTGCGTAAGGCCCGGGTCAGTTGAAGGTAAAGTTCTTGATACAGAGGAATTAGCGCCTCGCAGCACACACTAATCAGCAAGACCGAGGGTTTCAGGACTACGTTCTGAAGCCCTTTTTGCTGTATGTGCAGTGAGGAAACTCCCCGATGAAAATGCCGAAACGTCTGATTGCCAGCCTGGGCGTACTGATGCTCAGTGCGACCCCGTTGCTGCACGCCAGCGCCGATCAGCGCGACGATCACGACCACGGCGGCCCGCAGCAGGGCCAACACGATAACCGCGGTGACAATCGCGGTGATGATCACCGCGGTCCGCAAGACAATCATCGTGGTGGTCCGCCGCCACGGGATTTTGGCCCGGTGCGTCAGAGCATTCATGACAATCATGGTTATTTCGTTCGCGGGGCGCCGCCACCTCCAGGCATTCGTCTGGAACGTGGCCGGCCGTTGCCTCATGGTTATTATGGCGAGCGCCTGGATAATCGCGCGTTGTCGCATCTGCCGTATTACCAGGGCTACGAATGGCGTCGGGCCGGTAGCGACATTGTGTTGATCGCGGTAGGGACGGGGATTGTTTATGAGATTCTGGATAACGTGTTGAACTGATCGATCCCATCTTTGCAGGCTGAGCACAGCTTATGTAGCAGCTGGCGAAGCCTGCGTTCGGCCGCGAAGCAGTCGCAAACCATCCAACTCGGTCTGTCTGACGTACCGCAGCGTCTGATTTTACGACTGCTTCGCAGCCGAACGCAGGCTTCGCCAGCTGCTACAAGTTCCTGCGGTGATTGGGTCAGGGCAGTTCTAAACCGCCCGCCGCCTTATGCAACGCCCGCAAATGCTCGCCAACCTGCTTCAGGTTGGCTTCATTGGCTGCAATCTCCGCCGCACGGGCCGGTTCAAGCAGCGCACGCACTTCCTTATCCAGATCCCCGGTCAGCGACTGCAACTGTTTCTGACGCAGGCTGCTTTCCGCTTCCAGTCGCTCCGACTCGCTCGGCTGGGGCAAACCATAACCGCCGGAACCGAGCAATTCGGCTGGGCGGCTGAGGAAGCCGCTGTTGGCGAGAATCTGCTGCAAGGTCGCGTTGGCCTTGTCCATGCCGCCGTTCTTCAGTTCGCGAGCACCCAGATAGCGCTGCTTCACTTCATCCTGGGCCAACTGCAGTTGGCGGCGGAAACTGGCTTGCTCCAGCAACAGCAACGCTGCACTGGTGCGCAGATCCGCCTGATCGATCCATTGCCGACGATCTTCGGCGCTCAATGACAGCCAGTCTTCGACGGTGACCTGCTTGATCGGCAAGTGTTTCTTCAGCACTTCGAACATCGCCTGGTAGCGATCGCGGAAGGAGTCGAAGCGATAACCCAGGCGCAAGGCTTCGCGCGGGTCATCCAGTACGCTGGTGTCCGCCAGTCCGCGGCCCTTGAGGACTTCCAGCAAGCCGTTGGGCATGATGCTGTCCAGACCCGTCAACTGCGCGTTGTTGCTGCCACTGCGCAGCAATTTCAGGCTTTCCACCGCGCAATTGTTGGAGAGGAAGAAGTAGTTGCCGTCGTAACTCCAGTGCATCTCCGCTGCGTGTTCCACCACTTCTTCGATTTCGGTGCGCGAGAGATTCAGCGGTACCGAAGCCAGGCTGCGCAGTTCGGTCTTGGTGTATTCGTCGATCACTTGGGCCAGCGGCAGGACAAACAGGCGCGACGGGTATTTGCCGACCAGGCCGTCCCAACTCGATAACTGCACGTCACCGACGAAAGCGCGGTAGGACAGCACCAGGTGCTGATCCAGGTCCAGTCGGCAATCCGGCCCACGTGGGCGGCCCGGGGCGCAAATCACCAGGCGCAACATGCTGTGGCCCCAGCGGCTGACCCAGTTCTGATTGGCTTCGGCCAGCAAGTAGTCGACGGCGTAAACCCGTTCCGGGTCGACCTGGCCCAACGGCGTCTTGGCGAAATCGTTGCCGGCATTAAGGAAGGCGAAGGATTTGGCGCAGGTGTCTTTGGCGGCGGGCGCCCAGCCGAAATGATCTTTGTAGTAGCGGTACAGCGCAGGACGACGGCAGGCATAGCTTGGGTCGAGGAGGAAATACTCCATGTTGACCGCCACGAACTCCTTGGGATTGGTCGTCTCGTAGATGTCCGGGCTGCGCGCGACTTGCCGATTGTGCGCTTCGCGTTCGCCACGACGACCGACGTATTGTGGCCAGCCAGCCAGGTCCAGCAGGCGCGGATCGTCACTTAGGGTAAAGCGCCGCGCGGTCTGACCGCGGCATTGATCGGGAATACCGATCAGCCCGGAGCTGCTGTTGCGCCGGCTGCAACGCTGTATCAGCGTGCGCTCGGCGTCCGGCCACAGACGCGAGCGATCATAAATGTGGGTGAGTTCGTGCAGGACCGTGGCGAGCATTTCCCGGCGCACGGTGCCGTGGGGGCGATACGTCTTTTTTGTCGCGGCGCTGCCGTCGGTGAGGCTGGCGAGCAGGTTGCGATTGAGGTCGAGTTCGGACACCAGCGAAGCCTGGCCGTAGGCATTGCCGGGCATGTCGTCGGTCCAGCCGACATCGATGCGCCGATCCAGTTGCTCGACGAAACGCGGCGGCAACGCCTTCATGGCTTCATCGAGCAGCGCCTGGCTGGCCTGCACTTGCGCGGGGCTCAGACCGTCGGTCTTGAGGCGTAATTGCAGGCTGGCCTGGGCGGTGTTGCCGAGCAGCAACACCATCCCAGCCAGCAGCCAGGCGTTGAGCGACCTCACAGTGCGAGGATGGCTTCGGCGAGAACCTGATCACTGGCGTCACGGGCTTCCGGCACGCGGGTGCGCAATGTATTGAAGGCGGCTTCCAGGTGCGCGCCACGAATATCGCCGTCGCTGGCGATAAAGCTCGCCGCATCGTCATGGGCTTCGCGGACGATTTTCGAATCGCGAATGGACGTGGTGGTATCGGACGTGAAGTCGAGTGTGCGCTGGGTGGCGCGAATCAGGATATTACTGGTGGCAACCAGGGTGTGTGCCTGGGCCACGTCGGCCAACAACAGCAGGCCAAGGGTGGCAGCAATCAGCGGGCTACGCATGGAACGACTCCGGAGGAACGATGATAACTATTGGACGAGAATTGCCTGTGCCAGTTCAAGGTCGCTGGCATGAAGTTTTGGCTGGGTCCGACGCAGATAATTCAGGGCGGATTCCAGTTGCGCTCCTCGTAGTTGGCCGTCACTGGCGATGAATGCCGCAGCGTCATCCTGAGCGGCGATCAGCAGTTTATGGTCGAAGGGCGCGGAGGTCACCATGCTTGTGGCGTAACCACTGACGACGGTGCCTTGGGTAGACAGGTTAAAGGCGTCGAAGGCATGGGCCGAGCCCGACCAGGAGGCCGCAACAATTACTTGCGTGAGCAACAGTTTTGAAAGAAAACGCATGAGACTCGATAGCTGAAAGCGAGTCCCAAGGCTAGCGCAATGCCCGGGCTAGAGCCAGCGCCGAAACATTGGGACACGTTGGATGTGTCCCACTGTTGAGCTGACGCTTAGATGGCCAGGATGGCCTGGGCCAACTGTGCGTCGGTCGCGTTCAGTTGAGGCGCCTGGTGGCGGATTTCGTCGAACGCGCTTTCCAGTTTCACGCCACGGATATCGCCGTTGCTGGCGACAAAGCTGGCGGCATCATCCCGCGCAGCGCGCACAATTTTATTGTCGCGTAGCGAAGAAGAGACATCGGAGGTCGCATCGGAACTGGATTTGAGGGCGCCAACGACGGCGTCGGTGGTCACGATAAAACTGGTGGCGTGGGCATTGGCAGCCACGGCGAGCAGGGCTGCGGCGCTCAGCAGACGAAGACGGGACATGGGGTAGCTCCTTTGGATAAACCGATTGAGAGGTGGCGCAGTGTCTGATGGATCAGACGCCTCTTGTGTAGCGATCGCCACGTTCTGATTGGATATTAGGCTGGAGGGGATGAATTCGAATAGCCCATCTAGATGAAACGGTATGTAAGAACTGCCGAAGGCTGCGATCTTTTGACTTGGCTTTTATTAAATCAAAGATCAAAAGATCGCAGCCTTCGGCTGCTTCTACAGAGGTGTACAGCCTTGTTTATAGTTTTATGAAACTGTACTGGTCTTACGTTTTACAACGCTGAAACGACAAAACCCGTCGTGGTTTCCCACGACGGGTTTTGTTTGTTCAATTCGGGTGCTGGCGGTGGACCCTACAGGTCAGGGCCAGCGACGCTAACTTAGCGCCAGAACGGCTTGCTCAGCTCTTCGTAGCGTTGTGCTTCGCTAATCCCGGCATCAGCCAGCAGACGCGAATCCAGGCGAGCCAGTTGATGGCGGCTGGTAATGCGGCGCTGCCACAACATCAGGTTGGCGATAACGCGAAGAGGCATGGAAGCCTGGGTTTTTGCAGCGGTATCTTCGAAGAACAGTTCGGAACTGAGTGTACGTTCCATGGTTAGCATCCTTCCGCTTGTGGCGGGATTAGGTAGTGGTTTAACTGATGCCAATGATCCTCTCGTTTGGCCAGTCTCCCTAGATACAGTTCACTTGTATTGTGAGGGACCAGTTAACTGTTTATAGGGGGTGTACTGGTCGAAATTGAGGCAACTGTACCTGTCGGCACTAATACAGTGCGTTTTCGACGGAAAGGCAGGGAAAGGTAGGCAAATCCTGTAGGAAAAGACCGGTACAGCAGTACAGTTTTCGACAGAATAGGGCATTGCAAGAACCAGCTGGCGCAATTGTGTTTGCGTCAGCTGTTTTGAGACCGATCAGACCGCCAGCATCCGCCCGGTTTCTTCCAGGTTAATGTGCCAACTCAGGGCGTCACGCAGGATGTGCGGGGTATGCCCACCGATTACGCAAGCCGCGGTGAAGTAGTCATTCAGGGCTTCGCGATAGTCCGGGTGCACACAGTTGTCGATAACCACCCGAGCCCGCTCCCGCGGCGCCAGGCCGCGCAGGTCGGCCAGGCCAATCTCGGTTACCAGGATGTCGACGTCGTGCTCGGTGTGGTCGACGTGGCTGACCATTGGCACCACGCTGGATATTGCGCCGCCCTTGGCGATCGACTTGGTGACGAAGATCGACAGGTGCGCATTGCGCGCGAAGTCCCCGGAACCGCCGATGCCGTTCATCATCCGCGTACCGCAGACATGGGTGGAGTTGACGTTGCCGTACAGATCGAATTCCAGCGCAGTGTTGATGCCGATGATGCCCAGGCGTCGCACCACTTCCGGGTGGTTGGAGATTTCCTGAGGACGTAGCACCAACTTGTCTTTGTAATGCTCCAGGTTGCCAAACACATCGGCGTTACGCCGGGCCGACAAGGTGATCGAGCTGCCCGAAGCAAAGCTCAGTTTGCCGGCGTCGATCAGGTCGAAGGTCGAATCCTGTAGCACTTCGGAATACATGGTCAGGTCTTCGAATGGCGAGTCGATCAAGCCGCACATCACCGAGTTGGCAATGGTGCCGATCCCGGCCTGCAGTGGGCCGAGCTTGTTGGTCATGCGCCCGGCCGCCACTTCCTGCTTGAAGAAGTCGATCAGGTGGTCAGCGATGGCCTGGGTCTCGGCGTCCGGCGGCAGCACGGTGGACGGTGAGTCGGACTGATTGGTGATCACGATCGCGACGATCTTTTCCGGCGGGATCGGGATGGCGGTGCTGCCAATGCGATCATCGACCTTCACCAGTGGAATCGGCGTACGGGTCGGGCGGTAGGTCGGGATATAGATGTCGTGCAGCCCTTCGAGATTCGGGTTGTGCGCCATGTTGATCTCGACGATGACGTGCTTGGCGAAGATTGCGAAGCTCGCCGAGTTGCCCACCGACGTGGTCGGCACGATATGGCCCTGCTCGGTGATCGCCACGGCTTCAATCACCGCGATGTCCGGCCGCGTGAGTTGCTGGTTGCGCAGCATTTCAACGGTTTCTGACAGGTGCTGGTCGATGAACATGACCTCGCCAGCATTGATTGCCTTGCGCAGTGTGCTGTCGACCTGGAACGGCATGCGCCGCGACAGTACGCCGGCTTCGGTCAGTTGTTTGTCGAGGTCGTTGCCCAGGCTCGCGCCGGTCATCAGAGTGATTTTCAGCGGGGTGATTTTGGCGCGTTCGGCCAGTGCGTGGGGCACTGCCTTGGCTTCACCGGCGCGGGTGAAACCGCTCATGCCGACGGTCATGCCGTCCTCAATCAGAGCGGCAGCGTCAGCGGCGCTCATCACCTTATCCAACAACGAAGGCAAGCGAATACGATCACGGTACATGGATTGTTATCTCGGGCAACGAAAGCAAGGTACGCAGTCTAGTGATTTGAAAAACATCCGTCCCGCTACCATGGTCGAATGCCAAGCCCTGATTTAGAGCCTTTGGTCGGGTTTCACGGGGAATAAAAAAACCCCAGCCTACTAAAGGCTGAGGTTTTGGGTATTGCGTTGGAGCAGGTTTTACTCGACAGCTTTGACCATGTCTTCGATGACCTTCTTCGCGTCGCCGAAGACCATCATGGTTTTGTCGAGGTAGAACAGTTCGTTGTCCAGACCGGCATAACCGCTGGCCATCGAGCGCTTGTTGACGATGATGGTCTTGGCCTTGAACGCTTCGAGGATCGGCATGCCGGCAATCGGCGATTTCGGATCGTTCTTGGCGGCCGGGTTGACCACGTCGTTGGCGCCCAGCACCAGCACTACGTCGGCCTGACCGAACTCGGAGTTGATGTCTTCCATCTCGAACACCTGGTCATAAGGCACTTCGGCTTCGGCCAGCAAGACGTTCATGTGGCCAGGCATCCGCCCGGCCACCGGGTGGATCGCGTACTTCACGGTCACGCCGCGATGGGTCAGCTTCTCTGTCAGCTCTTTCAGCGCATGTTGCGCCCGTGCTACCGCCAGACCGTAGCCCGGAACGATGATCACGGTGTCGGCGTTGGTCAGCAGGAAGGTCGCGTCATCAGCCGAACCGGATTTCACCGGGCGGGCTTCTTTTGAGCCAGCAGGGCCGGCCGCATCCGCCGTGTTGCCGAAACCGCCGAGCAGTACATTAAAGAAAGAGCGGTTCATCGCCTTGCACATGATGTACGAGAGGATCGCACCGGACGAACCCACCAGCGAACCGGCGATGATCAGCATCGAGTTGTTCAGCGAGAAACCGATGCCCGCCGCTGCCCAGCCGGAGTAGCTGTTGAGCATTGAGACAACCACCGGCATGTCCGCGCCGCCAATCGGGATGATGATCAGCACGCCCAGCACGAAGGCCAGGGCCAGCATCAACGCGAAGGCATTGAGATTGCCGGTCAGCATGAAGGTGAGGCCGAGTGCCAATGTCGCCAGGCCCAGCACCAGGTTCAGCTTGTGTTGGCCGCCGAACTGTACCGGTGCGCCCTGGAACAGGCGGAACTTGTACTTGCCCGACAGCTTGCCGAAAGCGATCACTGAACCGGAGAAGGTAATTGCACCGATGGCTGCGCCGAGGAACAGCTCCAGACGGTTGCCTGCTGGGATTGCGTCGCCCAGCTGTTTAACGATACCCAGCGACTGCGGCTCAACCACAGCAGCGATGGCAATGAATACCGCGGCCATACCGATCATGCTGTGCATGAAGGCGACCAGTTCCGGCATCTTGGTCATTTCAACGCGCTTGGCCATGATCGAACCGGCGGTGCCGCCGACCAGCAGGCCAACGATGACGTAGCCGATACCGGCAGTGGCCAGCTCAGCGCCCAGCTTATAGATGAGGCCGACGGTGGTGAGAATTGCCAGCGCCATGCCGAGCATGCCGTACACGTTGCCGCGTCGGGATGTCGTCGGGTGCGACAGGCCTTTGAGGGCCTGGATAAAGCAGATCGACGCGATCAAGTAGAGCGTCGTGACAAGGTTCATGCTCATTACTTGGGCGCCTCTTCTTTTACGACTTTCGGGGCTTTTTTCTTGAACATCTCAAGCATCCGGCGAGTGACTAGGAAGCCACCGAACACGTTTACCGCCGCCAGAGCCACCGCCAGGGTGCCCATGGTCTTGCCCAGAGGCGTCACGGTCAGCGCCGCCGCCAGCATGGCGCCGACGATCACGATCGCGGAGATCGCGTTGGTCACCGCCATCAGTGGCGTGTGCAGTGCAGGTGTAACGTTCCAGACCACGTGATAACCGACATAAATCGCCAGCACGAAGATGATCAGGTTGTAGATACCGGGGGAGATAAGCTCTTCCATCGTCTGAATCCCTGCTTAGGCGTTTTTGCGGATGACTTGGCCGTCGCGGCACATCAGGCACGCGGCGACGATGTCGTCTTCGAGGTTCACTTCGAACTGACCTTCTTTGTTGAAGACCAGCTTCAGGAAGTCCAGCAAGTTGCGGGCGTACAGCGCCGAAGCGTCTGCGGCGACTTCACCGGCCAGGTTGGTCGGGCCGCAAATGGTCACGCCATTCTCGACGACGACTTGATCGGCCACGGTCAGCGGGCAATTGCCGCCCTGAGCGGCGGCGAGGTCGATGACCACCGAGCCTGGCTTCATTTGCGCCACGGTTTCCGCGCTCAGCAGCGTCGGTGCCTTGCGGCCCGGGATCAGTGCGGTGGTAATGACAATGTCGGCCTGCTTGGCGCGTTCGTGCACGGCCAGGGCCTGCCGTTGCATCCAGCTGGCTGGCATTGGACGCGCGTACCCGCCGACACCGACGGCGCATTCACGCTCTTCATCGGTCTCGTAAGGCACGTCGACGAACTTGGCGCCAAGGGATTCGATCTGCTCTTTTACCGCTGGGCGTACGTCAGACGCTTCGATCACCGCACCCAGGCGTTTCGCCGTAGCGATTGCCTGTAAGCCCGCCACGCCGGCGCCGAGAATCAGCACGCGCGCCGCTTTCACGGTCCCTGCAGCGGTCATCAGCATTGGCATGAAGCGTGGGTAATGGTGAGCAGCGAGCAACACGGCTTTATAGCCGGCAATATTCGCTTGAGACGACAGCACATCCAGGCTCTGGGCGCGGGAGGTGCGCGGCGCGGCTTCCAGCGCGAACGCGGTAATACCGCATTCGGCCAGCTTGGCGATGGTTTCATTGCTGAACGGATTGAGCATGCCCACCACAACGGCGCCGCTCTTGATCAGAGCCAGCTCGCTGTCGCTGGGGGCGACCACCTTGAGAATCAGCTCGGCACCAAACGCGTCGTTGGCGCCGCCAATGGTCGCGCCTGCCGCTTCATAAGCACTGTCGACAACGCTGGCTTTAACGCCGGCGCCGCTTTGTACAGTGACCTTATGACCCTGGCCGATCAACTTCTTGATGGTTTCCGGGGTTGCAGCAACCCGTGTTTCACCCGTCTGGGTTTCGAGAGGAACACCAATGTGCACGTCAAATCTCCTGCGTGATCTTATTGAGTAAACCCAGGCACTTCGGATGGTGCGACTGGGGCGGCCGATCAGCACGATCCCGCCAAATCAGGGCGGGGCGCGGCATTTTGCAGGCGAACTTTGTGCCCTTCAAGGGATTATGACGGGTGACGGAAAATTAACTACAAGTCACCCCGTGACCGAATGTCGCAACTAACCGGCTCAATCCCTTGCAGGCCGTGCCTTGTAAGGATTCTGCTAGAAATTCAAGAATTTCCACATCGGTGCGGTGAATGAGCGGTCATTGCTTCGAAATAGCGGCTCAAGGCCACGTCTTCAGGCACTTGTGGGACGTTTGTACAGCTTGTCAGTACAGTCTATGGATATGCGACAAATACTTATATCTGTAGTGTTTTTGTTTTGCTGACTACGGGGTCAGTTAATCGGCTGTAGCCTTTATCCTTCTAGGCTGTAGCTATGCGCCTGATTTACCAGCCAGTCGCGAAAAGCCCTTAAAGAAGCCGATTCGACTTTTCGCTCAGGAATCATCAGGTAATACGCCTTGATGCTCGACAGTGCCTGAGGGTTGGCGATCACCAGGCGCTTCTCCGCCAGCTCACGTTGAATCAGAAATGGTGGAATCAGTGCAATCCCCATGTCGTGCATGGCTGCCTGGGCGAGCATGGAGAATAGCTCGTAACGCGGGCCTGTCATGTCGCGGGGGATATTCAGGTTCTGAAAGTTGAACCACTGGCGCCAAGCGTACGGGCGGGTGGTTTGTTGCAGCAAAGGTAATTCCGCGATTTCAGCCGGTGTCAGATGTGTCTTCTTGCCCAGTAGGGCGGGGCTGCACACCGGCATCGGGTTTTCTCCCATCAGCCTGTGGGATTCGGTACCAGACCAGTCCGCATCGCCAAAATAAATCGCGGCATCGAATTCGGTGTCGGCGAAGAGAAATGGGCGAGTGCGGTTGGTGAGGTTGACCGTCACTTCCGGGTGCTGGTGCTGGAAGTCCTTAAGGCGGGGCAGCAGCCATTGGGTGCCGAAGGTCGGCACCACCGCCAGTTCGATCACGTTGGCGCCTTGCTGGCCCATCACCGACAAGGTGTCCCGTTCAACGGCATCGAGTTGCGTGGCCACCCGACGGCTGTAGGAAAGTCCGGCTTCCGTCAGCTTCACACCACGCCGGGAGCGTCGGAACAGTTCGACGCTGAGGAATTCCTCCAGGCTGGCGATCTGTCGGCAAATCGCTCCCTGAGTGAGGGAAAGTTCCTGTGCGGCCTTGGTAAAGCTCTCATGGCGCGCCGCGGCTTCGAAGCTGATCAGGGCGGTTGTACTGGGGATCTTCCTGCGCATGTACGTGAACCTCACTAATACATCGCATTAATGACCTTTCGCGATGTTTCGGAGTGAGAAATTAGCACAACAGTATGCGAAATCCTCGTTTGCCGTGACGCCGAACCGGGCCTAGGATCAGTCCACGTTATTTGACCCGATTCGAGAGGACACACTCATGGGCGGTAAAGCTAGCTTCAACTGGATCGATCCCCTGCTGCTGGATCAACAGCTCACCGAAGAAGAACGCATGATCCGCGACACCGCCGAGCAGTTCGCTCAGCAGAAGCTCGCGCCGCGTGTTCTGGAAGCTTTCCGCCATGAGAAGACCGACATCGCAATCTTCCGTGAGATGGGTGACGTGGGCTTGTTGGGCGCAACCATTCCTGAGGAATATGGTGGTAGCGGCCTGAACTACGTCAGCTACGGGCTGATCGCCCGTGAAGTCGAGCGCGTCGATTCCGGCTATCGCTCGATGATGAGCGTGCAGTCCTCGCTGGTCATGGTGCCAATCAATGAGTTCGGTACTGAAGCGCAAAAGCAGAAGTACCTGCCGAAACTGGCGTCGGGCGAATGGATCGGTTGCTTCGGTCTGACAGAGCCGAACCACGGTTCCGACCCGGGCGCGATGATTACTCGTGCACGCAAAGTCGAAGGCGGCTACAGCCTGACCGGCAGCAAGATGTGGATCACCAACAGCCCGATCGCCGATGTGTTTGTGGTCTGGGGCAAGGACGATGCCGGCGACATCCGTGGCTTCGTGCTGGAGAAGGGTTGGAAAGGCCTGAGCGCTCCGGCGATTCACGGCAAGGTTGGCCTGCGTGCGTCGATCACGGGCGAAATCGTCATGGACAACGTGTTTGTCCCTGAAGAGAACATCTTCCCGGATGTCCGTGGCCTGAAAGGTCCGTTTACCTGCCTCAACTCCGCGCGTTATGGCATCTCCTGGGGGGCGCTGGGTGCGGCCGAGTTCTGCTGGCACACTGCGCGTCAGTACACCCTGGATCGTCAGCAGTTTGGTCGCCCGTTGGCCGCTACTCAGTTGATCCAGAAGAAGCTGGCCGACATGCAGACCGAAATCACCATGGCGCTGCAAGGCTGCCTGCGGCTGGGGCGCATGAAGGATGAAGGCACGGCTGCGGTAGAGATCACGTCGATGATGAAGCGCAACTCTTGCGGCAAGTCCCTGGATATCGCGCGCATGGCTCGCGACATGTTGGGCGGCAATGGCATCTCCGACGAGTTCGGTGTCGCTCGCCACCTGGTCAACCTGGAAGTGGTGAATACCTACGAAGGTACGCATGACGTGCATGCACTGATTCTTGGTCGCGCGCAGACCGGCATCCAGGCGTTCTATTAATAGGAGAACGGCCATGGGCGCGCTTTCGCATCTACGGGTACTGGATTTATCGCGGGTGCTGGCCGGGCCTTGGTCCGGGCAGATTCTTGCGGACCTTGGCGCTGAGGTGATCAAGGTCGAGCGCCCGGGCAATGGCGACGACACTCGCGCCTGGGGGCCTCCGTTCCTGAAAGACGCCTATGGCGAGAACACCAGCGAAGCGGCTTATTACTTGTCGGCCAATCGCAACAAGCAATCGGTAACCATCGACTTCACCCGGCCTGAAGGGCAGAAGCTGGTGCGTGATCTGGCGGCGAAGTCGGACATCCTGATTGAGAACTTCAAGGTTGGTGGTCTGGCGGCTTATGGGCTGGACTATGAGTCGCTCAAGGCGATCAATCCGAATCTGATCTATTGCTCCATCACGGGTTTCGGTCAGACCGGGCCGTACGCCAAGCGCGCGGGTTATGACTTCATGATCCAGGGTCTGGGCGGCTTGATGAGTCTGACTGGGCGCCCTGAAGGCGATGAGGGCGCCGGGCCGGTAAAAGTCGGCGTAGCGCTGACGGACATTCTGACCGGGCTCTATTCGACCGTGGCGATCCTCGCGGCGCTGGCGCATCGGGACCATGACGGTGGCGGCCAGCACATTGATATGGCGTTGCTGGATGTGCAGGTGGCATGCTTGGCTAACCAGGCGATGAACTACCTGACCACAGGCAATGCGCCTAAGCGTCTGGGCAACGCTCACCCGAACATCGTGCCTTATCAGGACTTCCCTACGGCGGATGGCGATTTCATTCTTACTGTGGGTAAC
>NZ_CP052861.1:3612500-4350000 GCF_012935675.1 Pseudomonas sp. ADAK7 | reverse complement strand
GTAGCTAGTCTAACCTTCGGGAGGACGGTTACCACGGTGTGATTCATGACTGGGGTGAAGTCGTAACAAGGTAGCCGTAGGGGAACCTGCGGCTGGATCACCTCCTTAATCGACGACATCAGCTGCTCCATAAGTTCCCACACGAATTGCTTGATTCATTGAAGAAGACGATAAGCCAGCCTTTAAGGTGGCTTGTGTCGTTAGAGTTTAGAAATGAATATTCTGAAATGAATATTGATTTCTAGTCTTTGATTAGATCGTTCTTTAAAAATTTGGGTATGTGATAGAAAGATAGACTGAACGTTACTTTCACTGGTAACGGATCAGGCTAAGGTAAAATTTGTGAGTAATTGCGAATTTTCGGCGAATGTCGTCTTCACAGTATAACCAGATTGCTTGGGGTTATATGGTCAAGTGAAGAAGCGCATACGGTGGATGCCTTGGCAGTCAGAGGCGATGAAAGACGTGGTAGCCTGCGAAAAGCTTCGGGGAGTCGGCAAACAGACTTTGATCCGGAGATGTCTGAATGGGGGAACCCACCTAACATAAGTTAGGTATCTTAAGCTGAATACATAGGCTTAAGAAGCGAACCAGGGGAACTGAAACATCTAAGTACCCTGAGGAAAAGAAATCAACCGAGATTCCCTTAGTAGTGGCGAGCGAACGGGGACTAGCCCTTAAGTGGCTTTGAGATTAGCGGAACGCTCTGGAAAGTGCGGCCATAGTGGGTGATAGCCCTGTACGCGAAAATCTCTTAGTCATGAAATCGAGTAGGACGGAGCACGAGAAACTTTGTCTGAATATGGGGGGACCATCCTCCAAGGCTAAATACTACTGACTGACCGATAGTGAACTAGTACCGTGAGGGAAAGGCGAAAAGAACCCCGGAGAGGGGAGTGAAATAGATCCTGAAACCGTATGCGTACAAGCAGTGGGAGCCCACTTTGTTGGGTGACTGCGTACCTTTTGTATAATGGGTCAGCGACTTATTTTCAGTGGCGAGCTTAACCGAATAGGGGAGGCGTAGCGAAAGCGAGTCTTAATAGGGCGTCTAGTCGCTGGGAATAGACCCGAAACCGGGCGATCTATCCATGGGCAGGTTGAAGGTTGGGTAACACTAACTGGAGGACCGAACCGACTACCGTTGAAAAGTTAGCGGATGACCTGTGGATCGGAGTGAAAGGCTAATCAAGCTCGGAGATAGCTGGTTCTCCTCGAAAGCTATTTAGGTAGCGCCTCATGTATCACTGTAGGGGGTAGAGCACTGTTTCGGCTAGGGGTCATCCCGACTTACCAAACCGATGCAAACTCCGAATACCTACAAGTGCCGAGCATGGGAGACACACGGCGGGTGCTAACGTCCGTCGTGAAAAGGGAAACAACCCAGACCGTCAGCTAAGGTCCCAAAGTTATGGTTAAGTGGGAAACGATGTGGGAAGGCTTAGACAGCTAGGAGGTTGGCTTAGAAGCAGCCACCCTTTAAAGAAAGCGTAATAGCTCACTAGTCGAGTCGGCCTGCGCGGAAGATGTAACGGGGCTCAAACCATACACCGAAGCTACGGGTATCACTTAGGTGATGCGGTAGAGGAGCGTTCTGTAAGCCTGTGAAGGTGAGTTGAGAAGCTTGCTGGAGGTATCAGAAGTGCGAATGCTGACATGAGTAACGACAATGGGTGTGAAAAACACCCACGCCGAAAGACCAAGGTTTCCTGCGCAACGTTAATCGACGCAGGGTTAGTCGGTCCCTAAGGCGAGGCTGAAAAGCGTAGTCGATGGAAAACAGGTTAATATTCCTGTACTTCTGGTTATTGCGATGGAGGGACGGAGAAGGCTAGGCCAGCTTGGCGTTGGTTGTCCAAGTTTAAGGTGGTAGGCTGGAATCTTAGGTAAATCCGGGATTCTAAGGCCGAGAGCTGATGACGAGTGTTCTTTTAGAACACGAAGTGGTTGATGCCATGCTTCCAAGAAAAGCTTCTAAGCTTCAGGTAACCAGGAACCGTACCCCAAACCGACACAGGTGGTTGGGTAGAGAATACCAAGGCGCTTGAGAGAACTCGGGTGAAGGAACTAGGCAAAATGGCACCGTAACTTCGGGAGAAGGTGCGCCGGTGAGGGTGAAGCATTTACTGCGTAAGCCCATGCCGGTCGAAGATACCAGGCCGCTGCGACTGTTTATTAAAAACACAGCACTCTGCAAACACGAAAGTGGACGTATAGGGTGTGACGCCTGCCCGGTGCCGGAAGGTTAATTGATGGGGTTAGCTAACGCGAAGCTCTTGATCGAAGCCCCGGTAAACGGCGGCCGTAACTATAACGGTCCTAAGGTAGCGAAATTCCTTGTCGGGTAAGTTCCGACCTGCACGAATGGCGTAACGATGGCGGCGCTGTCTCCACCCGAGACTCAGTGAAATTGAAATCGCTGTGAAGATGCAGTGTATCCGCGGCTAGACGGAAAGACCCCGTGAACCTTTACTATAGCTTTGCACTGGACTTTGAATTTGCTTGTGTAGGATAGGTGGGAGGCTTTGAAGCGTGGACGCCAGTTCGCGTGGAGCCAACCTTGAAATACCACCCTGGCAACTTTGAGGTTCTAACTCAGGTCCGTTATCCGGATCGAGGACAGTGTATGGTGGGTAGTTTGACTGGGGCGGTCTCCTCCTAAAGAGTAACGGAGGAGTACGAAGGTGCGCTCAGACCGGTCGGAAATCGGTCGTAGAGTATAAAGGCAAAAGCGCGCTTGACTGCGAGACAGACACGTCGAGCAGGTACGAAAGTAGGTCTTAGTGATCCGGTGGTTCTGTATGGAAGGGCCATCGCTCAACGGATAAAAGGTACTCCGGGGATAACAGGCTGATACCGCCCAAGAGTTCATATCGACGGCGGTGTTTGGCACCTCGATGTCGGCTCATCACATCCTGGGGCTGAAGCCGGTCCCAAGGGTATGGCTGTTCGCCATTTAAAGTGGTACGCGAGCTGGGTTTAGAACGTCGTGAGACAGTTCGGTCCCTATCTGCCGTGGACGTTTGAGATTTGAGAGGGGCTGCTCCTAGTACGAGAGGACCGGAGTGGACGAACCTCTGGTGTTCCGGTTGTCACGCCAGTGGCATTGCCGGGTAGCTATGTTCGGAATAGATAACCGCTGAAAGCATCTAAGCGGGAAACTAGCCTCAAGATGAGATCTCACTGGGACCTTGAGTCCCCTGAAGGGCCGTCGAAGACTACGACGTTGATAGGTTGGGTGTGTAAGCGCTGTGAGGCGTTGAGCTAACCAATACTAATTGCCCGTGAGGCTTGACCATATAACACCCAAGCAATTTGTGAACTCGAGAGAGACCAGATTGCGGTGTGTGAAGACGCAATGAACCGAAAGTTCGCAGCAAAAAAACACACAAATCTATCGCATACCCATTCGCTGGAGCGTGAACCTGAAAAGGCAAACGAGCTGGCTACCGAATTTCTTGACGACCATAGAGCATTGGAACCACCTGATCCCATCCCGAACTCAGCAGTGAAACGATGCATCGCCGATGGTAGTGTGGGGTTTCCCCATGTGAGAGTAGGTCATCGTCAAGATTAAATTCCGAAACCCCTATCTGCGTATGCAGGTAGGGGTTTTGTTTTAGTAGAAGTCACCGTTTTTTGCTGGCACGTTACTGCGGTAACGGGCTGGTCACAGAATTTCTTGACGACCATAGAGCATTGGAACCACCTGATCCCATCCCGAACTCAGCAGTGAAACGATGCATCGCCGATGGTAGTGTGGGGTTTCCCCATGTGAGAGTAGGTCATCGTCAAGATTGAATTCCGAAACCCCTGTCTGCTAGCGCAGACAGGGGTTTTGTCGTTTTGGAGCAGATAAAGCGCCGAGCGACAGCAAAGGAATTAAAAGCTAAGCCAGACGCTCTAGTACGCCGTTCGGCGGGAATCTGGCGTGAATGTCATCCATTTCATACAAACCCCTAAGATTTATCCTTCTCGTGCCGAAAAACTGGTGAGACATGCGTGCACCAAAGTAGAGCGGCCTCAGAAAGCCGTCTGCGCTGTTACATGGAATGTTGCAATCCGGAACGCATCCCCACTTTTTGCATAAGAAGTCCCATGAAATGAATCTCAAGTTCAGCCATAAAATCCTGCTGGCCGCTTCAGGCGTCGTGGTGCTGGCTTTCGCGTTGTTCACTTTGTACAACGACTATTTGCAGCGAAACACCATTCGGCAAAACCTCGAATCTTCTGTCCAGCAAGCCGGCGACTTGACCGCCAGCAGCGTGCAGAACTGGATGAGCGGCCGCGTGCTGGTGCTGGAAAACCTGGCGCAGAACGTTGCTCACCAAGGCGCGAATGCCGATCTGCCAGGATTGGTCGATCAACCGGCCTTTACCTCGAACTTCCAGTTCACGTACGTCGGCCAGGCCAACGGTGTCTTCACCCAGCGCCCTGACGCGAAGATGCCGGACGGCTACGACCCACGTCAGCGTCCTTGGTACAAGCAAGCCGTTGCTGCCGACAAAACCATGCTGACCCCGCCTTACATGGCCGCAGTCGGTGGCCTGGTCGTGACAATCGCCATGCCGGTGAAAAAGAACGGCGAACTGCTCGGCGTTGTCGGCGGTGACCTGAGTCTGGAAACCCTGGTGAAGATCATCAATTCGGTGGACTTCGGTGGTATCGGCCACGCGTTCCTGGTCAGCGCCGACGGTCAGGTGATCGTCAGCCCGGACAAAGATCAGGTGATGAAGAACCTGAAGGACATCTACCCAGGTTCCAGCGTACGCATCGAGAAGGGTAATCAGGAAGTCACCCTGAACAAGCAGGACCGCATCCTCTCGTTCACCCCAGTGAGTGGCTTGCCAAATGCCGAGTGGTACATCGGGCTGTCGATCGATAAGGACAAGGCCTACGCCCCGCTGAGCCAATTCCGCACCTCGGCACTGATCGCGATGTTTATCGCCGTGAGCGCCATTGCAGTGCTGCTGAGCCTTCTGATCAACGTGCTGATGCGCCCGCTGACAACCATGGGTCGTGCGATGAAAGACATCGCCCAGGGCGAAGGTGACCTGACCCGTCGTCTGGCCGTGGAAAGCAAAGACGAGTTCGGAGAACTGGGCGGTGCATTCAACCAGTTCGTAGAGCGGATTCACGCGTCGATTTCCGAAGTGTCCTCGGCGACCCGTCAGGTGCACGATCTGTCGCAACGCGTGATGGCCTCATCCAACGCCTCGATCATCGGTTCCGACGAACAAAGCGCTCGCACCAACAGTGTGGCTGCCGCGATCAACGAGCTTGGCGCCGCAACCCAGGAAATTGCCCGCAACGCCGCCGATGCTTCGCAGCACGCCAGCGGCGCCAGCGAGCAGGCCGACGACGGTCGTCAGGTGGTGGAAAAAACCATCCTGGCCATGACCGAGCTGTCGCAGAAAATCAGCCTGTCCTGCACCCAGATCGAAACCCTGAATGCCAGCACCGACAACATCGGGCACATTCTGGATGTGATCAAAGGTATCTCTCAGCAGACCAACCTGCTGGCCCTGAACGCGGCTATCGAAGCGGCCCGTGCCGGTGAAGCCGGTCGTGGTTTTGCGGTGGTGGCGGACGAGGTGCGTAACCTCGCCCATCGGACCCAGGAATCGGCCGAGGAGATCCACAAGATGATCACCTCGCTGCAGATCGGTTCTCGCGAAGCGGTGACCACCATGAACGCCAGCCAGGTCTCCAGTGAAGAGAGCGTTGAAGTGGCGAACCAGGCCGGTCTGCGCCTGGTCAGCGTGACCCAGCGCATCGGCGAAATCGACGGCATGAACCAATCGGTGGCCGCGGCGACCGAAGAGCAGACTGCAGTCGTGGAAACCCTCAACGTCGACGTCAACCAGATCAACCTGTTGAACCAGCAAAGCGTGGCCAACCTCAATGAAACATTGAAGGATTGCGATGCTCTGTCGTTGCAGGCCAACCGTTTGAAGCAATTGGTCGACAGCTTCAAAATCTGATCTATCGATGTAAAAAAGCCCGCTGTGGATCACCTCCACAGCGGGCTTTTTCATGCCTTATGCAAACAGCTTCAACACATTGTTCATCGCGTCATCGGCAAAGCCCTGCACGAAATCCTTGAACCCCGGTAACGCCTCAGCGTCGCCCTGGGCCGGTTCAGCGATGATGGTCCAGGTCGCCCGCGATTTGCCTTCGCCCAGCGATTCCACATTCATCGCCGCCCACAAGTTCGCCACGCCCAAGGTGTTGTAGATGGTCGTCCAGGTCATGCTCAGCGCCTGGTCGTCCCGGGAGTTGAGTTGCTCGACCACCAGGTTGCCGTCCTTGAAGACTTTCTTGCGCAGGGACGACACGCCTTCACCGGTCATCTCGATGTGCGACAGCGCCGGGATAAAGGCGTCGAAGCCGGCAAAGTTGCCGACCACCGCCCAGACTTTCAACGCGTCCGCAGGCACGTCCACCGAGGACGCCACGTGGCAGCCGTGTGGGTTTTTGATCAGGGTATCGGGTTGCAGGGTTTTCATGGTTTTGCTCCAGTGGGGTGGTTCAGATGAAGTTGATTTCTTTGAGGTAATCGCAGCCGCGACGCAGCAGCGCCGGGGACTTTTGCGGGTAGTGCGCGCCCATCTGCCGGACGCCGGCCTGGGCGTTGTCGTGGCCGATCATCGAGATGTCGCCGATGTCTTCCTCAAAGCCGTTGAGGTAGAAGCCCAGCACGCCGAACAGCGCGTTGTCGCTGTCGACCCGGCCCAGTTGCTGCTGCCAGTCGGCGACGCTGACCATCGAGAATTCCCGACCCGCTTCGCGAAACGAATTGACGTAGGCATCCCAGCTCAGCGGCTCGGGGTTGTGCAGGTTGAACACCGCGTGTTCCGGCTGATAACGGCTGGCATGGAAAGCGATGAAGCGAGCGAGGAAGTCCACCGGCATCAGGTCGAAGTTCAGGGTGAACTCCGGCACCTGACCGAGCTGGATCGAACCCTTGAGCATCAGCATCAAGCGATTCTTGTGCGGCTGGCAGACGCCGGTGAGGCTGTTGAAACTGATGTTGCCGGGGCGATACAAGTTGACCCGCACACCACGCTCTCGCGCCCGTTCCAGGATCCGCTCGCCAACCCACTTGGACAGGTTGTAGCCGTTCTTGATGTAGATCGGTGGCGTTTGCGCGGCGGGCAATTCCAGCACCCGGCCATCGTCAGAAATCGTGCTGGACGCCGAAAGCGTGGAGACAAAGTTGAAGATCTTCTTGCTGCGCCCTTCGCACAAACGCAGGCATTCGAAGATCGGCTCGACGTTATCCCGCGCCAGCGACTCGTAATCGAGCACGTGATTGACGTTGGCCGCGTTATGCACCAGTGCGCCAAACTCCCGATCCAGACGCTCGTAGACGTCCTCCGCAAGCCCCAGCATCGGACGCGTGATGTCCGCCGCGTAAACCTGCACCCGATGCAAGTCCAGATGCTCCAGTCGGTTCTCGCGCAACGCCTGGGCAAAGCGCTCAGCCGCCGTTTGCCCACCGCCATCGCGCACCAGGCAAGCAACTTCGGTGGCGCCCCAGGCCAGCAACGCCTCGACGATGTGCACGCCGACAAAACTGTTGGCGCCAGTGACGATCACCTTGTGCACATCACCCATGCGGCTGACCGGCAGCGGCTGGATCTCCAGCTCACGGAAGGCATCGGCCATCGCCTGTTCGCTCAACACTTCTTCTGTGCCCGAGCCGCGCACCAGCGTCGCCAACTTCGCGATGGTCGGCAGTTCGATGAAGCGGTTGATCGAAATGCTGCGTCCGAACTCCTCACGCAGGCGCAACAACATCCGCGACAGCAGGATCGAGTGACCGCCCAGATTGAAAAAGCTTTCATCGGTGGAAATGTCGCTGGCCGGCAGCTCCAGCAACTCGGCCCAGATCTCCAGCAGCAACGCTTCATCGGCGCTGACCGGCAACCGACGGGCACTGTTCTCCAACACCGTCACCGGCAGCGCCAGCAGCGCCTTGCGATCAACTTTGCCGTTACTGGCGAACGGCATGCTCGCCAACTCCGTCCAGGCACCGGGTTGCATGTAGTCCGGCAGGAACTGCACGGCGTGGGCCTTCAACGCTTCGCGCGCGGCACCCGGTTGCTCTTCCTGCGGCTGGGCGAGGAACGCCAGGATCCGTCGCTGGCTGTCGATCACCACCGCCACCTGTCGGTACAACTGACTGTCGCGCAGGCAACGCTCGATCTCTTCCGGCTCGACCCGGAAGCCGCGGATTTTCACCTGATTGTCCCGGCGTCCGCACAGCTCGACACCGTCGCCGGTCCACTTCGCCATGTCGCCGGTGCGGTAGGCCCGCAGGCTTTTAGCGTTCGGCAGTTTCAGGTCCAGATAACGTTCGGCGGTTTGCTGTGGATTGTTCAGGTAACCCAGGCACACGCCCGGGCCGACGATGTACAACTCACCGACGGTCTGTTCCGCCACCGGTTGAAAGTCCTCATCGAGAATCAGCACTTGGCTGTTGGCAATCGGACCGCCGAGGGTGCGGTTGTTGTCGCCGGGCCGCAGTTGCCGCGCGGTGATCAGCACCGTGGCTTCGGTGGGGCCATAGAGGTTGTAGAGGTTGCCCTGGCGGGTCAGTCGCTCGATGACGTAGGGTTCGCAGACGTCGCCGCCGGTCATTACATGATCGAGCACCTGCAACTGATCCAGCGGCAGAATGCTCAACAGCGCCGGCGGCAGGAAGGCGTGGCTCAGTTGCTGATGACGGATCAGTTCGACCAGTTGCAAGGGATCACGCCGCTGATCATCGCTGGGCACGATCAACTCCGCGCCCTGCAGCAGTGTCGGGAAAATATCGATCAGCGAAGAGTCGAAACTCAGCGATGAAAACTGCAACACCCGACTCTGTTCAGTCAGTTGCACGTAGTCCGCATACCACGCGGTGAAGTGCGCGAGATTGGCCTGGCTGAGCAACACGCCTTTCGGGTGCCCGGTGGTGCCCGAGGTGTAGAGCGCCATGCAGGGCGCGTCGAGGGTGGGTCGTCGGTGCATTAACGGTTGTTCGAGATCCGCGTCGTCGATGTCGATACGGCTGATGTCCAGGCCCGGCACCTGACCCGCCAGGGGATGCTCGCCATCATGCAGCAACAACACCGCGCCGGCGTTCTCCAGGATGTATTGCTGGCGTTGCAGCGGATGGCTCGGCTCCAGCGGCAGGTACACCGCACCGCTGCCGAGAATTGCCAGAATCCCCGCATACAACGCGCTGCTTTTCGGCAGGCAGATACCCACCACCAACGAGCCTCGATGCTGATCCAGCAACGGCTGCAAACGCTGCTGGATCGCACGGCTGTAAGCATGCAACTGGCGATAGCTGAGCGAGGTGCCGGCGATGTTCAGCGCGGGTCGTGCGGCGCATTGGATAAAGCGCTGTTCCAGCCGCTCGATCATCGGGATCTGACCCAGTTGCAGTAGCCCATCGTGCGCGGTCATGTTGAGCTGATGGACGAACGCCAGGCGCTCAAGAAACAGCAGATTTTCCACCCGTTCGAAGTGCACGGGCGCCGTCGGCTCAGCGGATAAAAAATACTCGGCATCCCGGGAAAAACGGCTGACCAGCAGCGCCACGTGATCCACCAGTTCCGCCACCGCACGCAGACGCAACGCCTGGCCATTGCCGGACGGTTCCTCGGCAATCGGTACGCGGGTGAACAGCGTTGAACCATAGGTGCACAGCACGTCCAGGGTGGGCAGGCCCGAAGCCCCGCCGACACCCAGCTGCAACGTCAATCGCGGCACCTCACCGAAGTCGGGAAAGACCAGGCTGGCATCGTCGATCACCAAATCGACGCTGCCCAACCCTGGCTCGCTGACATCTGTCAGCCGTACCAGTGAATGTCCATGTTGTTCGAGCTCCAGCGCCAGGTCGGTCAAAGCCTGGCTCTGCCCTGTAAGCGCAATGTCGAGACGTCTCATGATGTTCTCCTCGTTAAACCAGGTAGTCGCCCAGGGCTTGCTGAACGCACGGCGAATCGAGCAACGAACTGCTGCGGAAAAACCGCACGATGTTGGCGACCAGCGGGTGATGGCGATTGATCGGGAAGGCCAACCCCGAGACTTCGCTCTTGAGTGCCCGGCGCGCGGCGTCACTGATCTGCAAGGACTCGATCAGGCGAAAGTCGAAGGACTTCTGGATGTCGTTGGTCAGGTAATGGCTGATGAACACCGGCAGGATCTGCGCGATACACTGACGGTCGGCTTCGCTCGCGGTGTGCCAGTAGATGCGCACCAGACGCGCCCAGAAGCTCGAGTGACGACCCTCGTCCAGCAAGTGATCGGCCATCAGCCCCTTGATCGACTGCTTGACCGTATCGTCCTTGGCGAACGCCGCCACATCGCCGGTGACGGTGTTCTCGGCGATGGCCACGCAGATCAACTCCACGGCGCTGCGCAGGTGTTCCGGTGCCAGGGCCACGGCGGCCGGAATCGCCCGGCTCAGCTCGATTTCATCCGGCAGTTCGATCGGCGTGATGCCGGTCATCGCCACGGTCTGCTGCATGAAATCCATTGCCACCAGCGCGTGGTAATCCTCGTCTACCACCACGGTCATGGCGTCGTAGCGGCAGGCGAACGGGAAAGCCACGGCGAAGCGGTTCTTGGCGATGCTGCGAGCGGTCTTGTCGACGATCTCTGTTTCGAAAATCACCACGTCGTTGATGAATTTGTAGAGCGTCTGCACCAAGGCGAAGTCCCGTTGCTCCGGGCACTCGCGCAGGAAGGTGTCGCTCAGCACCAAAGGTTGGCGGCTCAACGGGTAGATCAGCTTGTCGTCGTTCTCCAGCACGCGCCGGGGCCGGGTGCGGATGGTGGCGCGGCTTTCCCAGGCGTCGGCGAAAGATTGGTAGTCGGCAGCGTTCATGCGCTCACCTCGCCCAAGGATTCGCTCATGCTGACGCGCAAGCCATCCCACAGGGCGATGCGGCTTTCCACGGCGGCGATGGCGCTGGCGTAAACGTCTTCCTGGCGTTGCGGGTCGCCATCGACCAGCCGGGCGAGCAGTTTTTCGGCAGCCGGGCCGTGGTCTTCCGAGTCGACTTCGATGTGGCGTTCCAGGTAGTAGCGGAAGGTCGGTGCCTGTTCGATGCCAATGCCCCAGTCATCGAGAATCCGCTGGAACATCTGCGGAATCACACTCTCGCGACCATGCAAAAACGCGGCGGCGACACTATGGCCGGGGGCATGCAGGGCGGTGTGCAAGGTGTCGCGCACGAATTGCGCGGCGGCCGGATCGACATTCACGCTTTGCAGCGCCACGTCATAACTCACGCCTTCCTTTTGCAGCGCCACGAAGCGCTCGACGGCCGCGGTACTTGCACCGACTTCACGCATCGCATCCAGGTACAACTCGAAATGGCTGTAGTGACCATTGGCGGGACGATCATCGGACTCTTCGCCAAGCACAATCTCGTTGATCAGCCGTGCTGCCTGCGGGTCTCGCGGCGGCAGCCAGGGCAGTTGCACGCAGGTCAGTTCCTGTTGCAGGCGCTTGGTCAGCGACATGAAATCCCAGACCGCAAAGACATGGGTTTCCATAAAGCGCTGCAGAATAGACAGCGAATGTATTTCGCCAAAGATTGGGTGGGCGCTAAGTTCTGCTTTCTTTTGATTGAGACGGTCTTTAGTCGATTTCATGGACGAGCCTATAAGTTAACGGGAATACCAAAAGGGGACGTAATCAATAAGCGACAGTGGGTTAATGTTTTCTGTTGGCGAGCGCAGTCCTCAATCGAATTGATGTGTTTGAGCAATGAGGCATTCTTTGCAGGCCTTGCTGGATCAGGGATGTGCCTGGATCCAATGGCGGCGGAGAAAAACTAATACATCAATAAAGTTCTCGGCAAGTTATTTTTATATTATTTGAAAGTTCAACTTTCGCGGGCGCGACAAGTTCCAATAAAACTTCTGGCTTGAGTTTTATTTGGATGAAGTTGCTCCTTCCGGCTTATATAAGTCAGAATCGAAAAAGAGAGTGAATGCCTCACTCAGAGCAACTTTCAAACTGCAGTCGTTGGTGTGATCTGAGGGGATGGAAGTTGGCCGGGAATATGCCGTTGACTTCCTTTCCCGTGGCAAGACTCCTTCCGTAGGTTCTTGGTGCGTTGACTACGCCGTGGCTGCGGCGCGTCATCCGTCATTGTTGGGTTGGCAGGCCCAAGAGTGAGCGTAAATGACGGCAGCCGCTATCGTTGGTGCGTCATTCGCTGACGGCATTTATCGAGCAGGAAGGGGGAGTTGAAAGCAGGGCTCAGGACTGGCAGGAACGGCATCGCCCGGTCGGCCCGGTAGGTACGAATGAGGGATTTGTAAGAAAGTTATTCGCCGAGTAACCCAGGACGGGGATCAGCCAGACAAGGCGAGCGAAATGGCTCGCCTATGCGCGGGGTTGCGTGCTACTTCGAGGTTTTCTTCTGGGTAGCAGGATTGTCGAGGTAGCGCGTGATGACCTCGACACCGCGGTTGAGGTGATGCTCCAGCAGGGTTACCGCGCGTTCGATATCGCGGTCTTCAACGGCTCGCAGCAGGTCCCGGTGATCGCCCTGGGACAGTTTGCCCAGGCCCATCGCCTCCAGGTTGAAGCGCAGGAAGCGCTCTTCTTCGTTCAACCCGTCTTCCACCAGGCGCAATAGCCGGCGATTGGGTGCCTTGTTGTACAAGGTCATGTGAAACAGGCGATTGAGCCGACCGATTTCGGTGTAGTTGTGCTCGGTTTCCAATTCTTCGATGTAGCGCGCAGCGCGCTCGAAATCGTTAGTGCCAAGCAAGGGAATCGAGCGGCGCAGTGCTTCGGATTCGAGCAGGATTCGCAGCTCATAGGTTTCAGCGGCATCGCCCTGAACCAGCGCAGCGACCACGGCACCTTTGTGGGCGACCACATTGAGCAACGATTGCGCTTCGAGCTGGCGCAACGCTTCGCGCACCGGCATGCGGCTGACGCCGAACAGGTCGGCCAGGTCTTGCTGGCGCAGGGCGGTGCCGCAAGGGATGCGCCCGTCGAGAATGGCCGAACGCAGGGTCTCTTCGATGACCGAGCGCGCCAGGTGAGCGGGAATCGGCCCGTTGACCTTGATGCTGTTTAGAGGATTGGGCTTCTGTGTCACTACTGCGCACCCTGAATGACTGAAGTTGTTTTTGGATCCAAATGGACACTAGTGACTGTTATACACGTTGTCAAACCTTGTAAAAGATCGCTGCAACAATACCTCGACCGCATCACTTTGTAGGATCTGTCGTACGCTGCAATCTTTTTATGATCACTCACATATCAAGTCTAGCGTGGCGGCAGTGATTGCACCGTGCCATTGTCTTTTATCGGGCTAACCTTCACCATCAACCGATTCCCACCTGCCTACCCTGGATGCCTTGCATTGGCGGTACGTTTCGCGATCCCTCGGATGATGCGCTGGCTGTGCTGCGCGCTGCTGCTGGCCGGCGTCATGCTGGGCGGGTTGCATGCCGACTGGGATTTTTCCCTGATCAGTCGTCGTGCCCAGGCCATTTACGGGCCATTGGGCGAGGGGCAGCAACGCATTGATGCCTGGCAGCGTCTGCTGGCCACCCAGAAGCAGGTCGGCGAGATGGAAAAGCTCAACGTGGTAAACCAGTTCTTCAACAAACAGGTGCGCTACGAAGAAGACATCGACCTGTGGCACGAAGTCGATTATTGGGAAACCCCGATCGAAGCCTTGTGGAAAGGCGCCGGCGACTGCGAAGACTACGCCATCGCCAAATATTTCAGCCTGCGTCATCTCGGGGTGTCCAGTGACAAGCTGCGCATCACCTACGTCAAGGCGTTGCGTCTGAACCGGGCGCACATGGTGCTGACCTACTATTCGACCCCCGAGGCGATGCCGCTGGTGCTCGACAGTCTGATCAACGAGATCAAGCCCGCCAGCCAACGAACCGATTTGCTGCCGGTCTACTCTTTCAATGCCGAAGGCTTGTACCTGCCCGGTGCCAAGGGCAACAAGAAAGTCGGTGACACCAAGCGCCTGTCCCGTTGGCAGGATGTGTTGAAAAAAATGCAGGCCGAAGGATTTCCGGTCGAGACGACTAACTAGGAGCACGCGCTCAGATGTCTTTGTTCAAACAGCTGTTGATCGCTATCTGCCTGTTCCTTGTGGTCGCCTTCACCGGCAGCTTCATGGTCAGCCTGGAGAGCTCGCGCACCCAGTACGTCAACCAGTTGCGCTCCCACGCCCAGGACGCCGCCACGGCGCTCGCCTTGTCCCTGACGCCGAATATCGATGACCCGGCGATGGTCGAGTTGCTGGTCAGCTCGATTTTCGACAGCGGTTATTACGCGAGCATCCGCGTGGTCGACCTCAAGACCGACCAGACCATCGTCGAGCGCAGCGGCATTCCGGCGGTGAACAACGTGCCGGACTGGTTCGTCAAAATGATCGGCCTGGAGCCGGCCGGTGGTGATGCGCTGGTCAGCCGTGGCTGGGAACAGGCGGCGCGGGTCGAGGTGGTCAGCCACCCGATGTTCGCCCTGGCCAAGCTGTGGCAGAGCGCGCTCGGCAGCCTCGGCTGGTTGCTGATCTGCGGCGCCGTGAGTGCGGTGCTGGGCGCGCTGCTGTTACGTCGGCAACTCAAACCGCTGGACTACATGGTCAAGCAATCCCACGCCATCGCCCGTCGGGAATTCCTCAGCCTGCCCGAACTGCCGCGCACCCCGGAACTGCGTCGGGTGGTGCAAGCGATGAACCAGATGGTCGAGAAGCTCAAGGCGCTGTTCCAGGAGCAGGCCGAGCGCAGTGAAAAACTGCGGGTCGAGTCTTATCAGGACAACCTTACCGGGCTGGCTAACCGGCGCTATTTTGAAATGCAATTGAACGCCCGGGTGAGCAACCCGGAGCAGGCCAGTTCCGGTTATCTGTTGCTACTGCGGGTCAAGGATCTGGCCGGTTTGAACCAGCGCCTGGGCGGTCAGCGCACCGATGATTTATTGAAAGCGGTCGGCGAACAGCTGTCCCGTGAATGCGCCAAATACCCGGAAACCCAGAACCTCGTCACGCGGATTCGCGGTGGCGAATTCGCCGTGCTGGCGCCGGGTCTGGTGCGCGAAGAAGCGCTGCAACTGGCGCAGAATCTCGATAGCGCATTGGCCAGTTTGCATGCGACCGGCGCCACCGACGTAGCTTCGGTGGCGTCCATCGGGCTGGCGCCGTTTGTTCATGGCGACTCGCCGCAAGCGGTCATCGGCCTGGCGGATCAGGCGTTGGCGCAAGCTGAAGGTCAGGGCGAATCGAGCTGGGCGTGCCTGGATCACAGCGCCTCGGCGAGTGTCGGCGATGATCATCATGCGTGGCATAACTTGCTGGATGGGGCGTTGAATCAGCAGCGGTTCGAGTTGTATTTCCAACCGGTGGTGGCGGCGCAAGACCCCACGCTGGTGCTGCATTACAAAGTGCTGTCGCGCTTGCTCGACGATCAGGGCCAGACCATTCCCGCCGGGCGATTTCTGCCATGGCTGGAGCGCTTTGGCTGGACCGCGCGGCTGGATCGCCTGATGTTGGAATTGGTGCTCGAGCAAATGGCCGGGCATGAAGAATCCCTGGCGCTGAACCTGTCCTCGGCAACGCTGGCGGATCCGCAGGCGTTGAACAGGGTCTTCGAGATTTTGCGTCAGCACTCGAACCTGGGTGAGCGCCTGACCCTGGAAATCGGCGAAGAGCAATTGCCCGAGCAAGCGGTGCTGGAGCAATTGACCCGGCGCCTGCGTGAGCTGGGCTTCTCCCTGAGCCTGCAACGGTTTGGCGGGCGGTTCAGCATGATCGGCAACCTGGCGCGGCTCGGCTTGGCGTACCTGAAGATCGATGGCAGTTACATTCGGGCGATTGATCAGGAAAGCGATAAGCGTCTGTTCATCGAGGCGATCCAGCGGGCGGCGCACAGCATTGACCTGCCGCTGATTGCCGAGCGGGTCGAGACTGAAGGGGAGTTGTCGGTGATTCGCGAGATGGGCTTGTATGGGGTTCAGGGGCAGTTGTTTGGGGAGCCCAAGCCCTGGAAGTAATCCAAAGATCGTTCCCACGCTCTGCGTGGGAATGCCTCCAGGGACGCTCCGCGTTCCAGCCTCAGTGCCGGCGTTGCGCCTGACACCGTTGTGACGCAGAGCGTCACGGGCTGCATTCCCACGCAGAGCGTGGGAACGATCTAACGATGTAAAAAGACCGGGGTTAGATCAACCCCGTCTCATCATCATCGATCAAATGGCTCAACCCACCCAACGCTTCCCGGGCCTGGGTCCGGTCCATCAGTTTGGCCTGGGCAGCGGCCGGCAGGTCGGTGACGCGAATCACGCCTTTGCTGGTCAGCACCTGGATCAAGTCATCGAGTACCCGGATCATTTCCAGGTCGCTCTGCTTGAGCTGCTTGAGGCTGGTTTCCATTACTTCGTTGGCGTACCAGGCCTGGATTTCGTGGTTGTCGGCCGGCAGTGTTTCCGTGGCCTCGGCATAGGCCGCGGCTTCCACGCGCACCAATTGGCCTTGCGCATCGCGTTGCACGTAAAACATTGAGCATCCCTCAGAAATGGACCAGCGTCATGCTGTCAGCAGCATAGGCCAACTGTTGGCGAGTATGCGGTGCGGCGACGAAATCGTCACCGGTGAGATAGGCGCAAACGTAACGGCCGCCCCATAAGGGCGGCCGTTTTGCGTTGGATCAGCTGTTGTTGTGGTCGACTTTGATGGTCGGATCGCTACCGGCAATCAGGTTGTGCAGGTTGGCGGTAGACCAGTTGTTGCCTTCCAGTTTGATCGTCACGTCCGGAGTCGCCGCTGCAGCATCCGCCGAGTTGAACTTGCCGGCCGAGCTGACCTGCAACGACGAGACGCCATCGACGGTGGTGATCTTCAGGAAGTTGTCGATGGTGCTGCCGGTTTCGCCCTGCAACAAATCGCGCAGGTCGATGCGGTCACCTTCGCTGGCCTTGAAGTCCTTGATCACGTCGCTGCCGGTGTCGCCCGCCTTCCAGACGAAGGTGTCGGCACCCGAGCCGCCAATCAGGATGTCGTTGCCCGAACCGCCGATCAGCGTGTCGTTACCGGTACCACCGAGCAGAATGTCATTGCCCTTGCCGCCGTCGAGCAGGTCGTTGCCGCCCGAGCCGAACAGGATGTCATTGCCTGCGCCGCCCAGCAGCGTGTCGTTGCCATCGTGGGCGCCGGACACGTCGAACGCGGTGTAGTGCTCGGTAACGAACTGATGCACGTTGCTGGTGGTGACTTTGCTGACGTCCACGCCGGTCTGCTGGGCGACGAACGCCTGCATGGCCTGGTAACCCTCGCCGGCGATGCCGTTGAAGCTCACCAGGTCGCCGAACAGGATGTCGTTGCCGTCGCCGCCGTTGACCGTGTCGGAACCTGGCAGCGTCGCTTCGGTGTGACCGATGATCGAATTGGCCAGGTCTTTCGGGTCGATGTTGGTTTGTGGCGTTTTGTCCGTGTCGTAAGGTCTCAGATCGGTGAGGCTGACACCGCTGTTGAGGCCGATGGCTTCTACGTTCGACAAGTTGCCCAGCAACGCGAAGCTGCTGTTGGCGTTATCGGTGGTGGTCTGGGTGGTGCTGCTGCCGCTGCCCGCCAGGGCCGACAACTCGTAGGTGCCATCGCCCTGGGCGTGAACGGTGCCGAGGTTGCTGGAGCTCCAGCCCCACCACGAATTGTAGGTTTGCAGCGTCGCGACGCCCGCACTGTTGATGTTCAGGATGTGCGTGCTGTCGATGGTCGTGGAGAACGTATCGCCCGGCTTGTAGTTGCTGGTTTTCACCACGTCGTCGAGTTTCACGTTGCCGAACAGCGTCGGGTTGGTCTGCTCGCCGTTCTGGTAGTAGGTCGGCTTGCCGTCGGTGATGAAGTACGTAAGGTTCTTCGCCCCGGTGTTGGCCACCGCGTCAGCGCTCTGGAACCAGTTGGCCGTGGTCTTGAACACGTCCTCGTAGTTGGTGCCGCCGCCGGACGACATCGAGTCCAGCACGGTCTTGAGCGTTGCCAACGCATTCGGGTCGTTCAGGTTGACCGACACCGACTTGTTGACCTGGGTATCGAAGTCCACCAGGAAGATGTTCACCGTGCCCGAGTTGCCGCCCATGCTTTGCTTGAGGGTGTTGAACACCGAGGTCAGCGAGTCTTTGGCCGCATTGATCGACGACGCGCTCATGCTGCCCGAGCTGTCGACCATGAAGGCGATGTTGTAGTTGGTGCCCGGCACCACGGTCAGGCCGCCGATGTCGGCAACGATGATGTCGTTGCCGTCGGTACCGGTGACGGTGTCGCTGGCCGACGTGGCGGTGATTGCGTTGTAAGTCGCCGGGTAAACGGTGACCGGGATCTGCGCCGTGCTAATGGCCGAACCGCCCAGTGCCTCGGTGGAGGTGGAGGTCACGGTCAGGTTGAACTGGCCGTTGTAGTACGGCGGCGGGGTCACGGTCAGGGTGCCGAGGTTCCAGCCGGTGACATTGGCTTCGCCGGAGGTCGCGGTGGCGGTGAAGGTGTGACCGGCGCCGTCGGTGAGCACCGAGCCTGCCGGGATGCCGCCGATTTTCACGCTCAGGCTTTCGGAGCCGTCGGTGTCGGTCAGGGCCGTCTTGATCGCGGACAGGTGAACGCTGGTGCCTTCGAAACCGGTGTTGAGTTTGTAGCCATCGTAGTAACCCTCACCGCCGGTGCCGTGCAGGTCGGAGACCGTTACGCCGGAAGCGGCCAGATCGGCCACGCCGGTATAGAGCGGCACGCCGGCGCTGCTCAGGTCGACCGCAGCCGCGCCATTGACCGAGAGGTTGACGTCATAGCTGCCCGGGCCACTTTGGTTATGGTGGTAGATGTCCAGGGTGTAGTAGCCGCTGGCGGTCGGGGTGAACGACCCACTCAAGTTGCCGCCCGCACCCCACAAAGCGGACGCGACGTTCTTGCCACCGATGGTCACGAGCAGGCTGTCATCGCCCGAACCGCTGAAGGTGTAGGTCTTGCCGGCTTCGAGGTAGATCAGGCCGGACGTTTTGGAGGCGGTGCCCGCCGCGACACTGCCGTCGGACTGCACGTTGGTCACGGTGCTGCTGGAGTTAGGTGTACCCGCCGCGTCGATGACCGACTTGAGCGTGCCACTCGGCGCGCCGCTGCCGTCGGTGCCGAGGCCCGACAGACCGGTCCAGACTTCCTTGATCAACCCGGTG
Organism: Pseudomonas sp. ADAK7; assembly: GCF_012935675.1. Classification (NCBI taxonomy): domain Bacteria; kingdom Pseudomonadati; phylum Pseudomonadota; class Gammaproteobacteria; order Pseudomonadales; family Pseudomonadaceae; genus Pseudomonas; species Pseudomonas sp. ADAK7. Next base: position 4,330,796 of record NZ_CP052861.1, on the reverse strand, counting down.
GATTTGACGCTGTTATCCGCAACAGTCAGGGACGGCGCATCGGCGACTGGCGTGATGTCGATTTTGATCGTGCCGGTGTTGCCCAGCAGTTGACCGTCGGTTGGCTGGAACTTGATCTGCGCGTAATCCGCCTGATTGTTGCCCAGGCCGGTGCCGCCGTAGCCGTTGGTCCCGGATTCGTTGGCGTCCGGGGTGAAGCGCAGCTTACCGGCGTCGATGTCAGCCTTGGTGAAGGTCTGGTTGGTGCTGACGTCGGTCCAGGTCGAGCCGTTCAGGTACTGCAACTTGCCTTCGCCCGGCAGCCCGGTGATTTTCACACCCAGGCTCGCGGCCGGGCTGTCGACATCGCTGACGCCGAAGGTCGACCAGCCGAGGATCAGCGGGGTGTCTTCGGTGCCGGTAACGTTGACTGGCGCAGCGGTCGGCGCGTCGTTGACCGCTACCACGTTGACCGTGGTGGTTGCGACGTTCGAGTAGTTGCCGCCATCGGTCACGGTCACGGTGATGGTCCGCGGCACGGTGCTCGGGTTTTCACTGTTGTTGGTGAAGCTGATGTTCTTGATCGCCTGCATGTAGTCGGCCAGCGTCGCGTTGCCCGACAGGGTCAGCGTCACGGTGCCGTTGGTGCTGTTGGCATTGATGGTGATGCCGTTGACGCTGTTGCCCAGATTCAGCGCATCGCCGTCCTGACGGTTGGTCAGCACGATGGTGGCGCCGGTCAGCATGGTGCTGTCGGGGTCGGTGATTTTCAGGTCGGTGTCAGCAATCGACACGCCCGCGCCCGTGGTGCCTTCGGTGAAGGTGACGTTGTAGTTAGCACCGGTGGCGCCGCTGGAATTGTTGGCGTCCAGGTCGATGACCGGTGGCGCATCGTTATCGATGATCGAGGTGCTGACGCTGCCATTGGTGGTGCTGACTGCCAGGTTCTCGAAGTTGCCGCCCGTGGCCGAGTCGATCTTGACCACGAAGTTTTCGGTGCCTTCGGTGATCTTGTCGTCAATGGTCGCCACGTTGAAGCTGGCGCTGCTGGCGCCGGCCGGAATCTTCACGGTGTACACACCGGTGAAGTCCGAACCGTCGGCGGCGGTGCCGCTGTAGACGATTTTCAGCGTCACGTCGGTTTGCGCCGGGTGGGTCAGGCTGACGGTGTAGCTGGCGGTCTGGCCTTCGGTCACCGAGGTGCTGCCGGTGATGCTGACTTGGGTGGTGTCGAGGGTGTCGGTGACGTTGGTCACGGCTGGCGCGGTGCTCGGCACCAGGTTTTCGAAACTGCCACCAGTGGCGTTGGTGATCGTCGCTTGAACGGTGCCGGCGTCCTTGTACACGTCATCAGCTGGAGCCGGAACGGTCACGGTGCCCGTGGTTTTACCAGCGTCGATGGTGATTACGGAGCCATTGCTCAGGGTCACGGTGACCGGCGAGCCAGCAGCGTTGGTCAGGGTGGCGGTGTAGGTGATCTGGCCACCTTCGGCGACCGACCCGGTGGCGGTCAACGACAGGTTGGTGGTGTCGACAGTGTCGGTGACGGTGGTGCTGACCGGGGTTTTGTCGGCGACGAGGTTTTCGTAGTTGCCGCCGGTCACGTTAGTGATCGAGTTGGTCAGCGGTGCGTGGCCGGTGAGCACGTCGTTTGGCGCGATAGCGGTCACGGTACCGGTGGTTTTACCGATGTCGATGGTGATCGTCTGACCATTGGCCAACGACACGGTAACCGGACTGCCAGTGACTGGCTGGCCGACAGTCGCGGTGTAGGTGACGGTGCCACCCTCAGCGGCGGTGCCGGTCGCGGTCAGTTTGACGGTCGAGGTGTCGATGGTGTCGGTGACGCTGGTCACGGCTGGGACAGTGCTCGGCACCAGGCTTTCGAAGTTACCGCCGGTTGCGGTGGTGATCGTGGCCTGAACGGTGCCGGCGTCTTTGTACACATCATCAGCCGGAGCTGGAACAGTCACGGTGCCCGCGGTTTTACCAGCGTCGATGGTGATTACGGAGCCATTGCTCAGGGTCACGGTCACCGGGGTGCCCGCGGCGTTGGTCAGGGTGGCGGTGTAGGTGATCTGGCCACCTTCGGCGACCGACCCGGTGGCGGTCAACGACAGGTTGGTGGTGTCGACAGTATCAGTGACCGTGGTCGAAACCGGCGTCTTGTCGGCCACGAGGTTCTCATAGTTGCCGCCAGTGACGTTGGTGATCGAGTTGGTCAGCGGCGCGTGGCCCGTCAGCACGTCGTTCGGCGCGACAGCGGTCACGGTGCCGGTGGTTTTGCCGATGTCGATGGTGATCGTCTGGCCGTTGGCCAACGACACGGTGACCGGGCTGCCGGTTACTGGCTGCCCAACCGTCGCGGTGTAGGTGACGGTGCCACCTTCGGCAGCGGTGCCGGTCGCGGTCAGTTTTACGGTCGAGGTGTCGATGGTATCCGTGACATTGGTGACTGCTGGAACAGTGCTCGGCACCAGGTTTTCGAAGCTGCCACCAGTGGCGTTGGTGATCGTCGCCTGGACGGTGCCGGCGTCCTTGTACACATCATCAGCCGGAGCTGGAACAGTCACGGTGCCCGTGGTTTTACCCGCGTCGATGGTGATGACCGAACCATTGCTCAACGTTACGGTGACCGGCGAGCCAGCGGCATTGGTCAGGGTGGCGGTGTAAACAATCGAACCACCTTCAGCAACCGAGTTGGTAGCGCTCAGGCTGAGGTTGGTCGTGTCGACGGTATCAGTGACCGTGGTCGAAACCGGCGTCTTGTCGGCCACGAGGTTTTCGTAGTTACCGCCAGTGACGTTGGTGATCGAGTTGGTCAGCGGCGCGTGGCCCGTCAGCACGTCGTTCGGCGCGACAGCGGTCACGGTGCCGGTGGTTTTGCCGATGTCGATGGTGATCGTCTGACCATTGGCCAAGGACACGGTGACCGGGCTGCCGGTTACTGGCTGCCCAACCGTCGCGGTGTAGGTGACGGTGCCACCCTCAGCGGCGGTGCCGGTCGCGGTCAGTTTGACGGTCGAGGTGTCGATGGTGTCGGTGACAGTGGTCACGGCCGGAACAGTGCTCGGCACCAGGTTTTCGAAGTTGCCACCGGTTGCGGTGGTGATCGTGGCCTGAACGGTGCCGGCGTCTTTGTAGACGTCATCCGCTGGAGCGGCGACGGTTACGTTGCCGCTGGTAGCGCCGGCAGCGATGAGGATAACGGCGCCGTTGCTGAGGGTCACGGTGACCGGAGAGCCGGCAGCGTTGGTCAGCGTCGCGGTGTAAACAATCGAACCACCTTCAGCAACCGAGTTGGTAGCGCTCAGGCTGAGGTTGGTCGTGTCGACGGTATCAGTGACCGTGGTCGAAACCGGCGTCTTGTCGGCTACGAGGTTTTCGTAATTACCGCCAGTGACGTTGGTGATCGAGTTGGTCAGCGGCGTGTGGCCGGTGAGCACGTCGTTTGGCGCTACGGCGGTCACGGTGCCGGTGGTTTTGCCGATGTCGATGGTGATCGTCTGACCATTGGCCAACGACACGGTGACCGGGCTGCCGGTTACTGGCTGCCCAACCGTCGCGGTGTAGGTGACGGTGCCACCTTCGGCAGCGGTGCCGGTCGCGGTCAGTTTGACGGTCGAGGTGTCGATGGTGTCGGTGACAGTGGTCACGGCCGGAACAGTGCTCGGCACCAGGCTTTCGAAGTTGCCACCGGTTGCGGTGGTGATCGTGGCCTGAACGGTGCCGGCGTCCTTGTACACATCATCAGCCGGAGCTGGAACAGTCACGGTGCCCGTGGTTTTACCAGCGTCGATGGTGATTACGGAGCCATTGCTCAGGGTCACGGTCACCGGGGTGCCCGCGGCGTTGGTCAGGGTTGCGGTGTAGGTGATCTGGCCACCTTCGGCGACCGACCCGGTGGCGGTCAACGACAGGTTGGTGGTGTCGACAGTGTCAGTGACCGTGGTCGAAACCGGCGTCTTGTCGGCCACGAGATTCTCGTAGTTGCCGCCAGTGACGTTGGTGATCGAGTTGGTCAGCGGCGCGTGACCGGTCAGCACGTCGTTCGGCGCGACAGCGGTCACGGTACCGGTGGTTTTGCCGATGTCGATGGTGATCGTCTGGCCGTTGGCCAACGACACGGTGACCGGGCTGCCAGTGACTGGCTGGCCGACAGTCGCGGTGTAGGTGACGGTGCCACCTTCGGCAGCGGTGCCGGTCGCGGTCAGTTTGACGGTCGAAGTGTCGATGGTATCCGTGACATTGGTCACCGCTGGAGCGGTACTCGGCACCAGATTCTCGAAGTTGCCACCCGTAGCGGTAGAGATAGTCGCTTCGACTTTGCCCGCGTCTTTGTACACGTCATCGGCCGGGGCCGCGACGGTTACGGTGCCCGTGGTTTTGCCAGCCTCGATGGTGATCACTGCGCCGTTCGACAAGGTCACGGTCACCGGCGTACCGGCCGCATTGGTCAGGGTCGCGGTGTAGGTGATCTGGCCACCTTCCGCCACGGTGTCGGTCGCGGTCAGCGACAGCGTGGTGTTATCCACGGTGTCAGTGACGGTGGTTTTGGCCGGGTCGCCGTTGACGTCCAGTTTTTCGTAATTGCCGCCGGTGGCGTCCTTGATGGTGACGCTCAAGGAGCCGCCGCCCGCCAGGGCATCGTTCGGCGCGACAAAATTGACCGTGCCGCTGCTTTTGCCGATATCGATGGTAATGGTTTGGCCATTGGACAAGGTCACAACGACCGGTGCACCGGTGACCGGTGCGCTCACGGACGCGGTGTAGACGACAGTGCCGCCTTCGGCGACGCTCGACGTGGCGGTCAGCGACACGGTGCTGGTGTCGATGGTGTCGGTGACGCTGGTCACGGCAGCCGATGGATCTTTGACCAGGTTTTCAAAGTTACCTCCGGTGGCGTCCTTGATGGTCGCTTCGACTTTGCCGGCGTCTTTGTAGACGTCATCGGCGGGAGCGGCGACGGTTGTGGTGCCGATGGTGGCGCCAGCCGCGATAAGGATTACCGCGCCGTTGCTCAATGTCACGGTGACCGGAGTACCGGCAGCATTGGTCAGGGTGGCGGTGTAAACAATCGAACCACCTTCAGCCACGGAGCCGGTTGCACTCAGGCTGACGGTCGTGGTGTCCGAAGTGTCGGTCACGGTGGTGCTGACCGGGGTTTTGTCGGCCACGAGGTTTTCGTAGTTGCCGCCGCTCACATCCGTAATCGAGTTAGTCAGCGGAGCATGGCCGGTCAACGCATCGTTCGGCGCGACAGCGGTCACGGTGCCGGTGGTTTTACCGATGTCGATGGTGATGCTCTGACCATTGGCCAGGGTCACGACAACAGGGGAACCGGTCACCGGCTGGCCGACTGTCGCCGTGTAGGTGACGGTGCCACCTTCGGCAGCGGTTTCGGTGGCGGTCAGTTTGACGGTCGAGGTGTCGATCGTATCAGTGACAGTGGTCACCGCTGGAACCGTGCTCGGCACCAGGTTCTCGAAGTTGCCACCGGTCGCGGTGGAGATTGTCGCTTCGACTTTGCCGGCGTCTTTGTAGACGTCGTCGGCCGGGGCTGCGACGGTCACGGTGCCAGTGGTTTTGCCCGCTTCGATGGTGATGACAGCGCCATTCGACAGCGTCACGGTTACCGGAGTACCTGCCGCGTTAGTCAAAGTCGCGGTGTAGGTGATCTGGCCACCTTCAGATACGGAGTCGGACGCGCTCAAGGACAGGTTGGTGGTGTCGGCAGTGTCGGTAACGGTAGTCGAAACCGGCGACTTGTCGGCCACCAGGTTTTCGTAGTTGCCGCCGCTTACATCGGTGATCGAGTTGGTCAACGGCTCGTGGCCGACCAGCGCGTCGTTCGGTGCAACCGCATTGACGGTACCGGTGGTTTTGCCGATGTCGATGGTGATTGTCTGGCCGTTGGCCAGGGTTACAACTACTGGAGAACCAGTGACTGGTTGGCCGACTGTGGCGGTGTAAACCACGGTGCCGCCTTCAGCGACGCTATCGGTGGCCGTCAGTTTGACGGTGGAGGTATCGATGGTGTCGGTGACATTGGTCACTGCTGGAACCGTGCTCGGCACCAGGTTCTCGAAATTCCCGCCGGTCGCGGTGGAGATTGTCGCTTCGACTTTACCGGCGTCTTTGTAGACGTCATCGGCCGGAGCCGGAACGGTCACGGTGCCCGTGGTTTTGCCGGCGTCGATGGTGATTACTGCACCATTCGACAGCGTGACCACAACCGGAGTACCGGCGGCATTGGTCAGGGTCGCGGTGTAGACGATCGAACCGCCTTCAGCAACCGAACCGGTGGCGCTCAACGACAGGTTGGTGGTGTCGGCGGTGTCGGTAACGGTAGTCGAAACCGGTGACTTGTCGGCCACCAGGTTTTCGTAGTTACCGCCGCTCACGTCTTTGATCGAGTTGACCAGCGGCTCGTGGCCGACCAGCGCGTCGTTCGGTGCGACAGCGTTGACGGTACCGGTGGTTTTGCCGATGTCGATGGTGATTGTCTGGCCGTTGGCCAGGGTTACAACTACTGGAGAACCAGTGACTGGTTGGCCGACTGTGGCGGTGTAAACCACGGTGCCGCCTTCAGCGACGCTATCGGTGGCCGTCAGTTTGACGGTGGAGGTATCGATGGTGTCGGTGACATTGGTCACTGCTGGAACCGTGCTCGGCACCAGGTTTTCGAAGTTGCCGCCGGTCGCGGTGGAGATCGTCGCTTCGACTTTGCCGGCGTCTTTGTAGACGTCATCGGTCGGGGCTGGAACGGTCACGGTGCCGGTGGTTTTACCGGCGTCGATGGTGATCACCGCACCATTGGACAGCGTGACTACAACCGGCGTACCGGCCGCATTGGTCAGGGTCGCGGTGTAGACGATCGAGCCACCTTCAGCCACGGAATCCGTCGCGCTCAAGGACAGGTTGGTGGTGTCTGGCGTATCCGTAACCGAGGTTTCAGCCGGTTTGCCATCGATGTCCAGCTTCTCGTAGTTGCCGCCCTTGGCGTCGTCGATCTTGACGCTCAGCGAACCGCCGCCCGCCAATGCGTCGTTCGGCGCAACGAAGTTCACGGAACCGCTGCTCGCGCCGACCGGGATGGTGATGGTCTGGCCATTCGACAAGGTCACGACAACAGGCGAACCAGTAACCGGCGCGCTGACGGACGCGGTGTAAACCACGGTGCCGCCTTCGGCAACGGTCGAGGTCGCGGTCAGGTTGACCGTCGAGGTGTCGATGGTGTCGGTGACATTGGTCACCGCCGCCGTCGGATTGGTCGCCAGGTTCTCAAAGTTGCCGCCGCTGGCGTCCTTGATGGTCGCTTCAACCTTGCCGGCATCTTTATAGACGTCATCGGCCGGAGCCGCGACGGTCACGGAACCACTGGTGGCACCCGCGGCGATGAGAATCACCGCGCCGTTGCTCAGGGTTACGGTTACCGGAGTGCCGGCTGCGTTGGTCAGGGTAGCGGTGTAGACGATCGAGCCGCCCTCGGCCACGGTGTCGGTCGCGCTCAGGCTCAGGGTGGTGGTGTCAGGTGTGTCGCTGACGGCGGTATCCGCTGGTTTGCCGTCGACGTCGAGTTTTTCGTAATTGCCGCCGGTGGCGCCGTCGATCTTCACGCTCAGGGACGTGCCGCCCGCCAGTGGGCTGTTTGGCGCGACAAAATTCACGCTGCCGCTGGTTTCGCCCACCGGGATGGTGATGGTCTGGCCATTGGACAGGGTCACCACAACCGGTGCGCCGGTTACCGGAGCGGTCACGGACGCGGTGTAGACCACGGTTTCGCCTTCGGCGACGTTCGCGGTGGCCGTCAGCGATACGGTGCTGGTGTCGATGGTGTCATTGACGGTGGTGACCGCCGGGGTGTCGCTGGTGACCAGGTTCTCGAAGTTGCCACCGGTCGCGCCTTTGATGGTCGCTTCGATGGTGCCGGCGTCCTTGTAGACGTCGTCCTTCGGCGCATCGACGGTCACGGTGCCGCTGGTTTTACCGGCGTCGATGGTGATCACGGCGCCGTTGTTCAGGGTGACGGTCACTGGCGTGCCAGCGGCGTTGGTCAGGGTCGCGGTGTAAGTGATCTGGCCGCCTTCATCCACGGCGCCGGTCGCGGTCAGCGACAGGTTGGTGATGTCGGTGGTGTCGGTGACAGTGGTCGAGACCGGTGTCTTGTCGGCTACCAGGTTCTCGTAGTTGCCGCCGCTGACGTTGGTGATCGAGTTGGTCAACGGCGCATGGCCGGTCAACGCATCATTCGGTGCAACCGCATTGACGGTACCGGTGGTTTTGCCGATGTCGATGGTGATTGTCTGGCCGTTGGCCAGGGTTACAACTACTGGAGAACCAGTGACTGGTTGGCCGACTGTGGCGGTGTAAACCACGGTGCCGCCTTCAGCGACGCTATCGGTGGCCGTCAGTTTGACGGTGGAGGTATCGATGGTGTCGGTGACATTGGTCACTGCTGGAACCGTGCTCGGCACCAGGTTTTCGAAGTTGCCGCCGGTAGCGGTGGAGATCGTCGCTTCGACTTTGCCGGCGTCTTTGTAGACGTCATCGGTCGGGGCTGGAACGGTCACGGTGCCGGTGGTTTTACCGGCGTCGATGGTGATCACCGCACCATTGGACAGCGTGACTACAACCGGCGTACCGGCCGCATTGGTCAGGGTCGCGGTGTAGACGATCGAGCCACCTTCAGCCACGGAATCCGTCGCGCTCAGGCTCAGGTTGGTGGTGTCTGGCGTATCCGTAACCGAGGTTTCAGCCGGTTTGCCATCGACGTCCAGCTTCTCGTAGTTACCGCCCTTGGCATCATCAATCTTGACGCTCAGAGAACCGCCGCCGGCCAACGCATCGTTTGGCGCAACGAAATTCACGGAACCGCTGCTCGCGCCGACCGGGATGGTGATGGTCTGGCCGTTGGACAGGGTGACGACCACGGGTTCGCCAGTGACCGGTGCAGAAACGGAAGCGGTATAAACGACGGTGCCGCCTTCCGCCACGGTGCTGGTGGCCGTCAGGTTGACGGTCGAAGTGTCGATGGTGTCCGTTACATCAGTCACCGCTGGCGCTGGACTGGTGACCAGGTTTTCGAAGTTGCCGCCTGCTGCGTCCTTGACGGTCACTTCGACTTTGCCGGCGTCTTTATAGACGTCATCGGCAGGCGCGGCGACGGTTACCGAACCGCTGGTGGCGCCGGCGGCGATGGTGATGACTGCGCCGTTGCTCAGGGTTACGGTGACCGGAGTGCCGGCAGCGTTAGTCAGGGTGGCGGTGTAAACAATCGAACCGCCTTCAGCCACAGAGTCAGTGGCGCTCAGGCTGAGGGTTGTGGTGTCCGGGGTGTCGGTGACGGTGGTGCTGACCGGTGTTTTGTCAGCAACCAGGTTTTCGTAATTACCACCGCTCACGTCGGTGATCGAGGTGGTCAACGGCGCGTGGCCATTGAGCACATCGTTCGGGGCCACGGCGTTAACGGTGCCGCTGCTCGCGCCGACGGCGATGGTGATGGTCTGACCGTTGGCCAGAGTCACGATAACCGGGGCGCCGGTTACTGGAGCGCCAACCGAAGCGGTGTAAACCACGGTGCCGCCTTCGGCAACGGTCGACGTTGCGGTCAGGGTCACAACCGACGTGTCGATGGTGTCGGTAACGTTGGTCACGGCTGGCGCCGGATCCGTAGCCAGGTTCTCGAAGTTGCCGCCGGTGGCCTCTTTAACGGTGACTTCAACCTTGCCGGCGTCTTTATAAACGTCATCGGCAGGCGCAGCGACGGTCACGTTGCCGCTGGTAGCGCCGGCGGCGATGGTGATGACTGCGCCGTTGCTCAGGGTTACGGTGACCGGAGTGCCGGCAGCGTTAGTCAGGGTGGCGGTGTAAACAATCGAACCGCCTTCAGCCACAGAGTCAGTGGCGCTCAGGCTGAGGGTTGTGGTGTCCGGGGTGTCGGTGACGGTGGTGCTGACCGGTGTTTTGTCAGCAACCAGGTTTTCGTAATTACCACCGCTTACGTCGGTGATCGAAGTGGTCAGCGGCGCGTGGCCATTGAGCACATCGTTCGGGGCCACGGCGTTAACGGTGCCGCTGCTCGCGCCGACGGCGATGGTGATGGTCTGACCGTTGGCCAGAGTCACGATAACCGGGGCACCGGTCACTGGAGCGCCAACCGAAGCGGTGTAAACCACGGTGCCGCCTTCGGCAACGGTCGACGTTGCGGTCAGGGTCACAACCGACGTGTCGATGGTGTCGGTGACATTGGTCACGGCTGGCGCCGGATCCGTAGCCAGGTTCTCGAAGTTGCCGCCGGTGGCCTCTTTAACGGTGACTTCAACCTTGCCAGCGTCTTTATAAACGTCATCGGCAGGCGCAGCGACGGTCACGTTGCCGCTGGTAGCGCCGGCAGCGATGGTGATCACCGCGCCGTTGCTCAGGGTCACGGTGACCGGTGTGCCGGCCGGGTTGGTCAGGGTCGCGGTGTAGACGATCGAGCCGCCTTCAGCCACGGTGTCTGTCGCGCTCAGGCTGAGAGTCGTGGTGTCCGGGGTGTCGGTGACGGTGGTGCTGACCGGTGTTTTGTCAGCAACCAGGTTTTCGTAATTACCACCGCTCACGTCGGTGATCGAAGTAGTCAACGGCGCGTGGCCATTGAGCACATCGTTCGGGGCCACGGCGTTAACGGTGCCGCTGCTTGCGCCGACCGCAATGGTGATGGTCTGACCGTTGGCCAGGGTTACGATAACCGGGGCGCCGGTTACTGGAGCACCGACCGAAGCGGTGTAAACCACCGTGCCGCCTTCAGCAACAGTCGAGGTTGCGGTCAGGGTTACAACCGACGTGTCGATGGTGTCGGTGACATTGGTCACGGCTGGCGCCGGGTCAGTGGCGAGGTTCTCGAAGTTGCCACCAGTGGCGTCTTTAACCGTGACTTCAACCTTGCCGGCGTCTTTATAGACGTCATCGGCAGGCGCAGCGACGGTCACGTTGCCGCTGGTAGCGCCGGCAGCGATGGTGATCACCGCGCCGTTGCTCAGGGTTACGGTGACCGGTGTGCCGGCCGGGTTGGTCAGGGTCGCGGTGTAGACGATCGAGCCGCCTTCAGCCACGGTGTCTGTCGCGCTCAGGCTGAGAGTCGTGGTGTCTTTCGAGTCGGTGATGACGGTCTGTGCCGGTTCGGTGCTCGGAGTCAATTGCTCGAAGTTGCCGCCAGTGGTGCCGGTGATCGTGGTGCTGACGGTGCTGCCATTGTTGTAGACGTCGTTCGGCGGCGTATCAACGGTGACGCTGCCCGTGGTTTTGCCTGCTTCGATGGTAATGACCGAGCCATTGCTCAAGGTCACGGTCATCGGCGTGCCGGCCGGGTTGGTCAGGGTCGCGGTGTAGGTGATCTGACCGCCTTCGACCACGGTGCCGGTGGCGGTGAGGCTCAGGCCGGTGTTGTCGATCGAATCGGTAATGGTCGTAACGGCCGGCGTCGGGTTCGCCGTCAACTGTTCGAAGTTGCCGCCGGTTACGCCGGAGATCGTGGTGCTAACGGTGCTGCCATTGTTGTAGACATCATTGGCTGGCGTCGGAACGTCCACGCTGCCGGTGGTCTTGCCGGCTTCGATGGTGATGGTCGAGCCGTTGGACAGGGTCACGGTGACCGGGGTTTGCGCCGGATTGGTCAGGGTCGCGGTGTAAGTGATCTGCCCGCCTTCAGTGACAGTGGAACCCGCTGTCAACGTAACGGTGGTGTTGTCGACAGAATCGGTGATCGTCGTCACGGCCGGCGTCGGGTTCGGGGTCAACTGTTCGAAGTTGCCGCCGGTGGCGCCGGTAATGGTGGTGGTGACGATGCTGCCGTTGTTATAGACGTCATTGGCTGGCGTCGGAACGTCCACGCTGCCAGTGGTCTTGCCGGCTTCGATGGTGATGGTCGAACCGTTGGACAAGGTGACGGTAACCGGCGTCTGCGCCGGGTTGGTCAGGGTCGCGGTGTAAGTGATCTGCCCGCCTTCAGTGACAGTAGAACCGGCTGTCAGCGTAACGGTGGTGGTGTCGATCGAATCGGTAATGGTCGTGACCGCTGGCGTCGGGTTCGGCACCAGGTTCTCGAAATTGCCGCCGGTAGCGCCGGTGATCGTGGTGCTGACAGTGCTGCCATTGTTGTAGACGTCATTGGCTGGCGTCGGAACGTTCACGGTGCCGGTAGTCTGGCCGGCGCCGATGGTGATGGTCGAGCCGTTGGACAAGGTGACGGTGACCGGCGTCTGCGCCGGATTGGTCAGGGTCGCGGTGTAGGTGATCTGCCCGCCTTCAGTCACGGTGCCGCCCGCCGTCAGCGTGACGGTGGTGGTGTCGATGGTGTCGGTGACCTGAGTCGTTGCCGGTACGGTCGGCGGCGTCACGATGATGCCGGCGCCGCCCGTGGTGCCGGTGACGGTAACGTCGATCTGGGTCGGGTCGTTATAGACGGTGTCGTTCGGCGCCAGCGGCACGTTGACGGTGCCGGTGGTTTGGCCAGCCTGAATCACGATCACCGCGCCATTGGACAGGGTGATGGTCAGGTCGCTGGTCGGTGCCTGGGTCAGGGTCGCGGTGTAAACCAGTACGCCGCCGGCTTCGGTGATGGTCGGCGTGGCGCTCAGGCTCAGGGTCGACGCCTGCACGATGTTGGCGTTGTTGGTGGTCTGGCCGCCGATGGTGTTCTGCGTGGTCGCCCCGGCAGAGCCGATGCCCGCGGTCGGGAAACCAATGGTCGGATCTACCCGGCCAGCGGTGGCGTCCAACATCACGAAGCTATGGCCACCACCGGCCGCGCCGCCAGTACCGGCAGCGGTCGGGCCGGCTGCGGTGGCTTCGAGGTCTTGAGTCGGGTCGGCGCCGGCAACGATGGCTTGCTGCAGTTCTTCAACCGATGGCGCGGCTTGTGCAGTGGCTTCTGCCAGGTCGGTGCTGGAATCCGGATCGGTGCCACTCCATTGAGTGTCACGGCCCAGGTCCAGGGTCCGGCCATCGGCCAGTTCGAGCGTGACGGCGCCAGCAGCACCAGTGTCTACCTGATCGCCGACCATGAGCCGGTCGCCTTCAACGAGTACGCGGCGGACGCCCTCTGGGGACACCGCGAAAACCTGACCAACAATGCTTTTGACGATGGCAACAACACTGCTCATTGAAGACTCTCCGGGTGTCACGTTCAGTTGACTTCCATGGACCTGATGGCGAATTCGCCAAAGCAGTCTGGACGTACAGATTAAAATTTAGTGCATAAGCTTGACGCTGCAATTCGTCAATAATTTGGCTATATTCTTTCGCTATTTAGTTTATGCCAAACTATTGACCTTATGGGTGCCATCCTAAACAATCGCCCCAGTAATGTCACATTGATATTTAAGCGGCGACCTGTCCTACAGCGTGTGATCCAGTTCCTGTTTTGAACTTTCCGACATACGGTCATTACTGTTGCCATCATCCGACGCAGCGCCCCTATTTGCTGTGACTCAAGACAAGAAGTTCTGGGAAATTTTCTTCATGCGTTCGTACTTGTTCAAAGCCTTACCCTTCGCCCTTGCCGCCAGTTTCGTCCAAGCACAAAGCCTTCCAGAAGCCATGCAGCAGGCGCTGGATGTCCATCCGGAAATCCAGGCTGCGGTGAATAGTCGATTGGCCGCGGATTATCAGTTAAAGGCCGCCAAAGGTGGATACCTGCCACGGGTCGATCTGCTGGGCGGTTACGGTCGCGAAGGCACCGATAACGTCACCACCCGCGCCGACACCGGCAGCAATCATTGGGAAACCCTGAACCGCAGCGAGTCGAGTCTGCGTCTGTCGCAAATGGTTTTTGACGGTTTTGCGACGTCCAGCGAAGTGGGGCGTCAACAAGCCACCGTTAATTCGCGTGCCTATTCCTTGCTGGGGACTTCCGAGCGCACCGCGCTGACCGTGGCCCAGGTTTACCTCGACGTGCTGACCCGCCGCGAATTCGTGCGCCTGGCCGAAGACAACCTGAAGAGCCACGAGCGCATCTTCGACCAGATCAAGTTGCGCACCTCCCGCGGTGTCGGCAGCGGCGCTGACATGGATCAGGCCGAAGCCCGTATGGCCCAGGCCCGCAACAACCTGATCACCGAACAGACCAACCTGGCCGACGCCGAGACCAACTTCCTCAGCGCCGTCGGCCAGATGCCCGATCAGCTTGAGCGTCCTGCACCGTTCCTGGCGCTGCTGCCGGCCAACCTGAATGAAGCCCGCTCGCAGATGCTGGAAAACAGCCCGATCCTGCGCTCTGCCGAATCCGATATTTCCGCGGCGGAAAAACAGTACGAAGCCGCCAAGTCGTCGTTCTACCCGCGTTTCGATGCCGAACTGGGTCGTTCTGCCGACAACGATGTCGATGGCCAGAATGGCCACAGCAACGAATGGCAAGCCATGCTGCGCATGCGCTTCAACCTGTTTGCCGGTGGCAGCAACAAGGCGGATCTGGAGTCCAAGTCGTACCTGTCGAACCAGGCACTGGACATCCGCAACAACGCCCTGCGCGTGTTGAACGAAGAGCTGGGCCTGGCCTGGAACGCCCTCAACAACGCCAACGCCCAAGTGCCGATCGCCCAGCAATATGTCGATCACAGCACCGCGGTGCGTACGGCTTATCAGAAGCAGTTCAGCCTCGGTCAGCGGACCTTGCTCGACTTGCTCGACAGTGAAAACGAGTTGTTCACCGCGTCGCGTCGCCTGGCGGACATTAAAAACACTCAGTTATTTACTCAGTACCGAATCAAGGCGACCATGGGCGAGTTGCTCAAGAGCCAGGGAGTGGTCGCACCGTTGGCATCCGTTGTGCAGAACGACGTGAAGCCAAAGGTTCAATTGCCCGGTATGAATTGAGCAGGACCTTCATTGTTCAATTGTTAGCCAAGAGTGCCGAGCGTGGAATCAGAAGTCAGTCGAGTTCATCTCATTCACGATCCACGCGCGCTGCATGACGATCCGTTACTGGATGGTCTGCTGGCCCTGTGCACGCTGCACCAGAAACCGGCCAGCGCGGCCATGCTCACCACCGGCCTGCCGCTGCCCAAGCAACGCCTGAGCATCGAGTTGCTGCCCCGCGCGGCGGCTCGCGCCGGTCTGCAAGGCCGGGTGCTGCAACGCAAGCTGGAAGATATTCCGGCGATTGCGATGCCGGCGCTGTTGTTGCTCAAGGACGGTCGCAGTGCGGTGCTGCTCGGCTGGCACGGTGACGACCAGGCTCGCGTGTTGCTCAGTGAAACCGATGGCGGCGAAAGCGTGGTCAGCCGTGAACTGCTGGCCGACGACTACATTGGCAAAGTCTTCTTCGCCCAACCGCAACATAAATTTGACGTTAACCACGGCACGCTGATTCCGCGTGCACGTTCGTGGTTCCGCGACACCCTCAAGCGTTCGCGCTGGCTGTACGCCGACGCCATCGCCGCCAGTTTCCTGATCAACATCATCGCCATGGCCGCGCCGCTGTTCGTGATGAACGTCTATGACCGCGTGGTGCCGAACCAGGCCGAATCGACCCTGTGGGTGCTGGCGATCGGCATCACCGGCGCCTACCTGTTCGACCTGATCCTTAAAAGCCTGCGCAGTCTGTGCCTGGACCTGGCCGGCAAGAAAACCGACCTGATCATCTCGGCGACGCTGTTCGAGCGCATCGTCGGCATGGCCATGAAGTACCGCCCGGCCCGGGTCGGCAGCTTCGCCCAGAACATTCACGAGTTTCAGAGCCTGCGCGACTTCCTCGCCTCGCTGACCCTGACCAGCCTGATCGACCTGCCGTTTACCCTGTTGATCTTCATGGTCATCGCGATTCTCGGCGGCCATCTGGTTTGGATTCCGGTGCTGGCGTTCCCGATAGCGCTGCTGATCGGCTACGCCTTGCAGAAGCCGCTGGTAGCGACCATGGAACGCACCATGGCCCTCGCCGCCGAGCGCCAGTCGAGCCTGATCGAAACCCTCGCCGGCCTCGACGCGGTGAAGGTCAACAATGCCGAAAGCGAACGCCAGTACCAGTGGGAACAGACCATCGGCACCCTCAGCCGCCTCGAACTGCGGGTGAAAATGCTCTCCGGCCTGGCGATGAACATCACCTTGCTGATCCAGCAACTGGCCGGGGTGATCATGATCGTCTTCGGCGTGTACCAGATCATCGACGGTCACCTGAGCATGGGCGGCCTGATTGCCTGCTACATGCTCAGTGGTCGCGCGCTGAGCCCGCTGGCCTCGTTGTCCGGCCTGTTGACCCGTTACCAGCAAGCGCGGGTGACCATGGTTTCGGTGGACCAGATGATGGAGTTGCCGCAAGAGCGCAACTTCGAAGAACGTCCGCTGAGCCGCAAGGTCCTGCAAGGCGCCATCGAATGCCGTCAGCTGAACTTCACCTACCCGAACCAGCAGAACCCGGCGCTGAAGAACATCAACCTGATCATCAAGCCCGGCGAGAAAATCGGCATCATCGGTCGCAGCGGCTCGGGTAAAAGCTCCCTGGCCAAACTGCTGGTGGGCCTCTATCAGCCGGACGACGGCGCCTTGCTGGTGGATGGCGTTGATATCCGCCAGATCGACGTCAGCGAACTGCGCCACAACATCGGCTACGTGCCCCAGGACATTCAATTGCTCGCCGGCACCTTGCGCGACAACCTTGTGTCCGGCGCACGCTATGTCGAAGACGAACTGGTGCTGCAAGCCGCCGAACTGGCCGGCGTGCACGAATTTGCTCGTCTGCACCCGCAAGGTTATGAACTGCAAGTCGGCGAGCGCGGGCAGAACCTGTCCGGCGGCCAGCGGCAGAACGTGGCACTCGCGCGTGCGCTGCTGCTCAACCCGCCGATCCTGCTGCTCGACGAACCGACCAGCGCCATGGACAACACTGGCGAAGAACGCCTCAAGCAACGCCTTGCCGCTGTGATTGAAAGCAAAACCGTGGTGCTGGTGACGCACCGGGCATCGCTGCTGTCGTTGGTGGATCGCCTGTTGGTGATCGACCGTGGGCAGATTCTCGCCGATGGGCCGAAAGCCGTTGTGATGGAAGCGTTGAAGAAGGGGCAGATCAGTGTTGCTTAAGTCGGGTGTCAAAGACTCTATCCGCCGCTACTTCAAAGGCTCCGCCTCGCTGCAAGGCCAGCCATTGCCGGAAGTGAACAAAGCGCTGATCGAAGATGCGCCGCGCGTGGTGCGGCTGACCATCTGGGCGATCATCGGCTTCTTCGTGTTCCTGATGCTCTGGGCCAACTTCGCGGTGATCGACGAAGTGACCAAGGGCGACGGCAAGGCGATTCCATCGTCGAAGATCCAGAAAATCCAGAACCTTGAGGGCGGTATCGTCTCCGAACTGTTCGTCAAGGAAGGGCAGATCGTCGAGGCCGGCGCGCCGCTGATTCGTCTGGACGACACGCGGTTCGCCTCCAACGTTGGCGAAACCGAGGCGGATCGCCTGTCGATGTTGCTGCGGGTCGAGCGTTTGAGCGCCGAGGTCGATGACCGTCCGCTGAACTTCCCGGCCGACGTGCTCAAAGCCGTACCGGGCCAGGCGGCCAGCGAAGAGTCGCTGTACACCAGCCGTCGTCAGCAACTGCACGATGAAATCGGTGGCTTGCAGGAACAGTTGATCCAGCGTCAGCAAGAGCTGCGCGAGTTCTCCTCCAAGCAGTCGCAGTACCGCAATGGCCTGGCGTTGCAACGCCAGGAAATCAACATGTCCGAGCCGTTGGTAGCCCAGGGCGCGGTGTCGCCGGTGGAAGTGCTGCGGCTCAAACGCGCCGAAGTGGAAACCCGCGGGCAACTGGACGCGACCACCCTGGCCATTCCGCGCGCCGAGTCGGCGATCAAGGAAGTGCAGCGCAAAATCGACGAAACCCGCGGCAAATTCCGCAGCGAAGCCCTGACCCAACTCAACGAAGCCCGCACCGATTTGAACAAGGCCCAAGCCACCGGCAAAGCGCTGGAAGATCGCGTGAGCCGTACGTTGGTGACATCGCCAGTGCGCGGGATCGTCAACAAACTGCTGGTGAACACCATTGGCGGCGTGATCCAGCCGGGCGTCGACCTGGTGGAAATCGTGCCGTTGGACGACACCTTGCTGGTGGAAGCCAAAGTCCGCCCGCAAGACATCGCCTTCCTGCACCCGGGGCAAGAGGCGACGGTGAAATTCACCGCGTACGACTACACCATCTACGGTGGGCTCAAAGCCAAGCTTGAGCAGATCGGCGCTGACACCATCACCGATGAAGACAAGAAAACCACCTACTACATCATCAAGCTGCGCACTGATCGCAGCCACCTGGGAACGGACGAGAAACCGTTGCTGATCATTCCGGGGATGGTGGCGTCGGTGGACATCATCACGGGGAAGAAGACCGTGCTCAGCTATCTGCTCAAGCCGATCATTCGGGCGCGGGCTGAGGCGTTGCACGAGCGGTAGGCAGATAAACCTTGTGGCGAGGGAGCTTGCTCCCGCTGGGGCGCGAAGCGACCCTAAAAAAAAGGACTGCTGCGCAGTCCAACGGGAGCAAGCTCCCTCGCCACAGGTAGCTCATCGCTAGTTCTGCCATATCGTTATTCACTAACGGTATTTAAATTTCAATTCTTATGACTATAAAGTCACTCTCCTGCGTACCTGCCGACCAATCGGCGCGCCGCACGACACGAACCAACACGGGACCTCCGTGAGTTTCTGATCGACGCGCGCGCCCTTGAGCGTGCCGTGCGTGGGAGTGATTCAAATGTCAGCCGTCTCTACGTCGCAAAGCATCGCACCGCAAACCTTCGACATCCGCCCGTTCAGCGGCGCCGTCGGTGCCGAAATCATCGGCCTGGACCTGTCCCGCCCGATCAATGACCAGGACTTCGCCCGCATCCACCGCGCGCACCTGGATCATCACGTCGTTGTGTTCCGCGACCAGCGCATTACCCCCGAACAGCAAATCGATTTCAGCCGCCGCTTCGGCGTGTTGCAGATCCATGTGCTGAAGCAGTTCCTGCTGACCGGGCACCCGGAAATCCTCATCGTTTCCAACATCATCGAAAACGGCGTCTCCGTCGGCCTCGGTGATGCGGGCAAGTTCTGGCACTCGGACCTTTCCTATAAAGAACTGCCGAGCCTCGGCTCGATGCTGCATGCCCAGGAATTGCCATCCGAAGGCGGCGACACCCTCTTCGCTGACATGCACAAAGCCTGGGACGGCTTGCCCGAGGCGTTGCGTAAAGCCGTTGAAGGTCGCTCCGCCGCGCACTCCTACACCGCGCGCTACAGCGAAACCAAATTCGAAGGCAACTGGCGCCCGACCCTGACCCCGGAGCAGCTCGCCCAGGTCGCCGAAGTCGTGCACCCGATCGTTCGCACCCACCCGGAAAACGGGCGCAAAGCGTTGTTCGTCAGCGAGGGTTTCACCACGCGCATCGCCGGCCTGCCGGAAGATGAGAGCAAACAACTGCTCGACGAGCTCTACGCCCACAGCGTGTTGCCGCAAAACATCTACCGCCATCAGTGGCAGCCCCACGACCTGGTGTTCTGGGACAACCGCTCGCTGATTCACCTTGCCGCCGGTTGCCCCAGCTACCTGCGCCGCAAGCTGTTTCGCACCACCATCCAGGGCGACGCGCCTTTCTGATTTGTCGGAGATCCATCATGTCCAAACGTCTTTCATTGGCACCGCTGGCTGCGGCCATCGGCCTGGGTTTCAGCCTGCTCGCCAGCAGCCTGTTGGCACCGACCGTGGCCCAGGCTGAAGGTGAAATCCGCATCGCCGAGCAGTTCGGCATTGTTTACCTGCTGCTCAACGTGGTCCGCGATCAAAACCTGATCGAGAAGTACGGCAAGCAGGAAGGCATCGACATCAAGGTCGACTGGACTCAGCTCTCGGGCGGCGCGGCGGTCAATGATGCGTTGCTATCCGGTTCCATCGACATTGCCGGCGCCGGCGTCGGTCCGTTGCTGACCATTTGGGATCGCACCCACGGCAAGCAGAACGTCAAAGCCGTCGCTTCGTTGGGTAACTTCCCGTATTACCTGGTGAGCAATAATCCCAAGGTCAAAACCATCGCTGACTTCACCGAAAAGGACCGGATTGCGGTGCCGGCGGTCGGGGTTTCCGTGCAGTCGCGCTTCCTGCAATACGCGGCGGCCAAGCAGTGGGGCGACAAGGAATTCAATCGCCTCGACAAATACACCATCGCCATTCCACACCCGGACGCGACGGCTGCGCTGATTGCTGGCGGCACTGAGCTGACCGGGCATTTCTCCAACCCGCCGTTCCAGGATCAGGCGTTGGAAAACCCTAACGTACATGTGGTGCTCAATACCTATGACCTGCTCGGCCCGAACTCGCCGACGGTGCTATTCGCCACCGAGAAATTCCGCGACGAGAACCCGAAAACCTACAAGGCGTTCGTCGAAGCCCTGACCGAAGCGGCGCAATTCGCGCAGAACGATAAAGGCGCAGCGGCGGACACTTACATCCGCGTGACCAAGGCCAAAATCGACCGTGCGGCGCTGCTGAAAATCATCGACAACCCGCAGTTCGAATTCAGCGTCACGCCGAAAAACACCTACCCGCTGGCGGAATTCCTCTACCGCGTCCGCGCGATCAAAAACAAACCGGATTCGTGGAAGGATTACTTCTTCCAGGACGCCAAACCGCTGCAAGGGAGCTGATCGAGATGAACGCTCCTTTGCAAGGCCACACGGCCAGCAACCCGATCGCGGCAGCCCAGGCGCTGCTGTCGGTCGATCACGTCAGCCTGGAATACCGCACGCCGCAGCGGGTTGTCCGGGCCACCCATCAGGTCAGTTTCGAGGTCGATCCGGCGGACCGCTTTGTCCTGCTCGGCCCGTCCGGGTGCGGCAAATCGACGTTGCTCAAAGCCGTCGCCGGGTTCATTCAGCCTTGCGAGGGTGAGATTCGTCTGCTGGGGCAAACCGTCGACGCACCGGGGCCGGACCGGATCGTGGTGTTCCAGGAATTCGATCAACTGCCGCCGTGGAAAACGGTGAAGCAGAACGTGATGTTTCCACTGCTCGCCTCTAAAACCCTCAAGCGCAAGGACGCCGAGGAGCGAGCGCTGCATTATCTGGACAAGGTCGGGTTGGCGGCGTTTGCCGATGCCTATCCGCATACCCTGTCCGGCGGCATGAAAGCGCGGGTAGCCATTGCTCGGGCGTTGGCGATGCAGCCGAAAATCCTCCTGATGGACGAACCCTTCGCCGCTCTCGACGCGCTGACCCGACGCAAGATGCAGGAAGAATTGCTGCTGCTCTGGGAAGAGGTGCGTTTTACGCTGCTGTTCGTCACCCACTCCATCGAAGAAGCGCTGGTGGTGGGCAATCGCATCCTGCTGCTGTCGCCGCATCCGGGTCGCGTGCGGGCGGAAGTCCACAGTCATCAATACGACTTGCACAGCCTCGGCGGCGTGGCGTTCCAGGAATCGGCGCAGCGGATTCATCGGTTGTTGTTCGATGAAGGTCAATCGCCGGAGACCGAGCGCGAGCTGGATTTCGCCGACATCCGCATCGCTTATTGAGCCATTGAGAGGATTGCCCGATGAGCCAGTTTTCATCTGCGCGTAAAGAGTTCGAAACCGACCTGCAACCGCTGCTCAGCGTGCCCGTGGAGCGTGAACTGCCCCTCGGTCAGCGCCTGTGGCAACAAGGCTGGCTGCGCAAAAGCCTGATCCTGATTTTGCTCGCGGTACTTTGGGAAATCGTCGCCCGCGTCCAGAACAACGACCTGTTGCTGCCAAGCTTCCTGCAAACCAGCAGCGCGCTGTATGACGGCCTGCTCAGCGGCGAATTGCTGGGCAAAGTGTGGATTTCGCTGGTCGTTTTACTGAAGGGTTACCTGATTGGCATCGTCCTGGCCTTTGCCCTCACCACGCTGGCGGTCTCGACGCAGTTCGGTCGCGACCTGCTGAGTACGCTGACCTCGATGTTCAATCCGCTGCCAGCGATTGCACTGTTGCCGCTGGCGTTGCTGTGGTTTGGCCTGGGGCAGAACAGCCTGATTTTTGTGCTGGTGCATTCGGTGCTGTGGGCTTTGGCCCTCAACACCTATGCCGGGTTTCTCGGCGTCTCTGAAACCCTGCGCATGGCCGGGCGCAACTATGGCTTGAAGGGTATGCGTTTCGTGCTGTTCATCCTGATCCCGGCGGCGCTGCCGTCGATTCTGGCGGGGCTGAAAATCGGCTGGGCGTTTGCCTGGCGCACGTTGATTGCGGCTGAGTTGGTGTTTGGGGCCACCAGCGGCAAGGGCGGGTTGGGTTGGTATATTTTTCAGAATCGGAATGAGCTTTATACGGACAAGGTGTTCGCCGGGTTGGCGGTGGTGATTTTGATTGGGCTATTGGTGGAGAACCTGGTGTTCGACACGTTGGAGCGGGTGACGGTAAAGCGCTGGGGGATGCAGCGCTAACCCCCAATCCGTAGGAGCAAAGCTTGCTCGCGATGAACGATAACGCGGTCTACCTGATACACCGCGGCGTCTCAATCGCGAGCAAGCTTTGCTCCTACGGGTAGATTCGCTGCTAGCATTGCGTCTGAATCAATCCTGATCAGCCAAGAGTGCTCAGCATGCAACTCCCGGACATGAACCTGTTGGTCGCCCTCGACGCTTTGCTCGATGAGGGCAGCGTGGTGGGCGCCGCGCGGCGGATGAACCTCAGCCCGGCGGCCATGAGCCGCACCCTGACGCGCATCCGCGAAGCCATCGGCGACCCGATTCTGGTCCGCGCCGGCCGTGGGCTGGTGCCGACCCCCAAGGCGTTGGCACTGCGTGAACAGGTGCGGGACGTGGTTGAGCAAGCGGCGCTGCTGTTCCGCTCGGCGGAAGCGGTGGAACTGAGCACGTTGCGTCGGCGCTTCAGCATCCGCGCCAATGACTTTTTCGTCGGCGTTTACGGCGGCAAGTTGTTCGACACCATGGAGCGTCAGGCCCCGCACTGCGAGCTGCGCTTCGTCCCTGAAGGCGATGGCGACGATGAGGCGCTGCGCGAAGGGCGGATCGACCTGAGCATCAGCAACAATCGCCCGGTGATGCCAGAAGTGAAGATCCAGAACCTGTTTTCCACTCAGTTCGTCGGCCTGGCGCGGGAAGATCATCCGCTGTTCGATGAAGAAATCACCGCTGAGCGCTACGCCGGGTTTGCCCACATCAGCATGTCCCGGCGCGGGATTGCCCGTGGGCCGATCGACACCGCGCTCAACGCCTTGGGGCTGGAGCGCCGCGTGGCGGTGATTGCGCCGAGCTTTCACGCGGCGATGTTTGCCTTGCCTGATTCCGATCTGCTGCTGCCGGTGCCGAAGGAAGCGCTGCTGAGCGTGCGGCGTTTGGGGTTGAAGCTGCGTTCGTTCACGTTGCCGATTCCATTGCCGACGCTGATGCTGACCCAGGCCTGGCATCCGCGGTTCGACAAGGATTCGGCTCATCGCTGGATGCGTGAGACTCTTAAGGCGTGTTGTGATGAGACGTGGTTGGCTGCGCAACCGGTTTGAAGATCAAGAGATGCGATTTTTTGATCTTGTCTTTTGATTGCTGCGTCTGGCGCACTTATAAACTGCCAATAAGTCAATTTTCGTAACGTCCCATCCTCCCTAAAATGCCCCGGTATTCACACACCGGAGCTCGCAGTAAATGACTTCCCTCACGGCCCCGGCCCCTCTCGCCGTGGCCAGCCCTGCCGCCATCACGCCGCCGGTATTCGGTCTGCGGATCATCATCGGTCTGGTGGGCGTGTTGCTGGCGGTGCTGGTGTCCGGCCTGAACGAGATGGTGACCAAAGTCGCCCTGGCCGACATTCGCGGCGCGTTGGCCATCGGCTACGACGAAGGCACCTGGCTGGTCGCCAGCTACACCGCGACCTCGGTGGCAGCGATGGCGTTCGCGCCGTGGTGCTCGGTGACGTTCTCGTTGCGCCGTTTCACCCTCTGCGCCATCGGCCTCTTCACCCTGCTGGGCGTGCTGTGCCCGTTCGCGCCGAACTACGAAAGCCTGTTGCTGATGCGCATCGTCCAGGGCCTTGCCGGCGGGGCGTTGCCGCCGATGCTGATGACCGTCGCCCTGCGTTTCCTGCCGGCCAACGTCAAGCTCTACGGTTTGGCCGGGTATGCCCTGACGGCGACCTTCGGCCCTGGCCTCGGTACGCCATTGGCCGGGTTGTGGACCGAGTACGTCGGTTGGCAATGGACCTTCTGGCAAATCATCGTGCCGTGTTTGATTGCCATGGCGGCAGTGGCTTACGGTTTGCCTCAGGACCCGCTGCGCCTGGAGCGCCTGAAGCAATTCAACTGGCGCGGTTTGCTGCTGGGGTTTCCGGCGATCTGCATGTTGGTGATCGGCATCCTGCAGGGCAATCGGCTGGACTGGTTTGAATCGAGCCTGATCTGCCTTTTGCTTGGCGGCGGGCTGCTGTTGTTGGTGCTGTTTTTGATCAACGAATGGTCGCAGCCGATCCCGTTCTTCAAGTTGCAGATGCTCGGGATTCGCAACCTGTCGTTCGCCTTGATGACCCTGGCCGGCGTTCTGGTGGTGCTGTTGGCGGTGGTGATCATTCCGTCCAGTTACCTGGCGCAAGTCCAGGGTTATCGACCGATCCAGACCGCGCCGATCATGCTGATCGCGGCACTGCCGCAGTTGATCGCGCTGCCGTTGGTGGCGGCGTTGTGCAACTTGCGCTGGGTGGATTGCCGCTGGGTGCTGGGGATCGGTTTGAGCATGCTGGTGCTGTCCTGCCTCGGCGGTTCGCAGCTGACCTCGGTGTGGATTCGTGATGATTTCTACGTCCTTCAACTGCTGCAAATCTTCGGGCAACCCATGGCGGTGTTGCCGCTGTTGATGCTCTCCACCGGCAGCATCACGCCGATGGAAGGGCCGTTCGCCTCGGCCTGGTTCAACACCGTCAAAGGCCTGTCGGCGGTGATCGCCACCGGCATCATCGATGCGCTGACCACCGCACGCCTGCATTTCCACTCGACCATGTTGGTCGACAGCCTCGGCAACTCGCCCCTGGCCGACAGCGACAGCGCCGGCCTTGCCCATCGACTGCATGAGCAGGCCGTGGTGCTGACCGCTTCCGATCTTTATCTGTGCATGGCGGGCGTCGCGGTTGCGCTGATCCTGCTGATTTTCTGGCTGCCGACGCGGATCTTCCCGCCCCGTGCGCCGACTTGAACGCTTCACTGAAACAGAAGGTTTTTATGACGACTTTTACCAAGCAAAAAGTGGCGGTCGGCGTGGCTACCGCGATCGCGGTCGGCGTGCTGATTTACTTGGTCGCACCGGGTCTGTTCGGCAAACGCACGCAACAGAGCACCAACGACGCCTTTGTCTCGGCGGACTTCACCTTGGTCGTACCGCGTGTCGCCGGGTTTATCAAAGAGGTGCTGGTGGAGGACAACCAGCAGGTCAAGGCCGGGCAGTTGCTGGCCTTGATTGATGACCGCGACCTACGCGCCGCCGCCCAGGCCGCAGACGCCGAAACCCTGGTGGCCAGGGCGCAACTGCAAAACGCCCGGGCAACCCTTGAGCGTCAGACCTCGGTGATCGCCCAGGCCCAGGCCACAGTGGTCTCGGCCAAGGCAGAAATGGCTTTCGCCGAGCATGAATTGAACCGCTACAACCACCTCGCTGGCGTCGGCGCCGGCACGGTGCAGAACGCGCAACAGGCGCGTACCCGCATCGATCAGGCGACCGCGCGGCTGGCCAATGCCACGGCGGTGCTCGCGGCGGAGCGCAAGCAAGTGGACATTCTTACCGCCCAGCGTGATGCCGCCGAAGGTGGACTGAAACGCTCGCAAGCGGCGCTGGAAATCGCCAGTTACGAACTGTCTTACACGCGCATCGTCGCGCCGCAGGACGGCATGGTCGGTGAGCGGGCGGTGCGGGTGGGCGCTTATGTCACGCCGGGCAGCAAGATTCTCGCCGTGGTGCCGTTGGCCCAGGCTTTTGTGGTGGCCAATTTCCAGGAGACTCAATTGCGGGATGTGCAGCAGGGGCAGGACGTGCAGGTGCGCGTTGATAGTCTCGGCGGTGAGATGTTGAGCGGTCGCGTCGAAAGCATCGCACCGGCCACCGGGGTGACGTTTGCCTCGGTCAAACCGGACAACGCCACCGGCAACTTCACCAAGGTCGTGCAGCGGATTCCGGTGAAGATCGTCCTCGATCCGGGCCAGCCATTGGCGGAGCGGTTGCGGGTCGGGATGTCGGTGGACGCGCGGATTGATACGGCGACGCCAATGCGTGAGGTGGCCAAGCGATGAACTCTCTCGCAATCCTGTGGCGAGGGAGCTTGCTCCCGCTGGGCCGCGAAGCGGACCCAAAAAAATCGACGAGTGCTGCGCACTCGAGCGGGAGCAAGCTCCCTCGCCACAAAAGCTGCATGCTGTCAGCCGCTATTGTTTTGAGTCTGTTGTCCCTGAGCGCCTGCACCGTCGGCCCGGACTTCCTCAAACCCGAGCCACAGCAAGTCGCCGAATGGTCAAAACCCGCCAACGCCGCGGAAAGCCAAGCGACGACGCAGACGATGGACGAGCGCTGGTGGGAAGTGTTCCACGACCCGAAACTCTCGGCCCTGAGTCAGCGCGCCCTGACCGATAACCTCGACCTGAAGCTCGCCAGCAGCCGCTTGCAGCAAAGCCGCGCCGCACGGCAAGTCATCACCGCCGACCGCTATCCCATGACCGCCGCCACCGGCAGCTACGGGCGTGAACGCAACAGCGGCGAAGGCCTGAGCGATCCTTCCGGCAAAAACGGCCACTCGGCCTTCAACCTCTGGGACGCCGGTTTTTCCGCCTCCTGGGAACTGGATTTCTGGGGCCGCGTGCGCCGCGAAACCGAAGCCGCCGACGCCACCCTCGAAGTCGCGGAAAACGACCGTCGCGGCGTGCTGTTGTCGGTATTGGCTGAAACCGCCCAGGACTACATCCAGCTGCGCGGCGTGCAGAACACCCGCGCTGTCACCGAGCAGAACCTCGACGTCGCCCGGCACAGCCTGAAGCTCTCGCAATTGCGCCTGGCCGACGGCGTTGCCACGGACCTGGACGTCGCCGAAGCCGCCGCGCAAGTGGCAGCCATCGAGTCGCGCCTGCCAGCGTTGGAGCAGCGTCAGTCACAACTGATCAACGCCCTGAGCCTATTGATGGGCGAACCACCGCAAGCGTTGCACGCCGAGTTATCCACAGACGCGCCAGTGCCGCAGACCCCGCGTCAGGTCGCCATCGGCCTGCCGTCGCAACTGGCCGAACGCCGCCCCGACATCCGCCAGGCCGAAGCCCGCCTGCATGCCGCGACGGCAAGCATCGGCGTGGCCAAGGGCGATTTCTATCCGCGGATCACCTTGTCGGGCAACATCGGTTCCCAGGCCATGCAACTGAGCGATTTCGGTTCCTGGAGCTCACGCTCATTCGGCATCGGCCCGCAATTCAGCTTGCCGCTGTTCGACGGCGGTCGCCTGCGCGGCATGCTCAACCTGCGCGAAGCCCAGCAACAGGAAGCGGCCATCGCCTATCAGCAAACCGTGCTACGCGCCTGGCATGAAATCGACGACCAGTTGACCGCCTACAACGCCAGCCAACTACGCCGCGACAGCCTCGCCGAAGCCGTCCGCCAAAACCAGATCGCCCTGCGCACCGCGCAACAGCAATACGTGGAAGGCGTGGTGGATTTCGTCAACGTGCTGACCGTGCAAGGGGAGTTGTTGGCGACTCAGCAGCAATGGGTTGAGAGCTCGACGGGCGTGTCGTTGGCGATGGTGGGGTTGTACAAGGCGTTGGGGGGAGGGTGGGAGTCGGTTTATCCGGTGGCGAAAGTCGCTACCAATAATCCGGTTTGATGGCTGGCGTCTTGCGGGTAGGGACCTTTTCTGGAAACTGGTGTGACTGGAGCTTTTCTGCAGATATGACTCTTCGCATCCAGTGAGCGTTTTCTTTCAACGATCCAGGCGATGGTCGGTTTAACCCTGCTCGATGAGGAAGAATGACTCCAACGGTAATGTCAGGAAAATCTTCACGAATAGCTCTAAGGGCAGGAGTCATGTCGGTGTCGCTGGATACCAGCACTAGCTGTTCGATACGTTCATGAACTTCGAGTGCGGCTTGTATGGAGTACCCGCGAGCAATCCATAGAACACGTTGTAGCCATCAGCAAAGAAAGCTGTACGCACAAACTTGATCCTCAGAAACGAAAAAACCGGCCTAGGCCGGTTTCTTCACCCCAACGGCCAGTGAATTTAATCTCTGCGTACGGGGTTCAGTAGGGCGATCCTAAGTTGTGTGGTGCCAAATACGTCAACCTTCGATTGACTGAGGCTCTAAACGACTGGATGAAATCCCGCACCGGCAACCCAGTTTTGGGTAGGTGCCGGGTTGATGGTCAAGTCACAATTGGCTTCATCTGTTAACGGTTGCGACAGGCAAGCTGCGAAGAGGGGAATAGTGTGCAGGGGCGAAGCGTCCATCCTCCCGCTTCAGTTTCGACTGAAGGCGAGTTCCCGTTTTCGTGTGGGATTTTGTACCCGCTCTCATTAAGTGGGAGAGCAAACGAACACTCTGAAAATTTTGTCCTTTTTGAAACAACACATTTCCACCCAATGCTGGCTATTCGCTTGACGCAACCCCCCGCTGTCGTAGACTCCGGTCATCCGTCAGGGAGTCACGGTTATGCCGCGTTTTGGAAGCTGGGTTATCGGATTGACCTTTGTAACGTGCGCAGTACAGGCGCAAACGCCTGCGCCAGATGATCCGTTGCTGGAAAACAACGCGGCCGGTGGCACCGCGCAGGCCAGCAGTGAAGCCCGCGGCGTTTTGCGGGCGCGGGATCAGGCGGTGCTGGCCAGCGAGTTGCCGGGGCGGATTGTCGAGTTGCCGTTCAGCGAGGGCGAGTCGTTCAAGAAGGGCGATACCCTGGCGAAGTTTGATTGCTCGGGTTTTCAGGCCCAGCTCAACGCGGCGCAAGCCGCCAGCCGTGGGGCCAGTGAAGAGCTGTCGCACAACAAGCAATTGGCCGCATTGAATTCGGTCGGGCGTTTTGAAGTGGCGCGGGCCGAGGCCAAGGTCAGCGAGACTCAGGCGCAATCCCAGGTTTATCAGGTGCAGGTCAAACGCTGCAGTGTGCTCGCACCGTTCGATGGCCAGGTCGTCGAGCGCAAGGTCCAGCGTTATGAAAGCGTGGCGGCCGGCGCGCCGTTGCTGGATGTGGTCGATAACCGCACCCTGGAAATCCATCTACTGATTCCGTCGCGCTGGATGGGCAAGCTCAAGCCCGGCCAGACCTTCAGTTTTGTCCCCGATGAAACCGGCCAGCCGCTGGATGCCACGGTCAAGCGCCTGGGCGCGCGGATCGATGAAGGCAGCCAGACCTTGTTGCTGGTGGCGACGCTGCCCAACGCTAACGGCTTGTTGGCCGGCATGAGTGGAACGGCGCGCTTCGCGGAGCTCAAGTGAACGCGCCGCTGACCGGCGGCGCCGAGCAGGTATTCGCCCGCTTTCTCGACCTCGAACGCCTGACCCGCGCCGCGCGCACCCCGGCGCAACTGGCCTACAGCCTGGTCAACGACGGCCAGGCACTGTTCGGTTTTCGCCATGCGGCGCTGTTGATTGCCGGCAAGGTGCAGGCCGTGACCGGCGTCAGTGCGGTGGACCCGAATGCGCCGTTCGTGGCGTTCGTCGAGCAAGCAGTGGCGCAGCTCTTCAAACGCGAAATCCTGAAACAGGCGCGGGTGATCCCGCACGATGGCCTCAGCGAATCGATCCAGGCCGACTGGCAAAGCCTTAGCGCCGCCCAGGTGTTCTGGCTGCCGCTGATCGATCATCAGGGCGAAGTCTTTGGCGGTTTGTGGCTGGCCCGGGACAATCCCTGGAATCCCTCCGAACAAGTTTTGCTCTCGCAACTCGGCGACACCTACAGCCATGCCTGGCTCGCGCTGCAACCGCGCAAACCGTGGCGGTTGCGCTGGACCCGTAAACGTCAGGTAGCGCTGGTGGCGGTGGCGCTGCTGGCCCTGTTGATCCCGGTGCGCCAATCGGTGCTGGCGCCGGCCGAAGTGGTGCCGTTGGGCGGTCGTGTTGTCGCCGCGCCGCTGGACGGGGTGATTTCAGAGTTCCTGGTCAAGCCCAATCAAACGGTGAAAACCGGCGACCTGCTGCTGCGCTTCGAAAACACCACGCTCAAGGCTCAGGCCGATGTGTCCCAGCGCGCCCTGGGCGTGGCCGAAGCCGAGCTCAAGGCCAATTCCCAACGCTCCTTCGCCGACGCCGAATCCAGTTCGAAAATTGACCTGCTGGCGGCGCGGGTCGAACAGAAACGCGCCGAGCGGGACTACGCCCGCGAGCTGCTTAAACGCAGCGAAGTGCGCGCCGAGCGCGATGGCATTGCCGTGTTTGCCGACGCCGAACGCTGGACCGGCAAACCGGTGCAGACCGGCGAACGGTTGATGGAAATCGCCGACCCGAACCAGGCCGAGTTGCGCATCGAATTGGCGGTGGGCGATGCGATTGCCCTGGAGCCGGGGGCAGAGGTTTCGCTGTTTCTCGACAGCGATCCCTTGCAACGGCATCTGGCCAAACTCGAACGCTCAGCCTACGAAGCGCAGCCCACGGCGGGCGGACAACTGGCTTATCGATTGGACGCAAACTTCGATGCGGCTCCGCCACGTATCGGCCTGCGCGGCACCGCGAAAATTTTCGGCGACCGTGCGCCGCTGGCGCTGTACCTGTTGCGTCGACCACTGGCCGGGTTGCGTCAAAGCGTGGGCCTGTAGATGAACCTGCCGAGCCTGCGGGCAGACTTGCAACTGCAAGCGGCGGCGCCGGCCCTCGACGGCTCGCCGCGCTGGACCCTGGCCGACCCGGTGCGCGGTCGTTATTTCAAACTCGGCGCGGCGGCGATGCGCCTGTTGCGTCATTGGTCCCTGGGCGATCCCGACAAGGTGTTGCAAGCGGCGAACCGCGAGCCGGGCCTGCCGTTGGATGGCACTGAGCTTGAGCAACTGCTGAATTTCCTCCGTGGCCACGACCTGATCACCGCCCTCGATCCGCAACAGCGCGCCAGCTACAGCCTGAAAGCCGCCTCCCAGCGCCAGACGCTGTGGCAGGTCCTGTTGCACCAATACCTGTTTTTCCGCATTCCGCTGTGGCGCCCGGACGCGTTTCTCAATCGCGCCTGGCCGTGGCTGGAGCGCTTCGGCCCGAATGCTTTGCGCTTCGGCTTGCCGGCCACCCTGATGCTGGGGGTGTTCCTGGTGTCCCGGGACTGGCAGCGATTTATCGCGACCTTCCCGCATTTGTTCAGCCTTGGCGGCGCACTGTCGTTCGGTGTGGCGCTGTTCTTTGCCAAGCTCTGTCACGAATTCGGCCACGCCTTCATGGCCAAGCGTGCCGGTTGCCGGGTGCAGAGCATGGGCGTGGCATTCATGGTGATGCTGCCGATGTTCTACACCGATGTCAGCGACGCCTGGCGGGTCAATGATCGGCGCGCCCGGTTGCTGATCGGCGCCGGGGGCGTGATGGCGGAATTGCTGCTGGCCAGCGTCGCGTTGCTGGCCTGGTCGTTCCTGCCCGACGGGCCCGGACGCACAGCGGCGTTCATGCTCGCCAGCGCGACCTGGATCACCACGCTGGTGATTAACCTCAACCCGTTCATGCGCTTCGATGGTTACTTTTTGCTCAGTGACTTCTGGGAAGTCGACAACCTCCAGGGTCCAGCCTTTGCCCTGTGCCGCTGGCGTTTGCGCGAAGCCCTGTTCGGTTATGGCGCGCCGGCGCCGGAGCCTTGGTCGCCGTCGATGCAACGCCGTTTGTTGATCTGGGGCTACGGTTCGTGGCTGTGGCGCGCGGTGCTGTTTTTCGGGATTGCGCTGGCGGTGTATCACCTGTTCTTCAAGCTGTTGGGCATCTTCCTGATGTTCGTCGAACTGGTGTGGTTCATCTTCCTGCCGATCGTGCGTGAATGGCGCGAGTGGTGGACCCGCCGCGATCAGGCCCACGCCCCGCGGGTGTTGCTGAGCACGCTGGGGTTGGTCGCGATTGTTCTGCTGTTGGCGGTGCCGTGGCGCAGTGCGGTGGAGTTGCCGTCGATGCTCGAGGCCGGTCGCGTCAGCACGTTGCATGCGCCGGTGGCGTCGCGGGTCAAGCAGGTGAACGTGCGCGATGGTCAGCTGGTGGCCCAGGGCGAGGTGTTGATTGAACTGGAATCCCCTGACCTCGACTCACGCCAGGCCATCGTCCGCCGGGAAATCCAGATCCAGCAATTGCAGATGCGCCGGCAGGCCAGCCGCAGTGAAACCGTGGCCGACGCTGGCATCGTCGAGCAGCGTCTGGCCGAAGCCGTGGCCGAGTATCGCGGACTGGCCGCGCAGCGCGAGCGTTTGCTGATTCGGGCCCCCCAGGCCGGCAAGGTGCGTGACCTGCTGCCGCAATTGAATGCCGGGCGCTGGTTGTCGCCCAAGGAGCCGCTGGCCAGGGTGGTCGAGGAGGGCGCGCGTTTGCGTGGTTATCTGGCCGAGGCCGAATTGTGGCGGGTCGCGCCCGGGGCTCAGGGGCGGTTTATCGCCGAGGACCCGATGCACCCGGCCGTCGCCGTGCAACTGAGCGAAATCGACACCAACGGTGCCGGGTTCATTGAGCAGGAAGCGCTGACGTCCGACCATCACGGGCCGATTGCGGTGCGCCGCGACCAGAGCCAGCGCCCGGAGCCGATTCAGGCGCAATACGCGGTACGCCTCAGGCCGCTCGACGCTATCGCCACCCCGACGCAACCGTTGCGCGGTGTGGTGGTGGTGCAAGGTCGCAGTGAGTCATTGTTGGGAACGGCCTGGCACCGGATGGCGGCGTTGGGTGTGAGGGAGAGTGGTTTTTAGCCCAGGGAGACTTCGCAATGCTGAACAGCAATTCCAATGACGTGGGTGATCTGGTGGTGCGCCCGTCCTGTGCCACTGACGGACCGTTTTTGCACAGCCTTTACCATGCAGCTCGCCCCGATCTGCAATGGATCGATGGCGAGCAAGAGCTGGTGGAACAGGTGATCGCCCAGCAATTCAAAGTGCAAGAGCAGGGCACCGGCGAGTCCTACCCCGACGCCATGCACTTCGTGGTGGAAAAACTCGGCACGCCAATTGGCGCGTTGACCGCCGATTTCGGCACCAATGAAATCCGCGTTTTGTACTTGGCGTTTATCCCCGCCGCGCGCGGTAAAGGCTATGGCCGCACGGTGCTGCAAGGGGTGCAGAAAGCCGCCGAACAGGTGCGCTGCCCGGTGGCGACGGTGGTCTGGGCCAACAATCCCCATGCACGTAGGCACTATCTGGCGTTGGGGTTTCAGGTCGAGGAAAGCAACGTGGCGGCCGAGCGGCTGGTCTGGTATCCCGGCCAGCCGCAGTCGGCGCTGGTCAGTTGACGGTGATATCGAAGTAGATGTGGCTGGCGTCGCGCCCCAGCTCCGGGGTGCGCGAGACGACGATGCCTTCAATCCGGCCCAGTTCAGGCAGCTCGATCGCGCAGGGGCCGTCGATGAAAGTCGTCTGGACCGGGCTGCTCAGCTCAACACCAAACGGCATGCGACCGCTGGCAGACATACGCGCATTGGGCTTATCCACCACCGACACGATCACCACCGGTATTTCGCTGCCATCGCTCAGGTAGAGCGGCTTGGAGGTGCCGAGCAACTGGCGGAAGTGGTCGCCGGTAATCCGATCAAGCATGGTCCTGCTCCCTGGAAAATGAAGGGTCGGGGCCATCGGCCCCGACACCGAGGTCAATTGCGTGAAGGGAAAAGCCCCTGAAGCGCGACACAGAAGTTCAGCACCAGCACCGGATTGACGATGCCCAGCGGTGTACCGCTGCCGATGGTTTGCGCGGTGGCGGTGACGTTGACGGTGCCGCCGACGGTGCTGTCGACACCCTTGAGTGCAATGGGGTTGGCGCCGAGTGCTGTCGAGAAGATCCCGGCAGAGTTCGGCCCCGTCGCCACGGAGGCACCGATGTAGGCATTGTCATTCGACGGCGCGGTGGTCGGGGTGCTGGCGACACTGGCCAGGTTGACCGTGGTCGAGGCGGTCAGGGCCGAGGTCGCGGTCGCGGTGATGACTGGCGCGTGGGGCGGCAGGTTGCCCACCAGCAGGCTGGTGTTTTCTGTGCCGATGACTTCACCGATCACTCGGTTCGTCAGGTTGACGCCTTGGCCCTGGTGCATCGGCAAGCGTCCGCACAGGTTGGGCAGCATGAAGGTTTGCTGCCCGTTACCGCCATAGATCACACCCAGTAAGGCGAACAAGGCGTTGTACTGGTTGACCGGCAGCGTCTGCCCGTTGGCTTGCATCCAACCGCTGGGAGCATAGGGGAAGCCGAAGGGAAGAATGGTTCCGAGAAACACGTCCATAGTTATTTCATCCATGTGGTTTTTGGAGGAGACCGTACTGGCTCGACGCTACTGTCCGGGCCACTCCTCAGCGTAGACGCAGATGCAAATGTCGCTGGATTGCGTTCTCACCGCGTTGGGGGCAGCATCGAGCGAACTCCCGGGCGTGCTCCAGGCTCCAAGAGTGATCAGCTTTTTTCGACCAGCGGGGAATTCATGAAGTACCGCAGGGAAACAGAAATTGCCGGCCGCCCTGACGGACATGCCGGTCGTACGCGAGCCTCGGCGTTTTCCCCTCTGCCGCAATGGCTGGTCGATTACGGCTTCTGGCTGATTCTGGTGCTGGCCGCGCTGGTGCGTTTCTACGACCTCACTGCTGCCGCCATTTGGGGCGACGAAGGCTCAAGCCTGTTGATGAGCCAATACTCGTTGGGCGATATCTGGTTTCACGCGGCCCATGACGTGCACCCACCGCTGTATTTCATGCTGTTGCACGGCTGGATCGAGCTGTTCGGCGACGGCATTTTTTCTATCCGCAGCTTGAGCGCGTTGCCCGGCATTGCCACGGTAGCGCTGGGGTTTTGGCTGGTGCGGCTGGTGGCCAATCCCCGTGCCGCGCTGCTCGCCGGTTTGCTGCTGGCGCTGCTGCCCACGGCGGTGCGCTACAGCCAGGAAGTGCGGATGTATTCGTGGCTCGGGCTGTGGTTGCTCGGCGCGACCGTTGCGTTGGTGTATTGGGTCAAGCAACCCCGGCATACGCGGCCTCTGGTGATCTATGCGCTGCTGATGACGGCGGGGTTCTACACCCATTACTTCACGGCGCTGTGCGTGATTGTGCATTGGGCCTATTTGCTGGTCTTGCGCCTGCACCCTACTCATCCGATGAAACACATCACGCGGCCGGCCTGGTGGCTGGCCAACGTCGCGATTGTGGCGCTGTTCATGCCCTGGTTGCCCGGCCTGATCGATCTGCTGCAGCACATGGATGAGCTCAAAGCCAATGGCGACGTGGGTTGGGAAACTGCCGTTACTCTCAGCTCGCTGCCGACGATGGTCTGGGATTACCTGATTCAGGACGATGGCGATAACTTGCCAGGGTTGATGTTCGCCGCCCTGCCGCTGCTATTGCTGGCGGTGATTGTGCTGACGGTCATGCGTGATCGCAGCCTCTACCGCTGGAGTGCCTTGCTCGCGATTTACACCGTGGTCCCGCTGCTGCTGGTGTTCGGCGTGTCGTTTATTTCGCCGGTGTTTATCGAGCGCTACCTGACCGCCTATGCATTGGGTCTGCCACTGATCATGGGGCTGGCCATCGACCGCCTGCTGGACGGTTTTCGCGTGTTGGCGCTGGCGTTGCTGGTGCTGTTGCTCGGCACCGAACTGGTGGGCGTGAAGACCAATGCCACGGTGGATGTGGATGACCAGACCAGCGTGATGGTCGAGTTCGTCAACCAGCATTACGTCGCGGGCGATCGCATCGTCATCAGCGACATGCTCTGGTACTTGAGCTATGTCTATTACAACCGCACCGACGCCGCGCCGTTGCTCTACACCCCACCCCTGGCCAATGGCAGCTCCAGCCGCCCGAATGCCTACGGGTTTGGCACCCTGATCGATGACCACGCGGAAAAAATCTACCTCGACCGCCTTACTGAACTACCTTCAGGTACGGGGCGTGTGTGGTTGATCAGCAGCACCGACCAACCCGACGAATTCGCCCCGCTGCCCTCAGGCTGGCAACAAATCAGTGAAAAGGCCGCCGGCAGTAACCGTGCGCGGTTGTTTTTGATGGCCGCCGGCAAGCGCTGAGCCGGACATTCTCTTTCTGGACTGATAATTACAAAAAACGGGTTTAACGCTTCAGCAGGTCTGGCCCGATCCTTTCAAAGGATACGTAGCTTTTTAACTTCGAATTGATATCAAAACACCACTAGTCGTTGCGTGATGCAAAGGATTACGATCGTCCTACAAAAGGAATTTGACGATGGTGAAGGGATTGCAACAGTTCCACTTTATCTCCGGTTTGCCGCGCTCAGGGTCCACCCTGCTGTCGGCCATTCTTTTGCAGAACCCGCGCTTTCATGCGGGGATGAGCAGCCCGGTCGGTACGCTGTTCACCAGCGTCCTGGAACAATGCAGCGCCGGCAGCGAATTCGGTGCAGTGATCGACACCCCGTTACGCCGTCGCCTGTTGCGCGGCCTGTTCGACTCCTTCTATGCCGAGCAGGCTGATAAACCCGTCATCTTCGATACCAATCGCCAGTGGTGCGCACGACTGCCGGCATTGCAGGACCTGTTTCCCCAAGCCAAGACCATCGCCTGTGTGCGCAACGTCGCCTGGGTGATGGACAGCCTCGAACGTTTGTACCGCGCCGACCCGTTCGAGAACACCAAACTGTTCAACGACGAAGTGGAGCGCAACACCGTCTACAGCCGTTGTGAAACCCTGGCCCAGCGCAATCGCCTGGTGGGTTTTGCCTGGACGGCGCTCAAGGAAGCCTATTACGGCGAAAACGCCGACTCATTGCTGATTGTCGATTACGACCTGCTCAGCCAGGCGCCGGAACGGGTACTGCGCCTGGTCTACGAATTCATCGGTGAGCCGTGGTTCGAGCATGATTTCGACAACCTCGTCTACGACGCGCCGGAGTTTGACCAGGCCCTGGGTGTCTCGGGGTTGCATCGGGTCAAACCCAAGGTCGCCTTGCAGTCCCGGCGAACGATCCTGCCGCCGGACCTGTTCGACAAATATGCCGAGCTGTCCTTTTGGCACGATGGATCATCCAGCGCCGCCAATGTCATTCGTATGAAATCAGACGCCGCGATCAATTGATCGCGGCTTTTTATTGGCTGTCATAAAAGTTCGATTTCGGTGAGCAGCATGTGGTGGAACAACGGCAAATCGCAAAAGGCCCAGGGCGCTCGCGTACTGGCATCGCCGATGATCATGTCCCTGGAACCGCGCATGCTGTTCGACGGCGCCGTCGCGGCCACGGTGGCCGATGCGGCCCAGCCCGAGAGTCACCCCACGGCTGAAGCGGCCAAGGCTCCCGCTGCCGATCACCCGGTTGCGAGCAAAGACACCCATGGCCAGGCGGACAACACCTCCGCCGCGACTCCCGCACCTGCGGCAACGCCCACTGCCGTACCTGGCCAAAGCGTGGTGTTCGTCGATTCGCGCATCAAGGACACCGACAGCCTGCTCAACGGCGTGGCCCCCGGCACCGAAGTGGTGACGCTGGACGCCAGCAAGGACGGCTTGCAGCAGATCGCCGCTTACCTCGACACCCACCAGGGCGTGAGTTCGGTGCAGATCATCGCCCACGGCAATGCCGGCGACCTGTGGCTGGGCAACGGCTACCTGTCGGCCGACAACGTCGCCGCCCGTAGCGATGTGCTGGCGCAGATCGGCAAGGACATGAACGTCGGTGGCGACATCCTGATCTACGCCTGTAATACCGGTGCCGGGGAACGCGGCGTGAGTTTTGTCGATTCCCTGGCGCAACTCACCGGGCGCGATATCGCCGCCTCTACCAACCGCACGGGCGTGGGCGGCGACTGGAACCTGGAAATCGCCACCGGCAGTATCGAAAGCCGCAGCGTGCTGTCGTCCGAGTCCATGGCCGGTTACCAGTACAGCCTGGCGACCCTCACCGTGCTCAATAACAGCGACAGCGGCGTGGGCTCTTTGCGTACCGCCCTAAACACTGCCGTGGCCGGTGACACCGTCACCTTCAATACCAGCATGATTATTGGGTTGAACTCGCAACTGACCCTCACCAAGAACGTCACCATTGACGGTGACCTGAATAACGACGGCATTGCCGACGTCACCCTGAACGGCCAGTACAAAACCCGGGTGATACAGGTTAACTCCGGCATCACGGCGACCTTCGATGGCTTGGTCATCAAGCAAGGCATGGTGGCCGGCGTGGGCGCGGCGGCGGGCACCGACGGCGCCGGGGCCATGGGCGGCGGTATTCTCAACTCCGGCAACCTGACCCTCAGAAACGTCACCGTGACCGATAACGCGGCCTCGGGCGGCGGCGGTGGCGGTGGTGTCACGGCGCCTTACGTCGGCGGTGCGGTCGGCGGTGGCGGTGGTGGTGGCGGTGCGCTGGGTGGTCAAATCGGCGGTCATGGCGGCACCGCCAGTTTCGGCACTGGCGTGTATGCCGGTACGGCCGGTGGGGCGGGCAGTGGCGGGAATGGCGGCACCTACAACGTCAATTACATGGGTGGCAAAGGTGGGACCACCGTCGGCGGCGCCGGCGGCATCGGCTCGTCCAACTACAGTAACGGCGGCGCTGGCGGCACGGCGACCAACGGCACGGTGTCCATCGGCGGCGGTGGCGGTGGCTCCGGTTGGGACCATCCCGGCCGGGCCGGCTCTTCGGCATCTGGCGGTATTTACAACGCATCCACCGGCACCCTGACAGTGGTCGGTACGTCCGTCATCTCCAACAACGTCGCGGCCGGTGGCGGCGGTGGTGGTGGCGGTGGCCTGGGCGGTTCCACCGACCCCGGTGGCGCGGCCGGCAAAGGCGTGGGCGCGATCTGGAACAAAGGCACGCTGTTGATGACGGCGGCCAACTTCGGCGCCATGGCCGGCAATGCCGGCGGCAGCGGCGCGGGTGGCCAGGCATCGGGCGGCGGCGGCACCGGCAGCTCTCCAGCCGCGGTGAGCAACATCTTTAACGACGGCGGTACGCTCAATACCAACTACGCGCCAGACGTGACCCCGCCCACCGTGTCCAGCATCGTGGTCGGCACCACCAACCTGAACTCCGGCGGCACCTCGCTGGTGACCATCACCTTCAGTGAGGCCGTAAACAACTTCACCAACGCCGACCTGACCGTGGCCAACGGCACACTGTCGGCCGTGAGCAGCAGCGACGGCGGCATCACCTGGACCGCGACCCTGACGGCGGCGGGCAATATCAACGCGCCGACCAACGCCATCACCCTCGACACCACCGGGGTGCAGGATTTGGCCGGCAACGTCGGCACCGGTTCCGGCACCTCCAACAACTACGTGATCCACGACACCGTGGCGCCGACGGCGAGCATCGTGGTCGCGGACAACGCGCTCAATAGCAGCGAAACCTCGCTGGTGACCATCACCTTCAGTGAAGCCGTGACCGGTTTCACCAACGCCGACCTGACCATCGCCAACGGCACGCTGACCGCGGTGAGCAGTAGCGACGGCGGCATCACCTGGACGGCAACCTTTACGCCGACCGCCGGCCTGACCGACAGCACCAACCTCATCACCCTGGACAAGACCGGCGTGCAGGATCTGTCCGGCAACGCCGGCACCGGCACCACCAATTCCAACAACTACGCAATCGACACCCAGCGCCCGACGGCGACCATCGTGGTCGCGGACACCGCGATGAAAATCGGCGACACCTCGTTGGTGACCATCACCTTCAGCGAAGCGGTGAGCGGTTTCACCAACGCCGACCTGACCCTCGTCAACGGCACCATGACGGCGGTAAGCAGCGCCGACGGCGGCATTACCTGGACGGGTACGTTCACGCCGACCACCAGTATTACCGACACGACCAACGTCATTACGCTGGACAACACCGGGGTCAGCGACCTGGCGGGCAACGCCGGCACCGGCACCACCAATTCCAACAACTACGCAATCGACACCCAGCGTCCGACCGCGACCATCGTGGTCGCCGACACCAACCTGAGTGCCGGTGAAACCTCGCTGGTGACCGTTACCTTCAGTGAAGCCGTGAGTGGTTTCACCAACGCCGACCTGTCCATCGCCAACGGTACGCTCACCGCGGTGAGCAGCAGCGACGGCGGCATCACCTGGACCGCGACCTTCACCCCGACCGCCAGCGTCAGCGATACGACCAATGTCATCACCCTGGCCAACACCGGCGTAGCCGACCTGCAAGGTAACGCCGGCAGCGGCACCACCAACTCGGGCAACTACATCGTCGACACCGTGCGCCCGACCGCCACCATTGTGTTGGCCGACACCGCGCTGAAAATTGGCGATACGTCGCTGGTAACCATCACCTTCAGCCAGGCCGTGAGCGGTTTCACCAACGCCGACCTGACCATCGCCAACGGCACACTGACCGCCGTGAGCAGCAGTGACGGCGGGATTACCTGGACTGCTACGTTCACGCCGACCACCAGCATCACCGACGCGACCAACGTCATTACTCTGGATAACACAGGCGTACAGGCCGCCAGCTCCGGCAACGTCGGCACGGGCGTCACCAACTCCGGCAATTACACCATCGACACCGTGCGCCCGACCGCGAGCATCGTGTTGGCCGACACCGCGCTGAAAATCGGCGACACCTCATTGGTGACCATCACCTTCAGCGAAGCCGTGAGTGGTTTCACCAACGCCGACCTGACGATTGCCAACGGCACATTGACGGCGGTGAGCAGCGCCGATGGCGGCATTACCTGGACCGCGACGTTCACGCCGACCGCCAGCATCACCGACGCGACCAACGTCATCACCCTGGACAACACCGGGATCAGCGACACGGCGGGCAACGCGGGCAGCGGCACAACCGATTCCGGCAACTACGCCATCGACACCCAGCGTCCGACGGCGACCATCGTCCTCGCCGACCCGGCCCTGAGTGTCGGTGAAACCTCGCTGGTCACCATCACCTTCAGCGAAGCGGTCAGCGGTTTCACCAACGCCGACCTGGCGATTGCCAACGGCACACTGACCGCCGTCAGCAGCAGCGATGGCGGCATTACCTGGACCGCGACCTTCACCCCGACCGCTGGCGTCAAAGACACGACCAACGTCATCACCCTGGCCAACACCGGCCTCGCCGACCTGGCCGGCAACGCCGGCACGGGCACCACCAACTCCGGTAACTACACCGTCGACACCGTGGCGCCGACCGCGACCATCGTGGTCGCCGACAACGCGCTGAACATCGGTGAAACCTCGCTGGTGACCATCACCTTCTCCGAAGCGGTGACCGGTTTCACCAATGCCGACCTGACGATTGCCAACGGCACGCTCGGCGCAGTGAGCAGCAGTGACGGCGGCATCACCTGGACGGCGACCTTCACCCCGACCAGCGCCATCACCGATGCGAGCAACCTGATCACCCTGGACAACACCGGCGTACAAGCCGCTGTCTCCGGCAACGTCGGTGTCGGCAGCACCGATTCGAACAACTACGCCATCGACACCGTGCGCCCAACCGCGACCATCGTCGTTGCCGACCCGACCCTGGCCCTCGGCCAAACCTCGGTGGTGACCATCACCTTCAACGAAGCGGTGACCGGCCTGACCCTCGCCGACTTCACGGTCGAAAACGGCAGCCTGAGCGGCTTGACCACCAGCGACAACATCACCTACACCGCGACTTTCACGCCGAGCGCCAGCGTCAACGACGCGACCAACATCATCACGCTGAACAACACCGGGATCGTAGACGTGGCCGGCAACGTCGGCAGCGGCACCACCGACTCCAACAACTACGTGATCGACAGCTTGCGCCCGACTGCCACCATCGTCGTCGCTGACCCAACCCTGAGCGCGGGTGAAACCTCGTTGGTGACCATCACCTTCAGCGAGGCGGTCAGCGGGTTCGACAACAGCGACTTGAGCGTCCCCAACGGTACGTTGAGCGCGGTGAGCAGCAGCGACGGCGGCATCACCTGGACCGCGACTTTAACGCCGACGGTCGGCGTGCGCGATACCACCAACCTGCTCAGCCTGAACAACGGCGGCGTAGCCGACCTTGCCGGCAACGCGGGCATCGGCATCACCAATTCGGCCAACTTCACCATCGACACCGTGCTGCCGACCGCCACCATCGTGGTCGCCGACAGCGCGCTTAACATCGGCGAAACCTCGCTGGTGACCATCACCTTCAGCGAAGCGGTGACCGGTTTCAGCAACGCCGACCTGACGATTGCCAACGGCACACTGACCGCAGTGAGCAGCAGCGACGGCGGGATTACCTGGACCGCGACGTTCACGCCGACCAACGCCATCACCGACACCAGCAACCTGATCACCCTCGACAACAGCGGTGTGCAAAACGCTTCGGGTAACGCCGGCAGTGGCACCACCGATTCGAACAACTACG
Organism: Pseudomonas sp. ADAK7; assembly: GCF_012935675.1. NCBI lineage: Bacteria > Pseudomonadati > Pseudomonadota > Gammaproteobacteria > Pseudomonadales > Pseudomonadaceae > Pseudomonas > Pseudomonas sp. ADAK7. The sequence continues at coordinate 4,288,387 of NZ_CP052861.1, read as the reverse complement.
CCATCGACACCGTGCGGCCAACCGCGACCATCGTCGTGACCGACTCGGCCCTGGGCGTCGGCCAGACCACCCAGGTGACCATCACTTTCAGCGAGGCGGTGAGCGGTTTCACCAACGCCGACCTGACCGTCGCCAACGGTACGCTGACCGCAGTGAGCAGCGCCGATGGCGGCATTACCTGGACCGCAACGTTCACGCCGACCACCAGCATCACCGACGCGACCAACGTCATCACCCTGGACAACACCGGTGTACAGGATCTGGCGGGCAACGCCGGCAGCGGCACCACCGATTCCAACAACTATGTGATCGACAGCCAGCGCCCGACCGCGACCATCGTCATGGCCGACACCGAGCTGCGGCCGGGGGAAACCTCGCTGGTGACCATCACCTTCAGCGAGGCTGTGAGCGGTTTCGACAACAGTGATTTGAGCGTCGCCAACGGCACCTTGAGCAACGTCAGCAGCAGTGACGGCGGCATCACCTGGACCGCGACCTTCACCCCGACTGTGGGTGTGACCGACGCGACCAACCTGATCACCCTGAACAATGCCGGTATCAGCGACATCGCCGGCAACGCCGGGACGGGGGTGACCAATTCGGGCAACTACGCGGTCGATACTGAAGTGCCGACGGCGACCATCGTGATCGCCGACACCGCCCTCAAGGCCGGTGAAACGTCCGGGGTGACCATCACTTTCAGCGAAGCGGTCAGCGGTTTCACCAACGCCGACCTGACCATCGCCAACGGCACCTTGAGCAATGTGTCGTCGAGCGACGGCGGCGTCACCTGGACCGCGACGTTCACGCCAACCGGCAACGTGACGGACACCAGCAACCTGATCAGCCTCGACAACACGGGCGTGACCAATGCGTCGGGCAACAGCGGCGTGGGCGTGACCGATTCCAATAACTACGCCATCGACACCGCGCGGCCGACCGCGACCATCGTCGTTGCGGATAACCGTTTGGGCATCGGCGAAACCACCACGGTGACCATCACCTTCACCGAGGCGGTTTCCGGATTCGACCTGTCGGACCTCAGCGTCGCCAATGGCACCTTGTCCAACCTGCTCAGCAGCGACGGCGGCAAGACCTGGACGGCGACCCTGACGCCAACCGCCAACATCAACGATGCCACCAACCTGATCCTGCTCGACAGCAGCAACGTGGTGGACGCCGCCGGCAATGCCGGCGCCGGGATCGCGATCTCCAACAACTACGCGCTCGATGCCACGCGGCCGACGGCGACCATCGTGGTCGCCAACCCGAACCTGGGCATGGGCCAGACCACGTCGGTGACGATTACCTTCAGCGAAGCGGTGAACGATTTCGACCTGTCGGACCTCAGCGTCACCAACGGCGAACTGGCCAACCTGGCCAGCAGCGACGGCGGCAAGACCTGGACCGCGACCTTCACCCCGACCGCCAGCATCACCGACCCGAGCAACTTCATTGCCCTGGACACCAGCAACGTCAGCGACCTGGCCGGCAACAACGGCGCCAGCGTGGCGGTGTCCAACAACTACGTGATTGACGGCGAGCGGCCGACCGCCACGGTGGTGGTGGCCAACCCGAACCTGGGCGTGGGCCAGACCTCGCTGGTGACCTTCACCTTCAACGAAGCAGTGAGTGGTTTCGACCTGTCGGACATCAGCGTGGCCAACGGCATCTTGTCCAACCTGGCGAGCAGCGACGGCGGCAAAACCTGGACCGCGATGCTGACCCCGACCGGCAACGTCAGCAACGCCAATAACGCGATCAGCCTGAACATCGCCGGCGTCACTGACGGCTCGGGCAATGCCGGCAGCGGCACCAGCCAATCGAACGGCTATGCGATCAACACCGTGTCGGTGCCGTCGTCACCGGTCGTGGTGGTGCCGCCGGATCCGGAGTTCCGTACCTCGCAACCGGTGGTCGTCATCGATCAACCGAACCTGCCGCTGCAACCGGTCATCTTCGCCGCGCCCACCGGCAATCTTGGCTCGCCGCTGACCTTTGCCCCGTTGTTCGAAGACCGGGTGATCGGCGACGGCATCCGGCCGCTGGGCGACATCTTCATCAATCGCGGGGCGCTGTCGCCGAGTTTTATCGCTCAAGTGTTCAGTAGCAGTGACAGCGCGGGCGACGGTTCGGGCCACGGTTTCCTCGGGTTTGGCGGCGGCGATGGCGGGGTGTTCGGCACCAGTACATTGTCCAGCTTGTTCCATCAGGACGGCGGCGCCGAGCGCGACTCGCTGAACTCCTTTGGCAATCATTCGATCCGGGCCGGGGATGTTTCCCAAGGGCTGCGCGGGGTGTTTGGCGCGCCGTCGCTGGTCCAGCAACTGCAAGAACTCAAAGACACCGAGCAACGGCAGGTCAACCGCCTGGCCGCCGCTTTGCAACAGGTCGGCATCAGCGAAATGCAGGCTTGAAAACACACAAATCTGTGCGTCACCCAGGGGCAATCCAAGGATGAAAAGAAGTCATAAGTTGTTCGGAGCCAGCCTTCTGGCATTGGCGATCAGCGGATGTGCAGTCAAGAGTGAGCCGATTGAACGCAGCGTCAGTGAGCAACGCGCCAAAAGCGACATGCAGAACATGTTCACCGGTCAGGAGCCCCTCAGCGGTCCGTTGACTCTGCACCAGGCCATGGCCCGTGCGGTGAAATACAACCTCGAAGGCCGGCTCAAGATCATGGAAGAGGCCCTGGCCAAGCGCCAACTCGACCTGGCCAGTTTCGACATGCTGCCGCGCATGGCCCTCGATGCGGGTTACGTCGGGCGTAGCAACGTCGGCGCCTCCAGCAGCCAGAGCGTGCTGACCGGCACCCAGTCTCTGGAACCGTCGACCTCCCAGGACCGCGACCGTCGCGTCGCCGACCTGACCATGGTCTGGAACGTCCTCGACTTTGGCGTCAGCTACATCAGCGCCAAGCAGCAGGGCGACCAGCGTCTGATCGTGCAGGAACGCCGGCGCAAGGTGATCAACACCATCGTCCAGGACGTGCGCTCGGCTTATTGGCGCGCGGTGGCCGCCGAACGTTTGCTGACGCAGATCGACAGCCTGATGGCGCGGGTCGATACGGCGCGCAAAAACAGCCAGAGCATGAGCGATCAACGCATCGGCGATCCGGTGGTTGCGTTGGGTTATCAGCGCTCGCTGATTGAAGCGACGCGTCAGTTGCAAGAGCAGCGCCGCGCGTTGTCCCTGGCCAAGACCGAACTGTCGACCCTGATCAACCTGCCGATGGGCACCGACCTGAAACTGGCGACCCCGGATGACTACGCGATACCGCAATTGAAAGTCGGCATGGCCAGCCTCGAACACGAAGCCCTGGCCAGCCGTCCGGAGCTACGCGAGCAGGATTATCAGACGCGCATCAGCACCGCCGAAACCCGCAAAGCCATGTTGCGGCTGTTGCCGGGGCTGGAATTTTCGGCCGGCGGGCATTACGACAGCAACTCGTTTTTGGTCAACGACAAGTGGGCCGACTACGGCGTGAAGCTGACCTGGAACCTGTTCAACGTGATCTCCGCTCCGGCCGCAATCAACGTGGCCAAGGCCGGCGAAGAAGTGGCCAAGGCGCGGCGTCAGGCGATGTCCATTGCCGTGCTGGCGCAGCTTTACGTGGCCAACGCCAACTACCAGGAAGCGCTGCATCAGTTCCAGACCAACCAGGAACTGTCGAGCATCGACGGGCAGATTCTCGGCCAGTTGCGTAACCGCCATCAGGCCGCGGGCCTCGGTGAACTGGACCTGATCCAGGGTGAACTCAACACCTTGCAGGCGGATTTGCGTCGGGACCTGTCTTACGCCGATCTGCGTAACGCCTACGGCCAGATCTTCGCCAGCGCCGGGCTCGACCCGATGCCGGATGAAGTGCAATCCACCGAAGTCCAATCCATCGCCACCGCGTTGGCCAACCGTGAAGCGGCGTGGGCGTCGGGCAACATTGCGCTGCCGGTGGCTGCACATGACCCGGCCCAGTAATTTGCTGGCGCCGACCGCCAGCATCAGCCGTGCACAACGCGAGGCCCGCAACGGCCATCGTGGCACGGCGATTTTGCTCACCGGCCTGCCAGCGGCGGGCAAGTCGACCCTGGCCCAGGCGCTGCACGCCGAGTTGTTCGAACGCGGGGTGCAGAGCGTGGTGCTCGATGGCGACGGGCTGCGGGTCGGACTCAATCGCGATTTGGGCTTTGCCGACAGTGATCGTCAGGAAAACATTCGCCGTGCCAGTGAACTCGCGGCGTTGTTGGTCGAGAACGGGCAGATCGTGATCCTGGCGATGATTGCGCCGCTGGTGGAGCTGCGGCAGATGTTTGCCCAGCGCCTGGGCGAGGATTACCACGAAGTCTGGTGCAGCGCCTCCCTGGCGGTGTGCGAGCAGCGCGACCCGAAAGGTCATTACGCCCGCGCCCGTCGCGGTGAGCTGGCGGGTTTTACCGGCGTCTCCGCGCCTTACGAAACACCGCCCTCCGCGTCGCTGGTGCTCGACACCGGCGTGCAGTCGGTCGAGGCCTGTCTCGACCGCTTGCTGACCTGGCTCGGCGAATGCGCGGTGCTGCCAAAACGATGAGCCGAGCCGCGTTCTCGCGCTTGCCGATAACGGTGGATTTGCCGTTGCTGTTGCAGGCGTTGGCGGCGATTGGCGAGGACGAGTGGCACGGCCATTTCAACAGCGCTTACTACGCCGGCGAGTGGAGCGGCGTGGCGCTGATTTCGGCGGCGGATGCGTTGACTGAACTGTCGCCGGGCCTGGGTGAACCGCAGTTGCGGGCGCCGTGGTTGCGCGATGGCCGATGGCAGCAAGCCTTGCGCGATTTGCCGTTGGAAATCGTCTCGGCGCGCCTGTTGCGGCTCGGGCCGGGCGGAAAAATCCATGAACATCGCGACTTTGACTTGGGCGAGCCGGACGCTGACTTGCGTCTGCACATTCCGCTTTTAAGCCCGCCTCAGGTGGATTTCCTGCTCGATGGTCAGCGCATGCCGATGGAGGCGGGGGAATGCTGGTTTCTCGATTTGTCGCGACCCCATCGCGTGGACAATCGCGACCGTTCGGCGCGGGTGCATTTGGTCCTCGATTGCCGTCCTGGTGTGTGGCTGGAGCAAACGATTATCGATGGGTTGCCGACGACGCCTTCACCTGATGTCGGGGAGGGTGCTTTGCAGCAATTTCAGCGGTTAGTGGCGGGGGATGCCGGGCTTTCGAAAGCGTTGCAGGGCTTGGCGGACACTGAGGTTTTTATCGCTCGTACTTTAGAACTGGCGGCTGAGCGAGGCCTGGTGGTTTCCCGGGAGGAACTGCGGGCGGCGATGCGCAGCGGCCGCCGTCAATGGAATGAACAATGGAACGCCTGAACCTGGAAGGCTGGTTGCCGATTCGGATCTGGCAGCAGGCCGGGGAGTGGCAGGTGGATTGGTGCTGGTTTGGTGATACGCCGTTGCATCAGCCGTTTTTTCGCGAGGCGGTGGACGATGCGTTGCGGCTGCCGTTTAACCAGGCGTTTCGGCGGCAAACGCCGTTGGCTGTGCTTGGCGACTGGCAGGCCGAGAGTCCGGGGTTGGCGCCGAGTGCGTTTATCTTTCACGCTTCGCGGTGCGGCTCGACGTTGATCAGTCAGATGCTGGCCCGGCTCGATAATCACATCGTTATCAGCGAACCGCCGCCGTTGGATGCCTTGCTGCGCGGTGATTTGCCGGCGGCTTTGCGGCGGGTTGCGATTGAAGGTTTGTTGTCTGCGTATGGCCAACGTCGGTGCGGTTCGGAGCAACGGTTGGTGATCAAACTCGATGCCTGGAACATTGCTGAATTGCCGCTGCTGCGCGAGTGTTTTCCTGAAACGCCGTGGCTGTTTTTGTACCGCGATCCACTGGAAATTGCCGTTTCCCATATGCGCCGCCCGGGCATGCACATGGTGCCGGGGATGATTGGCGTTAGTGGGCTGGATGACGAATTGCCCTTTGATAGTCGCGAAGATTACATCGCGCGGCGGTTGGAGCGGTTGCTGTCGATGGGGTTGGCGCATTGCCGTGAACTGGGTGGGTTGGCGGTCAATTACCGCGAATTGCCGGGGGCTATGGCGGGGCGGTTGGCTGGGTTTTTTCGGTTGGATGACGTGCAGCGTGAGCAGGTGTTTGCGGCGGTGGGGCGGCATGCGAAACAGCCGTCGGAGGTGTTTGTCGGGGACAGTGACAGCAAGCGGCGCGAGGCTTCGGCGTTGTTGATTGAGCGGGTAGAGCGTTGGGCGCGGGGGCCATACCAGGCACTGGAAGAATTACTCGTCGCAGCAGGCCTATAGCCCACTGATCGTTTCCACGCGGAGGGTGGGAACGATCAGGTGTAACGGCTAAACCTTGGCTTCGGCCTTCGCCTCGTGGTGATCCAGCAATCGTTCCACCAACAGATGCACGCCATCGGTCAGTCGGCTGATCGCCAGGGCTACAGAGCGGCGTGTGCCATCCACTTCGTCTGCCAGGCCAGCCGCGATGGCGCTGATGGACAGCAAGTCTTCGGAAGCATTGGCCAGCAGGGCTTCGGGGTCGTCGATGTCCGGGGCGACGGCGAAGAGCTGGTATTTACGGCGTTTGGCTGGTTTTGCATCAGCCGGGGGGAAGTAATGGGCGAAGGCGCGGTCGGCGGCTTCTTTCATTTTTTGATCGTTCCCACGCTCTGCGTGGGAATGCCTCAAGGGACGCTCCGCGTTCCAGCTCTCGAATGGGACGCTGAGCGTCCCGGGCTGCATTCCCACGCGGAGCGTGGGAACGATCAGGTGTTACGGCTAAACCTTGGCTTCGGCCTTCGCCTCGTGGTGATCCAGCAATCGTTCCACCAACAGATGCACGCCATCGGTCAGTCGGCTGATCGCCAGGGCTACAGAGCGGCGTGTGCCATCCACTTCGTCTGCCAGGCCAGCCGCGATGGCGCTGATGGACAGCAAGTCTTCGGAAGCATTGGCCAGCAGGGCTTCGGGGTCGTCGATGTCCGGGGCGACGGCGAAGAGCTGGTATTTACGGCGTTTGGCTGGTTTTGCATCAGCCGGGGGGAAGTAATGGGCGAAGACGCGGTCGGCGGCTTCTTTCATTTTTTGATCGTTCCCACGCTCTGCGTGGGAATGCCTCAAGGGACGCTCCGCGTTCCAGCTCTCGAATGGGACGCTGAGCGTCCCGGGCTGCATTCCCACGCGGAGCGTGGGAACGATCAGGTGTTACGGCTAAACCTTGGCTTCGGCCTTCGCCTCGTGGTGATCCAGCAATCGTTCCACCAACAGATGCACGCCATCGGTCAGTCGGCTGATCGCCAGGGCTACAGAGCGGCGTGTGCCATCCACTTCGTCCGCCAGGCCGGCCGCGATGGCGCTGATGGACAGCAAGTCTTCGGAAGCATTGGCCAGCAGGGCTTCGGGGTCGTCGATGTCCGGGGCGACGGCGAAGAGCTGGAAATCTCCGAAGGGATTGCCGGATTTTGATCTTTCCTCAAGGTTTCGAAGACAAATCCGCCATCCCCTTCAACAACTCAATCGGCAACGGAAAGACAATCGTCGAACTCTTGTCCCCGGCAATCGAACTCAACGTCTGCATATACCGCAACTGCATCGCCCCCGGTTGCCGCCCCAGCATTTCTGCGGCTTGCATCAGTTTCTCCGACGCCTGCAATTCACCCTCCGCGTGAATCACCTTGGCGCGCCGTTCCCGCTCGGCTTCGGCCTGTTTGGCGATGGCGCGGATCATCGATTCATTGAGGTCCACGTGCTTGATTTCGACGTTGGCAACCTTGATGCCCCACGCGTCGGTCTGGGCGTCGAGCACTTGCTGGATATCGACGTTCAACCGTTCGCGCTCGGCCAATAACTCATCGAGCTCATGCTTACCCAGCACCGCGCGCAACGTGGTCTGGGCCAATTGGCTGGTGGCCATGAGGAAGTCTTCAACCTGGATAATCGCCTTCTGCGGATCAAGCACACGAAAATACAGCACGGCGTTGACCTTCACCGAGACGTTATCCCGGGTGATCACGTCCTGGGGCGGTACGTCGAGAACGATGGTCCGCAAATCCACACGAACCATTTGCTGCACCGCCGGAATCAGCAGGATCAAACCGGGCCCCTTGACCTGCCAAAAGCGCCCGAGCTGGAACACCACCCCGCGCTCGTATTCGCGCAGGATGCGGAAGGTCGACCCCGCCAGTACGATCGCCAACAGCAGTAGCGCGGCAAAACCCAGTTGCAGGCCCATGGTTATTCTCCACCCGGCGCCGCGTCAGCCGCGGCCACTTCCAGCAGTAATCCCTTGCGCGCCACCACCCGGACCCGTTGTCCGGGTTGCAGCGGTGTGGCGCTCTGTACTTGCCACTTTTCGCCTTGCAGGTGCACCCAACCGTTGAAGGCACTGCCGGCCTGCAACGTCATAACCGGCGTCACGCTGCCAACGAGTCCGGCATCGCCACTGACGTTTTCACGCGGTCGGGTTTTCAGGGCATGGATCACCAGGAAAACCAGCAACAGGGCGCTGACCAGTCCCAGGCCGATTATCAACGGCACCGGCACGTCGGTGTTGGTCAGAATCACCGCGCCGGCGACAAACATCACCAAACCGCCGAGGCCGATCACGCCGTAATTGGGCAACGTGGCCTCGGCCACCAGAAACGCGATGCCAAACACGATCAGCCACAGGCCGAGAGGGTCGGGCACAAACAGCACAACGGCGTCCGCCGCGAAAACCGATCCGCTCAGCGCCAATAACAGCGCAACCGCACAACAACGAATGTTCACGTGACCCTCCGGGAGAGTCGGGGTGTTCTGTATACAGTCTAGCTGAGCCCCGAATTGTACGAATTTTGACCAGTTGTTGACGCTGCTCCGGCCAGCAGATTTCCCGCGCGCTGGCGCCAGCGGGCCTAGACTTTCAAGGGTGAAAAGCGGTTTAACCATCGTCCGCGAAACGTTGTTGCGGACACCGAGGTGCATCATGCGTATGGCAAGAACGGTGCAGGACAGCCTGGACAAGGCTCACTGCGAATTCGACATCGTCACCCACCCGCACTCGGCCAGCAGCCTGGAAACGGCTCGCGTGGCGAATATTCCTGCCGAACGGGTGGCCAAATCGGTGATCCTCGACGACCACCACGGCCATTACCTGATGGCCGTGCTCCCCGCCAGCCGTCACCTGGACCTGAGCAAAGTACGCGGCAGCGGCGAATGGCAAATCACCCGGGAAAGCACCCTGGCGCACCTGTTCAACGACTGCGAACGCGGCGCGGTGCCGGCGCTGGGCGAGTCCTATGGCCTGGACATGGTCATCGACCCGTTGCTGACCCGGCAGAAAGACATCTACCTGGAGGCCGGTAACCACAACAACTTGCTGCACATGAGCATGCCGGAATTCCTGAAAATGGTGCCGCATGCGGAGGTTTGCGAGTTGAGTCGTTAGGTTTACGGTGTCAGTGATATCGCCTTCGCGGGCAAGCCTCGCTCCTACAGGGGACTGCGTTCTCCTGTAGGAGCGAGGCTTGCCCGCGAACAATTTCCAACCACCCAGGAGCCCCAACATGGAATCCCCAACCCACAGCCTGCCGTCCCTGTTCAAACAACTCGGCCTGGATAACGATCCGGTCAGCATCGACCAATTCATCGCCACCCATTCACCACTCAAACCGGAACTGCACTTGGCAGACGCGTTTTTCTGGACCGAAAGCCAAGCTGCCTTTTTGCGGGACGAGATTCTGGATGATGCGGATTGGGCGGAGGTGGTGGATCAGTTGGATGTGTTGATGAGAAAGGGGCGGGGGGTGTAAAAAAATCTGGGAGAAAAGGGCGAAATGAAAAAAAAATCTGGTGAGTGGTAAAAAAATCTGAGGCTAAGGCCGTGCAGTAAGTTTTTTCTGAGTTGCTCAGCGGCGATCAATAGACCAGAATAACGACCTTAATTGAGGTCTTAATTATGCAAAATGTTCTGGCCGACATTGCTGTCAGCGTGTCTGAGTTAAAGAAAAATCCATCAGCGGTACTGAACGGCGCCCATGGTGGGCCTGTGGCAGTGCTGAATCACAATCGCGTCATGGGTTATATGGTTCCGGCCGATGTTTTCGAATCCATGATGGAACGCCTCGATGATCTTGAGTTGGCGGAAATTGTTCGCTCACGTAGGCATGAAACACCGATCCCGGTAAATCTGGATGACCTATAAGCTTGAGTTCCTGCCGTCCGCACGCAAGGAGTGGGACAAACTGGGTCATACGCTGCGCGAACAATTCAAAAAGAAACTGGCAGAGCGACTCGAACTCCCGCGAGTGCCGTCGGATTCGCTACACGGCATGCCTGACTGCTACAAAATCAAGTTGAGGTCGGCGGGGTACAGATTGGTGTACGAGGTTATTGATGAGCGTGTGGTGGTTTCCGTGGTGGCAGTTGGCAAGCGTGAGCGCAGCGCTGTCTACGACCGAGCAAAACAGCGCTAACTAGCCTGACCTGCTGACTTTGCCGCTTGCGCCCGTCTCGCGGCAAATTCACTTTCGATCTCTTCATTGCTGAAGCATTCGCCCTTCAGCGATAACCTTGCCTTGTCTACTTTCCTTTGCAGGAAACTGAGGTAGTGCTTTGAAACTGCGGGATCCAAGGTGTTATCGAGTTTTGATGCAGAGATTTTAGTCATTGATTCAGCCTCGGTCGGGACGTAGGGCGTTATGCGGTTCCGAATGCTACGGCGATTCATGCCTGGACCATGCGTGATGCCCTTCCACGAATTTGTTTCAAAACTTGACCACCCTTTCCCTCGAATGCGATATTGATAGTTAGCAAACTAACAGTGTGTCATTCCCCCGTGCCAAAAAACCTCGACGCTCTCCAGATGAACATCAGCAGTGCCATGGTGGTGGCCGCCAGGCATTGGCGGAAGATCTGCCAGACCACGCTGGTCAATTATGGAATCTCCGAAGCCTGCGCCGTCCCGTTGTTGATGATCGGGCGTTTGGGGGAGGGTGTGCGGCAGGTGACGGTGGCGCAGGCGGCGGGGATGGAGAGTCCGTCCCTGGTGCGGTTGCTCGATCAGTTGTGCAACTCCGGCTATGTGCGCCGCACTGAAGACGCCCACGACCGGCGCGCCAAATGCCTGAGCCTGACCGACACCGGTCGCGAGCTGGTGCAAGCGGTGGAAGTCGAGTTGGTGCGTTTGCGTCATGAGGTGCTGGAAGGCATCGACCAGAGTGATCTGGAAGCGGCATTGCGTGTGTTGCGAGCCTTTGAAGCCGCCAATCCACCGCTGGTGATCCACCCTTGAGCGGTTTCTGGACAGGCGTTCCCCCGGCGCGGGACTGGTTCTACGGTGTGCGTACTTTCGCCGCGTCGATGATCGCGTTGTACATCGCCATGCTCATGCAGATGCCGCGTCCGTATTGGGCGATGGCCACGGTGTATATCGTTTCCAGCCCGTTTGTCGGCCCGACCAGTTCCAAGGCGCTGTACCGTGCGGTGGGCACGTTCATGGGCGCGGCGGCGGCGGTGTTTTTTGTGCCGATGTTCGTGCAGAGCCCGTGGGTGCTGGTGGTGATTATCGCGTTGTGGACCGGGACGTTGCTGTTCCTGTCCCTGCACTTGCGCACCGCCAACAGCTACGCCTTGATGCTCGCCGGTTACACCTTGCCGCTAATCGCTTTGCCGGTGCTGGATAATCCGCTGGCGGTGTGGGACATCGCCGAAGCGCGGACCGAAGAAATCTTCCTCGGCATCGCCGTCGCCGCGGTGGTCGGCGCCATGTTCTGGCCTCGGCGGCTGGCGCCGGTGTTCAACGATTCGGTGAATAAATGGTTCACCGATGCCTCGACCTACAGCCTGCGTTTCCTCACTCGCGAGGTGAAACCGGAAGAAGTCAGCGCTTTGCGTTCAGCCATGGTCACGACCTTCAACAGCCTGGAATTGATGATCGGCCAGTTGCCCCACGAAGGCGCGCGGCCGCAAACGGTACGCAACACCAAGGAACTGCGCGGGCGAATGATCCACCTGCTGCCGGTGATCGATGCCCTGGATGACGCGCTCTATGCCCTCGAACGCCGCACTCCCGAGCTTGTGGATAAGTTCGCGCCGCTGCTGACCGCGACCACCGAATGGCTTGAACACAAAGATGCTGATCTCGAACGCTGGCAAGCGCTGAAGGATCAAATCGACGCGTTGCAACCGAGTGCCGAGGCGCTGGACGATCGCAAGCAGTTGCTGTTTTCCAACGCCTTGTATCGCCTCGGCGAGTGGATCGATTTGTGGCAGGACTGCCGCAGCCTGCAATACGCCATCCAGTGCGAAAGCCAGGACAGTTGGCGCGCGGTGTATCGGCACTGGCGCCTCGGTCGCCTGACGCCGTTTCTCGACCGTGGGCTGATGCTCTATTCGGCCTTGTCGACAGTCAGCGCAATCATTGTCGCCTCGGTGCTGTGGATCCTGCTCGGCTGGACCGACGGCGGCAGCGCGGTGATTCTGGCGGCGGTGGCGTGCAGCTTCTTCGCTTCGATGGACGACCCGGCGCCGCAGATCTTCCGGTTCTTTTTCTGGACGGCGATGTCGGTGTTGTTCGCCAGTCTTTATCTGTTTCTGGTGCTGCCGAACCTGCACGATTTTCCGATGCTGGTGCTCGCGTTTGCGGTGCCGTTTATCTGCATTGGCACGCTGACGGTCAAGCCGCAGTTTTACCTGGGAATGCTGCTGACGCTGGTGAACACCTCGTCGTTCATCAGCATCCAGGGCGCCTACGACGCGGACTTCCTCAGTTTCTCCAACTCCAACCTGGCCGGGCCGATTGGCTTGTTGTTCGCCTTTGTCTGGACGTTGATTGCCCGACCGTTCGGCGCAGAACTGGCGGCCAAACGCCTGACCCGTTTCAGCTGGCGCGACATCGTCAGCCTCACCGAACCGGCGACCTTGTCCGAACACCGCAAGCTTGGCGTGCAGATGCTTGATCGGCTGATGCAGCACTTGCCGCGTCTGGGCCTGATCGGCCAGGACACTGGCGTCGCCCTGCGCGAAGTGCGCGTGGCGCTGAACCTGCTCGACCTGCTCGCCTATACCCCGCGGGTGCTCGGCGTGCCGCAAGTGCTGTTGCATCAAGTGGTGGCGGAAGTCGGCGAGTACTTCAAGGCCTGCCTCAAGGCTGGCGAGCGTTTGCCGGCACCGAGCCCGTTGCTGATGACCCTCGACCGCACCCGTCGCGCCCTCAACAGCGAGTGCGATGACGAAGCCCGGCTACATTTGCTGCACGCCTTGAGCGGACTGCGCCTGGCCTTGTTGCCCGGGGTTGAATTCGTCGGCACGGGCGCACTCGAAGAACCGCTTCCCCATGGCATCGATGGAGCGCCTTTATGATCGGTGATCTGGATATCAGCGGGGTGTTCCTGCCCACGCTGCTGGTGCTGATGGGCATTACCTACCTGTTTTACCTGTTGGTGCACGGGGTGCTCACGCGCCTGCACTTTTACCGTCTGGTCTGGCACCGGGCATTGTTCAACGTGGCTCTCTACGCTTTGCTGCTCGGCGCCGTGGACTCACTCAGTCGATACCTGATGACATGAAAAAACCTTTTTTGACCATTGGTCGCGTGCTGCTGACCCTGCTGATCGTGTCCTTCGCCGTCGTCGTGGTCTGGCGCATGGTGATGTACTACATGTTCGCGCCCTGGACCCGGGACGGCCACATCCGTGCCGACATCGTGCAAATCGCCCCGGACGTGTCCGGGCTGATCCAGCAAGTGCAAGTGCGCGACAACCAGTTGGTGCAACGCGGCCAAGTGCTGTTCAGCATCGACCAGGACCGTTTCAAACTGGCCCTGCGCCAGGCGAAAGCCGCCGTGGCCGACCGCGAAGAAACCCTGGCCCAGGCCCAGCGCGAGGCCAAGCGTAACCGTGGCCTCGGCAATCTGGTGCCGGGCGAGCAACTGGAAGAAAGCCTGTCGAAAGTCGCCCGCGCGCAATCGGCCTTGTCCGAAGCGCTGGTGACGGTGGACAGCGCCCAGCTCAACCTCGACCGCTCGACCATCCGCAGCCCGGTGGACGGCTACATCAACGACCGTGCGCCCCGCGCCCAGGAATTCGTCACCGCCGGGCGCCCGGTGTTGTCGGTGGTGGACAGCAACTCGTTCCACATCGACGGCTATTTCGAAGAAACCAAACTGGACGGCATTCACGTTGGCCAAGGCGTGGATATCCGGGTGATCGGCGACCGCGCTCGCTTGCGCGGGCACGTCGAAAGCATCGTCGCCGGTATTGAAGACCGCGACCGCAGCAGTGGCAGCAACCTGTTGCCCAACGTCAACCCGGCGTTCAGTTGGGTGCGGCTGGCGCAGCGGATTCCGGTACGGATCGCCTTCGACGACGTCCCTGCGGATTTCCGCATGATTGCCGGGCGCACCGCGACGGTGTCGATCATTGATGACAAGACCGAGGAGCCGGCGAAATGAGCAAAGCCTCGGCTTTGGCGGTGGCCGGGTTAGGCCTGTTGCTGTCGGCGTGTCAGGTGGTCGGGCCGGATTATCATTTGCCGGACGACGCCGCTGTGCACCGCGAAGATTTGCAGGGCAATCTGGCGGCAAACGGCAAAGATGTCGTTTCAGCGCCGGTGCCTGGCGATTGGTGGCGCTTGTATCAGGATCCGCGTCTCGATCAATTGGTGCAGCAGGCCATGACCACCAACACCGATTTGCGCGTGGCAGCGGCGAACCTGTCCCGGGCCCGTGCGCAGGTCGATGAAGCGCAAGCAGCGGGCGGCTGGAGCGGCGGCGTGAAGATGGGCGCCCAGCGTTTGCAGGAGTCCGGCGAAGCGTTCCTGCTGCCGGAAAAAGTACCGGTGGCCAACGTCGGGGACATTGGCATTACCACGTCTTATCAATTCGACCTGTTCGGCACCTTGCAGCGTGGGATCGAGGCGGCCAAGGCCAACGCCGACGCCACGCAAGCCGCTGCGGATACGGCGCGCATCACGCTGGTGGCCGACGTGGTTCGGGCCTACACCCAAGTCTGCGCAGCTAATGAAGAGCGGGAAATCGCCCAGCACTCCCTTGATCTGCAAGCCCAGAGCACCACCCTGACCCAACGTCTGCGTGATGCCGGGCGTGGCGATGAAACCCAGGTCACTCGCTCGCAAACCCAATTCAAATCCTTGCGCGCCGACATGCCGCGCTATGAAGCGTCCCGTCAGGCCGGGTTGTTCCGTTTGTCGATGCTCTTGGCCACACCGCTGGATCAACTGCCGGCAGGCACCGACAGCTGCGCCGAACTGCCGAAGATTGCGCAATTGTTGCCGGTCGGTGACGGCGCCACGCTGCTCAAACGCCGGCCGGATGTGCGTCAGGCCGAGCGCCGTTTGGCCGCCGCGACCGCCGGCATCGGCATCGCCACCGGCGAGTTGTACCCGGACATCAGCATCGGCGCGTCCATCGGCACCGTCGGCCTGCTGGAAAACCTCGGCAAACCGTCGGCCAATCGCTGGGGCTTCGGCCCATTGCTGAGCTGGACCGTGCCATCCAACGGCTCCCGCGCCCGAATCCGCGAAGCCGAAGCCTCGACCCAAGGCGCGCTGGCGCACTTCGACGGCGTGGTGCTCAACGCGATCCGCGAGACCCAGACCGGCCTCGCCCAGTACTCCGCGCTGCTGCAACGCCGGGATGCCCTAGCCGATGCCGAGCAGTCGGCACAACTGGCGGCGGACCAGACCCACCGCTTCTTCCAGGCTGGCCGCGCGTCGTTCCTGGCCGACCTGCAAGCCACCCGCACCTACACCGATGTCACAGCACAACTGGCAGCGGCCAACACCCAGGTTGCCATGAGCCAGATCGATTTGTTCCTCGCACTGGGCGGTGGTTGGGAAAGCGGACGAACGCAAGCGTCACAGCCCGGCAAACCCTGAGGCCGTTGCTATGCTTTGAGTTGACGGGGTCGCGTGACGATCCCGTTAATCAAGGCTCGCGTTGGTCATGGGGACTCTAATAATGAAAAACCCATATGCTCCCGGCTTCTGGTGCGCTATTGCGGCATTGGTGTTGCTGTCGGCCACCTATTTCTACGGCATCATGCTCGCCCACCAGATCGACAAGGCGCTGGTGTTCCTCGACAGCGCGGCGGCACTGATTGCCGTGATGTCCATCGTCGTGGTCGCCTGGGCTTCGGTCCAGGGCACGCGCATCAAACGAAGACACCTCGAACAAGGCAAAACCCTGGTGCTCATTTGGGACACCAAGGTCGCGCTGCGCCGGGTCGAAACCGTGTTCGACCGCTATTTCTGGGGCAGCTACTGGCAACCGGGGCGCACGTTCCAGGAAGTTATGGGCGAACTCACCGGCACGCCGCTGGAAAAAAGCCTCGAAGCCCTGAAAACCCAATGCCTGGCCCTCGATAAGCAAGTCACCGAAGAAGGCTGGCACTGGCTCAACAACGCCCGCGAACTCTCCGACGTCGCCAACGCCATGGCCCGCGAACGCTATCAACTGGACTTCTGCGACCCACGTGCGGAAATCACGGGCGGGGCAGTGATCAATCGGGATTTTGAAGTGCTGGTCTATACGTGGACGGCGCGGCTTAAAAGCTTTGATCATCAGTTGGATGAGATTGAAGTGCAGTATTCATGAGTAATTCCGGAATAGGGAATGAACCTTTAATTAGAAAAAAATATAAAAAACTGTCAAATATGACAGATGATTACTTTTTTACAGAAAGTGATCATGTACGCTCCTAACCACGCAGGAGCAATTATCATGGCTTTCAGTGACAATTCCTTCAAAAATGTCTCATCAGGCGCTGCTCTGGAGCTTCACGAAGTTGCGAGTACGAGGCCTGGCGATACCGGTTCAAAACGAACTGGAACATTTGTCTCCGCAGCCAATGGAACATTAACTATTTATTGGACTACTTATTCAAAAAACCTTTCGATTTCCTATTCAAAGTTACTGGATGTAACTGTAGGTCGTAAGATACTCAATGAGGACGGGTCCTTAACAGAGAAACCGTTTTATTATTGATCCGCGAACGCTATCAACTGGACTTCTACGACCCGCGTGCGGAAATCACGGGCGGGGCGGTGATCAATCGGGATTTTGAAGTGCTGGTCTATACGTGGACGGCGCGGCTTAAAAACTTTGATCATCAGTTGGATGAGATTGAAGTGCAGTATTCATAATTTTTGTCGGCTGGACTGACGCCTTCGCGGGCAAGTCGCACCGCTCGCTCCTACAGGGGATCGCAATCTTCTGTAGGAGCGAGCGGTGCGACGATTCGACTTGCCCGCGAAGGCGTTTTCATGACTGCTGAAACTCTCGACCCCCGCCACCTGTCCATAGACACTCTTTCACCTTTAATCATTAAGCCCTCCCGCCCAGCAAATGCTAATCTCCACCGCACTTTTGCGCAGTCGTGACCACGACCCGTCATGGGTTCAGGGAAGACGACCACTTTTTCAACAACGGACATTGATCGGGTAATTCATGAATAAATCAGCAGGCGTGCTTCTTGGGATTGTCGTCGCCATAGGTGCCATCAGCGCCGGCGGTGCCTGGTACACCGGCACTAAACTGGAAGGCGTGCTCAACGCCTCGGTTGTAGACGCCAACAAAGAACTGCAAACCGCGCTGGTCGGCTCCAATGGCACGGCGACCCTGGAACTGGTGTCCGTGGAACGTGGCGTGTTCAGCAGCACCGCGCATTACCGCCTCAAGGGCGAAGGCGAGATGTTCGGCGGCGCGCCGGTCGAATTGCTCTTCGTCGACCGTGTCGAACACGGCCCGCTGCCGTTTTCGCGCCTGGCTTCGTTGAAATGGTTGCCGGTCATGGCCACCAACCACTTCGAGCTGGAAAAGACCCCGACCACGGAAAAATGGTTCGCCGCGGCTAACGGCCAATCGCCGGTCAAAGGCGTGGTCAACATCGGTTACGACAACTCCACCAACGGCAATTTCGAATTGCTGCCGCTGGAAGTGGCGCTGGATGACAAGTCCAGCCTGAAGTTCTCCGGCCTGAACATGGACGTCGACGCCAGCGCCCAGGCCCAGAAGGTCAAGGCCAACGGCTACATGGACAGCCTGAAGCTGACCACAGTGTCTGAAGATCAGGCGCCGGTGACGGTCGAGCTGAACGGTCTGACCCTGGCCAGCAACCTGGTCAAAAGCACCTACGGCTACTACACCGGTGAAAACACCCTCGAGCTGACCAGCAGCAAGACCACGTTCGGTCCCAAGCAGTCGATCGTCGGCGTCAACAAATTCGAAATGAAGAACCACACCGAAGAATCGGGCACCAGCGCTTCCGGGCGTGCCGATTACAAGGTGGGCGAAATCACGTTCAACGGCAAAACCGTCGGTTCGGCACAGATGGCCATGAGCCTGAAGAACCTCGACATCCCGTCGACGATGTCGCTGATGCAGATTTACCAGACCAAGCTGCAGCCGTATGAGAAGGCTGCCACTGAAGCCGCTGCCGCCGGTCTGCCGGCCCCCGAGCTGAACCTGACCCCGGAAGAAGAAACACAGGTCAAGGCCGGCCTGGAAAAACTGCTGGCCGCCGGTCCGCAGTTTGCGCTGGAAAACCTGTCGTTCAACACCGCCAACGGTGAAAGCCGCGCCAACCTGGTGGTCGACCTGACCAAGCCAGCTTCCATGGACCTGCCGCCGGATCAATTGGTCCGTCAGTTGATCGCGCTGCTGGACCTCAATCTGCAAGTGTCCAAGCCAATGCTCGTTGACCTGCTCAGCGTCCAGGCGCAAGCCGATGGCCAGACCGACGCCAAGGTCATCGCCGATCAGGCCACGGCCACCAGCGACATGTTCAGCAGCATGGCCGTGGGCACGCAACTGGCCAAACTGGACGGCACCAACGTCGTCACCAAACTGCATTACGCCAACAATCAGGTGGAATTCAACGGCCAGAAGATGACCGTCGAGCAGTTTGTCAGCTTCGTGATGAGCAAACTCGGTGGTGCTGGGCAAGTCCAGTAAAACCAAGGGCTGTACCCCGAACGCCCGGCCTCTGCGCAACGCAGACGTCGGGCGTTTTGCTGTCCGGCGTTTGATCAGGGCCAAGTGATATTACGATTCTGAATAAATATTGCGTTCTTAAGAGCGGGCTCCCTACGCGTGCAAGACTGCGCCCCGACAAGCTGGCTGGGTCCTGTCGATCCGGCTTTCCGTACGAATGGGCAAGGGGGCATTGCGACCCGGCTGGCCGTGGAAGGATGCTGACGAATGCCGCGTTTTGCAGGTCCCTTTATTCATCGTGGCTTACGCCCGTTGTTTCGCGTGGCGCTGTGCAGCCAGTTGCTCTGGCCGGCGCTGGCGTTTGCCGACACGCCTTACGACCAGATGGTCCGCGATGCCCGGGCGGGCAATTACGCGCCTGCACTGACCGTACTGCGTCAGGTGCCGCTGAACCAGGCCACTGCCGGCCAGGTCAGCGATCACTTGCAGATCGCCAATTGGGCCGGCCTGGACGCCGAAGTGGTGCAGGTCTATGAAACCCAGGGCCGCAACCGGGCGCTGCCGATTCAGGCACTGACCGCCACCGCGCGGGCCTATCGCAACCTCAAGCGTTGGGACTCGGCGACCAAGGTCTACAACAAGGCCCTGGCGCTGGAGCCACAGAACCCGGACCTGCAACTCGGACTGGCCCTGACCCAGGCTGACGCCGGCAAACCCGACGAAGCCGTGACTCGCACCAAAGCCCTGGTGGCCGCCAAACCGGACGACCCTGCCCGGCGTCTGGCGCTGGCCTATGCCTTGACCCGTGCCGGCAAACATTACGACGCACTGTTTGAATACGACCAGGCCTTCATCCGCGCCGGCAGCAAGCCTGACGTCGCCCGCGAATACGTGTTTGCCCTGCAACGCGCGCGCCTGCCGGAACCGGCCTTGCGCCTGGCCAAGCAACGGCCGGGACTGATCGATCCGGTGCATCTGCGCCTTATCGAAGGCGACCTGGCTGCCGAGCGCGTGCGCCTGGCGGAACTGGCCACCCGCAGCGAAAAAGAACGCTATGTCATCGCTGATCGGGCACTGGCCGACTACGACCAATTGCTCGCCACCTGGACCCCGAACCCGACAGCCCACGACGACGTCACCCGCTGGCGCATCGACCGCATGGGCGCGCTCAAGGCCCGGGCGCGCACCGCCGACGTGATCAGCGAATACCAGACGTTGATCGGCGAAGGGGTGAAGATTCCGACCTATGCCCTGCGCTGGGTGGCGTCGTCCTACCTGGACCAGCGTCAGCCGGAAATCGCCGCCGACCTCTATCGCCAGGTGCTGGTCGCGTCGGACGCCGATGTCGGCGATCGCCTCGAAGACAGCACCGCGCTGTATTACGCGCTGCTCGAAAGCGATAAGGCCG
This sequence comes from Pseudomonas sp. ADAK7, assembly GCF_012935675.1. Taxonomy (NCBI): domain Bacteria; kingdom Pseudomonadati; phylum Pseudomonadota; class Gammaproteobacteria; order Pseudomonadales; family Pseudomonadaceae; genus Pseudomonas; species Pseudomonas sp. ADAK7. Next base: position 4,268,061 of record NZ_CP052861.1, on the reverse strand, counting down.
ACGAAGCACGCAAGGTCGCCGAGGACCTGGCAAAAGCCCAGAAACCACGGGTCGAACTCAAGGGTTTGCCGGTGGGCAATCCCAACGATGAATGGATGGACGCGCAGCAACTCGCCGCCCAGGCCGGGACCTACGGCGCCGACCTGCCGTCCGGCGAGCAGCGCTTGCAGACCTTGGTCGATCAGGCGCCGGGCAACATCGGTTTGCGCCTGGCCCAGGCCGATCTGTACCTGGCCCGGGACTGGCCACGCCGCGCGGAATTGCAACTCAAGGAAACCGAGAGCATGGTGCCCCGGGACACGGGCCTCGAAGTGGCCCAGGCCCACACCGCGATGGATTTGCAGGAGTGGCGGCAGATGGATGCGTTGACCGACGACGTGGCCGCGCGTTTCCCCGACAACCGTCAAGTCCAGCGTTTGCAGCGTCAGCGTGAGGTGCATGACATGGCCGAGCTGCGGGTGCAGAGCTACGGCGGCAAGAGTTATGGCGGTGGCAGCAGCGGCGCCGGTGCTGTATCGGGCAGCAAGGATTTCGGCATCGAAACCGTGCTCTACAGCCCGCCTATCGAAGAAGACTGGCGCGTGTTTGCCGGTGTCGGTTACGCCACCGGTGATTTCCAGGAAGGCACCGGGCGTGATCGCACCCAACGGCTCGGCGTCGAGCGCCGCACCCGTGACATGACCCTGGAAGCGGAAGTCTCCAATCACAACTTCGGCTACGGCAACAAGCAGGGCGCGCGGCTGTCGATTGCTCGCGATATCGATGACCACTGGCAGTACGGCGGCAGCGTCGCTTATCTCTCGGCGGATACCCCGTTGCGGGCCTTGAACAGCGACGTCACGGCCAACGGCGGCAGCGGGTTTATCCGCTGGCGCGCCAATGAAAGCCGCGAATGGAAACTGGCGGTCAGCCCGTCGCATTTCAGCGACGGCAACAATCGCGTTGAAGCGTTGTTGACCGGGCGCGAGGGCGTCTATACCGCGCCGAAAGTGCAAGTCGACCTCGGCCTGGAAGTCGGCACCAGCCACAACTCCGCGTCCGAAGACGTGCCGTACTTCAACCCCAAATCCGACTTCAGCGTGCTGCCGACGGTGAACGTCAACCACGTGCTGTATCGCCGCTACGAAACGGCCTGGAGCCAGCAATTCCAGGCCGGTGCGGGTACCTACAGCCAGCGCGATCACGGTACTGGCGGCATTGGCCTGCTGGGCTACGGCCAGCGCTACAGCTGGAACGACGTGTTCGAGGTGGGCGGCTTGTTGACCGTGATCAACCGGCCCTACGACGGCGACCGCGAAACCGATCTGCGCCTGCTCGTCGACCTCACTTACCGCTTCTAGAAGAGTTTGAAGATGCCTTTTATCTCGCGTTTCATCCTTCTGCTGGGAGCGCTGCTGGTCAGCGCCTGTGCCCAGCAAGCCCCGGCGTTTACACCGCCGTCCGAGCGCCCGGTGCCGGCCAACGAAAAGCCGTGGCCGAAAAACCATGTGCTGGGGATTGCCTACCACGACGTCGAAGACCGCGACCCCGATCAAGCCGTGGTGGCCGTGCGCACCGAACGCATGATCGAGCAGCTTGCCTGGTTAAGGGAGAACAACTACAAACCGGTCACCGTCGACCAGATCATCGCCGCGCGCAACGGTGGTCCGGAGCTGCCGCCCAGGGCGATTCTGCTGAGTTTCGACGATGGTTATTCGAGCTTCTACACCCGCGTGATGCCGGTGCTGCGCGCCTACAACTGGCACGCGTTACTGGCGCCGGTCGGGGTGTGGATTGATACGCCGCTGAACCAACCGGTGGATTTCGCCGGCACACCACGCCAGCGTTCGGACTTCCTGACCTGGGAGCAGATTCGGGAAATCTCCAAATCCGGGCTGGTGGAAATCGCCGCGCACACCGATGCCAGCCACAAAGGCGTATTGGCCAACCCGCAAGGCAACCTGCAACCGGCCGCCGCGACCCGTCGCTACGACGCGCTCGCGGGTCGCTACGAAACCGAAGCCGAGTTCCAGGCGCGGATGCGCAGCGACGTCGCGGCGATCACCGAGAAGATCCGCAAAGTGACCGGTTACAAACCGCGAGTCTGGGTCTGGCCTTACGGCGCGGCGGACGGCACTTCGCTGCAAGTGGTCAGCGAGCAGGGCTATAAAATGGCCCTGACCCTGGACGACGGCCTCGATGCCCTCGACAACCTGATGAGCAGCCCGCGCTTCCTGGTGGCCTCGGACCCGGACGGCGAGCATTTCGCCAACAGCATCGTCTCGGTGCAGGCCGAATCGCCGATGCGTGTAGTGCATGTGGATCTGGATAACGTCTACGACGCCGACCCGGCGCAGCAGGAAATCAACCTCGGCAAGCTGATCCAGCGCATGGCCGACATGGGCGCCAACACCGTATTCCTGCAAGCCTTCGCCGACCCGCAAGGCGATGGCCTGGTGCACTCGCTGTACTTCCCCAACCGTCACTTGCCGGTACGCGCCGACATCTTCGACCGCGTGGCCTGGCAGTTGCGCACCCGCGCTCACGTCAAAGTGTTTGCCTGGATGCCGGTGCTGAGTTTTGCCCTGGATGCGAACCTGCCGCGGGTGACGCGTTGGGACCCGAAAACCGGCACCACATCGGTGGACCCGGACCAGTACAAACGCCTGTCGCCATTCGACCCGAACGTGCGCCGAATCATCGGCGAAATCTACGAAGACGTGGCGCGCCTGACCTCGGTCGACGGCATTCTTTATCACGACGACGCGGTGCTGTCGGACTTCGAAGACGCCGGCCCCGAAGCGCTCAAGGTGTACGCCGCCAACGGCCTGCCAGGCTCGATAGCGACGCTGCGCGACGACCCGGCCACGCTGCAACGCTGGACGCGGTTCAAGAGCCGCTACCTGATCGATTTCACTAAAGAACTCACCGCCAAGGTCCGCGCCATTCGCGGTCCGCAGGTGCTGACCGCGCGCAATATCTTCGCCGAGCCGATGCTCAATCCCCAGAGCGAAGCGTGGTTCGCGCAGAACCTCGACGACTTCCTCGGCACCTACGACTGGACGGCGCCGATGGCCATGCCGCTGATGGAAAAACAAAGCCACGCGCAATCCGGGCCCTGGCTCGAAGCGTTGGTCGCGACGGTCAAGGCCCGCCCCGGCGCGCTTGAGCGCACGGTGTTCGAGTTGCAGGCCAAGGACTGGACCAAGCAAACCGATTCCGACATCGACGGCGCGCAGCTGAGCGACTGGATGGGCCGCCTCAAGCGTCAGGGCGCCACCAGTTTCGGCTACTACCCGGACAACTTTCTCGAGAACCAGCCGGACCTGAAAGCCGTGCGGCCCGCGCTCTCCAACAAGTGGAATCCATAACATGCTGGATAGACTGCTGGCCCTGCTGGTTCTGGCGATCGTCCTGGGGATTCCCCTGGGGCTGATCTTCCTGGTCACCGGGCAATTCCTGATGGACTTCGTGTTCTTTTATCCCCTGTTCATGTCCGGGCTGTGGATCGCCGGCGGCCTGTATTTCTGGCTGCACTGGGAGCGGCACTGGCCGTGGAAGGACGACACCTTGCCGCCACCGCTGGCCGGCGAACCGCTGATTTCGATCCTGATCCCTTGTTACAACGAAGGCGACAACGCCGCCGACACCATTCACGCGGCGCTGGCCCAGCACTACCCGAACATCGAAGTGATCGCGATCAACGACGGCTCCAAGGACAACACTGCCCAAGTGCTCGATGCCTTGGCGGCGCAGGATCCGCGCCTGCGGGTGCTGCACCTGGCGGAGAACCAGGGCAAAGCCGTTGCCTTGCGCATGGGCGCCATCGCGGCGCGCAGCGAGTATTTGGTGTGCATCGACGGCGACGCACTGCTGGCGCCGAACACGGCGGCGTATCTGGTGGCGCCAATGCTCGATAACGCGCGCCTCGGCGCCGTCACTGGCAACCCGCGAATCCGCACCCGTTCGACCCTGGTGGGTCGGGTTCAGGTCGGTGAATTCTCGTCGATCATTGGTTTGATCAAGCGCACACAACGGGTGTTCGGGCGGATTTTTACCGTCTCCGGGGTGATCGTCGCGTTCCGCCGCACGGCGCTGAACCGGGTAGGTTACTGGAGCCCGGACATGATCACCGAAGACATCGACATCAGCTGGAAGCTGCAACTCGATCACTGGAGCATCTTCTACGAGCCTCGTGCGTTGTGCTGGATCCTGATGCCGGAAACCCTCGGCGGCCTGTGGAAGCAGCGTCTGCGCTGGGCCCAGGGCGGCGCTGAAGTGTTGTTCAAAAACATTCGCGGCATCTGGCAGTACCGCCATCGCTACCTGTGGCCGCTGTTGTTCGAATACTGCTTGTCCACCGGTTGGGCCTTCACTTTCCTGCTGTCAGTGATTTTCTGGGCCGTGGGCAAATTTGTCGAAATGCCCGAAGCCATCGCCGTGCACCACCTGCTGCCGCCGGCCTTTACCGGGTTGCTGCTGGCGATGGTCTGCCTGTTGCAGTTCGCGGTCAGCATCCTGATCGACCGGCGTTATGAAAAGGGCCTGGGCAAGACCATGTTCTGGGTCGTCTGGTATCCCTTGATGTTCTGGTTGGTCAGCTTGTTTACAACGCTGGTCAGTTTTCCAAAAGTGCTGTTCGGTCAGCATCAGAAACGTGCGCGCTGGGTCAGTCCGGACCGGGGTATCAAGCCGTTGGACGATGAGGAAGAGGTCATCAAATGAAAATCATCAGAACCCGTCAGCGGCCTTTTCTGGTCGTGATCGATGCCTTCTTCACGGTGCTGGCCTGGATCGGTCTGCTGTATTTGCTGGTGCGCGGCTTGTGGCCGCTGATCGATACTCACGACGGCCCGCGTATTGATGCGTCAGTGTTTGACGCCCTCGGCACGTTGCAGATTTATCTGTGGGTGGCGCTGTTGAACGCGGTGATCCTGATTACCTGGGCGCGTTACCAGCATCGCAAAAGCAAGAGCTACGCCCAGCGTCGCCTGCCGGCACCGGTGGTGGACGATCATGGTTTGAGCAAGAGTTTCAAGTTGACTGGCGATCGTCTGGAAAAGCTGCGCACCCTGGGCTCGATGACGATTCACAATGATCAGGAAGGCGATGTCAGCCATGTGGTCACTCACTACTTCCCGATGGATCCGGCGCTGAAATCCGCACCGCTGGCGCCGCTGGAACATCCGTTGGTGATTCGTTTGCCGGCGGAAGATGACGAAAACAGAGAGCCGGTGAGTCATCTCTAACGCTGGCCTGCACTCACCTGTGGCGAGGGAGCTTGCTCCCGCTGGAGGCCGAAGGACTCCCAATCTCGACAATCGCGCTCTTTCTGATAGAACGCGGTCACCGATTTTGCGTCTGCTGCGCAGACGAGCGGGAGCAAGCTCCCTCGCCACAAGGTCGTTGTTAGCTCAGGTCTCGCACCAACTGCCACGCCTCATCCACCGGCAACGGCTGTTTCATCCGCTCCGCCAACATCGCCATCGCCCGCTCTTCATCGCAGGCCACCGCCGCCACCACCACCCCGTGCTTACCAAACAACCCGATAAACGGCGGATGATTGGGATCACCCTTGAACTCAACCTCATCCCAACTCTCGGCATGGCCCAGGTAGTCGTAGTTCTTGCCGAAATGCCAGGTCCAGAAATACGGCACGTCGAGGTAATGCTCATCGCCGCCCAGCATGTTGGTGGCCGCGATCCGCGCCTGTTGTTGCGCCAGGCGCCAGTGCTCGATCCGTTGCGGCTGGCCGTTGAGCGGGAAGGTGGCGATATCGCCGACGGCCCACAACCCATCGCTCACACGCATGCCGCCGTCGACTTTCAGCGATTGGTCTTTTTCCTTGGCCAGCTCGGTAAACACTGCGGTGGCCGGGGTGACGCCAATCCCGACCAGCACCAGATCCGCCGATAAACGCTGGCCATTGTCCAGAATCACCGCTTCGACCTTGCCTGAGCCTTCGATGGAAGCGACCTCGCCGTCGGTATGAAAAACCACGCCATTGGCCACATGCCGGGCGCGGATCGCCTTGCCGACGGTTTCACCAAATTGCGCCGCGAAAGGCACGGCATGGCGAGCGAGCACGGTCACGTCCAAGCCGTAGGTGCGCAGGGCCGAAGCCGATTCCAGGGCAATAAAGCTGTCACCGATGATCACGGCTTTTTGCCCGGGTTTAGCTGCGTCGAGAATCCGTTCTGCCTGATCTTTCGAACGCAACAGAAAGACCTGCGGCAAGTCAGCGCCGGGCAACTCCAGAGGTTTGGGGATACCGCCAGTGGCCAGCAATGCGGCGTCGTAGTTCAGGGTTTGGCCGTCGGTCAGTTTTAAGCTTTTGTCTGGCGCATTGAGGCTGGCCACTTCACCGCGGATGCGTTCGATGCGTTGTTTGCGATAAAAATCTTCGTCGCGCAGGGGCGGGATTTCTTCCGGCGGCATCTCCCCGGCGATCACGAATTTGCTCAGCACGGTGCGGTCGTAGCCGGCGTCGGCTTCCCGGTCGATCAGTTGTATCCGGCCGCCGAAGCCTTTTTCGCGCAAGGCCGCCGCTGCGGCGGTACCTGCGGCGCCCGCACCGACGATGACAAAGGTTCGCTCATCGTCTGCGGGCGGCGTATGGGCGTCGACCATCGGTTGATCGTCGACCCAGACCTCGTCGTCGCGTATTTCCAGCGGGTAGCGCATGAGGCCATCCAGTGACGGCGGTTCACACAGCGCCCCGTCCTCGATCCGATAGGCTGCCTTGTGCCACGGACAGATCAGCCGCCCGTGACACAACGCGCCCTCGGCCAGCGGCGCCCCGGCGTGAGGGCATTCGCCCTGGAAGGCGCGCAACTGATCACCGACCCGCAGCAAAACAATTTTGGTGTCATCGATCCGGACTTCCAGACCCCGGTTTTCCGGCACATCGGCGAAACGGGCGACACGATGCAGGGCCATGAGCGCTCTCCAGGCAGGTGTTTCTCTATTGAGTTTGGCCCTTATCCCGAGGTTCAGCCCAATTCCCACTGCCACCGCGCGAACGGTACGGCTATAGTCTGCGAGCCGACGACGGCCTAACCCGCACAAGGTGCTCCGGTAATGACCCGATTGACCTCTCTGAACCCTTGGCTGGCGGCCGTTGCAGTCGCCCTTTGCGTGCAAATGCCCGTGCAGGCCCAGGAACGTTTCACCCTCAATATCCCCGGTGTCACGGACGATCGATTGTTCACTTCGGCAGCCGCCAGCGATGCGCCCAATTGTGGCGGGCACAACCAGTCGCCAGCCCTGAACTGGAACGCCGGCCCGGCGGGCACCCTCAGCTACGCCATCGTCATGCACGACCCCGACGGCGCGAAAGGCCAGGGCGTCGATCACTGGGTGCATTACGGCATCAAGCCGACCACCCATCAGATTGCGGCCGGTGTCGGCGCCAAATCCGCACTTGAAGGCGTCGGCGGCACCAACAGCAAAGGCACCACGACCTATATCGGTCCTTGCCCACCGATTGGCGACAGTGCGCACCACTACATCATCCAGATTTACGCCCTGGACCTGGCGCCGGATGCCTTGCCCGCCGGCCTGACCCGCGCGCAATTGCTGGAAAAAATCAAAGACCACGTGCTGCGAAACAGCAGCGTGGTGCGGCGTTATCACCGCTGAAAATTCTTTTTCCAGCGGTTTAACCCGAACCGGATGGGCTGACCGTCTCAGAGGATGAATGGATCATTTTCCTCCTGAGGTCAGCCCCCATGTTCCTCCCTCTGCATTTCCTCCGTCCGGCCGCTCATGGTTTCGCCATTGGCTTGTTGCTGGCCGCTGCCGGTTGCGGTGTTTCGTCCAAGCCTGATTCGGCTGTGGTTGCGCCGCCGTCACCGTCATCGGCCCAAGGTGAGTTGAAAACTGAAGCGGTGGCGCCGAGTCAGGCGGTCATGGCGGATGCGACGATGGCCAAGCGCAGCGTGCGTGCGGCGCCGATGGCAATGTATGCACCTGAGCCTTCGGCACCGGGCTATCAAGATGAGCAGCGCGAGCAGTATCAAGCGTTGGCCGACAACCCGATCCACAGCGTGGCCGAAGCGCCGGTCTCGACCTTCAGCGCCGATGTCGACACCGGCGCCTACGCCAACGTCCGCCGTCTGCTGAATCAGGGACGCTTGCCGCCTGAAGGTGCGGTACGGCTGGAGGAGATGGTCAATTACTTCCCCTATGATTACGCCTTGCCCACCGATGGCTCGCCGTTCGGCGTGACTACGGAGCTGGCGCCGTCGCCGTGGAACCCGCATACCCGGTTGCTGCGTATCGGCATCAAGGCCTCGGACCGCGCAGTGGCAGAGTTGGCCCCGGCGAACCTGGTGTTTCTGGTCGACGTGTCCGGCTCGATGGACCGCCGTGAAGGTCTGCCTCTGGTTAAAAGCACGTTGAAGTTATTGGTCGATCAACTGCGCGAGCAGGATCGGGTGTCATTGGTCGTCTACGCTGGCGAGTCTCGTGTCGTGCTTGAGCCTACCTCTGGGCGGGACAAAGCGAAAATTCGTACAGCCATCGACCAATTGACTGCGGGCGGCTCCACCGCCGGAGCATCGGGCATCGAACTGGCCTATCAGATGGCACAACAGGCGTTCATCCCCAAAGGCATCAACCGCATCCTGCTGGCCACCGACGGTGACTTCAACGTCGGCATCAGCGACTTCGACAGCCTCAAGCAAATGGCGGTGGATAAACGCAAGACCGGCATTTCCCTGACCACCCTGGGGTTTGGTGTGGATAACTACAATGAACACCTGATGGAACAACTGGCCGATGCCGGCGACGGCAACTACGCCTACATCGACAACCTGCGCGAGGCGCGCAAGGTGTTGGTGGATCAACTCGGCTCGACCCTCGACGTGGTGGCGAAGAACGTGAAGCTGCAAGTGGAATTCAACCCGGCGCAGGTCAGTGAATATCGACTGTTGGGCTATGAAAATCGCGCGTTGAAGCGTGAGGATTTTAGTAATGACAAAGTCGATGCCGGGGAAATCGGTGCAGGGCATACGGTGACGGCGTTGTATGAAATTGTCCCTGCTGGTGAGAAAGGGTGGTTGGAGCCGTTGCGTTATGGCAATTCTCCGTCAGTCTCTTCCGGGAAATCCGGGGAAATGGCCATGCTGCGAGTGCGATATCAGCTGCCGGAAGGTGGGAATAGTCGCTTGATCGAGCGGCCGATCACCTCTAGCTCAGCGCCTGCCAGTGATGACCTGCGTTTTGCGGCGGCCGTGGCGGCGTTTTCCCAGCAGTTGAAGGACGGCCGCTACACCGGAGATTTCAGCCTCAAAGACACCGAAGCCCTGGCCCGTGGCGCTCGGGGCGATGACCGCTTCGGCCTGCGCGCGGAGTTTGTGCAACTGGTTGAGTTGGCGCAGAGCTTGCGGACTTCGACCGCATCGAATCAGGTGTCCAATGCCAACCGTATCGAGTGAAAGGGACCATCGTTGATATGACTGCTCCTGAAATGAGCACCGACGCCGGCAGCGACGAATCGCTGCTGGCGCGCTATCGATCCGGCGACGGGCCGGCGTTCGAGATCTTGTACGCCCGCCACCGTCAGGGACTTTATCGATTCCTCCTCGGCCTTAGCGGCAAAGCCGAACTGGCCGAAGAGGTCTACCAGGACACCTGGCTGAGCCTGATCCGCAGCACCAGTCAGCCACAAGGCCGGGCGAACTTTCGTACCTGGCTCTACCAGATTGCCCGCAACCGACTGATCGACCACTGGCGCAAACATGGCATCCACAACCCCCTGCACGACAGCTACGACGAACAGGCCCATGCCGTGATCGACAACACCGCCGACCCCGAACAACTGCTGAGCCTGAACCGCGACTCCCAGCGCCTCGAAACCGCCCTGCAAACCCTGCCCGCCGACCAACGCGAAGTCTTCCTGCTCCGCGCCCACGGCGACCTCGACCTGCCCCAAATCGCCACCCTCACCGAAACACCGCTGGAAACCGTCAAAAGCCGCTTGCGCTACGCCCAGCAAAAACTGCGTCGGCTGCTGGCCGAGGAGGTACTGACATGACTGACGCCCGCTCTAACAAAGATGACGAAGTGTTGAAGCACTATCGCGAACACAGCAACGATGGCCCGCCGTCGCATCTCGACGCGTTCATCCTCGCCACTGCCCATCGGGAAGCGCCCGTGCGTAAACCGAGCCTGTGGCAGCGTTGGGTCCAGGCCTGCCAGAAACCCCGTTGGCAGGTGGCGTTTGCCAGCCTCGTTGGCGTCGCCCTGATGTTGGCGCTGGTGCAACGCACGCCCGAGCAAGAGCCGCAGTTCGACTCCGCCCCGGCGCCCAAAACGTCATCCTTTGTAGCCAAGAAAGAAGCCCCGTCACCGATTGCACGTTCGTTGTCCGCCCCCGCCGGCGCGTTATCCGCCCCTGCACCCGCCGCGCCCATGGCTGATTACGCCGCGCCCGCCCAGAGCGAATCCATCAACGCGGAAATGGCCGACGAAGCCAAAGTCAGCAAACGCGCCGCTGCTCCGGTGAAAAACCTCGACGATCAACTGCGTGAAGTCCTGCGCCTGCAAAACACCGGTCAAACCCAAGCCGCCGATGAACTGCTCAAGACCCTGCACAAACGCTACCCCAACGAAAACCTCACCACCCGACTCAAGGCCCTGAAGAAAAACTGAGCCCCGACCCTCCACCCATTTGGCAACCAGCCCCGAAAGCGCGCACTATCGGGGCATAGCCGATGCGTTGGAGGAAGCCGTGGCGAAAAAAATCGATCGCATCGCCCAAATGCTCAACTGCCCGAAGAAAGGGGAAGAGTTGAGGCGGGGAATTATTGAGAGTCGTAAGGAATTTCTGCTGAACAAGCAGGAAGGAGGCGTTCCTGAGGAAGATGCCGGGGAGGATGAGGTGTTGGAGGAGGGGGACGAGGACGATGAGGAATATGACGAGTTTGATTGGACGACTGAATGATAAAAAAACCGCTTAGGCGGTTTTTTATTGGCTTCAGTTATTCGGCTAAACCGAACAACTGAATCTTTCAGCATCTTGCTCGTTCTGAGGGATCGAGCACCCACAAAAAAGCCCCAAACCCTACGGGCCTGAGGCTTTCTCGTTTCTTCTATATGGTGCCCAGGCGTCGTTTGAACTGGAGGCTGTGAAGCCCGGTTTATAAGGGTGCGGCTGGTAGCATTTTGGGTAGGCATACACGTGGGCATACAGGGTGCATCGCGCTGCTTCCTTTGACGTTCTTTGAAAGGCTCGATCATTAGTCATGGTGACGAACGGTTGTAGGCACGTCCTGGTGATTCTCCAGCACGGCATATCCACCTCTATTCGTAACAAGAGAAATGGGCTGTGAGGATTCGCCGCCATCTATGGAGATGCGAACCTCCAGACTTTGATCCTCGAAAGAACGAAGCTCTTGTATCAATTGTGCGACGGTTTTGCCGCGACCGATCCATTCTGGGGTCATACGTATTCCAAACAAAGGTATGCATTGGTGGGAATATCAGAGGTTTTGTTGAGCGAAGGCGTTACCGGGGTAAGCAGGATCAAGTGCGAAAAATCCCATGATCCTCGGCCCATTTGCCGTACGCGCTAGCACCCATATTCTCAAAGTCTGGGAAAACGCCGAACTCGACAGATTGAAAAAAGCCAAGGCAATGACTCCAATCGGAGTCGCTCGGATCGTCCACGATCCAGCACTCGTAACCCAACGACTTCCAGTCAAGCTTAGGGTCTGAGTTGGATACCCGCAGGAGTTCCTCGGCAATACGCTCTGTCCACGCAATTGCTTCACCTGCAGTGGAGGCCGCGACGTAAATACCTGTGGATGACTCGCAGTCTTCAATGATGCCTTTTTGAAACAACGTCCAGCGTTCGGGTTCGTGGTAGGTGAATCCTATGAGGAATTTATTCATGTTGAATCCTTTTGGTTCTGCCGCTGCCAGCAGCGTTACCGTGCTTTCGCGGACCTCAGTAATCGGGTAAAGCTGGAAATTGCGAGATGTATGTCATCTTGGGTATCTCCGTCCCACTCCTCAACCGTTTCCAGCTCTGCTCGTAACCTGGCAATACGCTGTTCGATCTCTTCGATTTCAGGGGCACCACATTGCTTAGCGATTGCCTGCCAACCGTCATCAGAGATTTTTTCCTGAACAGATAAGCCGGACCGGGCATCTGCGATTAGCTTATGGAGGTTACTCATCTGAAATCTCGGGTGGGTTACAGAAAAAGGCGCTGGGGACCCTGACGATATCCTGAGGATACGGGGTCGGAAACCCGCGACATCTTGGTAGCGACAGTTTCATCAGCTTACTGAAATTTCAACGTTGAAATTGAAAGGATATTGAAGAGAAAAGGGCATCGTTACCGCAACGGTAAAGATGGGCTTACGTGTTGTTGATAGCGAACGGTTGCGCCTCGTCAACCTTGGGGATGGTGTCGACTACGTCAACCTGTCAACCAACGTAGAAAACCTGGCCGCTAACACGATTTGGCGGGTTCTTTGCCCCGTACCCATTCGAAATGACCAGGGGCCCCGACGAGGTACCAAGCGATAGGGCAAATGCACAGGTAAACAGCAGTTCACCAGGTTCACCTGTTCACTAAGCTGTGCACTTTTCCGCTAACACGATCACGCGGGTTTCCGACCCCGTGCGTGTCTCATCGCCTCAGGGGCCCCCCTGCTCCCGTTTTGAATCTCCTCGCTGGTGGAAGTCAATTCTCATGGGGAGTGGGGCAGGTACCTGTCAAATGTGGTGTAACTCGTGTTACAGGTGTAACGGTTCTAGTTAACTATTTGAATTTAAAGATAAATATAGGGTTACACGCCCTGATAGCGTTCCGTGTTCATGGTGTAACGAAGACGAATTCGTGTAACGCTTTCTGTAGCGAAGCCAAGGAAAATCAGCGCTACTTAATCCGACAGCGCGGCGCGGGAATAATGAGGTCGGACCGGATGTAGTGGGCATGTTGCAAATGGCCTTGAAGCTGGCACCGGTTACTGCTCTACACTGAATCTGCCAATGCCAGCGGTCTCGGCAAAGGGCTATTAACGTCTGGCTTTCCCAAGTACGCAGCACGCACAACTGCCGTTGCATACTAGGCGGGGTTTTTTGGACCAAAAAAAACCGCCTCGGCCGAAGCCGAAGCGGCATACCTCTCAGCCATTACTGACTTTTGAAATAGTCTCGCAGCAGTTCAAAGACGTGATGCACACGTACACAAACCACCACGATATCCCATGCATGCTTCAAATGTTTCAACATGCTAGGCCCTCCCGTAGTTGGGCCATACCTCCAGCGCGCTTATCCCGGAACACGCGCGCCTTTTGGAAACACACCAAGCGTTCCCTGTGAGATGGCTAAGCCGATGGCCTCTTATTTCATCCGGCACAGATTCCTAGGCCCGTGTTGAGAGGTCCAGATTCACGCTCAGATGAACGCGGATCTGGCCCGATGTTAACGAATTTTTTTCGGCCGTGGTGGGACGAATCGGCGCATTGAGCGGTTAGGAGGGTGGGTTTTTCGCTGGAAGCGAGGGATTACAGGGCTTTGGCTGGAGAAGATTATTTTCAGGATTTTTTGGTTAAAGTTTTTTTTGCTCAAAAAACAGACAAAAAGCCGCCAGCCCTTGTCCGCCGCCGCCTCTGCGCGCCGCCGTCAAACTGACGGCAGGGTGACGTCACACCGCTAATCGTTAATTATTGCGCGAGGTGGCACCAGCTTGTAATCTCTTGTGCACACCAAGCGTTCCCTGTGAGCGAGCCAGCCCGGCCCCTAACCGGACTGGCATGAAAAGCCGCCCTCCTAAGGCGGCTTTTTTTTTGCCTGTCGTTTGCCTGCGTGACATCTAACAACTCGACGACAATCCCCCTAAGGCCCACAGCGTCGGCGTACTTGGCCAGGGCCTAAGGCTTTTCCAGATCCGCAATGGTTCACGCCGCGAGCGCGCCGGAATCAGCCGTGCCGTGGGGCCACCCAGGCACACGACAGCACCTACTGCTGATCATCTCCAGCCACCCGGCCGACCACCACGTCACAAATCACGTGCTGGCTGACCAGGGCTTTTAAGGTGTAGTCGTGGATCGCTTCGCCAGTCATGCACCGAGCGCCACCGAGAGCGGCTGGAAGGCCCGGTCAAATACCAGGTACAGTCATTCAATGTCGCCCGGGTGGAGGTCTGGACGGCAAACCAGAGGGCCGGGTCTTGGTAGACCAGTCCTGGCCTTTATGATTGCCGCGCCGCCCCAAAAAGGCCTCCGCACTGGGACAAAGTGTGGGGGCCGACTCACCATAAGCGGCGTTACTCGAACGCGGCATCACTCGCCCGGCTCTAGCCGATCCTCCGCGTCCCGTTCGGCCTGTTCAACTGCGCGCGCCAGTTCGGTTGCCTCGCTCTTGTCAATGGCGCCGACGGCTTCTAGGGCGGCGAAATACCCAGCCGCGTAGGTCTTGCCCCACACCACGTCATCCAGCGACTCAGACAGGGCAATGTCTTCGACCTGCTCGCGGGCTCGCGCCAGGATGCGGGTACGTTCTTCGTAGGTATAACTTGGCATGGCGAGGGTTCCGTTGTGTTGGCTACTTTGGGCCTGTTTGACTCAGCCGAGAGTGGGCTCTCGCAAGCGACTTTTCCTTTCCAGCTCATCTAAATGGGCTATCACTTCGCTCATGTTCTTATCCCTGTCCCATTCATCTGGCAGAGGTTCGCCAACTGGTAGCCCTGCATATGAACGAAGTTTCTTCACTATGTCAGATACGTGCAGTCCCAATACGGCATACCCCCGCCTCCTTGTCCAAAAATATTCAGGGTGATCCGGCGGATCGTAATTGAAGTCTTGGATCCCTCGAAGCTTTCCATGAAGCTGATCCTGTTGATCGGGAATCCTAAGAATCGAATACATCAAATCTTTGGGTAACAGCCTCCAATCAACATCAAGCTCCAGCGGACGAAATATTGGGGGGGGAGTAGTGGCTTGAGAGTGACCATCTTGGCCCGCCGGTTGCCCGTGCCAAGTGCCATCGTCGATGCAAACGTCGAAGCATTCAGTTGCGAACCGATCCAAATGGGAAACAACGATAATTCCTAGATAAGTCGTGGCTTGGTTAACGCTCTTACGCTTGACCCACCACTCTTTAATCAGAACGAAGGAGTTACCGAGCAACACGCCACTGATACCAGCCACAGCCGAAATGATTGCTGAAACGTTCCCTGGATCCATAAGTCCTCTCCGTGGATTGAGTGTAATAAACCCCGATTGTGGGACCCACCGATCAACAAGGTGCGGGTGCGCAACTCTACGCCACAAAAAAGACACTCTAGTCCCAAATCTGTCCCATATGGAGGGGGTTAGGACTCCAAAAACCACAAGACTAGACTTTCTCTAAAAAAATCAAGAGCTTGCGTTTGCTAAATGTGGCGGTAAAGGAGAGATTCGAACTCTCAATTTTTATAAGTTGTAGCGGTTAACTCCACCCTGACGCCCTACGACGCTTTAAATCCTTAGTCGCCTACACAAATGTATTGATTCGAGCGCACATTCGTAGCTGAGCGCTTACTGACCGATTGCAGGTGTTTACGGTCGGCGGCTATCGGCCAAATGCAGCCGTCAATCTCGACTCTGAATCAGAGGGCGCTCACTATTTGCCCACTTCGACACCCCTAGCTTCTGCAGTCAGAAGATCTGCACTGATAGGTCGAATTCATTTAAGTTTTGAGGTTGGCGCGTAGATATCTGTTGCTTCGGTATGTCATTATCGAAGGGCTCGGAGCTTTCATACCCTCATCTCGATATGCCTCTCCTGACGTTTTCTCTGATTGGCTACCAAGCGTCATAGAAATTTTCGGGAAGAATATCCACAGCATGGAGCTTGGCATGTTAAATCAACATTTTTCTTCTAAAAATTTCATGCGACTACTAACAAGACAGGATATTTTTAGATATAACATGGGGGCGGGAGGCGATGATTATCGAGCGAAGTTAGTTTGCGTTGAGGAGTCTATAGCAAAACCTGCATATACATTTTCAGATTTCAGAAGAAAGAAAATGGCGCACGGCGAAGTTGTTTCGCCGCAAAATATAACTGACGAATTTGCACTGAGGAAACTGAACGATAATATTAAGCGTGTCTTCAATATAAAAACAACTGATCGAAACAGTATACTGCCTCAGATAAAGGTGTTATTAGCTGAGGGTGGTGAGTTCTGGTTGCAAAAACTTGATATCACCAGATTTTTCGAATCTATTCCTCGTGCTAGTGCGTTAGAGCTTGCATATAAAGATCATAGACTGTCATTTGAGTCTAAAAAAATTCTCGAAAAGCTCTTTTCTACTCAAGAGCTTTCTAAGCACCCAGGGTTACCTAGGGGGATTTCGCTAAGCTCCACGCTATCTGAGTTATATATGAGAGAGTTTGATAGGTCTTGTCGTATACTGACTGGATGCTATTTCTACACTAGATATGTTGATGATATATTCATGCTGTTTTGTGAGGATCCAGGTAGTATCGAAAAACAATTGCACCTACCTGAAGGCCTGTCGTTCCACCCTGACAAAAGCCTTTCCCTATACCACGCTCATAAGGGGCCTGTGAGGACTAGTGATGGGGGAAGCAGTGTCACATACTTAGGATACGAATTTAACTTCTTGTGCGTAAACAAGGATAAACCAACAAAGTTGCAAGTTGGGATAGCAACAAAGAAAATAAAAAAAATAAAAACACGAATAATGCTTGCGCTATTCGAATACTGCAATACAAAAGACTTTCTTCTGCTTAAGTCGCGACTTACATTTCTGGCAAGTAACTATAACATAGGCAAAGACTCCTCAAGAGGCAAGCTATATGCGGGAGTGCATTTTAATCATTTGCTGATTGATAAGGAGCGTCACTGCGACCTTAATGGAATCGATAACTTCTTGCAAAAAGCGCTATGTAGCAAACGCGGTTCTCTGGGGCGGAGACTTGTCTCCCTTCTGTCAGCAAACCAGCGCCGAGAGCTCCTGAAGATATCACTCATGCAAGGCTTTCAACAAAAAATAGTCAGACCTTTTAAACCTGAGCACCTTTTAGAAATCAAGAGAGTTTGGGCGCATGTATAAGACTATTAATAACAAAGTTAGAATTAGAAAGAACGACGAGTATAGGGCCCTGCTCACCGAAACTCTTCCTTACGAAGTGCCAATGTTGTTTTCAAATGAAGGCCTATATCTAGCAGCTAAAGATAAGTTGATTAATAAACTAAAAGATGTGCATGGATTAGATATTTTCAAGAGTCAGCCTACTATTCCATACAAATACAAAATACGAAAGAACTCGTTCGAGTCTCGCGGACTTGCAATTATGCATCCCGCCCAGCAACTCGAAACGGGAATTTTTTACTCACAGTATGATCATTTAATCGTAGGCTTGTGTCAGAGAAGCCCCTTCTCTCTTAGGGCTCCTGCGTCTATCGCCAGCTATTACGTCGAACGTGATCGCTCAAGTGGCAATGCTTCGAGCAAGGATATACAAATAGATGCCGATGGGTTCGAGTCAATTCCAAATACAGGCACCTCATACTTTGCATATAAGAAGTTTCCGTTTCTATTTCGGTTTTACGACTCATTAGAGTTTTTGAGACTGGAAAAAAAATTCAAACAGCTAACCAAGATGGATATTTCGGACTGTTTTAATAGGATTTATACCCATACGATAGCTTGGGCAGTAAAAAGCAAGGGGCACGCAAAGAGAAACAAGACTCAGCACTCATTTGAAAACAGTTTTGATAAACTTATTCAGAACGCCAATCATGGCGAGACAGCTGGAATTATAATTGGACCAGAAGTATCGCGGATCTTTGCTGAAATTATTCTCCAGCGAATCGATTTAGAAATAGTAAGCAGATGCGCTCAACTGAATTTGCGCTTGGATATTGACTATACGATACGAAGATATGTTGATGATTATTTTATTTATACGAATCAAATTAGTGTTCAAGAAACACTAAAAAAGCTTATTCCCGATGCTCTATTGGAATATAAGCTAGCGGTGAATCACGCGAAGACATCTGACCATGTTCGGCCCTATATCACTAATACATCAATATCTCGTCACAGCATTTCCCTAAACGTAGCTGCGTTTTTTAATAAGTATGTCGAAACAAAATCAGAGACATGCGAAAAAACAGGTAAATTGTCCACGGCAATTTACCTTAAATCGATCGATAACGTTACAGCTGCGGTGGTGCAGACGATCGCCGCCGTAAAAAGATCGATAGGTGAAATTGGATCTTATGATGCAACCGCTAACTACTTTTTAGGGATGTTCAAAAAATTCTTATCCCGAATGGTAGGAAAGAAATTAAAATCTGAAAAAGCCAAGCCTGATAATGATCTTTATTTTTTTCTAACGGCTGTTATTGATATAGTGTTTTTCTATTATTCTATGACTTTGCGGGTCAGACAGACATATCAGATATCAGAGATAATACTCATGATATCAAAAATAATGAAATCCCTTCCGGCAGACCTTCAGGATTCTCTCATCAGGAAAATTGTCGATGAGTCTCGCCTGATAATTCAACAGGCTAACTCAGATTTTCCTGAGCATAAAATAGAAGTTATGAATTTACTGATCGTGCTTCGGAGTCTAGGCGATAACTATATATTCGACTCAAAACTATTATCCAAGATATTCGACTTTGAAATCGAAATAGATAACAAAGTCACGCTTAAAAGTAATTTTGATTATTTTCAGCTGGTGTTCCTTATATCATACGTGGGGGGTGTTCCAGCTCTGGAAAATATGGTGCGCGCAGCAGTCATTTTCTCCACAGTTCGGTTCACACTAAAAAATTGGGCGGATGAAGCTGAAAATGTGTTCTTGTTTTTTGATCTAATATCATGTCCATACGTGTCAAGTTCAGAGAAGCAGAATCTTGCCAAGCTTGTATTGAAGCACGTATCAGAAAAAAACCTAAATGACCGTGCTAATGAACTGCTCACTGACGTTAGTAATAGATTATGGTTTTTTGGATGGAACAAAACAGCAGATCTTGGAATGGTATTGAAGAAAAAAGAATTGCGTACCCCATACTGACTGGATAGGATTAAGTCGGGAGCATGCAGGTCAGCTTGACCCAGGCCAGAGCTTACGAAATATTTTGCGAATACGTTGAGTAGGGTTCAGAGGGAGTCGCGAGATTGTCATTGAATGTGAAAGACGCACCTAGACCGTCTAAGCAACCAATATGGCGCCTGGCACCATAGACGTAGCTGGTCGAAGGACACACGATGGGCCGTGCGTGTTCCCCCCTTCGGGGCTCTTCATTTTCCAATGGACGTCAAAATAGTCAAATGGCACTTCTATAGCTGAACGTCTGCATTTGGCCGAAAGCGGCCTTCGATCCCGTTACTAATGCAACGTTATATGGAGGAGATTCGCCGTTCTGCTTTGAGCTGACGACGAGATTTTTTATCTTTACCGCCGAGCGTCCTTACCAAAAAGGGCCCGCTGGGCCCTTTTTCAGGTGAGGCTGGATTAATTCTTCAACCATCCTTCGACTACGTCGGCACCGTGTTCAGCTTTCCATTCCTTCAGCACTTTGTGATTTCCACCCTTGGTTTCGACGACTACCCCTGTGTTCGGGTTTTTGTACACCTTGAGTTCGCGTGGTTTGCGTGTGCTGCCGGCCGGGGGCGTAGTTTGACGCCGGGTAGTGGTTTGCGGATCGAGCAGATCAATGATGTGCTTCAGGCTGAAGCCATAGTGCTCAAGCAGCTTGCGCAGCTTTGTTTCGAATTCGATTTCTTTCTTCAGTCCATCATCACCTTTTAATGCTTCAAGTGCTTGGAGCTGCTCGGCGAGATGTTTTTCCAGCTGGCGGAATTCTGCGAGTTTGGACATTGTGTTTCCTTTACTCAGTGTGGTCGTGCGTGGTTATTAAGATAGATTATGCTGGTTACAAGTTCATCACTATTTTCGGCGATTCAGTTGGCTTTCAATATGCGCCATTTCCGCTTTAATCGCGTTGATGGTCAGTGTTTGTATCTGGCTGGTTTTACCCGCTCCCGCGTTGATGGTCTTTAGCAGGGTATTGAGATAGGCCTTCCGAGTTTTGAGTGTGTCAGACCAGCTCGCGCTGTTCTGTAGTGGCTTGTTCATTGTGTTCATCCTTGCGTTGTTCGGGATTGCTCTGATCTTCGGGCGGTTGCGGTATTGGCAGACTGTTGAGCTGGACTAAGTCCCGCGCGCTGTATTGACGAGAGCGATCTATCAGCTCGTGCCATGTCCATAGACCATAGGTTTCGCCTTGCTCAGGCACCGCCAGTTTCATCAGGGCTACGTGATCAAGACCGAGCAGGTTGTAGTTGGCCCACAGCTTGCCACCCACCTCGAACAACGCTTTGGCGGCCTCGTTCCATTGCTCCTCCAGGACCGTCTGCGAGAGCCAGAGGGCGGTGCGTTCTATCCCTTTATGCTTTTCTTGTGCTTCGGCGATGTATTTATCTACGGTGACCAGCTCTTGTTCCAGAGCAGTCATCATCAGTGTTTGCCGACGGTTATGTTCGGCGGCCGCTGTCAGATTCTTCGCGGCCTTTTGGGCATCGGCGTTGGCGGTCTCCTCGCCTTCGGTGTCGCCCCATGCGACGGCCTGCGCGTACGCAGTGGCTGCGTCCGATTCGGCCTGACGGGCTTTGGCCATGTCCTCAACCGCCTGTTGTTTGATCTGTGCCAGACGGGTGCTGAGGCTCTGGCGCTTTTCGTTTAGCTCCTGCTCATCCGCTTTCCAGTTATCCATCGCCTCGAAGTAACCCACCATCAAGGAATCGCAATTGGCGAGGTTCTCACGGCGACTGATCTTTCTATCTAATAGGTCGGCATTGATATCGCGCGATTGGAAATTCCTTTTCAGCTCGTTGTATTTATCCCGCAGTTCGCGTTTCCGATCCGGCTCGATGGGGTCTTCACTTTCCAGCACGGCCTCAAGGAGCAGCATTTCGGCGTGTAGTTGTTCTGCCTCGCTGCGCAGTTGGTCGCGGCGGTCTTTCAAGTTTTGAATATCGTTCATCTGTTTAGTCCCTGTTCAATTCGATTGTGGGTTGGTTGAGTGGCTGGCGAGGCCGGGAAAAAGCCGGCGCTACCTCAATCAGCAGAGATGCCCTCAGGCAGCCCGAGCCTCGCTCTCATCCATTCCCGGAATCGTCTTCACGATGTAGCAGCGTTGCTGACCGAGGCCGGGCAACCGGACCAGACTCGACGCCTTGCCGTCGCTACTCGGTTCCAATACACCGCGCTGCAGCAGCTCCTTATTCACCGCGTTGATGTTCATGCCCCGGAAGATCTCCGAGCGCCATGCCTCGGGCAGCACGTAATAGGTGTTGGTGGTGTGCAGCGCATCACCCAGGCCGTGCTCCAGCGTCTTGCGAAAGCCGAGACGGTCGATGGTGCGCGGGCCGTGTTCGTCGATCTTTGCGGCCGCCGATTCCCAGCGGGTGAACCGGCTTTCGCCGAAGCGCTCGATGACCTGGCGCAGCCGCGCCAAGATCGCATCACCTTCGAAGTTACCGGCGCCGCCACGCTCGTTCATCCAGGCGTTGAGGCACACGCGAGCGGCGGTGGTGGCGGTTCCATCGGGCCAGCCAGTGATCCCCATCGCGGTGGCCAGCTCACCCGCTGCGGCCGCAAGACCGAAGCGAGCGGCCGCACGGTGTGCCTGCCCGCTGGCCGAGGCCGGTAGCGACTGGGCGATAAAGCCTTCCAGTGTGCGGCGCAGGATGGCGGACCAGCCGTGGCGTTTGCCCGGTTCGCACAGCGCGGCGAGGAACGCAGTGATCGGTGTGCCGTAATACTTCGCTACCCTAGCCTTGAGTGCGTCCGCCAGTGCCGCCGCATCCTCAAAGCCGTTGAGCGAGTCGAACATGCCGAGCCCTTTGCTCGCATCCGCCGGGACTGCGAGCATGCGTACCTCCATGCCCGCTTTCAGTTCCTTGTTGGCTTCGGCCATGTGCTGAGCCAGCGTCTTTTCGCCGGTAGAGAGAAACAGCAAGCGCCACTCCTGCACCTGTCGGCCTGCTTGTCCTCGATCATTGGCGCGAGCCTTGCCGGTGCCGTTGCCGAGCATGTACACCGTTTCGCCAATGATGCGTGGATCGCACATGCCGATTTCATCCAGCACCAGAAGGCCGTCGGAATGCGCGGCGGCGATGGATTCCAGAGCGTTGTCGGTGGAGCGCCACGAACGCACCAGACGGGGCCCGCCGTAGATCGAGGCGGCAACTTGCAGGTGCGTGGTCTTTCCGCCCGAGCTGTCGCCGTACAAGTGAAAGCCGCCCGACTCATGGCCGAGCATGTGCAGCAGTGGACCCGCAAAGGCCACGCCGACGACGAACGTCAATCGATGATTGCCGACGCACAGGGCGCCGATCTGCTCCTGCCACTGCTCAAGCGTGCCTTCTTCACTGATCGGCGGAAGCTGAGAGCCGGCCTCGTAGAAGTGCAGGTGTTCGCTGTGTGCGCCGACCTGCTGCTCGGGCAGCAGAAAGGCGCTGTCGTGCCAACCCAGGCGGGTGACCAGTCGTGCCCGTTGCGCACTGTCAAAGCCGCCGAGGTAACTCTGCAGGTCGTTGCGTGCATTACGTCCCGAGCGACTACCGGCGAGACGCAGGCCCATATCCACCAACGGCCCCAGCACGTCTTTGCCGAAGTCGCCGGTCATGGTGCGCGCCGGGATATTCCAGCGTTTCTTGGCGCCGTCGGGATCGTCGAACTCGACCAGCAGGCCCCAGTTCTGGCCTTTGTCGTCGCGGGTGCGAGCCAGGATTTCCAGAGGCGAACACACCGGGCGCGCTTCGCCGTCTTCGCCGGAATAAAACACACCTTCGGACGTGAGGCGAAAGCCACCGGGCATCAGGTCATTCTTCGGTTTTGCTGGTCGCTTGGACGGTGCTTTTGTTTTAGGTTCCGGCTTGGTCTGGGCCTGCTCAGGCTCTGGCTTTTCGACAACTACACCAAACAGTTCACCGCTGCTTTCCAGCTCGGCGAAGTGCGCCGCCTTCCAGCCTTTGTTGAGTGCATCGGCGGCGTCGTCGCCGTCGTCCCATTGACCACCTTTGGCGAAGGCGGCGCGTTCGTTCTTCAGCGTGGGCTTGCGTTTGAACACCTCCAACGCGATGACTCGAGCCGAGGCGGCGCCGATTTCACGCAGCTTTTCGGCGACGGCTTCCATGCACGCTTTGCCGCTGGCGTCGTTGTCTGGCCACAACAGCACGTCGCGACCTTTGAGTGGTGTCAGGTCGGCTTTGTGCCAGGAGTTGGAGCCGTTCGGCCAGCAGGTGGCCACGTGACCCGGCAACAGTTCGGCGGCGGCGTCGGCAGCTTTCTCGCCTTCGCAGAGAACAACCGGTGCGTCAGCGCGTTGGGCCAGTTCATCCAGGCGCAGCAGTGGTCGAGGATCGGGCAGACCCTGCCAACGCCATTGCGTGGTCTGGCCATCGGCGCGCTGGCACCACGTCAGGGGGGCAAAGACCTTCTTCGG
Source organism: Pseudomonas sp. ADAK7 (assembly GCF_012935675.1). NCBI lineage: Bacteria > Pseudomonadati > Pseudomonadota > Gammaproteobacteria > Pseudomonadales > Pseudomonadaceae > Pseudomonas > Pseudomonas sp. ADAK7. The sequence goes on along the minus strand of NZ_CP052861.1, from coordinate 4,244,585 downwards.
CTTGCCGTCTTCATCGGGGCCGAGGTCGAAGCGGTAGAGCGCCATGAGTGGCTGGCCCTGTGCATCACGATAGATCCACACCTTGGATGGCGCTCCCTGCTGCCGGTGCTTGGCCGGGCACTTGTTCATGGCCTCGGCCGGGATCGGCTGAATGGCTATCCACTCAGGTGCTTTTGTCTTGCCTGGCGCTGGCTTCGACTGGGCGGTGCCGGGCGATACGTTGAGCAGATCCGCGAGTTTGTTACAGGCTTCGACGTCGGTGCCGCCGTCCAGATAGCGCACCAGATCGATCAGGTCGCCGCCTTTGTCGCCAGTGGCGAAGTCGGACCAGGTGCCCTTGCTCAAACTAATTTTGAGCGAACCGGCGCGTTTATCGCTTCGGGTCGGATTCGGGGCGGTGTATTCCTTGCCGCCGTCCACGCGCTTACCATTGGGCAGCCAGTGCGTCAGAACCCGATTAATGTCTTTCAGTGCAGCGGCTTTCACGTCGGCGAAGCTGGGACGTTTCGCGGAGTTACTTGGGCGTTGGCTCATGCGTCAGCCCTCGGCAAAAACAGCGCGTCGTTGATGTCGTCGATCAGGGCTTTGGCCATCTCGCCCAGGCACAGAGCTGGCCAACTGAAGCGCTCGCCGCTGTCGCTCATGGCGGCGTCGAAGGTGAGCTGGTTGGCGTGATGCTGCAGCAGGGAAACCATCTCCAGTGCGTCTTCGACCGGTACTCCGGCATTGACCCGGAACAACTTCAAATCGGTGGCATTCACGCGAGTAAATGTGGCGTTACCAAGGGTGGTGGATGTGGTCATAGCGCACCGCCTTTCTGCGCTGCAGGAATCGAGGTGGTGTCACCGTGCAAGGCGAGGGTTTTGATCAGGCCGAGAGTGCCGCGTACATCCCAAAGGACGGCTGCGATCACATGATTGGCGAGGCGCGATGATTCGCTTTCGAAGTGATCTTCAAGCAGCATTAGCACCGAGTCGGCGCGAGCAATGGCGCAGGTGATAGCGTCGATCGGCACACCGGTTTCTACGGTTGGATTAACGCATAGCAAATCTTCGGGGAGTGAAAAGCTCAGGGCGTTGTTCATTGGGCACCGCCTGCGGTTTCGAGAGCGCGGGCTTTGGCCATGTGGTTGTTGAATCGGGCAAGACGAGTGGCGAGACTGGAGTTGGCGTGTAAAGCGGCGAGAGCCATTGCACGATGTGCAGCGGCGCGATTTTTGAACGGATTGAGGGCGTGTTGCATTTGTGAAGGCTCCTTGTACTGAGGAACCGCCACCGTCTGCCGCCAAGCAGATTAGGGTGACGGATTGCGCAGGATTGGCGGACCGGCGTACAAGGAGACCGGCGCACCCGAGGGTGCTCCTACGCAACCCGCCATAACACGGGAATGCGGGCACAAAAAAAGCGCCTGCAATCGTAATGGGGGCGCTGTTGCGCCTTGTACTGTTTGGACCGCCAAGCCCAATCGCTGAATTTGCAGCGACGGCCAGAGAGTAACGTCCGTTTTTTGAAAGTGCAACTGCGTTGATGACTTGCGGAATTTTCAGGTGCGGCATAAATTGTTCGTGCATGTAGATTTACCTCAACGCCTCCGGATCGCTCCCGGAGGCGTTTTCGTTTCAGGCATGGGCTTCCCAGCGCAGGGACAGGAGGGGCAGGAAGCCACCATTGAGCATGGATCGTGCGTCTTCGTAGGCTTGCGTTTGCTGGCCTTCATCGACGATCACGGCTCCGGTCTTTTCGCAGTGGAGGGAGAGGGCGCACCAGGTGCCGTCGGCCCAGCTGAGTACGCTAACGACGCGGCCCAGCTTGTCCTGTTGGCTGCGATAGCGCTCAAGGCGCTGCATGAGGCGGGGCGAAAAGCCAATTCGGCGCAGCACTGAAAACGGGTGCATCAGAGTGTTGTCGGCGATCTTTCGGCTCATGCTGCCTCCTGCGCGGAGGCAAACAGCGGCGGCGGTGTCTCGCCTTTGAGCCAAGCCAAGATCTTGCTGTCTTCGGCGCAACGTCGGCGGTATTCGACGGCCATCACATCGCGATGCTGTGCGAGGCACTCATCCACGTACTCGGCCAGATCCGAGGTCAAGCGCATGCTTTGGTGAAGGCGCTCGGTTGCGGTCTTTTCCACGGCGAGATCCTCATCCGTGATGCGTTGCCAGACTGCCGGATCGTTCGCATACCCGGCCGATTGATCCACCAGCCAGTAGGTGACCCAGTCGGTCAGACCGCGCGTTTTTAGCGAGGCGAGGCGGCTTTCACTCATGGCGAAATAACCGGTGCCGTAGACGCACGAAAACTCTCTGCGCACCGCGTTTTTGCTGATCAGTTCAGGCAATTCCCAAGGATTGGCTTTCAGTGGGAGAACGAGGCCGTCAGGGCTGAAAAAGAACGCTTCCTGCTCTTCACCGTTCCAGCTCACGCCCGCGATGGTGCGATGACGCCAGTTGATTGCTCCGGCTTGGTAAAGGCGGAATCCGATGCTGTAGGAGTCGAGGAACGGCCCCTTGAAAGGGCAGAAATTGCGCTTCATGCGGCCACCTGGTCGCGGGCTTCAATACGACTTTTGACCCAGCTCTGCACTTCAGAAAAAACCCAGGCAACCGGTGCACCACGTGCGTTGCTGTTGCTCAGTTTGACTGGCAGTGGGAAACCACTTTCGGGGCACTGCATAAGCTTGTAGATCGTTGAGCGCTTGAGTCCCGTAGCGATCTCAAGACGCGGCATTCTGATGAGGGTGGTGGCGGGGTCAAATGGAGTTGCTAAGTCTGGTACGGCGGAAGTGGAGTCGAAGGGGCTGGAAAGATTTGAGAAGGTTGGAGCGGGCAGGTGGGCGAAGTTCTTTGTCATTGGTATTGCTCTCGATTGGTTTGGACTGACGAGAGCAATGGTCTAGATATTGAGCGGCGGTGAGCAGTTCACTTCCATTTGAAATTTCAGGTTTACACCACGAAATTGCGCTTGAGAATCGCCTCCACGCTCTTGCGCGACAGCACCTTTTCGGTTTCAAGGGCGATCCATTCAGGGCGCTGCGCGGGTGGTTTTGCGACCTCCTGCTTAAGCCAGGAATGCACCTTCGATGTGATGTCCCTCCTTGACATGCCGTTCGCCGAGTAGTGGCGGCCTTGATTTGTGATTGCCGCGTCGCGTGCGCTTATGTCTTGAGCCCGCTCTATTCCGCTGATGATGCCGCCTTTCGTGCGAATGGCGTTTTTGATAGCCCGATCAGCGAAGGGGGTCAATTCATCACTGACCAGGCAGGGCAGCGAAATAATCGGCTCCAGATGAAGTGCGAATTGATCGAGTGCTTCAATGCGCTCTTCAGGATCAATCTGCGTCTCCACAAAGTTGCAGTAGAAATCCCACGGCCAGTCGGTCGGATGCTTCGACACATATGACCAGACCTTTTGATCGGCTTCACGCATCCAGTCGCCCAAGATCCCGAGTGCCTTCACGGCGCATGCCATGATGTAGGCCGCGTGCGCCTCTCGCTCCGAAGCGGAGTAACAGTTGCTGTATTGGCGAACCCAATGCGCGAGGCGCGCTCTGTGGTCAGTGGACGCATACTGGAAAATGGTCTCCTCATGTACGGTGGTCTTGATGCACATGTTGCTGAGATCGCTATCTATGCCGCCATTCTGGATGCGCAGACAACACTGATCGATCAAGTAGCACACGTCAGTGAGCTGTTCGCGGCAGAGAGCGTAAAGCGTTTGGTCTGATAGATACCCCCTCAGGCCAGACGTTAGTGCTGAGTGCGCAATGATCTGGTCATGAGTCATTGTTCAGCCTCTCCCGCATCGTGTAACGCTCGATCCCACGCCCTGCGTTTTGCAGGCATGACCAGCGAGAGTCGCGCTTTAGCCGCGAGCGCAGAACGTCGACCTGCAGCAGGTGAGGGCTTGTTCTGGCGTTACACAGTAGGACGGCGTTACACGGAGAGTATTGAATGTCGCACAAACGTGTTACAGGAATAAAAGCCAACGAATTCAGTCGGTTGGCAAGGTGTGTTACACGAGTAACACGCGTTACACCTCTTTTGGAGGAGGGATGGATAAGAACCCTCATATCACCTTTCCAAATTGACCTTGCACCACGTTGCCAGTGGCTAGCTCATCGAGATGATCTGCATACCACTGCATCATGACTTTGCGCTGAGGCAGGTACACCGCCTTGTTGTACACCCCTGCAATTCCCTCTTTTACATGAGAAAGCTGGGCCTCAATGTGGTTCTCGTCAAAGCCCTGTTCATTAAGAATCGTGCTCGCGATATGGCGGAAACCATGGCCAGTTTGCCGGCCCGCGTATCCCAGTCTGCGCAGCGCCATCAGAAAGACGGTATTGCTACGGGGGATGGTTCGATCTTTTCTCCCTGGGAAGAGGAGGGGGTATGCACCTGTCAGCGTGCGTAGCTCCGTTATTGATTCAATGGCCTGGCGAGATAGAGGCACAACATGCTCGCGACGACGCTTCATTCTCTCGGCTGGAATCGTCCATAGCTTTTTGTTGAGGTCGATCTCTGACCAACGTGCCTCTCGAATCTCACTCGGGCGTGCTGCTAATAAGGCGAGCAAACGTAGACCTAGACGGACATCCTTCGCGTGAGGGTAAGAGTTGATAGCACGAAGTAATGCAGGCAACTCTTCTATTGATACGTGTGCATAATTTTCAGCACTGCGTGTCTGTAGAAATTTATTGAGGCCTTCAAGTGGGTTGTGGATCGCTCGGCCCGTCACGCGTGCCAAGTCGTAGATCTCTTTGCAGAAGGCCCGAACCCTGCCCATTTGCTCAATGATCCCTTTCTGCTCCATGCCGCGCAGAAACTCCATCCATTCAAGGGGCAGTATTTCTGTGTAGATGCGTTTGCCGAAAACGGGGAATACGTGAAGCTCCAGGGCTCCAAGGACTCGACGGGACGTGCCGGCTTCCCAGCTTGAGCGCCTAGCCTCAAACCATTCGCGGCCTAATGCTTCGAAAGTGTTGTTGGCAGCCACCCGGTCAGCAATCTTACGAGCCTGCTTACTGACTAAAGGATTTTTACCAGTCGATGCGTCATCCCGCAGTTGCGCCGCCTTCTGCCTGGCTAGCGAACCACTGATTTCGGGGTAACCGCCTAGGCCCAGCCAGGACCATTTCCCGTCTGGTTTTTTGTAGCGCAACTCCCACGACTTCTGCCCATTTGCCTTCACCCGAAAATACAAGCCGTTGCCGTCTTGCTCCCGGTACGTCGCATTCTCCGGCTCCAATCCTGCGAGAGTAGTGTCGGCCAGTGGGCGGCGTTTGATTTCAGAACGCTTCACTGCGTGTATGCCTCCAGTTCAATGAATCTCAAAGCATACACGTGGGCATACACGGCGTGAAGTTATAGGGGTAGACAGGGATGGATAGCCAGAAACAAGAAAGCCCGCACAGGGCGGGCTTCTTGGGGGTTTCGTAGACTGTCTGAGACAGGTCTAGACTGCTATATGGTGCACCAGGCGGGATTCGAACCCACGACCACTGCCTTCGGAGGGCAGTACTCTATCCAGCTGAGCTACTGGTGCAAGCGGGCGCCATGATACTCATAAGCGTTGCGGGCGTCCATGCTGCTGAATAGCCTGTGTTTTTCTAACCTGTAACAGCCGTTTGCTACGTTGATCAGAAAAAATCCGCAAATGCGCCGTTTTCGTTCTTTTTTTCGAACGCCCTATTGTCCTTTCCCGGCATTGATCCTAGGATTCGTTCGAGATTTCAAACGCTCTTGTCTGGGTGCTGAACCGCACGAGTTTCGATCAGTGCGCTATTTATGTGCTTCAGCCCGGTGAATGATTTCCCTGACGGCAGCCTTCGAGGCGCCTTTCTACAATCATAATTCGCTCCGCGCTGGTCGCGGTGCTGTTAAGGAAAGCCGACATGCAGCTTAAAGACACCCAGTTGTTCCGCCAGCAAGCCTTTATCGATGGCGCTTGGGTCGATGCGGACAACGGTCAGACGATCAAGGTCAATAACCCGGCAACGGGCGAAATTCTGGGCACTGTGCCGAAGATGGGCGCTGCCGAAACCCGCCGTGCCATCGAAGCCGCTGATAAAGCGCTGCCGGCCTGGCGTGCACTGACCGCCAAGGACCGTGCGAATAAGCTGCGTCGCTGGTTCGAGCTGATCATCGAGAATCAGGACGACCTCGCTCGCCTGATGACCCTCGAGCAAGGCAAGCCGTTGGCCGAGGCCAAGGGCGAGATCGTTTACGCCGCTTCCTTTATTGAGTGGTTCGCCGAAGAAGCCAAGCGCGTTTACGGTGATGTGATTCCGGGCCACCAGCCAGACAAGCGCTTGATTGTGATCAAGCAGCCTATCGGCGTGACCGCTGCAATTACCCCGTGGAACTTCCCGGCCGCGATGATCACCCGTAAGGCCGGCCCGGCCCTGGCCGCCGGTTGCACCATGGTGCTCAAGCCTGCTTCGCAAACTCCGTTCTCCGCATTCGCTCTGGCTGAACTGGCCCAGCGTGCCGGTATTCCGAACGGTGTGTTCAGCGTGGTTTCCGGCAGCGCCGGCGACATCGGCAGCGAGCTGACCAGCAACCCGATCGTGCGTAAATTGTCGTTCACTGGCTCGACCGAAATCGGTCGTCAGTTGATGGCTGAATGCGCTAAGGACATCAAGAAAGTGTCCCTGGAATTGGGCGGCAACGCGCCGTTCATCGTGTTCGACGACGCGGACCTGGATAAGGCCGTCGAAGGCGCGATTATTTCCAAGTACCGCAACAACGGCCAGACCTGCGTCTGCGCCAACCGTCTGTACATTCAGGATTCGGTCTACGACGCGTTCGCCGAGAAGCTGAAAGTGGCTGTGGCCAAGCTCAAGATCGGCAACGGTCTGGAAGAAGGCACCACCACTGGCCCGCTGATCGATGAAAAAGCCGTGGCCAAGGTTCAAGAGCACATTGCTGACGCGATCAGCAAAGGCGCGACCGTTCTGGCGGGTGGCAAGGTCATGGAAGGCAACTTCTTCGAGCCGACCATTCTGACCAACGTGCCGAAAAACGCTGCCGTGGCCAAGGAAGAAACCTTCGGTCCATTGGCGCCGCTGTTCCGCTTCAAAGACGAAGCCGAAGTGATCGCGATGTCCAACGACACCGAGTTCGGTCTGGCTTCGTACTTCTATGCCCGTGACCTGGGCCGTGTGTTCCGTGTGGCTGAAGCCCTGGAATACGGCATGGTCGGCGTCAACACCGGGTTGATCTCCAACGAAGTCGCGCCGTTCGGCGGCATCAAGGCGTCGGGCCTGGGCCGTGAAGGCTCCAAGTACGGCATCGAAGATTACCTGGAAATCAAATACCTCTGCCTGGGCATCTAAGCTCGGCAAGGCGTTTTGCTTCAAGCGGAAAGGGCACGAGAGCGCTGTCCCTTTCTGCGCTTCAAATGGAATTTTCTCTGTGGCCGGGAAAGCTGTGGCAGTCGATCATCGCATGCTGCCGTAGTTGCCTCCCCGCCGCATTTTCCTTGAACTACGCCGCCCGATGAGCGGTGAATGAGGACTTTATGAGCAAGACTAACGCATCCCTGATGAAACGCCGCGAAGCCGCTGTACCACGCGGTGTTGGCCAGATTCACCCGATCTTCGCCGAGTCCGCGAAGAACGCCACCGTGACTGACGTTGAAGGTCGCGAGTTCATCGACTTCGCCGGCGGTATTGCCGTGCTGAACACCGGTCACCTGCACCCGAAAATCATCGCCGCCGTGACCGCGCAGCTGAACAAGCTGACTCACACTTGCTTCCAGGTACTGGCTTACGAACCGTACGTTGAGCTGTGCGAAAAAATCAACGCCAAGGTGCCAGGTGATTTCGCCAAGAAAACCCTGCTGGTGACCACCGGTTCCGAAGCGGTAGAAAACGCCGTGAAAATCGCCCGTGCCGCCACTGGCCGTGCCGGCGTGATTGCGTTCACCGGCGCTTACCACGGTCGCACCATGATGACCCTGGGCCTGACCGGTAAAGTCGTGCCTTACTCGGCCGGCATGGGCCTGATGCCAGGTGGCATCTTCCGCGCGCTGTACCCGAACGAACTGCACGGTGTGAGCGTCGACGACTCGATCGCCAGCATCGAACGCATCTTCAAGAACGACGCCGAGCCGCGTGACATCGCTGCAATCATCATCGAGCCGGTTCAGGGCGAAGGCGGTTTCTACGTCGCTCCGAAAGAATTCATGAAGCGTCTGCGCGCCCTGTGCGACCAGCACGGCATCCTGCTGATCGCTGACGAAGTGCAGACCGGCGCTGGCCGTACCGGCACTTTCTTCGCTATGGAACAGATGGGCGTTGCTGCCGACCTGACCACCTTCGCCAAATCCATCGCTGGCGGCTTCCCGTTGGCCGGTGTGTGCGGCAAAGCCGAATACATGGACGCCATTGCTCCAGGCGGCCTGGGCGGCACCTACGCCGGTAGCCCGATCGCTTGCGCCGCGGCTCTGGCCGTGATGGAAGTGTTCGAAGAAGAACACCTGCTGGATCGCTGCAAGGCAGTCGGCGAGCGTCTGGTCACTGGCCTGAAGGCTATCCAGGCCAAGTACCCGGTGATCGGCGAAGTCCGTGCTCTGGGCGCGATGATCGCGGTCGAGCTGTTCGTCGACGGCGACAGCCACAAGCCGAACGCTCCAGCAGTCGCCGCCGTTGTGGCCAAGGCGCGCGACAAGGGCCTGATCCTGCTGTCCTGCGGCACCTACGGCAACGTTCTGCGCGTGCTGGTACCGCTGACTTCGCCGGACGAGCAATTGGACAAAGGTCTGGCCATCATCGAAGAGTGTTTCTCGGAGCTCTGATTTACAGTGCTCACATGAATATGTGAGTTGATCGACAAAAAACCCGCTTCGGCGGGTTTTTTCGTGTCCGCGGAACACATCGCGCTGTATCGAAAGGCCGGCATTGACTAAGGTTCATGCATTGCCGTTGGAGTGTACGAATGACCGCTGTGGTGTTACCCGCTGTTCCGCGAGTGCTGATTGCCGAAGCTGACCCTTGGTCCCGCGACCTGCTCAAGCAGGTATTGTTGAATGTGCGCTGCGACGCGCGGCTGGACCTGTGTGCTGATGGCCAGCAGGCCATGGAGCTGCTGTCGGAAGTGCCTTATGACTTGGTGATCGTCGATTGGGAGTTGCCGGGCATCGATGGCATGAACGTCTTGCGCAGTGTGCGCCAGCGCAAACGCAACCCGCCGCTGCCGTTCATTCTGATGAGCAGTCGCAACGACATCGCGAGCGTGCGCGAAGCCTTGCCCCTGGCGCCTACCGCGTACCTGACCAAACCGCTGGACATGGAAGGCCTGACGCTTCGTCTGCAGGATTTGCTGCTGAACGCCGGTGAAGAGGTTTCGTGCGAGGCGCCAACGTTGTCGCCGGGTATGACCTTGTCGGTGTACCTGGAGCGGCGACGTGAGTCGACAGACGGTGCGGCGTTGATGACCGACGTGCAGTTGGCGGTCAAACGCAGCCTTAATCCCAATGGTCTCGACTTGACGTTGCTGGAAGGCGAGATCCGCAATGACCCGCAAATCACTGCCGTCCTGATCGCCGCCGCCAACAGTGCGGCGCAACATCATGGTGCGGGGGTGCAAACCCTGTCCCAGGCGCTGCATCGCTTGGGCACCGCGCAAAGCATGAACCTGATTCTCGGCTTGGCGCTCAAGCGTTGCGCGCGACTTAGCGATCCGCAGTTGGCGGACTATGCCGAGCGGTATTGGGAGCTGTCGCTGCGCACCGCCGAATATGGCCGGACCCTGGCGCGCTTGCTGGACCTGGACCAGGAGCGCTGTTATTGCGCGGGGATGTTGCATCGTCTCGGCGACTTGGCGCTGCTGCGCTGTTTGCAGGAATGGAAGCAGGCCGGCGGCGAGCTGGATGAATGGGAAGAGGTCGGCGACGCATTGGCCGAGTTCGGCGCCGGGTATGGCTCGGCGCTGCGAACGCGCTGGCGCCTGCCGCTGGAGTTGCGAGAGTTGATTGCAGCGGTCTACCAGCTCGGTGGCGGGGTTTACTCCCGCGAAGCGCTGGTGATGAACATGGCCGCGCAACTGGCGCGCCTGACCGAGCATGAGGGCATTGAGGAGTTATCCAAAAGCCGGACGGCGCGGTTGCTGAAGATCGGGTTGCCGGAATTGATGCGCCTACGCAAAAAATAACGCCGCGAGATCGTTCCCACGCTCTGCGTGGGAATGCCGCCCGGGACGCTCCGCGTCCCTTCCAGACTCGTGACGCAGAGCGTCACAGGATGCATTCCCACGCGGAGCGTGGGAACGATCACGAACTCAGGCGGAGATGATGCGGTTCTTGCCCTGGCGCTTGGCCTCGTACATCGCCGCATCGGCGCGGGCGAACAGGCTGTCGAGGCTTTCGTCCTCGCTGGTGAGGCTGGTCAAGCCCTGGCTGACGGTGATGCCGAAGGTCTGGTCGTCATGGCTGAAGCTCAGGCGCTGAATCTCCCGTTGGAGGCGCTCGGCCACTTGCATGGCCATGTCCGGCGCGCAGCCGGGGAACACTGCCGCAAACTCTTCCCCGCCAATTCGCCCGAACAGATCGCCCCGACGTAAAGCCGCGCGACCGCTCTCGGCGATGCGCTGCAGCACGGTGTCGCCGCCCTGGTGGCCGTAGGTGTCGTTGACCACTTTGAAATCATCGATGTCCAGCAGCAGGAAGGCCAGCGGCGCGCCTTGCAGTCGCGCCTGTTCGAACTCGCGATGGGCGCATTCGAAGAAGTGCCGGCGGTTGCTGCTCTGGGTCAGCACGTCGGTGGTCGCCAGGCGTTGCAGCTCGGTTTCCATCTGCTTCTTTTCGGTGATGTCTTCGGCGATGCCGACGATGATCACCGGTTGCCCCGGATCGGCCTGACGGTTGATGAAGCACTTGTCGCTGAGCCAGCGCACCTGGCCGTCAGCGGCGATGATGCGGTATTCGCGGTCTTCAACGGCACCTTTTTCCAGCACTTCGGCCAGGCTGCGCTCGGCGTAGTCCAGGTCGTCGGGGTAGATGCTGTCGCGCCACTGGTTGTAGTCGGCCAGTAGCAGACCGGCGGAACGGCCGAAAATCCGTTCATAGGCGGGGCTGACGTAGAGCACCTGACGGGTTTCCCAGTTGAAGGCCCAAAGCACGGCGTTGACGCTGACCAGCAGCGAGCTGAACAGTTGTTCGCGTTCGCTCAGGCGTGCGACTTCACCTTGGGCGTGCATCAACGCCATCAGGGTTTGCGCGGCTTCTGGCCACTGGGGGAGGGATGAGTCTTGTAGGTTTTTATTGACCATCGGCACAAATCTCAAAGGGCGTGCGCCGCTCGAGTTTCGAAAGCGGCCACTACGTGGTCCCTTTATCGATTATTTCTTGTGCCACAACAGGCGCGTCACGCGTTGGTGGGAAATAATTGATAACAGGTCTCGGCCCGCCTGGATGGCGAAGTGTCTTTGAGATAGGGGATTTGGAGCTTAGTTCCGAAGGGTGCGCCCGCGAATGGGGCGCACCGATCAACGGCGTCAGACTGCGGCAGGGCGCAGGGAGTAGGTTTTCAGCTGGTCGGCGAAGTCGCGCAGGGATTGAATACCGCTGGCTTCGGCTTCGTGTACCCAATCCTTGATGGCGGCAAGCATGTCGTGACCATTTGAGCTGGTCTTGACCCAGATCTGCTGCAAGGCCAGGCGTTTCTCGTAAATTACCTTCAGCGCCTGGCTGTGTTCGAGCATGTTCTGGATGCGGATATGGTGCTTGTCATCCAGCAGGCTGGTTTCCCGCGAGAGTAGACGCTTGGCGCGATGGAACTGGTGACGGACCGAATGATCGACCTTTTCCAGCTCCTGCTTGACCAGCGGCGCGATCACCAGCTTGCGGTACTGGGCCATGATCTGGAAGCGGTTGTTGAGGATGGCCATGGCGGTGTCCATGTCCAGGCTGCCCTTGCCTTCGACCCGGTGGGCGATCGGCGCCACCCGCTGGACCTTGGCCAGACGGAAGAAACTGAAGACCTGGATCCAGGCCCAGCCGAGGTCGAATTCCCACTTCTTCACCGACAGTTTTGCCGAGTTAGGGTAGGTGTGATGGTTGTTATGCAGTTCTTCGCCGCCGATCAGGATGCCCCAGGGCACCAGATTGGTCGCCGCGTCGCGGCATTCGAAGTTGCGGTAGCCGATGGCATGGCCCAGGCCATTGACCACGCCGGCAGCCCAGACCGGGATCCACATCATCTGGATGGCCCAGATGGTGATACCGATGGTGCCGAACAGCAGCAGGTCGATGACGCCCATGATCGCCACGCCCAACAGCGGGAAACGGCTGTAGAGATTGCGTTCGATCCAGTCTTCGGGGCAGTTCTTGCCATAGATGCGCAGGGTTTCCGGGTTTTCCGCTTCTTCGCGGTACAACTCGGCGCCCTTGCGCAAAACCGTGGAAAGGCCCTTGATGACCGGGCTGTGCGGGTCATCGACGGTTTCGCATTTGGCGTGATGCTTGCGGTGGATGGCGGTCCACTCGCGGGTGTTCTGCGCCGTGGTCAACCACAGCCAGAAGCGGAAGAAATGTTTCAGGCCGGCATTGAGCTCCAGGGAGCGATGGGCTGAATAACGATGCAGATAGACCGTGACACCAACAATGGTCACATGGGTCATCAGCAGGGTGACTGCCACCAGTGACCAGGGCGACAAGCCGAGAAAACCTTCGTACCACATAGGCTATAGGGCCCTCGATAAATAAATAAACAGCCGATGCATTATCACTAAGCCCACAGATAAAACCAGTCGCCCTTTCAGATAAGAGTGGCTGGATGTTTCTTTAACCTATAATTCCAACCCATTTGTAGGGACATGGACGGCCGAATGTCAGCCACATACCGCGATGCCTTGCGTGCAGCGCTGCTTTACCTGGTGCTTTCAGTAGCCTGGCTCCAGTTCAGTGGTTATTTATTGAACAGTTTCTTCGATAGCTCACATGAACTGTTGCGATGGCAACTGATCAACGGTTACGCCTGGGTACTGCTCAGCGCCGGATTAATCTTCCTCGCCCGGGCCAGATTGTTCCGCTGCCTGGGGATCGGCGCCAAATTGCGTGAGCGGCATGAAGACCGCGAGCGCTTGCGCCAGGCTGCCGCCGTGTTCGATTGCACCCGCGAAGGGGTGCTGGTGACCGACAGCCAAGGCCTGATCGTGCATGTGAACCGGGCGTTTATGGAAATCACCGGTTATCAGAGTGCAGAAGTCCTGGGCCAGCAGCCGAGCCTGTTCAAGTCCGGTCACCACCCTCCAGCGTTCTATCAGGCGATGTTCGCCATGCTCGACAGCACTGGCGAGTGGAGCGGTGAGATCTGGAACCGCCGCAAAAGCGGCGAGATCTACCCGCAATGGCAGACCATCCGCCTGATTCATGACGATCTGGGCCGGATCAGTCATTACGTGGCAGTGTTTTCCGACATCAGCGCGATCAAGAACTCCGAACACGAACTGATGCACCTGGCCCACCACGACCCGCTGACCGACCTGCCCAATCGCCTACTGTTCAATGACCGCGTCGAGCAGGCGCTGACGTCGGCGCAATTGCACAAGCGTGGCTGCGCCTTGCTGATGATCGATCTCGATCACTTCAAGATGATCAACGACAGCCTCGGGCACAACATCGGCGACCAGATGCTCAAGGCGGTGGCCGAACGTTTCAAAGGCTTGTTCACGCCGGGCATCACCCTGGCGCGCTTGGGCGGCGACGAATTCGCCGTGCTCGCAGAAAACTGTCCGCAACTGGTGCAGGCAGCGGCGCTGGCGCAGCGGATCATCGATGGCCTCAAGGAGCCGTTCGAGATCGATGGGCATCAGTTGTTCATCAACGCCAGCATCGGCATCAGCCTGTTCCCCAGCGACGCCTTGAGCGCCGAGCAATTGCTGCGCAATGCCGACTCGGCGCTGTTCAAGGCCAAGAGCACCGGGCGCGATGGTTACGCGCTGTACACCGAAGAATTGACCGCCCATGCCCAGCAGCGGGTCGAAATCGCCTTCGAACTGCGCCGCGCATTGGAACTGCAGGAACTGCGGGTTTACTACCAGCCGGTTCATGACCTCAAAACCAGTCGCCTGATCGGCGTCGAAGCGCTGGTGCGCTGGGAGCATCCGCAGCGCGGATTGATTTCGCCGGCAGAGTTCATCCCCGTTGCCGAACGCACCGGGTTGATCGCCGAGATCGACGCCTGGGTCATGCAGCAGGCCTGTCAGCAGATGTGCCAATGGCAACAGGCTGGGGTGGTGTTGTCGTTTGTCGCGGTGAATGTGTCTTCGCGCCTGTTTGCCCGCCGCGAGTTGTATCAGCAGGTGGCGCACGTGCTGCACGAAACCGGCCTGGATCCGGCGTACCTGGAACTGGAAGTCACCGAAAGCGCGGTGATGGACGATCCGGAAGTGGCGCTGGAGCAGATGCACCGCTTGCGCGAACTGGGCGTGCGGCTGGCCATCGACGATTTTGGCACCGGCTATTCGTCGTTGCTGCGACTCAAACGCTTGCCGGTGCAGAAACTCAAGATCGACCAGGGTTTTGTCGCCGGATTGCCGTGGGATGAGGATGACGGCGCGATTGTGCGAGTGATCATTGCGTTGGCCAAAAGCATGGGGATGCAGGTGCACGCCGAAGGGATCGAGCAAGCGGAGCAGGCGGGGTTCCTGCTCGAACACGATTGCGATCTGGGGCAAGGTTATTGGTTTGGGCGGCCGGTGCCGGCAGAGCAACTTGATTGGGCGCGGGCGCCAGTGATTGGCTAACCCGATCGTTCCCACGCAGAGCATGGGAATGATCGGGCGTGAAATCCCCCGCAACCCCTTGTCCCAGCAAATAATACTTTCTGGTTATATAAACATTCTTAAATAGTCTTTTTAAGAATATCCGCGCCTATCTACTATTGCCCTCACGCCGCAAGCAGTGTCGCCACTGCCAGGCAACCTCTCAGTCGAAGGAGCAGCACCATGAGCGCATCCCTACGTAGCGTTGACGGCCAGGACGAAGCAACCATTTTGCGTGAGATCCAGAGCGCATTGCGTGATCTGCGTTTCGGCGCGGTGGAGATCACTGTGCACAATGCCCAGGTGGTCCAGATCGAACGCAAAGAGAAATTCCGCTTGCAGAACCCGGCCAACAAGCCGAGCTGAAGCGAAAGATCAAAAGATCGCAGCCTTCGGCAGCTCCTACGGGGGATTGATGCAGGAGCTTTCGAAGGCGGCGATCTTTAAGCAGGCAACCCGGTTTCAACCATAAGAAAAGCCAACACCACCAGAATTCCAGGAGCTTTCACCATGTCGTCGATTCGTCATTTCGCTTTGGCCGCGCTGGCCAGCGCCCTTTTTGCGGGTTCCGCGGTTGCCAAGGATTACGAGCTGCTCAACGTGTCGTATGACCCGACCCGCGAGCTGTATCAGGACTACAACGCCGAATTCATCAACTTCTGGAAGAAAGACCACGCGGGCGACAACGTGAAAATCCAGCAGTCTCACGGTGGTTCGGGCAAACAGGGCCGTGCGGTCATCGATGGTCTGCGCGCCGACGTGGTGACCCTGGCCCTGGCCGGTGACATCGACGAAATCGCCAAACTCGGCAAGACCCTGCCGGCCGACTGGCAGACGCGTCTGCCGGAGGCGAGCACCCCTTACACCTCGACCATCGTGTTCCTGGTGCGCAAGGGCAACCCTAAAGGCATCAAGGACTGGGGCGACCTGGTCAAGAACGACGTGTCGGTCATCACCCCGAACCCGAAAACCTCCGGTGGTGCACGCTGGAACTTCCTCGCGGCCTGGGCTTATGGCCTGAAAGCCAACGGCGGTGACGAGGCCAAGGCCAAAGATTACATCCAGACCCTGTTCAAGCACGTACCTGTGCTGGACACCGGTGCTCGCGGCTCGACCATCACCTTCGTCAACAACGGTCAGGGCGACGTGTTGCTGGCCTGGGAAAACGAAGCGTTCCTGGCATTGAAAGAAGACGGCGGCGCGGACAAGTTCGAGATCGTCGTGCCTTCGCTGTCGATCCTCGCCGAGCCGCCAGTGGCCGTGGTCGACAAGAACGCCGAGAAGAAGGGCAACGAACAGATCGCCGAAGCCTATCTCAAGCACCTGTACAGCCCGGCCGGTCAGGAAATCGCCGCGAAAAACTTCTACCGTCCACGTGACAAAGACGTAGCGGCCAAATACGCCAAGCAGTTCCCGAAACTGGACCTTGTGACCATCGACAAAGACTTCGGCGGCTGGAAAACTGCCCAACCGAAATTCTTCAATGACGGTGGCGTGTTCGACCAGATTTACCAGGCGCAGTAACTTGCAGCAGCCATAAAACGAGCCCCGATTTAACCGTCGGGGCTTTGCGCGTTCTCAACCAAGGACTTTTATGTCGCGTCGTATCTCCCCCGTCATACCCGGCTTCGGGCTGACGCTGGGCTACACCTTGGTGTACCTCAGCCTGATTGTGCTTATTCCACTGGCGGCGATGTTCATCCATGCCTCCCAACTCACCTGGGATCAGTTCTACGCCATCGTCACCGCGCCGCGAGTGCTGGCGGCGTTGAAGCTGAGCTTCGGCACGGCGCTGTATGCCGCGATCATCAACGGCATCATCGGCACGTTGCTGGCCTGGGTGTTGGTGCGCTACACCTTCCCGGGGCGCAAGATCATCGACGCGATGATCGACCTGCCGTTCGCCCTGCCCACCGCTGTCGCCGGTATCGCGCTGACCGCGCTGTACACGCCGACCGGCCTGGTCGGGCAGTTCGCCGCGGACATGGGTTTCAAGATCGCCTACACCCCGCTCGGCATCACCCTGGCACTGACCTTCGTCACGCTGCCGTTCGTGGTGCGCACGGTGCAGCCGGTTCTGGCCGACATCCCCCGTGAAGTCGAAGAAGCGGCGGCGTGCCTCGGCGCCAAACCGTTGCAGGTGTTCCGCCATATCCTCGTACCGGCGCTGCTGCCAGCCTGGCTGACCGGGTTTGCCCTGGCGTTTGCCCGGGGCGTCGGCGAGTACGGTTCGGTGATTTTCATCGCCGGCAACATGCCGATGAAAACCGAGATCCTGCCGCTGCTGATCATGGTCAAGCTCGACCAATACGATTACACCGGTGCTACCTCCATTGGCGTGTTGATGCTGGTGGTTTCCTTCGTCCTGTTGCTGCTGATCAACTTGCTGCAGCGGCGCATCGAAACCCCATAAGGAGGCGCGAACCATGTCCCAATCGTCTATTGCGGCCGCCTCTTCGGCCAACGCTGCCCGCCGTGGCAGCGCTACTTCACGGCGCATCCTGATCGGCTTGTGCTGGCTGGTCTTCACCCTGTTTTTATTGCTGCCGCTGTTTATCGTGGTCTCCCAGGGCCTGAAAAACGGCTTGGGCGCGTTCTTCACCGCGATCTTTGAACCGGACGCCTTGTCGGCGCTGAAACTCACGGTCATCGCCGTGCTGATTTCGGTGCCGCTGAACGTGGTGTTTGGCGTCAGCGCGGCGTGGTGCGTGAGCAAGTACTCGTTCCGTGGCAAGAGCATGCTGGTGACGCTGATCGACTTGCCGTTCTCGGTGTCGCCGGTGATTGCCGGTCTGGTCTACGTGCTGATGTTCGGCGCCCAGGGCCTGTTTGGGCCGTGGCTGCAGGATCACGACATCCAGATCGTCTTCGCCTTGCCGGGCATCGTGCTGGCGACGATTTTCGTCACCGTGCCGTTCGTGGCCCGTGAGCTGATCCCGCTGATGCAGGAACAAGGCACCCAGGAAGAAGAGGCCGCGCGCCTGCTGGGCGCCAATGGCTGGCAGATGTTCTGGCACGTCACCGTTCCCAATATCAAATGGGGCCTGATCTACGGCGTGGTGCTGTGTACCGCGCGGGCGATGGGTGAGTTCGGTGCGGTGTCGGTGGTTTCCGGGCACATTCGCGGGGTGACCAACACCTTGCCGCTGCACGTCGAGATCCTCTACAACGAATACAACCACGTGGCCGCGTTCGCTGTGGCGAGCCTGTTGCTGATCATGGCGCTCTTCATCCTGCTGCTGAAGCAGTGGAGCGAAAACCGTATTAACCGCCTGCGCGCCAGCGCCGCGGAGGAATAATTCATGTCGATCGAAGTGCGTAACGTCAGCAAGAATTTCAACGCGTTCAAGGCCCTGAACGACATCAGCCTGGACATCCAGAGCGGCGAACTCGTGGCGCTGCTCGGCCCGTCCGGCTGCGGCAAGACCACGCTGCTGCGGATCATCGCCGGCCTGGAAACCCCGGATAAAGGCAGCATCGTGTTCCACGGCGAAGACGTGTCCGGCCACGATGTGCGTGATCGCAACGTCGGTTTCGTGTTCCAGCACTACGCCTTGTTCCGCCACATGACGGTGTTCGACAACGTCGCGTTCGGCCTGCGCATGAAGCCGAAAAACCAGCGCCCGAGCGAAAGCCAGATCGCGGTCAAAGTCCACGAATTGCTGAATATGGTGCAACTGGATTGGCTGTCGGATCGCTACCCGGAGCAACTGTCCGGTGGGCAGCGCCAGCGGATTGCCCTGGCCCGCGCCTTGGCAGTGGAGCCGAAAGTATTGCTGCTCGACGAACCGTTCGGCGCACTGGATGCCAAGGTTCGCAAAGAACTGCGTCGCTGGCTGGCGCGGTTGCACGAAGACATCAACCTGACCTCCGTGTTCGTGACCCACGACCAGGAAGAGGCGATGGAAGTCGCAGATCGCATCGTGGTGATGAACAAGGGTGTGATCGAGCAGATCGGTTCACCGGGCGACGTCTACGAAAACCCGGCCAGCGATTTCGTTTATCACTTCCTCGGCGATTCGAACCGTCTGCACTTGGGGGACGACAAGCACGTGCTGTTCCGCCCCCACGAAGTGTCGCTGTCGCGGCATGAGCTGGAGGACCACCACGCGGCTGAAGTGCGGGATATCCGACCGTTGGGCGCTACCACGCGGGTGACGTTGAAGGTGGAAGGGCAAAGCGAATTGATCGAGGCGGAAGTGGTGAAGGATCACGACAGTCTGGTCGGGTTGGCCAAGGGTGAGACGTTGTTCTTCAAGCCCAAGGTCTGGCAGAAAGTCGCCAATATCTAAGATCAAAAGCTTCGCGGGCAAGCCTCGCTCCTACAGGACAACGTTGTCATCACGACCGACGAAAATCCTGCAGGAGCGAGGCTTGCCCGCGAATGCGATCTACACCGCTGCGTTTTTCTGACGCAAACGCACACCGCCCACCCGCGCCTCGATCTGCTCCTTGAGGTCATGCCGCAACCCCAACAAAAACGCCAACTCCGCCACCACAAACAACGGCCCGACAATCAACCCCGTCACATCATCGACAAACGCCGGTTTGCGTCCTTCGTAATGATGGCCGACAAACTGAATCGCCCAGCCAATCACAAACATCGCCACGCCACTGCTCAGCCAGATCATGGTGCTTTGCTGCGCGAGCATTTGCCCTGCCCAAATGCACAAGCCCAGCAACACCGTCATCAACACCCCGAGGCGCAGCTCCAGGCGCAGATAAAACCACGCCGACGCCAGCGCCAGCAGCACCGCCGGTGAAACCCAGCCTCCCGCCCATTGCGGCCGCGACAGCAAAACCGCCACCGCCACCACAATCAGTGGAATACCGATAAAGTGGCTGACGATATTGCGCGGGTCACGGTGATACGCGGCGTATTGACTGAGATGGTCAACGAGGCTTTTCATTGTTATTCCTCCTGTAGGGTGATGGATCATGCCCCGGGTTCAGCGTTCGCTCTGTCAGCCAGGCGACAATTTCCAGGAGTCTTCATGGACATGCAGGTTTGGCGTTCGCGCCTGATGAGCGGGCAGTGGTTCAGCCATTTACCTGTTCTCTTACAGGATAGTCTGCTGACCGTAGCTCGGTTGCGGCGGTTGACGCCGGGGCAGCGCCTGTTCAAACGCGGTGACCCGCCGTGCGGGCTGTACGCGGTGCTTGAGGGTTCGGTGCGCATCGGCGCGGTGAATGAGCAGGGCAAGGAGGCGCTGCTGAGCCTGGTCGAGGCACCGCACTGGTTCGGCGAAATCTGCCTGTTCGATGGCCAGCCACGCACCCACGATGCGTTCGGCGCAGGCCAATGCACCCTGCTGCACATCCCGCAAACCGCGCTGCTCAAGTTGCTCGACGAACAACCGCTGTACTGGCGACAACTGGCGCTGCTGATGAGCCACAAACTGCGCCTGACTTTCATCAACCTCGAACAACTGAGCCTGATGCCCGCCCCGGCGCGCTTGGCCCATCGTCTGCTGATGATCGCCGAAGGCTACGGCGAAATCGACCCGCCGCGCCGGGTACTGCAACTGCCCCAGGAACAACTGGCGTCGATGCTGTCGCTGTCGCGCCAGACCACCAACCAGATGCTCAAGGAATTGCAGGGGCAGGGGATTATCGGTCTGGGCTATGGCGAAATCGAAATCCTCGATGCCGAGCGGTTGCGGGCATTGGCCACAATCTAAAGCCATTGAAGTTAGTGATGGGCAACCGGCCCGAACGCGCCTAGCCTGTACCCCTGAATAATCGAGGTGTGCCATGCGTGTCCTGTTAGTGGAAGACGAACCTGAAGTCGCCAAGGTCCTGGCCAACGGCCTGAATGAAGCGAGCTATTCGGTGGATGTGGCGCTCAACGGCATGGACGGCCGGCGCTTCATCGAATCCGGCGAGTACGACCTGATCATCCTCGACGTCATGCTGCCGGGGCTCAACGGCTGGCAGCTACAGCAACAAATTCGCAAACTCGGCGAAACGCCGGTGCTGTTCCTTACCACCAAGGACGGCATCGAAGATCGCTTGCGCGGGTTGGAATTGCATGAGGATGACTACTTGCTCAAGCCGTTCGCCGTGAGTGAGCTGGTGGCGCGGGTGCGCAAGTTGTTGCGGCGGGATCGGGGGCGGTGATTTCTAGAGTCTGGTCAAAAAATGAGCTGGACTTCACGCCAAAGCTGCACTAAATACAATGCACATCCACACTTCGTGGAAATTTGCACTGTATGTGATGCAGGTATAGCGATTGGAAAACCTTGGTAAATTGATCCGAACATTGCGCAAAGAGAGAAAACTCTCTCAACAGGCGCTAGCGCTACAGTACGGCATGAGTCGCTCCACCATTTCGGGTATCGAGAACAACACTATTTCCGAAGTTGGTATCCGCAAGGTTCAAGCCATTCTCAGTGGCTTCGGATATGAACTCACGGGCGTGCCTCGACAATTGACGCGTCCGACTCTGGATACCCTGAAAACTATGAGCTTCCACGACTGATCTGGGGAAATCATGCGCCGCGTGAGTCTGGTCAAAAGCTGGGAAGATTTGGTGGACTGAAGATCGCCTTCGCGGGCAAGCCTCGCTCCTACAGGTCAACGCTATCTTCACGACTGGCGCATGACCTGTAGGAGCGAGGCTCGCCCGCGAAGAGGCCAGGCCAGGCAACCCACCTCCCAGGTCAGTCAGCGCAACCCATCCCGAAACTGCCCCGGCGTCATCCCCGTCCAGCGCTTGAACGCGCGGCTGAAGCTGCTCGTATCCGCAAACCCCAGCAGATAACTGATCTCACTCAACGAACACTGCGGATCACGCAGGTGCAATAGCGCCAAATTCTCGCGGCTTTCGTTGAGCAGCGTATCGAAGCGGCAACCCTCGTCCGCCAGATGCCGTTGCAGGCTGCGCAGGCTCAGGTGCAGGGTCTTGGCAATGTGTTCGGCGCTGGGTTCGCCTTCGGGCAGTTGCTCTTCAATCGCGTCGCGCACCTTGCGTTCCCAGGTCAGCGGTTTGAGCTGGGCCAGGGTGCGTTTGAGCACGGTTTCGTTATGTTCGGCCAGTTCCGGGTTGGCGTCGTCCAGGTGGCTTTCGAAGTCGACCAGGGCGAATTCCAGTCGATCCTCGGCGGCGGCGAAGTACACCGGCGAGCGGAAGACCTTGTGCCATTGGTGCGGGTCCGCCGGTTCGGGGCGACGCAGGTACACCGCCAGCGGTGCGTAGTCGCGGCCCAGGCGATTGCGGCAGGTGCGTACGTAGATCGCGGCAAAGGCATCGATGGCTTCGAAGGCCGGGGCCGGGTTGCCGGGCGGGACTTTCAGGCGAAAACGGTAGCGGTCGTCGCTGCGGGTCAGTTCCAATTCCAGGGCATCGCTGACCACCTGGTGATAACGCACGATGCGCTCGAACACCTCCCGCAGACTGCCGCTGGCCACCAGCGCATAACCGAGCGCATGGAAGGTGGTCGGGCTGACAAAGCGCGAAACGCGCAAACCAATTGCCGGGTCGCCGCTGACTTGTACGGCGATTTCCCACAGGCGCGTGGTGTTGGACAACGGATAACGGGCGTTAGGGTCGTCCATCAACTGCGGATCAAGCCCCGCCTGTTGGCACAGGGCGGTGCTGTCGAGGCCCAACGCATCGAGTTGCTTGCGCAGGGCGCGGGTCCAGCTGGCGAGGGAGGTCGGTTCAGTCATGCTGATTGGCGCTTCCGGTCAACAGGTTGGCGTTCACGGCTACCATCTTGTGAGAGGTCACAAGGCAGGATGTGAACATCAATAACCAGAGGATGGAAGCATGGACGGTACTTCTGCAAGTCCCCAGCGACTGAATGCAGCCCAACGATCAGCCCATATTCGCGAAGTGGTGCTGGCCAGAGGCGTCGAGCTGCGAAAACGCTACCCGATTCTCAATCATCAGGACGCCCTGGGCGCGGGTATTCTGGCCTTCGCCCTGACCGGGATGATCGGTTCGGCGGCGCTCTACATCACCGGGCACATGGCCTGGTGGGTGTGCCTGTTGCTCAATGCCTTTTTCGCTTCGTTGACCCACGAGCTGGAACACGACCTGATCCACAGCATGTACTTCCGCAAACAGCGGCTGCCGCACAACGTGATGATGGGCCTGGTCTGGCTGGCGCGGCCGAGCACGATCAACCCGTGGATTCGTCGGCATTTGCACCTTAATCACCACAAGGTCTCCGGCACCGAAACCGACCTGGAAGAGCGGGCGATAACCAATGGCGAACCCTGGGGCATCGCGCGGTTGCTGATGGTCGGCGATAACGTGATGTCGGCGTTTATCCGCATGCTGCGGGCCAAGACCTGGGCGCACAAATTCAACATCATCCAACGTACCTTGAAGGTTTATGCGCCGCTCGCGTTGGTGCATTGGGGCGCGTGGTATGTGTTTCTCGGCTTCCATGCCGCCAACGGCATCGCGTATTTGATGGGCGCGCCGATTGAATGGTCGGCGACCACGCTGTCGGTGATGCAGGTGATCGACATCGCGGCGGTGGTGATCATCGGGCCAAACGTGTTGCGCACTTTCTGCCTGCACTTTGTCAGCTCGAACATGCATTACTACGGTGACGTCGAACTGGGGAATGTGATCCAGCAAACCCAGGTTTTGAATCCTTGGTGGATGTGGCCGTTGCAGGCGTTTTGCTTCAACTTCGGCAGCAGCCATGGGATTCATCACTTTGTGGTGAAGGAGCCGTTTTACATCCGCCAGATGACCGTGCCGGTGGCGCATAAAGTGATGCGCGAGATGGGTGTGAGGTTCAATGATTTCGGGACGTTTGGGCGGGCGAATCGGTTTGTGCGCAAGGAGGACGTTCAGGGACAACACGTAGAAGGTGTGCGGGTGTGATGATCGTTCCCACGCTCTGCGTGGGAATGCAGCCAGGGACGCTCTGCGTCCCAAAGCGGACGCGGAGCGTCCGGTGAGGCATTCCCACGCGGAGCGTGGGAACGATCGGTGGCTAATCCGGCTGAAACGGCGACTCACTCAATATCACTCCGGTCTCATCCACATACCGCTGCCAATGCTCGATCAGCGCAGTCAGTTTGTCCGGCTGACTTAACGCCAAATCATGAATCTCCCCCGGATCGCTCCCCAGATCATAAAGCTGCCACGCCGCAGGCCCCACTGGCCCGGGAATGTACACAGCCTTCCACTGCCCCTGCCGAATCGCTCGTCGCCCGAACAACTCCCACCCCGTAACGGTGTGTTCGTCATGCACCTGCGCCGTCTCGCCGGACAGAAACCCTAGCCACGATTTCCCCCGCAGCTCCGCCACGTCCTTGCCACGCCAACGCTTGCCCGGATGGCGCACGCCGGCCAGGTCGAGAATCGTCGGCGTGATGTCCATCACCGTGCCAAACCCATGGCTGATCTGCCCCTTGAGCGACAGCTGCGGGTAGTGCACCAGCGCCGGCACGCGAATCCCGCCTTCGGTGGTGAACGCTTTGAACAACCGTGACGGCGCGGTCGCAACCTGGGCCCAGCTCGGTCCGTACCAGACGTAGGAGTTGGCACGGCCGATGTTGTCCAGGCGGTTGTCGTAATGCTGGTTCAGATACGTCAGCAGCTCCGGGCCGAATTTCGGGAAGGCTTCCAGCAGCGCCCCTTCGGCGCCGTTATCGGACATGAACAGGATGAAGGTGTTGTCCAGTTGCCCCTGTTTGCGCAGGTAATCGACGACGCGACCGATGTTCCAGTCCATGCGCTCGACCATCGCCGCATAAACCTCCATGGCCCGCGCGGACACCTGCCGTTGTTCGTCGCTCAAGGCATCCCATTGCGCGTTGAGCTGGATCAGCGGATGGGGTTCGACATCGGCGTCGATCAGCCCCAGGGATTTGAGTTTTTCCAGACGCTCAAGTCGCAGCACTTCAGGGCCGGCGTCATAACGGCCTCGATATTTCTCAACGATGTCCGCCGGCGCCTGCAACGGCCAGTGCGGCGCGGAAAACGGCAGATAGGCAAAGAACGGACGCGTCTGATCGCGCTCCTTGAGGTACTGCAAAAGCTTGTCGCCAAAGGCGTCGGAGGAATAGAAATCTTTCGGCAGTTCTTCGACAAAAGTGTCGTCTTCGATGTACAGCGCTGGCGTGGATTTCAGCAGACCCGGCGTGTGTTCATCGTAAGTCGGCTCGAACCCGTAATGGTTGGCCGCCCCCGGCAGCAGTGAGAACGAACGCTCGAAACCCCGTGCGTGGGGCGCCAATTCGGCGGTCAGGCCCAGGTGCCATTTGCCGCTCATCAACGTCTGGTAACCGGCCTCGCGCAGCAGTTCCGGCAACGCCACCACGCGATCGTTGAGATGACCCTCGTAACCCGGTTTACCAATCAGTTCCGGGGTCAGCGCTTCGGCCATGGTGCCGATGCCGGCGATGTGGTGGTCGGTGCCGGTCAGCAGCATCGAACGGGTCGGCGAGCAGGTCGGCGCGGTGTGGAAATCGGTCAGGCGCAAGCCGTTGTTGGCCAGGGCATCGAGGTTCGGCGTGGCGATTTCACCGCCGAACGCGCCGATATCGGAAAAGCCCAGGTCATCGGCCAGGATCACCAGAAAGTTGGGACGTTGCGGCATCAAAAGTCTCCTGTTCAGCAGGCAATGAAGGACAGCGGCAGGTCGCGGATCTGCACCGGCACGGTCGGTTGGTAGTGATCGTCGCTGGTGAGTTCGTGCAGCAGCTCTTCGCGCAATTGGTGGAAGTCGAAACTGCTGCGCTGGCGCGGGTGGGACAGGGCGATGTCGACCACTTGCTTGATCCGTCCGGGACGCGGCTCCATCACCACCACGCGGTCGGCGAGGAAGATCGCTTCCTCGACGTCATGAGTAACGAGGATCGTGGTGATTTTTGCTCGACTGCGAATTGCCAAAAGCTCGTCCTGCATTTGCTGACGGGTCAGGGCATCGAGGGCGCCGAAGGGTTCGTCCAGCAGCAGAATCCGTGGGCTGGCGACCAGGCCGCGAGCGATTGCGACCCGTTGCGCCATGCCGCCGGAGAGTTGGTGCGGGTAGGCGCGGGTGAAGTCTTTGAGGCCGACCAACTCGATAAAATCGTCTACGCGTTTTTGCTTCTGTTCGGCACTCAGTTGTTCGTTGACCAGGCCCAGGCCGATGTTGTCGGCCACCGTCAGCCACGGAAACAAACGGTGTTCCTGAAACACGATGCCGCGCTCGCCACCGATGCCGCTGACCGCTTTGCCGTCCACGGTGATCTGCCCGCGAAACTGCGTATCAAGGCCCACCAGCAGCCGCAGCAACGTGGACTTGCCACAGCCACTGGAACCGACGATGGCAACGAATTCGCCCTCGGCAATCTCCAGATTGAATTCGCGAATCGCCTCCAGCTCAAAACCATCGACGTCGAAGGATTTGCCCACGTGATTGAAGCTGACAATCGGTGCGTTCATGCGTGTCTCCAGCGGGTAGCGCGGATTTCCAGGCGTTGGCCAATGAGGTTGAGCAGGGCGCCGGTCAGGCCCACCAAGAGCATGCCGGCCATGATCAGGTCCATGCGCAGCAGTTGTTGCGCGCCGATCATCTGGCTGCCGATGCCGCCATTGGACGGCATGAAATATTCGGCGCCGATGGTGCCGAGCCAGGCGTAGATCAGGCTCAGGCGCAGGCCGGCGAAAATCCCCGGCGCGGCACCGGGCAAGACCAGACGACGCAGGCGCTGGCCGAGATTCAGGCGCAGCACTTGCGCTGCTTCGTTGAGTTGCGGCGAGAGGTTGGCGACGCTGCGTTGGGTGGCGATGAACAGCGGGAAAAACGCGGCGAGGGCGACGAATACCCACTTGGCCAGTTCCCCCAGACCGAACCACGCGGTGAGCAGCGGCACCCAGGCGAAAATCGCGATCTGGCGGATCGCGGCGAGGGTCGGGCCGAGCACCCGCTCACTGGTGCGCGACAGCCCCAGCAGCAAGCCCAGCGCAAAGCCGAGTCCGCCGCCCAGCAGCAAACCGCCGAGGGTGCGGCCCAGGCTCAGGGCCATGCCGCCGATCAAGGTGCCGTCGAGCAAACCGTGCCAGGTGGTTTCTAAAACGGCCAATGGGCTGACCAGAATATTCCCGTCGATCCATTGCTGATCCGTGGTCACTTGCCACAACACCAGCAGCGCCAGCGGCACCAGCCACGGCTGCACGCGCTGCCAACCGGCATAACGCGGCCCGCGACGAATTTCGGCAGTGGCGGGATGCGGCCAGTGCACCAGTTTTTTATCCAGCAACCCGATGCCGCGATCCATCGCCACGCCAATCACGCCAATGACCACGATCACCACGAAGACGATGTCGAGCATGAACAACTGCCGCGCCCAGACCATCAGGTAACCGATGCCTTCGCTGGACGCCAGCAGTTCGACGGCCAGCAACGACGTCCAACCGGCCGCCAGCGCGAGCCGCACGCCGGCCATAAAGGCAGGGAGTGCGGCAGGCAAAATGAGGCGCCGGATCAACAAGCGGGTGGGCAGGCGCAGTACGGCGGCAGCTTCGCGCAGTTTGGGTTGTGCATCGCGTACGCCGACCAGGGTGTGCAGGGTCACCGGCACCACAATGGCCTTGACCAGCACCACCAGTTTCAACACTTCGCCGATGCCGAAAAACACCATGAACAACGGAATCCACGCCAGGGTCGGCACCTGCGCCAACCCGGCGAATGTCGGGAACACCAACCGCTCCAGGCGCGGACTGAAACCCAGCGCGGCGCCCAGGGCGGCACCGACGCTGATCCCGGCAAGCAAGCCCCAGAACAGGCGTTGCAGGCTGATCCATAGATGGCTCCATAACTCGCCTTGGGACAGCTCGACCGCGCTGCTCCAGACCAGCGAGGGCGCTGGCAGGATCTGCTCGCTCATCCAGTGATTGCGGCTGGCCAGCCACCAGAGGGCGAACAGGCTGATCGGCAGTAACCAGGGCAACAGGCGTTGGCTCAGGCTTGGCCATAGGCGCCGGCCATTGAGCGGCGGTGCGGCCAGCGGCAGGCTGAGAAGGGAAACACGGGCCATGGATGACCTCCGTTTTTGACCTTGTGTAGGAGCGAGGCTTGCCCGCGAAGGCGATGTGACATCCGCCATCAATGTTGAATGTGACGGCCTCTTCGCGGGCAAGCCTCGCTCCTACAGGTCTTCGGTGTATGCAAAATTGATCTATAAAAAGTTGAATCAATGCTATTGAGAGATAAGCGAGACCATTTAAGGCCTCCAGCCCACACGCATCCAATGCATTCGAAGAATATTTTCGATGCTGTTTATGCATACCCGCCCGAGAGCCGCGCGTTGACTGGTATAGATCCAAAAGCTATAAAAATGTGCATTTATAGTATTTAAGTGCTGGCCCCGATTCAGCCTACGTTCTGCTCCTCAACGCTGTCGCCACCAGGAGCCGCACCCATGAATCGTCCCTTCAAACGTGTCATCAGTCTGTTTGCCATACCGGCCCTGGCGGGGTTGCTGGCGTTCACCGCCCACGCCGACGAACTCAAGGAAATCAGGATCGCCGTGCCCGACCTCAGCGCCGGTACCCAGCACAGTGGCGGCGGAATAACAGACGTTCTGCGCGACCAGCAGATCTTTGAGAAAGCCTTCGCCGACCAAGGGATCAAGATTCAGTGGAGCTTCTTCAAAGGCGCTGGCCCGGTGATCAACGAAGCGTTCGCCAACGGTCAGGTGGATCTGGCTTACCTCGGAGATCTCGCGGCGATCATCGGCAAGTCCAATGGCCTGGACACCCGCCTGCTCAGCGCCTCCGCACGTGGCGTGAAACAGTATCTGGGCGTGGTGCCGGGTTCGGGGATCAAGACGTTGCAAGACCTGAAAGGCAAACGCGTGGCGATCTTCCGTGGCACCGCCACGCAGTTGTCGTTCGATGCGGCGCTGGCCAGCCAGGGTTTGAGCGAGAAGGACGTGAAGGTCATCAATCTGGACTTCAACGGTGCGGTGGCGGCGTTGGCCGCCAAGCAGATCGATGCGTCCTGGGGCAGCTCCGGGTTGACCGCGTTGAAGGCCAAAGGTCTGGCCGAATTGCCGTTGAACACCAAGGATCTGGGAGGCGCGGGCAGTGTGCAGGCGGTGTTGGTGGGCTCCGGCAAGTTTGTCGACGAGCATCCCGACGTTGTCGCGAAACTGTTGAAAGCGCAGCAGCAAGCGGTGGAGTGGCTGACTCAGGACAGCAACAAGGAGGCGTACATTCAGTTGGTGTCGGGGCTGGCGAGCTATCCGCCATTGATTCTTCAGCAGGATTTGCAGGATCAGAAATTGAGCGAAGTGTTCCCGTCGACGCTGGACCCGGTGTTCCTCGGCAAATTGCAGGATGCGGTGGACCTGGCGTCGCAGCAGAAGCTGATTCGCAAACCGTTCAAGGTGACCGATTGGGTGGTGCCTGAATTGGCTGCGGCCAAGCTCTAACCGATCGTTCCCACGCGCAGCAAAGGAATGCCTCATCGGACGCTCCGCGTTCGGCTTTGGATGGGACGCGGAGCGTCCCGGGCTGCATTCCCACGCGGAGCGTGGGAACGATCACTGTCCGACCGCGACAGCGATCTGCTGCTTATCCACCGCCACCAACGTCTCAATCATTGCCCGCGCGGCCGGCGACAACCGGAACCCGGTACGACTGACAATCCCGCACCGCGCGTTCATGCTCTCGACGTTCTGCGGCAAATTGCGCCAGTGCAGCAGCACCAGCGAACCCTGGGCAATGTCTTCGACAAACGCCTCTTCCGTGCCGATGCCAATCGCATTCGACTGCAGCACAATCTTCACCAGCGCCGGAAAGTGCTCGGTCTCGATGGTCGGTGAAAAATCCATCCGGCCACTGAGGTTCGCCAACAGTTTGCGAATGCCCGGCGGGATCAACGTGGTCGCCAGCGGATAGTCGAACATGTCGTTGGTCGACAGGCTGTCCTTGACCAACAGCGGATGCCCCGGCCGACAGAAAAATACCCCGCGTTTGGGCGTCAAAGCCTGGGTCTGGAAGTTCGGGTCAGCCTCGAAATGGCGGATGTCGGCGATGAAGAATTCGATCTCTTCACGGCTCAGCGCTCGGCTGAGTTTTTCCCAGTTATCCACCTGGAAACAGGTGCGCACTTTCGGGTGCGCATTGATGAATTGCGCCACCGCGTCCGGCACCAGTTTCACCGCTGGCGCCGGGCCGCAGCCGAAGCGCAACTCGCCAGCATCGAGCTTGGTCATTTGCGTCACTTCAGCGTTGAGCAGCGCCGCGCCTTGCACCAGGGTCAAGGCGTGTTGCAGCACCACCTGACCTTCGGGTGTCGGGCGCAAATCCTTGTTGCCACGGTCCACCAGCACACAACCGAACTCTTGCTCCAGCCCTTGAATGCTGCGGCTGAACGCCGGTTGAGTGATGCCCATGGCGTCGGCCGCGCGGACAAAACTGCGGTGTTCGTTAAGGGCGATGAAGTAGCGCAACTGGCGAAGATCCATATGCTTTTCCGGCATCCTAAAAATAGCTCGAAGGCATTTGCGACGAGCGTTGCTTGAGGTTTTAAATGCAAGCTCTTATTCCGTCAACGAAGCATTAGCATATCTATTAGACCTAAATTGAATATAGATAGAGCATTGTTTCGCTGTCGTTCAACCGTCAGCAGTCCGATCGAGGGTCTACCCATGAGCAATGCCGCTTTAGCTGTAAAACCCGCTGTTCACGCGCTTGAGATCCATCCGGTGGCCGGTCGGATCGGCGCCGAGATCCGTGGCGTGCAACTTTCCGGTGAGCTGGACGCCGACACTGTCGAAGCGATCCAGCAGGCGCTGGTCCAGTACAAAGTCGTGTTCTTCCGCGAGCAGACCCAGCTCGACGATCAGAGCCAGGAAGCCTTCGCCCACTTGCTCGGCGAACCGGTGGCGCACCCGACCGTGCCGGTGCGTGACGGCACCCGTTACCTGCTGGAACTGGACGGCGCGGAAGGCCAGCGCGCCAACTCCTGGCACACCGACGTGACCTTCGTCGACGCCTACCCGAAAGCCTCGATCCTGCGCTCGGTAGTGGCACCGGCGTTCGGCGGCGATACGTTCTGGGCCAACACGGCCACCGCCTACAACGAACTGGCGCCGGAGTTGCGCGAACTGGCGGACAAACTCACCGCCGTGCACAGCAACGAATACGACTATGCTGGCGCCAAGCCTGATGTGTCGGCGGAGAAGCTGGAGCGCTACCGCAAGATCTTCACCTCCACCGTTTACGAGACCGAGCACCCAGTGGTGCGTGTGCATCCGATCAGCGGTGAGAAGAGCTTGTTGCTGGGGCATTTCGTGAAGCGCATCAAGGGTTACTCACAAGCGGATTCGGCGCATTTATTTGGCTTGTTGCAGAGCCATGTCACACGCCTGGAAAACACCGTGCGCTGGCGCTGGAAGGCGGGTGATGTGGCGATCTGGGATAACCGCTCCACCCAGCATTACGCGGTGGACGATTATGGGACTCAGGATCGGGTGGTTCGGCGGGTGACCTTGAAGGGCGAAGTGCCGGTGGGCGTGGCGGGACAGCGCAGTCAAACTATCAAAGGGATTTGAGGACGTGATCGTTCCCACGCTCCGCGTGGGAATGCAGCCCGGGACGCTCCGCGTCCCATTCAGGAGCCGAACGCGGAGCGTCCGTGGAGGCATTCCCACGCAGAGCGTGGGAACGATCAGTATCAGTACTACCAAACCCCTATGTGCACCAACTTCTCGGTTTCGGGTTCGCCATAACGAAACCGCTGCCCGCGCAAATCAATCTCCTCATGACTGATGGTGGTGCGCCGCTTCAACCCGCGCACCCACTCAAACAAATACCCCGCATGTTCTTCGCGCACCGCCGCAAACGCCGGGTTCGCGCCCAGGTCCTTCAACTCCTGCGGATCATTCAGCAAATCAAAAAGCTGCGGCCGAAAGCCGTCATACGCCAGGTATTTCCAGCGCTCGCTGCGGACCATGGTCATGCGGCAACGGTCGATGGGTTGTTCCAATCGCTCACGGGCCGGGGCCTGGAAGGCGTAGTCGTATTCGCTGATCGCATAGCGGCGCCAATCGGTTTTTACGCCGTGCAACAACGCAATCAGCGAGCGTCCCTCTAGCCGGTGGTCAGCGCTCGGCAAACCCAGTGCTTCAAGAAAGGTTGGCAACGCATCAATGGTTTCCACCAGCCGATCATCCACCGATCCGCGCGTGACATCCGCCGCTGTTCGCGGGTCACGCACGATCAGTGGAATCCCTACCGCTGGCTCCAGCAAAAACTCTTTTTCCCCCAGGTAATGGTCACCGAGGAAGTCACCGTGATCGCTGGTGAACACAATCAACGTGTCGTCCCAGCGCCCATTGCTCTGCAGAAAATCGAACAGCCGCCCCAATTGATCATCGACCTGCTTGATCAAGCCCATGTAGGTCGGCACCACGTTCAACCGCACCTCATCACGGGAAAAATTCAGGCTCTCTTCATGCTGCCGAAACGCGTGGTACACCGGGTGATCGCTCTCCTCGCCGACCTCTGCGCGGACCGGTTCAATCACCTGCTCGGCGCCATACAGTGCGTGGTACGGCGCCGGGGCGATGTAGGGCCAGTGCGGTTTGATATACGACAGGTGCAGGCACCACGGCTGCTCGCCATGTTCGCCGATGAAGTCGATGGCGCGGTCGGTGGTGTAGACGGTTTCCGAATGCTGCTCGGGAACGCGCGCCGGTAGGTGGGCATTGCGCATTTTCCAGCCGCTGAGGATTTCACCGTTATCACCCTCGGCCGCATTGGCCCAGTCGTGCCACGGGTTGCGCCCGTCGAAACCGCGCTCGCGCAGGTAATGGGTATACGGCGCGGACTCGCGTTTGTCGTCGAACAGCGGGTCGTCGGGGAAGATGCCGTCATGCCGGAAGTACGGCTCGAAACCGACCTCGTTCAGCACTTCGGCTTGCGCGCTGGAAGGATTGATCGCCAGCCGTTGCAAGGCATCCAGATTGGGCGTGGCGTGGGTCTTGCCCACCAGCGCGGTACGGATGCCATGGGGGCGCAGATAGTCGCCGATGGTCAGTTCTTCCAGGGGCAACGGCACCGCGTTCCAGGCGACTTGATGGCTGCTGACGTAGCGTCCGGTGTAGGCCGACATCCGCGAAGGTCCGCAGATCGTGCCTTGGGTGTAAGCACGGCTGAAACGCACGCCAGCGGCGGCCAGGCGATCGATGTTCGGCGTGTGCAAGTGCGGGTGGCCGTAGCACGACAGGTAATCGCGGCGCAGTTGATCGCACATGATGTACAGCACGTTGCGCACGGGGTTTTGGGTGTTGGGCATGGGGTTCACCGATCAGAAGACAGGCGAGGGTTTTCGCTGCTGGGACGGGGTTGAGGCAAGTGCATTTGGGGAATGGGTTTTATGCAGCGGGTGCATCAGGTCCGGGCGCCACAAACCCGTAGGAGCAAAGCTTGCTCGCGATAGCGGTAGATCAAACAGCCAAATTCTCCAGCGAACACACCTCCTCATCCACCGCATCAATCTCCTTGATCTGCGCAATCATCGCCTCGGCCAACGGCGACAATCGATACCCGGCGCGGCTGACAATGCCATACCGCGTGTATAACTCCTCCAGATCATCCGCCAGGCCTTCGATCTTCAAACACACCAATTCACCCTTGGCCAGATGCAGCGCATCTGAATAAGCACCCACAATCCCGATGGCATCCGAACGCATCACCACGCTCAGCAAGCTGTGGCTGTTTTCGCATTCCACGTTCGGCGTGAAGTCTGGTCGCCCGCTCAAGTCAACGATGACTTTGCGCAGGTTCGGCGGGCGAATGCTCACCGCCATCGGATAGCTCATCAATTCCGCCGCGCTGACGCTTTCACGCCCCGCCAACGGATGCCCGGCGCGGCAGCAGAAATGCCATTTGCGCGGGCGCAGGCGTTGGGTCAGGTAATCCGGATCGGCCTCGAAATAACGCGTGTCAGCGACAAAAAACTCGAACTCCTCACTCAACAGTCGCTTGCTCAAGCTCTGCCAGTCGTCGACCTGAAACTGCACCCGCGCTTTCGGATAACGC
The DNA here is from genome assembly GCF_012935675.1 of Pseudomonas sp. ADAK7. Lineage (NCBI taxonomy): Bacteria > Pseudomonadati > Pseudomonadota > Gammaproteobacteria > Pseudomonadales > Pseudomonadaceae > Pseudomonas > Pseudomonas sp. ADAK7. The sequence continues at coordinate 4,210,816 of NZ_CP052861.1, read as the reverse complement.
CCGATAAAACTGCCGATCGCTCGCGGGATCAATCCGGCCGCCGGTGCCGGGCCGCAACCGAAGCGCAACTCCCCGGCCTCCAGGCCATTGAACTGGCTGATCTCGTTGGCCATCTGCTGCGCGCCGCTGACCAGCCGCCGCGCATGTTCGAGCAACACCTGGCCTTGTTTGGTCGGCGCCAGGTCCTTGCGTCCGCGATCCACCAACTGACAACCGACGCTGTGTTCCAGCGCCTGGATGCTGCGGCTGAACGCCGATTGCGAGAGGTTCACCGCCAGCGCGCCCGCGACGAAGCTGCGCTGATCGGCGAGGGCGATGAAGTGTCGGAGTTGGCGCAAATCGATATGCATTTTTCACATAAAAAATATCGGGCGAATGCATTGGATATGCATCAGGTGGACTCCTTATAAAGGCAATCTCTTATGCAGTAAATCTTTGTAAAAACATAAATAAATAACTTAAAAGAATATGCACTGCTGAATGTCACTGCGTGTTTTTTGACCAGGAGCCGCCCCATGAGTCCGTTGAACCTTGCCTCGCCCCTATCGCCCCGACGGCTCAAACGCCTGCCCCTGGCCCTGTTGCTGGCGGGGAGCGCCCAGGCTTATGCGGCCGACACCATGACCCCCGAAGCGGCCCCCGCTGGCAAACCTACGGCCGACAGTTCGCAACTGGAAACCGTGACCGTCACCACCCGCCGCCGCGAAGAAAGTTCGCAGGACGTGCCGACGCCGATGAGTGTGGTCAGTGGTCAGGCCCTGGAAACCCAGCGGGTCTATCGCATCCAGGATTTGCAGCAACTGGTGCCCAGCGTCAACGTCGCTTACATGCATGCGCGCCAGTCCAGCGTGTCGATCCGCGGCCTGGGCAACAACCCGGCCAGCGATGGCCTGGAAGGCAGCGTCGGGCTCTACATCGACAACGTCTACCTCGGGCGGCCGGGCATGGCAGTGTTCGACTTGATGGACATCGAGCAGCTCGAAGTGCTGCGCGGTCCGCAAGGTACGTTGTTCGGCAAGAACACCACCGCCGGGGTGATCAACATCAGTACCCGCGCGCCGTCGTTCACCCCGGAGCGCAGCATCGAAACCTCGGTGGGCGAGGACGGTTACTTCCAGACCAAGGGCACGATTTCCGGGCCGCTGAACGACGAACTCGCCGGGCGCTTTTCTGCGTATCGCACTCGCAGTGATGGCGACATCAAGAACGAATTCAACGGCCACGACTTGAACGGCGGCTCCCGCGAAGGCTTCCGTGGCCAGTTGTTGTTCAAGCCCAACGAGTCGTTCAACCTGCGCTGGATCGGTGATTACAACGAAGAGGATTCCAGCGCCGGCACCCGCGTGTTGTACAACACCGGGCCGACCATCAATGGCGTGAACCTCTATTCAGCGCGCGCTGCTGCAGCGGGCGCGACCCTGGTCAACGGCTCCCATCGCAAAGTCAATCTGGACAACGATCAACACGTCACCGTGCATCAGGGCGGCACGTCGGTAGAGGCCAACTGGACCTTGCCGAGCGACTTTACCCTGACCTCGGTCAGCTCCTACCGCTGGTGGAATTTCACCCCGCGCAATGACGACGGTTTGAATGTACCGGCGAGCTACAACGCCGGGGTGTCGGTGGAGGATAAGCAGTACTCCCAGGAATTCCGACTGGCGTCGCCCAAGGGAGAATTCTTCGACTACGTACTCGGCGCCTACTACTTCGGCTCGGACCTGGACAACAAATCCTTCTCCTATTACGGCCCGCAAGCCGACATTTGGAATGGCACGCCGCGAGGCGCACTGGCCAATGTCAACAGCGTCGGTAACGGCCATATTGAAACCAACAGTTTTGCGTTGTTTGCCCAAGGCACCTGGCACCTCACCCCACGTCTGGACTTCACCGCAGGCGTGCGTGGCACCTATGAAGAGAAAAACGCTTGGGTGACTCGTGATGCACCGGTGGGTGGCGCGGCAGTCACGGGCGCGGCAGCGACGGCCAGACGTGGTCGCACGGGTGCTTACGACTCCGGCGATCTGAATCAGTACAGCTCCAGCCCTTCAGGTTTGCTGAACCTGAGCTACCGCTTCACCGATGACCTGCTCGGTTACGCGACCCTGTCCCATGGTGAGAAGTCAGGCGGTGTGAACCTCGCCGTGGGCTCCGCACCAACCGCTGGCGCCGATTCACTGCTGATCGGTACCGAACGCGCCAACAACGCCGAACTCGGTTTCAAAAGCACCCTGTGGGACCGTCGCCTGCAACTCAACGCCAACGTGTTCTGGACCCAGGTCAACGCTTACCAGACCAACGCCTACGACGACGTCAACCGCGTGCAATACCTGACCAACGCCGGCTCCGTGCGCTCCCGTGGCGTGGAAGTCGAAAGCACGATCATCCCGTTGCGCGGCTTGACCCTGAACCTCAACGGCTCCTTCAATGACGTTAGCTACCTCTCCTACAAAGATGCTCCGTGCCCGCCGGAAGTCAGCCTGCGTCCAGGCGCACCAGCCTCTTGCGACCTCAGCGGTCACCAAGTGGTCGGTGCCTCGAAATGGATCGGCAACGCCAACGGCGAATACAAATGGAACCTGAGCAACGGCTTCGAAGAGTACGTCACCGCCAGTTATGCATTCCGTTCCAAAGCCGTGGGTACGGTGGAGGATTCCGATTACGGGCAGATCCCGAGTTATGCGGTGGTCAACTTATCCACAGGCCTGCGCGGCGACTTCAATCAGGGGCAGTGGGACGTCTCGCTATGGCTGAAAAACGCCTTCGACAAAACCTATTACACGACCCTCTGGACCGGCGGCAACGGCGGTTATGAAGGCTTGCTTGGGACGCCTCGGACCTTGGGTGTGACGGGGCGCTATGACTTCTGATTCGGCTTAGTGCCGACAGAAGTAACGTCTGAATATTTTGGAATAACTTATAAAGACTCCGCATAGTGGTTATCGCATTTTTTGTCGAACAATAAGTCTGTTTCGCCGTGGACAATAATCGATTGTCGAACCATGCTCTGTTTCGTGAGTTTCCAGGAGGAAACTTGCTCTCATCGGAAGACACTTATTTAACAGATAAAGGAAGTCGAACCATGTCGAGCATTAATGGTACTTACGTAAACGACAACGCTGGCGCCAAACTGGTGATTACCGATGGCAACGATTCCAACGGCACCTTCAGCGGTACGTTCAGCCAGGGCGGCGTCAACTATGACGTCAGCTACGGGCACTATCACTTCCAGAACAGCACCGGACAACCTACCACCATCACGTTCACCGGGCTGAATGGCAGCAGTGGTTTTCAAGCATGGTCGTTGTTTTCACCTGATCACAATTACAAAAAAGTTCGTGCGGTGGGTTCGCGCACTAACTTCGATGGCGAAGTAGTGGGTCTGGCTGGAGAGTTCATCAAGCAATAATCAGTGCTGTAGTAAACAACAGGCTGATGCATTGGATATGCATCAGCCTGTTTTCGTTTGTGAGCGATACATACTGTAGTTAGTTGTAATGCCTACGACTTTCCCCCCTGAATCGATGCCTTCCACGAATACTTTCAATGCTTGCAAAGCATGGTTTTTTCGACGCTTCGCTGTAAGCCTTGTACGGCGTGGCTTTGGCGAAATTGATTGCTTTATATATTCGATCCAGATCTATCCATAACTTCAAAGATTACTTTAAGAGATAAGCGTCTGGCCCAATGATTGGCCTGTCGATACGCCACGCGGGGGATTCAGTGCGGGTGTATTGGGTTATTCGCAAAGAGACCGCAGGGAGTTAATCAATGGGCAATGTCCAGACCGCCGCCGGCGCACATGAGGTGCTCTGGCGCCAGGCGCCGAGTGGCGAGTTGGTCGACCTCGGCCGGGTGCCTCGCGTGCCGTTGAGCCAGTTGCGTTTGCAGCGGGCGCCCAAGGGCATCCTGAGTCGACGCGAGGCGATCCTTCTCGGTGTGCTGGCGTTGCTGGTGCATGGTGCGGTGATCTATTGGGTCAATCAGCAACCGATCAAAGAGCTGCCGATCGTGCCGCCGGAAATTCCGCCGATGACCATCGAATTCTCGCGCCCGGCACCACCCGTGGTCGAGCCGCCACCACCACAACCGGTTCAACCGGTGATCGAGCCACCGCCGCCCGTGGAAGACGAGTTGGCCGTGAAACCACCGCCACCGAAACCGATTCCCAAACCAAAACCCGTGGCCAAACCGGTGCCGAAACCAGCGCCTAAAGCCGTCGAGCAACCACCGGCACCGCCGCAACCGACAGCGCCAGTCGCGGCGCCAGCGCCACCCGCACCACCGGCGCCCGCGCCAGTGACCCCGGCCTCGGCCAATGCCGCGTACCTGAAAAACCCGGCGCCGGAATACCCGTCCCTGGCTCAGCGTCGCGGTTGGGAAGGCACGGTGTTGTTGCGGGTGCATGTGTTGGCCAACGGCAAGCCTGGCGAGATCCAGATTCAGAAAAGCAGTGGGCGCGATCAACTCGACGAGGCCGCGCTCAATGCGGTGAAGCGTTGGAGTTTTGTGCCGGCCAAGCAAGGTGATGTCGCCCAGGATGGCTGGGTCAGCGTGCCCATCGATTTCAAGATTCATTAAACCGAAACCAATTTCGCGCAAAAAATTTACACGAGGGAATACATCATGACGTTACTGGCCTCTCCACTTGAATCCATCGAAGGCGCGGTGATCTGGCTGCTGGTGGTTTTTTCCGTTGCCACCTGGGGTTTGGCGTTGCTCAAGGGTGTGCAGTTCGGTCGCCTGAAAGCTCAGGATCGCAAGTTTCATAAACAGTTTTGGGCGGCGTCGAGTCTCGATTCGGCGGCCGAGTTGAGTGAGACCCAACCGGGTGCGGCGGCGCGTGTGGCCCAGGCCGGTTATGCGGCGATTCAGGTAGGCGAAACGCCGGCAACGAATGATTTGAGCCAGGCGATTAATCATCAGGATCGATTGGAGCGCGCCCTGCGTCAGCAGATCGTCCGCGAGCGTCGTTCGCTGGAAACCGGGCTGGCGGTGGTGGCGAGTATCGGCAGCACCTCGCCGTTCATTGGTTTGTTCGGCACGGTGTGGGGAATCATGGAAGCGCTGAAAGGCATCAGCGCGGCGGGTTCGGCAAGTCTGGAAACAGTGGCCGGGCCGATTGGGGCGGCACTGGTCGCCACCGGTGTGGGGATCGCGGTCGCGGTGCCGGCGGTGCTGGTTTACAACTACTTCTTGCGTCGTCTGAAACTGACGGCGGCGGACCTGGATGACTTCGCCCATGACTTCTACAGCCTGGCGCAGAAGAGTTCGTTCCGCCTGTTGATTCACCCGACCTCGCACAAAGTCGTGGCCCAGGGTAGCGCGCAGAAAGTGAAGGAGGCGTCCTGATATGGCCTTCTCCACGCAAGACAGCGATGAGGTGCTGAGCGAGATCAACGTAACGCCGCTGGTGGACGTGATGCTGGTGCTGCTGGTGGTGTTTATCGTCACCGCGCCGCTGCTGACCAACGCGATCCCGATCAACCTGCCCAAGACCGAGGCCGTGGCCCCGGTGGAGCAGAAAGACCCGCTGGTGGTGAGCATCGATGGCGCTGGCAAATTGTTTATCAACAAGGACGAAATCCAGCCGGACTTGCTGGAATTCAACCTGAAATCGGCGAAGGCCAAGGACCCGGAAGTGCGCGTGCAATTGCAGGCGGACGACGGGGTGAATTACGGCGAAGTGGCGCGGGCCATGGCCTCGATTGAGCGGGCAGGGATTACCAAGTTGTCGGTGATCACTGCGCGGTAGGTTTTCTACAGTTTTCCGGGGCCGTCTCCTTGGCAGGGTGCGGCCCTTTTTTTTGGCGTAAAGATCGTTCCCACGCTCCGCGTGGGAATGCCGCCCGGGACGCTCTGCGTCCCTTCGCACGGCGTGACGCGGAGCGTCACAAGATGCATTCCCACGCGGAGCGTGGGAACGATCAGTAAATTCTATATATTCTTTATAGGTCTTAATAAATAGCTTCTTATTCCTTAACGAATATAACTCCCATCCCTATACTCGATCAGGAACAGACACGCAGCAGGAGAGCTCCCCCATGCGCAACGAATCAATTCGCTACCTGATTGTGCCGGGCTGGCAAGGATCGCCGGAAGATCATTGGCAAAGCCATTGGCAGAACAGTCTGCCGAACAGCGCACGGGTGGAGCAGGCCGACTGGCTGACGCCGCGCCGTGAAGATTGGGTCGCGGCACTGGCCGAGGCGATTGCCGCCGACAGCACGCCGGTGATCCTGATCGCCCACAGCCTGGGTTGCATCACCGTTGCCCATTGGGCCGCCACCGCGCCCGTGCAATTTTTGCGTCAGGTTCGGGGTGCCTTGCTGGTCGCGCCGGCGGACGTCGAACGTCCGGCCTGCTCGCCGGCCCTGCGCAACTTCGCACCAATTCCCACCACCCTGTTGCCGTTCCCGAGCCAAGTCGTCAGCTCCGACAACGACAGCGCCGTCAGTGCACCGCGTGCGATGGAGCTGGCGCGCAATTGGGGGGCCGAGGCGGGGATTCTGGCGGGTGCCGGGCATATCAACGTCAAGTCAGGTCACCAGCGCTGGGAGCAGGGTTTTGCCTATCTCTACCGCCTGCAAAACCGCATGGAGCATCACGCCCTGCGCCGCGCTTAATTTTTATTTTTTCAACGCCCCCGTCTCCCGGCGGTTTTGGGCGGGAGTCTGCCATGAGTTTTGAAGCCTTCGGTCAGCCGCTGCTGACCTTCCCCGACGCCGAAAAAAGCCCCCTGAGCATCCGCGCCAAAGCGCTGGTGTTCGTCGATCCACGCTCGCGGCAGTTACGCCAGGAATTGGAGCAATTGGCCCCGCGCGCCATTTCCGTATTGATTCGCGGTGAAACCGGCAGCGGCAAGGAATTGCTCGCGCGCCACATCCATCGCGCCAGTGATCGTGGCGGTTTGTTCGTGTCGGTCAATTGCGGCGCGATCAGCCCGACCTACGCCGACGCCGAATTGTTCGGCTACGCCGCCGGCAGCTACGCCGGCTCGGCCAGCAGTCGTGCCGGCTGGTTTGGTTCGGCCAATGGCGGCACGCTGTACCTGGACGAAATCGGCGACTTGCCGCTACCCATCCAGATCAAACTGCTTGCCGCCCTGGAGAACCACGAAGTCACCCGTGTCGGCGCGCACCAGCCGAGCCCGGTGGACGTGCGCCTGGTTGCCGCCACCAGCATCGACCTGGCCCAAGCCGTGGCGGCGGGGAAATTCCACGAACGGCTTTATCACTACCTCAGCGAAGGCCAGCTCGAATTGCCGGCGTTGCGTGAGCGGGTGGGCGACATTCTTTCTCTGGCTGAATACTTTCTCGGCATCTACAGCCAGCGCCTGGACCTGCCGGTGCCGCTGATCAGCGAGACGGCGCAACATCTACTCGAAGCCCACAGCTGGCCAGGCAATACCCGCGAGCTGGAGAACGTCATTCACTTCGCGCTGCTGGTGAGCACTGGGGATGAGATCTTGCCGGAGCATTTGAATCTGCCGGAGGCGCCACCGTCGTTGGCGCAGATCGAGCGGCAACTCAAACAAATCCTCGCCAATGGCACCGCTGCCGAACAAACAGCCTTGAAGCAACTCCTCAAAAACACCGCGCTTGTGTAGGAGCAAAGCTTGCTCGCGAACCCAGACGACACGGTGTGTCAGGAAGGACGCCTTCGCGAGCAAGCTTCGCTCCTACAGGTAACCCGCGAGCCAGAGCTGTATGAACAAAATGGAATATCAAAGTGAATAAAAGATATTGTTCGGGAATAAAAAATCCCGGTATTGTCCGCTTCACGCCAGCGATAGCACTTCACTGGCACACGTACTAATAGCCGTCGTCGATGACGACCGTGATTTCGGATAAGGACACTGCATGAAAAAGGTTCTGTTGTTCACCGCATTGGCGGCTGCCCTGACTGCGGGCCTGGCCCAGGCTGGCGAGAAACTGGTGGTTGCGGCGACCCCGGTCCCACACGCCGAGATTCTTGAACTGATCAAACCAACCCTCGCCAAAGAAGGCGTGGATCTGGAAATCAAAGTCTTCACCGACTACGTTCAGCCGAACGTGCAGGTCGACCAGAAGCGTCTGGACGCCAACTACTTCCAGACCCTGCCGTACCTGAAAAGCTTCAACGAAGGCAAAGGCACTAACCTTGTGACCGTGATCGGCGTGCACGTCGAACCGTTCGGCGGCTACTCGAAGAAAGTCAAAACCCTGGCTGAATTGAAGGACGGCGCAACCATTGCCATCCCTAACGAAGGCAGCAACAGCGGCCGTGCCCTGATCCTGTTGCAGAAGGCTGGCCTGATCGAGTTGAAAGACCCGAAAAACGCCCTGGCCACCCCGAAAGACATCGCCAAGAACCCGCACAACTTCAAGTTCAAGGAACTGGAATCGGCCATGCTGCCGCGTGTGCTGGACCAGGTCGACCTGGACATGATCAACACCAACTACGCGCTGGAAGCAGGTCTGAACCCGGCTAAAGATGCACTGGTGATCGAAGGTGCCGATTCGCCTTACGTGAACTTCCTGGTGGCTCGTCCGGACAACAAGGACAGCGACGCCATCCAGAAACTGGCCAAAGCCCTGACCAGCCCGGAAGTGAAAGCGTTCATCGCCAAGAAGTACAACGGTGCGGTATTGCCGGCGTTCTGATTTAACGCAGCTTTAAACCCCTTCAAGGTTTTGAACGCCGACGGCTAACACTAGCGTCGGCGTGATCGTTCCCACGCTCCGCGTGGGAATGCCTCAACGGACGCTCCGCGTTCGGCTTTAGATTGATCGTTCCCACGCTCCGCGTGGGAATGCCTCTAGGGACGCTCCGCGTCCAGTGACGCGGAGCGTCACGGGCTGCATTCCCACGCAGAGCGTGGGAACGATCGTCTTAGGCCGCCTGCGCCTTCAACGCCCGGCGCAACGCTACCAACAACTTCACGATGTCCTGCGGGTCCAGCCGCTGCGGTGCTTTTACGTCAGCCATATTGATCGTTCCCACGCTCCGCGTGGGAATGCCTCTAGGGACGCTCCGCGTCCAGTGACGCGGAGCGTCACGGGCTGCATTCCCACGCAGAGCGTGGGAACGATCGTCTTAGGCCACCTGCGTCTTCAACGCCCGGCGCAACGCCACCAACAACTTCACGATGTCCTGCGGGTCCAGCCGCTGCGGTGCTTTTATGTCAGCCATATTGATCGTTCCCACGCTCCGCGTGGGAATGCCTCTAGGGACGCTCCGCGTCCAGTGACGCGGAGCGTCACGGGCTGCATCCCACGCAGAGCGTGGGAACGATCGTCTTAGGCCACCTGCGTCTTCAACGCCCGGCGCAACGCCACCAACAACTTCACGATGTCCTGCGGGTCCAGCCGCTGCGGTGCTTTTATGTCAGCCATTTTTCTCTTCCTTGTGATGGGTTTGGCCGAAGTCTGGCCAAAAGCTGTGCGTCCTTGGAGGGGGTTTTTGAAAAAAAGATCCTTCCTACAGCGAAAAGGAAAATAGTCGTCTTCCGTAGCCGCCGCAAATCCACGAGATAGTTTTTTGTGTGATATCAATATGCTTTAACGGTATTTAAATTCTTCTTTTTATACCTTTAAAGTCGGTGCCTGCCGGACGGTTATCCACCGTTCATGGACTGCACCACCGTCGCTTACCGAGCGACGTCCAGGATGTTCAATGACCTTCGATTACGCTTTTATCCTCAGCACCCTGCCGGCGTTTCTCAAAGCCGTGGGCGTGACGCTGCAGGTCGGCTTCATCGCCATCGGCACCTCGTTGCTGGTGGCGCTGATCAACGCGACGATCCTGGTGTTTCGCACGCCTTACTTGCAGCGCCTGGTCGGGCTGTATGTGGAACTGGCGCGCAACACGCCGTTGTTGATTCAGCTGTTCTTCGTCTACTTCGCCCTGCCAACGCTGGGCATCCGCGTTTCCGGATTCACCGCGGCGATCATCACCATGACTTTCCTCGGCGGTGCTTACCTCACGGAAGTGCTGCGTGCCGGTGTCGATGCCGTACCGCAAGCGCAGCTGGAATCGGGCCGCTCCATCGGCCTGTCCCACGGGCAACTGCTGCGCTACGTGATCCTGCCGCAAGCCGGAATTCTCAGCCTGCCGTCGCTGTTCGCCAATTTCATTTTCCTGCTCAAGGAAACCACCGTGGTTTCGGCGGTGGCGGTGCCGGAAATTCTCTACACCACCAAAAGCTACATCGCGCTCTACTACAAAACCTACGAAATGCTCGCCGTGCTGACGTTGATTTGCGTGCTGTTGTTCTTGCCGCTGTCGTTGCTGCTCAGCCGTCTGGAAAGGAGGCTCCAGCATGGCCAGTTCGGGTCTTGAATTACTGTGGGTGTCGTTGCCGCAACTGGGCAAGGGCGCTGCGCAAACCTTATCGATTTCCTTCCTGAGCATCGCCATCAGCACCGTCGGCGGCGTGCTCTACGGCGTGTTGCGTACACTAAATTCGAAATGGCTGAACGCGATTTTGCGGGTGTATCTGGAGCTGTTCCGGGCGATCCCGGTGCTGGTCTGGCTGTACCTGCTGTTTTTCGGCCTGCCGATCTTCTTTGGCCTGAGCATTCCGAGCTTCTGGTGCGCGGTGCTGGTGCTGTCGCTGTGGGGTGCCAGCGAGGTTGGCGAAGTGGTGCGTGGCGCGTTGCTGTCGTTGCCGCGCGGGCAGCGTGAGGCGGGGTTATCGATTGGTCTGGACGGTCCGCAACTCTATGGCTACGTGTTGCTGCCCCAGGCGCTGAAACGCATGACGCCGCCGACCATCAACGTCTACACGCGCATCATCAAGACCAGCTCTCTGGCGGTGCTGATCGGCGTGGTGGACGTGATCAAGGTCGGCCAGCAGATCATCGAGCGTACCTACGAATCGGTGCTGATCTACGGCGCACTGTTCCTGTTTTTCTTTTTCATCTGCTACCCGCTCTCGGCCGCCTCGCGCGTGCTGGAGCGGCGCTGGACGCAAGCATGAGCGCATTGATCGAGTTCAAAGGCTTCAACAAATTTTTCGGCGAGCAGCAGGTGCTCAAAGAGATCGACCTGCAAGTGAAATCAGGCGAAGTCATCGTGATCCTCGGCCCCAGCGGCTGCGGCAAAAGCACCTTGTTGCGCTGCCTCAACGGCCTGGAAGTCGCCCACAGTGGCAGCCTGACCTTCAACGGCCGCGAGTTGCTGGACAAGGGCACCGACTGGCGCGACGTGCGCCAGCAGATCGGCATGGTGTTCCAGAGTTATCACCTGTTTCCGCACATGAACGTGCTCGATAACCTGCTGCTCGGCCCGGTCAAAGTGCAGAAGCGCGAGCGCCGTGAGGCCCGTGACCAGGCCGAAGCGTTGCTGGCGCGCGTGGGCCTTTCGGACAAGCGCGACGCCTTCCCGCGCCAGCTCTCCGGTGGCCAGCAACAACGGATCGCCATCGTTCGTTCGCTGTGCATGAACCCTAAAGTGATGCTGTTCGATGAAGTCACCGCCGCCCTCGACCCGGAAATGGTCAAGGAAGTGCTGGAGGTGATTCAGGGCCTGGCCCGCGAAGGCATGACCCTGTTGATCGTCACTCACGAAATGGCCTTCGCCCGCGCCGTGGCCGACCGCATCGTGTTCATGGATGCCGGGCGCATCCTCGAACAAAACCCTCCCGAGCTTTTCTTTACGAACCCGCAAACCGCACGAGCGCAGCAGTTCCTGGAGAAATTCTCCTACGTCGAAGCCCTGCCCAAAAAGACTCAAACAAAGGAACTGGAACTGCTATGAAAACTGCCAAGTCTTCACTCTTTTTACTGCCGCTGCTCGGCCTCGCACTGCTGGCCGGTTGCAACAAATCCGAAGAACCGCCGAAGCCGAAAGTTGCCAGCGAAAGCGCCGCGCCGGCCGGCTACCTGGACAAAATCAAGGCCCGTGACAAGCTGATCGTCGGCGTCTTCACCGACAAGCCGCCGTTCGGTTTTGTCGATGAAGCGGGGCGCTACGTCGGTTTTGATACCGACATCGGCCGGCAATTCGCCAAGGATTTGCTGGGCGATGAGAACAAAGTCGAGTTCGTCGCCGTGGAGCCGGCGAGCCGGATTCCGTTCCTGCAAAGCGACAAGGTCGATCTGATTCTGGCCAACATGACCGTGACGCCGGAGCGCAAGGAAGCGGTGGAATTTACCAACCCGAACCTCAAGGTTGCGGTGCAGGCGCTGGTGCCGCAGGGCAGTTCGGTGAAAAACCTCGATGACCTGGCGACCCGCACCACCATCGTCACCACCGGCACCACGGCCGATATCTGGCTGACCAAGAATCACCCGGACTGGAAACTGCTCAAGTTCGAGAAAAACTCCGAGTCGCTGCAAGCCTTGGCCAATGGGCGTGGCGATGCCTATGCGCAAGACAATCTGGTGCTGTTCAGCTGGGCCAAGCAGAACCCTGGTTACCGCGTGCTGACTCAGACTCTGGGCGCCGAAGCACCGATTGCGCCGGCGGTGAAGAAGGGCAACCTCGAACTGCGCGACTGGGTGAATACCGAGTTGGCGAAGTTGGGTGAAGAGAAGTATCTGCTCAAGCTGTACGACCAGTACGTGCGTAAAGAACTGAGTGATGACACCAAGCCTGAGAGTGTGATTGTCGAGGGTGGGAAGTGGCAGGGGTGATTCTCTGACCTGATCGTTCTCACCTGTGGCGAGGGAGCTTGCTCCCGCCGGGGTGCGCAGCACCCCCAAGACCTGAGCATGCGATTTGTCTGAGTCAACGCATCGATGGTTTTACGGCTGCTGCGCAGCCGAGCGGGGGCAAGCTCCCTCGCCACAAAGCGTGGGAACGATCGGTGTATCTCAATCCGGCCAATTCCACGCCGGCTCATCCAGCACCCGCTGCCCGACAATCCCGGTCTGGCCCAGGGTCTTCTCCAGCACAATGCAATTGCACTCCAGATCTTCCTGCAACGCCGAGATCAAGCGCCGGGCATGGGACACCACCCACACCTGACACTGCTCGGACGCGCGGATAATCAAGCGCGCCAACGCCGGCAACAGGTCCGGGTGCAGGCTGGTTTCCGGCTCGTTCAGCACCATCAGCGACGGTGGCCGAGGCGTCAGCAGCGCGGCGACCAGCAGCAGATAACGCAGCGTGCCATCCGACAATTCCGCCGCCGACAACGGCCGCAACAACCCTTCCTGATAAAACTCGATGGCGAAGCGTCCACCCTGCAACGGTGCGATGTTCAGGCGCGCGCCGGGGAACGCATCGCTGATGGCGGCTTGCAACGCTTCGGGATCACCGATTTCGCGGATGGTCTGCAACGCCGCCGCGAGGTCGCGACCGTCGTGGTGCAGCACCGGCGTGCGCGTACCCAGCTGCGGTTGACGTACCGGGGCGTCGGCGTCGCTGCGAAAGTGATCGTAGAAGCGCCATCGGCGGATGAACTCGCGCAAGTGCATGACTTCCGGCGAGGTGCGAAAACTGCCGACCTGGTCGAACAGGCTGTCGAAATTCGGCGTGTGCTGGGCCAGCACATCCCAGTTGCGACCTTCACGGGCACGGATCATCGGGCCGTCGCGATCCACCAGCAGGCTGGCCGGGCGGTAGAGCGGCCCGGCCCAGATGCATTCTTTTTTGATTTCCGGGTCGAGGGCAAAGTAAGACTCTGTCGGCGCCGGCAGACCCAGGGCAATCGAATAGCTGAAGTCTTCGCCAGCAAATCCCAGGCGCAAGCGTTTGACGCCTTGGCGCACGGTGGCTTCGATCGGCACTTCACCGTTACGCATACGCCGACTGATGTTCTCCGGCCCGGCCCAGAACGTCGAATCGAGCCCGCCTTCACGGGCCAGCGCATTGACCACGCCGCCCTGGGCGGTTTCCGCCAGCAGGCGCAACGCGCGATAGAGGTTGGACTTGCCACTGCCGTTGGGGCCGGTGATCAGGTTCAACCGACCCAACGGGATCACCAATTTATTGATCGAGCGGTAATTGGCCACCGCGAGGGTTTTGAGCATAAGAGCTTCCTGCTGCATAGGCGGCCAGTTTGCCTTATTGTCGGCCACACCGTGACCTGTAGCAGCTGGCGAAGCCTGCGTTCGGCTGCGAAGCAGTCGTCAAACCTGAATACTCAGTCTGCCTGATACACCGCGGTGTCTGACTTCACGACTGCTTCGCAGCCGAACGCAGGCTTCGCCAGCTGCTACAAAGGCAGCGGTTTGATCACATTATTTATCGCGGTCAGTGCACCCATTGAACCCTGTTCTAAGCTCACAGTCGTATCGTCACTTGCACGTTCGTACAACGAAAAGGAGTCTGCATGGCGGGTACCGGATTGAAAATTATGGTGGGCGTGGGCGTCTTCGCCCTGCTGACCGCCTGCGGCGATAAAAAACCGGTCGAGAAAGACCTGCCGCGCGTCTTCGTGCAAGCGGTCAAGCCCGCGGATTACGCCGCTTCCGTGACCCTCACCGGCGACGTCCAGGCCCGGGTGCAAACCGAGTTGTCGTTTCGCGTCGGCGGCAAGATCATCCAGCGCATGGTCGATGTCGGTGACCGGGTTTCGGCCAAACAGGTATTGGCCAAACTCGACCCGAAAGACCTGCAGACCAACGTCGATTCCGCCCAGGCCCAGGTCACCGCCGAACAGGCGCGGGTCAAGCAGACCGCCGCTGCGTTCGTGCGCCAGCAAAAACTCCTGCCCAAGGGCTACACCAGCCAAAGCGAATACGATGCGGCGCAGGCTGCTTTACGCAGCAGTCAAAGCGCCCTGACCGCCGCCCAGGCGCAATTGGCCAACGCCCGCGAACAACTGAGCTACACCTCGCTGATTTCCGAAGCACCGGGGGTGATCACCGCGCGCCAGGCCGAAGTTGGCCAAGTCGTCCAGGCCACCGTGCCGATCTTCAGCCTGGCTCGGGACGGCGAACGCGACGCCGTGTTCAACGTCTACGAATCGCTGCTGGTCGAGCCGCCCGCGGACAAATCGGTGGTGGTCAGCCTGCTCGATAACCCGGCGATCAAAACCACCGGCACCGTCCGGGAAATCACCCCGGCCGTTTCGGCGCAGACCGGCACCGTACAAGTCAAAGTCACCCTCCACGGACTGCCCGACGGCATGCAGCTTGGCTCGGTGGTCAGCGCCACGGCCAAGGCGCCGGGCAAATCCGCCGTGGAATTGCCCTGGTCAGCGCTAACGAAGAACCTCAGCGAACCCGCCGTGTGGCTGGTGGACGCGGACGGCAAGGCGCAACTGCACAACGTCACCGTCGGCCGCTACCTGACCGGCAAAGTCATCATCAGCGGCGGCCTGGACGGTGGTGAAAAAGTCATCATCGCCGGCGGCCAGTTACTGCACCCGGGAATGAAAGTGGAAATCGCCGAGAACACCTACAAGGATCTGGCACCGGGAGCCGAACAATGAAGCGCCTGATGCTGTTGTCTGCCGGTTTGCTGCTGGCAGCCTGCTCAAAAGAAGAGCCGCCACCGGAGCCGGTGCGCCCGGTGCTGTCCATCGAAGTCAAAGCCCTGAATCAGGAAGACCTTGGCCGTTTCGCCGGCAGTATCCAGGCGCGCTATGAAAGCAATATCGGCTTCCGGGTGCCGGGTCGTATCGCCAGCCGCAATGTCGATGTCGGCGCCGAAGTCGAGAAGGGCGCCTTGCTCGCGACCCTCGACCCCACCGATCAGCAGAACCAGTTGCGCTCCGCCGAGGGCGATCTGGCGCGGATTCAGGCGCAGTTCATCAACGCCCAGGCCAGCGCCCGTCGCCAGCAGGAATTGTTTGATCGCGGAGTCGGCGCCCAGGCGCAACTGGACATCGCCCAGACCGACCTGAAAACCACCCAGGCGTCCCTCGATCAGGCCAAGGCCGCGGTCGATCAGGCCAAGGATCAACTCAACTACGTGCAACTGCGCACCGATCACAAAGCCATCGTCACCGCGTGGAATGCCGAAGCCGGCCAGGTTGTCACTGCCGGTCAGCAAGTGGTGACCCTGGCGCAACCGGACATCAAGGAAGCGGTGATCGACCTGCCGGACATCCTCGTCGATCAACTGCCGGCGGACGTGGTGTTCCAGGTTGCTGCGCAACTGGACCCGAGCATCACCAGCACCGCGATCATCCGCGAAATCGAACCCCAGGCCCAAAGCGCGACCCGTACCCGTCGCGCGCGCCTGACCCTGACCGACACGCCAGCGGGCTTTCGCCTCGGCACGGCGATCAGCGTGACCCTCAGCTCCGCGATCAAACCGCGTCTTGAACTGCCGGTCACTGCCCTGCAAGAGGTCGATGGCAAAACCCGTATCTGGGTGGTCGACCCGCAGACGCAAACCGTTTCCCCACGGGACGTCAGCCTGATCAGCCGCACCGATTCAACCGTGGTGCTGGCCAACGGCGTGAAGTCCGGTGAACGCGTGGTCAGTGCCGGTGTGAACAGCCTGAAACCCGGGCAGAAAGTCAAAGTCGATGAGGGCAACCCACAATGAAAGGGAGTTTCAACTTATCCGAATGGGCCCTCAAGCATCAGTCGTTTGTCTGGTATTTGATGTTCGTCGCGCTGCTGATGGGCGTGTTCTCGTACATGAATCTCGGTCGCGAAGAAGACCCCTCGTTCACCATCAAAACCATGGTCATCCAGACCCGCTGGCCCGGCGCGACCCAGGAAGAAACCCTCAAGCAGGTCACGGACCGCATCGAGAAAAAACTCGAGGAACTCGATTCCCTCGACTACGTGAAAAGCTATACGCGACCCGGTGAATCCACCGTGTTTGTGTACCTGCGCGATACCACCAGCGCCAAGGACATCCCGGAAATCTGGTACCAGGTGCGCAAGAAGATCAACGACATTCGTGGCGAATTTCCCCAGGGCTTGCAAGGGCCGGGGTTCAACGACGAATTCGGCGATGTGTTCGGCTCGGTGTACGCCTTTACCGCTGACGGCTTGTCGATGCGTCAGTTGCGCGACTATGTGGAACAAGTGCGTGCCGCTGTTCGCGATGTGCCGGGGCTGGGCAAGGTCGAGATGATTGGCGAGCAGGATGAAGTCCTGTACCTGAATTTCTCCACGCGCAAACTCGCGGCTTTGGGTATCGATCAGCGCCAGGTGGTGCAGAGCCTGCAATCGCAAAATGCCGTGACCCCGGCCGGGGTGATCGAAGCCGGTCCCGAGCGGATATCCGTGCGCACCTCCGGGCAGTTTGCCTCCGAGAAAGACCTGGCCAACGTCAACCTGCGGCTCAACGACCGCTTCTATCGCCTGGCCGACATTGCTGACATCAGCCGTGGCTATGTCGATCCGTCCACCCCGCAATTCCGCTTCAACGGTCACTCGGCCATCGGCCTGGCGATTGCGATGAAGAAGGGCGGCAATATCCAGGAATTCGGCAAGGCCTTGCATCAACGCATGACCGACCTTACCGCCGATTTGCCGGTGGGCGTCGGCGTGCACAACGTGTCCGACCAGGCTGCCGTGGTGGAAAAAGCCGTCGGCGGATTTACCAGTGCGTTGTTCGAAGCAGTGGTGATTGTGCTGATCGTCAGCTTCATCAGCCTCGGCGTGCGCGCCGGGCTGGTGGTGGCGTGCTCGATTCCGCTGGTGCTGGCGATGGTCTTCGTCTTCATGGAATACAGCGGCATCACCATGCAGCGGATTTCCCTCGGCGCCCTGATCATCGCCCTCGGCCTGTTGGTGGACGACGCGATGATCACGGTGGAGATGATGGTCACGCGCCTGGAAATGGGCGAGACCAAGGAGCAGGCGGCGACGTTCGCCTACACCTCGACCGCGTTCCCGATGCTCACCGGTACGCTGGTGACGGTGGCCGGTTTCGTGCCGATTGGCTTGAACGCCAGTTCCGCCGGTGAGTACACCTTCACGCTGTTCGCGGTGATCGCCGTGGCGATGATCCTGTCGTGGATTGTCGCCGTGCTGTTCGCCCCGGTGATCGCCGTGCACATCCTCAGCACCAATGTGAAACCCCATTCCGCCGAGCCGGGTCGCATCGGCCGCGCATTCAACGGCGGCATGCTCTGGGCCATGCGCAATCGCTGGTGGGCTATCGGCATCACCGTCGCACTGTTCGTGGCGTCGGTGTTTTCCATGCAGTTCGTGCAGAACCAGTTCTTCCCGTCCTCGGACCGTCCGGAAATTCTCGTCGACCTCAACCTGCCGCAAAACGCCTCGATCGACGAAACCCGCAAGGCTGTGGACAAGCTCGAAGCCACGTTCAAGGACGACCCGGACATCGTGCGCTGGAGCACCTACATCGGCGAAGGCGCGATCCGTTTCTACCTGCCCCTCGACCAGCAATTGCAGAACCCGTACTACGCGCAATTGATCATCGTCAGCAAAGGCCTGGAATCGCGCACTGCGCTCAGCCAACGCTTGCGCGAACGGCTGCGCAAGGATTTTGTCGGCATCGGCAGCTACGTCCAGGCCCTGGAAATGGGCCCGCCGGTGGGGCGGCCGATCCAGTACCGGGTCAGCGGCAAGGACATCGATCAAGTGCGTAAACACGCGATCGAACTGGCCACCGAACTCGACAAGAACTCGCACATCGGCGAGATCATTTACGACTGGAACGAGCCGGGTAAAGTCCTGCGCATCGACATCGCCCAGGACAAGGCGCGGCAACTGGGGCTGTCGTCGGAAGACGTGGCCAACCTGATGAACAGCATCGTTGTCGGTTCGCCGATCACTCAGGTGGACGATGACATCTACCTGATCAACGTGGTTGGCCGCGCCGAAGACGCTGAACGTGGTACGCCGGAAACTCTGCAAAACCTGCAAATCGTCACGCCGGGCGGCACCTCGATTCCGCTGCTGGCCTTCGCCACGGTGCGGTATGAGCTGGAGCAACCGCTGGTGTGGCGCCGGGATCGAAAACCGACGATTACCATCAAGGCTGCGGTGCGCGATGAGATCCAGCCGACCGATCTGGTGAAACAACTGCAACCGACCATCGACAAGTTCGCTGCCGGGTTGCCGGTGGGCTACAAGGTCGCTACGGGCGGTACTGTCGAAGAAAGCGGCAAGGCTCAAGGGCCGATTGCCAAAGTCGTACCGCTGATGCTGTTCCTGATGGCGACGTTCCTGATGATCCAGTTGCACAGCGTGCAGAAGCTGTTCCTGGTGGCCAGCGTCGCGCCGCTCGGGCTGATTGGCGTGGTGCTGGCGCTGATCCCGACCGGCACGCCGATGGGCTTTGTGGCGATCCTCGGGATCCTGGCGCTGATCGGCATCATCATCCGCAACTCGGTGATTCTGGTGACGCAAATTGAATCGCTGGAGAAGGAAGGCGTTGAACCGTGGGACGCGGTGGCGCAGGCGACGGAGCATCGTCGCCGGCCGATTCTGCTGACGGCAGCGGCGGCGAGCCTGGGGATGATCCCGATTGCCCGGGAAGTGTTCTGGGGCCCGATGGCTTACGCGATGATTGGCGGGATCATCATCGCGACGTTGCTGACGCTGCTGTTTTTGCCGGCGCTGTATGTGGCCTGGTACAAAATCCGCGAGCCGAAAAAAGAGTCAGCCTAATGATCGTTCCCACGCTCCGCGTGGGAATGCCTCCCGGGACGCTCCGCGTCCCTACGGTGGTGACGCAGAGCGTCACGGGCTGCATTCCCACGCGGAGCGTGGGAACGATCAGTCGGCGCGGCGCCAAACGCTGGCCAACCAAGGCTGTTGCTCGCGCGGCAACCCCGCCGGCCGGTAGTAATGCTCCAACTCGACAAATCCGGCCTCGGTCAGCAATGCCTGCCACGCCTGCAAATCGTGATACGCGCCATACCGCGGCCCATTCCAGCCTTCCTGATTCTCCCCTCGGGGATTGGAGCTGAACAACACCCCACCCGGTTTCAGCGCCGCGTGCAGTTCCTTCAACACTCGAGGCAACTCCTGACGCGGAATATGAAACAGCACCGCATTGGCGAAAATCCCGTCGAAGCGCTCGGCCGGCAGATCCAGCTTCAGAAAGTCCTGCTGCCAGACCTCGCAACCGCTGTCCTCCCGGGCCATCTGCGCAAACTTCTCCGAACCATCCAGGCCTACGGCGATGTGACCCATGCGCGTGAAGGTTTGCAGGTCACGACCCGGCCCGCAGCCGAAATCAAGGATGCTAAACGGCGCTGCACCCTGAATGTGCCGCAACAGTGCATCGATGTTCTGGCTGACATCGTGATCGCGCGTCCCCTCGCGAAAGCCCTCGGCCACCGAGTTGTAATGGCCCAGGGTAGTGGCGGTGATTTTCTGGAGGTCGTCGGGGGTTTGTTTCATGGGGGGCTGCGCAGGCAATGGGGATTTGCCGAATATACGCCATCAATCTGGGGGCTGCTTCGCAGCCATTCGCGGGCAAGCCTCGCTCCTACAGGTTTTGTGTCGATCGCAGGATCGAGAATCGACACAAAACCTGTAGGAGCGAGGCTTGCCCGCGAAGGTGATATCACTGACGGCTGATGACTCAGCTCTGCTTCATCCCCAGACAATCAATGGAACGATCAACCATGGCTTTGGCGATCTCCAGCAAATGCCAAACCGAAAACACCATGGCGCGTTCTGCTCCTTTGAGCTGGTCGCCACACTGATACGCCGTGACTGAGGCACAACGCAGCAAGTCAGCCACATAGAGTTGGGTGTCTTCAAAGCTCACATCGTCACTGACGTTGTAGAAACGCAGTTCATCGGGCGCCGAAGGCTGGTCGCCGGTGAGGTAGAAATCGATTGCCCGATAGAGCGCGGATCGGTCTCTGAGCGGGGCGTCGTTTTCAGGTGCGTTGGAGGGTGGATCGGGAACGGATCTTTTCATGGGTAAAACTCCTGATATTGATTGGAGCCGACCGATATCGCGACTAAACGAACAGAGGTGGCGGCTGCGCGCAGGTTAGTCGACCGGTCACCAGGCAATACCGGCGCACCCGAGGGTGCCCTGCGCACAGCCACCATAAATTACAGGCGATAAAACACCTGAGATGAGGTGGCGCTGTGCGCCCGGTAATCCGGGCGACTAAACCCGATCACTGATGAGCAGTGACGGGCCGAAGACTAGCCACCGGATTTGGCAGGCGCAAGCGAGCGAAATGATCTAGGAAATGTCCTGCAAATGAAAGGGAACGGGCCTGCTGGCACTCTGATTTTCTTGTAGGAAATCTTCCCTTAACAGGTCAGTGATGACCTGCCAAAAAAGCGCTTCAATCGCACTGCATTCAACGCTTGTTCAACCCTCGAGCCAACCGATCCCCGCCGAGTTGAATAATCGCCACCAACATGACCAACAACACAATCACCGTCAACATGATCTGGCTGTCAAAACGCTGATACCCATACCGATACGCGATGTCTCCCAACCCGCCAGCACCAATCGCTCCGGCCATGGCCGACGAGTTGATCATCGTCACCAGCGTAATGGTGAAACCGCCCACAATCCCCGGCAGCGCTTCAGGCAACAGCACATGCCAGACGATATGCCAGCGCCGGCAACCCATCGCTTGCGCGGCTTCGATCAAGCCGTGGTCGACTTCGCGCAAACTCACTTCGGCGATGCGCGCAAAGAACGGGGTAGCGGCAATGGTCAGCGGCACGACCGCAGCCCAGACGCCATAGGTGGTGCCGACGATTAACCGGGTGAATGGAATCAACGCCACCATCAGAATCAAAAACGGAATCGAGCGGAACAGGTTCACGAACGCGCCCAGCACACGGTTCAGCGCGGGCGCCTGGTAGATGCCTCCCTTGTCGCTGGTGACCAGAATCACCGCCATCGGAATCCCCGCCAGCAGTGCGATCAGCGACGACACACCCACCATCAAAAACGTGTCGATGAAGCCCTGAAGCAAGCGATCAAACCACATAACCCAGCACCTCCACCTGTTGCGCCCAGTTGCTGGCGCGTTGACGCAGTTCCTCGGCGCTCAGGGACGAACCTGCTACCGCCAACAGCAGTTGCCCAAGCGCATGTCCCTGAATTCGCTCTACACCGCCCTGAAGCAGCCGCACGCGACCACCGAGGGCGACGAACAGTGCCGCCAGATCCGGTTCATCCGTCGCGCTGCCCGTGAATTGCAAACGCAGCACGACGGCGGCATCCGAAGATTGGGGTTGAGCGCGCAAGCGGCTTTGCAATTCTTCCGGCAGGGCGTGTTGCAGCGGCGCGAGCAAGGTCTTGCTGACTTCATGCTGCGGGTTGCCAAAAACCTCCCACACCGGCCCTTGCTCAACGACACGTCCGTGCTCAAGCACCACGACCCGGTCGCAGATATCGCGGATCACCGCCATCTCATGGGTGATCAGCACAATGGTCAAACCGAGGCGCCGGTTGATCTCGCGCAGCAGGCCAAGGATCGATTGTGTGGTTTCCGGATCCAGCGCCGATGTCGCCTCGTCGCACAACAGAATTTCCGGATCATGCACCAACGCACGGGCAATGCCGACGCGTTGTTTCTGCCCACCGGACAGCTGCGCCGGGTACGCCTTGTGCTTCTCTTGCAGACCCACCAGTTCCAGCAATTCTCGGACCTTTTTTTCGCGCTTGTCCTTGGGCACACCAGCCACTTTCAGCGGCAACTCAACGTTCTGCCAAACCGTCTTGGCCGACATCAAATTGAAGTGCTGAAAAATCATGCCGATCCGCCGACGCAACGCCACCAAACGGTCTTCGTCGAAATCGCCGATGTCCACTTGATCAATCAACACCCGGCCAGTACTCGGTTGCTCCAGGCGATTAATCGTGCGAATCAGCGACGACTTGCCGGCGCCGCTGCGGCCGATGATGCCGAACACTTCACCGCACTGGATCGCCAGGTCGATGCCGTGCAACGCCGCCACCGGACCTTGCTGACCGTTGTAGGTTTTGCCCAGGCCGATGAAGCGCACGTGGGCGCGATTGAGGTCCGGGCGCAGCTCAGTCTTTTCGGCTTTCTGAGGCTCTGGAATATCCAGTCGCCGTTGGATCGCGGCCGTCATGCTCAGCTTTCCCAACCGGCTTGATAGAGCTTGCCGTGGGCTTTATCCAGCGCTGCACGAACAGCGGGCGAGTGCTGGTAGATGTCGACGAATTTGATCAGGCGCGGGTCGGTTTTGCTTTTTGGCCGGATCACGAACTGAATCACATATTCCTTGTGATCGAGGCCGTCGAACAGCAGCGCCGAGCCAGCGTCGAAGGTCTTCGACAAACGGATGTAGGCCGGGTAGCCCTGGACCAGATCGGCGTCGTCATAGGCGCGCACCAGTTGCACGGCTTCGACCTGGAGGATTTTGATCTTCTTCGGGTTGGCGATGATGTCTTCTTCGGTGGCCTTGTAGCCAACCCCCGGTTTGAGGGTGATCAGGCCGGCCTTGGCCAGCAGTTGCAGGCCGCGACCGCTGTTGATCGGGTCGTTGGCGATGGCCACGCTGGCGCCTTGTGGCAGTTCGTCGAAACTTTTGTATTTCTTCGAGTAGAGGCCGACGTTGTTGATGATCCCCGGCGCGAACGGCACCAGGTCAAAACCGGCAGCAGCCTTGGCGTTTTCCAGGAACGGGATGTGCTGGAAGTAATTCACATCGATATCGCCGGCGGCGAGGCTGACGTTGGGCGCGATCCAGTCGCTGAACTCCACCAGTTCGACTTTCAGGCCTTGCTTGGAGGCTTCTTCGACAGCGGCTTCCAGCGGGATGGCGAAGGCGGCGGTGGTGCCGACTTTCAGCGGCGCGTCGGCGGCGAAAACCGCAGAGCTGAACAGGCCGAGGGCCAGGGCCAGTGCTTTGACTGGGTGGGTCAGGTGTTTTCTGGTCATGTTGGTTATCCAGTCAGTGCATGAGATTTAGATCGTGTGGATCGTTCCCACGCTCTGCGTGGGAATGCCTCCCGGGACGCTCCGCGTCCCTGCGGCTGTGACGCAGAGCGTCACTGGCTGCATTCCCACGCGGAGCGTGGGAACGATCGGTTACAGGGGTTGGTATCGGTAACGGGCGCCGGTATGTTGCTCCGGCAAATGCGCTTCACCGTGAAACAGCTTCTCCCGCAGGCTGCCGCTGTCGTAAGCGGTCTTGTACGACCCGCGACGCTGCAACTCGGGAATCACCAGATCGATGAAATCCACATAGCTTTCCGGCGTGACAATCCGCGTCAGGTTGAAGCCATCCAGGCCGGTTTCAGCGATCCACGATTCCAGCTCATCCGCCACTTGCTCAGGCGAACCGATCACGGTGATGTAGCGACCACCGAGAGCGTGTTGCTCGAGCAATTTGCGCCGGGTCCAGTCGTTGTTTTGCAGGTTCTTGGTCGCCGACTGGATCGCGTTGCTCTTCACGTACTGGATCGGTTCGTCGATCTCGTACTGGGAAAAATCGATCGCAGTGGACGCCGAGAAATGCGCCACGCCGGCCTCGGCACTGGCGTAGCTCAGGTACTCGGCATGCTTGGCCCAGGCCAGTTCCTCGGTGGCGCCGACGATCACGTTCAAGCCCATGAACAGCTTGATGTCCTCAGGGTTACGCCCGGCCTCGACGGCGCTGGCGCGGACCTTGTCCACTTGCACCTTGGTCGATGGCTTGTTCTGGCCGCTGATGAATACGCACTCGGCGTGGCGCCCGGCGAACAGCAAACCGCGATCCGAACTGCCGGCCTGGAACAGCACCGGTGTGCGTTGCGGCGACGGTTCGCAGAGGTGATAACCCTCGACCTGATAGAACTCGCCCTTGTGCTCGACCTTGTGCACTTTCTCC
Source organism: Pseudomonas sp. ADAK7 (assembly GCF_012935675.1). Lineage (NCBI taxonomy): Bacteria > Pseudomonadati > Pseudomonadota > Gammaproteobacteria > Pseudomonadales > Pseudomonadaceae > Pseudomonas > Pseudomonas sp. ADAK7. The sequence continues at coordinate 4,186,175 of NZ_CP052861.1, read as the reverse complement.
GGCTGCGCATAGATCCGTTGCTTGGGATCGTTGAGCACCGCGCCGTTTTCCCAGCTGCCTTCCCAGAGTTTGTAGAGCACCTCCAGGTATTCATCGGCCTGGTCGTAGCGGCGGTCATGCTCGACTTGTTCACTCAGGCCCATGGCCTTGGCGGCGCTGTCGAGATAACCGGTGACGATGTTCCAGCCGACGCGACCGCGACTCAAATGGTCGAGGGTCGACATGCGCCGGGCGAACAGATACGGCGGTTCGTAGGTCAGGTTGGCGGTGAGGCCGAAGCCGAGGTTCTTTGTCACGGCGGCCATGGCCGAGACCAGCAGCAGCGGGTCGTTGACCGGCAACTGGATCGATTCTTTCAGCGGTACATCCACCGAGTTTTGATAGACGTCGTACACACCGACGATGTCCGCGATGAACAAGCCGTCGAACAGTCCGCGCTCCAGCAGTTGCGCCAGTTCGGTCCAGTACTCGATGGTTTTGTATTCGGTGGAGTTGTCCCGAGGATGCGTCCACAAGCCATGGTTGATGTGCCCGATGCAGTTCATGTTGAACGCGTTGAGCAGGATCTTTTTCTTGGCGTCGGCCATCAGATGGTCCCCCGCAGCGGCGGGTTTTCATCGTTGAGGTAGTAATTGCCCACCGCGTGATACTTCCAGCGCACCGGGTCGTGCAACGTGTGCACCCGGGCGTTGCGCCAGTGCCGATCCAGACCGTGTTCGATCAGGGTCGCCTGGCTGCCGGCCAGTTCGAACAGCGTGCTGCCGGTGGCGAGGGAGATTTCGGTGCTGATGGCCCGGGCTTCGGCGACGGCAATCGAGGCGGCGGCGACCGTCTCGGCATTCATGTTGGCCTGGGCCTTGTCGAGGAATTCGCCGGAACGTTCCAGCAGTGCTTCAGTCGCGTGCAAGCGGATAGCCAAGTGACCGAAGCTCTTGATGGTCAGTGGATCTTCAATGGCTTTGTCGTTGCCGGAATCGATCCACGGCCGGGTTTTGGTCCGCACAAAATGCAACGCATCTTCGTAAGCCGCGCGGGCGATGCCGGTGTCGATGGCGGCGTGAAGAATCTGCGCCAGCGGGCCGACGGTGGTCGGGCGTTCGAAAGCGCTTTGAAACGGGATCACGTCTTCGGCGGCGACGTAGACGTCTTCGAACACCACCGAACCGCTGCCGGTGGTGCGCTGGCCGAAGCCGCTCCAGTCGTCGATCACCGTCAAACCGTTGCTTTCACGCGGGACAAACGCCAATTGCTGCACACCGTTTTCATCCACTACGGAAGTGGGGATGCGTTGGGCGTAGATCGCCCCGGTGGCGTAGAACTTGCGGCCGTTGATGCGATAGCCATCACCGTCCCGAGTCAGGCTGGTGACGCGGTCGTGGGCGGTTTTGGTGCCGAGTTCGGCGAGGGCATTGCCGAAGCGCTGGCCGGCCAAGACTTCAGCGTACAGGCGCTTTTTCTGCTCTTCGCTGCCGTTCACTCGCAGCACTTCGAGGGCATAGAAATGGTTCTGCGGAATTTGTCCGAGGGAGCCGTCGGCCTGGGCGATCAGGGCAATGACTTTGGCCAGGGTGACGTTGGAAACGCCAGCGCCGCCGTATTCTTTCGGCACGCTGATGCCCCAGAGGCCCGAGCGGGAAAACACTTCCAGTTCCGGGTGCGGCAAACGGCGTTCGCGGTCGCGCAGGGCGCTGTCGCGTTTGAAATCTTCGGCCAGGTCACTGGCGACGATCAGGGCTTGCTCATCGCTGGTTATGACCGCGACGTGGTGAGAAAGAGTCATGTGTTTCTCCAGAGGTCTGGTCAAATCCAGGAATGGCGAGCGGGCAACGTGCCGTTGAGGTGATAGGTGCCGACGGCGTGGTACTTCCAGCGCACCGGGTCGTGCAGGGTGTGCACGCGGGCGTTGCGCCAGTGACGGTCGAGGTTGAATTCGGCGAGGGTGGCGCGGCTGCCGGCCAGTTCGAACAGCTTTTCGCTGGCCAGCAGCGAGATCTCGGTGGTCAGCACCTTGGCTTCGGCCACGGCGATTGAAGCGCGGGCGGCGGACTCGGCGGTGAGCGGCGCGGCGTTGACCTGGTCGAGCACTTGCCCGGCCTTGCGCAGCAGCGCTTCGGCGGCGTGCAGTTCGATTTTCAGTTTGCCGATGTCGGCGATCACGTACAGGTCATCGCTGGCCCGTTCGACCTTGGCGTCGATCCATGGCCGGGCGCGGGTTTTGACGAATTCGATGGCGTCATCGATGGCGCCGCGAGCGATGCCGGCGTCGATGGCCGCTTGAATCAATTGCGACACGGCGCCCTGGATATTCGGGCTTTCGTTGATCTTCCAGTTATCCACCACCAACTCGGCGTCGACCCGCACGTTATTGAGCAAAATCGTGCCGCTGGCGGTGGTGCGCTGGCCGAAACCGGACCAGTCATCCACGATGCGCAAACCCGGCGTACCACGACGGACGAAGGCCAGCACTTGCTTGCCGTCGTCGTTCAGCGCCTTGACCGCCACCCAGTGGGCGAATAGCGCGCCGGTCGAATAAAACTTCTGGCCGCTGATGACAAAGCCGTCGCCGTCAGCGGTGATCCGTGCCTTGAGTTCGAGGGTGTTTTTGGTGCCGCGTTCCGGCCCGGCATTGCCGATGCGCCAGCCTTCGAGCACGCTTTTGAACAGCTGTTTTTTCTGCGATTCGGTGGCGCTGCCGAGCACCAGATTGAGGATGCCGAACTGGTTCTGCGGAATCTGTCCGAGTGCCGGGTCGGCCGCGGAAATGATCGCGAACACCTCGGCGATGGTGACGAACGAAACCTGCGGGCCACCGTACTCGCGCGGAATGGCAATGCTGCCCAGGCCGCTGCGGGTGAACTGTTCGATTTCCGACCACGGCAGCTTGCGCTGCTGGTCACGTTTGGCCGCTTGCAGGCGGGCGACTTGCGCCAGCTCATGGGCGGCCTTGATGGCTTGTGCGTCGTTGCGCAAGACCTGCGCGGGCAACAACAGGGGGGCGATATCCAGGTCACTCTGGATGGTGGCTTCTGCCAGACTGGACATCAGTGCCGCTCCTTGGCTGCACGCAATGCCCTGGCGATCTGCACTGGGGTGATTGTGTTGGGGACCATACCTACCTCACATCTCATGGAAACGCCGCGAGGGTGGCGGCGAACGAAAAACAAGAATGTCCGGTGGTCCGGTGCATATACCCTAAGCGCGTATAAATAATTAATAAACTAACTTTTGGGAATATGCATAGAAGGGCGTCTGTCCGCAGGGCAACAGTTGTTTGTAGAGCAACAGCGGACCCTAGGGATTGGTTCTTTTGTAGCAGCTGTCGAGCACCGCGAGGCAGCGTTCGGCGGCGAAGCCGTCGTCAAACCTGCACACGCGGTTTACCTGAAACACCGCGTTGGCTGACTTTGCGACGGCTTCGCCGCCGAACGCTGCCTCGCGGTGCTCGACAGCTGCTACAGGGGTCTCAGCGTTCGGCGGCCTTGAGTTGTTCCTTCAACGGCACTTTCAGGTAGGGATTGGCACATCCGATCTTCAGCATCCGCGGCGGTGCCCAGCGTGAGTTGTTGCCCACTCGGTCGAGGATGCAGTAGGTCACTTCCAGCCTCAGGTCTTCGCCCGCTTCAAGAATGATCGCCGCAGGCACCCAGACCTGGATTGGCTGGCCAATATCCCCAGCCTTGAGCTTGGGCAGGTCCATGCGCACATCGCCCCATTGCAGGGTGATTTCGTCGTCGATGGCCATGTTCAGGTAAGGCTCGATGGTCAGCGGCACGCCGCGTTTTATCTGGTTCGGATTGACCCCGTGGCGGCGGATGGTATCGGGGAGGTTTACCGGGGCCAGGCTCTGGTTTTCGTCGCCGGACACGGCAGGCGACTGGCCGCCCGGGCAATCGAGCTTGATCTGCACTCGCGTGGTCGGCGACAAGGCCGGGTCTTGCCCGACTTGCATGATGCGGTAGTGGACGTGTGAGGTGCCATTGACGACAAAGCTCTCGGGCACTCGCAGTTGCACGGGTTGATTGACGTCGTCGACGATCAGGGCTTTTGAAGCCACGTAGCAGTCGTCCCAGTAGAGTTCGATCAGATCGCCTTCGTCCATGCCGGGGTAGGGCGCTACAGCGATCAGCAAGTGGGCGGCCGAGGTGATGTTGATGCCACTCCTGTGGGATTGCGCCAGGGTCGGGGCCGCAAGTTCGGGTTTGTTCGAGGTGCTTGTCATGGGTTTCTCCTTGAAGCCTTGCAGCGAAGTCCGTTTCTGGAAGTTCAATAGGCGTGAATCACCGGGCAACAAAAAGTTCGTGTTAATAACGAATACGTCGGAATGATTGGCGCCTGTTGCAGACTAGATAAGAGCGCGCCGGAATAGGTGTCAATAGAGTTTGTTAGTGGGTGAGTGGATTCAGTGTTATTCAGAAAACTCCTACGCGGTGCAGTTAATAAGCCGCATCGTGCCGTCGAACTTTACCCACGTTTTTCCCCGGTATGACGCATCGGGTAAGCCGACCCGGTGAGTCTGGCGGTTAAGGATGATGGCGTATTTTAGGCAGGGTGATTCTGTTGCAGGACATATATATGTACCGCATGGGGCGACAGGGAGTTTTATATAGTTAGTGCAGGATGGAGAGAGTGTGAAGATGTTTGGAGGGGTGGGTAACTGTCACTTCCTTCCATGGAAGTTGACCAGTTTTAATCATTGTTTCAGGGGTGCGTGTTATTTAGAAACTTACTGAGAAACTGTTGGGTCCGCTCTTCTTTCGGATTGGCAAACAACGCCTTGGCTTCGCCCTGCTCGACAATCACACCCTTGTCGAAAAACACCACGCGATTCGCCACGTCCCGGGCAAAGCCCATTTCGTGGGTGACGATGACCATGGTGCGATTCTCTTCAGCGAGGCTGCGGATGGTCGACAACACTTCACCGACCAGCTCAGGGTCGAGCGCGGAAGTGGGTTCATCGAACAGAATCACTTCCGGTTCCATCGCCAGCGCGCGGGCAATCGCCACACGCTGTTGCTGACCACCGGAAAGGCGTCGCGGGTAAGCGTCTTCCTTGCCCGCCAGGCCAACCCTGGCCAACAGCTTTTTACCCAGGGCAACGGCTTCGGCGTGCGGGATCTTCTTCACGATGATCGGGCCTTCGATGACGTTTTCCAGGGCGGTGCGATGGGGGAACAGGTTGAAGTTCTGGAACACGAAGCCCACATGCTGGCGCAAACGTCGCACCAGACCCTGCTGCTGGTTCAGCGGGCGGCTGCCATCGATCTCGATGTCGCCGACCTTGATCCGGCCGCTGGTGGGTTCTTCGAGGAAGTTCAGGCAACGCAGGAACGTGGTCTTGCCCGAGCCGCTCGGCCCGATAATCGCCACGACTTCGCCTTCCTTCACTTCCAGATCGATGCCGTTGAGCACCACTTGACCCTTGAACTGCTTTGTCAGTTTTTCCACGACAATCATGGGTCAGGACTCCTGGTCGTGCCGATTGACCCGCTCTTCCAACTTGTTCTGCAGGTGCGAGAGCGCCGTGGCCAGAATCCAGTAGATCAGCGCGGCGGCGAGATACATGGTGAAGACTTCGAAAGTCCGGGCGGTGATCAATTGCGCCTGACGGAACAGTTCCGGCACCTGGATGGTGGCGGCCAGCGCCGTGTCCTTTACCAGCGAGATAAAGCTGTTGCCCAGTGGCGGCAGGGCCGTGCGCATCGCTTGCGGAATGATGGCCCTGCGCAGGGTCTGCGCGCGGGTCATGCCGATACTCGCGGCGGCTTCCCACTGGCCACGCTCGATGGAGCTGATCGCGGCGCGGAGGATTTCGCAGGCGTAGGCGGCCATGTTCAGCGAGAAGCCGATCAGAGCCGCCGGCAGCGGATCAAGTTCGATGCCCAATTGCGGCAAGCCGTAATAGATCACGAACAGCTGCACCAGCAACGGCGTGCCGCGAAAGAACGACACGTAGATGCGGGCGAGCCAGCTCACCAGTTTGAAGCGCGACAAACGCATCAACGCCAGGCCGAAGCCCATCACCAGGCCGAAGAACATTCCGCCCAGGCTCAAGATTACCGTGTAGTACGCGCCCTTCAGCAGGAAGGGCGCGGAGTCCAGTGCGAGTTGGAAAGCTTCTTCCATTATTTGGTGACGTCAGCTTGGAAGTATTTTTCCGAGATCTTGGCCAGGGTACCGTCGGCACGCAGCTCGTCGAGGGCTTTGTTCACCGCAGCCAGCAGTTCTGGCTCACCTTTACGCAGGGCAATGCCGGATTCCTGACGGGAGAATGCTTGGCCGGCAGCGACGGTTTTCGGTGCTTTCTTGGCGTATTCAAGCGCAGCCAGGCGGTCGATCAGGATGGCGTCGGTACGGCCATTGTTCAGGTCTGCGAACTTGGTCGGATCATCGTCGTAGGTGCGCACGTCAGCACCCGGCACGTTGGCTCGGACCCATTGTTCGTAGTTGGTGCCCAGACCTACACCGACTTTCTTGCCGGTCAGGTCAGCGGCGGTCTTGATGTTCAGCGCGGCTTCCTTGCTCTTCAGCACCAGCGCCTGAATGCCGGAGATGGTGTACGGCTCGGAGAAGTCATACTTCTTCTTGCGCTCGTCGGAGATCGTCACCTGGTTGACCACGAGGTCCAGGCGCTTGGATTCCAGAGCAGCGAGGATGCCGTCCCACTTGGTTGGCTGAATCTTGGCCTTGACGCCCAACTTTTTGGCCAGGGCTTCGGAGAGCTCGACTTCGAAGCCGGCCAGTTTGCCGTCGGCGTCGACGAAACTGAACGGTGGATAAGTGCCTTCCAGGCCGACGTTGATCACGCCTGCGTCCTTGATTTTTTGCAGTTGCTCACCGGCAACCGCTTGCCCCAACAGGCCGGCGCTCAATGCCAGGCCCAGCGAACCTACCAGCAGGTTGCGACGTAGTGCGGAAAAATTCATGACAAGCCCCTGTGTTTTCTTATGAAGACGCTTTTAGGAATGTTGGCAAAATCGGGATTTGAACGACTGCAATATCCTGCCCTAAAGCAGCTTATGCGTCTCCCGGCAAATTCGCCTGCGGCGCGACTATATGATGATGTCGTTAGATAGGAAAATACTAAATATAGATTTTGTTATTCTTTTATAGAATATGTGATGCATGATAGTTCCCACGCTGATCGTTCCCACGCTCTGCGTGGGAATGCCTCAAGGGACGCTCCGCGTTCCAATGGGACGCGGAGCGTCACGGGCTGCATCCCCACGCAGAGCGTGGGAACGATCGGTCAAAGGAAGTCTTTGTAGGCAAACAACGCCGGCGCCCCACCGGTGTGCAGGAAGATGATCGGGCCTTCATCAAACCGCCCGCGCCCGATGCCATCGAGCAACCCGGCCATGGCCTTGCCGGTGTACACCGGGTCGAGCAGCAAACCTTCCTGACTCGCCAGCAGTTTCACCGCCGACAACGTCCCGGCGTTCGGCTCGCCATAACGCGGGCCAAAGTATTCATCCCACAATTCAACCTTGAAGCTCTTCGGCAAACTCACACCCAGCAACTCTGCCGTGCGTTCGGCCAGGCCTTGGACTTTCGGCCGCTGATCTTCCTCGCTACGGGACACCGTCACGCCAATCACTGGCAAATCCGGGAGTGCTTCATTCAATGCCAATGCCAGACCGCTGTGGGTCCCGGCACTGCCCGACGCCAGGACCACGGCCGCGAACTTCAGGCCGGTGTCCTTGATCTGTTCCGCCAATTCCAGCCCGGCGCGAACGTAACCCAGCGCACCCAAGGCATTGGAGCCACCAATCGGCACCACATACGGCTTCTTGCCGTTGTTGTGCAGGCGATCAGCCAGGGCCTGCAATTGATCGTCGGCGTTATCGAGGTTCTCCACCAATTCGACCTTGGCATCGAACAGGTCCAGCAACAGCCGATTGCCGTTGCCGACATAGTTGGCGTCATCGGTGCCCAGCGGGTTTTCCAGCAGCGCTACGCAACCCAGGCCCAGTTTGGCGGCGATGGCAGCGGTCTGGCGCACATGGTTGGACTGCAGCGCACCCGCAGTGATCAGGGTGTCGGCGCCTTGGGCCAGCGCATCGGCGGCCAGGTATTCAAGTTTGCGCAGCTTGTTGCCGCCCATGGCCAGCGGTGTCAGGTCGTCGCGTTTGACGTAGACATCGCGGCCCAGCCAAGTGGACAAGCGTTCGAGTTTTTCCAGGGTGGTAGGGTGGCCAAGCAGGTCGAGGCGGTTAAAGCAGGCAAGCGATTGTTTGATCATGGGTCCGTACTGGCGGAGGGGGATGTCAGGACTATAGGCACGGCTATTTGTGCGAGCAACCGTCAATCGCTTATATCCGAATGTGCTGATCACAGCACAATTGGTTCTTAATTCGGCCTCCAGCCCTTGCCGTAAAGTAATCGCCGTCAGCGCGGCCAGACAGTCCGGCCGCCCGAGTGGAGTTTTTACCGTGAGCGAGCGTTCCAGCCATTGGCAATTGCAGACCATCGTCAGCCAGCTGCGCACGGCGCGGGATCAGTGGCGTGCCCAAAACGGCCGCGCCAGCGGCGAGCAGGGCGGTCGCGAGTTACCGTCCCGGGCGGCGATGGCGGACATTCTTGAAGCCTTGTGCGGTGCGTTGTTCCCGATGCGCCTGGGGCCGGTGGATTTGCGTGAAGAAAGTGAAGACTTCTACGTCGGCCATACCCTCGATGTCGCGCTGAACGCGTTGCTGGCCCAAGCGCGGCTCGAACTGCGTTACGCCGCCCGCCACAGCGACAAGGCCGACACCGAAGTCGAGGCCAAGACCATTTCCATCATCCAGGACTTCGCCCTCGCCCTGCCGGGGTTGCGCAGTTTGCTCGACACCGACGTGCTGGCGGCCTATCACGGCGACCCGGCGGCCCGCAGCGTCGATGAAGTGCTGCTGTGCTATCCGGGGATCCTGGCGGTGATTCACCATCGTCTCGCCCACCATTTGTACCGCGCCGGGTTGCCGCTGCTGGCGCGGATCAGCGCGGAAATCGCCCACTCGGCCACCGGCATCGATATTCATCCGGGGGCGCAGATCGGCCGCAGTTTCTTTATCGATCACGGGACAGGTGTGGTGATCGGCGAGACCGCGATCATCGGCGAGCGGGTGCGGATTTATCAGGCCGTGACGTTGGGTGCCAAGCGGTTCCCATCGGATGAGGATGGCCAATTGCAGAAGGGCCATCCACGGCATCCGATTGTCGAGGACGACGTGGTGATCTATGCCGGGGCAACGATTCTGGGGCGGATTACCATCGGCAAGGGTTCGACCATTGGCGGCAATGTGTGGCTAACCCGCAGCGTGCCGGCGGGGTGCAACCTGACGCAGGCGAATTTGCAGCATGATGATGGGACGCAGAAGTAAGTCCCCCACCCAATCATTCCTACGCTCTGCGTGGGAATGCCTCCACGGATGCTCCGCGTTCGACTGTTGATGGGACGCGGAGCGTCCCGGGCTGCATTCCCACGCAGAGCGTGGGAACGATCTTTTGACAGTGAACGAATCCCCCCAACCCCGCGTCATACCCTTCCTTGAGCTAGCGTAGGAAAGCGACCGCCGAGCCCTGCGATTAGTCCTTAGCACGCTATTCATGTTTAACTTGAACGCTCATTCAAGTTAAACCGCCGGTTTGCTGCCCGCTCACAACAGGAGGCTTGCCCTTGCCGAGTCCGTTTCTGATTGCCCTGTTTCACCCCCTTGAGGTGCGCTGTTCATGAGTGCACCGACCACCCCTCCAAGCGGCCAGGTCCGCATGAATCCGCCGGTGTTTTACTTCGCGGCGGGTTTCATCCTGTTGTTCGGCATCATCGTAATGGCCTTTCCCAAACAGGCCGGTGCCTGGTTGCTGGAAGCGCAAAACTGGGCGGCCAATACGGTCGGCTGGTACTACATGCTCGCGATGACCCTGTATCTGGTCTTCGTGGTGGTCACCGCCTTGTCCGGCTACGGCAAGATCAAGCTCGGTGCCGACCACGACGAACCCGAATTCAGTTACCTGTCCTGGGCCGGCATGCTGTTCGCCGCCGGGATCAGCATCACGCTGTTTTTCTTTTGCGTGTCCGAACCGCTGACTCACTTGTCCCTGCCGCCACAAGGCACGGGCGGTACGCCAGAAGCGGCGCGGCAGGCGATGCAGATTCTGTTTCTGCACTGGGGCCTGCATGGCTGGGGCGTGTTCGCCTTCGTCGGCATGGCGCTGGCGTATTTCGCGTATCGGCATAACCTGCCGCTGGCCCTGCGTTCAGCGCTGTATCCGCTGATCGGCAAGCGCATCAACGGACCCATCGGCTATGCGGTGGATGGCTTCGGCATCATCGCCACGGTGTTCGGCCTCGGTGCGGACATGGGCTTCGGCGTGTTGCACCTCAACTCGGGCCTCGACTACCTGTTCGGCATCGCCCACACCCACTGGATTCAGGTCGGCCTGATCACGCTGATGATGGGCGCGGCGATCATCGTCGCAGTGTCCGGCGTCGATAAAGGCGTGCGGGTCATGTCCGACATCAACATGCTGCTGGCCTGCGCGCTGCTGCTGTTCGTGTTGTTTGCCGGCCCGACCCAGCACTTGCTCAATACCTTGATCCAGAACATCGGCGACTACCTCGGCGCGTTGCCGATGAAGAGTTTCGACCTTTACGCCTACGACAAACCCAGCGACTGGCTGGGCGGCTGGACGGTGTTCTACTGGGCCTGGTGGATCGCGTGGTCGCCGTTCGTGGGCCTGTTCATCGCACGGATTTCCCGTGGCCGCACCATCCGCGAATTCGTCTTCGGTGTGCTGCTGATCCCGCTCGGTTTCACCCTGGCGTGGATGTCGATCTTCGGCAACAGCGCCATCGACCAGGTGCTCAACCACGGCATGACGGCGCTCGGTATGTCGGCCATCGATAACCCGTCGATGACCTTGTACCTGCTGCTGGAAACCTATCCGTGGAGCAAAACCGTGATTGCGGTCACGGTGTTTATCAGCTTCGTGTTCTTTGTCACTTCGGCCGACTCCGGCACCGTGGTGCTGTCGACGCTGTCGGCCAAGGGCGGCAACCCGGATGAAGACGGGCCGAAATGGCTGCGGGTGTTCTGGGGCGCGATGACGGCGCTGGTGACCAGTGCGCTGCTGTTCTCCGGCAGCATCGATGCACTGAAGTCAGCGGTAGTGCTGACGTCGTTGCCGTTCTCGATGATTTTGCTGCTGATGATGTGGGGGCTGCACAAGGCGTTCTACCTGGAATCGCAAAAGCAGATCGCGCAGATGCATTCCCTGGCGCCGGTGTCCGGTTCCAAGCGTGGAGGCTGGCGTCAGCGTTTGAGCCAGGCAGTGCATTTCCCGTCGCGGGATGAGGTCTATCGCTTCCTCGAAACCACCGTGCGTCCGGCGATTGAAGAAGTGACGGCGGTGTTTGTCGAGAAGGGTTTGAGCGTGGTTGCTCAGCCCGATCCGGCGAATGACAGCGTCAGCCTGGAAATCGGTCATGGCGAGCAGCATCCGTTCATCTACCAGGTGCAGATGCGTGGCTACTTCACGCCGTCCTTCGCCCGTGGCGGCATGGGGTCCAAGCAACTCAACAACCGCCGCTACTACCGTGCCGAAGTGCATTTGAGCGAGGGCAGTCAGGACTACGATCTGGTGGGTTACACCAAGGAACAGATCATCAACGACATCCTCGACCAGTACGAACGGCACATGCAGTTCCTGCACCTGGTTCGCTGATCGAGCGCCGGTGGCGCCTAGGCTTTGTTCAGCACCATGAACAGAACCAGCGCCGCCACCGGCACGCTGAACACCACCGTGCCGACCACCAGTTCCGAACTCAGGGGCTGGTTGGCCGTGACCACGCCCACCGCGCCATTGATCACCGTCAGGGCCAGCCACAGGACGACGAAACTGTAGGTCAGCGTCTGTCGGCTGAAACCGACCCGCTCGCCGATGTAGAGCATCAGCGCGAGCAGGACCAGGCCGAAGAAGATGATGATGGTGGTGTGCATGGTCTGTTCCGCCTTTTAGAAGTGTGTGCTGTCAGGCACCAGTTTAGTGGTCGCTGGTGATCCAGTGTGGGCGCGGCGGTGTGCTTCAGTGAAGGTTGTATCTATCGCTCAGGCGCTCTCGCGCTCAATTGCCCGGCACTCCGGCGGATTCAATCGCCGTACCTCATCCCCCATCGTCAGCACTCCCATACTTTCCAGCCTCTCCTCGTCGCCTGCACGCCGATCTCCAGTGCGAGTGATTTGAGGGTGCTCAACCGTGAGCGCAGTTTTTTGGCGTGCGAATAGTCCCCAATGCCGAGCACGGCGTCAGCGGCGATTGCCTGCCCATGGTGCGCTCAGACCACTCTGAACCCTTGACTTTGCAGGCCTTTATTGAGCGCCGTTACCGGGAGCTTTGGGCCTGATGGCCATCGCCATATCCCCTCTAAAAAGCCGTGCCATGTAGTACGAAATACCTTCTCCATGAGCATACTTACGACGTGGCGCTCGTGGCGGGATCTGATCGTTTTGCCCAATGTTTTTGGGGGTTTTATGTCTTTCAATGGATTAAAGATGGCGATACGTATTGCCGCGCGGAAAAGTACACATTTCTGGATTTTATCGGCGAACACCTTCAAGTCAGAGAGTAGCTGAATGTTGGTGCTGGCCTCAGGGAAACGGGTGACCGTGCAGGTCAGTCGTCGCCCAGGCCGGAGCAAGTCCCGGCAGAAATATGAAACGTTTCAGCATTTGGTCGAACCCAGGGTTGGCGGCACATGACTTGGGCGTATGCTGGGCAACTTCGACTTATTGAAGAACCGTTAGGCTGGCCGCTGCCGGGAGCGAGCCTGCTCGCGAAGAATCGACACCATTTCAAAACAGACAAGAGAGGATTCGATGACTTACACCGCTGCCGAAAACCGCTATGACTCTATTCCGTACCGCCGCGTAGGCCGCAGCGGGCTGGTGCTGCCGGCACTGTCCCTGGGGCTGTGGCACAACTTCGGCGACAGCACGCCGATCGACACCCAGCGCTCGTTGCTGCGCACGGCGTTCGACCAGGGCATCAACCACTTCGACCTGGCCAACAACTACGGCCCGCCGTACGGCAGCGCCGAGATCAACTTCGGTCGCCTGCTGCGTGAAGACTTCAAGCAATACCGCGACGAGCTGATCATCTCCAGCAAGGCCGGTTGGGACATGTGGCCAGGCCCTTACGGCCAGGGCGGTGGTTCGCGCAAATACGTGCTGGCCAGCCTCGACCAGAGCCTGCAACGCCTGGGTCTGGACTACGTCGACATTTTCTATTCCCACCGCTTCGACCCGGACACCCCGCTGGAAGAAACCGCCAGTGCACTGGCTACCGCTGTGCAGCAGGGCAAGGCGCTGTATATCGGCATCTCGTCCTACTCCGGGGTGAAAACCCGCGAAATGGCTGCGCTGTTGCAAGAATGGAAAGTGCCGTTGTTGATTCATCAACCGGCCTACAACCTGCTCAATCGCTGGGTGGAAAAGGATCTGCTGGAGGTAACCGATGAGCTCGGCGCTGGCGTGATTGCTTTCACGCCGTTGGCTCAAGGGTTGTTGACCGACAAATACCTTAACGGCATTCCGAAGGATGCGCGGGTCAACCGTCCGGGCGGTGGTTCGTTGCAGGAATCGCACCTGTCCGAAGCCAACATTGCCCATGTGCGCGGGCTCAACGAGATCGCCAAGCGTCGCGGCCAGAGCCTGGCGCAATTGGCGTTGGCGTGGACGCTTCGTGACCCGCGCGTAACCTCGGCACTGATCGGCGCAAGCCGGCCGGAGCAGATTATCGAGAACGTCGGGGCGTTGAAGAATCTGAGCTTTAGCGCAGAAGAGTTGGCAGAGATTGACCGGTTTGCCCAGGAGGGCGGGATCAATTTGTGGGAGAAGCCTTCGACGGCTGAGTAACTGAGTGCTGATCGTTCCCACGCTCCGCGTGGGAATGCTTCCCGTGACGCTCCGCGTCACAGCGGACGCGGAGCGTCCATGGCTGCGTTACCACGCGGAGCGTGGGAACGATCGGTTCACCGGAAAAACGGCACATCCCCCAACACCGTCGCCCGCTGCATCACCCGCCGCGCCGGTCGATAATCATCCACCGCGTAATGCTGGGTCACGCGGTTATCCCAGAACGCCACGTCATCCTTCTGCCAGCGCCAGCGAATGGTGAAGTCCGGCCGTGTGGCGTGGGCGAAGAGAAACTTCAGGATCACCTCGCTCTCGGTCTCAGACAGCTCATTGATTTTCGACGTAAACCCTTCATTGACGAACAGCGACCGACGTCCACTGACCGGATGTGTACGAATCACCGGGTGTGACAATGGCGGATTCTTGCGTCGTGCTTCTTCCCACTGCGCCAATGCTTCCGGCGTGTTGCCGTAGCGTTCCAGTGGAAATGAACGGGTGAAATCGTGAGTCGCGGTCAGCCCTTCGAGCAAGGTTTTCATCGGCGCCGACAACGCTTCATACGCCGCAATCCCGCTCGCCCACAGCGTGTCGCCACCAAACTCAGGCAGTAACTTGGCGCTGAGTACCGCGCCCATCGCCGGGGTCGGCAGGAAAGTGACGTCGGTGTGCCAGATCGCGTTGTCGCGCACGTCGGTGACGGCGGTGTCGAGGATCAGCACTTCCGGCTGTTCCGGCACGTTCGGGTAGATCGGGTGAATGTGCAGGTCGCCAAAATTCGCGGCGAAACGTGCCTGTTGCTGGGGCTCGATCGGTTGGTCGCGGAAGAACAGCACCTGATGCTTGAGCAGCGCCTGTTCGATGGCGTCACGCTGTTGCGCGGTCAGCGGCTGACTGATGTCGATGCCGCTGATCTGCGCGCCGAGGGCCGAGCTTAAAGGGACGATATTCAAGGTGCTCATGGTGGTTCTCTTCAATCCGGGGCGCCGAGTTGTCGGCGTAGTCAGTGACAAATCTTCAGTGCGCCTGGCCGTGCCACGGCACCAGCTTGCGTTGCAGGGCGCGCAAGCCCATTTCCATGGCGAAAGCGATCAGCGCGATCACCAGAATCCCCAGCACCACCACATCGGTGACCAGGAATTGCGCCGCCGACTGCACCATGAAACCCAAACCGCTGGTGGCGGCGATCAGTTCAGCGGCGACCAGCGTCGACCAACCCACGCCCAGACCAATGCGCACGCCGGTCAAGATGTCCGGTAGGGCGCTCGGCAGAATCACGTGGCGAATCAGCTGCGCCCGAGTCGCGCCCAACGACTGCGCGGCGCGCAACTTGGCCGGATCGACCGTGCGCACGCCGGTGGCAGTGGCGATGGCAATCGGGGCGAAGATCGCCAGGTAGATCAGCAAGACTTTCGACAGCTCACCGATGCCGCACCAGATCACGATCAGTGGCAGGTAGGCGAGTGGTGGAATCGGGCGATAGAACTCGATCAGCGGATCGAGAATCCCGCGAGCGATGCGGTTGTGACCGATGGCAATTCCCACCGGCACGGCGGTCAACACCGCGAAGCCCAGGCCCAGACCAATGCGGCTCAGGCTCGCGCCCAAGTGCTGCCACAAGGTCGAATCCATGTAGCCCGTGGTCGCCAGCAGCCAGCCTTTTTGCAGCACGGCGGACGGCGGTGGCAGGAACAGCGGTTCGATCATGCCGGTGGCGGTCACGGCCCACCAGATGAACACCAAAGCGAATAACGTCAGCACGCTGATCCAGCGCGTGCTCACACTGCGACGAACCGGAATCACCGTCGAACCGGGTTTCACCGTCACGGCCGGAATTTCATAGCTGCTCATGCGCGCTCCTGCCGCGTGGCGGCGCTGCGTTGGGAGAACACTTTGGCGAGTACGTGTTCGCGGGTTTCGATAAAGCGCGGGTCGGATTTGATCGCTCGGGCTGATTCGCCTGCGGCGTAACGCTGACCGAAGTCCAGGCTCAGGCGCTCGACGATTTGCCCTGGGTTGGGTGCCAGCAGAATCAGGTCGGTGGCAAGGAACACCGCTTCTTCAATGTCGTGGGTAATCAGGAAGACGGGTTTGGCGGTGCGCTGCCAGACTTGCAGCAACAGCTCCTGCATCTGTTCGCGGGTGAAGGCATCGAGGGCGCCGAAGGGCTCGTCCATCAGCAACACGCGCGGGTCGGCGGCGAGGGCGCGGGCGAGGCCGACACGTTGTTTCTGGCCGCCCGAGAGCTGCCAGATGCGCCGGTTTTCGAAACCGGAAAGGTCCACCAGCGCGAGCATTTCCCTCGCGCGGATTTCGCGTTTTTCCCGGGATACGCCGGCCAATTCCAGACCGAAACCCACGTTGGCCAACACGTCCTGCCAGGGCAGTAGCGCGTCGTCCTGGAACACCACGCCGCGTTCGGCACTCGGGCCTTTGACCGGTACGCCATCAAGGGTAATGCGCCCGGCGCTGGGCTCGACGAAACCGGCAATCAGGTTCAACAGCGAAGTCTTGCCACTGCCGGACGGGCCGAGGGCCACCAGCAATTGCTGGGGCCCCAGGCTCAAGGAAATATCCGCCAGCACCGGTTCCGGACTGCTGGGGTACTGTGCGCTGATGCGCTCCAGCTGAAGCAAAGCCATCGCAGTTAACTCCGATCAGTTGGTGATGTATTTGGCGCTGACGTACGGGGCGTAATCCGGCAGCACGGCCTCGACCTTGCCTTGTTCTTTGAGGAACGCGGCGGTGTCGGTGATGGCCTTGGTGGTCGGCGCGCCGAGGGTGATCACCTGATCAGCCGCCAGCGGGTAGACGTTGCCTTGCAGCAGCAATGGAATGTCAGCCACTTTGGCCCCGGACAGCTTCACCAGTTTGTCGACGTTGGATGGGTTGGCGAGCCAGGTTTTAGGGTCTTTGCGGTAATCGGCGTAGGCATCCAGGGTCACTTTGGCGAATGCGGTGACGATGTCCGGGTGCTTCTCGGCAAAGTCTTTACGCACGATCCAGGCATCGAAGGTCGGTGCGCCGAACTTGGCCAGTTCGCCGGAGGTGATCAGCACTTTGCCGTTTTCCTTGGCCACACCGAGTGCCGGATCCCACACGTAAGTGGCGTCGATATCACCGCGTTTCCACGCAGCGACGATAGCCGGCGGCGCGAGGTTGAGGATGGTGACTTTCGACGGATCGATGTTCCAGTGCTTCAGCGCGGCCAACAGGCTGTAGTGGCCGGTGGATACGAATGGCACGGCGATTTTCTTGCCGATCAGGTCTTGCGGGGTCTTGATCCCGGAACCGTCGCGAGCGACCAGCGCTTCAGCGGCGCCGATCTGGGTGGCGATGAGGAAGGTTTCAACCGGGACTTTGCGTGTGATCGCAGCGGTCAGGGGGCTGGAACCGAGGTAACCGATCTGCACGTCGCCGGAAGCGATGGCGGCGATGATGTCGGCACCGTTGTCGAATTTGCGCCAGTCGATCTTGGCGTTGGTGGCTTTTTCGTACGCGCCGTCGGCCTGGGCGACTTTGGCCGGGTCCACGGTGGTCTGGTAGGCGACGGTGACATCAGCCGCCTGGGCAAAGAAACTCGCCGCCGCCAAAGACGCGGCCGCCAGGAGGCGAAGAGGGAAATTCAGTTTCATTGGAGAAGCTCCTTGTCAGGCGACCGAGGATCGGCGTGAAAGGAGACTAAATGATATAAGAATCAGAAAATAAATAACTTTTTCGAATGAGCTTATGAGCGGAAAATTCTAAGCAAGTCACCAGATCGTTCCCGCGCTCTGCGTGGGAATGCAGCCCGTGACGCTCCGCGTCACTGGACGCGGAGCGTCCCTTGAGGCATTCCCACGCAGAGCGTGGGAACGATCAAGATCAAAAGATCATAGCCTGCGGCAGTTCCTACAAAGGTAGCCTGTGGATCCAAAATTGCTTTTATGCAGGCAAAAAAAATCGCAACCCCGGCACCGTCCCGTAGGAGCGGCCGAAGGCTGCGATCTTTTAGCTGGCGCCGCTTAGTTACTGATCGCCAGAATACTCGCCTGATACGACCCGACAAACACATCGAAATCGCCGACTTCGTTCTGCTCCAGCTCTGCCTGTTGAGCCAGCGACGAACGCGCCAGTTCTTCAAACTTGGCCTGGTCTTCAATGCTCAACGGCTCACTGCGGAAGTACTCGGCATGGGCACGGCTCTGACGCAGGGAGAACTGGGCAAAGCTTTCCTTATGCTCGGCCATCGCCGCCAACACCATGGCCGACGGGGTCCGGGACGGATCCTTGATCTTCTCCAGCTGCACGTCCAGCGCCTTGCTGTGAGCATCGCCGCCATGGCTCTGATCAAGCAGCGCGGCCAGCGGGGCAATCTTCTCCAGTAGCTCGGTGGCCCATTCCTTCATGTCCACCGACTCGCCGTCACGCTGCAACTGCAGGCCCGGACGACGACCTTCCTTGACCACGCTGAGGAAGTTCGAGGTCGCGTTGTTGCAGGTGGTGTTAGCCAGCAACGGGCTGTCGTTCAGCGCGCAGTACAGCAGGAACGCGTCGAGGAAGCGCGACTCGGTCAGGTCGATGCCCATCGGCAGGAACGGGTTGATGTCCAGGCAGCGTACTTCGACGTACTGAATGCCACGGGCCACCAGCGCCTGGATCGGCCGTTCGCCGGTGTAGGTCACGCGTTTCGGGCGGATGTTGGAGTAGTACTCGTTTTCGATCTGCAGGATGTTGGTGTTGAGCTGAACCCACTCACCGTCCTTGTGCGTGCCGACTTCAACGTACGGCGCGTAAGGCGTGGCCACCGCTTTGCGCAGGCTGTCGGTGTAGCTCGCCAGGTCGTTGTAGCACGGCGTCAGGCCGGCCTGGGCGTTGCTCTGGTAACCGAGGTCGCTCATGCGCAGGCTGGTGGCGTACGGCAGGTACAAGGTGTCCGGGTCCAGTTGTTCCAACTGGTGCGAACGACCGCGCAGGAAGCCGGCGTCCAGCGCCGGCGAGGCACCGAACAGGTACATCAGCAGCCAGCTGTAGCGACGGAAGTTGCGGATCAGCGCGATGTAGGCCGACGACTGATAGTCGCGGTCGGTGCCGACAAAGCCTTCAGCCTCTTTGAGCAGCGGCCAGAGCTTTTCCGGCAGGGAAAAATTGTAGTGAATCCCGGCGATGCACTGCATGGTCTTGCCGTATCGCAGGGCCAAACCCTTACGGTAGACGTACTTGAGCTGGCCGATGTTGGACGTGCCGTAATAGGCAATCGGGATGTCTTCCTCGGCCGGCAACGGGCACGGCATCGATGGACTCCACAGGTACTCGTTGCCGAGCTTGCTGTAGGCAAAACGGTGAATGCTGTCCAGGCTCGCCAGGGTGTCTGCCGGGTCAGGCAAGGCGGGCGTGATGAACTCCAGCAGCGATTCGGAATAATCGGTGGTGATTTTTTCGTTGGTCAGCGCGGAACCCAATTCTTCCGGGTGCGGCGTTTGCGCCAGGCGACCTTCATCGGTCACGCGCAGGCATTCACGTTCGATGCCGTGAAGGCACTGTTCGAGCAGAGAGAGGTTAGCGCGCTCGCCGAGCAGAGCCAGGCGGCGGTTGAGAAGTTCGCTCAAGTTGGATTCCTTCACGCGTCAGTCGCCCCAATATGGGGGTGGGCAAGACGGTCTACAAGGGTGAAGTTAAAACTGGCGTTTTCGCCTGGTTCTTGAGCCATATAGGCCCGTACTGAAATGCCAACTTCACTCCTTGAATCTGGCTGTCGCGCACGCGGAAAAGTTCGACGCCGCAGTCGTAGCGCCGAAATTAACTCAAATCGAGGGTGGGGAGCTATAGGACAGCGAACGTGCCTTGCGCTTTTGCGACCAATTTATCGCCTTGCATCACGTCGGCTTCGACTACCAACGTGCGGCGGCCCGGGTGGATGACCCGCGCCGTGCACATCACTTCGCCGTCAGAAACGGCGCGAATGTAATTGATCTTGCATTCGATGGTCGCGCTCTGCTGGTCAAAGCCGTGGGTGCTGGAACAGGCCAGCCCCATGGCAATGTCCACCAGACTGAACAAGGCCCCGCCGTGCAACTTGCCGCCACGATTACGCAGTTCTGGCGCAAGCCCCAGGGCGACTTGCGCCACCCCGGTTTCCAGACTGTGCAAGCGACACCCCAGCAACTTGAAAAAAGCGCTTTCGGTCAGCCCGGCAGGGATTTCCATCAACGTTTCTTCAACTGCTTGGCGTTAGCGAACAGCGAAGCCATGGCGTTGTTGGCCGGGGCCGGCGCCGTGGTTTCCTTGCGCGGTGCAGTGTTCTGGGATTGGCGCGAAGACGAACCAGGACGTGCGCCACGGGCACCGTCGATTTTCTCGCCCGGCGTGTCGCTCATGCGCATCGACAGGCCCACGCGTTTGCGCGGGATGTCGACTTCCATGACCTTCACTTTCACCACGTCACCAGCCTTCACCGCTTCACGCGGATCCTTGATGAACTTCTCCGAAAGCGCGGAGATGTGCACCAAACCGTCCTGATGCACGCCGATGTCGACGAACGCACCGAAGTTTGTCACGTTGGTCACCACGCCTTCGAGGATCATCCCCAGTTGCAGGTCCTTGAGGTCTTCGACGCCTTCCTGGAACTCGGCGGTCTTGAACTCGGGACGCGGGTCGCGACCGGGTTTTTCCAGCTCTTGCAGGATGTCGGTGACCGTTGGCAAACCGAAGGTTTCGTCGGTGTACTTCTTCGGATCGAGACGCTTGAGGAAGCTAGCGTCGCCGATCAGCGAGCGGATATCACGGTCGGTTTCAGCGGCAATGCGCTGTACCAGTGGATAGGCTTCCGGGTGAACCGCGGACGAATCCAGCGGGTTGTCGCCGTTCATCACGCGTAGGAAACCGGCCGCCTGTTCGAAGGTTTTTTCGCCCAGGCGCGCGACTTTCTTCAGCGCCGCACGGGTTTTGAACGCGCCATGCTCGTCGCGGTGGCTGACGATGTTCTGCGCCAGGGTCGCGTTGAGGCCGGAGATCCGGGCCAGCAGCGCCACGGAAGCGGTGTTCACGTCCACGCCCACGGCGTTTACGCAGTCCTCGACCACAGCGTCCAGGCCGCGCGCCAGTTTCAGCTGCGACACGTCGTGCTGATACTGGCCGACACCGATGGATTTTGGATCGATTTTCACCAGTTCGGCCAGCGGATCCTGCAAGCGACGCGCGATGGACACCGCGCCACGGATCGACACGTCGAGGTCCGGGAATTCCTTGGAAGCCAGTTCTGACGCCGAGTAAACCGATGCACCGGCCTCGGAGACCATGACTTTGGTCATCTTCATCGCTGGATACTTTTTGATCAGCTCAGCGGCCAGTTTGTCGGTTTCGCGGCTGGCGGTGCCGTTGCCGATGGCGATCAGGTCTACCGCGTGCTTGGCGCACAGGGCGGCGAGGATCGCGATAGTCTGGTCCCACTTGTTGTGCGGCACGTGCGGGTAAACCGTGGCGTGATCCAGCAGCTTGCCGGTGGAATCGACCACGGCGACCTTGCAACCGGTGCGCAGGCCCGGGTCGAGGCCCAACGTCGCGCGCGGGCCGGCCGGGGCCGACAGCAGCAGGTCGTGCAGGTTGTGCGCGAACACGTTGATCGCTTCGGTCTCGGCGCCGTCGCGCAGTTCGCCCAGCAGATCGGTTTCCAAGTGGGTGTAGAGCTTGACCTTCCAGGTCCAGCGCACCACTTCGCCCAGCCATTTGTCGGCGGCGCGGTTCTGGTTCTGGATGCCGAATTGCTGACCGATCATGCCTTCGCACGGGTGCATGGTGCCCGGCAGTTCGTCGCCGACTTTCAGCGCCGAACTCAAAATGCCTTCGTTGCGGCCACGGAAAATCGCCAGCGCGCGGTGCGACGGCATGCTTTTCAGCGGTTCGTCGTGTTCGAAATAGTCGCGGAACTTGGCGCCTTCCTCTTCCTTGCCGGCGATCACGCGGGCGCTGAGGGTGGCTTCCTGCTTGAGGTAACTGCGCAGTTTGTCCAGCAGGCCGGCATCTTCGGCGAAGCGTTCCATGAGGATGTATTTGGCGCCTTCGAGGGCGGCCTTCACATCGGCCACGCCTTTTTCGGCGTCAACGAAGCGTGCGGCTTCGGCGTCCGGCGTCAGGCTCGGGTCGTTGAACAGGCCGTCGGCCAAGTCGCCGAGGCCGGCTTCCAGGGCAATCTGGCCCTTGGTGCGGCGCTTCTGCTTGTACGGCAGGTACAAGTCTTCGAGACGGGTCTTGGTGTCGGCGAGTTTGATGTCGCGTTCCAGTTGCGGGGTCAGCTTGCCTTGCTCTTCGATGCTGGCAAGGATGCTGATGCGCCGTTCGTCGAGTTCTCGCAGGTAGCGCAGACGCTCTTCCAGGTGCCGCAACTGGATGTCATCGAGGCTGCCGGTCACTTCTTTCCGGTAGCGGGCGATGAAGGGAACGGTAGAGCCCTCATCGAGTAGCGCGACGGCCGCTTCGACCTGTTGTGGGCGTACACCGAGTTCCTCGGCGATGCGGCTGTTGATGCTGTCCATAAAACCACCTGACAAATTGTGAAAGCAGGCTCGCAGGCGCAGGGATAAAGGCCCGGCGAGTCTGGTTGAGCGGCCTGGCCTGCGCCGCTGCCTGGGTCAAAAGGCATTCCGTTGACCCGTGAAATCGAACAATTACTGCGCAGGCCTTGAAAATAAAAAGCGGCCATCCACAGTAAAGATCTGACGTTGCCTGACACAAAACGCCGCGCATTATAACCAGCGTTCTATCATTCGGGGGGCATCACAGGCAGTAGGCCCCATGGCCGGTTTTCTGGTGATCAAGGAAAAATCTGCTAACAATGCACACGGTGCGTATAACGGCAGCTACGCCATAATGCGCGCCGAGCTAAAAGGAGCATCTAATGAGCAGCACTGCAAACAATGCTGAAGGCGAAAAAATTCTTATTGTTGATGACGATCCAGGGCTGAGCAGCCTGCTGGAACGTTTTTTCGTCAGCAAGGGCTACCGTGCCCGCGCCGTACCGAACACCGAACAGATGGACCGCCTGCTGGCGCGTGAAGTGTTCAACCTGGTCGTCCTCGACCTGATGCTGCCCGGCGAAGACGGTTTGACCGCCTGCCGCCGACTGCGTGGTGCGAACAACCTGATTCCGATCATCATGCTCACCGCCAAGGGTGATGAGCTGAGCCGCATCAAGGGCCTGGAACTGGGCGCCGACGATTACCTGGCCAAACCGTTCAACCCGGACGAACTGATGGCCCGGGTCAAAGCGGTCCTGCGTCGTCAGGCAGCGCCGGTGCCAGGTGCGCCGGGCAGCGAAGACGAAAGCGTGACCTTCGGTGACTACGAATTGTCCCTGGCCACCCGCGAACTCAAGCGCGGTGACGAAGTGCACATGCTCACCACCGGTGAGTTTGCGGTACTCAAGGCCCTGGTCATGAACGCCCGTCAGCCGCTGACCCGCGACAAGCTGATGAACCTGGCCCGTGGTCGCGAATGGGATGCCCTGGAGCGTTCCATCGACGTGCAGATCTCCCGTCTGCGCCGGATGATCGAACCCGATCCGTCCAAACCGCGTTACATCCAGACAGTCTGGGGCGTGGGCTACGTGTTTGTTCCGGACGGCGCCGCCACAAAGTGATCGGCGATTTGTAGGAGCGGGTTTGCGGACGAGATTGTCCGCAGACTCGCGATCCGCAATATGCGAGCATCGCTCGCTCCTGCAAGTGTGTAGCGGTTATCCATGAAAACCCCCGTTTGGTTCCCCCAGAGTTTCTTCTCCCGCACCCTGTGGCTGGTGCTGATTGTCGTCCTGTTCTCCAAGGCGCTGACCCTGGTTTATCTGCTGATGAACGAGGACGTGCTGGTGGACCGCCAATACAGCCACGGCGTCGCCCTGACGTTGCGCGCCTATTGGGCCGCCGATGAAGAAAACCGCACGAAAATCGCTGATGCCGCGACCCTGATCCGGGTGGTGGGCGCTGGTGTGCCGGAAGGCGAACAACACTGGCCGTACAGCGAGATCTACCAAAGGCAAATGCAGGCGGAGCTGGGCGCCGACACCGAAGTCCGATTACGCATGCATTCGCCGCCGGCCCTGTGGGTCCGGGCGCCGAGCCTGGGCGATGGCTGGCTGAAAGTGCCGCTGTACCCGCATCCGTTGCGTGGCCAGAAAATCTGGAACGTCCTCGGTTGGTTTCTCGCCATTGGCTTGCTGTCCACCGCTTCGGCGTGGATCTTCGTCAGCCAGCTCAATCAACCGTTGAAACGTCTGGTCTATGCCGCGCGGCAACTCGGCCAAGGCCGCAGCGTGCGCCTGCCGATCAGCGACACGCCGAGTGAAATGGCCGAGGTTTACCGCGCCTTCAACCAGATGGCCGAAGACGTCGAACAGGCCGGGCGTGAACGTGAGCTGATGCTGGCCGGGGTGTCCCACGACCTGCGCACGCCACTGACCCGTTTGCGCCTGTCGTTGGAGCTGATGGGCGACCACAGCGACCTGACGGACGACATGGTGCGCGACATCGAAGACATGGACGCGATTCTCGACCAGTTCCTGGCGTTCATTCGCGACGGTCGTGACGAGTCGGTGGAAGAGGTGGACCTGACGGACCTGGTACGGGAAGTGGCTGCGCCGTACAACCAGAACGAACAGAAAGTCCAGTTGCGCCTGGAACCGATCCAGCCGTTCCCGCTACGTCGAGTCTCGATGAAGCGCTTGCTGAACAACCTGATCGGCAACGCCTTGAACCATGCTGGCAACGGCGTTGAAGTCGCGGCCTATGTGTCCGGCGACGTCAGTGCGCCGTATGTGGTGCTCAGCGTCATGGACCGTGGGGCGGGGATCGATCCGTCGGAGCTGGAGGCGATCTTCAATCCGTTTACCCGGGGTGATCGGGCGCGGGGCGGGAAGGGGACCGGTTTGGGCTTGGCGATCGTGAAGCGGATTGCTTCGATGCATGGCGGGAATGTTGAATTGCGTAACCGGTCCGGGGGTGGGCTTGAGGCGCGGGTGCGGTTGCCGCTTGGGCTTATGTTGCCGCGGGATGCGGTCTAACCATCGCACAAAGCCTCTGTGGCGAGGGAGCTTGCTCCCGCTGGAGGCCGTAGGACTCCCGATCCCGGCAACCGCGTTCTTTCAGCTAGAACACGGTTGTGTGGTTTTACGACTGCTGCGCAGCCGAGCGGGAGCAAGCTCCCTCGCCACAGGGGACCGAGTTGGGTTTAGCCTTTGCCTTTGGTGCGCGTCATATTTGGCCCACCATTCTTCTCAAGGTGCTCAATGATGATCCCCGCCACGTTCTTGCCGGTGGTGGTCTCAATCCCTTCCAGCCCCGGCGACGAATTCACTTCCATCACCAGCGGCCCGTGGTTGGAACGCAGGATATCCACACCCGCTACCGCCAACCCCATGACCTTCGCCGCACGCAACGCAGTCATGCGTTCTTCCGGGGTGATCTTGATCAGGCTCGCGCTGCCGCCACGATGCAGGTTGGAGCGGAACTCCCCCGGCTTGGCCTGACGCTTCATCGCCGCAATCACCTTATCGCCGACCACGAAACAACGAATGTCCGCACCGCCGGCTTCCTTGATGTATTCCTGAACCATGATGTTCTGCTTCAGGCCCATGAACGCCTCGATCACCGACTCCGCCGCCGTCGCCGTTTCACACAGCACCACGCCGATGCCCTGGGTGCCTTCCAGCACTTTGATCACCAGCGGTGCACCATTGACCATATCGATCAGGTCGGGAATGTCGTCCGGCGAATGCGCGAACCCGGTGACCGGCAAACCGATCCCCCGACGTGACAACAATTGCAGCGAACGCAATTTGTCTCGCGAACGGGCGATGGCCACCGATTCGTTGAGCGGGAACACCCCCATCATTTCGAACTGACGCAACACCGCGCAGCCATAAAACGTCACCGACGCACCGATCCGCGGGATCACCGCATCGAAACCTTCCAGCGGCTTGCCGCGGTAGTGGATCTGCGGCTTGTGGCTGGCAATGTTCATGTAGGCGCGCAAGGTGTCGATCACCACCATTTCATGGCCACGCTCGATACCGGCTTCGACCAGACGACGGGTGGAATACAGACGCGGGTTCCGCGACAGCACAGCGATCTTCATGCAACACCTGTGGAAGAGGTAGATACCGGGAACACCGGCTTGTCTTGTACGTATTTGATTCCTGGATTGACCACCAACTGGCCGTCGATCAGGGCTTTGGAACCGAGTAACAGGCGATAGCGCATGGACTTGCGGCAGGCGAGGGTGAACTCGACCCGCCAGACCCGATCACCGAGGGCCAGGGTGGTGCTGACCACGTAGCGCATTTGCGCGTGGCCGTTGGAGCTCTTGATGGTTTTCATCGTCACCAGCGGCGCCTCGCAACGGCGGTGACGCAATTGCACCACCGTGCCCAGGTGCGCGGTGAAGCGCACCCATTCCTGCCCGTCTCGCTCGAATATCTCGATGTCGGTGGCGTGCAGGCTGGAGGTACTGGCGCCGGTGTCGATTTTTGCCCGAAGGCCCGCGACTCCCAAATCCGGGAGCGCCACCCACTCGCGCAGACCGACAACGGTCAAATGGTCAAATGTCTTCAATAGGAAAAACCGGCGATTAACGCATCCACGCCTCAGGTGGTACCTGGGGCAATGCTTTAAATGCAGGTTTGGCGAACCAGTAACCCTGCATCAGAAATATTCCACAATCCGCCAGGAAATCCCGTTCACCGGCACTCTCAATGCCTTCGGCAATGACTGTAACGTTCAACTCCGCACACATTGTGACAACCCCCCGAACGATAGCCTGACGAACACGGTCGCGATCGACATCGCGGATCAGTGCCATGTCGAGTTTGATCAGGTCCGGTTGGAAATCAGCCAGCAGATTGAGCCCCGAATAACCGGCACCGAAATCGTCGATGGCGGTCTTGAAGCCGAATTCGCGGTATTCACGCAGAATATTGGTCAAATGGCGATAGTTATCTACGTGCTGGCTTTCCAGGGTCTCGAAAATCAGTCGGTCGATCGGAAAATTGTGTTTCTTCGCTGCCTCCAGGGTGCTGCGAATGCATAGCTCTGGACGATAGACCGCGTTGGGCATGAAGTTGATCGACAAGTGTGTCTGCATATTAAGATTCGCCGCGCCTTCGATGGCACGGGTCCGGCAGCGCTGGTCGAAACGGTAGCGGTTCTCTTCTGTAACCTGATCCAGCACGGACAACGCGCCTTCACCGGCCACGCCACGGACCAGCGCTTCATGGGCGAAAATCGATTGGTCACGCAGGTCGACGATGGGTTGGAAGGCGAAGGCAAAATCAAAGCCCAGTGGCTCGCTCTGCTGGCAGCCCGGGCAACCGGTTTGGGGGGAAGTCAGTGAAGACGGAAATATAGTCACTCGATCACTCCATGCCGGTGATCCGGCCGAGACCAGATTCTAGCTGGCGGGACAGGTTCTTGCGCCCGACAGAATCAGTAGTACAGTTCCGACTATTGGCAGAAAGAGGAATTCAGATGGCACAAAAACAGGAAGAGGACGACAAGGTCCGTCTCGATAAATGGTTGTGGGCTGCGCGTTTTTATAAAACACGTGCCTTGGCCAAGTCGGCGATCGAGAGCGGGAAGGTGCATTGCCGGGGCGAACGCTGCAAACCGGGCAAGGAGCCGCGCATCGGCGATGAGTTTCAGATTCGCATAGGATTTGAGGAAAAGACCGTCGTGGTTCAGGCGCTATCGATCGTGCGCCGTGGCGCGCCCGAGGCGCAGACGTTGTATGCGGAGACCGAAGCGAGCGTCGCCAAACGCGAAGCGGCCGCGGCGATGCGCAAGGCCGGCTCATTGGGTGTGAGCACCGATGGCAAGCCGAGCAAGAAACAGCGGCGGGATTTGTTCAAGTTTCGCGGAAGCAGCAACGACGAGTGATCCAAGGATCGTTCCCACGCAGAGCGTGGGAACGATCAGGCTTCAGCTTGCAGTTCGCACCACACTCATCCGCGAAACCACCGGCAATTTCCCCAGCAGCCCGAACAGCGGCGCCGTCACTTTCAGGAAAAACCCCGAAACGTGATACGCAAACGGCGTGTAGTAACCCCAGCCCAAGGCCCACACCGCCAGTAGCACGCCGCCGATGTAATCGTCCTGGCCCCAATGTGCGCCCGCCACCAGCCGCGGCATCATGAACAGCAACGCCAGGCCCCAGATCGTCAGCGTCTGCCCGGTACCACGGCTGAACACCGTCATGAACAGCGCCCAGATCAACAACACCGAAGCATGGTCACCGGGAAAGCTCTGGCTCGAGCGGTCCTTCAATTCCCACGTCTTCTCAAGCCCAGGGAAGTAGTCGCTCATTTGAATGGCGCCGCTGATCATCATCGACGGACTGCTGTGCTGCCAGCCCATGTGATCGGCGAGTTTCGAGAACAGCATGCGGATA
Source organism: Pseudomonas sp. ADAK7 (assembly GCF_012935675.1). Lineage (NCBI taxonomy): Bacteria > Pseudomonadati > Pseudomonadota > Gammaproteobacteria > Pseudomonadales > Pseudomonadaceae > Pseudomonas > Pseudomonas sp. ADAK7. The sequence continues at coordinate 4,157,880 of NZ_CP052861.1, read as the reverse complement.
AACAGCAGCAACAGCAGAACCGCCAAAAAGCCGAAAAACGCCTGGCGTACTTCAATGGCATCGAACACCCAATCGCCCTTGATCAGCAGCGTCAGCAAAATCACCCCGACCACCGCGTCAAACGGACGCAGACTTGCAATTGCCCAGATGTGGAGCCATATCGAGTGACTGGCCAACGGTGCATTGAGCAGGTGAAACAGCCACTCGTCGAAAATCACGCACAACATCTGACCCGTGGGCCATAACCAGAATGCCAGCAGTGCCAAAGGCACGACATTGCACAAAACCAGCCGGCGGAGGTTCCACCTTGCTTGGAACAAACCCGGATTGTTCATAAAATGCCTCCAATGGCTGAACATCGCGCACCAAAGTGGTGCCGCAAAGGCGTGATTTTCACTGCTTGTAACCAATTTGTCATCACTTCAGATACCCAGACCTATGACCGATCTACCGGATTCCGACTTCACCCAACGCTTCATCTTCGATGACAGCGACACCCGCGGCGAGCTGGTGGCGTTGGAACGGAGCTATGCCGAAGTGCTGGCCAAACACCCCTACCCAGAGCCAGTCGCGCAACTGCTCGGCGAGCTGATGGCCGCCGCTGCGTTGTTGGTGGGTACGCTCAAGTTCGATGGACTGCTGATCCTGCAAGCGCGTTCCGATGGTCCGATCCCGCTGCTGATGATCGAGTGCTCCAGCGAGCGCGAAATCCGCGGCCTGGCCCGTTACGAAGCCGACCAGATTGCCCCCGACGCGACCCTCGCCGACCTCATGCCCAACGGCGTGCTGGCGCTGACCGTCGACCCGACCCAGGGCCAGCGTTACCAGGGCATTGTCGACCTCGACGGCGAAACCCTGTCCGAGTGCTTCACCAATTATTTCGTCATGTCCCAGCAAGTCGGCACGCGCTTCTGGCTGTACGCCGATGGCCGTCGTGCCCGTGGCCTGTTGCTGCAGCAATTGCCTGCCGACCGTCTGAAAGACGAAGAAGAACGCGCCGCCAGCTGGCAACACATCACCGCGCTGGGCAGCACCCTCACCGCCGACGAATTGCTGAGCCTGGACAACGAAACCGTGCTCCATCGCCTTTACCACGAAGAGCAAGTGCGCCTGTTCGATGTGCAGAAACTGCGCTTCCGTTGCAGCTGCTCTCGCGAACGTTCTGCCAATGCGCTGGTCAGCTTGGGTCTGGAAGATGCCCAGTCGCTGGTAATCGAACACGGCGGCCACATCGAGATTGATTGCCAGTTTTGCAACCAGCGCTACCTGTTCGATGCCGCGGATATCACTCAATTGTTCGCTGGCGCGGGTGTCGATACGCCGTCAGATACCCGGCACTAAAACGGTTCAGCGCAGGTAAATTCACTGCTTAGCGCCGGAATAACGCCGTTACGACGGGAGGGCCCTACTATTTTTGGGCGTTTCTGGCATAATCCGGCCCACTTTTTGTCGCGGTAGTAGTGCACGACTTTCTACTACAAAACGTTTGGAGCACACTCGGCCACTGGCCGACGGGGAATCTCATGACGCAAGCCAATAACGCCGTGTACACCGATCTGAGTGTTGATGATCTGGTAAAAGAAGCCTTGAATCGCGGTGAAGGCGAGCTTGCCGATACCGGCGCGCTGGTTGTTCGCACCGGTCACCGCACCGGCCGTTCGCCAGTCGATCGGTTCATCGTAGAAGAGCCTTCCACTCAGGCAGCCATTGCCTGGGGCCCGATCAACCGCAAGTTCCCGGCCGACAAGTTCGATGCCCTGTGGGCTCGCGTCGAGGCGTTTAACAACGCGCAAGAGCATTTCGTTTCCCACGTGCATGTAGGTGCGTCTGAAGACCACTACCTGGCTGTGAAGATGACCACCCAGACTGCCTGGCAAAACCTGTTCGGTCGTTGCCTGTTCATCAACCCGGAAAAGTACAACCCGGCTGGCCGTGATGAATGGCAAGTGCTCAACGTCGCCAACTTCGAATGCGTGCCTGAGCGTGACGGCACCAACTCCGACGGTTGCGTGATCCTCAACTTCGCACAGAAAAAAGTGCTGATCGCCGGCATGCGTTACGCCGGTGAAATGAAAAAAGCCATGTTCTCCGTGCAGAACTTCTTGCTGCCGGCCTCCGACGTGCTGCCAATGCACTGCGCCGCCAACATCGGCGAAGCAGGCGACGTGACCCTGTTCTTCGGTCTGTCCGGCACCGGTAAAACCACCCTGTCCGCCGACGAAAGCCGTTACCTGATCGGCGACGACGAACACGGCTGGGGCGAAGGCGTTGTCTTCAACATCGAAGGCGGCTGCTACGCCAAGTGCATCGACCTGTCCGAGAAGAACGAGCCGGTCATCTGGAAAGCCATCAAGCACGGTGCTGTACTGGAAAACGTCGTCATCGACGACGCCAAGCACGCCGACTACGCCGATGTCAGCCTGACCCAGAACAGCCGCGCCGCCTACCCGCTGGAACACGTTGCCAAGCGTTCCGAGCACAACCTCGGTGGCGAGCCAAACGCTGTAATCTTCCTGACCTGCGACCTGACCGGCGTCCTGCCACCAGTGTCCATCCTCAGCGAAGAACAAGCGGCCTACCACTTCCTGTCCGGCTACACCGCACTGGTGGGCTCGACCGAAATGGGCTCCGGCAGCGGCATCAAGTCGACGTTCTCCACCTGCTTCGGCGCACCGTTCTTCCCGCGTCCGGCTGGCGAATACGCAGAACTGCTGATCAAACGCATCCGCGGCTTCGGCTCCAAGGTCTACCTGGTTAACACCGGCTGGACCGGCGGCGGATACGGCGTTGGCAAACGCTTCAACATCCCGACCACCCGTGGCGTGATTGCAGCGATCCAGAGCGGCGCGTTGATCGGTGTTGAAACCGAGCACCTGGACACCATCAACCTGGACGTGCCGTTGGCAGTGCCGGGCGTTGAGACTGGCTTGTTGAACCCGCGTAATACCTGGGCTGACAAGGCTGCTTACGATGAAGCGGCTAAGGCGTTGGCTGGGTTGTTTGTAGAGAACTTCAAGAAGTTTGAAGTGAGTGATGCGATTAAGGCTGCTGGGCCTAAGTTGTAAGGTTTGGTCTGAAGCAATAAAAGAGCCGCCCTTCGGGGCGGCTTTTTTGTGGGCGCTGTTCAGGTTTTCAGGTGCAGAACAAACGCACCGACCAAGACCAAAACAACACCGAGCACTTGTATCTTGGCCAACCGCTCCTTGAAAAACACATAACCTAAAATCGCCGCAATCCCACCCGACAATGTGCTGATCACGGTCACTACCGATACGGATCCGGCCACCGCACCCTAAGCGAATGACGAAAAACCACCCAGATTCATCAGGCTCGCACCCGTCAGCGTCATGCAGTTTTTCAGGGGCGGGATTTTCAAGCCGTCCTTTATTTTGATGACCATGAGCACCAGCACGATCAGCCCAACAAGATAGGCGAGCCACAGCATTGTCACGGGCCCGAGAACAGGTAGGACGAAATGGCCTTGCAGCCAAAAACTGGTGCCGTAGAACACGGCAGCCAACAACGCATAGGTAATCGAACTGCTGGCTTGTGTGGTGTGTGGAATCTTCGAATCAGAGTGAATGCTGGAGAGGATGACCCCGAGCACGCACAAGGCGATGCACAGCAACTGGATCAGGTTGATCTGTTCGCCTCCGGCCCAGGACAGCAACGTCGTCACCACACCGTAGGACGTCACCAGCGGCGCGACAATAGAGGCTTTGCCAAGGGCGAAGGCTTTGGACAAGGCCAGGGCGCCGGACACGGTCAGGATGGCGGCGCCGATGCCAATCAACCAGACAGTGAGTGGTGCAGCCATGGATTTGAAGATGAAGCTGGGAACGGCGATCAGCAGCAGGCTCATGATCGTGAAGCCCAGCGCCTGCCCGAAATACACGGCGCGTTTGACGCCGACTGCGCGGGCATTCAAGCCCACCAGAAAATCCGTACCGCCCCAGAGCAGGGCGGCGAGTAAGCCCATCAGTACGTCCACGCTATGTCCTTATAGGTGTGTTTGGGGAGCACATCGTAACCTTTGGGTCGGAAGTATCGATAGCCGGTGAAATCGAGGGGATCGATTTCTCAGTATCAAAGCCTCGCTCGCGCCCCAATCTACATGCCTCGCTATGTGTTGGATTCAGGTTTCTTTTTTTTTGTAAATAAAGCGGAGAAAGCGTGGGTATTCAGTGGGAAGTCATCCGGGTCAAACCCGATGTAATCCGACTCACGAATAACATGACCTATCTGAGAGCCGGATGGTTTGCTTACCTTGGCGGCAATGTCGTTTTGTTCACGCTTGGCTTTTTTTAACTTTGGCCTAGAGGCTCGAGTTAACTGAGCGTCTTGCAATCGACGTCCCATCTCGTCGGATTCGGCAATCTTGTTCAGGTCTTGCTCCAGACTCAATACCTGCATAACCGACAGATACGCCCCCATCGTCACTCCAGCGCCACCAGACTCCAGTGAACGCAAGGTCATGACAGACATGCCCGCCCGCTCTGCCACCATTTTGGCGGTAAGCCTTCGACGTAAACGAGCCAGTTTCAGGCGTTCGCCGAACTCGGTAAGCAGTCGTTTGGTACGAGGAAGCAGTGGCGCTGTTTTTCTAGCCATGCGGCTAATATTCCTTCACTTCTGAGGTGATAGCGCCAGAATAATTGCAGTTATGCGGGCCTGTTGAGTCGCAACACCTGCTTTATTGGCCTTCTATTTCCTGTGTATCCCAGCGTTGCGATTTGACTGCTTGGTAAAGCATGCCGATGGTCAGCGGGACTTTGTCGCCGCGCCCCTTGGCTCTGCGCTTGAGATGCACATCGAATCCTTCCGGCTGGAAGTAGCGATAAGCGTCGTAGTCGATGAAGTCGATCCCGAACTGTTCTTCCAGCGCTTCCATCAGGTTTTGCGCGTCAGCGCCGTCGCAGCCGAGGTCGAAGTTGATCGAGGTGGCGAGGCTGATGGTTTTGCGTTCGGGCAGGCCGAGTTCTTCGTGCAATAACTGCATGAGCAGGTGCATGGCATGGTCGTCGGGGAAGTTGGGGGCGAGGTTCATGGTGCGTCTTCCGTCAGGGGCATTTCGATGAGTTGGATTAAGCCTGATTTCGCGGCGTGTCGGATGTTGATCCGTGCTGTGAACATGGTGTTTGCGGGAAGGTTGGCGCTCGCCGCGTAGGACTTCGTTCATCTGTTGCACACTTTCCATTAGCTCATCAAAAAACATGCTCATGGTTATCCTCAGATGTTGATCGTTCCCACGCTCCGCGTGGGAATGCAGCCCGGGACGCTCTGCGTCCCAAGAGCCGAACGCGGAGCGTCCGTTGAGGCATTCCCACGCGGAGCGTGGGAACGATCTTCGCTGGGTGTCAGGTGGGTGCTTTCCAGCCCATCATGCGTTGTTGGGCGACTTTGAGTAGGTCGCAGCCGTCTTGGCTGAGCAGGTAGAGCGCGTGGGTGATGTGGGGGATGTCTTCGACGTCGCCGTGTTTGAAGCAGGTGCAGTGCAGGGTTTTTAGGAGGTCGCTGGAGGCTCGGATTCGCTGTAGGGCGGCTTCGAGGATGTCCTGGGGATTGGCCTCTGTGTCGATGATCAGGGGCGGGGAATCGGTGAGGTTGGTTTGGAGTGGGAGGTAACGATTGTCTGTGAACGGAGTCCAGCTATTCATGATGTGTAATCTCGAAATGCGTCAGAAGTTACCGCCGCCATCGTGACCAAGCGATGGGAGGCGACTGTGTTCGGGTTGGTCAACCGGTGAGATCACACGCTTACCCGGCACGCCCGAAGACGTCCCAAACACAGCCGCCATTAAGCGTGCTGACGCAAAAGCGCCGGCAGCATACAACGGGTTGCGTGCGTAGATCTAATACGGGTGACCAAGCCCGAATCGCTGATTTGGCAGCGACAGTCACGACTATAGAGATGGGCTGCGGGGCCGCGATAGAAGACAAGGAGTCTTCGCGTGTAGGAACGGGACGAAGCTTTGATAGGCCGTTCCTACCGTTTCGCCGACCTTTTAAACACGTCGTGTTTTTTTACTGCCAGACGCATCAACGAATATCCTGATACGACCCCTTATCCATCTTCAAACCCGCCGCCAACCCCGCCGCCGGAGCATAACCCGTGCCTTTCACCGCCGAGAAATTAACCCCTTTGCTCCCCAGCGAAACATAGCGCTCGCCCTTATCCAGATCGGTGAAGTACGTGTACGAGCACTTCTGCATCGCCACGTATTTCGCTTCGGCGCTGGCCATGGTGTTGTGCATGTTCTCCAGGTCCGCCTGAGTCAGGTTGAGGGTTTTGTTCAGCGGGACGCCCCAGCGCTTGAGGCAGACTTCGGCGAAGTGGCGGACGATCAGGCTCGGTTCGGCCAGGACTTTCGGGCCACTGACGCCGTCGGCGGAGGCGTTGCCGACCAAGGTGCCGTGGCGGCCGGGCATCGGGTAGATGTGGGTTTTGGTCAGGGCGGAGGTTTCCGGAATGACGCAGCAGAAGCCTTTCGAGCGTTCGTCGCGGGCGTAGAAGGCCACGTACTCTTTGACGTTCTTGTTCAGTTTGACTTTGTCATCCTGGAAGTTGGAAATACCCGGCACAGGATCAATGGCAAAGATATTGACTGGAATGTCTCGCAGTTGAATATCGTTGTACAGTGCGTTGGCCATCATGTGGCAACTAATGCCGCCGCGACTCCAGCCGACCAAGTTAATCTGAGTTGGAATAACGCCGTCCTTGCGGAATTTTTGAATAATTACTTCCTGTAGTGCCTGTTGACTAACGGTTCGGTCGCCGTAGTCATATTTTCGCCACATCCACGAACCCTCGATACTGACGTCTTCGATGGGGATCCCGGCTGCTTTCAATCGGTTGTATTCCGCTTCCGTCAGTTTTACCCGCTGCCAGTCACACTTGCCTTTGACAATGTTGATGGCGTGTTTGACGTTCTCTTCCCAGCCCTTGCCGAACAGGGTGCCGCTGAGGCCGTAGTCCTTGGATTGGGTGAACAGTTCGTCGGCTTGCAGGTTGCTGGTGCCTGGGCCGTCGACCACGATCCACTCGGCAAACTCGCGACCGGCATGATGGGAGGCCAGTGTGGAAACCAGTTCACCGTTCCAGTAAGCAGCGTTTGTGTTGTCGAATTTAGTCGAGCCGGTACCGCAAAAGAAAATAGTTAATGTCGTCATTGTTAAACTCTTGGTTAGTTAAAAGAGTCTGCAGACTAAGTTCGGCTGGATAAATAATAAAGCGGTGAGTTGTTGCGGACTTTGTATTAAGGTTTGATTCTTGTTTTTGCAACTTCCAGAAGTTGGTGTCCGTCTTGGGTTAATAAGTAAAGTGCATTAATGATGTGTGGAATGTCCTTGATGTCCGCTTCATTAAAACTCTGGCAATAAAGTGTCTCAAGCAAGTTGCTGGCGGCGCGGATGCGTTGGCGGGCGGCGTCGAGGATTTCGTGCGGGTCGGCCTCGGTATCGATGACCAGGACGGGAGTGTCGCTGTAGCTGGACTTGAGCGGGCGATAGCGGTCGGATTGCGATTGGAGCGTGTTCATCAAGGTTTGTCCTGTGCGAAATCACGGCCGGCCGAGACACTGTTTCAGCCGCGCCAAAGACTATAAAAGGGCACTACACGGCGGGGCAATAGGGCTGCGATGGACAGGATTCGTAGGGGGTTTACCCGTGTTTTAGGACTTGGCCTACGCGTTTACCGAGGTTTTTCAGGGCGAAACCCTTACGAGTAAAATTTCCCACGGGTTTGTCAGGCATTGCGCGGCAAACCTCTGTATGGTGCGCGCCAGAATCTGTAGGGCGTTTCCAAACGTCTGACTCACGCTTAAAGGGAATTAGGTATGCAATGGCTACGTATGGCCTCGATTGTGTTGTTGTGGGCCGGTGTTTGTCGTGTGGTGGGCGCCACTGACGCGGGCGGTTCGATGGTGCAGGCCAATATGGACCGCACCGGTTGGCCGGATGCCCTCACCACCCAGGCCGAAGTCGATACCGCGTCCCGCGCCGAAGTGCTGATGATCGGCAAGGCGTTGCTGGACAGCGAAGCGCTGGACGAACCCGGTCTGAAACAACGTCTGGGCGTGCAGGTGGTGAAGCTCAAGTCTGTGCGACAAGTGCGTGACGGCTTGTGGGATCGCTTGCTCACCACCTACCGCAATGCCAGCCAGAACTGTGATGGCGAACCCTTCTGCCCGCGTGCACGCAGCGTCGCTGATTTGCGCCAATTGGCGGCGGCGTTCACTGGCGAAATCAGCCCGGCTTTTGCGGCATGGGCGAGCAAGAGCCGGGTGTTTCATGAACAGGCGTTGAATGAGCAACTGCGGGTGGCGGTGTTGGTGCCGTAGCCGCTTGGCCCGCCGTCGTCAGGATGTTCGCCAGGCCTGCTGGGCTGAACACTCCAGGGTGTCGCAGGTAGCAAGCAATGGAGGTTCTCCGGGAAACCCATCGCAGCCGCTCAGCAGCAGGGAAGTCAGAAGCAGGGCGAATGCATAAATCGGTTGTTGGCGCATGGTCGTTCCTTGTTCAAATGCCGCGCTCATCAGGCGTCCTGCCGTGATGTGAAGTGCGCGGACGGTGGTTGTGCGCCGAAGACCTTACCGTCCGATTGAGCTGAATCGCCAGGCACAAAGTGTTTCGTTTGTTTCAACCTGTGGCAAAGGTGCCTTGGGCGAAGGCTGTATCATCCCGTATCGTTTTGGTCCCCGACCTTTTCTCGACTCGCTGCAATCGCCGGCTAGGCTTTTGGCATCGCAGCAGTCAACGGAGTGACAGCTTATGCACAACACCCTGGAACAGGTTTTCGGTTATCCACAGTTTCGGCCCGGCCAGGAGGCAGCGGTCAGCGCGGTGTTGGCCGGGCGCTCGGCGGCGGCGATTTTCCCCACCGGGTCGGGCAAGTCCCTGTGTTATCAATTGCCGGCGCTGTTGCTGCCGCACCTGACATTGGTGGTGTCGCCACTGCTGGCGCTGATGCAGGATCAGTTGGCGTTCCTGCAACGCCACGGCATCTCGGCGGGCAGTATCGATTCGGCCCAGAGCCGCGACGACGCCAGTGATGTGATGGCCCGGGCCAAGTCGGGCGAGCTGAAGATTCTGATGATTTCCGTGGAGCGCCTGAAGAACGAGCGCTTCCGTAATTTCCTGCAGCAAGTGCCGATCTCGCTGCTGGTGGTGGACGAGGCGCACTGCATCTCGGAATGGGGCCACAACTTCCGCCCCGACTACCTCAAGCTCCCGGACTATCAGCGTCAGTTCAACATTCCCCAGGCCTTGCTGCTGACCGCCACCGCGACGCCGAAGGTGATCGCGGACATGGAGGCGAAATTCGCCATCGCGCCCGAAGACGTGGTGACCACTGGTTTCTATCGCCCTAACCTCAATCTGTTGGTGGAACCGGTGCGCGGCCAGGACAAGCGCCGACGCCTCGTCGAGTGGATGAGCCAGCGTCCCGGCCAGCCGAGCATCGTCTACGTCACCCTGCAGAAAACCGCCGAGCACATTGCCGAGCATCTGGGCCGCAACGGCATTCAAGCCGAGGCCTATCACGCCGGTTTGCCCCACGAGCAACGGGAAGGCATCCAGAAGCGCTTCATGGGCGGCCAGTCCAATTGCATTGTCGCCACCATTGCGTTCGGCATGGGCATCGACAAGAGCGATATCCGCAACGTCGTGCATTTCGACCTGCCCAAATCCATCGAAAACTACAGCCAGGAAATCGGTCGCGCCGGGCGTGACGGGCAGCCCTCCGACTGCCTGGTATTGGCCAACCGCGACAGCCTCAACGTGCTGGAAAACTTCGTCTACGGCGATACGCCGGAGCTGGATGGCATTCGCTGCGTCCTCGATGAGTTGCAAGCCGCCGCGCCCGAAGGGCAGTGGGAGTTTTTGCTGGGGCCGTTGGCGGATCAGAGCAACATTCGCCAGTTGCCGCTAAAGACCTTGCTGGTGCAATTGGAGCTGCGCGGAATCATCGCCCCGCGTTACGCCTATTACGCGGAATACCGTTTCAAATATTTGCAGGAACCGGAGGCTTTGCTCGCTCGTTTCGAGGGTGAGCGCAAGGATTTCGTCGCGGCGATTATCCAGACCTCTGCGCGCGCGCGGACTTGGGCGACGGTGAATTTTGATGCGCTGTACGAGCAGCATTCGGCCGAGCGTAATCGGGTGGTCAAGGCGCTGGATTATTTCCAGGAGAAGGGTTGGGTCGAGCTGGAAAGCAAGCAGATGACCGAGGTCTACAGCCTGCTGCAAACCGGTTTTGATGCCCAGGCGCTGAGCGAAGAATTGCACGCCTATTTCACCCGCCACGAACAAACCGAGATCGCACGGATCCACGCGATGCTCGATCTGTTCGCTACCGATCACTGCCTGGGCTATCGCCTGGCTGAATACTTCGGCGACGAAAACGCGCCGCGCCAGTGCGGGCATTGTTCGGTGTGCCACGGGGATGTGGCGCGGCTGCCAGCACCGCCGGAATTACCGGCGCTTGTGGATAAAAACTTTGATGCCCTGTGCGGCGACTTTATCCACAGGCATGAGCAGCACACCGGGTATTTTCCGTCGGCGGAGCGGGTGACGCGGTTTTTGTGCGGGATCAGTGTGCCGCTGTTTACCAAACTCAAGGCACGGACGATCCCGGGGTCGGGTGCGCTGGAGGATTATCCTTACGCCGAAGTGCGGGAGTGGGCGCAGGCGCACCTCTGACGGCTGAGTTCCGACCGATCGTTCCCACGCTCCGCGTGGTAACGCCTCAACGGACGCTCCGCGTTCGGTTTTGGAGGGGACGCGGAGCGTCCCGGGTTGCATTCCCACGCAGAGCCTGGGAACGATCAACAGAGGGCGGTGGTGCGAGCTTATCCATCCGCTGAATGTTGCTCATCACACGAATAAATTTCAAAAACGTGCGATGGCTGACTATGGTGAAAGCTGTCTTTGGATCGCCAACAAGAGAACAACAATGAGCCAGACGCCGTTCAATATTCAGCGCGCCGCCGTGATCGGTGCGGGCACCATGGGCCGTGGCATTGTCATGTGCCTGGCCAACGCCGGGGTGCCGGTGCAGTGGGTCGATAACAATCCGCAGATGCTTGAACAGGCGCTGGCTGCCGTCGCGGACACCTATGCCCACAATGTGCGCCAGGGGCGGATCGATCAGGCTGAAGCCGATGCGCGCATCGCGCGAGTGACCAGCGCGGCGGATTACGCGGCGATTCGCGATGTTGATCTGGTGATTGAAGCGGTGTACGAAAACCTCGAGCTGAAGCAGAAGATCTTCCGCGAGCTCGACGGTTTGCTCAAACCGGAAGCGATTCTGGCCAGCAACACCTCGGCGCTGGACATCGACGCGATTGCCGCCGCCACGCGCCGGCCGCAACAAGTGCTGGGCCTGCACTTCTTCAGCCCGGCGCACATCATGAAACTGCTGGAAATCGTTCGCGGCGCGCAAACCGCTCCGGCGGTGCTTGAGGCTGCGCTCGATCTGGGCAAGCGCATGGGCAAGGTCAGTGTAGTGTCGGGCAACTGCCATGGTTTTATCGGCAATCGCATGCTGCATACCTACGTGCTCGAGGCGCGCAAGATGCTGCTTGAAGGCGCTTTCCCCTATCAGGTGGACGCGGCGCTGCAAGGCTTCGGTTTCGCCATGGGGCCGTTTCGCATGTACGACGTGGTCGGCATCGATCTGGAATGGCGTGCCCGCGAATTGGCCGGTAAAGGTCAGGATGCGCCGGAGGTGCAGGTCGACAATCGGCTCTGCGAGTTAGGACGTTTCGGCCAAAAAAGCGGCGACGGTTATTACCACTACGAGCCCGGCAGTCGGCAGGCTGAGCACGATGAGAGTGTCGATGCGCTGGTGCTGGAGGTCAGCGAGGGTTTGGGCTTCCAGCGGCGTGAGATCGGGCCTGAGGAGGTGCTGGAACGCTGCTTGCTGGCACTGGTCAACGAAGGGGCGAAGATCCTGGAGGAAGGCATTGCCGGATCGGCCCATGACATCGATCTGGTTTACCTTTACGGCTACGGCTTCCCGGCGGACAAGGGCGGGCCGATGGCTTGGGCGGATCAGCAGGGCTTGGCCGATATTCATCAGCGGTTATTGACGCTGGAGACCCGACAGGGTGATCAGTGGAAGCCGGCGCGGTTGATTGGCGAGTTGGCGGCGGTGGGTAAGGGGTTTGCTGACCGGTAGACTCCGCCTGTTTGATCGTTCCCATGCTCCGCGTGGGAACGCCTCCATGGACGCTCTGCGTCCGCTGTTGGGACGCGGAGCGTCCCGGGCTGCATTCCCACGCAGAGCGTGGGAACGATCTTCGAGAAACCCATGAACCAACGCACCGACTACCCGCACTTCCAGCCGATCACCACCCGCTGGCACGACAACGACGCCTACGGCCACGTCAACAACGTCACCTACTACAGCTTTTTCGACACCGCCGTGAACACCTACCTGATCGAAGTCGGCGGGCTGGATATCCATGACGGCGAAGTGGTGGGTTTTGTCGTGAGTTCGGCGTGCGATTACTTTGCGTCCATCGCGTTCCCGGATCGGATCGAGATCGGCCTGCGGGTCGGCAAGTTGGGCAACAGCTCGGTGCAATACGAACTCGCCGTGTTCAAGCAAGGGGAAGATGAAGCCTGTGCCGCCGGGCGTTTTGTGCATGTGTTTGTGGATCGGGCGTCGAATCTGCCGGTGGCGATTCCAGCCGGGTTGCGCGGGGCACTGGAGCGGTTGGTGGTTTGACGGGCAAAAAAAATCGCAGCCCTGGGGCTGCGATTTTTGATCTATCTACCTGCGAAGCCGTTCAGGCCTCAGCGATGACGATAGTATTTGTGATGCTTGCGGTGGCCATAGGCATGACCGCGACCGCGGTGATCATCACGGTAGTAACGACGGTCATCACGACCGCGATAAGAGCGACGATCGTCATCCTCATCGCTCTTGTTGCCCATGTAGTTACCCAACGCGCCACCCGCGCCGCCGCCGGCTGCGGAGCCGATCAGGCTGCCGGTGCTACCGCCCACGCTGCGGCCGACCACGTTACCGCCGGCTGCGCCCAACGCACCGCCAATGGCGGCTTCGCCACGGCTGCGTTTGTCTGCGCCGACGGCACTACCACCCGCGCCGCCCAGGGCCGCGCCGATGGTGGAACCTGTATTGCCGCCTAGTGACTGACCGACGACCGAGCCCAGAACCCCGCCCAATGCGCCGCCCACACCTGCTTCGGTGGTGCCTCCGGCAGAAGCGAAGCCACTGGCCAGGCTAAGGGACAACAAGAGAATCGAGGAGAACTTCATAGAGGAACCTCAAGGGGATGACGGCGCGATCCTGAGGCTGTGTCCTGATTGTGACAATCAAAATCCGACGAGTAACACGACTTGTACACAATTCTATAAGTTACTGTTTTTTGGGCGGAACTTAAGGCTTTTTCGCCGGTCTTTAGCTACTTCGGATAGGCCGTTTCTTTGCAGAAACGGCCTTTTTTGTGGGCGATTGGAAAGTATTTCCAGCGATCGTTCCCACGCGCGTGGGAACGATCAGGTCAGGCCGACTTCGCGAAAATCAACCCTGTCTCACTCGCCATCTCCAAGCGGATCGCCACAAACTTCGACGTCGGCGTGTGGCTGCCATCCCCGGTGCTTTCCAGCGGCACCAAGGGATTCACTTCCGGGTAATACGCCGCCGCCTGCCCCGCAGGAATATCAAACGCCAGCAGCGTGAAGCCTTTCACCCGACGCTCACGGCCATCGTCCCAGATCGACACGATGTCAGCCTTCTGCCCCGGCTTGAAGCCCAGGCGAATGATGTCCGCTTCGTTCACGAACAACACATCCCGCTGACCCTTCACCCCGCGATAACGGTCATCAAGACCATAAATCGTGGTGTTGTACTGATCGTGGGAGCGCAACGATTGCATGATCAGGTCCGGCAACACACCCGTGGCACGCGCGCGTTCGTGCACCAGGTCTTTGGGCAAGGCGTTCGCACGGAAATTGGCCCGGCCCGACGGCGTGTTCCACTTGCGCGCGCCGGCACTGTTGCCAAGGTAGAAACCCCCCGGATGTTTCACCCGCTCGTTGAAGTCGCGGAATCCCGGAATGGTGTCGGCGATCAGGTCGCGGATGCGGTCGTAGTCGGCCACCAGCCAGTTCCAGTCCACCGGTTTGCTGCCCAGGGTCGCGGCGGCAATGCCGGCGATGATCGCCGGCTCCGAACGCATCTGGTTCGACAGCGCCTGCAACTGGCCGTTGGAGGCGTGGACCATGCTGAACGAGTCTTCCACGGTGACGGCTTGCGGGCCTTCGGTCTGGATATCGATGTCGGTGCGGCCCAGGCACGGCAGGATCAGCGCTTCTTTACCGTGGGCCAGGTGACTGCGGTTGAGCTTGGTGCTGATTTGAACCGTCAGGTCGCAATTGCTCAGGGCCTGGAAGGTGCGCGGGCTGTCCGGGGTGGCTTGGGCGAAGTTGCCGCCCAGGCCGATGAAGACTTTGGCGCGACCGTCGGCCATGGCGTGAATCGCCTCGACCACGTTGTGGCCGTTGTCGCGCGGCACCTTGAACTGGAAACGGCGTTCCAGGGAGTCGAGGAACGCCACGGGCGGACGTTCGTTGATACCCATGGTCCGGTCGCCCTGCACGTTACTGTGGCCACGCACCGGGCACAGACCGGCGCCCGGCCGGCCGATGTTGCCGCGCAGCAGCATCAGGTTGGCGATTTCCTGGATGGTCGCCACCGAATGACGGTGCTGGGTAATGCCCATCGCCCAGCACATGATGACGTTCTTGCCCTTGGCGTACATGCGCGCCGCTTGTTCGATTTCCAGCAGGGGCAGGCCGGACTGCTTGACGATCTGCTCCCATGGCGTGTCGTCGACGATGCCCAGGTATTCCAGTACGTTGACGCTATGTTCATTGAGGAAGTCGTGGTCGAACACCGCAGGCTCACCGGCCTTCTGCGCATCGCGCTCCCATTGCAGCAGGAACTTGGCCATGCCGCGCATGATCGCCATGTCGCCGCCCAATGCCGGACGGAAGTAGGCAGTGTTGGTCGGCTTGTCGCCGTTGGTCAGCATTTCGATCGGGTGCTGTGGGTGCTGGAAGCGTTCCAGGCCACGTTCTTTCAGCGGGTTGATGCACACCACTTGAGCGCCGCGCTTTACCGCTTCGCGCAGGGGTTCGAGCATCCGCGGGTGGTTGGTGCCAGGGTTCTGGCCCCAGACAAAAATCGCATCGGCGTGTTCGAAATCATCGAAAGTCACGGTGCCTTTGCCAACGCCAACACTCTGTGCCAGCGCCACGCCACTGGCTTCGTGGCACATGTTCGAGCAGTCGGGGAAGTTGTTGGTGCCGAAAGAACGCACGAACAATTGATAGAGGTACGCCGCTTCGTTGCTGGCCCGGCCCGAGGTGTAGAACTCGGCCTGGTTCGGGCTCGACAGGCCCTGCAGATGCTTGGCGATCAAGGCGAACGCGGCTTCCCAACTGATCGGCTTGTAGCGATCGGTTTCAGCGTCGTAGCTCATTGGCTCGGTCAAGCGGCCCTGGTACTCGAGCCAATAATCACTTTGCTCCAGCAGCGAGCTTACGCTGTGCTTGGCGAAGAACGCGCCATCGACACGTCGTTTGGTCGCTTCCCAGTTCACCGCTTTGGCGCCGTTCTCGCAGAACGCCACCATGCCGGCTTCATTGGAGTCGCCCCAGGCGCAACCGGGGCAGTCAAAGCCGCCGTTCTTGTTGGTCTTGAGCATCATGCGCAGGTTTTTCAGCGCGTTGTCGCTGGTCAACCAGGCCCGGGCCACGCTGGCCAGCGCGCCCCAACCACCGGCCGGACCCTTGTAAGGCTTGTAACGCGGAACGGGTTTCTGGTCGGCTTGATTGTGTTGACTCACGCTTGATTCTCCAACGCAGGGCTGTAGACCCGCGGCGCACTTTTTTGCGGCAGGTGGATGAGGTTGAGGTTGTGACGACGGGCCCATTGCACGGCAAGGCCGGTGGGCGACGACAGGCTGACCAGGGTTTGAATCCCTGCGCGCAGCACTTTCTGGATCAATTCGAGGCTGCAACGGCTGGTGACAATCGCCAGGCCGCCGGTGGTCGGGATGTTTTGCCGGATCAAGCCGCCGATCAGCTTGTCGAGGGCGTTGTGCCGGCCGATGTCTTCGCGACCCATCAACAACTCGCCCTGGCCGTTCATGAACACCGCTGCATGCACCGCGCCGCAATGCTGGCCCAACGGCTGAAATGCGCCGATGCGTTGGCGCAAACCGTCGAGCCATTCGGCCGGCGGCAACGGGGCGCCGGGCAGCACTTTGAGGTCGGGCAACGCCTGCTCCACCGCTTCCACGCCGCAGAGCCCGCAACCGCTGGTGCCGGCCAGTTGCCGACGTTGCTGCTTGAGGTTCCAGAAGGCGCGGTTGGCGATGGTCACTTGCGCGTATTGCGCCGACCCCGAGCCGCTGAGTTGCAGGTCATAAATGTCGGTGGCGTCTTCGATGATGCCGCTACCGAGGCTGAAGCCGACGATGAAGTCTTCCAGGTCTGTGGGGGTAATCAGCATCACAGCCTGGCTGATGCCGTTATAGGCGATCGCCAACGCGACCTCCTCGGCCAGCGCGGTGCTGTCCGATTCACTACATGGAAGATCGCTGTAACTGTAAGTCTGGCTTGCGGCTGGCGCGGGCGTTTCAAGTGCGGGCGCCGCGCTTGCAGGGCGCTTGGCGTTCATGGCATCACCGACGGTTTAATCAGTTGTAAGACTAGGCGCGTCAACATGTCGCGTCTAATCACTAGTACTGATGTACCGATAGATGACGTCGATCAAGAACCCGTCAGCGATTTCTGATAGATCGCAAAACACGCTTCCGCCAGGGCCGATCGCGGGGCGCTGCGACGCATGATCAGTCCCAGCCGGCCAAGGGTCTGGGCGTTTTCGATGGGTTGCAGGCGCAAATGGTCGGTGAGATTTTCCAGGCCGCCGTCCAAGGGCATCACCGCACAACAGAAGCCGCCGTGCACCGCTTGTAACAACTGGTGGACTGCGTCGGTTTGCAGCAACGGCTGTGGCGTCAGCCCACGGCTGTGGAAGTTGTGGTCGATGGACTGGCGAAAGTGCATGCCGCTGGTGAGCATGCCCAAGGGCAGTTCAATCAGCGATTCCCAACTCAGCGGCGCCTCGCCAAAGGTGTAGAAACGCTGGTCGTAGAGCAGGCCCATACGGGTTTCGCTGAACGCCAGGGAATCGAAACGCTCGCCGTCGAGACGCTCCAGGTAGGACACGCCGAGGTCCAGCCGATTGTTCGCCAGTTGTTCGAGGATCTGCTCGGAACTCAGCGCCGAGAGTTCGAAGCGCAGGTTCGGGTGTTCGGCGTGCAGGCGTTGCATCAACGGCAGCGGATCGAAGCTCGACAGCGGCACCACGCCCAGGCGCAACGTACCGACAAGATTGCCGCGACACGCCGCCGCTTCGGCCTGCAAACCGTCATAAGCGGCCAACACCGTGCGTGCCCAGGCCAGCACCCGTTCGCCCGGCGCGGTGAAACCTTCGAAGCGTTGGCCGCGATTGACCAGCGGCAGTTCGAGTTCTTCTTCGAGGCTGCGCAGGCGCATGGACAGGGTCGGTTGGGTGATATGACAGCGCGCGGCGGCTTGGCCGAAGTGTCGGGTTTCGTCGAGGGCGATGAGGAATTTGAGCTGCTTGATGTCCATCTTCGCTCCAGGGCGTGGGCAGGGTTTGCGATTCTAGCGCTTGCGAGGGGGTGGGGTCATTGGTCGGCTGGGAACCAGTGTGTGCGGGCTTGGTCTAGTCTTTTGCGTCTGGACCCTTATCCCATGGAGAGAACACGATGAGCCTTTTCAGCTTTTTAAAAGATGCCGGTGAAAAAATCCTGGATGCGCTGACGCCTGACAAGGCCGAAGCCAACAGCGAGGCGTTGACCAAGCACGTCAAGGATGCACTGACGGGCATCGACACTTCCAAAATCCAGGTGAAAGTCGAAGGCGAGAAAATCATCGCCACCGGCGAAGCCGCCAGTCAGGAAGAGAAAGAAAAAATCCTCCTGGCCCTTGGTAACGTGGCCGGTATCAGCGGTGTGGATGACCAGATCACGGTGACCGGACCGGTGGCCACCCCGGCGAAGTTCGTCACGGTCGAGAAGGGCGACACGCTCAGCGCGATTTCCAAGCGTGTGTATGGCGATGCCAACAAGTACAACAAGATCTTCGAGGCGAACAAGCCGATGCTCAAGGATCCGAACAAGATCTATCCGGGTCAGTCGTTGCGGATTCCTGAGTAACCCCCACTCGATCGTTCCCACGCGGGGCGTGGGAACGATCAGGTGCAGGCAATTCGATCTATCTACAACCCTTCAATCAACTCCCGATAATCGACCACCGCCGCAAACTCCGCCGTGTCCTTCGGCCCTTTGCGACTGTCCGGCTCGCTCACGGCCAACAGATGCGCCACACCAAAATGGCGCGCACTGCGCAGGATCGGCAACGTATCGTCGATAAACAGGCTGCGCGCCGGATCGAAACCGATGTCCGCCTGCAAGGCATCCCAGAACTGCGGGTTTTCCTTGGCAAAACCGTAATCGTGGGAGCTGATCAAACGCTCGAAATACGGCGCCAGTTCAATCCGTTCCAGCTTGAGTGACAGCGAATCGCGATGGGCATTGGTGATCATCACCACACGCTTGCCGGCCTGCTTGATCGCCGCCAGAAAGGTGTCGGCATCCGGACGCAGGGCAATCAGGTGCGCGGTTTCCAGTTTCAGTTCGCGTACCGGGATTTTCAGCTCGGCGCTCCAGAAGTCCAGGCAGTACCACTGCAACTGCCCGGCGTTGCGCTCGAACAGCGGCTGCAATTCCATTTCCGCCATGGCCCGGCTCACTCCGTGCAACTCGGCATAACGCTGGGGCAGGTGTTCCATCCAGAAATGGTTGTCGTAGTGCAGGTCCAGCAGCGTGCCGTCCATGTCCAGCAGAACGGTGTCGATGTCGCGCCAGGGCAGCGGGGACATAAAAAACTTCTCCAGCGGTAAAAAAGATATCCGAGGTCAACAATCAGGATAGGCCGGGTATAGTAACCCGCTTACGCCAAGGAGCCTTTTATGCGCCAGAAACCCACCGTCCTCGCCCGCGAGATTGTCGCCACCAGCCGTTTGTTCTGCGTCGAAGAGCTGAAGCTGCGCTTTTCCAATGGCGTGGAGCGCACGTACGAGCGCCTGGTCGGCAAGGGCGCCGGGTATGGCGCGGTGATGATCGTGGCGATGCTCGATGCGGACCACGCGGTGCTGGTCGAAGAATATTGCGGCGGCACCGATGAATACGAACTGTCCTTGCCCAAAGGCTTGATCGAGCCGGGCGAAGACGTGCTGGCCGCGGCCGAGCGCGAGCTCAAGGAAGAGGCCGGATATGGCGCGCGTCAGTTGGAGCATCTGACTGAGTTGTCGTTGTCGCCCGGTTATATGAGCCAGAAGATCCAGGTGGTCTTGGCCACCGATCTGTACGAAGAACGCCTGGAGGGCGACGAGCCTGAGCCGATGGGCGTGGACAAGGTCAACCTGCGCGAGTTGTCGGGCCTGGCCCAGAATCCAAAATTTACCGAGGGCCGTGCCTTGGCGGCGTTGTATCTGGCCCGTGACCTGCTGACCCAGCGTGGGGTGTTTTTGCCATGAAGTTGAATTTCCCCCATCCGTTGATGGCGCCAGTGGTTGAGCTGGCGTTGAAGGCCGGCGAAGTCATCCTGCCGTTCTGGCGCACCGACACTGCCGTGACCGCGAAGTCTGATGATTCGCCGGTCACCGCCGCCGACCTCGCCGCCCATCATCTGATTTTGGCCGGGCTGACGGCACTGGACCCGAGCATCCCGGTGCTGTCCGAAGAAGACGCCGACATCCCCCAAAGCGTGCGCGCCGGGTGGCAGCGTTGGTGGCTGGTGGACCCGCTGGACGGGACCAAGGAGTTCATCTCCGGCAGCGAAGAATTCACCGTCAACATCGCGTTGATCGAACAGGGCCACGTGGTGTTTGGCGTGGTGTCGATGCCGACCAACGGGCGTTTCTACGTCGGCGGCGCCGGGCTGGGTGCGTGGCGGGGCGATCAGGGCGAAACGCCGTTGCCGATCCAGGTGCGCGACGTACCGGCGGCGGGCGAGGCGTTTACCGTAGTGGCCAGTCGTCGGCACTCCAGCCCGGAGCAGGAGCGGTTGCTGGCGGGGCTGAGCGAAAGCCTGGGTGAGTTGCAGTTGGCGAATTTCGGCAGCTCGCTGAAATTCTGCATGTTGGCGGAAGGGGCGGCGGATTGTTATCCGCGACTGGCGCCGACTTCGCAGTGGGACACGGCGGCGGCGCAAGGTGTGCTGGAAGGGGCGGGCGGTGAGGTGCTGGATTTGAGCGGCGCGCCGTTTTGTTATCCGGCGCGGGAATCGTTGTTGAATGAGTTTTTCCTGGCACTGCCGGCGAAGGCTGCGTGGCGTGAGAAATTGTTGGCGTTGGCTCGTAACTAAGATCGTTCCCACGCTCCGCGTGGGAATGCCTCAAGGGACGCTCCGCGTTCCAATGGGACGCGGAGCGTTCCGGGCTGCATTCCCACGCAGAGCGTGGGAACGATCAGTTGTCAGCGGTGCAGGACGTACTGCCCGGTAAACGTCACCGCATCTTCCTCACTCCCCACATTCACAATCCGCGAATGCAGCGTCAACCGCGCCCGGCCATAACGTGTGTACATCGCCAGAAACTTCTTCCAGGTCACCGCCCCCGGTGCCTGGCATATCGCTATGGCATCGCTGGTCACCGGCAGTGGGTAATTGATCTGCCCTTCCTGAATCACGATGTGCCCGTCTTCAATCCCTTCTTCACGCAAGCGCAAATGCAGCCAGCCCCAGCCCGCCAGTACCGCGCCGCAATACAGGCT
Organism: Pseudomonas sp. ADAK7; assembly: GCF_012935675.1. Lineage (NCBI taxonomy): Bacteria > Pseudomonadati > Pseudomonadota > Gammaproteobacteria > Pseudomonadales > Pseudomonadaceae > Pseudomonas > Pseudomonas sp. ADAK7. Next base: position 4,136,980 of record NZ_CP052861.1, on the reverse strand, counting down.
GCCGCCAAACATGGTGCTTTTGTGATTGACGTTGGCCTCCAGCGGCAAATGCAGGCGCAGTTGCTGGTCGTGCCAGTCGAGCACCCTGAGGCCCATGTCCCGCGTGAGGGGAATGTCGTGGTGGAGAATCGATTCCAGGTGACGACTGTCGCGGCTCATGCACGGGTCTCTTGTTTGAAGATGATGATTGGACGGTAGCTCAATCGAGGTCATCGGTGTGGCTGTGGGCGCCGCCGTCGGCGAAGTTCAGCCCGTGCTTGCGCAGTTTGTCGTGCAGGGTCTTGCGCGGAATGCCCAGGGCTTCGGCGAGGCTGCGTACCGAGCTGTGAGAGCGCGCCAGTTCGGCGGCAATCAGGGTTTTCTCGAAGTTTTCCACCTGCTCGCTGAGCCCGCCGCTGACCACGTCGACCGTGGTGCTGACGCCGCCGTCCGGGGCGCTGTTGTCCAGCGCCAGCTCCAGGCCGAGGGCAAAGCGTTCAGCGGCGTTTTGCAGTTCGCGCACGTTGCCCGGCCAGGTGTGGCGCAGCAGCAAGGCCCGTTGCCCCGGTTGCAGTTCGTGGGGTGGCAAACCGTGGCGGGTGCTGGCTTCGTCGGCGAAATGCTGGAACAGCATCAACGCATCTTCGCCGCGTTCTCGCAGCGGCGGAATGCGCAACGGCGCGACGTTCAGCCGGTAATACAAGTCGGCGCGGAAACGGCCCTGATCGGCGGCCTGGCGCAGGTCTTCCTTGGTGGCGGCGATGACGCGGATATCCAGCGGAATCAGCTGATTGCCGCCCAACCGTTCGACCACCCGTTCCTGCAACATGCGCAGCAACTTCACCTGCACGTCCAGGCTCATGCTTTCGATTTCATCGAGGAACAGCGTGCCGCCATTGGCGAATTCGAACTTGCCGATGCGGCGTTTTTGCGCGCCGGTAAACGCGCCGGGCTCGTGACCGAACAGCTCGCTTTCCACCACCGATTCGGCCAGTGCCCCGGCGTTGATCGCCACGAACGGACCGTTACGGCGACTCGACAGATCATGCAGCGCCCGGGCCACCACTTCTTTGCCGGCACCGGTTTCGCCGAGGATCAGCACGTCAGCCTTGGTCGCCGCCAAGGCCCCGATTTGCTCGCGCAAACGCAGCATCGGCGCTGAGTGCCCGACCAGTCGAGCGCTTAGCTCATTGCGATCGCTCAGGGCCAGACGCAGGCTGCGGTTGTCCAGCACCAACCGGCGCAAGGCCAGGGCGCGGCGCACGCTGTCGAGCAGGGCGTCGCTGGCGAAGGGTTTTTCCAGAAAGTCATAAGCCCCGGCGCGCATCGCCTGTACCGCCAGCGGCACATCACCGTGGCCGGTGATCAGCAGCACCGGCAACTCCGGGTCCTGGGCGTGCAGTTCGCTCAGCAGTTCGAGGCCGTCCATGCCGGGCATGCGGATGTCACTGACCACCACGCCCGGCCAGTCGCGCTCCAGTTGCCCGGCCAGGCCCTTGGCTTCGGCCAGCGGCAGGATTTTCAGGCCGGCCAGGTCCAGGGTCTGGCTCAGGGCCTGGCGCAAGTGCGGATCATCGTCGATCAACACGACCTGGATGCGGTTATCGATGGTCATGCACTTCGGTCCTCGGACGGTTGCAGGCTCACGCCGGGCGCGCCTGCGCGTAGCTTCAGGGTAATCAGGGCGCCGCCTTCCTTGTGGTTGGAGAACGACAGTTCACCCCCGAAGGCGCGCATCAACGTGTCACAAATCGCCAGCCCTAACCCGAGTCCTTGAGTGCGGGTCTTGGTGGTGTAGAACGGCTCGCTGGCGCGACCCAGGGCTTCCATGCAAAACCCGGGGCCGTTGTCGCGAATGTACAGGTTGACGCCATCGGCGGTGGATTGGGCACTCAACCAGAGCTTACGCGGCGGACCTTTTTCGGTCAGGGCGTCGAGGGCGTTGGCCAGCAGGTTGCCGAGCACCTGACGCAAACGGGTTTCCCCGGCCTCGACCCACAACGTGGCAGCGGGCAAGTCGCGGATCAACTCGACTTCCATGCTGCGGCGACGTTTGGCCAGCAATGCCAGGGCATCGTCCAGCGCCGGTTGCAGGGCAACGCTTTCCGGGGCGTGGCGATCACGCCGGGCGAAGGCGCGCAGGTGGGCGATGATCGAGGCCATGCGCCCGGTCAATTCGCTGATCAGCTTGAGGTTGCCGCGGGCATCGTCGGTGCGTTGATGATCAAGTAACACTTCGGCGTTTTCCGCGTAGCTGCGGATAGCCGCCAGCGGCTGGTTGAGCTCATGGCTGATGCTCGCCGACATCGTCCCCAGTGCCGACAACTTGCCGGCCTGGACCAGATCGTCCTGGGCGCGCACCAGTTCCTGCTGAGCGTGTTCGCGCTCCAGCACTTCCTGTTTCAACCGGCGGTTGAGGCCTTCGAGGTCGCTGGTACGCTCGGCCACCCGGCCTTCCAGCTCGCGGCGGGCCTTGGCTTCGAAGGCGATCCGCTCCAGATAATGGCGACGTCGCTGCATCATCAAACCGAGCAGCAACATCAATACAAGCAATGTCGCGCCACCGATGGCCACGACCGTGCGCACCGGGCGGTCGATCAGGGTGCGTGGCGCCAGGATGCTGACGTTCCAGCCGGTTTCCGCGATCGACTGGGTCTGGGTCAGCCAGGCGTTGGGGTTGAGCCTCAACGGCTTGGGATCGCGGGTCGGGTAGGGTTGGATCGCGCTGATGGCTTTGTTCTCGTTGTCACTCAAGACGCGGGTGGAGCGAAAGCGCCACTCGGGCCGCGAAGTGAGAATGACCACGCCGTTGTGATCGGTCAGCAGCAGTTGTTCCGGGGTTTTGCCCCACAGGCTTTCGGTGTGATCGAGATCGACCTTGACCACCAGCACGCCGATGACTTTCTCGCCTTCGCGCACGGCGGCGGCGAAGAAGTAACCGCGCTTGGCCGAGGTGGTGCCCAGCCCGAAAAAGCGTCCGAGACGCCCGGCCATGGCTTCGCTGAAGTACGGCCGGAAGGAAAAATTGCGCCCGACGAAACTGTCATGTTTGTCCCAGTTGGACGCCGCCAGGGTCTTGCCACTGGTGTCCATCAGGTACATGACTTCGGCGCCGGTCTGGGCGCTGATGTTTTTCAGCAGGCGGTTGGCGTTGCCCTGGGTGACGCCATCGTCAGGCGCACCGAGCACGGCGCGCAGGGCGGGCAGGTCGCCGAGGATCTGCGGCAACACTTCATAACGGTGCAGGGTGCCCAGCAGGTTGGCGACGTAGAGGTCGAGGGTCTGACGATTCTGCCCGGCCAGTTCGCTGCGGTAATACCGCTCGGCCAGATGCTGCAGCGGCCACAGCAACGGCGCCAGGCACAGCGCGAGCAGGGCCAGGCTGCGCCAGCGGGGTCTGCGAGGAAGGGTCGGAGTCATGAGCATCGAGCGCCTGGGGGTACAGGCGCATTATGCCTAGGGTTGCGGGCGCAGTCTGCGCGCTCGCGGCCGGCGCGTTGTCGAAGTGAAGATTCAGACAGCGATTCAGGAAAAGACGTCAGCGTCCTTGAAGAACGCAGCCGCTGCATCCTTGCCCGACAGTTTTGGCGCCTCATCCAGCTGCCAGTCGATGCCCAGGTCCGGATCGTCCCAGCGAATGCTGCGCTCGGCCGACGGCGTGTAGTAATTAGTGGTCTTGTAGAGGAACTCGGCGAATTCGCTCAGCACCACGAAGCCGTGGGCGAAACCTTCGGGGACCCACAATTGACGATGGTTGTCGGCGGACAGTCGAACGGCGACCCATTTACCGAAGTGCGGCGAGCTGCGGCGAATGTCTACCGCCACGTCGAGCACTTCACCGGCGGTGACGCGAACCAACTTGCCCTGGGTATTTTCCAGCTGGTAGTGCAGGCCGCGTAGCACGCCTTTTTGCGAGCGGGAATGGTTGTCCTGAACGAACTGCGTGTTCAGACCGGTCGCTTCTTCGAAAGCCTTGGCGTTGAAGCTTTCATAGAAGAAGCCGCGCTCGTCACCAAATACCTTTGGCTCGATGATCAGGACACCGGGCAGGTCGGTGGTGACTATGTTCATGGGTTTTCTCCAGCGATAGGCAATGATGGGGGACATTCTTGCGCAAAGTGCCGACGGGTGCGAGTGCGGCGATGTCTTTTGACCTGTGCTGATTCGGGAGGGGGGTTGCGTATCGCCCCGAGCGGTGGCGATATAAGCGCCTAATAAAATTCCAGGGGTTTTGTATGCCGCTCGCCACGTTGATCCACCGCGCCAGTTTGCCCAGCCCGCAAGTGTCTGCGGAGCAAGCGTCAGAGCTGCTGCAGGCACATTACGGGTTGAGCGGGACCTTGCAGGCTCTGGGCAGCCAGCAGGACCTGAACTACCGCGTCAACAGCGACCAGGGGCGTTTCGTCCTGAAAATCTGCCGGGGCGATTACTCGGCGCTGGAGTTGCAAGCCCAGCACGCAGGGCTCAAGCATTTGGCCGAGCGTGGCGGTGTGCAGGTGCCACGGGTGATTCCTGCCAACAGTGGTGAAGATCTGCTTTCGCTGGAAGTCGGCGGCCAGGCGGTGCATGTGCGCCTGCTTGATTACATCGAAGGCCAGTCGCTGACGCACCTCGGTCATTTGCCCGGACCCGTGGTCGCCGGTTTCGGCCGGCTCTGCGGCGAAATGGACCTGGCGCTGGCCGGTTTCAACCACGCCGGACTTGAGCGCACGCTGCAATGGGACGCCCGACATGCCAACGCGTTAATCGCGCATTTGTTGCCGATCATCAAGGATGACCAACAGCGCGGGCTGATCGCGGATGTGGCCGAACTGGCTGAGCGTCATTTGTTGCCACTGGTGGATAAGCTGCCGGTGCAGGCCATTCACATGGACATCACCGACGACAATGTGGTGTGGCAGCGGGATTCGCAACGCCAATGGCAATTGCAGGGTGTGATTGATTTCGGCGACCTGATCCGCACCTGGCGCATCACGGATTTGTCGGTGACCTGCGCGGCGCTGCTGCATCACGCCGATGGTGATCCGTTCTGCATCTTGCCGGCGGTGCAGGCTTATCACGCGGTCAACCCGTTGCAGCATGAGGAGCTGCAAGCGCTGTGGCCGTTGATCGTCGCCCGGGCGGCGGTGTTGGTGCTCAGCGGCGAGCAGCAGGTCAGCATCGATCCGGGCAATGCGTACAGTCGCGACAATCTGACCCACGAATGGGAAATTTTCCGCGTGGCGACGTCGGTGCCATTGGCGTTGATGGAGGCGGCGATCCTGACGGCTGTCGGCCAGACCCTGCCAAGTATCGGCAGTGAAGGTTTTGCGCCACTGCTGCCGAGCCTGGTCGGCCGTGAATTTGCCTTGATCGATTTGGGCGTGCTCAGCCCGCACTTCGAGGCCGGCAACTGGGAGCAGGAAGGGATCGATCAGCGTCTGCTGACGGAAGCCGCAGCGGCCCATGGTCTGGCGGCCAGTCGTTACGGCCAATATCGGTTGTCTCGCACCCGCGCGGACACTGCTGCTGAACCCGATACTTGCCCATTGCACGTCGAGTTGCGCGTGCCCCACGGCACGGCGGTTGAATCGCCATTTGCCGGGGTGGTGCACCAACCGGCGGCGGGCGTGTTGCAACTCGACGGCCCGCAACTGAGCGTACGCTTATGGGGCGTGACGCCAACGCTGCACACCGGCGCGGCGCTGGTCAAAGGCCAGGTGCTGGGTTCGGTCAGCGGGCCGCTGAGGGTGCAGTTGTGTCGAGGCGCTTCGTTCGATGCGCCACTGTTTTGCACGCCGTCTCGCGCATTGGCCTGGAAGGCGTTGTGCCCGTCTCCGGCGGTGTTGCTCGGGCTGGCGTGTGACGCTGAAGACGAACTCGATTCGCAAACGTTGCTGGCGCGTCGCGACGCCAGTTTCGCCCGCACCCAGAAACACTATTACGTCGACCCGCCCCGCATCGAACGCGGCTGGCGCAATCACCTGATCGACATGCAGGGCCGCTCCTACCTCGACATGCTCAACAACGTCGCGGTGCTCGGCCACGGTCATCCGCGCATGGCTGCGGTCGCCAGCCGTCAGTGGTCGCTGCTCAATACCAATTCGCGATTCAACTACGCGGCGGTTGCCGAGTTTTCCGAGCGTTTGCTGAAACTGTCGCCGGACTCCATGGACCGCGTGTTCCTGGTCAACAGTGGCAGCGAGGCCAACGACCTGGCGATTCGTCTGGCGTGGGCTTATAGCGGCGGGCGCGACATGCTTAGCGTGCTTGAGGCGTATCACGGCTGGACGGTGGGCGCGGACGCGGTGTCGACGTCGATTGCCGACAACCCCAAGGCCTTGAGCAGCCGTCCCGACTGGGTGCATCCGGTGATTGCACCGAACACCTATCGTGGCGAATTCCGTGGCCCGGATAGCACGCCGGACTACGTGCGCAGCGTCGAGCACAACCTGGCGAAAATCGCTGAACAGAAACGCCAGCTCGCCGGGTTCATCTGTGAACCGGTGTACGGCAATGCCGGCGGCATCTCGCTGCCGCCAGGGTATTTGCAGCAGGTGTATGCGTTGGTCCGCGCTCAGGGCGGCGTGTGTATCGCCGATGAAGTGCAGGTCGGTTATGGCCGCATGGGCCATTTCTTCTGGGGTTTCGAAGAGCAGGGCGTGGTGCCGGACATCATCACCATGGCCAAGGGCATGGGTAACGGCCAGCCGTTGGGCGCGGTGATCACCCGCCGGGAAATCGCCGAAGCGCTGGAAGCCGAGGGTTACTTCTTCTCGTCGGCCGGCGGCAGTCCGGTCAGTTGTCAGATCGGCATGGCGGTGCTGGATGTGATGGAGGAGGAAAAGCTCTGGGAAAACGCTCAGGTCGTGGGGGGGTATTTCAAGGAACGTCTGGAAGCGTTGATCGATAGTCATCCGTTGGTGGGCGCGGTGCATGGTTCCGGTTTCTATCTGGGCGTCGAGCTGATCCGCAACCGCGACACCCTGGAGCCGGCGACCGAAGAAACCACGGCGCTATGTGACCGCTTGCGCGAGCTGGGGATTTTCATGCAGCCGACGGGGGATTTTCTGAACGTGCTCAAGATTAAGCCGCCGATGGTGACTTCGCGGCGGAGCGTGGATTTCTTTGTCGACATGCTTTCGAAGGTGTTGGGTGAAGGGTTGTAGGGCTTGCCCGCGATGGCGTCTCTGAAATCGACGCAAAATATCGATTGTTATCGGCTTTTTCTGGGTTTTTTTAGACGGAAGGCATGTGATCAGCTTTTAAAGCCGATATTTATCGGCTATAAAGTCGTCATTGCCTACCTATAAAAAGACCCAGGAGATGATTCATGAGCCGTATCGTTACCGTCGCCGCTACCCAGATGGCTTGTTCCTGGGACCTTGAAGCCAACATCGAGACCGCTGAGAAGCTGGTCCGTGAGGCCGCGGCCAAAGGTGCGCAGATCATCCTGATCCAGGAATTGTTCGAGGCCCCGTACTTCTGCCAGAAGCCGAACCCGGATTACCTGCAATTGGCCACGACCGTTGAAGACAACGTCGCGATCAAGCACTTCCAGAAAGTCGCCAGGGAACTGCAAGTGGTGCTGCCGATCAGCTTTTACGAACTGGCCGGCCGCGCGCGTTTCAATAGCATTGCGATCATCGATGCCGACGGCTCCAACCTCGGGACTTATCGGAAAAGCCACATCCCGGACGGCCCTGGCTACCACGAAAAGTATTACTTCAACCCGGGCGATACCGGTTTCAAAGTCTGGAACACCCGTTACGCGAAGATTGGCGTCGGCATTTGCTGGGATCAGTGGTTCCCGGAGTGCGCCCGCAGCATGGCGTTGCTCGGCGCGGAAATCCTGTTCTACCCGACTGCCATCGGCAGCGAGCCGCACGACAAGACTATTTCTTCCCGTGACCACTGGCAGCGCGTGCAACAAGGCCACGCCGGCGCCAACCTGATGCCGCTGATCGCCAGCAACCGCATCGGCAACGAAGAGCAGGACGGCTACGACATTACTTTCTACGGCTCGTCGTTTATCGCCAACCAGTTCGGCGAGAAGGTGCAGGAACTCGATAAGACCGAAGAAGGCGTACTGGTGCAAAGCTTCGACCTCGACGAACTGGAGCACATCCGCAGCGCGTGGGGCTCGTTCCGTGATCGGCGTCCGAACCTATACAATGCGCTCAAAACCCTCGACGGTTCCCTGGAGTCCTGAGCCTGATGACCACTTTAAACAGCACCCCGCGCGCCGACGGCTTCTACATGCCCGCCGAGTGGGCGCCACAAACCCAGACCTGGATGATCTGGCCCGAGCGTCCGGATAACTGGCGTCTGGGCGGCAAACCGGCGCAAGCCGCGCACGTCGCGGTGGCCAAGGCCATCGCCCGTTTTGAACCGGTGACCGTCGCGGTGTCCGCTGGCCAATACGAAAACGCCCGCGCCCGCCTCGATGTGCCGAATATTCGCGTGGTCGAGATGTCCAGCGACGACGCCTGGGTCCGCGACACCGGCCCGACCTTCGTGATCAATCACAGCGGCGAAGTCCGTGGCGTGAACTGGGACTTCAACTCTTGGGGTGGTTTCGACGGTGGTCTGTATTCGCCGTGGAATCGTGATTCGCAAGTCGGCGGCAAGATCCTCGAGATCGAGCGCAGCCAGCGTTACCGCACCGAGGGCTTCGTGCTTGAAGGCGGGTCGATTCACGTCGATGGCGAAGGCACGCTGATCACCACCGAAGAATGCCTGCTCAACCGCAATCGCAATCCGCACCTCAACCGTGCCGACATCGAAGCGGTGCTCAGCGCCAATCTGGCGGTGGATAAAATCATCTGGCTGCCGGACGGTTTGTTCAACGACGAAACCGACGGCCATGTGGATAACTTCTGCTGCTACGTGCGTCCGGGCGAAGTACTGCTGGCCTGGACCGATGACCCGCAGGACCCGAACTACCCGCGTTGCCAGGCGGCAATGAAAGTGCTGGAAAGCAGCACCGACGCCAAGGGTCGCCCGTTCACGGTGCACAAGATGCCGATTCCGGGGCCGCTGTATGCGACCGAAGAAGAATGCGCCGGTGTCGATCCGGTGGACGGGACTCAGGAGCGCAATCCTACGGTTCGCCTGGCGGGTTCCTACGTGAACTTCCTGATCGTCAACGGCGGCATCATCGCGCCGAGCTTCGACGATCCGCTGGATGGCCCGGCCAAAGAGATTTTGCAGAGCCTGTTCCCGCAGCACGAAGTGGTGATGGTGCCCGGCCGCGAACTGTTACTGGGCGGCGGTAACATCCACTGCCTTACCCAACAACAGCCCGCACCGCACAACGAATGAGTGCAGTTGTAACAGCCTGAGTTGATTGCATAATCAGTCTCACAAACGTTTTCCCGTTTCGCCTTACAGAAAGCCCGCAGCCCGTCAGGACCGCGGGCTTTTTTGTATCCGCTTATCGACAGCTCCGAAACATTGGCACAGCTCTTGTATCTGTCATGGGGCAAAACAGGGAGGGGAGAACGGCGACGTTCTGTCATAAACCTTGGATAAGTTAGCCGCTCACAAACCGGGAGAGAGCGCTGAAATGAACGCCGAAGTGAACGTAGTGAGCGAGCGGACATTGCATCCCCTGGCAGTCAATAGCGAATCGCTACAGATCCTTGCGCACTGGTTGAAATCCAATGGAACGCGTCAGATCAGGGAACCTGATCCGCGCCGGATGATGATCGAGCGCTACCCCGCTGGTTTATTCAGCGAAGCGGAGCTGGAAGCGTTGTGGGATGTGATGGAAGGATAAGAAGAACAACAACGGATTGATAAAAGCGCTGCCGGGAAGGCGGCGCTTTTTTTATGGGCGAAGATCGTTCCCACGCTCTGCGTGGGAATGCAGCCCGGGACGCTCTGCGTCCCAAATGGACGTGGAGCGTCCGTTGAGGCATTCCCACGCGGAGCGTGGGAACGATCACGTTAGAGCAAGGTGTTTAGAAGCTGTAGGTTCCGGTCACAACCAGGCTGCGCGGCTCACCCGGCTGAATCTGATACTGGCTGGTGGACGACGCGTAGTAGTTCTTGTCGCTGATGTTATTCAACGCCGCGCGCAAATCCCAATCTTTCTGCCGGAACCCGGCCAGGGCATCCCAGCGGCCATACCCCGGCAGGACCGTGGTGTTGAGGTTGTCGGCGTAACGCTCGCCGACCAGGGTCAGACCGGTTTCGGCGTACCAGCCCATTTCCGGCTTCCAGGTCAGGAACAGGCTGCCGTTGTGCTTGGCCACGTTTGTGACGCGTTTGCCTTCAAAACCATTGTTGTCTTTCACGACGGTAGCGTCCTGCACGCCCACGCCACCGCGCACGTACCAGTTGCCACCAAGTTTGCCGGTACCGGTCAACTCGATACCACGGGAGCGTTGCTCGCCGGTGAGCAGGGTGATGGTCGGGTTGAGCGGATCGCTGGTGCGGCGGTTGTAGAGTTCCAGTTCGTAGATCGCCAGGGTGGTGCTCAGGCGATCGTCGAGCCAGTCGCTCTTCACCCCGATTTCCTTCTGCTTGGTCAGTTCCGGGCTCAGGTCGTTGCTGTTGCCGGTCGCTCCCGGGGTAATGCCGATCAAACCACCGCCCACCGGCGAGAACGTCTTGGTCCAAGAGGCGTAGAAGGAATGATTCGGCAGCGGCGTCCAGACGATTCCTACACGAGGGCTGGTGCTGTGGCTGTCACGATCCTCGGAAATGTCCTTCAGCTTGTTGGTCGACTCGATGTCGAAGGTGTCGTAGCGCAAGCCGGCCAGCAGTTGCCACTGATCGTTCAGGCGCAGTTGATCCTGCACGTACACCGCACGGCTTTCGACTTCGGTGTGGCTGTCGCTGAATGTCTGCATGCGACCGGTGTGGCGTAGATCGCGGTTCGGGTTGTACAGGTCCAGCGCCGGAACCGGCGAACTGCCCGGCCCGGAAGTCGCGGCGTTGTACAGCTTCGGATCGCGACGCTGGCTGCCGATCTCGATACCGGTCAGCACGCGATGTTCAAGGCCGAAGGTGTCGAAGCCACCCTCCAGTTCAACGTTGTTGAAGACGTTGCGGGTGGTCAGGTCCTGTTGCCAGTGCTGGCGCAGGACTTTGTTGGTCTTCGGGTCGTAACCCGTCGAGTAGGTGTTATCGAAATCGCTGTCGAGCTTGAACACACCGAGGGTGTGGCGCAGTTGCCAGTTGTCGCTGAGTTCATAGCTGAGTTTCGAGCGTAGGGATTGTGACTTGTCGTCGATGAAATCGTGATCGTTGCCGTAGGTCGTATCCCGCCCTACATCCGCCGGGCGTCCGTTTACCCCAGGGATGCCGCGATCCGGCGTACGGTTGTAACGGCTGTATTCGTACTGCACCAGCCAGTTCAGGTCCGGCGTCAGTTGCCAGTTCATGGACGGCGCGAACAGTTGGCGATTGCCACTCACGCCATCGCGGAAACTGTTCTGATCCATGTTGCCCATGTTCAGGCGCAGGCTGATGTTCTCGGTTGGATCAGTGCTCAAGTCTGCATACAGGCTGCGCAAATCGTCGCTGCCGCCCTGGGCCTCAATAGTCGAGCGGCGGCCGAACTCCGGTAGCTTGCTCACTCGGTTGACGATCCCGCCCTGGCTGCCCCGGCCATACAACACGGCGGCCGGGCCTTTGAGCACTTCGATGCGTTCGATGTTGTGCAGGTCGCGCACGTATTGACTGTCGTCACGGATGCCGTCGAGGTAGAAGTCGTTGCTGGCGTCGAAACCACGGATGCGCAGGCTGTCGAAACGCGTGTCGGCGCCGCTGCTGACGTTGGGGATGCCGCTTAGCGCAGTGCCAAGGTCGTAAGTGCCGTAGTCCGCGATGTTGGTGGTTTTTATCGAATCGATCGCCTGAGGCACATAGCGCACCGGCGTTGCTGTGCGGGTGGCAGTGCTGGTTTCTTTTACCCGTGGGTCATCCGCTTCGGCTTCGGCACTGATGGACGTTTCAGGCAGCGTTGTAGGAGCAGCGTAGGAAAAACCGGCAGACAGCAGAGCAGAGAAGCCAAGGCTGTAGGAAGTAAGGCGAAAAGGGGCAGGCATTGAGGAACGCATCCGTAGGATTTTTAGGCAATAGCGTGTAGGGCGCGAATGGTAATGCTTGCTATTTACTTTCGTGAGCTATTCCTAATACGTATCCCGGAATGATTGTTTCTATTTGTGTCGATGCTGATACGAAAGCTCGGCGAAGTGATTCGACCGATTCATGAAACAGTCTGAAAACCAATCCAGCGTTTTTCCGAAACGATCTGCGGACTAGTCTGCCGGCATTGCGTTTTCCTACCTTTGTGCCGGAGCTTTCCCATGAACCTTCACTACATTTACGACCCGTTGTGCGGCTGGTGCTACGGCGCCGAACCTTTGGTGCAAGCGGCCCAGATCGTCCTGCCGGTGATCGCCCACGGCGGCGGCATGATGACCGGTGCCAATCGCCAGACCGTTTCGCCACAACTGCGCAACTACGTGATGCCCCACGACCGGCGCATTGCCGAATTCACCGGCCAGCCGTTTGGTGAAGCGTATTTCGAAGGTTTGTTGCGCGACGAAACGGCGGTTTTTGATTCCGCTCCGCCGATTGCCGCCGTGCTCGCCGCCGAGCAGATCGCCGGGCGCGGACTGGAATTGCTGGGGCGTTTGCAGAGCGCTCATTATCTGGAAGGACGGCGCATCGCTGATGAAGCGGTCCTGTTTGAGCTCGCGACAGGCCTGGGCCTCGAACCGCACGCCTTCGAGAGTGCTTTCCACGCAGCCGATACTGAGCGCCATATCAAAGAGAGCCGGGCACTGCTGGCCGACGTCGGCGGTCAGGGTTTCCCGACTTTCGTTTTGGAATTGAACGGCCAATTCACCTTGATCGACATCGGCCCGTGGATCGGCAAACCGGAAGCCTTCGCGGCGTGGCTGCGTCAATCGCTTCCCGCACCCGCCTCGGCGCCCGAGTTTCAAGCCTGTGGCCTTGGCGGCTGTATCCACTGAAATCTTCCGAAATCATGCAACTGAAGCTCGCCGCCAAGGGGTTTCTTAGACGATTTTTGCCTATTCTCAGACGATTCATGAAATTGACACAGGCTTAAGGGCGCGGATAGGATCCACGCCAACGCCTGTGGCTAACCGCCATGACTCACAAAACAATAAAAAGGCCCGCCGCGATTTTTCGTGGGCGGGCCTTTTTGTTTCGGGGTGAAAAAAGAGCGCAATAGCGCCATTTCAGCCGTTCGGCACAGCGCGTATCAACCAGTAATAAGGAAAACAAAATGTTGAATAAGCGAATCAGCCTGATCGCTCTGGGGATGTTGAGCGCTACACAGGCCATGGCTAACGACCAGGCCGAAACCAAGGGATTTGTTGAAGACAGCAGCCTCAAAGTGCTGCTGCGCAACGCCTACATCAATCGTGACTACAAGGACGGCAACCCGGATAGATCCGAGTGGGGCCAAGCGGCCATCGGTACGTTCTCGTCCGGTTTCACCCAAGGCACCGTCGGTGTCGGCGTCGACGCTTTCGGTCTGTACGCACTTAACCTGGAGCGCAGCGAAGACCGCAGCGGTGCCCAGGGTATCGACTTCTTCAAGAAGGGCGACAGCGGCAACCCGGCCAACGACCTGTCCAAGGGCGGCGCAGCGGTCAAATTCCGTCTGTCCAGCACCACGCTGACCTACGGCGACCAGATGCCGGAATTGCCGGTGCTGAACTACGACAACTCGCGCCTGCTGCCAGAAAGCTACACCGGCACCCTGATCACCTCCAAGGAGATCAAAGGCCTGGTCCTGAACGCCGGTCGCTTCACCGCCGAGTCGCGTAAAAGCGCGGAAGGTCGTGACAGCGGTGGCTTGAAGTCGATCAACGTGTTGGGCGGCAGCTACCAGTTCACCGAGCAGTTCAAGGCTGCGGTCTACGCTTCCGACGTCGAAGACGTGCTGAAGAAGCAATACGTGAACGCTAACTACGTGTTCCCGATCGACAAGGATCAGTCCCTGACCCTGGACTTCAACGGCTATCGCACCAAGCTGGACAATTCCTACGTCCGCGAAAACGGTATCACCGGCGACGACAACAAAATCTGGAGCCTGGCCGCGACCTTCGCCACCGGCCCGCACTCGTTCACCATCGCGCATCAGCGCAGCACCGGCGACAGCAACCTGGGCTACGCCTACGGCGGCTATCAGAAAGACCAGGGGCGTGTCGGCGACGGTGGCAACACCATCTACCTGGCCAACTCCTACTGGTCCGACTTCAACGCCGAAGACGAACGCAGCTGGCAGCTGGGCTACGGCCTGGACTTCAGCACTTTCGGTATTCCGGGCCTGAGCTACAACGTGGCTTACGTGCGCGGCGACAACATCACCACCTCTACCAGCGAGGGCGGTACCGAGCGCGAAATCTTCAACCAGTTCAAGTACGTCGTGCAAAGCGGCCCGGCCAAAGACCTGAGCGTGAAGTTGCGCAGCTCGATCCTGCGTGTGTCGCAGAAGTCCAGCGAGTACAACGTCAGCGGTAACGAACTGCGCGTGTTCGTCGATTACCCGATCAACATCTTCTGATGATCAATTGAGTGGCTAACACTCAATAAAAAACCCCGACTGGCTCGGGGTTTTTTTTTGCGGCATTTTGGTGGAAACGTTCTAAAAGCGCTTTTTTTGGCATAAAAACGTCAATTCAAACGATCTTTTTATGGCGCTTCAAGCAACGCTTGAGATGCCTGAAATTCTTTCTCATGGACGCAAATCCTGCACCTAATAGATTAGGCCGCTCAATGCAGCGGAGACTTGTAATGATCGTGTTAAACAGAGAAGTTGGCGAATCGCTAAGACGCGACAAATTTGTCAACGTCCAGGGTGGTGACTTCAATCTCTACGGTCATTTTGCCGACTTCGTCCGACTGACCAAAAGTTGGGAAAACATGGAACCGGACAGCTACTACGGCCAGGCCGAATCCGGTATGCGTTTTCGTCGCTACAGTGACTTCGAATACAACCCGGTAACCCGCGAGCTGACGCAACTGGAGCATCGGGCCTATGTTCAGTCCAAGGCCAACAACAGCTACGTCGGCGGCATGGTTCGCCACTTCCAGGACTTCTCCGACGAAGTGATCAACTCGCCGGTAATGCGCAGCCTGATCGACATCGATTTTGAAGTGTATAAAAACGTGCTGCCGCCGGAGTTGCACGATGAAATCTGGCAATGCCAGATCCATCAGATCCGTATCGAGATCAAGCCAGGCAAGCAACTGGAAATCACCCCCGAAGGCATTCATTGCGACGGTTATCCGTTCAGCGGCGTGCACTTCTGGGGACGCAACAATGTGGACGGTGCCGAAAGCCGTCTCTACAGCGCCCACGAAGAGCAACTGGCGTCGACGACGTATCAGGAAATCCTCGACACCACGTTCTTCCTCGACCGCGACATGCGCCACTACGTAACCCCGGCCCGCAATACCCATTCCCACGACATGGCGTACCGGCAAATCCTGGCGATTTCCTTCTCGCGGCCCGGGACCGCTTTCGACATTGTTCGCTGAACAGCTCGACCCCATGGACAGCCCCTCCACATCAGTGATGATGTGGCGGGCCAACGCAAAGGATGCCGTGCGCCTGGAGCGCTTCTTTCGGCAGTTCGACGAAGTGTCGTTCTGCGACTGGCAGGATGCCAAATGCCTGCGCGGTGTGTTGGTGCAGAAAACCACCACCGCGTACCTGGCGCTCGACCTCAGCGGCGAAGTGGTCGGCGCGGTGCTGGGCGGTATGCTCGGCAGCCGTGGCACCATCAACCACTTGGCGGTGAGCCCGCTTTATCGCGCCCAAGGCGTGGGCCAGCGCCTGGTGGAAGCGGCTTCGGCGGACATGAAACGCGTGGGTGTACTGCGGATGTTCCTGTTCGTCGACGATGCTAACCTTGCCGGCAAACGTTTTTGGACTGCCCAGGGTTTTTGCGAGCCGCGTGGCGAAACGACCTTTGAGAGGGACCTATGAATGAGACGTCCAGCAGCCAGCCGCTGATGGTCGAGCCACAGCCTTCGCGCACGTTTGCAGAAGCCAGTCCGGTAGTGGCCGGCTACTTCACGGTGTCGTTTGTGTTTGGCTTGATGGCCGTCAACGCGGGGTTGCCTGTGTGGTTGCCGGTCGCAATGTGCCTGTTCGTGTATGCCGGGGCTTCGCAGTTCGCCGCGTTGGCGCTGATCTCCAGCGGCGCCTCGCTGACCACGATTATCCTCACCACGTTTTTGATCAACGCGCGGCACATGCTGATGTCGGTTTACATGGCCAAGGCCTTGCGGGCGTTGGGGCTAAGTCGTTTTGAGCGTTGGTGTTATGCCGGCGGACTGACCGATGAATCCTTCGCTTTCCACAGCGTGAAACTGGGCAGCGGCGCGCCGGTCAATGTGCGTTACCTGATCGGCTTCAACCTGTTTTGCCACACCTCGTGGGTGCTTGGTGGATTGCTCGGGGCGATCTGCGCGCAGTACGCGTCGCACTTGATCAAATATCAACTCGACTATGCCCTGACCGCGATGATGCTCTACGTGCTGGTGTCGCTGTGCAACACCCGCAACAAGCTGATCGCCGCACTGGCCGCAGTCGCCTGCATGGGCGCCTTGAGCCTGGTCGGCAGCTCGCCATTCAACGTATTTATCGCCACATTTGTGGGTTGCGGGGTGGGTGTATGCCTGACCAAACGTTCCTGATCCTGGTCGTGGTGCTGATGATGGCCGTGACCTTCCTGCCGCGCGCATTGCCGCTGCAGGTGAACACCGACCACTGGCCACCGTTTGTTGCAAGGGCGTTGGAATACCTGCCAGTGGCGATCGTCGCTGCGATCAGCCTTACGCCCTTGTTGATCAAGGACCAGCATGTGCAGCTCGATCGCCCGGAATTCTATGCAGCGATTCCGACGTTGTTATGTGCGTATTTCAGCAAAAACCTCTTTCTCAGTGTGGCGGTCGGGACGGCTGCGTACATTGCGCTCGGCTCGTTCATGTAGGCGCAAGTCGACCACATCGCTCAAGGCCTGGCCCGACAACTCAGGGTTATTGACCGCCAACCGCACTTCGAGGAAATCCTCGAAACCGGGGAAAATGGTCAAGCCGTTACGCTGTGCGGCGTCGCGAGACACCATGCCGATGCCGTCCATTTGCGGGATCAGCGACAGGGTCAGGGTTTCGCTGCAGGAATAAATCATCCGTTGGCCGGTTTCGTAGTTGCCGAGGCCGGCGTCGAGAAAGCGCAGGAAGCTGTGGGAATACGGACAATCATCCGCAGGACGAACCTGAAACTTGTCGCCCAGCATCACCAGCGGATCGTTTTCCTGACCACAGTGAGCGCCGACCACCTGAACGTGTACGTCCGGCAACAAAATGCTCGGCATCCCCGGTTTTTGCGGTCCGATCAAAACGGCCAGGTCGAAGTCTTCATTCTTCAACTTGCTCAGATTTTCCATCGACTCGGCGTAGGAGAATTCCAACTGATGGTCAGGAAACACCTCAAACAGGCGTCCGATCATGCGCCGGTTGAAGTCCTCCGACAGCGTGGTATTCAACGCCACCTTCAGCGTGCGCTGGCCGGGTACCTTCAGCGCCGCGACTTTCTCTTCCATCTGCCGCGTCGCCACCAGGACCTTGTCCATATACGGCGTGAGCTCCGTGCCCTGCGCAGTCAGGGTCAGGCCCTTGTTGGAACGTCGAAACAGGCGAAAACCAAACTGCTCTTCGACCTTGTTCAACTGCGCGGCCAACGCCTGCACGGTCAAACAGGAATGCTCTGCCGCCGCCGACAACGAGCCGGTCTGCACGATGCGCATGAGGTTGCGTAAGGTTCTGCTATCCATGGGGTAATGCCCTCTAAAGTGGGCTGGCAATTGTTGTGTACTTAGCGGCCGATCCTGCACCTATGCCGGCTATATTCCTGCACCTGAGCATAGTTGTCGCGGGTTTAGTAGCGAATTGATTCCGCAGCCGATGGCTGGAGGCTTACACAGGATCGGGGTTTTTGGTGATGGTGGGGTGATTGGGATCAAAAAAACGCGGGAGGTGTGCGTCTTTTCGATTAGGTGCAATAAAGGCTCTTTATTCGCTTATGGATTAAATTCACATATTTATCCGTATCTGTACTAGTCTGACTCTAGACATTGCTACGGAGGCGATCCCATGCCTACCTCATCACCCGCCCTCAGCCCACAGCAACAACTCGACTCCCCCGAAGCCGGCCGGGTTGCGCTCAAGTTCTTCTTCAACCTCATGGAACGTTGGGGTTGCAGCGCCGAGCAGCAACGCACGCTGCTGGGCAAAGTCGGCAACACCACGTTCTACAAGTACAAACACCTACCGCCCAACGTGCGTCTGCCCCACGACACCCTGGAACGCATTTCCTACCTGATGGGCATCCACAAAGCGCTGAGCATCATCTTCAGCAATAGCCGCGAGCGCGCCTATAAATGGGTCAGCAGCCCGAACACCGCCGCGCCGTTTAACGGCCAAACTGCTTTGGACTACATGCTGGTCGGCCGCGTGGTGGACATCGCTGACGTACGCCGCTACCTCGACGGAGTGCGCGGTTGATGGCGCCGGAACTGGCCGATCCGCAATGGTCGCGAGCCTATCGGATCGTCAACAGCTGCTTCCCGCCGATCTCGTTATTTGAAGATGTGCTCGATCCGGAAGACCTGCCTACCGCGTACGCCCTCGAAGCACTCACCAACGACCGATTGATGGAAGAGGCCGGCGTGCTCTCCCGGGTGCGTCCTGAGGATCGAATCTCTGGACCCGGCTCCACGCCGGTGATGGCTGCGTTTACGCATATCGGCAAAACCAGTCGCTTTACCGATGGCACATTTGGCGTCTATTACGCCGCTAGCAGCCAGGCTGCGGCTATCGCCGAGACGAGCTATCACCAGGAACGGTTTCTCGCTGCGACCAATGAGCCAGACCTTGAGTTGACCATGCGCACTTACGTCAACAAGGTCGTCAAACCGCTACATGATATTCGCCAAAACTATCCGCAGCTTCATGATCCAGACCCGACTGCTTACGGCCCGTCCCAGGCGTTCGCTCGGCAACTTCGCGAAACGTTGTCATGGGGATTGCTCTACAACAGCGTTCGGTTGCCGGGGCATGAGTGTGTTGCGGCGTTTCGACCGCCGGCGGTGTCGATTCCGAAGCAGGGGAAGCATATTCGGTATGTGTGGAGTGCGAGCAGTCGGAGGATTTCGTTTGTGTTTGAGGTGAGTGAGGTTTGAGTGGGAGGGGCAAAAATTGTTAGATCTTGAGACTGCTTGGCCGGTTTCTAATCGTTTTTAAGCAAAAGGTCAGTTTTGTAATCGTTTTTATGCAGGGATAATCGATTTTATGCATGGAGCTCAAATTTTTAATGATTCCAGCACGCAAAAAGCCCCGATTGATTCGGGGCTTTTTTATGCGTGCGCGACTACGTTGGACGGCGGTTGTTACATGGTGCGTCGAGAACCTTCACCACGTCATCGATGATCGCCTTGCTCATTTCCTGCAAATAATACGACGCCCAGGCATGCCGGTCGGTTTCGCGAACCATGGCAGCGTCAGAGGCGAGCAGTTTGGCGACGTGGAGCAGGTTGGAAGCATGGGAAAGGGCTTCGATCACCGGGACACCGGAGTTGATGCGAAACAGCGCTTCGTTGGCGTGGTAGGAGAACGGGGTGAGGCCGATGGTTTTCAGGTCTTGAGGGATGGTCATTGGGCACCTCCGGTTTTTGGGCGGTGGTGGGTGATGACCGGTGCAGCAGTGGCGCAAATTTTGGACGGACTGATGGCAAGCATTAGCAAAACTCCTACATATAAGTGAGAGCTGCCACGTTCGTTCTCAGGCGAATGGGTGACAGCTGTGCGCAGGCTGAGAACCGGAAATGTAGGAAACCGGCAGACCCGAAGGCCTCCCACGCACAGCCGCCATAACACGGAAATGCAGGCACAAAAAAACGCCGACAATCGTGATTTGGTGGCGCTCGTGCGCCTACATATTACCCGGGTTCTCAGGCCCGGTCGCTGAATTGGCAGCGACGGCTTGAAGGTAGCTTGAGGCGGGAGGATGCGCAATTGTGGCGAGGTGGTGGCGTGGGGTGAACGGTTTAGTGTTTTTTATGGCTGAGCAATAATTATTGCCCGGGCATAATTTTGATAATTTGGATGACCTACCAATAGGGTTGTCGATTTGCTCGAGGAGCATCAGCAATGGATGTAGAACTGAATCAGTTTCAGAAGGATTTGCTGGAATCTGTGCGTGAGATGAAAACGAGACAAGTCCTTCCTGCCGCTGAGAAAGAAGACTTAAACAGTGAGAAACGGTTCGAATCGCGCAGAGACACGTCGCCAGAACGCGTCGAAAAAGCTGAGAAATAGCGACAAGTAACCTGGCGGATTACATGAAACGGAAATGATTGCGAAAAAATGGAGATTGGCCGATTCAACATTTTTGAAGCAAACAGTTTTAGCGCCTGCCGCTGCCGTAATCATTACACCAAGTAACTAATGAAGTACCCACCCCCACCTTTATCCCCCTGACCCAACCTCCTACATTTATCTCCAACGCCTCCCCCTCATCCCGACGGGGCAGGTCACTGGAGATTCCCTCATGCCTTTCGTCAGCGTTCGCATTACCCGCGATGGCGTTACCTCGGAGCAGAAAGCTCAGGTGATCGCCGAAATCACTGAAACCCTGCAGCGCGTCCTCAAAAAGGATCCGCACCTGACCCACATCGTGATCGAAGAAGTCGACACCGATAACTGGGGTTACGCCGGCATCTCCACCACCCAGTACCGCAAGCAGCTGGCTGACGCGGAGGGCAAGTCATGACCGCGACTGTCGCTATCGATTTCATCTCCGACGTGGTGTGCCCGTGGTGTGCGTTGGGTGCGACGGCGTTGGAGCAGGCGATCGAGAACGTGGCCGGTGAGGTGTCGGTCGAGTTGACTTACAAGCCTTTCGAGTTGAACCCGGACATGCCGGCAGTCGGCGAGAAAGCGGTCGAGCATTTGATGCGCAAATATGGACGCACCGCCGAAGACGTCGCCGCCGGTAAAGCGACGCAAATCGCTCGCGGCGAGGCCCTCGGTTTCACCTTCGATCTGGAGAAGCGCAGCCACTTCTACAACACCTTTGATGCGCACCGATTGCTGACGTGGGCATTGCGGGAAGGGCGGCAGGTCGCACTGAAGAAAGCTTTGCTGCGTGGCTATTTCACTGACGGCCAGAACCTGAGTGATCGCGAGACGCTGGTTCGACTGGCGGCAGAAGTGGGGCTGGATGCGGGGTCTGCCCGTGAGGTTCTGGCATCCGGAGCGTTCGCCACGGAAGTGCGTGATCTTGAGGAGTTTTATCGCGAGCGCGGCATCAATTCGGTCCCGGCCATGGTGCTGAACGGCCGTCACCTGGTGTCCGGTTCGCAGTCGGTCGAGTACTACGAACAGATGTTGCGGCAAATGGCGCAGGCGCCTGTTGAAGCCTGATTCATCACTTTTTCAAACCATCATTTATTAGTTGAGGTTCATCATGAGCAACTCGAAAAAAGTCATCGTTATCACGGGCGCTTCCCAAGGTCTCGGCGCCGGCATGGTCAAGGCGTTTCGTGATCTGGATTACAAGGTGGTCGCCACTTCGCGTTCGATCAAACCGTCCACCGATCCGGACATCCACACGGTGGCGGGCGACATCGGCGATCCGGCAGTAGCCCGGCAAGTGATTCGCGAGGCGATTGAGCGCTTTGGTCGTGTCGATACTCTGGTCAATAACGCCGGGATCTTCGTCGCCAAACCGTTTACCGCTTACACCGAAGAAGACTACGCCGCGGTGCTGTCGGTGAACTTGAATGGCTTCTTCTACATTACCCAACTCGCGATTACCGAGATGGAAAAACAGGGCAGCGGTCACGTCGTCAACATCACCACCAGCCTGGTGGATCACGCAATTGACGGTGTGCCATCGGTACTGGCGTCGCTGACCAAGGGTGGCTTGAACGCGGCGACCAAGTCCTTGGCCATTGAGTACGCCAAGCGTGGGATTCGAGTGAATGCGGTGAGCCCTGGCATCATCAAGACGCCGATGCACAGTGAAGAAACCCACGCGGCCCTGGGCGCACTGCACCCGGTCGGGCACATGGGTGAAGTCCACGACATCACCCAGGCGATCGTCTATCTCGACACTGCAAACTTTGTCACTGGCGAGATTCTGCACGTCGATGGTGGGCAGAGCGCGGGTCACTGAGACCTGGTTTCACTCGCCGCTTAAACGCCAAAGCCCTCGCATTTCTGCGAGGGCTTTGTTGTGTTCAAACATGCTCTTCCACGCGTTCAACCCTTTGGGTTCCTTCTATCCATTCCATCGCGTCCGCGCAGCGGAAGGCGTGTCGCCCGTTGATTTCGAGCGCCGAGGTGAAGAACAGCTGGCCAACGGTGAGTTCACCGACCGCATAAATATGCCGTGCCGAGCCCATCCTGCCCTGAATGCGATAAGTGTCCGGGTCGATGCAGATTCCGCCCATCGGATGACAGGTTGCCGTGCCGTTCTTCAGGAGCGAGGCCAGCAACGTCGACTCCAGCAAGTTGGCGTCCCGCGGGAAGCCGATCGCGTAGATCACGCGGTTATAAACATACGCCCAGCCAATCCCCCGAATGGCCAGTCCCTGTGAATCATCTGGCGCGGGCGCGGCGAATGAGCCGGCTACGAATTCGAGCTGGCCACTGCGAAGGTAACTGAGGATCTTGCGCGCGTTTTCCACCGGGATCGAGACGCGGTAGGCCATGAAGAAGCTGAAATACTCGCTCATGAACCTGGCTTGCGCGGTGTCGTCCAGCGACTGCCAAAGGTACTCAATGAAGCCGTTGGTCGCGTAGAGGATGGCTTGCCAGATACGTGGCGATTGCGAGAGCGTGATCTCGTTTTCGATGAAGCTGATGACGTCGGTCGGAGGGGCTGGCAAGGGGATCACGACGCTTGCCGAGGTCGGGTCCTGAGCGGCCAGTTCCTTGCGAAACAGCGCGACCAGGTCGCTGATCTGCAAGGGCCCATTTTGCGCGACGAGCGCGCGGATGCCTTCCTGGGTCAGGTGCTTGAGTTCGACACGTTCCTGGGTGCCGCGAGCCACAGGGAAATAGCCACTGCGCGAATGCATGCGAATCACACCGCGATGCCCGCCTTCGATGAGCGCGATCACGGTATCGATAGCGCTCAATCGCGCGCCGATCACCGCCACGCGTTCATCCGGGGAAATCTTTTCGAGAAGGCGCGAAACCGGATAAGGCGTATCCAGCGAGCGCTCGTCCTGCTGGCCGGGATCGGTTTTCTTGCTCAGGGCGCCACAGAACAGGAAGACCTTTTCGGTGCGGATGCTCAACCCGCAACGCGTGCGCACGGTCTCCGCGCTATCGATCAGGTCGATCGCACAGACCTCTGCATTCATCAGCACTAACTGACAGCCTAGGGAGGCGCCGCGCAGCACGATTTTCTTGAGCTGATCCTGCAAGTAAACGCCGAACAACGCCCGCGGCGCATAGCTGTCCGGTAGCGGGTTAAAGGCGGGGAACGCACGCCGCCACGCGGCTGGATGTTTTTCGAGCCAGCCCTGGAAATGACCTGGGAGATGGGGGTAGGGCGTAATCAGGCTGGTCTTGGTGTTGAGGATGTTGCTTTCGAGATCATCCTCATAGGCCGCACCGCGTCCGAAGTCATCGCGTTTTTCGAAGAGATAAATGGTTCCGGCCGGAGCGACACAAGCCGCGACGCGATCGAGGTGACGCTGCAGGAAGGCAATGGCCGTCGCGCCGCAGCCGACGATTGCAAAGGCATTTTTCATCAAGGTATTTCCTTATATAAAACCGCTTCCCTACGTTCGCTTCGGCTTGGCAGGAGAGGGGCGGCGGCGCGCCACCACCCTTTCCCAATGAAACGCTGAGCTGCTCGCGGTCACCCGCAACGCACGAACTTCACCGACAGTCACGACAGGGCTGCCAGGAACTCTTTCAAGCGCACGACGCCGGACTTGACCTGCCCGGCATTGCCGGAATACGACAATCTCGCGTGGCCGGGCGCGCCAAAAAAGCTGCCGGGGATCAGCGCCACGCCGTATTCCTCCAGCAGCACGGAGCAGAACGCTTCGTCATCCGCAATCAATCGGCCCCGGTAGGATTTGCCGAGGGTTTGGCTGATATCCATAAACAGATAAAACGCCCCCGAGGGTTCGCAAAACCTCAGGTGCGCGGCGCCCTGCAAGTCGGCGAGCAACGATTGGCGTTGCGCGAGCAAACGGTCCCGTGCCGCGTGGGAAAACGTCTGGTCGCCACCGAAGGCCGCCGCTGCCGCTGCCGCTGCGATGGGTGGAATGTTCGAGATCGAATTGGAATTGAGCGTGGTGACCGCATCGGCAATCCGTGGATCGGCCGCCAGCAGGCCAACTCGCCAGCCCGGCATCCCATAGAGCTTGGATACGCTGTCGATCTTGATGATGCGGTCGCTCAAGTCTGGCGCCACCGACAGGAGGCTGGGGCAACTCTCCATGCCGTAGACGAAACGCTGATAGACATCATCCGAGATGATCCACACATCCTTTTTGCGCAACACCTGCGCCAGAGACGCGAGTTCGGCCGCGGTATAGACGGCCCCGGTAGGGTTGCCAGGCGAGTTCAGCATGACCACCCGCACCTTGTCGCAAAGCGCGCTTTCAAGGGCTTGCGCCGTCATCTTGAAATCGGTTTGCGCCGAGCAACTGACGTTGACGACACCGGCTCCGACCAGGTCGGCGATGTCGAAATAGGTCGGCCAGCAAGGGGTGGAAACAAGGATCTCGTCGCCGGGGCGAATGATCGCTCGCAGCACGCTGAACAGAAGGTGCTTGGCGCCGAGGCCGGCCACCAGGTTCTGCCTGGAATACTGGGTAAAACCCAAGTCATGCAGATAGCCCAGATACGCCGACAGCAGCGCCTCGTCGCCGCGGCTCGAGCCATATCCGCCGGTGTCTTCGTTGGCCGCCCTGACAGCGGCCTCGACGATATGAGGGGCGGGCAGGAAGCCCGGCACGCCGACGCCGAGATCGATGACCGGCCGCGGCGCTTCCCTGACCTTTTGGGCGACACCGAGAATAGGGCAAAACCGCGCAAATTCGAGATCTGGCGAAAGAGTAGGCATGGCAATGTCTCCTTTACGCTGAGTCAGGCGGCGCGCTCGGCCTGGCGGCCTCGAGCCATGAGCGCAGCCATGTACGTTGCCGTCGCCGTGATGATGTCGAGGTTGCCCGCGCTTGGATCGAGGAAATGCCCCGCGCCTTCGACCCGCACCATGGTGAACAAGCGGCCTTCGCTGTAATGGAGGTCGACGATCACCTCATACCCCGGCACGGCCGATTGAACCTGGGCCACGGCACGCTCGACTTCGCGTCGAGTCGCGGCCAGATCGACGTCGTCGATCAGCGCCGAAACCGCGGTCTGCATGTAGACGTTGGGTTTGGCGGGATTGACGTTCAGGATCGCCTTGACGTCCTTGCACCCGGTGAAATGGATCAGCGCATTTTCAGTCGTGGAGATGTAGTTGCTCAGGTTACGCCGAGTGGCCGGGCCGGCGCTTTCGGCACTGATCGAGGACACGACTTCGATATAGCGCACACGCGGATTGGCCCGGGCGATGGCCGCCGCGAGCGGGATGGACGCCTGGCCGCCACAGGTGATCATGTTGATATTGCTGGCCCCTGTCAGCTCCATTCCATTGAGGGAGGGAACGCACAACGCGCCGAGGGCCGCCGGGGTCAGGTTGATGATTGTTTTTCCGGCTTCGATCAGGCGGGACGCATGGGCTTCATGGTCTGCCGCCGAGGTGGCATCAAAAACAAGATCGAATTCGTTGAGGTGTTCGAACAGACCGTCGACGCCGTTCGCGGTCGTCGCGACCCCGCGCTCGCGCGCAAAAGCGAGGCCGGATGACGCCATCGAGCGACCGGCAACCAGCGTGCAATCCAGGTCCGGGTGGGCGAGCACCTTGCAAAGTACATCGCAACCAATATTGCCACTTCCGATAATGGCAGTTTTCAAAGACATTTTAGCTCCAGAGTCAGGCGACGGCGGGTTGAGAAAGGCGGCTTGCCACCGAGATGATCAGGTCCTCTTGGCCCGCCACTGCATTGCATCGCGCAAGCTCTTCGTAGATTTTTCGAGGCTCGACACGAAACTCGGACGCCGCGCGGGTCACGTGCTTCTCGAACCCGCTGCAGACGCCATAGAGGCCGCTGATCAGATTGGCGGTCTTCACAATCGTGGGGGTTTTGACGGGCGCGAAGTCTTCGAGACTCTCGACGGCCCGGCAAAGATCAAAGACCTTCACTCCGGTCTCGAATGTGTAGCGCTCGAGCACCGCGCACAAAACCTCCAGCTGGGTATTGCCGGCTCCCGCGCCGAACCCGCGCATGCATCCGTCAATGATCGTCGCACCGGCCTGGGCGGCAGCCAGCGAGTTGGCAATCGCCAGGCCAAGGTTGTTGTGGCCATGGAAGCCCACGGGAATGGCGAGCTCCCGGACCAGCAGGCCGATCTTTTCCCGGGTGCTGTCAGGGTCGAAGTGCCCCGCGGAATCCATCAAGACCAAGGCGTTCGCGCCGTAGGCCTGCTGCTTGAGTGCCTCTTCGAGCAGTTTCTCCGGGCTGGCCATGTGGGTCATCATCAGGACACCCTGTACGTAGGCGCCTTTGGCACGTGCATGCTCGATATAGCTTTCGGTCAGGCTGGCCTCGGTGCAATGGGACGCGATGCGCAGCACGTCGACCCCGATCTGCAGTGCCATATCGATGTCGCTCAACCGCGCAAATCCGGGGATCAGATGGACCCCGAGTTTGGAGTGAATCAGGTTGGCCCGTGCCGTTTCGAGCATCTCCGCATCCTTGTGCCGCGCGATGCCGAGTTGCAGAGAAGAGGCCCCCAGGCCGTTGCCGTGGCCCACTTCCACAACGCTGAGCCCGCATCCGTCCACGGCTCGGCAGTAGGAGGCAATGTCCTCCAGGCTCAGGGAATGGGAGACCGCATGATTTCCGTCGCGCAGCGTGGGATCGTGAATTGCAATGGCATGAGTCATCGAGATCAAGTCCTTATCATTCGAAGTGGAGAGGCAATCACTGTTCAGGCTGAGGGTTTTCCTGCAACAGCCGCTTGGGAAGGAACACGGGCGAAATATGGATGATCGACATCCGTACGACGTGATTGAGCATCACGAAGGCCGGATCAAGTTTCAGCAGCAGCGCCGCTGCCGTCATGACCTCGACACCACCGGGAACCCAGGACATGAACAGGGCGAGGAAGGGCTTGCCGGTCAGCTTGCTGAAGGCAAAGGCGACCAACAGCGTCGTGCAGAACGTCAGGGCAGTGACCACCAGGCCTGCGCGGATGTAGCGCACGAAATCCTTGAAGGTAATGTCCTTGAGGCGAATACCGATCAGGCCGCCCAGCAGAATCAGCGCGACGATCGCGAAGGGATCGGGAACGTGCAGATTGGCTTGAGGAAAGCCGACATTGACCGCGGCGGTGCAAATCAGGCCGGTCAACATGTAAGGCGCGGGAACGTCAAAGCGCTCCAGCAGATAGCCAAGGGCGACAGCCGCGATCGCAGGCGGGATAACACCAAGGTAGTTATCAAAGGAGCCCAGGACTGGCGCCGCGCTTTCGGCATGTCCGCCGGCGATGATCGTCACGACCAGCAGCAGCGCGAGCAAACGAATAATGTGCACGAACGCGATGCGTCCAGAGGCGGGGCCGTCCTCCCCGGAGACGGTCATGACAGCGGCCATCGCGCCCGGAATAGAACCCAGCAGGCTCTCGATATGGCCCCATTTCTCCATGCGTCGTAACCAGTTGTAGCCGACGAAGATCTGCGTGGTCATGCAGATGAGAAGCCCGACCAGAATGCTGAAGTCGGTCAATTCACGCATCATCGAAGCGGTGACGATGGAACCGACGCTGACCCCGAGCAGAAGCTGGACGGTTGCCACGAACGGGTAGGGCATCCGCATCGGCACGCCCATTTTGCTCAGCGCCGTGACCACGCAGATCGCACCGATCAACTCGCCGAGCGGAAGCCCGGTCATGTAGCCGATCCACGCCCCGAAGGCCGCCACGGGAATGGGGATAAGGCTTTCAAACAGAGTCTTCATTGAATTTCCAACTTATCTGAAGGCGTGACAATTCCATCCAGTCCAGGAAGGTCAGCGCATTTATTTGGAAAGGATGCGAGGTGCCGGTCTAGACCGCTTGCGCGATTTCGCTGCCGGCCCAGTCGCAACGCTCATGGAACCAGCTCTCGACCTGTTGAAGCTTCTCCCGCAACTCAGCCTCATCCCGCCCCGCCACAATGGCGTTCAGGATCTCGGAGTTGGTGAATTCCATACCGCCATAGGCCGTCATCTTCTTGGCTGAAATGCGGTATTCCAGGACACCGTCGAGCGGGCAGTTTTCCGGTACGTCGCGCAGGAGGCCGACGCGTGGGGGAATGCTGATATGTCCGACCATCCGCAGCGGTGCGGCCAGTGGTTCGGGGCGATAGAGCGGATCACGGAGCGCATGCAGCAGGGTCATCCGCGGATCAATGCCCCAGGCATGAGTGAGTTCCTGATTGAAGAAAACCCCACCCAACCGAGAGGCAATTTCGCAGAGAATGATCTCGCCATCTTCGGCCACGAAAAGCTCAAGGTGAAACAACATGGTCGGCTCGGACGGCAGCACATCCTCGACGAGCAACCGCGAATAACGGACCAGCCGATCACACATCGGATTGTCGGAGTTGAGCATGTGCAGGTCATGGGATTTCCCGCCGAGGAAGTCCAGGGCCGAGGTCATGACGCGCACCGGGGAAATCAGGATCGGCTGTCCATCGATGTAGAGCCCGTTGACGATGTAATGGCTGCCGTGCACAAACTTTTCGATCATCAGGTTGTGGAACGTGCTGGAAGTGCGCTCGGACAGCCACTCCCTCAACTGCGCCATGTGCCTGATCACTTCCACGCCGTTCGAGCCGCGACCGTCTCGAGGCTTGATGACCACCGGGAAATCGAACTGCTCACTGAAGCGAACCGCCTCGGTGGCGTTGCCGATCGACGCCATTTCGGCGATCGCAAGCCCGCAATCCTTGGCGCGTTGCTTCATCAGGAACTTGTCCCGGTACAACATCGCGCGGCCTTCTGCGCCCTGGCTGACCCCGAGCCGATCATTGATGCGCGCCACCCGCAGCACATCGACCTCGGCCAAGGCCACGCATAGAGGCGTCTCGAGTCCCCGCGCGATCTGATAGGCATCGATCTCGACGAGCGCGTTGTCATTGAAGTTGTCGAAGAGCTGGTAGCGGACCTTGTCGCCAAGGTGAGCGGCAATCTCTTTGGTTCGAGAGGTGCAGCTCAACAGGATGCCACCGCGGCCAAGCGCGGCAGACCAACTCGCGGCGTCGTGCTGGAGAAGAATTTTGGGCGGGCAAAAAACGATCAGCTGCATATGGCCTTCCTGGCAATCTGGCATAGCGTGTAAAGCTCCAACAAAAATTGATCCAAACCCTCGACGTGGAAGGGCAACGGTACTTTCTGTTACTGAAGTAGAACGTCATCCGTTCGTGGCGCAGGCTTGATGCCTGGAAACCATCAATGCCTCCAGGCACATCAAATCCATGCCAACTCCGGTGCTTGGAAACATCCTGATGAAAACTTTATTCGCAGGCCAATACCGTTTCGGTCGTTATTGATACCCGAGACCTGGTTGTTCAATAGGGCAGGTGCCGTCACCGGTGTTTGTTCTATTCGTGGTATCGGCTCGACCGCTGACGCGCAATCACGCGCACAGCCCGCTAAAGCAGTGTGGGTCAGGCGAGTTTTTGAGGGTGTCGAAGAAGGGGGAGCGCCGACGAGGCTGCCGAAACATTTGAATGTGGACGTTTTGTGGACGTTTTCACGTTTTGACGTGAGAGAGTTCCGAAGCCCAGAAACGACAAAGCCCCTGCATTGCTGCAGGGGCTTTGTTTTGTGTGGTGCGGCACCAGGAGTCGAACAGCGCTACAACCCATTGTAAAAAAACATATTTGTTATATGTGTTTTTTATTCTATCTCTAAATGTATCCTTTTTGATGGGGCTATCTGTTGGCGATATTCCGGGCCAGAACGAGCAGTCCCCTATCATTTATAGAATTCGTTTCAGGCCTTTGGGTCTACGGGGTCGTATAAAAAGGACTTTAGTATTTCCGAGAATTTCGTTATTTCGTCAATGTAGATACGGCACAAGTACTCAAAGATTTGAGCTTCTGACATTAGCCGTCTACTAGTTAACTTGCTGAACATGTCTTTGTCGTCATGAAACGTAAGACCGGCGGACACTCGTACTAGTTCTTCTGCACCTGACAGATAATCCTCGTAAATTTTCTTCTCCACGCTGCTAAGAGGGATGCAATGAACATTCTTAAAATTAAGAGTGTGCTTTTGGTCTGCTTGGTCTCCATCCAGTATCGAAATTACGTTATCTTTTGTCGACAGAAATTCTTCGTCAGCATTTCTTTGCATTAAATTAACTACATTGGGCGCTCCGCCAATGTAAATAATTTTGAATCGATAAAAAGTTTCTGCGCAAAATTTATTAATAATGAATTCTAAAAAGCGCTGCAGTACTTTGTCTTCAGTTAAGATGTATTTGTCCCATCCCTCGAATCCAAATAACAAACTTTTGATGAAGTTGTAAGAGACTGGAAGTGGGCTTACAATTCCGTCTACCTCCTCCAAATGAAATAGCTCGCCGTACAGCAGTGTCTTCATTAACGGGAGGGAGTGCGTGGTGAAAAAAATGTTAACCTTATACTTTTCACAGAACTCTCGTAGCTTTCCAGCTAGTTTTGTTTGTGCGGCAGCATCCAGTGAAATATCTATTTCGTCAATAGCAATGAGTTTTGCCCCGCCCTTTATTTTTCGATAAAGGCTGATGAGAAAAAACTCTCCGGAGCTCAAGTAGTCTTCTCGGATATATTTGCTATCGTCTAACAAAACGCAATAATAGTTTGTTTTTTTGATTTTTATCTCTACTAAGGTGTCAAATCTTGAAGTAGAGTAAATCTCATTCAGCATTTTTATAAGCTCTAACGGACGCTCATGATTATCCAATACGATAGATCGTCGAATATCTAGGTCAGCTGAG
This sequence comes from Pseudomonas sp. ADAK7, assembly GCF_012935675.1. Taxonomy (NCBI): domain Bacteria; kingdom Pseudomonadati; phylum Pseudomonadota; class Gammaproteobacteria; order Pseudomonadales; family Pseudomonadaceae; genus Pseudomonas; species Pseudomonas sp. ADAK7. The sequence continues at coordinate 4,105,858 of NZ_CP052861.1, read as the reverse complement.
ATGATATTTTGGAAAAAGTTAAACCTCTGGCCATATGGCATAGGCAATTCGGCATCAATGCTTGCCTTGATTTCGTCTGGTATTATATCTTTTGAGTTGAGTGTCCTGATCTCCGGATCATAATAAAAGCTATATTTATCATCTTCTGCAGTATAAATTACGGCGCTGTCTGTATTGAAGATGCTAGCCGGGGATGTCCGTGCAAATGTGTCAGCAAACTGGAGGTTTTGAATAGCCTTGACTAACGTGGTTTTGCCTGCGCCGTTTCTTCCTACGATACAGGTTAACTTGCACGAACTCAGGTCTAAATCTACAAGCATGTTTCGAATGTGTTGAATGTTGGAGATCTGGATTCTCAACTTCATGGCTACTTCACCGTGCCGCGAATGAACGCGTCAACAACTGAAGTTCCATATTTTTTCCGTAGTTTATTTAAGTAGTGGGGGTCGGTAGTGTTTACGTAGTTCAAATAACCCGATATCTGTAAAAGGCCAACACTGTTGTCTCCTTTTAGTTTTGAACTTTCTGATTCTAGTCTATCATTGAATTTGGTTTTATCACTCGCGTAGAAGTGAAGTAGAACCTCAATTGTATTTTTTAGTTTTGAATCAATGGTGACGGCCCCATTGGGCAAAATAACCATCCCCAAAATTTTTATTTTATTTCCTACAGACGAAAATTTGGTTTTGCTGAAGTTTAGGTTTAGCTTCTCGCCGAAACACTCTTTCAGCATTTCTCCAACTGTAGTATCGATCCCATATAGTCGGGTGTCCCCACTGCTAGACAAGATAATGTCGTCAGAATATCTAGTGTAAATTAGATTTTGAGCGATACAGTAATCTTCAAGTATGCTGTCAAATTTTTGAAGACACGCATTGCTAATGATAGGGGATGTTGAAAACCCAATGGGCAGCATGTCATTTACGGTTGACATTTCTATAATTCTATCTAAATATCTGTCTATGTCGGAGACAGGTATAGAGTCGAAATTGTTTTTTACTGTTTCTCTTACTAAGGCGCTATCAATACTGTTAAAAAAGCTTTTCAGGTCTGTTTGAAAAAAATGACGGCTGCCGGCATGTTTTTGTACTGCACTTGCAACGTTCACTCCTTTTCTGTAGGAATAAACAACATTTTCATTTACTTTTAAAAATTCAAAGACAAATAAATTTAGAAATTTATGGTAGGCCTTCAGTTTTTCGTCGGTCTTGTATAGTTCCATGCCTTTGAGGGTGGTTACTTTATAGCGTGTTGTTATATCTCCCGCCAAAAAATCCTGGAAATCATGTTTTCCATGATACATGGCGTCAAATATCGAGCTTAATTCTTTCTTTGCCATAACAGCCCCTCAAACCTTCGACTCACTATTTGTTACGCGAATTTTTTATTCGTGACAGCAAAACTAATACTGTTGTGGTGTTTGCCTCAGTCTATATATGTACAGCAGACTATGGATTCAGGCTGGGGTCACTGTAACAAAAAAAAGGCGCATAAGCAGGTATTAAGCCAGAATGCACCATAAGTGCACAGCTAATTGAACAGTTGAAAGTGATCTTTAGGTGCAGGCAGGAAGGGGGTTACGGGTAACGCAAATTTTACTGTTCGTGCGGCTTCCCTCAATCAGCAGATTGGGGAAGTCACACAAAAGTAACTCGGATACAGGCCTTTAGAGGTCAGCTTGAGACTGGAGATGCTCCTAGTCACTGACATGAAGAGATCCTAAGCCGCATTCCCAAAAAAAACAAGGGTAGGCAGGTCATCCCTGAGTTCTAGCTCTGAGATATGTACAGTCATATTCTGTGAGTCTAAAGCTGACCCAGTGCTGATGTACGTCGCCTGCCGAGACGAATGTCCGCTATTGGGTCGTTTCTGCCGAACTCCTATTTTTTTTGCGATGGTCGGTCTTTACGTCCTCTATGGATGGTGGAACTGCACCTATCACTTTGAATTGCCAAGGCTTCCCTAGACGAGCAGTGATCAACTGCATGGTCAGTAGATAGTAATAGCGCGTTGATTCGGCGTGTTGATTGAGGTGGTTTTTTAGAAACCATGCGAGATGCTTTCTCTGCCAGGCCCATGGGTTCTCTCAGTGCCAGCGATCAGAGATCGCCGCTTGAATGGCCTTTGCTTGGCGTAGGTGACGTTCGCGAGTGGCATGCGACCCGGTGAGAACGCCCGCCAGAAAAATCTCCATATCGAATGGCTTGCTCATGCTCGAGCGCCAATGTACGCCGATACAACGTCGATTCGACCGTGCCCCAGCTCATAGCTGATTTGTGCTCGAGCCTTCTGATCGAGGTGGTAACAATTGCCTCCATTGATGGGGGCGGGATGAAGGGTGATTTGCTCGTAGCGTTCGCATGCATAGGCCGCCCGCAGTTCGTGGAAGCCTTTGAGGTTGTGCGTGTGGAGGATGTCTCGAGCGGGGCGAACAGTGCCCTGTAAGAAATCCTGGTAGCTTTCGTGCGGAGCTAATACGTTGCGGCTAGTGTCAGGCGAGGCCTGTTCGGCAAACCTCAGGGCATCACGAATATGATTATCTACCCCGATCCAGCGAGGTGCCGAAGCACCTGCGCGACCACCTTTGGTGCCATCCTGGATGTTGATCTTCCCGTATTGTTCGGACTCGCGCTTCAGGCGCGGAAGGTCGGCTAAAATCGCCTCGCGCAAGCGCATGCCGGTGGCTCGCGCCAACTGCGCGATGGCCGCAGCGCGCGGCATTTGGCGTTCGCAGAGCACGGCGACGAGCCGCTTCACGTGTTCGCGGTCTTGGCCTTGCGGCACCGAGCGACGAACATTGGTGCGCTGCATTTCCAACGCCTTGCTCGGACTCGGTACTTTCACGTACTGATCACCGCGAAGCGCTGCCATGGTCCGGTTCACGCTGGATAATCGATTTTGTGCGGTGGCGATAGCGAGGTCGCCGCGCTCGACTAAGTGACTCAGATGCGCCGCGTAATCCGACAAGATCTGGCGATCTATCTGCCGTGCATCGTTGAGCCCTGGTCCATCGTCTGAGCGGCACCAGCGCACAAACGCCTGCCAGCGATCGCTGTGCGCTTTGACCGTGCCGTAATGCCCTCCGCCGAACATGTCTTTTAACGCCTGCGGTCCGGCATAACTCAGTTGCCGACCATACCCAAAATTACGCCCATCCCGTCTACCGACCAATCCCATGACCATACTCCTCTCGAAGCCACACTTGTAAAACCTTCCCCACATCATCCCGCCAAGAATGTTGAGTGTTATCAGGGATCAAGGCCCCTGCGACCTGTGAGGGTTGTCCACTAACGCGGGACTGGCGGCTCCTTACGACCGGGAGCTTGGGCATCTCATGATCTGGCCTCCTGAGCACTTCCGAAGAAGTGGGCGGGTGGAGGCTGCGCTGGCTGACGAGACCAGCGCCGCGAGATCCTGAGTCGGGTTAAGGCAGTGAAGCGATGACCGGGGCATGCCTGACTGTCAGTCAGGTGAAGTCCATTCCGTGGATTGCGGCACCATCATCTGCATCGCTGTTGCTGGTGACTTCGGTGTTTGTCACGCCGATTGTCACGAGGGGAAATGCCGCAAAGCCTTGTACGAGGTGGGCTGCAGCAGCGGTAGGAGCGCCCGTCTCTTTCCGGAAGAAAGAGACGGGCGCAGGTTGGCGCAATGAAATGGCCAAGCGGATAGGTTGCTGCGGGGCAGTTATGAAAGAGTATGAGTTGCCGCAGTGGGCACACTGATAAAAGTAGGCATCCATCACATCGCTGTGACCGTGCGAGCCGCCGGACGCTAATCGCACTTTGGGTGAACCACCACGGTGTGGCGTAGCCTCAAAGGTTCTGACAACCTGGGTTGCTGTCAACGACAGTGCTTTGCCCGATCTTTTCTACGCCTGTGGATAATTTGGGTCAAGGCTCGAATTATTGGGAGTTCTGCGGTTGTGGATTAAATTATCCACCGGTGGAAATCTGTGGTTTTCCACAGACGATTATCTAGAATTTGATTTTTTAATAAGGTCCTCCCAAGTCGGGCGGCTACGCAGCCCGGCTTGGGAGGACCCATATGAAAGCGGTTGAAGGAGCGCAGGAGTGGCTTGGGATTTTCCGGTCTGCTTTTGAGTGGCAACGACCAACTAGAGATCTTAACAAACAGCATTTGCTCCTATTGAGGATGTCACTGGACATGATGATGTCAAAATAGTAGCGTAGCGCGGGATTTCACAAGAAGTCGGGTAGGACAAGACTCGCCGCAATACCCATCGTTAATAATGTTTGCAAGGATGAAACATGAATTCCGCTGCGCTTCTTTCGAAAGAAGAGATCTATGAGAAATTTCCACAAATTAAGTTGCGTTACCAAATAATTGGAGATAAAGCCATTGGCGAGGCCAGCGGTTTTGGCGCGGTATGGTGCGCAACTGATAAGTGGGTGAATTCTCTTGTCGCGTTAAAGATAAGTGACGGCGATTTACTCGCTGAGGTAAAATTGTGTAGGGATATTGACGGTGAAACCGTCCGAGTCTTCGATTTTTATAAAAGCGAAGATGGTTGGCATGCATTCGCGATGGAGCATCTCGGCGGATCTTGGGTCACGCTATCTGCATACATATCGAGGCATCGTTATAAAAATAATGATATCCAGCATTATTTTGATTCTTTTGAGATTATCCGTTCGGTGCTTCATGGCTTAAGTTCCTTGCATGGGAAGCCATACCAGCGATTGAATTCTGTTATTCATGCGGATATAAAGCCTGCAAATTTGTTTGTGTTGATCAATCCCAAAAAACGCCCGCACACCGTGTTCCGCATGCCGTCCTATATGGATATGATTAAGATAATAGATCTCGGAGTTGGAGTTGGCCGAGGGAAAGAGTTGCGAGGTTATACACCAGCATATCGACCTGAGGGCATGACTCAGGCGGCGCATGGTTATGACCTTTATGCCGTAGCAGTTTCGTTTGTCGAACTTTTGACCGGTCGAAGACCTACACATCAGCAAATGGGTGATAAACGGCGATTACGAAAAGCTTTAGCGAAAAACTCATCAGGCTCGGAGTATATAGATAATCTTGCAATTGATTTCGTGACCACATGCAAAAATGCAGCAAGCCAGAATGCCACAACCGCAAAAAAATTAATAAAAATTCTTGATGAAAAACTTTTTGATAAAGAATCGCTTCGTTTGATGAGCCTTCGAGGTCTGGTTAAAAACGGTGGTGATGATAGTACTAAAGCGGATTTTGCGAAAATTTTGTACCCCATAATTGCAAGTTATTGGGGGTGGATGCGCCGCACCGAAAAGCGGTGTGAAGTAGTGAAAGACTTCGTTGATGACCTCCTTAAGGATGGAATAATATTCAAAGGTAGCAATTTAAAGAGATACCGTGTTGCTCGAATTATTGTTTAAACTAAAAGAGAGAAGTTTATGAAGTGTTATTTTCAAGATTGTAACGAGGATGGAGAGACGAAGGAGCATATCCCCCCTCGCTCTTTTTTTCCAGAAGGGGAAAAATTGCAGTTGCTTACTGTCAGGTCTTGCAAAAAACATAATAACGCCAAATCGACAGATGATATTTATGTTCTAGCACAGATATGTATGAATGCCTCGCCGAGCAATAGGGCAAGAGAGGTGTTTCTTAGTAAAGTTGCGCCTCAGTTATCCTACAATAATTACGCATTACGCAATCTATTGGCAAAAGGCGCAGTTCAATCGGAGTGCGGAGCAGTTAAGTATCACGTCGACTCTTCGCGGTTTGATGATTTCTTTACTGCTCTTTCATGTGGAATAATCTTTAAGTCCTGTGGTTCGTCGCTGCCGGTGAACTATAGTCTTTCACATGTATATCATAATTTCCAAAATGATTCGGATGTTCAGTTGCGTAATTTAGAAGATGCTATTGGTAGATTTTACTCCGGTAAGCCGATGGATTTTATGGAGTTCGGCGATCCCGAAACAAAAAATGAAAAAATCTATACTGTGACTATATTCGGTATCCCAGGATTTAAATCAAGTATCACACTTGTTCATAATTTTTTTGGAACCTTTAAGGTTACGTCAATGCTAACGAATTTGATCAAGGTTGGGGTGTAGCAAAAAGTAATAAATAACAGTTCAGTAAGCTATAGAGGTCTTCGTATTTCCTTTCTAGGAGCTAGGTGTTATACGGTTGACTGTTTTGGGTTGTTTTCTCCATCGCGTATCGCCTAGTGTGTTCAAGATTTATATCCGATTAATTGTCTAGAATTAAATTGTTTAGTGAATCGAATATGACGAGGTGTTCGATTTGCTACGGTGGCCTAGGGAATGCATTTACGCGATCGACCCACGTTTTACCTTCATCCGGGTGACGTTGGTGCCAGTCTGATTAGCAAACTCGTGGGGAGTGACATGCTCCTGCCGGTTGGCCTCCAAGTACCGGCTCCACCAGTTCATGATCAGCCTGCGCTCCTCAATGAACTCGGCCTTGTGGATGTAAGCGGCGCGGACGTTGTTGCGTTCCTTGTGGCTCATCTGCCTTTCAATGGCGGTCTCGGACCAGAGTCCTGACTCGATCAGTGCGCTGCAGGCCATCGAACGAAACCCATGCCCGCAGATATCGGTTTTGGTGTCGTACCCCATCGTCCGTAGCGCATTGTTCACGGTATTTTCGGACATGGGTTTCCAGGGTTTGGCATCACCTGCGAAGACCAATGCGAATTTACCTGTGAGTGCATGGATTTTTTCGAGTAGCGCCACTGCTTGCGGCGATAAGGGTACTAAATGGATATCCCCTGCCATCTTCGTACCCCTTGTGGAAAAGGGTACTCCCTCCAACGCGGGTCGAGTGTCCGGTACTTCCCAGGTGCCGCGCTTGAGGTCGAACTCGCTCCAGCGGGCGAAACGCAGCTCGCTGGATCGTACAAACACATGCAGCGACAGCATCACCGTCAGACGGGTAAGTGCCCGACCTTTATAGGTGTCGATCCGCTCCTGCAGTTCCGGCAGTCGCGATAAGGGTAGAGCGGGGCGATGGACCACCCGCGGGGCCTTGATCGAGCCTTCGAGGTCGTAAGCAGGGTTTATGGTGATAAGCCGGAGGCGCTTTGCCTCGCGCATAATGCTCTGCAGGTAGTTTTGTACCCTTAAAGCAACGTCTATCGTTCCGCGCTTCTTGATCGCTTCCAAGGGCTGCATAAGGTCATGGGTGTCGAGATCAACAATGGCGCGTGCGCCGATCAGCGGGAATACGTGGGTTTTGAGGCGGCTCATCACAGTCTTGGAATGGCCTGGTGCCCACTTGGCCGACATTTCCGTATGCCAGTCGAGCGCAACGCTTTCAAAAGTTCTGCCTTTGATTACGGCTTCCGCCTTGGCTTGGTGTTTGGTCTCTATGGGATCAATGCCATCCGTCAGCATTCGCTTGACCTCCAAGCGCTTGCGGCGCGCATCGGCGAGGCCAATGACGGGGTAGTTGCCGAACGAGGTCAGTCCTTCCCGTCCGTCGGGTTTGACGTAACGGAGCCGCCAGCCTTTGCGGCCATTGGGTTGGACTAGGAGGTAGAGGCCATCGCCATCGAAAAGCTTGTAGGCGCGGTCTGTAGGTTTTGCCAAGCGGCAAGCTGCGTCGGAGAGCGGAGCTGTGGTGCGCGACATAAGGGTACTCCCTTTTATCGAAGTGACCTGTATCCCAAACTCTACCCTTAAAACGGTTGGAATCCACCAGTTTCTGACGGAAACCGATGGAACGCCAAAACGAAAAAACCCGCCAGAAGGCGGGTTTTTCGGGGGTTTCAGAGATTTTGAAAGCCTTCTCTGGAACCTTGTATGGTGCCGGCACCAGGAGTCGAACCCGGGACCTACTGATTACAAGTCAGTTGCTCTACCAACTGAGCTATACCGGCGTGTTAGGGCGACGATTATAGCGATTGGATTGGTTCTGTAAACCCCTGAATTCAGACTATTTTTACGCGGCCTTCAGGTTAGCCTCGAACCAGGGCTTTCCTGAGTTTCTGAAGGGTGCGCCAGCCCCGGCTATTTTGCATGGCGCGCAGCTGCGCTTCGGCGGTTTCGGCGCGTTGTAGGGCGATGGTGAGTTGCTTTTCAGCGTCCGGATCAGCGGCGCTGAGCGGGTGGGCGAGGGCATGACCCCGACACAATTGGAAGTTGTCGAGGTTGCACGGCGGGATGTCGAACGCGGGTTTGAGGTCAAGATGTTCGTTGGGCAGGAACCAAGTGTTGATGCCGTCGAACAGGACGGCCTGATAACCGGCGTCGGTGACGAGGTGTTCCCAGGTGTGGTCGCGGGCCCATGGGGTTTCGATGAGGATGATCCAGGGGCGCCAGGTGGCGAAGTCCATGCCGCGCAGGACGGTTTCTTCGTGGCCTTCAACGTCGATTTTCAGGAAGTGGATGGGACGGTTCCGCGCGTATTGCTCGCAGATGGAGGTGAGGGTGCGGGCTTTGACGGTTTGGCGGTGGATGTCCATGCCCAGGGCTGTACGCTCTTGCGCGGTGGCCGGGTCGACGGTGGAGAGGCCGGTGCCGGGGATGCCGTAGAAGGTGAGATCTTCGGCGCTGTCGCTGGCCACGCATTGCAGGTTGGTGTCGTTGGGCCGTTGTTGGCACAGCGCATCATGGAAGGCTTGCATCGGCTCAACGTTGATGCCGGTCCAGCCGCGGTCGTAAAAGGCTTTGGTCACGGAGTCGTGGGTGGGGTCATTGGCGCCGATGTCGATGTAGAAGCCGTTTTCGAACTGTTTGAGGGCGCGCCACAGGCGGATGTCTTCGAAATTCTGTGCGTAAGAAATGAACGTCACTGTCGCTTCCTGTCATTCGCTCGTGGCCGCGCTGTTGGCGCCCTTGGCCTCTTTTATAGCAAGGGTGGGTGCCAAGTGCGATTTTCCTTTCATGGCGTCCGGTATTCGGCGGTTATGTCGTTTCGATTGAATGCTTATGCACAACGCGACGCCTGATGAGCAGGCTCAACGGCGCTTTTGTGGACTCGTTCTCATTTGTTCGCAAATCCCTGTTTTTAGGGTTTTTTATTTATATGTACGAAAAATGAACAGTTGTGTTTCAGCCGCGAAACAGCGCATTTATTGGATCCACGAGAATTTCATCAACAGAGTTATCCACAGGCTGCGACTGTTTAAGGGCGTTCGGCCAGAAGCAGGAAGTTGCGCGGTGTGAGCGGGGTTTCGCAGAAGGTACCGAGACGAACGGTGTAACCCTGCTCGGCGAGGAAAAGTGCCCGATCAAGTACCAGCCACAGCTCCAGAGGACGTCGGAAAAGGCCACGCAGCAGCTCCAGATTGCGCACTTCGGCCAATCGCTGCCAGCCGGCGGCTTCGAGGGCTGGCCAATCCTGCGCGCCGATTGTGGATAACTCCTTGTGTGCGGCCAAATGATGGCAATAGTCGGCGAAGGATTTATCCAGCCAGGTGCTGGGCAGGGACGGAGTGGGCAGGTATTCGTCGACGCCGCGCAGTTGCCGTTGCAGCAGGTCAAAACCCAGGCGCCGTGCCATGGAAGTGTCCCGTTGACGTCGGACCCGTGCACCGGCGGTGACGGTTTCGCTCATCGGCAGTGCGAGATCTTCGAGGGATAGCTGTAGGCCGGATCCCATACCCGCCGAGGAAAGCGCCTCATAACTAGAAAGACTGATCCGGTTATAGCAGCACGGTGCAATGGCCAATTGTTTACATCCAGCCTCACTGGCGAGTCGGATCAACCGCACATGCAGATCACCACAGGCGTGCAGCGCTACCGGGGTGTGTTCGCTCTTCAATAAAGAAGCCGCGCCGGCGGCGAGTACATCTTGCTCAACATGCAGCGCATGCAACTGATGACGCTGGCTGAGTGTTTGCCCGCTCAACACCAAAGAAGGATCGTATTCCAGACAGGTCAGTTGCTGCCCGGTTTGCAGCAGGCGTCGGCCCAGGTGGCCTTTGCCCGAACACCAATCCAGCCACTGCGTCGGCGGCGCAGCAAACGACAAACGACTGGCAAACGCCTCAATCTGCTGCCACTTGCGCCCCGGCACATCGACGTTCAACCGATGTCCGGCCGCCTCAAGCGCATGCGCCGGCAGCTCAGCCACCGAACTCAGCTCAAGCGACAACGCCGCCAATGAAGCAAACGGCTCCGGCGCATCCAGCAAGCAAGGTTGGTTATGACTGTTTTCCGCTGCTTCCAGCGACCGGCCGCGTAGCCAGGAAGACAACGAAGGGTAGGACGTTTCCCAAGGCAGCTGCAGATGAGTAAACGGTCGAGGCTTCCACAGTGCCTGATGCTCAATCAGAAAAGCATCCAGCGCCATGAAACGGGCGAGTAGGGCCTCGCCCGTCAGCACGCAGGAGGAATCAACGCCCTTGGCAGGCATCGACGCGTAGCCAGCGCTCCAGCAGCTTGAAGCCGCGAACCAGCACGTAAGCCATCAACAGATAGAACATGCCCGCGGCGAAGAAGATCTCCACCGGCAAGTAGGTGCGAGCAATGATGGTGCGGGCCATGCCGGTCAGTTCCAGCAGGGTCACGGTGCTGGCCAGGGCGCTGGCCTTGAGCATCAGGATCACTTCGTTGCTGTAGGCCGGCAGGCCGATGCGCGCGGCACGGGGCAGGATGATGTAGAACAGCGCCTTAGGCTTGGACATGCCCAGCGCCCGCGCGGCCTCGATCTCGCCCGGTGGAATCGCCTGGATCGCGCCACGCAGGATCTCGGCGATGTAGGCAGCGGTGTGCAAAGTCATGGTCGCCGTGGCGCACCAGAACGGATCGCGCAGGTACGGCCACATCGAGCTGTTGCGCACGGCATCGAACTGCGCCAGGCCGTAGTAGACGAGGAACAACTGAACCAGTAACGGCGTGCCACGGAAAAAGAAGATGTACGCGTAGGGCAATGACCGCACATACCAGCGTCGCGACGAACGCGCGATGCCCAGCGGAATCGCCAGCAGCAACCCGGCGATCACAGCGATGGCCACCAGTTCCAGGGTCAGCGTCGCGCCCTGGGCCAGTTTCGGCAGCCACTTGATGATGACTTCCCAGTTCATTGGGTGCTCCTCGCGAAGCCGCGAGCGGCGCGTCGTTCCAGGAAGTACATGCCGGTCATGGCCAGAATGGTCAGGCCCAGGTACATGAATGCAGCGACCATAAAGAAGGTGAACGGCTGTTTCGACACAGTCACGCCGATTTGTGCGTGACGCATGATTTCTTCCAGGCCGATCACCGACACCAGCGCGGTGTCTTTCATCAGGATCATGAACAGGTTGCCCAGGCCCGGCAGGGCGATGCGCCACATCTGCGGCATGATCAGTCGGGTGAAGATGCGGAATTTCGACAGGCCCAAGGCAATGCCGGCTTCACGGTGACCTTTGGGGATCGCCAGGATCGCGCCGCGAAACACTTCCGTAGCGTAGGCGCCGAAGCACAGGCCCAACGCGATCACGCCGGCGGCGAAGGCATTGAGGGCGAGGTCGGGGTTGCCGAAAAACTCGCCCAAGGCACGCATCAGATTGACGGTGCCGAAGTAGATCAACAGCACCCAGAGCAATTCCGGGATACCGCGAACCAACGTCGAATAAGTGCCGCCCAGCCATTGCAGCGGCTTGTGCGGGGATGTCTTGGCCAAGGCGCCGAGCAGACCGAGCACCAGCCCCAGGCACAGCGCCGAGAGTGCCAGTTTCACAGTCATCAGCGCACCAGCGGCGAGCGCCGGGCCGAATCCGTAGAGGTCGATAATCATGGGTTTCTTTTCAATCGCGGCAGGCAATGCCAAGGACTGGCGCCGTCAGCGAACGGCGCCGGTCAGGCAGGTCAGAATCAATAGATGCTGAACGGGAAGTACTTGTCGTTGATCTTCTTGTAAGTACCGTCTTCGACGATTTCTTTCAGCGCAAGGTTCAGCCTGGCGCGGATGGTGTCGCCTTTACGTACAGCGATACCGATCTTGTCGCTTTCTTCCACCGGGTCACCCTTGAATTCGTAAGGGCGGCCAGCGTCGCTTTTCAGCCATTCGTAGTTGACGTACTTGTCGGCCAGGATGCCGTCCAGACGACCGGAAGTCAGGTCGAGGTAGGCGTTTTCCTGGGTGTCGTAGAGTTTGACTTCAACGCCTTCCATGTTGTCTTCCATCCAGGTGCCGGCGAGGGTCGCACGTTGTGCGCCGATCACTTTGCCTTGCAGGGAAGCCTTGTCGGTTTTGAAGTCGACGTCTTTCTTGGCGATGAATTGCAGCTTGTTGGAGTAGTACGGGTCGGTGAAGTCCACCGCTTGCTTGCGCTCATCGGTGATCGACATCGAGGAGATCAGGAAGTCGAATTTCTTGGCGTTCAGGGCCGGGATGATGCCATCCCAGTCAGACGTGACCACGGTGCAGTCGACTTTCATCTTGGCGCACAGGGCGTCGCCGATTTCTTTGTCGAAGCCGACGACATTGCCACTGGCATCTTTGTTGTTGAACGGCGGGTAGGCCGCTTCGATGCCCATCTTCAAGGTCTCGGCGACAGCGCCGGCGCTGAAGGCCAGGGTGACGGCAGCAGCCAGGAAGATTCTCTTGTAGTTCTGCATGCGGGTAGCTCCGTTAGCGGTTGCTGGACATGAATTGTTTGCAGCGCGCCGAAAGCGGGTTGTCGAACACCTGCTGTGGCGATCCTTGCTCTTCTACCAAGCCTTGGTGGAGGAACACCACTTCGCTGGAGACCTGACGGGCAAAGCCCATTTCGTGGGTCACGAGCAACATGGTGCGGCCTTCTTCGGCCAATGCGCGGATGACATTAAGTACTTCCTGGACCATTTCCGGGTCAAGGGCGGAGGTGGGCTCGTCGAACAGGATCACCTTGGGCTGCATCGCCAGCGTGCGGGCAATCGCTGCCCGTTGCTGTTGGCCGCCGGACAATTGCGCCGGGTAGGCGTGGCGCTTGTCGGCGATGCCGACCTTGGCCAGCAAGGCTTCGGCGACTTCGATGGCTTCGGCCTTGCTCTGGCCGAGTACTCGGCGCGGGGCTTCGATGATGTTGTCGAGCACGCTCATGTGCGGCCAGAGATTAAAGTTTTGAAACACAAAACCAATCTCGCTGCGCAGGCGATTGATCTGTTTGCCATCGGCGGCAACCAGTTCGCCGTTCTTCGCGGCCTTGAGTTTGAGTTCTTCGCCGGCCACCAGGATCTGGCCCTGGTGCGGGTTTTCCAACAGGTTGATGCAACGCAGGAACGTGGACTTGCCGGAACCGGAGGAACCCAGGATCGAGATCACGTCGCCGTCGCGGGCGGTCAGCGAGATGCCTTTGAGCACCTCAAGCTTTCCGTAGCGTTTGTGCAAGTTGCGGATTTCAAGCGCGGGCGTGGCCTCAGCCATGTGCGTTCCTCATAGTGTTTCACTCCTGCTGTTGGCGGCCTTCCTGGCGAGGCGGCCAAGCTAGCATAGCGTTCGAATGGCAGCCAACAGCGCTACGGGCGGTAAACGAATGGTGTGTGGCAGGTTGTCGCATCGGTACAGCAGTGTGTCGCGCTGCTATCAACCGAACAGCCGTTTGAACCAGCTGCCCCGCGGGTGTCGCGTAAAAAAAGGCGCGATGTTGCCAGCTTTGGCGGGGTGTTGGAAGCGCTAACCGGCCAAACGTACCCGATCTGCACTTTTATTGTGCGTCCCGCTTTTTTTCAGTGTGTTTCTGGTGCACTGCTTCGTCCTTAATGTGGGTCGCTGGGTAACGCTCTGGCGAATTGCCATTAATCTCAATGACTTGCGATGACCGTCCGGTCCAGCGGAGAGCCGCGGATCCGGGGACTTTGTAACATTTTGGCGCAATTATTGCGTGCAGAATAAGGAACGCCCCGTTGGATTCTTTTTACGAGAAAGAAATGCCAGACGCGGTGGACTGAATCGCTTTCCTTGCAAAGGTAGTTTCAATGAGCAGCACCCAAAGCTCCAATGGCCTCGAACAGGGGCTCAAACCGCGTCATGTGACCATGTTGTCGATCGCCGGGGTTATCGGCGCCGGCCTGTTTGTTGGCTCGGGCCACGCTATCGCAGCGGCCGGCCCAGCCGTGCTGTTGGCTTACGCTGCCGCCGGTGCACTGGTGGTGCTGGTGATGCGCATGCTCGGCGAAATGGCCGTGGCCTCGCCGGACACCGGCTCTTTCTCGACATACGCCGATCGCGCGATCGGTCACTGGGCCGGTTTCACCATCGGTTGGTTGTACTGGTGGTTCTGGGTGCTGGTGATTCCGCTGGAGGCCAACGCCGCCGCGACCATCCTGCACGCCTGGTTCCCGAATGTGGCGATCTGGGCCTTCACGCTTGTGATCACGCTGCTGCTGACGGTCACCAACCTGTTCAGCGTGAAGAACTACGGTGAGTTCGAGTTCTGGTTCGCCCTGGTCAAAGTCATCGCGATCATCGGTTTCATCGGCCTCGGCATTCTGGCGATCTTCGGCTTCCTGCCGAACAGCCAGGTCAGCGGCGTTTCGCACCTGTTCGACACCCAAGGCTTCCTGCCAAACGGCATGGGCGCAGTATTGGGCGCGATCCTGACCACCATGTTCTCCTTCATGGGCACCGAGATCGTCACCATCGCCGCCGCAGAATCGAAGAACCCGGGCCAGCAAATCTCCAAGGCCACCAACTCGGTGATCTGGCGGATCGGCTTGTTCTACCTCGTTTCGATTTTCATCGTTGTGGCCCTGGTGCCATGGAACGATCCAGTGCTGGCCGCTGTGGGTTCCTACCAGACCGTGCTTGAACGCATGGGCATCCCGAACGCCAAGCTGATCGTCGACATCGTGGTACTGGTTGCTGTAACCAGCTGCCTGAACTCGGCGCTGTATACCGCCTCGCGCATGATGTTCTCCCTGGGCAAGCGCGGCGATGCGCCGGCCGTTTCCCAACGCACCAACAAAAGCGGCACGCCGTACTGGGCCGTCATCCTGTCCACCGCTGCTGCGTTCGTCGCGGTATTCGCCAACTACGTGGCCCCGGCCGCCGTGTTCGAATTCCTGCTGGCCACCTCCGGCGCCATCGCGCTGCTGGTGTACCTGGTGATCGCTATCTCGCAACTGCGTATGCGCAAGCAGCGTATGGCCCGTGGCGAGAAAATCGCCTTCAGCATGTGGCTGTTCCCGGGCCTGACCTACGCGGTGATCGTCTTCATCGTCGTGGCCCTGACCATCATGCTGTTCCAGGAAGCCCATCGCGTGGAAATCCTCGCGACGGGTTTCCTGAGCTTGATGGTGGTAGCGGTCGGGCTGTTTGTGGCCCGTCGTCGTCGCAATGAAAAGTTGATCGCCGCAGTCGCGCGCTGAGTGTTCTGACTCAAGCCAAGTGCTGTTGAAACACGAAAACGACCGCCATCAGAAATGATCGCGGTCGTTTTTGTTTTCAGTCAGGCGCTTGTTCAAGTGGCTATCTGATGGACACAGTGATGGCGAGATAGTAGCCTTCGCAACGAATGTGTATCTCGCTGTTGCGAGATGCGATGGAGTTCCAGGACACGGATTGTTCGACGCCCCCAGCCTTCCTGGCTAAAGCCCCCGACCCTTTCATGCCTGCTCCCTCATCTGACGCGCGTCACAGATGCATTTGCGTGTGCCTGCCGATTAACCCGGCAGATCAGAATCAGAGCTGCATGGAGCTAACCCCGCCATTCAGCCAATCCATTGGGGCATCAAGGAGATAGACATGGCGTTTACATCGGTTGTGTTCAAAAACCCTCAAACCGGTGCCATGAAAGAAGCGCCAATCGGCTTTTCGTGGACCGTGTTTTTCTTTGGCTTTTTCCCGGCATTGTTCCGTGGTGACATCAAGTGGGCAGCGATCATGTTCGTCGTGGCCTGCTTCACCTTCAGCCTGAGCAATCTGGTGTTTATGTTCATCTACAACAAGCTGTACGTGCAGGACCTGATCGGTGCCGGCTTCAAGGCTCAATCCATCGCCAAAGGTGACCTGAGCTACGCCAGCTCCAAGATCGGCATTGAAATCCCGCGTATGGAAGGTGTCGCTGCCTAAGATTTGATCTTCGGCGGACAAAAAAAACGGGCGCAATCAGCGATGATTGCGCCCGTTTTGTTTGTCCGGGATTCAATTGATCAAACGGACTCTTCCTTGGCCTCGCTGTCGTCCAGCGTCTGGCGATAGCTGTCCAGCGCAGTACCGAAGTCAGTGATGAACTGCGGATCGGTCAGCCACGCCTGGGCGGCGTCGCGGTCCATGCCGTCGGCCCACATGCGGTAGTCGATCAGCATGTCGGCAGCCAGGTGAGTGGCGGCCATGGCTTCGTTGTCGGCGTTTTCCATATCCAGCAGTTCTGGATGGTCACTGATGATGCCAGCGAGGTCCGACAGCAGGGCCAGCAGCATGTCGTTACGGCCGATGGCTTCCGCGTCGCGCATTTTGCTGAACATCGCCAGGGTGTATTCCGGGATCGGCTCGCCGATTTCGCCCAGGTCATCATCCAGATCTTCGTCCAGCGTGGCGGGTTTACGGCCGTGGATGTTGATTTGCTTGGCCTTGATCTTGGCGCGTTTGGCGCGTTTCTGTTGCTTGTTCAGGGATGCCATTAATTTCAGTTCGCTTTCGGTTGTGTTTGGGCCGCGATGGCGTCGGACGCCGCCACGTAGTCAGCCTGGAAGATTGGGGATTCGATCCACGCCAGGGCGGCTGCTTCGTCCACTTCGGCGGACCACTGGCGATACTCGATCAGTGCGGCGAGGATAAAGTCTGTCGCTGTTTCCTCGCCTTCCTGCTCCAGCACCAATGCAAGCAGCGGGTGTTCAAGAAATGCCGCACACATCGCCTGTTGGCTGATCTTTTGTGCATCGATCATTTCTTTGAACAGTTCAGTCAGGTCCACCGATTCGAAGTCGATACGATCATCGTTCGGGTCCAGCTCGACGGGGGCGGCGGCCCGTTGGGTGCGGTTCTGCTTGGCCTTGGCTTTGGCACGGGTGGCGCGTTTTTGCTGCTTGTCGGCGGAGGCCATGGGCGTCGTTCCGTATTTCGTTGAGAGGGCAGGTCACTCAGTTGCGTGGCACTCGCCGCCCGGGGGTATCGGGGGCCAGTTCGCCGTTTTGCAGCCAGGACAATGCAATGGGCCATAGTGTGGCTTGGTATGGGCTACGAAAAAAGGCGAAATGTCCGACTTCTTCTTCGCCGATGTCTTTCGGCTCGATTCGCAGATGGATGGTCGTGTCGCCGGTGAGGTAGTCGAGCAAGCGCTCGATGGCCGGGACGGTGCCGTAAGGATCGTCGCTAATGCTGATCGCCAGGGTTTTCGCCGTGACATTGGCGAACGGCAGCCGGCCGTGCTTTGCGTGGATCACCCGGCCGCTGGGGCGCGTCTCGTACCGCGACGTGGGCGTGCTCCAGTCACGGACGACGCCAGCGGGGGTGTCTTCCAACCAACCGAGGCGTTTACCGGGGAAATAACCGCAGATCATCGTCACCATCGGCATCACCAAGTGCCACTTGCCGAACATCCTCCAACGATGAGCAGGTGCATAGTCGCGCCAGTAAGCGAACTGCGCGCCGACGGTCACCAGGCGCCGGATCAAGTGCCCGGAAGCCCCGAGGCCCGCCGCACAGCCGCCGAAACTGTGGCCAATCACGTCGATGGGTTGGCCGGGGAATTCACGTTCAGCGCGCTTGAGCATCGCTTCAAAATCCAGCGCACCCCAGTCGGACCAGGTGGCGTCGAGTTTTTTCAACGACGCCGGTCGTGATTCGCCGATGCCACGGTAGTCGTAAGTGATGACGTCGAAGCCGTTGGCAAACAGGTAATCGGCGAAACGCGAGTAGTGGCGGCAGCGGACTGAGGTGGCGGCGTTGATGATCACGACCGGGCGGGTGCTGTCGTGATGGGCGTGGCGCCAGGTGAAACCGCCAAGGAGGAAGCCGTCGGGGGCGGGTTCCTTGAAGGAGGCACCGGGAGCAGATGGCGCCAACTCTGTTGGGGCCAGTGAGGACATGTCCTGCAAATTCATCGACTTCGAACCTTTGCGGGTAGCTGCCAACGATAGTCTTCACGCAGCCTGTGAACAATCCGTCAGCGCTAACATGTTTGCTGGTTGAGCAACCGTTCCTCAAGCGCCGCTCGTTCCCGATCCAGCTCCGCCCGCAGTTCATCCTCACTCGGCAGCACCAGTTTGTACTTGCTGGCAAACAGTTGTTCGTTGCCCTGCAACACCGAGTAACGCACCACCGACTCGTTTTTTTGCGCGCACAGAATGATGCCGACGGTCGGTCCGTCTTCTGCGTTGCGCTTGAGGTCGTCGTACATGCGCACATACATGTCCATTTGCCCGACGTCCTGATGGGTCAGTTCACCGCGCTTGAGATCGAAGATGACAAAGCATTTGAGCAGGTAGTTGTAGAACACCAGATCGATGTAGAAGTCTCGGCCTTCGGTGCTGATGCGTTGCTGGCGGGCGACAAAGGCGAAACCATTGCCCAGTTCCAGCAGGAAGCCCTGGAGTTGCTCGATGAGGGCTTGTTCGAGTTCAGTTTCCTGGACGAGCCCTGCATTGGGCAGGCCAAGAAACTCCAGCATCACGGGATCCCGGATGAATTCCCGGGGGTTCTCGGCCATCGCATGGATGTTGGTCGCGGCTTCCGTCATGACGGGCGCCTTGTCCCGGCTCATCAACAGGCGCTCGTAGTACAAGGTGTTGATCTGCCGTTCCAGGGCGCGGCTTGACCAGTTCTGGTTGGCGGCTTCGTCCATGTACCACGTGCGTGCCTTGTCACTGTCGACGCGCAGCAGCCTGCGGTAGTGGGTCCAGCTCAATTCGAGACGCAGTGCGTCTCGAATTGGAAACGCCTGATAAAACAGGCGCATTTTTCGCAAATTGGTCTCGTCAAACCCCTTGCCGAACTCCGTTGTCAGACTCTGGGCCAGCGTCAACAGCAACTGCTTGCCATATTCCGCCCGCCGGGCCCCCTGCTGCTCGAACTCAACAATATGCCGCCCAATCTGCCAGCAGGTTTGCACCTGAGCGGTATCGACCGCTCTCAACACTTTCTGGCGTGCCTGCCGGATCAGCTCCCCAAGATTGCCAAGCAGTGAGGCGAGTTGTGGGTCTTGAGTGTTGTCGGGTTTGAGGTTGCTCATGAAGTTTTCCGCCGCTGGATGAACTGGCAGAAAAGGATGCCAATGACGGGCGGGTCAGCGATGCCGGGCGTTGCCGGTAGATCGGAAGGAAATGCCGGATTCGTTTTGCAGGATCATGCCGACGACACCCAGGAATTCGGAATACACCCTGTAGTCCCATTCGCAGTGATTCCAAGTGCCAATCAATCTAAAACTCGAGCATCCCGCCAGAAATCTAAAAGAGGTAGCGATTGGGTTCCATGGAACCCGGGAGTCGCCATCATGAAATACGTCCATTCCCTCGTATTGCTGCTCGCCGCCCTCGGCGTGTTGATGTTCCCGAACCTGTCCTATGCCGCCAGCCTCGACGCGGTCGATAGCTCGGGCGTGCAGGTCCAGCCGCAACTGCAAAACGGGATCAGCTACCTGTCCGGCGGTATCGGCGAGGATGAGGCAAAGGCTATCCAGCAGGCCAAGGGTTACAACCTGCACATGACGTTTTCCGTGGGTGCGCTGAATGAATACATACCCGACGTGGATGTGGTCATTCAAAAAGCCCAGGGGCAAACCGTGTTGACGATTAATCAGGCCGGCCCTCTGGTTTATGTCCAGTTGCCCGCCGGCAAGTACACCGTGGTTGCGACTCGTAACGGCGAGGTGCGGCGTGACGTGACGGATGTCGGGGACGGCACGGCTCGCAATCTGGTTTTCCACTGGAATGGTGACAGCTAGAGGTGCATTTTCTGCCGCACCGGCGAGTTGCCCGCCGCCAGGTGCGCGCATTCGGCAATAACGCTCAAGCTCTGCATGACTGGCGGCGACAGCGTTGTCCCCAGGCATATTCTGAGTCCGGTGGTGGGATGGCCGTTGGCGAAAAAAATCCCGCTGCCGGCGACATGGCAACCTCGTTCGCTCGCCAAACGTTCCAGCGCCGACATGTCCGTGTGCCCCGGCAGTTCGATCCAGTGGATGAAACCTCCGCGTGGAGGAACGTAGAGCGTACCCACGGGAAAATCCGATCGAACCCGTGCTTCAAAAAAGCTGGAGAGCGAGGACAGTTGCGCTCTGAGCCTGGCGCAGTGCTCTTCCAGGTACCCGCGGCCGATGAACTCACTGAGTACATGTTGCGCAAGACTCGAGACCGCCAGGTTGCGGGAAAACATTTGCGCAAGAATCGCATCGCGGTACTTTCCGGCGACACACCAGCCCACGCGATAACCCGGGGCCACCGTCTTGGAGAATGACGAACAGTAAATCGTCTGGCCGCTGGTGTCGTAACTCTTGATGGCGCGCGTGCGATCCCTTTCCGGCACCAGATCGAAAAAAATATCGTCTTCGATAATGGGCACATCCGCCGCGCGAGCCACCCGTGAAAGTCGTGCGCGGGTTTCATCGGGCATGATGAAGCCGCGTGGGTTTTGCAGGGTTGGATTGAGAAAGATCGCCGCGACCTTTTTCTGTTTCAGGGCCTCTTCGAGATGGTCGACATCGATGCCCAGTTTGCCGTGAGTCCGAATGGGCAGGGCGCGCATACCCAGGCGTTCAATGGTCTGCAGTATTCCGTAGTAGGTGGGCGTCTCGATGGCGACAGTCGAACCCCTGGGCGCGATGGCCTCGAGGGCCAGTTCCAGGGCGACAGTGTCGCCTGACGTCACGAGGATATCGTCCGGCCCGCAGACGACACCGCGTGCCAGCATGAGTCCGGCAATTCGCCGTCTCAGCGCCGGCAGGCCGGGAGGGGCCACCAGCCCGGTCAACGCGTTGTCGGCTTTGGCCGCCACGGCGCTCAGGCACTTGTTCAACAGAACGTGCGGGGTGAGATCGCTGTGCAAGACGGCGGAACTCAACGATGCCGTGGCGCGGGAGGCCGCCTGGGAGAGCATTGTGACGACGGCATGATTGACGTTGACGGAGACGCTGGAGAAATCAAAACCGCTCGCAGGTTTTGTCTGTGCAGTTGCCGAGACGAAATAACCGACACGCGGAACGGTAAAGACATAGGCATTGGCTTGCAGATCCGTCAGGGCTCGCTGAACGGTGGTGATGCTGGTTTCAAACAGTCGCGCCAAGGAGCGAATTGAGGGCAGTTTTGATTCGGCCGCCCATTCACCCCCTTCGATTTGGCGAATCATCCAGTCGTTGACTATCCGCCAGCGTTTGTCGGCTCTATCAAACTTGTCCATAAGTTCTCTTGGGGCGAATTCGGAAATTGCGTCAAAGAAAATAAAGTAAAACCACCCCGGCCGCAGCAACGACGACGATATTGAGGCAAACAAGGCCAAAGGCAAATCGGATCAGATGGTGCTCTTCCTGCCGATTGGCTGCCGCCAACCCTGTGATCAGAGACAGGATGGATAACGATCCCAGCGCCCCATGCCCGGCAGCGCTGTTGACCATCGCTGCCAGCCAAGGCCCGTGCCCCGTTGTCAGTGCCGCGATCGATGGCATGACCAGGGTGTTGCCGCCCACATTGGACCCCGTGACATAACCGGCTATACCGGCCAGCAACGCGATCGTCGGAGCCAGTGAAAGACCGGACAGCGATTGCAGTGTGTGCTGCGCTTCCAGCAGAAATCCGGCGTTGACCATGACCTGGGACAGCAGCAGAAACAGGAAAATCGTGCCGACCGGAAACTTGGCCCGATTGAACAGGGCGCGCCAGGGAAAGCCCGCCGTCGCGCCGTGCATTATCGACATCAGCAAGGTGACAATCAGCAACGCCAGCCCCGGTGACGCCAGCGGTTTCCACGAAACATGCTCGCCTTTGACGATCCAGAGCGCATCCCAACCGGTAAAAACAAATAACCCGCGCGACGCGACGATAACCCCCAGCAACGCGAGGTAAGGCCATGCCGCGCTCGGCCAGCGCACCTGCTTTTTGCGCTGGAAGAACGAGATAGCCAGGCCCACGCCCGCAACGGTAAGTCCCGCCAACACGCCGGACACTTCCGGGCCGATCCACAGATTGACGCCATAGAGCACCGCAACGAACAGCGCCGTCACCAGCATGAGCCCGAACCACGGCGCGACGGTGCGTATTCCTGCTTGCCACAAGGCGATGGCGGCCAGGCAGAGGAAGACTGGCGCGCTGATCAACGCCGAGTGGCTGCCGAGTGTTTCAGGCGGCAAATCCGCCAGCAGCGAACCAATCACGGTGGCAAGACCGAGGGTTCCCCACGGCATTATGACCATGCCGGCGAGGGCGATTTTCATCCCGGACTGGCGAGTGAACAGGCCCATCAATAAGGGCACGGTAGCGATCAGCGACACACCGAAACCAGTCATCGATTCGAGCAGCGGGGCCAGGCCCAGCACGATGAAGATGACTTGTGCGGGCGGTGTCCAGCCAAGCTCCTTGACCCAGTTGCCAATGGCCTGGGGCGCGCCACCGCGTTCGACGAATATGACGAAGGCCAGGCCCGGCACAATCACGCAGGCGGTACTGAGGAACAGGATCGAAGTGTCCTGAAAAATGGCCATTGTGATTGCAGTGGACAGAGGACCCGCAGCCCCCGATGCCCACAACACAAACACCAGCGCGACACCCGCCAGCGCTGCCTGGACGGGAGGCCTGCGCATGATGAGAATCAAGGCGATCACCAGGCCGATGGGCGACATTTGCAGCAAGAGTGGAGCCATGCGCTGTTTTCCTTAACCGTGAGCCTGTCCGCAGTACTCGGTCGCTTGCATTGGTGGGGGATTTTCCGTGAGACGTCTTGTGTGCGGCGTGGGCAGCGAAGAGCCAAGCCAATCAGTGACTCGCCGAGGCTTGAAGAGGTTGGCGATTTTTTCTGCGAGGGGAGAGACACAGGTTTAGTGTTTTTTTCAGTACACCTGAAATCCCGTGCTGTTCGTGCAGGTATGATCGCGTCCTTTGGCGATTGATCAGGGACGATAATGATAAAGCGGCATTCATGGATGGGACCGGCGCTGGCGGCGTTATTGAGCGTAACCGGACAGGCGTGGGCGAGCGAGCCGTCCTCGGTGTACCTGCGTTGCACCATGGACCCGGCGCAGTACGCCAAGGCAATGGCGGCGCCCCCTGGTTCGGCGCACGCGTACAGCGACTGGCAACAGTGGTTCGACGGGGTCGACATGTCCGGCTCGGGCAAGGTCGATGCCGAGTCGCTACGTGATTCTGGCGCGCAGAGCCTGGAGGAGCTGGTGCAAGCCTGGGGTGGGCTGTCTCGCTATGACCAGGCCACGGGCAGTTGGCAGTACGTCTTGCCGCAATTCAGCGAGAACTACGGCGAGATGATCAAGCTGCTGGCGCCGCTGCGCAGCGTTGCACCTTACTGCGACGCCAACTCCGACAGTTTCCTGTTGGTCTATTCGTATATCTGGGGCAATGGTGACAACGCCTACCTGACCCTCGACAAACAGCGCAGCCGATTTGCAGCCGCGCCAACGCCTGCCCAGCGTAAAGAAGCCGACGCGGCACTCGAGACGCTGATGGATTCAGGTGCGGACTAATGCCGTCTCAGGCGCTGTTTGGACTGTCGCGACACCACATGACTTAAAAAGGATGCTGGATTGAAACGGATTTTACGCGTGGGTTCTGTGGTGAGCCTTGCTCTGGTGCTCGCCGGTTGTGGAACGCTGATGGGCCGACTGAATGGCGCATCGGAAGAAAATTACTACAAAGGCGTTGATGGCGATCTCCACTTGCTGGGCGCCAGGGGGGGCGGTAGCAGCGGAATGCCGGAGGCGGTCATTTGCTACTTCATGATTGTGTGTCCGCTCATCACGGTGGTGTCCCTGCCGGTGGATGCCGCGCTGGACACCGTGTTGCTGCCGGTGGATTACATCAACACGTTATGACGCAGCCTCAACCTGACGCGTCCTGTGACGCGTCAGGCGGGCAGTCGGGCTAATCGACGAGACCGATTGCGCATTGGCTTGTCCGACGCTGCTATCACGATTCTATGCAGCCAGAACGCTGCTGTTCCCATGGCAAGCAAACCAAGGGCGCTGATGCTGTGCCTGACAATCAGGAACCAGTACGTCCGTTCGAACGCTGAAGCCGTACCGGACCAAATCGCAGGCATAAAAAAACCCTGAATCTTGCGATTCAGGGTTTTCGGTATTTGGTGCCCAGAGACGGAATCGAACCGCCGACACGGGGATTTTCAATCCCCTGCTCTACCGACTGAGCTATCTGGGCAACGGGGCGCATTAAACTGGTTTTTCAGGGGGTCGTCAAGAAAGTTTTCAAAAAAATTTTAATTATTACCGTCGCTTACGTTCCGACCCCCGAAAAATCGGGATTATTCAGCCGGTGGAACGTAGCCTTCGGCCTGGGCGTATTCCTCGCCGGAAAAGAACTTGTCCATCTCGCCCTGAAGATATTTACGATCTTCGGCGTTCATCATGTTCAGGCGTTTTTCGTTGATCAGCAGGGTCTGGTGTTTCTGCCAGTCGGCCCAGGCCTTGGCGGAGACGTGGTCAAGAATGTCCTGACCTTTGGCGCCCGGGAACGGCGCGTGGGCCAGGGCGGGCAATTCTTCTTTGTACTTGCGGCACATGATGGTGCGGGTCATGACAACTCTCCTGCGTTCAATACGGCGGCCGCGCGTTCGAGCAAGGTTTTGACCGGGGCGGCAAGGCCCAGGCGCGGCGGGGTGGCGAGGTTATACCAGAGCCAGTCGGCCTCGGCCACGTGATGGCCGGCCTCCTGGACCTGAACCAGCCAGGGTTCGATGGACAACTGAAAGTGGCTGAAGGTGTGCACCAGACTCGGCAGCGCCTGTTGGCTGCCCAGTTCCAGCGAGTGTTGCGTGGCGAGGTGTTGCAAGTCATCGAGGTCATCGAGTTCCGGCAAGCTCCACAAACCGCCCCACAGCCCCGTGGAAGGGCGACGGTAAAGCAGAATCGCGCCTTCGCCGTTGGCGAGCATCGGCATCAGCGTGCGCTTCTGTGGCACGGCTTTGCGCGGCTTGGGGATGGGGTAGCGAGTTTCCAGGCCGAGCATGTGCGCTTCGCAGCCCTTTTCCAGCGGACAGAGCAGACAACTCGGTTTGCTGCGAGTGCAGAGCGTGGCGCCCAGATCCATCATTGCCTGGGTGTAGGCGTTGACCCGATCATGGGGCGTAAAGCGCTCAGCGTTGGCCCAGAGCTGTTTGGCGACCTTCGGCTCGCCCGGATAACCCTCTTGCGCGGTAAAGCGCGCCAGCACCCGTTTGACGTTGCCGTCGAGGATCGGCGCCCGCAGGCCCATGCTCAGGCTGGCGATGGCGCCAGCGGTGGACAAACCGATGCCCGGCAGCTCGACCAGCTTTTCCACATCCCGGGGAAACTCGCCGCCGTGTTCAGCGACGACGATTTTTGCAGTCTTCTGCAAATTGCGCGCACGGGTGTAGTAACCCAGTCCGGTCCACAGGTGCAGCACTTCGTCTTCCGGCGCGGCGGCCAGGGCCTCGACCGTCGGCAGCGAAGCCATGAACCGGTCGAAGTAATTCAGCACGGTGCTGACCTGGGTTTGCTGCAACATGATTTCCGAGACCCACACCCGATACGGGGTGATGCCCTGTTGCCAGGGCAAATCGTGGCGGCCGTGGCGGTCGTACCAATCCAGCACCGCCGATGAAAACTGCTCGGCTCTCATCGCTTGAACAGCCCCTTCAACGCGTTTTTCAGTTCAGGGCTGACTTTGTCGCCGAGCTTCTCGTCGATTTTGTCGCTGAGTTTTTCGCCAGCCAGTTTGGCGGCGACCTGGCCCATGCGCTCGTTATCCACGCGGCAGGCCTTGGCGCCCAGTTCCAGCGGACCACGGCAGCGCAGTGGCCATTCGATGCCGACGTACTTCTCGCCGACCTGGCAGGCCGGATCGGGCATGGCGCCGGTGTCGCCTTCGACGATGATGCCGACGCGGTAGTCCATGCCCAGCACCCGCAGATCGACGTCGCCGTCACCATTGACGGTCATGCCGGGGATGCGCACCTTCATGTCCGGATTGCTCGCCACGCCATTACGGAAGGTCAGGTTGCCCTTGAGTTCCTGGAAGGGCGTGTCCTTGCCCCGCGGTTCGCCGCTGAGGGTTTTGCGGTTCAGGGTAGCGATGCCTTTGCACAGTTGCTGTTCAAGGTTGGCGTTGAGCAGCACGCCATTGTTGATGACAAAACTGGCGTTGCCGTTGAGCGTTTCGATCAGCGCGCTCTGGCTATTGCCGCTACCGGTCAGCGCACTGTTGAGCGTCACCAGGCCTTTGACCGGCGGATTCTTGCCCTGGCTTTCGAGGATTTTCTCTACCGGCACTTTGGTGATGCGGGTTTGCATGCTCAGCGCTGGTACCGGCTGGCGCACGTCGAGGGTGCCCTTGGCTTCGAAGTTGCCGTTGTACAAGTCGCCGCGCAGGTTCTCCAGGGTCAGCAGGCCGGCCTGGCCGGTGGCCTTGAGTGCTGCGTTCTGGATTGGCAGTTTGTCGAGGGTCAGTTGGCCGAAGGTCAGGTCGGCGTCCACGTCGAGTTTGGCCAGGCGCTCCACCGGCAGCAGGCGCTCGGTGCTCCACGCGCCTTTGGTCGGAGATGGCGGCAGCGGCGTGGTGCCCGCGCCCGCCATGGCGTCGGCCTCGGTGCTGGCCACTTCGGCCTGGCGCACTTGTGTCGCACTGTTGGCTTCGGCTGATTTTGGCGGCAGATAGCGATCGACGTTGAAAGTGTCAGCCTTGAGGATCGCCCGCAGCGATTGCTTGGCGAAATCCTCGACGGCGATACGACCGCTGAAGCTGCTGTCGTCGACTTTCAGGTTAATGTTGTCGAACGCCAGGCTGGTTGGCGTCCCGGAGAGACGGCTGACCAGCTCGACTTTACTCAAACTGCCTTCGCCCATGGCTGGCAGTTTCTGGCCGATGCTGTCGACGAATTTGGCCAGGTCAAACTGGGCAATCGACAGGCCGCCGTTGATCTGCGGGGTCTTGTCGAGGTCATTGACCTTCAGTTCACCCAAGGCGCGCAACTGGTTGGCAGAGAGCTTGATCCCGGTCCATTCGGCGACGTTGGCCGCTTTATCCAGCAGCAACTGGCCTTGGGCGGCAAAAGTCATGGTCTTGCCTTGCAGCGGATCGCCGGTCACTTCGCCCGACAGTTTCATGTCTTCGAACTGGTAACGCTGGAGCGCGCGGGCGATGCGCAACTCGCCGTTCAACTCGGTTCGCACGCGTAGCGCCGGCTGGTTGGACGACAGGAATGCAGTGAGCTTGAGCGGAATATTGGTCGAGTCGTGGACCGCGCCGGTGCTCATCTGGATGCTTTCGGCGCTGTAGATCTTGCCGGTTTTCTCATCGTTGTATTCAACCCGCGCGTTGTTCACGGTCAGGCTGTCGATGTCCAGGCGGATCGGCTGCGGCGGTTTTTCCGCGACGACGGGGGCTTCCGGTGCCGGTTCGCCAGCGGGAACCGCAGGCGGGGTCGCGTCGGTATTGGCCGGCGCGGGGATCTTGCCGATGTCTTCCCAGTTGCCATGGCCATCCTTGTCGCGGTTCAGGCGCAGGTTCAGGCCTTCGACGCGTACATCGCTCATCTGCACTTCACGACGCAGCAGCGGCAACACGCGGACCGACAGGCCGAGCATCTGCAAGTCTGCAAACGGCTCGGTGGGTTTGACCAGGGTCGCGACACTGGCTTCGTGCAATTCCAGGCCCAGCCACGGGAACAGGCTCCAACCGATATCGCCATTGAGCGTCAGCTCGATGTGGGCCTTGTCGCGGGCAATCTGGCGAATCTCGTCTTTATAGTCGTTGGGATCGAAGAGGTGGGTCAGGGCAAAGCCCAGCGCCACAATGATCAGCAACAGCCCGAGAAGTACCAGACCCAGGATTTTGCCGAACGCTTTCATGGGCGAGTCCTTGTAGTTAGTCGAATTCGAAATTTAGCCGGGGAGTATAGCGCTCCGAAAGTGACGACCGGTCAGTTCATATGGGCAGCACGTCCAGCGGCACGTTCAGTTTGGCTGCCAGTGCCTGGGCTTCCAGATGCCCGGCGGGCGCCAGCAAGCGCAATGTAGCGCCCGATTGCGACGCCATTTTCTGCGCTTCGTTCACCAGGCGCTCCGCCACGCCACGGCGACGGGTGATTTTTCGTACGCAAATTTGGGAAAGATGCCAGACATCCGGAAGACGTTGCAGACGTGCGGCGCCCAGCAGCCGATCATTGAAGCGCCCGGCAATCAGCGAACCGTCGCACAGGCAGCCTTCGATCAGTTGCACCTCACCGGCAAACGGCGCAAACAACCAGTCTGGAGCGTCGCGGTAGATTTTCTGCAGGTCTTGCTGATCCTGGTAAGTGGCTTCAGTCAGCGGCTCGACAATGATCGGCATGGCGGTTCCTGTCAGGTTTTATAAATATCGATCCTGCGCCTGAAAGCATGTGCTTTCAGTCATACGAGAACTGATGACACAGAAAAGGTGATGTCAGTTTGGTTTTTCTGTCACGAGCAAATGGTAACCTCTCCCGGTTCGTCCGTCCTTCTGCGACTTAATGTCACGCCCAACTGGGTTTCACCCGAAAAAAAACGGTCATGTCTGCGTGCATAAAGGCTGTGAGTGAGGAGTGGCTGGCGAACCATACTAATAATTGGGGGATACACAATGAGCACGAGCATCACGGCGGACGGCGTCATAGCCGGCCAGCCCGCGTTCCTGTCCAAGGAACGCATAATCGCCAAGCCCGGTTTCAACCGTTGGCTGGTACCACCGGCCGCATTGGCCATCCACCTGTGCATCGGCATGGCCTACGGCTTCTCGGTGTTCTGGTTGCCGCTGTCCAAGGCTCTGGGCGTCACCGCTCCAGTGGCTTGCGCGCCGGACATGAGCTTCATCTCGCAAGTCTTCTCGTCCCAATGTGACTGGCCGATCTCGATGCTCGGCTGGATCTACACCCTGTTCTTCATCTTCCTCGGCTGCTCGGCGGCGATCTGGGGCGGCTGGCTGGAACACGCCGGGCCGCGCAAGGCCGGTGTGGTATCGGCACTGTGCTGGTGCGGCGGTCTGCTGATTTCGGCGCTGGGGATTTATACCCACCAGATCTGGTTGATGTGGATCGGCTCCGGGGTCATTGGCGGTATCGGCCTGGGCCTGGGTTACATCTCGCCGGTCTCGACCCTGATCAAGTGGTTCCCGGACAAGCGCGGCATGGCCACGGGCATGGCGATCATGGGCTTCGGCGGCGGCGCGATGGTTGGCGCTCCACTGGCAGCAGCATTGATGAGCCATTTCGCTTCGCCAACTGGCGTAGGCGTCTGGCAGAGCTTCCTGGTGATGGCCGCGATCTACTTCGTGTTCATGATCGGCGGCGCACTGTCCTACCGCGTTCCGCCAACCGGCTGGAAGCCTGAAGGCTGGACTGCTCCGGCGAAAAAAGCGTCGAACGCGATGATCACTCATCGCCACGTTCACGTGAACGTCGCGTGGAAAACTCCGCAATTCCGTCTGGTGTGGCTGGTGCTGTGCCTGAACGTATCGGCCGGTATCGGCATCCTCGGCATGGCTTCGCCATTGTTGCAGGAAGTGTTCGGCGGCAAATTGATCGGTGTCGACCTGCCATTCGGCCAGCTGGACGCCGGGCAACTGGCCTCGATCGCAGCGATTGCCGCCGGTTTCACCGGTTTGCTGAGCCTGTTCAACATCGGTGGCCGGTTCTTCTGGGCTTCGTTCTCCGATTACCTGGGTCGTAAAAACACCTATTTCGTGTTCTTCGCGCTGGGTTTTGCCCTGTACGCGCTGATCCCGAACCTCGGTCATTTGGGCAACGTGGCGCTGTTTGTGGCGGCGTTCTGCATCATCCTGTCGATGTACGGCGGTGGTTTTGCAACCGTTCCGGCTTACCTGGCGGACCTGTTCGGCACGCAAATGGTCGGCGCGATCCACGGTCGTCTGCTGACGGCATGGGCCGCGGCGGGCGTGTTGGGTCCGGTATTGGTGAACTACCTGCGTGAATATCAACTGAGCATCGGCGTTGAACGTGCCGCGGCTTACGACATCACGTTGTACATCCTCGCGGGCCTGCTGGTGCTGGGTTTCATCTGCAACCTGCTGGTGCGTCCGGTGGCGGACAAGTACTTCATGACCGACGCCGAACTGGCCGCCGAACAGGCGCTGGGCCACGACAAGGGGGCTGACAGCAGCACCGTATTGGAGTGGAAAGCGGATGCGGGCACCAAGCCTTTGGCAGTGGCAGCGTGGCTGGTGGTGGGGATTCCGTTGGCGTGGGGTGTGTGGGTGACCCTGCAGAAAACGGCGGTTCTGTTCCACTAAGTTCGCTTACACCTGATCGTTCCCACGCTCTGCGTGGGAATGCCTCCCGTGACGCTCCGCGTCACATTCAGAGCGGACGCGGAGCGTCCAGGGCTGCACTCCCACGCAGAGCGTGGGAGCGATCAGCGGTCTTGGGATGCTTGTACTGACATGTACATCGCCAGCAGCACTGAATTCACTCCGTCAGCGATATCACCTCCCGTGTTTCTGTTTCGGCCCCGCGCCCCTATAATGGCTGCCTTTTTCGCCCAATGATTTTGCGGAGCTGGTGATGGCCGAACGTAAGGCGTCTGTCGAGCGCGACACTCTGGAAACCCAGATCAAAGCCTCGATCAACCTGGATGGCACCGGAAAGGCCCGATTTGATATCGGTGTTCCTTTTCTTGAGCACATGCTGGACCAGATCGCCCGTCACGGGCTGATCGACCTGGATATTGTCAGCAAGGGCGACCTGCATATCGACGACCACCACACCGTGGAAGACGTCGGTATCACCCTGGGTCAGGCCTTTGCCAAAGCCATTGGCGACAAGAAAGGCATCCGTCGCTACGGCCACGCCTACGTGCCGCTCGATGAAGCGCTGTCGCGCGTGGTGATCGACTTCTCCGGCCGCCCTGGCCTGCAGATGCACGTTCCCTATACCCGCGCCACCGTCGGCGGTTTCGACGTTGACCTGTTCCAGGAATTCTTCCAGGGCTTCGTCAACCATGCCCTGGTCAGCCTGCACATCGACAACCTGCGTGGCACCAACACCCACCACCAGATCGAAACCGTGTTCAAGGCTTTCGGCCGCGCCCTGCGCATGGCGGTAGAGCTGGATGACCGCATGGCCGGGCAAATGCCATCGACCAAAGGCGTTCTGTAATGCAGACGGTCGCGGTTATCGATTACGGCATGGGCAACCTGCACTCGGTGGCCAAGGCCCTCGAGCACGTCGGTGCCGGCAAGGTCTTGATCACCAGCGACGCCGCTGTGATTCGCGAAGCCGACCGGGTGGTTTTCCCCGGCGTCGGCGCGATTCGCGACTGCATGGCGGAGATCCGTCGCCTGGGTTTCGACTCGCTGGTGCGTGAAGTCAGCCAGGACCGTCCGTTCCTCGGCATCTGCGTCGGCATGCAAGCCTTGCTCGACAGCAGTGAAGAGAACGACGGCGTCGACTGCATCGGCCTGTTCCCGGGCGCGGTGAAGTTCTTCGGCAAAGACCTGCATGAAGACGGCGAACACCTGAAAGTCCCGCACATGGGCTGGAACGAAGTGAAACAGACGGTGGATCACCCGCTGTGGCACAACATTCCGGACCTGGCGCGTTTCTACTTCGTGCACAGCTACTACATCGCTGCCGGCAATCCGCGGCAAGTGGTGGGTGGCGGTCATTACGGTGTCGATTTCGCTGCAGCGCTGGCCGATGGCTCGCGTTTCGCCGTGCAGTTCCACCCGGAGAAGAGCCATACCCATGGCCTGCAATTGTTGCAGAACTTCGCCGCGTGGGATGGTCGCTGGTAAATGGCCGTCAAGAAGAAGCCGCCGATCCTGACCCTCACTCCCGAACAGGAGAACGAGGCCAATCACAAGATCAAGCGCTTCATGGAGGATCGCTTCGAACTGGACCTGGGTTCATTCGAAGCGGCCGAAATCCTTGAACTGTTTACCCGCGAAATTGCGCCGCACTATTACAACAGGGCAATTTTCGATGTGCAGACGCACCTCAAAGAGAGGTTCGAAAGCATCGAAAGTGACCTGTGGGCGCTCGAGAAAAACTGATTTTCGAGCGAAGCTGAACAATCGAATTTGAAGGTTTGCCAGATGCTGATTATTCCCGCTATCGATCTCAAGGACGGTGCCTGTGTTCGTCTGCGCCAGGGCCGCATGGAAGATTCCACAGTGTTCTCCGATGACCCGGTGAGCATGGCTGCCAAGTGGGTGGAGGGCGGTTGCCGTCGTCTGCATCTGGTCGACCTGAACGGCGCCTTCGAAGGCCAGCCGGTCAACGGCGAAGTGGTCACCGCCATCGCCAAGCGCTACCCGAACCTGCCGATCCAGATCGGCGGCGGTATCCGTTCCCTGGAAACCATCGAGCACTACGTGAAGGCTGGCGTGAGCTACGTGATCATCGGCACCAAAGCCGTGAAAGATCCGGCCTTCGTCGCTGAAGCCTGCCGCGCGTTTCCGGGCAAAGTGATCGTTGGCCTGGACGCTAAAGACGGTTTCGTCGCCACCGACGGCTGGGCTGAAATCAGCACCATCCAGGTGATTGACCTGGCCAAACAGTTCGAAGCCGACGGCGTGTCCGCGATCGTTTATACCGACATCGCCAAAGACGGCATGATGCAGGGCTGCAACGTTCCGTTCACCGCCGCGCTGGCCGCCGCCACGCGCATTCCGGTCATCGCTTCCGGCGGTATTCACAACCTCGGTGATATCAAGTCGCTGCTCGACGCCAAGGCGCCGGGCATCATCGGCGCGATCACCGGCCGGGCGATCTACGAAGGCACCCTCGACGTCGCTGAAGCGCAAGCTTTCTGCGATTCGTACAAAGGCTGAGGACTGACCATGGCGCTGGCCAAACGCATCATCCCTTGCCTGGACGTGGACAACGGCCGGGTCGTCAAAGGTGTGAAGTTCGAGAACATCCGCGACGCCGGTGACCCGGTGGAAATCGCCCGCCGCTATGACGAGCAGGGTGCCGATGAGATTACCTTCCTCGACATCACCGCCAGCGTCGATGGCCGCGACACTACGCTGCATACCGTCGAGCGCATGGCCAGCCAGGTGTTTATCCCGTTGACCGTGGGCGGTGGCGTGCGTA
This sequence comes from Pseudomonas sp. ADAK7, assembly GCF_012935675.1. Classification (NCBI taxonomy): domain Bacteria; kingdom Pseudomonadati; phylum Pseudomonadota; class Gammaproteobacteria; order Pseudomonadales; family Pseudomonadaceae; genus Pseudomonas; species Pseudomonas sp. ADAK7. The sequence goes on along the minus strand of NZ_CP052861.1, from coordinate 4,072,762 downwards.
CCGTGCAGGACATCCGCAATTTGCTGAATGCCGGCGCGGACAAGGTGTCGATCAACACTGCCGCGGTGTTCAACCCGGAGTTCGTCGGTGAAGCGGCGCAGCATTTCGGCTCGCAATGCATCGTCGTCGCCATCGACGCGAAGAAGGTTTCACTGCCGGGCGAAACCCCGCGCTGGGAAATCTTCACCCACGGCGGCCGCAAGCCGACCGGCCTCGACGCTGTCGAGTGGGCGATGAAGATGGAAGGCCTGGGCGCCGGTGAAATCCTGCTGACCAGCATGGACCAGGATGGTATGAAAAACGGCTTCGACCTGGGCGTCACCCGCGCCATCAGCGATGCGCTGGGTATTCCGGTGATCGCTTCCGGCGGCGTCGGCAACCTGCAGCATCTGGCCGACGGTATTATCGAAGGCCACGCCAGTGCGGTATTGGCGGCGAGTATTTTCCACTTCGGCGAATACACCGTGCAGGAAGCCAAGGCCTACATGGCCCATCGCGGCATCGTGATGCGCTAAAACCGGTACAGGCCAGTGGACAGCATGGCGGGCTCAAGGCACTCTTGGGCACGCCATGGATTTCGGTAGCCCGACATGCTCAAACGTTTTCTTCTTGTCCTCGCCAGCGCTTCTCTGTTGCTCATCAACGCAGCCCGCGCCGAAGAAAGTCCCGCCACCGACCTGGTGCTGCTGACGGAAAACTTCCCGCCCTACAACATGGCGAAGAACGGCAAAAACTTCGCTCAGGACGAGAACATCAATGGCATCGCCGTGGACATCGTCCGCGAGATGTTCAAGCGCGCCAACATCACCTACAGCCTGACTCTGCGTTTCCCCTGGGAGCGAATCTACAAGATCGCCCTGGAAAAACCCGGTTACGGCGTATTCGTGATGGCGCGGCTGCCGGATCGCGAAAAACTCTTCAAGTGGGTCGGCCCGATTGGTCCGGACGACTGGATCATGCTGGCCAAGGCTGACAGCAAGATCACCCTCGAAACGCTGGAACAGGCGCGCAAGTACAAGATCGGCGCCTACAAGGGCGATGCGATTGCCGAAACCCTGGCGAAGCAGGGGTTGAAGCCGATTGTGGTGCTGCGCGATCAAGACAATGCCAAGAAATTGGTCAGTGGGCAGATCGATCTGTGGGCCACTGGCGATCCGGCCGGGCGTTATCTGGCCCGGCAGGACGGCGTGACCGGTCTCAAAACCGTGCTGCGCTTCAACAGCGCCGAGTTGTACTTGGCGCTGAATAAAGAAGTGCCGGACGAGATCGTCGCCAAGCTTCAGTCCGCGCTGGATCAACTGCGCAAGGAAGGCGTGGTGGACGACATCATGGCGCGTTATCTCTGATCCAAGGATTCCAGTAAATCGGTACGTACGCTGGACGTATTCAGATCACTCCTTGTAGTAAAGCTGCAAAGCGTCCGGGGAAGTGAATCCATCCTCACCACAAATCCAGTGTCTGCGCGCTTGTAATCCTGACGGTCAATTTTCGTACAATCGGTTTCCCCTACCGGACCTACATAATATTGAGTCCAGATAGAGCGCGAGATTTCTTCTCGCAACTTGACTCCCAGGTAGTATCCGTAGTTCTCGAGAATGTAAGTCGGTTCTGGCGGTTGAGGAGCGACAGGCTCTACAAGGCGCGCCGTCAATATTTGCGTATTTCTGCGTAACCCGGCACTTGGTCGCTGTTCAGCAGATTCAACGCCTATGAGACAAAGGAAATACAAACCCGCCTCTCGACCAATCGTTGCATCAATCCTCGCATTGGCAGTACTGATAGCGCCACTGTATTGATCCGACGAATAACAAGCGTGTGCATCTCGAACTGTTTTAAAGCGATAAAAAGCTGTGCTCATTGAAAAGTCGACGCCCCAAGTGGGAGCTTTGTCATGACGGTCGACAGGTTTTTTATGCAGTGTAATGTCGGCATTTCGTTCGGATTTGAATTCGAAGTTAGGTTTCAAAGTGCAGCGTTGTGCATCTATATTAAATCGTTCGTTGGTGAAGCAATAAGACAGGAAGTCTACGGGAAGACTCTGAGTCGCTTGGTCATGAGGGATGAACGATGTTTTATCGCCGTCACACAGCCCATGCCAAAAACACTGATCGTCGGGTGAGAGACCGTTGGTTGTTCCAGACAATACCCCGGTAATTTCCCCCGTCGATGCATCAAGTGCCGGCGATCCAGAAGAGCCCGGCGCAATGCCTTTACAGTCTTGTTGCAGGTAATCCGTCAGCACGGTCACCCACTTGACGATCACGATTTTTGAAGGCTCTTGGGTGCAGGTGGAAAGCCTGAGGCCGGGGGCTACGCCAGGCGAACCAATGACGTGTACCAGATCGCGTTTCGTAGGCGCTGTGGTGGCTAACTTGAGTGGCGTTATTCCGTCCTTCAGCAGTGTGTCCAGAGAAGTTTTCAGTTCCAGGATGGCGACGTCAGAGCTTGCCAGGCTGGCCCAACTGACCTTCTCGATGTCGTAACGCTTGGCGCCCTCCAATGTGTCGTGGAAATAATTGAACTGCACCTGGCCTTTATAAGGAACATTGGATATTGCCCCGGAGACGATTGAAGCGCAGTGTGCATTGGTCAGAATGTACGCAGGCCCTGTCGCGGTTTGACTGACATTTCGAGTGTCCAGCAAACTTGCGGTGCAATAACGCCTGCCATCCTTGAATATGTTTCCTATACCGTTCCATTTGTTGTTTTGGCCATCCTTATTACTAAGTAGGACAGCCTCTGGCGATTCGGGAATCGTCTGGGCAAATGTGCCGAAGGAAAGTGAAAGTGTCGCTAGTGCAAAGAATGAAAGTGCCGTAATTTTAGTATGCATAACCGATCCTTGGTCTTGAGCATGTATTAAATAGGTACTGTGAAGTCGTGCGGGGCGAGTGTAATTGAAGGGGGGTGCAGAGGTGAAGTTGAAGTATGTCTTGTTGTTAGAGCGTCGCTCGGTGATTTTTAATAGGGAGTTGTGAATAATTCAGTTGGTTTAACACAAAGCAATGTATTTTGCGGGTTAGCGGTACACACCATCCTTCCCATGCCCCGCCATCGCCTTGTTGCTGCGCACACTGATCATCAACTTGATGTCGATCCAGTCAATCCCCTGAGCCTTCAGCTTCGGCAGTTCACGCTCCAGCACCGCCAGCGTCTGCGGATACGGATGCCCGATCATCACTGCCGAACCCTGCTTGTGCGCCAGGTTTATCGCCGTCTGCAACTGCGTAAAGATCGCCGCTTCAGTGCGCTCGTCATCCAGGAACACATCCCGCGAAACACTCGCTAATCCAATCTTCTGCGCTTCCGCTGCGCCTACGGTTTGCGCACTGGTGCGGCTGTCGACGAAGAACTTGTGCCGGCGCTGCAAATCCGCCATCAGCCAGGCCATGGCCGGTTGTTGCGCGGTCATGCGGCTGCCCATGTGGTTGTTGATGCCGGCGGTGTACGGCACGGCCTGGAACGCGGCGTTGAGGCGTTTCTCAAGTTCTTCGATGGGCAAGTCAGGGTGCCAGGCGAATGGGCCGGTGGCCGGGTCCATGGGCATGTGCAGGATGACGATCTTGCCGGCGCGATGGGCTTCGCGAGCGAATTCGGCGGCGTGGGGCGTGTCGGGCATGATTGCCGTCGTTACCGGGCCGGGCAGGGCGAGCACGCGACGATCCCGGGGCAGGTTCTGCCCCAGGTCATCGATGATCAGTGTCAGGTAGGCCTTGTGCGGCTTGGTCGTGGCGGGTTCCGCGTGAGCAGCACCCGCCAGACAGCACAACAGACCGAGGATGAACCACAGGCGCATCTCAGCGGCCGGAGGTAATGCTCAGCCCTTTGAGCAGGCTCAGGGCCTGGGCCAGCTGATAGTCGTCATCCTGCGGCATCGCCTTGGCTTTGCTGCTGGAGGTCGGCTTGTCGGCGCCGCCGTTGCCATTGCCCAGGTGACCTTGCAGATCGGCTTCCTTGAAGTACTCGCCGTCCTGCTCGTTGGTGATCTTGGCCTTGCGTACTTCGATGTCCGGGACGATGCCTTGGGCCTGGATCGAGCGACCGTTCGGCGTGTAATACAGTGCCGTGGTGATCTTCAGGGCGCGATCGTTGTTCAGCGGCAGCACGGTTTGTACCGAGCCTTTGCCGAAACTGGTGGTGCCCATGACCACAGCGCGTTTCTGATCCTGCAAGGCGCCGGCGACGATTTCCGAGGCCGAGGCGCTGCCGCCGTTGATCAGTGCGACCATCGGCACGGCTTCACTTTCGTCCTTGCCGGTGGCGGAGAAGCGCAGCTCGGAGTTGGCGATGCGGCCTTTGGTGTAGACGATCAGGCCTTTGGTGATGAAGTGGTCGACCACTTCCACCGCTGCTTGCAGCACGCCACCCGGGTTGTTACGCAGGTCAAGGATGATGCCGTTGAGCTTCTTGCCGTTGTCCTTGCGCAATTTGGCCAGGGCCTTGGAGACCTCTTCGCCAGTCTTGACCTGGAACTGGGTGATGCGGATGTAGCCGTAGCCGGATTCCAGCAGCTGTGCCTTGACGCTCTTGACCTGGATGGTGGCGCGGGTCAGCACGACATCGAAGGGTGTGCCGCCATCACGGACCAGGGTCAGGGTGATTTTCTGGCCGATCTTGCCGCGCATCTTGTCCACGGCTTCGGTCATGCTCTGGCCGCGAGTCGGAGCGCCGTTGATCTTGACGATGAAGTCGCCAGCCTGGATGCCAGCCTTGGAGGCCGGGGTGTCATCGATCGGCGACACCACTTTGATGAAACCGTCTTCGGCACCGACTTCGATGCCCAGGCCACCGAATTCGCCGCTGGTGCTTTCCTGCAGCTCGGCGAAATCTTCCGGGCCCAGGTAGGCGGAGTGCGGGTCGAGGTTGCTGAGCATGCCCTTGATGGCATTTTCCAGCAGCGTCTTGTCATCGACCGGTTCGACATAGGCAGCCTTGATCCGGTCCATGACCTCGGCAAAGGTGCGCAACTCGTCCAGAGGCAATGGCGCCTTGGTGGTCGCAGCCGTGCCCGCAGGTGCAGGAGCTGGCGCAGTTGCCGGGGCAGGCTGAGCGGCAAACGCCAGAGGCGCGCCGATCACCAGGGCGATCGTCAGGGCCAGCGAGGTAAGGCGGGACAAATGCAGCATGTCGAACGAACTCCTAATGTAGGTGACTCAACGCCTATCCTTGCGCGCGGCACCATTGCGCCGGATCACTCGGGTGACCCTGCTGACGAATTGCGAAATACAGCGCTGGTGTGTCCTGCCCGCCACTGTTACCGACAGTGGAGATGGACTCACCGGCTTTAACCACATCACCCGCAGACTTGAGCAGCGTCTGGTTGTGACCATAAAGACTCAAGAAACCGTTGCCGTGGTCCAGAATCACCAGCAGCCCGGCACCGCGCAACCAATCGGCGAACACCACGCGACCGCCGTGCACGGCATGCACCTGGCTGCCGGCAGAGGCGCTGATCATCACCCCATCCCACTTGGTCCGGGCATCATCGCCGCGGCTTTCGCCGAAGCGCGCCAACAGTCGACCATCAACCGGCCATGGAAGTTTGCCGCGAGCTGTAGCAAATGCGCCGCCGAAGGTCTCGCCTGAACTTGAAACCAGGGCGCCGGGTGTCGATTTAGGCGGTTTGCGTGGGGCATCAGTGTTGGCGTCGGCCTGTTCCTGAGCCTCACGTAAACGCTTTTTTTCGGCTTCCTGCTGGGCGATCAGCGCTTTTTGCCGCGCTTCTTCTGCCTCACGGGCCTGACGGGTCAGGGTTTCTTCGATGGTTTTAAGGACTTTAGACAGGTCGGCCTGATCCTGCTCGCGGGTGGCGAGCTTCTGATCGCGCGCCTTTACGTCGTCGTTGAGCTTGGCCAGGACTTTTTGCCGCTCCTGGCGGACTTTATCGAGTTCGTCGCGCTGGCTGTCGAGGCTGCTTTTCTGCACCAGCAACTGCGCCTGTTGCATGGAGATGTCTTTTTCGACATTGGCGAGCTGGCGCAGGGTTTCGTTGAAATTCTTCAGCTGCTCCAGGCGGGCCTGGCTCAGGTAGTCGTAATAGGTGAGGGTGCGGGCGAATTTTTCCGGGTTCTGCTGGTTGAGCAGCAGTTTCAGGTACTCCTGACGGCCATTCTGATAGGCCGCACGGGCCTGGATGGCGATCAGTCGTTGCTGTTCAATGCGCGCGCTCTGGAGTTTTTTTTTCTCACCATCGAGTCGCTGCAGCTCGGATTCGCTTTTCTTCAGCTCTTTTTGCAGAGCGTCGACCTGCTTCTCCAGCTTGCCCATCTCGGTCTCGGTGCCCTTGAGATCCTTTTGCACACCGGATTTTTCTTCCTGGAGCTTGCCCAGCAGTTTTTTCAGCTCGGCAATGTCCTGACGCGTGGCGTCCAACTGTTGTTGGGTTTGCGCGCGCTCGTCAGCGAAGGCCGGTTGGAGCAGGCAAGTCAGAGCAAGGGCTATCAGGACGCGAAGCATAGAGGCGGGCGACACCAGGGAAAGGGACGGCCTAGTATGCCCGCCAAGCGCCGCAAAAAAAACGCCTCAAAGGCAACTGCTTTGAGGCGTTCGTCATAAAAAGCCGTTTCGGGCTGTTTATAAGGGGCTTTTACGATCAGACCAGTATCGAAGTGCCAGTCATTTCGGCCGGCTTCTCAAGGCCCATCAACATCAGCATGGTCGGCGCCACGTCCGCGAGCACGCCGCCATCGCGCACCTTGAAGTCACGTTTGCCGACATAAATGAACGGCACCGGCTCGGTGGTGTGAGCGGTGTGGGCCTGGTGAGTTTCTTCGTCGGACATTTTCTCGCAGTTGCCGTGGTCAGCGGTGATCAACGCTTCGCCACCGACTTTATCCAGGGCATCGACGATGCGGCCGACGCACAGGTCCAGGCATTCAACGGCTTTCACCGCAGCTTCAAGGTTGCCGCTGTGGCCGACCATGTCGCCGTTGGCGTAGTTGACCACGATCACGTCATAACGCTGGTTGTCGATGGCATCGACGATGCGGTCGGTAACTTCCGGCGCGCTCATCTCTGGCTGCAAGTCGTAAGTGGCTACTTTTGGCGACGGGATCAGGATGCGTTCTTCGCCCGGGAACGGTTCTTCGCGACCGCCGGAGAAGAAGAAGGTCACGTGGGCATATTTTTCGGTTTCGGCGATGCGCAGCTGGGTCTTGCCGTTTTTCGCCAAGTAGTCGCCCAGCACGTTTTCCAGGCTGCCGGCGGCGAAGGCCGAAGGTGCGGGAATGCTCGCAGCATATTGGGTCAGCATGACGAAGCCGGCCAGTTTCGGCTGGCGCGCGCGTTCGAACTCTTTGAAACCGTCTTCGACGAACACGCGAGTCAGCTCACGGGCGCGGTCGGCGCGGAAGTTCATGAACACCACGGCGTCGCCGTCTTCGACTTTCACCGGCTCGCCGATGGAGGTGGCTTTGACGAATTCGTCGCTCTCGCCACGCTCATAAGCTGCTTCCAGGCCTTCCTGGGCGGTGGCGGCGTTGAATTCGCCCTTGCCGTCGACAATCAGGTTGTAGGCCTGAGCCACGCGGTCCCAACGGTTGTCGCGGTCCATGGCGAAATAACGGCCGACGATGCTGGCGATCCGGCCTTTGCCGAGGGCCTGGAAGGTCGCGTCGAGCAATTCGATGGACGACTGGGCGCTTTTCGGCGGCGTGTCGCGACCGTCGAGGAAGGCGTGCAGGTAGATTTTTTCCGCGCCGCGCTTGAAGGCCAGTTCGGCCATGGCGACCAGGTGATCCTGGTGGCTGTGCACGCCGCCCTCGGACAGCAGGCCCATGAAATGCACGGCTTTACCGGCAGCGACGGCTTTATCCACGGCGGCGCAGATGGTCGGGTTCTCGAAGAACTCGCCGTCGCGGATCGATTTGGTCACGCGGGTGAAGTCCTGATACACCACGCGGCCGGCCCCGAGGTTCATGTGGCCGACTTCGGAGTTGCCCATCTGGCCGTCGGGCAAGCCGACGTCCATGCCGCTACCCGAGATCAGGCCGTTGGGCACGGTGGCCGACAGACGGTCGAGTACGGGCTTCCTGGCCGAGTACACAGCGTTGGCTTCGTGGCTCTCACTGTGACCGAAGCCATCGAGAATAATCAGGACCAAAGGTTTAGGCGTGGTAGTCATGGATTCCACTCGTGGCTGAGTTAAAAAGAGGGCGATGGAAAAGGGAGTGGCAGTTTAAAGCGAAGTTCCGACCGCGTCACCGCCGGACGGGGTTTGGCCCGCCATAGGGGCTGTGTATACTGGCCCACTTTTCACGCCCTGGAACCACCTTAAATGCTTGATCACCTGATTGCATTTGCCACCACCCACTATTTGCTGGCCGGTATTTTCGTTGTTCTGCTGGCTCTGCTGATCGCCCATGAGATGAAAGGTGGCGGTCGAAGCCTGAGCACCGGTGAACTGACCGGGCTGGTCAACAAGGACGCAGGCGTGGTGATCGACATCCGTTCGACCAAGGATTTCGCCGCCGGCCACATCGTTGGCGCGTTGAACATTCCTCACGACAAACTGACTGCACGTGTCGGCGAACTGAACAAGCACAAGGACAAGACCATCATCCTGGTCGACGCCCAAGGCCAGACAGCCGGCACCCACGCCCGCGAACTCTTGAAAGCCGGCTTCACCGCCGCCAAGCTCTCCGGCGGGATTTCCAGCTGGAAAGGCGACAACCTGCCGCTGGTGAAGTGATATGAGTAACGTCGTCGTCTATTCCAGCGATTACTGCCCTTATTGCTCCCGAGCCAAGTACCTGCTCGAGAACAAAGGCGTGGCCTTCGAAGAGATCAAGGTCGATGGCAAGCCGCAGGTGCGCGCCGCGATGGCTCAGAAGGCCGGGCGAACGTCCGTGCCGCAGATCTGGATCGGCGAGCGCCACATCGGCGGTTGTGATGATTTGTTTGCCCTTGAGCGCGCGGGTAAGCTCGACGCCATGCTCAAGGCCTAATGCCTTCCCTATAAGACCCAAGATCAGAAAGGATCTGAGATGACTGACCAACAGAACACTGCAGCTAGCGAAGAAGATACCGCACCGCAATTCTCCTTGCAGCGCATCTACGTACGTGACTTGTCCTTCGAAGCCCCGAAAAGCCCGGCGATCTTCCGCCAGCAGTGGGAACCGAGCGTCGGTCTGGATCTGAACACCCGTCAAAAGGCGCTGGAAGGCGACTTCCACGAAGTCGTGCTGACGTTGTCCGTTACCGTGAAAAACGGCGACGAAGTGGCGTTCATCGCTGAAGTGCAACAGGCCGGGATCTTCCTGATCAAGAACCTGGACGACGCTTCGATGAGCCACACCCTCGGCGCGTTCTGCCCGAACATCCTGTTCCCGTACGCTCGCGAAACCCTGGACAGCCTGGTCACCCGCGGTTCGTTCCCGGCCCTGATGCTGGCCCCGGTGAACTTCGACGCGCTGTACGCACAGGAGCTGCAACGCATGCAGGCGGATGGCGAGACTCCAACCGTTCAATAAGCGTTCGATGCAGTCACGAAAAAAGCGCCGTAACAGGCGCTTTTTTCATGGGCGGTGCATTGATCGTTCCCACGCGGAGCGTGGGAACGATCAGGCGACCAGATGCGGGGTTACTTGAACCCGAGCTGACGCCAGCCTTCGTACACCGCGACGGCCACGGTATTCGACAGGTTCAGGCTGCGACAGCCTTCGCGCATCGGCAGGCGCAGGCGTTGTTCGCCGGGCAGGGCATCGAGCACTTCGGCGGGCAGGCCACGGCTTTCCGGGCCGAACAGGAAGGCGTCACCCTCGGCGAAGCTGGCATCATGGAACGGTCGCGAGCCCTTGGTGGTAAACGCGAACAGCCGTGGATGGCCGAGGCTTTCCAGGCAACTGGCGAGGTCGGCGTGGCGTTGCAGGGTGGCGTACTCGTGGTAATCGAGGCCGGCCCGGCGCAGGCGCTTGTCGTCCATCTCGAAGCCCAGCGGCTCGATCAAATGCAGGTGGCAGCCACTGTTGGCGCACAGCCTGATAACGTTGCCAGTATTCGGCGGAATTTCTGGTTGGAAAAGGATGACGTGAAACATGCACGGCTCCGAAGGTAAAGATGAGCGGCATTCTACGCCGCCCGTGGACAACCGTTCGAAACTATTCCCGCGGGTGATCGGTTCGCTGGCGATTGTCGGGATGATGGTGGGACTGATGATCGGTCGCCTGACCACCCCCGACCCCACTGAATTGCAGCAGGTCGAGGTCACCGACGACGGGCTGGTGGTGTGGTTCAACAACGAACCCAAGACCCACGGCGAGATCGTGGATGGCAGCCTGGCGTTGCTGTTTGGCGCTGAGGGCAAGACGCAGAAAGGTCAGCTCAAGCTCAACGGCAAAGACGTGAACTGGCGCGTGCGTTTGAGTGATGGGGGGTTGCTGCTGACGGTGGTGGCGGCCCGGCCACTGCAGGGCGAGTGGGCCGGTAGCGAGGTCGATGACCGCTGGCGGCTGGAGATCCATCTCCGGGAGCAATAAAAGAGGGAATCCCCGGCCTGCCTGTACCAAGGTTCCCAAAACGGCAAGGACTCGCGCATTGCGTGCAAGTCCCGGTGTAAAGAAGGAACCCCTGACCTGCCTGTATCAAGGGCCCCAAAACGGGTTGGGCTCGTCGCAAGTGCGGTGTGAGCCCGATGTAAAAGAGGGGAATCCCCGGCCTGCCTGTACCAAGGTCCCCGAAACCGGGTAGTGAACTGAATCACTGAATGGACTATTGCAGGGGGCGTGCCAGGTTTTAATAAAATGAAACACAAAGTCGTGTCGAAGCGCTGAAAGCCCCGTTATTCGGGGCTTAGCCGTTTTTGTGATGTGGGTTTCATTGCGAGGGACGGCGGGATTTGAGATCAGTCGCTGTGCGCGATTGCGGTTCACGGTGCATTGCGGCGGTGCACGATGGCCCCAAAAGCTGCGCGGGCACGCCTCGCTGCGCCACTGATCGTTCCCACGCTCTGCGTGGGAATGCAGCCCGGGACGCTCCGCGTCCCATCCAGAGCCGAACGCGGAGCGTCCGTTAAGGCATTCCCACGCGGAGCGTGGGAACGATCAGGCGAAAGAGTTAACCCTCTTCCGCCTCATCATCATCCCCACCATCGACCTTCATCCCCAATTCCTTGATCTTGCGCGTCAGGGTATTACGCCCCCAGCCCAGCAAAACCGCGGCATCGCGGCGGCGGCCGGCGGTGTGTTTGAGGGCGGTTTCGATCATGATCCGCTCGAACGCCGGCACGGCGCTGTCGAGCAGGCTCGACTGGCCGCGAGCCAACGCTTGATCGGCCCACTGACGCAGCGCCTGCTCCCAGTTGGTCACTGGCGCCGAGTCCTGCGGCAGGTTTAGCAACTCTGGCGGCAGGTCGCTGATGTGCACTTCGCGCCCGGAAGCCATCACAGTGATCCAGCGGCAAGTGTTCTCCAGCTGCCGCACGTTGCCGCCCCATGGCAGGTTTTTCAGGTATTCCTCGGTTTCGCTTTTCAGCAGCTTCGGTTCCACCGCCAGTTCTTGCGCGGCGCGGCTGAGGAAGTGCTTGGCCAGGGTCGGGATGTCTTCGCGACGGTCCGACAGCCGTGGAATATGAATGCGGATCACGTTGAGGCGGTGGAACAAGTCCTCACGGAATTTCCCGGCATGCACCAGGGTTTCCAGGTTCTGGTGGGTCGCAGCGATGATGCGCACATCGACCTTCACCGGCGTATGACCGCCGACGCGATAGAACTCGCCATCGGCCAATACCCGCAGCAAACGGGTCTGGGTGTCCGCCGGCATGTCGCCGATTTCATCGAGGAACAGCGTGCCGCCGTCCGCCTGCTCGAAACGCCCGCGACGCAGGTTGGCCGCGCCAGTGAACGCGCCTTTCTCATGGCCGAACAGCTCGGATTCCATCAGGTCTTTGGGGATCGCCGCCATGTTCAACGCAATGAATGGCGACGCCGCCCGTGGGCTGTGGCGGTGCAGGGCGTGGGCCACCAATTCTTTACCGGTGCCGGATTCGCCGTTGATCAACACGGTGATGTTGGAGTGGCTCAAGCGCCCGATGGCGCGAAACACTTCCTGCATCGCCGGCGCTTCGCCGATGATTTCCGGGGTGCGGGTCAGCGCGACCGGGACTTCCAGGCCTTGTTGTTCCTGAGCGTGCTGGTTGGCGCGCTTGACCAGGGACACTGCTTCATCGACATCGAACGGCTTGGGCAGGTATTCGAACGCGCCGCCCTGATACGAGGCAACGGCGCTGTCGAGGTCGGAGTGGGCGGTCATGATGATGACCGGCAGCCGTGGGTGTTGTTCGCGAATCCGCGCCAGGAGGTCCAGGCCACTGGCACCCGGCATGCGGATGTCGGAGATGATCACGTCCGGCTGCTGGCGCGCCAGGCGGCTCATCACGCCATCGGCGCTGTCGAAGCTTTGCGTGGTCATGCCTTCTTGCTGCAAGGCCTTTTCCAGGACCCAACGGATAGAACGGTCGTCATCGACGATCCACACGGTTTCACTACGGCTCATGTCGATGTGGCTCCTTGTTCCAGTGGCAGAAAGATCGAGAACGTGGTGTGGCCTGGGTGGCTGTCACACTCGATCAGGCCCTGGTGCTGGCTGATGATGTTCTGGGTAATGGCCAGGCCCAGCCCGGTACCGTCCGGGCGGCCGCTGACCATGGGAAAGAAGATGGTTTCCTGCAAATCCGCAGGGATGCCCGGGCCGTTGTCGATGATCTCGATCTTGGTCACCAGGCGATGGCGCACGTGGCCGATGGTGAACTGGCGCATGGCACGGGTGCGCAGACTGATGCGGCCCAGGCGCAGCTCGTTCTGGCTGCTGATGGCCTGCATCGCGTTGCGCACGATATTAAGGACGGCCTGAATCATCTGTTCGCGGTCGATCAGGACGTCGGGAATGCTTGGGTCGTAGTCGCGCACCAAGGTGATGCAGCCCTGGCTTTCGGCCTCGACCAAATGGCTGACGCGCTCCAGCACTTCGTGAATGTTGCACATGGCCAGGGACGGCAGCTTGTTCGAGCCGAGCATGCGGTCCACCAGGTTGCGCAGACGGTCGGCTTCTTCGATGATCACGTTGGTGTAATCGCGCAGGCTTTCTTCCGGCAGTTCCCGGGCAAGCAACTGCGCGGCGCCGCGAATCCCACCCAGCGGGTTCTTGATCTCATGAGCGAGCCCGCGCACCAGCATCTTGCTGGTTTCCTGCTTGGACAGTTGCGCCTCTTCCTTGGTGATCCGCAGCAAGCGGTCACGGGGATGCACTTCCAGCAGCAGCATCGTGTCGCCGTTGCTGAGGATTGGCGTGACCGCGTAGTCGACGGTCAGGGTCTGGCCGGTGAGGGCGGTGAGCATCGCTTCGCGCTTGGTGAACGGGTGCGCCTGCTCGACGGCCTGGCGCAGGGAATTCAGCGCTTCGGTGGATTCGGTGAACAACTCACTGATGAACTGCCCATGGCTGCGCTGGCCGCTGATGGCCAGGAGCATCTCCGCCGCCGGGTTCATGTACTCGAGGCGCAGTTCGGCGTCGAGCAGGATGGTGGCGGTGGTCAGGTTGTCGAGTAATAGTCGATGCAGTGCGTCGCTAATGGTCATCCGGACCTCTTTTGGAGCGGGGCGCGCGCAACAAATGAGCGCTGATGCGAGGAAAATGCAAAAACCAAACCAAAGCTCCGAAAAGAAGCGTTTAAGGCCTGAAACGGGCGTTTAGCGCTCGATCGCGTGGCGTTCTGCCAGCTTTCGCGGGTACTTTCGAACCAAAATGGGTTTTGATGTGGGAACGGTGCAACCGTTTGCACCAATATAGTGCGCAAAGCTGAACGGCGTTAGAAGAACCGCAGGAAGGGATTTTTTTCTTCAGGAGGTTTGTCTTTAAGCGGACATTCCGGCCGTTGGCCGTAGTCGGTGAGGGTGCAGGGCTTGACTTGGCGCTTTTGCGCCAACGAGATGCGCAGCATGTGGAACGGTTGATTGGCCGTGCGCTCGACGGTGCGGCCCTGAGCGTCGAGGATTTCCACCGACAGGTTGTGGGAGCCGCGATCAATATTGCTCAAGGCGAACACCGGACTGGGGCCGGGTTCGGCGGTGGGCTGGCCGTCGAGTAACAAACGGTAGCGATGGCCGCGTTGCAGGCCGGGTTCGCTGGTAACGCTGACAATCACCTCGCCGGCGTTGCTGCGGATCGTGGCGTCCGGTTCCGGCACCAGCACGCGCAGCATGTCGTAGTGGAACAGCGGTTTTTCTTCGGTTTTTTGCGCGGCAGTCAGCGGCGCGGCGCCGGTCGGGTTTGAGGGCATGCGATTGCTGGTGGCCAACGGCACACGCTTGGCATTGCCGGGGCGCGGTTGATCGGTGAACACCCGATTGCCCTGGGCGTCGACGTAGGTATAGACGTCGGCCAGCGCCGGGAAGGCGATCAGGCAGGCGAGCAGTAGCCAGCGCTTCAAGGCTTGTGCACCCGTTGCACGGTGAACGTCACGCTCGGGCTCTGCTGGATCACGCTCTCCCCGCTGATCACCTGAACGGCGAGGCTGTGTTCGCCGCGATCAATGTTCACCAATTGCAGAATCGGCACGTTGCTCGGCTGGCCGTAAGGTTGCTCGTCCAGTAATAGCCTGAACAGATGCGGACCTTGCAGGCGCGGCTTGATCAGCACGCTGACGGTGAAGGTGCCGTTGTTGGCGCGCAGGGCTTCGGTGGTGGGCAGGCCGGTCAGTTCCAGCACCTCGTAGGCGCTGCGGGGTTGTTCGCGGCTGCTGGCTTCGTCTTGTGGTGTTGGAGGCGTAGAGGGGGCGACGCTGTTGAGCGGCGGCAACTCCACCGGCTGCGCCTTGACGCCATCGGGCGGCTGATTGCTGTAGGCGGTGTTGCCGTTGGCGTCGGTGTACTTATAGATCTGCGCTGCGGCAGGCAGGGCGATCAACAGCAACATCAGTAGAAAACCACGACCCATAAAAATCGACCGGAAGCGAAGGCGTTGGGGTGCAGCATAGGTCAGGGGCGGCGGTTGGCCCAAGTTGTAAACATTTGGGCATGATTTACCTCGACTTGATCGTTCCCACGCTCTGCGTGGGAATGCAGCCCGTGACGCTCCGCGTCACTGGACGCGGAGCCTCCCTTGAGGCATTCCCACGAGGAGCGTGGGAACGATCAGGTAAACGAGCGCCCACAAAAAAGGCCTCCTGAAGGAGGCCTCTTTTTGTCACGCCGCGTGTAGCCGGCGCTACCGGATCAGCAGCTGTAGTACAGCTCATATTCCAGTGGGTGTACGAAGGTGCGGACCTTGATTTCTTCTTCGCTTTTCAGAGCGATGTAAGCGTCGATGAAGTCATCGGAGAACACGCCGCCCTTGGTCAGGAACGCGCGGCCCTTGTCCAGCTCTTCCAGGGCTTCTTTCAGGCTGCCGCAAACTTGTGGGATCTCTTTCGCCTCTTCAGGCGGCAGGTCGTACAGGTTTTTGTCAGCCGCATCGCCTGGGTGGATCTTGTTCTGGATGCCGTCCAGGCCAGCCATCAACAGTGCAGCGAAGCCCAGGTACGGGTTGGCTGCCGGATCCGGGAAGCGCGCTTCGATACGGCGAGCGCGAGGGCTGGACACGTAAGGAATACGGATCGACGCGGAACGGTTGCGAGCCGAGTAGGCCAGCATTACCGGAGCTTCGAAACCTGGGACCAGACGCTTGTAGGAGTTGGTCGACGGGTTGGTGAAGCCGTTCAGGGCCTTACCGTGCTTGATGATGCCGCCGATGAAGTACAGGGCGGTGTCGGACAGGCCGGCATAGCCTTCGCCAGCGAAGGTGTTCTTGCCATCTTTGGCGATGGACAGGTGAACGTGCATACCCGAACCGTTATCGCCATACAGCGGCTTAGGCATGAAGGTCGCGGTGCGGCCGTAAGCCACCGCTACGTTGTGCACGCAGTATTTCAGAGTCTGAACTTCGTCAGCCTTGGCCACCAGGGTGTTGAACTTCACACCGATTTCGTTCTGGCCGGCAGTTGCCACTTCGTGGTGGTGAACTTCGATGACCAGGCCCATTTCTTCCATGGCGTTGCACATGGAGGTACGGATTTCGTGGTCGTGGTCGAACGGAGGAACCGGGAAGTAGCCGCCTTTGATACCTGGACGGTGGCCGTGGTTGCCGCCTTCGATGTCCTGGTCAGACATCCACGAGCCTTGTTCGGAGAAGATTTTGAACATCGAGCCGGAGATGTCCGACTTGAACTTAACCTGGTCGAAGATGAAGAACTCAGGCTCTGGACCTACGAATACGGTGTCGCCGATACCGGTCGACTTCAGGTATTCCTCGGCACGCTTGGCGATCGCACGTGGGTCGCGATCGTAGCCTTGCATGGTCGAAGGCTCGATCACATCGCAAACGATGATCAGCGTTGGGTCTTCGGTGAACGGGTCGAGAACGGCAGTGCTGTCGTCTGGCAGCAGGATCATGTCGGAAGCTTCGATGCCTTTCCAGCCAGCGATGGAGGAACCGTCGAACATTTTGCCTTCTTCGAAGAAAGCTTCATCCAGCGCATCGCGAGCCGGCATGGTCACGTGGTGCTGAGTGCCTTTGGTGTCCGTGAAGCGCAGATCAATCCACTTGACGTCATGATCTTTGATGAGTTGAACCGACTTCGACATAGTGTCCTCCGGGTGGCTTCGGGCTTAGTAGTGGATGCCCTTAGAATGTGGGTGATGCCGGCGCGAATACTCTGCCAAGGCAACCTGCCTCACAAGGGAGCAAATTGCATGCCAGTGCCCCACCATGGGTTTTTTGCCCCAATTTCAAGCTTATAGAGGTGCAAAGCAGCGCAAAGCTGAAATAAGCGCCCTGTAATGTAGCGTCTATTTCCACAAATGACCCGTTTTGGTGCGCGCAAAACCTTCTGCATATTAACTGGTTAAACCTTGAGCAATTTCCGCTATAATCCGCGCCCCCCTTTTTCGGCTGGCCCAGCGCGCGCTGTTTTCATGAAACTAATCGTAAAAGTCTTTCCCGAGATCACCATCAAGAGCCGCCCGGTACGGATGCGTTTCATCCGCCAGTTGGCCAAGAACATCCGTGCCGTGCTCCGCGATCTGGACCCGGCTGTGGTGGTGAACGGTGTGTGGGACAACCTCGAGCTGGAAACCCGCGTCACTGAGCCCCGGGCCCTGAAGGAGATGACCGAGCGCCTGAGCTGCATGCCGGGCATCGCGCATTTCCTGCAGGTCGACGAATACCCGCTGGGTGACTTCGACGACATCGTCGCCAAGTGCAAAGAGCATTACGGCGATGCATTGGCCGGGAAGATCTTTTCGGTGCGCTGCAAGCGCGGCGGGCACCACACCTTCACGTCCATGGACGTGGAGAAATACGTCGGCAGCCAGCTGCGTCGTCAGTGCGGCGCCGCCGGGATTTCCCTGAAAGAGCCGGAAATCGAAGTTCGCATCGAAATTCGCGACCAACGGTTGTATGTGATCCACAGCCAGCACAACAGCATCGGCGGTTATCCGCTGGGAGCGCTGGAACAGACGCTTGTACTGATGTCCGGCGGCTTTGACTCGACAGTCGCCGCCTACCAGATCATGCGCCGTGGCCTGATGAGCCATTTCTGCTTCTTTAACTTGGGCGGCAGGGCCCATGAACTGGGCGTCATGGAAGTCGCGCACTTCATCTGGAAGAAGTACGGCAGCTCCCAACGCGTGTTATTTGTCAGTGTGCCTTTCGAAGAAGTACTGGGAGAAATTCTCGGGAAAGTCGATAACAGTCATATGGGCGTAGTTTTGAAGCGTATGATGTTGCGCGCTGCATCGAAGATTGCCGATCGGCTCGATATCGATGCGCTGGTCACCGGTGAGGCGATCTCCCAGGTTTCGAGCCAGACGTTGCCGAACCTGTCCCTGATCGACTGCGTGACCGAGAAGCTGGTCTTGCGCCCGCTGATCGCCAGTCACAAGCAGGACATCATCGACCTGGCCAACGAAATCGGCACGGCCGACTTCGCCAAGCACATGCCGGAATACTGCGGGGTCATCTCGGTGAACCCCAAGACCCACGCCAAGCGCAACCGCGTGGAGTACGAAGAACAACAGTTCGACATGGCGGTCCTCGAGCGTGCGCTCGAAAACGCCAAACTGGTGCCGATCGATCGCGTGATCGACGAATTGGGCCAGGACTTGCAGATCGAAGAAGTCAGCGACGCTCTGGCGGGCCAGATCATCATCGACATCCGTCACCCGGATGCCGCTGAAGACGAGCCGCTGGAACTGGCTGGCATTGAGGTACAGACGATGCCGTTTTATGCATTGAACGCTCGTTTCAAGGAACTGGACCCTACTCGCCAGTACCTGCTGTATTGCGACAAAGGCGTGATGAGTCGCCTGCATGCCCACCATTTGCTCAGTGAGGGGCATGCCAATGTGCGCGTTTATCGACCGAGCTAAGTGCCCGGGGCTGTTTGCCTGTGGCCTGCGTCACCGGCCCCCCGACGCCGCCGTCAAGCTGTAACGGCTTTGCCGGACTCTACTGTTAATCGCTGCCAAGACTTGTCAGCACACCGAATCCTCTGATCGAGATACACAAGTGATCGAAAATCTACGCAACATCGCCATCATTGCTCACGTTGACCATGGTAAAACCACCCTGGTAGACAAACTCTTGCGTCAATCCGGCACCCTGGAGCGCAACGAGCTCAACGACGAGCGCGTGATGGACTCCAACGACCAGGAGAAAGAGCGCGGTATTACCATTCTGGCGAAAAACACCGCCATCAACTGGAACGGCTACCACATCAACATCGTGGACACCCCGGGCCACGCCGACTTCGGCGGCGAAGTTGAACGCGTAATGTCGATGGTTGACTCCGTTCTGCTGCTGGTTGACGCTCAAGACGGCCCTATGCCGCAAACCCGTTTCGTGACCAAGAAGGCTTTCGAAGCCGGCCTGCGTCCAATCGTGGTGATCAACAAGGTCGACCGTCCAGGCGCGCGTCCGGACTGGGTTCTGGACCAGATCTTCGACTTGTTCGACAACCTCGGTGCTACCGAAGAACAGCTGGACTTCAAAGTCGTCTACGCCTCGGCCCTGAACGGCATTGCCGGTCTGGAACACACCGACATGGCTGAAGACATGACCCCGCTGTACCAGTCGATCGTCGACAACGTACCTGCGCCGAAAGTCGACCGCGATGGTCCGTTCCAGATGCAAATCTCGGCACTGGACTACAACAGCTTCCTGGGTGTTATCGGCGTTGGCCGTATCGCTCGTGGCCGCATCAAGCCGAACACTCCGGTTGTCGCTATCGACGCCGACGGCAAGAAGCGTACCGGTCGTATCCTGAAGCTGATGGGTCACCACGGTCTGCACCGTATCGACGTTGAAGAAGCAGCTGCCGGCGACATCGTCTGCATCAGCGGCTTCGACCAGCTGTTCATCTCCGACACTCTGTGCGACCCACTGAACGTCGAAGCGATGAAGCCGCTGACCGTTGACGAACCAACCGTTTCCATGACCTTCCAGGTAAACGACTCGCCTTTCTGCGGTAAAGAAGGCAAGTTCGTGACGTCCCGTAACATCAAGGAACGTCTGGACAAAGAACTGCTCTACAACGTTGCCCTGCGCGTTGAAGAAGGCGACACCGCCGACAAGTTCAAAGTCTCCGGCCGTGGTGAGCTGCACCTCTCGGTACTGATCGAAACCATGCGTCGCGAAGGCTTCGAAATGGGTGTTGGTCGTCCGGAAGTGATCATCCGTATGGTTGACGGCGTGAAGCACGAACCGTACGAAAACGTGACCATCGACCTGCCAGAAGAATCGCAAGGTTCGATCATGGAACAGATCGGTATCCGTAAAGGCGACCTGACCAACATGGTTCCGGATGGCAAGGGCCGTGTGCGCCTTGAGTACAACATCCCGGCTCGTGGCTTGATCGGTTTCCGTAACGAGTTCCTGACCCTGACCTCCGGTGCAGGCATCCTGACCTCGATCTTCGACCGTTACGACGTGATGAAGTCCGGCGACATGTCCGGCCGTCAGAACGGCGTGCTGGTTTCGGTTGCTACCGGTAAGGCTCTGACTTACTCGCTGGAAACCCTGCAAGCTCGCGGCAAACTGTTCCTGGGTCACGGCGAAGACGTGTACGAAGGTCAAATCGTCGGCATCAACAGCCGCGACAACGACCTGGGCGTCAACCCAACCAAAGGCAAGAAGCTCGACAACATGCGTGCCTCGGGTAAAGACGAAACCATCGCTCTGGTTCCGCCTATCCGTTTCACCCTGGAACAAGCTCTGGAATTCGTTCAAGAAGACGAATTGTGCGAAGTCACTCCTAAGTCCATCCGTCTTCGTAAGAAGATCCTGGGCGAAAGCGAGCGTACCCGCGCTGCCAAGAAGTCCGGTAACTAAGTTATTTAGTTAGCTGACAAAAAAACGCCCCCGACCGCAAGGTCGGGGGCGTTTTTGTTTGTCTGGCGCAAGATGATCGTTCCCACGCTCCGCGTGGGAATGCCTCAATGGACGCTCCGCGTCCGCTTTGGGACGCAGAGCGTCCCGGGCTGCATTCCCACGCGGAGCGTGGGAACGATCAATTGCGGATCAGAATTTTTCGAGGGTACGGCGGCTCTCGCTGCTCTCACGCGCCACTTCTTTAGGCTTGTAAGCGCAATACCCCGGCCGTGGGCCGATTTTCGGGTGGTTGCGGCAAGTATCCGGGCGCTTTTCATAAATAGTGCACAGACGGCTCTTACGATCCAGGTACAGGCAATCGTTGTTGCTCATGCGCTGGAGAGTGAAGATCTCGGACTTCTGGTTGTAACGCTCGACGATCCCTTCCTTCTGCAAGCGCTTGGCGATGTTCTTCGCCGGCTCGCCGCGCTCGAACTCGTCGACGATGCCGATGCGGATCAGATCCTTGATCTTGACCTCGACCGGCAAGGTGCAGCAGCTGGATATGCAGGAACCGCACATCGGCGCAGAGTATTTGGCCCAGGTATCGAGGCGGTCGATCTCCGCGGCGGCGATCAGGTTGGACTTCATCATCGGTTGTTACCAGCGTGTGCATCAGGGCGCGCGATCATACCGGGACTGGTGGATTTTTGAACAACCTTTCGCCAGTTTTTTTCTGGATCACCCAATAATCACCGTTAATCCGGCACGGCCCCTGCATTGATTCAGACACCCGACAATGTAATGCCGACCTATCTCGCACTATCAGGAAAAACTGCCGAACCAGAGCCCATACCGCCTGTCAGACCGTCTAGGCTCAGACAACTCAAAGCTCGCTCGAGGTCCTATCGATGACTCAAGAACCACTTGTTCGTGAAGCAGAGGTGGCCGCATTTCGCGACGCCGTCTTGACCAAACTCACCTACGCGGTGGGCAAAGACCCGGATCACGCCTTCGACCACGACTGGTTCGAAGCCATTGCCCTGGCAGCGCGTGACCACATGGTCGAGCACTGGATGGACCACACCCGGCAGATCTACCGCAAAGGCCAGAAACGGGTTTACTACCTGTCCCTGGAATTCCTCATCGGCCGCTTGCTCTACGACAGCCTGAGCAACCTTGGCCTGCTCGACGTCGCCCGCGAAGCGTTGACCGAACTCGGTGTCGACCTGGAGCGCATCCGCTTGCTGGAGCCCGATGCGGCGCTCGGCAACGGCGGCCTCGGTCGCCTGGCGGCGTGCTTCATGGAAAGCATGTCGACCCTCGGCATCGCCGGCCATGGCTATGGCATTCGTTATGAACACGGCTTGTTCCGCCAGGCGATTGTCGATGGCTGGCAGCAGGAACAAACCGAGCATTGGCTGGATTTCGGTAACCCGTGGGAGTTCGAGCGGCCAGAGGTCGTGTACCCGATCGGCTTTGGCGGCAGCGTCGAAACCGTCACCGATGAAACCGGCAAGACCAAGCAAGTCTGGACCCCGGCGGAAACCGTGCGGGCGATTGCCTACGATACCCCCGTGGTCGGCTGGCGCGGTGCCAGCGTCAACACCTTGCGTTTGTGGCGTGCCCGCGCCGTGGAAGATTTGCACCTGGAGCGCTTTAACGCTGGCGACCACTTGGGCGCTGTGGCCGAAGTGGCCCGGGCCGAAAGTATTTCCCGCGTGCTTTACCCGGCGGACAGCACCGAAGCCGGCCAGGAACTGCGCCTGCGTCAGGAATACTTCTTCGTCGCCGCGTCCCTGCAGGATTTGCTGCGCCGCCATCGCAACATGCACACCTCGGTGTTGACCCTGGGCGACCACGCGGCGATCCAGCTCAACGACACTCACCCCTCGATTGCCGTGGCCGAGCTGATGCGCCAGCTAGTCGACGTCTACGATGTCGCGTGGGATGCCGCATGGCAGGTCACGGTCGACACGCTGTCGTACACCAACCACACGCTGCTGCCGGAAGCGCTGGAAACCTGGCCGGTCGGTTTGATGGAACGCATGCTGCCACGGCACATGCAGATCATTTACCTGATCAACGCCCAGCACATCGACTCGCTGCGGGCCAAAGGCATTCACGACTTCGACGTGCTGCGCGCGGTGTCGCTGATCGAGGAAGACAACGGCCGCCGTGTGCGCATGGGCAACCTGGCGTTCCTCGGCTCGCACAGCGTCAACGGTGTGTCGGCGTTGCACACGCAATTGATGCGCAAAACCGTGTTCTCCGAACTGCACAAGCTCTACCCGGAGCGGATCAACAACAAGACCAACGGCATCACCTTCCGCCGCTGGCTGTACCAGGCCAACTCCGAACTCACGTCGATGCTGGTCGATGCCCTCGGTCCTGATTTGCTGGATAACCCGGAGGAGCGGTTGCGTGATCTGGAACCGTTCGCTGAGAGGACCGCATTCCGCAAGGCTTTCGCCGAGCAGCGGCTGCACAGCAAGAAAGCCTTGGCGTATCTGATTCATGAACGGCTGGGGATCGCGGTCAACCCGGCGGCGATGTTCGACGTGCAGGTCAAGCGGATCCACGAATACAAACGCCAGTTGCTCAACCTGCTGCACACTGTCGCGCTGTACCAGGCGATTCGTGCCGAGCCGGAAATCGACTGGGTGCCACGGGTGAAGATCTTCGCCGGCAAGGCGGCGGCGAGTTATCACCAGGCCAAGTTGATCATCAAGTTGACCAACGACATCGCTCGAGTGGTCAACAACGACCCGACTGTGCGCGGTTTGCTCAAGGTTGTGTTCCTGCCCAACTACAACGTCAGCCTGGCGGAGAGCATCATTCCGGCGGCGGATTTGTCGGAGCAGATTTCCACGGCCGGCTTCGAGGCGTCGGGCACCAGTAACATGAAGTTCGGCCTCAACGGCGCGCTGACCATTGGCACGCTCGATGGCGCCAACGTCGAGATGAGCGAGCAGATCGGCGTGGAGCACATGTTCATCTTCGGCCTCAGCGCGCAGCAGGTGGAAGCGCGCAAGCAGAATCATGAGTTCAATGCCGTGCCGGACATCGCAGCGTCCCATCGCCTTAATGATGTGCTGCAAGCGATTCGCGGCGGGGTGTTCTCGCCGGATGATCCATCGCGCTATACCGGGCTGATCGACTCGCTGATCGACTACGACCGCTTCCTGGTCTGTGCCGACTTCGATTCCTATTGGGACGCGCAGATGCGTGTCGAAGCGCATTGGCATGATTCGCAAGCATGGTGGCGTTCGGCGGTATTGAACACCTCGCGGATGGGCTGGTTCTCGTCGGATCGGACGATTCGTGAGTACGCCACCGATATCTGGAAGGCTTTGGAGTAACTTTTAGCAATAATTGCGAGCAAGGCCCAACGTACGTTGGGCCGGATCGATATACTAAGCGTCAGTTTTGCCGGATGTTTCAGTGGCGTCTGCGTAAACGCTTTCGCGGGCAAGCCTCGCTCCTACAGGTTTTGCGTGTGCCATGGATTGGGCCACGACACAAAACCCGTAGGAGCGAGGCTTGCCCGCGAAGACGTCAGCGCAGACGCCTCCAGGCTTCTGGACTTGCCCGCCAATGGGCCGCTTAGGGATATCGACCATGCAATGGATTTTCATGCTGATTGGCTTGGTGCTGGGCTGGGTAGTCGACGAGTCGCTCAGCGATGCGCTGTTAGGTGCGTTGCTCGGGTTGGGCATCGGTCAGGCCATTCGCATTGGTCGTCTGGGCTCGCAAGCGGCCGAGCAGCACCGTCTGCTTGAGCAGACACAAGTGGCGCTCAATACGCTGCTGCAACGCTTGATAGCGCTGGAAGGTGCGGGCGTCAAAGCGCCGGAAGTCGCTCAGCCCGAAGCCAGTCAACCTGAAGTCAGCGCACCCGTCGTCTCCCCTGAATTCATTCTCGACGACATCTCCTTTAAAGCCCCCGCCGAATCCCCGGAGATGATCTGGGATCTCCCGCCTGAACTCGAACCGATCAGCGCCGCCGCCACCGAAGCCAGTCGTCCGCTGCCCGCCGATGTCTGGACCCCGGAACCGGTCGCCCGCGAACCGCGTCAACCGTCGGCCCCGCGCGAACCTAATGTGTTTGACCGCGCGATCACCGGCGCCCGCAACTGGCTGTTCGGTGGCAACACTGTGCTGCGGGTCGGCGTGGTTCTGTTGTTCCTCGGTCTGGCGTTCCTGCTGCGCTACGCCACTGAAGGCATGGTGGTGCCGATCGAGATGCGTTACGCCGGCGTTGCTGCCAGTGCCCTGGGCTTGCTCGGTCTGGGTTGGTGGCTGCGTCACCGCAACAACCAATACGCGTTGATGTTGCAAGGCACCGGGATTGCCGTGCTGTACCTGACGGTGTTCGCGGCGATGCGCTTGCACCCGTTGCTCGACCCGACGGCGGCCTTGGGCCTGCTGGTGGCGGTGACGGTGTTCTCGGCGATTCTGGCGATCACCCAGGATTCCCTCGCCCTGGCCTGCGCCGCAGCGTTGGGCGGTTTCGCCGCGCCGATCCTGACGTCGACCGGTGCCGGCAGCCACGTCGCGCTGTTCAGCTACTTCGCCCTGCTCAACACCGGCATCCTCGCCATCGCCTGGTTCAAGGCCTGGCGTCTGCTCAACCTGATCGGTTTTGTCGGCACCTTCGGCATCGGCTTCGCCTGGGGCCTGCGCTCTTATGCGCCGGAACTGCTGTGGAGCACCGAGCCGTTCCTGATTCTGTTCTTCCTGATGTACCTGGGCATCGGCCTGCTGTTTACCCGGCGCAAGCTGCTGGAAATGACCGATGCGCCGGAAGACGACAGCCGCCAGGCGCTGCTGCACTGGTCGGCGCGCAAGGGCGACTACGTCGACGGCACCATGCTGTTCGGGCCGCCGCTGGTGGGTTTCGGTCTGCAGTTCGCGTTGGTCCAGCATCTGGAATTTGCCGCTGCGTTCAGTGCGTTGGCGCTGGGCATGCTCTACATGGGCCTGGCCCGCTTGCTGATGGGCGGTCGCGCGTTGCTGCTGGCGGAAACCTGCCTGGCGCTGGGCGTGATTTTCACCAGCCTCGCGATCCCGTTGGGCCTCGATGCGCGCTGGACCGCTGCCGCTTGGGCCGTGGAAGGCGCGGGGATCTTCTGGCTCGGCCTGCGTCAGCAGCGGCCGCTGGCCCGCGCCTTCGCCTTGCTGCTGCAACTGGGCTCGGCGCTGGCTTTCCTCAGCAAGTTGCAGCCCAGCGAAGACAGCCTGCTCGACGGTTCATGGCTGGGCGCATTGATGCTCGGCGTGGCGTTGCTGTTCAGCTTCTACCAATTGCGCAAGGCCTTGCCAGAACAGACTTCGCCGTTGGAGCGCCAAGGCCTGCCGGTGTTGGCATGCCTGGGCCTGACCTTCCTGTACCTGCTGGCGCCGTTGTTCTTCCAGACCCATGGCACGGCGATCAGTTGGGCGCTGGCCGGGTTGGCGACGCTGTTCGTCGGTCTGCGCCTGCAATCGCGTACGTTCCTGTTCACCGCGTTTGCCGTGCAATTGCTTGGCGGCGCGTTGTTCCTGATGCGGCTGAAAGGGGCGGGCGGTGATTCGGCGGCGGTGCTCAGCGCCGGCTGGAGCGGTTTGCTCAGTGCCTCGCTGATTGGCTTGGCGTTGATCGGCGGCATGTTGCTGGCGGCCCGCGATGAGATGGTGCGCAACGATGCGCGGTTGCTGCGCGGCTTGTCGGTGATCCTGCTGGCGGGTCTGGTGCTGATCAACCTGGCGGTGCTGTTCGTGCTGCCGTGGCAAACGGCGAGTGCGGTGTGGGCCGCCAGCGGGTTGTTCATCATCTGGCTGAGTCTGTACCTCAAGCAGCGCGTGAGTTTTGTCTTTGGTCTGTTGTTGCAGGTGATCGGTGGCGCGGCGTTCCTGTTCGCCGGGCCGGAACTGCTGGGGCCGTTGGCCAGTGAAGGATTGAAGCCTCTGGCCCACAGTGGTTTCTGGACGCCGCTGGTGCTGGGCTTGGCCGCGCTGGTCGGTGCCTGGCGTTTGCAGCTTGGCAATCACGCTTCGGCGTTCGATGTGCTGAGCCTGAATCGCTTGTCCGAGTTGCTGCTGGTGTGGAGCGTGGGCTGGTGGGCGCTGGCGTGGCTCAGCGAAGTGCTGCGCTTTGCGCCGCTGGATCTGCAAGCGACGTTGTTGCTAGGCGTCGCGGCGTTGAGTGTGGCGTTGTGGTCAGTGTTGGCGCTGCGCTTGAAATGGTCGTCGCTGGGCTTGCTCTGCACCTTCCTGACGCCGGTGGCGGGGCTGGTGTTGCTAGGCGCGTGGCATTCGCGTTATCACCCGGCGGCCAACTTCGGCTGGCTGGTGTGGGCAGCGGTGTTCGTTGTGCATTTCATCTCCCTGCGGCGTCTGGCGCCGATGCTGCCGGCACGCGCCCTCAGCACCGCCCACGTGCTCGGCTGCTGGCTGTTGCTCGGTGTGCTGGCCCTGGAGCTGCGTTACGGCCTGCTGTTGTTGTCTGAGCAGTACAACGCCTGGCGCTGGTTGGGCTGGGCGATTCTGCCGAGCCTGTATCTGGTGTTGGCGGCCGCGCCACGGAGCTGGCCATGGCCGGTGTCGGCGTATGCACGCGAATACCGGATCTATGCCGCCGCCCCGCTGGCGCTGCTGATGCTGGGCTGGTTCTGGCTGGCGAACGGTGTCAGCGACGGCACCGCCGAGCCGCTGCCGTACGTGCCGCTGATCAACCCATTGGAATTGGGCCTGCTGTTTGCGCTGTTCGGCGTCTACGTCTGGTCGCGCAGCGCGGTGACGCAGTTTGCCCTGCCGAAGGTTTACGCCGAGAACGCCACGCAGTTGATCGCCGGAGCTTCGTTGTTCGTGTTTTTCTCCGCCGTGGTCACGCGCACCGCTCACCATTGGGGCGGCGTGCCGTTCGAGCTGGATCAATTGCTGGTGTCGATGCAGGTGCAGGCCGGTCTGTCGATCGTCTGGACCTTGATGGCGCTGGGCTTGATGATCGGCGGCCATCTGCGCCATCGCCGCGAAGTGTGGCTGATCGGTGCTGCGCTGATCGGCGTGGTGGTCGCCAAGTTGTTCTTTGTCGAATTGAGTAACCGTGGCGGACTCGCCCGGATCGTCTCGTTTATCGGCGTTGGCGTGTTGCTGCTGGTGGTGGGCTATTTCGCCCCGTTGCCGCCCAAGCGCGTCGAAGCCGAGCCGGAGGCTGAAACACCGGCCCCTGAAACCGAAGGAGTGTCGTCTTGAGTCAGAAGCTGAACCTGGGGTGGCTGGGCGCTGTTGCGCTGGGCGTGGCGATGTCGGCCAACGCCCAGGAAAAACCGTCGGACTTCAGCACTCAGGTGCCGTTGTCCGTGAGCGGCGAAGGTCCGTGGTATCGCCTGGAGCTGCCGCTAAGCGTGCAACTGAACGCGCGGCAGACTGATCTCAGCGACGTGCGCGTATTCAACGCGGCTGGCGAGGCGCAAGCCTATGCCCTGGCCCGGGAAACCGCGCAGTCCGCCGAAAACCGTACCACCACCGACGTGAAGTGGTTCCCGCTGTACAACTCGGCAGACGCCACCGAACGCGCGCCGAGTGTGCGCGTGCAATCGAGCGCCAACGGCACGTTGGTGGAGGTGCAGCCTTCCAGCCAATTGGAGGCGGGCGAAGAAGTGCTGCGTGGCTGGTTGCTCGACGCCAGCTCTATCAAGGCACCGTTGCAGCAGTTGATCCTCGACTGGACCAGCGAGCGCGACGGCTTCCAGCGGTTCAGCATCGAAGCCAGCGACGACTTGCAGCATTGGCAGTCGTGGGGCGAAGGTCAGGTGGCGCGGTTGTCGTTTGCCGACGAGCGGGTCGAGCAGCATGAAGTCGGCCTGCCGGGGCAATCGGCGCGTTATCTGCGCTTGCTGTGGAACACCCCGCAATCGGCGCCGACCCTGACGTCCGCGCAACTGGAAAGCGCCAGCACCCGCAGCCTGCCGCTGCCGTTGGTCTGGTCGCAACCGTTGGCCGGCAACAGCGTGAAGGCGGGTGAATATACCTGGCAATTGCCGATGGGGCTGAATGTCGAGCGGGTGCAGGTCGAGTTGAATCAGCCCAACAGCCTGGCACCGGTGACCTTGTCCGGGCGGCGCGAGAGCAGTTTGCCGTGGCAGCCGCTGAGTGGCGGTTTGCTGTATCGCCTGACCCAGAATGGCCAGGACGTGGTGCAGAACGAATTGCAGTTGTCGGGGCAAACCGTGCAGCAGTTGAAGCTGACTGTGGATGAGCGCGGTGGCGGCCTGGGCGCTGAAGCGCCGACGGTGAAATTCGCCGTGCGCTCGACGCAAGTGGTGTTCCTGGCCCGCGGTGCCGGGCCGTATACGCTGGCGCTGGGCAGTGCGACGGTGAAGACGGCGAACTTGCCGTTGTCGACGTTGATTCCGGATTACAGCGCGGCGAAGTTTGCTTCCCTGGGCAAGGCCACGGTCGATGGCGGGGCGCTGGTGACCGTCGCGCCGACAGCGGTGGCGGCGGCGAAGGCGGACACCAACTGGAAGAAATTCGGGTTGTGGGCGGTGTTGTTGCTCAGTGTGCTGTTTTTGGCGGTGATGGCGTTCAGTCTGTTGCGCAAGCCGCCGGTCAAGCCCTGATCCCTCGCCACAATTGAGCGCAATTGCGGCTACGCTCAACCCCGCACATGAACTCTATTGGGCGTATCACGTCTGATAGGAGGAAATGCGCCCCGACTCGCGTTAAACTGCGCGGGTTTTTAGCCCCCCCATTCCACCGGAGCCTTCCATGTCCCGCGTTACCCTGAGTCGCTATTTGATTGAGCAGACCCGTAGCAACAACACCCCTGCCGATCTGCGTTTCCTGATCGAAGTGGTGGCGCGCGCCTGTAAAGAAATCAGCCACGCCGTCTCCAAGGGCGCCCTCGGTGGTGTTCTGGGCAGCATGGGCACTGAAAACGTCCAAGGCGAAGTGCAGAAGAAGCTCGACGTGATCTCCAACGAGATCCTGCTTGAAGCCAACGAATGGGGCGGTCACCTGGCCGGCATGGCGTCCGAAGAAATGGACAATGCCTACCAGATCCCGGGCAAATACCCGAAAGGCGCGTACCTGCTGGTATTCGACCCACTGGACGGTTCTTCGAACATCGACATCAACGCCCCGGTCGGCACCATCTTCTCGGTGCTGCGTTGCCCGAGCGAATACCTGAGCCAGAACGAAGCCTTGAACGAAAAGGCCTTCCTGCAGCCAGGCACCGAGCAGGTCGCTGCCGGTTATGCCATCTACGGCCCGCAAACCATGCTGGTGCTGACCCTGGGCGATGGCGTCAAAGGCTTCACTCTGGACCGTGAAATGGGCAGCTTCGTACTGACCCATGAAGACATCACGATCCCGGAGTCCACTCAGGAATTCGCGATCAACTCGTCCAACCAGCGTCACTGGGAAGCGCCGGTACAACGCTACGTCGGCGAATTGCTGGCGGGCGATGAAGGCCCGCTGAAAAAGAACTACAACATGCGCTGGGTGGCCGCGATGGTCGCTGATGTGCACCGCATCCTGACCCGTGGTGGCCTGTTCATGTACCCACGCGACAGCCGCGAGCCATCGAAGCCGGGCAAACTGCGCTTGATGTACGAAGCCAACCCGATGTCGTTCCTGGTGGAACAAGCCGGCGGCGCCTCCACCGATGGTCACCAGCGCATCCTCGACATCAAGCCCGATGGTCTGCACCAGCGCGTAGCGGTGTTCCTCGGCTCGAAAGAAGAAGTCGCACGCGTTACGGCTTACCACAAGGAATAAACCCATGACCACGCCCTGGCAGCCGTTGCTCGAATGGTGGTTCGGATCAGCCGAAACCCCTGACGATATTCAGGCTGACAAGGGCAAGTTATGGTTCGGCAAGCGCGACAGCCAGGACCTCGAAGCGCGCGAGCGTTTCGGGGACTGGGTCGAGCAGGCATTGGCCGGCGGTTTGACCGACTGGGCGCAACGTCCCGAAGGTTGGCTGGCCCTGGTGCTGCTCCTCGACCAACTCCCGCGAATGATCTTTCGCGACACTCCCAAATCTTTTGCCGGTGATCTCCGGGCCCAGGCCCTGGTGGCGCAAGGCATTGCTGCGGATTTCGATCGACAGCTGCGGCCGATTCAGCGGGTGTTCATCTACCTGGTGTTTGAGCATTGCGAGAATCTGGCGGTGCAGAACGAGGCGGTTTCGCGGTTTATCGCACTGGTTGCCGAACAGCCGGAAGCGGATCGCGCGGTGTTCGCCGATAACCTGGATTATGCCGAGCGGCATCAGAAGGTGATTGCGCGGTTTGGACGGTTTCCCCATCGCAATGCGGTGTTGGGGCGGGCGTCTACGGCTGAGGAGATTGAGTTTCTTTCGGGGCCGGGTTCCCGGTTCTAACTGATCGTTCCCACGCTCTGCGTGGGAATGCCTCTTCGGACGCTCCGCGTTCGGCTCTGGATGGGACGCGGAGCGTCCCGGGCTGCATTCCCACGCAGAGCGTGGGAACGATCAGGGCTAGACAGTCAGATACGGAAACTACCCACCAACTGCTTCAACCGCGCCGCTTGCTGCTCAAGATCCGAGCAAGCACGCAAGGTCGCCTGCAGGTTCTCCACCCCTTCCTGGTTCAGCGTGTTGATCTCGGTGATGTCGACGTTGATCGACTCCACCACGGCGGTCTGCTCTTCAGTCGCGGTGGCCACGGACTGGTTCATGCCGTCGATCTCGCCAATCCGCTGCGTCACGCTGCCCAGGCGTTCGCCGGCCTGGTTGGCGATGCCGACGCTGCTTTCGCTCTGGCGCTGGCTGTCGGTCATGGTGCTCACGGCTTCCCGGGCGCCGACTTGCAGCTCTTCGATCATCTTTTGCACTTGCTGTGCCGAATCCTGCGTCCGGTGGGCGAGGTTGCGCACCTCGTCGGCCACTACCGCAAAACCGCGTCCGGCTTCACCGGCACGGGCGGCTTCGATGGCAGCGTTGAGTGCCAGCAGGTTGGTTTGCTGGGAGATGCTGGTGATCACTTCCAGAATCTGCCCGATGTTCACCGTGTTGCTGTTGAGCGTCTCGATGTTGCCGCACGAATCGCTGATCTTCGCCGACAGTTGTTGCATCGCCGCGATGGTTTTATCCACCACTTGCTGACCGTCTTCGGCCAGGGCGCGAGCGTCGCTTGAATGTTGAGAGGCGAGGGCGGCGTTCTGGGCGATTTCCTGGGCGGCGGCGCCCAGTTCGTTGATCGCCGCGGCGACGCTGCTGGTGCGCGAGGCTTGCTGGTCGGAGTTGAACATCGACGAGTTCGACGCCGCCACCACACGCAGGGCGACTTCGTTGACCTGGCCGGTGGCCGAGGCCACTTCACGGATCGAGGTGTGAATCCGCTCCACGAAGCGGTTGAACGATGTGCCCAACGCACCGAATTCATCGTGGCCGTGGATGGTCAGGCGCTTGGTCAAATCGCCTTCACCTTCGGCGATGTCATGCATGGCGCGTCCCATGGTCAGCAGCGGCTGCATCAGGAAGCTGATCAGCATGCCCAGCAGCGCAATGATGATCACCACGGCGATGGCCATGGCGATGATCGCCGAGGTGCGGAATTCGCTGAGCATCGCGAACGCGGTGTCTTGATCCAGCACCAGCGCCACGTACCAGTCCGCCGACGGCACGCCGTTGACGTGGGTGAAGGAGATGAACTGCGACTTGCCGTCGACCTCGACTTCTTTCATGCCCGGACTGACCCGTGGCGCACCGTTCGGGTAGGCCTCGGCCAGCGTCTTGAGCACCAGTTTGCTGTTCGGGTGAATCAGGATCTTGCCGTCGGCACTGACGATAAACGCATGGCCATGACCGCCGAAGTTCAGCGAGTTGATGATCGCGCTGACGCTGGTCAGGTCGATGTCCGCACCGGCGACGCCGATCATCTTGTTCTCATGCTGCACCGGCGTGGCGACGGTGATCACCAGTTTGCCCGACGACGCGGCGATGTACGGTTCGGTGACGATGGTTTGCCGCGCGCTGTCGGCAGCCTTGTACCAGCCACGGGCGCGCGGATCGTAGTCGGCGGCTCGGTTGCCGGCCGGAATCGAGGTCATGACGCCTTCGGTGCTGCCGAAGTAGCTCAACTGGAAGTTGCCGGTGTAGGCGGGCAGGTCGATGGCGCGTTTCAGGCTGGCCGGGGCGCTGCCGTCCACGGCGATCTGTTGCGACAACGATTGCAGCAACTGGATGCGGCTTTCCAGCCAGGTCTGGATGTTGCTGGTGGTCAGGCTGCCGAGCTCCTGCATCGAGGATTCGGTACTGCTGCGCAAAGTCTGGCGCTGGCGGTAGTCGTTGAAGAGGATGAAACAGACGAATGCAACGGCTACTACGAGGGCGGCAGCCAACAAAATCTTGTGGCTGAACTTCATGTTTCTGGTCATTAGGTGAACTACCGCAAAAGGGCTGGTCAACGAGGGAGCGGCAATTTGCCACAGTAGCGGGCTTTGCGCTGCCTCTATTTCGACTGACCAGCGCCAAAGATTAGGCGTTATTCAGCGAAAACCGACGAATTGCCCAACGGCGCGACAAAGTCGCTGATTTATTGGCAAAAGGCAGACGAGCGGCCAAACAAATAGCCGGGCGGTCGGGGAACCAGATAAGGGTTTTCTCTTCTAAGCTTCAGCTTGGCAGCCATGCCAATTCCCTTCCCCCAGGAGCTACACCATGTCGCTGCGATCTTTCGCCTTGCTCTCGTTCTGCGTGTTGTTGGCCGCGTGCAGCAAGGTCAATCAGGAGAACTACTCCAAGCTGTCGGCCGGCATGCCCAAGGCCGAGGTAGAAACCTTGCTGGGCAAACCCGCCGATTGTTCTGGCGCGCTTGGCATGTCCAGTTGCACCTGGGGCGACAAAAACAGCTTTATCAGCGTGCAGTATGCCGGTGACAAAGTGCTGATGTTTTCTGGCCAAGGCCTGAAGTAAACCGGGGCTACGCGCCCGCGGGAGAAAAACAATGAAGCGGTTATTGATAGTTCTTTTTGCCGGCCTGGTATTGGCCGGCTGCGCCTCTTCTGGCGTAGATCCGTTGGCGCCCAAGACAGCCAACAGCGTCAATCTCAAGAAATACCAGGGAACCTGGTACGAGTTGGCCCGGCTGCCGATGTATTTCCAGCGCAATTGCGCGCAATCCGAAGCCCATTACACGCTCTTGCCCGACGGTAACGTAGCGGTGCTCAATCGCTGCCTGACACCCGATTGGCAGTGGGAAGAAGCCAAAGGCACGGCCTGGCCACAGGTGCCGGGCAAGACCGACAAACTGTGGGTCCAGTTCGATAACTGGTTTTCGCGTTTGATTCCGGGTGTGGCGAAGGGCGAATACTGGGTGCTGTACGTCAGCGACGACTACAAGACCGCCATTGTTGGCGACCCGAGCCGCAAGTACCTGTGGCTGCTGTCACGGACCCCGACGGTCAACGGTGTGGTGCGTGAAGAACTGCTGAGCAAGGCACGGCAGCAGGGTTACGACACCACGCGACTGATCTGGCGCGCGTCGGATACGAAGATGGCCAAGACGTCGAACTGATCACTCGGCTACAGATCGTTCCCACGCTCTGCGTGGGAATGCCTCTAGGGACGCTCCGCGTCCAGTGACGCGGAGCGTCACGGGCTGCATTCCCACGCAGAGCGTGGGAACGATCGGTTAGGGATTATCCGAGCAGATCGCGCAGCACTTGAGTGAACGCCCGGCTGCTTTCTTCTTCACCAGCATGACGCCCATCACGCACAACCCACTGGCCATTGACCAGCACATCGCGCACCTGGCGATCACCACCGGCAAACAACCAGCGATTCAGAATCCCGTCGCCACTGGCCGTCGCCAGGTACGGATCATTGCCGTCGAGCACCAGCCAATCCGCACGCTTGCCGACTTCCAATGCACCGATCGGCTGGCCCAACGCCTGAGCACCGCCATCCAGCGCCGCGTCGTACAGTGTGCGGCCGACCATCGGCTGATCCGCGCCATACAAGCGGTTACGCCGCTGATCCCGCAACCGCTGGCCGTATTCCAGCCAACGCAATTCTTCCACCACGCTCAATGACACATGGCTGTCGGAACCGATGCCCATGCGCCCGCCCTGGGCGAGGAAATCCACCGCCGGGAAAATCCCGTCGCCGAGGTTGGCTTCGGTGGTCAGGCACAGGCCGGCGATGGCGCGACTCTTGGCCATCAACGTGACTTCTTCCGGGTTGGCGTGGGTCGCGTGGACCAGGCACCAGCGCTGATCGACGTCGGTGTTTTCGTACAGCCATTGCAGCGGACGACGACCACTCCAGCTCAGGCAGTCATCGACTTCTTTCTGCTGTTCGGCAATGTGAATGTGCACCGGGCATTGCTTGTCGCTGGCGGCCAGTACTTCGCTGATCTGCTGCGGCGTGACCGCGCGCAACGAGTGGAAACACAAACCCAGCGACTGCGCCGGTTGCTGCGCCAGGATCGGCTGCAAACGCGACTGAAGCGTGAGGTAGTTTTCGGTGCTGTTGATAAACCGGCGCTGACCGTCGTTCGGAGCCTGGCCACCGAAACCGGAATGGCTGTAGAGCACCGGCAGTAAGGTCAAACCGATACCGGCGGAGCTGGCGGCCTGGCTGATGCGCAACGCCAGTTCGGCCGGGTCTGCGTAAGGCTGGCCATTGGTGTCGTGGTGTACGTAATGAAATTCCGCGACCGAGGTGTAACCGGCCTTGAGCATTTCGATGTACAGCTGACGGGCGATGACGCCGAGTTGCTCCGGGCTGATTTTTCCGACGAGGCGATACATCAGATCGCGCCAGGTCCAGAAACTGTCATTCGGATTACCCGCCACTTCGGCCAATCCGGCCATGGCGCGCTGGAAGGCGTGGGAGTGCAGATTGGGCATCCCCGGCAGCAGCGGACCGCTTAGCCGTTCGGCGCCATCTGCATGGGAATCGGCCTGGATATGGGTCAAGACGCCGTCGGCGCTGACCTCAAGACGTACATTGTTGGCCCATCCACTAGGCAGCAGCGCGCGTTCGGCAAAGAAGGCGGACATGGTTCAGCACCCCATCGTGTGTTATTTGTATATACATATACAGACGTTTGCCTGCTCGGTAAACTCCGGCAAGCTAGCAACCTCTACCAAATGAACAAGGATTAACCGTGCCGACTCCGCCTGCAGTCTCTCCGTTGGCCGCACACATGGGCGACAGTCCGGCGCCCTTGTACGCCCGCGTCAAACAGATGATCACCCAGCAAATCGACAGTGGAAACTGGCCGCCGCACTACCGCGTTCCGTCGGAAAGCGAGCTGGTCAATCAACTGGGCTTCAGCCGCATGACCATCAACCGCGCCCTGCGCGAAATGACCGCCGACGGTCTGCTGGTGCGCATGCAAGGTGTCGGCACTTTCGTTGCCGAGCCGAAAAGCCAGTCCGCGCTGTTTGAAGTGCACAACATCGCCGACGAAATCGCCTCCCGCGGTCATCGCCATACGTGCAAGGTCATCACCCTTGAAGAAGAGGCCGCCGGCTCCGAGCGCGCGCTGGCCCTGGACATGCGCGAAGGGCAGCGGGTGTTCCACTCGCTGATCGTGCATTTCGAAAACGACATTCCAGTGCAAATCGAAGACCGTTTCGTCAATGCGCTGGTCGCCCCGGACTACCTCAAGCAGGACTTCACCCTGCAAACGCCTTACGCCTACTTGAACCAGGTCGCGCCGCTGACCGAAGGTGAGCACGTGGTCGAGGCGATTCTGGCCGAGGCCACCGAGTGCAAATTGCTGCAGATTGAAAAGGGCGAGCCGTGCCTGCTGATTCGTCGCCGCACCTGGTCCGGCCGCCAGCCCGTGACCGCCGCCCGTTTGATCCACCCCGGTTCCCGTCATCGTCTGGAAGGTCGGTTTCATAAATGAAAACACAGGTTCTACGCGCCAAAGATTACCCGCGCATGCCGTGGAAAAACGGCGGCGGCAGCACTGAAGAAATCACCCGCGATGCCGGCACCGGCCTCGATGGTTTCGGCTGGCGCCTGTCGATTGCCGACATAGGCGAGTCGGGCGGCTTCTCGACGTTCGCCGGCTACGAACGGGTGATCACCGTGCTGCAAGGCGAGGGCATGACCTTGCGCGTTGACGGCCAGGACACTCGGCCGTTGTTACCGCTGGACCCGTTTGCCTTCAGTGGCGAAAGTCAGGTCTCCTGCACCTTGCTCGGCGGGCCGATTCGCGACTTCAACCTGATTTACGCGCCGCAGCGGTATAGCGCGCGGTTGCAGTGGTTGGATGGTGAGCAGCGGTTTTTCAGTTCCGCGAATACTGTGTTGGTGTTCAGCGTCACCGAAACGTTGGAAGTGAAGCTCGGTAACAACGATGCACAACTGGGTCGCCATGATTGCCTGCAACTCGACGGCAATACCGGTCTGCTGGAAGTCTCCGCCAGCGGCCAATGCTGCGTGATCGAACTGATCGCACGCTGATCCAAACCCTCCACTGATCGTTCCCACGCTCCTGCGTGGGAATGCATCCCGTGACGCTCCGCGTCACCGTAGCAACGGCGGACGCGGAGCGTCACTGACGGCGTTACCACGCAGAGCGTGGGACCGATCATGCGATTCGAAACTGCGCACCACTTTGTTACCGAACGCCCCAGCGTGGCGCAAAACCACGCTTAAGTAACAGCCGCCACGCCCACGCAAAATCCCCGCGAAAAATTTCATCTTCCGCAAAACCCTTGATCTACAAGCCTTCCAGCCCTTCCAAAACTTTTCTTGAATGCCCATCCAACAAGTTGGCCGCTTGATTGCATATGCTTGTATGTACAAGTAAAGACGTATGCGTATGAGTCGACCGAGACTCCTCGCAGCGTCCACTGATTCGCTTGTGTCGCGTTGACGCGCACAGGCTGGCTTGCCCACCGCCCGGGTTGGTTTGAATTGATCGCTGAGGAGTCTTTTTCGTGACTGACAATAAACCTACGAAATACCGTGACGTCGAAATCCGCGCAGCCCGCGGTAACAAGCTGACCGCCAAGAGCTGGCTGACTGAAGCACCGCTGCGCATGTTGATGAACAACCTCGACCCGGAAGTCGCCGAGAACCCTAAAGAATTGGTGGTTTACGGTGGTATCGGTCGTGCGGCGCGTAACTGGGAATGCTACGACAAGATCGTCGAAAGCCTGACCAACCTGAACGACGACGAGACCCTGCTGGTGCAATCCGGCAAGCCGGTCGGCGTGTTCAAGACCCACACCAACGCACCGCGCGTGCTGATCGCCAACTCCAACCTGGTACCACACTGGGCGAGCTGGGAACACTTCAACGAACTCGACGCCAAAGGCCTGGCCATGTACGGCCAGATGACCGCCGGCAGCTGGATCTACATCGGCAGCCAGGGCATCGTCCAGGGCACTTACGAAACCTTCGTCGAAGCCGGTCGCCAGCATTACAACGATGACCTCAAAGGTCGTTGGGTCCTGACCGCAGGCCTCGGCGGCATGGGCGGCGCTCAACCGCTGGCCGCAACATTGGCCGGCGCGTGCTCGCTGAACATTGAATGCCAGCAGGTCAGCATCGATTTCCGCCTGAACAGCCGCTACGTCGACGAACAAGCCAAAGATCTCGACGACGCCCTGGCCCGCATCGAGAAATACACCAAAGAAGGCAAGGCAATCTCCATCGCCCTGCTGGGCAACGCGGCGGAAATCCTGCCGGAACTGGTCAAGCGCGGCGTGCGCCCGGACATGGTCACCGACCAGACCAGCGCCCACGACCCGCTCAACGGTTACCTGCCGGCCGGCTGGACCTGGGAAGAGTACCGCGCTCGCGCCAAGACCGAGCCAGCTGCCGTTGTGAAGGCCGCCAAGCAATCGATGGCTGTGCACGTCAAAGCGATGCTCGAATTCCAGAAAATGGGCATTCCGACCTTCGACTACGGCAACAACATCCGTCAGATGGCCCAGGAAGAAGGCGTCGAGAATGCATTCGACTTCCCAGGCTTCGTACCGGCTTACATCCGTCCGCTGTTTTGCCGTGGCATCGGTCCATTCCGTTGGGCTGCACTGTCGGGCAACGCCGAAGACATCTACAAAACCGACGCCAAGGTCAAAGAACTGATCCCGGACGACGCCCACCTGCACAACTGGCTGGACATGGCCCGTGAGCGCATCAGTTTCCAGGGTCTGCCGGCACGTATCTGCTGGGTTGGCCTGGGCCTGCGCGCCAAGCTCGGCCTGGCGTTCAACGAAATGGTGCGTAGCGGTGAATTGTCCGCGCCAATCGTGATCGGTCGCGACCACCTGGACTCCGGTTCGGTTGCCAGCCCGAATCGCGAAACCGAGTCGATGCAGGACGGTTCCGACGCCGTGTCCGACTGGCCACTGCTCAACGCTCTGCTGAACACCGCGAGCGGCGCGACCTGGGTTTCCCTGCACCACGGCGGCGGCGTCGGCATGGGCTTCTCCCAGCACTCGGGCATGGTGATTGTCTGCGACGGTACCGATGAAGCGGCCGAGCGTATTGCTCGCGTGCTGCACAACGACCCGGCGACTGGCGTTATGCGTCACGCCGATGCGGGTTACCAGATCGCGATCGATTGCGCCAAGGAACAAGGGCTGAACTTGCCGATGATTACCGGCAAATAAAACGGGCTGGCTTAACGCAATACCTGTAGGAGCGAGGCTTGCCCGCGAAGGCGTCATAACTGACACACCGCGATTCGCGGGCAAGCCTCGCTCCTACAGGGATCATCAACACTGACAACAATCCACAGAGGTTGAATCATGGCTGTTAACAGCGATCGTGCAGGCAACAAACCGTTGATCGAGAAACGTTCGATCGACTACATCCCGGAAGCGGAAAGACACGGTCGTCTGTTGAGCCAGTTCACCCTGTGGATGGGTGCCAACCTGCAAATCACCGCGATTGTGACCGGCGCTCTGGCCGTCGTACTGGGCGGTGATGTGTTCTGGTCGTTGATCGGTTTGCTGATCGGGCAACTGATCGGCGGTGGCGTGATGGCGCTGCATGCCGCGCAAGGGCCCAAGCTTGGCCTGCCGCAGATGATCTCCAGCCGCGTGCAGTTCGGCGTGTATGGCGCGGCTATCCCGATCGTCCTGGTGTGTCTGATGTACCTCGGTTTCACCGCAACGGGAACCGTGCTTTCCGGCCAGGCGCTGGGCCAGTTGTTTGGCGTCAGCGACACCGTCGGTATCCTCCTTTTCGCCAGTGTCATCGTGCTGGTCACGGTGCTCGGTTATCGGGTTATCCATTGGATAGGCCGTGTTGCCAGTGTCATTGGCGTGATTGCTTTTGTTTATCTGTTCAGCCGTCTGATCAGTCAGGTTGACGTTGGCGCACTTCTGCAAATCCGTCACTTCAGTTGGAGCAGCTTCCTGCTTGCGGTGTCGCTGGCGGCATCCTGGCAGATCGCCTTCGGCCCTTATGTGGCTGATTATTCACGCTACCTGCCGAGCAAAATTTCCTCGGTGAAAACCTTCTTCGCTGCAGGCGCAGGTTCGGTCATTGGCGCCCAGGTGGCGATGGTCCTTGGCGTATTCGCCGCCGCTTCGTCCAACGGCCAATTCGCCGGCCACGAAGTGGCTTACATCGTGGGTCTGGGCGGTGCCGGTGCCACCGCAGCGCTGCTGTACTTCAGTATCGCGTTCGGCAAGGTCACCATTTCCACGCTCAACTCCTACGGCAGCTTCATGTGCATTGCGACCATCATCAGCGGTTTCCGTGGTGAGCTGAAGGTCACGCGCTTGCAGCGTCTGGTCTTCGTACTGGTCATCGTCGGTGCTGCGACCCTCATGGCGTTGCTCGGTCAGCACTCGTTCCTCGGTGCGTTCAAGTCGTTCATCCTGTTCTTGCTGGCGTTCTTCACGCCATGGAGCGCGATCAACCTGGTGGACTACTACTGCATCACCCGCGAACGCTATGACGTGCCGGCGCTGGCCGATCCGAACGGTCGCTACGGTCGTTGGAACGCCCTCGGTATCAGCGTTTATGTCTTCGGTGTACTGGTGCAACTGCCGTTCATCGCCACCAAGTTCTATACCGGTCCGCTGGTAGACGCTCTGGGTG
This sequence comes from Pseudomonas sp. ADAK7, assembly GCF_012935675.1. NCBI lineage: Bacteria > Pseudomonadati > Pseudomonadota > Gammaproteobacteria > Pseudomonadales > Pseudomonadaceae > Pseudomonas > Pseudomonas sp. ADAK7. The sequence continues at coordinate 4,032,384 of NZ_CP052861.1, read as the reverse complement.
GTGTGGATATTTCCTGGATCATCGGCCTGGTGCTTCCCTCAGCCCTGTATTACGTGTGCGCGAAAAAATGGCATGGCTCGGTGCCCGATCACCTGATTCTGCCGGTTGAGCAGGACAGCGTTGTACAACAAAAAACAAGTGGGGCTGGTCGCGCTGCGGCGCAGGCCTGATTGGACGTGGACAGGGCTGGATGCCTCTTGACTGCCGTAAGCCAACTCATGATTAGGAGCGTCACTACAATGAAATCGAACAAGACCCTGCTGACCACATTGCTTTCCATGGGCCTGCTCGCCAGCGCCGGCGCCACCCAGGCTGCCGGTTGGTGCGAATCGGGCAAACCGGTGAAATTCGCCGGCCTGAACTGGGAAAGCGCCATGTTGCTGACCGACGTGCTGCAAGTCGTGTTGGAGAAAGGCTACGACTGCAAGACCGACAGCCTGCCGGGCAACTCCATCACCATGGAAAACGCCCTGAGCAGCAACGACATCCAGGTGTTTGCCGAAGAGTGGGTTGGCCGCAGCGAGGTCTGGAACAAGGCCGAGAAGGCCGGCAAAGTCGTCGGTGTCGGCGCTCCGGTGGTGGGCGCAGTGGAAGGCTGGTACGTGCCGCGCTACGTGATCGAAGGTGACGCCAAGCGCAAGCTGGAACCGAAAGCCCCGGACCTGAAAAACATCGCCGACCTGGCCAAGTACTCCGCGGTGTTCAAGGATCAGGAAGAGCCATCCAAGGGTCGTTTCTACAACTGCCCGGCCGGCTGGACCTGTGAGCTGGACAACAGCGAAATGCTGAAAAGCTACGGCCTGGAAAGCACCTACACCAACTTCCGCCCAGGCACCGGCCCGGCGCTGGATGCAGCGGTGTTGTCGAGCTACAAGCGTGGCGAGCCGATCCTGTTCTACTACTGGTCGCCAACCCCGCTGATGGGCCAGGTGGACCTGGTCAAACTCGAAGAGAAGCCAGGCGTCGACAAGCGCGTGACCATCAAGGTCGGCCTGTCCAAGACCTTCCACGAGCAAGCCCCGGAACTGGTGGCCGTGCTGGAAAAGGTCAACCTGCCAATCGACCTGCTGAACCAGAACCTCGGACGCATGACCAAAGAGCGGATCGAATCGCCAAAACTGGCCAAGATCTTCTTGAAGGAACATCCTGAAGTCTGGCACGCATGGGTGAGCGACGACGCAGCCAAGAAAATCGACGCGGCCTTGTAGGTTGAGCCTCTCCGACTGCTGGCGACGGCAGTCGGACGCTTGATCGCAACCCCTTGATTGAGAGTCTCTTATGTTTCCCGAAAGCTTTACCTTTTCCATCGCCGACTGGGTCAACAGTTGGGTCGATTCGCTGGTCACCAACTACGGCGACGTGTTCCGGCACATCTCCGACACCCTGTTGTGGGCCATCGTCAATCTTGAAGGCATGCTGCGTGCGGCGCCGTGGTGGCTGATGCTGCTCATCGTGGCGGGCGTGGCCTGGCATGCAACCCGTAAGGTCGTGACCACGGCGGTGATCGTCGGTCTGTTGTTCCTGGTGGGCGCAGTCGGTCTCTGGGACAAGCTGATGCAAACCCTGGCGCTGATGATGGTGGCGACGATCATTTCGGTGCTGATCGGCATTCCGCTGGGCATTCTCTCGGCGCGCAGCAATCGCCTGCGTTCGGTGCTGATGCCGTTGCTGGACATCATGCAGACCATGCCGAGTTTCGTGTACCTGATCCCGGTGTTGATGCTGTTCGGCCTGGGCAAGGTCCCGGCGATTTTCGCCACGGTGATCTACGCCGCGCCGCCGCTGATCCGCCTGACCGACCTCGGCATCCGCCAGGTAGACGGTGAAGTGATGGAAGCGATCAACGCCTTCGGTGCCAACCGCTGGCAGCAACTGTTCGGCGTGCAACTGCCGCTGGCCCTGCCGAGCATCATGGCCGGGATCAACCAGACCACCATGATGGCCCTGTCGATGGTGGTGATTGCCTCGATGATCGGTGCCCGTGGCCTGGGCGAAGACGTGTTGGTGGGGATTCAGACCCTCAACGTCGGACGTGGCCTTGAAGCCGGTCTGGCGATCGTGATTCTGGCAGTGGTCATCGACCGCATTACTCAGGCGTATGGTCGACCACGGCATGAGGTGAGCAAATGAACGACGCAACCGTGAGCAAAATCGAAGTCAAAAACGTCTTCAAGATTTTCGGCAACCGCTCCAAGGAAGCCCTGGGCATGATTGGCCAGGGCAAGACCAAGGATCAGGTGCTGGCCGAAACCGGCTGCGTGGTCGGCGTGAATGATTTGTCCCTGAGCATCGGCACTGGCGAGATCTTCGTGATCATGGGCCTGTCCGGCTCCGGCAAATCGACGTTGGTGCGCCATTTCAATCGCCTGATCGACCCCACCAGCGGCGCGATCCTGGTGGACGGCGTGGACATCCTGCAATACGACATGGAAGCCTTGCGCCAATTCCGTCGCCACAAGATCAGCATGGTGTTCCAGAGCTTCGGTCTGCTGCCGCACAAGACCGTGGTCGACAACGTCGCCTACGGCCTGAAAGTACGCGGCGAGAGCAAGCAAATGTGCTCCGAGCGTGCGCTGCACTGGATCAACACCGTGGGCCTCAAAGGCTACGAAAACAAATACCCGCACCAGCTCTCGGGCGGCATGCGCCAGCGTGTGGGCCTGGCCCGCGCCCTGGCGGCGGACACCGACATCATCCTGATGGACGAAGCGTTCAGTGCCCTTGACCCGCTGATCCGCGCCGAGATGCAGGACCAGTTGCTGGAACTGCAAAAGACCCTGCACAAGACCATCGTCTTCATCACCCACGACCTTGATGAGGCCGTGCGCATTGGTAATCGCATCGCGATTCTCAAGGATGGCCGACTGATTCAGGTGGGCACGCCGAGAGAGATCCTGCATTCGCCGGCAGATGAATATGTCGACCGGTTCGTACAGCGGCGGGCGGCGGTGGTTTAACAGTCGATCGTTCCCACGCTCTGCGTGGGAATGCATCCCGTGACGCTCCGCGTCACCCATGCGCAGGGCGTGAACCTTGCGCTGAACACGGGACGCGGAGCGTCCCAGGCGGCATTCCCACGCAGAGCGTGGGAACGATCAACTTCAAGAGGTCAATGATGTCCCAGGCTGAAAAAATCGTTATCGCCGATGCCCCGTTGCGTTGGCAGGATGTGGTCGCCGTCGCCCGTCACGGCGCGCAGCTTGAGCTGTCGGCCGAGACTTGGGCACGGATCGACAATGCCCAGGCCATCGTCCAGCGCATCGTCGCCAGCGGCGAGCGTGCGTATGGCGTCAACACCGGGCTCGGCGCCTTGTGCAACGTCTCGCTGAAAGACGAACAGCTCAGCCAACTGTCGCGCAACACCTTGCTCAGCCACGCCTGTGGCGTTGGCGCGCCATTGGCCGACGAACAGACCCGCGCGATTATTTGCGCCGCGATCCGCAACTACAGCCACGGCAAATCCGGCATTCACCGCCGGGTGGTCGAAGGCCTGCTGGCGCTGCTCAATCGCGGCATCACCCCGCAAGTGCCGTCCCAGGGTTCGGTGGGTTACCTCACCCACATGGCCCACATCAGCATCACGCTGCTGGGTGTCGGCAATGTCAGCTATCGCGGGCAGATCGTCTCGGCGCAGCAAGCCCTGGCCGAAGAAGGCCTGGAACCGGTTCAGCTCGGCGCCAAGGACGGTTTGTGCCTGGTCAACGGCACGCCGTGCATGTCCGGCCTCAGCTGCCTGGCCCTGGCCGACGCCACGCGTCTGGTGCAATGGGCCGACGTGATCGGTGCCATGAGTTTCGAAGCCCAGCGTGGCCAGATCGCCGCGTTCGACGCCGAGATCATCGCGCTCAAACCGCACCCGGGCATGCAGCACGTCGGCAGCAACCTGCGAGCGTTGCTCGATGGCAGTGAAGTGATTGCTTCGAGCTTTGGTATTCGCACCCAGGATGCCTTGAGCATTCGTTCGATTCCGCAGGTTCACGGCGCCGCTCGCGATCAGCTTGAGCACGCGAAAAAGCAGATTGAAACCGAACTCAACTCCGTCACCGATAACCCGATGCTGCTGGGCACACCGGACAACTTCCGGGTGATGTCCCAGGCCAACCCGCACGGTCAGTCCGTGGCGATGGCAGCGGATCTGCTGGCGATTGCCATGGCCGAAATCGGCTCCATCGCCGAGCGGCGCCTGGACCGCTTGATCAACCCGCACGTCAGTGGCTTGCCAGCGTTTTTGGTAGCCAATCCGGGGGTGAACTCCGGGATGATGATCGTCCAGTACGTCGCCGCTTCGCTGTGTGCGGAAAACCGCCAATTGGCGCAACCGGCCGTGCTCGACAACTACGTCACCTCGGGTTTGCAGGAAGATCACCTGAGCCTTGGCACCAATGCCGCGCTGAAGCTGCATCGCGCCCTGGAAAACGTCACGCAGATCCTCGCCATCGAGTACCTGCTGGCGGCCCAGGCGTTTGAATTCCTCAAGGAGCAACGCTTCGGTGCCGGCACCGATACCGCCTGGCGCCTGCTGCGCGAACGCGTTCCGGCCTACGACCAGGACCGTTGGTTGGCACCGGACATCGCCGCCGCAGCCAGCGTGTTGAAAGACCCGATTTTGCTGCAAATGGCTTTACCCAATCTGAACTGAAATCCACAACACCAGCGTGCCAAGGCGCGTCTCCCCACAAACGAGACGCGACGGACAACGGACATCTCCGGAGCGTCTGGTGAGTTAATAAGAAACTCTCAAAAGGAGAACGATGTGACTGCGCTTAATTTGATTCCCGGCCAACTGAGCCTTGCCCAACTGCGTGACGTGTATCAGCAACCGGTGAAACTCACCCTCGACAACAGCGCCTCGGCCCAGATCGAAGCCAGCGTTGCCTGCGTGGAACAGATCCTCGCGGAAAACCGCACCGCCTACGGCATCAACACCGGCTTCGGCCTGCTGGCCTCGACCCGCATCGCCAGCGAAGACCTGGAAAACCTGCAGCGCTCGCTGGTGCTGTCCCACGCCGCCGGTGTCGGCGAGCCGATCAGCGACGCGCTGGTGCGCCTGGTCATGGTGCTCAAGGTCAACAGCCTGAGCCGTGGCTTCTCCGGTATCCGCCGCGTGGTGATCGATGCGCTGATCGCACTGATCAACGCCGAGGTTTACCCGCACATTCCATTGAAAGGTTCGGTCGGTGCATCCGGCGACCTGGCACCGTTGGCGCACATGTCTCTCGTGCTGCTGGGCGAAGGCAAGGCGCGCTATAAGGGCGAGTGGATGGAAGCGACCGAAGCGCTGAAAGTTGCCGGTTTGACGCCGCTGACCCTCGCGGCCAAAGAAGGCCTGGCGCTGCTCAACGGCACCCAAGTGTCGACCGCTTATGCATTGCGCGGCCTGTTCGAGGGCGAAGACCTGTTCGCCGGCGCCCTGGCCATCGGTGGCATGACCGTTGAAGCGGTGTTGGGCTCGCGCTCGCCGTTCGACGCACGCATCCATGCAGCTCGCGGCCAGAAAGGCCAGATCGACGCCGCTGCCGCTTACCGCGATTTGCTGGGCGAACGCAGTGAAGTCTCCGACTCGCACCAGAACTGCGAAAAGGTCCAGGACCCTTACTCCCTGCGCTGCCAGCCGCAAGTCATGGGCGCCTGCCTGACTCAGTTCCGTCAAGCCGCCGAAGTGTTGGCCGTCGAAGCCAACGCCGTGTCCGACAACCCGTTGGTATTCGCTGCTGAAGGCGACGTGATTTCCGGCGGCAACTTCCACGCCGAGCCGGTGGCCATGGCCGCTGACAACATGGCGCTGGCCATCGCCGAAATCGGTTCCCTGAGCGAGCGTCGCATCTCGCTGATGATGGACAAGCACATGTCGCAACTGCCGCCGTTCCTGGTGGCCAATGGCGGCGTGAACTCCGGCTTCATGATCGCCCAGGTGACTGCGGCGGCCCTGGCCTCCGAGAACAAGGCGTTGTCCCATCCGCATTCGGTGGACAGCCTGCCGACGTCGGCGAACCAGGAAGATCACGTGTCGATGGCGCCGGCCGCCGGCAAGCGTCTGTGGGAAATGGCCGAAAACACTCGCGGTGTTCTGGCCGTGGAATGGTTGGCGGCGTGCCAGGGCCTGGATCTGCGTGACGGCCTGAAGACCTCGACCAAGCTGGAAAAGGCCCGGGCCATCCTGCGTGCCGAAGTGCCGTTCTATGAGAAGGACCGTTTCTTTGCGCCGGACATCAATGCGGCGAGCGAGTTGTTGGCGACCCGTTGCCTGAACGAGCTGGTGGCGGTGAAGTTGTTGCCGAGCCTGTAAGTCTGATGGTGATCGTTCCCACGCTCTGCGTGGGAATGCCTCTGGGGACGCTCCGCGTCCAGTGACGCGGAGCGTCACGGGCTGCATTCCCACGCAGAGCGTGGGAACGATCTTTTCCGCCAAATAAGAATAATTAAGGACGAGCAATGCAACCGCAAACAAAAAGATTAAAACGCGGGCTCTCTGCCCGACATATTCGCTTCATGGCGCTGGGGTCGGCTATCGGCACCGGGCTGTTCTACGGTTCTGCCTCGGCCATTCAAATGGCCGGGCCGGCGGTACTGCTCGCCTACCTGATCGGTGGCGCGGCGGTGTTCATGGTCATGCGCGCCCTCGGTGAGATGGCGGTGCACAACCCGGTGGCCGGCTCTTTCGGTCACTACGCCAGCACCTACCTGGGGCCGATGGCAGGCTTCATCCTCGGTTGGACCTACGCGTTCGAAATGGTCATCGTCGGCATGGCTGACGTCACCGCGTTCGGTATCTACATGGGCTTCTGGTTTCCGGAAGTCGCGCGCTGGATCTGGGTCCTGGGCATCGTTTCGGTGGTCGGCGGCCTGAACCTGTGCAACGTCAAAGTCTTTGGCGAAATGGAGTTCTGGTTGTCGCTGCTCAAGGTCGCGGCCATCGTCGCGATGATCCTCGGTGGCTTCGGCATCATGCTGTTCGGCATCAGCACCGCGCCCGGCGCCCAGGCGACCGATATCAGTAACCTGTGGAGCCATGGCGGCTTCATGCCCAACGGCGTGGGCGGTCTGATCGCTTCGTTTGCCGTAGTGATGTTCGCGTTTGGCGGCATCGAAATCATCGGCGTTACCGCTGGTGAAGCCAAGGATCCGCAGCACGTGCTGCCCCGGGCGATCAACGCCGTGCCGTTGCGCATTTTGCTGTTCTACGTGCTGACGATGTTTGTGCTGATGTCGATCTTCCCGTGGCAGCAGATTGGCAGCCAGGGCAGTCCGTTCGTGCAGATTTTCGACAACCTGGGGATCAGCTCGGCAGCGACCATCCTCAATATCGTGGTGATCTCTGCAGCGGTGTCGGCCATCAACAGTGACATCTTCGGCGCGGGCCGGATGATGTACGGCCTGGCCCAGCAAGGTCACGCACCCAAAGGCTTCGCTCGCCTGTCGGGCAATGGCGTGCCATGGATGACCGTTGTAGTGATGAGCGCTGCGCTGCTGTTGGGCGTGTTGCTGAACTACCTGATCCCGGAGAACGTGTTCCTGCTGATCGCGTCCATCGCGACCTTCGCCACGGTGTGGGTCTGGCTGATGATCCTGTTCACCCAGGTGGCGATGCGCCGTTCCATGAGCGCCGAACAGGTCGCTGAACTGAAATTCCCGGTGCCGTTCTGGCCTTATGCGCCGATGGCGGCGATTGCGTTCATGCTGTTTATTTTCGGCGTGCTCGGCTACTTCCCGGATACCCAAGCCGCGCTGATCGTTGGCGTGGTCTGGATTGTGTTGCTGGTGCTGGCCTACCTGACCTGGGTGAAACCGGCGGCAGGTAAAGCGGCATTGGTGACGCGGGACTCTACTTTTTCTCATCGATAACCTAACGGAGGCCAGGATGAAAACGCTCTGGCAACACTGCCACGTCGCAACCATGGCGCAAGGCGCCTACTCGATCATCGAGGATGCGGCCATCGTGACGTCCGGTGCGCACATCGAGTGGATCGGCCCACGTGCTGAATTGCCGTCGGGCGATTACCCGGCGGTCAACGACCTGAAAGGGGCCTGGGTCACTCCGGGCCTGATCGACTGCCACACTCACACGGTGTTCGGCGGTAACCGCAGCGGTGAATTCGAACAGCGCCTGCAAGGCGTCAGCTACTCGGAAATCGCTGCGGCCGGTGGCGGCATTGCCAGCACCGTGCGCGCCACCCGCGCGGCCAGCGAAGACGAACTGTTCGCCAGCGCCGCCAAGCGTCTGAAGAGCCTGCTGCGCGATGGCGTGACCACGGTCGAGATGAAGTCCGGCTACGGCCTCGACCTGGCCAGCGAACGCAAGATCCTGCGGGTCATCCGTCGCCTCGGCGCCGAGTTGCCGGTCAGCGTGCGCAGCACCTGCCTGGCCGCTCACGCGTTGCCGCCGGAATATGCCGATCGTGCCGACGCTTACATTGATCACATCTGCGCCGAAATGCTCCCGGCACTCGCCGCTGAAGGATTGGTGGATGCGGTGGATGCGTTCTGCGAATACCTGGCGTTCTCGCCGGCGCAGGTCGAGCGGGTGTTTATCACCGCACAGGAACTCGGTCTGCCGGTGAAGCTGCACGCTGAACAGTTGTCGTCCTTGCATGGGTCGAGCCTGGCCGCGCGTTACCACGCGTTGTCCGCCGATCACCTGGAATTCATGGACGAAGACGACGCCATCGCCATGGCCAAGTCCGGCACCGTCGCGGTGCTGCTGCCCGGCGCTTTCTACTTCCTGCGCGAAACCCAATTGCCGCCGATGGACGCCCTGCGCAAGCACGGGGTGAAAATCGCCATCGCCAGCGACCTCAACCCCGGCACCTCGCCGGCGCTGTCGCTGCGCCTGATGCTGAACATGGCCTGCACCTGTTTCCGCATGACCCCGGAAGAAGCCCTGGCTGGCGCAACCATTCATGCCGCCACCGCGCTGGGCATGGCCGACACCCACGGTTCGCTGGAAGTGGGCAAGGTCGCCGACTTTGTGGCCTGGCAAATTGATCGTCCCGCCGACCTGTCGTACTGGCTGGGCGGCGACCTGGAAAAACGCGTCGTGCGTCACGGCGTCGAGACAAGCCTTTAGGAGAGCAGTTGTGGATAAGGTTCTGAACTTCAAACAAGGCCGCGTGCCGCTGCTGATCAGCATGCCCCACGCCGGTTTGCGCCTGACGCCTGTGGTCGAAGCCGGGTTGATCCCCGACGCGAAAAGCCTGCCGGACACCGACTGGCACATCCCGCAGCTTTACGATTTCGCCACCGAACTGGGCGCCAGCACCCTGGCCGGCGAGTACTCACGGTTTGTCATCGACCTGAACCGACCGTCCGACGACAAACCGATGTACGTCGGCGCCACCACCGGCCTGTACCCGTCGATACTGTTCGATGGCATTCCATTGTTCCGCGAGGGCATGGAGCCGACGGCGGTCGAGCGCGCGACGTATCTGGAACAGATCTGGACGCCGTATCACAGCACCTTGCAGAACGAGTTGGCGCGACTCAAAGCCGAGTTCGGCTACGCGCTGCTGTTCGATGCGCACTCGATCCGCTCGATCATCCCGCACCTGTTCGACGGCAAACTGCCGGACTTCAACCTCGGGACCTTCAACGGTGCCAGTTGCGATCCACAGTTGGCCACGCAAATGGAAGCGATCTGCGCCAAACACACCGAGTACAGCCATGTGCTGAACGGACGCTTCAAGGGCGGCCATATCACCCGCCATTACGGCAAGCCGGCCGAGAATATCCACGCGGTGCAACTGGAACTGGGGCAGTGCACGTATATGGAAGAGTTTGAGCCGTTCCGCTATCGGCCTGACCTGGCGGCACCAACGCAGGTGGTGCTCAAGGAATTGCTGCAAGGGTTGTTGGCTTGGGGCCAGAAGCACTACGCGTAACGGATCGCCGACCATTCCCACGCAGAGCGCGCCGATCGTTCCCACGCCGCAGAGCGTGGGAACGATCGGCACTTCGCTATCAAGTCGCCACCGTGCAAATCTCGGTCGCCACAGGTCGCTTTTACCGCTCGTCTGCTGCGTAATGTTCTGGGCACGGTGCACAAAGACGCCGAATCCCACAATAATCGCTGCCGCACGAGTTCCCTCCGATGAAAAGACTGTTCACCCGCTGTCTCTCAATCCTCTGCGGCACCGCTCTGTTGAGCACCAGCGTCCTGGCCAGTGACGATGCGTCCTGCAAAGCCGTGCGCATGGGGGTGGTCAACTGGACCGACGTGATCGCCACCAGCGGCATGGCCGATGTCTTGCTCAATGGCCTCGGCTACGAAAGCAAGCAAACCAGCGCCGTGCAGCAAATCATCTTCGCCGGCATCCGCGACAAGCGCCTCGATATCTTCCTCGGTTACTGGAAACCGGCGATGGACAAGAACATCGCACCGTTCGTGGCGGCCAACCAGGTCAAGGTCATGGACAAACCGAGCCTGGCCGACGCCCAGGCGACCCTCGCCGTACCTGAGTACGTGGCGGCGGCCGGGCTGAAAACCTTCGCCGACATCGCCAAATTCAAAGAACAGCTCGGCGGCAAGATCTACGGCATCGAGCCGGGCAGCGGCGCTAACACCACGATCAAGACCATGATCGAGACCAACCATTTTGGCCTGAAGGATTTCAAACTGATCGAGTCCGGCGAGGCCGGCATGCTCGCCGCTGTGCAGCGGGCGGTGAACCGCAAGGAGTTCGTGGTGTTCGTCGGCTGGACCCCGCACCCGATGAACATCAACATGAAAATCGCCTACCTGACCGGCAGTGAAGACGTCTACGGCCCGAACGAAGGCGCGGCGACGGTCTCCACCGTCACCGCGCCGGACTACGCCGAACGCTGCCCGAACGTGAATCGCCTGCTGCAAAACCTGACCTTCACTGCGGCCCAGGAAAGCCAGTTGATGGTGCCGATCATGGAGCGCAAGACGCCGCAGGAGGTTGCCAAGGCTTGGCTGCGCGAGCATCCGGAAGACCTTCAGCGTTGGCTGGCGGGAGTCAGCAGTTTTGATGGCAAGGAAGGGGTGGCGGCTGTGCAGGCCAGCCTGAAAAACTGATTCTGAACAGGCTGACACGAAGCCCATGGCTCCTTACCTCCTTTCCGCCCAGATGTCGGTCTTCGTCGAGAAAACCCTCGGCTTCAACAGCACCGACAGCAGCCTCACCGGGTTGCGCCAGACCTACAGCGAGATGTGCCGGGCGTTTACCCCAACCCGTCCTGCCGGGCTTGAAGTCACCGACTTCACGTTGGCAGGCGTGGCGGTGCGTTCCTATCGACCGCCAGTGACACCACCGGCCAGCGGCTGGCCATGCATTTTGTATTTGCATGGCGGCGGCTGGGTGGTGGGGGACCTGGATTCCCATGATTTCATCTGCGCCGAACTGGCGGCGGCGCTGGGGGCGATGGTGGTTGCGGTGGATTATCGGTTGGCGCCCGAGCACCCGTTCCCGGCCGGGTTCGACGATTGCCTGAAGGTCTGGCGGGCGTTACGGTCAGGGCCGTTCTGGTTCGACCCGGAGCGAATGGTCGTCGCCGGAGACAGCGCCGGCGGCAATCTCGCCGCCGCGTTATGCCTGGCATTACGCGATACGGGTGAACCGCTTCCCACCGCCCAGGTGCTGATTTATCCGGGGCTGGGCGGCGATCACCATTTGCCGTCTCGCAGCGAGTGCGCCGACGCGCCGCTGCTCAGCAGCAGCGACGTAGATTGCTATCACGCCCTGTACTTGCGTGGCAGTGCACAACCGAGCGCCTATGCCATGCCCTTGCTCGCCGACGATTTCAGCGGTTTGCCGCCGGCGTGGATCGCCGTGGCGCAATTCGACCCGCTGCGCGACGACGGTGTGCACTATGCCAAGCGGCTCAACGCCGCGGGCGTCAACGCGACGCTTTACTACGGCGAAGGGCTGGTGCACGGCTGTCTGCGGGGGCGCGGACAGGTCGCCGAGGTCGACCGACTGTATGAAACGCTGGTCGGGTTTCTGGCTGACAGGCTCTGACGTTGCAAGGGCATGCTCATTGACGTAATTCGGGTTTATGATGCCGGACGGCAGAATAATAGAAGTCCCCCCAGGGATGACCTCGACCCCTTACGGAGCGCGCAATGCAGACTTTGTTCCCGCAGATCAAACCCTACGCCCGGCACGATCTGGCCGTCGATAAACCCCACACGCTGTACGTCGACGAAAGCGGTTCACCGGAAGGTTTGCCGGTGGTGTTCATCCATGGCGGCCCCGGCGCCGGGTGTGATGCCCAAAGCCGTCGGTATTTCGATCCGAACCTGTATCGCATTGTCACCTTCGACCAGCGCGGCTGCGGTCGCTCCACGCCCCACGCCAACCTTGAAAACAACACCACCTGGGATCTGGTTGCCGACCTGGAACGGATCCGCAAACACCTGAATATCGAAAAATGGGTGTTGTTCGGCGGTTCCTGGGGCTCGACCCTGGCGCTGGCCTACGCGCAAACCCACCCGGAGCGTGTGCACGGCCTGATCCTGCGCGGGATTTTTCTCTGCCGTCCGCAGGAAATCGAGTGGTTCTACCAGGCCGGCGCCAGTCGCCTGTTTCCCGACTACTGGCAGGATTACATCGCGCCGATCCCTTTGGACGAGCGCGGCGACCTGCTCACCGCTTTCCACAAGCGCCTGACCGGCAACGATCAGATCGCCCAGATGCACGCGGCCAAGGCCTGGTCCACCTGGGAAGGTCGGACCGCGACCCTGCGGCCGAACCCGCTGGTGGTCGATCGTTTCTCCGAGCCGCAACGCGCACTGTCGATTGCCCGCATCGAATGCCATTACTTCACCAACAACGCCTTCCTTGAGCCGAACCAGTTGATCCGCGACATGGGCAAGATCGCCCATTTGCCCGGTGTGATCGTCCATGGCCGTTACGACGTGATCTGTCCGTTGGACAACGCCTGGGAATTGCATCAAGCCTGGCCGAACAGCGAACTGCAGGTGATCCGCGACGCCGGCCACGCCGCGTCCGAACCGGGCATCACCGATGCCCTGGTACGTGCCGCTGGTCAGATGGCCCGGCGCTTGCTTGATCTGCCGCCTGAAGAAGCATGAAGGGTCTGTTGCAGCGCGTGCGAGGCGCGCGCGTCGAGGTAGCGGGGGAGGTGGTGGGTGCAGTCGACCAGGGATTGCTGGTGCTGGTGGCCGTTGAGCCCGAGGACACTCGGGCCAGTGCCGACAAACTTCTGCATAAGATGCTTAACTATCGTGTATTCAGTGACGCCGAGGGCAAGATGAATCTGTCCCTGGCGGATGTCGGCGGAGGGTTGCTGCTGGTCTCGCAGTTCACCCTGGCGGCCGACACCAAGAGTGGGCTGCGCCCGAGTTTTTCGACCGCGGCGCCTCCGGCCCTGGGTGAAGAACTTTTCGACTATCTATTAGGCAAAGCGAAAGAGGTGCATGGCACTGTGGCATCAGGTAGATTCGGCGCGGATATGCAGGTGCATCTGGTCAATGATGGCCCGGTCACCTTCCTGTTACAGACCTGAAACGCCTTGAAACCTGTTTTTAAGGGCGTTTCCACTGAAAACAGGGGTTTTCCCCGATAAATACTTTGTTACCCCCTGATGCTTTGTAACGCGGCCTACTAGATAATCGCGCGCTACGGGGATCAGCATTCGTTGGCCCATTTTGACTTAGGTAGAGACTTGCCCGGACCTGTTGGGGAATCATTTAGCCCCATAGGAGTCGGAACAATGCTCGCCAACCTGGCATATAGATAGCTGGCCGTTGGTTTTTTGATCTGTTTTCGGCGAGGGTTGCTCGTGATTGTTAGTCCCTGTAATGCACCAAAATTGTCTGCCCAACGGTTCCGAAGCGCTCTGGTAGCGGGCTCTGCACTGCTGTGCCTGCTCAGCGCCGGCCAGCTTTGGGCATTCAACCTGGATGATGTGTCGGTCAAGGCGAAAGAGCTGGCCGGGCAGAAATACGAAGCCCCGCGCAGTAACCTGCCGAACGAATTCCGCGAGATGAAATTCGCGGACTATCAGAAAATTCGTTTCCGCACTGAAAAAGCCGAGTGGGCCGATCAGAAAACCCCGTTCAAGCTGTCGTTCTATCACCAGGGCATGCACTTCGATACCCCGGTGAAAATCAACGAAATCACGGCCAATACCGTCGAAGAGATCAAATACGACCCAAGTCGTTTCGATTTCGGCGACGTATCGTTCGATCCTAAAGCCACCGAACAACTGGGTTATGCCGGTTTCCGTGTGCTGTACCCGATCAACAAGGCCGACAAGCAAGACGAAATCATGACCATGCTCGGCGCGAGTTACTTCCGCGTGGTCGGCAAGGGTCACACTTATGGCTTGTCCGCACGCGGCATGGCCATCGATACCGCATTGCCGTCCGGCGAAGAATTCCCGCGTTTCACCGAGTTCTGGATTCAACAGCCGAAGCCGGGTGACAAGCACCTGGTGATCTTCGCCCTGCTGGATTCGCCACGTGCCACCGGTGCCTATCGCCTGACCCTGCGTCCAGGCAGCGACACCGTGGTCGACGTCAAGGCGAAGATGTTCCTGCGTGACAAAGTCACCAAGCTTGGCGTTGCGCCGCTGACCAGCATGTTCCTGTTCGGCGCCAACCAGCCGTCGAAAGTGCTGAACTATCGTCGCGAACTGCACGACTCCAGCGGTCTGTCGATCCATGCCGGCAACGGCGAGTGGATCTGGCGCCCACTGAACAATCCAAAACACCTGGCGGTCAGCAACTTCGCCATCGAAAACCCGCGTGGCTTCGGCTTGCTGCAGCGTGGTCGCGACTTCAGCCACTATGAAGACCTCGACGACCGCTACGACAAGCGCCCAAGTGCCTGGATCGAGCCAAAAGGCGATTGGGGCAAGGGTTCTGTAGACCTGGTGGAAATTCCGACCGCCGACGAAACCAACGACAACATTGTGGCCTTCTGGAGCCCGGACAAACTGCCTGAGCCAGGCCAGCCACTCGATGTCGCCTATCGCATGCACTGGACCATCGACGAAGCCTCGATTCACGCACCGGACAGCGCCTGGGTCAAACAGACCCTGCGTTCCACCGGCGACGTTAAACAGTCGAACCTGATCCGTCAGCCGGATGGCAGCGTTGCCTACCTGGTGGACTTCGAAGGCCCGTCGCTGGCCGCTTTGCCGGAAAACGCCGACGTGCGCAGCCAGGTCAGCATTGGCGACAATGCCGAACTGGTCGAGAACACCGTGCGCTACAACCCTGAAACCAAGGGCTGGCGCCTGATGCTGCGCATGAAAATCAAGGATCCGAGCAAGGCCACCGAGATGCGTGCGGCGCTGGTCCAGAAGATCCAGCCTGAGGATCTGGCCAAGTCGTTGGTACCTTCCTCCAGTTCTTCTGTTGCCAAGGCCGACAAAGTCGCCGCCAAGCAGCAAGAGAAAGTGGACAAGGAAGCCAAGGAAGCCAAGCAGGCAGACGCCAAGCAGGCCGATGCCAAGCCGGTCGCCGATGCCAAGAACAAGGACAACAAAGACGCCAAGCAGCCAGTCGCTGCGGACGCGGCCCCAGCCACACCGGAATCGAACGAGACTGAAGAAGTCCTGACCGAGACCTGGAGCTACCAGTTGCCTGCCGATGAGTAATTCTCAACTTAAGCCAGAGACTCTCTCCGAGTATCTGGCGCATTTACCGATGACCGACGAGCAGCGCGCGGAACTCGCGGGCTGCCAGTCGTTCAGTGAACTGCACCAGCGTCTTTCGTCCTCGACGTTCGACGCACCGACCGAGGCCGCGCAGGCCTCGGTGGGCAAACGCTTGCTCCTGAACAGTGCTGAAGAGCTGGAAGAAGCGGAGATGCTGGCGGTTGACGCCAGTGGTCGTGTCGTACTCAAGGCGACTCCGCCGATCCGTCGGACCAAAGTCGTGCCGGAGCCATGGCGCACCAACATTCTGGTGCGCGGCTGGCGCCGGATGACCGGTCGCACCAATCCGCCGGCCCCGCCGAAAGATGAACGCGTGTTGCCGGCGGCTCGCTGGCGCACCGTCGGTTCAATCCGTCGCTACATTCTGCTGGTGCTGATGCTCGGCCAGACCATCGTGGCCGGCTGGTACATGAAAGGCATCATGCCGTACCAGGGTTGGTCGTTCGTCGACATGGACGAAATCATCAACCAGTCCCTGACGCAAACCGCGATGCAGGTCCTGCCTTACGCCTTGCAAACCAGCATCCTGATTCTGTTCGGGATTCTGTTCTGCTGGGTCTCGGCCGGTTTCTGGACCGCGCTGATGGGCTTCCTCGAGTTGCTCACCGGTCATGACAAATACCGCATTTCCGGCAAAAGCGCCGGCAATGAGCCGATCGCCAAGGACGCACGCACCGCACTGGTGATGCCGATCTGCAACGAAGACGTGCCGCGTGTATTCGCCGGTCTGCGGGCGACTTTCGAGTCGGTTGCGGCCACGGGTGACCTGGATCGCTTCGATTTCTTCGTCCTCAGCGACAGTAACGAAACCGATATCTGCGTCGCCGAGCAGCAGGCCTGGCTGGACGTCTGCCGCGAAGCCAAAGGCTTCGGCAAGATCTTCTATCGCCGCCGTCGCCGTCGCGTCAAACGCAAAAGCGGCAACCTCGACGACTTCTGCCGTCGTTGGGGCGGTGACTACAAGTACATGGTCGTGCTCGACGCGGACTCCGTGATGAGCGGCGAATGCCTGACCAGTCTGGTGCGCTTGATGGAAGCCACGCCGGACGCCGGGATCATCCAGACCGCGCCACGGGCGTCGGGCATGGACACCCTGTATGCGCGGATGCAGCAATTTGCGACCCGCGTGTACGGTCCGCTGTTCACCGCCGGCCTGCACTTCTGGCAGTTGGGCGAATCCCACTACTGGGGGCACAACGCGATCATTCGCATGAAGCCGTTCATCGAGCACTGCGCCCTGGCGCCGTTGCCGGGTAAAGGCGCGTTTGCCGGTGCGATTCTGTCCCACGACTTCGTCGAAGCCGCGCTGATGCGCCGTGCCGGCTGGGGCGTGTGGATTGCCTACGACTTGCCGGGCAGCTACGAAGAACTGCCGCCGAACCTGCTGGACGAACTCAAGCGTGACCGTCGCTGGTGCCACGGTAACCTGATGAACTTCCGCCTGTTCCTGGTCAAGGGCATGCACCCGGTGCACCGCGCGGTGTTCCTGACCGGTGTGATGTCTTACCTGTCGGCGCCGTTGTGGTTCTTCTTCCTGGTGTTGTCCACTGCGCTGTTGGCGGTGAACACCCTGATGGAACCGCAGTACTTCATGGCGCCGCGCCAGTTGTATCCGTTGTGGCCACAATGGCACCCGGACAAGGCTGTCGCGCTGTTCTCGACCACTGTCGTGCTGCTGTTCCTGCCGAAGTTGCTGAGCATCATCCTGATCTGGGCCAAGGGCGCGAAAGAGTTCGGCGGCAAGTTCAAGGTGACCGCCTCGATGCTGCTGGAGATGCTGTTCTCCATGTTGCTGGCGCCGGTGCGGATGATTTTCCACACCCGTTTCGTACTCGCCGCGTTCCTCGGCTGGGCCGCGACCTGGAATTCGCCACAACGTGACGACGACTCCACGCCATGGAGCGAAGCGGTCAAGCGCCACGGTCCGCAAACCTTGCTGGGCTTCTTCTGGGCCCTGCTGGTGATCTGGCTGAACCCGAGCTTCCTCTGGTGGCTGGTACCGATCGTCGGTTCGCTGATGCTGTCGATCCCGGTGTCGGTGATCTCCAGCCGTGTCGGCCTGGGTCTCAAGTCCCGTGACGAGAGCCTGTTCCTGATCCCTGAGGAATACAATCCGCCACAGGCCTTGGTGGCGACCGATCAGTACACCCATGAAAACCGTTATCACGCGCTGAATGACGGCTTCATCCGGGCGGTGGTCGATCCCCAGCAGAATGCGTTGGCATGCGCGCTGGCGACCTCCCGTCACGGTCAGGCCGAACCGATCGAATGGTTGCGTATCGAGCGGGTTCGTCATGCGTTGAAGGCCGGTCCTGCCGGGCTGACCAACCATGAGCGCCTGCAACTGTTGAGTGACCCGGTGGCATTGGGTCGTCTGCATGACGCGGTCTGGAGCGAAGGTCACGCCGAGTGGCTGGACGCCTGGCGCAAATCGGTGAAAGCCGATCCCCATGCGCCGCTGTTGCCGCTCAAGCCATTGAGTGCACAGCCTCAGTTGGCGTAATGAAAAACCCCGCGAAAGCGGGGTTTTTTTTGCCGATCATTCCCACGCTCTGCGTGGGAATGCCTCAACGGACGCTCCGCGTTCGGCTTTTGGGGCGCGGAGCGTCCCGGGCTGCATTCCCACGCAGAGCGTGGGAACGATCAAATTCCTGCGCTAACCCTTGTGCAAACGAAAGAGTGCGATAGGATCCGTCCCCGAATTGGTGCGCCCGGACAGCTTTCTGTTCGTATCTGCCGGTTTTCTAACGAAAACCGCCGATTGCGCGTCTCACAACGCAATGGTTTTGGGGACTTGATGATGAAGAAGTATCTCTCGATGCTGCTGGTCGGCGTCACGGCATTGGTTGCAGTCAACGCGGCGCAGGCCGGTGCCATCGATGACGCGGTCAAGCGCGGCACGCTGAAAGTGGGCATGGACCCGACCTACATGCCGTTCGAAATGACCAACAAGCGCGGCGAGATCATCGGCTTCGAAGTCGACATCCTCAAGGCCATGACCAAGGCCATGGGCGTCAAGCTGGAGCTGGTGTCCACCGGCTACGACGGCATCATCCCGGCCCTGATGACCGACAAGTTCGACATGATCGGCAGCGGCATGACCCTGACCCAGGAACGCAACCTGCGCCTGAACTTCAGCGAACCGTTCATCGTCGTCGGCCAGACCCTGCTGATCCGCAAGGACCTGGAAGGCACCATCAAGTCCTACAAAGACCTGAACACCGACGACTACCGCATCACCTCCAAGCTCGGCACCACCGGCGAAATGGTGGCCAAGAAGCTGATCTCCAAAGCCAAGTACCACGGCTACGACAACGAGCAGGAAGCCGTGCTCGACGTGGTCAACGGCAAGGCCGACGCGTTCATCTACGACGCGCCGTACAACGTCGTCGCGGTGAATAAGGTCGGCGCCGGCAAACTGGTGTTCCTCGACAAGCCGTTCACCTACGAGCCGCTGGCCTTCGGCCTGAAGAAGGGCGACTACGACAGCCTCAACTTCATCAACAACTTCCTGCACCAGATCCACGAAGACGGCACCTACGACCGCATTCATGACAAGTGGTTTAAAGACACCGCCTGGCAGAAGGACATGGAATAGCCCCACCGCTGATCGTTCCCACGCTCTGCGTGGGAATGCCGCCCGGGACGCTCCGCGTCCCTTCGCTGGTGACGCAAGGCGTCACAGGATGCATTCCCACGCAGAGCGTGGGAACGAGCGAATCTAAGAGTCCCACAAATGAAACATAAAAAATCCCAACTGCCCTGGCACGTGTTAACCGTGCTGGTGCTGATCGGCCTGGCCGGCGCGTTGTATTACGCCACCTCGCTGATGTCCTACGAATGGCGCTGGAACCGCGTGCCGCAATACTTTGCCTACCACGCCGAAGAGTCCCAGCGCGCCGCGGATATTTCCACGGTCAGCGAACTGGTGCGCCAGGGCGACAAGGCCGAAGTCACCCTGCGCAATGACGCCGGTACAGAACAACACCTGACCGTCGACGACAACAGCCTGCAAGTTGCCCAAGGCGATGATGTGGCGGAAGGCGACGTGATCGGCGTGACCCGACATTGGGCCGCCGGACCGTTGCTGTGGGGCCTGTGGACCACGTTGTGGCTGTCCGTGGTGTCGGGCGTGCTCGGGCTGTTGATCGGCCTCGCTACCGGCCTCTGCCGTCTCTCCAACAACCCGACCCTGCGCGATCTCTCGACCATTTACGTCGAACTGGTGCGCGGTACGCCGCTGCTGGTGCAGATCTTCATTTTCTACTTCTTCATCGGCACCGTGATGAACCTGTCCCGGGAATTCGCCGGGATCGCCGCGCTGTCACTGTTCACTGGCGCCTATGTGGCGGAGATCATCCGCTCCGGCGTGCAATCGATCGCCCGTGGCCAGAACGAAGCGGCGCGCTCGCTGGGCTTGAGCGCCGGCCAGTCGATGCGCCACGTGGTGCTGCCGCAAGCGTTGAAACGCGTGCTGCCGCCGCTGGCCGGGCAGTTCATCAGCCTGGTCAAAGACACCTCGCTGGTGTCGGTGATCGCGATTACCGAGCTGCTGAAAAGCGGTCGCGAAGTCATCACCACCTCGTTCTCGCCGTTCGAAATCCTGTTCTGCGTGGCCGGGCTGTACCTGTTGATCAACCTGCCGCTGTCGAAGATCGCCAGCCGGCTTGAGCGGAGGCTCGCGCAAAGTGATTGAAGTCCGCGAACTGGTAAAAGTCTTCGACACCCGCGGCCAAGTGGTGCGCGCGGTGGATAACGTCTCCACGAAAGTGGCCAAGGGCGAAGTGCTGGTGGTGATCGGTCCGTCTGGCTCCGGCAAGTCGACCTTCCTGCGCTGCCTCAATGGCCTCGAAGAATTCGACTCGGGTTCGGTGAGCATCGACGGCTTGCAACTGGCCGATCCGAAAACCGACGTGAATGCCTATCGCCGGGAAGTCGGCATGGTGTTCCAGCATTTCAACCTGTTCCCGCACATGACCGTGCTGGAAAACCTCTGCCTGGCGCAGAAGGTCGTGCGCAAACGCGGCAAGAAAGAGCGCGAGGCCAAGGCAATGGAATTGCTGCAAAAGGTCGGTATCGCGCAGAAGGCCAACGAGTTTCCGTCACGCCTGTCTGGCGGCCAGCAACAACGCGTGGCAATTGCCCGAGCGTTGGCCATGGAGCCGAAGGTCATGCTGTTTGATGAGCCGACGTCGGCACTCGACCCGGAAATGGTCGGTGAAGTGCTGGACGTGATGAAAACCCTGGCCGTGGAAGGCATGACCATGGTCTGCGTCACCCACGAAATGGGTTTCGCCCGGGAAGTGGCGGATCGGGTGCTGTTCTTCGATCACGGCAAATTGCTGGAAGACGCCTCGCCGGCCGAGTTCTTTGATGCGCCGAAGGATCCTCGGGCGCAGGCGTTTTTGCGCCAGGTTTTGTAACCCCGGCGCCTGACCCGACGCCTTCGCGGGCAAGCCTCGCCCCTACTTTGGAATGCATTCCCTGTTTGATCGTTCCCACGCAGAGCGTGGGAACGATCGGCGGTCAGACTTTGAACCGTCCAACCAACATCTGCAAATGCGTGCCCAACCGCGCCAGCTCAACGCTGGACGCCGCGGTTTCTTCGCTCGCCGCCGAGGTCTGCTCGGACACATCGCGCACGTTCAGCACGCTACGGTTGATCTCTTCGGCGACGGCGCTCTGCTGCTCGGCAGCCGCGGCGATCTGCTGGTTCATCGACTGAATCGCCGACACCGTGCGGGTGATGCTTTCCAGTGAACCACCGGCACGGCGGGTCAGTTCGACGCTGCTGTCGGTCAGGCTGCGGCTGTTGTCCATGATGGTCGCGACTTGCTGGGTGCCGGTTTGCAGGCCGACGATCAGCTCTTCGATTTCTTCGGTGGATTTCTGAGTGCGCTGGGCCAGGCTGCGGACTTCGTCGGCGACCACGGCAAATCCACGTCCGGCCTCACCGGCACGGGCAGCTTCGATGGCGGCGTTGAGCGCCAGCAGATTGGTCTGTTGCGCCACGGACTTGATCACATCGAGCACGCTGCCGATCTTGTCGCTTTCGCGCTTCAGTTCGCTCATGGCGACCGTGGAGTTGCCGACTTCGATGGCCAGGCGTTCGATCTGGGCGATGGCTTCGCCGACCACTTTGTCGCCTTCGCGGGCCTGCTGATCAGCAGCGACGGCGGCTTCCGAAGCTTCCTCGGCGTTACGCGCGACTTCCTGCACCGTGGCGGTCATCTCGTGCATGGCGGTGGCGACCTGATCGGTTTCGACCTTCTGGCTGTTGACCCCGGCGCTGGTCTGCTCGGTGACGGCGGACAACTCTTCGGCAGCGCTGGCGATTTGCGTGACGCCATCGCTGATGCCGCCGATCAACTCGCGCAGGCCCAGGGTCATGCTCTGCATGGCGCGCTGGAGCTGGCCCAGTTCGTCCTGACGTTCTGAGATGAGGTTGTGGGTCAGATCACCCGAAGCGACGCGCTCGGCGACTTTGAGGGTCTGGCTCAGGGGAATGACGATCTGCCGAGTGATGGCCCAGGCGGCGAGCAAACCAAAGGCCAGCGCCAGGATAGACGCCATCAGCAGTTGGTTCTTGGCGTGGGCGGCGTCGGTGTCACGCACGATGGTTTGTGAAACGGTGAGTTTTTTGCTGACGTCGAGCAACAGGTCGCCTTGCTCTCCCATGCGTTTGAGCGCGGCGGCACTGGCCACCTGGGAATCGCGGAACTGGCTGACGGCGGCGCGATAGGCCTTGAGCGAGTCGGTGGCCTGTTGCAGATTGGCGATGTGCTGTTCCGGCAGTTTGCCTGGCAGGCTTTCGAGGTTTTTCAGGGCGTTGTCGATGGCGTCCAGCGCCGGCTGCTCGGCTTCGGTCTTGGCACTGTAGGTGTAGCCGCTGACCTGGAAGCGTGCTTGCTGGATCAGTTTGCTCAGGTCGATCACCGCGTTGAACTGGGCGACGCTGTCACCCTGCAACAAGGACTTCTCGACTTCAGCGACCTTGGCCACGGCGTTGTCGGCGGTGGCACCGAGCTTGCTGCGGGCGTCTTCGCGGTTGGCGCCGGCCTGGGTCATGGCGGTGAAGGCTTGCTTATACTGGCTGACGGCGGCCAGTTGCTGGTCGATCATCGCCACGTCGGCGGGTTGCTCGATCAGCTTGCGCGCGGTTTGCAGGCCGGCGTCAAGTTGACCCAGCAAGTCGTTGACCGCGCCCGGGCCTTGTTCGCCACGGCGCATTTCGTAGTCCAGGCGGGCGAGGCGCAGGTCCTTGGTCAGGTCATTGAGACTGGCGATGAACCCGAGCTTGTCGCCACGGCTCATCACACCCGTCAGGCCGGTCCAGCCGGTGAAGGTGATCAACAAGGTCAGAAGCAGGACGAGACCGAAGCCGACACCCAGTTTGCGATTAACGCTTACGTTTCCCAGTTTCTCGGCTAGCCAACGGTACATGCTGCAACTCCCCTTGGAACACTATTTGGTTTTATGGGGGCTGTATCGGCTGGCGAGTGGGAATCTGTAGGCGCACACGTTGGTTGTGGCGACGAAATCCCCTGTAG
Source organism: Pseudomonas sp. ADAK7 (assembly GCF_012935675.1). Taxonomy (NCBI): domain Bacteria; kingdom Pseudomonadati; phylum Pseudomonadota; class Gammaproteobacteria; order Pseudomonadales; family Pseudomonadaceae; genus Pseudomonas; species Pseudomonas sp. ADAK7. The sequence continues at coordinate 4,009,189 of NZ_CP052861.1, read as the reverse complement.
GAGCAAAGCTTGCTCGCGATGGCGGCGTGTCAGTCAATAGAGGGGTGACTGACCGTTCGCTATCGCGAGCAAGCTTTGCTCCTACAGAAGAAGGGTGCGGTTAGAAGAGGCGCGCGAGCAGCGCGGTGACGGCGGTTTCAACCCGCAGAATGCGATCACCCAGTTGCACCGGATTCAGCCCGGACTTACCCAGCAATTCGATTTCGTAGGGAATCCAGCCGCCCTCGGGGCCGATGGCCAGGGTCACCGGTTCGTCCAGGCCACGAGGGCAGGGCGGGTAATTGCCGGGATGCCCGACCAGGCCGAGGGTGCCTTCAGTAATAGCCGGCAGACGGTCTTCGACAAACGGCTTGAAGCGCTTCTCGATGACAATCTCCGGCAGCACGCTGTCCCGAGCCTGTTCCAGGCCGAGGATCAACTGCTCACGAATGGCCTCGGGTTCCAGGAACGGTGTCTGCCAGAAGCTCTTCTCGACGCGATAGCTGTTCACCAGCACGATCCGTGGCACACCCATGGCGGCCACGGTCTGAAACACCCTGCGCAGCATTTTCGGCCGTGGCAGAGCCAACACCAGGGTCAATGGCAGCTTGGCGGGCGGTGGTTGGTCGAGGGTGACGCGCAATTCTGCTTCGCCGGCGTCCAGGCGCAGCACTTCGGCCGAGCCCATCAGCCCGTCAATCCGGCCGACGCGCATGCTGTCACCGACGACGCAGCGATGGACTTCCTGCATATGGGTCAACCGCCGATCACGCAGGATCACCCGGTCGGCCGCAATGAAATCGGCCTCTTCGAGGAGCAACAGGTTCACGGCTGGGTCGCTGGCGGCTGGTCGTTGTGATCGTCAGCCGGTTGATCGTCCGGGTGCTCGCCGCGCTTGCTGACCAGGCTGCCGAACAGGATGCCGATTTCGAACAGCAACCACATCGGTACCGCCAGCAGGGTCTGGGAGAAGATGTCCGGCGGGGTCAGAATCATGCCGACCACGAAGCAGCCGATGACCACGTACGGGCGAATCTTCTTCAGGTAAGCGACGTTGACCACGCCGATCCACACCAGCAGCACCACGGCCACCGGGATCTCGAACGCCACGCCAAAGGCGAAGAACAAGGTCATGACGAAATCGAGGTAGCTGCTGATGTCGGTCATCATTTCCACGCCGGCCGGGGTGGCGGCGGCGAAGAATTTGAAGATCAGCGGGAACACCAGGTAATAGGCGAACGCCATGCCGGTGTAGAACAACAGGATGCTGGAGACCAGCAACGGCACCGCGATGCGCTTCTCGTGCTTGTACAGGCCCGGCGCGATAAAGCCCCAGATCTGATGCAGGATCACCGGGATCGCCAGGAACAGCGACACCATCATCGTCAGCTTCAGTGGCGTCAGGAACGGCGACGACACGTCGGTGGCAATCATCGTCGCGCCCACCGGCAGGTACTGGCGCAGCGGCGTGGAGACGAAGGTGTAGATCTGCTGGGTAAACGCGAACAACCCGGCGAAGATGATGAAAATCGCCGCTACACAGCGCAGCAGGCGGGTACGCAACTCGGTGAGGTGCGAAACCAGCGGCATGTGCTGGTCGTTTTCAGGAAGATCGCTCATGGGGCTCGCGGCGGCAGTGTGGGGTCATGAGGAGCGGGAGCGATGGGCGCCGCCGCAGGAGCAACAGGTTCTACGGGTGTCGGCGCGGGGACAACAGGTGCGGGTTCGACGCCGCCCATGGAGGCCACCGGTTCGGTGCCCGGCGTGTGAATCGTCTGCTCGGCCACCGGTTCAACCGGCTGCACCGGCGTGGCTTCCTGCTGGGTCGGCGTGAAGATCTTCCGCGCTTCCTGCTCCAGGGACAGGATGTGTTCGTTGTGCAGTTGCCGGCGAATCTCGTCGGCACCGATTTCACGTTCAACTTCCTGTTTGATCGCGTTGAAGCTGCGCTTCAGCCGCCCGATCCACAGACCGGCGGTGCGCGCAGCACCCGGCAGACGTTCGGGGCCCAGCACCAGCAGGGCCACGAGGCCGACGAGCAGCAGTTCAGAGAAGCTGATACCAAACATTAGTCAGTGCTCACACGTCTTTGCGGATCGGCTCTTCGACTTTCTGTGCCTGCACGTCGATGGTGTGCGGCTGGTTCAGCGGCGAGGTCGTCGTAGGTTGAGCAGGTGGCACCGGTTGGGCCGGGGTCACGGTCGGATCGGCCGGTTTCTCTTCATCGTTCATGGCTTTGCGAAAGCCTTTGATCGACTCACCGACGTCAGTGCCGAGGTTTTTCAGTTTCTTGGTGCCGAACACCAGCACCACGACAACCAGGATGACGATCCAGTGTTTCCAGTCAAAAATGCCCATGTTGCTGCTCCTCTCAAATAGATATTCAGGCGGACGGACGCGAGGCTTTCTCGACGTGTCCGGACAGACCGAAGCGACGGTCCAGTTCATCGAGCACAGCCTGTGGATGCTGCCCCAGTTGGGCGAGCATGACCATGCTGTGGAACCACAAATCGGCGGTCTCGTAGATCACGTCGCTGCAGTCACCGCTGATGGCGGCGTCCTTGGCGGCAATGATGGTTTCGACCGACTCTTCGCCGACTTTTTCCAGAATCTTGTTCAAGCCCTTGTGGTACAGGCTGGCGACATACGAGCTGTCGGCGGCGGCGCCTTTGCGCTCCTCCAGCACTTCGGCCAGGCGGGTCAGGGTGTCACTCATGGCTGTGTCCTGCGGAATAGATGGCATGCGGGTCTTTCAGGACCGGGTCGACGGTTTTCCAGTCGCCGTTCTCGAAGACACGGTAGAAGCAGCTCTGGCGGCCGGTATGGCAGGCGATGCCTCCGATTTGCTCGACCATCAGGATGATCACGTCGGCGTCACAGTCCAGGCGCATCTCATGCAGGGTCTGCACGTGGCCGGACTCTTCGCCCTTGCGCCACAACTTGCCACGGGAACGTGACCAGTAGATGGCACGGTTCTCGGCAGCGCTCAGTTCCAGCGCTTCGCGGTTCATCCAGGCCATCATCAGGACGCGCCCGGTCTTGTGGTCCTGGGCAATCGCCGGCACGAGGCCGTCAGCGTCCCACTTGATCTCGTCCAGCCAGTTGTTCATCTTCGACTCCGACAGCGGGCCCGACACTTCATTAGTCGGGCAGGCGTTGAAACAGTGTGCCAGCGTGCGATGGCTCTGGCTATCGGCGAACGACCAGATACAAACCGACGATCATCATGATCCCGGCCGGCCAATGCCCAAATTCATTCAGCGGGCCGCCCGCGGCGAGTACCGCGCCACCGCCCAGGTGCGCGCAACCGAGCAGGCGCAGGAACCAGTCGTCCTTGCGTCGATGCCACGGTGGCGGCGGGTCGTAGGCGTGGGGTTGGGACATGCGTTCCAGCAGGTCGCGGGCCATGTTGGCCAGGTGCGGCAGTTGTTCGAACTGGCTCTGCACGTTGCCGATCAAGGCTTTCGGGCTGACGCGCTCGCGCATCCAGCGTTCAAGGAACGGCTGGGCGGTGTTCCACAGATCGAGGTCCGGGTACAGCTGACGGCCCAGGCCTTCAATGTTCAACAGGGTTTTTTGTAGCAACACGAGCTGCGGCTGCACTTCCATGTTGAAGCGCCGAGCGGTCTGGAACAGGCGCATCAGCACCTGGCCGAAGGAAATATCTTTTAACGGTTTTTCGAAAATCGGTTCGCACACCGTGCGGATCGCCGCTTCGAATTCGTTGAGCTTGGTTTCCGCCGGGACCCAGCCCGAATCGATGTGCAACTGCGCCACACGCCGGTAATCACGCTTGAAGAACGCGAACAGGTTGCGCGCCAGATAGTCCTGGTCTTCCGGGGTCAGGCTGCCGACGATGCCGCAGTCGATCGCAATGTACTGGGGGCTCCACGGACTCACGGTGCTGACGAAGATGTTGCCCGGGTGCATGTCGGCGTGGAAGAAGCTGTCGCGGAACACCTGAGTGAAGAAGATCTCCACACCGCGTTCGGCGAGCATTTTCATGTCGGTGCGCTGGTCGGCCAGGGTCGCGAGGTCGGTGACCTGAATCCCGTAGATGCGCTCCATCACCAGCACTTTCGGCCGGCACCAGTCCCAATAGACTTGCGGCACGTACAGCAGATCCGAGCCTTCGAAGTTGCGCTTCAACTGGCTGGCGTTGGCCGCCTCGCGCAACAGGTCGAGTTCGTCGTAGATGGTTTTTTCGTAGTCCTGGACCACGTCCACCGGGTGCAGCAGGCGTGCATCGGCCGAGAGTTTTTCGGCGGCGCGGGCGAGGATGAACAGCCACGCCAGGTCTTGCTTGATGATCGGTTTCAGGCCCGGGCGGATCACCTTGACCACCACTTCTTCACCGGTTTTCAGCTGCGCGGCATGCACCTGCGCCACCGAGGCCGAGGCCAGCGGTTCGACGTCGAAACGGCTGAACACTTCGCTGATCTTTTTCCCGAGCTGTTCTTCGATCAATTTGATCGACACTTGCGAGTCGAACGGCGGCACCCGGTCCTGCAGCTTCATCAGCTCATCGGCGATGTCTTCCGGCAACAGGTCGCGGCGAGTGGAGAGGATCTGTCCGAACTTGATGAAGATCGGCCCCAGGTCCTGCAACGCCAGGCGCAATCGTGCGCCACGGCTCAGGTCCAGGGTCTTGCGCGGGAACCAGCGCCACGGCAAGGCATAACGCAGCGCCAGCAGAAACCAGGGCAGCGGCAGGGCGAACAGCAGGTCATCGAGGCGGTAGCGGATCACGACGCGCTGGATGCGCAACAAACGGCGGACGGCAAGCAGCTTCATGCGTTATCGCTTGGGTCTAGGGATCGGGAAAGGCGCTCGAAACGCGCCTCGAGACGTTCAAGATCAAGTTTGATCTGGTCCAGTTCACTGAACCGGGCTTCGGCTTCGCGCTGCCCGACGAGGGTGCGCGATTCTTCGGCCAGGTATTCGCCAAGGTTTTGATTCAGGCTGGCAAACCCTTGCTGATAAAAACGTGCGCGGCTGCGCAGGTGACCGCCGACCAGTTGCGTGGCGACAGGTCCCAGCCAGCGCGAGAGTTCGTACTCCCAGTCCAGCTCCAGGTCTTGCAGGATGGCCGCCAGTTCCAGCAGCACGCCGCTGTCACCGTCGAGTTCGACTTCCGGGCTGTGCAAGATCGAAGTCTTGTCCTTGCTCAGCGCCAGTTTCAACAGGCTCGCGGCCGGCGCACGCAAGGTGCAATCGGCGCCGGTTTCCCACTGGGAAGCGAGCATCAGGCCTTCGTCGCTGGGCAGGATGAACAGCTGAAATGCCGGGCTGCGGCAATCGACGGCAATCACCCGGCCGCTCAAATGCGCCAGGCGCGGCAGCGCGGTGCTGTCGAGACGCAGCACCCGGTTCAGACCGAGTTCAACGCTGGCGAGCAGGCCGGCCAGCAACATCAGGGCTTGATGCCGCGGTGCAGGGCGACGATGCCTGCGGTCATGTTGTGGTAGGTCACGCGGTCGAAACCGGCCTCGACCATCATCGACTTCAGGGTTTCCTGATTCGGGTGCATGCGGATCGATTCGGCCAGGTAGCGATAGCTTTCCGAGTCGTTGGTGATCAGCTTGCCCATCAGCGGCATGAAGGCGAACGAGTAGGCGTCGTAGGCTTTGGACATCAGCGCGTTGGTCGGCTTGGAGAATTCCAGCACCAGCAGACGACCGCCAGGCTTGAGCACGCGCAGCATCGAGCGCAGGGCGTCTTCTTTATGCGTCACGTTGCGCAGGCCGAAAGCGATGGTCACGCAGTCGAAATGGTTGTCCGGGAACGGCAGTTTTTCCGCATCAGCCTGGACGAATTCAACGTTGCCGGCCACACCGAGGTCCAGCAGGCGGTCACGACCGACCTTGAGCATGGATTCGTTGATGTCAGCCAACACCACCTGGCCGGTCGGGCCGACGAGGTGCGAGAATTTCTTGGTCAGGTCGCCGGTGCCACCGGCAATGTCCAGCACGCGGTTACCGGTGCGCACGCCCGACAGTTCGATCGCGAAACGCTTCCACAGACGGTGCATGCCGCCCGACAGGAGGTCGTTCATCAAGTCGTACTTGGCGGCTACCGAGTGGAAAACCTCAGCGACTTTTTCCGCTTTTTGGCTTTCCGGAACGTTTTTGAAACCGAAGTGAGTGGTGGGTTCGGCATCGCTGCCTTTGCGCTGATCAGTCATATCGCTGTCACCAGAAGAGAATGCGGGACATTCTAATCCCGGTGGCCTGCTTTGTCTTGGCAAGGCTGAAGGTAAGATAGGCGATCACCGGGACGTTTTGCCGCAGCAGCGGTCAAGATGCTTCAGGAAAGTATCCATAAAGCAGGAGTCATTCGATGGCCCGAATTAGTGTTGAACGTGCCCACGGCCTGGGCAAGGAAGCGGCGCGCGAGAAGGCCGACCTGTTGGCGCAGAAACTGTCCGAGCAATATGGCCTGGAGCCGTCGTGGTCGGGCGACACCCTGAACCTCAAGCGTTCGGGGGTGAAGGGCGCGGTGCATGTAGGCGAGGATTCGATCAAGGTCGATGTCGAGCTGGGCCTGTTGATGTCGGCCATGAGCGGCACCATCAAATCGGAAATCGAAAAGGCGTTGGATAAAGCGTTGGTGTGACGCCGAAAAGATCGCAGCCTCGTTTCACTCGACAGCTCCTACAGATGCGCGCCGCCACCCTCTGTAGGAGCTGTCGAGTGAAACGAGGCTGCGATCTCTTCCACAGGCACCACCGGTTTATGTCAGTTGTTAGGGTGCCGTTTCTAATTTTTCTCCCTACTTTGTGCCTGAGCCCGACACTTTCGCGGGCAGTTCCTCAAACCTTCTGCGCGTGAGGTGCACCATGGCCAAAGTTATTTTGAAGAAAAAAATCGACGCATCGACTAATGCTCTGCAAGACGTCAGATCGTATGCCCGCAAGATCTGGCTGGCAGGCCTGGGTGCCTACACCAAGGTTGGAATCGAGGGCGGCGAGTACTTTCAAGAGTTGATCAAGGCTGGTCAAACTGTTGAAAAGAAAGGCAAAAAAGTCGTTGCTGAAAAACTCGAAGCGGCCAATGCCGAGATCGATGAAGCCAAGACTGAAGTGAGCACTTTCAAAGGCAAGGTCGAAGTGCAACTCGACAAGGTCGAGAAGGCTTTTGACTCGCGTGTCGCAAGTGCCTTGAATCGTATCGGCATTCCGTCTAAACATGACGTTGAGACACTCTCTGCTAAGCTCGATGAGCTGACGGCATTGCTCGAACGTGTCGCGCGTAAATCTTAAGGAGAACGGGATGGCTGGTAAAAAGAATACTGAAAAAGAAGGCAGCTCGTGGATCGGGAAAGTCGAAGACTACTCCCGCAAAATCTGGCTGGCTGGTTTAGGCGTGTATTCGAAGATCGACACTGACGGCAGCAAACTCTTCGATACATTGGTTAAAGACGGCGAGAAAGCCGAGAAGCTCACCAAAAGCGCTGTTGGCAAAAAAGTCGACGCCGCCAAGGACTCCGCTTCGACGGCCAAGTCGCGCATCAGCGGCGTGAAAGACCGTGCACTGGGCAAGTGGGATGAGCTGGAAGGGGCTTTCGACAAGCGCCTGAACAGCGCCATTTCGCGCCTGGGTGTTCCGAGCCGCAATGAGGTGAAGGCACTGCACAGCAAGGTCGATACCCTGACCAAGCAAATCGAAAAACTCACCGGTGCCAAGGTTGCGCCTGTTGCGGCGAAAACCGCAGCGGCCAAACCAGCGGCTAAAACTGCTGCCAAGCCACTGGCTAAAGCTGCCGCGAAACCGGCTGCCAAACCAGCCGCCAAAACGGCCGCAGCAAAACCTGCAGCAGCCAAGCCAGCAGCCAAACCGGTCGCTGCCAAAGCCGCGGCAAAACCAGCGGCTAAAACAGCAGCGAAACCAGCTGCCAAAACCGCAGCGGCAAAACCTGCAGCCAAGCCAGCGGCAAAACCTGCCGCAGCGAAGAAGCCAGCGGTGAAAAAACCGGCCGCTCCAAAAGCCGCCGCGCCAAAACCAGCAGTGGCTGCCGCCAAACCGGCAACCCCGGCCACTTCAGCGAACTCCGCTGCAGCGCCGACCCCTGCTGTAACCCCGACTGCCGCGCCAGCTCCATCGACGCCAACCAGTCAGTCCTGATGATCGTTCCCACGCTCTGCGTGGGAATGCCTCAACGGACGCTCCGCGTCCACTGCGGCAGTGACGCAGAGCGTCACCGGCTGCATTCCCACGCGGAGCATGGGAACGATCACGCCCGGCCTGCAAAGGTCGGGCGTTTTTTTATGCGCGGGTTGTAGTGATGAATGGGGTGGTTCCAACTGACTCACTCGTGTTCTTCCAGGTATTGAAGGGCCAGTTGCTCCGTCGCAGCCTTGATCGGCGGCAGCAAGTGCGGCGCCACCAGCATCATGATCTGGTACACCACCAACCTCACTTCCCCTTCGCGATCCAGAATCCGCTGATAGTCCAGTGAGAACAGCAACGTCATGGTGATCTGTTCCACCAGTTGCCCCAACGCCTGGGTATCGCTGACCAATTGCCCCTGAGCCTTCAGCCGTGCCAGCAACGAAGCCAATGTGCGCTTCAGGGCATTGAGCAGGTTGCGGATACCCTTGGCCAGTTTCGGCAGGCGGCCGGCGAGGTTCGACAGGTCCTGGAACAGAAACCGGTAATGCGCCAGGCGCTCGACGATCAGGTGCAGGAACAGCCAGTAATCTTCGGGGCCCAGTTCCACATCGGAAGGCGGATCGAGCAGCGGCGCCAATTCATTCTGGAAGCGTTCGAACAACCCCAGAATCAGCGGTTCCTTGCCGTGGAAGTGGTAGTAGAGGTTGCCGGGGCTGATCCCCATTTCGTTGGCAACTTCCATGGTGGAGACGTTCGGTTCGCCCTTGTGATTGAACAACTGCAGGGCACATTCGAGGATCCGGTCGCGGGTTTTCATCCAGTCTTCTTAATGGTCGAGTCATGCCACGGCCGGCGGCGGCCGTGGTGGTTTGAGCGTCAGCGCACGCGGACGTAAGTGCCGGGAGCGGCTTCCATCGGTGGATAGTTCTGGTTGCCGAGGGCCATGTGGGTTTCTTTTTGTGCCCCGGAGCGTTCCTGAATCCAGCTCAACCATGGTGTCCACCAACTGCCATCGGTTTGCTTGGCGTCGTAATACCAGGCCCGTGGGTCGCTGCTCAATTTCGGGCTTTCGACGAAGTTGGCTTTCGGGTTGGAAGGCGGGTTGAGAATGCTCTGCACATGGCCGCTGTTGGACAGCACGAAGCGCCGTTCGCCGCCCAGCAACAGCGTCGAGCGATACACCGCATCCCACGGGGTGATGTGATCGTTCATGCCGGCCACGCTGAAACTGTCGACCGTGACTTTCTGCAAGTCGATTGGCGTGCCGCACACCTCAAGACCACCCGGATGGCTCAGCGGGTTGTGCTTGAAGAAGTCCAGCAGGTCGCCGTGGAACGCCGCCGGCAGCCGCGTGTTGTCGTTGTTCCAGTAGAGAATGTCGAACGCCGGCGGCTCCTTGCCCAGCAGGTAGTTGTTGACGAAGTAGCTCCAGATCAAATCGTTGGGACGCATCCAGGCGAACACCTTGGCCATGTCGCGACCATCGAGCACACCCTTTTGATAGGAGCGGCGCTTGGCTGCTTCCAGGGTCTGTTCGTCAGCGAACAGGGTGGCCGGGCTGTCCATCTGACTGTCGAGCAGGCTCACCAGATAGGTCGCGCTCGACACCCGCCGCAGTTGCCGCTTGGCCTGGAGATGCCCTTGCAGCGCGGCAATGGTCAGCCCGCCAGCACAAGCGCCCATCAGGTTGACCTCGCGCGCGCCAGTGATCGCCCGGCAGACGTTCATCGCTTCTTCCACTGCTTCGACGTAGGTCGACAACCCCCATTCGCGATGGCGCACATCCGGGTTGCGCCAGCTGATCATGAAGGTTTGCAAACCGTTTTTCAGGGCGAACTGGACGAAGCTGTTGTGCGGGCTCAGGTCGAAAATGTAGTACTTGTTGATCTGCGGCGGCACCACCAGCAGCGGTTTTGAATACTGCTTTTCACTCATTGGCTTGTACTGGATCAGCTCCAGCAACTCGTTGCGAAACACCACTGAGCCGGTGGTGGTGGCGACGGTTTTACCGACCTCGAAGGCTTGTTTTGTGACCTGCCGGGGCAAGCCATCGTTGTGCAGGAAATCGTCGATCAGATGCCCGACACCACGCACCAGACTGTTGCCGCCGGAGTTGAAGATCTCCTTGATCGCCAGCGGATTGAGCAAGGTGTTGGACGGCGCCACGGCGTCGTTGAGCAGAGCAAAAGCGAAGTGGGCGCGGGCCCGATCATCCGGGCTCATGGCGCTCTCGTCGATCCAGCTCTTGACCTGTTTCTGCCAGCTCAGATAAGCCTGCAAACTGCGCCGATAGAACGGGTTGAGACTCCACGCCGGGTCGGCAAAGCGACTGTCCTGCGGGTTGGTCGGGTGCAGGGTTTCCCCCAACAGCACACGACCCAACTGGCCACCCAGTTTCAGGGCGTGCCGGGCGCTGTGCACCGGGTTGCGCAAACCATGGGCGGCAACACTGCGCAGGGTCGAAAACAGATCCCGACCACGCAGGCCGGTAATCGCACTCTGTGCGTTGATGAACGCGGCGGGAGTGGGCAAAAACTCCCTCGCTGGTTTTTCGCGCATGAATCAACACTCCTTCGTCTTCAGGCCAAAAACAAACACACCGAACCAGAACACCATAGACGCTGTTGCGGGTTGTTGCGCGGAACGGCGTCCTGCCATTCCCTTTCCGTCGACTAAACGGCGGATTAGCCGCCCAATGGCGTGGGATGCGGATGCATCACCGCACGCTGCCGTTCTTCCTCGAGGAATTTCATGATGATCGGCGCCACCGCTTCGGCGCGGGTAATCAGGAACAGATGCCCATCATCGATGATGTGCAGCTGGGCGTTGGGAATCCGCCAGGCCAGGATGCGCATGTTGATCAGCGGGATCAGCGGATCATCATCGCCGGCCAGTACCAGCGTCGGCTGGTGGATCTTGTGCAGCCAGTGAATGCTGGTCCAGCCGAGGCCGGCGAACAGCTGCCAGTAGTAACCGAGCTTGCCCGCCGAACGCACCTTCGCCGCATGGCTGGCCGCCAGCGTCGGGTCGCGGCGGAACGAGCCGCCGTAGATCATCGGTGCAATGCGGATCACGTGGGACGGCTGGATATAACGCCTGGGGCTGGCCATCATCCACAACACTTTCGGCTTGCCGGGCACCATCACTGCACCCGCCGCCGTGGCCGCGAGGACCAGTTTCTTGCAGCGTTCGGGATAGTCATAGGCGAACTGCTGCGCCAGGGCGCCGCCCCAGGACACGCCGATCACGTTGACTTGCCCATAGTCGAGATAGTCGAGCATCCGTGCCGTGAGTTTTGCCAATCCCGGGAAGCGATACGGGTGATTCGGCGTTGACGAGCCGCCGACCCCGGGAACGTCGAAGGCGATGACTTCCAGGTCCGGGTCCAGCGCTGCGACGAACGGAAACACCAGCTCCAGGTTGGCGCCGATGCCGTTGAAAATCAGCAAGGGCGTCAAGTGAGGCTTGCCGGGGCGTACCGCGGTGCGGAGGGTCTGGCCATCCAGGTCGACGGTACGAAAAATGAACGGTTGCGGCATGCTTCAGGCCCTGTGGGTGAATTCATCCCCGATCCCTGTAGGAGCGAAGCTTGCTCGCGAAGAGGTCAGTCCAGTCGACATCTACGTTGAATGAACGACCGCTTTCGCGAGCAAGCTTCGCTCCTACAAGGGCGAGGTGTGTCAGTTACCGCTCATGCACGTAGGTACCCGGCGCAGCTTCGCCCGCCGTGTAGGTTTTGTTGCCCAGAGTGGTCGGGGATTTCTTCAACTTGCCCGAACGCTCGGCTTGCCACGCTTGCCAGTGCAGCCACCAGGAATCGGTGTGCTTGGTCGAGTTCTCTTGCCAGTCCTCGGCCTTCACCGGCATGTCGGCGCTGGTCATGTAGCGCGACTTCGGGTTGCCCGGCGGGTTGAGGATGCTCTGGATATGCCCGCTGCTGGACAGGACGAATTCAACGTTACCACCGAACAGTTGCGCCGACTTGTAGCAGGACTTCCACGGCGTAATGTGGTCGTTGGTGCCGGCCAGGGAAAAGATGTCGGCCGTGACCTGCTTCAGGTCGATCGGCGTGCCGCACACTTCCAGGGCGTTGGCGCGGATCAGTGGATTACTTTTGAACATCTCGATCAGGTCGCCGTGGAATGCGGCCGGCAAGCGGGTGGTGTCGTTGTTCCAGAACAGGATGTCGAACACTGGCGGCTCGTTGCCGAGCAGGTAGTTGTTGACCCAGTAGTTCCAGATCAGGTCGTTGGGGCGCATCCAGGCAAAGACCTTCGCCATGTCGCGGCCTTCCAGCACACCGGCCTGGTAGGAATGGCGCTTGGCGGCTTCGAGGGTCTGCTCGTCGACGAACAGGGCCACGTCGCTGTCCAGGGTGGTGTCCAGCACGCTCACCAGCAAAGTCAGGGCGTTGACCTTCTTCTCGCCGATCGCCGCGTAGTGGCCCAGCAGGGCGGTGCAGGTGATGCCGCCGGAGCAGGCGCCGAGCATGTTCACGTCTTTGCTGCCGGTAATCGCCATGACCACATCAACCGCTTCCTTGAGCGCTTCAATATAGGTGGACAGGCCCCACTCGCGTTGTTCCTTGGTCGGGTTGCGCCAGCTGACGATAAAGGTCTGCACGTTGTTGCGCAGGCAGAAGCGCGCCAGGCTCTTGTCCGGGCTCAGGTCGAATACGTAGAACTTGTTGATCTGCGGCGGTACCACCAGCAATGGGCGCTCGTGCACCTGCTCGGTGATCGGTCGGTACTGGATCAGCTCCAGCACGTCGTTGCGAAATACCACCGCGCCTTCGGTCACGCCCAGGGATTTGCCGACTTCGAAGGCACCCATGTTGACCTGGCTCGGCATGCCGCCGTTGTGCACGATGTCCTTGGCCAGATGGGAGAGGCCGTCGAGCAGGCTCTTGCCGCCGGTTTCGAAGAAGCGCTTGACCGCCGCCGGGTTGGCCGCACTGTTGGTCGGGGCCATGGCTTCGGTCATGAGGTTGATCACGAAGTGCCCGCGGGCGACGTCTTTGGGCGACAGGCTGCTGTCGTCGATCCAGGCATGGAGTTCCTTGCGCCACGCCAGGTAGGTTTGCAGATAACGTTTGTAGAGCGGGTTCTGGCTCCAGGCCGGATCGGCAAAGCGACGGTCATCGCCTGGCGGGTGCAGCTCGGATTTACCGAACAACACATTCTTGAGTTCGAGGCTGAAATGAGCGACATGCTTGACGCTGTGAATCGGTTGTTTGATGGCCTGCCTGAGCACCATCCGAGCAGAAGCCAGTAGATCCTTTCCACGCAGCCCAACAACAGGATTAAGCCCCAGGGTGTTTTCCGAGGCTTGGTACTTCAGGTCATCGTTGTTCTTGTTACTCATCTACGACGCTCCATTGTCCTGAGACGAGTACCCGGGTCCAGCTGAGAAGTCACACAGCCAATGCCAGGTACTGCTGCTCGGGTGACCGTTAATTCCACAACGCAAATGCTGCTTTCTAGTTCACAGAGCACTGCAGGGAACTTGCCAGTTCCATTGGTTACCCGAGTTTAATTTTTTTCGCAAGCGGGCCGATCCTCGACGCCGCAGCGGAGCATTCAAACAGATGAAATTAGAAAATGCCCTCTAAAGAGCAAGAGGCCTGACCTAGAGCATCAGCTTGACGATGGACTGGCTCGGGTCGCGGGTTTTGCCGGCGGCTTTGAGCTCGGCAAGATAATCGTTCCAGAGGTCTTCCTGGCGTACCGCCAACTGGTACAGATATTCCCAGGTGAACAGGCCGCTGTCGTGGCCGTCATCGAAAGTCAATTTCAGTGCGTACTGACCGGCCGGTTCTACTTTGCTCAAGCCGACGGCGATTTTGCCAAATTGCAGGATAGGTTTGCCGTGGCCCTGGACCTCGGCGGAAGGAGAGTGCACGCGCAGGAACTCGGCGGGCAGGTGAAATTCCTCGCCGGACGCGTATTTCAGCGACAGGGTTTTCGAGGCTTTGTGCAGTTTGATGTCGGTGGGGAGTTGGGTCATGACCTGGAGTCCGTCTGTAGGCGCGTGGTCTGACTCCTGTAGGAGCACGGCTTGCCGGCGATGGCGATTTCAAGTACGCCATCGCCAGCAAGCTGTGCTCCTACAGAGGGTCGCTTGGCTTACAGGATATAACGGGACAGGTCTTCGTTCTGCGCCAATTCGCCGAGGTGGCTGTTGACGTACTCGGCGTCGATCAGGATCACCTTGTCATCGTGGGCGCTGGCCAGGTCACCGGCGCTGAACGACACCTCTTCCAGCAGACGCTCAAGCAGCGTGTGCAGGCGACGGGCACCGATGTTCTCGGTTTTCTCGTTGACCTGCCAGGCGATCTCGGCGATGCGCTTGATCCCGTCCGGCTGGAACTCGATGGTCAGGCCTTCGGTTTTCAGCAGTGCGCAGTATTGCTCAGTGAGCGACGCGTGCGGCTCGCTGAGAATGCGCTCGAAGTCTTCCGGGGTCAGGGCTTTCAGTTCGACGCGAATCGGCAGGCGACCCTGCAGCTCAGGCACCAGATCGCTCGGCTTGCTCAGGTGGAACGCGCCGGAGGCGATAAACAGGATGTGGTCAGTCTTGACCATGCCCAGCTTGGTGTTGACGGTGCAGCCTTCGATCAGCGGCAGCAAATCACGCTGCACACCTTCGCGGGAGACGTCGACGCCACCGGAATTGCCGCGCTTGGCGACCTTGTCGATTTCGTCGATGAACACGATGCCATGCTGCTCGACTGCTTCCAGGGCCTTGGCCTTCAACTCTTCGTCGTTGACCAGACGCCCGGCTTCTTCGTCACGCACCAGTTTCAGTGCTTCCTTGACCTTGAGCTTGCGGCTTTTCTTTTTGCCCTTGCCCATGTTGGCGAACAGGCTTTGCAACTGGTTGGTCATCTCTTCCATGCCCGGTGGCGCGGAGATATCGACGCCCGCCACTTCGGCGACTTCGATTTCGATCTCCTTGTCATCCAGCTGACCTTCACGCAGGCGCTTGCGGAACAGCTGACGGGTGTTGGAATCGGCAGACGACGTCGATTCCTCGTTGCTGAAACCCATGCGTGCCGGCGGCAGCAGGGCATCGAGGATGCGATCTTCGGCAGCGTCTTCGGCGCGGTGGCGAACCTTGGTCATTTCCTGTTCGCGCAGCAGCTTGATCGCCGCGTCAGCCAGGTCACGAATGATCGACTCGACGTCACGGCCGACATAGCCGACTTCGGTGAACTTGGTCGCTTCGACCTTGATGAACGGCGCGTTGGCCAGTTTGGCCAGGCGACGGGCAATCTCGGTTTTACCGACACCGGTCGGGCCGATCATCAGGATGTTCTTTGGCGTTACTTCAACACGCAGCTCTTCCGGCAGCTGCATCCGGCGCCAGCGGTTACGCAGCGCGATGGCGACGGCGCGCTTGGCATCGTCCTGGCCGATGATATGGCGATTGAGTTCGTGGACGATTTCACGGGGAGTCATGGACATAGTAATTGGCGGTCCTCTGGCAAAAGCGAGCCGTGGCACTAAGGCCTAAACAGGCTTACTCGGCGAGGTCCTGCTCCTCAATGGTGAAGGTGTGGTTGGTGAATACACAGATGTCGCCGGCGATGCCGAGCGCGGTTTCGACGATTTCCCGGGCCGACAGGTCGGTTTTCTTCAGCAAGGCGCTGGCTGCCGCTTGAGCGTAGCCGCCACCGGAACCCATGGCGATCAGGCCTTCTTCGGGTTCGACCACGTCACCGTTGCCGGTAATGATCAGGGATGCGTCTTTGTTGGCGACCGCGAGCATGGCTTCGAGGCGGCTGAGGGAGCGGTCGGTGCGCCATTCTTTGGCGAGTTCGACGGCGGCACGAACCAGGTGGCCCTGATGTTTTTCGAGCTGGCCTTCAAAGCGCTCGAACAGGGTGAAGGCGTCAGCGGTAGCCCCGGCAAAACCGGCGATGACCTGACCGTGGTACAGGCGACGAACTTTCTTCGCGTTGCCTTTCATCACGGTATTGCCGAGCGAAACCTGGCCGTCGCCGCCCATGACGACTTTGCCGTGGCGGCGAACTGAAACGATGGTGGTCAAGGGAGAGTCTCCACGCAGCGGGGCGAAAATGCCTTATGCCAACTCATATGGGGGTGGTGGAGATTTTTTCAACTGCAGGGCGGGAGAGAGGACGAGCGGCGTGAGTACTGATCGTTCCCACGCTCCGCGTGGGAATGCAGCCCGTGACGCTCCGCGTCACTGGACGCGGAGCGTCCCTTTGAGGCATTCCCACGCGGAGCGTGGGAATGATTGGAGGACGGTCAGCGGCTCTGGCGTTGTTGTAACAACAGGTTGCTGAAACCGCTGCCGGCCAGTTGTTTCTGGGCGGTGGTCAGTTGTTCGCGGTTGCTGAACGGCCCGACCAAGACCCGATACCAGGTTTCATCCTTGACCATGCCGGACTCAACCGCCACGGCCTGGCCGAGCAAGATGATCTGCGCGCGAACCTTATCGGCATCAGCCTCTTTGCGGAACGAACCGGCCTGCAGGAAGAACTTGGTCACCGGCGCCGCTTTGGAAACCGGTGGTGGCGGTGGCGGGGTAATCCCGGCCAACGCTGCCTGGGCCCGCGCGGTGTCGATCTTCGCTGCTTGCTCCGGCGTTACCGGCGTCGTCGGAACTGTCGGCACTTGCGGCGTCGGCAGGGTTTTCTCCGGCACGGCGTCCGGCGGCACGATCACTTCCGATTCCGGCAGCAAGGTGTAGAAGTCGTACTTCGGCTTCACCGGTTGCGTCGGGCTCGGCGGGGTCTTGTTGGCCTCGGCGATCTTGCTGGCTTTCTGCTGCTCGATCTTCTCGCGCTTGGCGCTTTCGCTGCCCTTGCCCGGCTCCAGCTTCATCAGGAACACGATGAACGCACCGACCGTCAGGCCGATGGCCATCCACAGCCAGCCCGGGATCGGCTGCTTGGCAGGAGCGGTGTAACGACTGGCGCCACGCTTGGGTGCAGGTTTTTTCTTGGCAGCCAACTTACATACGCTCCAGAGTTTCCAGACCCAAGAGTTCCAGGCCTTGCTTGAGTGTGCGGCCGGTCAGCGCGGCGAGGCGCAGGCGGCTCTGCATTTGCGCCGGAGTGTCGGCGGTGAGGATCGGGCAGTTCTCGTAGAAGCTGGAGAACAGGCCGGCGACATCGTACAGGTAGGTGCACAAAATGTGCGGCGTTCCTTTATCGGAAACGTTGTTCAACACTTCGCCGAATTGCGCCAGTTTGGCCGCCAGTTCGTGTTCGTGCGGCGCTTCGAGGACGATCTGGCCTTCGACTTCGCTGAAGTCCTTGCCGAGCTTGCGGAACACACCGGCGACGCGGGTGTAGGCATACAGCAGGTACGGCGCGGTGTTGCCTTCGAAGTTCAGCATCAGGTCGAAGTTGAAGCTGTAGTCGCTGGTGCGGTGCTTCGACAGGTCGGCGTATTTCACCGCGCCGATGCCCACGACCTTGGCGATGTTGCGCAAATCGTCTTCGGCCAGCTCCGGGTTTTTCTCTTTCACCAGGGTATAGGCGCGGTCCTTGGCTTCGGTCAGTAGATCGACCAGTTTCACGGTGCCGCCGTCACGGGTCTTGAACGGACGGCCATCGGCGCCGTTCATGGTGCCGAAGCCCATGTGTTCCATTTCCATCGGGTGCGTCACGAAACCGGCCAGGCGTGCGACCTGGAACACTTGCTGGAAGTGCAGGGCCTGACGCTGGTCGACGAAGTACAGCGCGCGATCAGCCTTCAGTTTGCCGCTGCGGTAGCGCACGGCCGCCAGGTCAGTGGTGGCGTAGAGGTAGCCGCCGTCGGCCTTGACGATGATCACCGGCAGCGGGTCGCCGTCGGCATTCTTGAATTCGTCGAGGAACACGCACTGGGCGCCGTTGCTCTCGACCAGCAGGCCGGCGGCCTTGAGGTCGTTGACCACGTTTATCAGGTCGTCGTTGTAGGCACTTTCGCCCATCACGTCGGCCATGGTCAGTTTGACGTTCAGTTGTTCGTAGATCGCTTGGCAGTGGGACAGCGAGATATCGCGGAAGCGCGTCCACAGCGCCAGGCACTCGGCGTCGCCGGCCTGCAGCTTGACCACCAGGCCGCGGGCACGGTCGGCGAACTCTTCGGATTCGTCGAAGCGTTGCTTGGCGGCGCGGTAGAAGTTTTCCAGGTCCGACAGCTCGTCGCTGGTGATCGGGTTTTCCTGCAGGTAGGCCATCAGCATGCCGAACTGGGTGCCCCAGTCGCCAACGTGGTTTTGCCGGATCACGGTGTCGCCGAGGAACTCCAGCACCCGCGCCACGCCGTCGCCGATGATGGTCGAGCGCAAGTGGCCGACGTGCATCTCTTTGGCCAGGTTCGGTGCGGAAAGGTCTACCACAGTGCGCTGCACTGGGCTGGCCTTGCGCACGCCGATGTTCTTGTCGGCCAGGGCGGCGTCCAGGCGCGAGGCCAGGGCGTCAGTGTTCTGGAAGAAATTCAGGAAGCCCGGCCCGGCGATTTCGGTCTTGGTGACGTTTTCGTCAGCCGGCAGGGCCGCGATGATTTTCTCGGCCAGGTCGCGGGGTTTCATGCCCGCCGGTTTGGCCAGCATCATCGCGATGTTGCTGGCGAAGTCGCCGTTTTTCTTGTCGCGGGAGTTTTCCACCTGGATCGCCGGCGACAGGCCTTCAGGCAACACACCTTCGTTGACGAGTTGGGTGATGGCTTGTTGGATCAGCTGGCGAATGGTGTCTTTCATGGTGTTCTCTTTCGACCGCAAGCGCGGCGGCGCCTGGATGCGCTAGTGGAAAAACTGGGCATTATCCGTGGCACGGACGTGCTTGCCAACTATAGCGGGCAGGTTATGGATATGTGGTGACAAATCGGGCCTCTTCGCGGGCAAGCCTCGCTCCTGCAGGTTATGTGTCATCCGCATCATTTTCGAGCGACACATAACCTGTAGAAGCGAGGCTTGCCCGCGAAGGCAATCTTCCAATCAATACAAGTCGACGGGATCAACATCCAGCGACCAACGCACCGCCCGCCCACTCGGCATCTGCTCCAACGCCAACAACCAGCTACTGAGCAGCCGATGCAACGGCGCCCGCGCCGTAGCCTGCAACAACAACTGCGCCCGATAACGCCCGGCCCGACGCTCCATCGGTGCCGGTACCGGTCCGAGCAATTCGATCCCGCTCAGATTCTGCTCCGCCAGCAAGCGTTCCGCCTCGCTGCACGCCTCATCGAGAAAGCCTTCGGCCTGCCCCGGTTTGTGCGCTTCGGCCCGCAGCAGTGCCAGGTGCGCAAACGGCGGCAGGCCGGCGGCGCGGCGTTCGCTCAAGGCCTGTTCGGCAAAGGCGAAGTAACCCTGTTCGGTCAGTTGCACCAGCAGCGGATGGTCGGCCAGGTGCGTCTGGATGATCACTCTGCCCGGCTCTTCGGCCCGGCCCGCACGGCCGGCGACCTGGACGATCAGCTGCGCCATGCGCTCGCTGGCGCGGAAGTCGCCGGAGAATAGCCCGCCGTCGGCATCGAGAATCGACACCAGCGTCACCCGTGGAAAATGGTGCCCTTTGGCAAGCATCTGTGTACCGACCAGAATGCACGGCTGGCCTTTCTGAATCGTTGCAAACAGCTGATTCATCGCATCCTTGCGCGAGGTGCTGTCGCGATCGACCCGCAGCACCGGCACGTCCGGGAACAGAATCGCCAGGCGCTCTTCGGCGCGCTCAGTGCCCGCGCCGACGGGCCGCAAATCGACCTTGCCGCATTTCGGGCAATGCCGGGGCACGCGTTCGACGTAGCCGCAATGGTGGCAGCGCAGTTCGCCGGAGCGTTGGTGCACGGTCATCCGTGCATCGCAGCGCTGACACTCGGACATCCAGCCGCAGTCGTGGCAAAGCAAAGTCGGGGCGAAGCCGCGGCGATTGAGAAAAACCAATACTTGCTGGCCGGCGGCCAGGGTCTGACCGATGGCTTGCTGCATCGGCCCGGAAATGCCGCTGTCCAGCGGACGACTTTTCACATCCAGGCGTAGGAAGCGTGGCTGCTTGGCGCCGCCAGCGCGCTCGTTCAAGCGTAGGAGACCGTAACGGCCGGTGTAGGCGTTATGCAGGCTTTCCAGCGAAGGCGTGGCGGAGCCGAGGACAATCGGGATGTTTTCCTGCCGCGCCCGGACCAGAGCCAGGTCGCGAGCGTGGTAGCGCAGGCCTTCCTGCTGTTTATAGGAGCCATCGTGCTCTTCATCGATGATGATCAGGCCGGGGTTTTTCATCGGCGTGAACAGCGCCGAACGGGTGCCGATAATAATGTCGGCATCGCCGTCCCGGGCGGCGAGCCAGGCTTCCAGGCGTTCGCGATCATTGACCGCCGAGTGGATCAGCGCGATGCGCGCATTGAAGCGCTGCTCGAAGCGCGCCAGGGTCTGCGGCCCGAGGTTGATCTCCGGGATCAGCACCAGCGCTTGCTTGCCGGCTTCGAGGGTTTCGCGGATCAACTGCAAATAGACTTCGGTCTTGCCACTGCCGGTGACGCCGGCCAGCAGGAACGCGTGATAGCTGTCGAACCCGGCGCGGATCGCCTCGTAGGCTGCGCGCTGTTCCGGGTTGAGCGGCAGTTCCGGTTGCGCCAGCCAGCGTTCGTGGCGGGCGTCGGGGGCGTGCTTGCGGATTTCGACTTGCACCAGGTCTTTGGCCAGCAACAGGTCGAGGCTGTCCTTGCTCAGCATCAATTTGCTCAGCAACTGATGAGCGACGCCGTGGGGGTGCTGGGCCAGCGTGGCCAGGGCTTCACGCTGACGCGGAGCGCGAGCGATGCGCGGATCATCCAGGCTGGCGCCGGGGGCGGCGGACCAGAAGCGCTCCTGGCGGGCTTCGGCCAGTTCGCCCTGGCGCAGCAGCACCGGCAGCGCCCAGCTCAAGGTATCGCCGAGGCTGTGCTGGTAATACTGGGACGTCCACAGGCACAGCTTGAACAGCGCCGGTGGCAGCGGCGGTGTGGCATCGAGCAGGGCGATGGCCGGTTTGAGCTTTTCCACCGGCACTTCGCTGGTGTCGGTGACCTCGACCAGAATGCCGATCATCTCCCGCCGGCCGAACGGTACCCGCAGGCGCATACCCGGCTGCAACTGGGCGCGCAGGACCCCGGCCGGGGCACGGTAATCGAACAGGCGGCGCAGGGGCGAGGGCAGGGCGAGGCGCAAAATGGCGTCGGGCACGCGAAGGTTTTCTCGATGATGGGGCGGTGAAGAAGGCAGGGAGCCTAGCAGACGGTCGGTAGAAGGGACAGCTTGCGTGATGAGGAATGTCTGGTAGAATCCGCGGCCTAATTACGTGCGGTATTCAACAATAGTGTTGAGTGGCGGCACGCTAGCCTGAGGAATACACCATGAAAGCCGATATCCATCCAGCGTACGAAGTCATTGCAGTAACTTGCAGCTGCGGCAACAAGTTCGAAACTCGTTCGAACCTGTGCAAGCCACTGGGTACTGACGTATGCAACGAGTGCCACCCGTTCTACACCGGTAAGCAGAAGACTCTGGATACTGGCGGCCGTGTACAGCGCTTCGCAGACCGTTTCGGTGCCTTCGGCAAGAAACCTGCAGCAGCAGAGTAAGGTTCAAGAGCCCTATGGGCTTTTCCTTGCTAATGAAAAAGGCGTCCCTCGTGGGCGCCTTTTTTGTGTCTGCGATTTGGCTTTCCGGCGCCCAGGCCTTTTGCCCGGCGCCGAGCGGTTTGACGCCTGTCGCCGTGCAACGGGTGGTGGACGGCGACACCCTGCGCCTGAGCGACGGCCGCAGCGTGCGCATGATCGGCTTGAACACTCCGGAACTGGGCAAGCAAGGTCGCAGCGACGAACCCTTCGCCGTGGCCGCGCGCAAACGCCTCGAAGCGTTGGTGGCCGCCAGCAATGGCCGGGTCGGTTTGCTGCCCGGTAAAGAGGGCAAGGATCGCTACGGTCGCGTGTTGGCCCATGTCTACAGCGTCAAAGGCGCCAACCTCGAAGCGCAGATGCTCGCCGAGGGCCTCGGTTTCCAGGTGGCGGTGGCGCCGAATGTCGATTTGGTGAGCTGCCAACAAGCAGCGGAGCGAACGGCCCGACAGGCTGGCCTCGGGCTGTGGCGGCAATCGCCTGTACTGAAAGCGCAGCAGATCCGTGCGTCCGGCTTCGCGGTGCTCAGCGGTCGTGTGAGCAAGGTGCAGCGCAATCGCGGCGGGGTTTGGATCGAGTTGCAGGATTCGGTTGTATTGCGCGTTGCACCCAATGTGCTGGGGCGATTCGATGTTGCCGCGCTTGAGCGGCTGAAGGGCAAGCAGATCGAGGCCCGCGGCTGGGTGCTGGACCGCTCGCGCCGTGGCGGACTCGATGAGGGCCAGGCGCGCTGGTTGCTGCCGCTGACTGATCCTTCGATGCTGCAAACGACCTCTCGATAAAAAGTTGTAGACATTTTTTATCTGGATTGTGAACAGTCAATCCCTTGTGTTCCGTGGCTCTTGGCCCAAAGTCGCAGGGCCGGGCGCTTGACAGGGGTGACCGGTCAGTCTTGTAGGGACTTTGCGACACGCGTATCCTCGGCGGTCCGTCTGTCCAACAGTAAAAAGCGGAATGCCCACATGTCTGATTTGAAAACTGCCGCTCTCGAATATCACGCCCATCCTCGTCCAGGGAAGCTGAGTGTCGAGCTCACCAAGGCCACCGCTACCGCCCGCGACCTGTCGCTGGCCTACAGCCCCGGCGTAGCCGAACCAGTACGCGAAATCGCCCGCGATCCTGAACTGGCCTACAAATACACCGGCAAAGGCAACCTGGTTGCAGTCATTTCCGATGGCACCGCGATTCTCGGTCTGGGTAACCTCGGCCCATTGGCTTCCAAACCCGTGATGGAAGGTAAAGGCGTGTTGTTCAAGCGCTTCGCCGGCATCGACGTGTTCGACATCGAAGTCGACTCCGAAAGCCCGCAAGCCTTCATCGACACCGTCAAGCGTATCTCCATCACCTTCGGTGGCATCAACCTGGAAGACATCAAGGCGCCTGAGTGCTTTGAGATCGAACGTGCCCTGATCGAGCAGTGCGACATTCCGGTATTCCACGATGACCAGCACGGCACCGCGATCGTTACCGCGGCCGGCATGATCAACGCCCTGGAAATCGCTGGCAAAACCCTTGCTGACGCCAAGATCGTCTGCCTGGGCGCTGGTGCAGCCGCCATCTCCTGCATGAAGTTGCTGGTAAGCATGGGCGCCAACATCGAAAACATCTTCATGGTTGACCGTACCGGCGTGATCCACTCCGGCCGTGACGACCTGAACCAGTACAAGGCTGTGTTCGCTCACGCGACTGAAAAACGCACCCTGGCTGACGCCCTGACCGGTGCAGACGTGTTCGTTGGCCTGTCCGGCCCGAACCTGCTGAGCGCCGAAGGCCTGAAGTCCATGGCGGCCAACCCGATCGTGTTCGCGTGCTCCAACCCGGATCCGGAAATCGCCCCGGAACTGGCTCACGCCACCCGCGACGACGTGATCATGGCCACCGGCCGTTCGGACTACCCGAACCAGGTCAACAACGTACTGGGCTTCCCGTTCATCTTCCGCGGTGCCCTGGACGTTCGCGCCAAGCGCATCAACGAAGAAATGAAAGTGGCCGCGGCAAACGCCCTGCGTGAGCTGGCCAAACTGCCGGTGCCCCAGGAAGTGTGCGACGCCTACGGCGGCATCAAGCTGGAATTCGGTCGTGAGTACATCATCCCGAAACCAATGGATGCCCGCCTGATCACCGTGATCTCCGATGCCGTGGCCAAAGCCGCCATCGAGACCGGCGTAGCGACCCTGCCGTATCCGAAGAACTACCCGCTGAAAAGCGTGGATGACGTGTTCAACGGCTAAGTCGTTGTAGTGCCTCAACCAAAAGCCCCGGCTCATGAGTCGGGGCTTTTTTATGCCTGCCGGCTGATCGTTCCCACGCTCTGCGTGGGAATGCAGCCCGGGACGCTCCGCGTCCCTGCTCGTAGCCGAACGCGGAGCGTCCGTAGAGGCATTCCCACGCAGAGCGTGGGAACGATCAGCCCCGCACTTCTCTCGAAGGCGGGGCTTTTTGTTGCGTCACCGGATCAGAACAAATCGATCGGTGCCGCTTCGTCCGCTGGCAGCGGGCTGCCCGGGGCGGTGCCGTTGCCCAGTTCGTTTGCCGACGGTGGCGTGTCTTCGGCCTTGAACAGCTCGAAGTAGGCCCCAGGTGTGCTTGGCGAGGCCGCACGGCCGCTGACCGGGTCGACCCGCAGACTGAGGATGCCTTCCGGCTCCGCTTGCGTGTGCGGCGGCTTGTCCTTGAGCGCGGCGGCCATGTAGTTCATCCAGATCGGCAGCGCGACGGTGCCGCCGAACTCTCTGCGGCCAAGGCTCTCGGGTTGGTCGAAACCGGTCCAGACCGTGGTCACGTAATCGGCGTTGTAACCGGAGAACCAGGCGTCCTTGGATTCGTTGGTCGTACCGGTCTTGCCTGCGATGTCGGAGCGGCCCAAGGCCAGTGCGCGACGGCCGGTGCCGCGCTTGATCACGTCTTCCAGCATGCTGTTGAGAATGAACGTGGTGCGGCCATCGACGATACGTTCAGCCAGGGCCGGGGTTTGCGGCACCGCCCCGGGAGCGGTCGTGGCCTCGCCTGGGGGCGGGTTGACCGTGAACGACTGGGAGACCGGTGCGGCAATGCCACTGGTCGCCGCATCGCCCTGAGGCACGCTCGGCGGATTGGCGACGAACAGCGTGTCGCCGTTGCGGCTGTCGATCTTGTCGATAATGTACGGCGTGATCTTGTAGCCGCCGTTGGCGAATGTGCTCCAGCCGGTGGCGATTTCCATCGGCGTGAGGGTCGCGGTGCCGAGGGCCAGGGACAGGTTGCGCGGCAGGTCCTGCTTGTTGAAGCCGAACTTGCTGATGTAGTCGATGGTGCGATCAACGCCCAAGGCCTGCAGCAGACGGATCGACACCAGGTTACGCGACTTGTACAGGCCTTCGCGCAAGCGGATCGGGCCGAGGAACGTGTTGGTGTCGTTCTTCGGACGCCAAACCTTGTCCAGGTACTCGTCGACAAACACGATCGGCGCGTCGTTCACCAGGGTGGCGGCGGTATAGCCGTTATCCAGGGCGGCGCTGTAGACGAACGGCTTGAAGCTCGAGCCCGGCTGACGCTTGGCCTGCAAGGCACGGTTGTAATTGCTCTGCTCGAAAGCGAAACCGCCAACCAGCGAGCGAATGGCGCCGTTCTGTGGATCCAGGGAAACCAAGGCACCTTGCGCCTGCGGGATCTGGCTGAACTTCAGCGAGTTGTCCGGCTGGCGCTGCACACGAACCAGGTCACCGACCTGGGCCACGTCCGCCGGCTGCTTCGGATTGGCGCCCATGCTGTTGGTGTTGAGGAAGGGGCGTGCCCATTTCATGGTGTCCCAGCTGACGTGTTCGTCACCGGTGCGGGTCATCACTTGCAGGCCGTTCTTGTCGACCTGGGTGACGATGGCCGGCTCAAGGCTGCTGATGGTGCGCTGCTTGGTCAGCTCGGTGGCCCAGGCTTCACGGGTCTTGCCCGGCAGGCGCGACTCGGGACCGCGATAGCCGTGACGCTGGTCGTAGGTCATCAAGCCTTCGTGGAGCGCGGTATTGGCCATTTCCTGCAGATTGCTTGGCACCGTGGTGGTGACGCGGAAACCTTCGGTATAGGCGTCGCTGCCATAGCGGCCGACCATTTCGGCACGGGCCATTTCCGCGATGTACGGTGCATTCACTTCCGGGGTCGGCACGTGATAGCTGGCGTTCAGTGGTTCGTTGATCGCGGTGGTGTAGTCGGCTTCGGTGATTTTTCCGAGCTTGTACATGCGCCCAAGAATCCAGTCGCGACGCTCTTTACTGCGGGCCGGGTTGGCCAGCGGATTGAAGCGCGAGGGGGCTTTTGGCAGGCCGGCGATCATCGCCATCTGCGCCAGGCTGACGTCACGAATCGATTTGCCGTAGTAGACCTGCGCGGCGGCTTCGATGCCGTAGGCGCGGTTACCCAGGTAGATCTTGTTGACGTACAGCTCAAGGATTTCGTCCTTGGTCAGCTGTCGCTCGATCTGCAGGGCCAGGAGGATTTCGGTGGTTTTGCGCGAGAAGCTGCGTTCGCTGGTCAGGAAGAAGTTCTTCGCGACCTGCATGGTGATGGTGCTGCCGCCGGATTGAATGTGGCCGCTTTTGACCAGTTGGGTCGCGGCACGCATCAGGCTGCCCGGGTCGACGCCATAGTGGTTGGCGAAGTTATCGTCTTCAGCACTTAGTAACGCATTAATGAAATTGGGGGGAATGTCGGCGAAACGGATCGGAGTGCGGCGCATTTCGCCGAATTCTGCAATCAACTTGTTATCGCTGCTGTATACCCGTAGAGGAATCTGCAACTGAATGCTTCTCAGCGCCTCCACGGACGGCAAACCCGGACTAAGGTAAAGATAGGCGCCACTGAGACCTAAAAGCAGTCCGCAGAAAACGGCGACGATGGACCAACCGAAAAATTTCAGCAGACGAATCAAGGCGTTTGGACATCCAGGGTAAAGAATGAATTTGGCGTCAGGGTCCCGGCTACACAGAGAACGACCCGCGCTGGCAGTAAAAGCGGAAAAAATCGCTGGGCATTATAAGCATTTTTCCGCCGTGGGCGTCATTTGCGCTTCTGTCAAGCCGCAGGGATTGAACGCAATGCACATTACAGAGTCCGTAACTCACGGATAGTCATAGGGAATTGGTAGTGCTAGGACTCTTCAATAAAAAGACCAGAACGCTTCTGGGGATCGACATCAGCTCCACGTCGGTGAAGCTTCTGGAACTGAGCCGCCAGGGCGACCGCTATCGGGTCGAGGCCTATGCGGTCGAACCGCTGCCAGCCAGTGCCGTCATCGAAAAAAACATCGCCGAGCTCGAAGGCGTGGGCCAGGCCCTGTCTCGCGTGCTGCTCAAGGCCCGGACCGGGATCCGCAATGTCGCCGTGGCCGTGGCCGGTTCGGCGGTGATCACCAAGACCATCGAGATGGACGCCGGGCTGTCCGACGACGAGATGGAGAACCAGCTCAAGATCGAGGCCGATCAGTACATTCCCTACCCGTTGGACGAAGTCGCCATCGACTTCGAAGTCCAGAACGTATCGGCGCGCAACCCCGAACGGGTCAATGTTTTGCTTGCCGCCTGTCGAAAAGAAAACGTCGAGGTTCGCGAGGCTGCCCTGGCTCTGGCCGGGTTGACCGCCAAGGTGGTGGACGTCGAGGCCTACGCCCTTGAACGTTCCTTTGGTCTGCTGGCGACCCAGCTCGCCTCCAACCAAGAGCGCCCGACCGTCGCGGTGGTGGACATCGGCGCGACCATGACCACCCTGAGCGTGCTGCACAACGGCCGGATCATCTACACCCGCGAACAATTGTTTGGTGGTCGCCAGCTCACCGAAGAGATTCAGCGCCGCTACGGGCTGACCATTGAACAGGCCGGGCTCGCCAAGAAGCAGGGCGGCTTGCCGGACGATTACGTCAGCGAGGTGCTGCAACCGTTCCGCGAGGCCCTGGTGCAACAGGTCTCTCGTTCATTGCAGTTTTTCTTTGCGTCCGGCCAGTACAATGCGGTCGACCATATTCTGCTGGCCGGCGGCACCGCCTCGGTGCCCGGGCTCGATCGGCTGATCGAGCAGCGGCTGGGCACTCCGACGCAGGTCGCCAACCCGTTCGCCGACATGTCGCTGAGCAGCAAGGTCAATGCCGGCGCCCTGGCCAGCGATGCACCGGCCTTGATGATTGCCTGTGGTCTGGCGCTCAGGAGTTTCGACTGATGGCGCGGATCAACCTTTTACCCTGGCGTGAAGAACTGCGCGAAGAACGCCGAAAGCGCTTTCTGCTGACGTTAGTGGGCGTGCTGGTCGTTTCGGTGGGCCTGGTGGTGATTGCCGACCAGGTCTTCAGCAGCGCCATCAGCCAGCAGGTGGCGCGCAACGACTACCTCGGCAAACAGATTGCCATCGTCGATGAACGGATCAAGCAAATCAGTGACCTCAAGGCCCGTCGCCAGCAACTGGTGGAGCGCATGCGCATCATCCAGGATCTGCAAGGCAACCGGCAGATCAGCGGGCGAATCTTCGAGCAGTTGGCGCGCACCCTGCCGGACGGCGTGTATTTCACTGAAGTGAAAATGGCGGGCAAGAGCCTGGCCATCACCGGCGCGGCAGAGTCGAACAACAAGGTCTCGGAGCTGATGCGCAATCTGGATGCCTCGGACTGGTTCGACGCGCCAAGCCTGACCGAGGTCAAGGCGACGACCGCCGGTCAGTTGGATCAGGCCAACGTCTTTCAGTTGACCGTGCGTCAGACCCGGCCAGTTGTCGTGGAGGGTGCCAAATGACGCCATCCGAATGGTTCGAAGGGCTGCGCAAGATCGACATCAACGATCTGGACACCAACAACATCGGCTCCTGGCCGCCGGCAATCAAGGCGGCGGCGGGCATACTGCTAATGGTCCTGGTGTTGGCGCTGGGCTACAACTTTTTCATCAGCGACCAGCAAAACGAGCTCAATCTCAAGCGCACGGAAGAGTTGACGCTCAAGGAACAATTCGCCAGCAAGGCCCGCCTGGCGGCCAACCTGGAGCTCTACACCCAGCAGATGAAGGAGATGGAGAATTCCTTTGGCGTGCTGTTGCGCCAACTGCCCAGCGATACCGAAGTCCCCGGCCTGCTGGAGGACATCACCCGCACCGGCCTGGGTAGCGGCCTGGAGTTCGAAGAGATCAAGTTGCTGCCGGAAGTCACCCAGCAGTTCTACATCGAATTGCCGATCCAGATCACCGTCACCGGCGCCTATCACGACCTGGCGACGTTTGTCAGTGGCGTGGCCGGCCTGCCGCGTATCGTCACCCTGCATGACTTTGACCTGGCGCCGGCCAACCCTGACGGCGGGACGAAGCTGCGCATGAGCATCCTCGCCAAGACCTACCGCTACAACGACAAGGGGCTGCAAAAATGACCCCGTTTCGTTGTCTATCGATGGGGCTGTTGCTGGCAGGCCTGGCCGGTTGCGGCGGCGACAATGGCTTCGGCGACCTGGACGCTTACCTGAACGAAGTGCGCCTGCGTCCGCCGGGCAAGATTGAACCAACGCCGACATTCCGGTCTTACCCCACATTCACTTACAGCGCGGCGAACCTGCGCAGCCCGTTTTCCCGACAGGTCAGGGTTGACCTGACGGCTCAGAAGCACGGTTCACGCAACGTCAAGCCCGACCCCAGTCGGGTCAAGCAATACCTCGAAGGTTTCAACATCGAGCAGTTTGAAATGGTCGGCACGATCTCCAATGCCTCCGGCTCCTTTGCGCTGCTGCGCGGGGCGGGCGGTGTGCACCGGTTGAAAGTCGGCGATTACCTGGGGCGTAACGATGGGCGGATCGTCGCCATCAGCGGCTCGCAAGTCGATGTGGTCGAAATCGTTCCCGACGGCGAAGGTGCCTGGCTGGAACGACCACGGACCATCCCTTTGAAAGAGCACTCATAGTGGAACTCGAACAATGAACAGGATTTTCTCAACCTTCGGTATTTCGCTATGGATAGCGCTGCTGTCGCCGATGGTACTAGCGGCCAACCTCAATGCGCTGGATGTCGCAGCGCTGCCGGGTGACCGCGTCGAGTTGAAGTTGACCTTCGACGGGCCGCCACCGCCGCCCCACGGCTACACCACGGAGCAACCGGCGCGCATTGCGCTGGATCTGCCGGGTGTGGTCAGCAAACTGGCCAACAGGAATCGTGACCTGGGTGGCGGCAACGCCCGCAGTGCCACGGTGGTGGAGGCCAAGGACCGGACGCGACTGATCATCAACCTGACCCAGCTGGCGCCCTACAGCTCCAGGGTTGAAGGCAACAATCTGTTCGTAGTCGTTGGGCAGGGCGCTAAAGGCACGGCGCCCAAACCCGTCGCCAGTGCTCCGCGCACCGCCACGGCCACGCCAGCCCCGGCGAAAGCCTACGCGCCGGCGGGCAAGGCCATCCGGGGCGTGGACTTTCAGCGCGGCACCCAGGGTGAAGGCAATGTGGTGATCGACTTGTCGGATCCGTCCATCGCGCCGGACATTCAGGAACGGGACGGCAAGATCATCCTCGGTTTCGCCAGGACCCAATTGCCCGAGCCGTTGCGCGTGCGTCTCGACGTCAAGGATTTCGCTACCCCGGTGCAATTCGTCAACGCCAGTGCCACCGGCGACCGTGCCGTGATCAGTGTTGAACCCAGCGGTGCCTTCGAATATTCGACCTACCAGACCGACAACAAGCTGACCGTTAGCATCCGTGCGGTCACCGCCGACGACTTGCAGAAGCGCAACGCCGAACGCTTTGCCTACACCGGTGAAAAACTCTCGCTGAATTTCCAGGACATCGATGTGCGCTCGGTGCTGCAACTGATCGCCGACTTCACCAACCTCAATCTGGTGGCCAGCGATACGGTGCAGGGCGGCATTACCTTGCGCCTGCAGAACGTGCCGTGGGATCAGGCGCTGGACCTGGTGCTGAAAACCAAAGGCCTGGACAAACGCAAGATCGGCAACGTGTTGCTGGTCGCGCCGGCCGATGAAATTGCCGCGCGGGAGCGTCAGGAACTGGAGTCGCAGAAGCAGATCGCCGAGCTGGCGCCGCTGCGTCGGGAGCTGTTGCAGGTCAACTACGCCAAGGCTGCGGATATCGCCAAGCTGTTTACCTCGGTGACCAGCGCCGAGGCGAAAATCGATGAGCGCGGTTCGATCACCGTCGATGAACGGACCAATAACATCATTGCGTACCAGACCCAGGATCGCC
Source organism: Pseudomonas sp. ADAK7 (assembly GCF_012935675.1). Taxonomy (NCBI): domain Bacteria; kingdom Pseudomonadati; phylum Pseudomonadota; class Gammaproteobacteria; order Pseudomonadales; family Pseudomonadaceae; genus Pseudomonas; species Pseudomonas sp. ADAK7. The sequence continues at coordinate 3,978,310 of NZ_CP052861.1, read as the reverse complement.
TCGACGAGCTTCGGCGCATCGTCGCGCAGCTGGATATCCCGGTGCGCCAGGTAATGATCGAAGCGCGGATCGTCGAAGCCAATGTCGATTATGACAAAAGTCTCGGCGTGCGCTGGGGTGGGTCGATCCAGAACAAGGGCAACTGGAACACGTCGGGCGTCAGCAATAATGGGGCTAATGCTTCATCGACCATCGGTACGCCTGGCAGCACCAGCACCAACTCACCGTTCGTCGACTTGGGTACTGCGGCCAATACCTCGGGGCTCGGTATCGCTTTCATCACCGACAACGTACTGCTCGACCTCGAGCTGACGGCCATGGAGAAGACCGGTAACGGCGAAATCGTCTCGCAGCCCAAGGTGGTCACGTCCGACAAGGAAACCGCGAAAATCCTCAAGGGCACGGAAATTCCCTATCAGATGGCCAGCTCTAGCGGTGCGACATCAGTCGAATTCAAGGAGGCCTCGCTGTCCCTCGAAGTGACACCGCAGATAACCCCGGACAACCGAATCATCATGGAGGTCAAGGTCACCAAGGATGAGCCGGACTATCTGAACAAGCTCAACGATGTCCCGCCGATCAAGAAAAACGAAGTCAACGCCAAGGTGCTGGTCAACGACGGCGAGACCATCGTCATCGGCGGGGTTTTCTCAAATACTCAGAGCAAGGTTGTAGATAAGGTGCCATTTCTCGGCGATGTGCCGTATCTTGGCCGCCTTTTCCGGCGTGACGTGGTTTCGGAGAAAAAATCCGAGCTGCTGGTGTTTCTCACTCCGCGTATCATGAATAACCAGGCGATTGCTGTGAGTCGTTGATTCTGTGCGAAATTTGATTCTTGTTGGACCGATGGGTGCTGGCAAAAGCACCATCGGCCGTTTGCTGGCCAAAGAGCTGCGCCTGCCATTCAAAGATTCCGACAAGGAAATTGAATTGCGCACGGGCGCCAATATCCCGTGGATCTTCGATAAGGAAGGCGAGCCCGGCTTTCGTGATCGCGAGCAAGCGATGATCGAAGAGCTGTGCGCTTGCGACGGCGTCGTACTGGCGACCGGCGGCGGTGCCGTGATGCGCGAAGCCAATCGTCGGGCCTTGTATGCCGGGGGGCGCGTGGTCTATCTGCACGCATCGGTCGAGCAGCAAGTTGGCCGCACCTCCCGCGATCGCAATCGTCCGCTGTTGCGCACCGCCGATCCGGCCAAGACCCTGCGCGATCTGTTGGCGATCCGCGATCCGCTTTATCGGGAAATCGCCGATCTGGTGGTGGAAACCGATGAGCGGCCGCCGCGAATGGTCGTGCTCGACATCCTTGAACGCTTGCAGCAGCTTCCTCCCCGTTAAAGCGCGGCGCGAAATGCGCTATCCTCGGCGTCCTGTCATGGCCGCTCAAGGTTGTGGCGGATGGCTATCAAACGGCGTCACACCAGCAGACACCGCGCACATTCGTTAACTCAAGGCAGGACGCCTGATTCCATCTTCACTGTGGGGACACATGCAGACACTCAAGGTCGATCTAGGCGAGCGCAGCTACCCGATTCATATTGGCGAAGGTTTGTTGGATCAGCCCGAATTGCTGGCCCCGCACGTTCGCGGACGGCAAGTGGCAATCATCTCCAACGAGACCGTAGCGCCGCTCTATCTCGAACGTCTGACCAAAAGCCTCGCCCAGTTTTCAGTGGTCTCGGTGGTGTTGCCCGACGGCGAAGCCTTCAAGACCTGGGAAACCCTGCAACTGATTTTCGACGGTCTACTGACCGCCCGGCACGACCGCCGCACCACGGTGATCGCCCTCGGTGGCGGCGTGATCGGTGACATGGCCGGTTTTGCCGCCGCCTGCTACCAGCGTGGCGTGGACTTCATCCAGGTGCCGACCACGCTGCTGTCGCAAGTCGACTCGTCGGTGGGTGGCAAGACCGGGATCAACCATCCGCTGGGCAAGAACATGGTCGGCGCCTTCTATCAGCCCAATGTGGTGCTGATCGACACTGCGACGCTCAATACTTTGCCAGCTCGCGAACTGTCTGCTGGCCTGGCCGAAGTCATCAAGTACGGGCTGATCTGCGACGAGCCGTTCCTCACCTGGCTCGAAGAAAACGTCGATCGCCTGCGCGCCCTGGATCAGGTCGCCCTGACGTACGCTATCAAGCGCTCCTGCGAGGCCAAGGCTGAAGTGGTGGGTGCCGACGAAAAAGAAACCGGCGTGCGCGCCACGTTGAACCTGGGCCACACCTTCGGCCACGCCATCGAAACCCACATGGGCTATGGTGTGTGGCTACATGGTGAGGCGGTCGCTGCTGGCACCGTAATGGCGCTGGAAATGTCCGCGCGCCTGGGCTGGATCAGCGAACAAGAGCGAGATCGCGGTATTCGTCTGTTCCAGCGTGCCGGCCTGCCGGTCATCCCGCCGGAAGAGATGACCGAAGCCGATTTTCTCGAACACATGGCAATTGACAAGAAAGTGATCGACGGTCGTTTGCGCCTGGTGCTGCTGCGCCACATGGGCGAAGCGGTGGTGACCGACGATTATCCGAAAGAGGTTCTACAGGCCACGCTGGGAGCGGATTACCGCGCCCTGGCTCAGCTTAAAGGTTAATAAGATCCCGATGACTAGTTTGCATGCCGACGAGGCTTTCCTCGGCCATTTCCAGTTAAGTCATGACCCTTTTGCTCCACGGGTGCCTGGCTTCAAATTTTTCCCGGCCCAGCGCAAACCGGTGCTGGGGCAACTGCATCACCTGGCGCGCTACAGCCAGTTGCTGCTGGTGGTCACCGGCCCGCAAGGCAGCGGCAAAACCCTGTTGCGCCAGGCCCTGGTGGCCAGCACCAACAAGCAGTCCGTGCAAAGCGTGGTGGTTTCCGCCCGTGGTGCCGGCGATGCCGCGGGTGTGCTGCGTCAGGTCACCCAGGCACTGAACGTGGCCCAGGCCGAGATCAACGCGATCCTGGCCCAGGTGGTGCAACTGGCCCTCACCGGGCAGGAAGTCTACTTGCTGGTGGATGATGCCGAGCAGCTCGACGAATCCGCGCTGGAAGCCTTGATGGCGCTGGCGGCCGGCGCACCGGAAGGGCGCCCGCACGTGTTCCTGTTCGGCGAATCGTCGCTGATTGCGCAACTGGAGGCCTTGAGCCTCGAGGAAGAGCGCTTCCACGTCATTGAATTGCAGCCTTACACCGAAGAAGAAACCCGCGAATACCTGGATCAGCGTCTCGAAGGCGCCGGTCGGGGTATCGAACTTTTCACCGCGGATCAGATCTCTGATATTCACGAAAGCTCCGACGGTTGGCCTGGCAACATCAACCAGGTCGCCCGCGATGCGATGATCGAAGCCATGATTGCCAGCCGCACAGCGGTTAAGCGTCCAAGTATGGGGTTCAACATGCCGAAGAAACACGTATTGGCGATTTCCGCCGTAGTCGTGGTCGCGGTAGCCGCCGCCTGGTTGATGCCGGGCCGCAGCAAGACACCGACCACCGGCGCACCGGCCAACGAACAGGCGCAACTGCCGTTGGGCACGCCGCAACCGAATGCTGCTGGCGGGGCTCCGTCCGTGGAGTTCGCCGGTAATACGCAACCGATGCCGTTGCCGCTGGTCGGCCAGCAGCAACCGGTCATGCGCAGCCCGCTGGCCGAAGCGGCCGGTGGTATCACTGAAGGCGACGACGGCGTGCCGGTCGAAGGCTCCAGCGCTACACCGCCGACCGTGACCACCATCGCACCGCCGACCGGCATCCAGCCTGGCCCTGCGCCAACGCCTACCGCTAAACCGGCGCCGGCACCGACTCAGGTCGCTACCGCCAAGCCAGCGCCTGCGCCAGTGGCCAAACCGGCTCCAGCGCCAGCCAAGCCAGTCGTCGCCGCCAAACCGGCCGAGAAGCCGGTTACCGTGGCCAAGGCCGCCGGTGGCGCCTGGTATGCCGGGCAGCCGACGAGCAACTACGTGGTGCAGATCCTCGGCACCAGCTCCGAGGCCGCTGCGCAAACCTTCGTCAAGGAGCAGGGCGGCGAGTACCGTTACTTCAAGAAAGTGCTGAACGGCAAACCGCTTTTCGTCATCACCTACGGCAGCTTCGCCAACCGCGATGCAGCCGTTTCCGCTATCAAGGCCTTGCCAGCGAAGGTTCAGGCTGGTAAACCTTGGCCTCGCACCGTCGCCAGTGTCCAACAGGAACTGGCTACAGCTCGCTGATGATTCGGCGGCCTTACCCAGGCCGCCTCTCCCGGCACCTCAAAATTTTCCACATGCGCATGCCGCCCTAGAGGCCGCGTGCGTTGTGGTGTCTGCGTCATAGTGGTCTTTGAGTCGTTGCGGTCAAAATTAAAAAAGTTTTGACTAGCACAGCATATCGCTTTAAACCTTTCACAAATGCGACATAGATTTGCGACATTTCGTCGTCAAATTTGTGAGCCTAAGTGTCGGTGTGTACAATGACCTCCCTTTTGCCCCCGCAAAGCTGACGTACGTTCGGCGTGGATGGCAAGTGGTTGAATTGAAAAGAAATTTGCTTCGAAAAGAGGCAGCCTGGTGAGAAAGTGTCTATGAAAGCAGGTCTGTACCAACCAGATGAATTCAAGGATAACTGCGGTTTCGGCCTGATAGCCCATATGCAGGGCGAGCCCAGTCATACCCTTTTGCAAACGGCCATTGAGGCCCTGACCTGCATGACCCACCGCGGTGGGATCAACGCCGACGGCAAGACCGGTGACGGTTGCGGCTTGCTGATTCAAAAGCCGGATGTGTTCCTGCGAGCCATTGCCCAGGAAACCTTCGGCGTCGAATTGCCCAAGCAATATGCCGTGGGCATGGTCTTCTTCAACCAGGACCCGGTCAAAGCCGAAGCCGCTCGCGAGAACATGAACCGCGAGATCCTCGCGGCCGGCCTGACTCTCGTCGGCTGGCGCAAAGTGCCGATCGACACCAGCGTCCTCGGCCGTCTAGCCCTTGAGCGCCTGCCGCAGATCGAGCAGGTGTACATCGGCGGTGAAGGCCTGAGCGATCAGGACATGGCGATCAAGCTGTTCACCTCCCGTCGTCGCTCGTCCGTGGCTAACGCCGGTGACGCTGATCACTACATCTGCAGCTTTTCGCACAAGACCATCATTTATAAAGGCCTGATGATGCCGGCGGATTTGACCGCCTTCTATCCAGACCTCAGCGACCAGCGCCTGCAAACCTCGATTTGCGTGTTCCACCAGCGCTTCTCGACCAACACCCTGCCGAAATGGCCGTTGGCGCAGCCGTTCCGTTTCCTCGCCCACAACGGCGAGATCAACACCATCACCGGTAACCGCAACTGGGCCGTGGCCCGTCGCACCAAGTTCACCAACGATTTGATGGACCTGGAAGAACTCGGCCCGCTGGTCAACCGTGTCGGTTCCGACTCCTCGAGCATGGACAACATGCTGGAGCTGATGGTCACCGGTGGCATCGACCTGTTCCGTGGCGTGCGGATGATCATTCCGCCAGCGTGGCAGAACGTCGAAACCATGGACCCGGACCTGCGTGCATTCTACGAATACAACTCGATGCACATGGAACCGTGGGACGGCCCGGCCGGCGTAGTAATGACCGACGGTCGTTACGCGGTGTGCCTGCTCGACCGTAACGGTCTGCGTCCGGCGCGTTGGGTCACCACCAAGAACGGCTTCATCACCCTGGCCTCGGAAATCGGTGTCTGGAACTACCAGCCTGAAGACGTGATCGCCAAGGGCCGCGTGGGCCCGGGCCAGATCTTTGCCGTGGACACCGAAACCGGTCAGATCCTCGACACCGATGCGATCGACAACCGCTTGAAGTCCCGTCATCCGTACAAGCAATGGCTGCGCAAGAATGCCCTGCGCATCCAGGCGACCATGGAAGACAACGACCACGGTTCGGCTTTCTACGACGTCGACCAGCTCAAGCAGTACATGAAGATGTACCAGGTCACTTTCGAAGAACGTGATCAGGTGCTGCGTCCGCTCGGCGAGCAAGGCTACGAAGCCGTTGGCTCGATGGGCGACGATACGCCGATGGCCGTGCTGTCCCAGCGCGTGCGCACGCCGTACGACTATTTCCGCCAGCAGTTTGCGCAGGTTACTAACCCGCCGATCGATCCGCTGCGTGAAGCTATCGTCATGTCGCTGGAGATCTGCCTCGGTGCCGAGCGCAACATCTTCCAGGAGTCGCCGGAACACGCCTCGCGCGTGATCCTCAGTTCGCCGGTCATTTCCCCGGCCAAGTGGCGCTCGCTGATGAACCTCGATCGTCCGGGCTTCGAGCGCGCGATCATCGATCTGAACTACGACGAAAGCGTCGGCCTCGAAGCGGCGATCCGCAACGTTGCCGATCAGGCTGAAGAAGCTGTGCGCTCCGGTCGTACCCAGGTTGTGTTGAGTGACCGGCACATTGCCCCGGGCAAGTTGCCGATCCACGCTTCACTCGCCACCGGCGCGGTGCACCATCGCCTGACCGAAAAAGGCCTGCGTTGCGATTCCAACATCCTCGTGGAAACCGCCACCGCCCGCGACCCGCATCACTTCGCGGTGTTGATCGGTTTTGGCGCCTCGGCGGTTTATCCGTTCCTGGCCTACGAAGTGTTGGGCGACCTGATCCGTACCGGTGAAGTACTGGGCGACCTCTACGAGGTGTTCAAGAACTACCGCAAAGGCATCACCAAAGGTCTGCTGAAGATCCTGTCGAAGATGGGCATCTCGACCATTACGTCGTACCGCGGTGCGCAGTTGTTCGAAGCCATCGGCCTGTCCGAAGAAGTCTGCGAATTGAGTTTCCGTGGCGTGCCAAGCCGTATCAAAGGCGCGCGTTTCGTCGACATCGAAGCCGAGCAGAAAGCCTTGGCCGCCGAAGCCTGGAGCCCGCGCAAGCCGATCCAGCAGGGCGGTCTGCTGAAGTTCGTCCACGGTGGTGAATATCACGCCTACAACCCTGATGTGGTCAGCACCCTGCAAGCCGCTGTGCAGCAGGGCGACTACAGCAAGTTCAAGGAATACACGGCGCTGGTGGACAACCGTCCGGTGTCGATGATCCGCGACCTGTTCAAGGTCAAGACCCTGGACACGGCGCTGGACATCAGCGAGATCGAACCGCTGGAATCGGTGCTCAAGCGCTTCGACTCCGCGGGCATCTCCCTTGGCGCCTTGTCGCCGGAAGCTCACGAAGCCCTCGCCGAAGCGATGAACCGCCTCGGTGCGCGTTCCAACTCCGGCGAAGGCGGCGAAGACCCGGCGCGCTACGGCACAATCAAGAGCTCGAAAATCAAGCAGGTCGCCACTGGTCGTTTCGGTGTAACCCCGGAATACCTGGTCAACGCTGAAGTGCTGCAGATCAAGGTCGCTCAGGGCGCCAAGCCCGGCGAAGGTGGTCAGCTGCCAGGGGGCAAGGTCAACGGTCTGATCGCCAAGCTGCGTTATGCAGTACCGGGCGTGACCCTGATTTCGCCGCCGCCGCACCATGACATCTATTCGATCGAAGACTTGTCGCAGCTGATTTTCGACCTGAAACAAGTCAACCCGAAGGCTTTGGTCTCGGTGAAGCTGGTTGCAGAAGCGGGCGTCGGCACCATCGCTGCCGGTGTGGCCAAGGCCTACGCGGACTTGATCACCATCTCCGGCTACGACGGCGGCACGGGCGCATCGCCGCTGACCTCGATCAAATACGCGGGCGCACCGTGGGAACTCGGCCTGGCCGAAACCCACCAGACCCTGCGTGGCAACGACTTGCGCGGCAAAGTCCGGGTACAAACCGACGGCGGCCTGAAAACCGGCCTCGACGTAATCAAGGCTGCGATCCTCGGCGCTGAAAGCTTCGGCTTCGGCACCGCGCCCATGATCGCCCTAGGCTGCAAATACCTGCGCATCTGCCACCTGAACAACTGCGCCACCGGCGTGGCGACGCAGAACGAGAAGCTGCGCAAGGATCACTACATCGGCACCGTCGACATGGTGGTGAATTTCTTCACCTACGTCGCCGAAGAAACCCGTGAATGGCTGGCCAAGCTCGGCGTGCGCTCCCTCGAAGAGCTGATCGGTCGTACCGATCTGCTGGAAATCCTCGAAGGCCAGACCGCCAAGCAGCAACACCTCGATCTGACGCCGTTGCTGGGCAGCGATCACATTCCGGTAGATAAGCCTCAGTTCTGCCAGGTGGATCGCAACCCGCCGTTCGACAAGGGCCTGCTGGCCGAGAAAATGGTCGACATGGCCACTTCCGCGATCAACGACAAGAGCGGCGCGGATTTCGAGCTGAATATCTGCAACTGCGACCGTTCGATCGGCGCGCGGATCTCCGGTGAAATCGCCCGTAAGCACGGCAACCAAGGCATGGCGAACGCGCCGATCACCTTCCGCTTCAAAGGGACGGCCGGTCAGAGCTTCGGCGTGTGGAACGCCGGCGGCTTGAACATGTACCTGGAAGGCGACGCCAACGACTACGTCGGCAAAGGCATGACTGGCGGCAAGCTGGTTATCGTTCCGCCGAAGGGTAGCGTCTACAAGACCCAGGACAGCGCCATTATCGGCAACACCTGCCTGTACGGCGCCACCGGCGGCAAGCTGTTCGCCGCTGGCACCGCGGGCGAGCGTTTCGCCGTGCGTAACTCCGGTGCTCACACCGTGGTGGAAGGCACTGGCGATCACTGCTGCGAGTACATGACCGGTGGTTTCGTCTGCGTCCTGGGCAAGACCGGTTACAACTTCGGCTCAGGCATGACCGGCGGTTTCGCCTACGTGCTCGACCAGGACAACACCTTCGTCGACAAGGTCAACCATGAGTTGGTCGAGATCCAGCGGATCAGCGGCGAAGCGATGGAAGCCTATCGCAGCCACCTGCAACGCGTGCTGGACGAATACGTCGCGGAAACCGACAGCGAATGGGGTCGTAACCTCGCTGAAAACCTCGATGACTATCTGCGTCGTTTCTGGTTGGTCAAGCCTAAGGCTGCCAATTTGAAATCGTTGCTTTCCAGCACCCGTGCCAATCCGCAGTGATATGCGCCTGAAGAGTTTGATGAGGTTTTAACAATGGCTGAACGTCTGAATAACGACTTCCAGTTCATCGACGTCGGGCGCAAAGATCCGAAGAAGAAACTGTTGCGTCAACGCAAGAAAGAGTTCGTGGAAATCTACGAACCGTTCAAACCCCAGCATTCGGCCGATCAGGCCCACCGCTGCCTGGGTTGCGGTAACCCGTATTGCGAATGGAAGTGCCCGGTGCATAACTTCATTCCGAACTGGCTGAAACTGGTGGCCGAGGGCAACATCCTTCAGGCCGCCGAGCTGTCGCACCAGACCAACACCTTGCCGGAAGTGTGCGGCCGAGTGTGCCCGCAGGATCGTCTGTGCGAGGGTGCCTGCACCCTTAATGACGGGTTTGGTGCGGTGACCATCGGCTCGGTCGAGAAGTACATCACCGACACCGCGTTCGCCATGGGCTGGCGCCCGGACATGTCCAAGGTCAAGCCGACCGGCAAGCGTGTTGCGGTCATCGGCGCAGGCCCGGCCGGTCTGGGCTGTGCCGACGTTTTGGTACGCGGCGGCGTGACCCCGGTGGTGTTCGACAAGAACCCGGAAATCGGTGGTCTGCTGACTTTCGGCATCCCCGAGTTCAAGCTGGAAAAGACCGTGCTGAGCAATCGCCGCGAAGTCTTCACCGGCATGGGCATCGAGTTCCGCCTGAACACCGAAGTGGGCAAGGACGTGACCATCGAGCAGTTGCTCGAAGAATACGATGCCGTGTTCATGGGCATGGGCACCTACACCTACATGAAGGGCGGCTTTGCCGGTGAGGACCTGCCGGGCGTGCACGATGCGCTCGATTTTCTGATCGCCAACGTCAACCGCAACCTGGGCTTTGAAAAGTCGCCGGAAGATTTCGTCGACATGAAAGGCAAGAAGGTTGTGGTCCTGGGCGGCGGCGACACGGCGATGGACTGCAACCGCACCTCGATTCGCCAGGGCGCCAAGTCGGTGACCTGCGCTTATCGTCGCGACGAAGCGAACATGCCGGGCTCGCGCAAAGAGGTGAAGAACGCCAAGGAAGAAGGCGTGAAATTCCTCTACAACCGCCAGCCGATCGCCATCGTTGGTGAAGACCGCGTCGAAGGCGTGAAAGTGGTCGAGACCCGTCTCGGCGAACCGGATGCCCGTGGCCGTCGCAGCCCCGAGCCGATCCCGGGTTCCGAAGAGATCATCCCGGCGGATGCCGTGGTTATCGCGTTCGGTTTCCGTCCTAGCCCGGCGTCGTGGTTCGAGCAGTTCGAGATCCAGACCGACAGCCAGGGCCGCGTCGTGGCCCCGGAGCAGGGTCAATACAAACACCAGACCAGCAACCCGAAAATCTTCGCCGGTGGCGATATGGTTCGCGGCTCTGACCTGGTGGTGACGGCGATCTTCGAAGGCCGCAATGCCGCCGAAGGGATCCTGGATTACCTGGGCGTCTAAACCCTCCGCTGATCGTTCCCACGCAGAGCGTGGGAACGATCTGGCGAGTGAAAAACCGCGACAAATTGACCCGATAGACAAAAGGTGCGGCGCTTGCCGTGCCTTTTGCGTCGCGCTCTGAGAAAATGCCCGCACTTTTTTTCCGGATGCCGACATGACTGCCCTGAAGAACGACCGTTTCCTTCGCGCCCTGCTCAAGCAACCTGTAGACGTCACGCCGGTATGGATGATGCGTCAGGCCGGTCGCTACCTGCCTGAATACCGCGCCAGCCGTGCCAAGGCCGGTGACTTCATGAGCCTGTGCATGAACCCGGAGTTCGCTTGCGAAGTCACGATGCAACCGCTCGACCGCTATCCGCAACTGGACGCGGCGATCCTCTTCTCCGATATCCTCACCATCCCCGACGCCATGGGCCAAGGCCTGTACTTCGAAACCGGTGAAGGCCCGCGCTTCAAGAAAGTCGTCAGCACGATGGCCGACATCGAAGCCCTGCCGATCCCGGATCCGCACAAAGACCTCGGCTACGTCATGGACGCGGTCAGCACCATCCGCCGCGAACTGAACGGCCGCGTGCCGCTGATCGGCTTTTCCGGCAGCCCATGGACCCTGGCCACCTACATGGTCGAAGGCGGCTCGTCGAAAGACTTCCGCAAGACCAAGGCCATGCTCTACGACAACCCGCAAGCCATGCACCTGCTGCTGGATAAACTCGCGCAGTCGGTCACCAGCTACCTCAACGGCCAGATCATGGCCGGCGCCCAAGCCGTGCAGATCTTCGACACCTGGGGCGGCAACCTCTCGGCGGCGGCGTACCAGGAATTCTCCCTGGCCTACATGCGCAAAATCGTCAGCGGCCTGATCCGCGAACACGAAGGCCGCAAAGTACCGGTCATCCTCTTCACCAAGAACGGCGGGCTGTGGCTGGAAAGCATCGCCGACGCTGGCGCGGACGCCTTGGGCCTGGACTGGACCTGCGACATCGGCGAAGCCCGTCAGCGTGTTGGCAACAAAGTTGCGCTGCAAGGCAACATGGACCCGACCGTGCTCTACGCCAAGCCAGAAGCCATCCGCACCGAAGTCGGCCGCATCCTCGCCAGCTATGGCAAGGGCAGTGGCCACGTGTTCAACCTCGGCCATGGCATTACCCCGGAAGTCGATCCGGAGCATGCGGGCGCGTTCATGCGCGCGGTGCATGAGTTGTCGGCGCAGTATCACGAGTGATGACTACCCGATAACGAAAACGCCCGGCTTATGCCGGGCGTTTTTGTTTGTGTCGATTTTCAGTGGCCGAGGAGCTGTTCCGCGTAGCGGGCGATGATGTGGTCGAAAGGTTTTTGATCGGAGATGTCAGTTGAACGAATCGCGGTGACGAGACGATTGAGGTCTTCTTCACTGGCCTGCGTGATGAATTCTTCATCGAACAGCAGCCGGATGGTGTTCTGACGACGATTGTTCAGGTAGGCAATATCTAGCGCCAACACTTCGATCATCTTCGATGCAGGCAGGTCTTCAGAGTCTGTTGGTTGGATTTCACCGGTTCTCAGATACCGGAAGCGCAGTTCACATCGTTCATCCATTGGAGAGATATGTAGCGCTTCGTCAAACCAATTGCTTTTGCGATGGCCGCAGTGCAATGGGTTGCCGGGTTTTGTCTCCCGCAGGCAAGAGGCATGGAGATTCCGATACTCCAATGCCAGTTCTTCGAAATGCTCTTGAGGTTTGAAATGCTCGATATGGCTGTTGGACGCCTCTATTTCTCTACCGCAGTAGCAGCAGAAGAATCCTTGTTCCGTTAACAAGCTGTTGTGAAGGTCGCGTTTTTGCGGGTTTTGCAGCGTTGGGTAAGTAGGAGTCCACTCATCATTTGCCGAGTTTTTCCATTCTGTAAATGAAGCAGGTTCAGTTCCTTTGAGCACTCGCTTCATTTTCCGAGGATCTCCTTGCGCCTCATCAGCGCTTCGGCTCCTGCAAACTCAGGGAGGTCAGGGGCTTTTTTCTTCAGCGCCTCAAGCTGGACTTTTGCTTTTTTGAGATCGTTGTCTTCCAGGGTGGAGAACAGCTCGGTGAGCAGTCTTTCAATTTCGGGCTCGCGTTGTGTAACACCCATGACTTCTTCCAGCACGCTGCTGGAATCCAGGCCATAGGTGACCCGTGGGTGGGATGCGTCGCCATTGTTTAGAACGATCACTTCTTCGGGTTTCAGGCTGCCGATGATTTGAGGAGAGTGGCTGGCGGCGATGAACTGGATTTTCGGAAAAGCATTCCTGAGTACCGACACTATTCTGCGTTGCCATGCAGGATGAAGGTGGATGTCCAACTCATCAATGATGATCACGCCGGTGGTTAGTGCCAGTACTTTGCTACCCATTTGCGGATTCAGGAGACAAATACGCCGTGCAATATCAGCTACGAGAGCAATCATTCCCCGTTGACCATCACTGAGATCGCTGAAGAGAACTGATTTGCTTCCGAGGGTTACTATCAAACTACGCAGGTCTAAGTCGTACTCAATGCCTTGGGACTCGGGTAATGCAATTTTCAGTGTCGAATTTACCCATTGTAATTCGTCATCAAAATGCTCTCGAGGACCTGAGCGAGACATTCTCTGAAGCCTCTCCAGAGTTTTTCCGATAACCCAGCTTTCGAACTCTTGAAGGTTGGCGGCCGCATCAAACCACTTAGAATAAGCATCAAATCTTGATGGCTGTTGCTTAACAGCAGATTCTGCTGAGGTTTTGCTCGATAGCCATCTACGATTTGCCTGGTACACGGCGATCATCGGGAGGTCAAGAGTGCTTCCGGAATCTATAAGCTCAAGTTGCTTTGATATAGCTATGTTGATGTCTACGTTAAAACTAGTTGAGACACCATTGCGTTCTTTAGATACGCTCCAAGTCTTAAAGCCAAATGCAGCTCCAGCAGCATTTACCTTTAGTGGGTAAGCCCTTTCAAATCGAAGTCGATCTTCAAATTTTTGAATAACAGATCGTGCATCTTCATCTGCTAACAGCGGAGCTGGATGTCCCAAGGAGTTGACAAAATTTCTGAAGCATAAGGCCACCGCCTGCAATAACGAAGTCTTCCCACTCCCGTTAACCCCCACCACCAGATTGAAACCCGGCTGAAAGTCGAAAGTGGCATCTTCGTAGCAACGAAAATTCTGAATGTGGAGACTGTCCAGGCGCATTCTGGCTTCCCTTTACCAAGACTGACGAATGCCGTCAGTGTACCTTGGCTCGCGATTACCGCTAGGGCGCAGTTGTGGCTAAACCTGTGCGGTGCCCGGCAACGGCGGCAACTTCGCCAGTTTCAGCGCCACCAACAGCGCAATCACCAGCAACCCACCTATAAACAACCCGATCCCGTTCCACCCGCCAAGGTGCCAGAACACCCCACCGGCCGTGCCGGCAATGCTCGACCCGGCGTAATAGCTGAACAGATACAGCGACGACGCCTGCCCCTTGGCCTTGATCGCCCGCCGTCCGATCCAGCTACTCGCCACCGAATGCGCGCCGAAGAAGCCGAAGGTGAAGATCAGCATGCCGATGATCACCAGCGGCAGCGGTGTAAACATGGTCAGCGCCAGGCCTGCGAGCATCAAGGTGATCGTTGCCCACAACACTTTGCGGCGACCCAGTTTGTCCGCCAGGGAACCGATTTTCGCCGAGCTGTAAATCCCCGACAGATACACCACCGACAGCAGCCCGACGAAGGCCTGGTCCATGTTGTAGGGCGCCGCCAGCAGGCGATAGCCGATGTAGTTGAACAGCGTGACGAAGGCGCCCATCAACACAAAGGCTTCGAGGAACAGTAACGGCAGGCCGGCATCGCGAAAGTGCATGGTGAAGCCGTCGAGCAAGCTGCGCGGGTGCATTGAGCGAGCGCAAAAGTTGCGCGATTCGGGGAGGATTTTCCAGAACACCGTCGCCGCGATCAGCGCCAGGCCGCCAATCACCAGCATCGCCGTGTGCCAGCTGACAAAGTCGATCAATACGCCAGTGATCAAGCGGCCACTCATCCCGCCAATCGCGTTGCCGCCGATGTACAAGCCCATGGCCAGGCCGATGTGCTGCGGATGGATCTCTTCGCTCAGGTAAGTCATGGCCACCGCCGCCAGGCCGCTCAACGACAACCCGATCAGCGCACGCATGATCAGCACGCCTTCCCAGCTTGGCATCATCGCGCTGGCCATTGTGCACAACGCCGCGGCGAACAACGCGGTCACCATCACCGGTTTGCGCCCGACACGGTCGGAAATCGGTCCGGTAATCAGCAGGCCAATGGCGAGCATGCCCGTAGCCACTGACAGAATCAGGCTGCTCTGCGCCGCATTGATCGAATACTCGTGGGACAGCAACGGCATCATCGGCTGCACGCAATACAGCAGGGCGAACGTCGCGAAGCCGCCAGAGAACAGCGCCAGCACGGTGCGCATGAACATCGGCGTGCCTTTTTCGATGTAGATCTCATTCAGCTCGGCGACGACATCGTCCAGCACAGTGGGCGGAACTTCATGGGCGAGTGGGGCGACAGCAGTTTTCACTTCGGACCTCGGAGGGCGCAGCCGGTCAGGCAATGAAAAAAGCATATAGCTGCCTAACGATTCAATCCAATATATTATTCGACCTGTTTAAGACGTTTTACGACCTAATGGAGTTTTCATGGAATTGCGCCATTTGCGCTACTTCATCGCCGTCGCCGAAGAACTGCATTTTGGCCGGGCTGCCCAGGTGCTCGGCATCTCCCAGCCGCCGTTGAGTCAGCAGATTCAGGCGCTGGAAGCCGAGGTCGGCGCGCGGTTGTTCGAGCGTACCAATCGTCGGGTCGAGCTGAGTGAGGCCGGTCGGTTGTTTCTGGAAGAGGCGCGGCTGGTGTTGGCCCAAGTCGACAAAGCAGCGGATGTTGCCCGTCGAGCGCAGCTGGGCGAGTTGGGCGAACTGAAAATCGGCTTCACCTCGTCGGCACCGTTCAACTCGACCATCCCCCAGGCGATCTTCTCGTTTCGCCAACGCTTCCCGGCGGTGCACCTGAACCTGCGAGAGATGAGCAGCACCCAAGTGGCCGACGCGCTGGTGGATGAGTCGATCGAAGTCGGGATCATGCGGCCGCTTGGCCTGCCGGATTCCCTCAGCGTCGTGGAGTTGATGCGCGAGCCTCTGGTGGCGGTGCTCAGTTCCAAGCATCCATTGGCGAACGACAGCGAAGAAGGCCTGTTTCTATCAGCCCTTGCCCTCGAGCCTTTCGTCTTTTTCCCACGCAGTTATGGCAGTGGTCTGTACGCCCAATTGCTCAGCCTGGCGCGGGATGCCGGTTTCAGCCCGCACTTCGCCCAGGAGGCCGGCGAGGCGATGACCATTATTGGATTGGTGGCGGCGGGGCTTGGGGTGTCGGTGCTGCCGGCGTCGTACCAGCGGATGAGGATTGATGGTGTGGTTTATCGGCCGCTACTGGATCCGGAAGCGGTGTCGGCGGTGTGGCTGGTGCAGCGCAAGGACCAGAAATCGCCGATGGCGAAGGCGTTTGTGGAGTTGTTGACGAGGAAGGTGGAACCCCTGAAATCGTGATGCCCTCTGTGGGACATTTCCGAAGCTATGTTCCGAAAGACTACAACGCCTTGCGGCGGAGCTTACGACAGGCTCAGAATCCGCCGGCTTGTACGCTTTGGGGGCCATCGGTAACTTGATTCGCATCACTGCTCATCAGTGATCGGGTTTAGTAGCTCGTGGTTACACGAAGCGTATTTGCGTTCCAGACAGTCAGGTATTTTCCATGCCTGTGCTTGATGGTAGCTGTGCGCAGGGCGCTCTCGGGCGCGCCGGTTTCGTGTCTCCCCGGTCTACTAACCTGCGTTCAGCTGCCACCCTTTTGTTTAGTAGCAATTCGGTGACGGCTCCACTTTTTTGGAGACCGAATTATGTTCAAGGACACACCAAACCCGCCGGATGGTCATTCGGCATCTCTCGACACGTCCCCGGACGCAGAAACGCTCAATCAGTCCGCCGATAACGTAGCGCCCCTCTACAAGCGAAAACCCAGCAACATCGTTTTCATCGCGCCCGAAGTCGACAACCGGACCTTGCTGGAATACGCGAGTGAATCGCTGGCATCGGCGAATGTCATGGCGAGTGATTTCGTGAGATTTCTGGAGGGATCGCAGTGCAACACACTACTTGGGATTCAGCAGTCGATCATGTTGGGAGAGCTGGCGGTCAACCGGGTGCTGGATAACTTCGACTCACCTTGAAAACGACAGAGATGATCGTTCCCACGCTCCTGCGTGGGAATGCCTCAATGGACGCTCTGCGTCCGCCTCGGCAGGGACGCGGAGCGTCCCGGGCTGCATTCCCACGCAGAGCGTGGGAACGATCAATACTTGTTCAAAAAATACGTAGCGGTGGTTCCTGCTGCATAAGAATGCAAGGGGAGTGGGCCGCGTCCCTTGCGGTATAGTTACGTAGTTATATCCAGTTTTTCCTTTAGGCTGTTCGTAATGGCTGTTTTGTTTTTCATAAAGTCATTTAAACCCTTTGCACGAAGAACGCACGCATCGCAATCGCTACACCCACTACCTATTATTCCGTTGTAACAGGAAAGCGTATGGTTATGAATCAAATCCAGCTGTTTGTAGCAGTCGGCTAGGGCCCAGGTTTCTGCTTTGTTCAACCACATGAGCGGTGTTTCAATTTGTAACTTGTAGTCCATTCCCAGTTCAACTGCGTTATTCAACGCCTTGATAAATTTGTCCCTGCAATCCGGATAGCCTGAAAAATCTGTTTCGCAAACACCTGTGATGACCGTTTTCGCACCAACTTGATAGGCATAAATAGAAGCCAGCGTTAAAAATAGAATATTTCGACCAGGCACGAATGTGTTCGGCAGGCTACCCCCTGAACTGGCAGCAATGGGTACGGGGATGTTGTCGCGAGTTAAACTGCTGATTGCCAACTCATTTAATAACGATATGTCGAGGATCTTATGTACTTTTACACCGAGCTTTTCTGAAAGCTGTTGTGCAACTTAAATTTCCGCACGGTGCCGCTGTCCATAATCAAACGTGATGCAGTGTATTTCATCGTAGTTTGGCAATGCGTGGATCAAGCAGGTTGTTGAGTCTTGGCCGCCACTGAAAACGATAACTGCTTTTGTACTCATATTCTTCATCCTTGGAAGGTCCCGAAAGGGTCGCTGGACCAAGAAGGCTGTCATCTATCTAGTGCTTATCTGATTTCAACTTTCGCTCCAGCCTCTTCAAGTATTTTTTTAATCGTCTCTGCGTTTTGCTTAGCCACTGCTGCTCCCATTGAATTAACAGTCAGAATTTGTGCTGGTGCAGCATCTACTATCGCCTTGGCTTCTTTTAAACCAAGGCCTGTACTTTCTCGAATGGCCTTTATTACGTCGGTTTTCTTCACTCCGGCATCTAACAACACGACTACGAATTCGGTTTCTTCGTACGCTGCGGCTTCTTGTTCATCGGTTGACATTGAAGGATGCTCCATATTGGTCAGGTAACTATCACGATATTTATTTTTATCAAAAAACTGACCTGTTACTTTTGACAGTTTTTAATATCGATTTGGAATAATTTCTATATGGATTTGATCTTTCTACAGATACAGGTATTGGGCGACTGCTTGGTGGATAACTGCGACTTACCTTGATTCAACGATAAAAAAAGGGCGCCAGAGAGGCGCCCTTTGTCGTTTCTGGCCTTACTGAACCTTCGCCAAATCCCCTTTCAACGCAACACCCGCCATGATCGCCCCGGCGTGGCATTCATAGTTCTTGGCGTCTTTACGCTCATTGCTCTTATAGAAACTCACAATGTTGGTCACGGCATTGGCGCCGGCGCTTTTGGCCGCCTGGTGCAGGCTGATGATGGCCGATTGCGCGACCCATTCGCAGGCCACTGTGTCGGACTTGTTGAAGGCGTTGGTTTTCTTGTTGGTCACCGAGCCTGCAGTGAGGACGGTGACGGTGCCGGCCGGGTTGTTGCCCGCCAGGTAGAACTTCACGCTGCCATCGATTTTGCCGGTGCGGGTGGCTTCGGCGACGGCTTTGTCGAAGGGCAGGTACACGGCGGTGTCACGGGCCTGGCTGATGGCCGGCAGGGCGCAGATCAGCAGGGTGGCGGCGGTAGCGAGTTTCTTGAAGTGCATGGAGGTCTCCTTGACCCTGATTAATTCGGTTACGACCAGCGGCGGAAGATCAGCGAAGTGTTGACGCCGCCGAAGGCAAAGTTGTTGTTCATCACGTATTGGTTGCTCATCTGCCGGAATTCGCCGCGCAGGTAATCGAGCTTGCCGCAGTGCGGGTCGATCTCGTCGAGGTTGAAGGTGTGCACGTACAGGTCGCGGTTCATCATTTCGATGCTGAACCACGACTCCAGCGCACCGCAGGCCCCCAACGTGTGACCGAGGAAGCTCTTCTGCGAACTGATCGGCATGTGCTCGCCGAACAGCGCGCTGGTTGCCAGTGTTTCGGCAATGTCGCCCTGTTCTGTAGCGGTGCCGTGACCGTTCACATAGCCAATGTCCGACGGCTGCAAACCGGCATCTTCCAGCGCCAGTTCCATCGCCCGGCGCATGGTCACCTGCTCTGGGCGTGTAGTGTGCTGGCCGTCGGCGTTGCTGCCGAAGCCGACGAGTTCGGCGTGGATGTGCGCACCGCGAGCCAAGGCATGTTCGAGTTCTTCGAGCACCAGCATGCCGCCGCCTTCGCCGATCACCAGGCCATCGCGGCCCTTGTCGTACGGACGTGGGCTGGTTTGCGGCGCGTCGTTTTTCAGGCTGGTGGCGTAGAGCGCGTCGAAGACCATGGCTTCGGTCGGGCACAGTTCTTCGGCGCCGCCGGCGAGCATCAGCGGCAGGCGACCGAACTTGATCGACTCGTAGGCGTAGCCGATGCCCTGGCTGCCGCTGGTGCAGGCACTGGAGGTCGGGATCAACCGGCCGGTGAGGCCGAAGAAGATGCTGATGTTCGCCGCTGTAGTGTGCGGCATCATCCGCACGTAGGAGTTGGCGTTCAGGCCTTCGGCCACCGAGTTGAGCAGCATGTTGCCGAATGCCTTGATCTCGTCGGTGCTGCCGGTGGACGAACCGCAGGCGACACCCATGCGTCCATCCTTGATCGATTCGTCACCCAACAGCCCTGCGTCGGCCAGTGCCTGTTCTGCCGCACCAACAGCGAGGCGCGAAACACGACCCATGCTGCGCAGTTGCTTGCGGGTCCAGTGGCTCGGGACCTTGAAGTCATCGATAGGGCCGGCCAGGCGCGTATTGAGTTCGGTAAAACGATCCCACTCGTCCATGCGGCGGATACCGCTACGGTTGGCCGCGAAGTTGCCGGCGATGGTGTCCCAATCGCTGCCCAGTGAGGTGATGCCGGCCATGCCGGTGACGACGACGCGCTTCATCAGCACAGGCCTCCATTGACGGCCAGAACCTGGCGGGTGATGTACGAGGCTTCCGCCGACATCAGGAAATTCACGGCGCCGGCCACCTCTTCAGGGGTGCCCATGCGTTGTGCGGGGATCATTTTCATCAGTTCTTCCACCGGCACGTTTTCGTCGAGCATTGCGGTGTCGATCAGGCCGGGTGCGACACAGTTGACGGTAATCTTGCGTTTGCCCAGTTCGATCGCCAACGCTTTCGCGGCGCCGATCAACCCGGCCTTGGAGGCGCTGTAGTTGACCTGCCCGCGATTGCCGATCAACCCGGAAACCGAGGTGATGCACACAATGCGCCCGGCGGCGCGACGACGAATCATCGGCATCATCACCGGGTGCAGCACGTTGTAGAAACCGTCGAGGTTGGTGCGCATCACCACGTCCCAATCATCCTCGCTCAGCGCCGGAAAAGCACCGTCGCGGGTCAGCCCGGCGTTGAGCACCACGCCGTAATAGGCGCCATGGGCTTCGACGTCGGCTTCGAGAATGGCTTTGCAACTGGCGCGGTCGGAGACGTCGAATTGCAGCACGCGGGCGTTGCGGCCCAAGGCTTCGACTTCGACCTTCACGGCTTCGGCCTCAGCCAGACCGCTGCGGCAATGCAGCACGATGTCATGCCCGGCCTGGGCCAGACGTAATGCGATAGCGCGGCCGATACCACGGCTGGAGCCGGTGACCAGTACGGATTCAGTCATCACTCGACTCCTTGGATTTCTTGAAGGTATTGCGCCGCTTGCGGCGGGCGGTACACGTTGAGCCGGGCGGTGGCGTGGATGCCGGGCGCGTTGATGTGGCATTCGAACACGCCCATGCCGCTGTCGTCTTCCAGGGAACGCAGCCCGTGGATGGTCAGTTCGGTGCCGGCGGGGAAGTGTTCGACGTTACATTCGAATTTGCGGGTACCGAGCAGGAAGCCCAACTCCACCGCATCACCCCGCGCACGGGCATGGCAACCGGCGTAGGCAGCGACGCTCTGGGCCATCAGCTCGATGCCGACCCAGGCCGGCAGGCTGCCGTCGGGACGGTTGAACAGGCCACCGGGCTTGACGGTGAGGCGGGTGTGAATCTGCTCGTCATCGAACGACAGGATCTGCTCGATGAGGATCATGTCGCCAGCGTGAGGCAGCAGTTCGGCGAGCGGCCAGGCAATCATGGGGCGTCTCCGATAATCAGGCTGACGTTATTGCCACCGAAGGCAAACGAATTGCTCATCAGGTAGCGCGGTGCAATGGACGCCAGGCGATCGGCCGGGGTCACCCAATTGAGGGGCGGCAGGTCCGGGTCGGGCTGGCCGTCCCAGACGTGGGGCGGCAGGGCGTGTTCGGGATTGTCGGTGCTCAGGCTCAACCAACAGAACGCCGCTTCCAGGGCGCCGGCGGCACCGAGGGTGTGGCCAGTCATCGGTTTGGTCGACGAACAGGGCACGCCGTCCGGGAACAGCGCGGCTACGGCCAGGCTTTCCATGGCGTCGTTGTGTTGGGTGGCGGTGCCGTGCAGGTTCAAGTAGCTGATTTGCGATGGCTCCAGGGCTGCGCGGCTCAAGGCTTTGCGCATGGCTTGCAGGGCGCCGCGACCAGTCGGTTCCGGTGCGGAAATGTGGTGCGCGTCGGAGCTGGCACCGCTGCCGAGCAGGGCGATCGATGGGCCGTCGCCCGGTTGCTTGCTCATCAAAAACAGCACCGCGGCTTCACCAATGTTGATGCCGTTGCGGTTGGCCGAGAACGGGTTGCAGCGCTGCTCGGACACCGCTTCCAGGGCCGAGAAACCGTTGAGGGTCAGTTTGCACAAACTGTCGACACCGCCGCACAACACCGCGTCGCACAAGCCCAGGTCGAGCAAACGCTGGGCGCTCATCAAGGCCCGGGCGCTGGAGGTGCACGCGGTGGAAATGACATAGGCCGGGCCGCTCAGTTGCAGCCAGTCGGCAAGGAAATTCGCCGGTGCGCCGAGTTCCTGCTGCCGATAATCGTAGTCGGCGGGGAATTCATGCTCGCGCAGGTAATGGGCTAACCCGCGACTGGCTTCATCGATGCCCGAGGTGCTGGTGCCCAAAACAATTCCGATACGGTCGCGGCCAAAGCGCTGGATCGCTTGATCAATCTCCGGGCGAATTTGCAGCGCCGCTTCCAGCAGCAGTTGATTGTTGCGGCTGCGTTGGTCGGCCAACTCCTGTGGAATCGGCGCCAGTTCGCCATGCACCGCTGCCACCGGCAGTGAACGTTCCGTCACCCAACCCGCCTCGCTGCGCATGCCGGAGCAATCGCCGGCAAACAGGTTGCGCGCGACTTCCCGTTTGTCGCGACCCAGGGCGCAGATCACCCCCAGGGCGTTCAACCAGGCGGTCATGGTGTGTCCCCGTTCAGCGGCGTGACTTGGTATTTCGGGCCTTTGGGCAGGTTCAATTCAAAGCTCATCGGGCGTGAGTAACGAACGTCCCAGCGCTCGGGCAAAGTCCGTTGCGCGCCATGTTGCCAAGCGACGGGGTAGTTGCTCTGCAACTCACCTTCCGGCGTCAACGCAAACAACAACGCGGCGAACAGCTCGCGGGCTTCCGGATTCGGCGGCAGCAGACCGTCGGCCTGCCAGGCGCCGTCGATCAGCTTCTGCCGGGCCTGGGGAATGCCCAGCAAATCCATCATCGACCAACGCAGCGCCGGGCCTTCCTGCTGGATCACCAGCACCCAGTCCTGACGCTGATCGGCCACCAGGCGCTGGATATGCAATTGCAGCGGCAGCGCCAGGCTCGGGCTGTGCTCGGGCAACGGCGCGCGGCTGGCGCAGGCGCTCAGCAACAGGACGCAACCCAGAAGCAGAAAACGGATCATCAGGCGTTACCTTCAAGCGGTTTGCGCGCGACCACATTGACCAGGGTTTCTTCCCGTTGGCCAAAGGGCTTGGGCTTGCGCAAGCCAAAGCGTTCAAGCAGGCCGAAATCCTTGGCGCGGCTCCACCACAGGTACGGATAAGACACGTTCTGCGGGCCGAATTCGAAACCCTGCTGGCGAATCATTTGCAGATACCCGGCCGCGCTCTTTTGCACGTGCATCGGGTGGCGGAACAACCAGCGAATCACCCACGTATCAATGTAAGCCTCGGTGGACTCGGCGAACAGCAGATAGCCGCCGGGCTTGAGCACGCGATAGAACTCGGCCAACGCCTGATCCTGTTCCACCAGATGATGAAAGGTCTGGTGACAGAACAGCAGATCGACACTGGCGTCCGCCACGTTGAGGGTCGCGCAGTCGCTGCCGATCAATTCCACGGTCATGCCCTGGCGCGCCGCCTCTTCGCCGCTGAGGTGCAGGCTGTGCGGGTCGGCATCCACGCCGATCAAACGTTGGGGCGCGAAGGTCTGGCGCAGGTACTGGAACGACTTGCCCTGGCCGCAACCGGCATCCAGCAACACCGGGTTGCTCGGTGGCGACTCGCTGAACAAGCCGCGCAAGTCATTGATCGCCACCCGCAACACATGGTGCTGCCAGGTATGGCTACGCAGGAACCAGAAACCGAAGCGTGTTTCCTCGACGTAGTTGTCGCTCAGGTAACTCATGTGGCATCCCGTGCACAAATTTCCGAAATCACCTTCAACCGGCGTTTCGCTTCGCTGACGAACGGGTTGCGTTCATCCCAGGCGTAACCGGCGAGAATCGAGGCGATCATGCGGCGGATATCGGTGGAGCTGCCGTCGTGGAAGATCACGTCCTGGAAGGTGCCGGCGTACCAGCCTTCGACGTAGCAACGGAAGGTGTCGACGCCGCGTTTCAGCGGATCGGCGAACTCGGTTTGCCAGTCGACGCTTTCGCCCTGCAATTGCCGATGCAATACAGCGGCGGCCATGCTCGCCGAGCGCATGGCGATGGTCACGCCGGAGGAGAACACCGGGTCGAGGAATTCCGCCGCGTTACCGAGTAGAGCAAAGCCTGGGCCGTGCAGGGTTTTGACGTTGGCCGAGTAGCCGCCGATGGTGCGCGCCGGGGTGTCCCACACGGCATTGTTCAGCACACCGGACAGGCTTGGGGTTTCAGCAATAAAGCCGCGCAGGCACTCGTCGAGATCATCGGTCCGGCCTTCGAAATGTTCGGCCGCCGCCACCACGCCCACCGAGCAACGGCCGTTGCTGAACGGGATGGTCCAGAACCAGATATCGCGATGAACCGGGTGAGTGGTGACGAGGATTTTGCTGCGGTCGAAGTTCGGGTGGTCGATGTGGTCTTCGACGTGGGTGAACACAGCTTGGCGCACCGGGAAATTCGACGGCGCTTCGAGGTCGAGCAAGCGCGGCAACACCCGGCCATAGCCGCTGGCATCGAGCACGAAATCGGCTTCGACGCGGTACTCGCTGCCGTCTTCTCGCAGCACCTTCAGCTGCGGTTTCGCGAGGCTGAAATCGGCGCTGACGATGGCTTCGCCATAGCGCAATTCCACACCTTGCAGCGCGGCTTGATCGGCCAGCAGTTTGTCGAAATCAGCGCGTTGCACCTGGAAGGTGGTCGGCTTGCCGTTGCTGAACGTGTCACCAAAATCGAACGCGCTGTACAGCTCGCCCCAGGCGAATGCGGCACCGGTTTTAATTTGAAAACCGGCGGCGTTCACCGCCTCAAGCATGCCGGCCTCTTCGACAAAATCCAGGCAATGGGACAACAGGCTTTCACCGATGGAAAACCGTGGGAAATGCTGGCGTTCGATCACCAGCACGTCATGACCCTTGCGCTTGAGCAGCGCGGCGGCGATGGCGCCCGAAGGCCCGGCACCGATGACCACTACCTGACGATGTTCCATTTCAACGATTGGCACGTGGACTCCTTGCCGGGGTGGCGATATTCAGCGGGATTCGATGCATGCCGGCCAGTGCCGGCAGCAGTGTCGCGATCAGGCCCATCAGCATCAGCGCAAAGTACAGCGCCGGGCTGATGAGTTGTTGTTGCAGCAGCAGGTTGAGAAAGACGATCTCGCTCAACCCGCGAATATTCAGCAGCAGGCTTTCGCGCCAGCGACTGGCGCCGTCAACCGAAACCCCGGCCCAGCCCAGGCCCAGCCAGTTGCCCAACAGTTTGCTGGCAATCGGCAACAGCAACAGCGCAGCCAGCGGCAACCAGCCGAGGTTGGCCATGGCGCTGTGCACATCGATTTGCACGATGCCGAACGTGAGGATCAGCGGGATGGCGATCCAGGTCTGCAAACGGTTCATCCACAGCGCCGGCAACGGCAACACCAGCGGCACCTTGAGCGCGGCCATGCACAGCAAATAGCCGATGCCGAAAATCAGCGCGTTGAGCTTGAAGTGCTCGGCCACCACCAGCAGCGCGAAGAAGCAGCCACTGTGCAGCAGCGGTTGGCGCAAGCCGAGCAAGCGCAACAGCACCGGCAGACAGGCACCGGCCAGAGGCAGCAAAAGACTGCTCAGGTGCAGGCTGCCCTGGGCGAAGCCGAACAGTGTCCAGCAGGTGAGGTCGATCAGGATCGCGGTCTGCACCAGGCGCCGGGTGGCGTCGGGCGGATAGTTGATGTGTCGTAGATACAGGTACAACACCGGAATCGCGGTGATGGCGAAGACCAAACCGACGGCCAGCGAGCTGATCCACGCCTGTGGCGGCAACAGCCAGACCGCCGTCGCCAAGCCGCAGACGAACGGCAGGCAAAAACTCGGCAGGGCAATTTTCAGGCTCTGGCGGTCCAGCTTCAGGTCGATCACGTCGCTGAGAATGTGCCCCAGCAGCAAGGCGAAACTCAGGCTGTAGAGGTTTTTCAGCCACACCGGGGAAATCAGGTTGGCGCCACTGAGCTGCCAGCCCGGTTCAATCCAGAAGTACATCAACAGCGGCAGACCGAACGTCGCCAGCAGCAACTGGCTGACAATCGGGATCAGCCCGAAATGCCGACCGACGCGGGTGGCCACGGCGAACATCCCCAGAGCCATCGCCCAAAACAACACGATCATCATGCTGTTGGCTCCGCGACTGCAACTGGGTGGGCCTGGCGTCCGGCCCACGGCGCGAGGATGAAACTGAACGCCAGGCCGAGGCTCACTGACAATCCGAAGTTGCTCACTGCCGGTGTGCTGGACACCGCCAGCAAACCGAACGACAGCCAAGTGGTCAGTGCCGCCAGCAAGGTGCCCAGCAGGCTCACAGCGGCGCCGCCGATCTGTTCGCGCATGAGGATCGCGTAATCGACGCTGATCGCCGTCACCAGCAGCAGGCCGAACAGGCTGAACAGGGTCAGCGGCTGACCGAGCCAACCGAGGCTGGCCAGGCTGCACAGTGCCGCGAGCAAGGGCAGGGCGACGATGCGCAGCGCGCCACTGAGGCCGAACGGCAGGATCAACACCAGCACGATCAACGCACAGGAAGCGAGTTTCAGTTCCGCAGCGCTGATCTGGGTTTCAGCGAAAACCTTGTTCAGTTCGCCGAGACGGTCCACCAATTCCACACCCGGCAAGTCCAGGGCCTGGACCCGCAGCAGCGATGGATTGTTCAAGCCTTGCAGGCTGACCATGGCCGCCACGCCGCCGTCACCGGTCGGCCCCAGCCACAGGGTGCGATAGGGTTCGGCCAACGGTCCGACCAGCGCCGCGTCGATGTCTTCGGTGGGCAGCGCCTGCAACTTCGCCAGTTCGGCCTGCAACGCCTCGACCGGAACACCGACGTCGAGCAACGGTTGCCAGAATTGCGGCAGCTTGTTCAGCGCATCGCGTACATGCTTCTGCTCACTGGGTTGGCTGACCAGTTGGTTGAGCGACAGGAAACCCTGAAGCTTGTCGAGATTGACCAGTTGCTCCAGACGATCACCGAGCGCTGCTTGGCGTTCGAGCAACTCTTGCTGGTTGGCGGCCCGGATCAGGAAAAACTGGCTGGTGGGCTGGTAGCCGGTGATGCGCGCGATGGCCTGCGCTTCATCGGTCAAGTGCTGCGGCATGCCGACCCATTGGCGAATGTCATTCTTGGTGCTGAGTTGCAACAAACCACCGACGCAGAAAGCGATCAGCAGGGCCATCAACACCGGTGTGCGCACGCGCTGCAGCAGCGCTTCACGCAGGTTCACCAGACACTCGGCCACCCGCAGCGGCCATTGCGCCGGGCGCAGGTCAGCACCCTTGAGCAGCGCCGGCAACAGGCACACTGCCGACAGGTAGGCACCGAGCAGACCGGCGGCGGAGAACACGGCAATTTGCGTCAGGGCCGGGAACGGAGTCCAGGCCAGGGCCAGATAGCCGATGCAACTGGTGATCAGGCTCAACGTCAGCCCTGGCAGGGTCAGGCGCAGGGCCGGCCAGCTGTTCCAGGGTTTCAGGCTCCAGCTCTTCGACAGGTAATGCAGCGGGTAATCGACGGCGACGCCGATCAGGCTCGAACCGAGTACCAAGGTCATCACATGCATATGGCCGAACAGCGCTACACAAGCCACGCCACCGAACAACATGCCCACCAGCACCGGAACAAACGCGAGCAACACGCGCAAACGCCGGAACGCGAGCAACAGCAGCAACAGGATGCCGAGCGTAGCGCCGCCACCGACCCAGGTCATCTCCCGAGTCGCTTGTTGCTGACCGTTGGCCGCATAGAGCAAGCCGCTGGCGGCGAGCAATTGCACGTCGCCCTGGGCGGCTTCTTCGCGGCTGCGTTTGAGCAGGTCGGCCACTTGCAGCGGCAGGTTCATGTCAAAGGCGTTGCCGGTGGTGCGCGCCCGCAGCAGCACCCAGCTCTTGCCGTCGGCATCGGCGATCAAGGCGCCGCTGCCAATATCCAGTTGCACCGCACCGTGTTGCGGCTGGCTGTTCTGGATGCGCCCGGTCAGGCCCAGCCAGTCGTCCTGGCTCGGCACCAGGCTGAAACCGGTGAAGGGGTCGAACAGCGCTTGTACCCGTTGCTGGATAAAGGCGTCGGGATGCTCGATCAGTTGTTGCCGATCCTCGTCCGAGAGCATCGCCAGCCGGCCTTGCAGCAGTTGCGTACGCAGGGCTGGCAAGTCGGCTTGCAGGGTCCACTGGACCTTCTCGAACAGACCGCTGGCTTGCCACTGCTCGCCGAGTTTCTGCGCCATGGCCACGGCGTGCTGGCGATCGGTGTGACCGACCAGCACCAGCATTTCGCGGTTCAGCGGTTCTTGCATGCGTTGTTCGGCGCGCAGTTCCAGCGCGTCCGGCGCCGTGCCGGGCACCAGTTCCATCAGGTTGGCCGACAGCGGAGCGCCGTCACGCCATTGCCAACCGGCGAGCGCGAGCACCGCCAGCAGCAGGATCAGGAACAGCCGTGGGAGCCTCCGTTCACTCGGCAAAGTCATGTTGCTCCGCATCGCTTAACGGTTGGGCGCTGGTGCTGTCCTGCATGCGCATGAGGGTGCTGTCACCCTGGGTTTCCAGCAGTTCGATGCTGTTCACCAGTTCGCCGCCATCGATGTTGATCTGGTTGAACACCTGCTTGAGCAGCATCGAGCGCGGGGTCAGGGTCAGCTTCCATTTCTGTGCGTCGCCACTCAGCGACAGCTCGAAATCCCGTTGTAGGCCGCTGCTGTCGCCTTGCAGCACGGCGAGGAACAAGCGGTTCTGCTCAGCACCGGCGCTCTTGCCCGGCAGCAATTGCCAGCCGTTGGCATCACGTCGGGCGATGCCCTTGGCGGTGATGCGGTAATCCTGTTGCAACGGGGTTTTCAGCAGCCAGAGCAAACCGTGGTTTTTCGCGAGGACGAAAGTGCCCTTGCTGGTCAGCGGCTGGGGCAGGGCACGCAGGTGTTTTTCCTGGATGAAATGGCCGTGGATCACGTCAGGCTTTGCCAGCTGATCGCTCAACTGCTGCAAATCAAAAGCCTGCGCCAACGAAGAAAACCCGAGCATCAATACCAGCGCCACCACGAACCTGTAGCAGCTGGCGAAGCCTGCGTTCGGCTGCGCAGCAGTCGCCTTGGGTTTCTTCTGATGTACCGCATGTGCAGGTTTTGCGACGGCTTCGCCGTCGAACGCAGCCTCGCGGGCTCGGCAGCTGCTACAAAGGGGGTTCAGCAGGGTCATGCGAGCATCCTTTCGACGGCGTCGGTGAAGACCTTGGGCGAGGCCAATTGCATTTCACGGCTGCTCATATCGACCGCGACCTGCACCGTGCTGGCGCGGGTCAGGCGTTCACCGGTTTGCTGATCGCTGATCAGGTAATTGATCTTCAATCGGTTCTCCCACTCCACCAGACTGGCGCGCACGTTGAGCGTCTGGCCGAACACCGCGCCGCGCACGTAGCGCAGTTGCAGGTCGATCACCGGCCAGGCAAACCCCGACTCGACCATGGCGGTGTAGTTGTGGCCGAGCTTGTCCAGCAGCGCGCAGCGGGCGACTTCCAGGTATTTGACGTAATGGCCGTGCCAGACCACGTGCATGGTGTCGACGTCAAAGAACGGCACGAGGATTTCCGTATCGGCGTGAAGCACTCCCTTGCTACGCATGCAGCCTCCAGTGTTGCTCGGCGATTCGTTTCAGGCACAGGCGCAGTTCGCCTTCCAGGGCGCGGTCTTCGATGACCGGCGGGAAGTCCTTGGCCAGTTCTTCGTGCATCGCCGCCAGGGACGGTGGCAGTGGTCGTGCATCTTCGGCCTGGCCACGCAGCCAGACGCCTTGATTGGCGGCGAGCAAAGTGGCGGCGGCGACCTGTTCGGTCAGCTCCAGCACACGCACCGCATCGCGAGCGGCGATGGTGCCCATGCTTACTTTGTCCTGGTTGTGGCACTCGGTGGAGCGCGAGAACACGCTGGCGGGCATGGTGTTTTTCAGCGCTTCGGCGGTCCAGGCGCTGGTGCCGATTTGCACAGCCTTGAAGCCGTGGTTGAGCATGGCGCGGTCGGCCGTGGCGCCGGACAGGTTGCTCGGCAAACCGTGGTTGTAACGCTCGTCCACCAGCAACGCGAGTTGCCGGTCGAGCAGGTCGGCGACGTTGGCGACCAAGGTTTTCAGGCTGTCCATGGCGAATGCGATGTGGCCGCCATAGAAGTGCCCACCGTGCAGCACGCGTTCGGCTTCGGCGTCGATGATCGGGTTGTCGTTGGCGCTGTTGAGTTCGATCTCGATGAATGAACGCAGCCAGTTCAGGCTGTCGGCCAACACGCCGAGTACATGCGGTGCGCAACGCAGGGAGTAGCGGTCTTGCAGGCGATGCAACGGCGCGGTCGGCGCGTCGATCGCCAGATCCTTGCGCAGCCACGCGGCGACTTGCATCTGCCCCGGATGCGGCTTGGCGGCGAACAGGCGCTCGTCGAAATGCTCCGGGTTGCCTTGCAGCGCGACCACGTTCATCGCGGTGATGCGGGTCGCCAGTTGCAGCAAGTAATCGGCGCGGGCGAAGGCCAGGCAAGCAATGCCGGTCATCACGGCGGTGCCGTTCATCAGCGCCAGGGCTTCTTTCGGGCGCAACACCAGCGGCGTCCAGCCGAGCTCGCGATGTACATCGGCGGCTTCGCGGCGTTCGCCACGGAACATCACTTCGCGTTCGCCGGACAGGGTCGCGGCCACATAGGACAGCGGCGTCAAATCACCGCTGGCGCCGACCGAACCTTCTTCCGGGATCAGCGGCAGGATGTCGTGTTCGAGGAAGGCTTGCAGGCGTTCCAGCAACTCCACGCGCACACCGGACACGCCGTGACACAGCGACTGCAAACGCGCCGCGAGGACTGCGCGGGTGGCTTGGGCATCAAGCAATTTTCCCAGGCCACAACCGTGAAAGGTGTACAGATGACGCGGCAGCGCTTCGACGTGATGGAGCGGCACCGCGACTACGCAGGAATCGCCATAACCGGTGGTCACACCGTAAATCACGCCTTCCTTGTCCAGCAGGGAATCGAGGAATCGCGCGCCTTTGGCGATGCGCTCGCGAAATTCAGGGTCACCCTGCAACTGCGTCGGCGCCTGACGATTGGCCAGGGCCAGCACGTCTTCGATGCGCAAAGGGAGTTCGCCGAAGGTTACCGGCTCAAGCGTTGGCGTCGTCATCGGTCTTCCAGAAAGGGTAAAAGTTGAACCATTGTTGTGGCGCTTCAAGGCAATAGTGACCCAAGCGTTCGGCGTAGCGGGAAGCCCACTGATGAATGACCTGTTCGCGGTCGCTGCGCTTCCACACCACGGCCTCGGCGAAGGGTTCGAGGCTCAGTCGGTAGGCGCCTGTCGGTTGCTTCAGGCACAGCAACAGATTGACCTTGCACTTGAGCAAACCGGCCAGCAGCCAAGGGCCCTGGGGGAATGCCGCCGGATGACCGAGAAAGTCCACGATCACGCGGCGCCCGCCATGCAGCGGCACACGGTCGCCGGCAATCGCCAGCCACTCGCCGCGCTCCAGGCGTTCGTGCAGTTGCAGCATGATCACCGGGTCCAGTTCGCTGACCTGAATCAGGCGCAAATTGGTCGCCCCGGCTTCGCCGAGCAAGCGGTTGAACTGCTCGGCGTGCTTGGTGTGCACCAGCACGTTCATGGTGACTTGTTCGCCGATCTCCGCCAGCGCGCGGCAGACCTCGAGATTGCCCAGGTGCGCACCCACCAGCATCTGCCCACGGGCGCCACGCAGTTGGGTGCGCAACAGCGCCGGGTCGTCGATTTCGATCTGCTGGATGCTCAGCTTGCCGTTCCACACGTCGAGCTTGTCGAGCATGGAGTCGGCGAAGGCCATGAACTGGCCGAAGACCCGCCAATGGGTCGGGCGCAACTCCGGACGCGCGCTAAAGTCAGCGAGGCGTTGCTGGTATTGCCAGGCGCTTTTGCGCGCGCTGCGGCCGAACAGGAAAAAGTACAGGACAATGCCGTACAGCAACGGGCTCAACAGCCGCCGGCCGAGCACTTTGGCGCACAGTGCGGTGAATTTCATCAGCCAGAAACTGCCGCGCTCCTGGCGGTCGGCCCAATGCTTTTTATCTGCGTCAGTGCTCATGCCCGCCACCGCCGCCAGAGGATCACCGGAGCGCGCAACAACATGCCGAAGAACAGCCGGGTGTGCATGCTCGAGATCAAAACGTTGTCGTGGAACAGGCGAAAATGCGAGACGCCGTCCAGCGGGTAATGGACCTTGGTTTGCAGCCACTGCATCGGCAGGTTTTGCCAAGCCAGGCGCACCAGAATGTCCGAGTCGAAATCCATGCGCTTGCCGATCTTCGCCGAACTGATCAGCGCCAGGGTCGGCGGTAATGGATAGACGCGAAAGCCGCACATCGAATCGCGGATCTGTAGCGACAAGGTGTTGATCCACACCATCACGTGGGTCAGGTAGCGCGCATACAAGCGGCCCTTGGGCACGCTGGCGTCGTACAGCGGATAACCGCAGATCACCGCGTCGGGGTGGGCGCGGGATTGTTCGATGAACGTCGCGACGTCGGTCAGGTCATGCTGGCCGTCGGCGTCCACTTGCAAGGCATGGCTGAAGCCCAGGCGCGAGGCTTCGCGTAAACCGGTCATGACCGCGCCGCCCTTGCCTTGATTGACGGTGAGGCGGATCAGAAAGACGTGGTCCCGCAGCGCCAGTTGATCGAGCACTTTTGCGCAGGCCGGGGTGCTGGCGTCGTCTACCAGAATGCACGGCAAACCTTGGGCGAGCAGGGCATCGACCACCGTGGTGATGGCGGTTTCGTGGTTGTAGACCGGGATGATGGCGCAGGGGTTATGCATCCGCCGCCTCCAGCACAATCCGCCCGCTGGAGCAGGTGGCGGTGTCGTTGCGAAAGGTGAAATACAACTTGTGGCGCACTGGGTCGAACCGCAGGTGCAACTGAATTTCGTCGCCCGGACGCACCAGTTGCTGGAATTTCAGCACTTCCATCCCGGCGAACAGGGCCGGCAATTCCAGCAGCTGTTGACCCAGGCTCAGCGCCCACTCCACCTGCACCACGCCGGGCAATACCGGCGCCTGGGGAAAGTGCCCGCTGAAGTAGGCGAGGTCCGGCGGCACGGCCAGTTGCAGGCTCCATTCGCCGTCGGTTTCGACCTGTTCCAGCACTTCCGGTCCCTTGGGGCGCGGTGCCAGCAGCAGCGCTTCGACTTCGGCCTGGGGCAATTTGCCTTGGGCGTTCGACGGCAGTTGCCGCAGCAGGCGCCAGCGGCGGGGCAAGGCCAGGGCTTCGCAATGCTGGCTCAGGTGTTGACGCAGTTCTTGGGTGAGGGTTCGCCGCCCCTGATTGCGCAGGGCGTGCAGCCCTTTTTGGCTGAGCACCAGCAACGCGCCCAATGAGGCGCGGTTTTCCTGGACCACCCCAAGGCGCGCTTCGGCGACCCAGTCGTGGGCCATCAGCGCCTGTTCCAGCATCGGTAGCGAGATACGTTTCTCTTCCAGTTTGACGATGCGGTCCAGCCGTCCCAGCAGTTCGAAACGGCCATCGGCGGCGATCCGCGCAGCGTCGGCGGTGTGTTCGATGTGGTCGGCCGGCAAGTAGGGCGATGCGATCAGCAGCGCGCCGTCGCTGTCCTGGCTCAGCCGGACGTCGGCGAACGGCTGCCACAGGTCTTGCCCCTGACGCCAGGCAATGCCGCCGGTTTCCGAGCTGCCGAGGATTTCCGTTGGCCATTGCTGCAAGCGCTCGAACAGGCTTTGTGCAGCCTCGGCGGGCAGGGCGCCACCGGAGGAAAACACCCGACGCACCGCGCTCAGGGCCGGCCAGTCGAGGTTGTCGCCCATGCGTTTGAGCAGCGCCGGGCTGGCGACCCAGGCGAACGCCGGGTATTCGCGGCTGGCACGCTGCAAGTCTTCCGGGAAGGCCAGTTGCTTGCGCACGAACGGTCGCCCGGCGCACAGCGGCCACAGCACGCGGAACAGCAAACCGTAAATGTGTTGAGTGCCAACGCTGCCGATGATGCACGCCGGGCCCAGGTCGGCGCCCCACAGTTGCTCCAGGGCTTCGACTTCATTGGCCAACTGGCGCAGGGTTTTGTCGATGCGCTTGGGTTCGCCGCTGGAGCCGGAGGTGCACAGGCTCAACTGACAGCGATCCAAATCCAGCGCGGCGGCGGGCATTGGCGAATGTTGATAATCGGCCAGGTGTGCGTCGTCGGCCTGATCGGTCAGCCACAGATCGACTTCAGTCGACCAGCGCTGGCGGGTCTGGGCTTGCAGGTCGGCGGGCAGCAACACGCTGACCCCGGCACGCCAGGCGCCCAGCAGCGCAATCGCCAGCTCGGCGGCGTCTTCGAGGTGCACGGCCATGCGCCGCACGCCCTGGGCTTGCAGACCGGCAGCGAGACTCAGGGCCTGTTCGCACAATTGCGCGTGATTCAGCGCCGGGTCGGCCGTCATGGCACGTTCCGGCTGAGCCTTGAGCAGCAGGTGCTCAAGTGTTATCCAATTCATGGGTGGCCTCGTACCCGTTGTCGTATTAGCCATTCAATGGCAAACATCAGGCCGATCAATCCATAGGAGATCAGGCCGGTGTACAACATCCACCAACTCAGCGGCGCCCAAAGGGTCAGCGCGGCGGCGCACAAACCGTTGCAGAGAAAAAACACACTCCAGGCCACCGTGACCTGGCGGGTATAAACAATCGCCTTGGCCGGCAGCTGCGGTTCACGCAGGCGGGCCAGGCGTTCGGCCATCGGCGGGCCGTATTTCAGGCTCAGCCCGAATAGCGCGAGCATGAACCCGCTGATCAATACCGGGTACCAACGCAACAGCGCCGGACTGTCGAATATGGCCAGCAGCAGGCAAAACACGATGGCGACGCTGGCCATCCACAGGCTGCCCGGACGCCGCACGCCGGTCAGCGCGCGCGCCAGCCACAGGCTGCCCAGCAGCAGACCAAACTGCCACGGGGCGAAGTGCTCCATGCCGAAATACACCGCAAAGGGGTACAGCAGGCCCGCCAGCAGCAGGCCAAGGCCGATCACTCGACTCATGCGGCCGGTTGAACCAGACGGTAGACCGCCTCGACCACGTCGCTGACGGTACGCACCGATTTGAATTCTTCGGCGGCGATTTTCTTGCCGGTCTGGCGCTTGATGTGATCGATCAGGTCGACGGCGTCGATGCTGTCGATTTCCAGGTCCTGGTACAGGTTGGATTCCAGGCTGACGCGCTCGGGGTCCAGCTCGAAGAGTTCGACCAGGGCATCGCGCAGGGTGTTGAAAATGTCGTCACGAGTTTGCATGGTCCGGTCTCAAGCTGCCTGTTTTGCAGTGACGAACGCCGCAAGGCTCGCCACGTTGGTGAAGTGATTACGGGTGTCCTTGGCGTCGGCATCGATCTTGATGCCGTACTTTTTCTGGATCGCCAGGCCGAGTTCCAGGGCGTCTACCGAGTCCAGGCCCAGGCCTTCGCCAAACAGGGTCTGGTCGTCGCCGATGTCGTCGATACTGATGTCTTCGAGGCCCAGGGCGTCGATGATCAGGGTTTTTATTTCACGGTGCAGATCGCTCATCTTCGGCGAGCTCCTTAATAAAGTAGTGATGCAAGTAATCATTGAGCTTGCGCGAGGCCTGCGGGGGCGGACCCTGCGCGGCGAAGGCTTGTGGGTCTATATCGGCCCCCACACGGAAACTGAAGTGCACGCGACGTTTTGGTATCCGATACCAGGGTTCGGCCTTGGTCAATGTGCTCGGGCTGACCTTGATAATCACCGGGGTGAGGATTTTCGCACCGCGCAGGGCAATGGCCGCGCCACCCCGATGAAAGGCCGGTGCCTGGCCGGGTTGGGTGCGGGTGCCTTCGGGGAAAATGATCAGGGTCTGGCCACTTTTCAGGGCGTCGGCAGCAGCGTCGAGCATGTCCATGCTGCCGTCGTTGCTGATGTATTCGGTGCTGCGCAACGGGCCTCGGGTGAAGGGGTTCTCCCAGAGGCTCTTTTTGACCACGCAGTTGGTGTGGGGCACGAGGCCAATCAGGAACACCACGTCAATCAGCGACGGGTGATTGGCGATGATCATTTGCCCCGGGCGGCCGAGTTTTTCCGCGCCTTGAATGTCGTAGGTCAGCACGCCGGTGCGGGCCATGAACCGGACAAAAAACCAGAAACAGCGACTGACGGTTTTGCGCGCCCGCAGCCGATGGGCCTGGGCATCGCCGGGCAGGCAGCCGAGCAGCGGAAAAACCAGCAGCCGCAGGCACAGCCCGCCCAACCCGAACAGGGTGAAGCTCGCGGCGGTGGCCAGCAGGCGCCAGTAATAGGCGTCGCGGTTTTTATCGGCTACAGGTTGCGTTGCCAGGTCCATACACGATTTTTCCAGGCATGTTGGCAGGTTGACTGCTGGCCGAGCAGGGTACGCAATAGATTCAAGGCATGGGGCCAGTGAGCTTTGGACAGTGCATCCGGGTTGCTGTTCAGGGACAGCTGCCAGTCGTTCCCAGGGGTGAGCAGCAGACCGACCGCGTAAGGAAAGGGCACATCGTCGATCCAGGCCGAGTAGGCCTCGGGTGGTTGTTCTTCGGTGACCACCAGCAATACGGCGGGCGCGCCTTCCGAAAGTAATGCCGCGGCCTCAAGCATGCCGTGTTCAAGGCCGTCGCCGGCGGCGGCGAGGGCGGTCATTTCACTGGTTTCGCCGCGCATGATCGACCACAGGCCGATGACGGCGTTGTGCACGGAGAGGCTGAATTGGGTCGGCGACAGCGGCTGGTTGGCTGCCAGGTCACTGAGAATATCGAAGGTGCGCGGGGTTTCGCCGTGACGGGAAATAAAGACCAACGGTAGGTCCTGCCGACCATCGGCCAACGGCCAGCCGACGCTGAAGGCCATTCGCGCCAGGCGGCTGAGTCGCCGGCGCTGCATGGCCGGCAGAAACGACACATCGGGAGCGGCATCGCTGCATGGGAGCGCGACCGGTTGTCGGCTCCAGGCCTGCCAATCGTCCACGCTTTCGAGCCCAGGGGCCCATGCGCGCCATTGGGCGATGTTGAAGTTGATCACAAAGATTCATCCCGCCCCTGCGGGCTTTCCTTGACGGGTCGGTCGTAAAATCCACAGCCGACCTGACATGGCGCTATACGCCGAGTGGCGCGCATTATCCCGGTGCGGCGGGCGTGTAGCAAATGCTGGTTGCAGTTTGCGCAAACAAATGTACCGGTTGGTTCGTGAGAAAAGCTGTCGTTTGGCCATTATCCACATTACGGCAGGCGAGTCTGTCGGCCGTGTCTGCGCTCAATGGATGAGTTTGCGGCTTTTTCACCAGGAGATTACGCCTGACTGCGTAGTCCCCATGCCCGCGAGGTAGCTAAGCAGCGCTGTGGACTACTACACTCGGTCATTCTTTGATACACGGAGGTTTTGACATGCGGCGCGTGGTGTTCAATCAGAAAGGCGGGGTGGGCAAGTCCAGCATTGCCTGCAATCTGGCAGCGGTCAGTGCCAGCGAGGGGTATCGCACCCTGTTGGTGGATCTCGATGCCCAGGCCAACTCCACTCAGTACCTGACCGGCCTCACCGGCAATGACATCCCCATGGGCATTGCCGATTTCTTCAAGCAGACCCTGTCTTCCGGGCCGTTTTCGAAGAAAAACCAGGTGGATATCTACGAAACGCCATTCGATAACCTCCACGTCATCACCGCCACCGCTGAGCTGGCCGATTTGCAGCCCAAGCTTGAGGCCAAACACAAGATCAACAAGCTGCGAAAACTGCTCGATGAGCTGAGCGAAGACTACGACCGGATCTACCTCGACACCCCGCCAGCGCTGAACTTTTATGCGGTGTCGGCGTTGATTGCCGCTGATCGTGTACTCATCCCCTTCGACTGCGACAGCTTCTCACGTCAGGCGCTGTATGGCCTGCTGGCGGAAATCGAAGAGTTGAAGGAAGACCACAATGAAGGTCTGGAAGTCGAGGGCATCGTGGTCAATCAGTTCCAGGCCCGCGCCAGCCTGCCCCAGCAAATCCTCGACGAACTGATCGCCGAAGGCCTGCCGGTGTTGCCGGTGTACCTGGGCAGCTCGGTGCGCATGCGTGAATCGCACCAGGCCAACACGCCGCTGATCCACCTCGACCCGCGGCACAAGCTGACGCAGCAGTTTGTGGAGTTGCACAATCTGCTGGAAAACGCCTGACTGCCCTTTGTAGGAGCGTGGCTTGCCCGCGAAGAGGGTTTAACATTCAACGCTGTCGTTGAATGTCAGTTCGCCTTCGCGGGCAAGCCACGCTCCTACGGTTTCGCGGTGTTTTCGAGATCTCGTTCAAATCCCCTGGCTACGCAACCAGCTCATCAACTGCGGCAACGGAAACGCCCCGCTCTGACGCGCCACTTCCCGGCCGTTCTTGAACAGAATCAGGCTCGGAATCGAACGAATCCCCAACTGCGCCGACAACTGCTGGTTTGCCTCGCTGTCCAGCTTGGCCAACCGACACTTCCCCGCCAACTGCCCCGCCGCCTGCTCGAATACCGGCGCAAACGATTTGCACGGCCCGCACCACTCCGCCCAGACGTCCACCAACAACGGCAAATCGCCCTTGATCTGGCTGGCGTAATCGCCTTGCTTCAATTCGAAAGGTTTACTCAGCAACACTTCAGCCTTGCAGCGCCCGCATTTTGGCTGGTCGTTGAGGCGTTCGGCGGGGATGCGGTTGAGGCCGTTGCAGTGGGGGCAGGGGATGAGGAGTGGGTCGGACATGGGGGGCTCCAAAAGAGTGGGCAATCAATGCAACTGATTTGGAGTTGCGGTCCGTATTTATCAAGGCTGTAGGGCCGAGGCAGGAAGGCGGTGTGTCGCAAATGCTCACATTTTCCTGATTATTAGCGGGCAATCCGTGACTACGCTGGAAGCAACTCTAACCTTCATCGTTCTTGATTTGAGGAATTCGCGTTGCTTTCATCTGCGTGCTACTTTTGTTGCACTTGTCGTGACATCGACATCCCACATATTTCGGATCGGAGTGATCTCATGTCCGTAACTTCCAAAATACGCCGCCAGGGCGGTGCCGCCGTGATTACGCTCCCCCCTACCTTGCTTAAATTATTGCATCTTGAAGTCGGCTCTCAGTTGGAGCTCAACGTGGTGGATGGCGAGTTGATTGCTCGCCCAGTTGTGAAAGCATCTCGCAAGCGTTACAGCCTTGATGAATTGCTTCAGGGGGCAGAAGAATTGGCTGAGTTGAACGAGCAGACAGCCTGGGCTCGTGAAGGTGATTCTGTTGGTAGGGAGTTGGGTTAATGGTGCGTCGGCAGGCCCCGCAGCGGGGCGATGTCTTTTGGATTGACCCGAACCCGGTGGCAGGGAGAGAAATGATGAACCGCCATCGTTTTGTTGTGATTACGCCGAGGGGAATCAACGCGCTGGGCGTGAGCATGACCGTGCCCGTGACCAGTGGCGGGAGTTTCAGCCGAAACTCCGGATTGGCAGTGGTCGTTACGGGGCACGAAACAAATGGGGTCGCGGTGTGCAATCAAGTGCGCAGTTTCGACATTGAGCAGCGTGTTCGAGAGGGTTCAGCAAAGTTTATTGAACGCCTTGATGACGTGACGATGACTGACATCATTGCGCGCGTCGTCAGTGCCATTGACCCTCTGGATTGAGCTGCGTCACGACGAACAACTGATCTCCAGATGCTTGCCCCACTCCGGCGGCCGCTCG
Organism: Pseudomonas sp. ADAK7; assembly: GCF_012935675.1. Taxonomy (NCBI): domain Bacteria; kingdom Pseudomonadati; phylum Pseudomonadota; class Gammaproteobacteria; order Pseudomonadales; family Pseudomonadaceae; genus Pseudomonas; species Pseudomonas sp. ADAK7. Next base: position 3,938,933 of record NZ_CP052861.1, on the reverse strand, counting down.
GCATAGCTCTCCATTCCCGCCTGTTCCACAAACGGGTTACTCAGCACTGCATGCAGGCGGCGAACTTCCGAGTAGTCGCCACTCTCTGCCGCATCAATGGCTTTCTGCGCCAGGTAGTTGCGCAGGATGTACAGCGGATTCACGGCATACATCCGAACCCGGCGCTGTTCTTGATCAAGCGGACCTTCGCGGCCAACCCGGGCCACATACTGCTCGCCCCAGGCATCAAAGCCCTTGATGTCGACGAAGTCATCACGCAAGCGAGCGACGGCCAACTCGGCTGATTCATCGCCCAAACGACGGAAGAACAGCGTGTAATCAACGCCACTGTTCTGCATCAGTTGCAGCAGACGTTCCAGCAGTTTCTGGTCATCGTCTTCAGCGGTGGTAAAGCCGAGGCGGCGGCGCATCAGGTCCAGGTAGTGGGCCTGGTACAGCGGCAGGTACAGGCCGAGGGTTTCGCGCAGGGCGTCGACGCTGATGAACGGCGTCAGGGCCTGGGCGAGGGCGCTGAGGTTCCACTGGCCGATCGGCACCTGGTTGCTGAAGGAGTAGCGGCCCTGGTCGTCGGAGTGGTTGCAGATGAAGTTGGCGTCGAAGTCGTCGAGGAAGGCGAACGGGCCGAAGTCGAAGGTGATGCCCAGGATCGACATGTTGTCGGTGTTCATCACCCCGTGGCAGAAGCCGTAGGCCTGCCATTTGGCGATCAGTTCGGCGTTGCGCTCGACGATTTCGCGGAACATCGCCAGGTACGGTTCCGGCTGCTCCAGGCATTCGGGGAAGTGCATGGCCAGCACGTGCTCGCCGAGGGCTTTTTGCTGTTCGGGGCGCTTGGTGTAGTAGAAATATTCGAAATGGCCGAAGCGCACATGGCTCGGCGACAGGCGCAGGACCATGGCCGCGCGTTCCTGCTTCTCGCGCCACACCGGTGTGTCGGAGCCGATGACGCACAGGGCGCGGGTGGTCGGGATGTTCAGGGCATGCAGCGCTTCGGAGGCGAGAAACTCGCGGATCGACGAACGCAGTACCGCCCGTCCATCGCCCATCCGTGAGTACGGCGTCTGGCCGGCGCCCTTGAGGTGCAAGTCCCAATGCTCGCCGGCCTCGTTGTACACCTCGCCCAGCAGCAAGCCGCGGCCGTCGCCCAGCTGTGGGTTGTAGGAACCGAATTGATGCCCGGAATAGACCATCGCCCGAGGCTCGGCTTCGGCCCAGAGCTTGTGCCCGCCAAACAGTTCGGCGAACACCGGCGTCTCGGCCACGGCCGGGTCCAGGTCCAGCAGCGCCATGGCGGCGGGGCTGGCGACCACCAGTCGCGGCGCGGCGATGGGCTCGGGCAGCACATGGGTTGAGAACGCATCGCCGAGGCGGGCGAAGCGATTGTCGAAGGTCAGTTCGTCGAGGGCTTTCAACGGCCATCTCCAGCAGAATGTCCGAGCATTCTGCTAGGGATAAGGCGGTTAGTCGAGTTTGGTCGGAGGCGGCTCTTGTTCCGGAACGTCGGGCGTGGACTCAAGGGGCGCGTCACGGGGAGCTTCGCGGGAGATGATGGTTTTTTTCTCTTCCTCGACCGGCACCAACTTGTATTCCTGGCCGTGAAGGTTCTTCAGGTAAACCTCCATCTGCCGGAACGAGATGTTGATGTGCTGCTTCTTGAATTCGCGGTTGATGAAGCGGTTGACCTCATCGAGCACCGGGTTGCGGTCGCCGAGGTCACGCACATGCATGCGCAACTCGTGGTCGAGGGTGCTTTCGCCGAAGTTCAGGAAGTACACGTGGGGCTCGGGTTCCTTGAGCACTCGCGGGTTTTCCCGGGCGGCTTGCAGCAACAAGGCTTTGACCAGGTCCAGGTCGGAGCCGTAGTCGACGCCGAGCTTGAGGGTCACCCGGGTGATGGTGTCGGTCAGGGACCAGTTGATCAGTTGCCCGGTGATGAACGTCTTGTTCGGGACAATGATGTCTTTGCGGTCGAAGTCGGTAATGGTCGTGGCGCGGATGCGGATCTTGCTCACCGTGCCCGACAGGTTGCCGATAGTGATGGTGTCGCCGATCCGCACCGGGCGTTCGAACAGGATCATGATGCCGGAGATGAAGTTGGCGAAGATTTCCTGCATCCCGAAACCGATACCGAGGGATAGCGCGGCCACCAGCCACTGCAATTTGTCCCAACTGACGCCGAGGGTGGACAGGGTTGAGACGAAACCAACGCCGGCGATCACGTAGGACAGCAACGTGGTGGTGGCGTAGGCGCTGCCCTGGGCCAGGTTCAGCTTTGACAGCACCAACACTTCCAACAGCCCTGGCAAGTTGCGCGCCAGGGCGAAGGTGATGCCGATGATGATCAGTGCGCCAAGCAAGTCGCCGATGCTGATCGGCACCATGCTCAAGTTGGCGCCCGTGCCGCTGGTGTATTCGTAGAGGGTCACGTTGTCCAGGTACGAGAACACGGTAATCAGGTCCGACCAGACCCAATACAGCGCCGCGATGAAGCCTGCCAGCAGCGCCAGGCGGATCAGGCGCAGCGACTGTTCGTTGACCTTTTCGATGTCCAGCGTCGGTTCTTCAATCACCGCTTCGCCTTCACCGGCCTCTTTCGCCGCCTGGCGTTTGGCCAGGGCTCGCTGATAGGCCAGGCGCCGCGCCGCGACACTGAGACCGCGCACGAACGTGGCTTCGATCACCAGCCAGAACATCAGCAGATACAGTGTATTGATCAAGCGGTCGCTGAGTTTCAGCGCGGTGTAGTAGTAGCCGAAGCACACCGCCACGAACAAGGCGATCGGCAGTGCCGTGAACAGAATCCCCACCGCTTTGCGGAACAGCGACGCGCTCTCATGGGTCGGGCTGCTGATCAACAGGCGACCGAGCAACCAGGCCATCAAGGCGTAACAGGTCAGCACTACCGGCATGCCCAGCACGTCATCGGCCAGTGTCGACGGTTGCAATTCAGCGACGGCCACCACCGCGACCAGCGCCATCACCACCAGCCCGAGACGCCGGACCCAGCCTTGCAGGAATTCGACCTGGGGTTTTTCCCAGCGGAAATGCAATTCGGCGACGCCGCCCGGCGCGAGGATCCGGTAGGCGGTGTAGAACACCAGCCAGGCCTGGCCCATTTGCAGGAGGGCCGCGCCCATATTGGCGTTCTGCCCACGGGCGTCGATCTGCAAGGCCAGGCCACACAAGGCCAGGCCCAGCGCCACCGGCATCGCCAGCAATATATTGATCAGGATTGCCTGGGGCGTGTGCCACTGGCTGTCACGCTTGAAGTGACCGATGTCCTGGTGAACTTTGTTCAGCCGGGCATACAGGCTCTTGCGGCGCCACAGCAGGGCGCCGATCAGCAATACCAGAGGCAGGAACAGCAACGGCCGCTGGATCAGGCCATCGCTCAGTTCGCTCAGGCTCGAAGACAAAGGCAGCGCGGCGACCTGCCGTTTCAGGCGTTCCGGCACGCCGTGCATCCATTCCAGATCCAGCGGCTTATTGCTGGGAATCCAGAACATTTGCTCGTCGAGGGTGGCCCGCAGGCTTTTCGTCGTGCTGAGCAATTGCTTCTGGTTCAGTTGCAGGGTGATGGACTGGTTGAGCACCGCGCTCAGTTCGCGGTTAAGGCGTTCCAGCAGGTCGGCACGGGTGTTGGCCAGTTCCAGCAGGCTCTTGCGCAACTGCGGGGTGACTTGCTCCGGTGGCTGGGTGGCCAATAGGTTGTCAACGTAGCTCGCCGGATTGCTGAGCAATTCCCGTTGTTGGCTGACTTCGAATTGAAACAGGCGAATATCGGCGATCTGGTCCGCCAGGTCGCGGTCAAGCTTGAGTGGCGGCAGGGCCTGTTTCTGTTTGTAGAGAATCTTGGAAAGCAGCAGGCTGCCCTTGAGGACGCTGATCTGCTCGTCCAGGGCCGAATCGCTCTGGGTCACGCTGTCCAGTTGTTGCTTGGTTTGCAGGTTCTGCTGAGTGATGTCATTGAGGCGGTCGGTATTTTTCAGCAGGTAGTCGGAAAGCTTCAGGTTCTGCGTGCTTTCTGTGGCCAGCAACACGCTGCCGCCGGACTTCTGCGCTTCGATGGATTGCTGGGTCACCGCTTCCTGGGAATGGGCCAGGCGCTTCTGGTTGATCAGGGTTTGCAGTTCCTGGATTTCCTGATCCATGCGCGCGGTTTTTTCCGAGAGCACGTCATGCTGGCTGTTGCCCAGGTCCTGCAACTGACTGTTGCCGGCCAGCTCCTGACGCCGCAGCGGGATCAGGGCGTTCAGCGCGGCGAGTTCGGCATTGAGCTGGTCACGCTGCTCGCCGCTCAAGGTCTTGCCGTTGTCTTTGCCGGCCTTGAGGATGTTGTTGATCTGCTGGATGCGCGTCTGGCTGCTGGCGATCTCGGCCTGAGCGCGCTCGGGGCGGGTCTGGGCGGTGATGATCAGGCTGTTGGCGTCGGCCAGGGCTTTTTGCAGATCGCTTTGCTGGGTGGAGCGCTCGGTGAGCATTTGCTCGAGCTGCTGGATCGACAGGTTGGCGTAGCGCTGTTCGATCGGGACTACCTTGGTGGCCTTGAGCCGGGCCAGTTCACGCTGGTTTTCGATGTTCTGCTTGGGCGCCGTAGCCAATTGCTGCTTCAGATCGATCAGTTTCTGATCGAAATCGCTCTTGCTGTTGAGCTGGGTCAGCGTGTTCTGCAGGATGGTTTGCAGCGCCTTTTGATCGGCCTCCGGCAGTTTGCGCTCGGCGATCTTGTCCAGGCTGCCTTGCACGGCTTCGCTGGACGGCGGTTCGGCCGCTTGCAAGGTTCCGATGGAGAGACTCAGGCCCAGCAGGGCAATGGCAAACAGGGAGCGCAGGGTTGGCATAGAGACCGATCGAATCAGGTGAAAAGAATGGCAGTTTAGAGGAAGAGTCCGGGGCCCGGGCGACTTCCTTCGGGGAATCTGACGCCCACTTTGCCGATCTTGTTCCCTTCCATGACCGCGACCGTCCAAATGGTGTTGTTCCACTCGACCTGGTCACCCACGACCGGCGCGCCGCCGACCTTCTGGGCAATGAAGCGGCCCAGGGACATGTCCGGATCGATGCCTTCGACTTTCAACCCGTACAGCGCAGCAACCGCGGCCAGTTGGGCGTCTCCTTCGAGCACGAAGTCGCCGAAGAAACGCAAATCGAGGCCCCGTTGCGGTGCCTGGCTGAACAGCTTTCCGAGGGCCGTCAGATTGTGTTCATGGCCGATCACGCAGAGCAAATCATCGACTTCGAGCACCGTACTACCCGACGGATGGAGCAGTTGCTGGCCACGAAACAGGGCCGCGATGCGGGTGCCTTCGGGCATTTTCAGCTCGCGAAGGGGCGAGCCGATGCACCATTTCTCAGCGCCGAGGCGGTAAACGAACAGCTCCCACTCGCTGGTGACGTGCACTTCCAGCGCCGAGCGGGAGATCGGTGCTGGCTCGGGTGGAACCGTGACCTTCAACAGTTTGGCGACCCACGGCAGGCTTGTGCCCTGCACCAGCAGCGACACCAGCACGATAAAGAACGCGAGGTTGAAATAGAGCTGGGCGTTCGGCAAGCCGGCCATCAGCGGGAACACCGCCAGAATGATCGGCACCGCGCCGCGCAGGCCGACCCAGGAAATGAAGGCTTTTTCGCGACCGTGGAAGGCTTTGAACGGCAGCAGGCCGACCATCACCGATAGCGGCCGGGCAAACAGAATCATCCACAGGGCCAAGCCGAGGGCGGGCAGGGCGATCGGCAGCAAGTCATGAGGCGTGACCAGCAGCCCCAGCACCAGGAACATACCGATCTGGGCCAGCCAGGCCATGCCATCGAGCATGTGCAGAATACCGTGACGGCTGCGCACCGGGCGGTTGCCGATCACCAGGCCGCACAGGTAAACGGCGAGGAAGCCGCTGCCGTGCAAGGCGTTGGTCAGGGCGAACACCAGCAGGCCGCCGGCAATCACCAGAATCGGGTACAGGCCGTTGGCCAGGTTGATGCGGTTGACCAGTTGCAACATGACCCAGCCGCCGCCCAGGCCAATCACGCCGCCGATGCCGAATTCGCGCACCAGATGCCCGAGCAGGTTCCAGTGCAGGCCGGTCTGGCCGCTGGCGAGCATGTCGATCAGGGTCACGGTGAGGAACACCGCCATCGGGTCGTTGCTGCCGGATTCGATTTCGAGGCTGGCGGTCACCCGCTCGTTCAGGCCTTTACCGCCCAGCAGCGAGAAGACGGCCGCGGCGTCGGTCGAGCCGACGATGGCGCCGATCAGCAGGCCCTGGATGATGTTGAGGTTGAACAGCCACGCCGCCGCCATGCCGGTCAGCCCGGTGGTAATCAACACCCCGACCGTGGCCAGCGACAGCGCCGGCCACAGCGCCACACGGAAACTCGAGACTCGGGTGCGCAAGCCGCCGTCGAGCAGAATCACCGCCAACGCCAGGTTGCCGACCAGATAAGCCGTGGGGTAGTTATCGAAAATAATGCCGCCGCCGTCGACGCCAGCAGCCATGCCCACAGCCAGGATAATCACCAGAATCGGGATACCGAGGCGGGACGAGAGGGAGCTCACCAGAATGCTTGCACCTACCAGCAACGCGCCGATCAAGAACAGGCTGTTGATGGTCGTCGCATTCAAGGGCAATACTCCAGAAAGCTGAAAGGCGGGCGCAAACTGACCATGCAGTCTGCGTGCCAGCGATTCTAACCTGTTGAAATGTGATGCTGTCAAAAAGGTTTTGACGATGTGGTGTTGATCGTTCCCACGCTCTGCGTGGGAATGCCTCAACGGACGCTCCGCGTTCGGCTCTTGATGGGGACGCGGAGCGTACCGGGCTGCATTCCCACGCCGAGCGTGGGAACGATCAATCAACCTGTAGGAGCTGTCGAGTGAAACGAGGCTGCGATCTTTCCGGCAGTGATGCGATCTTCGTTTAGAGGCTAAACCGTCCAACCATATTGTTCAGGTCCAGCGCCAAGCGCGACAGTTCATTGCTCGCCGCACTGGTCTGATTCGCCCCGGTCGCCGATTGCACCGACAGATCACGAATGTTCACCAGGTTACGGTCAACCTCGCGAGCCACCTGCGCCTGTTCTTCAGCCGCGCTGGCGATCACCAGGTTGCGCTCGTTGATTTCAACAATTGCACTGTTGATCGTATCCAGCGACATCCCCGCGCCACGGGCAATGTTCAACGTCGACTCGGCGCGTTCGGTGCTGTTACGCATCGAATCCACCGCGTGTTCGGTACCGCTCTGGATGCTGCCGATCATGCGTTCGATTTCGCTGGTCGACTGCTGGGTACGGTGCGCCAAGGCACGAACCTCATCCGCCACCACCGCAAAACCACGCCCGGCTTCACCGGCGCGGGCCGCTTCGATCGCGGCGTTCAGGGCCAACAGGTTGGTCTGGTCGGCCAGGCCGCGAATCACGTCCAGCACTTTGCCGATATCCCGGGATTCGTTGGCCAAATCGCCGATCAGGGTCGCTGTGCTCTGCACGTCGGCGCTCATGCGTTCGATGGCGCTGACGGTTTCCTGCACCAGGTCACGGCCGTCACCGGCAGAAGTGGTGGCGTTTTTCGAGGCTTCGGAAGTGCTCACCGCGTTGCGCGCGACTTCTTCCACGGCGCTGGTCATTTCATTGACAGCGGTGGCGGCCTGTTCGATTTCGTTGTTCTGCTGAGTCAGGCCCCGGGCGCTTTCGTCGGTGACGCTGTTCAGTTCTTCAGCGGCGGAGGCCAATTGCGTGGCCGAGCCGGAAATCCGTTGCAGGGTGTCGCGCAGCTTGTCCTGCATTTTCGCCATGGCCGCCAGCAAGCGACCGGCTTCGTCTTCGCCATCGACGGTGATCGGGCGGGTCAGGTTGCCTTCGGCGATTTCTTCCGCGGCGCTCAAGGCGTTGGCGATGGGCTTGGTGATGCTGTTGGTCAGCAACCAGGCGAACAGCAGGGTCAGGCCAGTGGCGATGACCAGCAGCGTGATCACAAGGTTAAACGACGACGAAAACTGATCGCTTGCACCTTGATCGGTCACGGCAATCTGCTGGATGTTGATCTCCAGCAGCTTCGCCAAGGCATTGTTGACCGCTTCGGAGTTGGCCAGCAGTTCGGTGTTGAGCATGCTGCGCAACTCATCGATCTGATTGTTGCGCGACAGGCTCTTCATCCGATCTTCGAGTTGACGGTACTGCGCCAGCAACTGTACGTACTGATCATAAGCCGCACGTTCCTGCGGGCCGTCGATCAACGGTTCGTAAACCCGCTGGGCGTCGCGGATCTGCTGGTTACGCAGGTCGAACAGCTCCATGGTTTTCTGCTGCACGTCCGGTTCGCGATTGATCAGCAAACGGTAGGACAGCACGCGCAGGCGCAGGGTCAGTTGGGTGAACTCGTCCAGGCTCTTGATGCTCGGCACGCTGGCGTTGGCGATGTCTTGGCCGGCGCCGCGAATCTTGCTCATCTGGTTCAGGGCGAACACACCCAGGATCAGCATCAGACCGCCAATCAGGGCAAAACCGAGGAACGCGCGCGGCGCGATATTCATATTACGAAGGGACATGGTGTTTCACCGTGAAAAGCGCATCCGTGCGGGGCTGAGACTGCTGTATGAGTGACTTATCGGTTCTACGACTAAAGTCTTGAGCCCCTGCGCGTATTTGTCGCACATCGGTTGCGGCGACGAAGTGCAGGAACCAGATTCGCCAATCACAGTCTCTAAAGCTCGCGAGCAAGGTTGCCCGCCAGGAAAATCAAGGCTTTGAGCCCCAATAACCCTGGCATCCGTGGTGACTTTTCTTTATCGTACGCGCCCTTTGAAAAAGCCTGGAAAATCAAAATGTTGGAAGCATCCCTGAGTCAATTGGAACAACTGGTCAGCGACCTGGTGCAACAGAACCAGAGCCTGCTGGGCACCAACCAGACCCTGAGCGCCGAACTGGCCCAGGCCAAGGATGAAAACGAAAGCCTGCAACTGAGCCTGATGGAACAGGAAGAGAAACAAGGCGCCACCGCCGCCCGCATCCAGGCCTTGGTCGAGCGCGTCAGCGCCGGCCCTGTCAGCGCATGAATCAGGGCGCCGCAGGGGTAAAAGTCGTCTCGATCCTGGGGGAGGACTATTCGATCAAGGCGCCGGCCGGGGAAGAGCAAACCCTGCTGGACGCCGCACTGATGTTGAAGGCTGCCCTGGCCGACACCAAACGCAAATACCCGACGCTGATCGGTGATCGTTTGCTGGTGCTGGCGGCGATGAATCTGTGCTCCCAGCAGATCGAAATGAAAAAGCAGCACCAGCAGGAACTCGACCGTTACCAAGAGCAAGTCAGCGCCACGGTTGAAGTGATCGCCAAGACGATCAATCAGGGCTGATCGGATTTGAGCACAACCAAAGAATAAAATTGTCGATTGCGTTGTATACAATCGGCACGGCTGTTGCAGTGTTTCAGCCACTTATTCTTTGGGGGTGGTCCATGCAGTTCTGGCGACGCAGTATTCAATGGCAGTTGATCCTGAGTATGGGCACCGCCCTGCTGGTCAGTATTCTGATCGTGGTTGGCGTTTATACCCTGGTGGTCAACCGCCTTGCCCAGAGTTATCTGGTCGAACAGGCGCTGCCGTCGAGCATCGAAGCGATGCGCAACGACATCGAACGCATCCTCGTGCAACCCCTCACCGCCGCCAAGGACATCGCCAGCAACAGCATGGTGCGCGACTGGCTGGCCGCGGGTGAAAACAGTGCCCAAACCGACACCTTCGTAAAGTACCTGGAAGGCATCCGCGCCGAGCACAGGGCCTTTACCGCGCTGATCGTCGGCACGGCTTCCAATCACTACCTTACGGAAAAAGGCCTGGACCGGACCCTCAGCCGTTCCAACCCGAAAGACGCCTGGTTCTACACATTCCTCGACAGCAACCAGCCGCGCACCCTCAATATCGACAATGACACCGCGACCGGAGAATTGGCGCTGTTTATCGACCTCAAGGTCGAGCAGGCCGGCAAAGTCGTGGGCGTTGCCGGGCTCGGGCTGAGCATGAAAGAGCTGTCGGAGCTGATCCACAATTTCAACTTCGGTGAGCGCGGCAAGGTCTATCTCGTGCGTTCAGACGGATTGATCCAGGTTCACCCCGAGGCGCAATTCAGTGGCAAGCGCACGTTGGCCGAACAAATTGGTGGCCCGGCGGCGCAAGCGGTGATGGGTCAAAAAGTTGCCGCTAGCAGCGGTTTTACCCGCGATGGCGAAGATTTTCTGGCATTGAGCCTGCCATTGCGGGATTTGGGCTGGACCCTGGTGGCCGAAGTACCACAGTCGCAGATCTACGCCGAGGCCCGCCGCGCGATGTGGATGAGCAGCGGCATCGGCCTGGCGGTGGCGTTGGTGTGCCTGTTGCTGGTGGTGGTGCTGGCCCGTGGGATGGTGCGACCGATCCGTCAGGTAACAGCGGCGCTGGTGGCCATCGGTAGCGGTGGTGGAGATTTGACCCACCGGTTAGATTCCAGCCGCGCCGATGAACTGGGCGATCTGGCGCGGGGCTTCAATCGGTTCCTGGAAAGCCAGCGCGACATGATTGGTGAAGTGTTGACCACCAGCGAGCGGCTGCGCACCGCCGTCAGCCAAGTGGCAAAGGTGGTGGATAACACTGCCGAACGCTCAGGACGGCAACAGGAAATGACCGATATGGTCGCCACCGCTGTCCACGAAATGGGCCTGACCGTGCAGGAAATCGCCCAGAACGCCGGCAACGCCGCAGTCGCTTCGCAAACCGCTCGCGATGAAGCGATGCAGGCGCGGGAAGTGGTCGGTGGTTCGATCCGGCATATAGAAAGCATGTCCGATGAGATTGGTGTCGCGGCCACGGCGGTGGGCGAGTTGGCGCATCAGGTGGCGTCTATCGATCAAGTGCTGGCGGTGATTCGCGGGATTTCGGAGCAAACCAACTTGCTGGCGCTCAACGCTGCGATTGAAGCGGCGCGGGCCGGCGACATGGGCCGTGGGTTTGCGGTGGTCGCGGATGAAGTGCGGACGTTGGCGCGGCGCACGCAGTCGTCCACCGACGAGATTCAGCAGATGATCGGCAGCCTCAAGCAGGGCGCGGAAAATGCGGTGTCGTCCATGCATTCCGGGCAAGCGGCGACGGGCACAGGGGTTGAGTCGAGCCAGCGCACCGGGACATCGCTGACGGCGATTACCGGGCAGATCGAACGCATCAGCGACATGAACCATCAGGTGGCGACGGCGACAGAAGAGCAGTCAGCAGTGACCGAGGAGATCAACCGCAACGTGCAGGGGATTTCCGATCTGGCACGGGCGACGGCCGGGGAGGTCAGGGCGTGTCGTGAGGATTGTCAGACATTGCAGCGGTTGGCCGATGACTTGGCGCGGCAGATGGGTGGGTTCAAACTCACCTGACTGATCGTTCCCACGCTCCGCGTGGGAATGCAGCTCGGGACGCTCCGCGTCCCATTGGAACGCGGAGCGTCCCCTGAGGCGTTCCCACGCGGAGCGTGGGAACGATCAGTGAGAGGGTGTCAGAACCATTCATCCTGCATGCTCAAACAAACATCATCCCGCGCCTCAAGAATCGCCAACTCATGGTGACAACCCGGTACTTCCCACGTCAGGAAATACCGCGCCGCCTGCAGCTTGCCTTTATAGAAGCTCACATCCGCCGCATTGCCCTTGGCCAACCCTTCCTCCGCGCGGATCGCTTGTTCCAGCCAGCGCCAGCCAATCACCGTGTGGCCGAACACTTTCAGGTACAGCGCCGAGTTCGCCAGGCTGCTGTTGACCTTGCCCTGGCCCAGATCCGTCAACAAGCTGATGGTCACCGTTTGCAGGCGTGCCACCAGTTTCTCCAGCGGCTCACGCAGTGGCGTCAGCGATTCATGCGCCTGGGCACGCTCGGCGGTATTGGCGATTAGCCGGATCAATTGCTTGAGTCCCGCCCCACCGTTCTGCGCCAATTTACGGCCAAGCAAGTCCAGCGACTGAATGCCGTGCGTGCCTTCGTGGATCGGGTTAAGGCGGTTGTCGCGGTAGTACTGCTCCACCGGGTATTCGCGGGTATAGCCGTGGCCGCCGAGGATCTGGATCGCCAGTTCGTTGGCCTTCAGGCAAAACTCCGATGGCCAGGATTTGACGATCGGCGTCAGCAAATCCAGCAACTCATGGGCCTGTTTGCGCGCGTCTTCGGTTTCAAGGGTCGTGGTGTCGTCGAACAGTCGCGCCGCGTACAGCCCCAAGTCGAACGAGCCTTCGACGTAGGCTTTTTGGGTCAGCAGCATGCGCTTGACGTCGGCGTGCTGAATGATCGCCACTGGTGCGGTATTCGGGTCCTTGCTGTCCGGCACCCGACCCTGTGGCCGCTCGCGGGCGTACTCCAGTGAATACAGATACCCGGCGTAACCGAGCATCACCGCGCCCATGCCAACCCCGATCCGCGCCTCGTTCATCATCTGGAACATATAGCTCAAGCCATGATGCGGCTTGCCCACCAGATAGCCGACACACTCGCCGTTATCGCCGAAATTCAGCGCCGTGGACGTAGTGCCGCGCCAGCCCATCTTGTGGAACAACCCAGCCAGCAACACGTCATTGCGCTGACCCAGGCTGCCGTCATCGTTGACCAGAAACTTGGGCACGATAAACAGCGAAATCCCCTTCACCCCGGCCGGTGCGTCCGGCAACTTGGCCAGCACCATGTGCACGATGTTTTCCGACAGCGGATGGTCGCCGCCGGAGATGAAGATCTTGTTGCCCTTGAGTCGATAGGTGCCGTCAGACGCTGGCTCGGCCCGTGTACGAATATCCGACAGCGATGAACCGGCGTGGGGTTCAGTCAGTGCCATGGTGCCGAAAAAGCGCCCGTCGATCATCGGTTGCAGGAAGCGCTGCTTCTGCTCCTCGGTACCGAAACTTTCGATCAGGTTCGCCGCACCCATGGTCAGGAACGGATACGAAGTGGATGCCGCGTTGGCCGATTGAAAATGCGCGAAGCAAGCCTGGGACAACAACGTAGGAAGTTGCATGCCGCCCGCGTCGAAACTTCGCGCGGCATTGAGGAAACCGGCTTCGAGGAACGCATCCACCGCCGGTTTCACCTCAGGAATCAGAATCGCCTGACCGTTCTCATAGCGCGGCTCGTTCTCGTCGCCCTTGCGGTTGTGCGGGGCGAAGAATTTCTCGGCGATGTTGCGGGCCGTGCCGATGGCGGCGTCGAAGGTCTCGCGATTGTGCTCGGCGAACCGCTCACGCTGGGTCAGGCCCTCGGCATCGAGGACTTCGTACAGCTCGAAAGCCAGATTGCGGGAACTGAGCAGCGTCTCGGACATGTCGGCCTACCTGTTTTGGGGATAGACCGAGTCTAGGCGCGCTAATAAAGGCTGAACAGGATGATTGATGAGCGTGATGGAGGGGCAAAACGAGGGTAGGGCATGATCGTTCCCACGCTCCGCGTGGGAATGCAGCCCGGGACGCTCCGCGTCCCCAAACGGCGTGACGCAGAGCGTCACAGGAGGCATTCCCACGCGGGAGCGTGGGAACGATCAGTGGCGTGTTAGCCGATGGTCATGAGGCTGGCATTACCACCCGCCGCAGCGGTGTTAACGCTCAAAGCGCGCTCAATCACCAGACGCTCCAGCGCAATATTAGTCTCGCCCTGGGACAAGCCATGAACCCCGACAATTGCCCCGGCACGCTTGGCCACTTGCTGGCACACCGCACGCAGCTGATCGGAATGGCCGTGATGCAGAACCGCATCAAACACCACTTCGTCCTTGTTCCAGTCGGAAACCAGCTTGATCCGCGCCTGAACTTCCTTCGGCAGACGTGCGAACACTGCCTTGGTCAACTCAGCTTCCGGCCATACCGCCGAACCGCCTACGGCCAAAACAGCAGCCAGTTGCGTCAGCAGATCGCCTTCGACTTCCGCCAGACACAGCACGTGCTCGCGAGGCAGGATGGCGTAGCTGTTGCGCTCGCCAGTCGGGCCCGCCAGTACACGGGTGATCCCGCTTTGCGATTGCGCCGCGAACTGCACACACAAGGTGCTCAGGTCGGCAAACTTGTTGCTATCGGCCCAGGCTTGCAGGGCGGTCAGCGGCTTGCTCATGGCATCGCGCAAACGAACGTCCGGCGCAGCGATAGCGTCACCGCGAGCGAAGGATTGTTCGATCGCATCCGTAGGACGGGTCGACAACAGACGGTACAGGTACAGCGGGCCACCGGCCTTCGGACCCGTGCCCGACAAACCTTCACCACCGAACGGCTGCACGCCGACCACGGCGCCAACGATGTTGCGGTTCACATAGACGTTGCCGGCATTGACGTTGTCGATCACCTTGGCGATGGTCTCGTCGATGCGCGTGTGCACGCCCAGGGTCAGGCCGTAGCCGGACGCGTTGATCTGGCCGATCAGTTGGTCGATGTCTTTGCGCTTGTAGCGAACCACGTGCAGCACCGGGCCGAAGATCTCACGTTGCAGTTCGTCGAAGCTTTCCAGTTCGATCAGCGTTGGCATCACGAAGGTGCCGCGTTTGACTTCTTCGGCGTCGGCGATAGCCACCTGGTACACGTTGCGACCTTTGTCGCGCATGGCCTGGATGTGCTTCTCGATGCCAGCCTTGGCTTCGGCGTCGATCACCGGGCCGATGTCCACGGACAGGCGCTCCGGGTTGCCGAGACGGCATTCAGCCATGGCGCCCTTGAGCATTTCGATGACACGGTCGGCGGAATCTTCCTGCAAGCACAACACGCGCAGAGCCGAGCAACGTTGGCCGGCGCTGTCGAAGGCCGAGGAAACCACGTCGATCACAACCTGTTCGGTCAGTGCCGACGAGTCGACGATCATCGCGTTCTGGCCGCCGGTTTCAGCGATCAGCGGAATCGGACGACCCTGAGCATCCAGGCGACCGGCGACGTTGCGTTGCAGCAAGCGAGCCACTTCGGTGGAACCGGTGAACATCACGCCTTTGACCCGATCGTCACCGACCAGACGGGCGCCGACGGTTTCGCCACGGCCCGGCAGCAATTGCAGCACGCCTTCCGGAATCCCGGCTTCGAGCAGCAAGCGCACGGCTTGAGCGGCCACCAGCGGGGTTTGTTCCGCAGGCTTGGCCAGTACCGGGTTACCGGCGGCGAGGGCAGCAGCGACCTGGCCACTGAAGATCGCCAACGGGAAGTTCCATGGGCTGATGCAGACCACCGGACCCAACGGGCGGTGGGCGTCGTTGCTGAAATCGTTGCGTGCCTGCACCGCGTAATAACGCAGGAAGTCCACGGCTTCACGCACTTCGGCGATGGCGTTGGCGAAGGTCTTGCCGGCTTCACGGGCCAACAGGCCCATCAGCGGCTGGATCTCGCCTTCCATCAAATCGGCGGCACGTTCCAGGATCGCGGCGCGTTCGGCGGGCGGGGTGGCCTGCCAGATCGGGCCGGCATTCAGGGCGCACTGGATTGCGTTGTCGACGTCTTCGACAGTCGCTTCCTGTACATGACCGACCACGTCACGCAGATCGGACGGGTTCAGGACTGGCGCAGGAGTTTCAGTGCTGGACGTGCAACCGAGCATCGGCGCGGCTTTCCAGCTGTTGTGAGCGGTGGCCAGCAGGGCGCAGGACAGCGAAGCCAGACGATGTTCGTTGGCCATGTCGATGCCGCTGGAGTTGGCGCGTTCGGCACCATAAAGGTCACGCGGCAGCGGGATGCGCGGGTGCGGCAGGCCGAAGCCACCTTCCACGGTTGCCATCTGCTCGATGCTGGCCACTGGATCGGCGACCAACGCCTGAATCGAGATCGACTGATCGGCAATCTGGTTGACGAACGAAGTGTTCGCGCCGTTTTCCAGCAGGCGACGCACCAGGTACGCCAACAGTGTTTCGTGAGTACCGACCGGGGCGTACACGCGGCACGGACGATTCAGCTTGCCTTCGGAGACTTTGCCTACAACTTGTTCGTACAGCGGTTCGCCCATGCCGTGCAGGCACTGGAACTCGTACTGGCCGGGGTAATAGTTCTGACCGGCGATGTGGTAAATGGCCGACAGGGTGTGGGCGTTGTGCGTGGCGAACTGCGGGTAGATGACTTCCGGCACCGACAGCAGCTTGCGAGCGCAGGCGATGTAGGAAACGTCGGTGTACACCTTGCGGGTGTAGACCGGATAGCCTTCCAGGCCTTCGACCTGAGCGCGCTTGATTTCGCTGTCCCAGTACGCGCCTTTTACCAGACGGATCATCAGACGATGACGGCTGCGGCGAGCCAGGTCGATCACGTAGTCGATCACGTACGGGCAACGCTTTTGATACGCCTGGATCACGAAACCGATGCCGTTCCAGCCAGTCAGTTGCGGCTCGAAGCACAGGCGCTCGAGCAGATCCAGCGACAGCTCGAGGCGGTCGGCTTCTTCGGCGTCGATGTTCAAGCCGATGTCGTACTGCTTGGCCAACAGGGTCAGCGACAGCAGGCGCGGGTACAACTCGTCCATCACGCGCTCGTACTGGGCACGGCTGTAACGCGGGTGCAGGGCGGACAGCTTGATGGAAATGCCCGGGCCTTCATAAATCCCACGACCGTGGGAGGCTTTGCCGATCGAGTGGATGGCTTGTTCGTACGAGGCCAGGTACTTCTGCGCATCATGTTCGGTGAGTGCCGCTTCACCGAGCATGTCGTAGGAATAACGGAAGCCCTTGGATTCGAACTTGCTCGCGTTGGCCAAGGCTTCGGCGATGGTTTCGCCGGTGACGAACTGCTCGCCCATCAGGCGCATGGCCATGTCGACGCCCTTGCGGATCATCGGCTCGCCGCTCTTGCCGATGATGCGGCTCAGGGAGGAAGTCAGGCCGGTTTCGTTGTGGGTGGCGACCAGTTTGCCGGTCAGCAGCAAGCCCCAGGTGGCGGCGTTGACGAACAGCGACGGGCTGTTGCCCAAGTGCGGCTGCCAGTTGCCGGTGCTGATCTTGTCGCGGATCAGTGCGTCGCGGGTGCCCTTGTCCGGGATGCGCAGCAGCGCTTCGGCCAGGCACATCAGCGCTACGCCTTCCTGGGACGACAGGGAAAATTCCTGCAACAGGCCCTGAACAATCCCGGCACGGCCACCGGCGCTTTTCTGATTGCGCAGTTTGTCGGCAATCGACGAGGCGAGCTTGTTGGTGGCTTCGGCCATCGCGGCAGGCAGACGCGCCTGTTCGATCAGCATCGGCACCACTTCCGGCTCAGGGCGACGGTAAGCGGAAGTGATCGAAGCGCGCAGGACCGATTGCGGCAGGATGCTTTCGGCGAATTCGAGGAAGCACTGATGGGCGTGATCCGTTGGCGCATCGACGTTATCGTCGGAATCCTTGGTCAAACCGCTCAGCTC
Source organism: Pseudomonas sp. ADAK7 (assembly GCF_012935675.1). Lineage (NCBI taxonomy): Bacteria > Pseudomonadati > Pseudomonadota > Gammaproteobacteria > Pseudomonadales > Pseudomonadaceae > Pseudomonas > Pseudomonas sp. ADAK7. Next base: position 3,921,604 of record NZ_CP052861.1, on the reverse strand, counting down.
GGTCAGGGTTGCACCACCCTCGAGTTTTTCCAGGTAATTGAAAATTGCCTGCTTGATCAGCCAGTGCGGCGTGCGATCAATCGAGGTCGCGGCAGCCTTGAGGCGTTCGCGGGTTGGGTCGTCAAGTTTGACCCCAAGGGTGGTGGTAGCCATATTTTTATCCTCATGTTTGCCACGACTGCGTGGCATCAGCTGGCGGCAAGATTAGCTGTGCGTTGGTTGAGGTGCAACCGGGTGCAACCCTTTTTTTGTCGGAATAATAAGCAGCTCGTCAGGAATTAAATTCCGGTACGAACGTGCCGCTTCTGCTTGGTGCTTTTACTTCTAGCAAATGCTTCGGACTGCCCTAAAAAGGAGCAAAAACAGGGCTTTTTCACGAATATCCGATCAGGTGCAACTGATTCTCAAGAAATGGGTTGCACCTTATTTGCTTTGTTGAATAGGATTCGCGCCGAAGGTGCAACCGGTCAAAAAAGACAGGTGTGCCGGCTGATGGCTTTCCTGGGGAAACATCAGTCATAAATGCGTGGGGCTGGAAATCGTCTGAACAAACAGTGTCGTTTGTCGGCGTTTCACACCTCGCCGCTACATAAAAACAAAGCCAGGGCAGCATTCGAATGAGCGTAAGCAATCCAACCCTGATCACGTTCGTGATCTACATCGCAGCAATGGTGCTGATCGGCTTCATGGCCTATCGCTCCACCAACAACCTTTCTGACTACATCCTGGGCGGTCGCAGCCTGGGCAGCGTCGTGACCGCGCTTTCCGCCGGCGCTTCCGACATGAGCGGCTGGTTGTTGATGGGCTTGCCGGGCGCGATCTACATGTCCGGCCTTTCCGAAAGCTGGATCGCCATTGGCCTGATCGTCGGTGCCTACCTGAACTGGCTGTTCGTCGCCGGTCGCCTGCGGGTGCAGACCGAGCACAACGGCGATGCGCTGACCCTGCCGGACTACTTCTCCAGCCGTTTCGAAGATAAAAGCGGCTTGCTGCGGATCATCTCCGCCATCGTGATCCTGGTGTTCTTCACCATCTACTGCGCTTCCGGCATCGTCGCCGGTGCCCGTCTGTTCGAAAGCACCTTCGGCATGTCGTACGAAACGGCGCTGTGGGCCGGTGCTGCAGCGACAATTGCCTACACATTCGTCGGCGGTTTCCTGGCCGTGAGCTGGACCGATACCGTACAAGCGACCCTGATGATCTTCGCCCTGTTGCTGACGCCGGTCATCGTGCTGCTGGCCACCGGTGGCGTCGACACCACGTTCCTGGCTATCGAAGCGCAAGACCCAAGCAACTTCGACATGCTGAAAAACACCACCTTCATTGGCATCATCTCGCTGATGGGCTGGGGCCTGGGCTACTTCGGCCAGCCGCACATCCTCGCGCGCTTCATGGCGGCGGATTCGGTCAAGTCGATCGCTAACGCTCGTCGCATCTCCATGACCTGGATGATCCTGTGCCTGGGCGGCACCGTCGCTGTAGGCTTCTTCGGTATTGCCTACTTCTCGGCCAACCCTGATCTGGCCGCGCCTGTGACCGAAAACCACGAGCGCGTGTTTATCGAGCTGGCGAAAATCCTCTTCAACCCTTGGGTTGCCGGTGTGTTGCTGTCGGCCATCCTGGCTGCCGTGATGAGCACCCTGAGCTGCCAGTTGCTGGTGTGCTCCAGCGCCCTGACCGAAGACTTCTACAAAACCTTCCTGCGTAAAACCGCTTCCCAGGTTGAACTGGTCTGGGTTGGCCGCGCCATGGTGTTGCTGGTTGCCCTGATCGCCATCGCGTTGGCCGCCAACCCGAACAACCGTGTACTGGGTCTGGTCAGCTACGCCTGGGCCGGTTTCGGCGCTGCGTTCGGTCCTGTGGTGCTGATCTCGGTGATCTGGAAAGACATGACCCGTAACGGCGCACTGGCCGGCATCCTGGTGGGTGCAATCACTGTGATCGTCTGGAAGCATTTCGAACTGCTGGGTCTGTACGAAATTATCCCAGGCTTCATCTTCGCCAGCCTGGCGATCTACATCGTCAGCAAGCTGGGTGCGCCGAGCAAAGGCATGCTGATGCGCTTTGCTGCGGCCGAAGCGGATTTCCGCCTGAACAAGTGATGGGGATGGGCTAAGGCTCTGATTCTTCGCTTACAAAAACGGCCCGTCTCCTGTTGGAGGCGGGCCGTTTTTTTGTTTGCGGGAAACAAATCAGAGTTATTGGAGCCACCACACTTCCTCCGAAGGGAAATGTCTGTAGCCAAACATCCCGATTCTTGAAGGACAAATCCCTAAAAAAGTAGGGCAAATCTGATTTTCCTGCCCTCCGCTCAACACCCCTTTTTGCTCATGCAGAATCGCCCGCCTTCATTCTGCAGAGACACATCGGATGTTCGCGCCTGCCAATCAACCGCGTTTCACGTTGACCCTCGACGGCGTCCAGAATGAGCTCAAGGTGCTTGAGTTCACGGGCAAGGAAGCCATCAGCCAACCGTTTCGTTTCGACCTGGAACTGGTCAGCGAACAGCCCGACCTCGAACTCGAAAACCTCCTGCACCGTCAGGCATTTCTGAGTTTCGATGCGCAAGGTTCCGGCATTCAGGGTCAGATTTATCGCGTCGGCCAAGGAGATTCCGGTAATCGTCTGACGCGCTATCAAGTCAGTCTGGTCCCGCGCCTGACTTACCTTAGTCAACGGTTCAATCAGCGAATCTTCCAGCACAAAAGCGTGCCGGCGATCATCGCGCAGGTCCTCAAGGACCACGGTATCCAGCGCGATGCCTTCGAATTTCAACTCGGCAGCGATTACCCCGAACGCGAGTACTGCGTGCAATACGCGGAAAGCGACTTGGCGTTCATCCAGCGCCTGTGCGCCGAGATTGGCATTCACTTCCATTTCCAGCACAGCTCCGACGGCCATCTGTTGGTATTCGGCGACGACCAGACGGTGTTCCCGCGTCTGCCCGAGCCCACGCTGTACTTGCCCGGCAGCGGCATGGCCGCGAGCGCTCCGGCGATCAAGCGTTTCAACGTGCGCCTGGAAACCCGGACTACAGCGGTTACACGCCGGGACTACGACTTCCACAAACCGCACCTGCCCCTTGAAAGCCGTGTCGATAATGAACAGCGACCGGTGCTGGAGGACTACCACTTCCCCGGACAATTCACCGGTCGCGAATCCGGCAAGCAACTGACCCAACGAGCGCTGGAGCGCCACGGCGCGGATTACCGTCAGGCTGAAGGGTGCAGCGATCAATCGGCGTTGGTCAGCGGACATTTCCTGCAATTGGCTGAACATCCGCGCGACGCCTGGAACGACCTGTGGCTGATCACTGAAATCGAACACCGTGGCCGACAGCCGCAGGTGCTGGAAGAGTCCGCCACCGACGACGGAGAATTCCAGGGTTATCGCAATACCTTTCTCGCAACGCCGTGGGACGTTTCGTTTCGCCCGCCGTTGGGGCCGGACAAGCCGCGCATGCTCGGCTATCAACCCGCCGTCGTCACTGGCCCGACTGACAGCGAAATCCACTGCGATGAATATGGCCGGGTCAAAGTCCAGCTCGCCTGGGACCGCGACGGCCAGCTCAATGAACATTCCAGTTGCTGGCTGCGGGTCGCCAGCGGCTGGGCTCACGACCGGTATGGCAGCGTGTTGATTCCGCGAGTCGGCATGGAAGTGCTGGTGGGCTTCATCGACGCCGACGCCGACAAACCACTGGTGATGGGCTGCCTGCCCAACACCGCGACCCCGGTCCCGCTGGACCTGCCGGCGGACAAAACCCGCAGTATTTTCCGCAGCCAGAGCAGTCCGGGAGGCGGTGGCTACAACGAATTGCGCATCGAGGATCGCAAAGGCGCCGAGGAAATATACCTGCGCGCCCAGCGAAACTGGACCCAGCACGTACTGAATGATCAACAGGTACAGGTCGATAACGCCCGCAGCATCGTCGTCACCGGCATCGCCCGCCATGAGCTCAAGGCCGACGAGCAACGCATCACCCACGGCCAGCGCCAGACTGAAATCCGGCAGGACGATCATCTGCTGGTGACCGGCGATCGGCACATCCGCGTGACCAGCCAGGCCATTAACGCCAGTCAGCAATTCCATGTCAGCGCCGGCCAGCAAGTGGTGATCGACGGTGGCGCCAGTGCAACGATTCAGGCGGGCGGGCAGTGGATCAACATTGGGCCTGGCGGGATTTTCAGCAGCGTGCCGATTGTGGTTGGTGGGGCGCCGATGGCGGCCATGGCGGCGGTAGCGAATTCGCCGGACGTTCCACTGAAACTCGCCGCAGCACCGGCAGCGTTGCTCAGCGCAGCTCAGATTCTCAGCCTGAAAAGTGATGCGCCGTTCTGCGAAGAATGCGAGCGCTGCAAGGGCGGTGTCTGTGCCGCCTGATCACTTGTCGCCTCACGACTGGCTGGAACAGCAGCCGTTAGAACCGTCGGAACACCTCTTCGCGATCTTCAGCAATGCCAGCGCGGCTGAGCCGTTCAACGCCTGGCAGTGCTCGATCACCGCTCAAGCGCCGAGACCGATTTGGGCCGATACCGCCTACGCCGAGTGGGAACCGGTAATGCCTTTTGTGGGAATCGTCGCTGCGGACCGTGAGTTTCTGCAGTGGGTCGCCACTACCGAGTCATGCGACTGGGGTTGGTTGGCAGTTTCCTCGGCCAGTCCCGAAGCGCTGGTCGAGCACTTGCGCTCCCTCACGCAAGCGCTGCTACCCAATGGCAACAGTGTGTTTTTCCGCTTCTGGGATGGACGTTACTTGCTGCCGATTCTGCGATCCACCGAGGTTGATGCCGCGCAACTGCTGCCAGTAATCGGGCGTTGCCTGATCAATGGCCAGTCGCTCGACATCGGTGGTCGCGCATTGAAAAGCACCCAGGTTTTCCCATGGTGGCAAGTCCCCGAGTCATTGCTGAGTCAACTCGCCGCGCATTCCGCCGTCACCCAAATCAACAACTTGCTGAAGTGGCTGAGCGAAGACCGCCCGGACCTGTTCGAAGCGTTTTCCGAAAGTGTACTGCGGCGCAAGGTCGCGAGTTTTCTTGAGGCGCCGGACCTGCCGAAAGCACCGAAACAAGCCTTAGTGGATTACCTGATGGTGGAGCTGAACTGATGGATCAGATGGTGTACATCGAGCAGGAGCTCGACAGTTTCAAAGGCACCTTGAGCGTGTATCGCCAACAGCTCGACGGCTTGTTCGTCCGGGCTGCGGACAAGGTCAGCCGCGCCACGGATATGCCTTCTCTGATGGGCATGGAGCGGACGATCAAACTGGGCAACACCACCACGGCGGTGAGCAGTCGTGACGACGATTTTTTCTCAAGCGTTGCCCAGTGTTCGGACAGTGGAACTCTGGAGATCGAGAGCAAGTTCGAGTCGGTTTACGACATTCCCTTGGGGAACATTCAGGTGGATGTCGTCGCGATTGAGGGCGGCGAGACGACGCCCGTCACGCTTGATCAATACGGCAAGGGCCAATTCTCCGGCACGCCCGGCAAGTTCTATCGCATCCGCGTTCAGAGCGAAGTGACGCCGGAGCAAATCGACGAGCTTTTCGAATCGTACGACGGCTTGACCCAAGAGCTGGAAGGCTGGCTACGCAGTGAGTGGGAAGGCTTCAAGCCGCAGTGGTCGCAGTCGGTTATGGCTGCGGTGGGTAACGGCCTGCTCGCGGGAAGCTGGGCGGCGATCATCGGCGTCTGGGACAGCATCAGCCTCGTTTTCGACATCCTTAAAAACCCGGGCGATCACCTTGATCGACTCGGCAGCGGCGCGCAGCAACTCATCGATTTAGCCGAGCAATCCCCCGCGGCGATGGAAAAAGCCATGCTGCTGGCCAGTGACGAAGCCGCACTGTGCTTGCTGTTTCGCACGGCAAGTCTCTGGTTTTCGGCGCTGCCACCCAGCCAGATGATGGGGTCATCCGCAGAGATGATCAGCAACGTCATTGTCACGGTGCTGATCGATATCCTGATCGCTTTTGCGCTGTGCCTGACGGGTGTCGGTGTGCCCGCCGCCGTGGCTTTTTTGACCTTGCGTGGGGTCAAGTACGGGAAGTGGCTGGCCGAGCTCGCGATTCGTTTCGTCAAGGCGACTTTCAGCATCCTCGACCGCTTCATGACCTACGTTGACCGCTACAAAAAAGTGGCGGTGCGAGGCATCGCCGCGGGTATTAAGAATGGTGCAATGCGCCTGCGGTGGGACGCCCGGCGCAATACCACGATCAAGAAAAACGAACACCACGACGACGCGCCCGACCAAGCGCAAAACCCAAACGGTGACGCCGCCACCTGTGTGCCATCGACTTGCAAAAATGGCTGTCCGGTATCGATGGTCACGGGCGAAGAGCTGCTGACCCTCACCGACGGTTCGCTGGACGGCCTCCTGCCGTTCGACTTCACCCGGCTCTATCGCACCAGCGCCGCCGAAATCGACAACGGCCTCGGTTTCGGCTGGAGCCACACCCTCGCGCATCACCTGGAAATCGATGGCGACAACGTCATCTGGATTGACCACGAAAACCGTCGCACTACGTTTCCGCTGCCATCCGCCGAGCGCCCGGCGATCCACAACAGCCTGTCACGCGCAGCGATTTATCTCGGCGAAGAACCGGAAGAACTGATCCTCGCCCAGGCTGGCGAAGAAACCCGTTTCTACCACTTTCATAACGGTTTTCTGACAGCGATCAGCGATGCGTACGACAACCGTCTACGCATCACCCGCGACCGCCAGGACCGCATCAAACGCCTCGACAACGGCGCCGGTCGCGCTTTGCTGTTGCGCTATGACCGCAGCCATTTGATCGCCGTCGATTATCAGCAATTTCGCCCGGCCGAGACACTCGATGATGCCTGGCACACCGAGCAGACGCTGGTCAGCTACCGCTACGACGAACGCCATCGACTGATCGAAGCGACCAACGCTGCCGGCGAAAGCGAGCGTTACGACTACGACGATCAACACGTGATCCTCCAGCGGCAATTGACCGGTGGGGCGAGTTTCTTCTGGGCGTGGGAAAGGTCTGGCAAGGCTGCGCGATGTGTCCGGCATTGGGCGTCGTTTTCGCAGATGGACACCCGTTACGTCTGGGATGACGAGGGCAGTGTCACCGTTCAAAACATCGATGGCAGCGAAGAGGTTTACGTCCACGGCGACCACGCGCGGCTGGTGCGCAAGGTTGAGTTGGACGGTGGCGAACACCTCAAGGCCTACGACGACAACGGCCGGCTGATCGCTGAGCAAGACCCGCTCGGCGCCGTCACCGAATACCGCTACGACGAAGTCGGACGCCTGGTGGCGCTGATTCCGCCGGAAGACGAGCCAACGGCCTACGAGTACCGCAACGGTTTCCTGCATGCGCGCTATCGCGGCGAAGCGGTGTGGACGTATCGGCGCAATACCCAGGGCGATGTCACCGAGGCCGTCGACCCGGACGGGCAGGTCACCCATTACCACTACAACGCTCAAGGGCGGTTGCTGTCGATCCGCTACCCGGACACCGCTCGGCATGTGTTTGTGTGGAATGGCTTGGGGCAACTGGTCGAAGAGACCCTGCCGGATGGCAGCGTGCGGCGTTATTCCTACGACGTGCTGGGCCGACGGACTACCAGCCAGGACGAATATGGCGCTGTTACTCGCTACCAGTGGGACGCCGTCGGCCGACTGATCCATACGACTCTTCCTACAGGCGCCACCCGCGCGTTCAGCTACAACGCCTACGGCCAGATCACCGCCGAACAGGACGAACTCGGCCACGTCACTCGTTACGAATACGCCGACGAACTGCACCTGGTCAGCCGCCGCATCAACCCCGACGGCACGCAGCTGAAGTATCGCTACGACAGCGCCCAGCTTCTTCTGACGGAAATCGAAAACGAATCCGGCGAAAAATATCAGCTGGACTACACGCCCAACGGATTGATCCGACAAGAAACCGGATTCGACGGGCAACGCACGGCGTATGCCTACGACCTCAACGGCCAATTGCTGGAGAAAACCGAGTTCGGCGAGGACGGCTCGCAGCTGATCACCGCTTACGAACGGGATTCGGCAGGGCGGCTATTGGTCAAAACCCTGCCCGACGGCATCAAGGTTTCGTACCGTTACGACAGTCTTGGCCGCTTGGTCGGCGTCGATGACGGCAGCGACCATCCGCTGGAATTCGAATACGACAAGCAAGACCGCCTCATCACCGAGCACCAGGGCTGGGGCACCTTGCGCTACGGCTACGACGCCTGCAGCCAACTCAAACGCCTGCGCCTGCCGGACAACAGCAAACTCGACTACCACCACGCCAAGGGTGGCGCACTCAGCGCCATCGACCTCAACGGCGCACGGCTCACTACCCACCAATACCAATTCGGTCGCGAACAACAACGCCAACAGGGGCAACTGACCAGCCACTACCACTACGACGAACAAGGCCGCCTGCAAGCCCACGCCGTCCACCAACAAAACCGCCCGCAATACCTACGCCACTACAGCTACGCGGTCAACGGCAACCTCGCCGCCATCGCCGACAGCCGCCACGGCCAGCGCAACTATTACTACGACGCCCTCAACCGCCTGACCCGCGTGCGCCACTCCCGCGACGAACCGCCGGAAAGCTTTGCCCATGATCCTGCGGGGAACTTGCTGATGCAGAATCGGCCGGGTGCGGCGACCGTTAAAGGCAATCGCCTGCTGATGCAGGGGGAGCGGCATTACGACTATGACGCCTTTGGCAATCTGGTTCGTGAACGTCGGGGGACTGGGCAGAAACTTGTCACCGAATATCGGTATGACTGCCAGCATCGGTTGGTTGGCGTCACGTTGCCGGATGGTAGTTGTGCGAGTTATCGCTATGACGCGTTTGGTCGTCGTATTGCCAAAACCGTCGAAGGTCGGACAACCGAGTTCTTCTGGCAGGGCGATCAGGTCGTTGCGGAAAGTAGTCGCGAGCATTACCGCAGCTACGTCTACGAGCCAGGCACCTTCCGCCCATTAGCCATGCTCGACGGCAAAGGCCCGCGCAAGGCTTGCCCGTTTTACTACCAACTTGATCATCTCGGCACCCCGCTGGAGTTGACGGATTTCGGCGGCGAGGTGGTTTGGGCGGCGAAGTACAACGCTTACGGCAAGGTCACTGGGCTGACGCATGGCGCGGGTGAACAACTTGAACAGCCGTTGCGGTTTCAGGGGCAGTACTTTGATGCCGAGAGCGGACTGCATTACAACCGGCATCGGTACTATGATCCGGACGTTGGGCGGTACCTGACGCCGGACCCGATCAAGTTGGCGGGTGGGATCAACCAGTATCAGTACACGCCGAATCCGACGGGGTGGGTTGATCCGTTGGGGTTGAGCTCTAACTGCCCTCCGCCGAAAAACAAGAAAAACGTAGGCTGTCCACTACCTGCGGGTCCCAATAAGCCCACCGTCAGTCAAGGTGCTCCGAAGCTTCCTAAGTCAAATGACCCGGAACCTAAAACGGAGGAGGAAGCCAAGCGTCAGGTATTAAAGTGGAACAGGCAATACAGAATGCATTCCGTTGAAAAGCACGGTCCCGAGATTAAGGATAAAGCTTTGAAGCAAAGGTCGATTGACGGCTCGCACCCCACGAAGAAAGGTGTGAGAGGACCGATAGTGCCTAGCTCTCAATTCAAGAGCTGGATAATGCACTATCGTGTTTTGCGTCATGCTCTTTCCAGAATGCAAGGTCCTGTGCCTAGACTGACTGGTTACGATGGTGAACAAAATCCGATTGTTAGAATGAAGTTGCCAGGGGCCGGGCGTGGTTACAAACCTAACCCTAATGATGCAGATAATCCTCGCTATGTAGAGAATCTAGATGGTGCGGAAGTTAAATTTGATAAGCGGGATCCAACTCGCCCATTCACTGCTTTTCCGCGATAGGTGAAAAAATGTTGAAGCACCCGTTTGTAGATATGCCATATGAGCTAAAAATTTCGTCAATTCTGGCAGGTATTTCTATTTATGATCGAGAAGAAACGCTCGGCGAAGCGCTATGGGTATATAATCCCAATGAAAAGAATGATCGAGAGGTAATTATTAGAAGGTTCATCATCTCTGATTTTGATTATTTAACCTATAGGCATAGGTTTCTCATATTTGAACTGCTGCGGGGAATTCTGCAGCAAGAAGATTTTGATTTTTCTGCACAGTTTGAAAGTGATTATGAAGATCCGAGGGTTCTTGCCTGGGATGAAACAGAAATAGATGATCCTCGTGGGTTTTTTGAGGATATATACAGGTTGGCAAGCGAGATATGGAAAGATGATGTCGATAAGGCCAGTCTTGAAGATAAAGCTACTTGGTAAAGCAACAAATAAATCCGTACCTTTTTGCGTAAATAAATCTGTCCCGTTTTTCGGTTCATTACCTGCATCTAAGGTGTTGCTGATCTTGATAAAAGAGCCGCGTCTATCTGAGGGGTATTTTTTACTAACAGGATTCCCAGAGATATGAATAAGACATTCCCCGAGCTGCATCAGTTTTTTGGAGCGTATTTTCATCAAGATTGGACGGTGGAGCATGAGACCGCTGAGCAAGTAATAGATGCTTTTCTCGCTGATTCTGACTCGGAAGATCTCACTATTGTCAGAGGAGAAATTACTGCTCTGCTTAATCAGGGAAAGGATGAGATGGAATTACGAAATTATCTTTTGCAAGAGCTGAGCTGTTACTACTGCTACTGGAATGTGTGGGAGTCCGGTGTGTCCTGGCTGCTCCATATAGCAGATAGATTGGCTAATGGATTTGACCGTCACTGATCACAACGGGCTGCGAAATTTCCGGGCAAGGTCGTCGGAAGTTTTCTTCCTCCCGCGGCGGCTTTCATGAACTGGTATGCAATAAAGGGGACGGATTTATTTCTGCTATAGGGTTTTTCGATGTGGAGACGATGCGTTAAGTTGTTTTGTTGAGTGGCCTCTCGTTGATAGGTTTTTAGTTATTGCTTTTTTGTACGGTGGTAAGCTGTGGGGCCTTCAAGTGACAGATAAGTACGTTGTAATTGTCCTGGCAGTAAATCCTATCGTTGAAGAAGTTCTATTGCTTGTCAATGGTGTGAAAGTTAAATGCTTTGCGAGCTGCTGTCCTGAAAAAATTCAGGTAGGGGAAACCTATGAGGTTGAGTTCGAGATAGTCCTTCCTGATGTTGACTTCATTACCGTTGCGGAAAAGCGGTCCGACTCACTTATTGAAGTTATAAACGATGGCTTTTCATGCTTTCTATATGGCTATTTGGACTGAAGTGTCTTCCGATCCTTCGTTGACTTTATGGATCAGGAAATCCACTACGACTATCCAGCGCTTAATGAAAAATTCGTCAAGGTCAGGGTGGACAGGATTGATGTGTCTTTCTGATTGAGGAGCGAAATTTCTGGACAAGGTCGTCGGAAGTTTCCTTCAACCCGCGGCGGCTTTCATGAACTGGTATGAAATGTTTTCCATCGATAGTCTTTGGTGGCCACTGAAAATTCAGTGGCAGGGTGTAGGAACCCTTCAAAGTCGTTGGAAATGTATTGGCGTCGAAGCTTGGTTTGCGGCCGTTAACGTGCGTCCGTAAGATCAGTTGCGGCGGCTATGCGCGGGCACGCTTCGGCGTGGTCGAGTTTTCCAAAGGCCTCGATATTCCTACCCCGCGCATAGCTGCCACCCAAGCCTGTAGGAAGGCTGATGGCAGTTCCTATTTGTTGCCTTTGGAACTTGAAAATGAAGACACTACACCCCGATCCACCCTACGAAAAACCAGTCCCCCACCCCGAAAACCGCTTCATGGCGCTCACCAGCAATTGCTGTGAAATGCCCACCTTGTTCGTCGACACCCACGCCCCGCTCGATGTTTTGTATGACGCTGCCAACTATCGAATCCGCGCCGTTACTCAGGTGCTGGAAAACTTGTCCATGCGCGATTCAATCGAATGTGAGTCCTTCATCCTCAGTGACTTTGCCTTGCTCTGCGCCATTCCGTTGCGCGATGGCTGTGATGTGTTGGATGTGATTGGGCGGCGGTTGCGGGCTCGGTCGCCGGAGTAGGGCTGCACGATGATCGTTCCCACGCTCCTGCGTGGGAATGCAGCCCGTGACGCTCTGCGTCACCTCGGTGTCAGGCGCGACATCGATGGTGCGGCTGGAACGCGGAGCGTGCCTGGCGGCATTCCCACGCGGGAGCGTGGGAACGATCAGAGTGCGGAATGCCCGCTCAGCCGTGAACCCCTGACGTTCGGCTCGGTACAAGGTAAACTTCCCGGCCTTCGCAGGAGCAATCATGAATTATCGTCACGCCTTCCATGCCGGCAATCACGCCGATGTGTTCAAACACCTGACTTTGACCCGCCTCATCGCCCTGATGTCGCGCAAGGAGCAGCCGTTTGCCTATCTCGACACTCACGCCGGTATTGGTCTGTATGACCTGCAGGGTGATCAGGCGAGCCGTACCGGGGAGTACCTGGAAGGGATCGCGCGGTTGTGGGATCAGCCGGATCTGCCGGAGCTGACCGCCGATTACATGAAGGTGTTGCACGACATGAACCCGGATGGCCAGTTGCGCTATTACCCAGGGTCGCCTGAGTTGGCGCGGCGTCTGACGCGGCCGCAGGATCGGGTGATGCTCAACGAGAAGCACCCTGAAGACGGTTTGCTGCTCAAGGACAACATGGCCGGTGATCGTCGGGTGAAGGTTCACTTGGGCGAAGGCTGGCATGTGCCGCGGGCGATGTTGCCGGTGCAGGAGAAGCGTGCGGTGATGTTGATTGATCCGCCGTTCGAGCAGCTCGATGAGATGCAGCGCTGTGCGGCGGCGTTGAAAGAAGCGGTGGGGCGGATGCGTCAGACGGTGGCGGCGATTTGGTACCCGGTGAAGGACCAGCGCCTGCTGCGTCGTTTCTATCAGGACCTGGCCGGCTCGGGCGCGCCGAAGTTGTTGCGGGTGGAGTTGCTGGTGCATCCGCTGGATACGCCGAACAGCCTGAACGGTTCGGGGTTGGCGATTGCGAATCCGCCGTGGGGTTTGGAAGAGGAATTGCGTGAGTTGCTGCCGTGGTTGTCCCAGAAGTTGGGGCAGACCCAGGGTGGGTGGCAGATGGATTGGTTGATTGCTGAGAGTTGACCGATCGTTCCCACGCTCTGCGTGGGAATGCCTCTAGGGACGCTCTGCGTTCCAGCTCGAGAAAGGGACGCGGAGCGTCCCGGGCTGCATTCCCACGCCGAGCGTGGGAACGATCAGGTCAAGCGATCAAATCGGGCAAGTCACGCCCGTACCGCCAATCCCGCAATACCCTTCAGGGTTTTTGGCCAGGTACTGCTGGTGATACGCCTCGGCGAAGTAGACCGTCGGCGCTTCGTCGATTTCCGTGGTGATAGTGCCTTTACCAGCCTTGGTCAGTTCAGCCTGGAACACTTGTTCGCTGTGCTTGGCGGCGGCGAGCTGATCCGGGTTGGTGGCGTAGATCACCGAGCGGTACTGGGTGCCGATGTCGTTCCCCTGGCGCATGCCCTGAGTCGGGTTGTGCAGTTCCCAGAACATCTTCAGCAATTCTTCGTAGCTGACTTTCGCCGGTTCGTAGACCACCAATACCACTTCGCTGTGGCCAGTCAGGCCGGAGCAGACTTCTTCATACGTCGGGTTCGGCGTAAAGCCGCCGGCATAACCCACCACCGTGCTGACCACGCCTTCGCGCTGCCAGAACTTGCGTTCCGCGCCCCAGAAGCAGCCCAGGCCGAAGATTGCGAAATCCACGTCCATCGCGAACGGGCCCAGCAGCGGCGCGTCGTGGACGAAGTGTTTTTCCGGCAGGTTCATCGGGGTTTCACGGCCAGGCAGAGCTTGTTCTTTAGTCGGGAGCACGTTTTTGTTCACCAGAATTTCCGAGCGCAAGACCATGATCAGTCCCCTCAGTCAGGTTGAATGTAAATTGTCAGACACGCAGTTTGCCCGAGTGTTACGCCGCTGTCAGGCGAGAGGGCCGCGCGGGTAGCGTTTGAGCTTTTCGATCAGCTCGGAACCCGGGATCGGGCGGTCGAACAGGTAGCCCTGGCCGACGTCGCAACGGTGGCGGCGCAGGAACGCCAACTGCTCGGCGGTCTCGATGCCTTCCGCCACGACCTTGAGTTTCAGGTTGTGGGCCATGGCGATCACTGCGGAGGTGATTTCCATGTCGTCCTGGTTGTCCGGGATTTCGTGGATGAAGCTGCGATCGATCTTAATGATGTCGATCGGGAATTTTTTCAAGTAGCTGAGCGATGAGTAACCGGTGCCGAAGTCGTCCATGGCCAGGGTCAGGCCCAGGCGCTTGAGCTGGTCGAGCTGCAAGTGCGTGTCTTCGGTGGCTTCCAGCAGCAAGCCTTCGGTCAGTTCCAGTTCCAGCAAGTTCGCCGGCAGCGCTTCTTCCTTGAGGATGCTGGCGATGGACGCCACCAGGTCCGGGTCGGAGAACTGCTTGGGCGACAGGTTGATCGCCACCTGAAGATTGCCCAGACCCGCGGCGGTCAGTTCCTTGCTCATGCGGCAGGCCTGACGGGCGATCCATTTGCCGATCGGAATGATCAGGCCGGTTTCTTCCGCCACGCTGATGAACTGGTCGGGGCGGATCATGCCTTTTTCCGGATGGTTCCAGCGCAGCAAGGCTTCCATCCCCAGCAGACGACCGCTGCGCAGGCACAGCTTGGGCTGGTAGAACACGTCCAGTTCGTTCTGGGTCAGGGCGCGACGCAGGTTGTTTTCGACGAACAGTTTGTAACTGGCTTCGGCGTTCAGCGCTTCGGTGAACACCTGGACTTGATGCTTACCGTTGGCCTTGGCCTTGTGCAGCGCGAGGCCGGCGTTGCGCATCAGCGTCTGCGGGTCGCGGCCATGCAGCGGTGCGCAGGCCAGGCCCACGGAGCCGGTAACGCTGATCAACTGGTTGTCGACGAACATCGGCTTGTCGAGGGTCGCCAGCAGTTGGTTGGCAACTTGCTGGCCGGCCGAGAGGTCGGTGTTGTCCAGCAGCACGGCAAATTCGTTACTGGCGAAGCGCGCCAGGCTGCCGCTGGAGCTCAGGCTATTGCGCAAGCGGCGGGCGAGGCTGATCAGCAGTTTGTCGCCAGTCTGATGGCCGAGGCTGTCGTTGATCCGCTTGAAGTTGTCGATGTCCACCAGCAACAGGCTGATCGGGGTATCGCTGTCTCGGGCGAAACGTTCATCCAGGTTGCGGATAAACGCCGGGCGGTTGCCGAGGTTGGTCAGGTTGTCGGTGTAGGCCAGGCGCTCGATGCGCTGCTGCGCCAGTTTGGTCTGGGTGATGTCTTCGTAGATGCCGATGTAATGGGTCAGCTCGCGGTTATCGCCATAGACCTTGGAGATCGACAACTGACCCCAGTACGGTTCGAGGTTTTTGCGCCGGCTCTTGAATTCGCCCTGCCAGCTATTGTTCTTGGCCAGCGCCGAGGGTGCGTCGAACAGCAGTTCGCTGAGATTTTCCAGCGCCGGCAGTTCCGACAGGCGCTGGCCGTGGACTTCTTCGGTGCTGTACTGGGTGATCGCGGTGAAGCTCGGGTTGACGTACTCGACCACGCCGTCGCAATTGACCAGCAGAAAGGCGTTGGCGCTTTGCTCGACCGCGCGCTGGAACAGGTGCAGGGCGCTGGTGGCGGTGCGGCGGTTGTGGTTGTTGATGACTTGGGCGAACTGATCCGCCAGCTCACCGGCAAAAGCGATTTCATCCGACTGCCAGGCGCGGGTGACACCGGTCTGTTCCAGGCACAACACGCCGACCACCTGGCCATCGACGCGAATGCTGGCGTCGAGCATGGCGTTGACGTCCCGCGGGCGCAGGCTCTCGGCCATGTCCCGGGTGCGCGGGTCGCGGATTGCGTTGTGTGCGTCGATGGCGCGACTGGTGTGCAAGGCGTCGAGGTAGTCGGGGAAACTGCTGGCGTCGATCGGCTCCGGCATCAGGTATTCCTGAGTGGCGCGGTGATAGGCCGAGATTGGTACCAGGGTTGAACCTTCGAGGTTCCACAGGCTGGCGCAGTCTATTTCGTAGATGTCGCAGGCGCAGCGGGTGATCAGTTCGGCGGCTTCTTGCAGGGAATTGCCGGTGCTGTAGCGCTGGCGGGTCAGCAGCAGGATCAGGTCTTGCTGGGCACGCACCCGGTCCAGGTGCTGCAGTTGTTCCTGCTGCGCGCGCTGGTTGAGTTCCAGGGCGATTTGCAGGCGCGAGTTCTGGGTTTCCAGGTCCAGGGCCGGCAGCAGCGGCTCACCCTGGAATAGCCCGTCCACGACCAGCAGGTAGCCGCGCAGCAGGTGTCGATTGTGTTGTTTGTAGGCTTCGCCGAGTTCCAGCAGGCTCAAGGTGCCGGCGGCGGTGTGCAGGGTGTATCGGATCAGGTAATGCGGGCTTTCGGTGAGTTGCAGCTGGATCGCGTCATGCAGTTGATAGCGCGCTTCGGGCTCCATCAGGCTGGCGTAGGGCGAACCCACCAGCGCACACAGCTCCACCGCCGGCAGGCCGAACTGGCGTTCGCAATTGGGATCGAGAAACAGCAGCGCCCAGCTCGCTTCATTCAGCCGTTCGAAACGCAGCATGCCGAGCCGCGAGGGCACAGGCAACTGCGTCACTACCTCGGCCACCATACGGCTGGCGGCATCGGGTTGGCTTTTCATGGGAGGGAACTCGCTTCGAATATGCTGATCGCGCCGGGCTCTCGCCCTCTTAACTGTTGCCTGCGGCAAGGTTGCATCATTGCGGCACCGACTGACAAGAGACATGAAGGCCAAGTGCTATAAGAATATGTCGGCAGGAGAGAGGATTTCTCCAGCGCAGGGGTGAAAGTAATGGTTTGGAGCGGAAAAAGATCGCAGCCTTCGACGGCGCTCACAGGCGCGCGGAGCTGCCGAAGGCTGCGATCTTTTGATTCTTTAACGCAATGGAATGCCGATTGTCTGCAATAGAACGCCATCCCGATCGTGGTAATTGACCCGGATCTGCTCAGCCTCAACGACCAGGTGCGCAAAATTATCCTGGCTCACCACCTTGCTCGTCAGTTCATGCCGATAATCGCCAGCGGCTGTTTGCGCCAACGGCTGGTCAAGGATGAAGGTCGATTCCCTGGCATACGGCAGCCACTTGCTATTACACAGCGGCGACGAAACGATGGTGTGAACCTCGAAGTCCGGATCTTCACTGTGGGTCAGACGACTGGTCAGGGAGCCGTGGACATCGCCGGAAATGAAGATGACGTTGCGGATGCGGTGTGTACGAATAGTCTCCAGCAGCCGCAGGCGTTGTTCCGGGAACGCTTTCCACGCGTCATCGCCAAGGCTTTTACGGTCGGGATAAAACATCACGCTGGTGACCACGAATTTCACCCGTGCCGGGCTGTTGATCAGCCATTTGAGCAGCGCGTGTTCCTGTTCTTCATCGAGGATGCGTCGATCCTCGGCAGACAAATTGCGCCGAGTGCGGCTATCGGTGACAAACCATTCAATATCGCCTTCGGCAAACTGATACCAATACTGTTCCAGCTTTCGGCTTATTTGCCCGTTGCTCAATAATTCATGCGCAGGGCTGTGGCTGGCTTGATACAGCTCATAAGCGGCGATGGCATTTTCATACAAGTCGTTATCACTTTCGCTTTTATTGACGGGCCAATTGTCTTCAATTTCATGGTCGTCAAGGATCATGTAAGTCGGTGTGCCAGACATTAACTTTCTGATATTGGGCTGTGAAAAAGCGGCCTGATATTTACTGAGGATTTCCTTGTATTCCCGATCAGGGGCGATGCGATTCAAGTCATCGACATAGATTTGGTCCCCGGTCATCAGCGTCGCACTGATCGGCGGGTCGGCCTGTTCCGCCAGTTGCGTGATTGAGGCAAAAATCCGGTCGCCCAGGTGCGGCATCGACGCAATGCCGGCTGTCATGCGCAGATACCGGCAAGACCCGACAATATAGGCCCGCGGCAATACGCGCTGGCTGGAGCGAGTGCGAAAACGATAGATCTCCCGTGGCCATTGCAGCGGCAATTCCTGCACCGTTTCCACGGTATGCACCGGGCTCATGGGGCTGAACCAGCCCGCCTGGTATTCGTATTCGGTATCTTCACCCAGATTATTCAGCGCAATGACATCGCACCGGTCGCGCAAGAGTGACAGTTTGGCAAACACGCCTTTAGTCCAGCGTTCATCGCCCAGGCGCCGATAACGGATACCGGCAAATACACTGTCGCTATGCTGAAAATCTCCGCGCAGAAAAATACGCGCGTGGTTAGTTGTAGTGTGGCCAATAATCGGGCCGACAGTTGGTTTGAACATATTCGAATCCGTTCGAAGTAGTGCTAACTAAGCTATTGAAGGTTTCAAAGTTCAGGCTGAACTTTATGCAACTAAGCCTAGTTATTGGCCGGCAAAAAAGATCGAGCCGAAAGGGACTGCTGTCGTGGGCGAAATCAGCCACGGCTGTAGGAAGGAGTCAGGTTTTTTTGAAGGCAAAAAAAGCCCCGCCAAATTGGCGGGGTTGAGGTACGAGCGTGGCGCTCGGAAATCGTCTAACGCGACAGGCCCTCCGGTGAAGGAGGGCCTGTCGGTTGTTACAGCAGAATGGTGCGGATGTCCGCCAGCAAGTCGCTCAGACGCTTGGTGAAGCGTGCAGCAGCGGCGCCGTTGATCACACGGTGATCGTAGGACAGTGACAGCGGCAGCATCAGTTTCGGCTGGAAGGCTTTGCCGTCCCAGACTGGCTGGATGGTTGCCTTGGAAACACCGAGGATCGCCACTTCCGGCGCGTTGACGATCGGCGTGAAGCCGGTGCCGCCAATGTGGCCGAGGCTGGAAATGGTGAAGCAGGCGCCTTGCATGTCGTCAGCGGTAAGCTTTTTGTCGCGAGCCTTGGCGGCCAGCGCAGCGGCTTCGGCTGCCAGTTGCAACAGGCTCTTCTGGTCGACGTTCTTGATGACCGGTACGAGCAGGCCTTCAGGGGTGTCGACCGCGAAGCCGATGTTCACGTACTTCTTGCGGATGATCGCCTTGCCACTTGGTGCCAGCGAACTGTTGAAGTCCGGCAGTTCCTTGAGCAGGTGCGCGCACGACTTGAGCAGCAGCGGCAGGATGGTCAGCTTGACGCCGGCCTTCTCTGCCACGGCTTTCTGTGCGATGCGGAACGCTTCCAGGTCGGTGATATCAGCCGAATCGAACTGAGTCACGTGCGGGATGTTCAACCAGCTGCGGTGCAGGCTCGACGCGCCGATTTGCATCAGGCGAGTCATCGGCACTTCTTCGGTTTCACCGAAGCGGCTGAAGTCCACGACCGGAATCGGCGGGATGCCCGCGCCGCCGGTTGCGCCAGCGGCAGCGGCCGGTGCTTCCTTGGCCTTCTGCATCATGGCTTTGACGTAAACCTGCACGTCTTCTTTCAGCACACGACCGTGCGGACCGCTTGGGCTGACCGCGCTCAACTCGACGCCGAATTCACGGGCCAGTTGGCGCACCGCCGGGCCGGCGTGAACCTTGGCGCCCGGCTTGGCCGGAGCCGCAGCAGGCGCGGCGGCTGCCGGAGCAGCAGGTGCCGCAGCGGTTGGAGCAGGAGCAGAAGCGGCCGGTGCGGCGGCAGCGGCAGGAGCCGGTGCAGCAGCAGGCGCAGCGCCTTTGACTTTCAGCTTCAGGATCAGATCGCCGGTACCGACTTCGTCATCCAGCTTGATGGAAACGCTTTCCACCACGCCAGCGGCAGGCGATGGAATTTCCATGCTTGCCTTGTCGGATTCCAGGGTGATCAGCGACTGGTCTGCAGTGACGGTGTCGCCCGCCTTGACCAGCACTTCGATGATCTTGGCCTTGCCCGACGAGCCGATGTCCGGGACATGAATGTCCTGAACACTGTCGGCAACCGGTGCCGCCGGGGCCGCAGCGGCTGGCGCTGGAGCAGCGGCGGCGGCCGGAGCAGCAGCCTGGGCTGGCGCGGCAGCAGCAGGGGCCGCAGCACCCGCCACTTCCAGGTCCAGGATCAGATCGCCGGTGCCGACTTCGTCATTGAGCTTGACGCTGATGGCCTTGACCACGCCAGCGGCAGGCGATGGAATTTCCATGCTCGCCTTGTCGGATTCCAGGGTGATCAAAGATTGATCAGCCGCGACGGTGTCGCCGACCTTGACCTGGATCTCGATGATCTGGGCCTTGCCCGACGAACCGATGTCCGGCACGTGCACTTGCTGAACCGAAGCGGCAGCAGGCGCGGCCGCTGGAGCCGCGGCGGCAGGTGCAGCAGCCGGTGCAGCTTCAGCCTTGGCAGCCGGCGCAGCAGCGGCAGGCGCAGGGGCCGCAGCAGCGGCACCTTCGACTTCCAGCTCCAGCAGTTCGTCGCCTTCTTTCAGGCGATCGCCCAGCTTCACTTTCAGGCTCTTGATGATGCCGGCTTTCGGCGCAGGCACTTCCATGCTCGCCTTGTCCGACTCAAGCGTCAGGATGCTCTGGTCGGCTTCGATACGGTCGCCGACCTTCACAAATAGTTCGATTACTTCACCTTCACCGCTGCCGATGTCAGGTACTCGAATGAGTTCGCTCACAGATTGTCTCCTCAGCAGTCCAGTGGGTTGCGTTTTTCCGGGTTGATCCCGAACTTGACGATAGCTTCGGCCACCACCTTAGGTTCGATATCACCACGGTCAGCCAAGGCTTCCAGGGCTGCCAACACCACGAAATGACGGTCGACTTCGAAGAAGTGACGCAGCTTCTTACGGCTGTCACTGCGACCGAAACCGTCGGTGCCCAGGACTTTGAATTCCTTGGACGGGACCCACTGACGAATTTGTTCAGCGAACAGCTTCATGTAGTCGGTAGAAGCGATGACCGGACCTTTACGGCCGTTCAGGCACTCTTCGACGTAGCTCAGCTTAGGCTTCTGACCCGGGTGCAGACGGTTGCTGCGCTCCACGGCCAGGCCATCGCGACGCAGTTCGTTGAAGCTGGTAACGCTCCACACGTCAGCGCCGACGTTGAACTCTTCACGCAGGATCTTCGCGGCTTCGCGGACTTCACGCAGGATGGTGCCGGAGCCCATCAGTTGAACGTGGTGCGCCGCTTCGCGGGTGTCTTCTTCGAGCAGGTACATGCCCTTGATGATGCCTTCCTCGACACCGGCCGGCATGGCTGGTTGCTGGTAGGACTCGTTCATCACGGTGATGTAGTAGAAAACGTCCTGCTGCTCTTCGGTCATCTTCTTCATGCCGTCCTGGATGATCACCGCCAGCTCATAGCCGTAGGTTGGATCAAAGGTGCGGCAGTTCGGGATGGTGCCGGCCAGGATGTGGCTGTGACCGTCTTCGTGTTGCAGGCCTTCGCCGTTCAGCGTGGTCCGGCCGGCGGTGCCGCCGATCAGGAAGCCACGGGTACGGCTGTCGCCAGCGGCCCAGGCGAGGTCGCCGATACGCTGGAAGCCGAACATCGAGTAGAAGATGTAGAACGGCAGCATTGGCTGGTTGTGGCTGGAGTACGAAGTACCGGCAGCGATGAAGGAGCTCATGGCGCCCGCTTCGTTGATGCCTTCTTCGAGGATCTGGCCCTTCTTGTCTTCTTTGTAGAACATCACCTGGTCTTTATCGACTGGCTCGTAGAGCTGGCCAACGGACGAGTAGATGCCCAACTGACGGAACATGCCTTCCATACCGAAGGTACGGGCTTCGTCCGGGATGATCGGAACGATGCGCGAGCCGATTTCCTTGTCCTTGACCAGTTGCGCGAGGATCCGCACGAACGCCATGGTGGTGGAAATCTCACGGTCGCCGGAGCCGTCAAGGATGGCCTTGAGGGTGTCGAGTGGCGGCGTCGGGATGTTGAAGCTTTGCGCGCGGCGCTGTGGCACGAAACCGCCCAGTGCAGTGCGGCGCTCGCTCAGGTAGCGGGCTTCGGCGCTGTTTGGCTCTGGCTTGAAGAACGGCAGGTTTTCCAGCTCTTCGTCGCGCACAGGGATGTCGAAACGATCGCGGAACAGCTTCAGGCTTTCAACATCAACCTTCTTGGTGTTGTGCGCGGTGTTCTTCGCTTCGCCGGCACCGGTGCCATAACCCTTGATGGTCTTGGCCAGGATGACGGTTGGTTGTTCTTTGTGGTTGACCGCTTCGTGGTACGCCGCATAGACCTTGTACGGGTCGTGGCCGCCACGGTTGAGTTTCCAGATCTCGTCGTCGGACAGATCGGCAACCATCGCCTTGAGTTCAGGCGTGTTGAAGAAGTGTTCACGTACGAACGCGCCGTCTTTGGCTTTGTAGTTCTGGTACTCGCCGTCGATGACTTCGTCCATGCGACGTTGCAGGATGCCGTCGACGTCTTTGGCCAGCAGTGGGTCCCAGAAACGGCCCCAGATGACTTTGGTCACGTTCCACTGAGCACCGCGGAACACGCCTTCGAGTTCCTGGATGATCTTGCCGTTGCCGCGAACCGGGCCGTCGAGGCGCTGCAGGTTGCAGTTGATGACGAAGATCAGGTTGTCGAGCTTCTCGCGGCCAGCCAGGGAGATGGCGCCCAGGGATTCCGGCTCGTCACACTCGCCGTCGCCCAGGAAGCACCAGACTTTCTGCTTGCCTTCAGGGATGAAACCACGGGCTTCCAGGTACTTCATGAAACGTGCCTGGTAGATCGCCTGGATCGGGCCCAGACCCATGGATACAGTCGGGAACTGCCAGAAGTCAGGCATCAGCCAAGGGTGCGGATAGGACGACAAGCCCTGGCCGTCGACTTCCTGGCGGAAGTTGTTCATTTGTTCTTCGGTGATGCGGCCTTCCATGAACGCACGGGCGTAGACGCCTGGCGAGGTGTGGCCCTGGAAGTAGATCAGGTCGCCGCCGTGTTCGTCGGTCGGGGCCTGGAAGAAATAGTTGAAGCCGATGTCATACAGGGTCGCGCTGGAGGCGAAGCTGGAGATGTGACCGCCCAGGTCCGAATCTTTCAGGTTCGTACGCATCACCATGGCCATCGCGTTCCAGCGAACCAGCGAGCGAATGCGGCGTTCCATGAACAGGTCGCCAGGCATGCGTGCTTCGTGGGTCACAGGAATGGTGTTGCGGTATGGCGTGGTGATGGCGTAAGGCAATTGCGAACCGCTGCGGGTTGCCAATTCGCCCATACGGGTCATCAGATAGTGAGCGCGGTCTTCGCCTTCTTTGTCGAGAACCGATTCCAGGGCGTCCAGCCATTCCTGGGTTTCGACGGGATCGAGGTCTTGCATGGCTTGCTCCAGGGCGGAAAGGCTTCCAGAATCGGTTGCCTGAGTTTGCGACTGGCCTTGTGGGCAGACGATATAAATTCTTGGATTGCCGAGAGGTTGTTCCGGCGGCGTGTAGTTTTACTACAAATCAACGGGCATTTCAGCCTTTCGAATGTATAGACGAGTAGTAAAACTACAGATGAATGGCTTGTGGCCTCCGGCTGCGTTGTGAGAATAATCGTTAAGGTTGGTCTTTTGCCAACCAGAAAAGGTGAAAGCTTGATGTTGGCTGCCAAAATAAAAGAAATTTCAGCTATTTCTAACCTTTGTTCGACAGTCGGTCACGTAGCGGGTTTTCAGAAATCACTACATGCAGCCCTTCACACGCCGATCAAGGATAGACCATGACCCTGCCTTCGCTTGCCGAACTGCCCGCCATTCTCCAGCCGTTGGTCACCCGTGCCGAGCAGTCGTTCCGTACGGCCGTCGCCTTGTTGGAAGACGACCATGGCCTGTCCACCTGGACGCCCGAGCGCTGGGCGCAATTTGCCCGCGTCACCGCCGCCAGCGACTTCGTGATTGAACAGAGCGTTCGTGACCCTTTGATGTTGCTGGCGCTGGTGCAGTCCGGCGAACTGGATCGCGCCTTTGCCCCCGGCGAGCTGTGCGCGCAGATTGCGGCGGCAGCGAATGCGGCTGAAAGCGAAGACGAACTCGGCCGCGTCCTGCGCCGTCAGCGCACCCGCCATCAAGTGCGGATCATCTGGCGAGACCTGACCCGCCAGGCCGATCTGGTCCAGACCTGCCGCGACCTCTCGGACATGGCCGATGCCAGCATTGATCAGGCTTATCAGTGGTTGTACGCGCGGCATTGCCAGCAATTCGGCGTGCCCACCGGCCGGCGCAGTGGCGAGCCGCAGCAAATGGTCATCCTCGGCATGGGCAAGCTCGGCGCGGTGGAGCTGAACCTGTCCTCCGACATCGACTTGATCTTCGCTTACCCCGAGGGCGGCGAAACCGTTGGCGTGAAGCGCTCACTGGATAACCAGGAATTCTTCATCCGTCTCGGCCAGCGCCTGATCAAGGCGTTGGACCCGATGACCGTCGACGGCTTCGTGTTCCGCGTCGATATGCGCCTGCGGCCTTACGGTTCGGCCGGTGCGCTGGTGTTGAGCTTCAATGCGCTGGAACAGTATTACCAGGACCAGGGCCGTGACTGGGAACGCTACGCGATGATCAAGTCGCGGGTGGTGGCCGGCGACCAGGTGGCCGGCGCGCAATTGCAGGAAATGCTGCGGCCCTTCGTTTATCGGCGTTATCTGGACTTCTCGGCCATCGAAGCGCTGCGCACCATGAAGCAGTTGATCCAGCAGGAAGTGCGGCGCAAAGGCATGGCCGACAACATCAAACTCGGCTCCGGCGGCATTCGTGAAGTTGAATTTATCGCCCAGGCGTTCCAGCTGATCCACGGCGGTCGCGACCTGAGCCTGCAACAACGTCCGCTATTAAAAGTATTGAGCACCCTGGAAGGTCAGGGTTATCTGCCGGCACCGGTGATCGCCGAGCTGCGCAACGGTTATGAATTCTTGCGTTACACCGAGCACGCGATCCAGGCGATCGCCGACCGCCAGACCCAAATGCTGCCAGATGGCGCGCAGGATCAGGCGCGGATTGCATTCATGCTCGGGTTTGCCGATTGGGCGGCGTTCCATGAGCGGCTGATGTATTGGCGCGGTCGCGTGGCCTGGCACTTTGCGCAGGTGATTGCCGATCCTGACGAAGAAGAGGGGGCCGAAAGCGAAGTGGTGGTCGGCGGTGAGTGGTTGCCGTTGTGGGAAGAGGCCCAGGATGAAGAGGCTGCGTGCCGTCAGTTGGAAGAGGGCGGTTTTGCCGATGCCAGCAAGGCGCTGAAAGCCTTGGCCGGTCTGCGCGGCAGTCCGCAATTGCGCGCTATGCAGCGTCTGGGGCGCGAACGCCTCGATGCCTTTATTCCGCGCTTGCTGGCCCAGGCTGTGGAACACGCCAATCCAGACTTGGTATTGGAGCGAGTGCTGCCATTGGTGGAAGCCGTGGCCCGGCGTTCGGCTTATTTAGTGTTGCTCACGGAAAACCCCAGCGCCCTACGTCGTTTATTGACCCTGTGCGCCGCGAGCCCGTGGATTGCCGAGCAGATCACCCGTTTTCCGTTGCTGCTCGATGAGTTGCTCAACGAAGGCCGGTTGTTCAAGCCGCCGCTGGCGCCGGAACTGGCCGCCGAGTTGCGCGAACGCCTGACGCGGATTCCCGAGGACGACCTCGAACAGCAGATGGAAGCCCTGCGCCATTTCAAACTGGCGCACCGCTTGCGCGTAGCGGCGTCGGAAATCTCCGGCAGCCTGCCGTTGATGAAAGTCAGCGATTACCTGACCTGGCTCGCCGAAGCGATCCTCGAACAAGTGCTGGCCCTGGCCTGGCGCCAGACCGTGGCCAAATACGGCACGCCGCTGCGCACCGACGGCACCTTGTGCGATCCCGGCTTCGTGATTGTCGGTTATGGGAAGGTCGGCGGCCTGGAATTGGGGCATGGTTCGGACCTGGACCTGGTGTTTATCCACGACGGCGATCCGCAGGCGGAAACCGACGGGGCGAAACCTATCGATGGTGCGCAGTTCTTCACTCGGTTGGGGCAGCGGATCATTCACTTGCTCACGGCGCAGACCAACTCCGGTCAGTTGTATGAAGTGGACATGCGCCTGCGTCCGTCCGGCGCGTCCGGGTTGCTGGTGAGTTCCCTCGGGGCGTTTGCCCGTTATCAGGAAAACGAGGCCTGGACCTGGGAACATCAGGCGTTGGTACGGGCGCGGGTGTTGGTGGGCAGTCAGGAAGTCGGCCAGGCATTCGAAAAAGTTCGCGCGGCGATTCTGGGCAAGGCCCGGGATTTGCCGACCTTGCGCCAGGAGGTCAGCGAGATGCGCGCCAAGATGCGCGATAACCTCGGCACCAAGAGCACCGCCGCCGGCACCGGGGCAAATGCCTTCGAGGCCACGGCGCCGTTCGATCTCAAGCAGGACGCCGGAGGTATCGTCGATATTGAATTTATGGTGCAATACGCGGCCCTGGCGTGGTCCGAACTGCACCCGTCATTGCTGCGCTGGACTGACAACATCCGCATTCTGGAAGAGTTGGAAAAGGCAGGGCTGATGCCGGTCGAAGACGCGAGCCTGCTGCGCGAGGCCTATAAAGCCTACCGCTCCGCCGCGCACCGGCAGGCCTTACAGAAGGACCCCGGGGTGATTCCCGGCGACCAGTTCGTGGACGAACGGCGGCAAGTATCGCGGATCTGGCGTGAGCTGGGGCTAAGCTGAAGCTGACTTGACATGTGCCGGGCTTAACCTGGCACTCAGGCAACCGGGCTTAACCCAAAGGGTTATGCTGACTGCTATTGATGTGCATGAAATTGATCCGACGAGCCCCAACCGGCTCGTCCAAATGACCTGCCGGCCAAGGCTGCAGGTGCTGGATTCTCGAGGCGGGGAGGCGTATGCCTCCCCGGTTCGTTTTTGGAAACCACATGAAAATTCTGATCGTTGGGCCCAGTTGGGTCGGTGACATGGTGATGGCGCAGACACTGTTTCAGTGTCTCAAGCAGCGCCACCCGCAGTGCGAAATCGACGTGCTGGCCCCCGAGTGGAGCCGGCCGATCCTTGAACGCATGCCCGAAGTGCGCCAGGCCTTGAGCTTCCCGCTCGGCCATGGCGCCCTCGAGCTGGCGACCCGTCGGCGCATCGGCAAATCCCTGGTCGGCCAGTACGACCAGGCGATCCTGCTGCCCAATTCCCTGAAGTCGGCGCTGGTGCCGTTTTTCGCTGGCATCCCGAAACGCACCGGCTGGCGTGGCGAGTTCCGCTACGGCTTGCTCAATGACGTGCGCACCCTGGATAAAGAACGCTACCCGTTGATGATCGAACGCTTCATGGCCCTGGCCTACGAGCGTGGCGCCGAGCTGCCGCAACCGTATCCACGGCCGAGCCTGCAAATCGACCCGGTGACTCGCGAAGCCGCGCTGGCCAAATTCGGCCTGACCCTGGATCGTCCGGTATTGGCCCTGTGCCCCGGCGCCGAGTTTGGCGAGTCCAAGCGCTGGCCGTCCGAGCATTACGCCAAGGTCGCCGAAACCAAGATCCGCGAAGGCTGGCAAGTCTGGCTGTTCGGTTCGAAAAACGATCACGCGGTCGGCGAAGACATCCGCGCGCGGTTGATTCCCGGTTTGCGTGAAGAGTCGGTGAACCTCAGCGGCGGCACGTCCCTGGCCGAGGCCATCGACCTGATGTCCTGCGCCGATGCCGTGGTGTCCAACGACTCCGGCCTGATGCACGTCGCCGCGGCCCTGAACCGTCCGCTGGTTGCCGTCTACGGCTCGACTTCGCCGGGCTTCACCCCGCCACTGGCCGAGCACGTCGAGATCGTTCGCCTGGGTATCGAATGCAGTCCGTGCTTCGATCGCACCTGCCGCTTCGGCCATTACAACTGCTTGCGCCAACTGATGCCGCAACCGGTCAACGAAGCCTTGCAGCGGTTGCAGGGCACTGTGGTCGAGGTCAATTAGTTTGCGGGTACTGTTGATCAAGACTTCCTCGCTGGGCGACGTGATTCACGCGTTGCCAGCGTTGACCGACGCGGCGCGGGCGATCCCCGGCATCACGTTCGACTGGGTGGTGGAAGAAGGCTTTGCCGAGATTCCGACCTGGCACCCGGCCGTGGGCAAGGTGATCCCGGTGGCGATCCGGCGCTGGCGCAAAAACATCTGGCAGACCATTAAAAGCGGCGAGTGGAAGCGCTTCAAACAAAGCGTTCGCGAGACTAAATACGATTTGGTGATCGACGCCCAGGGCTTGCTGAAAAGCGCCTGGCTGACCCGTTACATCAAGGCCCCGGTGGCCGGGCTGGACAAGGATTCGGCTCGCGAACCGATGGCTGCGCGCTTTTACTCCCGACGTTTGTCCGTGGGCCGTGGTCAGCACGCGGTCGAGCGAGTTCGTCAGTTGTTCGCCTTGGCGCTGGGCTACGACTTGCCCAAGGGCTTGGGCGATTACGGCCTGAACGTCGAGCGTCTGGTAGAGCTGCCACGCAAGAATCCGTACGTGTTGTTCCTGCACGGCACAACGTGGGACACCAAACACTGGCCCGAAGCCTACTGGCGTGAGCTGGCCGAGCGTGTCGGTCATCTCGGTGTCGCGGTGAAGTTGCCGTGGGGCAACCCGATCGAGAAGGCCCGCGCCGAGCGCATCGCCGCCGGTTTCCGCCATGTCGAAGTGCTGCCCAAACTGAATCTGGCCGGTGTTGGCAAAGTATTGGCCGGTGCCCAGGCGTGTGTGGCCGTGGACACTGGACTCGGTCACCTGGCCGCCGCGCTGGACGTGCCGACCCTGTCGCTGTTCGGTCCGACCAACCCGGGCCTGACCGGCGCCTACGGCAAGGCGCAGATTCACATAGCCAGCGACTTTCCGTGCGCACCGTGCCTGCAAAAGAAATGCACCTATCAACCGACGACCGAAGATGCTCGTCAGTTTGACCTGAAACGCGAGTGGCCCCTGTGCTTCACGCGTCTGAATCCCCAGCGTGTCGCCAGCCGACTGAGCACGTTGTTACTGGCTGAGGAGCTGCGCTGATGCAATTGGCTTTTGTCCTTTATAAATATTTTCCGTTTGGCGGTTTGCAGCGCGATTTCATGCGCATTGCCCTGGAGTGTCAGCAGCGTGGGCATCAGATCCGCGTCTACACCCTGATCTGGGAGGGCGACGTTCCTCCGGGTTTCGAAGTGCTGGTGGCGCCGGTCAAGGCGTTCTTCAACCATCGACGCAACGAGAAGCTCAGCGAGTGGATGGAGGCCGATCTGGCCAAGCGTCCGGTGGATCGCCTGATCGGTTTCAACAAGATGCCGGGCCTGGACGTCTACTACGCCGCCGACGGCTGCTTCGAAGACAAGGCGCAGAACCTGCGCAACTCGCTGTACCGTCGTTGGGGCCGCTACCGGCACTTCGCCGAGTACGAGCGCGCAGTGTTCGCCAAGGACGCCAAGACCGAAGTGCTGATGATCTCTGAAGTCCAGCAGCCGTTGTTCATCAAGCATTACGACACGCCGCTGGAACGCTTCCATTTGCTGCCGCCGGGCATTTCCCAGGACCGTCGCGCGCCAGCGAATGCCGCCGAAATTCGCACCGAATTCCGCCGTGAGTTCAAGCTCAAGGATGACGACTTGCTGCTGGTGCAAATCGGCTCCGGGTTCAAGACCAAGGGCGTGGATCGCAGCCTCAAATCGTTGGCGGCGTTGCCCGCTGATCTGAAGAAACGTACCCGGCTGTTTGTAATTGGCCAGGACGACCCCAAATTGTTCCAGATGCAAAGCGCGACACTGGGGCTCGGCGACAACGTGACGTTCCTCAAGGGCCGCAGCGATATCCCGCGTTTCCTGTTGGGCGCCGACCTGTTGATCCACCCGGCGTACAACGAAAACACCGGCACGGTGCTGCTTGAAGCGCTGGTCGCCGGGTTGCCGGTGCTGGTGAGCGCGGTCTGTGGTTACGCCCATTACATCGCCGAGGCCGACGCCGGCCTGGTGCTGGACGAACCCTTCGATCAGGCGCAGCTCACGCAGTACCTGACCGGCATGTTGAATGACGCGCAAGCACGAGCGGCGTGGAGCCGCAACGGTCTGGCCTTCGCCGAGACGGCCGACCTCTACAGCATGCCGCAACACGCGGCCGATGTGATTCTGGCGGAGCACGCTTAATGAAGTTGATGCTGGCTGAACCGTTCAAAAGCCTGTGGGCCGGACGCGACCCGTTCGCCGAAGTCGAGGGCTTGCAGGGCGAGGTGTACCGCGAGCTCGAAGCGCGCCGGACCCTGCGCACTGAAGTGAACGGCAACGGGTTTTTCGTGAAAATCCACCGTGGCATCGGCTGGGGCGAGATCTTCAAGAACCTGCTCACCGCCAAGCTGCCGGTACTCGGTGCGGGCCAGGAGTGGAAGGCCATCCAGCGCCTGCAAGACGTCGGCGTGCCGACCATGACCGCCGTGGCTTACGGCGAGAAGGGTAGCAATCCGGCGGACCAGCACTCGTTCATCGTCACCGAAGAACTGGCGCCGACCGTCAGCCTCGAAGATTTCAGCATCGATTGGGTCAAGCACCCGCCCGAGCCGAAGCTCAAGCGCGCACTGATCGCCGAAGTCGCGCGCATGACCGGCATGATGCACCGCGCCGGGGTCAACCATCGCGACTGCTACATCTGCCACTTCCTGTTGCACACCGACAAACCGGTGACCGCGGACGACTTCAAACTCTCGGTGATCGACCTGCACCGCGCCCAGACCCGCCCGGCGATCACTCAGCGCTGGCGCAACAAGGATCTGGCGGCGCTGTACTTTTCGGCCCTGGACATCGGCCTGACCCGGCGCGACAAATTGCGTTTCCTCAAGGGCTACTTCCAGCAGCCTTTGCGCCAGATTCTGGGTGAAGAAGCCGGGTTGCTCGCCTGGCTCGAAGGCAAGGCCAACAAGCTTTACGACCGTAAACAGCGATACGGGGATGCGCTCTGATGCCGGGTTGGAGACTGGAACCTGCCTACAGCGATCTGGCCGAAGACTTCGGTAGCCTGGAAGCGGTGTTTGCCCTTCAGGGCGAGCGCCTGACCCGTGACCCGTTGTCCGAGGTCATCCGCGTCAAGCGCAACGGCGTCAACTATTACGTCAAGCGCTACGTCGGTGCCGGCAAAGGCCTGCGTCGCTATTTGGGCAAGCCACGGGTGAAAGCCGAATGGCAGAACCTCAAGCGCTTCGCCAAGTGGGGCATCCCGACTGCCGAAGTTGTGGCCTGGGGCCTGGAGCGGCGCGGTGCGGCGTACGACCGTGGGGCGATGATCACTCGCGAGTTGCCGAACACCGAAGACTTGTCGGCCCTGGCCGACCGGCATGATCCGAAACTGGCGGACCGCGCCTGGGTCGATAACATCAGTCGGCAACTGGCGGGTTACACCCGGACCATGCACGACAATCGCTTCACCCATAACGATTTGAAGTGGCGCAACCTGCTGATCGACGATCAAGCCAGGCTGTTCCTGATCGATTGCCCCAACGGCGATTTCTGGCGCGGTTTCTGGCTCAAATACCGGATCACCAAGGACCTGGCCTGCCTCGACAAGGTGGCCAAATATCACCTGTCCGCTACCCAGCGCCTGCGCTTCTACCTGCAATATCGCGGACGGACCCGGCTCAACGCGGCCGACAAAAAACGCATCCGGCACGTGGTGAGATTCTTCGAGGGACGCGAATGACTGATTTTCTGGCCGCTGAAGACCGTGCGCTGCTTGAGCGTCATGGTCTCGGCACCTTCGACGCCCTCTGGGCCAAGCAGCTCGACGCGGTGGATGAACCCAACACCGCGGGCGGCGGCTGGAGCAGCGTGTTTCGGCTGGATCTGGAAGGTCAGGGGTTCTACCTCAAGCGCCAGAGCAACTACCTGACGCGGACCTTGCACGCGCCGTTCGGCGAACCGAGTTTTGCCCGCGAATTTCGCAACATCACGCGCTATCAGAAAATGGGCATCCCGGCGCTGCAAGCGGCGTTTTTCGGTGAGCGCAAGGTCGACGGCGAAGTTCGGGCGATCCTGCTGACCCGCGCGCTGGATGGCTGGGATGACCTGGACTCGTTGTTGCAGCGCTGGTCGGACCTGAGCGCGGCGCAGCACTCGGCAATTCTGCACGCCTGCGGGCAACTGGCGCGGCGCCTGCACAGTGTGCGTCAGGTGCATGGCTGCTTCTACCCGAAACACATTTTCCTGCGGGCCACCGGCGACGGTTACCAGGCGCAATTGATCGACCTGGAAAAGACCCGGCCCTTGCTGTTCGGTCAGCGTGACCGGATCAAGGATCTGGAGCCGCTGCTGCGCCGGGCGCCGGAATGGACCGAAAGTCAGCTGCGCGAGATGTTGGCCAGCTACGTCGATCAGTCCAGTGACAGTTCGTTGGTGGACACCTGGGTTTCGCGCCTGACCGCACGGCGCAGTCACAAGGAGACGCGTTGATGCGTTTGTCCGAACTGAAAAACGCCGGCCGTAGCCCGAGCCTGCCATTGAGCATTCCGCTGGCCGATGCCGCCGGGCCTGCCGATTTGCAATTGTTGAGCTTGCTGCGGGTGTTGCCGGGGCAGCGTTACGTTGGCGCGGGCGTTTGGCGCGGCCGGCCGGTGCTGGCCAAATTGTTGGTCGGCAGCAAAGCGGCGCGGCATTTCCAGCGTGAACGCGATGGCGTGCGTTTGCTGGCAGACCAGGGCCTGACCACACCGCAACTGTTGGCGGATGGCTTGAAGGACGGCGAGGGCGGTTGGCTGCTGTTCGATTTCATCGAAGGCGCCGAGAGCCTGGGGGACACCTGGAAACAGGTCGAACACTTGCCAGTGCTGGCAGATATGCAAGGCGCGGTGCTGGCCGAGGCGTTGGGCGCTATCGGCCAAATGCATCGCAAGGGCCTGTGGCAGGAAGACCTGCACCTGGACAACCTGTTGCGCCAGCGTGGTCGGCTGTACCTGATCGATGGCGGCGGTGTCTGCGCCGAAACCCCTGGCCAACCGCTGTCACGACAGAAAGTTTTGGAAAACCTCGGCGTATTTTTCGCCCAGTTGCCCAAGACGCTGGAACCGTTCACCGAAGAATTGCTGGTGTATTACCTGTTGAGCAACGGCGAGCACGCCTTGCCGATGGAAGCCTTGCAGAAGCAGATCGACAAGGTCCGCCGCTGGCGCCTGAAGGACTTCCTGATCAAGTGCGGCCGTGAGTGCACGTTGTTCAGCGTTCAGCGCGGGGCGTTCGGTTTGCGGGCGATTCGTCGCGAGGAAGCAGCGGCGATGTTGCCGGTACTGGAGCAGGCCGATGCCTTGCTCGATCAGGGCCATTTGTACAAGACCGGCGGCGCGGCGAGCGTTGGCAAGGTCGACGTCGCCGGACGCACGCTGGTGATCAAGCGCTACAACATCAAGGGCTTTGCCCACTGGCTCAAACGCTTCTGGCGCCCGAGCCGTGCCTGGCATTCCTGGCGCGAAGGCAATCGCCTGGCGTTCCTGGGCATCGCCACGCCCAAGCCATTGGCCGTGCTGGAAAAGCGCTTCCTGTGGCTGCGCAGCCGGGCTTATCTGGTGACCGAGTACCTGCCGGGGCCGGACATCATCGAGCGTTTTGCGCCGTATGTTGAGAGTGGTTCGGCACCAGAAGCCGAATTGCTGGCGCTGGATCACCTCTTCGCCGAACTGATTCGCGAGCGGATCAGCCATGGTGATTTCAAGGGTCATAACCTGTTCTGGCAGCAGGATCGCTGGGCGCTGATCGATCTGGATTCGATGTGTCAGCACGGCTCCGCGGGCAGCTTCGCCCCGGCGTATGCGCGGGATCGGGCGCGGTTTATGCGTAATTGGCCGGAGAGCAGTGCGTTGTATCGGGTGATTGATCAGCGGTTGCCCAAGGACATCAGTAGCGCCGCATAGGGCGCCAAGATCGCAGCCTGCAGCAGCTCCTACAGGGATTTGTGTCGGTCGCATATTGGCGGCGTGGCAATGGCCCTTGTGTAGGAGCTGCCGCAGGCTGCGATCTTTTGATCTTGATCGTCCGCGTCAAACAACCTCTGGGTCATTCCCGCCATGTTTACGCTATAATCCCGCCCTTTAGCTGTCTCTCGCCCCTTGCGAGGGCACATTAATTTTTGAGGCGCTTGTCGCCTGAATGCAGACTAAAGAGGCTAGACCCCTGTGGCATTGACGATTCTTGGCCTGTCCGGCGCCCTTAGCCATGATCCTTCCGCAGCCTTGTACATCGACGGCAAGCTGGTCGCGGCGGCTGAGGAAGAGCGCTTCGTACGCGATAAACATGCAAAGAACCGCATGCCCTACGAATCGGCGAAGTTCTGCCTCGAACAGGCAGGCATCAAGCCGTCCGACGTTGACGTGGTCGCGATCCCGTTCGCCCCGATCAGCCTGTTCGGCAAGGCGCGCTGGCACTACGCCAAGCGTTACTGGTACGCCCCGGACCGCGCCCTCGACGCGATCCTGATGGGCAACCGTCGCTACAAGCGTTATCGCAACAAGATCGTGTTCTGCCTTGAGCAACTGGGTTTCGACCCGAAGAAAATCAAGATCGAGCCAGTCGAGCACCACTTGGCCCACGCCTCCAGCGCTTACCACTGCTCCGGTTTCAAAGAGAAAACCGCGATCCTGGGGATCGACGGCAAGGGCGAGTACGCCACGACCTTCTTCGGTTATGGCGAAAACGGCAAGATCCACAAGATCAAGGAATTCTTCGATCCCGATTCCCTCGGCGGCCTGTACGGCGCGATCACCGAGTTCCTCGGTTTCGAGATGCTCGACGGCGAGTTCAAGGTCATGGGCATGGCGCCGTACGGCGACGCCAGCAAATACGATTTCTCGCGCCTGGCCTCGTTTGAAAACGGCGAGCTGGTGATCAACACCGACTACGCCAACGTCATCGGCCTGCGTCGTTATAAAGAGAAGGGCAAGGGTTTCTACTTCTCGCCGAAGCTGATCGAGTGGCTGGGGCCGAAGCGCGAAGGCGACATCGCCGACGAGCCGTACATCCACTACGCGGCCAGCATGCAAGCGCTGTTCGAAAAGATCTCGCTGCAGATGATCGACCACTACCTGGGCGACGTGCTCAAGGAAACCGGCAAGCTGGCCTTCGCCGGCGGCTGTGCGTTGAACGTCAAGCTGAACCAGAAAATCATCGCCCGCGATGACGTCAAGGAACTGTTCGTGCAGCCTGCGTCCGGCGATGCCGGTACCGCGGTGGGTGCCGCAGCCTACGTGTCCCACGCCCGTGGTGTGCCGGTCGAGAAGATGGAACACGTCTACCTCGGCCCGTCCTACAGCAACGAAGACGTGATCGCCGCGTGCGCCCGTCACCCGAGCAAGCCGGCCTGGCGCAAGATCGAGAACATGCCGGAGAACATCGCCAAGATCATGGTCGACGGCAACCCGGTGGCCTGGTTCCAGGGTCGTATGGAGTTCGGTCCGCGCGCGTTGGGCGGTCGTTCGATCATCGGTTGCCCGAGTGCGACCGGCGTGGCTGACCGTATCAACCACCAGATCAAGTTCCGCGAGCGCTGGAGGCCTTTCTGCCCGTCGATGCTCGACACCGTGGCCCCGCAGATGATCAAGGTCGATCACCCTGCACCGTTCATGACCTTCACCTTTGAAGTGGCGGAAGAATGGAAGACCCGCGTGCCGGAAGTCGTCCACGAAGACGGTACGTCCCGGGCCCAGGTGCTCAAACGCGAATACAACCCGCGCTACTACGACATGATGAAAGCGCTGGAAGTACTGACCGGCAATGGCGTGTCGCTGAACACCTCGCTCAACCGTCGTGGCGAGGCAATGATCTGCTCGCCGACCGACGCCCTGAACATGTTCTTCGGCTCCGACCTGCAATACCTGATCATGGAAGACATTCTGGTGGTCAAAGAAGGCGCGGACGCTTATGACACGCTCGGCTGAGCGCCATGTGCTGCAGTTCTGCCACGGCTATGACGGGCCGTTCCTGGACTGCGCCCGGCAATACGCCAGCCTGTTCGCGGGGACTGGCTATCGGGTGACCACGGTCTTTTTGACCGGGGCCGCCGATAGCGACGTCGCCGCGGGCTGCGCTTCCGATGAAGTGCTGTTCATGGAATACAGCTCCAAGGCCATTCGTGGCCTGAAGCTGGGCGCCATCGGCGATCTGCGCAAGATCGCCGCCTCGCGCAACTTCAGTTTCTGCATCGCCCATCGTTTCAAGCCGATCTACATCGCCTTGCTCGGCACCTCGTTGCCGGTGATTGGCGTGCACCACGCGTTTGACGATTACAAACGCGGCACGCGCAAACTGTTCGCGCATATTTTCCGCAAGCGCTTGAGCCTGCTCGGCGTGTCCGATGCGGTGCGCGACGACATGCGCCAGTGCTTGCCGAAATGGCCGGCGGCGCGGATTCAGACGCTGTACAACCGTATCGATGTGCAGGCCTTGCAGGTCACTCAGGTATCGACTCGCGAAGCCCGGGAAACCCTCGGTCTGGCGGTGGACGCCTGGGTGGTCGGCAACGTCGGGCGGCTGCATCCGGACAAGGATCAGGCCACGCTGCTGCACGGTTTCGCCGCGGCGTTGCCGGGTTTGCCGGGCAATAGCCAACTGGTGATTCTCGGTTCCGGTCGCCTGGAACAGAGCCTCAAGGATCTGGCCCGTGAACTGGGGATCGGCGACCGCGTGCTGTTCCTCGGCCAAGTGCCCGAAGCCCGGCGTTACTTCCGCGCTTTTGATGTATTTGCCCTCAGTTCCGATCACGAACCGTTCGGCATGGTGCTGCTTGAAGCCATGGCCGCCGGCGTACCGTTGCTCGCCACCGCATGTGGTGGGGCGAAGGAAGTGGTCGAAGGCGTGGGCATTCTGTTCCCGCTGGGCGATGCCGAGCGCTTGGCGCAAGGGCTGCAACATTTGGCCGCGATGAACGAGCAGCAACGTCGCCAGTGTGCCGAGCTGATGCTCGACCGCTTGCGCGAGCGCTTCTCCGACCGCGCGGTGCGCGAGGCTTTCTGGCATTTGCCACACGTTACCGAACTGGCACAGAGGGGCTGATGCTCAACCGATTTCAAGGCTGGCGCGAACGAGGCTGGGCGTCGGTCGACGCCTCGACTTATGCCGATGCCTGGCAGCGTTTTGGCGGCAGTGTCGCCACCCATCCCATCGTCGTCGAGCGGCTGGCCGCGCTGGCGGAGATACCGGTGCGCTACCTGGCCTGGGAACACGATGGCGAAATCAAAGCCGCGATCCCGACCTGGGGCCGCGACCTCGCCTTGTCCAAGGACGTGCTCAAACGCAGCGGCAAAAAAGGCTTGTTCGACCTCGGCAATGCCGAGCTGATCTTGCCGGCCGCCGCCGAGGCTCAGGCTCCTTTGCGTCATCGCGGGCGTTACTTGTCCGCCCTGAACGAAGGTCGCTTCAGCGGCATCAAGCTGCAAACCGAACAACTGGCCATGGCCCGCACCCCCGAAGAACTGTCGAAAAAGTTTCGCTACAACCAGCGTCGCGAATTGCGTCTGCTGGAGGAAGCAGGTGGAGTGGTACGGCCGGTCAGCGACTTTTCCAGCAGCGAACTGGCGGCGATCTACTGCGACCTGTTCCAGCGCCGCTGGGGCTTTCCGGCGACCGGCGCGGCGCGCATGGGCGAGGTGATCGAGTTGTTGCGGGAGTTGTTGATCGGCTCGGTGATTTTCCTCAACGAGACGCCGATTGCGATTCAACTGGTGTACCGCGTCGAAGCGCCGGAGTGGATCAGCGTCGAGTACATCAATGGCGGCGTCGATCCTGAAACCCGCGAGTTCAGCCCCGGCAGCGTGCTGAGTTTTCTCAACACCCAAAGCGCCTGGGAACACGCTCGCGCCTTGGGTAAACCGCTGCGGTTTTCCTTCGGTCGGGCCGACCGTGAATACAAGGACCGCTGGTGCAATCCTGTGCCGGTCTTCACCGTATGAGCCAACCCATGAGTCGCAAACAGCAACTGCTCAAGCGTCACCGTCGCAACAAACGCATCGGTCTGCTGATCGCGTTGGCGCTGTTGATCGTCATCGGCCTGCTGGTGGCCTGGTGGCTGCCGCTGGTGCTCGCGGTCCTGGGCTGGATCGCCCATGAGGCGTGGTTCGCCGACCATTTGTTCTATTCGCCCAAAGACGATTACCAGTACAGCTTCCCGCCCTACACCCAGCGGCCCAAGGTTCACTTGGTGGGCGAGCACCTGCGGCTGGACGAAGGCGTGATGCTGGTCGACGACGCCACGCTGGTCCTGGCGTTGCGGGTCAAAAGCACCTGGCTGGGCCGTTTTATCGACCCGGTGATCGAGTTGGCCGGTGGCAATAACCCCGACCAGCAAACCTTCGAACGCGGCGTCGATGGCCTGCGCTACTTGAACCTGACGGGTCAGTCGCACGTACTGTCCCAAGGACAGTTGCGGTTGCGCGGGCGCTTCTGCCGGTTGCTCGGCGAACCGGTGCTCTGGGCCTTTGAGCTGCCCGATTACCACCGTCAGCGAGTCATGGTCATTGCGCCCCACGCCGACGACGCCGAACTGGCGGCCTACGGTTTGTACAGCCAGGCCAGTGAAGCCTGGATCGTCACGCTCACCGCCGGCGAGATCGAAGCCGAACACTATCAGCAGATGGGTCTGAACAAGGTTGAAGCGGCGCGGCTCAAGGGCCGCTTGCGTGCCTGGGACAGCATCGCCGTGCCGCGCTGGGCCGGAGTGCCGGAAGCGCATTGCGTGCAGCTGGGCTATTTCTGCCTGCAACTGGCGGCGATGAAAGCGGCGCCGTCGCAACCGATGGGTTCGCGGGAAGCGGAGTTGGGCGACACCCGCCTGTTTCGTCAGTTGAACCCGTTCACTCTGCCGGGCGATGCCGACGGTGCGCCGACCTGGAACAACCTGCTGGCCGACCTGCGTGAAGTGCTGATGCGAGCCCGTCCGGAAGTGATCGTGTTGCCGCACCCGACCCTCGATCCGCACCCCGATCATATCTGCGCGCAGGAAGCCGTCCTT
Organism: Pseudomonas sp. ADAK7; assembly: GCF_012935675.1. Taxonomy (NCBI): domain Bacteria; kingdom Pseudomonadati; phylum Pseudomonadota; class Gammaproteobacteria; order Pseudomonadales; family Pseudomonadaceae; genus Pseudomonas; species Pseudomonas sp. ADAK7. Next base: position 3,882,831 of record NZ_CP052861.1, on the reverse strand, counting down.
GAAGCACTCCGGGGCCTGGACTTCCAGCCGACCCTGCTCGGCTACGCCAATCACCTGCACGACAATGATCGCTGGCCGATGGGCAATGAGGGCCAGGGCATTGCGCTGCCGCCGGCATTCGATTCGAGCGTGCCCATGCAGCCGTGCTGCCTGCCGATGTCTATCGAGCAACAACGCGACAAGGCGATGGCGCTGGGCATGATGCATGACTTGCAACCGCCCCTGCCGTTCAAGCGACGTTTGCGCCGCTGCATACAACGGCTGTTGGCTGGACGGGTGCCGCCGACTTATGGCGAGAATGAGTTCTTCCGCAAAGCGGTGAGACGCCATGAATTGTTGTGGGTTTTGAAGCAAACAGATACATCTGCACAGTAAAAATGAAGCATGACGCGGTTTAGCATGTCGGCAAATTAAACAGCCGCAGTGACTTTGTGTGATGAACTCATGCCCGCGTATTCTTTTTCTGATTCCTTATTTCGGCCATTGGCCGTTCTGGATGCCGTTCTTTCTGGAGAGTTGCAGACGTAACGCCGATATCGACTGGTTACTGTTCAGTGACTGCGGTACGCCTGAAAATCTGCCGCCCAACGTCACCGTCGAGGCCATGACCTTCAGTGATTATTGTGCGTTGGTGTCACGGCGCTTGAAGATCGACTTTGCGCCCGCTGCCGCTTACAAGCTGTGCGATATCAAGCCGGCGTTGGGACACATTCATGCCGACCGCCTGCAAGGCTATGATTTCTGGGCGTTTGGCGATATTGATCTGGTGTATGGTGACCTGCGAAGTTACTTCACCCCGGATCGGCTGGCCGGTCATGACCTGTTTTCTACCCATGAGCGGCGGGTTGCAGGGCATCTATGCCTGATGCGCAATACCGCGCGCAAGCGTGAGTTGTTCATGCAGATCAAGGGTTGGCAAACGCGTTTTACCGACCAGGAGCATCACGCGCTGGACGAAGGGGCTTTCAGCCGTATCTTCCACTGGCGCAAGAATTTTCCAGAGCCGCTGTTCACCCTGGTGGGCAAGCTCAATCCGTGGCGTCGCCGCAGCGAATTCACCGAGGCCTTCAGCACGCCGGGTGGCTGCATCAAGTGGCATGACGGCACGGACGATTTTCCGCGTCACTGGTATTGGCGCGATGGCAGTTTGAGCAATGATCGCGATGGCGATCGCCGGTTTCCGTATTTCCACTTCGTTTGCTGGAAACGCAACGAGTGGTCACGGTTGCCCCCACCCGATCCAGCCGAGGTCAGGCGCCTCGCCGCCGAACCGGCCTGGGTCATCGATGCGACTGGTTTCCACGGGGAGAGTTATGAGTCAACGGTCAAAGGTTCTGCAACTGCAGCCTGACTACAACGTCAAAGCCCATGATTTTGCCGACCTGGCAGAGCAGATCGTCAAGGCGCTGCCGAGCGATCGCTATGAGGTGACTGCCGCGTTTCTACGCGGCAAGCCGGGGCCGGGCGAGGCAGTGAGCCGTGCCGACCGTTCGGTGTATTTCGAGTTTTCCGACAAGTCCCTCAAGGGCATGCGCCTGCGCGCGATGTGGCAGTTGTACAAGTTTTGCCGCGCAGAGAAGTTCGACGTGGTGATCTGCAACCGTTTCAAACCCGTGAACATGATGCTGACGCTCAACCGTTGGCTGAAAGTGCCGCTGTGCATCGGCATCTCCCACGGTTTTGGCGAGTACGACCGGTTTTACCGGCGCCGCCAGACCCAGCGCCTGGTGGATCGGCACTGGCGCTTCGTCGGCGTCTCGCCAGCGGTCAAACAGTACCTGCTGGACTGCGATTGCGGCTTTACCGAGCAGAACACCTACGCCATCACCAACGCCATCGACATCGAGCAGGCCGAAGGCTTGCAGCACAGCCGCGAGCGCGCCCGTGAGATGTTGGGCATCGACCCGTCGGTGCGGCTGATTGGCGCCCTGGGTCGCCTGGTGCCGGTCAAGGGGCATACCTACCTGTTGCAGGCATTTGCCGCGCTCAAGGACAAATACCCGAACACCCAACTGGCGATTATCGGTGCCGGCCGCGAAGAAGCGAAACTGGCCGCCGAGATCGAGCGCCTGGGCCTGACCGGCCGGGCGCATCTGCTGGGTTTCAAGGAAATCGCCTTGCAGTACATTCGCGCGTTCGACGTCTGGACCATGCCGTCCCTGGCCGAAGGCCTGGGCTTGGCACTGCTCGAAGGCATGAGCGGGCATCTGCCGGTGATCGCTTCGAACGTGCCGGCCATGTTGCCGCTGATCGAGGGCGCCGGTGGCCTGGCGATTACCCCCAAGGATGTGCCAAGCCTGGTCGCGGCGCTGGATAACTACCTCGGCCTGTCGGACGACGAACTCAAGGCCAAGGGCGAACAGGCGTTCCGTTATCTGCAGACCGAACACGACATCGAGGTGTTCCGCCAGGAATACCTGAACCTGATCGACTCCGGCCTGGAACAGGCTCGCAAGGAACAGAAATGAACGACGCGCAACCCATCGTCACGGTCATCATCGCGTCGTACAACCACGCTCGCTACATCGAGGAAAGCATCCTCAGCGTCATCAACCAGACGTACTCGAACATCGAGTTGCTGGTGGTCGATGATGGTTCAAAAGACGACAGCGTCGAGCGCATCAAGGCGTTGCAGGCTCAACACGGCTTCGATTTCCGGGTTCAGGAGAATCAGGGGCTGACCAATACGCTCAATGGCGCGATCGCCCGTTCCACGGGGAGCCTGATCGTGCCGTTCGGCTCCGATGACATCATGTTGCCGGAGCGCATCGCCACGCAGGTGGCGTACATGGACGGCAAGCCCGAGGTTGGCATTTGCGCCGGCAACATCGAGCTGATCGACGCCGATGGCAATCTGTACCCGGAGAAGCGCCAGCGCCGGGATGTGCCGTTCCGTCGCCTGGATTTCGATGACATGTTCCTGGAGCGCAAGCCTTACCCGCCTGCGCCGACCCTGATGATTCGCCGTGAAGCGCTGGACAAGGTGGGCGGGTTCGATCCGAACATTCGTCTGGAGGATTTGCTGATCGAGCTGAAGGTGACCCATGCCGGTTATTTCATCGACGGCCTGAATGTGCTGATGGCGCGCTATCGCAAGCACGCCACCAACTCCTACAAGAACCACCGTTTCATGATCGACAACATCCTGCGCTCCTACGCCTTGTTCAGCGATCATCCGCTGTACGACGAGGTGCGCTACAAGTTCTTGAGCTCGATGTTCCTTAAAACCGCCAACCGTGACCGCAAGCTGGCGCGGGAGCTGCTGGCGCAGATCCCGCTCAAGGCCTGGAACAAGAAGACCTGGCGTGGTCTGGGGCGGCTGTACTTCTCGCCGCTGGAAAAGGACTGAATTCGTTCAGGCAGTTCGCTCGATGTTATCGGGCGAACTTTTCCCTCAGGTTCTTCGCCATCCGGCCCTGACGCAGCCACTTCAAGACGTGCTTGCCGGCGTTGATGCCAGGCTTTTCGATGTACAGGAAGGTCGCGCTACTGATGATAATCAGCAGGCACGCACACAGCGCCATCGTCGGCAGGAAGACCCAGGTTTCCCGGGTGTCGATGTTCAGCACGTGCGGCAGGCGCTGCACCATGACCCAGAGCAGGAAACCGTGCAGCAGGTAGGTGCTGTAGCTGATTTCTCCCAGCCAGCGGATGCTGCGCGGCTTCAGGGCGCCAAAAAGCGTGTGCCCGGATGCCACGATCACAAAGAACACCGACATCAGCAGCAGCGGCATCAGGCTGAACGCCCGGTTGAAAGCGGTAAAGGCAATGGCCAGGGCGAGCAACGCGATAATGCCCGCCAGTCGCGTCTGACTCCAGGCCACCAGTTGCGGGCGGCGCACCCAGTACGCGGCAGCGATACCCCCCAGGAAGCTGGCCAGGAAATGCTTCTTCAGCGAGTGTTCCCAGCCGACCACCTGGTACAGCACGTAAATGCCGATCAGGCACAACACCACTTGCAGCCAGCTGCCGCGATAGATGAACACCATCGCGGCCAGAGGCAGCGCCAGGTAGAAAAACACCTCGTAGCCCAGGGTCCAGGTGACGTTGGAAATCAGCATGCCCGTCTGGTGGTACTGGTTGATGTCCGGTCGGTCAAAGGTCAGCCAGGCCAGGATCTGTCCGGCAAGCTTGATGCCGGGCTCCTTCAGTTCCCAGTTCTGCAACTGGAAGACCGAGACAAACACAATCAGCATCAGTGGCAGGTACAGCGGATACAGGCGGAACAGCCGGGAGACCGCAAAGGCCAGCCAATCGTGTTGGCGTCCCTGGGAGAGCAATCGGCTCCAGAACAGAAAACCGGTGATCATGAAAAACAGCGCGACGCTGCCTTGGCCGAGCTGCGAATAGAAATTGCTCGGCGGGAAATCAATCACGCCGGTGCGCAGAAAGATCCAGGTAATGATCGAGTGGTGAATAAACACACCAAACGCGAGATAGCCGCGCAAGCCGTCGATGCTGGCAAAGCGACTTTCACCGGAATGCTGAAGGTGGCGGGCGATTTTCGGCACGGCGCGCAACAACAAGGCGGCTGTCAGGATGGCCAGCACGTAGGCTGCCACCGCTATGAGGGGGTTGGTTTCAATCATCAATGAGCCCGGGCCGTGTTGCTGGCGGCCAGCACTTGCCTGTGCAGGTTGTTTACGGCGGATGTGGATGCGGTGGCGGCGTATCCCTGGAGCAGCGCCTGGAAGTGATCTTCGAACAGCCAGCGCCGATCTTCGGTGTAGCGTTGCATATGACGCAAATTACGCTGACGCAGTGACAGACTCAGTGACGACGGGTAGATGCGCATGTCGGCCAGATCGATCAGGCCGAACTCGCCGTCGTCCAGCACCAGTACGTTGCCCAGGTGCAGGGAGCGGAAATACACGCCTTGCTCATGCAACTGCGCCATGAACTTGCCGAAACGCTCTACCAGTGCCTGGCGCACCGCCGGCGCGGTGATCCCTTGCAGGACCTGGCGCAGGGTGTTGCCGGGCAGTGGCGAGTAATGCACCGCGCTGCTGCCGTCTTCGAGGCGGTACAGGGCCAGGGTCTGTGGTGTTGGAATGCCCAGGGTCCGCAGTTGCTCGCTGTTGACGGCAAAGCGTTCGGAATAAGGGTTGAAACTGCCCGAGGTGTACCAGCGACGACGACGGAACAGCTTGAGGAAACTGCCATCGACCAGGCGCAGTACTTTCGGCCCGAGACCATCCTCCTCGATCACCTGGGCATTGGCGGCCATCTGCACGAATGCCGTCGGCGTCAGCGTCTTGACCGGCGTGGCCAGCAGGCGTCTGGCGCGCTGGTTGATGCTCAGCGCAGCGATCAGCGCCAGCGGAATCCACAGCAGGAACCAGTGCTCCTTGGGGCGAGAAATGATCCCGCCGCCCTCGGTCAAACCTGCTCCAATCCCGAATATCAGCCAGGTCGAGGCAACAATGAACAGCGGTTGGACGCGATAGCGCCAGCTGCTCAACAGGGCCCAGGCCTGGAAAAACAGCCAGGGCAACAAGCCGATAATGCCGACGTAATAGAGCACGCCGAGCGCAAAGCTATGCGGCTCTTGCAAGGTGTAGCCGACGCCGGGGTCGAGTGCCAGGCTGGCGTTGTAGCCATGGCCAATCCACGGGTGTTCGGCAATCCGACTCAGGGCCAACTGCCAGATTTCAAAGCGAAAGGAGTCGCCTCGTTCAATGAGCATCCGCGAAAACAGCACGCTGACCGCTAACCCACTGACGGTCAGCGCTGCGAGCAATACGATTGAACGACGATTCCAGCAAATGAAGCCCAGCCAGAGCGCAGCCAGTGTCAGGGCAACCAGTGGGGTCCTGGAGCCCGTGGCGATTACCGCGGCAAACATGATGGCCATCGCCGGAAGGCTGAGCCAGAGCATCTGGCGCCGCTTGCAGGTCATGCTCAGGCTCAACCAATAGGCACAGAAAAAGCCGAAGATATGCGAGCTGAGCAAGGGGTTGTCGAACGCGCCGCCCCCAATCAGTCGCATGCCCGGCTCATAGATATGGGCAAACATGAACAGGTTGTAGACCGAGGCGATCAACCCGACCATCGCCGCGCTGAACAGCAGTGGCTGGATGATTTCGCTGCGGTGGCGCACCAGCAGATAGGAACCGGCGAACAACAGCAGCGTATGAAGCGCCGGCTTGAACTGGGCGGGGATGCTCTCGTCATCCGTCGGTCCCCAGCACAGGCTTAGCAGGGCCCACGCGGCGAACAGCAACAGTGCGATGAACACCGGTTCACGCAGCAATTCCTTGAGTTCCCGCGGGCGCAGGCACAGGGCAATCAGCGATGGAATGCTGAACAGGCCGTAAAACAACTTGTGGTGAAGGCTGCGCCCGGGCAGAAAGAACAGCGCACACAGGAGCAAAAGATAGCCCAGTGGAAGAATCCACAGGCAAATGAAGTCGAAAACTCGATTGGACGTGCTGTTGAAACCGCTGAGTTGCATGCTGAGAGATTCAATCCTGAAGTTGATCGGCCATTTCGGGGGGATGGCTATTTGATGCTGAATGCAGTGCCTAACAATAACAGCCTTTATGCGTTTGCCAGAACCCTGAAGAAGCTGTGCTAAAGTCAGCGTCCTTTTTATCGACATTCGCGTGATATGACCGACTCCAGTCTCTCCGCAAGCCCATCGAGCTTGAAAATCTACTTCCGTCTGCTCGGCTATGTCCGGCCGTACATCAGTCTGTTCCTGATCAGCATTGTCGGCTTTCTGATTTTCGCCTCGACGCAGCCAATGCTCGGCTACATTCTCAAGTACTTCGTCGATGGCCTGTCCAATCCAGAGGCCGTGCTGTTTCCAACGGTGCCTTACCTGCGCGACCTGCAACTGCTGCAGGCGGTGCCATTGCTGATCATCCTGATTGCCGCGTGGCAAGGTTTCGGCTCGTACCTGGGCAACTACTTCCTGGCCAAGGTGTCCCTCGGGCTGGTCCACGACCTGCGGGTGCAGTTGTTCAACAACCTGCTGGTCTTGCCTAACCGGTACTTCGACAAGCATAACTCGGGTCATCTGATTTCGCGTATCACCTTTAACGTGACCATGGTGACCGGGGCGGCCACGGATGCGATCAAGGTCGTAATTCGTGAGGGCATGACAGTGATTTTCCTGTTTGCCTCGCTGTTGTTCATGAATTGGAAGCTGACGCTGGTCATGGTCGCGATCCTGCCGCTGATCGCGGTCATGGTGCGCACCGCGAGCAAGAAATTCCGCAAGCAAAGCAAGAAGATCCAGGCCGCCATGGGCGACGTGACCCACGTGTCCTCGGAAACGATCCAGGGTTATCGCGTGGTCCGCAGCTTCGGCGGCGAAGTCTACGAACAGAAGCGCTTCCTGGCCGCCAGCCAGGGCAACACCGACAAGCAATTGCGCATGACCCGTACCGGCGCGATCTACACGCCGCTGCTGCAACTGGTGATCTACTCCGCCATGGCGGTGCTGATGTTCCTGGTGCTGTACCTGCGCGGCGACGCTTCAGCCGGTGACATGATTGCCTACATCACCCTGGCCGGCCTGCTGCCCAAGCCGATCCGCCAGTTGTCCGAAGTCAGCTCGACCATCCAGAAAGGCGTGGCCGGTGCCGAGAGCATTTTCGAACAGCTGGATGTCGAGCCGGAAATCGATACCGGTACCATTGAGCGCGATGCGGTCACTGGTCGCCTGGACGTGCGCCACCTGAGCTTCACCTACCCGGACACCGATCGCCAGGTGCTCAACGACATCAGCTTCTCGGTTGAGCCGGGGCAGATGGTGGCGCTGGTAGGGCGTTCGGGCAGTGGTAAATCGACGTTGGCCAACCTGATTCCACGCTTCTATCACCACGACAAGGGCGAGATCCTGATCGATGGCGTTGAAGTGGAACAATACAAACTGCTGAACCTGCGCAAGCACATCGCCCAGGTGACCCAGCATGTGACGCTGTTCAGCGACACCGTGGCCAACAACATCGCCTATGGCGATCTGGCCGGCGCGCCCCGTGAAGACATCGAGAAAGCGGCGAAAGACGCTTACGCCATGGACTTCATCGCGCAGTTGCCCGAAGGCCTGGACACTCAAGTCGGCGAGAACGGCGTGTTGCTGTCCGGTGGTCAGCGCCAGCGTCTGGCGATTGCCCGGGCGTTGCTGAAAAACGCACCGTTGCTGATCCTCGACGAAGCCACCTCGGCCCTTGATACCGAATCCGAGCGGCACATCCAGGCGGCACTGGACCAGGTCATGAAAGGCCGGACCACCCTGGTGATCGCTCACCGGTTATCGACCATCGAGAAGGCTGACCTGATTCTGGTCATGGACCAGGGCCGGATCGTCGAGCGCGGCACCCACGCCGAACTTCTGGCCCAGAACGGCTACTACGCCCGCTTGAACGCCATGGGCCTCGACGCCCCGGCAGAAGACATCGCCTGACCTGCGGCGGGGGTGAGCCTGACTCACCCCTCGCTCATCGGACGTGCAAGGCGTCCGGTGATTTGTATCGGCTTGCTTACCCGTCCTGACCAAACCTGAATAAATCTCTGCACCGCGCTTGTTAAGGTTCCTGAACGAACTTTGACTTTCATCGGCGGGGCCATCCCCGTCGCGCGGGTATTGCCATGTTGCAACGCTATCTCTGGAAACTGTTGCCCAAGCAGCAGCGGGCCTTCCTGCTGGGGCGCCTGTCGGTTGTCGACCGCCAGGTCGTGAACAAGTCGATGTCGGCCAATCTGCACTTTCCCAAGTCCTTCGCACAGCGTGAATGCCTGTTCATTCACGTGCCCAAATGTGCCGGGAGTAGCGTGTGTGCGGCATTGTTCGACGACTGGAGCCCCGGGCACTTGCCGTTGTACTGGTACGAGCAGCAGTTTCCCGAACAGTTTGCCTCCAGTTTCAAATTCGCTTTTGTTCGCGATCCGCTGGAGAGGGCGTATTCGGCTTATGCGTTCCTGCGGGGTAATGAGTTGGGCCGGCGAGATCAGGCGGCGCAGAACCTGGTCAGTCAGTACCGCGATTTCGATGACTTCGTGGCGCGCTGGCTGCACCCGGAGACGATTGGCCGGCAACTGCATTTTGCGGCGCAAACGGATTTTCTCACTGACTCCCTGGGGCATCTGGCGCTGGATTTCATCGGCTATCAGGAACACCTGGCGCGGGATTTCGCGCTGGTCTGCGAGCAGTTGAAGTTTGCGGTGGACTTGCCTCACATCAACAGCTCGCAGCAACGCCAGCCGAGGCTTGCCCGTGATTTCTGTTCGGTTCGGACCCGTCGGCTGGTGCGCCGGGTTTATCAGCGCGATTACGAGATGCTCGGCTATGAATGAGGCCCAATCGATGTCAGCGCCCATGCCGGCGATTCGCCCCTATGGATTGGCGCTATCGAGCCAGGCCCGGGCCGCGCTCAAGTCGCAGCGTCCGTGCTGCCTCTGGTTGACCGGATTGTCCGGGGCGGGCAAGTCGACCCTGGCCAATGCCCTGGAGCTGCAACTCAATCAACGTGGCCTGCACACCTTTATCCTCGATGGCGACAACCTGCGCGGTGGTCTGTGCCGCGACCTGGGGATGGGGGCTGATTGTCGCCGGGAAAACATTCGGCGCATGGCCGAGGTGGCGCGACTGATGGTCGATGCCGGGCTGATTGTGATCGTGGCGGCGATCTCGCCGTTTCGCGCCGAGCGTGAGGCGGCGCGGCAGCTGTTTGCTGAAGGTGACTTCATCGAGGTCTACGTGAGCACGTCATTCGCGGTCTGCGCGCAACGCGACCCCAAAGGTTTGTATCAGGCCGCCCTGCAAGGCCGGATCAAGGACTTCACCGGCATCGACAGCCCGTATGAGGCACCGTTGACAGCAGAGTGCGAGATCGACACGCAGAGCCTGGCGCTGGAAGACGCCTGCGCTCGGCTATCGAGTTTTTTGCTCAATAAATGATCAAAAAATCCTGCCAATTCATCCTGTTGCAGCCGTCGCGCAAGCCGGTGCCAACCCTGTGGTAATATCGCGCCCCTGTTCATTTTGTATGTGGGTTGCTCCATGAAGTTGTCCATGCCGCGATTCGATCAAGCCCCTGTCTTGGTGGTCGGCGATGTCATGCTCGACCGTTACTGGCATGGTGGTACCTCACGGATTTCCCCTGAGGCGCCGGTACCGGTAGTCAAGGTCGAGCAAATCGAGGACCGCCCGGGCGGTGCCGCCAACGTTGCCCTTAACATCGCCGCCCTCGGCGCCCCGGCCTCGCTGGTCGGTGTGACCGGCGACGACGAAGCCGCCGACAGCCTGGCCAACAGCCTCAAGGGCGCTGGCGTGCGGGCGTTGTTCCAGCGTATTGCGCACCAGCCGACCATCGTCAAGCTGCGGGTCATGAGTCGTCACCAGCAACTGCTGCGGATCGACTTCGAAGAACCGTTCGCCACCGACGCCCTGGCGTTGGGCGAGCAGGTCGACGAATTGCTCGAAGGCATCAAGGTGCTGGTGCTGTCCGACTACGGCAAAGGCGCGCTGAAAAACCATCAGGTGCTGATCCAGGCCGCCCGTGCCCGTGGCATTCCGGTGCTGGCCGATCCCAAGGGCAAGGATTTCTCGATCTACCGCGGTGCGAGCCTGATCACGCCGAACCTCAGCGAGTTCGAAGCCATCGTCGGCGGTTGCGTCGATGAGCACGACCTGGTGAGCAAGGGCGCTACCCTGATGCACGACCTCGACCTCGGCGCCTTGCTGGTGACCCGTGGCGAGCACGGCATGACCTTGTTGCGCCCGGATCATCCGGCGTTGCACCTGCCGGCCCGCGCCCGTGAAGTGTTTGACGTGACCGGCGCCGGCGACACGGTAATTTCGACCCTGGCGGCGGCGATTGCCGCTGGCGAAGAACTGCCCCACGCGGTGGCCCTGGCCAACCTGGCGGCGGGCATCGTGGTCGGCAAGCTGGGTACGGCGTGCATCAGCGCGCCGGAACTGCGCCGCGCCATCCAGCGTGAAGAGGGTTCCGAGCGCGGTGTGCTCGGTCTTGAGCAATTGCTGCTGGCGGTCGACGATGCCCGTGCGCACAACGAGCGGATCGTCTTCACCAACGGCTGCTTCGACATTCTGCACGCTGGCCACGTGACCTACCTTGAGCAGGCGCGGGCCCAGGGCGATCGTCTGATCGTCGCGGTCAACGACGATGCTTCGGTGAGCCGCTTGAAAGGGCCGGGTCGTCCGATCAACAGCGTTGACCGGCGCATGGCGGTACTGGCCGGTCTGGGCGCGGTGGATTGGGTCATCAGTTTCCCTGAAGGCACCCCGGAAAACCTGCTGCGCGAGGTCAAGCCGGATGTGTTGGTCAAGGGTGGTGATTACGGGATCGACCAAGTGGTCGGCGCGGACATCGTCAGCGCTTACGGCGGGACAGTGAAAGTGTTGGGGCTGGTGGAAAACAGCTCGACCACGGCAATTGTCGAGAAGATCCGTAATAACTGACCCCGGCTGATCGTTCCCACGCTCTGCGTGGGAATGCCTCGATGGACGCTCGGCGTCCGCTGTTGGGACGCGGAGCGTCCCGGGCTGCATTCCCACGCGGAGCGTGGGAACGATCAAATACAAGGAGCTGCCGAAGGCTGCGAACTTTTGGCTTTAAGAGCCGACTTTCTTGCGCGGCACGATCTTCTTCAACAATTGCGTGGCCTTCCCCCGCAACCGCGCCAACCCTGAATCCTTCCCGGGCGGCGCCAACCCTTGCTGGCGCACCCAATCCTTCCAGCGAATCCGCTCATCCCTGACCAGCCAGCCTTCCTGTCGGGCAAAACTCTCGGCCAAGTACAACCCTCGGGTACTCGCCGGGTACAGCTGATCCTTCTTCAAGGTGTACAGCTCAGCCATCGGCTGGCCATCTTCCAGCGGCATCAAGTACAAGTCCGGACGCTTGCGGTCCAGCCGTGCCACCAGTTGATCACCTTCCAGGCGCTCGTCGACATGAAACAGGCTCAGGGACTTGGCTTCCTTGGGCACGTCCAGGCGCAAGTCGTAGATCAGTTGCAACGACGCGGTCGGTAAATGCACATAGGCCCGTGGCCGTTCGATCAACTGCATATTGGCGCAACGTACCGGCCGCGCCGAGCCGGACAACGGCGTCAGGCGAAACGGCAGGGCTTCGCGATAATGCAGGGCGGACGAGTAGGGCGCCGGCAGCCAGGTGTCATTGAAGCGCCCGGTCAGCCAGCCTTCCGGGGTTTCCAGCAGGCACTCTTCGGCGATCTCCTGGATCGCCGTGTGCAACGGCAGGTTCAACTCATGAGCCGGCACGTAACCGGAAATCAGCTTGAGCACCACGTCGCCACGGTCTTGCCGACGCTGACGCACCAGTACCCAGTAATCGCGATTCTGCCAATGCAGGGTCAGTCGCACCGAGACCCCGAGATTGGCCAGTTCCAAGGCAAAGCGCTCGGTGTCGGCCACGCTCACCGGGCGACGACGTTGCAGGGTCTGGGAAAAATTCAGCGGCATCCCGACGCTCTGATAACTCAGGCCTTCGGGAGTCGCTTCGACGTACAACGGCAGGGTCTTGAAGTTGCTCGGGTTCTTTCTAATGAGCGTACGCGGCATGTCGGCTCCTGCTTAAGGCCGCGTGGGCGGCATCAGTTTCTACGTAGGACCTGGGCAACGGTCGCGACGTTGTGGGCGAGGTGCAGCGGATTGATGGTCCCGACAATAGCACTGGCAACACCCGGATGTTGGAACAACAACTCGAAGCTGGCGCGCACCGGGTCCACGCCGGGGCTCAGGCACACGTGACCGCTGGCGAGGGCCTTCTTGACCAGGATTGCTTTGCCGTGGGCAGCAGCATAGTCAATCACGGCTTTTTCGTTCTGTTCGTTCAGATTGTAGGTGACCATGGCGCAATCACCTTGTTCCAGAGCCTTCAAGCCGCCTTCGACGGTTTTCCCGGAAAAGCCGAAGCCGCGAATCTTGCCCTCGTTCTTCAGCTCGGCCAGGGTCGCATAGACCTCGCAGTCGTCGAGGATCCTAAGGTCATCGCCGTCGGAGTGCACCAGCACTAGGTCGATAAAATCCGTTTCCAGACGTTGCAGGCTGCGCTCCACCGACAGGCGCGTGTGGGCGGCACTGAAGTCGTGGCTCGACTGGCCATCGACAAACTCTTCGCCGACCTTGCTGACGATCACCCAGTCTTGCCGCTGGCCACGCAGCAACGGCCCGAGACGTTCTTCGCTGCGACCGTAGGCCGGGGCGGTGTCGATCAGGTTGATGCCCATGTTGCGCGCGAGGTTGAGCAGCATCCGCGCTTCGTCATCGTCCGGAATCTGGAAGCCGTTGGGGTACTTCACGCCTTGGTCGCGACCGAGTTTCACGGTGCCCAGGCCGAGGGGCGAAACCAGCAGGCCGGTGCTGCCCAGCGGGCGATGCAGATCGTGCAGGGTTTTTACACTCATGGCAGCAGTTGCTCCCAGGCGGGGACGCCCATCGGTGGTTTTGGCAGATCAGGCAGCGGCGCTGCCGGGCCGGGTTGGATACCGTCGCGGTTCAGGCTGGCGATCACCCGATCAGCGAAGTCCGGCGCCAGCGCCAGTTTGGTTGGCCAACCGACCAGCAACCTGCCCTGTTCGGCGAGGAACGCATTGTCCGGGCGGGTCAGGCCGGTTTGCAGCGGTTCGGCGCGATCCACGCGCAAGGTCGCCCATTGCACGGTGCTGAGGTCGATCCACGGCAGCAACTGGCCCAGTTCTTTTTGCGCCGTGGCGATTTGCTCGGCGGGTTCGCGGGCCACGCCTTCGGCTTCAGCGATATCGCCGCCCAAATACCAGACCCACTGGCCATCGGCAGCCGGGTGAGTGGTGACGGTGATGCGCGGTTTGGTGCCGCCGCCCAGGCAGTGGGCGTACAGCGGTTTGAGGCTCGGGCCCTTGGCGATGATCATGTGCAATGGGCGGCGCTGCATGGCGGGCTGGCTCAGGCCCAACGCTTCGAGCAACGCGGCGGTGCCACCGCCGGCGCTGAGGACGATGCGCTGGGCGCGAATCTCACGGCCGTCGACTTTCAGGCCAACCAGAATTCCGCCGTCCAGCAACGGTTCGATGGTCTGTCCGGCGAGCAAACCGTCGCCCGCCAGATCGGCCAGGCGCTGGATCAGGCTCGGCACGTCGATCACCAATTCGGCCAGGCGATACACCTTGCCCTTGAAGCGCTTGTCTTGCAGCGCCGGCGGCAGTTGATCGCCCTTGACCTGATCGACGCGGCCACGCACGGCTTTGCTGGCGAAGAAACTGGTGAGGTTGCCGGCGATCGTGCCAGGGGACCACAGGTAATGGGCTTCGGACAGCAGGCGCACACCGCTCAGGTCCAGCTCACCGTCACCGGCCAGCGCTTCACGCCAGCGGCGCGGCATGTCGGCGATGGCTTCCGAAGCGCCGGTCAGCGCACCGTGCAACGCGTACTTGGCGCCGCCATGGATGATGCCCTGGGACTTCACGCTCTGCCCGCCGCCGAGACTGGCACTTTCCACCAGCACGGTCGAAAAACCCTGGCGGCGCAGACGCGCATTCAGCCAGAGGCCGGCGACACCTGCGCCGACAATCAGAACGTCGGTGGAAATAACGGATGGCATGCAGCGACCTCAGTGTTCAAGACGAGGGCGCAGTATACAGATTCATGCCGGACGCAAACTTTGTAGCAACTGCCGAAGGCCGCGTTCGAGGACGAAGTCCTCGCCTTTAATCTGTCTGAAGAATCGCGTTGTCAGGGAATACGACTGCTTCGCAGTCGGACGCAGCCTTCGGCAGCTGCTACATAAAATCGCGGATCAATGCCCCGCGGTTTTGGAGAAGAGCTGGATGACGACGACGCCCAACACAATCAACCCCATCCCCAACATCGCCGGCACATCCAGCTTTTGCCCATAAATAAACAGCGCTGCCACGCTGACCATCACAATCCCCATCCCGGCCCACACCGCGTAGGCCACGCCCACCGGCACGCTGCGCACCACCAGGGTCAGCATCCAGAAGGCGATGCCGTAGCCGACAATGACCAGAATCAGCGGCAGGGGCGTGCTGAAACCTTTGACCGCTTTCATCGAAACAGTGGCGATCACTTCGGCGCAAATGGCGATGGCCAGGTAGTAGTAAGCGGTCATGGGGTAATCCTCAATTGAAGTGTTGCTCTCTGAGGTCGGCATTCTAGAGATTCTCCAGATGCGGTAAAGTCATTACCTATCTGCCTAAGAGATGGGTTGCGCCATGAATATGCAATGGAATCTGGAACAGCTGCGTTTGTTTGTCAGCGTAGCGGAACAGCGCTCTTTTTCGGCGGTGGCGCGGGACCAGCGCAAGGCGCAGTCGGCGGTCAGCAGTTCGATTGCGTTGCTGGAAGAGGACCTGGGCGTAAGCTTGTTCGATCGCAGCAGCGGCCGCCAGCCGAAGCTCACCGAGGCCGGTGGTGCCTTGCTGGAAGAGGCGCGGGAAGTGCTGCGTCAATGCGAGCGTTTGAACGGTCGGGCGCTGGCGATGATGCGTGGCCAGGAAGCGCGCCTGCGGGTGGCGCAGGACGAGGCGATGCCTTATCAGCCGATCATCGAAAGTTTCGAAGCCCTGGCGGAAAAATTCCCCAGCCTTGAAGTGCAGTTGACCAGCGCCGCCCAAGGCGATGTCGCGCGCAAACTGGTGGAGCGTCGGGCGGATCTGGGGCTGTTGTTCTTCCATGATCAGATCCCCGAAGCGCTTGAGCGACGGGTGCTCGGCAGTGTCGAAATGGTCACGGTGTGCGGCAAGGGCCATCCCTTGGCGGGCATGGGTGAAGTCGACTGCCAGCAACTGGCTCAGCATCGGCAGTTGCTGATGTCCACCGAATCCAGCGTTTACCCCGGCAGCGAGCCCGCCAGCCCGCAAGTCTGGCGTGCCGACAGTTTCTACGTGATGGCCGAATGGCTGGTACGCGGTCTCGGCTGGGCCTGGCTGCCGCGGCACGTGGTGCAATACCCGACGTATCAGAATCAGATGGTCGAACTGGTCAGCGAATGGACCCCGCCGGCGCTGGTGGTGGAACTGGTGTGGCGCCGCGACGAACCGCTGGGCCCGGCCGCGCGCTGGCTGGCGGAACGTTTTGCCGTGCACTTGCAGGCGATCGGCTTAAAAACCGATAAACTCCGCCGCCATGAATAGAACTCTCTACACCGCGCTGTTTTACCTGGGGCTGCCACTGGTAGCGATTCGGCTATGGCTGCGTTCGCGCAAGGCGCCGGCGTATGCCAAGCGCATTGGCGAGCGCTTTTCCTATGGGTTGCCCGCGATGAAACCGGGCGGCATTTGGGTACACGCCGTGTCTGTAGGCGAAAGCATTGCGGCGGCGCCGATGATTCGCGCCTTGCTGCAACGTTATCCCACGCTGCCGATCACCGTGACCTGCATGACCCCGACCGGCTCGGAGCGCATCCACGCTTTGTTCGCCGATGAGCCGCGCATCCAGCACTGCTATTTGCCCTACGACTTGCCATGCGCTGCCGCGCGGTTTCTTGATCGGGTCCAGCCGAAACTGGCGGTGATCATGGAAACCGAGCTGTGGCCCAACCACATCCATCAGTGCGCCAAGCGCGGGATTCCCGTGGCGCTGGCCAATGCGCGATTGTCCGAGCGTTCGGCCAAGGGCTATGGCCGCTTCCATAAACTGACCGGGCCGATGCTCGCCGAGATGAGCCTGTTCGCGGTGCAGACCGAGGCTGAGGCCGAGCGTTTCCGCTCACTGGGCGCACGTGCGGAAACCGTCGAAGTCACCGGCTCGATCAAGTTCGACCTGACCATCGACCCACAACTGCTCCAGGGCGCCGCCGAGTTGCGCGGGCAGTGGCAGGCGTTGGAGCGTCCGGTGTGGATCGCCGCGAGTACCCACGAAGGTGAAGACGAAGTGGTGCTGGCGGCCCATCGTCAGTTGCTGGCCAGTCATCCCGATACGTTGCTGATCCTGGTGCCGCGTCATCCGGAGCGTTTCAATTCGGTGTTCGAGTTGTGCCAGCAGCAGGGCTTTGCCACGGTACGGCGTTCCACGGGGGAGTCGGTCACCACCGATACCTCGGTGCTGCTGGGCGACACCATGGGCGAGTTGCTGTTTCTCTATGCCTTGGCCGACAGCGCGTTTGTCGGCGGCAGCCTGGTGCCGAATGGCGGGCATAACCTGCTGGAGCCGGCGGCATTGGCCAAGCCTGTGTTGAGCGGCCCGCACCTGTTCAACTTCCTCGAAATCGCCGCGCAGTTGCGCAGTGCCGGGGCGTTGCGGGAAGTGGAGGATGCCGAAGGGCTGGCGCTGGCCGTGCAGCAGTTATTCGAACTGCCGCGAGATGCGCAGCGCATGGCCGAGGCGGGGTTGAAGGTGATGCGCACCAATCAGGGCGCGTTGCAGCGATTGTTGGGTGGTCTTGGACGATTGATCAACCGCTAATTTGTAGGAGCAAGGCTTGCCCGCGATGGGCCCTTAAGATCGCCATCGCGGGCAAGCCATGCTCCTATTGACCCGGCCGGGCCTTCAATTGCTCGGCCGCAGCTTTGGCCAGGTCCGGCGGCAGGAAGTCTTTATCCGGGTTGTAGTCAGCCTTGAGATAGCGCGACAAATCCTGCAAATCCCCCGGGTTCAATGTGCCCGCCGCTTGCTTCAAGCGCAGGTTGTCGAGGATGTAGTCGTAGCGGGTGTTGTTGTAGTTGCGCACCGAGGTGTACAGCTGACGCTGGGCATCAAGCACGTCAACGATGTTGCGCGTCCCCACCTGATAGCCGATCTCGGTGGCTTCCACCGCGCTCTGGTTGGAGATGATCGACTGCTTGCGCGCCTGCACCTGCTCGACGTCGGTGTTCACCGCGCGGTGCAGGTTGCGGGTGTTTTCCACCACTTGCCGGCGCAGGGATTCGCGTTGCTGCTCGGACTGGTCAAGGCGTGCGTAGGACTCGCGCACCTGGGAGTTGATCAGGCCACCGCTGTAGATCGGGATGTTCACTTGCAAGCCGACGGTGGTTTGCTCGACGTTGCCGCCGTAAGGCTGGCCGAAGGCGTTCGGGTTACTGAAACCCAGCGCGTCGTTGTCACCCTTTTCGTATTTGGCCACCGCATCGAGGGTCGGCGCGTGGCCGGCCTTGCGTTGCTTGAGGGTTTCTTCGGCGGCGCTGACCGCGTAGTTGCTGGCCAGCAGATTCAGGTTCTGTTTGGCGGCGGTGTCGACCCAGGCCTTGGCGTCATTCGGCGCTGGCGGCAGGATCGGCAAGGTGTGGACGATGCCCTGGATCGCGTTGTACTGACGGTTGGTCAGGGTGATCAAGGCTTCGAATGCATCATCCACCTGACGCTGGGCGAGGATTCGATTGGCCCGCGCGGTGTCGTAGCTGGCCTGGGATTGCAGCACGTCGGTCTTGTCCGACAGGCCGACATCGAAGCGCTCGTTGGACTGGTCGAGCTGGCGTTTGAACGCGGCTTCTTCGGCCTTGGTCGAAGCCAGGTTGTCCTGGCTACGCAGCACGTTGAAATAGCTTTCTGCCGATTGCAGGATCAGGTTCTGTTCGGTGGCCGACAGTTGCAGCGAGGCTTGCTCGTTGACGTCCTTGGCGGCCTGGAACTGGAACCAGCGATCGGCGCGGAACAGTGGCTGGGCCAAAGTCGCCTGATAGGAATGGGCATTGCGGTTGGCGGTCGCCGACGGCTGATCGATCTGGGTGCGCACGGAACTCAAGTTGGCCCCGCCCGACAGGTTCGGCAGCAGGCCGGCGCGGGCCTGGGGTACGACTTCTTTCTGGGCGCCGTACTGGGCACGGGCGGCCGCCAGGTCAGCGTTGTTATCCACCGCTTCCTGATAGACGCTGACCAGGTCGGTCTTGGTGGATAAGGGCGCTTCTGCGGCCCAGGCCATTCCATTGGAAGCACAAGACACGGCAAGGGCCAGTGAGAGTTTGCGCAGCATGCGGCCATCCCTAAAAAATTACGCTGATAATTTGAGCGCCAAAGGTAAGGCGCAGCCTGCACAGCGTCAAGGCGCGGCACAGCGTAGCGAGTGTAGTTGCGCACACGTTTGGCAACAATCCGTTAATTGCGCCATTCATCACGGTGTTTACTCCGGTGTTGGCGTTCCTTGCCAGTTGTGTCTAGACTGGCCGGGTTCTTGTCGGGGTGCCTTGCTATGAGGCTGAGATCGAATAATTTCGGATCCCGTTGAACCTGATCAGGTTAGCGCCTGCGTAGGGAACAAGATTTCTCGTCACCCGGCGAGTCCTCTTGTGCTTCGTCCGGGATGTTGTTCGACAATCGAACACCCCTCGAGCACTGAGCACAGCACCAACAGCATTGTTATGGCTGATTGGTCGCGTCCATTCGTTACAGGTTCGCTCCGACAAAAATCCACTGCCTGGATGTGTTGGAGAGCCCGTGATGACGATAAAACTAAAAAATACGACGAACCTGAGTGATTCGGCCCAAGTCGATCAACAGTCGGTTCAACCGTTTACCCGCTCGCAAAAAATCTATGTCCAGGGTTCCCGCCCGGACATCCTCGTGCCGATGCGTGAAATCAGCCTCGACGTGACCCCGACCGACTTCGGCGGCGAGATCAACGCGCCGGTCGTCGTGTACGACACCTCGGGCCCGTACACCGACCCCAACGTCATCATCGACGTGCGCAAAGGCCTGGCCGATGTGCGTTCGTCGTGGATCGAGTCCCGTGGCGACACCGAGCGTCTGCCCGGCCTGAGCTCCAACTTCGGCCAGGAACGCCTCGCCGATGCTGAACTGACCAAGCTGCGGTTCGCCCACGTCAACAATCCGCGCCGGGCCAAGGCCGGGGCCAACGTCAGCCAGATGCACTACGCCCGCCAGGGAATCATCACCGCCGAGATGGAATACGTCGCCATCCGCGAAAACATGAAGCTCGAAGTGGCCCGCGCCGCCGGGCTGCTGGACCAGCAACACGCCGGTCACAGCTTCGGCGCCAGCGTGCCGAAAATCATCACCCCGGAATTTGTCCGTGACGAAATCGCCCGTGGCCGCGCGATCATTCCGGCCAACATCAACCACACCGAACTGGAACCGATGATCATCGGCCGTAACTTCCTGGTGAAGATCAACGGCAACATCGGCAACAGCGCCCTGGGTTCGTCCATCGAAGAAGAAGTGGCGAAACTGACCTGGGGCATTCGCTGGGGTTCGGATACGGTCATGGACCTGTCCACCGGCAAACACATTCACGAAACCCGCGAGTGGATCATCCGTAACTCGCCAGTGCCGATCGGTACCGTGCCGATCTACCAGGCCCTGGAAAAAGTCGACGGCGCTGCCGAAGACCTGACCTGGGAGCTGTTCCGCGACACGCTGATCGAACAGGCCGAGCAGGGCGTCGACTACTTCACCATCCACGCCGGCGTGCTGCTGCGCTATGTGCCGCTGACCGCCAAACGTGTGACCGGCATCGTTTCCCGGGGTGGTTCGATCATGGCCAAGTGGTGCCTGGCGCATCACAAGGAAAACTTCCTCTACACCCATTTCGAAGACATCTGCGAAATCATGAAGGCCTACGACGTCAGCTTCTCGCTGGGCGATGGCCTGCGTCCGGGTTCGATTGCCGACGCCAACGATGCGGCGCAATTCGGTGAGCTGGAAACCCTCGGCGAGCTGACCAAAATCGCCTGGAAGCACGACGTGCAATGCATGATCGAAGGCCCGGGCCACGTGCCGATGCAGTTGATCAAAGAGAACATGGACAAGCAGCTCGAGTGCTGCGACGAGGCGCCGTTCTACACCCTCGGCCCGCTGACCACCGACATCGCGCCGGGCTACGACCACATCACCTCCGGCATCGGTGCGGCGATGATCGGCTGGTTCGGTTGCGCCATGCTCTGCTACGTCACACCGAAAGAGCACTTGGGCCTGCCGAACAAGGATGACGTGAAGACCGGGATCATCACCTACAAGATCGCGGCCCATGCCGCCGATCTGGCGAAGGGGCATCCGGGGGCGCAGATCCGCGACAATGCCTTGAGCAAGGCGCGGTTCGAATTCCGTTGGGAAGACCAGTTCAACTTGGGCCTGGATCCGGACACCGCGCGTTCGTATCACGATGAAACCCTGCCGAAGGATTCGGCCAAGGTCGCGCACTTCTGTTCCATGTGCGGGCCGAAATTCTGCTCGATGAAAATCACCCAGGAAGTCCGCGAATACGCGGCCAACCAGCGGATCGAAACCGTCGATGCCGAAGTCGCCCAGGGACTGGCGGACCAGGCTGAGCGGTTCAAGCAGGAAGGCAGTCAGCTGTACAAGAAGGTCTGATCCGACACTGATCGTTCCCACACGGAGCGCCCCTGATCGTTCCCACGCTCCGCGTGGGAATGCCTCCTGTGACGCTCTGCGTCACGCCGTTCGGGGACGCGGAGCGTCCCGGGCTGCATTCCCACGCGGAGCGTGGGAACGATCATCGCGGGATCAACACAACAACAAAATGTCCCTCTGAGATAACACCCTTGAGCATTCAACCCAGCACGTATTCCCCTGATATCGCGGTGCCAAAAGACAAACGTGTCTTCGGCGGCCGTGATCTGTTTTCCCTGTGGTTCTCCCTCGGCATCGGCCTGATGGTCTTGCAGACCGGCGCTCTGCTCGCGCCAGGTCTGGGCCTGTCCGGCTCGCTGCTGGCGATCTTCCTCGGCACCCTGGTCGGCGTTCTGCTGCTGGCGGCGGTTGGGGTGATCGGCAGCGACACGGGCCTGTCGTCGATGGCCGCGCTCAAACTCAGCCTCGGCAAACATGGCGCGAGCCTGCCGGCGGTGCTGAACCTGTTGCAACTGATTGGTTGGGGCTCGTTCGAAATCATCGTCATGCGCGACGCCGCCAGCCTGCTCGGCGCCCGGGCCTTCAGCGAAGGCAGCTTGCTGTCGAACCCTTTGCTCTGGACCGTGTTCTTCGGTGGCTTGGCGACCTTGCTCGCCGTCAGCGGTCCGCTGACCTTCGTGCGGCAGATCCTGCGCAAGTGGGGCATCTGGCTGCTGTTGGCCGCGTGCATCTGGCTGACCTGGAACCTGTTCGCCAAAGCCGATCTGGCCGCGTTGTGGGCTCAGGCCGGTGACGGTTCGATGCCGTTCGCCGTGGGCTTCGACATTGCGATTGCGATGCCGCTGTCCTGGCTGCCACTGATTGCCGATTACTCACGTTTCGGCAAGCGCGCGAAAAACGTGTTCGGCGGTACCGCACTGGGCTTCTTTATCGGTAACTTCTGGCTGATGAGCCTGGGCGTGGCTTACACCCTGGCGTTCGCGCCGAGCGGTGAAGTGAATGCCTTGCTGTTGGCGCTGGCCGGTGCCGGCCTGGGGATTCCGCTGTTGCTGATTCTGCTGGACGAGTCGGAAAACGCCTTTGCCGATATTCACTCGGCGGCGGTGTCCAGCGGGATTCTGTTGCGCTTGAAAGTCGAACATCTGGCGTTGGCGATTGGCGTGATCTGCACATTGATCGCGTGCCTGGCGCCATTGGCCCAGTACCAGAACTTCCTGCTGTTGATCGGTTCGGTGTTTGCGCCGCTGTTCGGCGTGGTGCTGGTGGATCACTTCATCCTGCGCAAACGCAGTGCTCAAGTTGCATCAGCCGCATTGCGCTGGCCGGCGTTGCTCGCCTGGTTGGGCGGGGTGAGCACTTATCATCTGCTGGCGAATCTGTATCCGGATGTCGGCGCAACCCTGCCGTCGCTGGTACTGGCAGGGCTGCTGCAACTCGTGCTCGGTCGAGCCTTCAGTTACGGCCGGGAAACAGCTCGGGCCTGAGAATGCCGTTCAGGCGCGGGTAGGGGATCTTCAGTTCGATGTGGCCCAACGCGTAAGGCGCGATGGTGCTCACTTCGTACTTGAGGATCACCCCACCGTAGGTCAGCGCCACGTTCTGGGTTTTCTGGAAATGCCAGGTCTTCAGGAAATCCGGTTCCTGATCGAGCTTGGTGCTGATCAGCCAGCTGTTGTGCGCCACTTGCGCGGCTTTCCAGAACGCTTCTTCCTGCCCCGGCAGCAACATGTCCGACAAGGTCAGCACTCTATGCTGCTGGCGCGAATAGTTGATGAAGCTGCGGCCTGGCGTGCCATGGGCGCCGCCGGTGTCCAGGTAGCTGGAAAATTCGACGATCACCAAGCCGTCATGCTGCTCACGTACCTTGGCTTGCAAGTAGCTGCTGGAGCGCGGTGCGGCGGTGCGCAGGAACTGGTCGCGATAGGCGGCCAGGGTCGGTGCCGCCGGAGCGTCCGGGGTGCGGGTCAATTGCAGCAGGTTTTTTTCGACGATGCCGTCCAGCTGTGGCTCGGCCGGGAATCGCAAGGTATCGATGTTTACCAACGGGCAGTCAGGCGTGGTGCAACCCGGCTTGAGGATTTCCGAAGCATCGCGGGTGGTTTCCAGCGGCGTCCGGTAGTTGGGTTGGAACAGGCTCTGGCAAGCGCCCAGTGTCAGGGCGATGGCGGCCACGGAGGCGATTTTAAAAAGCGACATGGGCGTCCTTCATAAAACAGGGAAAGGCGAAAAGTTACCGCTTCGACTGTCAACGAAGCAGTCAGTTCGCCACTAAGCTAATTAGAGTTGGTTTCGCCCTCACCGTCTATCCCGATGAGGGTAAAGGGGCTGCATCAAATGTCGCGGGCGCGTTAGGATGGCGCGAAGTCGAGGTTGCCAGTAATAAAAAGCAGCCTCGTAACGGATTGCAGTAAACGAGGATTGTCATGACTGATTTTGCCAACGCCATTCCAACCACCGTTGAAATCGTTCGACGCGAAAAGTGCTACGAGGGCTTCTACAAACTCGATCGCCTGCATTTGCGCCATGAATTATTCGCCGGCGGCATGAGTCGCGAGATCAATCGTGAAGTGTTCGTGCGCCACGATGCGGTGTGCGTGCTGCCGTACGATCCGCAGCGCGATGAAGTGGTGCTGATCGAGCAGTTTCGGGTCGGCGCCATGGGCAAGACCAGCAACCCGTGGCTGATCGAGCTGGTCGCCGGTCTGATCGATAAAGACGAGGAACCGGAAGAAGTTGCTCACCGCGAAGCGCAGGAGGAAGCTGGGCTTGTGTTCGGGGCGCTGTGGCCGATGACCAAGTATTTTCCATCGCCGGGCGGCAGCAACGAATTCGTGCATTTGTACTTGGGGCGTTGCGAAACAAACGGAGTAGGCGGGCTGCATGGACTGGCAGAAGAAGCGGAAGATATCCGCGTCACGGTCTGGGCGTTCGAAGATGCGCTGCAAGCCGTACGCGACGGACGAATTGCCAACGCGGCCAGCATCATTGCTTTGCAATGGCTTGCTTTGAACCGCGCTGAAGTGAGGGGGTTATGGTCGTAAACAAGCTGCGCGATCGCTATCGGGTGGACCTCGTGGGGCTGCAAGCCTCCTGCGAGGCCAACTACGCGCGCCTGATGCGACTGCTGCCGGACATGCGCAGCGAACCCGAGGCACGGCGCATCGCCGTGACCCAGGGTGATCAGATGCTGGGCGTGCTGGCGCTGGAAGTGCTGCAAGTCAACCCGTACACCACCACCTTGCAAGTGCGCCAGGAACACAGCCTGCCATGGCTGCCGGTGCCGCAACTGGAAGTCCAGGTCTATCACGACGCGTGCATGGCCGAGGTCGTCAGCGCCGAACATGCAAGACGCTTCCGGGGCATCTATCCTTACCCGAATGCCGCGATGCATCAGCCGGATGAAAAGGCCCAGCTCAATCTGTTCCTGGGGGAATGGCTGAGCCACTGTCTGGCGTGCGGACACGAGTACGCCGTCGTGCGATAGATGTGAACTGCGTCCGGTTCACAGGTTTCCTCTTTTAGATTTCCCCCAGCATAATTGCGGCCTCTATCCAACCCCGTGATTCAGCCCTGGGAGAACGCCTTGCCGAGCGTATCCACATTGACCACCGCCGATCCGGCGTTGCTGGTACAGCTGTCCGACAGTCATTTGTTCGCCGAGGCGGATGGCACGTTGCTGGGCATGAACACGCGCGAGAGCCTGCAAAAGGTCATCGAACTGGTCCGCCAGCAACAGCCCCGGATCGACTTGATCATTGCCAGTGGCGACCTGTCCCAGGACGGCACGCTGGAGTCGTATCAGCAGTTTCGCGACCTGACCCGTCAGCTCGATGCCCCGGCACGCTGGATTCCCGGTAATCACGATGAACCCATGATCATGGCCGAGGCGGCGGTGCAGAGCGCACTGCTGGAGCCAGTGGTGGATATTGGCAACTGGCGAGTCACGCTGCTCGATTCCGCCGTGCCGGGCTCGGTGCCAGGGTATTTGCAGGATGAACAGTTGCAGTTGCTGGCCCGTTCATTGAGCGAGGCGCCGGATCGCCATCACCTGGTGTGCTTCCATCATCATCCGGTGTCGATCGGTTGCGCGTGGATGGAGCCGATTGGCTTGCGCAATCCTGAGGGACTGTTTGCGGTACTGGATCGGTTTCCACAGGTGCGTGCGGTGTTGTGGGGGCATGTGCATCAAGAGATCGATCAGGTGCGCGAGGGGGTGCGGTTGATCGCATCGCCTTCGACCTGTATTCAGTTCGAGCCAGGGAGCGAGGATTTCAAGGTCGGGGAACAGGCGCCGGGGTATCGGTGGTTGCGACTTATGCCGGATGGGCAGATTGAAACTGGGGTTGAGCGGGTGACCGGGTTCGACTTTACGGTTGATTACGGTTCCAACGGCTACTGAGCTTTTGACTTTGGTCTTGGTCTTGGTCTTGGCGGCCAAATAGCCGACCAGGTTATTGCTGACTGAGTACATATCCATTTCTGCGGTAACGGCGGCTGACGGTTTCGCTCTTACAGCGAGTCCCTTTTGGCAAACGCCCCAAAAGGAACCAAAAGGTCTCGCCCCGGCGTCCGGCCCCTCGCCTAGGCTCGGCGTTCCTTCGTTCCGGTGTCCATCTGGGGGCATCGCCTCCGGTCGGCTTCGCTTCGACCTCCTCTCGATGTGTGCGGCTTCGCCGCACGGCGCTACGCGCCCACCCCCAGATGAACACCTCCACTCAGCCTCCCGAAGGGGCGGGTAGAGCAAGATCAAAAGCAGGCGAGCTAACGCTCGGCCTAATGAGTGGTGAAGAGCGGGGCGGTGTACATCAATCCTGTAGGAGCGAGGCTTGCCCGCGAAGGCGTCCTGACAGACGACCGATCCCTCCCGGATGCAACGATTCTGTACGTAACCGTGTTCATTTCGATGGATGCTGGCGCCAACATTCCCCGTCTCCCTGTAAACTGCGCCTCTTTACCCGACGCCCAGGGAGTTCTAATGTCCGGTTCGATCCTTTATATCCACGGTTTCAACAGTGCGCCGGCCTCGAAGAAGGCCTGCCAGTTGATCAATGTGATGGAGCGGCTGGGCCTGAGCGATCACTTGCAGGTGCCGGCCTTGCATCACCACCCGCGCGAGGCCATCGGTCAGTTGAACCGGGCGATCGAGGAGCTTGGGCGGCCGCTGCTGGTCGGAAGCTCACTCGGCGGCTACTATGCGACTCACTTGGCCGAGCACCATGGCCTCAAGGCCCTGCTGATCAACCCTGCCGTCAGTCCGCACCGGATGTTTGACGGGTATCTGGGGACGCAGAAAAACCTGTATACCGATGAGGCCTGGGAATTGACCCACGACCATGTGACGGCCCTGGCCGAGCTGGAAGTGCCGGCGCCCCGGGATCCGCAGCGCTATCAGGTGTGGTTGCAGACTGGCGACGAAACGCTGGACTATCGCCTCGCCCAACAGTATTACCGCGCCTGTGCCTTGCGCATCCAGGCCGGTGGCGACCATAGTTTCCAGGGTTTTGCCGGGCAATTGCCGGCCATGTTGAGTTTTGCCGGCATCGGCGCAGATTTGTATCAGGCGATCGATTTCACAGCACTGTGACTCATCGCCCCTATTTTCAACGAGCACTCTTTTTACAGGCGGACGACGAGACCCCATGGCCACTCCCAGCGCTAGCTCTTATAACGCAGACGCCATCGAAGTCCTCTCGGGCCTCGACCCGGTGCGCAAACGCCCCGGCATGTACACCGACACCAGTCGGCCGAACCACCTCGCCCAGGAAGTCATCGACAACAGCGTCGACGAAGCCTTGGCCGGGCATGCGAGCTCGGTGCAGGTCATCCTGCACGCCGATCACTCCCTGGAAGTCAGCGATGACGGCCGTGGCATGCCGGTGGACATTCACCCGGAAGAGGGTGTGTCGGGCGTCGAGCTGATCCTCACCAAGCTCCATGCGGGCGGCAAGTTTTCCAACAAGAACTACCAGTTCTCCGGCGGTTTGCACGGGGTGGGTATTTCCGTGGTCAACGCCTTGTCGAACGAAGTCCGGGTGCGCGTAAAGCGTGACGGCAACGAATACCAGATGACTTTCGCCGACGGTTACAAGAAGACCGAGCTGGAAGTCATTGGCACCGTCGGCAAGCGCAACACCGGCACCAGCGTATTTTTCGCGCCGGACCCGAAGTACTTCGATTCACCGAAATTCTCCATCAGCCGCCTCAAGCACGTGCTCAAGGCCAAGGCCGTTCTGTGCCCGGGGCTGCTGGTCAGTTTTGAAGACAAGGCCACCGGCGAAAAAGTCGAATGGCATTACGAAGACGGCCTGCGCTCCTACCTGGTGGACGCGGTCAACGGCTTCGAACGCCTGCCGGACGAGCCGTTCTGCGGCAGCCTGGCCGGTAATAAGGAAGCAGTGGACTGGGCGCT
This sequence comes from Pseudomonas sp. ADAK7, assembly GCF_012935675.1. Taxonomy (NCBI): domain Bacteria; kingdom Pseudomonadati; phylum Pseudomonadota; class Gammaproteobacteria; order Pseudomonadales; family Pseudomonadaceae; genus Pseudomonas; species Pseudomonas sp. ADAK7. The sequence continues at coordinate 3,855,172 of NZ_CP052861.1, read as the reverse complement.
GCTGTGGTTGCCGGAAGGTGGCGACAGCGTGCAGGAAAGCTACGTCAACCTGATCCCGACGGCCCAGGGCGGCACCCACGTCAACGGGTTGCGTCAGGGCTTGCTCGATGCGATGCGTGAGTTCTGCGAATTCCGCAGCCTGTTGCCGCGCGGCGTGAAGCTGGCGCCGGAAGACGTCTGGGAACGCATTGCCTTCGTCCTGTCGATGAAGATGCAGGAGCCGCAATTCTCCGGCCAGACCAAGGAACGCCTGTCGTCCCGTGAAGCGGCGGCCTTTGTCTCCGGCGTGGTCAAGGACGCGTTCAGCCTGTGGCTTAACGCCAACCCGGAAACCGGCATGCTCCTGGCGGAACTGGCGATCAACAACGCCGGCCGTCGCTTGAAGGCGAGCAAGAAGGTCGAGCGCAAGCGCATCACCGCAGGGCCGGCATTGCCGGGCAAACTCGCCGATTGCGCCGGGCAAGACCCGATGCGTTCCGAGCTATTCCTGGTCGAAGGTGATTCCGCCGGCGGTTCGGCCAAGCAGGCGCGGGACAAAGAGTTTCAAGCAATCCTGCCGTTGCGCGGCAAGATCCTCAACACCTGGGAAGTCGACGGCAGCGAAGTGCTGGCCAGCCAGGAAGTGCACAACATCGCCGTGGCCATCGGCGTCGATCCGGGCTCGGCGGACATCGCTCAGTTGCGTTACGGAAAAATCTGCATCCTCGCCGACGCCGACTCCGACGGTCTGCACATCGCCACCTTGCTTTGCGCATTGTTCGTCCAGCATTTCCGCCCGTTGGTGGATGCCGGTCACGTCTACGTCGCCATGCCGCCGCTGTACCGCATCGACCTGGGCAAAGAGATTTACTACGCCCTCGACGACGCCGAGCGCGACGGCATCCTCGATCGCCTGGTGGCCGAGAAGAAACGCGGCAAGCCGCAGGTCACCCGATTCAAAGGCCTGGGTGAAATGAACCCGCCGCAGCTGCGCGAAACCACCATGGACCCGAACACTCGGCGCCTGGTGCAGCTGACACTGGACGATTTCGAGGCGACCTCGGAAATGATGGACATGCTGCTGGCGAAGAAACGCGCCGGTGATCGCAAGTCGTGGCTGGAGTCCAAGGGCAACCTGGCCGAGGTTCTGGGCTGATGCGCTTTGGCTGTGCCCTGGCGTGTGTGTTGCTGCTGACCTCGTTGACGGTATCTGCCGAACCGGTTCTGGAGCTGCGCGTGGTGTCCGAACATGCCGTCGATGGTATGCGCGGCGGCAATCTGTCGGGGCTGGCCCAGTGCGGCAACGAGCTGTGGACGGTTTCCGATCGCGACGATGATCAAATCTACCGTCTCGATACGACCGCCAGCACCTGGCAAGCCGAAACCGTGCGCATCGATGTGCCGCCCGTGCCTGATACCGGTTTGCCCTGGGGTTTGCGTTCGCGGACCTGGGCGGCGTCTTTCGTGCGGGGCGGAGACCTGGACTTCGAAGGCATCACCTGCGACAGCGCCGGCAATCGTTACATCGTCAGCGAAGGCCATGCGGCCGTTCTGCAAGTGCCGCCAATGGGCCCGGCAAACTGGTTGAAAATCTCGCCCATGATGGTTCGCGAAGCGCGGGCTCGGGGCATGTTGCTGCAATTCAATGCACTGTTTGAAGGCCTGGCGATCAATCCGGCAGGTGATCAGATGTGGCTCGCTGCCGAGCGGCAAAGCCGTGGCTTGTTGCTGATCAAGCGCAAACAGACGGTGTGGGATTGCGACGGTGGTTGTGTGCTGCTGAGCGAGGCGGGCATGGAAATGCAGCCGCCGCAGTTTCGCAATGCCCGGGCGGTTAACCGGGATTTTTCCGACCTGTCATTGTTCAACGGCAAGCTGTTTACCCTTGAGCGCAATGCCTTTCAGATTTGTCGCCGCGACCCGCAGACGGCCAAAGTCGAGCGCTGCTGGTCGTACGCTGCCGAACTGTTGCAGGATAACCGGCGTTACTCGCAGAACTATGGTTTGGAGGAGGCATTGATCATCGACGCCGACGGTGCCTGGATTGGGGTCGACAACAACTTCGGCCCTCGCGCCGATGGTGAGGTCCGCCCGATTGTCTGGCGCTTCGCCGCACCGGAAAATGGCTGGAGCGCCAAGCCCTAGGCGCCCATCATCGCGCCGTCCTGACTGACGTTCGTCAATCTACAAGCAAATCCCGAAACTGCTGCAATACTTGAGTGAGGAAAGACGTGCCCGTTGTTCGGCAATACGCTCAACGTGGCGCCTTGAATGATCTATAGCTTTGCTGCGCTGGCCGGTGGTTGGAGTCCCGAGCCATGAAGTGCAGGCAATGAAGCTCTGAAGCAATGCTGTCGAGACAGTAGTGACGTCGTTGAATTCCGACATGTCGTGCAAGGCTCAGGGAAACTTGAAACGCCGACTGCGGGAGATTCAATGATGAAACTCAACCACTTCGCTGCGGGACTTTTGCTTGTTTGCAATTCACTGGTTTTTGCTGCGGATCCTGAATTGCGCTTGCTCTCAGAGCATCCCGTCAACGGTATGAAAGGTGGCAATCTGTCCGGGCTGGCACAATGCGGCCAGACGTTATGGACGGTATCGGATCGAGACGATAACCAGATCTATCGCCTCGATACCCGCGCCACCGTCTGGCAGGCCGAAACCGTACCGATCACAGTACCTCCCGTCCCCGACGACAGCGGGCGTTCATTGTTCATGAAGATGCGCAGCGCGCTGGCCTCTTTGGTGCGTGGCGCAAGTCTGGACTATGAAGGCATCAGTTGTGACGGCGCCGGGAATCGTTACATCGTCAGTGAAACCTATTCAGCCGTGCTCAAGGTCACGCCGCAAGGCGAGGCGTCCTGGTTGGCCATTCATCCATTGATGGTGAATTCGGCGCGGGCCAAGGGCATGCTGCTGCACGCCAATGCGCTGTTTGAGGGGCTGGCGGTCGATCCGGACGGAGGCTGGATACGCCTTGTCGCCGAGCGCGAGCGGCGCGGGATGGTGGTCATCGGTCGCAGCCCCGACAACGAGTGGATCTGTCCTTTCTACCTCTGTGTCATGTTTAGCGAGGACGGCCTGGAACTCCAGCCACCGCAGTTTCCCAATCCACAGTGGGTTGCCAGGGATTTTTCTGACTTGGCACTGCACCAGCGCAAGCTCTTCACCCTGGATCGCAACGCGTTCAAGATCTGTCGCCACCGTTTGGTGACGGGGACGCTTGAGCGTTGTTGGTCGTTCGCTGCCGAGGCGCTTGTACCTCATCGGCAGTATCCGTCGCGCCATGGAATGGTAGAGGCCTTGCTGGTCGACGAAAAAGGCGCATGGATTGGCGTTGACAACAATTCGGTTACTCGCGCCGATGGCGAATCCCGCCCCATCGTCTGGCGCTTTGCCGCGCCGGAAGGTGGCTGGGATGCCGAGCCATGAGTCAGCCGTAGAACTGCGCGCACATCCACATGACCTCTCAGGGTGTGATGCCGGTTGTTAATGAGGAAAAGAGTCTGCAGCACTGGAGGATCAAGGATGAGTGCCAATGGTTGTTTTGCATTGATATTGCTGCTCTGGGGATCGCTCGCCTTGGCTGCAGACCCTCAATTGCACTTGATCTCCGAGCATCCGGTAAACGGAATGCGAGGAGGCAATTTGTCCGGGTTGGCGTTGTGCGGCCAGACGCTCTGGACAGTGTCGGATCGCGACGATGACCAGATCTACAGACTCGACACCCGAGCCACTGTCTGGCAGGCGCACCCCGTTGTGATCCACGTACCTGCGGTGCCCAACGCCAGCGATCGTCCGTTAAAGATGAAGGTACTCAATGGGTTGGCGACGCTGGTTCACAACGTCAACCTGGACTATGAGGCAATAAGCTGCGATGACTCAGGCAATCGATATGTCCTCAGTGAAACCTATTCCGCCGTGTTGCAGATCACACCGAATGGCGAGGCCTTCTGGCTGCCCATCTTGCGCAATGTCGTGCATGTGGCGCGAACTGCTGGGATGTTGCAGGAAACCAATGCACTATTCGAAGGCTTGGCCGTCGCCCCGAGAGGCAATTGGCTGGTGTTGGCTGCGGAGCGTGAGCGGCGGGGGCTGGTCAGGGTTGAGGCGAGTGTTGATGGGTGGACGTGTCCTGTCGTTAACTGTGTCATCCGGGCTGAAATGGGGCAGGAGATCCAGCCGCCGCAGTTTCCCGATCCGCAGTTGGTAAGCCTTGATTTTTCAGATGTGGCGCTTTTCGGTGACAAACTCTTCACCTTGAATCGCAATGCGTTCAAAATCTGTCGTTTTGCTCTTGCTCCGATCATTCTGCCAGAGCGCTGTTGGTCATTTGCTGCTGATGCATTGACCCCTCCACGCCTGTACCCTTCGATCCATGGTATGGCGGAGGCATTGGTCATCGATAATCAAGGAGCTTGGGTGGGTATCGACAATAACTCTGAGCGTCGCGCCGACGGGGAGAAGCGCCCGGTGGTGTTCCGTTTCGCTTCGCCTTCCGGTGGATGGCTTGCTAAACCATGAGCCAACAGGCGCCGGGCCAGCGCATCGGTCGTGTTTTCATGGTGCTGGCCTGGTGCGCGGCGTTGTTTTTGGCGACGCGGTTTTTCGGGCAGTTGGAACAGCGTCAGCAAAACCCTAATGCGGTGGTCAGTTCACAGCAGGGTGAAGGATTTATCGAAGTGAAACTGGTCGGTAACAACCAGGGGCATTTCGTCGCCAGCGGCCAGATCAACGGCCAGCCGGTAGATTTCATGCTGGATACCGGGGCGACTGATGTGTCGATCCCGCAGGAATTGGCCGAACGGCTGAAACTGGAGAAAGGCTTCGGGGTGACCTTGAGCACGGCCAACGGTCTGAGCCAGGGTTATCGAACCCGCATCGACCGGCTGCAACTGGGCGATATCGTGCTGCGTGATGTTCGCGCGCTGGTCGCGCCAGGGCTGGATGGCAATCAGGTGCTGCTCGGTATGAGCGCACTGAACAAACTTGAATTTACCCAGCGCGGTGGCACCATGCTGCTGCGCCAGACAACGAAATGATGAGGCCTGCATGAGCGACTCCCTTGATCTCAGCCTGGACGGTGTAGAGCGCCGGTCACTGGCTGACTTCACCGAAAATGCCTACCTCAACTACTCCATGTACGTGATCATGGACCGTGCCTTGCCGCATATCGGCGACGGCCTGAAACCGGTACAGCGGCGCATCATCTACGCGATGAGCGAGTTGGGGCTGGACGCCGATTCCAAGCACAAGAAATCGGCGCGTACCGTCGGTGATGTGCTCGGTAAATTCCACCCGCACGGCGATTCGGCGTGCTACGAAGCCATGGTCCTGATGGCCCAGCCGTTCAGCTACCGCTACACGCTGGTGGACGGCCAGGGTAACTGGGGTGCGCCGGATGACCCCAAGTCCTTCGCCGCCATGCGTTACACCGAAGCACGGCTGTCGCGTTATTCCGAAGTGCTGCTCAGCGAGCTGGGCCAGGGCACCGCGGACTGGGGCCCGAACTTCGACGGCACCCTCGACGAACCGCTGGTGTTGCCGGCCCGTTTGCCGAACATCCTGCTCAACGGCACCACCGGCATCGCCGTGGGCATGGCCACCGACGTCCCGCCGCACAACCTGCGCGAAGTCGCGACGGCGTGCGTGCGTTTGCTCGATGAGCCGAAAGCCACGGTCGAACAGCTCTGTGAGCACATCCAGGGCCCGGATTACCCCACCGAAGCGGAAATCATCACGCCCCGCGCCGACCTGCTGAAAATGTACGAAACCGGCAAGGGCTCGGTGCGTATGCGCGCCGTGTACCACATCGAAGACGGCGACATCATCGTCACCGCGCTGCCGCATCAGGTGTCCGGCGCCAAGGTGCTGGAACAGATCGCGGCGATGATGCAGGCCAAACCGTCCAAGGCGCCGCAGATTGCGGACTTGCGCGATGAATCCGACCATGAAAACCCGTGCCGGATCGTGATCATTCCCGGTGCGCGCAAGAACTTCGACCACGATGCGTTGATGACCCACCTGTTTGCCAGCACCGAGCTGGAGTCGAGTTACCGGGTCAACATCAACATCATCGGCCTCGACGGCAAGCCGCAGCTGAAAAACCTGCGGGCGTTGCTGGTCGAGTGGCTGGAGTTCCGGGTGCAGACCGTGCGTCGGCGCCTGCAATTCCGCCTCGACAAGGTCGAGCGTCGCTTGCACCTGTTGGACGGTTTGTTGATTGCCTACCTCAACCTGGATGAAGTGATCCACATCATCCGTACCGAGGAACACCCGAAAGCCGCACTGATCGCGCGTTTCGCCCTGAGCGAAATCCAGGCTGACTACATTCTCGACACCCGTTTGCGTCAGTTGGCGCGACTGGAAGAAATGAAGCTGCGTGCCGAGCAGGATGAATTGCTCAAGGAACAAGCCAAGCTGCAAGCCTTGCTGAGCAGTGAAGCCAAGTTGAAAAAACTGGTACGCACCGAACTGATCAAGGACGCCGAAACCTATGGCGACGACCGTCGGTCGCCAATCGTCGAGCGTGCCGAAGCCAAGGCCCTGACCGAACACGATCTGCTGCCGAATGAAAAAGTAACCGTCGTATTGTCGGAAAAAGGCTGGGTGCGTTCCGCCAAGGGGCATGAAATCGACGCTACCGGCTTGTCGTACAAGGCCGGGGACGGCTTCAAGGCCCTGGCGCCGGGACGTTCCAACCAGTTTGCGGTGTTTATCGACTCCACCGGGCGCAGCTATTCGGTGCCGTCGCACACGTTGCCATCGGCCCGTGGCCAGGGCGAACCGCTGACCGGCCGTCTGACGCCGCCGCCAGGCGCAACGTTTGAATGCGTGCTGATGCCGGAAGACGATTCGCTGTACGTGATCGCCTCCGACGCCGGTTACGGTTTTGTGGTGAAAGGCGAAGACTTCCAGGCCAAGAACAAGGCTGGTAAAGCGTTGCTGAGCTTGCCGAACAACTCGAAGGTCATCCTGCCGCGCCCGGTGGCCGATCGCGAGAACAACTGGCTGGCTTCGGTGACGACCGAAGGTCGCCTGCTGATCTTCAAAATCAGCGACCTGCCACAATTAGGTAAGGGCAAAGGCAACAAGATCATCGGCATCTCCGGTGAGCGTGTGGCCAGTCGCGAAGAATATGTCACGGACATCGCCGTTCTGCCGGAAGGCGCCACCTTGGTGCTACAGGCCGGAAAACGTACCTTGTCACTGAAGGCGGACGACCTCGAACACTACAAAGGTGAGCGTGGTCGTCGTGGTAACAAACTGCCACGTGGCTTCCAGAGGGTAGATGCGCTGCTCGTCGAAAACCTCAATTAAGCGTCCTAGACGGCTCGATCTACGATTTAACGCGTAGATCGACGCTTTGGCGCTGGAGTCGGAACGCATATTCACGGATGATATGGCCTTTCAAGCGCCGGCGTGGCCGAGCGTTCTTCATATTTATTGAGTATTTTCACTGTGGTTAGCCTTGTGGCAGCCACCTGGATGGGACGATGACTGCTCTGCGCCTTCCGTTAATTTTGATGCTCGCTGGCGTTCTTGGCCTGGCGGGTTGCAGCGTTCACCAACCGGTGTCGTTGTATCAGCTGGACAGCGGAAGTCCGGCTCAGCCTGCGCAAAGCGCGGGCATGGCTGTGTTGTTGGGCCCGGTCACGATTGCCGACTACCTGCAACGTGAAACGTTGCTGCAGCGTCAGCCGGATGGCAGCCTCCAGGCTTCGTCCGATGGGCGCTGGGCTGGCAGTCTGTCTTCGGACATCGATCAGTTGCTGCTGCGTCAGGTTGCCGGTCATCTGGACAGCCAACGCGTAGTGCTGGCACCGGCGACATTGGGGTTTACCCCGGATGTTCAGGTCTTGCTGACGATCACTCGCCTGGATTCGGGTGAGTCGCAGCCGGCGATCCTGGATGCGCAATGGCGTTTGATCGACCGTCGTGGCCAGGTTCGCGACAACCGCATCATTCACCTGCAGGAACAGCATGCCGGCGGGACGGCGGCGCAGGTTCAAGCACAAGGTGTGCTGGTGCAGCGTCTGGCCGAGCAATTGTCCGTGGCGCTGAAACCATTGGCCAACCAGCCGCCGATTGCCGAAGCGCCGCGTAAAAAGGAGGCCAAGCCTGTGGCGCCGGCCGCCGAGCAGGACAAGCAGCCGAAGATCCCGATGGCCTCGCCGATTCGCACCGATATGGAAGTGTTCAGGTTCTAAAGCCTGGATTCATTCAAGACAAGGCCCGCAGAGATGCGGGCTTTGTTGTTTCTGGCAGATCGTTCCCACGCTCTGCGTGGGAATGCAGCCCGTGACGCTCCGCGTCACCTCGGTGCCAGGCGTTCGAATGAGGTGCAGCTGGAACGCGGAGCGTCCCTGGAGGCATTCCCACGCAGAGCGTGGGAACGATCGGTAGGAGCAAGGCTTGCCCGCGATGGCGTCAGAAAGGGCAACAAAAAGCCCGCAGACAATCACTCGTCTGCGGGCTTTTTCACAACAGGGCGATTACGCCCGACGCTCATGCATCCGCGCCAGTTGCCGCTCCAGCATCGACGGATAAGGCTCCATCAGCCGCTCGACACAGCAAGCACCCTCAGGGCTGGCGATCGGCCGGATCCGCGCACGTTGGCGGATCAGGGCGTCGTCGCCGATCTTGCGCTCCACCAGCAGCAGGTTGCGGCTGTGTTGCGACAGGGCCAGGGCGTCCTGGGCCGACTCGGTCAGCAGCAGGTCGATCTGGCTCAGGCCGAACAACTCGTCGCCCAGGGTCAGGCCCAGCTGCAATTGCAGGGTGATGCCGCTGTCCGCGACTTCAATCTGCAACTGATGACCCAGGGCGCGCAACAACTCACCGCAGCAGATGGCATTGGTCAGGTAGTCGTCGCCGCTGTCTTCGGTGTGGAACAGCATCAGCGTGCTGCCGTCGTTCAGGGTGTGCAGTTCGCTCTGATACAGCGAAGCGGCCTGGTCGAGGCAGTCGCGGTAGCGCTTGAGCAGTTCCTCAAGGCGCGTGCGCGGCAGTCGACGCAGTTGATCCTGAGCGCCCAATTGCACGGCCAGCACCGCGCTGTGCTGTGGCACGTTCGAGATCACGGGTTTAGCCACTGGTTTCGGCGCGCTGTCTGCCGACTCATCGCGCAGGTCGGCAAACGCATCATCGTCGTCATCGTCTTCGACGGTGCTGACACTGCGCTTTGGCGCAGGCTTGAGGCCGGCCACAGGCTTGGTCTCGTCGAAGCTCGGATCGCGCAGGTTACGCACTTCGAAGGCTGGATCCGACTCTTCGTCATAATCGACGTCGTCGAATTCAGGCTCCGGCACGGGTTCCGGCTCAGCCGGTTCCGGGGCGAAATCGGCGTGCAGCTGGCGGGCCAGATCGCCGATTTCATCCTGACGCTCGGTGGCCGGGGTGTATTCGTCGGTATTGCGCAGCCACACCCGCAATTGCATCAGCGGCGTGGAAATGTGCCGACCCAGGCGCAGGCTCAAGGCCAGGGACAGGGCCAGCAAAATCGCACTCAGGATGCCCATGCTTTGCAGGCTGATGGTCATCGGCTGTTGGAACTGATCCATGTCCAGGCTGATGCGCAGTTGCCCGGCAGTCACGTCCTGGAAGGTGATCTTGCTCTCATACATGCCTTCGGCTTCACCCAACAGGCTGTGCTTGGGGCGCTGGCCAGACTCGGCGAGGATGCGGTTATCCACGCTATAGATGGCGGCGTGAGCCACCAGCTTGTTCTTGGTCAGGTTGTTGAGCAGCACGTTGAGGCTGAGGATGTCGTTGGACACCAACAGCTCGGTGGCCGAGGTGGCGGTCTGCGTGGTCAGGCTTTCGCCCAGCGCATCGGCCTGCTCGTGCATGGCCTGCTTGAACTGCAAACCCATCACACAGGCATAGATCACCAGGGCCAGAGCGACCAGGATCACGTTATGGCTGGCAATGCGCAATGCAATCGGTACACGGCGGTGGCGCAGTGCCCGGAAGATCAGCAGGAAGAAGTTATCGGTTTTTACTGGCGTGGGCCGGTTCACTTGAGCTCGGCTCTTTTGTCCGTGAAGTTGACGCGCAGTATAGCGACAGGCCCTAGACCGGCAAAGCGCTGACGGTGCCCGATGGTCACTGAAAGTGGGTAGAATGCGGTTTTTTTCCACCTGCGGGGGTGCGCCTTGCGCGAAATCGTCCTGATAAACATCACGGGAGTCGACCGACCGGGTCTGACTGCGGCCATTACCGGCGTTCTGGCCCAGGGTGGTGTGAACATTCTCGACATTGGTCAGGCGGTGATCCACGACACTCTGTCGTTTGGCATCCTGGTTGAGATTCCTGACACCGAGCAAGGCAAGTCAGTGCTCAAGGACATCCTGTTCAAGGGCTATGAGCTCGACCAGCAGGTGCGTTTCACCCCGGTGTCCGAAGAGGATTACCAGCAGTGGGTCGGCAATCAGGGCAAAAAACGCCACATCGTCACCCTGTTGACCCGCAAAGTGACCGCCGGACAATTGCAGGCCGTGAGCTCGATCACTGCCAAATATGGCCTGAACATCGACCATATCGATCGTCTGTCCGGACGCATGCCGCTGGACACCCCGGCTGACAAGGGCAAGGGCTGCATCGAGTTCTCCGTGCGTGGCGAAGCGGCCGATCCGCAGGCCCTGCGTGCCGAATTCCTCAGCGTCGCCCAGGAACTGAATGTCGACATCGCTTTCCAGGAAGATTCGCTGTTCCGCCGCAACCGTCGCCTGGCGGTGTTTGACATGGACTCGACCCTGATCGAAGCCGAAGTCATCGACGAACTGGCCAAGGCGGCGGGCGTGGGCGATCAGGTGTCGGAAATCACCGAACGGGCCATGGCCGGCGAACTGGACTTCCGCGCCAGCTTCAAGGAACGCCTGGCGTTGCTCAAAGGCCTGGACGTCAGCGTGCTGGACTCCATCGGCGCCTCGCTGCGCCTGACCGAGGGCGCCGAAACCCTGTTCGCCGAACTCAAGCGCCTGGGCTACAAGACCGCGATCCTGTCCGGCGGCTTCACCTACTTTGCCAAGCAATTGCAGGCCAAGTTGGGCATCGACTACGTGTTCGCCAACGAACTGGAAGTGGTGGACGGCAAGGTCACGGGCGTGGCAGTCGAGCCGATTGTCGATGCCCAGCGCAAGGCCGATCTGCTGAAAGAGCTGGCGCACAAGGAAGGTTTGCGTCTGGAACAGACCATCGCGGTCGGCGACGGCGCGAACGACCTGCCGATGCTGGCGATTGCCGGGCTGGGCGTGGCGTTTCGGGCCAAGCCGTTGGTCAAGCAGTCGGCGAAGCAGGCGATTTCCACCCTTGGGTTGGATGGGGTGTTGTATTTGTTGGGTTTCAGGGATCGTGATGGGCAGCTCTGAGTTCTTGGTTGCCTGAGCGGGCCTCTGTGGCGAGGGAGCTTGCTCCCGCTGGACTGCGCAGCAGTCCCTTTTTTGGAGGCCGCTGCGCGGCCTGACGGGAGCAAGCTCCCTCGCCACAAGTTGTCAGTGCTCTTAAAGCGACTTCCACAACGAATCAAAATCCTCTTCGGCCCCGACCACGCCGCTCCCTGGGTTGTTTTCGGTTTTGCTCGCTTCCAGCGAGCGATAAGCAAACTGGTTGAAACTGTTGGTGCTCGACACCCGTCGATCCAGCCCGGCGCGGCGCTCCTGGCCGTTGGTGTTGATCAGCACCTTGTTGCCTTCCTGGAACGGTAAACGCGGAGCCAGCAAGGTGGCCGGCAGGTCAATCGCGCTGATGGCCGGCAGCAACAAGCCGCGCAGGTACTGACTGTGATCGTCCCGGGTGCGCACCAGTTGCAAACCGCACGGCTCGGCATACGGCGCAACTTGCTCGATCCCCATCTGCGTACCACCGCCCCGCACCTGGCGAATCCAGCGCACAACCGCAATGCTCCAGCCCTGGCCGGCAGCATCTTCGATACCGACCATTTCGCCGGCCTGCAACTCGGCGGGCACCGCGCCAGGCCATGCCAGGCAATAACCGCCAGGGCTGTGATTGACCACCGGCAGGGCGTACGTCGGGAAATGCTGATTCCGGTCGGCGGCTTCGTGGCTGTCGTCGTTGTGCAGTGTTGGGTATTCGATTTCTTCGTAAGGCAGCAGGGTGTCGCTGTTGCCATGGGGCGCGGCGTCGAAGGCGTGGCTCCAGTTGTCCTTGCCGCCTGCCGGTGCCGTCGCCGCAAACTGTGCCAGTCGCCCGGCGGGGTTTTTCAGGATGTCGCTGAACGAGCGTTGCCCGCCCAGGTAAAAGTGCAACGCGCTCATGCCCACACAAAGGGTCAAGGTGCCGTTGCCAACGGTGCGCTGGAAACTGCGCTCGGCGGCCTGGCCCCACGCGGCGTGCAAGTGTTGCAAGGTATCGAGGTTGAGCCCGGTGGGTACGGGCAACGTGTTGTCGGTGGGATTGAGTAGCCGGGCCTCGATGGCTTTGACCAGCGGCTGTGGATCGATCCCCAGCAAGCTCTCTTGTTGCTCGGCGCGGAACTTGGACCGATAGCGCGGCCCGATATCGAGCTCCGGCGCCACTGCAAACAGCTCATTGCCGGGTTTGCCGGGGTGCAGCTTGATCCATTTGCTCCAGGGTTCGAGCACTTCGGCGAGGCGGGCGATCTGGTTCTGGCGCAGTTGATTGCAGCGCGAGGCGCCCAGCAGCAGGGCGGCGACGTAGGTGTGCTCGATGCTCAGGTCGGGCGTCTCACTGGCCAGTTCATCGCGCACGCTGATGTTTTGCAGCCGATGCTCGCAGCCGATTCGATACAACTGATGCAGCTCCAACCACACCCCTTCCGGCACCGGGCAATAGAGCTGGGTAGCACGGATCAGCGGGCCGTTCAGGCAGTGGATCGCCCGTTGCAACGCCTGGGTCAGCAGCGGAGCGCGGTCCTTGCTGAAACGTGGGGCGATGCGCAGCACAATTTGTTTGTAGCCGATCGCCAAATGGCTTTGCAGCGCCTGACACAGGTTGGCGATTTTGCGCGAACGCTCGTCGAGGACAATCGCCTGATGCAGGAAATGCCGCTCCAGGTGTTTGCAGACGTAATACACCTCGGGCCGCAGCAGTTCGAGCAATTGCAGGCGATTGTCGCTGGGGGTCAGCAGTTGGTTGAGTTCGCTCAAGCCTTGGTACAACTGGCGAGCGGTTTCGCCGATGTTGGCTTTGGGCAGGTTGGCGATCCAGCGCTTGAGGTCGCGCGGGGTGGCTTCGCAGAACGACAGGCGCAAAGCGGCGGGGACCGGTGCGCGCAGCAACAGGGGAGGATTGGTCTCATTCATGCCGTGGAAAAACTCCGACCGGGAAATGGGCAGTGAATGACCTGACTGTAGCAGCTCCTACAAGGAAGGGTGTGACGCAGGATGCACCGAACCCCGCGTGGGGTTCGGCTCAGTACATCAAGCGTTCGGCAAACCCAGCGCCTGGCCCATCTGCACCGGAGACAGAGCACCCAACCCTTCAACCCACTTAACCTGATCCGGCCCGAACAGCACGACAGCCGTGGAGCCCAGTTTGAAGCGACCCAGTTCCGCGCCTTTCTCCAGATGAATCGGCGCACGCGCAGCTTCGTCGTAGCGGAAGGTTTTCAGCTCGCGTTTCGGCGGCGTGACCAGCCCGGCCCACACGGTTTCAATCGACGCCACGATCATCGCGCCCACCAGCACCACGGCCATCGGCCCGCGCTCGGTGTCGAAAATGCACGCCACACGCTCGTTGCGGGCGAACAGTTCCGGGACGTTTTCGGCGGTGGTCTGGTTGACCGAGAAGATGCGGCCCGGGATGTAGACCATCTCACGCAGGGTGCCGGCCAGCGGCATGTGCACGCGGTGGTAGTCCTTCGGCGACAGGTAGATAGTCGCGAAGTCACCGCCCATGAACGGCGCAGCATTCGCGGTATCGCCACCGAGCAATTCCAGCACGCTGAAGCTGTGGCCCTTGGCCTGGAACACGCGACCGTGTTCGATCGGGCCGAGTTGGCTGACCGCACCGTCGGCCGGGCTGAGGATCGCGCCCGGGGTGTCGTCCAGCGGACGCGCGCCGTCTTTCAAGGCACGGGTGAAGAATGCGTTGAAGTGCTCGTAGGCGGTCAGGTCTTCGACCAGTGCCTGGGACATGTCCACTTGATAACGCTTGGCGAACCACGCGGTGAAGGCGTTCTTGAACCAGCGCACGCGGCATTCGGCGATGCAGCCGGCCAGTCGCGAGAGCAAGTGATGGGGCAGCAGGTATTGGCTGAGGATAAACAGACGCTTATTCATTAACTGTCCTTAAAAACCTTAAATCTCTACGGGGGTGTCGGGATGGTTGCCCCATTCGCCCCAGGAGCCGGCGTAGCCTTTGACCCGCGGATAACCGAGGGACTTGGCCACAAGATAAGTGAAGCCAGAACGGTGGTGAGTCTGGCAGTGAGTGATGATTTCTTTGTCTTTGGTGATGCCGAGTTGTTCAAGGATCTTCGGCATGTCGGTGCGGATGCGCAGGTTCCGCGACTGATCCATGCCGGCGGTCCATTCGAAATTCACCGCGCCGGGGATGTGTCCGGCCTTGGCCGCCAGGACTTTCTCGCCGGAGTACTCCAGCGGCCCACGGGCGTCCCAGATCGCCAGGTCGGCAGCGCCTAGACGGCTTTGCAGGTACTCGCGGGTGGCGGTGGGTTCGTCGTGCAACGTCAGTGAAACCGGGCCGCCAACCGGGGCCGGGATCTGGATCGACATCGGCAAGCCTTCCGCCAGCCATGCTGGCAGGCCGCCGTCGACATAGTGGTATTTGCTATGGCCGATGACATCCAGCAACCAGATAAACCGGCCAGCCCAGCCGCCACCTTCGTCGTCATAGACCACGTAGACCGCATCGGGGTTGTGGCCCAGTTCGCCGAACAATGTTTCAAGGGCCGCTTGGGTCGGCAGCAAGCCTGGCGCCGGCGCCTGGCCGAGTTGCGTACGTTTCGGGTCGACAAAACGCGCGCCGGGCAGATGCCCTTCGGTGTAGCGGGCGCTGCTGGTCAGGTCGACCAGAATCAGATCGCGGGCGTCGAGACGCGGGAGCAAGTCGCTCGGCTCGATCACCAGCGGCAAGCCAGAGAAGTCAGACATGTGAGGTCTCCAGAGCACAAAGGGAGGGATTGTAGAGCCTATTGGCCACGGGTGCTAAAGCTATGCAGGGCCTTTTCGATGCACTGCGCGGTTTTGCCGAAGGCTTGCACGGTGATTTCCGAGAACGGCCCGCCGCCCTGGTCCGCCACCACAATCATGATCACCCGGCCATTATTGACCAGTGAGCGCAGCAGCAAGTGTTCGCCGCTGAACTGCGAACGCAGGCTGGCGGGCAGCAGGGCCGAGAACTGGGCGTTGTTGGCTGGCGTCAGGCGCACCTGGGCCTGTTGCGAGAGCAGGCGTTGCAACACGCTGCTCTGGCTGACCAGGAAATTCAGGTCGGCGGCTTCTTTCGCCAGCCCTGCGGTCTGGTGCACCCGCAGATTGGCGTGGGTGCGGTCGGCCATCAGGATCATCACCCGACGCATGCCGCAGGCGACCAGCGCATCCCGGGCCGAGGTGGTCAGGTGCATCGCGTTGGTAAAGCGGCTCGGCTCCACCAGCAGCTCGGCGCATTGTTTGCGCCAGTTTGTCAGGTCTTCGGTGGTCGGCGCCGGGGCCGGCAGCAAACCGGCGTGCACACGGTTCATGCCCCACGGCCACAGCAGTGACACCGCTGGGTGCCAGAGGTCGGGCATCGCATGCTGGCGGGCGCTGTTGGCGGCCTGTTGGTGCAACTGTTGTTGCACTTCATCCATCGATATTTGCAGGTAAAGGCTGGTCAGGTACTGCCAGCGTTGACTGTGCGGGCAGTCCCAGGCCTGTTGTGCCGACAGCGCCAGGCCGTTGGCCAGCAGCACGGTGTTGGCTGGCTGATTGAGCCAGCGACGCAGGGTCGGATCGTCGTCGAGACGATTTTGCTGGCGCAGCGGATGCTCGCTGTCCCGGGCAATGCGCAGCACTTTCACCAGTTCCCGTTGTTCGTTGAGCAGCAGGCGATAGCCCTGTTGCACCCAGATCGGCAACCGCCAGATGTCCACCAACGCCAGGCAGATTTCCAGCAGGCGCACGCCGAACAACTGCTTTTCGACTTTGCGCGCCGACTCGCCTTTATGGATGACCCGCAGCTCCCACTCTTCGAGCAAGTGCGGATGCGTCAGCGCCATCGGCCACAGCGGCGAGAGAAACAGCAGGCTGCCCCAATGGATGTCCTGCCACAGGCGCGCGAGGCGATTGGCGAAAAAACCGTTGGCCTGTTGCGTCGCGTGCTGGCTGATCAGTTGCAGCTGGCGCAGGGCTTTCGGAATCCCGGACTGCGGCTCGGCCGGCAGGCGATCGAGCAGTTCTTCGGTGCGTTTCAAGCCGAGACGATTGAGCGCCACATCGAGGTTTTCTGCCGGCTCCGTCATGCTGCCGTGGGTGTGGCGGTTGGCTTCGCGAATGACGCTCAAGGCCAGGGCCGGACTTTCCTGCATTAATTCGGCAATGTCGCGCAGCGAGCTGCGGTTATTGCGAATGGCTTTGCAGACCCGGTCGTGACTCTCTTGCGGAACCGGCAGGCGCACGCCATCGAGCAGCTTGACCCAGCCTTCGAGATTGATCGGTTTTGGAGTTGGAACGTTCGTTTCGTTAGCCATGGCTGGACGGGATCATCATTGGCTGTAAACACGCCCGGCGCGGGCTAAATTGGCTTTTCGCCTGAACTGGCTATAGTCTGGCGCAGTTTTGCCGATAAGTAGAAGAAGAGATTTTTTAACTTCCGAATATGACCTTGAACCCGACTCAGTAAGTGCTCTCCTACCTATGGCTAAATTAATCGGCATCATCGTCGTATTCGCGAGCGTGCTCGGCGGATACGTGCTTTCCCATGGCAAAATTGCCGCCCTGATTCAGCCTTTCGAGGTGATGATCATCGGGGGTGCGGCCCTGGGTGCATTCCTGCAGGCCAACCCCGGTTACATGACCATGCACGTGCTCAAGAAATCCTTGAGCATGTTCAGTTCGCGCTTCAACCACACCTTCTATCTTGAAGTGCTGGGCCTGATCTACGAGATCCTCAACAAGAGCCGCCGCGAAGGCATGATGGCCATCGAAGGCGACATCGAAGATGCCGCTGCGAGCCCGATCTTCGCCAAGTACCCGACAGTCTTGAAAGACGAACGCATGACCGCGTTCATCTGCGATTACCTGCGTATCATGTCCTCCGGCAACATGGCGCCCCATGAACTCGAAGGCCTGTTCGACATGGAACTCTACAGCCTCAAGGAAGACCTGGAACACCCTTCCCACGCGGTGAACGGCATCGCCGACGCCATGCCGGGTTTCGGTATCGTGGCGGCGGTACTCGGTATTGTGGTGACCATGGCTTCCTTGGGTGAAGGCGACCAGAAATCCATCGGCCTGCACGTCGGTGCGGCCCTGGTCGGTACCTTCTTCGGTATTCTCGCGGCGTACGGTTTCTTTGGTCCGTTGGCCCATTCCCTGGCCCACGATGCCAAGGAAGAACTGAATGTATACGAAGCCATCAAGGCTTCGCTGGTGGCTTCGGCTTCCGGCATGCCGCCTTCGTTGGCGGTGGAGTTCGGGCGCAAGGTTCTGTACCCGGCGCACCGTCCAAGCTTTGCCGAGCTGGAACAAGCCGTTCGCGGTCGTTAAGCCATGGAAAATAATCAGCCGATAATCATCAAGCGCGTCAAGCGCATCGCCGGCGGGCATCACGGGGGCGCCTGGAAAATCGCCTTCGCTGACTTCGCCACGGCGATGATGGCGTTCTTCCTGGTGTTGTGGCTGCTGTCCACCGCCACACCGGAACAGAAGATCGCCATCGCCGGTTACTTCAAGGACCCGGTCGGCTTCTCCGAAAGCGGCACGCCCTACATCATCGACTTGGGCGGCACGCCGACCCTGGCGCCGGAGAACACCCTCAACCCCGAGGTGAAGTCCCAGCCGCAGCCAGACAAGGTCACGGTCGATACCGATCAGGTCGAAGGCATGGCCGAACAGGTCGAGAAAGAACGCCTGGAACTGCTGCTGCAAGAACTGCAGAACAAGGTCGAAGAGAACCCGCAGTTGCAGAAGTTCAAGGACCAGATCCTGTTCGAGATCACGCCGAACGGCTTGCGCATCCAGATCATGGACGCGGACAACCGGCCGATGTTTGACTCGGGCTCGGCGCGTCTGAAACCGTACTTCGAAGACATCCTGCTGGCCATGGCTGACACCATTAAAGCGGTGCCGAACAAGATCAGCATCAGCGGCCACACCGACGCCAAGCCGTACACCGGCACTGGCGATTTCGGTAACTGGGAATTGTCGGCCAACCGCGCCAACGCGGCTCGTCGTGCATTGGTTGCCGGCAGCTACCCGGAATCGCAAGTCGCGCGGGTGGTGGGTTATGCCTCGTCGGCGTTGTTCGACCGGGAACACCCGTTCAACCCGGTCAACCGTCGTATCGACATTGTTGTGCTGACCAAGAAGGCCCAGGCGGCCATCGAAGGGGCGCAAGGGGCTGATCCAACGACGACGCCGGGGCAGGGCGCGCCGGGTGAAGCGCCAAACGCGCCTGCCACACCGGTTGATCCGAATGCTCTGCCAGCCGACAAGCAACCGGTGCCGGCCCATGAGCTTCGCGAGCGTCTGAATCTGTTCGAAGACGCGGCGCCGAAACCGGGTGATCCGGCCAAGCCGGCTGAGCCGCCCAAGCAGTAACCCGCAAAAAGCCACGATCATCGTGGCTTTTTTGTGTCTGGCTGCGTCACCACTGCACGTTTTTTTAGAATCAGGGAAGATCAGAGATGGAAAGACTCAAAGCCTATTTCCAGCGACACGGCAATGCACCCTTCAAATTCGGTGAAGGCCGGGTCAGTGGCTACATCTCGGCCACGCTCGGTCTGTTGAGCCTGCTGGCAGTATTCTGCTTCCTGTTCCCCGAATGGCTGACCACCGCCGAACTGCGCAAGGTCTACGACGAGCAGTTCGCGCGCACCACGCTGCTGCTCGGGCTGGTGTTGTCCTTCAGCCTCGGCTCCCTGAATATCCTGCTCAACAAGCGCAAGCGCCTGGGGATCACCGGGTTGGTGGCCTCGGGTTTGGCGGTGTTCCTCGGCGGCACCAATGTGCAGATCAGCTCGATCGGGCAGACCCCTTACTCGCTGGGGCTGGACTGGTTCGTCCTGGCCCTGCTGGTGTCGGCCATCGTCTTTATCCCCCTGGAAAAACTCTATTCCAAGGACCCCGAGCAAAACATCCTGCGCCCGCACTGGCGAACCGACCTGACCTACTTTTTCGTCAGCCACATGCTGGTGCAGTTCATCCTGATCTTCATCACCGCCTCGTCGAGCTATGTGGCGGGTTGGGCGATGTCTGAGAGTCTGCAAGCCAGCGTGCAAAGCCTGCCGCTTGTCGTGCAGTTCTTCCTCGCCGTGCTGGTGGCCGACCTGGGTCAGTACTGGCTGCATCGCCTCTATCATGTGGTGCCGTGGCTGTGGCGCATCCACGCGGTGCATCATTCGAGCACGCACATGGACTGGCTCGCCGGTTCGCGCGTGCACTTCATTGAGATTCTGCTGACCCGTACCGGCGTGCTGGTGCCTCTGATGCTGCTGGGCTTCGCGCCACAGGCGTTGAACGCTTATGTGATTCTGGTCGGCGTTCAGGCTGTGTTGGCCCATGCCAATGTGCGGATCAATGGTGGCTGGCTGAACTATGTGATGGTGTTGCCGCGTTATCACCACTGGCATCACGCCCGGCACAAGGATTACATCTACAAGAATTACGCGATTCACACGCCTTTGGTGGACATGCTGTTTGGTACGTTCAAGTTGCCGCCGAAAGAGTGGCCGGTGCGCTACGGGGTGTTTGGCAAGGAGTTGCCGGGTGGGATTGTGCGTCAGCATCTTTATCCGTTTCAGAAGCCTGAGCCGAAGGTTGTTGCGCCGAAGCCGCCAGCGGCGGTTTCCTGAGTTAGCAATCAAGCCGACAGTGATGCCGGCTTTTTTGTGCCTGGTGTCATTTCATTATCAGCAGGGGCACGATGCCTGTAGGAGCGAGGCTTGTCCGCGCAGACTTTGTGTCTGGCGACGTGGTTTTTGAGGGTGGTGTACATATCCATTCCTGCGGTAACGGCCGCTTATGGTTTCGCTCTTACAGCGAGTCACTTTCGAAAAGCGCGAAAGTAACCAAAGCGCTTTTGCCCCTGTCGTTCGGTGCCTCGCTGTGGCTCGGCATGCCCTCGCTCCGGTCCTGCTCCGTGGGCCCGCCGCCATCGGCCATCCATGGCCGGGGGCGGCTAACCCGGCATCCATGCCGGATTGCCCACTGCGTAGAACCTCCGCTCGGCCTCTCGAGGGGGCGTGCATTGCACCGCGAGGCGGCCTGATAGCCGACCTGGCTCGGTCGCGTGCGTTCTCCTGATCCATTTTCAGCGTGGGCACGATCCCTGTAGGAGCGAGGCTTGCCCGCGAAGACGGCCTAATAGCCGACCTTATTGTCGGTGGGGCGCGTTTTCCTGTTGGATGCGGTTTGCTGGCGAGATGAGTGGTTGTAGGAACGGTCTGAAATTGCGTTCCGGGGTTCTCAGTCGTGTGAACATCTGCCTATAGTTTCGCCCGTTGCTGCCAGTGCGGTGACCGATCTTAGCCGGTCGAAATTCAGATGCCCCTCTCGACAGTCAACGGAGTTTTGACCCATGGCTAAGTACCACCCGCTCCAAGGCAATTTCAGCGTCGGCCCGACGCTGTACATCGACACCGAAGCCAAAGTCTCTGACCTCCTCGAAACCGCCACCCACCGAATCAAAGCTGCCCGCAATCTGCTCAACAGCGTCACCTGCCTGTGCGTCAAAGACGCTGAAGGTCACGATCTGGAGCATTTTGCCAATGCTGCGCATATGTTGATTCAGGATGGCTGTGACGCCTTGGATGCGTTGGGTTGGAAGCTGGAAAAAGCAGTGCTTTGAAAACCAGAAAGCCGCGAGATGATCGCGGCTTTTTAGTGTTTGCTGGAAACGGCTGATCATTTTCGTGGCATCACGAAAATGATCATGGCTACTTAGTAACTAGTTTCCGGCAAACTCGCGATGATCGAGCGATAGCTATTCATCCGTTGCTGCTGCACGCGGCCTTCTTCCAGCGCCTTGAGCAACGCACAACCTGGTTCACGATCATGTTTGCAGTCGCGGAAGCGGCAAGTACCGATCAAGTCGTTGAACTCGATGAAACCGGCTTCGACGTCGGCGCGGCTGACGTGGCCGAGGCCGAATTCGCGGATGCCTGGGGAGTCGATCAGTTCACCGCCGCCGGGGAAGTGGAACAACCGCGCGGTGGTGGTGGTGTGGGTGCCCTGGCCGGACAGTTCCGACAGCGGGCCGACGCGGGTTTCGACTTCCGGCAGCAGGCTGTTGACCAGCGAGGACTTGCCGACGCCGGACTGGCCGACGAAGACGCTGATGCGCCCGTCCAGTTGTTCCTGCAGTTGCTCCATGCCGTTGCCGTGGTGCGCCGAGACTTCCAGCACCGGGTAACCGAGCGTGCGGTACACCGCCAGCAAGGCATTCAGCGCCGGGGCGTTCTGTTCGTCGATCAGGTCGAATTTGTTGAGCAGCAGCAGCGGACGAATCCCGGCGTGCTCAGCGGCGACCAGATAACGGTCGATCAGGTTGGCGTGGGGCTCGGGCAGCGGGGCGAAGACGATGACGATCATGTCGACGTTGGCCGCTACGGGTTTGAGCTGGCCACGGCTGTCCGGGCGGCAGAGTTCGGTTTTACGCGGCAGTTGCGCCACGATCACACCGATGCCCTGGTTGCCGGCACGCCAGACCACCTGATCGCCGGTCACCAGCGCTGGCAGGTTGGCGCGCAAGTGACAACGGAACACTTCGCCGGCCAGTTCGCCTTCAAGGGCTTCGACTTCGACCTGCACACCGAAGTGCGCGATCACCAGGCCGGTCTGTTCCGGACCCAGATCGCCGCCCTCAAGTGCCTCGACAGCCGAGGACTCGCGTTTGGCGGCGCGGGCAGCGCGCTCGCCCTGAATCTTTTCGATGCGCCAGTTTTGACGACGATTGAGTTGGCGTTTGGCCATGGGTGTTCCGTATCAAGAATGCAGCGATTAGGTAAAACGGCCGCGAGTTTAGCACGCCCGGCCGGTTGCCTAGGCTAAACTGCGCAGCATTGCCTAGGAGCCGACACATGCAAAACCCGCAGAATCTGATCTGGATCGACCTGGAAATGACCGGTCTGAACCCTGATACCGACGTCATCATCGAGATGGCGACCATTGTCACCGACAGTGACCTGAACACCTTGGCCGAAGGCCCGGTGATCGCGATCCACCACAGCGACGCGATTCTCGCCGGCATGGACGAGTGGAACACCCGTCAACACGGCGGCTCGGGCCTGACCCAGCGGGTGCGCGACAGCCGCATCAGCATGGCCGAAGCCGAAGCCGAGACCATCGCCTTCCTGGAAAAATGGGTGCCGAAGGGCAAGTCACCGATCTGTGGCAACAGTATCTGTCAGGACCGTCGCTTCCTTTATACGCACATGAAAGCCCTGGAAAGCTATTTCCACTACCGCAACCTCGACGTGTCGACCCTCAAAGAGCTGGCCGCACGCTGGGCGCCGGACGTGCGCGACAGCTTCCAGAAGGGCAGCACGCACCTGGCGCTGGACGATATCCGCGAATCGATTGCTGAGTTGCAGCACTACCGCAAGCATTTCATCAAGTTCTGATCCTGGGGGGCCTGTGCTGGCGCCATCGCGGGCAAGCCTTGCTCCTACAGGTACGGGGTCGCTCTGCTTTTGTAGGAGCGAGGCTTGCCCGCGAAGCAGGCGACTCGGTCTTCCTGTGTGATCGCCCCCTTTTGGTGCCGCCGCGAAATGGCTAGACTGCGCGCCTTCCTGCCAGGACCGCCGCCGCCATGTTGCTGATGCTCTACCTGATCGCCATTACCGCCGAAGCCATGACCGGTGCCCTGTC
Organism: Pseudomonas sp. ADAK7; assembly: GCF_012935675.1. Classification (NCBI taxonomy): domain Bacteria; kingdom Pseudomonadati; phylum Pseudomonadota; class Gammaproteobacteria; order Pseudomonadales; family Pseudomonadaceae; genus Pseudomonas; species Pseudomonas sp. ADAK7. The sequence goes on along the minus strand of NZ_CP052861.1, from coordinate 3,832,175 downwards.
TGCCGGCCGTCGCGGCATGGACTGGTTTGGCGTGGTGCTGATCGCCTGCGTCACAGCGTTGGGCGGCGGTTCGGTGCGTGACGTGCTGCTCGGCCACTACCCGCTGACCTGGGTCAAACACCCGGAATACCTGATCCTGACCTCGGTCGCCGCGATGTTCACGGTATTCGCCGCGCGCTGGATGCGGCATCTGCGCTCGCTGTTCCTGGTGCTCGACGCCGTGGGGCTGGTGGCATTCACATTGATCGGCTGCATGACCGCGCTGGAAATGGGCCACGGCATGTTGGTGGCGTCGGTCAGCGGTGTGATCACCGGGGTATTCGGCGGCATCCTCCGAGATATCTTCTGCAACGACATCCCGCTGATCTTCCGTCGCGAGCTCTACGCCAGCGTTTCGTTCGCGGCGGCGTGGTGCTACATGCTTTGCATCTATCTGGAATTACCGGGCGAGCAGGCGATATTGATCACCTTGTTCGGCGGGTTTTTGCTGCGGTTGCTGGCGATCCGGTTTCATTGGGAAATGCCGAAGTTCGTCTACAACGACGAAGCCTGATTTCAGCTAAGCGCTAATGTTCTCTGGATAGGCGCAAGGTAGAAATATTCTGCATAAGAAGTCGGATGGTTTGCTAGGTGTAAATGGGGTAAAAAGGCCTTAAACAGGGTAATCCATTGCTGTATTACCCTATTAATAATTTATTACCCTATTTAGCAGATAAGCTACCTATGCAATCACTCACCCCTGATTTCCTCTCGAAGCTACGCTACAACGGATCGCAGGTCGCAACACTGCGGGCTCTTGGAGAATATCGAGGAAAACAGCAATTATTCCTTGCTCAATCTCCAGAGGTTCTCAATGACCTGAAGCAGTTGGCTGTCATCGAGTCCACTGAGTCATCAAACCGGCTTGAAGGTGTTGTCGTGACGCCTGCTCGGTTGAAATCTCTAGTCGTCAAAAATGCTGAACCTAAAAGTCGCTCCGAGCAAGAAATTGCAGGTTATCGAGACGCGCTTTCTTTGATTCATGAAGCAGCAGAGGGGATGCCAATTTCCGAAGGTGTCATTCGACAGTTGCACAGCATGCTTTACCGCTATCTGCCACAGGATGGAGGGGAGTGGAAAGCAACGAACAACGACATCATTGAACGTCATCCTGATGGCAGCTCACGCATTCGCTTCCGGCCTGTCGCGGCGCATCTGACACCTATTGCGATGGTCGAGATGGTTACTCAATATCGCAAAGCCTTGGATCAGAATCAGGCGGACCCTCTGGTCTTGGTTCCTCTCGTCATTCTGGACTTTCTTTGTATCCACCCTTTCTCGGACGGTAATGGTCGCGTGGCCCGTCTGCTCACATTGCTGCTGCTTTATCAGTTTGATTATCGAGTTGGACGTTTTATCAGCCTTGAGCGGATCTTCGAGGACTCAAAAGAAAGTTATTACGAAACGCTTGAGGTCAGCTCCCAAGGTTGGCATGAAGGCCTGCATAATGTTCAGCCATGGCTCGACTATTTCTGGGGCGCGCTGCTTCGGGCTTATAAGGAGTTTGAGGTCCGTGTAGGCACGATTGAAAAACGCCACGGAGGAAAAAGTGATCGAGTACGTGTGGAGGCGCTGAAGCGCTTTTTGCCTTTTTCAATTACCGAACTTGAAGAGGCATGCCCTGGCGTGAGTCGCGATACGGTGCGTATGGTTTTGCGTTCATTGAAGGCTGAAGGACTCATTCAGTCGACAGGAAAGGGGCGCAATGCCAAGTGGATAAAGTCATCTGGTGTTGATCTACGTACGTGAACCGATTTAGTGGCCCCGTTAAAAGGGAGATACAGCGTTGTCAGCGCGTTGTTCGTGTTGCTTCAGTGCCCATTCGACGTGTTCACGCACCAGTTCCGACGGATATTCCCTGCGCGCCTTCAACGCCTCCAGCACCGGGATACTCGACGGCGCATTCCCCAACCCCACCGCCAGATTGCGCAACCAGCGCTCATAACCGGCGCGGCGCAGCGGTGAACCCTCGGTACTGCTGAGAAACTTGTCTTCATCCCACATGAACAACTCGGCCAACTCGGCATTGTCCAGATTGTGCCGAGGCTTGAAGTCGCTTTCTCCGGATGGACGGGCGAAGCGGTTCCACGGGCAGACGATCTGGCAATCATCGCAGCCGAACACTCGATTGCCGATCAACGGTCGCAAGTCTTCGGGAATCGCGCTTTTCAGTTCGATAGTCAGGTAGGAAATGCAGCGCCGGGCATCCAGCACATACGGGCCGACGAAGGCGTTGGTCGGGCAAATATCCAGGCACGCGGTGCAGCGGCCGCAATGTTCGGTGCTGTGGGGCGGGTCTTCCGGCAGCGGCAGGTCGACAAACAGTTCGCTGAGGAAGAAATAACTGCCGGCCTTGCGATTCAAGACCAGGGTGTTTTTGCCGATCCAGCCAAGGCCAGCCTTCTCGGCGATGGCTTTTTCCAGTACCGGAGCGCTGTCAACGAAAGCGCGGTAGCCGAAGGGGCCAATGACCGACTGGATTTTTTCTGCGAGTTGCTGCACGCGTTTACGGATCAATTTGTGGTAATCGCGGCCCAAGGCATAACGGGAGACGTAGGCTTTTTCCGGTTGGGCCAGTAATTGCGCCATTTGCGTGTCGCCGGGCAGGTAGTCCATGCGCAGCGACACTACACGCAAAGTACCCGGCACCAGTTCTTCCGGGTGCGAGCGTTTGCTGCCGTGGGCACCCATGTACTCCATTTCGCCGTGGTAGCCGGCGGCGAGCCAGCGCTCCAGGTGCTGCTCATGCTCGGCGAGGTCCAGGCCGCTGATGCCGACTTGCTGGAAGCCCAGCTCGCGGCCCCAGTCCTTGATGGATTGGGCGAGGGCGGGCAGGTCTGTAGTAATAGCGGGCATGAGACGAGAGAAACCGGAGCTGAGGTGCGTATAATTCTGCCAGACATCGGAGCCCGAAGACGCATGCCGCACACTAAAGATGATTTACCCGACGCGCTGTACAGCGCCGCGCAAGTGCGAGGGCTCGATGCGAGCCTGATCGCGGCCGGCACACCGGGCTTCGAATTGATGCAGCGGGCGGCGCGTGCAATGTGGCGGGCGCTGGTCCGGCAGTGGCCGACAGCTAACGAATTGACGGTGCTGGCTGGCCATGGCAATAACGCTGGCGACGGTTATCTCGTGGCGGTGCTGGCCCAGCGTGCCGGCTGGCAAGTGCGGGTGCTGGCGGTCGGTGATCCCCAGCGTTTGCGGGGTGACGCGGCGTTGGCCCATACCGAAGCCGTGTCCGAAAAAGTCTCGATTGAAGCCTGGACTGCTAATACCGAGTTGCGCGGCATCGTTCTGGACGCCTTGCTCGGCACCGGCCTGACCGGTGAAGTGCGCGAGCCTTACGCCAGCGCTATCGCCGCGATCAATGCCAGTGGCTTGCCGGTCGCAGCGGTGGATATTCCGTCGGGGCTGAGTGCCGATACCGGTCGTCTGCTTGGTGCGGCCGTTCGGGCGGATCTGACTGTGACGTTTATCGGTTTGAAGCTGGGACTGTTCACCGGTGATGCGGCGGATGTGGTTGGTGAACTGGTGTTCAACGATCTGCACGCCGATCCGCAGGTGCTTGAAAACGCCGCGATCAGTGCTCGCCGTCTGACGGCCGGTAACTTGCCACGCCTGGCGGCTCGCCCTCCGACCTCTCATAAAGGCAAATTCGGCCACGTCCTGTTGATCGGTGGTGATCGCGGATTTGGCGGCGCGATCCTGCTCAGTGCGCAAAGTGCGCTGCGCAGCGGTGCCGGCATGGTGTCCGTGGCGACGCGCAGCGAACACGTTCCGGCCGCGCTGGCGAGAATCCCCGAAGCCATGGTGCTGGGCGCGTCGTCGGCCAATCAGTTGATGGGCTTGCTGGAAAAAGTGTCGGTGCTGGTGGTCGGGCCGGGACTCGGTCAGGCCGGTTGGGGGCGTAGTCTGCTGTCCGTGGCGGCCAACGCACCGCTGCCGCAAGTCTGGGACGCCGACGCCTTGAACATGCTGGCCGAGGAACAGGTGAAATTACCCGCCGATTGCATCATCACCCCGCATCCCGGCGAAGCGGCGCGTTTGCTCGGTATCAGCACCGCCGAAGTGCAGGCCGACCGTCCCGCCGCCGCTCACGCTTTGAGCAAAAAATACACAGCGGTAGTTATTCTGAAAGGCGCCGGCAGCCTGGTCGCCAGCCCCGATGGGCGTCTGGCGGTGTGTCATCAGGGCCATCCGGCGATGGCCACCGCGGGATTGGGCGATGTACTGGCCGGTCTGGTCGGCGCCTTGCTCGCCCAAGGCATGAACGCATTCGACGCCGCGTGCCTGGCGGTCTGGCTTCATGCCAATGCCGGCGCGCAACAAGGTAAATCGGGCCGTGGGCTGGCGGCCAGTGATCTGATCCCGGCCATTCGTCAGTTGTTGGAGGAGCAAGCACCGTGTCTGAAGTAACCCTGTACCTGGCTGATGAAGAGGCGATGACCGCATTCGGTGCTCGCATAGCAAAAACCACCCAAGGGCACGGTCTGATTTTTCTCGAAGGGGATCTGGGCGCGGGCAAAACCACGCTGTCCCGGGGCATCATCCGGGGCCTTGGGCATGTGGGTTCGGTAAAAAGTCCGACCTTCACCCTGGTCGAACCCTACGAGATCGGCGACATCCGCGCCTTCCATTTCGACCTCTATCGACTGGTCGATCCGGAAGAACTGGAATACCTCGGCATCCGCGATTACTTCGATGACGATGCGATGTGTTTGATCGAATGGCCCCAGAAGGGTGCAGGCTTTTTGCCAAAGCCCGACCTGACCATTACCATTAGCCCGCAAGACAGCGGGCGTTCGCTGAAAATTTTGTCCCAAGGCTCGCGCGGCGAGTCCTGGTGTGCCGCTTTGGCATTGGAAACCAATTAAATGATGGGGTCAGGTATGCGCTTTCGCGCGATGGTAGCTGCCGTAGGGTTGTTGTTTTTGGCGGTGACCGTCGACGCTGTGGCCGAATCGAAGGTCAACAGCGTTCGCCTGTGGCGAGCTCCGGATAACACTCGGCTAGTATTCGACCTCACGGGGCCGGTGCAGCACAGTGTCTTCACCCTGACTTCGCCGGATCGGCTGGTCATCGACATCAACGGCGCGTCCCTCGGTGCGCCGCTCAACGTCAACACCTCCAACACCCCGATTACCGCCATGCGTTCGGCCCAGCGCACGCCGACCGACCTGCGGGTGGTCATCGACCTGAAAAAAGCCGTCACGCCGAAAAGCTTCACCCTGGCGCCGAATGCCCAGTACGGCAATCGCCTGGTGGTCGATCTGTTCGATAGCGCCGAAGCTGCCGCCCCTATTCCGCCGGCGCCGACCAACGTCGCGACCGTGGCCCCGGTGCCGGTTACTCCGATCGATCCTCCAGTGAAACTGCCGCCTGCTCCGGCGGGCAAGCGCGACATTATTGTGGTGATCGATGCCGGTCACGGCGGCGAAGACCCAGGCGCCTCAGGCTCGCGCGGTCAGCATGAGAAAGACGTGGTCCTGGCCATTGCCCGTGAATTACAACGTCAGGTCAACGGCATGAAAGGCTTCCGCGCCGAACTGACCCGCACCGGCGACTACTTCATCCCGCTGCGAGGCCGTACTGAAATCGCCCGCAAGAAAGGCGCCGACCTGTTCGTCTCGATCCACGCCGACGCCGCGCCCTCTGCGGCTGCTTTCGGTGCCTCGGTGTTCGCCTTGTCTGATCGCGGTGCCACTTCGGAGACCGCCCGTTGGCTGGCCGACAGCGAAAACCGTTCCGACTTGATCGGCGGTGCTGGCAGCGTCAGCCTCGACGACAAGGACCGCATGCTCGCGGGCGTGTTGCTCGACCTGTCGATGACCGCGTCCCTGACGTCCAGCTTGAACGTCGGCCAAAAAGTCCTTAGCAACATCAGCCGCGTCACGCCGTTGCACAAACAACGGGTGGAGCAGGCCGGATTCATGGTGCTGAAATCGCCGGACATCCCATCGATCCTGGTGGAAACCGGCTTTATCTCCAACGCCAATGAAGCGAACAAGTTGTCTGGCGCGAGCCACCAGCAGGCACTCGCGCGTTCCATCAGCGCCGGTGTGCGTCAGTTCTTCCAGCAGAACCCGCCACCGGGCACCTACATTGCCTGGCTGCGCGATTCCGGGAAGATTGTCCAGGGCCCGCGTGACCATCGCGTCAGCCCGGGCGAAACGCTGGCGATGATTGCCGTGCGTTACCAGGTGTCCCCGGCGACCCTGCGCAGCGCCAACAACCTGAAAAGCGATGAGCTGAAAATCGGTCAGACCCTGACCATTCCCGGCACTGAACTGGCGGCCAAAGAATGAACCAGGCGCTGACCCATACCGCTCGTATCGAGCTGCTCAGCCCACGCCTGGCGAACCAGATTGCCGCCGGTGAGGTGGTTGAGCGTCCTGCATCGGTGATCAAGGAGTTGCTGGAAAACAGCCTCGACTCCGGCGCCAAGCGTATTGATGTCGACGTGGAGCAGGGCGGCGTCAAGCTGCTGCGGGTGCGCGACGATGGCAGCGGCATTTCCGCCGATGACCTGCCGCTGGCCCTGGCGCGACACGCCACCAGCAAGATTCGCAACCTTGAAGACCTCGAGCAGGTGATGAGCCTCGGGTTTCGCGGTGAGGCCCTGGCGTCGATCAGCTCCGTGGCGCGCCTGACCCTGACGTCTCGCACCAAAGAGGCCGATCAGGCGTGGCAAGTCGAAACCGAAGGCCGGGACATGGCGCCCCGCGTGCAACCGGCGGCTCACCCGGTCGGTACCTCGGTGGAAGTGCGCGATTTGTTCTTCAACACCCCGGCCCGGCGCAAGTTTCTCAAGACCGAAAAAACCGAATTCGATCACCTGCAAGAAGTGATCAAGCGCTTGGCCCTGGCGCGCTTCGACGTGGCGTTCCATTTGCGCCACAACGGCAAGACCATCCTCAGCCTGCACGAAGCCCATGACGACGCGGCCCGCGCCCGGCGTGTGGCGGCGATCTGCGGTTCGGGCTTCCTGGAGCAGGCGCTGCCGATCGAAATCGAGCGCAACGGCCTGCATTTGTGGGGTTGGGTTGGCTTGCCGACGTTCAACCGCAGCCAGGCTGACTTGCAGTACTTCTTTGTGAATGGCCGTGCGGTGCGCGACAAACTGGTGGCCCACGCAGTGCGCCAGGCGTATCGCGACGTGCTGTTCAATGGCCGGCATCCGACCTTCGTGCTGTTTTTCGAAGTCGATCCGGCGGGCGTCGACGTCAACGTGCACCCGACCAAACACGAAGTGCGTTTCCGCGACGGGCGCATGGTCCACGATTTCCTCTACGGCACCTTGCACCGCGCCTTGGGCGATGTGCGGCCGGAAGACCATCTGGCGGCACCCGTGGCGACCGCCATCGTTCGACCTTCCGGCATCGATGCCGGCGAGTTCGGTCCGCAGGGTGAAATGCGCCTCGCGGCCAATGCCTTGCTGGAACAGCCTCAGGCGCAGCCGACCTTTAATACGGCGGCAGGCTCGGGCGCTGGCGCCGGTTATCAGTATCAGTACACGCCAAAACCGCAATCCGGGGTGCCGGTGGCGGAAGCCCAAGCGGCGTATCGCGAGTTTTTCGCGCCATTGCCCGAGGCTAACGCGGTCGCGTTGCCGGCCGGGCAGGACGACATTCCGCCATTGGGTTACGCGCTGGCGCAGCTCAAAGGCATCTATATCCTTTCGGAAAACGCCCAAGGCCTGGTGCTGGTGGACATGCACGCCGCTCACGAGCGGATCATGTACGAACGCCTGAAGATCGCCATGGCCAGCGAAGGCCTGAGCGGCCAGCCGCTGCTGGTGCCGGAATCCCTGGCGGTGAGCCAGCGCGAAGCCGATTGCGCCGAAGAGAACGTCGCGTGGTTCCAGCGCCTGGGTTTTGAATTGCAGCGTCTAGGCCCGGAAACCCTGGCGATCCGCCAGATCCCGGCGTTGCTCAAGCAGGCGGAAGCCAATCGCCTGGTCAGTGACGTATTGGCGGATCTGATGGAGTACGGCACCAGCGACCGGATCCAGGCGCACCTCAACGAACTGCTCGGCACCATGGCCTGCCACGGCGCGATCCGTGCCAATCGGCGCCTGGCAATCCCGGAAATGAACGGCCTGCTGCGGGACATGGAAAACACCGAACGCAGCGGTCAATGCAACCATGGCCGGCCGACCTGGACCCAATTGGGCCTGGACGACCTGGACAAACTGTTCTTGCGCGGTCGTTGATGAGCCAGCTCCCTCCAGCGATTTTCCTGATGGGCCCGACCGCTGCGGGCAAGACCGACCTGGCCATCGAACTGACCAAAGTCCTGCCGTGCGAGCTGATCAGTGTCGATTCGGCGCTGGTCTATCGTGGCATGGACATCGGCACTGCCAAGCCTTCCAAAGAGATACTGGCTGAGTTTCCGCACCGCTTGATCGATATTCTCGACCCGGCGGAGAGCTATTCGGCTGCGGATTTCCGTCGAGATGCTCTCGAGGCGATGGCCGAGATCACTTCGCGGGGAAAAATTCCGCTGCTTGTAGGCGGCACGATGCTCTACTACAAGGCTTTGGTCGAAGGACTGGCAGAAATGCCGGCGGCCGATCCCGAGGTTCGCGCGCAAATCGAAGAAGAGGCTGCACGCCTTGGCTGGCAAGCCCTGCACGAACAATTGGCGGTAATTGATCCGGTCTCGGCGGCGCGAATTCACCCGAACGATCCCCAGCGCCTCAGTCGAGCGCTGGAAGTTTATCGCGTGAGCGGTCAGAGCATGACCGAGCTGCGCCTGCGACAATCTGCGCAAAGTACTGAAGCAGCCGCTTCGGGACTGCAACAATTGCCCTATACTGTCGCGAACTTGGCCATCGCTCCGGCAAATCGCCAGGTACTGCACGAGCGTATTAAACAAAGATTCACAAATATGTTGGAACAGGGATTCATCGACGAGGTCGTAGCCCTGCGTATGAGAAGTGACCTGCATTCAGGGTTGCCGTCCATACGCGCTGTAGGGTACCGACAAGTCTGGGACTACCTGGATGGCAAGCTGACGCAAGCCGAGATGCAGGAACGTGGAATCATAGCCACGCGCCAATTGGCAAAGCGCCAGTTCACCTGGCTGCGCAGTTGGGCTGATTTGCATTGGCTGGACAGCCTCGATTGCGACAATCTGCCGCGCGCCTTGAAATACCTCGGGACCATCTCCATATTGAGCTGAGTCCTTGCAATTGCCGTCTATCCTTGGGGGTGTGACGGCCCAAGCCATCTGTTTACCTATTTTTTATATTGAATCCTTAAAGGAGTGCGGCACATGTCAAAAGGGCATTCGCTACAAGACCCTTACTTGAATACTTTACGTAAAGAGAAAGTTGGGGTGTCCATCTACCTGGTCAACGGGATCAAACTGCAAGGCACGATCGAGTCTTTCGACCAGTTCGTTATCCTGCTGAAAAACACCGTTAGCCAGATGGTTTACAAGCACGCTATCTCGACAGTGGTACCGGTTCGTCCAATTCGTCTGCCTAGCGCAACCGAATCCGAAGCGGGTGACGCTGAGCCAGGTAACGCCTGATAGGAGTCTCCTTTGTTCTTTGAGCGCCACGGTGGTGGTGAACGAGTGATCCTCGTTCACTTGGATGGACAGGACCCTGAGGCGCGCGAAGATCCGCAGGAGTTTCAGGAATTGGCTAATTCGGCCGGCGCCGAGACCGTTGCGTTTTTTAACGTGCCGCGTCATCGGCCAACTGCCAAATTCCTGATTGGCAGCGGCAAGGTCGAGGAGCTGCGCGACCTGGTCCATGCCGAAGAGGCTGATCTGGTCATCTTCAATCACATCCTCACGCCCAGTCAGGAACGTAACCTCGAACGTGTTTTCGAGTGTCGCGTGATCGACCGTACCGGTCTGATTCTCGATATTTTCGCCCAACGCGCCCGTACCCATGAAGGCAAGCTCCAGGTCGAACTGGCCCAGCTTGACCACATGAGCACCCGGCTGGTTCGTGGCTGGACTCACCTTGAGCGTCAGGGTGGTGGTATCGGTATGCGTGGCCCGGGTGAAACCCAGCTGGAAACCGACCGCCGTTTGCTGCGGGTTCGCCTGCGACAGATCAAGGGCCGCCTGGAAAAAGTGCGCAGTCAGCGCGAACAGTCGCGACGCGGTCGTTCGCGTGCGGATATTCCTACCGTGTCCCTGGTGGGCTATACCAACGCCGGCAAATCCACGCTCTTCAATAACGTGACGAAATCCGACGTGTACGCGGCTGACCAATTGTTTGCCACGCTGGACCCGACCTTGCGCCGTCTGGAACTGGACGACCTGGGGCCGATTGTCCTGGCCGACACGGTGGGCTTTATCCGCCACTTGCCTCACAAACTGGTCGAGGCATTTCGGTCTACGCTCGAAGAGTCGAGCAACTCCGACCTGCTGTTGCACGTGATCGATGCGGCCGAACCGGATCGCATGTTGCAGATCGAGCAGGTGATGGTGGTGCTGGGCGAGATCGGAGCTCAGGACTTGCCGATACTCGAGGTCTATAACAAACTCGATTTGCTTGAAGGCGTTGAGCCACAAATCCAGCGTGACGAAAACGGCAAGCCCCAACGGGTCTGGCTGTCGGCGCGTGATGGCAGTGGTCTGGAATTGCTTGAGCAAGCCATTGCCGAGTTGCTGGGCGGTGATTTGTTTGTTGGCACCTTGCGCTTGCCGCAACGTTTTGCTCGACTGCGTGCGCAGTTTTTCGAACTCGGTGCGGTACAGAAAGAAGAACACGACGAAGAAGGCATCAGCCTGCTGGCCGTCCGCTTGCCTCGGGTCGAGTTGAATCGACTGGTAAGCCGCGAAGGCCTGCAACCGATGGACTTCCTCGAGCAACACACTTTGCAATAAAAGCCTGAGAAAGCGGTTGTGCCGTGGTGACAGGCATTCTGTAGCATTGGTCGGCGCGCCGTGGGTGCGTCTTTGCTTTATCAGATGGAGAGCGCTATGGCTTGGAATGAGCCGGGTGGCAACTCGAATAATCAGGATCCTTGGGGTGGCAAGCGCCGCAATAACGGCGACCGCAAGGGACCACCGGATCTCGACGAGGCCTTCCGAAAGCTGCAGGAAAGCCTGAACGGGTTGTTCGGTGGTGGTAAAAAACGCGGTGACGACGGCGGAGGTTCGGGCAAGAGTGGCGGCTTCGGCGGCCTGCTCGGCATCGGCCTGGTCGTGCTCGCTGCCGTCTGGCTGTACAGCGCGGTCTACGTGGTCGACGAGCAGGAGCAAGCCGTGGTGCTGCGCTTCGGCAAGTACTACGAAACCGTCGGCCCGGGCCTGAACATCTACTTCCCGCCGATCGATAAAAAGTACATGGAAAACGTCACGCGTGAGCGTGCCTATACCAAGCAGGGCCAGATGCTGACTGAAGACGAGAACATCGTCGAAGTGCCACTGACCGTGCAGTACAAGATCAGCAACCTGCAGGACTTCGTGCTTAACGTCGACCAGCCGGAAATCAGCCTGCAGCACGCGACTGACAGTGCCTTGCGCCATGTGGTGGGTTCCACCGACATGGACCAGGTCCTGACCGAAGGTCGTGAATTGATGGCCAGCGAAATCAAGGAGCGGCTGCAACGCTTCCTCGATACCTATCGCACCGGCATCACCGTTACCCAGGTCAACGTTCAGAGCGCAGCGGCGCCGCGTGAAGTCCAGGAAGCCTTCGATGACGTGATCCGTGCCCGTGAAGACGAGCAGCGTTCGCGCAACCAGGCTGAAACCTACGCCAACGGGGTCGTGCCGGAAGCCCGTGGTCAGGCCCAGCGCATCCTTGAAGATGCCAACGGTTACCGTGACGAGACGGTCTCGCGCGCCAAGGGTGAGGCGGATCGCTTCACCAAGCTGGTCGCCGAATACCGCAAGGCCCCTGAAGTCACCCGTGAGCGTCTGTACCTGGACACCATGCAGGAAGTCTTCACCAACACCAGCAAGGTTCTCGTGACCGGCAACAAGAATGGCCAGAGCAATCTGCTGTACTTGCCGCTGGACAAGATGATCGACAGTGGCCGCAGCACCAGCGCACCGGTAACGGGCGCGGCAGCCAGCAGCAATGAAGCGAATGCCCGTGCAGCCGCCGATCTGCAACAACAGCAAGCACGTACCAGGGAGAGTCGCTGATGAGCAATAAATCGCTGATCGCCCTTATTGTCTGCGTCGTCGTGGCGATCGCAGCCTGGAACTGCTTCTACATCGTGGGTCAGACCGAGCGTGCGGTAATGCTGCAATTCGGTCGTGTGGTCCAGACCGATGTTCAGCCGGGCCTGCATGTGAAAGTGCCTTACGTTAACCAGGTGCGCAAATTCGACGCACGCCTGATGACGCTGGATGCACCGACACAACGCTTCCTGACGCTGGAAAAGAAAGCCGTCATGGTCGATGCCTACGCCAAGTGGCGCGTCAAAGATGCCGAGCGCTTCTACACCGCGACATCCGGCCTCAAGCAGATTGCCGACGAGCGTCTGTCCCGTCGTCTGGAATCGGGTCTGCGTGACCAGTTTGGTAAGCGCACCCTGCATGAAGTGGTTTCCGGTGAGCGTGACGCGTTGATGTCGGACATCACCGCTTCGCTGAACAAGATGGCGGAAAAAGAGCTGGGCATTGAAGTTGTCGATGTTCGGGTCAAGGCCATCGACCTGCCGAAAGAAGTAAACCGCAGCGTGTTCGAACGTATGAGCACCGAGCGTGAGCGTGAAGCTCGCGAGCACCGCGCCAAGGGTAACGAGCTGGCCGAAGGCATCCGTGCCGACGCCGATCGTCAACGCCGGGTGTTGCTGGCCGAAGCCTATCGTGAATCCGAAGAGGTTCGCGGTGACGGTGACGCCCAGGCTGCTGCGATCTACTCCAAGGCCTACGGCCAGGACCAGGAGTTCTACGCGTTCTACCGTAGCCTGCGTGCCTACCGTGAAAGCTTCGCGAACAAAACCGACGTCATGGTCCTGGACCCAAGCAGCGACTTCTTCCGTTACCTGGAAAAAGCCAAGCCTTGATACCGCGTTGACCTGAATCATCCCCCGCCTGGCGGCTAAAACCTCGGGCGGGGTGATCCTTTGGGAAAACGTGTGTATGATGCGGCAGCCGGGAAATTCCCGGCTTTTTTGCGTCTGCACGTTTGATTGTGGTTTTTAGTGGGCGCCCGAGTTGAATGACTCGACAGGTTTTTCGAGGAAAGTGGTTGGCGAAGCCGATTTCAGGCTTTTCGCCACGTCGTTCATGCGCGTTGTTTGCACATGGGCCGATCATTTTCTGCTTCACTCAAGGCTCGCCCAACGGCTGGCCGCCCGGATCATAGGGGAATGGCGTAATGGCAACGGTAGACCGCTGGCTGCTGCCAGATGGCATCGAAGAAGTACTGCCACCAGAAGCGGCGCGCATTGAAGTCGCGCGTCGCCAGGTGTTGGATCTGTTCCAGAGCTGGGGTTACGAGTTTGTCGTGACTCCCCATATCGAGTACCTGGAATCCCTGCTGACCGGCGCGGGCCAGGACCTGGATCTGCGTACCTTCAAGGTCATCGACCCGCAATCGGGCCGGCAGATGGGTTTCCGTGCCGACATCACGCCGCAAGTGGCGCGCATCGATGCGCACACCCTGCGTCGCGAAGGTCCGAGCCGCCTGTGCTACGCCGGCAGCGTGCTGCATGCGCAGCCGCGGGCCTTGTCGTCTTCGCGCAGCCCGATTCAGTTGGGCGCCGAGTTGTACGGCGATGCCAGCCCGAGCAGCGACGTGGAAGTCATCAGCCTGATGCTGGCCATGCTGCAACTGGCCGATGTGCCGGACGTGCACATGGACCTCGGTCATGTTGGTATCTACCGTGGCCTGGCCCGTGCGGCCGGTTTGTCCGGTGAAACCGAACAACAATTGTTCGACGCCTTGCAACGCAAGGCCATCGACGAGGTCATTACCTTGACCGAAGGTCTGCCTGCCGAGCTGTCGGGCATGCTGCGCGCGCTGGTCGATCTGTGTGGCGGCCGTGAAGTATTGAGCGCTGCCCGTGAGCGTCTGGCCAATGCGCCGGCACCGGTACTGGCGGCGCTGGAAGACTTGCTGGCCATCGCCGATCGTCTGTCTACGCGTTTCCCGGAATTACCGCTTTACTTCGACTTGGGCGAATTGCGCGGCTACCACTACCACACCGGTGTGGTGTTCGCCGTGTTCGTGCCGGGTGTTGGCCAGTCCATTGCCCAGGGCGGTCGTTACGACGACATCGGCGCCGACTTCGGTCGTGCCCGTCCGGCAACCGGCTTCTCCACCGATTTGAAAACCCTGGTGACCCTGGGGCGTGCTGAGATCGAGTTACCGTCTGGCGGTATCTGGATGCCTGACAGTACGGATGCGGCACTCTGGCAGCAGGTTTGCCAGTTGCGCAGTGAGGGTCAGCGTGTCGTTCAGGCGTTGCCTGGGCAACCATTGGCCGCCGCCCGTGAAGCGGACTGCGACCGGCAATTGATTCAGCAGAACGGGCTTTGGCAAGTATTGCCGCTGGCTTCTTGAGTTTTCCTGCCGGCGGCTGCCGGCACCAAGTTTGCGCGAATGAGGACAAGTGTTATGGGTAAGAATGTCGTAGTCCTGGGCACCCAATGGGGTGATGAGGGCAAAGGCAAGATCGTTGATCTGCTGACCGAACATGCTGCCGCCGTAGTGCGCTACCAAGGTGGCCACAACGCGGGTCACACCCTGGTGATCGACGGCGAGAAAACCGTCTTGCACCTGATCCCGTCGGGCGTGCTGCGCGAAGGCGTGCAGTGCCTGATCGGCAACGGCGTGGTGGTTGCACCGGACGCTCTGCTGCGCGAGATCATCAAGCTGGAAGAGAAAGGCGTACCGGTGCGCGAGCGCCTGCGTATCAGCCCGTCCTGCCCGCTGATCCTGTCCTATCACGTCGCGCTGGACCAGGCACGTGAAAAGGCCCGTGGCGAGCTGAAGATCGGTACGACCGGTCGCGGCATCGGCCCGGCTTACGAAGATAAAGTTGCCCGTCGCGGCCTGCGCATCGGTGACCTGTTCCATCGTGAGCGTTTCGCCGCCAAGCTGGGCGAGTTGCTGGATTACCACAACTTCGTCCTGGTCAATTACTACAAAGAGCCAGCGATCGACTTCCAGAAGACACTCGACGAGTGCATGGAATACGCCGAGCTGCTCAAGCCGATGATGCTCGACGTCACCGCTGAGCTGCACGAGCTGCGTCGCGCTGGCAAAGACATCATGTTCGAAGGCGCCCAAGGCTCCCTGCTGGACATCGACCACGGTACCTACCCGTACGTCACCAGCTCCAACACCACCGCGGGCGGCATCGCCACCGGTTCGGGTTTCGGTCCGATGTACCTGGATTACATCCTCGGCATCACCAAGGCCTACACCACTCGCGTTGGGTCGGGCCCGTTCCCGACTGAATTGTTCGACGACGTTGGTGCCTTCCTGGCCAAGCGTGGCCACGAGTTCGGCGCTACCACCGGTCGTGCCCGTCGTTGCGGCTGGTTCGATGCCGTCATCCTGCGTCGCGCTATCGACGTCAACAGCATCTCGGGCCTGTGCCTGACCAAGCTGGACGTGCTGGACGGCCTGGAAACCATCAACATCTGTGTCGGCTACAAGAACCAGGATGGTGCAGTGATCGACGCACCGACCGACGCCGACAGCTACATCGGCCTCGAGCCAGTGTACGAAGAGATGCCAGGCTGGACCGAATCCACCGTCGGTGCCAAGACCCTGGAAGAGCTGCCGCAAGCCGCTCGCAACTACATCAAACGCGTTGAAGAGTTGGTCGGTGCGCCGATTGACATTATTTCGACGGGCCCGGACCGCAACGAAACCATCGTTCTGCGCCATCCGTTCGCTTAATAAGTCGTTGATATAAAACACAAAGGCCCCTCATTTGGGGCCTTTGTCGTATCTGTCTGTCGGACGGCACGACCTTTGCTGTGATGTTGATTAAAAGCATCGCTTCCAGTGCGCCATCAATTTAATGGCGCCAAGCAGAGGGATTTTAAGTGTCAGCCATTCTCTCACTGTTACAAAGCCGTCTTCTGCGGCCTGTGTTCGTTACCCTTGGTATCGCCCTTTTGGTGCAAGTGCTGGTTGCCGTCGCCCTGACTCGGAGCACGGTCACTGCGCTGGAAGCCGATCTCGGCGTGCGCTTGGGGGCTGACAGTCAAAAGCTGTCTGGTGAACTGGAGCAGGCGGGGCGTGAAGTCACGTCGAGCCTGGACAGTCTGTCAACCAACACCCGTCAGCGACTCACTGCCGGTTTGTCCTCACGTCTGAAGGACGAACAGGCGCAGTTACGTACGACTTTGGAAAAAGACCTGAAGGACTCTGCCAATGACATGGCTCAGCTCCTGGCCTCGGTCGCACCCCGCGCCATGTGGGACAGCGACGTGCCTACCCTGTCCGAATTCGCCCGCCGGGCCCAGCGCAATCCAAACGTGCTGTTCGTGATTTACGACGACGCCACCGGCCAGCACCTGACGCGCTATTTGAATCGCGAGAACCCGATCAACAAAGCGCTGCTGGAGAAAGGCCAGGGCGAGCGCGCATTGGACAAAGTGCTGGATGCGGCGAAGAACGATCCATCGGTCTACTACCTCGAAGCCTCAATCAGCCCCAATGGCGTGGAAATCGGCAAGGTCTTGATGGGCGTCTCCACCGCGTCCGTGGAAGTCGATCTGGCGGCCCTCGACAAGCGCTTCTCGGCGTTGATCGCCAGCAGTGATCAACTGGTCGGCGACAGCCTCAAAGGCGCAGCCGCTGACAGCGCAGCAGCAATGGGCGCGCGCCTGAAGTCGGCGCAGTCCACGGCTTCTCAAATGCAGGCCAATACCACCAGTACCGTGCAGGAAGCGGCGGGCACCTTGCGCTGGCGCATCGGCATGGGCCTGGCGGTGGTCGGTTTCGGCGTGTTGCTTTTGTTGGCCGTGGTGCTGGGTCGTCGCGTGGTCAATCGCCTGAAGCTGCTGATTGCGGCCATGGATGATCTGGCGGCGGGTGAGGGTGACCTGACCAAGCGTGTGCAGATCAACAGCAAGGACGAAATCGGCGACATGGCCTCGGCGGTCAATCGCTTTGTGGATAAGTTGCAGCCGATCGTGCGCGAAGCGGGCGACGTGGCCCAGCGTACCGGCGTGGAAATCGGTGCCATGACCTTGCGCAATGCCGGGGCCGATAAAGCGGCAGGCATGCAGCGTGATGAAGTCGCCGAGAGCCTGCGCGCGTTGTCGCAAATGGCCGATGAGGCACAGTCGGAAAGCCATGCGATGCAGGCAGCCTTGCAGCAGGTGGTAGATATCCGTTCGGCCACCGATGAGAACACCCGGACTTCGGCCAAGGTCGGCAGCCTGATCGAGGCGCTGGCCGGGCAGGTCGACACTGGCGCGAAAGTCATCGAACGCCTGGCGCAGCAAAGTGAACAGATTGAAGTGGTGCTGACAGTGATTCACGGGATCGCCGAGCAAACCAACCTGCTGGCGCTGAACGCCGCTATCGAGGCGGCGCGGGCGGGTGAGACCGGTCGTGGGTTCGCCGTTGTGGCAGATGAAGTGCGAGCGCTAGCGAGCAAGACGCAAAGCTCTACCGGCGATATCCAGGCGCATATCGTGGCCTTGCAGCAAGGCGCGCGTGAGGCGGTGGCGGCGATCGGTCAGGCCGGGCGTCAGGCCAGTGAAGGTTTGCTGGTATTGCGCGACAGTGCGCGGTTGCAGCAGTCGGTGCAGGTCTCGGTCGAGCAGGTGCACGCGGCGATCGGCCTGGCGACCCAGGCAGCGGCGCATCAGGCCCAAGGCGCGCAAGCGGTGCGCGGTCGGGTGGAAACCATTCACGCACAGGCTGAAAAAGCGGCTCAGGCGGTGGTGGAAACCACGGCCAGCGGCAAAGTGCTGGATGGATTGGCGGCGCAGTTGAAGGCGAGTCTGGGGCAGTTCAGGGCTTAGGATTTTCGTTGTCTGGGCTGGCGCCATCGCGGGCAAGCCTTGCTCCTACGGGATATGCGTGATCCCTGTAGGAGCAAGGCCTGCCCGCGATGCTTTTCAGCGGCTCAAATACATTCGAGTTGTTAACAGGTACACCGGCAACCCCGACACCAGAATCAACAACGCCGCGTAAGGCGCCGCCGCCGCAAACTCCACGTTCGCGGTATGCGCCCACACTTCGGTCGCCAGCGTATTCAGCCCGGTCGGGCTCAGCAGCAGCGTGGCCGTCAGTTCTTTCATCGCATCCAGAAACACCAGCGCAAACGCCGCGCCCAATGCGGGGAAGATGATCGGCAAGGTCACGCGGCAAAACGCGCTGAACGACGACGCGCCCAGCGTGCGTGCCGCCTCTTCCAGTTGCGGTGCGGCCTTGTTCAGCGCCGTGCGAATCGGCGCCTGGGCCAGCGGCAGGAACAGCAGCGCATAAGCGATCAGCAATAGTGTCGACGTCTGGTACAGCGCCGGCACGTAGTGCAGGGCGAAATACACCAGGGTCAGCGCAATCACCAGGCCAGGGAGCGCGTGCAGCAGATACGGCAAGCGCTCGGCCCAGATTGCCAATTGGCCTTTGTAACGCACCACCAGCAAGCCCACAGGTACCGCCAGCACCAGGCACAGCGCGGCACCACCCAGCGATAGCGCCAGGGATGACAGCAGCGCCTCGCTGATTGCCGCTATCGGGAAAGCAGCTGACGAGCCAACCGCCAGCCAGTACGCCAGCATCCCTAGCGGAATGCCGCTGCCGATAATCGCCAATGCCAGGCAATAAACCTGTCCCGCCACGGCCCATGGTCCCAGGCGAACTTGTTCTGCATGTCGCGCGGCACCTTGGCCGGTCCGCACATGTCGACCCTTGCCACGCACCCGCAGCTCCAGCCACAGCAGCACCAGACACAACGCCAGCAACACCGCCGACAGCATCGCCGCGTTGGCGTTACTGAACTCCAGTTCAAACTGTTGATAAATCGCCGTGGTGAACGTTTGCAGGCCGATGATCGACAGCGCGCCGAATTCCACCAGCATGTGCAGCGCAATCAGCAGCGAGCCGGCCAGCAAGGACGGCCAGAGCAGCGGCAGGGTGATCCGGAAAAACACGCCCCAGCGATTCTGCCCCAGGGTGCGGGCGGATTCTTCCAGCGATGGATCAAGATTGCGCAGGGTTGCCGCCACTGGCAGAAACACCAGCGGATACTTGGACAGGGTCATCACCAGAATTGCCCCGCCCAAGCCCTCGAAATGCGCGCTGAGGGAAACCCAGGTAAAGCTGCTGACGAATGCCGGAACGGCAAACGGTAAGCACAGGATTACGCCCCACAGCCGCCGGCCCTTCAGATTGCTCCGTTCCAGCAACCAGGCCAGCGATAGACCGATCACGCCGCAAGCCAGCGTCACGCCAACCATCAGCGACAACGTGTTGCGCAGCAGGCCAAACACATACGGCCGCCACAGCAAATGCAGCGCCTCGGCCCAACCAGCCTGCCAGGTCTTGAGCCCGACATACGCCAGCGGCAACAGGCTGAGCACCACCAGCAGCAACACCGGTAGCAGCAACCAGATCGACGGCCGTTTGCGCCGTGGCACGTAACCCCCGCGCGCGGCGGGGGCGGATAACGATGCGCTCATCAGTTCAAGCCAACGTCACGTTCCAGGTCCAGGGCTTCTTCGGCATTGCCGAGGTCGGCCGGGGTGACTTTCGGCGCTTCGAGTTCGCTGAACGGCTTGAGCCCGCGGTCCGATTCCATGCCTTTGTGCAGTGGGTATTCGGCGGTGGTCTGGGTAATCACGCGCTGACCTTCTTCGCTGGCCATGTAGGCGAGGAATTGCTGGGCTTCTTTGGGATGTTTGCTGGACTTCAGCACGGCCGCGCTGGAGACGGTGATCAATCCGCCGACGTCGCCGCCGGTGAAGTAATGCAGTTTCGAATCGAGCTGGCCTTTTTCACGCTGCAGGGCGAACCAGTAATAGTTGTTCACCAGCACGGTGGCGACTTCGCCGTTTTCCACGGCTTTCAGCGCAACCATATTGTTGCTATAGACCTTGCCGAAGGCGCGCAGGCCGGTCAGCCATTCTTCGGCAGCGTCCATGCCGTGGGTCTTGATAATCGCCACGGCCTGTTCCTGGAACGCGCCGCTGGTCGGCACGAAACCGACTTTGCCTTGCCATTTTGGATCGGAGAATTCCATCACCGATTTGGGCAGGTCTTTTTCATCGACCAGCTTCGGGTTGAAGGCGACCACGCGGACCCGTGCGGTGATGCCGATCCAGGTGCCGTTGCCGGCGACGTAGTCTTTCGGCAGGACGGCGAGGGTGGTGGCGTCGGTCTGGGCCAGCAGGCCTTGTTCGCCCAGTTTGTTCAGCGGCGGCGATTCTTCGGTATAGATCACGTCAGCGGGGGAGCGATCGCCTTCTTCGACGACCTGGCTGGCGAGCTGGTTGCTGCTGCCCTTGCGCACGTTGACGTGAATCCCGGTCTTGGCTTCGAAGGCTTTGGCGACCGCATCGCCGACTTCCTTGTGTTGGCCGTTGTAGAGCGTCAGGGAAACCGGGTCGGCGGCTTGGGTGAGGGGAGTGGCGAGCGCCAGGCCGAGCAGGGTAAAGGTCAGGCTACGGCGCAGGGTATTTCGAAACATCATTCGCAGGGTTCCTCACTGTCGCATTGCAAAAACTTGCAACAATGATAAACGATATTGTTTCTCAAGTGCGCTTTGCGGGGGCTGGCGAGGCTTTGCTACAGGGGGGAGGCGGGCCTTTGTAGCAGCTGGCGAAGCCTGCGTTCGGCTGCGCAGCAGTCGCGAAATCATAGAATACGGTCATTCGGAAGAAACTGGTGCGCAGGTTTACGACTGCTGCGCAGCCGAACGCAGGCTTCGCCAGCTGCTACAGGAGGGTGTGGGCTTGCGCAGTTCCGGGTTTTTGAAAGCCAGAAACGCAAAAACCCGCTTTCGCGGGTTTTTGTGAAATTCCAGATCGACTCTGAAATTTGAATTGGTGCCCAGAAGAAGACTCGAACTTCCACGACCTTGCGGTCACCAGCACCTGAAGCTGGCGTGTCTACCAATTTCACCATCTGGGCAGTATCAGCAACGTTGCCGCTGTTGATGTGGCGCACTATACGGAGAGCATTTTGATCTGTAAACCCCTGATTTGGTTTTAATAAATCAGAAGCCCTGAATGCAAAAAACCCGCTTTCGCGGGTTTTTGTGTGAGCCTTGAAATTGATCTAATCTCAAGCTCGAAATTGGTGCCCAGAAGAAGACTCGAACTTCCACGACCTTGCGGTCACCAGCACCTGAAGCTGGCGTGTCTACCAATTTCACCATCTGGGCAGTATCGGCAACGCTAGTGCGTCGTCGATGGCGCGCACTATACGGAGCGTCTTTTTAACTGTAAACCCCTGTCGCTAAAAAAACCTGGAAAATTTCTCCAGCGGCATTTAAATCAGCTTCGCGGTGTCGATAAAGGGCTTTAGATGGGCTGTCACAGCCTGAAATTTCCCGTTTCATTACGCCTATGCCAAACTAACCCGCATATAGACAAGGTGAAAACTCTCTAATGGCCGATTGGCAGTCCCTCGATCCCGAGGCCGCTCGTGAAGCGGAAAAATATGAAAACCCTATTCCTAGCCGCGAACTGATCCTTCAGCACCTTGCTGATCGAGGTTCGCCTGCTAACCGCGAGCAGTTGGTCGAGGAGTTTGGTCTGACCACAGAAGACCAGCTCGAAGCCCTGCGTCGCCGCCTGCGCGCCATGGAGCGCGACGCTCAACTGATCTATACCCGTCGCGGCACCTATGCGCCTGTGGATAAGCTCGACCTGATCCTGGGCCGCATCAGCGGTCACCGTGACGGTTTCGGCTTCCTGGTTCCGGACGACGGCAGTGACGACCTGTTCATGAGCCCGGCGCAAATGCGTCTGGTGTTCGACGGCGACCGTGCTCTGGCCCGTGTTTCCGGCCTGGACCGTCGCGGTCGCCGCGAAGGCATGATCGTCGAAGTCGTTTCCCGTGCCCACGAGACTATCGTCGGCCGTTACTTCGAAGAAGGCGGTATCGGCTTCGTGGTTGCGGATAACCCGAAGATCCAGCAAGAAGTGCTGGTCACCCCGGGTCGCAACGCCAATGCCAATATCGGTCAGTTCGTCGAAGTGAAGATCACTCACTGGCCAACGCCACGCTTCCAGCCGCAAGGCGACGTGGTTGAAGTCGTGGGTAACTACATGGCGCCGGGCATGGAAATCGACGTCGCCCTGCGCGCGTACGATATCCCGCACGTATGGCCTGAGGCTGTGCTCAAAGAAGCCGCCAAGCTCAAGCCTGAAGTCGAAGAGAAAGACAAAGAGAAGCGCGTCGACCTGCGCCATCTGCCGTTCGTAACCATCGACGGTGAAGATGCGCGGGACTTCGATGACGCCGTTTATTGCGAATCCAAGCCAGGCAAGCTGCGCCTGTTCTCCGGCGGCTGGAAGTTGTACGTGGCAATTGCCGACGTCTCCAGCTACGTGAAGATCGGTTCGGCGCTGGACAACGAATCCCAGGTTCGCGGTAACTCGGTGTACTTCCCCGAGCGCGTTGTGCCAATGCTGCCTGAGCAGCTGTCCAACGGCCTGTGCTCGCTGAACCCGCACGTCGATCGCCTGGCCATGGTTTGCGAGATGACCATCTCCAAATCCGGCGAGATGACCGACTACTGCTTCTACGAAGCGGTGATTCACTCCCACGCTCGCCTGACCTATAACAAGGTCAGCGCGATGCTGGAAACGCCGAAACTCACCGAGGCGCGTCAGCTTCGTGGCGAGTACACCGACGTTCTGCCGCACCTCAAGCAGCTTTACGCACTGTACAAAGTGCTGCTGGCCGCTCGTCACGTGCGGGGGGCGATCGATTTTGAAACTCAGGAAACCCGGATCATCTTCGGCACTGAGCGCAAGATTGCCGAAATCCGTCCGACCGTGCGTAACGATGCGCACAAACTGATCGAGGAGTGCATGCTGGCGGCCAACGTGGCCACTGCTGAATTCCTGAAGAAACACGAAATTCCTGCGCTGTATCGCGTGCACAACGGTCCGCCACCGGAGCGTCTGGAAAAACTGCGCGCCTTCCTTGGCGAGCTCGGCCTGTCCCTGCACAAAGGCAAGGACGGCCCGTCGCCGAAGGATTACCAGGCCTTGCTGGCGAGCATCAAGGACCGTCCGGATTTCCACCTGATCCAGACCGTCATGCTGCGCTCGTTGAGCCAGGCGGTGTATAGCGCCGATAACCAGGGCCACTTCGGCCTGAATTACGAAGCCTATACCCACTTCACCTCGCCGATCCGCCGCTACCCGGACTTGCTCACGCACCGGGCGATCCGCAGTGTTATCCATTCCAAGCAAGACACGCCGCACGTTCGTCGTGCCGGCGCGATGACCATTCCGAAAGCGCGGATCTATCCGTACGACGAAGCGGCCCTGGAGCAGCTCGGCGAGCAGTGCTCGATGAGCGAACGCCGTGCCGACGAAGCGACCCGCGACGTGGTGAACTGGCTCAAGTGCGAGTTCATGAAAGACCGCGTGGGCGAATCGTTCCCGGGTGTGATCACCGCCGTGACCGGTTTTGGCCTGTTCGTCGAGCTGACCGATATCTACGTCGAAGGCTTGGTGCACGTCACCGCGCTGCCGGGGGATTACTACCACTTCGATCCTGTGCACCACCGCCTCGCCGGTGAGCGTACCGGTCGTAGCTTCCGCCTCGGCGACACTGTTGAAGTGCGCGTGATGCGCGTTGACCTCGACGAACGCAAAATCGACTTCGAGATGGCTGAAAAGACCATCAGTGCGCCGATCGGCCGCAAGAAACGCGGCGCCGAAACCACAGCGCCTGCGGCGAAAACCGCCGCTGCAGCAGAGCCGGCCCCGGCAAAAACCGGTCGTCGTCCTGCCAAGGAAAAAGCGCCTGAAGCCTATCGCCCAAGCGATGCGGCGGCGAAAAACGCCGAGCTGCGCAAAAGCCGTGAAATGAAGCAGGCGTTGCTGTCTGAAGCGAAAAGCGGCGGTAAAGCGGCGTCTGGGGGAAAGACCGGACGGTCGGCGCCTGACAAGGCTCCCGGCGGCAAGCCGGCCAGTAAACACCGTAAAGGCCCGCCAAAATCGGGCTCGGCTCCAGCTGCCAAAAGCGGTGGGGCGCGTAAACCTAAGGCCAAGTCATGAGTCAGTTGGAAAAAATCTACGGCGTGCATGCGGTAGAAGCGTTGCTGCGTCACCACCCGAAACGCGTCAAACAGATCTGGCTGGCTGAAGGCCGCAGCGATCCGCGGGTTCAGACGCTGATCGCGTTGGCAGCCGAAAATCGTGTCGCCGTCGGTAACGCCGAGCGTCGCGAGCTGGATGCCTGGGTCGACGGCGTGCACCAGGGCGTGGTCGCGGACGTGAGTCCGAGCCAGGTCTGGGGCGAGGCGATGCTCGACGAGCTGCTGGACCGATCCGAAGGCGCACCGTTGCTGCTGGTGCTCGACGGCGTGACCGACCCGCACAACCTCGGCGCTTGCCTGCGTTCGGCCGATGCGGCCGGTGCGTTGGCGGTGATCGTGCCGAAAGACAAGTCAGCCACCCTGACCCCGACAGTGCGTAAAGTGGCCTGCGGCGCGGCGGAAGTGATTCCATTGGTTGCGGTGACCAACCTGGCGCGCACGCTTGAGAAACTCAAGCAGCGCGGCTTGTGGGTCGTCGGTACGGCGGGCGAGGCCGAGCAGAGTCTGTATCAGCAAGACATGACCGGCCCGACCATCCTGATCATGGGCGCCGAAGGCAGCGGCATGCGTCGCCTGACTCGCGATCTGTGCGACTACCTGGTGCACTTGCCGATGACCGGCAGCGTCAGCAGCCTCAACGTTTCCGTGGCGACTGGCGTTTGCCTGTTCGAAGCCCAGCGCCAGCGCAGCGTCAAGGCTGCCACCAAAAAGTCCTGACACACTGCTGTCTGTAGGAGCAAAGCTTGCTCGCGATAGCGGTGTAACATTCAGCATCAATGTTGAATGTTGCGCCCTCATCGCGAGCAAGCTTTGCTCCTACAGTGGTTTGTGGGGTGGCGAAAATAGGTGGGTGAACGAACTGTTCAAATAATCACCAATTGCCTTGCACCTCTCCAGTCCCTTCTCTACAATTGCGCCCCTTGCTGTGACGGCAGGCACGCATGTGTCTATCGCAAGCAAGTCCATAAGTGTCATTCACTCCTTGTCTGACCGTTTTTGAACGGCAGGCTACAACCCGTAAGGAGCATTCATGCGTCATTACGAAATCATCTTTTTGGTCCACCCGGATCAAAGCGAGCAAGTCGGCGGCATGGTAGAGCGTTACACCAAGCTGATCGAAGAAGACGGCGGCAAAATCCACCGTCTGGAAGATTGGGGCCGTCGTCAACTGGCCTATGCAATCAACAATGTTCACAAGGCTCACTACGTGATGCTGAACGTTGAATGCACTGGCAAGGCCCTGGCCGAGCTGGAAGACAACTTCCGCTACAACGATGCAGTGATCCGTAACCTGGTCATCCGTCGCGAAGAAGCCGTTACCGGCCAATCCGAGATGCTCAAGGCTGAAGAAAACCGCAGTGAGCGCCGTGAGCGTCGCGACCGTCCTGAGCACGAAGGCGCTGAAAGCGCTGATAGTGATGACAGCGACAACAGCGATAACGCTGACGAGTAATCCACGGACCTTTTGAGGAGCCTATTACATGGCACGTTTCTTCCGTCGTCGTAAATTCTGCCGCTTCACCGCTGAAGACGTGAAAGAGATCGATTACAAAGATCTCAACACTCTGAAAGCCTATGTATCCGAGACCGGCAAAATCGTTCCAAGCCGTATCACCGGTACCAAAGCACGTTATCAGCGTCAGCTGGCCACCGCTATCAAGCGCGCCCGCTTCCTGGCCCTGCTGGCCTACACCGACAGCCACGGCCGCTGAGACCGGGCAGTCGACAAGTAAGTAAGGGATCGAATGCATGCGTG
Organism: Pseudomonas sp. ADAK7; assembly: GCF_012935675.1. Lineage (NCBI taxonomy): Bacteria > Pseudomonadati > Pseudomonadota > Gammaproteobacteria > Pseudomonadales > Pseudomonadaceae > Pseudomonas > Pseudomonas sp. ADAK7. Next base: position 3,806,192 of record NZ_CP052861.1, on the reverse strand, counting down.
CCTTAGCTGAATTCATCATGCGGGGACGCGTGCAGGCCACGCTGGTTGTGGCCGGATCTGCGGCATTGCCGCTGTTGTTCTGGTTGAGTGCCGCTGCAGGTTGCCTTGTGCTCCTGCGGCGCGGTTCGGACGCCTTGAGCGTCCTGGGTCTGGGAGTGTTGTCAGCGTTAGTGAGCTGGCACTACCTGCATGACCCGACGGCATTAATCGTGCTGGTCGGGGCTTGCAGTCTGGCGTTGGTTTTACGCGCCGGCCATTCCTGGAATCGCGTGCTGCTGGTCAGCGTGGTCGTGGGATTGTTATTTGCGGTGATTCTGGGGACTGTATTCAGTTCCTTCATCGAGTCACTGGCGCAGACGTTTGAACAAGTCCTGCCGCTGGCGATGGGTGAGGTCTACGAGAAGTTTTCGGCAGACCAGAAAGCGTTTCTCACGGCATTGGCTGTTCCACTGTCGATCATTTCGACTGCGGTTTCGTTGCAGGTTTTTAGCGTGCTGTGCCTGATTCTTGGGCGCTATTGGCAGGCGTTGTTGTATAACCCCGGCGGTTTTGGTCGCGAGTTTCGCGCCATCCGACTGCCCAAAGGCGTTGCGCTGTCGCTGCTGGCCGTCATGTGTGTTGCCCCGTTTTTCGGGTTGCATGCCTTGATCCTGTTGCCGTTGTGCAGCGTACCGCTGTTCTTCGCCGGTCTGGCCCTGATTCATGGGTTGGTGGCGCAGAAACGCTTGGGCGGTTTCTGGCTGGTGGGGATATACGTCACGCTCGTGCCTTTCATGCACTTGCTCGGTCCGTTACTGGTGGTCTTGGCCATCGTCGACAGCCTGATTGATTTTCGCGGTCGTCTGGCGTCGAAAGACGCCGATAACGCGAACGGTGAAGGTTAAAAGTTAAGAGGATTTTCACATGCAACTGATCCTTCTGGAAAAAGTCACCAACCTGGGCAACCTGGGTGACAAAGTGAACGTTAAGGCTGGTTACGGTCGTAACTACCTGCTGCCTTACGGCAAAGCGACCGCTGCGACCGCTGCCAACGTGGCTGCGTTCGAAGAGCGTCGCGCTGAGCTTGAAAAAGCCGCAGCAGACCGTAAGACTTCGGCTGAAAACCGCGCCGCCCAACTGGCTGAGCTGGAAGTGACTATCACTGCCACCGCTGGTGACGAAGGCAAGCTGTTCGGTTCGATCGGTACTCACGACATCGCTGATGCACTGACCGCCTCCGGCGTTGAAGTGGCAAAAAGCGAAGTTCGTCTGCCGAACGGCACCATCCGCAACGTAGGCGAATTCGACGTAGCCGTGCACCTGCACGCTGAAGTTGAAGCCACCGTACGCGTTGTCGTGGTAGCAGCTTAAGCAGCACTTGTCGGCTGGCACCCTTGGGTGCTTGCCGGTAACATCGGGCACGATCCTGTTTACAGGTCGTGCCCTTTGTCTTTCTGCAGTTCCTGATTTTCACAACTATTCAAGTGGCCATGAACGATATCTCCGCTCCTGAGCAATACGATCTGCAAACCGCTGCCCTGAAGGTGCCGCCGCACTCCATCGAGGCCGAACAGGCTGTGCTCGGTGGTTTGATGCTGGACAACAACGCCTGGGAACGCGTGCTCGATCAAGTGTCGGACGGCGATTTCTATCGGCATGACCACCGCCTGATCTTCCGTGCCATCGCCAAATTGGCGGACCTGAACTCGCCAATCGACGTCGTGACCCTGGCCGAGCAATTGGACAAGGAAGGTCAGACTTCGCAAGTGGGGGGCCTCGGTTACCTCGGCGAACTCGCAAAAAACACGCCGTCCGTCGCGAACATCAAGGCCTATGCCCAGATCGTCCGCGCGCGGGCCACCTTGCGCCAACTGATCGGCATTGCTTCCGAAATTGCCGACAGCGCCTTCAACCCCGAAGGCCGCACGGCGGAAGAGATTCTCGACGAAGCCGAACGGCAGATCTTCCAGATTGCCGAGGCCCGGCCAAAAACCGGCGGCCCGGTGAGCGTGAATGACCTGCTGACCAAGGCCATCGACCGCATTGACACCTTGTTCAATACCGACAACGCCATCACTGGCCTGTCCACCGGCTACACCGACCTCGACGGCATGACCAGCGGCCTGCAACCGTCTGACCTGATCATCGTGGCCGGCCGTCCATCCATGGGTAAAACCACCTTTGCGATGAACCTGGTGGAAAACGCCGTATTGCGCAGCGACAAGTGCGTCCTGGTTTACTCGCTGGAGATGCCAGGCGAATCGCTGATCATGCGTATGTTGTCGTCCCTGGGCCGCATCGACCAGACCAAGGTCCGGGCCGGTCGCCTCGACGACGACGATTGGCCGCGCCTGACGTCGGCGGTCAATTTGCTCAACGATCGCAAGCTGTTCATCGACGATACGGCGGGTATCAGCCCCTCGGAGATGCGTGCGCGGACCCGGCGCCTGGTGCGCGAGCACGGCGACGTGGCCCTGATCATGATCGACTACCTGCAATTGATGCAGATTCCCGGTTCCGGCGGTGACAACCGGACCAACGAGATTTCCGAAATCTCCCGTTCCTTGAAGGCCCTGGCCAAGGAATTCAACTGCCCGGTGGTGGCGCTCTCGCAGCTCAACCGCTCCCTGGAGCAACGGCCGAACAAACGCCCAATCAACTCCGACCTCCGGGAATCCGGAGCGATCGAGCAGGATGCTGACGTGATCATGTTCGTGTACCGGGATGAGGTGTATCACCCGGAAACCGAGCACAAGGGCATCGCCGAGATCATCATCGGTAAGCAGCGGAACGGCCCGATCGGCACGTCGCGCCTGGCGTTTATCGGTAAGTACACCCGTTTTGAAAACCTGGCGCCGGGTAGTTACAACTTCGACGATGAATAAGAAATTCAGCGTTTGACAGGGACTCTTCGCGGGCAAGCCTCGCTCCAACAGGTTCTGTATTGGATCGCGATTTTGCGAACGACACATGCTCTGTAGGAGCGAGGCTTGCCCGCGAAGGGGGCCAACACCTATTTCCGACCATAGCCGTCGGAATTGGTTATTTTTTGTGCTATATTCCGCGCCCGCGAAATTCAATGAAAGCCAACACCGGTTATCGACATGATGCAAGCAGCCAAGCCGTTATTTGACTATCCCAAGTACTGGGCCGAATGTTTCGGGCCAGCGCCATTCCTGCCCATGAGCAGGGAGGAAATGGATCAGCTCGGCTGGGATTCCTGCGACATCATCATCGTCACCGGCGATGCCTACGTTGACCATCCGTCGTTCGGCATGGCGATCATCGGCCGGCTGCTGGAGTCCCAGGGCTTCCGCGTCGGGATCATTGCCCAGCCGAACTGGCAGTCCAAAGACGATTTCATGAAGCTCGGCGAGCCGAACCTGTTCTTCGGTGTCGCGGCCGGCAACATGGACTCGATGATCAACCGCTACACCGCCGACAAGAAAATCCGTTCCGATGACGCCTACACCCCCGGTGGCCTGGCGGGCAAACGTCCGGACCGTGCGAGCCTGGTCTACAGCCAGCGCTGCAAGGAAGCCTACAAAAACGTGCCGATCGTCCTCGGTGGCATCGAAGCTTCGCTGCGCCGCATCGCCCACTACGATTACTGGCAGGACCGGGTGCGCAACTCGATCCTGATCGACGCCTGCGCCGACATCCTGCTCTACGGCAACGCCGAGCGTGCGATCGTCGAAGTCGCCCAGCGTCTGTCCTACGGTCACAAGATCGAAGACATCACCGACGTGCGCGGCACCGCGTTCATCCGTCGCGATACGCCGAAAGACTGGTACGAAGTCGATTCCACGCGCATCGACCGTCCGGGCAAGGTCGACAAGATCATCAACCCGTACGTGAATACCCAGGACACCCAGGCCTGCGCCATCGAGCAGGAAAAGGGTCCGCTGGAAGATCCGGAAGAAGCCAAAGTCGTGCAGATTCTGGCCAGCCCGAAGATGACCCGCGACAAGACTGTGATTCGTCTGCCGTCGGTTGAGAAAGTCCGTGGCGACGCCGTTCTGTATGCTCACGCCAACCGTGTGCTTCACTTGGAAACCAACCCGGGCAACGCCCGTGCGCTGGTGCAGAAGCACGGCGAAGTCGACGTCTGGTTCAACCCGCCGCCGATTCCGATGACCACCGAAGAAATGGACTACGTGTTCGGCATGCCTTACGCACGGGTTCCGCACCCGGCGTACGGTAAGGAAAAGATTCCGGCCTACGACATGATCCGTTTCTCGGTGAACATCATGCGTGGCTGCTTCGGCGGCTGCACCTTCTGCTCGATCACCGAGCACGAAGGCCGGATCATCCAGAACCGTTCCGAAGAGTCGATCATTCGCGAAATCGAAGAGATCCGCGACAAGGTTCCAGGCTTCACCGGCGTCATTTCCGACCTCGGTGGCCCGACCGCGAACATGTACCGCATCGCCTGCAAGAGCCCGGAAATCGAATCCGCGTGCCGCAAGCCTTCGTGCGTGTTCCCCGGCATCTGCCCGAACCTGAACACCGACCACTCGTCGTTGATCCAGCTGTATCGCAGCGCCCGTGCCTTGCCGGGTGTGAAGAAGATCCTGATCGCGTCCGGCCTGCGCTACGACCTCGCGGTCGAGTCGCCGGAATACGTCAAGGAACTGGTGACCCACCACGTCGGTGGTTACCTGAAGATCGCCCCGGAACACACCGAGGAAGGTCCGCTCAACCAGATGATGAAACCGGGCATTGGCAGCTATGACAAGTTCAAGCGCATGTTCGAGAAGTACACCAAGGAAGCCGGGAAAGAGCAGTACCTGATTCCGTACTTCATCGCTGCCCACCCAGGCACTACCGACGAAGACATGATGAACCTGGCCCTGTGGCTCAAGGGCAACGGCTTCCGGGCCGACCAGGTGCAGGCGTTCTACCCGTCGCCGATGGCTACCGCCACTGCGATGTACCACTCGGGCAAGAACCCGCTGCGCAAGGTCACTTACAAGAGCGACACGGTCACCATCGTCAAGAGCGAAGAGCAGCGTCGCCTGCACAAGGCGTTCTTGCGATATCACGACCCGAAAGGCTGGCCGATGTTGCGCGAAGCGCTGACCCGCATGGGCCGCGCCGACCTGATCGGGCCGGGCAAGACCCAGTTGATCCCGCTGCATCAACCGGCCACCGACAGCTACCAGAGCGCCCGTCGCAAGAACTCGACGCCGGCTGGCAGCCATAAAGTGGCGGGGGAGAAGACCACCAAGATCCTCACCCAGCACACCGGCCTGCCGCCGCGTGCCAGTGACGGTGGTAACCCGTGGGACAAACGCGAACAGGCCAAGGCTGCGGCGTTCGCCCGCAACCAGCAAGCGGCCAAGGATCGCAAGGACGCGGCCAAAGGCAAAGGGCCCAAGCCTGCGCGCAAGCCGGTTGTGCCGCGCTAAACGCTGCTCGCTGACAACAGAACGCCAACCTTCGGGTTGGCGTTTTGCTGATCGTTCCCACGCTCTGCGTGGGAATGCCTCCAGGGACGCTCCGCGTCCAGTGACGCGGAGCGTCACGGGCTGCATTCCCACGCAGAGCGTGGGAACGATCAGGTTGCAGCTTTTCAACTTCAAGGAAGAACACCGTGTCCCGCCGCAAGAAATCCCCCGCGCCACAAACCGCCGCCGACAAGCTCATGCAGTTGAAATTCGCCCATTGGCTGGCCTGGCAACCGTATGTGCGGCGCTACGGCTGGATTCATGTGGCGGTCATGATGATGACGATTTTTGGCATGTCACTCACCGGCTCGGTGTTCGGTACGGAATTTTTCCCACATGACTACCCGATGATGGAGTACGTCCTCTTCGTCATGTTCGGCGGATGCCTGCTGATGTGCCTGTGTTTCATCGCGCTGCTTCGCGGCTACCCCAAGGCGGTCTGGGGGCTGTTCACGATGCTGGTGTTCTGCCTGTCGATCACGTTGCTGGTGATGGTCGAGGCGAATCGCGTGGGGTTTGTCTGGATCGCGGCGCTGCCGTCGCTGATCGGTTTGTACTTGATGAGCAAGCGTCGCTATCAACGCGGGATCAAGGTTTTGCAGGTAGGCGCTCGCATTCGTCAGCGGATCAAGCGGCTCGAAGCGAGCCTGAAGCACACGCTGTGAGGCTCACGCAGTAGCGGCTTGCTACATTTGCGTGCATCTGGCCCAAAGCAATTTCCCGCATCGCCCGATTTTGGTGCTGTACTGCCCTAAGCAAATCTGTGAAAGCGCCTGCGCTGCTGGGTGGCATAAGTCTTGCGCGCTTTCGAATACGCTTAAGGCTCGCAGGAGGCACGCCGTGTCGATTCATGTCGCATTGCATCACGTCACGCACTACCGCTACGACCGTGCTGTCGAGCTCGGTCCGCAGATTGTTCGCCTGCGCCCGGCGGCCCACAGTCGCACGCGGATTTTGTCCTATGCGCTGAAAGTTTCGCCCGAGCAGCACTTCATCAACTGGCAACAAGACCCCCAGGGCAATTACCTGGCGCGGTTGGTGTTCCCGGAGAAAACCGATGAGCTGCGGATCGAAGTCGACTTGCTGGCAGAAATGGCAGTGTTCAATCCGTTCGACTTCTTCCTGGAGCCCTACGCCGAAAAGATCCCGTTCACCTACGCCGCCGATGAGCGCAAGGAGCTGGCGCCGTACCTGGAAACCTTGCCCCTGACGCCGAAGTTCAAGGCCTACCTGGACGGCATCGACCGCACGCCGCTGCCCAGCGTCGATTTTCTCGTCGCCCTCAACCAACGCCTGAGTGACGACATCGGCTACCTGATCCGCATGGAGCCCGGCGTCCAGACCCCCGAACACACCCTCGAACATGCCTCCGGTTCCTGCCGCGATTCGGCGTGGCTGCTGGTGCAACTGTTGCGCAACCTCGGCTTGGCGGCGCGTTTTGTCTCCGGCTACCTGATCCAGTTGACCGCCGACGTCAAAAGTCTCGACGGACCCTCCGGCACCGACGTGGACTTCACCGATTTGCACGCCTGGTGCGAGGTCTACTTGCCCGGCGCCGGCTGGGTCGGCCTGGACGCGACCTCAGGACTGTTTGCCGGTGAAGGACATATTCCGTTGGCGTGTAGTCCCGATCCGGGCTCTGCGGCACCGATCAGTGGCTTGGTGGAACCGTGCGAGTGCGAATTCACCCACGAAATGTCCGTGGAGCGCATTTGGGAAGCGCCGCGCGTCACTAAGCCCTACACCGAAGATCAATGGCTGGCGATCCAGGCGCTGGGCCGGCAGATCGATGCCGATCTGCTCGAAGGTGACGTGCGCCTGACCATGGGCGGCGAACCGACCTTCGTTTCCATCGATGACCCGGACGGCGCCGAATGGAACACCGCAGCCCTTGGCCCGGATAAGCGTCGCCTGTCCGCCGAACTGTTTCAGCGCATGCGCAGGCATTACGCGCCCAAAGGCCTGGTGCATTTCGGCCAGGGCAAGTGGTATCCGGGCGAGCAGCTGCCGCGCTGGTCACTGAATTGCTATTGGCGCCGTGACGGTGTGCCGATCTGGCACAACAGCGCGCTGATCGCCGATGAACAGGAAGACTACGGCGCCGACGGCGAACTGGCCGGGCGCTTTCTGGCGAGTGTCGCCGAACGCCTGAAAATTCCGACACGCTTTGTGTTTCCGGCCTACGAAGACAATTTCTATTACCTCTGGCGCGAAGGCGCTTTGCCGCAAAACGTCAGTGCCGAAGACTCGCGCCTGGAAGAACCGCTGGAGCGGGCGCGACTGCGTAAAGTCTTCAGCCAAGGGCTGGACAAGGTCATCGGCCAGGTCCTGCCGCTGGCGCGCACCGCCAAGGGTGATCAATGGCAGAGCGGTCGCTGGTACCTGCGCGATGAACACTGCCGGTTGGTGCCGGGGGATTCGCCGCTGGGTTATCGCTTGCCGCTGGGCTCGCAGCCTTGGGTGAAAGCGGCCGAATATCCCTTCATCTACCCCAACGACCCGAACCAGGCATTCCCGGCGCTGCCGGACACCCAGCAATTGAACAGTCCGGGCACGCCGGCCGAAGCGGTTGAACGGGATATCGAGGTCGACGAATCCGCCGACTGGCTGACCCGCACCGCGTTCTGCGCCGAAGCGCGGGAGGGACGCTTGTACCTGTTCATGCCGCCGCTGGAACGGGTCGAGGATTATCTGGAATTGGTCGCGGCCATCGAGGCCACCGCCGAGGAATTGCTCTGTCCGGTCTTGCTCGAAGGCTATGAACCGCCAAGCGATCCGCGCCTGAGCAACTTCCGCATCACCCCGGACCCGGGCGTGATCGAGGTCAACGTGCAGCCGTCCGCCACGTGGGATGAGCTGGTGGAACGCACCGAATTTCTTTACGAAGAAGCACGCCAGACCCGCCTGACCACCGAGAAATTCATGATCGACGGCCGCCACACCGGCACCGGTGGCGGTAACCATTTCGTCCTGGGTGGCGCGACGCCGGCTGACTCACCGTTTTTGCGCCGTCCCGACTTGCTGCGCAGCCTGATCAGTTACTGGCATAACCATCCATCCTTGTCCTACTTGTTTTCCGGACTGTTCATCGGCCCGACGTCACAGGCGCCACGGGTGGATGAAGCGCGTAACGACTCGTTGTATGAGCTGGAAATCGCCTTCGCCCAGATGCCGAAACCGGGGGAAGAGTGCGCGCCATGGCTGGTGGATCGACTGCTGCGTAACTTGTTGATCGATGTCACCGGCAACACCCACCGCGCCGAGTTCTGCATCGACAAGCTCTACTCGCCGGACGGTGCGACCGGGCGTCTCGGCTTGCTGGAGTTGCGCGCCTTTGAAATGCCGCCCCATGCCCGTATGAGCCTGGCGCAGCAATTGTTGCTGCGGGCGCTGGTGGCGCGGTTCTGGCGCGAACCGTATGCGCCGCCGAAACTGGCGCGCTGGGGCACCGAGCTGCACGATCGCTTCCTGCTGCCGCACTTTATCGAGCAGGATTTCGCCGACGTCATCGTCGACCTGAATGCCGCCGGTTATCCGGTGCGGGCCGAGTGGTTTGCCGCGCATCTGGAGTTTCGTTTTCCCAAGGTCGGCGACTACGCCGTCAGTGGCATCGAGCTGGAAGTGCGTCAGGCCCTGGAGCCTTGGCATGTGCTGGGCGAGGAGGGCGCGGTGGGCGGCACGGTGCGTTATGTGGATTCGTCCCTGGAGCGCTTGCAGGTCAAAGTCACGGGACTGGCGCCGCAGCGTTACCTGCTGACGTGTAACGGCATCCCGGTGCCGCTGCAACCGACCGGCCGGGTTGGCGAATTCGTCGCCGGCGTGCGCTTTCGGGCCTGGCAACCGTCCAACTGCCTGCAACCGACCATCCCGGTCCACGCGCCGCTGGTGTTCGACCTGCTCGACACCTGGATGGAACGTTCCCTGGGCGGCTGTCAGTACCACGTCGCCCATCCGGGCGGGCGCAACTACGACAGTTTGCCGGTGAACGCCAATGAAGCGGAGAGCCGCCGCATGGCGCGATTCTTCCGAATCGGACACACCCCTGGGAAACTTCCTATACCGAACGTGACGATTAACGACGAGCTGCCGATGACGCTCGATTTACGACGTTTCTAAGCCCTACACGACGCTCGGATTTTTCGTATATCCGGGCGTCATGAGCCTGCGTTAGTCTGACCGTTCTTTGCTGTCTGCCGAGCTCTCCATGCCTGACCTGCTTGACCGCTACCCGCTGACGGCGGGCACTTATCACGAACTGCTCGACGACAGCGGCGCGGTGCGCCCGCACTGGCGTCGGCTGTTCGACCAATTGCAACGCAGCACCCCGGCGCAACTGGTGCAGCGCCAGGCGTTGTTGACCCGGCAAATCCAGGAAAACGGCGTGACCTACAACGTCTATGCCGACCCCAAGGGTGCCGATCGCCCGTGGGAACTGGACCTGTTGCCCCATGTAATTGCCGCCGATGAGTGGCAGCAATTGTCCGCCGGGATTGTCCAGCGGGCGCGTTTGCTCAATGCGGTGCTGGCCGACCTTTATGGCCCGCAGCGTTTGATCGCTGAAGGGCTGCTGCCGGCCGAGCTGGTGTTCGGACACAACAACTTTTTATGGCCTTGTCAGGGCATTTCTCCGCCTGACGGGGCCTTTTTGCATCTGTATGCCGTGGATCTGGCGCGCACGCCTGATGGTCGTTGGTGGGTGACGGCGGACCGGACCCAGGCGCCGTCCGGTGCCGGTTATGCGCTGGAAAACCGCACCATCGTGTCCCGGGCCTTCCCCGAGTTGTACCGGGATTTGAAAGTGCAGCACCTGGCCGGCTTCTTTCGCACCTTGCAGGAAACATTGGCCCGTCAGGCACCGTGTGACGATGAGGCGCCGCTTGTGGTGCTGCTGACGCCGGGCCGCTTCAACGAAAGCTATTTCGAACACTTGTACCTGGCACGACAGCTCGGTTATCCACTGGTGGAGGGCGGCGACCTGACCGTTCGTGACGCCACCGTCTACCTGAAAACCCTGAGCGGTCTGCGCCGGGTCCACGCGATCATGCGCCGCCTCGACGATGATTTCTGCGACCCATTGGAGTTGCGCACCGACTCGGCCCTCGGCGTGCCGGGGTTGCTGGAAGCCGTGCGTCAGGGCCGGGTGCTCGTTGCCAATGCCTTGGGCAGCGGCGTGCTGGAGTCGCCGGGGTTGCTGGGCTTCCTGCCAAGGATCAATCAATTCCTGTTCGGCGAAGAACTGATCCTGCCATCCATCGCCACATGGTGGTGCGGTGAAGCGCCGGTATTGGCCCAGGCTTTGGAAAAGCTCCCGGAATTACTGATCAAACCGGCGTTTCCGTCCCAGAGCTTTGCGCCGGTGTTTGGCCGGGATTTGAGTGAAAAACAGCGCCAGGCGCTGGCTGAGCGCATGCGAGCGCGACCTTATGCCTATGTGGCGCAAGAATTGGCGCAACTGTCCCAGGCGCCGATCTGGCAGGCCGAGGACGGTCAGTTGCAGCCTCGAGCCATCGGCATGCGCGTGTATGCGGTGGCCAGTCGCGATGGTTATCGGGTATTGCCTGGTGGATTGACCCGAGTGGCCGCCGAGGCCGACGCCGAAGTGGTGTCGATGCAGCGCGGTGGCGCGAGCAAGGACACGTGGGTGCTCGGTGAGCGAGCCCCCAGCGGCGAACAATGGAAAACCCAGCGCACCATTGGTGTTCATGACTTGGTGCGCCGCGATCCTTATCTGCCTTCGCGGGTGGTGGAGAACCTGTTCTGGTTCGGCCGTTACTGCGAGCGCTGCGATGACAGCGCGCGGCTGCTGCGGATCATGCTGGCGCGTTATGTCGATGGCGATGACCCGCAAGCGCTGGAGGCGGCGGTTGATCTGGGCGAACGGCTGCACCTGTTGCCCGATGAAGGCGAACTGCCGGAGCGTTTGCTTGCTGCACTGTTGGGCGATGACTGGCCGTTCAGCCTGCGTTCCAACCTGCAACGTTTGCAATGGGCGGCCTCGCAAGTGCGCGGCAAGCTCTCACGGGAAAACTGGCAGGCGCTGGTGGAGTTGCAGCGCGAGGCCATTGAACTGGAAACCGAAGAGCCTGATTTCGGCGAGTTGCTGGATTTCCTCAACCGCTTGGTGATGTCCCTGGCGGCGCTGTCCGGTTTTGCATTGGACGATATGACCCGGGACGAAGGCTGGCGCTTCCTGATGATCGGCCGGCGGATCGAGCGCTTGCAGTTTCTCAGCGCCAGTCTCGCGGCGTTTCTGCGCGGTGCCGGGGCCTTTGATCAGGCCGGGCTCGAATGGCTGCTGGAACTGGGTAACAGCAGCATCACTTATCGCTCGCGGTATTTGGCGGTGGCGCAGTTGATCCCGGTGCTTGACCTGTTGCTGCTGGACGAGCAGAACCCGCACGCGGTGCTGTTCCAGTTGAAATTGGTGACCCGAACCTTGAAGCGCCTGAATGACGATTTCGGCGCACCGCGCGAGGCTGGGCTGCCGCAGTTGGTGGAGCGCTTGATGCACTTCGATCTGGGTTGCCTGGAGAACTCGCTGTTTGGCGAAGCCAGCGTCCACGCGGCCGTCGAGGGCTTGGCTGATCTGCTGCAAGAAATCTCTGATGCCAGCAGCCAGGTTTCGGATCGTTTGGCCCTGCGCCATTTTGCCCATGTCGATGATGTCAGCCAGCGCACGGTGTCCGTCTGATGAATGCCCGTTACCAGATTTTCCACGACACCCATTATCACTACGACAGCCCGGTATCCCTGGCCCAGCAACTGGCGCACTTGTGGCCGCGGGCCTGCGCCTGGCAGCACTGCACCGCCCAGGCATTGTTGATCAGCCCGCAGCCGACGACCCGTCGGGATGAACTGGACGTGTTCGGCAATCCGCTGACCCGCCTGGCGTTCGAGCGACCCCACGATGAGTTGCTGGTGAACGCCGAGCTCACGGTCGAAGTGCTGGCCCGGCCGATCCTGGATTTCACTCAATCGCCGGCCTGGGAAGCAACCCGCAATGCGCTGACCTACAGCAGTCAGCCGCTTTCACCGCAGTTGCTGGAGGCTTGCCGCTATCGTTTCGAATCGCCGTACGTGCATTTGAAGCGCAACTTCGTCGAGTTCTCGGAAAGCTGTTTCCCTCCGGGGCGGCCGCTGCTGTTGGGCGTCCAGGCGTTGATGGAGAAGATCTTCAGCGAGTTCACCTTCGATGCCGAGGCAACCCAGGTGGCCACGCCACTGGTGGAAGTGCTGGAGCGACGGCGCGGCGTCTGTCAGGACTTCGCGCACCTGATGCTTGCCTGTGTGCGCTCTCGCGGTTTGGCGGCGCGCTACATCAGCGGCTATTTGCTGACCCAGCCACCACCGGGCCAGCCGCGATTGATCGGCGCCGATGCGTCCCATGCCTGGGTCTCGGTGTTTTGCCCGGTACTGGGCTGGGTGGATTTTGACCCGACCAACAATGTGCAGCCGGCGCTGGAACACATCACCCTGGCCTGGGGCCGGGACTTTTCCGATGTGTCGCCACTGCGTGGGGTGATTCTTGGCGGCGGTAACCACGATCCGGAGGTTCGGGTGACGGTGATGCCGCTGGACTGAGCCGATCGTTCCCACGCTCCGCGTGGGAATGCAGCCCGGGACGCTCCGCGTCCCAAGTCGGACGCAGAGCGTCCATTGAGGCATTCCCACGCAGAGCGTGGGAACGATCATTAGGAGGAAATCCAATGTTCCCGGTTTCAATCAAAGGCGTCCTGCAATCCCCCGAAGGCCTCATCGTGTTGATGCTCAACGAGCGCGACGAATGGGAGTTACCGGGTGGGCGGATTGAACTGGGCGAGACGGCACCGGACTGCCTGGCACGGGAAATCGCCGAGGAGTTGGACGTCGAGGTGGGGGTGGGAGAGCCGCTGGATTCGTATCTGTTCGAGGTGATCCCCGGTAAACACGTGTTTATCTCGACCTACCGCTGCCAGTTGCTGGGCGGTTTTGTGCCGAAAGTCAGTCATGAACACAAGGAGATCGGGCTGTTTGATCCGGCGCATTTACCGGCCAACTTGCCCAAGGGGTATCGCGATTCGATTTGCAAAGCGTTGGGCCTGTGAGGGTCAGCAGCCGTGCTGCTGACCCTGGACACAGATCCGGTGAGCCTGATCAGATCATCGGGCTCTGAGGGTCTCAGGCGTCGGGCGCCTGATCTTTCGGTGCTTCAGCATCATCTTCTGCCACCACTTCACCTTCTGCATCCGGGTTCAGTGCTGCTGCTTCTTCTTCAGCTGTAGCTTTCTTGCGCTGAAGCTTTTCCTCTTTCTTCTGCTCCTTGGCCAAGTCTCTCTGACGTTTGGCGAAGGAATAATTAGGTTTAGCCATGGGCGATCCTCTGGGGTCGAAGGTGAGGTTGAGCGGCGCATATTCTGCCTTGTATCGGTGCCTAGCCGTTAGCTGGGTTTTTGCTCGGCCCATTTTGGCAGGATCGAGGGTTGCCAGGCGTCCAGAGCATCGATCAAGGTTTGCGGCGATTCGCTCACTTGCAGCATGTCACGGTGTGGTTCGCGAACGAAGCCTTCGCCGACGATATGATCAAGAAAAGCGGTCAATTGACCATAGAAACCGTTTACTTCGAGCAAACCGAGGGGTTTGCCGTGGTAGCCGAGCTGACCCCAGGTCCAGACCTCGAACAGCTCTTCCAGCGTGCCGAGGCCGCCGGGCAGGGCGATAAACGCATCGCTGAGTTCCGCCATCCGCGCCTTGCGTGCATGCATGCCGTCGACCACTTCCAGGCGCGTCAGGCCGCTATGGCCGATTTCCTTATCCTTGAGGCTTTGCGGGATGATCCCGATCACTTCGCCACCGGCCGCCAGTGCCGCATCGGCGACGACCCCCATCAGCCCGACGGCGCCGCCGCCATAGACCAGGGTCAGCTTGCGCTCGGCCAATGCGCGCCCCAAGGCGACAGCCGCTTCACGATAAGCCGGGTTGGTGCCGGTGCTGGCACCGCAGAAAACACAAACGGATGCGATAGACATGCCTTACTCCAGGGTCAGGATGGCCACAGAGTAAAGGCACGCACGCATCGATCCAAGGCTTAAACCTCGCGTTTGGGTGTTTCATAGGTGCCGCTGGCGCCACAGGCGTAAGCGGCGAGCAAACTGCACAAAAAGCTGTTGATGGACATGACCGGCGCTCCAGATGAGTGATGACGACCTGAGGATAGGGCCGGACCAGACGCCTGGCTGTTAGATTGTTTCGATGAGTGTCATAGCCCGAAAGTTGTATACAATTTTTGATTCAGGTCATAGGAACTTGCGAAGTTTTCAGGCAGTCTTCTGTCCATTCGCGATTTTGTTAACCCTGCCTTGGAGATTCACCATGTTTGCCAAACTTGTTGCGGTATCCCTGCTGACGCTGGCCAGCAGCCAATTGATGGCTGCCGAGTGCAAGACCACCATCGACTCCACAGACCAGATGTCCTTCAACACCAAGGCCATCGAAATCGACAAGAGCTGCAAGACCTTCACCGTTGAGCTGACCCACTCCGGCAGCCTGCCGAAAAACGTCATGGGCCATAACTGGGTGCTGAGCAAAGAAGCTGACATGCAGCCAATCGCCACCGCTGGCCTGGCCGCGGGTATCGACAAGAACTACCTGCCGGAAGGCGACGCACGCATCATCGCCCACACCAAGATCATCGGTGCCAAGGAAACCGATTCGGTGACCTTCGACGTGTCGAAACTGGCTGCCGGCGAAGCGTACGGTTTCTTCTGCTCGTTCCCGGGCCACATCTCGATGATGAAAGGCACGGTTACTCTTAAGTAACGAGTTGCGCTACTCCCTGAAAAACGCCGCTGCGAAGCTCTCGCAGCGGCGTTTTTTTTGGTGAAAATTTAGCCCTCTTTGATGAGGGGTAATCACCAAGGCAACTAATACCGCTGGTCGGAAAGCAAATTTGACCTGTTATTTCTGACAGTAGACGGCTTTTTGAGTCAGGTGTCAGATGCGCAAGACGTCGCGCATCTCGCTGCGGCGATACAGTCAAAAACATAGGGAGTATGTTCATGACCAGTGATGCTTCGATTCGAAAACACGTACAGCCCCTTGAGGCAAATGTTCCACCTGTGGTGAAGCAGGCTGTTGTGATTTTCGCTGTGACAGATTCAAACGGAACATCAATTCCCAACGGCGGTTCCACCAGTGATGGCGGCCTCCGGTTTATTGGATATGCACCAGCCAATCAGCGGGTCGTCATTCGTGACAGTTACTTACGTGTCATTGAAGTCTTGTCCGATGCCAATGGCGCTTGGTCCGCGAGAGTAGAAGATCAAATATCTGATGTTCATGAGTACAGGGCCGTCGTTGACAGTGTCGTATCACAGCCATGGGCGGTCCACGTGCAGAGCGGATCGGCTGTGCGAATTGATTTGGTGAAAGACGTGAACGGCAATCCTGTCCCTCCTGGTAGCGTTACCCATGAAACGGTTTTGTTTCTGGAGGGGCGCGTCAGTAAACCCGGTTCGGAACTGGAGGTTTTGGACGACTTCACCCACCTGAGTTGGGTCCAACCACAAACTGACGGTAAATTCGTCTTCCAGCCGCAATCCCTGTTACCCGGTTATCACGTCTTCAGAGCTATTTCGGGTGAGAATAACGTGTCAGAGCCTTGGGAGATTGAGGTGGCTGAGAGGCGGAACACTGTTATCAGTCGCGTCAGCGAAAATGACCAGAACGGTGCGGATGTGACAGATGGTGGTATCACATTCGCAACGACATTGAGTTTTGTCGGCTCCAGTGCGCCTGGCAAGACAGTCAATCTCTATCTGGGTTCAGACGTGGTGTCCCGGAGCGAGGTTGATCCAAACGCCCACTGGAGTGCGGTTGTGAACGATCTGAAACCTGGTGAGCACATGTTTTTTGCACAGACAGACAATGAGCCGGGAGCGACGTGGTTTGTGACCGTACTGGAGTTGATTGACCCGTTGCGTTGATCGTCCTGTTTTGTAGCGCATTAACGAAATAAAAAGCCCACCGAACGTTGCCGTCCCGGTGGGCTTTTTTTGTACTGATTTTTCGGGCGATACCGCTTACGGCGCAAACGGCATCACCCGTTTGTGATGTGTCTTCTTGTACGTATCACAAATAATTTTGAACGCATCCTCACGCACCGGTTCGCCGTGCAGGAACGCATCGATCTCGGCATAGGTCACGCCATGGGATGCTTCGTCCGGCTTGCCCGGCGACAGGTCTTCAAGGTCGGCTGTCGGGATTTTCTCAACCAGCGATTCCGGCGCACCGAAGCTGCGAGCAATCGCCCGGACCTGGTTCTTCACCAGCCCGCTCAACGGAGCCAAATCGCAGGCACCGTCACCGAATTTGGTGAAGAAACCCATCACCGCCTCCGCCGCGTGGTCTGTACCGATCACCAAGCCGTGGGCCGCGCCGGCGATGGTGTACTGGGCGACCATGCGCATCCGCGCCTTGGTGTTGCCGAGCACGAAATCCACCGACACCGCATGTTTGCCTTCGAACGCCGCCACTTCACTGGCCAGGGATTTGACCGCCGGGCCGATGTTCACCGTGTGGCGCTCGTCCGGGGCGATGAAGTCCACCGAGGCCTGGGCATCGTGTTCATCGAACTGGGTTTCATACGGCAGGCGCACGGCGATGAACTTGTAGTCGGCCTCGCCGGTGCGCTCTCGCAGTTCGCGCATGGCGCGCTGGGCCAGCAGGCCGGCGGTCAGGGAATCGACGCCGCCGCTGATGCCGAGCACCAGGGTCTTGAGCCCGGAATTGACCAGGCAATCCTGGATAAAGGTAATCCGCCGGGCGACTTCAGCCTCGAGGGCGGCCTGGTCGGCGAACGGCGGCTGGACCTTGAGCTGTTCAGCAATCTCACGCTGTTCGGCTTGCATGAATTCACTCCTTGCTAGGAATACTGGAAAGGGCAGGTACTTTGAAAACGTGTCGCAAATAGGCGACGAAATTCGGGTCTTTGCAGTGAGTCTTGCCTGGCTCATCAGAAATCTTGGCCACGGGCTGACCGTTGCAGGCGGTCATTTTAAGCACGATGCTCATCGGTTCAACACCCGGAATGTCACAGGTCAGGTTGGTGCCGATGCCGAAGCTGACATTGATCCGACCGCGCAACGCACGGAATATTTCCAGGGACTTGGGCAGCGTCAGACTGTCGGAGAACACCAGCGTCTTGCTCATCGGGTCGATGCCGAGCTTGTGGTAGTGCGCGATGGATTTTTCCGCCCACAGCACCGGATCCCCGGAGTCATGGCGCAAGCCGTCGAAGAGCTTGGCGAAATACAAGTCGAAATCACCGAGGAAGGCATCGGTGGTGATGCAGTCGGTCAGGGCGATCCCGAGCAAGCCGCGATATTCGCGAACCCAGCAATCGAGGGCAGCAATCTGGCTGTCGATCAGCCGTGGGCCGAGTTGCTGATGGGCCATGATCCACTCATGGGCCATGGTGCCCAGGGGTTTCATGTCCAGTTCGCGGGACAGATGCACGTTGCTGGTGCCGACGAAACGTCCGGGGAAATCGTGCTTGAGCACGTTCACCACTTCTTCCTGCACGCGGTAGGAAAAACGCCGGCGTGTGCCGAAATCGGCGACCTGCAACTCGGACAATTCGTCGCTGCTGGCGTTGGAGGTCAGCCAGTCGAACTTGCGATAGAGCTGCTCACGGGCCTGTTCCAGAACGACTTCGCGGTAGCGATAGCGGTTACGTACTTCGCTGACAATCGCCAGCATCGGCACTTCGAACAGAATCACATGCAGCCACGGCCCGCGCAGTCGGATAAACAACTCGCCGTTTTCAATGCCGGTGTGAACGTAGCGCAGATTGAAGCGGAACAAGCCGAGAAAGCGCAGGAAGTCCGGCTTCATGAAGCTGATGCGCTCCAGGAAACTCAACTGGTCGGCACTCAGGCTCAACTCGGCCAGGCGCTCGATCTGGTAACGAATCTCCGCCAGGTACGGGCGCAAATCCTCACTGTTACGGCAACGAAACTCCCATTCGACTTCGACGTTAGGGTAGTTGTGCAGCACCGCCTGCATCATCGTCAGTTTGTAGAAGTCGGTGTCGAGCAGGTTCTGCACGATGCGATCGCCGAATACGCTCTCGCTCATAAGGGAATCTCCAGGCTGGTCGCGGCCCGTGGTCGCGACGTTTCAGCTGTTTCAATGAATGGGGGTAGTGGCGCATATCAGAGGCTGTTATTGCCAGTGATTTTTTAGACCTCGTCGGATTCCTGTGATCGCGAGCCTTTGTGGCGACCCTAGAGTTGTGGTGTGTGCGGACTATCAATCTGCTCCAGCATCCACTTCACAAAATCCCGCACCTTGGGCACTTCCGCCGAATGCTCGGGGTACGCCAGGTAATACGCGTCGGAGCTAGGCATCGCATGCTTCCACGGAATGACCAGTTTGCCGTCAGCCAATTCCTCCTCCACCAGAAACCGCGGCAACAACGCTACGCCGCAGCCAACCTGAGCGGCACGGATGCACATATAGAAGGTTTCGAAGCGCGGGCCGTGGTAGCTGTGTTCGGTGTGGTAGCCCTGGTTATCGAACCAGTCGTGCCAGGCCTGTGGCCGGGAGGCGTTTTGCAGCAGGACCAGGTCGGCGAGTTGCGTCGGGTCGGTGAACGGCGTGTCCGGCAGGCTGCCCGGTGCACACACAGGAACAAGCTCTTCGCCGAACAGTTTCAGGCTTTCGGTGCCGGGCCGTGAGCCTTGGCCGAAGTAGAACGCCAGGTCGCTGCGACCTTGCAGCAAATCGTCGGCTTCTTGCTCGCTGCACAGGTCGAGGTGAATCGACGGATGGCGCAGGCGCCAGCCTTTCAGGCGCGGCACCAACCAGCGTGCGCCGAAGGTAGGCGGCGTCGACACGCGCAGGACTTCGGTATCGCCACCGTAGGAACGTAGGTAATGGGTCGACATCTCGACCTGGGTGAGGATTTTTCGTACTTCCACCAGGTACAAATCACCGGCCGGGGTCATTTGCAGGCGTCGGCGCACCCGGCGGAACAGCAGGTGCTGCAGCAGTTCTTCGAGTTGCGCCACCTGTTTGCTGACGGCGCTCTGGGTCAGGTTCAACTCTTCGGCGGCCCGGGTGAAGCTCAGATGCCGGGTCACGGCCTCGAAACACTGCAGGGCGGTGATCGACGGCAAGTAGCGTTTATTCAGCATGGGTGGTCCTTTTTCTTGTTGCTCTATGCTTTTCTTTTACCGACAGATGCGAAGCATGAATAAACGGAATGATATCTCGCTTAATGGTCGTTTGTTGGCTCGTCTGAGTGGCGCTACAACTACAGGCCTGATCAGCCGTGATTTCCCGGCTGCACGATTTCCGTTTTTTGCTTGAGGAGTGACCCATGGTTGCCGCATTGCTTGATCGTCTTGGTGTGAACCCGGCCCTGTACCAGAACGGCAAAGTGCCGGTGCATTCGCCGATCGATGGCAGCCAGATTGCCGCCGTGAATTGGGAAGGCGCTGCCGAAGTCGAGCAGCACATCAGTCGCGCAGATCATGCGTTCGAATTGTGGCGCAAGGTCCCGGCACCGCGCCGTGGCGAATTGGTGCGCCAACTGGGCGACATCCTGCGTGAATATAAAGCTGATCTCGGTGAGCTGGTTTCCTGGGAAGCCGGCAAGATCACCCAGGAAGGCTTGGGCGAAGTTCAGGAAATGATCGACATCTGCGATTTCGCCGTCGGTCTGTCCCGCCAGTTGTACGGCTTGACCATCGCTTCCGAGCGCCCTGGCCACCACATGCGCGAAACCTGGCACCCGCTGGGCGTCGTCGGCGTGATCAGTGCGTTCAACTTCCCGGTCGCGGTCTGGGCCTGGAACACCGCGCTGGCGCTGGTGTGCGGTAACCCGGTGATCTGGAAACCGTCGGAAAAAACCCCGCTGACCGCACTGGCCTGTCAGGCGCTGTTCGACCGCGTACTGAAGAACTTCAGCGACGCACCGCCGCACCTGAGCCAAGTGATCATCGGTGGCCGCGATGCCGGCGAAGCATTGGTCGATGACCCGCGTGTCGCGCTGATCAGCGCCACCGGCAGCACCCGCATGGGCCGCGAAGTGGCGCCGAAAATCGCCGCACGCTTTGCTCGCAGCATTCTGGAACTGGGCGGCAACAACGCGATGATCCTCGGCCCAAGCGCCGACCTGGACATGGCCGTTCGCGCGATCCTGTTCAGCGCCGTCGGCACCGCCGGTCAGCGTTGCACCACGTTGCGTCGTTTGATTGCCCACGAATCGGTGAAGGAAGAAATCGTCACCCGCCTGAAGGCGGCGTACGCCAAGGTGCGTATCGGCAACCCGCTGGAAGGCAACCTGATCGGCCCGCTGATCGACAAAAACAGCTTCGAGAACATGCAGGAAGCGCTGGAGCAAGCCTTGAGCGAAGGCGGCCGGGTGTTTGGCGGCAAGCGTCAGCTGGAAGATAAATTCCCCAATGCCTACTACGTTTCGCCGGCCATCGTTGAGATGCCGGAGCAAAGCGACGTGGTGTGCAGCGAAACCTTCGCCCCGATCCTCTACGTGGTCGGTTACACCGATTTCAACGAAGCGATGCGCCTGAACAACGCCGTGCCGCAAGGCCTGTCGTCGTGCATCTTCACCACCGACGTGCGTGAAGCCGAGCAATTCATGTCGGACGTGGGCAGCGACTGTGGCATCGCCAACGTCAACATCGGCCCGAGCGGCGCGGAAATCGGCGGCGCGTTTGGTGGCGAGAAGGAAACCGGCGGTGGCCGTGAATCGGGCTCCGATGCATGGCGCGCCTACATGCGCCGCCAGACCAACACCGTGAACTATTCGCTGGAGTTGCCGTTGGCTCAGGGGATTACGTTCGACTGATGGGCTACGGAGCTTTTTGTTGATCGTTCCCATGCTCTGCGTGGGAATGCCTCAATGGACGCTCCGCGTTCGCTTTTGGGACGCAGAGCATCCCGGGCTGCATTCCCACGCAGAACGTGGGAACGATCAGGTGTGTGGTTAGGTTTCTGATTGGAGTCTGGCAATGCCGTTACGCGAAGAGTGTCTGTGGGAAAAACTGACGCCGCAAAGGCCTGATAACGCGGCGCTCAAGGGCGAAGTAACGGTCGATGTCTGCGTCATCGGCGCCGGTTTTACCGGGTTGTCGGCGGCGGTGCATTTGTTGGAAGCAGGTAAAAGCGTCTGCGTGCTGGAAGCCCATCGCGCCGGCCATGGCGGGTCCGGACGCAACGTCGGGCTGGTCAACGCCGGGATGTGGATTCCGCCGGACGAGATCGAAGCCGGATTTGGCGAAGCGGTGGGCAGTCAGCTCAACCGCATGCTTGGCGCGGCACCGTCCCTAGTGTTCAGCCTTGTGGACAAGTACAACATCGATTGCCAGTTACGCCGCGAAGGCACGCTGCACATGGCGCACAACGCCCGTGGCGAAGCCGATCTGCGCAGTCGTGAAGAACAATGGAAGCGCCGCGGGGCACCGGTTGAACTGTTGACCGGCCAGGCCTGCGAACAAGCGACCGGCACCAAAAAGATCGCCGCCGCGCTGCTTGACCGGCGTGCCGGCACGATTAATCCGATGGCTTACACGACCGGGCTGGCCAAAGCGGCCATCAACCTCGGCGGTCAGCTGTTCGATCATTCCCCGGTGATCCGGCTGGAACGTCAGGGCCAGCGCTGGTCGGTGCAAACCGCCCAAGGCTCGGTGCTTGCCGATCAGGTAGTGATCGCCTCCAACGCCTACACCGAAGGTGACTGGACCGAGTTGCGACGTAATTTCTTCCCCGGCTATTACTATCAAGTGGCTTCGGTGCCGCTGACTGATGACGCTGCGCAACAGATTCTGCCCGGCGGCCAAGGGTCCTGGGATACCCGCCAGGTGCTGAGCAGCATCCGTCGCGATAAGGACGGGCGCCTGTTGCTCGGCAGCCTCGGCAACGGCAATCAGAAACCGACCTGGTTCCTGAAAGCCTGGGCCGACCGCGTTCAGCAACATTACTTTCCCTACCTCAAACCGGTGGAGTGGGAATGCACCTGGACCGGTTGCATCGCTTTCACCCCCGATCACCTGATGCGCCTGTTCGAACCGGCGCCCGGTCTGGTGGCCGTCACCGGATACAACGGTCGGGGCGTCACGACTGGCACGGTGGTCGGCAAAGCGTTTGCCGATTATTTGTGTAACGGAAATCCTCAAGCGCTACCGATTCCGTTCGCGCCGATGCAGCCCCTGGCGGGTGTCGGCTTGCGCAGCTGTCTATATGAGGCCGGGTTTTCGCTGTATCACGCAGGCCAGTGCCTGCGGATCGTTATCTGATTGTTGAAATATGTTGCTGGAAGCGGCGCTTTTTCGCGCAGCGACTAGCCTGTAGTGGTGCGGGTTGTAGCAGTTGCGCACCACGAGTGTGCACTTCGGTGACGCAGGCTGTTACAGGCTGGTTGCACGTCGTTTGGCGCCGCGGTTGCAATGATGGCGCGTGCGGGTTGCGCCTTTTGAGATAAATGGTTTCACCTTCCGCGGTTTAGACGGTTGCACGCCCAATGAAAATGGGATCGAAACAGTCGAAATAACAATAAAGCAGCGACTTTTTTCAGAATAAAAAACCGATGGCACGGCCCTTGCTCTGAGCAACCAGCGAAGTCGCAGTGCCAACTAAAAAAAAACCTTGGAGCACCACCTCATGTCCCAGACGTTTTACAAGAAAGGCTTTCTGGCCCTCGCAGTGGCAACTGCGTTGGGTGTTTCTGCGTTTGCACAGGCTGATGTGAAAATCGGTGTGGCAGGTCCAATGACTGGCGCCAACGCGGCATTTGGCGAGCAGTACATGAAGGGTGCACAGGCAGCAGCTGATGCCATCAACGCATCGGGCGGCGTCAACGGGGAAAAAATCGTACTGGTCAAGGGCGATGACGCCTGCGAACCGAAACAGGCTGTGACGGTCGCCAAGGACCTGACCAACCAGAAAGTCGCTGGCGTCGTCGGCCACTTCTGCTCGTCGTCGACCATCCCGGCCTCCGAGATCTACGACGAAGCGGGCATCATCGCAATCACTCCAGGTTCCACCAACCCACAGGTGACCGAACGCGGCCTGAGCGCCATGTTCCGTATGTGCGGGCGTGACGACCAGCAAGGCATCGTGGCCGGCGACTACATCGTCGACGTGCTCAAGGGCAAAAAAGTTGCCGTGCTGCACGACAAAGACACCTACGGCCAAGGCCTGGCAGATGCTACCAAGGCTCAACTGGTCAAGCGCGGCGTAACGCCAGTGCTGTACGAAGGCCTGACCCGTGGCGAGAAAGACTTCAGCGCCGTGGTCACCAAGATCCGTGCGGCCGGTGCCGATGTGGTCTACTTCGGCGGCCTGCACCCGGAAGCCGGTCCACTGGTTAAACAACTGCGTACCGAAGGCCTGAAAGACGTGAAATTCATGTCTGATGACGGCATCGTGACCGACGAACTGGTGACCACCGCTGGCGGCCCGCAATACGTCGACGGCGTGCTCATGACCTTCGGCGCCGACCCGCGCCTGCTGCCAGACAGCAAGACCGTGGTGGACGAGTTCCGCAAGAAAGGCACCGAGCCTGAAGGCTACACCCTGTACGCCTACGCGTCGGTCCAGACCCTCGCTGCTGCCTTCAACGGCTCCAAGTCCAACAGTGGCGAAAAAGCCGCCGAGTGGCTGAAGAAAAACCCGGTCAAGACCGTCATGGGCGAGAAGACCTGGGACAGCAAGGGCGACCTGAAAGTCTCCGACTACGTGGTCTACCAGTGGGACAAGGACGGCAAATACCACCAGCTGGAAAAACAGAAGTGATATGAACCGTTGATTGCCCGGTGCCTTGTGCGCCGGGCAATCAAAGAACATGTCCGTGCAGTACCTGTCTTTTCTCGTAGAGCTGCACACAACCGTGTTGCACTGGCGGCTGAACCCCGGTCCGTTGCAACCCGCTTCTGTGCAGTCTCTCAAATGCGTGAGATTGCGTTATGGATGGTATTTTCCTGCAGCAACTGGTCAACGGTCTGACCCTCGGGTCGGTCTATGGCCTGATCGCCATCGGCTACACAATGGTCTATGGCATCATCGGCATGATCAACTTCGCCCACGGCGAGGTTTACATGATTTCCGCTTACCTCGCGGCAATCAGTCTGGCTCTGCTGGCTTACTTCGGTATTGAATCCTTCCCGCTGCTGATGCTCGGCACACTGGTTTTCACCATCATCGTCACGGCGGTGTATGGCTGGGTCATCGAGCGCGTCGCCTACAAACCGCTGCGCAACTCCACACGACTGGCACCGCTGATCAGCGCCATCGGTATTTCCCTGATCCTGCAAAACTACGCACAGATCGCCCAAGGTGCACGCCAACAGGGTGTTCCAACCCTGCTGACCGGTGCATGGCGCGTTGAAGTCGGCACTGGCTTCGTCCAGCTCACCTACACCAAAATCTTCATTCTGGTCGCAGCGTTCGTCGGTATGGGCCTGCTGACCTATGTCATCAAGTACACCAAGCTCGGCCGCATGTGCCGCGCCACCCAGCAAGACCGCAAGATGGCCTCGATCCTGGGGATCAACACCGACCGCGTGATTTCCTACGTGTTCATCATCGGTGCAGCGATGGCGGCCCTGGCCGGCGTGCTGATCACCATGAACTACGGCACATTCGACTTCTACGCAGGCTTCGTCATCGGGATCAAGGCGTTCACTGCAGCGGTACTCGGCGGCATCGGCTCGCTGCCTGGGGCGATGCTCGGCGGGATCATCCTCGGGATTTCCGAGTCGCTGTTCTCGGGTCTGGTGAATTCGGATTACAAAGACGTTTTCAGCTTCTCGCTGCTCGTTCTCGTTCTGGTCTTTCGGCCCCAAGGCCTGCTCGGCCGTCCTCTTGTGTCGAAGGTGTAAGCGATGTCTTCAACCACTAAAAAAACCATAGATCTCAAAAGAAGCCTGGTTGACGCGATTCTTGCCGGCCTCGTTGCCCTGATTGTGTTCGGCCCGATTGTCGGCGTGGTCCTCGACGGCTACGGCTTCAACCTGCAACCGACCCGTGTGGCGTGGATTGTCGCCATTGTCATGGCTGGCCGTTTTGCCCTGAGCCTGTTCCTGCAAACCCCCAAGGGCCTGAAAATCCTCGAAGGTTTTGAAAGCACCGGTTCCGGGGTTCATGTACTGCCGCCTGATTACAAAACCCGTTTGCGCTGGATCATCCCGCTGGTAATCGTCATTGCCGTGGTGTTCCCGTTCTTCTCCAACTCCTACCTGCTGGGCGTGGTCATTCTCGGCTTGATCTACGTGCTGTTGGGCCTGGGCCTGAACATCGTGGTCGGCCTGGCCGGCCTGCTCGACCTCGGTTACGTGGCGTTCTACGCCATCGGTGCCTACGGTCTGGCGCTCGGTTATCAATACCTGGGGCTGGGATTCTGGACGGTGCTGCCGCTGGCGGCGATCACGGCGGGTCTTGCCGGGTGCATCCTCGGCTTCCCGGTGTTGCGTTTGCACGGTGACTACCTGGCGATCGTGACCCTGGGCTTCGGTGAAATCATCCGTTTGATCCTCAACAACTGGCTGTCCCTGACCGGTGGCCCAAATGGCATGGCGGCGCCGCTGCCAACCTTCTTTGGCCTGGAGTTCGGTAAGCGAGCGAAGGACGGCGGGGTGCCGTTCCATGAGTTCTTCGGCATCGCCTACAACCCGGACGTGAAGTATTACTTCATCTACGCCGTGTTGTTCCTGGTGGTCCTGGCCGTGCTGTACATCAAGCATCGCCTGGTGAAAATGCCGGTCGGCCGCGCCTGGGAAGCCTTGCGTGAAGATGAGATCGCCTGCCGCTCCATGGGCCTGAACCACGTACTGGTCAAGCTTTCGGCGTTCACCATTGGTGCCTCGACTGCCGGTCTGGCCGGGGTGTTCTTTGCGACCTATCAAGGTTTCGTCAACCCGACCTCGTTTACCTTCTTCGAATCGGCATTGATCCTCGCCATCGTGGTACTCGGCGGCATGGGCTCGACCATCGGCGTGGTCATCGCAGCTTTCGTGCTGACCGTCGCCCCGGAACTGCTGCGTGGCTTCGCGGAATACCGCGTGCTGCTGTTCGGCATCCTGATGGTGTTGATGATGATCTGGCGACCGCGCGGCCTGATTCGGATCAGCCGTACCGGTGTGGCCCCTCGTAAAGGAGTAGCGCCATGAGCGAAGTCGTACTCTCGGTCGAGAAGCTGATGATGCACTTCGGCGGCATCAAGGCGTTGAGCGATGTCAGCCTCAAGGTGCACCGTAACTCGATCTTCGCCCTGATCGGCCCCAACGGTGCCGGCAAAACCACGGTGTTCAACTGCCTGACCGGTTTCTACAAGGCCTCCGGCGGCAAGATCGAACTCAGTGTGCGTGGCGAGCAGACCAACGTTATCCAGTTGCTGGGCGAGTCCTTCAAACCGGTGGATTTCGTTTCGCCGAAATCTTTCCTCAGTCGCCTGTACTACAAGATGTTCGGCGGCACCCACCTGGTGAACCGTGCCGGCCTGGCGCGAACCTTCCAGAACATTCGCCTGTTCAAGGAAATGTCGGTGCTGGAAAACCTGCTGGTGGCCCAGCACATGTGGGTCAACCGCAACATGCTGGCAGGCATCCTCAACACCAAGGGCTATCGCAAGGCTGAAAGCGATGCGCTGGACCATGCGTTCTACTGGCTGGAGGTTGTGGACCTCGTGGACTGCGCCAACCGTCTGGCGGGCGAGCTGTCCTACGGGCAGCAACGTCGTCTGGAAATCGCTCGGGCCATGTGCACGCGGCCACAGATCATCTGCCTTGACGAACCGGCCGCCGGCCTCAACCCTCAGGAAACCGAAGCGCTGAGCGCGATGATCCGGCTGCTGCGCGACGAGCACGATCTGACCGTGGTGCTGATCGAGCACGACATGGGCATGGTCATGAGCATTTCCGACCACATCGTGGTGCTGGACCACGGCATCGTCATCGCCGAGGGCGGGCCTGATGCCATTCGCAACGACCCGAAAGTGATTGCGGCCTACCTGGGCGCTGATGAAGAGGAAGTGGTGCTATGAGCCAACCCATCCTCGAATTGAAGGATCTGGATGTGTTCTACGGGCCGATCCAGGCCCTGAAGAAAGTCTCGCTGCACATCAACGAAGGCGAAACTGTCAGCCTGATCGGCTCCAACGGCGCCGGCAAGTCGACCCTGCTGATGTCGATCTTCGGCCAGCCACGGGCCGCAGACGGGCAAATCATCTACCAAGGTGTGGACATCACCCACAAGTCGTCGCACTACATCGCGTCCCACGGCATCGCGCAATCGCCGGAAGGGCGGCGGGTGTTCCCTGACATGACCGTCGAGGAAAACCTGCTGATGGGCACCATCCCGATTGGCGACAAGTACGCCAAGGAAGACATGCAGCGCATGTTCGAGCTGTTTCCACGGCTCGAAGAGCGGCGGACCCAGCGGGCCATGACCATGTCCGGCGGCGAGCAGCAGATGCTCGCCATCGCCCGGGCACTGATGAGCCGGCCGAAACTGCTGCTGCTCGATGAACCGAGCCTGGGCCTGGCGCCAATCGTGGTGAAACAGATCTTCGCGACCCTGCGGGAACTGGCGAAAACCGGTATGACGATTTTCCTGGTCGAGCAGAACGCCAACCACGCGCTCAAGCTGTCGGACCGGGCGTATGTGATGGTCAACGGCGAGATTCGCCTCACCGGTACCGGCAAGGAGTTGCTGGTGAACGAGGAGGTGCGTAACGCTTATCTCGGCGGGCACTAAGCCTTAGAGCCCGTAAAAAACGCCCTGACGAACTCCACGTCAGGGCGTTTTTTTATGCCGGTCGCAACGTTTTTTTCAAATTGTGGAAAACAATATTCGCAAGCTCCTAAACCGCGACATAAAGCCGCTGCAAATAGTTGTTTTGTCACGGTTTTGACTTGTCCCCGTTTGCTGTGGAGCTGGCTGTGAATAACGTGGGAGTAGCTGGCTGAGAACCTTTAAAATCGTGGCTTTCAGGCGAGTGGTTGTTTTTTGATCAGGCGTTTTTCCGGGAGCATGAGCTGCCGTTGTCAACCTTTTTGTTGCCGGTCAAAAGCGCCGGATTCAAGCAGTGCCAGCCTGTGGATAAGTCTGTGGTTAAACTCTGGAAAGACTCGGCTGAGGGCCGTGGTTACTGGCTTGGCGCCATCGTCGGTTTCACCGGCCGATCGTGCAAAATGCCATGGGCTACACGGCGAGCCTTCGAGGGTCAAGCAAAAAACTTTCTGATCTGCTCGCAAAGCCTTATGCACAGCGGCTTCCAGCTTTTGCACTTGCCCCCAAAGACTGTGGATCGGCCTGTGGATAACGTGCGTGCACATGGCTGCAAGCCACGGCGGATAAGGCGTGGCGCCGGTTGGTCGTTTTTCATACAGAAACACGGCCCTTGTAGCAGCTGGCGAAGCCTGCGTTCGGCTGCGCAGCAGTCGCCAATACGGGTCGGCGTGGGAATGGGGTTGCATGGATTACGACTGCTGCGCAGCCGAACGCAGGCTTCGCCAGCTGCTACAGGGATTGATGGTGGCCTGTCGAGTTGTGCCGGTTGCCGGTAAGCGCCGCGCCGGGCATGCTGGCTGCTGATTTTCTATTCCAATGGCTGCCGTTCAGCCGAAGCAAGGAGAACACGATGTCCAACACCCTGTTTATCACCGGCGCGACGTCCGGTTTTGGCGAAGCCTGTGCCCGTCGTTTTGCCGAGGCGGGCTGGAAACTGGTGCTGACGGGCCGTCGTGAAGAGCGCCTCAACGCCCTGTGCGCCGAGTTGTCGAAGCAGACCGAGGTCCATGGCCTGGTGCTCGACGTGCGTGATCGCAAGGCCATGGAGGAGGCGATTGCCAACCTGCCGCCATCCTTCGCCAAACTGCGCGGGCTGATCAACAATGCCGGCCTGGCCCTCGGCGTGGACCCGGCGCCCAAGTGTGACCTGGACGACTGGGACACCATGGTCGATACCAACATCAAAGGCCTGATGTACAGCACTCGCCTGCTGCTGCCGCGCCTGATCGCCCACGGCCGTGGTGCCGGCATCGTCAACCTCGGCTCCATTGCCGGCAACTACCCGTACCCGGGCAGCCACGTGTATGGCGCGAGCAAGGCGTTCGTCAAACAGTTCTCCCTGAACCTGCGCTGCGACCTGCAAGGCACCGGCGTACGCGTCAGCAACATCGAACCGGGCCTGTGTGAAAGCGAGTTCTCGCTGGTGCGGTTTGCCGGTGACCAGGAGCGTTACAACGCGACCTACGCGGGTGCCGAGCCGATTCAGCCGCAAGACATTGCCGACACCATTTTCTGGGTCTTGAATGCGCCGGCGCATATCAATATCAACAGTCTGGAGTTGATGCCGGTGAGCCAGACCTGGGCCGGGTTCTCCATTGAGCGTAATGGTGGCAAGGCGTAAGACCGCGTAACGGCTGTTCGCGGGCAAGTCGAAGAGGCCGGAACAGCCAAAACAAGGCATAAGGTAGACTCCCCTCCCAACAACCCCACCGCACCCCGCGGTTTCCAGGGTTTTCAGAGGAGGCTACGTGAGTAACCGAGGTGAGCAGTCACTGCTCAAACAATCGACCATCCTGATGTTCGCCGTGGCGATCGCCGGGATCGTTACCGGTTTTGTTTCGGGTGCCCAATCCATCCTGTTCGATGGTTTTTTCTCGTTGATCGCGACCTTCATCAAGGTCCTGATGCTGATCACCGCCAAGCTGATCGCCAAAGAAAGCAATCACCGCTTCCAGTTCGGCTTCTGGCACCTGGAGCCCATGGTGTTGCTGATCGAAGGCAGCTTCCTGTTCCTGATCGCGATCTACGCCTTTCTGAACGGCGTGTTCGGCATCATCAATGGCGGCCGCGAGATCGAGCTGGGGCTGGTGATCATCTACGCGGCGGTGTTTACCGTTGTCGAGTTCGCCTATTTCTTCTACGTTCGCCATCGCAATCGCAAGCTCAAATCGACGCTGATCCAGTTCGACAACATCAGTTGGCTGGTGGACGCGATGCTTTCGGTGGGCCTGCTGGTGAGTTTCCTCACCGCGCTATTACTCAAGTCCCAGGGTTACGGCGAGTGGGCGGTGTACGTCGACCCATTGATCCTGATTCTGTTGGCGCTAAGCATGCTGCCGCCGGCCTTCAAGATCCTGCGTCCGGCGCTGCGCGATGTACTGGGGATTGTCCCGGATCAACTCAACGATAAAGTGCGCCAGGTGATGGACGCGGCGAAGGTCGAGCACGGTTTCGACGACTACATTTCCTACGTGCAGAAGCACGGGCGGGCGCGGTTTATCGAGATTCATGTGGTGTTGCCGGCGGACTATCCGCTGCAAGGCGTAGGGCAACTGGATGTGCTGCGCGAGGAGATTTCCGCGAAATTGGGTCAGGCGGATGCGGCGCGCTGGCTGACCATCAGCTTTACCGGGGATCGGAAGTGGATTGCGTGATTGGCCGGTGACCGCTTCAAGGCCATTCGCGGGCAAGCCTCGCTCCCACAGGTTCGGTGATCCCCTGTAGGAGCGAGGCTTGCCCGCGAAAGCAATCTGTCAGTCAGCGCAAATACTCAACCAACCCACGATAACAAGTCGCCAAGTGATAAGGCGTAGTCGAAGGCATGTCCTTGCGGCTGACTTCGCCCTCTTCATCACGACACTCATACCAACCCCCCGCATGCAGAAACCGTTGTTGCAACGCCTGCAATTGGCGCAGCACAGCGGCCTCACTGCCCGGCCGTAAAGTCAGTGCCCGCAGGTATTCGGCCTGGGCCCAGATGCGTTGGGTCGAATCCTTGGGACGGCCATCAAGTTCCAGATCAAGCATTGCCCGCACCGCACCGCTGCGCGGATCGACGCCCAGTTGCTCGGTGAAGGCGAAGGCACGCTCCAACGACGCATGCAGCTTCGATCCACGCAGCAACGGCGAGGATTCCAGCAGGAAATACCATTCGAATTGATGCCCCGGCTCGAACCAGTTATCCACAGCCCCCAGCGGTTTTTCCATCAACACACCGGTCTGCGGATCGATGAACTGCTGGTGCATGGCTGTGCATAACTTGAGTAGCGCGGCTTGGGCGCCAGCGTCTTCGCGCACGGACAAGGTAGCGAGGAAAGCTTCGGCCAGGTGCATCAGCGGGTTTTGCAGTGGCCCGGTGTCGAGGGATGACCAGTCACGGTCCAGGCACGCTTCGTACAGACCGTCGTCCGTGGCGAAGCGCTGGGCCACGACTTCCAGCGCGGCATTGAGCACCGACTCCACCAGCGGTTCGCGAACCTTGTCCCAGTAATGGGCACAGGCGAACAGGATGAAGGCGTGGGTGTAGAGGTCTTTGCGCTGATCCAGCGGCGCGCCTTGCGGGTCGATGCTGTAGAACCAGCCGCCGTGCTCGGCATCGTGGAAATGCTGCTGCAAGGAACGAAACAGCGCCGCCGCACGTTCTTCGGCGGCCGGCACCTGGCCGATCAGGCTGGAAAACAGATACAGCTGACGCGCGCAGGCCATGGCCCGGTAGCGTTGCGGCGGCAACGGTGAATGCTCGGCATCCAGCGCCTCGTAAGGCAGCGCCATGTCGGCGTTCCAGCCGGGGCCTTGCCAAAGCCGCACGATCACGTCCTGGAAGTGCTGTTGCACCGAAGCGAACAGGGCGGTCAATTCAGGCTGGGAGGCAGAGCGGGAAACATGAGGCATTGGCTGGCGTCGTCACGGCAGGGGCGATTGCGCGACATGGTAGCAGAGTGAGCGGGTCGATCGTTCCCATGCTCCGCGTGGAAATGCCTCGACGGACGCTCCGCGTTCGGCTTCTGATGGGATGCGGAGCGTCCCGGGCTGCATTCCCACGCGGAGCGTGGGAACCATCGGTTGAAGATCAGCCCGCCAATAACCACACCCCAGTCGCCGCGGAAGCTGCACCTGCGACGCGAATCAACGGCGCCGCCGCTTGAGGCAGCACCCGCACCACCGCATAACCGACCGCATGCAATGCCGCCGTCGCCGCGACGAAACCTGCGGCGTACGCCCAAGGGCTGGACATATCCGGCAATTCCAGACCATGGGCCACGCCGTGGAACAGCGCAAACAATGCAGTCGCTGCAACGGCCACGCTCAACGGTGGACGCACCGCCAAGGCTACGGCCAGGCCCAGCGCCAGCACCGAGGCGGCAATCCCGCTTTCCAGCGCCGGCAGGTTCAGTCCTTCAAACCCCAGCAAACCGCCGATCAGCATGGTGCCGACAAACGTGCACGGCAGCGCCCAACGCGCCGCGCCTTTTTGTTGCGCGGCCCACAAACCCACAGCGACCATCGCCAGCAAGTGATCGATGCCGCCAATCGGGTGGCTGATACCGGCGATCAAACCGTTATCGCCATGGCCCGGGTGGGCGAAGGCGATGGCCGGGGTCAGCAGCAGGGCCAGGGCGCCGAGGATGCGTTTGAGTGTCATGGATTAGCTTCCTTGTTGATAAGTCGTGATCAGGCTGCGATCAGCAGGCCTTGGCGTTCGATGAAGGCGATGATTTCTTCCAGGCCCAGGCCGGTCTTCTGGTTGCTGAAGACGAATGGCTTGCCGTTGCGCATGCGCTTGGTGTCGCTGTCCATCAGTTCCAGCGAGGCGCCCACCAGCGGCGCGAGGTCGACCTTGTTGATCACCAGCAGATCGGATTTACAGATCCCCGGCCCGCCCTTGCGCGGCAGCTTGTCGCCGGCCGAGACGTCGATCACATAGATCGTCAGGTCGGACAATTCCGGGCTGAAAGTCGCGGAGAGGTTGTCGCCACCGGACTCGACAATGATCAGGTCCAGCCCCGGAAAACGCCGGTTCAACTGGTCCACGGCTTCGAGGTTGATCGAGGCGTCTTCGCGGATTGCCGTGTGCGGGCAGCCGCCGGTTTCCACGCCGATGATCCGCTCGGGCGCCAGGGCTTGGTTGCGCACCAGAAAGTCGGCGTCTTCGCGGGTGTAGATGTCGTTGGTTACCACCGCCAGGTTGTAGCGGTCGCGCAGCGCCAGGCACAGGGCCAGGGTCAGGGCAGTTTTGCCGGAACCGACCGGGCCGCCGATGCCGACGCGCAGAGGTTGTGTGTTCATATGGTTCTCCAAAAAAAAGGCCCTAAGAGCGAAACAGACGGCTGTACTGGCGCTCATGGGCCATGCACGCCAGGGACAGGCCGAAAGCGGCGCTGCCATAGTGTTCGGGGTTGATTCGGCTGGCGTTCTGCTGGGCTTCTTGCAGCAACGGCAGCAATTGGCTGGTCAGGCGCTGGGCGGCTTGCTGGCCCAAGGGCAGGGTTTTCATCAACACCGCCAATTGGTTTTCCAGCCAGCTCCAGAGCCATGCGGCCAGGGCATCCTGCGGACTGATTCCCCAGGCGCGAGCGGCCAGGGCCCAGCCGAGGGCCAGGTGTGGTTCGAGACGTTGTTCGAGAAAGGCCCGGGCCGGCGCATCCAGTTCCGGCAAGCCGTTGAGCAGTTGCTGTAACGAATAACCCATCTGCCGACTTTCCTGATGCAACTCGCGAGTCTCCCGGCTGGCGCGATGTTCTTCGCAACGTTGCAGCAGTTCTGCCCAGTTTTCTTCGGCGGCAGCCGCGCAATGGGCGAGCAGCAACGGCGCTTCGAAGCGCGCGAGGTTCAGCAACAACTGATCGCTGATCCAGCGTCGAGCGCTGTCGGCATCCGTCACCCGCAAGTTATCCACCGCCATTTCCAAACCTTGGGAATAGCTGTAGCCGCCAATCGGCAATTGCGGACTGGCCAGGCGCAGCAGCGCCCAGGCTGGGTTCATAAGCGGACGCCAAACTGGTGCAGTTTCGGCGGGTAGTTGAAGTCTTCGTCGCCGTGCCGCGAGTGGTGATGGCCGCCGCCATAGGCGCCGTGTTCCGGCTGGAACGGTGCTTCGATATTTTCCACCTTGGCATCCAGCTGTTCGAGCATGGCCTTGAGCACGTAATCGTCGAGCAGGCGCAGCCAGCCGTCGCCGACTTGCAGGGCGACGTGGCGATTGCCCAGGTGATAGGCCGCGCGGGTCAGTTCAAAGGCGTTGGCGCAGGTGACGTGCAGCAATTGCTCCGGCCGGGCGCAGACGCGGACGATGCGCCCGTCTTCGGC
The DNA here is from genome assembly GCF_012935675.1 of Pseudomonas sp. ADAK7. Lineage (NCBI taxonomy): Bacteria > Pseudomonadati > Pseudomonadota > Gammaproteobacteria > Pseudomonadales > Pseudomonadaceae > Pseudomonas > Pseudomonas sp. ADAK7. The sequence continues at coordinate 3,771,669 of NZ_CP052861.1, read as the reverse complement.
CTGCAGGCATTCGCCGTCATACAGCGGCGGCTGACCGCGCTCCAGGAACAACCCGACGTCTTCCTGCTCGGCACTGAAACAGCGCAAACGGCTTTTGCTCCGGGCTTCGAAGGTCAGGTGCAACTCGGCGGCCCAGACGGGTTGAGGGTCGATTCTGCGATGAATCACCAGCATCGGAAAGCTTCCAGCAAAGGACAATGCTCAGGCTAGAGCAAGGGGCTTGCCAATCGAGGTGATGCGTAGGAAAACCCTGTCGGAGCGTAGTAGTTGTTGCAGGATGTTGCGGGGTTTTGAATCATGTTGGTGCATGAAGGATTCTTCATGCACCGATTTACGGCGCATAAAAAAGATTACTCGGTACTGCCGAGCCCTTGCCAATGCTTGAGACCGATAAAAATAAAGCGCAGTTGCTGGGTGATTTTCGCCTGAGGTGTCAAATGCTCAGGCAACGCTTCAACCGGCGGATCGATGATGTCTGGCAGTGTGGCAAACACGCTTTTAACGATCAGGTCTGCCATGACGCTCAGCCCGTCGATATCCAGATGTTGGAGCTTCGGCATCAGCGACAAATCGGAGGCCAGGTCGGAGCTGATGTCTTCACGCAAACGGCCAATGGCCTGGCGTACCGGCAGCGAACCACCGTACTGCTCGCGGGCCAGAAACAGGAATTGCGAGCGATTGGCGCTGACCACGTCGAGAAAGATCCGCACCGACGCATCAATGATGCCGCCCATGACAAATTCGTTGTGGCGTACCAGGCGGATGGTTTCGCGGAAGGTCTGGCCGACTTCGCTGACCAGCACCAGGCCCAATTCGTCCATATCGGCAAAATGCCGGTAGAAACCGGTGGGCACGATCCCGGCGGTTTTCGCCACTTCGCGCAGGCTCAGGCTGCCGAATCCTCGGCCGCATTCCATCAAATGGCGGGCGGCGTCCATCAGGGCGTTGCGGGTCTGTTGTTTCTGTTCGGCGCGGGGCAGCATCGCAAGGGTGTTTTCTGGACAGGACAGCGGCGCACTCTAGCAAATCGGCTTTGCCGGCGTCGAACGGGGATCGGGATTCAGGCGAGGAACAAGCGTGCTTCTATAAAAAGTTAAAAGCCCAATCCGGTGATTGGGCTTTTTTTCTGGGCCGCCATGGGCTCAGCTCACAGCGCTGTTGCGTTCGATAACACGGTCACCACCACCTTCGGCAACGGCTTGGCCTTGTGGGGTTTTGTCGTAGCCATCTTCAACCAGGCCTTTTTCTTCGAGGCGGTTGCGGCCGTTTTCAGCGACTTGGCCTTGTGGAGTTTTATCGTAACCGTCTTCAGCTACAGCCTGACCTTGTGGAGTTTTGTCGTAGCCATCTTCAGTGATCAGGCCTTTCTCTTTCAGGCGATCATTACCACCTTCAGCAAGGGTCTGGCCTTGTGGCGTGCGGTCCGAACCATCGGCGGCAACGGTTTGGCTGAATACCGAATGGCTGTCTTTGACTTGTGGAGTGGCTTGATCAGCAGCTGGCAGAGCAAAAGCGGTGCTGGCTAACATCGAGAGGGTCAGGCTAAGCAATAATTGGCGTTTCATGATGGGTTGCTCCTTGGGAGGGCGATAAAGTGGGTACGAGGGCAATGCTACTCTCGATAAGTCGATATAAAAGTTCATAAACGCAATGGTAATAATCAACAGAATTGATTGTTCTGCGCAGAGGCTCTAGATCGGGCGTTTCCGGCCGGTGGTTTTGCACCGAGGTGGGTATTTTCGACCCACTCGTGCCGCACAAAAGTGCGGGGCCGGTAACGTCAGTAGCGGGCGCACTGTGTCGCCGGCCGATTATTTGAGTGTTAAGGACACTTTCGGTTAAACCTGCGAGCCGTTTTCCAGTCGTAGATTCCATGGCAGGCCGCTTATGGCTTACCGTTTCAAACGTGCGTCGCAGTCAGGGCGCTCAGTCGTATTCAGGAGCCCTGTGCAATGACGCGCACTGCAAAAATAATCAGCTGGACCCTCGCCACCCTTGTTGTCCTGCTGGCGGTACTGGTTCTGGTCATCGTGTTCTTCGATTGGAACCGGATCAAACCACCCCTTAATGCCAAAGTCTCCGAAGAGCTGCACCGTCCGTTTGCCATTAATGGCAACCTCGCGGTGGTCTGGCAGCGCGAACCCGATGAGGGTGGCTGGCGAGCCTGGGTGCCGTGGCCGCATGTGGTGGCCGAGGACTTGAGCCTGGGCAACCCGGACTGGTCGAAGAAGCCGCAGATGGTCACGCTCAAGCGCGTCGAGCTGCGGATTTCGCCGCTGGCCTTGCTGGCGCAGCGCGTGGTCATCCCGCGCATCGACCTCACCGAACCCAATGCCGATCTCCAGCGCCTGGCCGACGGCCGCGCCAACTGGACCTTCAAGTTCGACCCTAAAGACCCGAACGCCGAACCGTCGAGCTGGGTGGTGGACATTGGTGCCATCGGCTTCGACAAGGGCCACGTGACCCTCGACGACCAGAACCTGAAAACTCAGCTCGACCTGTTGATCGACCCGCTGGGCAAACCGATTCCGTTCAGCGACATCGTCGGCGCCAAAGCGGCGAAAACCGCGGTCGAGAAGGGCGGCGCACCCCAGGACTATGCCTTCGCGATTAAAGTGAAAGGCCAATACCACGATCAGAAACTCGCCGGCGAAGGCAAGATTGGCGGCCTGCTGGCCCTGCAGGACGCGGCCAAGCCGTTCCCGCTGCAAGTCCAGGTCAAAATCGCCGACACCAGCGTTGAACTCGCTGGCACCCTGACCGACCCGCTGAACCTCGGGGCGTTGGACTTGCGCCTGAAACTGGCCGGCTCCAGTCTGGCCAATCTTTACCCGTTGACCGGCGTCACCCTGCCGGACTCGCCGCCCTACGCCACCGACGGTCACTTGATCGCCAAGCTGCATGACGCCGCCGGTGCACAGTTCCGCTATGAAGGCTTCAACGGCAAGATCGGCGCCAGTGATATTCACGGCGATCTGGCCTACGTCGCCAGCCAGCCACGGCCGAAACTCAGCGGTGCGCTGGTCTCTAATCAATTGCTGTTTGCCGACCTCGCGCCGTTGATCGGCGCCGACTCCAACGCCAAGCAAAAGGCTCGCGGTGGTGAAAGCAAGCAGCCGACGGACAAGGTGTTGCCGGTCGAGGAATTCAAGACCGAGCGCTGGCGCGATATGGACGCTGATGTCGAGTTCACCGGCAAGCGCATCGTCCATAGCGAGAAGCTGCCGTTCACCGACCTCTATACGCATCTGGTGCTGACGGACGGCGTGCTCAGCCTCGAGCCCCTGCGTTTCGGCGTCGCCGGCGGCAAGCTCGACGCACAGATTCGCCTCAATGGCCGCACGGAACCGCTGGAAGGCCAGGCGAAACTGACCGCGCGCGGTTTCAAACTCAAGCAGTTGTTCCCGACCTTTGAACCGATGAAAACCAGCTTCGGCGAACTGAACGGCGATGCCGATATCGCCGGTCGCGGCAACTCGGTGGCCAAGTTGCTCGGCACGGCCAACGGCAAACTGAAAATGCTGATCAATGACGGCGCCATCAGCCGCGAGTTGATGGAGTTGGCGGGGCTTAACGTCGGCAACTACGTGGTCGGCAAGATCTTTGGCGACAAGGAAGTGAAGATCAACTGCGCGGCGGCGGATTTCGACATCAAGACCGGCCTGGCGACCACGCAGTTGTTCGTCTTCGACACCGAGAACGCGATTATCTATATCGATGGCACGGCGAACATGGCGACGGAGCTACTGGACTTGACCATCACCCCGGAATCCAAGGGCTGGCGTTTGATTTCCCTGCGTTCGCCGCTGTATGTGCAGGGCAAGTTCATCAAGCCGAGCGCTGGGGTGAAAGCCGTGCCGCTGTTATTGCGTGGGGCGGGGATGGTCGCATTGGGCGTGATTGCTGCGCCGGCGGCGGGGTTGCTGGCGTTGGTGGCGCCAAGTGGCGGTGAGCCGAACCAGTGTGCGCCATTGCTGGAACAGATGAAGGCGGGCAAGGCGCCGGTGACCGTCAAGCCAACCAAATAAATGTGTGGCGTCTATCAAGATCGTTCCCACGCTCTGCGTGGGAATGCCTCAACGGACGCTTCGCGTTCGGCTCTTGATGGGACGCGGAGCGTCCCGGGCTGCATTCCCACGCAGAGCGTGGGAACGATCAGTCGGAGGAGGGGTTAGAGGTCTTTCAGAATGTCCGCCATATCATCCGCATGCTCTTCTTCCTGGGCCAGGATGTCTTCGAAGATGCGGCGGGTGGTCGGGTCTTTTTCGCCGATGTACTGGATGATCTCGCGGTAGCTGTCGATGGCAATCCGCTCGGCGACCAGGTCTTCATAGACCATCTCTTTCAGGTCTTTACCGGCCACGTATTGCGCGTGGGAGTTTTTCGACAGCAGGTCGGGGTTGAATTCCGGTTCACCGCCCAGTTGCACGATGCGCTCGGCCAGGCGGTCGGCGTGTTCGGCTTCCTGGGTCGCGTGTTCGAGGAACTCGTCGGCGGCGACCTGGGCCTTGAGGCCGTTGGCCATGAAATAGTGGCGCTTGTAGCGCAACACGCAGACCAATTCAGTGGCCAGCGATTCGTTGAGCAGGCGCAGCACTTCTTCGCGGTCGGCGCTGTAGCTTTCGGTCACGGCGCCGTTCTCGACGTTCTGGCGGGCCCGTTCGCGAAGGGTGGTTACATCAGACAAATGCATGTCGCTCATCTCAATCTCCTGGAGGCTAATCCGGTTGACGTCACGCCTCTAGGGACGTGATCGCTACTTAAGGTGTGAGTGATGAGCGATGCAGAAAGTTTTATGTAATTGAGCCAACGGTCAGCCTTTGTTGATCTGGATCACGCAAGGTGTGGCCCGACAGCCGCGCCTCTTCGCGCAACCATTCGAAAAACGCCCGCACCGGCGGATGCCGCTCGCGCCCCGGCACGCATAGCGCGCTGTAGCCGGCGCCATCGACCTGAACCTCGCCCTTGTAAGGCACCAGCAAGCCATTGGCTACGCTTTCGGACACCAGGATATTGCTCGCCAGCACCAACCCTTGCCCGGCAATCGCCGCTTGCAGGGCGTAATGCTCTTCGTCGTATTCACGCACGGTCGGTTGTCCACTGAGCCAGCGCTCGCCGGACTGCGCGCACCAGTTCTCCCAACCGTACGCGTAAAATTTCGAATTACACCAGCGTACGCTGATCAGCGTCGGCACTTGCCTGGTCGCCAGGGCCACCTGTTCGGGAGAGCCGTAGACGCCAAAAGATTCGTCGAACAGGCACAACCCGTAAAGGTTCGGGTAGTCGTCGAGGGTGTAGCGCACCACAAGATCGACACTGGCGTCCTGATGCAAATCGATCACTTCGCAGTGGGTGTCGAGCCGCAGGCTGATAGTCGGATGCCGAGCGTAAAAACGCCCCAGTCGCGGCACCAGCCACAGCGCGGCGAAGGCGGCGATAGTCGAGATCGTCAGGCTCGTGCCACTGCGTTGCGGGCGCAGGGTGTCGACGCTTTGCGCCACTTCCAGCAAGGCGCCGTGCAGGCTTTGGAACAAACGTTCACCGCCGTCGGTGAGGCGCACCTGGCGCGGCAATCGTTCGAACAGCGCAATGCCAAGCCAACTCTCCAGCGAGCGAATCTGATGGGAAATCGCCGTGGGCGTTACCGAGAGTTCTTCGGCGGCAGCCTTGAAGCTCAACAGGCGTGAGGCGGATTCGAAGGCGCGCAGGGCGGTCAGCGGCAGTGAGGCAAACATGGGAACTCCATGGATGAAATGAATTCATCCTGAATGACTTTTGCTCATTTGAAGAGGAACAGCTGTGAGCTTCAAGCTGCAAGCCACAAGCGGTTTGAGTTTAGTCCTCAGGAGATTCAGATGAACAGAGTTCTTGCGATTCACGGCAGCCCCCGTGGTGAGCGTTCCCATTCACGGCGCCTGGCCGAGGTGTTTTTGTCGGCGTGGCAGGCGCGTCATCCACAGTCGCAGCTGACCCGTCGTGAAGTCGGCCGGGCATTGATTCCGCCGGTCAACGAGGCGTTTGTGGCGGCAGCGTTTTATCCCGAGCCCGAGGCTCGGCCACTGTCGATGCAGGCTGATCTGGCGTTCAGTGACGAGCTGGTGGGCGAATTGCTCGGCCATGATTTGCTGGTCATTTCCACACCCATGCACAACTTTAGCGTGCCCAGTGGCCTCAAGGCCTGGATCGACCAGATTGTGCGTCTCGGGTTGACGTTCAATCACACCCTGGATAATGGCGTCGCGCAGTACGAACCCTTGGTGCAGGGCAAAAAAGCCCTGATCGTCACCAGTCGCGGCGGCTTCGGTTTTGGGCCGGGTGGTGAGCTGGAAGCGCTGAACCATGCCGATACCTTGTTGCGCACGGCGCTTGGCTTCATTGGCATCACCGATATCACGGTGGTTGCCGCCGAAGGCGAAGAGTCCGCCGAGCGGACGTTCCAGATCTCCGCCGCCGAGGCGGAACAGCGTCTGTTGGCATTGGCTGGGGAGTTTTAAATGTCCTGGTTGTTTTTATTGATCGCCGCGGCCTTCGAAGTCACTTTCGCCATGAGCATGAAGTACTCCGAAGGTTTCACCCGACTCTGGCCATCGTTGATCACCGTCGTAGCGGCCATCGCCGGGATCTACTTCCTGACCCTGTCCATGCGGGAATTGCCGGTGAGCATCGCTTACCCGATCTGGACCGCCATCGGTTCACTGGGCACGGTGTTTCTCGGGTTCGCGCTGCTGGGCGAGAGCTTGACCGCGCTCAAATTGGTCTCGGTCGGGTTGATCGTCGCGGGGGTCATAGGGTTGAAGTAATGCGGATGTCATAGACTGGTCATGTTCGCTGGCGATGCTTGGCTGATGTCTTGCATCCCGCCTTGCGTCATCTCACCGATCACAAGGATGTCCGCCCATGTCGCAAGGTTCCGCCACGCGTTACCCGTTGGTGCTGGTTCCCGGAATGCTCGGGTTTATCCGTTTGCTGCTCTATCCGTACTGGTACGGGATCGTCTCGGCGTTGCGCCGTGGTGGTGCGGTGGTGTTTGCGGTGCAGGTGTCGCCGCTCAATTCCAGCGAAGTGCGCGGCGAGCAGTTGCTGGCGCGGATCGACGAGATCCTGCGCGAAACCGGGGCCGAGAAAGTCAACCTGATCGGCCACAGCCAGGGCTCCCTGACTGCGCGGTATGCCGCCGCCAAACGCCCGGACCGGGTGGCGTCGGTCACGTCGGTGGCCGGGCCGAATCACGGTTCGGAATTGGCGGATTACCTGCACAAACACTACCCGTCGGACAGCGCCAAAGGACGGATACTGGCGGTTTTACTGCGCCTGATCAGCGGGTTGATGAGCCTGTTGGAAACCGGTTATCGCGGGCCGAAACTGCCGGTGGACATTCCCGCCTCCCACCAATCCCTGACCACTGCAGGCGTGGCGCTGTTCAATCAGCGTTATCCACAGGGCTTGCCTGAAACCTGGGGCGGGCACGGGCCGGAAGAGGTCAACGGCGTGCGTTATTACTCCTGGTCCGGGACCTTGCAGCCGGGCAAGACTGATCGCGGAGGGAATCTGTTTGACGGAACCAACCGTTTTTGCCGGTTATTCGCCGGCACCTTCGTGCGAGAAACCGGGCATTGCGACGGGATGGTCGGGCGCTACAGCTCGCACCTGGGGACGGTGATTGGCGATGAATATCCGATGGATCACTTCGACATCGTCAACCAGTCGTTGGGGCTGGTGGGGAAAGGCGCGGAGCCGTTGCGGTTGTTTGTCGAGCATGCGGCGCGGTTGAAAGCCGCCGGGGTTTAGCCGGTAGACCGCGTCATCGTTCTTCGCGGGCAAGTCGAATCGTCGCACCGCTCGCTCCTACAGATCACCGAACCTGTAGGAGCGAGGCTTGCCCGCGAAGGCGTCAGCTCAGGCAACGCTAATCTTGCGGCCCAAAACGGTGGTCCAACGCTCCGATAAAATCACCCCACCCAACGTCAACATCCCGCCGACCAAGTGATACATCGCCAACTGCTCATGCAACACCACCGCCGCAATCAGCGCTGTAATCAACGGCAGCAGATTGAAAAACTGCGTGGTCCGGCTCGGCCCCAGGCGCACCACCGCTTGCATCCACGCCAAGGGCGCGATCATTGAGGCCAGCAGGCAGGCGTAGAGCACCAGCGGGATGTTCTGCCAGGTCGGGCCAATTTTCGGCGAGGCCACGAACAGCGGAAACAGCACCACCACCGCCACCAGCACCTGCAAATACAGCAACACCAGCGGCGGCAGGCGTAACTGCCATTTTTTCAGCAAGGTGCTGTAGATCGCGTAGGCCAGGGTTGCGATCAGCATCATTGCGTCGCCGAGGTTCACCCCGTGCTCCAGCAACGCGCTCAAGCTGCCGGACGACACCACCACCAGAACACCGGCAAAGGACAGCACCGCACCGGCCAGCGCACCGGCGGTCAGGCGTTGGCCGAGGCTGATAATCGCCATCGTCAGCGACATCAGCGGCATCAACGACAGGATGATGCCCATATTGGTGGCAGTGGTCAGGCTCGCCGCGAAGTACGCCAGGCTCTGATAAACCGCCATGCCGAGCACGCCGAGGACGAAAATCTTCCACAGGTTCGGACGGATCATCGGCCAGTGGGCGATGACCGGTTTAAGCATGAATGGCGTGAACAGAATCCCGGCCAGCAGCCAGCGATAGAAACCGATCTCGGCGGGGAAGATCGCACCGGCCGACATCTTGGTGATCACGGTATTGCCGGCCCAGATGAAAATGGCCAGCAGGGGAAACGCATATTGCATGGGAGAGAAACCAGAACGTTGATGAGGGGCAATTATCCGCTTGTCTGGATGCAAGCCTATACTCCAATCCAGACAATCGGCCCTTGATGACGGACAGCATGAGCAGTAAACACATCGATCTGCTGGATTTCAGCGAATTGCCGGCCCCGGTGTACTTCCGCTACGCCGACTTCGACACCCACGAATACGCCTCGGCGCACCGTCACCCGTGGGGCACCCTGGAGTACTCGGCCAATGGCGTTTTGCACATGGAAATCGGCAGCAGCCGCTTCATGTCGCCACCGCAGTACGCCGTGTGGGTGCCGCCGCAGACCGAGCACAGCTTCTACAGCAACCAACCGATCAACTACCGCGCCGTGTGCCTGGCGCCGTCGCTGTGCCGCGATCTGCCGCAACAGGCGTGCACCCTGGCCATCAGCGACATTCTCAAAGCGATCCTCAAAGACTTCGCCGCCCGTGATGTGAAGATTCCTGAACAGGAAACCGACATCCGTCTGGCGCAGGTGCTGGTGGATCAATTGCAGCAGGCCCCCGAACACGCCTGTTATTTGCCCTACGCCAGCAGTCCGGGGCTGCTCGGAATACTTGAAGCCTTACAGGCCGAGCCGGGGGACAACCGGCCATTGGCTGACTGGGCGGCGCAGATTCACGTCAGCGAGCGCACCCTGGCCCGGCAATTCGTGCGCGAACTGGGGATGAGTTTCGGCGAATGGCGGCTACGCCTGCGGTTTCTCGCGGCCATCGAAGCGTTGGACAGTCAGCGCAGCATTCAGGACATCGCCTTTGACATGGGCTACAGCACCGGTTCGGCATTTATCGCCATGTTTCAGCGTCAGGCCGGGTGCACGCCGGAGCAATATCGCCGCAGCCACCTCGAGACCAGGTGAAGGTGTTACAGGGTTTGTCTACACTTGAGGCGAGGCCGCATCCATCGGTGCGGTAACAAGGAGAAAACTCCATGAAGATGTTGCGTGTCCCGTTGTTGATGATCGGTTTGCTGCTCTGCTCCCAAGGCTTCGCCGCCACGGCCCAACAGAACAAAATGACCACCTGCAATGCTGACGCTACGGCGAAAAGCCTCAAGGGCGATGAGCGCAAGACCTTCATGAGCACATGCCTCAAAGCCGCGCCGGCCGCCAATGACGCGAAAGTCCTGACCCCGCAACAGGAAAAAATGAAAACCTGCAACGCTGACGCCAAGACCAAAGCTCTCACGGGCGATGCACGCAAAACCTTCATGAGCGATTGCCTGAAGAAAAAATAATCCGGCCCTGTAGGCGCATGGCTCGCCCGCGATGAACGATTACGCGGTCCGTCATTGGTATTGGCGGCGCACCCATCGCGGGCAAGCCTTGCCCCTACGGGTTATGCACAATCTCTAGTGCTGACCTCGGATCGCTGGCAGACTGCCCATCCTTTTACGCCGTTCGTTTTGAGGCTGTATGCCAACGTTTTCTCAACGTCACGTCTTACTGTATATCAGTTGGTTCATCATCTTCGGCGGGCTGCTGCTGGTGATCCCGCTGCGCCTGCTGCCCAGCCTGCTGGCCGGGTTGTTGGTGTTCGAACTGGTCAACATGCTCACGCCGCAATTGCAGCGGCTGATCGAAGGTCGCCGCGCCCGTTGGCTGGCGGTCGCGTTGCTGGGCACTTTGGTGGTCAGTGTGCTGGCGTTGATCTTTGCCGGTGCCATCAGTTTCCTATTGCACGAAGCGGAAAACCCCGGGGCTTCCCTCGACAAATTCATGCACGTAGTTGACCGCGCCCGCGGGCAACTGCCGCCGTTCATCGATGTTTACCTGCCGGCCAGCGCCGCCGAATTCCGCGTGGCCATCGGCGAATGGATGAGCAAGCACCTCAGCGACTTGCAACTGGTGGGCAAGGACGCGGCGCACATGTTCGTGACGTTGCTGATCGGCATGGTGCTGGGCGCGATCATCGCGTTGCAGCGGGTGCCGGACGTGACCAAGCGCAAGCCGCTGGCCGCCGCGCTGTTCGACCGCTTGCACCTGCTGGTCCAGGCGTTCCGCAACATCGTGTTCGCTCAGATCAAGATTTCCCTGCTCAACACCTTCTTCACCGGGATTTTCCTGGCGGTGATCCTGCCGATGTTCGGCATCAAGCTGCCGCTGACCAAAACCCTGATCGTCCTGACTTTCCTGCTCGGCCTGCTGCCGGTGATCGGCAACTTGATGTCGAACACCCTGATCACCATCGTCGGTTTGTCGCTGTCGATCTGGGTCGCCGTGGCGGCGCTGGGTTACCTGATTTTTATCCACAAGCTCGAATACTTCCTCAACGCGCGCATCGTTGGCGGGCAGATCAGTGCCAAGTCGTGGGAGTTGCTGCTGGCAATGCTGGTGTTCGAGGCCGCGTTCGGCCTGCCGGGGGTGGTGGCGGGGCCGATTTATTACGCGTATCTGAAGAGTGAGTTGAAGTTGGTGGGGATGGTTTGATTCGTTGTTGATGATCGTTCCCACGCTCCGCGTGGAAATGCCTCAAGGGACGCTCTGCATTTCAGCTCTTGAATGGGACGCGGAGCGTCCCGGGCTGCATTCCCACGCGGAGCGTGGGAACGATCAGTGGTCCTGTAGGAGCGAGGCTTGCCCGCGAAGGGCGCGACTCGGTTTCGGATCAGTCCATCGAGCCGTAACGCTTCATCGCCTCGATCGCCAAACCACTGCCGATACTGCCAAAAATATTCCCTTCCACATGCCGCGCGTTCGGCAGCATCGCCGAGACGCTGTTGCGCAGTGCCGGGATCCCGCTCGAACCGCCGGTGAAGAACACCGTATCCACTTGATCCACCCGCACGTTGGCATCGTTGAGCAGTTGCGTGACGCTGTTGCGCACGCGCTCCAGCAGGTTGTCGATGGCCGATTCGAACAGCGCCCGGGTCAGTTCCACGCTCAGGCCCGGTTCGATGCGGTCCAGCGGCACGTGACGGGTGTCGGCGTGGGTCAGCTGGATCTTGGTTTCTTCCACTTCCATGGCCAACCAGTGGCCGGCACGTTGGTCGATCAGCTTGAACAGGCGATCGATGCCGCCGGTGTCCTCGATGTCGTAGCGCATGCTGCCCAGGGCCAGGGTCGACTTCTGCGAGTACACCGAGTTGATGGTGTGCCAGGTCGCCAGGTTCATGTGGTGGCTGGTGGGCATGTAGGCGCCGCTCTTCATCCGGCTGCCGTAGCCGAACAGCGGCATCAGGCCTTGCAGGCTCAACTGCTTGTCGAAATCGGTCCCGCCGATGTGCACGCCGCCGGTGGCGAGGATGTCATCGTGACGGTTGTCATGCATCCGGCGCTCAGGGGACAGACGCACCAGCGAGAAGTCGGAGGTACCACCGCCGATGTCGACGATCAGTACCAGCTCTTCTTTTTCGATGGTCGACTCGTAGTCGAACGCCGCGGCAATCGGCTCGTACTGGAAGGACACGTCCTTGAAGCCGATGGCGCGGGCCACATCCACCAAGGTGTTTTCCGCTTCCTGGTCGGCCAGTTCATCATCATCGACGAAGAACACCGGACGGCCCAGCACCACTTCTTCGAATTCGCGACCAGCGGCGGCTTCGGCGCGCTTCTTCAACTGGCCGATAAACAGCCCAAGCAGGTCCTTGAACGGCATCGCCGTGCCGAGGACGCTGGTGTCGTGCTTGATCAGCTTGGAACCGAGCAGGCTCTTGAGCGAGCGCATCAGCCGGCCTTCGTAGCCTTCCAGGTACTCGTGCAGCGCCAGCCGGCCGTACACCGGGCGGCGTTCTTCGATGTTGAAGAAGACCACCGAGGGCAGGGTGATCTTGTCGTCCTCCAGCGCGATCAGCGTTTCCATGCCGGGGCGTAGCCAGCCGACGGTGGAGTTGGACGTGCCGAAGTCGATACCACAGGCACGGGCTGGGGATGCGTTTTTCATGTCTTTCGAGTTCCGGTTAAAAAACGGCCGCGCAGTGTATGTCAGTGCGGCGAAGATTCGAAGGCCGACTATCCGCTAAATCACCGTCAATAGCGCCTTGATAAGCGGGACCGATGCCCCAAACTTGTCTGCATCGACCCTGGCAGCCATTTGGCGGTCGCAAGAACCGCCCGCCGCTGCCGATAAACTTCTGATGCGCTGCCCGGTCACAACCTTGAGATCGGTCAACCCAGCGGCGCGTAATACGTGCATGCTGGGGCACGCGGCGCGATTTTGATAACGGATGGTGATCCTTAGATGGACTTCAAAGACTATTACAAGATTCTCGGTGTGGAGCCGACCGCGGACGATAAGACGATTAAAGCCGCCTATCGCAAGCTGGCCCGCAAGTACCACCCCGACGTCAGCAAGGAAAAGGACGCCGAGGCCAAGTTCAAGGACGCCTCGGAAGCCTATGAAGCGCTGAAAAGTGCCGACAAGCGCGCCGAATACGACGACTTGCGCAAATACGGCCAACACGGCCAACCGTTCCAGGGCCCGCCAGGCTGGCAGGGTCGTGGTGGCGGCGGTTTCGGTGGTGGTCAGGATACGGGCGATTTTTCGGACTTCTTCAGTTCGATCTTCGGCAGCCGTGGCCCTGGTTTTGGTGGTGGTGAGTCGCGTCGCAGTGCCGGACGTCGAGGGCAAGACGTGGAAATGGAACTCGGAATTTTTCTGGAAGAAACCCTCTCGAACGAATCGAAGAAGGTCACCTTCCAGGTGCCGCAGTACAACGCGGCCGGCCAGCATGTCAGCAACACCCCGAAAAGCCTGAACGTGAAGATCCCTGCCGGTGTGGCCGACGGCGAGCGTATTCGCCTCAAGGGCCAGGGCGCTCCGGGTACCGGGGGCGGCGCCAATGGCGACCTGTTCCTGATCATCCGTTTTGCCCCGCATCCGAAATTCGATGTGGAAGGCGAGAACCTGATCATCACCTTGCCGCTGGCGCCGTGGGAATTGGCGTTGGGCACTGAAGTGGCGGTGCCGACCCTCACCGGCAAGATCAATCTCAAGGTCCCGGCCGGCAGCCAGAATGGCCAGCGCATGCGCGCCAAGGGCCACGGCTTGCTGAACAAGAAGGGCGAACGCGGCTTCCTGTTCGTGCAACTCAAGGCTGTGATGCCGAAAGGCTCGGACGATGAGGTCAAGGCGTTGTGGCAAGAGCTGGCGAAGAAAGCCGCGTTCGACCCACGGGAAAACTTCTGATCCGCTAGAACCCTGGAGCTACTGACTATGAGCAGTCCCCTGATCGTTCAACTGGACATGGCAGAATTCTGTGAGGCGACCGATTTGTCGGACGTCTACGTGATCGAAATCGTCGAACACGGCATCCTCGAACCTCAGGGCTCCGCGCCCAAGGATTGGCGTTTCAACGATTATGAATTGGCACTGGCCAAGCGCGCCGCCAAGCTGCGGCGCGACCTGGAACTGGAATGGGAAGGCGTCGCCCTGGCGCTGGACCTGCTTGAGGAAGTGCAGCAGTTGCGGGCCGAGAACCGCATGCTCAAGCAGCGACTTGGACGGTTGGTCGTCGAATAAAAATGACGGCTGTACCCGACCCTGTAGGAGCTGTCGAAGGCTGCGATCTTTTGATCTTGATTTTCCATTGCCCTGCAGGGCGCCAAACATCAAAGGCAGGATCAAAAGATCGCAGCCTTCGGCAGCTCCTACAGGGCTGTTGTGACCCGTTTCAAACCTTGCGCGGCAACACCACCGTAAACAACGTCCCATCCACCTCATTGGAACTGACCTCAATCGTTCCCTGATGGGCATCCACCACTTCCTTGACGATAAACAGGCCCAGGCCAAGGCTGGTCGACGGCTGCCCGAGTTCTTCGTCGGCGCTGCGTACCAGTGGGTCGAAGATCGTGCCGATCGTGTCTTCCGGAATCGGTACTCCATAGTTATGCACCGTCAGGCGCACCGTGTCGGGCTCACCGCTGAGCACCACCGTGACGTCGCGCTTGTTCGCGCCATGCTGCAAGGCATTGCCGATCAGGTTTTGCAGCAACTGATTGATGCGCCCGACATCCCAGGTGCCTCGGGTATCGCCGTTCACGGTGATGGTCGGGTCGCATTCCGGGTTGCCGGCACAGGCCTGGGCAATCGCCTCATGCGCCGCGTCGGCCATGTCCATCGGCGCCGGCTCGATCGGCAGGCTCTTGCCCAGTCGGCTGCGTACCAGTTCCAGTAAATCGCTGACCATCACCGCCATGTGCCGGGTGCCACGCTTGATGTGGTGCACACAAGTCAGGGCGTCACCTTCGAGCTGTGTTTTGCGCAGCAGCAGTTCGGTGGACATGCTCACCGCCTGCAACGGCGCCCGCAGGTCGTGGCCGAGGATCGCGAGGAAGATATCCCGCGAATGGTTGACCTGCTCGGCATACGCGGCGGTGGATTCGGCCAGAGCTTCGTCGATGGCTTCGTTGAAGCGGATCATGTCCTGGAAATACGTCAGGTCCGGACTCTGCAGACTGTTGACCCACAGGCGAATGACGCTGGCGCGCAGATGCCGGAACTCGGAGGTCATCTGCACCAGGTCAAACCCGACGTTGTGCCGCAGTTCGCCATGGCTGGCAGCGGCCCGATCCAGGCTTGGGGTTTTCTCCGGCCCGTCGCCCATGGCCTTGGCCGCTTGTTCCTGGGCGGTCTGGGCGGTGGTCATATCCCGTGCGGCCGCCAGCAGGATGGCGCGGGCGTGATCGCGCAAGGTGGTGCGATCGAGGTTGTCGTCGGGGGTGATCGCACGGGCGAACTGCTCCCATTCATCAACGATATGATCAACCTCTACCACGATGAATTCGCTTAAGCGCATGGACGGTGTTCCCGAGCAGAAATGGCCGGTGATGGAGGTGCATATTAGCGCCTTCATGCCGGGGTAAACACCGTTGAATGCATGGGCTGCAGGAGAGTGGCCAGAGCGGGTGGTATTTATATATTTTCGGAATTCTAATAGTTGAAGTGTTGATGGGTTTTCAGGGTGTTTGTTCGCCGTTTTTTGATCTTTTGTTTTGGCGGGGTGTTGGCTAGCCTGATAAGCCAACAATGATCATGGAAGATTGTTATATGGCTGATGCGCAAGAAGTTGAAGGGCGTGAAGAATTATCTGTTTCCGGAACCCGTGAGCCTGGCATTCATTCGGATCACATCACGCAGGCGATCCTGAACTCGAAAGAAATGGCCCCGGCCCCCGGATTGTTGGCCTTTCAAGCCGCGCCAGGCGCATTTCCGGATTGGTACCTGAAGGCCCGAAAGATCGATCGCGATGAACTGAAGGATCTGTTCGGACGGCGATGGTTGCTGCAAGGCAAACTCGACAAGTTAATCAATAAACTGCAGCAGGATATTCGAAACTTCGCCGAGCCGCTGTTGTTGAAAGCCTTGAAGGACAATCTAAAAGTTGAACTGGATGTTCGAACGGCGGAACTGCGATTGTATGTACCGAATAAACTGATATTCGGCATCAGTACCGGCGCCAATCATTTCAAACAACTGACATTGCTTGATGCGGCCCTGCATAACTTCGAGGCCTCGGAAGCCGACGCCGGTGCGTTCAGTGACGGTTCCGGCGTGTTTACCCGGGATGCCGAGGGCGCACCGCTGCGCCACGCCATGACCGTCGAGCAGTTCGTCACCCTGTGCCGCTCGCTGGATATCGGTGCGCAATATCAAACGCATCTGAAAGCGATCCTGACACCGGCCGAGGCCACCGCCCGGGTTGAACTGCAAAAGCAGTCGGTGGCCAGCGACAAGGCGGCTTTCAAGCTGGCGGCCCTGGTCGCCCTGCTCAAGGGCGATATCACGTCCTATGGTTTCGGCAAAATGCTGCAGGTTCACGACGGGGCGCCGAATCGGGATCTGTATGGCGCGCCAATGCATTGCCATCGTTTGTCGTTGATGGGTTTCAGGCTCACCGGGATCGTGTTGTTCAGCGCCGTCAGCGATCCGACGCTGCTCAAACAGGCCATCGATGAGCTGACACCGCCGTTGCTGAAAACCTGGCTCGACTGGTCGCAGTGGTTGCCGGTGCTTCCTGGCCAGGATTACGAGCGGTTCAAGTTGCTCAAGGCGTTTTTCGCCAATGGTCCGAAAGGTGTATCCGAGGAGCTGCTGCGCAAGGACGATATTTATCAACAGAGCCGTGTCACCGGAAAGCTGATCGCCTACGTCCCGGACGATCCCGAGCATCCGATCAGGGAGTACGACTCGTTTACCGATTTCATGAAAACGCTGATCGGGCAGTTGCTCAGTCCCGACTATCAACAGTTTTTCAGCCGGTTTGTCGCCCAGGACGATAAGGGTGTGTTTTTCCGCCGGGTCAACGAGCGCCTCAAGACTTTCACCTGGAAACAGCGCGAACCTCTGGACATGGGGCCGTGGTGGCGCGAAACCGCAGTCGAGAATCCGAATCCGGAGCCGATCACCAACTTCATCGACGGCAACCTGTGGAGCGCACTGTTTACCCAGCGCCGGGATAAGGCGTTGGCCGATACCCGCCGCATCGCCGTGCCCACCGGCGACGAGGATGCGCAGAGCCGCTGGAAACGCCTGGCCAGCTACCTCGACATCGGCTGGAACATCTTCAACTTCGCCGCAATGCTGGTGCCGGGGTTGGGCGAGGCGATGCTCGGCATCATGGTGGCGCAACTGCTCGAAGAGCTGGCCGAGGGCCTCGAAGACTGGAGCAAGGGCGATCGCGACGAAGCCTCGGCGCACCTCACCTCGGTGCTGATCAACAGCGCGCAACTGGCGCTGATGGGCGCCGGGCATGTGCTGCCGTCGGGTCTGCCAACACCGATAAAAGCATCGCCGTTTGTGGATAGCCTCAAGGCTGTCGAACTGCCCGATGGCAAGGCCAGCCTGTGGAAACCTGATCTTGCCCCGTATGAGCGCACGCTGACGTTGCCCGAGGCGTCACGCCCCGATCAGCTGGGATTGCACCGACACGAAGGCCTGAAAGTGTTGCCGCTGGACAACAAACACTACGCATTGAAAGAGGATCCGAACACCGGTCGGCACCGCATCGAACACCCGACCCGTCCCAACGCCTACCAGCCGGAACTGGCGCATAACGGCGCCGGCGCCTGGAGCACCGAGCTGGAAGATCCGATGGCCTGGGACGCGGCCAGAGTCTGGCAGCGTCTTGGCCACTCGATGGACGAATTCTCCGCCGCGACACAAGCCCGGATCCGCACTGTCATCGGTGTCGATGACAATGTGTTGCGCAGGTTGCATGTCGAGCATGAAAGTCCGCCGCCGCTGCTCACCGACACGATCAAACGCTTCAAGGCCTATGCCGAGGCCGAGGACCTGGGCCGGCAGATTCTGGATAACCGGGTTGCCGAACCGCTGGAAGGGTTTTTGCCGACTTTTGTCACCGAGTTGCCGGGATGGCCGCAAACCCGGGCAGTAGCGCTGTTTGAAGATGAGTCCGCCGCCGGGCCGTCGATCACCTACGGCAATGTGGATGCCCCAGCGCAGCAAACCATCAGGATCACCCGCACCCAACTGCGCAACGGAAAACTGGCCGAGAGGGTGGTGGATTCCCTGGAGGAAAGCGAGATCCTGGCTATGCTGGGCCAGCGCGTGTCCTCGGTTCGGAGCGAACGTCTGGAAGCCTTGCGCGCACGTCTGGCGATGCATGCCGGGCGCCAGACTCGCCGGTTGTTCGACTCGTTGACCAGAACCGCTGAGGCGGCCGCTGGCCCGCGCCAGCTGCTGCTTCAACGTGACTATCCGCAGTTGTCGGGAAACGTCGCGCGGGACCTGTTGAGGCAATCCACGCCCGAAGACCTGCGCTTCATCGATGAAAAAAGTCGCTTGCCGCTGGGGATCGAGCAGCAGGCGCGGGGAGCCATGGCGCAGCTGCGTGTGGTTCGGGCCTACGAGGGTCTATATCTGGAAGAACTGAGAAACACCGACACGGAGCGCCTGGCATTGCATAGCATTGCCGGGTTACCAGGGTGGTCATCGAGGGTGCGCATCGAAGTCCGCGAGCTGTCTTTCAGCGGCGCGTTGCGCGACAGCGTCGGGCCGCCGGATGCGCCGATCCGCAAGGTGCTGGTGGTCGATGAAGAGGGGCTGTACGAAGCCCGGGATGCCCTCGATTTGCACCTGCACGGCGCCGACGATCTATACGGCGCGCTGCTGCACGCCTTGCCCGACACGGAACGCAAGGCGCTGGGCTACGAGATCAATCAGAAGGTGCAACTAAAAGCAACGGTGCTCAACAAACCGCTGCCCCATGACGCCCTGCAGCCGATCCTGGCGCAAAACCCCGTTCGAAAACCGCCCTACGATCCACGCACCATGCGCTTGAAGGGCGGGATGCAGGGTTATCCACAACAAGTGGAAAGCACCATCACGCGCGGCCGCCTCAAGCTGCGGGTGCGCAGGCTCTACCCCACGTTGCTCGACGTCGGCGTCGAAGAGTTGCTTGAGTCCTACGTGCAAATCGGCGGATCGGCCGAGGTCTGCCTGATTCATCTTGAGCGTGAGTTCAATGCCTTCAACACGCAATTCCAGCGCTGGATTGACTCGCCCACCGAGCACTGGCGGTTGTTGCCCGAGGGCGTGCAGGAGGTAACCGAGCGCAACCGGATCTATCAGACGCTGAAGCAATGCTGGCAACGAACCGGCCCCGCCCATTACGACGGTGCCGGTCGTTATCTGGGACAAAGCCTGAACCTGCGGGGCATTTCATTGCCGCGTCACCTGCGCACCATGCCGTTGCTGGAGGGCAACTTTGATCATGTGACCGAGCTGAATTTGCGTGACACCGGACTGACCAACGCCGAAGAGTTTTTCCTGAAGCCGTTTCGTCGGGTGCGCCTGCTGAACCTGGAAGAAAACCGCCTGACGCGGCTGCCCTTGCGGATCGGCAAACTGCGCCAGTTGACCGAACTGTCGGTCACGCGTAACCGGATTGTCCTGGGCGCGGACGACGTCGGCCGGCTCAAGCAACTGACCCGCCTGCACACCTTGGGCTTGGGTTCCAATCCTTTAGGGCGACTGCCCGACATCAGCCGCATGCCTGATCTGCACACGTTGATCCTCGCCGACACGGGCGCCAAAACCTGGCCGCCGGGGTTGTTTGAGCCGCGACGTCCTCGGCATTTTTACATGGAGTTGCAGTTGAACAAATTGACCAAGATCCCGGCGGTCGAGCCTGGTTCGGCCAGTGCCGAGTTGATCGCGCGGTCGGTGATCAGTCGGGAGCCTGAGTGGATCTCGGCGGATAACCTGGAAATTGTCAAAGGCTACATACGTTCGATGGGCATGGACCCTGATCGCCCGTTTCCGCCGCGAGGCGTGCGCGACAGCATCGACTGGGAGCAAGGCCTGAGCCGCTCGGAATGGGCGAGGAAGCAGCTCACCTGGAACGCGGTCGAGGACGAGTTTCACTCCCTGCGATTTTTTGAGGAGCTAAGGCAGCTGACCCGTTCGGCGGACTACACCGCCAGCCTCGACTACCGCGCCAACCTGACCCGTAAAGTCTGGCGCATGCTCGACGCCATGGCCGAGAACTCGGCGCTGCGCGAGCGGCTGTTTGCCATGGCAACCTTGCCGACGGCCTGTGTCGATGGCGGTACCGCGCTATTCAACGCGATGGGCGTGGAGGTGTTGATTCACGAAGCCTATGCGTTGGGCAACGAGGGTTTGATCGAAGCCGAACTGGTGAGCCTGGCACGAGGCAAGTCGCGGCTGGACGAGTTGCGCGCGATTGCCAGTCATTCGATCAGTGAGCGGATGCAGGCGGGTGAGGCGCTCAGGCAGGTGGACGCGGACGGTGATGTCATCGGCACGATTGATGAAGTCGAGGTGCATCTGGCGTACATGACTGACCTGGCCGAACGCCTTGAACTGCCCTGGCAGGCGCGTGGCATGCAATTCCGGCGTATGGCCGGGGTGACCCGCGCGATGATTGATGACGCTTACCAGCGTATCGAGGCCCTGGAAAAAGGCGAGCTGCTGACGGACTGGGTGCTGCAGCAGGAATTCTGGAAGACCTGGCTTGAGGAAGTGAACGCCGATGATTTCAAAGGGCTTGAGCGCAAGGTCGAGGCCATCACCGAGTTCTGGACGGCCCTCGATGAACGGGCGCAGCTTCAGGATCTGGACGGTCCGGAGGCCCTCAGTCTGGAGCAGCAACTCAAGGTGCTTGCCACGGAACTGGGCAAACCCGCCGAAGACATCGCCCCCGGTCGTGTCATGAGCGAGGACGAGTACAGCGCTGAACTGGCAGAAATCGCTGATGAGCAAAAGGCGCTGTTCAAGCGTCTGACCCGACAAGCCATTGACCGGGCCAAACTGCAACGGGTGGAGATTCCCTTTACCGTTGAGCCCACACCGATGCCGGACGAACCGGAGATCAATACACGGCTTTAAACGATTCACCCGCGACAAGGCATAGCGCCTTGCCGCGGGTTTTTTACATCACCTCAGAACAGGAAATAACGCTGGGCCATCGGCAGGATTTCCGCCGGTTCGCACCACAGCAATTCGCCGTCGGCCTTGACCTGATAGGTCTGTGGATCAACGTCGATGTTCGGCAGGTAGTCGTTGTGGATCAGGTCGGTTTTCTGCACGTCACGACAGCCCTTCACCACGGCGATTTTCTTCTTCAAACCCAGGGCTTCGGGCAATCCGGCGTCCTGCGCAGCCTGGCTGATAAAGGTCAGGCTGGTGGCGTGCAGCGAGCCGCCATAGCTGGCGAACATCGGGCGATAGTGCACCGGTTGTGGCGTCGGGATCGAGGCGTTGGCGTCGCCCATCAGGCTGGCCGCAATGGCGCCGCCCTTGAGAATCAGCGTCGGTTTCACCCCGAAAAACGCCGGACGCCAGAGTACCAGGTCGGCCCATTTACCGATTTCGATCGAGCCCACTTCATGGCTGATGCCGTGGGTGATCGCCGGGTTGATGGTGTATTTGGCGATGTAGCGTTTGGCGCGGAAGTTGTCGTTGCCTTCACCGTCCTGGGGCAGCGGGCCACGCTGTTTTTTCATCTTGTCGGCGGTCTGCCAGGTGCGGGTGATGACTTCGCCGACGCGGCCCATGGCCTGGCTGTCGGAGCTGATCATCGAGAACGCGCCGAGGTCGTGGAGGATGTCTTCGGCGGCAATCGTCTCGCGGCGGATGCGGCTTTCGGCGAACGCCACGTCTTCGGCAATGCTCGGGTCCAGGTGATGGCAGACCATCAGCATGTCCAGGTGTTCGTCGATGGTGTTGCGGGTGAACGGCCGGGTCGGGTTGGTCGAGCTCGGCAACACGTTCGGGAAGCCGCAGGCCTTGATGATGTCCGGCGCATGACCGCCGCCCGCACCTTCGGTGTGGTAGGTGTGGATGGTGCGGCCCTTGAACGCGGCGAGGGTGGTTTCGACGAAGCCGGACTCGTTGAGGGTGTCGGTGTGGATCGCCACCTGCACGTCGTACTGGTCGGCGACGCTCAGGCAGTTGTCGATGCTGGCGGGCGTGGTGCCCCAGTCTTCGTGCAGCTTGAGGCCGATGGCGCCGGCCTTGACCTGCTCGATCAATGGCTCCGGCAGGCTGGCGTTGCCCTTGCCGGTGAGGCCGATGTTCATCGGGAAGGCATCCGCCGCTTGAAGCATCCGCGCCAGGTGCCATGGCCCCGAGGTGCAAGTCGTGGCGTTGGTGCCCGTTGCTGGGCCGGTGCCGCCGCCGATCATGGTGGTGACGCCGCTCATCAGTGCTTCTTCGATCTGCTGCGGGCAGATGAAGTGGATGTGGGTGTCGATGCCGCCGGCGGTGAGGATCATGCCTTCACCGGCGATGACTTCGGTGCTGGCGCCGATGGCGATGGTCACGTCCGGTTGCACGTCCGGGTTGCCGGCCTTGCCGATGCCGGCGATGCGTCCGTCCTTGAGCCCGACATCGGCTTTGACGATGCCCCAATGGTCGATGATCAGCGCATTGGTGATCACCGTGTCGACCACTTCGGCCGCCAGTAATTGGCTCTGGCCCTGGCCATCGCGGATGACTTTGCCACCGCCGAATTTCACTTCTTCGCCGTAGGTGGTGAAGTCTTTTTCCACTTCGATCCACAGCTCGGTGTCGGCCAGGCGCACCTTGTCACCGACAGTGGGGCCGAACATGTCGGCGTAGGCTTGTCTTGAGATTTTCATGCGCATGCCTTGAGATTCAATTGTTTTTTAGACCGCTCGCGTAGCTCGCTATCGCAGCCTCGCTGCGCTCGACAGCTCCTACAGGCGTTGATCGTTCCCACGCTCTGCGTGGGAATGCCGCCATGGACGCTCTGCGTCCGCCGTTATGTGACGCGGAGCGTCACGGGATGCATTCCCACGCAGAGCGTGGGAACGATCAGTCAGTCGAGGTCACCCATGATCCGCCCGGCAAACCCGAACACCCGCCGATGCCCGGCCAAATCCACCAGCTCGACTTCGCGACTCTGCCCCGGCTCAAAGCGCACCGCTGTGCCGGCCGGGATGTTCAGGCGCATGCCGCGGCTGGCGGCGCGGTCGAAGGTGAGGGCGTCGTTGGTTTCGAAAAAATGGTAATGGGAGCCGACCTGGATCGGCCGGTCGCCGCTGTTGGCTACCTTCAGGCTGACGGTGCGGCGGCCAACGTTGAGTTCGATGTCGCCGGGCTGGATCTGGTATTCACCGGGAATCATCCATTCACTCCTTGCAGAATCTTGTAGTAGAGAGCGGTCGGCCGATAGTTGCCGGCAGGGTCGCAAGCGTAGTCGGGGATTTGACCGGCGCGGGTGTAACCCAGCGCTTTGTAGAAGTCTTCGGCAGGGGAGCCGGCCTCGGTGTCCAGGTAAAGCATGCCGCGCTTGTGCTGGCGGGCGGCGAGTTCCAGGGCGCTCATTAATTGCTGGCCCAGTCCACGGCGACGCGCGTGCTCGCGCACCAGCAATTTCTGCACTTCGGCGCGGTTCAGGCCATTGGCTTTCTGGCACAGCGTCAGTTGCACACTGGCTTGCACCTGCTCGTCCTTGACCACCACCCACAGCAGCACATTGCCCTTGTTCAAATTGGCCTGGACCTCATCGAAATAGGCCCGGGCCTGGGTGGCATCGAGGTCGGCCATGAAACCGACGCTGGCGCCATAACCCACGGCATCCAGCAGCAAATCGATCAAACCCTGGCGATAGTGCGCAAAGCTTTCAACATTCACGCGGCGCAGTTGGGCGGCGTTCATCGGGTGTCACTCCTTGTGGGCCCCGGGCGGCATGGCACCCGGGTCGAGGGTCAGTTGCATGAAGGTCAGGTCCAGCCAGCGGCCGAACTTGGTGCCTACTTGCGGCATTTGGCCGGTGACGACGAAACCGGCGCGATCGTGCAATCGAATCGATGCACCATTGCCGCTTTCGATGGCGGCGACCATGACGTGCTTGTCGCAGCCCTTCGCGCGTTCGATCAACTCGGCCATCAATTGCGGGCCGAGGCCGTTGCCGCGCTGGTCGCTGCGCACGTAGACCGAATGCTCGACGGTGTGGCGAAACCCGTCGAACGGCCGCCAGTCGCCAAATGAAGCGTAGCCCAGCACGGTGTTATCACCGTCGACGATCACCAGGATCGGATAACCCTGGGATTGCCGGGCGCTGAACCACGCCTGGCGGTTGCCCAGGTCCACGGCCTGTTCGTTCCAGATCGCGGTGGTGTTGAGCACCGCATCGTTGTAGATGTCGCGGATCGCCGGCAGGTCGGCGTGCAGCGCATCGCGAATGAGATAAGTCATGGCGCGGCCTCAGGCGATCGGTTGGTGGACGGTGACCAGTTTGGTGCCGTCGGGGAACGTCGCTTCGACCTGGATCTCCGGGATCATTTCCGGGATGCCTTCCATCACTTGTTCGCGGCTCAGCAGGGTGGTGCCGAAGTGCATCAGCTCGGCCACGGTGCGACCGTCACGGGCGCCTTCGAGCAGCGCCGCGGAGATGTAGGCCATGGCTTCCGGGTAATTGAGTTTCACGCCGCGAGCCAAACGCCGCTCGGCGACGAGGCCGGCGGTGAAGATCAACAGCTTGTCTTTTTCGCGTGGGGTCAGGTCCATCGTTTGGAATCCATATCGGCAGATAAAAGGTCACTACAACCCTGTAGGAGCGAGCGGGCGGCGTTCCTACAGGGGGATTGTGTTTCAGGTGCTCCATATCCGGGGCGAGACGGCTTCACGGCCGAGCAGCGCCGGCCGCAGCAGGCGCCACAAATCAATCAGCCAGCCCCGCGCCAGCAGCGCTTCACTGGCCAGGCACCGCGCCACCAACAGCCCCGGCAACTGGCTCAAATCCCCGCGCACGTCATTGGGCAGTGAGCGGCAACGCTCCAGCAAATCGCTATCAATCTCCCCGGTTACCAGCAACGTCGCAAACACCGGCTGACCATCAAGCCCAATCGGCGAGTCGAGCAAACCATCACCCCCGACAATGCGCTGGCGTTCGTGCCAGAGCAACTGGCCGTCGCGACGGATATCCAGGTGTGATTGAAAATGCCCGAGGTCAAACCGCTCGCCGCTGGCCGGGCGACCCAGCGCCACCACGTCCCAGTAGAACAACCGCGCATCGCCTTCAAGGTCGATCGAGGTGCTGAGTTCGGCCTGGGCGGCGCTGAAGATGATCGTCTCCTGGGGCAGCCATTCCAGTGTCGCACCGGCCGCCACTTTCAACTCCAGCTGCTGATAAGCGGGGCCGGCGGCGCGATACCACTTGGCGGCGCCAGGGCTGGTGATCTGCGCCCAGGCATCGGCGCCGACGCTGGCAGCGATGTCCAGCCGATCACCACCGGCAATCCCGCCCGGCGGGTGGACGATGATGTGCTGGCACACCTCGGGCCCTTCGGCGTACAGGTGCTTTTGCACCCGCAACGGACCTTTATGCCGGCGCTGGACCGGGCGCGTGCTGTCGCCAAAACGGGCATAGCCCAGCTCCAGCTCGGCGTGCCAACTCGGGGTAAACAGGACAGTGGGTAAAGGTAAATTCATGATTTCTAATGATCGTTAGGACGCTACAGGTTAGATCGTAACCAGACCGCGCACACCTTCGGCTTCCATATTTTCACCGCGACCCTGTTGCACGATCTCGCCCCGGGACATCACCAGGTATTGATCGGCCAGTTCGGCGGCGAAATCGTAAAACTGCTCCACCAGCAAAATCGCCATGTCGCCCCGGGCCGCAAGCTTCTTGATCACCGCGCCGATTTCCTTGATCACCGACGGCTGGATGCCTTCGGTGGGTTCGTCGAGGATCAGCAGGCGCGGGCGGCTGGCCAAGGCTCGTCCAATCGCCAATTGCTGCTGCTGGCCACCGGACAAGTCCCCGCCACGGCGTTGCTTCATTTGCAGCAACACCGGGAACAGCTCGTAGATGAAGGCCGGGACTTCCTTGGCCTCGCTGCCGGGGAAACGCGACAGGCCCATCAGCAGGTTTTCTTCCACGGTCAGCCGCCCGAAAATCTCCCGGCCCTGGGGCACGTAGGCGATCCCGGCGTGGACCCGTTGGTGCGGCTTGAAGGTGGTGATCGGCTTGCCTTCCCAGTTCACCGCGCCTTCCTTGGACGGCAGCAGGCCCATCAGGCATTTGAGCAGGGTGGTCTTGCCCACGCCGTTGCGCCCGAGCAGGCAGGTGACTTCGCCGACCTTCACCTCAAACGAGAGGCCGCGCAGGATGTGGCTACCGCCGTAGTACTGATGCAGCTTGTCGACTTGCAGCATTTCGAATTCTCCTTAAGCGATCGTTCCCACGCTCTGTGTGGGAATGCATCCCGTGACGCTCCGCGTCACATAATGGCGGACGCGGAGCGTCCATGGCGGCATTCCCACGGGTCGCGTGGGAACGATCATCTCAGCGGCCGAGGTAAACCTCGATAACGCGCTCATTGTCCTGCACCTGCTCCAGCGACCCTTCCGCCAGCACGCTGCCCTGGTGCAACACGGTGACGTGGTCGGCAATCGAGCCCACAAACCCCATGTCGTGTTCCACCACCATCAGCGAATGCTTGCCGGCCAGGCTTTTGAACAGCTCGGCGGTGAATTCGGTTTCGGCGTCGGTCATGCCCGCCACCGGCTCATCGAGCAGCAGCAATTGCGGGTCTTGCATCAGCAACATGCCGATTTCCAGAAACTGCTTCTGCCCGTGAGACAACAAGCCTGCCGGGCGATTGACCGAGGTGGTCAGGCGAATGGTTTCCAGCACTTCGCTGATGCGATCTTTTTGCTCGCCGCTCAAGCGCGCCCGCAAACTGGCCCACACCGACTTATCGGTTTTCTGCGCCAACTCCAGGTTTTCAAACACGCTCAAGGCTTCGAACACCGTCGGTTTCTGGAACTTGCGCCCGATGCCAGCCTGGGCGATTTGCACTTCGCTCATCTGCGTCAGATCCAGGGTTTCGCCGAACCAGGCCTTGCCGTGACTCGGGCGAGTCTTGCCGGTGATCACGTCCATCAGCGTGGTCTTGCCCGCGCCGTTGGGGCCGATGATGCAGCGCAATTCGCCGACGCCGATGTACAGGTTCAGATTGTTCAGCGCCTTGAAACCGTCGAAGCTGACGCTGATGTCTTCCAGGGTCAGGATCGTGCCGTGGCGGGTATCCAGACCGGGGCCGACACTTTGGCCAAAGCCGATGTTGTCGCGGCTGGTGCCCGCGTCCTTGTTCGGTTCCACCGGGAAAAACGCCGGTTCGAGCATAAATTCCGCCGTCGCAGTGACTCTCATTTTACAAGCCTCATTGTTCGCCCCTTTTCTTCAGCAGCCCGATCACGCCTTTAGGCAGATACAAGGTCACAACGATGAACAGCGCGCCGAGGAAAAACAGCCAGTATTCGGGAAACGCCACGGTGAACCAGCTCTTCATCCCGTTGACCACGCCCGCGCCGAGCAACGGCCCGATCAGTGTGCCGCGACCGCCCAATGCCACCCACACGGCGGCTTCAATCGAGTTGGTCGGCGACATTTCGCTCGGGTTGATGATCCCGACTTGCGGCACATACAACGCCCCCGCCAGCCCACACAACACCGCGCTCAACACCCACACGAATAGTTTGAAACCACGCGGGTCGTAGCCGCAAAACATCAGGCGGTTTTCCGCATCCCTTAGCGCCGTCAGCACGCGGCCGAACTTGCTTTGCGCCAGGCGCCAACCGATGAACAGGCTCGCCACCAGCAACATCACCGTGGCAAAAAACAACACCGCGCGCGTCCCCGGTTCGGTGATGCCGAACCCGAGAATAGTGCGGAAGTTGGTAAAGCCGTTGTTGCCACCAAACCCGGTTTCGTTGCGGAAAAACAGCAGCATGCCAGCGAAGGTCAGGGCCTGGGTCATGATCGAGAAATACACGCCCTTGATCCGCGAGCGGAAGGCGAAAAAACCGAACACCAGCGCCAGCAATCCCGGCGCCAGCACCACCAGACACATGGCCCAGAGGAAGCTACTGGTGCCGGTCCAGTACCACGGCAATTCAGTCCACGACAGGAAGGTCATGAAGGCGGGTAGCGCATCCCCCGAGGCTTGGCGCATCAGGTACATGCCCATCGCATAACCGCCGAGGGCGAAGAACAGACCGTGGCCGAGGGACAACAGGCCGGCGTAACCCCAGACCAGATCCAGGGCCAGGGCGACAATGGCGTAGCAGAGGATCTTGCCCACCAATGTCAGCGTGTACGCCGAGACGTGAAAAACGCTGACGGGCGATAGCAGCGACATCAACGGCAGCGCCAGCAACAAAACAAGGATCACTGCGCCGACGGCAACCGTGACCCTCGGGCCGGCCTTTTGTGTGGCGGTAACGAGCAGGGGCTGGTTCATCAGTCGATCACCCGTCCTTTCAGTGCGAAGAGGCCTTGCGGACGTTTCTGGATAAACAGAATGATCAGCGCGAGGATCAGGATTTTGCCGAGCACCGCACCGATCTGCGGTTCGAGAATTTTGTTGGCGATACCCAGGCCGAACGCGGCGAGCACGCTCCCGGCCAACTGCCCGACACCGCCGAGCACCACCACCAGGAACGAGTCGATGATGTAGCTCTGGCCGAGGTCCGGGCCGACGTTGCCGATCTGGCTCAGGGCTACGCCACCGAGCCCGGCGATGCCCGAGCCGAGGCCGAAGGCGAGCATGTCCACGCGCCCGGTCGGCACGCCGCAGCAGGCGGCCATGTTGCGGTTCTGGGTAACGGCGCGCACGTTCAGACCGAGGCGCGTCTTGTTCAGCAGCAGCCAGGTCAGCACCACCACAAACAAGGCGAAGGCGATGATCACAATGCGGTTGTAAGGCAACACGAGATTGGGCAGCACTTGAATCCCGCCCGACAACCACGCCGGGTTGGCCACTTCAACGTTCTGCGCGCCGAACACCAGGCGCACCAATTGAATCAGCATCAGGCTGATGCCCCAGGTGGCGAGCAGGGTTTCCAGAGGGCGGCCGTAGAGGTGACGAATCACCGTGCGCTCCAGCGCCATGCCGATGGCGGCCGTGACGAAAAACGCCACCGGCAACGCGATCAACGGGTAGAACTCGATGGCTTGCGGGGCGAAGCGCTGGAACATCAGCTGCACCACGTAAGTCGAGTAGGCACCGAGCATCAGCATCTCGCCGTGGGCCATGTTGATCACGCCGAGCAGGCCGAAGGTGATCGCCAGACCGAGTGCCGCGAGCAGCAGAATCGAACCCAGCGACATGCCACTAAAGGCTTGGCCAAGCATCTCGCCAATCAGCAGTTTGCGTTTGACCTGGGCCAGGCTGGTTTCGGCGGCGGTGCGTACACCGGCGTCAGCCTCGACGCCGGGCTCGAGCAAGCCTTCGAGGCGCGTGCGCGCCAGTGGATCACCGGTTTCACCGAGCAGGCGCACAGCGGCGAGGCGCACGGCCGGGTCGCTGTCCACCAGTTGCAGGTTGGCCAGCGCGAGGCTCAACGCGGCGTGAACGCTTTCGTCTTTTTCGCCAGCCAGTTGCTGGTCGAGGAATTTCAGCTGCGCCGGTTTGGCGCTTTTCTGCAATTGCTGTGCGGCGGCCAGACGGATTTTCGGGTCGACGGCGAGCAATTGATGGCTCGCCAACGCGGTGTCGATCAGACCCCGCAGGCGGTTATTCAGGCGCAGGGTTTTCGGTTGGCCGTCGACGGTCAGTTCGCCTTGTTGCAGGGCGTTGATCAGTTCGACACGGGCCGGATCGGGCTGCGCGGCCCAGGATTCCAGGAGTTTTGCCTGCTGCACGGGATTGGCCGCGACGAAGTCTTCGGCGTCGCCTGCATGGGTGGCCATCGGCAGGAACAGCGCGAGGGCGAGGATAAAGCGGTAGAGGGCGGTGGGCATGTCATTGGCCTTGCGTATTGATCGTTCCCACGCTCTGCGTGGGAATGCAGCCCGGGACGCTCCGCGTCCCCAAGGCGGACGCAGAGCGTGGGAACGATCAGGCTGTGCGGGGTGGCTTAGTTGCTCTTCACCGCATAATCCGGCTTCTTGTCGTTCCCCGCGATAAACGGGCTCCACGGTTCGGCACGGATCGGCCCTTCGGTTTGCCATACAACGTTGAACTGACCGTCCGCCTGAATCTCGCCGATCATCACTGGCTTGTGCAGGTGATGGTTGGTCTTGTCCATGGTCAGGGTGTAGCCGGACGGCGCGGCAAACGTCTGGCCAGCCAGGGCTTCGCGGACTTTGTCGACGTCGGTGGACTTGGCTTTCTCAGCCGCTTGCGCCCACATGTGGATGCCGACGTAAGTGGCTTCCATCGGGTCGTTGGTCACCGCTTTGTCGGCGCCCGGCAGGTTGTGTTTCTTGGCGTAGGCTTTCCAGTCGGCGACGAATTTCTTGTTCTGCGGGTTCTCCACTGATTCGAAGTAGTTCCACGCCGCGAGGTTGCCCACCAGCGGCTTGGTGTCGATGCCGCGCAGTTCTTCTTCGCCGACCGAGAACGCCACGACTGGCACGTCGGTGGCTTTCAAACCCTGGTTGGCCAGCTCTTTATAGAACGGCACATTGGAGTCGCCGTTGACCGTGGAGATGACGGCGGTCTTGCCACCGGCCGAGAATTTTTTGATGTTGGCGACGATGGTCTGGTAATCGGCATGGCCGAACGGGGTGTAGACCTCTTCGATGTCCTTGTCCGCCACCCCTTTGGAATGCAGGAACGAGCGCAGGATTTTGTTGGTGGTGCGCGGGTAGACGTAGTCGGTGCCGAGCAGGAAGTAGCGCTTGGCGCTGCCACCTTCTTCGCTCATCAGGTATTCCACGGCCGGAATCGCCTGCTGGTTCGGCGCCGCACCGGTGTAGAACACGTTCGGCGACATCTCTTCGCCTTCGTACTGCACTGGGTAGAACAGCAAGCCGTTGAGTTCTTCGAACACCGGCAACACCGATTTACGCGACACTGAGGTCCAGCAGCCGAACACCACGGCGACTTTGTCCTGGGTCAGCAACTGCCGGCCCTTTTCGGCGAACAGCGGCCAGTTCGACGCCGGGTCCACCACTACCGGTTCCAGCATCTTGCCGTTCACGCCGCCCTTGGCGTTGATTTCGTCGATGGTCATCAACGCCATGTCTTTAAGGGAGGTTTCGGAGATCGCCATGGTCCCGGACAACGAATGCAGGATGCCGACCTTGATGGTCTCGGCGGCCTGGACCGTCCAGGCCATGCCCATCGCGGCAATGCTTGCCGTAAGTGTGAAAGCCTTGATCAAGCTGCGACGCTTCATTGTGCGATCTCCATGAACATTAATATTTTTTTTTGATTGGCAGAGGCGGACTACTGAAGGCTGTTTTGCAAGGGCTGTGCCCGGTCGGCGTTTGGCAGGCAAATGTCGTGTTAGAGCGGTCGCACGGGGATAGCGGCGCACCAGGAAGGAACGCTGAGGATGCACGGGTGCGTCGAGGTGCGCCACATTGGGGCGCGGTCGAGGAGGGCGCGGTGACGATGCGATAAATATGTACCGCACGCAGTGCTCACGGATGTTGATCATGAAGGCTCTTTTTCAGGTGAGCAGCGCATGGACAGCACTTCTACCCCAACCCCTTCCTTCCCCGCCCTCGGGCCGATTTTCATCAGTGCGGACGACGCGGCGTACTGGGTTCACCGTCAGATTGGTAGCCGCCGCGACCGGGCCTATGGCGGCGTCATCGTGCAGCGTGGCGATGGCAAGTTCCGGCCGACGTTGCCCGCGGCCGGGCGTATGGGCCAGTTCGATTTCGATTCGATTCTGGCGCCGGAAACAACGCCTGAAGGCTACAGCGGCGTGGCCTATTACATGTCCCACAGCGCCGATCACGCCGAGGTGCAACGCTTGCATCCGGACTGGACCGCCGAGCAGGTCAAGTTGTACCTCGGTTTCTTTTCCCGAGGGCATTTGTTGAGTCATCTGCAGGACCCCGGCGCCTATGGCCAGCGGCATTATCTGTCCGGCCCCGACGGTTCGTTGATCAAATATGAATCCACCGAGCCGGTGGAGGAGAAGAAACTCTTCGCGCCCGGCTTCAAGCCCTTCGGCCCATTCAGTGACGTCGAACAGCTGATCCGGCAGGTAGCGCAGGTCGGCACCTTGAGTGTGTTGGTGGCCAATGCCCAGTGGGGTGGTAAACCCGGCGCAGTCCCGATCAATTGGACCCTGGGCACGGCGGTCACGCTCTGGCCACTGCCTGAGGCGCAGCCGTTTTTTGCCCCAGTGTCTGACCAGGCAGGCAACGCCATCGCAGTGGCCAGCCAGGGAGTCCATCCGCCAACCGGCAGTGTTTACCTGGGGTTTGTATTGCGCTCCGGTTCGGAATGCATCGCCACCTATCCGGTCGAGTCCAGCTCACCGGATGTTGCGCTGGTGAACACGTTTCCGATGACGGCCAATCGCAAACTCGAACCGCTGCTCGACTTCATCCTCGATGGCATTTATTTCCTGTCTCGACCGGACCACACCCAGAGCGCCCGCGAGCCGTGGTTGTACGAGCGTTTTTTTGCCCCGCAGGACCTGGCTGCCGGCATCCGTTTTTCCAAGCGCGATGTGCATCGCCAGGAGTACGAGGATTACTTGAAGGTGTACGCCCTGACGCAGGACGACGCGGTGTTGCAATACCAGCCTTCCATGCACATCCGGGAAGCCCCGCTGGAGGACAGTGCGGCGCTCAATGCGCAATTGAAGGCCGGTACGCGCTTGCCGGGGGATTACGTCCGGCAAGTTGCGGCGGCGGGCGAGTTGTCGGTGCTCAGGGGCAGTGCGTTGTGGGACGTCATTGGGCGCGTGGGTCCGGACTGGTTGCCTTACGCCGGCTCTCGGCGCGTCAGCCCGACGTTTGTCACGGCCGACGATGCGGCTCGTTATGCCCATGGGCATATCGGCAGCCAGCGTGATCAGGGCTATGTCGGCCTGATTCTGCAGGACGCCGATAAGCGTTTTGTCGCGACCCGGCCGGTTGTCTCCGCAAGCCCCAGGTTTACTCTGGACCGGCTATGTCCGCGGGAGGCCGACGGTTCGCCAATCATTCTGGCCGAGGGTTACTCGCTCCACGGGATGTACGCTTCGCGCTGGCCGGCAGATGCCAGGCGTGTGATCCGTAGCGAGCAAAAGGAGCGGCAGACCGCGGAGCAGATGTTCACCGACGAAGACATTCGCAGTGTGCTGGAGGCGCGCAAGCACGTGGCGGCGTTCTATCTGTGCGGCTCGGCGGACAGTCTGTTGCTGTATCGCCCGGATGAGCGACAGCTGACAGCAATTGAGCAGTTGCAGGCTCGAGTCGCGGTGCAGGCTGACGGCAACACCCTCGTCGGCCGTGAATTGGCGGCCAATACGCTGGAGCCAAGCGCCCTGGTGGCGGAACTGGCCGGCACCGGTGAGTTGCGAGTGGTGGTGGGCAACGACGTGTGGGGGCCGCGAGGCACGGTGTTCGATGACAACCCGTCTACCAACGCGCCGGTGTTGGGCGCAGTTTTCGCCACCGTCGAACAAGCGGTACTGGCTGCCCGCGACCACGGCCGGCTCGATTACCGCGCGGCGTCTTCGGGGCTCGGGTTTGTTCTCAAGCACAAGCAACGCGAAGATTTTGTGGTCACTGAAACCGTGTCGGCCGGGCGCCTGGATGAGCTGAACCGGGCGAGTGATTTCGGCGCCCCGGTGTTGATCGATGAGTACCGCACCCATTGCGTCTATTACGTGGCGCAATGGCTTGCCAAAGGCTTGTCCACCGCAGACGCCTGGTTTGCCCGGCACTTCATGCCCATCACCGATCTGGTGGCAGCGATCTACGACGACAAGGCGACGCAACGCCTGCGTCATCACCAGGATTTGAACATCTATATCGCGACGCTGGACGGGGCCTTGCTGCGTTACCGCTATTCGACGACGTCCAACCGGTTTGATCAAAAAGGCGCGCAGGAATTGTTGTCGCTGCTGGCCAATGACACGCCACCTTTCACCAGGATCATCCAACTGATTGCCAGGGCCGGGGCGCTGGAGGTGTTGCGCACCAGTGAACTGTGGGACGAGCCGGGCATTGTCGGTGCCGGGTGGAAGCCCTATGCGCTGATCCAGCGTCGTACCTTGAGTCCGGCGTTCCTCTGGCAGGATGACGCCGCACGCTATGCACTGGCGCAGTTGGGCCAGCGACGGGACCGGATCTACGGTGGCCTGGTGCTGCGCCGGGCGGATGGTTTGTTTGTCGCGACATTGCCGGTGGCGGTGGATGTCGAAGACTTCCCGGTCGGTTGGATTCGACTCAATGAACTGGCGGACAAAGGGTTGTTCCTGGCCGGAAGTACGGTGGTCGCCCGTTATCATTCCCGGGTGGCGGTGGAGCCGGTCTTCGCGCTGTCGGCCCAGGAACGTGACGTCTACCACAACATGTTTTCCACCGATTTCCTTTCAGCCATTCTGCCAAGTCCCGGGTTGTCTCCCTCTCAGTCGCCCGGCAAGGAATACCTGATGGGGCTCGATGGCAGCCTGATCAGCTACACCCTGTGGGGCAATGCCGCCGAGAAACAACTGGCCCAGGCGTTGGCATCGCCCAGCCCATTGCAACGTCGACAAAACCCTATCGAACTGCAGATGCGCAGCGGCGCACTGGCCCCGAGCGAGTACGTTAATCAAGTGGCCAGGGCGGGGCGTTTGCAGGTGGTGCAGGGCAGCCGTCTGTGGGGCGAGCCGAAACGGGTGGCCGGGTGGGTGGCCTACCCGACTGTCATTGCGACGACGCTGCAACGGTTTGCCGTGGCCGATCCGGCGTTAAGCCCGGTCTTTACCCAAATGGACGACGCCATGCGTCATGTTCATCGAACGGCGGGCGCGCGGGATAGCCTGAGCTTCGGCTTTGTCCTCAAGTCGCTGAGCGCCGAACGCTATGTGACGACGCTGCCTGTCGCCGGAGGGCAGGGCAGCCTCACGGTCGAGCGGGTTTTCGCCCAGGGATTGCTGCCACTGGGCTATGGCGTCGAGGGCCTTTATCTGTGCTTGCCGACCGGTCCGGGGCAACTGTCCGCTGACTTGAACCGCAGCTTCATCTCGCCGCAGGATCTGGTTCGCGGACTCGACGCCATCAGAGTGTCCACGGCTCAAGGCGACACGTATCTCAAGCTCTACCTGTCCTGTGCCGACGACGCCCTGTTGCGATACGAACCGCTGACGTTGGCGACCGAATGGGGCAGTTTTCCTGCCACGAGCGCCTATGGGAAAAAGCTGAAAACCGGGCAGGAGCCGCTGCTTGAATACCTGCGCAAGGTGATCAGCAACGGTGAGCTGCGGGTGGTGGTGCGCAGTGTTTTCTGGTCACCATTCAGGGTGAACGCCAAAGGTGTGAAAAGCGGTATCGGATTGGTGCGTTGGCCGCGTGACAACCGCGTCGCCCTCGGGCCGATCTTCGCCCATGCCGATGATGCGGCACGCTCGAGTCAGCAACAGGTCGGCGCGTATGTGGGCCAGCAGTACCTGGGCGGTGTTCTGGTGCATCAGGCTTCGGCATCGTTTGTGCCCATCGAACCGCTGGACGATGGCCCCGACAATGACGCCGCCACCCGGCTGTTCTACTCGGGGCCTGGCGGGCCGATTGCCCCGGTGACCGGGCCGGGCTCGCAACCGTTGCCGTTGCCGGTGTTTCCTCAGGACTACAAAGTGACGGGGGTTCATCAGTTTTACAAAGCGGTGGAGGTGGTGGTGGAGCAGCCCGGCGCTTTCGATCGGCAACTGATGGACAACTTGGCGCTGGCCGACCTGAAGTTCAGCACCGAGGTCTTGCAGAAAAACGGCGTGCCGGGTTCCAGTTGCTACCTGACCTGTCGCGGTGGCGCCTTGCTCAAGTTCACGCCCAATTACACGACGGGCGAGGCGACGATTCTCGAGGAGGGTTTGAACGCCGGCGTCAGCGGGTTTCTCACCACTCTGCTGGGTGTCAGCAAGTTGCAGGTCTTGGAGGTCGATCGGTTCTGGACGCGACTCGGTCCGGTGAGTCCGATGTGGTTGCTGTCCAGGCAAACGCCAGCCAAGCCCGGCCATGATGAGCTCTGACCATTGAACTGTTGGCGCTGATTCGTACTCAGCGCCGGCGCATCAGGCCGATGAAAAACAGCCCGCCAATGGCGGCGGTGGCGACGCCGATGGGCAGGTCTTCCGGAGCGATCAAGGTGCGAGCGGCCACGTCGACCCAGACCAGGAAGATGCTGCCCAGCAATACGCACACCGGCAGCAAACGGCGGTGCTCGGCACCCACCAGACGCCGGGCGATGTGCGGCACCATCAGCCCGACAAAGCCGATGGAGCCGCTGATCGACACCAATACGCCGGTCATCAGCGAGGCGATCAAAAACACCCGCAGGCGCACTGTGCGCGCGTTGAGGCCGAGGGTCACCGCCGTCTGCTCACCGGCCATCAACGCGTTCAACGGTCGGGCCATTCCCAGCAGCAGAACCAACCCGAGCAACACGCTGGCGGCCGGGACCGCCAGCAACTCCCAGCGGGCCAATCCGAGCCCGCCGAGCATCCAGAACATCACCGCCGAGCTGGCGCGGTGATCGCCAAGAAACAGCAGCAAATTGGCAATCGCCATCATCACAAATGACACCGCCACGCCGCACAGCAGCAACCGATCACTGTCCAGTCGGCCGTTGCGATTGGCGATCATCAGCACGATCAACATGCTCGCCAGCGCCCCGATAAACGCCGCAATCGGCAAGGTCAGCAGGCCGACTATTTCACCGACGTGCAGCACCACAATCACCGCGCCGAGGGTGGCGCCGGAGGTCACGCCAAGCAGGTGCGGATCCGCCAGGGGATTGCGTGTCACCGCTTGCAGGACTGCGCCGATCAGCGCCAGCCCGGCACCGACCAAAGCACCGAGCAACATGCGCGGCACACGGATCAGCCAGACGATATGTTCTTGCCCGGCGGCCCAGTCCGGGGCGCCGACACCCAACAGCTTGTGCAGCAAAATCCGCCACACCACGTCCACCGGCACCCGCGCCGGGCCAAAGCCCAGCGACACCACGCACGACACCAGCAACAGCGCGCCGAGGGCGATCAGTAACACGGCATAGCGACGATCAATCATTCGTTGTGGAACCCTTTGGCCAGGGTTTCTACCGCCAGGACGTTGTCGATCCCCGGCGTGGCCTGCACGTAAGGGATGACGATAAAACGCTGGTTCTTGATCGCGTCTACCGATTGCAGGGCCTTGTTGCCGAGCAGGAATTGCTCTTTCTGTTCGGCGGTGACTTCGCCGTAGTCGACGATCACGATCACCTGTGGATTGCGCTCGACCACGTTCTCCCAGTTGACCCGGGTCCAACTGGCCTCGACGTCATCGAGAATATTGCGTCCGCCGGCCGCATCGATCAGCGCTTGCGGCATGCCCAGGCGCCCGGAAGTCATGGCGCGGTCTTCACCGCTGTCGTAGAGGAACACGCGAGGCTTGTCGGCAGGCAGGTCCTTGCGCACCGCGGCGATTTGCGCCTGCATCCCGGCGATCAAGGCGTTGGCGCGGTCCTGCACGTCGAAGATTTTGCCGAGGTTGCGCAGGTCGTTGTAAGTGTCTTCCAGACTGGCCGCCGGGCGCTTCATGACGAAGGCACAAGACTCGGTCAACTCGTAGACATTGATGCCCAGCGGTTGCAGGGTCTGTGGCGTCAGGTCACCGCCGACGCGCATGCCGTAATCCCAACCGGCGAAGAAGAAATCGACGTTGGCATTGAGCAGGGTTTCCACCGACGGGTACTTGGCCGCCAGTTCCGGCAAGCCGTCGAGCAGCGACTGCATGTCCGGGGTCACCGATTTCCAGCCGCTGACGCCGCTGTAGCCGACCATGCTCGATTTGAGCCCGAGGGCGAGCATCATCTGGGTCATGTTGATGTCATGGCTGACGGCGTGTTTCGGCGCCTGCTTGAACGTCACTTCGCGGTTGCAACTCTGGACGGTCAGCGGATATTTCGTCGCCTCGCCAAAGGCGGAGGCACTGCCCAGCAACAGGGCGAGGCACAGCAGGGAACGCACAGTCATGGTTGGGTTATCCAGGTGATTCGGGGGTAGCCGTGGAGGGGATGTTCATCGATCAAGGCTTCGACGCCGAAGACTTCGCGCAGCAATGGTGCGGTCAGTACCTCTTGCGGCGTGCCGCTGGCGACGATGCGGCCGTGGTTGATCACGTACAGGCGATCGCAGAAAGCGGCGGCCAGGTTCAGGTCGTGGATGCTCGCCAACGTGCCGATGTTCAGGCGTTTGACCAGTTGCAAGAGCTCAAGCTGATAGCGCGGATCAAGGTGATTGGTCGGCTCGTCGAGGATCAGCAATTGCGGTTGCTGGGCCAAGGCGCGAGCGAGGATCACTCGCTGCTTTTCACCGCCGGAAAGGGTGGCGAAGGCGTGGTCCTCGAAGCCTTTGAGGCCGACGGATTCCAAGGCTTGGGTGGCGAGGTTGCGGTCTTCCAGGGTGTCGCCATCGAACAGGCCTTTGTGTGGCGTGCGGCCCATGGCGACCACTTCCTCGACGGTCAGGCCGAAGGCGTCGGGGAATTCTTGCAAGACCACGGCGATTCGTTGTGCGCACCAGCGGGAAGACTGCTTCCAGACGTTGTGATGATCGAGCAGGACCTCGCCGCTTTCCGGTTTGCTGAAACGATAGGCGCAACGCAACAGGCTGGTCTTGCCGCTGCCGTTGGGGCCGATCAACCCGACAAATTCACCGGCGGCCACGTGCAACGAAGCGTCACGCAGTTGGAACTGGTGATGGCAGTGGCCGTGGCCCAGGGGTGTCCAGGCGAGGTGTGTGAGGTTGAGCGAGGTCATGCAAATTCCATAAGTGATCGTTCCCACGCTCCGCGTGGGAACACCTCAATGGACGCTCTGCGTCCGCTTTTTGGGACGCAGAGCGTCCCCGGGCTGCATTCCCACGCAGAGCGTGGGAACGATCAATCAAAAGGTGTAATCAGCGGTGACAAAAAACGACCGCGGCTCCCCAAGAATCCACTGCTGCCCCTCATTGTATTGGCTTTGCGCATACTGCCGGTCAAACAGATTGTTCACCTGCAACCCCAGCGTCGTGTTGCGCAGCGCTTTCCATGACAACGTGGCGTCGACCACGGTGTAGCTCGGCAGCTCATTGCGGTTCGCCATGTCGGCATACCGCGCATCGACATAGCGCACGCCGGCCCCGGCCTTCAGGTCGTCGTTGATCGCTTTGCTCAGCCACAGATTCGCTGTGCGCCTTGGCACGTCCACCGGCCGATTGCCGCTGCGCGATACCGGCACGCCGCTGACCACTTCTTCGAAATCATCGTATTTGGCTTTGACGATGGCGGCGTTGGCTTGCAACTGCCAGGCGTGTGGCAGTTGCAGGTCGAGGCTGGCTTCCAGGCCATTCGATGATTGCTGGCCGACCTGCTGCTTGAGCGTCGGATTGCTCGGGTCGTCGGTCAGCAGTTTCTTTTTGACGATGTGATAGGCCGCCAGGGTGAACTCGCCGCGCTGATCCCAGAACAACTGCTTCAGGCCGATTTCCGTCTGTTTGGCGGTGGACAGGTCGTATTGTTGCTGGCTCTGGCTCAGGGAAATCAAGCCGCCGACGCCGTCAGTGCTGGTGGCGTACTGGCCGTAAAGCGAGGTGTCCGGGGTCACGGAAAATACCAGCCCGGCCTTCCAGTTGTTGCCGGTCAGGGTCTTGTCGCTCTGGCTGTCCTTGACCAGATCGGTGCGGTCGACGTGCACGTAATCGCGGCGCACACCGGTCACCACGGACCAGCGTTCACTCAACTGCGTGCGGTTTTCGGCGAAGGCTGACATCTGCTTCGTCGTCGACTGGAACTGGCCGCGGTACGGATTGGCGCTTTCAAAGCGTCCGGGTTGCGGGTGATACAAATCCAGCGGTTGGCCGTTCGGCAGCACATCGTTGAACGGCGAGTTGCTCTCCAGCTGAAAGCGGATGCGGTTGTAATCGACGCCGGTGACGGTCTGGCTGTCGAGGCCGAACAGAGTGTGTTTGAAGGTGAAGGTCTGACGGTCGCCGACCTGTTCCTGGGTGTGGCCGATGCCGAAATAACCGCTGCGGCTGAGTTGCCGGGTATTGCGGTCGAAGTTGTAGTTCTCGGCGTTCTGCCAGCGGCGCTGGGCCTTGAGGTAATACAACTCGTTGTTCGAACTGACGTTGTCGGAAATCTGCCAATCGCTGGTCAGCCGCGTCCATTGATCGTTGTAGTGCTGCTTGTCGTTGCTGACGTTGTAG
This sequence comes from Pseudomonas sp. ADAK7, assembly GCF_012935675.1. Classification (NCBI taxonomy): domain Bacteria; kingdom Pseudomonadati; phylum Pseudomonadota; class Gammaproteobacteria; order Pseudomonadales; family Pseudomonadaceae; genus Pseudomonas; species Pseudomonas sp. ADAK7. The sequence continues at coordinate 3,731,292 of NZ_CP052861.1, read as the reverse complement.
TTCTTGTCCCGCAGGCTTTCCTTGAAACGGCCATTGATCAGCGGCGTGCCGAAATAATTCATCGGCTGTTGATCGCCGTAGTCGTGGGCCAGGGTGAATGCCAGATCATCGGTGGCCTGCCAGCGCAGGGCGGCGCTGATGAAATCACTCGAGGAGTCGCCGCGATCGATCCAGCCGTTACTGCGCAGGCGATTGAGGTTCAAGCGATAGCTCAGGGTATCGGTCAGCGAGCCGCCGCTGTCGAAGGCCTGTTGCTGGCTATCGTAGGAACCGTAGCCGACGCGCAGGTGGTTTTCGATCTCGCCCTCGAAGGGCTTTTTCGGGATCACATTGACCACCGCGCCAGTCGCGCCTTCGCCGTACAACACCGACGCCGGGCCACGCAGCACATCGACGCGCTCCACCGACCAGGTGTCCACCGGGAACGTCCCGGTGCCCATGCCGGTGTACATCCGATTGCCGTCATACAACTGCATCACCGAACCCTGCCCGGTAAAACCCCGCGCCTGCAACGAGGTGCCGCCATCCCCCGGCGTGCCGGTGCGAGTGATGCCAGTGCTGCGCGACACCGCGTCCTGCACGCTGCGATCACCCCGGGCGTGGATCTGTTCGCCGGTCAGGCTTTCGACACTGGCCGGGGTTTCCATCGCCGTGAGGTTCAGGCGCGAACCGGCAGTGGTCGGTGTATTGAGGCTGACGGTTTCATCGTCAACGGCCGCTGCGGTGATGGTGCCCGTGGGCAATGTCAGCGCTTGCGCCTGGGCGTTGTTGTTCAGGGCGAGCAGGCAAAGGCTGGACAAGAGGTACTTGTTCATCGGGGCAGTGAATCACTTCTGCAAAGAAAACCCGCAACATTCCTGTCGCGGGCGGGGGCGGCACATTTGCGTTATACAGTAACACTAAAAATGGCCGGGAGATAAGCGCGCGAAGTCTACAGATCCCTCTAAGGCGCGCATCTCGCCTGCTTCATGATGAAGGTGAGGCGGATTCAGGTTGCCGATTGAAGCGCGACAGCAGCACTCGATCCAGCACCCAAACGACCACCAGCGAAGCCCCCACCAGCGGAAACAGCACCGCCAGCGCGAGCATGATCACCACCCCGGTTTTCCATGTCGGCAGGTCATGGCGCAACGGCGGAACACCTAACTTGCCCTGCGGACGACGCTTCCACCAGATGACCACGCCGCTGACCGCGCTGAGCAAAATCATCAGGCAGATCAGCAGCACGATGATCTGGTTGAACGCGCCAAACATTTTGCCTTCATGCAGCATCACGCCGATTTCCGTGGCGCGGGCGACGGTGCCGTATTGCTCGAAGCGCACGTCGGCGAGAACGTCGGCGGTGTATTGATCGACGTGCAGGGTGGCGTCGTTACGCGGGTCGTCGGCGAACACCGCGATGGTGAACACGCCGGTGGCGGTGGTCGGCAGGGTGATGCTGTAACCCGGCTCCACTTTGCGCTGCACGGCGATGTTTTGTACGTCTTGCAGGCTGATGGTCGGCGCAGCAGGACCGGCCGGTGCAGCGCCGTGGGTCATGTGTTCGGCGTGGTCACCGGACATTGGCATCGGTGTGTTTTCCATCGCCCAAGGCACGGTCTGGCGGGTGGCGCTGTTGAGGCTGCGGGCCTCGGTGTCGGATGTCGGCACGTTGTCCCACATCGCCGCCGGGAAGGTGTTCCAGACCTCGGCGTATTGCTTGCCCCAGAAGCCGGTCCAGGTCATGCCGCTGAGCAGCATCACCAGCAGCAATGCCGCGCCCCAGAACCCGGTGACCGCATGCAAATCACGCCACAGCACACGACCGCGACTGTTCAATCGCGGCCACAGCACTCCGGCATATTGACCACGCGGCCACCACAGGAAAACCCCGGAGACCACCAGCACCACGCCCCAGCCGGCAGCAAGTTCCACCAGCCGATCACCGACAGTGCCGATCATCAATTCGCCATGAATCGCCCGGGCGATGGCTTGCAGGTTCTTCTTGGCGTCTTGCTCGCCGAGGATGTCGCCGTGGTACGGGTCGATGAAGACATTCAGTTCCTGAGCACCGTTGATCACGACAAACTGCGCGCTGCGTTCGGCGTTGACCGGTGGCAGGTATTGTGTGATCTGGCCTTGCGGGTACGCCTCTTTCACTCGCTTGAGCAGGTCGTCGGCGGAGACCGTTTGATGCCCGGCGGGGACGTTCATCAGGCTGCCGTACATCAGCGGATCGAGTTGCGGTTTGAACAGGTAAATGAGGCCGGTCAGGGCCAGCATCACCATGAACGGCGCAACGAATAATCCGGCGTAGAAATGCCAACGCCAGGCCAGATTGTAGAAGTTCGGTTTGGGCTGTTTCATCACGTGTGCTCCGCTTTGGCGAAATGTGTTGTCTGTAAAAGATCGCAGCCTCGTTTCACTCGACAGCTCCTACAGGGCTGCCGAAGGCTGCGATCTTTTGACTTTTTGTTGTTAGAAACTCATATCCACCTTGGTCCAGAGCGTGCGCCCCGGTTCGTTGATGGCTTGCGGGTCATTGGCCGGGTAGCCGAAGCCGGCATTGCCCGCCAGGTTCAAATGCTCGGCGTACGTCTTGCCGAACAGGTTGTCGACGCCGGTGCTGACCTTCCAGTTCTTGTTGATGCGGTACGCGCCATTCAGCGAGAACACGCCAAACCCCGAGCTCTTGTCGAAGTCCTTGCCGACCACGTTGCCCTTGTTCTGGTCGATGCGGTTCTGCGCCGCCACCACGCGCCACAAGGCACCGGCGCTCCAGTTGTCTTCGCTGTAGGTCAGGCCGAAACGTGCGTCCAGCGGCGGCATTTGCGGCAGTGCCTTGCCGTCGCTGCTGTTTTTGCCCCAGGCGTAGGCCAGGGTCGCGTCGGCTTTCCAGTTCGAGGTCAGCTTGTAGGCCGCACCCACTTCGCCGCCCATGATTCGCGCGTTGATGTTCTGTGCCTGGGAGGTGGTGCCCATCATCGTCGGCGTGTAGTTGAACAGGATGTAATCGCGCACCTGGCCGACGTAAGCAGAGGCCCAGGCTTCAAGGTCTTCGGTCTTGTATTGCAGGCCGAAGTCGAGCTGGGTGGTCTTTTCCGGTTTGATCGAATCGAAGGCATTCAGCGAGCCGGCCGGCCCCGATTTCGGTGAAAACAGCTCCCAGTAATCCGGGAAGCGCTGGCTGTGGCCGAGACCGGCGTAGAGTGTGGTCGGGCTGTCGGCCAGGTCATGCTCGTAGCGCACGAAGCCGCTGGGCAGGGTGTCGGCGCGGGTTTTGTCGGCGGTCGGGTTCGGCATGCTCATCATCCCGGAACCGGTGCTCTGCCGATAATCCTTTGCCGAAGCACGGTCGACCCGTGCCCCGGTAATCACGCGATCACGATCGGCGGCGTACCAGGTCAATTCGCTGAACACACCATAGTTATGGAAGTCGGCGTCCTTGGTGTACGGCAGGTCCTTGTAGGTGTCGATGCCCATGCTGCTGCGTTGGCGATGTTCGTTGGTCTGCGCGTCGAGGCCGCTGATCAGTTGCACATCGGCCCAGTGCCAGGTGGCCTTGATCCGCGCGCCAAGGGTGCGGCGGTCGACGTTGGAAGCCATGGGGCCCGCCATCATCCCGGTGCCGGACGGCGTGCGCAGGGTGTAGTTGTCCATCACGTGGTCGGCATAGTTGTAGTAGACCTGCGCCTCGACCTTATCCAGCACGTCGCCGATGTTGGATTTCTCGAAGCGCAGGCCGAGGCTTTCGCGCTTGAACTGCGAACCGTCCATGCCGCGCCCGGCGTACCGCGCCTCGCCATCGCCCTTGCCGGCGGTCAACTCCAGCAGGGTGTCGGCGTCCGGGGTCCAACCCACCGCGACGTCGCCGTTCCATTTGTCATAACGCGACGCCACGGTGTCGTTGTTGCCGTCCCTGTAGTCGTCGGCATGGGCGGTGTTGCCGATCACCCGCACGTAGCCCAACGGCCCGCCAGCAGCGGCGTCCACCACTTTGTCGAAGCGACCGTTGGAACCGGCCAGCACGCTGGCGTTCACCCGCGTACCGAGTTCGCCGAAGCTTTCAGGTTCGCGATCAAACAGGATGGTCCCGGCCGATGCGCCCGGCCCCCAAAGTACGGTTTGCGGGCCTTTGATCACGGTAAGTTTGTCGTAGGTTTCCGGCGAGATGTACGAGGTCGGTGCGTCCATTCGGCCCGGGCAGGCGCCGAGCAGCATGCTGCCGTTAGTGAGGATGTTCAGCCGCGAGCCGAACATGCCGCGCAGCACCGGATCGCCGTTGGTGCCGCCGTTGCGTACCAGGGCGAAGCCGGGAATGGTCTTCAGATAATCGCCGCCGTCGCTGGCCGGCACCGGTTGGCGCGGATCCTTGGGGTTGGTGACGATGGTCAGCGGTGAACTCGGTGCAATGGCGGTGATCACCGTCGGGGTCAGTTCTTCGGCGTGGTCGGCGTGTTCCTCGGCCAGTGCCAAGGGGGCCAGCAAAACGCCGCAAAGGACGGCGGTGACAGGGGTGCAACTCAAGCGTGTGTCAGCAGAAAACCTGGACATGACAATTTCCATCGAACAGTCGTAAACGACACGGCCGGCAGCCTGCGGCTGTCTTCTAAACCGTGTGAGATCAGCGGTGCGTGCTTACGAAGCGATGGGCGGGGCGCGGGTTCGGGCGCCGGGGAAGAAGGGTTGCCGGGCGTGGCCCAGGCGCGGGGAAGGTGTGGCGAAGGTGGTGGCGGGTGGGGTGTCGAAGGCGACGAAGGACTGGCCGCCGGTCAGCGCCGGGCAGTTGAATAGCAGGCTGCAATAGCCGCATTTCTCCCAGAGCGCGTGATGTTCGGCGGCTGGCGGGCAATGTTCGCTGGCTTGTTTTTCGGCGTGTTCGCCGTGTGAATCCATGCTCATGTCCATCGACATGCTCATGGCCATCGAGGCGCGTTGATCCATCGGCATCGACTGGGAAATCAGCGGACCGATAAAGATCATCATCATGGCGAACAGGCTGATCCAGCTACCGCGGGTCAGGCTCAGGGACTGACGGCGAGGCCTGAATGACCTGGCGCTAAGGGCGCGCATGGCGTTTTCTGCTCAGGTGTCTATTGGGCGTGAGCGTGCATCTGCATGTCTTCAGGCGGCTTTTTCTGCACCGAGACTTCAATCGTTACGTTGCCGGACTTCTCGAAATGCAGGGTCAACGGGAACTGCTTGCCGTCACTCAACAGGCTGCGATCTTTCAGGTTCAGCAGCATCACGTGATAGGCCATCGGCGCAAACGTGACGTTGCCGCCCGCAGGAATTTCGACGCTCGGCACCTGCTGCATTTTCATCAGATCGTTCTGCATGACGTGTTCATGCAACTGCGCTTCACCCGAAATCGTCGAGTCGACACTCAACAATCGATCAGCGGTTTTGCCGTTGTTGTGAATCACGAAGTAAGCCGCGACGGTCGGCGCGTTGGGTGGCAACTCCTGCGACCACGGATGGGCGATTTCCAGTTCGCCGGCCTTGTATTCGTGAGCATTGGCGAAACAGGCAGGCAGCAGCAACGCGGCCAGAACGATGAGTTTGTTCAACATGGCAGTTCTCCAGGACGATTCAAAACGCAGGTCAATTGCGAGAAGGAATCACACCAGAGGGGAGGCGCGGGGGTTGAGGCTCGGCCATTGCTGGCGCGGCGTAGGTGTATCGAGAGAGGCGGCGGGCGGGCTTCGATTAGCCTCGAACCGCGCGAAATACAGCTGCGGCACATGCCCCGGCAACGCCACCAGTGGCGCCGAGCCTGAGCAGCACCAGCAATGCTGCATGTTGGAATGATCGTCGTTTTGCGGGGTTTTCTGGTCGAGTTTACCCAGGGAAATCGCCACCATCTTCGTCCCGCTGGACGTGCAGAAACTGCCCCACAACAACTGCTCGGCGGGTGACTTCGCCGACTGCGCCATCGCTCCGGTCATCGGCATGGCGAGCATATTGAACAGCACTGCAAAGCAGGCGATCCAGGCAAATGCGAGCCGTTGTCGGGACATGGGACAGATCCGGTGGGGTGGGCGATCAGGCGCGGCTATTTAGCCTGATCAGGGCCGATAAGTAAAAAAGCGGTGTGCGGTGTGGTGTCGCAGCAAGCTGCCTTCATAAGCTTCATGATAGTCGTCATTTTCAGTTTGCCAGTGCCGTACAACTCAGGACTCCCACTTTTTTGTAGCCGCTGGCGAAGCCTGCGTTCGGCTTCGCCAGCTGCTACAGGTGTGTGGTGGTTTCCGCTTTCAGGGCTGTCAGCACGTCCGCCACCGACCCAAACTCCCGATCAACCCCCGCCAACACCGGTCGCTTCAACACCAGCACCGGCACCCCTCGCTCCCGCGCCACTTCCAATTTCGGCTCGGTGGCGGTGCTGCCGCTGTTTTTGCTGATCAGTACATCGATCTGCCGACGTTCGAACAAATCCCGCTCATCCTCGACCACAAACGGTCCACGGGCGCCGATGACTTCGCAGCGTTCGTTACCGGGGTAGACGTCGAGTGCGCGCAAGGTCCAGAACTGCTCTGGCGGGATTTCGTGCAGGTGCTGTAACGGCTCGCGACCCAGGGTGAACAGCGGTCGCTTGAAGGGTTTCAGCGCATCGATCAATTGCGTCCAGTCACTGACTTCGCGCCAATCGTCCCCGGCCTGTGGTTGCCAGGCCGGACGCCGTAGCGCCCAGCACGGGATGCCGCTCAACTGCGCGGCGGTGGCGGCGTTTTGACTGATTTGCGCGGCATAGGGATGGGTAGCGTCGAGCAGCAATTCGATGCCTTCATCGCGAATGAACTGCGCCAGACCTTCGGCTCCGCCGTAACCACCGACCCGCACTTGGCAAATCAAATCCGTCGGCACCCGACCGACACCCGCCAGGCTATAAATATGTTCCGGCCCAAGCGTCCGGGCGATGGCCAACGCTTCCGTCACGCCACCGAGCAACAACACACGCTTCATTGGAACGCTCCCGCATGGCCAACAATCCCGCCCTGGCGATCAATCGCAAACACCTCGACCTGCACCTGCGCCGGCACCACGCTGCGGGCGAATTCCAGCGCATGTCGGCACACTTCGTCCCCCAATGCGATGCCGACAGCGCGGGCCATGGCCAACGCCTGCTGACTGGTATTGGCCTCACGAATCGATTGCTGCAAAGAACCATCAGCACCCATCGCCGCCGCCCACTCAGCCAGTTGCGGCAGGTCGATGCTCGAATGCCGACTGTGCAGATCCATATGGCCGGCCGCCAGTTTGCTGATCTTGCCGAAGCCGCCGCAGATACTCAGTTTATCCACAGGCACTTTACGCAGATGCTTGAGCACCGCGCCGACGAAGTCGCCCATTTCGATCAGAGCGATTTCCGGCAGGTCGTAGACCCGGCGCATGGTGTCTTCGCTGGCATTGCCGGTGCAGGCGGCGATGTGCAGGTAGCCGTTGGTTTTGGCGACGTCGATACCTTGGTGGATCGAGGCAATATAAGCCGCGCAGGAAAACGGCCGGACGATGCCGCTGGTGCCGAGGATCGACAGCCCGCCGAGAATCCCCAGGCGCGGGTTCATGGTTTTCAGCGCCAGGGCCTCGCCGCCCTCGACGTTGACCGTGACCTCGAAACCGCCGCTGTAACCCGATTCCTCGGCCAGCAACGTCAGGTGCTCGGTGATCATCTTGCGTGGCACCGGGTTGATCGCCGGTTCGCCGACGTTCAACACCAGACCGGGGCGCGTCACTGTGCCGACGCCACGGCCGGCAATAAAGCGAATCCCCGGTTCGGCGCCCAGGCGCACATGGGAATAGAGCAGCGCGCCGTGGGTCACGTCCGGGTCATCACCGGCGTCCTTGATCGTTCCGGCCTCGGCGCCATCGTCGTTCAAGCGACAGAATTCCAGGCGCATCTGCACCTGTTTGCCCTTGGGCAGAACGATCTCGACAGCGTCCGCCGTCATGCCGCTGAGCAGTAGTCGCGCAGCGGCGAGGCTGGTGGCCGTGGCGCAGCTGCCGGTGGTCAGGCCGCTGCGCAGGGGCGCGGGTTGTTCGGCGGTTTCGTCACGCATCGAGTGGCTTCGTCACATCTAGCAAGGTAATCGGCAGCGCCTGGCGCCAGGTGTCGAACTCGCCCAACGGTTGCGCCTGGGCGACATGAATGCGCGTCAGTTCGCCGCCATGTTGTTCGTACCAGGCCATCAGGGTCATTTCACTTTGCAGGGTCACGGCGTTGGCGATCAGTCGGCCGCCTGGCTTCAATGCCGCCCAGCAACTGTCGAGCACACCGTCGCGGGTCACGCCGCCACCGATGAAGATCGCATCCGGGCGTTCGAGCTCTGCCAGTGCCTGCGGTGCGCTGCCGCGAATCAATTGCAGGCCCGGGACGCCCAAGGCATCGCGGTTGTGTTCGATCAACAACTGCCGACCGTCATCGGCCTCGATGGCCAGTGCCCGACAGCTCGGGTGAGCACGCATCCATTCGATGCCGATCGAACCGCTGCCGGCGCCGACGTCCCACAGCAATTCGCCGGGTGTCGGCGCGAGGCGGGCGAGGGTGATGGCGCGCACGTCGCGTTTGGTCAGTTGGCCGTCATGTTTGAAGGCCGAATCCGGCAAACCGGCGAGGCGCGACAGGCGTGGGGTGCCGGGCTCGGCGATGCATTCGATGGCGATCACATTGAGATCGGCAACGCCTGATAAGGTCCAGTCGTTGGCAACCCCATCGATGCGCCGCTCGGCCTCACCACCCAGGTGTTCCAGAACGGTCACCCGGCTCGGTCCGAAACCTCGTTCACGCAGCAGCGCCGCAATCGCCGCCGGACTCTGCCCGTCATTGCTCAACACCAACAACCGTACGCCACTGAACAGCTGCGCATTGAGCGCCGCCACTGGGCGCGCCACTACCGAAAGCGTCACCACGTCCTGCAACGGCCAACCCATGCGCGCCGCTGCGAGGGAGCAGGAAGACGGCGCCGACAGGATCAGCATCTGCTCCGCAGGCACCTGTCGCGCGAGGCTGGCGCCCACGCCAAAGAACATCGGATCGCCACTGGCCAGCACGCAAACCGGTTCGCCGCGATGCTCAAGCACCGGGGCCAAGGAAAACGGACTCGGCCACAACTGCCGCTCGCCACGGATGCACACCGGCAGCAAATCCAGTTGGCGCTGGCCACCAATGATCCGCGAAGCGCCCAGCAAGGCCCGCCGGGCATTCTTGCCCAGGCCTTTGAAGCCGTCTTCACCGATGCCTATTACTGTCAGCCAGGGTGTCATGTCGTATCTCAACCAGCAGCGTGTTTTAAAGTCAGCATGATAACGCGGTCGTCAGGGCCTGACGCTTTCAATTGTGCATTGACATGGGGAGTGGAGTTATTGGCTTTGAGCCTGGTCCGCCCGAAATTCGATGTACAACATTGATGGTTAACTTACTAAATGTTTGTTGTTAGTTTGGCGGTGTTGCAGGTTGTTGATTCATTACTAGTTAGAATAGTCAGGAGAAAATGTGATCATGGAAGAAGATGTGAGTGCCAGGCGTGACTTGGGTTTGTCAGAAGAAGCCGAAGGGCAAAGTGCCTCGATGGTGCAAAGTAATGTGATGAGTTTTTTTGCGGGCTTATCGAAACAAGACAAGCGTTTTGTAAAGGACAGTATTGCGTATGCTGAGGCGCGCGCGGATGCCAGAGCTAATCGCAAGTACTATCCAGCCGATTGGTTTGAACAATATACCGGGGCGTTATGGTCCGTTGGCTGGGTTATTGAAGGTCAACCCGTAGAAAAGATCGATAAACAGTATCGAGGAAGCCTGATGGCCGCCTGGGTAGACGTGATGAAATCAAAAATCAGCCCTAACAAGTTAAAGGTGTCCCTGGATGCGGTATCGATGATTGAAAGCCATCAGGAGACGCGTGAAACCTTCAATGGGAGTATTCGAAGGGATGGCGATATGCGAGTGTTGCCGATTTCGATAATCGGCGATAACAGAATTGAGCTCTGGGTCACTGATATGCGCCTGATTGTAAGCTCGTGGAGTTCCGATTATCTGTTCTGGAAAGTCCAGCACGTCATGTCTCAATTGGATATTAGAGCGCAGCGTTTTACGATCAATCGTCGGAATATGGACGCTAGCCGGTCGGAGTTGCGACAAGTAGTGGACTCCATCGAGTTTAATCTTCCGGTTTGAAAATTGCCCGGTGTAGCCTGTGGCCAGAGTATGTCCACCAAAATGTCCGGTGCTGGATCCGGTCTGTGATGAGACGGCGGCGACGGCATTCTGCCCGCCGGCTTTTCATGCTTGGGGGCAAAGCAGGCATAATGGCGGCTTTTCGCCCCTCAGGCACTCCTAGCCAGCCGGTCACCCCTTGAACGAACGCCCGATGTCCACCGCCTTACGCCCCTCGGCTTGCCCGGGGTTGCTGCGTATCGTCCAGGCATTGGACGGCGGTATCTGTCGGATCAAGTTGAATGGCGGTTCGATCAGTGCCGATCAGGCTGACGCAGTGGCCAATGCCGCCGAGCGCTTCGCCTGCGGCGTGATCGAGGCGACCAACCGCGCCAATCTGCAGATTCGCGGGATTGGCTGTGAAGAAGCGGCGTTGATCGACAGCCTGTTGGCTGCCGGGTTGGGACCACGCACCGCAGCGGGCGACGATGTGCGCAACCTGATGCTCAGCCCGAGCGCCGGGATTGATCGGCAGATGTTGCTCGATACGCGGCCGTTGGCCGAACAGATCCTCAACAGCCTGCAAAGCCATGAACGTTTCCACGGGTTGAGCGCCAAGTTCGCCGTGCAACTCGACGGCGGCGAAGGCTTGGCGATGCTCGAACATCACCATGACCTGTGGTTGAGCGCGGTCGAGCAAAATGGCGAGTGCCTGTTGGCGTTCGGCCTGGCCGGCTGCCCGACGGACGTGGCCCTGGGCGCGGTGCAACTGGAGCACGGCCACGCACTGGTGATCGCAGTGCTCGATGTGTTCCTCGACCTGGCGCGCCCCGAGCAGACCCGCATGCGTCATCTACTGGCCGAATACCCGCTGGCCGGGTTTGTCGCGCAACTGGCCGAGCGTGTACCGCTATTGTCTGTCGTCGGTGTGCCGCGTGCTTCGGGTGTCCTGCATCTCGGCGCACATCCACAACGTGAAGCAGGCCGAGTTTATGTCGGCGCGGTGCCGCCGCTGGGCCGGCTCGACTCCGGCATGCTCCGGGGCGCCGCACAACTGGCCCGCGAACACGGCGATGGCAGCCTGCGCTTCACACCGTGGCAAAGCCTGCTGCTGCCCAATATCCACGAGGGCGACGCTGCTGAAGTTATCCACAACCTGGAAAAACTGGGCCTGCGCTGTTCCGTCGACGATGCCATGGCGCATCTGATCGCCTGCACCGGTTCCGCCGGTTGCGGCAAAGGCCTGGCCGACACCAAGGGCGATGCCCTGCAACTGGCGGCATTGCTGCAACGCCACGGCCAAGTGCTGGATGTTCACCTGTCCGGCTGCCCGCGTTCCTGCGCCGCCGCGCACATTGCGCCAGTCACCTTGCTGGCGATTTCTGCCGGTCACTACGACCTCTATTTTCGCGATGCCACGCTGCCGGGTTTCGGCGCGCTGCATGCAAGCAACCTTACTATTGAAGCGGTCGCGGCCTTGCTCGACGCCCGCTCACGGAGCCCCCTTGATGCTTGATTACATCCGCGACGGTCAGGAGATCTATCGCAACTCCTTCGCGATCATTCGTGCCGAGGCCAACCTCGAACGCATCCCGGCCGACCTGGAAAAACTCGCGGTGCGGGTGATCCACGCCTGCGGCATGGTCGAGGCCATCGACGGTCTGCAATTCTCCGAAGGTGCCGGCAAGGCTGGGCGCGATGCCTTGGCCGCCGGTGCGCCGATTTTGTGCGACGCACGGATGGTGTCTGAAGGCGTGACCCGCGCGCGCCTGCCCGCCAACAATCAAGTGATCTGCACCCTGCGTGACGACAGCGTTCCAGAGTTGGCCCGAGAGTTGGGCAACACCCGTTCCGCCGCCGCGCTGGAGCTATGGCGTCCGCACCTGGAAGGCAGCGTGGTAGTGATCGGCAATGCGCCGACCGCACTGTTTTACCTGCTGGAGATGATCGACGCCGGCGCGCCAAAACCGGCGCTGATCCTCGGCTTCCCGGTGGGTTTCGTCGGTGCCGCCGAATCCAAGGCGATGCTCGCGGCGGACAGTCGCGGTGTGCCGTTCGTGATCATGCAAGGCCGGCTGGGCGGCAGCGCCATGGCCGCCGCCGCCGTCAACGCCCTCGCCACGGAGATCGAATGATGCAGCCAACTGGACGCTTGATCGGCCTGGGCGTCGGCCCCGGTGATCCGGAACTGATTACCGTCAAAGCCCTGCGCCTGCTGCGCGAATCGCCGGTGGTGGCGTACTTCGTCGCCAAAGGCAAAAAGGGCAATGCGTTCGGCATCATCGAAGCGCATTTGCAAGAGGCGCAGAACCTGCTGCCGCTGGTGTACCCGGTGACCACCGAAGCGTTGCCGGCGCCGTTGTCCTACGAGCAAGTCATCAGCGATTTCTACGACACCGCCGCCGAACAGCTTGCAGAGCATCTGGATGCCGGCCGCGATGTGGCGGTGATCTGCGAGGGTGATCCGTTCTTCTACGGCTCCTATATGTACCTGCACGATCGCTTGGCCGAGCGCTACGTGGCCGAAGTGGTGCCGGGTGTCTGCTCAATGCTCGGCGGCGCTTCGGTACTGGGTTCGCCGCTGGTGTATCGCAATCAGAGCCTGTCGGTGTTGTCCGGCGTGTTGCCTCACGACGAGCTCAAGCGGCGTCTGGCCGATGCCGATGCGGCGGTGATCATGAAGCTGGGGCGCAACTTCCCCAAGGTGCGTCAGGTGCTGGAAGAACTCGGTCTGGCCGGGCGCGCGCTGTACGTCGAGCGCGCGACCATGGCCAACCAGAAAATCGTCCCGCTGGATGAAGTAGAGCCGATGTCCTCGCCGTACTTCTCGCTGATCATCGTGCCCGGCGAGCGGTGGCAAGGGTGATGGGCCGTCGTGCTCCGGCCATTGTCATCCTCGGCAATGGCAGCCTCGCTACGGCGCGGCGGATTCAGCAGCGCTACCCGGATGCAGTGATCCACGGCCTGGCCGGGCGGGTCGACGGTGCCGACCACGACTATCAAGCGTTCGGCGCGACCCTGCGCGAGCTCTATCAGCTCGACACGCCAATTATCGCCCTGTGTGCGGCGGGCATTGTCATCCGCACCCTGGCGCCGTTGTTGCTGGAAAAAGGTGTCGAACCGCCTGTGCTGGCCGTGGCCGAAGACGGCAGCGCCGTGGTGCCGCTGCTCGGTGGCCTGGGCGGCGTGAATGTGTTGGCGCGCGAGATCGCGGCTGCGCTGGACGTCGCCGCCGCCATCACCACCAGCGGTGAACTGCGTTTTGGCACCTGCCTGCTCAACCCGCCCAGCGGTTACGCCCTCGGCGATCTGGAGTTGGGCAAGCGCTTCGTTTCGGATTTGCTGGCGGGCGAATCGGTGCGCATCGAAGGTCCGGCGCCGTGGTTGGCCGAAGCGCAATTGCCGGAGGATCAGCAGGCACGATTGGCGATTCATGTCGGGCATGTCGAGCGTCAGCCGGACGCTAATGAACTGCTGATTTATCCGCGCAATGTGATCGTGGCGCTGACGGCGGGAGCAGCCGAAGCCATTCGCACCGCATTGCATGACGCCAATATTGCCCTGCAATCACTGGCCTGTTTGTTGGCCGATGACAGCGAAATGGCCAACCCGGCGCTGCGCGAGGCGGCGCTGGAACTGGGTGTGCCGCTGCGTTTCAGTGCATGCCCCGGCAGTGTGCTTGAGCTGGCCGAAAGCGCAGTGCCGGGGCTGCTGACATCAATTGAAATCAACGACTCGATGGCCATCGCCGTCGCTTCCGACCCCCTCGATCCATTGCTGATCGGCCGCCCCCGCGGGCGTCTGGCGGTGATCGGCCTCGGTCCCGGCGCCGCCGAGCTGATGGTGCCGGCAGTCAAGGCCGAACTGGCCCGCGCCAATGACGTGCTGGGTTATGAGACGTATGTGCGCATGGCCGGGCCGTTTCGCCCCGATCAGGTGATGCACTGCACCGACAACCGCGAAGAAATGCAGCGTGCCCGTCACGCCTTTGAACTCGCGGCGCAGGGGCGCTCGGTGGTGGTGGTGTCGTCCGGTGATCCCGGCGTGTTCGCCATGGCCGCCGCAGTGCTCGAAGCCTTGCACGAGTCGAGCGATGCCACCTGGCACAACGTCGATCTGGAGATTCTTCCCGGCGTCTCTGCCTCCCTGGCCACGGCCGCCCAGGCCGGTGCGCCGCTGGGGCATGACTTCTGCGTGATGTCGCTGTCGGACAACCTCAAGCCGTGGTCGATCATCGAGAAACGCCTCGATCTGGCCGCTCAGGCCGACCTGGCCCTGGCCTTCTACAACCCGATCTCCCGTTCGCGCCCGTGGCAATTGGGACGCGCCCTGGAGATCGTCGCGCAGCACCGAGCTGTCGCAACGCCGGTGGTGTTGGGGCGTGACATTGGTCGCCCGGGCCAGACTTTGCGTGTGACCACGCTGGGGCAGTTGACCCCGGATCAAGTGGACATGCGCACGATGGTGCTGATCGGTTCGTCTACCACCTGCGTATTCCCACGTGTCGGCGGCGGCGAGTGGGTCTATACGCCGCGATGGTATGGCGACAAGCCTGCGGGTTGAGTGAAAACGCCTCTTCTGAGGCGTTTTTTTTTAGCACTCGTTATATCCAGTATTAGTTATCGGGTAGTTGCTGGAGTTTCAAGTTGTGTAGAAACTAATTGAATATCTTTGCGATTTGATAAGTCTGGGATGAGTCGTTAGTTTGGATGGCCGGTGATGATCCGGATCGCGAATAAATATTACCGTCTGATTAGCCTGTTACAAGCGCCGTATTGCCGCGCCTGTTCTATGTGCTCGGCTGTGCCCAATGATGTGTTTTGTTAAATAAGGATATTTAACTATGAGTCAACAGGAAGTTGTGAGTGGTCATGAGTATGTCGGTGTTGCCGATCTTATAAAGTTTTCCGAACTGGAGCGCGTGCTTGAGCCTTATAAATCGACGGATGAGTACAAGGCCATTTTTCGTTATTACCAGGGCTGCATTGACGCCGAGAATGATCAGGCGCTGCTTCACCCGTTGGCATTGCTGGATGAAGCATTGGGCTCACTGACTTCCCCGGTACGCGCACGCCGGGATACGGAGGAACCGCTGTCTGCCGACAACAGTGCAGAGACTGTACTCGATCTTTATCAAAAGGTTAGCGACTACGGCGTCCGCGTGGCGCAGAGTGTCGAGACGCTGAACAGCGCATTACCGCAAGTTCCCAAGAAGCTGCATTTTGTCTGGCTCGGCGGTGGCATTGGGGAGATTCAGCGAGACTATATAAATGTCTGGAAACAAGTATTGGCGGCAGAAGGCTATGAACTAAAACTGTGGTATGACAGTGACGCCTTACTGGCGTACGAGACCAATCGTATCGTGGTAGAAGCGGCCAAGGCTGACGCCATGAAAGAGGGCGGTGACGCAGCGGGCATTTCAGGTTTCGAACTGGCCGATTTGTACGAGGAGCGCGTAGCCGCTTCGAAAGAACAAGTGTTCAACCACGTTACGAACGCGCCAGTCAGTGCCGATGAGGCGCGAATCGATTTGCTGGTTAGAGGCTATGCGCAAAACGAAAGTGCGCTCAGAGCGCTTCGGGAACGCAACCTGAACACCTTGCAGGCACTGACTGACGCTCAATTGCAATTGGTGGATATTCGTCCCGCTGCCGGGTCCTTTCCCTTGTTTGATATCTATGAACGGGAGATTGGGTTACGCGCTAATCTTGCCGCCGCCTCGGATGTTGTGCGCTACCAGGTACTCTATAACGAGGGTGGTATTTATTGTGACAGCGATTATCTCCCTGCATTTGTGGATGAACTGGGTGAGACGCCATCAAAAGATATTATCGGACCGAAAGCCAATCTGGGTGTCTTGCAACTGATCTTTGAACGTAACCCCCATCTCATGCCCGGCCGTGTGAAGGTGGCCGAAAAATATGCCAGGTACATCGAAGAGATTCCTGCGCAATACTTGAGTAAGTTGGAGCAATTCGCCAATAGCCATCCGTCCATTCCTGATATTTTTACGGCGACTCGGGATCTGAATGTTGCCAGCAACGCATTACGAGCGGCTTTTGTCGATAACACAAGTTTGAACAATTCGTTCCTCATGGCTCATCCAAAATCCAAGGTCATTGAGTCGGTGATGGACCGTGTGCGATTCATGTACGAATTACGAGATGAGTTCGTTGTTCTGTCGACTACTCAAGGGGTCTCCATCACTGATCAAAAACGAGTGCAAAACGCCGAGGAGCTCTTTGCAAGCAGAGAGCATTCGCTGGCGTTGGCGGAACCCCAATTTATCAATCGCGCGGACGCGCTCACGAGCTATATGGCGGATGGGCTCATCCCCAAGGCCCAAACAACGATTTTCATGACCGGCCCGGATGCCATGCGGGTGGGCATGGACCTCTACGAAGCGGCAAATCTTACGCCCGATGCGGCCATACAGTTCCGCAAGGAAGCGGAACTGAGGCAAGGTTTCAATTACTTCACTGAAGAAGAGCAAGATCATAGTTGGAAGGAATCGATAACAGACTGGGAGCAATGGCGCGACAGCGAACAGGGAAAATGGAAACAAGGGCTATTCAAAGCCCACTACAAAGGTGACATGGCAGAACTGCTCAAACGCCAATCCATCGAGTTCGACGCAGGCTGGCCTTTGATCGAAGGCCGACATGTGTTGTTGACCGATATCCTCCAGCGGCTGCTCGATCACTTCGGCGAGCCATTCTTCAAAGCGATGAGTCAAGGCATTGATGGCATCGTAACGTTCGACAAGTTACTGCCGCTGAGTTTTGACGATCGACAGGCGATCATCGCTCAAGACCCTTTGGCACTCCCGCCCGTCACGCTGAGCGACGCCACGACTCGGGACCTTTCCCTTATTGAAGTGCTTGAACGCCTGGCCAGTGGTTCGTGGCTCAAGGAGCATTTAAGTGCCGCCCAGCGCTTGCTGCTCGGTCCAGTGCTGGGGCTTGAGTCACTGGATAATCGCAGCTTTGCAGCGATGACCGGAGAACTCGATGACCTGGCTGCAAGACTGAGTAATCAAGGCGTCGCGAGCCAGTATGCGGTGATCGAAGAGCAGTTGCTCAAACACAAGGGCTCGGAGTTCGTGGCGGGGCTCAAAAATTCGGAGCACGGTGATTTGGCGCTAACCGAAACGGCGTTGCTGCTGAAGAAAAATGCCCTGCAGTCGCCCTTGAGCCTGCGCCAATGGGGGCGGCGGGTCGCCAGGATCGAGAAAGTCGCCAAAGCCGAATTCCGTGACCGGCTTACCGAGCGTGCCGCTGACCTGATGGAAACTTTCAAAGAAGGTGAAGCCCGGTTTGTGCCTCAGAACCTGTTGTACGATGGATTCGGTGACACCATCGGTCGACGGTGTTACCCGTTGGTGCTTGCCATGGCGGCAGCGATTGCCAAGGGTGACGCGGCTGTCACAACACTGCGCGAGCGGTTCTTCCTGAGCGTTGAGACGCGTGAGCAGAGCCATTCGCAAACCTTCATGCGCGCCATCGAAGCGCTGCATAGCGTGGATGTGAGCGAGGTCGGAATTCCCCCGCGCCTCAGCTTGCAACACGTCGTGAAGGTACTTGAAGCCCGGACGACGACCGGTACCCTGATGCTCAACGCCGACAACCACGCCATGCTGGTGGCCAAGACGTGGGACGGTGATCGCAGTGCCTATCACTTCTACGATCCGAACGTGTGCGTTGTTGAGTTTGCGACGCCCGAGGCCATGCTCCGTGAGCTCAACAGCTATTTCGGGTCGATGGGCATGGCCGAGTTTTACAGCGCCTACGGCGAACGCAGTCTGCCGACCTTTGACCTGATCGAAGTGCAAGGCGCACAGATTGCGCAACTGGAACTGGCCCCCGGCGTGCGGGTAGAAGATGTGCTGTCGCCCGGCGACTTGAAAGGGATCGACGCGCCCGGTGGGCGAAAACGCCTGGCCAGTGCCCGCGGCCAGTCACTGGTGAACAACCCGCGACTGGGTAAAAGCCTGATGGAGCTGGACAGTCACTGGTGGGGACAACAAATCACCGAGGCCAGCAATGATTTGCTGGGCAAAAACAAGCTGACCTCCGACTTCATCCCGTTATTCGAGACCCTGGAAATCAACGCCAGTGGCGACTATCACCTGAGCCTGATCAAACCTGAAAAGCCCGGCAGCCCCGAGCAACTGGTGCGGGTGACAACCGACGATTCGCGGTTCTTGCGCATCAAGAACCATCTCACCGAACTCTTCGACCAATTGACCACGCGCCGGGTCGGCTCGCTTGATCCGACCAACGTTGGCGCGGTACACACCCTCAATGTCGGTTTCGCGATCCAGGCCCTGATGAAGCTGTTACGCAGCCACGACGGAGAGGATCGGAACCTGACCCTGGCGGTGCGCCTGCACGCCTATGTGAACTACGCACAGTTGATCCATGGTCTGGTCACGGATATCGCAGGTGTCATTAGCCTGGTGCGTCAGGGTCTGGCCCAGGAGCGGCTGATTGCCGAGACCAGTTCCACGGTGGCGGGCGAAGCGCTGGGACGTATAGCGGGGGAAGGTCTCGGTACGGTGCTGGGGATGGTCAACGTCGGGTTCGATCTCTACCAATTGAGCCAGGCGGACAACGATGTCGACGTCGCCCGGTTCAGCACTCAACTCGCTTTTGACTACGCCAGTCTCGTGCTCGGTGCTGCCGGCATGGGCGCCGGCCTGGCGTCGGCTGCTACGGCGGCTGCTTTCCTGGGCGGGGCGTCGGTGATAGTCGGCGGGCTGGCCGTGGGCGTGGCGGCATTGGCCGAGGGCTTCGCCATGGTCGCCGAACGGTCGAAACAGGTTGGCGTGTTTTTCTACGAACTGGATCAGGCCTATCGCGGCGCTGCCTTCAGTTGGGACAAGAAACAGAAGGCCTGGCAGGCGCATCCGAAACTGGTGATCCAGAGCCTGAACCTGCGCGACGGCGTGGTGACGTATGGCAGTCAGCGGTTGTTCCCGCTGCGCGATCATTTCGGCGTACCGGATTTCGATGTCGATTACGACCGTGCGATCAATCTCCGCCAAAGCCTTGGGTTGCCTGGCTCGGCCAGGTTCAGCCCGGCCGCCGGTGAGGTGATTATCCTGCCCTGCACACCTCAAACGTTTTATGGCTACGACTACCATTCGTTGCCCTTTGCCTCGACGCGGCATGACACCGGTTTTGATATCGCTCGTCGCCTGGAAACGAAGAACGCGCAGGGACAGTGGCAGTTTCTCTTCACGTTTTATTCGTTCCCCGGGGAATACATCGTCCAGGCGATTCACCCGGCTTACCGCCCCGGGACCAGAACCGTCATCCAGGTCACACTCGACGATGAGTCCCGTACGCTGGTGGTGCCGACGCTGCTCAAAAGCTGGCATGACCGGATCGCCTATGAGATCGAAGCGGGCGATGCGCCTTGCACGCTGATGCTGAGCGAAGGCATCAACGTGGAGCTCAAGTCTTCGCTGCTCAAGACCCTGCAATGGGTGTTAGTGGCGAGCTGGGCGCAGGTGGAGGACGTTCAGTTCGTGCGCGGCGCAGGCCTGAAAATCGGCGGGGTCGACATCACATTCAGCGGCAAGGCCGGCTTCGATATCACCCTCCATCTGGCGGGCAATAACCGCTATCGGATCGACCATCATCAACAGGTGCTGATGCCCCTGGAGGTGGACGCGACGCCGGGAACGGATGCACGGGCCTTGCAAACGCACTTCAAGGCACTGGCGCGGGAGCATCGCCTGGAGCAGCCGTACACCCCGGTGCACAAGTTTTTGATCCCGTTCGATGACCCGCAGGAACAACGCTACACCACCGCCTACTACGACTCGGCCCAAGACCGTTTCCTCTACATTCAGGACGACGATGCCCGGGTGCCCGACGATTCGCAGCTGGGTGCCGTGGTCGATGGTTCCGCGTATTTCTATCACCCGCAGGGGGCTGACGTGTTCAAGACCGATGCGGTGAGCGGCTTGATCAGCCACCGCTATCGCCTGATGCTCAAGACCGGAACGTCCACCATCACTCAATGCACCGCATTACCCGGTGGCGAGGTCAAGGTTGTCCAGGCATTCATTCAGGATGACCAGAACTACAGTGTCGAGTATTTACTGACCGACGACGGCGCGTTCCTGAGTTCGCTGGCCCGAGGTCTCGATACCACCCTGGAGGACGTTCTGGGGCTGGCATCGACGCTGGTCGACTGGAAACCGTTACTGGGCGATTACATCGCATGGCCCACGGTGCCCTCGCTCGAACGTTTCGATACATCGACCTGGCAGTTGGCGGCGTTCGTTGCCATTCACTGGAATCCGGAACAAGGCCGCAGCGACATGAGTTGGGTGCGCAGCAGCGACGGCTTGATTGTTCGACCGATACCGCCGCGACACCACGCCCGGGGGTGGCCGGACTTGGAGAAAGACCAGAACCAACTGAGTCTGCTGACGCCAGCCGGCACTGACGGCGATGTATTTGTCATCTACAGACACGCCAGCGCGCGACTGTGCGTACAGCGTCGCACCATGGTGGATGAACAGGTAGCGCTGACGGTCGAGTGGAAGTCCCTCGAAGGTCTCAAAAACGTTGTGGTGGCGCAAGAAGGTTGCGTGGCGCTGACCGAGAAGGGGGTGTACTACGAGGTGACACCTCAGGGCGAGTTGCAATTGAGGGGAGTGACCGAGGCCTGGTTCAAGGACCGGCCGCAATGGTGGTTGCAGTTACCTGCGGTCGTCGCGCAGGTACCTTCGGCCACGCTGGCCCTGATCGGACTGAGCAATGCTCGCGGTGATGCGCGGTTATGTGCCTGGTACCTTGAAGGTCGCTTGCTGCTGGCCGATCCGGGGCATGGCAAGGAAGTGCGATTGCTGGGGCCTACCCCGGACAGTAAGGCGGCCTGGCTGTTTGACGTCACTACTGGCGAGATCTATCGCCAGGCCTTTATCGACGACAAGCAACTGTCAAAGGCCTTTGGTGAGGGCACCCGGCTGCTGGCGCCTGAAGCACTGCCAACACCACAACCGTCATGGAGCCCATGGGTCTTCACCGACGTGACGCGCCGTGGCGCCGGCCTGCTGGCCACGACCGTGGAAGGCATCGAGATGGCGCTGAACCATCAAGAGCCTGCATTGATCACCGGTGTCGACAGCCAATGGGTGCGGACACACGACAGTGCCTTGACCAGACACCTGCGTGCGCTCGTGGAGAACTGGCAGCATTGCGCGCCGTTGCTTCGCGTGGCTCATCCGTGGCGCCAACAATGGTTTGTCAGCAGCAGTGGGCGTTTGATCGACGCGGCCAACGTCGCCCATCCCGACTCATCCGTTGTGGTGGGTACTCGGCAGCAGACCAACGTCATGCTGTTCGACGGCGCCGATGGCGTATTGCGCAGCTATCCGCTTACCGAGACCGTCGTGCCGTTGGCGTACATGCAACGCAACGTCGACACGCTGACCGTTGAAAGCAACTCGACACTCGATGATGTACTGCCGCTGATTCCCGATGACGTGACTACCCTGGTTTTGCGGCTGGGCCATGGCGGTACTACGTGTCGACTGTCGCAGGCGGCCTGGCGAAGACTGGAGTCGGTGATCGTCGACTGCCGGCCACCCTTGGGCAGCCAGGCCACAGTACCGGTAATCCTGGCATTGACGCTGGATTCACCTGAGCAACTGATCGTCAGTCTGACGGATGAACACTTGGTGATACTCGATCCTGATACGTGCCATAGCCTGATCTTTCGTGACGCCAATGCGAAAGATGTCACGCTGCGGGGGGAGGTGTTGCTGTCGATAAGTGGTTATCGGGACTTTGCCGTTTCGGCCTTGGCGCGTGTTTTGGCGGTCAACCCGGAGCCTGCGGCGGGTGAAGCGCTAAAAGCGTTTCTGCCAGCCGTGCAAGTTGCAGAAGAAGAATTGCAAGCATGATCTCTGACACTCGGTGCGCTTCAGTCTGAGGATTGGAGAACAAGTCATTGTTCGATCGTCGGTGGCCGTGGTAGGGCCACCTTATATTCGTCTGTTTGTTTGATTTTTATAGGGGGTCGTGGGTATTTGATCTCTTGTTAGTTTGAGTTGTGATAGTGCGTAATGTTCTTCTTTAGTTGCTGGTGCGCCGGCTTTGAAATGTTTTGTTCTTCTTGTTGAGTTGAAGTTGGAGCGCGGAGTGCGTTAATTTTCTCGTCGGGCCGGAGTTGGCTCATATCTATTAAAAAGGAACTTTGATTGTGAATGATGTACTTGATCTGAAAATGACCGAAGCCGAAAGTCTGGCATTTATTAATGACTGTATGGAAACTTGCATGCCAGTGCTCCAGGCATTGGCACCCCGTCAAACAATGCGTGCTGCAGTGAGTTTGCCCATTGATACAGATAAATTGAATGCGGCCATTACGAATTCAACGCTGATTGGTTTTCCCCAAGGTATGAGTCGTCGTTATAAGACCATTATCAAGCGGACTCAGTTTTTTGCAGACCTTACCGCTGAAATCAAATATCCAAAAAAAGAACAGCAGGTTCAACGCTGGGAGCACTACATCCTTGGTATGAAGGCGATGGGGTGGACCAAAATGCACGAATCTTATACGGGTTATGATTCCAAATACAGTGGTCTTACCATGAGCAATATTGTTCTCGATATTGTTCAGGCAGCCATCGGTGGTGTTGCTGGCTCCACCGCGGCCGTCTTGAAAGCGGTCGCGAACAAGACGATCGAAGGATTGGCGAAGAGCCCGGAAGCGCTGAAGTTGTATGAGAAAAACGGCCAGAAAGCCTACGGCGCCTCGATGGGGGTAATGACCGTGGCGCAGGACGCCGGAGAGGATGTCTGGGCGGTGCTGGGATCAACTTCCTATTTCACTGACGCAGGCAACACAAAAGTAGCCTTCTTCGACAAATTACATTCCGGAGCACAGGTGTACCAAGGTAAAGCCACTTTTACCATTTATGAAGATGACTACACCGCCAGGAAAGAAGCTAGAGCCAATGAGTTCTTTGAGGCCGCGGACAGAGCGCTGGAACTGGAATTTGGCATCAAGTAATTTTTTGGAAGCCAAGCGTTAACGCGCTTGGCTTTTTTTTGCCAGGAGGAGGTTCAAATTATGGGCAGTCACAGTTATGTCAGTGGGGGTAGTGTTTTAGTTTTATCTCCAATGCTGGAAAGTTCGCAGCGTGATGACTTTACGGCTTCTACGCTTTACATGCAGCTGGCATCAACTAATAAGTATCCGGAGTTTAAAGACTTTGATTCGTGGTGCGAGGTGTATTCGATATTGCTGCGCAGGTTGCATTTTAGTGTTTTTGGAACGGTGGGGGATGTTTATACATTAGGGCGAGAAGGCCACGTATCGGTTGCCAGTGTTTTCGACAACGTGTTGGGCCGTTTTTTTTCACATGAGCAAATAGCGTTAATCAGTCCGGCTCTACAGTCTCTTTCCGCTGGTGCTTCGCCCCGCACGAGCCTGCAAGTGCTGACGCGGCACGCTGTGGAGCCGGTTAATGGACCGAGCGATTCAATGGATAGCCAAGGCCTGACCAGAATCCGGATGCAAGTCGGCCTTGTCGACGAAACCGCGACGTTAAAGATGCTGAGAATTAGCTTTGCAGTCGCCGAGCCGTTGAACTCAAACTTAATGAATCAAAAGTTTATGGCTGACCGTATCAATGGCAGCGTTCATCTATCGTGCTTTCAGGCCCAGCTAAGTGAGGAG
Organism: Pseudomonas sp. ADAK7; assembly: GCF_012935675.1. Taxonomy (NCBI): domain Bacteria; kingdom Pseudomonadati; phylum Pseudomonadota; class Gammaproteobacteria; order Pseudomonadales; family Pseudomonadaceae; genus Pseudomonas; species Pseudomonas sp. ADAK7. The sequence continues at coordinate 3,707,459 of NZ_CP052861.1, read as the reverse complement.
TACGAAGAGTTTTCCCGATCAACGGTTCTGTCGATACTCAGTACGCGGCGCGAGGGCGAGATTGTAAAACTGGATTGATCTCTTTTACACCGCGCGACAGGTCAAGGCGCACAAGGAGGCGGGGTGCCAGCGTCTGACAAAACGTCTACGGCACCAGGTACCCCTTCACCCCGGTAAAAATAATCTGCGCCGCCAATGCGCACACAAACAACCCCATCAACCGACTGACAATCTGCAACCCCTGATCACCCAGAATCCGCTCGATGCGATTGGACAGATACAACACCACCCCTACCGTAAAACTGGCCAGGGCAATACTGAGAATCGCCGTGAGTTTGTCGTCCCAATGCGGTTGGCTCACGCCCATTACCAACAATGCACCGATAGTGCCGGGGCCGACCGTCAGGGGGATGGTCAATGGCACGATGGTCACGTCCTGCTGCACGTTGTCGGTCTGTACCGCCGACTTGCCTTGGGCCATGCCCAGTGCCGAGATGAACAGCACGCTGCCGGCGCCGATGCGGAACGCATCCACGGTGATGCCGAACACGCTGAAAATTACCCGCCCGAACAGGTACAGCAAAACACTGGAAACCAGCGTTGCGACCGCCACTTTCCAGGCCAGGCGCCGTTGCTCCTTGCGCGAGTAACCGCGGGTCAGGCTGATGAAACAGGACAAGACGAAGAATGGGCTGTAAAGCACCAGCATCTTCAGGTAAACGCTGAACAACACATGGAGCATGGTGCTAGCTCACTGGCGAGGGAAGTCGAGGCGGAGTCTATCAGGCGCCATGGCGTCTGTGGGTTCAGGACGTTTGCGTCGTGACCCGGTTCTGCTGATCACGCTGGGCCACCCAATGCTCAATCAGTTCGCGCAACTGCGACAGCTCCACCGGCTTGGCCATGTGCCCGTCCATGCCGGCCTGCCGTGCGCGTTCTTTATGCTCGGCGAGGATGTGTGCGGTCAGCGCCACTACCGGGGTGCGGATCCGCTGGTTGCCGACTTCCCACGCCCGCAATTGCTGGGTAGCAGAGAAGCCGTCGAGGATCGGCATTTCGCAGTCCATCAGCACCAGGTCGTAGCGCTGCGCCTTCATCGCCTGCAAGGCTTCTTCGCCGTTGCTGGCGGTGTCCGGTTGCAGGTTGAGCTTGCCCAGCATGCCGCGGATGACCTTGGTCGAAATACTGTTGTCTTCGGCCACCAGAATGCGGAAATCGCTGGGCACCTTGACCGGCAGGGTCGGGCCGGCGGGCAGGTGATGCGACACGGCCTGACCTTTGTTGCGCTGGTTCAGCTCGTCGGCCAGGGTGGTCTTGAGCGTGTAGCCGGCCACCGGTTTGGCGAGGATGCGCTTGATCCCCGAATTACGGGCGATGATCTTGCTCGGCGCATTGCTGATGCCGGTGAGCATGATCAGCAGGATGTCGTGGTTCAGGCTTGGGTCTTCCTTGATCTTGGCTGCCAGTTGCATGCCGGTCATGCCGGGCATGTTCTGGTCCAGCAAGACCACGTCGAAGTAGTCACGCAGGTGCGCCTTGGTGCGCAGCAACGCCAGCGCTTCCTTGCCGGACGGCACGGCGCTGACATTCAGGCCCCAGGCGCTGCACTGTTGCACCAGCACCTTGCGGCAGGTGTCGTTGTCGTCCACCACCAGTACGCGCGCGCCTTGCAACGGACTATCGAGATCGGAGGTCGGGTGTTCGAGGCGGTCCGGGTCCAGCGGCAAGGTCAGCCACAGGGTGCTGCCCTGATTGGTGCCGCTCTTGATCCCGAATTCCCCTTGCATCAGGCGAATCAATTGGCGAGCGATCACCAGCCCCAGATTACCGCCCAGGCGGGTGGCCGAGAGGAAGTGCTTGCTGTGCAGTTCGGCGTGCATCAGCGCATCGCGCTCTTCGGCTTCCATCGGCACGCCGCTGTCCTGCACGGCGATGCGCAGGCGCGGTTTGGCGCTGCGTTCGTCGAGGGCAACGACGATCAGGATCTCGCCTTCGTCGGTTTTTTTCAGCGCGTTTTCCAACAGGCTCAGCAGGGTCTGGCGCAGGCGGGTCGGATCTCCGCTGATCACCCGTGGCACTTGCGGCTGGATAAAGCTGATCAGCTCGACGTTCTGCTGCTCGGCCTTGGCGCGGAAGATACTCAGGCAATCTTCGATCAGGGCATTGAGGTCGAATTGCACGTCGTCCAGTTCGATCTGCCCGGACTCGAGCTTGGAGATGTCGAGAATCTCATTGATCAGGGTCAGCAGTTCATTGCCGGCGCTGTGGATGGTTTGCACGTAATCCCGTTGCTTGACCGACAGCGGCGTACCCAGCAGAAGTTCGGTCATGCCCAGCACGCCATTCATCGGGGTACGGATTTCGTGGCTGATCTTGGCCAGGAATTCGGCCTTGGCGTTGATCTCGGCATTGCTGGCCGCCAGGTCGCGGCTGACGCTGAAACGGTCTTCGGTGATACTGCGCTGGCGTTCGCCCAAGGCGATGCTCATGAGCAGGCCACTGATGCAAATGAAGGCCAGCAAGGTGATGATCAGGCCTTGCGGCGCCACCAGGGTCAACCCCAGCAGCGCGGGCAGGATGATCAGCGCACCCATGTTGAACACCACCATCGCGGCCACGAACAGCCGCGCCGGGCGATAGCCTTTTTGCCAGTGGAAGCCGCTGACAAACAGCATGCTCAGGCCCGCGAGCGCGACCAGGGCGTAGGTGATGATGTTCAGCGGCAGGGTGTTGACGAACAACAGCAGCAACCCGCAGACCACCGTGAACAGGATGGCCCCGAGCAGCAGTTTGTTCAGCGGGTGCGGGCCCAGCGGGGCAAAGAAGCGATAGGCGAACATCAGGCCGCACGGTGCCGTCAGCAACAAGGCGAGATAGGCACCAGGAGTCTGGATTGCGTGCCAGTTCGGCAACCACGGCCCGGCCAGGTTCAGCAACAGGATCAGGCTGAGCATCAACAGGAATTCGCAGGCGGCCAGCCACAGGCTGCTGCGCGAGCGGGTGTAGGCGTAACGCACGATGTTGTGCAGGATCAGCATGCCGATGCAGCCGAACAACAGGCCGTAGATCAGCGTGAGGTTCTGATTCGCCGCGGTCATCACCGCCGATTGCAGGGTGATGTAAGGCCGCAACTGGTGTTCGGAAACCAGTCGCAGGTAGACGTCGAGGGTTTTGTCGCTTTGCGGCAGCGGCAGCATGAAGTCGCTGCTGGGCAACGGCCGATCAGCCTGGGGTTGTTGGGTGCCGGTGTTCAGTTGCTCGACCAGCTTGTCGCCGTCCAGCACATACAGGTTGAGGTGCGACAGGTCAGGCGCGAACACTCGCAGCAATTGTTCGTGCTTGCCCGGTGCCAGTCTGAATCGCAGCCATAACGCACCGTCGGGCTCGGCCGCGGTGAGGCGGTCGAGTTCGATGGGGCTGAATTGATTGGTGAAGCGAGCGGAGCGGATGTCGCTCAGCGCCAGGTCGCCCTGTTCGTCGAGCAATACCGACCAGCCACTGCCTTGCGCGGCCTGGGCCGGGAGCATGCAGAGCAAGGTCAACAGAGTGACGGTAAGACCTATGGCAATCCTGAGCCAGCGCACGGCGAAATCCCTTCGTAGGTTGATGCCAGAATATAACTATGCGCGGCGCCGGAATAGTCCGGCAAGGGCATCACGCCCTTGCCTGGCCGAATGGCTGGCCTATTCCTGATTTTCGCCACGCTCGCGGGCAATGGCGCGGTAGCCAATGTCCTTGCGATAGAAGCTGCCTTCCCAGTCGATCTTGGCCGCCAGCTTGTAAGCCTGCTGCTGGGCAGCATCGACGCTGGCGCCCATGGCCGTGGCGCACAACACCCGACCACCGGCAGTCACCACCTGACCGTCCTTGAGCGCAGTACCGGCGTGGAAGACTTTGCCTTCCAGTGCCGCCGCTGCATCCAGACCGTTGATCGCCACGCCTTTAGCGTAGTCGCCAGGATAACCGCCTGCCGCCAATACAATGCCGACGCTCGGACGTGGATCCCATTGCGCTTCGACCTTGTCAAGGGCTTGCGCCAGGGCTGCTTCGACCAGCAGCACCAGGCTCGATTGCAAGCGCAGCATGACCGGTTGGGTCTCAGGGTCGCCGAAACGGCAGTTGAACTCGATAACTTTTGGGTTACCAGCTTTGTCGATCATCAGGCCGGCGTAGAGGAAACCGGTGTAGACGTTGCCTTCATCGGCCATGCCACGCACAGTCGGCCAGATCACCAGGTCCATGACGCGCTTGTGCACTTCAGCGGTCACGACCGGGGCAGGGGAGTAGGCACCCATGCCGCCAGTGTTCGGACCGGTGTCGCCGTCGCCGACGCGCTTGTGGTCCTGGCTGGTGGCCATCGGCAGTACGTTCTTGCCGTCGACCATCACGATGAAGCTGGCTTCTTCGCCATCGAGGAATTCTTCGATCACCACGCGGGAACCGGCGTCGCCGAACGCGTTGCCGGCGAGCATATCGCGCACGGCGTCTTCGGCTTCGGCCAGGGTCATGGCGACGATCACGCCTTTACCGGCGGCCAGGCCATCGGCCTTGATCACGATCGGTGCGCCTTTCTCACGCAGATAAGCCAGGGCCGGCTCGATCTCGGTAAAGTTCTGGTAGTCAGCAGTCGGGATCTTGTGGCGGGCCAGGAAATCTTTGGTGAACGCTTTCGAACCTTCCAGCTGAGCTGCGCCAGCGGTCGGACCGAAGCAATCCAGGCCACGGGCGCGGAACAGGTCGACAACGCCGGCAACCAGCGGGACTTCCGGACCGACGATGGTCAGGGAAACGTTCTTCTCGGCAAAATCGGCCAGTTGCTCAAGGGCCAGCACGTCAATGGCGACGTTCTCGCACTTGGCTTCAATGGCGGTGCCGGCGTTGCCCGGAGCCACGAAAACCTTCTGCACGCGCGGATCCTGAGCCACTTTCCAGGCCAGGGCGTGTTCACGGCCACCGCTGCCAATGATCAAAACATTCATTTCAAAAACCTCGGATGACGCTAATTCTGTGGGGGTTGATCGTTCCCACGCTCCGCGTGGGAATGCCTCAATGGACGCTCTGCGTTCGCTCTTGGGACGCAGAGCGTCCCGGGCTGCATTCCCACGCAGAGCGTGGGAACGATCAATCAGTGACGGAAGTGGCGCATGCCAGTGAAGACCATGGCGATGCCGGCTTCGTCGGCAGCGGCAATCACTTCGGCATCACGCATCGAGCCGCCTGGCTGGATCACCGCAGTGATGCCAACCTTGGCCGCATTGTCCAAACCGTCGCGGAACGGGAAGAACGCGTCGGAGGCCATCACCGAACCTGCCACCTGCAACCCGGCGTGTTCAGCCTTGATCGCAGCAATACGCGCGGAGTTCACGCGGCTCATCTGGCCCGCGCCGACACCGATGGTCTGACGGTTCTTGGCGTAGACGATGGCGTTGGATTTAACGTACTTGGCCACTTTCCAGGCGAAGATCAGGTCGTTGATTTCCTGTTCGGTCGGAGCACGCTTGGTCACGACTTTCAGGTCTGAGCTGCTGATCATGCCGACGTCGCGGCTCTGTACCAGCAAGCCGCCGTTGACGCGCTTGTAGTCCCAGGCAGCGGCGCGGTCAGCCGACCACTCGCCGCAGGACAGCAGGCGCACGTTGGCTTTGGCGGCGACGATGGCGCGGGCTTCTTCGCTGACGCTTGGGGCGATGATCACTTCGACGAACTGACGCTCGACGATGGCCTTGGCGGTTTCAGCATCCAGTTCGCGGTTGAAGGCGATGATGCCGCCGAACGCGGATTCGGTGTCGGTGGCGTAGGCCAGTTCGTAAGCCTGGCGGATGCCGCCTTCGGCGTCCGGGCTTACGGCCACGCCGCACGGGTTGGCGTGCTTGACGATCACGCAGGCCGGTTTGACGAAGCTCTTCACGCATTCCAGCGCGGCGTCGGTGTCGGCTACGTTGTTGTACGACAGTTCCTTGCCTTGCAGTTGGGTCGCGGTGGCGATGCCGACTTCGGCAGGCTTGGCTTCCACGTAGAACGCCGCGCTCTGGTGCGGGTTCTCGCCGTAGCGCATTTCCTGCGCCTTGACGAACTGGCTGTTGAAGGTGCGCGGGAACTCGCTGCGACCGGAGGTCGAGAGGGTGTCAGCGGCCTGGTTCACGGTGCCCATGTAGTTGGCGATCATGCCGTCGTAGGCGGCAGTGTGTTCGAAGGCCTTGAGCATCAGGTCGAAACGCTGAGCGTAGGTCAGGCCGCCGGCCTTGAGGCTTTCCAGGACGTTGGCGTAGTCGCTGGCATTCACCACGATGGCCACGTCTTTATGGTTTTTGGCTGCCGAGCGGACCATGGTCGGGCCGCCGATGTCGATGTTCTCGATGGCGGTCGGCAGGTCGCAGCCTGGCTTGTTGATGGTGGCTTCGAACGGGTACAGGTTGACCGCCACCAGATCGATCGGCTTGATGCCGTGCTCGTTCATGATTGCGTCGTCGATACCGCGACGACCGAGGATCCCGCCGTGGATTTTCGGGTGCAGGGTCTTGACCCGACCGTCCATCATTTCCGCGAAACCGGTGTAATCCGCGACTTCCACTGCGGCAACGCCGTTGTCACGCAGCAGCTTGAACGTTCCGCCGGTGGAGAGGATCTCGACACCCAGGGCTTCAAGCTCCTTGGCGAATTCGAGGATCCCTGTCTTGTCGGAGACGCTGATCAAGGCGCGGCGGATCGGCAGGCGGGTAGTCTGGTCGGTCATTTCAATTTCCATCAAAAGCAAAGGAGTCAGCAAAAAAGGCGACCGGTTTTACGCGGGCGCCTTTCTGGTTTGATTGAATGCTTACAGCAAATCGTACTGCTTGAGTTTCTTGCGCAGCGTGCCTCGGTTCAGCCCGAGCAACTCGCTGGCCTTGGTCTGGTTGCCCTTGACGTAGTTCATCACGCATTCGAGCAGGGGCGCCTCGACTTCGGAGAGCACCAGGTTGTACACATCCGTGACGGCAGCGCCTTCAAGGTGGGCGAAATAATTGTGCAGCGCCTTCTCGACACTCCCGCGAAGGGTCTGACCTTCTTCGCTCGGCGTATTGAGGTGCTGTTTCAAATTCACGTTGTCGCTCACGGGTGTTGTTCCACTCACTAAAGTCTCGGTCATCATCGTCATGCGGCCACCCCTTCTCCGTCCCCTGTCAGGCTCTTGTAACGCTCGGCGAAGAACTCCCGAACGTTGGCGCATTGTGTTTCCGTACCATCCAAACGATTGAAGTGGGCGCGGAACTCCCTGGCGCCCGGCAGGGTTGCGAGGTACCAGCCCACATGCTTGCGAGCAATGCGTACGCCCATCACGTCTCCGTAGAAAGCGTGCAGCGCGGCCAGATGCTCAAGCAGAATACGTTCCACCTCGATCAGCTCCGGTGCCGGCAGTTTTTCGCCGGTACGCAGAAAATGGTCGATCTCACGGAAAATCCATGGCCGCCCCTGGGCAGCCCGGCCTATCAACAGGCCATCGGCACCGGTCGCGTCGAGCACGTACCGGGCCTTCTCGGGTGAATCGATGTCGCCATTGGCAAAGACCGGAATCGACACCGCCTGCTTGATCGCGGCAATGGTGTCGTACTCGGCTTCGCCGGTGTACAGGTCGGCACGGGTGCGGCCATGGACCGCCAACGCCGTAATGCCCGCCTGCTCGGCGATCTTCGCCACGGTCAGGCCGTTCTTGTTGTCCCGGTCCCAACCTGTGCGGATCTTCAACGTCACCGGCACATCAACCGCAGCCACCACGGCCTGCAGGATCTCGGTGACCAGTGCTTCATCTTTCAACAGCGCGGAACCGGCGGCCTTGTTGCAGACCTTCTTCGCCGGACAGCCCATGTTGATATCAATAATCTGTGCGCCCAGTTCCACGTTGGCCCGGGCTGCGTCCGCCAGCATCTGCGCATCGCCACCGGCGATCTGTACCGAGCGTGGCTCGGGATCACCTTCGTGAATCATGCGCATCCGCGATTTGCGGGTGTTCCACAAGCTCATGTCGCTGGTGACCATTTCCGAGACTACAAGCCCCGCACCCAGTCGCTTGCACAGCTGACGAAAGGGCTGGTCGGTGACCCCCGCCATCGGGGCGAGGATCAAGCCGTTGTGCAATGTATATGGACCGATGCGTACCGCCGACATAGGACTTCCCTGTTGTGGGGCCGGATCATTAGAGTTCGAAAAAGGGTTGGCATGATACCCGCTCTCGATGACTGGATAAAGGCTGAATTGAACAAAATCTGAACAGTTATTCTGTTATCGCCAGCAGTTTGGTTCGCGGGGGCAAAGTCAGAAAACCGCCGTCAATCCCGGAACACTGAAGCGTTTCACTCGGGCGAATGGAAGCTCAGGCTGTAGTTCACCGCTTTGGGGCCTGGATCGAGGATGTCCAGCGCGATGTGGATTGGCGTTTGTGGAGGCATCTCGGCCATCCCCTCCAGGTCGCCGTTGAGGTACTCGCCGGGTTTGAAGCGACGACTGGCGATCAGGTGGCCGTTGAGATCGGCGAAACGCAGTTCCAGCAGCGGGAAGGGCTGGGAGAATGCCGCGCGGTTATAGATGATCGCATCCACCACCAGTGCCCCACTGAAATCCGGGTGGCTGCGCACCACAAGATTGCTGCTTTTGACCTTGGCGATGTCGACCTTGGACGGCACCGTACAGCCGAGCGTTGGGCACAGTTGCTGGAACCATGGACGGTATTGGTCCTGGCGGGCCATTTCGTCGAAATGGTAGGCAATGTATTGGCCAGCAAGGCCCGCGGCGGCGAGCAGGGTCAATACCAGCCATAACATCCGTCGGCCCCACGGCGAACGGCGTTTTTGCCAGCCGAGTTGCAGCGGGTCGTCGGTCAGGTCGTGCAAGGCTTCGTCACGTTCGGTTGCTTCGCTGCGCTCGTGTCGCTTGCGCAAGGGGGCAATCGGGGGCAGGCCGTCGTCAGTGGTATCGGTTGCCGACAGACGATCATGGCGCAGGGGTGTGTCGAGTGGATCATTCAGGCGCAGTTGCGGCACCTGGGGTTCGTCGTCCAGATCAACCGGCTCCAGCGAGAACGAAGGTTCAGTGCGCGAGTGCTTGCCCGGTTCTGTCTGCGTTTCCCGTTGGTCGGCTTCGACGGCCTGGGCGCGATCAGCCGCCGATTCGCTGAACAGACTGTCGGACCACGGCTCTTCGTCAGCCTCGATGCTGTCCCGGCGCGCGCTCAAGGCGTCTTCGCGATGATGACCGAACTCCTTGGTCGGCTGGATTTCCCGCTGTTCGAGCCGGGCGAGTTCCTGATCCAGGTCGAGGCTGTCCAGGTCCATTTCAGCGGCGGACCACTGCTTTTGGCTGATGGCCCGGACCGGCGGCTCGACGATGGCCGGGGCGATCGGTTTGACGGCTTCTTTGCCGGCCCGTTGCTCAAGCAGTTGCTTGGCGGCGTTGAACACCTGCAAGCAGGAGCCGCAACGAACCACTCCACGGGCGACGCTCAATTGAGCATGGCTGACGCGGAAGCTGGTTTGGCAATGCGGGCACTGGGTGACGAAGCTGTCGGTCATGCGGCGATCCGGATTATGCAGGCGCTCATTCTAGCGCCGACGGCCAGTGATGCGCACCCAGCCATCGCGATTGGCAATCGGGTCCAGATCGAAGTCCTGGGCGTAGGCCTTGGCCACTTCTTCGCCTTGTTCGGCGAGGATGCCCGACAGCGCCAGACGGCCGCCCGGCTTGACCAGGCTCGACAGTTGCGGCGCGAGGGAAACCAGCGGGCCAGCGAGGATATTGGCGACCAGCACGTCGGCCTGAACCTGCGGCAGATCTTCTGGCAGGTACAGCGGGAACAGTGCTTCGGCAATGTTGTTGCGCCCGGCGTTGTCGCGGGAAGCTTCCAGGGCTTGCACGTCGATGTCGGTGCCGACGGCTTCCTTGGCGCCCAGCAACAGGGCGGCGATGGCCAGAATCCCCGAGCCGCAACCGAAGTCGAGCACGTTGCAGTCTTTCAGATCCTGACCGTCGAGCCATTCCAGGCACAGCGCGGTGGTCGGGTGCGTGCCGGTGCCGAACGCCAGGCCCGGATCGAGCAGCAGGTTCACCGCGTCCGGTTCCGGTGCGGCGTGCCAGCTCGGGACGATCCACAGGCGCTCACCGAAACGCATCGGCTGGAAGCCATCCATCCAGCTGCGTTCCCAATCCTGGTCTTCGATGATTTCGCTGTGATGCTCGGGCAGCGGGCCGCCGGTCAGCAATTCCATGTGGGCCAGTACGCTGGCGGCTTCGGTGCCGTCCTCGAACAGGGCCAGCAGATGGGTGTGAGACCACAGCGGTGTGGTGTTGAGTTCCGGTTCGAAGATCGGCTGGTCTTCGGCGTCCATGAATGTCACCGACACGGCGCCCACTTCAAGGAAAGCGTCTTCGTAGGTTTCGGCTTGTTCTGGGCTGATGGCGAGACGGACTTGCAGCCAAGGCATGGCGGGCACCTTTGAAAAATATTGATTGCAGCCTAGCGGGCTGCGAGAAGCGCGCAAGTTTACGCGAGCGCAGCCCAGAAGACGACCGGATTGCTGTGATGAGGAGGAGTGGTCGCGTTCTTACTCATCGACGGGAAAGGCCCCTACCGGCTTCGCGGAATCATCTCGCAATGTTTCCGGAATTACCTTCTATTGGCTCGCTTACCGCTGCAGGACTATGGGGCACTCATGGCGCTCCCAATACCTGGGGGCCCTAGCAGCGGTGCTTTATTTCATGGAAGAACACCTTTATATCCGTGGCCAGGTGGCCGGCAAGGACATTGACTCGAGTCGGCTGGCGGACTTTCAGATCAAGGGGGATGCGGGGGACCGGGCGCTGATCGATACATTGACTGACGCCCTGTCGACCGCCATCCGTCGGGAGACTGTCCGGTATGAAATGCCCGATACGTTCGATCTCCCTGAGCATTGCATGTTGTGGCAATGGCTGGACGTTTACCTGAAGGCCATCCAGCACTCGGAGTTTCGGGCCTGGGCCGTTCAGCGCCATCTGGACTTGAGCAGCCTGCGGGTGCGGGGCGGGACTTTGTACGTCAATGCCGTCGAGGGTGGTGTCACGACTCCAAGCGTCATGGCACTGCACGATGACTCGGGGTGGTGGGGCGTGGCTGACCCCATCACCGCCGTTGTGCAAATCATCGACCCCGCCGGCGTTGATCCCTTCGGTATTCGAGATCCATCGACGGCCTCCAATCACGTGTTTTCCCTGCGTGCGGCACTGGCGTTCTACGGCTATCCGCTGCCAGCCAATCGGCCTCAGGCCCACGTCATGGTTGACGAGTTACGACGGCTGTCCGGGTTTCCCGTCATCGATAGCAGTGGCCATATTTCCACGTCTGTTTCGGTGGAGCAGGCGGAACAGGCCCAAGACTGCGTGAAGCTGGCCACCGAGTTGGGCAGAGCCATGCAGGACCAGCTCGCGAGCAATACGGATTACGATTTTGTAGAAACCTATCGGAGGCGAATCAAGCTTGATTCCGGCTCGATGCTGGCCCAAACGATGAATTCGGCGCTGCGTGTGCTGCAAGGCCTGAGCATTAAATTGAATGTGGGGAGAGCGTCCGCGCCGACCGGTTACTATTTTTCCCGGATCGAGCAAACGCTGATGGAGATCGACCGTTTTGCGGTCCCGAAGCCAGTCGCCGCCGACAGGCTCTCGGCGCCGCAAGTGGCTGGGGATTTTAGCGAGCTTGCCGCGCAGGCCGAGAAGCTGGGTTCTGACGTTCATCCGGATGGCTGTTTCAGCCTTGCTTTCGTATTGGCGGCCTATGAGCTGGAAGCTCCGACTGATGCAGCCGAAGTCAGGGCGCTGATCCTGTCCCTTGGCCAGTCAACAGAGTTGTCGACACCCTATGTCCATGCGTCGGCACATTCCACGGCGGCGCTGCTCAGGCATCGGCGTTACATCGGTTTGCTCAATAACCGCTATTGGATGGGCTTCGAACTCGAAACCTTGAGCAGTGGTAAAGCGGACACCGAAACAGTCTCGACAGCCGCCCCGAATGTTTCCATCGATCCTGATTCGCCGCTGGCGGAACTCACGGAGTTTGGCCGCAAAGAGCTGTTGGCGGTGATGGAGAGTGATGAGTTCAGAAGAATCAGGACTGCCGAGAAGATAGATCCTGCCGGACATGTTCTGGTGAGTGGTTCCGGTTATGTCGGGGCCTGGCGACTGGACGGCTCCTGGGCCGATCTGGACCACGCCGTGAGGGCTGTCGCCGTGCTCGCCGACAAGTTCAAGTCACTCGCCCTGATTGCCAAGCGAGCGGGTGGAGCCTTGCGATCCAGCGGCGAGGTCACGCTGGAGCAGATGCTGAAGTTCTACAGCTTCGGGGCCCCGGTCACGGCGCTGCAAGCCCGCAGCCTGGCGCAGCGATTGCGGGCGATTCCTCTGCGGCCGCGCTCGTCCGTTGAGTACTGGAATGCGCTGGGTGGGATGTTCGCCTCGGTGTCGTCGCCATTGTTGGCTCGCCGCCTGCAGATCATCGAAGAGCCCGAGCATTTCATGCCCAGGATCGGAACGTCGTTGTATTACTGGTCCGCCCTGAAGAGGGTTGAGGTGACGGTTGTGCTTTCAGCGTCGCAGCGCCAACAAGTACAGGCCGCGGCCGTGCAGTTCATGGCCGGGCGCGAGGGCGTGTTGTTCGACTACCTTGCAGAAACTGTCGTCAGGGGGAAAACCGGAGAGAGTGTGCGGGCCGAGGCTGATCTATTGTTCTCGCAAATGCTCGCTGGGCCACGGGCGCAAAAACTGGCCGGTTTGCTGACCCGAGCCGTGACCTGGCAAGGGGAGCAGGCCGCGCATGCAATAACCCGCGCCGGTCGCCACTCGCTGGTGCTGGCTGCCGTGATCCTCAGCCTCGACCCGCAGGCGGGTCAGAGCAGGAACCGGATTGCCGGGGTCGACCTGGCCGATGAGCGATTTTGGGCAGACAGCTATGGCAATTTGTTACGCAGTGTCGAGACGTGGCTCAAGTCTCACTGCACGATGAGCGCTGATGCTGCACCGCTGGCGGCCCACCTGTTGTTCAGTGGCATTGCGCCCGAGTTCCTGGTGCGTGACATTCCGGAGCAGATGGCCTACATGACGGGGCTGGTGTGGGTGCATTTCAAGCACTGCGTCGCCTATCTGGAAGGGAAGTACCCCGGATCGTCTCGGCGCCTGACGTTCGGGAACATCATGAGCGGGGACAAACTGCGGTCCATGAAGCCGGAGTACTGGAGCCTGAAGGAATTCACCGGCCCGGTAATCGACTGGGCGAGTGCCAATGGCCTGTTGCCGAAAAACAGGGAGCTCTTTACCGATGCTGAATTTGCCACGGCGAAAAGGGCGTTGCTGACGCAATTTGATGCGCTTGAAACAGCCATTGCCTCCTTTCATCGGGTAGTCGTCACTCGCAGAGACCTGGCGTTGGCTGATCTGCGCCGGGTTTATCCGGGCAACGAGGTGCTGGAGCAGAAAGTCCTGGCCCGACTGCCGGTTGATTCGCAAGGTTCGCGAGAAACCGGGGCCGAGCAGGAACTGAGCGTGCAAAAGGCTTCGTTGCTCGATTTGCACCTGTCCGGGCAATTGGCCTCGGCTTCGAATAGCTGGTACTCCACGAGCGGCAGCCTCAATTACTCGCTTATGGCGGAGCGTTTTCATTTGCTGGGCGACGTCAACCGGTCGTACGGCGAGGTATTCGTCACCCAGGAAGCAGAGCTTTGGTCTGCCTACGCCCAGGCCCTTCGCTACTGCGTGTCGTTATTGTCGCTGAGTCATCGCAAGCGCCTGGAATATGGAGCGTTGACGCTATTCGGCGTGAGCCAGTCGGAGGCTGGCGCAGCGACGAAAGGGCGTTTCGGCATCGTAGTACTTTGTCGGCATCCGGCCTTTCCCGATTGTACTTATGAGTTTTTCCCTGGGCAGTTGATGATCGTCGAGCGGACGGACTTGAATGCCCAGAGTCTGTTAGGGGTTACCGAAACGGTGTCCGGCCAGGCGTCTGCGAAAAGTTTGCCGCCAAGGCCTCTGCCTCTTGACTGGGCAGCCTATGACAAGGGAGAACTGCCCAAGCCAGACGTGACGTCTACGATTATCCTGGAGGCGTTCGGTCACTTTGCGCCAGCCACCGCTCAGGCATCTGCTGATGCCAATGTGTTGACCGTGCCGCAAACCCTGACGTCATTCAGAATCCGTAGCCTCGTCTCTGACATTCTCAGCAACACTCTGTTTGCGGCGAGCTTGGGGTTGCGTGCATCGGCAGGTAGCGCGATCAGTCTGGAGGAGGCCATCAGTGGTCGTGATCCCTGGGCTGACTATCTCCAGCGCGCGGCCAGCCATGAAGGCATTCAGGTGTAGCTCACTGGCGGGAAACGCGTAAGGCAGAAACAACAAAGCCGCTCGAAAGCGGCTTTGTTGGTCTGGATCACATCTTAATGCTGGTTGGCCAGCTTGTGTTCCAGATAGTGGATGTTGATTCCACCTTTGCAGAAGCCTTCATCGCGGACCAGATCGCGGTGCAGCGGGATGTTGGTCTTGATCCCGTCGACCACGATTTCGTCCAGCGCATTGCGCATGCGCGCCAGGGCTTCGTCACGGGTTGCGCCGTAGGTGATCAGCTTGCCGATCAACGAATCGTAGTTCGGCGGAACGGCATAGCCACTGTACAGGTGCGAATCGACGCGAACGCCGTTGCCGCCTGGAGCGTGGAAATGCTTGACCGTGCCTGGGCTCGGCATGAAGGTTTTCGGGTCTTCGGCGTTGATCCGGCATTCAAGTGCGTGACCGCGGATGACAACGTCTTCCTGGGTGTACGACAGCTTGTTGCCAGCGGCGATGCTGAGCATCTCCTTGACGATGTCGATGCCGGTGACCATTTCCGAAACCGGGTGCTCAACCTGAACGCGGGTGTTCATTTCGATGAAATAGAACGCGCCGTTCTCGTACAGGAACTCGAAAGTGCCTGCGCCACGGTAGTTGATGTCGATGCACGCCTTGACGCAGCGAGCGAGGACTTCAGCACGAGCCTTCTCGTCGATGCCCGGTGCCGGCGCTTCTTCGAGAACCTTCTGGTGACGACGTTGCAGCGAGCAATCGCGGTCGCCCAGATGGATCGCGTGACCCTGGCCATCGGAAAGTACCTGGACTTCCACGTGACGTGGGTTGGTCAGGAATTTTTCCAGATAGACCATCGGGTTGCCGAACGCCGCGCCAGCTTCGGAGCGGGTCAGTTTGGCCGAGGAGATCAGGTCTTCTTCTTTATGCACAACGCGCATGCCGCGACCACCGCCGCCGCCAGCGGCCTTGATGATCACCGGGTAACCGACTTCACGGCCGATGCGCAGGGCAGTTTCTTCGTCTTCCGGCAGCGGGCCGTCGGAACCCGGAACGGTTGGAACACCGGCCGCGATCATGGCGTGCTTGGCCGATACCTTGTCGCCCATCAGGCGAATGGTGTCGGCTTTCGGGCCAATGAAGGCGAAGCCGGAGTTCTCGACCTGTTCGGCGAAATCGGCGTTTTCCGCGAGGAAACCGTAGCCTGGGTGAATGGCGGTAGCGCCGGTCACTTCAGCGGCGGCGATGATCGCAGGGATGTGCAGGTAAGACTTTGCAGCCGATGCCGGACCGATGCAGACGGATTCGTCCGCCAGACCCAGGTGCATCAGCTCTTTGTCAGCCGTGGAATAAACGGCGACGGTCTTGATGCCCATCTCTTTGCAGGCACGCAGGATCCGCAGGGCGATCTCACCGCGGTTGGCGATCAGAACTTTTTCCAACTTCGCAGTCATCAAAGTCTCTCCGCGGTTCAAACGATGGTGAACAGCGGTTGGTCGTACTCAACCGGCTGGCCGTCTTCGACGAGGATGGATTCGATCACACCGCTGGTTTCAGCTTCGATGTGGTTCATCATCTTCATCGCTTCAACGATGCACAGGGTGTCGCCTTTCTTCACGGTCTGGCCGACTTCAACGAAGGACGGCGAGGATGGCGAAGACTTGCGATAGAAAGTGCCGACCATTGGCGAACGGGCAACGGTGCCGTTCAGTACGGGTGCGGCTGGAGCAGCAGGAGCGGCGGCAGCAACCGGAGCAGCGGCAACAGGTGCCGGGGCCGGAGCGTGCATTGGCGCTGGAGCGTAGTACTGCTGAGCCGGGGTCTTGCTGTGACGGCTGATGCGTACGGACTCTTCGCCTTCCTTGATCTCGAGCTCGTCGATGCCGGACTCTTCCAGCAATTCGATCAGTTTCTTAACTTTACGGATATCCATGAATCATCAACTCCCAAGGGTCGGTCAGGGGCGTTTAGCTTGTGTATCAAGCTGTTCCAGGGCGGCCTCCAGGGCCAGTCGATAACCGCTGGCGCCAAGGCCGCAGATCACTCCCACCGCAACGTCGGAGAAGTAAGAGTGATGGCGGAAAGGTTCGCGTTTGTGCACGTTAGACAAATGCACTTCGATGAATGGGATGCTCACCGCCAGCAGCGCGTCACGTAATGCGACACTTGTGTGCGTAAAAGCTGCTGGATTAATCAGAATGAAGTCCACACCTTCGCTGCTGGCAGCGTGGATGCGGTCGATCAATTCGTACTCGGCGTTGCTTTGCAGGTAGAGCAAATGATGACCGGCTTCACGGGCACGGCGTTCCAGGTCCTGGTTGATCTGCGCCAGGGTGGTCGCCCCGTAGACGCCCGGTTCGCGGGTGCCGAGCAAGTTCAGGTTGGGTCCGTGCAGAACCAGTAGCGTCGCCATCTGCTGTTCCTTGTTATCTGTGTGCAATTGTCAGAACCCGGCGACTATGCCGCAAAGCCTTTGTGACTGTCCAGTTCTATGCAATAGCCAGCACGATGGCCGATGTTTGCGCGAAATATATGACCGAGTGATTAAATCCGGTCATTCGCTTTGCCGACACGTTCGGCGAAGTCTTGCGCATTGATCTCGCCGATCACCCGCACATCGGTACGTTCGGCGCCATCCTTGCCGAAAAACATCAGCGCGGGCGGACCGAACAGTTTGTAGCGGTCGAGCAGGGCGCGTTGTTCGGCATTGCTGGCGGTGATGTCGAAGCGGATCAACCGATAACCCTTGAGGCGTTCGATGACTTTCGGGTCGTTGAGCACTTGGCGTTCGATGACTTTGCAGCTGATGCACCAGTCGGCGTACCAGTCCAGCAGCAGCGGGGTGCCGGACGATTTTGCTTCGGCGAGGGCGCGGTCAAGATCGGCCGGAGTGCTGACTGTTTGCCAGGCACTGGTGGCTTGCGGTTTGCTGGCAATAACAGTTCTTCCAAGCGGGTTCAGCAAGTCGCCCTGGCCGCTGAAAGCGCCATACCAGCAAGCCATCGCATAAAACAGCAGGAACAGGCCGAGCAATTGCCCGAGGCGTTTTCGCGGCGGTTTATACACAAATTCCAGCGCACCAAGGAACAGGCCGACGCCCCCCCACAGCAAACCCACCAGCAGCAACGTCACCTGGCCCGGCACCACGCGGCTCAGCAAACCGATAGCCAAGGCGAGCAGCAACACGCCAATGGCGTTTTTCACATAGACCAGCCATGGGCCACTTTTCGGCAGCCAGGCCGCGCCGCCGGTGGCCACCAGCAACAGCGGCGTGCCCATGCCCAGGCCCAGCACAAACAGTTTCAAGCCACCGCCCAGCGCATCACCGCTGGCGCTGATGTACAGCAACGCACCGGCCAGTGGCGCCGAAACGCAGGGCGACACCAACAGGCTGGAAACCACGCCCAGCACCGCAGCGCCCCACAACGAGCCACCTTCGGTGCGACCGGCGATTCGGTCCAGTCGATGGCTGATGGCGTGGGGCAGTTTCAGTTCAAACACGCCGAACATTGCCAGCGCAAACACCGCAAAAAACGTCGCGAACGGCACCAGCACCCAGGCCGATTGCAGGCGGGCCTGAAGATTGAGCTGCGCACCGAACATCCCCATCAACGCGCCGAGCAGGGCGAAACACGCGGCCATCGGCAGCACATACGCCAACGACAGATTGAAGCCGCGAAGCCCACCGATCTGCCCGCGCAGCACCACACTGGAGAGGATCGGCAGCATGGGCAACACACACGGGGTAAATGTCAGGCCCAAACCGGCGAGGAAGAACAGCGCCAGTTCACGCCAGCTCCAGCTCGCCGTCGTGGGGGCAACTTTGTCGGCGATCACCGCGCCGCTGCCATCGACGCTCAAGCGCTCGGTTTCCGGCGGATAGCACAGGCCTTTGTCGGCGCAACCCTGATAGGTCACTACCAACGTGAACGCGCGTTGATCGGTACGCGGCAGTTCTACATCGAGAATCCCGTGGTAAACCTCGACGTCGCCGAAGTATTCATCGTGCTTCTTTTCACCGTCGGGCAATTGCGCCGCGCCGAGGGCCACATCGGCTGGATCGGCGCGAAACTGGAAGCGGTGCCGATAGAGGTAGTAACCCTCGGTGGCGACGAAACGCAGCTTGATCGATTGCGGCGTGCTCTCTACCAGGCTCAACTGAAAGGCTTCGCGCACCGGCAGGAAATCGGCGCTGTTGTTGATCGAGCCCAATGTCGAACTGGGCCGACTGTCCAGCAACCCGGTGGCGGAGGCCGGCAGGGCGAGGACTAACAGCAGCAGGCAGAGCAAACGGCGCATGACAATCTCGCGTATCGGACGTGGAGGGCATGATAGCGGACAGCGACGCGGAATGCCCCGCCACACTGATCGTTCCCACGCTCTGCGTGGGGGAATGCAGCCCGGGACGCTCCGCGTCCCAACAGCGGACGCAGAGCGTCCATTGAGGCATTCCCACGCGGAGCGTGGGAACGATCAGTGGGGCGGGCTATCAGACGCGGAAGGCTTGAACTGCCGTGTGAAGTCGCCCGCCCAGCACCAACAGATTCTCCCCCTGCTCACGCCCCTCACCAATCCGCAGCAAGTTATCCCCACCCAACTGGTGGATCCGCTCACTGTGATCGCGAATCTCACTGACTGCACCGCTCTGCTGGGCGGTGACATCGGCAATGCGCACCGCCGTGTCGGCAATGGTCTGGATCGCATCGACGATCTTATCCAGCGCACCGTCAGCCGCTTGCGCCTGATCGGCAGTCGCTTCGGCGTGTTCGACCTGGGCGCGCATGCCTTCCACCGATTGCCGCGCTGCGGTTTGCAGGCCGGCGATCAAGGTCTGGATCTCGGCCGTGGCGCCGGCGGTACGTTGCGCCAACGAGCGAACTTCCTCGGCGACCACCGCAAAACCACGGCCCATTTCCCCCGCGCGAGCCGCTTCAATGGCTGCGTTAAGTGCCAGCAGATTGGTCTGGTCGGCAATCGAGCGGATCACCGTCAGCACGCCGCCAATGGTCGCCGACTCTTCGGCCAGATGCTCGATCATCTGCGCGTTGCCCTGCACTTCGCCCACCAGCGCATGCAGCCCGGTGAGGCTCAGGCCGATCACTTTTTGCCCGTGCTCCACGGCCAACCCGGCATTGCGGCTGGCGTCGGCAGCCTGGCTGGCATCGCCGGCCACTTGTTGAATGGTGGCTTCGAGTTCGCCAAGGGAGTCGCGGATCAGCGCGGTGTCGCCGGCCTGATGCTGGGCGCCGCTGTGCAGGTCGTTACTCAGCTCGGCCAGGGTCCGGCTGCTGCCGGCGACCTGTTCGGCATTCAGGCGAATAGTCCCGACCAAGTCCACCAGATAAGCACGCAGGCGATTGAGCGAAGCTTGAATGTCATGCAGTTCGCGGTTGGTCTTGCCCAGTTGAATGTCCTGGCTGAAGTCGCCTTCGGCCCAGGTCGATAGCGCCGGTGCCAGGTTAGTCAGGGTCCGGGCCAAACGGCGCTGCAAGGTATCGATGAGCAGCGCGATCAGCAGAATCAGGCCGATCATCAAACCTTGCATCAAGCGCACTTCGCCCTGGATCTGCCCGTGCTGGGCGCGCACCACTGGCTCCAGGCCGGCGATGGCTTGTTGCACCGCGGCGATTTTCAGGTGCGTGGCGGCGCTCAAGTCGGCTCGTTTTTGAATCTGGTCGCGGGTGCGCGCCAGTTCCGCCGGGTAGCGCGTCAGCAGACTGTTGAGTTCGCGCTTGAGGCCGACGCCGGCATCTTCGGCCACGGCTTTCTCGGTGTTCTCCAGGCCCATTAGCGAGGCGAAGTCATCGGTGTTCGATTCGCTGCTGCCGGTCACACCGAGCAACGGCAAGGCGTCCAACAACGCTGCCTGGGCGCGGATGTTGGCGACTTCGCGCTCGACATCGACGGCCAGTTCACTGCGACCGCTGCTGACCAGTTTGTCCCGGGCCAGGGACAGCTTGCCCAAATGCTGGGAGGCAGCGAGTAACGGCGTCAGGTAGGTTGAATTGGCGCTGGCGTATTGGCTGAGTTGGTCGAGGCTGGCGCCCAATTCGCGCTCGGCTTGCAACAACAGCGCTTGCGGGTCTCCGGCGAGTTTGCCAGCAGCCAGCAGGTCGGTCTTGCTGAATTCTTCAAGGCTCGACAGGCTCGGGCGCAAGGTCTCGGCCAAGGCCGGCGGCAGTTCGCTGAGTTCTTTTTGCAAACCGTCGATGGCTTGGCCAGCGCTGCTCAAGCGCAGGGCATCGCCGCTGGACAGGTAGTCCTCGACGTTGCGCGCCACTTCATTTTGAAATTGCTGGGACAAACCCAAGTAGCGCTCCATCAACAGATAAGGGCGCTCCAGGGCTTTTTGCGACCACCACAGCGTGGCGCCGAGGGCGACGCACACGGCGACCAGCAGGAGGGTATTGAGGTTGGTCAGCAGCTTCAGGCGCATAACGGGTCTACCAACGGCAGAATGGTAAGCGCCTGAATTTATTGCGTTTGTATTACAGGGTTATGACCGACTCGGTGGATTCCGATGAAAAAGTGGCACTTTGCTTTGACGCCCGCGCGGCTTGCACGCGGTTGCGTCCGGCGTCCTTGGCGCGGTACAGCGCCTCGTCCGCCTGGCTGGCCATCATCAGGCTGTCGGAATCTTCCCGCAGCTCGACCACCCCGGCGCTGAAGGTGCACCAAAGGTCCTGGGGCTGGGCCGGGTAGTGAATTTCGGCAAAGCGCTGACGGATTTCGTCGAGCACCTTGTGGGCCGATTCGACATCGGTGTCGGGCATGACAATGGCGAACTCTTCACCGCCGTAACGGCCAATGAAGTCGGTCTTGCGCAGCCGTTGCTTGAGAAACAGCGCCAGACTCTTGATCACCCGGTCGCCCATGGGGTGGCCGTGGCTGTCGTTGACCCGTTTGAAATGGTCGATGTCGAGCATTGCAAAGCTGAGCGGCTTGTTCTCGCGACGGGCGCGGAACGAGCAGTCCTCGAGCAATTGCAGAATGTGCGTGTGGTTGTACAGACCGGTGAGGCTGTCGCGGACCATCCGCGCTTTCAGGTTGCGCGCACGGGCGGCGCGGTTGCGCACGGTGGTGATCAGGTGCCGGGGCTTGATCGGCTTGGTCAGGAAGTCATCGCCGCCTTCGCTCATGGCGTCGAGTTGCTTGTCCAGGTCGTCTTCGGCCGACAGATAAATGATCGGCACGCTGACGTAACGGTCGTTGTGGCGGATCACTTTGGCCAGTTCCGTACCGGTGCAGGCTGGCATGTACATGTCGAGGATGATCAGGTCGGGCTGGAAATCCGCCAGTTCGGCCATGGCCTGGATCGGTTCGATCAAGGTCCGCGTGACGATCCCGGCGCTGTTGAGCAGGCGCTCGGTGTGCAAGGCCTGGGCGCGGGAGTCGTCGATGATCAACACTTTGTAGGGTTCGTACTGGGCGACGCAGGTCAGGACTTCGATTTTCTCCAGCAGGCTCGAGGCTTCGAGGGTGCCGGTGAGGAATTCCTGGCCACCGGCGCGCACGGCGGCGAGGCGGGTCGGGGTGTCGGTTTCGAGCAGGCTGAAAAACAGCAGCGGCAGCGGTTCGTCGAGGCCGACCTGGGCTTCGGCGGCAAGTTTAAGACCGATGCCGGGGCCGCTGAAGTCCACGTCCATGACAATCGCCGCGGGCAAGCGCTCGACCATCGAAGAGCGAAACGCCGACACGCTGTCCAGGGATTGGGCGCTGAGGCCGAAGAATTCCAGTTGTTTGGCCAACCGCTCGGCGCGATCGTGATCTTGCAGCATCACGTAGATCGGCTTGCGCAGCGGCGGCAGGAAAGTCTGGTCCAACTGATCGCCGTGACGCAGGCCGGTGCGGGACAGGCGTTGCATCAAACGGTTGAGGTCAGTGATCAGGCCGCTGCTCAGGCGTCCGCGATTGGCGTCCACCGCTTCCAGCGACTGGCCGATGTGGCGCGCCAGTTGCGAGTGTTCCGGCTGTTCGAAGCGCTCGGCAAAGCGCAGCAGGCGCAGGTTGGCCTCGCTCAGCTCGGATAAATCGGTGGTGGACCACTCGCTGCGTTGCAGGCGCTGCCATATCTCAAGAATTTGACGTGCCTGATGAATTACCCGCTGGGCAAAGTGGTGCTTGAGGCGCTCACGGCTGGGGTCTTCTGGCTCGGTCATATCCTGACTACTAGTTAGGGTGCATGCTGAGGTCGACTGGTGGCTCTATGCTAGCACCTCTTTTCAATCACATGAGTGTCGTACGTCAATAATCTGCAAAGCGACCTCATTCAGTTCCTGACCAGGCGGTCGAGAACGATCCGTGTAGCAGCTGCCGAAGGCTGCGTTCGGCGGCGAAGCCGTCGTGAAATCAGACAACGCGGTGTTTCAGGAAAATCTCGCGCTCAGGTTTTACGACGGCTGCGCCGCCGAACGCAGCCTCGCGGGCTCGGCAGCTGCTACAAGGCTGTGCTTCATTTATAGTGGCGCCTCGATCGCTGCGATTGTATGGCACGCTGTTTCGCGCAGGATTTAGGCGCGGCAAAAAGCGGCACGATGGCGTAGGGTTGTGGTCGAACCGATGAACTCAAGTGATTGAAAGGATATCGCCATGCTGGACTGGAAGAACCGCGCGGGCAGCGCACCTGAACGTGCCGCTGAACCGAAATCGGCCACCCGCAGCTACGTCAGCGGCCTGTTGTTCAGCCGGGCGCTGGCCACCCTGATTGCCATTTACCTGTTGGTGACCATTGGCCTGGGCTGGTACTGGAGCGAAGAGCCTGCGCTGTTTCCGGTCCAGCAAAACGCCCAGGTCGCTGCCGAGCAACAAGGCAAGCAAATGGTCGTCGGCTACACCACGGTGGAAACCCTCAAGACCGTTGCCGGTACCTTGCTGACCAAGCCGGGCGGCTACATTTCCAACGACCGCTTCCCGCCGGGCCTGTGGATGGACAACATGCCGAGCTGGGAATATGGCGTGCTGGTCCAGGTCCGCGACCTGACCCGCGCCCTGCGTAAAGACTTCGCACGCTCGCAGTCGCAATCGGCGGAAGACTCGGACCTGGCCAAGGCCGAGCCGCGTTTCAACTTCGATAACAAGAGCTGGATCTTGCCGTCCAGTGAGTCGGAGTATCAGGAAGGCATCAATTCCCTGAGCCGCTACCAGGCGCGCCTGTCCGATCCGTCGCAGAAAAACGCGCTGTTCTACGCCCGCGCCGACAACCTGAACAACTGGCTGGGCGATGTCGGGACCCGTCTGGGTTCGCTGTCGCAACGTCTGTCGGCCAGCGTTGGCCGGGTCAAGCTCAACACTTCGCTGAAAACCGAAGTGGTGGTGCCAGGCCAGGTACCACAGGTTGACGAAGAAATCGTCGAAACCCCGTGGATGCAGATCGACAACGTGTTCTACGAAGCGCGCGGCCAGGCCTGGGCCTTGTCCCACCTGCTGCGCGCCATCGAAGTCGACTTCGCCGACGTGTTGGCGAAGAAAAACGCCACGGTCAGCGTGCGCCAGATCATTCGTGAACTGGAAGCCTCGCAAGAGCCGGTCTGGAGCCCGATGATCCTCAACGGCAGCGGCTTCGGGGTCTTGGCCAACCACTCGCTGGTCATGGCCAACTACATTTCTCGGGCCAACGCGGCGGTGATCGATTTGCGTCAACTGCTTAACCAGGGCTGAGTCATGGTCGATAACGCCAGGGAGGCCGCCCATCGCGCGGCCTCGGATGCCGAACAGATCGCCTGGGTCGACGAGCAGGACAACCTGCTCGGCGGCCTGGTCCGCCGCGACTTGCGCGAACGCGGGCTGATCGGGCGCGGCACCTACATCATGCTGTTCAACTCGGCCGGTGAACTCTGCGTACACCGGCGCACCCTGAGCAAAGCCATTTATCCCGGTTACTGGGACGTGGCGGCGGGGGGCATGGTGCAGGCGGACGAGAGTTACGCCGAGTCAGCCGCCCGTGAGCTGGAAGAAGAGTTGGGGGTGAGCGGTGTGGAACTGACCGCCCATGACCATTTTTTCTTCGAAGACACCGGTAATCGCCTCTGGTGTTCGGCGTTTTCGGCGGTGTGGGACGGCCCGTTGATCCTGCAGCCGGAAGAAGTGCTTGAAGCGCGCTTTATTCCGATCGATCAGGTGATGCTGGAAATTACGCAAAAGCCTTACTGCCCGGACTCTTTGGCCGCGTTGAAGCGTTATCTGCGGGCTCAGCAAACCGACGTCGCAAAACAGCTATAAATTGGCGCCGATTGGCTCTTAGCAAGTCGGCTTTTTGCCGTTACACTGCGCGACCTTTTCAAGCTGAACCGACATTGCTCTTTGTAGGAGCGAAGCTTGCTCGCGAAGACGGCGGCACATCCGGAATGGATGTACCTGACACACCGCTTTCGCGAGCAAGCTTCGCTCCTACAGGGTTTACCGGTTCAGTAGCGCTGCCCCTGCCTGAGTGGGGCTTCGCGGTCGATGGCGCCTGCCCAGGTTGCCGCGGCCAGTCTTTGTCCTCCCAAGAGGATTGCCGGTGGCCAAAAAAGCCGCATCCTTCGCCGCCCTTGGTGGCCTGGTATTTTCCACCGACGCAGGTCGTCATTGCCCGGATTGCAGCCAACCGGTGGATGCCTGTATCTGCAAACAAACCGTGATCCCGGCCGGCGACGGCATTGCTCGCGTGCGTCGCGAAAGCAAGGGCCGTGGCGGCAAGACGGTGACCACCATCACCGGCGTGCCGCTGGCCCTCGATGCGCTCACGGCCCTGGCGACCACGTTGAAGAAGCGTTGCGGCACCGGTGGGGCGTTGAAAGACGGCATCATCGAAATCCAGGGCGATCATGTCGAGCTACTCTTGGCCGAGCTGATCAAGCTGGGTTTCAAGGCGAAGAAGTCCGGCGGCTAGCAGCTTCTGTGAAAACCACCCTCGGCTTGACCCGGTCCTGACAGCAGGCCTGGCGTCGCCCACATGGTTTTCACAGAGCCTGTTCTGACTGGTTTCTAAACTCACTGCGCTCAGCGAGGTCTATCCCCTCGTTGACGAACCGTCATTTTCATTCTTTAGACTGCGCCGGCCTGAACCCAGGCGACGCTCTATGACTTCTTTATAGGGGACTTCAATGTCCGTAAGACGCACACGCAAAGACGATGGCAGCCAATGGACAGTTGCGGACAGCCGCAGTGTTTACGGGATCCGCCATTGGGGGGCCGGATATTTCGCGATCAATGACGCCGGTCGCGTCGAAGTTCGTCCGAACGGTCCGACCAGTTCGCCTATCGACCTGTTCGAGCAAGTCGACCAGCTGCGCAAAAGCGGTTTGTCCTTGCCATTGCTGGTGCGTTTCCCGGATATCCTGCAAGACCGCGTGCGTCAGCTGACCGGCGCCTTCGATGCCAACATCGAGCGCCTGGAATACCAGAGCAAATACACCGCGCTGTACCCGATCAAAGTGAACCAGCAAGAAGCGGTGATCGAGAACATCATTGCCACGCAGGACGTGTCCATCGGCCTCGAAGCCGGTTCCAAGCCTGAGCTGCTGGCGGTGCTGGCACTGGCGCCGAAGGGCGGCACCATCGTTTGCAACGGTTACAAGGACCGCGAGTTCATCCGCCTGGCGCTGATGGGCCAGAAGCTCGGCCACAACGTGTTCATCGTGATCGAGAAAGAATCCGAAGTTGAGCTGGTGATCGAAGAAGCGGCCTCGCTGAAGGTCAAGCCTCAGGTTGGCCTGCGCGTGCGCCTGTCGTCCCTGGCCTCGTCCAAGTGGGCGGACACCGGTGGCGAGAAATCCAAGTTTGGTCTGTCGGCGGCGCAACTGCTGTCGGTGGTCGAGCGTTTCCGCGCGGCGGGCCTGGATCAGGGCATTCGCCTGTTGCACTTCCACATGGGCTCGCAGATCGCCAACCTGGCGGACTACCAGCACGGTTTCAAGGAAGCGATCCGCTACTACGGCGAACTGCGCAACCTCGGCCTGCCGGTGGACCACATCGACGTCGGCGGCGGTCTGGGCGTGGACTACGACGGTACGCACTCGCGTAACGCCAGTTCGATCAACTACGACATGGACGATTACGCCGGTGTCGTGGTCGGGATGCTCAAGGAATTCTGCGACGCGCAGAGCCTGCCGCACCCGAACATCTTCTCCGAGAGCGGCCGCTCCCTGACCGCCCACCACGCCATGCTGGTGGTGCAAGTGACCGACGTCGAGAAGCACAACGACGACGTGCCGAAGATCGAGAACAAGGAAGAGCTGCCGGAAACCGTGCAGTGGCTGGTTGACCTGCTGGGTCCGACCGACATCGAGATGGTCACCGAAACCTACTGGCGTGCCACGCACTACATGAGCGACATCGCCGCCCAGTACGCCGATGGCAAGCTGACCCTGGCGGAAAAAGCCCTGGCCGAGCAATGCTACTTCGCCGTATGCCGTCGCCTGCACAACTCGTTGAAGGCGCGTCAGCGTTCGCACCGCCAGGTGCTCGACGAACTCAACGACAAGCTCGCCGACAAGTACATCTGCAACTTCTCGGTGTTCCAGAGCCTGCCGGACACCTGGGCCATCGGCCAGGTATTGCCGATCCTGCCGCTGCACCGTCTCGACGAAGAGCCGATGCGCCGCGCGGTGCTGCAAGACCTGACCTGCGACTCCGACGGCAAGATCAAGCAATACGTCGACGAGCAGAGCATCGAGACCAGCCTGCCTGTGCACGGTTTGAACGAAGGTGAAGACTACCTGCTGGGGATCTTCCTGGTCGGCGCCTATCAGGAAATCCTCGGCGACATGCACAACCTGTTCGGTGACACCGACTCGGTGAACATCTACCAGAACGCCGACGGCAGCGTGTACCACGCCGGGATCGAGACTCACGACACCATCGAAGACATGCTGCGCTACGTGCACTTGTCGCCGGAAGAGTTGATGACCCACTACCGCGACAAATGCGCCAGTGCACGCATCACCGCGGCCGAGCGCACGCAGTTCCTCGACGCACTGCGCCTGGGCCTGACCCGTTCGTCTTACCTGTCCTCTTGAGGTAAGGCACTGCTCCCATCGGGTTGTCTGAAAATGTTCCGTACACCGCGGAAATTTCAGATGGCCTGATGGGACATTTCTCTATTTTCATGCGAAATCACTCATATCAACCGCTACTAAGGCGATCTGGTCTTCTTTTCGCGTAGGTCATTTCCTAAGTTGTACTTCAGCTCTCTACTCGGCCATGTCTCTCAGCGAGAATCCCCGGCCGCCCCTCCTGTAGAGAATCGCCGATGTTCGATCCAGTCAACGAGCCGTCCTTTCGGCTGGATGTAGCGGGCCTGCCCGACGCCTTTGAGGTCCTGGCCTTTACCGGCAGTGAAGCCATCAGCGAGCCGTTTGCGTTCGAGGTGGATTTGCTGATCGATGACCCGACACTCGACCTTGCCAGCCTGCTTTATCGCGGGGCGTTCTTGCAGTTTGAAGCCTCGGGAAACGGTATCCACGGGCAATTGCATGAACTCGTCCAGCGTGAACATGGCGCCTTGTCCCGGCTGTGTCGTGTCCGTCTGCGGCCGAAACTGGCGTGCCTGGCCCAGCGTTTCAGCCGGCGTATCTTCAGCGCGCGTTCGGTGCCGCAGATTCTTCGCCAGGTGCTCAAGGAGCACGGCATTGCCGGCAAGGACTGGCGTCTGGCGTTGAGCGACGATTACCCGCCCCGGGATTTCTGCACGCAATACCGTGAGTCGGACCTGCAATTTTTCCAGCGTTTGTGCGCCGAAGAGCGTCTTCACTACCACTTCGAGCATTCCAGTCGCGGCCACTGTTTGATCATTGGTGACGATCAGGGGCTCGCGCGCCGTGCAGAAACGCTGGTGTTCCCGGGCGAAACCGAGCCGTGCGCAGTGTCTTGGTTCGAGGTGCAAGCCGGAGTGCAGACGACACCGGTCGCCGAAGGTTGTACCGCGCTGACGACGCTGCGCAGTGGACAACTCATGCCAGTGGCCGGGCATCCGGTCAGTGAGTGGAATGCTATGTGGCGGTTGATTGAGGTTGAGCACCGGGGTGGGCAGGAGCCGCTGTTTGCCTATTCCAACACGATACGCGCGGTGCCGTGGCAGGCGCCTTGGGTGGCAGCCCACGGGCCGGCGAAACCCAGGATGCTCAGCCTGCAACGGGCCTGGGTTGTCGATGTTGAAGAAACCCGGCCCGATCCATCTCGTCCCGTGGCTGTGCAGTTCGACTGGCTCTATCAGGGCGAAGGCGCAAAACCGGATCACTGTTGGTTGCCGTTGGCCCCCGAACTGGACAACGCGGCTTCTTCGCAGTGGGGGCGGGGGCCGAGGTGGTGGTCAGTTTCATCGAGGGCGATCCGGATCAACCGTTGATCACCGGGTTGCTTCAGGGCCCGCCTTGCGCCAGCGAGCCTGAAGTGCCGAGCCCGGTGCAGCCTGAACCGGAAGGTTTACTGGCCTTGCTGCGATCGAGCGAACCCTTGCTGCTGCTCTGCCTGCTGCCCGGCGGCGGCAGTTTCAGTCATTGTCGGGAATCGGTCTGCACTTGTCGGGCGGTAACGCTGTTTGGTCAGAGCGGTGCGGCATGATCGGCGCTCAGACGCCCGACCCGACCTCGCAATGGCTATTGCTGGATGAGCCCGGTGTCCCTGGCGCGGCGGCCATGCTGCAGCGGCGATTTACCGATGTGCCCTGGTTCTGGTTGTTCGAAGACACTGAGTTGCATCCGTTGCGCGAGCAAGGACCGGCCTTGATCGAGCTGCAGGATTGCCCGGCGCTGATCGAGCTTTGCTACCGTGAGCCGCACACCTGGCAAGGTTTGCTGCTGGTCAGCGAGGCATCGCCGGCGCCGCTGCTGGCGCATTTGCGGCGCATGCTCACGGTGACGCTCGGCGTCCATCACCGGGCGCTGCTGAGCTATTACAACCCGCACTGTGCCAGTTACTTCTTCGATGCCTGCGATGCCGAGGAACTGAGTCGCTGGCTCGGCCCGATCAGTCAGTTGCGCTGGTTCGGCGGGACTTGGGCCGACCGGGCGATTGGCAGCCAGGGCTGGCAGCAGTTGCTCAATCCAGGACTTGCGGTCAGTCCGCTGGCGGTCGAAGAAAACCTCAGCCCTCGCCAGCGGGAAAAACTGCAAACCTGCTTGCTGGAGCAACACACCTGGCACTGGAGCCGATCCACCGGTACCGACTACAACCGCCTCTGGTCCCATGTGCAGGAAGGCCTGGCGCTGGGCTTCAGCGAACGCCCGGTGCTGGATGGCTGGTTGTGGCTGCGCTTGCAGCACCCCGGCGCGTTGCCGACGCAGCCCTTGCCGGGGCTGAGCCAGCAGGAGCGTCTCGATCACCTGCGCAACCGCTGGCAGGGCGGGCAACCCTGATTACCGATGCGTGCCGGCGAACCAGCCATCGTTCTGGCGCAGGAGCCAGGCAAACACACCAAGCGTCAGGCTGCGCAGCAACATGAACAGTAGAAAGGTTATCCACAGCCCGTGGTTGCCCAGACCTTGCAACGCCCAGGCAAAGGGCAGCAACAGCAGCATGGTCAACAGCATGCCGTTGCGCATTTCCCGGGCGCGGGTGGCGCCGATGAACAACCCGTCCAGCAGGTAACTCCAGACCGCGATCAGCGGCAGGGCGGCGAGGTAGGGCAGGTAGATGAACGCCGTGTCACGTACGCTCTGGATGTTGGTTTGCATCTCGATGAACAAGTGTCCGGCGAATAGAAACAGCGCGGCAAAGCCCAGGCTGGCGATCAACGACCAACCAGCGGCGACCACCAGTGAGCGGCGCAGAGAATCGCGATCCCGGGCGCCGATGGCGTGGCCGCACAGGGCTTCCACGGCGTGGGCCAGACCATCGAGGGCGTGGGCGGTCAATAGCAAACCGTTGAGCAGCAGCGCGTTGGCCGCGACCGTGGCGTCACCGAGCCGCGCGCCTTGTACGGTGATCAGAAAAAACACCGATTGCAGCACCAGGCTGCGGATGAAAATGTCGCGGTTGACCGCCAGCAGCGGGCGCCAGCTCTGCCACAACGCGAGGGCGGCCCAGGCGATGTGCCCGGGATAGGCGCGCAAGGCCTTGCGGGTCATCAACAGGCCGATCAGCGCACCGGTCCATTCGGCAATCACCGACGCTCGGGCGGCACCGACCACGCCCCAGTCCAGCCCGAGGACGAACCACAGGTTCAGCGCGATGTTCACCAGGTTGGTGCCCAGCAGAATTACCAGCGGTGCCCGCGCATTCTGGGTGCCGAGGAACCAGCCCACCAACGCATAACTGGCCAGCGCGGCGGGCAGGCCAAACAAGCGGGTGTGGAAAAATTCGCGAGTCAGTTGATCCAGTTCCGCCGACGGTTGCATGAAGTGCAGCGCCACGCCGCTCAACGGAATCCCCGCCGCTCCCAACACGATGGCCAGGCCCATGGCCAATAACAGGCCCTGCAACAAAATCTGCCGCAACGCCGTGCCATCCCCACGCCCGGCCGCTTGTGCGGCAAAACCGGTGGTGCCCATGCGCAGGAAACCCATGCCCCATGCCAGGAAGGTATACAGGCTGGCGCCCACCGCAACGGCGCCCAGTTGATGGGCGTGGGGCAAGTGACCGATGACGGTGCTGTCGACCAGCGCCACCAGCGGTACGGAAATGTTCGAGAGGATCATGGGCGCGGCGAGGGCCCAGACCTTGCGATGGGTCGGGCGGTCGCGCCAGTCGGCGATCAGGTTGGACATGCAGGCTCCTTGGGGAGCGGGCATTGTAACGACAGTTTGCGATGATCGTTCCCACGCTCTGCGTGGGAATGACTCCCGGGCTGCATGCCCACGCAGAGCGTGGGAACGATCAGGGGTGCTAGTGGATGATCCAGCTAAGCAACCAGAGCCCCAGCAACAACCAGATGATCCCCATGATGATCGACGCATTCATGAACGCCCGGATCGCCGACCATAACAGCATCAGCCCGATGATCAGCGCGATGATGCTGATGATCGATGTGTCCATGCCCAGCGTCCGGGACAGCCCTTCGACAAAGTTGGCGCCCGCGTGGCTGAGGATGTTGAACAGGCCACTGAGGCCGTCGACGATAAAGCGGATGACCGAACCGAGTGCCTGGCCGAGCCATTCAAAGAAACTTTCTACCTGCATGTGGGCGTCCTGATGATTGTGGTGGCAAGGTTGCCGCGCCTGACTTGGGCCGCGGATCGTAGTGCCGAGTTCCCTACTAGCATAGAGGGTTTGGATCGTCCCCACGCAGAGCGTGGGAACGATCAGCGCAGGAAAACGCTGGCACTTGCCTTCACTGCCCATCCCCCCGAAGCTATACGCCTTCAGGAGAGCCCGATGAACCTTGTTGAACTGACCGAACGCCTGCACGCCATCCGCGACCGCAATGACTGGCGGCAATTTCACAGCCCGAAAAACCTGGCCATGGCCGCGAGCGTGGAAATGTCCGAGCTGGTGGAAATCTTCCAGTGGTTGAGCGAAGACCAGTCACGCCAATTGCCGGCCGACAAACTGGCCCACGCCGGGCAGGAAGTCGGCGACATCGTGCTCTATCTCTTATTGCTGTGCAGCGAGTTGGGGTTGGACATGAACGAAGTGGTGCGCAGCAAACTCGCGGACAGCGAACGGCGGTTCAGCTGATGAGCGACCGTCATTTCGATCAATTGGCGACCCGTTTCGCGGAAAAAATCTACGGCGGGGCCAAAGGCGCGATTCGCCTGGCCGTGCTGCAAGCCGACCTGGCCGAAACCCTGCCGGACCGTCCGCTGCGCGTCCTCGACATTGGCGCTGGCCTCGGCCATATGTCGCTGTGGCTGGCCCAGCGCGGGCATGACGTGACCCTCGCCGAACCCGCCGCACCAATGCTCGAAGGCGCGCGCCAACGCTTCGCCGACGCCGGGCAGAGCGCGACCTTCATTCAGGCGCCGTGGCAGGATCTGCTCGGCCAGCTCACCGAACCCTACGACCTCGTGCTGTGTCACGCCGTGCTGGAATGGCTGGCCGAACCCCACGCGATCCTGCCGGTATTGCATCAACTCACGACCAAGGAGGGCTGGTTATCCCTGGCCTTCTATAACCGCGACGCGCTGATCTACCGCAACCTGCTCAAGGGCCACTTCCGCAAAATGCGCAAGAACGACATGGCCGGCGAGAAGCAGAGCCTGACCCCGCAACAGCCGCTTGATCCGCGGGAACTGGCGGCGCAACTTGAAGGTATGTGGCAGGTCGAAACCCAGAGTGGGGTGCGGGTTTTTCACGACTACATGCCGGTGGAATTCCAGGCCCGCGCCGAACTGGTGGACTTGCTCGAAATGGAACTGGCCCACCGTCGTCACCCAAGCTTCGCCGGGCTTGGGCGTTACTTGCACTGGATCTGTCGGCCGATCTGATCGGAGAACAACATGAACGCGCGTTCAGGGTTACTGCTGATGTGTCTGGGGTTGGCCGCCTGCCAGGGCAGCAACCCTTATGTGGCGACGTCCAATCCCTTGCCGCCGGCGCCAGCGCAAGCGGCGAATACTTTCGACCGCAGCGCCTACCCGGCACCGCCCCGGGACTATGGGCGCTACCGCAGTTGGGCCTGGCTCAACGGGCAACTGCCGCCGGGTTCGGCCTGGGCGGATTCGGCGCAAGTGGCCGAAGCGGTCAGCAGCGCCCTCGATCAGCGCGGCTTGCGGCCATTGCACGACAATCGCCCGGCCGACCTCTTTGTCAGCGCCAACCTGCATCTGGAAACCCGCTTGCGTCAGGTTCAGGACGATTACGGTTACTACGGCGGTGGATATGGCGGCTACAACCGCTACGGCAATGGTTATGGCATGTACAACAGCGTGCCGATCGTCCGTACGTATCAGGAACAGGTCGTGGTAGTGCGCGTCGATCTGTTCGACGCCGGCACCGGTCAACCGGTGTGGAGCGCCAGCGCCGAGACCGGCAATCAGGGTAACCAGAGCCAGCGCGTCGATGCGATACGGGAGGCTGTGGAAAAGGCGATGTCGGCGTATCCTCCAAGCTAGCTTCTGTAGATAAGAAGCATTCCCAAGGTTCATGTCTTCAATTGGAGAACCATCATGTTCCGCCGTCTCGCAATACTGACCGTGGCCGCACTGCTCAGTGCCTGCGCCCACCAGGTCAATAATGACTTCGACGCCAGCCGCGACTTCGCCGCTTATCGCAGCTGGAGCTGGAAAGAACCCGCCCTGCAATACCGCCCCGATGATCCTCGGATCAAAAGCGATTTGACCGAACAGCGCATTCGCCAGGCAGTGGCCGATCAACTGGATCAACGCGGTTTGCGCCCGGCCGCCGGGGGCCAGAAGGGTGAGGTGAACGTGCAGGCCTACCTGATCGTCGAAGACCGTCAGCAACAAGTGACCACCAATTACGGCGGCGGTTGGGGCGGCCCATGGAACGGCTATTGGGGCGGCCCGATGTACAACGAAACGCGCAACGTCAGCTACAAAGTGGCGACCATCCAGATCGACCTGCTCGACGGCAAGGACGGCAAACTGGTGTGGCGCGGCAGCGACGAGCAAATACTCAGCAGCACCCCCAACCCGGCGGATCGCAGCAATGCGGTGCGCGAAACAGTGGGCCGGATCCTGGCCAACTACCCACCCAGATAAACCCCCTGACCCTGTAGGAGCGAAGCTTGCTCGCGAAGGCGTCGGCACATCCAAAACGGATGTGCCTGACACACCGCTTTCGCGAGCAAGTTTCGCTCCTACAGGTTTTGTGTGGCCAGCAACCTCGCCAACCCTTGTCTACACTGCATTTCACCAATGGAGGCAGCACAAGGTGTGCGCCGGCGAAGGAGTGCGCGATGTCGCAGTTTCGCGGCCCGGTCCGGCAACGGGGGGCTATCGGTTTGATCGCGGCGCTGACCCTGGGCATGGCCCTGGTGTTCCTGCTGCTGGTGGTCGATAGCGGTCGGCTGTACCTGGAAAAACGCAACCTGCAACGGGTGGCAGACATGGCGGCCCTGGAGGCGGCCAGCCGGGGTGGCGATTGCGCCGCCGCTGCCACGGCCACCACCTATGCCACCGCCAGTGCGACGCGCAACGGTTTCATCCTTCCCGACCCCACTCGCACCCTGGCCGTCACTTGCGGCGCCTTGACTCTGGACGCCAACAACCTGCGGGTCTTCGGCGCCGATCCGAGTAAAAGCGAAGCCATTCGAGTGATCGCCAGCCATGCGGTCCCGCGCAGCATTGCCGGTGGCATCGGCGCGCTGTTCGGCGGCGCGCCCGCCGGATCGACCCTTAACCTGAGCGCCACCGCCGTCGCTGCGTTACCGCCGCCAGTGGCATCGCTGACCATTCGCAGTACCTTGCTGAGCGTTGATACCAGCAAGTCCGCCATGCTCAACGCACTGTTCGGTGGCTTGCTCGGTGGCAACCTCAATATCAGCGTCGCGGGCTGGAACGGCTTGATCAATACCAACATCAACCTGCTCGGTTACCTGGACCGCTTGAAGATAGACCTTGGCCTGACCGCCGCTGGTTATGACCAGGCGTTGGGCGCCACTGTCGATGTCAGCCAATTGATCCAGACCGCCATCAATGTGCTGGACCCCGGCGGCACGCTGGGGGCGACCGTGACCATCGCCAGTTTGCAAGCACTGAAGGTTGCGGCGGGTACCACCAAGGTGATGCTGGGCAATCTGCTGCATGTCGAGGCGGGGAGCAACATCACGGCGCTGGCGACCAACCTCAAGGTGTTCGATCTGGTGGAGTCATTGGTGCAACTGGCCAACAAGAAAAACGGCCTGGTGGCGACCCAACAAATCAACCTCGCGGGGCTGGCGCAAATCACGGCCCGGGTGCAGGTGCTGGAACCGCCGCAGTTGTCGGCCATCGGCAACCCGAAAAATGCGGCGCTCGCGCCGTTGGGCCCCAATCGGATTTATGTGAAAACCGCCCAGGTGCGCACACTGCTGTCGATCAATTTACCGGTGCTGGACGCCATTACCCCGCTGGTCAATGCAGTGGCCGATCTGGCCGGGCCGTTGACCAATACGCTCAACGCCTTGCTCAACCTTAATCTGGTCGGCGTGCTCGATTCGCTCACCTGCCTGTTGGGTGTGCCCTGCCAGACGCCCGACATCATCGTGCTGCAGGCGCCGATCCGCCTCGATGTGGCGCTGGACGTCGCCAGCGCCAACAGCTACGTCACCGCCTACAGCTGCGTCAGTCCTACCAGCAAAACCCTGACCACCAACACCAGCACGTCATTGGTGAACCTGAAAATCGGCACGATCGATCCGGCCACGGCATTCGGCAGCAATATCACGCCGCCAACGGTGGTCGCGCAGCCGTTGAAGGTGATCGATATCGGCGTGAAAACCTGCCAGCGCTTCCTGCTGATACTGCCGTTCAACTGCACCCAGCGTACGCCGGGCGTCGGCGGTGGGCTCAGTATCTCGGCCAATACCACCGTGGGCGCGAACGCCAACATGCCCCACGTCTATGCTGCGCCGGCCGCCGCCAACCTGCCGGAAATCAACCAGCCACCGTTCTATTATTCCTTCGCCACCACCAACGTGGTCAGCAGCCTGAACGACACCCTGAACAACATCCAGCTCAACATGTATGGCCCGTCGGGCAGTCTGGTCAGTGTGCTGGGGACGATCCTCAGTTCGGTCAAAACCTTGCTGGTCAACGCGATCAATAGCGTCCTCAGCCCCTTGCTCGATACGCTGATCAACACCTTGCTGGTGAGCCTGGGCATTGACCTGAACAAAGTCGATGTCGGCGCCAACCTCAGCTGTCATTCAGGACGTGCCACGCTGGTGATCTGATCGTCCGGGGCAATCGGCAACTCGATACAAAACCGCGCGCCCTCGGCCGAGTTGCGCACGCTCAAGCGGCCGCCCATGTTCTCGACGATGCCGTAACTCACCGACAACCCCAGCCCGGTGCCGACGCCCACCGGTTTGGTGGTGAAGAACGGTTCGAAAATCCGCTCCAGCAAGCGCGGATCGATGCCGCCGCCGTTGTCCTCGACCCACAGCCTCACCGACTGAGCATCGCGTTCGGCGTACACCGAGATCCACGGTTTGAATTCCCGGTCAGCCTCGCGCTTGCTGAGCAGCGCGTCCCGGGCGTTGACAATCAGGTTGATCAGCACCTGTTCCAGTTGATCGACATAACCGCGCACCTGCACGGTAAAACCGAGCTCGCTGACCCGCAGTTCCACGCCCTTGCCGCGCATGCCTTCGGCCAGCAGCGCCAGCGTGCCTTCGATGGCCTCGGCCGGGTTGAACGGATGCTGCTCGTTCTCGGAGCGGCGGCCGAACACGCGCATATGGTCAACGACCCGTGCCGCCCGTTGCACCTGCGCATCGATTCGCTTGAGTTTGTCGGTCAGGTAATCGATCTGCACATCGCCGTTGCCCAGGCGCTTGAGCACGTTGACGATGGCCATGCGCATCACGTTCAGCGGCTGATTGATTTCATGGGCCAGCCCCGTGGCCATTTCGCCGAGGGTGGCCATTTTTGCGCTTTGGGTCAGTTGCTGCTGGGAGCGGCGCACTTCCGTGTTGTCACGGCCCACGGCCTGGACTTCGAGCAAACGGCCCTGTTCATCGAACACTCCTCGATCCGACCAGACCCACCAGGCGTGTTCCCGTCCCGGCAATTGCAGGTTGATTTCCGCAGTGCTGACCGGGAGTTCCGGGCTCAGTTGCCCGATCCGCTGAAGGAAGGCTTCCCGTTGTTCCGGCGACATCCAACTGCCCAGATTCACCCCGGGCAGTTGTTCGGGCTGGCATTCCAGATACGTCGCCAGCGGCCGGTTGCCAAAGCTCAGGGTCAGGTCCGGGCGATAACGGCAGATCATCGCCGGGGAATCTTCCACCAGTATTCGATAGCGTTCTTCGCTCTGTTTCACCGCCTCGGCCGCCAGGGTTGCTTCGGTGACGTCCAGCCACAAACCGACGGCTTCCACCGGCAGGCCGAGGTCATCGCGCAGTAGCTTGGCTTCGTCGAGCAGCCAGTGATAATCGCCGCGACTGTCGCGCAGTCGATAGCGGGCGCGCACCGAGCCCTGACGTAACAACTGTCGGGTGCGTTCGAAGTAGCGCTCGCGGTCTTCGGGGTGAACCCGTTCCACCAGTGAGCCGTTGCTGATATCGGCCAGGTTCCAGCCCAGCAGCGGCAGCAGGCTGTCGCTGAAAAACGTCGGTTGCAGCGCCCCTTCGACGTAGCGTTGCACGTAGATCACCGCCGGTGAACTGGCGATCAGATTGTCCAGCCGCGCATGGGCCGCGGCGGCGTGTTGCTCCTGGTTCTTGATGTCGCTGATGTCGAGCATGAACCCCACCAGACGACGGTTTTGGCCGATGCCCAGGGCCTGGCCTTGCAGGCGATACCACGCGGCGCTGTGTGGCGCGTCGGGGTGATGCAGGCGCACGCACGAGACGAATGTCGTGCCTTCGTCGCGCAAGGTTTGCAGGTGGCTGCGCAGTTCTTCGCGGTCGGCAGGGTGGACCTGATCCAGCCAGTCGTGCAGCGGCAGTCGGCTGCTCGCCAAGTGCAAGGTATTGGCCAGCGACGGCGCCAGTTGCACCTCGGCCTGCGCGCTGAAAAGTTCCCACCAACCGGTACCGAGCAAGGCTTGCAACGACTCCAGCCGCTCCAGTTGCAAGTGATGCCAGTGTTCGCGCAAACGCTCCAGCAACGGGCCGGCGAGGGCGGCGCACAGTTGCAACCAATCGCGCTCGCTCAAGTCCGGCGCGTGTTGTTGCACCGGGTAGAAACCGCAGAGCAGCCAGGCGACCACACCCTGGGCATCGTGATAGGGCACGGCCAGGCCCTCGGCATTGCCGAACGTACTTTGCAGGCGTGGATGCTCAGTGAGGGTCATGCGCTGGGGCGCGGAGCCGCTCAAGCTGTCGAGGCCGGCGCCAAGGTGTTGCCCGGTCTGCCACAGCGCCGGGGCATCGAAGGCGGCAAATTGCTGGTGAACCTGCCAGCCTTCTTCGTGCTCGTCGAGCAAGGCCACGGCGAGGCACGGGATGTGGAAGCGTTGCGCCAGGCCTTGCAGTTGTTCTGTCAACACCTCGGGCAGGCGCGTCAGGCTGCACAAACGCAGTTGTTCGCTGATCTGCGTCGCCAGGAACTGGCAGTGTTCGCGGCTGCGCGCTTGCCGGCGCTCGAGTAACAAATCGCCGATGTCCATGAGCTGTAACAGCCAGGTGTCGGCCAACGGCTGGACCCAGCCGCGCAAGTGCAGGGGCTGGCCGCTGAGGCTGAAAAAATCCAGGTCCAGGCTCTGTCCCTGCCAGTCCTCAGGCTTGCCTTCGGCCACCAGGATGCTCTGCGGCATGAGGTAGTCAAGCAAGTGTGAGGTTTGCCCGGTGGGCATTTGCTGGGCCAACAGATGGCGCAGCGGACCGGTCAAGTGCAGCACCTGGCCCTCGGCATCCAGATGCACCTGCAAACCGATGCCGGGCATGCTCAGGGGCTCGGACGCGGGTGAGGAGGCCGGCGATTGGCGATTGAGCAGGCGCCCGAACAGCGTGTCTCCGGAACTCAAAATTGCAGGCTCGAACTGGCCGTCAGATTGGCCGGCAGATTGGGCACCGCGCCGATGCCCGGCAACACCAGGAACGGGATCACCTGATTCAACTTGGCGACTGGATAGGTGATGGTGACCTTGAGTACTCCGCCGCTGTAAGTAGCCGCGGTGTCGGTGGCCACATTGAAATTCAGGGCAGCGGGAATCCACGTCAGTTGCCGGGCCAGTTCGGTGGTCGCCAGGGCGGTGACGGCAGTGTTGTAGTTGGCGGTGCCTGGGTCCAGCGCTACGCTGCGGCGCACCGCCTCGGCGGTCGCCTGGTTGAATGACTGCATCAGCAACAGCGGCAGGCTGTAACTCACCAGCCCATAAAACACGGCAAAAAAGATCACGAACACCAAGGCGAACTCAATCGCGGCGGCGCCTTTTTGCTTGCGGGGGAGGCCTGCTTTCATGACTGCGTCTACCCTGACAATCACTGCGTAATATCAGCATAGAATCATTCAGCCAAAACGGACGGTTTTTACCGGATGCAGAGCCTTGTCTTGATTATCTGGCTGGCGCTGTGCGCCGTGCAGGATGCTCGCCAGCGCCACATTGCCAACGCCTTGACGTTGGGCGCCGGCGGGTTGGCCCTGGCGTATTTGTTATGGACCGGCAACACGTGGCTGGGCGCGGGGGCAGAGCAGGGCGGCTGGGCGGTGTTGCTGGCGTTGGCCTTCACCTTGCCGGGCTACGTGATGAAGCGCATGGGCGCCGGCGATGTGAAATTAATGACAGCTTTGGGCTTGGCGACAGACGGTATGCATCTGCTCGGTGCGTTTATCGGTGCCGGGCTGGCCAGTGCGTTGTGGTTATTGATTGCGCCAAAAGTCTGGCTGCATATGAGTCAAGGACTTAGGCAGCGTCTTCGGTATTTTCGCCACGAAGTGTCAAGGAAGCAGCCTTACGCACCGTTCGTGCTGATAGGCATGGTGTGTACGCTCCTTTGGATCCATTAGTCGCAACAGGCCACTAGTGCTATGTACATAGTCGGAAAGTGCGACTACTTTCAAATTAGAGTAGTTATACAACAAGCGGCTATTAGTACAGGAATGGTCAGCTTTCGGCCTGGGCATGGAGTAGCACGTGAACAAGCTTACGTCCGCAGTAAAAGTCCTTGTGGTCGACGATCAGCCTCTGGTCGTCGAAGAACTGTGTGAGTTCCTGGAGAGCAGCGGTTATCGCTGTGTGCCGTGCGAGTCCAGCACCCAGGCGCTCGAGCGCTTCACCCAAGACCCGGACATCGGTCTGGTGCTGTGCGATTTGCACATGCCGGACATGGACGGCATCCAACTGGTGCAGGAGCTGAAACGCCTGTGCGGCCGGCACCGGGCGTTCGAGGCGATCATGCTCACCGGGCGCGCCGACAAGCAGGATGTGATCAAGGCCTTGCGCGCCGGGATCGCCGATTACTATCAGAAGCCGATTGATCTGGATGAATTGCTGGAAGGTTTGCAGCGCCAGGAAGTGGCGTTGCAGGAGCGGCAGAAAGATGTGCAGCTCGGGCATTTGAATCAGAAGTTACAGTACTTGTCCGAGTCGATTGACGACCTTTACCAGGATCTGGACCGGGTGCGCCGCGCACCGCGTTCGTCGGCGTTGCTGGGTACTGACAACCGCGAGCCGAGTGAGGCGGAGCGGCAAGAGATCCCGGCGATTTTCAATCAGCTGTCGCCCCGCCAGCTCGATGTGGCGCGGTTGGTGGGCAAGGGCCAGACCAACTATCAAATTGCCTGTGAGCTGGGGATTACCGAGAACACGGTGAAGTTGTACGTGTCCCAGGTGCTGCGCCTGACCCACATGCATAACCGCACGCAATTGGCGTTGGCCCTGTCGCCGAGCAATTCCGGGTTGCGCCAGCGTGTGACCGCGCACTGATAGAGGCCGAGCGCGCAGAGGCAGTGAGGGAGCAAGCCCCCTCACTGCCGCGCCTGGCGGTTACCCAGGCTTGTGGTTGTCCAGCACGCGATTGACCGCTAACTCACCCATCAAGATCACCCGATGCAGCACCAGCATCGTATGGCGTCGCTCGCCGTCCGTTAAGTCGACGAGATCGTTGACCATCTTGCGGGCTGATCCCAACGCCTCGCTGGCGTCGACCAGCAACGTTTCGTCATCCACCGCTGCGTCGATGGTGTAGAAGTTGTTGGGCTTTCGGGGCGGTATCTGCGTTTTCGTCGCCCCGGGGTTGAGGTAGAAGTTGAGCGCGCGGTCGGCCGCCAATTTCATTTTCTTGGGATCAAGATCGAAAGAGGCGTCGTAGGGTACTGGACCGGTGTTCGGGGGGTTAGGCGTAACTTTGAACATTGTTAGAACTCCGTCGCAAATCTCAAGGAGCCATCACCCTCGCTACCAAACGAATGGGTGGCGGCCATGCATGGGTTGGTAGACCGGTCGCGACAGAAAACCCGGCGCTCACGAATGAGCCCCACGCATGACCACCATATAAAGCGAGTCCCAACAACAGGGCTGCATAAGGTGTTGCCATACGACTGTCACGACGGGCTACCAAACCCGATCACTGTTTTGCAGTGACCCGGAAACGATATAGCCCACCCCACAGCCGCACAAGCCGGCGGATTCTGGCTTACGCGTAGGCAACGACGCAAGGCGTTGTAGCCGTTTATGACGTAACACTGGGTGTCTATAAACGCTCACGAAAAAACTGTTTAACCGTGGCAAAAACCGAACAACATCGAGCCCGGTGTCTTTGCCACCACACTCTTGAAGCGATAGCAGGAACTCACTATTCCCCCGACCCACTGTCGACTTTCCCGCCCTCATCCTGATCAAAGAACTTCGGTATCTCATGCAGGTAGCTTTTCAACCAGCGCTGCATGCTCAGTTCGCGCTCGGTCGCGGTTGCGGTTTGCAACTTAAGCGAGGCCACCGTGTTGCGGCTTTGCAGCTGCAACCAGCCTTCGGTTTCCTGTTGTTGCGGCGACGCGGGGCCGGCGTCGATGGCGAATGCGCCCAGTGGCAGGGTCAGCAGGGCGAGGCCGCACAGGGTGGTTTTTTTCATCAAGGACCTCGTCTATTGAAGGGGCGATGCAGTGACGGCGGCGACCTGCGCCGCCACAGTTGGCGCAACCTTGCCCGGCGCCTTGAGTCTTTCTGCGCGAGCCTGGGCCTCAGTCACTTGCGCCGGGCTCAGGCCGACACGGCTGACCAGTTCGGCGGCGCGGCTCCAGTCGTCCTGGTAGATCAACAGTGTCACCAGGTTCACCGCCGCCAATTGGTCGCTCTGTTTCAATTCCATCGCGGTGAGAAATTCGAACTTGGCGTCTTCGACCCGCAGTTGATTGAGGTAGACCACGCCCAGGTCGTTGCGGATTTTTTCGTCGGTGGGCGCCAGGCGTGCGGCCCGTTGCAAGTGGGCCTGGGCTTGACCGTTATCGCCATTGGCCGCGGCGAGTTGGCCCAGGCCATGTTCGGCTTCGGCGGCCATGCAACTGCCGAGCAGGCTGCGGTACAACGGCTCGGCTTCGTTGCGGCCCAGCAGCCGATAGACCTTGGCCTTGCGCAAGCGCACGTCGGCCAGGTTGTCGGGCAGGTTTTGCAGGTTGGCCAGGCTGGCGTGCAGTTTGCCGTCCTTGGCCATGTCGTCGGCCAGGTTCAACGACAGCTGTTGCTCGGAGCTGGGCTTGCTGCAACTGGCGCTGTTGGTCAAGGCGCTCCACGGGTCCTGCCCGTTGCTCGCGCAGCCACCGAGCAACAGCAGACTCAAACCGGCCATCATCGCTTTCATCACATTCCCCTCAAGAAGCAAAGGCCCGGGCCAGGGCGGTGAAGCCCGGGCCGGCCAGCACGATCAATAACGCCGGGAAGAGGAACAGCATCATCACGACGGACATTTTGGCGGACATCTTGGAGATGTATTCCTGCAAGCGCGTCAGGCGCCGGTCATCGAGCACCCGTTTCAGCGCCAGCAAGGATTTCATCGCGCCGCCGCCCTGGTGGATCAATTGCTGGAGGATCACGCAGGTGTCGCTGAACTCATCCACCGCCAGCAACCGACTGGCCTTGTTCAGTTCCTCGCCCAACTCCAGGCCTGAGTCGACCCGGGCCAGCACCAGGCGCAACTCATGGGTCAGCGCCGGCAGTAAATGTTTGCCTTCGATGCTCAACACCCGCAGCGCCTGTTCCACCGCCATGCCCGACTCAAACAAAATGCGCAGCAACGGAATGAAGGTGGAAATCTCGGTCGCCAGTTGTTTTTGCCGGTGTTGCGCGGCCGCGACCAGCAAGCGTTTGGGCAGTAGATAACCGATGCCGGTGGCGAAGGCCGGGGCGATCCAATGGTTGTCCTGGTCAGGGAAAAATATCCCCTGGATCAGCAACGTCAGCGCCAGCGCCAGTACCGGCACGCCGACCTGGAACGCCGCGAACAGTGAGCGCCGCCGCGCACTGCGCCAGCCCAGACGGTTGAGCAAGACTTGGGTTTCAGTGTCCAGTTTGACCGAGCGCTGACCGATCCGGCTGTTGCCCAGCACTTGCAGCCAACGGCTGAAGCGATGCCGGTCCGGCGTTTTTCCATCCAGCCGCCGCGTCACTTGGCGCACCCGGCGTTGTTGGTCCAACAGGCCGGCGAACAGCAACACAACAGCGGTGAGCAGTAGCAGTGCGCTGATCAGCAACGGAATGTTCATAGGCTGCGCAACATGCGCCACAGCGCCAGGCAACCCACCACCTGCAAACCGAACGCGGTGGCGAGCATGATCTGCCCCGAACCGTCGTGCCACATGGCGAGCAGGTATTGCGGGTTGGACAACAGGAAGTAACCGGCAAGGCTGATCGGCAACCCGGCGAGGACGATCGCGGTGACGCGGGTTTCACCGGTCATGGCGCTGAGCTGACGCGCGGCCTGGTCACGTTCGCGAATCATCTTGATCAGGTTTTCCAGCAGCTCGCTGGCGTTGCCGCCGTAGCGGTGATTGACCTTCAGCCCCAGCGCGAACAGGCGAAACTCCTCCTGCTCATACAGCTCGGCGAAGTCTGACGCGGCATCCGGCAGGCTGACTCCCAACTGCACGTTACGCCGGACCCGGCTCATGGCGTTTTTCAACGGGTCTTCGGCGGCATCGATACCACCGAGCACGGCATCGGCCAGGGTGCGTCCGGATTTCAGGCTGCGCACGGTATGGTCGAGCAACTGCGGCAATTGTTCGATCATGCGCTTGAGCCGGCGCTGGTAACGCCAACCGACGTACAGCCGCAGGAGCAACGGCGGCACCGCCAGCAACACCAAAAGGCCGGGCCAGCCACCCAGCGCAAAACCGATCACGATACCCAGCGCCCACAGCAGCAACCACACGCCGAGGCGTTCGGTGGGGCGTCCGAGGCCGGCGCGCAGAAAGGCCCGCTCCAGGCCGACCCACGA
Source organism: Pseudomonas sp. ADAK7 (assembly GCF_012935675.1). Classification (NCBI taxonomy): domain Bacteria; kingdom Pseudomonadati; phylum Pseudomonadota; class Gammaproteobacteria; order Pseudomonadales; family Pseudomonadaceae; genus Pseudomonas; species Pseudomonas sp. ADAK7. The sequence goes on along the minus strand of NZ_CP052861.1, from coordinate 3,663,235 downwards.
CGACTTTTGCACCAGCAATTGCGGCTGCCCCTGGGTCAGGCGACCGATGACCCTTTCGGTGGCGGTCTGGCGTAATCCGCGCTGGAACATCCGCGCCGATAACCCGAGCAGCGTCAGGCACACCAGGATGAGCAGCAGCACCTTGAGCATGCTCGGGCCCTCAGTTCGGAAACTGAATGAGCGCCGACTCGCGGCGCAATTTGTCGCCGGCGGGGTTGATCGCCTCGCGCAGAAAGCCGAAACCGGTACGCCGGTCGAGGCGGAATAACGTGTTGGTCACGTAGACGTCGTCGCGCACGCCGACCACCTCCACCACCTCACTGACACAGCGCCGGCCATCGGGCAGACGGGTCAACTGGATTACCACATCCAGTGCCGCGCAGATCATCTGGCGCAGGGTGCGCTCGGCGATGGTCCGGCCGGTCAGGCCCACCAGGGTCTCCAGGCGCAACAGGGCATCCTGGGCGTTGTTCGCGTGCACGGTGCTCATGGAACCGTCGTGGCCGGTGTTCATCGCGGTGAGCACATCGAGCACTTCGACGCCGCGAATCTCGCCGAGAATGATCCGATCCGGGCGCATGCGCAGGGCGTTGCGGATCAAGTCGCTGGACTTCACTTCGCCGTGGCCTTCGGCATTCGGCGGACGGGTTTCCAGGCGAACCACATGGGGATGGCCCAACTGCAATTCCGCGACGTCTTCGATCGTGACCAGACGCTCGTGAGGGTTGATCAACTGGCTGAGAATGTTCAGCAATGTGGTTTTGCCGGTGCCGGTGCCGCCGCTGATCAGGATGTTGCAGCGCTTGCCCACGGCGTCCTGAAAGAAATCGAAGATCGCCTGATCGATGGTCTGCATGGCCATCAGGTCATTGCTCTTGAGCATGTCCTTGCGAAATTTACGAATCGACAGGCACGGGCCATCGAGGGCAATCGGCGGAATGATCGCGTTGACCCGACTGCCATCAGGCAGCCGCGCATCGACCATCGGTGAGGACTCATCGAGCCGTCGCCCGAGTGGCGCGAGGATCCGTTGCATCACCCGTTCAACGTGGTGGGCGTCGATAAAACGCAGGTCACTTTGATGCAGCACGCCTTCGCGTTCGATGAAGACCCGGTGTGGACCGTTGACCAGAATCTCGGTCACCGCCGGGTCGCGCAACAGGACTTCGAGCGGACCGAAACCGGTGAGTTCGTCGACGATTTCTTCGGCCAGGCGTTCCATTTCATAGCGCGATATCGCCAGGTGCAGGCGGGCGATGTACTCGGCGACCTTGTCGGTCACGAACTGCGACAGCACGGGTCGCGAGCCTTCCAGCAGGTTTTTCCCGGACTCCTCGATGGCGTCGATGATGTAGCGATGCAACACCAGTTTCAGGCCTTCGTGGTCACTGTTGCCGACCGGTCCGCGCTGGGGCGCGCCGAACAGTTTTTCGCCGCTCATGGTGTACCCCTCAGGCGGTTGAACCAGCCGGCCTTGGGTTTGGCCAGGCCTTCGGAACGTTTTGCCAGCCGTTCGCCGAGGGTGCGCAGGCTCTGGGTGAGGACTTCGCGGGGGGCAAACTGGAACAGCGTCACGCCCTGGTTCTTAGCGTTGAGCCGCACTTCGGGGCTGTAGGCGAGGACGGCAATGACCTCAAGGCCGAAGCTCTTGCCCAGGGTCTCGGCGTCCGGGGCGACGCTGCGCAAATAGCGGTCCACCAGCAGCCGTGCGTGATCGAGTTTCATGCCTTTTTCGCGCCACAGATTGAGCACTGCCAGGTTGCGCCGGCAGTCGAGCACGTTCTGATCGGTGTACCACAGCAATTTGTCGCAGTGGCTGACAAAGGTGCGCAACGCTTCGCTGTCCGGCTGGCCGGTGAGGTTCACCACAATGTGCTGGAAGTGTTGGCGCAAGGCGCTGAGCAGCATGTACAACTCGGCGGCGCTGGTGTGTTCCAGCGGCTCGTCGCTGCTGGCGTAAGCGAGGATGCGCAGCCCGGCCTCGGCACTGGTGAAGGCGCTGTCGATCAGCGTCGCGTCGAGGCGCCGCAAATGCCGCAACGCGTCGCCGAAGTGGAATGAACTCTCAAGGCCGAGCAAGGCCAGGCTGTCGCCGCGGGGCAGGCCCAGGTCCAGCAGCAGGGTTTGCTGCCCGCTCTTCTGCACCACTTGCGCCATGTGATTGGCCAGCAGCGCGCCGTCAGCGTTGCTTTGCACGCCATACAGCACTGTCAGGCCACCGAGTTGCGTGTTGGGTGCCACCGGCGGCAGGCGTTTGCTCAAGCGTCGCACCAGCCCGGCGACCTCACTGGAACGCGAGCCATAAGCGACGAAATCCCGCGCCCCGGCACGCATGGCGTTGAGCACCAATTGGTTGTCCATGCCGTCGCCCAACGCGACCACCGCCAGCATCGGTTTGGCTTCCAGTGCGCCTTCGATCAACGCGCTCTGGGCCACCACGTGTTCACGGTCCAGGCCCACGAACACCAGGCTGGCGAAGGTCACGTCGACCAGCGCCAGCAACTCGTCAAGACTGCCGCCACCGGCGCTGACCACTTGCCCCAGCGGTGCGAGCGCGCCTTGCAGCCACTCAAGGTCGGTGCTGTTGCGGGTGATGGCGAGGAAGGTCTGGTTCAGGTTCTGGCTCATTGCGATAACCCGCTGCGTTTATCGAAATTGCCGTTTTCGAGGAAGTACAGGCGATACCAGTTGGGGTCGTAGTTGCGCAGTTTTTCCCCGGGCAGCGACGGCAATTGCGCGTTGGCCGCCAATGGCTGCACCAGGTGCGGGGTGACGATCATCAGCAGTTCGCGCTCTTCGCGTTTGATCGACGAGTTGCGAAAAAACGCGCCGATCACCGGGATGTCGCCCAGGCCGGGAAATTTTTCGACCTGTGACGAGTTCTGGGTGCTGATCAAGCCGCTGATAACGAAGCTCTCGCCATCGGCCAGGGAAATGCTGGTGTCGGTGCGGCGAATGGTGAACGCCGGCACGGTGGTGCCGCCGATGGTCACGCCGTTGTTGTAGTCCAGTTCACTGACCTCTGGCGCCACTTTGAGGGCGATGCGATCGCGGCTGACCACGGTCGGCGTCAGGGTCAGGCGAATGCCGAATTCCTTGTACTCGATGGAGTAGCTGTTGCTGTTGGCGCTGGGCACCGGGATCGGGATTTCACCGCCGGCGAGAAAACTTGCGCTCTGGCCGCTGATCGCCACCAGGCTCGGCCGCGCCAGGGTGTAGGCAAAGCCGCTGCCTTCCATGGCATTGATGATGGCGAGGAAATTACCGCCGCCAGCGACGATGTTGAACATGTCGTTGGCCAGGGGAATGCTCGGCACGGCGATGCGCGGGTCGAGGTTGCGCAGCGGCAACACGCGAGGGGTGACGGCGGTGTTGGGCACCGTGCCCGGCGAGCCGAACAGGAAGTTGGAGTTCTTGCCGTAGATCGAGGTGCCGGCTTCTTTCAGTTTGGTGCGGCTGACTTCGACGAAGCGAATATCGGTCTGCACTTGCGACGGCAGCAACGGGTCATCGGACGGCAAACGGGTGGCGCTGGTCATGGCCGCCGTGGCCTTGCCTTGCACGAATACCATGCTCTGGCGCGGTGCGCTGGCGCAGGCTGTCCAGACCATCAGGCTGGTAGCGCCGGGGGCCATGCCGGTGACCAGGAACGCCTGATTGCCGTTGACCCGCACATCGGCGATTTTCGGATCGCCCACCGCCACCCGAGTGATCGCCACCGCCGATTGCAGTTCTTGTTGCAACCCTTCACCAACTTCCAGCACCGCCGGCAACGGGCCCAGTGCGGCGCAATTGCCGACGGCCGCCACGGCGGCAGTCAGTGGCAGGCCGCTGAGCAAGGAGGCCCACAGCAGGCCTTGGAACATGGGCATGGAACGTCTGCGCATTTAGATGCGTCCTTGCTCGACTCAGGGGGTTTGTTGGGTGATTTCATTGCCGCGAATCACTTCCACACTCGGTGTGCGCGGTACGGCGCGACTGGCGGTGGCGAGCGGTTTTGGTGTCGGCGTCATGGCCAGTTGGTTGAACTGAATCAAGTCGCGATTGGCGCTGGCCAGGTTGGTTGATGAAGCGCTTTCACCGGCCCAGTAATGGGCCAGGCGTTTCTCTTCGGCGCTGCGTACTGCCAGGCGCAAGACCCCGGCCTGGGCGGCGAGCATCAGGCGACTCAGCAACGGTTCGGGCACCGCGAGCAGCACCGAACGGGCGCTGGCGCGCAGTTGATCCTGCTTCAGTTTGTCGTCGTTGCTGAGCCCGGGTCTGGCGGGTTGGCCGTCGTTGGTCAGGCCTAATTGTTCACCGATCCCGAGCACCCGCAGCGCCGGCACTACGACCTGGGCCGATTGCTGTGGGTTATTCACGTCCGAGCGCAGAAACAGCAGCACGTCGACATAGTCACCGGGGCTCAACTGGCCGCCGGCATTGATCACTTCATCCACGGCCACCGCGAGGGCGCGCTCGTCGGGGCGGATCATCCGTGCCAGTGCGCCACCGCTTTCGAAACTCTCATCGTTAAGCCAACTCCCGGCACTCAAGGCACGCCAGGGCGCACGACCGATCGCCTGATCGAGACGGCTCAAACTGCCGGCCGGCGCGTTACGCAGTTTTTCCAGGGCGACGTCGGCCGCGGTGATTTGCACAAACGGTGCGACATCGCGCAGCAACACCACCACCGGTTGGCGGGTAGGGTCTTCCTCGGGCGCGGCGGCCACGGCCGGTGCGCTGACCGTCACGACGTTGGGCGGCGCGACAGGCTCCGGGTCCGGCTGACGGCCCAGCACCAGGCCCCAGTAACCGGCAATGAGGGCGCCTACCAGAAATAATCCGGCCAGGCCCAAGGTAACGCGACTGTTCATGACGGCTCTCCCTTTCGCCGCTGCTTAATGACTCGCTACTTCCAACGAGATGACTTCGCAATCAGGCAGCTATGAACATGCAACTATTTCGCTATTTGACGGTAGCGCAGGTAAATCAAAACGCCATTAGCACTCTTTAAATATCGAACGAAAGTAGGAGGCTAAAGCGCCAAACGCTGTTTTTTAGTGTGATTTGTCGAGCTAATACTTAAGTGCTAATTCGTTCTTACAGTTGTTGGTAAAGCCTTTGCCGACAATGCTGATGCTGGCATAGGGGAATCATGTTGTGACCCTGCAACACCCGCAGTCATCAGGAGAAATGCCATGTCCTTCAAAGCAACCGCTCAGAAGATCAAGTCCGAACTTTCGTTCTACGTAAATCTGGTCAAGGACACCGAAGGGGCTTCGGGTATCGAGTACGCGATCATTGCCGGTATGGTGGCGGTGGCCTTGGCGGCTTTCGTTACACCGATCAAAACGGCGGTGACCACCATGTTCACCACCATTTCGGGTGCGCTCTGAATCCTCTCGATGCCAATGGACGGCCACTTGCCAATCTGCCAAAGGGCTTCTAACGTCAGCGCTTAGTCCACAGCGGGTACCGTCCTATGAACGCTTCTCAAAAACGCCAACAGTTGCTGCTGGTTGATGACGAAGAGGACGCGTTGCTGGAGCTGGCGGAATTGCTCGAGGGCGAGGGTTTCAGTTGCTTTACAGCCACCTCGGTCAAGCTCGCCCTGCATCATCTGACCCGCAACCCTGACATCGCCCTGGTGATCACTGACCTGCGCATGCCGGAGGAGAGCGGCATGTCGCTGATCAAGCGTTTGCGTGAACACACCTCACGCCAGCACTTGCCGGTGATCGTGACGTCCGGGCATGCGGACATGGAGGATGTCAGCGACATGCTGCGCCTGCAGGTGCTCGACCTGTTTCGCAAGCCGATCTATCACGTACGGTTGCTGGAAACCTTGAACAATCTGTTTCCGCTGCCGGCGACTCACCTGGTTAATCCTTGATCAACTAAATTTGACGCCATCACGTTGACATTTCAGTAGTGTCGAAATGATGGCTCGTGTACATTTGCCGCCCCCGATCAGCACCCTGCTGAGGGGACGGTAGGGATGCCTGATTAATTCGTCACCCTGCTGAAACTGCCATTTCAAGTTTCGGAAGGGACTCTCGATTGAATACCTCTTGCCTGCGCCGCTCGTTGTTGGCGTTGTCCGTGGCGACCGCCGCGTTTCAGACCTCTGCCGTTGAAGCGGCGGACCTCAATTACGATTTGAGCAATGGTTCGTACTCCGGCACTGGACAGACGTGGCGAGCCGCCACGTTGACCGGGAGTATCAACTTAGTAACCGCATCGCCTGGATTGGTTGATGCGGTGAACTTCCAGGCGCTGACCCTCCAGGAAAACCTGACCAACAAAGGCTCGATCCTCATTGACGGTCTGGAGTTCGCCCGCGGCATCTCGATCGGCAATGGCAGTGGTGCGACGGTGATCGGCGGCTCCCTGATCAATGACGGCTCGATCAAGATCAATGGCCTTGCCACTAGCGGGTCCTTGATGGGTATCGACGCCAGCGGCATCACGCTGACGAATTCGTTGGTCAATAGCGGCGAAATTACGGTCAATGGCATGCGCCCGATAGGGGTGCTGCTGTCCCACACCACGCTGACGGGGATCAACAACACCGGTTCGATCAGCGCCAATGGTGAAGGCGCGATGGCGGTGGATCTGGACCGCGCGACGCTGAGCAACACCGTCTTTAACGAGGGCAGCATCCGCGCCACCGGCCTCGACGCCGAGGCGCTGGCATTTGAAGGTGTGGTGCTCGCGCCCGGCAACCGGTATGCGGCCTGGAACCGCGGCACGATCTCGGGTGAGGCTTACGGCATCCATGTCAGCCTGCCCGTCGCGGGCCAGGGCGCCTTCAATTTTTATCAGGACGGCGGCCTCATCGAGGGCGGTACGGCCGCGATCCAGGTTGACGGTGGCGACAGCTATTTCTACTGGAATGGCGGCAACGTCAAAGGTGATCTGCTGGGCCTTTCGGGGGTGCTCATCGACGGCGACGTGAACTTCGATGGTTCAACCATCCGCTCGGGGTACGTCACGGTCGAGAGCGGCAAGCTGACGCTGATGCAACCGCACACCACGATCATCGGCGACTTCGACATGGAAGGGTCCGACTCGGTGCTGGAAATGTACCTGGGCAACGACACCAACCCCGCGTTGCCGGTGTTGAAGGTCACCGGCGACACGGATATCGCACCGGGTGGGCAACTGAAGTTGCTGGCGCGCTCCAGCGACTTCCGCATCAACGCGGGCGGCACTCGCTACACCTTGATCAGTTCCGGCTCATTGACCGGCGGTGAGAACCTGAGCGTGACTTCGTCCTCGGCCTTGCTGGATGTCAAAAGCTTTGGCGTGGAAGGCAACGACATCAAGGCCCTGGTGACGACCAAATCCGAAGCCGTGGTTGCACAAAATATCCTCAGCGCCGGCGGTACGCGCAACGCGGTTGGGGCCATTGGGCGTTTCTCGACGGCCGTCATGCCGTTGCTCGACGAGCAGGACCCGGTGTTCCAGGCCTTCGCCAACGCGGGCACTGACGCCGAGCTGGCGCAACTGTCGGAAAAACTCAGCCCGGACGTCAGCCGTGGCGTGTTGCATGCAACCACCAACAGCCAGACGCTGATGACCAATGCCATCCACGACCGCTCCAGCCGCGCCCGTACCGGCACCGGTTCGACGGACAAAGGTGTGTGGTTGCAAGCGCTGAGCAGCGATGCCAATCAGGACGAGCGCCATGGCGTGGCGGGTTATGACGCCGACAGCCACGGGATTGCGGTCGGTGCTGACGGTCAGTTGAATGCCGACACCGTCGTCGGCCTGGCCTACAGCTACCTCAAGAGCGATGTGAAATCCGATCTGGGCAGCAAGACCGATATCACCGGACATGCGTTGACCCTGTATGGCAACTGGACCCATGACAATTGGTTCGTGGATTCGTCGTTGATGTATGGCTGGAACGATAACGAATCGAAACGCTACATCGCCGGCACCCGGGCCAAGGGCGATTACGACAGCGATATCTTCGGTGTCAGCGCATTGGCCGGTTACACCTTCCGCTTGCAACCGAACCTGGTACTCGAACCTCAGGTGGGCGCGCGTTACGCCAACGTCGGCATGGATGCGTACCGCGAGAAGGGCAGTTCGGCGTCGCTGAACGTCGGCAGCCAGCGCTATGAAGTGGGCGAAATGGGCGTGGGCGCACGCCTGGCCGCAGCGTTCGATGTCGGCACCGGCAGCCTTGAACCTGAAGCCAAGGTCATGGCGTGGCACGACTTTATCGGTGACAAGACCGCGACCACGTCGGCCTTTGCACTGGGCGGCGATTCGTTCACTACGCGCGGTACGACGCCGGTGCGCGACAGTTACGAAGTGGGCCTGGGCGCCAACTATGTGATGGGCGCCTGGAGTGTCGGTGGGTCTTACAACTACGTGACCAGCACCGATTTCAACGCCGATTCCTTTACGGCGAAGGTGCGTTACGCGTTCTGATTTCAGACCGCGTTTTTGTTCATCGCGAGCAAGCGTGTTGCCTGCTCGCGATGGCCTCTACAACTGATAGCTGAAACTCACGCTATAGCGCGGTCGCCGGTTGAACGTATCCAGCGCCTCATCCGACATCGGCTTGGCCGCTTCCAGCGCGACGTTGTAGTACTTCGCATCACCAAACCGCAGCCCCACCGCCGCCGAAGACAAGTTGTTGCCCTGCACCGGCAACTGGTTGAACCAGGTTTTCGAGCGGTCCAGCACCACATAGGGTTGCAGCACCCGCAGCCAGTTTCCATCGCGGTTGAAGCTGTAGTTCACTTCGTACGCCACGCCCCAACCCTTGTCACCGGACGCTTGGTCGTCGGGGTAGCCGCGGCCGAAATTCTGTCCGCCAAACACCGCGCGTTCACTGTCGGGCAGGGTGTCGTCGCTCCAGTACAGCGCAGCCGAGAGCACGCCTTGCCAGTTGTCGAAGAACTTGTCGCTCTGCACCCCCGATAAGCGCAGGCGCAGGAAATCGAGGTCGACATCGGCACTGGTTTTCGCCCCCATGCCATCGATGCCCTGGTACACACCGCCACTGAGAATCCGCAGTTGCCGGGTGTCGGCCTGGCGCCAGTCGCTCTCGAAGGCGAGGGCACGGATGTCGGTGCGCACTTCGACGCTGCGCGGGTCGTCGACCACGTCGTAGCGGGTTTTGTCGTTGACCGCATACAGCCGCGCGCCGGCGCTCAGTTGTTCATTGGGCGAGGCGATCAGCGGGTGGCTGAAACCGATGGAGTAGCGATCGTTTTCCCGGTGCGGCTTGAGTTGCAGGCCATTGTCGAGCAGCACGTTGGTGCCCGGATCGGCGCGGTAGCGTGAGGCCGACAGACTCAGTTGCGTGCCTTCAGCGTTGAGGAACTGGCTGTAGTCCAGACGGTAGTAATGTTCTTTATCGTCCCCCGGCGGGAACAGCCCGCTGAGGCTCACTTGTTCGCCCATCGCGGTCTGGGAATTGCTACTGACCCCGAGCAAGGCCTGGGTGCCATTGCGACTGTTTTCGGTGGCGCTCAAGCTGCTGGTGAACGGTTTGCGACTGGCCTGCACCGCCAGGTACGCCGCGCCATCGGTGGTGCCCGGCGGCGGCACTTGCGCCTGCAAGGTCACGCCGGGAATGCGGCTCATCAAGGTGGTGTAGCGTTCGAAAGTCTTGCGCGTCAGCGGTCGTTCGGCCTGGAGCTTGGCCACCAGTTTGTCCAGCAGGCTTTGTACCCGGCCGAGGTCGCCCTGCACCTGGTAGCCCTTGATGTAACCCTCCACCAGCACCACCCGTGCCACGCCCTGGCTGAAATCCTGTTGCGGCAGGAAGGCGTAGGACAACAAGTAACCGTCCTGTTGGTAACGGCGGGTGATATTGCGGGTGGCTTCGATCAACTCGGCGAGGCTGGTTTCGTGGCCGAGCAACGGTTGATACAGCGCCGCCAATTCGTTGAGCGGGTAAATCGTCCCACCTTCGATCTGCACATTTTTGATCGTCACTTTAGTGCCCATCATCAACGGTTGCGCGGCCGTGGCGCCGGGTTCCGGTACTTGCAATGGTGCGGCTGTCGGGCGGTAGGCGTCGGCGGGCAGGTTCGGTACGGGGAGATTGCGGATGGTTTCGTTACTGTTGAGGAAGCTCGGAAGGGTATCGGCGAGAGCGAAAGAACTGACGGTCAGGCACAGCAGGGAAGCCATAACGCGCATAGGACACTCCATGGTCATATCGCGACATCCCGGGGCTCGTCAGCTGACTGAACCAGAACCGCAGGCTGTCTTGCTCCAAAAGAAAAAAGCGGAAGACTCATTCGAATCTTCCGCCTCCAACCAAGCGTAGGCGCTGCAGATAAGGCCGTCGAATCGGCCAGGTGCAATTCAGTGTTTAGTGTTCAGGCCTCCCAGCAAACCGCCGAGACCACCGGTGGTGCCGGTGCCGCCAGCGACCAGTCCACCGACGGCACCGACCGTGGCGCCGACCGTTGAGACCGTGTTGCCGACGGCGGCCACCACCGGGTTGGGTGTGGCGCCGGCCACGGTGCTGCCGACATTACCGACGGCCCCACCCACCTGAGTCAGCAGACCGTTGACCGGCGCACCGAGGCCGGTGGCGCCGCCCACTTGTTGGGTGATGTTGCTGACGCCGCTGGTGACCGGATTCAGCGCCGTGCCGATGGCGCCACCGACGCTGGCCAGGGGAGCGGTCGGGCTCAGATTGGGCGCGCTCGAGCCGCCTAATGCGCCGCCAATCGAAGCCACCGCGCCGCCAACGGCACCCAGGTTTACTCCACCGGCACTGACGACCGGATTGGTGTTGCCGGCGTTCAAACCAGCGCCGACATTTGCCACGGCACCGCCGACGGTTTGCAGCAGGCCGGTGTTGCCCAAACCGCCGGTGCCGGAACCCGAAGTGGTCAGCAGGCCGCCCGCCGTTCCCGTGGTCGTTGCCACGTTCGTCAGCGCTGTACCGACGAGGTTGGTCACCGGGTTGCCGTCGCCGGCGGAAGTCACTTTGCCGCCCAGCCCGCCAACGGCATTGCTGACGTTGCTCAGCAGACCGTTGACCGGATTGCCCAGGCCGGTGGTGCTGCCGACTTTGCCGGTCAGGCCTTCCGCCAGTGTGACGACCGGCACCAGCACCTTATTGCCGACGCCGTTGGTGACGGACCCCAGCGGGCCGGTGCTGGTGGCAATGTTCAAGGTGTCGCCGAGCATGGTGACTTTTTCACCGACGCCGTTGAGTACGGGGGTGACTTGACTGACCACGCCGCCGACCAGGGGAATGCTGCTGGTGGCGGTGTTGAGCTTGCCGCTCAGGTCCGACACGCCATTGCCAGCATCGGACACCACGTCGCCGACGACTGCCGTGGTTTTACTGAGGGCTTGCGGGTCGCTGCCCAATTTGCCCAGGCCATTGGCGAGATCGTCACCGACGGTGCTGACCACATTGCCGGTGGTCTTGGCCACGCTTTGCACCACACCGCCGACCACGGGCACCGTGCTTAGCGAGTCGCCGATTTGCCCGACGCCATCGCCTACGCCGCTGACGGTTTTGCCGGCATCCTGGACCAGCGTGCTGGTCACCAGTGGCGCAGGCCCGGCGGGATTGGTCGGGTTGGTTGGATCAGTCGGATCTGTCGGATTGGTTGGATTGGTTGGATTGGTCGGGTCGGTGGTGCCTCCTGTGCCGCCAGTCCCTCCGGTGCCCGCAGTTCCGCCCGTGTCGCCAGTCCCTCCGGTTCCCGCAGTTCCACCCGTGCCGCCAGTCCCTCCAGCCCCGCTCGTACCTCCGGTGTCGCCACCCGTTCCGCTGGTTCCGCCGCTACCCGTTCCTGCCGTATCCGCGGCACCGTCGGACGAGCTGCCGGACGTGCTGTGATGACCGCCACCGCCACTGCTGCAACCGGCCAAGCCGAGGGACAGGACCAACGCCAATGCTGTTGCCGACTTGCACCACACTTGAGTTTTCATGAGAGTGATTCCTTGCACCTGTTACAACGTTCGTTGTCTTCGATGGCTTGCCGATCTGTCGCCGGCAATGCCTTCGTCCGTTGTGCACATCACAATCCCAGGCGTGCTTTGAGGCCATTCTCAAGTTGGTATTAACCCGTTTATGTAAGGGCGTGCGGGTGCTGCCTAAGGGCTAATACCTTGGGTGTAAGTCGTGAGAGGAATTCTTTTTAAATCAATGGGAGCGGTTTTTTCACGAGGCAGGTGAAGGCAGGAAGAACACTTAAGTTATATACACAATTGACCATGGTTCCCCGGTAGCTGATCGTTCCCACGCTCTGCGTGGGAGTGCCTCAACGGACGCTCCGCGTTCGGCTCTGAAGGGACGCGGAGCGTCCCGGGCTGCATTCCCACGCAGCGCGTGGGAACGATCATCAGGTTCAGGCCACCGGCCGCCAATGCCCGACCATATGCTCGAGCTCCCCGGCACCAACCAACTGCAAATCACCACTGGACGCCGCCGCGCTGGCCAGCAACGTCACCTCGCTGGGCAAGCGCACCGGTTTGCGAAACTGCACCGCAATCTCGATGTTCGCCGTCGGTAGATGATCCGCCAGCGCTGCCAGCGTCCGCGCCTTGTTCCACAAGCCGTGGGCAATCGCCGTAGGAAAACCGAACAGCTTGGCGCTGGCCGCACTCAAGTGAATCGGGTTGTAGTCCCCGGACACCTTGGCATATTGCCGGCCAATGTCCGCCGGCGCTTTCCAGTGCGCCACTTCCGTCAGCGCCAGGGTCGTCGCCAACTCGTCCTCCACCGGCTCGCCATCGAGCTTGACCCCGCGACACAGCATCTGGCTTTCAGCCTCCCACAACGTGCCCAGTTGATCGTCCAGCGTCGTCACCAGATCGAACGTCGCGCCTTTGGCATGGGGTTGCAGGTTCTGCACTTGCACGCTGACCCGCGCGCGATGCACACCGCCCATGGGCCGCAACACCCGAATGCGATTGCTCAAGTGAATCAGCCCCAGCAACGGAAACGGAAATTCCTTCGCCGTGAGCAATTGCATCTGCAAGGCAAACGCGAGGATGTGCGGATAGGTTGGTGGCAGCAAGCCGTTGTCAGTAAAACCACAGACCTCGCGATACGCCGCCAGGCGTTTTGGATCGACGTCCAGCCAGCAGCGCAAACCCGTATCGGGCAGGGTGGTGCCGGTGATTTTTCGCCGCGTGGCCGCCCGCACATACAACCCGGGCAGGCTCGGTTCACGGTTGAGGGTGTGCCAGTCGATGATCATCGCTACGCTCCCAAAACACTTTGCCCACACACCCGCAACGCTTGCCCGGTAAACGCGCCGGTGCCCGGTTGCGCCAGCCACGCCACCGCTTCGGCGACGTCTTGCGGCAAACCGCCCTGGCCCAGCGAACTCATGCGCCGCCCGGCTTCACGCAGGGCGAACGGAATGTGCGCGGTCATCTGGGTTTCGATAAACCCCGGCGCCACGGCGTTGATGCTGATGCCGCGCTCGTGCAACAGCGGCGCCCAGGCCTGGGCCAGGCCGATCAGCCCGGCTTTGCTCGCGGCGTAATTGGTTTGCCCGCGATTGCCGGCGATGCCGCTGATCGAGGCCAGCAGAATCACTCGGCCGTTGTCGCGCAGGGTGCCGGCGTCGAGCAGGGCCTTGGTCAGCACTTGCGGCGCATTGAGGTTGACCGCCAGCACCGCGTCCCAGAATTCCGGGGTCATGTTGGCCAGGGTTTTATCGCGAGTAATGCCGGCGTTGTGGACGACGATGTCGACGCCATCGGGCAACTGTTCGATCAATTGCGCGGCGGCATCGTCGGCGCAAATATCCAAGGTAATGCTGCGCCCGCCGAGGCGCGCGGCGAGGGCTTCGAGATCCGCCTTGGCTGGTGGCACGTCGAGCAGGATCACCTCGGCGCCGTCCCGGGCCAGGGTTTCGGCAATCGAGGCGCCGATGCCGCGAGCCGCGCCCGTCACCAGCGCCTTGCGCCCGGACAGTGGCCGCGTCCAGTCTTCGACCGGCGTGTCGCAGGCGTTCAAGCGAATCACTTGGCCGGAGACAAACGCGCTTTTCGGCGAGAGGAAAAACCGCAGTGGCCCCTCCAGTTGATTCTCAGCGCCTTCGCCGACGTAGATCAGTTGCAAGGTGCCGCCGCTGCGCAGTTCTTTGGCCAGGGAGCGACTGAACCCTTCCAGGGCCCGCTGGACGCTGGAGGCGATCGGGTCGCTCAAGGACTCCGGCGCCCGACCCAGAATCACCAGGTGCGCGCTGTGGTCGAGATTTTTCATCAACGGCTGAAAGAACTCGCGCAGCTGTTTGAGCTGATCGGTTTGCAGCAAATGACTGGCATCGAACACCACGGCTTTGAGTTTCGGGCCGTGGCCGGGAATCCACGCGGTGGCCAGGGACGGCTCGGTGCCGTAGCTGTAGATCGCATCGGTCAGGCGGTTGGCGAAGGCGCTGACATTCTCGGTCAGCGGTCCGCCACCGATGAGCAATGCGCCCTCGACCGGCCGCAGGCGCCCGGCCTGCCAGCGTTCCAGACGCACCGGCGACGGCAGGCCCATGGCCCCGACCAGACGATGGCCGATGGACGAATTGGCGAAGTCGATATAACGGTCTGACATGGAACGCTCTCCGGCAGCTGGGGTTCAAAGTGTGGACCATGAATGGCGATCAGTCGTTCGATCTATGAGATAAGGCCTACGCTAGAACACAGGTGATTGATGTGTAGCAGGACTTTCGGGGAAATGCAGAACCTGTGGCGAGGGAGCTTGCTCCCGCCGGGGCGCGCAGCGGCCCCCTCGTTACCTGAAAAGAAGGGGACTGCTGCGCAGTCCAGCGGGAGCAAGCTCCCTCGCCACAGAGGGGATTGCGTTCACATCTAAATTTTTACAAGGAGCTTTTCATGACTCAGCTGCGCCGCGTCGCGATTATCGGCGGTAACCGTATTCCTTTCGCCCGTTCCAATGGGCCGTACGCCACCGCCAGTAACCAGGCGATGCTCACCGCAGCGCTCGAAGGCTTGATCGAACGCTTCAACCTGCACGGCCTGCGCATGGGCGAAGTGGCGGCAGGGGCGGTGCTCAAGCATTCCCGGGATTTCAACCTGACCCGCGAATGCGTACTCGGCTCGCGATTGTCACCGACCACCCCGGCCTACGACATCCAGCAGGCCTGCGGCACCGGTCTGGAAGCGGCGCTGTTGGTGGCCAACAAAATCGCCCTCGGCCAGATCGAGTGCGGCATTGCTGGCGGTGTCGACACTACCTCCGACGCGCCGATCGGCATCAATGAAGGTCTACGCAAAATCCTCCTGCAAGCCAATCGCGCCAAGACTACCGGCGACAAACTGAAAACCTTCCTGCAACTGCGCCCAGGCCACCTGATCCCGGAGTTCCCGCGCAACGGCGAACCACGTACCGGCCTGTCCATGGGCGAACACTGCGAGTTGATGGCCCAGACCTGGAACATCCCCCGCGCCGAGCAGGACCAACTGGCCCTCGAGAGTCATCAGAAACTCGCCGCGTCCTACAGCGAAGGCTGGCACAACGACCTGATGACGCCGTTTCTCGGTCTGACCCGCGACAACAACCTGCGCCCGGACCTGACCCTGGAAAAACTTGCCTCGCTCAAACCCGCGTTCGAGAAAAGCGCCAAAGGCACGATGACCGCGGGCAACTCCACGCCGCTTACCGATGGCGCTTCACTGGTGTTGTTGGGCAGCGAAGAATGGGCGAAAGAGCGCGGCTTGCCGATCCTCGCCTATTTGCGCGATGGCGAAGCGGCGGCGGTGGATTTCGTCAACGGCGCCGAAGGGCTGCTGATGGCGCCGGTGTATGCCGTGCCGCGCTTGCTGGCGCGCAATGGCCTGACCTTGCAGGACTTCGATTACTACGAAATCCACGAAGCCTTCGCCGCGCAAGTGCTGTGCACGCTGAAAGCCTGGGAAGATCCCGAATACTGCAAAACCCGTCTCGGCCTCGACGCACCGCTGGGCTCCATCGACCGCAGCCGGCTTAACGTCAAGGGCAGTTCACTGGCGGCCGGGCACCCGTTTGCGGCCACCGGCGGGCGCATCGTCGCCAACCTGGCGAAGCTGCTGGACGCGGCGGGCAAGGGGCGCGGGTTGATCTCGATTTGTGCGGCGGGTGGGCAGGGTGTCACGGCGATCATCGAGCGCTGAGCCCACTGCCACAGGGAAATGTGTTTGTCAGGAAGGGAGAGTTGGCCTAACGTCGGCCCTATCTGCCGTCCTGCGACACAAGGCCCAGTAATGACGTCCAACGGACAACTTTCTCTCGAACGCTCGATCCCCGCCCTGACGGCATTACCGCGCCCTCTGTTCGCCCGCGCCGAAAGCCTCAACGCCGGCTCATGGACGCCACCTCATCGCCACGACTGGGTGCAGTTCTCCTACGCCATCAGTGGCGTGCTCGGCGTGCACACCGCCGAGGGCAGTTTCTTCGCGCCGCCGCAGTGGGGCATCTGGATTCCCGCCGATCTCGAACACCAGGTGGTGACCTCGATGCGCGCCGAGATGCGCAGCCTGTATGTGCGCCGCGAGGATTGCGCATGGGCGGACGAGCGATGTCGGGTGCTGGAAGTGACGCCGCTGGCTCGAGAGCTGATCAAGAGTTTCTGCCTGTTGCCGGTGGAGTATCCACAGGGCGACAGCCAGGAAGCGCGGCTGGTGAATGTGTTGCTGGATCAGTTGGCGAATCTGCCAGAAGTGGCGTTCTCGCTGCCATTGCCCCGGCATGAACGCTTGCTCGGGTTATGCAACGAGCTGATCGAGAACCCTGAGCTAAACGTGACGTTGCAGGTGTGGGCGGGACGCTTGGGCACGTCGGAGAAAACCCTGATGCGCTTGTTTCAGCGTGAAACCGGCTTGAGCTTTCGCGGCTGGCGCCAGCGCGCGCGGCTGTTGTCGTCGCTGAGTTTGCTGGAGGAGGGCGACAGCGTGACCAATGCCGCGCTGGCCTGTGGGTATGACTCGACGTCGGCGTTTATCGCGGCGTTCAAGGGGTTGTTCGGGTTTACCCCGGGGGAATTGTTTCGGCAGTAATTGTGGCGAGGGAGCTTGCTCCCGCTGGAGCGCGAAGCGGTCCCAATTCGGTCAACGCGGTGTATCAGGTATTTCGCGTTTTCCGGTTTGCGACTGCTTCGCAGCCGAGCGGGAGCAAGCTCCCTCGCCACAGGTATCGGTGCGGATCAGGTCCTGAACCGCCGAACCAACCCATCCAGCTCATTCGACAACCCGGCCAGGCTCTGGGAATCCAGGCGCGCCGAGTTCGCCAACTCCGCCACCAACTGCGCATCACCATGAATCTGGCTGATATGCCGATTGATGTCTTCCGCCACCTGATGCTGTTCTTCGGCTGCCGTCGCGATCTGCGTGTTCATATCGCGAATCACATCCACCGACTCACGAATCAGCCCGAAGCTGCTGCGCGCTTCGCCAATGCGCGTGACCGATTGCTGCGACACTTCCAGGCTCGCATGCATCTGCTGCGTGACCTGGCTGGTACGTTTGGCGAGGTTGCCGAGCAAACCGTCGATTTCCGCTGTGGAGTCAGCAGTCCGTTTCGCCAGTGCCCGGACTTCATCCGCCACCACCGCAAAGCCACGCCCTTGTTCGCCGGCCCGTGCCGCTTCAATCGCCGCGTTCAGCGCCAGCAGGTTGGTCTGTTCGGCAATCGAGCGAATCGTCCCCAGAATCGACTGAATGTCATTGCTGTCGCGTTCCAGTTGCTGCATCGACTGCGCCGACGATTCAATTTCCTGGCTCAAGCGATCGACGCTGGTGACCGCGGCATCGATCTGCTGCTGACCTTCGCGGGCCTGGCGCTGGCCGCTGTCGGCCGACTCGGCGGCCTGGCTGCATGAGCGGGCGACTTCGTTGGCGGTGGCGACCATTTCGTGGAACGCCGTGGACACCATGTCCACCGCTTCACGCTGGCGCCCGGCGGCTTCGGCCATGTCGCTGGAGACCCGGGTCGAGCTCTGGGAGGTGGCGAGAATTCGATTGGCGGCGCCGCCGATGCTTTGAATCAGGTTGCGAATCGCCGACAGGAACTGGTTGAACCAGTTGGCCAGTTGCGCGGTTTCGTCGCTGCCACGGATTTCAAGGTTCTTGGTCAGGTCGCCTTCACCTTGGGCGATGCCTTCCAGACCGCTGGCCACGCTGCGGATCGGCCGCACGATGACACTGGCAAAGCTGGCGCCGACGATGGCGAAAAACACCGCCAACACGGCGGCGATGATTGCGATCAGCCAAGTCAGTTGGGTGGCCGAGCTCATCACGTCGGTTTGCTTGATCAGGCCGATAAAGGTCCAGCCCAGTTGCTCCGACGGCCAGACATTGGCCATGTAGCGCTCGCCATTCAGCTCCACTTCCACCAGGCCTTTGCCGGCCTTGGCCAGTTGCGCATAGCCTTCGCCGAGGCTGCTCAGGGCCTTGAAGTTGTGCTCAGGCTGCTTCGGATCAACCAGCACGGTGCCGCTGTTTTCCAGCAGCATCAGGTAGCCGGTTTCGCCGAGCTTGATCTGTTTGACGATTTCGGTGAGCTGCTTGAGCGTCACGTCGATGCTGACCACGCCGCCGTTGCTGCCCAACTTGTTGTCGATGGTGCGCACGGTGCTGACGTAGGTCGCATCGTCCTGGGCCCAGTAATAGGCCTCCGTGCGAAACGGTTTACCCGGTTTGGCCTGGGCCGCCTTGTACCAGGGGCGCTGGCGCGGATCGTAATTGCTCAGTTTTGCGTCGTCGGGCCAGGACACATAACCGCCGGCCGCGGTGCCGACGATCGCGTAGGCGTAGGACGGGTGGCTGTTGCCCAGGTCCTGGAGGAAGGCGAAGACCTTTTTGTCCATCTCGCCCTGGGGGATGCTCTCGGCGTTGGCCGCCATGTAGGTCTTGAGGCTGTCGTCGGTGTTCTTGATCAGCGGTTGCGACGCCAGGTAGTCGACGTTCTGGCTGATACCGTCAAAGAACAGCTGCATGGCATTGCTGACCTGACGGATCTCGCGGCCGCTGCTGTCGACGAAATCGTCCTTGGCATCGCTGCGCAAGTTCAGCACGACCAGGGTGGCGACCAGCACCACGGGTAAGCAGGCGATGATTGCAAACGCCCAGGTCAACTTCTGTTTGATGTTCATCCGCGCTCCAGATTTTCTTGTTGGCCCACGCAGTGCAGATGACTCGCGGATTATTGGCAGCCGAAAACGGTGTAGAAGGGCTCGGTTCCTTGAGGGCGGCATCGTCTTTTTAGTCGGGACGATTGTCGGACAAATCCTTTTCTCTCTGAGGACTTCGGCCGAAAAAAGGGGAAATTGAGGCCCGTTGAGAAAAATCCGACAAATAGGAGGAATGCAGATGTCAGCTTCTGTCGTAAATGCCCTCGCATCCCTGCACCAACACGTGCCGGCGGGTCGGCTATGATCTTCAGCGGTCGCTGATAGGGGCGTGATTTTTCGGATAAATTCGGCACATTGTGTGCATCTGCAATGTTCATAGGTCGGCAACCCCTCCCCGAGTTGCGAGGATTGCCGTATAACGAATGACTTTCGCGTGTTTGGTAATAAAGGACCCACAATAAAAGCTGATGAAGACTCCAAAACGCATTGAACCCCTGATCGAGGACGGTCTGGTCGACGAGGTGCTGCGCCCACTCATGAGTGGTAAAGAAGCAGCTGTTTATGTGGTGCGCTGCGGTAACGAGCTACGTTGCGCGAAGGTCTACAAGGAGGCGAATAAACGCAGTTTCCGCCAGGCGGCCGAGTATCAGGAAGGCCGCAAGGTCCGCAACAGCCGACAGGCTCGGGCGATGGCCAAGGGCTCCAAGTTCGGCAAGAAAGAAACCGAGGACGCCTGGCAGAACGCCGAAGTGGCGGCCCTGTTTCGTCTGGCCGGTGCCGGGGTGCGGGTGCCCAAGCCGTACGACTTCCTTGAAGGCGTACTGCTGATGGAGCTGGTGGCCGATGAATACGGCGATGCCGCGCCGCGTCTGAACGACGTGGTGCTGGAGCCGGACCAGGCCCGTGAATACCACACGTTCCTGATCTCCCAGATCGTGCTGATGTTGTGTACCGGTCTGGTGCACGGTGACCTTTCGGAGTTCAACGTGCTGTTGACCCCGAGCGGCCCGGTGATCATCGACTTGCCGCAAGCGGTCGACGCAGCGGGCAACAACCACGCGTTCACGATGCTGGAGCGCGACGTGGGCAACATGGCGTCTTACTTCGGGCGGTTTGCGCCGGAGTTGAAAAAGACCAAGTACGCCAAGGAAATGTGGGCCCTGTACGAAGCCGGCACCTTGCACCCGGCGAGCATCCTCACCGGCGAGTTCGATGAACCGGAAGAGCTGGCCGATGTGGGCGGCGTCATCCGCGAAATCGAGGCGGCACGCCTGGATGAAGAGCGCAAGCAAGCGGTGCGCGCAGCCGATGATGCGCCACCGAGCAAAACCGAAGAACCGCCTCCACCGTGGATGCAGTGATCGGTTGACGAAAAACCCGGTTTAGGCCGGGTTTTTTTGCAAGACACGCAACACCCCGTAGGGATCTAAAACACCTCTCACACTCAAGGATTGAATGTGAACTCCACCCGCAATGCCCACCTGATCATCACTGCCCGCCTGATCTCCGATTTCGGCGCGTTCCTCAACATGGTCGCCCTGGTCACTTACGTTTATGTCCTCAGCAACAGCGCGATGAGCGTGGCGATCTTCCTTGCCAGCCGCGTGTCCGGGGGGATTTTTGCCAGTCTGATTGGCACTCCGTTCTACCGTCGCGTGGCCGGGCGCCTGCCGCTGATTGCCTTCGATTTATTGCGCGCCGGGGTGCTCGGTTTGCTGCTGATTCTGCCGGTGGCCCAGCAAGCGTTGCTGCTGCCGGTGATTGCCTTCGGCCTGGGCTTCGGTAATTCGATGTTCGCCATCGGCCTCAACAGCCAGTTGCCGAACCTGATCGACCGCGAACACTTGCTCAAGACCAACGCCTGGATCACGTCGGCAGCATCCATTGCCATGGTCGCTGGCAGTCTGGTGGCGGGGCTGGTGGTCGCGGCGTTTGGCTTTGAAGCGGTGTTCGCGCTGAACGTGGTCACTTACCTGCTGGCGGCGTTGTTGATTGTGCCGTTGCGTTTTCACACGGTAGCAACGAGCACTGAATCAAAAAGCGAGCGCGGAGAATGGTCAGCCTTGCTGCAAGGTTTGCGCAGCGCCCCGGTGTTGGCGGCGATGCTCGCGGTGGCCATGGCAGATACGTTGGGCAGCGCGGCGCACAACGTCGGTTTCCCGATCATCTCGCGGCTGCTGACGCCAGAATCCGCCAGCACCACGCTCGGCCTGATGCTGGCGGTGTGGGCCAGCGGCAAACTGATCGGCGCGCGGATTGCCAGTCGGCTCAAAGGCTCGGACAACATCAACCTGGAACGACGTTTTTTCTATGGCGTGCTGTTGATGTCCTGCGGCTTCATCCTGATGTTCCAGCAGCAGACGCTGTACGGTCTGCTGCTGTTCTCTTTGCCGGCCGGGTTGGGCGATGGATTTTCCGAAGTCGGCCTGATGTCGCGCCTGCAACGGGAGCCGGATCACCTGCGCCTGCCGATCTTCAGTTTCCTGACGTTGCTGCAAATGACCGGTTTCGGCATCGGCATGCTGATCGCCGCGCCGTTCTATGCCTGGTGGACGCCCGGCGCGGTGGTGCTGTTGTTCCATGGCATTCCCCTCACCACGTTGCTGGTGGTAAAGGGTTTGTCCTTCAGGCGCGGGAAGGTGCAGCGCAGCAACCCGACGCCAGCTCCTTGAGAATCGGGCAGTCGGGGCGATGGTCGCCCTGGCAGTGCTCGACCAGGTCCTGCAAGGTGTCGCGCAACTGGCCGAGTTCGCGGATCTTCTGGTTCAACTCGTCGATGTGCTGACGGGCCAGGGCCTTCACGTCGGCGCTGGCCCGCTGGCGGTCCTGCCATAAGGTCAGCAACTTGCCGACCTCTTCCAGCGAAAACCCCAAGTCACGGGAGCGCTTGATGAACGCCAGCGTGTGCAGGTCGTCATCACCATAGACCCGGTAGCCGCTGTCGGTGCGATGGGCGGCCTTGAGCAAGCCGATGGACTCGTAATAACGGATCATCTTCGCACTCAGGCCACTGTGGCGGGCCGCTTGGCCGATGTTCATCGGTTGTCCTCCAGATCCTTGGGTTTCCAGGTTTTCAACAGTAGCGCATTGCTCACCACGCTGACGCTCGACAGCGCCATCGCCGCGCCCGCCAGCACCGGGTTGAGGAAGCCGAACGCCGCCAGCGGAATGCCGATCAGGTTATAGACGAAGGCCCAGAACAGGTTCTGGCGGATCTTCGCGTAGGTCTTGCGGCTGATCTCCAGCGCCGCTGGCACCAATCGTGGATCGCCGCGCATCAGGGTGATCCCGGCAGCGTGCATCGCCACATCGGTGCCACCGCCCATGGCGATGCCGATATCCGCCGCAGCCAGGGCCGGGGCGTCGTTGATGCCATCGCCGACCATCGCCACCACGCCGGTTTTCTTCAGCTCGGCGACGGTGGCGGCTTTGTCCGCTGGGAGGACTTCGGCGTGCACATCGCTGATGCCCAGCGCTTCGGCGACGACTTTGGCGCTGCCACGGTTATCGCCGGTCAGCAGATGGCTGCTGATGTTTCGCGCGTTGAGCTGCTGCACTGCTTGCAGGGCGCCGGGTTTGAGGGTGTCGCCGAAAGCGAAGAGGCCAAGGACGCGGGGCTCGGGGCTTTGCTCGATCAACCACGACAAGGTCCGGCCTTCGGTTTCCCAGGCTGTTGCGGAGTCGGCCAAGGAACCTGCGCTCAACGCGCTTTCTTCCAACAGACGACGATTGCCCAACGCCAAGCGACGACCGTCGAGTGTGCCGGCGATGCCGCGCCCGGTCAGCGATTGGCTGTCGGTGACGTCGGCCACGTCCAGCCCGCGTTCGGCGCAGACATCCAGAACAGCCTTGGCCAATGGGTGTTCGCTGCCCCGTTGCAGCGCACCGGCCATTTGCAGCAGGGCGGCTTCGTCACCGTCCAGTGCACTCAAATGCGCGATACGCGGCGCACCGGAGGTCAGGGTGCCGGTCTTATCGAAGACCACGGCGCTGACTTCATGGGCGCGTTCCAGTGCTTCGGCGTCCTTGATCAGAATCCCGTAGCGCGCCGCCACGCCGGTGCCGGCCATGATCGCTGTCGGTGTTGCCAGCCCCAAAGCGCAAGGACAAGCGATCACCAGCACCGCGACAGCATTGATCAGCGCGGTTTCAATCGGCGCGCCGTACAGCCACCAACCGATCAAGGTCGCCAGGGCCAGCACCAACACTGTCGGCACGAACACCTGGCTGACTTTATCCACCAGTTTCTGGATCGGTGCCTTCGCGGCTTGGGCGTCTTCGACTAGACGAATGATGCGCGCCAATACGGTTTCGGCGCCGAGGGCCAAGGTGCGTACCAGCAAGCGGCCTTCGCCATTGATTGCGCCGCCGGTGACTTTGTCGCCGGGTTGTTTCGGCACCGGCAGGCTTTCGCCGCTGATCAGCGCTTCGTCGGCATGGCTCTGGCCTTCCACCACTTCGCCGTCCACCGGGAAACGTTCGCCAGGCTTGACCATCACCAGATCATTCAGGCGCAAGGCGCTGATGGCGACGTCTAGTTCACGGCCGTCGATCACCTGAATCGCCCGTTCCGGACGCAGCGCTTCCAGTGCGCGAATGGCGCTGGCGGTCTGGCGTTTGGCGCGGCTTTCCAGGTATTTGCCCAGCAGCACCAGCGCGATGACCACTGCCGAGGCTTCGAAATACAGATGCGGCATGCGCCCGGCGGCAGTCGCCCATTCGTACAAACTCAAGCCATAACCGGCGCTGGTGCCCAGGGCGACGAGCAAATCCATGTTGCCGGCACCGGCGCGCACGGCTTTCCAGGCAGCGACGTAGAAGCGTGCACCGAAGATAAATTGCACCGGTGTGGCCAGGGCAAATTGCGCCCAGGCCGGCAGCATCCAGTGCACGCCGAACGGTTGCAGCAGCATCGGCAACACCAGCGGCAAAGCGAGGGCGATGGCGGCGAGCAGGATCCAGCGTTCACGTTGCAGGCGGGTTTGTTGATTATCGGTGGGGTGTTCGACTTCCCAGACACTGGCGTTGTAGCCGGCCTTGGTCACGGCGGCGATCAGGATTTGTGGGGCGATCTGGCCGAGCAATTCGAGGTGGGCGCGTTCGTTGGCCAGGTTGACGCTGACGCTCTTCACCCCCGGCACCTTGGTCAAGGCGCGTTCGACCCGGCCGACGCAGGAAGCGCAGGTCATGCCGTCGATGCTCAATTCCAGACTTTGCTGCGGCACGCTGTAACCGGCTTGCTGCACTGCGTCCATCAACGCCGGCAAGCTGTCGCTGGGGGCCTGGATGCGCGCCTGCTCGGTGGCGAGGTTGACGCTGACGGCAGTGGCGCCGATGACTTTGCTCAAGGCACGCTCGACACGCCCGGCGCAACTGGCGCAGGTCATGCCGGCAATCGGCAGATCGAAAGTGGTGGATTCGGACATCGGTCACGCTCCCTGTAGAAAGTGCCTACAGGATCAACCTTGCCATGCGGGCAAGGTCAAGCGCCATGTCTCAGATCAAAGGATCGCCGCATGATCGCATGATCGTTCCCACGTTCCGCGTGGGAATGCCTCAACGGACGCTCCGCGTTCGGCTTTTGGGACGCAGAGCGTCCCGGGCTGCATTCCCACGCAGAGCGTGGGAACGATCAGGTGGGGATCAATATTCGAGAGCGGCGGGCTTGAGGTACATCCCTTCCTGTGTCATCGCAATCCGGTACTTCAACACGTCCCCGGCCTTGAGCGTAATGTTCTGCGAGCCCGGCGCGAGCATTCCCGGGTTGCAGCCCGGCGCCTGGCCCGGCAGCAGTTTCAGGCGCAGCGAAACATTGCCCGGCGGCAGGTTGAACGAGGTGCTCTGTTCCTGGAACAGCCGCGCCGACAGTTGATCCTGGATGTACACGCCGATCTCACAGGAGGTCGCGACTTCCAGGCGCTCGCGGGAAATGATCAGTACGCCATAGTCCTCCCCGGCGGCATTGGCCGAGGGCAGGGCGGCAAAAAGGCTGAGGAAGCCAAACAGGCTGAGAGCTGACCATCGCATGGCTGAATCTCCTGAGGTCGGGTCATTGATGACGCAGCTTGGCCGAGCGCGACGCCGAATGCCAGCCCGGCAGTTTGTTTCAGAACTTGACCTTGCCATGGTGGCAAGCTCAAGAATGCCCGCAACCTCACTCAAGGAGTTACGCCATGCAAGTGTTCAACGTTCAAGGCATGTCCTGCGGTCACTGCGTCAAGGCCATCACCCAAGCCGTGCAAGCCAAGGACCCTGCGGCCAGTGTGCGGGTGGATCTGGCGACAAAAGAAGTCGGCGTCGAAAGCGGTTTGACGGCGGAGCAAGTGATCGCTGCCATCACCGAAGAAGGCTACGACGCCAAAGTCGCCTGAAGCCATCCTCCCACATTGGTTTTGCATTCATTCAGGGGTTTTTAATAGTTAGCGACCTATCGGAATGTTCAAGGCGTCCCCACGCGGCTAGACTGTCGAGCTGCCGACTCACGCCCAACTGGATGCCTGATGAACTTCCGTACCATTCTGATTCTTGGTGCCCTGACCGCTTTCGGTCCGCTGGCGATCGATTTCTACTTGCCGGCGTTCCCGTCTATCGCGCAGTCGTTCGGCACTGACGAAAAACACGTGCAAATGACCCTCGCCGCGTATTTCCTCGGCCTGTCCATTGGTCAGTTGCTCTACGGTCCGGTAGCGGATCGTTTCGGCCGGCGTATTCCGTTGCTCACCGGCGTCGGCTTATTCACCGCAGCGTCCCTGGCCTGTGCCTTTGCGCCGAACCTGGAATGGCTGATGGGCGCGCGATTCGTCCAGGCACTGGGCGGTTGCGCGGGGATGGTGATCTCCCGGGCGGTGGTCAGCGATAAATGCGATGCGGTGGGCTCGGCAAAAGTCTTTTCGCAACTGATGCTGGTGATGGGCCTGGCGCCGATTCTTGCGCCGATGCTCGGCGGGTTGTTGGTCAACACCACCGGCTGGCAATCGATCTTCCTCGTGCTGACCGGGTTCAGCGCCCTGGCCGCCTTGGCCGTGGCCCTCGGCTTGCCGGAAAGCCTGCCGGACTATGTGCCGCGTCAACCGTTGAAGGGGGCGTTGCGTCAGTACGGTCGCTTGTTGGCCGATCCGGTCTACCTCGGCCACGCCCTGACCGGCGGCCTCGCCGTCGCCGGGATGTTCGCCTACATCTCCGGTTCGCCGTTTGTCTTTATCAAGCTCTACGGCGTGCCGGCCGAGCATTTCGGCTGGTTGTTCGGCACCAACGCGGCGGGCTTTATCCTGGTGGCGCAGGTCAATGCGCGACTGTTGGCCAAGCGCGGGCCGGCGTTCCTGTTGGCTCGGACAGTGTGGATTTACCTGGGCGCGGGCCTGACATTGCTGGCGGTCAGCTCAATGCACACCGAACAGCTATGGCCGCTGCTGATTCCATTGTTTATCTGTATTGCCAGCCTCGGCTGCATCCTGCCCAACGCCTCGGCCTGCGCCATGAACGGGCAGGGCGCCCGCGCCGGCAGTGCGTCGGCGCTGCTGGGGTGCCTGCAATTCAGCATCGCCGCCGGGGCGGCATCGCTGGTGGGGTTTTTGCACGATGGCAGCGCCATGCCGATGGCCATGGTCATCAGCCTGTGCGGAATTCTGGTGGTGAGCGTGGCGATGCTCACCCGACGTTTGCAAAATGCCCGGGCGCTGGCCCAAGCCGAAGTGTGAGTGCGGACTCAGCCAGCGGCACGCTGCTGGCGGTCGGGGATTTGATGAGGGGCGTGTAGCCGCGCTTCCAGGGTTCGGGTGAAGGCGCGCGCTTCGGCTTCGCTGCGGAAGGTGACGGCGTGTTGGTCCAGACGGACTTGCCACTGGGATGTTGCCACTTCTTTTATCAGGATCTTCATTGCTGACCTCCTTAAGTAAAAGACTGCGTCGCAGAGGTCTCGATTGTAGACCTGAATACGATCGCAATTGTGACAACGGTCAACTCTCTGACTGACGGTGCAACATCGCTTTTGTAGGAGCGAGGCTTGCCCGCGAAGGCGATCTTGAGCGCGCCATCGCGGGCAAGCCATGCTCCTACGCAAGCGGTTAGAAACCTTCTAATACAATTTTGCCTTTCGACTTGCCGCTCTCCAGCAGTTCATGGGCGCGACGCAGGTTGGCTGCATTGATGGTGCCGAAGTGCTCGCCCACTGTGGTTTTCAAAGTCCCGGCATCGATCAGCTCCGCGACGCGGTTGAGCAGTTTGTGCTGCTCAATCATGTCCGCGGTCTCGAACAGCGAGCGGGTGTACATGAACTCCCAGTGCAACGAAAGGCTCTTGCGCTTGAGCTTGGTCACGTCCAGCGCCTTCGGATCATCGATCAGCGCCAGTTTGCCCTGAGGCGCCAGGGCCTCGACCAGTTGATCCAGATGCTCATCGGTCTGGGTCAGGCTGGCGACGTGGGTCACCTGCGCGACGCCTGCACGCTTGAGTTCTTCACTCAGCGGCTGGCTGTGATCGATCACCAGATCGGCGCCCAGCTCACGCACCCAGCTCTGGGTTTGCGGACGGGAAGCGGTGCCGATCACCTTCAACCCAGTGAGTTGATTGGCCAGCTGAGTCAGGATCGAACCGACGCCACCGGCCGCTCCGACGATCAGCAAGCTCTGGCCTTCATCGGTCTTGCCTTCACGTACTTGCAGGCGTTCGAACAACAATTCCCACGCGGTGATCGCGGTCAGCGGCAACGCAGCCGCTTCAGCAAAGCCGAGGGTTTTCGGCATGTGCCCGACGATCCGCTCATCCACCACATGCAACTCGCTGTTGCCGCCGGCACGGGCGATGGAACCCGCGTAAAACACCTTGTCGCCAGCCTTGAACAGCGTCACGTCGCTGCCCACTGCCTTGACCACACCGGCCACGTCCCAGCCCAGCACTTTCGCCGCGCCTTCTTCAGGCTGGACGTTCTGCCGGACCTTGGCGTCCACCGGGTTGACCGAGATGGCTTTGACTTCCACCAGCAGGTCACGTGGGCCGGCGACCGGTTCTGGCAGTTCGATGTCTTGCAGGGATTTGGCGTCGCTGATCGGCAAGGAGGCGTAATAGGCAATGGCTTTCATGGAGGGCTCCGTCAGTAATAAAGGAAGGGATCAGCCGAGAGTGCGCAGGCGCTTGAGCTCGAAGTGTTCGAGAAAGTCACCGGCCTTGGCGCGGAAGTTCTGGATGTGGGCGCTGGCGTCATGGGCTTGCAGGGCCTCGTCGCTGCTCCATTGTTCGATCATGTAGAAACCCAGCGGATTGGCCAGGTCCTGGTGCAAATCGTATTGACCGCAACCGGCTTCGGCACGCGTCGGTTCCAGCAGCGCCCGCAGGTGCTGTTCGAGGGCGTCTTGCTGGCCGGGTTTGGCGATGAGGGTGGCGATCGCGGTAAAAGGCTGGGACATGTTCGACTCCTGGCACTGAGTGGTTTTCGATGGGGCAGATGATTGGCTATTTCCCGGCAAGATAAAACCCGCTAAAAGAGCAGTCTCTTTCAATATTTTTTTGATAATCGGGGCTGAAGATGCTGCGTTTCGATGACTTGCAGTTGTTTGTCCGGGCGGCGGACCTGGGCAGTCTGTCGGCGGCGGCACGGGTGATGGACATGTCGGCGGCGGTAGCCAGCGCGGCACTCAAGCGCATCGAACAGCAACTCGGCGCCCGATTGCTGGCCCGTTCCACCCGCAGTCTGCGCCTGACCGCCGAAGGCGAAGGCTTTCTGGAATATGCCCGGGCGGCCCTGAGCAATCTGGACGAAGGCCGGCGTCTGTTGGCCAGCGGTCAGGATCAGGTCAGCGGCGTGTTGCAACTGTCGGCGCCTTCGGATTTCGGTCGCAACCTGTTGCTGCCGTGGCTGGATGAATTCCAGCGCGAGCACCCGAAGTTGACCATGCGTTTGCTGCTGGGCGATCGCATCGCCGACCTGTTTCGCCAACCGGTGGACATCGCCCTGCGTTACGGCGAACCGGAGGACTCAAGCCTGGTGGCGCTGCCCATCGCCCCGCAGAACCGGCGCGTGCTCTGTGCGTCGCCCGCGTACCTGGCCCGGCACGGCGAGCCCCGCCAGCTGGAGCAATTGGCGCAGCACAATTGCCTGCTGTTCATGCTTGGCAGCCGGGTGCATGACCGTTGGAGTTTCCACGATGGCAAGCGCGAAGTCGGGCTGACGGTCAGTGGCGACCGCTTCAGCGATGATGCCGATGTGGTGCGCCTGTGGGCGGTGGCGGGGGCCGGGATCGCTTACAAGTCCTGGCTGGATGTGGCTGCCGATGTGCTGGCCGGTCGCTTGAAAGTGCTGTTACCGGAGTTGCTGTGTGAGCGCGCACCGCTGAATTTGCTGTGCGCCCATCGCGCGCAATTGAGTAAGCCGGTGAACCTTTTGCGGGAAATGCTTGCCAGCCGATGCGCTCAGTTGAGTAGTCAATTTCCAGCGTTACCGGGCGTTGATCATTAGTCGCAGGCAAATAGCGAAATTTCTGTCAGGAACTATCACCACCCACGACCTCCCAAGGGCAGGAACCGGCGGTCAACCCGCTTATACTAGCGCCGCCTCATGCCTGCACCGTCGAACCGGCCCGGACGCGTTCACCTTGCAGTCGTCCTTGCCCGGGAGTCGGCCCGGGTTGTTCGACAGAACGCGTTGTGTGGGTGGCTTGCCTGACTCGGTTCATGACGGTTTTCGCGTCTTGGCCGACGACACATTACTGGTCAAGATGTCTCTGAGCAGTAGACGAAACGATTCAACAGGGAGTGAAAACATGGAACATGCACCTTGCATCAGCCAGATCGCCACGCTGCTGGCTGACCCCAAGCGCAGCGCAATGATGTGGGCCTTGATGGATGGCTCGGCACGGCAAACCGAAGAGCTGGCGTTGCTGGCCGGGTTGTCGCCGTCTTCGGCCAGTGCACACCTGGGGCGTTTGTCCGCCGGAGGTCTGTTGAAAGTCGAAGAGCGCGGGCGCAAAAGGTTCTTCCGCCTGGCCGCGCCCGAAATCGGCGCCGCGGTAGAGGCGCTGGCCAGTGCGACCCTGGCCAGCAAGCCGCGGGACATTCCGGAGACGATCAAGCGCGGCAACCTCCTGGGCAAGCGCCAGGCAGCACCGTCTTCACTGTTGCAGGCGCGGCTGTGCGATGACCATCTGGGTGGCACGCTGGCGGCGGACCTGTACCAGCGTTTGCTGGATGCGGGCTGGATCGAGCAATTCGATCAGCGCGTCGTCGTCACCCATAAAGGCTCCACACAGCTGGCCACCAGAGGGGTGTTCATCCAGGCCCTGGCCCACCGTAACGGGCAAGTCGCCTGCGCCTGCCCCGACTGGAGTGAACGCCGTCCGCACCTGGGGGGCTCGCTGGGCGCGGCGTTGTTGCAGTTGTTCATGCAGTCCGGCTGGTTGACCCTGCCCAATGAGTCGCGGGCCTTGCAGATCACTGCGGCCGGGCAGCGAGAAGTTCACCGTTTCGCCAAGGAGTCCGAGCTGGAAATGGCGTTGTAGACGCTTCGAGACCGACGTCTGAGGTGTTGGGCGTCGTTCAGGGTTGCGAGCAGGTCGCATCCAGCAATTACCCCCAGCCGCTATCGCGCACACTCGATCCGGGGACTTTCGGATGGGGGAATGCGGCATGGAAATACCAGGATTCAGCGCGGCAGAACGCTTGGAACGACTGCCCATCAGCGGTTATCACCGCATCATTTTCATCATCATTGCCTTGGCGTTTTTCTTCGATTCCATGGACTTGGCGATGATGACGTTCCTGTTGGGGTCGATCAAAACCGAGTTCGGCCTGAGCAGCGCCCAGGCCGGGTTGCTGGCCAGTTCGAGCTTCTTCGGCATGGTGCTGGGGGCATCGCTGTCCGGCATGCTGGCCGACCGTTTCGGGCGCAAACCGGTATTCCAGTGGAGCATCGTGTTGTGGGGCCTCGCCAGTTACCTGTGCTCCACCGCGCAGACGGTGGAAACCCTGACGCTGTTCCGCATCCTGCTGGGGATCGGCATGGGCATGGAGTTTCCCATTGCGCAGTCAATGCTCTCGGAGCTGATCCCGGCCAAGGGGCGCGGGCGTTATATCGCGTTGATGGACGGCTTCTGGCCACTGGGTTTCGTCGCCGCCGGGGTGCTGTCGTACTTCCTGCTGCCGGTGATTGGCTGGCGCGACATCTTCCTGGTGTTGGCGGTGCCGGCGGTGTTTGTCCTGGCGATTCGGTTCTTCATTCCCGAATCACCGCGCTGGCTTGAACAGGCCGGCAAGCATGAGGCGGCGGACAAGGTGTTGCTGCGTATTGAAGAGCAGGTTCGCAAATCGCTGGGGCGTGCGGAGTTGCCCGCACCGATTCGCTTACCGCGCGTGGCAAGTACGCCGGGCAACTTCTTTTCCGCGTTGCGCCAGATCTGGTCGCCGCTGTACCGCCAGCGCACGATGATGATCTGGAGCGTCTGGTTCTTTGCCTTGCTCGGCTTCTACGGCTTGACCTCGTGGCTCAGCGCCTTGCTGCAACAGTCGGGTTTTGCCGTGACCCAGTCGGTGTATTACACGGTACTGATTTCCCTCGGCGGCATTCCCGGTTTTCTCATGGCCGCCTGGCTGGTGGAACGCTGGGGACGCAAACCGGTGTGTATCGTCACGTTGCTGGGCGGCGGGGTGATGGCGTTTCTCTACGGCCAGAGTGCGGTGTTTGGCGGCAACGTCGCGCTGTTGATCACCTCGGGCCTGCTGATGCAGTTCTTTCTGTTCGGCATGTGGGCGGTGCTCTACACCTACACGCCGGAGTTGTACCCGACCTCGGCGCGAGCCACGGGCTCGGGCTTTGCCTCGGCGATCGGGCGCGTCGGTTCGTTGCTCGGGCCGTTGGTGACCGGGCTGGTGTTCCCGATTACCGGGCAGGGCGGGGTGTTCGCCTTGGGGGCGATGTGTTTTGCGATTGCGGCGGCGGTGGTGTGGGTGTTCGGGATGGAGACGCGGGGCAAGACGTTGGAGGAGCTGAGCGAAGCGGTAGCGCAATGATCGTTCCCACGCGGAGCGTGGGAACGATCATGCGACGGAAACTTAGGGTTTCACCAACCGCGCATCCAGACTGTTCTGCGCCAACCGCTTGGCCTGATCCTGGGTCATGCCCAGATCGGTGTACAGCGCATGGAAGTTCTCCGTGACATAACCGCCGAAGTACGCCGGGTCATCGGAATTCACCGTCACTTTCACCCCACGTTCCAGCATGTCGAGGATGTTGTGCTGGGACATGTGATCGAACACGCAAAGCTTGGTGTTCGACAACGGGCACACGGTCAACGGGATCTGCTCGTCGATGATTCGCTGCATCAAGCGCTCGTCTTCGATGGCGCGCACGCCATGGTCGATGCGCTGGATTTTCAGCAAGTCGATGGCTTCCCAGATGTACTCCGGCGGGCCTTCTTCACCGGCATGGGCGACGGTCAGGAAGCCTTCGTGGCGGGCCCGATCAAACACGCGCTGGAACTTGCTCGGCGGATGACCCATCTCCGAACTGTCCAGACCGACAGCGACAAACGCATCACGGAATGGCAGCGCCTGGTCGAGGGTTTTCTGTGCTTCGTCTTCGCTCAAGTGGCGCAGGAAGCTCAGGATCAAACCGCTGGTGATGCCCAGTTGCTGCTCGCCATCTTTCAGTGCGGCAGCGATGCCGTTGAGTACCACTTCGAACGGCACACCACGGTCGGTGTGGGTCTGCGGGTCGAAGAACGGTTCGGTGTGAATCACGTTCTGCGCCTTGCAACGCAACAGGTAGGCCCAGGTCAGGTCGTAGAAATCCTGGGAGGTGCGCAGCACGTCGGCGCCCTTGTAGTACAGGTCGAGAAATTCCTGCAGGTTGTTGAAGGCGTAGGCCTTGCGCAGGGTTTCGACGTCGTCCCACGGCAGGGCGATCTTGTTGCGTTCAGCCAGGGCGAACAGCAGCTCGGGCTCCAGCGAGCCTTCCAGGTGCAAGTGCAGTTCTGCCTTGGGCAGGGCGTTCAGCCAGTCGTACATGTTCGAATTCTCATCAGGTGCAATGACGGCATTCTACAGATGCTCGCCGCAACAATTGGTAAAACCTGACCGGACGGTTGATCAAACTGTTTGCGGTTCCCGTCTATAGGCGTAGGTATCGGCGAAGCGTGACAGCAGGAATTCAGCGCAGGTGGTGACCGGATATTTCGCCGGGTGCAGTTCATCCTGGCAACCAGGCAGGCATTCGATGGGTGTGTCGGGATGCGGCTCGGCGAAGAACGGCATCGAATAACGGTCCACGCCCAGCGGGCTGATGACCCGATGCGGTGTCGACAGGTAACGGTCGTTGCTCCAGCGCGCCATCATGTCGCCGAGATTCACCACGAACGTGCCTTCGATCGGCGGCGCGTCGATCCATTCACCTTTGACGTTGCGCACTTGCAGGCCACCGGCGGCGTCCTGGTAGAGCAGGGTGATGCAACCGTAATCGGTGTGGGCGCCGGCGCCTTGTTGTTCTTCGGAGCTGGCGGTGTGGCGCGGCGGGTAATGGATCATTCGCAGTACGCTGACTGGCTCGTTAAACCGTGTGTCGAAGAAGTCCCGCTCAATGCCGAGGGCCATCGTCATGGCTCGCAACAAAGTTTGCGCGAGGGCCTGCATGTCGAGGTAATGCTGCTCCATCAGTGCTTCCCAACCGGGCATCGACGGATGGCGATTGGGGCCACGCAGCGGTTTTTCTGCCAGCACTTCAGGATGATCGGCCGGCAGGTGCAGGCCCATGTCGAAGGTTTCTTTCAGATCGCTGGGTTTGCTCGGGTCCAGTTGCTCGGTGGCGATGGCGCCGTAGCCGCGATGGTGTCGGGTCTGGGTGATGTCGATCTTGAGCTTTTCGGCGGCGGGCAGGGCGAAGAAGCGTTGGGCGTGGTCGAGCACCGCTTCGATGCGGTTCGCGCTGATCGGATGACCCTTGATGTAGAAAAAGCCCCAGTCGCGGCAGGCGCGGTCGATGTGGTTGGCGACGGTTTGCCAGGCATCCTGGTCGTCGGTGTAGAGCGGGGCGATGTCGATGATCGGGAGCTGATTCATGCTGAGTTCTCGCTAATGATCGTTCCCACGCTCCGCGTGGGAATGCAGCCCGGGACGCTCCGCGTCCCACAAAGCGGGCGCGGAGCGTCCATTGAGGCATTCCTTTGCTGCGCGTGGGAACGATCTGCAGAAGGGAGTTACTTCGGAATGTCGGCCTTCATGCCTTCCACGTAATAATTCATCGACGCCAGTTCCGCATTACTCGCCGTCGCCCCCGCCCGGATTTTCTCGACACCGGCCTGGTCCTTGATCGGCCCGGTAAACGGATGCAGCGCACCGCTCTTGATGTCGGCAATGATCTGCTCGGCTTCGGCTTTCACCGGCGCTGGCACCAAATCGCTGATCGGCAGTTCAACCGTGCCTTCCTTCAAGCCGCCCCAGTAATCCTGGGATTTCCAGTTGTGGTCGAGCACGCTCTGCGTCGCTTGAATGTAGTGCGGGCCCCAGTCGTTGACGATGGAGGTCAGCACCGCTTTCGGCCCGAAGTGCGCCATGTCCGAAGCGTAGCCCACGGCGTACACGCCGCGCCGCTCGGCGGCCTGGATCGGTGCCGGGCTGTCGGTGTGCTGGAACACCACGTCCACGCCCTGGTCGATCAGCGCGTTGGCGGCATCGGCCTCTTTGCCCGGATCGAACCACGAGTTGACCCACACCACTTTGATCTCGGTGCCCGGGTTGTACTTGTTCAGGGCCAGTTGAATGGCGTTGATGTCGCGGATCACTTCCGGGATCGGGAACGAAGCGACGTAGCCGATCTTCTTGGTCTTGGTCATCTTCGCCGCAAGGAAGCCGCCGACGTAGCGCCCCTCGTAGGTGCGCGCCAGGTAGGTGCCAAGGTTCTTGTCCTGCTTGTAGCCGGTGGCGTGCTCGAAGGTCACCTTGGGGAATTGCTTGGCGACTTTCAGCGTCGGGTTCATGTAGCCGAAAGACGTGGTGAAAATCAGGTCGTAGTTGTCCTTGGCCATGTTGCGGATCACCCGCTCAGCGTCGGCGCCTTCGGCGACGTTCTCCACGTAGTTGGTGGTGATCTGCGAACCGAACTTCTCCGCCAGCGCCTTGCGCCCCTGTTCATGTTGATACGTCCAGCCGTGGTCACCGATCGGGCCGATATAGACGAAGCCGACTTTCAGCGGGTCGGCGGCACTGGCGCTCAGGCTGGCGCTCAGACCGATGGCCGCTGCAACGGCGCACAGCAACTTCTTCAACGGACGTTTATGCATGAACTCGAACTCCATTTTGTTTTGAGGTTGGCGAGGTCAATGCAAATTGCTGACCAACAGGACAACAAAAAAACCGAAACCGTGTGAAGGCCTTCGCGGGCAAGCCTCGCTCCTACAAAAGCGACGCGAACACCGCCCCTGTAGGAGCGAGGCTTGCCCGCGAAGAGGCCCTGACGGCTACCGCAGAACTATCCCGGTGCACGCTTGCCAATCCACGCCATCCACTGGTGCGCTAAGGTGTAACGAAACGTTAGCGCCGCCCCGCAGTCAGTAGCTCATCACCCTGTTTACGCTCCACTGTGCAAAAGGCTCGCAATGCTCACACTCCTCAAGCAAGAAAGTTTCCTGCTGCTGGCCGTCCTCGCCGCCGCCATCGCCTACCCGCTGGAGCACTTGATGTTGCACAGCGGCCAGGCCGTCGCACTGGCCGCCGGCCTGGTGCTGATCGCCTTCATCGTCGCCGCGTCCATGCGTGTCGCCCATCACGCCGAACTGCTCGCGGAGAAAGTCGGCGACCCCTACGGCACGATGATCCTGACCCTGGCGGCCGTGCTGGTGGAAGTGGTGATCCTGGCGATCATGATGAGCAACGAAGCCTCGCCGACCCTGGTGCGCGACACGATTTATTCGGCAGTGATGCTCGACATCAACGGCATCCTCGGCCTGGCCGCGTTGATGGGCGGAATCAAGCATGGCGAGCAGTCCTACAACGACGATTCGGCGCGCAGCTACAGCGTGATGATCCTCACCGCCATGGGCGTGTCGATGGTGGTGCCGGAGTTCATTCCCGAAGCCAATTGGAAGATTTATTCGGCGTTCACCATCGGTGCGATGGTCGTGCTCTACACCTTGTTCCTGCGCATGCAGGTCGGGCCGCACAGTTATTTCTTCAGCTACAGCTACCCGGAAAAACGCCGCAAGAAAGACCCCGAGGAAGAAGCCGAAGCGGTCAACGTGCCGCTGAGCATCGCGACCCTGGTGTTTGGCGTGGTGGTGATCGGCGCATTGGCCGAAGTGATGTCCAAGACCCTCGACCTGGGCCTGGAAGGCACAGGTGCGCCGCCGGTCATCACAGCGATCCTGGTGGCCGCAATCTCCGCCGCCCCAGAGATCCTGACCGCGTTGCGCGCAGCCCTGGCCAACCGCATGCAGTCAGTGGTCAACATCGCGATGGGGGCTTCGCTGTCAACCGTGATCCTGACCGTGCCGGTGATGGAAGCGATGGCGCTCTACACCGGCCAGCCGTTTCAAATGGCGATGACCCCGGTGCAGACGGTGATGATCTTCCTGACGTTGATTGTCAGTGCGATCAACCTCAATGACGGGGAGACCAATGCCATTGAGGGCATGACGCATTTTGTGTTGTTTGCGACGTTTATCATGTTGTCGTTGTTGGGCCTCTGATCGTTCCCACGCTCTGGTCTGCACCCCAAAAGTTGGACACAACCGATGGGGTGTTTCATGGGGAAGTACACGGTTCAAGCGAAGCTGTCAGCGGTACAGGATTACTGCACCGGCGAAGCGGGGCTTAGAGATGTAGCGCATCGTCACGACGTGGATTTTTCGTCGTTGCGCCAGTGGGTCGCGGCCTACAAGGTGCACGGCCCGGCCGCTCTGGAAGTAAAAAAAGTGCAGCACTACAGTGCTGAATTCAGGATGTCCGTCTTGAAGCGGATGCGTGAAGAGCAGCTTTCCTACCGTCAAGTGGCCGCGCTATTTGATATCCGGAAATTCAACATCGTCGGCGATTGGCAGCGCCGCTATGATGAGGGCGGTGAAAATGCCCTGCTCAGCCAACCCAGACGAACTGGATCTACAAAGAAAATGCCCAAACCGCCCGAACCTGCCCAGCCTCTGTTACCTGATGAGTCCCGTTCCCGGGATGAGTTGATCGCAGAACTGAATCAACTTCGGCTGGAAAATGATTATCTAAAAAAGCTCGATGCCTTGGTTCAGAAGAAACGAGCAGCGCAACAGAAAAAGCGCAAATCGTAATTGAACTGAGGCAGCGGCACTCTCTCGACGCCTTGTTGAAAATCACCGGATTGGCGCGCAGCACGTTCTACTATCAGCAGAAAGTGCTCCAGGCGGCTGATAAGTATGCGGAGCTGAAAGCCAAGATATGTGAGGTCTTCAACAAAGAAGAAGGTAAGTTTGGCTATCGCCGCGTAACGCTGGCAGTGCGCAAGGCCGGTTTCTTGATCAACTACAAGACCGTGCAACGCCTTATGGCTGAACTTGACCTCAAATGCCGAGTACGTGTGAAGAAGTACCGCGCCTACAAAGGTGAAGTGGGGCGAGCCGCCCCCAATCTTCTGAACCGCGATTTCCAAGCATCACAACCCAATCAGAAATGGGTAACCGACGTCACGGAGTTTAAGGTGGGAGGACAGAAGCTGTATCTATCGCCAATTCTGGACCTCTATAACGCCGAGATCATTTCCTACGATATCGCCAGACGGCCGTTGTTCAGCATGGTCGGGGCAATGCTTAGTAAAGCTTTTGCGCGACTAAAACCGGGCGAAAAACCCATCTTGCACTCAGACCAAGGCTGGCAGTACAGGATGCCTATTTATGACCAGCGCCTAAAAGAGCACTCGGTCAC
This sequence comes from Pseudomonas sp. ADAK7, assembly GCF_012935675.1. Taxonomy (NCBI): domain Bacteria; kingdom Pseudomonadati; phylum Pseudomonadota; class Gammaproteobacteria; order Pseudomonadales; family Pseudomonadaceae; genus Pseudomonas; species Pseudomonas sp. ADAK7. The sequence continues at coordinate 3,625,316 of NZ_CP052861.1, read as the reverse complement.
AGCGAGCATGTCGCGCAAAGGGAACTGTTACGACAACGCGGCCATGGAAAGCTTCTTTGGCACGCTCAAATCCGAATTCTTTTACCTGAACAAATTCAGTAATCTTGACGAGCTTCAGACCGGATTAGTGGACTACATCGACTATTACAATCACCGGCGCATCAAGCTGAGACTAAATGGAATGAGCCCTGTGGAATACAGGACCCAATCCGTTCAGGCCTAGAGCCACAATCGTCCAACTTTTGGGGTGCAGACCACTCTGCGTGGGGATGCAGTCCGGGACGCTCCGCGTCCCAACGCGGACGCAGAGCGTCCAATGAGGCATTCCTTTGCTGCGCGTGGGAACGATCGGGCGGTGTTGTGTCAGACGCCAGCAATCAACTGCCGAGCCGCCTGGCTGTGATCTGCAATCAACCCCTTCAGATCCAACCCCTCAACCTGCCCATCAATCACCCGCCACTTGCCGCCGATCATCACCCGATCCGCGCGATCCGCCCCGCACAACAGCAGCGCCGACACCGGATCATGGCTGCCGGAGAACCGCAGTTCATCCAGTTTGAACAACGCCAGATCCGCCTGCTTGCCCACCGCCAGCTCGCCGATATCGCTACGCCCGAGCAAACTCGCCGAGCCCTTGGTCGCCCAACCGAGGACCAGTTCCGGGGTGATCTTCTCGGCGCCATAGCGCAGGCGCTGGATATAAAGCGCCTGACGGGTTTCGAGCATCATGTTCGATGCATCGTTGGACGCCGAACCGTCCACGCCCAGACCCAGCAACGCACCCGCGGCGGTCAGGTCCAGCGTCGGGCAGATGCCGGAGGCCAGGCGCATGTTCGAGCTTGGGCAGTGGCAAATGCCGGTACCGGCGGCGCCGAGACGGGCGATTTCGTCCGGGTTGAAATGAATGCCGTGGGCCAGCCAAGTGCGGGGGCCGAGCCAGCCGACGCTGTCCAGGTAATCGACGGTGCGCAGGTCGAAGCGTTGCAGGCAGAAGTCTTCTTCGTCGAGGGTTTCGGCGAGATGAGTGTGCAGGCGCACGTCGAGTTTGTTCGCCAGTTCGGCGCTGGCGGACATGATTTCCGGGGTTACCGAGAACGGCGAGCACGGCGCCAGGGCGATCTGGATTTGCGCGCCGTCGCCACGTTCGTGGTACGCGGCGATCAGGCGCTGGCTGTCGTCGAGGATCACTTCACCTTGCTGCACGGTTTGCTGCGGCGGCAGGCCACCGTCCTTTTCGCCGAGGCTCATCGAGCCGCGGGTCAGCATGGCGCGCATGCCCAATTCGCGAACACTTTCGACTTGCACGTCGATCGCGTTTTCCAGGCCTTCGGGGAACAGGTAATGGTGATCGGCCGCCGTGGTGCAGCCGGAGAGCAGCAATTCCGCCAGCGCGACTTTGCTGGCGAGGGCGAGTTTTTCCGGGGTGAGGCGCGCCCAGACCGGGTACAGGGTTTTCAGCCACGGGAACAACGGCTGGTTAACCACCGGCGCCCAGGCGCGGGTCAGGGTTTGATAGAAATGGTGATGGGTGTTGATCAGGCCGGGCAGGATCACATGCTCGCGGGCATCGAACACGTGTCCACAGGGCGCGGACGGTTGCTGGCCGGCGGCGAGCAGTTCGACGATCACACCGTCTTGCACCACCAGGCCGCCACGGGCATCGAGGCCATTGGCAGTGAAGATCGCGAGGGGATTTTTTAACCAGGTACGGGTCGCAGGCATGTTGGCCGGCTCCTCTGAAAGTGGGTTCAGGTTAGCCAGCTCAGTGATTACCCTGTCTGCTGATCCAGGGTCGTCGCGGGGACGAGGTGCGGAGTTTCAAACAAAATGGCGTTGCGGGCAAGCCCGACCCGACGACACACCCCCTTGTAGGAGCGAGCGGGCAAGTCGAATCGTCGCACCGCTCGCTCCTACAAGGTATCTGGGGTTACCAGGGAATGGTTTCACCCTTGTAGTTCACGAAGTGATGCCCGCCCTTGCCGGTGTATGCGTTCACCTGATCGACCAAGCCACGGGTGCTGGTTTCCACATCCAGGTCCGCGCCTTCGCCGCCCATATCGGTTTTCACCCAACCCGGATGCAGCGACAGCACGGTAAGTTTCTGCTCGCCCAGCTGTGTCACAAAGCTATTGGTCATGGAGTTCAACGCTGCCTTGCTGGCCTTGTACAACGCCAGTTCCGGCGCGTCGGGCATGGTCACGCTGCCCAGCACCGAACTCATGAATGCCAACACGCCGCTGCCATCACGAATCTGCCCGACGAAACGCTGGGCCAGGTTGATCGGTGCCACGGCGTTGGTGAAAAACAGCTGCCCGACTTCGGCCAATGTCGCGCCGCCCGGCGTCTGCACGTCCGGCCCCTTGACCCCGGCGTTCACGAACAACAGATCAAACACTTCGCCCTTGAGTTGCTGGCTCAGCGCGATGACGGCCTGCTGATCATCCATGTCGAGTTTTTCAATCCGTACCTTGCCCAGCGCTTGCAGCGCCTCGGCGTTCTGCGGGTTGCGCACGGTGGCGGTGACTTGCCAGCCGTCGGCCAGCAGGGTTTTCACCAGGCCGAGGCCCAGGCCCCGGGAGGCGCCGATGATGAGTGCGGTTTTTGCCGTGGACATGAGTAGCTTCCTTGATAAGTGAGAATCATGGATTCAAAGGACAACGCTGACCGAGCCTTTGCTGCAACTCGTTGCGCAGGGCGCCGAGTTCGTCCATTCGGGTTTCGATCAGCTTGAGCTTGTCTTGCAGCAATTGCGTAACGGCACTGTCCGGGTCGGGCGACCGCCACAACGCGGCGACGCTATTGCCGATCTCGCCGAGGGTAAAGCCCAGTCGTTGAGCGGTCTTGATGTACAGCACCAGTTGCACCATGTCCGCCGGGTAGTCGCGATAGCCATTGGCACTGCGTTGCGCCGCGATCAACCCGCGCTGCTCGTAGAAGCGCAGCGTGTCGCGGCTGACGGCGCTGGCCTGGGCTAATTCACCGATGCGCATCGTGACGTCTCAGAGAGGGCTTGACCTTGGAGCATACTCCAGGCTTTAGCCTTGTTGCTCCCTGATTTTTTGGAGCAGCGCCGATGTGGACTTCAACGCAATATCGCCGAGTGGTAAGAGGCAGTGCCTGGTATGACTTGATCGTGACGGCGGCGTTTGCCACGCCGTGGAGTTTTGCTTTACTGCATGGCGCGCTGTCGGGGTTGAGTCAGGCGTTGGATTTACCGGGTGAGTTACCGGCATTTGAGCCGATGCACATGTTGATGGCGAATCTGCTGGGGTCGATTGTGTGCGTGTGGGCGGTGTTGCGGATTCGGGATCCGCAATTGATTTTTGGGCGGTATGACGCGGTTGGAAGATTTCTGTTTTCGGCTTGGCAGCTGTATGCCTTGCTCCATGGCGCGAGTTCGTTGTTGGTGATTTTCCTGTTCTTTGAATTGGCGTGGGGCGTGGCTCAGGTGTTGCCGGTTCGGGCGCCTTCGCGGGCAAGCCTCGCTCCTACGGGGGCTGCGTCGCTTTTGTAGGAGCGAGGCTTGCCCGCGAAGAGTCCGGACCTGCCAACCGCTAATGCCCTCCCTGCCACGGCTGCCCCAACGACACCGGCGCATATAACCGCGTGCGCACCGCATCCCGGGACAACAACACCAACACCACAATGGTCGCGACATACGGCAGCATCGCCAACAAACTGGAAGGAATCGCCAGCCCCAACCCCTGCGCCACCAAATGCAGGATGCTGGCGAGTCCGAACAGATACGCCCCGAGCAGCAACCGCCACACCCGCCAACTGGCAAACACCACCAGCGCCAAGGCAATCCAGCCGCGCCCGGCGCTCATGTTTTCCGCCCACATCGGCGTATAGGCCAGGGACAAATACGCCCCGGCCAACCCGGCCATCGCCCCGCCGAACAACACCGCCAAGGTACGCACACCGAGCACCGGCAAGCCCATCGCACTGGCGGCATCCGGGTTTTCCCCGACCGCTTGAATGATCAAACCCACACGACTTTTCACAATTACCCACGCCACCAGCGCAAACAGCGCGAACGACAAGTACACCAGCAGATCCTGAGCAAACAGCATCCGCCCGATCAGCGGAATCTCACTCAAATACGGAATCGCCACCGGCTCAAAACCCGCCAGCGGTTTGCCGACCCACGCGGCACCGACAAACGTCGACAGACCCACACCGAAAATCGTCAGCGCCAGACCGGTAGCCACCTGATTGGCGTTGAACACCAACGCCACCAAGGCAAACAGCGACGACAGCAGCATCCCGGCCAACATCGCCAGCAACACGCCGAGCCACAGATTGCCGCTGTTCAACGCGACGATAAAACCGATCACTGCGCCAAACAGCATCATGCCTTCCTGGCCCAGGTTGAGGACGCCGCTCTTCTCGCAGATCAGTTCGCCCAGCGCCACCAGCAGCAACGGCGTACCGCAACGGACCATGGCGTAGAAAATATTGCTCAGCAGATCGATATCCATCACAGCGCTCCTGCGGTTACGGCGGTGGCGGGTGCGCGGCGGGCCCAGCGCAGGTTCAAACGCGGTCGGTAGAGAATCAGCACATCACTGGCCAGCAGGAAAAACAGCATCATCCCCTGGAACAATTGGGTGATGGCTTGCGGCAGGTTCATGCTCATCTGCGCGCTCTCGCCGCCGATGTACAGCAGCGCCATCAACAGGCTGGAAAACAGAATGCCGATGGGATTGAGCCGACCGAGAAACGCCACGGTGATCGCCGCATAGCCGTAGCCCGGCGAGACTTGCGGCACCAATTGACCGATTGGCCCGGTGACTTCACAAACCCCAGCCAGCCCGGCCAAACCGCCGCTGATCAACAGCGCCAGCCAGATCAAGCGCTTCTCGCGAAAGCCGACAAACCCTGCCGCGCGCTTGTCCAGGCCGAGCACTCTGATCTGGAACCCGACAAAGCTTTTCTGCAGCAATACCCACACGGCAACCAACGCCAGCAAAGCGAAATACACCCCGGCGTGAACCCGACCGTCCTCCATCAACAACGGCAAACGGCTGGCATCACCGAACATCGCCGACTCCGGAAAGTTGAACCCGGCCGGATCTTTCAGCGGCCCGTGCACGCAGAACAGCAGCAGGTTGAGGGCGATGTAGTTGAGCATGATGCTGGTGAGGATTTCGTTGGCGTTGAAGCGTGTGCGTAACCACGCCGTCAGCCCGGCCCACGCGGCCCCGGCGAGGGTGCCGGCCAACAGGATAAACACCAGCGCCCAGCGGCTTTGCATGCCGATGATATTCACCGCGAGTGCGCTGCCGGCCAGGGCGCCGAGCAGCAACTGGCCTTCGGCGCCGATGTTCCAGATTCGTGCCTGATACGCCACCGCCAGGCCCAACGCGCAGAGCAGAATCGGCAGCGCTTTGACCAGCAATTCGGAGATGCCATACAAGTCGCTGATCGGTGCGATCAGCAAGGTGTGCAAGGTCAGCAACGGGTCGTGGCCCAAGGCGATAAACAACATAGAGCCGCAGCCCAGCGTCAGCACAGCCGCCAGCAACGGCGAGCACCACAACATCAGGCGTGATTGCTGGCCACGGGGTTCGAGAGAAAGCAGCATGTGAAACTCCGTTAAACCGTTGCGGATGCAGGTGAGTGAGGGGCGTTGAACTGACCGGCCATCCAGCCACCGACGTCGCTCAGCCGCGTATCGACAGTGGCCTGGAGCGGCGACAATCGACCGCTGCACAAAGCACCGAGCCGATCGCCAATCTGGAACAGTTCATCAAGGTCCTCGGAGATCACCAGGATCGCCGCGCCGGCATCGCGCAGGGCAATCAGCGCCCGGTGAATGGTTGCCGCCGCACCGACATCCACGCCCCAGGTCGGGTGCGCGGCTACCAGCAATTTCGGCTGCTGGAGGATTTCCCGGCCGAGGATGAATTTCTGCAAATTGCCGCCGGACAGGCTGCGAGCCGGAGTTTGGGGATCGGGCGCCTTCACCCCGAAGCGGCGGATGATCTCTTCGGCCAGCGCTTCAACTTTGCTGCGCTGGATCAAACCGTTGCTGACCAGCCCTTGTTGAAAAGCGGTGAGCAGGGCGTTGTCGGCCAGGCTCAGTTCAGGTACCGCGCCATGACCCAAACGTTCGGCGGGAACGAAGGCCAATCCGAGTCTGCGGCGGGCGTCGGGGCGTAAATGGGCGACGGCTTGCCCGGCAAAACTGATCGTCTGGCCGTCGTTGCGATGTAGGCATTCTTCACCGCTGAGCAACGCCAGCAATTCATCCTGACCGTTGCCCGCAACCCCGGCGACGCCAACGATTTCACCGCTGCGCACTTCAAGGTTGATGTCTTTGAGCGAGCAACCGAACGGGTCCGGGTTGTGCCAGGACAATCCACTCACCTTCAAAAATGCTTCCCCGCCGAGGACCTTCGGGTAGTCGGTGATCAGCTCCGCCGCGTCACCGACCATCAACCGCGCCAATTGCTGATCCGAACACTCGGCGGGCACGCAATGCCCGGCCACTCGACCGCCGCGCAATACCGTAGCGCTGTGGCACAACGCGCGCACTTCACCGAGCTTGTGGCTGATAAACAGAATGCTGCAACCCTCGGCCGCGAGGCGGCGCAAGGTGACGAACAATTCGTCGGCTTCTTGCGGCGTCAGCACCGAGGTCGGCTCATCGAGAATCAGCAGGCGAATGTCTTGCATCAGGCAGCGAATGATTTCTACGCGCTGGCGTTCGCCGATCGACAGGCTATGGACAAGTCGTTCCGGTTCCAGCGCCATGCCATAGCGCCGCGAGACTTCGCGAATTTTCGGTTCCAGTTGCCTTGGCGTCCCGGCCGCCGCGCCCATGGCCAGCGCAATGTTCTGCGCCACGCTGAGGGTTTCGAACAGCGAGAAGTGTTGAAACACCATGCCAATCCCAAGTCCCCGCGCCTGGGCTGGATTGCGCATGGTGATGCGCTGCCCTTGCCAGATCATTTCCCCGGAATCAGCGTGGGTGACGCCGTAGATGATCTTCATCAACGTACTTTTGCCTGCGCCGTTTTCGCCGAGCAGGGCATGGATTTCACCGGGTGCGATGCTCAGGTCGATGGCATCGTTGGCCAGGCAACCGGGGTAGCGTTTGCTGATGTTGCGCAGCTGCAAGCGAGGGGTTTGATCGGGGATCGGCATGACAGGCTCGGGTCGATTTGAGTTATGCCTGTGGATAAAGCAATTTTCTGGCCATTGAGTCAGGAATTTCGTAAAGCCATGACGATCAAGGGCTTTGTGCGTGTTCCAGAAAGTGTTTCGCTGTTGAATCAAGCACCAGATGAGGGCGAAGCCGTTGATCAGGCTCCGGTTTTGCCCGCGCTAACTTGATCAAAAAACGAGCAGTCGGCCGCGAGCTATGCCGGGCATGGGGCAGCGCCAGCCATGAACGGGTTATCCACAGATTGCTCCACAGTATTTGTGCGCAAGCTCGGCGCGTGGGCATAAGCACTGGGCGGCTATCTTCTAAAGGTGATAAACCGCGCTAACTGTTTGTTTTTTCGTGGATTTAGAGATTTTGATGGCACTTTGGACGAAAAGTGAACAAACCCCGCAAAGCCGCATGACAGAAGGGTTACAGCGGAATGTACTCAGGTTATCCACAGCCGGGTGCACAGCAGATGTGGGCAAGTGTGGGAGGCGTTGAAAATCAGTTATGCCCCAAAAGATCGCGTTTCCCTTCAGGCGCTGCCGAAGGTTGCGATCTTTTGATCCTGCCCTTATCGCTCCAACAAAATCCGCCCGCGACTCAAATCCGCGAGATGCGTTTGCAACAAATCAATCTGCTGCTCACCGACGGCCAGCTGCAATTCAACCCCGTTAGCCGTAAACACTTCCTCCACGACCAACCCACCCAACTCCGCCACCCGTAACTTCAACAGCGCCAACTCGGCAAACCCACAGGCACAACTCACCGGCACCCGGCTGATCAACTCAACCTTCGGCGCACCTTGCAGACATTTATTCGCGCCGCCGCCATAGGCTCGGGCCAAACCACCGGTGCCGAGTTGAATGCCGCCATACCAGCGAATCACCAGTACCGCGACTTGATCGCAATCCTGCGCTTCAATCGCCGCCAGAATTGGCCGGCCCGCCGTACCGCCAGGTTCGCCATCGTCGTTGCTGCGGTACTGGCCGCCGAACTTCCATGCCCAGCAATTGTGCGTGGCGTTCAAGTCGCTGTGCTGTTCGATGAACGCCTGGGCTTCGGCCGGGCTGCTGATCGGCCCGGCCAGGGTGATGAAGCGGCTTTTGCGAATCTCTTCGCGGTACTCGCAAAAACCGCTGAGGGTAAAAGACATAAGTTTCTTAAATGGCAGGTGTGAGGCCGCAGCCCTTGAGGATGATGCGGATCAGGTTGTCACCGGCGTCTTCCATGTCTTGCTTGGTCAGCTTGGTGCGGCCGCTGACCCGGCAGATCTGGGTGGCGAAGTCGGCGTAATGCTGAGTGCTGCCCCACAACAGGAAAATCAGGTTCACCGGGTCGACCGGGTCCATCTTGCCGGCGTCGATCCATGCCTGGAACACCGCAGCGCGGCCCTGGAACCAGGCGCGATAGTCCTGGTTGAAATACTCGGTCAGGCACTCGCCGCCACTGATCACTTCCATGGCAAAAATCCGCGAGGCTTGCGGCTGGCGGCGGGAAAATTCCATTTTGGCGCGGATGTAACGAGTCAACGCTTCCGCCGGATCGTCTTCGGCCGTCAACGTGTTGAAGGTGCTGTCCCACAATTCGATGATGTTGCTCAGCACCGCCACGTACAACCCAAGCTTGTTGGTAAAGTAGTAATGCAGGTTCGCCTTGGGCAACCCGGCATTCTGGGCGATGGTGTTCATGCTGGTGCCTTTGAACCCGTGGCGGGCGAATTCATCTTCGGCGGCTTTGAGGATCGTCTCTTCGTTCTTCTGACGAATGCGGCTGGCAGGTTTGCCGCCGTGGGCGGGGACTTCAAAGGTCATAGGCACTTCCGAAATAGTCTGTGGGTGCAACCCATGCGTTGATAGCGCACCCACAGGTTTCAGACAAGTGCCGATACGATAAAACCTTGCCCTTGTAGGAGCGAAGCTTGCTCGCGATAGCGTCCTCACATTGAACATTGATGTGACTGACACGTCGCCATCGCGAGCAAGCTTTGCTCCTACGGGGCGGTTCAGGCTTTAGCGGGTGGCCGCCAGGCTTTCGAGAAAGCTTTCCAGCACCAAATGCGGGCGCCGACCCTTGCGCGTGACCGATGCGAGGCTCAAGTCATAAAAACGCGCGTTGGGTTTGAGCGCGCGCAACCGGCCTTGCTGTACCCAGAGGCTGGCGTAGTGATCGGGCAGGTAACCGATGTAGCGCCCGGTCAGAATCAGAAACGCCATGCCTTCGCGGTCGGATGCACTGGCGGTGCAATTGAGTGCCTGGTAATGGGCCTGGATCTCGGCGGGCAGGCGGAAAGTTGGAGCGATGGCGTCTTGGCCGTTCAGACGTTCATCGTCCAGCTGTTTGTCATCGACATAAAACAACGGGTGGCCGACCGCGCAGTACAGCAGCGAGCGTTCGCTGTAGAGCGGTTGATATTCCAGCCCCGACAACGCACTGGCCTGCGGTACCACGCCAACGTGCAGGCGCCCGTCGAGCACGCCTTGTTCGACTTCGTTGGGGGCGATCATGCGAATCTGGATTTGCACATCCGGCCCGCGTTCCTTCAATTGCGCCAAGGCGTGGGTGATGCGCATGTGGGGCAGGGTGACCAGGTTGTCGGTCAGGCCGATGGTCAATTCGCCGCGCAAGTGTTGATGCAGGCCGTTGACCTCGGTGCGGAAACTTTCCAGCGCACTTAATAGCTGCAACGCCGATTGGTAGACCTCGCGGCCTTCTTCGGTCAGGGAAAAACCGGCGCGACCGCGTTGGCACAGGCGCAGGCCGAGGCGTTGTTCGAGGTCGCTCATTTGCTGGCTGATGGCCGAGCGGCCGATGCCCAGCACCGATTCCGCCGCGGAGAAGCCGCCACACTCCACGACGCTGCGGAAGATCCGCAACAGGCGGATATCAAAGTCGCTGACTTGGGCCAGCGGATCGGGGCGTCGAGTGCTCATAAGTTTAGTGAAGGCCTGACTGAACGTTAGAAGAGTTGGATTTCACCGACTTTATCCCCGTGGCAATTTAGCTGCAAGAACGCTTTTGATCTCTACGCCGCTTATTGCCCTGCGAGGTTTTAATCATGAACTTGCCCGAAAACGCCCCGTCTTCCCTGGCCAGCCAGCTCAAGCTGGATGCGCACTGGATGCCCTACACCGCCAACCGCAATTTCCAGCGCGATCCGCGACTGATCGTCGCCGCCGAAGGCAGTTGGCTGACAGACGACAAGGGCCGCAAGGTCTACGATTCGCTCTCTGGTTTGTGGACCTGCGGCGCTGGGCATACGCGCAAGGAAATCCAGGAGGCAGTGGCCAAGCAGTTGGGCACGCTCGATTACTCGCCAGGCTTCCAGTACGGCCATCCGTTGTCGTTTCAACTGGCCGAGAAAATCACTGACCTGACCCCGGGCAATCTGAACCACGTGTTCTTCACCGACTCGGGTTCCGAATGCGCGGATACCGCAGTGAAAATGGTCCGCGCCTACTGGCGTCTGAAAGGCCAGGCGACCAAGACCAAAATGATTGGTCGTGCCCGTGGTTACCATGGCGTGAACATTGCCGGCACCAGCCTTGGCGGCGTGAACGGCAACCGCAAAATGTTCGGTCAGGCGATGATGGATGTCGATCATCTGCCGCACACCCTGCTGGCAAGCAATGCTTACTCCCGTGGCATGCCGAAAGAGGGCGGTATCGCCCTGGCGGATGAGTTGCTCAAGCTGATCGAATTGCACGACGCTTCGAACATAGCCGCGGTGTTTGTCGAGCCAATGGCCGGCTCCGCTGGCGTACTGGTGCCGCCTGAGGGCTACCTCAAGCGTCTGCGCGATATCTGCGATCAGCACAACATCCTGCTGGTGTTCGACGAAGTGATCACTGGTTTCGGCCGTACCGGTTCGATGTTCGGCGCCGACAGCTTCGGCGTGACTCCGGACCTGATGTGCATCGCCAAACAAGTCACCAACGGCGCGATCCCGATGGGCGCGGTGATTGCCAGCTCCGAGATCTATCACACCTTCATGAACCAGGCGACGCCGGAGTACGCGGTGGAATTCCCCCACGGCTACACCTACTCGGCCCACCCGGTGGCGTGCGCCGCTGGCCTGGCGGCACTCGACCTGCTGCAAAAGGAAAACCTGGTGCAGAGCGTGGCCGAAGTCGCGCCGCATTTCGAAAATGCGCTGCACGGTTTGAAAGGCTCGAAGAACGTTATCGACATTCGTAACTACGGCTTGGCTGGTGCGATCCAGATTGCCCCGCGTGACGGCGACGCGATCGTGCGTCCGTTCGAAGCCGGCATGGCGTTGTGGAAAGCCGGGTTCTACGTGCGCTTCGGCGGCGACACCCTGCAGTTCGGCCCAACCTTCAACAGCAAGCCGCAAGACCTTGATCGCCTGTTCGACGCGGTTGGCGAAGTGCTGAACAAGATCGACTGATTTCTCTTCTATATAGAGGCGCTCTTAAAGGGCGCCCGTGAACAATTTTTCTGGAGCCCCGCATGAGCCTTATCCCGCATTTGATCAATGGCGAACTGGTAACCGAAGACGGTCGTACGGCTGACGTGTTCAATCCGTCGACCGGCCAGGCGATCCACAAGCTGCCATTGGCCAGCCGCGAAACCATTCAAAAAGCCATCGACTCGGCCAAAGCTGCGTTCCCGGCCTGGCGCAACACGCCGCCGGCCAAACGTGCGCAGGTGATGTTCCGTTTCAAGCAATTGCTGGAGCAGAACGAAGCGCGTATCGCGCAGTTGATCAGCGAAGAACACGGCAAGACTTTGGAAGATGCTGCCGGTGAGCTGAAGCGTGGGATCGAGAACGTCGAGTTCGCCTGCGCGGCGCCGGAAATCCTCAAGGGCGAATACAGCCGTAACGTCGGCCCGAACATCGATGCATGGTCGGACTTCCAGCCGTTGGGCGTGGTGGCCGGTATCACCCCGTTCAACTTCCCGGCCATGGTGCCGCTGTGGATGTATCCGCTGGCGATCGTCTGCGGCAACTGCTTCATCCTCAAGCCGTCCGAGCGTGATCCGAGTTCGACACTGCTGATTGCTCAGTTGTTGATCGAAGCCGGTCTGCCTAAAGGTGTTCTGAGCGTGGTGCACGGCGACAAGGCTGCGGTAGATGCGCTGATCGAAGCACCGGAAGTCAAGGCGCTGAGCTTTGTCGGCTCGACGCCGATTGCCGAATACATCTATGCCGAAGGCACCAAGCGCGGTAAACGCGTCCAGGCACTGGGCGGCGCGAAGAACCACGCGGTGCTGATGCCGGATGCGGATCTGGATAACGCCGTCAGCGCACTGATGGGCGCGGCGTATGGTTCCTGCGGTGAGCGTTGCATGGCGATCTCGGTGGCCGTGTGCGTCGGCGACCAGGTGGCGGATGCGTTGGTGGCCAAATTGGTGCCGCAAATCAAGGCGTTGAAAATCGGTGCCGGTACGTCGTGTGGTCTGGACATGGGGCCGCTGGTTTCCGGTCAGGCTCGCGATAAAGTCAGTGGCTATATAGAAGACGGCGTTTCTTCTGGCGCAACCTTAGTGGTTGATGGCCGTGGTCTGAGCGTGGCGGGGCATGAGGAAGGTTTCTTCCTGGGTGGCTGCCTGTTCGATAACGTCACGCCAGAGATGCGCATCTATAAAGAAGAGATCTTTGGGCCTGTGCTGTGCGTCGTCCGGGTGAACAGCCTGGA
>NZ_CP052861.1:0-3610000 GCF_012935675.1 Pseudomonas sp. ADAK7 | reverse complement strand
CACGAATTGCTTGATTCATTGAAGAAGACGATAAAGAAGCAGCCCGAAATTGGGTCTGTAGCTCAGTTGGTTAGAGCGCACCCCTGATAAGGGTGAGGTCGGCAGTTCGAATCTGCCCAGACCCACCAATTTTGCTTGTGTGGGAAACGCCTGTAGAAATACGGGGCCATAGCTCAGCTGGGAGAGCGCCTGCCTTGCACGCAGGAGGTCAACGGTTCGATCCCGTTTGGCTCCACCACTACTGCTTCTGTTTGTTGAAAGCTTAGAAATGAGCATTCCACCAAGACGGTGATGAATGTTGATTTCTAGTCTTTGATTAGATCGTTCTTTAAAAATTTGGGTATGTGATAGAAAGATAGACTGAACGTTACTTTCACTGGTAACGGATCAGGCTAAGGTAAAATTTGTGAGTAATTGCGAATTTTCGGCGAATGTCGTCTTCACAGTATAACCAGATTGCTTGGGGTTATATGGTCAAGTGAAGAAGCGCATACGGTGGATGCCTTGGCAGTCAGAGGCGATGAAAGACGTGGTAGCCTGCGAAAAGCTTCGGGGAGTCGGCAAACAGACTTTGATCCGGAGATGTCTGAATGGGGGAACCCACCTAACATAAGTTAGGTATCTTAAGCTGAATACATAGGCTTAAGAAGCGAACCAGGGGAACTGAAACATCTAAGTACCCTGAGGAAAAGAAATCAACCGAGATTCCCTTAGTAGTGGCGAGCGAACGGGGACTAGCCCTTAAGTGGCTTTGAGATTAGCGGAACGCTCTGGAAAGTGCGGCCATAGTGGGTGATAGCCCTGTACGCGAAAATCTCTTAGTCATGAAATCGAGTAGGACGGAGCACGAGAAACTTTGTCTGAATATGGGGGGACCATCCTCCAAGGCTAAATACTACTGACTGACCGATAGTGAACTAGTACCGTGAGGGAAAGGCGAAAAGAACCCCGGAGAGGGGAGTGAAATAGATCCTGAAACCGTATGCGTACAAGCAGTGGGAGCCCACTTTGTTGGGTGACTGCGTACCTTTTGTATAATGGGTCAGCGACTTATTTTCAGTGGCGAGCTTAACCGAATAGGGAGGCGTAGCGAAAGCGAGTCTTAATAGGGCGTCTAGTCGCTGGGAATAGACCCGAAACCGGGCGATCTATCCATGGGCAGGTTGAAGGTTGGGTAACACTAACTGGAGGACCGAACCGACTACCGTTGAAAAGTTAGCGGATGACCTGTGGATCGGAGTGAAAGGCTAATCAAGCTCGGAGATAGCTGGTTCTCCTCGAAAGCTATTTAGGTAGCGCCTCATGTATCACTGTAGGGGGTAGAGCACTGTTTCGGCTAGGGGGTCATCCCGACTTACCAAACCGATGCAAACTCCGAATACCTACAAGTGCCGAGCATGGGAGACACACGGCGGGTGCTAACGTCCGTCGTGAAAAGGGAAACAACCCAGACCGTCAGCTAAGGTCCCAAAGTTATGGTTAAGTGGGAAACGATGTGGGAAGGCTTAGACAGCTAGGAGGTTGGCTTAGAAGCAGCCACCCTTTAAAGAAAGCGTAATAGCTCACTAGTCGAGTCGGCCTGCGCGGAAGATGTAACGGGGCTCAAACCATACACCGAAGCTACGGGTATCACTTAGGTGATGCGGTAGAGGAGCGTTCTGTAAGCCTGTGAAGGTGAGTTGAGAAGCTTGCTGGAGGTATCAGAAGTGCGAATGCTGACATGAGTAACGACAATGGGTGTGAAAACACCCACGCCGAAAGACCAAGGTTTCCTGCGCAACGTTAATCGACGCAGGGTTAGTCGGTCCCTAAGGCGAGGCTGAAAAGCGTAGTCGATGGAAAACAGGTTAATATTCCTGTACTTCTGGTTATTGCGATGGAGGGACGGAGAAGGCTAGGCCAGCTTGGCGTTGGTTGTCCAAGTTTAAGGTGGTAGGCTGGAATCTTAGGTAAATCCGGGATTCTAAGGCCGAGAGCTGATGACGAGTGTTCTTTTAGAACACGAAGTGGTTGATGCCATGCTTCCAAGAAAAGCTTCTAAGCTTCAGGTAACCAGGAACCGTACCCCAAACCGACACAGGTGGTTGGGTAGAGAATACCAAGGCGCTTGAGAGAACTCGGGTGAAGGAACTAGGCAAAATGGCACCGTAACTTCGGGAGAAGGTGCGCCGGTGAGGGTGAAGCATTTACTGCGTAAGCCCATGCCGGTCGAAGATACCAGGCCGCTGCGACTGTTTATTAAAAACACAGCACTCTGCAAACACGAAAGTGGACGTATAGGGTGTGACGCCTGCCCGGTGCCGGAAGGTTAATTGATGGGGTTAGCTAACGCGAAGCTCTTGATCGAAGCCCCGGTAAACGGCGGCCGTAACTATAACGGTCCTAAGGTAGCGAAATTCCTTGTCGGGTAAGTTCCGACCTGCACGAATGGCGTAACGATGGCGGCGCTGTCTCCACCCGAGACTCAGTGAAATTGAAATCGCTGTGAAGATGCAGTGTATCCGCGGCTAGACGGAAAGACCCCGTGAACCTTTACTATAGCTTTGCACTGGACTTTGAATTTGCTTGTGTAGGATAGGTGGGAGGCTTTGAAGCGTGGACGCCAGTTCGCGTGGAGCCAACCTTGAAATACCACCCTGGCAACTTTGAGGTTCTAACTCAGGTCCGTTATCCGGATCGAGGACAGTGTATGGTGGGTAGTTTGACTGGGGCGGTCTCCTCCTAAAGAGTAACGGAGGAGTACGAAGGTGCGCTCAGACCGGTCGGAAATCGGTCGTAGAGTATAAAGGCAAAAGCGCGCTTGACTGCGAGACAGACACGTCGAGCAGGTACGAAAGTAGGTCTTAGTGATCCGGTGGTTCTGTATGGAAGGGCCATCGCTCAACGGATAAAAGGTACTCCGGGGATAACAGGCTGATACCGCCCAAGAGTTCATATCGACGGCGGTGTTTGGCACCTCGATGTCGGCTCATCACATCCTGGGGCTGAAGCCGGTCCCAAGGGTATGGCTGTTCGCCATTTAAAGTGGTACGCGAGCTGGGTTTAGAACGTCGTGAGACAGTTCGGTCCCTATCTGCCGTGGACGTTTGAGATTTGAGAGGGGCTGCTCCTAGTACGAGAGGACCGGAGTGGACGAACCTCTGGTGTTCCGGTTGTCACGCCAGTGGCATTGCCGGGTAGCTATGTTCGGAATAGATAACCGCTGAAAGCATCTAAGCGGGAAACTAGCCTCAAGATGAGATCTCACTGGGACCTTGAGTCCCCTGAAGGGCCGTCGAAGACTACGACGTTGATAGGTTGGGTGTGTAAGCGCTGTGAGGCGTTGAGCTAACCAATACTAATTGCCCGTGAGGCTTGACCATATAACACCCAAGCAATTTGTGAACTCGAGAGAGACCAGATTGCGGTGTGTGAAGACGCAATGAACCGAAAGTTCGCAGCAAAAAAACACACAAATCTATCGCATACCCATTCGCTGGAGCGTGAACCTGAAAAGGCAAACGAGCTGGCTACCGAATTTCTTGACGACCATAGAGCATTGGAACCACCTGATCCCATCCCGAACTCAGCAGTGAAACGATGCATCGCCGATGGTAGTGTGGGGTTTCCCCATGTGAGAGTAGGTCATCGTCAAGATTAAATTCCGAAACCCCTATCTGCGTATGCAGGTAGGGGTTTTGTTTTGCCCGCGAGAAAGTTCGTACAGCATTCTCGGACGGCTCCCGGCTGTCACAGTCTCTCGACAGTGCTAAGGTTCGGCCCTAGCTTTTGCATTTTTCCAAGGAAGCCTTTATGCCGGACGCCGCGTCCCTCAATGCCGGTTTTATGGTGGTTCAAAGCAACAGTTTGGATGAACTGCGTAGCCTGGTGATCAGCGTAATGCGGCACTATCCGCTGGCTCCCTTGGAAAATGAAATAGCGCTGGTGCAGAGCAACGGCATTGCTCAATGGCTGAAGCTCGCGTTGGCCGAAGATCCTGAAGATGACGATATGGGTGGCTGCGGCATCGCAGCTGCCATCGATGTTCAACTGCCTGGCAGCTTCATGTGGCAGCTCTATCGCATGGTCCTGGGTCGTGATGAAATTCCGGTCAAATCCCTGCTAGATAAAGCACCGCTGACCTGGCGTCTGATGCGCCTGCTGCCGCAGCTAATTGACCAGCCACATTTCGAACCCCTGCAGCGTTTTCTTACCCACGACACCGATTTACGCAAACGCTATCAGTTGTCCGAGCGTCTGGCGGATCTGTTCGACCAATACCAGGTGTACCGTGCCGACTGGCTTGAGGATTGGGCGGAAGGCCGGCATCAACTACGAAATGGTCGAGGCGAATCCAAGGCCCTGACCGCGGCCAATTGCTGGCAGGCAGAGCTGTGGCGTGCGCTGCTACTGGATGTTGGCGAGCAAGGCATGGCACAAAGCCGTGCTGGTGTTCACCAACGATTTATCGAGCGCATCAACAGCCTCGACTTGGCGCCTGCCGGATTACCGTCCCGCGTGATCGTTTTCGGGATTTCTTCACTGCCCGCTCAAGCACTGGAAGCACTCGCCGGCCTGGCTCGATTCAGTCAGGTGCTACTTTGTGTTCACAACCCATGTCGTCACCATTGGGCGGACATCGTCGCCGATAAAGACCTGCTACGGCATCAATACAAACGCCAGGCTCGCAAAAGCGGCATGCCGGTTGTCCTTGATCCGCAAACCCTTCACCAGCATGCGCATCCCCTGTTGGCCGCCTGGGGCAAGCAAGGGCGGGATTACATCAGTCTGCTCGATAGCTACGACGATCCCAGCAGCTATCGCTCGGCATTTCGCGACGGTCGCATCGACCTGTTCAGCGATAGCCAACCGCAAAATATGCTCAATCAGTTGCAGGATGACATCCTGGAGCTGCGTCCTTTAAGCGAAACCCGTGAGCATTGGCCTGCCGTCGACCTGCAGAGCGACAAGTCGATCCGTTTTCACATCGCCCATAGTGCTCAGCGGGAAGTGGAAATTCTTCACGATCAACTGCTCGAACGCTTCAGTGCCAATCCAGACTTAAGACCCCGCGACGTGATCGTGATGGTTCCAGATATCGACAGTTACGCTCCGCATATTCGCGCGGTATTTGGCCAGCTGGAGCGCAACGACCCGCGCTTCATCCCCTTCACGCTGGCGGATCAGGGCCAGCGCGGTCGCGACCCGCTGTTGATCGCTGTCGAACACCTGCTCAAGCTGCCGGACAGTCGCTTCCCGGTCAGCGAGATCCTCGATCTGCTGGACGTACCCGCACTCCGTGCCCGGTTCGGCGTGGAAGAACCCGACCTGCCAACCCTGCACCGCTGGATCGAAGGCGCCGGCATCCGTTGGGGAATGAATGCCGAACAACGAGCGGCCCTCGGTCTGCCGCCAGAGCTGGAGCAAAACAGTTGGCGTTTCGGCCTGCGCCGAATGCTGCTCGGTTATGCAGTCGGCAGCGCGAGTGCCTGTGAAGGTATCGAGCCCTATGACGAAATCGGTGGACTGGATGCCGCGCTCATCGGTCCTTTGGTTGCACTGCTGGACGCGTTGGAGATCGCGCATCAGGAGCTCACGCAACCGGCTCCGCCAAAACAGTGGGGAGTTCGGTTGCAAGGGCTGGTTCAGCTGTTTTTCAAGGCCAGCAACGAGCACGACGACTACTTGCTGGCTCAACTCGAAGAGCTGCGTGAAACCTGGCTCGATACCTGCGAGTCGGTGGGATTGCAGGACGAGTTACCGTTGACCGTAGTCCGCGAAGCCTGGCTAGCCGGTCTCGATCAAGGCCGCTTGTCGCAACGCTTTCTGGCTGGCGCAGTCAATTTCTGCACCTTGATGCCGATGCGAGCGATCCCGTTCAAACTGGTTTGCCTTCTGGGCATGAATGACGGGGACTACCCGAGAGCGCAACCGCCGCTGGACTTCGACCTGATGGGCAGTGATTACCGGCCCGGTGATCGTTCCCGGCGTGAAGATGATCGTTATCTGCTGCTGGAAGCGCTGTTGTCCGCCCGCAATCAACTCTATATCAGCTGGGTAGGCCGCAGTATTCGAGATAACAGCGAGCGCCCGGCCTCGGTATTGATTGGGCAGCTGCGCGATCACCTCGCCAGCGGTTGGCGACTGCATGACGAAGCCGATGAGCTGCTTGAAGCGATGACCCAGGAGCACCCCCTGCAACCGTTCAGTGCCCGCTATTTTCACGAAGGCGATGCGTTGTTCAGCTACGCCACTGAATGGCAGGTACTTCATCAAGCCAACGAACAAGTCACTGATATCGAGATTCTGGAACCCTACATTCAGGACGAACCACTGGGCCTCGGACAATTGCAGGACTTCCTGCGCAATCCCGTACGACATTTTTTCAGCCAGCGGCTCAAGGTGTTCTTTGAAGCGGCCGAAGCCCCTCTGGCGGATGAAGAGCCGTTTGTGCTCGATGCGCTGCAACGCTACAGCCTCAGCGACAGTTTGCTTGCGGCGGCACTGAGTCAACTGGATCACTCCGATCAGGCGTTGGAAGCTCACGCCATACGCCTGCAAAACAGTGGCCTGCTACCCATGGCCGGTTTCGGTGAATGCCTGCAACGAGAATTGATCGAACCGCTGCCGGATCTGCTGCAACGTTATCAACAGCTCCTGGCGCTATGGCCGATGCCCTTGACCAGTGCTTTGCCGGTGAATCTGGAATTGCACGACTTGCGCCTTGAAGGCTGGCTCAGTGGCCTGCATCAACGCGCAGATGGGGGCATGCTGTCGGTTACCACGATTCCCAACAGTATCGGTTCGATCAAGACCCGCAAGTGGCATCGCCTGACGCGACCCTGGGTCAATCACCTGGTGGCGTGCGCCAGCGGCCTGGCGATGACCACAGCGTTGGTCGCCAGTGATGACACCCTGCTGCTGGAACCTCTGGAGAAGGGGGCCGCGTTGCAGATCCTCGGTAACCTGTTGCTGGCCTGGCAAACGGGCATGCGCCAACCGCTGCCAATCGCGGTGAAAACCGCCTTCGCCTGGCTCGGTCAGACTGACCCGCTCAAAGCCGAAGCCGCCGCCCGAAAAGCCTACGAAGGCGATGGCCAGACCACCGATGGAGAGCGGCGCGAAAGTCCTGCGCTCGCCCGGCAATTCGCCGACTACGATAGCTTGATCAGCGATGAAACCTTCCCCGGTTGGTGCGACGCTTTGTATCGGCCACTGCTCGAAGCCTCTTGGCGTTCATTGTCCAGCGAAGGCGCGCGCTCATGACCACAAAAACACCGTTGGCCCTGGCCTTTCCCCTACGCGGCAGCCAACTGATCGAAGCCAGTGCCGGGACCGGCAAGACCTTCACCATCTCCGCACTTTATCTGCGTCTGGTGCTGGGGCACGGCGGCGAGTCGACGGGTTTTGGGCGGGAGCTGTTGCCGCCGCAAATCCTCGTTGTGACTTTCACCGATGCCGCCACCAAAGAACTGCGCGAACGAATTCGTACTCGCCTGGCTGAAGCCGCACGTTTTTTTCGCGATGAGATCCCGGCGCCCGATGGTCTGATTGCCGAGTTGCGAGAGCAATTCCTTCCCGAGCAATGGTCTGGTTGCGCAAACCGCCTCGACATTGCCGCTCAATGGATGGACGAAGCGGCGGTCTCGACTATCCACAGTTGGTGCCAGCGCATGCTGCGGGAGCATGCCTTCGACAGTGGCAGCCTGTTTACCCAGACCCTGGAAACCGATCACAGCGATCTGCTGGGCGAAGTCCTGCGCGATTACTGGCGGCTGTTCTGCTACCCGATGCAAGGCGATGCGCTGAACTGGGTGCGTGGCAATTGGGGCGGCCCCGCAGCTTTGCTGCCGCGAGTGCGCGGGTTGTTCGCCAGCGAGCGTGATAGCGTCGAAGGAAAAGAGCCTGCCGAACTGATTGCCGAGTGCCTGCTCGAGCGCCGCTCAGCGTTGCTCGAACTCAAGACGCCCTGGCGCCAATGGGCGGACGAATTGCTTGCTATCTGTCACCAGGGCGCGGCGAGCAAAAGTGTCGACGGCCGCAAGATGCAGGCGCGCTACTTCGAGCCGTGGTTCGAGAAGATCAAGGCCTGGGCTGAAGACGAGGCCCTCGAACAACTGGACATCGGCACCGGCTTCACTCGGCTGACCCCCGACGGCATGGCAGAAGCCTGGAAGGGTGAAGCGCCCCGTCATCCCGGTCTGGATGCGATGCCTGGCCTCAAGGTCAGCCTCGATGGTTTGCCGACGCCTGATGCTGCGGTTCTGCAACACGCTGCTCAGTGGGTCGGCGCACGCTTCGAAGAGGAAAAGCGTCGCCGCGCGGAAATGGGCTTCGATGACATGTTGCTGCGCCTCGATGCCGCCTTGCAGTCCGATGGCGGCGAGCGCCTGGCGACCCTGATTCGCGAACAATTCCCGGTGGCGTTGATCGACGAATTCCAGGACACCGACCCGGTGCAATACCGCATCTTCGAAAGCATCTATCGCATCGAAGATAATAATCCCGAGTGCGGTCTATTTCTGATCGGCGACCCGAAGCAGGCGATCTATGCTTTTCGCGGCGCTGACATCTACACCTATTTGCGCGCCCGCCAGGCCACCACCGGCCGCCTGCATACGCTGGGCACCAACTTCCGTTCCAGCCACGGCATGGTCGACGCGGTAAACCATGTTTTCGCGCGTGCCGAGTCGCGGGAAGCGGGGCGCGGCGCATTCCTCTTTCGCGAGAAAAACGGCGACAACCCGGTACCGTTCCTGCCCGTCGCATCCCAAGGTCGCAAAGAAGTCCTGCAGGTTGAAGGCCAGAGCGTGCCGGCGCTGAACATCTGGCACCTGTCCGCCGATCAACCACTGTCCGGTGTGGTGTACCGACAACAATTGGCCGCTGCTTGCGCCAGTGAAATCACTGCGTTGCTCAACGGCGGGCAACAAGGTCATGCTGGATTCATACAGGACGGTAAGGATTTCCGGGGGCTGCTACCCGCCGATATCGCGATCCTGGTGCGCGACGGCAAAGAGGCGCAGGCCGTACGCGGCGAACTCTCTGCCCGCGGCGTACGCAGCGTTTATCTCTCGGACAAGGACTCGGTGTTCGCCGCCCAGGAAGCGCATGACCTGCTGACCTGGCTCAAGGCCTGCGCCGAGCCGGACGTCGAGCGTCCGCTGCGCGCCGCGCTGGCCTGCATCACGCTTAACCTCTCGCTGGCTGAGCTCGATCAGTTGAATCGGGACGAATTGGCCTGGGAAGCGCGGGTCATGCAGTTTCGCCGTTATCGCGAGATCTGGCGCAAACAAGGCGTGCTGCCGATGCTGCGGCGATTGCTGCATGACTTCCAGTTGCCCCAGGCATTGATCACCCGCAGTGATGGCGAACGTGTCTTGACCAACCTGCTGCACCTGTCCGAGTTGCTGCAACAGGCGGCCGCCGAGCTCGATGGCGAGCAAGCCCTGATCCGGCATTTGTCCGAGCACCTGGCATTGTCCGGGCAGGCGGGTGAAGAACAGATCCTGCGCCTGGAAAGTGACGAGCAACTGGTCAAGGTTGTGACCATCCACAAGTCCAAGGGCCTGGAGTATCCCTTGGTATTTCTGCCTTTCATCTGCTCGGCGAAACCGGTGGATGGCAGTCGTCTACCGCTTCATTACCACGACGCTACGGGCAAGGCTCAGGTGACCTTGAGGCCGACGCCCGAGTTGATCGCCCAGGCCGACGACGAGCGGCTGGCCGAAGATTTGCGCTTGCTCTATGTGGCGCTGACTCGCGCGCAACATGCTTGCTGGCTCGGCGTGACCGATCTCAAGCGCGGCAATAACAACAGCTCGGTGCTGCACTTGTCGGCATTGGGTTATCTGTTGGGCGGCGGTGCGATGTTGGCCGAGTCCGCCGGACTGAAACGTTGGCTTGAAGATCTGCAACAGGATTGTCCGGCGCTGAGCTACGCAGAGATGCCTGAAGCAACCACCGAGCATTACCATCCTCCGCGTAACGAAGCGACCTTGCTCGCACCGTTGGTGCCCAAGCGCAAGGCCAGCGAAAACTGGTGGATTGCCTCCTATAGCGCCTTGCGCATTGGCGACAGCATGAGCGTGGGCACTGACGAGGCGCCGGAAAGCCCGCAGGCGCAAAAGCTCTTCGACGACGAACGGCTTGACCCCGAAGCGCCACGGGAAGTGGTCACTGGTGGCGCAGATATTCACCGATTCCCCCGCGGTCCGAATCCCGGCACCTTTCTCCATGGATTGCTGGAATGGGCCGGTGACGAAGGCTTCAGCGCGACACCGAAAGCCGTGGAAGACGCTGTCGCCCGTCGCTGCAATCGTCGCGGCTGGGAGGGCTGGATCATCACGTTGAGTGACTGGCTGCAGCACCTGCTCAAATCACCGATGCACATCGGCGGCGGTCAGCCACCGGTGGTCTTCGAGCAACTGACCCAATATCGCGTTGAAATGGAGTTCTGGTTCGCCAGCCACAAGGTCGATGTGCTCAAGCTGGATGAACTGGTGCGCCAATACACTCACAAAGGCGTGGCTCGCGTTGCCGCCGAACCGGTGATGCTCAACGGCATGTTCAAAGGTTTTATCGACTTGACGTTCGAACACGACGGTCGCTATTACGTCGCCGACTACAAATCCAACTGGCTCGGCGTCGACGACGCGGCCTACACCGAGCAGGCCATGGAGCAGTCGATCCTCGATAACCGCTACGACCTGCAATACGTGTTGTACCTGCTGGCTTTGCATCGTCAGCTCAAGGCGCGACTGCCTGACTACGATTACGAGCGGCATATTGGTGGCGCGTTGTACCTGTTCCTGCGCGGCACGCGAGCGTCCAGCCAGGGCGTGTATTTCGCCCGTCCACCACGGGAGTTGATCGAGCGTCTGGATCGTCTGTTTCAGGGCAAGCCGGAACCCAAGGCCGCGCCCGCCTGGGAACAGGGAGTACTGCTATGAGCCGCACCTTCGTCGATCTGTTGCCCACATCACTGGCGGCCGAAAGCCTGACGGACCTGGCGCCGCTGACTCGCGCTGATGATCTTTTACTGCTGCTCACCCGTTGGGTCGAACGTGGTTGGCTGCGTGCACTGGACAAGGCCTTCGTCGCGTTTCTCCACGAACTCGCCCCCGATGATGATCCGTTGGTCTTGCTGGCTGCGGCATTGACCAGCCACCAGCTCGGCCACGGTCATGTGTGCCTGGATCTGTTCGAGACACTCAAGGCGCCGGACTTCGCCCTGTCACTGCCGCCAGAAGGTGATGTGCAAAGTGGCGCGATGTTGCTGCCGTCGCAGTTACTTGAAGCACTGGACGGCGCTCACTGGTGCAAGGTGCTGGCGACCAGCAGTCTGGTGGCACTGGCGGTGGATGGTGGTGAGGCGGCTCAGCATCGGCCCCTGGTGCTGTCGGGCAAGCGCCTGTACCTGCGCCGCTATTGGGCTTACGAGCGACGCATCGATAATGCGTTGCGCCAGCGCCTGTCGGAGCACGAGGCAACACCTGCCGATTTGCTCCAGCGCCTGAGCGGCTTGTTCGGCCCCGCCAAGCCTGGCGAGGTGATCGACTGGCAAAAACTCGCCTGTGCCCTGGCCACCCGCAGTGCGTTCAGCATCGTTACCGGCGGGCCGGGGACCGGCAAGACCACCACGGTCGTGCGGTTGCTGGCGCTGCTTCAGGCGCCTGCCGTGGAGGCCGGAAAACCGCTGCGTATTCGTCTGGCCGCGCCTACTGGCAAGGCCGCCGCTAGGCTGACAGAGTCCATCAGCCAGCAAGTGCAAACCTTGACCGTTTCCGAAGCGGTGCGGGCAAAGATCCCGTTCGACGTCACCACCGTGCACCGTCTGCTGGGCAGCCGCCCCGGCACCCGACATTTCCGCCACCACGCCGGTAACCGCTTGCCGCTGGACGTGCTGGTGGTCGATGAAGCATCGATGATCGACCTGGAGATGATGGCTAATTTGCTCGATGCATTGCCTACCCATGCGCGTCTCGTGCTGCTCGGTGACAAGGACCAGTTGGCCTCCGTGGAAGCGGGCGCGGTGCTGGGTGATCTGTGCCGCGATGCCGAGGCCGGTTGGTACAGCCCGCAAACCCGCCAGTGGCTGGAGGTCGTCAGCGGCGAAAGCCTTGAGGCCAGCGGTTTGCACGAGGATACCGAGGGCACTCATCCGTTGGCCCAGCAAGTGGTGATGCTGCGTCACTCCCGTCGATTTGGCGAAGGCAGCGGCATTGGCCAGTTAGCGCGTTGGGTCAATCAACAACACCCCGAAGAAGCGCGCAAGCTTCTGGCCGAACGCAGCTTTAAGGACGTGTTTTCCCTGCCCCTCAAAGGTGAGCAGGACAAAGCGCTAGAGCGTTTGCTGCTCGATGGTCACAACGACGGCCCACAAGGTTATCGGCATTACCTGAGTCTGCTGCGCAATCAGCGGCCACCGCTGCACAGTACGCTCGATGATCCACGCTGGACCGAGTGGGCGCGGCAAGTGCTGAACGCTTTCGATACCTTCCAGTTATTGTGCGCCGTACGAAAAGGGCCTTGGGGCGTTGAGGGCTTGAATCAGCGCGTGACCGACGCCTTGCTCAAGGCCCGGCTGATCGACAGCGATCAGCAATGGTACGAAGGTCGGCCGGTGTTGATGACTCGCAACGACTACGGCCTGGGCCTGATGAATGGCGACATCGGTATTGCGCTCAAACTGCCGGAACGCGACGGCCTCGAGGCCGGCAAGCACGTATTGCGTGTTGCGTTCCCGCGCAACGACGGTCAGGGCGGCGTGCGATTTGTGCTGCCGAGCCGGCTCAACGATGTCGAGACGGTGTACGCGATGACCGTACATAAATCCCAAGGCTCGGAATTTGCCCACACGGCGTTGATTCTGCCCGACGTCTTGAACCCGGTCCTGACCAAGGAGTTGATCTACACCGGAATCACCCGGGCCAAGGACTGGTTCACCTTGATCGAACCCCGTGCCGGGGTGTTTGAAGAGGCGGTGCAGCGCAAAGTGAAACGCTTGAGCGGGCTGATGCTGGAGCTGGAGGAGGGCGTTGAGTTTAGCCTTTAATATGCCAATCGGTTGACGACGTAAATATGTCCGAAGTGCCGTGTTCTGCGGCCTCGCGGGCATTTCGGTGCTGTGCTATCGTTGCGGCATCATTCCGTTACGACCGAAGAGAATCCCTGCATGAAGTTGGCTGTCCGGGCGACAGAGAGCGTTACTGGCTGCAAGCGAATATTGCTTGTTGGCCTGCTCTGTTTGCTGACCGGCATCGCGTTCGCACAACCCGAAGCCGCCGTCAGCATGGCCGATCAACGAGCCAAAGCGGTGACCCAGGTGGTGCTCGGGATCCTCAGTTATGCCCGCTGGCCGGTGGAGCCTGCACAGCTGCGCCTGTGTGTGGTAGGCCCGACCGAATACACCGACGATCTGGTCAAGGGCTCGACCCAGGCCACCGGTCGCCCTGTCACGGTCCGACGGCTACTGGCTGACAACCCGGCGATTGTCGGTGAGTGCGATGCGGTCTACATCGGTAAATTGACCGCCGAGGAGCGCAGCCGCCTGTTCGCTTCGCTGATTGGCCAACCGGTGTTGAGCATCAGCGAAGGCAGCGATCAGTGCACCGTCGGCAGCCTTTTCTGCCTGCGGGTCAGCGACGATCAAGTGTCCTTCGAGGTCAACCTCGACTCCGTCGCCCGCAGTGGCGTGCGCATTCACCCCAGCGTGTTGCAGTTGTCGCGCCGCAAGCCGGCGGCGCCATGAGTCTATTCGAATCAAAAAATCGTCCCACGTTGCGTTCGGTCATCGGTCGCGGCCATTTGATCGTCGCACTGGTGGGCGTGACCATGGCCAGCGTGTCGCTGACGTTGCTCGGGGTTCTGGCGTTGCGGGTGTATGCCGACCACAACCTGCACCTGATCGCGCGCTCGATCAACTACACCGTGGAAGCCGCGGTGGTGTTCAATGACAAGGCGGCCGCGACGGAAGCGTTGGCGTTGATCGCGTCTACCGAAGAAGTGGCCGATGCCCAGGTTCTCGACAAGCAGGGTGTGGTGCTCGCCCGTTGGCAGCGACCGGAAACCGGGTTGTTTTCCGATCTTGAAGCGCAGATCGCCAAGGCTTTCCTGGAAAAACCCATCAGCATGCCGATCGTCCATCAGGGCCAGGCAATCGGCAGCATCGAGCTTACCGGTCACGGTGGCAGCCTGATGCGCTTCTTGCTCAGTGGTCTGATGGGGATCGTGGTGTGCACGGCAGTCAGTGCCTGGGTCGCGCTGTACCTGGCGCGCCGGCAGCTTCGCGGCATCACCGGTCCGTTGCGCAGCTTGGCGTTCGTGGCTCACGCCGCCCGCAGCGAACGCGCGTTCGACCAGCGCGTACCGCCCGCAGACATCGCCGAACTGGACGACTTCGGCAACGACTTCAATGCACTGCTCGATGAACTCGAATCCTGGCAGACCCACCTGCAAAGCGAGAACGAAACCCTGGCCCACCAGGCCAGCCACGACAGCCTCACCGGGTTGCCGAACCGGGCGTTTTTCGAAGGTCGATTGATTCGTGCGTTGCGCAATGCCAACAAACTCAACGAACGCGTGGCGGTGTTGTTTCTCGACAGCGACCGGTTCAAGGAGATCAACGACAATTTCGGCCATGCCGCCGGCGATGCCGTGCTGGTAGCGGTGGCGACGCGGGTTCGTGCGCAATTGCGCGAAGAGGACCTGGTGGCGCGTCTGGGCGGCGATGAGTTTGCCGTGCTGCTGACGCCGTTGCACAAGACCGAAGATGCCGAGCGGATCGCCGACAAAATCCTTGCCAGCATGGAAGTGCCGATCACCCTGCCGGGCAACACGACGGTGTTGACCTCACTCAGTATCGGCATCGCCGTCTATCCCGATCATGGCGCCACGCCCGGCGCTCTGCTTAACGCTGCCGATGCGGCGATGTACCAAGCCAAGCGCCTGTCCCGAGGCGCACAGCAAACGGCCGGGTCGGAGCATCCGGTCGCCCACATTCAAACCAGGAACTAATTTCCGTGTTCTCAATCCCCCAGCGTTCCCTGCGATTTTTCACCATCACCCTGTTCATGGCTGTATTGGCATTGACGGGGTGCCAGACCGTACCGCAAAAAGGCCTGACCCCGGCGCAGATCACCGTGCTCAAGCAACAAGGCTTCGAGTTGACCGACGAGGGCTGGGCCTTTGGGTTGTCCGGCAAAGTGCTGTTTGGCAGCGATGTCGAAAGCCTGAACGCGCAAAGCACCGAAATCGTCCAGCGCATCGGCAAGGCCCTGACGAGTGTCGGGATCGAGCGGGTACGGGTCGATGGCCACACCGATGGTTCGGGTAAAGAGTCCTACAACCAACAGCTGTCCCTGCGTCGGGCGAAAAGCGTCGGCAAGGTGCTGACGGCTGTCGGGATGAAAGAAGAGAACATCAAGCTGCAAGGGCTTGGCAGCAAAGAGCCGGTAGCGTCCAACGACACACCGGCTGGCCGTACCGAGAATCGTCGAGTCTCGATTGTGGTGAGCGCCGACTAATCGGCAAACACCATCTCCCGGGTTTCCCCCATCAAAAGATTCTGATTCTGCTCAGTCACTTCGCGGATGTAATCCCACAATAGGGTGATCCGCTTGAGCTTGCGCAGGTCCTCCCGGCAGTACATCCAGAACTGTCGGGTGATGTTGATCTCGGCCGGCAATACCGGCAGCAACCGTGGGTCCTGCGCCGCCAGGAAGCACGGCAGAATCGCCAGCGATCGCCCTTGCTGCGCCGCCACGAATTGCGCGATCACGCTGGTGCTGCGCAAGTTGGCGCTGGCGCCGGGCAATACGTTCGCCAGGTACAGCAGCTCCGAGCTGAACGCCAGGTCATCGACATAACTTATGAATGAATGTTTAGCCAGGTCGGCCGGGCGGCGGATCGGTGGGTGTTTGTCCAGATAGTCCTGGGTCGCGTACAGCTGCAATTTGTAGTCGCAGAGTTTGCAGCAGACGTACGGCCCGTGTTCCGGGCGTTCCAGGGCAATGACGATATCGGCCTCGCGCTTGGACAGGCTGATGAAGTGCGGCAGCGGCAGAATGTCCACCGAGATCGCCGGGTAGGCGTCGACGAAGTGGCTCAATTGCGGGGTGATGAAGAAACTGCCGAAGCCTTCGGTGCAGCCCATGCGCACATGCCCGGACAGCGCCACGCCGGAGCCGGAAACTTGCTCGCAGGCCATGTGCAGCGTGCTTTCAATCGACTCCGCATAACCCAATAAACGCTGGCCTTCGGCGGTCAGGACGAAACCGCTGGTCCGGGACTTTTCGAACAGTAATGTACCAAGCGCCGCTTCCAGCGAACTGATGCGCCGTGACACGGTGGTGTAGTCCACCGCCAGGCGCTTGGCCGCGGTGCTGGCCTTGCGGGTGCGGGCGACTTCGAGGAAAAACTTGAGGTCATCCCAGTTCAGCGAACCTAAGGACGTGATGTTTTTTTGCATGTTGGACCGGCTTTTATGTGCGTTCTTATTAGAAGTTTGCACATCTATACTCCAAAAACAGTCCGACAACCAATTCGCGACACACGCCTCATCTCAAGGCGACATACCCGCCTTGGCTCCCTGCATAACAATAAGTATTGGAGACCAGCATGAACGCATCGCTCACGCCCAACGAAACCACCGTCCAGACCGTCAAGCTGTTGATCAACGGCGAGTGGGTCGAGTCCCAGACCACCGAGTGGCACGACATCGTCAACCCGGCGACCCAGCAAGTGCTGGCCAAGGTTCCGTTTGCTACCGCGCAAGAAGTCGACGCCGCCATCAGTGCCGCTCATAGCGCCTTCCAGACCTGGAAGCTGACGCCGATCGGTGCGCGGATGCGCATCATGCTCAAGCTCCAGGCGCTGATTCGCGAACACTCCAAACGCATCGCCGTGGTCCTGAGCGCCGAGCAAGGCAAAACCATTGCCGACGCTGAGGGCGATATTTTCCGTGGCCTGGAAGTGGTCGAGCACGCGTGCTCCATCGGCACACTGCAGATGGGCGAATTTGCCGAAAACGTTGCGGGCGGCGTCGACACTTACACCCTGCGTCAGCCGATCGGCGTCTGCGCCGGCATCACCCCGTTCAACTTCCCGGCAATGATTCCGTTGTGGATGTTCCCGATGGCCATCGCCTGCGGCAACACCTTCGTGCTCAAGCCGTCCGAACAGGATCCGCTGTCAACCATGCTGCTGGTGGAACTGGCGATCGAGGCTGGCGTACCGGCGGGCGTGCTCAACGTCGTTCACGGTGGCAAAGATGTGGTTGATGCGCTGTGCACCCACAAAGACATCAAGGCCGTTTCCTTCGTCGGTTCGACCGCCGTCGGTACTCACGTCTACGACCTGGCTGGCAAACACGGCAAGCGCGTGCAATCGATGATGGGCGCCAAGAACCATGCCGTGGTGCTGCCGGATGCCAATCGCGAACAAACCCTCAATGCTTTGGTCGGTGCCGGTTTCGGTGCCGCCGGTCAGCGTTGCATGGCCACTTCGGTGGTGGTGTTGGTGGGCGCGTCCAAGCAATGGCTGCCTGATCTGAAAGCGCTGGCGCAGAAACTCAAGGTGAACGCGGGTAGCGAAGCGGGTACCGATGTCGGCCCGGTGATTTCGAAAAAGGCCAAGGCGCGGATTCTTGATCTGATCGAAAGCGGCATCAAGGAAGGCGCCAAGCTGGAGCTCGATGGTCGCGAGATCAGCGTTCCGGGCTTCGAGAAGGGCAACTTTGTCGGCCCGACCCTGTTCTCTGGCGTGACCACCGAGATGCAGATCTACACCCAGGAAATCTTCGGCCCGGTGCTGGTGGTGTTGGAAGTCGACACCCTCGATCAGGCGATTGCCCTGGTCAACGCCAACCCGTTCGGTAACGGTACGGGTCTGTTCACCCAGAGCGGTGCTGCGGCGCGTAAATTCCAGAATGAAATCGATGTCGGCCAGGTCGGGATCAACATCCCGATTCCGGTGCCGGTCCCGTTCTTCAGCTTCACCGGTTCCCGTGGTTCGAAACTCGGCGACCTTGGTCCGTATGGCAAGCAAGTGGTGCAGTTCTACACTCAGACCAAGACGGTCACCAGTCGCTGGTTCGATGACGACAGCGTCAACGACGGTGTGAACACCACCATCAACTTGCGTTAAGGAGCCAGGCATGAAAATCGCTTTTATCGGTCTCGGCAACATGGGCGCGCCGATGGCGCGCAACCTGATCAAGGCTGGCCATTCGCTGAACCTGGTCGATCTGAACAAGACTGTTCTGGCCGAGCTGGAGCAACTGGGCGGCAGCATCAGCGCTTCGGCGCGTGAAGCGGCGCAGGGTGCAGAACTGGTGATCACCATGCTGCCAGCCGCTGTGCATGTGCGTAGCGTCTGGCTCGGTGAGGACGGTGTGCTCGCCGGTATCGGCCAGGGTGTGCCGGCCGTTGATTGCAGCACGATCGATCCGCAGACCGCTCGTGACGTAGCCGCGGCCGCCGCCAAGCAAGGCGTGGCCATGGCGGATGCGCCGGTGTCCGGCGGCACGGGTGGCGCAGCGGCCGGGACGCTGACCTTTATGGTCGGCGCCACCCCTGAGCTGTTCGCCACCCTGCAACCGGTGTTGGCGCAGATGGGCCGCAACATCGTCCATTGCGGCGAAGTCGGTACAGGGCAGATCGCCAAGATCTGCAACAACCTGTTGTTGGCGATCTCGATGGTCGGCGTCAGTGAAGCCATGGCGTTGGGCGATGCGTTGGGGATCGACACCGGCGTATTGGCCGGGATCATCAACAGCTCGACCGGGCGTTGCTGGAGTTCGGAGATGTACAACCCGTGGCCGGGCATCGTCGAAACGGCGCCGGCCTCGCGCGGTTATACCGGCGGTTTCGGTGCCGAACTGATGCTCAAGGATCTGGGGCTGGCCACGGAAGCGGCTCGTCAGGCGCACCAACCAGTGGTGCTCGGCGCGGTGGCCCAGCAGTTGTATCAGGCGATGAGTCAGCGCGGGGAGGGTGGCAAGGACTTCTCGGCGATCATCAATAGCTATCGCAAACCTCAATAAGAGGTTTTTCCGGGGGCTGCGTCGGGCAGATCCCCGGTTTTTTATTCGGTGAAAAAAGATCGCAGCCTTCGGCAACTCCTACACGGGAATTTTTACACCCTGTAGGCGCTGCCGAAGGCTGCGATCTTTTGCTTTTTCATCAGGCAAACACAAAATACTTACGCACTGTCTCGACCACTTCCCACGTGCCTTTCATCCCCGGCTCGA
Organism: Pseudomonas sp. ADAK7; assembly: GCF_012935675.1. NCBI lineage: Bacteria > Pseudomonadati > Pseudomonadota > Gammaproteobacteria > Pseudomonadales > Pseudomonadaceae > Pseudomonas > Pseudomonas sp. ADAK7. The sequence goes on along the minus strand of NZ_CP052861.1, from coordinate 3,590,769 downwards.
TGACGAAGATATCCCCGGCGCGCAGGTGGATCGGCTCCTTGCCTTCGGGGGTGATGATGCAGTAGCCCTCGCGGAAATCGCAGTATTCCCACTTCACGTATTCCACATACCACTTGCCCGGCGTGCAGATCCAGGTGCCCATGATCTTGCTGCCGTCTTCGCTGGTGTAGGCATTGAGGTTGACGGTGTGCGGGTCGCCTTCGAGTTTTTCCCATTTGCAGGCGTCGAGGACGGGCAACGGGTGGGTATCGCGAAGGACGGTGATAGGTGCGGACATGACAGCTCCAGGCGAATGACAGGTTTGAAAAGCCACCCTATCGTTCGGCGGCCGCGGCTGGATGTCTGGCTTCGACATCCAGTTACCTGTTAGCGCTGGACACATTCAATAACGCAGGCACTACGAGTTGCACCAATTCTGTGCATATATGACGTAACGGTTACAGCATTGCACCATAAAAGTTCAATATTTTTTTAGACTCAAACGAGATAACCAGTCGGACACCTATTGCAAAACAAAATCGTCTGTACTATAACATTCGTACTAAAGGACATTCCCCCTCAATGGAGTTACATCGTAGTCACGGACTGACTTAATTCAGCAAGCTCTCGTTAATTTCTGACTTGGCCCCGGCACAAGCGTGGACATTTATCTGTCGTTTATGGAAAGCGATGAATTAATGGAACAGTCAGTTAATAAGGTGGCGCAGACGCAACGTCATGCGTACCTAGAGAAGTTTGATTAATCACTAACTAGTTAACAGTTGTGCATAGGCTGACTCAGTCAGCGGGGTTTTTTGCGCGCTGAATTTATTATGTTCCCGGCATCAATGGAATGAGGCTTTATTGTGGACGATATTAATCTGATCGAAGTTTTAACGGCGATTGATTCCGCCAGCGACTTGGGGCGACATGTCTGGATTCGGGCGGCCTGCCGCCTGGAAAGTGCGGAATTGGGCGATGACATTTTTGTCGGGTTCAAGTCGGATTTGCGGCATGTCAGCATCGGCAAGTCGAGCATGCTGGCGACCGGTGTGCAGTGCCTGGGAACGCCTGAGTCCCCGGTTCTGGTCGGCGAGAATGCCTGGCTCGGCGCCAAGGTCACCGTGAGTGCTGGCGTCACCATCGGTGCCGGGGCCGTGATTGCGGCGGGCGCTCTGGTGACCTCGGACATCGCGCCGGACGCCATTGCCGTGGGTCGCCCGGCACGGGTGATCGGCTATCGCAACGTGATCGAGGACGGCACGCCGAGCCCGGCTCATGTGCTGGCCAAAGTGCGGGATAGAGCCCGCCAGGGCTTGCCCTCGCTGATCGACAAAGCGTCGCTGTCCGTGGCCCGGCTCAAGGCGTTGAACCCGGACACCATCACTTGGGACATCAGCGAAGACGCCTTGATTGACGCCGAATTACGTGGCGGCGCGTCGGTGGAAATCGCCCGGGACTGCATCCTTATCGGGCGCAGTCAACGTCAGGGCGGCCTGTCCCAACAAGGCGGCATTGAGCTGGGCACCGGTGCCACGCTGGGTGAAGGCGTGGTGATCGAGGCCGCCGGTGGCGTCACGATCGGAGACTTCACCGAGGTCGGCGCCGGGGTCACGATTGTCGCTTCAACTCATGATTATTCGTTTCGTTCACTGCCTTGGGAGGAAGCTCCGGTCAGGATCGGAAGTCGTTGCATTATTGGCGAAGGTGCCATCTTGGTAGGTCCACTGAATATTGGTGAAGGTGCCGTAATTAAGCCCTATTCCGTGGTTATAAGGGATGTATTGGAAAACACTGTGGTTCATGGCGTTGTTCAACTAATGGAGATTCAAGAATGATTTTATTTGCCCCTAATCCAACCGGTTCCGGTCATAACATGCGCGCGCTGTCCATCGCTCAGGCGATTAAAAAGCAAACGCCGGATATGCCGCTGACGGTAGCACTGGCTTCCTTGCAGCCAACGTTTACACCGCTGTTTGAAAAGGCCGGTGTCGAGGTTGTGGATATTGCCGGCCGGTTGGTCGACTACTCGAAAAAGAGCAACTTGTCGAAAGAACTGGACTGGGCCAATTACATTGGCGGCTATATCGCCAATACGTTCTTGTCCGGCGAGCGAATTCTGTCTTACCTGGCGCTGATCACCGAGTACAAACCTTCGGTGCTGGTATCTGACTACAACATGGCCGCCTGCCTGGCCGCCATTTTCAGCGGCACGCCGCTGGTGTTTGTCACCGAACGCTATGACTTCACCCTCTGCCAACTGGAAGACCATGACCTGGCCGACGGTGGCTTCGAGGTCAATGCGCTGGAAATGGCCCGTGCCCGTGCGGCATTGCACAGCCAGTTCAGCTGGATGATCAACCAAAGCCAACTGGTCTTGACCGATAAACCATATGTGGCGTCCCTCGATCAGGGCACTCCGGTTGCCGAAGCCCTGAGCAACGGCAAGGCTCACTTTGTCGGGCCGATGATTCGCGAGTACGTGCAAAGTGGCCTGGATGTACGTGCCGAACTGAACATCGGCGATTCGCCGTTTATCGTTGCGTCCATCAGCGGCACCACGATGTTCTCGCAAAACAAGGATGCGCTGCTCGCCGCCTACCTGGACAGTTTCAAGACCCTGCGCGAACGCAATCCGGAACTGAAAATGGTGTTGCTGGGACGTCAGGACATCGCGGCCCAGGACGGCGTGATTTGTGTGCCGTACTACCCGGACTGGATGGGCTTGCTGCATGAGGCCAGTCTGCTGATTTCGGCGCCGGGCTGGATCACCGTGACAGAAATTGCCGCGTTGAAGATTCCGACCTTGTTTGTGTTGCCGTCCAAATCGGAATACCACGAACTCGAAGCCTTGCGTCGTCTGGAAATGCTCGGTTTCGCGACGCACCTGGGCCACGACCAGCACCGCATCGTTGAACTGGTCCAGGCCGAGCTCGATAAAGACCCTCAGGCCCTGAACTATTTTGCGCCGCATCAGCAGGTTGCCTCGCCGGATGGCGAAGGTGCCGCACGCGCCGCCAGCCGTATTATCGAGTTGTGCCAGGGCGTCGTGATGCCGTTGGCTGCAAGCCAGGCCGCTTAACCTCAAGGAAGAGGGATACACCATGTCGCTTCATCCGCAGTTCTTTTTTGATCAAGGTCTCGCCGACCTCGAGCACGGTGGCTATTTTGCAATCACCGATGCCAGTGGGCAGGTCGCCATTTCCAGTGACAAGCAGTTGCAGGATCAAGTTGAGGCGACGCTCTACCACGCCGAGCATGGCGACGAAGCACAACTGCGCTTCGCCCATGACGGGTTGATGGGTTTGTACGATGCCCCGAACGCCGGTTTCCATGAACTGGCCGATCAGTTCTGGACGCCCCACGGCTCGGGACGCTGCCGAACCCTGGCGCTGCAACTGGACGCGCTGAGTGCCTTGCTGGCTTACCAGCGCAGGGCGCCACAGAACACGGCGAACCGCGAGATCATCAGCGCGATGCTGGAAAAGATCGAAGCGCTCTACGCCCGGTCCACTGTCGCGGGCGTCTATAGCAGCGATTGGTCGATGCCACTGGAGGTGGCGACGTCCATTGAGCTGGATATCAGCGCGGCCAATCTGCTCACGCAGATTGGTCACGATCCGTTGGGTCAGGGGCTGGTCGGGCACCTGCAAGTGCATACCGAGAACCTGATCGCACGCATCGCCGGCGGCGACAGTGACTCGTGCGTCGACGTGGACTTGAGCCGCTGCGCCGTGCGTGCGCACATCAGCCTTGCACTGGCGCGACTGGCGAACGTTCGCGACGACAACGCACTGTCGAATCTGGCGCGCTCGTTTCTGCTGCAAACCCTGGCGTTGTTTCGCGATCCGGCCTATGGCGGGTATTGGGACCGGGTCTGCATCAACGGCAAAGTGCGGGTCGACTGGCACACCTCGTACAAAAAACACGAGTCGCCTTTCCCGATCAAAACCGCCTACGACGTCGCGTTGCTGTTGCAAGCGATGCAGGCACTCCCGAACGGTTTCGAAGGGCCTGATCGCACCTCGGTGACAGCGGCGTTGCTGGAGTTTCATGACCACAGCAACGGCGGGCTGTTCCTGGGCAAGGGCTACTTCTGGTCCACCCCCGATGACCCGACCGTGCCGTTTATCCGCCAGTTCTGGGCACCGCCGCGTCAACCGGGGATCTTCAGCATCGGTAACCTGACCTACCTGCCGCTGCACTTGAAGAGCCTGAAAACCCAGTTGGCCGCCGCCCACGCCCTGCAGAACCTTGCGCCACCGACCACCGTGCATCATCACGACGATGCGGCGCTGGTTGCGCAGGAACTGATCGCGATCGATGGCAGCGGCGATGTGCAAGACATCCATCCCGCGGCCGTGCCCGCCATCAATGTGGATCTGAAACGCTATCTGGCCTGGCTGTCCAAGGCCCGCGCCTCCAGCGATACGCCTTACGGGCTGACCGCCGAAACCGCGCCGCTGGGCTTTCGGGCGGACAAGACCTGGCAAGTGTTTTCCGGCTTGCATGTAATCTCGGACCTGCACGCGCTGGGCATTCAGATTGAAAACAAGGCGAGCCTGATCGATTGCATCAAGTCTTCACAAAACACCGACGGCGGCTTCGCCGAACAGCCGGGGCACCTGAGCGATGTGTTCGCCAGTTACTGCGCGGTGTTGTCGTTGCGGGTGCTGGGCGCTCTGCCGAACGATATCGACGGCTGCGTGCGTTACTTGCAAGCGTGCCAGAACCCGGACGGCGGTTTCGGTGATGTGCCGGGTTTTGCCTCCGATATCTGGCACACCAACCTGGCGGTGTTGTCGCTGCATGCGCTCGGCGCCAAGGCCCCGGACGAGCAAGCGGTCCTCGCGTTCGCCTTGCGCTGCCGCACCGCCGACGGTGGATTTGCCAACAAACCGGGTTATCCGCCGGACGCGTTTTCGGTGTACCGCGTGGTGTCGACGCTGTTCATCCTCAACAAGCGCATCGTCGATGCCGGGCAAACCGTGGCCTGGCTGCAAAAACTGCAATTGGCCAATGGTTCGTTCCATTACCGGCCGGGCAAAGCGGTGAGCCTGGTCGGCACGTACATGGCCATTGCGGCGATGTACTTGCTCGATGCCCAACCGGTTTATCTGCAGGAATCGAAAGACTGGATTGCCGCGCATCAAAAACAGGACGGCGGATTCGGCCCGCTCAACTCGACCTCGGCGACCACCGATGAAAGCTTTGTCTGCATCCAGACGCTGCTGATTCTGGAGCAGGGCTTGAGCCAGTACTGGGTGGCTTTGCTCAACTGAGCGAACGTTCAAGGATTGTTCAATCATCAATTGGCCAAGGGAGGCGCTGATGAAAATTTTAGTGACGGGAGGCGCGGGTTTTATTGGCTCGGCCGTCGTGCGATATCTGATTAATGAAACCGACTGCGAAGTCGTCAACGTCGACAAGCTGACCTACGCCGGCAACCTGGATTCGCTGGCCGACGTCGCCGATTCACCGCGGTACTCGTTTTACCAGGTGGATATCCGCAGCAAAAATGCGCTGGACGAGATCTTTGCCGCCCAGCAACCGGATGCCGTGATGCACCTGGCTGCCGAGTCCCACGTCGACCGCTCGATCGAAGGCCCGCAGGCGTTTATCGAAACCAATATCGTCGGCACCTACACCTTGCTCGAAGCGGCGCGAAGCTACTGGAACCGACTGGACGCGCCGCGCCAGGCCGCGTTTCGCTTCCATCACATTTCCACCGATGAAGTGTATGGCGACCTTGAACCCCAGGATCCGGCCTTCACCGAAACCACGGCCTACGCGCCGAGTTCGCCGTATTCCGCGAGCAAGGCCAGCTCCGATCACCTGGTGCGTTCATGGCACCGCACCTTCGGATTGCCGGTGGTGTTGAGCAACTGTTCGAACAATTACGGGCCGTTCCATTTCCCGGAAAAGCTGATTCCCCACGTCATTCTCAACGCGCTGCAAGGCCAGCCGTTGCCGGTGTACGGCGATGGCGCGCAGGTTCGCGACTGGCTGTTTGTCGAGGATCACGCCCGGGCCCTGTATGCCGTGGTCAGTCGCGGTGAGGTCGGGCAGACCTATAACATCGGCGGTCATAACGAGAAGACCAACCTGCAAGTGGTGCACACCTTGTGCGATTTGCTGGAGGAACGTGGTGCGGTCAAACCGGAAGGCGTCGCGCACTTTCGCGACCTGATCACCTTCGTCAAGGATCGCCCCGGCCACGACAAGCGCTACGCGGTCGACGCCGGGAAAATCCACGCCCATTTGGGCTGGACGCCGCAGGAAACCTTCGAGACCGGGATGCGCAAAACCGTCGACTGGTACCTGGAAAACAGCCCTTGGTGGGCGCGGGTCCTGTCGGGCGACTACGCCCTGGAACGCATCGGCGAACACGCCACCGAATCGGTTGAAGCCTGAACATTACCCACTTCAAAAAATCTCTGCTTAAAAGGAAAAAAGCATGGCCAAGTACAAAGGAATTCTGTTGGCGGGCGGCGCCGGTTCGCGTCTGCACCCGATCACCCTGGGCGTGTCCAAACAGTCACTGCCGGTGTATGACAAACCGATGATCTACTACCCGCTGTCAGTGCTGATGCTGGCGGAAATTCGCGAAATCCTGATCATTTCCACCCCGGAAGATTTGCCCGGTTTCCAGCGCATGCTCGGTGACGGTAGTCAGTTGGGCCTGAGCCTGAGCTACGCCGTGCAGCCGACCCCGGATGGCCTGGCGCAAGCCTTCATCATCGGCCGTGAATTCGTTGGCGAAGACAATGTGTGCCTGGTCCTGGGCGACAACATTTTCTACGGCGCCGGTTTCGGTGAAACCCTGGTGCAAGCGGCCAGCCGCGAAGAGGGCGCGACGGTGTTCGGCTATTACGTGGCCGACCCCGAGCGCTTTGGTGTGGTCGAGTTCGATGCCGCCGGCAAGGCCTTGAGCATCTGTGAAAAACCGACTGATCCGAAATCCAATTTCGCCGTCACCGGTCTGTATTTCTACGATAACGAAGTGCTGCAGATTGCGGCTGATATCAAGCCGTCGCCACGGGGCGAGCTGGAGATTACCGACGTCAACAATGTCTACCTGCAACGGGGCAAATTGAATGTCTCGGTGATGGGGCGCGGCATGGCCTGGCTCGACACCGGCACCCATGATGCGTTGCTGGAAGCGGGCAATTTCGTGCATGCCATCGAGAAACGCCAGGGCTTGAAAATCGCCTGCCTGGAAGAGATTGCCTACAACAAGGGCTGGATTGATGACGCGCAGTTGCTGGTGCTGGCCGGCAGCATGAGCAAGACCGGTTACGGTCAATACCTCGCGCGGCTGATTACCGATGATGTGCTGACAGTGATGGATGCGCGTCAGCCATTGCGGGGCGCGGCCTGATTGTCGGCAACGGCCCTCGATTGATCGAGGGCTGTCGCCGGGTAGGTTTATCGACCGGTGACGGTGTCGTGGGACGTGGTTTTCAAACCGGGTCGCCGGTCAAGTTCAAGCATCTGTGTTGAATGCAAATGGGCCAGGCGATTGGCGTGGGTGGGGGCTTCGGCCGCCAGCGGCGAACGGCGTTTGCGGGTTTCTTCGCGCAGTACCGGCAGCACTTCGGCGCCGAACATGTCGAGTTGTTCCAGCACGGTTTTCAATGGAATACCGCCATGGTCGAACAGGAACAATTGGCGCTGGTAGTCGCCGAAATGCTCGCGAAAAGTCAGGGTCTTGTCGATGATTTCCTGAGGGCTGCCCACCGACAACGGGGTCATCTCCATGAACTCTTCGAGGGACGGTCCATGGCCGTACACCGGGGCGTTGTCGAAGTAGGGACGAAACTCGCGTCGCGCATCCTGGGAGTTGCGGCGCATGAAGATATGCCCGCCCAGGCCGACGATGGCTTGCTCGCGCGTGCCGTGGCCGTAGTGGGCAAAGCGTTCCCGGTAAAACTCGACGAGGGCAATGAAGTGTTCGCGGGGCCAGAGGATATGGCTGGCGAAAAAACCGTCGCCGTAATACGCCGCTTGTTCGGCGATTTCCGGGGTGCGGATCGAACCGTGCCAGACGAAGGGCGGCAAGTCATCCAGGGGGCGGGGAATCGAGGTGAAGTTCTTCAGCGGTGTGCGGAAACGACCGCTCCAGTTGAGGTCTTCTTCGCGCCACAGTCTGTGCAGCAGCCGATAGTTTTCCATCGCCAGCGGCAGGCCGTCGGCGATGCTTTTGCCGAACCAGGGGTAGACCGGCGCGGTGTTGCCGCGACCCAGCATCAGGTCCATGCGCCCGCCACAGAGGTTTTGCAGCAGCGAGTACTCTTCGGCCAGGCGTACCGGATCGTTGGTGCTGATGAGGGTGGTGGAGGTCGAGAGAATGATGCGTTGGGTCTTCGCCGCGATGTACGCCAGCAGCGTGGTCGGGGAAGAGGTGATGAACGGCGGATTGTGGTGCTCGCCGGTCGCGAACACATCAAGCCCGATGTCCTCGGCTTTTTGCGCGATTTGCACAGTGGCCTGAATGCGCTGAGATTCACTTGGGGTACTGGCGTTGGTCGGGTCTTGCGTGACGTCGCCAACGGTGTAGATCCCGAATTGCATAAAGCCTCCTTGCCTTGCGTATAGGTATGTTTGAAACCAGTGCTCCGAAGGTTAAATACTCGAGGCACTTGAAATGTACGCCTGTACACGTACAATCGCAATTCTGATTCGCCGTGCAACGGACATTCCGGGCACCTGACACCGACAGGAGCAAGACATGGAACTGGGTTTTATTGGTTTGGGCACGATGGGCGCACCGATGGTGCTGAACCTGCTGAAGGCCGGTCATCAGGTCCGCGTGTGGAATCGCTCGCCAGCGCCGCTGGAAGCATTGGTGCAGGCCGGCGCTCAAGCGGTCGACAGCCCGGCACTGGCGGCGCATTCCGAGGTGTTGATCTCGATGCTGGGCGACGATGCCGCCATTCGCTCCGTGTTCATCGATGCCCAAGCGCTGGATGGCCTGGCGCCGGGCAGCGTCCATGTGAACATGTCCACGGTGTCGGTGGCGCTGGCTAAAGAACTGGCGGCCTTGCACGCCGAGCGCGGAGTGGCTTATGTGTCGGCGCCGGTGCTGGGGCGAGTGGATGTCGCCGCGGCCGGCAATCTGAATATTCTGGTGTCCGGGCCTGCCGATGCGTTGGCGCGGGTGCAGCCGTTGTTCGATGTGTTGGGGCGCAAGACCTGGCCGTTCGGCGAGTGTGCAGAACTGGCGTGCGTTGCCAAGCTCTCGGCCAACCTGATGATTGCTGCGGCGATCGAATCCACGGCCGAGGCCTCGACCCTGGCCAGCGGCTACGGCATCAGCCGTGCAGCCTTCATCGAGATGATCACCTCGACGCTGTTTGCGGTGCCGGTCTACCAGGGTTACGGAAAACTGATGGTCGACAAACAGTTCGAGCCGGCGGGGTTCAAATTGTCCCTGGGCTTGAAGGACATTCGCCTGGTGCTGGAGGCGGGGGAAGCGGCGCAGGTGCCGTTGCCATTTGCCAGTGTGTTGAAGGACAACCTGCTGGATGGAATGGCCCACGGCCAGGGCGATCAGGATTGGGCATCGCTGTCGGAGGTGAGCGCACGACGCGCCGGCGCACGCTAATACCTTAATGTTTAAAAGCCGTAACTTCGCTGCAAGTTCGGATGTTTTTTTTCGCCTTTGATTATTGTCAGCGCTTTCTAAAAAATATGTATTGCTCCTGATAATAACGCTTGCCAATGTACGACTGTAGACGTACATTTTTCACGGGGTTTAATAACAATAAAACGTTGTCTGTTTTTTCGTCTGCTGAATGTTAATAAATAATAGCTAGGAGCCGTTATGAAAAATCTAATGCAATGGAATAACCTTCCCACCGAATCCAATGAATGGCTTGAGAAGGTACGTGCACTGAACCCTTTGATCCTTAAACACCGGGATTACAGTGAGCAGACGAATGCGACTCACAAGGATGTGATGTCTGAGCTTTTCAAGGAAGGCTTTGCCCGGACCTCCGTGTCCAGGGCGTTTGGCGGTTCTCAGGTCGATATCCAGACCACCTCGGCCATGCTGCTGGAGTTTGCCCGGCATGATGCTTCCGTCTCCTGGCAACTGGCCGTGCAAGTGGCGATGGGGCGTCTCTCCGACTATTTGCCGGAACACACCTCCGAAGCCATCTACAGCACCTGCAACGGTTTTGTGATCGGTGCAATCCACTCCGGCGGCGAAGCATTGCCCGTGGGCGACGACTACCTGTTGAGCGGCAAATGGGCCTTCGCCAGCGGCTCGGCCCACGCCGACTGGCTGGTGTGCACCGCCACCGTCAAAGGCCCGGCCGACGGCTCTGCACCAGAGGTGCGGATGTTTTTCGTCCCGGCCAGCCAGTGCAAGATCAACCACACCTGGGACACCCTGGGCATGCGCGGCACCGGCAGCAATCACTTTGAATGTTCACAGGTGCTGGTCAACAAGGCGTTCTCCCTGGACGTCGAAACCCTGAAAAAATCCCCGGAAATTCGCAGCTCCCGCGCTTATGCCACGGGCTACTACGAGTTCGGCACGTTGGCGGCGATGTCCACCGTGCTGGGCGTGGCCCGGGCGGCGGTCGATCACTTTCGCAATGACCGCGCGGTGAATACCGACCCGGGCCTGGAAGGGGTGATTTTCGAGAAGACCGGCCGCGCCATTTCCTCGGTGCACACCGCACAGCTGTTGCTCGAAGACGCTATCTGCCAAGTGATCAACCGCGGTGAAACCATCGGTGAACCGGTGGGCGCGCGCGTCGGCCTGGCCGCTTCGGTCCTCACGGAAAACTCGGTGAATGCGGTCAACCAGATCTACGCGCTGGCCGGTTCCAAAGCCGTTTATAAAACCAGTTTCCTGGAACGTTGCTTCCGCGATATCCATACCGGTTCAAAGCACTTCACCTTGTCGCCTTTGAACTTGCACGGTATCGGCAAACTGTACCTGGATAAATCCAACGTACTGATTGCGGCCTGATCCGCTAATAAACAAGTTCGGCGAGTTATGAGTGATTGATCACAGGGATTAATAACTCGCCGGGTTTGTGTCGCATCTTTTTTCTTAATTCTTCAACTTTTGTGCTCGCAGTAAAGAGTCAAGGGAGTGCCACATGCTTGCTCGAAATATAGTTAAAACGCTGGTCTTTATTATCTTCGTCGTGATCATTTCCAGCGCATTGGGCTGGCGTTTCTGGTCACCGGCTCCGGCGGCTGCCGAGCAACGAATCCCCAGTACCCGGGTCGGTCTGGCCCAGGTCAAGAAACAGCCGTACACCTACTACCTGGAAGCGATCGGCAAGCTCGAAGCGCAGCGCCAGGTATTGGTGTCGGCCGAAGTCAGCGGCAAGGTGGTTGATATCGATTTCGAGTCCGGCGATGAAGTGAAGGCCGGGCAAGTATTGCTGACCCTTAACGATGCTCCCGAACAGGGTGAGTTGGTGCGCTTGAAGGGCGAGTTCGAATCCGCCCGGGCACAATTCGCTCGTGTGCAGGAACTGGCCAAGACTGGTGCCGAAAGCCGCCGTGCCTTCGACAGTGCCCGCGCCCAACTGGATGCCGCCAAAGGTGATATGGAGCGCATGCAGGCGCAGATTGCCCAGCGTCATATCCGTGCACCGTTCGCCGGCACCCTGGGCATTCGCCAGGCGCATCTGGGGCAATACCTTGAAGCCGGCGGCGCTGTCGCGACGCTGACCGACCCGGGTGTGCTGCGGGTCAACTTCACCCTGGCCGAGCGCGATGGTTCCCGCGTGGAACTGGGCCAGACCGTGCAGGCCAAGGTCGATGCCTGGGCCGATGTGAAGTTTCAGGGAAAGATCGTGGCGGTCGATCCGCAGATCAACCAGTCCCACACCATTAACGTCCAGGCGGTGATTACCGACACCAAAAAACTGCTGCGTCCAGGCATGTATGCCCGGGTTTCGGTGACGCTGCCGCAGACCGCGGAATTGCTCATCCCGGAAACCGCCATCACCTACAACGCCTACGGCGAAAGCGTGTTCGCGGTGTACCTCGACGAGGCCGGCGTGACCAAGGTCAAGCGTGAAAGCATCAAGGTCGGTGAGCGTCGCGATGGCTGGGCAGTGGTCAACAAAGGCTTGACCGAAGGCGTGCAAGTGGTGACCTCCGGGCAGTTGAAGCTCCATGACGGCGTGGCGGTGGAAGGTGTTCCGGACACGATTGGTCTTAACCTCGCAACCGGGTCGAAACAATGAAATTTACCGACATCTTTCTACGCCGCCCCGTGCTGGCAGTGGTGGTCAGTACGCTGATCCTGCTGTTCGGTGTGCGCGCGTTAATGAACCTGCCGATCCGCCAGTACCCGATGCTGGAGACGTCGACCATCACGGTCACCACCCAGTACCCCGGCGCCTCGTCGGAACTGATGCAAGGCTTTGTCACCCAGCCGATCAGCCAGGCCGTAGCCTCGGTCGAGGGCATCGACTACCTGTCGTCGTCATCGACCCAGGGTCGCAGCCTGGTCACGATCCGCATGGCCCTCAACAGTGACTCCATCTCGGCGTTGACCGAGGTGATGGCCAAGGTCAATCAGATCAAGTATCGCTTGCCCAAGGATGCCTATGACCCGGTGGTGGAACGCACCTCGGGCGGCTTCACCAGCGTGGCCTACGTGGCGTTTGCCAGTTCCAACCTGACCATCCCGGAGATGTCAGATTACATCTCCCGCGTCGTCGAGCCGATGTTCGCCGGTATCGAAGGCGTGGCGAAAATCAACATCATGGGCGAGCAGAAACTCTCGATGCGCCTGTGGCTCGACCCGCAACGCCTGGCCGGTTACGGCATGACCGGGCAAGACGTTTCGAAAGCCATCGAAGGCAATAACTTCCAGGCCGCACCGGGGCAAGTCAAAGGCCTGTACGTGGTCAGCAACCTGCGGGTCAACACCGACCTCAACAGCGTCGAAGATTTCCGCGACATGGTGCTGCGCAACGACAACGGTCGGATCATTCGAGTCCGCGACGTGGGCACGGTCGAGCTGAATGCGGCCGCGACCGACACCAGCGGTTCGATGAGCGATGTTCCGGCGCTGTTCCTTGGCCTCGACGCGGCACCGACCGGCAACCCGCTGGTGATCGTCAAGCGTGTGCGAGAACTGATCCCGCAGATTCAGGAAACCCTGCCGCCGGGTGTGACCGTACAAATCCCGTTCGAAGTGGCGCACTTCATTCAGTCCTCGATTGACGAAGTGTCGTACACGTTGCTCGAAGCGCTGGTGATTGTGGTGCTGGTGATTTACCTGTGCCTGGGGACGTTCCGCACCGTACTGATTCCGTTAGTGACCATTCCGCTGTCGATGCTCGGCGCGGCGATGTTGATGCAGATGTTCGGTTTCAGTTTGAACCTGCTGACCTTATTGGCGATGGTGTTGGCCATCGGCTTGGTGGTGGACGATGCGATCGTGGTGGTGGAAAACGTCCACCGACACATCGAGGAAGGCAAGACCCCGTTCGATGCCGCGTTGATCGGTGCCCGTGAAGTCGCGGGGCCGGTGGTGGCGATGACGTTTACCCTGGCGGCGGTGTACGCGCCGATCGGCTTGATGGGCGGCCTGACCGGCACGCTGTTCAAGGAGTTCGCGTTGACCCTGGCTGGCGCGGTGGTGATTTCCGGCATCGTCGCGCTGACGTTGTCGCCGATCATGAGTACCCGCCTGCTGGATGCGAAAAGCAGCGAAGGCTTCATGGCCGTCAAGGCCGACCGCTTCTTCCAGTACTTGGCCCGGCGTTACGGCGCGTTGCTCGGCGGTTCGCTGGCTCGACGCTGGATCAGCCTGAGCGTGGCCCTGGTGATCTTTTTCAGCCTGCCGTTCCTGTATCGCTCGGCGCAGACCGAACTGGCACCGCTGGAAGACCAGAACATCCTGCTGACCGCCATCAAGGCGCCGCAGCATGCCAACCTCAACTACCTGGAAGCCTACGCCCACAAACTCTACGAGACGTTCAACGAGATTCCCGAGGGTTACAGCAACTGGGTGGCCAACGGTTCCGACGGGCTGTCCAACAGCGTCGGCGGGATCAACCTGGTGGACTGGGAAAAACGCGGTCGCGACGCCAACACCATTCAGCCCGACTTGCAGGCGAAGGTGAACCAGATCGAAGGCACCAGCATCTTTGTGTTCCAGATGCCGCCATTGCCGGGCTCGACCGGCGGATTGCCGGTGCAAATGGTCATTCGCAGCGATCAGGAATACCTGGCGTTGTTCAACGTGATGGACCAACTCAAGCAGGCGGCCCAGGCCAGTGGCTTGTTTGCGGTGGTGGACAGCGACCTGGACTTCAACAACCCGGTGGTGGAAATCCAGATCGACCGCGCCAAGGCCAACGCCCTGGGCATTCGCATGCAGGACATCGGCGAGACCCTCAACAGCCTGATCGGCGAGAAATACGTCAACCGGTTCTCCTTCCACGGGCGTTCCTATGACGTGATTCCGCAGTCGATTTCCGCCGACCGCCTGACCCCGGAAACCCTCAAGCTGTATTACGTGAAAGACCAGAAGGGCAACCCGGTGCCGCTGTCGACACTGGCCACCCTGAGCATGAAGGTCGAGCCTAACCGCATGACCCAGTTCAACCAGCAGAACTCCGCCACGTTCCAGGCCATTCCGGCACCGGGCGTGACCTTGGGCGATGCCGTGGGCTTCCTGCAAAAACAATCGGAAAACTTCCCGGCCGGCTTCAGTTTCGACTGGCAGTCCGATGCGCGTCAGTACGTGCAGGAAGGCAACAGCCTGGTGTTCACCTTCGGCCTGGCCCTGGTGATCATTTACCTGGTGCTGAGCGTGCAATACGAGAGCTTCCGCGACCCGTTCATCATTTTGATCAGCGTGCCGCTGTCGATCTGCGGGGCCTTGGTGCCGCTGGCGCTGGGCATGACCTCGCTGAACATCTACACCCAGATCGGCTTGATCACCTTGATCGGATTGATCAGTAAGCACGGGATCCTGATGGTCGCGTTCGCCAATGAATTGCAGCGCAAGCAAGGCATGGACCGCGTGCAAGCGATTCAACATGCCGCGCAAGTTCGCCTGCGGCCGATTCTGATGACCACCGCTGCGATGGTGGTGGGCCTGGCGCCGCTGTTGTTCGCCAGCGGAGCCGGTGCCAACAGCCGCTTCGGTCTGGGTCTGGTGATTGTGGTGGGGATGCTGATCGGCACGCTGTTCACGCTGTTCATTCTGCCGTCGGTTTACACCTTGCTGAGCTCGATCAAGCAGCCGGCTCGCGCTGTAGAAACTCACTCGGTCAGTGCGCCGCAACCCATCTGAGGAAGTTGTATGTATCGGATTACACGCTTCATGCTGGCGCCGCTGGCCGCTTCGATCCTGTTGACGGCCGGCTGTGTGAACTACGCCGGGATCGATCATCAGGGCCAGATGCTGTCGATTGACCAGGCGTCCTCGAACAGCCTGAAAGACACGCTGCCGCCCGCCAATTGGCCGCGTACCGATTGGTGGTCGTCCCTCGGCGATCCACGCCTGGGGGCCTTGATCGAAGAGGCTTACGCGAGCAACCCGGATTTGCAGGAGGTCTCGGCGCGGGTCGCCAAGGCCAATGCGTTCCTGGATTTGCGCGATGCCGAGCGCTACCCGGAAATAGACGCCTCGGCGGGTGTCACCCGTGGGCGTCTGTCGAAGTTCGAGGACTACAGTGGCGAAGGCCACAAGTACTTCACGGCGCGCAACCTGGCGGTCAATTTCAACTACAACTTTGACCTGTGGGGCGGGCAGCGCGCGGCCTGGGAATCGGCGCTCAACAGCGCCATGGCGGCGGAAGTCGACCTGCAGTCGTCGAAGCTGATTCTGACGGTCAACGTGGTCAAGGCTTACAACCAGCTGGCTTATGCCTGGCAGGTCTCGGAACTTAATCGCCGAGACCTGGCGCGCTTGAGCAAACTGGTGGAGTTGTCGGACTCACGCTACAACTCGGGGCTGGACAACCTGTCGCAACTGAAACAGGTGCAAAGCCTCAAGGCCCGTTCGGAATCGACCCTGATCGGTGCGCTGGACGATATCGAAATTGCGCGGCTGCAATTGTCCGTGCTGGTGGGCAAGGGCGTTGATCGTGCGCAAGGCATCGAGCGTCCTTCGACCTTGCAAGCCAGCGTGGTGGCGCTGCCCGCGCAACTGCCGGCGCAGTTGCTCGGGCGCCGGCCGGACATCGTCGCGGCGCGCTGGCGGGTGGAGGCCGAGAACAAGAATATCGACGCGGTCAAAACCACGTTTTATCCCAACATCAACCTGGTTGCCGCCGCGGGCACGCATGCCTTGTCCGGTGATGCGATTTTCGCCAGCGTCAGCAAGTTCTGGAACATCGCACCGACAATATCCTTGCCGATTTTCGATGCCGGGCGCTTGCGTTCCGACCTCAAGGCCGGCAACGCCGAGCTGGATGTTTCCATCGCGCACTACAACCAGGTGCTGACGTCGGCGCTGCACGAAGTTGCGATCTCGGTGACGCAATTGCGCTCCTTCGAACAGCAGATCGTGGTGCAACAGGATGCGTGCGCGATTGCCCAGTCCTCCTATGACCTTTCGCAATCGCGCTACAAGGCCGGGGAAGATACGTTCCTCGACGCGCTAAATATCGAGCAACAATTGATTCAGGACGAGATGCGCCTGGCTTACCTCAACAGCAAGCACGTCGACAGTTCGATTTCATTGATGGCAGCGCTTGGCGGCGGCTTCCAGGAGCCTGAATCACCCTTGGCGAAGAACACCGAACAGTAGCGTTCAACGGGCTGTAGCGCCCGGGGCGTTTATCGCGGGAGAAGGGATCTTTGTGTATAGTCTTACTGTTCTCGTATAGACGAATTCACGCATGACTTTTCCCGCCTATATCATCAAAGGTACCTACCTATGAACGTCCCGAATCACCCCAATCAGGACCAGATCTTGTTAGAGAATGTTCTGTCCGCGCTGGGGAGCCCGTTGCGCCTGACCGTGTTGAAGGTGTTGGCCGATGGCCAGGAACATCCCTGTGGCCGGATCCTCAAGGGCGCATCGAAGTCGACCATGACCCACCACTGGCGGGTCTTGCGCGACAGCGGCCTGATTTGGCAACGGCCGTACGGTCGGGAAAACCTCTTGTCCCTGCGCCGCGAGGACATGGACCTGCGGTTTCCCGGGCTGCTCGATTCGCTGCTCACCGCGGTCAAGTTCGATGAACAGACCGTTGATGTCATCAGCAAGCATGAAGTCACTGAAGATGCCGACGCTTGAATGCAGTTGATCCGCCGCACGTGAAGGGCAGGGCCCTTCACGGCAACCAACCGATTCACGATCACCAGGGAGGTGTGTGAGCATGGGAACGAATCATTATTGGTCATCTGGACCGTTGTCGGAGTTGACCGCGCCTGAGCATCACTGGCTGTTTTTGCCCGGCGCGCTGACCCCGCGCTTGAAAGCCATGGGCGACTATTCCATCGAAGTGCTCGAGCAGTCGCATACGCTGCTCAACCATGACGAAGCGGAAGCGCTTGATGTACCGCCGGCGTCCACCGGCTGGGTGCGCGAAGTGGTGATGAAGATCGACGGCGAGGCCTGTGTCACGGCGCGCAGCCTGACCAGTGTGCCGGCCCTGAGCGCCGATTGGGCGGAGTTGAACGGGTACGGTGGCCGACCGCTGGCGGAGATTCTCTACCGCTCCGAGCAGACCCTGCGCGAACCGTTCCAGTGTGCCTTGCTGACCCCCGGCGCGCCGTTGGCGGCGCTGTCCTATCGTTACGCGCCACACGCCAAACGGCTGCTGGCCAGACGCTCACGCTTTACGCGCAACGGCTCGGCCTTGTTGGTCAGCGAGTGTTTTCTGCCGGCGTTCTGGGCGCGGGTCTAGTTCAACATCAGGCTCGGCAACCGAGCTGGAAAAACCACCAAAACATCATCCCCCAAAAGATCATTTCCCGGCCGCTATTCATCGGGCGGCGAACCCTTGGCCGTTGGCCGGCCAAAGGGTTGTCTGCCTGAAAAGTCTCAGAGGCTGATCACCGCTTCAATCTGGCTGATGGCGGGGGTGAGAGCCAGGGCCAGTCTTTCCGCTTTCGACGTCGGGCGCATCGTGTTGCACGAGCGCAGGAACAGCGGGTCATCAAACTTCTTGCGCAAGCGCGCCAACGAACCACTGATTGCCGGTTGTTTGACGTGCAGGCGTTCGGCCGTGCGCGAAACACTTCGCTCGCGAAACAACACCAGGAAAATGATGATCAGGTTCAGGTCCAGATCCGCGAAGTTGTCTTCATTGAATAACATGGTTTCATCCCTGTCATGACCCGGTTGCGGACGAGCTGCCGGCCAGCAAAAACCGGCGGCAGTCACGCAAGTCGGGGCATCGGTTACTGATCGGGGGCCAAGCGCATTTCGTCGTTGAGACGGTAGTAATTGCGATTGAAATAGACCAGGCCTTCCTTGGCTTCGCTGTGTTTGAGTTCGAGGATTTCACAGTAAAAAATGCTGTGGGTGCCGACCTCGTCAATCTTGCTGACGCGGCAGTCCAGATTGACCAGCGCTTCTTCGATGGCCGGCGAGCCGGTGACCAGGGTCTGGCAGTTAACGCTGGAGAAGCGTTCCTGCATGGTCAGCTGACGGTTGGCGAACGCACCGGAGGTGGATTGATGGCCCCCGGTCAGCACGTTCACACAGAGCACGCCGTTGGTTTTGAAATGCTCGTGGTTGGCCGAGGCGCGATTGACGCACACCAGCAGCGTCGGCGGTGAATCCGTCACGCTGCACACGGCAGAAGCGGTGAAGCCGAAACGGCCCGCGGGGCCATCCGTTGTGACGATAGTGACGGCGCTGCCCAGCATCGCCATTGCGTTACGAAACTCCGATGAATCAACCATAGCGTCCCCTTCATTCCTTGTAGGTTATTGGAGCTGATCCGTTCTTCCTTGACCGCTGTCGCTGTGCGAAAACGGCTATCGGACAACACGTTCGCTCCGCAGCTATAGTACGTATGTTGTCGTACCTTGCAAGTTATTCCTTGTGCTTATTTTGCATTGATTAACGTACGGACAATGGCGTTCAAATTCCCTCTAAAGGGCAGTGTTTCCAGGCGTTTTGCAGGCTGTCTTCAAACTCGACCAATTGTGCGTGCCGCTGGGTCAGCGCCGCGATCTGGTCGTGGACCTCGCGCTTCTTGTCCGTGATCGCCTGCTGCGCGTCGGTCCATGCCAGCGGCTGGCCGGATTGGCCGGCGAAAATCGCCTGCAACTCCTTGAGCTTGAAACCCAGTTGCTGGGCGCACTTGATGATGCTCAGCAGATCGACGCTCTGTTGGTCATAAACCCGGTAGTTGCCCTGACGCCTCGCGGGCGGCAACAGGCCGATGGCCTCGTAGTGACGGATGCTCTTGATGGTGGTTCCCGAACGCTGCGCAGCCTGGCCGATGTACATGGAAAGTCCTTTTTTGCCGTGGGTAAACCGGGCCCATTATCGGCAGACTTATTGACTGGCGATAGCCTGGGCTCGCAACAGCCAGGCTTCGCGCTGACCGGCGCTGGAGCCCAGGATCGGGCCGAAGGTGAGCGTGCGCCGGGGTTCTATGCCACAAAACGCCAGGGTGGTTTTACGGATCTGGTGCAGCCCCGGCATGCGATAGACCCAACGGTAATACCAGGGAGGCGTGTCCATCGTCACCAGCAAATGCGCGCTGCGACCGTGCAGGAGTTTGTCGGGAAACGCCTTGCCTGCGCGGTACTTGAAGGCAAATCCGGGCAAGAACACCCGGTCGAAAAAGCCCTTGAGCAACGCCGGAATCCCGCCCCACCAGATCGGATATACCAGCGTCAGGTGTTCGGCCCACAGAATGTCAGCCTGAGCCCGGCGCAGATCGGCTTCCAGCGGTTGGACCTGTTGATAGCCTTCACGCAGCACCGGGTCGAAATCCAGCTGGCCGAGAAACAACTGCCGCACTTCGTGTCCGGCGCGCAACGCCGATTGCGCATACCGCTCGGCAAGCGCGCCGCAAAAGCTGTTGCTCGAAGGATGACCGAGAATCACCAGAATCTTCTTGCCCATCGTCTGCGTCCTTGAAGATCAAACCTCAAGGGTAAAGTCTGCCCCTCAGGGGAGAGTCAAGGCGTGCAGCAAGGCGTTGGCATAACCGGGCAACGCAGCGAAGTCCCGGGCGCACAGCAGCAGTTTGCGCTGGGCCCAGGGCTCGGTGAGGGCGATGCTTTTGAACGATTGATGCGCTGCCCCGCGTTCGACGGCGGCCAAAGGCACGATCGCCAGTCCAGCCCCTCGGGCGACCATGCGCATCACGCCATCGAAGCCGTCGGCGCGGATGCGGATCTGCATCCGCGAACCGGTATGCAGCGCCTGTTCCTCCAGGTAAACCGCCAGCGCGCTGTTGGCACTCAGTCCTACGTAATCGTGGCGCAAGGTGTCGCTGAAACTGACTTCGCCAGCGTCGGCCAAAGGGTGATTGCGGGGCAGGATCAAGACCAGCGGGTCATCGCGAAAGGGCCGGGTTTGCAGGTCGTCGGTGTCTATAGCGTCGGAGACGATACCGAGGTCTGCCGCCCCTTGGCGCACGGCGTGGGTAATGCGGGCACTGGGCAGTTCCTGCAAGTCGATGTCGAGGTTGGGATGCTCGCGCAGAAAGTCCGCAAGCAACTCCGGCAGGTATTCAGTGATCGCCGTGGTGTTGCACAAAAGCCGCACCTGGCCTTTGACCCCTTTGGCGTAGTCGGCGAGATCCTGTTGCATGCGCTCGGCCTGTTGCAGCAGCACCCTGGCGTGTTGCGCCAGTGCCTTGCCGGCGGGCGTGGGCGTGACGCCGCGGCGATTCCTTTGGAGAAACGCGATACCCAGCGAGGCCTCCATGGCGCGGATGCGGGCACTGGCGGCAGCCAGGGACAGATGCGTGCGGCCGGCGCCGGCGGTGATGTTGCCGGTGTCGAGGATGTTCAGGTAAAGGTGCAGGTCGGTGAGGTCGAAGTGCATAGGGATTCCACAAGATCGTTCCCACGTTCCGCGTGGGAATGCCTCACTGGACGCTCCGCATCCGCTTCGGCAAGTGACGCGGTGCGTCACGGGCTGCGTTCCCGCGCAGAGCGTGGGAGCGATCGAGCCTCCGTCATATCAAGAGGCACCCTCAGTATATGGCAGATTTTCAAGCCAACCGTTCAGGCGCAGGATTGCCCCATGAATACTCTCGCCGCGTTCTACCAAAACCTCGGTCTGGCCTTGTCTGTGCTGGTCATCGCCACCTTCCTGCTCGCCGGCATGATCAAGGGCGTGATCGGCCTCGGCCTGCCGACCATCGCCATGGGCTTGCTCGGTCTGGCTATGGCGCCGTCGCAGGCTGCCGCGCTGCTGATCATTCCGGCGACCCTGACCAACGTCTGGCAACTGGCCTTCGGCGGGCATTTGCAAGGACTGATCAAACGCTTGTGGCCGATGCTGCTGGCGATTTTCATCGGCACTGGCGCCGGCACGTTGTGGATCGGCATGGCCGGTGGGCATTGGGTGGTGCGGGGATTGGGGGCGGCGTTGTTGCTGTACGCCTTGAGCGGACTGTTCCTGCCAACGTTGCGCGTGGGCAGTCGCACCGAGCGTTGGCTCGGCCCGGTCTGCGGCGTACTGACGGGAGTCATCACCTCGGCCACCGGCGTGTTTGTGATTCCGGCGGTGCCTTATCTGCAAGCACTGGGCTTGAACAAGGATGAACTGGTGCAGGCGCTGGGGCTGTCGTTCACCGTCTCGACCCTGGCGCTGGCTGCCGGCCTGTTCTGGCGCGGTGCCCTCGGCGGTGGCGAGTTGAGTGCCTCGCTGTTGGCGCTGATCCCGGCGGTGCTCGGCATGTTGCTCGGGCAATGGTTGCGTCAGCGGATCAGCGCCGTGCTATTCAAGCGGGTGTTCTTCATCGGCCTCGGTGTACTCGGCGGCCACTTGCTGATCAGCGGCTAGCCGACGACGGGCTGAGCATGTTGATGGCGCGGATATCGAAATCCCGCTCCAGGTAGTCCATGCGCTGATCGCGGAACTGCTTCATGTGCGGCAGGTTCGAGTGCACGTCCAGATGCGCCTGGGATTCCCAGATTTCATAAAAGATAAACAGCGTCGGGTCCTGCTGGTCGCGCAGCATGTGGTATTCGATGCAACCGGGTTCGGCGCGGCTCGGCTCGACATAGGCGCGAAACAGCGCTTCAAAGGCCTCGGCTTTTTCCGGGCGGGTCTTGGCGTGCAGGATGAAGCCTTGTACATCACTCATCGAAAAAATCCCTCGAATTAACAATCGGCGCAAGTCTATGGCAACAATCGCCTGTCGATTCGTGCGTTTTGGTCAAATGAATTTTGTGAGTTTGGCGCTTATTCCGCGCGAGGCGGATCGTTACTCTGCCGCCATCGAATTCCAACCTTCCGAGACCTCCCATGAAAAAAGTGCTCTTGCTCAATGGCGGCAAAAAGTTCGCCCACTCCGATGGCCGCTACAACGCCACCCTGCACGATGCCGCGCTGAGCGTGCTGGATCGCGGTGGCCTGGACGTGAAGACCACGTTTATCGACGAGGGCTATGACCTCGCGGAAGAAGTCGCCAAGTTTGTCTGGGCCGACGTGATCATTTATCAGATGCCGGGCTGGTGGATGGGCGCGCCGTGGACCGTGAAAAAGTACATCGACGAAGTCTTCACTGAAGGCCACGGCAGCCTCTACGCCAGCGACGGTCGCACCCGTTCCGATGCGTCGCAAAAGTACGGCAGCGGTGGTTTGTTGCAGGGCAAGCAATACATGTTGTCCCTGACCTGGAACGCGCCGCAGCAAGCCTTCGACGACCCGACCGACTTCTTCGAAGCCAAGGGCGTGGACGCGGTGTACTTCCCGTTCCACAAGGCCAACACCTTCCTCGGCATGACCGGTTTGCCGACCTTCCTGTGCGTGGATGTGATGAAACGCCCGGACATCGAAGGGGATGTGAAGCGCTATGAGCAGCATTTGGCTGAGGTGTTTGGCCTGTCTGTTTAAGTTTTCCGGCTACTATCCGTCGCAACGGCGGGAAAGATCGCAGCTCGCGGCAGATCGCGTACACCCGGTGGTTCAGGGGGACGCAATCCTTGTAGGAGCTGCCGAAGGCTGCGATCTTGGCGATTCATGCCACGCCGATTCGCAAAGAGGACCCACGTGAAAGCCAGATCCGATGAATTGCAGATCTTCGTCTGCGTGATTGAATGCGGGTCGATTTCCGCTGCGGCCGAGCAGGTCGGGCAAACGCCTTCGGCAGTCAGCCGCACGTTGTCGCGCCTGGAAGCCAAGCTCGACACCACGCTGATCAACCGCACCACCCGGCGCATGGACCTGACCGAGGAGGGCAAGTATTTCTTCGAACACGCCAAGCTGATTCTCGATCAGATGGACGAACTCGAAGAACGCCTCAACTCCCGCCAGCAAACCCCGTCCGGACGCCTGCGCATCAATGCCGCATCACCGTTCATGCTGCACGCCATCGTGCCGTACATCGATGAGTTCCGCCGGCTCTACCCGGACATCCAGCTCGAACTCAACAGCAACGACCTGATCATTGACCTGCTGGAACAAAGCACCGACATCGCCATCCGCATCGGCGCGCTGGCCGACTCGACCTTGCACGCGCGTTCCCTGGGTTGCAGTCCGCTGCACATCGTCGCCAGCCCGGCGTATCTCGAGCAACACGGCATACCCGTTGCCGTTGCCGAACTCAACGACCACACGCTGCTCGGCTTTACCCAGAATGAAGGCCTCAACCAGTGGCCGCTGCGCCATGTGCACGGTGATCGCTGGCCGATCAATGCGGCGATCAACGCCTCCAGCGGCGAGACCGTGCGGCAGCTGGCGCTGGAAGGCCAAGGCATCGCCTGTCTGTCGGATTTCATGACTCATGCGGACATCCGCGCCGGGCGCCTGAAGGAAGTGCTGGCGGATTTCAACAGCGGTTATCGCCAGCCAATCAACGCCGTGTACTACCGCAACTCGCAACTGGCCCTGCGCATCCAGTGCTTCCTGGACTTCATCCAGAGCAAATTGGCGGTGTATGCGAATTCTGATTTCAAAGGCTGATTCGTGATCCCTGCGCAAGAGTGAATTGGGCCAGCGGGGATTTTTCGACACGGATCGGTCGTTGATACTCGTTGCATCACTTATTCACGCAGGGAGTTTCTCCATGAACGTATTCGTTACCGGCGCTGCCGGTTTTATCGGCGGCTCCATCGCCACGGGTCTGGTCCAGGCCGGCCATCACGTTACCGGTTTGGTACGCAGTGCCGAACAAGCCAATGAACTGACCGCGCTGGGCATTACGCCAGTGATCGGCACCCTCGATGACAGCGCCTTGCTGGCCGAGCAGGCCCGTGCCGCCGACGCCGTGATCAACGCCGCCAGCAGCGACCATCGCGCCGCAGTAGAAGCCCTGCTCGATGCATTGCGCGGTTCCAACAAAGTGTTCCTGCACACCAGCGGTTCGAGCATCGTCGGCGATGCGTCGGGCGGCAAATCCAGCGACGTCATCTACTACGAAGACAGCCTGCCGGCACCCACCGTCGACAAGGCCGCCCGCGTGGCCATCGACAACCTGATCCTCGCCGCCGCGAAGGACGGGGTGAACTCGGCCGTCATCTGCAACACCCTGATCTACGGCCACAGCCTGGGCGTCAAGCGCGACAGCGTGCAGTTGCCGCGCCTGCTCAAACAAGCGCAAAAAAGTGGTGTGGTGCGCCACGTCGGCACTGGCCAGAACATCTGGTCCAACGTGCACATCGAAGACGTCGTAGCGCTGTACCTGCTGGCGCTGACCAACAACGTCCCGGGCACGTTCTACTTCGTCGAAAGCGGCGAGTCTTCGTTCATCGACATGACCACCGCCATGGCACAAGCGCTGAATTTGGGCCAGCCGCAAGATTGGCCGCTCAAGGATGCCGAGGCCGAGTGGGGTTATGAAATGGCCAACTATGGCCTGGGTTCGAACAGCCGGGTGCGCGGCAAACATGCCCGTGAACAGCTGGGCTGGGCGCCGAAACGGACTTCGGTGACCGAGTGGATCCTCCACGAAATGGTCTGATCTAACTGCTGGCTAATACATGGCCCGCCGACGAGCAATACGCTTGTCGGCGGGTTTTTTGTGTCTGGCTAATCAAACTATTTT
Source organism: Pseudomonas sp. ADAK7 (assembly GCF_012935675.1). Lineage (NCBI taxonomy): Bacteria > Pseudomonadati > Pseudomonadota > Gammaproteobacteria > Pseudomonadales > Pseudomonadaceae > Pseudomonas > Pseudomonas sp. ADAK7. The sequence goes on along the minus strand of NZ_CP052861.1, from coordinate 3,565,651 downwards.
TCTGCTGCTGAAATCCCCGTAAACAGGGGAGTTCACGAAGGTATTTAATTTTTAGTTTATATCTCATGAGGTCATTCAGATATTTCTTACTAGGCTGTCACCCGGATAAACATAATTAAAGCCAATGGCAATAAATAATCTCTTTGCCTTCTCGTAAAGGCATATCCCGAGCGAATCGTCTGACTTCGCCGCTTCAAAATTTATGACGTTCGGCATTGATGCCTTAATCCGTTCATAAGCCCAGGCTAGAGCGCTGCGCTCATCGAGCGTAGGCACAGTCATCACTGAAATTGGCAAGAACAAGGAGCAGTTATGATCATTTTAGGCATTACTAACAATGATTTGTCGGGCGCCTGCCTGGTACGTGATGGCCTGATTCTTTCGGCGGTCAGTGAAGAGCGATTCACTCGCATAAAAGATCACAAGGTATGGCCGACCAAGTCCATAGAGTTTGTACTTGGCCAGGCGGGGCTATCACTCGAAGATGTCAATTATGTTGCCTATGGATGGAATGCCGGTTTCAGTGCCGATAAACACCTTGAGTTGTACTTTGATCGCATCGTTGAAGAAGTCAGGAATAATCCGCAAGGGCTGGCACAATTCCGACAACGTATAACGGATGAAGTAAAAAACGATAAAGAAAAAAGAACCGAGTTTGACGAATTTATTACCGCCAATGATTTGACCGGCAAGGCTTATTATATTGACCATCATGAATGCCATGCCCTCGGCGCCTATGTCTGCTCACCGTTTGACGAGGCGTTGACCCTGACCTGCGACGGCCGCGGTGATTTCCAGTCCTTGACCGTGACCTGGTACAGCCCCAGCGAAACCAGCGTGTTACAGCGCGAAACCAGCGTCGACAGCTTGGGTTATTTCTACGGTCGGATCACCCACTTGCTCGGTTACAAACCCAATCGACATGAAGGCAAAGTCACGGGCCTCGCTGCCTTTGGCGATCCGCAAAAGCTGCTGGGGGTGATGCAGCAAATGATCCGTTTCGAAGACGGGCGCATCAAGGCCTGCTGCGGCGACCTGTTCCTGCCTTCCTACAACCACTACAGCGAACCGTTGGAAACCCTGTTCGCCCGGGAAACCCCCGAAGACATCGCCGCCGCTGTGCAACGCCACACCGAAGACCTGCTGGTGGCGACGGTTACCCATCACCTCGCGCAAAAAGGCAGCACCAATCTGTGCCTGGCCGGTGGCGTGTTCGGTAATGTGAAACTCAATCAGCGCCTGCGCGAAATTCCCGGGGTGAAAAACGTCTACGTGTTGCCGTGCATGGGCGACGGTGGCCTGGCATTGGCGGCGGCGGTCGGGGCGGCGTACCTGGAAAACGGCACTCGCTTCAAGAACCCGGCGATGACCCTCGGGCCGGAATCGCGCAGTGTTTCGCAGAACATCAACCTGATCACTCGCGACTACCCCGAACTCGGCTACCACACGCCGTCGAACATCATCGAGGTCCTGACCGAGGCGCTGCTGGAGAATCAGGTGCTGGGCATGTTCAAGGGCAAGATGGAATTCGGCCCGCGTTCGCTGTGCAACCGCAGCATCGTCTATCACGCCCAGGATGCCGAGGTGAACGATTGGCTGAACAAGCGCATGCACCGCACCGAATTCATGCCGTTCGGCCCGGTCACGGCCATTGAGCAGGCCGCAGCGTGCTACGTCGGCTGGGATGAGGAGCAGGTCGCGGCAGACACCATGACCATGACCTACGATTGTCATCCGCAGTTTCGCGAGGCCAGCCCAGCGGTGGTGCACATCGACGGCACCGCGCGACCGCAGATCATCCGCCCGCAAGGCGACGGGTTCATGCATCGCCTGTTGAACGCCTGGCATGACAAGACCGGCCAGGCCGCCCTGATCAACACCTCGTTCAACCGGCATGAAGAACCGATAGTGTGTTCATCCCAAGACGCACTGGATGCGTTGAAAGACGGCATGGTCGATCTGGTGGTGATGAGTGAAGCGCTGATTGTCTGGCGCAAAGGCAAAAACAGCTTCACCCAACAACGCTTCGAATAAGGGATCGTTTTCAGGGCTCCAGTGGAGCCCTGCTCTGGAGCATTGAGCGTATGGTTGACGAATGTATTTGATCTTTTTCGGGTTCTTTGCGGCAGAGGGGATTATCTATCCGTTCTGGCCGACCTGGCTGGATTCCCTGGGATTCAGCGCCAGCCAGATAGGCCTGCTGATTGCGGCGGCTTATTGGCCCCAGGTGTTTACCGGGGTATTTATCACTTACGTGGCCGACTGGCGCGTGGACCAACTGCGTCTCGCGGCTTTTCTCGGTTTCTCGGCGGCGTTCTGTACGTTGCTGTTCTATTTCATGCCGGCGCACCTGTGGATATTCGTGTGCCTGAGCGTGCTGTTTGGCGGGCTGTGGATGGTGGTGTTGCCCCTGTCCGAGTCCTATCTGCTCAAGCGTGACAAGCAAGCCTTGCAGAACTACGGCTGGGTGCGGGCGGTGGGTTCTTCGGCCTTTATCCTGACCTCGACCCTCGGCGGTTTGTTGTTCGCGCACTACAGCCAGTCCTGGGTGCCGATCGTGATTGCGGCGAGCATGTTGTTCACCGCGCTGGCGTGTTTGCGCTTGAAGCATCAAGTGTCCAGGGCGCATTTGCAGCCGGCCAGCCGCACGATTAAACGACCGGACTGGAAGGCGCTGTTTGCACATAAAAGTCTGCTGATCGCGATTGCCGCCGCCAGTTTTATCCAACTGAGCCACACCTTGTACTTTTCCACAGCGTCGATTGGCTGGGGCGTGAAAGGCTACTCTTCGGCCTACATCGGCGCGTTCTGGTCGGTGGCGGTGCTGGCGGAAATCACCTATTTCGCGCTCTCCAATAAAGTCCTGTCGTTCTGTTCGCCGTTGTCGATCGTGATCTTTTCCAGCGTCTGTGCAGCGTTACGCTGGGCGTTGTTTTCCAACAGTGATGCGGTGTCGGTAATTCTGCTGGGGCAGTGTCTGCACGCCCTGAGTTTTGCCGCGTATCACTCGGCGATCATGCGGTTTATCCGTGACCATGCGCCGCAAGACATTCAGGTCTTTACTCAGGGCGTCTATTACTCCCTGGCGGTTGCGCTGCCCATGGGCCTGGCCACGCCTTTTGCCGGCTATCTGTACGAAACGCAGCCGCAGTGGTCCTACTACGTGATGGCGCTGTTTGCCTTGATCGGCACAGTGCTGGCGTTTATTGCTCATCAGAAGATGCGAAGTTCAACTCATGACACAACGAACGTTTACAGCCGTCTGCTTTGATATGGATGGCGTGCTTATCCAGTCCCGCGACGTCATCGAATTCGCCTGGACCAGCGTCGCGGGGCGCTACGGCGTGGCCGTGGACCCGGCGTTTATCACCGAACACATTCACGGCCGCCCGGGCGGTCATACCATGCAGGCGCTGTTCGGTCAGTTTGACGAGGAACAGCGCGTGGCGATCAAGCAGGAAGTGGATGCCGTCGAGCAGGTGTCAACCTGTGCGCTGGTGCCGGGAGTGGCCACGTTTATCGCCCAACTGAAGGAGTGCGCGGTGCCCATGGCCCTGGTCACCAGCAGTTGGCGTGCGCGAGTCGACAACGTCTTGCAGCAACATAATCTGACCGCAGTGTTCGACAGCATCATCTGCCGCGACGACGTGCGCAGTGGCAAGCCGGCGCCAGATGCCTATCGTTTGGCGGCGGCACAACTGGAGCGCCAAAGCGATGAATGCCTGGTGTTCGAAGACTCGGTCAGCGGCGTGCAGTCGGCGATCAGCAGCGGTGCGCTGTGTGTCGGCATCGGCGATGATTCGACGTTGACCGATCACGGCGCGGCGCGGGTGTATGCGGATTTCACCGCGCTGCCGGTCGCGCTGACCGATCTGGGGCCTCACGTCTTTGGCAATAGCGGTCTGTTCATCAGTGGGCGGGTTGCCCAGAGGTTCGCCCGCTCATGACGCCGACCCTGCAGCACGCCACTGTCCTGTGGGACTTCCTCGGGGCCGGGCGCCAGCACCAGGCTTGCGAACTGATCGTGGTCTGTGGCTCCTACGATTTGCGGGTTTGCGATTACGCCTGCGAACTGCTGAAAAAAGGCATCGCCCCGCATCTGCTGTTCACCGGCAATACCGGCAACTGGACGAAGCATTTGTGGGAGCGCACCGAAGCCGATATTTTTGCGCAACGGGCCCTGGCGCTTGGGGTGACGACGGATCAATTCACCCTGGAACCGCGCGCCACCAACTTTGCCGAGAACATCGCATTCGCCAAGGCGCTGTTTCCTCAGGTGCGTCGCGCGACGTTCCTGACCAAGCCGAATTCGATCCGCCGTGTGGCCTTGACCTTGCCTGTCCAATGGCCCGAACTGCAGGCTTGGGTGGATGCGCCGTCGTTCAGTTTTCCGGGGGAGATCAGCAACCTGATCGGGGTGCTGGGGCTGATCGACGAAATGGTCGGGGATGTGCACCGCATCATGGTTTACCCTGCGCTGGGCTTCCAGGCCGAGCAGGTGATTCCCGACGAGGTCCAGGTCGCCTGGCGTTACCTGGTGGAGCAAGGGTTCGATCACCATTTGATCAAGGGCAGGAGTTGAGGCCTGGAGACTGACATGCTGTACGACACGCTGATTCGCAACGCCCTGGTTATCGACGGCAGCAACACGCCCGGTTATCCCGCTGACGTGGCGATCCTGAACGGCCGCATCGAGCGCATCGGCGACTTGCACGACGCGCGCGCCGCGGATGAAATTGACGCCGCTGGCCGGGTGCTCGCGCCGGGTTTTATCGATGTGCACACCCACGACGACACCGTGGTGATCCGCCAGCCGCAGATGCTGCCCAAGCTCAGCCAGGGCGTGACCACGGTGATCGTCGGCAACTGCGGGATCAGTGCCTCGCCGGTCAGTTTGCGCGGCGATCCGCCGGACCCGATGAACCTGCTCGGCACACGTGCTGCGTTTGTTTATCCGACGTTCCGCGACTACCGCGCCGCTGTCGAAGCAGCGAACACCACGCTGAATGTGGCGGCGCTGGTTGGCCACACCGCGCTGCGCAGCAATCACCTTGATGACTTGTTTCGTACTGCCACTGCGCAGGAAATCAGCGCGATGCGCGAGCAATTGCGCGAGAGCCTGGAGGCGGGCGCACTGGGGTTATCCACCGGCCTGGCCTATGCCAGCGCGTTTTCGGCGTCCACTGACGAAGTGATGCAACTGACCGAAGAGCTGAGCGCTTTCGGCGCGGTCTACACCACCCATTTGCGCAGTGAATTCGAACCGGTGCTGGAGGCCATGGACGAAGCGTTCCAGATCGGCCGACACGCGAAAGCCCCGGTCATCGTGTCCCACCTCAAATGTGCCGGTGTCGGCAACTGGGGTCGCAGTCCGCAACTGTTGGCGTCCCTTGAGCACGCGGCAAAAACCCATCCGGTGGGCTGCGATTGTTATCCCTACGCGGCGAGTTCCTCGACCCTGGACCTCAAGCAAGTCACCGATGCCCACCGCATCACCATCACCTGGTCCACGCCGCATCCTGAAGTGAGCGGCCGCGATCTGCTCGACATCGCCGCCGAGTGGGGCATGCCACTGCTCGACGCCGCCCGCCGCCTGCAACCGGCCGGTGCGGTGTATTACGGGATGGACGAGGCGGATGTGCGGCGGATCCTCGCCCATCCGTTGTCGATGGTCGGCTCCGACGGATTGCCGGAAGACCCGTTTCCCCATCCGCGTTTGTGGGGCGCATTCCCGCGGGTGCTCGGGCATTTCAGTCGTGATGTCGGACTGTTTGCGCTGCACACCGCCGTGCACAAGATGACCGGGTTGTCGGCGGCGCGTTTCGGCTTGAAGGAACGCGGTGAAATTCGTGAAGGGCATTGGGCGGATCTGGTGTTGTTTGATCCATTGACCATTCGCGACGTGGCGGATTTCCATGACCCGCAGCGGGCGGCGGAAGGGATTGATGGGGTTTGGGTCAATGGTGTGTTGAGTTACAGCGAAGGCCAGGCGAACGGTAAAAGGGAAGGGCGGTTTCTGGCGCGGGAAGGGGATTTGCGCGACGGTTTCCGGTAAACATTCCGAGAGCCGTATCACAGTGATGGCACTGTGCAATTAAAGAATCCTCGCGCCAAGCCGAAGCGCTGACATCCAGCCCAGCTACACTGGGCCTTTTCAACCAGGGAGCAACCCATGAGCTTCGGCAAAACTACACCGATCCTGCGGATTTTCGACGAGCGCAAAGCCGTGGAGTTTTACGTCGACTTCCTGGGCTTCAAGATCGACTGGCAGCATCGTTTCGAAGCCAATTTCCCGTTGTACCTGCAAGTCTCCCGGGGCGAATGCGTGCTGCACCTGTCCGAGCATCATGGCGATGCCACGCCGGGTTCGGCATTGCGCATCGAGACCGATGAACTGGAAGCCTTCCAGCAGCAACTGAGCGCCAAGGACTACACCTACGCCAAACCGCAGATCCAGGCGACGCCATGGGGCAGTCAGGACCTGACCGTGACCGATCCGTTCGGCAATCGGTTGGTGTTTACCAATGCGATTTGTGTGTGAGTTTCAGCCTTCGTCCGGCGCGCGGTGGGTCTGGCGAAACTCGCCGGGCGGCATCCCGCGCCGGCTCTTGAACGTACGGTGAAACGAGCGCGGTTCGGTGAAGCCCAAGTACTGGGCAATGTCCTGAATCGGCAAGGTGCTGTTGAGCAAATAATGCTCGGCCAGCTCCTGGCGCAGGTCATCGAGGATCTGCTGGTAAGACGTGCCAGCCTGATGCAACTGGCGTTGCAGGGTTCGCACAGACACGGCGCACTGCTCGGCCACCTGCTCTTTGCGCGGCAACCCTTCCTTGAGCAACTGGCGCAGGATGCTTTTGACCCGCTGCTCCAGTGACGCGTCCTCCAGCGTGGCCATTAATCCCAGGGCATGTTCTTCCAGGGTGCGCAGCAATTGCGGATCGGCCTGGCGCAACGGCAGCTGCAAATACGGCAACGGCACAATCAGGGCCGAATAAGGCTGGTCGAACAGCACCGGGCAGTCGAAGAACTGTTCATATTGCGCCTGCGTCGTGTCGGCCGGTCGCGAATGTTCGAACCAGACGGCAGCCGGCGACAGCTGGGTATCGGCAATCCAGCGCGCGTATTGCAGCCAGGAACCGAGCACGTTTTCCACCAGGTGCCGGCGGATTCGCGGCCGTTGATGACGGCAGGTCCAGATCAGGTGTACATGGCTGTCCTGCACCTCGGCGCGGCTGACCCCCATGTCCCCCACCAGTTTTTCGAACGGCATGATGCGGCTCATGGCATCGCCCAGGGTCGCGCAGTTCATGGTGATGTAACCCAGCACGCTCCAGGAGTTGGGCAACACAAAACGCGCGGCGTTGAGGCCGAATAACGGATCGCCCGAATGTTCGCAGAAATAATCGAGCAATCGTTCATGGGTTTCGCCCGGCAATCGCAGGCTGTTGTCGCTCAACTGCTGCGCCTGCAACCCGGCCGCCGCCAACGCCGGCTCGATGGCCACGCCCAGTTGTTCGGCATGGCGCACGTATTTGAGCAGCGGAGGGACCGAGGTGAAGCCCAGGGATTGCATGATCGTAGTCCTTTGATCAAAGCCCGCGTGCGCGGATCAATGCGCTGAAAGGTAAGTTGAAACCACAGCTAAAGTAAATGGCTGAGGTTTACGCGACGTTTGACTCAATTGGCTACTCGAACTGGCCGGATGCGACCGTGACACTTTTCGGCAGCTGACTAGTATGGGCTCCTGAAATATCACTGATCAGAACCGCAAAAGGACACACGCATGCGACGCTGGAACGGCTGGGGAGATGCAACCACGGTGGTCGAGCTGCCGGCTCAGGGCGCGGGATTTCTCGCGCAACGGCTCGGTGCCGGTCGCGCGCTGCCCGATGCAACGCTCGAGACGGCATTGGCCCGCGTGCCGGCCTCACGGTTGGCGGAACACCCCTCGTACAGCGTGACGGCGCAGGATCGTCTGTTGCATGCGCGGGGTCAGAGCCTGCCCGACTGGCTGGCGTTGCGTGAAGGGGCGCCGGGGATTTATCCCGACGCCGTGGCCTTCCCCGAAAGCGCGGAACAGATTCGTCAGTTGCTGGCGCTGGCCCAAGCGCAGGACCTGTGCCTGATTCCCTATGGTGGCGGCACCTCGGTGGCCGGGCACATCAATCCACCGAGTTCCACGCGGCCGGTGGTGACGGTGTCCCTGGCGCGCATGAATCGCCTGCTGGACCTCGACGAACAGAGCCTGCTGGCAACCTTCGGGCCGGGCGCGACGGGGCCGCAGGTGGAAAGTCAGCTGCGCGCCCGTGGTTTCACCCTCGGCCATTTCCCGCAGTCGTGGGAACTGTCGACTTTGGGCGGTTGGGTGGCCAGCCGCTCCAGCGGCCAGCAATCGCTGCGTTATGGACGAATCGAGCAATTGTTCGCCGGTGGCACCCTGGAAACCTTTGCCGGACCTTTGGAAATTCCCACGTTCCCGGCCTCGGCCGCCGGTCCCGATCTGCGTGAAGTAGTGCTGGGTTGTGAAGGCCGATTCGGGATCATTTCCGAGGTCAAGGTGCGGGTCAGCGCACTGCCGGCCGATGAGCGTTTCTATGGGGTGTTTCTGCCCGATTGGCCGCAGGCGCTGCGCGCTATCCGCCAGTTGGCCCAGGCCCGCGTGCCGCTGTCGATGCTGCGCTTGTCCAACGCCGTGGAAACTGAAACCCAGTTGGCGCTGGCCGGTCATCCACAGCAGATTGCCTGGCTGGAAAAGTACCTGGCCCTGCGTGGCGCCGGGGTAGGCAAATGCCTGCTGACGTTCGGCGTGACCGGCAATCGCCGGCAAAATGCGCTGTCCCTGAGCCAGGCCCGGCAGCACCTGAAAGCCTTCGGCGGCGTGTTCACCGGCACCTTGCTCGGCAAGAAGTGGGCGCAGAACCGCTTCCGTTTTCCCTACCTGCGCGAGAACCTGTGGAACGCCGGTTACGTGGTCGACACCCTGGAAACCGCCACCGACTGGAGCAACGTCGACAACCTGCTGAGCCTGGTTGAAAACAGCCTGCGCGACGCCTTGGCCGCGGAAGGCGAGAAGGTGCATGTGTTCACGCACCTGTCCCATGTCTATGGCGAAGGGTCGAGCATCTACACCACGTACGTGTTCCGTCCAGCAGCGGACTACGCCGCCACCCTCACTCGCTGGCAGGCGCTCAAACAGGCGGCCAGCCAGACCATCGTCGACAACCACGGCACCATCAGTCACCAACATGGCGTCGGCAAGGACCATGCGCCGTACCTGCTGCGGGAAAAGGGCGCGCTGGCGATGGACACCTTGCACGCGCTGAGCCGGCATTTCGATCCGGCCGGGCGCTTGAACCCCGGCACGCTGTTGCAGGAGTGACGGCCATGAGCCTCGACTGGAACGCGGCGTGGCGCCAGCAGATATTACCGACGCTGGCGGCTGAAACCTGGGACCTGATCGTCATCGGCGGCGGCATCAGCGGCGCCGGCATTCTGCGCGAAGCGGCACGGCGGGGCTGGCGTTGCCTGCTGCTGGAGCAGCGCGATTTTGCCTGGGGCACGTCCAGCCGTTCCTCGAAAATGGTCCATGGCGGCTTGCGTTACATCGCCAAGGGCCAGTGGCGCCTGACCCGCGATTCGGTCCGCGAACGCCAGCGCCTGCTCGACGAAGCGCCGGGCCTGGTGGAGCCGATGAGTTTCCTGATGCCGCATTACCGTGGCGGCTTTCCCGGCCCACGCGTGCTGGACGGTTTGTTGAGCGTCTATGACGCACTGGCCGGGCGACGCAGTCATCGCTTCCATGACCCGCAAGAGCTGGGGTATCTCGCGCCGGGGCTGAAGCAAAATGACCTGCTGGGCGGCACCTGTTTTGTCGATGCCCTGACCGATGACGCGCGCCTGGTGATGCGGGTTTTGGGCGAGGCGCGGGCCGACGGCGCCGTGGTGCTCAACGGCATGCGTGTGCAGCAATTGCTGCGGGAAGAGGGGCGGGTATGCGGGGTTGATGTCGAGGACGGCGAGGGCGGTGCGTCGCTGCGCTTGCGTTGTGCGGTGTTGGCCGTGGCCACTGGCGCCTGGGCCGAACGCTTGCGCCCGTCCGCTGCCCCGCGTCAGTTGCGCCCGTTGCGCGGCAGTCATTTGTTGCTGCCGGGCTGGCGACTGCCCGTGGCGCAGGCCTTCACCTTCCTGCACGAGCGCGACCGTCGGCCGGTGTTTGTTTTCCCTTGGGAAGGCGCCACGGTGGTCGGCACCACGGACCTCGATCACCAGGACGATCTGGACCAGAGCGCGAGCATCAGTGCCGAGGAACTGGACTATCTGCTGGCCGCTTGCGCCCAGCAGTTCCCCGATGCCGGCGTGGTCGCCGCCGATGTGTTGTCGACCTGGTCGGGCGTACGTCCGGTGGTCGGAAGCGCTGCGGGTGAGCACCAGGGCAAACCGTCCAGTGAAACCCGCGAGCATGTGCTGTGGCTGGAACCCGGCTGCGTGACCCTGGCCGGCGGCAAGCTGACGACCTTTCGCCCGCAGGCCATCGAAGTGCTCAAGGCCTGCGCGAGCATGCTCGGGCGCGCCTTCAATGATGACGGCGCGCCGGTGTTTGCCGCCGTGCCGCCACTGGCGATTGCCGGGCTCACTGGCAGCCAATGGCGGCGCCTGGCCGGACGCCATGGCCGTGACCTGCCGAGGCTGGCGCAACTGATCGCCGAATTGGGCCATGACCGCGTTGGCGCCACGGACACCTTGTGGGCGGAACTGGCCTTTGCCTGCGACACGGAAATGGTCCTGCACCTGGATGACCTGCTGCTGCGGCGCACCCGTCTGGGGTTGTTGCTGCCGCATGGCGGCGAGAATTATTTTGCGGCCATACGCCGACTGTGCCAGCCGCGCCTGGGCTGGGACGATGCGCATTGGCAGCAGGAACAACAGCGTTACCAAGCGTTGTGGCAGCGCCATCATGGTTTGCCATAGATCTCGCTTGTCGCCGTTGTAGCAGCCGTAGCAGCTGTCGAGTGAAACGAGGCTGCGTCTGTCCCCGCCCGGACGATTACGAGGACTTCGTCCTCAAACGCTGCCTCGCTCCGCTCGACAGCTGCTACAGGTTTCTAGTGTGTTTTTCAGATTGAAGATAAGCGCCGTCCCATTGAAGAGAGCTCCATGGATAACCACCCGAACAAGCGTTACCTGCTGGCGATCGACAATGGCACCCAGAGCGTGCGTGCGCTGCTCTTCGACTTGCAGGGCAATCTGCTGGGCAAAGGCAAGGTCGAGTTGCAGGCCTATTACTCGACACAACCTGGCTGGGCCGAGCAGGATCCTGAATATTACTGGGCGAAACTGGGGGAGGCCTGTCAGCAGTTATGGCAGCAAACCGGCATTGACCGTGCACAGATTGCCGGCGTGTCCCTGACCACCCAGCGCGGCACCGTGATCAACGTCGATGCCCAGGGCAAGCCGCTGCGCCCGGCGATCCTGTGGCTCGATCAACGCCAGGCCGAAGTCGAAGGCCGGATCAAGGGACCGTGGGGCTGGCTGTTCAAACTGGTCGGCGCGAAAGCTACCGTGGATTATTTTCGCGCGCAGGCCGAGGCCAACTGGATTGCGCGTCACCAGCCTGAAGTGTGGGCGGCGACCGACAAGTTCTTGCTGCTCTCGGGGTTCCTGACCCATCGCCTGTGCGGGCGTTTTGTCGACTCGGTGGGTTGTTGCGTCGGCTACTTGCCGTTCGACTTCAAACGGCTGCGTTGGGCCGCTCGCTCCGACTGGAAATGGCAGGCGCTGGCCGTGCGTCCCGAGCAATTGCCTACGCTGCACAAACCCGGTGAAACCCTGGGCCACATCAGCGCCGAAGCCAGCCGCCACACCGGCATTCCCGAGGGCTTGCCGCTGATCGCCGCCGGTGCTGACAAAGCCTGCGAAGTTGTGGGTTCCGGCGTGGTCGACGCCGACACGGTGTGCCTGTCCTACGGCACCACGGCGACGATCACCAGCACCCGCTCGCGTTACCTGGAAATCGTCCCGTTGATTCCGCCGTACCCGTCTGCGGTGCCGGATCAATACAACTGCGAGGTGATGATTTATCGCGGCTACTGGATGGTCAGCTGGTTCAAGAACGAGTTCGGCCTGCGGGAAATGCAGCAGGCCAAAGCGCAGGGCATTGAGCCCGAGCAGCTGTTTGATGCGCTGGTCAATGCGGTGCCGCCGGGCTCCATGGGACTGATGCTGCAACCCTACTGGTCGCCTGGTATCCGCGAGCCGGGCGTGGAGGCCAAAGGCGCGATGATCGGCTTTGGCGACGTGCATACCCGCGCGCATATTTATCGGGCGATCCTCGAAGGTTTGGCGTATGCCTTGCGCCAGGGTTTGCAGAGTATCGAGCTGCGTTCGAAGGTCTCGATCAAGCGCTTGCGCGTCGCCGGTGGTGGCTCCCAGAGCGATGCGGCGATGCAGCTTACGGCGGACATTTTCGGCCTGCCGGCCGAGCGTCCGCATGTCTACGAAGCGTCCGGTCTGGGCGCGGCCATTTGCTGCGCGGTGGGGCTTGGGTTGTACGCGGATTTTCCTGCGGCGATCGCCGCCATGACCCGGGTCGGCGCGGTGTTCATGCCGCAGCCCGAGGCGCAGCAGGTCTATGAGCGACTGTACAAGGAGGTCTACCTGCGCATGTATCGCCAGCTCAAGCCGTTGTACCAAAGCATTCGCAAAATCACCGGTTACCCGGCCTGACGTTTGCTTCGCGTACAACGCCAATCTTTTGTGTACGACGCCGCTCCGGGCTCGTGAAAACCGTGGGTGAACACACGAGGACGCGCTCTTGGCGTGGCGCTATCGGAGAACTTTTCTGGTGAGATTGGACAGTGTCAGCGGCGGGGTCGGTTGTTAGGCTCAACCCCCACTGCACCTCCAATAAGAACTAGAAGCAATGAAGCTGACATTCCTCCTGCTGCTGTTGTGTGGAACGATCCCGACAGCCTGGGGCTGGTCCAACCATACGGTGGGCAGTTACCTGGCCTTGCAGGATCTGCCGGTTTTGCGCGATGCCTCCCAGGTCGACGTCGAACCGCTGGAGCAGTTTCTCGCCCAGCAATACGACGCCGTGCGCGCATTGCTGGATGAGCAGGAAACGTACGCCCGTCAGCACTTCGCCCAATACCCGTCACGCCCCGACAACCTGCAACTGTCCGACCTGCCGGGGGACAACCTGCGCCACGATTTCCTCACCGCGTTGCGCATCAATCCCCTGATTCATCTGGCCATGGTCATCCAGCCGATGCCGGGCAAGGATTTGCCCGAGCGTGAACACCTCAAGGCCGAGCAGGTGATGGTCGAACAGACCCTCTCGCCATGGAATCGCCAGCGCTTTATCCACGTGGTCGATGGCGAAAAAGTCGCGCCCCTGGCCGTGCTCGCCAGCGCCGCCGATGAACCCGATTACGGCCACGACATCAACCTGTTCAGCGACAACCCGGGCGAGGTCGGCGCGTTGTACGGCTTCGGTCCGCAGCCGTTCGGCGATGCGCGGTTTCAGTACAGCTCCCAGGCGCCGTTCCACATGGGCTTCTTCCATGAAAGCGCGGTGGTGTATGCCGCGGCCGGATTTCTCCAGCGCAGTTGGCCGGACTGGCGCGCCTACCAGTACATGGGCTTGGCGCGACTAGCCTTCGCCAGTGGCCATCCCTACTGGGGTTATCGTTTTCTCGGCTGGGGTCTGCACCACATTCAGGACCTGACCCAGCCTTATCACGCCAAACCGCTGCCCGGCGTCGAGCTGGCCAACCTGCTGCTGCTCGAAGGCAAGGCACTGGCCGGGTATGAGGCCGACAAGCACGCAGCCATCGAGCGAGTCGCCACCCGGCACATGGAAGTGGAGAAATATCAGTCGACCTGGCTGCGTCGCCTGCTACGCGCCGGTCAGCTACATCCGATGCTCCAGGCTTACGCCGACTTTGCACAAGACGCCAGTTACCCGCCGTACTCGGTGGCTTACCTGCGCGACGTCGTGAGTGCCGAATCCGCCGACGCATCCGCCGCCTTTGATGAAGCGATCGGGCAATGGCTGGAGACGGCGCCGATCACCCGCGATTTCAGCGCCGGCAACCAAGTGCAGCGTGAACGTTACGACCATCCGGCCTTGAACCAACAGCTGTTCAAGCTGCTGGGGCATTTCGGCGCGCACAGCCGGATTTATGTCAGTGCGGGCCTGGCGCCGTAGCCATCGCAACAACGTTGGCCGGATACAAAAACAAAAAAAACAGACAAGGAGGAACAGACCATGAGGATTCGATTGCGCCTGTCTGGCGCGGCGCTACCCGGAGTCGGCCTGGCGGGGCTGCTGCAATTGTGCGCGGTCGACGGGGTGCAGGCCGTGGAGTTCAGCGTGCTGGACAAACAGGTCACCGGCTCGTTCGACAGTACCTTGTCCTATGGCCGCTTGTGGCGGGTTCAGGGCCGGGACAAGAGCAACGATGACGTCAACACCAACGACGGCAATCGCAACTTCGATACCGGGCTGGTTTCCGAGGTGTACAAAATCACCTCGGAGCTTGAAGCCAACTATCAGAACTACGGGTTGTTCATGCGCGGCACCGCGTTCTATGACACCCAGTTAATGGACAAGCGCAACGATTACTACCGCAACAACAGCCCGTCGCAACCGAGCCAGAGTTACCCACAGGACGACCGTTTTACCGGCCAGACCCGCGACATCGCCGGCAGCCGGATCGAGATGCTCGACGCCTACGTCCATGGCAGTTGGGACGTTGCCCAGATGCCGGTCACTGCTCGTCTCGGGCGTCAGGTGTTCAACTGGGGCGAGGGGATTTTCTACCGTGGCGGGATCAACACCACCAACCCGGTGGACGCCGCCAAGTACCGATTGCCCGGCGCTGAGGTCAAGGAAGTGCTGGTACCGGTGGAAGCGCTCAGCTTCAACGTCGGCCTGACCGATACCCTGACCATGGAAAGTTTCTACCAGATGAACTGGAAGGAAACCCGCATCGATCCGGTCGGCACCTTCTACTCGCAGACCGACCTGTTCGCCGACGGCGGCAACACCGCCTACAACGACTTCACCGGCACCGCGCTGGACACCCCGGTGCCCGGCTTCGGCAACGTGATCGATCTGTACAGCGCGCTGGGCAACAACCCGCTGCTCAAACAGGCCCTCGGCAGCACCGGGCTGTACGCCAACGGCGTGACCCCGGCCTTCGGCAACACGCTCAAGGTGGCCTCGGTCGGCAAGGATTACAACGCGCGCAACGACGGCCAGTTCGGCTTCGCCTTTCGATACATTGCCGAAGCACTCAACAGCACCGAATTCGGGCTGTACATGGTCAATTACCACGCCAAGGAGCCGACCGTCTCCGCCGATCTCGGGGGTTACAAGGGCATCGACATGAACGCCCTGACCAACCTGTTGACCGGTGTCGCTGGCAGTCAGGCGGGGCAACTGGCCAACGGTCTGGCGACCGCGGATGTGCTGGGCAACATTCAGGCGCACCGGCGCTACGCCGAAGACATCCGCATGTACGGCTTCAGCTTCAACACCACCCTGGGCCAGGCGTCGGTGTTCGGTGAAGTGGCCTATCGGCCGAACCTGCCCATCGGCGTCGCCGCCACCAACGACCTGATCGGCGACCTGGCCAACGGCGCTGCCGCTGCGGCGGCCGGCAAGACCATCAACATCGGCGGGCAGAGCGTCACCCTCGACAGCCAGATCAACAACGGCGAACGGGTGGAAGCGTTCAACACGTCCCTGGGCAGCATCTACAACTTTGGCCCGAGCCTGTCATTCGACTCGATGTTCGGCGTGTTCGAACTGGCGTCCGAGCACCTGCGCGGCAGCAGCCTGCAATACACCGCGTATGACGGCAGCACCCGTTATTACGCCGGCACCGGTAACTATTCCTATGTGTCCGGCGGCGAACGCAGCGACCAGGTCGACCGCAATTCCTACAGCTACACCGCGATGTTCAATGGCACCTGGAACGACGTGTATGCCGGGGTCAACGTTTCGCCCTACGTCGTCTACAAGGACGACTTCAAGGGCAACAGCTACCAGGCCGGCAACACCATCGAGGGCCGCAAGGCCTACACCCTGGGGGTCAAGGCCAACTACCAGAACAAGCTGGAGGCCGAGCTGCAATACACCAATTTCTACGGCGGCGGGCAGGACAACGGTCTTCGCGATCGGGACAACGTCGGCTTCAACCTCAAGTACTTCTTGTGAGTGCCCCTAACCGCGGGTTTTATTTCGGAGAACGTCCATGTTCACACCTCGACTGACCAAGACCACGCTGGCGCTGGTCCTGAGCCTGGCGGCCGGCAGCGCGCTGGCCGCCATCACGCCCCAGCAAGCCCAGCAACTGAAAACCACGCTGACGCCGCTGGGCGCTGAACGTGCAGGTAACGCGGCCGGCACCATTCCGGCGTGGGACGGCGGTATCACCCAGGCTCCGGCGGGCTACAAGCCAGGTCAACATCACCCCGACCCTTACGTGGCGGACAAGCCGCAGTTCACCATCACCAAGGCCAACCTCGAACAGTACAAGGCCCACCTCAGCCCGGGTCAGATGGCGCTGTTCAACAGCTACCCCGATACGTTCCAGATGCCGGTGTACACCAGCCGTCGCTCGGGCTCGGCGCCGCAATGGCTGTATGACAACACCTTCAAAAATGCGACCTCGGCGAAGTTGCTCGACGGCGGCACCGGATTTGCCGATGCCTATGGCGGCGTGCCGTTCCCGGTGCCCAAGGATGGGATCGAGGCGCTGTGGAACCACATCACCCGTTATCGCGGCACCTATGTGGTCCGTCGTGCGTCCGAAGCGCCGGTACAGCGCAACGGCAGCTTCGCGCTGGTGACTTCGCAGCAGGAAGGGCTCTTCAACTATTACCGGCCGGGCGGGCAGTTTGCCGACCTGAAAAACATCCTGTTCTACTACCTGGCGTTCGTGAAAAGCCCGGCCCGGCTGGCCGGCGGCGCAGCGTTGATCCACGAGACCCTCGACCAGCTCAAGGACCCGCGCCAGGCCTGGGTCTACGACGCCGGCCAACGCCGGGTGCGTCGCGCGCCGAACCTGGCGTATGACACGCCAATCGCCTCGTCCGACGGCCTGCGCACGGCGGACGATACCGACCTGTTCAACGGCTCGCCGGACCGCTACGACTGGAAGCTCAAGGGCAAGCAGGAAATCTACATTCCCTACAACAGCTACAAGGTCGGCAGCCCTGATGTGAAGTACGCGCAGTTACTCACACCGGGCCACCTCAACCCGCAATACACCCGTTATGAGCTGCATCGGGTCTGGGTGGTCGAAGGCACACTCAAGCCCGGCTCGCGGCATATCTATTCCAAGCGCGTGCTGTTTCTGGACGAGGACAGCTGGGGCGCCGCGCTGGTCGATCAATATGACGGGCGAGGGGAGCTGTGGCGGGTGTCGATGGCCTACCTGAAAAACTTCTACGACCTGCCCACCACCTGGAGCGCGCTGGACGTCTTCCACGATTTGCAGGCGCGCCGCTACTACGTGCAAAACCTGGACAACGAAGAACCCGCCACCGTGGACTTCACCCAGCCGGTGCCGGAAGACGCGTATTTCATGCCGTCGGCATTGCGTCAGCGCGGGACGCGGTGAGTGGGGCACAATCGCCAGCGGCGCCGTTTTAGCTCAGTAGGGGGATTGGCTCGCGTTGGCGGCGTTACTCCGGCATCGAACGAAGAATGTCCGCCAAATCGCCCCGGGTGATTTGATTGGCTTTTACGGCGGCGGCGATATCTTCCTTGGACAGGGGGAAGCGTTTGAACAGGTCCTTCAACGTATCGGCGTCGATATTCGAGAGCCAAAGCGGATCAATCAAAGCGCCACCGTATTCCGGCTTCATCGGCACTTCTTCGTGGGCGATAACGCCTTTGTGATTCAAATAAACCCAATAACGATCGAATCCTTCGGGGTAGCTTTTATCGTAATAGAGCGTTGTTCCAATGGGCAGCACGTAGTCATGTTCATCGCCGTTGCGCCCTTCGATCAGAAGCGGTTCTGTGGTTTTGATCATGTGCCGGCCATAGGCGCTTGAGACGTTACTCAGTACGACGGCTGCCAGGACGGCGGCGTTTACCAGTACCAACAGGGCCAGGCCCAGGTAGATTCGCTTCTTGGTAGACATTCTGTTTGTCATGTAGCGCCTCGGGATTTTCTTCGAGCTTAGCGCGGGCGGGGTGCTGGGAGGGGAATCAGTTGGGTTTGATGTTGGCGGGTCGGGCCTCTTCGCGGGCAAGCCTTGCTCCTACAGGGGTCCACCATTTGATCGTTCCCACGCTCTGCGTGGGAATGCAGCCCGTGACGCTCCGCGTCACATTCAACAGCGGACGCGGAGCGTCCATTGAGGCATTCCCACGCAGAGCGTGGGAACGATCTGGTCTGAGGTGTCAGACCCGGAAGTGGCTGACCATCTGCTGCAACTGACCACCCAGGCGTGCCAGTTCAACACTGGACGCGGCGGTTTCGTCGCTGGCGGCGGCGGTCTGTTCGGAGACGTCGCGCACGTTGATGATGCTGCGGCTGATCTCTTCGGCCACGGCGCTTTGCTGTTCGGCAGCGGCGGCGATCTGCTGGTTCATCGACTGGATGTTGGACACCGTGCGGGTGATGTTTTCCAGGGACACGCCAGCCTTGCGAGTCAGGGCGACGCTGCTGTCGGTCAGGGCACGGCTGTTGTTCATCACCGCGGACACTTGTTGCGTGCCGTTCTGCAAGCCAGCCACCAGGCCTTCGATTTCCTCGGTGGATTTCTGCGTACGCTGGGCCAGGCCACGGACTTCGTCGGCAACCACGGCAAAACCACGACCGGCTTCACCGGCACGGGCGGCTTCAATCGCGGCGTTGAGTGCCAGCAGGTTGGTCTGTTCGGCCACAGCCTTGATCACGTCCATGACGCTGCCGATCTTGTCGCTTTCCTGTTGCAGCACGCTCATGGCTTCAGTGGAACGCGCCACTTCGGTGGCCAGGCGTTCGATTTGGGCGATGGCTTCGTTGACCACCTTGTCGCCGGCGCGGGCTTCGCCGTCAGCGGCGGCAGCTGCCAGGGATGCTTCTTCGGCGTTGCGCGCGACTTCCTGCACGGTGGCGGTCATCTCGTGCATCGCGGTAGCCACCTGATCGGTTTCGATCTTCTGGCTATTGACCCCGGCGCTGGTTTGTTCGGTCACGGCGGACAACTCTTCGGCGGCGCTGGCAATCTGGGTGACGCCATCGCGGATGCCGCTGATCAAGTCGCGCAGGGTCACGCCCATGCGGCCGATGCCTTGTTGCAACACACCGAGTTCATCGCGGCGGGTGACTTTGACGTCCTGGGACAGATCGCCGCTGGCAATGCGGTCGACCACGGTCATGGTTTCGCGCAGCGGGCCGGTGATCTGACGGGTGATGACCACGGCGGCAATCACGCCCACCAGCAATGCCAGCAAGGTGCTGATCAATTGCAGGGTGCGGGCCTGGGCACTTTCGATGTCACGACGGTCGATCTGGAATTGGTAGAGCTTGTCGCTCAGGTCGACGATGGCGGCGCCCTGCTCGGTCATGTCCTTGCGCACACGCACGGCGTCGGCGGTGGCGGTTTTAAACGCCAGCAAGGCGCTGCGGTAATTGGTCAGTGCGGTGTCCAGCTGACGCAGGGCGTCTTGCTGGGTGTCGGCGAAATGCACGTTCAGTGGCTTCAGGCTGGCGATGGCCGCGTCCAGTTGGCCGACGGCTTTTTGCTCGGTCTCGGCGTTGGTCGTGGCGGTGTAGCCGCGCACTTCGTAGCGGGCCAGCATGAACGCTTCCTTGGCTGCCGTAACGGCCTGGAACTGCTCGAAACGCTGATCGCTCAGGGGCATTTCCTGAACACGCTTGCTGATCGTATTGATCAGCGTGTTGGCGGCTTCGGCATTCGCGCCCATGGCATCGCGGGCGCTGTTACCGGTGCGGTAAGCGCTGCGCATTTCCTTGAGCGAGGCCTGATAAGCAGCGATGACGCCCGCCTGCTCCTTGAGCATTTTCAGGTTGGCGACATTTTTGAAACTGCCCAGCAGCGCGGTTTGTTGCGCCTCAAAACTGTCGAGGGTGGTCTGTACGTTCTGCGCGGCGGTTTCGTCGCCGTTGGTCAGCATGTATTGCAGGCGCACTACCCGCAGTTTGGTCAGGCCGGCATTGAGCTGGGTGATGTCGCTCATCCAGTTGCTGCGGTCGATCAAGCCGCCCAGGCTCGTCCAGCCGGTGATGGCCAGGACGCAGGTCAGTGCCAGGACCAGGCCGAATCCCAGCCCCAGTTTCATATTCACGCTGATGTTGCCGAACCAGCTATTCATCACAATTCCTCCAGGAACGTTGCATTTCTCTATCGTCAGTTGGCTGGAAGATTGTTGTTTTTAGGTGCCAGCAAGGTGTGTTGCAGACCTGTATCGGCAGCAATCCCGAGAGCTGAAAGGATTTTGTCGGACAGAACCTGTAACAAGGTATTGGGTGGGTTTCAGCTTTTTTTCACATGGGTTTCACTCGCCGGGGACGCTTGCCTCTCTACCCTCGCGGCATCGAATGACAGGTGCGGCATGCCGGCGAGGCGGCTTGATGTGGAATTGAGACTGAGTCTATTCGGGATTAAACGCTCGATTGATCTGAGCCGTTTGGCCCGTTATCGCAACACATTGGTGGTGCTCGCCTCGGCGCTGTTGGTCATTCCGCTGACCTTCTGGCTGCTGTCGCCCGCCGCCGTGCCGGACCTGGCCCATGGCAACGTGGCCGGTGCCAAGGCGCTGATGTCCGGCTGGGCCAAGGGCGACATGATCGTGCTGGTGCGCCACGTCGAGCGCTGCGATCACTCCCGGGCGGCGTGCCTGAGCGGCAACGATGGCATCACCGATCGCTCCCGCGGCGTTGCGGTGGCCGTCGGTTCGCATTTCGAACGCCTGGGCCTGGCCAAGGCTGACATCTACAACAGCCCGATGGTGCGCACGGCGCAGACCGCCGGCTACATGTTCAATTCGGTCAGCGCCGGTGAAGACTGGTTGATCAGTTGCAAGGGCAGCATGCTGCGCGACGCCCTGGCGCACAAAGTGCCGGGCCGCAACCTGATCCTGGTGACCCACAGCGAGTGCATGACGGCACTGGAAAAAAGCATGAACGTGTCGACGTCCACCCTGGGTTACGGCGCCTCGCTGTTCGTGTCTACCGAAACACCGCAAGCGCCCACCATTCTCGGTTACATCGAAGCCTCTGACTGGCGTTCGGTGACGACTCGATAATTTCCCTGACTCAGGATTTACGATGCAGACGGCTTCCCCTTCCCGTTTTTACTGGGTGAACTTCGGTATTCCACTGGCCTGCGCGGCGGTAGTGTTCCTGATGTTCGACATGACCAAAATCGACATCGCCTTCAGCAATCTGTTGTTTGACCCGGTCGCCCAGATATTCCCGCTGGACAAGGTGCACTTCTTTGAAAAGCTCACCCACAAATGGGCGCGGATCATTCCGAACTGGACCGCTGAAATCGCGCTGATCGGGGCGATGCTGTCGTTTGTCTGGCCGCTGGTCCATCCACAGAAGCATCCACGACTCGGCGGTTTTCTGCAGCGTAGTAAAGCCGCCCCGGTGCTGCGCTTTGCCAACGAACATCGTCGGGACTTTCTGTTCGTGGTGTTCGCGTTTGCCATTTGCACCGGCGTGATCCATTTCCTCAAGGCCCACACCAGCGTGTATTGCCCGATTGAAACGACCCTCTACGGCGGCAAACTTGCCCACGTGGAGTGGTACAACAACTTCCAGCTGTTCAAGGAGGCGGGCGATGGTCGGTGCTGGCCGGGTGGGCATGCCTCGGGTGGCTTCACCATGCTCGCGTTGTACTTCGTGGCGCGCCGCTACCGCTGGCGCTTTTCGAAAGCCGTGCTGTGGGGCTCGTTGCTGCTTGGCTTCATCTACGGCACCGCGCGGGTCCTGCAGGGCTGGCACTACATGTCCCACACCTTCTGGGCCGGGATCTTTGTGTGGCTGGCGTGTTTGCTGACGGCGCTGGCGTTTTATGGCCGGGCGCGATTGGAGGTGCCGGTGTTGCAAAGGCATGAGCGGGCTGTTCGGGTTACGCAGCCGCAAACCGTCAGCTGACGACTGCCCTGAACGACAAAACCCGCCAGCCTCTGATTGAGGGTGGCGGATTTTTTGTTGTCTGGCTTAGGGGCTGGTGGTGGCTGGGAGATTGCTTTCGCGGGCAAGCCTCGCTCCTACAGGGGGCGAGGTCGATCATAAAAATTGTGTGCGACACAAACCCTGTAGGAGCAAGGCTTGCCCGCGAAGAACGATAACGCGGTCTATCTGACAGACTCACTCCCCGACAAAATAATACGGCTGCCGCCCAACCATCATGATCGTCAGCACCTTCAACGGCGCCACAGGCTCTCCCTCACCAGCCATGACCGCCACATTGCCCGGCGCGGCCTGCAAAAACTCATGCAACTGCGCCTCGGTGTCCAACCCCTTGAGCACGCGCTGGGTATAAAACACGCTGGCGCCGCCCACCCGCTCATCCGCCTGGAACAGCGCCACCTGCTGCCCGTTGGCCTGCAAGGTCTGGATTTGCTCAACCAAAGGCACAAACGACAGCTTGCGATCAGCGTGGGGCAGCAGCCATTGGGCGGTGATCAGGTAGCAGCCAATTACCACGGCCAACATCCCTGCGATCAAACCCTGGCGGTGATGGGCGATGCGGCCGATCAGGCCGGAGTTGCCTTCACGGGTTTTCAACTGTTCGTACAGCACCCGAGCATATTCAGCGGCGATAACGGCGGCGGCTGGCGCCAGGCACATCAGGTACACCGTGCGCTTGCTCGACGCCAGGGTCAGCATCAGGAACTGCGCCAGAATCCACACGCTAAAAAACAGCAAATACCGGTTGGCCATCAGGCTTTTGCGAAAGTGCCACAACCCCAGGTACACCAGAATGTTCCACGGCAGAAACGCCTGGGGCAGTTTGAGCAGGTAGTAATAGAACGGCTCGTAATGCCCGGCCTCGACGAAGGAACCGCTGAAGCGCCCGACACTGTTGGTCAGCAGCACTTCCGTGACAGCGTGAACGCCGCCGCGCTGATACAGCACGACGAGCCAGATCAGCAGCGGAATCAAACCCAGCAGCGTCAACAGGCCAGGACGCAGCCAATCGGCGATCTTCAGACGTTTGTCCATCAGGCTCTCCGCCAGCAGAAACGCGAAGATCACCACCCCCGGCATCGCCAGGCCCAGCACGCCTTTGCTCAGGGTGGCGATGCTGATCCCGGCGATAAACAGCAACCCGTTGCCGACGGTCGATTGCCGTTGCCCCTGGAAAAACGCCAACAGCGCCATGGTCACGCCGAAGGTGAGCAAGCCGTCTTCGCCGACGCCTCGGGTGTTGCTCCAGTAACTGGCCATGGTCGCCAACATGAACCCGGCAGTCCAGGCCACGGCTTTGGGCCGGCCGAACCGGCGCAGCATCGCGTAGAGCACCATCACACTGAACAACCCGGCAAACGCCGACGCCAGCCGCACTGCCCACGGCGTGCCGCCAAAGGCGCGGATCGCCCCGGCATCGAGCCACAGGCTCAGGGGTGGTTTCTCCAGGAAGGGTTCGCCGAACAGGCGCGGGGTCACCCAGTCGTTGTCGACGTGCATCTGCATGGCGATCCCGGCGACCCGGGCTTCGGTAGAGCCTTGCAGTTGATGATTGCCCAGAGCGAAGAAAAACAGCAGGACGGCCAGCAGAAACAGGGAAGAGGCGGCACGCGACATAGGCTTCTGTTACCGGACAAGGGAACGGGAAGCCCGAGCATACGGGGTGAATACTTAACGAATTGTGAACGGATATGACTATTACGCCAGCGGTCGGGACCAGCGCTGTTCCAGGGCTTCAAAGCGCTCGTTGATCAGCGCGGTCAGCACATGATCCTGCCAGCGCCCGGCGATGCTCAGGTAGGCCTTGGCGTAGCCCTCACGCTCAAATCCCAGGCGTTCGAGCAAGCGCGCACTGCGTTCATTGCCCGGGATGTAATTGGCCATGATCCGATGCAGTTGCTGTTCTTCGAACATGTAGCGGATGCCCGCTTCCAGCGCCTCTTGCATCAAGCCCTGGCCCTGATGGGCTTCGTCGATGTGGTAACCGAGATAACAGGCCTGGAATGCCCCGCGGGTGATGCCGCTGAAATTGCAGGCGCCGATCATCTGGCCGTTGTCCGGATCCAGCAGCGCGAAATGCACCGCCAGGCCGGCGGCAAAAGCGCTGGCTTGCACTTCAAGGCGCGGGCGGATGCGTTCAGGGCTGTGGTAATCGGCGGGACGGATCGGTGACCAGCGGGCGAGGTGCCTTTGATTGCGCCGGTAGAAGTCGCTTTCCAGTGTCGCCTGTTCAGGGTCGAGCACCGCCAGCGTCAGGCGTTTGCAGGGCAGGGACAACAGCGGCATAGGGCGCTCCGGTTCGCGGGGATCATCACGCAAGCATTACGTGGCGAGCGGAAAAACTCAAACCACCAGCGGCAATGTCACGATAAAAGTACTGCCCAAGCCATCGCCGTCGCTCATGCCAACCACCTTGCCGCCATGGGCTTCGACCAGTTCGCGAACCACCGTCAGGCCAATGCCCAGACCGGCGCCGTTGAAGCCGATGGCATGCACATCTTGCACAAACGGTTCGAAGATAAACGGCAAGGCCTGGGCGGAAATGCCGATGCCGTCATCGTAGATACTCATCTCCAGCACATCGGCTGTGGCCGTGACCGACAGCGTGACATGACCTCCGGCAGGGGTGTACTTGGCCGCGTTACCCAGAAGATTGCCGAGGATTTGCGTCAGGCGCACCGGGTCGCCGTCCACCGACAGCGCGCACGCGGGCAGTTCGGCGTTGAAGTGCAGGTGACGGGTGTTCATCACCGGGCTGCACACTTCGATGGCGCCCTGGATGATTTCCACCATGTCGACGATTTGGCGATCAAGGCGCAGCTTGCCGGTGCTGGCGCGGGATACGTCGAGCAAGTCGTCCACCAGCCGCGACATGTGCTGCACCTGGCTTTCGATCAGCGCCTGCATGCGTGGCAGCTCGGCGGCGGGCACCCGCACCAGGCGACCAGCGATCATGCTGATGGGCGTCAGCGGGTTGCGCAGTTCATGGGCGACCAAGGTGAGGATGTTGCGTTGCTGCGCCAGCGTGTGTTCCGCCGAGGCTTGCAGGTTTTGCGCGCTGAGGGCGGCGATCACCAATTGTGCATTGGCCTCGCGCATCTCCAGGAACAGCCGTTGCTCTTCTTTCGAGCGCTGGGGTTTTTCCGCATCGGTTTGCGCCAATAGCACCGCCAGCACCAATTGCTGATTGGCTTCGACCAGGTGCTCGATTTGCTGGGCATCCACCAGTCGATTGTTGGTGTCGTTCAGTTCTTTTTGCAGCGCCGTCAGCACCGCACGTGCTTCGACGGTTTTCTGGCCGAGCAGGAACAACTCACGCGCGGCGGTCGCCATCGCTTGTGCGTTCGTGCCAGTGGCCTCAGTCATGGTCCTTGTTTACACCTTGTCCTGGAGGGCGGGCCGACGGGTTGGCCGGCCGCCGAGCAAACCTTCCTGATCCGGCAACATCTCGCCGATCTGCAGGCCGTCATCGTCGATGCGGTACAGGCGCAGCTCATCGGAGTGTGCGCTGGCACGGACCTTGACCACGGCCATGATGCGCAGCAAGCGGCTCTGCACTTCGATGTAGCGCTGGACGATGATCGCGTCGGTGAGGAACGCCGTGCCGTAAGGGCTGAAACGCAGGTCGGTGTAACGGTCTTCCAGCTCCGAGGTCATCAATACGCTGACCCCGGCACTGGTCAGCGCGGTGACCATGCGCGACAGCGACTCGCGAAAATCCTCGCGGAAGGTCGGCGCCAGCGCCAGCTCGAAGCCCGACAGCGAATCGATCACCACGCGAGTGGCTTTGAGTCGGTCGATCTCGCTGAGCAGCAACTGGACGATTTCGTCGATGGACAGGTCCGGCGCGCGGCTGTCGACCAAACCGATCTGGCCGCTCTGGATAAGCCCGGCCAGCGTAGCGTTTTGCGAGTGATTGGGCCGTTGCTCGAACACCGCGATCACGCCGGTCTCGCCATTGCGCGCGCCTTCGGCGAGGAAGGTCGCGGCCAGAATGCTTTTGCCCGAACCCGATGGCCCGGCCACCAGCAACGAATAACCCCGGGGCAGACCGCCACCGAGCATGTCATCGAGCTGCGGCACGCCCATTTTCAGGCGTTTGATCGGGAACTCCAGCGGCGCTTCAATCGGGTTCAGTGGCGCGGGGGCGAAGACCTTGATCCCCGAGGTGGCGATGCGGAAGGTGTGCAGCCCCGGCAAGGTCGGCTGGCCGCGCATCTTCATGATTTCCATCTTGCGCACCATCGAGTTGCGCTCGACGCTTTGGCGCAGCCAGATCAGGCCATCGGCCACGGTGAAAATCGGGTTGGTGTCGGTTTCGGTGAAATATTCGCCAATCAGGAAGGTCGTCGCCTGCCAGGTGGTCATCAACATGCCCAGTTGCTGGATGAACTGCGGCAGGTTGTTGTTCGGGTTGTCTTCGGTCTGGCTGGCCAGCACCACGGAGCGGAACGAGTCGACAAACACCAGCGCCGGGGCGTGGGTTTCGACTTCGCTGACGATGCGGCGCAGGACCTGGTCCAGATCCCCGGCCAGGGTGTCGTCGGCCAGGTTAATGTAGCGGATCGACTGGTTGATCGCTTCGGCATCGAAAAAGTCGAATTGCTGCTGGTAGCGCAGCATCTTCAGCGGCGGCTCGCCCAGTACGGTAAAGAACAACGCCGGGCGTTCAGGCGTTGCCAGGGCAAACATCATCTGATGCGCCAGGGTGGTTTTGCCGCAGCCCGGAGGGCCGGCAATCATGTTGAACGAAAATTCCGGCAAACCTCCGCCCAGCACCTCGTCCAGTCCTGGCACGCCGGTGGCCAGACGGTTGATAGTTACTTTGGTGCTCATGGCGAATTTTCCTGCGAAGGGGTGTCGCTCAAAGAAGGTTCCCACATGCCACGAAGCAAACGTGCGGTGAGCGAAGGCCCGATCAGCGTAGTCAGTAACTCGTAAAACGTGGTCAGCAGCACTTCACCGAAAAACAGTGCATCGACTTCGCTTTGCTCGACGAGTACGGATTTGAGAGCAATCAGATCCAGCGCGGCCTGCACACTGTTATAGGTGCCGGCAAGACGCGGATGAGTGGAGGCGCAGAGGTGGAGGCTGCGACGATAGAGCGCGACAACCCCTTGCTGGCCGATGATGGGCGTGAGGGCTGCGTTCATATCCTGCAAGGTGGTAACGATCGCCTGGGCGATTCCTGCAGTGTCAGCGTTGGGACCAACACGGTGCGCCAGAGAAGCTACGATCTGGCGGCTCTCTTCGCTTAGCGTGGACATGGCTAACTGATATCTGATTGACCGGTGTTGATGGTACACCCTATGGAGGATGGGGAGTGATTTGCATCAAGGGATCGCCCAAAGCCCGGAAACCGGGCGCTCGCACACTTTTCGATCAATCGCCAGGCAAAAAAAAGCCCGCGGGAGGGCGGGCAAACCGTAGTTTCTTGAATGAGCGAGGGCACTGTACCGGTTGGCGCGGGGCGATTGGGTGAAGAAAAATTCATCTGCTAGGGCCCATCGCGCTGTTTATGGCAAATGATCCGCCGCAAAGTCCGCTTCAGAGCGCGCCTGCAAGCGGCCCTTGCGACAGGCCTTCTGAAACAGCTCGAAGTCTTGCTCATTCTGCCGGGTATAGTCTTTGGCATACTTGAGCAGCGCATCGGCCAACGCCTCGCTTTTGCCGATGTAACCGCTGATCTGCGCGGCGTGCCCTGACGATTTGGCGTGAGCCCGGGCCAGGGCGCGGCCACAGGTCCGTGCGTAGGCGGCGAAAGTTTCTGCATCGAACGTCTCGATTTCCGCCGAGACTTTCATGTCCCGCAGTTGGCGCACATAAAAGTGCCGACCACTGGGCCCGGTGGTCCAGCCGAGGAACAGATCGCTGGCCGATTGCATCAAGCGTTGGCCATTCACCACACGCTGACCCTCGTGCTGCACCCGCGGCCGGGTCTTGACGTAACCGGCGAGCACCGAGCGTCGCGCTTCCTTGAATTGCAGGAACAGCGGGTTCTCCTGTTCGTCAGTCAACAGCGCCACCAGGCAACGCGTGCCGACACTGCCCACGCCCACCACTTTGAACGCCATATCGTGGGCATGAAACCGCGACAACAGTTCACGTCGATCCGCTTGCAGGGTGCCTCGGTAGTCGCCCATGAACGTCTCGTAAAGCGGCTTCCAGTCGGAGAGACGCAGCCAGTCATCATCGGCATCCAGCAGCGTGGTGTTTTTATGCAGGTGGAAGATTTCCGGCAAGTCATCGCGAATCGTCAGACGGCCATGGGCGTCACGCTCACAGATTTTCGGCAGCAACTCGGCGTGGGTGCGTCGCTCGGCTTTCTCGAGGGCCCGCTCCACATGTTCCAGCGTGGCTTTGCTCGCTTGCTCCAGCAAATCGTCGTAGCGGATGGACTCGTACCAGGTCTCCATGGCGCTCTGTTCGGCGCACTCGACCATGGTTTTTTGATAGGCCGCGACCACCTGGCGGCAGACCTCTTCCTCGACTGTCTCGCCGTGCCGCAGGTCCTTCGCCGCTATCAGGAAACTCGCCACCAACCTCTTGAGGTCCCACTCCCAAGGCCCGGGGTGCGCTTCGTCGAAGTCATTGAGGCTGAACAGCAGATTACGTTCGGGCGTGGCGAAACCGCCGAAGTTCATCAAATGACTGTCGCCGCAAATGGGCGATATCAGCCCCATGCTGGACGTGCCAGCCAGGTCATGGGCCTGGAGCAGGGCGTTGCCACGATAAAACGTGAAAGGAGAGACCAGCATCCGGCCGTAGCGCAACTCGACCAGCGACTTTATACGGCCCTCGCTGGACGCCTTGATCAGTGGCAGCGGGTCGCGGTCGATGTTGCCGAGGGACGACTGGGTGTTGCGGGGGCAGGTCTTACGAGCATCCTTGCCTTGCTTCAGGCGGTTTTTGAGGGAGGTCATGGGGGCTCGACTAGTGGGTTTTTGGAGGCGGCGAGATGAGTGTAGAAGGGCGCTCGGGTTCAGGTGTTGTGTTCATGGGACAAAAAGCTTTGCTTTGAGAGGGTTGTATTGGTGTTGATTGGGGAATATTTAAATGACCCTCGCGGGGGCCGCACTTATGTTACGTATATGCTACATTTAGTTGTAAATGTCACGGTAACGGAACATGGACTACCACTTATTGATTTTGCGACTTGCTGCTCAGATACGCGAAAAGCGTATGAATCGCGGCCTGACGCAGGCAAATCTCGCCGAACTCGCCGGGCTGACTCGCCAAAAGGTCATTGCTGTGGAGAAGGGCAGTCCTTCCATAGGGATGATCGCCTACGCGCGAGTTTTGGGCGCTCTGGATTGTGAGCTGGCTGTCA
This sequence comes from Pseudomonas sp. ADAK7, assembly GCF_012935675.1. Taxonomy (NCBI): domain Bacteria; kingdom Pseudomonadati; phylum Pseudomonadota; class Gammaproteobacteria; order Pseudomonadales; family Pseudomonadaceae; genus Pseudomonas; species Pseudomonas sp. ADAK7. Next base: position 3,536,149 of record NZ_CP052861.1, on the reverse strand, counting down.
TCCCGGCAGCCATGCCGACACTTGAAGAGCTTGGAGATTTGTTCGAATGAAAATGACTTCTCTCAAAGTCAGCACGCCTGAGGGCAGCAGCGGCAGCATTCTGACAAGCCGCGAGGATTTCATTTTCCGCTATCACGACGATGCATTTCCCAACATGGCCATCAGCCTGTCGATGCCCGTTCGAGCTGACGAGTTTCGTCGCCGAGACCTGCACCCGATCTTTCAGATGAATCTGCCGGAAGGGTATGTGCTGGAACAATTGCGTAATCGTCTGGCTAAAACCGTAAACGTCGATCCGATGTTGCTGCTGGCTCTTTCTGGTAGCAGCTCGCCTATTGGCAGGGTTCAGGTGCGTTCCGAAGCGGTCGATGTTTTGCTTGGCGGACAGCGATTTCCAGGTGAAAAACTCGAAGAGATCCTGAGCTGGGATGGGACGGAAGATATCTTCGCCGGCCTTCTTGATCGCTACATCCTGCGGGCTGGTATTTCGGGTGTTCAGCCCAAGGTACTGGTGCCGGAGCAGCAGGAAACCGAGTTGCCAAGGGTGACCTCGAAAACCTCGGACTTAATCATAAAAAGTGGTCGGGACGAGTTCCCCGGACTGGCGATCAATGAGTTCCTGTGCATGTCCATCGCCAAGGACGCCGGCATTCCCGTGCCAGAGTTTTACCTCTCTGATAACACCAGGCTGTTTGTCATGCGTCGCTTTGACCGAGACGAGCAGCTCAATCCAATTGGCTTTGAAGACATGGCGGCGCTGATGGGGCTTTCGGCTGATCAGAAGTACAGCAAAAGTTATGCGGCAATTGCTAAAGCAATCCGGTTGTTTTGTCCGGCGCAGCATCATCGATCCTCGCTTGATCAACTCTTCGATAGCGTGGCCCTGAGTTGCATCATTGGAAACGGTGATGCTCATTTGAAGAATTTCGGTTTGCTCTATTCGGATCCTACGCAACGCGATGCGCGGCTGGCGCCGGCTTACGACATCGTCAATACCACGGCTTACATCCCCGAGGATGTTCTGGCATTGGATCTGGCGGGTAACAAGTCAATGTTTGCCTCGCGCCAAGGGCTACTGGAGTTCGCACAGAGTTGTGAGGTTGAACGACCCAAAGAACGTATTCAGCGGTTGCTTACTTCTCTTGAGCGAGTGCTTGAGCGTTATCCTCAGCATAGGGATCAGGCACCCCACGTAGTGAGTGCCATTCAACAGTCAGCTGCGCCCTTTGCTTTGACTTTTGGGTAGTTTTGATCCCAAAGCCGTGGAAGCGGCAGCAGTAAAAAAGGACGACCTCGGTGAGGCCGCCCACTCAGTTCAGACCGGTTTGATCCTGGATTCACGCGAGCTGATATTTTTCAGCGCTTGATTGACCAGCAACTCGGTCAAAACAGCCAGCCGCTGAATCGCCAATGCCTTGTTGCGATGGGGACCTTCGAGCTGAGCGACCAGATCGGTGGACATGGCCTTCACAGAGGCCAGGTTTTGACTGGCGTAAGCGAGCAGGGTAGGTGCGTCGATGTCCGGGTTAACAGCGAAAATACTTCCTGTTGGAACAGATCGTTTCGGGTCGCGCAGGCGAGCGCTGACGCGGCGTTCAATTTCTTCAGACATCTGGGTCAGATCGAGAGCGTCCGATATTGGAGGGTTCGGATTTTTAATCAAGGTCAGGCGGGGCTTTTTCATGGAAGAACTCCGGAAGGTTGGGGGTCCCTACGCTTTACGGCTTGTCAAAACCGTTCGCCGGGTTGCAACACAAATGGGAGGTTATCTACTCGGATCGTTACTCGATACTTCATGGAGTTCGACAGAACTCGAGGGAAATGTCCTAGGACGTGGTGAGTAGATCCCATCCTCAGTGGTGGAAAAGCAGCCCGATGGCAACTCGACGTTGACTACAACTCACTCGATTTCACCGTGTGCCCGAAATGATGCTCCCAAAGCCGCGCCCCTAACCCACCCGTCCGGTCCAGCGACGACCCCATCGTCAAATCCGTAATCAATGTCGGCTGCAACCCCGCATCGAACAACGCAAACCCCGCCGCCAGGCAACAGGTATCGGTTTGTAATCCACAGACCAATACCCGATCCACTTTCAGGCTTTTCAAATACTCGATGGTTTCCGGTGACGGCGCATAACCGTGTTTGATGAAAATGCGATCAGCCTGGATCAGGCTGTCGTCGTCCGGTGCCGGGTGCCAGCCGAGTTGTTTCTGGAACGGGGTTCTGGATTCGTCGTGGCGTTCGACGGTGGCGACGCTGGGCAAGGTGCCGATGAGTGTCTGGATGCCGTCGATGAGCCATTGGGGTGGGGCGAAACTGGGTTGGACGTCGATGATGAGGAGGGCTTGTTGCATTGGCTTCTCCGAGGGGGCGGCGGTGATGGTTTGTCATACCCCAGATGCAACAAAACCCGCGCTTGGCGGGTTTTGGTTTGCTTCGTTTGGTGGGCCGGGGTGAGCTGAAATGATTTGCTAAACCTATGAAAAATATGAAGTTGGTTAGTTGAGCTTTCTTCGTGGAATACTATTTGGAATGCGCTGCACAGGATTGAGGCGGAATGCTGAAGCGTGTTCCTCCTGAGTCAATTGCCAGGAGTCATTCCGCTGTGGCCAATCACGTGGTTGTCAGCCCCTTTTTCTTTCCTGTGTTGGATGAGGATAGGGTACAGGTATCAGCTTTAAATGAAGGGACCTAATTGGCTTTGATTACTCATCGTTAGCATCCGGGTACTAAGAGTACAGGTGCGTGGTTGAGCAGTATCTTGTACTTGTACCCTGCTCGGCGGACTATGTGGGCTTGAAAACGGCGAAAAATTCCTTGAAGCCCTTTGTGGTTAATGTGTTATGTATGCGTGGCAATCCTGTTTCATCTAAAGGGGCGGTTCCTTTGCCATTTCGGCTTCTCTCGTGCTGGAGTTGCTCTTGCAGTTTATCCACTGATAGCCAATAGTTGCATGTCTGCTGATCATGTGATCGATTGATGCTGAAGTATTTTCCGTCTCGCTCACCTGCGACTGGGTAATGATGAATGGACTCACTCAGCCAGTATAACTTGGAGTCCAATGTGGCTATCCATGTGTCCTGAAGCTTGCCATAAAAGAGCTCTTTGGAAAACTCCAGGGCGCCTTTTATGTATTTAAGGTCTTGAACGCCATTGAAGATATTTTTGAAGCGCTGCGCTGGCTTGTTGCTCCCACTCATGAAGTTGTTCTTGATGTCTTCGATTTTGGCGTTAAGCTCGTCGGAATAGTTGGGCTTTTTCTCACAGAAGCAGTACTTGGCAATTTCGGCTTCAACAGCACTGAGCATATCAATGTCATCACAGACACGGCTCATATATGTTTTGAATTTTTCAATGCCTGTCAAGTTCGGTTTCGTGGCGTTGATAATATGTATCTGCATGAGCGAAAAAAACGGCACGCTGTAGAGGTGCTGCTCTTCTATGCTGAGTTCTGAAAACTCATACGGTCGGGTTCTTTCCGCTTCATTTGGGGTGTTTCGTGTCGCGGTTGGATGATCGACCATCTGCGGGCAGAATATCGAAAGAAACAATTCATACATCTCAAAGCTTAGCTTCTTGAATTTCGGGTGGACCTCGTTAAGGGCAAGCCCAGGCGTTATGCACAGACTTTGTGGTGGGCAAGAATTTATGAAGTTTATAAGTCTAGTTAAGTCAAAATCGTTCGGGCTGTGGCGGCGAAGAATTACATCTTCCATTCTCACCAGAATGTTAAGGTCGAGAATCAAGGTCGTTTCTATGCCGTTCCGCTTGTTCTCGGCCACCATGCTTGGGGTGAGCCGCGGGGAACTGTCGGTTTTGCGGCAAGGCTTTATGAAATGTAGGGTATGTGTGGGCATTGTGATTTACCTAACTCCTATCTGATTAGACTGCGTCCTTAGATCGTGTGCTGCTTACTGCGTAGAGCCTGCATTGCCTGCTGGGGCAGCGTCAAGTAGATAGTCAGATATTGCTTCTAATGATCCTTTAGTGGTGATAAATTTATGCTACTAATCTATGGCGTGGGTTGTATGAAGAAAACTAGGCAGGAAAACGTAATTCAAGCTGCAATTACCGGTGCATTGGAAGCCTACTGCAGAGATAGTCGGACTTCGCTCAAAACCTTCCCCCCATATGCTGTCCAGCAAGGCGACGGAATGCGGCTGTATTGTGGTGATCTAGTCGCTATGTTGGAAAACGCTAAAATACTGCTTTTGGAAATTAAAGAGCTTAATTGTAAAAGCGGGGTTTTTGACCAGTTTGATGGCGAGCAATTCAAAAGCTGCCTTGCTTATGAGAAACTTGGCGTTCCCATTGCATATTCATATAATACTATATCTCTTCCTGATTATGATGATCGCTCGGATGTTGAGCGGTGGCCTGAGTTAATTTTGGGTAGGACGAAACGGGCAGTGCCGAGTAAGCTACCAAACAAAAAGCCAGATAAGTTAAATCATTCATCGCTGCTGGATTGGCTTCGTGATGATCAGGGCGGCGACATGACTGCGGGCTTTGGCCGGGTGCTCGGTGCGCTTGAGCGTCCGGAAACGCTAAAGAATGGTGCGTTGGTCCTTCTGTACGGCGTAGCTGAGCAAACGCTTGCAATGCTAGATCGTGAACAGGTTCTGCTCGTTTTGAACTATTTGGACAAGGAAAGTAAATTGCGTCCGGGTCATTATAAGAAGATAGAAAGTGTACTGGGTGCCGCAGCTGAGGTATTTAAAGGTTACATAAAGCCTATGATTAGTAGAGACAACTCTGGTGGGGCGACGCCAGGGCAGCCGTGAATTATTTTATTGATTTTCTGCAGGGTATGGTTGTTCAAAGAGTTCTAGGCGCGTGGTGATCCTAATGTCTGGCTCGAAGGTTAAATGCAGAAATTTATCCGATCGCTGGAATCCTGGTGCTTGTAAGCCATCCTCAGAGTCAAGTTGGTTGGTTCTGACCAGTACCTATGCCGCGGGTGCTGGTGAAATAGTCAGCCATGGTACTCAGAGGCCTTCAACATCAATTCCATGTTCTGCCAGCCATGTCTTGCGCTGTGCGTAGTCAGGCATGACGCGTTCAAGGCGGAGCCAAAATTCTGGGGTGTGATGTGGCTCTTGCAGGTGCACCATCTCATGCACAACCACATACTCCGCAATGGGCTTGGGCAGCAGGATTGTTTTCCAATGAAAATAGAGCTGTGCGCCCTTGCCACAGGAGCCCCAGCGATAGCCCAGATCCTGCACACGCACACCGCTGGGGGTCAGGTCCATTCGCGCTTGGTGGTTCTCGACTCGTAAGGCCAGCCAGCTGCGGGCATGTTCGCTATACCAACGGATGAAATGTTCGCGGGCTCGTGGCAGTTCGCTACGCAGCAGGCGGAAGCGACCAGCAGAAAGTTTTAGCGGCCCATCCTGCTCATCGACCAGTTTGAGGCGATAACTTCGCCCCAAGTACAGAAATCCCTCTCCGTCGACGTATTGCTTGATAGGGATTGAGCGCTGCAGGCGCTCCTTTTCGGCAAGACGCGAATAAATCCAGAAGCTTTTTTCCGCTACGAATTGACGCAGCGCTTGCTCCTTCACCTCTGGCGGAGCGGACAGGATAAGGGCGCCGTCACGCTCGACAGTGATCTCTAGCGTCTTACGCCGCGCGCTGCGGCGCAGTGTGAATTGTAGGTCATTGATGGTGAGCGTTTCGTTGCTCACAGCTGCATCAACCGTTCATGGCTGGCTCTGGCCTGATCCATCAAACGGTCAGACAGCACCCCCGCCGTATCGCTATCCACCAAGGGTGGACGCAGTCTCATCAAGTAATCAAATAGCTGTCCGGCCAGCTCCTCCTGTGCCGCTCGCTTGCGCGGGCTCCAGATATCGCGGTGGCTCTGGAGTTCGCCCACGAACAGATCGACCAGTTCCACTGTGACATCCTTCAAACGCAGCAGATCGGCGGGCTGTGGAGTGGCGTCGGCACACAGCACATCCAGGAGGGTGCGAAGGAAGGGGGCATAGTGTTCGGGCAAATCCAGAGGGCTGTAGTCATCGCTCATTTGACCGCTGCGCAGCTCGTTTATGATCTTTTGCATCTGCTCAACCAATTGATCCCACTGCTCGCCCAGCGACTTGAGCAACTCGTTCAGGCGTTCGGACAGCTTGCGATAGAGCACCGGATCTTCATCAGTATGCTTGCGCACATGCGAGCGAATGGCGTGCTCCATCTCTGATGCCTTGGCGCGGTCGTTGACGCTTCGCGACAACTGTTTCTCGAAGTCTGCATCGGTGAGCTGGATCGGCGGAATCTTCGGGTCGATGCCCAGTGAGATAACATGATCGTCGATCAGTTTGCGCACCTTGGCACCGACATCCTTGCCCAATTGCGGCAGGTCCTTGTAGCGCCCACGTGCCCGCGCGTGGATATAGGCCAGGCGCTTGGCATCCTTGACGAAGGGCAGGCCCTCGGGGCGTGGCAGCACAGTGTCCAATGAGTTGAGGAACGCTTTGAGTTTTACCGCAAATTCGGCGCGCACCTTTTCCGACTCCAGTGCGGCAATGCAGGTTTCGGCATCTTCCAGCGACTCGATGCCCTGGCGACGCAGCACATCCACTACACGAAGATGACGATCGCGCAGCACCGGCACCTCGTCCTTGATGCTGCTCAGCGCACCTTCGATATCCTCGTCGGCATAGGCTGCCAGCGCTTCGCGCAGGTGGTTGGCGACCCCGTAGTAATCGACCACGATACCGCAGCGCTTGCCGAAACCAGTACGGTTGACCCGCGCAATGGCTTGCAGCAGCTCGGCTTCCTTGATTGGCCGGTCAAGGTACATGACCCCTTCGATGGGGGCGTCAAAGCCGGTGAGCAACATAGACTTAACGATCAGGAAAGCCAACGGGTCGGTCTTGCCTGGCTGCTCATGATTCAGGGGCTTCTTGAAACGCTGGATCAGCAGCTCGTGCTTGCTGCCATCCGTCCAGGTTTTCCACTCGGCCGGATCGTTATTTGAGCCGGAAATAATCGGTGCGAATTCCAGGCTGCGTAGCCTGTCGCGATAGCGCCACGCCTGCACGCGCGCCTGCAGCTTGGGTGGACGCTGGCACAGTGCTTCATCGTCGAGGTCCTTGTCGGCTGCTGGCAACGCTTCGGCCTCGGCCAACAACTGATCGCGGGCGGCCTGCAGTGCGTGGAAATAGCGGATTGCCGCAATCCGGCTATAGGCTACCACCTGCGCCTTGTAGCCATTGGGCAGGATATTGGTGACGTAATGTCTGAGGATGTCGCGCGCCTTATCTGCAATCAGCGCGGGGGCATCAAAGATATGGCCTTTGGTGGCGTATTTTTTCTTGATCAGCTCCAGCTCGTCCTGACTGTGCTCGCGGAACAAATCCTCGAACAGTTCATCCAGGCTCGCTCCATCTTTTAATGCGCCCTGGGCAGTGCGTCCTTCGTAAAGCACCGGCACTGTAGCGCCATCTGCCTCGGCTTCCTTGATGGTGTATTTGTCGATGAACGCGCCGAAAATTTCGTGGGTGCGTTTCTTATCGCCCATGATGATCGGTGTACCGGTAAAGCCGATGCGCACGCAGTTGGGTAGGCCCGCCAGCAGGTTTGCCTGCAGATCGCCGGCCTGGGTGCGGTGCGCCTCATCGATCAATACCAGAATGCTCTCGTCGTGGTTGAGCACCTCGAATGGTTTGCTTACCAGGTAGGGCGCGCGCTTTTCTGCGGCTTTGAGGGGTGCAGTAGCTTGCGTAGGGATCGACGCCTCCCCATCTTCTTCCTGTTCGGGATTGCGATACTTCTGGATGGTGGCGAATACCAAGCCGGGGCCCTGGCGACGTGCCAAGGCTTTAACACCCTCGATATTGGAGGCCACCTCCGGCAGTTCACCGCTCAGCGTGGCGGTGGCGGAAAGCTGGTTTTGCAGGTCTTTACGGTCAGTGACCACGATGATTTTGAAGCGGCGCAGTTGTGTATCCGTGCGCATCTTGCGCACCAGAAATACCATGGTCAGGCTCTTGCCTGAGCCTTGAGTGTGCCAAACGATGCCGCCGCGCTGGTCGCTCTCGCCGTGCTCAAGGCGTGTCTGCCCGCGTTTCATGCGGATCACCGTGCGGTTCACCGCGCGGTACTGCTGGTAGCGGCAGACCGTCTTGATGGTCTGCCCGCCAACCGGCATGAACAGCATGAAATGCCGGATCAGATCGAGCAGGTGGGCCGGCGTCAGCATGCCTGCCACCAGGCGCTCCTGCTCGGACAGTTTGGCTTTGCCCAACTGCTCGGCTACTGACTGCTCGCTGCCGCTACCCTCCGGGCCGACCACGGTTTTCCATTGGGAGAAATGCCCGAAGCCGGCCCCAATGCAGCCCACCCGTGCTTCGTCGTAGCTACTGGCGACCAACAGCTGCACGCTAGCGAACAGTGTTTCGTTGCCCTCGTTGTCCTCGACTTCGAAGGCCGCCTTGCGCTGGTTGCTGTAGCGGCGCAATTGATCGACAGCTTCGGCCAGCGGTTCTGGGATGGATGGGCTCTTGCATTCCACCACCACCAGTGGGATGCCGTTCACCAGCAACACCAGATCCGGGACGATAAATTTCTTGCCGCTGTTGTACCCCGGTGGGCAATCCACTCGGAACTGGTTGATCACGCGGAAGTGGTTATTGGCCGGGTTGGCCCAATCGATGTACTGGATGGTCTGACCACGTCCGCCTTCCCAGCCCTGAAGGCCATCGACCGTGATGCCTTTGAGCAGCAGCTCAGTGACTGTCTGGTTGGCTTCCATCAGCTTGCCGGCGCCCACGCGGGTAATGGCCGCCAGTGCTTCGGCAATGCGCTGCTCATCCAGCCAGGGCTGACCGTCGCGCAGGTTGATGGCAAGCAAGCGTTCGGCCAGTGCAGCTCGCTGAATCACTTCACTGAAACTGCTGCGACCAGTGATGGCCGGGTCGTCGAGGCTGCCCTCGATATGCTTCCAGTTCAGCCCCTGTAACTGAGCCACAAAGGGTTTTTCGACGTCATCCAATTCCCAGCCCACGGTTACTCCTTTAATCCAGTTCAGGCGTGTATGGGCTCATACAGGCTCATAGCGGCTCATAGCGGCTCATAGAATTTTTAGCCGAGCTTATAGACCGACCAGCGTCGTTCACCTTGCTGTATCAGTGTGCCCTTGTCTTTCATGCGCTTGAGCAGTTTTGCCGCTTGATCAGGCGAGAGCCGACAAAGATCCATTACTTCAGCGCGCTGAATCTGCCCATGCTGCTGCACGTAGTTCAACACCATCTGCTCATGTTGAATGGGTGTGAAGCCTGCCTGGCGGGTATAACCGGCCTTGTCGCCCACGGCCTGGTACAGACTGGCTGACAGAGTGTAGCTGCGCCCTCGGGTAGAACCGTGGGCCTCGACCAAGCCGGCTTCGGTCAGGGCTTCCAGGGTGCGTTTGGCACTGGCGGTGTCGCGCTGGATCTGTACGGCCAGTTCGTCGGCCGTGACGCGCTTGGTCTCACGCAGGGCGGCCAGGGCGATCAGGCTGTCGATGGGCAGCTCGGCGTTGGTGGCGCGCTCGTGCTCGACTACTAGGCGGCGGAAGTCAAGGTCGGCCTCTGCGGTGGGTAAGCGCAGCACCACGCTCTGCGCGGTGGTGTAACTGTAGTCCGGGGCCGGCCGGCCGAATTTGAGCATGCCGCGGAAAATCTTGTCCACGCCTCGGCCGGAGCGTTCGACTACGCCGACGCGCTTCATGGCGTCGGCCAGGGCCGGGTTGCGCGGGCGCGGTTCGGTCACCAGCAGGTTGGCCAGGGTCACGCCATCGACTAAGCCACCGGGGTTGCTGACCACCAGGGCATCGTCTTCAAGACGCACATGCACCGCGCCCCGGCCGTGGTAGTCACGGTGGACCAGGGCATTGGCCACGGCTTCTCGGAAGGCGCCGAGGTCCACCTTGGGCACCGGCACGCGGAACAGGCCGACCTGCAGTTCTTCCTCGGGGTTGTAGGGACGGAAGTTGGTTTCCAGCCAGTCCAGTGCCTTGAGCAATGGGAAGCGGCGAAACTCATTGAAGCGCACTGCCTGCTGGGCCAGCACCTGGAAAGCGAACTCGTGGGTGGGCACCAGTTGGCGCAGGGAGGTTTCCCGGCCGATCAGTAGCAGGCCGGTAAGGGTCGGCACGCGTATACCGTCCGGCTGGCGCGCAGTGAGCAGCAGTGCGCCGTCCAGGGCTTCGTCGTCCAGTTCCAGCAGCACGCGGTCGCCGCCGTATTGCTGCACCGCCTGGCGCAGGCGCTCACGCTCCAATGGGTCGAGGTCGGCCAAGGTGGCACCGGCCACCGGCTGGGCGGAGACATCGAGCAGGCCAAAGCTGCTTGCGCGGCTGCTGCGCTCATGGGGCAGCATGGCTATGCATTCGGGCGTGCCGTCGTGCTTCAAGCGGCGGCGTAGATAGACGCCGCTGGTGGTGGCCACTTCGCTCTGGGCTTTGGGCACATGGATGTGCGCTACGGTCACGCCATCCAGGTCGATCGCCTCGGCCTGTACGTTCAGCGAAGGCGAGGTGCGCGCTGCGACCATGCCAGACAATCCCTCTAGCAGGCGGTGCTCGGCATGCAGGCCGGTAGGCGTGCCGTCGTCCTCGACGCCCAGCCATAGCTCGCCGCCCTCTGCATTGGCCAGGCAGACAAGTGCCTCAATTAGCTCGCGGTCGGGAAGCTTGCTGCGATCGCTTTTGAACTCGACGGTGAGGGATTCGCGAGGTGGCAGGCGCTGTGGCATATCAGGCTTCCGTTTGTGCAGCAGCTTGCTGCATAGATTCCAGTAGCGGGGTGACACGGACGCGGCCGGATAGCAGGTCGTCCATAAGACCTACTTTGACCGCCCGTAGTACCTCTAGTCCCTGCAGCTCGCTTTGCAGTTGAGCATTAAGTGTCTTTGTGCGACAGAGGATAACTTTCTGCTCGTTAGTTTTCGGAATTGCGACTTTCAAGCTCGTCACGATAGAAGAGCTGATTTTTACCATGCTCTCAGACGTCCCAGATGCGGCTGCTTGGACTTGTCGACGCACTTTGCTTGACTGCAAGACCAACTCTAGGAACTCGGCAGTGGTCTCCTCGGAAGGCAGCAGTCGCATCATCAAGTCCGGATAAGTGCAAGGCGTACCCACATCGCGATATACCCCCACGAGACCAACCAATTGCCTTGTGTTGGCTCGGCTGACGAGAAGGTCTCCCTCGTTCAACCGCGCCCTATCTAACCCTTTATCTGCAGCAGGCGCAGGTTTGAGCTGGGTGGGTAAAAATCCTTCCTTAGTGAGGCAACCCAATCCGAGCATCTGAATTCCTGTCCACTCTCCTGCCTCCTTTGGGGAGTAACCGTTCTTGGGCTTTCCAATCAGCCAGCGCCCAAGTATGTCCCAGTTCCACTCTCTAGGAATCCATCCCAACGGCGATTCCTTGTAGAGCTCTGGAGCTTGGCTCTGTGGCGGGCGCAGTTGGCCGTTGGAGTCGATGCCACGGGTTAGTAGGTCCTGCAGTAGGCCCTGTGTAACGGCCTTGAGCTTGTCGATCAGCGCCTCGGTTTCGCGGATTGCGGTGTCGAGGGTATTGAGGATTTGGGCAATACGCTCCTGAGTGGGAAAGTCAAAAGGCGGCTCCTCTATCGCATAGATATCCTTCGTCGACAGATGCCGGACTGTCGTTTGCGGGGTTCTACGATGGATTTCCGCGATTTTTGGCTTCAGGTACCAATACAAAAAGCTTTGATGAATTTCTTTGCTAGTCGATGATATTTTGCATACACGCTGGTTGAGCAGTGCATCTTCACCTGCCCATCGATGCACCTCAAAATCGCCATCCATGCCCACCAACAGGTCGCCTTTGGATACGCGATATGCAGGGTCATACATGCCTCGGAATCGAACCTCAGTGGAGCTGCCACCAAGGTCACGAATCCGAATCAGCGGCAAACCAACAAGCTGATTGAAGCCGCTAGACGGAAAGGCAAAGCCAGATAAGACCTCAATCTTTTCTTTGAGTAATGGAGCCTTACCGAGCTCAGACATACCCCAACTCCTTCAAGAACACCTGTAACGCCCCTGCCGCCATATCGCGCTTGTGCTCGATCTCGTTTAGCGTCACCCAGTACTTGTCCCACCAGTTCTCGAAGGCGGCGACGATTTGCTTGCGCTGTGAGGTGATGTAGCGCTCGACGATGGCCTGCATATCGTCATGCAGGATGGTTAGCAGCAGTTCGGCGGCCTGTGGCTCGCTCAACACTTCAACGGCTTGATCCAGTTGCCTGGCGAAGTTTACGTGTTGGGTTTTGAGCTGCTTCTTTACCTTTGTTAGGTCGGCCTTCCAGAGTTTGATCTGGGCTTCGTCGGTGGGATTTCCCTCGTCATCGGCATCCGACTCGCTGTCAGCCTCGTCCGAACCCTCCTCCATGGTTGGGGCGACGGCCTTGAGCTTGCTGTCTAGTTCGGTCTTTTTTGCTTCCAGTTCGGCCAACTCGGCAACGAAATCACCGAGCAGAAACTTCACCAACTTGTGCTCCAGTGGGCTTTGCTTACTAGCCTTGTCTTCAAGGGCGGTGCTGATGCTGGTGCGCCAAGCATCGATCACGCCTAGGCTGCCGCGCGCCATCAGGCCGAGAAAGTCATATTTGCTCTGGTACCAGAAGCCCGCGACGATGCCCCGGACTTGGAAAGGGTCGAGCAGGCCGACGCCTTCCAGCGTCTGGCTAAAGCTGGCCAGCAGTTCGCCGCGCAATTCAACCAGCGCGGCGCTGTTCTCCTGCTTCCCTGCCAATGCGGTGATACGCGGGCTGTGTTCGTGCCACCAGCGCTCGAATGCCTTACGGAGGGCGGCTTCCTTGCCCTGCAGGCGTGCATTGCTTTCAATGGCCGGCTTGAGGTCGGTGCGGCGGGTCAGCTTGTTGTGAAAATCGAAATACTGTGCGTCGCGCGCCACGAAGAGGTCTTGTGGGTCGAGGCCGTGGGCGGCAAAAAGCTGAGCTTTCGCTTCGACTTCGGCCTTGGGCACTCCGCCCAGCAGGTGAGCACGCACATCATGCGACTCGGGCAGCGGTGCGTTATCCACATAGCGGCGGATATTGAGGTTGTAGTCGTTGTCGCGCAGTGCTGTGATATTAACCACGTCGCTGAGACCGTCGATCCGGCGAAATTCGTCGAAGGCGGTAGTGATCTTTTCGATGTGCTCGGGCAGCAGGTAGTTCTGTGCACGGCCCTCGAAGTACTCGCGGTCGGCGTTGATAAACAGCACCTTGCCCTGGCGCTCGGCAGGCTTGGCGCTGACACGGTTGGCGCCTTCCTGCTTTTGTTGGCGCAGGATAAGGATGCAGGCGGGAATACCGGTGCCATAGAACAGGTTGGCCGGCAGGCCGATCACGGCTTCGAGCAGGTCGTTCTCGATAATGCTAGCGCGGATGCTGCGTTCCTCACCGCTCCGGAAAAGCACACCATGAGGCAGTACGGTGGCAATCATGCCCTCGTCGCGGGTCACGGCGAGCATGTGCTGCAGGAACATCAGGTCGGCCTTTTTCGATCCCAGCGGCACCTCGCCGAAGCAGAAGCGTTGTTCGCGGAATGTCGGGTTCCAGGCCAGGCTGCCATCCGGGCTTTTCTCGGTATGGCCCCAGTTGATGGAGAATGGCGGATTGGTGAGTATGCGGTCGAAGCGACGTAGTTCGCCGCCCTCGATATGCCGAGGGTCAGCCAGGGTATCTTCGTTCTCCAGCCAAGCGTTGCTAATGCCGTGCAACAGCATATTCATCTGCGCGATGGACCAGACGGTGCCGTTGAATTCCTGGCCAAACAGGTTGGCCTTTCGGCCGTCCTCGCCGTGCTCGTCGATATATTCCTTGGCAGCAATCAACATGCCGCCGGAGCCGCAGCAGGGGTCGTACACATCGTGTGCCAGAGTCGGCTTGAGCAAGTGCACCATTAGCCGCACTACCGAGCGCGGAGTATAGAACTCGCCACCTTTCTTGCCGGCTGAGTCAGCGAATTCCGCGATCAGGTACTCGTAGGCTGCACCGAGCAGGTCGGGGAATTCGAAATCGCTGTTACGCAGGCGCACTTCACCGAAGTGGGTGATGAGTTGGCGCAGCTTCTGATCGGGAATCTTGCTCTGGCCGACCTTGCGAGTGAAGTCAATGTGCTCCAGCACCCCCTCCAGGGATACGTTATTTTCCTCAATGCCGCTCAGCGCCTTGTTAAGCAAGTTGCCGACATTGATGTGCGCTTCGTTGAGCAAATAGTGGAAGCGTGAATGGCTGGGCACCCAAAAATTGCCATCGCGCTTGTACCAGCGCGGATTTTCCGCCGTGACAAAGGCCTCGGCCTTGCTCTTGCCGGCGTTTATTTCATCGGCAACGACCTGCTCATAGCGCTCCTCGAATACGTCGGAGCAGCGCTTGAGGAACAGCATGCCAAAAATGTATTCCTTAAACTCCGAGGCATCCATCTTTCCGCGCAGAATATCGGCAGCCTTGAACAGATGACGTTCCAGTTGTTGCAGCGTGAGGGGCATTGCGGAATCTCTAGTGGGCACTCAGGGAGCGGAGGCCGATCCTGATGGTAATAAATGCCGGGGATTGTATCCCAATCCACGCTCGGCACTGAGCAGTCTCGGTTGCAGGGGGTCAGAGAAATACCAATCTCTCCCTCACGTCATCCCGCCAATAAGCGGTGTTGCGACACACGGCAGTGGCGATCAGCAAGTCTTGGTCCTTCCCTAATCGCTTCCAGACCAATGAAACCGTGAGTAGGTAGTAATACCGGGTGGCGTCGGAATGGTCTTTCAGATACTGGGTGAGAAACCAGCGCACATGCTTGAGTTGCCAAGTCCAAGGATTATCACGTTGCCAGCGCTCTTGAATGGCCGCTTGCATGACTCGAGCTTGCCGTAGGTGACGTTGCTTCGTGACCTTCGATCCAGTCAGTACGCCGCTCAGGAACAGCGCCATATCGAAGGGTTTGGTCACGCTCGACCTCCAATATAGGCCGAAACGACATCGATCCGGTTATGCCCGAGCTCAAGGCTGATTTGTTGGCGCGCCTGTTGATCAAGGTCGCGATCAATGCGATAGCAATGGCCACCATTCACCGGTGCGGCGTGGCCCGTGAGCTGTTCGTAACGCTCGCAGGCGTAGGCCGCGCGCAGTTCATGAAAACCCTTCAGCCCGTGTTCATGCAGCGTTTCGCGGGCGGGGAGCACGGTCCGTTGCAAGAACGCGGCGTAGCTTTCGTCTCGGGCCAGCAAGTTGCGGCTGCCGGTCAGCGACGCCTGACGAGCCAACTGCAGCGCTGCCTTCACCTCCTCGTTAGTAGCGATCCATCGTGGTGCTAAAGCCCCTGAACGACCGCCTTTGGTGCCGTCCTGAATGTTGATGCGACCGAGTCGTTCGGCTTCACGTTGCAAGCGTGGCAGGTCAGCCAGGATCGCTTCGCGCAGGCGCATGCCGGTTGTTCGGGCCAACAGAACAATCGCGGCCACCCGCTCGTGTTGCTGTTCGCCAAGCGTCTCCAGTACTCGCCGAATCTGTTGGTGGTCTTGGCCATCCGGCGCGCGGGTGCGTACGCTCGAGCGCTGCTGTCCCAACGCCTGGCTCGGGCTGGCGATCCTCACGTCTTGATCACCGCGCAGCGCAGCGAGGGTGCGGTTGACGCTGCTCAGGCGGTTCTGCGCGGTCGCGATGGCGAGTTCACCTTGCTGGATCTGCTGGCGCAGGTACGCGGCGTAGTCTTGCAGCGTCTGTCGATCGATTTGACGCGCATCGTTGTAACTGGGTCCGTCCTCTGACCGACACCAACGCACGAACGCTTGCCAGCGATCGCTATGTGCTTTGACCGTGGCGAAGTGGCCGTTGGCAAACAGATCCTTGAGCGCCTTTGGGCCGGCGTAGCTCAGTTGGCGGCCGTAGCCAAAGTTGCGACCATCACGCCGACCGACCAGAGCCATCGTCATCACCGTTTTCGTTTGTTTGCAGAAAGAGCAGCAGGGCTTTCCAGTGGGGGCTGATCTTTTCCATCTGTTGCCAATGTGTGGGGCGAATCAGCAGGGCATTTTTCTGGTGCTGCAGCAGTGCCCCGTCTTCACGCAGTTGTTGGATCAACAGGTTGATGTCGCCGGAACCTAAGGCGGGCGTGGCGACAGCGGCGACACTGGCGACAACTCGCGTTGTTGCTGGCCTAGCGTATGGCGACAGCGCGGCGACAGGCGTGGCGACACACCGCAACGCAGGTCCTGTCTGGTGCTGCGCCTGATAACGGCGCACCGCGTCATTGAGGCGGAACATGGCGCACCTTGAAGGTCTTTCCGTCATGAGAGTCCAGCCAGCTATGTGAGATCAATTCGACCAGCAGCGTAATGGTGTGATGGCTGCTTTTGCGGGCAAAACGGGGGCCATTGCGGTTGAGGTCGCGGACGGTAAATTGGGTCCAGCCTTTTTGCGTCAACCAGCGCAGCAGTCGATCCGATTCCTCGCGTAACGTGTTGACGGGCTCTTGCTCCGTCAGGCGCTGGATCTCGGCGAGGTAGTAATCCATCAGCGTCGAGGCGCGCTGGATATGGGGTTCGTCCACTGCATGCGCGTCTTCAATCACCGCCAATACCCCGGCGATACGCAGTACGTTGGCGGCTGCTTTCCCCGCGATAGATTGAATGCCGGCCAGCTCGCCAAACTCACCAGATTGGCATTCGATGGTGTCGTGAATATCGATCCAGGCAGTGCGAGCGCTGGGTGTCAGTTCCAGCCTGGCAGGGTTAAGTGAACCATCCTTGTGCAGCGACATCGGCTTATTCAACAGAGCGGTAATGCGCGCTTTATAGCGCTGGATCCTGGCATCTCGCATCAGGTCGACGGCCTTGTACAAGCGCCGCCCCACCAGGCGTTCGGGCCAACTGATCAGACAGCGGCCAAGAATGCCTTGGCCGTTGATCATTCGATCTGTGAGTAGCTGGTTGGCCAGGTAAGGTTGCAGCATCAGATGCAGACTGAGACGGCGATCATAAGCTCGCAGGCTTTCGCCAGGCATGGAGCGCGCCCGGTCGATGGGGCTGCCATCCCAGAGCGCTGACAGGGTGGTGATGGCCTTGAGTTGGTTCTCTTTACTCATGGTGCTGCTGCCCAGAAACTGGCCGCCCTCATCGTTGAATAACCCCATGCTGGGCAAGCCCTGGCATAGGTTTTTGATCAGGGCTTCAATCGTGGGTTCGGCGATGATCAACCTGGGTGGGACGGGTTCGGATAACTCACGAGCTTCGTGCTTTCCTCGAATGGCGGCGCGATTGGCTTTCAGTTGCTCCAAATACAGCATCCACTGCCGCCGCTCCCACTCACGCGCAGCCGCCAGCGCCAGATGATCCACTGCGCTTTTCCGATCACCCGACGATGCCACCGTCAGCATGTAGAGGGACAACGGATAAACACGGCCATCGAGATGCACATTGGCGTGCGACTGGGTCACCAGGGCGGCAGTGGCCAACACCGATTGCGCAGCCATGGCGCAGGGCACGCCGATCACCTCGGCCATGCGTTCGACGGCTGGCCCCAATATCTGTCCCAACGCTTCGATCGGATACGCCAGCGGCTCGGGCCGGTATTCCAGCAGCGGCTGTGGCAGGTCGAACGCTTCGCACAATTGCATCGTCATTCTCCTGGTGCTTCGAAATTTTCCCTCATTCTTCCCGCCATGTTTGCTGAGTGTTATCAGGGATCAAGGCCCCTGCAGCCTGTGAGGGTTGTCCACTAACGCGGGACGGGCGGCTCTTTACGACCGGGAGCTTGGGCATCTCATGATCTGGCCTCCTGAGCACTTCGACTGAAGTGGGCGGGTGGAGGCTGCGTTGGCTGACGAGACCAGCGCCGCGAGATCCTGAGTCTGTTGCAGGCAGTGATGCGATGACCGGGGCGTGCCTGACTGTCAGTCAGGTGCAGTCCATTCCGTGGGCTGCGGCACCATCATCTGTATCGCTGCTGCGGGTGACATCTGGGTTTGTCATGCCGATTGTCACAGGGACAAATGCGGCAATGTGTTGCCTGGTAAGGGCTGCGGCAGTGGTTTCGGCGCCCGTCTCTTTCCTGGAGAAAGAGACGGGCTTGGGCTGCCGCATGTGCACTGTGGATAAGTTGGCTTCGATCACGTTGGGCGTGACTGCGCGCCTAATTGGAAGCGAGCGCGCATGGGCTGGGACCACCACGGTGTGGCGTAGCCTTAAAGGTCCCTGGCTACCGGGCAATGCTGTCGATGACAGCACTTTACGGCTCTGGTGTAACGCGTCCTCGGAGGGTGGTCAACTGGGTGTGCGGTGGGGTTTTTAGGCGTTGGACGTGTGTGGAAGAAGGTGGCTTGGAATGGACAATGGGCCGTTCGTCGGTTTTTAAAGTGAGCCCCTGAGGACGGGAAGGCGAAGCCTTCCTGCCCTCAGGGGCTGGGCATTAAAAGCTTGTGGGCGCTGCAGATGGTGGCGACTGTCGCCACGTTGTCGCCATACGAAGGACCGCTAAATACGTGGGTTGTCGCCAGTGTCGGCGCTGTCGCCAGCAGGAACTGATTAACGAAACGGGATGACGTTCCCGTTTTTGTTTTCATGAATGGCCGTCACCGACAAATTGCCGGTGGCGGCTTTTTGAATGTACTCGCTCCACCAAATCATCATCGGACGCCGGCGCTCAATGTAGTCCGCTCGGTTGTACGCGCTTCGGACTTCGTCTTTGTCGACATGGGCGAGTGCGACTTCAATCAACTCCGGGTCCCATCCATGTTCGTTGAGGATGGTGCTGGCCATTGATCGCAGGCCGTGGCTGACCAGCCGATCCTGGAAGCCCATACGCTTTAATGCCATGTTTGCGGTCTGGCTGTTTGCGTGGGTACGCGGATTTCGGTCGGCCGGAAATACGTGTTCCCGGTGGCCGCTGTAGGGCTTGAGTGTCTCTAGCAGCGCGAGCGTCTGGTCGCTTAGGGGGATGGGGTGCACACGGCGTTTTTTCATGCGCTCCTTTGGGATGGTCCAGATGCGTTTCTTGAAATCTATTTCTGCCCAGGTCGTCCCGGCAGCCTCGGCAGGGCGGGTCATAGTGTGCAGTTGCCATTCGATCAGGCAGCGGGTGATGCGTTTGATGCTGGCGTTGGCAATCGCCAGCATAAGGTCGGGTAGTTCTTCGGGAGGAAGTGCCGGCATATTTTCTTTTTGCGGCTTTTTGAAGGCTGCCCGAATGCCGCTGAGCGGGTTCGCGAAGATCAGTCCGCAGTTGACGCCGTAGGCCATGATTTCGTTGAGACGTTGGGAAAGTCGCTTGACCGTCTCCAGGCTGCCTTTGGCCTCGATCGGGCGTAGGAGCTTGATGATCATGGGGGCGGTGATGTCTGCGAGGGGTGTGGCTTTGAGGCTGGGGAAAACATGCAGCGTGAGTGAGCGCCAGATGTCTTCGGCGTAGGCCGTTGTGACGGAGTGTTTTTTCAACTCGAACCAAGCGGTGGCCACCTTCTCGAATGTGTGCTCGGTTTTTGCCAGCTTGGCCTGCCTTAGCTCATCGCGGTGAGCTTTGGGGTCGATGCCTTGCGCCAGCAGTTCGCGTGCCTCAGCAGCTTTCTTTCTGGCATTCGCCAACGAGAGGGCTGGGTAAGGGCCGAGCGCCATGTTGAGGCGGCTTTTGGTTACCGGCTCGCGGTAGTTGAAGTTCCAGATCATCGAGCCACTGGCTCTGACCCTGAGTTG
The DNA here is from genome assembly GCF_012935675.1 of Pseudomonas sp. ADAK7. Lineage (NCBI taxonomy): Bacteria > Pseudomonadati > Pseudomonadota > Gammaproteobacteria > Pseudomonadales > Pseudomonadaceae > Pseudomonas > Pseudomonas sp. ADAK7. The sequence goes on along the minus strand of NZ_CP052861.1, from coordinate 3,516,442 downwards.
AAGGCCGTCGCCGTCAGTGAGAACGAAGTCTTTTCCTGTTGCCTTGACTGCCTTGAGTTGGCGGTCTGATAGGCGGGCTGCATTAGTAGGCATGAGAGCTACCTCTGACACCGTTTTGGTATCCCAAAAATAGCACCAGTGGCTCGGGATACCAATTGGGATACCAAAACGCCTGGAACTCAAAAAGCTTGTGTGGAAGCCAATAGCCCTGAAATCCCCGTATTTACTGAATTCCAGCCACAAAAAAAGACGTCCGTGGACGTCTTTAGATGATGAAGTGGTGGAGCCGGGGGGATTTGAACCCCCGTCCGCCAGTACTCCGCTGTCGGTACTACATGCGTAGCCGTTTCTATTAAGTTAACCCTCAGCGACCCGAAGGGCAGGGTGCTTTGGGCGAGTTGTGTAAGTTTTAGCCGCTTCGTCCACAACGTACTGCACGGCGATTCTGTTCTATATGACAATCACTTTGGGTTTACAGACATCCCCTGGTGATTGCTGGACCCGAAGGTACCAGAAGCTCAGGATCTAAAGCTGCTTACGCAGCGAGAGAGAATTCCTGGCCGTAGGTTTCGTCATTGGCAACTATAAGAAGTTGCAACAGTGGATTTACGAGTTCTGTTACCAACTCGGCATGCACCTAAAGTTTCGCGACCGGCGTCGAATCCTAAACGGCCCCGTGCCTGTTGCTCGGTGAATCAAAGTGAGCGACAGGCATGCGCAGTGTACGCCAACGCAGCTCAGAAGGCCAACCCGAAGGTTGACCTCGACAGATTATGGGTTCGGTTCGTTGGACAGTTTGTCGGCGCGCGACAGCGCCTGCGTGGCCTCGGTGACACATTTCTTGTCATCGCCGGCAGCTTGAGATGCCTGGGCACTGGCAAGCAATCTGTTGAGTTCCATCTTGGTGTTTTCGGACGTTGCCGGCAGTGAGGTCACTTTGTCTTTGAGCTCTTGTACCTTGGTGGTACACAGGTTGTTGTCCGCAGCGAATACGGGAGAGGCCAACATTGCAGCGGAAATGAACAGACCAGCGAGTGCGGTACGTTTCATGGGTATCTCCTGAACGTTTGGTCTCGATGCTGGGGCTCAATGGCCGGCACGTCGAGTCAGTGATAAGCCTTGTTCTACCGGGCTTATACAAATGACTACGACGGAGTACAGGAATTCGTTTTTTTTCAAAGAAGCTATGAAAAACCCGACGGATACGCGAATAGGCACTAAAAAGGGGCGCAATTGCCCCTTCTGCTTAGTGAAAATGCTTCACGCCGACTTGGCCTGGGTGACACGATCCACCAGATAGACCAGCCCGTGGTAGTCAATGCCGCCGTGTTGCGTCAGCCCAATCTCACACGTCCGGCTGGTGGAAATCCCCTCGCTGCAATGTTGCACCGCGTCCTTGAGCGAGCGCAGCGAATGCGCGTTCAGCTCCGGTGTGGTGAAGCCCTTGTCACCGGCAAATCCACAACAGTGAATGCCTTCCGGAATCACCACGTTGGTGCTGCATTTTCGCGCCAGATCGATCAACGCCTGGCTCTCGCCCAAATGCTGAGTGCTACAGGTAACGTGTACCGCGATGGGCGCATCCTGCGGTGTGAAATCCAGTCGATCCATCAAATGCGTGCGGATAAAGCGCACAGGGTCGTACAGGTCCAGGCGCACTTCGCCGAGGTCCTGAACCAGGCGCAAGGTGCAGGGGCTGGTGTCGCAGTAGATCGGATCGAGCCCGCCACGGCTGGCGTGCAGCAGCGCGCCGATCAGTTCCTGGCGTTTGTGCTCGGCCTGTTCCGCGTAGCCTTTGGAGGCGAACGGCTGGCCGCAGCAGAGGTTGTCCTGGTTGTCGGGAAAGACCACTTGGTAACCAGCTTTTTCCAGCAGCCCACGGGTTTTGTCGTACAGCGACATTTGCTCTTTATCCCCCGCCGCCGGGCCCATTGCCCGCGAGACGCAGGCCGCCAGGTACACCACCCGCGGGCGTTCGTCCGACACGGTCGGGCTGAAGCGAATGGCTTTTTCCGGCTGCGGCATGGCGTTGGTCCATTGTGGGACCTGGCCTTTGGACAACCGCGTCAATGTCGCCGACAGCTTGGCCAAACGTGGCGCTCCCAACAGCATCCGCGCGCCATTGGCTATGTGCAGGGTGAAGCGCGCACCTTGCAGTGCCGTGGCGAAATTTCCTTCCAGCCAATTAGCGGTTTTCGTGTGCGTCGCCTTACGGCTGCGAAGCTTTTTCACCAGGTCGCCGGTGTTGATTCCTACAGGGCAACGTTGCGCACACAGCCCGGTCGCGGCGCAGGTATCGATGCCTTGGTATTCATAAGCGGCTTCGAGTTCAGCGGTGTCGACACCGGCTCGTTTCTTCGCCTGAATGTCCCGCCAGATAACGATGCGCTGGCGCGGGCTCAGGGTCAGTCCTTTCGATGGACAGACCGGTTCGCAAAACCCGCACTCGATGCACTTATCCACAATCTCGTCGGCAGCGGGCAGCGGCTTCAGGTGTTTGAGGTGAATCTGCGGGTCGTCGCTGAGCACCACGTCGGGGTTGAGAATGCCGTTCGGGTCGAGCAGGCGTTTGAGCTGCCACATCAATTGATAGGCATCGCTGCCCCATTCCAGTTCGACGAAGGGCGCCATGTTGCGCCCGGTGCCGTGCTCAGCTTTCAGCGAGCCGCCGAATTCCACCGCCACCAGTTGCGCCACGTCGTCCATGAACGCCTGATAGCGTGCGACTTCTTCCGGGTTGTTGAAGCCTTGTGTGAAGACGAAGTGCAGATTGCCTTCCAGGGCGTGTCCGAAAAGGATCGCTTCGTCGTAGTGATGTTTGTCGAACAACTCGATCAAACGATTCACGCCGATGGCCAGTTGTTCCACTGGGAAGGTCACGTCTTCGATGATGACCGTGGTCCCGGTTTTGCGCACCGCGCCGACGGCAGGGAAGGTGTCTTTGCGGATCGCCCAGAGCCGGGCGTTTTCCAGCGGGTCTTCGGTGAAGTCGACTTGTTTTTCTACCGGGAACGAAGCCACGGACGCCATGATCTGCGCCAGTTGTTCGCGTAACAAAGTGGAGGAGGCGGCGCGAGATTCGATCAGCAAGGCGCAGGCATTGTTCGACAGTTGCTGTACGAAAGCCGGCATGCCGGGTTTGTCTTGCACCGAGCGCAAGCTGCGGCGGTCCAGCAGTTCCACAGCCGACACCGGTTGGCTTTTCAGCACGGTGACGGCGTTGCAGCAGGTTTCCACGTCCGGGAAGACGATCAGCGCCGAGGCTTTGTTCGGGTGGTCGATCACCGTGTCATAAGTCACCGCGCTGATGAAGCCGAGGGTGCCTTCGGAGCCCACCAGCAGGTGGCTCAAGATATCCACAGGCTCGTCGAAATCCACCAGGGCGTTGAGCGACAGGCCGGTGGTATTTTTCAGACGGTATTTGTGGCGAATTCTTGCAGCCAATTCGGAATTGGCGCGGGTCTCGCGGCCCAACGTTGCCAAGCGCTCCAGCAGATCGCCATGGCTCTGGCGAAACGCCGCGACACTGGCGGCATCTTCGGTATCGAGACGGCTGCCATCGGCCAGCACTAGACGGATGCCAGCCAGGGTGTGATAAGTATTTTGCGCCGTGCCGCAGCACATGCCACTGGCATTGTTGGCGACGATGCCGCCGATTTTGCAGGCATTGATCGAGGCCGGGTCCGGGCCGATCTTGCGCCCGAACGGCGCCAACCACGCGTTGGCCTGGGCGCCGATCACGCCGGGTTGCAGGCGGATTTGCGTACCTTGGCCCCGGATTTCGCGACCGTTCCAGTTATCCCCCAGCACGATCAATACCGAATCGCTGATGGCCTGTCCGGACAGGCTGGTGCCGGCCGCACGAAAGGTCACCGGGACCTGATCCCGTTGCGCCAGTTTCAGCAGGGCAACCACTTCGTCTTCGGATTCGACGCGGATCACCAGTTGCGGAATGAGCCGATAGAAACTGGCGTCGGTGCCGAAGGCCAGGGTCGACAGCGGATCGTCGAAACGTCGGTCGTGAGGAATCAGTTGCTGCGCATCACGCAGGAAATCCGCCGGTAGCGTCATTGGTCCTCCAGAATCAGAACAACCAGGTCTTTCGGACCGTGGGCGCCGTACGCCAGGACTTGTTCGATGTCGGCGGTCTTCGACGGGCCGGACACCAGCAAGGCATTGGTCGGCATGCCTTGGGCCCACTCGAACTCTTGTTGTACCTGGTAGAAGTTGTCACGAATTTCACTGGCCTTGAGCAGGGCGAAATGCACCGGCGGCACCAGGCTCATCAAGCGCGGTTCTTCCCGCGTCGGCCACAGAATAAGACTACCGGTCGCGGCGATTGCGCCGAGTGTAGTCGTGAGACTGGCCGGGGTGTCGTTAAACAGCTCGGCTTTCCAGTCTTCTACCGGGCGGTTGTAGGATTTGAGCACTGGCAGGTCGGGATTGTTCGACCAGTGCTGTGTGACACGTTGACCATGCGCTGTCGTCGGTGCGATCAACAGGCTCGGCAACTGACGATCTCGCAGCAATTGCGCCAACAACTCAGGCCAGCCTTCGGACGAGGTCAGATGGATTTCGGTGTGCACCGCTTCCATCAGTTTGCGCAGTTGCGGGATACGTTGTTCGGCTGTGTAGGTGTAAGGGGCGGTCACCAGTTCGACATCGAACTCGTCAGGCACCGGTGTCGTGCCGGTCAGACTGTTCCGTAATTTGCCGAGAATATTCTGCTTGGCGCTCATCAACGATCTCCCTGTTTGGCCAGGTGCTCGCGGGCCAGGTCATGCAGCGAGCGGGCAGCGGGTTTTGGTGCGCTGTGGTTTTGCGTCCAGGGGCCGACGTTGCTCGGCGCAAGGGCGCGCAGGCGCGTGGCGAAGAAGCCGAACAGGCGATACAGCGTTGGTGAACTGTTGAGCCGCGCCCAGGCATTCCAGATAAAGCGTTCCTTGCGCGAATACTTGCTGCCCTGGCCGCGCATGACTTGATGCGGGCTGTCCGGGGCCTTAACGTTCTCTTCCCGCAGGCGTCGCAGCAATGCCGGGATCGGAATTTTTACCGGGCAGACTTCACCGCAGGCACCGCACAACGACGACGCACTCGGATGATCCGGGACTTTCGCCAGGCCGACCATGTGCGGCGTGATGATTTTTCCGATAGGCCCAGGGTAAACCTCCCCATAGGCGTGGCCGCCGATTCGGGTGTAGACCGGGCAATGATTCATACAGGCGCCGCAGCGGATGCAGTTCAGGGTCTGGCGCAATTCGCTGTCGGCGAAGGCCTGGCTGCGACCGTTGTCGAGCAGTACCAGGTGCACTTCTTGTGGGCCGTCGAGTTCATGCTCCTTGCGCGGGCCGGAGATCATGTTGACGTAGGTGGTGATGGGTTGGCCGAGGGCCGAGCGGGTCAGCAGCGACAGCAGCGGTACCACGTCACGCAAGTTTTCAACGACTTTTTCGATGCCGGTGACGGCGATGTGTACTGGCGGCACAGTAGTCGTCATGCGCCCGTTGCCTTCGTTTTCCACCAGCAGCAGGGTGCCGGTTTCGGCCACGGCGAAGTTGACGCCGGAGACGCCGATGTCCGCTTCGAAGAATTTCTGTCGCAAGACTTTGCGACCGATCTGAATGAGTTGGTCAACGTCCTTGGTGTATTCCACGCCAAGTTTGTCGTGGAACAAGGACGCGACCTGACCGGCGTTCTTGTGGATCGCCGGCATAATGATGTGTGAAGGCTTCTCGTGGTCGAGCTGGACGATGTACTCGCCCATGTCCGATTCCAGGCATTCAATGCCTTGATCAGCGAGGAAATGATTCATCTCCATTTCTTCGCTGACCATCGATTTGCCCTTGATCACTTGCCGCCCCTCGTGAGCGCGGATGATCGATAAGACGATGCCATTGGCCTCGTCCACCGTTTCCGCCCAGTGCACTGTCACACCGTTGCGGGTCAGGTTCTGTTCAAGTTGCTCGAGCAGGTCGGGCAGCTTGGATAACGCACGGGCGCGGACAGCATTGCCCAGCACTCGCAAATGTTCTCTTTCGTGGGCATCGCTGAAGGACGCTGCCCGTTTTGTCATCAGTGAATCCATCGCGCTGCGAAAGTTATTTCGCAGTTGCGTGTCAGCCAAAGCCTCGTGAGCCCTGGTTCTGAAATCCTCTTCCACGGCAACCGTAGGAATAATCGCGGAAGCGTTCATCGAACACCCCCGGTGCGCAGCCAAAGGAAGCTGGCCAGATGTTGGCCGCGCAACGCTTCCTTCTGTTTCTCCAGCGAGCCGTTGATGTTCATCAAGCAGCCGCAATCGGCACTGAGTACCTGATGCGCGCCGGATTCCTTCAACGACCGGGTCTTATCAGCCACCATCGCGCCGGAAATGTCTGGCATACGGACGCTGAAAGTCCCACCAAAGCCACAGCATTCACTTTCGTGGCTGTGTTCGACCCGTTCCACGTTGCCTAGCTGCGCCAACAACTCGCGGCCATGCAGGTGGGTGTTCATCTCGCGGCGTGCCGAACACGAGGTGTGCAGCGCCACTTTCACCGGTGTGCCGCTGTCCTTGAGCTGCACCTTGCAGACAAACAGCAGGAACTCCGCCAGTTCATAAGTTCGAGCCGCCAGGGCCTGAACCTGTTTCAACGTCTCCGGCTCGTCCTTGAACAAGTCGGCGTAGTGTTCGCGCAACATGCCGGCGCAAGAGCCCGACGGCACCACCACCGGATAATCCCCGGCAAACAGCGCCAGTTGCGAGCGCGCCACGGTCCGGGCCTGTTCGGTGTACCCCGAGGTGTAGGCCGGTTGCCCGCAGCAACTTTGCCCTTGCGGGTATTCGACACGAATGCCTTCGCGTTCCAGCAGGTGAATCGCGTCCATCCCGGCTTCGGGGTAGAACAAATCCACCACGCAGGTCCCGAACAGATAGACCCGTGACGGTTTTTCGCTGGGGTATTGCCGAGGTTCGGGCAGTGGCGGGGCGACGCGGGTGGCGTTCGGCACGGCGTTGTAAAAAAGCTCGCTCATCAGGCGTGTCTCCGGGTGGGCCCGGTTATCCGTCCGTTGAGGCTGCTGAATATAGAGAGAGAAGCTTTCAGTAGCCTTACAGACCGGGTTGTGAATAGCTGACGCCGGAATCGTGGTCCGGCGTCGGTTTTTTCGGTGCTGCTTGTAGTCCTTAGTGCACCAGCATGCCGGTCAACCAATAGGCCTGGACGTAGGTGATCAGGCCCACGATTGTTGCGAAGAACAGGCTGTGCTTGAGGGTGAAGCGGAACAGATCCGATTCCTTGCCCACCAGCCCGGTTGCGGCGCAGGCCACGGCGATCGATTGCGGCGAGATCATTTTGCCGGTCACGCCGCCGCTGGTATTTGCCGCGACCAGCAACACGTCGCTGACGCCGATCTGGTGCGCGGTAGTCGCTTGCAACGAGCTGAACAACGCGTTGGACGAGGTATCGGAACCGGTCAGGAACACGCCCAGCCAGCCGAGGAACGGCGAGAAGAACGGGAATGCCGCGCCGGTCGCTGCCAATACCAACGCCATGGTCGAGGACATGCCCGAGTAGTTGGTGACGAAGGCAAACGCCAGCACCATGCCGATGGACAGAATCGGCCAGCGCAGTTCGTAGAAGGTCTCTTTCAAAGTGGTAAGACCAATTTTGAAATTGATCTTCAGCACCAGCATCGAGATCAGTGCCGAGAAGAAAATCGCTGTGCCGGTCGCGGAAATCGGATCGAGTTTGAATACCGCTGGAATGGCGGTCGGAACGGTCACGATCGGCGCGACCTTGATCACCATTTGGTCCAGGTGGGGGATGGCGAAGTTGAACACCCAGCTGTACATCGAACCGCCCGCGGCAAACATGGCCTTGAACGGTTTCAGGGTCCAGATGGTGACCAACACGGTGAGGATCAGGAACGGCGACCAGGCCTTGATAATTTCCAGCAGGCTGTAGGGCGAAGCCACGGTGGTGCGTTTCTGGCCGAAACCACCGACGCTGGCGGTCACCACGGAGGCCGACACGGCACCGGCGATGTGTTGGCCGGCGGCGCGTTTTGGCTGCCAGACTTTCAGGAACAGGGTCAGGGAAACCAGGCTGGCCAGCGCCGAGGTGATGTCCGGCAGTTCCGGGCCGATGAAGTTCGACGTGAAATATTGGGTGATGGCAAAGCTCAAGCCGGCCACCAATGCGGCTGGCCAGGTTTCCCGAACGCCGCGCAGGCCGTCCATCATGAACACCAGCCAGAACGGCACGAACAGCGACAGCAGCGGCAGTTGGCGGCCGGTCATGGCGCCGATCTTGAACGCGTCGATACCAGTGACTTGCCCGGCGACGATGATCGGAATCCCCAGGGCACCGAACGCGACAGGCGCGGTGTTGGCAATCAGGCACAGGCCGGCGGCGTAAAGCGGGTTGAAACCCAGTCCTACAAGCAGTGCGGCGGTAATCGCTACCGGCGCGCCGAAACCGGCGGCACCTTCAAGGAACGCGCCGAAGCAGAAACCGATCAGCAACACCTGCAGACGTTGGTCGTCGGTAATCGACAGTACCGAGCTGCGGATCACTTCGAACTGACCACTCTTGACCGTCAGTTTGTAGAGGAACACCGCCGCCACAATGATCCAGGCAATCGGCCACAGGCCGTAGGCAAAGCCATACCCGGCAGCGGCGAAGGCCATATCAACCGGCATCTGGAAGGCGAAGATCGCCACGGCAATCGACAAAGCCAGGGTAATGCTGCCGGCCACGTGGCCTTTGAGGCGGAACACGGCCAAGGCCAGGAAGAAAAATACGATGGGGATGGCGGCCGCGAGTGCGGATACGCCGAGACTGCCGAGCGGGCTGTAGAGCTGTTGCCAGGTTTGCATATGGGGTGGCCCCTAATTGTTGTTGGTCAGGCACTGTCAGCGTTCTTGGTTAATTGGTAATACCAATTTACAATCGCTGTTGGCTAGGGTAAAAGCCTTGTATGGGGTGTGTCAATTTGCCGCCCTAAAACTTTTGTCGAATAAGCGGTGCAGAGCGCATCTGATCTGTTCGTTCAAGCGCCGTCTGGTAGGTGTCGCCGCAGCGCGGATAGGCCAGAATAGAGGGCCCGGCGAGCTGCCGGGATCGTGGAGAATTGAGTTATGGGGTTTGATCAGATTCGTCAGCGCCGTTTGTCTGACGATATTGTCGAGCGGCTCGAAGGGATGATTCTCGAGGGCACGCTGAAGTCCGGCGAGCGCTTGCCGGCGGAACGCACCTTGGCCGAGCAGTTCGGCGTATCACGCCCTTCGCTGCGCGAAGCGATTCAGAAGCTGGCGGCCAAGGGCTTGCTGGTCAGTCGCCAGGGCGGCGGCAATTATGTGGTGGATTCCCTCGGCTCGACGTTCAGCGACCCGCTGCTGCATCTGCTGGAAAGTAACCCTGAGGCCCAGCGCGATCTGCTGGAGTTTCGTCATACGCTGGAAGCGTCCTGTGCTTATTACGCGGCGTTGCGCGCCACCGATGTGGATCGCGAACGGCTGACGGCGGCGTTCGACGAATTACAGGATTGCTACACCCGTCACGATGAAGTGAGCCGGGTGGAAGAGGGCGCGGCGGATGCAAAATTCCACCTGGCCATCGCCGAAGCCAGTCACAACGCGGTGTTGCTGCACACCATTCGCGGCTTGTTCGATTTGCTCAAGCGCAACGTGGTGACCAACATTGGCGGCATGTATAAACAGCGCACCGAGACGCGGGACATGCTGATCAGTCAGCACCGCGAGTTGTACCTGGCGATTATCGAAGGGCGGGCGGAGCAAGCGCGGGAAGTCTCCAGCCGACACATTTTGTATGTGCAGGAAGTGCTGGAAGAAGTGCGTCAGGAAGTGCAGCGCATGGCTCGGGCGGAGCGGCGCAAGGGGATGTAGTCATGATCGTTCCCACGCTCTGCGTGGGAGTGCCGTCACAAAGCGGACGCAGAGCGTCCATTGCTGCATTCCCACGCAGAGCGTGGGAACGATCATCAGGCCGAAAGACTAATCTTCCTTGCCCTTGTTCCGCACAGCGCGCTGCAACTCGCGACCGGCGTCGCGTTCGCGCTCGGTATCACGCTTGTCGTATTCCTTCTTGCCCTTGCCCAGAGCGATCTCGCACTTGACCATGTGCTTGCTCCAGTACCAGGACAGGCATACGCAGGCGTAACCTTTTTGCTGCACGGCGGTGGCGAGCTTTTCCAGTTCGCGCCGGTTGAGCAGCAATTTACGGGTGCGGGTCGGATCGGCGATGACGTGCGTGCTGGCGGTCATCAGCGGCGTGATGTGGCTGCCGAGCAGCCAGGCTTCGCCATCCTTGAGCAGGACATAACTGTCAACCAGTTGCAGCTTGCTTGCCCGCAGACTTTTTACTTCCCAGCCGGCCAGGACCAGACCAGCCTCGAACTTATGCTCGATGAAGTAATCGTGTCGCGCCTTTTTATTTTGCGCGATGGTCCCTGTTGGGTGTTTCTTCTGTTTAGCCATAGGGGCGGCATTATAGGGAGTTGCACGCAAGTCGGCTACGGTATCGCTACGTGCTTGAGCAGGTTGATTGAATCCCGGACAATGCGGCCTCTTTTTTGAACGCTTGGGCGTGATAACGATGTCGACAGACAAGGTTTCTGTCCACGGCAGTTGGGCTAGCCGCTGGGTCTTCATACTCGCCGCGACCGGTTCGGCCGTGGGCCTGGGTAGTATCTGGAAATTCCCGTACATGGTCGGCGTCTATGGCGGCGGTGCCTTCGTGCTCATGTTTCTGGCCTGCATCGCCCTGATCGGTGTGCCGGTCATGCTGGCTGAAACCCTGATCGGGCGCCGTGCGCGCCAGAGCCCGGCCAACGCCTTGAAGGTGTTGGCAGTGGAGGCGGGGCATTCCGGGAAATGGTCCTGGGGCGCGTTCGCCGGGATGATCACGGCGTTGCTGATCCTGTCTTTCTATAGCGTCGTTGGCGGCTGGTCGCTGGATTACATCATCGACATGGGCCGTGGCGACTTCCAGGGTGTGACGGCGGATCAGGTCGGTGCTTATTTCGGCAATGTGATCGCCGATCCATGGCGCCTGACACTTTGGCACACGATTTTTATGCTGTTGTCTGCCGTGGTGATCGCCAAAGGCGTAGTCGCCGGGCTTGAGCGCAGCCTGCGCATCATGATGCCGCTGCTGTTCGTGATGGTGATTGTGCTGCTGGGTTACAGCATGACCACCGGCCACTTCATGGAAGGCGTGCATTTCATGTTCGACTTCCACCCGGAAAAAGTCCTCGATGGTCTGCTGCCGGCAATGGGGCACGCGTTCTTTTCGCTGAGCGTGGGTGTCGGTTCGATCATGATCTACGGCGCCTATATGCCGAAGAACTCGTCGATTTCCGGCACCGTGGTCGGCGTGGCGCTGCTCGATACCTTCGTTTCGCTGGTCGCTGGTCTGGCATTGTTTCCGATTGTGTTCGCCGCGGGTCTTAACCCGAGTGAAGGCCCTGGCCTGATGTTTGTCAGCCTGCCATTTGCCTTTGGTAACGTAGCGTTCGGCCAGTTGATGGGCGTAGTGTTCTTCGTGCTGGTGGCGGTTGCCGCCTGGAGTTCTGCGATTTCATTGCTCGAACCAATGGTGGCTTACCTGGTTGAACGCACCAAAATCAGCCGTGCCTGGGTGACTTTCTGGCTGGCTTTTATCTGCTGGTTCGTCGGTCTGGGCACGGTGTTTTCCTTCAATATCTGGAAGGAAGCCAAGTTTTTCGTGAACGAAGGCGGGATGTTTCATCTCTATCAATGGGGTGCGGCCGGCGGCCTGGACTTCTTTGGTGTGATCGATTTCTTCACCTCGCGAATCATGTTGCCACTCGGCGGTTTGTGTTTCGTGGTGTTTGCAGGCTGGATCATGGGGCGTGAAGCGGTGCGCGATGAGTTGTCGATCCACAGCCCGATGCTGTTCAGCCTGTCCCTGTTCTTGATGCGCTATGTGGCGCCCATCGGCATTCTCGTAGTGTTTGCCGCCCAGCTGTGGAAGTGACGCTGACATGACGACACATATTCAACGCTCGGCCCTGTTGCCGTACCCGGCACAAGCCCTCTATGACCTGGTCAATGATGTGGCGCGTTATCCGGAGTTCCTGCCGTGGTGTTCGGCGGCGGAAGTACTGGAAAGCTCCCCTGAGCACATGCGCGCCAGCGTCGGCGTGGCCAAGGGTGGCTTGAGCCAGCATTTCGTGACGCGCAACACTTTGGTGCCCGGACATTCGATCGAGATGAACCTCGAGGAAGGTCCGTTCACCCAGTTGCATGGCGTCTGGGTGTTCAAGCCGTTGGGCGAGAAGGCCTGCAAGATCAGCCTGGACCTGTCGTTCGACTATGCCGGGCCAATCGTGCGCGCGACGCTGGGGCCGTTGTTCAATCAGGCCGCCAATACGCTGGTGGACGCATTCTGTCAGCGCGCCAAGCAGATGCATGGTTGAGTCGGTGATTGAGGTTGAGGTGGTGTATGCCGCCGTTGATCGTCAGGTGCTGCTGACTGTGGCAGTGCCTGCAGGGTCGACGGTTCGGGATGCTTTGCTCAAATCGGGGGTAGATATCGAGTTTGCTGAGTTGGATCTGGCCAGTTGTCCGGTGGGGATCTTCGGCAAGGTGATTGCTGACCCGTCCACTCATACGGTGCGGGCGGGGGATCGTATCGAGATCTACCGGCCATTATTGGCTGATCCGAAAGAGGTCCGCCGCTTGCGCGCCGCCAAGGCTGCCGAGGCGAAAGCGCGAAATCAGTGATTCGATAATCGCCAGATAATAAAAAACCCGGACATGCCGGGTTTTTTATTGCGTCGCAAATTATTGCGGCGTGGTGTCCAGCGGTTCCGGACTTGGGACTGGAACGGTTTCTACACCGTCTACGTCCTTCTGGATCTGGTCCAGCAACGAACCTGGTTTCACCGGTTTTTCCGGTTTTGGCTTCTCGGTGTTTTCCGCAGGAGCGGTCACGGTAGTGCCGGGTTCCTTGCCGAGAATGGCTTCGTCGCGGCTCACGCCAGGCATAAAATCGCCCGACAGGCTGACAAGCTGGTCATTAGGGTTGAAGATAACGCTTATGCGTTCCTGTTGGCGTTCACCACCACCCGGTTGCAGGCTATACAGGTAATCCCAGCGATCGGCATGGAACGTGTCGGTCAGCAGAGGGTTGCCCATGATAAACCGTACTTGCCGACGGGTCATTCCCGGGCGTAACTGGTCTATCATGTCCTGCGTGACGACATTGCCCTGCTGGATGTCGATTTTGTAAACCCCGGGGAATGAACAACCGGCGAGTGCGAGCAGTCCCACGAAGGTGAAACTGGTTAGCAAGAGCTTGGTGTTTTGCATCGGTGGGCGACTTCCACTATCTTGGCTGGGACAACGTAAACGCCGATCATACCCGCATTAAGAGAAGCTGCGAAGCAGCATCGCGAGAAAGCTGACCATGGTTGAAAATAGCGAACTACGAAAAGCCGGCCTCAAAGTGACCCTGCCACGGGTCAAAATTCTGCAAATGCTCGATTCCGCCGAGCAACGCCACATGAGTGCCGAGGATGTCTACAAGGCGCTGATGGAGGCTGGTGAGGACGTCGGTCTGGCCACGGTTTACCGTGTACTGACTCAGTTCGAGGCAGCTGGCCTTGTGGTGCGACACAACTTCGACGGCGGTCACGCGGTCTTCGAACTGGACGACGGCAAGCATCACGACCATATGGTCAACGTCGAAACCAGTGAAGTGATCGAATTCTTCGACGAAGAAATCGAGCGTCTTCAGAAGGCGATCGTCGATAAGTATGGTTTCGAGATGGTGGATCACAATCTCGTGCTGTACGTACGCAAGAAAAAGTAAGCATGTCGCGCGAACAGGATGTTCGCGAAACGAGCGAAGGCGACCCCAGGGTCGCCTTCGTGCTTTCTGCCGCGCTTAAATTTTCGCGGTGATGACCATTTTCTTCGCGTGAGCCAGGGATTCTTTCGTCAGATCGATACCCCCCAGCATGCGCGCGACTTCTTCGACGCGATGGGTTTTGCTCAGCTTGGACACCGCCGTATGGGTGGCATCCTCGCCGCGCACCTTGTGCACGAATAGATGCTGGTGACCCTGAGCCGCCACTTGCGGCAGGTGAGTGACCGTCAAGACTTGTCCACGCTCCCCGAGCCGGCGCAGCAACTGGCCGACGATCTCGGCTGTCGGGCCGCCGATACCCACGTCCACTTCGTCGAACACCAGGGTTGGAACCCGGGAGGTCTGTGCGGTGATGACCTGGATGGCCAGACTGATGCGTGACAGCTCGCCACCGGAAGCCACTTTCGCCAGGGCCTTCATCGGCTGCCCCGGGTTGGCACTGACCAGCAGTTCTACCTGTTCAAGCCCATTGGGCAGCAATTCGTTGCTGGTATTGGGGCGCAACTCGATGGTGAAGCGCCCGCCGGGCATGCCCAGACGCTGGATTTCCTGTTCCACGGCGCTGGCCAGGCTGCCTGAGGCTTGATGACGCAGGTCGCTCAAGTCTCGCGCCTTCTCTTGATAATGACGGGCATAGGACGCCAGTTCATCGCTCAGGCGTTCGATGGATTCGTCATTGGCATTCAGGGTTTCGATTTCATCCAGTAGCTTTTGCTGCATCTCGGCGACTTCGGTTGGCTGGATGCGATGTTTGCGCGCCAGGGTGTAGATCGCGTCGAGGCGTTCTTCCAGGTATTGCAGGCGCGCCGGGTCGGCGTCGAAGTTGTCGAGGAAGCGGTTCAGTTCACCGACGGCTTCTTCTACTTGAATCTGCGCGCTGGTCAGCAGGCTGCTGGCCTCGCCCAGGGCGCCAATCGAATTGTTCACGCTCGACAAGCGATTGAGGCTGGCGGTCAGTGCGTTCAGCACATTGCCGGAATCACTTTCGCTGCATTGCTCGACTACTTGACGGCAGATGCCCAGCAGGGTTTCGGCGTTGGTCAGGTTTTTGTGTTCCTGCTCCAGTTGCTCCAGTTCGTTTTCACCGAGGCCGAGGTTTTCCAGCTCTTCGAGTTGATAGCTGAGCAATTGATGGCGAGCGCGCTGCTCATCGCCGGAATTGGACAGGCGTTCCAGCTCCTGGCGGGTCTGGCGCCAGCGTTGGGCTGCAAGTTGAACCTGTCGGGCAAGATCGGTGGCGCCGGCGTACTCGTCGAGCAGGCGGCGGTGGGTGTCGGTCTTGAGCAGGGATTGGTGTTCATGCTGGCTGTGGATATCGATCAGCAATTCGCCCAAAGCCTTGAGATCGCCAAGCGGGCAGGGCGTGCCGTTGATGTAGCCGCGTGAACGACCTTCAGCGGTGATCACCCGGCGCAGGATGCATGGGCCGTCGCTTTCCAGGTCGCGTTCGGCGAGCCAGGTACTGGCTTCCGGGATGTCGATCAGGTCGAAAGTTGCAAGGATATCGGCCTTGTCAGCGCCGGGGCGAACCACGCCGCTGTCGGCACGATCACCCAGGGTCAGGCCCAGAGCGTCGAGCATGATCGACTTGCCGGCACCGGTTTCCCCTGTGATCACGCTCATCCCGCGATCGAGTTCGAGATCGAGATGTTCAACGATGGCGTAGTTGTGTACGGACAGATGCACCAGCATAAAGGCCGCTCCCAGGCTTTAGGTCTGGTTATTTATACAGTGTTTTATTTGCAGCTGACAATGCCCTGTCTTAGCTCGATTTGCTTGATCCGACGAAATCGTTAGCGCATCAGGGAATGACAATGCAGCGCTTTTTGTAGGGTTAATCAATGCAAACCCCTTGAAGCTGAATTTTGCGGCCCCATATAGCTGGGCAGAAGCGCGAGTTGAGCTCGCGGACGATATTGAAAGGAGAAATTCTATGGCTGACGAACAGACAGTGGATACGCAAAATCTCGACGCCGATCAGGCCGCCCAGGATTCGGGTGATGAACTGGCGGCGCGTGTACAAGTGCTCGAAGAGCAATTGGCTGGCGCTCATGATCAGGCTTTGCGTGTAGCGGCTGATCTGCAGAACGTCCGCCGTCGCGCCGAGCAGGATGTCGAAAAGGCTCACAAATTCGCGCTGGAAAAATTCGCCGGCGACCTGCTGCCGATCATCGACAGCCTGGAGCGTGGCCTGGAGTTGTCCAATCCGGATGACGAAAGCATCCGCCCAATGCGCGAAGGCATCGAACTGACCCTGAAAATGTTCCAGGACACCCTGAAGCGTTATCAGTTGGAAGCGATCGATCCGCATGGCGAACCGTTCAACGCCGTTCATCACCAGGCGATGGCCATGCAAGAAAGCGCCGATGTCGAGCCGAACAGCGTGCTCAAGGTGTTCCAGAAGGGCTACCAACTCAACGGTCGCCTGCTGCGCCCGGCCATGGTCGTGGTCAGCAAGGCACCTTCGCCGGTTTCGCCTTCGATTGATGAGCAGGCTTGAAATTAGCCGCAAGGCCCCCATTTAGAAGTCAAGCGTTTAAGTGCTACCGCAGTCAGCCACCACTGCTGCGGCAACCAAATCCAAAGTTTCGGGAGAGTTAACATGGGCAAAATTATCGGTATCGACCTGGGGACTACCAACTCCTGCGTCTCCGTGCTGGAAAACGGCGTAGCCAAAGTTATTGAAAACGCTGAAGGCGCGCGTACCACGCCGTCGATCATCGCGTATGCCAACGACGGTGAAATCCTCGTTGGCCAGTCGGCCAAGCGTCAGGCTGTGACCAATCCGCATAACACCCTTTACGCGGTGAAGCGTCTGATCGGTCGTAAGTTCGATGAAGAAGTCGTACAGAAAGACATCAAGATGGTCCCGTACAAAATCGCCAAGGCTGACAACGGCGACGCATGGGTTGAAGTGAACGGCCAGAAAATGTCGCCGCCACAGATCTCGGCTGAAATCCTGAAGAAAATGAAGAAAACCGCCGAAGACTACCTCGGCGAACCAGTGACCGAAGCGGTGATCACCGTTCCGGCCTACTTCAACGACAGCCAGCGCCAGGCGACCAAAGACGCCGGCCGCATCGCGGGTCTGGACGTTAAACGTATCATCAACGAACCAACCGCAGCCGCTCTGGCTTACGGTATGGACAAGGCGAAAGGCGATCACACCGTGATCGTTTACGACTTGGGCGGCGGTACTTTCGACGTTTCCGTGATCGAAATCGCTGAAGTCGATGGTGAGCACCAGTTCGAAGTATTGGCCACCAACGGCGATACGTTCCTGGGCGGTGAAGACTTTGACATTCGTCTGATCGACTACCTCGTCGACGAATTCAAGAAAGAAAGCGGCATGAACCTCAAAGGTGACCCGCTGGCCATGCAGCGCCTGAAAGAAGCCGCTGAAAAAGCCAAGATCGAACTGTCTTCGAGCAATTCGACCGACGTGAACCTGCCGTACATCACTGCAGACGCCACCGGCCCTAAGCACTTGAACGTGAAAATCTCCCGCGCCAAGCTCGAAGCGCTGGTAGAAGACCTGGTTCAACGCACCATCGAACCTTGCCGCATCGCTCTGAAAGACTCCGGTATCGACGTTGGCGCGATCAACGACGTGATCCTGGTCGGCGGTCAGACCCGTATGCCACTGGTTCAGAAGCTGGTCACCGAGTTCTTCGGTAAAGAAGCTCGTAAAGACGTGAACCCGGACGAAGCGGTTGCCATGGGTGCTGCCATCCAGGGCGCGGTATTGGCCGGCGACGTGAAAGACGTTCTGCTGCTGGACGTCAGCCCGCTGACGCTGGGTATCGAAACCATGGGCGGCGTGATGACCGCGCTGATCGAGAAAAACACCACGATTCCTACCAAGAAATCGCAAGTGTTCTCGACTGCCGACGACAACCAGGGCGCTGTGACTATTCACGTGCTGCAAGGTGAGCGTAAGCAAGCGGCCCAGAACAAGTCCCTGGGCAAGTTCGACCTGGCCGAGATTCCACCAGCACCACGTGGCGTGCCACAAATCGAAGTGACCTTCGACATCGACGCCAACGGCATCCTGCACGTAGGCGCCAAAGACAAGGCCACCGGCAAGACTCAGTCGATCGTGATCAAGGCCAACTCCGGTCTGTCCGAGGAAGAGATTCAGCAGATGATTCGCGATGCTGAAGCCAACGTCGACGCAGATCGCCAGTTCGAAGAACTGGCCGCTGCCCGTAACCAGGGCGATGCACTGGTTCACTCGACACGCAAAATGGTCGCTGACGCTGGCGACAAAGTGAGCGCTGAAGAGAAGACTGCAATCGAAGCGGCGGTAGTTGCCCTGGAAGCCGCCGTCAAAGGCGACGACAAGGCTGCAATCGACGCCAAGGTTGAAGAGCTGTCGAAAGTCTCCGCGCCAGTGGCTCAGAAAATGTACGCCGAACAGGCTCAGCCAGCTGAAGGCGCAGCACCGCAAGACGAAAAGGCTGAAAAGGCTGACGACGTTGTTGATGCTGAGTTCGAAGAAGTCAAAGACCACAAGTAAGTTGTTGGTCGGCCGGTTGACTGCCTTTGGGCGGT
This sequence comes from Pseudomonas sp. ADAK7, assembly GCF_012935675.1. Lineage (NCBI taxonomy): Bacteria > Pseudomonadati > Pseudomonadota > Gammaproteobacteria > Pseudomonadales > Pseudomonadaceae > Pseudomonas > Pseudomonas sp. ADAK7. The sequence goes on along the minus strand of NZ_CP052861.1, from coordinate 3,497,990 downwards.
GACTGGTAGGATGTCGCCGCGCGGGAGCTTGCTCCCGCGTTGGCGTGTCTGGAGTTAGCGAATTTTTACAGCATGCGACAACGTTCGGATGCTGGTGGTATGGCCGGGAATGCTCCTGCTTTTCGCGCCGAAAGTACCGCAATGAACAAAGACCAGGATCGTTGAATTGACGTGAGTTGGGTCCGGGCCTGTATTGGGGCTCAACGAGTTTGGCGAAGCTCAGGAGGGATTTGCCGAACGTCCTTAAGAGTGCAAAGACTTATGGCAAAGCGTGACTATTACGAAGTATTGGGTGTTGAGCGCGGCTCAAGCGAAGCAGACCTGAAAAAGGCCTACCGTCGCCTGGCGATGAAGCATCACCCGGACCGTAATCCAGACAACAAAGAGTCTGAAGACCTGTTCAAAGAGGCTAACGAAGCTTACGAGTGCCTGTGCGATCCCAATAAGCGCGCGGCCTATGATCAATACGGTCATGCCGGTGTCGACCCAAGCATGGGTGGCGGCGGTGCCGGTTTTGGCGGTCAGAACTTCTCCGACATCTTTGGCGATGTCTTCAGTGACTTCTTCGGTGGTGGTCGCGGCGGTTCCCGTGGCGGCGCTCAGCGCGGCAGCGACCTGCGCTACACCCTGGAGCTGAACCTGGAAGAAGCGGTGCGCGGCACGACCGTGAATATCCGCGTTCCGACCTTGGTCAACTGCAAGCCGTGCGACGGTTCGGGTGCCAAGAAAGGTTCCTCGCCGATCACCTGCCCAACCTGCGGCGGCATCGGTCAGGTTCGCATGCAGCAAGGCTTCTTCTCGGTGCAGCAAACCTGCCCGCGTTGCCATGGCCAGGGCAAGATCATTTCCGATCCGTGCGATTCCTGCCACGGCGAAGGTCGTGTCGAAGAGTACAAAACCCTTTCCGTCAAAGTACCGGCCGGTGTCGATACCGGTGATCGCATTCGCCTGTCCGGTGAAGGCGAGGCAGGCGCCCAGGGTGGTCCGACCGGCGATCTGTATGTGGTGATCAACGTGCGCGAGCACGCGATCTTCCAGCGCGACGGCAAGCACCTGTTCTGCGAAGTGCCGATCAGCTTCGTCGATGCGGCATTGGGTGGCGAGCTGGAGATTCCGACCCTCGATGGTCGGGTCAAACTGAAAATCCCTGAAGGGACTCAGACCGGCAAGCAGTTCCGTGTTCGCGGCAAAGGCGTTGCGCCGGTGCGTGGTGGCGGTGCTGGCGACCTGATGTGCCGCGTGGCAGTGGAGACCCCGGTCAACCTGGGTCGACGTCAGCGCGAACTGCTCGAAGAGTTCCGCAGTTCCCTGGCGGACGACAACAGCCATTCGCCGAAAACCACCGGTTGGTTCGAAGGCGTGAAGCGTTTCTTCGGCGATTTGTAAGGAGTGAGCATGCGACGTATTGCGGTGATGGGCGCTGCCGGGCGCATGGGCAAGATCCTGGTCGAAGCGGTGCAGCAACGCGCGCCACTGACCGGCCTGACGGCAGCCATCGTGCGCCCTGGCAGCACGCTGATTGGCGTGGATGCGGGGGAGCTGGCCTCGTTGGGGCGGATCGGCGTGCCGCTGTCCGGTCATGTGGAGGCGGTGGCTGAAGAGTTCGATGTGTTGATCGACTTTACGCTGCCGGAAGTCATGCTGAAAAACCTGGCGTTCTGTCGTAAGGCGGGCAAAGCCATGGTCATCGGTACCACCGGGCTGGATGCGGCGCAGAAGCAGTTGTTGGCCGAGGCGGGAAAGGATATTCCGATCGTGTTCGCGGCTAACTTCAGTGTGGGGGTGAACCTGTCATTGAAGCTGCTCGATATGGCGGCTCGTGTGCTGGGCGATGAGGCGGATATCGAAATCATCGAAGCGCATCATCGCCACAAGATCGATGCGCCTTCCGGCACGGCGCTGCGCATGGGTGAAGTCATCGCCAGTGCTTTGGATCGTGATCTGCAGAAGGTTGCGGTTTACGGTCGTGAAGGCCATACCGGTGCCCGCGAGCGAGAAACCATCGGCTTCGCCACTGTCCGTGGTGGTGATGTGGTGGGTGATCATACGGTGCTGTTCGCCTGCGAAGGCGAGCGCCTGGAGATCACGCACAAGGCATCAAGTCGCATGACCTTCGCCAAGGGCGCGGTGCGAGCTGCATTGTGGCTGGATGGGCGTGAGCCTGGTCTCTACGACATGCAAGACGTGCTCGACCTGCGTTAAGATGCGCCCGAAATCGGGTTCAAACATTGCGTTTGAGCCCGGTTTTACTCCGCCAAGCGACGTCCTGTCGCATTCTCCGGCCTTTAAGGCTCATTGGCGGTAGACCAAAAAACCCTTTTTCTGTAAGCTACAGCTTTAGTGTGTCCACTAAAAGCGCGCAGAATAATTCGGTGAAGAAGCGGGGTGACGTGTCCATACGTCACTCCGCTTTTTTACAACCTGCGATCGCCCTTTCAGGCTTTATTTACGGGAGGTCTTCTTGACTAAGCCAGCCATACTCGCCCTTGCTGATGGCAGCATTTTTCGCGGCGAAGCCATTGGAGCCGACGGTCAGACCGTTGGAGAGGTGGTGTTCAACACCGCCATGACCGGCTATCAGGAAATCCTTACCGATCCTTCCTACGCCCAACAGATCGTTACCCTGACTTACCCGCACATCGGCAACACCGGCACCACGCCGGAAGATGCCGAGTCCGACCGCGTCTGGTCCGCTGGCCTGGTCATCCGTGACCTGCCACTGGTTGCGAGCAACTGGCGTAACACGATGTCCCTGTCCGATTACCTGAAAGCCAACAACGTTGTGGCAATCGCCGGTATCGACACTCGCCGCCTGACACGCATCCTGCGTGAGAAAGGCGCGCAGAACGGCTGCATCATGGCCGGCGACAACATCTCCGAAGAGGCCGCCATCGCCGCTGCCCAGGGTTTCCCTGGCCTCAAGGGCATGGACCTGGCGAAAGTCGTCAGCACCAAAGAGAAGTATGAGTGGCGCTCGACTGTCTGGGACTTGAAAACCGACAGCCACGCGACCATCGACGCCTCCGATTTGCCGTATCACGTGGTTGCCTACGACTACGGCGTCAAGCTGAACATCCTGCGCATGCTGGTCGAACGCGGTTGCCGCGTGACCGTGGTGCCAGCCCAGACCCCAGCCGCTGACGTTCTGGCGCTGAAGCCGGACGGCGTGTTCCTGTCCAACGGCCCTGGTGATCCGGAGCCTTGCGACTACGCGATCCAGGCGATCAAGGACGTGCTCGAAACCGAGATTCCGGTGTTCGGCATCTGCCTCGGTCACCAACTGCTGGCCCTGGCCTCCGGCGCCAAGACTCTGAAAATGGGTCACGGCCACCACGGCGCCAACCACCCGGTCCAGGATTTGGACACCGGTGTTGTGATGATCACCAGCCAGAACCACGGTTTTGCGGTAGACGAAACGACCCTGCCAGCCAACGTCCGGGCGATCCACAAATCGCTGTTCGACGGCACCCTGCAAGGGATCGAACGTACCGACAAGAGCGCCTTCAGCTTCCAGGGTCACCCTGAAGCCAGCCCTGGCCCGAACGACGTAGCGCCTCTGTTTGATCGCTTCATCAACGAAATGGCCAAGCGACGCTAATCGCTGGCACTGATGCAGCAAAGCTTGAGGGTGGTCCCGGCTACCGGCGACCCCCTCAAGGCTTCAAAGATTGAACTAGACGGCTTGCCGACTGACCTGCGGATTTGAGTGACAAACCCATGCCAAAACGTACAGACATAAAAAGCATCCTGATTCTCGGCGCTGGCCCGATCGTTATCGGCCAGGCTTGCGAATTCGACTACTCCGGCGCCCAGGCCTGCAAAGCCCTGCGCGAGGAGGGTTACCGCGTCATCCTGGTGAACTCCAACCCAGCGACCATCATGACCGACCCGGACATGGCCGACGCCACGTACATCGAGCCGATCAAGTGGCAGACCGTTGCCAAGATCATCGAGAAAGAGCGTCCGGACGCGCTGCTGCCGACCATGGGTGGCCAGACCGCTCTGAACTGCGCACTGGACCTGGAGCGCGAAGGCGTTCTGGAGAAGTTCGGCGTAGAGATGATCGGCGCCAACGCTGACACCATCGATAAGGCTGAAGACCGTTCGCGCTTCGACAAGGCGATGAAATCCATCGGCCTGGACTGCCCGCGCTCGGGTATCGCCCACAGCATGGAAGAGGCCAACGCGGTACTCGAGAAGCTGGGCTTCCCGTGCATCATCCGTCCGTCCTTCACCATGGGCGGCACTGGCGGCGGTATCGCTTACAACCGCGAAGAGTTCGAAGAAATCTGCGCCCGTGGTCTGGACCTGTCGCCGACCAAAGAGCTGCTGATCGACGAATCCCTGATCGGCTGGAAAGAGTACGAGATGGAGGTTGTCCGCGATAAGAAGGACAACTGCATCATCGTCTGCTCCATCGAAAACTTCGACCCGATGGGCGTGCACACCGGTGACTCGATCACTGTTGCGCCAGCACAGACCCTGACGGACAAGGAATACCAGATCATGCGTAACGCCTCCCTGGCGGTACTGCGTGAAATCGGCGTGGAAACCGGCGGCTCCAACGTCCAGTTCGGCATTTGCCCGGACACTGGCCGTATGGTCGTGATCGAGATGAACCCGCGTGTATCCCGCTCTTCGGCACTGGCCTCGAAAGCCACTGGTTTCCCGATCGCGCGTATCGCTGCCAAGCTGGCGATCGGCTACACCCTGGACGAGTTGCAGAACGAAATCACCGGCGGCGCTACGCCTGCGTCCTTTGAGCCGTCGATCGACTACGTCGTCACCAAGCTGCCACGCTTCGCCTTCGAAAAATTCCCGAAAGCCGACGCACGCCTGACCACGCAAATGAAGTCGGTCGGTGAAGTCATGGCCATCGGCCGGACGTTCCAGGAATCCCTGCAGAAAGCCCTTCGCGGCCTGGAAGTGGGCGTTTGCGGCCTGGACGAGAAGCTCGACCTGAGCAACCCGGAAAGCATGAGCGTGCTCAAGCGCGAACTGACCGTGCCGGGCGCCGAGCGTATCTGGTACGTGGCTGACGCCTTCCGTGCCGGCTTGTCGGTCGAAGACATCTTCGGCATGAACATGATCGATCCGTGGTTCCTGGTGCAGATCGAAGATCTGATCAAGGAAGAAGAGAAGGTCAAGACCCTGGGTCTGGCCAGCATCGACCGCGACATGATGTTCAAGCTCAAGCGCAAGGGCTTCTCCGACATGCGTCTGGCCAAGCTGTTGGGCGTGACCGAGAAAAACCTGCGTCGCCACCGTCACAAGCTGGAAATCTTCCCGGTCTACAAGCGCGTTGACACCTGCGCGGCCGAGTTCGCCACCGACACCGCCTACATGTACTCGACTTACGAGGAAGAGTGCGAAGCCGCCCCGTCGGGCCGCGACAAGATCATGATCCTCGGCGGCGGTCCAAACCGTATCGGCCAAGGCATCGAGTTCGACTACTGCTGCGTACACGCGGCACTGGCGCTGCGCGAAGACGGGTACGAGACCATCATGGTCAACTGCAACCCGGAAACCGTATCCACTGATTACGACACTTCCGACCGCCTGTACTTCGAACCAGTGACCTTGGAAGACGTGCTGGAAATCTGCCGCGTCGAGAAGCCAAAAGGCGTGATCGTCCAGTACGGCGGCCAGACCCCGCTGAAACTGGCGCGTGCCCTTGAAGAGGCTGGCGTACCGATCATCGGCACCAGCCCTGACGCCATCGACCGTGCCGAAGACCGTGAGCGCTTCCAGCAAATGGTTGAGCGCCTGAACCTGCGTCAGCCGCCAAACGCCACCGTGCGCAGCGAAGATGAAGCGATTCGTGCTGCAAGCAAGATCGGTTACCCGCTGGTGGTTCGTCCGTCCTACGTACTGGGCGGCCGCGCGATGGAAATCGTCTACGAAGAAGAAGAGCTGAAGCGCTATCTGCGTGACGCGGTGAAAGTGTCCAACGACAGCCCGGTGCTGCTCGACCACTTCCTCAACTGCGCCATCGAAATGGACGTGGATGCAGTTTGCGACGGTACTGACGTGGTGATCGGCGCGATCATGCAGCACATCGAGCAGGCCGGCGTTCACTCCGGTGACTCCGCGTGCTCTCTGCCGCCGTACTCGCTGCCTGGGCACATCCAGGACGAGATGCGCGAACAGGTCAAGAAAATGGCCCTGGAGCTGGGCGTTGTCGGCCTGATGAACGTGCAGTTGGCGCTGCAAGGCGAAGACATCTACGTCATCGAAGTCAACCCGCGGGCTTCCCGTACCGTGCCGTTCGTTTCCAAGTGCATCGGTGTTTCCCTGGCGATGATCGCGGCTCGCGTGATGGCTGGTAAAACCTTGAAAGAAATTGGCTTCACCAAGGAAATCATCCCGAACTTCTACAGCGTGAAAGAGGCGGTGTTCCCATTCGCCAAATTCCCTGGTGTGGACCCGATCCTGGGCCCAGAGATGAAGTCCACCGGTGAAGTGATGGGCGTGGGTGACACCTTCGGCGAAGCCTTTGCCAAGGCCCAGATGGGCGCCAGCGAAGTGCTGCCGACCGGCGGTACTGCGTTCATCAGCGTGCGTGACGACGATAAGCCACTGGTTGCAGGCGTGGCGCGTGATCTGATCAACTTGGGCTTCGAAGTGGTTGCCACTGCCGGTACTGCCAAGCTGATCGAAGCCGCAGGCCTGAAAGTGCGTCGTGTGAACAAGGTGACCGAAGGTCGTCCGCACGTGGTCGACATGATCAAGAATGACGAAGTCACCCTGATCATCAACACCACCGAAGGTCGCCAGTCGATCGCTGATTCCTACTCCATTCGTCGTAATGCCTTGCAGCATAAAATCTACTGCACCACTACCATTGCTGCTGGCGAAGCTATCTGCGAAGCGTTGAAGTTCGGTCCCGAGAAGACCGTGCGCCGCTTGCAGGACCTACACGCAGGATTGAAGGCATGATCAAATACCCAATGACCGTCCAGGGCGCCAAAGCCCTGGAAGAAGAGCACGCTCACCTGACCAAGGTCGTCCGTCCGAAGCTCAGCCAGGACATCGGCACCGCCCGTGAGTTGGGTGACCTGAAGGAAAACGCCGAATACCACGCTGCTCGCGAGCAGCAGGGCATGGTCGAGGCGCGGATCCGTGACATCGAAGGCCGCATGCAGAACGCGGTGATCATCGACGTCACGACCATTCCTCACACCGGTAAAGTGATTTTCGGCACCACCGTTGAAATCGCCAACGTCGAAACCGACGAAACCGTCACTTACCACATCGTGGGTGAGGATGAGGCTGACTTCAAACTGGGCAAGATCTCGGTGGGTTCGCCTCTGGCTCGCGCCTTGATCGCCAAGGAAGAGGGTGACGTGGTTGCCGTGAAAACGCCGAGTGGCGTTATCGAGTACGAGATTGTCGAAGTCCGCCACATCTGAAGGAAGGCGCCCGCTGCGTGCGGGCGCCATGCTTTGGCAGTTGACTCAGATGTTGTGGGTCGGCGGCTTGTGGTTGTTGCACATCGGTCTGCTGCCGGTGCTGGGCAGGATTGGCCTGGCACCGCTGCTGATCGACGAAATTACGGACATGATTGATGCGCTGATGGTGGGTTTCGCCACAGCGTGTGTGATTTTTCAGGCTTTGGTGCTGGTTCAGGCCGAGGGCCTTGCCAGTCTATGGCGGGATATTCGCGGGCAACTGCTACTGATGGCGCTGTATGCGTGTGCGATGTTCTTCATCGTTCGCTTCGGCTGGCCGGAGGCGGTGCGCTGGGAAACGTTCAGCTATCTTGTTCTGGGGTTTTCCGGGCTGGTGCTGGTGTTGCAGCCGGTGCCTGGATGGAGTGGCAGGGTGCGCGAAGCACACCCTTGACCCTTGCCATCACTTGAAGCGATGGACGTTCGACAGCTGCTTGTTGACGCTGAAGTTCTTGCGGTAAATCAGTGCCATCTTGCCGATGACCTGAACCAGGTCCGCTTTGCCGACCTTGCACAGTTCTGCAATGTTCGCCAGGCGCGACTCGCGATCGAGGATGTTGAGCTTGATTTTAATCAGCTCGTGATCCGCCAGCGCGCGTTCAAGTTCGGCTAACACACCTTCAGTCAAACCGTTGTCAGCCACAGTCAAAACTGGTTTCAAATGGTGGCCAATGGATTTGTACTGTTTCTTCTGCTCTTGAGTGAGCGGCATAATCTGACCCCTGCGTCTGATCTTGTAAAAAGCGGCGGCCAGTTTACCCGAGCGAGTCCGGGACCGCCCAGTTAATCACGACCCGTTTTATTTTCGAGGTGGCCCGTGGCCCGTTCCAAGACAAGCCTTAAGTGGCTGCAAAGACATGTCAATGATCCGTATGTGAAACAGGCGCAGAAGGATGGTTACCGCTCGCGTGCGAGTTACAAGCTTCTGGAAGTCCAGGAGAAATACAAACTGATCCGTCCAGGTATGAGTGTTGTCGACCTGGGAGCGGCGCCCGGCGGCTGGTCGCAGGTCACTAGTCGGCTGATCGGTGGTCAGGGGCGTCTGATCGCATCGGACATCCTGGAAATGGACAGCATTCCGGACGTGACTTTCATTCAGGGGGACTTCACCCGGGACGACGTGCTCGCTCAGATCCTTGAAGCCGTTGGTAATTCACAGGTGGACCTTGTGATTTCCGATATGGCCCCCAATATGAGTGGTACGCCTGAGGTGGACATGCCGAAAGCCATGTTTCTATGTGAGCTGGCTCTTGATCTGGCGGCTCGGATACTCAAGCCGGGTGGTAACTTCGTGATCAAGGTGTTTCAGGGCGAAGGGTTTGATGCTTACGTGAAGGACGCTCGTCGGAAATTCGACAAGGTCCAGATGATCAAGCCGGACTCTTCCCGTGGCAGTTCCCGCGAGCAATACATGCTGGCTTGGGGCTACCGCGGCCGTAGTGAGTAAATCGAGGTTTTTTAGCGGGTCGATAGGATTTTCGTATTTCGCCCCGTGAGCATTAGCGAATATTGTGTAGAAAGTGTTTCACAAAGGGTTACAGACGGCGCCTGCCAGAGTCGTAGGTAATGTAGTAAGTTAGGCCGGTGAATATCATGCGAAGCGCGCGCCAGTAGCGGAGCTTGCTTCAGAGGGTAGTTAATTGAACGATATGGCAAAGAATCTGATCCTGTGGTTGATCATCGCGGCTGTCCTGGTGACGGTGATGAACAACTTCTCCAGCCCTAACGAGCCGCAGACCCTCAACTATTCCGACTTCATCCAGCAGGTCAAGGATGGCAAGGTCGAGCGCGTAGCCGTTGACGGTTATGTCATTACCGGCAAGCGCAACGATGGCGACAGCTTCAAGACCATTCGTCCGGCAATCCAGGACAATGGCCTGATCGGCGATCTCGTGGACAACCACGTCGTGGTCGAAGGCAAGCAGCCTGAACAGCAAAGCATCTGGACTCAACTCCTGGTCGCAAGCTTCCCGATCCTGGTGATCATCGCCGTGTTCATGTTCTTCATGCGGCAGATGCAGGGCGGTGCGGGCGGCAAGGGCGGACCGATGAGCTTCGGCAAGAGCAAAGCGCGCCTGCTCTCCGAAGATCAGGTAAAAACCACCCTGGGTGACGTTGCCGGTTGCGACGAAGCCAAGGAAGAGGTCGGCGAGTTGGTCGAGTTCCTGCGCGATCCTGGCAAGTTCCAGCGTCTGGGCGGCCGTATTCCTCGCGGTGTGCTGATGGTCGGTCCTCCGGGTACCGGTAAAACCTTGCTGGCCAAGGCGATTGCTGGCGAAGCCAAGGTGCCGTTCTTCACCATCTCCGGTTCCGATTTCGTCGAAATGTTCGTCGGTGTCGGTGCAAGCCGTGTTCGCGACATGTTCGAACAAGCCAAGAAGCACGCGCCGTGCATCATCTTCATCGATGAAATCGACGCCGTCGGTCGCCACCGTGGCGCCGGCATGGGCGGCGGTCACGATGAGCGCGAGCAGACGCTCAACCAGTTGCTGGTTGAAATGGACGGCTTCGAAATGAATGACGGCATTATCGTCATTGCCGCCACCAACCGTCCGGACGTCCTCGACCCTGCGTTGCTGCGTCCAGGCCGTTTCGACCGTCAGGTTGTAGTCGGCTTGCCGGACATCCGTGGTCGTGAGCAGATTCTCAAGGTCCACATGCGCAAAGTGCCAATGGGCGACGACGTCGCTCCGGCCGTGATCGCTCGTGGTACTCCTGGTTTCTCCGGTGCTGACCTGGCCAACCTGGTGAACGAAGCGTCGTTGTTCGCTGCCCGTACCGGCAAGCGCATCGTCGAGATGAAAGAATTCGAACTGGCCAAAGACAAGATCATGATGGGCGCCGAGCGCAAATCGATGGTCATGTCCGAGAAAGAGAAGCAGAACACCGCTTACCACGAGGCAGGCCACGCTATCGTCGGTCGCGTCGTGCCTGAGCATGATCCGGTCTACAAGGTGTCGATCATTCCGCGCGGTCGTGCGCTGGGTGTGACCATGTTCCTGCCGGAAGAAGATCGCTACAGCCTGTCCAAGCGTGCACTGATCAGCCAGATCTGCTCGCTGTACGGCGGCCGTATTGCTGAAGAGATGACCCTGGGCTTTGACGGCGTTACTACCGGCGCCTCCAACGACATCATGCGTGCCAGCCAGATTGCACGGAATATGGTGACCAAGTGGGGTCTGTCGGAAAAACTCGGTCCGTTGATGTATGCCGAAGAAGAGGGTGAAGTGTTCCTCGGTCGCGGCGGTGGCGGTCAGAGCGCAAGCTTCTCCGGTGAGACAGCCAAGCTGATCGACTCTGAAGTGCGCAGCATCATTGACCAGTGCTACGGCACGGCCAAGCAGATCCTTACCGATAACCGTGACAAGCTCGACGCCATGGCTGATGCCTTGATGAAATACGAGACGATCGATGCCGATCAGATCGACGACATCATGGCCGGCCGTACGCCTCGCGAGCCACGCGATTGGTCGGGTGGTGGTGCTGGTACCTCCGGAACACCTCCGGTGGCGCAGGATCCGCGTCCGGAAACACCGATCGGCGGTCCGGCTGCTGACGTTTAAGGTTTGAAATGACTTCTGTTCAGTCCCTGACCCGGTTGCCTTGCGGCAACCGGGTTCTTGATTTGGCCCATACGCATGTCATGGGCATTCTCAATGTCACTCCCGATTCCTTTTCCGATGGCGGCCGATACAGCCAGCTCGATGCGGCACTGCGCCACGCCGAAGCGATGGTGCTGGCGGGCGCGACGCTGATCGATGTTGGCGGCGAGTCGACCCGGCCAGGCGCCAGGGCGGTTTCGCCGCTTGAGGAGCTTGAGCGTGTTGCGCCGATTGTCGAGCGCATCAATAACGAGCTGGATGTGATTATTTCTGTTGATACTTCTACGCCAGCAGTCATGCGCGAAACCGCGCGACTGGGGGCGGGGTTGATCAATGACGTGCGCGCCTTGCGGCGTGACGGAGCCCTGGATGCGGCGGCGGCCACCGGTCTTCCGGTGTGCCTGATGCACATGCTCGGCGAGCCGGGCGATATGCAGGACAATCCGCATTATCGGGACGTGACGAAAGAGGTTGGCGAGTTTCTCGCCGAGCGCATGGCGCAATGTGCGTCAGTAGGGATCCCGGCCGAGCAGATCATTCTTGATCCGGGTTTCGGTTTCGCGAAAAAGCTGCAGCACAATCTAAGCTTGTTCAAACATATGGAGGCCCTGCATGCCTTGGGGCGGCCCCTGCTGGTCGGGGTTTCGCGAAAGAGCATGATTGGTCTGGCGTTGAATCGTCCGGTCGGAGAGCGCCTTTATGGCGGCCTGGCACTTGCTGCCCTGGCTTCGGTCAAGGGCGCGCGTATATTGCGCGTCCATGATGTGGCCGAAACAGTCGATGTGGTGCGAATGATCGCCGCAGTAGAATCAGCCGAATAAGAATGATGGAGCACTTATGACTAGGAAATACTTTGGTACCGACGGCATTCGTGGTCGGGTCGGGCAATATCCGATTACTCCAGACTTCATGCTCAAGCTTGGCTGGGCGGCCGGCATGGCGTTTCGCAAAATGGGGGCCTGCAAGGTACTGGTAGGCAAGGACACGCGTATCTCCGGGTACATGTTCGAGTCGGCGCTGGAGGCCGGGCTGACGTCGGCCGGCGCTGACGTGATGCTGTTGGGGCCGATGCCGACGCCGGCCATCGCCTACCTGACGCGCACGTTCCATGCCGAAGCCGGCATCGTGATCAGTGCTTCGCACAATCCTCACGATGACAATGGCATCAAGTTTTTCTCCGGCCAGGGCACCAAGCTTCCCGACGAAGTCGAGCTGATGATCGAGGAATTGCTCGATACCCCGATGACCGTGGTTGAGTCGAGCAAGATCGGCAAAGTGTCGCGCATTAACGACGCCTCGGGTCGTTACATTGAATTCTGCAAAAGCAGCGTCCCTACCGGCACCAGCTTCGCGGGGCTGAAGATCGTGATCGACTGCGCCCATGGTGCGGTCTACAAAGTGGCACCTAGCGTGTTCCGTGAGCTGGGTGCCGATGTTGTCGTGCTCTCTGCTCAGCCGAACGGGCTGAACATCAACGATAATTGCGGTTCGACCCATATGGGGCAGTTACAAGCTGCCGTGTTGGCTGAGCATGCTGACCTCGGTATTGCCTTTGACGGCGATGGCGATCGGGTGCTGATGGTCGATCACACTGGCACTATCGTCGACGGTGACGAGCTGTTGTTCATCATTGCCCGTGATCTGCACGAGCGTGGCAAGTTGCAGGGCGGCGTGGTTGGCACGTTGATGAGTAACCTGGGGCTGGAGCTGGCCCTGGCAGATCTGGCGATTCCTTTCGTCCGCGCCAATGTTGGTGACCGCTATGTGATCGCAGACCTGTTGGAGCGCAACTGGCTGGTCGGTGGCGAGAACTCCGGGCATATCGTCTGCTTCAACCACACCACCACCGGTGATGCAATCATCGCTGCGTTGCAGGTGCTGATGGCGCTGAAGACTCGCTCCGAAGGGCTGGCTCAGGCCCGCCAGGCGCTGCGTAAGTGTCCGCAGGTGCTGATCAACGTGCGTTTCGGTGGTGGTGCAAGCCCTCTGGATCATCCGTCGGTTGTAGAGGCCAGTGAGCGCGTCACCCAAGCCATGGCGGGTCGAGGGCGCGTGCTGTTGCGCAAGTCCGGGACGGAGCCGCTGGTGCGGGTCATGGTCGAAGGCGAGGACGAAACACTGGTTCGGGGTTATGCCGAAGAGCTGGCAAAACTGGTTACTGAAGTTTCTGCCTGAATTCGGCTTGCCAGCCATGATTGTGTTGGGTAACATCTGCGCCCACTTTGACCGACGAGGTACAGCATGCGTCGCCCTATGGTAGCTGGTAACTGGAAGATGCACGGTACCCGCGCCAGCGTCGCTGAGCTGATCAAGGGCCTGGGTAACCTGGTCTTGCCGAGCGGTGTTGATGTAGCGGTATTCCCGTCTTTCTTGCATGTCAATCAAGTGATTGATGGTCTGGAAGGCAAGTCGATCAAGGTCGGCGCGCAGAACGCTGCGGTGGAATCCAAACAAGGTGCGTTGACCGGTGAAGTTGCGCCGAGTCAGCTGGCTGAAGAAGGTTGCTCGCTGGTGCTCGTGGGCCACTCCGAACGTCGCCAGATCATCGGCGAGAGTGATGAAATACTCATTCGCAAGTTCGCAGCAGCGCAGGCATGTGGCTTGATTCCGGTGTTGTGCATAGGGGAAACCCTTGAGCAGCGCGAAGCCGGTAAAACGCTTGAGGTTGTTGGGCATCAGCTGGGCAGCGTCATCGAGAAGCTGGGTGTCGATGTTTTTGCAAAGGCAGTAATCGCTTACGAGCCGGTCTGGGCCATTGGCACTGGGCTGACTGCTTCGCCGCAACAGGCGCAGGATGTGCATGCAGCCATTCGCGCTCAGTTGGCGGCAAAGAATTCTGAGGTCGCACAAGGTGTGCGGCTTCTATACGGCGGCAGCGTGAAGGCGGCCAATGCGGTCGAACTGTTCGGCATGCCGGATATCGATGGGGGGCTCATTGGTGGAGCTTCCCTGAATGCAGATGAGTTCGGTGCGATCTGTCGCGCCGCGGGAAACTGAAAAAATGCTGGAAACAGTCGTAGTCGTTTTTCATCTGCTGGGTGCATTGGGCGTAGTTGCTCTGGTATTGCTGCAGCAGGGTAAAGGTGCGGATGCTGGCGCGTCTTTCGGAGCAGGTGCTTCAAATACTGTGTTCGGAAGCCAAGGTTCCTCTACCTTTCTTAGTAAGTTTACTGCTATACTTGCCGCAGGTTTCTTCATAACCAGCTTAGGGTTAGGTTACTTTGCTAAAGAGAAAGCTCACCAGCTGACTCAAGTAGGTTTGCCAAACCCGGCAGTGTTGGAAGTTCCAAAGCAACAGCCGGCTTCTGATGATGTACCGGTGCTTCAAGAGCAAAAGTCGGCTACTCCAGCGACTGACGTGCCTCCAGCTCAAGAGCAAAAGTAAGAAGGGTTTCAAACGTAGTATTGCCGAGGTGGTGGAATTGGTAGACACGCAACCTTGAGGTGGTTGTGCCCATAGGGTGTAGGGGTTCGAGTCCCCTTCTCGGTACCAATTATCAGGAGAGCCCGCTGTTGCGGGCTTTCTTGTAGGTGGAAGGTTACATTGACCCTGTCAGGGATCGGTCGTATACTTCCGCCCCAGCTTTGTCGCGGGGTGGAGCAGTCTGGTAGCTCGTCGGGCTCATAACCCGAAGGTCGTCGGTTCAAATCCGGCCCCCGCAACCAGTTTAAGGAGCCCCTTTTAAGGGGCTTTTTGTTAGCTGGACACTTTCAACGCCGCTGTTCGACGGCGTTTCAAGGATGGGCGTTTCGCCCATTTTTTTATTTTGCATAGCATGCACATACATGCACGAGGGGGTTCAGGTGTCGAGCAAGCTAGAAGAGTTGCAGGCCTTGCTGGCCCCGGTGGTCGTGGCCCTAGGCTATGAATGCTGGGGTATTGAGTTTTCGGCTCAAGGTCGCCACTCAATGTTGCGCGTTTATATCGATAAAGAAGGCGGCGTGCTGGTGGACGATTGTGCCATCGTCAGCCGCCAGATCAGCGGTGTTCTGGATGTTGAAGATCCGATCACCGTTGAGTACACCCTTGAAGTTTCCTCGCCTGGCATGGAACGCCCACTGTTCACTCTTGAGCAGTTTGCAAAATTTGCCGGTGAACAAGTGAAGATCAAGCTGCGCTCGCCTTTCGAAGGCCGACGCAACTTTCAGGGCCTTCTGCGCGGTGTAGAAGAGCAGGACGTCGTGGTGCAGGTAGAAGATCATGAGTTCCTGTTGCCGATCGATATGGTCGACAAGGCCAACATTATTCCCAGTTTTGACTGAGACGCGGATCCCGCGGATCCAATGGCTTGCGAAAGGCGAGGCGTACGATGAGCAAAGAAGTACTGCTGGTTGTTGAGTCGGTATCCAATGAAAAGGGCGTACCGGCAAACGTAATTTTTGAAGCGCTGGAGCTGGCTCTGGCCACTGCTACCAAGAAACGCTTCGAGGACGAAGTCGATCTGCGTGTGGAAATCAATCGCCACACCGGTGCTTACGAGACATTCCGTCGCTGGACGGTCGTCGAAGAAGCAGACCTGGACGATCCGGCCATCGAAACCTGGCCAAGCAAGGTTGCAGAAACGCATCCTGGTGCCCAGGTTGGTGATGTAGTCGAAGAAAAGATCGAATCCATCGAGTTCGGCCGTATCGCTGCACAGACTGCCAAGCAAGTCATCGTGCAGAAAGTTCGTGAAGCCGAGCGCGCACAGGTTGTTGACGCTTATCGCGAGCGCCTGGGTGAAATCATCTCCGGCACCGTGAAGAAAGTGACTCGCGACAACGTGATCGTCGACCTGGGCAACAACGCTGAAGCGTTGCTGGCTCGTGAAGACATCATTTCTCGCGAAACCTTCCGGGTTGGCGTGCGCCTGCGTGCGCTGCTCAAGGAAATCCGCACCGAGAACCGCGGCCCGCAGCTGATCCTGTCGCGTACCGCGCCGGAAATGCTGATCGAGTTGTTCCGCATCGAAGTGCCGGAAATCGCTGAAGGCCTGATCGAAGTAATGGCTGCGTCCCGTGACCCGGGTTCGCGCGCCAAGATCGCGGTCCGCTCCAAGGACAAACGCATTGACCCGCAAGGCGCTTGCATCGGTATGCGCGGTTCGCGCGTCCAGGCAGTGTCGGGCGAGTTGGGTGGCGAGCGTGTCGACATCGTCCTGTGGGACGATAACCCGGCGCAGTTCGTGATCAATGCAATGTCGCCGGCTGAAGTGGCGGCAATTATCGTTGACGAAGATGCCCATGCAATGGACATCGCCGTTGGCGCAGACAATCTGGCTCAGGCCATCGGTCGCGGTGGTCAGAACGTGCGTCTGGCTAGCCAGTTGACTGGCTGGACCCTGAACGTGATGACCGAATCGGACATCCAGGCTAAGCAGCAAGCAGAAACCGGCGACATCCTGCGCAACTTCATCGACGAGCTGGAAGTCGACGAGGACCTGGCACAGGTGCTGGTAGATGAAGGCTTCACCAGCCTGGAAGAGATTGCCTACGTACCGTTGGAAGAAATGCTCAACATCGACGGCTTTGACGAAGAAACCGTCAACGAGCTTCGCGCTCGCGCCAAGGATCGTTTGTTGACCAAAGCCATCGCTACTGAGGAAAAGCTGGCAGACGCCCATCCGGCCGAAGACCTGCTCTCGCTTGAGGGTATGGACAAGGATTTGGCGATGGAACTGGCGGTGCGCGGCGTAATTACCCGCGAAGACCTGGCCGAGCAGTCTATTGACGACCTGCTCGACATCGACGGCATTGACGATGATCGTGCCGGCAAGTTGATCATGGCCGCCCGAGCCCACTGGTTCGAGTAATTAGGCGCGGCCTGAGGAGAGAAGTGCATGACGCAAGTCACGGTGAAACAACTGGCCGATGAGGTCAAAACACCGGTAGAGCGCCTGTTGCAGCAGATGCGTGAGGCAGGTCTGCCGCACACCGCCGCCGAAGAACATGTGACTGACAGTGAGAAGCAATCTTTGCTGACTCACTTGAAAAGCAGCCACAAGGCGAAAGTGGAAGAACCACGCAAGATCACACTGCAGCGTAAAACCACCAGCACCCTGCGTGTTGCTGGCAGCAAAAGCATCAGTGTTGAAGTCCGTAAAAAGAAAGTTTTCGTACAGCGCAGCCCGGAAGAAATCGAAGCCGAGCGCAAACGCGAACTGGAAGAACGTCGTGCAGTAGAAAATGCTGCCCGTCAGAAGGCTGAAGAAGAAGCCAAGCGTCGTGCCGAAGAAGAAGCGCGTCGCCAGCCTGCTACTGCGCAAAACGCTACTAACGATGCTGTCGCAGCGCCTGCTGCGGTTGCCGAGCCAGTTCGCGAAAGCGCACCGGTTGTGGCGGCTGCACCGGCTCCTTCTGCCGACCGTAAGCCAAACGATCAGCGTCGTCCGGACAAACCACGTGCCGACGATAACAATCGTCGCAGCGGCGGTGGCGATGGTGAGCGCAAAAACGCTCCACATCGTGCTTCGGTCAAAGAGAAAGCGCCTGCTCCACGTGTTGCGCCACGTACTACCGACGAAGAAAGCGATGGCTTCCGTCGTGGTGGTCGCGGCAAGGCCAAGCTGAAGAAGCGCAACGCCCACGGTTTCCAGAGCCCAACCGGCCCTGTCGTGCGTGATGTGCAGATCGGCGAGACCATCACTGTTGGCGATCTCGCCCAGCAGATGTCGGTCAAGGCTGCTGAAATCATCAAGTTCATGTTCAAACTGGGTACCCCAGCGACGATCAACCAGGTACTGGATCAGGAAACTGCCCAACTGGTTGCTGAAGAGCTGGGCCACAAAGTGACCCTGGTCAGCGACACCGCCCTGGAAGATTCCCTGGCCGAGTCCCTGAAGTTTGAAGGTGAGACGTTCTCCCGTGCACCGGTTGTGACCGTAATGGGCCACGTCGACCACGGTAAGACCTCGCTGCTCGACTACATCCGTCGTGCCAAGGTAGCTGCGGGCGAAGCCGGCGGTATCACCCAGCACATCGGTGCGTACCACGTTGAAACTGATCGCGGCATGGTCACTTTCCTCGATACCCCGGGTCACGCTGCGTTTACCGCAATGCGTGCTCGTGGTGCCAAGGCGACTGACATCGTGATCCTGGTCGTTGCAGCGGACGACGGCGTAATGCCGCAGACCATTGAAGCGGTCCAGCACGCCAAGGCTGCCGGTGTTCCTCTGGTTGTTGCCGTGAACAAAATCGACAAGCCGGGCGCCGATCTCGATCGCATCCGTAGCGAACTGTCGGTTCACGGCGTGACCTCGGAAGAGTGGGGCGGCGACACCCCGTTCGTATCGGTTTCGGCGAAAGTCGGTACTGGTGTGGACGAGTTGCTCGAAGCTGTTCTGCTGCAAGCCGAAGTTCTGGAACTGAAAGCAACCCCATCGGCCCCAGGTCGCGGTGTTGTGGTTGAATCGCGTCTCGACAAAGGTCGTGGCCCGGTTGCTACCGTGCTGGTTCAAGACGGTACTCTGCGCCAAGGCGACATGGTCCTGGTCGGTTCGAACTATGGCCGTGTACGTGCCATGCTCGACGAGAACGGCAAGCCAATTAAAGAAGCCGGTCCTTCCATCCCTGTCGAGATCCTCGGCCTGGACGGTACCCCGGACGCTGGCGACGAGATGAGCGTGCTGTCGGACGAGAAGAAAGCCCGTGAAGTGGCTCTGTTCCGTCAAGGCAAGTTCCGCGAAGTCAAACTGGCTCGTGCTCACGCTGGCAAGCTTGAAAACATCTTCGAAAACATGGGTCAGGCAGAGAAGAAGACGCTCAACATCGTCCTCAAATCTGACGTCCGTGGTTCGCTGGAAGCGTTGAACGGTGCCTTGAACGGCCTGGGTAACGACGAAGTGCAAGTGCGTGTTGTGGGTGGCGGCGTCGGTGGTATCACCGAGTCCGATGCTAACCTGGCACTGGCCTCCAACGCTGTACTGTTCGGCTTCAACGTGCGTGCCGATGCTGGCGCTCGCAAGATCGTCGAGCAGGAAGGCCTGGATATGCGTTACTACAACGTGATCTACGACATCATCGAAGACGTCAAGAAAGCCCTCACCGGTATGCTGGGCAGCGATGTTCGCGAGAACATCCTGGGTACTGCTGAAGTGCGTGACGTGTTCCGTTCGCCGAAGTTTGGCGCGATCGCCGGTTGCATGGTTATCGAAGGTGTTGTTCACCGTAACCGTCCAATCCGTGTACTGCGTGAAGACATCGTTATCTTCGAAGGCGAGCTGGAATCCCTGCGCCGCTTCAAGGATGACGCTTCCGAAGTACGTGCCGGCATGGAATGCGGTATTGGCGTCAAGAGCTACAACGACGTCAAAGCTGGCGACAAGATCGAAGTTTACGAGAAGGTTCAGGTTGCTCGCAGCCTCTAACTCGCGCACTTCAAGGGCCACGATGAGCCGCTGCATGCAAGTGCGCGGCACGGCGTCAGGACTCTAAACGCAACGCCCGGTCTGGCTTTTGTCAGGCCGGGCGTTTGCCGCTTTCAGACCCCACGGGTTTCACCGTGTGGCAGTAACAGGTAACAAGACATGGCAAAAGAATACAGCCGTACCCAACGTATCGGCGATCAGATGCAGCGTGAGCTGGCACAGCTGATCCGTCGTGAAGTCAAAGACCCGCGCGTCGGCCTGGTCACCATTACCGCTGTTGAAGTCAGCCGCGACGTCGGTCACGCGAAGATCTTCATCACCGTGATGGGCCAGGACAACGCCGAAGACATCGCACAAAGCATCAAGGTGCTCAACTCCGCCGCTGGCTTCCTGCGCATGCAGTTGGCTCGTGAGATGAAGTTGCGCAGCGTTCCGCAGTTGCACTTCCACTACGACGAAAGCGTCGTGCGTGGCGCGCACCTGTCGGCCCTGATCGAACGTGCGGTGGCTGAAGACAATCAGCACCCGGTTGCGGCTGAAGCCGAAGACACCAAGGAGTAATCGGTGGCTCAGGTCAAACGTATCCGTCGTAACGTCAGCGGCATCATCCTGCTCGACAAGCCGTTGGGGTTCACCTCCAACGCGGCGTTGCAGAAGGTTCGCTGGTTGCTGAACGCCGAGAAAGCCGGGCACACCGGCAGTCTCGATCCGCTGGCCACCGGCGTGTTGCCGTTGTGCTTCGGTGAAGCCACCAAGTTCTCGCAGTATCTGCTCGATTCCGACAAGGCTTATGAAACCCTGGCGCAACTCGGCAAGACCACCACCACGGCGGATGCCGAGGGTGAAGTTTTGCAGGAACGCCTGGTGACCGTTGGTCGCGCCGATGTCGAAGCTGTTTTACCCGGTTTTCGCGGGCAAATCAGTCAGATACCGCCGATGTACTCGGCGCTCAAGCGTGATGGCCAGCCGCTGTACAAGCTGGCCCGTGCAGGCGAAGTAGTGGAGCGCGAACCGCGTTCTGTTACTATTGCGCGCTTGGAATTGCTGGCCTTTGAGGGTGATACTGCGCGCCTTGCAGTGGATTGCAGCAAAGGCACCTATATCCGCACCCTGGTGGAGGATATCGGTGAGCAACTCGGTTGTGGCGCTTACGTTGCAGAATTGCGACGTACCCAGGCCGGGCCTTTCACGCTGGCGCAGACGGTCACGCTTGAAGAGTTGGAAGCGGTACATGCCGAAGGCGGCAACGAAGCGGTTGATCGCTTCCTGATGCCATCGGACAGCGGCTTGCTGGATTGGCCGCTGTTGCAGTTCTCGGAGCACAGCTCGTTCTACTGGCTCAACGGCCAGCCGGTACGAGCCCCGGATGCACCGAAGTTCGGCATGGTACGGGTACAGGATCACAACGGCCGCTTCATCGGTATCGGTGAAGTGAGCGAAGACGGGCGCATCGCGCCGCGTCGACTGATTCGGTCAGAATGACCGGACGAGGGTGGCTGTTAACAGGCACGGTCACTACTCATTTTTAGATACAGGGATTTGTCCCTGGCCTGTTGAAGCTGTTTCTCTGAAACAGTTTCCTGATAAAAGGATTGCCTCATGGCTCTCGACGTTCAAGAAAAAGCTCAAATCGTAGCTGACTACCAGCAAGCTGTTGGTGACACTGGTTCGCCAGAAGTGCAAGTTGCACTGCTGACCCACAACATCAACAAGCTGCAAGGTCACTTCAAGGCCAACGGTAAAGATCACCACTCCCGTCGTGGTCTGATCCGCATGGTAAACCAGCGTCGTAAGCTGCTGGACTACCTGAAAGGCAAGGATCTGGGTCGTTATCAGGCTCTGATCGGTCGCCTGGGTCTGCGTCGCTAATAAGCGATTGCGCTAGAGGTTGGTTGTCTGTCGTGCACCAGTGGGTTTCCCGCTGGTGCATGGCAGGCTCCCAGCCTCAAGTTTTATCTGGATACACGTTTTACCCTGGACAGGCGTTGGGCCGATTCCCGACATTGCCCAAGAATTTCGCAAGAAGACAAGTTCCCCAAGAGCCACAAAGAAGGTAGGACACCGTGAACCCGGTAATCAAAAAATTCCAGTTCGGTCAGTCGACCGTTACCCTCGAGACTGGCCGTATCGCCCGTCAGGCCTCCGGCGCAGTATTGGTCACCGTTGACGACGACGTCAGCGTGTTGGTGACTGTCGTTGGTGCCAAGCAAGCCGATCCAGGCAAGGGC
The DNA here is from genome assembly GCF_012935675.1 of Pseudomonas sp. ADAK7. Lineage (NCBI taxonomy): Bacteria > Pseudomonadati > Pseudomonadota > Gammaproteobacteria > Pseudomonadales > Pseudomonadaceae > Pseudomonas > Pseudomonas sp. ADAK7. The sequence continues at coordinate 3,476,364 of NZ_CP052861.1, read as the reverse complement.
TTCTTCCCTCTGTCCGTTCACTACCAGGAAAAGACTTACGCTGCCGGTAAGATCCCTGGCGGTTTCTTCAAGCGCGAAGGCCGTCCTTCCGAGAAAGAAACCCTGACTTCCCGACTGATCGACCGTCCGATCCGTCCGCTGTTCCCAGAAGGCTTCATGAACGAAGTGCAGGTTGTCTGCACCGTCGTTTCCACCAGCAAGAAGACCGATCCGGACATCGCTGCGATGATCGGTACCTCGGCTGCCCTGGCGATCTCCGGCATTCCTTTCGATGGCCCTATCGGCTGTGCACGCGTTGCGTTCCACGAAAGCACCGGCTACCTGCTGAACCCGACTTACGAACAACAGAAAGCTTCGAGCCTGGACATGGTCGTTGCCGGTACTTCGGAAGCGGTGTTGATGGTTGAATCGGAAGCCAAAGAGCTGACCGAAGACCAGATGCTGGGCGCGGTACTGTTTGCTCACGACGAGTTCCAGGTGGTGATCAACGCCGTTAAAGAACTGGCCGCTGAAGCTGCCAAGCCAACCTGGACCTGGACTCCACAGCCAGAAGCCACCGCTCTGCTGGGCGCTATCCGTGCCGAGTTCGGCGACGCGATCTCCCAGGCTTACACCATCACCATCAAGGCCGACCGTTACGCTCGCCTGGGTGAGTTGAAAGACCAGGTGGTTGCCAAGCTGTCCGGTGAAGAAGGCCAGCCTTCTTCCAGCGAAGTGAAAGCAGCGTTTGGCGAAATCGAATACCGCACCGTTCGCGAAAACATCGTAAACGGCAAGCCACGTATCGACGGCCGCGACACCAAGACCGTACGTCCTCTGAACATCGAAGTTGGTGTTCTGCCAAAGACCCACGGTTCGGCTCTGTTCACCCGTGGCGAAACCCAGGCTCTGGTAGTCGCGACTCTGGGCACCGCCCGTGACGCGCAACTGCTGGACACCCTGGAAGGCGAGAAAAAAGACCCGTTCATGCTGCACTACAACTTCCCTCCGTTCTCGGTAGGTGAGTGTGGTCGCATGGGTGGCGCTGGTCGTCGCGAAATCGGTCACGGCCGTCTGGCCCGTCGTTCGATTGCAGCCATGCTGCCGGCTGCCGACGTGTTCCCGTACACCATCCGTGTTGTGTCGGAAATCACCGAATCCAACGGTTCGAGCTCGATGGCTTCCGTTTGCGGTGCTTCCCTGGCCCTGATGGACGCTGGCGTTCCGATGAAGGCACCGGTTGCCGGTATCGCCATGGGTCTGGTTAAAGAAGGCGAGAAGTTCGCCATCCTGACCGACATCCTGGGTGACGAAGACCACCTCGGCGACATGGACTTCAAAGTAGCGGGTACCGCCAAGGGTGTTACCGCGCTGCAGATGGACATCAAGATCAAAGGCATCACCGAAGAAATCATGGAAATCGCTCTGGGCCAAGCCCTGGAAGCGCGCCTGAATATCCTCGGTCAGATGAACCAGATCATTGGTCAGTCCCGCACCGAACTGTCGGAAAATGCTCCGACGATGATCGCGATGAAAATCGACACCGACAAAATCCGTGATGTCATCGGTAAAGGCGGCGCGACCATTCGTGCGATCTGTGAAGAGACCAAGGCTTCGATCGACATCGAAGACGACGGCTCGATCAAGATCTTCGGCGAAACCAAGGAAGCGGCTGAAGCAGCACGTCAGCGCGTTCTGGGCATCACCGCAGAAGCTGAAATCGGCAAGATCTACGTCGGTAAGGTTGAGCGCATCGTCGATTTCGGCGCATTCGTCAACATCCTGCCTGGCAAGGACGGTCTGGTTCACATCTCCATGTTGAGCGACGCTCGCGTTGAGAAAGTGACCGACATCCTGAAAGAAGGCCAGGAAGTGGAAGTACTGGTACTGGACGTGGACAACCGCGGCCGTATCAAGCTGTCCATCAAAGACGTAGCAGCAGCCAAGGCGTCGGGCGTTTAATCACCCTCGCTTGATTGCTTCAACGTTATAAAAAAGGCCCCGCAGTGAAAACTGCGGGGCCTTTTTTTGTCTGCCATAAACCGGGACGGAACTGGCGGTTGCGACTCGCGAAAGCTGTGCTAGGTTTAGCTCACCGCCCGTGTAGCTCAGCCGGTAGAGCAGCGCACTCGTAACGCGAAGGTCGCAGGTTCGATTCCTGTCTCGGGCACCATTGCCACTGTTATTTCACTTTTCGGCTCAGGTCTTCGACCGTGCGTTTGAGCTGATCCAGTTGATTGTCCTGATCGCTGACTTCCCGCTTCAGGTTGGACAGGTCGCTGGAGCTTGAGCTGGAACTCGACCCGGCGCTGCGCTTGAGGTCTTCCACCTGGCTGGCGAGTTTCTTCAGGTCGTTGTCCTGATCGCTGACAGTGCGCTTGAGGTTGGACACTTCGCTCGAGCTGGAACTGGAGCTTGAGCCAGTGTTGCGCTTGAACTCTTCCATCTGCTTGGCGAGGTCTTTCAGGTCTTTGTCCTGTTCCTCGACGGTACGCTTGAGGTTGGATATTTCGTTGCTGCTCGAGCCGGTGCTGGTGCCGGTGTTGCGTCTGAGTTCTTCGATGAGGCGCGCTTGCTCGCTGACGGTTGTTTTCAGCTTATCGATTTCAGCTTTATTGGTTTTAACCGTGCCTCGTAAGTCTCCCAGCTCGCTGACTTCCAGATTGGTTTTGACCAGTACGGTCTTGCCATAGGAGGTGTGGGTGGCGGTGAGGGTATCGTTAAACGAAGGGCTGTCGGAGCTAAGCTCGATAGCCTGAGCCGTATTGGTCAGTGCCAGGTTGCCGAGCAGAAGGGCGGCCATGCCGGTTGCAAACAGGGTAGACGAAAGCTTTGGGAAATTGCGCATCACCTGAGTTCCTTGTGAAGTGCCTATATGGCACATCGCTATGACTTCGGTTTTCGAAACATGTTCCTGAGAGGGCGCAAAAATGGTGTGGCCGGGGAGGGCATCCGGTTTTTTGTAGATTTGATGTAAACATGCATATAAATCGTCAGCCAAAGGTCCTATATTCGGAGCTTGCATCAGCACCACCGAAGCTGTTTTCAGATGATCCCGAATGGTTCTGAAGGCCAGACAAACCGGGCTTTACGCGGTTTTTTGCGTCAGAGAGATCCTTGATGATCCAGATCCATCTTCCATTCCCCAGATCAGCGAGAACGACATGACTGTTAAAGAATTGACCCAAGAAGCCAGACACGAAGAAGCGCTGAAGAAGTACTTGCTGGAATCGCCCCAGCTCGCCGAAGAGATCAAGGACTTGCCCGCCGACGATCAGAAAGACCAGATCCAATGGGCGTTCGAGGATGAAGCGGAATCCCAGGGCTTGCAGCCGTGGGAACTGACGCTCAAGTACACCTCGACCCCGGAAGAGTTCGAGGCGGCGCGCCTGGTGCTGCACAAGGAGGCGGCCGAAGTGTTGGGCGTCGAGTGGGAAGAGTACTGCGAGATGAATAATCTGGTGGTCTGACCCGTAGGAGCGAAGCTTGCTCGCGAAGGCGGCTGAACAGCCAATATTGATGTTGGCTGACACACCGCTTTCGCGAGCAAGCTTCGCTCCTACATTTTCAGAGGCTGAGTCGCATCGACAGGTCGACAGCCTTCACGTCCTTGGTCATCGCACCAATCGAAATGTAATCCACACCGGTTTCGGCAATCGGCAGCAACGTGCTTTCGTTGATCCCGCCGCTGGCCTCCAATTTGGCCTTGCCGCCGTTCAGGCGCACCGCTTCGCGCATGTCATCGAGGCTCAATTCGTCGAGCATGATGATGTCGGCACCGGCCGCCAGGGCTTCTTTCAGCTCATCCAGGCTTTCCACTTCGATTTCCACCGGCTTGCCCGGGGCAATCTTGTGCGCGGCCTTGATCGCTTCAGGGATGCCGCCGCAGGCCGCGATATGGTTTTCCTTGATCAGGAAGGCGTCATACAGGCCGATGCGGTGGTTATGACAGCCGCCGCAGGTCACGGCGTACTTTTGCGCCAGACGCAGCCCCGGCAGGGTTTTGCGGGTGTCGAGCAGCTTTACCTGAGTCTCGCCGACGAAATCCGCCAGGAACTGCGCGCGAGTCGCCACGCCGGAAAGCAATTGCAGGAAATTCAGCGCACAACGTTCGCCCGTCAGCAGTGAGCGCGCCGGGCCTTCGAGGTGGAACAGCGCCTGATTGGGTTTTACCCGTTCGCCATCGCGCACCTGCCAGTGCACCGCGACCCGCGGGTCCAGTTGCCGAAAGACGGCATCGACCCAAGCGGTGCCGGCAATAACGGCCTCATCGCGGGTGATGATGGTGGCTTTGGCCAGGCGTTCAGCCGGGATCAGCTGCGCGGTGATGTCGCCGCTGCCGATGTCTTCGAGCAACGCACGGCGCACGTTGGCTTCGATTTCGGCGGTCAAATCGGCGAGACGTAGATTCGGCATAACGGGCTCCACAAACAAAGTGGCCCGATTATAGGGCCATGGCGCGAACCAACCCAAGGCATGCCGAGTACCCGGATCGCTCTGAAAACTGCATTTGGTCGATTAGCGTGAGCAATTGCCGCTAAGTGGGGGTCTGCCTTGTACGTCTATTTCGATGTGAGGCACAGAGTCTGCTGGCACAAGAGACGTGTTTTGCCGATAATCCGCCTTGCATTTGACGTCATAGCTTTGACGTCCCTTTGGGTCCCCGATTATTGAATGACAGCGGGTGGGCAGTGTTCCCCGTTGAGCGCCGGCTGTGAGGCTTGCGCAGTCGATCTTTTTTACCGAACCGAAGACTCACCGTTTCAGGAGGCTTGGATGCACAACGACGGGAATGTAGTGCCTTTGCACAAGGCGGCTACCGACCAGGCGACTCACTCGCCGCTCGCCCGCCTGCCTGTGATTCTGCTTCAGGTTCGCGACAAGGCTGCGCAACAGCTCAGGCATGGTCTGCAGGAACTGTTCGATAACGCCGACGACACCCTGTTCGAAATGGCCGACCGGGCCCGCAACGACATCGAGCAAAACATCTTTTTCGAAGCCATGCGCGACTTGCGCCTCAAGCGCAAAAGCATCGAGCGCGGGTTTCTCGAGCAATTCTTCGAGGCTTTTGCCAGCCTCACTCAGTACGACAACTCGCAGTCCGCGTTGCCCCAGGCATTGGCGTTCGATACCAGCGTATCGCTGCCCAATGACGACCTGGAACGCAATGTTGCGGTGGAGGCCATGGTCAGCAAAGTGCTGAGCCGCGAGGGGTTCGCCCTCGATCAACTGACCACCCGGCTCAGCGTTCTGTTGGGCAAGGAATTGCTCGAACAGCACAACCCGATCGGCCCGGCGATGCTCTGTGAGTATTTCCTGCAGGCCGGGCGCAATCTGGGCGTGGAAATAAAGGTCAAGCTGATCATCCTCAAACTGTTCGAGCGCTATGTGCTCAGCAGCGCCGATCAGCTCTACGCCGAAGCCAACCAGCTGCTGATCGCCACCGGCGTGTTGCCCGAGCTCAAGCCGGCCCCGGCAAGGCGTGCGACGGACCGTGCGGCGGCCAGTGCCCATGCCGAGCCTGCCGAGGCGGTTGTGCGGTCCGGCAGTACGCAGATTGATGACAGCGTGCAGGAAGTTTTCGCCGCGCTGCAGGAACTGCTGTTCCACGTGCGCGGCAGTGTTGCGCCGACCCTTGAAGCCAGCACCCCGACCCAGCCGATTTCCACCCGTGACCTGCTACGCCTGCTCTCGCATTTGCAGCAATACGTCCCGACCCTGGCGGCTCAGGACGACTTCGACCTGCGCAATCAGCTCGAACAACTGCTGACTCGGGTCAGCGTCAAAAGCGGCAAGTCGCGGGTGGTCGGGGTTGCTGATGAAGACGTGATCAACCTGATCGCCATGCTCTTCGAATGCATCCTCGATGACCGCAACCTGCCGGACTCCCTCAAGGCGTTGATCGGGCGCTTGCAGATCCCGATGCTGAAAGTCGCGGTGCTCGACAAGAGCTTTTTCAGTCGCAGCAGCCATCCGGCGCGGCGCCTGCTCAACGAAATCGCCGCCGCGGCCATGGGCTGGGGCGAGTGTGACGATCATGAGCGCGACACGCTGTACCTGCGCATCGAGCAAGTGGTGCAACGGCTGTTGAATGATTTTGTCGATGACCCGGCGATATTTTCCGAGTTGCTGGCGGACTTCTTGGCGTTTACCAGTGACGAACGTCGCCGTAGCGAGCTGCTGGAGCAGCGCACCCGCGACGCCGAAGAAGGTCGGGCCAAGACCGAACTGGCGCGCCAGCGGGTCGAGCAGGCGCTTAATGAGGCGCTGTTGGGCAAGCTGCTCCCGCAAGGGGTGGTGGCGTTCGTGCAGGACGCCTGGAGCAAAGTGCTGTTGCTGACCTGCCTCAAGCATGGCGATCAGTCCGCCGAATGGCACGCCGATGTGCAGACCATGGTGCAGTTGATCTGGAGCGTGCAGCGCCATGACGAAGCCGATGCGAGTCTGCGTCTGTTGTCGCTGGTGCCGGGATTGCTCAAGTCGCTGCGCGATGGCCTGAGCAGCTCAGCGTTCGATCCGTTCGCTACCAGCGAATTCTTCAGTGAGCTGGAAACCTTGCACGTGCAACTGTTCGAGCGGCCGGCCCAGGAGCCGGCGTCTTCGAGCGATGCGCCAGTGATGGTCGAAGTGGTCGAGGAAATCGTCTTGCGTAATGCTGATGAAGGCCCGGTCGAAACGGCTTCGGTGCGGTTGCCGGCGGACGATGCCGGCCTGCTTCAGGTCGATCAATTGCGCCTGGGCGGCTGGGTGGAATTCCAGGAAGATGAAGACAACACCCTGCGCTGCAAACTGGCGGCGATCATTGAAGCCACTGGCAAATATATTTTCGTCAACCGCACTGGCATGAAAGTGCTGGAGCGCAGCCGCACCGGGCTGGCGCTGGAATTTCGCCGTGGCGCGGTGCGTACCCTGGACGATACATTGCTGTTCGATCGGGCGCTGGAATCGGTGATTGGCAACTTGCGACGTCTCAATCACGCCAAGTGATCGCGCGCAGAGGGCCTATCGCGGCATACTGGGCGCCAACACGGTCGTCGTTGAAGGAACCTGTATGCAGTTGGACCCCGCGAGCGGTTGGTGCCAGGGCGTAAATATCTGCCCCTCGCCCAACTTCAATGCGCGCCCCTCGGATGAAATCTCCCTGCTGGTGATCCACAACATCAGCCTGCCGCCGGCGCAGTTCGCCACCGGCAAGGTGCAGCAATTTTTCCAGAATCGTCTGGATGTCACGGAGCATCCCTACTTTGAAGGGATCGCTGACCTGCGGGTGTCTGCGCATTTTCTGATCGAGCGTGACGGCACTGTCACTCAGTTTGTCTCTTGCCTTGAGCGCGCCTGGCATGCCGGCATCTCGAATTTCGAAGGGCGAGAAGTCTGTAACGATTTTTCCGTGGGCATCGAGCTTGAAGGCACGGATGATCTGCCGTTCACCGACGCGCAATATCAGGCGTTGACGGCCCTGACCCGACAGCTGCAAAGCACGTTCACCGGCATTACTGCACAGCGCATTTGCGGGCATAGCGACATCGCCCCCGGGCGCAAGACTGATCCGGGACCGGCGTTCGACTGGGCACGCTATCGCGCCGATTTGGCTAAAGAGGAACAACAATGAGTTTTCTGGTGTTGCTGTTGGCGGTCTGGATCGAGAAATTCTCGGCCTTGCGTCATCGGGTTCAACGTGACGGCGGTTGGGTGCGCGAGCTGCACAAGCTTGAAGCCAGCTCGCGTCTGAAGGACCGTCCGTGGTTGGTTTTAGTGTTGTTGGTGTTGCTGCCGGTGGCGCTGCTTGGTTTGCTGCTGGTGGTGCTGGAGCCCGTGGCCTATGGCTTGCTGGCGTTGCCGGTGCACCTGCTGGTGGTGATTTACAGTTTGGGCCGCGGTGATCTGCTGGGCGAGCTCGGGCCGTTTCGCGATGCCTGGCGCCGGGAAGACCTGCAAGCTGCCGCGCATGTGGCCAATCGCGATCTGAATATCTGCGCCGAAAGTGGCGAGCAACTGCTGGAACGGGTGCAGGCGCATCTGCTGTGGCAGGCCTATCAGAGCTTTTTCGCGGTGATTTTCTGGTACTTCCTGCTGGGCCCGGTGGCGGCGTTGAGCTATCGCTTGCTCGCGCTGGCCGAAGAGTACGGACAGAACCCGGCGGTGGTCGAGCGCGCGGCTCAATTGCGTCACGCCTTTGATTGGGTGCCGGTGCGGTTGCTGGCGGCGAGTTTTGCCCTGGTTGGCAACTTTGTCGCGGTCGGTCGGGTGATGCTGCACGAACTGCTGAACTGGAACATCACGGCCGCGCAGTTGATCGAAAAGGTCGGGCTGGTGGCGGGGGAGATTCCGGCGCCGGTGGTGGGGCCGGATGGCATCAACAGCCTGGATCGTATCTGGGAACTGCTGCTGCGGGCGGCGGTGCTTTGGTATGCCGGGTTTGCGTTGTGGACTGTCCTGCCCTGACACCGGCCCTGTAGCAGCTGGCGAAGCCTGCGTTCGGCTGCGAAGCAGTCGCAAATTCAAGCACCACGGTGTGTCAGTCCCACCGCAAACGCAGGATTTACGACTGCTGCGCAGCCGAACGCAAGCTTCGCCAGCTGCTACAAAGTCGAATGCGTGGCTACGAAGCTGCGCATCCTGCCGTTAACCTTAAGTTACAAAACCTCCCTCCGATTTGAGCTATACAGAGATAGCGCCCAATAGTGGCTATCTGCTGTATCTGTGCGCCTGCCAATAAAAATAAGAAACCCAAGGGAGACTTCACAGTGAAGAGCTTGCTCTATCCCGCTGTCGCGCTGATGAACCGCCTGAGCTTCGGCATGAAGTTCAGCCTGATCAGCGTGCTGTTCCTGGTGCCGATGCTGGTGACCAACTTCTACCTGGTGCGTGATTCCTATCGGGAATTCCAGGGCACCCGCGTCGAACTGCAAAGCCTCGACCTGCTGGGCAGCAGCCTGACCCTGCGCCGGGACCTGGAAACCCTGAACAACCTGGTGCAGATCGACGTCACCCTCGGTCAGTCCGGCAAGGCCGGTGACGTCGAGACGAAGATCAGCGCGCTGGAACAAAGCGTGCTAGCCCGTTTGCAAGGGCTGACGGCGATGAGCGCCGACCCGGAGCAGGTCACGGTCTTCGATGGCAAACGCGATGAAATGATCGCCGCGTTCAAGGCCCAGCAAGCGGAAAACTCCCTGCAAAGCAAAAGTGCGCTGATCGGCAAGTTGCTGGGCAATGCGCAGATTTTCAGCCAGATCATCACCAGTCAGGCCGGCCTGAGTCGCGACAACCAGAGCGACATGCGCCAGCTCAGCGAACTGATCACCAACGTTACCCCGCCCGTTACGCAAATTCTTGGTGAAGGCCGGGCCATGGGCTCGCTGTCGCTGGGGCAGGGCTTTCTCAACTCGGCATCGAGCACTCGCTTCGACGAGTTGCTGGCGCAGATCGAAAAGCTTCAGGCTGAATACGGTTTGAAGCTGCACGACGCGTTGGGCTCAAGCAAAGCGGCCAACGAAACCCTGGCCGCCCAGGCCGACAGCAGCAAGGCCTCGCTGAAAAAGGCCAGCGAACTGTTCGAAGAACAGGTGGTGATGGCCGACACCCTCGATGCGCCGTGGCAGGCGTTTTACGATCAGGTCACCGGCCTGATGGACCAGACCTACCAGCTCAATGAAGCGACCCTGAAGTTTCTCGGCACCCAGTTGCAGCAGCGTCTGGAGCAGAACCGCACCCATATGGTCATGCAGGCCGTGGCGCTGTCGGTGGTGTTTGTGTTGATTTTTTATCTCTACGGCGCCTTCTACGCCTCGACCCGCACCACCCTCAAGCGCCTGGGCGCGATGATGGATAGAGTGGCGGCCGGCGACATGACCGTGACCTTCAGCGCCAACAGCCGCGATGAACTGGGTGAGCTGGGCGAGGTGTTCAACGGTACCGTGAAGAAAATCCACGACTTGATCGAGCGGGTCGGCCAGACCGTCGGCGAGGTCGAGCGCCAGGCCGGACAGGTGGAAAGCGTTTCCGCCCAGAGCAATCAGGCGGTGGCCGGGCAGCGCAGTCAAATCGAACAGGTCGCCACCGCCATGAACCAGATGTCAGCCACCTCCCTGGAAGTGGCGCGCAGCGCGGCGGCAGCGGTCAGCAGCGCCCACAGCGTCAACGACGAAACCCTCAGCGGTCGCGGGTTGGTGGAGTCGCAACAGGGCAGCATTGCGGCACTGGCCACTGAGATCGATCAGTCGGTGCTGGTGATCAATCAACTGGCCAGCGACAGCCAGTCCATCAGCCGGGTGCTTGATGTGATCAAAAGCATCGCCGAGCAAACCAACCTGCTGGCGCTCAACGCTGCTATTGAAGCCGCGCGGGCGGGCGAGCAGGGCCGTGGTTTTGCGGTGGTGGCGGACGAAGTTCGAACCCTGGCCAAGCGCACCCAACAATCGACCGAAGAAATCGAACAGATGATCGCCAAGCTGCACGGCGGGGTTGGCGCAGCGGTGAAAGCCATGGGCGTCAGCCATCAAATGGCCAATGGCACGGTGGGACAGTCAGAGAAGGTCCAGCAGGCCCTGGAAAACATCCTCGGCGCTGTGGGAATGATCGTCGACCAGAACCAGCAGATTGCCGCGGCCGTGGAGCAGCAAACCGCGGTGGCCCATGACATCGACCAGAACATCGTCGAAATCAACCGCGCCGGCGAGCGCACGGCCGAAGGTGCGCATCAGACCGAGCACGCCAGCCGGGCGTTGTCGGCGCAGGTGGTGGAGTTGAAACAATTGATCAGCGCGTTCCGGGTCTGATCAACACCACTAATCCCCAGTAGGAGCGAAGCTTGCTCGCGAAGACGGCCGTACATTCAACATTGATGTTGGCTGACGCACCGCCTTCGCGAGCAAGCTTCGCTCCTACAGGGATCGGTGCGCTGCGCACAATCTGTAGTACTTGTTCCCCTTGCCAGTGCGGTGTTTCCTGATTTCCTGCGGGCTCTGGTTTTTGGTCTTCAATGAGGGAAGATCCATTTCTCTAACCTGCCCTGAGGAAGCCCGGTTATGTCTGCCGCCACGCTTGGAATCCTGGGCCGCTGCGCCCATTGCCAGCGCACCCTGTTGCTGGAGCCCTGGCAATTGAACGCCATTGCGATCAACGAAGCGTTTACCTGTTCCCACTGCGAGAAATCCGTACAACTGAGCGATCCGAAACAGATCAAGCGCTTCAAGTCGCTCGATTCCCTGGCCTGGTTGCGGGCGAGCACGCTGATCATGGTCTGCACCGCGCTGGTGGTGGCGTTGGTGATGGAGTGGGTCGGGCTGCTCAGCGTCGTGGAGCAGCTGAATTTCTCGTTGTTGGCGATTCTGGTCTACTTCGCCGTCGTCCGGTTTGCCCGGCATCGGCAACACATCACGCTGACGCTCGAGGCCGCCAAGGCCTATGGCGACTGACTACCAGTTGAACAACTCGCAGGCATTGGCCGTGCTGACGGCGGCCAGTTGTTCGGGGCTGATCGCCATGATTTGTGCCAGCGCCGTGCAGATCGCCGGCAAGTGCGCCGGGCTGTTGCGCTGGCCGGGGAACATGGAGGGCGCCATGTCCGGGGAGTCGGTTTCCAGGACCACCGACTCCAGCGGCAACTCGGCGAGCACCCGATGCATACGCAAGGCCTGAGGCCAGGTCGCGGCGCCACCCAAGCCGAGTTTGAAACCAAGTTTGATGTATTCCCGCGCTTCTTCCTTGCTGCCGGCGAAGGCGTGGATGATCCCCGCACGTTTCAGGCGAAAGCGTTTGAGCGTGGCAATCACCGCCGCATGGCTGCGTCGTACGTGGATTAGCGCCGGCAGATTGAAATCCACCGCCAGTTGCAACTGCGCATCGAACAACGCCTGCTGGCGCTCGCGATCAAGGGTTTCGATGAAGTAATCCAGACCGATCTCGCCCACTGCGCACACCTGCCGATGGCCGGCCAGCCGCGTTAGCCAATCGCCAAGAATGGTCAGATCCTCGGGGCGGTGATCGTCCAGATAAACCGGATGCAAGCCGAACGCCGCGTGCAGATCGGGATCGCTCAACACCAAATCCCAGACCCGCTGCCAATTGCCCTGATAAACCCCCAGCACCACCATCCGCCGCACCCCGAGGGCGCGGCTTTCGGCCAACAACGCCGTGCGATCGGCGTCGAAGTCCGGGAAGTCCAGGTGCGTGTGGCTGTCGATCAGCTCCACGGTTCAGTCCTGCAGAATGCGCTGCTTGAAGGTCCGCGCGATGGCCTGCACGCCGGGTTGATAATCCGACTGTTCGATGGCGGCCAGGGCCAGTTCCAGGGCTTTGTCGGCGATCAGTTGATGCTGCTGGGCCATGGCATTGACCGGCAACGGCAGGAAATCCAGCAACTGCGTGTCACCGAATGTGCCGAGGCGCAACGGGCGGGTTTTCAATGGGAAGTCATGCAAGGCATCGAACACGCCTTGCAGCAGCACGTAGGAAGTGGTCACCAGCGCATCCGGCAAATGACCCAGGCGCTGTAGTAATTCTTCCATCAACTGCTTGCCGCACTCGCGGCTGAACGACTCGCCGTGTTCGATCAGGATCTCGCCCTTGAACCCGGCCAACGCCTCTTTGAACCCGGCGGCCCGCTCCTGGCTGATGCTCAGCTCGGGACGAGCGCCGATCAGGGCGATCTGCTTGGGCAGCGGATCGAGCAGGCTGCGGGTCAGTTGCAGGCTGGCTTCGCGGTCGTCACTGATCACCGAGCAGAAATGCTCGGGCTCCATGACCCGGTCGATGGCGATGATCGGAATGCCTTTGGCCTGCAACTGGCGATAACTGTCATCGTCCGTCGGCAGGCAACTGGCGACAATCAAGGCATCGCAACGCCGCGCGCGGAACAGTTTCAGCAACTGCCGTTCGCTGTCTGGTGCATCATCGGAGCTGGCGATCAGCAACTGATAGCCGCGCGCCCGCGCACCTTGCTCCAGCAGTTTGGCAATCCGTGCGTAACTGGGGTTTTCCAGGTCCGGCAGGATGAACCCCAAGGTGCGAGTATGCCGACTGCGCAGCCCGGCGGCCTGAGGGTTGGGCGTAAAGCCATGTTGCTCGACCACGGCACGCACACGCTCGACGGTCGCGCTGCTGATGCGTTGCTGGGTGGCCTTGCCATTGATGACATAACTGGCGGTGGTCACGGACACACCGGCCAACTGTGCGATATCACTGAGTTTCAACTCGGGATTTCCTTGTTTTTTCGAGCTTGCCCCGACATTTTCGCCAATCCTACCCGATTCGGGCAGACGACTATTGTCGCAGCGCATCCGACAAGTTGGACTTCAAGGATGAGACATTATCGAGTAACGTGCCAAACATTCTAGATTAAACGTTTCAGCAAGCGTATTTTCTGCGTTATAGGGTCCTTTGGCCGGTTCTGCCGCGAAACCGCCAAAAGTCGTGATCAAGGGCCTAAGCTGAGACATTCAAAACAATACCTGGCGTCCCGAGGCGCCAAAAAGGAGAAAGCATGCTCGAGCTCACCATAGAGCAGATATCCATGGGCCAGTCGGCTGTGGATAAGTCAGCCGCATTACACCTGCTGGCCCAGCATCTGGTTGCCGATGGTCTGGTAGCAGAGGGTTATCTCGCCGGTTTGCAGGCGCGGGAAGCCCAGGGCTCGACCTTTCTCGGCCAAGGTATTGCCATCCCCCACGGTACGCCGGAAACCCGCGACCAGGTGTTTTCCACCGGCGTGCGGCTGATGCAGTTCCCCGAAGGTGTGGACTGGGGCGACGGCCACATCGTCTACCTGGCGATCGGCATCGCCGCCAAATCCGATGAACACCTGCGTTTGCTGCAATTGCTGACCCGCGCCCTCGGCGAGACCGATCTGGGCCAGGCTCTGCGCCGCGCCAGTTCTGCCGAAGCGTTGCTGAAACTGTTGCAAGGCGCGCCGCAGGAACTGGCGCTGGATGCGCAGATGATTGGCCTTGGCGTGTCCGCCGATGACTTTGAAGAACTGGTCTGGCGTGGTGCGCGTTTGCTGCGCCAGGCCGATTGTGTGAGCAACGGTTTCTCCGCCGTGTTGCAACAGGTGGAAGCGCTGCCCCTGGGCGATGGCTTGTGGTGGCTGCACAGCGAACAAACCGTCAAGCGTCCGGGGCTGGCCTTCGTCACGCCGGACAAGCCGATGCGTTACCTCGGCCAGCCGCTGAGCGGTCTGTTCTGCCTGGCCAGCCTTGGCGAAGCGCATCAAGCCTTGCTCGAACGCCTGTGTGCGTTGCTGATCGAAGGTCGCGGCCACGAATTGGGCCGCGCCACCAGCAGCCGCAAAGTCCTCGAAGTGCTCGGCGGTGAGGTGCCTGCCGACTGGCCGAGCGCGCGTATTGCCCTGGCCAACGCTCACGGTTTGCATGCGCGGCCGGCGAAGATCCTCGCGCAATTGGCGAAAAGTTTTGACGGCGAGATCCGCGTGCGCATCGTCGATGGCCAGGACAGCGCCGTTTCAGTGAAAAGCCTGAGTAAACTGCTGAGCCTCGGCGCCCGTCGCGGTCAGGTGCTGGAATTCATTGCCGAGCCGAGCATCGCCGCCGATGCCTTGCCGGCGTTGCTCGCGGCCATCGAAGAAGGCCTCGGTGAAGAAGTCGAGCCGTTGCCGGCGGTCAGTCAGCAACGCGAAGTGTTTGCCGATGTCGCCGAGGTGCTGCTCGCACCCAAGTCCGGCAGTCTGGTCCAGGCCATCGCCGCCGCCCCAGGCATCGCCATTGGCCCGGCGCATATTCAAGTGCTGCAAACCATCGATTACCCGTTGCGCGGAGAGTCCGCCACCATCGAACGCGAGCGCCTCAAGCAAGCGCTGAGCGATGTCCGTCGCGACATCGAAGGCTTGATCGAGCGCAGCAAATCCAAGGCGATTCGCGAGATCTTCATCACCCACCAGGAAATGCTCGACGACCCGGAATTGACCGATGAAGTCGACACCCGTCTCAAGCAAGGCGAAAGCGCCGAAGCGGCGTGGATGGCGGTGATCGAAGCCGCTGCCAAACAACAGGAATCCTTGCAGGACGCGTTGCTCGCCGAACGCGCCGCCGATTTGCGCGATATCGGCCGCCGGGTGCTCTCGCAGTTGTGTGGCGTCGAAACCCCGAGCGAGCCGGAGCAACCGTACATTCTGGTGATGGACGAGGTCGGTCCGTCGGACGTGGCGCGTCTCGACCCGGCGCGGGTGGCCGGTATTCTCACCGCCCGTGGCGGCGCCACCGCTCATAGCGCCATCGTCGCCCGCGCCCTGGGCATTCCGGCCTTGGTCGGCGCTGGCGCGGCCGTGTTGCTGCTGGCGCCGGGCACGCCGTTGCTGATTGATGGTCAGCGCGGTCGCCTGCATGTCGACGCCGATGCCGCGACCTTGCAGCGCGCCACCGAAGAACGCGACACCCGCGAAATACGGTTGAAAGCCGCTGCCGAACAACGCCATCAACCGGCGCTGACCACTGATGGTCACGCCGTGGAAGTGTTCGCCAACATCGGTGAAAGCGCCGGCGTCACCAGCGCGGTGGAGCAGGGCGCCGAAGGCATTGGCTTGCTGCGCACCGAACTGATTTTCATGGCGCACTCGCAGGCGCCGGACGAAGCCACCCAGGAAGTCGAATACCGTCGCGTGCTCGATGGCCTCGCCGGTCGTCCCTTGGTGGTTCGTACTCTCGATGTCGGTGGCGACAAACCGCTGCCGTATTGGCCGATCGCCAAGGAAGAAAACCCGTTCCTCGGCGTGCGCGGCATTCGCCTGACCCTGCAACGTCCGCAGATCATGGAAGCGCAATTGCGCGCCTTGCTCCGTGCCGCCGACAACCGTCCATTGCGGATCATGTTCCCGATGGTCGGCAGCGTCGATGAATGGCGCCAGGCCCGGGACATGACCGAACGCCTGCGCCTGGAAATCCCGGTGGCGGATCTGCAACTGGGGATCATGATCGAGGTTCCATCGGCAGCCTTGCTCGCGCCGGTGCTGGCCAAGGAAGTCGATTTCTTCAGCGTCGGCACCAACGACCTGACCCAATACACCCTGGCCATCGACCGCGGTCACCCGACCTTGTCGGCCCAGGCTGACGGCTTGCACCCGGCGGTGCTGCAACTGATCGACATCACCGTGCGCGCGGCCCATGCCCATGGCAAGTGGGTCGGCGTGTGCGGCGAGTTGGCGGCCGATCCGCTGGCGGTGCCGGTGCTGGTCGGCCTCGGTGTGGATGAACTCAGTGTGTCCGGCCGCAGCATCGCCGAGGTCAAGGCACGCATCCGCGAACTCAGCCTGGCCCAGACCCAAACTCTCGCCCAACAGGCCTTGGCCGTGGGCAGCGCCGATGAAGTGCGCGCATTAGTGGAGGCCCTGTAATGGCCAAGATTCTCACCCTGACCCTCAACCCGGCGCTGGACCTCACCGTCCAGTTGCCGGTGCTGACACCCGGTCAGGTCAACCGCAGCGACGAGATGCACACCCACGCCGCCGGTAAAGGCGTGAACGTGGCGCAGGTGCTGGCCGATCTCGGCCATCAACTGACCGTCAGCGGCTTTCTCGGCGAAGACAATCTGCAAGCCTTCGAAACCCTGTTCGCCAAGCGCGGCTTTGTCGACGCGTTCATTCGTGTTCCCGGCGAGACTCGCAGCAACATCAAACTGGCGGAAAGCAACGGGCGTATCACCGACATCAACGGCCCGGGCCCGCAGGTCAATGAAGCGGCGCAGCAGGCGTTGCTCGATCGCCTCGATCAGATCGCGCCGGGGCATGACGCGGTTGTCGTCGCCGGTAGCCTGCCGCGAGGCGTCAGCCCGCAGTGGTTGCAAGCGTTGATCGCACGTCTGAAAAACCTCGGTTTGAACGTGGCGCTGGACACCAGCGGCGATGCGTTGCGTGCGGGATTGGCGGCCGGTCCGTGGCTGATCAAACCCAACACCGAAGAGCTCGCCGATGCCCTCGATTGCGACGTGGTGTCGGTGACGGCCCAGGCCGAAGCCGCGAGCCGCTTGCACGCCCAAGGCATCGAACACGTGGTGATTTCCCACGGAGCCGACGGGGTGAACTGGTTCAGCGTTGGCGCGGCGATGCATGCTACGCCGCCGCGGGTCAGTGTGGTCAGCACCGTGGGTGCCGGTGATTCGCTGTTGGCGGGGATGCTCCACGGTTTGCTCAGCGCCGACACGCCTGAACAGACCCTGCGCACCGCCACGGCCATTGCCGCGCTGGCGGTCACGCAAATCGGTTTCGGTATCAGCGATGTCGCGCAGTTGACGCAGCTCGAACAGGGCGTGCGCGTGCGCCTCCTGACAGAACAATAAGAGGGGTTGTCATGAAGTTAGCCATTGTTACGGCCTGCCCGAACGGCATGGTCACCAGTGTGCTGTGCGCGCGGTTGCTCGATGCCGCGGCCCAGCGCCAGGGTTGGAGTACTTGCGTCGAAGTGAACGACGCGGCACATCCGGAACGTCAGTTGTCGTCGGCGACCATTGAGTCCGCCGAGTGGGTGTTGCTGGTGACCAGCGCGCCGGTGGACATGTCGCGATTCGTCGGCAAACGCGTATTCCGCAGCACCCCGGCCCAGGCCCTGCAAGATGTTGAAGCGGTGCTGCGGCGCGGTGCTGAAGAGGCTGAAATTTACGTCGCCGCCGAAGCGCTCGCAGAACCTGTCGTGGCCGCAAAAAGCGCCCCGTGTCTGGTCGCAATCACCGCGTGTCCGACCGGCGTCGCTCACACTTTCATGGCTGCCGAAGCGTTGCAGCAAGCGGCCAAGCGTCTGGGCTACGACCTGCAAGTGGAAACCCAGGGCTCGGTCGGCGCGCGTAATCCCCTGAGCGCAGCGGCAATTGCCGATGCCGACGTGGTGCTGCTGGCCTGCGATATCGAAGTCGCCACCGAGCGTTTCGCCGGCAAGAAAATTTACCGTTGCGGCACCGGCATCGCCTTGAAACAGGCCGAAGCCACGCTTAACAAAGCCTTGGCCGAAGGCAAGCAGGAAAGCGCTGCTACCGGTGCCAAAGGCCCGGCCAAGCAGGAGAAGACTGGCGTCTACAAACACCTGCTGACCGGTGTGTCGTTCATGCTGCCGATGGTGGTGGCGGGCGGTTTGATGATCGCATTGTCGTTCGTGTTCGGCATCACTGCGTTCAAGGAGCCGGGCACGCTGGCGGCCGCGCTGATGCAGATCGGCGGCGAGACCGCTTTCAAATTGATGGTGCCGTTGCTGGCGGGGTACATCGCCTACTCGATCGCCGATCGTCCGGGCCTGGCGCCAGGGATGATCGGTGGTTTGCTGGCGAGCACGTTGGGCGCCGGTTTTATCGGCGGGATCCTGGCCGGTTTTATCGCCGGTTACGCGGCCCAGGCGATCAATCGTTATGCGCGGTTGCCTCAAAGTCTTGAGGCACTGAAACCGATCCTGATCATCCCGTTGCTGGCGAGTCTGTTCACCGGACTGGTGATGATTTATGTGGTTGGCAAACCGGTGGCGGGGATGCTCGAAGCGCTCACGCACTTCCTCGACAGCATGGGCACCACCAACGCGATTCTGCTGGGTGTGTTGCTCGGCGGGATGATGTGCGTCGATCTTGGCGGGCCGATCAACAAGGCCGCTTATGCCTTCTCGGTGGGACTGCTGGCGTCGCAGAGTTATGCCCCGATGGCCGCGACCATGGCCGCCGGCATGGTGCCGCCGATTGGCCTCGGCATCGCGACGTTTATTGCCCGGCGCAAGTTTGCCCAGACCGAACGCGAGGCCGGTAAAGCGGCGTTGGTGTTGGGGTTGTGCTTTATCTCCGAAGGGGCGATTCCGTTTGCGGCGAAAGATCCGTTGCGGGTGATTCCGGCGAGCATTGCCGGTGGTGCGCTGACGGGGGCGTTGTCGATGTATTTCGGCTGCAAACTGATGGCGCCGCACGGTGGCTTGTTCGTGCTGATGATCCCGAATGCGATCAACCATGCGCTGCTGTATCTGCTCGCCATCGTGGCCGGGAGTTTGCTGACGGCGGTGGCGTATGCGCTGCTCAAGCGCCCGGAAGGGGTGGAGTTGGCGGTAGAACCCGTCAACGCCTGACACCCAACCCTGTAGGAGCGTGTTTCACACAGGCGTCATGCGCACATGCTTTAGTTTCCCTTTTTCAGGGAGAACACCATGAGCGAATTCAACCTCGGTCGCCGGCGTGTCATGCAAGCGGTCGGCGCCGGTTTGTTGCTGCCCAGCCTGGCCCCGGCGGTAATCGCCTCGGTCAAGGATCGGCCGCAACTCACCGACGGCGTGCAGTCCGGCGACTTGCAGGGCGACCGGGCGATGGTCTGGAGCCGCAGCGACCGTCCTGCGCGCATGGTGGTGGAATGGGACACCCGCAGCCTGTTCACCAACCCGCGTCGTTTCGTCTCGCCTTTGGCTGATGCCCGCACCGATTTCACCGCCCGGGTCGAACTCACCGGCCTGCCCGCCGACCAGGCGATTTTTTACCGCGTGCACTTTGAAGATGCCCAGAACGGCACAAGCAGCGAACCCTGGTTCGGCCACTTGCGCAGCGTGCCGACGGCCCGGCGCGACATTCGTTTTGTGTGGAGCGGCGACACCGTCGGCCAGGGCTTCGGCATCAACCCGGACATCGGCGGCATGCGCATCTACGAAGCCATGCGCCTGCGCCTGCCGGATTTCTTTATACACAGCGGCGACACCATCTACGCCGACGGCCCGGTGCCGGCACAGCTCACCACCGAGAGTGGCCGGGTGTGGCGCAACATCACCAGCGAAGCCAAGAGCAAAGTCGCGGAAACTCTGGACGAATATCGCGGCAATTATCGCTACAACCTGATGGACGAAAACATCCGCCGCTTCAACGCCGAAGTCCCACAGATCTGGCAGTGGGACGACCACGAAGTGGTGAACAACTGGTCGCCGGGCAAGCAACTTGATGAGCGCTACAAGAGCAAAGATATCCACAGCCTGGTCGGCCGCGCACGCCAGGCCTGGCTCGAATACGCGCCGATGCGTTTGCAGAGTGCCGACAATGGCGGGCGGATTTATCGCCAGCTCAGTTATGGGCCGCTGCTCGATGTGTTCGTGCTTGATATGCGCAGTTATCGCGGGGCGAATGACGACAACTTGGGCGGCGAGAAACCGTTCCTCGGTCGTGAACAACTCGACTGGCTGAAGGCTTCGTTGAAAGCCTCAAAGGCGCAATGGAAAGTCATCGCTGCCGACATGCCGATTGGTCTCGGTGTGCCCGACGGTGAAGTCAGCCCAGGTGTCGCCCGCTGGGAAGCGGTAGCCAATGGTGATCCGGGACCGGCTCAGGGCCGTGAACTGGAAATCGCTGAGTTGCTGGGCTTTCTGCGCAAGCAGCAGGTACGTAATTTCGTGTTCCTGACCGCGGATGTGCATTACTGCGCGGCGCATCATTACCACCCGGATCGCGCCGCGTTTCAGGATTTCGAACCGTTCTGGGAGTTTGTCGCCGGGCCGTTGAATGCCGGGAGCTTCGGGCCCAATCCGCTGGACAAAACCTTTGGCCCCGAGGTGGTGTTCGAGAAAGCACCGCCAGCGCAAAACACCTCGCCGTTTGCCGGATTTCAGTTTTTTGGCGAGGTGAATATCGAGGGGCTGACGGGGGAGATGAGCGTGGTGTTGCGGGATCTGGATGGGGTGAGTGTGTTTGAGCAGACGTTGCAGCCGGTTTGACGGGGAGATCGTTCCCCCGTTCTGCGTGGGAATGCCTCAACGGACGCTCTGCGTTCGGCTCTTGATGGGACGCGGAGCGTCCCGGGCTGCATTCCCACGCGGAGCGTGGGAACGATCTGGCTTGAGGTGTCAGTAGACGTCGCGGCGGTAGCGGCCTTGTTCGATCAAACGGTCGACCTCTTCGATCCCGAGTATTTCGTTCAGCGCGTGATCCACCCCCGACGCCATCCCCTGCAAGCTGCCGCAGATGTAAATCACCGCACCCTCGGCCAGCCATTTCTTCAGCTCGACGGCCGATTCACGCAGGCGGTCCTGCACATAAATCTTCTCGGCCTGATCCCGTGAAAACGCCAGGTCCAGTCGTTCCAGATCACCCTCGATCAACCAGCCTTCCAGCTCATCGCGACACAGGAAGTCATGCTGGCGATTGCGCTCGCCAAACAGCAACCAGTGCCGCTGCTGCCCGTCGGCAATCCGTGCCTTGAGCAAGCTGCGCAGCCCGGCCAGGCCCGTACCGTTGCCCAGCAGGATCATCGGCACCGGTTCGACCGGCAGATGGAAACCGCTATTGCGCCGCACGCGCAGGCTGATGCTGCCGCCCACGGGCGCGTGTTCGGTCAGCCAACCGGAGCCGATGCCGAGGCTGCCGTCGGGGTGCAGTTCCTGACGCACGATCAGTTCGAGCACGCCGTCAGCGGCGATCGAGGCGATGGAGTATTCGCGCATCGCCAACGGCACCAACGCCTGCACCAGTGCCTGGGCGTGCAGGCCGACCAAGTGCGCGCGGTTCTCGGGCAATTGGCGACTGGCGAGCGCCTGGTCCAGCGGTTGCGAGAGGCCATCGAGTTCAACACTGGCGCGACCATCAATCCCCAGGCCATCGAGGAAATGCTCGATCGCCCACGGGCAATTGCGCGGCATGACTTCCACCAGGTCACCCGCCAGCCAACTGCTGGTGCTCGGGGCCATGAGGCCGATCATGTACACCGGCGAACCGCTGCTGTCCGGGTTCAGCAGTTCGCGCCGGGACAAGGTCCAGTTGTCGTAGCTGGGCGCTTGCCAGGTGTCTACGGGCGCCTGTCCGGTCAGCAGGCCGAGTTGCTGCTGCCAGTGACGCAAGGCGTAAGGGTCGCCGCTGTCGACTTCCACCGGGGCAAACAGGGTCTTGCCGCCGTGTTCGCCGAGCCAGGTGTGCAAGCGGCGGGCGAAGCCGCAGAAGTGTTGATACTGGCGGTCACCTAGACCGAGCACCGCATAATTCAAACTTTCCAGACTCAACGCCCGGCCCAGCACTTTGCGTTCGAAACCGCGGGCGCTGTCCGGCGCTTCGCCGTCGCCGAAGGTGCTGACCACGAACAACGCGTTGTCCGAATCCTGCAAATCCTGCTCGCTGACAGTGGCCAGCGGCTGGACCTTCACCGGCAATCCGGCGGCCTGCAATTGCCCGGCGGTCTGCCAGGCCAGTTGCTCGGCAAAACCGCTCTGGCTGGCGAAACCGATCAACCACGTCGGCGCGTCGCTGCCCGGTTGCACAAGGCCTTTGCGCGCATCCTTGATCTGACGTTTCTTGCGCCGACGATCCAGGTACAGCAACCAACCCGTGATGAAAAACAGCGGCATGGTCAGCGCGGTGACGGTCAGAATGATCCGCCCGACGATGCCGAAATAACTGCCCGTGTGCAGCGCATAAATGCTGGTGAGCAGTTGCGCCTTGAAGCTCTTGTCGCTGTAGCGGTCGTGACGTTTGACGATGCCGGTGGCCGGATCGAGGCTGATCTCGTTCAGCGCGCGGTCATGGGGCGAGGTATTCAACAGGTAGAACACGGTCGCCGGTTGCCCGGCCAGTGGCGGCATGCGGATGTTGTAGGCGGACAGGTTCGGACCGGCGGCGCTGTAGATGCTGCTCCACATCGCGGCGTAATCGGCGGTCGGCGCCGGGCCACTTGGCGCCGGGCCGCGGTTGCGCACCCGCTCGTTTTGCGGCGCGTCGGACAGTAATTTTGTCAGGCCCTTGTTGTACCACTCGTAGGACCAGGACAACCCGGTCAGCGCGGCCAACAGGTAAAACAACATGCACCAGGTGCCCGCCACCGAGTGCAGGTCCCAATTAAAGCTGCGACCCTTTTTCTTCCAGTCGAGGGTCAGCCAGGCGCGCCATTTATTCCATTGGCGCGGCCAGCGCAGATAGAGGCCGGACAGGCAGAAGAACACCAGGATCAGCGTACAGGCACCCGTGATCTGCCGCCCGGTGTCGCCCATCGCGAGGAAGCGGTGCAACTGCAACATAAAGCCGAAGAAGTCCTGGCCCGTGGCGTCGCCCAGAAACTCGGCGGTGTACGGGTCGAAGTAACGCATCTCGCCGCGACGCTCGCCCGGTGGCGGAGTGAAGATCACCCGTGCGGCGTTGCCGCTGTCGGTTTCGACCCAGAGCATCGAGACTTTCTTGCCTGAGGCGGCTTCGATGTGTTCAACCAGTTCCGCTGGCGGCAGCACACCGGCGACCTGTTTCTCCACCTGCAGCACAGTAGGATTCAGCGCCCGCAGGATTTCATCCTGAAACGAATAGGCAGCACCGGTGATGCCCATCAGGGCCAGCACCAACCCGGCACTGATGCCAAAAAACCAGTGCAACTGGAACAGGGTTTTCTTCAACACGTCACTCGCCTTGTTCGTTCGAAAGTAATCATCACGGCGCGCATTATGCCGTGGGTTGTCGAGAAACATTCTTTATTACGCACAAAAGCCCCGTTCAATTCAATGAACGGGGCGTTAAGACCGAATGTTGCCTTTGTGGCGAGGGAGCTTGCTCCCGCTGGAGGCCGAAGGACTCCCCAAAAGGGCAATACGGTTTAAGGGGAAAACCGCAGTGCCTGGTTTTGGGGCGGCTTCGCCACCCAGCGGGAGCAAGCTCCCTCGCCACAGTTATGCATCCGACGACCGACTCCCTGTTAGAAGTGGAAGTTCGCGCTCAGCAGGGCAGTACGACCCGCCGCCACGTGGGCGTAGTGCGTCTGGAACACCTGGTCGAAGTAACGCTTGTCGGTCAGGTTCTGCACGTTGAGTTGCAGGTCGACGTTCTTGGTCAGCGCGTAGCTGGCCATCGCGTCGTAGCGCCAGTAGGACGGGATCTCCACCGAGTTGGCGACGTTGCCGAACTGCGAGTCGACGAAGGTCGCGCCGCCGCCAATGGTCAACTTCTCCGGGATCAGGTCGTAGGTCGACCACAGGGTGAAGTTGTTCCGTGGCGTGCTCGGCATGTGGTTGCCTTTGTCGGCGGCGAGGGTGGTCTTGACCACTTCGCTTTCCATATAGGTGTAGCCGCCGAAGACTTTCCAGTTACGGGTCAGCTTGCCGGTGTAGGTCAGTTCCAGACCGTTGACGGTTTGTTCGCCGTCCAGCACCTGGGTGGTGGCGCCGTCCGGATCGTCGATACGGGCGTTGGTTTTCTCGGTGCGGAACAGCGCAGCGGTCAGCGACAAGTCGTCACCGAAGAAATCCCACTTGGTGCCGATCTCGTAGTTGCGGTTCTTTTCCGGGTCCAGGTCGCTGTTGTTCGCCGCCAGTTCCAGGCCGCCGTTACCGCTGGTTTCGCCGGCCGGGTTGCTGGAGGTGGAGTAGGCCGCGTACACGCTGCCGTTCGGCAACGGGTTGTAGACCACGCCGATCTGGTAGTTGACCAGGTCGCTGGTGTTCTCCCGGGAGAAACTGCCCGCTGGCGAACTACGGCCAGCGTTGGCATAGCCGCTGGATTCGGTCTGGTAGTTGTCGTAGCGCAGGCCCAGGTTCAGCGACCATTGCTCGTTCAATTTCAGGGTGTCAAACACGTAAGCCGCAGCGGTCTTGGTGTCGGTGTCGGTGAAGGCATTGCTGTCTTTGATGGAACCCGACCAGTTATCCCCAGGCGTCGGCTTGTACAGATTGGTGCAGTCGCCGGCGTTGAACAGCGCGCGGTTGCAGGTGGTGCCGCTGGCGGTCGAGGTCAGGATGTACGGACGGTTGTGGGTGTCCTGATAGGAAAACTCCAGACCGGTGACCAGGCTGTGTTCGATGGCGCCGGTGTTGAACTTGGCGCTCAGGTCGGTCTGGTTGACCCAGCCGCTGGACGTCGAGTTACGGTTTTTCGAGCCACGGTACACACTGCCGTTAGCCACGTTGCCCTTGCTGTCGTCCGGGTTGGTGACGATGTAGTCGAGGGTCGAGCGGGACATGCGGAAGCTGTTGGAAACGGTCAGGTCGTCATTCAGATCGTGTTCGATCTTGATCGTGCCGCTGTCGTTTTCGGTCTGGCGATAGTCGCGACCGGTGAGGCCGTAGAAATTGTCTTTATTGACGTTGGCCGGTTTGTCGACGTGGTACTTGCTGCGGTTGGCGCTGGAGGTCAGCGGTATGCCGTAGTCCGGCATGTCATCGGTTTCGACGTGGTAGTAACCGACGGTCACGCGGGTGTCGGTGCCCAGGCCGAAGGAGAAAGTCGGCGCCACGCCCCAGCGGCTGACGTCCACGGCATCACGGCCGGCAACGTTGGCTTCGTGCTTCATCAGGTTCAGGCGGAAGGCCGAGGTGTCGTTGATCTGCTGATTCAGGTCCAGGGTGGTGCGCTTGGTCTGGTCCGAGCCCCAGGTGAAGCCGCCGTTGTAGAAGTTGCCGAGTTTGGCGGTCTTGCTCACCAGGTTCAGGCTGCCACCGGTGGAACCGGCGCCGGTGAAGGCCGAGCCAGGGCCTTTGCTGATCTCAATCGATTCAACGTTGAAAATCTCGCGGCTCTGGGACGCCGGGTCGCGCATGCCGTCGACGAAGGTGTCGCTTTCAGCGTTGAAGCCACGAATGATCGGGCGGTCGCCGGCCGGGTTGCCACCTTCGCCGGCACCGAAGGTGATGCCCGGCGTGGTGCGCAATGCGTCAACCAGGCTGGTGGCGCCGGTGTCGCGGATCACTTGTTGCGGGATCACGGTGACGCTTTTCGGCGTTTCGCGCAGTGGCGCGGTGTACTTCTTGGAGGCCGAGGTATCGGTTTTGTAGGAGGTGTCTTCCTGCTCGCCAACAACGCTGGTGGCGTCGAGGGAAATCGCATTGCCCGGTGCTTTTTCGTCGGTCTTTTCAGCGGCGAAAACCATGTGGCCCGCAGAGCCCGCAGTGATAGCCATGCCTATGGCAGACGCGAGCAAACGTGGTGAACTGACCGGCAATTGTGGTTGTTGGCGTGACATGTGAATTCCCCTCCCCAAGGATTTGAGGCCGCGGAATATAGGGTAAACAGGTATTTGTATCAATTGCGAAACGTTACTATTCGCGACGAATTTACATTCTTTACAATTTAACCTTACGGTTTTTGCTGGCTCGTTCGTCTGTGGCGTTTTACTTAGTCAATAAGAATCAATACCATTGGCGTCCCTTGGTTTTCAGGTGTCCTGCCATGTTGCTGCACATTCCCGGCGTGTTCGCGAAAGAAGAAGTGCAGCGTATCCGCGAGGCCCTGGAACAGGCTGATTGGGCGGACGGCAAGATCACCGCCGGCTTCCAGTCAGCCAAGGCCAAGCACAATCTGCAACTGCCGGAAGGTCATCCACTGGCCAAGGAAATCGGCGCGGCCATGCTTGAGCGGCTGTGGAAAAATCCGCAATTCATGTCGGCCGCGCTGCCGCACAAAGTCTTCCCGCCGTTGCTGAACTGTTACACGGCGGGCGGCAGCTTCGATTTCCACATCGACAACGCGGTGCGCCAGCCCCAGGGCAGCATCGAGCGGGTACGCACTGACCTGTCGGCCACGCTGTTCTTCAGCGAGCCGGATGACTACGACGGCGGCGAGCTGGAAATCCAGGACACCTTCGGCACCCAGCGCGTGAAGTTGCCCGCCGGCGACATGGTGCTGTATCCCGGAAGCAGCCTGCACAAGGTCAACGCCGTCACTCGTGGTACGCGTTACGCGTCGTTCTTCTGGACCCAAAGCCTGGTCCGCGAAGACAGCCAGCGCGCCTTGCTGTTCGAGATGGACGGGGCGATCCAGCAACTGACCCAAGACCTGCCCGACCACCCTTCGCTGATCCGCCTCACTGGCACCTATCACAACCTGCTGCGCCGCTGGGTCGAGGTATGAGTTATCAACTGCGCCGCGAGGAAGTCCTCGACGGTGATCGGCTCAAGGCCATGCTCGAAGAAAGTCCGGCGCGGGCGGCCCAGGCGATTCTGATCGCGGCGCGCGAAGGTGTGCTTGATGCCCAGGCGCTGCTTGGGCAGATCCTGCTGGACGGGCAGGGCATCGAACAGGATCAGCCGCTGGCTGTGCGCTGGTTCGAGATTGCGGCCAAGGGCGGGCACCTGATGGCGCGCAACATGCTCGGTCGTTGTCATGAGCATGGCTGGGGTTGTGCGGCGGATGCGGCGATTGCAGTGCGACATTATCGACTGGCGGCAGAAGCGGGACTGGATTGGGCGATGTACAACTACGCCAATCTGTTGGCCACCGGGCGCGGGGTCGCTAAGGACCAGGCGCAAGCACTGGCGATGTATCGCCGTGCCGCTGAACTGCGCCACGCCAAATCCATGAACCTGTTGGGCCGTTACCTGGAAGAAGGACACCATTGCCCGCAGGATCTTCTTGCGGCTCGGGAATGGTATCGACGCTCGGCCGAGGCCGGGGATTTTCGTGGGCAATTCAGTTATGCCACGGTACTGGCCGAGGAAGGTCAAGTCGATGAAGCGCTGGGCTGGTTGCGCATGGCGCTGGCCGGCGCAAACGTGAATTTCTTGCGGGTCAGCAGCGAGTCATTGCTCAGTGCAAATCATCCACAAATCCGTGAGATGGCTAATGCATATCGGCAACGGCTATCGCAGTTGATCGCGTTGTAACGGTTTACTTTACCGTTAACGCTGTTGGCAATTAAGTATGGTTTTTGTTCGGTGTGCCGCTGATAAAGAATGTTGATTGATGATATTGATTATCTGGTTTGCGCTGCGTTAGTTTCTGAGTGGCGCTCAAGTAGTGCGCTGGTCAATATGAAAGTTGTCTTGAATTTTAATATTTGAAAGCTTGTGAGTTATTGGGTTGGTGCTCTAAGGTTTGTTTTGCGATATCGATGATCTGGTTGTACATAGCGATTCATCAATATCGGAATAAGCTGAAATACTACTAATACCTGGAGAAGACAAGGAGTCTCTCATGGATTTCAATATGGATAATAAAATCGTCGAGGCCGCTACTAAAGCGCCTGCGATGTTTGTGGACGCATCGCTCGGCGAAGGTGATGAATATAACCGGCAGCCCGGAATACAACTGACCAAAGAGCAAATTATCAGTCTGAGAAAGTATGAAACTTTAGGGTTGTCTCTGCCCGTCAGGCTACAAGATGTCGTTGCGTATCTAAACTATGGCGCAGGTGATGACGGCGGTGTGGGGCTTAAAGCTACAGACTTTCTGGACACGTTCACAACGACGTATGATCATGCCAAGCGCTGGTCGCCATTGCGCGAAAAAATAATGCTGACAGGCAATGACCTGAAGATTTTTGGTGGCAGCATTATCAGGATTGGCAACGGAATTGTAGAGATCTATGAAGATCTCAAAGCATCGAAATACCTCGAAGAGTACGACATTACAACGCCGGAGGAGTATCAGAAACTCAGGCGTCAAATTCCGAATCTTCCCGATCTCGGTCTACCTGCGGGAGATGTACCGGAAATCAAGTCTTACCTCAATGACATGCTGGCAAAGGTCAAGCAATGCCATGATAAAGCCGAGCGGGTGAGAGTAGAGCTGGATAGCTTTGGTACCGATATGCGCGCAAAAGTGCTGCCGGGAATCACGTTGCGATTGCAATTTATCTCAAAAAATACATACCAGGCAGATATTCAGGTCCTGCAAAAGGACATTGATCAGCGCGCGGCTGATATTGACGAACTCAATAAACAGTACGATCAACTTGTCCAGGAAGCGATCAAATCGGCAGCGACGCTTAATATCGGCGGGTTGATTCTCGGGATCTATCAGGGCGTCAAGGCTGAAAAAATTCGCAAGGAACGCAATAGCCTGAAGGAAGCGCAACAAGCAGCCAATCAAAAAATGGCCGGTAAAAACCAGACATTGAGTTCGTTGAACAAGGTACGTGATGATCTTCAGAACTTGAGCTACGTTGCGATCGAAGCTGAAGTCGCGACTCAAAACCTGATGCTGGTGTGGAATTCGCTGAGTGATTACATTGTTGCATCCGTGCAAGAGGTCAATAAGCTGAACGAGGCGGTGTCCCTGAGAAAGTTTAAAAACCAGATAGTCAATATCACTGCACCTTGGGAACGTATAAAAGCAAGTTCCGATCAGCTGCTGGGTGTGTTTGCAGAAGCTGACAAAGAATACGAAAGGAATCGGTCGGGTATGGAAGTTAAAAGAGGTATGAGTTTGTTATCGGGTCAATCGGGCGATACATCGTTCAATGTGGTTAATCTGCGCGCTCATAATGGCGTGATGCAGCAGAACAACGCCAGCGCGCAAATGTTGTTCCAGCAATTTGATTACGTGTCCGGCGCGGTGGGGACAATGAATGATCTGGCAGCGACTATCAATAAGGTTACCTTCGATGTACGTAACCTCGCCCAGGCAAACCGTATCTATCTGGAAAGAGCAGCGGAAAAACTAAAGGTTTTTCAGGGTGATCTCGGGAATCCGAAGGAGGATGACGAGATTCATCAGGACATGGAAGATGAGCTCAAAGCTGTATTTTCCAAACTGTCCGATAAAACCGCAGATCTAAAAAGTATCCACAAGAGTATCAGCACCTCGTATGACAGGGGCGCGTCAATGGAGTGGGTTCAAACGCTGCAACAGGATCGGGTATCCGATGAGCAGCTCAAAAAAGTTGCCGAAGAAAAACTCGATGCATTGAAAGTGCAGATGAAGTCAGTTTCCGAAGCGATTGATCTGATCGGGAAGGCCGGCGTCGAGAAAATTGGTGAGGAGGCGAAGTTATCGCTGGAAAGCTTCAAGGCACTGGGTTTGGCACCACCGCAGGTTCAAATCGCATTGTTGGCCATTGATACGCTGAAAAAAATGATTTCCGGGATTGGCGAAGCCGTTTCTTTTCTCAATATGTTGGCGGGGTACAACCGGCTGAAAGAAAAAGCTAGCGACTTGCGAATGCAGGCTGATAGGTACACCAAAGCTATTGCCCGAATTGATGGGCGGATCGAATTGGTTAAAACACTTGACGAGTTGGACGACCAGCGTTGGGACTATGTGAGCGAATTTTCGAATCTGGTGGCCGATTTTGAAAAAATCTCCAGCGATTTCAAACAAGATAAGTCGATCGCCGTTGAGGACCGAGCGGGTGCCGCCATTGCCCGTATTGCAAATGTTATTAAATATTTGAACACCGTTCAGCGCTAACAGGGAGTCAGGGAGGTGGGCCGCGCGCCCACCTCTACCATGGATATGAATGCACTTACCTATGAATTTACCGCGACGCAGCGTCGTGTATTGGATCGCTACACCAACTTTCTTGGTTCTATGGCGCTGACATTCAATAATATTCCGGTTGTGTTTGAGCGCCGTAGAAACAGCGGCCATCAACTGGCGATCCTGTCGAAGGACTTGCGCTTTAATAATACGGCGTTTAATGAGCGATATTTGCGAGAGTTCTGGACGCGCACTGAACAAGCCCAGCGGCTGTGCAAAGGTTATATCGAAGATCTGGCGACGTTCAGCCGTGAATCCTTGGAAATAACCAAACAGACGTCGCGCCGCGAACCTATCGGCAGCGTGGACTTCAAATCGTACAGCCTGGCCAGGTCACGGACGTGGATGTTATTCCCACCACGTAATGTACGGGACTTGATTCACGAACTGTATCTTCGGTTTGGTGACCTAAGCAGTGCGATACGGCAACTCAAATACACGATCAGAGAAGTGCGTGACGAGTCGTTTGGGCTGCAGTCGGTATTCATGCGAACAATGGACCACCGAACCTGTCAATGCCATCCACAACCGACTGTTGCGCAGGAGTTATTCAGTCAGGCCGGTACGGCTCCGGTCTGGGACATTGCCTACTCCTCCACCGTCGCGTCGATCAGGGCCGTTGAATACAAGACCAATATCGCAACACTGTATACCGAGTTCGCGTTTGTCAGCGCGCAGATGGGGCTATTCATCGAAGATATACAACAACGTATCGAGGGTATGGTCATCGAACTGTTGCAAGCAAAGAATATGTCCACACTCGGAGAATTGAACTTCAAATTGGGCGGGGTGGTGGAGGGCACTGATGAGTGCATGGCGATGCTGAATCAGCTTGAGGCATGGCTACGTAAATAAAAAAGGTCCATTTTCATGGACCTTTTATGTTCACCAGATCGCTTACACGTAGAACGATTTCAGTGGCGGGAAGCCATTGAATTCAATGGCGCTGTAACTGGTGGTGTAGGCACCGGTGGACAACCAGTACAAACGATCACCAATCGCCAGGTTCAGCGGCAAACCGTACTTGTAGTTTTCATACATGATGTCGGCGCTGTCGCACGTCGGGCCGGCGATGACCACTTCTTCCATCTCGCCTTTCTTTTCGGTCCAGATCGGAAACTTGATGGCTTCGTCCATGGTTTCGATCAGGCCGGAGAACTTGCCCACATCCGTGTACACCCAGCGCTCGACGGCAGTACGGGATTTACGCGCCACCAGTACCACTTCGCTGACCAGGATGCCGGCGTTGGCGATGAGGGAACGGCCCGGTTCCAGGATGATTTCCGGCAGGTCGTCACCGAAGTCTTCCTTGAGGAAACGGATGATTTCTTCGGCGTAGGTTTCCAGGCTGTTGGTGCGGGTGATGTAGTTGGCCGGGAAGCCGCCGCCCATGTTGATCAGCTTCAGGTGAATGCCATCTTCTTCTTTCAGGCGTTCGAAGATCACTTTGACCTTGGCGATCGCCGCGTCCCAGACGCTGATGTCGCGCTGTTGCGAGCCGACGTGGAACGAGATGCCGTAAGGCACCAGGCCCAGGTCACGGGCGAGGATCAGCAGGTCCATGGCCATGTCGGTCTGGCAGCCGAATTTGCGCGACAGCGGCCAGTCGGCCGTGGTCGAGCCTTCGGTGAGGATGCGCACGTAGACTTTCGAACCCGGCGCAGCCTTGGCGATGTTGCGCAGGTCGGCTTCGGAGTCGGTGGCATACAGACGCACGCCCTTCTCGTAGAAGTAGCGGATGTCCTTGGATTTCTTGATGGTGTTGCCGTAGCTGATGCGATCCGGGCCGACGCCCTGGTTCATCACTTTGTCGAGCTCGTAGATCGAGGCGATGTCGAAGTTCGAGCCTTTCTCTTTGAGCAGGTCGATGATTTCGACGGCCGGGTTGGCCTTGACCGCGTAGTAGACCTTGGCGAAATCGAAACCGGCACGCAGGTCGTCATAGGCCTGGCTGATCATCGCGGTGTCGATGACCACGAACGGGGTTTCTTGTTTGTCGGCGAAGGCCTTCATTTTGTTGAAGGTATCGCGCGCGAAATAGTCTTCGACGTTGATCGACATGCTTGGGACTCCTACTGGCAAACTGAGTAAATAAATGGGTGCAAATGAACGTCCTCCGTATCCCCACTTTGGTTCGCCTACTTCCCAAGGCATGTCGCCGAAAGCAAAAAGGCCACGGGAGGCGGTGCTTTCCCTTGGCCTTGCTGTCTCGTCGTCAGTACTTGAGCCGGATGGATCGTTTCCAGCATGGACGTTCGGCGCGAACTTTAGGGCGTGAGGGGCTTGAGATCAACAAAAAATGTCGCGTTTTTGCACGCTTCCGTCGTGCGGTCCCGGACAGCTACTGATGTAACCGACATGCATGACAGTGTGATGTTCCCTCAAATGATCGTTCCCACGCTCTGCGTGGGAATGCATCCGGAGACGCTCCGCGTCTCAAAGGGCGGACGCAGAGCGTCCCGGGCGGCGTTCCCACGCGGAGCGTGGGAACGATCAACGTAAATCGCGTCGGCCCCATTCGCGGGCAAGCCTCGCTCCTACAGGTTTTCGGCATGCCGTGATGTGGCGTACGACACCGCACTTGTAGGAGCAAGGCTTGCCCGCGAAGGTGTCAGATCAGGCGACAGCCGTCTCGGCCGGCGAAACAATACTGGTCTTGCCGCCACGGGATTTACCGGAGCTCAGGTACTCGGCAATCGATTCCTGAGTCACCTCGCCCAGGAACACTCGATCAGCGTCCATCACCGGCAACCACGAGCGGTTGAACTCGTACATACGCGACAGCAGAATGCGCAAATGCTCGTCATACGCCGCGGTGGCGTTGAACTCGCGCAGGTACTGAGCGCAAGTCCCGGTCTGACGGTGCAGGTCGCGACGTCGTACATAACCGAGCGCCTTGTTCTCGCCATCGGTGACCACCACATAACGACGGTCCAGTTCGTCCATCAACTCCAGGGCTTCAGCTACCGGCGTTTCCGGGCTCACCGACGGCGCGTTGTCTGCCGCGTCTTCGGCTTTCACCAGCAACAGGCGCTTGAGGGTGCTGTCCTGGCCGACGAAGTTGCTGACAAAATCGTCCGCCGGGTGCGCCAACAGCGTGTCCGGGTGATCGATCTGCAGCAGCTTGCCAGCGCGGAAGATCGCAATCTTGTCGCCGAGCTTGATCGCTTCGTCGATGTCGTGGCTGACCATGATCACGGTCTTGTTCAGCGCCCGTTGCATCTCGAAGAACTCGTTCTGGATCATCTCGCGGTTGATCGGGTCGACCGCGCCGAACGGCTCATCCATCAACAGCAGCGGTGCATCCGCCGCCAGTGCACGAATAACGCCGATTCGCTGCTGCTGACCGCCGGACAATTCCCGCGGGTAGCGATTCAGGTACTGCTTGGGTTCAAGCTTGATCATGCTCATCAACTCGCGGGCGCGGTCGTGGCATTTCTGTTTGTCCCAGCCCAGCAGGCGCGGAACGATGGTGATGTTTTCCTCGATGGTCATGTTCGGGAACAGACCGATCTGCTGGATCACATAACCGATATTGCGGCGCAGGGTTACGGCGTCGAGGTCGGTGGTGTCTTCGCCGTTGATCAGGATCTTGCCCGAGGTCGGCTTGATCAGACGGTTGATCATTTTCAGCGTGGTGCTTTTGCCGCAGCCCGATGGCCCGAGGAACACACAGATTTCGCCTTCATTGACGGTCAGGCTTACCGAGTCCACGGCTTTCACATCTTTGCCGTTGCTTTGGAAGGTCTTGCTGAGGTTTTGAAGTTCGATCATTTGAGCAGTCCTTTTGGAGTCAGCGTGCGTTGCAGCCATTGCAGAAGCAGGTCGGCGAAGATGGCCAGGAGACTGACCAGCACGGCGCCGACGATCAGCATCGACATGTCGCTGCGGCTGATGGAAGCGAGAATGAGTACACCGAGGCCACCGGCACCGATGGTCGCGGCGATGGTCATGACACCAATGTTCATGACCACGGCGGTGCGCACACCGGCGAGGATCACCGGCACGGCGATCGGCAGTTCGACCATGCGCAGGCGCTGGCCGAAGGTCATGCCGATGCCACGGGCGGCTTCGCGAATGCCGGGTTCGACGCCGGTCAGCGCCAGGTAGGTGTTACGCATGATCGGCAGCAGCGAGTACAGAAACACCGCGGTGATCGCCGGCATCGGGCCCAGGCCCTGGCCGAACTTGGAGTAGAACGGCAGCAGCAGGCCGAACAGCGCGATCGACGGCACGGTCAGCAGCACCGTGGCGCTGGCTTGCAGCGGGCCGGCCAGTGACGGGAAGCGCGTCATCAGCACGCCCAGCGGCACACCAACCACGATTGCCAGCGTTACGGCAATGCCGACAAGGGTGATGTGCTGCCAGGTCAGGTGCAGGACCAGCGGCCAGTCAAGATGGGAAAAGGCGTTCAAAAATTCCATGGCTTTTCCTCCTCAGTTGATCGGGTGCTGGCGCAGGAAATCTGCGGCAACCGATGAAGGGCTTTCGTGATCGACATCAACCCGCGCGTTGAGCTGGCGCATGGTGGCGTCGTCGAACAGTTCGGCCAGTGGCTTGAGTTCTTCGGCGAGTTTCGGGTGGGCGTCGAGGTAGACCTGACGCACTACCGGGGCGGCGGTGTAGTCCGGGAAGTAATGCTTGTCGTCTTCCAGCAGTTTCAGCTTGAAGGCGTTCAAGCGACCGTCGGTGGTGTAGACCAGCCCGGCAAACACCTGGCTATTGCGCAGGGCGGTGTAGACCAGCCCGGCGTCCATCTGCCGGATGTTCTTGCGGGTCAGGTTCATGCCATAGAGGTCGACCATGCCGTCCAGACCGTCGGAGCGGTTGGCAAACTCAGTGTCCAGGGCAACGAGGTGATTGGTCTTCGCCTCCGCCTGCATCACCGTGTTCAGCTCGCTGATGGTGTTGATCTGCGGGTAGGCCTGCGCGGTTTTTTCCGGCAGGGCCAAGGCGTAGGTGTTGCTGAATTTCGACGGGGTGAGCCAGACCAGGCCTTTTTTCGCGTCGACTTCCTTCACCTTGGCGTAGGACTGAGCGCTGTCGAGTTTGTCAGTGATGTGGTTGTAAGCCACCAGCGACACGCCGGTGTATTCCCACATCAAGTCCAGCTGACCACTTTCGTGGGCACTGCGGGCCAGGTTGCTGCCCAGACCGCCGGTTACTTGGGTGTCATAACCCTTGGTGCGCAGGTATTGGGAAGTGATTTCCGCCAGCAGGGTTTGTTCGGTGAACACCCGGGCGCCGATGCGGATAACGGGTTTGTCAGCGGCTTGAGCAATTCCTGCGAACAGCAGAATGCAGCCTAAAAGCAAGCTAAGTCTTTTCATGAAAATTCCTTTGCCGAGGCTTAAGACGGGCGGAGGCCGCGTTCGAGCCAGAGGCGGCTGGCGAGTGTCACCAGGCCGTCGAGCAGCAAGGCCAGCAGCGCGGTACAAGCCGCGCCGAGCAGCAGTTGCGGCTGATTGTTCAGGGCGATGCCAGGGAAAATCAGGCTGCCCAGGCTGTTGGCGCCAATCAGGAACGCCAGCGGGGCGGTACCGACGTTGATTGCCAGTGCGACGCGCACGCCACCGATGATGATCGGCACGGCGTTCGGCAGTTCGACCCGCCACAGCACTTGCGTCGGCGTCATGCCGATGCCGACGGCGGCTTCCTTGAGCGAACCCTGGACGTTTTTCAGGCCTTCATAGGTGTTGCGCACGATCGGCAACAGCGAGGCGAGGAACAGGGCGAAGATCGCCGGGCCGCTGCCGATGCCCAGAATCCCCAGGGCGATGGCCAGTACGGCGAGAGGCGGCACAGTGTTGCCGATGTTGAAGATCTGCATGAAGCGTTCAGCGCGGCCCACCATGGTCGGGCGGCTGAGGAAGATACCGGCGGGGATGCCCACAACGAGGGCGGCCAGCATGGAAACAAGGACGAGGATCAAGTGAGCTTGCAGGTAAAACAACAAATCGTCGCGGTAATGTTCGATCGTGTTGATGCCAATCCAATGGACCAGCAGGGCCAGGAGTGCGACGACAACCGCACCTCCTATAAGCCCCTTGCCATAGCGAATAGCCACAGGCGGACTCCTTTTTTTCTTAGTCGGCGAACGCAGTCCTTTGTGGCAATGCCATCACTGGCTGCCGGGATATCGACGTTCGCGAGAAGCAGCTCTTCATGCTGGTAAAACCGCATGAGATCGAGCCATAAGCGCAGCCTCGTCAGGCTAACTTGCTGATTTATCAGCCCCTGGTACGAGTGCCGTAACAGGGGAGTGGACGTCTGCACCTTTTAAAAGGTTCCATAATTAGCAGCAATTAGCCACCCTTGATCTCCCAACGGTCCCGTTAATCGCCATGGGCGACAGGGCGAGCGGTGGTCCGTAACGCTCGGTTTGCGCTATACTCGCCGCCCTTTTTTGAATCACCTGCCAGGCGATTTCCCATGACCAAACAGGCCGCCGAAGTCGCGAAACGCCGCACTTTCGCCATTATTTCCCACCCCGATGCCGGTAAAACCACCATCACCGAGAAGCTCTTGCTGATGGGCAAGGCGATTGCGATTGCGGGCACGGTGAAGTCACGTAAATCCGACCGCCATGCGACGTCCGACTGGATGGAAATGGAAAAGCAGCGTGGTATCTCGATTACCACGTCGGTCATGCAGTTTCCGTACCGCGACCACATGATCAACCTGCTCGACACCCCGGGCCACGAAGACTTCTCCGAAGATACCTACCGCACCCTGACGGCGGTGGACTCGGCCTTGATGGTCCTCGACGGCGGTAAGGGTGTAGAGCCTCGGACCATCGCGCTGATGGACGTCTGCCGTCTGCGTGACACGCCGATCGTCAGCTTCATCAACAAACTCGACCGTGACATCCGCGACCCGATCGAACTGCTCGACGAAATCGAAGCAGTCCTGAAGATCAAGGCAGCGCCGATCACCTGGCCGATCGGTTGCTACCGCGACTTCAAGGGCGTGTATCACCTCGCTGACGACTACATCATCGTGTACACCGCCGGTCACGGCCACGAGCGCACCGATGTGAAAATCATCGAGAAGCTCGACTCCGATGAGGCACGCGCGCACCTCGGTGATGAATACGATCGCTTCGTCGATCAGCTGGAACTGGTGCAGGGCGCCTGTCACGAATTCAATCAACAGGAATTCCTCGACGGCCAACTGACCCCGGTGTTCTTCGGTACCGCACTGGGCAACTTCGGTGTCGATCACGTGCTCGACGCCGTGGTCAACTGGGCGCCGAAACCCCTGGCCCGTGTTGCCAACGAGCGCACCGTGGAACCGGTCGAAGAGAAATTCGCCGGCTTCGTGTTCAAGATCCAGGCGAACATGGACCCGAAACACCGCGACCGCATCGCCTTCATGCGTATCTGCTCCGGCAAATACGAAAAAGGCATGAAGATGCGCCACGTGCGCACCGGCAAGGACGTGCGGATCGGCGATGCGCTGACCTTCTTCTCCTCCGAGCGTGAGCAACTGGAAGAGGCCTTCGCCGGCGACATCATCGGTTTGCACAACCACGGCACCATCCAGATCGGCGACACCTTCACCGAAGGCGAAGTTCTGGGCTTCACCGGCATCCCGCACTTCGCCCCGGAACTGTTCCGCCGCGTACGCCTGCGTGATCCGCTGAAATCCAAGCAACTGCGCCAGGGCCTGCAGCAATTGGCGGAAGAGGGCGCGACCCAGGTGTTCTTCCCTGAGCGCAGCAACGACATCATCCTCGGTGCCGTTGGTGTGCTGCAGTTCGACGTGGTCGCCAGCCGCTTGAAAGAGGAATACAAGGTTGAGTGCTCCTACGAGCCGATCACCGTTTATTCCGCGCGCTGGATCGATTGCGACGATAAGAAGAAGCTTGAAGAGTTCAAGGTCAAGGCTGTGGAAAACCTGGCTATCGATGGCGGTGGTCACCTGACCTACCTGGCCCCGACCCGGGTCAACCTGGCGCTGATGGAAGAGCGCTGGCCGGACGTGAAATTCCGTGCGACCCGTGAACATCACTAAGCACTGATGGCTGTACCCGAAACCCCGTTGCGAGAGCTGCGGGGTTTTTTTATGTTCCGATTTTGGATAGTTGGATCGTTCCCACGCTCTGCGTGGGAATGCAGCCCGGGACGCTCCGCGTCCCAAGAGCGGACGCAGAGTGTCCATTGAGGCATTCCCACGCGGAGCGTAGGAACGATCAAGGTGTCGAACTCTGAAATTGCTGTTCGGCATAGTCCCTATTCCAAACCAATCTGCCCTGTAACGGCATTTCTGCCCATTCGTTAGCGTCCTATCTGGAGAACCCGGCCGATCGGAACTAGATTTCATTCAGCGCCACGGTACTCGGGTCATGCGCAGTCAGGCACTTATGCTGCATCTCAAAAAGGATGGAATCGGCTATGAGCATTTTTCAACGCATTGTGTTGTTGCTGAAGGTTTTGGTGATGCTGTCTGTGGGCATGTCGGCGGCGTGGGCCGATTGCCCGGCCCATGGTGAACAGGCTTCGAGCGGACAGGCGGTGCACACGGGAATGATGATCGCCAAGTCCGAATCGGAGGGCGGTGATAAGGGGCAGGGTGGCAGCGCCGATGATGACGACTCGACCACCGATGAGCCAGACACCGACGATGACGAAGAAGGCGACAGCCAGACCTAAACCGCAGGCAAAAGAAAACCCCTTCCACCGGACTGATGCGCAATCCAGGTAGAAGGGGTTTGGTCAACTCTTCAAACGCGCGCCCCGGTGACGGAGGCGCGTTTTTTATGCCGCGCCGTCGAGGAATTGCTCGGCGTAGTGGCAAGCCACCTGGCGGTTATCCAATGGCCGCAGCAATGGCTCTTCGGTGCTGCAACGCTCGGTCGCGTACGGGCAGCGCTTGTGGAACGCGCAGCCGGACGGCGGATTCAGCGGATTTGGCAACTCGCCGACGATCTTGATTTTCGGCTTGTTCGGGTCCGGGTGAATGGTCGGGGTGGCCGACAGCAACGCCTGGGTGTACGGGTGCAGCGGACGCTCGTAAATGTCGTTCTTCGGGCCCATTTCCACCGGGCGACCGAGGTACATCACCATCACGTCATCGGCCACATGCTGGACGACTGCCAGGTTGTGGGAGATGAACACGTAGGCGGTGTTGAACTCTTGCTGCAAATCCATGAACAGGTTCAGCACCTGCGCCTGGATCGACACGTCCAGCGCCGAGGTCGGTTCGTCCGCCACCAGCACTTTCGGTTGCAGCATCATGGCGCGAGCCAGGGCGATCCGCTGGCGCTGACCGCCGGAGAACATGTGCGGATAACGCTGGTAGTGCTCGGGACGCAAGCCCACCTGCTTCATCATTGCCTGGACTTTTTCGCGACGTTCGGCCGCCGACAGGTTGGTGTTGATCAGCAGCGGTTCGCCGAGCTGGTCACCGACTTTCTGCCGTGGGTTCAACGAGGCATAAGGGCTCTGGAACACCATCTGCACGTCTTTGCGCAGTTGCTTGCGCTGGGCCTTGTCGGCGCCGGTGACTTCCTGCCCGGCGATTTTCAAGGACCCGGAGGACGGCTCTTCGATCAGCGTCAGGGCGCGGGCCAGGGTGGATTTGCCGCAACCCGATTCGCCAACGACCGCGAGGGTCTTGCCGGCTTCCAGTTCGAACGACACACCGTTCAGGGCGCGGACGGTCGCATGGCCCTTGAACAGGCCACGGGACACCTCGTAGTGACGGGTCAGGTCGCGGGCGGTAA
The DNA here is from genome assembly GCF_012935675.1 of Pseudomonas sp. ADAK7. Taxonomy (NCBI): domain Bacteria; kingdom Pseudomonadati; phylum Pseudomonadota; class Gammaproteobacteria; order Pseudomonadales; family Pseudomonadaceae; genus Pseudomonas; species Pseudomonas sp. ADAK7. The sequence goes on along the minus strand of NZ_CP052861.1, from coordinate 3,436,559 downwards.
GTACGACGGCCATTACGCCACCTCCTGATTCAGCGGGTAGAAGCAGCGGGCGAGGCTGTTGCTTTTCGGGTCAAGGCCGGGACGTTGCTGGCGGCAGGAGTCCTGCACGTACGGGCAACGCGGCGACAGCAGGCAACCCTGCGGACGGTCATAACGACCGGGAACAATCCCCGGCAGCGTGGCCAGGCGCGTGGCGCCGAGGCTGTGCTCCGGAATCGCCTTGAGCAGCGCTTCGCTGTACGGGTGCGCCGGAATGTCGAACAGTTGCGGGACTTGACCAACTTCCACCGCTTGGCCGGCGTACATCACGCATACGCGTTGGGCGGTTTCGGCCACGACCGCGAGGTCGTGAGTGATCAGCACCAGGCCCATGTTCTGCTCTTTCTGCAGGGCCAGCAGCAGGTCCATGATCTGGGCCTGGATGGTCACGTCGAGGGCAGTGGTCGGTTCGTCGGCGATCAGCAGTTTCGGTTCGCCGGCAATCGCCATGGCGATTGCCACACGCTGGCTCATACCGCCGGACAGTTGGTGCGGGTAGGCCTCCATACGGCTGGCGGCGCCCGGGATTTCCACTTTTTCCAACAGTTCGATCGCACGCTTGCGCGCTTGCTTGCCGGACATCTTCAGGTGCAGGCGCAGCACTTCTTCGATCTGGAAACCGACGGTGTAGCTCGGGTTCAGCGCGGTCATCGGGTCCTGGAAGACCATGGCCAGGTCTTTGCCGACGATTTGCCGACGCTGACGGTTGCTGAGCTTGAGCATGTTCTTGCCGTCGAAATTCAGCGCGTCGGCGGTGACGATCCCCGGGTGTTCGATCAGGCCCATCAGCGCCATCATGGTCACGGATTTACCCGAACCCGACTCGCCAACGATGGCCAGTACTTCGCCTTTGTCCACGGAAATGTCGAGCCCGTCGACCACCGGAACGGCGTTCTTGTCGCCGAAGCGAACGTTGAGATTCTTGATTTCTAACAGTGACATTTGAATCTCCTCAGGCGGCGTTCTTGAGTTTCGGGTCCAGCGCATCGCGCAGGCCGTCGCCCATCAAGTTGATTGCCAGCACGCTGAGCAAAATGGTCAGGCCAGGCAGGCTTACCACCCACCAGGCGCGTTCGATGTAGTCGCGAGCCGAAGCCAGCATGGTGCCCCACTCAGGGGTTGGCGGTTGTACGCCAAGGCCGAGGAAGCCCAGGGCCGCGGCATCGAGAATCGCCGAGGAGAAGCTCAAGGTCGCTTGAACGATCAGTGGCGCCATGCAGTTGGGCAGCACGGTAACGAACATCAGGCGTGGCAGGCCGGCACCGGCGAGGCGCGCGGCGGTCACGTAGTCGCGGTTCAGTTCGCCCATCACCGCGGCGCGGGTCAGACGAACATAGGACGGCAACGAAACCACGGCGATGGCAATGATGGTGTTGATCAGGCCAGGGCCGAGGATGGCGACAATCGCCACGGCCAGCAGCAGGGACGGCAGGGCCAGCATGATGTCCATCAGGCGCATGATGGTCGGGCCGAGCACGCGCGGGAAGAACCCGGCGAACAGACCCAGCAGGATGCCCGGAATCAGCGACATCACCACCGACGACAAACCGATCAGCAAGGACAGGCGCGAACCGTTGATCAGCCGCGACAGCAGGTCGCGACCCAGTTCATCGGTGCCAAGCAGGAACTGGATTTGCCCACCTTCCAGCCAGGACGGCGGGGTCAGCAGGAAATCACGGTATTGCTCGCTCGGGTTATGCGGAGCAACCCACGGCGCGAAGATCGCGCAGAAAATCACCAGCAGCATGAACATCAGGCCGGCAACGGCGCCTTTGTTCTTGGAAAACGCTTGCCAGAATTCTTTGTACGGAGACGGGTACAGCAGGCTTTGATCGACTGCTACCGCTGGAATTGAAGTGGTCATGGTCATGATGATCTCAGCGCTGATGGCGAATGCGTGGGTTGGCAAAGCCGTAGAGGATGTCGACTACGAAGTTGACCAGAATCACCAGGCAGGCGATTAACAGGATGCCGTTCTGCACCACGGGATAGTCCCGTGCGCCAATGGCTTCGATCAGCCATTTGCCGATGCCGGGCCAGGAGAAGATGGTTTCGGTCAGGACCGCACCGGCCAACAGCGTGCCGACTTGCAGGCCGACCACGGTCAATACCGGAATCAGCGCGTTGCGCAGGCCGTGCACGAACACCACGCGCGCCGGCGACAGGCCTTTGGCGCGGGCGGTACGGATGTAGTCTTCACGCAGCACTTCGAGCATCGACGAACGGGTCATCCGCGCAATTACCGCCAGCGGGATGGTGCCGAGCACGATGGCCGGCAGAATCAGGTGATGCAGGGCATCGAAGAAGGCGCCCACGTCATCGGCGAGCAAGGTGTCGATGAGCATGAAGCCGGTGCGTGGCTCGATGTCATAGAGCAGGTCGATCCGCCCGGACACCGGGGTCCAGCCGAGGGACACCGAGAAGAACATGATCAGGATCAGGCCCCACCAGAAGATCGGCATCGAATATCCCGCCAGGGAGATGCCCATTACCCCATGGTCGAACAGGGATCCTCGCTTGAGTGCCGCGATCACCCCGGCCAGGAGGCCCAGGATGCCGGCGAACAACAGCGCGGCCATGGACAGTTCCAGGGTCGCAGGGAATAGAGAGCTGAACTCGGTCCAGACACTTTCACGGGTACGCAGGGATTCGCCAAGGTCGCCGTGGGCCAACTTGCCGATGTAATCCAGGTATTGGGCATACAGGGGTTTGTTCAGACCAAGGCGTTCCATTGCCTGGGCGTGCATTTCGGGGTCGACCCGACGTTCGCCCATCATTACTTCCACGGGGTCGCCCGGAATCATGCGAATCAACGCGAAAGTCAGCAGGGTGATGCCGAAAAACGTGGGGATCAACAACCCCAGTCGGCGGGCAATAAAACTAAACATCTTGTGTGCTACCTCATCAGCCGGTTAGGCGTGCCTGGCGTCCCTGGAGTCAGGGACGCCGGGAGTTTTCTTATCTACTTCACCTGGGTGGTGGCGAAGTTATTAGTGGTGAGGGGGCTAATGTGGTAGCCCTCTACGTTGTTGCGCATTGCGGTGAACATACGGGTGTGGGCCATGCTGATCCACGGTTGGTCCTGGTTAAAGACCTCCTGGGCTTGTTCGTATAGCTTGGCGCGTTCGGCCGGATCTACTTTAGCGCGGGCTTCATCGATCAGTGCCTGGAATTTCTCGCTGCACCAGCGCGCGTAGTTTTCGCCGTTTTTGGCCGCCTCGCAACTGAGCATAGGCGTCAGGAAGTTATCCGGGTCGCCGTTGTCGCCCGCCCATCCGGCGGAAACCATGTCGTGCTCGCCGTTTTTGGCGCGCTTGAGCATCTCGCCCCATTCCATGACGCGAATGTCGATCTTGATCCCGACCTTGGCCAGGTCAGCCTGCATCATCTGCGCGCCGAGCATCGGGTTCGGGTTGGTCGGACCGCCGCCGTTACGGGTGAACAGGGTGAATGAGGTACCTTCCGGTACGCCGGCTTCCTTGAGCAGGGCGCGCGCCTTGTCGAGGTCACGTGGCGGGTTCTTCAGGTCGTGGTTGTAACCCAGCAGGGTGTCCGGGTACGGGTTGACCGCCACGGTCGCATTGCCTTTGCCGAACAGCGCATTGACGTAAGCCGCCTTGTCGAAGGCGATGTCGATGGCTTTGCGCACCCGCACGTCGCTCATGTACTTGTGGGTGGTGTTCATGGCGATGTACGAAACGGTCATCGCGTTCAGTTCATCAACCTTCAGGTTGGTGTCTTTCTTGATGCTCGGGATGTCATCCGGTTTCGGATACAGCGCGATCTGGCACTCGTTGGCCTTGAGCTTTTGCAGGCGCACGTTGTTGTCGGTGGCGATGGCCAGGATCAGCGCTTCTGCCGGCGGCTTGCCACGGAAGTACTCCGGGTTGGCCTTGAAGCGGACTTGAGCGTCCTTGGCGTAACGCTGGAAGATGAACGGGCCGGTGCCGATTGGCTTGTTGTTCAGGTCGCCAGTCTTGTTGGCCTTGAGCAACTGGTCGGCGTACTCGGCGGAGTAGATCGAGGAGAAGGCCATGGCGATGTCTGCCAGGAATGGCGCTTCGCGACGGGTCAACGTGAACTTGACCGTGTTGTCGTCAACTTTCTCGACGCTTTTGAGCAGTTCCTTGAAGCCCATGCTTTCAAAGTACGGGAAGCCCACGCTCGACAGTTTGTGCCACGGGTGATTCGGGTCCAGCTGACGCTGGAAGCTCCAGACCACGTCGTCGGCGTTCATGTCGCGGGTCGGTTTGAAGTAATCGGTGGTGTGGAACTTGACGCCTTTACGCAGGTGGAACGTGTAGCTCAGACCGTCCTCGCTGATGTCCCAGGAGTCGGCCAGTGCCGGAATCACTTCGGTGGTGCCGGGCTTGAAGTCCGCCAGACGATTGAAGATGGTTTCGGCCACCGCATCGGCTGTGACTGCAGTCGTGTACTGGACCATGTCGAAGCCTTCCGGACTGGCTTCGGTGCAGACCACCAAGGGTTTGGCCGAGACGCCAACAGCGACACTCAGCAACGCGGCAGCGATGGCCGCACGTAGGGGAAGCATTTTCATCAAGAACCCTCTGCAATCGGTTGAACAGATAAAAGCCCAACGGCTGACTCGTCATGAGTCAACCGCCGGGCAGTGTTTTTACAAAATCTTGAACGGGATGGTGGTCACGAGACGGAACTCGTTGATGCTGCCATCAGCCTGGTTATCGCTGGCACGGTGAGTGGTGTAGGTCGCGCGCACGGTGGTCGCTTTAAGCGGACCGCTCTGCACGGCGTACGCCGTACCGATGCCGTATTCATAGTGGTTCTCGCCGTCCATGTTGCGAACGTCGTAGGCGGTGCCGGTGTAGTGAGTACCGTCGATGCCCCAGCCGCGAGCGCTGTAGACGTTGAACTTCAGGCCTGGCACGCCGTATTCGGCCATGTTCAGGCCGTAGGCGATCTGGAACGATTTTTCGTTCGGGCCGTTGAAGTCGGACAGCAGGGAGTTGGCCAGGTAGATGCCGTTGGTTTCGTGCAGGTAGTCGAAGTACTCGTTACCGTTCACTTCCTGGTACGAGAAGGTCAGGCTGTGGGCCTGGTGAGTCAGGCCCAGCGACAGCGAGTAGGTGTCGTTGTCGATTTCACCCATCAACTTTTTGCCTTCGTCGACGGTCTTGTAGTAGTTCAGGCCGGTGGTCAGGCTCAGGACCGAGCTGTCGCCCAGTTCATGAGTGGCGCCGAAGTAGTACTGGTTCCAGAAGTCTTCGACGTTGGTCGCGTACAGGCTGGTCTTCAGGCTTTTGAACGGCTGGTAGTTCAGGCCAGCGGTGTTCACGTGGTCGGTTTCGACGCCGGTGGCGCTGTATTCACTGCGGAATTTCGACAGGCTCTGCTCGGTACGTGGCGACACGCGATCGAAGGTGCCGAGGTCGAACGACAGGTTGTCGAACTCTTCGCTGTGAATGGTCACACCTTCAAAGCTCGAAGGCAGCGGACGGTTGCCGATGACGTCGACGATCGGGCTGCTGAAGTTCTGGCGGCCGGCGGTCAGGGTGGTGTTGGAAATACGCGCCTTGACGTTGGCCAGGCCGAGTTTGCTCCACTGATCCACGGCGTCGCCGTTGGAGTGAGCCAGGGTACGGTTGGAGCCGCCCTTGATGTCTTCACGGCTGCGATCCAGCGCCAGGGCGTTGTAGGCCGCGACTTCGGTGGCGAAACCCACGGTGCCTTGGGTGAAGCCCGAGGTGTAGTTCAGGATGGTGCCCTGAACCCAGTTGATACGACGCGAACCGGTCAAGTCTTCGCCGTGTCTTTCGTAGCCGAAAGTGCCGCCGCGACGTTTCAGTTCGTTGGCGTACCAGTTACGGGTAGTACCCGAGAGGCTCTGGCCATCGATGAAACCTTTGGCTTCCGACTGGGAGTTGGTGCTGGCCAGTTGCGTTGGAACGAATTCCTGGCTTTGGGTTTCTGCGTAAGCCGTGGCGGTTACGCTGCTGATGGCCAGGGCCAAAATCGCGGTGCTGCTCAGTTTCATGGGTGAAGCTCCTTTCTTTCTTTTTTTTAATGCCGGTCTTTTTTGGTGATCCGGCTATTTGGTTTGAACTCATTCAAGGCATCGCAAACGTTTGCTGTAGGCCTGATTGGCGAATTAAGGCAACACGCTTGCGTGAGGACGGAATCCGTCCTCAGCGTTTCTGGCTATCCGGTTATTTTTCTATGCTGACACCCGAGAACACGTTGCGACCAAAGGGGCTGACCTTGAACCCTTCGATTTTGGCGCTTAACGGCTGGTTGACCGTCGAGTGAGCGATAGGCGTGATCGGCACTTGCTGCTTGAGCAATTGCTGCGCCTGTTTGTAAAGCACGGTGCGCTGGTCACGGTCGGTGACGACTTTGGCCTGCTTGACCAGCTTGTCGTAAGCCGGGTCACACCACATGGAGTAGTTGTTGCCGCCAATGGCGTCGCAGCTGTACAGCGTGCCGAGCCAGTTGTCCGGGTCGCCGTTGTCACCGGTCCAGCCGATCAGGCTGACGTCGTGTTCGCCATTCTTGGTGCGCTTGATGTACTCGCCCCATTCGTAGCTGACGATGTTGACCTTGAGGCCGATCTTCGCCCAGTCCGCCTGGAGCATCTCGGCCATCAACTTGGCGTTGGGGTTGTACGGGCGCTGGACCGGCATGGCCCAGAGGGTGATTTCGGTGCCTTCCTTGACGCCGGCAGCCTTGAGCAATTCCTTGGCTTTTTCCGGGTTGTAGGCGGCGTCTTTGATGGTGTCATCGTAGGACCATTGGGTCGGCGGCATGGCGTTAACTGCCAACTGCCCGGCGCCCTGGTACACGGCGTTGAGAATGCTTTGCTTGTTCACCGCCATGTCCAGCGCCTGGCGCACTTCGAGCTGGTCGAACGGTTTGTGCCGCACGTTATAGGCGATGTAGCCAAGGTTGAAACCGGGCTTCTCGATCAGCTTGAGTTTCGGGTCGTTCTTCAGCGCAGTCACGTCGGCAGGGCGCGGGTGCAGGGTGATCTGGCATTCGTTGGCCTTGAGCTTCTGCACCCGCACCGAGGCGTCGGTGTTGATGGCGAAAATCAGGTTGTCGAGCTTGACCCGGCTCGGGTCCCAGTACTGCTTGTTGCCGCTGTAGCGGATGTTGGAATCTTTCTGGTAGCTCTTGAACACGAACGGCCCGGTGCCGATCGGTTTCTGGTTGATGTCGCTCGGCTTGCCGTCGGCCAACAGTTTGCCGGCGTATTCGGCCGAGAGGATGGCGGCGAAGCTCATGGCGAGGTTCTGGATGAACGCGGCGTCCACGCTGTTGAGCGTCATGACCACGGTCAGCGGCCCGGTCTTTTCGACCTTGGCGATGTTCTTGTTCAGGCTCATCCCGTTGAAATACGGAAACTCGGTCGGGTAAGCCTTACGGAAAGGTTGTTGTGGATCGAGCATGCGATTGAACGTGAACAGCACGTCATCGGCATTGAAATCACGGGTCGGCGTGAAGTAAGGCGTGGTGTGGAACTTCACCCCTTCGCGCAGGTGGAAGGTGTACACGAGGCCGTCTTCAGAAATATCCCACTGGGTGGCGAGACCCGGTACGACGTTGGTCGCGCCTTTTTCAAACTCTGCCAGTCGGTTGTACAGCGGCTCGGCGGCGTCGTTATCGGTCGCAGTGGTGTACTGCGCCGTGTCGAAACCGGCGGGGCTGCCCTCAGAGCAGAATACCAGGCTGTTGTTGGCGGCCTGGCTGATGGAAGTGCCGGCCAACAGGCCGGTGCCCAGCAATGCGGATAAAACCAAGGTATGGCGCATGACGCTCCCTCTTTTTAGTGTTTAACAATGAGCCGCCGTCCCGTCCAGGGACGTGGAGGCTTCATTGATCTCAAACCATCTGCAGCAAACCGAGGGCCCACGCATGAACTGGTCAGATCCCGACGGTATGGGCCGTGGGTCTGGCAGTAAATGCGGAAAGGCCTGAAAAACGCGTAGGAAAAGCCGACATGTCCTAAACCCCTGCTGTCATAAGCAGCGGATTTGGCTGTCAGTTAATTCCTACATTCCCGGCAGATAAAGCAACGGCGACGTTAAACACGTCGCCGTTGCCAAATCTTATTTGCTGACGCTGACGCCGTAGAAGGAGTTCAAGCCGAATGGGCTGATCTTGAAGTCCTGCACGGTGGTGCGCATGGGTTGATACACCGTCGAGTGTGCGATAGGTGTCATTGGAACTGCATCTTTGAGGACGTGTTGCGCCTGTTTGTACAGTTCGGTGCGCTTGCCCTGGTCGGTCGTGCGCTTGGCTTCTTTGACGAGGCCATCGAACTTCTTGTCGCACCACTTGGAGAAGTTGTTGCCGCTCAGCGAGTCGCAGCCGAACAGAACGTTGAGCCAGTTGTCCGGATCACCATTGTCGCCGCTCCAGCCAATGATCATGGCCTGGTTCTCGCCGCCTTTGGAACGCTTGATGTACTCGCCCCATTCGTAGCTGGTGATCTTCACGTTCAGGCCGATTTTCTTCCAGTCGGACTGCAGCATTTCAGCCATCAGCTTGGCGTTCGGGTTGTACGGACGCTGTACCGGCATCGCCCACAGGACGATCTCGGTGCCTTCCTTGACGCCAGCTTCCTTGAGCAGCGCCTTGGCTTTCTCAGGGTCGTACTTGGCGTCTTTGATGGTGGTGTCGTAGGACCACTGGGTTGGCGGCATGGCGTTGACGGCCAGTTGGCCCGCGCCCTGGTAAACCGAATCAATGATCTGTGGCTTGTTGACGGCCATGTCCAGCGCCTGACGAACGCGCAGGTCTGCCAGCGGGTTCGGCTCGTTGCTGCCCTTGACCTTGTCCATCACGTTGTAGGCGATGTAGCCCAGGTTGAAACCGGCCTGGTCAGGCATCTTCAGGGTTTTGTCTTCTTTCAGCGCTTTCAGGTCGGCTGGACGAGGGAACAGAGTGATCTGGCACTCGTTCTTCTTCAACTTCTGCATGCGCACCGACGGGTCGGTGGTAATGGCGAAGATCAGGTTGTCGATCTTGACGTCGTCAGGCTTCCAGTAGTCCTTGTTCCCGGTGTAGCGGATGTTGGAGTCTTTCTGGTAGCTCTTGAACACGAAAGGACCAGTGCCGACCGGCTTCTGGTTGATGTCGGCGGCCTTGCCTTCCTTGAGCAGCTGGGCAGCGTACTCGGCGGACTGGACCGAAGCGAAACTCATGGCCATGTTCTGGATGAACGCGGCATCGACTTCTTTCAAGGTGAACTTGACGGTGTGGTCGTCGACTTTATCGATCTTGGTGATGTTGGTGTCCATCCCCATGTCGGTGAAGTACGGGAATTCGGTCGGGTACGCTTTGCGGAACGGATCATCCTTGTTAATCATGCGATTAAAGGTGAACAGCACGTCGTCGGCGTTGAACTCACGAGTAGGCTTGAAGTACGGGGTGGTGTGGAACTTGACGCCTTCACGCAGGTGGAAGGTGTACGTCAGGCCGTCCGGGGTAATGTCCCAGCTGGTCGCCAGACCAGGAATGACAGCGGTGCCGCCCCGTTCGAACTGGGTCAAACGGTTGAACATGGTTTCTGCAGAGGCGTCGAAGTCGGTTCCGGTGGTGTACTGACCAGGATCAAAACCGGCCGGGCTCCCTTCGGAGCAAAACACCAGGTTAGTCGCCGCTTGGGCGAAAGGTGCGGCAGCTAATAAGCTGGCGCCGACTAAAAACGGAATGACCGCGTGTTTAAGCATGGTGGCCTCATGATTTGTTGTCATTTTTGGAATTAGAGGACGACCTCGTGAGTCGTGCCTGCGGATACTTATGCAGGGGCCATACCCATTGCAAGATCCAGAACGGCCACAAGTCTTAAACAGTGGCACGAACGTACCTTAATGTCGCATATGTATAAATATTGACGCATTTGACCGTTTGCGCACGTTTTTTACGGTGCAAACGGCGCCCCACGAAGGGGCGTCGGGCACGTATGGCGCACCCGCCTGGGGCGCGGTGTTACTTATTTATACCCACGCCATAGAAGGGTGTGAGGCCAAAAGGGCTGATCTTGAAGTCGGTCACTTCCTTGCGCAAAGGCTGGAACACCGTCGAATTGGCGATCGGTGTGATAGGCACTTGTTGCTTCAGGATTTTTTGCGCCTGTTGGTAGAGTTTGACCCGTTCGTCACGGTCGGTTGAAACCTTGGCTTGCTGGACCAGTTTGTCGTAGGCCGGGTCGCACCACTTGGCGTAGTTGCTACCTTTCACCGCAGCGCAGCTGTAAAGCACGCCGAGCCAGTTATCCGGGTCGCCGTTGTCGCCGGTCCAGCCGTAGATCATTGCGTCGTGTTCACCGTTCTTGGCGCGCTTGATGTACTCGCCCCACTCGTAGCTGACGATGTTGGCCTTGATCCCGACCTTTTCCCAATCCTGCTGGATCATCTGCGCCGACATCCGCGCGTTCGGGTTGGAGGCACGCTGCACGGTCATGGCCCATAAATTAATGGTCGTACCGGGTGCAACCCCTGCTTCCTTTAGTAGCGCCTTGGCCTTGGTCGGATCGTGGGGTGCGTCCTTGATGTTCGGATCAAACGACCATTGCGCTGGCGGCAGGGCGTTTTGCGCGAGTTGCCCGGCGCTCTGGTAGACGGCTTTGATGATCGCGGGCTTGTCGATGGCCATGTCCAGCGCCTGACGGACCTTGAGCTGGTCCAGCGGCGGATGGGTCACGTTGTAGGCGAGGAAACCGAGGTTGAAACCGGCCTGCTTGAGCACCGTCAGGTTCGGGTCTTTTTCCATGACTTCGATGTCGGCCGGGCGCGGGTAGCCGCTGACCTGGCATTCACCGGCCTTGAGCTTCTGCAAACGCACCGCGGCGTCCGGGGTGATCGAGAACACCAGGTTGTCGATTTTCACATCCTCGGGTTTCCAGTACGCCGTGTTACCGGCGTAGCGGATCTGCGAGTCCTTCTGATAACGCTTGAACACGAACGGGCCAGTGCCGATCGGCTTCTGGTTGATATCCGCCGCCTTGCCTTCCTTTAATAGCTGCGCGCCGTATTCCGCAGACTGCACCGAGGCAAAGCTCATGGCCAGGTTCTGGATGAACGCGGCGTCGATGTTGTTCAGGCTGAAGCGCACGGTGTGCTCGTCGATCTTGTCGACGCTCTTGATCGTCTTGTTCAGGTCCATGTCGGTGAAGTACGGCGACTCGGCGGGGTAGGCCTTGCGGAACGGATTCTCCGGGTCGAGCAAGCGCTGGAAAGTGAACAGCACGTCGTCGGCGCTGAAATCCCGGGTCGGGGTGAAGTAGTCGGTGGTGTGGAACTTCACGCCCTCGCGCAGGTGGAAGGTGTAGGCGAGTCCGTCCTTGCTCACATCCCAGCTCGACGCCAGCCCAGGCTCAACTTCGGTGCCGCCGCGCTTGAATTGGGTGAGACGGTTGAAGACTGTTTCGGCCGAGGCGTCGAAGTCGGTGCCGCTGGTGTACTGGCTGGGGTCGAAACCGGCGGGGCTGGCTTCGGAGCAGTAGACCAGGGTGGTGGCGGCTTGGGCGAATGGCGCGGTGGTGGCTAAGGCGAGGGCGAACAGAAGCGGTTTGACGGTGGTTCTTTCCATGGAGTCCCCGGGGGATTTGGGTAGCGGTATACCCCTGAGAGTAGCTGTGTTGACGGGTCGGGCGGAAATATCGTTTTTTGAGGGTGACCCCTCTATCCGGGCATAGATGGGTGAGTAGCGGGTCGGTTACGGCGATTGATCGTTCCCACGCTCTGCGTGGGAATGCCTCCCCGGACGCTCCGCGTCCGCTCTTGGGACGCAGAGCGTCCCTTGCTGCATTCCCACGCGGAGCGTGGGAACGATCAGGCGCTCTGGTGTGTACGGGCTACTGAATCAAGGCGTCATCAACACTTCAATCGAGCCATCCGCCGTCATGCTGACCTGGCTGGTACCTGCCTCGACATCCGGCGTTACCGGCGCCGAGTCCATGCCCGCCGCCGCTTTCATCATCATCGGCCCACGCATGTACGGTTGTGGATAACCGTTGCTGTTCAGGTTCAGGTTGACGATTTTGTAACCCTTGCCGCCCAGCGCATCGGTGGCCAGTTGTGCGCGAGCCTTGAACGCGGTGACGGCGTCTTTGAGCAGCGCGTCTTCGCTGGCTTTGCGGGTTGGCGTGGCGATGGCGAAGTCCATGCCGCCCATTTTCAGGTCGGTGAGCAGTTCGCCGGTCAGTTTCGACAGGACGGCGAAGTCCGAGCTTTCCAGGCGCAGCTCAGCGCGTTCACGCCAGCCGGTGATTTTCTGGCCCTTGGTGTCGTAGATCGGGTAGCTGTTGCGGCTGCCCTGGCGCAGGGTGATGTCTTTGACCTGCTTGGCCTGCCCCAGCGCCTTGTTCATGGTAGTGCTGACATCGGCGGCGAGTTTGGCCGGGTCGGCGTTTTGCTCTTCGGTATAGAGGGTCACGATCATCAGGTCGCGGGCCACTTCCTGGCTGACTTCGGCGCGCAGGGAAATCTGGTTGTAATGCAGCTCGTCGGCGGCCAGGGCCGGAAGGCTGGCGACGGTGCCCACGCTGAGGGCGAGGAGGGCGGCGCTGCGGCGCAATGTGTGCATGAAAAGCTCCTTGGGCGATGCGCAGGTGTGAGGTCCGAGCCTGCGTGAAACCATCAGACTCTAGCTTTAATGATCCGGTTCGCACAGTTACAACTTCTATACAGATAAACGCGATCCTGTGTAGCAGCTGCCGAGGTACGAGGCTGCGTTCGGCTGCGAAGCAGTCGTAAAACCAGAGCACGCAGTCTTCCTGAAACACCGCTCCGCCTGATTACACGACTGCTTCGCAGCCGAACGCAGCCTCGCAGGCTCGGCAGCTGCTACAAGTGAACGCAGCCTCGTGCCTCGGCAGCTGCTACGAGCGAGCGCAGCCTCGTGCCTCGGCAGCTGCTACAACGGTTTGCGTCGGCCATTGCCATGTGGCCGTTTGCCGCACTTTTGCCTGCCAGCCCCCGTGCTTGGTTATACTCCATGCGATCCGCCTGGAGCGCTCATCAGGAGAGCTCATGCTCGCCCCCGTTCAAATCACTTCCGCGACTCGCCAGAATCTCTGGCGGCTGACGTTCATCCGCACTTTGGTACTCGCCGCCCAGGCCGGTTCCGTGGGGCTGGCCTACTGGTTCGATCTGTTGCCATTGCCCTGGTTTCAACTGGCGATGACCCTCGCCTGTTCGATGCTGCTGTGCGCCTTCACCGCCATTCGCCTGCGCACCTCGTGGCCGGTTACCGAACTCGAGTACGCCGTGCAACTGGCCTGCGACCTGTTTATTCACAGTGCCTTGCTGTATTTCTCCGGCGGTTCGACCAACCCGTTCGTCTCTTATTACCTGGTACCGCTGACCATCGCCGCCGTGACCTTGCCGTGGCGCTTTTCGCTGATTCTGTCCGGCATCGCCCTGGCCATGTACACCTTGCTGCTGGCGCGGTTCTACCCGCTGCAAACCTTCCCGATCGCCCGGGAAAACCTGCAGGTGTACGGGATGTGGCTGAGCTTCGCGCTCGCCGCGGCAGTCATCACGTTTTTCGCTGCACGCATGGCCGAAGAGTTGCGTCGTCAGGATGAATTGCGCGCCATCCGCCGCGAAGAGGGCCTGCGCGATCAGCAATTGCTCGCCGTTGCGACGCAAGCCGCCGGTGCCGCCCATGAGCTGGGCACGCCGCTGGCGACCATGAGCGTGCTGCTCAAAGAGATGCAGCAGGATCATCCCGACCCGATGTTGCAGGATGATCTGAAGGTGCTGCAGGATCAGGTCAAACTCTGCAAAGAGACCTTGCAGCAACTGGTGCGCGCCGCCGAAGCCAATCGCCGTTTGGCGGTGGAGATGCAGGACGTCACCGACTGGCTCGACGAAGCTCTGAACCGCTGGCACCTGATGCGCCCGGAAGCCAGTTACCGCTTCCAGCGTCTCGGCCAGGGCACGGTGCCGCGCATGGCACCGCCGCCGGACCTGACCCAGGCGCTGCTGAATTTGCTGAACAACGCCGCCGATGCCTGCCCCGAAGGGCTGCAAGTGACGCTGGACTGGAACGCCGAAGACCTGACCATCAGCATTCGCGATCACGGCGCCGGTGTGCCGCTGGCCATCGCCGAGCAGATCGGCAAACCGTTTTTTACAACGAAGGGCAAAGGTTTCGGCCTGGGCCTGTTTTTGAGCAAGGCCAGCGTGACACGCGCGGGCGGCTCAGTGAAACTCTACAGTCATGAGGAAGGTGGCACGCTTACCGAGCTGCGCCTGCCCCGTGTCGCCCGAGGAGACGAACATGAGTGACGAGATCCAAGTAGAAGGCGAAGAACTGCCGCATTTGCTGCTGGTGGACGATGACGCCACCTTCACCCGCGTGATGGCCCGTGCCATGGCCCGTCGTGGTTTTCGCGTCAGCACCGCCGGTTCCGCCGAAGAAGGCCTGACCATCGCCCAGGCCGACCTGCCGGACTACGCCGCGCTCGACCTGAAAATGGACGGCGATTCCGGCTTGGTATTGCTGCCGAAACTGCTCGAACTCGACCCGGAAATGCGCGTGGTGATCCTCACCGGTTACTCGAGCATCGCCACCGCCGTCGAGGCGATCAAGCGCGGCGCCTGCAATTACCTGTGCAAACCGGCGGACGCCGATGACGTGCTGGCCGCGCTGTTGTCCGAGCACGCCGACCTCGACACTCTGGTGCCGGAAAACCCGATGTCCGTGGACCGCCTGCAGTGGGAACACATCCAGCGGGTGTTGACCGAGCACGAAGGTAACATCTCCGCCACGGCCCGCGCCCTGGGCATGCACCGCCGCACCCTGCAGCGCAAACTGCAGAAGCGTCCCGTTCGTCGCTGAACCTGTGCTGAATGAATGCAGGCCGCTCCTCGCGGGGAACCGAACCGATCATCTATGATCGGTTCGTGTGTGTTCTTTTCTCTATCGAGCCTTATCCATGAATCAGAACGCTGAATATTCCGCGGTCAATGATGCTGTGCGCGGGCAGTTTTTCCGCAAAGTCTGGGCGATGATCACGCCGTATTGGTCCAGCGAAGAGAAGGTCAAGGCCTGGACGCTATTGATCGCGGTGATTGCGTTGTCGCTGCTCAGCGTGGGGATCTCGGTGTGGTTCAACACCTGGTACAAGGATTTTTACAACGCCCTGCAAAAGAAGGATGAAGCGGCGTTCTGGCGGCTGATCCTGTATTTCTGCGGGATTGCCGCGGTGGCGATTGTCGGAGCGGTATACCGGCTGTACCTGACGCAGATGCTGACCATTCGCTGGCGGGCCTGGCTTACCGAAAAGCACTTCGCCCGTTGGCTCGGCAACAAGAATTACTACCAGCTGGAGCAGGGCGGCTACACCGACAACCCGGACCAGCGGATTTCCGAAGACCTCAACAACTTCACCTCCAATACCCTGGAACTGGGCATTGGTTTGCTGCGCAACATTGTCAGCCTGGTGTCGTTCTCGATCATCCTGTGGGGCGTGTCGGGCAGTATTGAAGTGCTCGGTTTCACCATTCCCGGCTATATGTTCTGGTGTGTGCTGGTCTACGCCGTGATTGGTAGCTGGCTGACCCATTTGATCGGTCGTCGCCTGATCGGCCTCAACAACCAACAACAACGCTTCGAGGCCGACCTGCGTTTCTCCATGGTCCGGGTTCGCGAAAACGCCGAAAGCATCGCCTTGTACAACGGCGAGCCGAATGAAAATCGGCGCTTGAGCAGCCGTTTCGGCCTGGTCTGGCACAATTTCTGGGACATCATGAAAGTGTCCAAGCGCCTGACTTTCTTTACCGCCGGTTACAGCCAGGCCGCCATCATCTTTCCGTTCATGGTCGCCGCGCCACGGTATTTCGCGGGCAAGATCGAACTCGGCGAGTTGATGCAAATCAGTTCGGCGTTCGGCAATGTGCAGGAAAGTTTCAGCTGGTTTATCAGTGCGTACCAGAACCTCGCGGCTTGGCGTGCCACCTGCGATCGTCTGCTGAGTTTCCATCAGGCCATGCGCGATAACGAAGAGCGTGCGCCGGCCATTGACGTGCAGAACCAGGGTTCGGAGCTGAAGATTCATAATCTGGGCCTCGACCTCGCCGACGGTCGTCACTTGCTGACCAACGCCGACATGACCGTGGAAGAGGGCGAGCGCGTCATGCTCAGCGGGCGTTCCGGCAGCGGTAAATCCACGTTGCTGCGGGCGATGGGGCATTTATGGCCGGCGGGGCACGGCAGTATTCGCTTGCCGGCGGCGCGTTACCTGTTCTTGCCACAGAAACCGTACCTGCCGATTGGCACCTTGCGTGAAGCGTTGAGTTATCCACAGCCTGGCGACACGTATACGCCTGAGCGTTATGCCGAGGTCCTGGAAACCTGCCGCTTGCCGCATTTGGTGGCGCGTCTGGATGAAGCCAACCACTGGCAGCGCATGTTGTCGCCAGGTGAGCAGCAACGTCTCGCTTTTGCCCGTGCGCTGCTTTACGCACCGCAATGGCTGTACATGGACGAAGCTACTTCGGCGATGGATGAAGAGGACGAGGCGTCGCTGTATCAGGCGTTGATCGATGAGATACCGGGGCTGAGCATCGTCAGCGTTGGCCATCGCAGCAGCCTGAAGCGTTTCCATCCACGGCACATTCGTATCGACAACGGGCATCTGGTGGATCAAGCCGTAACCGCCTGATCATCACAATCTTTGTAGGAGCGAGGCTTGCCCGCGAAGGCCATCACACGGTTTCCAATGAGAGACCGCGTCATCGTTCTTCGCGGGCAAGCCTCGCTCCTACAGGGGCCGTGTTCGTCAACGGTGATCGTACAACCCGCTTGCGCTATGATGCGCTTTCAGCCGAATTCTCGAGACAGACGTTCACCATGGAAAACCCGATCGACGCACCTCGCCTCCCTCGCAAGCGCCGCAGTCTCGCTCAGGAACTGGTGACCGTGCTGTCCGAGCAGATCCGCGACGGTCAGCTCAAGCGTGGCGACAAGTTGCCCACCGAGTCGGCGATCATGGACGCCCATGGCGTCAGCCGCACCGTGGTGCGTGAAGCGATTTCCCGTCTGCAGGCCGCCGGGCAAGTAGAAACCCGCCACGGCATCGGCACCTTCGTCCTCGACACGCCGAGCCCGAGCGGTTTCCGCATCGACCCGGCTACCGTGGTCACCCTGCGTGATGTGCTGGCCATTCTGGAACTGCGTATCAGCCTGGAAGTGGAGTCCGCCGGCCTCGCCGCACAACGCCGCAGTGCCGAACAGCTTGGCCTGATGCGGGCGGCACTGGATGCATTGAACGAGAGCGCTTCCCACGCCAGCGATGCCGTGGCCTCGGACTTCCAGTTCCACCTGCAAATCGCCCTGGCTACCGGCAATCGCTACTTCACCGACATCATGACTCATCTGGGCACCAGCATTATTCCGCGCACACGGCTGAACTCCGCGCGCCTGGCCCATGACGATCAACAGCACTACATGAATCGCCTGAGCCGGGAGCACGAAGAGATTTACGACGCCATCGCGCGCCAGGATTCCGATGCAGCGCGGGCGGCCATGCGGCTGCATTTGACCAACAGCCGCGAACGGCTGCGCCATGCCCATGAAGAGGCTGAGGCGCAACGCGGGTAACTGCTTAGATCGTTCCCACGCAGAGCGTGGGAACGATCGAGTGATCGGGTCAGGCCTTCAATATCGACCGATCCACCCGCACCGCCAATTCAGCCGTCCCAGGCTTTGCATCAAAAAACACCAGCCCTTGAGCATCCACCACCGCCCGCGCAATCGGCACACCCTTGGACAACAACTCCAGCGGCGCGCCCTTCAGTGATTGGCCAGAAGCCAGTTCCAGTTTCAGTCTAATCGTCATCTTCAGATCTCCTTATCAGGCCACATTGCCAGTCGGGTGGTAGTCCTTGAGCAGCAGGTACGTGCTCCAGCCCCACCAGTCATCGACGGTGGCGGTATCGTTGAGGTTGTTCACGTCCTTGCGTCGCAGCACCTTGCCGCCCTCGAGCCGGAACAGTGGCGCGAAATTGTTCGCCAGGTTCAGCACCGCTTGAAGATCCGGCAACTGTCTCAACGCCGCGAAGCTGTTGAATGGCGGAACCGTTCCGCTGAGGTAAGCCGCAAACACTTCATCCGCCGACACCTGGACCGCTTGATTAACGTGCAGGCGATTGGCGCTGTCGATGGCGTCGAAGTAGCGCTTGTCGCCATAGGCGCGCCATTGCTCGCCGTTGCCGTTACGCACATTAAGGCCGAACTTGCTGTCTTCGTCGTGCATGAAACGGGTGATCAACGATCCCAGATCACTCGGCGTCACCGCTGCCGCCATGGCTTTACGCGGCACACGCAGGTGGCCAGCGGAGAACAGGTCGGTGAGGTAATGATCGGCAAAGGCATTCATCGCATAGGCAACTTCCAGCTGTTTTTCATCACGGCTGGTGTGGGCTGCCGCGGCGTGCTGAAGCGCGGCAGTGTGACCGGCGATGTAAGCCTGCTGCGCCCACTCGCCAAAGTGGTCGGCGTTGTTCGCCGCCAGTTTCAAGTAACGGCCCAGCGGGAACAGCGCCGAGACGAAACTGCCGCCACCGGTGATCTTGTTCCACTCTTCCGACAACGTATCACCCAAGGCGTCATAGGCTTCGTGGGGTTGTTTGCCATCCTTGATCGCCTGTTTAACGGCATCGATCTCTTTCTGCATCACGGCGAGGATTTTCACCGCCTCAACTTTGGACGCGGACAACACCGCCAATGTGTCGAACGCGGCGATAAAGCGGTTCAGGCGATCCACCGGTGTGGCGCCGTCGCTCACTGGCCGATCCGGAATGCCGTAGAAATCACCGCCCAATGCCAGCACCTGGCCGTAGGTTGGCGCGAGCCCGTTAGTCAGGTGCAATTGCACGTTCCGGGCGAGGATCGGTTCGGCGTTTTCGACGAAGCGCAGCAGGGTGTTGTCGCCGATGGCGGTGTGTTCGCCGCCCTCGAACTTCAGCACCGGCTTGCCTTTCAAGGCTTTTGCGGTGACAGGTGTCGGTTGATGGCTGTGCTGCTCGGCGATGTGCAGCACCAGGTGTTCGTTATCCCCGGCAACGGCGATGCCGTGCTCGGTAAAAAGATCATCGAAGCGCGCAATGAGCGGCTTCGGTTGTTCCTTCGGTTGTGCGTGTAGACCTGACATTTCTAGCTCCTTGATATGTCGTAGGTAGATTCAGATTTAACTGTATGCATATACAGTCAAAACGATCTTAGTCGAGAATCTTCCTACGTCAAGAAATCACCTCGTCTGACTCGAATTTTGCGGTCGGCGATGAAATGCAGTTGACGGTTGTATTTTAAGTTGTACGATGACTTACAACTTCGGCCAAGGCTGAACGGTTTTCTCACACACAACGTTGCTACCCAGGGTGTTCGAATAATGAATCCACAAGAACTGAAGTCCATCCTCTCTTCCGGTCTGCTGTCCTTCCCGGTCACCGACTTCAATGCCCAGGGCGATTTCCATCGCGCTGGTTACATCAAACGTCTCGAATGGCTGGCCCCATACGGCGCCTCGGCACTGTTCGCCGCGGGCGGCACCGGTGAGTTCTTCTCTCTGGCGGCCAGCGAATATTCGGAAATCATCAAGACCGCCGTCGACACCTGCGAAACCAGCGTGCCGATCCTGGCCGGCGTTGGCGGTTCGACTCGTCAAGCCATCGAATACGCACAGGAAGCCGAGCGTCTGGGCGCCAAAGGCCTGTTGCTGCTGCCGCACTACCTGACCGAAGCCAGCCAGGACGGCGTTGCCGCCCACGTTGAAGCCGTGTGCAAATCGGTGAAAATCGGCGTGGTGGTCTACAACCGCAACGTCTGCCGCCTGACCGCGCCGCTGCTGGAACGCCTGGCCGAGCGCTGCCCGAACCTGATCGGCTACAAGGATGGCCTGGGCGATATCGAGTTGATGGTGTCGATCCGTCGCCGCCTCGGTGATCGCTTCAGCTACCTGGGTGGCTTGCCGACCGCCGAAGTCTACGCCGCTGCCTATAAGGCACTGGGCGTACCGGTTTACTCGTCGGCGGTGTTCAACTTCATCCCGAAAACCGCGATGGATTTCTACCACGCCATCGCTCGCGAAGATCACGCCACCGTCGGCAAAATCATCGACGACTTCTTCCTGCCCTACCTGGACATCCGTAACCGCAAATCCGGTTACGCGGTGAGCATCGTCAAGGCCGGGGCAAAAATTGTCGGCTACGACGCAGGTC
This sequence comes from Pseudomonas sp. ADAK7, assembly GCF_012935675.1. NCBI lineage: Bacteria > Pseudomonadati > Pseudomonadota > Gammaproteobacteria > Pseudomonadales > Pseudomonadaceae > Pseudomonas > Pseudomonas sp. ADAK7. Next base: position 3,416,310 of record NZ_CP052861.1, on the reverse strand, counting down.
CTGTGCGTGCACCGCTGACCGACCTGACCGGCGAAGAGTACGAAATGCTCGCCGCGCTGATCGACAAGCAAGGTGCGCAGTAACACACCCGATTAAACAAGGCCGCTGAGTGATCAGCGGCCTTTTGCGTGAGGAGAAATTCTGTGGCTGATTCAAAACGCTTTGATAACTACATCAACGGTGAATGGGTTGCCGGCAGTGAATACTGCGCCAACATCAACCCTTCCGAACTGACCGATACCATCGGTGAATACGCCAAGGCTGACCTGGCCCAAGTCCACGCCGCCATCGACGCCGCTCGCGCAGCGTTCCCGGCCTGGTCAACCTCGGGCATCCAGGCTCGCCATGATTCGCTGGATAAAGTCGGCACTGAAATCCTCGCCCGTCGCGAAGAACTCGGCACCCTGCTGGCCCGGGAAGAGGGCAAGACCCTGCCCGAAGCCATCGGCGAAGTGACCCGCGCCGGCAACATCTTCAAGTTCTTCGCCGGTGAAACCCTGCGTCTGTCCGGCGACTACCTGCCGTCGGTGCGTCCGGGCGTCAACGTTGAAGTCACTCGCGAAGCGCTGGGCGTGGTCGGCTTGATCACTCCGTGGAACTTCCCGATCGCCATCCCTGCGTGGAAAATCGCCCCGGCCCTGGCCTACGGCAACTGCGTGGTGCTGAAACCGGCGGACCTGGTGCCGGGTTGCGCCTGGGCCCTGGCAGAAATCATCTCCCGCGCAGGCTTCCCGGCCGGTGTGTTCAACCTGGTGATGGGCAGCGGTCGCGTGGTGGGCGATGCGTTGGTGCAGAGCCCTAAAGTCGACGGCATCAGCTTCACCGGCTCCGTCGGTGTCGGTCGTCAGATCGCCGTCAGCTGCGTCTCGCGCCAAGCCAAAGTGCAGCTGGAAATGGGCGGCAAGAACCCGCAGATCATTCTCGACGATGCCGACCTCAAGCAAGCGGTCGAGCTGTCGGTACAGAGCGCGTTCTACTCCACCGGCCAGCGTTGCACCGCGTCGAGCCGCTTCATCGTCACTGCCGGGATTCACGATAAATTCGTTGAAGCCGTGGCTGAGCGCATGAAGTCGATCAAGGTCGGCCACGCGTTGAAAACCGGCACCGACATTGGTCCCGTGGTGTCCCAGGCGCAGCTTGAACAGGACTTGAAGTACATCGACATCGGCCAGTCCGAAGGTGCACGTCTGGTCAGCGGCGGTGGCTTGGTGACCTGCGATACCGAAGGCTACTACCTCGCGCCAACCCTGTTTGCCGACAGTGAAGCAGCGATGCGCATCAGCCGCGAAGAGATCTTCGGCCCGGTGGCCAACGTGGTTCGCGTCGCGGATTACGAGGCAGCACTGGCCATGGCCAACGACACCGAGTTCGGTCTGTCGGCGGGCATCGCCACCACCTCGTTGAAGTACGCCAACCACTTCAAGCGCCACTCCCAGGCCGGGATGGTGATGGTCAACCTGCCGACCGCCGGCGTGGATTACCACGTTCCGTTCGGTGGGCGTAAAGGTTCATCCTATGGCTCCCGCGAGCAAGGTCGCTACGCGCAAGAGTTCTACACCGTGGTGAAGACCAGCTACATCGGCTCCTGACAGGAAACACCGCGGTATCGGCACCGATACCGCAACCCCTTTAGCAGCTGTCGAGTGAAACGAGGCTGCGAGCTTTTGATCTTTAAAAGTAAAGATCGCAGCCTCGTTTCACTCGACAGCTGCTACAGGGATAAACAGTTTCACCCGCGCATAAAAATAATCAGTGGGAGTACATCTACATGCAAGCGACCAAGCCGACCCACGTCCGCTATTTGATTTTGCTCATGCTGTTTCTGGTGACCACGATCAACTACGCCGACCGGGCCACTATCGCCATCGCCGGCTCCAGCCTGCAAAAAGACCTCGGCATCGACGCGGTCACCCTCGGCTATATCTTCTCTGCATTCGGTTGGGCCTACGTGGCCGGGCAAATTCCCGGTGGCTGGTTGCTCGACCGTTTCGGCTCGAAAAAAATCTACGCACTGAGCATCTTCACCTGGTCGCTTTTCACCGTGCTGCAGGGTTATGTCGGTGAGTTCGGCATGTCCACGGCGATTGTGGCGCTGTTCATGCTGCGCTTCCTGGTGGGCCTGGCCGAAGCGCCATCCTTCCCCGGCAACGCACGCATTGTCGCTGCCTGGTTCCCGACCGCTGAACGCGGCACCGCTTCGGCGATTTTCAACTCGGCGCAATACTTCGCCACCGTGTTGTTCGCACCGCTGATGGGCTGGATCGTCTACACCTTCGGCTGGCAGCACGTGTTCATCGTGATGGGTGCCATCGGCATCGTGTTCTCGCTGATCTGGCTGAAAGTTATCCACAGCCCGCGCCAGCATCCGATGATCAATGAGGCCGAGTTCAAGCACATCGCCGACAACGGCGGCATGGTCGACATGGACCAGGACAAGGGCAAAGGTAAAAAGGTCGACGGGCCGAAGTGGGACTACATCCGCCAGTTGCTGACCAACCGCATGATGCTCGGCGTGTACCTGGGCCAATACTGCATCAATGGCATCACCTACTTCTTCCTCACCTGGTTCCCGGTGTACCTGGTGCAAGAACGCGGCATGACCATTCTGAAGGCCGGTTTCATTGCCTCACTGCCGGCGATCTGCGGCTTTATCGGCGGGGTGCTCGGCGGGGTGATTTCCGATTACCTGCTGCGCAAGGGCCATTCCCTGACCTTCGCCCGCAAGGCGCCGATCATTGCCGGTTTGCTGGTGTCCAGCAGCATCGTGGCGTGCAATTACGTGGACATCGAATGGATGGTCGTCGGCTTCATGGCCCTGGCGTTCTTCGGTAAAGGCGTGGGTGCGCTGGGTTGGGCGGTGGTGTCCGACACCTCGCCGAAACAGATCGCCGGTTTGAGTGGCGGCCTGTTCAACATGTTCGGCAACATCGCGTCGATCACCACCCCGATCGTCATCGGTTACATCATCAGCGCCACCGGTTCGTTCAAATGGGCGCTGGTATTTGTGGGTTGCAACGCGTTGGTCGCCGTATTCAGCTACCTGGTGATCGTTGGCCCGATCAAACGCGTGGTGCTCAAAGAGCCGCCAAGCACCGGTCCTGAGCTGACCAAATTATCTGAAGCGCATTCCTGAGGAGCGGCGTCATGCAGTTGATTGAACATTCCGACTCGCCGCGCTACATCCGCCTGCACGAGCGGGACAATGTGGTGATCGTGGTCAACGACCAGGGCGTGCCGGCCGGCACCGAGTTTCCGGATGGCCTGGTGACGGTGGACTTTGTGCCGCAGAGCCATAAGGTCACCCTCGAGGACATTCCCGAGGGCGGTCAGGTAATTCGCTACGGCCAGACCATCGGCTACGCCTTGCAGCCGATCCCACGCGGCAGTTGGGTCAAGGAAGATCAACTGCGCATGCCCACCGCGCCACCGCTGGACAGCCTGCCGCTGTCCACCGATGTGCCGGCGACCCAGGCACCGCTGGAAGGCTTTACGTTCGAGGGTTATCGCAATGCCGATGGCACCGTTGGCACGCGCAATATTCTTGGCATCACCACCACCGTGCAATGCGTCACCGGCGTGCTCGACCATGCGGTCAAGCGCATCAAGGACGAGTTGCTGCCGCTCTATCCGAACGTCGATGACGTGGTCGCGCTGACCCACAGCTACGGCTGCGGCGTGGCGATTACCGCCACCGATGCGTACATCCCGATCCGCACCGTGCGCAACCTCGCGCGCAATCCGAACCTGGGTGGCGAAGCGTTGGTGATCAGCCTGGGTTGCGAGAAATTGCAGGCCGGGCAGGTGATGCATGACAACGACAGCTCGGTGGATCTGAGTGAGCCATGGCTGTATCGCTTGCAGGATTCGAGTCACGGTTTTACCGAGATGATCGAGCAGATCATGGCGTTGGCCGAAACCCGTTTGAAGAAGCTTGATCAACGCCGTCGCGAAACGGTGCCGGCATCCGAGCTGATCCTCGGCATGCAGTGCGGCGGCAGCGATGCGTTCTCCGGGATCACCGCCAACCCGGCGCTGGGCTATGCCTCGGACCTGTTGTTGCGCGCGGGCGCGACGGTGATGTTTTCCGAAGTCACCGAAGTGCGCGATGCGATTTACCTGCTGACTTCCCGGGCCGAAACCAAGGAGGTCGCCGAGGAACTGGTACGGGAAATGGACTGGTACGACCGTTACCTGGCCAAGGGCGAAGCGGATCGCAGCGCCAACACCACGCCGGGGAACAAGAAGGGCGGGTTGTCGAACATTGTCGAGAAGTCGTTGGGCTCGATAGTCAAATCCGGCAGCAGCGCGATCAATGGCGTGCTCGGCCCTGGCGAGCGCTTCAAGCGCAAAGGCCTGATCTTCTGCGCGACCCCGGCCAGTGATTTTGTCTGCGGGACGTTGCAACTGGCGGCGGGGATGAACCTGCACGTGTTCACCACCGGGCGCGGCACGCCGTATGGCTTGGCGATGGCGCCAGTGGTCAAGGTCTCGACCCGCACGGAACTGGCGCAGCGCTGGCCGGACCTGATCGACATCGATGCCGGGCGGATTGCCACCGGGCGCGCTTCGATTGAAGACCTCGGCTGGGAGTTGTTCCACTACTACCTGGACGTGGCCAGCGGCAAGAAGCAGACGTGGGCCGAGCAGCATAAGCTGCATAACGACATCACCTTGTTCAACCCGGCGCCGATCACTTAAGACCGTAACGATCGTTCCCACGCTCCGCGTGGGAATGCAGCCCGGGACGCTCCGCGTCCCAAAGCGCGACGCAGAGCGTCACAAGAGGCATTCCCACGCAGAGCGTGGGAACGATCCGGGTGAAAGTGGCATATCATTCGCCCCTAATGACGCCCACCCCAAGGTCCCCTCCGGCATGCTGGCAATCTTCCTCGAAACCCTGAACATCACCGCGCCGGTGTTTGCCATGCTTTTCCTGGGTGTGCTGCTCAAGCGCATCGACTGGATCAACGACAACTTCATCCACACCGCCTCGGCCCTGGTGTTCAACGTCACCATGCCGGCGTTGCTGTTCCTCGGCATCCTGCATGCCGACCTGCACGCCGCGCTGCAACCGGCGCTGCTGATCTACTTCTCGGTCGCGACCCTGGCGAGTTTCGCCATCGCCTGGGGCTGGTCGATCTGGAAGTGTCCGCGGGAAGACCGCGGCATCTACACCCAGGGCGCGTTTCGCGGCAACAACGGGGTGATCGGCCTGGCGCTGGCGGCGAGCATGTACGGCGACTACGGGATTTCCCTCGGGGCGATTCTCGCGGCGTTGGTGATCCTGTTCTACAACACCCTCTCGACCATCGTGCTGGCGGTGTACAGCCCGGTGATCAAGTCCGATCCGTGGAGCATCTGCAAAAGCGTGTTCAGCAACCCGCTGATCATCAGCGTGTTTGCGGCGGCACCGTTTGCCTATTTCAAAATCGGATTGCCGGGGTGGCTGGAGACGTCCGGCCAGTACCTGGCGCAAACCACCTTGCCATTGGCGTTGATCTGCATTGGCGGCACCTTGTCCCTGGCGGCGTTGCGCAAGAGCGGCAATATGGCGCTGAGTTCAAGCCTGGTGAAGATGATCGGCTTGCCGGTGCTGGCGACCGTGGGCGCGTGGTTGTGGGGTTTTCGCGGGGCGGAACTGGGGATTCTGTTTCTGTACTTCGGCAGCCCGACGGCGGCGGCGAGTTTTGTCATGGCGCGTCAGGCCAACGGCAACCATGAATTGGCGGCGGCGATTATTGTGATCACCACGTTGATGGCGGCGGTGACCACCAATATCGGGATTTTTGTGTTGCAGTGGGGTGGGTGGATTTAATCTTCAAAATTTGCGGTGATTTTGAGGGCCTCTTCGCGGGCAAGCCTCGCTCCTACAGGGGGATCACCGAACCCGTAGGAGCGAGGCTTGCCCGCGAAGGCGATGGACCTGCTTACTCCGGCTTCTGGTAACTGTCGATTACTTCCTGCGCCGCGCGAAACGCATCAATCGCCGCCGGCACACCGGCATACACCGCGCAATGCAGCAACGCCTCGCGAATCTCTTCCACGGTGCAGCCATTGTTCAGCGCGCCACGCACATGACCTTTCAACTCTTGCGGGCACTTCAACGCGGTCAGTGCGGCGAGGGTGATCAGGCTGCGGGTTTTCAGCGGCAGGCCTTCGCGGTTCCAGACGCTGCCCCAGGCGTGTTCGTTGACGAAATCCTGCAACGGCTGGCTGAACTCGGTGGCATTGCCCAGTGCGCGGTCGACGAACGCATCGCCCATCACTTGGCGACGCACTTCAACGCCGGGCTTCTTGTTATCGGTCATGGCACATCCCTCTTGTGGTGTTGGCGGCGCCAGGCGCGCAGTGATGTGAACAGCAAGAACGCCACCAGCGCCGGCAGGACGAAAATCAGCATCAGGTGTTCCAGCTTGCCGGCCAGAGGCATGCCGGTGGTGAACGACACCACGTGCAACCCATACGCCAGGTACAAGCCGAGAAACAGCAGGCCTTCGGCCCGGGTCACCCGATAACCGGAATAGAACACCGGCAGGCACAGCACGGCGACGCCGAGCATCACCGGCAGGTCGAAATCCAGGGCGTTCGGCGAGACCGACAGCGGTGACGGCGCCACCAGGGCGGTAAAGCCCAGGACGCCCAACAGGTTGAACAGGTTGCTGCCGATCACGTTGCCCACGGCGATCTCCCGCTGACCGCGCAAGGCAGCGATCAGCGAGGTGGCCAGTTCCGGCAGCGAGGTGCTGATGGCGACGATGGTCAGGCCAATGACGCGCTCCGACAGCCCGAGGTCGGTGGCCACTGACACGGCGGCGCCCAGCAGCAAATGGCCGGCATACACCAGCATCGCCAGCCCGGCGACGATCATCAGCAGACTGGTGAACCATGGTGCCGGTGTTGTTTCTTGACTGGACGGCGGCCGGGCCGAGTGCCGCGACTGGCGCAGCAGCAAACCGAGGTAAACCACCAGCGCGGCCAGCAGGATGACGCCGTCGGTGCGGGTCAGTTCCTCATTCCAGGCCAATACACAGACCAGCAGGCTGGCGCCGATCATCAGCGGAATATCCAGCCGTACCAGCTGGCGCGAAACCCGCAACGGAATGATCAGCGCCGAGAGGCCGAGGGTGACGAGGATGTTGAAGATGCTGCTGCCGATCACGCTGCCGACGGCGATGTCAGGGTTTTGCGCGAGCATGGCTTGCAGGCTGACCGCCATTTGCGGGGCGCTGCTGCCGAGGGCGACGATGGTCAGGCCGATGATCAGCGGCCGTACATGCAGGCGCGCGGCCAGGCGCACGGCGGCGCGCACCATCAGCTCGGCACCGGCGATCAACAGAACCAGGCCGCCGAGCAGTTCGATCACGCTCAGCAGGGGGATGTCTTCTAATCCGTAAATGGTCGGGGCTCCGTCAATCGTCGAGGGCTTGCACGCGAACCTTCGCGGTGCCGCTGCCGATCATGCCCAGGCGCACGGCCGCAGCATGGGACACGTCGATCATGCGCCCACGGGTGTGCGGGCCGCGATCATTGATGCGCACCACACAGGATTTGTCGTTATTCAGGTTGGTGACCTTCACTCGCGTGCCAAAGGGCAACTGGCGATGGGCGGCGGTCAGGGAATTCTTGTCGAAACGCTCGCCACTGGCGGTGCGTTTGCCTTGGTGTTTGGCCCCGTAATAGGACGCGGTGCCGGTCTTGTCGTAACCGTGTGGGTCGATGATGTCGTTGCTGGCGCAACCGGCCAGCAGGGAGAGCAGGGCGCAGGCGCCCAGTAGACGCTTCATTCAAAAGCTCCCAAGTGATCGTTCCCACGCTCCCGCGTGGGAACGCATCCCGTGACGCTCTGCGTCACATTGCGATGGACGCGGAGCGTCCGGGGCGGCATTCCCACGCAGAGCGTGGGAACGATCCTCGGGCGCAAGACCACGGTTTAGCCTTCGAGCTTGCTTTTCAGCAGTTCGTTGACCTGTTGCGGGTTGGCCTTGCCTTTGGAGGCTTTCATGGCCTGGCCGACGAAGAAGCCGAACATCTTGCCGCGTTTGGCTTCGTCTGCCGCGCGGTATTGCTCGACCTGTTCGGCATTGGCCGCGAGCATCTCGTCCAGCACCGCCGAGATGGCGCCGCTGTCGGTCACTTGCTTCAAACCGCGCTTGTCGATGATCTCGTCCGCGCTGCCTTCGCCGTTGGCCATCGCTTCGAACACCACCTTGGCGATTTTGCCGGAGATGGTGTTGTCGGTGATGCGCAGCAACATGCCGCCCAGTTGCTCGGCCGAGACCGGCGACTGGTCGATGTCCAGGCCCTGTTTGTTCAACAGGCTGCCCAGTTCAACCATCACCCAGTTGGCCGCCAGTTTGGCGTCGCCGCCGATGCTTACGACTTTCTCGAAGTAATCGGCTTGCTCGCGGCTGGTGGCCAGGACGCTGGCGTCATAGACCGACAGGCCGAACTGCGCCTGGAAACGCTCGCGTTTTTGCGGCGGCAATTCCGGCAGGGTGGCGCGCACGTCATTGAGGAACGAGTCCTCGATCACCACCGGCAGCAGGTCCGGATCGGGGAAGTAACGGTAGTCGTTGGCTTCCTCTTTGCTGCGCATCGGACGGGTTTCGTCCTTGTTCGGATCGTACAGGCGCGTTTGCTGGATCACCTTGCCGCCGTCTTCGATCAGCTCGATCTGACGCTGCACTTCGCTGTTGATCGCCTTCTCGATGAAACGGAACGAGTTGACGTTCTTGATCTCGCAGCGGGTGCCGAATTCAACCTGGCCTTTCGGACGGATCGACACGTTGCAGTCGCAACGCAGCGAGCCTTCGGCCATGTTGCCGTCGCAGATGCCCAGGTAACGCACCAGCGCATGGACGGTCTTGACGTAGGCCACGGCTTCCTTGGCACTGCGCATGTCCGGCTCGGAAACGATTTCCAGCAGCGGTGTGCCGGCACGGTTCAGGTCGATGCCGGTGGCGCCGTTGAACTCTTCGTGCAGGCTTTTACCGGCGTCTTCTTCCAGGTGCGCACGGGTCACGCCGACACGTTTGATCGTGCCGTCTTCCATGGCGATGTCCAGGTGGCCCTTGCCGACGATCGGCAATTCCATCTGGCTGATCTGGTAGCCCTTGGGCAGGTCCGGATAGAAATAGTTTTTACGGGCGAACACGTTGTGCTGGCCGATCTCGGCATCGATGGCCAGGCCGAACATCACCGCCATACGCACCGCTTCCTGGTTCAGCACCGGCAGTACGCCGGGCATGCCCAGGTCTACCAGGCTGGCCTGGGTATTCGGCTCGGAGCCGAACGTGGTGGAACTACCGGAAAAGATTTTCGACCGGGTGGTGAGCTGGGTATGAATCTCCAGCCCGATCACGACTTCCCATTGCATGTGTTTCTCCTCAGAAGCCGGTTGGGGTGCGGGTGTGCCAGTCAGTGTTGAGCTGATACTGGTGGGCAACGTTCAACAGGCGACCTTCCTGGAAATACGGGGCGAGCAATTGCACGCCGACCGGCAGACCGTCGACAAAACCGGCCGGCATCGACAAGCCCGGCAGACCCGCGAGGTTGGCGGTGATGGTGTAGACGTCTTCCAGATAGGCAGCGACCGGGTCGCTGTTCTTGGCGCCGAGTTTCCAGGCCGGGTTTGGCGTGGTTGGGCCGAGGATGATGTCGACTTCATTAAAGGCCGCCATGAAATCGTTCTTCACCAGGCGACGGATTTTCTGCGCCTTCAGGTAGTAGGCGTCGTAGTAACCGGCGGACAGCGCGTAGGCACCGACCATGATCCGGCGCTGCACTTCCGCGCCGAAACCTTCGCCACGGGAGCGCTTGTACAAGTCTTCGAGGTTTTTCGGGTCGTCGCAGCGGTAGCCGAAACGCACGCCGTCGAAGCGCGACAGGTTGGAGGACGCTTCCGCCGGGGCGATCACGTAGTACGCAGGAATCGCGTGCTGCATGTTCGGCAGGCTGATTTCCTTGATCACGGCACCGAGTTTTTCCAGCTCTTTAATGCTGGTGTGGATCAGCTCGGCAATGCGCGGGTCGAGACCGGCGCTGAAGTATTCCTTCGGCACGCCGATGCGCAGGCCTTGCAGCGAGGTATTGAGGCTGGCGCTGTAATCCGGCACCGGTTCGTCGATGCTGGTGGAGTCATTGGCATCGAAACCGGCCATGCCTTGCAGCAGGATTGCGCAGTCTTCGGCAGTGCGCGCCAACGGGCCGCCCTGATCGAGGCTGGAGGCGTAAGCGATCATGCCCCAGCGCGAAACGCGACCGTACGTCGGTTTCAGGCCGGTGAGGTTGGTGAACGCCGCCGGTTGGCGAATCGAGCCGCCGGTGTCGGTGGCGGTCGCCGCCGGCAACAGACGAGCGGCCACTGCGGCAGCCGAACCACCGGACGAACCGCCCGGCACGTGTTCCAGGTTCCACGGGTTTTTCACCGCGCCGTAGTAGCTCGACTCGTTGGCCGACCCCATGGCGAATTCGTCCATGTTGGTCTTGCCCAGGGTCACGGCACCGGCAGCCGCCAGTTTGGCGACCACGGTGGCGTCGTACGGGGCTTTAAAGTTGTCGAGCATCTTCGACCCGCAGCTGGTGCGGATGCCCTGGGTGCAGAACAGGTCTTTGTGGGCGATCGGTGCGCCAAGCAGGGCACCGCTTTCACCATTGGCCCGGCGTGCGTCAGCGGCTTTCGCCTGCTGGAGCGCCAGGTCTTCGGTGAGGCTGATGAAACTGTTGAGCTGTGGATCGAGCTGGGCGATGCGCGCCAGCAGGACTTTGGTCAGCTCTTCGGAAGAAAACTTTTTATCGGCGAGTCCGCGGGCGATCTCGGCCAGAGTCATTTGATGCATTGCAGGCTCTTTCCCTTTAGTCGATGACTTTCGGAACCAGGTACAGGCCGTTTTCGACCGCTGGTGCGATGGACTGATAGGCCTCGCGATGATTGGTCTCGGTGACTACGTCTGCACGCAGGCGCTGGCTGGCTTCCAGTGGGTGGGCCAGCGGCTCGATACCATCGGTATTGACCGCCTGCATTTCGTCGACCAGGCCGAGAATGCTGTTCAGGGCCGAAGTGATGTGTGGAAGATCGGCATCATTCAGGCCAAGGCAGGCCAGATGTGCGATTTTTTCCACGTCGGAGCGTTCAAGCGCCATTGCGATTCTCCAGTGGAAAACAGAACGGACGGCGTCCGTGTGTTAGATTGTCGGAACACTACCGCATTTCTACGGTCATAAGGCCGCGATTGTGGGGGTTGGTGCACAGAAAAGCGGCCAATTTAACATATTGGCGCCTTGCCCAAAATCCCTGTCGTTGTTAGAGTTTGCCGCACTTTTTTACCCACGCGTTGCCTAGGGTCCCTTTCCCATGTTCAAGAAACTGCGTGGCATGTTTTCCAGCGATCTTTCCATTGACCTGGGCACTGCCAACACCCTTATTTACGTGCGCGAGCGCGGAATCGTCCTGAATGAGCCCTCCGTTGTGGCTATTCGGACACACGGTAACCAGAAAAGTGTCGTCGCTGTCGGCACCGAAGCCAAGCGTATGCTTGGCCGTACGCCGGGCAACATTGCTGCCATTCGTCCGATGAAAGACGGCGTCATTGCCGACTTCAGCGTTTGCGAAAAGATGCTGCAGTACTTTATCAACAAGGTTCACGAAAACAGCTTCCTGCAGCCTAGCCCTCGTGTGCTGATCTGCGTTCCTTGCAAATCGACCCAGGTTGAGCGTCGTGCCATCCGTGAATCGGCCCTTGGTGCCGGTGCCCGTGAAGTGTTCCTGATCGAAGAGCCGATGGCTGCAGCGATCGGTGCCGGCCTGCCGGTTGAAGAAGCACGCGGTTCGATGGTTGTCGATATCGGTGGCGGTACCACTGAAATCGCGCTGATCTCCCTGAACGGTGTGGTTTACGCCGAATCCGTACGGGTTGGCGGCGACCGCTTCGATGAAGCGATCATCACTTACGTGCGTCGCAACTACGGCAGCCTGATCGGCGAATCCACCGCCGAACGCATCAAGCAGGAAATCGGTACTGCCTACCCGGGCGGCGAAGTTCGTGAAGTCGACGTTCGTGGCCGTAACCTGGCTGAAGGCGTACCACGCGCATTCACCCTGAACTCCAATGAAGTGCTGGAAGCTCTGCAAGAGTCCCTGGCCACCATCGTTCAGGCTGTGAAAAGTGCCCTGGAGCAATCGCCGCCGGAACTGGCGTCCGATATCGCCGAGCGAGGCCTGGTGCTGACCGGTGGTGGCGCCTTGCTGCGTGACCTCGACAAGTTGCTGGCCCAGGAAACCGGTCTGCCGGTGATCGTTGCCGAAGATCCGCTGACCTGCGTTGCTCGTGGCGGTGGCCGTGCCCTGGAAATGATGGATAAACACACCATGGACCTGCTCTCCAGCGAATAAGTCGCCGGATTGCCTCTATGCTGTTGAGCGCGCAGGCAGCACTTTGCAGTGCTGCCTGTTCGCGTTTATCTTCTGTCGTCTGCATCCAGGCCGGTTTGATGCCGTATGAGTAAAGAGAACATTTGCCTGGGAGGAGCGGCTTATTAAACCGCTTTTCTCTAAAGGTCCCTCACTGGGCGTGCGCTTGTTGGTGCTGGTCGTGCTTTCGATCGCGCTGATGGTGGTCGATGCCCGCTTCACACTGCTCAAGCCAGTGCGTAGCCAGATGTCGCTGGTGCTGATGCAGTCTTACTGGATCACCGACCTGCCGCAGCGGCTATGGCAAGGTGTGGCCAGCCAGTTTGGCAGCCGTACCGAACTCGTCGCCGAAAACGAAAAACTCAAGACCGAAAACCTGCTGTTGCAGGGCCGCATGCAAAAGCTTGCCGCCCTCACCGAGCAGAACGTTCGGCTGCGCGAGTTGCTCAATTCCTCCGCGCTGGTCAACGAGAAGGTCGAAGTGGCCGAGTTGATCGGCATGGACCCCAACCCCTTCACCCATCGCATCATCATCAATAAAGGTGAGCGCGACGGTGTGATCCTCGGCCAGCCGGTGCTCGATGCTCGTGGCTTGATGGGCCAGGTGGTGGAGTTGATGCCATACACCTCCCGTGTGCTGTTGTTGACCGACACGACCCACAGCATTCCCGTGCAAGTGAACCGCAACGGTCTGCGCGCGATTGCCAGCGGCACCGGCAACCCGGAACGCCTGGAATTGCGTCATGTGGCCGACACCGCCGACATTAAAGAAGGCGATCTGCTGGTCAGCTCCGGCCTCGGCCAGCGGTTCCCTGCGGGCTACCCGGTGGCGACGGTCAAGGAAGTGATTCACGATTCCGGCCAGCCGTTTGCCATCGTCCGTGCTGTGCCGACCGCGGCCTTGAACCGCAGTCGTTATCTGTTGCTGGTATTCAGCGATGGCCGCACCGCCGAAGAACGCGCCAACGAAGCCGCCCAGGCCCAGGAAGCGCTGGACCAGCACGGCGGCGGCCCGATCATTCCGGCCACTGTGCCGAAACCGATTCCTGCGGTGGTGCCAGCTCCGGCCGTTGCTGCGCCAGCGACCACGCCAGCGGTCACAACGCCTGCTGCAACGACGCCGGCCAGCACCCGTCCGGCCAAGCCTGTCGCCAAGCCGACTGCGCCGAAACCTGCTGCCAAACCGCCTGTCTCTGCACCGGCCACCACTGGGGGACGCGAATAATGCCGGGTGCTACTTCATCGCGAAACGGCTGGATCGTCTGGTTGACCTTCGCCATCGGCCTGCTGCTCAGCGTTTCGCCGCTGCCGCAGTTCATGGAAATCCTGCGTCCCCTGTGGCTGGCTTTGCTGCTGGCGTTCTGGGCGCTGGCCTTGCCGCAAAAGGTCGGCATGGTCACCGCGTTTTGCCTGGGGCTGGCTGAAGACGTGCTCTACGGCACCTTGCTGGGCCAGAATGCATTGATCCTGACGCTCATCACCTTTCTCGTGCTGTCGCTGCAACAACGGCTGCGCATGTTCCCGATGTGGCAGCAGTGCCTGGTGATCCTGGTGATCTTCGGCCTCGCCCAACTGGTCCAATTGTGGCTCAGCGCCTTGACCGGTAACCGTCAGCCAACATTGGCGCTGGTACTTCCGGCACTGGTGAGTGCGCTGCTCTGGCCGTGGATCAGCTTCGGTTTGCGTGGACTGCGTCGGCGTTACAAAATCAATTAATTCGGTCAGGCATTTGCCCGCACCTCGACAAGGGAGATGTCTGGATGAAATTGCTTTACCTCGCCTCAGGCTCGCCGCGTCGGCGTGAACTGCTCACGCAGATCGGCGTGCCGTTCTCCGCCATCAGCGCGGACATCGATGAAACCCCTTTAAGTCACGAAACCCCATCGGCCTATGTCGAGCGCCTGGCGCGCGGCAAGGCCGAGGCCGGGCGGCGCACGGTCGTGTCCGATGCGGCGTTCTGCGTATTGGGCGCGGACACCGCCGTGGTACTGGACGGGAAAATTCTCGGCAAGCCGGTGGACGAAGCCGATGCTTGCGCCATGCTTATGATGTTGGCGGGGCATGAACACGAAGTGCTGACGGCGATTGCCGTGCTCGATGGTGAGCGTTGCGAATCCCGGGTAGTGCGCAGCCTTGTGCGGTTTCGCGACATCAGCCGCGAGGAAGCAGCGGCCTACTGGGCCAGCGGCGAACCCCGGGACAAGGCGGGAGGCTATGGCATTCAAGGACTGGGCGCGGTGTTTGTCGCCGGGCTCGATGGCAGCTATTCGGCGGTGGTCGGATTGCCGTTGTGCGAAACCGCAGAACTCCTCGGCCATTTCGGCATACCCTGTTGGCAAACCCTAAACGCGCGCTAAGCGTCGTACTGACTAGATGCGGCCATTTTCGTGAACATGCCTGAACGAGACCCTGCCATGAGTGAAGAGATTCTGATCAACATCACGCCGATGGAATCGCGCGTGGCGGTGGTCGAAAACGGTGTTCTGCAAGAGGTTCATGTCGAACGCACGCAAAAGCGCGGGATCGTCGGCAACATCTATAAAGGCAAGGTCGTGCGGGTTCTGCCGGGCATGCAGGCGGCCTTCGTCGACATCGGCCTGGACCGCGCCGCCTTCATTCACGCCTCGGAAATCTCCCTGCGCGAAGGCCCGGCGGTAGAAAGCATCAGCAGCCTGGTGCACGAAGGCCAGAGCCTGGTGGTGCAAGTCACCAAGGACCCGATCGGTTCCAAGGGCGCGCGCCTGACCACGCAACTGTCGATCCCGTCGCGCTATCTGGTGTACATGCCGCGCACGGCCCACGTCGGCATTTCCCTGAAGATCGAAGACGAAGCCGAGCGCGAACGCCTCAAGCAAGTGGTCACCGATTGCGTGGCCAAAGAAGGTATCAAGGAAGCCGGCGGTTTCATCCTGCGCACTGCTGCCGAAGGCGCTGGCGCCGATGAAATCCTCATGGACATCCGCTACCTGCGCCGGCTGTGGGACCAGATCAACGCCCAGATCAAAACCATCGGCGCCCCGAGCGTGATCTACGAAGACCTCGGCCTGGCGCTGCGCACCTTGCGTGACCTGGTGAGCCCGAAGATCGAAAAGATCCGGATCGACTCCCGGGAAACCTTCCAGAAAACCACACAATTCGTCGCCGAACTGATGCCCGAGATTGCTGACCGGCTCGAGCATTATCCGGGCGAGCGGCCGATTTTCGATTTGTACGGCGTCGAAGACGAAATCCAGAAAGCCCTGGAACGCAAAGTGCCGCTCAAGTCCGGCGGCTATCTGGTGGTCGACCCGGCGGAAGCCATGAGCACCATCGACGTCAACACCGGGGCGTTCGTCGGCCATCGCAATCTCGAAGAAACCATCTTCAAGACCAACCTCGAAGCGGCCACCGCCATCGCTCGCCAACTGCGCCTGCGCAACCTCGGCGGGATCATCATCATCGACTTCATCGACATGGAAGATGAAGAGCACCAGCGCCAGGTGCTGCGCACGCTCGAGAAGCAACTGGAGCGCGATCACGCCAAGACCAACATCATCGGCATCACCGAGTTGGGCCTGGTGCAGATGACCCGCAAGCGCACCCGCGAAAGCCTCGAACAGGTGTTGTGCGAACCGTGCAGCAGTTGCCAGGGCCGCGGCAAACTGAAGACACCGGAAACGGTCTGCTACGAAATTTTCCGCGAAATCCTGCGCGAAGCCCGCGCCTATCAGGCCGAAGGCTATCGTGTATTGGCGAATCAAAAAGTGGTGGATCGCTTGCTCGATGAAGAGTCGGGCAACGTCGCCGAGCTGGAAGGGTTTATCGGCCGCACCATTCGGTTCCAGGTCGAAACCATGTATTCCCAGGAACAATACGACGTGGTGCTGCTCTGAATCTCCAGGTTTCACCGCGACTAGAACGGCTGGCCTCAGCTTTTTGCAGTATTTTTGCCATGGGAGCCACCTGACATGGACCGTCTGACACGCATTTTGGCCGCACTGACCCGCTGGGGACTGGGCCTGTGTGCGTTGGCTCTGGTGCTGATGGCGTTGTACGTCAGCCTCGGCCGGGAGCTGGCGCCGCTGGTGGCCGAATACCGCACCGACATCGAGAGCAAAGGCACTGATGCGCTGGGCATGCCGCTGCAAATCGGCAAGCTGGAAGGCAGCTGGAGCGGTTTTGCGCCGATCCTGCTGGCGCATGACGTAATGGTCGGCGCGGGCACCAATGCCCTGCGCCTGGATAACGTGCGTGCGGTTCCGGATCTCTGGGCCAGCCTGTTGGCTCGCGAAGTGCGCATTGCACATCTGGAACTCAATGGCCTGAAGGTCAGCCTCAAGGAAGGCGCGGACGGCCAGTGGGCGCTGGAAGGTTTGCCGGTGCAGCAAGACCAGCCGATGGATCCTGCACAGTTGCTCAATCGCATGCAGATGGTCGAACAGCTGTCGGTGCTCGACAGCCAGATCACCTTGCAGCCGCTGGACCATGCGCCGCTGACCTTGACTTACGTCGGCTTGAATCTGCAAACCGGTGCCTCCCGCCAGCGACTCGACGCGCGCCTGACCCTGCCCGATGGCCAGCCTGTGGCCATGAGCCTGCGCACCCGTGTGCGCGCCAATGCATGGAAGGATGGCGAGGCGCAGGCTTACCTGAGCCTGCCGCAAAGCGACTGGTCGAAATGGTTGCCCGGGCGCCTGACCCGGCAGTGGAATTTCTCCGAGATCAAGGCGGGCGGCGAGCTCTGGCTGAGCTGGGGGAAAGGCGCTGTGCAAAGCGCAGCAATTCGCCTCAATGCCCCGCAATTGAAGGGCGCCTACGCCGAGCGCAAGCCAATCCAGATCAACAATTTTGCCCTCAACGGCTACTTCCAGCGCAGTGACGAAGGCGCCTTGGTGACCCTTGATTCCTTGTCGATGAACTTTGGCGACACGCGCTGGGAAACTCATCTGCAACTCAAGCAAAGCGTTGCCACGGACAAGACCGATGAGCTCTGGCACCTGCAAGCCGACCGTCTCGACCTGACCCCGCTGACGCCGCTGCTCAATGCGCTGGGGCCGTTGCCGGAAGGCGTGGCCACCGCCGTCGAGAAGCTCAAGGTCACCGGTGCCCTGCGTAACGTATTGATGGATTTTCGGCCCAACGCCACCGACGACAGCAAATTCGGTTTCGCCGCCAACCTGGAGCGTGTCGGCTTCGATGCCTATCACGGCGCACCGGCGGCGCGAAATGTCAGCGGCAGCATCAGCGGTGACCTCGGTCACGGCGAGCTGCGCATGGACAGCAAGGATTTTTCCCTGCACCTGGACCCGATTTTCGCCAAGCCATGGCAATACATCCAGGCCAATGCCCGGCTGACCTGGAAACTCGATAAAGACGGCTTCACCCTCGTCGCGCCGTACCTGAAAGTGCTGGGCGAAGAGGGCAAGATTGCCGGTGACTTCCTGATCCGCCTGCATTTCGACCGCACCCAGGAAGACTACATGGACCTGCGGGTCGGCCTGGTGGACGGCGACGGCAAATACACCGCCAAGTACCTGCCAACGGTGCTCAGCCCGGCGCTGGACGAATGGCTGCGCACGGCGATCCTCAAAGGCGCGGTGGACGAAGGTTTCTTCCAGTACCAGGGTTCGCTGAACCATGGCGCCGCCGATACCGCCCGCAGCATCAGCCTGTTTTTCAAGGTGCATGACGCCGAACTGGCGTTCCAGCCGGGCTGGCCGCATGTCAGCAAGGTCAGTGGCGACGTGTTCATCGAAGACAGCGGCGTGCGGATTCTGGCCAGCAAGGGGCAGTTGCTCGACACCCAGGTCAGCGATATTTACGTCAATATCCCCCATGTGCCGGCCGGGCAAAACGTCCACCTGTTCCTCGACGGCGGGTTTGCCGGCGGCTTGGGCGATGGCCTGAAGATTCTCCAGCAAGCCCCGATCGGTACCGCCGACACCTTCGCCGGTTGGGAAGGCGAGGGCGACCTGCAGGGCAAGCTCAAACTGGATATCCCGTTGGCCAAGGGCGAACTGCCGAAAATCCTGGTCGATTTCAAGACCGCCAAGGCACGGCTGAAACTGGCCGAGCCGACCCTGGAACTGACGCAGCTCAAGGGCGATTTCCGTTTCGACAGCACCAAGGGCTTGAGCGGACAGAACATCACCGCACGGGCGTTCGACAAACCGGTGAGCGCGCAGATATTTGCCGATGGCAGCCCGGGCAAGCTCAACACCCGGGTCGCGGCGTCCGGCCAGGTCGAGGTGAAGAAACTCACCGACTGGCTGAACGTGACCCAGCCGTTGCCCGTGTCCGGTGTCGTTCCTTACCAGTTGCAACTGAGCCTCAATGGCGCCGACAGCCAACTGGTCGTCAGTTCCAATCTCAAAGGCGTCGCCATCGATTTGCCGGCGCCGTTCGGCATGGCCGCCGATGTGGGCCGTGACACGGTGTTCCGCATGTCCCTGCAAGGGCCGGAGCGGCGTTACGGTGTCACTTATGGCGACCTGGCGAATTTCACCTTTGCGGCACCGCCCGGTAATTTTGCCGACGGTCGCGGAGAATTGTTCCTCGGCAACGGCACCGCCGTGTTGCCGAACGCCAAGGGTCTGCGCATCAGCGGCGTGCTGTCGGAGCTGGATGTCGGTCCGTGGAAGGAGCTGGCGGACAAGTACGCCGGCCAGGACCCGGGCGGCAGCGCCAAGCAGTTGCTCAGCGGCGCGGACTTCAAGGTCGGCAAGCTCAGTGGCATCGGGCCGACGCTCGATCAGGTGTCGGTGCAGTTGAACCGCAAACCGTCGGCCTGGGCCTTGCAGCTCGACAGTCAGCAGGCCAGGGGCAGCGCGACGATCCCCGATGCGAAAGCCGCGCCGATAGCGATCAATCTGCAATACGTGCGGTTGCCGGCGCCGGATCCGACCGTGCTGGCCGACGAAAACTCGCCGGACCCGTTGGTCGGCGTGGATCCGACCAAGATCCCGGCGCTGGATATCACCATCAATCAGCTGTTCCAGGGCAATGACCTGGTCGGCGCCTGGTCGCTGAAAGTCCGCCCGACCGCCAAGGGCATCGCCCTCAATACGCTGGACATGGGCCTCAAGGGCATCCTGTTGCAAGGCAGCGGTGGTTGGGAAGGCACGCCGGGCGCGACTAACAGTTGGTACAAGGGCCGGATCAGCGGCAAGAACCTGGCCGATGTGCTCAAGGGCTGGGGCTTTGCGCCGAGCGTCACCAGTGAAGAGTTTCATATGGATGTCGACGGTCGCTGGCCCGGCTCGCCGGCGTGGCTGGCCACCAAGCGTTTCTCCGGCAGCCTCGATGCTTCGCTGAATAAAGGCCAGTTTGTCGAAGTCGAGGGCAGCGCCCAGGCGTTGCGGGTGTTTGGCCTGCTCAACTTCAACTCCATCGGCCGTCGCCTGCGCCTGGACTTCTCCGACCTGTTCGGCAAAGGCTTGAGCTACGACCGGGTCAAAGGCCTGCTGGTGGCCAGCAACGGCGTTTACGTAACCCGCGAGCCGATCCTGTTGACCGGCCCGTCGAGCAATCTGGAGCTCAACGGCACCCTCGATTTGGTCGGCGATCAGGTCGATGCCAAGTTGCTGGTGACTTTGCCTCTGACCAACAACCTGCCGATTGCCGCGTTGATTGTCGGCGCACCCGCCATTGGTGGTGCGCTGTTCCTGATCGACAAACTGATTGGCGACCGTGTGGCGCGTTTCGCCAGCGTCAAGTACACCGTCAAGGGGCCATGGAAAGAGCCGAAGATCACCCTGGACAAGCCTTTTTGAGTTCTTTTTTGAAAAAGCACACACCAGGGCTATGGAGTAGCATGGTCCGTCTGCCCTTGTAAAAAGCGAAGAAGGAGCGCGGCATGTCTGTAGCGGTGATTCAAATGGTCAGCCAGAACGATGTGCTGGCCAATCTGGCCCAGGCCAGGCGCCTGCTTGAACAAGCGGCAAACGCTGGCGCACGGCTGGCGGTGCTGCCGGAAAACTTCGCCGCCATGGGCCGACGCGACATTGCCGATATCGGCCGCGCCGAAGCCATGGGCGACGGCCCGATCCTGCCGTGGTTGAAACAGACCGCCCGCGCCCTCAAGTTATGGATAGTCGCCGGCACGTTGCCGTTGCCGCCGGTGGATCAGCCGACGGCGAAGGTGCATGCCTGCTCGCTGCTGGTGGATGACCAGGGCGAAACCGTTGCACGGTATGACAAGCTGCACCTGTTCGACGTCGATGTGGCGGACAATCGCGGGCGTTACCGTGAATCCGATGACTATGCTTATGGCAGTGGCGTTGTGGTGGCGGACACGCCCGTCGGTCGAGTCGGCCTGACGGTGTGTTATGACCTGCGCTTCCCGGAGTTGTACAGCGAATTGCGTGCTGCCGGTGCGGAGCTGATTACCGCACCATCGGCCTTTACCGCCGTGACCGGTGCGGCCCATTGGGATGTGCTGATCCGCGCACGGGCCATCGAGACCCAGTGTTATGTGCTCGCGGCCGCCCAGGGTGGCACCCATCCGGGGCCGCGAGAGACGTATGGGCATGCTGCCATCGTCGACCCGTGGGGTCGCGTGCTGGCGCAACAGGATCAAGGCGAGGCCGTGTTGCTGGCCGAACGCGATAGCAGCGAACAGGCGTCCATCAGGGCGCGGATGCCGGTGTCCAGTCACCGGCGCTTTTTCTCGCAGGGCGCCCAGCGACCTGCCTCAGAACGTGAATTTAAGGCGTAAAGCATATGAGCGAGTTGTTGTCCTCAGTCAGTGACCACCTGTTAGCGCCCGGCGGCGTGACGATCGAGAGTCTGCAAAGTGTGCTCGGCGATCTGGCCGGCCCGGGCATCGATGCTGCCGATCTGTATTTCCAGGGCCAGATTTCCGAGTCCTGGGCGCTGGAAGACGGGATCGTCAAGGAAGGCAGCTTCAACCTCGACCAGGGCGTCGGCGTGCGCGCGCAATCGGGTGAGAAGACCGGTTTTGCCTACAGCAATGCCATCACCCTCGAAGCGTTGGGCGCGGCGGCTCGTGCGGCCCGTTCGATCTCCCGCGCCGGGCAGAACGGCACCGTGCAAGCGTTCACCACCCAGGATGTCGCCCAGTTGTACGGGCCGGACAACCCGTTGGAAGTGATGACCCGCGCCGAGAAAGTCGAATTGCTCAAGCGTATCGACGTCGCGACTCGCGCCCTCGATCCACGTATCCAGCAAGTCACCGTGAGCATGGCCGGGGTTTGGGAGCGCATTCTCGTCGCGTCCACCGACGGCAGCCTGGCGGCGGATGTGCGGCCGCTGGTGCGCTTCAACGTCAGCGTGATCGTCGAGCAGAACGGGCGCCGCGAACGCGGCGGCCATGGCGGCGGCGGTCGTACCGATTACCGTTATTTCCTCAGCGATGACCGCGCGATGGGCTATGCCCGTGAAGCGTTGCGTCAGGCGTTGGTGAACCTGGAGGCGATTCCGGCGCCGGCCGGCACATTGCCGGTGGTGTTGGGTTCGGGCTGGTCCGGCGTGCTGCTGCACGAAGCGGTCGGTCATGGCCTGGAGGGCGACTTCAACCGTAAAGGCAGTTCGGCCTACAGCGGGCGTATGGGCGAGATGGTTGCCTCCAAACTGTGCACCATCGTCGATGACGGCACGATCGCCGGTCGCCGGGGCTCGTTGAGCGTCGACGACGAAGGCACCCCGACCGAGTGCACCACGCTGATCGAAAACGGCGTGCTCAAAGGCTATATGCAGGACAAGCTCAACGCGCGCCTGATGGGCGTGGCCCGTACCGGTAACGGTCGTCGCGAATCCTACGCGCACTTGCCGATGCCGCGGATGACCAACACCTACATGCTGGCCGGCCAAAGCGACCCGGAAGAAATCATCGCCTCGGTGAAGCGCGGCATCTACTGCGCCAACCTCGGCGGCGGTCAGGTGGACATCACCAGTGGCAAGTTCGTGTTCTCCACCAGCGAGGCGTACCTGATCGAAGACGGCAAGATTACTGCCCCGGTCAAAGGCGCGACGTTGATCGGCAACGGCCCGGAAGCCATGAGCAAGGTGTCGATGGTCGGTAACGACCTGGCGCTGGACAGTGGTGTGGGGACGTGCGGGAAGGATGGGCAGTCGGTGCCGGTGGGTGTCGGCCAGCCAACGCTGAAAATCGATGCGATCACTGTGGGTGGCACAGGATCCTGATGGATGGAGCTTCGGGTGAACCGCGTGGCGGCTCACCCGATTTGAGATTTAACGCAGACCGCGTTGAGTCTCGTCCAGCTCACGGATGTACTTGAAGACTTTACGGCTCGATGCCGGTGGCTTGTTGGTCGCCAGTTCGTGCTGGGCCTGACGGATCAGGGAGCGCAACTGTTGACGATCAGCCTCCGGGTAGTCGAGCACGAACTTCTCCAGGACTGCATCGTCGCCCGCGATCAAGCGATCGCGCCAGCGTTCCAGGCCGTGGAAACGTTCGTTGTACTGCCGGGTGGAGGCATCGAGTTGATCGAGCAGCTTGAAAATGGCGTCAGTGTCCTGATCGCGCATCAGTTTGCCGATGAACATCAGGTGCCGTTTACGCGCGATATTCGCGGTGTGCTTGGGCGCATCGGCCAGGGCCCGGCGCATAGCGTCGGTCAACGGCAGTTTTGCCAGCAAGTCAGGCTTGAGCGTTGTAAGGCGTTCGCCGAGGTCAACCAGAGCATGCAGCTCGCGTTTAACCTGGGATTTGCTTTTTTCTCCCGTATCGAGGGAGTCGTCGTAAGAATCAACCATGGTGGCCGTCCGCAAAGAAACGCCGCCATGATAACCAGTCGGGGGCCGCTTGTCCGGCCCGGTCGCTCGAAGGCCCCAGCCGAAAGCAGAATTTGAGTGGAGAACAGCATGAGTGCAGTTGAAAGCGTCGGCCCACAAGCGTTGCCGGCACTGCAAGAGCAAGTCGAGCAGATCATCGCTGAAGCCAAGCGCCAGGGTGCCAGCGCCTGTGAAGTCGCGGTGTCGCTGGAGCAGGGCCTGTCCACTTCGGTGCGTCAGCGGGAAGTCGAAACCGTCGAATTCAATCGCGATCAGGGTTTTGGCATCACCTTGTACGTCGGCCAGCGCAAAGGCTCGGCCAGCACCTCGGCCAGCGGTCCGGAGGCGATTCGCGAAACCGTCGCTGCCGCACTGGCCATTGCCAAACACACCTCGGAAGACGAAGCCTCCGGCTTGGCTGATGCCGCGCTGATGGCCAAGGATCTGCGGGATTTCGACCTGTTCCACGAGTGGGACATCACCCCCGAGCAAGCCATCGAGATGGCCCTGAGCTGTGAAGCGGCGGCGTTTGCCACCGACAGCCGGATCAAGAACGCCGACGGCACCACCCTCAGCACGCATCAGGGCTGCCGCGTCTACGGCAACAGCCACGGCTTTATCGGTGGCTACGCATCGACTCGTCACAGCCTGAGTTGCGTGATGATCGCCGAGGCCGAAGGCCAGATGCAGCGCGATTACTGGTACGACGTGAACCGTCAAGGCAACTTGCTGGCTGACCCGGTGAGCATCGGCCAGCGTGCCGCGCAACGGGCAGCGAGCCGTCTGGGCGCCCGCCCGGTGCCGACCTGCGAAGTGCCGGTGCTGTTTTCGGCGGAGTTGGCCGGTGGTTTGTTCGGCAGCTTCCTGTCGGCGGTGTCCGGCGGCAGCCTGTATCGCAAATCGTCGTTCCTCGAAGGCACCCTGGGGCAGAAGCTGTTCCCGGAATGGCTGACCCTGGATGAGCGTCCGCATTTGATGCAAGCGATGGGCAGCTCGGCGTTCGATGGCGATGGTCTGGCGACCTATGCCAAACCGTTCGTCGAAAATGGCGTTTTGGTGTCGTACATCCTCGGCACCTATTCCGGTCGTAAACTGGGCATGCCAAGCACCGCCAACGCCGGCGGCGTGCACAACCTGTTCGTCACCCATGGCGACGAAGACCAGGCCGCGCTGTTGCGTCGCATGGGCCGTGGCTTGCTGGTCACCGAATTGATGGGCCAGGGCTTGAACATGGTCACCGGTGACTATTCCCGTGGTGCGGCGGGTTTCTGGGTCGAGAACGGCGAAATCCAGTTCGCGGTCCAGGAAGTGACTATCGCCGGCAACATGCGCGACATGTTCAAGCAGATTGTGGCGGTGGGGAATGACCTGGAACTGCGCAGCAACATTCGCACCGGTTCGGTGTTGATCGAGCGGATGACGGTGGCGGGCAGCTGACCCGAACCCGTTACACAAAAGGCGCGCCATCCATTGGATGGCGCGCCTTTTTTTGTGCCTCACACGCCGAACTGTAGGAGCAAGCTTTGCTCCCACAGAGACGGTGACAAACAATAGCGGGGTTGTTTTGGTTCTCATTATCATCTAATAATAAATCTCATTACCGAATGAGCCCGGATTATGAGTTCTGCCTTGCACGAGCAGCCTTACCTCGAAAGCTGGCGCTGGATGAGTCGCCAGATTCGTTGCGCGATGGATCCCGACGAACCGCGCCTGATCGAACATTACCTGGCCGAAGGCCGGTATCTGGCCTGTTGCACGGCCACCTCACCCTGGACCATCTCTGAAACCTCCTTCCGTTTGTTGCTCGACACCGCCGCCGATGTCGCGCTGCCGTGGCACTGGCGCACCTTGTGTCTCGACCAGGCCTGGCGCCCATTGCGCGAGCTGGAACGCCTCTCTTTGTGCAAATGCCGCCTAAAGCGCTGGCAGAGCTACACCTGGCAACTGGCGACCTGCGAGTTGCAGCCCTCGATTCCCCTCATAGAACTGGTGCAAGGATTTCCCGATGAGTAACACTCGTATCGAACGCGACAGCATGGGCGAGCTGCAAGTCCCGGAGGCTGCCCTCTACGGCGCGCAAACCCAACGTGCAGTGGATAACTTCCCGATCAGCGGCAAACCGATGCCGGTGCAGTTCGTCCGCGCGTTGATCCTGGCCAAGGCTGCTGCCGCCCGGGCCAACGTCGAGCTCAAGCAGATCAGCGAATCCCAGGGCAAAGCCATCGTCGATGCCGCTCAAGGCCTGATCGAAGGCGATTTCATGCAGCACTTTCCGGTGGATATCTTCCAGACCGGTTCCGGCACCAGCTCCAACATGAACGCCAATGAAGTGATCGCCACCCTGGCCAGTCGATTGCTGGGTGAGCCAGTAAACCCCAACGATCACGTCAACTGCGGCCAGAGCAGCAACGACATCATCCCGACCACCATTCACGTCAGTGCCGCACTGGCCTTGCATGAGCAACTGCTGCCGGCGCTGGTGCATCTGGTGCAAGTGATCGAACACAAGGCCGAGCAGGTTCATCACCACGTCAAAACCGGGCGCACGCACCTGATGGATGCGATGCCGGTGCGCATGAGCCAGGTGCTCAACGGCTGGGCGCAACAGCTCAAGGCCAACATCGGCCACCTGCAAGACTTGCTACCGAGTCTGCAATCCCTGGCGCAGGGCGGCACGGCAGTGGGCACCGGAATCAACGCACATCCGCAGTTCGCGGCGCGTTTCAGCCAGCAATTGAGCAAATTGACCCAGGTGCAATTCCAGCCGGGCAAGGACCTGTTTGCGCTGATCGGCTCCCAGGACACGGCAGTCGCCGTGTCTGGCCAGCTCAAGGCCACCGCGGTGTCGCTGATGAAAATTGCCAACGACCTGCGCTGGATGAACTCCGGGCCATTGGCCGGCCTCGGCGAAATCGAACTCGAAGCCTTGCAGCCGGGCTCCTCGATCATGCCGGGCAAGGTCAACCCGGTGATCCCGGAAGCCACGGCGATGGTTGCCGCTCAAGTGATCGGCAATGACACGGTGATCACCATCGCCGGCCAGTCGGGCAACTTCGAATTGAACGTGATGCTGCCGATCATCGCCCAGAACCTGCTGAGCAGCATCGAATTGCTGGCCAACTCCAGCCGTCTGCTGGGCGACAAGGCCATCGCCAGCTTCAAGGTCAACGAGGCCCGGCTCAAGGAAGCGCTGTCGCGCAACCCGATTCTGGTCACGGCACTCAACCCGATAATCGGTTACCAAAAAGCCGCGGAGATCGCCAAGAAGGCGTATCAGCAGGGCCGTCCGGTGATTGATGTCGCCCTGGAACACACCGACCTGTCGCGTAGCCAACTGGAAGAGTTGCTCAATCCAGAAAAGCTCACTGCCGGCGGCGTGTAATCACCGCTACCGCTTTGGAGGCTCACCATGGAGCACTGGAAACGCACAATCGAAAGGGCCAATCGCCATTTCATGCTGGGCGAGTTCGTCGATGCCCGCGAGGCTTACTTGCAGGCTCTGGCGCTGGCCCAGGTGTTGTTCGAGCGCTGGGCGGATGCCGACGAAGCGGTGGCCGCTTGCGTGATTTCCCACCACAACCTCGCGGACCTGCATTTGCGCCTGAACCAGCCGGAGGAGAGCGCCGAGTACCTGTGCGCCATCCACCAACGCTTGTTGCAGACCATGCAGGACCCGCGCCTGACCCCGGCCCTGCGCGAAGCCGCGCTACGCCAGAGCAGCAAAACTTACGTCGAGCTGCTGAATTTCATCAGTGAACACGGCGAATACCCGCGCACCCATCGTTTGCTGCACATGGATGCTGCGTCGCCGCGGCACCCGTCTGCCCCTCTTCAATATGGAGTCCATTGAAATGGCTTTTACCTTGCCTGCCTTGCCGTACGCCTACGACGCCCTGGAACCGCACATTGATGCGCAAACCATGGAAATCCACTACACCAAGCACCACCAGACCTATATCAACAACCTCAACGCGGCCGTTGAAGGCACCGAGTTTGCCGAATGGTCGGTGGAAAAACTGGTGGCCAGCGTCCAGCAACTCCCGGAAAAACTGCGCGCCGCGGTGATCAATCAGGGCGGCGGTCACGCCAACCATTCGCTGTTCTGGGAGGTCATGGCGCCTAACGCGGGCGGCAAGCCTGATGGCACGCTGGCCAAGGCTATCGATGAACAACTGGGCGGTCTCGACAGCTTCAAGGAAGCCTTTACCAAAGCCGCGCTGACTCGCTTCGGCAGTGGCTGGGCGTGGTTGAGCGTGACGCCGCAAAAGACCCTGATCGTGGAAAGCAGCGGCAACCAGGACAGCCCGTTGATGAACGGCAACACGCCGATCCTTGGCCTCGACGTCTGGGAACACGCCTATTACCTGCGTTATCAGAACCGTCGCCCGGAATACATCAACGCGTTCTACAACGTGATCAATTGGCCCGAAGTCGCGGCGCGCTATCAGGCTGCGCTGGTTTAAGTCTTCTATAAAAACAATCCAAGGCTGACTATGGGCACTGAAACACTGGCGATCGGTAGCGGACGAATGTTTCGTTACGCGTTGGGATCGCTGTTACTGCTGGCGGGTATGACGTTGTTGGTCGCCCAGGGATTGGCGTGGCTGGACCTTGAGCCGAAGTTGCTGCGCGCCCTGCAAGGTGGCGCGATTTGCGCCTTGGGCACCGCGCTCGGGGCAGTGCCGGTCCTGGTGATTCGGCGCATGCCCCAGGCGCTCAGCGATACCCTGCTGGGTTTCGGTGCCGGTGTGATGCTTGCAGCGACGGCGTTTTCGCTGATCGTCCCGGGCATCTCTGCGGCCGAAAGCCTGGGGCTGACGCCTTGGGCGGCCAGCGGTTTGATCAGTTTCGGCATCATGCTCGGCGCGTTCGGGTTGTTCCTGGTGGATCGCAAGGTCTCCGGGGCCAGCCCGGAAATGCTCGTCGGCACCTTGGAACGCCCGGTGATTCCGCCGCGGATCTGGTTGTTCGTGTTCGCCATCATTGCCCACAACATTCCCGAAGGCATGGCGGTCGGCGTTTCGGCCGGCGGCGGCATGCCCGACGCCGATAGCCTGGCCATGGGCATCGCCTTGCAGGATGTGCCCGAGGGACTGGTGATTGCGTTGGTGTTGGCCGGGGCAGGGATGTCGCGGGTCAAGGCGTTCCTGATCGGCGCGGCATCGGGGCTGGTGGAGCCGGTCTTCGCGCTGTTGTGTGCGTGGCTGGTGAGCCTGGCGGAATTGCTGCTGCCGTTGGGACTGGCGCTGGCGGCCGGGGCGATGCTGCTGGTGGTGACCCATGAAGTCATCCCGGAGTCGCGGCGCAATGGTCACGACAAGCTGGCCAGCCTGGGATTGTTGATGGGGTTTTGTTTGATGATGGTGATGGATACAGCGTTGGCCTAGCAGGGACGTACGGCCTTGTAGCAGCTGGCGAAGCCAGCGTTCGGCTGCAAAGCAGTCGTAAAATCAGATACTGCGGTCCTTCAGGCAAACCTTGTATGCCGGATTTACGACTGCTTCGCAGCCGAACGCAGGCTTCGCCAGCTGCTACACGGGGCTGTGGTTATCCGCCTTCGCCGAAGTAGTCGTTGATCAGCGCCACCAATGCCTGGAGCGCCTCTTCAGCCTGTTCGCCTTCAGTGCTCAGGTGGATCATGGTGCCCTTGCCAGCCGCCAACATCATCATGGCCATGATGCTTTTACCGTCGACTGTGGATTCCGGCGTGCGCCCGACCCGGATCGAACAGTCCTTGAACTCACCAGCAACACCGACGAATTTTGCAGAAGCACGGGCATGCAGGCCCAGTTTGTTGATGATTTCAATTTCCAGAGCAGGCATCGCGTTGTGAATCCTTTAGCTGAGGTCGCGGTGGCGGACCTGGACGTTCTTCAGGGATTGTTGCAGGGCCTGGCCCAGACGTTCGGTCAGGTAGACGGAGCGGTGATGCCCGCCGGTACAGCCAATGGCAATGGTGACGTAGGCGCGGTTACTGGCAGCAAAACGCGGCAGCCACTTGAACAGGTAATTGTAAATATCCTGGAACATCTCTTCGACATCCGGCTGTGCGGCCAGGTAATCGGCCACCGGTTGATCGAGCCCGGACTGTGCCCGCAGCTCCGGCTTCCAGTAGGGATTGGGCAGGCAGCGCACGTCGAACACCACATCGGCATCCACCGGCATGCCACGCTTGAACCCGAACGACTCCACCAGGAACGCAGTGCCGGGTTCCGGCTGGTTCAACAGGCGCAGCTTGAGGGTGTCACGCAGCTGGTACAGGTTCAGGTTGGTGGTATTGATCTTGAGGTCGGCGAGGTCCGCAATCGGCCCCAGCAGCTGGGTTTCGTCGTCGATCGCCTCGGCCAGTGAACGGTTGGCGTTGCTCAGCGGGTGGCGGCGACGGGTTTCCGAGAAACGCTTGAGCAGGGTTTCCTCATCGGCATCCAGATAGAGCACGTCGCACTGGATATGCCGGCTACGCACTTCTTCAAGCAGTTCGGGAAAGCGCGACAGGTGGCTGGGCAGGTTGCGGGCGTCGATAGACACCGCGACCAGCGGCTGTGCCAGCTCGGTATGAATCAGGGCGCGCTCGGCCAGCTCCGGCAACAGGCCGGCGGGCAGGTTATCGATGCAGTAGTAGCCATTGTCCTCAAGGACATTGAGCGCGGTACTTTTACCTGAGCCGGAGCGGCCACTGACGATGATCAAGCGCATGATTAATGACCGTTTTGCTCGCTCAGGACAACCTGATACAAGGCTTCGTTGCTCGGGGCACTGCGCAGTTTCTCGCGTACTTCCTTGCGGTCAAGCATGCTGGCGATCTGGCGCAGCAACTCCAGGTGCGCATCGGTGGCGGCTTCCGGGACCAGCAGTACAAACAGCAGGTCCACCGGGGCGCCGTCGATGGCGTCGAAATCGATAGGTGCGTCAAGGTGCATCAGGGCGCTGATAGGCGAAATACAGCCCTTCAAGCGACAGTGAGGGATAGCGATGCCGTTGCCAAAACCGGTGGAACCGAGTTTTTCACGGGCAACCAGACTCTCGAAGACATCCTGCATGGCCAGATCCGGCACTTCGCGGTGGATTAGGTTGGCAATTTGCTCGAGGGCTTTCTTTTTACTGCCGCCCGGCACGTTCACGAGGGAACGGCCGGGGGTCAGGATGTTTTCAAGTCGGATCATGAGTGGGGAGTGTTAACGACCGGTTGCGCCCTGGAGGAGGCTCTGGGTCTTTTCCTTATGCTTTTTGAGTTGTTTATCCAGCTTGTCGGTCAATGCGTCGATCGCCGCATACATATCGGTATGTTCCGCGTTGGCGACCACTTCATTGCCGGGAATATGCAGGGTGGCTTCGATTTTCTGCTTCAGCTTCTCGACCGTCATCGTCACCTGTACGTTGGTGATCTTGTCGAAATGCCGCTCTAATCGTTCGAGTTTTTCGCCGATGTAGGCGCGCAGGGGTTCGGTCACTTCCAGTTGGTGTCCACTGATGTTGACTTGCATACAGCTTCTCCTTCGTTGCCAGTGCATAAAGCGGCAGGCAGAAATGCCTGCCACTGGAACGCTGTGCCGTGGCTTACATCAACCGCTTGCGTTCGCTCGAAGGCGCGATCCCCAGGGATTCGCGGTACTTGGCGACGGTGCGGCGAGCCACCTGAATGCCTTGTGCCTCCAGTAAACCAGCGATCTTGCTGTCACTCAACGGCTTTTTCTGATTTTCCGCGGCAACCAGTTTTTTGATGATCGCGCGGATCGCTGTGGACGAGCATTCGCCGCCTTCGGAGGTGCTGACATGGCTGGAGAAAAAGTATTTCAGCTCATATATGCCCCGTGGGGTATGCATGAACTTTTGGGTAGTCACCCTTGAAATCGTCGACTCGTGCATGCCAACCGCTTCGGCGATGTCATGCAGGACCAGCGGTTTCATGGCTTCGTCGCCGTACTCCAGGAAGCCGCGCTGGTGCTCGACGATCTGGGTAGCGACTTTCATCAGGGTTTCGTTACGGCTTTGCAGGCTTTTGATGAACCAGCGAGCTTCCTGCAACTGATTGCGCATGAAGGTGTTATCGGCGCTGGTGTCGGCGCGGCGCACGAAACCGGCGTACTGGGCATTGACCCGCAGGCGTGGCACCGACTCCTGGTTCAACTCCACCAGCCAGCGCTCGTTGTCCTTGCGCACGATCACGTCGGGCACGACATACTCGGCTTCGCTGGACTCGATTTGCGAGCCGGGACGCGGGTTCAGGCTCTGGACCAGTTCGATGACCTGGCGCAGTTCATCTTCCTTGAGTTTCATGCGACGCATCAGCTGGCTGTAGTCGCGGCTGCCGAGCAGGTCGATGTAATCGCTGACCAGGCGCTTGGCCTCGGCCAGCCAAGGGGTCTTGGCGGACAGTTGGCGCAATTGCAGCAACAGGCATTCGCCCAGGTTGCGCGCGCCAATTCCGGCCGGTTCGAATTGCTGGATGCGGTGCAGGACGGCTTCGATTTCGTCCAGTTCGATGTCCAGTTCCGGATCGAAGGCTTCGAGGATTTCCTCGAGGGTTTCGTCCAGGTAGCCCTGATTGTTGATGCAATCGATCAGCGTCACGGCGATCAGACGATCGGTGTCGGACATCGGCGCCAGGTTCAGTTGCCAGAGCAGGTGGCTTTGCAGGCTTTCGCCGACCGATGTGCGAGTGGTGAAATCCCACTCGTCGTCATCGTTGCTCGGCAGGCTGCTGGCGCTGGTCTGGTAGACGTCTTCCCAGGCGGTGTCGACGGGCAGTTCGTTGGGGATTCGCTCGTTCCAGTCGCCTTCCTCAAGGTTGTCCACCGTCGGGGCGGTTTCCTGGTAGGAGGGTTCTGAAACATCGGCGTTGGGTTGCTGTTCGGCTTTGTCGGCCAAGGGATCGGCGTTATCGAAGTCGTCGCCTTCTTCCTGGCGTTCGAGCATCGGATTGGACTCCAGGGCCTCCTGGATTTCCTGTTGCAGGTCCAGGGTCGACAATTGGAGCAGGCGGATGGCCTGTTGCAGCTGAGGTGTCATCGTCAGCTGCTGGCCCATTCTCAAGACTAGCGATGGTTTCATGGCAGGGGCTTAACACCTTATTCGCCGGCGCGCATGCGCCATCCACTACAGGGCGCCGGAGCGCCAAACTTAAGCAAATTATATGCCCGAAACCGCAGCGTTTGCCTAGAGCGCTGTAACAATAAAAAAGCTTTATCGAAACCGGCGCTCGGGCAATCAGCCAGACACCTCAATGCTTAAAGGCGGAACTCGTGACCCAGATACACTTCCTTGACCAGTTCGTTGGCCAGGATGGTGGCGGAGTCACCTTCGGCGATCAGTTGGCCATCGTTAACGATGTAGGCTGTTTCGCAGATATCCAGGGTTTCACGGACGTTGTGGTCGGTGATCAACACGCCAATGCCCTTGGCCTTGAGGTGGTGGATAATCTGCTTGATGTCGCCCACCGAAATCGGGTCCACGCCGGCGAAAGGTTCGTCGAGCAGGATGAATTTCGGGTTGGTGGCCAGTGCGCGAGCGATTTCCACCCGGCGGCGTTCGCCACCGGACAGGCTCATGCCCAGGTTGTCGCGGATATGGCTGATGTGGAATTCCTGCAGCAGGCTTTCCAGTTCCTTGCGACGACCGGCCTTGTCGAGTTCCTTGCGGGTCTCGAGGATAGCCATGATGTTGTCGGCAACCGACAGTTTGCGGAAGATCGACGCTTCTTGCGGAAGATAGCCAATACCGGCCTTCGCACGACCGTGCATGGGCTGGTGGCTGACGTCCAGGTCGTCGATCAGCACGCGTCCCTGATCGGCCTGCACCAGGCCGACGATCATGTAGAAGCATGTGGTCTTGCCGGCGCCGTTCGGGCCCAGCAGGCCGACGATCTGACCGCTGTCGATGGACAGGCTGACGTCACGCACGACCTGGCGGCTCTTGTAGCTCTTGGCCAGATGCTGAGCTTTCAGGGTTGCCATTAATTGGCCTTTTTCTGGTCGGATTTCGGCTTCGGCTGGATCACCATGTCGATGCGCGGACGCGCCTCGGTGACCTTGCTACCCGTGGCACGGCCGGCGCTCGCCAGTTTCTTGACCGTGTCGTAGACGATTTTCTCGCCCTGGGTGGTGTTGTTGTCCTTGTCGACGACTTTGGCCTTATCGATCAGTACAACGCGGTTTTGCGCGGCATGGTACTGGATGGTCACGCCCCAGCCCTGAACAGGCTTGGTGTCACCAGCGGTCTGCAGTTGCTCGAAGTAGGCAAGGTTGCCCACCGAGGTCACCACGTCGATGTCGCCAGCCGGGGTGCGGGTGATGGTCACGGTGTTGCCGGTGACCTTCATCGAACCTTGCGTAATGATCACGTCACCTTTATAGGTGGCAACGCCATTCTTGTCGTCCAGTTGGGCATCGTCGGCCTGAATGCGGATAGGCTGCTCTTGATCGTTCGGCAGAGCCCAGGCGCTCACGCTTCCCAGTGCTGCGCCCAGACTGAGCAAAATAGGGAGAGTTTTAACGAGCCTCATACTGTCCTCTTACGTTCGATAGCAGGTGTATCCTGCTTTCTTTCAAATACGCTTTCATTCCGTTGCCAGTCGACACACCGCCAGCGCCGTCGATTCTAACGGGTTGATCGGTCTGCGCATATTGCTGCTGCGGGAACACTGTCATACGGGTGCTGGTAACGATCAAATTGCGGTTCTTTTCATCGGTGCGTGCAATACGGACCGAATCGATCAGTTCGACCTGGGTGCCGTCCGCGTTCACTTCACCGCGCAAGCTGGTGACGTGCCACGGGAAGTCGGTGCCGCGGTACATGTTCAGGTCGGGGTTGGTCAGCAACGACACGTCGGTCGCCTTGAGGTGCTCGACCTTGTCGGACGTCAAGTCATACTGCAGGCCGCCGTCGGGTAAATACTGAACGCTGTGGGCGTTGAGTGCGTAATAGTCGATCGCGCTTTCGTCGACTTTTGCCACTGGCTTGTCGAGGAAGCGTTCCGGGCTGATGTTCCAGTAGCCGACCGCCGCGAATATCGCCGCGATGCAACCGAACAGCAGGAATCTGCGAAACTTTTTGCTCAGAATAAACATAAATGGCTCACAAGTACGCGGCGTTGGCCGCATCTAGGCGGCCCTGGGCGCGCAGGATCAGTTCGCAGAATTCGCGGGCGGCACCTTCGCCGCCACGGGCCAGGGTGACACCGTGGGCGTGTTCGCGCACGAAGCTGGCGGCATTGGCCACCGCCATGCCCAGGCCGACGCGGCGAATCACCGGCAGGTCTGGCAGGTCGTCACCGAGGTAGGCAACCTGTTCATAGCTTAGGTTGAGTTGCGCAAGAAGCTCGTCGAGCACCACCAGTTTGTCTTCACGACCCTGATACAGGTGTGGAATGCCAAGGTTTTTCGCTCGACGTTCAACCACCGGGGTCTTGCGGCCGCTGATGATAGCGGTCTGCACGCCGGCTGCCATCAACATCTTGATGCCTTGGCCGTCGAGGGTGCTGAACGTCTTGAATTCGCTGCCGTCTTCGAGGAAGTACAGGCGTCCGTCAGTGAGGACGCCGTCGACGTCAAAGACAGCCAGTTTGATGTTCTTGCCGCGTTGCAGCAGGTCGTTGCTCATCACATTACTCCGGCACGCAGCAGGTCGGACAGGTTGAAGGCGCCCACCGGGCGGTCTTCCTTGTCGACGACTACCAGCGCGTTGATTCGATGGTCTTCCATGATTTTCAGGGCTTCGGCTGCCAGCATATCGGCCCGGGCGGTCTTGCCATGAACGGTCATGACTTCATCAATGGTCGTGTGGTGGATGTCGATGGTGCGGTCGAGGGTGCGGCGCAAGTCGCCGTCAGTGAAAATCCCGGCCAGTTTGCCGTCGGGTTCCACGATTGCAGTCATGCCCAGGCCCTTGCGGGTCATTTCCATCAAGGCGTCCTTGAGCAGCGTGCCGCGTTGCACCTGGGGCAGTTCGGCGCCGGCGTGCATCACGGTTTCCACTTTCAGCAGCAGACGGCGGCCAAGCGCGCCACCGGGATGGGAAAAGGCGAAGTCTTCCGCCGTGAAGCCGCGGGCTTCCAGCAGCGCAACGGCCAGGGCATCGCCCATGACCAGTGCGGCGGTGGTGGAGGAGGTCGGCGCCAGGTTCAGTGGGCAGGCCTCATGCTCGACGTGAACGTTGAGATTGATCTCGGCGGCCTTGGCCAGCGCCGAGTCGGGGTTGCCGGTCATGCTGATCAACTGGATGCCCTGGCGCTTGATCAGCGGCAGCAGGGTCACGATTTCGTTGGTGGAGCCGGAGTTCGACAGCGCCAGGATGATGTCGTCGCGGGTGATCATGCCCATGTCGCCGTGACTGGCTTCGGCCGGATGCACGAAGAACGCCGTGGTGCCGGTGCTGGCCAGGGTGGCGGCAATCTTGTTGCCGATGTGCCCGGATTTGCCCATGCCGAGCACGACCACACGGCCTTTGCTGGCCAGAATCATCTCGCAAGCGCGTACGAAATCCGCGTCGATATGGGGCAGCAAGCCTTGTACGGCTTCCACTTCGAGACGGATGGTGCGTTGTGCCGATTGAATCAGGTCGCTGGATTGGCTCATGTCAGAATCGTATAGCCCGATGAAAAGGCGGCGATTATAGCGGTAATGATCGAAACCCTCACGCTAGTTCGTCGTGCTTTGTAAATAGCTGTTACCGAATCCCTCTAAATCAGTGCATTTGCCTGTCCTGTTGCTGAACATGCCCCGGCTTGGGCCTTGGGCGCTTGGCCTTTGCAGTGATATAGTTCGCCGCCAGTTCGGCCTGCCCGGGGAGGTATGTGCTTTCGTCAGAGAGCCAGGCGTCCGAGTGAGAGGCTGCATCGCAAGGAGTTTAGATGAGTGCCGATAACGCCTACGCGGTCGAGCTGAAGGGACTGACCTTCAAGCGCGGTACGCGCAGCATTTTCAATAACGTCGATATCCGTATCCCACGCGGCAAGGTCACCGGCATCATGGGGCCTTCCGGGTGTGGCAAGACCACCCTGTTACGGCTGATGGGCGCACAGTTGCGACCTTCCAGCGGTGAAGTCTGGGTCAATGGCCAGAACCTGCCCACGTTATCTCGCAGCGACCTGTTCGATGCACGCAAGCACATGGGCGTGCTGTTCCAGAGCGGTGCATTGTTTACCGATCTCGATGTATTCGAGAACGTTGCCTTTCCGCTGCGCGTTCATACCGAGCTGCCGGAAGAAATGATCCGTGACATCGTCCTGCTCAAATTGCAGGCGGTGGGCTTGCGTGGCGCCATCGACCTGATGCCTGACGAATTGTCCGGCGGCATGAAGCGTCGTGTCGCGCTGGCGCGGGCCATCGCCCTTGATCCGCAGATCCTCATGTATGACGAGCCCTTTGTCGGGCAGGACCCGATCGCCATGGGCGTGCTGGTGCGCCTGATCCGTCTGCTCAATGATGCCCTGGGCATCACCAGTATCGTGGTTTCCCACGACCTGGCCGAGACCGCGAGCATTGCCGATTACATTTATGTGGTGGGCGAGGGGCAAGTATTGGGGCAGGGCACGCCTGAAGAACTGATGAACTCGGAAGAACCGCGTATCCGTCAATTCATGACGGGCGAACCCGACGGTCCGGTCGCCTATCACTTTCCAGCGACGGATTACCGCGCAGATCTTCTGGGGAAGCGCTGATGCGCAAGATTTCACTAATAGAAAGAGTGCGCCGGTTCGGCCACGCGGCCATCGATGCCGTGGGGGTGTTCGGGCGGGCGGCGATTTTCCTGTTCCATGCGTTGCTGGGTCGTGGTGGCATTGGCGGTGGTTTCGGCTTGCTGATCAAGCAACTGCATTCGATCGGCGTGATGTCCCTGGTGATCATCGTGGTCTCCGGGGTGTTCATCGGCATGGTATTGGCGCTGCAAGGCTTCAATATCCTGTCCAGCTACGGTTCGGAACAGGCTGTCGGGCAGATGGTTGCCCTGACATTGCTGCGTGAACTGGGGCCGGTGGTGACGGCATTGCTGTTCGCCGGGCGCGCCGGTTCAGCCCTGACGGCGGAAATCGGCAACATGAAGTCCACCGAGCAGTTGTCCAGTCTGGAAATGATTGGTGTCGACCCGCTCAAGTACATCGTTGCCCCGCGCCTGTGGGCCGGCTTCATTTCCCTGCCGGTGCTGGCGATGATTTTCAGCGTCGTCGGGATCTGGGGTGGTTCGTGGGTCGCAGTCGACTGGCTGGGCGTCTACGAAGGCTCCTACTGGGCGAACATGCAAAACAGCGTGACGTTCAATGGCGATGTGCTTAACGGCATCATCAAAAGCATCGTTTTCGGGTTTGTCGTGACCTGGATTGCCGTATTCCAAGGCTATGACTGCGAGCCCACTTCCGAGGGGATCAGTCGTGCCACAACCAAGACCGTGGTGTATGCCTCTTTGGCAGTGCTCGGCCTGGACTTTATTCTGACCGCCTTGATGTTTGGAGATTTCTGATGCAAAACCGCACCCTGGAAATCGGTGTCGGCCTTTTCCTGCTGGCTGGCATCCTGGCTTTGCTGCTGCTTGCGTTGCGGGTCAGTGGCCTGTCCCCGAGCGCGACCACCGAGTCATATAAACTTTATGCCTATTTCGACAATATCGCCGGTTTGACGGTCAGAGCTAAAGTGACCATGGCCGGTGTGACCATCGGCAAGGTCACGGCGATCGATCTGGACCGCGACAGTTTCACCGGTCGGGTGACCATGCAGCTGGAAAAGCGCGTAGATAATCTGCCGACTGACTCCACTGCATCTATCCTCACGGCTGGCCTGTTGGGCGAGAAATACATCGGTATCAGCGTGGGCGGGGAACAAGCCTTGCTCAAGGATGGTGGGACCATCCACGACACCCAGTCGTCGCTGGTGCTCGAGGACCTGATCGGTAAATTCCTGCTCAATACCGTTAGCAAAGACGCCAAATGAGGAGCTTTTGAATGATCTCTACCTTGCGACGTGGCCTGTTGGTATTACTCGCGGCCCTGCCGTTGATGGCTAACGCCGTGGCGGCACAGTCGGCGCATGATCTGGTCCAGGACACCACGACCCGGATGCTCGCCGACCTGTCGACCAATAAAGAGAAGTACAAGCAGGATCCAGCAGACTTTTACACGGCGTTGAACACCATCGTCGGGCCTGTGGTGGATGCCGAAGGTATTTCCAAAAGCATCATGACGGTCAAGTATTCGCGCAAAGCCACACCCGCGCAGATGCAGACCTTCCAGGAAAACTTCAAGAAAGGCCTGTTCCAGTTCTATGGCAACGCCTTGCTTGAGTACAACAACCAGGGCATCACCGTTGACCCTGCCAAGGATGAGTCAGGCGACCGCACCAGCGTCGGCATGACCGTCAAGGGCAGCAATGGCGCGATTTATCCGGTGCAGTACACCCTGGAGAAAATCAACGGCGAGTGGAAGCTGCGCAACGTGATCATTAACGGCATCAACATCGGCAAGCTGTTCCGCGATCAGTTTGCTGACGCGATGCAGCGCAATGGCAACGACCTGGACAAGACCATCAACAATTGGGCCGGGGAAGTCGCTAAAGCCAAGGAAGCCACAGAGAAGAAGGCCCAATGAGTGAGTCGGCCGTTCGCATGGGCGAAACCGGCGAGTTGCTACTCAGCGGCGTGCTGGATTACCGCACCGGCCCTGGCTTGCGCAAGCAGGGACAGGCGCTGATCAAGGCCAGCAAGGCTGCCGCCGTAGTGGTTGATTGTTCGGCGGTGGTGAAGTCCAGCAGTGTCGGCTTGTCGCTGCTGCTGTGCTTCATGCGTGATGCAGAGGCGGCCGGCAAGGCCGTCAGCATCCGGGCAATGCCCGAAGACATGCGCGAAATCGCTCAGGTCAGTGAACTGACCGAGCTGTTGGCGCACCCCTAACCGGCATCTATAAAGAAGCCCCCCGTCAGAGTCCTGTGAATGCGGGGTTCGCAGGCGCGGGGCTTTTTTGTATGATGTCCGACCCGCGCGCACAGGGCGCCGATTGAGGTTGAGCATGCAGGCCGTAGAAGTGAAGAGCTTCCTTGAAGGAAAGCTGCCCGGAACGCTGGTAGAAGTTGAGGGCGAAGGCTGCAACTTTCAGCTGAACGTGATTAGCGATGAACTGGCGGCGTTGAGCCCGGTGAAGCGTCAGCAGCAGATCTATGCCCATTTGAACCCATGGATCACCGATGGCAGCATCCATGCGGTCACTATGAAATTTTTCAGCAGCGCGGCCTGGGCCGAGCGCACCTGAGCCCAAGGGCGTCGAGATTCTTATGGATAAATTGATTATTACCGGTGGCGTTCGTCTTGATGGCGAAATCCGCATTTCCGGGGCAAAGAACTCTGCCCTGCCGATCCTGGCCGCCACCTTGCTGTGCGATGGCCCGGTCACCGTGGCCAACCTGCCGCACCTGCACGACATCACCACCATGATCGAGCTGTTCGGTCGCATGGGCATCGAGCCGGTGATCGACGAGAAACTCAGCGTCGAAATCGACCCGCGCACCATCAAGACCCTGATCGCACCGTACGAACTGGTGAAAACCATGCGTGCCTCGATCCTGGTGCTCGGTCCGATGGTTGCCCGTTTCGGTGAAGCCGAAGTCGCACTGCCTGGCGGTTGCGCCATCGGTTCGCGTCCGGTCGACCTGCACATCCGTGGCCTCGAAGCCATGGGCGCGGTCATCGACGTCGAAGGCGGCTACATCAAGGCCAAGGCGCCGGAAGGCGGCTTGCGCGGTGCGCACTTCTTCTTCGACACCGTCAGCGTGACCGGTACCGAAAACATCATGATGGCCGCCGCTCTGGCCAAGGGCCGCAGCGTTCTGGCCAACGCCGCACGCGAGCCTGAAGTCATCGACCTGGCGAACTTCCTGATCGCCATGGGCGCCAAGATCACCGGCGCCGGCACCGACACCATCACCATCGATGGCGTCGAGCGTCTGCACCCGGCCACCTACAAGGTGATGCCGGACCGGATCGAGACCGGCACCTACCTGGTCGCCGCTGCCGTGACCGGCGGTCGCGTGAAGGTCAAGGACACCGATCCGACCATCCTCGAAGCCGTTCTGGAAAAACTCCGTGAGTCGGGTGCCGAAATCACCTGCGGCGAAGACTGGATCGAGCTGAACATGCACGGCAAGCGGCCAAAAGCCGTCAACGTGCGAACCGCTCCGTACCCGGCGTTCCCGACCGACATGCAGGCGCAGTTCATCTCCCTCAACGCCATTGCCGAAGGCACCGGTGCCGTGATCGAGACGATCTTCGAAAACCGCTTCATGCACGTGTACGAACTGCACCGCATGGGCGCCAAGATCCAGGTCGAAGGCAACACCGCCATCGTCACCGGCACCGAGAAGCTCAAGGGCGCGCCAGTCATGGCCACCGACCTGCGTGCTTCGGCCAGCCTGGTGATCTCGGCGCTGATCGCCGAAGGCGACACCCTGATTGATCGCATCTACCACATCGACCGTGGTTACGAGTGCATCGAAGAGAAACTGCAGATGCTCGGCGCCAAAATCCGCCGCGTACCGGGCTAGTTCCGGCTGCATGGGCGCAGGGACGCGCCCGTTGAATTCGTTTCGAATCGAGGCTGGCGACGGCCTCGATGTGTGTCCGGCGCCGTTTGCGACCGGGCATGAGTACCTTGATAAGGACTGACGTTTCCCATGTTGACCATCGCACTGTCCAAGGGCCGCATCCTTGACGACACCCTGCCGCTTCTGGCTGAAGCGGGCATCGTGCCGACCGAGAATCCGGACAAGAGCCGCAAGCTGATCATCCCCACGACCCAGCCCGACGTACGTCTGCTGATCGTGCGCGCCACCGACGTGCCGACCTATGTCGAGCATGGTGCCGCGGACCTGGGCGTCGCCGGTAAAGATGTGCTGATGGAATACGGCGGCCAGGGCCTCTACGAGCCACTGGACCTGCGCATTGCCCTGTGCAAGCTGATGACCGCCGGCAAGGTCGGTGCCATCGAGCCCAAGGGCCGTCTGCGTGTCGCCACCAAGTTCGTCAACGTTGCCAAGCGTTACTACGCCGAGCAGGGTCGTCAGGTCGATATCATCAAGCTCTATGGCTCGATGGAACTGGCGCCGCTGATCGGTCTGGCCGACAAGATCATCGACGTGGTCGACACCGGCAACACGCTGCGGGCCAATGGCCTGGAGCCACAGGATTTCATCGCTGACATCAGCTCCCGGCTGATCGTCAACAAAGCGTCGATGAAAATGCAGCACGCCCGTATCCAGGCGTTGATCGACACCCTGCGCAAGGCAGTGGAGTCTCGACACCGCGGCTGATTCACCTGCGCGACCTTGAGTCGCGCCCGTCTATCCGCCTCATAGCCAGAATTCTCAGGTGCCCAAGCGGAAACGACTGCTAAGTTAGGGCGCCTGAGTTTTTGCCATTCCTATGAGGCTCTCGCTATGACCGCACCGACTGCAATTCGCCGACTCAACGCTGCTGACCCGGATTTCGCGCATCATCTGGATCATCTGCTGAGCTGGGAAAGTGTGTCTGACGACTCGGTCAATCAGCGGGTGCTGGACATCATCAAGGCCGTGCGCGAGCGTGGCGACGCGGCGCTGGTGGAATTCACCCAGAAGTTCGACGGCCTGCAAGTCGCCTCCATGGCCGACCTGATCCTGCCGCGCGAACGCCTGGAACTGGCCCTGACCCGCATCACCGCGCCCCAGCGCGAAGCGTTGGAAAAAGCCGCGGCCCGGGTGCGCAGCTACCACGAAAAACAGAAACAGGACTCCTGGAGCTACACCGAGGCCGACGGCACGGTGCTGGGCCAGAAAGTCACGCCGCTGGATCGCGCCGGTCTGTACGTGCCGGGCGGTAAGGCGTCGTACCCGTCATCGGTGCTGATGAACGCGATACCAGCCAAGGTGGCCGGCGTGACTGAAGTGGTCATGGTCGTGCCGACCCCGCGCGGTGAAATCAATGAATTGGTGCTGGCCGCGGCTTGCATCGCCGGTGTGGACCGGGTGTTCACCATCGGCGGCGCCCAAGCGGTTGCCGCGCTGGCTTACGGCACCGAAAGCGTG
This sequence comes from Pseudomonas sp. ADAK7, assembly GCF_012935675.1. Taxonomy (NCBI): domain Bacteria; kingdom Pseudomonadati; phylum Pseudomonadota; class Gammaproteobacteria; order Pseudomonadales; family Pseudomonadaceae; genus Pseudomonas; species Pseudomonas sp. ADAK7. The sequence continues at coordinate 3,374,130 of NZ_CP052861.1, read as the reverse complement.
CCGAAGGTCGACAAAGTGGTTGGTCCGGGCAACATCTATGTCGCCACCGCCAAGCGCCACGTGTTTGGCCAGGTCGGCATCGACATGATCGCCGGTCCTTCCGAGATTCTCGTGGTGTGCGACGGCCAGACCGATCCGGACTGGATCGCCATGGACCTGTTCTCCCAGGCCGAGCACGACGAAGACGCCCAGGCGATCCTGGTCAGCCCGGACGCCGAGTTCCTCGACAAAGTCGCCGCCAGCATCAGCAAACTGCTGCCGACCATGGAGCGCGCCGAGATCATTGAAACCTCGATCAATGGCCGTGGTGCGCTGATCCTGGTCCGCGACATGGAACAAGCCATCGAAGTGGCCAACCGCATCGCGCCGGAGCATTTGGAATTGTCGGTCGCCGATCCGCAAGCCTGGCTGCCGCTGATCCGCCACGCTGGCGCGATATTCATGGGTCGCCACACCTCCGAAGCCCTGGGCGACTACTGCGCCGGCCCGAACCACGTGTTGCCGACGTCCGGCACCGCGCGCTTCTCGTCGCCGCTGGGTGTGTACGACTTCCAGAAACGCTCGTCGATCATCTTCTGCTCCGAGCAGGGGGCTTCAGAGCTGGGCAAGACCGCGTCCGTGCTGGCCCGTGGCGAGTCGCTGACCGCCCACGCCCGCAGCGCCGAATACCGCATCGTTGACGACAAGAAGGGGAACTGAACATGAGTAAATTCTGGAGCCCGTTCGTCAAGGATCTGGTGCCTTACGTGCCGGGCGAGCAGCCGAAACTGGCGAAACTGGTGAAGCTCAACACCAACGAAAACCCGTACGGCCCATCGCCAAAAGCCTTGGCGGCGATGCAGACCGAACTGAACGACAACCTGCGCCTGTACCCGGACCCGAACAGCGATCTGCTGAAGAACGCGGTGGCCAAGTACTACGGCGTACAAAGCAACCAGGTGTTCCTCGGCAACGGTTCCGACGAAGTCCTGGCGCACATTTTTCACGGCTTGTTGCAACACGACAATCCGGTGCTGTTCCCGGACATCAGCTACAGCTTCTACCCGGTGTACTGCGGGTTGTACGGCATCCAGTTCGATGCAGTGCCGCTGGACGCCCAGTTCCAGATCAACCCGGCGGACTACGCCAAGCCGAACGGCGGGATCATCTTCCCCAACCCGAACGCACCGACCGGTTGCCTGCTGGCGCTGGACGCCGTGGAGCAGATCCTCAAGGCCAGCCCGGATTCGGTGGTGGTGGTCGATGAAGCCTATATCGACTTCGGCGGCGAAACCGCGATCAGCCTGGTGGACCGTTACCCGAACCTGCTGGTGACCCAGACCTTGTCCAAGTCCCGCTCATTGGCGGGCCTGCGAGTCGGTCTGGCGGTGGGGCACCCGGACTTGATCGAGGCGCTGGAGCGGATCAAGAACAGCTTCAACTCCTACCCGCTGGATCGCCTGGCGAATGTCGGGGCAGCGGCGGCGTTCGAGGATCGCGAGTACTTCGACAAGACTTGCCGCTTGGTGATCGAGAATCGCGAGAAGGTTGTCGCGCAGTTGGAAGGGAAGGGCTTTGAAGTCTTGCCGTCAGCGGCCAACTTCATTTTCGCTCGGCACCCGCAGCATGATGCGGCTGGCTTGGCGGCGAAGTTGCGTGAGCAGGGCGTGATCGTTCGGCACTTCAAGCAGGAGCGGATTGCCCAGTTCCTGCGGATATCCATCGGCACGCCAGAGCAGAACCAAGCCTTGATTGACGGCCTCGGCGACCTCTAAACCAACACCGATGATCGTTCCCACACTCTGCGTGGGAATGCCGCCATGGACGCTCTGCGTCCGCTGTGACGCGGAGCGTCACGGGATACATTCCCACGCAGAGCGTGGGAACGATCAGTCGGGGCTGGTTATTCTTCTTCCTTGACCGGTGCCGGCGGTGGATGCGGGCCAGTCTCCAAGACTGTCTATCAATAAAGTTTATCAACGCTTGATGAAATTGAAATTGCCCTTCAGTTCCTTGCCGTCGTCGAGTACGAAGGTAAAGTGCCCGGAGTACTGCTTGAGGGGGCTATTGATTGTGATGTTTAGAGTCCCCGTTTCTGCGTCTCTGGAAACGCCGTTCAGGTTGAATTCCCAAACGACGGGATACATCAGGGAACCCTTGTTATAAGTGAATTTATTTAGACCTTCCTCGGCGGTGTCAGGGTAGCTAAGCGCAACAAATGAATTTTTGGGCGAATCCTCTTTGTTTCCGACGATCCAGGAGGCGGCGTGATAAACAGCCGTGGCCACGAATTCCTCTTCGCCTGCTACTTGTGCAGTCAATTCGCCGTCCGCAGGCTCTGCTTTTTTTAGATCTTGTGGGTCGATATGGCGGAAAGTTTTCGACATTAGAAGTTCCTCTGATAGAAAGTGGGTAAGTGCCACTTACGTTAAATAGAGGTTTCTAAAGGGGCTACTGTCAGAAATAACAGTGGGAAAGGCTGTTTTGGAATAAACGGAAGGAGTTCTAATACCTGTAGGAGCGAGGTCCGCGAAGGCGGTCGGTCAGTCGACATCATCGCTGACTGAACTGACGCCTTCGCGGGCAAGCCTCGCTCCTACACATGATCGTTCCCACCAGAGCGTGGGAACGATCAGTCGAGGCTGGTTATTCTTCTTCTTTCACCGGCGCCGGCGGCGGACGCAAACCGATCTCTGCGCTCAGCTTCAGTTCCTTGCCGTTACGCATCACCTGAATCGAAACCTTGTCGGTCGGTTTGATCCGCGCCACCTGGTTCATCGAGCGGCGGCCATCGCCGGCCGGTTCGCCGTCGATGCTGAGAATCACATCACCGAGTTGCAGGCCGGCCTTCTGTGCCGGGCCGTCACGGAAAATCCCCGCAACGACAATACCCGGACGCCCGGACAGGCCAAACGATTCCGCCAGTTCCTGGGTCAGCGGCTGCACTTCAATCCCGAGCCAGCCACGAATCACCTGGCCGTGTTCGATGATCGACTTCATCACTTCCATCGCCAGTTTGACCGGGATCGCGAAGCCGATGCCTTGGGAGCCACCGGACTTGGAGAAGATCGCGGTGTTGATGCCGGTCAGGTTGCCGTTGGCATCCACCAGCGCGCCGCCGGAGTTGCCGGGGTTGATCGCGGCGTCGGTCTGGATGAAGTCTTCGTAGTTGTTCAGGCCCAACTGGTTACGCCCGGTGGCACTGATGATGCCCATGGTTACGGTCTGGCCGACACCGAACGGGTTGCCGATGGCCAGCGCGACGTCACCGATGCGAATGTTGTCGGAACGCCCGATGGTGATCGCTGGCAGGGTTTTCAGGTCGATCTTCAATACTGCAAGGTCGGTTTCCGGATCGCTGCCGATCACTCGAGCCAGGGTCTCACGGCCATCCTTGAGCGCCACGACAATCTGGTCGGCACCAGTGGTCACATGGTTATTGGTCAGGATGTAGCCTTCCGGGCTCATGATCACGCCGGAGCCCAGGCTTGATTCCATGCGTTTCTGCTTGGGCGAGTTGTCGCCGAAGAAGCGGCGGAACTGCGGATCTTCGAACAGTGGATGATTGGGTTTATTGATGACTTTGGTCGTGTAGAGGTTGACCACTGCCGGCGCGGCAATCACCACAGCATCGGCATAGGACACTGGCCCTTGCTGCACGCTGGTTGTTTGCGGGGCTTGCTGAAGGTTGACGTCGAGGCTCGGAAGCCCGACCCACTGCGGGTAACGCTGGATTATCAACAGAGCGATAAGCACGCCGGCCAACAGCGGCCAGCCGGAAAAACGCAGCGCCTTAAGCATTAAGCAAGTCCTGGAAAGGTTGCAGGTGGTATGAGACCGCCCATAATGTCGCGCATTATACGAGGCGAGCGCGCCTCTGAACGGGATATTTAGGAGTCTTTTATGGCCGTCGCCCTGAGCACCCTGGTCGAAGAAGCCGACCGTTACCTTAACAGTTCAAAGATCGCCGACTACTGCCCAAATGGCTTGCAGGTCGAAGGCCGTCCGCAAGTGATGCGCATCGTCAGCGGCGTCACCGCCAGCCAGGCATTATTAGATGCTGCGGTGGACGCCAAGGCTGATCTGGTGCTGGTGCATCACGGTTATTTCTGGAAGGGCGAGAACCCGTGCATCACCGGCATGAAGCAGCGCCGGTTGAAAACCCTGCTCAAGCACGACATCAGTTTGCTGTCGTATCACTTGCCGCTGGACCTGCACCCGGATGTCGGCAACAACGTGCAGCTTGCGCGTCAGTTGGACATCACCGTCGAAGGCCCGCTGGACCCCGACAACCTGAAAGTCGTCGGCCTGGTCGGCTCGCTGAGCGAACCGATGAGTCCCCGGGACTTTGCCCGTCGGGTGCAGGAAGTCATGGGGCGCGAACCGTTGCTGATTGAAGGCAGCGAGATGATTCGTCGGGTTGGCTGGTGCACCGGTGGTGGCCAGGGCTATATCGATCAAGCTGTTCTTGCGGGTGTTGATCTGTACCTGAGCGGCGAAGCGTCCGAACAGACTTTCCACAGCGCCCGGGAAAACGACATCAGCTTCATCGCCGCCGGGCATCACGCCACCGAGCGCTACGGCGTGCAGGCGCTGGGTGATTACCTGGCGCGGCGGTTTGCGTTGGAGCACATCTTCATCGATTGCCCGAATCCGATCTGAGATCGTGATCCCCTGTAGGAGCGAGGCTTGCCCGCGAAGAACGATAACGCGGTCTACCTGATGCATCCCGTAATCGTTCTTCGCGGGCAAGCTTCGCTCCTACAGGGATCACAGCCCAAACGAGGGGGTATATTCATATACCCTTTCGATCTAGTTGGCGTCCTGATTAGAAGGGGGCGCTGTGCTAGGATTCCCCGCTCGAACACGGCCCGCTGGCCGTCCATAAGATCGTTTTCGTGAGTAGCCATGGTCGACAAACTGACGCATCTGAAACAGCTGGAGGCCGAAAGCATCCACATCATCCGCGAGGTCGCCGCCGAGTTCGATAACCCGGTGATGCTGTACTCCGTCGGTAAAGACTCCGCCGTGATGCTGCACCTTGCGCGCAAGGCATTTTTCCCGGGCAAGCTGCCGTTCCCGGTGATGCACGTCGACACCCGGTGGAAGTTCCAGGAAATGTACGCATTCCGCGATCGCATGGTCGAAGAACTGGGCCTGGACCTGATCGTCCACGTCAACCCCGATGGCGTCGCGCAGGGCATCAACCCGCTGACCCACGGCAGCGCCAAGCACACCGACATCATGAAAACCGAAGGCCTGAAACAAGCCCTCGACAAGTACGGTTTCGACGCTGCTTTCGGCGGTGCGCGCCGCGATGAAGAGAAGTCCCGTGCCAAAGAGCGCGTGTATTCCTTCCGCGACACCAAGCACCGCTGGGACCCGAAAAACCAGCGTCCAGAGTTGTGGAACGTGTACAACGGCAACGTCAACAAGGGCGAATCCATTCGTGTGTTCCCGTTGTCGAACTGGACCGAACTGGACATCTGGCAGTACATCTACCTCGAAGGCATCCCGATTGTGCCGCTGTATTTCGCCGCCGAGCGCGACGTTATCGAGATGAACGGCACCTGGATCATGATCGACGACGAACGCCTGCTCAATCACCTGAGCGACGAAGACAAGGCGCGCATCGTCAAGAAAAAGGTGCGCTTCCGCACGCTCGGCGACTACCCGTTGACCGGTGCGGTCGAGTCCGAGGCGACCAGCCTGACCGACATCATTCAGGAAATGCTCCTGACGCGAACTTCCGAACGCCAGGGCCGGGTCATCGACCACGATGGCGCAGGCTCGATGGAAGAAAAGAAACGTCAGGGTTATTTCTAAGGGGTTGTCATGTCGCACGTATCTGATTTGATCAGCGAGGACATCCTCGCCTACCTGGGCCAGCACGAACGCAAGGAAATGCTGCGCTTCCTGACCTGTGGCAACGTCGATGACGGCAAGAGCACCCTGATCGGGCGCCTGCTGCACGACTCCAAGATGATCTACGAAGATCACCTGGAAGCCATTACCCGCGACTCGAAAAAAGTCGGCACCACCGGTGAAGACATCGACCTGGCATTGCTGGTCGACGGCTTGCAGGCCGAGCGGGAGCAGGGCATCACCATTGATGTCGCCTACCGCTATTTCTCCACCGCCAAGCGCAAATTCATCATCGCCGATACCCCTGGCCATGAGCAGTACACCCGCAACATGGCCACCGGTGCATCCACTTGTGACCTGGCGATCATTCTGGTCGACGCCCGCTACGGCGTGCAGACCCAGACCCGTCGCCACAGCTTCATTGCCTCGTTGCTCGGCATCAAGCACATCGTGGTCGCCATCAATAAGATGGACCTCAACGGCTTCGACGAAAGCGTGTTCGAGTCGATCAAGGCCGATTACCTGAAGTTCGCTGAAGGCATCGCGTTCAAGCCGACCACCATGGCCTTCGTGCCGATGTCTGCCCTGAAAGGCGACAACGTGGTGAACAAGTCCGAGCGTTCGCCGTGGTACACCGGCCAGTCGCTGATGGAAATTCTCGAGACCGTCGAGATCGCCAACGACCGTAACTACACCGACCTGCGTTTCCCGGTGCAGTACGTCAACCGTCCGAACCTGAACTTCCGTGGTTTCGCCGGCACCCTGGCCAGCGGCATCGTGCACAAGGGCGACGAAGTCGTGGTCCTGCCTTCGGGCAAGAGCAGCCGGGTGAAATCCATCGTCACCTTTGAAGGTGAACTGGAGCATGCCGGTCCTGGCCAAGCGGTGACGCTGACCATGGAAGACGAGATCGACATCTCCCGCGGCGACTTGCTGGTGCACGCCGACAACCTGCCGCAAGTGACGGATGCCTTCGACGCCATGCTGGTGTGGATGGCTGAAGAACCGATGCTGCCGGGCAAGAAATACGACATCAAGCGCGCCACGTCCTACGTGCCGGGTTCGATTACCAGCATCGTCAACCGCGTTGACGTGAACACCCTGGAAGAAGGTCCGGCCAGTTCGCTGAACCTGAACGAGATCGGCCGGGTCAAGGTCAGCCTCGACGCCGCCATCGCGCTGGACGGTTACGCGAGCAACCGCACCACCGGTTCGTTCATCGTCATCGATCGCTTGACCAACGGCACCGTCGCGGCCGGCATGATCATCGCTCAGCCATCGGCTCATGGCGGCAGCACGCACCACGGCAAATTGGCGCACGTCGCTACTGAAGAACGCGCCCAGCGCTTTGGCCAGCAACCGGCCACCGTGTTGTTCAGCGGTTTGTCCGGCGCGGGCAAAAGCACCTTGGCTTATGCGGTTGAACGCAAGCTGTTCGACTTGGGTCGTGCGGTGTTCGTACTGGATGGCCAGAACCTGCGTCATGACCTGAACAAAGGTCTGCCGCAGGATCGTGCCGGGCGTACCGAGAACTGGCGTCGTGCGGCGCATGTGGCGCGTCAGTTCAATGAAGCGGGCCTGCTGACGCTGGCGGCATTCGTTGCGCCGAGTGCTGAAGGGCGTGAACAGGCCAAGGACCTGATCGGCAAGGAGCGTCTGCTGACGGTCTACGTCCAGGCCTCGCCGACGGTCTGCGCCGAGCGTGATCCGCAAGGGCTGTACGCCGCCGCTGGCGACAACATCCCGGGCGACTCCTTCCCGTACGACGTGCCGCTGGACGCCGACCTTGTGGTCGATACCCAGTCGCTGTCGCTGGAAGAAAGCGTCAAGCAAGTGCTGGATCTGCTGCGTAGCCGCGGCGCGATCTAAGCGTTAGCCGTTCATAAAAAACCCGCCGATGAGTGATCATCGGCGGGTTTTTTTGTGTCTGGTGATGATCGTTCCCACGCTCCGCGTGGGAACGCATCCTGTGACGCTCTGCGTCACGCCTGCGAAGGGACGCGGAGCGTCCCGGGCGGCATTCCCACGCTCCGCGTGGGAACGATCAGTTAACAGGCGCCGGATTACTTCGCCGGATACTCCCGATGCATCTGCGCCAGCAACGCATCCTTGTCTTCCCACAGCTGATTGATCCAGCCCTGAAACTGCAAGCGGTACTCGCCGTCCTGATCGTAGTTCTTGCCAATAAACTGAGGCGGAATCTTCAGCTCCTGGAAATGCACCACCACGTCCTTCACGTTCCCACAGAGCAGATCCCAATAACCTGGGCGGCCAGCGGGGTAGTGAATGGTCACGTTGACGATGGACTCAAGCTGTTCCCCCATCGCATCCAGAACAAACGCAATGCCGCCGGCCTTGGGCTTGAGCAGATGCTTGAACGGCGATTTCTGCTGCGCATGCTTACCCTCGGTAAACCGCGTGCCTTCGACGAAGTTGAAAATCCCCACTGAGCTATTGCGGAACTTGTCGCAAGTCTTGCGGGTGGTTTCCAGGTCTTTGCCTTTCTTCTCCGGGTGCTTTTCCAGATAGGCCTTGGAGTAACGCTTCATGAACGGAAAACCGAGCGCCCACCAGGCCAGGCCAATCACCGGGACCCAGATCAGCTCTTGCTTGAGAAAGAATTTCAGCGGCTGGATACGGCGGTTGAGCACGTATTGCAGGACCATGATGTCGACCCAGCTCTGGTGGTTGCTGGTGATCAGGTACGAGTGCTGATAGTCCAGCCCTTCAAGGCCGCTGAGATGCCAGCGAGTGCGGCAAACCAGGTTCATCCAGGCCTTGTTGTTGCTGATCCAGGCTTCATGGGTGTGGCTCATCAGCCAGCGGGTGAAACGCTGGGTCAGGGCGAAGGGCAGCACTTTGAACAGCGCCACGATGAACAGGAACGAGCACAGCAAAATCGTGTTCAGGGCCAACAGCAGCGAGGCGATGACGCCGCGTACGGGGGCAGGGAGGAAAGCCAGCATTTAAAGATCCATAGGTCGGTTGGCAGCTTGAATCGCGGTCAACGCGATGGTGTAGACGATGTCATCGACTTGCGCGCCGCGCGGCAGGTCGTTCACCGGTTTGCGCAAGCCTTGCAGCATCGGGCCGAGGCTGACGCAATCGGCGCTGCGCTGCACGGCTTTGTGAGTGGTGTTGCCGGTGTTCAGGTCGGGGAACACAAACACCGTGGCGCGACCGGCCACCTGACTGTTCGGCGCCAGTTGCCGGGCCACGGTTTCGTTGGCGGCGGCGTCGTACTGCAACGGGCCGTCGATCAGCAGCGAGTTCTGTTGTTCGTGGGCGAGCAACGTCGCTTCACGGACTTTCTCGACTTCTTCGCCGCTGGCAGATTCACCGCTGGAGTAACTGATCATCGCTACGCGTGGAGTGATGCCGAACGCGGCGGCCGAGTCGGCGCTTTGCAGCGCAATCTCGGCCAGTTCGCTGGCGCTCGGGTGCGGGTTCATCACGCAGTCGCCGTAGACCAGCACTTCCTCGGGGAAGAGCATGAAGAACACCGACGACACCAGGGTGCAGCCCGGCGCCGTTTTAATCAGCTGCAGGGCCGGGCGGATGGTGTTGGCGGTGGAGTGAATGACCCCGGACACCAGGCCATCGACTTCATCCAGCGCCAGCATCATGGTGCCGATCACCACGGTGTCTTCCAGTTGCTGCTCGGCCATCGGCGCGTTGAGGCTTTTGCTCTTGCGCAGGGCCACCATTGGTTCGATGTAGTTACCGCGAATCAGGTCCGGGTCGAGAATCTCCAGGCCCGGCGGCAACTCGATGCCTTGGGCGCGGGCGACGGCTTCGACGTCGGCCGGTTTGGCCAGCAACACGCATCGGGCGATGCCGCGCGCCTGACAGATCGCCGCGGCTTGCACGGTCAGCGGCTCGCTGCCTTCGGGCAAGACGATGCGTTTGTTGGCGGCCTGGGCGCGCTGGATCAATTGATAGCGGAAAACCGCCGGTGACAGGCGCATTTCCCGTGGCGTGCCGCAACGCTGGTGCAGCCATTTGGCGTCGAGGTGGCTGGCGACGAAGTCGGTGATGATCTCCGCTCGCTCGCGATCATCGATCGGGATTTCCTTGTTCAGGCCATTCAACTGGTTGGCGGTGTCGTAGGAGCCGGTGCTCACCGACAACACCGGCAGGCCGGCCTGCAAGGCGCCGCGACAGAGGTCCATGATCCGTGGGTCGGGCAGGGTGTCGCTGGTCAGCAACAGGCCGGCCAGGGGCACGCCGTTCATGGCGGCGAGGCTGACGGCGAGGATGATGTCGTCACGGTCGCCGGGAGTCACCACCAGCACGCCGGGCTTGAGCAGTTCCACGGTGTTGCGCATGGTGCGGGCGCAGATGATGATTTTGGTCATGCGCCGGGTTTCGTAGTCGCCGGCATTGAGAATCTGCGCGCCCATCAGGTCCGCCACGTCGCGGGTGCGCGGTGCATTCAGTTCCGGCTGGAATGGGATGCAGCCGAGCAGGCGGAAATCGCCGGTACGCAGCAACGGCGAATGCTCCTTCAGGCGCGAGGCGAAGGCCTCCATGCTTTCGTCGGTCTTGACCTTGTTGAGGATCACGCCGAGGACTTTCGGGTCTTTTGGCCCGCCGAACAATTGCGCCTGCAATTCCACCCGGCCGGACAGTTCGGTCAGGGCTTCGCTTTCCGGTGCCGAGACCAGGATCACGTCGGCATCGAGGCTTTTGGCCAAGTGCAGATTGACCCGTGCGGCGTAGCTGGCACTGCGGGTCGGGACCATGCCTTCGACCACCAGCACGTCTTTGCCGACGGCCGCTTGCTGATAGAGGGTGATGATTTCTTCGAGCAATTCGTCCAGCTGTCCGTCGCCAAGCATGCGCTCCACGTGGGCCAGGCCCAGGGGTTGCGGCGGCTTGAGGCCGTGAGTGCGCGCCACCAGTTCAGTGGAGCGCTCAGGGCCGGTGTCGCCCGGATGCGGCTGGGCAATCGGTTTGAAAAAGCCGACTTTGAGGCCGGCTCGCTCAAGGGTGCGCACCAGCCCGAGGCTGATGGAGGTCAGACCCACACCAAAATCGGTGGGCGCGATAAAAAAAGTTTGCATGCGAATTCTCTGGAGGTGCATGGCAGTGGTGATCATCTATAACTGACGATCTACCGAAATTCAGTCGCCAAGGTTATCGCTAACCGAGCCTTGTGCGCACCAACCGCAATCAAAGGGCTGGCCTATTTTTTCAATACGCTGCACCGGGTCCTGGACCCAGGCCCGGGATTGCCATGGCGGCTGATGGCGCAGGTTTTGGGTGTGGCCACAGGAAAGCTCGGCGACCCAATGGCCGTCCTCGTCCTGATGGAAGCCTGTGACCGTTGAGGGTTTCATGGCAATCCGTCTGTCCGGGTTGTGTTCGCTTTCGGGCGATTGCTTCGCTAAACTGGGTCTTTCTATATTCTTCTGCAAAAGGTCTCGCCCCATGCTGATCGCCGCCAATAAGGCTGTCTCCATCGACTATACCCTGACCAACGACGCTGGTGAGGTCATCGACAGCTCCGCCGGCGGCGCGCCGCTGGTTTACCTGCAAGGCGCAGGTAACATCATCCCGGGCCTGGAAAAAGCTCTGGAAGGCAAAACCGTCGGTGACGAACTGACCGTCGCCGTTGAACCTGAAGATGCCTACGGCGAATACGCTGCCGAACTGGTCAGCACCCTGAGCCGCAGCATGTTCGAAGGCGTCGACGAACTGGAAGTGGGCATGCAGTTCCACGCTTCCGCGCCGGACGGCCAGATGCAAATTGTCACCATCCGCGACCTGGACGGCGACGACGTCACCGTCGACGGCAACCACCCGTTGGCCGGTCAGCGCCTGAATTTCCAGGTCAAGATCATCGACATCCGTGACGCCAGCCAGGAAGAAATCGCTCATGGTCACGTCCATGGCGAAGGTGGCCATCACCACTGATTTTCTGCGCTAAGCTCAGAGAACTGGAGAGGCGCCCGAGGGCGCCTTTTTTAGTCCGCGGCTGTCCCAGGCGACGCCGCCAAGTGGCTGTTTCGAGAAGAACACGGGAATTTGGAGTTCGTCATGAGTGCTTTCCACGACCTTAAATTGACAGCCCTGGATGGTCAGGAGCTACCTCTGGCGCCCTTCAAGGGGCAAGTCGTGCTGGTGGTCAACGTTGCCTCCAAATGTGGATTGACCCCACAGTACGCGGCACTTGAAAACCTCTATCAGCAATTCAAGGATAAAGGTTTCAGCGTGCTGGGCTTGCCGTGCAACCAGTTTGCCGGACAGGAACCGGGCACCGAGCAAGAGATCCAGGAATTCTGCAGCCTCAACTATGGCGTGAGCTTTCCGTTGTCCAGCAAGTTGGAAGTCAACGGTCATGAGCGTCATCAGCTGTACCGTTTGCTGGCAGGCGAGGGCGCGGAGTTTCCGGGGGACATCACCTGGAACTTCGAGAAATTCCTGCTCGGTAAGGACGGCCGCGTACTGGCGCGTTTTTCGCCGCGCACCGCACCGGATGATCCGACGATTGTTCATGCGATTGAAAAAGCGCTGAGCTGATTCCGCAAGATCAAAAGATCGCAGCCTTCGGCAGCTCCTATGGGTGTTCACATTCCCGCGTAGGAGCTGCCGAAGGCTGCGATCTTTTGCTTTTGACTCTTAATCACCCAAATCAATAGTGCTGTTCAAGCCTTGCGACTCTCCATATTATCGCCGTCATAAAGTCATGTCCCCGTGGAGCGTCCCATGCCTGTCAAAGCCCTGTTCAAACCGTTCCACCTCGGCAGCCTCGAACTGCCGACCCGCGTCGTCATGGCGCCGATGACTCGTTCTTTCTCCCCGGGCGGCGTACCGAACTCCAAAGTGATCGAGTACTACCGCCGCCGCGCCGCTGGTGGCGTGGGCCTGATCATCACCGAAGGCACCACCGTCGGCCACAAGGCCTCCAACGGCTACCCGAACGTGCCGCATTTCTACGGTGAAGCCGCGCTGGCCGGCTGGAAGAAAGTCGTCGACGCCGTACACGCCGAAGGCGGCAAGATCGTTCCGCAGCTGTGGCACGTGGGCAGTGTGCGTCGCATCGGCACTGAGCCGGATGCCAGCGTTCCGGGTTACGGCCCATCGGAAAAATTGAAGGACGGTCAGGTCGTGGTTCACGGCATGACCAAACAGGATATCCAGGACGTGATCGCTGCGTTCGCGCAGTCTGCCAAAGACGCGCAAAGCATCGGCATGGACGGCGTGGAAATCCACGGCGCCCACGGCTATCTGGTGGACCAGTTCTTCTGGGAAGGCACCAACCAGCGCACCGACGAATATGGCGGCAGCCTGGCTAACCGTTCGCGTTTCGCCATCGAATTGATCCAGGCCGTGCGTGCGGCGGTGGGCGAAGGCTTCCCGATCATCTTCCGTTTCTCCCAGTGGAAGCAGCAGGACTACACCGCGCGTCTGGTACAAACCCCGGAAGCGTTGGGCGAATTTCTCAAGCCGTTGTCCGACGCCGGCGTGGACATTTTCCACTGCTCGACGCGGCGTTTCTGGGAGCCGGAGTTCGACGGTTCCGAACTCAACCTGGCTGGCTGGACCCGCAAGCTCACCGGCAAGCCGACCATCACCGTGGGCAGCGTTGGCCTGGATGGCGAGTTCCTGCAGTTCATGGTCAACACCGACAAGGTCGCTCAACCGGCCAGTCTGGAAAAACTGCTGGAGCGTTTGAATAACGATGAGTTCGACCTGGTGGCCGTAGGTCGTGCGCTGCTGGTGGACCCGGACTGGGCGCAGAAAGTGCGCGATGGTCGGGAGGAAGACATCCTGCCGTTCAGCCGTGAGGCGTTGATGACGCTGGTTTAAGCCGCGACTGGAAGGGCCTCTTCGCGGGCAAGCCTCGCTCCTACAGGATTGATGTCGATCACAACCTATCGACACAACTCAACCCGGTAGGAGCAAGGCTTGCCCGCGATGCTTTTCACGGCAATAAAGGTGCACCAGGCAATGGTTGCTCTTGCACACAAGCCCCGCGCAACTGCCCCTCAAACTGCTCGATAATCGCCGCCCACCCCTGACGACTCGCATGCTGGCGCGCATTCAGCCGCACGCAACGCAAGGTTTCCCGTTCCTCCAGCAACCACCGCGCCGCCTCGCAGAACGCCTCCTCATCCCCCGGCATCGCCAATACGCCGTTGTAGCCATGGCGAATGTGCTGACCCGCAGCCGCCATATCGTAGGCCACCACGCCCAGCCCCGAGGCCAGCGCCTCAAGCACCACATTGCCGAAGGTCTCGGTCAGGCTCGGAAACAGAAAGACATCCCCTGATGCATAGTGACTGGCCAAGGCTTCGCCGCGCTGTGAACCGCAGAAGATCGCCTCGGGCAAGGTCTTCTCCAACGCCACCCGCAGCGGCCCGTCGCCGACCACGATCAGCTTCAGGTTTCGCTGTGGATAAGTGTTTTTCAGTGCGTCGAAGCTGCGCTTGAGCAAGCCCAGGTTTTTCTCCGGTGCCAGGCGTCCGACATGGATCACGGCAATGTCATCGTCAGCCAGACCCCACTGCTCACGCAGTGCGTCGAGGCGTTTGGCCGGGTGAAACAGTTGGCTGTCGACACCCCGGGACAACAGCGCCAGGCGCTCGAACTGCCGACGTTCCAGCTCCAGACGCTGACTGATGCTGGGCACCAGGGTGAGGGTCGAGCGGTTGTGAAACCAGCGCAGGTAGTGGGTCAACAGCCGCGTCAGCAGGCCGAGCCCGTACTGGCTCGAGTACTGCTGGAAGTTGGTGTGAAAGCCGCTGACCACCGAAATCCCCAGGCGCCGCGCGGCACGCAAGGCCGACAACCCCAACGGCCCTTCAGTGGCGATGTACAGCACGTCGGGGCGATGGCGTTTCCAGCGCCGCAGCAACTTGTGCATCGACGACTGACCCCACTGCAACCCCGGATAACCCGGCAGCGGCCAGCCGCGGCACAGCAGCAATGCGTCGTCACTGCCCAACTGCCGATCACTGCCCTGGCGCGGTCGAACCAGCTCGACCTGATGCCCGCGCGCGCGCAATCCATCGCACAAGCGGCCAAGGGTATGGGCCACGCCATTGATTTCAGGAGGGAAGGTTTCGGTGATCAGGGTGATATGCAGAGCTGTCGTCATGACCTCAGTGTCGGCTGAGGCCATGTCGTCATTGTGTCAGTGCGATGATGGATTTATGACGCCGCGCGCTGGGGCACCAGGTTTTCCGCGCCACGTTCACGCACCCAGAACAGCGTCGCACCCGCCACGGCGGCCGGCATCATCAGGATGTTGACCACGGGAATCAGCAGCACCAGATAGACGATCCCGCCAAAACTCATGCTCTGCCAGCGCTTCTGGCGCAGCCAGGCGAGCATCTCGTTCCAGCCGAGTTTGTGGTTGTCCGCCGGGTAGTCGATGTACTGGATCGCCATCATCCATACGCCGAACAGCAGCCACAACGGCGCCGCGATGATGTTGACCACCGGGATGAACGAGAGAATGAACAGGCCGAGCGCCCGCGGCAGGAAGTAGCCGAGTTTGCGCATTTCCCGGGCCAGGGTCCGGGGGATCATTTCGATCAGCTCGCCCCAACTGAAGGCCGGGAAATCGTCGGTGCCACGCACCACCACTTCGACCTTTTCCGCGAGAAAGCCGTTGAACGGCGCGGCGATGACGTTGGCGAGCATGGTGAAGGTGAAGAACACCATGAATCCCACCAGCACCACGAAAATCGGCCAGAGGATGTAGCTGAGGAAACTCAGCCAGTCGGGCAGGGATGGCATCAGCGTATCGACCCACATGCTGAACTGATGCCCAGCGAGATAAATCAATCCGACGAACAGCACCAGGTTGATTGCCAGCGGCAACAGGACGAACAAACGCAGGCCCGGACTCAGGACCAGCTTGAGGCCTTCGCGCAGGTATTGCGGGCCGGACAGAACAGGGGCGGGCATAGCGTGCTCCGAGCAAGGGGTAAACGCGCCGACCTTACCGGCTTTGCCTCACAGGCGAAAGCGCGGTCGCAGCATCGACATTCACTGTAACAAAGGCGTCTATAAAATCACCGCATCGGGATAGAGACCGCCTATGAGCTGGATTGTTAAACCGTATTTCCTTAATCTTCGCCCCCTCGATACGCTGCACCCATTCTTTTTACAGGACTGTCGAGCTCAAGCCTTCCCCAAGTGCTTTCAACAGTCCTTTTTTATTCCCGCCGGCAACCCGGCGTTCCGCGCCAGGTAATCCGGGCCGGTCAACAGGAGCAGGTCATGTCTGAAGTCCGTCATTCGCGAGTGATTATTCTTGGTTCCGGCCCTGCCGGTTACAGCGCCGCAGTCTATGCCGCCCGTGCCAACCTCAAGCCACTGCTGATCACTGGCATGCAGGCTGGCGGTCAACTGACCACCACCACCGAAGTCGACAACTGGCCGGGCGACGTCCACGGCCTGACCGGCCCGGCGCTGATGGAGCGGATGAAAGAGCACGCCGAACGCTTTGAAACCGAGATCGTCTTCGATCACATCAATGCCGTGGACTTCGCCGCCAAGCCGTACACCCTGACCGGCGACAGCGCGACCTACACCTGCGACGCCCTGATCATCGCCACCGGCGCCAGCGCTCGTTACCTGGGCCTGCCGTCGGAAGAAGCGTTCATGGGCAAAGGCGTTTCGGCCTGCGCGACCTGCGATGGTTTCTTCTATCGCAACAAGCCAGTGGCTGTGGTTGGTGGCGGTAACACTGCCGTTGAAGAAGCGCTGTACCTGGCCAACATCGCCAGCACCGTGACCCTGATCCACCGTCGCGAAACGTTCCGCGCCGAGAAGATCCTGATCGACAAGCTCAACGCCCGGGTTGCCGAAGGCAAGATCATCCTCAAGTTGAACTCGAACCTGGACGAAGTCCTGGGCGACAACATGGGCGTGACCGGTGCTCGCCTGAAGAACAACGACGGCAGCTTTGACGAACTGACCGTGGACGGCGTGTTCATCGCCATCGGCCACACCCCGAACACGTCGCTGTTCGAAGGCCAACTGACGTTGAAAGACGGCTACCTGGTGGTGCATGGCGGCCGTGAAGGCAACGCCACTGCCACCAACCTGGAAGGTATCTTCGCCGCCGGCGACGTGGCGGACCACGTTTACCGCCAGGCCATCACCTCGGCCGGCGCTGGTTGCATGGCGGCACTGGATGCCGAGCGCTACCTCGACGACCTGCAGAACGCCAAGTTCTGAGAACGTTGAAATGAAAAAACCGGCCTCGGCCGGTTTTTTTGTGCCCACAGAAAATGTGGTCAGCCGCGCAACCGCTCCTGAACAAAATCCATGACCTTCAACGACTGATAGATCGCATTGGCAGCAATCTTCCCGAACGGGCCACCGTTCCAGTCCAGCAGATACGGCTTGAACAGCTCATACCGCGCACTTTCTCCGCACACCGCTTCAGCGATCACCCGGCCGCCAATGGAGCCGGTGTTCAAGCCGTGTCCACCAAATGAAGTGCAGGCCCATACACCCGGCTCCAGCAGTCCCAGGTTAGGCATTTTATTGGTGGAGTAGCCCATCAGGCCGGACCAGGCCAGGTCAATCTTGACCGCAGCCAATTGTGGATAGACCGAGACCATGTCGGCCTTGAGCATCGCCGCCAGGGCTTTTTCATCCTGTTCGTTGCGGGTGGTGATGCGCCCGCCCCAGAGCAGGCGATCGCCTTCGACCACGCGGTAATAGTCCGAAGCGCGGCGGTCATCGGAGAACGCGGCGCCGGAGTCGAGGACGTTCTTGATCCCGTCGCCCAGGTGTTCGGTCAGCACCACGTACGTGGCGATGGGCAGGTAGGCGCGGCTGAGCTTCTGCAATTCCGGGCCGCCGTAGCCGCCGGCGCAGAACACCAGGTCCTGGCAGCATACGGTGCCGTGAGCGGTTCGGACGATTTTGTCGGCGCCCTGGTGCTGCCAGGCGAGCATTTTCGAGTGTTCGAAAATCCGTCCCCCCGCCGCTTCGATGGCGAGGGCCAGGCCCAGGCAATAATTCAAGGGGTGGAAATGCAGGGCGTTGGGGTCTTCGACACCCTGGAAGTAACGCAGGGTGTGCGCCCGTTCGCGCACCTGGGCGGTGTCGAGAAAATTGAGTTCATAGCCGAAGTCCCGGCGCATGGTCTCGATGTGGTTTTTCACTTCGGCGCCGTCGTCGTAACGCTTGACCCGAATGGTACCGGCGGACGGCGCGCACCCGGCTAGAGCCAGTTCGGTGATGTTGTCGCGGACGATCTCCACGCCTTCGGCCGACATCCAGAACAACGCCTTGGTCTGTTCCAACCCGAGTTTTTTGCGGATCGCGCCGGAGCCTTCCGCCCAGCCCGGCGAGACCACGCCGCCATTGCGCCCGGACGCGCCCCAGGCCACTTGGTTGGCTTCGAGGATGATCACCCGTTTGCCGCGCCGGGTCAGTTCCAGGGCGGCCGTGAGGCCGGCGATACCGGCGCCGATGATGCAGACGTCGCAGGTTTCATCACTGTTCAATGCTGGCCTGGCTGCGCGCGGCAGCGAGGTTTGGGAGTACCAGGTGGTTGGAAAGGACATGTTCAATCCTTGAAGAATTGTTTTTTGCGGGAGCGAGCCTGCTCGCTCCCGCAGGGTTCAGGCGATTACTTGATGGTCGAATAATCGACGCCGTACCACTTGTCAGAGAGCTTGGTCAGCGTGCCGTCCTTGTGCATCGCGCCCACGATTTCACTGAGTTTGGCGCTCAGCTCCGGGTCACCCTTGTCGGTGGCAATGGCCAGTGGTTCGTAGAACGCCACGGCGTTGTCGGCGGCGCGCAGCGGGTAGCCTTTCTTGACGGCCGCGTCCAGGGTGCTGCGTTGGGTGAGGATCGCATCCAGCCGCGTGCCGTCGCCCAGGCGTAGATCGTCCAGCGGGCCGACGGAGCCGGAGTAGGTCTTCATTTTTTCGGTTTTGACGTCATACACCACCGGCGGCACGTCTGTGGTTTCAATGGCCAGCGCCTGGCTCAAATAGTCCTCGGACGTGGTGCCGCCTTCGACGCCGATGGTTTTGCCGTTCAGCGCTTTGTGGTCGGTGACTTTGGATTTGTCGTGCACGGCAAAGACGTAGGGCACGTAGTAATAGGTGCCGGGGAAATCGAGGATGCGCGAGCGACTCTTGGTGGCGGTCATCGAGCCCACGGACACGTCCCAGCGTCCGTTCCACTTACCGGCGGTGATCACGTCCCAGTCCGGCGTGATGAACTTGACTGCGACCCCGAGGCGCTTGGCGATCTCTTTGGAGACGTCGATATCGAAACCGTCGATTTCATTCTTGTCGTTGATGAAACCCTGGGGTGGCCAGGTCGCCGAGGTCGCGACGGTCAGGGTCTTGCTGCTCTCGATCTTGTCCAGGACCGCGCCGGCATTGGCGGCGCCGACGAACAACAGCGACAGGGTGGCAGCGAGGGTCAGTGCATGTTTTCTACTGAGCATGTTTATCTCCACTTTTCGTTTTTGTTATGCGGGGTAAAGCCGTTCTCAGTGACCGATGATTTGCGAGAGGAATTTCTGCGCGCGTTCGGTCTGGGGGTTGTTGAAAAAATCGGCCGGGGTGGCTTGTTCGATGACCTGGCCCTGGTCCATGAACAGCACGCGGTCGGCGACTTTGCTGGCAAAACCCATTTCGTGGGTCACGCAAATCATGGTCATGCCGTCGGTGGCCAGTTCGCCCATGACGTCGAGCACTTCGTGGACCATTTCCGGGTCCAGCGCCGAGGTCGGCTCATCGAACAGCATCACTTTTGGGTTCATGCACAGCGCCCGGGCAATCGCTACGCGCTGTTGCTGGCCGCCGGACAATTGCGACGGATATTTGTGGGCGTGCTCGGCAATCCGCACGCGCTCGAGGTAAACCAGCGCGCGTTTTTTAGCCTCGGCGGACGACACGCCTTGCACCAATTGCGGCGCCAGGGTCAGGTTGTCCATCACGCTTAGGTGCGGGAACAGGTTGAAGCTCTGGAACACCATGCCGATTTCCCGGCGCACCGCGCTGACACTTTCCGCCTCGCTGGTGAGGGTGATGCCGTTGACCTGGATGTGGCCTTTCTGGAAGTTTTCCAGGTGATTGATGCAGCGGATCATCGTCGATTTGCCCGAACCCGACGGCCCGCACACCACGAGGATTTCCCCGGCGGCCACGTTCAGGTCGACGTCACGCAAGGCGTGAAAATTGCCGTACCACTTGTTCAGGCCGGTGATCGAAATCATGGAAGGGCTGGTCTGCGCGGCAGGGGCCAGGTCGAGTCGCTCGGCGGTAGTCATCTTGGATCAACCTCTCGCAGTGGATCGGTTGACCCGTTTTTCGATTCGCGCCTGCACCCGTTCGAGGATGAACGACAGCGCCCAGTAAATCATTGCGGCAGTGATTAGCATTTCCAGGTGGCGGAAGTCCGCGCGGCCCTGGGTCTTGGCCAGGTACATCAGTTCCCAGACGCCGATCACCGACACCAGCGAACTGTCCTTGAGCATGGCGATGAACTGGTTGCCGGTGGGCGGGATGATCACCCGCAAGGCTTGCGGCATGATCACCCGGCTCAGGGTTTTGAACGGACTGATGCCCAGCGCCCGCGAGGCTTCCCATTGGCCCACCGGAATGCTCTGGATCCCCGCGCGGAAAATCTCGGTCATGTAGGCGCCGTAGCACAGCGACAACGCAAGGATGCCAGCCGGCACCGCATCGACCACATAACCGAGTTGCGGCAGCCCGAGGTAAATCAGGTAGATCTGGATCAGCAGCGGCACGCCGCGAAAGAACGAGGTGTAGAACGAGGCGATGGCATTCGCCAAGCCATTGTTCGACAGCTTGGCCACTGCGCCGATCAGCGCCAGCACAAAGGCAATCACGATGGCGACGGCGGAGATGTACAGCGTGGTGGCCGCGCCCTGGATGATCAGGAAGCCGATCTTGTCGAGAATAAAGCTGTAGGAGAGGTTGAAGGTGTCGAAGAAGGCGAGGAACAGAATCAGCAGTTCGATCCACACGACGGTGGTTTGCACCTTGAACTTCAAGCGCCCAAGGACGTGGAAGTTCAGCGTGCCGAGCACGGCGATCAGCAATCCAATGGCGATATTGCGCGCGGTCAGGCTGTCGGGGGCATCGCCCAGCAGCGGTTGCAGAAAGTGACTCAGGGCGCTGTTGCCCAGGTTCATCAGGTACGCGCCGAGGAACAACACCACGGCGACGCCAAGCAGGAATTGAGGATCATTGGACTTTTTTTTATAAATTATATTGTCGTGATACATGAATGCCTCGGCTTGTAGGTGGTTACGGTCTCGCTAGATAAAAGGGGTAGTCGGGCAGTATTGCGACGCTAAATCCAGGACCACAAGCGAACATAATTCGCTATGTCAGTCCCGGATCGCAGTTTGCGTTGTCAGGAAAGCTTGGCCAGGCAGGCCTCGAAGATGTCCAGGCCTTCCTCCAGCACCGCCGCTTCAGTGGTCAGCGGTGCCAGCAGCCGAATGATGTTGCGCGACTTGCCGCTGGGCATCAGCAGCAAACCCGCATCGCGCGCCAGGGCCAGCAACTGGGTCAATTGCGCTGAGGCCGGTGTGCCGTCGACGTTGAGCAGTTCGATACCGCGCATCGCCCCGACACCGGTCAGGCGGCCAAGAAACGGGAAAAGCTTGCTGGCACGCCAGGCTTCGTAACGGCTGACGATGGCTTCTTCCTGTTGCGAGCCCCAGGCGTGCAGGTTCGCATCCGTCATCTCGTCCAGGGTTGCCAGGGCCGCAGCGCAGGCGATCGGGTTGCCGGAATAGGTGCCACCGAGTCCGCCCTTGGGCAAGGTGTCGAGCAGTGCCTTGCGCCCGGCTACCGCGCCGAGCGGCATACCGCCGGCGATGCTTTTGGCGAGCAGGATCAGATCCGGTTCAATGCCCAGGCGCGAGAAGGCAAACCGCTCACCGGTACGACCGAAACCGGACTGGATTTCATCGGCGATCAGCAGGATGTTTTTCTCATCACAGAAGCGCCGCAACGCCTGGGCAAACTCCACGTCCATTGCCAGGAAGCCTGCTTCGCCCTGCACGGGTTCGACGATAAAACACGCCACGTCATTCACGTCGATCTCGACGCTGAACAGCCGCTCCATCGCCTTCAACGCCTCGGCGCAGGTCACGCCGTTGTCCTTGCTCGGGAAGGGCAGGTGATAGACCGGACCCGGCAGCACGCCGACTTTCTGTTTGTAGGGCGCGACCTTGCCGTTGAGGTTGAGGGTCGCAAGAGTGCGACCGTGAAAGGCGCCATCAAAGGCAATCACGGCTGTACGGCCAGTGGCACCGCGAACGATTTTCAGGGCGTTTTCCGCCGCTTCCGCGCCGCTGTTGGTGAGCATGCCGCTGACCGGGTAATCCACCGGGATAAAGGTGCAGAGGCGATCCATCAGTTCGAGGTAAGGCCCATGCGGGGCGGCGTTGAACGCGTAGTGGGTCAGCCGGGTGGCTTGTTCGCGAATGGCTTCGACGATGCGCGGATGGCAATGGCCGAGGTTCAGCACGCCGATGCCGCCGACGAAGTCGATGTAGCGTTTGCCCTCGGTATCCCAGACCTCGGCGTTTTTGCCGTGGCTGAGCGTGACGGGATGAACGACGTTGATCGACTGGCTGATGGTTTCGCTGCTCATGGATACCTGACTCGGAAGAAGGGTTGCTTCTTTTTATCTAAGCCGCGAGCAGAGGGGGCCGGCAAACGAAATAAAGTCGCCGGGTCAATCTTAAAAGTCGGGATGTGTTGCGCCCCTTGTAGGAGCACGGCTTGCCGGCGATGGCGTTCTTGAGATCGCCATCGCGGGCAAGCCTCGCTCCTACAGGAAAAAGCGTTTAGCGGCGAGTCAGGGGCTGTTGGGTGAATTTCACACCGGCCAATCCATGGGCAATCAACGCGCGGATATTGCCGTGATCGCTGCCTTCCGGCGTGGCGACAACCGAACGGTAATGCTCGCCAAATGCCAACAGCGCTTCTTCATCGCTCAAGCCTTCCAGCAACGCCAGACCGAGGGTCTTGCACGAACCTTCATTCTGCCCGGCAGCGTTTTCCACGCCACCGTTGTTGAAGGCTTGCGGCTGGTAATCGTAGCCGGCGGCGATGAATGCCAGGGTATCGGCGAAAGCATGTTCGCCGCTGTTGAGGCTGGCGCGCAGGGTGTTCAAATCACTCATTGGGTTTTCCTTTGGCGAACGCCGCTTGTTGTTCGGCGCTGGCTTCTTGCTGGTATTGGGCTTTCCACTCGGCGTAAGGCATGCCGTAAACCACTTCGCGGGCGTCGTCGAGGCTGACCTCGATCTGGCGTTCGTCGGCGGCGGCCTTGTACCACTTGGACAGGCAGTTGCGGCAGAAACCCGAGAGGTTCATCAGGTCGATGTTCTGCACATCCTTGCGGCTGTCCAGGTGCGCGACCAGCCGGCGGAAGGCGGCGGCTTCAAGTTCCAGGCGTTGTTGATCGTTCATGGCGGGCTCTGTGCAATCAAATCGTGGCGCGGATGATAAAAGCCTGACGCCTAATGCGCCAGACGCGCTTAGCGGCTCGCCGCGAGGGTGATCGACACCGACTCGGCAAATCGCAAAGCGTGGGGTTTGTCGACTTCCACTTCGGCGTACAACACCGACTCGTTGACCATGA
This sequence comes from Pseudomonas sp. ADAK7, assembly GCF_012935675.1. Lineage (NCBI taxonomy): Bacteria > Pseudomonadati > Pseudomonadota > Gammaproteobacteria > Pseudomonadales > Pseudomonadaceae > Pseudomonas > Pseudomonas sp. ADAK7. The sequence goes on along the minus strand of NZ_CP052861.1, from coordinate 3,350,658 downwards.
CCAGATCGAGGATTTCCTGGGTCAGGCGTTCGAGCAGGGCAAAGCGATTGCCTTCCACGTGGGCGATGATCGCCTTGGTGATGGTGCGGTAGTTCAGCGCGTGATCGATGTCGTTGTCGCGCACCGCGTCTTGCGCCGCGTAGAGGATGGTCAGGTTGATCAACACATCCTGCTTGTTGAGGATTTCGTCCTCGTTGATGCCGATGAAGGTGCGCAGGCACAGGTCCTTGACCCGGATGCGCGCCATTCCTGGTTGAAGTTGTGGCATTGCTACTTGCTCCGTCCAATCAATTGCAGGAACTCCTGGCGGGTGTTGCTCGACTCGCGGAAGGCGCCGAGCATCACCGAGGTGTTCATGGTCGAATTCTGTTTCTCGACACCGCGCATCATCATGCACATGTGTTTGGCCTCGATCACCACGGCGACCCCGGCGGCGTCCGTGACGTGCTGCACCGCGTCGGCGATCTGCCGGGTGAGGTTTTCCTGAATCTGCAGGCGACGGGCGAACATGTCCACCAGCCGTGCAATCTTCGACAGGCCCAACACTTTGCCCGTCGGAATATAAGCCACATGCGCCTTGCCGATGAAGGGCAGCATGTGGTGTTCGCACAGCGAATAGAGCTCGATGTCGGCGACGATGATCATCTCGTCGGTATCGGACGAAAACAGCGCACCGTTGACGATTTCCTCGACAGTTTGCTCATAGCCATGACACAGGTATTGCATGGCCTTGGCCGCGCGCATCGGGGTGTCTTGCAGGCCTTCGCGGTCGGGGTTTTCACCGAGGCCGATGAGGATGTCGCGGTAGCTCTGGGATAAGGCGTTCTGAGGCAGGGATAACGTCATGAAATATCCTCGCGGGGCGGCTTATTTGACGTGCCGTCCGCCGTTGACGGTCAGGGTCGTGCCGGTGACATAAGGGTTGTCGAGCAGATAGCGCAGGCTCTGGTAGATCACTTCGCTGCCGGGCTCGATGCCCAGCGCGGACTTGGCCAGGGCCTTGGCACGGTACGCCGCGTCGTCGTCGGGATTGAACAATAGCAGGGCTGGGGCGATGCCGTTGACCTTGATCGCCGGCGCATATTTCGCGGCGAAGGACAGGGTCAGGCTGTCGAGCCCGGCTTTGCTGGCGCAATAACCGATATGTTGGCTGCTGCCCTTGCGGGTTACGTCGTCACTGATGTGCACGATGTCGGCCGGGCTCGAGCGTTCGAGCAAGTCAGCGCAGTGCAGGTTGATCAGGTAGGGCGCGAGCATGTGCACGCTGAACATTCGGGTAAAGGCCTGGGCATCGGTGTCCGGGGTTTCGGTCAGCCATTCCGACGCGTTATGCACAATCGCCCGCAGGCTGTCGGTGTGGGTCTTGAGTTCGCCGATGAACGCGAGGATCCCGGCTTCGCTGGCGAAGTCCGCGAACACCGCTATTGCGCCGAGATCGCGCAACACCTGCACGCCGGGGCGTTCGCGGCGGTAGCTGAAGATCACCCGGTGACCGTCTTCGAGCAAACGCTGCGCACAATGCAGGCCGACTCGTTGGCCGGCACCGGTGATGAGGATGGGAGCTGCGGAAGAGGTCATGAACGGCTCGCGTCGCGGTTAGAGCAAAACTATACCAGCGACAAAGCGTGTGGTGGCTTTTGTAAGAGCGAGGCTTGCCCGCGAAGAAGACGCCGCCGGTCTATCTGTCAAACCGTGTCATCGTTCTTCGCGGGCAAGCCTCGCTCCTACAGGGGTTACGGATTTTGGGTGGTGGGCGCGACGGGAATTGGCCGCGTCGGCGTGCTGTGCAGCCAGTTGGCCAGCAAACGGGTCGACAGCGGAATAAAGAAATAGACCATCAATGGCGTCAGGCACAGGGTGCTGACCAGTACCCGAGGCAGCAGGCTCATTTCGCCGAGCAACGGCCCCAGGACAAAATTGAACAGCAGGGAAACCGGAAAGAACGCCAGCCAGATCGCCACCGCCTGTTTCCAGCGCGGCGGGCGATTCCCGGCAGCACCGAACCAGCCTTCGATGCCGCTGACCCGATGTTCGGTCGGGTGGGCGAACAAGTCGCTGCCGCGTGCCAGCCAGGCGGTGCGCGAGGCGGAATGCTCCCAGGCGTGCAGGGTCTGCTCGTCTGCGAAGCGGAAAATGATCTGGAATTCGTCATCGTCGGGCGGCGGAGCGAGCACGCCAGAACCGAGATAACCGGGAAAGTCGGTGGCCAGTTGTTCGCCTTCACGCAACCAGGCGATCAGGTCCTGATAACGTCCATCGGCAACGCGGCGCGCCACCATCAGCGTGACGGGTGAGGTAGACATTTTGTATCTCCGTATGACAAACGCGTCGCTCCGGGTAGGAGTTTCGCCAGGCGCAGCGCCGGGGTAGTGGGCTGCGTCTTTGGACAAGCAAGGATTATTCCCTAATATGAAAATTACACCAGAGACATTCGTCACCCATCAATAACTTGAATGATTGCGGGGGATAGGCGTTAAATGGGATCCAATTTTACTAATGAACGATCGCCCCCCCAATGCCTGTCCTGACTGACAATGTTCCTGGCTTGCTGCCAACTGCTTCCCTGGAACGGGAAGAGCTGTTTCCGATTCGAGAGGTGGCACGCCTGACGGGTATCAACCCGGTCACATTGCGGGCATGGGAACGTCGTTATGGCCTGATCCAGCCCACGCGCACCGAAAGCGGGCATCGGCTGTACTCAATGGCCGATATCGAGACGGTTCGCAGCATCCTCGGCTGGATTGATCGCGGTGTGGCGGTGAGCAAGGTCGGCAAGATTCTGGCGAAGACCGAACCGCTCAAAACGCTCTCGCACATCATCCCCAATGAACTCGTACTGGCCGACTACGCCCAATGGCAGCAGCAGGTCCGGGCCGCTGTCAGCGCGTTTGACGACGTTCAACTGGAGCGGGTGTACGGGCAGATCTTTTCCAGTTACTCGCTGCCCGTGGTGTTCCAGGACATTCTGATGCCGCTGTGGAAGCAACTGGTGCAGCGCCAGGAAGGCTTCGGCCAGACCAGCGAATGGTTGTTCTTCGATGCGTTCCTGCGATCACGCGTGGCACAGCGCCTGCTGCTGATACGTGATGCCTCGCCGCGCCGGATCGTGGTCAGCGCCTTGGCCGGACAGTGCCATGAACTCGAACTGCTGGTCGCCGCGTTGTTTTTGAGCGGGATGGATTCGGGCGTGCGGGTGCTCACGATTGGCCAACCGTTCGATGAGTTGACCCTGGTCTGTGAAAGAATCCAGCCCCTGGCGCTGGTACTGTTCTCCAATCACGTACCTTCCGCCGAGTTGCCACGACGTTTGAATCGCCTGGCCTTGAGTCTGGATTGCCGGCTGATGCTCGCCGGTGATGCGTCCGACCTGGCGCAGGATAGCCTGGCCGGATCATCGATCGGTTGTCTGGGTAACGAGGGTTTGTTGATGCGACAGCGTCTGAAGCAGTTCCTGGCGGGCAACCTGGATACGTGAGGCTCAGACGTGCAGGGCGGGATGGGTCAGGCGATGTTGCTGGAGAATGAACTGACGCAGGCGTTCGGTTTCGTCCTTGTCGCTCTGGCTCAACTGATAGGCGAAGAAGCCGTGCTCGGTTTCCCGTTCGAACGTGCCGCGCAAGGCGATCCGCTCATAACCTGACGGGCTGAACCACAACGCAAAATGCTTCGGCGGCTTGGTCTTGTTGCGAACTTCCAACAGTACCCCTTTGAACGACACTTCGTGAACCCACATCGCGCCGGGCTGGCCCTTGGCATTCTCCAGTGCAACCGGCTCCTCGAGTGTCAGGCGCCAGGGCCGGACCATTGGCCCGTCTTCAAAAATACTCGGCACGCCCAGGCGCAAATGCAGCGCATGGAACTCGTCCTCCACCAGGTGCAGCGGGAAGGTCATTTGCTGATTTTCGAAGTTGGCCTGGATGGTGACCTGCTCATGGGCCGCGAGGCGCGTGAGCAGATCCCGGATCTGCGATCCACCGTTGACGAGCAGGCTCGACGTTGCATCCCGCACATTGAGCTGCGGGTTGTGCTGCATGGTCTGGATAAAATCCAGCTCATCCTGGGTCAGGAGTGCGTCGCGTTGCATGGCTTGCTCGTAAATAAAAGTTACAAAGTCATCGGTGATTGTAGTTAATGACAATTAATTCGCTGTTTTGTTTTCGCCGTCCGTCGCTTTGAGCGCAGCCAGCTCGGCCTGCAGTTCAGCCACCTGTGCTTCCAATTGCGCCACCCGCTGCTGTGCTTTGACTTGAATGGTCACATCTTTTTGTACACCGACAAAATAGGTTTGTCCGTCACTTTCGTTTTTAACTGTCGAAAGGGACAGTTCATTCCAGAACGGTGTGCCGTCCTTGCGGTAGTTACGCAGGATTTCCCGGCATGAACCGCCGCTGTCCAGCGTTTCGCGAATCAACGCCAGCGCTGCTTGATCCCGATCGCCGGATTGCAGGAAGCGGCAGTCCTGGTAAAGGATTTCTTCGCTGGTGTAACCGGTCATGCGTTCGAAGGCCGGGTTGACGTAAATCAGAATGTCGTCTTGCTCGCCTTCCTTTTCGGCAATCACGATGCCGTCGTTGGAGGCGTTGATCACCATTTGCAGCAGTTGAGCGTTGATCATCAGAGAATCCTTTCCAAGTTGATTGAGCGCAGCATTCTAGAAGAACCCAATGAGCTGTCCACTGGCCATCCGCGCTAATTGAGAGGCAATCGCAGGTTTTTGGCCGGTGCTGTTAATATCGCCGGTCTTTTACAGCTTCAGGAACAGATTGATGAAAGTCGCCATCCTTTCCGGCTCGGTGTACGGCACGGCTGAAGAAGTCGCCCGGCACGCTGCGAATATTTTGAAAGACGCCGGTTTCGAGACCTGGCACAACCCTCGCGCCAGCCTGGCTGACGTCCAGGCATTCGGCCCCGACGCCTTCCTGGCGGTGACGTCGACCACGGGCATGGGCGAACTGCCGGACAACCTGCAACCGTTGTATTCGGTAATTCGTGACCAACTGCCTGCAGCATGGCGTGGTTTGCCCGGCGCGGTGATCGGTCTGGGCGATGCGAGTTATGGCGATACCTTTTGCGGCGGTGGCGAGCAGATGCGCGAACTGTTCGGCGAACTGGGCCTGCGCGAAGTGCTGCCGATGTTGCGCCTGGATGCCAGCGAAAGCGTCACGCCGGAAACCGACGCCGAGCCTTGGCTGGCGGAGCTGGTCACGGCTCTGCGGGGCTGACCGGGCACTCGCGCAACAGCGCGAGCCAGGCTTGGGCGGCCTTTGACAGGTACGCGCCGTCGCGCCAGATAAAGGCAATGTCCCAACGCAGATAGGCCGGCGCATTCAAGGTCAGGCGCACCACGCCTGGCCGCACCAGCCCTCGCGCCACAACACTGGGCAACAGCACCACGCCTTGCCCGGCCGCCACCAGCGCGGCGAGAAAATCCGCCTGGCCGCTGCGACCGCCTTCCTTGGGCGTGAAGCCCATCTGTTGGCAGGCTTGCAGCAAGCGGTCATTGAGCACAAAGCTGCGCTGGTACAGCAGGAACGGCGTGTCAGCCAACTCCTCCAACCCAATCACGGTCTTCGTTGCCAGCGGATGATCGGCCGGCAGCAGGGCGTCCAGCGGTTCATCGCAGAACGGCTGAAACGCGAATTGCGGATCCTTGGGCAGCAGACTGCCACCCAGTTCCAGTTCGCCGCTCAACACCGCTTGCTCGATGTTCCGGCTGCCGCCTTCCAGCAAATGAATGCTGATGTTCGGGTAGCGTCGCCGGTATTCGGCGAACAGCCCGGCGAACAATGCGTCACTGCCCAGCAGCGGCAAACCCAGACGCAACTCGCCGCGGGCCAGTTGGCTCAAGTCATCCAGCTCGCTGAGCAACTCATTGCGCAATCTCAGCATGCCTTCGGCCCGTTGCAGCACCACGCTGCCGGCGGCGGTCAGGCGTAACTGCGAGCCGAGACGTTCGAGCAAAGGGGTTCCGAGGCTTTGCTCAAGCTGGGCGACTTGCTTGCTCACCGCCGATTGGCTGATGTGCAAGGTCTTGGCCGCTTGGGTGAAACCACCCTGATGCATCACTTCGACGAAGCTGCGCAGCTGTTTGAATTCCATTACCGTGATTCCATTTTGGAATGGCTTCGAGTCTAACAATTCGCTTCGGGGATAGCAGCCCACTCCGTAAAATGAGCGCCTGTGAGGACCGAAATCATGAAAACATCCACCGTCAAATACCTTTCCCGACTGATCGCCGAGCTGGCCGTGCTGCTGGCGATCTACCTGCTCGGCTGCCAATTGGCCGCCTGGTTTTCCTGGCCGATTCCGGGTGGCGTGATCGGCATGGCGTTGTTGCTGCTGGCGTTCGCCTGCGGTTGGGTCAAGCCCGCGGCGTTGCAGATGGGCGCCGGGTTGTTGATGGCCGAGATGCTGCTGTTCTTTATTCCTGCTTTGATGAGCCTGCTCGATTACGGCGGCCTGCTGCGCGACGACGGCTGGCGGATTCTGCTGGTGATCGGTGTCAGCACGTTGATGGTGATGTTGGTGACCGCGTTTACCGTGGAGTTGGTCGTCCGTTTGAGGAGGCCCCATGAAGCTTGAGCTGATGCCGATGTTCTGGCTGGCGTTCACGCTGCTGGCCTATTTGTTCAGCCGCTGGATCTATCGGCGCACCGGCCGCTATCTATTGTCGCCGCTGATTCTGGTCCCGGCGCTGTTGCTGGCGCTCGCCGTGCCGCTGCACACGGCCTATGCCGAGTATTCGAGCAACACCCATTGGCTGATGCTGGTCCTGGGCCCGGTCACCGTGGCCTTCGCAGTACCGATCTGGCAGCAGCGGCAGATGCTGGCGCGGCACTGGTCGGCGTTGCTGCTCGGGATGCTGGCGGGCAGCGCGGCGTCTATCGGCAGTTCGTTCGGCCTGGCCAAGGCGCTGGCGCTGGACAGCTCGGTGACGATGTCGCTGGTGCCTCGTTCGATCACCACGCCTTTCGCCATGCCGCTGGCCCACGATCTTGGCGGCGTGCCGGAACTGACTGCAGTGTTCGTGATGTTTACCGGGGTCATCGGGGCGATGCTCGGCGGCGTTCTGCTCAAGTGGCTGCCCCTGCGCAGCGCCCTGGCGCGCGGTGCATTGTTTGGTGTCGGGGCTCACGGCGCCGGAGTCAGTCGGGCCCATGAAGTCGGCGGCGAAGAAGGCTCGGTGGCGGGGCTGGTCATGGTTCTGACAGGGCTGCTGAACCTGTTCGCGGCGCCCTTGTTGGCGTCGGTGCTTTGACATGGATCCAAGGTCATGGCGTCTGTGACTCGCTCGGCCATCAAGCTGGCTGCGAATGCAACTACACGAACTCCGAGGGCTGACTAGACTGCTGACACGTGAGTAAAACTATAAGAAAAGAGAGGTCCTTGCCGTGAGTGTCACCCCCGTCCAATCGTCCAACAGTGTCAAAGACCAGGTCAGTGCCGCCGAGTGGCAGACCCGCGTCGACCTCGCCGCCTGTTATCGCCTGGTCGCCTCACATGGCTGGGATGATCTGATCTTTACCCATATTTCGGCCAAGGTGCCGGGCACCGAAGACTTCCTGATCAACCCGTTCGGGCTGATGTTCCACGAGATCACCGCGTCGAGCCTGGTCAAAGTCGATCAGGCCGGCAACAAGCTGATGGACAGCCCCTACGAGATCAATCCGGCGGGCTACACCATCCACAGCGCCGTGCATGAAGTGCGTCACGACGTGGTCTGCGTGCTGCATACCCACACCGCTGCCGGTGTTGCTGTGTCGGCGCAGAAGCAGGGCATCCTGCCGATCAGCCAGCAGTCGTTGTTCGTGCTCTCGAGCCTGGCGTATCACGCCTACGAAGGGGTGGCGCTGAACCACGAAGAGAAGGCACGGCTGCAAGCCGACCTCGGTGAAAACAATTTCCTGATGCTGCACAACCACGGTCTGCTGACCTGTGGCGCTACCATCGCCGATACTTTTTTGATGATGTTCACCTTCCAGCGCGCCTGCGATATCCAGGTGCTCGCGCAAAACGGTGGTGCCGAACTGATCGCCATCGACCCGCAGATTCTGGCGGGCGCCAAGGCGATGATCGCCGGCGTTACCAAAAGTGCTCAAGGGATGGGTGGCGCGCTGGCTTGGCCGGCGCTGCTGCGCAAACTCGATAAACAAGACCCGGGTTATAAACTCTGATGCCTCTCGCCGAGATCCCGCTGTGTGTCTGGCGCAAACACGGCCAGACGTTCGTATTCCGTGGCCAGGCCATCCGCTATTGGACGGCCGGGCAGGGTGAGCCGCTCCTGCTGATCCACGGTTTTCCAACCGCCAGTTGGGACTGGCATTACCTTTGGCAGCCGCTCGCCCAGCGCTATCGAGTGATCGCCTGCGACATGCTCGGCTTTGGCGATTCGGCCAAACCGGTGAACCACGAATACAGCCTGCTGGAGCAAGCCGATTTGCAGCAGGCCTTGCTGGCGCATCTGAACATCGAGCAGCCGGTGCACCTGCTGGCCCACGATTACGGCGACAGCGTGGCCCAGGAGCTGCTGGCCCGGCATCACGAAGCTCAAGTGAATATCGCCAGTTGCGTGTTCCTCAATGGCGGTCTGTTTCCCGAAACCCATCGCCCGTTGCTGACGCAAAAACTTTTGCTCAGCCCACTGGGCTGGATGATCGGCCGCGCCTTCACCCGTGATGCGCTGGTGAAAAGTTTCCGCCAGATCTTCGGCCCCCAGACCCGACCGACCGAAAGCGAGATGGATGATTTCTGGAGCCTGGTCGACAGCAATCGCGGGCCGCGGATCATGCATAAATTGATCGGCTACATTCCTGAACGGCGGGTCCAGCGCGAGCGCTGGATCGGCGCCATGCAGCGCAACGAAGTGCCGTTGCGGGTGATCGATGGCGAAGTCGATCCGATTTCCGGTGCGCACATGGTCGAGCGTTATCGGGAGCTGATCCCCAACCCCGATACGGTGCTGCTGCCGGGCATTGGTCACTACCCGCAGACCGAGGCGCCGGGGCAGGTGCTCAAGCATTACCTGGAGTTTCGGGATCGGCAGGTTTCGGCGCCGCGCAAGGTGGCGTGTTCGTGACCTTCAATACCTGCATGCCCCAATCCCGTAGGAGCAAAGCTTGCTCGCGATAGCGGACTGACAGTCAACATCGACGTCGCCTGATATTCCGCCATCGCGAGCAAGCTGCTCCTACAGCTCCCACATCATCGCGGTCATCATCCCCCAGCCTTATCGCACACCATTCAGCCTCCTCGTCTTGATTGTGACCCGCCGCCCCGTGCCTGACACTCGAGGTCATCGTCCCTTGGCCTGCTGGAGTCCCCCATGAATGAGTCTGTGCGCTTCGAAGATAAAGTCGTGATCATCACTGGCGCCGGTGGCGGTCTCGGCCGGGCGCATGCGTTGCTGTTCGCCAGACAAGGCGCCAAGGTGCTGGTCAATGATCTCGGCGGTACGGCTCAGGGCGAAGGTGCCAACGCGTCGGCAGCCGACCGTGTGGTCGCCGAAATCCGCGAGGCCGGCGGCACCGCCGAGGCCAACCACGACTCCGTCACCGACGGCGACAAACTGGTGCAAAACGCCTTGGACGTGTTTGGCCGTGTCGATGTCGTGGTCAACAACGCGGGCATCCTGCGGGACAAGACCTTCCACAAAATGGACGACGCCGATTGGGACCTGGTTTACCGTGTTCACGTCGAAGGCGCCTACAAAGTCACCCGCGCCGCCTGGCCGCACCTGCGCGAGCAAAACTATGGCCGCGTCATTTTCACGGCTTCGACCTCGGGTATCTACGGCAACTTCGGCCAGTCCAACTACGGCATGGCCAAGCTCGGCCTCTACGGCCTGACTCGCACCCTGGCCATCGAAGGCCGCAAGAACAACATCCTGGTCAACGCCATCGCGCCTACCGGCGGCACGCGTATGACCGAAGGCCTGATCCCGCCGCAAGTGTTCGAACAGCTCAAGCCGGAACTGGTCAGCCCGTTGGTGGTGTACCTGGCCAGCGAAAATTGCCAGGAAACATCGGGGCTGTTTGAAGTCGGCGGCGGCTGGATGGGCAAGGTGCGCTGGGAGCGCAGTCTCGGTGCCGGGTTTGATCCGCGGGTGGGCTTCTCGCCGGAGGATGTGGCGGCGCACTGGGAGCAGATCTGTGATTTCGAAGGCGCGGCGCATCCGAAGGACAACATTGAAGCGCTGAAGGAAATGATGGCGAACTTGCAGAAATATACCCTCTGATCAAGCTTCATCCGGCAGGGCTTGCCTGAGTCCTGCCAATCCCGTCGCTACACCCCTCGTTCAAAAACCATCGCCCATAAAAAAGGCCGCTGCAAACGCAGCGGCCGAAGTAAGACGTAGATCAAGGAGCAATAAATCAACGTCAGTGAACACAGGGCGATGACTCGAAGAAGCTTCAACTCATCTGAAATCTTGCGCGAAAGGCCTGGGGTTCAACACAAGCTTTCGCGTCTTGCTTTGCGCCGGTTTCCCGTGAAAGCCCGGCAAGAATAAGGGTTTGAAGCCCAAGGAAAAACAGCGATTCGTGACATGCACTGTTACGGGGCGTGTAACAGTCCCGGATAACCACGGATCGCCCGCTTTTGTAGCAGCTGCCGAGGTACGAGGCTGCGTTCGGCTGCGAAGCAGTCGTAAAACTTGAGCACGCGGTCTTCCAGAAACACCGCGCCGCCTGATTTCACGACTGCTTCGCAGCCGAACGCAGCCTCGTACCTCGGCAGCTGCTACACCGGACGCAGGCTTCGGCAGTTGCTACAGAGCGGGCGCCAACCCGGCGTCATGCGTTCAGTTGATAACCCGCCATCCAGCCCATCCATACCCCGCGCAAAGCCCCGTCCCGTGCGGGCATTCATCCTTTGGAGGTACAACGCGAATACCTCCTTGGTGCGCTTATCGCTCTCGACGCGCGGCAGTAGGGTGAGGCCTTCTGTCACTCACCGGGGAAGACGCATGACAAAAACAACAATGCGCGCCATCTTCACGCCGCAGGCGCTGGCCGCTGCGGTGGCCTTGGGTTGCTGCGCCCAGGCGCACGCCGTTGCATTCAATATCGGGGAAATCGAAGGGACCTTCGATTCGTCACTCTCCGTCGGCGCGAGCTGGGGCATGCGCGATGCGGACAAATCGTTGGTGGGCACGGTCAACGGCGGGACCGGCCAGTCATCGACCGGTGACGACGGGCGACTGAACTTCAAGAAGGGCGAAACCTTCTCCAAGATCGTCAAGGGCATCCACGACCTTGAGCTGAAATACGGCGACACCGGGGTGTTCGTGCGCGGCAAGTATTGGTACGACTTCGAGCTCAAGGACGAGGACCGCGAGTTCAAGCAGATCAGCGACAGCGGTCGTAAGGAAGGCGCCAAATCTTCCGGAGCGCAGATCCTCGACGCCTTCGTCTATCACAACTATTCCATCGCCGATTTACCGGGCACTGTGCGTGCGGGTAAGCAGGTCGTGAGCTGGGGTGAAAGTACCTTCATCGGCAACTCGATCAACAGCATCAACCCGATCGACGTTTCCGCGTTTCGGCGTCCCGGCGCGGAGATCAAGGAAGGCCTGATCCCGGTGAACATGCTGTTCGGCTCCCAGGGCCTGACCGATCAACTGACCGTGGAAGGGTTCTATCAACTGGAATGGGACCAGACCGTTCTCGACAACTGCGGCACCTACTTCGGTGTCGACGTGGCGGCGGACGGTTGCAACAACAACTACAGCGTCGGCAGCCCGGCGATTGCCCCGTTGGCGCCACTGGCATCGGCGTTTGGCCAGCCGATCCAGGTCACCCGTGAAGGGGTGATCGTGCCCCGTGGCGGCGACCGCGATGCGCGGGATTCAGGGCAGTGGGGCACGGCGTTGCGCTGGCTCGGTGACGATACCGAGTACGGCCTGTATTTCATGAACTACCACAGCCGCACGCCAACCGTCGGCACCACGACCGCCGGCGCATCGACCCTGGCCAGCCTGCCGGGCATGGTCGGCATTGCCAACCAACTGGCGCCTGGCAGCGGTTCGGGTCTGGCCCAGAGCGTGATGCTGGGTCGCGGCCAGTATTACCTCGAATACCCGGAAGATATCCGCCTGTACGGCGCGAGTTTCTCCACCACCTTACCCACCGGCACTGCGTGGACCGGCGAGATCAGCTACCGGCCCAACGCCCCGGTGCAGGTCAATACCAATGACCTGACCCTGGCTTTGATCAATCCGATCGCTGGCGGCGCCGCCTCGCCGATTGCCACCACACCGGGCGCCGACAACAAAGGCTACCGACGCAAAGAAGTGACCCAGATCCAGAGTACCCTGACGCACTTCGTCGACCAGGTGTGGGGCGCCGAGCGCTTGACCCTGGTCGGTGAAGCGGCAGTGGTGCGGGTCGGTGGCCTGGAGTCGCGGACAAAGCTGCGTTATGGCCGTGACTCGGTCTACGGCCAGTACGGTTTCGGCGGTGACACCGATGGCTTCGTCACCTCGACCTCCTGGGGCTACCGCGCCCGGGCGATTCTCGATTACGCCAACGTGATCGGCGGAATCAACCTCAAGCCCAACCTGTCCTGGTCCCATGACGTCAGCGGCTATGGCCCCAACGGTCTGTTCAACGAAGGCGCCAAGGCCATCAGCGTCGGCGTCGATGCCGACTACCGCAACACCTATACCGCGAGCCTGAGTTACACCGACTTTTTTGGCGGTGACTACAACGTTCTGGAAGACCGCGACTTTCTGGCGCTGAGCTTCGGCGTGAACTTCTGATCTGGCTGAGAAGGATGATTTAGATGCGCAAAATAATTCTGCAATGCGGCGCCCTGGCCTTGAGCCTGCTAGCCGCCAACGTGTTGGCGGCAGTGTCGCCCGAAGAAGCCAACAAGCTCGGCACCAGCCTCACGCCGCTGGGCGCGGAGAAGGCCGGCAACGCCGACGGCTCGATCCCGGCCTGGACCGGCGGCATCCCGAAAAACGCCGGGGCGGTGGACAGCAAAGGCTTTCTCGCCGACCCGTTCGCCAGTGAAAAACCATTGTTCGTCATCACGGCGGCAACCGTCGATAAGTACAAGGACAAACTCTCGGAAGGCCAGGTGGCGATGTTCAAGCGCTACCCGCAAACCTACAAGATCCCGGTTTACCCGACCCACCGCACCGTCGCCGTGCCGCCGGAAATCTACGAGTCGGCCAAGCGCAGCGCGTTGAACGTGACCAGCATCAACGACGGCAACGGCCTGGCCAATTTCACCGGCAATCGCTATTACGCGTTTCCGATTCCGAAGAACGGCGTGGAGGTGTTGTGGAACCACATCACCCGTTATCACGGCGGTAACCTCCGGCGCATCATCACCCAGGTGACCCCACAGACTAACGGCAGCTACACGCCGATCCGCTTCGAAGAAGAGATCGCCGTCCCACAATTGATGAAAGACCTGGACCCGGAAAAAGCCGCCAACGTACTGACCTTCTTCAAACAGTCGGTGACCGCGCCGGCACGTTTGGCCGGTAACGTGTTGCTGGTCCACGAGACGCTCGACCAGGTCAAGGAACCGCGCCTGGCGTGGATCTACAACGCCGGCCAGCGTCGTGTGCGCCGCGCGCCGCAAGTGGCGTATGACGGGCCGGGCACCGCCGCCGATGGCCTGCGCACTTCCGACAACTTCGACATGTTCTCCGGTGCGCCGGATCGCTACGACTGGAAACTGATCGGCAAAAAGGAAATGTACATCCCGTACAACAGCTACAAACTCGACTCGCCGAGCCTCAAGTACGACGACATCATCAAGGCCGGGCACATCAACCAGGACCTGACCCGCTATGAACTGCATCGGGTCTGGGAAGTGGTCGGCACGGTCAAGCCGAGCGAGCGGCACATCTACGCCAAGCGTCACATGTACATCGACGAAGACAGCTGGCAAGTGGCGCTGGTGGACCACTACGACGGTCGCGGCCAATTGTGGCGCGTCGCGGAAGGTCACGCCCAGTACTACTACGATCACCAGGCCCAGGCCTACACCCTTGAAGCGCTCTACGACATCATCGCCGGTCGCTACATTGCCCTGGGGATGAAAAACGAAGAGAAGCACAGCTTTGAATTCGGCTTCGAAGCCAAGGCGGCGGATTACACGCCATCGGCGTTGCGCGCGGAGGGCGTCCGCTAAGCAACACCTCATTCCTTGTAGGAGCGAAGCTTGCTCGCGAAAGCGGCTGCCCATCCAACGATGATGTTGGCTGACACGACGCCTTCGCGGGCAAGCCTCGCTCCTACAGGGGCGGCGTTCGGTCCAACAACATCATCGTTGGATGTACCGACGTCTTCGCGAGCAAGCTTTGCTCCTGCGGGTTTGTGCGTGACTGGTGGGTCGCGTGCTTTATGAGGGGCAATCATCGTTCTGAATACTTCTCAACAAGCGCGTTGCACAGGGCTAGGGTTGCGGCACAACTATAAAAAGGCACGCCGCAATGACCGCCATGACCCCGTGTCTGGATCGTCCAGGATTTCTTCCTCGCCTGTCGTCCCACCACTTGCCGAGGGCTCGGTTGAGCGAACCGCTGTTGGCGTCGCCGGCGCGGGTAAAACTGATTTGTGCGCCGGCGGGCAGTGGCAAGAGCGCGCTGCTGGCCGAATGTTTGTTGCAGGCACCAGCGTCGTGTCGGGTGGTGTGGCTGGCGTTGTCCGGTGTGGTGTTGAGTCGGGCGGAGTTCTGTCAACGGTTGGCTGAAGTCCTGGAATTGCCCTCGGTCCACGAGTCCGCCGTGTTGGCGTACTTCGCCCGGGTACAAACCCCTGTCTGGTTGTTTATCGACGATTATTGCCGCGTTCCTGCGCCGGAACTCGATGGCTTGCTTGATCAGCTTCTGGCCGTCAGCAACCCGCTCATTACCTGGTGGCTGAGCGGGCGGCGGCGGCCGCACTGCAACTGGCCGCGCCTGTTGCTGGACGACGAGTTGCATGAGTCCGAAGGGCGAACGCTGGCGTTCACCCAAGCCGAGATCGAGCAGTTGCTGCGTCACGTCGAGGCACCGGTGGCGGCGAAAGCCGCCCGGCGCATTTTCCAGCGCAGCGGTGGTTGGTGCGCCGCCGTGCGCATTACCTTGCTCGATAGTTGCCAATGGGCGCGGGATCAACATTCTCCGGTCCGCTCCACCTTGCTCGATTATTTGCAGCACGAATTGTTCAGCTGCTTGCCCGCAGAACTGGCGGAGGCCTGGCAGGTGCTGGCCCATCTGCCACGGTTCAATGCCAGCTTGTGCGAACACCTGTTCGGCGCCGGGGAGGGCGCTCGCTGGATGCTCGAGTTACAAGTGCGTGGCTGTTTTATCGAAGCCTGGCACGATTCGCCGGACTGGTTGCAGGTGTTCGCCCCGCTAAGCCAATTGATGCGTGATGAGCCGTGGCCGGCCGGGCGTTCCTGGCATCGACGGGCCTGCCAGTGGTTTTGCGCCCAGGAGGACTGGCAAGCGGCATTCGAACAAGCGCTGATGGCCGAAGAATTCGAGGTAGCGGTCAGCCTGTTGCAGCATTTCAGTCTTGAGCATCTGTTTCTCGGCCAGAATGTGGTGTTGCTGCTACGCCTGCATGAGCAGCAGGGTGATGAACTGATGCTCGGCTCGCCGCACTTGGTCGGGCTGGTCACGGCGGCGTTGCTGTTCGCCGGACGTTTTGATCAGGCGGCGAGCTGCATTGCACAATTGGCGCGTTTTGCACCGCAACCGACCGCGCCACGGCAGCGACAATTATTGGCGCGCTGGCAGGCGCAAATGGGTTGGCTGCTGCATTTACAGGGGCGGATGGAAACGGCCCGTGCGCATTTTATCGAGGCGCTGACTGAGCTGGGGCCCGAAGCCTGGGCTGCGCGTTTGCTGTGCCTGTCCGGGCTGACTCAGCAGGCCCTGCTGAACGCCGATCTTGATGCCGCCCAGGCGCTCAACCGTGAAGCGCTGTGCCTGGCGCGGGCACAGAATTCGCTGCTGTTCGAAGGCTTGCTGGAACTTGATCACGCGCAATTGCTGGAGCAGCGTGGCGCCGCCGGGCGCGCCGAAAGCTTGTTGGCCAGCATTCACGAATTGTTGAGTCAGCAACCCGAACCGGCGACGCCTCTGTTGGGGCGTATCGCCTTGCGCCGTGGCCGTCTGGCCCTGAGCCAGGGCCAGGATGAGCGAGCGGCCGGGTTCTTTGATTCGGGCCTGCACGATTGCCTGCGCAGCCAGGACAAACGCGTGCTCTATGGTTTCCTCGGCCAGGCGCAATTGGCCGCCAATCAGGGCGACTATGCCCAAGCCTTTATCCGCTTGCGCGACGCCGAGCGCTTGATGCAGCAGCGGCAGATTCCCGACACGGTTTATCGCGGCGTGCTGTTGCAGGTCAGCAGCCAGTTCTGGTTGCAGCAGGGGCGGCCGGAATTGGCCCTTGAGGCGTTGACGCGGGTGTTGCGCCATTACCAAGGGCCGAATGCGCGGCAGGCTCCACCGGCGACGTTGGAGTTGATTCCGCGGATTGAGTATTTGTTGGTGCTGGCGCAAGTCCGCTTGGGTCATACGCCTCACGTAAAGCTCGATGATCTGCTTCGTCAAGCCAGGCAGCGCGGTATGGCGAACCTGGAAACAGAATTGTGCCTGGCTCAATCAGAAATCGCCTGGCTGGGCGGTGATGAAATGACCGCGTGTGAGGCTTGGCAAAAAGCACAGGAGTTGATTTCCCGATGGCACCTGCAGCAGGCGTTGAGTGATGTGACTCTGCGTCAGCCCGAGTTTGTTCATAGACTGTCCAATTCGAAGACAGAATTATCGTTACCTGTAAACAATATAAATCCTCTGAGCTTGCGGGAGTTGGAGGTGCTTGAGTTGATTGCAATGGGTAACTCAAATCAACAAATTGCCGAGCAATTGTATATCTCGCTCCATACAGTTAAGACCCATGCTCGAAGAATTCACGGAAAGTTGGGTGTGGAACGCAGGACGCAGGCAGTGGCAAAAGCAAAATATCTCGGTATCGTCACATAGAAATAATAAGTCATGCTCTGTTGTCGCTGGTCGAGTAGTTGATTGGTGCGTGCGTGTGCCTTGGTTTTTATGCGGCTGCAGGCATTCTTATTATTTATTACATATTCTTTGAAAAGAATTTAGACTTCTTTTCTTTGTGTGGTCTTTATAAGGTCGGCGCATTCTAGAAGTGGCTTGGTGTCACTTCGAATCAACAAAGGAATGTGCTGGTGAGTAGTCAAGAAAAGAAACTGTCGATGGTCCAGGAAAAGCTGATTGAGCTCAATAAAGTGAACTCGGCGATCGCCGCCGAATGCAACTCTATTCCGGACGTCGGACAGGTAATGCGCACGCTGATAATGGACGCGCTGGGTAGTCTGGATCCACGCCTGAATGTAGATGATATTTACATTAATCAAGTGTCCACGCTTTCACGAGGTAGCTATAACCCGGTGGGTTCGTTGTACCAGGTGATCCATGAATGCCTCGAGAAAAACCTCAAACCTCAATATACGATTGGTGTGTATGGCGTTTTCGATCAGCCGAACTCGACTTCGCAAACGTCACAAGTCAAAGGTATCAGTATCTATGATATTGAAAAACTGATTGAGGGTATCCTCGTAAATCTGGTGCCGGGTTACAACTTTCAGCTGAACAACTATTGGGTGACGCCCGCGAATAAAGACGCTCAAGGACGGCCTTTGCTGGCACCTAAGGACCGGTTCGAACAGCTTTATGCCAGCGCGTTCCGGTCTGAGTTGGAGATGGCCGTACACGCGGGCATGTTCACCGCCGATGACCAAGGCTGGATCAATAAGATGTATTCGGCTTCCAGTGTTTGGCCCCAATCGTTTTTCAAGGTGGCCATTACAGGGCTTAATGGCGAGCCGCAGGTCTTGCCATCGGCATTTGTCATACAAATTAATGGCATCAATAAACCTGAACTTGTTCCGGAAAATGACCGTTACAGCTGTGCACTCTATCTGCCGACTGAAGGGCTCAGGAAATTCAAAGACTCCCTGAGCCTTCATCAGTACGTGACCGCTCTATTGAGCGCTGAAAACAGTCGCAAGACGCTGCTTGATGAGCTACCTGTTGAAGTCGGTCATTCCATGCAGGGCGCGCTTAAAGTCCGTTTTTTCAGTATCAAAGATGATCTTTTTACATTTTGTGTTGCCGGGCAGATTGAAAAGCAAATGCTTGATATTGCCCACTACTGGAAAAAAGTACAGAAAACTGATGACGCCTTTCCAGCGGTCATCGGGCAAATACTGGGCGCACAATGCCTGGGTAATGGGGTGTCCAATGCTGGCGAGCGTGCGGCACGGTATATGGAACAGGCCACCAGGAGTAACTGGCCACAATGGTTGCAAGCCGCCTCCGCAATTGATCAGGACCGTCATATCGCATTGGAACGTGCCCATCTTTTAAGCGACATGGCACTTTATGAGGAGACCAAAACAGCCTCCTCGTTCAAGGCTTTTTCGCGTATTTCAGTGAAAGAATTCCTGTTGTCGGCTCGAGGCTTGGAAGTTGACCCTGATTATATTTTTGTTTTGAAGAAATATGAAATTAGGGTGGGTAATAATACTCGAGAAGCGGTAGGGCAACGTCAGTCGCTGACGGAGGTTTTCATGTGGGGTGTACATGATGAGACGCACCTTTATGATTTGGAACTTGAAGATGCCAAAGCCTTCCCCTCCTTGACGCCATCGTTCCTGCAAGGTGCAATTAAACTTCTGGACCTACGAGTTAAATACGCCGCACAGCGGCAAAGCCTTTATGCCTTGCGAGCGGTGCAGGACGCCATGCGGACGAACCTGAGTTGTGTCACCGCGTTGAGCTTGTTCAGGGCTGGTCTGCAAAAGCAGCTGAGTGCTAAAGCTTATAACCTGGTTGAGTCTTATCACTTGGGCAACCCGGCCAATACCAGCTTCGGCGTAGCCGATGGGAATAGAAAACCTCTGAGGGACGTGGTGGTGTATGCCGTAAGGGGCACAGCGCCAGGACCTAAAATGCATGTGTTGTATATGCCAGGTGGTCCGCTTGGTAGCGAGTGGTTTGAGTTTGATAACTTGCACGATTTGCAGAAAACGCTTCTCAGACTACATCTCTCTGTGCGGGGTAGAGAATACCTGAATAGCCAAACTCATGCTGAATATCGTGAGCCCATGAGTAAATTAGAGATAAGTTTGTCTGATTATATGAGTTGGGGTGATTATCTGAAATATGTACTGGTCGTCCGTCCAGACAATCCAAAGGACGCTTTATTAGCCGGCGTCAAAAACCTCATTGCCTGGGCCGCAGCTGAAGAAGAGGCCGCTACCCCTGCATGGTATAGAAAAGCCAAAGACACTGATCGTCATTTTCATACGCGACTTGGTTCCGATAAAAAAATCATCCTTGAACGCGGAAAGAAATGGTTAGGTCTCGAATCGCTGAGTTCGTTTTCGAGGAACTTGGTGCATAAAGAAATTAACGGGGAGTTGCGTCGGCGAGGTGTGTACGTGGAGATAGATCCTGATCAGGTGAACGTCAAGTTGAGAGGTCAGGAACATATGACGCTCACTCAGCTGTTTATAAATTGGCAATTGTGGGATCGTGTTGATGATCTCACTTGGCCGAAGTCAGATCTTCCTGATTCCCGCTTTCCTAATGCTATGGATCTAAGGTTCGTTAATGGAGGTGCCGTGGAGGGATTGAATTACGCTATAATTAACAAATTTATTGGTTTGCGGCCGGCAGACCAGTATATCGAGTATCTGAAGCGCTTTACTAATACCTCCGACATTTCGCTACTGAACCATCGGCGCGTGTACCACGCTCGACTGAAACAGAATGAAATGCTGATTGGTGCGCTTGAACAAAAAATGCAAGGGTTTCTGAGCGAATCGCAATTCAGTTGGTTGAAAGACATCATCGATGATTTGGATTTGGATCCGGGTACCACCCCTTGGGCATGGTCTCCACAAATAGGTAATACTGGAATTCGCGCGTTTCACATCGCGGGCAGGCGTGTTGAGGGGGCTTATATATTCAGCAATGTTGGAAAGGGTAAGATAGAACATTTTCTTTATCTTCCTGGCGCTCCGAGCGCGCAACGGTTTCGTTCGTATTTGTCATTCATGAGCGATATTCACACCCACGACACACAAGATATGATTCTGAGCGGTGTCGCTACTAAAGATTATGACGCGGTATTCAATTACTTTGAGAGGAAGAACTTTTCTGGTTTGTCGTGGGATGTCTTTACAGAGCAACAAAATCAGGCAGTCAACTTTTACAGGGGCGAGTTTGATAGGGGGGTAAATCGAATAATTTCAGATGTCGACAGTGCGACGCTTAGTCTCTCCGAGTCGATTGTCAATAATGTTTTTATTGCCGTTAATTTGATTGCCGATATCGTTTCTCTGTTTTTCCCTCCCGCAGGTGTGGTGGTGGGTGTTGTGCGCGTTATCGTTGGGGTGATTAACGGTATCATTGCGTATAGTAATGGTGACGATAAGGCCGCTAACGCTTATTTCGCTTCGGCATGGGGTCAGGCTATCAAGATTTACTTGGGCGTTATAGCGCCAGTCGGAATCGAGGCAGTAGGATTCAATGTTCTTTCGCGTATTGAAGATATAGCAAGTATCGTATCAACGATCACGAAAGTTCCGGTAGGTGTCGGCTACATTACTTATGTTGTCGAATGACCCGTTTTCGTTTTGTTTGCTTTGCCAGCTTGAGTCGTCGGATGAGTTAAAGTTTCGCTGTTGCTAAAGAATAGCTATTTGAATGGCTTATTCTTCAGGACGGTTTTGCCTGAACGTTACTGTTCAGGCAAGTACCCCATCCGCCAACTCACGGCCCGGGTCGCCGCTAGCAAACGCTGCGCCGCCGGGCCGTCTTCATCGGCGTGGAACAACGATGTCGGGCCGACGATGGTCAGTACGGCGGCGACGTGGCCGATCGCATTGAACACCGGCGCCGACAACGCATCCACGCCAGGCATCAACAGTCCGTGAACATGGTGCAAGCCACGTTCGCGGATCTGTCCGCGCAATGCGGCGTAGACCTGATCATCGGCCAAGGCATGGGCTTCGCTGGCCTGGATTTCCAGTTCGCGTAAATCCATCGTTTCCCGATCTGGCAAAAAGGCGCCGAACACCAGCCCCGTCGAAGAACTGAGCAACGGCAACACCGACCCCAATTGCGTCACCACCGTCACCGCGCGCACGGCCGGTTCGATGTGCACCACGGTTGCGCCCTGATTGCCCCACACCGCCAAAAAGCAGGTTTCGTTCAAGTCATCGCGCAACTCGGCCAGGGGCAGGGCGGCGACTTTCAGCACGTCCATACTGTTGAGGGCGGCGAGGCCTACGCGCAGGGCTTCACGACCGAGACCATAGTGGTTGGTCGCGGTGTTCTGCTCGGCGAAACCGCTGGCGATCAGCGCCTGCAAATAGCGGTGAACCTTGCTCGCCGGCATCTGCACGTGTTCGGCCAGGCGCGACAATGAGGTCGAGGGCGACAGTTCGGCCAGGGCCTTGAGGATGTCGGTGCCGACCTCGGCCGAGCGGACTTTCTGTTTATCGTTGTTGCGCGGCTTTTCCATGGAGGCGGTGTGATCCCGGGACGAATGGGCGTCTTTATAGCTTGACGGTCAATACCAATCAAATTACGTTAAGCGTAATCCGATTACGATAAAAATAACCCTGGCGTGCCGAGACCTCTGCAACAGAGCGACAGGCCATTGCCTACTCCCTGTTCAGGAGGCTCCATGAACCTCGATTCAACGGCGCCAGCGCTGGCTTACCAGTCAGGCTTCGGCAACGAATTCAGCAGCGAAGCGTTGCCCGGCGCACTCCCCGTCGGCCAGAACTCCCCACAAAAAGTCCCGTACGGCCTCTACACGGAGCTGTTCTCCGGCACCGCGTTCACCATGGTCCGCAGCGAAGCACGCCGGACCTGGATGTACCGCATCCAGCCATCAGCCAATCACCCGGCATTCGTCAAACTGGAGCGGCAACTGGCCGGCGGTCCCTTGGGTGAAGTGACCCCTAACCGCCTGCGCTGGAATCCGCTGGACATCCCGAGCGAGCCGACCGATTTCATCGATGGGCTGGTGAGCATGGCCGCCAACTCAGGCGCGGAAAAACCGGCCGGGATCAGCATCTACAGCTACCGCGCCAACCGTTCCATGGAGCGCGTGTTCTTCAACGCCGACGGTGAACTGCTGTTGGTGCCGGAGCAGGGCCGTTTGCGCATCGTCACTGAACTGGGCGTGCTGGAATTGGAACCCCTGGAAATCGCCGTGCTGCCCCGCGGTCTGAAATTCCGCGTCGAACTGCTCGACCCACAAGCCCGCGGCTACATCGCCGAAAACCACGGCGCGCCCCTGCGCCTGCCGGACCTGGGTCCGATCGGCAGCAACGGCCTGGCCAACCCGCGGGACTTCCTGACCCCGGTGGCCCATTACGAAGACCTCAAGCAACCGACCACACTGGTGCAGAAATTTCTCGGCCAGTTGTGGGGTTGTGAACTCAATCATTCGCCGCTGAACGTGGTGGCCTGGCACGGTAATAACGTGCCGTACAAATACGACCTGCGCCGTTTCAACACCATCGGCACGGTGAGTTTCGATCACCCGGATCCGTCGATTTTCACCGTCCTGACCTCGCCGACCAGTGTCCACGGCCTGGCGAATCTGGACTTCGTGATCTTCCCGCCGCGCTGGATGGTGGCGGAAAAAACCTTCCGTCCACCGTGGTTCCATCGCAACCTGATGAACGAATTCATGGGCCTGATCAAGGGCGAATACGACGCCAAGGCCGAAGGCTTCGTGCCCGGCGGCGCGTCCTTGCACAGCTGCATGAGCGCCCACGGCCCGGATGGCGAAAGCTGCACCAAGGCGATCAACGCCGAGCTCGCCCCGGCGAAAATCGACAACACCATGGCCTTCATGTTCGAAACCAGCCAAGTGCTGCGTCCGAGCCAGTTCGCCCTCGAATGCCCGCAACTGCAATCCAACTACGATGCCTGCTGGGCCACGCTGCCCGTCACTTTCGATCCGACCCGGAGATAACCCATGACTCAGACTTCCACCCTTCGTAGCTGGGTTGCCTCCGCCAACGGCCACACCGATTTCCCGCTGCAAAACCTGCCCCTGGGTGTGTTCAGCGTGAACGGTTCGGCACCGCGCAGCGGTGTGGCCATTGGCGAACATATTTTCGATCTGGAAGCGGCGCTGGACGCCGGCTTGTTCGAGGGCGCCGCGCGCACCGCGGTCGAAGCGACCCGTGGCGGTCAGCTCAATGCCTTCTTCGAACTGGGCCGCGAAGCACGCATTGCCTTGCGCGAACGCCTGCTGGAGCTGTTCACCGAAGGCAGCACCCTGCACGGCAAGATCGAAGCCCAGGGCAAAAAACTGCTGCCACTGGCCGCCGATTGCGTGATGCACCTGCCGGCAAAAATCAGCGACTACACCGACTTCTACGTCGGCATAGAGCACGCACAAAACGTCGGTAAACTGTTCCGCCCTGACAACCCGTTGCTGCCGAACTACAAATACGTGCCGATCGGCTACCACGGCCGCGCCTCGACCATTCGCCCGTCCGGCACCGACGTGCGTCGTCCGAAAGGCCAGACCCTGCCGGCCGGTCAGACCGAGCCGACGTTTGGTCCATGTGCACGCCTGGATTACGAACTGGAACTGGGCATCTGGATCGGCCAAGGCAACGACATGGGCGACTCGATTGCCATCGGCGATGCGGCGGATCACATCGCCGGTTTCTGCCTGCTCAACGACTGGTCGGCGCGGGACATCCAGGCCTGGGAATACCAGCCGCTGGGGCCGTTCCTGTCCAAGAGCTTTATCACCAGCATCTCGCCGTGGGTTGTTACCGCCGAAGCACTGGAACCGTTCCGCCGCGCGCAACCGGCACGCCCTGAAGGTGATCCGCTGCCGCTGCCATACCTCACTGACAAACGCGATCAGGAGGGCGGCGCCTTCGACATCGAACTGGAAGTGCTGCTGCTCACCGAAACCATGCGCGAACAAAACCTGCCGGCCCATCGCCTGACCCTCAGTAACACCAAACATATGTACTGGACCGTGGCGCAAATGGTTGCGCACCACAGCGTCAACGGCTGCCAGTTGCAGGCCGGTGACCTGTTCGGCTCGGGCACTTTGTCCGGCCCGGAAAACGGTCAGTTCGGCAGCCTGCTGGAAATTACCGAGGGCGGTAAAAAGCCGATCGAACTGGCTTCGGGCGAGGTGCGCAAATTCCTTGAGGACGGCGACGAAATCATCCTGCGCGCCCGTTGCAGCCGCGACGGTTTCGCCTCCATCGGTTTCGGCGAATGCCGTGGCAAAGTCGTGCCGGCGCGTTAAGAGGATCGGGTCATGGAACTCTATACCTACTACCGTTCGACCTCGTCTTACCGCGTGCGCATCGCGCTGGCGCTGAAGGGCCTGGATTACCAGGCGCTGCCGATCAACCTGATCGCGCCGCCCGGTGGCGAGCACCGGCAGCCGCCGTACCTGGCGATCAATCCGCAAGGTCGGGTGCCGGCCTTGCGTACGGATGAAGGTGATCTGCTGATCCAGTCACCGGCAATCATCGAGTACCTGGAGGAACGTTATCCACAGGTGCCGCTGCTGTCCAAGGACCTCGCCGCCCGTGCCCGCGAGCGCGGCGTGGCGGCGGTGATTGGCTGCGATGTGCATCCGCTGCACAACGTCAGCGTGCTCAACAAGCTGCGCCAGTTGGGCCACGATGAAGTGCAGGTGGTGGAGTGGATCGGGCACTGGATCAGCCAGGGGTTGGCGACGGTGGAGCAGTTGATTGGTGATGCCGGTTACTGCTTTGGTGAGCAGCCGGGGTTGGCGGATGTGTACCTGATTCCGCAGTTGTATGCGGCGGAGCGTTTCAATATTTCGCTGGAGGCGTATCCGCGGATTCGCCGGGTTGCAGTGTTGGCGGCGACCCATCCGGCGTTCATCAAGGCACACCCGGCGAACCAGCCCGACACCCCGCAGTAAGCTGATCGTTTCCACGCTCTGCGTGGGAATGCATCCCGTGACGCTCCGCGTCACAGAGGACGCGGAGCGTCCATGGCGACATTCCCAAGCGGAGCGTGGGAACGATCGGTCTACAAAACATAAAAACAAATCAGGTACCTCGCGATGCACAACCAGATTGCCAGCTTCCGGGCGGCACTCGACGCCCGTCCTGTGTCCCGTTATCAGTGGTTGCTCCTTTTGCTCCTGGCATTGCTGCTGGTGACCGACGGCTACGACGCGCAAGTCCTCGGCTACGTCGTACCGGCCCTGGCCCAGGATTGGGGTCTGGAAAAAGCCGCGTTCGGCCCCGTGTTCAGCGCTAACCTGTTGGGCCTGACCCTCGGTTCACTGGCCGTCACACCGCTGGCGGATCGCTTCGGCGTGCGGCGGATTCTGCTCGGTTGCGTGCTGATCTACGCCACCCTCACCGTGTTGATGGTGTTCGCCGATTCCCTGAATACCCTGATGGCCGCGCGGTTCATTTGCGGGATCGGCATGGGCGGAGCGATGCCCAGTGCAATGGCGCTGATGTCGGAATATTCGCCGCCACGCCTGCGCACCTTGATGGTGACGTTGGCGGCTTGCGGGTTCTCGTTCGGCGGGGCGGCGGGCGGGTTTGTCGCGGCGGGTTTTATCGACAGCTTCGGCTGGCAAGCGGTGTTCCTCGCTGGCGGCGTCACGCCCTTGCTGCTGTTCCCGTTTCTGGCCTGGTTTCTTCCTGAATCCCTGCCGCGTCTGCTGCGCGATGCGCCACCTTATGTACGCTTGCGCAAAGTCACCGCGCGGATGCTTCCGGATTGGCAACCACCCGCCGCCTCGATGGCGCAAAACGAGCAGGAGCAGGGCAGCAAACTGACGGTGCTGGAATTGTTTCGCAACGGTTATGCGCGCCCGACGCTGCTGATCTGGGCGACCTTTTTCGTCAGCCTGATCCTGCTGTATTTCATGATCAGCTGGTTGCCGACGCTGTTGCTGGAAAGCGGCTTGAAACTCAATCAAGCCAACCTGGTGACCTCGATGTTCCTGTTCGCCGGCACCATTGGCGCGATCTGCATGGCCTGGTTTGCCGACCGCCTCAAAAGCAAGGTGCGACTGCTGGCGGGTGTGCTGACGGCGGCGGCGCTGTGTACGATTCTGCTGGGGCTGAATCACGACAACCCGCGTTATCTGGTGGCCAGCGTCATTGCCGCCGGGTTCTGCATCATCGGCGGGCAACTGACCCTCAATGCCTTCGCCAGTAACTTCTACCCGGCGCACGTGCGCGCCACTGGCACCGGTTGGGCGCTGGGCGTAGGACGTTTCGGTTCGATCCTCGGGCCGTTGTTTGGCAGCATGCTGCTGGCGATGCACATTCCGGTGCAGCAGATTTTCTTCTTCTGCGCGATTCCGGCGGTGATTGCGGCGTTGTTCATCATTCAGGTGCGTTCGCCCCAGGAAGCACCACGGCCCCCTGTAGGAGCGAGGCTTGCCCGCGAAGAACGATAACGCGGTATCCCTGATGGACCGAGGCGCCTTCTTCGCGGGCAAGCCGGGGTCAGTGAACGACGGAATTCGGGGGCAGGTGCCCCAGCCGCTCTGTCAGGCGAATTCTTTGGATCGGATCGTCACTGAGCAACAGCGCATGTTCCAGGTCGAAGCGCTCGGCGTTCGGGCAGTCGAGCCGTTGGTAGAGGCTGGCCCGGGCCAGGTAATCGGCGGCGTTGCCGTTGCCCAGTTCGAGCACACGCTCGGCGTCCACCAGGGCGCCGATAAAATCATCGTTGGTGAGGTGCAACTGGCGCAGGTTGCGCGACAGCCGCTGGAGCATGTGCACCGGGTCGGCGGTCAGCAAATGTTCAGCGCTGAGTTTGATGTTGGGACCGTACTGACGTTGCAGCAGATCACGGCAATCATTGGGGTACAACCGCCGCCCGCCACAGGGGTCGAGCAAGTGATCGGCGCCCTGCACCCGCAGCAGGAAATGCCCGGGGAAATTCACTCCGACCAAGGGAATCTCCAGCCTTCTGGCCAACTCCAGCGCAATCAACCCCAGGGCCAGCGGCTGGCCACGGCGTCGTTCCAGGACCTTGTGGGCCAGCGCCACTTGCGGACGCAACGGGGTGAAGTCGTCCTGGGCAAACCCCAGGTCATTCATGCGCCGCAACAACGGCTGGGCCAACTCGCTCACCGGCAGCATCGGCAGGCCTGAACTGACCCGTTGTTGCAGTTCCATGAAGTCCGTCAGCACTGCTTCGAAGTTCATTTCGGCATCGTGTTCGGCCGCAATCCACAGCGCCGCCTCGAACAGGGCGGGCGGTGAACGTTGCAGGCAGTCGAAGAAGCGTTGGCGCGGGGTCATCTAAATCTCCATGGAATGCCTCGTTTTAGCCCCGCCACCGGCTTTCGTCCAGTCCTGCACACAGGCGACTTCAGGTTATGTCGCAAAGCCCTTAAAGACCCGCGGCTTATTCCGGTGCGCTTCAGCAATTTTCAGGCGCAAGCCTATACTGGCGACTACCAGAAGTGATTCGGGAGCCCGACGATGTTCGCTCTCATGCAAAGCACTCGCCTTGAATCGCTACACCTTAGCGTAGACCCGGTCACCGGGTTGAAGGCGGTGATTGCCATTCATAACAGCCGCCTGGGGCCTGCCCTGGGCGGTTGTCGTTACCTTGCCTACCCCAGCGACGAATCCGCGGTCGAGGACGCGGTGCGCCTCGCCCAAGGCATGAGCTACAAGGCGGCACTGGCCGGCCTGGCACAGGGCGGCGGCGTCGCAGTGATCATTCGCCCGGTCCACGTGGAAAACCGTGGAGCGCTGTTCGAGGCCTTCGGGCGTTGCATCAATCAGCTCGACGGCCGCTACATCACCGCCATCGACAGCGGCACCTCGGTGGCGGACATGGATTGCATCGCCCAACAAACCCAGCACGTCACCAGCACCACGTCCGCCGGCGACCCTGCGCCCCACGCGGCGATGGGCGTGTTCGCCGGTATCCGCAGCACCGCCATGGCGCGGTTGGGCAGTGACAACCTCGAAGGTTTGCGCGTGGCGATCCAAGGCCTGGGCAATGTCGGTTACGCCCTGGCCGAGCAACTGCACGCGGCTGGCGCCGAGCTGCTGGTCAGTGATATCGACCACGGCAAGGTGCAACTGGCCATGGAACAACTGGGCGCCCATCCGATTGCCAACGATGCCTTGCTCAGCACCCCATGCGACATCCTTGCGCCGTGTGGCCTGGGCGGTGTGCTCAACAGCCATAGCGTGACGCAACTGCGCTGCTCGGCGGTGGCCGGTTCGGCGAATAATCAGCTGACGCACCTGGATGTTGCCGATCAGTTGGAACGGCGGGGGATTCTGTATGCGCCGGACTACGTGATCAATTCGGGTGGGTTGATCTATGTGTCGCTCAAGCATCGTGGTGAGGAGTTGGCGACGATCACCGCGCATCTGTCGAAGATCAGTTCGCGGCTGACGGAGGTTTTTGCTCACGCGCAGGCGGAGAAGCGTTCGCCGGCGCGGGTGGCGGATGAGTTGGCGGAGAAGGTTTTGTATCGCTGAAGATCTTTTGATTTTCGGACATTAAAAAGGCCCTGAGCCATTCGACTCAGGGCCTATTCAATTCGGGCGTTGCTTACTTGACGGCTTTGACTGCTTTCGCAGGCTTGACCGGCTCGGCGGCTTCAGCCACCTCAACAGGTTCAGCCACTTCAGCGGGCGCGCTCAGCAACTCGGACAGTGCATCCGGCTGGCTCTTGAACGCCTTGGCGAACACATCGCGATTCTTCGCCATGTAGATCCCGGCTTCTTCCACTTGCTGCTCGCTCAGGGACGGAACGGCTTTTTGCAACACTTCGGCCAGCAGTTCGGCCAGTTCGAGCATTTTGTCATGACGGTCAGCTTCGGCTTTATCCATGAACAAGCGCTCCAGATCTCGGCTGCTGCGGTATACCACTTCGACGGCCATTCACCACCTCACATGCCTTCACATTAAGTTGTCTTTGCGACTACTGTATCTATATACAGCGAAAAGGATAAGCGAATCCCTGCGCTTTGGGTAGTGGCTTTTCAATGTAGACCGAAATTGGCGTTTGTCAGGTAATCCGTGTCGTGCCATTCGCGGGCAAGACACCACAGACGTGTCTCATATCACGCGGCCATCATCTCAACTCCCAGAGCCTGGCCTTTTTTCTGCATGCAGAACAACCGTCACGTCCAACCCGCATCATCCGCTCGAACCGAGCTAAGGAAGAATCATCGTGAAAATCAACTGGGCCGAGAAACTGCGGCAGAACGTGCATCAACTGGCCGAGTCCCTGGGCAACCTGTTCGTCGAGACCTTCCACTACCTGGCGTTGTTCGCCATCGGTGCGGTCACCGCGTGGGCGGCGGTGATGGAATTCCTGCAGATGATCGAGGCGGGGCACATCAAGATCGATGACATCCTGCTGCTGTTCATCTACCTGGAGCTGGGGGCGATGGTCGGGATTTACTTCAAGACCAACCACATGCCGGTGCGTTTCCTGATCTACGTGGCGATCACGGCGCTGACGCGACTGCTGATCTCCAACGTCTCGCACCACAACCCGCCGGACATCGGCATCATCTACCTGTGCGGCGGGATTCTGCTGCTGGCGTTTTCGATACTGGTGGTGCGTTACGCGTCGTCGCAATTTCCCTCGGTGAAGATCGAACACCCGCAGCGCAAGATTGGCACGGGCTCCGGTGAGCATCCCGAGGTCGAGAAGGGCGAGATTTAAAGGCGCATGGCTGGCCGGCTGTGGCCTTTGACGGGTGGCGGCGGCAGGTTGCGATTGTCGCCGTCGGTCATGGCTTCGAGAATGGCCACGGCGCTGTGGCCCTGTTCGATGGCGATGCCGAACTGAATGCTTTGCACCAGGCGCTTGAGGCGCTTGGGGTCATTGCGTTGTTCGGCGCTGATCATCCGTTTGGCGACCACTCGACCACTGTTCGAGAGGGTCAGCATGATGCTGCCGTCCAGACCCTGAATGCTCAGGTTGATCTGATAATCCGGTGCAAAGGCATCGGTAATGAGCTGAAAAGGGTTGTCCATAATGCGTCACCGCCTGATTGAACGTGCAGTTGTTGACCGGCCATGATCAGGATTAGTTCGCAATACCAGACCACCGGCAGGTCGCTCGCTGAGGTTTCAAAAGTCCTTTTGCCTCAGGCAGGAACGTAGCAAGGGCCATGCCGCGAAAACTGTCGAGCAATGATCACGGCCAAAAAGAAGCGGGCACCCTGGCCCGCCTTCTTTTTATCTGCCCGATTCAGGGCAGGAATGAATAGATGATCGCAGACAGTGCAATCAGGCCGATCAGCACCACGAACACATTCGAAGCCTGTCCGGAGTACTGGCGCAAGGCCGGCACCCGGCGGATGGCGTACATCGGCATCAGGAACAGCAGGCACGCGATGATCGGCCCGCCGAGGGTTTCGATCATGCGCAGGATGCTCGGGTTGAACGTCGCCACGGCCCAGCAGCTTAGGATCATGAACAGCGCGGTCACGCGGTTCAGCCAGCTCGATGACATCACCCGGCCACGGCCGCGCAGGCTTTTCACGATCAGGCCCTGAAAACCTTCGCTGGCGCCGATGTAGTGGCCGAGGAAGGATTTGGTGATCGCCACCAACGCAATCAGCGGCGCGGCGTAAGCAATGACTGGCGTCTGGAAGTGGTTGGCCAGGTACGACAGGATCGAGATGTTCTGCGCCTTTGCGGCCGCCAAATCCGCCGGGGACAGGGCTAGCACACAACTGAAGCAGAAGAACATCACCGTCACCACCATCATCCCGTGGGCGATGGCGAGGATGCCGCTGCTTTTACGCTCGGCCTGTGCGCCGTAGCGCTGCTTCTGGTCGACGGCGAAAGCCGAGATGATCGGCGAGTGGTTGAACGAGAACACCATCACCGGAATCGCCAGCCATAACGTCTTGAAGAACAGCGGCAGCGGCATGCCTTCGCTGGCGGTGGCGAAGAATGCGCCGTTCCAGTTCGGGATCAGGCTCAAACCGAGCAGCAGCAATGCCGCGACGAACGGGTAAACCAGCACGCTCATGCATTTGACGATGACGCCCTGACCGCAACGCACGATCGCCATCAAGCCGAGGATCAGCACCAGCGACAGAATCGCCCGGGGTGGCGGCGCGATGTGCAACTGGTGTTCCATGAAACTGCTCAGGGTGTTGGTCAGCGCCACGCTGTACACCAGCAAGATCGGGAAGATCGCGAAGAAATACAGCAGCGTGATCAGCTTGCCGGCGCCGATGCCGAAATGTTCTTCCACTACTTCCGTAATGTCGCCCGAACGTCCGGACAGCACAAAACGCGTCAGGCCACGGTGGGCGAAGAAGGTCATCGGGAACGCCAGCAGCGCCAGCACCAGCAGCGGCCAGAAACCACCGACGCCGGCGTTGATCGGCAGGAACAACGTGCCGGCGCCAATCGCCGTGCCGTAGAGGCCGAGCATCCAGGTGGTGTCGAATTTACTCCAGCCTTTGTGGGCAGTTTCGGTGTTGCGTGTCAGGTCTACAGCGGGATTATCGGCAGCAGGTGTACGTACATCGGTCATCGTTTTTGGCCTCGTTATTATTCTTGCTCGGGCTCACGTGTTACGGACGGTCAGGGAGCGCTCCTCAGCACTCCACCCAGCTCACCGCCAGGCCGCCCCGTGAAGTCTCTTTGTATTTGTCCTGCATGTCGGCGCCGGTATCGCGCATGGTGCGGATCACCCGGTCCAGGGAAATGAAGTGTTTGCCGTCGCCGCGCAGGGCCATTTGCGTGGCGTTGATCGCCTTCACTGCGGCAATGGCGTTGCGCTCGATGCACGGCACTTGCACCAGGCCGCCGACCGGGTCGCAGGTCAGGCCGAGGTTGTGTTCCAGGCCGATTTCGGCGGCGTTTTCCAGTTGCTCCGGGGTGGCGCCGAGCACGTCCGCCAGGCCGGCGGCGGCCATGGCGCAGGCCGATCCGACTTCGCCCTGGCAGCCGACTTCGGCGCCGGAGATCGAGGCGTTTTTCTTGCACAGAATGCCGACCGCCGCTGCGCCGAGGAAGAACGCGACGACGTCATCGTCCGACGCGTCCGGATTGAATTTCATGTAGTAGTGCAGTACCGCCGGAATAATCCCCGCCGCGCCGTTGGTAGGTGCAGTGACCATCCGGCCGCCGGCAGCGTTTTCTTCGTTCACGGCGAGGGCGAACAGGTTGACCCATTCCATGGCCGACAGCGTCGACGTGATGACATTCGGTTTGCCGATTTCCAACAGGCTGCGGTGCAATTTCGCTGCGCGACGCGGAACATTCAGACCGCCGGGCAGGATGCCTTCGTGCAGCAGGCCCTGCTCGACGCACTCGCGCATCACCGACCAGATGTGCAGCAAACCCTGGCGGATCTCGGCTTCGCTGCGCCACGCCAGTTCATTGGCCATCATTAGCTCGGAAACCCGCAGGCCATGCTGGTTGCAGAGCCTGAGCAATTCGGCGGCGCTGGAGAAATCGTACGGCAGCACCACGTCGCTGGTCGGCGCGATGCCGGACTCGGCTTCCGCCGCTTCGATGATGAAACCGCCGCCGACCGAGTAGTACGTTTGCTCGTACAGCTCACCGGTTTCGCCGAAGGCTGTCAGAGACATCGCATTGGGGTGGTAGGGCAGGCTTTCTTCCAGCAGCAGGAGATCGCGGTGCCAGTTGAAGGCGATGGTCGATTGGCCGGCGAGGGACAGCTCGCCGGTTTCGCGCAGATGTTGAATGCGTGCATCGATAGACGTCGGGTCAATGCTATCCGGCCATTCGCCCATCAGGCCCATGACGCAGGCACGATCGGTGGCGTGACCGACGCCGGTCGCGGAAAGGGAGCCGTACAGACGAATTTCTACCCGCCGTACGTCGCCCAGCAATTGTTGGTCAATCAGGGCCTGGGCGAAGGTCGCGGCGGCGCGCATCGGGCCGACGGTGTGGGAACTGGACGGACCGATGCCGACTTTGAAGAGATCGAAAACACTGATAGCCATGCTAAAGCCTATACAAGCAATGGAAGAGAAATCGCTGCCATTTTTGTAGGACAAGCGCAATGTCGGCGATACTGCCCACCTCGGTCCAACGTGACCAACGAAACTTCCTAAGACAGCCTTTAGCAGGACTAAACGATGAGTCGTCAATTGCACGCCCAGACCTACGTCTGGCTGCACGTGTTTTCCTGTGCCGCGCGGCACTTGTCGTTCACTCGTTGCGCCGAAGAACTGCACATTACGCCGGGTGCGGTCAGCCAACAAATCCGACAGCTGGAAGAGCGCCTGGGTTTTCGCCTGTTTCATCGGCGCGCACGTGGCGTGGAGTTGAGCGCTGAAGGCCAGCGACTGGCCATCACCGTCAACGAAGCCTACGGCAGCATCGACGCCGAATTGCGTCGACTGGACGCCGGGATGATCAGCGGGATTTTGCGTTTGCGCTCGATTCCGTCCTTCCTCAGCAAATGGCTAACCCCACGCCTGCCGCGCTTGCAGCAACGTTTCCCGGACATTCAGCTGCGTCTGGTGGCCGAAGACAGCAGCGTGCCGCTGCACGAGGGCGACTTCGACCTGGCCATCGACCTCAACGACGGCAGTTATCCTGGATTGTTATCCACAGCCTTGCTCGACGAGCAGATTTTCCCGGTGTGTGCCCCGAGCCTGCTGCGCGGCCGCCCACCGTTGCACGGCCCGGCGGACCTGATGCATTTTCCGCTGCTGCACGACATCACCGCCTGGCGCGGCAGTTACGAGTACGCGGAATGGGAGTTCTACCTCAATGCTATCGGCTTCGAAGGCGCCGACGTACGGCGCGGGCACACCTTCAATCGCAATCACCTGACCATCGAAGCGGCGATAGCCGGCATGGGCGTGGCGATCGCGCGGCGAACGTTGCTTAACGATGAGCTGGAGCGCGGGACGTTGATTGTGCCGTTCGGGCTGGCGGTGCCGAACCACAAACGCTACGTGCTGCTGTATGCGCCGGGGGCGCTGAGCCATCCGGGCGTGCGTGCGGTGCATGACTGGCTGGTGGAAGAGGCGGGGGTATTCAGGAGTTTGCATCCGCTGGCGGAGCAGCAGATGTGAGCAATTGTGACAAAGAAGCGAGGCGACCCAACTCCCGACCTTAACAGCGCTTTTGCTCCTTGTCCGGCTTTTTTTGCGTCTGAAAAATTATCTTTTTTTAGGGGTTGAATTGTTCACCGCACAGACCGATTGTGTAAGTAAGAGGTCACGGTGATGACGCCCAAGGGCCAGCCGAACGGCCTCTCGCGAGCTAGCTGAAATAAGGGATGAACTATGCAAATCCAAGTCAACAGCGACAATCATATTCAAAGCAGCATCCGACTGGAGGAGTGGGTACGTACTACCATTGAGAGCACGCTCGAACGTTACGAAGAGGACCTGACCCGCGTCGAGGTTCACCTGCGGGACGAAAACGGCGACAAGCCCGGACCGCATGACATGCGCTGCCAGCTGGAAGCGCGGCCTAAAGGCCATCAACCAATTTCTGTGACCCATAAAGCCGATACCCTTGAACAAGCGATCGACGGGGCGGCCACCAAACTGGAACATGCACTGGACCATCTGTTCGGCAAACTGCGGGGCAAACCACGTGCCGCTGTAGTCCCATTTGAACGGGGCGCACATGCTGACGTGCTGCTGGAAGAAGAATTTCTCGAGAACGAACAGGCTGCGCAAAACGGCTGAGGCCTGATTCACTTTTTACCTTTCCACTGACAAACGGGTCTGCTTATGCAGGCCCGTTTTTGTTGATTGTTCCCACGCTCTGCGTGGGAATGCAGCCCGGGACGCTCCGCGTCCCATCCAAAGCCGAACGCGGAGCGTCCGTTGAGGCATTCCCACGCGGAGCGTGGGAACGATCAATGTCGCGTTAGAACGCCACCGACGTCTGCACATAAACCGTCCGCGGTTCCCCCACGTACTTACCCTTGTTGTTGTCATCAAACGAGCGAGTGAAGTACTGGTGGTTGAAGATGTTTTTCACCCCCACCGCCACATTCAGGTCCGACAACTGCGGCCCGAAGTCATACGCCGCGCGGCTGCTGAACAGCATGTAGCCCGGGATCTTGCCCGTGCTGCCGTCGGCGCTTTCTTTCGAGGTATTGGCGTTGTCGGCGAACTGGTTGCTTTGGTAGCTGCTGTCCAGATTCAGCTTCCACGCGCCTTCGGTATAACCGACGCCAATCGTGCCTTTGTGTTTCGAGGAGAACGGTACACGATTGCCCTTGTTCGGCCCGTCTTCGCGGATAGTCGCGTCAACATAGGCGTAGGTGGCGTAGACATCGAAACCAGCCAATGCCGGGTTCAGGTCGTCGAGGGCGTAGTTGATGCTCGACTCGATACCCTGATGACGGGTCTCGCCGCGAGCGATCACCGAATCGTTGGTCTGGTTGCTTTCATACTGGTTGTCGAAGTTGATCAGGAACGCGCCGATTTCCGCCCGCAGCGCGCCGTTGTCGTAGCGAGTGCCCAGTTCCCAGGTCCGCGCCTTCTCCGGTTTGACTTCACCGCTGCTCACCCGGTTTGGCATCTGGCTGTATTGCACGCTGCCGAACGAACCTTCGGTGTTGGCGTACAGGTTCCAATGGTCAGTGACGTGATAGAGCACGTTCAGCGCCGGCAGGGCGGTGTTGTAGTCGCCCTTGTACTTCACGTTCGTCAGGTTGTTGGTCTGTTGCGACTCGATCATTTCGTAGCGAATGCCCGGCGTCAGGGTCCACTGGCCGATGTCGATCCGGTCATCGACGAAGAACGCATTGGCTTCGGTGCCGCCCCGGGTGTCGCGGTCGTTGCGGCTGTTGCTGGTCGGGTAGGTGTTGTTGGCGATTGGCTCGCGATAACGCAGTTCGTGGCCGGCTTCGTTGATGTAGCGATAGCCGATGCCGACTTCATGGCTGGTCGGGCCGACATCGAAACCTTGGGCGAAGCGGGTTTCCAGACCGCGCACCCAATATTCGCGCGGAGATAGCGAGAGGAAGGTGCCCTGGTCCAGATAGCCGCTGCGCAAGGTTTTGGTGAAGAAGGTGTTAGCGGTGAATTCGCGGCGATCTTCCTGATAGCGATAGCCGAAGTTGAACATCGTGCGACGGCCCCAGAACTGGTCTTTCGGGCGTGTGGACTGGTACGGGTCGGCGTCGTAGTCGGCGACGTTCAGGCCGCCGGGCATATCGGCCTTGCCTTCGTAATACTGGGCCATGGCGTTGAAGCTGTTGGCTTCGTCGAGCTGGTATTTGCCCTTGAGGATCAGGTCGTCGATTTCGGTATCGCTGTGTTCACGCCAGTCGCCACCGCGGGTGCCGGAATACAGTAAAGCGCCGCCGAGACCGTTGTCAGCCGTGCCGCCGGCCAGCAGATTGCCGGTGGTCTTGAAGCCGTCGTGGCTGGAGGACGGGCTGGTTTCGGTCTGGAAACCACCCTTGACCGTTGGCGCGTCAGGAATCGCCCGAGTCACGAAGTTGACCACGCCGCCGACGTTCTGCGGCCCGTAACGTACGGCACCGCCGCCGCGCACCACGTCCACCGCGTCCATGTTGCCCATGCTGATCGGTGCGAATGACAACTGCGGCTGGCCATAAGGCGCGAAGGGTACCGGAATGCCGTCCATCAGCACCGTGGAGCGTGAGGCCAGACGCGGGTTGAGGCCGCGAATGCCGAAGTTCAGCGCCATGTCATGGCTGCCGGTGCCGTTGTTGTCCGGGGCATTGACGCCGGGGATGCGGTTGAGCACGTCCTTGACCTGAGTCGCGCCCTGGCGTTCGAATTCTTCGCGGCGGATCACGTCCCGCGCGCCGGGGTGTTCGAACACATTCATCTGCGCCGCATCACCCAGCCAATCGCCGACCACCGTCGAAGTGCCCAATTCCAGGGCAGCATCGCCCACCGGTTGCAGGCTAAAGGCGTTTTCGCCCTCGGCCCGGGCTTGCAGGCCGGTGCCTTCGAGCAAGGCATTCAAACCCTGCTCGGGGGTGTAGTTGCCTTCCAGGCCACGGCTTTTTACGCCGCTGGTGACTTGCGAACCAAAGGAAATCAGCACCCCGGCTTCACGGCCAAACTGGTTGAGGGCGTTTTCCAGTGAGGACGGGGCGATGTGGTACGGCTTGGCGTCGGCGGCTTGGGTGATGGAGGCAGCCGCGAAGCTCAGGCTGATGCCCAGAAGAAGTTGGCGCAGCGGGGTGAGGCGGGTGGGTTGCATGGAGGACGGTCCTGAGAAGGTGGAATCAAGGGGGCTTTCCTTCTCTGTCACGCCAGATCTGAAAAACGGCTCAAGTAGTACGAAAGATCGTTCCCACGCTCTGCATGGGAATGCCTCAACGGATGCTCCGCGTTCGGCTTCGGGTGGGACTCGGAGCGTCCCGGGCTGCATGCCCACGCAGAGCGTGGGAACGATCATTACGCACGGGCCTCCACGGTCACCCAATACCGCGTAAACCGCTTCACCTTCACCGGCAAACTGATTTCCAGCATCTGCAAAATCCGCTCACTGTCATCCAGCGGATACGTCCCGGAAATCAATAAATCGGCCACCTTCGCATCGCAATGAAGCTGCCCGCGACGATAACGACCCAATTCATCAAGAAAATCCCCAAGCCGCATCTGCGCCGCCACCAACATGCCGTCGGCCCAGGCGCCGCTATTGGCGTCCAGGGGCAGGGGAGTGCTGATACCGCGTGGGCCAAAACTCAACTGCCGCGCACTTTGCAGCAGCAACGGCGAGCCGCCATCTGGCGTCAGTTCGACGCGACCTTCGAACACCGCAACCTGAGTCCGATCTGCAAACTGCCGCACATTCATTCGTGCGCCTTGGGTTTTCAACAGACCTTGAGCCGTTCGCACCTCAAAGGCCTGGGCGGCGGTCAGCAAGATTTCGCCTTCGAGCAATCGGATCAGACCGTCAGCCCGCACATCCACCGCAGTCGCGGTGTTGAGCTGCACCTGACTGCCATCGCCCAACGCCACCTTGCGCCGCTGACCCACCGGGCTGCGATAGTCGGCGAGCAACGGCGTTAGCACATTGCTTTCGCGCATGCCCCACGTCACCGCCGAACTGGCACCCAGCAGCAACAACAACTTCAACGCCTGGCGACGGCCGCCGGATTTCGGCGCATTCAGTGCAGCGTGGGCCAAGGGCGAAGACATCCCGCGCAGGCGTTGATTGACCCTTTGGATATGCTCCCACGCTCGCTGATGTTCACTGTGCCCGTCGTGCCATTGCTGCCAGGCAAGTTGTTGACGCGGATTCAACGGCCCTTGCTGCATCTCCAGCAGCCAATGCACCGCTTGCTCGGCGACGTGGGAGGAAAAATCCGGCGGCGGGTTCATAGGGCGAAGTAGCAGCGCATCGCTGCTTTATTCAGGTGCCGTTTGACCGTGGCGATGGAAATCCCCAGTTCGGCAGCGATCTGTGGATAAGTCAGGCCATCGACCTGCGCCAGCAAAAACGCGCGTTTGACCAAACGCGGCAAACCGTCGAGCAACTGGTCCAATTCCATCAGGGTTTGCAGGATGATCGCCCGCTCTTCCTCCGACGGCGCCACACATTCCGGCATCTGCGCCAAGGCGTCGAGGTAGGCGCGCTCCAGATCCTGACGGCGGTAATGGTTGAACAGCACGCGCTTGGCGATGGTGGTGAGGAACGCCCGCGGCTCGATGATCTGCGGTGTTTCCCGAGCGGTCAGCACCCGCATGAACGTGTCCTGGGCCAGGTCAGCGGCGCTGTCCGGGCAGCCGAGCTTGCGCCGCAACCAACCGGTGAGCCAGTTGTGATGGTCGTGATAAAGCACTTCGACAGGATTGGCGGGCTGCAACAGAAGCACTCCGACACAAACGGATACGTTAGAGAACAAGAATTGTTCGCATTGTAAGTGGGCCTACCCGCATCCGGCAATCGGATCTCTTTTGCGTATGAGAATATTTATCATTAATATTGCGCGCTTGTTGGTCTCGCGACGTTCACGGGGCCTCACCCGGTTTCAAGGTCGAAACATGAAAGGCAAAAGCAGCACGCTCCCCGTTTCCTACAGACTGGCGGTCACTTCGCGGGTATTGGCTGCCGTGCTGGGCGGTTATGTCGTCGCCGCGCTGGCCAGTGTCAGCCTGAGCCTGCTGCTGCCCATGGCCCGCGCCGAAGCGGTGATCACCGGGATGATGACCTCGTTTCTCGCCTACCTGATGGCGGCGCTCTGGTGCTTTGCCTGCCGCAGCGCCTGGCAGGCGTGGTTCGGCATGCTCGTGCCGAGCCTGGTGCTGGGCACGGTTTCCGGGCTGGCGTATTGGGCGGGCCAGCCATGAAAGAGGGTTTTCGTCAGGCCATGGCCTGGTTGCACACTTGGGTCGGTTTGATCTTTGGCTGGTTGCTGTTCGCGATTTTCCTGACCGGCACCCTCGCGTATTTCAAAGCCGAGACCAGCCACTGGATGCAGCCGGAAATTCCCGCGCGCTCGGTGTCTTCCGAAGCCAGCCTGACCCTGGCGCAAAATTATCTTCAGCAGCACGCGCCCAACGCATCGCGCTGGCTCATCGACCTGCCGACGGCCCGCGAGCCCGGCCTGACCGTACGCTGGCAGCAAGCCCCGGCGGAACCCGGCAAACGCGGCCAGTTCAGCAAAAAGACTCTCGACCCGCTCACCGGTGCCGAAGTGCAGGGCCGGGAAACCATGGGCGGCGAGTTCTTCTACCGTTTCCACTTTCAACTGCAAATGCCTTATCCGTGGGGCCGTTGGTTGTCGACCGCCGCGGCCATGCTGATGTTCATCGCGCTGATCACCGGCATCATCACCCACAAGAAAATCTTCAAGGAATTCTTCACCTTCCGCCCGCGCAAAGGCCAGCGTTCCTGGCTCGACGGGCACAACGCGGTGGGCGTGCTGGTGTTGCCGTTTCACCTGATGATCACCTACAGCAGCCTGGTAATTTTCATGGCGATGGTGATGCCCGCGGGCATTCTTGCTGCGTACAAGGGTGATGCCGGGGCATTTTTCGACGAGGTGTTCCCGGAGTCCAATACGCCGGCAGTTGCGGGTAAACCGAGCCCATTGGCCCCGTTGGCGCCGTTGCTGGAACGGGCCCGCGAACAGTGGTTAGAAGGGCAAGCCGGGAACCTGGCCGTGAACAATCCAGGCGATGCGAATGCCTCGGTGGTCCTGGAACGCGATAGCGCCGACGGCGTGGTCTACGACTATGGCCGGGCGCTGACCTTTGATGGCGTGACCGGCCAACTGCTCGGCACCACGGCGGAGCGTCCGATTCCGATGGCGATCGCCGGTGGTTTCTATGGGTTGCACATGGGCCATTTCGCCGGTCCGGTATTACGTTGGCTGTACTTCATTTGCGGTATGGCCGGCACGGCGATGATTGGCACCGGGCTGGTGATCTGGCTCGGCAAGCGTCAGCTCAAACATGCCAAGAGCGGTGTGATGCCGTTCGAATTGAAGCTGGTGGAAGTGCTGAACATCGCCAGCATGTCGGGACTGGTGATCGCCGTGGCGGTGTTCTTCTGGGCCAACCGCTTGTTGCCGGTGGCGCTGGCGCAACGGGCGGATTGGGAAGTGAACAGCTTCTTTATCGCCTGGGGCTTGAGCGTGCTGCATGCGATGGTTCGTCGTGGCCGCGCGGCATGGGTCGAGCAACTGGCGTTGGCCGCGGTGCTGTTCTGCGCGGTGCCGCTGCTCAATGGGCTGACCACGCCGTATCACTTGGGCGTGTCGCTGCGCCAAGGCGATTGGGCCATGGCTGGTTTTGATCTGACGTGCCTGGGCAGTGGCCTGTTCCTGGCGTGGGCTGCGTGGAAAATGCAGCGCGTCGGGAAAGCTGCAACCGTCACTCGCCAACGCGCCCGCCCCGTCACCCTTGAGCCTGAGGCGACCTGAATGTTGCTGGCCTTGTTGCTCTGCTACGGCGGATTTACCGCGCTCTGTCTGTCGATGGACCGGCATCACGCCGACCTTCTCGGGCGCAAGCCATCGGCCAAGCGCCGACGGCATATGAAACTTGGCGGCTGGCTGTTGCTGGCCTTGTCGTTGTGGGCGGCAGTGTCCGCGACCGGTTGGGGCCTGGGCCTGGTGGAGTGGTTCTCGGTGTTGATGTTCAGCGCGTTGCTGCTGGTGTTGCTGCTGCCGTATCGCCCGCGCCTGGCCATGTCATTGGCGGTGCTGGGCCTGATTGCCAGCCCCGTTTGCGCAGTGCTGAGCTGATGATCGCCAGCCCTCCGGAATCCCACGACGATGAGCACCGTGGCGCCCGTGCGCATTTTCTCCAGGTGTTCCTGTCCCAGCGTTCGCAGATGGAAGCGCTGGTGAGTCGGCGCGTCGGTTGCCGGGCGACGGCGGCGGATCTGGTGCAGGATTTGTTCCTGCGCTTCTGGCGCCGACCGCTGGTGCAGGTTGAAGAATTGAGCACTTATCTTTTGCGCTGCGCCGGCAACATCGCCATCGACCATTTGCGCAGCGAAGGCACGCGGGTGCGGGTCAACGAAGGCTGGATGCCGGATGCGCCGGACAGCCAGGGCAGCGAACCGCAAGCCGCGTTGGAGGCAGGCAACGATTTGCGCCACGTCGAAGCCGCGTTGCGTGCGTTGCCCGAGCGTACGCGGCAGATTTTCCTGCTCAACCGCATTCACGGCCGCAAGTACGCCGAGATCGCCAAGGCCATGGGTTTGTCCCAAAGCGCCGTGGAAAAACATATGATGCGCGCCCTCGACGCCTGCAAGGCCAGCCTGCGGGAACCCGAACCGCGCACGCCAAGGAAAGCACCGTGAAACACGCCGAACGCGTCACCCCGACGCCCGCCCAGGAACAGGCTGCTTTCGCTTGGCTGAGCCTGTTGCACGATCAGCCGAGCAGTGGCGATCAGCTCACGTTCAGTCACTGGCTGCAGGCCGATCCTGCGCACGCCGAGGCCTACGCTCAGGCGCAAGTGGTGTGGGAGTTGAGCGAAGTGCCGGCGCGCACCTTGGCCGATGAAGACGCATTGGCCCTGCAGGGTTATCTCAATGCGATGGACCGTTCGAAGCGCTCCAGTGTGCGGCGCTGGTCCGGGGCGTTGGCGATGGCCGCGTGTCTGGTGCTGATGGTCGGCCTCGGTGCGGGGTGGCAGCCGCTGCGTTGGGCCGATGATCTGGGCGCGGATTATGTCTCGGCACCGGGGGAAATTCGCACGGTGATCCTGGCGGATCAATCGCAAGTCACCCTCGATGCCGACAGCGCGATTGCCGTGGATTTCAGCCACGGCGAGCGCCATGTTGAGCTACGTCGCGGCGCCGGTTTTTTCAGCGTCACCCACACCGGCGAGCCGTTCGTGGTTGATGCCGAAAAGGGCCAGGCGCGGGTGCTCGGTACTCAGTTTGAAGTGCGCCTGCAACCTCATGGTGCACGGGTGACGGTGTTGTCCGGGCGCGTCGGTGTCACGGCAGATCGCAACGCCGAGCAGCAAATCCTCACCGCTGGCCAGCAGGTCGCGTATGGCGAGGGCTCGGCGGAAAAACTGCAGGCCGTGGACAGTGAGGCGCAGTTGGCGTGGCGTCAGGGTTGGCTCAATTACTACAAGGCGAGCCTGGCGGATGTGGTGCAGGACCTGCGCCGCTATTACCCGGGGCGGATCTTGCTGCTCAACGATGAACTGGCGGCGCGGCGGGTCAGCGGGAGTTTTCCGAGCAAGGATCCGCAGGCGGTGTTGAGTTCGTTGCAGGGGGTGTTGGGGTTTGAGCAGCATCACCTTTTGGGGCAGATGATTATTTTGCGCTGAGGCGACTGGCCCCATCGCGAGCAAACACCGCACAGCGCCAGATAAAAATATTTTCAAAATAATGATGAGGTAAACCCAATCCCCATCCGTGTAGTGACTGAAACTGCGAGTCATTCGCATCCCGCTGCGGTTCTACACAGGTCATGAGTAATGAAGTCCAGGGCAAATTCGGGTTCGGTCAAACAATGGTTCGGTGCCTCTGCGTTGAGTTTTTCGGCATTGGCATTGCTGCCGCTGAGCGTGGCCATCGGCGCTGAAACCGCCAGCACGCAACAGCGCACGCAATTCAATTTCGCCTTGGCCGCCAAACCGCTGCCCCAGGCCCTGAGCGACTTCAGCCGCATCACTGGCACCAGCGTGGTCTACACCGACGAAGCGCCCTACGGCCTCAACGCCCCGGCACTCAACGGGCAGATGAGCGCGGAACAGGCGATCCAGCGTTTGCTCAGTGGCTCCGGCTTCACCTTCCGCCGCACCGACGCCCACACCCTGGCGCTGGAGCCTGTCCCCACCGAAGGCACCCTGAACCTCGGCGCGACCACCATCACTTCGGTGCTTGATCAAACCCAGAGCTACCAGCCACCGCCGACCAGCAATGTGATGCGCAGCTCGGCGTTGCTCCAGGAAACCCCGCAGACCATCAACGTGATCCCGGCCCAGGTCATTCGCGACCAGGCGCCGCGCAATCTCGATGACGCCCTGGCCAACGTCAGCGGCATCACCCAGGGCAACACCCTGGCCAGCACCCAGGATTCGGTGATGACCCGCGGTTTCGGCGACAACCGCAACGGCTCGATCATGCGCGACGGCATGCCGATCGTGCAGGGCCGTGGCATGAACGCCACGGTCGATCGCGTCGAAGTGCTCAAGGGCCCGGCGTCCTTGCTCTACGGCATCCAGGACCCGGGTGGCGTGGTCAACATGGTCAGCAAGAAACCCGAACTGACCCAATACAACGCCCTGACCCTGCGCGGCTCGACCTACGGCGACGGCAAGAACGGCAGCGGCGGCGGCCTCGACAGCACCGGTGCACTGGGCGATTCCGGGTTGGCCTATCGCATGGTCCTGGACCACGAAGACGAAGATTACTGGCGCAACTTCGGCACCCACCGCGAGACCTTGGTGGCGCCGTCCCTGGCCTGGTTCGGCGAGAGCACCAAGCTGCTGTTCTCCTACGAACACCGGGAATTCCTCACCCCGTTCGACCGGGGCACGATCATTGATCCGCGCACCAACCACCCGCTGGACATCTCGCGCAACGAACGCCTCGACGAGCCGTTCAACAACATGGAAGGGCGTTCGGACCTGTATCACTTCGAGGCCGATCACGAGCTCAACGACAACTGGAACGCCCATTTCGGCTACAGCTGGAACCGCGAAACCTACGACGCCAGCCAGGTCCGCGTCACCGCGATCAACACCAGGAATGGCACCCTGACCCGGAGCATGGACGGCACGCAGAATGCGATCAGTACCGACCGCTTCACCACCGCCAGCCTCGAAGGCAAAGTCAATGTGCTGGGCATGCAGCACGACCTGGTGTTCGGCGTCGATGACGAGTACCGCAAGATCTACCGCGAAGACCTGATCCGCCAGAAAAGCCTGAGCACCTTCAGCTACGTCAATCCGGTCTACGGCCGCGAAGTTGCCGGCACTACCGTCAGCGCACCCGACAGTGCCCAGACCGATCAACTGCGCAGCGATTCGATCTTCGCCCAGGACTCGATTCACCTCACCGACCAGTGGATTCTGGTGGCCGGCGGGCGTTTCC
Organism: Pseudomonas sp. ADAK7; assembly: GCF_012935675.1. NCBI lineage: Bacteria > Pseudomonadati > Pseudomonadota > Gammaproteobacteria > Pseudomonadales > Pseudomonadaceae > Pseudomonas > Pseudomonas sp. ADAK7. The sequence continues at coordinate 3,306,098 of NZ_CP052861.1, read as the reverse complement.
AGGAGTACGACCAGTACGCCGGCAAAGGCGTGCCGTTCAAGGCGAATACCGACAACAACGGCCAGAAATTCGTGCCCCGCGCCGGGCTGGTCTATCGCTACACCGATGAGTTGTCGTTCTACGGCAGCTACACCGAATCGTTCAAACCCAACTCGACCATCGCGCCGTTGAGCGGCAGCACCGTGGTGCTCGACGGCAGCATCGCGCCGGAAGAAGCCAAGTCCTGGGAAATCGGCGCCAAGCTCGACATGCCGGGTCGCATCACGGGCGACATCGCCCTGTTCGATATCAAGAAACGCAACGTGCTGATCGCCAACGCCGAAGGCCCGACGACCATTTACAGCGCTGCTGGGGAAGTGCGTTCCCGGGGGCTGGAAATCGATCTGACTGGCCAGCTCACTGACCGCTGGAGCATGATCGGCAGCTATGCCTACACCGACGCCGAAGTCACCGAAGACCCGGACTACAAAGGCAAGAAACTTCAAAACGTCGCCAAGAATACGGGCTCGCTGTCGGCGGTCTACGACTTCGGCACCATTGTTGGTGGGGATCAGTTGCGGGTCGGCGCCGGTGCGCGCTATGTCGGCGAGCGGGCGGGGGATGCGCCGAATGATTTCGACCTGCCGGGTTATACCGTGGCTGACGCCTTCGCTACTTACGACACCAAAGTCGAAGGGCAGAAGGTCAAGTTCCAGCTCAACGTGAAGAACCTGTTCGACCGCACCTACTACACCTCGGCGGCGAGCCGCTTCTTTGTGTCGATGGGGGATTCACGGCAAGTGTCGCTTTCCAGCACATTGGAATTCTGAGCACAGAGCGCGTCATCGTTCTTCGCGGGCAAGCCTCGCTCCTACACGGGTTCATTGTCGAATCGCATTTTCGCGATAAACACACATTCCCTTTAGGAGCGAGGCTTGCCCACGAAGGCGATCTGCCAAACACAAAACATCTCAGGCCTAACGCAAAAACGCCTGCCGATACTCCCCAGGCGTCCCCCCCAACACCTGCCGAAACCGATTGGTGAAATGACTCGCACTGGCAAACCCGCACGCCAGTGCAATCTCCCCCAACGGCTGCGCCGTCGAACGCAACAACTCCCGCGCCCGACTCATGCGCCGCGCCAGCACATATTGATGGGGCGGCAAGCCGAAACTCTCGCGGAACATGCGCGCGAAGTGGTATTCCGACAGCGCGCACAATCCGGCTAATTGCCCCAGGCTAATGGCTTCGGCCAACTGACTGTCGATGAACTCCACCAACTGCCGGCGCTGATGTGCGGCCAGGCCACCCTTGAGCCTTAACCCCTGGCGCAGGCCGACCTGACTCAATAAGGCATGGCTGAGCATTTCATGGGCCAGGCTGCTGGTGAGCACGCGTTCGCCCGGCTCTTCCCAATTCAGCGTGAGCATCTGCCGAAAGCGCTGGGCTTGTTGGGGGTCGTCGATAAAAGTGCCTTCACGCAATTGCAGTTCCCGCGGTTCACGGTCCAGCAGCGTGACGCAGCCGAGGGCGAATTGTTCTGGGCTGAAATACAGGTGGGCCAGGCGAATGTCGCCGTTGATCACCCAGCCTGACTGGTGCTCGGCGGGCAGGATGCACAGTTTGTCCGGGCCGCCCTTGGTACCGGGTTGGTCGCGGCGAAAAGTGCCGGTGCCGCCGGCGATGTAACAGGACAGGGTGTGATGAGTCGGCGCTTCGTAGTCCTGGGCGTCGTGATGATTGCTCCACAAGGCTGCAGCCATGCCGTCACCGAGCTCGGCGCTGTGCTCGAGGCGAGCATTGGGCGAGCGGTTGAGGGCTTGAAAGACTTGCAGGGTTTCCAGTGCGGGCATGATCGTTTTCTCTCCAACGCTTCGCATCCTACTCCGTAGACCTTGGCCTGCCAGCCCGTCGGCCGACAAAAGCGCAAGTTTATGCAAGTGCACCCATCACTGGCGCAGGACACTGGGCACCTATCGAGGAGCCTTTGCCATGAACCTGTCGTTATACCTGTTGACCGTGTTGATCTGGGGCACCACCTGGATTGCCTTGAAATGGCAACTGGGCGTGGTGGCCATACCGGTGTCGATCGTCTATCGCTTCGGCCTCGCGGCGTTGGTGCTGTTTGTGATGCTGCTGCTCAGTCGGCGCCTGCAAGTGATGAACCGTCGCGGGCACCTGATCTGCCTGGCCCAGGGCTTGTGCCTGTTCTGCGTCAACTTCATGTGCTTCCTGACGGCCAGCCAGTGGATCCCCAGCGGCTTGGTCGCCGTGGTGTTTTCCACCGCCACCCTGTGGAACGCCCTGAACGCGCGGGTGTTCTTCGGTCAGAAAATCGCCCGCAACGTATTGATGGGCGGCGCGCTGGGCCTGTTGGGCCTTGGCCTGCTGTTCTGGCCGGAACTGGCCGGGCATACCGCCAGCCCGGAAACCTTGCTCGGCCTGGGCCTGGCCCTGTGCGGCACCTTGTGTTTCTCGGCCGGCAACATGCTGTCGAGCCTGCAACAGAAGGCCGGGCTCAAACCCCTGACCACCAACGCCTGGGGCATGGCCTACGGTGCGGCGATGCTGACCGTGTGGTGCCTGGTCAAAGGCATCCCGTTCGACATCGAATGGAATGCGCGCTACCTCGGATCGCTGCTGTACCTGGTGATCCCCGGCTCGGTGATCGGCTTCACTGCTTACCTGACGCTGGTCGGGCGCATGGGCCCGGAACGCGCGGCGTACTGCACGGTGTTGTTCCCGGTGGTGGCGCTGAATGTCTCGGCATTTGCCGAAGGTTACCAATGGACCGCGCCGGCACTGGCGGGCCTGGTGTTGGTGATGTTGGGTAACGTGCTGGTGTTTCGCAAGCCCAAGGCAACACTAGTGCAGGGCAACGGCAAACTGGCCTGAAGCAATATGAAGATCGGGCGCAAACATCTTCAGCGCTCGATCTTCAGCACCACGAAAATCAACAAGGGAAGAATAAAATCGACGATGTGCCGAGCCCAATCCTTGGCATTCCAGGTTTGTGATTCGTCCATGTTGAACCATTCAACACCGACAACTTGCAAACAGACGTAATAGATGAAAATCGCAATCAGCAGTCCGACGATGGATAACTTCTTGGCTTCATGGAAAGCGTCCGCTGAAGCGTTGATGTTTTTAAGTAATTGATAAGTGCCGATCAGGCAGCAGACGGTATACATAACCTCCAGCGTGATGATGATCCAGTAGATTCGGTGATGAAGCATCGGCGAGGTAATGGCGCGGTCGGTGATGTTGGTATTTTCCCGGGTAGTGTCCATGCTCAGGATGTGTCCGACATATTCGTAGTTGCTGCTGTAGTCGGTGAAGTTGCTATACATCACCAGCAGTCCGAAAAAGCTGAAGAATGCCATGAGAATGAATTTGCTGTAGCGGGTAAGTTGGTCAGTGGTTAGTTGGTTCAATGGGGGCTCTCCGTAGCCAGAACTCGTGTTAGTCGAGTCAATAGTGCGGAGTCTATAGGGTGGATTGATATTTTGGCGGCGGACTGAATGTCAAGGTGTGTATCAACCTTTAGTTGTCCACCGCGACAATTGAACGTTAATAAAAAGCGGGCAGGTGCTGAATACACCTGCCCGTTTTTTTCAGCCTTTCCAGACCTGCGGGTTCACCAGGTCTTGCGGCCGCTCACCGAGCAAGGCGCTGCGCAAGTTGGCCAGGGCACGATTGGCCATGGCTTCTCGGGTTTCGTCGGTGGCGGAGCCGATGTGCGGCAAGGTCACGGCGTTTTTAAGCTGAAACAATGGCGATTCGGCCAGCGGTTCTTTCTCGTAGACATCCAGGCCCGCGCCGCGAATCCGCTTGGTTTGCAGCGCCTCGATCAGCGCCGGTTCATCCACCACCGGGCCGCGAGCGATGTTCACCAGTATTGCGCTCGGCTTCATCAGGGCCAATTCGCGGTGGCTGATCAGGTGTTTGGTCTTCTCGCTGAGCGGCACCACCAGGCAGACGAAATCCGCTTCCGCCAGCAACTGATCGAGGCTGCGGAACTGCGCACCGAGTTCCTGCTCCAGCTCGGTCTTGCGGCTGTTGCCGCTGTAGATAATCGGCATGTTGAAACCCAACCGGCCACGGCGGGCAATGGCCGCGCCGATATTGCCCATGCCGACAATGCCCAACGTCTTGCCATGCACATCGCAGCCGAACAGCGGTGCGCCGACGGTCGCTTGCCACTGGCCGGCCTTGGTCCAGGCATCCAGTTCAGCGACGCGCCGGGCGCTGCTCATGAGCAAAGCGAACGCCAGATCGGCAGTGCTTTCGGTGAGCACGTCCGGGGTGTTGGTCAGCATGATCCCGCGTTCGTTGAAATAGGCGACGTCATAGTTGTCGTAACCCACCGAGACGCTGGACACCACTTCCAGTTTGGCCGCGTTTTCCAGTTGCGCGCGACCGAGTTTGCGACCGACACCAATCAAGCCATGGGCGTGGGGCAGGGCTTCGTTGAACTGGGCGTTGATGTCGCCGTTTTTCGGGTTCGGCACGATCACGTCGAAATCCTGTTTCAAACGCTCGATCATTTCGGGGGTGACACGGCTGAAGGCGAGGACGGTTTTTTTCATGGGAAGCGGCTCGGCGGGCGGTGGTGAATGCCAAGCACGCTAACATTCTTTTTGGGCGTTAGGCGAGGTCCCGAAGATCGTTCCCATGCTCTGAGTGGCTCTGTATGGGACGCGGAGCGTCCCGGGCTGCATTCCCACGCAGAGCGTGGGAACGATCCGATCAGTGCGATCAGTTCAGGTCAGTCCTGCGGATCGAGGTTGTCCAGCGCTCGGTTCACCGACAGTTCGGCCAGCATGATGACTTGCTGGATGCCGAGCATGGTGTTGCGGTGGGTGCCTTCGAGGAATCCGGCAAAGTCACTGGTCATGACGCTGGCCGAGGCGAGGGATTCGCTGGCGTAGACCATCAGGGTTTCGGTGGTGGCGTTGGGGGCGACCTGGAACAGGTGGCTGGGGGTGTGAGGGGGATTCGGTGTGGGCTTGAACATAAGTTCGTTACTCCATGTTGGGATCAATGGAGCTGCCACTTCCGTTTTCCAGACGAGGGGTGGCAGCCGTGCGCGGACTGGAAAAACCGGTCAATCCCAACCAAACCCGGCAGACCCGAAGGTCTCCCGCGCACAGCCGCCATAACATTGCGTGCAGAAAAAAGCGCCGCAGTATGCCATGTGCAGAGGTTGAGAGCCGATTCGGGTTTTCCAGACCCGGTCACTGATGCGTCAGCGACCCCCAAAGCCTACCCATCTCCCTTCCCACACACCAACCGTCAAAACACGTCGGAAACATCCTCAAATATTCGAAATTTGTAAGACTGTCTGTAGGCTCCTACAAGGGGATCAGGCATTGACGATCGTTCCCACGCTCTGCGTGGGAATGCAGCCCGGGACGTTCCGCGTCCCTTCCGGAGCCGAACGCGGAGCGTGGGAACGATCAGCTAACAACGTAATAGACATTCAATTCGCCAACCGCGCCCCACCCAGACTCCCGCTTAATTCATACGCCGCCAACTCCGCCTGATGCGCGGCCAATATCTCCGGCAGCGACCCGCGCAGGTACTCGACCCAGGTCTTGATCTTCGCATCCAGGTACTGCCGCGACGGGTAGATTGCGTACAGATTTAACTCCTGCGAGCGGTAGTTCGGCATCACCCGCACCAGCGAGCCATTGCGCAAGCCTTCAATCGCCGCATACACCGGCAGCACGCCCAGGCCCATGCCGCTGATGATGGCGGTTTTCATCGCGTCGGCGGAGTTGACCAGAAACGGCGAGCTACTAATGGTGACCATTTCCTGGCCATCCGGGCCGTCGAAGGTCCATTTCTCCAGCGGGATCACCGGGCTCACCAGGCGCAGGCACGCGTGGTTGAGCAAGTCGCTGGGCTTGTGTGCGCAGCCGTTGGCTTTCACGTATGCGGGGGAGGCGCAAACGATGCTGTAGGTGATGCCCAGGCGCTGGGAAACGAAGCCCGAGTCCGGCAGTTCGCTGGCGAGCACGATGGACACGTCGTAGCCCTCGTCCAGCAAGTCCGGCACGCGGTTGGCCATGGTCAGGTCGAAGGTCACGTCCGGGTGGGTCTTGCGGTAGCGGGCGATCGCATCAATGACGAAGTGCTGGCCGATGCCGGTCATGGTGTGCACTTTCAGCTGCCCGGCCGGACGGGCGTGGGCGTCGCTGGCTTCGGCTTCGGCTTCTTCGACGTAGGCCAGGATCTGCTCGCAGCGTAATAGATAGCGCTTGCCGGCCTCGGTCAGGGCGATGCGGCGGGTGGTGCGGTTGAGCAGACGGGTTTGCAGGTGGGCTTCCAGGTTGGAGACCGCGCGCGAGACGTTAGCCGTGGTGGTGTCCAGTTGCACGGCGGCGGCGGTGAAGCTGCCGGCCTCGGCCACGTAACTGAAGGCGCGCATGTTTTGCAAAGTGTCCATGGGGTGCTCTCGGGTTCGATGGCAAATTGTGACACGAAGTTTCAGGGTCTGAGACCCCGACCAAGGGATTATCGCAGTAACGGTAACAAAGATTCACAGGAATCCCAGCTTATCGCCAACAAGGCCCACCCCTAGAATTGCTCCTCGCAGGAATAACTCCCCACCTCAGGAATTTTCAGCAGTGCCGCGTCGCATCAACAGAGCGCTCAAGACGCTCAGTGTTTTGGCTTTAACCCTGGCAATCAGCGGCTGCATCGGTACCGCAGGCATTGCCCCGCAAGGCAAAGCGCTGGAGGCCGATTCCCTGGCCACCGACGACGCCATCCAGAACGCTGCACAGGACGCTCACTGGCCCACCGCGCAATGGTGGCAGGCCTATCGCGACCCGCAACTGGACCGCTGGATCGACCTCGCCGTACAAGGCAGCCCGACCATGGCCATGGCCGCCGCGCGGGTGCGTCAGGCCCGGTCCATGGCCGGCATCGCCGAGGCTGCCGAGTCGTTGCAGATCAATGGCGAATCGACCCTCAAGCGCCACAACTGGCCGACCGATCAGTTCTACGGCCCCGGCGAACTGTCCAACACCACCACTTGGGACAACAATGCCGCGCTGGGCTTCAGCTACGCCCTCGACCTTTGGGGCCGCGAAAGCAACGCCACCGAGCGCGCTGTGGACATGGCGCACATGACGGCGGCGGAAGCACGGCTGGCCCAACTCGAATTGCAGAACAACATCGTGCGCGCCTATATCGAACTCTCGCTGCATTACGCGCAACGGGACATCGTCGCCGCGACGCTGAAGCAGCAACAGCAGATTCTCGACCTCGCACAAAAACGTCTGAACGGCGGCATCGGCACCCATTTCGAAGTCAGCCAGGCCGAAACCCCATTGCCGGAAACCCATCGACAGATCGATGCGCTCGACGAAGAAATCGCCCTGAGCCGCAACCAACTCGCCGCTTTGGCAGGCAAAGGTCCAGGGGAGGGCGCGCAGTTGCAGCGACCGACTCTGTCGCTGGGTGCCGCACTGAAACTGCCATCGTCGCTGCCCGCGCAATTGCTCGGTCAGCGCCCGGACGTGGTCGCCGCCCGTTGGCAAGTCGCAGCCCAGGCCCGCGGCATTGATGTTGCCCATGCTGGTTTCTACCCCAACGTCGACCTGGTCGGCAGCCTCGGCTACATGGCCACGGGCGGCGGGGCGCTGGAGTTCCTGACCGGCAAGAAACTCAACTACAGCGTCGGCCCGGCGATCTCGCTGCCGATTTTCGATGGCGGCCGCTTGCGCTCGGAATTGGGTGAAGCGTCTGCCGGGTACGACATCGCCGTGGCCAAGTACAACCAGACGCTGGTGAATGCGCTGAAAAATATCTCCGATCAACTGATCCGCCGCGAGTCCATGGATAAGCAGCAAGTGTTCGCCGCCGAGTCGGTGGCCACGGCGCAGAAGACCTACGACATCGCGATGATCGCCTACCAGCGCGGGCTCACGGATTACCTCAATGTGCTGAATGCCCAGACCTTGTTGTTCAAGCAGCAGCAAGTGCAGCAGCAGGTTCAGGCGGCGCGGTTGAGTGCGCATGCGGAGTTGGTAACGGCGCTGGGTGGTGGGCTCGGTGCCGGTAGCGATGTGCCGACAGACAGCCAGACGGCCGCACCGAAAACCCCGGCGCTTCTTAAGTGAAAACCACACCTGTAGGAGCAAAGCTTGCTCGCGATGGCGCCCATGAAATCGCCGTCGCGGGCAAGCCATGCTCCTACAGGCAGGTTTCGAGCCTCGACCGAATTTCATTGAGCAGGATCTGATGACTCCCTTGCCCGCACCTCTGCGCTGGCTCTACTCCCTCGAATGGCGCCGGGGTTTCTACGACTGGGCACGCAGTGACGGCGTGACCTGGGTCTACATTTTCAAAGTGCTGCTCGCCGCGTTCCTGACCCTGTGGCTGGCCATGCGCCTGGAGCTGCCGCAACCGCGCACGGCGATGATCACCGTGTTCATCGTCATGCAGCCGCAAAGCGGTCATGTGCTGGCGAAGAGTTTCTATCGCTTCCTCGGCACGCTCGCCGGGTCGGCGGTGATGGTGTTGCTGATCGCCTTGTTCGCGCAAAACACCGAACTGTTCCTCGGCTCGCTGGCGATCTGGGTCGGCCTGTGCACCGCTGGCGCCGCGCGCTATCGCAACTTCCGCGCCTACGGTTTTGTCCTCGCCGGCTACACCGCAGCGATGGTCGGCTTGCCGGCATTGGCTCACCCCGATGGCGCGTTCATGGCGGCAGTCTGGCGGGTGCTGGAAATCTCCCTGGGAATAATCTGCTCGACCGTGATCAGCGCCGCGATCCTGCCGCAAACCGCCAGCGCCGCGATGCGCAACGCCTTGTATCAGCGCTTCGGCGTGTTCGCCTTGTTCGTCACCGACGGCTTGCGCGGTCGCAGCAAACGCGAGGCTTTTGAAGCCAGCAACGTGCGCTTCATCGCCGAAGCCGTGGGCCTGGAAGGCTTGCGCAGCGTCACGGTGTTCGAAGACCCGCACATGCGTCGGCGCAATGGTCGGCTCAGCCGCTTGAACAGCGAGTTCATGAGCATCACCACCCGCTTCAACGCCTTGCACCAATTGCTCGAACGCTTGCGCAGCAGCGAGGCGGATCACGTGGTGGCGGCAATCAAACCCGGTTTGCAGGACCTCGCCGAATTGCTCGACGGCTTCAGTGGCCGAGCGCTGACCAATGCCGATGCCGCACGCCTGGTCACGGCGTTGACCGCGTACAAGGAAGGCTTGCCGGCGCGGGTGCGCAGCCTGCGGGCGATCTTCCAGGAGAGCGAGCCGAGCGACGCCGAGCAACTGGATTTCCACACCGCGTATGAATTGCTCTATCGCTTCGTCGACGATTTGCACAGTTATGCACAGACCCACGCGTCCCTGGCCGATCACAGCCACGCCCGCGAGCAGTGGGATGAACCGTTCACCCCGCAAACCAACTGGTTGGCGTCGGCAGCGTCGGGCATTCGCGCGGCGTTTATCCTGGTGGTGCTCGGCAGCTATTGGGTCGCGACCGCGTGGCCGAGCGGGGCGACGATGACGTTGATTGCGGCCGCCACCGTGGGCCTTTCGGCGGCGACGCCGAACCCGAAACGCATGGCGTTCCAGATGGCTTGCGGCACCTTGCTCGGCGCATTGATCGGCTTCGTCGAGATGTTTTTTATCTTCCCCTGGATCGACGGTTTTCCGTTGCTGTGCGTGATGCTCGCGCCGGTGATCGTGCTCGGCTCGTTCCTCACTTCACGCCCGCAATACGCCGGGGTCGGACTCGGGTTGCTGATCTTCTTCAGCACCGGTTCGGTGCCGGACAACCTCACGGTCTACAACCCCTACACCTTCATCAACGACTACATCGCCATGGTCCTCGGCATGTTGGTGTGCGCCGCTGCCGGGGCGATCATCCTGCCGCCGAACAGCCGCTGGTTGTGGCGGCGACTGGAGCAGGATTTGCGCGAGCAAGTGGTGTATGCGATCAGCGGCAAGCTCAAGGGCTTGGGTTCGAGTTTTGAAAGCCGCACCCGGGATCTGCTGCACCAGGCTTACGGCTTGGCGGTCGGTTCACCGCAAGTGCAACGGGACTTGCTGCGCTGGATGTTCGTGGTGCTGGAAGTCGGTCACGCGATCATCGAGTTGCGCAAGGAACAGGCGATTCTGCCGGTGCATCCGGCCTATGCCGAATCCCAGCCGTGGCGCCAGGCGATCCGGGTGATGGGGCGTTCGCTGGTGCGGCTGTTCCTGCAACCGAGCCAGAGCAACCTCGAACGCGGGTTGATCGCCGTGGACCATGCGATCAGTCGTGTGCAAGCCACCGACGAACCGTTCGCCCCGCACTTCGACACCTCGGCGCTGCGTCGGGTGAAGAGCTACCTGCACTTTATCCGCACGTCATTGCTGGACCCGCAATCACCGCTCACTGCTTATGCCAAAGGACTTCAACATGCCGCGTGAAATCGCCTTCCACGGCGTGTACATGCCGACCATGACGCTGATGTTTTTCATCGCCGCGGCACTGGCCTGGGCGCTGGACCGGTTCCTGTCCGGGTTCGATTTGTACCGCTTCTTCTGGCACCCGGCGTTGCTGCGCCTGAGTTTGTTTACCTGTCTGTTCGGCGCCCTGGCGCTGACTGTCTACCGTTGAGTACGCATTGATGAAAAAGCTGTTCAGCCTGCTCGCCACCCTGTTGGTGCTGGCCCTCGCCATATGGATCGGCCGGACCCTGTGGGTGCATTACATGGACACCCCATGGACCCGCGACGGCCGGGTGCGCGCCGACATCATCAACGTCGCCGCCGACGTCACCGGCGAAGTGGTGGACGTGCCGGTGCGCGACAACCAACTGGTGAAAAAGGGCGACCTGCTGATGCAGATCGACCCCGAGCACTACCGCATCGCGGTAAAACAGGCGCAGTCATTGGTGGCGTCACGCAAGGCCACCTGGGAGATGCGCAAGGTCAACGCCCACCGCCGCGCCGACATGGACGCGCTGGTAATCTCCAAGGAAAACCGCGACGACGCGAGCAACATCGCCGACTCGGCCCTGGCCGATTACCAACACGCCCAGGCGCAACTGGAAGCCGCCGAACTGAACCTCAAGCGCACCGCCGTGCGCGCGGCAGTGGACGGCTACGTCACCAACCTCAACGTCCATCGCGGCGACTACGCGCGCATCGGCGAAGCGAAAATGGCCGTGGTCGATATGAACTCGTTCTGGGTCTACGGCTTCTTCGAAGAAACCAAATTGCCCCACGTGCGGGTGGGCGATAAGGCCGACATGCAACTGATGAGCGGCGAAGTGCTCAAGGGGCATGTGGAGAGTATTTCCCGCGGGATTTATGACCGGGATAACCCGGAGAGTCGCGAGCTGATTGCGGACGTGAACCCGACGTTCAACTGGGTGCGATTGGCGCAGCGGGTGCCGGTGCGGATTCACATTGATGAAGTGCCAGAGGGGGTGCTGTTGGCGGCGGGGATTACCTGCACGGTAGTAGTGAATCAATGAAGATCATTCCCACGCTCTGCGTGGGAATGCATCCAGTGACGCTCCGCGTCACAGATTGGGACGCAGAGCGTCCCGGGCATCGCGCTACCACGCGGAGCGTGGGAGAGATCGGGGCTCACGCGCTACAAAACGTCTCCTGCAAATGCCGCCAAACTATCCGCCCCGATGGTCCTTTTTCAAACACCACCGTAGACCGCCGATCCGAATGCAACCCCGTCGCATCGGTCTGCTGCTCGCGATAGCTCACCGTCGCGCCATGTTCGTGTAGCGCAATCCCACGCAGCTCGCTGAGCTCAATCCTGAACCCGCTCTTCTTCCCGCCCGCCATCCGAAACAGCGCACTCAACGCCTCCAGGTCCAGCACCCGACCCAACGGTGAGACCATGGAAAACTGTGGCGAAAACCGCCCCAGCAATCGGGCTAGCGCGGCGTCGTTTTCCTCCACGGCAAACCACTGTTCAATCGCCACGTGGGCCTGGATCACTTCGTCAAAATAGTCGGTGTAGTCAGTCATGCGGATTTTTCCTGAAGGGGAGGTGAGGTTAGCAGGGTCAGCACGTTCGTCGAGTCGAAGCGCAGCACGGCGGCCATCGGCACTACGGTCAGCAGTGCGGCGGCGAGGAAGCAATAGTTGAAACCTTGGGAGCCTAATGCGCCGAGCAATGAACTCAAGAGCGCCGCGCCGAGGCAGAAACCGAGTTGGCGATTGATGTTCCACAGGGCACTGGCGTGGCCCATTTTTTCCGGCGTTATGCCGACAAAGGCCAAGGTCTGCGCAGTGACGCTGCACAGGCTGCCACCCAGGCCCATCATGGCGTAGGCAACGATCAGCAGTGGGCCGGCGGGTTGTTCGATGCGCATCAGCAGCACAATGCCAAGGCATTGCAACAGCATGCCGCTGATCAGCAACGGCTTGGGGCCGATGCGATTGAAACTGCGTTTGCCCATCATGATCGCCACCCCCGAGCCTGCCGCCCACGGCAACATCAGCGCACCGATTTGCGCCGCGCCGAAACCGAGCTCGTGCAGGTACAACACGGCAATCAGGTTAGTACCGGTGAATATGCCGGGGACACACAGGTAGATCAGCATCGCCAGGCGCAGTGATGGATTTTTGATCAGTTGCAGGTCGAGGATTGCCGCGGGTTTGCGCCAGCCGTCGCGCAGGTACAACGCCGCCATAGCGGCGCTGAGGATCAGCCCGAGCAGGCCGAAAATGCGCGTGTCGGGCTCGCTCAACAGGCTCACGGCAATCAACAACAGACTCAGGGCCGCGACGGCGAGCAGCAGGCCACGAACGTCCAGTGTCGGGCGTTCGGTAGAGGCTTTTTCGGGTTTCAACCAGAGCAGGCCGAGCCCGAAGGCGAGCAACGCCACCGGCAAATTCAGGTAGAAAATCCAGCGCCAGGACAACGCCTGAACGATCAACCCACCGGCCGCCGGCGACAGTGCCGGCACCATCAACGCCACCAGCAACACCACGCCGGTGAAATGCGCACGCTGGGCCGGGGGAAACTGTCGATAGGCCAACGCCTGGCCGACCGGGAGCAACAACCCGCCACCGAGCCCTTGCAGCAATCGCCAGCCGATCAGGCTTTCAATCGACCCGGCTTGGGCCACCAACCCCGAGGCGATGCCGAACAACAGCAAGGATGCGAGGATCAGCCGCCGCTCACCGACCCGCGCCGCCAGCCACACACTCATCGGAATGATCAGCGTCAGCCCGAGCATGTAGGCGTTGCCGATCCACGCCAGTTCGGTGACGGAGGCGTGCAGTTCCCGGGCGATGTCGGGGTAGGCGATGGTGGCGACGAACATGTTCAGCAGGTCAAGGGCGAACCCCAGCAAATACACCAGCGCGACTTTCGAGCGATAGGCCATGGCAGCTTCCTTGTAATAGACGTGCAGGGTAGGGCGCTGGCGGGGTTAGGAAAACGCTGGTTTGACTGCTAGTTTGTCAAAATTATTTTGACAAAGGAGTGGCGCGCACATGGTTAGCCTGGACCGTTTCGACACCTTCAAAGCCGTGGTCGAGGCCGGGTCGTTGACGGCTGCCGCCGAGACCCTGGGCCAGACCCGCGCCGTGGTGAGCTTCAATCTCAAGCGGCTGGAAGAGGAACTGGGCGTCACGTTGCTGACCCGCAGCACCCGTCAATTGGCCCTGACCGACGCCGGCGAACGGTTTTATCGGCGCTGCCTGCGCACCCTGGACGAAGCGCGACTGGCGATCGAAGAGGCCCGTTCGGAGCACTCGCAACTCAAGGGCACCTTGCGCATCACCACCACCGTGGAGTTTGCCCTGGCCCAGGTGGTGCCAGCGCTGGAGGTGTTTCGCGAGCAACAACCGCAGTTGAACATTCACCTGTCCACGTCCTCGACCCACGCCGACCTGATCTCCGAGCGTTTCGACGTGGCGATCCGGCTGGGGCGCATGCACGACTCCAATCTGCGAGCAGTGCAGTTGTCGACGTTCGAGATTTTTGCCGTGGCGGCGCCGGGGTTGATCGAGCGTTTCGAAGCCGCCGATACGCTGGCGGCCGTGGAATCGTTGCCGACCCTGGGGCATGGGCGAGTGCCGGAATTGACGGTGACCGACCCGGCCGGGACCGAGCATCTGTACCAACCCAAACCGGGTAGAACCGCGATTGTCGCCGACAATTCGGCGACGCTGCGGGCGTTTGCGCTGACCGGGCAAGGCGTGGCGATATTGCCGCAATGGCTGATTCAGGAGGATCTGGACGCAGGGACGTTACGGCGTTTGTTGGCGGATCACCGGTTTGCGCCACAAGGGGTGTACGCGTTGTACCCGGACACCCGGCATTTGCCGCTGAAGGTGCGGGCGTTTATTGATTTTATGAAGGGCTGGGGTTTGGACCCCGGGCCTCTTCGTTGGTAAGGCGTCTTACCGTTGCGCCTGGCTGAGGATGACTTCGGCCTTCTTCACTGCATCAGCCACGTCCAGTTCTTTGTCACTGAGCAGCGCCATGACCTGCGGATTCTGCAGGACGTCGGCATTTGCGCTGTGCAACTGAGCCTGTCGTGAAATGATCACATACGCGTAAAACTGATCACGGGTGCTGAACTCGGGACGAGCACTCGCCACGGCCAGTGCGTTCCCCATAAAGGCATGGCGATCTTTCGGCGACAATCCCTTGAAGGTGTCGGGGAACTGCAGATGGATGTTCGCCGAGTACACCGCGATGTTTTCCTCTCGCGCTTGCTTGCCCACCTCGTCCTTGCTGGTCACGTTCTTGCTCAGTTGCTCGTAACCTTTTTCGCCTTCGCTGAGTTGCTGCGGGTTCATTCGTTGTTTCAGCGAGTCGATCTTTGCCGTGTCGTCGAGAACTCTGGCCCAACTGTAAGCCACGGGCAGATTGGCTTTGTTGGTATGCATACGAATCAGGGTTTGCTGGGAATCCGGATCGCCATGGCGTGCCGAGCGTTCCAGCCAACGTATACCGAGGTCGAGGTCCGGCGTCTGTCCGTACATGCCATAGGCAAAGCTCTGGAACATGCCGAACTCGGCGCACGAGTCATTTCTGACTGCGGAATACGCCATATAGCCGAAGGCTTCCCGGTCGCGCTGGGGGCTGTCCTTGCTCGTGTCCTGTTCCGCGATGCTGGCCAGATAACACAAGGCTCGCTCGTGGGTGGGCGCGGCCATGATCAGGCAACTGCGAGCTTGCTCGGGCTTTTTGTCGTTGTACAACTGGTAGCCGATGCCGTAGAGCAGATCGCTGTCCATGTCGAGGTTGCAATACTCGTTGGCGACGGCTTGCGGCAACAGCTCCTTGAGGCTGAGATTGGGCAGGGTGGCGTTCAGCGTCTCATCCGGTGAAGCTCCGCAGCCGACCAAAAGGCTGGTCATGATCCATGGCAGTACGTTTAGCAATTTCAATGAAAATTCCCTGATCGCAATGAGGTAACAGCGAGCATGGAGCGAGAGAGCAAGCTCCCTCGCCACCGCTGTGTCGGTTTACCTGTAGAACTTGTTGACCACCAGCAGGCCATGCTCGATGGTTTCAGCGACCGACAACTCGTCATCTTCCATGAGGGCGACGATCCTCTGGTCATTCGCGATATCCGTGTCAGGTTTTTTCAGCTGAGCGGCGCGATTGATCACGATATAGCTCAGCACGTGACCACGGCTTTTGGTGAACGGCAGGTCAATGGCTTTGTACATCGACTGCTTCACGTAGTCGTAGCGCTCGGCAGACGACAGGCCTTTGAAGGTGTCCGGATAGTCTTGATAGATTTCGGCGGAGTAACGGCCGACGTCTTCTTCCCGCGCTTCGGCGAACATGGCTTTTTTGCTGGTGACCTGGCCGGCGAGCTCGGTGTAACGCTTCTCACCGTCGGCGATTTGCGCGGCGGTCATCTTGGTTTTCAGGGCATCGGTAGCGGTCGTGTCATCGGCCTTGGCCATGATCTTTGTCCAGGCGTAGGCGGCGACCAGGTTGCCTTGCTCTTCGTACTGCTCGATCAGTTCCTTCTGAGCCTCGGGGTAACCATGCACCGAAGAACGCTCAAGCCAACGGCTGGCCAGCGCAGGATCTTGCTTGGCTCCGCTGCTGCCGTATTGGTAGGCCTGATACAGACCGTATTCTGCGCACCAGTCATTCTGCGTCGCCGAATAGGCCATGTAATTGAAAGCGTCGCTGTTGCGTTGATCCGGGGTTTTGCTTTCGTCCTGGCCGGCGATCATCGACAGATAGCAGAAGGCGCGAGGGTGTTTCGGCGCGGCCAGTTCCAGGCAGCTTTTGGCGGTGTCCCATTCCTGATCGCCGTACAGTTGAAAACCGAGGCCGAACAGAATGTCGCTGTCCATTTGCGCATTGCACTGTTTATTGCTGGACGGTGACGGCAGCACACTTTGCAAGGTCAACTTGGGCAGCGTGTCGTTGAGGGATGACGCTTGGCTGGTGGTGTGTTCGGAGCTGGCGCTGCAGCCGGCCAACAAGGCAACAAAGGCCAGTGGCAGCACGTTGAAAACGTTCAATGGATATTCCCTGATCTGCGATTGAATAGAGGTCGCATGGAACGGGCAGGGGAAGAGCGGGAAGGCAAAGCAATCCGTGCTTCAGTTTTATGCCAGCGATTCCATGCTGTTTGAGTCGGCGTAAATGCGTCGATTTGTCTCAAGTGCGCGCATTCTACTCAAAGCACCCGGGCATACAAACCTGTATCGAGGCAGCACCGGCGGTGTGATCGAGTTGTTGTTGCGCCATGGACAACACCATGGCGCTGCTCAGTCTGATGATGAGCGTGACGGTCTGGCGCGATCAGACTGGTTTGCCGCGCTCAGAGTTGGCGATTCAAACCGAAGCGCCTCATCAAGGTCGACTCCAGCAAGCCCTTGGGCAGCAACGTTGCCAGCAACGGCAATGCCCGGCTGCCATTGCCGATGCGGATCAGCCGTGGCGGTTTGCTCTGTTGCACTGCTTTGAGCAACTCAGCGGCAAACTCACGGGTTGGCGTGGGTTTGTCCTGCGACGCCTTGGCCCGTGCACGGATGCCTTCGCGCAGCGGCCACCAGGGCGATTGTTCGGTGATCAATTGCTCGGCTTCATGGCCGGCATTCTTGGCGAAGCTGGAGGCGATGGCGCCGGGCTGGACTTCCATCACGCGGATGCCGAACGGCGCCAGTTCCATGCGCAGCGCGTCGCTCAGGGCATGCACGGCGGCTTTCGAGGCGCAGTAGGCGCCGGCGAACGGCGTGACCAGAACACCGGACACACTGCCGATATTCACCACCAGACCCTTGGCCCGGCGCAACACCGGGAATAGCGCTCGGGTGACGCCGATCACCGCAAACACATTGGTTTCAAACTGGCGCTGCATCGCCGGCACGCCACCGTCGAGCAACGGCCCCATGGCGCCGTAACCGGCATTGTTGATCAGCACATCGAGGCCGCCATGTTGCTGGTTGATTCGCTCGCTCAACAGTTCGAGTGCCGCGCCATCGTTGACGTCCAGTTGCACCGCCGTGAAACCGGCCGCAGCCAGAACCGCGACGTCTTCAGCCTTGCGGGCGCTGGCCCAGACTTGGTAACCGGCCGCTTTAAAGGCGTCGGCCAGGGCGCGGCCGATGCCGCTGGAACAACCGGTAATCAACGCAACGGGCATGGCGCGGTCCTTGTGCAAAAGAAGTGGGGGGATCAGTCGGAGAAACTACCTTGCAATCGCTCGGCGCGAAACTCCAGGGTTTGCGGGCGGTAACCGGGGCGCAGCGGTGGCAATGGCAAACAGTCTTCCCAATTGGCGCCAGCCTGCAATTCACCGGGGCCGCGATAGCGCGGGGCGGCGTATTGATTGTCGGCCAGGTTCACCGTGTCCCCCGGAGCGTAGGCCGCAATGCGCCAGCGCAGTTCGGTCAGCGGCACGTCGTTGCCGTTGTTCATGGTCAGCTGCAACGGGCGATCCGCGGGACAGTGTTCCGGGGCGTAGGTAATGCGCAACTCAAGGCGCGCCAGTTGCTTGACCTCGCGGTTATCCATCCAGATCACCCAGGTGGCGACCAGGCCCAGGCCAACGGCCGCGGCGATGGACACCGGCAAGGCTTTGGCGGGGTAGCGCAGCAACAGGATCAGCCAGGTGATGACCAGCAGGACGCCGATGAACATGTCGCACAACCTCGGGGAAATAAAAGGTCATCCTACCTAAGCGTAGGGGAGGTTGGCGATGGGCATGATCGTTCCCACGCGCAGCAAAGGAATGCAGCCCGGGACGCTCCGCGTCCCATTGGAACGCGGAGCGTCCCTTGAGGCATTCCCACGCAGAGCGTGGGAACGATCAACCCTCCTGGCAAAAAAAAGCCCCCGACCAACCCACTGCGGATAGGGAAAACGCAGTGGGCTCGACGAGGGCTTTTTATTGGGCTGAACGCTTACTGCGCGATGGTTTTCACCGACACGCCGCGCTCGATCGGGGTGGAGCGACCGTAGATATCTTCAAACCGCTCGATATCGTCTTCACCCAGGTAGCTGCCCGATTGCACTTCGATGATCTCGAGTGGAATCTTGCCCGGGTTGCGCAGACGGTGGACCGAAGCGATTGGAATGTAGGTCGACTGGTTCTCGCAGAGCAGGAACACGTTTTCGTCGCAGGTCACTTCGGCGGTGCCGCTGACCACGATCCAGTGTTCGGCGCGGTGGTGGTGCATTTGCAACGACAGGCATGCGCCCGGCTTGACCGAGATGTGCTTGACCTGGAAGCGGCCGCCCATGTCCACCGAGTCGTAGGAACCCCACGGACGATAGACTTCGCAGTGGTTCTGGGTTTCGCTGCGGCCCTGTTCGTTGAGGGTGTTGACCATTTGTTTCACGCCTTGGACCGAGTCCTTGTGGGCGATCATCATGGCGTCCTTGGTTTCGACGACCACGATGTTTTCCAGGCCGATCACCGACACCAGTTTGCCGTTGCCGTGGATCATGCAGTTCTTGCTGTCCTGGATGACCACGTCGCCCTTGGACACGTTGCCATTGGCGTCTTTTTCATTCACTTCCCACAGCGACGCCCAGCAACCGACATCGCTCCAGCCAGCGGTCAGTGGTACGACGCAGGCGCGCTGGGTTTTTTCCATCACCGCGTAGTCGATGGAGTTGTCCGGGCAGCAGGCGAAGGTGGCTTCGTCAAAGGTGATGGTGTCGGCATCTTGCTCGCTGCGCTCAAGGGTCAGCAGGCAGGTGTCGTAGATGTCCGGGTCGTGCTTTTTCAGCTCTTCGAGGAAGCGGCTGGCGCGGAACAGGAACATGCCGCTGTTCCAGAAATAACCGCCGGATTCAACGTATTCGGTGGCGCGTTTGACGTCTGGTTTTTCGACAAAATGCGAGACGCGGCTGACGCCTTCGGGCAGCAGCGAATCATTGGTCGACTTGATGTAGCCGTAACCGGTTTCCGGTTTGGTGGCCGGGACGCCGAACAGCACCATTTCGCCGTTTTCGGCAGCGACAGTGGCCAGGGCCAGGGCGCGTTGCAGGGCTTTCTGATCTTCCAGCACGTGGTCGGCCGGCAGCACCAGCATCAACTCGTCGCGGCCTTCATTGACCAGCATCATCGCGGTCAGGGCCACGGCCGGTGCGGTGTTGCGACCGAACGGTTCCATCAGGATGCGCTGTACTTCCAGCTTACGGTTGTTCAACTGCTCGTTGACGATGAAGCGGTGGTCCTTGTTGCAGACCACGATCGGGGAGTCCATGCCTTCGAACACCAGGCGTTCCAGGGTTTGCTGGAACAGGGTGTGCTCGCCGGTCAAGGCCAGGAACTGTTTAGGGAACTGTTTACGCGAAAGCGGCCAAAGACGTGAGCCGCTACCACCTGACAAGATTACCGGAATCATGTTGTTACTCCTTAAAATCGATTGGTTAGAGCTACTGCGTTCTGTCGTTTCACTCTTGTTCTTATTCCGTAGTCAGACCGGATCCTGTAGCAGCTGCCGAGCCTGCGAGGCTGCGTTCGGCGGCGGAGCCGTCGTCAATCCAGACAACGCGGTCTCTCTGAAAGACCGCATTCATCGGTTTTGCGACGGCTTTGCCGCCGGACGCAGGCTTCGCCAGCTGCTACAAAGGGATCACCGTTCTGACAAATGTATTAGCGCGTCGAAACCGGGCGTTTTACCCAGACTGGCGACAGGCTGGAGCCTTTGCCGGTGACGTACAGCACGGCCGCTTCACCGCGTTCCAGGGCAACCGGCTTCACTTCGCCGACTTTGGTGGCGCCGTCATACAGGGCCAGGCTGACTTTCACCGGGTTGATTTCGCGCTCGCCACGGCCTTTGGCCGCGACCGACGGAACCACTTCGGTCTTGCCGTCAGCGGTTTTCAGGGTCAGGGCCTTGTCGCTCAGGTTCTGCACGCGAACCAGGGATTTCTGCTTGTTCTTGAACGGCGGCTCTTCGATCAGTTGTGGCGCGCCGCTGGCGTTGTTGACCAGGGTGTAATAGTGGTCACCGGCAAGTTTGACCGGCAGGGTCTGGCTGCCGACCTTGGCGCTGTAGTCGCCGCCCGGCATGAAGCTGAAGTCGGTGCTGGCCAGTGGCGCAACATCGCTCAGGTTGGTGGTGCCGACGGTGGCGCTGACTTCAGCATTACCGGCGTTGTAGACCCGGACGAAGGACGAGCCTTTCGGTGCGGTCGGGCCATAGAGTGCGGCGTCGCCAGCGAAGGCGGACATCGACAGGACGCTCATGCCAGCAACAAGAGCAAAAGTCTTCGCGAGACGGCGAGGAGTAGTAGTGAAAGTCATGGTAGTACCTCTCTCTTTCAGTTTTGCGCCCGGTCGGGCGTCTCGGATTTAGTGTTTGCGGCTACGTTTTGTTGGCGAGCGCCAGCTTCTTTGAGCTCTGCGACCCACTGCGGGTCGGCGTCACCGATTTCGTTGTTCACAGGCAGATAACGTTCAGGAAACTCCCAGATCAGCACCTGTGGCGGGCTGTTCTTGAAAGCATCACTTTTCAGGTAGCTGAGCATCGGCAGAATCGGGCCATGGCCGTCTTCGGCGTAATTGACCACGTCGCTCTTCAGCGCTTGCTTCAGCGCTCCGACGAAGTTCCAGTTCGGGTTGGCGCTGTAGCTGGTGCCAATCAGGGCCACCGGTACTTCGTTGTTGGCGAACAGGGCGTCGTCAGCGGCAGGCTGGTCGTCAGCCGCCACGGTGTTGCGCTTCTGCAGCGGCTCGGTGGCCGGCATCAGGTTTTCGAACAGCGGATCCAGCGGCAGGAACAGTCGCAGATCGCCCTTGTGGGTGACTTTTTCCGCCGGTGTCGTGACGAACTTTTGTGGTTCGCCGCTGAGCGGGGTTTTCGCGGCAATGGTCTTGGCCAGGGTTTCGGCGGCGACTTGCGCGCCTTCCGGGGTCCAGTGCGTGTCGGTGCGCAGGAACACCTGCTCACCCTTCAACTTGGCCTGATTGAACGGGCCGAGCAGGTCGGGAGCGAGGATCTTGTCGGCCGCCACACGAGCGTGGAAGTCCTGGTAGAGATTGGCGTGGATGCTCGCCGGTTTTACTTCACCCAGGTGTTCCGGGTACAGGCGAACCTTGGCCGGCACGATCGCCATCACCAGTTTCACGCCTTTGGCTTTCAACTGTTGGCGCACGCCTTCGACCAGCGCGTAGTTGCCTTGCAGGTTCAGCTCTTCGTTGACGATCGGGTTGAACTCTTCATCGCTGTACAACCACTGGTCGCGACCGAGCACCACGCCCGGACGACCTTCGTTGAACAGTTTGAAATCCAGCGCAGCCCAGAGGTTGGTGCCCAGGCGCTTGATCGGGAACTCGGCGTCGTAGTGCGTCTCCACGGCTTTGGTCCAGCGGCCGTTGAGCACCGTGGTTTCGGCACTGGTGCTGAAACCGAAGAAGCTGCGCGTGGACCACAGGCCCAGGACCAACAGCGTCACCAGGAACAGGGCGATGTAGAGAATGCGTAATGAGCGGGTCATGGTCAGATCCCTCAGAACTGGAAGTAAAGGAACGGCGAGAAGCTTTGCGCCGAGAGTTTGAAAATCGAGGCGATGAACAACACCAGCACCAGCGTGCGCATCACGTAACGCGACCAGTCAGCGGTCCAGTAGGCCGGTTGCACGGTGGCTTCAACGCCAACGGTGTAGCCCGGTTCATGGATGCTGCCCGGGTTATCGCCCGGTACGGCTTTGATCATTCCAGGGGTCGCGGTCGCCGGGCCATCGGCCTCGACATTCACGACTGGCTTGGTCTTTTCTGGCGGCAGGTTGGTGTAGAAATCACGGATGCCGAAGAACGCCAGGGTCATGTAAGCCACGACCAGGGTCGCGACTTGCAGGCCGGTGAGGCTGGCCTGGTTGAGTTCTGACAGCGACCATTCGCCGAAGCTGAACATCGCGTGGTACATGCGGCCGGCGACGTGCAGGTTTTCCGAGCGGAAGATCACCCAGCCCATCACCACCAGCAGGAAAGTCAGTGCCCAGCGGATCGGGTTGATACTGCGTGGCGAGGTGTTCAGGCCCAGGGCCTTCTCGATCGCCAGCCACATGCCGTGCCACGCACCCCAGACGATGTAGGTGATGTTCGCGCCGTGCCACAGACCACCGAGCAGCATGGTCAGGAACAGGTTGCGATAGGTCATCAGCGTGCCTTTACGGTTACCGCCCAGCGTGATGTACAGGTAGTCACGCAGCCAGGTGGACAGGCTGATGTGCCAGCGCCGCCAGAACTCGGTGATCGACTGGCTGATGTACGGCTGCTTGAAGTTTTCCATGAAGCGGAAACCCATCATCAAGCCCAGGCCGATGGCCATGTCGCTGTAGCCGGAGAAGTCGAAATACAGTTGCGCGGTGTAGGCCAGGGCGCCGAGCCAGGCATCGCCCGTGGTCGGGGCTTGCAGGGCGAAGCAATGGTCGGCCACCACCGCGAGGGTGTCGGCGATGAAGACCTTCTTGATGAAGCCCTGCATGAACCGCGTGGCACCTTCGGAGAACTTGTCGAGGGTGTGGGTGCGGTTGTTGAACTGGTCGGCGAGGTCGCGGAAACGCAACACCGGGCCGGCAATCAAGTGCGGGAAGATCGCGACGAATGCAGCGAAGTCGATCAGGTTGCGGGTCGCCGGGGTGTCACCACGGTAGACGTCGATGATGTAGCTGATGGACTCGAAGATGTAGAACGAGATCCCGATCGGCAACAGCACGTGGGTCAGGATGAACGGCGACAGACCGACCGACGTCATCATCGCGTTGATGCTGTCGACGCCGAAGTTGGCGTACTTGAAGTAGCCCAGAATGCACAGGTCGACAGCCACGCCCAGGAGCAACCAGCGTTGGGCCTGTTTGGTCCGAACGCCTGCCGCACCGACTTTGAGGCCGATCCAGTAGTTCCACAGCGTGACAGCGGCGAACAGCGCAAGGAAGTCCACGCGCCACCAGGCATAGAACACATAGCTGGCGAGCAGCAGCAGCAGGTTGCGATAGCGAATCCCGCTCAAGTAGTACATGCCGAGAAAGATCGGCAAGAACAAAAACAGGAACACATTGGACGAAAATACCATCCCGATCTCTCCATGTTTAACCAACAGTCAAGGGCCAACGGCCCCCCCAAACCCCCCACAAAAATCTGGAGAGCTACGATCGTTCCCACGCTCTGCGGGGGAACGCCTCACTGGACGCTCAGCGTCCGCTTCGGCATGTGACGCGGAGCGTCACGGGATGCATTCCCACGCGGAGCGTGGGAACGATCAATGACTCAACTGCCTTTGTTGCCTTTTTCATTCGCCGGGTCGTAGACCTTGGTCAAGTCACCACCGAGGCGGAAGGTCTTGAACGGCTGCATCTCGTGCTTTTTCTCAAGCACATCCGGCGAGCAGGTGTAGAGCGAGCAGAACGGTTCGAGCCAGGCGAATTTCGAATCGACCTTGAGGTCTTTCATGTCCTGTTCCTTGCCATTCTTCTTCTCGAACTCTTCCGGATCTTTCACCCCGGACAGCACGCGATCACCCAGGCGTTTCAGCGCGCCGTTGTTTTCCTGACGCAAATCCACACCGTTGACCAGGGCGAAACTGGCGATCATCGACAGCGGCGGCAGGGCGTAGTTGTGATAGGACAGGGCGCGTTGCTGGCGCTTGAGTTCATTCGGCAGGAAGCCCTCGGCGTCAATCTGGTTGGCGCCGACTTTGTATTCCTTCACCGACCAGTCGAACAGGTCGCGGCGGTTGGTGGCGATGGACGTTGCCATTACCGACCAGGCGGACCAGTACGAGTGATTGTTGGTTTTATCGAGCGGCAGGTTGTCCCAATCGCTGACCACCTGGTCGGCCATTTTGCTAAACCAGGCTTCGATCAACTGCGACTCTTGCTGGTGGTTGGCCAACGGATGCGAGTCGGAGAACTTCAGGCGAATGTACGCTGACGCCATGCTGCCCAAGGCCCATTTGCGCATCGACTTGCCGGTGTGGTTGAAGTCCTTGGACATCAACGCGTCAGCCTTGGCCCACGTGGTCAGCCAATTCAGCGTGCATTCGAGTTGTTCCGGGCGACCGTCACGCATGTACTGCATCACGCGCTTGCTGGTGCCGCGTTCCAGTTTGGTGATGTCGGCGGTGGTGTCGCGGAAAGCTTTTTCCGACTGCACGTTCAGGGTCGAACGGGCCTTGTCGGAACCTTCGTATTTGCTGCGAAATTGCAGCGGGCCGGTGTACGGCGTTGGCATCGCGTCACAGCCTTCGCTCTTGTCGCCGGTTTTGACTTTTTCAATCGGCGCGAAGTAGCCCTGGGGCGGGCGCAATGGCGCGGCGGCCTGGGTGGCGCCGGCGAACATTGCCAGCGTCAGCAGGGAGGGCGCGAGTAATCTTTTCAAAGTTCGGGTTTGCATATGGGCCTCATTGTCCGGCTTGAGCGGTGCGCTGCTCATTGCCAGGGAACACGTTGCGTTTGCAGATTTTCGCTTCGACTTTTTGTGGCGCGGCGCCTGCTTCAGGGCCCTGGACTTCGACGGCCAGCAGATTCTGCGAGGCCCAGTCTTCGTCCGTGCGCAACTCAAAGGCGAAACGCCCGTCGGTGTCGGAGGTTTCCGGTTTTTCGATCTTGATGTCCTCGTGGCGACCGTTCATGTACCAGAGGGTGGCTTGCAGGACTTTCACCGACGCATCGGCGAACTGGATGTCGACCTGGTGACTGCTGTTTTGCAGGTTCAGGTTCTTGCTGTTGACCATTAATTCGTTTTTGCCCGGTTTCAATGTGGCGCTACCGGTCATCTGTGTTTCCTTGCCTTCGCAACCGTTGTCCAACAGCGCCATCATCTGGCGGTAGATGGTTTCCTGGTCGAGGCGATAGAGCGGCGAGAATTCCCAGATGAGGATTTTCGGCGGCTTCTTCTGGAACTCTTCGCTGCCCAGGTACTGCAGCATCGAACCTTCCAGGCCACCGCCAGGGAATGCCACGTTGAGGATGTCGGCGCCGATGGCCTCTTCGAGGAAACCGGCGAAGTTGTAGTTCTTGCCACTGTGGCTGGTGCCGACCAGGGTGATCTCCGGATTGCCGGAGTCACTGAACAGATCGCCATCGTCCGCTTCGCCTTTGGGCTCCGTGGTGAACTGATCCATGTACTGGATCGCGTAGCTCGTGCCACAGAGTTGACCGGCCATGTTGTGTAATGTTCCGGTCTTGCCCATACGGCCCGACTTATGGCTCTCGAATTCGCGTTTCGGCACGTCGGCGAAGGCCGGCATCTGCTTGATTTGCTCACCGACGATTTTCGCCGTGCGCTGGGCGCCATACGGCGTCCAGTGTTGGTCACCGCGGAAGTAGAAATCGTGGGCCGGCAGGGTGTCGGGCAGCGATTCGTTGGTCAGCGGCGACAGGTCCGGCACGGTGTAGCCCATGGCGGCGAAACGGCCGAGCATGGTTTTGTAATTGCGCAGGGCCTTGTCGAAATCGTACTTGGCCTTGTCTTCCGGGTTGAGCTTGTTGCGGTTCACCAGGCCACGGGTCGGCTGGTAGACGACCACCAGTTCCACGCCTTTGCTCTTGAACGCATCGTGCAGTTCTTTCATGCGCTTGTAGCCGGCAGGGGAGGTGTCGAACTCGGTGCGCAAGTCTTCTTGCGTACGGAACAACCAGTCGCCCTGGGCCTGTACCAGCGTGGTGAAGTTCTGCTGATAACGGGTGGTGTAGTTCTTCGCGTCGTGGGCTTCCGGGCACAGGTTGCAGCACGGGTCGGCGCTGAAACTCGGTGCTTTGACGGCATCGGCATCGTCGGCACGGGCCCCGGCGCTGGCCGCGAGAATCCCGGCGGTCAGGGCCGACAGGCTGAGTAATTTGATCAAGTGTGGGTGCATAAAATTATCCTCAGTCCTGCATTTCGGTCTGGCGTTCGACAGGGTCGATCAGCACGGCTTTCTGCTGGCGTACCAGCAGGTCGAGAATTTCATCCTGGCGCTCGCCAAGAATCCCGTTGAAGCTGATGCCACTGGATTTGGTCGGCGCGAGCATGGACACGCGGTACAACTCGACGCTCAGCGGCGAGTCGATGGCCAGCGGTCCGCTGCCATTGCCGGCCAGTTCACCGCCGACCACGATCAGCGACACCTGGGCGTCGAACGGGTCGAGCTTGATGTCCCGGTCGGTGTCGCTCAGGTCCTTGATGTGGCCGAAGACACCGGTTAGGCCGTTGGCCATGGCGAGGTTTTCGTAGAGGCGAATGTTCACGCTGTTACGAATCCGGATGCCGTGGCGCTTGTTGCCCATCACCTTGTTGCCCCACAGCAGATTGTCGGCACTCTCGTAGAGGGTGATGCCGTCGGTGTGGTTCTTGTAGATCTCGTTGTAGGCGATCAGGTTGTTCACGCTGTTACGGTCGATCACCAGGCCCGACAACTTGTTGTCGTAGCTGCGGTTGTTGAAGATGAAGCTGTCGTTGACCTCACGGGAAATGATGATCCCGTGCTTCTTCTTGGTCCCGTGTACGGTGTTGTCCGCGATGATCAGGCCGTGGGAACGGTCATGCGGGTCAATGCCGTAGACGATGTTGTCTTTGTAGGTGTTGCCCTTGACCACGAAGTCGCGGGTTTCGTAGCAGTAGAAGCCGTACCACATGTCCGAGAACTCGGAGCCGACGATCCAGCCGGTCGGTTCAGGGCGCTTGAGCACCTTGGCCATGTTCGGCGTGTACTGGGAAATACTCACGCCGTAGGACTTACTGTTGGCGTAGCCGAAACTGGCGATCTTGCTGTTGGCGATGTAGGTCTCGGTGCCGCCCCAGGACAGCAGGAACGGACGGAATTCCTTCGGCGTCTTGAACAGCGCCGGGCCGTTGTTCTTCTCGCTCCACCCAGTGATTTTGGTATCACGCACGAACAACTGGCCGTCGTTGACCATGAACGCACCGGCCTCTTGGGACAGACGCAATTCCTGGGTTTGCTGGTCGATTTCGAGGATGCCCTTGCGGCCAACCACGATCGGCAACTTCGCCAGGTACACGCCTGGCGAAGGCTCGCTGATGTACTTCGGTTCTTTCTTGGCCAGGTCCTTGAGGTTCATGTAGCCGTCGTCGACGAAGATCGCCTGCGGGATGCCGTGCTGACGCACTACCCACTCGGCCATCTTGTTGTCGCCGCCGATGAAGTCCTTCAAGGCGTCTTCCTGCATCATCCGGCGCACGCTGGCCTTGCCCGGTTTGGTGCGCACCACTTTTGCCGCGATGGCTTCGGCGGTGTAGCCGGACGTGTCCGGCAGCGTCGGCTTGGCCAGGTTCAGCGGCTCGGTCGGTGCGCTGCTGACGGTGTAGGTCTTGGCTTGTTGCAGCCCCTTGGCCAGGGTGCTCGGTTGGCCTTTTTGCACAGGCACCACCGGCTCCGCACTGGCGAAGGCGACCGAGCTGGCCAGCAGCATCGCGCCGGCCAGCAACGAGATCGAACCTCTCTTCGGATAGGTCATGTCGGGCACTCCTTTGGCGGCTCGCATCAGAAGCGCCAGATCACGTCGATGAACGCGCGGTGCATGTACGAATCGACTTCTTTGCCGTAGGCATCGCCGGGCTTGAACACACCGCCACGGAAACGCACCAGGGCCGAAGGCTCATCGATCGACTGGCTCAAAGCGGCAGGCAACAGCCCTTGCTTGAAGTACTTGGTGACCACCAGGTCCATTTCCTGACCGAGGTCCTTGTTGCCATCTTGCAGCGGCAGGGAGGTGCTGGAGAGGATCGCGCCGGTGGCGTCGTCGGTGTTGTTCTCGACGGCGTTGATACCGTTGCTGCCCACCGGCTTGCTGCCGTCCACACGCCAGAACTTGTGGTACACGAGGCTGGCGTCGTATTCGTCGTTGAGCATCCACGAACCGAACAGGGTCGCGGTTTGCATGTTGTTCATTTCGCCGCGGAAGGCTTCGCCGAAACGGTGAACCCGCGAGCGAGTACCGGTGTAGTTCGAGCGGTTGCTTTCCAGGCCGTTCTGTTGGTAATCGGCGCTGGCGCGGGCATAGGCTGCACCGACTTGCCATTGCGGATCGAGGCGCAGGCGCAGGCCGACATCGGTGGCCCAGCCGTTGAGGTCTTCACCGGTCTTGGCTTCGGTCGGGCGGGTGCCATCGGCGTTGAGCGCGTTGACCGTGTCGGTGTCGCCGCTCATACCGGTGATGCTGCCCCAGTAGTTGACGGTGTTGGTGTTGCGCCAGTTGTAGGCGTCGCTGTCGGCGGTGAGGCCGAGCCAGCTGATGTCGCCATTCTGTTTCTTGTCCAGCGAGTCGCCGGCTACACCCGGTTCCGGGTAGTCGAGCTTGCCGTCATCGTGGGTGTGATGACCACGGATGCCGACCCAATTGCCCGGGGTCCACTGATACGCCGCATCGGCGTAGGCGTGCAGGCGATCCTTGTCTTTGGGCGCCAGTTCTTTCAAGTCGGTGCGGTATTCGCTGAAGCGTTCGGCAACACCGGCGTTGGCGCGCAACAGGGTGGTGTCGAAGGTCCAGTTCAGGGCTTCGATGTTGGCGTCGCGGAACTGCCCGTCTTCATTGCGCAGGCGTTGACGACCGAGCTTGAGCATCTCGCCAGGGTATGGCGTGAGGCCGCTGTAGCCGACCCAGAACTCGCGCATGGCCAGGTAGTTTTTCTTCGACTTGCGATCACCGTTATCGGTGGCCTGAGTGGTGTCGTCGGCCTGTTGCAAGGTGTCGGTTTCGATGATGTCGGTAGACGTCACCGCCTGACCCATCGCATAAGCGCTCCACGCGCCGCTTTCACCGTAGACCCACGGACGCAGGTCGAGGCCCAGGCCATTGACGTCGCCGCCCTTGGCTGTACCGAGGTCGGCGTCGTCTTCAGACTGGCCGGTGACTTTCACTTCAAGACCGTAGTTCTTGGCTTCGGTCATCGCTGCCAGGGTCGGACACGACCACAGCAGGGCGAATGTCAGGCCAATACCGGCCTTCACGAATGGATTGAGCTTCATAGTGTTTCCTCGCCGTCTTCTTCTTGCAGGGCATGCAAATCCAGCTTGTTCTGGCTCGAGGAACCACGAACGGCCTGTTCTTGTTTCAACAGGCGTTGGGCCTCGGCGAGCTGGGCAGGCGGCAGTTGGGCTTCGAGTGTTGTCGCAAGCTCATTGGCTTGCGGGGTGTCCTGAGCCTTGGCCAGCTGGCTGAAGACGTAAGCGTTGACCGGGTTGGGCTTGGTGCCCTTGCCTTGGGAAAACAGCTGGGCGATGGCGAAGTCGGCGCTGTTCTGGCCGTTGCGCGCAGCGGTCAGCAGGTGATCCAGAGCCTTCTGGGAATAGACCTTGCCCAGGTAGCCACGACGGTAAATCTGGCCGAGGTAGTAATCGGCGGCCACTTCCCGGCCCACGGCTTTCTGGAAGTGTTCTTCGGCGACCTTGGCGTCGGCCGGCACCCATTTGCCTTCGTAGTAGAGCTTGCCCAGCAACAGTTCGGCGCGGGGTTGATCCGCGGCGCGACCGTTGTCCAGGTACTTCATCATTTTGTCGACGTCACCCAGTTCCGGGAAGTCGTAGAGCAGTTGCGCCAGGCTGACCCAGGAAGCGGGGTAGCCAGGGGCGATGTCTTCGAGCAGGGACTGCGCGGTTTTCTCGTCGGTCTTGCCCAGGGTCGCATCACCCAGGACGCGAGCGACGCTGTCGACGCGTTGAGCGCTAACGGTGCCGCGAGTGTGAGCGGCTTGCATCTGCTTGATCAGCTCGGCGGTTTGCTCTGGCTTGGCTTGTTTCTGATAAACCGTGGCCAGCTCGACGTAGCAGATGTCGGTGGTGTTCAACGCGGCTTTGCAGATGGTTTCCACTTCGTCCAGGTGCTGGTCGTAAGTGCCTTGGGTGCGATAGAGCAGCACTTGGGCCAGGCCCGCTTCCGGCTTGCCTTCGGCGCGCCACTTACTGATTTGCTGCTGGGCGTTGACGTTCGGGAAACTGTGCGGGTATTGCAGGTACAGCATCGCCAGCGGAATCAGCGTGTTGCCTTCGCCATTGGCGCCGGCTTTTTTCAACAGGCCTTCGGCTTCGTGCTGTTCGGCTTCGGTGGAACCGGGCTTGGCCACCAGCAGGCGACCGAGGCGAGCCTGGGCTCGCGGCGAGACATCGACCGCGGCGCGGTAAGTCGCCTCGGCCTGTTTCATCTGCGCCGGGTCACGGCTGTCGACCTGGATATCGGCGAGGCCAACCTGTGCTTCGCTGTAGCCCAGGTCTGCCAGTTGCTGGTAGTTCTGCTGAGCCAGCGCGGTGTCGCCGCGCTTGAGCGCTTCGTTCGCCAGGCGTTGGTCGGGCAGGCCGGCGCAACCGGCCAGGGCAATTGCCATGGCCAGCGTCAGCGGGACCGGCAGGATTCTGAGTGGGCTCGTCACAGGCATGTCCTCTGCTTAAATACCGGCGGCCATGGCTTTGTCGATCAGCCAGTTCAGGTTCGGGCCACGATTGCTGTTCACTTCCACCGGGCGACCGGCGAAGGTGCTGTTCAGCGGCTCGTCAGGCTTGATCTGGACGCGGATGTCGGAAGACAGGTCGGCACTTTTCAGGCTGGTGCTGCTGACGATCTTGCCGGTGCGAGTCTTGTCTTCGCCGGCGATTTCGAAGGTCACCGGTGCGCCTGGACGCACGTCGGCGAACTGGCGATAAGTGAAGCGTGCGTCGATGTTGGCTTCGCTGTTACGCGGCACCAGGGTGAAGATCACGTCGCCCTTGCTGGCGTACTGACCGTTGGCAACCAGTTGCTGGGCCACGGTGCAATCGCACGGCGAGGTCAGGGTGCCGGTCATTTGCTTGCCGAACAGTTCTTCAACCTTGGCCGGTTGCAACTGGTCTTCGTCCAGATGGCCCTTGAGGACATCGAGCATGCTGGTGCTGAAGGTCGCCAGCGGGGCGCCTTTGGCGGCGATGCCGTCGTCTTTGATCAGGCTCTGCACGGTGCCGTCGCGGGGCATGGTGATGTTCATGCCCGGGACGCTGACGATGCCGGCCTGTGCATGGCTGACGAAGTACATGCCGTACACCGACTTGAAGATGAAACCGAACGCCGCGAGGCCAACGAGGAAAATCGCGAAGCTGAAGGTCACCGCACGCAGACGACCGAACGGGGTCATGCCGTGGCCGCCATCCTTGACCTTGCGCGCCTTGGTGAAGTTGTCGCGCTGCAGGGTCGCCAGCACTTCACCCATGCTGACGATGTCGCCGGCCAGGTGAGAGGTGATCAAGTGACGCAGGGTCGAGATGTCTTGCGATTCCAGGTTCTGGAACTGGCAACCGACGCGACCGGTCGGGCGATCGAAGGAGCGGACTTGCAATTCCACGTCCATGGCCAGGCCAAGGTTATCGATGACGAATTGCAGGCGAGCCTTGTACACCTCACCGATTTTCAGTGGCAACTGACCGGCGTTGAACGCCAGGCCGCCAGCGGACAGGTCGATGACCCGGGCATCTACCGGAGTCCGGTCAGGGCCGAAGAACCGCAGCTTGGCCGGGATTTTCACTCGGGCATGTTGGCGCTGGGCTTCGGATTCGTGCACTACGTTGGCGTTGACGGCGGTATTCATAGGGGCAATGTCCTGGTTAATTCAATAAGGGGGCGGTCAGACCATCATCAGCAACACGGCGACGAAAACGCTGCCGGCGGAGAAGGTCATGGTCCGAGACGACCAGGTGTTGAACCAACGTTGAAAGCTGGCGAGATCACGGGTCAATTTGGTGTCCTGGCGAGTCCAGGATTGTTGGTCGAGGCGGAAGAACACGTAGATCTTCACCAGCGCGCCGACGATCTGGTTGTAATAGAGAATCATCGGGTAGGCCGGGCCGATCCGGTGACCGGAGCACGACAGCAGCAAGGTCAGGATCAGGCGGGTGAGGCCGATCCACAGCAGGTACGCGAGGATGAACGCGGCGCCGTACTTGAAGCTGGCGATGATCGCCACCGTCAGGCCGAGCAAGGACGTCCACATCGACACACGCTGATCGAACAGCACTACCGAGGTGAACAGGCCTAGGCGTTTCATCCCCAGGCCCAGAGCGCGGGAGTTCTGGCGCAGGTTGTTGCCGTACCAGCGGAACATCAGTTTGCGGCTGGCCTTGATGAAGCTTTTTTCCGGCGGGTGTTCCACGGTGTGGATCGCCGCGTCGGGGACGTAGAAGGTGTCGTAGCCCAGGCGCATCAGGCTGAACCAGCTCGACTTGTCGTCACCGGTGAGGAACTTGAAGCGGCCCAGGCGCCAGTGTTGCAGCGAGTCGCTTTCCACGTCGGCGATGAAGTCCGGGTCAGTCACCACGGTGGCGCGGAATACCGACATCCGTCCGGTCATGGTCAGCACGCGCTTGGACAGGGCCATCGAGCACATGTTGATGTGGCGTTGGGCGAAGCGCAGTTTGTGCCATTCGGCCATGACGTAGCCGCCGCGCACTTCGCAGAACTCGTTGGTGGTCAGGCCGCCGACATTGCCGAACAGCTGGAACCACGGCACGGTCTTGAGCACGACGCCGGGAGCGAGCACGGTGTCGCCATCGATCACTGCAACCACTGCGCGGTCATCCGGCAGGTGGCGGGAGATGGCGCGGAAACCGTAGGCCAGGCCATCGCGCTTGCCGGTGCCGGGAATACGCACGAAGTCGAGCTTGACCCGATCCGGCGGATTCATCCGGGACCAGAGGCTCTTGACCAGCTTCTCATCGGACATTTCCACGATGGAGCAGACCATGGTGGTCGGCAGGCCGCAGTCGATCGCTTCGCGAATCACCGAGGCGTAGACCTGGGCGGTGGTCAGGGCGTCGATGCGGAAGCTGGTGACCATCAGGAACACATGGGACGGGTCTGCCGCTTTACCCAGCTTGCGCACTTTGCGCCGCAGGTGCGGGTAGACCACGTACAGGAACAGCATGCCGCGAAAAAAGTGCGTGGCACCCATCGAGTAACGCCAGATCCCGATGAAACCGATCAGGAAAATGAAGTCCTTCGACTCGGAGTCGAACGTGGACGAAGGCAACGCCATGGCGATGCCCATCAATAAACTTAGGTAAAACAGCCAACCGGCGGCCTGAAGTAGGCCGTGCTTTAGCCTGTGCATAATCTGCATCCGTCTCTATCTCGGGCGAGCCTGTTGGGTGGCCCGATGGGGTTAAGGCAGGCGAAAGTCCGGCCGGGGGTTGAAATCCCCCGGCCGGAAAATTGACTTACCAGCAGATGCCTTCGGTGCGACCGGTGACGCTGGTGGCTTTGGACATGAAGCCGACCAGGTCGATCACTTGCTTGCCGTGTGGAGCCTGTTCCGCCAGGGCGCGGAATTTCTCGTCACGGTTGCCGAGGATGATCACGTCGGAGTTGTTGATCACGTCGTCGAAGTCGGAGTTGAGCAAGGACGAGACGTGCGGGATCTTCGACTCGATGTAATCCTTGTTCGCGCCGTGGACACGGGCGTACTCGACGTTGCTGTCGTAGATGCTCAGGTCGTAGCCCTTGCCGATCAGCATTTCCGCCAGGTCTACCAGTGGGCTTTCGCGCAGGTCATCGGTGCCGGCCTTGAAGCTCAGGCCCAGCAGGGCGACTTTGCGTTTGTCGTGGCTGGAGACGATGTCGAACGCGTTCTGCACTTGCGACACGTTGCTGCGCATCAGCGAGTTGAGCAGCGGCGCATCGACGTCCAGGGAACCGGCACGGAAGGTCAGGGCACGCACGTCTTTCGGCAGGCAAGAGCCGCCGAACGCGAAGCCTGGACGCATGTAGTACTGCGACAGGTTCAGGGTTTTGTCCTGGCAGACGACTTCCATCACTTCACGACCATCGACGCCGACTGCCTTGGCGATGTTGCCGATCTCGTTGGCGAAGGTCACCTTGGTGGCGTGCCACACGTTGCAGGTGTACTTGATCATCTCGGCGACGGCGATGTCCTTGCGGATGATCGGTGCGTCGAGCTCTTCGTACAGGGCTTGCAGCACGTCGCCGCTGGCCTTGTCGAATTCGCCGATGACGGTCATCGGTGGCAGGTCGTAGTCGGCGATCGCGGTGCTTTCACGCAGGAACTCAGGGTTGACCGCCACACCGAAGTCGACGCCGGCTTTCTTGCCGGAGCAGTCTTCGAGAATCGGGATGACAACGTTTGCGACCGTGCCCGGCAATACGGTGCTGCGAACCACGATGGTGTGGCGGGTGGTCTTGTCGCGCAGGACAAAACCGATCTCGCGGCACACGGCCTCGATGTAGTTCAGTTCCAGGTCGCCGTTCTTCTTGCTCGGCGTACCGACGCAGATCATCGACAGGTCGGTGTCGCGAATCGCTTCGGCGAAGTTGGTCGTGCCGCGCAGTTTGCCCGTCTCGATACCCTTCTGCAGAAGCTCGCCCAGACCCGGTTCAACGATCGGCGATTTGCCGGCGTTGATCATATCGATCTTGTCTTTGGCCACATCGACGCCAATGACGTCATGGCCACGTGCAGACAGGCAACCGGCACATACTGCACCGACGTAACCCAAACCAAATATGCTGATGCGCATCGCATTTACCTCTGTAATTATCAAGCCATTAGATGGCCGGAGTTAATGGTGTTCAGCGGTCGTAGTGCACTCGCAAGTGCAGCCTTACAGGCGCCACAATGCAGCGTGCAGGCATACTAAGTTCCGAGTGACTAAATAAGTGCACTCAAGATGTGCGCAACTAGGCCTTATTATTGTGATGTGCCCTGTTATGCATCCTGTCCCCTGTTCAGGGGGCGTTGGTGCAAAGGTCTTGCGCGCTCAATGCCAGGCGTGAGGCCCGTAAATCAAGCGGTTGGGTGCTCGGGAGAGCACGTTTATAGGGGCGCTGCCTTGGCCGTATAGGGGATAGTAATGGTGCGTATCTCCTGTCCTATATGTCTTGCCCAAATAAGAGGCCATTAAGCAGAAGTTAGTGTGACAACTTGGCTACATGGTTCTCGTCTCTGCGTAAGTTATCTCCTACACATTCAAGAAGAATCGTTACCGGTGGTATGAGCGACGCATTTGGACATAGTTCCTGTCCGCCCATCGCGAATTCTGAAATTTCTTGAAATATTGAGAAAGATGGCACTGCTTTCAAACTGATAGCACTTGCCGTTTGGCCCTTTATATATAGGGTGATTATCGAATTGGATGGGTAAGTGCCACTATTGTTAAAAAATGTCAGTGCCACTACTGAAAAAAATCACGATTGTCGAGTGAAACAAAAGTTAGAAATCGCAGTGATGTATTTTTGGCGCCAATGAACTGGCGAAACAGGCGGGGAATTGTTGGACGATCAAACAGCGCGCACGACCGGCGGTCGTGCGCCGAAAGTGTGCATTACTCGGGAGCGTGATCGCGCAAGAACACCAGATTGTCCGGCTTGGACTGTTCGGCGCTGTAGCGGTAACCCTGGACATCGAATTGCTTGAGGTCGGCCGGGTCGTTGATGCGCTCTTCGATGACGAAACGGCTCATCATCCCGC
Source organism: Pseudomonas sp. ADAK7 (assembly GCF_012935675.1). NCBI lineage: Bacteria > Pseudomonadati > Pseudomonadota > Gammaproteobacteria > Pseudomonadales > Pseudomonadaceae > Pseudomonas > Pseudomonas sp. ADAK7. Next base: position 3,270,255 of record NZ_CP052861.1, on the reverse strand, counting down.
GAGCCTTCTTCGCATAGAAGCTGATGATTTTGTACTGGCCGTTTTTCAGGTCCTTGAAATCGGTATTGATGATGCGCGCGTTCAGGGCGTTGCGTTTGACCGCCGAGAAGTACTCGTTGGAGGCCAGGTTCAGCAGCACGTCGTCACCTTGATCGGCCAGCGCTTCATTCAGCCATTCGCTGATCCGCGTGCCCCAGAAGGCGTACAGGTCCTTGCCACGGGCATTGGCCAGCTTGGTGCCCATCTCCAACCGATACGGCTGCATCAGGTCCAGCGGGCGCAGCAGGCCGTAGAGGCCGGACAGCATGCGCAAATGCTGCTGGGCGTAATCGAAATCGGCTTCGCTGAAGGTTTGCGCGTTCAGGCCGGTATAGACGTCGCCCTTGAAGGCCAACAGCGCCTGCTTGGCGTTTTCCGGGGTGAACGCAGGCGTCCAGCTGCCGAAACGCGCGGCGTTGAGTCCACCGATCTTGTCGGAGACGTGCATCAACTCGCTGATCTGCGCCGGCGTAAGGTCGCGCAGTTGCATGATCAGCTCCTGGGAATGGTCCAGGTATTGCGGCTGAGTGAAGCGCTGGGTCGCCGGCGGTGTTTCGTAATCGAGGGTCTTGGCGGGGGAAATCACCATCAGCATGAAGTCGTCTCCTTTAATCGTGGGGGCGATTCTAGGGGGTTGTCCGTGTTGACTCCAGCTATCAAGTCCATAGGTGATCGGTGGTTTACACAGATGATCGTTCCCACGCCTTGCGTGGGAATGCAGCCAGTGACGCTCCGCGTCACCGCCAAAGCGGACGCGGAGCGTCCGGGGAGGCGTTACCACGCAGAGCGTGGGAACGATCATGTCGGCGGGATCAGCTATAGTGCCGCGCGGGTTTTGTTATGGAGACATCCCATTGCGTATCGTTCTTTTATTCTCGGCCTGGCTCTTGAGCTTCGGTGCCCTGGCGGCGCCCGGTGATGTGGCAACGTTGGACCGCAGCACCTGGCCGGAACAGCTCACCAGCCCGACCCTGTTCGACGTCGCGTCCCGCGCCGAAATCCTCATGTTCGCCCGGGTGCTGCTGGCCAGCGAATCCCTGGATGAAGCGGGCCTGGCCCAGCGCCTGGGCCTGCGCACGATCAATCTGGACTCGATCAACAGCCTGCGCGCGCGCATGTGGCAGCGCTTGTTGACCAACTACAACTTCGCCCAGCAGAGCTGCGATCAGGATGCGTCGTTCTGTTTCCTGGTCGAAGACCTGCCGACCCTGCGCGAGCAAGCGGCCAAGTTCGTGGTCAGTGACGACAGCTTCTATATCAAGTGGTCCGAGCCGAGCCGCCTGTTTCACGCCCAATACCTCGACGAGCAGTTGCGCAAGGCCGCGCTGTTTCCGCAAACCAGCAGTGAAGTCGATCGTTTTGGCGACTATGAGCGCAACGGCGACGAGATGCATGACCGGCTGTTTCTGCTGACGTTCGACAGTGCCGCCAATGCCGGGCCGGACAACACCGGGTGGGTGACCGAGTACCTGCGCAAGTCGAACATGAATGGCACCTTCTTCGTGCTTGGCAAGGATATCCAGGCGCGGTTGGCCGATCGTTCGGTGGCGAGCCTGCAAGCCATGTATTCGCAGCAATGCCTCGGCGTGCAGGGCTGGGAGTTCCGCTCCCACAGCCATTGGCAGGATTGGCAGGACTCGGTGCGGCGCAGTGCCGATCTGGTCAAGAGCAAGCTGCCGGAGAACTACGTGCCGCTGTTTCGTCCGCCCGATGGTCAGCGGCGTTCCGATGCCCAGGGCTTCTTCGAGTCCCAGGGTTTGCAGGTGGCCTTGTGGGACATCGATCCCCAGGACGGCGCCGGCAAGCTCAAGGGCGCTCAAAGCGCGCAACGGGTGCTGACCCTGATGCTGTTATGGCGCCACGGCGTGATCAATTTCAATGTGAAGCAGGATGCGCTGAAAACGTCGATGCCCTGGCTCATTACGCAAACGACGCAAAGCGGGATCGGTTGGGAAGACTGTCAGGACGCGTTTCGCTGAAATCGTGAAAAGCCCGGAAACGTTGGGGCTGAGGGCAGTGTGGGGTGATTTCGGGAGGAATTTCGATGCAGGCGGACTTCCGACTTTAACGGCACAATGCCTGCACGCCAAGGGCTATTCGTCACTCTGAAAAATAAACTTCAAAAAAACGTCAAAGTGCTTTTTTCTGTCATGGGTTTTGGAGTATTACGAAGACAGACCGCCGAAACCTGCAACACAGGTGGCGTCTTCCAAGACCCAACTTGTTCGCAGTTCACTTGAATTCTCGCAGGTGAATTCGGTGGCCACTTCGAGGCGCAGCACTGCCAAGGTATTGCGTCGAATGGCTCCCACAAAGGTGACCGAGTATGGATGATCACGGACGTAGTTCTTCTTCCAACCAGCCAATCCTTTATGTACTCGATACCAACGTATTGATTCACGATCCAAACGCCCTGCTTAACTTCGAAGAACACCACGTTGCGATCCCGATGACCGTGCTTGAGGAGCTGGATAAGCTCAAGAGCGGGCATCACAGCGTTGCGGCCGAATGCCGTCAGGCGATCCGCCTGATCGACAAGACCCTGGGCGATGCCAGCCCTGAAGACGTCGAACTCGGTGTGCCGATCCAGCGCGGCAAGAGTGGGCCCAAGGGTTTGCTGTCAATTCTGATGAGCAAGCGCGCCGAGCCGAACATCATCTTGCCCGAGCACCTGAACGACAACATCATCATCAACCAGTTGATCGACCTGCACGCGCGCGAACCCAAATTGCCTGTGGTGCTGGTGACCAAAGACATCAACATGCGCCTCAAGGCCCGGGCGTGCGGGATTGCGGCCGAGGACTACAGCACCGACCAACTGGTCGACGACGTATCGTTGCTGCCTAACGGCTACCACAACATGACCGGCTCCTTCTGGGACCTCGTGAGCAAGGTCGAAACCCGTCAGGATCATGGCCGCACCTGGCACCAGGTGAAGCTGATCGACAACCTGCCAGCCGTGCATATCAATGAATTCATCATCGACGAACAAGGGTTTGTCGGCTGGATCAAGGAGATCGAGGAAGACCGCCTGCTGATTCTCGACCTGCATCAGGAACCCCTGTTGCACCAGGAAGCCTGGGGCCTGAAACCGCGTGACATCTATCAGAGCCTGGCGCTGTACGCGCTGCTTGATCCGGACATCCACCTGGTCAACCTGTCCGGCGCGGCCGGTTCCGGTAAAACCATCCTGGCCCTGGCCGCTGCCATCGAGCAGACCATGGTCAGCAAACGCTATCGCCGCATCATCGCCACCCGCAGCGTGCAGGGCCTGGACCAGGAAATCGGCTTCCTGCCCGGCACCGAAGCGGAAAAAATGGAGCCTTGGCTGGGCGCCATCACCGACAACCTCGAAGCCTTGCACATGGATGACGAAAACACCCATGGCAGCGTCGACTACATCCTCAGCAAAGTGCCGTTGCAGTTCAAATCCCTCAACTACATCCGGGGTCGCAGCTTCCAGCAGAGCCTGATCCTGATCGATGAATGCCAGAACCTCACGCCGCACCAGATGAAAACCATCATCACCCGTGCCGGCGCCGGTTCCAAAGTGGTGTGCCTGGGCAACCTGGCGCAGATCGACACCCCTTACCTGTCCGCGACCAGCTCCGGGCTGACCTACCTGACTGAACGCTTCAAGGATTTCCCTAACGGTGTGCATATCACCCTGCAAGGGGTGCCACGTTCGATCCTGGCCGAATACGCCGAAACCCATTTGTAACCGCTTCTCCCGAACCGGGCGGCCCAACAGCCGCCCGGTTTTTTATGCTCTACCCAAAACCCTTGTAGGAGCGAGCGGTGCCATTCATCAAATAATCAAACGTGCGGAAAATTGACCCGCAGGTTTACAATCGACGCTCCTGATCAGGAGTAACCCTGTGCTGACTCATCTCGATTCCCAAGGTCGCGCCAACATGGTCGACGTCACTGAAAAAGCCGTGACGTTCCGTGAAGCGACCGCCCAGGCGCTGGTGCGCATGCAGCCCGAAACCCTGCAAATGATTGTCAGCGGCGGTCATCCCAAGGGTGATGTTTTTGCCGTGGCGCGTATCGCCGGCATTCAAGCCGCGAAGAAAACCAGCGACCTGATTCCCCTGTGCCATCCGCTGATGCTCACCGGCGTCAAAGTTGAACTCAGTGCCGAAGGCGCCGATACCGTGCGCATCGTCGCCCGTTGCAAGTTGTCCGGGCAGACCGGCGTCGAGATGGAAGCCCTGACCGCCGCCAGCGTTGCCGCATTGACCATCTACGACATGTGCAAGGCCGTGGATCGTGGCATGACCATCGAAAGCGTGCGACTGCTGGAGAAGCTTGGCGGCAAGAGCGGGCATTTCCAGGCGGATCCGTCATGAAGGTCACGGTGAAGTTTTTCGCCCGTTACCGTGAAGCGTTAGGCATGGATTCGGTCCAGGTTGAAGGCGATTTCGCCACGGTGGATGACGTGCGGGCGCTGCTGGCCCGGCGCGACGGTGCCGAAGTATTGAGCGAGCAGAACCTGATGTGCGCTCGTAACGAAGACCTTTGCCAACTCGATGAGCCAGTGATCGACGGCGATGAAGTGGCGTTCTTTCCCACCGTGACCGGGGGCTGATCATGGCGATTCGCGTGCAGTCCACGGCGTTCGATCCGGGCGCTGAAGTCAATGCCATGCACGCTGCCAATGTCGGCGTCGGCGCGGTGGTGAGTTTTGTCGGCTATGTGCGCGACTTCAATGATGGACTGGATGTCGCGGGGATGTTTCTCGAGCATTATCCGGGCATGACCGAAAAGGCCCTGGGCAAGATTGCCACGGAGGCCGAGCAGCGCTGGCCGCTGCTCAAGCTGGAAGTGCTGCACCGCATCGGCGCCCTGGAACCGGGTGAGCCGATCGTCTTCGTCGGCGCCGCCAGCGCCCACCGCCAGGCCGCATTCGATGCCTGCGCCTTTGTCATGGACTACCTGAAAACCCGCGCGCCGTTCTGGAAGAAAGAAAACACCAGCGATGGACCGCGCTGGGTGGAAGGGCGGGACAGCGATCATGCGGCGGCGGATCGCTGGAAGAAATAATTCGTCAGCCTGATCGTGATCGTTCCCACGCTCTGCGTGGTAATGCCGCCCGGGATGCTCCGCGTCCCTGCTTCTGTTGTGACGCAGAGCGTGGGAACGATCAATCTCCCCTGATTCATTTCCCGACCAGAGATACGGCAGCGGCGTGCGCACGCGATTGACGATTTATACATAAAAGTCCAGTATGGAATTCAAAGTACAAAAACAGCATTCCCCGTTCCAGCTCTTTCTTCTGTCTTGCCAAACCAACAACAACCCGCGAGAGAACGAACATGAAGAAATTCCCCCTCATCACCGGTCTGGCCTTGAGCCTGTTGGCGTGCAGCACGTTGTTCGCCGCCGAGAAAACCCTGCGTATCGGCATCGAAGCGGCGTATCCGCCGTTCGCATCCAAAACCGACAAAGGCGAAATCGTCGGGTTCGACTACGACATCGGCAATGCCCTGTGCGCGCAGATGAAGGTCAAGTGCACGTGGGTTGAAGGTGAGTTCGACGGTCTGATTCCTTCCCTGAAAGTGAAGAAAATCGACATGGCGCTGTCGTCCATGACCATCAACGAAGATCGCAAGAAGTCGGTGGATTTCACCCACAAGTACTACTTCACTTCGTCGCGCCTGGTGATGAAGGATGGCGCGGTGGTGGATGACCAGTACGCCAGCCTCAAGGGCAAGAACGTCGGTGTGCAACGGGCGACCACCACCGACCGTTACGCCACCGAGGTCTTCGAGCCCAAGGGCGTCAACGTCAAGCGCTACAGCAACAACGAAGAGATCTACATGGACCTGGCCGCCGGCCGTCTCGATGCGATTTTTGCCGACACCATTCCGCTCAATGACTTCCTGTCGATGCCGCGTGGCAAAGGTTATGCGTTTGTCGGGCCAGAGCTGAAAGACCCTAAATACGTGGGCGAGGGCGCCGGGATTGCGGTGCGCAAGGGCAATACCGAGTTGGTCAGCGAACTGAACGCGGCCATCGACGGCATTCGCGCGAATGGCGAATACCAGAAGATTTCGGATAAGTATTTCAAGTCTGACATCTACGGCGATTGATCGACCGCCTTCGCGGGCAAGCCTCGCTCCTACAGGTTTTGTGTCGTCCACGAACAACATTGAACCTGTAGGAGCGAGGCTTGCCCGCGAAGAGGCCCGCTCAAACACCACACATCCAAATGCCTAACCCTTCAATTCCTTCAAATGCTTGTAAACAGTCGCCCGCCCCATGTTCAGCACATTGGCCACATAGTTGGAGGCGCTTTTGCCCTTGAACGCGCCTTCGGCGTGCAACGCCAGCACCAGCTCGCGCTTGTGATCGCGGGTCAGCACATTCAGGCTCAACTGACGCTCGCGCAGCCAGGCATGCAGGAAGGTGTTGATCCGCTCCTGCCAGTCATCGCGAAACAATGAGTCCGGTTGCGGGATCAGCTTGGTCGGCGACAGGAACAAATCCAGCGCCGCCTTGGCATTTTCAAACAGCGAGATATTCAGGTTGATGCACAGCACCGCCAGCGGATGGCCGTCGCTGTCGCGCAGCACACTGCTGAGGCTGCGAATCTTCTGACCGTCCCAATTAAGCTTTTCGTACGGCCCGATGTTTCGTTCGCTGACCTCCTCGCTGAGCATGTCCTCCAGTGACGAGTCATCACCGATTTCCCGTTTCGACAGGTTGTTAGCGATGTAATCGACTTTTTGCGTGCGCAAATCGTGCAGCACCACCTCGGCATGAGGAAAGAACAGCGTGGCGATGGCGTCGGCGATCGCCCGGAAGTTGTCCAGGGCCGGGTCTTGTTCAGGTGCATTCATACAGGGAGCTCCAGGCAACGTCAGCGCCCCATCAAACAGGGCGCTGGAAGTTTGCCGCAATCGGGTCGACGCGTCACTCAAGTCCGCAGCTCAACCCAGGCGAGCCGGGGAGAGCATCGCGGCATCCAGGCCAAATTGGCGCAGTTGCTCCGGCAAGGCTTCACCGCGCACCAGCGCCGCACTGGCCTGGCCCATGGCCGGTGAAGTCTGGATGCCGTAGCCACCTTGCGCGGCGACCCAGAACAGCCCCGGCACCTGCGTGTCGAAGCCGGACAGCAAATCACCGTCGGCCACAAAGCTGCGCAGGCCGGCCCAGGTGCGGGTCGGGCGGCGGATGGACAAGGTGGTGGCTTCTTCGATCTGGTAAATACCCATGGCGATGTCCAGTTCTTCGGGCTGTACGTCGTGGGGTTCCACCGGGTCGGCGTTGGCGGGCGAACCAAGGAACATGCCGGCGTCCGGCTTCATGTAGAAGGATTCGTCGAGCGCCACCAGCATCGGCCAATGGTGGATGTCCACGCCCTCGGGCCCGGCGAAAATGAAGGCCGCCCGACGCTTTGGTTGCAGGCCCAGTGATGCGGCGCCGGCCAGTGCACCGACTTTGTCGGCCCAGGCGCCAGCGGCGTTGATGATGACTGGCGCGGTGAACGTTTGCCCGCTGGTTTGCACGTGCCACTGGCCGTCAGCGTCACGGGCCAGGCCCAGCGCTTCGCTGTCGGTATGGACTTCACCTTTATTGCGCTTGATCCCACGCAGATACCCCTGGTGCAAGGCATCGGTGTCGATGTCACTGGCGGTCGGGTCGTAGATCGCGCCATGGACTTTTTCCCGGCGCAGGATCGGCAGGCGCGCGCAGGCTTCATCGGCGCTGAGCAGTTGCATCTGCGGCACCGTGGCTTTGGCGCTCAGGTATTGATTGTTCAGCTCGGCCGGGTCGCCGGTGAAATCCACGGTCATTTCACCGCGTGGGGTCAGCAACGGGTGATCGCAGAAACCGGCGGGCGGGGCGTCGAAGAAGTCGCGGCTGGCCTGGGTCAACGCACGCACTTGCGGCGTGCCATACGCGGCGGTGTACAGCGCCGCCGAACGTCCGGTGGAGTGATAGGCCGGATGGGTTTCACGCTCCAGCACGATGACGCGTGCGTGCTGCGACAGCCAGTAACCGGTGGAAGCGCCGGCAATCCCGCCGCCGATGATGATGAAGTCTGCCTGGCTCATGAACGTCTCCTGAAAAGGCGCAAATAATGTGTGTGCGGGGCGTGGTCAGTGCTGGAGTTGGTAGAGAGCATTGGCCAGGGCAATGTCTTCCAGGCCCAGGCCGATGGAGCGGAAGAACACATGGCGCTCGTAACTGGGGCGCTGGACTTTTTCGCTGAGCAGATCGGGCAGGTCACCGACGATCACGCGCTTGTCCCAACCATGCTGCTCACCGGCAATCAGCATTTCACCCGCCGAGCCCGGGGTGGTCTGACGATAGTCGCAGAACACCTGCATGTCGTTGAGGCTTTGGGGCGGCACTTCGTGGGCGCGGGGTGCGTTGGTGCTGATCGAGGTGATCAGCGCCGGTTTGCTGAGGCTGGACGGATCGATCACCGGCCCTGCTGACGAGGTGCAGAGCATGATCACGTCGGCGTCGTGAATCGCCGCTTCGCGACTGTCGACGAGGGTCAGTCGCGGGTCGAGGTTTTGCAGATTCGCCCGTGCCTCGGCATTCAGTTCGCTCAAACCTGGCGAGAACAGGTTGATGCTCTGCCAATCCCGCAGGTTCTTGACGTAATGCAGGTGCGCTTGGGCGATTTTGCCACTGCCGATAATCGCCAGGCGCCGGGCTTGCAGCGGAGCGAGGGCGTCGACCGCCACGGCCGTAGTCGCGGCGGTGCGAGCGGTGGTCAGTTCACCAGCATCGCAGAGCAACAGCGGCTGTCCGGTTTGCATCGACATTAACAGCGTCCACGCCGTGACCAGCGGACCCTGTTCGCGCACGATATAGGGCGACGTCTTGACCCCGTAGACCCCATCTTCCGCCAGCACGCCCAGGTAGTTGATGAAGTCGCCAGCGCCTTGGGGGAATTCCACCAGTTGCTGCGCCGGTTGCACGGCTTGTCCGACAGCCAGGTCGCGGAACAGCTTGCGCAGAATTTTCGGCACGTCGATCTGAGCCAGCAGCTCGCGAGCCTGAAGTTGGTTGATCACGTAGGGCGTACTGGACATGCTCGGCTCCGGGTGCTGAAATTAAACTAATTTGTCTATTATGGACTTTTAGTTGTTTCGAGCAAGCGGCTGTTGAAAGCCGGGCGAAAAAAAAGCGCAGTCCGTTGCCGGCTGCGCCTCTTTTAGTGCGTCCCGGGTTACGGGCGCTTGCGCTCAACAGCTCGCAACAGATGCGTCGGTGGCGTTTCACAGCTGATTTTCTTGCCCAGCAGCGCCTCGATGGACGGTAGCTGGTAGGAGTCATCTTCCCCAGCGAAGCTGATGGACACACCATCGGCGCCCGCACGGCCGGTGCGACCGATGCGATGCACGTAGTCGTCCGGGACTTCCGGCAGGGTGAAGTTGATCACATGGCTGATGCCGTCGATGTGGATGCCGCGACCGGCAACATCGGTGGCCACCAGCACGCGGATCTTGCCTTCGCGGAAACCTTCCAGGGTCTTGATCCGCTTGTGCTGCGGCACATCGCCGGACAGCTGCGCGGCGTTGACGCCATCGCGCACCAGGCGTTCTTCGATGCGCCGCACTTCATCTTTGCGGTTGGCGAAGACCATCACCCGCTCCCAACCGTTATCAGTCACCAGGTTGTAGAGCAGCTTGTACTTATCGGCGCCGGCCACGGCGTAGATGTGTTGCTCGACGTTTTCGCTGGCCACGTTCTGCGCTTCGATCTCGACGATCGATGGCTCGGTGGTCCATTGCTTGGCCAGGTTCATCACGTCTTCGGTGAAGGTCGCGGAGAACAGCAGCGTCTGGCGTTCGTTCTTCGGCGGGGTCTGGCGAATGATCTGGCGCACTTGCGGGATAAAACCCATGTCGAGCATGCGGTCGGCTTCGTCCAGGACCATGACTTCGACCATGTCCAGGTGCACGTCGCCGCGCTGGTTGAAGTCCAGCAGACGGCCCGGGGTGGCCACGAGGATGTCGCAGTGACGGGCTTCGAGGTGCTTGAGCTGCTTATCGAAGTCCATGCCGCCGACGAACGTCATGACGTTGAGGCCGGTGTACTTGGTCAGGTCGGCCGCGTCCTTGGCAATCTGCACCACCAATTCTCGGGTCGGCGCGATGATCAGCGCCCGCGGTTCACCCATGTAGCGTTCCTTGGGCGGCGGGGTTTCCAGCAACTGGGTGATGATCGAAATCAGGAACGCGGCGGTTTTGCCGGTGCCGGTCTGGGCGCGACCGATGGCATCTTTGCCCGCCAGGGTGAAGCCCAGGACTTGCGCCTGGATCGGCGTGCAATACGGGAAGCCGAGGTCCTGGATGGCGTGCATCAGTTCAGGGGCGAGCTTGAAATCGTGGAAACGGGTTTTGCCTTCCATGGGCTCGACGGCGAAGTCTTCGAGTTTCCAGGGAATGACCGGGGCTTTTGGCTTGGGTTCGCGACGCGGTTTTGCAGGTTTCGGGGCTTCGGCGAGCGGTTGCTCGGCAACGATTGCCTCGACAGGTGGGGCGGCCGGTGTGGTCACAGGCTCTTGTTTCGGTGCCGCTGCGGCTGCGGTCCGGCCAGGCTGACGACCGTCGGTGCGGTGGCTGGGGGTGTGAGACGGAGCGCTGGCGACTGGCGCGAGCTGCTCAGTCTCGCTTTTACCGAACATTTTTTTGAGTGCTTTGAGCACGGTCATCTCATCAATTGGTTAAGGAATGTACGCCGGCCAGTGTAATGCAAGAATCGGGCGCGGCGTAGCGGGATGATCAAAGGAAGCTAAAGGACGTTCTGTTCATATAAAGAGTTAACCCAAGCGCTCGGCGAGCCAGGTACCAATGTCGCGAATTTCTTCGGGTAACACTTCGTGGCCCATTGGGTATTCCTGCCATGTCACGGTGACACCACGCTGCTTTAAATGCTCATAAGCGCTACGGCCCATGGCGTTTTGCACAACGTCATCGTACTGGCCGTGCAGGCATAGCACAGGAATGCGTTGCTGGCTGGCGGACAGTTCCAGTTCATCGCCGAAGGTCGGCGCATAAGTCGACAGGGCAAGTACGCCACCGAGCGGTCCCTGCCATTTCAGGAAAGCGCTGTGCAACACCACCGCGCCGCCCTGGGAAAAACCGGCGAGGAAAATCCGCGACGCGTCTATTCCGCTGGCCTTCTGCTCTTCGATCAAATCAATGACCCTTTGTGCCGACTCATCCAACTGCTCGCGGCTGATCGCGCGTGCCGGGTTCATGGCCAATATGTCGTACCAGCTCGGCATCTCGTAGCCACCATTAATGGTGACAGCGCGTGTCGGCGCCTGGGGCAGGACGAAGCGGGTGGTCAGCAGGCTTTCCTGCAGGGCTTCGGCCACCGGGAGAAAGTCGTAGCGATCGGCGCCCAGGCCGTGCAGCCAGATAACGCAGGCGTCTACTGGCTTGCCGGGCTGAAGAATCAAGGGCTGGGTCATGTCTGCTCCAAATTTGTGCGTGCGCTCTCATTGAGTGCGAGATGTGAGTGCGCGTCTGGTTGATCAGTTAAGAAGATGTCGCAAGGCTACAAGTTTTGCTATTGACCTGTCGCTGAATCGCTTGAGCGAGCGGTGTGGTACGGGCTTTGCTATGGGGAAACCTGTGCAACCAATCTCGCGCCTGGCGGTAACACTATCAGTGTACTGCCGAGGACGGGATAGCAAAGAATCCGGTGATGGATGTTCGCCTGCGGCCGTTACGGGCTTAGCGAACGTGAAAGGGCTACAGCCCGTTCGGCCGATTGGTGAGAAGTGAGTGATCCATGATGTGGATTTTCTCCTAATAGACTCATAGCTGAAGTTCGTACGTCGGTTGACCCCAAAAAAAGCCAACACGGGTCAACAACGCCTCAAAAGGGTGCGACTGGACTCACGCTCCGACACAACAAGAGCAAAACTGGAGGTTTGAATGAAAATGTTGAAATCCACCCTGGCTATCGTGACTGCAGCCGCAGTGCTCGGTGTCAGCGGGTTCGCTCAGGCGGGTGCAACCCTGGATGCAGTGCAGAAGAAAGGTTTCGTACAGTGCGGCGTGAGTGACGGCCTGCCGGGTTTCTCGGTTCCGGACTCCACCGGCAAGATCCTCGGGATCGACGCTGACGTTTGCCGTGCTGTGGCCGCTGCCGTATTCGGCGACGCCAACAAGGTCAAGTTCAGCCAGTTGAACGCCAAGGAGCGCTTCACCGCGTTGCAGTCCGGCGAAATCGACATTCTCTCCCGTAACACCACCATGACCAGTTCCCGTGACGCGGGCATGGGCCTGAAATTCCCAGGCTTCATCACTTATTACGACGGCGTAGGCTTCCTGGCCAACAGCAAGCTGGGCGTGAAAAGTGCCAAGGAGCTGGACGGTGCAACCATCTGCATCCAGGCCGGTACCACCACCGAGCTGAACGTTTCCGACTACTTCCGTGCCAACAACCTGAAGTACACCCCGATCACTTTCGACACCTCCGATGAAAGCGCCAAGTCGCTGGAATCCGGTCGTTGCGACGTGCTGACTTCCGACAAGTCGCAGCTGTACGCACAGCGCAGCAAACTGGCTTCGCCAAAAGACTACGTGGTACTGCCGGAAACCATCTCCAAAGAACCACTGGGTCCAGTCGTACGTAACGGCGACGACGAGTGGCTGGCGATCGTTCGCTGGGTTGGCTACGCGCTGTTGAACACCGAAGAAGCCGGTGTCACGTCGAAAAACGTACTGGAACAAGCCAAGTCCACCAAGAACCCGGACGTTGCCCGTATGTTGGGTGCTGACGGCGAATACGGCAAAGACCTGAAGCTGCCGAAGGACTGGGTCGTCAAGATCGTTTCCCAAGTCGGTAACTACGGCGAAATCTTCGAGAAAAACCTCGGCAAGACCACCCCGCTGGAAATCGACCGTGGCCTGAACGCCCTGTGGACCAACGGCGGCATTCAATACGCACCACCAGTGCGCTGATGGTTCTGTCACCCGGTGGGCCAACCACCGGGTGATGTTCTGTTCCATTATTTCCGGGGCACTCCATGCAAAAATCAATCGGCGCACCAAAGCAGAGGCTCAGCCTCAGCGATCCAAAAGTGCGTGCGTGGCTATTTCAGATCATCACCATCGTCGCGGTCGTCGCGATGGGCTGGTATCTGTTCGACAATACGCAAACCAACCTGCAACACCGGGGCATCACTTCCGGCTTCAGTTTTCTGGATCGCAGTGCCGGGTTCGGCATCGCTCAACACCTGATCGACTACACCGAATCGGACACGTATGCCCGGGTGTTTGTCATCGGTCTGCTCAACACCTTGCTGGTGACGGTCATCGGCGTGGTCCTGGCGACCCTGCTCGGTTTCATCGTCGGCGTGGCGCGGCTGTCGCCGAACTGGATCATCAGCAAGCTGGCGACGGTTTACGTGGAAGTCTTCCGTAACATTCCGCCGCTGCTGCAAATCCTGTTCTGGTACTTCGCGGTGTTCCTGACCATGCCGGGGCCGCGCGCCAGCCATAACTTCGGCGACACCTTCTTCGTCAGCAGCCGTGGCCTGAACATGCCGGCCGCGCAAATGGCGGACGGGTTCTGGGCGTTCTTCGTCAGCGTCGTTATTGCCATCGTCGCCATCGTGCTGATGTGCCGCTGGGCCAACAAGCGCTTTGAAGCCACCGGCGTACCGTTCCACAAGTTCTGGGTCGGCCTGGCTTTGTTCCTGGTGATCCCGGCATTGTGCGCGCTGATCTTCGGCGCCCCGCTGCACTGGGAACTGCCGAAGCTGCAAGGCTTCAACTTCGTCGGTGGCTGGGTATTGATCCCGGAACTGCTGGCCCTGACCCTGGCCCTGACCGTGTACACCGCGGCGTTTATCGCCGAGATCGTGCGTTCGGGCATCAAGTCGGTCAGCCACGGCCAGACCGAAGCGGCGCGTTCGCTCGGGCTGCGCAACGGTCCGACCCTGCGCAAGGTGATCATCCCGCAAGCCCTGCGCGTGATCATCCCGCCGCTGACCAGCCAATACCTGAACCTGGCGAAGAACTCCTCGCTGGCGGCCGGTATCGGTTATCCGGAGATGGTGTCGTTGTTTGCCGGTACGGTGCTGAACCAGACCGGACAGGCGATCGAGGTGATTGCCATCACCATGAGCGTGTACCTGGCGATCAGTATCAGCATTTCCCTGCTGATGAACTGGTACAACAAGCGCATTGCGCTGATCGAGCGGTAAGGAAAAGCGCATGAGTACTCATACTTTCAAGCCTGACATGCCTCCACCGAGCAGCAGCATCGGTGTGGTGGCGTGGATGCGCGCCAACATGTTCTCCAGCTGGATCAACACCCTGCTGACCCTGTTCGCGTTCTACCTGATCTACCTGATCGTCCCGCCGATCCTGCACTGGGCCATCCTCGATGCCAACTGGGTCGGCACCACCCGTGCCGACTGCACCAAGGAAGGCGCCTGCTGGGTGTTCATCCAGCAGCGTTTCGGCCAGTTCATGTACGGCTACTACCCGGTGGACCTGCGCTGGCGCGTGGACCTGACCGTGTGGCTGGCGGTCATCGGCGTGGCACCGTTGTTCATCTCGCGCTTTCACCGTAAAGCGGTGTACGGGCTGAGCTTCCTGGTGGCGTACCCGATCATTGCCTACTTCCTGTTGCATGGCGGCCTGTTCGGCATGACCAACGTGGCGACCAGCCAATGGGGCGGCCTGATGCTGACCCTGGTGATTGCTACCGTCGGTATCGCCGGTGCGTTGCCGCTGGGGATCATCCTGGCGCTGGGGCGTCGCTCGAACATGCCGGCGATTCGGGTGGTCTGCGTGACCTTCATCGAGTTCTGGCGCGGCGTACCGTTGATCACGGTGCTGTTCATGTCCTCGGTGATGCTGCCGCTGTTCCTGCCTGAAGGCATGAACTTCGACAAACTGCTGCGGGCGCTGATCGGCGTGATCCTGTTCCAGTCAGCCTATGTGGCGGAAGTGGTGCGCGGCGGTCTGCAAGCGATCCCCAAAGGTCAATACGAAGCGGCTGCGGCGATGGGGCTCGGTTATTGGCGCAGCATGGGCCTGGTGATTCTGCCGCAAGCCCTGAAGCTGGTAATCCCTGGCATCGTCAACACCTTCATTGCGCTGTTCAAGGACACAAGCCTGGTGATCATCATCGGCCTGTTCGACTTGCTCAACAGCGTCAAGCAAGCCGCCGCCGACCCGAAATGGTTGGGTATGGCGACTGAAGGCTACGTGTTCGCGGCCCTGGTGTTCTGGATTTTCTGTTTTGGTATGTCCCGCTACTCCATGCATTTGGAACGTAAGCTGGACACTGGCCACAAGCGTTAGGAGTTAAGTGATGAGCGAAGCGATCAAACAGCCTGTGAGCCCTGAAGGCATTATTCAGATGCAGGGCGTGAACAAGTGGTATGGCCAGTTCCACGTGTTGAAAGACATCAACCTCAACGTCAAGCAGGGCGAGCGTATCGTCCTGTGCGGCCCGTCGGGTTCCGGCAAATCCACCACCATCCGTTGCCTCAACCGCCTGGAAGAACACCAGCAGGGCCGCATCGTGGTCGATGGCGTGGAACTGACCAACGACCTCAAGCAGATCGAAGCGATCCGCCGCGAAGTCGGCATGGTGTTCCAGCACTTCAACCTGTTCCCGCACCTGACCATTCTGCAGAACTGCACCCTGGCCCCGATGTGGGTGCGCAAGATGCCGAAACGCAAGGCCGAAGAAATCGCCATGCACTACCTGGAACGCGTACGCATTCCGGAGCAGGCGCATAAATACCCGGGGCAACTGTCCGGCGGTCAGCAACAGCGTGTGGCGATTGCCCGTGCCCTGTGCATGAAACCGAAAATCATGCTGTTCGACGAACCGACTTCGGCACTCGACCCCGAGATGGTGAAAGAGGTTCTGGACACCATGATCGGCCTCGCCGAAGACGGCATGACCATGCTCTGCGTGACCCACGAAATGGGCTTCGCCCGCACCGTGGCCAACCGCGTGATCTTCATGGACAAGGGCGAGATCGTTGAACAGGCGGCGCCGAATGACTTCTTCGATAATCCGCAGAATGATCGGACCAAGTTGTTCTTGAGCCAGATTTTGCATTGATCAACGTCAGGCAGTGAAATAAACCCGGACGTGTTCCGGGTTTGTTTTGTCTGATGTTCGGGATCAGGACGCCAGCACCGTTTCCTGTTCCGGAAAGCGTGCAGCCAATAGCCGTTTCAAGTCAGCACCTCCGTTCATTGCTTGTATTTCAGCCAGCAAGTGAGGATGACGATCCAGCAAGCGCATCAGCGTAAACAACGCTTGAGGCGGTTGCAGTTCGCCGCGCTCATATCGTGAAAACGCGTTGTGGCCAGCGCCGGAAAGCAGTTTCACCGCTTCCTTCTGCGTGAGGTGCAGTTTGCGGCGGATGCGTTTCATCTCGGTGCCCATGATCTGAAAGCAATCTTCGAGCAATTTGTCGCCAGCGTCGGAGTAGCGCTTGGCGCTGTCGGTATCATTGTCAAAAATGATTTCACCGCAAACTTTGCACTCCCAGCCGGCAATATCGTGCACCCATCGTGAAACGTTCTTGTAGTCGACACTGAGACAGCGACCTTCGAAATGTTGCATTGAGTCTTGAGCGCCACAACTCATGCATTGCCGCGTGTTCATACGTTCTTCTCCTTGAAAGAGATCACAGGGGGCCCACCGTTGTGGCAGTAGGTCACTTTGATGTAGAGCTCCATGTCTTGAAATGTTGTGTGGTAGACGTCCTGTTCTTCTCCATAAGAAACCGTAAGCCCTATCCCTGAAATTACCCTTAAAGGGTAATTTTGACTAATCGAAAATCCCGCTCCATTTCCCTCCCTCTGACCGTAGGCGGTTGCCGTCCTACATGAAGCTGACTAACATGTCGGAAAATTCATCCTATGATTGGATGAAAGGGCGAATCCTATGTCAGACATTTCTCCACTCATTAAGCGATCTCTGGTTGATCAGGCTCTGGACCAGTTGCGTCTGCGCATCACCCAAGGCGTCTGGGCCGTCGGCCAGCGCCTCCCCACCGAGCCCGAGCTGTCCGCCGAATTGGGCATCAGCCGTAACACCGTGCGCGAAGCGATGCGCGTGTTGGCGTTTTCCGGGTTGATCGAGATCCGCCAGGGCGACGGCAGTTACCTGCGGGCGGTGATCGATCCGATGGACACCATGAAGGCGCTGTCGCAATGCACCCACGAACAGGCGCGGGAAACCCGGCACATCCTGGAAGTCGAGGCCATCGGCCTGGCGGCATTGCGTCGTACCGATGAAGATCTGGTGGCACTGCGCGAAGCCCTTGGGGTCAGCGGCAGTCACTATCACGGCGATCTCGACAGCTACATCGCTTGCGACCTGGTGTTCCACCGCCGTCTGGTGGACGCCGCGCACAACCCGACCCTCAGCGAGTTGTATCGCTACTTTTCCAGCATCGTCGGCGCTCAGTTGCGCAAAACCCTGAACATTTCCCCGCGACGCCAAGAGGTGTTCGATCTGCATATCGAACTGCTGGAGGCCGTCGAGCAGCGCGACCCGGAACGGGCCAAGGCCCTGTCGAGGCAGTTGATCAATGAACCTTGAAACCGAGAACCCCATGTCTGCCAATCCCAGCAACATCCCGCAACCCAAGCGCACGGCGGAGCTCGAAGAGCTGTTGATCGACGCCGAGGCCGATGACGAGCAGGTCCAGCGCAGTCATCCGATCCTGCGACGACCGTGGCTGTTGTTGCTGGGGCTGATCCTGGTGGCGCTGAACCTGCGTCCGGCGCTGTCGAGCATGGCGCCGATGCTCAGCGAGGTGTCGAAGACCCTCGGCTTGTCCGCGGCCGAGGCCGGCCTGCTTACCACGTTGCCGGTGCTCTGCCTCGGCCTGTTCGCACCGCTGGCGCCGATCCTGGCCCGGCGTTTCGGTGCCGAGCGGGTGGTGCTGGGGATTTTGTTGGTGCTGGCCGGCGGGATCATTCTGCGCAGTTCCTTCGGTGAAATCGGTCTGTTCGCCGGCAGCGTGTTGGCCGGCGCCAGTATCGGCGTGATCGGCGTATTGCTGCCGGGGATCGTCAAGCGTGATTTCCCGAAGCAGGCCGGCACCATGACCGGTGTCTATACCATGGCGCTATGCCTGGGCGCGGCCATGGCGGCGGGGGCGACCGTGCCGTTGAGCGAGCATTTCGACAAGCGCTGGGCGTTGGGTCTGGGCTTCTGGGTGGTTCCGGCCGTGGTGGCTGCGATTTTCTGGTTGCCGCAAGTGGGGCAGAAGCACGGCTCGCATAACGTGGCTTACCGGGTTCGCGGTCTGCTGCGCGATCCATTGGCCTGGCAAGTGACGCTGTACATGGGATTGCAATCGTCCCTGGCTTACATCGTGTTCGGTTGGTTGCCGTCGATCCTGATCGGCCGTGGACTGACGCCGACCCAGGCCGGGCTCGTACTGTCGGGTTCGGTGATTGTCCAGTTGGCCAGTTCCCTGGCCGCACCCTGGTTGGCGACGCGCGGTAAGGACCAGCGCCTGGCGATCGTCATCGTCATGCTACTGACCCTCGGCGGCTTGTTCGGCTGTCTCTATGCGCCGATAGAAGGCCTGTGGGGCTGGGCGATTCTGCTGGGGCTGGGGCAGGGCGGTACGTTCAGCCTGGCGCTGACCTTGATCGTCCTTCGCTCGCGTGATTCCCACGTGGCCGCCAACCTGTCGAGCATGGCCCAGGGCATCGGTTACACCCTGGCGTCCATGGGGCCGTTTGCGGTCGGCATCGTCCACGACTGGACTGGCGGCTGGAACGCGCTGGGCTGGATCTTCGGCATCATCGGTCTCGGCGCGATCATCGCCGGCCTCGGTGCCGGGCGTTCGCTGTACGTGCAGGTGCAAAGCGAAAAAATCTGAATCCTCGTACTGCTGGCATTCGGCCCACGAATGCCAGTGGTCTTGCGTGTATTTGCAGACTATCGTGCAGGCAATCTTTCGACTGTTCGGAGCTTGCCCATGAGTGACGCCCATAACGCCTTGATCACCCGGTTCTACGAGGCCTTCCAACGCCTGGATGCCGAGGCCATGAGCGCCTGCTACACCGACGACGTGGTGTTCAGTGATCCGGCGTTCGGCGAGTTGCGCGGCCGTGATGCCGGCGACATGTGGCGCATGCTCACGACCCGGGCCAAGGACTTCTCCCTGACCTTCGACAACGTGCGCAGCGACGACCGCACCGGCGGTGCTCATTGGGTCGCGACCTACCTGTTCAGCCAGACCGGCAACATTGTGATCAACGACATCCAGGCGCGTTTCGTGTTTCGCGACGGCAAGATCTGTGAGCATCACGACAGCTTCGATCTGTGGCGCTGGTCCCGTCAGGCACTGGGCACCAAGGGCCTGTTGCTGGGCTGGACACCGTTGGTGCGCAACGCCGTTCGCGCCCAGGCGTTGAAGGGGCTGAAGGCATTCCAGGCCAGTCGCTGATAAGATCGCGGCTTGTTTCCTTTCAAGCCCTGATCGTCACGTGAACACCCTCAGCGAATCCTCCGTCATTGCCGTCGAACCGGTGCCTGCCAGCAAGCCCTGGTTCGTCTACCTCGTTCGCGCGGCCAATGGTTCGTTGTACTGCGGGATCAGCGACGATCCGGTGCGCCGCTTTGCCAAGCACCAGAGTGGCAAGGGCGCACGGTTTTTCCTGTCCAGCCCAGCCATGGCGCTGGTCTACACCGAAGTCTGCCGCAACAAAAGCGAAGCTTTGCGTCAGGAACGGTTGATCAAAAAGCTCAAGAAAAGCGCCAAGGAATGCCTGGTGTTGAATTATCAAACTGACTGATAAGTGCCCATCAGGCAGATCTGTGGGTTGTTACCCGATTGCGCGCTAAGCTGCCAGCTCCTTATCCGAGCGGCGGAGCCGAGCATGTCAGAGTTGATTCTCCACAATTACCCGACGTCCCCCTTCGCCGAAAAGGCCCGGCTGCTGCTGGGTTTCAAGGGGCTGTCGTGGCGCTCGGTAAAGATCTCGCCGGTGATGCCAAAACCTGAATTGACTGCACTCACCGGCGGCTACCGCAAGACCCCGGTGTTGCAGATCGGCGCCGATATTTATTGCGACACCGCGCTGATCGCCCGTCGCCTGGAGCAGGAAAAAACCCTGCCGGCGTTTTTCCCCGAAGGTCAGGAAATGATCGTCGCGTCCTTCGCGGCCTGGGTGGATTCGGTGGTGTTCCAGCACGCAGTGAGCCTGGTGTTCCAGCCGGAATCGGTGGCAGTGCGCTTTGGCAAATTGCCGCCGGAAGCGATCAAGGCATTCCTGGCTGATCGCGCCGGGTTATTCAGCGGCGGCAGCGCGACGAAGTTATCGGCGGAGCAGGCGCGGCATCAGTGGCCGACCATTATGGGGCGTCTCGAATTGCAGCTGCAGCGCGAGGAGGGCGACTTTCTGTTTGGTGAGCCTTCGATTGCCGATTTCGCCCTGGCCCATTGCTTGTGGTTTCTCAAGGCGACGCCGGTCACTTCACCGTTGGTGGAGGCTTATCCGGCGGTGTCGGCGTGGTTTGGTCGGGTGATGGGTTTTGGTCATGGCGCGTTTAGTGAGATGACGGCCGAGGAGGCGCTGGAGGTGTCGCGCAATGCCACGCCCGCTGCGTTGCCGGATGAGCAGTTTGAGGAGCCTAACGGCTTTGAGGCGGGCCAGCAGGTCGTGATTGCGGCCACCGACTACGGCGTTGATCCGGTGGCCGGTGAGTTGGTGTTTGCGGGGCGTGAGGAATTGATTGTGCGTCGGGAAGACGAGCGGGCCGGGGTGGTGCATGTGCACTTTCCGCGGTTTGGGTTTCGTATCGAAAAACGCTGAACCCTGTAGGAGCGAGGCTTGCCCGCGAAGGCGTCATCACGGGCGCTAAAAGCTTCGCGGGCAAGCCTCGCTCCTACAGGTTTGATGTGAGGCAATCGGTTACTTCAGGGCGGCGAGGATTTCATCCGGGTCATACCCGCGAATCAACGTCCCGTTCACATCAATCAACGGTATCCCGCGCCCGCCCAACGCTTCATAAGCCTTGCGCGCCTCAGCGTCCTTCTCGATATCGAATTCCTTGTACGGAATGCCCTTCTGATCGAGAAAGCGCCGGGTCAGCTTGCAGTAGCCGCACCAGTCAGTGGCGTAGAGCACGACGTTGGCCTTGGCCTGGGTCTGTTCTGAAACCACCTGTGAAGGGTTGAACACCCGCTCGATCTTGCCCCAATTCTGGTAAACCACGACCACCAGCAGGATCAGCAGGAATTTCTTCAGGATGCCGTTGAGCATCAGTTGCGTCGCTTCAGCTGATCAGTCAGCTGGGTCGGCAAGCCCTTGATGATCAGCGTGCCGGCTTCTTCGTCGTATTCAATCTTCGAGCCCAGCAGGTGCGCTTCGAAGCTGATGGACAGCCCCTCAGCACGGCCGGTGAAGCGACGGAACTGGTTCAGGGTGCGCTTATCCGCCGGAATCTCCGGGGACAGGCCGTAATCCTTGTTGCGGATGTGATCGTAGAACGCCTTCGGGCGTTCTTCGTCGATCAGCTCCGAGAGTTCTTCCAGGCCCATCGGCTCGCCGAGCTTGGCCTGGCTGCTGGCGTAATCCACCAACGTCTTGGTCTTCTCCCGGGCGGATTCTTCCGGCAGGTCTTCGCTTTCGACGAAGTCACTGAAGGCTTTGAGCAAGGTGCGGGTTTCGCCCGGGCCGTCGACGCCTTCCTGGCAGCCGATGAAGTCGCGGAAATACTCCGAAACCTTTTTCCCGTTCTTGCCTTTGATGAACGAAATGTACTGCTTGGATTGCTTGTTGTTCTGCCACTCGGAGATGTTGATCCGCGCTGCCAGGTGCAGCTGGCCGAGGTCCAGGTGACGGGAGGCCGTCACGTCCAGTTCTTCGGTCACCGCCACGCCTTCGCTGTGGTGCAACAGGGCGATGGCCAGGTAATCGGTCATGCCTTGCTGGTAATGCGCGAACAGCACGTGGCCGCCCACCGACAGGTTCGACTCTTCCATCAGCTTTTGCAGATGTTCCACCGCCACCCGGCTGAACGCCGTGAAATCCTTGCCGCCATCGAGGTATTCCTTCAGCCAGCCGCTGAACGGATGCGCCCCGGACTCGGCATGAAAGAAACCCCAGGCCTTGCCTTGTTTGGCGTTGTAACTCTCGTTGAGGTCGGCGAGCATGTTCTCGATGGCGCTGGACTCTGCCAGTTCGGAGTCACGAGCGTGAAGAACTGCGGGTGTGCCGTCGGGTTTTTTGTCGATCAGGTGGACGATGCAATGGCGGATCGGCATGGGCTTCTCGGCTGATTGAAGAGAGGAGGGCGTGCTCCCCCAAAAAGTGCCAAGTGTACCGCAACCACTGGTTTTGGCGCGTCTCGAAGGGCAATTCGCCGGTGCGCGGCGGCCCTTATGCAGTTTTTTCCCGTTTTAGAGCAATAAAGCTGACCAAATGGGTAGCAAGAGGCGGATATTTCCCCGTCTCTGTGCTAGTTTTGCCCGGTCTTACGCGAAGTCACTGCGTTAAGCGTGCATTCAGCATTTGTCAGGTCGAACCAAACCCTGATTTCGGTATCTATAACCCCGACTCGTCGTGGTTATGGCCGAGGGTGCCAGATCCAGAAGATCGGGCTCGATGGCTGACACTGCACTCTGCAATCCATATGAATTTGATAGGGAAGGAACACTACATGGCTCTTACTAAAGACCAACTGATCGCCGACATCGCTGAAGCTATCGACGCGCCAAAAACCACCGCGCGTAACGCTCTGGACCAACTGGGCCAAATCGTTGCCGATCAGCTGGAAAACGGCGGCGAAATCACTCTGCCAGGTATCGGCAAACTGAAAGTGACCGAGCGTCCTGCCCGTACTGGCCGTAACCCTTCGACTGGCGCTGCCATCGAAATCGCTGCCAAGAAAGTTATCAAGCTGGTTGTGGCCAAAGGCCTGACCGACGCTGTTAACAAGTAAGACGCAGTAAAAAAAGCCGTGCTCCGGAGTGATCCGGGCACGGCTTTTTTGTGCCTGCGATTCAGCGATTGGCCCAAGACCAATCGCTGTTCCAGGTGTTACTTGCGGGCCCAGCGCTCGCGCCAGACCTGCTGCTCGGACTTGGTCTGGAAGGTCCAGGCCACAAAGCGGCTCTGCTTCTGGCCCTGGGACATTTCCACCACCTGGCTTTCCAACACGCCGGCTTTTTTCAGCGCGGTCTGGATCGCCGGCAGGTTCGACGCTTTCGACACCAGAGTGCTGAACCACAGCACTTTGTGCTGGAAGCTGGCGCTCTCGGCGATCAGTTGCGTCACAAAACGTGCTTCGCCGCCTTCACACCACAGTTCGGCCGATTGCCCGCCAAAGTTCAGCACCGGCAGTTTGCGTTTCGGGTCGGCACGACCCAGGGCGCGCCATTTACGCTCGCTGCCCTTGGTCGCTTCGTCCATCGAGGCGTGGAACGGCGGGTTGCACATGGTCAGGTCAAAGCGTTCGCCCGGCTCCAGCAAGCCAAGCAGGATGTGCTTGGGATTGCTTTGCAGACGCAGCTGAATGGCTTTGTTCAGGCCGTTGGACTGCACGATGGCTTTGGCGGCGGCCACGGCTGTCGGGTCGATTTCCGAACCGAGGAAGTGCCAGCGGTAGTCGCTGTAACCGATCAGCGGATAGACGCAGTTGGCGCCCATGCCGATATCGAGCACTTTGACCGGTGCACCACGGGGGATTTCACCGTCGTTGACGCTAGCGAGCAGGTCGGCCAGGAAGTGCACATAGTCGGCACGTCCCGGAACTGGCGGGCACAGGTAGTCGGCCGGGATGTCCCAGTGGGCCACGCCGTAGAACGACTTGAGCAACGCCCGGTTGAACACCCGCACCGCGTCAGGGCTGGCGAAGTCGATGCTTTCCTTGCCGTACGGGTTGAGGATCACGAACTTCGCCAGTTCCGGCGTGCTCTTGATCAGCTCCGGGAAGTCGTAACGACCCTGGTGGCGATTGCGCGGATGCAGGCTGGCCTTCGGCCGTGGTTCCACGGCGTTGGCCGGGGTGGCGGAGTCAGGCTTCTTGCGCGCAGGGCGGGGTGTGCGGGGGGCGTTCATGGGTGTGGTCGATTCGGGTATGGCTGAAAGTGGGGGGCATTGTCCCACAGACGATGCTCGCGCGGGGATCCTGTAGGAGCAAGGCTTGCCCGCGAAGGCCGCGACACGGTTAATCAGGTACACCGCGTTATCGTTCTTCGCGAGCAAGCCTCGCTCCTACGGAGAGCAAAAAGTGGCGGGCAAGAAAAAGGGAGGCCGTTACGGGCCTCCCTTTTTCATTGCGAGTTGCCGTTACAAACTGGCAATCCGCGCATGCTGCTCAGCCAACTTGCCCAAAGCCTGTTCGGCTTCGGCCAGTTTGGCGCGTTCCTTGTCGATGACTTCGGCCGGGGCCTTGTCGACGAAACCGGCGTTGGACAGCTTGCCGCCCACGCGCTGGACTTCGCCCTGCAAACGCAGGATTTCTTTATCCAGGCGC
This sequence comes from Pseudomonas sp. ADAK7, assembly GCF_012935675.1. Taxonomy (NCBI): domain Bacteria; kingdom Pseudomonadati; phylum Pseudomonadota; class Gammaproteobacteria; order Pseudomonadales; family Pseudomonadaceae; genus Pseudomonas; species Pseudomonas sp. ADAK7. The sequence continues at coordinate 3,245,742 of NZ_CP052861.1, read as the reverse complement.
GCCAGCTCGGCGTCCTTGTCGATCAGGCCAGCCATCGGCACCAGCACTTCCATCTCGCCCACCAGCGCGGTGGCAGACAGCGGTGCTTCTTCGCCGGCAGCCAACACAGTGATCGATTCGAGGCGGGCCAGCTTCTTCAGCAAGGCTTCGTTCTCGGTGAGACGACGCTGGTCTTCGGCGCTGACGTTTTTCAGGTACAGGTTCAGCGGCTTGCCCGGACCAATGTTCATCTCGGCGCGAATGTTGCGCGTGCCGAGCATCAGCGTCTTCAACCATTCGATATCGTCTTCGGCGCCCTGATCGATGCGTGCTTCGTTGGCCACTGGCCAAGGTTGCAGCATGATCGTCTTGCCTTCGATACCGGCCAGCGGCGCGATGCGCTGCCAGATTTCTTCGGTGATGAACGGCATGAACGGGTGCGCCAGACGCAACGCGACTTCCAGTACCCGAACCAGAGTACGGCGGGTGCCGCGCTGGCGTTCAACCGGAGCGTTTTCGTCCCACAGCACAGGCTTGGACAGTTCCAGGTACCAGTCGCAATACTGGTTCCAGATGAACTCGTACAAGGCTTGCGCCGCCAGGTCGAAGCGGAACTGGTCGAGTTGACGGGTCACTTCGGCTTCGGTGCGTTGCAGCTGCGAGATGATCCAGCGATCCGCCAGGGACAGCTCGTAGGCTTCGCCGTTCTGGCCGCAGTCTTCGCCCTTGTCCAGAACATAACGCGCGGCGTTCCAGATCTTGTTGCAGAAGTTGCGATAGCCTTCGACGCGGCCCATGTCGAACTTGATGTCGCGACCGGTAGACGCCAGCGAGCAGAAGGTGAAGCGCAGGGCATCGGTGCCGTAACTGGCGATGCCGTCGGCGAACTCGTCGCGGGTCTGCTTCTCGATCTTCTTCGCCAGTTTCGGCTGCATCATGCCGGAGGTGCGTTTCTGCACCAGCTCTTCCAGCTCGATACCGTCGATGATGTCCAGCGGGTCCAGGACGTTGCCCTTGGACTTGGACATCTTCTGGCCCTGGCCATCACGCACCAGGCCGTGAACATAAACAGTCTTGAACGGTACCTGCGGCGTGCCGTCTTCGTTCTTCACCAAATGCATGGTGAGCATGATCATCCGGGCAACCCAGAAGAAAATGATGTCGAAGCCAGTCACCAGCACGTCGGTGGAGTGGAATTTCTTCAGGAATTCGGTCTGCTCAGGCCAGCCCAGGGTGGAGAAGGTCCACAAGCCCGAACTGAACCAGGTATCCAGAACATCGTTGTCCTGTTGCAGCGCAACGTCCGGGCCGAGGTTGTGCTTGGCACGCACTTCGGCTTCGTCGCGACCGACGTAGACCTTGCCCGACTCGTCGTACCAGGCCGGAATCCGGTGGCCCCACCACAGCTGACGGCTGATGCACCAATCCTGGATGTCGCGCATCCACGAGAAGTACATGTTTTCGTATTGCTTAGGTACGAACTGGATACGGCCGTCTTCCACGGCAGCAATCGCGGGCTCGGCCAGTGGCTTGGTCGACACGTACCACTGGTCGGTCAGCCACGGCTCGATGATGGTGCCGGAGCGGTCGCCTTTCGGCACTTTCAGGCCGTGATCGTCAACGCTGACCAGCAGGCCGGCGGCGTCGAATGCAGCGACGATCTGCTTGCGTGCTTCGAAACGGTCGAGGCCGGCGTATTCGGTCGGGATCTTGCCGTCGATGCTTTCGTTCAGCGTGCCGTCGAGGTTGAACACCTGACAGGCCGGCAGGACGGCGGCGTTCTTGTCGAAGATGTTCAGCAGCGGCAGGTTGTGGCGCTTGCCGACTTCGTAGTCGTTGAAATCGTGGGCGGGGGTGATTTTCACGCAGCCGGTGCCGAATTCAGGATCGCAGTAATCGTCGGCAATGATCGGAATGCGGCGGCCGACCAGCGGCAGCTCGACAAACTTGCCGATCAGGGCTTTGTAGCGTTCATCGTTCGGGTTAACCGCGACGGCGGCGTCGCCGAGCATGGTTTCCGGGCGAGTGGTCGCGACGATCAGGTAATCGTTGCCTTCAGCGGTCTTGGCGCCGTCAGCCAGTGGGTACTTCAGGTTCCACAGGAAACCCTTCTCGTCGTGGTTTTCCACTTCGAGGTCGGAGATCGCCGTGTGCAACTTGGTGTCCCAGTTGACCAGGCGCTTGCCGCGGTAGATCAGGCCGTCTTCATGCAGGCGCACGAAGGCTTCTTTCACCGATTCCGACAGGCCGTCGTCCATGGTGAAGCGCTCGCGGCTCCAGTCCACGGACGAGCCGAGGCGGCGAATCTGACGGCTGATGTTGCCGCCGGACTGATCCTTCCATTCCCAGATTTTCTCGAGGAATTTCTCGCGACCGAGGTCGTGACGGCTCTGGCCCTGGGCTTCGAGTTGGCGTTCCACCAGCATTTGCGTGGCGATACCGGCGTGGTCGGTGCCCGGTTGCCACAGGGTGTTGCGACCCTGCATGCGGCGGAAACGGATCAGGGCGTCCATGATCGCGTTGTTGAAGCCGTGACCCATGTGCAGGCTGCCGGTGACGTTCGGCGGCGGGATCATGATGGTGTAGGACTCGCCCGCGCCTTGCGGGGCGAAGTAATTCTCGGACTCCCAGGTGTTGTACCAGGAAGTTTCAATGGCGTGCGGCTGGTAGGTCTTATCCATGCGCGGCGGGACCCTATTGGCATCAATTCAGGAAAAGCCGACGAGTATAGCGGGGCGTGGGTCGTAGGGCGAGCGGGGGCGGATAGCTTGCATCGGTAAATGGCGCGATCCCTGTAGGGGCGAGGCTTGCCCGCGAAGGCGTCGTGTCTACCAGCATGGACATGCCTGACACACCGCTTTCGCGGGCAAGCCTCGCTCCTACAGGGAAGGCTGCGGCGGGTTTATTACTCGTACTGGCTCAGCAACCGTTCCATACGCGCATCCAGCCGACGCTTGATCTCGGTTTCGATATGCGGGGCGAAGTCGTCGATCACGTCTTGCATGATCAATTGCGCGGCGGCGCGCAGTTCGCTGTCCAGGTGCAGCAGGGCGTCGGGGCCTTTGCTGGCGGCCGCTGCCGGTTGGGCGGCGGGGGGCGGTTCGACGGCTTCAGGCATAGCACCTACCGAGTCGAACAGCATTGGGATCTGTTCCTGCTCGTCGTCATTGACCGTGTCGGTCAGCAAGGGCGGTTGCAGGTTGTCATCGCCGAGCAGTTGGCGGATCGACTCAAGGTCATCCAACAGGTGCGCGGACTTTTGCTGCGGTTTTGGAGTGTCCATCGGAATGCTCAGAGTCGCTGTAAACGGTGATCTTGCAGAGGATAGCCCTGTTCGCGGTAGAAACGGAAACTCTCCCGCGCAGCCGCGCGAATCGTCGGATCTTCCACCACCACTTCCGCCACCCGGGCGAACTTGTTGGCGAAGGCCGGGACTTTCAGGTCGAGGTTGACCAGCAAATCCTGATGCGCACCGCAGTCATCGCCAAGACCCAGGACAATCAAGCTATCCGGTTCGTTTTCGGCGGGGCCGTGGGGCACGAACGCTTCACCTTTGAACGCCCACAGACGCGCATCGAGGTCTTCACGCTGGGCGGCATCGCTGCAATGCAGGTAGATGCGATGACCCATGCGCCAGGCTTTTTCGGTGAGCTTGCAGGCAAAGTCCAGCCGCGCCGACGGATCGGCGCTGGGCAGGATATAGAAGTCGACTTTGGTCATTGCGGTTCCTGAGCCATTAGCGGCGTCACTCAACAGTGACGCCGCCCAGGGTCATTGGTTTCAGGCTTTGGCGCGGTCCAGCAGGTATTGGGTCAGCAACGGAACCGGACGGCCAGTGGCGCCCTTGTCCTTGCCGCCGCTGGTCCATGCGGTGCCCGCGATGTCCAGGTGCGCCCAGTTCAGGTTCTTGGTGAAGCGCGACAGGAAGCAGGCGGCGGTGATGGTGCCGGCTTTCGGGCCACCAATGTTGGCGATGTCGGCGAACGGGCTGTCCAGCTGCTCTTGATACTCATCGAACAACGGCAGTTGCCAGGCGCGATCGTCAGCAGTCTTGCCGGCGCTCAGCAATTGGCCGATCAACTCGTCGTTGTTGCCCAGCAGGCCCGAGGTGTGGGCGCCCAGTGCAACCACGCACGCGCCGGTCAGGGTCGCGATGTCGATCACGGCCTGTGGCTTGAAGCGTTCGGAGTAGGTCAGGGCATCGCACAGCACCAGACGGCCTTCGGCGTCCGTGTTGAGGATTTCCACGGTCTGGCCGCTCATGGTGGTGACGATGTCGCCAGGGCGCGAAGCATTACCGCTAGGCATGTTCTCGGCGCAGGCCAGGATGCACACCAGGTTGATTGGCAGTTTCAGTTCGAGCACGGCACGCAGGGTACCGAAGACGCTGGCAGCGCCGCCCATGTCGTATTTCATTTCATCCATGCCGGCGCCCGGCTTCAGGCTGATGCCGCCGGTGTCGAACGTGATGCCTTTACCAACCAGCGCGTACGGCTTCTCGGATTTCTTGCCGCCGTTGTATTGCATGACGATCAGGCGCGGTGGCTGGGCGCTGCCCTGGCCGACGGCGTAGAACGAACCCATGCCCAGGTCCTTGATCTTCTTCTCATCGAGGACTTCGACTTTCAGGGACTTGAATTCTTTGCCCAGGTTCTTGGCTTGTTCGCCGAGGAACGTCGGGTGGCAGATGTTCGGCGGCAGGTTACCCAGGTTGCGGGTGAAGGCCATGCCGTTGGCGATCGCGGTAGCGTGGGCCACGGCGCGCTCGACTTCAGCCTGGGCGGCCTTGATGGTCACCAGGGTGATTTTTTTCAGGGCGCGGGGTTCGGCTTTCTGGCTCTTGAACTGGTCGAAGGTGTATTCGCCGTCCACCAGGGTTTCCGCCAGCAGGCGGGTCTTGCCGTAGCTGTCGCGGCCCTTGACCACGATTTCGTCCAGCGCCAGCACGGCATCGCTGCCGCCCAGGCCTTTGAGGGTGTTGAGGATGCCGGCGATGGTTTTGCGGAACGGGCGGTCACCCAGTTCTTCGTCCTTGCCCACGCCCACCAGCAAAACACGCTCGGCCTTGAGGTTCGGCAGGCTGTGCAGCAACAGGCTCTGGCCGACTTTGCCGGCCAGGTCGCCGCGCTTGAGTACGGCGCTGATGGCGCCACCGCTCAGTTCGTCGAGCTGTTTGGCGACAGCGCCGAGTTTGCGGCTTTCGCCGACGGCGACCACCAGAGTGGCGGTTTTCAACGTTTCTGGGCTAACGCTTTTTACAACCAGTTCCATGTCCGGGTCCCTGAATTAATGGTCAACACGCGGCGTTCGGCAGTGTGTGCAAACGCCTGCTTATATAGATAGAAAGACGCAGGTCACGGCCCGCGACAAAGGCCGCAGTTTGAACCTCGCTACCGGCGCCTGACAACCCTCGGTTGTACGATCTTCAGTGCTTTGCGCACGTGCTTGAGTATGCGCAGTGACAGGCGCACCCAATCACAGGATAATGCGCCATCTTTTTTCGGCGGCTCTGCCCTGCGGGCCGTCTGATACGTTTGCTTGTTTGGCCGCCTTAGCCTGACAACCCTGGAGTGTCTGGTTTGATCGTCTTCCGTTATCTATCCCGCGAAGTCCTGTTGACCTTGAGCGCCGTCAGCGCCGTGCTGCTGGTCATCATCATGAGCGGTCGCTTCATCAAGTACCTCGCACAGGCGGCTTCGGGCCAACTGGACCCGGGTTCGCTGTTCCTGATCATGGGCTTTCGTCTGCCGGGCTTCCTGCAGCTGATCCTGCCATTGGGACTGTTCCTCGGGATTCTGTTGTCGTACGGCCGGCTGTACCTGGAAAGCGAAATGACCGTGCTGTCGGCCACCGGCATGAGTCAGCAACGGCTGTTTCGTATCACCCTGTTTCCAGCCACTCTGGTGGCGCTGGTAGTCGCATGGCTGAGCCTGAGCCTGGCGCCGCAAGGGGCCAACCAGTTCCAGCTGCTGCTGAACAAGCAGGACGCGCTGACCGAGTTCGATACGCTGGAACCGGGTCGCTTCCAGGCACTGCGTGACGGTACGCGGGTGACCTACACCGAAACGCTGACGGACGATCGTATCCACCTGGGAGGCGTATTCATTTCTCAGAAGAACATCTCTTCAGATAAGAAAGATCGCGGGATTTCCGTACTGGTGGCCGAAAAGGGCCGTCAGGAGATCCGCCCTGACGGCAACCGCTACCTGATTCTCGACAATGGCTACCGCTACGACGGTAATCCGGGGCAGGCCGACTACCGGAAGATCAAGTACGACGAATACGGTGTTTTGCTGCCCAAGCCGGACGTCAGCGACGAAGTGACCGACCGTGACGCCATGACCACCAACTCCTTGCTGGGCAGCGATGACATTCGCTCGCGCACCGAACTTCAATGGCGCCTGTCCCTGCCGTTGCTGGTCTTCATCGTGACCCTGATGGCGGTGCCGCTGTCGCGCGTCAACCCGCGCCAGGGCCGTTTCCTCAAGCTGCTGCCGGCGATTCTTCTTTATATGGCTTACCTGACCATCCTGATTGCCGCTCGCGGCGCCCTCGAAAAGGGCAAGATTCCGCCGGCGCTGGGCTTGTGGTGGGTGCACGGGATCTTCCTGGCCATTGGCCTGGTCTTGCTCTACTGGGAACCGATGCGCCTGAAACTGGCGAGTCGCCGCGATGCGCTGGAGGTGGCTCGTGGTTAAGCTCGATCGCTACATTGGTAGCAGCGTTTTCGTGGCGATCCTGGCGGTGCTGGGGATTATTCTCGGCCTGGCGACGCTGTTCGCCTTCATCGATGAAATGGGCGACGCCACTGATACCTACACTTTGTTGGATGTCCTGAGCTACGTGCTGCTGACCGCGCCACGACGTCTTTACGACATGTTGCCGATGGCGGCGCTGATCGGTTGCCTGATCGGCCTCGGCAGCCTGGCCAGCAACAGCGAACTGACCATCATGCGCGCCGCCGGCGTGTCGATCGGGCGGATCGTCTGGGCGGTCATGAAGCCGATGCTGGTGCTGATGGTGGTGGGCGTGTTGATTGGCGAGTATGTGGCGCCAGCCACCGAAGTCACCGCCCAGGCCAACCGCTCGCTGGCCCAGGGCAGTGGCGATGCGCAAAGCGCCAAGCACGGCCTGTGGCACCGCCAGGGTGACGAGTTCATTCACGTCAACTCGGTGCAGCCGAACGGTTTGTTGTATGGCGTGACCCGTTATCACTTCGACAAAGAGCGCCATATGGTGTCGGCGAGTTTCGCCAAGCGTGCGGAGTTCGATAAGGATCACTGGCAACTGAGCGAAGTGACGACCACGCTGTTCCACGAAAAGAACACTGAAGTGGTCAACACGCCGGTCGAGCGCTGGGAAGTTGCCCTGAGCCCGCAATTGCTCAGCACTGTGGTGATGTCACCCGAGTCACTGTCGATCAGCGGTTTGTGGGGTTACATCCACTACCTGGCTGACCAGGGCCTGGCCAACGGCCGTTACTGGCTGGCATTTTGGGTCAAGGTGTTGCAGCCGCTGGTGACCGCCGCGCTGGTATTGATGGCGATTTCCTTCATCTTCGGTCCGCTGCGTTCGGTGACCCTCGGTCAGCGGGTCTTTACCGGTGTACTGGTGGGCTTCACCTTCCGTATCGTCCAGGATTTGCTCGGGCCGTCGAGCCTGGTGTTCGGCTTCTCGCCGCTGTTTGCGGTGTTGGTGCCGGCCAGCGTGTGTGCCCTGGCCGGGGTCTGGCTGTTACGTCGGGCCGGTTGATTCCGGGGCTTTCCTGACCGTGTCGTTCATTGAAAACGCCCTTGTCGCAAGACCGGGGCGTTTTTGTATTCGCCGTCTGACCTGCGAACGTGACGCTTGCGCCGTGGATCAGGTACAATTCCCGGCTATTTTTCGGCGGGCTATGCCTGCAGCCTTTTTGAGTGTTGATCCGTGAGTGATTTGAGTCATATCCGCAATTTCTCCATCATCGCCCACATTGACCATGGCAAGTCGACGCTGGCCGACCGCTTCATCCAGATGTGCGGCGGCCTTGCCGAGCGCGAAATGGAAGCCCAGGTCCTGGACTCCATGGACCTGGAACGTGAACGCGGGATCACCATCAAGGCCCATAGCGTCACCCTTTATTACACTGCCCGCGATGGCATCAAGTACCAGTTGAACTTCATTGATACCCCCGGCCACGTCGACTTCACCTATGAAGTCAGCCGGTCGCTGGCGGCCTGTGAAGGTGCGTTGCTGGTGGTCGATGCGGGTCAGGGCGTTGAAGCGCAATCGGTTGCCAACTGCTATACGGCGATCGAGCAGGGCCTGGAAGTGATGCCGGTCCTGAACAAGATCGACCTGCCACAGGCCGATCCGGACCGCGTCAAAGAAGAAATCGAGAAAATCATCGGCATCGATGCTACCGATGCAGTCGAGTGCAGTGCCAAGACTGGCCTGGGTGTCGACGAAGTACTCGAACGCCTGGTTCACACCATTCCTGCGCCGACCGGCAACTACGAAGATCCGCTGCAAGCGTTGATCATCGATTCCTGGTTCGACAACTACCTGGGCGTTGTTTCCCTGGTACGCGTGCGCCACGGCCGTGTGAAGAAGGGCGACAAGATCCTGGTCAAGTCCACCGGCAAGATGCACCTGGTGGACAGCGTCGGTGTGTTCAACCCGAAACACACTGCCACCGTCGACCTGAAAGCCGGCGAAGTGGGCTTCATCATCGCCGGTATCAAGGACATTCACGGTGCACCGGTCGGTGACACCCTGACCTTGAGCTCCACCCCCGACGTTGACGTGCTGCCCGGCTTCAAGCGCATTCAGCCGCAGGTTTACGCCGGCCTGTTTCCGGTCAGCTCCGACGACTTCGAAGATTTCCGTGAAGCCCTGCAAAAGCTCACGCTCAACGACTCGTCCCTGCAGTACACCCCGGAAAGCTCCGACGCCCTGGGCTTCGGCTTCCGTTGCGGGTTCCTCGGCATGCTGCACATGGAAATCATCCAGGAGCGCCTCGAGCGCGAGTACGACCTGGACCTGATCACCACGGCGCCGACGGTGATTTTCGAGCTGTTGCTGAAAACCGGTGAAACGATTTACGTCGACAACCCGTCCAAGCTCCCAGACCTGTCCTCGATCGAAGACATGCGTGAGCCGATCGTGCGGGCCAATATTCTTGTGCCGCAAGAGCACCTGGGCAACGTCATTACCCTGTGTATCGAAAAACGTGGCGTCCAGCACGACATGCTGTTCCTCGGTACCCAGGTCCAGGTGACCTACGATTTGCCGATGAACGAAGTGGTCCTGGACTTCTTCGACCGTCTGAAATCCACCAGTCGCGGCTATGCTTCGCTGGATTACCATTTCGATCGTTATCAATCAGCTAATCTGGTGAAACTGGATGTGCTGATCAACGGTGACAAGGTCGACGCCCTGGCGCTGATCGTGCACAAGGATAACGCGCACTACAAAGGTCGCCAGTTGACCGAGAAGATGAAAGAACTGATTCCGCGCCAGATGTTCGACGTCGCGATCCAGGCCGCCATTGGCGGGCAGATCATTGCACGGACCTCCGTCAAGGCACTCAGAAAGAACGTATTGGCCAAATGCTACGGCGGTGACGTTAGCCGTAAGAAAAAACTGCTTGAAAAGCAAAAGGCCGGTAAGAAACGCATGAAGCAAGTGGGCAACGTGGAAATTCCACAAGAAGCCTTCCTTGCAGTGCTCAGGTTGGATAGTTAGGTCCTATGTCACTAAATTTCCCGCTGTTGCTGGTCATCGCCGTGTTCGTCTGCGGCCTGTTGGCGTTGCTCGATCTGGTTTTCCTGGCGCCGCGTCGGCGTGCCGCCATCACCTCCTATCAAGGCAGCGTCAGCCAGCCTGATGGGGTGGTGGTCGAGAAGCTGAACAAAGAGCCGCTGCTGGTTGAATACGGCAAGTCGTTCTTCCCGGTGTTGTTCATCGTGCTGGTGCTGCGTTCGTTCCTGGTGGAACCGTTCCAGATTCCTTCCGGCTCGATGAAACCGACCCTGGACGTGGGCGACTTCATCCTGGTGAGCAAGTTTTCCTACGGGATCCGCCTGCCGGTGCTCGACCAGAAAGTCATCGATGTCGGTGATCCACAGCGTGGCGATGTGATGGTGTTCCGCTATCCGAGCGATCCGAACGTCAACTACATCAAGCGTGTAGTCGGGCTGCCGGGTGACCAGATTCGTTACACCGCGGACAAGCGTCTGTTCGTCAACGGTGAGTCGATCGCCGAGCAGCTGGTCGGTTCCGAGCCGGGCACGCTGGGCAGTGCCGAGCTCTACAAGGAAAAACTCGGCGAAGCCGAGCACTTGATCCGCAAGGAAATGAGCCGCTACCGCGCAACGCCGGACCATACCTGGACCGTGCCTGCCGGGCACTACTTCATGATGGGCGACAACCGCGACAACTCCAACGACAGTCGCTACTGGGATGATCCGAACATTCCCAAGGATCTGCTGGGCATGGTTCCCGACAAGAATATCGTCGGCAAGGCCTTCGCGGTCTGGATGAGCTGGCCGGAACCCAAACTCAGTCACCTGCCGAATTTCTCGCGGGTTGGCCTGATCAAGTAATCACACACGGCGCTGTTGAACACAGCGCCGAATGCATTTCTGGAACCGCCACAATCGGCCCAGAAGCATGAAAACAATGATATTCAGGACGTAATTTTTGAACACAGCGTTAAGTGTCCCAAGCCTGCGCCGCATCATGGCGATGGCGGTGGAATCCAACCACGAACTCAGCGTGGGTAAACCGTGAGCGCCTCCTTAAGCCGTCTAGAGCGTCAGCTCGGCTACACCTTCAAAGACCAGGAACTGATGGTCCTGGCCCTGACTCACCGCAGTTTTGCCGGGCGTAACAACGAGCGCCTGGAATTCCTCGGTGATGCCATCCTCAACTTCGTCGCCGGCGAGGCGCTGTTCGATCGCTTCCCGCTGGCCCGCGAAGGCCAGTTGTCGCGTTTGCGCGCACGCCTGGTGAAAGGTGAGACCCTGGCCGTACTGGCCCGTGGTTTCGATCTGGGCGACTACCTGCGCCTGGGTTCCGGTGAATTGAAAAGTGGCGGTTTCCGTCGCGAGTCGATTCTGGCTGATGCCCTGGAAGCGTTGATAGGTGCGATCTACCTGGACGCCGGCATGGACATGGCGCGCGAACGCGTGCTGGCCTGGCTAACCGGTGAGTTCGAGGGCCTGACCCTGGTCGACACCAACAAGGATCCGAAAACCCGCCTGCAGGAATTCCTGCAATCCCGGGGCTGTGAGCTGCCACGTTACGAAGTGGTGGATATCCAGGGTGAGCCGCATTGCCGAGTCTTCTTCGTCGAATGCGAAATCACCTTACTGAATGAAAAAAGCCGAGGTCAGGGTGTGAGTCGTCGTATTGCCGAACAGGTAGCGGCCGCCGCAGCACTGATTGCCCTGGGTGTGGAGAATGGCAATGACTGATACAACCGCAACACGCTGTGGCTATGTTGCCATCGTCGGCCGTCCCAACGTGGGCAAGTCCACGCTGCTGAACCACATCCTGGGTCAGAAGCTGGCGATCACCTCGCGCAAGCCGCAAACCACCCGCCACAACATGCTGGGCATCAAGACTGAAGGCGCCATCCAGGCTGTCTACGTCGACACCCCGGGCATGCACAAGGGTGGCGAAAAAGCGCTGAACCGCTACATGAACAAAACCGCTTCGGCGGCGTTGAAAGACGTCGACGTGGTGATCTTCGTGGTTGACCGCACCAAGTGGACCGACGAAGACCAGATGGTCCTCGAGCGCGTGCAGTACGTGACTGGCCCGTTGATCGTGGCGCTGAACAAGACCGACCGCATCGAAGACAAAGCCGAACTGATGCCGCACCTGAGCTGGTTGCAGGAGCAGCTGCCGAACGCGCAGATCATGCCGATCTCGGCCCAGCACGGGCACAACCTCGAAGCGCTGGAGCGCGTGATCGCCGGCTACCTGCCGGAAAACGAGCACTTCTTCCCGGAAGACCAGATCACCGACCGCAGCAGCCGCTTCCTCGCCGCTGAACTGGTGCGCGAAAAAATCATGCGCCAGATGGGTGCAGAGCTGCCGTACCAGATCACCGTTGAAATCGAAGAGTTCAAGCAGCAGGGCAAAACCCTGCACATCCATGCCTTGATCCTCGTCGAACGTGATGGCCAGAAAAAGATCATCATTGGTGACAAGGGCGAGCGCATCAAACGCATCGGCACCGAGGCGCGCAAGGACATGGAGCTGCTGTTCGACTCCAAGATCATGCTCAACCTCTGGGTGAAAGTGAAAGGTGGCTGGTCCGACGACGAACGCGCCCTGCGTTCGCTGGGTTACGGCGACCTGTAACACGCTTCAACGATCAAAAGATCGCAGCCTTCGGCAACTCCTTGTAGGAGCTGCCGAAGTCTGCGATCTTTTTTTGCAATCCCTGACCGGGACACAAGACCACCATGTCGACCACCGCGCCCATCGGCCAACTTGCCTACGTGCTCCACAGCCGCGCCTACCGCGAAAGCAGTGCGCTGGTGGACTTCCTCACGCCGCAAGGTCGGCTGAGGGCGGTGTTGCGCAGTGCGCGAGGTAAGGCCGGGACCCTGGCACGGCCATTCGTGCCGCTGGAGGTCGAGTTTCGTGGTCGGGGTGAGCTTAAGAATGTCGGGCGCATGGAGAGTGCGGGGACTTCGACATGGCTCGTTGGCGAGGCGCTGTTCAGTGGCCTCTACCTTAATGAACTGCTGATTCGCCTGCTGCCGGCCGAAGATCCGCATCCCGGTGTGTTCGATCACTACGCTGCGACGTTGCTTGCTCTGGCTGAAGGCCGCCCGCTGGAGCCGTTGCTGCGCTCGTTCGAATGGCGCTTGCTGGACGATCTTGGCTACGGTTTTGCGCTGAACGCCGACATCCACGGCGATCCTATCGCGGCAGATGGTCTCTATCGTCTGCAGGTGGACGCGGGGCTGGAGCGGGTTTACTTGCTGCAACCCGGTCTGTTCAATGGCACTGAGTTGTTGGCTATGTCCGAAGCTGACTGGTCTGCCCCAGGCGCACTGTCCGCCGCCAAGCGTCTGATGCGTCAGGCACTGGCTGTTCACCTGGGTGGTCGTCCGCTCGTCAGTCGCGAGTTGTTTCGCAAGCCCTGATCACCCCGTATGCTGTGCACCGAACTTACCTCTCTTCAGGAGCGCTTCCGTGACCACCAGCAATCGCATTCTTCTTGGCGTGAACATCGACCACGTTGCCACCCTGCGTCAGGCCCGGGGCACTCGCTACCCGGATCCGGTCAAGGCAGCACTGGATGCCGAAGAGGCGGGTGCCAATGGCATCACCGTGCACCTGCGCGAAGACCGCCGGCACATCCAGGAGCGCGACGTGCTGCTGCTCAAGGACGTGCTGCAAACCCGCATGAACTTCGAAATGGGCGTCACCGAAGAAATGATGGCGTTCGCCGAACGCATCCGCCCGGCGCACATTTGCCTGGTCCCGGAAACCCGTCAGGAACTGACCACCGAAGGTGGCCTGGACGTGGCGGGGCAGGAAGCGCGGATCAAGGCTGCGGTGGATCGCCTGTCGAAGATCGGTTGTGAAGTGTCGTTGTTTATCGATGCTGACGAGCGGCAGATCGCGGCGTCCAAGCGCGTTGGTGCCCCCGCTATCGAGCTGCACACCGGCCGTTATGCCGATGCCGAGACGCCGGCCGAAGTGGCAGAAGAACTCAAGCGTGTGGCCGATGGCGTGGCGTTTGGTCTGACCCAGGGCTTGATCGTCAACGCAGGCCATGGCCTGCACTATCACAACGTCGAAGCGGTGGCGGCGATCAAGGGCATCAACGAACTGAACATCGGCCATGCGCTGGTGGCCCATGCGTTGTTTGTCGGGTTCAAGTCGGCGGTTTCGGAGATGAAGGCGCTGATTCTGGCGGCGGCGCTCAAGGGTTGAGGTAGGCGGCGCTACCTTCGCGGGCAAGCCTCGCTCCTACGGGATTGATCGTTCCTACGCTCCGCGTGGGAATGCCGCCGGGGACGCTCCGCGTTCCACTTCACCCGCTGACGCGGAGCGTGGGAACGATCAAAGATCTAAAGCGGCGGTGTTTCCTGATTCGGCTTGGACTTGTCGATCCCCGGCACGTGCAGGTTGCCCTCGGCCACTTGATCGCCTTCAAGCTGCGGCTGCGTGACCCAGGTCAGGATGTCGTAGTAGCGACGGATGTTCGCCACGAAATGCACTGGCTCGCCGCCCCGGGCGTAGCCGTAACGGGTTTTGCTGAACCACTTCTTCTCTGAAAGCCGCGGCAGGATCTTCTTCACATCCAGCCATTTGTCCGGGTTCAACCCTTCCCTGGCTGCCAGTTTGCGCGCGTCATCCAGGTGACCGCTGCCGACGTTGTAGGCTGCCAGCGCAAACCAGGTGCGATCCGGTTCCTGGATCGACTCGTCCAGCTGATCCTTCATGTAGGCCAGGTACTTGGCGCCGCCCATGATGCTCTGCTTGGGGTCGAGGCGGTTGGACACGCCCATGGCCTGCGCGGTGTTCTGGGTCAACATCATCAGGCCGCGCACGCCGGTCTTGGACGTGACCGCCGGTTGCCACAGCGATTCCTGATAACCCACCGCCGCCAGCAGGCGCCAGTCGACTTTCTCTTTCTTGGCGTAGTTCTTGAAGTGCTGTTCGTATTTCGGCAGCCGTTGTTGCAGATGCTGGGCGAAGGTGGTCGCACCCATGTAGCCGAGCACATCGACGTGGCCGTAATACCGGTCTTTCAGGCGTTGCAAGGTGCCGTTTTTCTTCACCTTGTCGAGGTAGGCGTTGATCTCGTTGAGCAGGCTGTTGTCTTCGCCGGCGGCCACCGCCCAGCTCTGGTTGCTGGCATCGCCGAGATCGAAGGCGACCTGGATTTTGGGGAAGTAGACCTGGTTCATCGCCACTTCATTGGAATCGACCAGTGTCAGGTCGATCTGGCCCTCATCCACCATGCGCAGCAGGTCGACGACTTCAACCGCGTCGGACTCTTCGTATTCAATACCGGGATATTTCTTTTTCAGCTCCGCCAGTTGCTCGGCGTGGGTGCTGCCCTTGAGCACCATGATCTTTTTGCCGACCAGATCGCCAGCGTCCGTCGGCCGTGACTGGCCGTTGCGGTAGATGATCTGTGGGGTGACTTCCAGGTAGGAGTGGGAAAACCGTACCTGCTTCTTGCGTTGCTCGCTGCTGACCAGACCGGCAGCAGCCAGCACCGGGCCGTTAGGCTTGCCCACCTGATTGAACAGGTCGTCGAGGTTGTCAGCGGTTTCGATTTTGAGCTCGACCCCCAGATCTTCGGCAAAGCGCTTCACCAGCTCGTATTCGAAGCCGGTTTCGCCGTTACGATCCTGAAAGTAGGTGGCGGGGCTGTTCCGGGTAATGACCCGCAGCACGCCATCCTCCTTTACGCGCTCCAGCGTGTTGGGTTTATCAACACAGCCACTGAGCACCAGGAAGAGTCCGGTTGCGATCAGCCATTTGGCGTACCGCGGACGCAAAGCCGTTGGGGAAAACATCTGCGCAGTATACGCAAAGGACCACGAGCGCCATATCTCGACAGCGAAGGGCTTGTCTGCTAGGCAATGGAAAACTGCCCGGGAGCCCGCAGGAATGGGCCCGAACAGCATTTTGTGACAGAAAAAATAACCCGTGAAACGCACCTGTTCGCGGCCCGGATACCCGGCCCGACGTTCGGGTACGGCCGTGCGTACCGTTTCGGGTGATGTCGCGGGCGGTTTAGGCTAGAATGCACGGCCTCAAAGCACACCCCTTCCCGAGGCTGTCCCGAAGATGTTGATCCTGCGCGGCGCTCCTGCCCTTTCTGCCTTTCGCCACAGCAAACTCCTTGAGCAACTGAGCCAGAAGGTCCCGGCTGTCAGCGGCTTGTATGCTGAATTCGCTCACTTCGCCGAAGTCACCGGCGTCCTGACCGGCGACGAACAGCAGGTGCTCGCGCGCCTTCTGAAGTACGGCCCAAGTGTCCCGGTGCAAGAACCGACCGGTCGTCTGTTCCTGGTGTTGCCGCGTTTCGGCACCATCTCGCCGTGGTCCAGTAAAGCCAGCGACATCGCTCGCAACTGCGGCCTGAGCAAAATCCAGCGTCTGGAACGCGGCATCGCGTTCTACGTCGCCGGCCAGTTCAGCGAAGCCGAAGCGCAGCTGATTGCCGATGGTCTGCACGACCGCATGACGCAAATCGTGTTGGGCAACCTCGAACAGGCCGCCGGCCTGTTCAGCCATGCCGAACCGAAGCCCTTGACTGCGATCGACGTGTTGGGTGGCGGCCGCGCCGCGCTGGAAAAAGCCAACACCGAGCTGGGCCTGGCCCTGGCCGACGACGAGATCGATTACCTGGTCAACGCCTTCATCGGCTTGAAGCGCAACCCGCACGACATCGAATTGATGATGTTCGCCCAGGCGAACTCCGAGCATTGCCGTCACAAGATCTTCAACGCCAGTTGGGACATCGACGGCCAGAGCCAGGAAAAAAGCCTGTTCGGCATGATCAAGAACACCTACGTGATGCACAGCGAAGGCGTTCTGTCGGCTTATAAGGACAACGCTTCGGTGATCGTCGGCAACGTCGCCGGTCGTTTCTTCCCGGACCCTGAAACCCGCCAGTACGGCGCGGTGCAGGAGCCGGTGCACATCCTGATGAAAGTCGAGACCCACAACCACCCGACTGCGATTGCCCCGTTCCCAGGTGCAGCCACCGGTAGTGGCGGCGAGATTCGCGACGAAGGCGCGACCGGTCGTGGCGCCAAGCCAAAGGCTGGCCTGACCGGTTTCACCGTATCGAACTTGCAGATCCCAGGCTTCGAACAGCCGTGGGAAGTGCCATACGGCAAGCCTGAGCGCATCGTGACTGCGCTGGACATCATGATCGAAGGCCCACTGGGTGGCGCCGCGTTCAACAACGAATTCGGCCGTCCAGCCCTGACTGGTTACTTCCGTACCTTCGAACAGTCGATCACCACCCCGCGTGGCGACGAAGTTCGCGGTTACCACAAGCCGATCATGCTGGCCGGCGGCATGGGTAACATCCGTGCCGAACACGTCCAGAAAGCCGAAATCACCGTCGGCTCCAAGCTGATCGTCCTCGGCGGCCCGGCAATGCTGATCGGCCTGGGCGGCGGCGCGGCTTCCTCCATGGCCACCGGCACCAGCTCGGCGGACCTGGACTTCGCATCCGTACAGCGCGAAAACCCTGAGATGGAACGTCGCTGCCAGGAAGTCATCGACCGTTGCTGGCAGTTGGGCGACAAAAACCCGATCAGCTTCATCCACGACGTGGGCGCGGGCGGTCTGTCCAACGCCTTCCCGGAACTGGTCAACGACGGCGACCGGGGTGGCCGCTTCGAACTGCGCAACATTCCAAACGACGAGCCGGGCATGGCCCCGCACGAAATCTGGAGCAACGAATCCCAGGAACGCTACGTTCTGGCCGTCGGCCCGGCGGACTTCGATCGCTTCCAGGCGATCTGCGAACGTGAGCGTTGCCCGTTTGCCGTCGTCGGTGAAGCCACTGCCGAGCCGCAACTGACGGTCACCGACAGCCACTTCGGCAACAGCCCGGTGGACATGCCACTCGAAGTGCTGCTGGGCAAAGCCCCGCGTATGCACCGTTCGGCCGTTCGTGAAAACGAACTGGGCGACGACTTCGATCCGTCGACGCTGGAGATTGCCGACTGCGTTGAACGCGTTCTGCATCACCCGGCTGTCGCGAGCAAAAGCTTCCTGATCACCATCGGCGACCGCACCATCACCGGCCTCGTGGCCCGTGACCAAATGGTCGGCCCGTGGCAGGTTCCGGTGGCCGACGTTGCCGTCACCGCCACCAGCTTCGACGTCTACACCGGTGAAGCCATGGCCATGGGCGAGCGTACTCCGCTGGCACTGCTGGACGCTCCGGCGTCGGGCCGCATGGCCATCGGCGAAACCCTGACCAACATCGCCGCGTCGCGCATCAACAAGATCTCCGACATCAAGTTGTCGGCGAACTGGATGTCCGCTGCCGGTCACCCGGGTGAAGATGCGCGTCTGTACGACACCGTGAAAGCGGTCGGTATGGAACTGTGCCCGGACCTGGGCATTACCATTCCGGTGGGCAAGGACTCGATGTCCATGGCCACGCGCTGGAACGACGAAGGCGTCGACAAGACCGTGACGTCGCCAATGTCCCTGATCGTGACCGGTTTCGCGCCAGTGGCTGACATCCGTCAGACCCTGACCCCGGAACTGCGCATGGATAAAGGCACCACCGACCTGATCCTGATCGACCTGGGCCGTGGCCAGAACCGCATGGGCGCCTCGATCCTGGCCCAGGTTCACGGCAAGCTCGGCTCGCAAGCGCCGGACGTCGATGATGCCGAAGACCTGAAAGCCTTCTTCGCCGTGATCCAGGGCCTCAACGCCGACGGTCACCTGCTGGCTTACCACGACCGTTCCGACGGTGGTCTGCTGACCAGCGTTGTCGAAATGGCCTTCGCCGGTCACTGCGGCTTGAGCCTGAACCTCGACGGTCTGGCGGAAACGTCCGCCGACATCGCCGCGATCCTGTTCAACGAAGAACTCGGCGCGGTAATCCAGGTTCGCCAGGACGCTACTCCAGACATCCTCGCGCAATTCAGCGCGGCCGGTCTGGGCGACTGCGTGTCGGTGATCGGTCAGCCGATGAACAACGGCCAGATCAACATCACCTTCAACGGCGAAACCGTGTTCGAAGGCCAGCGTCGTCTGCTGCAACGGACCTGGGCTGAAACCAGCTACCAGATTCAGCGTCTGCGTGACAACGCCGACTGCGCCGAGCAAGAGTTCGACGTGCTGCTGGAAGAAGACAACCCGGGCCTGAGCGTCAAGCTGAGCTACGACGTCAACCAGGACGTCGCTGCGCCTTACATCAAGAAAAACATCCGCCCACAGGTTGCCGTACTGCGTGAGCAGGGCGTCAACGGTCAGGTGGAAATGGCCGCAGCCTTCGACCGCGCCGGTTTCAACGCGATCGACGTGCACATGAGCGACATTCTGGCCGGCCGTGTCGACCTGAACGAGTTCAAAGGTCTGGTCGCTTGCGGCGGTTTCTCCTACGGCGACGTATTGGGTGCTGGTGAAGGCTGGGCCAAATCCGCGCTGTTCAACAGCCGCGCTCGCGATGCGTTCCAGGGCTTCTTCGAACGTAACGACAGCTTCACCCTCGGCGTGTGCAACGGTTGCCAGATGATGTCCAACCTGCACGAGCTGATCCCGGGCAGCGAGTTCTGGCCGCACTTCGTGCGCAACCGTTCCGAGCAGTTCGAAGCCCGCGTGGCGATGGTCCAGGTCCAGGAGTCGAACTCGATCTTCCTGCAAGGCATGGCCGGTTCGCGCATGCCGATCGCCATCGCTCACGGTGAAGGTCATGCCGAGTTCGCCAGCGAAGAAGCGTTGCTGGAAGCCGATCTGTCCGGTTGCGTGGCCATGCGTTTCGTCGACAACCACGGCAAGGTCACCGAGAAATACCCGGCCAACCCGAACGGCTCGCCGCGCGGGATCACCGGTTTGACCAGCCGCGACGGTCGCGTAACGATCATGATGCCGCACCCGGAACGTGTGTTCCGCGCCGTGCAGAACTCGTGGCGCTCGGAAGACTGGAACGAAGACGCACCTTGGATGCGTATGTTCCGTAACGCACGCGTCTGGGTGAACTAAGGCCTGTGTACAAGCTCTGCTTTTTTGTGCCGGCCAGTCATGTGGAACAGGTCAAGAGTGCCGTATTCGCCGCCGGTGGTGGGCGGATCGGTGCTTATGATCACTGCGCCTGGCAGGTGTTGGGCCTGGGCCAG
The DNA here is from genome assembly GCF_012935675.1 of Pseudomonas sp. ADAK7. Lineage (NCBI taxonomy): Bacteria > Pseudomonadati > Pseudomonadota > Gammaproteobacteria > Pseudomonadales > Pseudomonadaceae > Pseudomonas > Pseudomonas sp. ADAK7. The sequence goes on along the minus strand of NZ_CP052861.1, from coordinate 3,225,919 downwards.
TTTCGCCCTTTGGACGGCAGTCAGCCGTTTATTGGCGAAGCAGGGCAGGTCGAGCAGGTCGAGGAATGGAAGGTCGAGCTGGTGGTGGCGGATGAGTTGATCGTGGCCGCGGTGGCCGCGTTGAAACTCAGCCATCCCTACGAGACGCCGGCTTATGAAGTGTGGCGGTTGGAGGATTTCTGATCTTCCAGACCGCTGAAATGAGAAACCCGCTGATGCAGATCAGCGGGTTTTTTGTTGTTTGGGAGTTGTTGCTTCCCGCTGCTTCCCAAGCCAATTGTTCGTTGGAACACTCTTACCGCTTGCCGAAAATCTTCAAATACCTGTCAGGTCTGACAGTAGGCAGCGGGCCCAGGAAGAGGTTTTATAGGTCTCCAATCCGGTCTGTTCAAATGGAGTATTAAAATGGAACCTTCTATTACTGCGGTCTATGATTATTTTTTTAATCCAGTTCCTGATAAAGGGATTGTTAAAGATCATATGGTGATATTTGAGGGAACGACGTATGAGTTTAAAGACCTTAATTTATACGACAACGGTGCACTGATAGGGCCAATGGAAATGTTCGGGTCAAATACTTGGCAAACTATGCTGACTCAGATGACTCCGGGGCCTCATGCACTTCAGGTTGAAACTCAAGCTGATGGAACACGCTCTAATGTGTGGCGTTTTTTTGTTGATCTAAGCGACCAAGAAAAACAGGCATCCGAGCCAAGGTTGATTAACCTTAAACCACCAGTGAAACAATAGGACGGCGCTTTCGGTGAGAGGCCGCTATCTGAGAAGTCCTTTTCTCGTGTTATCGCGAGCAAGCTCGCGATAACGAGTTGTCAGGCGCTGACGATCTAAACCTTCGCACTCACCTCACTACGATTAACCAATGCCTCCAACGCCCCGCTCAAACTGGGCGCCTTGTCGCCTATCAACAAGTGCCAAACCCCACCCTCAAGCTGACTGACACCCTGACACCCCAATTCCTTCAACTGACACTCCGACAACGCCTTGCCGTCCGCCAGTTGCAGGCGAATCCGGGTCATGGCGATGCAGTCCATTTGCAGCACATTGTCGCCACCGCCCAAGGCATTCAGCCATTGCTGGGCTTCAGGCAGCGCAACAGGTTTCGCCACTTCGACCACAACGGCGGGGCTGGTAATAACCGCGCGACCCAACGCCGGCATCGCCAGCCGAATTTCATCAGCAATGCTGTCCGCCATCGGCCCGACCACTACCTGCAAACTCCCGCCCTTGCCCGGACGCACCACGGCCATCGCGCCCAGCGCTTTCAACTCGGCATCATTGGCTTTGTTGCGATCCACCATGTCCAGTCGCAAACGCGTAGTGCAGGCACCGACGGTGATCAAGTTGTCCGCGCCGCCCAACGCCTTGATGTAGGCGCCGGCGCGCTCGTTCTCAGCAAACACGACCTTCTCGGCGGAAGCCACATCTTCGCGCCCCGGCGTCTTGAGGTTGAAGCGGCGAATACAGAAGTCGAACACCACGTAGTAGATCACCGCGTAGGCCAAGCCAACCGGGATCACCAGCCAGCCATTGGTGGATTTACCCCAGCCGAGGACCATGTCGATGAAACCGCCAGAGAAGGTAAACCCGAGGTGAATGTTCAGCATATTGGTGATGGCCATCGATAGGCCGGTCAGCACGGCGTGCACCAGATACAGCATCGGCGCGAGGAACATGAACGCAAACTCGATCGGCTCGGTCACGCCGGTCAGGAACGAGGTGAGGGCCATCGACAGGAAGATCCCGCCCATGACTTTGCGCCGTTCCGGCAGGGCGTTGCGGTACATCGCCAGGCACGCGGCAGGTAGGCCGAAGATCATCATCGGGAACATGCCGGTCATGAACTGGCCACCCTTCGGATCGCCAGCGAAGTAGCGCGACAGGTCGCCGGTGACGAGGGCGCCCGTGGTCGGGTCGGTGAAGTTGCCAAACACGAACCACGCCATGTTGTTGAGGATGTGGTGCAGGCCGGTGACGATCAGCAGCCGGTTGAACACGCCGAAGACAAACGCGCCGAAGCTGCCGCTTTCCATCATCAGCGCGCCGAAGCTGTTGATGCCTTGCTGGATCGGCGGCCAGACCAGGCCAAAGATCAGGCCGAGGCCAACGGCGGCAAACCCGGTGACAATCGGCACAAAGCGTCGGCCACCGAAGAAGGCGAGGTACTCCGGCAACTTGATGTCCTTGAAGCGGTTGTACAGCGCGCCGGCCATCAAGCCGCTGACGATCCCGGCGAGCATACCCATGTTGATGCTGGCATCGAGCACCTTGAGGGTGGAGACCATCACCAGGTAACCAATGACCCCGGCCAGACCCGCCGTGCCGTTGTTGTCCTTGGCGAACCCGACCGCGATGCCGATGGCGAAGATCATCGCCAGGTTGGCGAAGATCACCTGACCGGCGTCGTGGATGATCGCGATGTTCAGCAGGTCGGTGTCGCCCAGGCGCAGCAACAGGCCGGCAATCGGCAGGATCGCGATCGGCAGCATCAGCGCGCGGCCGAGGCGCTGCAGGCCTTCGATAAAGTATTGGTACATGGCGTATCTCCCTGGATTCTTTTTGTAGTTGTTTCAGCTCAGAGGCCAATGTTGGTGACAGGCATGACGCACCGCGCTGGCGCTGCTCAATTTGAGCAAGCCCTGGCTGATGCGTCGGCATTCGCTCGCGTCCAGATGCCGGACGCGGTCCTTGATTTCACCGACCTGCACCGGGCTTACCGACAACTCACTGACACCCAGCCCGATCAGTACTGGCGTGGCCAACGGATCGGAGGCGAGCGCACCGCACACCCCGACCCAACGGTTATGCACCGCCGCGCCAGCACAGGTTTGCGCGATCAATCGCAGCAGCGCCGGGTGCAGCGCATCGATCCGCGAGGCCAATCCCGCGTGGTCGCGGTCCATGGCCAGGGTGTACTGGGACAAATCGTTGGTGCCGATGGACAGGAAGTCCGCGTGTTCGGCCAATTGCTCGGCCAGCAGCGCGGCGGCCGGAACTTCGATCATCACCCCCAGCTCCGGGCGCTGGGTCAGTTCCAACTCAGTGCACAAGGCATCGAGGCGTTGGCGGATGTGCAGCAACTCATCGACTTCGGTGACCATCGGCAACAGGATCCGGCAGCGCGACAACGGGCTGACGTGCAGCAGCGCGCGCAGTTGCTGATCGAGCAGTTCCGGGCGCACCTGAGCCAGGCGAATGCCGCGCAAACCGAGCACCGGATTGGCTTCGGCAGGCAGTGGCAGGTAGTCGAGTTGCTTGTCGCCGCCGACGTCGATGGTGCGGATAATCACCGATTTGTCGCCCATGGCATCGAGCACGGCTTGGTAGGCGAGACGCTGTTCCTGTTCGTCCGGCGCGGTGTTGCGGTCGACGAAGAGAAACTCGGTACGTAGCAGGCCGACACCATCGGCGCCATTGGCCAACGCATCCGCCGCTTCGGCACTGGACGCGACATTGGCTGCGACTTCAACGTGCAAGCCATCGAGGGTCAACGCCGGGGTGTGCGCTTGCGCCTGTTGTTGGGCGCGACGTTGTTGGTGATCGAGTTGCGCCTGCTGCACCTCGGCCAGGCGTCCGGCGGTCGGCGTCAGTTCGAGGCGACCGCCGTCGGCATCCAGCACCACCGCTTGGCCTTGCGCCTGATCCAGCAGCGCTGAACCGAGTGCCACCAGGCATGGCAGGCCTTTGCCCCGAGCGAGAATGGCGACGTGAGAAGTCGCGCCACCCGCCGCCATGCACAACCCGGCGACACCGTGCTGGCTGAGTTGCAGCAAGTCGGACGGGGTCAGTTCATGGGCCGCCACGATGGCGCCAACGGGAATGTCGTAGTGCCAGGTTTCCCCAAGCAGGGCGCGCAGCACCCGTTGCTTGAGGTCGCGCAGATCGTTGGCGCGCTCGGCCAGTAACGGACTGCCGAGTTGCTGGAGGACGTCGCACTGCACGTCGATGGATTCACTCCAGGCGTGAGTCGCGGCCATGCCCTTGTCGATGGATTGCGCCGCGGCGTCGAGCAATGCCGGGTCTTCGAGCAGCGCAAGGTGTGCGGCGAAGATCGCTTCTTCATCGGTGTGCTTGTGCTTTCTGGCCTGGGTCAGCGTGTGATCGATTTCGCTGCGCGCCACGGCCAGCGCGGCATCGAGGGCTTGCAGTTGTTGCTCGGGATCGTGGTTGCCGGCGTCCACCGGCAGACTGATCGCGTTCAAGCGAAACAGCGGCCCGGCGACCAGACCAGGCGCGGCGCAAACGCCATGCAACACACCGGCTTCGGCAGGGCGATTGCGCTGGGCAATCGGCGCTGGCGCGGCGGCGTGACTGTCTTCGGCCAGCGCTGTGGATAACGCGGTCAACAACGCTTGCAACGCTGCTTCCGCATCCGGGCCCTGACTGCTGACCTGTACTTCTTCCTGTTCGCCGACGGCCAGGCTCATCAGGCCGATCAAGCTGTCGCAGGACGCCGACTTACCAGCGAAATGCAGCTGCGATTTGCTCTTGAAACCTTGCGCGGTCTGGCGAATCAGCGCTGCTGGCCGGGCGTGCAAACCACCACGATGGGCGACGCGAATATGGCCGTGAACTTCGATGCCGGACAGGTCGATTTCGGCCGGCACGCCAGTGGCCAACCGCCGCACGATATGCAGCAGCGGATCGCCGACCTTCACCGATTTCAACGTGATCGGCCGCGCCTGAAAGTCCTGGCTGTTGGTCAGGATCATCAGGCTGACCAGGCTTTTGCACTGCTGCGCGACCTTGTCCAGGTCATAGCGCAACAGCGGTTGGCCGTTGGCAACCCGCGCACCTTCCTTGACCAGCATCGAAAAACCTTCGCCCTGCAACTCAACCGTGTCCAGGCCCAGGTGCAGGAGCAATTCGGCACCGTTGTCGGCGCGCAAGGTCACGGCGTGGCCGGTGCGGGCGACGTGCACCACGACGCCGGCGCAAGGGGCGTGAAGGGTGTCGTTCAATGGATCGATAGCAATCCCGTCCCCCATGGCGCCACTGGCGAACACCGGGTCGGGGACTCTGGCGAGCGTGAGCACCGGGCCGCTGAGCGGGGCGCTTAAGGTCAGCTCTTTATTATTGTTGTGCATGGCTCGGTACTCATCAGTAAACAATACGGTTCGGATCACTCAACCCTTGTAGGAGCTGACGAGTGAAACGAGGCTGCGATCTTTTGATCTTGCTTTTGAAAATCAAAGTCAAAAGATCGCAGCCTCGTTTCACTCGTCAGCCCCTACAGGGATTTGCACGCCGTTCGACTTAGTGCGTGCGCGTCACTTTGCTCAAATGCCGTGGCTGGTCCGGGTCCATGCCTCGGGCGACGGCCAAACCGGCGGCCATTACATAGAAACTCTGGATCGCCAGAATCGGGTCGAGGGCCGGGTGCTCGGCGCGGGTCAGGGTCAGGTCGCGTTCAGTGACATCGTCCGGCGCCGCCAGCAAGACGCGGGCGCCGCGTTGGCGCATGTCGGCGGCCAGGCTCAGCAAACCGGCCTGCTCGGCACCGCGCGGAGCGAACACCAGCAATGGGTATTGGTCGCCGATCAACGCCATCGGGCCGTGGCGCACTTCGGCACTGCTGAAGGCTTCAGCCTGGATCGCCGAGGTTTCCTTGAACTTCAGCGCGGCTTCCTGGGCAATGGCAAAACCGGCGCCACGGCCGATCACCATCAGGCGTTCACAATCGCGCAAGGCGTCGATGGCCAGGCTCCAGTCCTGTTGCGCCGCCTCGCGCAGGCCTTCCGGCAGTGCGTTGCCGGCCTCCAGCAATTCCACGTCTTCTTTCCAATGCGCGATCAACCGGGCGCTGGCGCTGAGGGTGGCGATAAAGCTTTTGGTCGCGGCGACGCTGCTTTCGGTGCCGGCCAACAGTGGCAGGCTGAATTCACAGGCGGCTTCCAGTGGCGAGCCTTCGGCATTGACCATGGAAATGCTCAGGGCGCCGCGCTTACGCAGCAGACGCAGGCTGTTCACCAGGTCCGGACTTTGCCCCGATTGCGAGAAGGCGAACGCCACCTGGCCGCTGACCTTCAACGGCGCTTGCTGCATGGTCACCACCGACATCGGCAACGACGCCACCGGGATGCCCAGTTGCTGCATGGTCAGGTAGGCGAAGTAACTCGCCGCATGGTCGGAGCTGCCACGGGCGACGGTCATCGCCACTTGCGGCGGCTGACGGCGCAGGCGCCCGGCGATCTCGATCATGTGCGGGTCGAGTTGCTGCAATTGGGCTTGCACGGCCTCGAACGAGGACAGCGCCTCTTCAAGCATTTTTGAAGTCAATGTCTTCTCCTTCGACCATGACGGCGGTCAGTGTGAGTGAGCGATCCAGCCGCACGCAGTCGGCCCAGGCGCCGGGTTGCAGGCGTCCGCGTTCGGGGATGCCGAGGTAGTCGGCGGGGAATTGCGAGAGGCGTTGCGAGGCTTCGGCGATCGGCAATCCGATCTTCACCAGGTTGCGCAACGCCTGATCCATGGTCAGGGTGCTGCCGGCCAAAGTGCCGTCGGCCAGGCGCACACCGCCCAGGCATTTGGTCACGGTGTGGCTGCCGAGTTTGTATTCACCGTCCGGCATGCCTGCGGCAGCGGTGGAATCGGTGACGCAATACAGGCACGGGATCGAGCGCAGGGCCACGCGCATGGCGCCGGGGTGTACGTGCAGCAAATCCGGAATCAGTTCGGCGTACTTGGCGTGGGCCAGGGCCGCGCCGACGATGCCGGGCTCGCGGTGGTGCAGCGGGCTCATGGCGTTATAGAGGTGGGTGAAACTGCTGGCGCCGGCATCCAGCGCAGCCACGCCTTCCTCGTAACTGCCGAGGGTGTGGCCGATTTGCATGCGTACGCCGCGAGCGCTGAGGGCGCGGATCAAACCGTCGTGGCCGGCGATTTCCGGAGCGATGGTGATCACGCGGATCGGCGCCAGGGCCAAGTACTCTTCGACTTCGGCCATCAACGCGGTGTGGGCGAAATTCGGTTGCGCGCCGAGTTTGCCGGGGTTGATGTACGGGCCTTCGAGGTGCACGCCGAGCACCCGGGCGCTACCTTTCGGCCGCTGCTCGCAGAACTCGCCGACGGCTTTGAGCACGCTGGAAATCTCTTCGCTCGGCGCAGTCATGGTGGTGGCCAGCAGCGACGTCGTGCCGAAACGCACGTGGGTTTTGGTGATGGTTTCGAAAGCGCTCGCGCCTTCCATGATGTCTTTGCCGCCGCCGCCGTGAACGTGCAGGTCGATGAAACCCGGCAGCAGGTAAGGCAAGTCGTTGTCGACCGGATCGCAGGGCACGCCTTCGATGGACACGACTTTGCCGTGTTGGTGAATCAGCCGGCCGCGAACCCAGCCGTGGGCGGTGAGGATGTTGTCTTCGGACATGATCGGTTCTCGGTAGCTTGTTTAGCGACGAAGCTCTGCAACAAAGTCGTAGTAGTCGTTGCGGCAATAGGTGTCGGTGACTTCGATGGGCGTGTTGTCTTCCAGGTAGCCGACCCGGGTCATCAGCAGCATGGCGGTGCCCGGTGCGATGCCGACCAGCGCGGCGAATTCGTCCGAGGCGTTGATCGCCTGGATGTGTTGCAAGGCGCGGACAATCGGTTTGCCGATGCCGTCGAGGAACTCGTAGAGGGAATCGCCCACGGCTTGCGGCTTGGGGATGATCGAGGCGGGCAGGGTGCTCATTTCGATCGCCATCACCGTGTCATCGGCTTTACGCAGGCGTTTGAGCCGCGCGACCTTATCGTTGGGCGAGAGGCCGAGGCGGATCAGTTCTTCGTGGGTCGGCGGGGTGATTTCCCGCTCCAGCCATTGCGAACCGGGGACGAAGCCTTTCAGGCGGAGCATTTCGCTGAAACCGGAGAGGCGCGACAGCGGTTGTTCCAGCCGTGGCGTGATGAAGGTGCCTGAACCCTGGTTGCGCCGGATCAGACCTTGTTCGAACAACACTTCCAGTGCTTTGCGGGCGGTGACGCGGGAGATGCCCAGCATTTCGCTGAGGCTGCGCTCCGACGGCATGGCCTGTTCGGCTTTCCATTGGCCGGCGTGGATCGCGGCTTCCAGGTTGCGCGCCAGTTGCAGGTACAGCGGCGTCGGCTGGGTGTCGTCAGGACGTAGGGCCTGGATGTCGTTCATGTAGGCTGTTTCCGATGCGGATATAGGATTGTTGTCGCCCGGTTGTAGGGCGAAAACTAATACCACTTAGATACCATGTCAATGAGGCCACTTTGCTTTAGGCGCAGGAAAACCGGGCCTGTTGGGCGGGTTTAGTGGGGGTTGGCTTGAAGTGGTATTACAGGTAGGGATTTCGGAAGCAAAGATCGCAGCCTTCGGCAGCGCCTACGGGTGGGAGTGGTATCAACCCTGTAGGCGCTGCCGAAGGCTGCGATCTTTTGATTTATTTTTTCGAAGGGCGACGGAAGGTAGCGGTCGGAACACTATCGTTGAGTTGATCGTTCCCACGCTCCGCGTGGGAATGCCTCAAGGGACGCTCTGCGTTCCAGCTCTAAAGGGGAACGCGGAGCGTCCCGGGCTGCATTCCCACGCGGAGCGTGGGAACGATCATGCGGGGAGTGTTACGGCCGAATCTCAATCATCGTCCCATCCGGCACCAACCCCCAGACCTCGCGCATGTCCATGTTGCGCATGGCGATGCAGCCGTCGGTCCAGTCCAGGGTGTGGAACAGGTTTTCCGGGTAGTCATAGGTGTCGGGGGTGCCGTGGATCATGATCATGCCGCCGGGGCTGACCCCTTCGCGTCGGGAGCGGGCGGAGTCGGTAACGTTTGGATAAGAGATGTGCATCGCCAGGTTGAAGCGATCACTGACCTTGCGCCAGTCCACCCAGTAAAAGCCCTCTGGCGTGCGCTTGTCGCCTTCCATCAGCTTCGTGCCCCGGGGGTTTTTGCCCAGGGAGATGCGGTAGGTTCGCAGCGGCTTGCCGTCGGCGATCAATTGCAGTTGATGGGCGGATTTGAGCACCAGCACTTTTTCGATGGGTTTGCCGTCCAGGGTGACCACGGTGGAGGCCTGGGACACCATAACGAACGACAGGCAAAACAAGGCAAGCAACCAGCGCATTGAAACGATATCCCTAGAGGTGTCGCGACTATATATAAGTTGTTTTATGGATAAGAGCTTAGATGATGGCAGGCTGAGCGAGTGGTGGAATCGATTCGGAGCGCACCGGATAGACCTCCGTCCTCCGGTCAGCAAAGAAGCATTCTAAGGTACGGCCCACCGTGCGGAAAGCCAGCTCTGACCAAGGGATGTCGGCTTCATCGAACAGCATGACTTCCAGGCTCTCGGGGCCGGCAGCAAAATCCAGGTCCACCAGCTCGGCGCGGAAGAACACATGCACCTGACTGATGTGCGGCACATCGATCAGCGTATAGATGCTCAGGTTACGCACCCGGGCGCATGCCTCTTCGGCGGTCTCGCGCACGGCGGCCTGCTCGATGGTCTCGCCGTTTTCCATGAAGCCGGCAGGCAGGGTCCAGTAACCGAGGCGCGGCTCGATGGCGCGACGGCACAGCAACACCTTCGAGCCCCAGGTCGCGACGCAACCGGCGACGATATTGGGGTTCTGGTAGTGAATGGTCTGACAGCTGTCACAGACAAAACGCAGGCGCGAATCGCCTTCGGGAATGCGCTGGGTGACCGGGTTACCGCACTGACTGCAAAATTTCATGCTTGGGTTCCTGGAGGCTGCGCCTATCTTGGCGTGCGGCGGTGTCAGTCGGCAAGTTGTCGTTTCGCGACATGGGCCAGTTCGGGGGTTGGGCGGTCGGTTCTATTGGTGCATGATGCAAGGTAGCGAACAGATCGAGAACACTCATGCTGGACGAGCTACTGCATCGGGTAAGCAACCACACGCCACGCACCCTTGAAACCGACAAGCGTTTCCCCGAGGCTGCTGTTTTGGTGCCGATCACCCGCAGCGACGAACCGGAACTGGTTCTGACCCTGCGCGCCAGCGGGCTCTCGACCCATGGCGGCGAAGTCGCCTTCCCCGGCGGGCGACGCGACCCCGAAGACCCCGACCTGATCTTCACCGCCCTGCGCGAGGCCGAAGAAGAAATCGGCCTGCCGCCGGGCCTGGTGGAAGTGATCGGCCCGCTCAGTCCACTGATTTCCTTGCACGGGATCAAGGTCACGCCTTATGTCGGCGTGATTCCCGATTACGTCGAATACCTGGCCAACGATGCCGAGATCGCGGCGGTGTTCAGCGTACCCCTGGAGTTCTTCCGCAAGGACCCGCGGGAACACACCCACCGCATCGATTATCAGGGCCGTAGCTGGTATGTACCGAGCTATCGTTATGGCGAATACAAGATCTGGGGTTTGACGGCGATCATGATCGTCGAATTGATCAATCTGCTGTATGACGCCGACATCAGCCTGCACCGTCCCCCGAAAAGCTTTATCAATACCTGAATGTGAACCCGCGGCTGCCTGAGCCTTGAGGACAACAAGATGAAATATCGCCTGGGCGACGCCCGCGTCGAAACCCATCCACAGAGCTGGGTCGCCCCCAATGCCGTTCTGGTGGGCAAGGTCAAACTGGAAGAGGGCGCCAACGTCTGGTTCAACGCCGTGTTGCGCGGCGACAACGAATTGATCCTGATCGGCAAGAACAGCAACGTCCAGGATGGCACCGTGATGCACACCGACATGGGCTACCCGCTGACCATCGGCACCGGCGTGACCATCGGCCACAACGCCATGCTCCACGGCTGCACCGTGGGCGACTACAGCCTGATCGGTATCAACGCGGTGATCCTCAACGGTGCGAAAATCGGCAAGAACTGCATCATCGGCGCCAACTCGCTGATCGGCGAAGGCAAGGAGATTCCCGACGGCTCGCTGGTCATGGGTTCGCCGGGCAAAGTCGTGCGCGAACTCACCGAACCGCAGAAGAAAATGCTCGAAGCCAGCGCCGCCCACTATGTGCACAACTCGCAGCGCTATGCCCGCGACCTGGTCGAGCAGGAACAATGAACGCCACTGAACGGCCGGTGTTATCGCCGTGTGTGAACATCTGCGCACTGGATGACGACGATATTTGCACCGGGTGCCAGCGCACGGTGGAGGAGATTACCCGCTGGAGTCGGATGGACAACGATGAGCGCCGCAAGGTGTTGGGGCTGTGTCATGAACGGGCCAAGTCGAGTGGGTTGCTTTGGATGCTAGGCAAAACCCCCGACGTGTAGGAGCTGTCGAGTGCAACGAGGCTGCGATCTTTTGATCTTGCCCTTCAAAAACAACATCAAAAGATCGCAGCCTCGTTGCACTCGACAGCTCCTACGGTAATCTGTGCACCAAATTGACAGGTACTCCCACACACCATGCTCTTCCTGATTTCCTACATCAGCAGCGTCGTGCTGATCAACTACGCCTTTTCCACCGCCCCGCACCTGGACATCATCTGGTCGGCCTGGGGTGGCTTGGTGTTTGTGCTGCGCGATATGGTGCAAACCCGCTTCGGCCACGGCGCCATCGCCGCGATGCTGGCGGCGCTGGTGCTGTCCTACGTCACGTCCGATCCGTCCATCGCCCTGGCCAGCGCCACGGCGTTCGCGGTGTCCGAGTGTATCGACTGGCTGGTGTTCAGCATCACCAAGCGCCCGTTGCACGATCGCCTGTGGATAAGTTCCGCCCTGAGCATTCCCCTCGATACCTTCATCTTCTTCGGCATGATCGACGCCTTCACCCCGGCCGTGATCCTCACCGCCATGGGCTCGAAGTTCGCCGGTGTGACGGTAGTGTGGTTGATCATGGCCTGGCGCCTGCGCAAACAGGCCGTCGCCAGCTGAAGCCAAACCCCGCAGTTCATGTAAAATGCCGCGCTTTCTCCCCATGGGAAGCGCGCCAAGCGTTGCATCCCTCGATGATCCGCTTCTTTGAGGACCTGAGATGACCCGTATCGGAACTCCATTGTCGCCAACCGCGACCCGCGTATTGCTGTGTGGCTGTGGCGAGTTGGGCAAGGAAGTGGTGATCGAGCTGCAACGCCTGGGTGTTGAAGTGATCGCCGTGGATCGCTACGCCAACGCGCCAGCCATGCAAGTCGCCCACCGCAGCCATGTGATCAACATGCTCGATGGCGCCGCCCTGCGTGCGGTGATCGAAGCCGAGAAGCCGCACTTCATCGTGCCGGAAATCGAGGCCATCGCCACCGCAACCCTGGTCGAACTGGAAGCCGAAGGCTTCACCGTGATCCCGACTGCCCGCGCCACGCAGCTGACCATGAACCGCGAAGGCATCCGTCGTCTGGCCGCCGAAGAGCTGGACCTGCCGACCTCGCCGTACCACTTCGCCGACACCTTCGAGGACTACAGCAAAGCTGTTGAAGACCTGGGTTTCCCTTGTGTGGTCAAACCGGTCATGAGCTCGTCGGGTAAAGGCCAGAGCCTGTTGCGCAGCGTCGATGACGTGAAAACCGCGTGGGATTACGCGCAAGAAGGCGGCCGTGCCGGTAAAGGTCGGGTGATCGTCGAGGGCTTTATCGATTTCGACTACGAAATCACCCTGCTGACCGTACGCCACATCGGCGGCACCACATTCTGCGCGCCGGTCGGTCACCGTCAGGAGAAGGGCGACTACCAGGAATCCTGGCAGCCACAAGCCATGAGCCCGATTGCCCTGGCCGAATCCGAGCGCGTTGCCAAAGCCGTGACCGAGGCCTTGGGTGGCCGTGGTCTGTTTGGCGTCGAGCTGTTCATCAAAGGCGATCAGGTGTGGTTCAGCGAAGTCTCGCCGCGCCCGCATGACACCGGTTTGGTGACCCTGATTTCCCAGGACTTGTCGCAATTTGCGCTGCACGCCCGGGCGATCCTGGGCCTGCCGATTCCATTGATTCGTCAGTTCGGCCCTTCGGCGTCGGCGGTGATTCTGGTGGAAGGGCAGTCGACTCAGACGGCGTTTGCCAACCTGGGTGCTGCACTGAGCGAGCCGGATACGGCATTGCGTCTGTTCGGCAAGCCTGAAGTCAACGGCCAGCGCCGGATGGGTGTGGCGTTGGCGCGGGATGAGTCGATTGAAGCGGCTCGCGCTAAAGCGACCCGTGCTTCCCAGGCTGTAAAGGTAGAGCTGTAAGACTACGCAGATCGTTCCCACGCTCTGCGTGGGAACGATCCTTGTCAGGCCACGCTATTCAAATCGTTATGCCGTGTCTCCTTCAGGCACAACACGGCAATCAAACTCAGCACCGCCGCCCCCGACACATACCCGCCGACATAACTCAAACCGCCCATCGCCACCAGTTTCTGCGCGAAGAACGGCGCCGCCGAGGCCCCGACGATGCCGCCCAAATTGTAGGCTGCCGACGCGCCGGTATACCGCACGTGGGTCGGAAACAACTCCGGCAACAACGCCCCCATCGGCGCAAACGTCACGCCCATCAGAAACAGTTCGATGCACAGGAACAGCGCCACGCCCCAGGTCGTGCCGTGGGTCAGCAGCGGTTCCATCAGGAAACCGGACAGAATCGCCAGTACACCACCGATAATCAGCACCGGTTTGCGCCCGTAACGGTCACTGGCCCAAGCCGACAAAGGCGTCGCGGCGGCCATGAACAGCACGGCAAAGCACAGCAGCGCGAGGAAGGTTTCGCGGGTGTAGCCGAGGGTCGAAACGCCGTAGCTCAGGGAAAACACCGTCGAGATGTAGAACAGCGCATAGCAGACCACCATCGACCCGGCCCCCAGCAACATCGGCGCCCAGTACTGGCTGAACAGCTCGACCAGCGGGATCTTCACCCGTTCCTGGCGCGCCATCGCATTGGCGAATACCGGGGTTTCGTGGAGTTTGAGGCGCACATACAGGCCAACCATCACCAGCACGGCGCTCAGCAGGAACGGAATCCGCCAGCCCCACGAGCGGAACTGATCGTCGCTCAGGGTCATGGCCAGTGTCAGGAAAAGACCGTTGGCCGCGAGGAAGCCAATCGAAGGACCCAACTGCGGGAACATGCCAAACCACGCGCGTTTACCCTTGGGCGCATTCTCCGTCGCCAGCAACGCGGCGCCGCCCCATTCGCCGCCCAACCCCAGGCCCTGGCCGAACCGCAGCACACAAAGCAGGATTGGTGCCCAGGCGCCGATGCTGTCATAACCCGGCAGCACGCCGATCAATGTGGTACAGACGCCCATCAACAGCAAGGATGCAACCAGCGTCGATTTACGCCCGATGCGGTCACCGAAATGCCCGAACAGCGCCGAACCCAGCGGCCGCGCCAGGAAGGCGATACCAAAGGTGAGAAACGCCGAAAGCATCTGGGCCGTGCCGGAGGTCTGCGGAAAGAACACCGGCCCGATCACCAGCGCGGCGGCGGTGGCGTAGACGTAGAAGTCGTAGAACTCGATGGCGGTGCCGATGAAACTCGCGGTGGCCACGCGGGTGGCAGAGTTCGTCGGTTGGGCAGGCGTGGTATCGCTGTAAGCGGTGCTGGTCGTCATGCGGTGATCCCTGACAGTCATGCTCCAGTGGAGCGAATTATTATGGTCGAACACCCAGGGATGTGGGTTTAACGCAGCGTGCGGGTAGCACTGGGGTAGGGCGGCGCTTGGGTAAGCGGCTCGATTATAGGAAGGCGGCTAACGATCAAACAAGGGGGCAAGGGGTGGTGGTGGCTTTTGTGGCGAGGGAGCTTGCTCCCGCTCGGGCGCGCAGCGGCCGCAAATTGGCTGAATGAGCTTTTTCAGGATAATTGCGGTGTGTGATTGGGACTGCTTCGCAGTCCAGCGGGAGCAAGCTCCCTCGCCACAGGTAAGCCCTTCGCCAAAGAGGCCGTGTCAGGTTTTGGACAGCACCGGCACCGAACTGGTATGCCAGACCAACACCCGCGTAACGCGGTTATCTTCGGTCTCAAGAATCTCTAGCCGATAACGCCCGATCTTCAGGCACACCGAGCTCTCCGGAATGGTCTCCAGCGCCTCGGTGACCAAGCCGTTAAGGGTTTTCGGACCATCGCTGGGCAGGTGCCAGCCCAGGCTCTTGTTCAGTTCGCGAATCGACGCCGCGCCTTCAATCACCAGTCGGCCATCGGCCTGTGGATGGACGTGCGGGTTGTCCAGGCTGTGCTCGCTTTCGAACTCGCCGACGATTTCTTCGAGGATGTCCTCCAGGGTGACGATGCCGAGCACTTCGCCGTACTCGTCCACCACCATGCCCAGGCGCCGCTGTTGCTTGTGGAAGTTCAGCAACTGCAACTGCAACGGGGTGCTTTCGGGCACGAAGTAGGGTTCGTGGCAGGCCGCCAGCAACGCCTCCAGGGTCAAGGTGCCATCCGGCAGCAAATGACGGATCTGCCGGGTATTGAGCACCGCCTCGACCTGATTGATGTCGCTGTGGAATATCGGCAGGCGTGTGCGCCGGTTGTTGCGCAACTGTTCAATGATTTCTTCGAGGGAGTCGTCGAGGTTGATCCCGTCGACGTCACTGCGTGGCACCAGGATGTCGTTGACCGTGATGTTATCCAGCGCGTGGATGCCCGACAGCGCGTGGGGGCGGCAGGGCGCGTGTTCGTTATCTTCGTGCCGATCCACCGGCGCCTCGTCTTCGCTCTGTCGCACCACTTTGACTTTGCGGGCGAACGGTCGCGTCAGCAATTGGCTGAAGCCGTTGAGCAACCAGGCGGCGGGGTAGATGATTTTCAGTGGCGCGCCGAGCAAGGTGTTGCCCAGGCTCAGGATCGCGTCCGGATAGCGCACGGCGAGGGTACGCGGCAGGTAGTCGGCGAACACCAGCAGGATCACGCCAGCGCCGATGCAAGCGACCCAGGGACCGTTCTCTGCCCAGGTGAAAATCGCCAGCAAGGTGCTGATGACCATCGCCAGCGCACGGCACAGGGTGTTGCAGAGGATCAGGCTGTTGAGCGGGAAGCTCAGCTTCGCCACCGGCTTGTCGCTTGAGCGCGACGCGGTGCGTTGGGCCAGCAAGTGTTGTTGCGCGACTTCGATGGCGGTAAACAGCCCCGACCACAAAATCAGCAGGGCGATCACTGCAAGCATCGGCCCTATGGGCAAGTCGTCCATTATTGCCGCCCGTCAGATGTGCAGAATGTATTCACGAACCAGCTTGCTGCCGAAATAGGCCAGCATCAGCAGGCAGAAACCGGCGAGGGTCCAGCGAATGGCCTTGTGTCCGCGCCAGCCGAGGCGATTACGGCCCCACAGCAACACGCTGAACACGATCCAGGCCAGGCAGGCCAGCAGGGTCTTGTGCACCAGGTGCTGGGCAAACAGGTTCTCGACGAACAGCCAGCCGGAAATCAGCGACAGCGACAGCAGGGTCCAGCCGGCCCACAGGAAACCGAACAGCAGGCTTTCCATGGTTTGCAGCGGCGGGAAGTTCTTGATCAGCCCGGACGGATGCTTGTGCTTGAGCTGGTGATCCTGCACCAGCAGCAGCAAGGCCTGGAACACCGCGATGGTGAACATGCCGTAGGCCAGGATCGACAAGAGAATGTGGGCGAGGATGCCCGGCTCTTCATCGATGATCTGCACGGTGCCGGCGGGAGCGAACTGCGCCAGCAGCACCGTTGCCAGCCCCAGCGGGAACAGCAGGATCAGCAGGTTCTCCACCGGAATCCGCGAGCAGGCGATCAGGGTCAGGGCGATGACCGCCGCGGCAATCAGGCTGGCGGCACTGAAGAAGTCCAGGCCCAGGCCGATTGGCGTCAGCAAGTGGGTAAACAGGCTGGCGCTGTGAGCCAGCACGGCCAGTACGCCGAGCGTGACCAGCAGGCGCTTGTTCGCCTTGGCACCGGAGGCCAGGCGAGTGCCTTGATAGATAGTCGCAGCGGCATATAAGCAGGCGGCGGCGAGAGTGGTAAGCAAACTGGGTGACAAGGGGAGCATAAATCCTGTTAGGCAAGCCCGAAAGGCGCTGAGTTTGGCATAGAACCCACATCACACGAAAGTGCGAGGTGTCCGCCAGACGCAGTCTTCGCTATAATCCGCGACCTGCCCACGCCGCAGGCTCGCCGAGCACATGTTTATTCCGGTCTGGGCCGCCATTATCCCGGTCTACACAGGGCCTGAAAGGATCGCGCAATGTTTGAAAACTTAACCGACCGTCTCTCGCAGACGCTGCGCCATGTCACCGGCAAGGCCAAGCTGACCGAGGACAACATCAAAGACACCCTGCGCGAAGTGCGCATGGCGTTGCTCGAAGCCGACGTCGCCCTGCCGGTGGTCAAGGACTTCGTCAATTCGGTCAAGGAACGCGCCGTCGGCACCGAGGTGTCGCGCAGCCTGACGCCGGGCCAGGCCTTCGTGAAGATCGTCCAGGCCGAACTCGAAAGCCTGATGGGCGCGGCCAACGAAGACTTGAACCTGAGCGCCGTTCCACCAGCCGTCGTGCTGATGGCCGGTTTGCAGGGCGCCGGTAAAACCACCACCGCCGGTAAACTTGCGCGCTTCCTTAAAGAGCGTAAGAAGAAGACCGTCATGGTCGTGTCTGCGGACGTTTACCGTCCGGCGGCGATCAAGCAGCTGGAAATGCTCGCTGGTGAAGTGGGCGTGACCTTCTTCCCGTCCGACCTGAGTCAGAAGCCGGTCGACATCGCACAAGCGGCTATTAAAGAAGCGCGGCTGAAATTCATCGACGTGGTCATCGTCGATACCGCCGGTCGTCTGCACATCGACGAAGAGATGATGGGCGAGATCAAGGCGCTGCATGCCGCGATCAACCCGGTCGAAACCCTGTTCGTGGTCGATGCCATGACCGGCCAGGACGCCGCCAACACGGCCAAGGCTTTCGGCGACGCATTGCCGCTGACCGGCGTGATCCTGACCAAGGTCGACGGCGACGCCCGTGGCGGTGCCGCCCTGTCGGTTCGTGCCATCACCGGCAAGCCGATCAAGTTCATCGGTATGGGCGAGAAGAGCGAAGCGCTCGAACCGTTCCACCCTGAGCGTATTGCTTCGCGCATCCTCGGCATGGGCGACGTGCTCAGCCTGATCGAACAGGCCGAACAGACCCTCGACAAGGACAAGGCCGACAAACTGGCCAAGAAGCTGAAGAAGGGCAAGGGCTTCGACCTCGAAGACTTCCGCGATCAGCTGCAACAGATGAAGAACATGGGCGGCCTCGGCGGCCTCATGGACAAACTGCCGAACATCGGCGGTGTGAACCTGGCGCAAATGGGCAATGCCCAGGGCGCGGCAGAGAAGCAATTCAAGCAGATGGAAGCCATCATCAACTCCATGACCCCGGCCGAGCGCCGCGACCCTGAGCTGATCAGCGGTTCGCGCAAACGCCGGATCGCCATGGGTTCCGGCACCCAGGTGCAGGACATCGGTCGCTTGATCAAGCAACACAAGCAGATGCAGAAGATGATGAAGAAATTCTCCGCAAAAGGCGGAATGGCCAAAATGATGCGCGGCATGGGCGGTATGTTGCCCGGCGGCGGCATGCCCAAGATGTAAAGAATCCGCGCCGCCAGTGATGTCGGCGCAGTACCACAGCAATGTGGGATCTCCAGCAAACCCGCACTTGGCGGGAGCTGACTGGCCGTTTTCAACGACGGCTCTATAGCAAATCTTGATGGCGACCGGAAGGCCGCCGGAAAAAGACATTTGCAAAAGTCCGGATATTCCTTAGAATATGCGGCCTTTCGGGCACCTATGCCCGCTGTGCCTTTAGATTTGCAGCACCGACTACAGGAACGATGTTCACATGCTAACAATCCGTCTTGCCCTTGGCGGCTCCAAAAAGCGCCCGTTTTACCACTTGACCGTAACCGACAGCCGCAACCCGCGCGACGGTTCGCACAAGGAACAGGTTGGTTTCTTCAACCCTGTTGCTCGTGGTCAAGAAGTCCGTCTGTCCGTGAACCAAGAGCGCGTAGCCTACTGGCTGAGCGTTGGTGCACAACCTTCTGAGCGTGTTGCTCAGTTGTTGAAGGACGCTGCTAAGGCTGCGGCCTGAGCAATATGAACGCGACGCCTGCTGTTGCTGATGATTTGATCGTTATCGGCAAAATTTATTCTGTTCATGGCGTTCGCGGCGAAGTGAAGGTGTATTCCTTTACTGATCCAACAGAAAACCTCTTGCAATACAAAACCTGGACGCTCAAGCGCGAAGGCAGCGTAAAGCAGGTTGAGCTGGTCAGCGGACGCGGGAACGACAAGTTCCTGGTCGCAAAGCTCAAGGGTCTTGATGATCGTGAAGAAGCTCGTCTTCTGGCCGGTTATGAGATCTGCGTGCCGCGCAACCTGTTCCCTGAATTGACCGACGGCGAGTACTACTGGTACCAGCTGGAAGGTCTGAAGGTTATTGACCAACTCGGGCAATTGCTCGGGAAGATCGATCATCTTCTGGAAACCGGCGCCAATGATGTCATGGTGGTCAAGCCTTGCGCTGGCAGCCTGGACGATCGCGAACGCCTGTTGCCCTATACGGAGCAATGCGTGTTGGCAGTCGACCTTGCCGCAGGCGAGATGAAGGTGGAATGGGATGCGGACTTCTAAGCGTGGCTAATTTGCGCGTAGAAGTGATCAGTTTGTTTCCCGAGATGTTCTCCGCCATCAGCGAGTACGGCATCACCAGTCGTGCGGTGAAACAGGGGCTGTTGCAGCTCACCTGTTGGAATCCGCGAGACTACACGACGGATCGACATCACACTGTGGACGATCGCCCATTTGGCGGTGGCCCGGGCATGGTGATGAAGATCAAGCCCCTGGAAGATGCTCTGGTTCAGGCCAAGGCAGCAGCCGGGGAGGCGGCGAAGGTAATTTACCTGTCCCCCCAAGGCCGTCAACTGACTCAGTCGGCGGTACGCGAGTTGGCGAATCTGGATGCATTGATCCTGATTGCCGGCCGCTATGAAGGCATTGACGAGCGTTTTATTGAAGCTCATGTCGATGAAGAGTGGTCGATTGGCGACTATGTACTGTCTGGCGGCGAGCTGCCGGCGATGGTCCTGATCGATGCGGTTACACGACTGCTGCCTGGAGCTTTAGGGCATGCGGACTCCGCCGAGGAAGATTCCTTTACGGATGGTCTGCTGGATTGCCCGCACTACACCCGACCGGAGGTGTATGCGGATCAGCGTGTTCCCGACGTGTTGCTTAGTGGCAATCACGCGCATATCCGGCGTTGGCGTTTACAGCAGTCCCTTGGTAGGACCTTTGAACGACGCGCCGATCTTCTGGAAAGCCGCTCGCTTTCTGGAGAAGAGAAGAAGCTGCTCGAGGAATACATCCGCGAGCGGGACGATAGTTAACAACGTATCGATGGTAAATCCGACGATTTACCTTAGGAGCACAGCATGACTAACAAAATCATTCTTGCACTCGAAGCAGAGCAGATGACCAAAGAGATCCCTACCTTTGCCCCGGGCGACACTGTTGTCGTTCAGGTGAAAGTGAAGGAAGGCGACCGTTCGCGTCTGCAAGCGTTCGAAGGTGTTGTTATCGCCAAGCGTAACCGCGGCGTAAACAGTGCATTCACCGTTCGCAAAATCTCCAACGGTGTTGGCGTAGAGCGTACTTTCCAGACCTACAGCCCGCAAATCGACAGCATGGCCGTTAAACGTCGCGGTGACGTACGTAAAGCCAAGCTGTACTACCTGCGTGACCTGTCCGGTAAAGCAGCTCGCATCAAGGAAAAACTGGCTTAAGTCCAGCTTCCGATGCAAAAAAAGCAGCCTGCGGGCTGCTTTTTTGTTGCCTGCGATTTATCGATGCTGCCGGGGTATGCGTGCCTGGTCCGGGACCGTGTTGCGGCATTCGCGGGCAAGCCTCGCTCCTACAGAATCGAAGAACGATTCAATCCTGTAGGAGCGAGGCTTGCCCGCGAACCGATCTACCCGTCACCGCAATTGCATCAGGCTCTATAAAGCCCCGGCAGGCTATGAAAGACTTACCCTCAGTTCCCCGCTACCTGAGCCTCTATGCCCGCCATCGACCATCCCCTGATAGACCAATTCCTCGACGCCCTGTGGCTGGAAAAAGGCCTCTCCGATAACACCCGCGATGCCTACCGCAGCGACCTGGCCCTGTTCAACGGCTGGCTCCAGGAAAAGAACCTGGAACTGATCAACGCCGGGCGCGAGTTGATCCTCGACCACTTGGCCTGGCGCCTCGAGCAAAACTACAAACCCCGTTCCACCGCCAGATTTCTCTCCGGTGTACGTGGCTTTTATCGCTATCTGCTGCGGGAAAAGCTGATCGCAGTCGATCCGACCTTGCGCGTTGATATGCCGCAACTCGGTAGGCCGCTGCCCAAATCCCTGTCGGAAGCCGACGTCGAGGCGTTGTTAAAAGCACCGGACCTGAGCGAAGCCATCGGCCAGCGCGACCGCGCCATGCTGGAAGTGCTGTACGCCTGTGGTTTGCGGGTGACCGAGCTGATCAGCCTGACCCTGGAACAGGTCAACCTGCGTCAGGGCGTGTTGCGCGTGATGGGCAAGGGCAGCAAGGAGCGGCTGGTACCTATGGGCGAGGAAGCGATTGTCTGGGTCGAGCGCTACCTGCGTGACGGCCGTGGCGAGCTGCTCGGCGGGCGGCCCAGCGATGTGATGTTCCCGAGCCAGCGCGGCGAGCAGATGACCCGCCAGACCTTCTGGCACCGCATCAAGCACCAGGCCAAGGTCGCCGGAATCGGCAAGTCGCTGTCGCCGCACACCCTGCGCCACGCCTTCGCCACGCACCTGCTCAACCACGGCGCCGACCTGCGGGTGGTACAAATGCTGCTCGGCCACAGCGACCTGTCGACCACGCAGATCTACACCCACGTCGCCCGCGCGCGCTTGCAGGACCTGCACGCCAAACACCATCCGCGCGGCTGAACACAACATTTGTAGCAGCTGGCGAAGCCTGCGTTCGGCTGCGTAGCAGTCGTAAATCCTGAGCTCGCGGTTTAACTGAAACACTGCAGTGTCTGATTTCACGACTGCTACGCAGCCGAACGCAGGCTTCGCCAGCTGCTACATAAAGTCGTCGTGCGCCGTGAGCGAGATGTCGTGCATCACCCGCATTCGGCCCCACCAGCCTTATGTGGTAGGCTTTGCCGGTTTGCACGATGGGTGATTATGACCCGGTGTTTCGGCACGGGCGTTCTGATCGTCCCATTTGTCCGCCTTCAGGAGTTCTCATGCGTCTGACCCCTATTTTCGCCGCCGCAGCCATTGCGTTGGTCAGCACCTTTGCCGTCGCCGATGACGCGGCCGACAAAGCCATTCGTAAAAGCCTGGAAAGCCTTCAGCTTGAAACCCCGATCGACAGCATCAGCGCCAGCCCGCTGGCCGGCCTGTACGAAGTCAAGCTCAAGGGCAGCCGCGTGCTCTACGCCAGCGCCGATGGCCAGTACGTGATGCAGGGCTACATGTTCCAGCTCAAGGACGGCAAACCGGTCAACCTGACCGAGAAGACCGAGCGTCTGGGCGTTTCCAAGTTGATCAACGACATCCCGGTCGCGGAAACCGTGGTCTACCCGGCGATCGGCGAAACCAAATCGCACATCACCGTGTTCACCGACACCACCTGCCCGTACTGCCACAAACTGCACGCCGAAGTGCCTGAGCTGAACAAGCGCGGCATCGAAGTGCGTTATGTTGCGTTCCCGCGCCAGGGCCTGGGCTCGCCGGGTGACGAACAGCTGCAAGCGGTCTGGTGCTCGAAAGACAAGAAAGCCGCGATGGACAAGATGGTCGATGGCAAGGAAATCAAGGCCGCCAAGTGCGATAACCCGGTGTCCAAGCAATTCGCCCTCGGTCAGTCGATTGGCGTGAACGGCACGCCGGCCATCGTTTTGGCCGACGGCCAGGTCATTCCGGGCTACCAGCCTGCGCCACAAGTCGCCAAACTGGCGCTGGGCGCGAAATAATTCGCATCGTCACGGTCAGCCTTTGACGATCATGGTCTGGCGGCAACTCGCCTGACCATTAATAGAGAACCGCGAGTATGCGGTTGTTTTCACGGCCGACCTTGCGTCGGCCGTTTTATGGGGAGTTCACAGTGAAACCGGTCAAAGTAGGCATCTGTGGGTTAGGGACCGTCGGTGGCGGTACCTTCAACGTACTTCAGCGTAACGCCGAGGAAATTGCTCGTCGTGCCGGGCGTGGAATCGAAGTGGCACAAATTGCCACGCGCACGCCAAAGCCTCAGTTCCAGACGACCGGTATTGCGATTACCAACGATGTGTTCGAAGTGGCCACGAACCCTGAGATCGACATCGTCATAGAGTTGGTGGGCGGCTACACCGTTGCCCGCGAGCTGGTACTCAAGGCCATCGAGAATGGCAAGCATGTGGTCACCGCGAACAAGGCACTGATCGCCGTTCACGGTAATGAAATTTTCGCCAAGGCTCGCGCGAAGGGCGTGATCGTTGCGTTCGAAGCGGCCGTGGCCGGTGGCATTCCGGTGATCAAGGCGATCCGTGAAGGCCTGTCCGCCAACCGTATCAACTGGGTCGCCGGCATCATCAACGGCACCGGCAACTTCATCCTGACCGAGATGCGTGAGAAGGGTCGCACCTTCGAAGACGTACTCGCCGAGGCGCAAGCCCTGGGTTACGCCGAAGCCGATCCGACCTTCGACGTCGAAGGCATCGACGCCGCCCACAAACTGACGATCCTGGCGTCCATCGCGTTCGGCATTCCGCTGCAATTCGACAAGGCCTACACCGAAGGCATCACCCAGCTGACCACCGCTGACGTCAACTACGCCGAAGCATTGGGCTACCGCATCAAGCACCTGGGCGTAGCGCGCAGCACCGCCGCCGGTATTGAGTTGCGCGTACACCCGACATTGATCCCGGCCGATCGCTTGATCGCCAACGTCAACGGCGTGATGAACGCAGTGATGGTCAACGGCGACGCCGCCGGTTCGACTCTGTTCTACGGCGCCGGCGCCGGCATGGAGCCGACCGCTTCGTCGGTGATCGCCGACCTGGTGGACGTGGTTCGCGCCATGACCTCCGACCCGGAAAACCGCGTACCGCACCTGGCCTTCCAGCCGGATTCGCTGTCGGCGCACCCGATCCTGCCGATCGAAGCCTGCGAAAGTGCCTACTACCTGCGGATCCAGGCCAAGGATCATCCTGGCGTGCTGGCCCAAGTGGCGAGCATCCTGTCGGAGCGCGGCATCAACATCGAATCGATCATGCAGAAGGAAGTCGAAGAACACGACGGCCTGGTGCCGATGATCCTGCTGACCCATCGTGTGCTGGAGCAGCACATGAACGACGCGATCACCGCCCTGGAAGCGTTGGCGGGTGTTGTCGGTCCGGTTGTGCGGATCCGTGTCGAGCACCTGAACTAAGCCGTTATCGTTCACCGGGCTCGCGTGCGGGCCCGGGTTTGCGAACACTGTCTATTGGAGCCAGTCATGCGTTATATCAGTACCCGCGGCCAGGCACCGGCCCTGAATTTCGAAGACGTCCTGCTGGCCGGTCTGGCCACGGACGGCGGCCTGTATGTGCCGGAATGCCTGCCACGTTTTACTCAGGAAGAAATCGCTTCCTGGGCCGGCCTGCCGTATCACGAGCTGGCCTTCCGGGTGATGCGCCCCTTCGTGGCCGGCAGCATTCCCGATGCCGATTTCAAAAAGATTCTTGAAGAAACCTACGGCGTGTTTTCCCACAACGCCGTGGCGCCGTTGCGTCAGCTCAATGGCAACGAATGGGTTCTGGAACTGTTCCACGGTCCGACCCTGGCGTTCAAGGACTTCGCCCTGCAACTGCTCGGTCGCCTGCTCGACTACACGCTGGAAAAACGCGGCGAGCGCGTGGTGATCGTTGGTGCAACGTCCGGCGATACCGGTTCGGCCGCCATCGAAGGTTGCAAGCACTGCGAAAACGTCGACATCTTCATCCTGCACCCGCACAACCGTGTGTCCGACGTGCAGCGTCGCCAGATGACCACCATCTTCGGCGAGAACATCCACAACATCGCCATCGAAGGCAACTTCGATGACTGCCAGGAAATGGTCAAGAACAGCTTCGCCGACCAGAGCTTCCTCAAAGGCACGCGCCTGGTGGCGGTGAACTCGATCAACTGGGCGCGGATCATGGCCCAGATCGTTTACTACTTCCACGCCGCCCTGCAATTGGGTGGCCCGGCGCGTTCGGTGTCGTTCTCGGTGCCGACCGGTAACTTCGGCGACATCTTCGCCGGTTACCTGGCGCGCAACATGGGCCTGCCGATCAACCAGTTGATCGTCGCCACCAACCGCAACGACATCTTGCATCGCTTCATGAGCGGCAATCAGTACGTCAAGGAAACCCTGCACGCCACGCTGTCGCCGTCGATGGACATCATGGTCTCGTCGAACTTCGAACGCCTGCTGTTCGACCTGCACGGTCGCAGCGGTGCCGCGATTGCCGGCTTGATGGACAACTTCAAGCAGGGCGGCGGTTTCAGCGTCGAGCAAGAGCGCTGGACTGAAGCCCGCAAGCTGTTCGACTCCCTGGCCGTGGATGACGCACAAACCTGCGAAACCATCGCCGAAGTCTTCGAACAGACGGGCGAGGTGCTGGACCCGCACACCGCCATCGGCGTCAAGGCTGCACGCGAGTGCCGTCGTAGCCTGGATATCCCGATGGTGATCCTGGGCACGGCCCATCCGGTCAAATTCCCTGACGCGGTGGAAAAAGCCGGTGTAGGAAAAGCTCTCGAACTACCTGCACATCTTTCTGATTTGTTTGAGAGAGAAGAGCGCTGCACCGTGTTGCCGAACGACCTGAAAGCCGTGCAGGCCTTTGTCAGTCAGCATGGCAACCGCGGCAAGCCGCTTTAAGCCCGAAAAACTGTCACATTTTGAAGCCCGTCTCCTGACGGGCTTTTTTGTTTCTGCGTGCACACTTGTCGTGTTTTCGCCCTTGAAGGACGGGCGAGTTGATCACGAAGGAAATGGCAATGTTGTTTTCAAGAGGGTTGAAACCAGCCGTGTGCTGGCTTTTTTTGTTGAGCGTTCTGGGTCTTGGCCAGTGCACGCTGGCCGCACAATTAGTGGCTCATGAGTCCACCGAGTCCGTGAATGTCGATGTCATTGAGTTGGATGCCGAAGAGCGACAATGGCTACGCGCGCACCCGAAGGTCATCGTCGCGTCGACGCAGTACCCGCTGTACCTGTTCAAGGACGAGCACGGTCATTGGAGCGGCCTGAACAATGATGTGCTCAACCGCATCAGCGCAATGACGGGGTTGCATTTCGTCCATGAGGAATCGTTCTCCACCGATCAATTGCTCGGGCGCCTGGAAAGCGGTACGGCGGACATGAGCACAACGCTGGCGTTCAATGACGAGCGCAAGCAGTTCCTGGATTTCAGCCATGCGTTTGGCGGTTCTGCCTGGGTTCTGGTCGGGCGGGCCGGGGCGCCGCTGTTGCAATCCCTGGAACAGCTGTCGAAACGGGTGCTGGTATTGCCGGCCAGGCATGCCATGGAGGAAACCATTCGCCGGGACTATCCGGCCATCGAGCTGCGCTCGGTCAAGACCTATGCCGAGGCTCGGGCACTGGTTGAAAGCGGCGAGGCATACGCCACCATCGAGAATGAAACCGGGGCGCAGCTCTATCCGATCGGGCAGTTGAAGGTAGGACATACCGTGGAGGGGTCGTGGGAGGCTGACCACTTGGCCGTGCGCAAAGGGCAGCCACAGTTGCTGAGTATTCTCAACAAGGCGCTTGAAGCCTTTCCACCGGCCGAGTTGCGGGCCATTCGCCTGAAGTGGCTCGACGGTGTGGCCCCCAAGCCAGCGCTTACCTTCTGGCAACGCGTGACTCAGTGGGGCTGCTGGGGCATGTTTTTCGTCAGCCTGTTCGGCCTGCTGTCCTTGCTCTGGAACCGACGACTCGCCGCGTTGGTCAAGCAACGCCTGGACGCCGAAAAAGACCTCAGTGACCAACTCGCCTTTCAGCATGCGTTGATTGATGCGATGCCCGACCCGGTGTTCGTTCGTGATCTGCAGGGACGGCTGATCATGTGCAACAAAAGTTATGAGGAGGGTTTATCGACCCGCTTCGACCAGGTTCAGGGGCGCCAACTGATCGAAGTCGACGTCTTGCCCCGGGAGACCGCGCAGATGTTGCATGCCGAGTTCATGGTCCAGTTGAGTACGCGTAAAACCCGGTTCAGTCAGCGTCAGTTACGATTCAACGGCGGCGTCAGGGACATCTATCAGTGGACCGTCCCGTTTTACAGCGCCGACGGGCAGTTGCGGGGGCTGCTTGGCGGGTGGACCGATATCGATCAGCGCAGAGGGGCGTGTAACTGCCGGGGGGCTGCGCGAGTTTAGGAATTGTCCTATGGGGTGCGGCTCCTTTTCCGATGGGAGGCTGAAGGAGGCTGTCCTAGAGTGTTCGACAACTGCGGTGAAAGTCCGCGAGTGTCGTTCCAGAGGTCGCCTATGCGCACGCTCAAAATCCTGATTCTTGAACACAATCCTTTCCAGATGATGGCGTTGCACCAAATGCTCAACGCCATCGGTGTCTACGACGTGCTGACGGCGCCGTCGATGTCGGCGGCACTGCGTTCCCTGGGACGCCGGGGCACGGTCGACATCGCTTTCTGCGACCCACAACTCAAGGGCGGCGATGGTTTGGCACTGGTGCGGCATCTGGCGGAACACCGCGAGGCGCGGGCGTTGATCCTGCTTGGCAACGTGGCGTCGAGCGTCATGTCGGACGTGACGGCCATGCTGGCGGACAACGACGTGAAACTCCTAGGGCACTTGCATACACCCGTCTCCGCGGTGTTGATGCGCAGGCTGCTGGATGTCTATCTGCTGGAATCGATGCTGCAAGCCCGGGCGTGAAACCGGCTGTTTTTTCCTTGTCATCTTTGCGGTGCATGCTCAATTTCCCCCGAGACGCCGGTACCGCTGCCTTGCGGTATTCAGAACTTTCTTCTCGGGCCAGGGGTCATTAACTGTAGACACGCCCTCCCAGGCACTTTGTTTTCGGACTATTGAGTGGTGATCGCGAGATGGAAAGTATCAGCCTATTGCTCGGCGAGGCTCTGAGCCCGTATCAAGTTTCGTTGACCCCGTCGGGTGCCCATGGCGAATGCCTGGTGACCTTGAAGAATGCGGCTGGCGCCATTGTCGTTGAGCGTGCGTTCAACCAGGCGCAGTTGCGCGACAAGTGGCAGCTGACGGATGTCGTCGACGGATTGCACCGCGATGTGCTGATCGCTGAAGGACGCCTGGAGCCCTGTGTGATCGCGGCGTTGCGCAATGCGGCCCAGGACAAGATCCTGGCCAATCGCAATTGAATTGCCTTTTCGTGGGAACCTTCCTGCGCCAAGGTCGTCAGACCATGTAACAGCAGGATCAAGCATTGTGCTCCGGTGCTTGTAGCTTGCTGCCACTGGTCTTTATGTAGGCCACGTTTAACCCCGAGTCGTCTCCCCACTTCTCGGGGTTTCTTTTTGCCAAAAATTTATCATTGTCCGGTCTGTTGTTCGAAAAAGGCCTTGGCTTGCTCCAGGTAATCGCCGCGCCGCTGTGGATCGAGCCATTTCGCATAAGCCTGGGCCAGGCGCTCGTGGGGCAGGGTGCGCAACAGCTGATTGATCTCGCTGATGGCTTGCCGACCCTGGGCCGTATTGGAGCAGCCGATGTAGGTGGAAATGTACTTGGCCGCGCCCCTGACCGGATAGAACACCAGCTCGTTGTCGGCAATCTGTTCCTGTTGGGCCAGGTAGCGAATCTCCGGCCAGTAACCCAAGACTCCCAGCAACCGCCCCAGGCGCTGCATCTGTAACAGGCTGCCGAGTGCGTCGTTGCCATAATGAAGAGTCAGCGTATTGGCGGGCGCCTGTTTCAATTCGGCATCGACAAACTGCCCATAACTGCGCTCGGCCACCGCACCGAGCTTCTTGCTGCCATTGGCCAGCAATGCCGCCAGATCGACTTCACCATTCACCAAAAAAGGTTTCAGTTCCGGTCGATCTTCCTGCCGCACAGCCAGGCCATTGCTGACGGCGCGAAACACCGGAATCGAAAACGCAATCCACTGTTCCCGTTCCTTGCTCCAGATCAGCGAGGGATCGCAGGTGAAGGACTCTTCGCGAAGCATCTGCATGCCACGGGCGCGATTGACCCGCATCCGTGTGTGAGCGTATTGCGGCATCCCGGCGATCAACAGCGGCATCAACTGATCGACCACCCCTTGGCCTTTTTCCGGGCCTTCGAAAATGGTCAGTGGCGGCAAATCGCGCAGCAACCAGATCAGCGTCTCTTTTGGTTGAGCCCAAACGGTTGAGCTTAATCCGAGCAACAATAACGCCAGCGCATACCCGCAGCTGACACGTTTGATGAAGACTGAAAGCAGGCGCTTCAGCTTAAATGGCCCCGTCTTCACGCAGCTTTGCGATCTGTTCCTTGTCATAGCCAAGATCGTTGAGCACCTGCGCATTGTGTTCACCCAACTGCGGTCCGACCCATTCGGAGGTGCCGGGTGTCTCAGAGAGTTTCGGCACGATCCCCGGCATCTTGAAGTCCTTGCCATCCGGCAGCTTGGCGTGCAGGAACATCTCCCGGGCCAGGTACTGCGGATCGCTGAACATGTCTTCAGCACTGAAGATCCGGCTGGCCGGCACGTCGGCCTGGTTCAATTGCGCGATCACGCTGTCGAGCGGCAGCGAGTTGACCCAGCGATCGATCACCCCGTAGATCTCATCGCGCCGGCTGTCACGGCCATCGTTGCTCGCCAGTACCGGATCGTTGGCCAGGTCTTCGCGACCGATGATCAGCATGAAGCGCTTGAAAATCGCATCGCCATTGGCGCCGATCTGCACGTGCTTGCCGTCGGCGCTGGTGTGGATGGAGGAGGGTGTGATGCCCGGCATGATGTTGCCGGTGCGCTCGCGGATAAAACCGAACACATCGAACTCCGGCACCATGCTTTCCATCATGGCGAAAATCGCCTCATACAGCGCCACGTCCACCACTTGGCCCAGACCGCCGTTGACTTCGCGATGACGCAAGGCCATCAGCGCGCCGATCACGCCCCACAGCGCCGCAATCGAGTCGCCGATGGAAATCCCGGTGCGCACCGGCGGTCGGTCTTCGAAGCCGGTGATGTAGCGCAAGCCGCCCATGGATTCACCGACCGCGCCAAACCCCGGTTGATCTTTCATCGGCCCGGTCTGGCCGAAACCCGACAGACGCACCATCACCAGTTTCGGGTTCAGGGCATGTAAAACTTCCCACCCCAGGCCGAGCTTTTCCAACACACCAGGGCGAAAATTCTCGATCAGGATGTCGGCTTCGCTGAGCAGTTGTTTCAGGATCGCCAGGCCGTCGGGGTGCTTGAGGTTCAACGTCAGGGACTTTTTGTTGCGCGCCTGGACGAACCACCACAGCGAGGTGCCTTCATATAACTTGCGCCATTTGCGCAACGGGTCGCCGCCGTCCGGGGATTCGATCTTGATCACTTCAGCGCCGAACTCGCCGCAAATGCGCGAGGCAAACGGCCCGGCGATCAACGTACCCAATTCGATGACTTTCAGACCTGAGAGCGGTTTTCCGGTGAATGGCATGCGCGATCCTGTAGGACAAAGACGTGTGAATAGTGCGTTTTAACATAGCCGCGTGTCAGTCGCCCAAAGTTGATGGTCGTCAATGCTCTGATTGCCTGTTGCATCGGTTAGACTTGCCGCCTTTCCTCGTATCAAGAAGCCCGTTCATGGCCCAGCCGTCCACGACCTACAAGTTTGAACTGAACCTTACCGACCTCGACCGCAGTGTGTACGAGAGCGTGAAGCAGACCATCGCCCGTCACCCTTCGGAAACCGAAGAGCGCATGACCGTGCGGCTGCTGGCCTACGCCTTCTGGTACAACGAGCAACTGTCGTTCGGGCGTGGTCTGTCAGACGTGGATGAACCAGCCCTGTGGGAAAAGAGCCTGGATGACCGTGTCCTGCACTGGATCGAAGTCGGCCAGCCGGACGCTGATCGCCTGACCTGGTGCTCGCGCCGCACCGAGCGCACCAGCCTGCTGGCCTACGGCAGCCTGCGGGTCTGGGAAACCAAAGTGATCCCGGCGATCAAGAACTTGAAAAACGTGCACATCGCCGCCGTGCCTCAGGACATCCTGGAAACCCTCGCCAAAGACATGCCCCGCGTTATCAAGTGGGACGTGATGATCAGCGAAGGGACGATTTTCGTCACCGACGACCGTGGTCAGCACGAAGTGCAGTTGCAGTGGCTGAGCGGCGAACGCGGCTGATTTTTCGCCGCTTTCCCGTTTCACCCGGTTTTATCCTACGTATTCAAGAGAAGCACCTGTCACCCCATGCGCATCGAACCTCGCCTGTTGCCCGACACCCTGCCATTCCTCGGTGATCTGCCGCCGCTGTTGACCCGCCTGTATGCGGCGCGGGGCGTGCAGACCGAGGCTGAACTGGATAAGAGCCTGGCACGGCTGATCCCCTTCCAGCAGCTCAAGGGCATCGATGCGGCGGTGGGCCTGCTGGTGACGGCGCTGGAACAGCGTCAGCGCATTCTGATCGTCGGCGACTTCGATGCTGATGGCGCGACCGCCAGCACCGTCGGTGTGCTCGGTTTGCGCTTGCTGGGCGCGGCGCACGTCGATTACCTGGTGCCGAACCGTTTCGAATATGGCTACGGTCTGACCCCGGAAATCGTCGAAGTGGCGCTGACCCGCACCCCGCAATTGCTGATCACCGTGGACAACGGCATCTCCAGCGTCGAAGGCGTGGCGGCGGCGAAGAAGGCCGGGCTCAAGGTGCTGGTCACCGATCACCACTTGCCCGGCGATGAACTGCCGCTGGCCGATGCCATCGTCAACCCGAACCAGCCTGGGTGCGAGTTCCCGAGCAAGGCGCTGGCCGGCGTCGGCGTGATCTTTTATGTGCTGATGGCCCTGCGCGCGCGTTTGCGCAGCCTCGGCTGGTATGAAAGCAAGCCGCAGCCGAACATCGGCGAATTGCTCGATCTGGTGGCGCTGGGCAGCGTCGCCGACGTGGTGCCGCTGGATGCCAACAATCGGATCCTCGTGCATCAGGGCCTGGAACGAATTCGCGCCGGGCGCGCGCGGCCGGGGATCAAGGCGATCCTCGAAGTAGCCAAGCGTGAACCTGCGCGCATCACCTCTACCGATTTGGGTTTCATCGTCGGTCCTCGCTTGAACGCAGCCGGGCGCCTGGATGACATGAGCCTGGGCATCGAATGCCTGCTCACGGAAGACGCCGGCCTCGCCCGGGAAATGGCCGGCCAACTCGACGGCATGAACCAGGACCGCAAATCCATTGAGCAGGGCATGCAGCGTGAAGCGCTGGCCCAGCTCAAGGATTTGCCGGTGGAGTCGATGCCGTTCGGCTTGTGCCTGTTCGATCCGGAATGGCACCAGGGCGTCATCGGCATCCTCGCGTCACGGATGAAAGAGCGTTATTTCCGCCCGACCATTGCCTTTGCCGATGCCGGCGATGGTTTGCTCAAGGGCTCGGGACGTTCGGTGCAGGGCTTTCATATTCGCGACGCCTTGAGCGTGGTGGCGGCGCAGCATCCGAACCTGATCAGCAAATACGGCGGTCACGCGATGGCGGCTGGTCTGACCTTGCCGGAAGCGAATTTCCCGCTGTTCGCCGAAGCCTTTGACGCTGAAGTGCGTCGGCAATTGCGCGAAGAAGACCTGACCGGGCGCCTGCTGTCGGACGGCACGTTGGCGGTCGAGGAATTCCACCTGGAACTGGCCCGCGCCCTGCGCCATGCCGGGCCTTGGGGGCAGCACTTCCCGGAGCCGTTGTTCCACGGGGTGTTCCAGTTGGTCGAGCAGCGGGTGGTCGGCGAGCGGCACCTGAAAGTGGTGCTCAGAAGTGAATGTGGTTCGGTGAAGCTCGATGGCATTGCCTTTGGCATTGACCGCGATATCTGGCCGAATCCGACCATCAAATGGGTGGAATTGGCCTACAAACTCGATCTCAACGAGTTTCGCGGGAATGAGACGGTGCAGTTGATGATTGCCCATATCGAACCGCGTTAAGCCCTTCGCGGGCAAGCCTTGCTCCTACAGGATTTGTGGCGTGCGCCAATCATTCGGACGCCAAACCCGCAGGAGCGAGGCTTGCCCGCGAAAGCGATTTTTCTGACACCGAATCCCTCTGAACCCTCCCTCATCCCCCGTTGTCGACTAGGCTCTAAGCACTGCTTGATTGGCCTTGTGACGTCTTGTCGAATTTTTTACCCGCGGGGGCGGGTGTTGCACCTTTTTCTTGTCACTCGTCGACTTTTCAAACAGAACCCTGGAGCCTGCCCACTGATTCGAGAGGTGCCCCATGAGTCTGCTGCTTGAACCCTATACCCTTCGCCAATTGACCCTGCTCAACCGCATTGCCGTGTCGCCAATGTGCCAGTACTCCAGCGTCGATGGCCTGGCCAATGACTGGCACCTGGTTCACCTCGGCAGTCGCGCGGTCGGCGGGGCCGGTCTGATTTTTACCGAAGCCACGGCGGTCACTGCCGATGGCCGTATCACCGCCGAAGACCTCGGCCTGTGGAATGACGAACAGATCGAACCGCTGCAACGCATCACCCGTTTTATCGCCGCCCAAGGCGCGGTCGCCGGCATTCAACTGGCCCACGCCGGGCGCAAGGCCAGCACCCATCGCCCGTGGATCGGCAAGCACGGCAGCCTCAAACCCGAAGACGGCGGCTGGACCCCGGTCGGGCCTTCGCCGATTGCTTTCGATCCACAGCACACCCCGCCCAAGCAACTCGACGAAGCGCAAATCGCTGAAGTCATCCAGGCGTTTGTCGATTCGGCCAAACGCGCACTGACTGCCGGTTTCAAAGTGGTCGAGATCCATGCCGCCCACGGTTATCTGTTGCACCAGTTCCTTTCGCCATTGAGCAATCAGCGACGCGATCAATACGGCGGCTCGTTCGAAAACCGCATTCGCCTGGTGCTGCAAGTCACCGAAGCGGTGCGCGCGGTCTGGCCTGAGGAGTTGCCGCTGTTTGTGCGAGTGTCGGCCACCGACTGGGTGGAAGACGGCTGGAACCCGGATGAAACCGTGGAACTGGCGCGACGCCTCAAGGATCTGGGCGTGGATTTGATCGACGTCTCTTCAGGTGGCACCGCGGCCAATGCGGAAATTCCTACAGGGCCGGGTTATCAGACCCGCTTCGCTGAGCGCGTGCGTAAGGAGTCAGGCATCGCCACGGGCACCGTGGGCATGATTACCGAACCTGCGCAGGCTGAGCACATCCTGCGGACCTGTCAGGCCGACATCATCTTCCTGGCTCGGGAGCTGTTGCGCGATCCGTACTGGCCGCTGCATGCCGATGATGATCTGGGTGGGCGCAAAGCGGTGTGGCCGGCGCAGTATCAGCGGGCGACCCATCGGGATCAGCCGGTTCATGAGTCTGATTTGCGCGACTGATTAGCGCTGTAAAAACAAAAAGCCCCGGTCACATTGATCGGGGCTTTTGCGTTTCTGAGTCGGGATTTTTGTTGCCTGTACCGTCCTCTTCGTGGGCAAGCCTCGCTCCTACAGGGTTTGTGGTGTGTGCCAATGATGCGGACGACACAAAACCCGTAGGAGCGAGGCTTGCCCGCGAAGAGGCCCGCCCAGGCGACCCTTTACCCTCAGGTGTACTTACGCTTTTCCGGCGCCGGCGGGAAATACTGGTACAACCAGGTTTCACTCAGCGTCCGGTCATTGGTGCGAATAAACAACCGCAGCTCCACCGGTGCCACGCTGTCATTGGTCGGGAACCAGTCAAAGGTAATCCGGTAACCCTTGATGTCATCGAGCACCAGCACGTTGAAGTCCTTCACCTCGCCATTCGAGCAGGTGACCACCGGCTCGATCGCTGCACCTTCCGGCAAACGGTCCAGGCCGCCACCGGTGAAGTCCACGGCAAAGCGTCGCGCCCAGACTTCAGGATAATGCTCACCCGGTGCCCAGCCTTCGATAAAGCCACCCATGCCCGAACGCGTCGCGTTGACCCGCGCCAGCGGCGTGCTGACCGGCGGCAATGCGCTCCAGTACAGCTTGTAGCCGAAGTTCAGCGAGTCACCGGCCGCGACCGGCTTCTTCGGCGTCCAGAACGTGACGATGTTATCCAGGGTCTCGCCGGTCGTAGGAATTTCCAACAGATCGATAGAGCCTTCGCCCCACTCGGTCGTAGGTTCTACCCACAGGCTTGGGCGCTTGCTGTACCAGTCGACAGTATCTTGATAGCTGGCGAACTCGTGATCGGTCTGCACCAGGCCGAAACCTTTCGGATTGGTGTCGGCGAAGGCATTGAACTGCAGGGTCGCCGGGTTGTTCAGCGGGCGGCAGATCCACTCGCCGTTACCGCGCCACATGGCCAGGCGATCGGAGTCGTGAATTTGCGGGTGAATGGTGTCGCACATGCGCCGCTCGTGGGTACCGCAGCTGAACATGCTGGTCATCGGCGAAATGCCCAGTTGTTCGATGGCCGTGCGCGCGTTGATGTGGGCGTCGATGGCCATCACCACCTGGCTGGCCTGGCAATCGATATCAAAACGGTAGGCGCCGGTGGCACTCGGCGAGTCGAGCAAGGCATAGACCACGAAACGGGTGCTGTCCTTGTCCGGCGTCTCGAACCAGAACTTGGTGAAGTCCGGGAATTCCTCACGCTTCTTGGCGTAAGTGTCGATCGCCAGGCCGCGGGCCGAGAGGCCATATTGGCCAGATGCATCGACTGCGCGGAAGTAGCTGGCGCCGAGGAAAGACAGGATGTCGTGCTTGTCCAGCTCCGGGGCCTTGAACAACTTGAACCCGGAAAAGCCCAGGTCGCCCGTAAGCTGCTTGGTGTCGACCGTGGTTTTTTCATAGTTGAACAGCGACGGACGGAAGTGCACTTCCCGCGCCTGACGCGTCTTCGGATCGACGCTGTACATGCGCACAGGTTGCTTGAAGCCCATGCCGACGTGGAAAAACCGCACGTCCAACTGACCGTTCAAGTCATTCCACAGCGAGTGCTTGCCGTCGTACTGGATCGCGTTGAATTGTTGTGGCGCCATGGTCGCCAGGGTCGGCGGCAGCACCTGCTTGGTGTCCTGATAGCGACTGGTGGCGAGCTGCTTGGCCTGGATCTTCAGCGCTTCGAAGTCGAAGGCCTGGGCGTCGCCATCAGCGGCGCCATTGCCGGCCCAGGCACGGGCGGCCAATAGGCCGGTGGCGGACAGACCGGTGTAGGCAGCGATAGCCATGGACGCTTTAAGCAAATTCCTGCGGTGCATAAGTACAACCTGTCGTGAACAATCCCGCGCCGTTCCTGGCACTGCTGGGATCAAAAATAGAGGTTCGGACATGCCTTCGGCCAAACGCAACGGACTCTAAACAGATGCCAAATAGCTTAAACCGTTCGGTCGGGAAGAAAAAATGATTGATAGCACAACGATGTTGCGGCAATGAAACAAGACATGTCCGGTAACGTTTCCCACAGTACTTTCTGTTTTATAAGGCATTTGTGCCTTTTTCGACTAATTACTCTAAAAACCACTTTTCAGCGCCGATTAAATTCCTATTCTATGGACATGACCGGTTTCGCGGCCCTTCAGGCCGGTGGGTTCAGCGCGCACCAAGCGACTGCTGAAAGTAGTAGGGCGATGCGGTTTTCTGAAGTTTTCTTTGACGTATTAAAAGGACATCGTCCATGTCGAAAGTACAAGGCATCACCGAACTGTTGGGAATCTTTCCCTGCCTGACCACCGGTCGGCGCAGGCGTCGGCTCAATTCGGAGGAAATGAAACTGGTGGAGCGGTATCGGGAGTTGTCCGAGAGTGATCGGATAGCGATGCGGTATCTGGTGGATGCGATGAGGAGTGTTTCGAGGTTTTGAGGAGGGGATTCTGGCCGTGACAGGGTGTTGCGGCCGAAAGGCGATCATGTAGCAGCTGGCGAAGCCTGCGTCCGGCTGCGAAGCAGTCGTGAAATCAGACTGCGCGGTGCTTCAGGAAGACCGTGCGTTCAGGGTTTACGACTGCTGCGCAGCCGGACGCAGGCTTCGCCAGCTGCTACAAGGAGGGTGTTTCGACTAACCCAAAGGGGTGGGCCGTAAGGTCGGCCCCTTTTCATTTTTACCCTGCCTTCAACTGCAAGTGCCCATGATCTTGAAGGGACGCTGTACCTGCATCAGATCAGGCATGTCCCGCCATTTGATCCAGGCCTGGTGCTGCCAGTGCAGCAGCGGCACCGAGATGCCGGCCCATTGCAACGAACTCAGGCTCGGAATGTTATCCACAGATGCCGCGTCCGACTCGCGCAGCATCGGGATGACTTCGTTGCTC
This sequence comes from Pseudomonas sp. ADAK7, assembly GCF_012935675.1. Taxonomy (NCBI): domain Bacteria; kingdom Pseudomonadati; phylum Pseudomonadota; class Gammaproteobacteria; order Pseudomonadales; family Pseudomonadaceae; genus Pseudomonas; species Pseudomonas sp. ADAK7. The sequence continues at coordinate 3,188,678 of NZ_CP052861.1, read as the reverse complement.
AGCCATTGGCGCAGGTTTCGGTTTTCCGGGATGAAATGGTGGACCAGAAGGGCGTACATCCCGGATTCGCTGACCATCAGTGATTCGACGGTGTTGCCGCTTTTCAGCAGTCGGACGTTTCGACGCTGATCGGGATCGAGTTTCAGGGTGAGGCGTTCGTCCATTGGGCGGCCCATCAGGCGACCGAGATCGTGGACGCAGAACCAGGCTTGGTTGTCTTGCATAAGGGTGTGGAGGAAGCGGTTGTGGCGGGTGAAGACTGTGGGGATGAAGTAAGGCGAATTTTGAGCGTGCTTAGGCATGAAGGTAACTTCCGTTTTGATCAGGAAAGTCGCCACCAACCCTTCGACAGGTTGGGTGGCGGACCGAGTGGCGTTCGAAGTCGGGATACTTCCTGTCAAAACGGCAAAGCCGGAAGGCCCGCGCCACACGGCCCGCCATAAAGCAGAACTATAGGCACGAAACAGCCGTAGTTCTATGGAGGGCACGCAAGCACCGTTTTGACTTTTTCCGGCTTCGACCCCGGGTCGCTGATTTGGCAGCGACGAGGTAAAGCCTATCGTCCAGGCGCTCGCGGTGCCAAGTCTACTCTGGCGCCGCGTATTGTAGGAATTGGCTCTTTTACAAGAAAGTTCGATCTGTAGGAATATTCTGTTTTTTAGCGAGCTGCAAAAAAAATGTACTTCGGTGGTATATTGGCTATATTCAGTTAAATTTCTCGTGCGAAGTGTAGGCTTTTTACATGTTGATTGAATTTTCAGTTTCAAATTATCGTTCGTTTCGCGAGAGGCAGACATTTTCTATGGTTGCTACTCCTCGTCTGAGTAAAAAGAGAAACGTATTCAAGCCAGCGGTAGACGGGGAGAAATTTCCAAATCTACTTAAAGTCGCGGCAATTTATGGTCCTAATGCCTCCGGAAAGTCATCGCTTATACACGCAATGGGGATTATGGGACGGTTAATCGCAACGACTCCACTTACGAATGACCAGTCACTACCTGTTTCTCCTTTTCGTTTCGATCCGGAGCTGAAAGATAAACCCAGCTATTTTGAATATAATTTTATTAGAAAGGGGGTTAGATATAATTTTGTTCTTGGGTTGACGTCGGAGCGAATTATTGAGGAGAAATTGACTTCTTATCCGAAAGGAAAAGAAAGCCTGCTTTACGACCGCAAGTTTACTTCTGGTGGTGAGCAATATGTTTTTGGAGTTGGTTTTGAGGGAGGTAAAGAAGTTCATAGTGCTTGGAGGCGCTTAACCAGCCCCAAAGCATTGTTTATTGCTCAGGCGGTTAATAATAGCAGCGAAGAGTTGTCGCAGTTGAAAGAGCCTTTCGGGTGGTTTCAAACCGGTTTGTCTATCATTGGTCATGACGATCTAGGTACTTGGTCAAAAGCATCAATTAGGTTTCTAAAAATGGCTTCGGATTACACGGAGGAGCTGAAAGATTTTTTGAAGGAAATAGATATCCCTATATCGTCGATTCGGTTAGATGATAATGGTGACGACCATGAGGAGAAAGGGCGAAGTCTTACTATCCAGGAATTTTTTGCAGCCGCAAAAAAAGACAAGATTATTCTGACTCATATCAGTGGGTTGGGCAGCGCCGAATTTGATTTTTCAGAAGAGTCCGGTGGTACAAAAAATCTAATAGGATTCTGGTTGCCTTGGTTTATGTTGCGATTGGCAGGGGGCGAAGGGGTCTTAGCTGTGGATGAGTTGGATAGTAGCCTGCATCCAGAGCTGGTCGCAGATCTAATTGTCAAGCATTTAGATAGTGGGTTGGACGCGCAGTTAATTTTTACAACTCATGATACGCACTTGATGAATACTAAAACTTTGCGTAGAGACCAGTTTTGGATTACGGATCGTGATGCGAATGGTGCTACCAATTTGTTTTCTATTCATGATTTTGAAGGGCGTGAAGGGGAGGATGTAGAAAAGCGCTATTTCGAAGGTCGCTACTTTGGTTTGCCTTTGATCCGGCGGAGGTAGTTATGGGGCGCTCTATTAGTTCATTTAACAGAGGGGAGGCGCGCTTAAAGTATCGCCCTAAGGTGTTGATTCTTTGCGAGGATAGCAAGTCGGGAAAACGATATTTGGAGGATGCAGCGTTTCATTTTCGTGCCAATGCACAGGTGGAAATCGCCCATTGCGGCGTAACGCATCCAAGTGGGATTGTCGAAAGAGCAATTGCTAGTCAGAAGAATTTTGATAAGGTATTTTGTGCGTTGGATCGCGATACACATCTGTGCTTTGATCGGGCAATTGATCTTGCAAAACCGCACCCTAAAATAAAAATAATCGCATCTTTCCCCTGTTTCGAGTTCTGGTTGCTTTTGCACTTTGGTTATAACAGAAAGCCCTTTACTGCCGTAGGTAAACATTCTCCTGGGGATCTTGTTGCGAAAAGTCTAAGAGAAAAGCCAAATATGGATAAGTACGAGAAGGGCAAAGGCACCAGCTATTTTGCTCTACTTTTGGGGGAGCCTTTCGAAAGGGCTAGATCTCTGGCGCCTAGGATCCTAGAGGATGTCGTAAAAAGCGGGGAGCCCAACCCCAGCACCGAAATTCATCTACTGATGGACGAGTTTGAAACCCTCTCCAAACCTCAACCCATCTAACAACCCAGCCCGCATCCCTGCGGGCTGAGCAACATCATTTACCGACTAACTTTCCAAGCATCCCCCGCAGGCGCAGTCCCGTGGTCATACGGCTTGGCAATCCACATGTAGATCAACCCCAACCCGATAACAATGGCCGTACTCAACACCATCGCGTAGTTGATATACCAAGCCGCATCCGGCGTACGTGGCCACGCCATGTTGATGATCGCGCCGACGCCATAAACCAGCGCGCCAATGTTGACCGGCAACCCCCACGCGCCGAGGGTGAATTTGCCGCTCGGTTTCCAGCCTTTTATCCGTGCGTATAGCGCGGCCAACACGATCATCTGGAACGCCAGGTAAATCCCGATCGCCGCGAAGCTGACGATGGTCGCCACCGCGTCTTGCAGGAAGAATCCGAGCACGATGATCAACGCCGGCAGGACACCCGACACAAATAACGCCGCCACCGGCACTTGAGTCGTAGGAGAAATCTTCTTCAGCAATTTGCTGCCGATGACCATTTCATCCCGAGCGTAGGAATACAGCAGACGACTCGCCGCGGCTTGTAGGCTGATGACGCAGGAGATGAAGGAAATCATCACTACGCCCATCACTACTTTCGAACCGACCGTGCCGAAGGCGTTGTTGAGGATGGTGGTGACCGGGTCTTTGTCGGTGCCGTTGATCACGGCTTGCATGTCGGGCACGGCGAGGATCAGGGCCAGGCAGGCGAACATCGCCGAGATGCCGCCGATGTAGATGGTCATGCGCATCGCAATCGGGATTTGTTTGCTCGGGTTCGGGGTTTCTTCGGCGACGTCGCCGCAGGCTTCGAAGCCGTAGTACAGGAACATCCCGGCCAGCGAAGCGGTGAGGAAGGCTGGCAGGTAGGAGCCGTCGATGCGAATGTCGAAGGTGTTGAACAACACGCTGATCGGTTGGTGCCGTTCAAACACCAGGAGATACACACCAACGACCACTGCGCCGATCAACTCGCACAGGAAGCCGAACATGGCGATCCGCGCCAGCACTTTGGTGCCGCTGAGGTTGACCAGGGTGGCGAACAGCGTCAGGAACAGCGCGATGACGATGTTGGTGTTGTTGCTCGGTTCAAAACCCATCATTGCAGCGAGATATGGACCGGCGCCGACGGCAACGGCGGCGATGGTCACGCACAGGGCGATGGAGTAGATCCAGCCGACCATCCACGCCCATTTTTTGCCCACCAGGCGGCGGGCCCACGGGTAGACGCCGCCGGAAATCGGGAACTGCGACACCACTTCACCGAAGATCAGGCACACCAGCAACTGGCCGCAACCGACCAGCAGATAGGCCCAGAACATCGGTGGCCCGCCCGCCCGCGGCGAGGCACAGGCCGAACAGGGTATAAACCCCGACGACCGGCGAGAGGTAAGTGAAGCCCAGGGCGAAGTTTTCCCACAGGCTCATGCTGCGATTGAAATTTGAGGTGTAGCCCAGCTTGCGCAGTTGTTCGGCATCGCTGTCGGCAACGGCGGTGGAGAGGTCGGGTGATGCACTCATGGTCTGTCAGCTCCGGAAAATCGGCAGATTTCGGATGTCCGAAACCGTGGCGGGGCCGTGAAGGCGCTGCCCGGGTCGGTGGTTATTGTTTTGGTTTGTCTGGGTGGAACCTGGGTGGTGCTAAGTGCCGGTATCTTCCTTGAGATCGTGGTGACGCCTTCGCGGGCAAGCCTTGCTCCGACAGGTTTCGTGTCGTGCGCCAAACATGTGAACGACATCAACCCTGTAGGAGCAAAGCTTGCTCGCGATGCTTTTGTTAATGCTTGAACATCACATGCCGAACGACGGTGTAGTCCTCCAGCCCATACATGGACATGTCCTTCCCGTAACCGGACAATTTCTGACCGCCATGGGGCATCTCACTGACGAGCATGAAGTGGGTATTCACCCACGTGCAGCCGTACTGCAAACGTGCAGCCAGGCGATGGGCGCGGCCGACGTCCGCGGTCCAGACCGACGACGCCAGGCCATAATCCGAATCGTTGGCCCAGCCCAGCACCTGCGCTTCATCGTTGAACTTGGTCACCGACACCACCGGCCCGAACACTTCGCGACGAACGATCTCGTCGTCCTGTTGCGCATCGGCCAAAACAGTCGGTTCAAAGAAGAAACCGTTGCCTTCCACAGCCTTGCCACCCGTGATCAAACGGATGTGCGATTGCGCCACGGCACGCTCGACAAACCCGGCCACGCGGTCGCGGTGCTGAGCGGTGATCAGTGGCCCCAACTCGGTCGCCGGATCATCCTGCAACCCGTACTTGATGCTGCTGACCGCCGCGCCGAGCTTCTCGACGAATTTGTCGTAGATGCCTTTTTGCGCATAGATGCGGCAAGCAGCGGTGCAATCTTGCCCGGCGTTGTAGAAACCGAAGGTGCGAATGCCTTCTACGGCAGCATCGATGTCGGCGTCGTCGAAGATGATCACCGGCGCCTTGCCGCCCAGTTCCATGTGCATGCGTTTGACGCTGTCGGCGGTGCTGGAAATGATATTCGCGCCAGTGGCGATGGAACCGGTCAGCGAGACCATGCGTACTTTCGGGTGCGTGACCAATGGACTGCCAACCGTAGGACCACGGCCGAATACCAGATTGAGCACGCCTGCCGGGAATATTTCCGACGCCAATTCCACCAGGCGCAGCGCGGTCAGCGGGGTTTGTTCCGACGGCTTGAGCACCACGGTATTACCGGCGGCGAGGGCCGGGGCGATTTTCCAGGCGACCATCATCAGCGGGTAGTTCCACGGCGCGATGGAGGCGATCACGCCCACCGGGTCGCGGCGGATCATCGAGGTGTGGCCGGCCAGGTATTCGCCCCCGGCCGAACCGCTCATGCAGCGGCTGGCGCCGGCAAAGAAGCGGAACACGTCGGCAATCGCCGGGATCTCGTCGTTCAGCGCGGCGCTGTAGGGTTTGCCGCAGTTGTCCGATTCCAGTTTGGCCAGCTCCTCGCCATGGGCTTCGATGGCGTCGGCGAGTTTAAGCAACAGCAGCGAGCGTTCTTTCGGTGTGGTTTGCGACCAGGCTTCGAACGCGTTGTCGGCGGCACGCACGGCGGCATCGACCTGGGCTTCGCTGGCTTCGTTGATTTCTACGAGCACCCGGCCGAGGGCTGGGTTGAACACCGGTTGGGCGGGGCCTTCGCCGACGATCAGTTGGCCGTTGATCAAGAGTTTTGTTTGCATGGTTCTGTCCTCATCGAAACTATTATTTTTCTGCCGGAACCGGATCCCTTGTAGGCGCGAGGCTTGCCCGCGAAGGCGTCCTCAAGTGCGCTAAAAGCTTCGCGGGCAAGCCTCGCTCCTACGGGATTCGGTTTGCACATTGGGTTATTTCCCGCCACTACCCGCCACACTCTCACCACCCCGTGTCAGGTAATACGCCCCCAGAATCGGCAGCATGGTCACCATCATCACCAGCATCGCGACGACGTTGGTCACCGGCACGTCCCGAGGGCGGCTGAGTTGGTTGAGCAGCCACAGCGGCAAAGTGCGTTCATGGCCGGCGGTGAAGGTGGTGACGATGATTTCGTCGAACGACAGCGCAAACGCAAGCATGCCGCCGGCCAGCAATGCCGAGCCGAGGTTCGGCAGGACGATGTAGCGAAACGTTTGCCAGCCATCGGCGCCGAGGTCCATCGAGGCTTCGATCAAACTGTGCGAGGTGCGGCGCAAACGGGCGATGACGTTGTTGTAGACGATCACCACGCAGAAGGTCGCGTGGCCGACGATGATGGTGAACATCCCCGGCTCGATCCCCAACGTTTTGAAGGTCGCCAGCAGCGCGATCCCGGTGATGATCCCCGGCAGCGCAATCGGCAGGATCAGCATCAGCGAGATGCCTTGCTTGCCGAAGAAGTCCCGGCGGTACAACGCCGCCGAGGCGAGGGTGCCGAGCACCATGGCGATCAACGTGGCGATGGCGGCGATTTCCGCCGAGAGCTTGATCGCTTCCAGCACGTCGGGTCGCGAGAACGCGACGCTGAACCACTTCAGGGTGAAGCCCTTGGGTGGAAAGCTGAACGCCGCTTCTTCGGTGTTGAAGGCGTACAGGAAGATGATCAGGATCGGAAAGTGCAAGAACATCAACCCGCCCCAGGCTGCGATTTTCAGACCCAACGAAGCTTTCTCAGAGTGCATCGAAGGCCCCCAGTCGTTTGACGATGGTCAGGTAAATGGCGATCAACACAATCGGCACCAGGGTGAACGCGGCGGCCATCGGCATATTGCCAATCGCACCCTGCTGCGCATAAACCATGCTGCCGACGAAGTACCCCGGTGGGCCCACCAGTTGCGGCACGATGAAGTCACCCAAAGTCAGCGAAAACGTGAAGATCGAACCCGCCGCAATGCCCGGAATCGACAACGGCAAAATCACCTGCATAAAGGTCTGGCGCGGTTTCGCCCCCAGGTCGGCCGACGCTTGCAGCAGCGATGGCGGCAGGCGTTCCAGCGAGGCCTGGATCGGCAGGATCATGAACGGCAGCCAGATGTAGACGAACACCATGAACCGCCCCAGGTGCGAGGTCGATAAGGTGCTGCCACCCACGCCCGGAATGCCGAGGATGAATTGCAAAACCGGCTCCAGCCCCAGGTGCTGAACGAACCACTGTGCCACGCCGCCCTTGGCCAGCAGCAACGTCCAGGCGTAGGCCTTGACGATGTAACTGGCCCACATCGGCAGCATCACCGCGATGTAGAAAAACGCCTTGGTCTTGCCGGTGGTGTAGCGCGCCATGTAGTAGGCAATCGGGAACGCGACGACGGCGCTGGCGATCGACACGACAATCGCCATGCTCAGCGTGCGTAGGATGATGTCGAAGTTCGACGGCTGGAACAGCGCGGCGAAGTTCGCCAAGGTCAAGTCAGGGGTGACCGCCATGGTGAAGTCGTCGAAGGTGTAGAAACCTTGCCACAACAACACCAGCAGCGAGCCAAGGTAAATCGCGCCGAACCACAGCAGAGGCGGCACCAGCAGCAGCGCCAGGTAAAAGTTCGGCCGCCGATACAGCAGGTTGGAAAAACGGCGCAACGGCGAACCGCTGGCCGGGGTTTGCGAGATGGCCAAGGTGTTCATCTCACACCCCGCCGACAGCGTTGTCGTGCAGCGGAATCATCGCTTCCCGAGCCCAGCGCGCGCTGATGCGTTGCCCGGTCTGGTGCTGGGCGCTGGTGTCCAGCCACTGCACATTGGCCTGGCTGATGTTCAGGGTCTGGCCGTTCTCCAGTTTCACTTCATAGCGCGTGGCACTGCCCTGATATTGGATGTCGTGGAGCAGGCCGCTGACTTCGATTTCATGGCTGGCCAGCGGGCCTTCGGCGAAGCGCACGTGTTCCGGGCGGATCGAAAACGGCTGCGGATTGCCGCTCAACTGCTTGGCTAGATCGCCGCGAATCACGTTGGAAGTGCCGACGAATTCCGCGACGAACGTTGTAGCCGGTTTCATGTAGAGATTGCGCGGGGTGTCGACCTGTTCGATGCGACCCTTGTTGAACACGGCCACGCGGTCGGACATCGACAGCGCTTCGGTCTGGTCGTGGGTGACGAAGATGAAGGTAATGCCGAGCTGGCGTTGCAGTTTCTTCAATTCGCCCTGCATTTGTTCCCGCAGCTTGAGATCGAGAGCGCCCAGCGGCTCATCAAGTAACAGGACGCGAGGACGATTGACCAAGGCGCGCGCCAAAGCCACACGCTGGCGCTGACCGCCGGACAGTTGCACCGGTTTGCGTTCGCCGTAGCCACCGAGGGCGACCATGTCGAGGGCTTCTTCGGCGCGTTTCAGGCGTTCGGCCTTGCCGACACCTTTGACTTTCAAACCGTAGGCAACGTTGTCGCGAACGTTCATGTGCGGGAACAGCGCGTAATCCTGGAACACGGTGTTCACGTCACGCTGATACGGCGGCAGCCCGGCGGCTTCCTCGCCGTGAATGCGGATCGAGCCGGTGCTCGGTTGTTCGAACCCGGCGATCAGGCGCAGGCACGTGGTTTTGCCCGAGCCGGAAGGGCCGAGCATGGAAAAGAACTCGCCGTCCTGGATATCGATGGAAACCCGGTCAACGGCCTTCACTTCGCCGAACTGCCGGGAAACGTTGGTGAACTGGACTGCAAGCGTCATGGTGCGGTGCTCCAAAAAGGCGAGGGCCGTCGCAGCGGCCCTGCCTGGACTTCTGAAAAATCTGAATCATGGTGAAGAGCCGTCGCAGCTGCCGAGGCACGAGGCTGCGTTGGGCTGCGCAGCGGCCCCCGGGGGCGGTCCTGCGGACACGCAACGCAGCCTCGTGCCTCGGCAACTGCTACGAGGGGCTTTAACGACCGCCCATGATCGCGATGTAATCCTGGGTCCAGCGGCTGTACGGCACGAACTTGCCGCCTTCCGCCTGCGGGGTTTTCCAGAAGGCGATCTTCTCGAACTGGTCGAAACCGTTGGTTTTGCAACCCTCGGCGCCGAGCAATTCGCTGCCGGTGCACGCTGCCGGCACCGCTGGCAATGAGCCGAACCACGCCGCCACATCACCCTGGACTTTCGGTTGCAGCGACCAGTCCATCCACTTGTAGGCGCAGTTCGGGTGCTTGGCTTCGGCATGCAGCATGGTGGTGTCAGCCCAACCGGTAGCGCCTTCTTTCGGGATGGTCGAAGCAATTGGCTGCTTCTCGTTGATCAGGCCGTTGACCTGATACGGCCAGGCGCTGGACGCGACCACGCCTTCATTCTTGAAGTCACTCATTTGCACGGTGGTGTCGTGCCAGTAGCGGTGAATCAGCGGCTGCTGGGCACGCAACAGATCGAGCACGGCTTTGTACTGCGCTTCGGTCAGTTGATAGGGATCTTTGATCCCCAGTTCAGGCTTGGTGCTCTTGAGGTACAGCGCCGCGTCGGCGATGTAGATCGGGCCGTCATACGCCTGCACGCGGCCCTTGTTGGCCTTGCCGTCCGGCAGGTTTTGCGCGTCGAACACCACGCCCCAACTGGTCGGCGCGGTCTTGAACACGTTGGTGTTGTACATCAGCACGTTCGGGCCCCACTGGTACGGGGTGCCGTAAGTCTGCTGGTTGACCACGTACCACGGCGCATCCTTGAGGCGTGGGTCGAGGCCTTTCCAGTTCGGGATCAACGCGGTGTTGATCGGCTGCACCCGCTTGCCGACGATCAAGCGCAACGAGGCATCGCCCGACGCGGTGACCAGGTCGTAACCGCCCTTGGCCATCAGGCTGACCATTTCATCGGAGGTGGCGGCGGTTTTCACATTGACCTTGCAGCCGGTTTCCTTCTCGAAACCGGTCACCCAGTCGTAGGCCTTGTCGCTCTCGCCACGTTCGATGTAGCCCGGCCAGGCCACGATATCCAGTTGACCTTCGCCGGCGCCGACGGCTTTCAGCGGTTCGGCGGCCTGGATACTGGCACTGGCAAGCAATGCAGTGGTGATTGCACTGAGCAGTGCGGTCTTGTGCACGAACATGGGGTTTCCCTCTTCTTTAATTATGGTCGGGGCAGTTGTGAACGTGGTGAAGCATGCCGTTGGCGGCTTGTTATTAGCGTAGTCAGAGATGCTGGCCGTGGCGGGCCATGATGTGCCGCACCACGCTGTAGTCCTGCAGCGAATCGCTGGATAAGTCTTTGCCGTAGCCCGAACGCTTCAGGCCGCCGTGGGGCATTTCGCTGACCAGCATGAAATGGCTGTTGATCCAGGTGCAGCCGTACTGCAAGCGCGCCGCGACTTGCATGGCTTTGTCGAGGTTCTGGGTCCAGATCGAAGAGGCGAGGCCGTATTCAGAGTCGTTGGCCCAGTCCACCGCTTGCGCCAGTTCATCGAAACGGGTGACGGTGACCACCGGTCCGAACACTTCGCGCTGGACGATTTCATCGCTCTGTTTGCAACCGGCGAGCAAGGTCGGCTGGTAATAGAAGCCGACGCCGGAATGCACCGCCGCGCCGGTGACCCGTTCGATGTGCGGCTGGCCGAGGGCGCGTTCGACAAAACTGGCCACGCGATCACGCTGACGGGTGCTGATCAGCGGGCCGATTTCGTTGTCGGCATCGCGTTTACCGGCGAAGCGCAGGCTGCTGACCGCCGCGCCCAATTCCGCGACCAAGCGGTCGTGAATGCCGGCCTGGGCATAAATTCGGCACGCCGCCGTGCAGTCCTGGCCGGCGTTGTAATAACCGTAGGTGCGCACGCCTTCGACCACCGCTTGAATGTCCGCGTCATTGCAGACGATCACCGGGGCTTTGCCGCCGAGTTCGAGGTGCGTGCGCTTGAGGGTTTTCGCTGCGGCCTGGAGGATTTTTTGCCCGGTGACGATATCGCCGGTCAGCGAGACCATGCGCACTTTCGGGTGACTGACTAAATGACTGCCGACGCCTTCACCGCCGCCGCAGATGATGTTGATCACCCCGCGCGGCAGGATTTCCGCCAGCGCTGGCGCCAAGGCCAGGATCGACAGCGGCGTATGTTCGGATGGCTTGAACACCAAGGTGTTGCCGGCGGCCAGGGCCGGGGCGATTTTCCAGGCGGCCATCATGATCGGGTAGTTCCACGGCGCGATGGACGCGACGACGCCAATCGGATCGCGCCGCACCATGCTGGTGTAGCCCGGCAGGTATTCGCCGCTGAGCTGGCCGGTCTGGCAGCGCACGGCCCCGGCGAAGAAGCGGAACACATCCACCGTCGCGCTCAAATCGTCCTGACGGGCCAGGTGCAACGGCTTGCCACAGTTCAGGGATTCGAGACGGGCGAGGAGGTCGGCGTTTTTTTCGATGGCGTTGGCGATGTCCAGCAACAGGTTCGAACGTTGCTGCGGCGTGGTCCGCGACCAACTGGCAAAGGCGCGGTGGGCGGCGAGGATCGCGGCTTCCACCTGCTCGGTGCTGGCTTCGGCGATGTGCGTCAGCACTTCACCAGTGGCGGGGTTGAGGATCGGCTCGACAAAGCCCTGGCCCGCGACCAATTCGCCGTCGATCAACAACGCGGTGAACAACGGGGTCTGCGCGCCAGCCATTTTTCGGGTTCTCTTTTCTTGTGTGGCCATGGTGCTCCCAGTGACTGGGGCCCGGCCGTCTTATAAAGATGTAACAAGACTAGTGCGCGGACCTGCGGTCGACAAATTCTAAATACTGAAGGAGGCGTTCGATTAAATAGATGGCTTGCGCCCGCCGTGGGGCTGCTCACGGGCGACGGTCAGGAACGGATCGACCAGCGCCGGACGTGCAGTGCCACGGCGCCAGGCCAAGCCGACGTCGAGGGTTTGGCTGAGGTCGGCGATGGGCCGGGCTTCGATGATGTCGCCCTCCAGGGACCATGGGCGATAGGTCATGTCGGGCTGGATAGACACACCTAAACCCGCGGCGACCAGGCTTCGCACGGCTTCCGTTGAAGCGGTCCGCAGGGTGATGCGCGGTTGCAGCGACGCCGCTGACCACATGCGCTGGGCGTTGCGGTCCATTTCATCGACGTTGAGCTGAATCAGCGGTTCGCGCGTCACGTCGGCGAGGTTGATGCTGTCGTGTTCCAGCAATGGGTGCTGCGCCGGTAGCCACAAGCGGTGGGGGGAATGGGTCAGCACTTCGGTCTGCAAGGCGTGGCGGTCTTCGAGGTTGGAAAGGATCAGCACGCCGACATCAATCTCGCCGCTGACCAGCAAATGCTCGATGTAAGGACGCTCGTCTTCCATCACGCGGATTTCGACGTTGGGGTAGGCGCGTTGAAAGCGGGTAAGCAAATCGGCGAGGTAGTAACCGGCAACGAGGCTGGTCACGCCGACGATCAACTGGCCGGCCACCTGATCGGTGCTTTGCTGGAGGCTGCGTTTGGCATTATCGACGGTGGCCAGAATCAAGTGCGCCTGGCGTAGGAATTGATGCCCTTGGTGCGTAAGCGTCATGCCTTTAGCGTGACGGTTGAACAGGCTGACGCCGATTTCCTGTTCCAGTTGCTGGATCGCCAGGGTCAGGGTGGACTGAGAAATAAACGCGGTTTGCGCGGCGGCGGAGATCGAGCCGGTCTCGGCCACGGCGATGAAATGACGGATTTGACGCAAGGTCATCATGGGGAACGTACCCGGTGGGCGGTTTTTATAGATTTATTCGAGTGTATATCTTTTTTTCTGAAGGGCTGCCGAAGGCGGGCAACATCTCGAAGCACTCTCGCAAGCAGGCACCGGGCACTTTCGATCTAGGCTGGTGGCCTTAATGATCCGGTTACCCCGAATTCGTGGAGGCAGCAAATGAACACCCGTGGATTACTCGATCAGCTACTCAAGTCCGGCCAGGACATGTTGCAGAAGAAATCTGGCGGTCATCAGAACAAGTCTTCCGGCAGTGGCTTGGGCGGTTTGCTCGGCGGCAGCGGTGGCTCGGGCGGCCTCGGTGGCTTGCTCTCGGGGGCGGGGGGCGGTGCGTTGGCGGCTGGCGCGATGGGGCTGCTGATGGGGAACAAGAAGGTGCGCAAGGTGGGCGGCAAGGTCGCCATCTACGGCGGTCTCGCGGCGCTGGGCGTGATTGCCTACAAGGCCTACGGCAACTGGCAGGCCCAGCAGGGCACGGCACCGAAGACTGAACCGCAAACCGTCGACCGCTTGCCGCCCGCGCAGGTCGAGTTGCACAGCCAGGCGATTCTCAAGGCCCTGGTGGCAGCGGCCAAAGCTGATGGCCACGTCGATGAGCGCGAACGCGCATTGATCGAAGGTGAATTCACCAAACTCGATAACGACCAGGAACTGCAACACTGGCTGCACGCCGAACTCAACAAACCCCTGGACCCGACCGACGTCGCCCGCGCCGCCAGCACCCCGGAAATGGCCGCCGAGATGTACATCGCCAGTGTGATGCTGGTGGATGAGGAGAACTTCATGGAGAAGTCCTACCTCGATGAACTGGCGCGGCAGTTGAAACTTGAGCCGGGTTTGAAGGCAGAGCTGGAGAAGCAGGTGCGGCAGGCTTCCCTGTAAATCTCGAAATCGCCTTCGCGGGCAAGTCGAATCGTCGCACCGCGAAGGCGTCCTCAACCCAACACATCTCCCAATGACCATTCCACCGCCCATTTTTGCCGATACGCCACTGGTACTCCTTCCCCGAGATAGCGGAAAGTCCCCGCTCTACACCGCTGTCTGCAACGGCACGGAAACCTGATATTGCCGGCGCCAAAGCGCAGGTATCGCAAAGGACGCGACGCATGACCTCGCAGAATCGCCTGACACACCTGGATGCCCTGAGAGGCATCGCTGCGATGATGGTCGTGGTGGCTCACTTCATCGAACGGACGCCGCTCAAGGACACCTTCTTTTTCACCTATGTGAACCTTGGGCAAATGGGTGTCGTCATCTTTTTCCTGCTTAGCGGGATGGTTATTCCCTATAGCCTGAAAGAGGGGAAGCATGCGCTGGTTGCCTTTGGCGTTTCCAGATTCTTCAGGCTGTACCCGGCCTACTGGTTTTCCATTGCGCTGGCTGTCATCAGTTCGTACTGGTTTTTATCGACGCCGGTCCCGGTTAATAACGTACTGATCAACATGACGATGTTTCAGGCGCTCTTGGGGGCGCCTGATTTATTTGGCGTCTATTGGACACTGATCATGGAGATGTTTTTTTACATGTCCTGCGCCGCGTTATTTAGCGTCGGCTTGCTGGGACGTGTCTCCGTACGCTTTGGCGCGGCGGTCGGGTTGTTGCTCGTGGCGCTGGTTTTTTCAATAGCCCGATTTTATCTGGCGAAAAAAATCCCCGTGGGATTGCCTTTATGCCTGTCGATCATGTTCTTTGGCAGTTTCTGGCGAGACGTCAGTTTGGGTTCCACCAGGCAGTTGGATCGCAAGTACGTGTATGCGTGGCTCGCACTGTTCTTCGTTTTCCTGCCGTTCATTTGTTTTCTCGCCTATAACGCCAATTATGGGCATAACGAAAACCCTTACTCGTACTGGGTCAGTTACCTGGCAGGGATGGCATTTGCTATCGCCATGACCCTGTTTTTGCGCCGGCCAGTAAAAAGCCTGACTTATCTGGGCACCATCAGTTATTCGGTTTATCTCGTGCATCCCTTCTTCCTGGAGTGGGCGGCCTACGTAACAAACCTGCCGGCAGCGTTCAACGTGGGTGTTTTTCTGTTGTACATCCTGGCGACGCTCGCGCTCTCGAGCATCAGCTACGCCTTGTTGGAAAAGCCCTGCGTCAGCCTCGCAAGAACCCTCAATAAAAGGCTACAGACCGGCGCCACACACCGTGTGTCGCCGCTGAACACACCGGCAAGCGACAGCAGCGCTGGAAAGTAGCGGCACCAGAATGAGAAGTGGCAGGTCTGGCGTCTTATAAATGAGACACCCTCAGCTATACTCCGCAGCATTTGAAAATGGCCCCGAGGACATACTGTGAAGAACTGGACGTTGCGCCAACGCATCTTGGCGAGCTTTGCGGTCATTATCGCCATCATGCTGTTGATGGTGGTCGTCTCGTATTCCCGGCTGCTGAAGATTGAAGTCAGCGAAGCCAGCGTCCGCGACGACGCGTTACCCGGGGTTTATTACAGCTCGACCATTCGTG
This sequence comes from Pseudomonas sp. ADAK7, assembly GCF_012935675.1. NCBI lineage: Bacteria > Pseudomonadati > Pseudomonadota > Gammaproteobacteria > Pseudomonadales > Pseudomonadaceae > Pseudomonas > Pseudomonas sp. ADAK7. The sequence continues at coordinate 3,173,502 of NZ_CP052861.1, read as the reverse complement.
GCGCCTGGGTCGACAGTTTCCTGCAGACCCAGGAAATGCTCGGCTTGAAGGAAGGGCAGGGCATCAGTGCCGAAGACGCCGCCGACTTCAAAAGCTTCGAGGCGCGCGTGATCGATGCGATGGAGAGCTATCGCAAAACGGTCACCACGGATGAAGATCGGGTTGAATTCGCCGCCTTCGAAAAACTTCATGAGGATTACGGCAAGGTCCTCGCCGCTGTCCTCGACTTGCATAAACGCAATCAGGAAGCCGAGGCCATTAAGTTGTTCAACGAGCAACTGACCCCGGCGTGGACCGCAGGGCGCATGAAACTCAATGACATCCTGCGCGAAAACAAAGCGGTAGCCGACCAGGACATGGTGATCATCGATGACGCCGTGCTCACCGCGAAAACCATCATGGGGGTTTCCCTGCTGATCGCGGTGCTGGCCGCCGGCCTCTGTGGCCTGCTGCTGATGCGGGCGATCATGGCGCCGATGAATCGCATCGTGCAGATCCTCGAAATCATGCGCACCGGCGACCTCAGCAGCCGCCTGAACCTGGAGCGCAAGGACGAATTCAACGCCGTGGAAACCGGCTTCAACGACATGATGACCGAGCTGACCTCGCTGGTGTCCCAGGCCCAGCGTTCGTCGGTGCAGGTCACCACCTCGGTCACCGAAATCGCTGCCACCTCCAAGCAACAACAAGCCACCGCCACTGAAACTGCCGCCACCACCACCGAAATCGGCGCGACCTCCCGTGAAATCGCCGCCACCTCCCGCGACCTGGTGCGCACCATGACCGAAGTTTCCACCGCCGCCGATCAGGCCTCGGTGCTGGCCGGTTCCGGGCAACAGGGCCTGGCACGCATGGAAGACACCATGCACTCGGTGATGGGCGCGGCCGACCTGGTCAACGCCAAACTGGCGATCCTCAACGAGAAGGCCGGCAACATCAATCAGGTGGTGGTGACCATCGTCAAGGTCGCCGACCAGACCAACCTGTTGTCGCTCAACGCCGCCATCGAAGCCGAGAAGGCCGGTGAATACGGTCGCGGTTTCGCCGTGGTCGCCACCGAAGTGCGGCGTCTGGCGGACCAGACTGCCGTGGCCACTTACGACATCGAGCAAATGGTCCGTGAGATCCAGTCGGCGGTCTCGGCCGGGGTCATGGGCATGGACAAGTTCTCCGAAGAAGTGCGCCGCGGCATGTCCGAAGTGCAGCAGGTCGGCGAGCAGCTGTCGCAGATCATTCATCAGGTCCAGGCGTTGGCGCCGCGGGTGTTGATGGTCAACGAAGGCATGCAGGCCCAGGCCACCGGTGCCGAACAGATCAACCACGCGCTGGTGCAGTTGGGCGATGCCAGCAGCCAGACCGTCGAGTCCTTGCGCCAGGCCAGTTTCGCCATCGACGAACTGAGCCAGGTGGCGGTCGGGCTGCGCAGCGGCGTCTCGCGATTTAAAGTCTGATGAGCGAACTCGCGGCCAAACGCACTGCCGTGGTGTCGGCGAAGCAGGCGCTGTTCCTGGTGTTTCGCGTCGGTAACGAGCGTTATGCCCTGCAAGCCATCGAGGTGGCGGAAGTGCTGCCGCGCGTGCCATTGAAGCCGATTGCCCGGGCACCCGAGTGGGTGGCCGGGGTGTTTGCCTATCGCGGCGCGGTGGTGCCGGTGATCGACCTCAGTGCGCTGACCTTCGGCCAACCGGCCCAGGCCCGCACCAGCACGCGCCTGGTGCTGGTGCACTATCGGCCGGACGAAGCGACGCCGGCGCAACTGCTCGGGCTGATACTGGAACAGGCCACCGATACCGTGCGTTGCAACCCGGCGGATTTTCAGCCCTATGGCCTGGACAATCGCCAGGCGCCGTACCTCGGTCCGGTGCGCAAGGATGCCCAGGGTTTGCTGCAATGGGTGCGCGTCGCCGATCTGCTGGATGAGCAGGTGCGCGCGCTGCTGTTTCCATCGCCGCCCCTGGACCTGACACAGGTTGAGGAACAGCCATGAGCAGCGACCAGCGCTTTTTCGATTTTCTCAAGGACCGCATCGGCCTCGACGTCGCGTCGGTGGGCCCGGCGATCATCGAACGCGCGGTGCGCCAGCGCACCACCGCCTCCCAGGCGCTGACCGCCGACGAGTATTGGCACACCCTGCAAGGCTCGCGAGATGAGCAACAGGCGCTGATCGAAGCGGTGATCGTCCCGGAAACCTGGTTTTTCCGTTACCCGGAATCCTTCGCCACGCTGGCGAAACTGGCGAGCAAACGCCTGGCCGACATCAATAACATGCGCGCCCTGCGGATCCTCAGCCTGCCGTGTTCCACCGGCGAAGAGCCGTACTCCATCGCCATGGCCTTGCTCGATGCCGGGCTCAAGCCGCATCAGTTCAAGGTCGAAGGCATGGACGTCAGCCCGCTTTCGGTAGAGAAAGCCAAGCGTGCGCTGTACACCAAGAACTCCTTTCGCGGGCAGGACATCGCCTTTCGCGAGCGGCATTTCAGCGCCGAAGAGGACGGTTTTCGTCTCAGCGAGCGGGTGCTGGAACAGGTGCGTTTGCAGGTCGGCAATCTGCTGGATCCGGCCCTGCTGGCCAGCGAACCGCCCTATGACTTTGTGTTCTGTCGCAACCTGCTGATCTATTTCGACCAGCCGACCCAGCAACAAGTATTCGAAGTGCTCAAGCGCCTGACCCACGTCGACGGTGTGCTGTTTATCGGCCCGGCCGAGGGCAGTTTGCTCGGGCGTCTGGGCATGCGTTCGATCGGCATTGCGCAGTCGTTTGCCTTCAGCCGCCAAAGTGCGCCGGAGCCCGAACCTTTGCCGGCTTTCGTTCCAACCCCGCTGCCGGTGCGGCAACCGGTGCGCAGCGTGACTCCGCCGCCAGTGCGCAGCCGCCCGTTCGCCAGCGTCGTGCCGTTGCCCGCTACCGTGAAAACCGCCAACCCGGACGCCGCCGCGCTGCTGGCGAACATTGCGGCGCTGGCCAACGAAGGCAAAAGTGCCGAAGCCCGTGCCGCCTGCGACAGTTATCTGCGCAGCCACGAACCGGTGGCTCAGGTATTTTATTGGCTGGGACTGCTCAGCGATGTGGCCGGCCGCGCACTGGAAGCCCAAGGGTTTTATCGCAAGGCGTTGTACCTCGAACCGCAGCACCCCGACGCGTTGATGCACCTGGCAGCCTTGCTGCAATCCCAGGGCGACACGGCGGGCGCCAGACGATTGCAGGACCGCGCCGCCCGCAGCGAGCGCGCCGCCGACAGTGAGCGTAAACGATGAGCGTCTCTGACACCTTGAGCGTCACCCATGAAGATGCCCAGGCCATCGACGACTGCTGGAACCGTATCGGCATCCACGGCGACAAGTCGTGCCCGCTGCTGGTCGAACACATTCACTGCCGCAATTGCGCGGTGTATTCCGCCGCCGCCACGCGTTTGCTCGATCGCTACGCCTTGCAGCAGGAAGATCACGAGCAAGTGGCGATGGCCGTCGAAACCGACGTCAAGACCCGCTCACTGCTGATGTTCCGCCTCGGCGAAGAATGGTTGGGCCTGGCCACCCGCAGCCTGGTGGAAGTGGCGCCGCTGCAAACCATTCACTCGTTGCCGCACCAGCGCTCCCGGGCCTTGCTCGGCGTGGCGAACGTGCGCGGCGCCCTGGTGGCGTGCCTGTCGCTGGTGGAGCTGCTCGGTCTCGACACCAGCAACCCGGTGGCGTCGGGCGCGCGGGTCATGCCGCGCATGTTGATCATCGCCGCTCGCGGTGGCCCGGTGGTGGTGCCGGTGGACGAAGTGGACGGCATTCATGCCATCGACGAACGCATTCTCGATGCCGCGTCGCAGTCGGGTGCCCAGGCCAGTGCGAAGTACACCCGTGGCGTGTTGCAATTCAAAGGTCGCAGCCTGCGTTGGTTGGATGAAGAACAGTTATTGTCCGCCGTGACCCGGAGCCTCACATGACCCCCGAGCAAATGCGTGACGCCTCTTTGCTGGAACTGTTCAGCCTGGAAGCCGAGGCCCAGACCCAGGTGCTGAGCGCTGGTCTGTTGGCCCTCGAACGCGATCCGACCCAAGCCGATCACCTGGAATCGTGCATGCGCGCGGCGCACTCGCTCAAGGGCGCGGCGCGGATTGTCGGCGTGGATGCCGGGGTCAGCGTCGCCCATGTCATGGAGGATTGCCTGGTCAGTGCGCAGGAAGGCCGGCTGTATCTGCGCCCCGAGCACATCGATGCGTTGCTGCAGGGCACCGACCTGTTGATGCGCATCGCGACGCCAACCAATGCCCCTTCGGCGATAGAAATCGATGCCTATGTGGCGCTGATGGGACGCTTGCTCGATCCGATGGCCCTGGCGCCGCCGATCAGCACGCCGATTGCGCCCTTCATGGACGAACAGCAATTACAGCCACCGGTGGTCGAAGTGCCGATTCCGGTCGTCGAATCGCTGCCGATTGCCCCCGCCGAGCCGCCGCGCAAGACCAAACGCACCACCGAAAACGGTGAGCGGGTGTTGCGGGTCACCGCCGAACGCCTGAACAGCCTGCTCGACCTGTCGAGCAAATCCCTGGTGGAAACCCTGCGGCTCAAACCGCACCTGGCCACCATGCAGCGCCTCAAACGCACGCAGAGCAATGGCCTGCGCGCCCTGGAAAACCTCAACGTCCACCTCAAGGACCAGAACCTGAGCCTGGAAGCCCAGGAAGCGCTGGACGATGCCCGCCGGTTGTTGGCCGAGTCCCAGCAATTGCTGGTGGAAAAGAACGCCGAACTGGATGAATTCGCCTGGCACGCCAGTCAGCGCGCGCAGGTGTTGTACGACACGGCCCTGGCCTGTCGCATGCGGCCGTTTGCCGACGTGCTGACCGGGCAAGTGCGCATGGTCCGCGACCTCGGTCGCGATCTGGGCAAACAAGTGCGGCTGGAGATCGAAGGCGAAAAGACCCAGGTCGACCGCGACGTGCTGGAAAAACTCGAAGCGCCGCTGACGCACCTGCTGCGCAACGCCGTGGACCATGGCATCGAAAGTCCGGAACAACGGCTATTGGCCGGTAAACAGCCGGAAGGCCTGATCCGTTTGCGTGCGTCCCACCAGGCCGGTTTGTTGGTGCTGGAACTGAGCGATGACGGCAATGGCGTCGATCTGGAAAAGGTCCGCCGCAGCATCATTGAGCGGCAATTGTCTCCAGCAGAAACCGCCGCGCAGCTGAGCGAAGAAGAACTGCTGACGTTCCTGTTCCTTCCGGGGTTCAGCCTGCGGGACAAGGTCACCGAAGTCTCGGGGCGCGGCGTCGGCCTCGATGCGGTTCAGCACATGGTCCGGCAATTGCGCGGCGCGGTAGTGCTGGAACAGACGGCGGGCGAGGGCAGTCGTTTCCATCTGGAAGTGCCGCTGACCCTGTCGGTGGTGCGCAGCCTGGTGGTGGAGGTCGGCGACGAGGCCTACGCCTTTCCGCTGGCGCACATCGAGCGCATGTGCGACCTGGAGCCGGAAGACATCGTCCAGCTCGAAGGCCGCCAGCACTTCTGGTACGAAGGCCGGCATGTCGGGTTGGTTGCAGCCAGTCAGCTGTTGCAGCGCCCGGCGAGCCAGAACAGCCAGCAAACCCTCAAGGTCGTGGTGATTCGCGAGCGCGATGCGATCTACGGCGTGGCCGTCGAGCGCTTTATTGGCGAGCGGACCTTGGTCGTATTGCCGCTGGATGAGCGGCTGGGCAAGATTCAAGACATTTCCGCCGGGGCTTTGCTCGACGATGGATCGGTGGTGTTGATCGTCGACGTCGAAGACATGCTGCGTTCGGTGGACAAACTGCTCAATACCGGGCGTCTGGAGCGCATTGCCCGTCACAGCAATCAGGCCCCGGAAGCAGCGCGCAAGCGGATTCTGGTGGTGGACGATTCCCTGACCGTGCGCGAGTTGCAGCGCAAGTTGCTGCTCAATCGCGGCTACGACGTGGCCGTGGCGGTGGACGGTATGGATGGCTGGAACGCCCTGCGTTCGGAGGATTTTGACCTGCTGATTACCGACATCGATATGCCGCGCATGGACGGCATCGAACTGGTGTCTTTATTGCGCCGGGACAACCGCCTGCAATCGCTGCCGGTTATGGTGGTGTCCTATAAAGATCGCGAAGAGGACCGTCGTCGTGGACTGGACGCCGGAGCCGACTATTATCTAGCCAAAGCCAGTTTTCATGACGACGCCCTGCTCGATGCAGTGGTTGAGCTCATCGGGGGAGCGCGTGCATGAAAATCGCAATCGTCAACGACATGCCCATGGCGGTAGAGGCCCTGCGCCGCGCCTTGGCATTCGAACCGGCGCACCAGGTGATCTGGGTCGCCAGCAACGGCGCCGAGGCCGTACAACGTTGCGCCGAACAGACGCCGGACCTGATCCTGATGGACTTGATCATGCCGGTGATGGACGGCGTGGAGGCGACCCGGCGGATCATGGCCGATACGCCCTGCGCCATTGTGATTGTCACGGTGGACCGCCAGCAGAACGTGCATCGAGTGTTCGAAGCCATGGGCCACGGTGCGCTGGATGTGGTGGATACGCCCGCCATCGGCGCCGGCAATGCGGCAGAGGCGGCGGCGCCGTTGCTGCGCAAGATCATGAACATCGGTTGGCTGATCGGCGACAAGGGCAACCGGGTGCGAGCGGCGCCGAGCCCGCTGCGCAGCTCGGGCTCGCGGCAAAAACTGGTGGCCATCGGCTCGTCCGCGGGCGGGCCGGCGGCGCTGGAATTGTTGCTCAAGGGCCTGCCGCGGGATTTTTCCGCGGCCATCGTGCTGGTGCAGCACGTGGACCAGGTGTTCGCCGCCGGCATGGCCGAATGGCTCAGCAGCGCCAGCGGCCTCAATGTGCGCCTGGCCCAGGAAGGCGAACCGCCCCAGGCCGGCACGGTGTTGCTGGCCGGCACCAACCACCATATTCGCTTGTTGAAGAACGGGACGCTGGCCTACACCGCCGAACCGGTCAACGAGATTTACCGGCCCTCGATCGATGTGTTTTTCGAGAGCGTGGCCAGTTACTGGAACGGCGACGCCGTGGGCGTTTTGCTGACCGGTATGGGCCGCGACGGGGCGCAGGGGCTTAAACTCATGCGCCAACAGGGCTACCTGACCATCGCGCAGGACCAGAACAGCAGTGCGGTGTACGGCATGCCGAAAGCGGCTGCGGCCATCGACGCTGCCGTTGAAATTCGCCCACTGGACAAGATAGCGCCACGATTGCTGGAGATATTCCCCAAATGAAGGCTTTTCTCAGCAATCCTGGCCCAAGTAGTACTCAGGTGACCGCACATGAATGACTTACAGCTCGACGACTTCAAGACCGACGAAAACGCCGCCATGGTGTTGTTGGTGGACGATCAGGCGATGATCGGCGAGGCGGTTCGGCGCGGTCTGGCGAATCAAGAGAACATCGACTTCCACTTCTGCGCCGACCCGCACCAGGCCATTGCCCAGGCGATTCGGATCAAGCCGACCGTTATCCTGCAAGACCTAGTCATGCCCGGTCTCGACGGTTTGACTCTGGTGCGTGAATACCGCAATCACCCGGCGACCAAGGACATTCCGATCATCGTCCTGTCGACCAAGGAAGACCCGCTGATCAAAAGCGCGGCGTTCGCGGCCGGCGCCAACGATTACCTGGTGAAACTGCCGGACAACATCGAACTGGTGGCGCGCATCCGCTATCACTCGCGCTCCTACATGACCTTGCTGCAGCGCGACGCGGCCTATCGCGCGCTGCGAGTCAGCCAGCAGCAGTTGCTCGACACCAACCTCGTCTTGCAACGCCTGATGAACTCAGACGGCCTGACCGGCCTGTCGAACCGCCGGCACTTCGACGAGTACCTGGAACTGGAGTGGCGCCGCTCGCTGCGTGATCAGACTCAGCTGTCGCTGCTGATGATCGATGTGGACTACTTCAAGTCCTACAACGACAGCTTCGGCCACCTGGAAGGTGACGAGGCGCTGCGCAAAGTCGCCACCGCAATTCGCGACGCCAGCGCCCGACCGTCGGACCTGCCGGCGCGTTATGGTGGTGAAGAGTTTGCCTTGGTACTGCCCAATACGTCGCCGGGCGGCGCGCGGCTGGTGGCGGAGAAACTGCGCCAGACGGTGGCGGCGTTGAAGATTCCCCATGTATTCCCGGCGGAGGGGGCGAATCTGACGATCAGCATTGGCCTGTCGACCATCACCCCGCAGGCGGGCAGCGATTGCCGGCAGTTGATCTCGGCGGCGGACAAGGGGCTGTATCTGGCGAAGAACAATGGGCGCAATCAGGTGGGGATTGAATAATCCGCCACAAATCCTTGGTAGCAGCTGCCGAGCCCGCGAGGCTGCGTTCGGCGGCGAAGCCGTCGTAAAACCAGACGACTCGTTCTTTCAGGTATGACGCGGTGGCGAGGACTTCGTCCTCGAACGCAGCCTCGCGGGCTCGGCAGCTGCTACAAGCGTCAGCTTCCTCATAGCTACAGCCCAAATCATTCACCCCTAAAGCCGCCAGGCGGGCTGCCGTGACAGCTTGATTACGTTATACTCGCCGGCTTTCAAAAGTTCGCCAACGAGTGCTGCCCGCCATGGAAATCAACCCGATCCTTAACAGTATCAAGGACCTGTCCGAGCGCTCCGAAACTATTCGGGGGTATCTTTGACTACGATCAAAAGCATGAGCGTCTGACTGAAGTCAATCGCGAGCTTGAAGATCCGGCAGTCTGGAACAACCCGTCGTACGCCCAGGAACTGGGGCGCGAGCGTTCGCTGCTGGCGCAGATCGTCGAAACCCTCGACGAAATGCACACCGGCCTGGCCGATGCCAAAGAACTGCTGCTGATGTCCGCCGAAGAAGAAGACCAGGCCGCCGTCGATGACGTCGCGACCGAAGTCGAGCGTCTGCGCGAAGCCCTGGAAAAACTCGAATTCCGTCGCATGTTCAGCGGTGAGATGGACGCCAACAACGCCTACCTGGATATCCAGGCCGGCTCTGGCGGTACCGAAGCCCAGGACTGGGCCAACATCCTGCTGCGCATGTACCTGCGCTGGGCTGACAAACGCGGTTTCGACGCGACCATCATGGAGCTGTCGGCCGGTGAAGTCGCCGGGATCAAGGGCGCCACGGTGCACATCAAGGGCGAATACGCCTTTGGCTGGTTACGTACCGAGATCGGCGTGCACCGTCTGGTGCGCAAGAGCCCGTACGACTCCGGCAACCGTCGCCACACCTCGTTCTCGGCCGTGTTCGTGTCGCCGGAAATCGATGACAACATCGAAATCGACATCAACCCGTCGGACCTGCGCATCGACACCTACCGCTCCTCCGGTGCCGGTGGCCAGCACGTAAACACCACCGACTCGGCCGTACGGATCACCCACGTACCGTCCAACACCGTGGTCAGCTGCCAGAACGAACGCTCCCAGCACGCCAACAAAGACACCGCGATGAAAATGTTGCGGGCGCGCTTGTACGAGCAGGAAGTGCAGAAACGCAACGCCGCCTCCCAGGCCCTGGAAGACACCAAGTCGGACATCGGCTGGGGTCACCAGATTCGTTCTTATGTGCTCGATGCGTCGCGGATCAAGGATTTGCGCACTAACATCGAACGCAGTGACTGCGACAAGGTGCTGGACGGCGATATCGACGAATACCTGGTAGCAAGCTTGAAACAAGGGCTCTAAGGCACGCCCTGCAGATTCAACCTGCAGGAGCGAGGCTTGCCCGCGAACCCCGGCTCACAGCCGGGGGCAACGAACCTGTGATGGAATTTTTAAAGACATGAGCGACCTAGAACTCGACCCGCAAGCCCTGCAACAGGAAGAAAACTCCCTGATCGCCCTGCGCAAGGAAAAGCTGGCTGCCGAGCGCGCCAAGGGCAATGCCTTCCCGAACGACTTCCGCCGCGAAAACTACTGCGAAGAACTGCAGAAGAAATACGCGGACAAGACCAAGGAAGAGCTGGCAGAGGCTGCAATCCCGGTCAAGGTTGCCGGTCGCATCATGCTCAACCGTGGCTCGTTCATGGTGATCCAGGACATGACCGGTCGCATCCAGGTTTACGTCAACCGTAAAACCCTGTCCGAAGACACCCTGGCCTCGGTGAAAACCTGGGACATGGGCGACATCATTGCTGCCGTTGGCACCCTGGCACGTTCCGGCAAGGGCGACCTGTACGTCGAAATGACCGAAGTGCGCCTGCTGACCAAATCGCTGCGTCCGCTGCCGGACAAGCACCATGGCCTGACCGACACCGAACAGCGCTATCGCCAGCGTTACGTTGACCTGATCGTCAACGAAGAAGTACGCAATACCTTCCGCGTGCGTTCGCAAGTGATCGCGCACACCCGTGCCTTCCTGATGCAGCGTGACTTCCTCGAAGTCGAAACGCCGATGCTGCAAACCATCCCGGGTGGCGCGGCGGCCAAGCCGTTCGAAACGCACCACAACGCGCTGGACATGGGCATGTACCTGCGCATCGCGCCGGAGCTGTATCTGAAGCGCCTGGTAGTCGGCGGTTTCGAGAAAGTGTTCGAGATCAACCGCAACTTCCGTAACGAAGGCGTCTCGACCCGTCACAACCCTGAATTCACCATGTTGGAGTTCTACCAGGCTTACGCCGACTACGAAGACAACATGGACCTGACCGAAGAACTGTTCCGCGAACTGGCGCAGCTGGTCCTGGGCAGCACTGATGTCCCGTACGGCGACAAGGTGTTCCACTTCGGCGAACCGTTCGTGCGTCTGTCGGTGTTCGACTCGATCCTCAAGTACAACCCTGAGCTGACCGCTGACGACCTGACCGACATCGACAAGGCCCGCGCCATCGCCAAGAAGGCCGGCGCCAAGGTGCTGGGCTTCGAAGGTCTGGGCAAGTTGCAGGTGATGATTTTCGAAGAGCTGGTCGAGCACAAGCTGGAACAGCCGCACTTCATCACCCAGTACCCGTTCGAAGTGTCGCCGCTGGCCCGTCGCAACGATGACAACCCGAACGTCACCGACCGGTTCGAGCTGTTCATCGGCGGCCGCGAAATCGCCAACGCCTACTCCGAGTTGAACGACGCGGAAGACCAGGCCGAGCGCTTCATGGCCCAGGTGGCCGACAAGGACGCCGGCGACGACGAAGCCATGCACTACGACGCCGACTTCGTTCGTGCGCTGGAGTACGGCATGCCGCCAACGGCCGGTGAAGGGATCGGCATCGACCGGTTGGTGATGTTGCTGACCAACTCACCGTCGATCCGCGACGTGATCCTGTTCCCGCACATGCGGCCGCAAGCGTAAACGTTTCAGTTAAAAAGCCGCCTAAAACAGGCGGCTTTTTATTGCCTGTCTGGTACAAACGTATCAATTGGTTACTTTTGACGTAAGAGAGGAAGACCTGTCGTGAATCGTGCAATGGCTCAAGAAGGTGCAGCGGGTATCGCCACTGCGGTCGCTGAAAGTGTTCAGTACCAGGGCCGCAAGGCCAGCCGACAGGGCAGCGAACAGCGTCGACAGGACATTCTCGATGCGGCCATGCGCATTGTCGTGCGCGACGGCGTGCGCGCGGTACGGCACCGTGCGGTGGCGGCAGAGGCCGGTGTGCCATTGTCGGCCACCACTTACTATTTCAAGGATATCGATGACCTGCTCACCGATACCTTCGCCCAATACGTGGAACGCAGCGCGGCTTACATGGGCAAGCTGTGGGTCAGCAACGAAGGGCTGTTGCGCGAGATGGTGGTCAGCGGCGATGGCACTCCGGAGTCGCGCTCGCAGTTGGCGGACGATATCGCGCGGTTGATGGCGGACTATGTTCATCGGCAATTGATTAATCGTCGCGAGCATTTGATGGCCGAGCAGGCGTTCCGTCAGGAAGCCTTGTTGAACCCGCGCCTGGCGGTGTTGGTGCGTTCGCATCAGCAGATTCTGTTGCAGGGCACCTGCCAGCTTTTCGAGGTATTGGGCTCCCGTGAGCCACAACAGGATGCCAAAGTGTTGACGGCGATTATCGGACGGATGGAATATCAGGGCCTGCTCAACGACGCCGAGCCTGCGTGCGAAGCCGAAATGCTCGGCATCCTCACGCGCTACATGCATCTGGTCTTGGCGTCGGTCTGACTCTTGATCGTTCCCACGCTCTGCGTGGGAATGCCGCCCGGGACGCTCCGCGTCCCTTGCCCGGTGTGACGCAGAGCGTCACAGGATGCATTCCCACGCAGAGCGTAGGAACGATCATCGTGCTGTATCGATAGGGAGTGTTGAATGAAAGCCTGGCGCGTCGTTGTGATCGCCTTGTCGTTCCTGCTGCTCAGTGGCTGCCTGGTGACCTTCAAGGAACCGCTGCCTTCGAGCGAACCCGCGCCCAAAGGGCTGCTCGGCAAATGGACCAGCACCAATGCCTGGGGCGAACCGATGAACCTGGAACTGACCCGCATCGGCGACAACCGCTATCAGGCCGTCAGCTACTTCAAGGCCAAGCCTCGCGAGCGCGAAGCGTATCCCTTCACCGTGTCGCGCCATGGCAGTCGCTGGTACCTGTCGGCGCCAGTACCGGCCAGATTCGGCGGCCACTTCACCATTGCCGGGTTCGAAGTCAACGAAAAGCACGAACTGGTGGTCTACAACCTCGACCTCGAGCAGATCAACCAGGCCATGGGGCAAAAAGTCCTCAGTGGCGAAGGCTTCCAGACCGACGACGGCGATGGCGTGTTGATTAACACCGACATGAACCAAGTCTTCGCTTACCTCGACGACCCGGCCAATTCCGATGTGTTCGTCGAAGCCGTGCGCTACCAGCGCCTGGCCAAAGCCAAAGCAACAGTCAAATAAAGTCAGCACCTAACGGTTCTACTACAGGAGTTTCGGGTGGACGATTACCAGCAGACGATACGCATTTTGTCCGATCGCATAGTGCTGGCGCAGACGCCGATTCGCGTCCTCGATGCGGTCAAGTGGGACGACAACATCCGCAAGGGTTTCCTCAAGGCCAAGGGCAAGGAAATGCCCGCCGTGGACCGCGACTATTACCTGAACCGGCCGCTGGCCTTCGACTCGAGCAAGGTGAAACTGGAATTCCAGAACATCGAGCGCGACATCACCCGCCAGCTCGGCCAGTTCAACCCGGTCGGCCAGATCATGCGCCGCATGTGCAAGGAATACCGGATGGTGGTGCGCATGCTCGAAGCGCGCGGCACCGAGGATTTCGGGCTGATTTCCCAGGAACTGTACGGCGCCGCGTCCGACGCGTTCCATGCTGGCGACCCGACCCTGGCCGACCTCGGCCTGATGATGTCCGACTATCTGAACAACATCGACGGCCGTGGCGACCTGAAGGATGAGCCGAAAATCCTCACCGCCAAGGACGCTGTCAGCCTGCTGCAACATCGACTCAACAAAGTGTTCGGTGAAGCCGAGGAAACCATCCGGGTGTTCGAGTCCGACGGGATTGTCGCCGACGCTGCGGCGGGCGCCGACTACATCAAGATCCGCGCCGATGCGATGTTCAACGACCGTGATGTGCGCGCCCTCGAAGTCCATGAAGGCCTGGTGCATGTCGGCACCACGCTGAACGGTTTGAACCAGCCGATCTGCACCTTCCTGTCCAAAGGCCCGCCATCGTCGACCGTGACCCAGGAAGGCCTGGCGATCCTGATGGAAATCATCACCTTCGCCTCCTACCCGAGCCGCTTGCGCAAGCTGACCAACCGCACCCGCGCCATTCACATGGTGGAGGAGGGTGCGGACTTCTTGCAGGTGTTCGAGTTCTTCCGCGAGCAAGGCTTCGAAATGGCCGAAAGTTACGGCAACGCCAGTCGGGTGTTCCGTGGTTCGGTGCCCAATGGCTTGCCATTTACCAAAGACTTGTCCTACCTCAAGGGCTTTATCATGGTTTACAACTACATTCAGTTGGCCGTGCGTAAAGGCAAACTGGAGCAGATACCGCTGCTGTTTTGCGGCAAGACCACGCTGGAAGACATGCGGACCTTGCGCCAGTTGGTGGATGAAGGCCTGGTGGTGGCGCCCAAGTATTTGCCGGATCAGTTCCGCGACTTGAACGCACTGTCGGCGTGGATGTGCTTCTCCAACTTCCTCAATCACCTGAGCCTGGACCGGATCGAAGCCGACTACTCCAACATCCTGTAAGCACCGCAACACCTGTGGCGAGGGAGCTTGCTCCCGCTGGGCTGCGGAGCGGCCCCTCTTTCCCCAAAAAAGCAGGGGACTGCTTCGCAGTCCAACGGGAGCAAGCTCCCTCGCCACAAAGATGTGTAAGGTTTAAGAATTTCTTCACTCACTGCGAGGTTTCACCGGATGAGAATCCTCGGCATCGTCTGCCTTCTCCTGACCTTGAGCGGTTGCAGCTCGCTGCTGTTCTACCCTGAACCCGGCCAGCCGTTCACCCCGGACAAGGCCAAACTCGAATTCCGCGACGTCACCCTGACCACCGCCGACGGCCTGAAGCTGCACGGTTGGTGGCTGCCGGTGGCCAAAGGCGTCGAGGTCAAAGGCACGGTGCTGCACTTGCACGGTAATGGCGGCAACCTGTCGTACCACTTGGGTGGCAGCTGGTGGTTGCCGAAAGAGGGTTACCAGGTGTTGCTGGTGGACTACCGCGGTTATGGCCTGTCCGAAGGCAAACCGAGCCTTCCGGCGATCTACCAGGACATCGACGCTGCGTTCAAATGGCTCGACCAGGCGCCCGAAGTCAAAGGCAAGCCACTGGTTATTCTGGGTCAGAGCCTCGGCGGCTCGATGGCCGTGCATTACCTGGTTCAGCACCCGGAACGCCAGCCTCAGCTCAAGGCGTTGGTCCTCGACGGCGCGCCCGCCAGCTACCGCGATGTCGGTCGATTTGCCCTGACCACCTCGTGGCTGACCTGGCCACTCCAGGTGCCGCTGTCGTGGCTGGTGCCGGACGGCGACAGCGCGATCAACTCCATGGCGCAGCTCAAAGGCGTGCCGAAACTGATCTACCACAGCATTGACGATGCACTCGTGCCCCTTTCCAACGGCATTCGTCTGTATCAAGCTGCGCCGCCACCGCGGGTGCTGCAACTGACCCGTGGCGGTCATGTGCAGACCTTCGCCGACCCGGTCTGGCGCCAGGTGATGCTGCGCTACCTCGAAGACCCGCAGCATTTCAACGGTCTGCGCCGCCTGGGCGAAATCCCGAATTACCCGGTGCCCCTGAATTCAAAAGATGAACCACCGAGAGTCCGCAATGAGTGAAGAACGTAACGCCATCCCGATGATCATCACCGGCATCTGCACCATCCTCGGCACCGTCGGCGTGCTGTGGTACTACGGCTACCTGCATTTCGCCAAGCCCGAGGATGCGTTGCTGCTCAACGAATTCACCATGCTCAAGACCGTGCCCGGCGAAGACTACAAAGTCGCGCTGGAACCAGCGCCGCAAGTGGCCCAGTGCATTGATGGCGTGCTGGTATTGTTCGACACCGAACAGAAAGGCCTGACTGGCGTGTTGATCAACGGCCAGAAAAAAGCCGTGCGCTGCATGGGCCAGGAAACCCCGCAGAAACTCGAACAATGATGATTCTGTAGGAGCGAGGCTTGCCCGCGAAGGCGGTTTAACATTCAACAAATGGGTTGACTGACACAACGCCTTCGCGGGCAAGCCTCGCTCCTACAGAAATGCATAAAAAAGCCCCGCCTGATCAGATCAGGCGGGGCTTTTCAGTTACAGCGTGACGCTTAGTTCGAGCTAACCGCCGAACGTGGCACCACTGGCTGGTTGTCGTTGGAAATGGTCACTTCCACCCGACGGTTCATCGCACGGCCCGACGCGCTGCCATTTTCGGCAACCGGGTATTCCTTGCCATAACCCTGGGCAACGATGCGTGCTGGATCAACACCCATCTTCACCAGTGCCATGCGCACGGAACCGGCACGACGCTCGGACAACGACTGGTTATGGCTCGCGGTACCGGTGCTGTCGGTGTAACCCTCGACGATCACTTTGCGATCAGGGTTTTCCTGAAGGAATTGCGCCAGTTTGTTGATGTTCACCAGACCGCTGGACTTCAGGTCAGCACGGTCGGTGGCGAACAGCACGTCACCGAAGGTCACCAAGGTGCCGCGATCGGTCTGCTTGGCGTTCAGGCTGTCTTGCAGTTGCTTGATCTGCTGATCGCGGGCATCCAGACGCGCCTGGGCACGTTGGGCGGCTGCGTTCTTCAGATTGTTTTCAGCGGTGCGCAGGGCGATGGTCTGCTTGGCCACTTCCACGCGCTGGTTGGTCAGGTAAGCCAGTTGATCGACCTTGGCCTGGTCCTGTTTGTCCTGGTAAGCCTTGTCGGCCTTGTCCAGGTAATCACTGGCGTCTTTGGTCTCGAGGGCCGCGACTTTGCTCGCTTGCGGGTTGGCTTGCAGGCCGGAGTAGTTCACGCGGGCCTGTTCCAGGTTCGCGTTCGGCGGAGTGGAGCAGGCAGCCAGGGCGACGCTTGCGGCCAGGAGAGCGGGGATCATCAATTGTTTACGCATAATGGTTCGTCCTTTCTATCGATAAGAGCTTCAGGCGTGTGGTCCGGATGCGCGCTTACTGCACAGTGCGCTGGCTTTCCTGACGCAGTTCCTGAACACCTTTCTGGGAATCCTTCACAGCCTGTTCGGCTTTCATCGCCTGGGCCTTGCGTTCGGCGACGCGAGCGTCCCACTCGGCCTGTTCGGCGAGGGTGCGGGCTTCGTCATACTTCTTGTCGTGCATGGCGATTTCGGCTTGTTTCAGCTTGTCCTGGGCGGACTTCATTTCCACGGCTGCGAATTCAGTACCACCGGCGCTGACGGCGCTGTTCACGGCGGATTGGGTCACGGCGTACTGCTCGGTCGGCGGGTTGCCAGCGCAACCGGCGAGGACGAAGGTGCTGCCGATTGCCAGGGCAGCCAGTTTCAGACCGCGCAGGTGGGTGAACGAGGATTTGGCAGTGCTGGTCTTCATGGTCTTCAACTCCATTGGGTATCTCCTGAAAAACATCTGAATCCATCCTGGTCCAAGGGGCCGTAACCATGTTTTCAAAGCGTGATTTGAAACGGCCGTACCAGGCGTGGTTACTGGGTACGACCCGAGGGGTTTTTCAAAAGTTCAGAGAAGATGGCCCATTGCCTAAAAAAACTTTGACCGAACGGACAAGGCTCTAGGACGGGAACTTTCGCGATGCGCAGCGGTATTCCCGGCCTGGGACAGGCTCGGGAATACGTAGTTATGGAGGCGGGGAGAGGCGCGAAAGTCAGTGCTTTTGCTTGTCGCCATCGGCCGACAAATCGTGCAAATGACGCCGGGACAACGCGAGAAAACGCGGGGTCGGACCCACGTCTTCATACAGTGGATCACCTTCTTCATCGGTGGCAACCACGGTCTGGCCTTTCACATATGGGAAGCTCGCTTCGAGCTCTTCCAGCGCGGCACCGATCAATTCGCCCAGCAGTTCTTCGGGGTGCCGTTTGGGGTACATTTCGGTAATCGCTGCCAGCCGGGCGGCGGCTTCCAGGTCCAGGTGAATGGTGTAGCCAGTGTCGGTCAGGCGACCCTTGGCGTTTTCTTCCCAATGCTGGGCCAGCTCACGGATTTTCATAATGACCTCATTGCGCACCTGCTCGTGGCAGGCAGGGTGAGTGCCGGCTGTGGCCGGCGGCAGCCGTTATACGGCGTACTGTTGAGACTAGCTTTAACGCCTAAGGTTTAAAGTCCCTTCGTCGTTTGCTTGTAAGAAGCGCTTTACGGCGGCACTCTTGGACTTCAAAGCATGGTGTGAAAGCCGCCCGGATTTTTGCTGGAGAACTGCTGATGACCGATATTGATGCACGCTTGCGCGAGGATGTTCACCTGTTGGGTGAGCTGTTGGGCAACACCATTCGTGAACAGTACGGGGACGGTTTTCTCGACAAGATCGAGCAGATCCGCAAGGGCGCCAAGGCTGACCGTCGCGGTTCGATGGACGCCGAGCTGAGCGCCAGCCTCAACCAGTTGAGCGAAGACGAGTTGCTGCCGGTGGCGCGGGCGTTCAACCAGTTTCTCAACCTGGCCAATATCGCCGAGCAATATCAACTGATTCACCGTCGCGAAGAGTCGCAACCGGCGCCGTTCGAAGCGCGAGTGTTGCCGGAATTGCTCGCCCGCCTGCGCGCCGAAGGCCATAGCGCCGAATCCCTCGCTCGACAACTCGGCCGGCTGGAAATCGAACTGGTGCTGACCGCGCACCCGACCGAAGTCGCCCGCCGCACCCTGATCCAGAAATACGACGCCATCGCCGCGCAACTGGCCGCCCAGGATCACCGTGACCTGACCAGCGCCGAGCGCGAGCAGATCCAGGCGAAATTGCAGCGCCTGATCGCCGAAGCCTGGCACACCGAAGAAATTCGCCGCACCCGCCCGACCCCGGTCGACGAAGCCAAATGGGGCTTTGCGGTGATCGAGCATTCGCTGTGGCAAGCGATCCCTAATTATCTGCGCAAGGCCGACTTGGCGCTGCACGCCGCGACTGGCTTGCGTTTGCCACTGGAAGCGGCGCCGATTCGCTTCGCCTCGTGGATGGGCGGCGACCGCGATGGCAACCCGAATGTCACGGCGGCGGTCACCCGCGAAGTGCTGTTGCTGGCACGGTGGATGGCGGCGGATTTGTACCTGCGCGATGTTGATCACCTGGCCGCCGAGTTGTCGATGCAGCAGGCCAGCGAAGCGCTGAAAGCCAAGGCCGGCGACAGCGCCGAGCCTTACCGCGCGGTGCTCAAGCAATTGCGTGAACGCCTGCGGGCCACGCGCAACTGGGCGCATGCCTCGTTGACGAAGACCACGCCGGCCCCGGCCGATGTGCTGCAAAACAACCGCGACCTGCTCGATCCGCTGGAACTGTGCTTCAACTCGCTGCACGAGTGCGGCATGGGCGTGATCGCCGACGGTCCGCTGCTCGATTGCCTGCGTCGGGCGGTGACCTTCGGCTTGTTCCTTGTGCGCCTCGACGTGCGGCAGGACTCGTCCCGGCACACCGCGGCCATGACCGAAATCACCGATTACCTGGGCCTCGGTCGCTACGAAGACTGGAATGAGGAAGAGCGCATCGCCTTCCTGATGCGCGAGCAAAACAATCGCCGGCCGTTGCTGCCGGCGTACTTCAAACCGTCCGCCGACACCGCCGAAGTGTTGGCGACTTGCCGGGAAATCGCCGCCGCCCCGGGTGCGTCCCTCGGCTCCTATGTGATTTCCATGGCGGGCGCCGCTTCCGACGTGCTGGCCGTGCAACTGCTGCTCAAAGAGGCCGGCGTGTTGCGGCCGATGCGCGTGGTGCCACTGTTCGAAACCCTTGCCGACCTCGACAACGCCGGCCCGGTGATTGAAAAACTGTTGCTGCTGCCGGGCTATCGCGCGCGCCTGCAAGGGCCGCAGGAAGTGATGATCGGTTATTCCGACTCGGCCAAGGACGCCGGCACCACGGCGGCGGCCTGGGCGCAGTATCGGGCTCAGGAACGCTTGGTCGATATCTGTCGCGAGCAACAAGTGGAACTGCTGTTGTTCCACGGTCGCGGCGGCACTGTGGGCCGTGGCGGCGGCCCGGCGCACGCGGCGATTCTGTCGCAGCCACCGGGTTCGGTGGCAGGGCGTTTCCGCACCACCGAGCAAGGGGAAATGATTCGTTTCAAATTCGGCTTGCCGGACATCGCCGAGCAGAATCTCAATCTGTACCTGGCGGCGGTGCTCGAAGCGACCTTGCTGCCGCCACCACCGCCGGAGCCGGCCTGGCGCCACTTGATGGACGAATTGGCGGCTGACGGCGTCAGCGCTTACCGCGCCGTGGTGCGGGAAAATCCGCAATTCGTTGAGTACTTCCGCCAGTCGACCCCGGAACAGGAACTCGGTCGTTTGCCGTTGGGCAGTCGTCCAGCCAAGCGCCGCGCCGGTGGAATTGAAAGCCTGCGGGCGATCCCATGGATCTTCGGCTGGACCCAGACGCGCCTGATGCTGCCGGCCTGGCTCGGCTGGGAGGCGGCGCTGAGCAAGGCTCTGGAGCGTGGAGAAGGCGAGTTGCTGGGGCAGATGCGCGAGCAGTGGCCGTTCTTCCGCACCCGCATCGATATGCTGGAAATGGTGCTGGCCAAGGCCGACGCGGACATTGCCCAGTCTTACGATGAGCGGCTGGTCGAGCCCGATCTGCTTCCTTTGGGGGCGCATTTACGCGACCTATTGTCGCAGGCCTGCGCCGTGGTCCTTGGCCTGACCGGGCAGTCGCAGCTACTGGCACATAGCCCAGACACCCTGGAATTCATCCGCCTGCGCAACACCTACCTCGACCCGCTTCATCTATTGCAGGCCGAGTTGCTGGCCCGTTCGCGGCAACAGGAAGTGGCGCAGGGCAGCCCGGTAGAACAGGCGCTGCTGGTGTCTGTGGCGGGGATTGCCGCCGGTTTGCGAAATACCGGCTAAGGTTTTCCTCTTGGGTCCTGGCACTTGGCGCTCGCGCCAGGTGCTTGTGGGCGAGGGGCGGAAAAGGTCTGGCAGGCGACAGTTAATGACGGGGTTGCGACTAGGGGCACCTCGTCCAAAGGTCGCGACCGGCGCGGGTTTCTCCGACTTTCGGCGGCTTGTGTGGTCAGGGCCTGCTGTGTATCTTGATCAGCCTTTGGCCGTTTGGGCGGCCACGACCCTATTTTTGAGATTGGCCCCACGAGGCGAATCTGACGTTATCTATATAAAAAATTGAGGAGCACATCGATGCGCGTCATTCTGCTGGGAGCTCCCGGGGCCGGTAAAGGTACTCAGGCTAAGTTCATCACCGAAAAATTCGGCATTCCGCAAATCTCCACTGGCGACATGCTGCGTGCAGCGGTCAAGGCCGGCACCGAGCTGGGCCTGATCGCCAAGAGCGTCATGGACAGCGGTGGTCTGGTCTCCGATGACCTGATCATCAACCTGGTCAAGGAACGTATCAGCCAGGCCGATTGCGCCAACGGTTTCCTGTTCGACGGTTTCCCGCGCACCATTCCCCAGGCTGAAGCCTTGGTGAAAGCCGGCGTCGAGCTGGATCACGTGGTCGAAATCGACGTTAAAGACGAAGACATCGTCCAGCGTATCGCCGGTCGTCGTGTTCACGAGGCTTCCGGCCGCGTGTACCACATCGTCTACAACCCGCCGAAAATTGCCGGTAAAGACGACATCACCGGTGACGAGCTGGTGCAGCGCAAGGACGATACCGAAGAAACCGTGCGTCATCGTCTGTCGGTCTACCACGCGCAGACCGAGCCATTGGTTAAGTTCTATCAGGAGCTGTCCACCGCTCAAGGTAAGCCGAAGTACAGCCACATCGAAGGTGTTGGCTCGGTGGAAGCGATCACCGGCAAGGTGCTTGAAGCGCTGAACTGAAAAGTCTGAAACGCTTCATCTTCTACGGCCCGCTTGCGGGCCGTAGTTGTTTATACTGGCGCACTTTTTCTGACCTCTCTTACGGAAACATCGATGAGCACCTTGCTGGCCCTGGACACCGCGACTGAAGCTTGCTCCGTTGCCTTGCTGCATGACGGCAAGGTCACGAGCCATTACGAGGTGATCCCGCGCCTTCACGCGCAGAAATTGTTGCCGATGATTCAGCAACTGCTGGCCGACGCCGGCACCACCCTGCAAGCGGTGGACGCCATCGCCTTTGGTCGTGGACCGGGCGCGTTTACTGGCGTACGGATTGCCATCGGCGTGGTGCAGGGGCTGGCGTTTGCGCTGGAGCGCCCGGTGTTGCCGGTGTCGAACCTGGCCGTGCTGGCCCAGCGCGCCTTTCGCGAACACGGCGTCAGCCAGGTCGCGGCGGCCATCGATGCGCGGATGGATGAAGTGTATTGGGGCTGCTACCGCGAAACGGCCGGGGAGATGCGGCTTGTCGGCAACGAAGCGGTGTTGCCGCCGGAAGTGGCGGCGTTGCCGGCGGATGCCAGTGGCGAGTGGTTCGGCGCGGGTACCGGTTGGGGTTATGCCGAGCGCATCGGCGTCAATCTGAGCGGGCAGGACGCGGGGATGTTGCCCCATGCCGAAGACCTGCTGACGTTGGCGCGGTTTGCCTGGGAACGCGGTGAGGCGATTGTGGCGGATGAGGCGCAGCCGGTTTATTTGCGGGACAAGGTTGCCACGCCCAAAGCGCGTTGATGCTTCCAGACCGAGTTGGTTTCTTCGCGGGCAAGCCTCGCTCCCACAGGTCGATGTGATCCGTAGAAGCGAGGCTTGCCCGCGAAAGCGATCTAACAAGCAACGCCAATCGTCAGTTTCTAACCCCAGGCTTTAAACCTTTTTCCTTTTATGTGTTCTAGTTATCACTCGACAGTTTGCGAAGTGGCTTGTGCGCCACTAAACTGCCATCACTGATACCGAGCATGCACTTATGCGTATAGACGGCTTTTCCTCTCAGTCCTACCCCATCAAGCGCAAGCCTCGCAAAGGCAACATCGCGCTGGATGAATCCGTTGATGACATCGACGGCGAGCTGGAAATCCCATCCGAAGAACAATTGGCCGCCCGCGCCGCCAAAGCTTCCGCGCAACGCTTGAGCAATCTCCCCGCCCGTCAGCAAGACATGATTTACCACCGCGCCATGAGCAAAAGCGTGGCGATGGCCCTGGCCAGCTACCTGAGCACCGCCGGTTTTGTCGATTGGGACGCTGATGTGCTGGGTCTCGACCTCTACATCTGATGTTGCTGCCTTACTACCTCGGTTGCCCGTCCTGGAGTGAAAACGCCTGGCGCGACTATCTCTACCCGCAAGACGCAAAACCCGCCGAATTCCTCAATCTTTATTCTCAAGTATTCAACGCCGTTGAAGGCAATACGACCTTCTACGCGAGCCCGGCTGCCAGCACCGTGCAGCGCTGGGCCGAAACCATGCCCGAACACTTTCGCTTCACCGCGAAATTCCCCGGCGACATCAGCCACAGCGGCGACCTGCGCGAGCAACTGACCGCTGCCGAAACCTTCCTGCAATTGCTCAGCCCGCTGGGCGAGCGGGTTTCGCCACTTTGGCTGCAATTGTCGAAAAGCTTCACTCCGCAACGACTGTCGGAGCTGGCCGGTTTTATCGATGCCGTGGACCGGCCGCTGGCGGTGGAAGTGCGGCACGACGAATTCTTCGCTAAGGGCGATGCCGAGCGCATGCTCAATCGCCTGCTGCTGGATCGCGGCGTCGAGCGCATCTGCCTTGATCCGCGAGCGCTGTTCAGTTGCATATCGACTGATCCGTCGGTGCTCCACGCCCAATCGAAAAAGCCCAGGGTGCCTCCGCGCCCGGCAGCGTTCACCCAATTCCCGCAGGTGCGATTCATCGGTCATCCGCACCTGGAGGCTAACGATCCGTTCCTCGTGCCGTGGATCGAGAAGATCGCCGTGTGGATTGAAGAGGGCCGCACGCCTTATATCTTCCTGCACACCGCCGACAACCTGCTGGCGGCGAAACTGGCGCAACGTTTTCACGCAAAACTGATGCTGCGTTTGCCTGGCTTGCCGCCGCTGCCTGAGCTATACAGAGAGCCCGCCGCCGAGCAACTTGGCCTGCTCTGAGGCGGATTCCTTCCTCTTTTCAGGAGCCTGCCAATGGATGCGCAAACCCTTCGAGCCCAGGCGTTCAAAGCGCTGCATGAACGCGCGGGGGCTTTTGTCATTCCCAACCCGTGGGACGCCGGCTCGGCGAAAATGCTCGCCAGCCTGGGCTTCGAGGCACTGGCGACCACCAGCGCCGGTTATGCCTTTTCCAATGCTCGCCCCGATGGCGGATTGTCGCTGGACGACACCCTGGCCAATGTTCGGGCGATTGTCGCGGCGACTGATCTGCCGGTGGCGGTGGATCTGGAAAACGGTTTCGCCGATGATCCCGACGAATGCGCCCAGAGCATTTTGCGCGCAGTCGAGGCGGGCGCGGTCGGCGGTTCGATCGAAGATGCCACCGGCAATGCAGACGCGCCGATTTACTGTTTCGAACATGCCGTCGCCCGTGTCGAAGCAGCGGTGAAAGCCGCTCGCAGCCTGCCGTTTCCTTTCATGCTGACGGCTCGCGCCGAGAATTTCTTGCATGGCAATCCAGATCTGGACGACACCATTCGCCGCTTGCAGGCGTTCGCCGAGGCCGGCGCCGACGTGTTGTATGCGCCGGGCCTGCGCAACGCCGAAGACGTGTTGGCGGTGGTCCGCGCCGTGGCACCGAAACCGGTCAATGTGTTGATGTCCGGCGGGCTCAAGTTGACGGTCGAGCAGTTGAGCGAGATGGGCGTCAAACGCATCAGCGTCGGTTCGGCGCTGGCCCTGGCGGCGTATGGCGAGTTCTTCCGCGCGGCTGAAGAGATCAAGACGTCGGGCACGTTCAGCTTTACATCGCGTTCCATGCCGTATGCGAAGGCCAATCAGTTGTTCAAGGACTGACGATGCGGTTTGCCAAGGGATTGCTGCTGGTGTTGTTGGTGATTGGAGCGGTGGGGGTCAGCGTCTGGCGTGGCTGGATTTCCGTGCCCGCGCAGTGGAATCCCAGGGCGCCGTTGGACGTGAGCGCGGCGCCGAATTTTCTGACCCGCTACAAACTGATGCGCCTGCGCAATGATCCGCAATTGTGCGACCAGGCACTCAGCACCTCCGGTTTGCGCGTCGCACGCCAGGCCGATAGCCCGGACGCGGCTTGCCCGTTGGCCAACACCCTGCGCGTCCAAGGCGGCGAGGTGGCCTTGAGCAGCAGTTTCCTCGCCAGTTGCCCGTTGGCGGTGGCGTTCGCCCTGTTCGAGCGCCACGCCTTGCAGCCAGCGTCTCAGACGGTCTACGGCCAAGCTGTGACGCGGGTCGATCACCTCGGCAGCTTCGCTTGCCGCAACATGTACAACCGCGAGAACGGCGCCCGCAGCCAGCACGCCGGCGCCAATGCGCTGGATATCGCCGGTTTTCGCTTGGCCGATGGCCGAACCATCAGCGTGCTCAAGGATTGGCCCAAGGATAATCGGGACGCGCGGTTCCTGCGCCTGGTTCGCGACAGCGCCTGCGACATGTTCAGTGTGGTGTTGAGCCCGGACTACAACGCCGCCCATCGCAATCACTTTCATGTGGATGTGGGGCCGTGGTGGGTGTGTCGCTAAAGGCTTAAGCGGCGATGCGCAGGTTCTGCAGCACGATCGGGCGCGCCCAGCCGTTGTCGAAATCGAGTTGTTTCTGTTGTTCAACCAGTTCTTCGGGTGAGAACGGTGGGAACGGTTTGTCCAGCAGGTGCAGTTCGAATTCGGCGATTGGCAGATGCAACGGACGCGGCTGCGGCGCCGGGCCGGCGGCTGGCACAGGTTGGCCTGCAGTGAGGACGATTGGGCGCACCCAGCCACTTTCGAAGTTCTGCTGTTGCTGCTGGGCGACGATTTCATCCGGCGGGAACGGCGGGAAAGGTTTGTCAGCCAGCTCCATTTCGAACTCGGCGATCGGCAGGAACAGCGGCTCTGGCGGCTTGACCTGGGTTTCCGTTACATCGCATTCACGCTGGGAAATGATGTGCGCGTAGAGCTCGCTGCCGACGGTCGGTTCGACCGGGCTTTCCAGATCCACCGGTGGAAAAGTCCCGCACGCCGGCACCACATCGCTCGACTGTTCGGCCAGGGCCTGGGCAAAAAAATCTTGCCACAGGTGACTGACGCCGCTCAGTGCTTGGGAGTTTCGCAGCCCATAATCGCCATGACGCGATATATAGCCTACGGATGTGGTTTGAATGTCTGACATTTTTCTCGGTCGACGCTCAGCTCTGGCAAAATGCTCGATAGTTTTGTTATCGGACGTTTTTGGCCGATCATTAATTTTTTGAGCACCTTTTCCCATGATTGAACAACCCGCGGCCTGCCGCATCCATGTCGAGGCCTCGGCCCCGGCGTTTCAGCCACAGGCCGAGCAATGGGCCGAGCGCCTGGGCCTGCCCATGCAGGTGGATGACGGCGAGTTTGCCTTGCAGGTGGGCGAACAGGGTTTGCAGCTGCAACAGCTGGGGCCGGATGCGCCGGGGCCGGTGCGGGTGGACTTCGTCGAGGGCGGCGCGGCCCATCGTCGGTTGTTCGGCGGCGGTACCGGACAAATGATCGCCAAGGCGGTCGGCATCGCCCAAGGCGTGCGCCCACGGGTACTGGATGCCACGGCGGGGCTGGGCAAGGATGCGTTTGTGCTGGCGAGCCTGGGTTGCGAGATGAGCCTGATCGAACGTCAACCGCTGATCGGTGCGTTACTGGAAGATGGCCTGGCTCGCGGTGCGGAAGATTTCGACGTGGCGCCCATCGTCGCGCGGATGCGCTTGCTCAAAGGCAATTCGATTGAAGTCATGCGCAATTGGGAAGGCGAGCCGCCGCAGGTGATCTACCTCGACCCGATGTTCCCGCATCGCGAGAAAACCGCTCTGGTGAAGAAGGAAATGCGCCTGTTCCGCCCGCTGGTGGGCGATGACCCGGATGCACCGGCCTTGCTCGAAGCGGCGTTGGCCCTGGCCAGCCACCGGGTGGTGGTCAAGCGCCCGCGCAAGGCGCCGTGCATTGCCGGGCCGAAGCCGAGTCATGCGCTGGATGGGAAATCCAGTCGGTATGACATTTATCCGAAGAAGGCGCTCAAGCCCTGATTCAGCACTGATCGTTCCCACGCCCTGCGTGGGAATGCAGCCCGGGACGCTCCGCGTCCCTGCCGAAGCGGACGCGGAGCGTCCATTGAGGCGTTACCACGCAGAGCGTGGGAACGATCATCAGGCTGACGCTGACCGATACGCCCGCATAAACAACCCCACCACTTCCCGCACGTGGCTCTCCGCCGCCTCGCCGATCAACGGCTCACCGCAGCCATACAACAAGCGGAAATTCCCCGCGCCTTTGAGCAGGCAGAAGAAATGTTCGGCGGCATTGCGCGGTTTATCGATGCTCAGTGCGCCGGCCTGATCGATCCGGCTCAGCAAGCGCTCCATGCCACTCAACATGCGCTCAGGCCCGGCCTCGAAAAAGATCAGCGACAGTTTCGGGTCCTGGCTACCCAGGCTGATCATTAACCGATGCAGGTTCACCGACTCATCGCTATTGATCAGTTGATGAAAGCCACGAGCGATGTTCAACAGCACCGTTTCCACCGAAATGCCGTCCGGCAATTCAAAAAACAACGGCGGCAGTTGCTCTTCGCACTTGGCGACTACGGCGGCGGAGAACAGTGTCTCCTTGTCATTGAAATGGCTGTAGACCGTCAGCTTCGACACCCCCGCCTCGGTGGCCACGGCGTCCATGCTGGTGCTCGCATAACCATTACTCAGAAACAGAATTTTCGCCGCGTCGAGGATGGCCTGGCGCTTGGCCAGATCCTTGGGGCGGCCCGGACCATTGGATGCTGAAAGATTGTTCGACATTCTTCGCTTTTAATACTGGACTGGTGAGTTTGCTATTAATAACATACCGGCCAGTATAATTATTCCAAGCACCATTAGCGAAAGGTCCTTCACCATGTTCCGCTATGCCTTGCCCCTCGCGTTGCCAGTCACACTGGCTTTTTTATTGTCGGCGTGCGGTCACGACGAGGCGCCGCAAGTCAGCGTGCGACCGGCCATGGTGGTACAACCCGAGCCTTCGGCCCAGGCGATGGAAAGCTATCCCGGTGAAGTTCGCGCCCGTTATGAGCCGGACTTGGCATTCCGCATTGGCGGCAAAGTCAGCCGACGACTGGTCGAGGAAGGTCAGCGGGTCAAGGCCGATCAGCCGCTGGCCGAGCTCGATCCCCAGGACGTGCGCCTGCAACTGGAAGCCACCCGCGCCCAGGTCACCGCCGCCGAAGCCAATCTGAACCTGGTCCGCGCCGAACGGGATCGCTACAAGACGCTGATGGACCGTCAGATGGTCAGCAAGTCGGCGTACGACAATTCCGAAAACCTCTACCGATCCGGTGAAGCGCGCCTCAAGCAAATCAAAGCCGAGTTCAACGTCTCGACCAATCAGGCCAGCTACGCGGTGCTGCGTGCGCCGCAGGATGGGGTGGTGGCCAAGCGTGCCGTTGAAGTCGGTCAAGTGGTCGCTGCCGGGCAAACCGTGTTCACCCTTGCCACCGATGGCGAGCGCGAAGTGTTGATCAGCCTGCCGGAACAAAGCTTCGGCCGTTTTAAGGTCGATCAACCGGTGTCGGTGGAACTCTGGACCCAACCCGATCAACGTTTCACCGGGCGCATCCGCGAGCTGTCGCCTGCGGCCGATCCCAAATCCCGAACCTTCGCCGCGCGCATTGCCTTCACCTCCGGCAAAGTCCCGGCGGAACTCGGCCAGAGCGCCCGGGTGTTTATCCAGACCGCCGCCGTGGTGTCGCTGGCCGTGCCGCTGTCGGCAGTCACCGCAGAAAACGGTGCCACCTACGTGTGGGTGGTAGGTGCCAACAATACGTTGAGGAAAGTCCCGGTCCGGGTGGGTGCCTTCGGTGAGAAAACCGTGCCGGTGCTCGAAGGGTTGAGCGCCAGCGACTGGGTGGTGGCCGCCGGGGTTCATGTGCTTCACGACGGGCAGCAAGTGCGCCCGGTGGATCGCTCCAACCGCGTGGTCAATCTGGCGGACAAGGAGTAATTCCCGATGGGTTTCAATCTTTCCGAATGGGCGCTGCGTAACCGCCAGATCGTACTGTTCCTGATGCTTTTACTGGCGATTGTCGGCGCACTTTCCTACACCAAACTGGGACAAAGCGAAGACCCGCCGTTCACCTTCAAGGCCATGGTGATTCGCACCAACTGGCCGGGGGCCACGGCCCAGGAAGTCTCGCGCCAGGTCACCGAGCGCATTGAAAAGAAGCTGATGGAAACCGGCGAGTACGAGCGCATCGTCTCGTTCTCCCGCCCGGGTGAGTCCCAGGTGACCTTCATTGCCCGAGATTCGATGCACTCGGCGCAGATTCCGGAGCTGTGGTATCAGGTCCGCAAGAAGATCAGCGACATCCGCCAGACCCTGCCTCCGGGCATTCAAGGCCCGTTCTTCAATGATGAATTCGGCACCACCTTCGGCAATATCTACGCCCTGACCGGCGATGGTTTTGACTACGCCGTGCTCAAGGACTACGCCGACCGCATCCAGATTCAGCTGCAACGGGTCAAGGATGTGGGCAAGGTCGATCTGCTTGGCTTGCAGGACGAGAAGATCTGGATCGAACTGTCCAACGTCAAACTGGCGACCCTTGGGCTGCCATTGGCGGCAGTCCAACAGGCCCTTGAGGAACAGAACGCAGTGTCGACCGCCGGCTTCTTCGAAACCAGCAGCGAGCGATTGCAGCTACGGGTCACCGGGAATTTTCAGACGGTCGAGCAGATAAAAAGCTTTCCGATCCGGGTCGGTGATCGTACGTTCCGCATCGCCGATGTCGCCGACGTGCGTCGCGGTTTCAACGACCCACCGGCGCCGCGCATGCGTTTCATGGCCGAAGATGCGATTGGCCTGGCCGTGGCGATGAAGGACGGCGGCGACATTCTGGTGCTGGGCAAGGCGTTGGAAGTCGAGTTCGATCGCATCCAGAAAAACCTCCCCGCGGGTATGCAATTGCGCAAGGTCTCGGACCAACCCGCCGCGGTTAAAACCGGTGTTGGCGAGTTCGTCCAGGTGCTGGTGGAAGCCCTGGCAATCGTGTTGCTGGTGAGCTTTTTCTCCCTCGGCGTACGCACCGGCATGGTCGTGGCGCTGGCCATTCCGCTGGTGCTGGCGATGACCTTCGCCTGCATGTATTACCTCGGCATCGGCCTGCACAAGATCTCCCTCGGCGCGCTGGTGCTGGCCCTGGGGTTGCTGGTGGACGACGCGATCATCGCCGTGGAAATGATGGCGATCAAAATGGAGCAGGGCTTCGACCGGATCAAGGCCGCCAGCTATGCCTGGACCAGCACCGCGTTCCCGATGCTCACCGGTACGCTGATCACCGCAGCCGGGTTCCTGCCGATTGCCACCGCGCAGTCGGGCACGGGTGAATACACCCGCTCGATCTTCCAGGTGGTGACCATCGCGCTGCTGGCCTCGTGGATTGCCGCCGTGGTGTTTGTGCCGTACCTGGGGGAAAAACTCCTGCCGGACCTGGCGAAGATTCACGCCGCCAAACACGGCACGGCTGACGGTCAGCCTGACCCTTATGGCACGCCGTTCTATCAACGGGTTCGGCGCTTGGTGGAGTGGTGTGTGCGCTGGCGCAAGACCGTGATCGTGCTGACCGTGGTGTTGTTCATCGCCTCCATCGTGTTGTTCCGCTTCGTGCCGCAGCAGTTTTTCCCGGCCTCCGGTCGTCTTGAACTGATGATCGATTTGAAACTGGCCGAAGGCGCATCCCTGAGCAACACCAACGATGAGGTTAAACGCCTCGAACGTCTGCTGAAGGATCACGCCGGTATCGACAATTACGTGGCTTACGTCGGTACCGGTTCGCCGCGATTTTACCTACCGCTGGATCAGCAATTGCCTGCGGCGAGCTTCGCCCAGTTTGTCGTCCTGGCGAAAACCATCGAAGAGCGCGAAATCCTGCGCACCTGGCTGATCGAAACCCTCAACGAACAATTCCCGGCCCTGCGCTCGCGGGTCACGCGTCTGGAAAACGGTCCGCCGGTTGGCTACCCGGTGCAGTTCCGCATCACCGGCGAGCACATCGAAGAAGTGCGCGCCCTGGCCCGCAAAGTGGCGGAAAAGGTGCGCGAGAATCCTCATGTGGTCAACGTCCATCTGGACTGGGAAGAACCGAGCAAAGTTGTCTATCTGAACGTCGATCAGGACCGCGCCCGAGCCCTCGGTGTGAGCACCGCCAACCTGTCGAAGTTTTTGCAAAGCTCGCTGACCGGTTCCAGCGTCAGCCAGTACCGCGAAGACAACGAGTTGATCGAAATCCTCCTGCGCGGCACCGTGCATGAACGCACTGAGCTGTCGCTGCTGCCGAGCCTGGCGGTGCCCACCGACAACGGCAAAAGCGTCGCGCTGTCGCAGATCGCGACCCTGGAATACGGCTTCGAAGAAGGCATCATCTGGCACCGCAACCGCCTGCCCAACGTGACGATTCGCGCCGACATCTATGGCAAGGAACAGCCGGCGACCCTGGTGCAACAGATCCTGCCGACCCTCGACCCGATTCGCGCCGAACTGCCCGACGGCTACTTGCTGGAAGTCGGCGGCACGGTGGAAGACTCGGCCCGCGGGCAGAACTCGGTGAAGGCTGGCGTGCCACTGTTCATCGTCGTCGTGCTGACGTTGCTGATGCTGCAACTGCGCAGTTTCTCACGCACGGTGATGGTGTTTCTGACAGCGCCATTGGGATTAATCGGCGTGACCCTGTTCCTGATGGTGTTCCGCCAACCGTTCGGCTTTGTCGCCATGCTCGGGACCATTGCCCTGTCCGGGATGATCATGCGCAACTCGGTGATTCTGGTGGACCAGATCGAACAGGACATCGCCGCCGGGCTCAAACCCTGGCAAGCGATCATCGAAGCCACAGTGCGCCGCTTTCGGCCGATTGTGCTGACAGCACTCGCGGCGGTACTGGCGATGATTCCGCTGTCGCGTAGCGTGTTCTTCGGGCCAATGGCGGTGGCGATCATGGGCGGGTTGATTGTCGCGACGGCGTTGACGTTGCTGTTCCTGCCGGCACTGTATGCGGCGTGGTTCAGGATCAAGAAAGAATCGGCCTGATCCCCACGTAGGAGCAGCCTGCGGTAGCTCCTACAGGAATTTCAGAAGTCTCTGATATTGAGTCGCAGAGGGCTCAATGCTGTACTCCAGGCTCGGTTTGACGAGTTCTTGAGACAGTCGCAATGAAAAAGCCCCCCGCGCTGAAGGGCCGGACCGACCCGGTGTTCGACCTGTTGGCGCAATCACCTCACAAGGAACGCCTGTCGGATTACCTGGCGTTGCTAAAACCCCTGGATGACCAGGGGCGCTACTTGCCGTTTGATGATCTGCGCTACCGCTGGGCGCCGGGACTGGATAGCCATCTCTGTTGGGCGTTGGTCAAGAAGGCCCGAACCGCCCAGTACGCCAGCCTGCTGCCATTGGGAGAACCGATCCAGTGGGGCAGTTTCGTGCTGACACCGGTCGCGCAAAAAGCCATTTCGGCGGTCGATCGGCAAGCCACCATTGCCGCGCTGGAGTATATGACCAGCCAGATCGGTGAACGCGCGCATTTCAGCTATCTGCTCAATGACTTGATTGAAGACGAAGCCGTCAGCAGCAGCCAACTGGAAGGTGCGGCGACCACCACGCGCGTGGCCAAGGACATGCTCAAGCGCAAGCGCCTGCCACGCACGCCGGATGAGCGAATGGTCATCGGCAATTACAAGATGATGAATTTCGCCTGGGAAAAACGTTACGAACCCTTGAGCATCGAGTTGATCGCGGCGATCCATCGGGTGGGTGTC
Source organism: Pseudomonas sp. ADAK7 (assembly GCF_012935675.1). Taxonomy (NCBI): domain Bacteria; kingdom Pseudomonadati; phylum Pseudomonadota; class Gammaproteobacteria; order Pseudomonadales; family Pseudomonadaceae; genus Pseudomonas; species Pseudomonas sp. ADAK7. The sequence continues at coordinate 3,141,189 of NZ_CP052861.1, read as the reverse complement.
GAAGGCATCGATGACGCGCAATATGCGCCGGGGACCTTCAGGATCAACGACGACGTCGTGGTGCAGGACGGCGAGGGCAACACCGTCCACACACCGCCTCCAGCGGCGGGGCTTGTGTCACGCTTGCAGGCGCTGTCGAAGTGGATCAATCAATCCCACGACGACCCTAATCGGGTTGACTGCCTTCATCCACTGATCAAAGCCATCGCGCTGCATTTTGCCCTGGGCTACGAGCACCCGTTTCGCGACGGCAACGGTCGTGTCGCCCGGGCGCTGTTCTACTGGTTCATGTTCAAGCATGACTTTTCGGCCTTCCGCTACATTGCCATCAGCGTTCTGCTGCGCAACGCGCCGGTGAAATACGGGCGCTCCTATCTTTACACCGAAGCCGACGACCTGGACCTGACTTACTTCATCGACTTCCAGTGTTCGGTGATCTTGCGGGCTGTGACTGGTTTTACTGAGACCTATCGCAAAAGCCTGGCGTACGCGGAGGACTTTGATCGATGGCTGTTGGCATCCGGTTTTTTCGACCGGCTCACCGAAAAACAGCGGGCGGTTTACCAAGTGGCCAAGAGCGGGATGGCTAAGGAGTTTACGGCGGTCAACGTGATGGACAATCTGGATTGCTCATACAAAACAGCGACGGCCACCCTGAACGGGTTGGTCGATTTGGAGGTGTTCGAGAAGCGCAAGATGGGGCGGGAGTGGGTGTTTTTCTTGCGGATTGCTTGACGCTTGATCGTTCCCACGCGGTGGGAACGATCAACAACGGGTTTACAGCGTACCGAAGACTTTCTTGGCCAAACTGGTAGCCGCAGCTGCCGGGTTCTGGCGAATGGTTTCTTCCTGCTTGCCGATCATCTCGAACAAGCCGTTCAACGCCTGCTCTGTCACGTAGCTTTCGATGTTGGCGCTCTTCGCGTCGACTACACCCAAAGTCGCTGCTTGGCCGGCGAACGAGTTGTATTGCTTGGCCAAGCCTACTTGGTCGGTGGCTTGCTTGACGATCGGCAGGAACTTGGCGCGGATCTGTTCGCGGCTGGATTTATCCAGGTATTGGGTGGCCGAGTCCTTGCCGCCGCTGAGAATGCCCTTGGCATCGGCCACGCTCATTTTTTTCACGGCATCGACCAGGATTGGCTGGGCCTGGGTGACGGCGGTTTCCGCCGCTTTGTTCATGCTGGTTTCCAGTTGATCAACCTGGGCGCCCATGCCGAAGGCTTTCATCTTGCTGGCGACTTTGCCCAGCTTGCCTGGCAGTTCGATTTTCACGTCCGGGTTGTTGCTGAACCCGCCCGGCGTGCCGAGTTGTTTCACGGCCAATTGCGCGCCTTGGGTCAGGGCGTCTTTCAGGCCGCCGGTGGCGTCTTGTTGCGACAGGTCACTGAGGGACAGCGCGAGGGCGCTGGCGGAAATCATCAAGCCTGCGCACAGGCCGGCGAAGCGAAGGGTAGGGCGGAGCATGGCGGCTTCCTTGTACGAATAAGGGATATTAACGGACGGCGTCGACGCGGATTTTCAGCGGTTGCGGATCGTTGCCATCGAGTTGCACGGCGTGGTTCTCGGTGGTGATGAACATCAGCTCACCATTGACTTCAATGCGCGCGCTGACCGAGTAACGATGACCGGGTTTGACCTGCGCCGGGTCGTAGCTCAGGTGAAACGGCAGCGGCACCTGGCCTTTGACCGGGCCTTTCTGCTCATCGAGCACCACGGCGGGCGCGTCGGCCAGGGACACGTCCTGCAGGCTGACGCTCAACGTGGCGCTTGGCGGCAGGGCGATGCGTTGCAGGTAGAACACTTCGCCATCGAGGCTGGTTTTGGCGCCAGGGTGCAGGGTCTGGCAAGCACCGAGCAGGCTGGTCAGACAAACAAGCGTCAGTTTTTTCATCAAGGGCCTCTGAGACATTGGCGCCAGAAGAAGCCTGGCGCCCGGGGAATTTAGCGGATTTTGCGGTAGACGTCGAAAATCAAAAACCAGGCAGGCGAGCAAGCGCTCTCAACAGGTCAATAGTTGAAGTGTCAGCCTTTGAACCCAAAGGGCACTAATACGGCGAGATCAGGGGACACGGATATATTCTGGCCAAACCTGTTTTCCATGCCTTTTAGCGCGTAGCGTTTTCCTGGTACGGCTTGAGCCGGATCGTAATTCAAGTAAAAGGCTGTGGCCGTTTCTTCATCGCAGTGAATGCGTACAAGTTCAGCGCCCGGCTCATTATGTTCATGGGCGTGGATCGTGACTGCCTGATCACGCTCGATAGGCTTTGGTTGTTGCGCTTCGATATAAAGTTGCCCAATTGGACTTAAGTGAAGTGTCTGCCGATGGGGCGCCTTGTCGACAATGACAAAGTAATCCAGGTCCAGCAGTAACGGTTTTTGATTGTGGCTGAGTTGAATATTGATCTGATATTTGACGCTGACATCCACATACGTGTGCTGGAAGGAGAAGTTCCATTGGCCATCCGCTATTGCGGGATGAACCCAGTTCACCACGTTGATGGGACGGGAAGTATTAATGACCTGAATGTTGATTCGAGTTTCGCAGTCGCCATCTGTTGGCGCTACGTAAGCAGGTGGAAACTTGAAAGTTAGAGTGACGTTTGAATGATGGCTCATCGCGATGTCCTTATCGTGATAATGAAAAACCCAATTTATCTTTTAATTAACTAACAAAGAAACGTCCTTGTTTCTTTGTTAGTTGTCTGGAAGTTACAACGGGTTAGCGTCAGCCGCATCTTCACTGCGATGTAACGCCACCTGACGGATCGACAAGCGAATCTCCGCCGGCAACACACGCTTGGCCGCGCCTTCCGCCAACTCGCCGAGCAATTCGTGATAGCTCAGCTTGCCCGCTTCATCGCGCTTGAGTACGTCCAGATCAAGCAGGGTCTGGATAAAGTGACGGAACAGGCTCTTGTCGAAAAATTCCGGGGCGTTCAGACCATGCAGGATCGACAGGCGCTGGGCCATGACGGTGCAGAGGTCTTCCAGCTCTTCGGCGCTGATGCTGTTCTGGCCGCTGTTGAGCAGCAGGGAAACCGTCATGTAGAAACGTTGCAGGGTCTGGGCGATGCTTTTCGACAGCAGCGTCAGCAACACGAAGTGCCGCGAACTCGGCGCGGGACGCAGGTACACGTCGTTCTCGAATCGCAGCAGGCCTTGCTCGACAAAGGCTTCGAGCCATTGATCGACCACCGCCTCCAGTTCATCCATGGACCAGCGAATGAACAGCTCCGATTGCAGGTACGGATACAGCGCGCGGGTGTAGCGCAGGATCTGTTCGCGGCTCATGCGCGACGCACTCTGGAAGAAGCTCGCCAGCAGCGCCGGCAGCGCGAAGATGTGCAACACGTTGTTGCGGTAGTAGGTCATGAGGACGGCGTTCTGCTCATCCAGATACAGAATCTTGCCCAAGGCATCGCTCTGCTCGGACAGCAAGTCCATGTCCTTCACGTGCTCGATCAGCGCCCGACCGTCACCTTCCGGCAGCGTGGTGTGCGGCGAGTACGGCACCTTGCGCAACAGCGCCAGATACAAATCGAGCACCCGCGCCATGGCGCGATCGTCCAGCGCCAGACGAGTGGTGGACAGCAGCGCAAGCGCCACCAGGTTCACCGGGTTGATCGCGGCGGCTTCGTTCAAATGCTGCGCGACTTTTTCGCCGAGACGGTTAGTGGTTTCGTTGAGCCAGGCCGGTTTGAACTGTGGGCCGAGTTCCTGTTGGCGCCAGTCCGGCTGCTCGCTGTCGAGGAATTCCGCCAGTTTGATCGGTTCGCCGAAATTCACCGCCACCTGGCCGAAGCGCTGCTTGAGCGCGCCGATGACTTTGAAAATATCGAAGATCGATTCTTTCTTCTTGCTCGCGCCGCGCAGTTCACCGAGGTAGGTCCGGCCTTCCAGAACACGCTCATAACCGATGTAAACCGGGATGAACACGATGGGCATGCGCGACGAACGCAGGAAGCTGCGCAGGGTGATCGCCAGCATCCCTGTTTTCGGTTGCAGCATGCGCCCGGTGCGCGAACGGCCACCCTCGACGAAGTACTCCACCGGGAAGCCCTTGGTGAACAGGGTGTGCAGGTATTCGTTGAACACCGAGGTATAGAGCGGGTTGCCCTTGAAGGTACGGCGCATGAAAAACGCGCCGCCGCGACGCAGCAGGCTGCCGATCACCGGCATGTTCAGGTTGATCCCGGCGGCAATGTGCGGCGGGGTCAGGCCGTTGCGGAACAGCAAATACGAAAGCAGCAGGTAATCGATGTGGCTGCGGTGGCAGGGCACGTAGATCACTTCGTGACCCTGGGCGACTTTCTGCACGCCTTCGATGTGGTTGACCTTCACCCCATCGTAAATCTTGTTCCAGAACCAGCTCAGCACCACTTCCAGAAAGCGGATGGCGGTGTAGGTGTAGTCCGAGGCGATCTCGTTGCCGTAGCGCAGGGCCTGGGCCTTGGCTTTCTCCGGGGAGATGTTCTCGCGCTCGGCTTCGTCGAGGATCGCTTGTTTGACCAGTGGCTGATTCAGCAGACCTTTGACCAGGTTGCGACGGTGGGAAATGTCCGGGCCGATGACGGCGGCTTTGAGGTTGCGGAAGTGTACCCGCAGGATCCGCTGGGCCATGCGCACGGTGCGCTCGTGGCCCTTGTTGTGCTCGATCAGCTCGCGCAAATGGATCGGCGCCGAGAACTGCACGCGGGTCTTGCGCCCCAGCACGATGATGCTGAGCAAGCGGCGCAAACGCCCGGTGACCGCCCAGCTATCGGCAAACAACAGCTTCCACGGGCTCGACTCGCTGTCCGGCGACTGACCCCAGAACACGCTGACCGGAATGATCTGCGCATCTTCGGCGGCGTTCTGGCTCAGGGCGCTGACCAGGCGGGTCAGGGTCGGCGGCGCGCCGCGTTTGTCCTGGCGGCCGAGCCAGTCGGGCTCCGGCGTCAGATAGAAGAACGCGGCAGGCTCCAGCAGGTTACCCACCGACACCGGCAGCACCGGCCGCGGCAGGCCGGCCTTGGTGCACTCGGCGTCGACCACGGCCAGGTCGGTCAGCGAAGGGTTTTGCAGGACGTAGAACACCGGACGGCTGCGGTCGAGGTTGAGGGTTAGGGACGACTGGTTGATCGTCTCCGAGCGAACCCAGAGGTACAACAGTCGGCGCAGGGTGCCAAACACAAGACGACGGAACGGGGAGCGGGTCATACGGCTTCTGCGTGAGTGAATAAAACCGAGCAGTTGCTCGGGGGGCTGACAGTGTGCCGGATTCGCCGAAAATCGGCAAAAAAGCGGCCAAGTAATCTTGAGTTGAGAGTTTTTGCGGCTGTCATATACTCGACCGCTCAAAATAAAAAGAAGAGGGACTGATACATGGCAACGCGCGAAACCGGCAATGTGAAGTGGTTCAACGACGCCAAGGGCTACGGCTTCATTCAACGCGAGGACGGGGTGGACGTGTTCGTGCACTACCGCGCGATACGTGGCGAAGGCCACCGTTCGCTGGCTGAGGGCCAGCAGGTTGAATACGCCGTGGTGACAGGGGAGAAGGGGTTGCAGGCTGAGGATGTCCTAGGTCTGTAAACCGATTCTTCGAATCACACATCACCCGAGCGAAGCTTGCCCGCGAAGGCGTCATCACTGGCGCTAAAAGCTTCGCAGCAAGCTGCGCTCATGCGGGGCTGTTGTGTTTCCCATCAGAAATTTTGCAGATCATCTGTTCACCGTCGCCCTTGCGGGATGCCTTAGTGGCTGCTCACTGCCATGCCATGTCTCAATGCTGGATACTTGGCCACCTGTCATATCTGACAGTAGACGTTGAAAAATCCATAGCCTTATATTTTTCCTTCAGGGACTTGCTTCAACTAAAGAAGCCCGTCTCGCTGAAGGAAAATGACGATGAAATGTTGGCTGATTCTGTTGTTGTTCATTTTACTGGCCGGTTGTGCGAGTGCTCCCCATGATGACGCTGGCAAGCTCGCTGATGGTCGGGCGATTGTGCCGCCGGCTGAGGCTAATGGTGGGTTTGCCGGTGCCTTGTCAGTTTCGCAAGCGTCGGCACCCGCCGCCCCAGTCATCGAGACCCCCACGCAAAGCAGTCTAAACGGCCGTTATCCATTGCTCTCCGGTACAGGGGCGCCGGGAGCAACGGTGCAAGTGATGCAAAGCAGCCAGATCAACCGTGTCGTGGTCAGCACCGTCGTAGGCGCGAATGGGCGCTGGGCTGCCCGCAGTGCGTTGGAGTTGGCGCCGGGCTCCTTTTCCATGGCTGGCCGGCAGACCCTCGGCGGCCAAACATCGGCCTGGGGCCTGACGCGGGTGTTTACCGTCGTTGACGCGCCCGTTGCTCCGGTGATTGAAAACCCGCTGCAGAGCAGCCAGAGCGGCCGGTATCCGCTGCTTTCCGGCACGGGCATTCCGGGAGCCACCGTGCAAGTCATGCAGAGTAGCCAAATCAACAAAGTACTGGTTAGTACCACGGTTGATGCTCATCGTCAGTGGACAGGTCGCAGTGCTTTGGAGTTGGCTCCGGGTTCCTTTTCGATGGCTGGGCGACAGACGCTTGATGGCAAAACATCGGCTTGGGGCCTGACGCGTGTGTTTACTGTCGTTGACGCGCCCACTGCTCCGGTAATTGCCAGCCCGCTGCAGGGCAGCCTGAACGGCCGCTACCCTTTACTCTCCGGTACGGGCATTCCGGGGGCGACTGTGCAAGTCATGCAAAGTGGCCAAATCAACAACGTCCTGGTCAGTGCCACGGTTGATGCTCAGGGGCAGTGGACAGGTCGCAGTGCGTTGGAGTTGGCGCCGGGGCCCTTTTCGATGGCTGGGCGACAATTGCTTGATGGCAAAACGTCAGCCTGGGGGCTGACCCGTGTGTTTACGGTCGTTGCGGGCCCGTCTGTATTCAAGGTGGTCGAGGCGACGGCCGGTGAGTTGAATGCCGAAACCCTGGGCGCCAATGCCACCGTGCAGGTGAGTTATCCGACATTGGCGCCCCGCGATACGGTCGGTGTGCGTCTGAGCGGTGTGGAGTTGCGCGATGCACCGATTCAGACGGTGTCTACGGTCGGCGTGCTGACGTTTTACCTGCCCAAGGCGTGGATCACTAAAAATCTAAATCGCACTGTTAGTCTCACCTACACCTACAAGGTGGGTGGCGCGGGCAGTCTGATTACGTCGTCGCCGCTGGCGATCAAAATCGTCGGTGCCGCGGCCGAAGGCGATGGTCAGCGGGTTGCGAATGAACTGAATCAGCAATACGCCGATACCCGACAAAACTGCGGTAGCGCCTCATTGCCTGCTGTCCTGTGTTCTGGTGTCATTCTGCGGGCAACGATAAACGGCACAGGGTATCGCGCGTGGAATCCCAGCCCCTTGTCTCAAAAAAACGGTGGGGTTTCGTTTTTCTACATTCGCAAGGATGCCGCTTTCAAAGCCTTTCCTGCGGTTTACCCGAATACCAGTGGAATCATCTTCTACCCTCCGCAATCGCGTCCCCAGGGAATGGTCGACGTGCCGGTCCTGTGTATCTTTCCAATGGATGGCGGCAGTGATATCAGGGGGGATCAAGGTTGTGGCGTGTCGAGTAATTACCCCTCTGTCAGTCGCTCGTGCGAGTTGCAGGGGATCACTACGGCGGCGGGTTGGTTGACTCATTACAATCAGGGGGCGGGGGCGCAGAAGTACCAGCGTCAATGCGGTTTTAATGTCAGAACCAGCCAGGGGCAACTGGCGGCAAACGCGTTTTATCAAGGTATTTTGGCAATGAAGTTACTGGGCGCCGAGTCGTTCAATACCTGGAATGAAATCCGCCTTGCCACGTGGCCGCAGAATATTCACACCACCCTCCCGATCAAGGCATTCTTTTACACCCGTAATGGTTTGGCGAATGCCAGGTTCAATCAGCAGGATTTTTACAAGTACTCAAGTAAGGCCGTGCCAGTGATCAAGCTGACACTGCCCAGTACGACCACCGAGTCAGCCAGGTTTGAATTCATCAAGGCTGATCAGGTGGTAGGCAACTGGCGCTGACAGTGGCCGAGAGCAGCGCAGGTCCTGGCGTTGTCAGGACCTGCTACTTCAAGCGGTTTTCCAGGTGATCTCTTCTTCACCATCAGCGCTGATGCGCATCCAGCGATCCGCCGTCTCTTCACCTTCTTCCTCGACCCACGTACCCGGCGCGCAACGTACTTCGACGTTCAGCGCGGTGAAGGCGGCGCGGGCGCAGGCGATGTCGTCTTCCCATGGGGTCTGGTCGCTTTCAAGGTACAGGCTGTTCCACTTGCCCACGGCTTTCGGCAGCCAGGTCACGGGTACGTTGCCGGCCTTGCACTTGTAGGTCTGGCCCTTCTTGACCCACTCACTGCACGGGCCCAACGCTACGCTGAGCCAATCGGCGACGGCTTTGTAGTCGACGTCGGCGTCTTTCAGGTAAATCTCGATATCGGGTTGGCGCATGGATGTCCTCACTGCGGTCTTGAAAAATCCATTCGCGGATTTAGCCGGCCTCAAGCTGTTGCTCGAGACCAAAATTATTGAAGTACGAAGTAATCGTAACGCATCGACACGGTGACCTCGAACGGCTCGACCTGCTCGATGACCGCCGCGCGCCGTTCGGCACTGGCGCGCCAGCCGTGGGGCGTCATGGCCAACAGGTTGGCACGGTCCTGGCCACTTTCCAGTATCAATTTGAATTCCAGGGTTTCACTGTGCGCCAGCGCCATGCCTTCCGGCACCAGGGCCAGGTGCTTGTCGTCGGTGTACTCACGGACTTCGTCGTACAGACTTTCGCGCAATTCCATCAGGTGGCCGCTGGTCGGGCCGACTTTCATCAAACCACCGCCGGGGCTGAGCAGCCGCTTGGCTTCTTCCCAGTCCAACGGGCTGAACACGCTGGCGAGAAACTGGCAACTGCCGGACGCCAACGGCACCCGCGCCATGCTGGCGATCAACCAGGTCAGCTCGGGGTTGCGTTTGCAGGCGCGTTTCACCGCTTCCTTGGAGATGTCGAGGGCGTAGCCGTCAGCATTGGGCAAGGCCTCGGCGATTTGCGCGGTGTAATAACCCTCGCCACAACCGATGTCGAGCCAGCGCTGCGGCGCGTACTGCGCTGCCAACTCGGCCAGGCGCTTGGCCACCGGCGCGTAATGCCCGGCGTTCAGGAAATCGCGGCGGGCCTCGACCATCGCCAGGTTATCCCCTGGATCGCGGCTGTTCTTGTGCTGCACCGGCAACAGGTTCAGGTAACCCTGGCGCGCGCGGTCGAAACGATGCCCGGCGGGGCAAGCGACGCCGTTGTCCACCGCGCTCAGCGGTTCGCTGCAGATCGGGCAGGCCAGCATCAGGCGAGCAACTTGATCAGGGTCTGGTAGTAGATTTCGGTCAGCACGTCGAGATCAGCCGCCAGCACCCGCTCGTTGACCTGGTGAATTGTCGCGTTGACCGGCCCCAGCTCAACCACTTGCGTGCCCATGGTCGCGATGAAGCGCCCGTCGGACGTGCCGCCGCTGGTGGAGGCTTTGGTTTCGCGACCGGTGATGTCCTTGATGCTCGACGCCACGGCATCCAGCAGGGCGCCCGGTTCGGTGAGGAACGGCAGGCCGGACAGTGCCCAGTCGATGTGCCAGTCCAGGCCATGCTTGTCGAGGATGTCGGCCACGCGTTTTTGCAGGCCTTCGACGGTGGATTCGGTGGAGAAGCGGAAGTTGAACACCGCCACCAGATCACCCGGAATCACGTTGGTCGCGCCGGTGCCGGAATTCACGTTGGAAATTTGGAAGCTGGTCGGCGGGAAGAAATCATTCCCGTGGTCCCAATGCTCGGCGGCCAGTTCGGCTAATGCCGGAGCAGCGAGGTGGATCGGGTTTTTCGCCAGGTGTGGATAGGCCACGTGGCCCTGAATACCGCGTACGGTCAGCTTGGCGCCGAGGGAGCCGCGACGGCCATTCTTGACCACGTCACCGACCAGAGTGGTGCTCGACGGCTCGCCGACGATGCACCAGTCCAGACGTTCCTTGCGCGCGGCGAGGCGTTCGATCACGGCTTTGGTGCCGTGGTGCGCCGGGCCTTCTTCGTCGCTGGTGATCAGAAAGGCGACTTTGCCTTTGTGATCCGGGTAGTCGGCGACAAAACGCTCGGCGGCCACGGTCATCGAGGCGAGGCTGCCTTTCATGTCCGCTGCGCCACGCCCGCACAGCATGCCGTGTTCATCAATCACGGCGTTGAACGGGTCGATCTGCCAGGCGGTCACGGGACCGGTCGGCACCACATCGGTGTGACCGGCGAAGCACAGCACCGGACCGTCGTGTTTACCGTGGGTGGCCCAGAAGTTATCCACATCTTCGATGCGCATTGGCTCAAGCATGAAACCGGCATCGCCCAGGCGCTGCATCATCTGCTTCTGGCAATCGGCGTCGACCGGCGTCACGGACGGACGGCGGATCAGGTCGATGGCGAGTTGAAGGGTCGGCGAAAGGTCGGCGTGGGCCGTCATGGAAAACTCCGGAAGCTCTTGTGTAGGAGCGAGGCTTGCCCGCGAAGAACGATAATGCGGTGTATCTGTTACACCGAGTCGCTTCATTCGCGGGCAAGCCTCGCTCCTACGGGGGTTAGGCTGGGGCGCGCAAAATGGCGGTTATCTTAAAGCAAAACGGCGGCCATTGGCCGCCGTTTAGTGCATCTGTACGGATTTAGACGGCTGGTAGCGGCTCAGGCTCGGCAGCCGGTTTCGGCAGCGAAGACAGGAACGCCATGATCAGCGCCGCCAGGTACGGCAGCGACTGCACCAACAACATGATCACCCAGAAGCGGATGTCGTTGCTCGGCAAGCCCTGCACCAGGAAGATCCCCAGCGCCGCGCCCCACAACAGCAGCATGATGAACACCTCTTCCCGCGCTTCCGAAATCGCCACCCAGAAGCCGTGGTTGTCGGCGTTTTTCGGCGTACGGAAGAACGGAATGCTGCTGGTGAAGAAGCCGTACAGCACCGCTTTGGCGATGGTGTGCGACAACGCCAAACCGGCCAGCGCCGCGCAGAACGCGTCCTTGAGGTTGACCCCGACCGCACGGCGATACAGGAAGATGATCTTGGCCACCTTGAACACGAACAGCGCCAACGGCGGGATCGCGAAAATCAGCAGCGGTGGGTCGACCCGTTGCGGCACGATGATCATCGCCGCCGACCACAACAGCGCGCCGACGGTGAAGAAGATGTTCATGCCATCCGCGACCCACGGCAACCAGCCCGCGAGGAAGTGGTAACGCTGGCCACGGGTCAGTTCGGTGTCCTTGCCGCGCAGCAAACTGGCGGTGTGACGCTTGATGATCTGAATCGCGCCATAAGCCCAGCGGAAACGCTGTTTCTTGAAGTCGATAAAGGTATCCGGCATCAGGCCTTTGCCGTAGCTGGTGTGGTAATACGCTGCCGACAGGCCTTTTTCGAACACCCGCAGACCCAACTCGGCGTCTTCACAGATGCACCAGTCAGCCCAACCCAGTTCCTCGAGCACCGAACGGCGGGTCATGGTCATGGTGCCGTGCTGGATGATCGCGTCACGGTCGTTACGGGTGACCATGCCAATGTGGAAGAAGCCTTTGTATTCCGCATAGCAGAGCTTCTTGAAGGTGCTTTCGTTCTGGTCGCGATAATCCTGTGGCGACTGCACCACGGCGATTTTCGGATCGGCGAAGTGCGGCACCATGTGCTTGAGCCAGTTCGGGTCGACGCAGTAGTCCGAGTCGATCACCGCAATCACTTCGGCATCCTTGGCGGTGTGCGGGATCAAGTAGTTCAGCGCGCCGCCCTTGAAACCAGCCAATGGGGCGACGTGGAAGAACTTGAAGCGCGGGCCGAGGGTTTCGCAGTAATCGCGCACCGGTTCCCAGACCGCCGGGTCCTTGGTGTTGTTGTCGATGATCAGGACTTCGAAGTCCGGATAGTCGAGGTTGGCCAGGGCGTTGAGGGTCTGTTTGACCATCTCCGGCGGTTCGTTGTAGCACGGTACGTGAATCGAGACTTTTGGTCGGTAGTCCGAATCTCCCACCACCGGCAGGAATTCTCGCCGGCGCTTGTGAGTCCAGACCGCTTCGGCCAGTTCATGGGCTTCAGTCAGCAACACGATGAACACCCCGAGCGCACCGAGGGCGAGCAAGAAGCCCACCGTCAGGCTGAACCAGGTGCTGTATTGCTGGCTGTAGTCATAACCGATCCACACCAGAACCGAACCGCACAAGAACGCGATAAAGGTCAGGAAGGTGCGGCCACGCTGGCGCAGGGCCGAGCCGTCGATCATCAGCAAGGTCAGCGACAGCAGGGCCAATACGGCCGAGCCGATCGCCAGCACCCGCCATTGCGGGATCGCGACGACTGGGCCTTCGAAGTTGAATTTCTGCTGGCGCGCGGCGTTGAACACGCCCCAATACGCGCCCACCGAACCTTCGTCCGTGGCTTTCCACGGCTGGTCAAACGCTTCGATCACGAAGTAGTTGAAGCCTTGGCGGTTAAGCTTGTTGACCAGGGTGCGCAGGTAGATCGCCTGGTCCGCCGGACTCGAATCGGTGCCGCCACGCATGCGGCCGTTGCTCGGCCAGCCAACCTCCGAAAGCAGCAGCGGTTTTTTCGGGAACATCTTTTTCAGGTCCCGGGCGCGGTCGAGGACGAACTGCCCGGCCTTGTCCACCGGGACGAATTCCCAGTACGGCAGAACGTGGGCGGCGATCAGGTCAACGTGCTTGGCCAGTTCCGGGTGCTCTTCCCAGACGTGCCACTGCTCGGACGTGGTCACCGGCACTTTTACGGCGGCGCGCACGCGGTCGAGGATGACGCTGAGTTCGGCGGCGGTAATTTCCTTACGGAAGATCGCCTCGTTGCCTACAACCACGCGAACCACGCTGCGGGAAGTGTTGGCCAGTTCGATGGCGCGCAGGATCTCGCGTTCGTTGCGCTCCTGGTCCGGGCTGATCCAGATCCCCAGGGTCACCCGCAGGCCGAACTCTTCCGCCAGCTTGGGAATGTCCTGCAGCGTGCCGTCGACCGAGTAGGTACGGATGTTGTCCGTCAGCTTGCTCATGATCTCCAGGTCGCGACGCATTTCATCGTCGGTCGGGAACTGGTCTTTCTGTGGGTACTGGCCTTGTTGAAAGGGCGAGTAGGAAAAACCGGAGATCTGTTCAGGCCAGTTGGGGGCGGTGACCGGGCGGTTGATTAGCGCCCAGAAGCCGGTAAACAAGGCTGCGATGGCGAGCACCACGACCAGGTTGAGTCCAAATTTACGCGATGACATAGCTTTTTCGGGTTCCAGAGGCTGTGGAACGAAGGAACGGTCGGCATGCTGCCAAGGGGCGCGCATCCTACACCGTGCTTTCCCTTACCGTACAGCAGGCAGGGAAAAGCCTCACATTTGGCACTGAAGTTTGTCTTAAGTTCTTACACTTGTAGCGTGAAGCTTAAAACTTGTCGCTGCGAAGCCCTATAATGCGCGCCGGTTTTTGGGGTAATGGTCATGAGTACAGAAGATCCGCGGTTTGCCGGCATCGCTCGGTTGTATGGCATCGAAGGCCTGGAGCGTTTGCGCGCGGCCCATGTAGCGATTGTCGGCGTCGGTGGCGTCGGTTCCTGGGCGGCGGAAGCCGTGGCCCGGTGTGGCGTGGGCGAGATTTCACTGTTCGATCTGGACGACGTCTGCGTCAGCAACGCCAACCGGCAGTTGCATGCGCTGGACAGCACCGTCGGCAAGCCCAAGGTCGAAGTGATGGCCGAGCGCCTGCGCGGGATCAACCCGGACTGCACGGTGCACACGGTAGCGGATTTCGTCACCCGCGAGACCATGGCCGAGTACATCACGCCGAACATCGATTGCGTGATCGACTGCATCGACAGCGTCAACGCCAAGGCTGCGCTGATTGCCTGGTGCAAACGCCGCAAGATCCAGATCATTACCACCGGCGGCGCGGGCGGGCAGATTGATCCGACGCTGATCCAGGTCTGCGACTTGAACCGCACGTTCAATGACCCGTTGGCCTCAAAAGTGCGCTCGACATTGCGCCGCGATTACAACTTCTCCCGCACCGTGACCCGCCATTACAGCGTGCCGTGCGTGTTTTCGACCGAGCAACTGCGCTACCCGAAACCGGATGGCAGCATTTGTTTGCAGAAGAGTTTTGTCGGCGATGGCGTGAAGCTCGACTGCGCCGGCGGGTTTGGCGCGGTGATGATGGTGACGGCGACGTTCGGCATGGTCGCGGCGACCAAGGCTGTGGATAAGATTGTGGCGGGTGTGCGTCGCCCTTCGGATCGGGTTAAACCTGCTTGAACCGTGATCGTTCCCACGCTCTGCGTGGGAATGCAGCCCGGGACGCTCCGCGTCCCTTTCGAGAGCTGGAACGCGGAGCGTCCCTTGAGGCATTCCCACGCAGAGCGTGGGAACGATCGGTCATCAGTTACTGAGCCAACTCATTCATCCGCTGTAACACGGCATTCAGGCCATTACTGCGCGACGGTGACAACTGCCGGCTCAGCCCAAGCTGACTGAACCACTCCGGCAAATCCACCTGCCGCAACTCAACCGCCGACAACCCATTAACTCGCGCCAGCAACAACGCCACCAACCCGCGAATCAACCGTGCATCGCTGCTGGCGCTGAATTGCCAGTGGCCATCCTGCAACGCCCCCACCAACCACACCTGGCTTTCACAGCCATGCACGCGGTTGGCATCGACCTTTTCCACATCGCTCAACGCCGGCAGACGCTCGCCCCACTGCATCAACAACCGCGCCCGCTGTTCCCAGCTTCCGGCCTGCTGAAAGGTTTCCAGCGCCAACACCGCATCGGCCGGCAAGCTCATCGCAGCAACTCCAGCGCCTGATCCAGCGCTTCAAAGAACCGCTCCAGATCCTCAGAGTCGTTGTACAGCGCCAGCGACACCCGAATCGCCCCGGCCAGTTCGAAGCTTTTGAGCAACGGCATGGCGCAATGATGACCGGCGCGCACGGCGATCCCTTGTTCGGTCAGCAAGTGCGCCAAATCAGAGTTATGCACACCCTCGACGACAAAACTGGCCAATGCGAGTTGCGGTTTGCCCAATAAACGAATGCCGTTACGCGCCTCAAGACCTTTGAACAAGTAGTCATGCAACGCGGCTTCATGGGCGCACACCGCGTCCTGATCCAGCCCGGCGAGGTAATCCAGGGTCGCCCCCAGACCAATCACACTGGCAATCGGCGGTGTACCAGCTTCGAAACCCAGCGGTGCAGGGCGGAAGCGCGCGTCGTGGTAGTTGGCGTCCAGCACCATTTCGCCGCCGAATTGCCATGGTCGCAGTTGTTCAAGGGCCGCATTGCGGCCGAACAGCACGCCCAGGCCATCGGGGCCGTAGAGCTTGTGGCTGGAAAACACGTAGAAGTCGCAGCCCAGCGCCTGTACGTCATGCCGGCCATGGACCACGCCTTGGGCGCCATCGACCACGGTCAGGGCGTTGTGCGTCTTGGCCAGCGCCAGCAACTCGGGCAGCGGTTGCCAGACCCCGAGCACGTTGGACAGCTGACTGACCGCCAGCAATCGGGTGCGCGGGCCGATCAACTGCGCGGCGGCTGCGAGATCGATCACGCCGTCGGCATCCAGCGGCAAGATCAGCAGTTTCAGGTCGCGACGCAAGGCCAGTTGCTGCCAGGGCAACAGGTTGGCGTGGTGCTCCAGGGCGCTGATGACAATTTCATCGCCCGGATTGAATACGTGTTCCAGGCCATAGGCCAGGAGGTTCAGCGCCGAAGTCGCGCCGTGGGTAAAGATGATTTGTCCGCAGTCGCCGGCGTTGAGCCATTGCGCGACTTTGCTGCGGCTGTCCTCGAACGCCTGGGTGGCGTGGGCGCCGGGCAAGTGTTGCGCCCGATGCACGTTGGCCGCGCCATTGGCGTAGTAATGCGCCAGGGCATCCAGCAGGGCTTGGGGTTTTTGCGTGGTGGCGGCGTTGTCCAGATAGGTCTGGTCTTGCCGTTGCAGAGCGGCGATGGCCGGAAAATCGGCGCGCCAGGGAGAGGCAATCATCATGCTATCGGGCCCTGTTAAACATGGGCGGGGTGTACCCCTGACCGTGTAGGAGTGAAGCTTGCTCGCGAAAGGGCCCTTAAGGACGCCAAAAGCTTCGCGGGCAAGCCTCGCTCCTACAAAGTACAGGTGCGTTTTGCTTAGTTGTGAGCGTGCAGCGCTTCGTTCAGTTCGATGGCCGATTTGTGGGTTTTGCATTCCACGGCACCGGTTTCCGAATTGCGGCGGAACAACAGGTCAGGTTGACCGGCCAGTTCACGGGCCTTCACGACTTTGACCAGTTTGTTGTGCTCGTCCAGCAGCGCAACCTTGGTGCCAGCGGTCACGTACAGGCCCGATTCAACGGTGTTGCGGTCGCCCAACGGGATACCGATACCGGCGTTGGCGCCGATCAGGCAGCCTTCGCCGACCTTGATCACGATGTTGCCGCCGCCCGACAGGGTGCCCATGGTCGAGCAACCGCCGCCCAGGTCCGAGCCCTTGCCGACGAACACGCCAGCCGAAACGCGACCTTCGATCATGCCCGGGCCTTCGGTGCCGGCGTTGAAGTTGACGAAACCTTCGTGCATTACGGTGGTGCCTTCGCCCACGTAGGCTCCGAGGCGGATGCGTGCCGCGTCAGCGATACGCACGCCGGCCGGCACCACGTAGTCGGTCATTTTCGGGAACTTGTCCACCGAGAACACTTCCAGCAGCTCGCCGCGCAGGCGGGCTTCCAGTTGATGCTCGGCCAACTCGGCCAGGTCGATCGCACCCTGGCTGGTCCAGGCGACGTTCGGCAGCAACGGGAACACGCCAGCCAGGTTCAGGCCGTGCGGCTTGACCAGGCGATGGGACAGCAGGTGCAGCTTGAGGTAAGCCTCAGGCGTGGAAGTCAATTGGGCGTCTTCAGCCAGAATGGTCGCGACCAGCGGCTTGTGGCTCTCGGCCAGACGGGTCAGCAACGCAGCTTGAGCAGCGTCGACGCTTTTCAGCGCTTCAGCCAATTGCGAGGCCTGAGCGGTGGTGAATGCGATGGCCTGGTTGCCATCGGTATAACCCAGCACTGGCGCAATGGCCGCGACCAGTTCGGCCGATGGGTTGAGCAGCGGCTGTGCGTAAAACACTTCCAGCCAGGCGCCTTGACGGTTTTGAGTGCCGACACCGAAGGCCAGGCTGAACAGAGAATTGGACATGTTGAGACCTCTAACAAAAAGGAACGGGCTGCCTTACTTGAGTGCGGCCGCGTAGATATCTGGCTTGAAGCCAATCAGGGTTCGGTCACCGAGATCAAGCACCGGGCGCTTGATCATCGAGGGTTGTGCGAGCATCAATTCGATGGCTTTCGCTTGGTCGAGATCGGCTTTGCGTTCGTCGTCGAGTTTGCGAAAGGTCGTGCCTGCACGGTTCAACACCACTTGCCAGCCGTGCTCGTCGCACCATTGGGTCAGGTGTTCACGGTCGATTCCGACCGCTTTGTAGTCATGGAAGTCATAGCTGACAGCGTGTTCATCG
Organism: Pseudomonas sp. ADAK7; assembly: GCF_012935675.1. NCBI lineage: Bacteria > Pseudomonadati > Pseudomonadota > Gammaproteobacteria > Pseudomonadales > Pseudomonadaceae > Pseudomonas > Pseudomonas sp. ADAK7. Next base: position 3,123,658 of record NZ_CP052861.1, on the reverse strand, counting down.
AGCCAGTTGCGCGCCTTTTTCATGGTGTCGCAGGCTTTGATGCCGAAAAGGTGCAACGTTTTACTTGAAACGGTCAAGGAATTGCCCCCTTTACAGGTGCTGGAAAAAAATGGTGACGGATTATGCCATGGCCTTCCGGTTTTGCGGTGTTTGTGGGCGATGCGACATTCGTGCAACGGCCAGCCGCCAGTCTAAGCGGCTAATATGGCACTTCAATGCTGTCGATTGCCTGGGAAAACGCTTTATGCAGACCGCCTACACCGTCCTGATCCTGTTGATGCTGGTCGGCGTTTCACGCCTGATCGGACGGGTGATCCCGCTGCCATTACCGCTGGTGCAAATCGGCGCAGGGGCATTACTGGCCTGGCCGACGCTGGGATTGCACGTGGCGCTGGACCCGGAGCTGTTCCTCTTTCTGTTCCTGCCGCCGCTGTTGTTTTCCGATGGCTGGCGCATGCCCAAGCGTGAATTGTGGCGGTTGCGCGGACCGATCCTGACCTTGGCGGTCGGTTTGGTGTTGTTCACTGTGGTCGGCGCCGGGTATTTCATTCATTGGTTGATCCCAGGCATTCCACTGCCGGTGGCGTTCGCGTTAGCGGCGGTGTTGTCGCCGACTGACGCCGTGGCGGTTTCGGCGATTTCCCAGAACCGCCTGCCGACGCCGCTGATGCACATGCTGCAGGGCGAGGCGTTGATGAACGACGCGTCGGGACTGGTGACCTTCAAATTCGCCCTGGCCGCCGCGGTGACCGGGGTGTTCTCCCTGGCCAACGCCAGTCTGACCTTCGTGCTGGTGGCGGTCGGCGGCCTGGCGATTGGTGTGGCGCTGAGTTGGCTGGTCGGCCGCTTGCGTGCCTGGATGATTGCCCGTGGCTGGGATGACCCGGCGACTCACGTGGTGTTCATGTTGCTGCTGCCGTTCGCCGCGTATGTGCTGGCCGAACGTCTCGGTGCTTCGGGCATTTTGTCGGCGGTGGCGGCGGGGATGATGCAAAGCTGGCTTGACCTGCTGCCGCGCCAGACCAGCACCCGCTTGCTCAATCGCAGTGTCTGGTCATTGCTGGAATTCGCCTTCAACGGCTTGATCTTCCTGCTACTGGGCTTGCAGTTGCCAGACATCATCAAGGCCGTGGCCAGCCACGAAACCTCGTTGTGGCCAACGCTGCTCTACCGCTGCCTGGACGTGGTGGCGATTTTCCTGGTGCTGCTGGTGCTGCGGTTTGTCTGGGTGCAGAGCACGTGGCGGATGTCGGGCCTGCTGCGGCGCTGGCGGGGCAAGGGTGAGTTGACGCTGGTGCCTACGGCGCGCTCCTGCTGGTTGCTGACGGTCGGTGGTGTGCGCGGCGCGGTGACCCTGGCGGGCGTACTGTCGGTGCCGCTGTTGATGGGCGATGAGGGGTTTCCCGAGCGCGACCTGCTGATCTTCATCGCCGCAGGAGTGATTCTGCTGTCGCTGATTGCCGCGTGCATCGCCTTGCCGCTGTTATTGCGCGGCATCGAGAAAAGTCCCGACGACAAGCGCCGCAATGAAGTGCGCGACGCCTGGCGCAAAACTGCCGAAGCGGCGATTCATGCGCTGGAAGTCGAAGAGGCCAAGCCGGCGGATGCGGCTGAAGCAGCGTTGGCGGCTGAACTCAAGGCGCGGATCATGTCCGAATACCGTCATCAGCTTGAGGTCTTCAATGACTCCGCCGAAGCCCAGGCCCTGGCGTTCCAGATGGATCTGCTGGAACGCCGTCTGCGCTTGAAGGCGCTGCGGGCGCAGCGCCTGGAGTTGTACAGCTTGAGTCGTCATCACCAGATTGGTGATGACGTATTGCGCGAAGTACTGGGGGAGCTGGATTTAAGCGAGGCCAACCTGGGCCAGGTCAAATAGCATCGGGGTAAGGATAGGCCTCGGCCATGAACGCCTTGTCCTTTTCACTGAGCACCAGGTTCAGGTCAATCTTGAAGTCGCCATGGGTCCATTCCTGACGGATCGCGTAGTGCATGATCGACTTCGGATCATAGGACGAGTGGCGGACTTCGTTGGCATCGAGGCGATTGAGGTAACGTTGCTTAATGAGGTCACGCACGTAATCGTAATAATCGTCGTCTTCCCCGTCTTCTTCGTAATCGTCTGCATTCCCGCCATGCGCCTCGTAGAGCGCGGGCTTGTTCCAGGGAATGTTTACCTCGGGGTGCTGGTGCTCATGTTGGGCGCCCAGCACATGGCCAAATTCGTGCATCACATTCGCGGCAAAAAATGCCGGCATGCGCATGTCCGGTGACAGGCCCATGGTGGCGCCTTCTTCCTGCAACAAGGCATCGGTGCCAACCGTCGACCAGTACGTGCCGGGCGTGCAACTGATGCGGATGTCGCCTGTTTCACCGTCGACGAAATCGAACTTCAGATTGACATGAGGCAGCCAGTTATTTGCGGCAGCTATGGTTGCATCCTTGAAGGCTTGATCACCGTTCAGAAAGGCGATGCGCAATGTGCGGCCCGGTGCCCAGAAGTGCGTATGTTTGACAGCCGCGCGCTTATTGCGGCGGGACCCGGATGTGGGGCCGCGATTTGCCGGGTTTTCAGCAATGGCGACCTCATAAGAGGCGTTGATGTCGTCGGCTACTTTAATCTGGCAGGGCAGTGCGTTGTTCATTGTGGACTTCCATGTACATGAAGACTGATGCCTGAGTCATTTCGGGCATTTAGCATGGAGTGAAGGCTAAGCGAGAGGCGCCAAGTTGTTAAGTTTAAATATGAGTGGTGCTGTTACTTGAGATGAATAAACCCACACGACATTGCACCGTGTGGGTTTTTTATTAACGACGACTTATGACTTGTTCGTAATAAACGCGCGAATCCGCTCTGCGGCTTCTATGCATTCCGCCAATGGCGCGACGAGTGCCAGGCGCACGCGGCCGGCACCTGGATTGAAGCCATCGACGTCTCGGGACAGATAAGAACCCGGCACTACTGTCACGTGTTCCTGCACAAATAAATCCCGGCAGAACGCCTCATCATCGCCTTCAACGTTCGGCCACAAGTAGAAACCACCGTCTGGACGCTGCACGTCCATCACCGGGCTGAGGATTTCCAGCACCGCATCGTACTTCTCGCGATACAGCGCACGGTTGGCGCGCACGTGCACTTCATCGTTCCATGCAGCAACGCTGGCCAGTTGCGTCTGAACCGGCATCGCGCAGCCGTGGTAAGTGCGATAGAGCAAAAAGCCCTTGAGGATATCGGCATCACCGGCGACAAAACCCGAACGCAGGCCCGGCAAGTTGGAGCGCTTGGACAGGCTGTGGAACACCACGCAGCGCTTGAAGTCCTGGCGACCCAGTTCCACGCAGGCACTGAGCAGGCCCGGCGGCGGGGTTTGTTCGTCGAAGTAGAGTTCGCTGTAGCACTCGTCGGCGGCAATCACGAAATCGTACTCGTCGGCCAGGGCGATCAGTTTTTTCAGGGTGTCGAGCGGAATCAGTGCGCCAGTCGGGTTGCCCGGTGAGCACAGGAACAGGATCTGGCAGCGTTTCCAGATGTCTGGCGACACGGCGTCGAAATCCGGATTGAAGCCGTTTTCGTCCAGGCAAGGCAGGTAATGCGGCTTGGCTCCGGCGAGGAACGCGGCACCTTCGTAGATCTGATAGAACGGGTTCGGGCTGACCACCAGCGCATCTTCGCCGCGGTTGACCACGGTTTGGGTGAAGGCAAACAGCGCTTCACGGGTGCCGTTGACCGGCAGCACGTTGCGCGCCGGGTCGAGCCAGCCGCTCGGGACGTTGAAACGACGTTCGCACCAGGCAGCGATGGCTTCACGCAGGGCCGGGATGCCGAGGGTGGTCGGGTACACGGCCATCTGATCCAGATTGCTGGCCAGGGCTTCGGCAACGAAACTGGGCGAACGGTGCTTCGGCTCGCCGATGGACAGCGCGACAGGGCGCTTGTCCGGGTTTGGCGTGACGCTGCCGAGCAGGGCGCGGAGCTTCTCGAACGGGTAGGGCTGCAACTGGTTCAGTGCGTTGTTCATCGGTGCGGGGTCTCGTTCAAAGCGGCTGAATCCTGGCGCGCGGCTAGATGCTGATGCGCGACAGTTTGATCTCGGGTTCGTGGCTGACGCTCAACTGCTCAACGATCGCATCCTGCAAGCGGCTGCACAGCAACGGGTCGGACAACGGCTGGTTGTTGGCGTCGGTGATGAAGAACACGTCTTCCACGCGCTCGCCCAACGTAGCGATCTTGGCGTTCTGCAGCGACAGGTCGAACTCCAGGAATATCGTACCGATCCGCGCCAGCAGGCCCGGGCGATCAGGTGCGCTGAGCTCCAGTACGGTCACCGGACGTTGGGCATCGTTGTGGATCGTTACCTGTGGCGCAAACGCGAAATGCTTGAGCTGGCGCGGCACGCGGCGCTGGATGATCGTCGGGTAGTCGTCCGGGTTGCGCAGGGCTTCGGTCAGGCCCTCGCGGATCTGCTTGACCCGCGTCGGGTTGTCGCCGATCGAGTCGCCGTCGGTGTCGAGCACGATATAGGTATCGAGGGTGAACTGGCTGCTGGAGGTGATGACCCGGGCGTCATGAATGTTCAGGTTGAGCTGATCCATCGCCGCCACGGTCACGGCGAAGAAGTCATGCTGGTCTGGCGCATAGATGAAGATCTGCGTGCCGCCCTCGAATTCGCGCTGGGTGGTTTCCTTGATCAGCACCAGCGGCCCGCCATCGGCCGGTTGCTGCAGGATTGCGTCACTGTGCCAGGCGACGTCGCCGGCGGTATGGCGCAGGAAATAGTCATCGCCCAGTTGCGCCCACAACTGCTCGACGTCGTCCGGATCGGTGCCACCGCGCACCAGGATGTCCAGGGCGGCGCTCTGGGTCTGGCGGATCTGCTCTTCGCGATCCACCGGGTTTTCCAGGCCGCGGCGCAAGGCACGCTTGGTCTCGGTGTAGAGCTGGCGCAACAGGCTGGCGCGCCAGGAATTCCACAGCGTCGGGTTGGTGGCGTTGATGTCGGCGACGGTCAGTACGTACAGGTAATCAAGATGGGTTTCATCGCCGACGATCTGCGCGAAATCGTGGATCACCTGCGGGTCGGACAAGTCCTTGCGCTGGGCGGTGGTCGACATTACCAGGTGGTTTTGCACCAGCCAGACAATCAGGCGGCTGTCCCACGTCGGCAACTGATGGCGCTGGCAAAAGGCTTCGGCATCAACGGCGCCGATGTCCGAATGATCGCCGTGCCGGCCCTTGCCGATGTCGTGGTACAGGCCGGCCAGGTAAATCAGCTCAGGCTTGGGCAGCTTGGCCATGAGCTTGCTGGCCAGCGGGAATTTTTCCGACACCTGGGTGTACTGCAACTTACGCAGATGCTTGATCAGGTTCAGGGTGTGGGCGTCGACCGTATAGATGTGGAACAGGTCATGCTGCATCTGCCCGACAATAAAGCCGAACTCCGGCAAATAGCGCCCGAGGATGCCGTAACGGTTCATCCGCCGCAGGTTGCGATGGATGCCGATCTTGCACTTGAACAGCTCGATGAACAGGCTGGTGTTGCGGATGTCATTGCGAAAGTCATCGTCGATCAAATGACGGTGCTCGCGCAGCAGACGAATGGTATCGGCGCGAACGCCTTTGATTTCCGGCTGCTGGGCCATCAGCACGAAGATTTCGAGCATGGCGAACGGCGTACGGCGGAACACGTTGTTGTTACGCGCCTCGATGTAGCCATCGTGCAGCTGGAACCGCGAATTGATCGGCTGCGGCGGCGCTTCGTCTTCCGGCGCGAGGATGACTTCCTCGAAGTGCTGGATGATCAGGTCGCTGAGCTGAGCGATGCTCATCACCACCCGGTAATACTGCTGCATGAAGTTTTCGATAGCTTGCTTGGCGTCGTCGCCTTCGAAGCCCAGCAACCCGGCGATGGAGCGCTGGTGGTCGAACAGCAAGCGGTCCTCGGAACGCCCGGCGAGCATGTGCAGGGCGTAACGGACCTTCCACAGGAATTCCTGGGACGAGGCCAGCAGCGCGTTTTCGCTCTCGACCAGAAAGCCTTCACCGGCCAGGGCCCGCAGGTTCAGGGTGCCGTATTCGCGACGGGCCACCCACAGAATCGTCTGGATATCCCGAAGGCCGCCGGGCGAGCCTTTGACGTTGGGTTCCAGGTTGTATTCAGTGTCGTTGTACTTGTGGTGACGGGCCTTCTGCTCGGCGCGCTTGGCCAGGAAGAAGTCCTTGCTTGGCCACATGTGCGCGGTGCTGGTGACGTCGAGCATGCGCTGGCGCAAACGCTCGGGGCCGCAGATGGTGCGGCTTTCCATCAGGTTGGTGACCACCGTGAGGTCGGCGCGGGCCTCGACGGCGCATTCGTCCACCGAGCGCACGCTCTGACCGACCTCCAGGCCGATGTCCCACAACAGCGTCAGAAAACGCTCAATGGAATCGCGGAAAACTTCGTGGTCGGCGCTGTCCAGCAGGATCAGCAGATCGATGTCGGAATAAGGATGCAGTTCGCCGCGACCGTAGCCGCCGACCGCGACCAGCGCGATGTCGGCGTCTTCGCTCCAGTTGAACTGCTCCCAGGCCTTTTGCAGGATGTTATCGACGAACCAGGCGCGATCCTCGATCAGCCGGCGAATGTCGCGGCCGCTGCGAAAGCGCCCGTCGAGCACCTCGCGGGCCTGGCGAATCGCCTTCTTGAAGGCCGCGATCGGGCTGGCCTTCAGGGCCAGTTCAGCCTGGAACTGGCCACGGTCGAAGAGTTCTGGATCCACCTGCGGCATCGATTGGCTTTCCTTTCTATAAGGCTATGAGCTACGTGGGTCGATCAGGCCGAAACGCGGGGGATGGTGTCATCGGCGCGCAGGGTGAAGATCTCGTAGCCGGTGTCGGTCACCAACAGGGTGTGTTCCCACTGGGCGGACAGCTTGCGGTCCTTGGTGATCGCGGTCCAGCCGTCGCCCAGGACCTTGGTGTCGGCCTTGCCCTGGTTGATCATCGGCTCGATGGTAAAGGTCATGCCTGCTTTCAGCTCCATGCCGGTGCCGGCGCGGCCGTAATGCAGGATCTGCGGCTCTTCGTGGAACACCTTGCCGATGCCGTGGCCGCAAAACTCGCGAACCACCGAGAAGCCGTTCTTTTCAGCGTGCTTCTGGATCACTTCACCGATATCGCCCAGGCGGCAGCCGGGTTTGACGATTTCGATGGCCTTGTACATGCATTCCTGGGTGACCTGGGACAGGCGCTCGGCCCAGACCGGCACGGTGCCGACGTGGAACATGCGGCTGGTGTCGCCGTGGTAGCCATCTTTGATCACGGTCACGTCGATATTCACGGTGTCGCCATTCTTCAGCGGCTTCTCGTTGGGGATGCCGTGGCAGACCACGTGGTTGATCGAGGTGCAGATCGACTTCGGGAAGCCTTTATAGTTGAGCGGGGCAGGGATGGCTTGCTGCTCGTTGACGATGTAGTCGTGGCAGATGCGGTCCAGCTCTTCGGTGGTGATGCCCGGTTTGACATGTTCGGCAATCATTTCCAGCACATCGGCGGCCAGTTTGCCGGCGATCCGCATTTTTGCGATGTCCTCGGGGGTTTTGAGGGTGACGGTCATACAGGCTCTCTCTGCGCTCAATGGCGCTTACTAATTCGGGATGGGCATTGCGCGATCTATCTTCGCGGCCCTGAAAAACGCAATTCTAACAGACGATCAGCGCAAATCTGAGCCTCTGTGCATCGCTTCTCTCTATAGATAGGCGCATTCTTGAGCGATTCCAAGGGCGCTGATAAAGGCGCGCGCCAGGAATTGAGAATCCGGGTTCCGTTTTTTGCAGCCCTGTGATATAAAATGCGCCGCTTTCCGGGGATACCCCGAGAGGCTTAAATCCACACACGTGTCGACACGATGACCTGGGTGCCTTCAGCTGATGCTGCTGGTTGGTCATTGGGATACGTGGAGGCCAAACCCGACTTATTAAGGAACTATCATGTCCCAAGTCAACATGCGCGATATGCTGAAGGCCGGTGTGCACTTCGGTCACCAAACCCGTTACTGGAACCCGAAAATGGGTAAATACATTTTCGGCGCGCGTAACAAGATCCACATCATCAACCTTGAAAAAACCCTGCCAATGTTCAACGAAGCTCTGACTTTCGTAGAACGCCTGGCCCAGGGCAAAAACAAGATTCTGTTCGTTGGCACCAAGCGTTCCGCTGGCAAGATCGTTGCTGAAGAAGCAGCACGTTGCGGTTCGCCGTACGTCGATCACCGCTGGTTGGGCGGCATGCTGACCAACTTCAAAACCATCCGTGCTTCCATCAAGCGTCTGCGTGACCTTGAAGTGCAAGCAGAAGACGGTACTTTCGCCAAGCTGACCAAGAAAGAAGCGCTGATGCGCACTCGCGATCTTGAGAAGCTCGATCGTTCCCTGGGTGGTATCAAGGACATGGGCGGTCTGCCAGACGCACTGTTCGTTATCGACGTTGATCACGAGCGCATCGCGATCACCGAAGCCAACAAGCTGGGCATCCCGGTTATCGGCGTAGTCGATACCAACAGCAGCCCGGAAGGCGTTGACTACATCATCCCAGGCAACGATGACGCAATCCGCGCTATCCAGCTGTACATGGGTTCGATGGCTGACGCAGTAATCCGCGGTCGCAACCACGTTGCTGGCGGCACCGAGCAGTTCGTTGAAGAAGCTCCGGTAGCAGCAGCTGAGTAATTGACGCCTTGGCGTTGACTCAGTAAGCAAAAAGGGGGCTTGGCCCCCTTTTTGCCACCTCGAAAACCATTTGTCGGCAGCGCAGCTACAGCTTCTGTAACGTGCAGCGGCCTACAAGGGTGATTCGGGAAGAATTGAACGCCCGTTCGATCGGGTGGAATGGTTGATAACCTATCCAAGAGGATTTTTGAAATGGCAGAGATTACTGCAGCGTTGGTTAAAGAACTGCGTGAGCGTACTGGCGAAGGCATGATGGATTGCAAAAAGGCCTTGACCAAGGCCGGCGGCGACATCGAAAAAGCCATTGATGACATGCGTGCTTCGGGCGCCATCAAGGCTGCCAAGAAAGCTGGCAACGTGGCTGCTGAAGGCGCGATCGCTCTGAAAGAAGACGGTAAAACCGCCGTTCTGCTGGAAGTGAACTCGCAGACCGACTTCCTGGCTCTGCAGGACGACTTCAAGGCATTCGTTGCTTCCAGCGTTGAAAAAGCATTCGCTGACAAGCTGACTGATGTGGCTCCGCTGATCGAAGCTCAAGAAGCTGCTCGCCTGGTACTGGTCGGCAAGGTTGGCGAAAACGTCAACATCCGTCGCCTGGCACGCGTTGAAGGTGACGTTGTCGGTGGTTACCTGCACGGCAACAAGATCGGTGTTGCAGTTGTCCTGAAAGGCGGCACTGTTGAGCTGGCCAAAGACATCGCCATGCACGTAGCGGCGACCAACCCTGAATTCCTGCTGCCATCGGAAGTTTCCGCTGAAGCGGTTGAGCGTGAGAAGGGCGTGTTCCTGACCCTCAATGCCGACAAGATCGCTGGCAAGCCAGAAAACATTGTTGAAAACATGGTCAAAGGCCGTATCAGCAAGTTCCTGGCTGAGGCTTCCCTGGTTGAGCAGGCGTTCGTGAAGAACCCTGAAATCAAGGTTGGCGAACTGGCCAAGAAAGCCGGTGCTGAAATCGTTTCCTTCACCTACTTCAAAGTAGGCGACGGCATCGAGAAGCCGGTCGACAACTTCGCTGAAGAAGTTGCTGCCCAGCTGGCTGCCGCCAAGCAATAAGACGGTTTTTTAACTGTCGCCCTGAAGAGGCTGCCCGCTTACGCGCGCAGCCTCTTTTCAGATGGGCTACCAATTTTTATTGGTTTCCCCTTGGAACTGGCTTACAAAGCCATGTTCCGATGGCGCTGAAGCAGCGCCAAGCTAGAGTGAACGCCAGCTGTAAACAGCTCGCAAAGAATTTTTTAAAATACGCCGCAGGAGAGATTCGCAATGGCTCAGCAGGGCAGTGGTTATCAGGCTCGCTATAAACGCATTCTACTCAAGCTTAGCGGCGAGGCCTTGATGGGCTCGGAAGAGTTCGGGATCGATCCGAAAGTTCTGGATCGCATGGCGCTGGAAGTCGGCCAACTGGTCGGTATCGGTGTGCAGGTCGGTCTGGTGATCGGCGGCGGCAACCTGTTCCGTGGGGCAGCGCTGAGCGCGGCTGGCATGGATCGGGTCACCGGTGACCACATGGGCATGCTGGCCACTGTTATGAACGCCCTGGCCATGCGCGACGCGCTGGAACGTGCCAATATCTCGGCCATCGTGATGTCGGCCATTTCCATGGTTGGCGTGACCGATCACTACGATCGCCGCAAGGCCATGCGCCACCTGAACGCCAAGGAAGTCGTGATTTTCGCGGCCGGTACGGGCAATCCGTTCTTCACTACGGATTCGGCAGCTTGCCTGCGTGCAATCGAAATCGATGCCGATGTCGTGCTCAAGGCGACCAAGGTCGATGGCGTCTACACCGCTGACCCATTCAAAGACCCGCATGCCGAGAAGTTCGATCATCTGACCTACGATGAAGTGCTGGATCGCAAGCTGGGTGTGATGGATCTGACGGCCATTTGCCTGTGCCGCGACCACAAGATGCCATTGCGCGTATTTAACATGAACAAGCCCGGCGCCCTGCTGAACATCGTACATGGCGGCGCTGAAGGGACCCTGATCGAGGAAGGCCAACAATGATCAACGAAATCAAGAAAGACGCTCAAGAGCGCATGCAGAAATCCCTGGACTCTCTGAACCATGCATTTGGTCAGATTCGTACCGGCAAGGCTCACCCAAGCATTCTGGGCAGCGTGATGGTGCCGTACTACGGCACAGACACTTCCATCACCCAAGTGGCCAACATCACCGTAAAAGATTCCCGGACCCTTCAGGTCGTGGCGTTTGAGCGCAATATGCTCGCGGCAGTCGACAAAGCGATCCAAAGTGCCGGTTTGAACCTCAACCCGACCAACCTGGGCGAGTTGCTGCTGATCTCCATGCCTGCCCTGACTGAAGAAACCCGCAAGGGCTTCACCAAGCAGGCGCGTAGCGCAGCTGAAGATGCTCGTGTTGCTGTGCGCAATATTCGTCGTGATGCACTTGGCGACCTGAAGAAACTGGTCAAGGACAAGGAAATCAGCGAAGACGAAGAGCGTCGTGCCGCAGCTGATATCCAGAAGCTGACCGACAAGGCTGAGGCCGATATCGACGCAGCGACCAAGCAAAAAGAAGCGGACCTGATGGCCGTATAAGGGTCGCGTTTTCATGGATAAGACCAAGCAGACTGCGCCGTCCGCGGTGCCGCGCCATGTCGCGATCATCATGGATGGTAACAATCGCTGGGCGAAAAAACGCTTTATGCCGGGTGTCGCCGGGCATAAAGCGGGTGTGGATGCGGTTCGTGCGGTGATCGAGGTGTGCGCCGAGGCCAAGGTCGAGGTGCTGACCCTGTTCGCCTTCTCCAGTGAAAACTGGCAGCGGCCGGCCGATGAGGTCAGCGCCTTGATGGACCTGTTCTTCAAGGCGTTGCGTCGCGAGGCCAAGCGCCTCAACGACAACAACATCAGCCTGCGCATCATTGGCGACCGTTCGCGTTTTCACCCCGAGCTTCAAGCCGCCATGCGCGAAGCCGAGGCGATTACCGCCGGCGCCAATCGTTTTATCCTGCAGATCGCCGCCAACTACGGCGGTCAGTGGGATATCGCGCAAGCTGCGCAGCGTCTGGCACGGGAAGTCCAGGCCGGGCATCTGCGCCCGGAAGACATTACCCCGGAACTGCTGCAAACCTGTCTGGTAACCGGTGATCTGCCGTTGCCGGATTTGTGCATTCGTACCGGCGGTGAGCACCGCATCAGCAATTTCCTGCTGTGGCAGCTGGCTTACACCGAGCTGTACTTCTCCGACCTGTTCTGGCCGGACTTCAAACACGAAGCCATGCGCACCGCGCTGGCCGATTTCGCTTCTCGTCAGCGCCGCTTCGGTAAAACGAGCGAGCAGATCGAGTCTGGAGCCCGGGTTTAATGCTTAAACAACGAATCATTACTGCGCTGATCCTGCTGCCGATTGCCTTATGTGGGTTTTTTCTGCTCGAAGGCTCCGGTTTTGCGCTGTTCATCGGGCTGGTCGTGACCCTGGGTGCATGGGAGTGGGCTCGCCTGGCAGGTTTCACTGCCCAGCCAATTCGCGTTGCTTATGCGGCTGTGGTCGCATTGATGCTGTTTGTCATGCATATCCTTCCCGGGCTCGCGCCTTGGGTCTTGGGCGCTTCGGTGCTCTGGTGGGCTGTGGCGACTTATTTGGTACTGACTTACCCGCGCACGAGTGAACACTGGGCCAGTGCCGCTTGCAAACTGGTGATCGGCTTGCTGATTTTGCTGCCGGCCTGGCAAGGTCTGGTGCAGATCAAGCAGTACCCGTTGGGCAACTGGCTGATCATGGCGGTCATGGTGCTGGTCTGGGGCGCCGACATCGGTGCGTACTTTTCCGGCCGCAAGTTCGGCAAGCGCAAGCTGGCGCCGCAAGTCAGCCCCGGCAAGAGCTGGGAAGGCGTGTATGGCGGCCTGGCCCTGAGCCTTGTGATCACGCTGGTGGTCGGCCTGGTTCGCGACTGGACAGTGGCGGAACTGCTTAAGGGCCTGGTAGGCGCGGCATTGATCGTGTTCATTTCGGTGGTGGGCGACCTCACCGAAAGCATGTTCAAGCGTCAGTCCGGGATCAAGGACAGCAGTAATCTGCTGCCGGGTCACGGCGGCGTGCTCGATCGTATCGACAGCCTGACCGCAGCGATCCCGGTCTTCGCGGTGTTGTTGTGGATGGCGGCACCGTGAGCCGCCCACAGCAGATTACCGTCCTGGGGGCGACGGGCTCGATTGGCCTGAGCACCCTGGATGTCATTGCGCGTCATCCCGAGCGCTATCAGGTGTTCGCGTTGAGCGGCTTTACTCGGCTGAGTGAGCTGCTGGCCCTGTGCGTGCGGCATACGCCGCGGTTTGCGGTCGTACCTGAAGCGGGTGTTGCCCGTGTTCTGCAGGACGACTTGCGCGCTGCCGGCCTGACGACTCAAGTGCTGGTGGGGGAGGAGGGCCTGTGTCAGGTCGCCGCCGACCCTGAAGTCGATGCGGTCATGGCGGCCATCGTCGGTGCGGCGGGCTTGCGCCCGACCCTGGCGGCAGTCGAGGCGGGGAAGAAGATCCTGCTGGCCAACAAGGAAGCGCTGGTGATGTCCGGCGCCTTGTTTATGCAGGCTGTGCGCAAAAGCGGTTCGGTGTTGCTGCCGATCGACAGCGAGCACAACGCGATTTTCCAGTGCATGCCCAGCGATTTTGCGCGCGGTCTGGGTGCGGTCGGCGTACGTCGGATTTTACTGACAGCCTCTGGCGGTCCGTTCCGGCAGACGCCGATGGCGGAATTGGCGCATGTTACGCCTGATCAAGCCTGCGCCCACCCGAACTGGTCGATGGGTCGCAAGATCTCGGTCGACTCGGCAAGCATGATGAACAAGGGCCTCGAGCTGATCGAAGCGTGCTGGCTATTCGATGCCAAGCCTTCCCAGGTCGAAGTGGTGATTCATCCCCAGAGCGTTATCCACTCGCTGGTCGACTATATCGATGGTTCGGTATTGGCCCAGCTGGGCAACCCGGACATGCGCACGCCGATTGCCAACGCCCTGGCCTGGCCGGAGCGGATCGACTCGGGTGTCGCCCCGCTGGATCTGTTTGCCATTGCGCGCCTGGATTTCCAGGCTCCCGATGAAGAACGTTTCCCGTGCCTGCGCCTGGCGCGGCAAGCGGCAGAGGCGGGCAATAGCGCGCCGGCCATGCTCAATGCGGCAAATGAAGTGGCGGTCGCGGCCTTTCTCGACGGACGGGTTCGTTACCCGGAAATCGCGAGTATCATCGAGGAAGTCTTGAATCTCGAACCTGTGGTTGTGGTGAGTGATCTCGAGGCGGTGTTCACCGCAGACGCCAAGGCGCGTGTGCTGGCCGGACAGTGGTTGAGTCGTCACGGGCGATAAGTGCTGCAGTACGTTGGCCCAATGCAGCACTGAATAGGATTGCGGAGAAAGTAGATGAGCGCGCTCTATATGATTGTCGGCACCCTGATAGCCTTGGGCGTGCTGGTCACCTTCCACGAATTCGGCCACTTCTGGGTCGCGCGTCGCTGTGGGGTTAAAGTGCTGCGCTTCTCCGTGGGCTTTGGCATGCCGTTGCTGCGCTGGCACGACAAGCAAGGCACCGAGTTCGTGCTGGCCGCCATTCCGCTGGGCGGCTACGTGAAGATGCTCGACGAGCGCGAAGGCGAAGTGCCGGTCGATCAGCTTGATCAATCCTTCAATCGCAAGTCCGTGCGCCAGCGCATTGCCATTGTTGCTGCGGGTCCGATCGCCAACTTCTTGCTGGCGATGGTGTTTTTCTGGGTGTTGGCCATGCTCGGCAGTGAGCAGGTGCGCCCGATTATCGGCGCGGTCGAGTCGGGCAGCATCGCGGCCAAGGCCGGTTTGGGCCCGAATCAGGAAATCGTTGCCATCGATGGCGAGCCGACTTCCGGGTGGGCCGCCGTCAACCTGCAACTGGTCCGTCGCCTCGGCGAGAGCGGTACCTTGCAATTGCTGGTGCGTGAACAGGGCTCTACTGCCGATTCGCCGCGAGAGCTGGCGCTGGATCATTGGCTCAAGGGCGCCGATGAGCCAGACCCGATTCGCTCGCTGGGTATTCGCCCATGGCGTCCGGCATTGCCGCCGATCCTGGCGGAACTTGATTCGAAAGGGCCGGCGCAAGCCGCGGGCCTGAAGACCGGTGACCGGTTGTTGGCGCTTGATGGCAAGTCACTGGATGACTGGCAGCAAGTGGTCGATACCGTCCGTATTCATCCTGATACCAAAATCATGCTGCGCGTCGAGCGCGATGGTGCTCAAATCGACGTCCCTGTGACGCTGGCGGCCCGCGGCGGGAGCAAAGCACCCACAGGTTACCTGGGCGCCGGGGTCAAAGCAGTCGATTGGCCACCAGAGATGATTCGCGAGGTCAGCTACGGTCCGGTGGCAGCGATTGGGGAGGGTGCCCGACGCACCTGGACCATGAGTGTACTGACCCTCGATTCGCTCAAGAAAATGTTGTTCGGCGAGCTCTCGGTAAAAAACTTGAGTGGACCGATAACCATTGCTAAAGTGGCGGGCGCTTCTGCCCAGTCGGGTGTCGCTGATTTCCTGAATTTCCTTGCTTATCTGAGTATTAGCCTGGGGGTTCTGAATTTGTTGCCCATTCCAGTACTGGATGGGGGGCATTTGTTGTTTTATCTGATCGAGTGGGTGCGTGGTCGCCCCTTGTCAGATCGGGTGCAGGGTTGGGGGATACAGATCGGTATCAGTTTGGTGGTCGGGGTGATGTTGCTTGCTCTGGTCAATGATCTGGGTCGACTGTAACGCTTCGCTGAATTGCGAATCTGCCGCATTTTGCGGCAGTTTGTTTATTGCCAGTTGGAATAAGAAAGGACTTCATGAAACGTCTGCTGCTAACTGCGGTTCTCACCGTATTGATGATCGCCGAAGTTCACGCCGAGTCCTTCACTATCTCTGATATTCGCGTCAATGGCCTCCAGCGGGTCTCCGCGGGTAGTGTTTTTGGTGCTTTGCCGTTGAACGTCGGTGAACAGGCGGATGATCGTCGCCTGGTGGAATCCACTCGTGCGTTGTTCAAAACCGGTTTCTTTCAAGATATCCAGCTGGGTCGCGAAGGCAATGTCCTCGTTATCACGGTAGTCGAGCGTCCGTCGGTCGCGAGTATCGAGATCGAGGGTAACAAGGCCATCTCCACTGAGGACCTGATGAAGGGCCTCAAGCAATCCGGGTTGTCCGAGGGCGAGATCTTCCAGCGTGCCACCCTCGAAGGTGTGCGTAACGAACTGCAGCGTCAATATGTCGCTCAGGGCCGTTACTCGGCAACGGTCGACACCGAAGTGGTGGCGCAGCCGCGTAACCGCGTGGCGTTGAAGGTCAACATCAACGAAGGCACCGTGGCTGCTATCCAGCACATCAACGTGGTGGGTAACACGGTCTTCGCCGATGACGACCTGATCGACCTGTTCGAACTCAAGACCACCAACTGGCTGTCGTTCTTCAAGAACGATGACAAGTACGCTCGTGAGAAACTCTCCGGTGACCTGGAGCGTCTGCGCTCCTACTACCTGGACCGCGGCTATATCAACATGGATATCGCTTCGACCCAGGTGTCCATCACCCCGGACAAGAAACACGTCTACATCACGGTCAACGTCAACGAAGGCGAGAAGTACACCGTTCGTGACGTGAAGCTCAGCGGTGACCTGAAAGTGCCTGAAGACCAGGTCAAGTCCCTGCTGCTGGTCCAGAAAGGTCAGGTGTTCTCGCGCAAGCTGATGACCACGACTTCCGAACTGATCACCCGTCGTCTCGGTAACGAGGGTTACACCTTCGCCAACGTCAACGGCGTGCCTCAGCCGCATGATGACGATCACACGGTAGACATCACGTTCGCCGTCGATCCTGGTAAGCGTGCCTATGTGAACCGCATCAACTTCCGTGGCAACACCAAGTCCGAAGACGAAGTGCTGCGTCGTGAAATGCGTCAGATGGAAGGCGGCTGGGCTTCGACCTACCTGATCGACCAATCCAAGACCCGCCTTGAGCGTCTGGGCTTCTTCAAGGAAGTCAACGTCGAAACCCCGGCCGTACCGGGCGTGGACGACCAGGTTGACGTGAACTACAGCGTTGAAGAGCAGGCTTCCGGTTCGATTACCGCCAGTGTCGGTTTCGCCCAGAGCGCCGGTCTGATCCTCGGTGGTTCGATCACCCAGAACAACTTCCTGGGTACGGGTAACAAGGTCAGCATCGGTCTGACCCGAAGCGAATACCAGAGCCGCTATAACTTCGGTTATGTCGACCCGTACTGGACTGCTGACGGTGTGAGCCTGGGTTACAACGCGTTCTATCGCACCACTGACTACAAAGACCTCGATGTCGATGTTGCAAGCTATGCGGTAGACAGCCTGGGTGCTGGCGTCAGCGTCGGTTACCCGATCAGCGAGACGTCGCGTCTGACCTTCGGCCTGACTGCACAGCAGGACAAGATCAAGACCGGTCAATACACCGTCGACGAGATTTTCGACTTCGTTAATCGCGAAGGCGACAGCTACCTGAACTTCAAGGCCTCGGCCGGTTGGTCCGAGTCCACGTTGAACAAAGGCGTACTGGCGACCCGTGGCCATTCCCAGAGCCTGACTCTGGAAACCACCACGCCGGGTAGCGACCTGTCGTTCTTCAAACTTGATTACCGCGGTCAGCTGTTCCAGCCAATCACTGAAAACTATACCCTGCGCCTGCACACCGAGCTGGGTTATGGCGATGGCTACGGTTCCACCGAAGGCTTGCCGTTCTATGAAAACTACTATGCTGGTGGTTTCAACTCGGTTCGTGGCTTCAAGGACAGTACCCTTGGCCCGCGCAGTACCCCAAGCCGTGGCTTTGACAAGACGGGTAACGCCGGTACTCTCGCCGACCCGGACCAGGATCCGCTGCCGTTCGGTGGTAACGTCCTGATCCAGGGTGGTGTCGAGGTGCTGTTCCCGCTGCCATTCGTCAAGGATCAGCGTTCCCTGCGTACTTCGGTATTCTGGGACGTGGGTAACGTATTCGACTCCAAGTGCGACAAGACGACTAACGCCAATGTCGG
The DNA here is from genome assembly GCF_012935675.1 of Pseudomonas sp. ADAK7. Taxonomy (NCBI): domain Bacteria; kingdom Pseudomonadati; phylum Pseudomonadota; class Gammaproteobacteria; order Pseudomonadales; family Pseudomonadaceae; genus Pseudomonas; species Pseudomonas sp. ADAK7. The sequence continues at coordinate 3,105,941 of NZ_CP052861.1, read as the reverse complement.
CTCGACCTCTCAAACAGAGTGCAACGACATCAGCCTGAGCAACGTAGCCAGTTCCGTTGGTGTCGGCGTGACCTGGGTCACCGCACTGGGTCCTCTGAGCTTCGCGTTGGCCATGCCGATCAAGAAACCGGATGACGCTGAGACTCAAGTGTTCCAATTCTCCCTCGGCCAGACGTTCTAAGCGTCTGACCCAAGATAACGACAATGGATTTTGTAGGAGTGCATCGTGCGTAAGTTGACTCAATTGGTTCTCCTGGCGACCGTACTGGTAGCAGGTCCGGCTTTTGCCGACATGAAAATCGCCGTCCTGAACTATCAGATGGCCCTGCTGGAATCCGACGCGGCCAAGAAGTACGCCGTGGATGCCGAGAAGAAGTTCGGCCCGCAGCTGAGCAAACTCAAGACACTGGAAAGCAGTGCCAAAGGTATCCAGGACCGTCTGGTCGCCGGTGGCGACAAGATGCAGCAAGGTGAACGCGAGCGTCTGGAGCTTGAATTCAAGCAAAAGGCCCGTGACTTCCAGTTCCAGTCCAAGGAACTGAACGAAGCCAAAGCCGTTGCCGATCGTGAAATGCTGAAGCAGCTCAAGCCGAAACTGGATAGCGCTGTGGAAGAAGTCATCAAGAAAGGTGCTTTTGACCTGGTCTTCGAGCGTGGCGCAGTGATTGATGTCAAGCCTCAGTACGACATCACTCGCCAGGTTATCGAGCGCATGAATCAGCTGAAGTAATCCATGACAGCGACTATAAAGCTCGGCCAATTGGCCGAGTTCCTCGGCGCCACCCTCAGTGGCGACCCGGAGAAGGAAATTACTGGGCTAGCCACTTTGCAAGAGGCTGGCCCAGCTCAGTTGAGCTTTCTGGCAAACCCTCAATACCGTAAATACCTGCCGGACAGCAAAGCTGCAGCCCTGTTGCTCAAGGCTGCTGACGCTGAAGGTTTTGCCGGTAATGCGCTGGTCGTGCCTGATCCGTACTTGGCTTACGCTCGTGTTTCCCATCTGTTCGATCCCAAGCCGAAAGCGGCTGCCGGTATTCATCCGACAGCGGTAGTAGCGGTGGACGCGGTGGTCGATCCAGCGGCGAGCATCGGGGCCTTTGCGGTAATCGAAAGCGCCGCGCGTATTGCGGCAGGTGTGACCGTCGGGGCTCATTGCTTCATCGGCGCCCGTTGCGAGATTGGTGAAGGTGGCTGGCTGGCTCCGCGGGTCACGCTGTATCACGACGTGCGCATTGGCAAACGCGTGGTAATTCAGTCGGGCGCCGTACTCGGTGGCGAAGGTTTCGGTTTTGCCAACGAGAAAGGCATCTGGCAGAAAATTGCCCAGATTGGTGGTGTGCTGGTCGGCGACGACGTGGAGATTGGCGTGAATACCGCCATCGACCGTGGCGCCCTGGCCGATACCGTTCTTGGCAACGGTGTGAAGCTCGACAATCAGATCCAGATCGCCCACAACGTCCAGGTCGGTGATCACACTGCCATGGCAGCGTGCGTGGGAATCTCCGGCAGCACCAAGATCGGCAAGCACTGTATGCTCGCCGGCGGTGTCGGGCTGGTGGGGCATATCGAGATTTGCGACAACGTTTTCCTGACCGGGATGACCATGGTGACCCACTCGATTACCGAGCCGGGTTCCTATTCTTCCGGTACAGCCATGCAACCGGCTGCCGAGTGGCGCAAAAGCGCGGCACGCATCCGTCAGCTCGATGACATCGCGCGGCGTCTGCGACAGCTGGAAAAGCGAGTAGGGGAAGTGACCCCTGGCGGTAATGCTTCATCAGATGGCTGATACCATTTCCATATCAAGTGTGCACAGCCGCTAGACTGCCTCCTTGATTTGCTAGAGGGGTGCGCGTCAGTCGCGCTCTCCCAATCTTTACATAGGCTTCCCCCCGAAATGATGGACATCAACGAGATTCGCGAATACCTGCCTCACCGTTACCCGTTCCTGCTGGTGGACCGGGTCGTGGATCTGGATGTGGAAGGCAAGCGCATTCGCGCCTACAAGAATGTCAGCATCAACGAACCGTTCTTCAATGGTCACTTCCCTGCGCATCCAATCATGCCGGGCGTACTGATCATCGAAGCGATGGCTCAGGCTGCCGGTATCCTTGGTTTCAAAATGCTCGACGTGAAGCCTGCCGACGGCACGCTTTACTACTTCGTCGGCTCCGACAAGCTGCGTTTTCGCCAGCCTGTCACCCCAGGCGATCAGTTGATCCTCGAAGCCCGCTTCATCAGCTGCAAGCGCCAGATCTGGAAATTCGAATGCCAGGCTTCGGTCGATGGCAAACCTGTCTGCTCCGCTGAAATCATCTGCGCGGAACGCAAACTATGAGTTTGGTTGACCCTCGCGCAATCATCGATCCGACAGCCATCCTGGCTGACGACGTCGAGGTCGGCCCATGGTCGATCATCGGCGCAGGTGTGGAAATCGGCGAGGGGACAGTGATCGGGCCGCATGTGATTCTCAAGGGCCCGACCCGTATCGGTAAGCACAACCGCATCTACCAGTTTTCCTCGGTAGGTGAGGACACGCCCGATCTGAAATACAAAGGTGAAGAAACCCGCCTGGTCATCGGTGACCACAACGTTATCCGCGAAGGCGTGACGATTCACCGTGGCACCGTTCAGGATCGGTCGGAAACCACCCTGGGTGATCACAACCTGATCATGGCGTATGCCCATATCGGTCATGACAGCGTAATCGGCAACCACTGCATCCTGGTCAACAACACCGCGTTGGCCGGCCATGTGCACGTTGAAGATTGGGCGATCCTCTCCGGCTTCACCCTGGTTCACCAGTATTGCCACATCGGCGCCCACAGCTTTTCGGGCATGGGCACTGCCATCGGCAAGGACGTTCCCGCATACGTCACAGTATTCGGCAACCCCGCCGAAGCCCGCAGCATGAACTTCGAAGGCATGCGCCGTCGTGGTTTCAGCGAAGACGCGATCCATGCGCTACGTCGAGCCTACAAAGTGGTTTACCGCCAGGGCCTGACGGTCGAACAGGCGCTCGGCGAACTGGCCGAACCTTCGGCACAGTTTCCGGAAGTCGCGGTGTTCCGTGATTCCATCCAGTCTTCGACCCGCGGCATCACTCGTTAATCATGGCTAATCTGCGTATTGCGCTGGTAGCGGGTGAGGCTTCCGGTGACATTCTGGGTGCCGGTTTGATGCGCGCCCTCAGGGCCCGGCATCCGGCGGTGGAGTTCATTGGTGTCGGTGGCCCGCTGATGCAGGCCGAAGGCCTGACTTCGTACTTCCCGATGGAACGTCTTTCGGTCATGGGCCTGGTGGAAGTGCTGGGCCGCTTGCGCGAACTGCTGGCCCGACGCAAGAAGCTGATTGCGGACCTGATCGCCGAAAAGCCGGACGTGTTCATCGGTATCGATGCCCCGGATTTCACCCTCAATATCGAACTCAAGCTGCGTCAGGCCGGGATCAAGACCGTGCATTACGTCAGCCCGTCGGTCTGGGCGTGGCGGCAAAAGCGGGTGCTGAAGATTCGCGAAGGCTGCGACCTGATGCTCACGCTGTTCCCGTTTGAAGCGAAGTTCTACGAAGAAAAGGGCGTGCCGGTGCGGTTTGTCGGGCATTCCCTGGCCGATGCGATTCCGCTGCAAGCTGATCGCGCAGCAGCGCGGGCTGAGCTGGGCTTGCCCGACGGTCCGCTGGTGGCGTTGATGCCCGGCAGTCGTGGCGGCGAAGTCGGCCGTCTCGGCGCGTTGTTCCTCGATACCGCCCAGCGCCTGCGCGCCTTGCGCCCCGGCGTGCGCTTCGTCATGCCGTGCGCCAGCCCACAGCGCCGGGCCCAACTCGAAGAGCTGTTAGCCGGCCGTGATCTGCCGCTGACCCTGCTCGATGGCAACTCCCATCTGGCCCTGGCGGCCTGTGACGCAGTGTTGATCGCCTCCGGCACGGCGACGCTCGAAGCGTTGTTGTACAAACGTCCGATGGTGGTTGCCTATCGCCTGGCACCGCTGACGTTCTGGATCCTCAAGCGCATGGTGAAAAGTCCCTACGTATCGTTGCCAAACTTGCTGGCCCAGCGCCTGCTGGTGCCCGAGTTGCTGCAGGACGATGCGACGGTCGAAGCGCTGGCTCAGACCTTGTCCCCACTGATCGACGGTGGCGAAGAACAGACCCGCGGCTTCGATGAAATCCACCGGACCTTGCGTCTGGATGCCTCCAACCAGGCGGCGGATGCCGTGCTGAATCTGATCGGCCACGTACAATGAGTAAAACAAGCATGCAAATGGGGCTGGATTTCACCTTGGTCGCTGAAGTGGAAGATTTGGTTGCCGGTGTCGACGAAGTCGGTCGCGGCCCGCTCTGCGGCGCCGTGGTCACGGCTGCGGTGATTCTCGATCCGAATCGGCCGATTCTCGGCTTGAACGACTCGAAGAAGCTCACCGAAGCCCGCCGCGAAAAGCTCTACGACGAAATCTGCGAGAAGGCCCTGAGCTGGCACATCGCCCGGGCCGAAGTCGAGGAAATCGACGAGCTGAACATCCTGCATGCCACCATGCTGGCCATGCAGCGCGCCATCGAAGGCCTGCATATCCAGCCGAAACTGGCGATGATCGACGGCAACCGCTGCCCGAAGCTGTCCATGCGCGCTGAAGCGGTGGTGCAGGGCGACGGCAAGGTGCCGGCCATCGCTGCCGCGTCGATTCTGGCCAAGGTCAGCCGCGACCGTGAAATGGCCGCGTTCGAATTGATTTACCCGGGTTACGGCATCGGTGGCCACAAAGGCTACCCAACGCCCGTTCATCTGGAAGCCCTGGCCCGTTTGGGGCCGACCCCGATTCACCGCCGCTCGTTCGCCCCAGTACGCCTGGCCTACGAGGCGCGGGAAAACCTGATCGAGAGTTAGTCGCAAGGCTGATGTTTTTACCAAGGCCCGGTACAATCCGGGCCTTGTTGTCTTCACGTTACTAGACAGGATCACTATGCCGGCTTCATTCGTTCACCTACGCCTGCACACTGAATATTCCCTGGTCGACGGTCTGGTGCGGATCAAACCGCTGGTCAAGACCCTGGTCGGCATGAACATGCCTGCCGTGGCGGTCACTGACCAGAACAACATGTGTTCCCTGGTCAAATTCTATAAAGCCTCGATGGGCGCAGGGATCAAGCCGATCTGCGGCGCCGACCTGTGGCTGTCGAACAAGGATCCGGACAACGCTCTGAGCCGGATCAGCCTGCTGGCGATGAACGCCGTGGGCTATCGCAACCTCACCGAGCTGATCTCCCGTGGCTTCATCGACGGCCAGCGCAACGGCTCGATCATCATCGAGCGCGAATGGGTGGCCGAAGCCAGCGAAGGCTTGATCATGCTGTCGGCGGCGAAAGAGGGCGAAATCGGCTTGGCCATGCTCGGTGGCAATCCGGCCGAAGCCGAAGCCCTGGCGCGCGAATGGATGGCGGTGTTCCCGGATCGCTTCTATCTGGAAATCCAGCGCACCAACCGCCCCAACGATGAAGAGCAACTGCACGGCGCCGTGGCCCTGGCCGAGAAAATCGGCGCGCCATTGGTCGCGACCAACGACGTGCGCTTTATCAAGCAGGAAGACTTCGAAGCCCACGAAACCCGCGTTTGCATCGGTGAGGGCCGCGCCCTCGACGATCCGCGGCGTTCGAAAAACTACAGCGATCAGCAATACCTCAAAAGCGCCGAGGAAATGGCTGAGCTATTCAGCGACATTCCCGAAGCGCTGGAAAACACCGTCGAGATCGCCAAGCGCTGCAACATCGAAGTGAAGCTGGGCAAGCACTTCCTGCCCAACTTCCCGATCCCCGATGGCATGACCATCGACGAGTATTTCCGCAAGGTGTCCTTCGACGGTCTGGAAGAGCGCCTGACCGTCCTGCTGCCCAAGGACACCACTGAAGACTACGAAGCCAAGCGTCAGGTCTACGTCGACCGGTTGAATTTCGAGCTGGATATCATCATCCAGATGGGTTTCCCCGGTTACTTTCTGATCGTGATGGACTTTATCCAGTGGGCCAAGAGCAACGGTGTGCCGGTAGGTCCGGGCCGGGGGTCGGGTGCCGGGTCGCTGGTGGCCTATGTACAGAAGATCACCGACCTTGATCCGCTGGAATATGACCTGCTGTTCGAACGTTTCCTTAACCCGGAACGGGTATCGATGCCCGACTTCGACGTCGACTTCTGCATGGACGGACGTGACCGGGTTATTGAATACGTGGCCGAGAAATACGGCCGCAACGCGGTAAGCCAGATCATCACCTTCGGTTCCATGGCCGCTAAAGCGGTGGTCCGTGACGTGGCGCGGGTGCAGGGCAAGTCCTACGGCCTGGCCGATCGTCTGTCGAAGATGATTCCGTTCGAAGTCGGCATGACGTTGGAAAAAGCCTACGAGCAGGAAGAAATCCTCCGTGATTTCATCAAGGTCGATGAAGAAGCCGCGGAAATCTGGGAGATGGCGCGCAAGCTGGAAGGTGTTGTACGTAACGTCGGTAAGCACGCCGGTGGTGTGGTTATTGCCCCGACCAAGCTGACTGACTTCTCGCCGATCTATTGCGACGAGGCCGGTGACGGTCTGGTAACCCAGTTCGACAAGGACGACGTTGAGGCCGCCGGTCTGGTGAAGTTCGACTTCCTGGGTCTGCGGACCCTGACGGTCATCGACTGGGCGCTGAAAACCATCAACCGCGATCGCGCCAAGGTTGATGAGCCGCCGCTGGACATCGCGTTCATCCCGCTGGACGACAAACCGACCTACACGCTGCTGCAAAAAGCGGAAACCACTGCGGTATTCCAGCTTGAATCCCGCGGCATGAAAGAGCTGATCAAAAAGCTCAAGCCCGACTGCCTGGAAGACTTGATCGCACTGGTGGCGCTGTTCCGTCCGGGCCCGCTGCAGTCCGGCATGGTTGACGACTTTATCAACCGTAAGCACGGTCGCGCCGAACTGGCATACCCGCACTCGGACTATCAGTACGAAGGCCTCAAGCCGGTCTTGGCACCCACTTACGGCATCATCCTGTATCAGGAACAGGTGATGCAGATTGCCCAGGTCATGGCCGGCTACACCCTCGGCGGCGCGGACATGCTGCGTCGGGCCATGGGTAAGAAAAAACCCGAAGAAATGGCCAAGCAGCGCGGCGGTTTCATTGAGGGCTGCACCGCTAACAATATCGACCCGGACCTGGCCGGTAACATTTTCGACCTGGTGGAAAAATTCGCCGGTTACGGCTTCAACAAATCTCACTCGGCTGCTTATGGCCTGGTGTCGTACCAGACGGCGTGGCTGAAAACCCACTATCCGGCGCCGTTCATGGCTGCGGTACTGTCGGCGGACATGCACAACACCGACAAGGTCGTGACCTTGATCGAAGAAATTCGCACCATGAAGCTGCGTCTCGACGCGCCGGATGTGAATACGTCGGAGTTCAAGTTCACGGTGAATGACGAAGGCCGGATTATCTACGGTCTCGGCGCGATCAAAGGGGTGGGCGAAGGTCCGGTGGAAGCGATCACCGAGGCGCGTCAGGCGGGTCCGTTCAAGGACCTGTTCGACTTCTGCGCCCGGGTCGATCTCAAGCGGATCAACAAGCGCACCCTCGACGGTCTGATCCGCAGCGGTGCGCTGGACCGCCTGGGGCCTTACTTCCATGACGAGCAGAAAGCCTATCAGGCCAACATCGACCGTAACCGTGCGGTGTTGCTCAACGCGATGGAAGGGGCGATCAAGGCCGCCGAACAAACTGCGCGCACCAAAGACAGCGGTCACGTTGATCTGTTTGGCGGCCTGTTCGTCGAAGAAGACGCCGATGTCTACGCCAACCACCGCAAGGCCAAGGAACTGACCCTCAAGGAACGCCTGAAAGGGGAGAAAGACACCCTCGGCCTGTACCTGACCGGTCACCCGATTGACGAGTACGAAGGCGAAATCCGTCGCTTCGCCCGTCAACGCATCATCGATCTGAAACCGGCGCGCGATACCCAGACCGTCGCCGGCATGATCATCGCCCTGCGCGTCATGAAGAACAAAAAGGGCGACAAGATGGGTTTCATCACCCTCGACGACCGCTCGGGGCGGATCGAAGCGTCGTTGTTTGCCGAGGCGTTCCATTCCGCGCAGTCGCTGTTGCAGACCGACGCGATGGTGGTGGTCGAAGGCGAAGTCAGCAACGACGATTTCTCCGGTGGCTTGCGCCTGCGGGTCAAACGGGTGATGAGCATGGAAGATGCGCGCACCAACCTGGCCGAAAGCCTGCGCCTGAAGCTGCACACGAAGGATTTGAAAGGCGATCAGCTACGCTGGCTGGGTGAGCTGTTCAAGCGTCACCGCGGTGCGTGCCCGATCACCATGGAGTACACCAGTCCCGATGCGAAGGCCTTGCTGCAGTTCGGCGAGACCTGGCGGATCGACCCGGCGGATGCCTTGATTCAAGCCCTGCGTGACCAGTTCGGGCGAGACAACGTCTTCCTCCAATACCGTTGACGGTCAGGTCCTGTAGTTAGGGCCTGATCTCGACCTGAATTTTTAATCTCGACCTGAACGCGCCTCTCCCTTAAGGTAGGGCGCGAATAGACAACCGGCCGGCCCAAGCTCCCTTGGAAGTCGACCCAAGACGGACGCCTATGAACCCGAATTTTCTAGATTTCGAACAGCCGATCGCCGACCTGCAAGCCAAGATCGAAGAGTTGCGCTTGGTCGGTAATGACAATTCGCTGAATATCGGCGATGAGATCTCCCGCCTGCAGGACAAAAGCAGCACCTTGACCGAAGACATCTTCGGCAAGCTGACCAGCTGGCAGATCGCGCGTCTGGCGCGCCACCCGAAACGTCCATACACCCTGGACTACATCGAACACATCTTCACCGAGTTCGACGAGCTGCACGGCGACCGTCACTTCTCCGACGACGCTGCCATCGTTGGCGGCATTGCCCGTCTGGACGATGAGCCGGTGATGATCATCGGTCACCAGAAAGGCCGTGAAGTGCGCGAGAAGGTGCGCCGCAACTTCGGCATGCCGCGTCCGGAAGGCTACCGCAAGGCCTGCCGCCTGATGGAAATGGCCGAACGTTTCAAAATGCCGATCCTGACCTTTATCGATACCCCGGGTGCTTACCCAGGCATCGACGCCGAAGAGCGCAACCAGAGCGAAGCGATTGCCTGGAACCTGCGCGTCATGGCACGCCTGAAAACCCCGATCATCGCCACCGTGATCGGTGAGGGTGGTTCCGGCGGTGCGTTGGCGATTGGTGTCTGCGATCAGTTGAACATGCTGCAGTACTCGACCTACGCGGTGATTTCGCCGGAAGGTTGCGCGTCGATCCTGTGGAAAACTGCCGAGAAAGCCCCGGATGCCGCTGAAGCCATGGGCATCACCGCCGAGCGCCTGAAAGGGTTGGGCATCGTGGACAAAGTGATCGGCGAACCGTTGGGTGGCGCCCACCGCGACCCGGCTGCTGCCGCTGCCTCGATCCGCGCCGAGCTGAGCTCGCAACTGGCGATGCTGAAGAAGTTCGACAACGAGGCGCTCCTGGCCCGTCGTTACGAGCGTCTGATGAGCTACGGTCTCTGATCAATCGCTCCTGCATCACCCTGTAGGAGCAAGGCTTGCCCACGATGGGGACGCAGCGGTTTAACTGACCGACCGCGTTATCGTTCATCGCGAGCAAGCGTTGCTCCTACAAGGTTTTGGTGTGCCCCATGTCACTTCACGCGAAACTGCTCAAGCAACTTGCCCCTTGGCGCAATGCCAATACTTGGCGCATCGCCTTCTCCGGCGGCCTCGACTCCACCGTCCTGTTGCACCTTCTTGCCCACCTCGCCAAAACCGACTCTCTGCCCACGCTCAGCGCGATCCATGTTCATCACGGCCTTCAGGCTGTGGCCGATGCGTGGCCGGATCATTGTCAGTCGGTCTGCGATGCCTTGGGTGTGCCGCTAGAGGTTGTTCGCGTCCAGATTCAACCCGGCGCCAGCCTTGAGCGTGCCGCCCGAGATGCGCGTTATGGCGCCTTCATCGCGGCGACTCACGCCAATGACGTGCTGCTGACCGCCCAGCATCGCGACGATCAGGCCGAAACCCTGTTGTTTCGACTGTTGCGCGGGGCCGGGGTGAGGGGGTTGTCGGGGATGCCGGGCGAACGTGGCTTGGGTCAGGGCCATTTGCTTCGTCCGCTACTGGACGTCACCCGCGCGGAACTCGAGGCTTATGCCGCCGAACATCAATTGAGCTGGATCGAAGACCCCTCGAATGAGGATCGGCAGTTCTCGCGCAATTACCTGCGTCATCAAGTGTTCCCGGTGCTGACCGAGCGTTGGCCGCAAGCGCAGGCGACCATGGCCCGCAGCGCGGCGCATCTGCGCGAAGCCCAAGGGTTGCTGGATGAGCTGGCGGTGATCGATCTGGCCGAGGCGAGCAGTCGCAATGATTTCGATTGGCTGGGATTGCCGTCCCTGGAACTGGCTTCATTGGCAAAACTCTCCGCTGCACGTCAACGCAATGCCTTGAGTTACTGGTTGAAGACGCAGACACGGCTGCCGGACAGTGACCATTGGTCGGGTTGGCAGGATCTGCGCGATGCCACTGGCGATGCCCGTCCAATCTGGCGGCTGGCAGACGGTGAACTGCACCGGGCGAGCGGGCGTATCTGGTGGTTGTCCGGTGCCTGGCTGCGCACGCCACCGGTGGTCGGACGCTGGGCCGATCCCACGTTGCCACTGGTGTTGCCGGATAACGGCCTGCTCACGCTGACCGGGCAAATCCCCGCTGACCCGCTGCAGATCCGCTATCGTGAAGGAGGCGAGATCATGAATTTGCCTGAGCGCGGTCACCGTGACCTGAAGCGTTTGCTTAATGAAAGTGGCGTGCCTTTGTTTGCCCGTGGCAGATTGCCGCTGCTCTATCGCGGTGAGCAATTGCTGGCTGTGGCGGGGTTGCAGGGGTTGAATGGCAGCACACGGGACGGCTGGAATTTACTTTGGCAGCCGCCGAGCGAAGATCAAGGTTTGAGCTGAAAGGGGCTTTCCGGTAGACTACGCTCCCTTCTTGATACAACTTCTGTGGATTCGCCTGAATTGCAGGAGTTGCCGATTACCAAGCAGTCTTTGCTGGGCGATTCCAAAAAATGTGTAGCGAGCAACGCACCGGTGTTTCATCTCCCGGTCTGTCCCAACGCGGCGGTTTTTTTGAAAGATGCACTGTGATTAATGCAGGTGATCGGGGGCTTCGGCCTTCCTTCGCTTTCCCCGGCGGCTCGGACCGCTTTAACGCAGACTTCTAGGGTTTTTCATGACGCGCTACATATTCGTCACGGGCGGTGTTGTTTCTTCATTGGGGAAAGGCATTGCCTCGGCTTCATTGGCGGCCATCCTGGAGGCGCGGGGACTTAAGGTCACCATGCTGAAGCTGGACCCGTACATCAACGTTGACCCGGGCACCATGAGCCCGTTCCAGCACGGTGAAGTGTTCGTCACCCACGACGGCGCCGAGACCGACCTGGACCTGGGCCACTACGAGCGGTTCATCCGCACGACCATGACCCAGAACAACAACTTCACCACCGGTCGTGTCTACGAACACGTCCTGCGCAAAGAGCGCCGTGGTGATTACCTGGGCGCCACCATCCAGGTGATCCCGCACATCACCGACGAAATCAAGCGCCGGATCATCAAGGGCGCCGGCGATGCCGACGTGGCCATGGTCGAGATCGGTGGCACCGTGGGTGACATCGAGTCGCAACCGTTCCTCGAAGCGATTCGCCAATTGCGTTTCGAAGTCGGCGCCAAGCGCGCGATGCTGATGCACCTGACTTTGGTGCCGTACATCGCCACCGCCGGCGAAACCAAAACCAAGCCAACCCAGCACTCGGTCAAGGAACTGCGTTCCATCGGCCTGCAACCTGACGTGCTGGTCTGCCGCTCCGATCACCCGATCGACATCTCGTCCCGTCGCAAGATCGCGCAATTCACCAACGTTGAAGAACGTGCGGTGATCGCGCTGGAAGACGCCGACACCATCTACAAGATCCCGGGCATCCTGCATTCCCAGGGCCTGGATGATTTTGTCGTTGAGCGTTTCGGCCTGCAATGTGGCGGCGCCGATCTGTCCGAGTGGGAAGCCGTGGTCGACGCCAAGCTCAACCCTGAGCACGAAGTCACCATCGCCATGGTCGGCAAGTACATGGAACTGCTGGACGCCTACAAGTCGCTGATCGAAGCGATGAGTCATGCCGGCATCAGCAACCGCACCAAGGTCAACCTGCGCTACATCGATTCCGAAGACATCGAAAACCAGGGCACCGCGCTGCTCGAAGGTGTCGACGCGATCCTCGTACCGGGCGGCTTCGGTCTGCGTGGCGTGGAAGGCAAGATCACTGCCGTTCAATTCGCTCGCGAAAACAAGGTTCCGTACCTGGGCATCTGCCTGGGCATGCAAGTGGCCGTGATCGAGTTCGCTCGTAACGTGCTGGGCTGGAAAGACGCCAACTCCACCGAGTTCGATCGCACCAGCGGTCACCCGGTAGTGGGCCTGATCACCGAGTGGGAAGATGCCACCGGCGCCGTCGAAACCCGTACCGAAGCGTCCGACCTGGGCGGCACCATGCGCCTTGGCGCACAGGACTGCCTGCTGGAGCCGGGTTCGCTGGTTCACGATTGCTACGCAAAAGACGTGATCGTCGAGCGTCACCGCCATCGCTACGAAGTGAACAACAACCTGCTGCCGCAGATCATGGAAGCCGGCCTGAAAATCTCCGGTCGTTCCGGTGATGGCGCGCTGGTTGAAGTGGTTGAAGCCCCGGATCATCCATGGTTCGTCGCTTGCCAGTTCCACCCTGAGTTCACCTCGACCCCGCGCGACGGCCACCCGCTGTTCACCGGCTTCGTCAAAGCAGCGTTGACTCAACACCAGAAGAAGGCGTAATTCCAATGGCGCAGAAGATCATCCGTGTAGGCGATATCGAGATTGCCAACGACAAGCCAATGGTGCTTTTCGGTGGCATGAACGTGCTGGAAAGCCGCGACATGGCGATGCAGGTCTGCGAAGAGTACGTAAAGGTTACCGAGAAACTCGGTATCCCTTACGTGTTCAAGGCCAGCTTCGACAAGGCTAACCGTTCCTCCGTGACCTCTTACCGTGGCCCCGGCCTGGAAGAGGGCATGCGGATCTTCCAGGACATCAAGCAAGCCTTCGGCGTGCCGATCATCACCGACGTCCACGAGCCTGAGCAGGCTGCGGTCGTCGCTGAAGTCTGCGACATCATCCAGTTGCCGGCCTTCCTGTCGCGCCAGACCGACCTCGTGGTTGCGATGGCCAAGACCGGCGCGGTGATCAACATCAAGAAAGCCCAGTTCCTTGCACCGCACGAGATGAAACACATCTTGAGCAAGTGCGTGGAAGCGGGTAACGATCAGTTGATCCTCTGCGAACGCGGTTCGAGCTTCGGCTACAACAACCTGGTCGTCGACATGCTCGGCTTCGGCATCATGAAGCAGTTCGAATACCCGGTGTTCTTCGACGTGACCCACTCGCTGCAAATGCCTGGCGGTCGCTCCGATTCCGCTGGCGGTCGCCGTGCCCAGGTCACCGATCTGGCCAAGGCCGGCATCAGCCAGTCGCTGGCGGGTCTGTTCCTCGAAGCCCACCCGGATCCGGACAACGCCAAATGCGACGGCCCTTGTGCCTTGCGCCTGGACAAACTGGAGCCATTCCTGGCCCAGCTCAAAGCGTTGGACGAACTGGTTAAGAGTTTTCCGACGGTAGAAACCGCGTAAACCTCTTTTCTCCGGTAAAGTACCGCACGATTTAATGTTCAGGCCCTCGGGCCTGAGCCTTATCGTCCGCAAGACTGCCCGCTGCACATCACTTGCCGACGGTAAAAGATTTCCTCTAGCTGCGTCGTTTTCGTCAACTTTGGAGTGTTTACAACAATGGCAAAAATCGTCGACATCAAAGGTCGTGAAGTTCTCGACTCCCGTGGCAATCCCACCGTCGAAGCGGACGTGCTTCTCGATAACGGCATCATCGGTAGCGCTTGCGCGCCGTCCGGTGCTTCCACTGGCTCGCGTGAAGCACTCGAGCTGCGTGATGGCGACAAGAGCCGTTACCTGGGCAAGGGCGTACTCAAAGCCGTAGGCAACATCAACGGTCCGATTCGCGACCTGCTGTTGGGTAAAGACCCAAGCGACCAGAAAGCCCTCGATCACGCGATGATCAAGCTCGACGGTACTGAAAACAAAGGTTCCCTGGGCGCCAACGCGATCCTCGCCGTTTCCCTGGCCGCGGCCAAGGCAGCAGCACAGGACCAGGACCTGCCGCTGTACGCTCACATCGCCAACCTGAACGGCACTCCGGGTGTCTACTCGATGCCGGTTCCGATGATGAACATCATCAACGGTGGCGAGCACGCCGATAACAACGTCGACATCCAGGAATTCATGGTTCAGCCGGTTGGCGCCAAGTCTTTCTCGGAAGGTCTGCGCATGGGCACCGAGATTTTCCATCACCTCAAAGCTGTGCTGAAGGCCCGTGGCCTGAGCACTGCCGTCGGCGACGAAGGCGGTTTCGCACCGAACCTGGCCTCCAACGAAGACGCGTTGAAAGTGATCTCCGAAGCCGTGGCCAACGCCGGTTACAAACTGGGCACCGACGTGACCCTGGCCCTGGACTGCGCGGCGAGCGAATTCTACGAAGACGGCAAATACAACCTGTCCGGCGAAGGCCATGTCTTCACCTCCGAAGGTTTCGCTGATTACCTCAAAGGCCTGACCGAGCGCTACCCGATCATCTCCATCGAAGATGGCCTGGACGAGTCCGACTGGGCTGGCTGGAAAGTCCTCACCGACAAGATCGGCGAGAAAATCCAACTGGTGGGCGACGATCTGTTCGTGACCAACACCAAGATCCTGAAAGAAGGCATCGATAAAAAGATCGCCAACTCGATCCTGATCAAGTTCAACCAGATCGGCACCCTGACTGAAACCCTGGAAGCCATCCAGATGGCCAAGGCTGCCGGTTACACCGCCGTGATCTCGCACCGCTCCGGCGAAACCGAAGATTCGACCATTGCCGACCTGGCGGTGGGCACCGCGGCTGGCCAGATCAAGACCGGCTCCCTGTGCCGTTCCGATCGCGTTTCCAAGTACAACCAACTGCTGCGTATCGAAGAGCAGTTGAATGGCAAAGCCAAGTACAACGGCCGCAGCGAGTTCCGCGGTTAAGTCGTACATGGTAAAAAAGACACCGGATTGTGTCGGAAAAATCGCTACAGCGATGGATTTGCCACTAATCTGATGCCTTAAGAGCACAAGCCTGGGTCCTCCAGGCTTCGTGCTATCAGTAGCTTCATAGTTTTGGCATGGCTGTCTTTTTTCACTGGATACCTGATATTCGATGCGCAGTCCCAATTGGTTGTTCCTCGTCTTGCTCCTGTTGCTGGCTGGCCTGCAGTACCGCCTGTGGGTGGGAAACGGCAGTCTGGCGCAAGTGGCCGAGCTGACTCAGCAGATCGCGGATCAACACGCTGAGAATGAAGGCTTGCTGGAACGCAATCGGGTGATGGACGCCGAAGTCAGCGAGTTGAAAAAAGGCATGGAGACCGTTGAAGAACGGGCTCGTCATGAGTTGGGCATGGTCAAGGACGGTGAAACCCTTTACCAGTTGGCTCAATGATCCAGTCGTTACCGGCCTTCTGGGCCGTGGTTCCTGCCGCGGGCGTCGGTGCCCGTATGGCCGCGGACCGTCCCAAGCAATACTTGCAACTGGGCGGGCGCACTATTCTCGAACACAGCCTCGGCTGTTTCCTTGATCATCCATCCCTGAAGGGGTTGGTGGTCAGTCTTGCGATTGATGACCCTTATTGGCCAAACCTGGCTTGTGCTTCCGATGCTCGCATTCAGCGGGTCGAGGGTGGTGCGGAGCGTTCCGGGTCGGTGCTCAATGCGTTGCTGCACCTGCACGCGTTGGGTGCTGATGATGAGGATTGGGTGCTGGTGCACGATGCTGCGCGGCCGAACCTGGCCCGCGATGATCTCGATAAATTACTGAGTGAACTGGCGGACGATCCGGTCGGTGGTTTGTTGGCGGTGCCTGCACGGGACACCCTCAAGCGCGTCGACAAAAACGGACGAGTGCTGGAAACCGTGGATCGCAGCGTGATCTGGCAGGCCTATACGCCGCAGATGTTTCGCCTGGGGGCCTTGCATCGGGCGTTGGCGGATAGCCTGGTCGCGGACGTGGTGATTACTGATGAGGCGTCGGCGATGGAATGGTCGGGTTTGGCGCCACGCTTGATCGAAGGGCGTTCCGATAACATCAAAGTTACACGCCCGGAAGACCTCGAATGGTTGCGTCAGCGTTGGGCTAACCGCCGCTAAAAGAACGCAGCCTGCGATCTTTTAATCTTCAATCCCTCAATCCCGATACTCCGGCCGCTCCGCCAACCCTTCCTTCAAATAATCCACCAACTTGCGCACCTTCGGCGACAGATGCCGCTGCTGTGGATAAAGCGCCCACACCGCCGTATTCGGTGGTTGATGCGCTTCCAACAGCGAAATCAACGCGCCGCTGTGCAAATGCTCCAGCACGTAATAATCCGGCAATTGACACAATCCGACCCCTTGCAGCGCCGCATCCAACACCGCTTGCCCACTGTTGCAACGCCAGTTTCCCTGCACCCGTTGCGAAAATTCCCGCCCGTTCTGTTCCAGTTGCCACAGGTCTGAACTGCCGATGAGGCAATTGTGCCGGCTCAATTCCGACAAACTGTGTGGGCGACCGTATCGTTCCAGGTAGGACGGTGAGGCGCACAAATACATGCGTCGCGGTGCCAGGCGTGTCGCCACCAGCCGCGAGTCCTGCAGGCGACCCAGGCGGATCGCCAGGTCCAGGCCTTCATGCACCAGATCGAGTTGGCGATTGCTGAGTTCGATGTCGATGCGCAATTGCGGATAGAGGCCCATGAAGCGAGTCACCAGCGGCACGATAAAGCGCTCGCCATACGCCACGGCGCAGGTCATGCGCAGCATGCCCTTGGGTTCGCTGGTCAGGTCGCCGACCGCGCGCAAGGCTTCTTCGCGTCCGTCCTGCAAACGCTGGCAATGTTGCAGGAAGGTTTGCCCGGCTTCGGTCAGGGTGACCCGCCGGGTGCTGCGATACAGCAACCGCGTCTGAAGGCGTTCTTCCAGGCGTACGATTTGTCGACTGACATGGGAGGACGAAACCCCAAGACGTTCGGCGGCAGCGGTGAACTGGCTGCACTCGGCGACGGCGACGAACTCGTCGATCCCTTCCCAGCGGTTTTCCGACATTTAGGATTATCCCTGTACAGCAATAATATTTTGCATTTGTCCCGATTATTCATCGTACGGCGGTGTATTACACTCCTTGTCTCGTTTTTATTCACTGGAGAGTCAGCATGATCAAGTCGCGCGCCGCCGTTGCCTTCGAGGCCAAGAAACCCCTCGAGATCGTTGAAGTCGATGTCGCCATGCCGAAGGCCGGTGAAGTCCTGTTGCGCATCGTCGCTTCCGGTGTTTGCCACACCGATGCCTATACCTTGTCCGGCGCTGACCCGGAAGGCATCTTCCCGTCGATCCTCGGTCACGAAGGCGGCGCTGTGGTTGAAGCCATCGGCGAAGGCGTAACCTCGGTTGCTGTCGGCGATCACGTGATCCCGCTGTACACCCCGGAATGCCGTCAGTGCAAATTCTGCCTGTCGGGCAAAACCAACCTCTGCCAGGCGATTCGCGCCACCCAAGGCAAAGGCCTGATGCCGGATGGCACTTCGCGCTTTTCCTACAAGGGTCAGCCGATTTTCCACTACATGGGCACCTCGACCTTTTCCGAATACACGGTGCTGCCGGAAATCTCCGTGGCCAAGATCGCGAAAGAAGCGCCCCTGGAAAAAGTCTGCCTGCTGGGCTGCGGCGTCACCACCGGCATCGGCGCGGTGCTCAATACCGCCAAGGTAAAACCGGGTGACACCGTGGCCATTTTCGGTCTCGGTGGCATCGGTCTGTCGGCCGTGATCGGCGCAGTCAAAGCCAAGGCTGCACGCATCATCGCCATCGACATCAACCCAGCCAAATTCGAGATCGCCAAGCAACTGGGTGCAACCGATTGCGTGAACCCGAAAGACTTCGACCGCCCGATCCAGGAAGTCATCGTCGACATGACCGATGGCGGCGTCGACTTCTCCTTCGAGTGCATCGGCAACGTGCAGTTGATGCGTGCGGCCCTTGAGTGCTGTCACAAAGGTTGGGGCGAGTCGGTGATCATCGGCGTGGCCGGTGCCGGCCAGGAGATTTCCACCCGTCCATTCCAACTGGTCACCGGTCGCGTCTGGCGCGGTTCGGCATTCGGCGGCGTGCGTGGTCGCACCGAATTGCCAAGCTACGTAGAAATGGCTGAAACCGGCGAGATTCCGCTGGATACCTTCATCACCCACACCATGGGCCTGGAAGATATCAACAAGGCGTTCGACCTGATGCATGAAGGCAAGAGCATCCGTTCCGTCATCCATTTCTGAGGTCGGTCATGAGCCTGGAAAATATTTCCTGCCAGAAAAGCTTCGGCGGCTGGCACAAACGCTATCGGCACCGCTCCGACGTGCTCGGCTGCGACATGGTGTTCGCGGTGTACCTGCCGCCGCAAGCGGAGCAGGGCGGCAAGCTCCCGGTGCTGTACTGGCTGTCCGGCCTGACCTGCACCGATGAGAACTTCATGCACAAGGCCGGCGCCCTGCGCATGGCCGCCGAGTTGGGGCTGATCATCGTTGCGCCGGACACCAGCCCGCGCGGTGCTGATGTGCCGGGTGACCCGGATGGCGCCTGGGACTTCGGGCTCGGTGCCGGCTTCTATCTGAATGCCACGCAGGAACCGTGGTCCCGGCACTATCGGATGCATGACTACGTTGTGCAGGAATTGCCGGCATTGGTCGAAGCGCATTTCCCGGCGTCGGACAAGCGCGGCATCAGCGGGCATTCCATGGGTGGCCACGGTGCACTGGTTTGCGCGCTGCGTAATCCGGGGCGTTATCAGTCGGTGTCGGCGTTTTCGCCGATCAACAACCCGATGGATTGCCCGTGGGGGCAGAAAGCTTTTTCCCGTTATCTTGGGGAGGACCGTTCGAAGTGGCGCGAATGGGATGCTTGCGCCCTGATCGCCGAGGCCGATGAGCAGTTGCCATTGCTGGTCGATCAAGGCGATCGCGACGATTTCCTTGCCACCCAACTCAAACCTGAAGCCTTGCAGCAAGCGGCCAAACTGGCCGGTCATCCGTTGACGTTGCGTCTGCAACCGGGCTACGACCATAGCTATTTCTTCATCGCCAGCTTCATCGACGACCACTTGCAGCATCATGCGCGCGCCCTAGGCGCCTAATGCAGGTAGAATCACGCCCTGACAAAAATCGGGGCGTTTTTTTATGCGTATTGGCCACGGCTATGATGTGCACCGTTTCGCTGAAGGCGATTTCATTACTCTGGGCGGTGTGCGGATTGCACACGGCTTCGGGCTGCTCGCTCACTCCGACGGTGACGTCCTGCTGCACGCCTTGAGCGATGCCTTGCTCGGCGCCGCCGCGCTGGGTGATATCGGCAAGCATTTCCCGGACACCGATCCAACCTTCAAGGGCGCCGACAGCCGCGTGCTGTTGCGTCACGTCGTCGCACTGATCCACGCCAAGGGCTGGAAAGTCGGCAACGTCGATAACACCATCGTCGCCCAGGCGCCGAAAATGGCTCCGCATATCGAATCGATGCGCGCGCTCATTGCCGCGGATCTTCAAGTTGAGTTGGATCAAGTGAACGTGAAAGCTACCACTACCGAAAAGCTTGGCTTCGTCGGTCGCGAAGAAGGCATTGCCGTGCATTCCGTTGCCTTGTTGCTGCGCGCATGAACGAACTGCAACTGCTTGGCCCGCGCGCCTATGGCGAAGCCCTTGGCACCGCGGTACTGAAAGCCACGGCGGAAGATTTCCAGGTTGATGAAGTGCTCAACATCCCGCTCAGTGGCGATGGCGAGCACCTGTGGATCTGGGTGGAAAAGCGCGGTCTGAACACCGAAGAAGCCGCACGCCGGATTGCAAAAGCGGCCGGCGTGCCGTTGAGGACCGTCAGTTATGCGGGCCTCAAGGATCGTCAGGCACTGACCCGCCAGTGGTTCAGTGTGCAACTGCCGGGCAAGGCCGACCCCGATCTGTCGGCGGCGGAAAACGACACGCTGAAGATCCTCAAGACCGGCCGGCACAAGCGCAAGCTGCAACGCGGTGCCCACTCGGCCAATGGCTTCACTTTGCGCCTGACCCAATTTGCCGGCGACAAGGCGGCGATCGAAGAACGCCTGCAACTGATCACCCAGCAAGGTATTCCGAATTATTTCGGTGCCCAGCGCTTCGGCTTTGATGGCGGCAACGTAGTCGATGCCCGCGCCTGGGCTGCGCGTAAAGCGTTGCCGGAGCAGCGCAACGTGCGTTCGCGCCTGCTCTCCACCGCCCGCAGTTTTCTGTTCAACCAGGTGTTGGCGGCGCGTGTCGCTGATGGCAGCTGGCAGCGCGCCCAGGTCGGCGATCTGCTGGCTTTCACCGACAGCCGCAGTTTCTTTCCGGCCGGTGAAGCCGAGTGCAACGATCCACGCCTGGCGATACTTGACCTGCATCCGACCGGTCCGCAGTGGGGCGAAGGTGACTCGCCGACCACGGGCGCTGTCCATGAACTGGAGCAGGCAATCGCCAGCCGCGAAGCAGACTTGCGCGATTGGTTGATTAACGCCGGAATGAGCCACGAACGTCGCATCCTGCGGCTGCCCATTGGTGGGTTGACGTGGCATTATCCCGAGCCTGACATTCTGCAACTGGAATTCGTCCTCCCGGCCGGATGCTTCGCCACCGTATTGGTGCGCGAACTCGTCGATCTGGTGCCGGTGGGGCAGACGGACAGCCCATGCGTATTCTGATTTCTAACGACGATGGGGTAACCGCACCCGGTCTCGCCGCGCTTTATGCTGCGCTGGCGGATTTCACCGAGTGCGTGGTTATCGCCCCGGACCAGGACAAAAGCGGCGCCAGCAGTTCGCTGACGCTCGACCGTCCGTTGCACCCGCAAACCCTGGCCAACGGCTTTATCAGCCTCAATGGCACACCCACCGATTGCGTGCACCTGGGCCTTAACGGCTTGCTGGAGCGCCAGCCGGACATGGTGGTTTCCGGTATTAACCTGGGTGCGAACCTGGGGGACGACGTGCTGTATTCCGGCACCGTGGCGGCGGCCCTTGAAGGTCGCTTCCTGGAGCGTCCTTCGTTTGCCTTTTCGTTGGTCTCACGGCAAATAGAGAACCTTCCCACAGCCGCCTACTTTGCGCGCAAACTGGTCGAAGCCCATGCTGACCTCCAGCTGCCACCGCGCACGGTGCTGAACGTGAATATTCCGAACCTGCCGCTGGACCATATCCGCGGTATTCAGTTGACCCGCCTCGGGCATCGCGCCCGCGCCGCGGCGCCAATAAAAGTCGTCGATCCACGGGGCAAGTCCGGCTATTGGATTGCCGCCTCAGGGGACGCCGAAGACGGCGGTCCGGGAACCGATTTCCATGCGGTGATGCAGGGCTATGTCTCAATCACTCCACTACAACTGGATCGCACCTTCAATGATGCCTTCAGAAGTCTCGATGGCTGGCTGGAGGGGCTGCGTTAATGTCTCGTGAACAAGACGATATGCTGCGTCGCGGCATCGGCATGACTTCCCAGCGGACCCGCGAGCGCCTCATTCAGCGGCTGTATGAAGAGGGGATTTCCAACGCCAAGGTGCTGGAAGTCATCCGCCGTACACCGCGTCACCTGTTCGTTGACGAGGCGCTGGCTCACCGCGCCTACGAAGACACCGCGCTGCCGATCGGCAATAACCAGACGATCTCCCAGCCTTATATGGTGGCGCGCATGAGCGAGCTGCTGCTGGAGGCCGGTCCGTTGGACAAGGTGATGGAGATCGGCACCGGCTCGGGCTACCAGACCGCCGTGCTGTCGCAGTTGGTGGAGCGGGTGTTCTCCGTGGAGCGCATCAAGGTGTTGCAAGACCGGGCCAAGGAACGCCTGGTCGAGCTGAACCTGCGCAACGTGGTCTTCCGCTGGGGCGATGGTTGGGAAGGCTGGCCGGCACTGGCTCCTTATAACGGCATTATCGTCACCGCTGTTGCCACCGATGTGCCCCAGGCACTGCTTGATCAGTTGGCGCCGGGCGGACGCCTGGTGATTCCGGTCGGCTCCGGTGAGGTCCAGCAATTGATGCTGATCATCCGTGAAGAACAGGGCTTTTCCAGGCGTGTTCTGGGAGCGGTACGCTTCGTGCCATTGCTCAATGGGCCACTGGCCTGAGCATTTGTTTTCGCGCGCTGAATTCTCTTCGATCGGCCGTGTCTTACAGCGGCATCGATTGTTTAAACGGATTTCATCGTCAGGCAGCAAACGTGTGCGCGAAGCGATTTCACGTCATTAAAGGTAAAGCCTGTACGGCCCGTTATACTTGCGACATTTCGTGCCGGAACACGGCAATCCACATTTTCAGCCACCACAAAGGGAGCGGCGGGTGAGTCTCACAGTCATTGCGCAGCGTATGGGTACAGCAAGCTTTCAGCGCCTGGTGACTGGCCTTGTCTTGAGCACGTTGCTGGTCGGTTGCTCCAGCACCAAGTCGAGCACCGTTGGCGTGGTGGATCGCAACAAAACCGTAGCCCAGCGTCCGGCCGTCACCACGGGTCAATATGTCGTTCGACCTAAAGACACTCTGTTCTCGATCGCTTTTCGCTACGGTTGGGACTACAAAGCCCTCGCTGCCCGGAACAATATTCCTACGCCATACACGATCCATCCGGGTCAGACGATTCGCTTCGATGGTCGTACCGGTTCAACGCCGACGACAGTCGTAAGCTCGTCAAATTCAACGCCTTCATCGTCGCTGAAAACCACAGTAATCCGACGCCAACCGAATGGCGCAACGACCAGTACAGCGGTGGTTGCACCGTCCGTCGCGAGCAAGCCAGCCCTCGCACCACTGCCTCCTGCAGGTCCGGCCCCGACCGGCTGGGGATGGCCTTCTAATGGCATATTAATTGGAAAATTCTCTTCAAACGGTAGTTTGAATAAAGGAATTGATATCGCCGGGGATTTGGGACAGCCTGTTTTAGCTGCGTCTGATGGGACGGTGGTATACGCCGGGAGTGGCTTAAGGGGCTACGGCGAATTAGTCATCATCAAACACAGCGATACCTACGTCAGTGCTTACGGACATAACCGTAGGCTGTTGGTTCGGGAGGGGCAGCAGGTCAAAGTCGGACAGACAATTGCCGAAATGGGGTCAACGGGTACAGACCGGGTGAAACTGCATTTTGAGATTCGCCGACAAGGTAAGCCTGTAGATCCGCTGCAATTCCTGCCACGTCGTTGATTTGTTGTCAGCCTGTTCCGTCACGTAGAGGGAACAGGCTCCAGCGTTGCCAAGGATAAAGGCGCCGCTTGAGCTTGAGGTCGAACTCACCAAAGGACTATAACAATGGCTCTCAGTAAAGAAGTGCCGGAGTTTGACATCGACGATGAGGTTCTCCTTATGGAGACCGGCATCGGCACGGATTCGATGTCGAATGATGAAGGGGCTGCACCGCCTTCCGTTCGCGCCAAATCCAAACACTCCGCTTCGCTAAAGCAACACAAGTACATCGACTACACTCGGGCACTCGATGCCACGCAGCTGTACCTCAACGAAATCGGCTTTTCCCCACTGCTCTCTCCGGAAGAAGAAGTTCATTTTGCGCGCTTGTCGCAAAGTGGCGATCCGGCCGGGCGCAAACGCATGATCGAAAGTAACCTGCGGCTGGTGGTGAAAATCGCCCGGCGTTACGTCAATCGTGGCTTGTCGCTGCTGGACCTGATCGAAGAGGGTAACCTCGGGCTGATCCGGGCCGTGGAAAAGTTCGACCCTGAGCGCGGCTTCCGCTTTTCGACCTACGCAACCTGGTGGATACGTCAGACCATCGAGCGCGCGATCATGAATCAGACCCGGACCATCCGGTTGCCGATCCATGTGGTCAAAGAGCTCAACGTGTACCTGCGGGCTGCACGGGAACTGACGCAAAAGCTCGATCACGAACCCTCACCCGAAGAAATCGCCAACCTGCTGGAAAAACCGGTGGGCGAGGTCAAGCGCATGCTGGGCCTGAACGAGCGGGTTTCTTCGGTCGACGTCTCGCTGGGTCCGGATTCGGATAAAACCCTGCTGGACACCCTTACCGACGATCGTCCAACCGATCCATGCGAACTGCTGCAGGACGATGACCTGTCACAGAGCATCGATCAGTGGCTCTCGGAGCTGACCGACAAGCAACGCGAGGTGGTCATACGCCGCTTCGGCCTGCGCGGTCACGAGAGCAGCACGCTGGAAGATGTGGGCCTGGAGATCGGTTTGACCCGGGAGCGGGTCAGGCAAATCCAGGTGGAAGGCCTTAAGCGACTTCGAGAGATTCTCGAGAAGAACGGCCTGTCGAGTGAGTCGCTGTTTCAATAAGCGTCCACTCAATGGCAACCAAAAGCCCCGACTGGTTCGGGGCTTTTTGTTGCCTGGGAGAAATCTCGGGTTCGTAGACTCGCGTTGTAAGACTTTGCTTACTCTTTCGTAAGTGTTCGCTATTTTTACAGGTTGGCAGTTGTCTATTTTGACTGCGGCATGATTTTAACTAGCTGTTTTATATGGTTATTTTGTTTTGTTTCGCGCATATGACAAGCCGTTACCTGCCCGAAGGGCGGTTGTTCATGCCGGGGAATTCTCTAGTATCTGGGTTGTGTCGACGGATAGACACGCCCTTCAAGGAAGAGGGGAAAGGACATCGCAGGACGCGGTTCATCAGGACGATGAAAAGGAATACAGGGAATAGGGAAAAAATGTGGGCGGGTCAAACCGCCCCTTTTTTTGCCTGCAGAAAAGCAAAAAGGCCCACAAGGGGCCTTTTCAAGAACGCGGGGTCAATCAGCGTTCGAGGTCTTTGATCTTGCCTTTCACGCCATCCCACTCTTCGGCATCGGGCAGCGATTCTTTCTTCTCGGTGATGTTCGGCCAGATTTCGGCCAGATCAACGTTCAGCTGAATGAATTCCTGCATCTCTTCCGGGACTTCATCTTCGGAGAAGATGGCCACGGCCGGGCATTCTGGTTCGCACAGTGCGCAGTCGATGCACTCATCCGGGTGAATCACCAGGAAGTTCGGGCCTTCGTAAAAGCAGTCCACCGGACAGACTTCTACGCAGTCGGTGTACTTGCACTTGATGCAGTTGTCGGTGACGACGAAGGTCATTTCTAATTTTCTCCTCAGGCGGCGGCAGCGGAGCCCCTTCACGTTGGGGTCGCCAGGTTCGGGAGCGATAGTCTGCTGGCCAGGCTATGAGCCAGCAGCATCCCAAACCGCGCGAGATTCTAACAGCTTGCACGCAAGTGCGTTAGATCCGTGTCTTTAGTGTATAGAGCATTTCGAGCGCACGACGCGGACTCATATCGTCCAGGTCCAGTTTGGCCAGTTCGTCGAGCACCGGATGCGGCAGGCTGGCGAACATGTCGCTCTGCTGCGGCGCGGCCGGTTTGCCTTTGACGGCTTTCGGCACTTCGTGGGGCAGGGCAGTGGCTTCCAGGCGACCCAGGTGCTCGCGAGCACGCACGATCACTTCGCTCGGCACGCCGGCCAATTGCGCAACCGCCAAGCCGTAGCTTTGGCTGGCAGGCCCAGGCAACACATGGTGCAGGAACACGATGCGTTCGTTGTGCTCGGTGGCATTCAGATGCACGTTGGCCACCAGCGGCTGGGCCTCCGGCAACACGGTCAGTTCGAAGTAGTGGGTAGCGAACAGCGTGTAGGCACGCAGGTGCGCCAGGCGCTCGGCAGCAGCCCAGGCCAGGGACAGACCGTCGAAGGTGCTCGTACCGCGTCCGACTTCGTCCATCAGCACCAGGCTGCGCTCGGTGGCGTTGTGCAGGATGTTCGCCGTTTCACTCATTTCAACCATGAAGGTCGAACGGCCACCGGCCAAGTCATCGCTGGAACCGATCCGGGTGAAGATGCGATCCACCAGCGACAATTCGCAACTGGCTGCCGGTACGAAGCTGCCGATGTGCGCCAGCAACACGATCAACGCAGTCTGGCGCATGTAGGTGGATTTACCGCCCATGTTCGGACCGGTGATCACCAGCATGCGGGTATTGTCGTCGAGGCTCAGGTCGTTGGCCACGAACGGCGTGCTCAGCACTTGCTCGACCACCGGGTGACGCCCCTGGCTGATGCGCATGCACGGCTCGTCGACGAAGCGCGGGCAGTTCAGGTCAAGGTTCAGTGCACGTTCGGCGAGGTTGCTCAACACGTCCAGTTCGGCCAGCGCGGCGGCAGTGTCCTGCAACGGCGGCAATTGCGAAATCAAGTCTTCGAGCAACGCTTCGTAGAGCATCTTCTCGCGCGCCAGGGCACGGCTCTTGGCCGATAGCGCCTTGTCTTCGAACGCCTTCAGTTCTGGCGTGATGAAACGCTCGGCACCCTTGAGCGTCTGGCGACGGATGTAGTCCGCCGGCGCCGATTCGGCCTGTTTGCTCGGCAACTCGATGAAGTAACCGTGAATGCGGTTGTAGCCGACTTTCAGGTGCGACAGACCGGTGCGGGCCTTCTCGCGGGCTTCAAGGTCGATCAGGAACTGCCCGGCGTTTTCGCTGAGCGATTGCAGGTCGTCCAGCTCGGCGTCGTAACCGGTTTTCAACACGCCGCCGTCACGGATGACTGCCGGCGGGTTGTCGATAATGGCTTTTTCCAGCAACGCCGCGAGTTCCGGGTAGGTGCTGGTGGTCGCGGCCAGTTGAATGATGTGCGGGGCTTCGAGTTCGGCCATCGCCACTTGCAGCTCGGGCAATGCGCCGAGGGCATCACGCAGGCGGGCCAAGTCACGAGGACGAGCGTTACGCAAACCGATCCGCGCCAGGATCCGCTCGATGTCGCCGATTTCCTTGAGTTGTGGTTGCAGCTTTTCGAAACGGTAGCCGTCGAGCAGGCAAGTGATTGAGGTCTGACGCGCCAGCAACACGGTCAAGTCCCGCAGTGGACGGTTCAGCCAACGGGTCAGCAAGCGGCTGCCCATGGCGGTCTGGCAGCGATCGACCACCGATTGCAGGGTGTTCTCGCGGCCACCGGCCAGGTTGGTGTCCAGCTCCAGGTTGCGACGGCTTGCGCCGTCCAGCACCACGGTGTCGTCCAGGCGTTCATGACGCAGGCTGCGCAAGTGCGGCAGGGCGGTGCGCTGGGTTTCCTTGGCGTAGCTGAGCAGGCAGCCGGCGGCACCGATGGCCAGGGTCAGGTTCTCGCAGCCGAAGCCTTTAAGGTCCTGGGTCGAGAATTGTTGGCAGAGACTTTTCAGCGCCGTATCGCGTTCAAAATCCCACGGTGCCCGACGACGAACCCCGCGGCGTTTTTCCGCCGGCAGGTCCTTCGGCCAATCGTCCGGGATCATCAGCTCTACCGGATTGACCCGCTCCAGCTCCGCCAGCAGGTTTTCCCAGCCTTTGATTTCCAGCACGGTGAAGTTGCCGCTGGTGATGTCCAGCACCGCCAAACCGAACAGACGCTCGTCACCCAGCACCGCCGCGATCAGGTTGTCCCGACGCTCATCCAGCAACGCCTCATCACTGACCGTACCCGGCGTGATGATCCGCACCACCTGCCGATCCACCGGCCCCTTGCTGGTGGCCGGATCGCCAACCTGCTCACAGATCACCACCGACTCGCCGAGCTTCACCAGTTTCGCCAGGTAACCTTCGGCGGCGTGGTAAGGAATC
Organism: Pseudomonas sp. ADAK7; assembly: GCF_012935675.1. Lineage (NCBI taxonomy): Bacteria > Pseudomonadati > Pseudomonadota > Gammaproteobacteria > Pseudomonadales > Pseudomonadaceae > Pseudomonas > Pseudomonas sp. ADAK7. The sequence goes on along the minus strand of NZ_CP052861.1, from coordinate 3,078,105 downwards.
CCGCACATCGGAATCGCCTGGCCCGCCGACTGCCCACGGGCGGTCAAGGTGATGTCCAGCAACTTGGCGGCCTTCTTCGCGTCTTCATAGAAGATCTCGTAGAAGTCACCCATGCGGTAGAACATCAGCTGGTCAGGGTGCTGGTTCTTCAGGCGCCAGTATTGCTGCATCATCGGCGTGTGCGAGGACAGATCGGAGATAGCTTTATTCATCGGAAATCAGGAAAACTCGTTGAAAGGTGTAGGGCAAAGGAGGGGCATCGGCCCGGCTTTTCCGCGATGGGCGCAAGGTTAACATGAGCCGTCTGCCGGACGCAGGCATGAAAGGCCTGAGACCATTGCGCTTTTATTTACGTTTTATGCGCTCTCTATGCAATTCTGCATTTGTTTTCCGGAAAAAGATCAAGCACTATTCGCGTTATGCAAAAACGCAATGTTTCTTCAGTCTTAAGAGCGCTGCTCGATCAGCACGGGATCTCCCCCACGGAGCTTCACCGACGCACCGGCGTGCCTCAATCCACACTCTCGCGCATCCTCAGCGGGAAGATCGTCGATCCTTCGGATAAGCACATCTCGAAGATCGCCGAGTACTTCGCCGTGAGCACCGATCAATTGCGCGGGCGCGCGGATGTTGCGCCGGCCGCCGGTGCCGGGCGCGAGCCCCTACATTCCGAACTCAAGGATATAAGCTTGTGGGACGACGATACCCCTGTCGATGACGACGAGGTGTCGGTCCCCTTTCTTCGCGAGGTTGAATTGGCTGCTGGATCAGGAAGATTCGTCATCGAAGAAAGCGAGCGCTCCAGCTTGCGCTTCGGCAAGCGCAGTCTGCGTCATAACGGCGTGCAGTTCGACCAGGCCAAGTGCGTGACGGTGCGCGGCAACAGCATGTTGCCGGTCCTGCGCGATGGTGCCACCGTCGGCGTGAATGCCGGTAAATGCGGGATTGGCGACATCGTCGACGGCGACCTGTACGCGATCAACCATAACGGCCAACTGCGGGTGAAACAGCTTTATCGTCTACCCTCCGGTATCCGTCTGCGCAGCTTCAATCGCGATGAGCACCCGGACGAGGACTACACCTTCCAGGAAATCCAGGAAGAGCAGATCGTCATCCTCGGTCACGTCTTCTGGTGGGGCATGTACGCCCGCTAACCTAACCGTTACCCGATAAAACCCGCCACCCGGCGGGTTTTTTTTCGCCTGCGCAAAACCACCAACACCTTTGTCTGCGAGGCTTTCATGCGTCAGCGCAAAACAAATGCATAAATAAATGCATTTGCGCATTGACTGTATATGCATCCATGCATATTCTTTGTCTCAAGCCGCTCAACAAAGCGGCTCGAAACGAAGCTCTTTAGTTCCACCACAAAGGCAGCGATGAACCGGCCTCAACGGTTCAGAGGGTTGGCAACTGACCCGGGTGTGCAGCGTAAAGCACCAGAAGCAGTTATCCGGCGGGCAGGGACCGCGGTCGGAAAAACAATTTGAATGGACTCGTACCGCGCCAGTAGCGCCGAAAAGTCAGCTTCCTTTTTTGCTAACAGGATCAAAGGAAGGCGAAGGACCGCATTACTGAAAAGCCCGGTTAATCGCCGGGCTTTTTGGAATGCCTACCTACCGTCAGGCACTTCAAGAGACAAGGTTTGAAATACACACATCACTCATCAATCACCCCAGGAGGCGTGACATGACAAACGAGCAACAAGCGTTGCTGGACATGCCGATCTGGCTTGTCATCGTCCTCGCCCTGGTGGGCGGGGTGTCCGGCGAAATGTGGCGCGCCGACAAGGAAGGCGCTCGAGGCTGGGCGCTGTTGCGGCGCCTGGCGTTGCGCTCCGGGGCCTGCGTGATCTGCGGAGTCTCCGCGATCATGTTGCTGTACGCCGCTGGCGTGTCGATCTGGACCGCGTGTGCGTTTGGTTGCCTCACGGCGATGGCGGGGGCGGACGTGGCCATCGGGCTTTATGAGCGCTGGGCGGCGAAGCGGATCGGTGTCTGCGACCTCCCGCCACGTCCGGATCAACAATAAAACAACGGCGCTGATCTTTGCGTTGCAGGTGAACAGGAGGCCATTAATGTCCGTTGTCATCGAAAAACCTTCGCAGTTTGTTACTGCCATTGCCGAGGCGTTGCGCATCGCCCTTCCCGGCGTGAAGGTCGGCAGCCATCAAGACTTCGACAGCACCGACGATTCGACCCGGGTGCTGATCTCGATCGACCACGATGCGCCGGGCAACCGCGCCAATAACGGACGTATTGCCCATGTCCTGACGGTTTCGTTGCAAGTTGTGTTGCCGACGCCGGGGCCTGAAGTGTGCGACCTGGTCAGCGAGTTGAAAAACCTCGTCACCGACAATCGCTGGAAACTGCCGGCCGATCAATGCGACTTGCCGCAGAACATCGATGGCCTTCCGACCACATCCCTCAGCGGCACACGGGAATACAACGCCTGGACCGTTTTATTCACCCAGACGTTGTACCTCGGGCCATTGCTGCTCGAAGACCCGACGGGCATCCCGAAATTCGCCCGCACCTGGGAGGTGTCAAACATCGACGACCCGGATCAATACACCGCACTCGAGGACTAGCCCATGTTTGACGCGCTGTTACGCATGCAACTGGGCCCGATCATCGAGCGCTTGGCGCAGATGGAGACTGAGCTTGAAGACCTGTATCGACGCGCCGACAGCTTTTGTCGGATCGGCGTGTGTCAGGAAGTCGATGCGGCCAGCAATACCTGCAAGGTCCGCCACGGTGAATTGCTGAGCCCGGCCATCCGTTTTTTCAACCCGAGTGCCGGGGCTCAGAGCGAGTCGCGGATCCCCTCCGTCGGCGAGCAATGCCTGTTGCTGAATCACGGTGGCGGCGAGGGCGGTGGGCAGTCGGTCGCGCTGTTCGGGCTTAACGGTGACCGGTTTCCCCCGGCCTCGACACTGGCGTCGCTGACCCGTCGCCTCTATCAGGACGGCACGGAAAGCGGCTACGACGATGCCAGCCATGTCCTGCACTGGAACAACGGCCCGGCGGCTTTCAGCGGTTCTCGCGAATCCCTTGAGCTGAACATCGGCCCGGCGCGACTGGCGATGACGCCCCAGGCAATTACCTTGCAACTGGGCGCGGTCGGTTTGCTGATCGACGCTGCCGGCGTGCACCTGAGCGGCCCGGTGGTGGATCACCAAGGGCGTGTCATCAGCCCCAAATAAAGGGTTTCCCATGATCGGAATCGATAGAAACACCGGAGCCACCGTCGACGACTGGCTGCAGTTTGTGCAGCGCGCCACCCGCGCACTGACCACGCCGTTGGGCACACGCCAGAAACGACCACTGTATGGCAGCACACTCCCGCAGTTGCTGGGCCAGAACCTCGGCGACGACGTGCTGATCCTGGCCCAGAGCCATGCAGCGCAGGCGTTTTACAACAAGCAGAACGGCATCGACGATTTTGAGCCGCAAGTCATTGTGGCCAGCCGACAGGGCGCGGGGTTGCTGCTGCGCTTCGCCGGCACCTGGAAAAACCGTCAACAGACTTTCGAGGTAGTGACATGAGTATGTTGATCCCCGGCCAGAACCAGTTGGCCGAGCCGGCCATCGTCACCGTCGAAGCCTTTGAGGACTTGCTCGCCGAGTTCAAGACTTTCGTCGTTGAATACGTCGGCGCTCGTTCCCCCGAGAGCGCGACAAAGGTTGTGGTCAGCCTGGAAAACGAAAGCGAATTGCTGACCCTGGCCCTAGAAGCGTTTTGTGTGCGACTGCAAACCCACGAACGCAAATACAACGCCCGCATCAAGCAGATGCTGGCGTGGTGGGCCACCGGCAGCAACCTCGATGCACGCCTGGCGGACATGGGCCTTGAGCGTCAACTGCTGGACCCGGGCGACCCGGCGGCATTCCCGCCGATCCCTCCGGTTTTTGAAAGCGACGACGACGCCCGGTTGCGTTATTACCTGGCGCCCCACGCCCCGGCAGCGGGTTCGCGGATGCAGTATCGCCGGGAGGTTTTTACCCTCGGCGAACGGCCTGCGGTGAAGGTCGAAACCGCTGCGGCGGGCGTGGTGACCGTCACCTACACCTTCGATCCGGACGGCTATGCCGCGCAGGTCAAGGACGGCAACGGACGCCGCACTGCGCCCGGCGAGGTGATGGTCACGGTGCTGGCCCGGGAGGGCGATGGCACGCCGTCCGCAGACCTGCTCGATGGCGTTCGCCAGCATTTCGCCCGGCCTGATGTACGCCCCGAAACCGACCTGGTCACCGTGCAGGGCGCGCAAATCAAGACCTACAAAATCCGCGTCGTGGCGAAGATCAACGCCGGTCCCGATTCGGGGCTGACCAAGGTCGCCGCGCAACAGCAATTGCAGGCCTATGCCGACTCCTGTCATCGCCTGGAAGGGCGGGTGGACCCGAGCTGGATCGACTACACGCTGCACAGCGCCGGCGCGGTTCAACTGCAAATCCTTGAACCGTTGGCGCCGATTGTGACGACGGCGTTCCAGGCCCCGTATTGCACGGGTGTCGAGGTTGAGGTGGACACGTTATGAGTGACGACATACCTCGTCCAAGCCTGTTGCCAGCCAACAGTTCGCCATTGGAACGGGCACTGGATCTCGGTTTCGGCAAATTGCTTGAGCGCATTACGCCGCCGTTTCCGGAGTTGATGAACCCCGCCGAAACACCGTTGGCGTTCTTGCCTTACCTCGGTGCAGATCGGGGTGTCAGCGAGTGGAGTTCCGAAGCGCCAGAAGCTGAGAAGCGCCTGACGGTCGAACTCGCTTGGCCCACCGCACGGCAGGCCGGTACTCGAAAGGCGTTGGAAAACGCCGCCAAAGGTTTGCGGCTCCAACCCGATGTGCGGGCCTGGTACGAACAAACACCACCGGGCGCGCCTTACAGCTTTTCCGTCAGGGCTTTTTCCGAGCAGCCCTACAGCGAAGAAATCGATGCGCGTCTTGATCGACGCCTGGCGGACGCCAAAAGTGAGCGCGACACCTTAAAGGTCTCCGTCGGCCTGAGTGCCTTCGGCAATCACGTCATCGGCGCCGTCACCCTATGCGGCGAGCTGACCACGGTTTATCCGATCGTCATCGAAGGGCTCGAAGCCTCGGGCCAATTCTTTCTGGCCGCCGGGCTCTACACCGTCGAAACCTCCACTATTTATCCTCAGGGGTCCTAAATGGCCGACTACTACACCCTGCTTACCAACGCGGGGATCGCCTACGAAACTGCCTGCAAAGCGGCGGGCCTGCCGATCAAGTTGTCACAGATTTCCGTCGGTGACGGTGGTGGCAGCGTCTACAACCCGGCCGCCACGGCCACCGCACTGAAACGCGAAGTCTGGCGCGGGCCGCTCAATGCACTGTTCCAGGATGAGAAAAATCCGAGCTGGCTGCTCGCTGAAGTCACCATCCCGCCGGACGTGGGCGGCTGGTATGTGCGCGAGGCCGGGATCTGGACCGATACCGGGGTTTTGTACGCCATCGTTAAATATCCGGAGTCGTTTAAACCGGTATTGGCAACGTCGGGATCGGGGAAAGAGTTTTACATTCGCTCGATTTTCGAGACCAGTAACGCGTCGTTAGTGACGCTTCTGATCGATGACACTGTAGTCAAGGCCACCCGTGCCTGGGTCATGAGCTACCTCGCCGAAGAACTCGGCAAACTCGACGGCAAGCAATCGGTTCGCGTTGCCGCAACTGGCAACCTGGTGTTGAACGGTGCGCAACAGATTGATGGTGTCGCGGTTGTTGCCGGCGATCGCGTGTTGCTGACGACGCAGACGTTGGCCAAGGACAACGGCCTTTGGGTAGTTGCCAACGGCGCCTGGGTCCGCACGACTGACGCCAACACCAGCGCCAAGGTAACGCCGGGCCTGACGGTGATGGTTGAAGAAGGAACGGCGAATGGTGACTCGCTGTGGCACCTGACCACCAACGGTCCGATTACGTTGGACGCGACTGCGCTGACGTTTGAGATGTTGGCGGGGCGGACCGGGATTCAGCCTGGCACCTACAAGAGTTTGACCGTTGATAAGTATGGACGGGCAACCGGTGGGGCGAATCCTGAAACGCTGGCCGGATTTGGTATCAAGGACACCTATACCAAGCCTGAAATCGAGGCGCTGATTGCCAAGGCTTCGGCGTTGCCGGTGGGGGCGATTGTCGCGTTCCCGGTTGATACGCCACCGCCGGGGTTTCTTGAGCTGGATAACAGCGTCAAGAGCAGCGCGGTTTATCCCGACTTGAGCGCTTATCTGGCAGGCAAGTTCAATAAGGGGGATGAAGGGGTTGGTAACTTCCGGTTGCCGGAAACGCGTGGCGAGTTTTTGCGCGGTTGGGATCACGGGCGTGGGGTCGATGCTGGGCGTGCGCTGGGCAGTTGGCAGAAAGGCAGCTTGCAGTCCTTCGACCCGTCTAACATCGCCCAAGCCGTTTCCGGCCTCTGGCACAACGTATCATCGGACGCAGGCATAGCGGAGGCTCATGGACTAGATCCATACACCGCATTGGACTATCCCGTCAGTAACTCTGTTTTTACAGCCGGCACGACACCGGTGAACGCTGGTGCTTTAGGTGTTGCACGTCCGCGTAACATTGCGTTGATGTTGTGTATCAAAGCCTGGAACGCTCCGGTTAATCAGGGAAATATTGATATCGCCGCGCTTGCTGCTCTAGCCACCCAGGCAACGGAGATCAAGCAAGGGACAGCCAAGGTCGCAACTCAGACCGCGGTCAATTTGGGTACGGACGATTCAACAATCGTTACGCCTAAAAAGTTGCTTTGGGGCTTTCAGATACTGAAGTCCGGCATCGGCTACTGCGTATTCCCGTCGTGGCTTGGCGGATTCATTATCCAATGGGGTGTGTATAGCGTGGTTTCCACTACGGTTGACCGGGTGGTTGACTATCCGCTCACGTTTCCAACGGCTGCGTTGTCTGCCATCGCAATGAGTGACTACACCCCTGGATCGGGGGCGGTTGGATTTGTTGCAATGGGAGGGGTAACCAGGACAGGCTTCACCGTTCGGTCTTCTGCGGGCACTTCAACAAGATGGTTGGCCGTGGGCTGCTAGGGGAAAGTTATGACTAATAAATACGTTACGTTTGATCAGCACGGTTATATAAAAGAACGTCTTATTCAGGGTGTTTGCGACATTCCTGAAGGAGCGATGAAAATTGATGATGATCTATGGGCGAGGTCTGCAACGGACATAACAGGACGCTGGTGTCTGATAGATGGAGCGTTAACCAAAACTCCATTTCCTGATGTTCAGGTGGATTTTGCAGCGTTGATAGCGGCTGAGCGCTATCAACGAGAAGCGTCAGGCGTTGTTGTCGATGGTTCGACGATTGATACATCGCGAGATGGACAGGCGTTGATTGCAGGTGCAGCCGTCTCGGCCATTCTTGACTCATCTTACAAATGCTCATGGAAAACGGCTGAAGGTTTTGTTGAGTTGGATGCGCCCAGGATTATCTCTATTGCGACGGCTGTTCGTGCCCACGTACAGACTTGTTTTGACCGCGAACTGACATTACTGCGCGCAGTCGAGACGGGTACTTATCGTGACAGCATGTTGACTGAAGGCTGGCCGGATTCATCGCCGCCCGAAAAGACCTCGGTCATCACCCAGCTTCAATAAACGCCCCGCACCGTCGGGGCGTTTTCTTATCCGCTAATTAACACCCAACAGCCCCTTCCTAAAACCAAGGGGCTTTTTCGTCTCTGGAGAAACCCAAATGGCAGAACGCCAAACTTACACCGTCCTCGTCCCGTTCCCCGTCGGGCGTGGTCACTGGTCCACCGCCGGCCAGGAACTCGACCTGCTCGACGTCGAAGCCAATGCACTGCTCAGCGCCGGTCGCCTGGAACTGAAAACATCCACCCAGGCCCAACCGGCCGCTGCCAAGAAGGCTGAATAACATGGCTGAGGTTTTGAACTTCGAGCACAACGGCATTACCGTCAATGCCACTGAATCCCCCGAGGCCATGGGTGGCCTGGGCGACAACGTCATTGGCCTGGTCGGCACCGCGCCGAAAGCCGATCCGCTGATTCCGCGTAACTCCCCGTTCCGCATCAACAGCTTCACCACTCAGGCACTGCTCGATCCGACCGGCGCCGAGTCGGGCACGCTGTACCACGCGGTGTACCAGATCCTCAAAGTGGTGAAGGTGCCGGTCTACGTGGTCATCGTCGAAGAGGGCACCGCCCCGGCCGATACCATCAACAACGTGATCGGCGGCATTGAGCCGGTGACCGGTCGCAAACTCGGCCTGGCTGCACTGAGCGGCGTGCCGGAAGACCTGACCATCATTGGTGCGCCAGGTTTCACAGGTACCAAAGCGGTGGCCAGCGAATTCGCTTCGTTCGGCAAGCGCATCAAGGCCCGCGTAGTGCTCGACGGCAAGGATGCCGCGGTCGCTGATCAAGTGACTTACAGCCAGGAATTGGGCGGTGCGGACCTCGGTTTCGACCGTTGCCTGGTCGTGCACAACATGCCGGCCGTTTACTCCAAAGCGGCGAAGAAAAACGTGTTCCTCGCACCTTCCAGCCTGGCCATCGCCGCACTGGCCAAGGTCAAGCAATGGGAAAGCCCGGGCAACCAGGTGACCTATGCCGAAGACGTTTCGCGGGTCGTGGAATACAACATCCTCGACACCTCCACCGAAGGCGATCTGCTCAACCGTTATGGCATCAGCTATTACGCCCGCACCGTCCTCGGCGGCTTCTCGCTGCTGGGTAACCGCTCCGTCACCGGCAAGTTCATCAGCTACGTCGGCCTCGAAGACGCCATCAGCCGCAAGCTGGTGAAAGCCGGCCAGAAAGCCATGGCCAAGAACCTGACCAAGTCGTTCATGGATCAGGAGGTCAAGCGCATCAACGACTGGCTGCAAACCCTGGTCGCCGACGAAACCATCCCGGGCGGCAGCGTGTACCTGCACCCGGAATTGAACAGCGTCGAGAAATACAAGAACGGCACCTGGTTCATCGTCATCGACTACGGCCGCTACGCGCCGAACGAACACATGGTTTACCAACTCAACGCCCGCGATGAAATCATCGAGCAGTTCCTGGAGGATGTTCTCTAATGTTTACCAACCGCGTAAGACAGGCCATCGCGGCCACCCTGCAAGGCCTGCCGTTGTCGGCGACTGTGGAGAGTTTCGAGCCGCCGAAGATCGATTTCGCAATGGAAACGATGACGGGTGGGCGCTTTATCGGCGAGGACATGGTCAAAAGCGCATCCGTGCTGACGGCCAAGCTGGCCCTGCAAGGCATGGGCCCGGAAGTCATGCTGGCCCTGGGTGTAAAACTGGGTGACGACATCCTGCTGAACGTGCGCGAAGCCGGTCAGGATCAGGACGGCAATACCTGGTTCACCTACCACACCATTGGCGGCAAGCTGAAGTCCTTGGGCGAGTCGGTGGTCAAGATGGCTGATAAGCCGATTACCACGCTTGAATTCACCTGCCGTACTTACAACCGTCTCGAAAACGGCATCCCGGTGATCGACATCGACGTGCGCACCCAGAAGTTCATGCTCAATGGCGTCGACATCCTCGGTGACGCCCGCCGCGCCGTGTTGATGCCGTAAACACTATCCCTGTGGGAGCGAGCTTGCTCGCGATGAGGCCGGCAGATCCAACACTGTGTTGCGTGACCCTCCGCCATCGCGAGCAAGCTCGCTCCCACAAGGGGCTTTGCAATCCCTTTGATCTGCATTCACCAATCGGCATTTACGCAACACCTCCCCATGATCCACCAAGGAATTCATTTCATGTCCTGGACGCCTCCTGTTCACGTCTTGCTGTCGCCGATCACCGCCGACACTCAGGCGCAGATCGAGCAGATTCAGCTCAAACCCTTGTTCTACGCCGCGCAAAAAGAGGCCCTGGCCCATGCCGGTGATGATGAGGACGATCAGTTTTTCGAACTGGCGAAATTGGCCACCGGGCTGTCGGTCAAGGAACTCGACCAACTCAAACGCCCGGACTACGTGAGCATCGCCCAGTACGTGCACGAAATGTCGACCCGCCCGGCTTCTTACTTTCTGGAACAGGAAGGGCAGGGCGATCCATCGGCAGAACCCGATCAAGTACAACTGCTGCAACCGCTCAACGCCGGGGGCCGCAGCATGACTGCGCTGACCCTGGAAATGCCGGTGCTGCGCGCCACCAAGGCGATGAAGAAACTGAAAACCGCCAAGGAACGCGCCGAGTTCATCACCGCCCATTGCACCGGGCTGATGATCCCCGATCTGGACCTGCTGACCGTGCCCGACTGGACACAGCTTCAGATACGCATCGACGATTTTTTAAACAAACCGGCGGACTTCTTTCGGAGCGCGACATCGAAGTAATCCTCGATGTGGTGCCGCTCATTTACCCGGTAAGTGAGGCGGAAATTCTGGAATGGGACGCCGGCAAGGCATTGCGCCGCTACGACATCGCGATCACTCGCCTTGGCGTGAAACAGGAGTAGAGCGGGATGGCAGAGAGTGATTATTCGCTGCACGGTGCGGACATCAATCGCATCGAGCTGCCGCAACTGGGCAGCGCATCTGAAACGCCGGAGCTTGTCGGTTTCGAAGACCCGCTGTCGGGGCTGAACCAGGCTCTGACCACGGCCAGCCTCGATATCCGTCTGTTGGTGGCGGAGCAGGGAAAGCTTCGCGAAACCCTGGCGTCGTTGACCGGTGCACTGTCGACGCAGCAGTCGTTGCTCAAGGCGAATGCATCGGCGCCAGCGCCAGCCAGTGAGGCAAAATCAAAGCTCAAGGCTGAGGTTGACCAGCGAGCACCGCCAGAGGATTTGAGGCCTGCAATCGCGGCACAATCCGCCTTGGTCGACCTGAATCAAAAATTGCATCTGGACCCGGATGAGCTTCAGGAACTGGGCAATGACACCCAGAAGATAGCGGGTGAAAAACGTACCGCCCCCAGCGGCGCAACAGGTGTGCAGCTGTTGCAGGTCCAACAGGCGGCGGTTGATGCACGGGTTCTCAAAGACGTCGAACCGCAGGACAGGAGACAGACGCTGAGGGATCTTGCACGCGACAGCGCCATCATGGCCTCGGCGTTCAAGATCGATATCAAGGAAGCCGGAGCGCTGATGACCGGCTTGCGCACTACGTTGCACCTGGATCGAGAGAAAAGTCTTGAGTTAGGCAACGCGGCCAACCGCCTTGGCGCCAGTCCCGATTTGAAAGCGACGGCGGCAGACATCGGTTCGGTCGTACTGCGCGGCGGCGAGACAGGTCTGGCCGCCGGTATGGCGCCCGAGCAAACGGCGGCGATCGCAGCGGCCCTGCTGAGCGCTTCCGTGGGCAAAGAAGAAGCTGGCGCCTCGTTGAAAACCCTTGGTACTGCGCTCGGTAAAGGTGACAACGCCACGCCAGAGCAGCGAGCTGCCTGGGTGCAACTTGATATCGAACCCGCAGCCCTCGCCAGCAGAATGCGCAAGGATGCACCGGGGGCGATCAGCGATGTGCTGGCGGCTTTGAAGAGCAAGCCGGCCGAGCAACAGACCTTGTTGATCAAGACGCTGTTTGAGGGCGACGAGGGCATCGGCAAGTTGCTGAAGTCGCCTCAGGATCTGAAGACCGCATTGTCTGTGGCGTCCGACAAGGGTGACGGTGACAAGGACTCGATGGCGCAAACCGCCGAAGCTCGAGGGAATACCTCGCAAGCACGCTGGAATGGGTTGGATGCGAGTTGGACACGTCTTGTTACCGGGGTTGGTAACGCAATTGCTCCAGTGACTGACCTCGCGATGCTGAGCGCCGACATGGCGGTCAGTGGTGTGAGTTCGTTGGTTGAAACGTTGCCGGAAGTCACCGCCGCCGTGACCTTGCTCGGTGTTGCGGCCGCCAGTCCGCTTCGTGGCCCCATCCTGAACAAACTGGCGTCGACTGTGTCCACCACCGCCACAGAACTTTTCAAACCGGACGCTGCTATTCAGCCGCCGGGACGTGATGAAAGCGGTGGCCAGGACAAGAAAAAAGTCAGCGACGGTACGCAGGAGAAGGGTGGTAACCCGAAACAGCCGGGAGCCGCTGACGCCAAACCTCCGCGTCCTACGCTACGTAACCGACTGGTTACTTCCAATGCCAGGGCCAAGACTTTCACAGGTCGGCTAGGCGGGCCGCTGGCACTGGCCTACGCGGGTTACAACGGCGTCAAGGCACTGATGGCCGGCGATTACAAAGGGGCTGCAGGCGCTGTCGGTTCGGGTATTGGCGGAGCGGCCGGAGGTTATGCCGGCGCGGCTACCGGCGCGATGATCGGCAGCTTCGTACCGGTCCTGGGCACTGCGCTTGGCGCTGTGGTGGGTGGCCTGGTCGGTTCCTACTTCGGCGGCAAGGGCGGCGAAGCACTGGGTGAGTCCATTTACACCGGGGCTGATCGCCTCCTGTCACCGGACCAGGTCAGCAAAGACCTGACTAACGCCCAAACCAACAATCAGCAAAACACGGTGAACGCCAACATCTACATCAACGGCCTCGATTCACCCAATACCAACGAATTGGCCAACCTGGTCGTGCAACACCTTTCCAACCAGTTCGCAATGATGACAACGACCAATCAACTCGCCGTGCGACGTGACACGGCCCTGACCGATGGGGTGGCTTGATGAGGCAGCAAATGGCACTCGGTACGTTCATTTTTGGCTTGTCGAGCAACTTTGCCTACGACGGTCTGGTGCGCAAGTCGGACGGTGGCTGGGTGAAGGTGGATATTTTGACCAGCAAGCCCAAATCCAGCCAGACCGGTCAAGGCCTGCAAACCCTGACGATCACTGGCAAGGCAATGTACGCGGTGGCCATGGATCGGCTCGACGAATTGCGTGCCCTGCAGGCGCTGCGCATACCTTTGCCGTTGGTCGATGGCATTGGGCGCAACTGGGGTTTGTGGCGCATCGATGATGTGTTGGAAACCCAAAGCTGCGTGATTGATGACGGCACGGCGATGTTGATCACTTGGTCGATTACCTTGGGGGAATACGTCAATGCGTAAGGTACGAACCATCGCCGGTGACTCGGTGAATCTGTTGCTCTACCGCGAAACCGAGCGCTGTGACGACGGGGCTGAAGAAGCGCTGTGGCGCCTCAATCCGATACTGGCCGAGCAAGGCCCTGTACTGCCAGCAGGCGTCTGGGTGGTGCTGCCGGAGCTTGAAACCAGGCCCGCAGCGAAAACGCCGGCAACGGCTTGGGATTAAGGAGGCTGCATGGCAATCGGGTTTACGCCAGCGATAAAAATCTACGGGGCCAACGCGACCCTGATCAATCAGCGTCTGATCAGTTGGGAGCACATCGATACCGCCGGTATTGAGTCCGATCAACTGACGTTGGTGCTCGATCTGGAAGGTCTTGAAGGGCTGCCGAGCCTGGGTGGCAAAATCGGTTTGTGCGTGGGTTATCTGGAATCCGGGCTGGTGGATAAAGGCCAGTTTGTGGTGGCCCGGCGTACGCCGACACTGTTTCCGTTTCGCGTGTCGCTGGTGGCGACCGCCGCGCCGTTCAGTGCGGCGGACGAGAGCGGATTTCAGCAGCGCCGTTCGGCCAGTCATGGCCCGACGACCCTCGGTGCGTTGTTTCGCCAACTGACGGCCAAATACGGTTTTTCGCCGAGGGTGGATCCGTCAGTGTCGCTGATAAAGATCGCGCATATCGACCAGTCGAATGAAACCGACATGGGCTTCATCTCGCGCTTGGCGACCAAGTATGGCGCCATCGCCAAACCCTTTAATGAGCTGTATGTGCTAGCGCGGCCGGGCCAGCTCAAATCGTTGTCGGGCAAGGTATTGGCGGACGTAAGACTGTCGGTTACGCACAACAATCGCCCCGGCGACCATGCGTTCATCACCGCGACCCTTGATGATTCCGCCAAGGCCAAAACCCAGGGCTGCCAGATCAGTTGGTGGGACGCTGCAGCCGGTTTGCTGCAGATGGTTGAAACCGGGCTCGCGCCGTTCAAGACCCTGCGCCTGAATTGCCAGAACGCAGAAGAAGCGCAGGCGATTGGCGAAGGTGAAGTGCGCAAAATGGGCCGTGAAAAGCTCAAGGTGAAAATCAGCTGTCCGGGCAATCCAGACTTCTCGGCTGAAGGGCTGGTCCTGCTGGACGACACTTGGCCGGACTTTATGCGTGGGCGCTGGTCGATCGACAAAGTCACCGCCAGCGGCGACCGCACCAGCAGCTATCGCTGCATGATCGACGCGACGTGCATCGATCCCGGAGCTGAAGCCATCGTCTGATCAAACCCCACACCAATTCACAGAACCCTGTGGGAGCGAGCCTGCTCGCGAAGACGCCAGCACATTCACCAACAATGCCGCCTGACCCACCGCTTTCGCGAGCAAGCCTGCTCCCACAGTTATCTACCTGGCAATTTCAATAAAACCCTGGAGCGCCCTCATGAAGATCACTCCGATCCTCACGCAACTGCGTGCCCAATGCCCAACCCTTGCCAATCGCATCGCGGCCGGCATCGACCTCACCACCCTGCAAGCCAACACCCCACTCACAACCCCTTGCGCCTACATCGTCCCCCTCGCCGATGTCGCCAGCAAAAGCCTCGCGCAGAACCTGGCGCTGCAACCCATCCGCGACCGCTTCGAAGTGACCCTGGTGCTCGACACCACAGACGCTACAAAAGCGCTGGATCTGTTGCACGACCTGCGCGCCGAACTGTGGCGCGCGCTGGTGGGTTTCAAGCCCGGCACGGACTACGACGCCATCGAATACGACGGCGGTGAATTGCTTTCCATCAACGCCAGCCGCGCGTTGTATCGCCTGCGCTTTTTCGCCGAATTTCAGCTCGGCCGCAATCTGCCCAATCAACCGGCAGAGAGTTGGCACGAGCGTGAACTGGACGGTCTGTCGTCCTTTACCGGGGTCACGGTGCGGGTCGATGCCATCGACCCGGCCGATCCCAATCTGAAACGCCCAGGCCCCGACGGGCGCCTGGAACTGACTTTCTCTGGAGATGTAACCCCATGAGCAAACGCATCACCGTGCTGCCGGCCCCAGGCCGTGTCGTGCCGGACCCGGAAGCGGGCGATCTGTTGCCCCTCGAGGGCCGTGAAGTGCCGGATAACGCCTGGTGGCGTCGACGTCTGGCCGATGGCGATATCACTACCAAAGCCGTGAAAGCGGCCAAACCACAGGGAGCCAAATAATGGCGATCGGATTCAGTAACATCCCCGCGGACATTCGTGTTCCGCTGTTCTACGCCGAGATGGACAACTCGGCCGCCAATAGCGCGTCGTCGGCCATGCGCCGGTTGATCGTCGCTCAGGTCAACGACAACATCGCTCCGGCCGACGTCGGCAAACTGGTGCTGGTGTCCAGCGTCGCGCTGGCCAAAAGCATCGGCGGCCAAGGCTCGATGCTCGCCTCGATGTACGAAACCTGGCGCAAGACCGACCCGATCGGCGAGATCTGGTGCCTGCCGCTGCACAACACCACTGGCAGCATCGCCAAAGGTGTGGTGACCCTGACGGGCGCAGCGACCCAGAGCGGCGTGCTTAACCTGTACGTCGGCGGTGTTCGTGTTCAAGCGTCCGTCGTCAGCGGTTTCACGGCGGCCCAAGCGGCCAGCGCACTGGCGCTGAAAATCAACGCTTCTGCCGATCTGCCGGTGTCCGCGGTTGCGGCCGAAGGCGTCGTGACCCTGAGCGCCAAATGGACCGGCGACAGCGGCAACGACATCAGCCTGCAATTCAATCGCCTGGGCAAGAGCAACGGCGAAGAGACCCCGGCCGGCCTGACCTCGGCTGTGACCGCCATGACTGGCGGCGTCGGTGTACCGGATCAAGTGGCTGCCGTTGCGGCATTGGGTGATGAACCGTTCGAGTTCATCTGCATGCCGTTCTCGGACCTGAGCACCCTCAACACCTGGCAAGCCGTCATGGATGACAGCACCGGTCGTTGGTCGTGGGCCAAGCAATTGTTCGGTCACGTCTACAGCGCCAAGCGCGGCACCATCGGCACGTTGGTTGCCGCTGGCCAGGCGCGCAACGATCAGCACATGACCATCCAGGCGCTGGAACCGGGTGTGCCGCAACCGTTCTGGGTCCAGGCCGCTGCACTGGCCGCGCGCACTTCGGTGTTCATCTCGGCTGACGCCAGCCGCCCGACCCAAAGCGGCAGCCTGCCTGGTCTCGACCCGGCGCCGGCCAGCGAACGCTTCACCCTGACCGAGCGTCAGTCGCTGCTTAACTACGGTATCGCCACCGCGTACTACGAAGGCGGTTACGTGCGCATTCAGCGTTCGATCACCACCTATCAAAAGAACGCTTATGGTCAGGCTGACAACTCCTACCTGGACAGCGAAACCATGCACCAGTCGGCGTTCATCGTGCGTCGCCTGCAAAGCGTGATCACCAGCAAGTACGGTCGCCACAAGTTGGCCTCCGACGGCACCCGTTTCGGCGCCGGCCAGCCGATCGTCACCCCGAGCACCATTCGCGGTGAGCTGATTGCCCAGTACGCCAAGCTCGAACTGGAAGGCCACGTGGAAAACGCCGAGCTGTTCGCCGAGCACCTGATCGTCGAGCGCGACGTGCAGGACCCGAGCCGAGTCAACGTGCTGTTCCCGCCGGATTACATCAACGGCCTGCGTGTGTTCGCACTGCTCAACCAATTCCGTCTGCAGTACGACGACGCCGCTTAAAAGCCTGCTCCTTGAATGTAAGGAACGTGTGATTTCAGCCCACTTTGCGTGGGCTTTTTATTTGAAGGGAGAAACACCATGGGTCAACTGATTGCGGGCACCTGCTACGTCAAAGTGGACGGCGCTCAACTGACCATCAATGGCGGCTGCGAAGCACCACTGATGTCCACCAAACGCGAAACCGTCGTGCCGGGTTTCTACAAGGAAACCGACATCGCACCGTCGTTCAAAGTGACGGCGCTGCACACCCCGGACTTCCCGCTCAAGCAACTGGTGGCGGGCGTGGACATGACCGTCACCTGCGAATTCAGCAACGGCAAAGTCTATGTGCTGGCCGGCGCTTACCTGGTCGATGAGCCGGCGTCCAAGGGGGACGACGCCTCGATCTCGCTGGTCTTCAACGGTGTGAAGGGGACCTGGCAATGAGCGGCGCCGTGAAGCTTCAGGTTGCGATCGAAGCCCACGGCGAGCCTCTGACCGAACTCAACCTGCGCCGTCCGACGGTGCAGGAAGTGCGGGCGATCAAGGCGCTGCCGTACAAGATCGACAAAAGCGAAGAAGTGAGCCTGGACATGGACGTCGCGGCCAAATACATCGCGGTGTGCGCCGGCATTCCACCGTCGTCGGTCAACCAGTTGGACCTGGCTGACCTCAACGCGCTGAGCTGGGCCGTCGCGAGTTTTTTCATGAGTGCGGCGTCGGAGCCATCACCGACCTGATCGCAGTCGCCTATGACCTGGCCTGGTTCTGGAAGGTTGACCCCGAACAGATGATGGCCAGGCCACTGGATGTGCTCCGCGAATCCCTGGAGCACGCGCAACGGATCAATGCGATGCAGCAGGTGCAGTGATGGCAGATGAAGACACGATAAAAAAATCGGTGCTGTTGACCGGCATCGACGACCTGTCCCCCAAGCTCAAAGCCCTTGTTTCAAAGGTCGACAGCTTTAAACAGAATCTTGAACAGGCCGGCCTCGGCAAACTGGATATCAGCGGCCTGTTCAAGGGCGGTAGCGTGATCACGCCGTTCGTGGACGGGATCAAGGCGTCCGATGCGTTCAAGGGGAAATTGGCCGAGGTCAGTGAGGCTGCCAAAGGCGTTGATTTGCCGAGCGCGCCGGTAACCGCGACGCAAACCATGAACGTGTTCAGTCAGTCAATGAGCACGGTTTCCTCCGCGATTGATGCGGCGTTGTTGCCGGCGGTCGCGACCCTGGTGGTCGGCCTTGAACCAATGCTTAACAGCGTGGGAACACTGCTCAATGACAACCCGAAACTGGTTGAAGGGCTGGCGGCCGGTGCCATCGCGTTCTCGGCGATTCAAACCGCAGTAACGGGCGCAACCCAGGTGTTTGACGTGATGAGTCTGGTGATGAAGGCCAACCCCATCATGCTGATCGCCACGGGCATTGCCTTGGCCGCCGGGTTAATCGTAGCCAACTGGAAACCGATCTCGACGTTTTTTGCCGGGCTCTGGCAAAAGATTGCGCCTGTAGTGATGCCGATGGTCGAGTTCTTCAAGACGATGTTCAGCTTCACGCCCATCGGGCAGTTGATCAGCAATTGGGGGCCCGTTACCGCGTTCTTCTCCTCGCTGTGGAAAGGCATCGAGGCTGTAGCGGGGCCCGCGATCGAGCTTTATAAACTCTGGTTTGCCTGGCAACCCCAAGGGCTGATCCTCAGTAATTGGGGGCCAATCAGCTCGATCATTGGGGCGATTTTCGGGCGCCTGAAAGACAACGTGACCTCGGCGTTTACCTTCATCAAGGCGTGCTTCGACTGGACGCCGCAGGGCATGATTCTGAATAACTGGGGGCCGATAACAGGGCTGTTTGCCGCCATTTTTGACTTGCTGGTCGCACTGGTCGTGCCGGTGAAAGATGCGCTTCGCACTCTGTTCAACGACTACTTGCCGATGGATAAGATTGCGGAGCTCTGGGGCGGTGTTCCTGAGTTCTTTGCCGGGATGGAGGAGAGCATTCGGGAGAAGATGGTGGCGCTGGCGGCTGTCTTCGGCATCCCGTTTACTGGTTCGCCCCTGGACCTTTTCACGCAGAACTGGTCACCATTGACCAGCGTCGTCAGCGAATGGGCGGACAAGATTCAGACCCTTATGGCGCCGATCAGGGAGATGTTTGGCGGTAGCTTCGGTGGCTTTATCACTAAGGTGACCGGCAAGATCGAAGGCCTGGCTAATGACCAGAAAAAGACCAACGCCGAAGGCAAAGGTGAATTTGCGCCCGCGTTCTTTGGGGCCAGCACCGAGCCGTCCGCAAACGCATTGGCGGTGCCCGACAATTCGCCGCAAAAACCTTCAATGCAAGCCGGCTCCCTGACGCAAAACTCCAGCGCGCTGATCCAGCAAACCGCTGCCAACAACCGCACGCAACTCGAAGGCGGCCTGACCGTACGCTTCGAAAATGCGCCGGCCGGACTGCGCACCGATCAGCCGCAAACCAATCAACCGGCGCTGGCGCTCAACTCGCGCATCGGCTACCGCTCACTTTCCCTGGGAGGCTCCAATGAGCTGGCGTGACCGTTTATTGCCGGCGTCCTTTCGAGGTGTCGGTTTCTGGGTCGATCAGGCGAAAACCCCGGTCGGCAAAAAGGGTCAGTTGCACGAGTATCCGCAGCGCGACTTGCCGTTTTACGAGAACCTTGGCCAGCAGGCAAAGATTCACGATCTGACGGCGTTTATCGTCGGTGCCGATTGTCTGGAGCAGCGCGACAAGCTGCTCAAGGCGTTGGAGCAGGGCAGTGGTGAACTGGTCCATCCGTGGCTGGGACGTTTGCAGGTCAAGGTCGGCGAATGCGACATGACCCACACCCGCCAGGACGGCGGGCTGGTGACCTTTGCGCTGAAGTTTTACCCCGATGAACCGCTGCCGTTTCCGACGGCGACGGTCAGTACGCAGAAAGTGTTGCTGGTGTCGGCGGACAGTTTTTTAGGTTCGGCGGTGGCACGCTTCGAAGACGCGATGACCTTGATCAAGGCCGCGCGGATCGGCATTGCCGACCTGCGCAACAGCATCAAGGACATCTACGGCGTCATCCAGCAACAGTTGCAGCCGCTGATTGATCAATACAAGCAGATCAGTGAGCTGGTGAAAGCGGTCAAGGAATTGCCCAAGGAAGTGGCGGCTGAATTCAAGGGCTTGATCGGCGACATCAAGGAGCTCAAGGACTTTGCCCGTGACGGTTATCGTGGCGTGATTGCCAACGTCTCCCAGCAGGTCGAAGCCATCCGCAAGGCTGACGCGCCGAAGATCACCACCGGCAAGGACACCACCGCCGCGGCCCAGGCCCTGGCCAATCTGGTGCAGGACACGTTGCTGGTGCAGGCCGCCCAATGGGTCGCCGCGATGCCAGTGGCCTCCAAGGTGGTCAAGCTCGGGTCCACGCCGTCGCTGGAGCAACAAGCCGAACAACCGGTGCAGCGTCAAGCCGTGCCGGTGGCCGATGATGTGCTGGCGTTGCGCGCAGCCCTCAATGAGGCGATCCAGCAAGCGTCGAACAAGGCGGATCCAGCGCACTATCAGGCCATGACCGACCTGCGGCATAAGCTCAATGCGCATCTCACGGCCGTTGCATCGTCGGGTGTCCGGCTGGTCAGCAAGTCGTTCCAGGAGAGTTTTCCGGCCTTGGTCGTCGCCTACAAACAGTTGGGCGATGCGACGCGGGTGGAGGAAGTGATCCAGCGCAACGGCGTGGTCCATCCGGGTTTCACCCCGCCGAATGACCTGAAACTCTCGGGGGAGTAAGCCATGAGTGAACTGGATAACAAGGTCACCATGACCGTTGACGGCCTCGAATATGGTGGCTGGAAAAGCGTGCAGATCACGGCCGATCTGGAGCGTCAGTTCCGCACCTTCAAACTCGATATCACCTGGCAATGGCCAGGGCAAACTCTGGTGCGACGGATTCAACCCGGCGCGCCATGCGAAGTGCGGATCGGCAACGACCTGGTGCTGACCGGGTATGTGTTCAAGGCGCCGATCAGTTATGACGGGCGACAAATCAGCCTGAGCGTCGAAGGCAGTTCGAAAACCCAGGACCTGGTGGATTGTGCGGCGACCAATCGTCCTAACCAATGGCATCAGCAATCATTGCTGAGCATCGTTGAGGCGCTGGCGTCGTCGTATTCGATCTACGTGGCCAGTGAAATTGCGGAAACCGCCCGGCTCGGCAGTCACACCATCGTGCCGGGGGAAACGGTGTTCCAGTCCATCGACCGCTTGCTCACGTTATTCCGGGTGTTTTCCACCGATGATGCCCAGGGCCGGGTGGTCCTGGCCCGACCGGGCAGCGGTGGGCGCGCCAGCGATGTGCTGGAACTGGGCAAGAACATTCTCTCGGCCAACGCGCCGATGGATTACAGCCAGGTGTTCTCCGAATACCGGGTCATTGGCCAGCAGAAAGGCAATGACCAGAAGAGCGGGGCGGCGGTCAGCGAGGTCGAGGCGGTGTCCGCCGATCTGGGCTTCAAGCGCAAGCGGGTTACGGTGATCAATGAAGGCGCGCAGATTACCTCCGAGCTGGCGCTGCAAAGGGCCAACTGGGAAGCCGCCACCCGCGTCGGCAAAGCCTTGACCACCACTTACCAGGTGCAAGGCTGGCGCCAGGCCAATGGCGATTTGTGGCGCCACAACACGCTGGTCAAGGTCAAGGACCCGGTGCTGGAAGTGGACGGCGACATGCTGATTTCCAAAGTCACTTACTCGCTTTCGGCGCAGGGCTCCGTCACCACCTTGCAAGTCGCGCCGCCGCATACCTTCGACGCCAATCCGACGCCGCCCAAGAAGACCTGAGGCGGCGCGCTCACACGCCCGATCTTTGAAGGAAACCCAATGAGCCTACTGACACGCCTCCTGGCGCGCGGCACTGTCGTGCTCGCCAACTCGGCCACCAAGCTGCAATCGCTGCAAATGCGCCTCACCGCCGGTGAAGTGAACGACGACATGGAACACTTCGAACCCTACGGCTTCACCAGCAATCCGCTGGCCGGCGCCGAAGGTATCGCCACATTTCTGGGCGGTGACCGCTCCCACGCCATCGTCCTGGTGGTCGCCGACCGCCGCTATCGCCTTAAGGCGTTGGCCCAGGGCGAAGTGGCGATCTACACCGACGAAGGCGACAAGATCCACTTCAAGCGCGGTCGGATCATCGATATCCAGACCGCGACACTGAACATCCGCGCCAGCAGCGCCGTGAACATCGACACCCCGACCCTGACCCAGACCGGCAAGATCGTCTCCCAGGGCGACCAGGTCGCGGGCGGCATCAGCCAGATCAAACACGTGCACGTCGGCGTGCAGGCGGGCAGTGGCCAGACCGGTGTGCCGGCGGGAGGCCAGTGATGCTCATCAGCCAGAACCTCCACGCCGCGCTGACCCGTTCGGTGCTGATCAGCCTGTTCACCTGGCGCCGTGCCGCCGATGACGATGCCCTCGATGATGAGGAACGCTTCGGCTGGTGGGGCGACACCTTTCCCACCGTCGCCGACGACCGCATCGGCTCGCGGCTGTGGCTGCTGCGTCGGGTCAAGCTGACCCGGCAAACGCAAATGGACGCTGAGTTCTATGCCCGCGAAGCCCTGCAATGGCTGATCGACGACGGCCATTGCAGCGCCATCGACATCATCAGCGAACGCCTCGACGCCCAGCGCCTGAACCTGCGCACGGTCCTGACCCTGGCCGATGGCGAGCGCCTGGACATCAACCCTGATAACAGTTGGCAGGTGATCTATGCCGTTTGAAACCCCTTCGCTGCCGGTGCTGATCAAACGCACCCAAAGCGACCTGGCCAGCGATTCGCTGCGCCAGTCCGATGCGCAAGTGCTGGCCCGTACCCTCGGTGGCGCCGCCTATGGTTTGTATGGCTACCTCGACTGGATCGCCGAGCAGATCCTCCCGGACAAGGCCGACGAATCGACCCTGGAACGCATCGCCGCCCTGCGTCTGAACCAGCCGCGAAAAGCCGCGCAAGCCGCCAGCGGCAGCGTCAGCTTTACCGCCAGCGCGGGTGCCGTGCTGGATGTCGATACGCTGCTGCAATCGAGCGACGGTCGCACCTACAAAGTGACCGCGTCGCGCACCACCAGCAATGGCCTCAACAGCACCACCATCGCCGCGCTCGACGCCGGCAGCCTGGGCAATGCCGATGCCGGCATGACGCTGATCCCGGTCCAACCGATCCTGGGCATTGTCGGCAACAGCTTCACGGTGCTGGCGCCGGGGCTGATCGGCGGGGTTGCCCGGGAAAGCCTGGAATCCCTGCGCTCCCGGGTGATCAGTTCCTACCGCATCATCCCCCACGGCGGCTCGACGCAAGACTATGAAACCTGGGCGCTTGAATGCCCTGGTGTGACCCGGGCCTGGTGTCGCAGCCCCTACGAGAAGCTGGGCATCGTTAACGTGTACATCATGCGTGACGACGATCCGCAACCGGTGCCGAATGCTGCGCAACTGGCCGCTGTCCAGGCCTACATCGAACCGTTGCGACCAGTCACGGCTGAGATGCATGTGCTGCCGCCCGTTCAAGTGCCGGTCACCTACAAATTGACCCTGACCCCCGACACCACCGCTGTGCGCGCTGCGGTCGAAGCGCAATTGCGTGATTTGCATAACCGCGAAGCCGGTCTCGGCGACACCTTGCTGATCAGCCATATCCGCGAAGCGATCAGCAGCGCCACGGGCGAAAGTGACCACACGTTGTCCGCGCCCACCGTCAATGTCGACGCCGACATTAACCAACTGCTGACGTTCGGAGGCTGCATATGGGGGGGCTGAGAACCGCCGCGCAATACCACGCGCAACTGCGCAGCCTACTACCGAGCGGCCCGGCCTGGGACCCCGAGCGAGTACCGGAACTGGAAGAGGTGCTGGACGGCATCGCCCAGGAACTGGCCCGCCTCGACGCCCGCGCCGCCGACCTGCTCAACGAAATGGACCCGGCCGGCGTCAGCGAATTGGTGCCGGATTGGGAGCGGGTGATGAACCTGCCCGACCCATGCCTGGGCGCCACGCCGTTGTTCGACGACCGACGTCTGGCCGTGCGCCGCCGGCTGTTGGCAGTGGGCAGCCAGGCCATCAGTTACTACGTGGAAATCGCCCGCACCCAAGGTTATCCGAACGCCACCATCACCGAACTCGAAGCCCCGCGAATGGGCCGCTCACGGTTTGGCGCGGCGCACTTCGGCACCTGGCAGGCGCAGTTCATGTGGACGCTGAACACCGGCGGCCGCTTGCTGCTGGGACGGCGCTTTGGGGCGAGTTATTGGGGTGAGCGGTTTGGCATGAACCCGGGCTCGGCCCTGGAATGCCTGATCCATCGCAGCGCCCCGGCGCACACCAAGGTGCATATCAATTATGACTAGGGAGTAGAGGGATGGATTATCCGAAAAGTGTGCCCAGCGCTGGGTTGGTCAATGGGAAGTTTGTGGATGAGAACCCGTTGATGGGCACGCCGGGGTCGTTGATTCCGGCGAGCTGGGGCAATGGGGTCACGAGTGAAATTCTTGAAGTGATTACCGCTGCCGGCCTGACACCGAGTGAGTCCAATCTGACTCAGCTTTTGGGAGCAATTCGTAGTGTCAGTCGCTCGTCTGCGGGGCTCGGCATCCAGCGCTTCACTGCAAATGGCAGTTTCACTGTCCCCGCAGGTGTTACGAAGATTTGGCTCAGCGGTTGTGCCGGCGGTGGCGGTGGAGGTGCTTGTCCTGGCGGCACCAGCGCCATTGCTTCAGGAGGTGGCGGCGGTGGTGCCGGTCAACCGATCATCAAACTATTGGTAGCGGTGACGCCTGGTCAGGTGATCCCTATCGTCATCGGCGCTGCGGGAATGGGAGCAACCGCTGGAGTGGCGGCAACGGCGGGCGGCAATACGCTCGTGGGGGCATCAGGGGCTCTGCTTGTGTTGTCCGGCGGCAGTGCAGGCATTGTAGGTGTCAACGCCTCCGGGTTTGTTCCGGGCCCCACTGGAGGGCAGGGCTTTCCTGCCGGCGGTGATGCGACAGACACCGTCGCCAATGTAGCCGCCGGGTACGGGGGATTTGGGGCAAGTGGACCTTTCGGCTCTGGCGGAAGTTCTGCCCGTTCCGGCACGAGTTCAGGGTATGCCGGCAAACCGGCGTATGGTTTCGGCGCTGGCGGCGGTGGTGCGGGAGGCTACTACATTTCGGGTGCAGGCCTGGCCCAGCCAGGTGGTCAGGGAACGCCCGGCCTTATGATCGTCGAATGGTGAAAACATGACAAAACAAGTGCTTTATTGCCGTCACTCAGGTGTGGTCATTGAATGGCAAGACACCGAATTGTTCGCCTATGCAGCGCCCGCGACTGATGCGGCCGTTTTGCAAATTACCGCTGAGCAATGGGTCAGGAAGGAGTTACCGCACCTGGTTTTCAAGGGCGAGCTGACGAACGTCGTAGTACCGCAGCCCTCCCCAAGGCATTGCTGGGACGGTAGTCAGTGGGTATTGGATCTCGCCGATGCGCTGGCGTTGAATGATCTGAACGTTGATCAGCTTTGTGCTCGGGTGGACGAGGCGGCTGACAATGCTCGTCAGATGATCGCTGGCGACCCGCTGCGTGCGATGGAGTACGCCCAAGCCGCCGCTGACGCCCGGGCTTTTATGGAAGAGGGCTATCCGAAAAAAGAAGTACCGCTGTCGGTAGCGGCGTGGGTTGTAAAAGGCCGGACCGCCAAACAGGCTGCCGATCAGATTGTCGCCAAGGCCGCTCAATTCAACGAAAGCCTGCTGACACTTCGAACCCTTCGATTGAAGGCTAAAGCGCAAATCAAAGCTCATATCGCCAAAGGCAAAACAGATCTGGCTAACCAAGTTAGCGAAGAAGCCATTGCGGCGATCCGTAACGTGGTGGGCGAGTTGGTTAGCTAGTTCATTTGAAGTACCCGCTATATCCAACGCCCACTCACCCGTGGGCATTTTTTTTATTCGAACATGAGCTATGTGGCCGTTGTGCCAATGGTCTTGCAGGGCTTTTATTACAGGGAGCAGAACGATGGATTATCCAAAAAGCATCCCCAGTATCGGACTGGTGAATGGGCGGTTTGTCGATGAAGACCCAGTGGCCGGTACGCCTGGATCGTTGATTCCGGCGGTGTGGGGAAATTCGGTTACGCAAGAGATTTTGAGTGTGGTTGCTGGCGCTGGAATGGCGCCATCGGAGGGAGACAACGGCCAGTTGCTGAAGGCGATCCAGGCGATTATTGGTGTGACCAGCCCGATGCGTTCGGTGATTACCCGGCTGGCGGCATCGAAGATGCTGGCGCCAGAAGAGCTCGGTTTGGTGTTGATTGATGCAAGTCCCACTGCCGCCATCGTTACCCTGCCAGCGGCCAACACCGGTTTGGGGGTTCGTGATGTGATCGTGCGACGGGTGGATAACACGGGTCATCGGTTGGTCGTTCGCTGTTCGGAAACCGATTCCATCAAGTTTCACACCCATCTGAGTGCTGGTGGCTATCCGTTTTTGGTGTTGATGGGTGCGGGCGATTGGTGGCACCTGCGCAGTGATGCCTCGGGTAACTGGTGGCCTGTTGGGCGGTATGACGGTACGGCGCTGGGACGGGCAGTTTTTGAGACCTCTACGACGGTGATGCCGGGTGGATATGGTGCGCTCAATGGATCGCTGCTCAATCGTACCGAGTGGCCGTGGCTTTGGGATCACGCTCAACAATCAGACATGTTGCGCTCCGAAGCCGACCGGGGTGGCGCGTGGACAACAGGAGATGGTTCGACGACCTTCCGAACGCCCGAAGCCCGAGGCGAGTTTCTCCGTTTACTTGCCGAGGGACGTGATGTCGATCCGGGGCGCACGCCGGGATCGTGGCAAAAGGGCTCCTTGGTGCAAGGCGATAACGGTGCCGGTGACAATATTCTGTTTGCATCGCATATCAATACCCAAAGAACGTTGTTGGGGCTTGATGGGGCTGTTTATACCGACTACTCGGGGGCAAGCGTCAGATACATCGCATCGCCACCTCCTGTTATGCAACTGCCCGAGTCCGAGTTGATCAACCACGGTGGCGTTACACGTCCTCGCAACATCGCCTATCCCGGCCGTATCAAACTTATCTGAGGTGTCCATGTTTAATTATTTGATTGATAGCGCGGGCGCCTTGTTGGGGCCGGTAGAGTTTTTCGTTACGCCAGGAATCGGTATTCAGCTGCCCAGTAACGCTGTTGAACTTTCCTATGAATTGCCGACCCCGGAACAGGGTCGGACATGGGCGTTGGTCAACAATGTTCCGCGGGAAGTGATTGACCGACGCGGCCTGGTTTATCGCAAAGAGGGTGGTGCGCAGCAGATCTGGAGTGAGCTTGGAGAGTTGCCGGAAAGTTTTACGGCTGAGCCATGGCCGGGTGATTACTACGTTTGGGCGGATAACGCCTGGAAACTTGACGAGGCGGCTCGGTTGTCCGATCTCAAAAATAAAGTCTTGGCCAAGCGCGATGTTTTGCTGCGCGAAGCTGTTCTGCGTATTGCGCCACTTCAATACGCCGAAGACATCGGTGACGCCGCGCATGATGAGCAACTGGCATTGATGGAGTGGAAGCTCTACAGCGTTGAACTCAATCGCATGGAACAACAAGTAGGTTTTCCAAGCGAAATCAATTGGCCGGTCGTTCCTGGTTCCTCCGCGAAACAGTAGACATTCGGTATCGCCTGGTACGGAGAAGCAAAAGTGGATTATCCAAAAAGCATTCCCAGTGTTGGCCTGGTCAACGGCTGGTTTGTTGATGAAAACCCTATCGTCGGTACTCCGGGGTCGCTGATTCCCGCGGTCTGGGGCAACAGCGTTACGCAAGAGATTTTGAGCGTGATCAAGGCGGCCGGGCTAACCCCCGACGAGGCGAAGACCGACCAATTGGCGATGGCCATTGGCGCCTTGGTCGACTTCACCAAAATGAAAAACACTCCGACCACTTTAAGTGGGTATGGGATCACCGATGCAACGGGGCGGCTACTGGCGGTAAAGCAGTTCGAGACGGTAGGCATTACTTTTTATCGTCCCAATCCCAAGGCCAAACGGATTCGCGTGCGGTTGGTTGGTGCTGGTGGTTCCGGAGGTGGTTGCGCGCCTGTCGCGGCGAATTATCAGGCTTTGGGCAGTGGCGGTGGTTCGGGCGCGTATGCCGAGAGCCTCTATGACGTAACGCCGGAAATACTGGCTGGGGTGCCTGTTTCGCTGGGTGCTGGTGGCAGTGCCCGCAACACGACTGGCCTGGCGGGGGGCGGTGCTTCCTTCGGGTCTTACATGAGTGTTGCGGGAGGTTCGGGCGGAGAAGTCCAGTTATTTTCGGTGACAGCAACTTCGTCTGCTTTTATCCAGGGGGGTAATGGTGGGCAAGCTGTCACGGGAGGGAACCTTTCCAGCGCTCGTGGCATAGCCGGACGCTACGGGATGAGTAATGCAAACTGGGGCACTCGCTCTGGTGAGGGTGCCGCTAGCCCATTCGATGGCGGAGGCCCCGCATCAGGTGTGAACGGCAATGGGTATCCAGGAGTGCGAGGATCGGGTGGTGGCGGTTCCTGTTCCAGCAGTACTTCTGCTTCCATTCTCGGCGGGGCTGGCGGTAATGCCTTTTGTGAAATATGGGAGTACGAGTAATGGCTATTTATGCTCGGGTAGAAGACGGCGTTGCGGTTGAACTGATTGATACCGGCGATTATGCGATCACCCAACTCTTTGCACCGTCTTTTATAACGTCAATGGTTCGTGTGCCTGACGGTGTTGTCGTTGAATTGGGGGCGCCGATTGGCAGTGGCAGTCAGACAACTGCGCCTCTACCAAAAGTGGAGAGTGCGCCAGCTATCGACACACTCAATGACATCACTGACGAATCTGTTGGTTTGGTACGTGAATGGCGCCAATCCATTCTTTCGAACAGCCAATGGCTGCTGAACCGGCATCGCGATGAGCAGGAACTTGGTCGTGTGACGAGTCTCACTGCGAAAGAGTACCTGGAGCTGCTGGAGTACCGACAAGCGCTGCGCGATTGGCCGGCCTGCGCAAATTATCCAACAGCTGTATCCCGGCCACAGGCTCCAGACTGTTTGGCAGACGCTTTTGACGCGGATTCCAACTATTAACTGAAAGGACATGGACGATGGATTATCCCAAAAGCGTACCCAGCGCGGGTTTGGTCAATGGAAAGTTCGCAGATGAAAACCCACTGACCGGTGTGCCAGGATCTTTGATTCCGGCCAGTTGGGGCAACGGCGTTACTCAGGAGATTCTGGGGGTTATCAACAGTGCGGGCTCTTCCGCGGATGAAAGTGATAACGGTCAATTGAACGCGGCGATCAATACACTGATTACCAAAAAGCAAAATGAAAGTCTGGCGACTCAAGAAGAAGCCGAGTCAGGTGTCAATGCAACTAAGTTGATGACACCACTGCGGGTGTTTCAAGCGATTGCAAAGAAGGTGCTACAGGCGACAGAGTCCATTGTAGGCACTGCAAAAATTGCCTCTCAGGCCGAAGTCAATGCGGGTGTTAGTGATGCGTCTATCGTGACACCGAAAAAACTCAGACTTGGGTTTATGGTCAGGCTGGGAATTTCTGGCTACATCGTTTTTCCTTCCTGGATGGGCGGGTTGATCCTTCAATGGATCAGCGGCACCGCGAGTCAGGCCGCCAATAGCGGTTATGGCGACATCAACTATTGGCCATTGGCGTTTCCCAATGCGTTGTTTCTTGCGGTCGTCACTCATGAGGGCACGGCGTCAGGAACGTCTATGACGTGGAACAACGCGTCAGTGAGTCGGCTTTCAGGTCTTAACGTGCGTTGCCCGGATTGGCCCTCCGGCTCCATTGCCGCCCGTGTTATCGGAATAGGGTACTGAATATGTATTATTTTTCTCCGACTACTTCTGGTTTTTATCATTCAGAATTGCACGGTGCCAATATCCCTTCGGATGCCTTTGGAATCAGTGATGGTGAATATTGCGCACTGGTGTCAAATGCTCCCAAAGGAACGGTTCTTTCCTTAAACAGCAACGGACGTCCGGAACGGTTTGTAATGGCCGTACAAACCAATGAATCCATTGAAAGGGTCTGGCGAAACAAGACGCTTGAGCTGACTCAATGGTTGGTCGTCCGCGATGGTGAAGAGTTGGAAATGGGCGAAGGCACCACACTGAGTTCTGTGGAGTTCAAAGAGTTGCTGGTTTATCGGCAAAGTCTCCGGGAATGGCCTTCAGCAGAAAATTTCCCTGAAGTGGACTATCGCCCTGTCGAACCGCAATGGCTTGAAGATGCACTTCTGAAAAGTCACTAACCCTCCTTTAACGCTAAGAGTGGATAGATGGAAATGTCTGTCACGAATGACCAACTAATAAGCATCATGCCCAACGCCCGCTCCCAAGCGGGCGTTTTCATTTCCCCCCTCAACACCGCCATGACCCGCCGCAACATCAACACCCCCAAACGCATCGCCGCGTTCCTCGCGCAAGTTGGCCATGAATCGGGCCAATTGCAGTACGTGCGCGAACTGGGCAACAACCAATACCTGAGCAAATACGACACCGGCACTCTGGCCCTGCGTTTGGGTAACACGCCAGAAGCCGATGGCGACGGCCAGAAGTACCGAGGCCGGGGCTTGATTCAGATCACCGGTCACACCAACTACCAACAATGCAGCCTCGGTCTGTTCGGCGATGAACGTCTGTTGTCTCTGCCCGAACTGCTGGAACAACCGCAATGGGCTGCTGAATCGGCCGCGTGGTTCTGGGAGCTGAACGGTCTGAATGAATTGGCCGACCGCGACCAGTTCAACACCATCACTCGCCGGATCAACGGCGGCTTGAACGGCCTCGAGGATCGTTTGCAACTCTGGGCGCGGGCGAGGGCGGTGCTATGTCAGCCTTCGGCCTGATCCCCTGGCGGGTGATGGGCGTCGTTGTGCTGGCCGGGTTTGCGGCAGTGCTGGCCTGGCAGGTTCAGGATTGGCGCTATGGCGGGCAACTGGCGGAACAGGCCCGGTTGCAGGGCGAGACGCAGAATCAGCTGACCCTGACCGCCGCCACGCAACAACAGGCCGAGCAAGACAAGCGCCTGGCCCTGGAGCAACGGTTGTCGGCCAGTGAACAAACCCATTATCGAGCGCTAAGCGATGCCCAACGTGATCAAGGTCGCCTGCGCGATCGTCTTGCCACTGCTGATGTGCGCCTGTCAGTCCTCCTCGATGCCCATGACGTTGCCGCCACCTGTGCAATGCCAGCCGCCGCCGGCACCGGCGGCGTGGATCATGGCGCCCCAAGAGCCCGACTTGACCCGGCGCATGCTCAACGAATTATCGCCATCACCGACGCCGGTGATCGCGGATTGATTGCCTTGCAGGCTTGTCAGGCCTATATCAAGGCCATCGTTCGCTAACATTTTGATCGGTTCTGTATCTTGCAAGCGCGATGTGCTCGTGTACGGTGGTTCCATTCAGCCCGATCAGGAGAGGACCGTGAAAGAAATCACCCAACTGGCCGCTGAACTTGGCAGGCGCTTGCAAGTTCTCAATGCCCACGTCACCACCGCCGAGTCCTGCACCGGCGGCGGGATCGCCGAGGCGATCACCCGCATTCCCGGGAGTTCGGCGTGGTTCGAGGCCGGTTACGTGACGTACTCCAACCGCCAGAAAACCGTGCAACTGAATGTGCCCGAGGGGTTGTTCGAGACGGTGGGGGCGGTCAGTCGCGAAGTGGTCGAGGCCATGGTTCGTGGCGCGCAGGACAAAAGCCACGCGCAGTTTGCCGTCGCGGTCAGCGGAGTGGCAGGTCCGGACGGCGGTTCTGCGAGCAAACCGGTGGGCACCGTCTGGCTGGCCTGGGGCGTCGGGGAGGCCTTGTTCAGTGAGGTTCAGCACTTCCCCGGCAACCGCGACGAGGTCCGCCGACAAACGGTCAAGGCCGCGCTAGAGGGGCTGCTGCGCCATGCCGCTGGAGAAATCTCAAATCAGGGGTAGGCGATCCTTAATCGCTGTGGAATAATACTGGCTACTTATACAGGTGTTGGCCGTCAGGCCTTATTGATTACGTGAGGACTTTAATGGACGACAACAAGAAGAAAGCCTTGGCTGCGGCCCTGGGTCAGATCGAACGTCAATTCGGCAAGGGTGCCGTAATGCGTATGGGCGATCAGGACCGTCAGGCGATCCCGGCTATCTCTACTGGCTCTCTGGGTCTGGACATCGCGCTCGGCATTGGCGGCCTGCCAAAAGGCCGTATCGTTGAAATCTACGGTCCTGAATCCTCCGGTAAAACCACGCTGACATTGTCCGTGATCGCCCAGGCTCAAAAAGCTGGCGCGACCTGCGCATTCGTCGACGCCGAACACGCCCTCGACCCTGAATACGCCGGTAAACTGGGCGTCAACGTCGACGACCTGCTGGTTTCCCAGCCGGACACCGGCGAGCAGGCCCTGGAAATCACCGACATGCTGGTGCGTTCCAACGCGGTTGACGTGATCATCGTCGACTCCGTCGCCGCTCTGGTGCCGAAGGCCGAGATCGAAGGCGAAATGGGTGACATGCACGTAGGCCTGCAAGCCCGTCTGATGTCCCAGGCGCTGCGTAAAATCACCGGTAACATCAAGAACGCCAATTGCCTGGTTATCTTCATCAACCAGATCCGTATGAAAATCGGCGTGATGTTCGGCAGCCCGGAAACCACCACCGGTGGTAACGCGCTGAAGTTCTACGCTTCGGTTCGTCTGGACATCCGTCGTACTGGCGCGGTGAAAGAAGGTGATGAGGTTGTCGGTAGCGAAACCCGCGTCAAGGTTGTGAAGAACAAGGTCGCTTCGCCGTTCCGTCAGGCCGAGTTCCAGATTCTTTACGGCAAAGGCATCTACCTCAACGGCGAGATGATCGACCTGGGTGTGCTGCACGGTTTCGTCGAGAAGTCCGGCGCCTGGTATGCCTATGAAGGCACCAAGATCGGTCAGGGCAAGGCCAACTCGGCCAAGTTCCTGGCAGACAATCCGGAAATCGCCGCGAAGCTCGAGAAGCAACTGCGTGACAAGCTGCTGACTCCGGCGCCGGACGTCAAAGCATCGCCAGTCAAAGAGACTGCTGATGATCTGGCTGACGCGGATATCTGATTGATCCGATGACCGCCGTACTCGATACACTCGTCGCGGTGCGGCGAACCGCCATGGACCTGCTCGCGCGACGCGAGCACGGTCGAGTCGAGCTGACGCGTAAACTGCGTCAGCGCGGCGCTCTCCCTGAAATGATTGACACTGCACTCGACCGATTGACGGAAGAGGGCTTGCTGTCCGAATCCCGTTACCTCGAAAGCTTCGTTTCCTACCGTGCCCGTTCCGGTTACGGCCCTTTGCGCATTCGCGAAGAGTTGAGCCAGCGCGGCCTGCAACGTCCCGACATCGAACTCGCCTTACGCGAGAGTGGTATCAACTGGCAGGAACAACTGGAAGACACCTGGCGCCGCAAGTTTGCCGGGCATCTACCGATAGACATGCGCGAACGTGCCAAACAAGGGCGCTTCCTGGCTTATCGGGGGTTTTCCATGGAGATGATCAACCGCTTGTTCAGCGGTCGAGGGATGGATGATTAAATAAAAACGGCCCGCTATTTCGATAGCGGGCCGTTTTTTTTGCCTGTTGTTTACGTCACCTTGGACGGTTCCCGCGTGCGCTGTTGCGCCTGGGGTTTGGGCTGTGCCCAGTTTTCCGGCAGGTTGATGAAGTCCACCAGCTCCCGCAAACGCCCATGATCACGGGCATTGAAGGTGAAGGCCAGTCGCGCCAGATGGCTGAACTGCGGCTCATCATGCTCCTCGCCGTTATACACATGCTGATGGAAGTGGTCGCTCAGGCACAGGTCGGCGAAAGCCGTCTGCATGTGTTCGAGCGCGCCGTCGCTGAGCGGGTAATTCATGCGAATCACAAACTGATGCTTGAGCCAGCGGCTGGAGTGGAAATTGCTGTAGAACTGGTTGATCTGCGCCACCGCCTCTTCGGCGCTGTAGACCAGGCTCACCAGCTTCATGTCGGTGGGCAGGATGTAACGGTTTTCCTCCAGTTGATGGTGGATGAAGTCCAGCGCGCCCTGCCAGAACGTGCCGCCCGGCGTATCCAGCAGCACCACCGGCACCAATGGGCTTTTGCCGGTCTGGATCAGTGTCAGCACTTCCAGCGCTTCGTCCAGCGTACCGAAACCGCCCGGACAGAGGACCAGCGCGTCGGCTTCCTTGACGAAGAACAGCTTGCGGGTAAAGAAGAAGTGGAAGGACAGCAGGTTGCTGGTGCCCTGGACGGTAGGGTTGGCATGCTGCTCGAAGGGCAGGGTGATATTGAACCCCAGGCTGTGTTCCAGGCCCGCGCCTTCGTGGGCGGCGGCCATGATGCCGCCGCCGGCACCGGTAATGACCATCAGGTCCGAGCGCGCCAATGCGGCGCCGAGTTCCCGGGCCATGCCATACAGCGGATGTTCGATCGGCGTACGGGCTGAGCCGAACACAGTGACTTTGCGCCGGCCCTTGAACTGCTCCAGCACACGGAACGCGTGCTCCAGTTCGCGCAGGGCCTGCAGGGTGATCTTGGCGTTCCAGCGGTTGTGATCTTCTTGGGCCATGCGCAGCACGGTCAGGATCATGTCGCGGTAAATCGGGATGTTGGGGCTGTTGGGTGAAACCAGGTTGAGTTGCTCTTCGACCTTGCTGGTGAGGTCGTGGCCGCTTTCTTCAAAATGACGGCTGAGGAGGTCATTCGGTTGGTAAGGCATTCAACTTCTCCTTGCATGCAGGCTGTGTTTTTTCCAGCGAGTGAAAAAAACCTTCGCAACAACAAACGCATAACGGGCCGCTCCTTTTCGGCCTGACAGTCAATGTGAATACGCTAAATCTAGTACCTCTGGATCAATTGCGCTGGCTTGATCATTGCGCCGCAAAGTCTTTCCTGGCAACCGCTTATTAATGATTTGCAAGGTGGTTTCACCGCTCGTCTGAACGCAGGCCCGCTGGCTGTGGCTCTGATTTACTAAGTTACAGGCGTGACACGACAACTTTGCGTCAAAGGCAGTACGCGAAGTTCATGCGGTTCAGGGATGTGAGTGGGCAGGGAGGCGGGAAATCATGGCCAGATTGATTCTGGAGATCGATGCGCAACTGTATCGATTATTGAAATCGTCAGCCGAGACCAATCATTTGAGTCTTGAAGAGGAGTGCTGCCGGCGTCTGGGCGGTGGCGAGCGCCGTTCGCGTTATTTGCAGGCCCTGCTGGCAGAACTGCGCGCCGAGGATGAACAGCGGCGCGCCAATTCCCGATGATTACTTCTTCTTGGCCGGGGCCGCTTTCGGGCAGTCCGATTCCTGATAACTGGCGGAACCGACCGAGCGGTTAGTCTTCACTTCAGTGAAGTCGTAACGCATGACGGCGCCCTTGGCCATCAGCTTGCGGAACGATGGGTTGGTGCAGACCGAGGCACCCAGCTGGAAATACACGGCTTTCGGATCGGCACGCATCTTGTCGGCGTGGCTGCTTTGCACGCTCAAGTGGTTGATCAGGGTATTGCCTTCGACGGTGTAGCCCTGATCAAGAATGTCCTCGTTGATCGCCCGTGGTGTGCCGACGCTGCTTTGTACGGCGACGTTGCGCAGCTCTCTGTTGAGGTTCTGCTCACTCAAGGAAGCAGCCTGAGCGCTGAAGGACGACGCCAATAGAACGGCAGCGGTGGGAACGATAAGGCGCAGCATGAAACTCTCCTGGTTCAGTGACTGGTTGGTTCGACCCGTCACGTGACTGTGCGTTCAGTGGCGGCGAATTATAGGGGAGCGGGCCCGGACGGTACAGGCTTGCGCCGACCGCTCTGATAAACTGCCGGCACTTTCTGCCTTGCCGAGTGGTTTTTGTGTCGATTTTCTCTATCTGTCGGCGTTGCCTGCGATGAACCTTGAAACCCCACGCTTTGCGGCGAACGCCGTGGCCCGCTTGCGCGACGAGCGCGAAGAGGAAGGCATCAAGCCGATCCAGGCCCGTGGCTGGCGGGCAACCCGTTGCCGTGCCTGCCGAGTGATCGAGAGCCATTGCCTGTGTGCCTGGCGCCCGCAGGTCGAGACGCGTTCCGGCGTGTGCCTGATCATGACCAACAAGGAAGTGTTCAAGCCGAGCAATACCGGTTGGCTGATCGCCGATGTGGTTCGCGATAACCATGCGTTTATCTGGTCGCGCACGGAAACCGATCAAAAACTGCTGGACCTGCTGGCCGACCCGCAATGGCAGCCGTACCTGGTGTTTCCGGGCGAGTATGTCGAGCCTGAGCGCGTGACCAACACCGTCGACATCGAGAGCAGCAAGCGGCCGCTGTTCATTCTGTTGGACGCCACGTGGACCGAAGCCCGGAAGATTTTCCGCAAAAGCCCTTATTTTGACCGGTTGCCAATCCTCAGCCTGCTCCCGGAGAAACTCTCCCGCTACCGTTTGCGCCGCTCGACCCGCAGCGAGCACCTGTGTACCGCTGAAGTAGCAGCGCTGTGCCTGGACCTGGCGGGTGATACCGACGCGGCCTCGGCACTGGACGCTTACTTCGATGTGTTCAGCCAGCATTACCTGGACGCCAAACATCAATTGGATATGAATGTTGAAACGCCGGCCCACGCCGAGTTGATGCCTTTCGTGCAGAACACGGTTCCGGTCATCGGCTGATTGTCGCCCATACTGCAAAGAACTGTACCGGCCAAGCACCTTGACCACCCCGGCTTCGCTGGGCATGCTTGGCGCCGATTGGGGCGCGGCCAGAGTTTGAAACGCCGTTTGATCATGTAGTTGGCGTTGAACGTGCCCTGTTGGTGCAGCTCCGTGGCTGTGCCTTGAGTTGTTTGAAAAACAGGATCATTTGAAAAATGGCCACATACGAAATCCTGATAGCCGATGACCACCCTCTCTTTCGAAGTGCATTACACCAAGCGTTGACCTTGGGCCTGGGCCCGGACGTCCGTCTGGTGGAAGTGGCGAGCATTGCCGAACTGGAAACCCGCCTCGACGAAAAATCCGACTGGGACCTGGTGCTGCTGGACCTGAACATGCCGGGGGCCTACGGATTTTCCGGGCTGGTGCTGTTGCGCGGTCAGTACCCACAGATTCCGGTGGTGATGGTCTCGGCCCAGGAAGAAGCCTCGATCATGGTCAAGTCCCGTGAATTCGGCGCCAGCGGTTTCATTCCCAAGTCGAGCGACCTGAGCGTCATTCAAAAAGCCGTGCGTGCGGTGCTTGATGGTGACGTCTTCTGGCCGCCCCAGGCGTTCGAAGCGGTCAGCGTGTCCGCGGAAGCCAAGGCTGCCAGCGAGGGGCTTGCGAGCTTGACGCCCCAGCAGTTCCGGGTGCTGACTATGGTCTGTGAAGGGTTGCTGAACAAGCAGATCGCCTATGAGCTGAGCGTGTCCGAAGCGACGATCAAGGCGCATGTGACGGCGATCTTCCGCAAGCTGAACGTGCGGACTCGAACCCAGGCGGCGTTGCTCTTGCAACAACTTGAGTCAATTTCCAGCCATTAAAGCGTTACGTATTCACGCTTTTTTGACTTTATTTACTCTAGCTTTCCCATTCCCTTTTGGTCAGTTGCCTACCCTATGTCACCTTTTAAAGGCCAAACCGGCCTAAAACGCATCCTCAACGCCTCCGGCTACTCGCTGGATGGCCTGCGCGCAGCCTTTACCGGTGAAGCGGCGTTTCGGCAACTGGTGTTGCTCAACGTCATTCTGATTCCGATTTCGTTCTTCCTGAACGTCAGCCGGGTCGAGCAGGCGCTGCTGATTGCCGTTTGCCTGCTGGCCTTGATCGTCGAGTTGCTTAATTCGGCGGTAGAAGCGGCCATTGACCGCATTTCCCTTGAGCTGCACCCATTGTCCAAGAACGCCAAGGACATGGGCAGCGCTGCACAGTTCGTGGCGTTGACCATGATTGCGCTGGTGTGGGCGGTGATTCTGCTTTAAGCGATGGTGGGCAGCACGATCTCGTCGCTGCGCTGAACCCCGGCGGTGAAGGCGCGGCACAGGTCGAGGAATTCGCGCATCGCCGGTGTCTGAAATTTCTGTTTGTGCCAGATGAAATAGAACTGCCGCGCCAGATCCAGATCCGGTGTCTCCACCGCCACCAGGCTGCCGCGGCGGAACGCATCACGCAGTGCCAGCCGTGAAATACAGCCAATCCCCAAGCCTGACTCTACCGCGCGTTTGATCGCTTCGGTGTGTTCCAGCTCCAGGCGAATGTTCAGCGCGCTGCGATGATGACGCATGGCCTGGTCGAAGGTCAGCCGCGTGCCAGAGCCCTGTTCACGCAAAATCCACGCCTCTTGGCTCAGCTCTTCCATGCTCGCGATGCCACGTTTGGCCAGCGGATGCTGGGGCGCGCAGAACACCACCAGTTCATCCTCGACCCAACTCTGCACTTCGATGTCCGGGTGGCTGCAGTCGCCTTCGATCAGACCCAGATCAATTTCATAGTGAGCGACTTGTTGCACGATGTTGGCTGTGTTCTGTACGTGCAGCTTCACTTGGCTTTCCGGGTGGCGCTGCATGAAGCTGCCGATCAGCAGCGTCGCCAGGTAATTGCCGATGGTCAGGGTCGCGCCGACGGCCAGGGAGCCGAAACCGGACTTGCCATTGAGCAGGTCCTCGATTTCCTTGGACTGATCGAGCAGCGCCACCGCCTGGGGCAACAGTTGTTTGCCGAGGGCGTTGAGGCTCAGCCGTTTGCCGGCGCGGTCGAACAGCTGACAGCTGGACTGGCGCTCTAGCTCGGTGATCGAGGTGCTGGCCGCCGATTGCGAGAGGTTGAGCAGACCCGCAGCACGGGATACGCTTTCCTGCTGAGCGACGGCGACGAAGACTTGAAGTTGACGTAGAGTAAATCGCATATCTATATAACCGATAACCCTTATCTTAATAATCCAGTTAACAGATATTGTGGCTGCCATTAGAATGCGATGCAATTGCGCACATCGGTTCATTTTTCACGCAGCCGGCGCAGACCAATCTCCAGGAGTCCCACGTACATGAGCAACATGAACCACGAGCGTGTCCTCAGTGTTCACCACTGGAACGACACTCTGTTCAGCTTCAAGTGCACCCGTGATCCGGGCCTGCGCTTCGAGAACGGTCAGTTCGTGATGATCGGCCTGCAACAGCCCAATGGCCGCCCGCTTATGCGCGCTTACTCGATTGCCAGCCCGAACTGGGAAGAGCATCTCGAGTTCTTCAGCATCAAGGTGCCTGATGGCCCGCTGACTTCCCAGTTGCAGCATCTGAAGGAAGGCGACGAGATCATCATCAGCAAGAAGCCTACCGGCACGCTGGTGCTGGATGACTTGAAGCCTGGAAAACATTTGTACCTGCTCAGCACCGGTACCGGTCTGGCGCCCTTCATGAGCGTCATTCAGGACCCGGAAACCTACGAGCGTTTCGAAAAAGTGATCCTGTGCCACGGCGTGCGTTACGTCAACGAAGTCGCCTACCGCGAATTCATCACCGAGCACCTGCCGCAGAACGAGTTCTTCGGCGAGGCCCTGCGTGACAAGTTGATCTACTACCCGACCGTGACCCGCGAGCCGTTCGAGAACGAAGGTCGCCTGACCGACCTGATGCGCAGCGGCAAGCTGTTCAGCGACATCGGCCTGCCACCGATCAACCCGCAAGACGACCGCGCCATGCTGTGCGGCAGCCCGAGCATGCTCGACGAGACCAGCGAAGTGTTGAACAGCTTCGGCCTGAAAGTTTCGCCGCGGATGCGCGAGCCGGGTGATTACCTGATCGAGCGTGCGTTCGTCGAGAAGTAAGCGTTTGTCAGGGTGACGCAGAGCGTCACTGGATGCATTCCCACGCAGAGCGTGGGAACGATCAGCCCGCGTTGCCTGTAAAGGCAGCGCGGGCTTTTTCGTTTCTGGTATTCAGACGTTCGCGGGGATGACTTCAAGGACTCGGATCACACCCGCCTCGGGATAGTGCCAACGCACGTCCAGGTCCCAGAACTGCGCACCGTATTCCCGTTCAGGTGTAGGAACCTGGTACGCCGGACGTGGGTCTTGTGCCAGGCACTGCTCGATCAATTCCACCAACGGCTCTTCGAGGCGCTGAGCATGGTCGTGAGCCTGTTGCAACGCTGAGTCCGTCCACTGCACGGGAATCAACTGCGGCGCGGCGCTAGCGATGCTGTTGGAGGCGCTGTCGATGATGTCGGCGTAAGGCACGTAGGGTTTGATGTCGAGAATCGGCGTGCCGTCCAGCAGGTCGATGCCGGATATCCACAGGCGATTGGCTTCAACCTTGTCTAGCTTCACCACGGATTGGCCGATGCCATTGGGCCGATGGGTCGCACGAGTGGCGAACACGCCCATGGATTTGTTACCGCCCAGACGAGGAGGGCGGACTTTCAGGCGTGGCTTTTCTTCCAGGGCCTGGTGAAACAGGAACAGCAGCCAGACGTGGCTGATCTGCTCCAGTCCCTGCACCGCATCGCCCTGATCGAACGGCGCCACCAGCTCCAGCACACCGCGAGCGGCCGGGGCCAGTTGCGGTTGGCGCGGGATGGCGAATTTCTCCTTGAAGCAGGAGCGCACGAAGCCGATGGGGGAAACGCTGTAGGTCATGGTATTGGGGTCGAAGCGGGATCAGGGCGGGCATGATAACCCACCCCATGATCGTTCCCACGCTCTGCGTGGGAATGCCTCAAATGACGCTCTGCGTCCGCTTTTGGGACGCGGAGCGTCCCGGGCTGCATTCCCACGCGGAGCGTGGGAACGATCATGGGGAGGCGATCTAGAGGCTGAACCCACCATCCAGCGGAATGATGTTTCCCGTCATATACGCCCCGGCCGTACTCGCCAGACTGATCGCCAGCGCCGCCATCTCTTCCTCCCGGCCCCAGCGCTTCATCGGAATCAGCGCCGTATCCTCCGCCAGCGCCTGCTCATCGTTACCAATGTGCTGGGTCATCTTGCTCGGGAAGCGCCCCGGCGCGATCACGTTGACGTTGATGTGCTGGCTCACCAGTTCTCGTGCGAGGATCCGCGACAATTGATGCAGGGCCGCCTTGCTCGGGCCGTAGGCATACGCCTGCTCGCCAAAGGACGAAATCCCCGCCACCGAACCGATGTTGATGATTCGCGCGGGATTGGCTTCGGAACCTGCTTTGCGCAACAGCGGCAAAAACTGCTGGATGCAGTTGAACACCGACGTCACGTTCAACTGCATGACCTTCTCCCAACCCTTGACCGGATAGCTTTCCAGCGGCGCGCCCCAGGTGGTGCCGGCGTTGTTCACCAGGATATCCAGGTGATCGATCTGTTCAGCCAGACGCGTCGCCAATTGCAGCACGCCTTCTTCGGTGGCCAGATTCGCCGCGATCCCGTGGCAGCGCCCGATGTCACTCAGCTCTTCGGCGGTTTGCAGGCAGGCCTCGGCATCCCGGGCGCAGACGTACACGGTCGCGCCGGCCTCGACATAAGCCTTGGCGATCATTTTGCCGATACCACGGGTGCCACCGGTCACCAGGGCGGTGCGGCCTTGCAGGGAAAAGTACGGGTGCATGGCGAATCCTGAGAGCTGAGGGTCAATACACCCTAGTCGTCAGCCGCCGGGAGCGGAGCCACTATTTTTGCGAGGAATGAAGCTCTATTTGTAGGAGCAAAGCTTGCTCGCGATGGCGATTTCGAAAACGCCATCGCGAGCTAGCTTTGTTCCTACGGGGCGATGGACTTACTGCGGACGAACGCGCAGGGTCAGGCCCTTGAGGAAGTTGCGCAGCAACTGGTCGCCACAGGTGCGGTAGTTGGTGTGGCCGAACTTGCGGAACAGCGCGCTCAGCTCAGGCTTGGACACCGGGAACTCGGAAGCCTTGAGGATGGCGTGCATGTCGTCTTCTTTCAGTTCGAAGGCCACGCGCAGTTTCTTCAGGATGATGTTGTTGGTCACCGGGGTTTCGATCGGCTGCGGCGGACGGCTTTCGTCCTTGCCGCGCTTGAAGATCACCAGGCCATCGAGGAAGTGCGCCATGACTTCGTCCGGGCAGCGCACGAAGCCTTCTTCGTCTTCCTCTTTCTTGTCGAGGTAGGTCAGCAGGTCTTCCATGGACACGTCCATGCCGCCGGTCTTGATGATCTCGATGACTTTCTTGTCGCTGATGTCGAGCATGTAGCGCACGCTGCGCAGTACGTCGTTATGAATCATGGTGTGCAATCCTGATATCGGCAGTGGGCGCCGCATAAGCAGCGGCGCCGAAATGTAGGGCGGCGTGAAAAGTCTTAGAACTTCTCTTTGCCGGACAGGTAGCGCCATTGCCCCAGCGGCACTTTGCCGATGGACACGCCGCCGATGCGAATGCGGCGGATGGCGACGACCTTCAGGCCCACGGCCTGGCAGAACAGGGCGATCACGCCCGGTTGTGGGTTCTTCATCGCAAAGCGCAGACGGTTTTCGTTCTGCCAGCTGGCTTTGACCGCCGGCAGTTCCTTACCCTTGTAAGTCAGGCCATGGTTCAGGCGGTTGAGGCCGTGAGCGACCATGTCGCCTTCAACCTCGACCACATACTCCTGCTCGATCTTGGCGGAGTCGGCCGTCAGCTTGCGCAGGATCTTCCAGTCCTGGGTGAACACCAGCAGACCGCTGGCGTTGGCCTGCAGGTCGGTGCTGGCGGTCAGGCGCAGGAAGTGGCCCTTGAGCGGGCGTTTGCTGAAGCGGTGTTCTTCGCTCAGGGTCTCGGCGCTGATGCTCGCCATCGCGGTGTCTGCGTCCATGCCTACGGGCACGTTGAACAGAATGGTCACCGGCTCTGGCGCGGTGGCCTTGGCCTCCGGGTCGAGCTCGACTTTCTGGTTCTCGACCTTGAACTGCGGCTCGTCGATGACTTCGCCGTCCACGGTGACCCAGCCGCCCTCGATGAACAGCTCAGCCTCCCGACGGGAACAGCCGACGAGTTCGATGAGGCGTTTGGAGAGACGAATCGGGTCAGTCATGACAGGGCCGTAACAAAAAGGGGTGGGCATTGTACCTGCTGGACGCCGGTTAATCGCGGGTCCATTTACGCCATGTGGCTTTTAGCCGCGTCGAGCGCGCTGATTCGCCTGTTTCATGCGCATGTGCAGCAGCGGATAAGGCTGACCCATGCCGTCATGCTCGGAACGACCGATCACCTCGAACCCCTGTTTGAAGTAAAACCCCAGCGCCTGCGGGTTCTGTTCGTTGACGTCCAGCTCATCGGCGTGCAGGTGTTCCAGGGCATAGCGCAGCAACTGTTTGCCCAGGCCCTGGCCGCGATGGGCCGGGTCGATAAAGAGCATTTCGATCTTGCCCGCCGCCACGCCGGCAAATCCGGTAATGCGCTGGCGCGGGTCTTTGGTGCAGATCAGCATCACCGCGTCGAGGTAGCGGGTCAGCACCAGGTTCTTTAGCAGGTCGATGTAGCTGTCCGGCAGAAAGTCATGGGTGGCGCGCACCGAAGCCTCCCAGACCCGGGTGAGTTCTTCGTAATCACTCTGTTTCGGTGTGTGGATGACTGAATGGTGGCGCATGCCCGCCTGCCTCTCATGGGGTGAATGATGCGAATCCGTTCTCCACAAAACGATAGACGTAAAAAAGCCCCGCATCTCGTCAAGAGAGCGGGGCTTTTCGTATTTTTTGCGTTTAGATCTGTTCAGCCCACAGGTCGTATTCGTCGGCGTCGGTCACTTTGCACCAGACTTTGTCGCCTGGCTTCAAGTTGCTGCCGTTGTCGATGAATACGTTGCCGTCGATTTCCGGGGCATCGAAGAAGCAGCGGCCAACGGCGCCTTGCTCGTCGACTTCATCGACCAGCACTTCGATTTCACGGCCGACGCGCAGTTGCAGGCGTGCCGAGCTGATGGCTTGCTGGTGCGCCATGAAACGGTCCCAACGGTCTTGCTTGACGTCGTCCGGCACGATGGCCGCGTCCAGCAGGTTGGCCGGTGCGCCTTCAACCGGCGAGTACTGGAAGCAGCCGACGCGATCGAGCTGCGCTTCGGTCAGCCAGTTCAGCAGGTACTGGAAGTCTTCTTCGGTTTCGCCTGGGAAGCCGACGATGAAGGTCGAACGAATGATCAGGTCCGGGCAGATTTCGCGCCAGTTCTTGATCCGCGCCAGGGTCTTGTCTTCGAAAGCCGGGCGTTTCATGGCTTTCAGGACTTTCGGGCTGGCGTGCTGGAACGGGATGTCCAGGTACGGCAGGATCTTGCCGGCGGCCATCAGCGGGATCAGCTCGTCGACGTGCGGGTACGGGTAAACGTAGTGCAGGCGAACCCAGACACCGAGGGAACTCAGGGCTTCGCAGAGTTCGGTCATGCGGGTTTTCACCGGCGCGCCGTTCCAGAAACCGGTGCGGTATTTCACGTCGACGCCGTAGGCGCTGGTGTCTTGCGAGATCACCAACAGCTCTTTGACGCCGGCCTTGACCAGGCGCTGGGCTTCGTCGAGCACGTCACCGACCGGACGGCTGACCAGTTTGCCGCGCATCGACGGGATGATGCAGAAGCTGCAGCTGTGGTTACAGCCTTCGGAAATCTTCAGGTACGCGTAGTGGCGCGGAGTCAGCTTGATGCCTTGCGGCGGCACCAGGTCGATCAGCGGGTTGTGATCCTGGCGCGGCGGCACGGCATCGTGCACGGCGTTGACCACTTGCTCGTACTGCTGCGGACCGGTCACGGCCAGCACGCTCGGGTGCACTTTGCGAATATTGCCTTCTTCGACGCCCATGCAGCCGGTGACGATGACCTTGCCGTTTTCCTTGATGGCTTCGCCGATCACTTCCAAAGATTCAGCCTTGGCCGAGTCGATGAAACCGCAGGTGTTGACCACCACGACATCGGCGTCCTCGTAAGTGGACACAACGTCATAGCCTTCCATGCGCAGCTGGGTAAGGATGCGCTCGGAGTCGACCAGGGCTTTGGGGCAACCCAGGGATACGAAGCCAACCTTTGGATTGGCCGTGGCGGGAGTGGTGGACATGTCTAACCTCGGTATTTGTTGACGCCTCCAGCCGAAGTCGGCAAGGCGACAGACGGGCACTTGGTGTGCCTCTGATCAAAAAGTGCGCAATTCTAGCGACGA
This sequence comes from Pseudomonas sp. ADAK7, assembly GCF_012935675.1. Classification (NCBI taxonomy): domain Bacteria; kingdom Pseudomonadati; phylum Pseudomonadota; class Gammaproteobacteria; order Pseudomonadales; family Pseudomonadaceae; genus Pseudomonas; species Pseudomonas sp. ADAK7. The sequence continues at coordinate 3,033,340 of NZ_CP052861.1, read as the reverse complement.
GACGCGCACTTGACCAGCTTTATGAGGGAAATGCGACGAGTGCTGCGCTATGCTTCGCGCCGGTACGCTTTACCGATTTTTTACAGTCAACAAATCGTCTGTAACCTGAAGTAAAACAGCGCATGCTGCACGGCAAAGCATAGTGCTTCTTATAAGAAGTCCGGGTCTGAGTAGTAGGAGTTTTTGGATGGGGCAGGCAAGTAGTCAGACGGCGGGCGGCGAGCATTCGGCAGCAAAACCGATCGGCATGCTGGTCGCGGCGGTCGGGGTGGTTTATGGCGATATCGGCACGAGCCCGCTGTACACCCTTAAGGAAGTGTTCTCCGGTGCCTATGGCGTACCGGTTAACCATGACGGCGTGTTGGGCATCCTGGCGCTGATCTTCTGGTCGCTGATTTGGGTTGTCTCGATCAAATACATGATGTTCGTGCTGCGCGCCGACAACCAGGGCGAAGGCGGGATCATGGCCCTGACGGCGCTGGCTCGACGGGCTGCGGCGGGGCATCCGAAGTTGCGGACCATTCTGGTGGTCTGTGGGCTGATCGGTGCGGCGCTGTTCTACGGCGACAGCATGATTACCCCGGCCATTTCCGTACTCTCGGCCATTGAGGGGCTGGGACTGGCATTCGAGGGGATCGACCATTGGGTCGTGCCGCTGTCGCTGGTGGTGCTGGTAGCGCTGTTCCTGATTCAGCGTCACGGCACCGCGCGCATCGGCATTCTGTTCGGGCCAATCATGGTGACCTGGTTTGTCGTGCTCGGTGCCCTGGGCGTCTACGGCATCCTGCAGCACCCGGAAGTGTTGCAAGCGATGAACCCGGTGTGGGGCGTGCGCTTCTTCATCGTGCACCCGGGCATGGGCGTTGCGATCCTTGGTGCGGTGGTGCTGGCGTTGACCGGCGCCGAAGCGCTGTACGCCGACATGGGCCACTTCGGCCGCAAGCCGATTGCCCGTGCCTGGTTCATCCTGGTGCTGCCGGCGCTGGTGCTGAATTACTTCGGCCAGGGTGCCTTGCTGCTGGGGGACCCGGAAGCCGCGCGTAACCCGTTCTACCTGCTGGCGCCGAGCTGGGCGTTGATCCCGCTGGTCGGCTTGTCGACCCTGGCCACGGTGATTGCCTCGCAAGCGGTGATTTCCGGTGCGTTCTCCCTGACCCGTCAGGCGATCCAGCTCGGCTATATTCCGCGGATGCACATCCAGCACACCTCCAGTGCCGAACAGGGCCAGATCTACATTGGCGCGGTGAACTGGTCGCTGATGGTCGGTGTGATTCTGCTGGTGCTGGGCTTCGAATCCTCCGGCGCCCTGGCCTCGGCCTACGGTGTCGCGGTGACGGGCACCATGCTGATGACCACCATTCTGGTGTCGGCGGTGATCCTGCTGCTGTGGAAATGGCCGCCGATCCTTGCGGTGCCGCTGTTGTTCGGTTTCCTGTTGGTAGACGGTCTGTACTTCGCCGCCAACGTGCCGAAGATCATTCAGGGCGGGGCGTTCCCGGTGATCGCCGGCATCGTGCTGTTCGTGCTGATGACCACCTGGAAACGCGGCAAGCAACTGCTGGTCGAACGCCTCGACGAAGGCGGGTTGCCGCTGCCGATCTTCATCAGCAGTATTCGCGTGCAACCGCCGCATCGCGTCCAGGGCACCGCCGTGTTCCTCACCGCGCGCCCGGACGCCGTGCCCCACGCGTTGTTGCACAACCTATTGCATAACCAGGTGCTGCACGAACAAGTGGTGCTGTTGACCGTGGTGTACGAAGACATCCCGCGGGTTCCGGCATCCCGGCGTTTCGAGGTGGATTCCTACGGCGAAGGCTTCTTCCGGGTCATCCTGCACTTCGGCTTCGTCGACGAACCGGACGTGCCGCAAGCGCTGAAGCTGTGTCATCTCGACGACCTGGACTTCAGCCCGATGCGCACCACCTACTTCCTCAGCCGCGAAACCGTCATCGCCTCCAAACTCGAAGGCATGGCCCGCTGGCGCGAGGCGTTGTTTGCGTTCATGTTGCAGAATGCCAACGGTAATTTGCGGTTCTTCAATTTGCCGCTGAACCGGGTGATTGAGTTGGGGACGCAGGTGGAGATGTAACCTGGCGTAATCAAAAAGCCCCCGTTAGCCTTGCGGCTGGCGGGGGCTTTTTTGTGGCCTTCTATTGAGGCTTGAGATGGAGGTCGTGGCATCACCCGCCAAGATCGCAGCCTTCGGCAGCTCCTAAGATGGATCGTGGTACACCTTGTAGGAGCTATCGAAGGATGCGATCTTTTGATCTTGCTCATAAAAAAGCCCCCACAACCATCAGGCTGCGGGGGCTTTTTCGTTCAGCGGGGCTCAGATCACTCCTGCGCCGTCGCCTCTTCCTTGGCCTGGCGCTTGACGATGATGTCCACCAAGCGCTGTGCCAGCGCCGGGTAGTTCTCGTCGAAGTGGTGGCCGCCAGGCAGTTTCATGGCTTCGCCGACAGCGGTCTTGTCGGTGCAACCACTCTCGTCGACTTCTTCTTCGCCGTAGATGCACACCACTTTTTCCGGCGGCAGCTTGGCCATTTCCGGGCCGGTGGCGGCTTCTTTGCCGGCGTTGCCGAGCCAGCCTTCGACTTCGATTTCGAAGCTGCCGGTGCGGGCGAAGGCCAGCAGGATGATGGCGTCGACCCGTTGCTGTTCCGATTCCGCCAAGCGGTTGTAGATCGCTGGCAATACGTCAGCGCCGAACGAGTAACCGGTCAGGATGAAGCGCTTGGTGCCCCATTTCTGGCGGTAGTGTTGCATCAGCTCGGCGAGGTCCAGGGCGCTTTGCTCCGGGCTCTTGTGCTGCCAGTAGTAGCGCAGGGTGTCGATGCCGACCACTGGGTAGCCGATCTTCGCCATCTCGCCCGCCACGTCGCGGTCGAGGTCGCGCCAGCCGCCGTCACCGGAGAGGAATAGGGTCACGGTGTCCTTGGCTTGGCCGGCCGGGACTTCAACCACTGGAATTTGCAGGCCGCCCGCGGCTTTGTCGCCACCGACGAGGATCTTGCGCAGTTCGTTGTTCAGCACTTGCGGCAGGTTGATGTCGTAGTCGCTGATGCTGGTTTCGGCGTTCGGTTGATCACGCACGAAGCCTGCGCTGGCGTCGTCCGGGTTGTCGTTCCAGGCCACCAGCCAGTGGCCGTGGGCGGCGCTTTTTGGCAGCAGGTGAGTGCAGCCGGGTTTTTCCAGGGCCAGGTCTACCGACACGGCCTGAGCCTTGTCGTCCTTCTGCTCGGACAACCAGCGCCAGGCCAGCACGGCGCCAGGGCCGATGCCGCTGACCAGGGTCGCCGGGCCTTTCAGCTCGCGCAGACCCGATTGCAGGGCACGGCTTTGCAACAGGCAGTCTTTGGGCAGGATCACCTGGACGATCTGCGCCGAAGCGCTGCGGCTCAGGGATTTCAGTTGCTGGTCATTGAGTTTCTGTTCGGCAGTGACCGCCACCAGCACCTGAGCCTTTGGCGTCGTGCCGGGAATCACCCGGGTCATGGCGGCGCCATCAGCCGGGGTCAGCAGTTCGAGAGTCGGTTCGGGTGCCGGGCGTTTCATGTACCAGTAGCCGCCACCGACAATCAGGGCCAGCACTACCAGTGTGGCCAGTACGTACCGCAAGGAGCGTTGAATCATCAGCGTTTCACCAATCCAGTCAAGCCGCCCGCAATCAGGGCAGCAGTATCGGCCAGGGCAACCAGCGGATCGAGTCCGGCGGGCACGGCCATATAACGGGGTTCCCAGTCAGGCTGGAATTTGTCTTTGAAGCGGCGCAAGCCTTGGAAGTTGTAGAGCTGCTCACCACGGCGGAAGACCATCGAGCCCAGGCGCTGGGTCAGCGGCGCGCCGCGACGGGGTTGTAGACCCGACAGTGGCACCATGCCCAGGCTGAACTTGGCGTATCCATGATTTTTATAATGTTGAATCAGGCCGACCATCATGAACTCCATGGTCAGCTTCGGGGCGTCCGGGTGCGCGCGCATCAGGTCGAGGCTGGCCAGGTCATGGCCATAGGTCTCGAGCAAGTTGGCGAACGCCACCGGGCGTCCCTCAAAACGAATCACCGCGACGCGGAAATGCTTGAGGTAGTCATCGCTGAAACGGCCGAGGGAGAAGCCTTTCTCGCGCACGTTCTTGCCGGTCAGCCAGGCATCGGAAATCACCTTGAGCTCATCCATCGGCGCGTGGCCCGGCTCGTGGATCTCCAGCGATAGACCGTCACGGGTGCCGCGGTTCCAGGTGTAGCGCAGGTCTTTCATCTCTTTGCCCTTGGCTTCGAGATCAAAGCGATGCAGATCAACCCGGGCTTCTTCGCCGAGCTTGATCGCGGTCAGGCCGATGTCCATGTAATACGGCAGGTTCTCGGCGCGCACTTGATAGAACACGGGGCGGGCGTGGTGGATGTCGCAGAGGTCGCGGAACTGCCAGATCATCTCCGCCCGTTGCTGGGTCGGGCCGATCGGGTCGTACAGCGCCACCAGGCTGCGGCCACGGCGGGCGTACATCAGGAACGCCTCGTCGTTGGGGTGAAACAGCAACGCCTTGTCACCGGTCAGCGCGAGGCCACCGTCCGGTTGGGCCGAAGCCATGAGGATCTTTACCGCGCGATCCAGTTCGTCCGGTGTCGGCAGGTGAATGATCGGGCGCGCGGTGCGCAGCAGCCAGGTCAGCGAAACCACCACCAGCAATACGGCAGCGCCCAGCAGTGAACGCAAGCCACGCGGCGCATCGGCGTCGAGGGTGAACTGCCACCACAGTTGGTGACTGTACGGAACGTCCTGATAGGCAAACAGCAGCAGCCACATCGACGCGGCGAGAACGCACAGGCTGGCGACCAGATACAGCGGCGAGAACGGCAGTTCGGTCAGGCGACTGGCGCGATAGAACGAGCTGCGGAATACCCCGAGCAGGCTCGCCGTCAGGGTCATCAGGCAGGCTTCTTCCCAGTCGAAACCCTTGAGCAGCGAGAGCAGGGCGCCGACCAGCAACAGAATGGTGGTCAGCATCCACGCGGCCGACAGTCGACGACGCAGGCCCTGAGCCAGCAACAGGCACAGCACGCCGATCAGGCTGGCGCCGAAGTGCGAGGCGTCAACCAGGCGATGGGGAATCAGAAAGCCGATGTGCTCCAGGCGCGTATCAATTTCCGGCGTCGCGCCGGAGAACAGCAGCACCACGCCGGACAGGAACACCAGCAGCGCCAGAATCGGCGCTGCCAGACCTGAGGCCGCCCGCAGTGACTGACGGGACTGGAACAGGCGCTGGCCTTCGTTGATCAGCAGGAACACGCAGGCCACCAATAATGGCAGCACCACATAAATCAGACGATACAGCAGCAGGGCCGCGGCCAGTGGCGCGGCGCCGAGGGTGTCGGCGAACGCGGCCAGCAGGATCGCTTCGAATACCCCGACCCCGCCGGGCACATGGCTGAGCACGCCGGCGGCCAGGGCCAACAGATAAATCAGCAGGAAAGCGCCAAAGGGCGGTGCTTCCGGCAGCAACAGATAGAGCACGGTCGCGGCGGCGGCCACGTCCAGGGCGGTGATGACCAGTTGCAGGAACGTCAGGCGTCGGCCCGGCAGGCGCAGCGTGCGGCGTCCGGCCTTGACCAGCAGGTTGTCCGGGTAAGGCTGCTCCGGCAGGCGACGGCGATAGATGCCGATGGCCAGTACCGTGGTGAGCAACAGCACTGCCGCGGCAATCAAGCCCAGCAAGGTCTCGGAGAGGCCCAGTGCGGCGGAGGCGGCGGGCAGGTTGCTCAGGGTCGCCAGTGCCGCCAGCGGGGGCAGGGCGCAGCCGAGCGAAAGGCTGGCGAACAGCGTCATGTGGGCAACGTCTGAAGCGCCCAGGCCATGACGTGCATATAAACGATAGCGAACCGAACCGCCCGACAGCATCGACAGCCCGATAGCGTTGCCGATGGCGAAGGCGGTAAAGCCACCCAGCGCCAGGGTTCGTGGCGCCAGGGTCACGCCGGCATAGCGGCTGGCGGACCATTCGTAGCCCAGCAAGATAATGAAACCGACGACGGTCGCACCGAATGCGCCGATCAATGCCGGTTTTGGCACGTCCAGGATCGAATCGTGGAGCGCATACAGATCGAGTTCGCTTAATAGATGGCGACAGGCAATCAGCGCGATAGCGAACAACAACAAGGTGACCGCAAGACCAAGGGGTTGGCGGTATTTGCTGACCAGATCAAGCAGGCGCAAACGCTCGGCCTTGATAGGTTGTGTCGCTGTTACGGTGTCTTGTGGATCAGACGAGTTGGCGCGCATCAATCACCTCTTGGATTGTGCGCGACAGGATGGAGGTATCGAGCCAAGTTACCAATCCCTGTAGAAAAAAATAATCACAAATATTAACGCTTCTCGCCGGTTCGAGGCGATGGCGCGTCATCGGTCGTACAGGGCCTGCCTGGCACAGAGCATAGTCTGAACTCAGCGTCTGGGTGATCCTGAACGGTTCGCTGCACAGTGACAGATCATTGTTGCGAAAGGACTTTTTCGACAGATACAAAAAAGGCCACTCTTTCGAGCAGCCTTTTTTGATGTTTGGTTGCGGGAGCCGGATTTGAACCGACGACCTTCGGGTTATGAGCCCGACGAGCTACCAGACTGCTCCATCCCGCGTCTGTGTGGCGGCATTCTACAGGCGAACGACAGAGTGTCAACCGTTAATCCTGAATAGGGTCAAATAAGCGTAAGTGAGCGGCGAACGGTTACGGGGGAGGCCTAAGTTTCGGAATAGGAACGATTTCTTGTTTTTGCGTCGTCAGCCGTTACTTGCTCGCTTCTATTCAAATTTATAAAAGAGACGCGCACAAAAAAGGCCACTCTTTCGAGTAGCCTTTCTTGATGTTTGGTTGCGGGAGCCGGATTTGAACCGACGACCTTCGGGTTATGAGCCCGACGAGCTACCAGACTGCTCCATCCCGCGTCTGTGTGGCGGCATTCTACAGGCGAACGCCTGAGTGTCCACCGTTAATCCTGAATAGGGTCAAATAAGTGTAAATTGAGCGGCGAACGGTCGTGAGGGAGACTTAAGTTGTGGAATCGGAACGATTTCTCGTTTCTGCACCGTCAGCCGTTACCCGCTCTTTCCTATCTAGTATTTACAAAAGCGACGCGCACAAAAAAGGCCACTCTTTCGAGTAGCCTTTTTTGATGTTTGGTTGCGGGAGCCGGATTTGAACCGACGACCTTCGGGTTATGAGCCCGACGAGCTACCAGACTGCTCCATCCCGCGTCTGTGTGTCGGCATTCTACAGAGGATCGGCGATCTGTCAACCTTCAACTCAGAGAAAACCTCTTCCCGTTCAATCGCTTAGCTTGAAATTAGAGCTGGGTGATTGGCTGCAAGGTCGGTATGGCAAGGCTTTAAGCTCTATCGGGTGAGGCTTGACGATTGAAAAAATAAATTCAGCTGGTACTTTTCCTACGGGGGAAAAGAACATTCAGAGTACTGGTGCTATATACAGGTGTCAGTGAGATACTGCCGGTCCGGCTCGTCATTACGTCATTTCCTTGCCATGAACACCGCTTCTATATGACCCAACGCAAAATCATCCACGTCGATTGCGACTGTTTCTACGCGGCTATCGAGATGCGTGATGACCCGCGCCTGGCTGGCAAGCCACTGGCAGTGGGTGGGTCGGCGGACCGGCGTGGGGTGATTGCCACCTGTAATTATGAAGCGCGGGCCTACGGCGTGCGTTCGGCGATGTCTTCCGGGCATGCCTTGAAGCTGTGTCCGGACCTGACCATCGTCAAGCCGCGGATGGACGCCTATAGGGAAGCGTCGAAGGAAATTCAGACGATTTTCAGCGATTACACCGACCTGATCGAGCCACTTTCCCTCGATGAGGCCTATCTGGACGTGTCGGACAGCGCGCATTTTGGCGGCAGCGCCACGCGCATTGCCCAGGATATCCGCCGTCGCGTGTCCAATCAGTTGCACATCACGGTCTCGGCGGGTGTGGCGCCGAACAAGTTTCTGGCCAAGATCGCCAGTGACTGGAAGAAGCCCAACGGCTTGTTCGTCATCACCCCGGACCAGGTGGAAGACTTCGTCAGCGGATTGCCGGTGAGCAAGCTGCACGGCGTGGGCAAGGTCACCGCCGACAAGCTCGGCAGGCTCGGCATCGTTGATTGTTCGCAACTGCGCGAGTGGAACAAGTTGGCGCTGGTGCGTGAATTCGGCAGTTTCGGTGAGCGACTCTGGAGCCTGGCCCGTGGGATCGATGAGCGGCTGGTGCACAACGACAACCGTCGGCAATCCATCAGTGTCGAAAATACCTACGACGTCGATCTGCCGGATCTGGTGAGTTGCCTGGATAAACTGCCTGAATTACTGGAAACCCTCGCCGGGCGCATGGCGCGGATCGACAGCAGCTATCGGCCGGGCAAGCCGTTCGTCAAAGTGAAATTCCATGACTTCACTCAAACCACGCTGGAACAGGCCGGGGCCGGGCGGGATCTGGGGAGTTATCAGTTGTTGTTGACCCAGGCGTTCAATCGCGGCGGTAAACCGGTGCGGTTGTTGGGGGTCGGGGTGCGGCTGGAGGATTTGCGGGGCGGGTTTGAGCAGATGGAGTTGTTTGAGCGATAGTCTTGTAGCGAATGTCTGGGCCTCTTCGCGGGCAAGCCTCGCTCCTGCAGGTATCGCGCACGATCTATACCTGTAGGAGCGAGGCTTGCCCGCGAAGCTTTTGCTGTCAATTCGGGTTCGGATCCGCCACCAATCGCCCGGCATCCCTGGTCAACGACTTGAGGAATTCGGTCTGCAACTCAGGATCGTTGCGCGTCAGTTCGATCAGGCTCTGTTCCAGCTCGCTGGCTTCTTCTTCCAGGCCCAGTTCCGACAAGCGTTTGACCCGGTGTACCCACTGGCTCACTTCGTCGTCTTCAAGGTCGTCGTAAATCAGCCCATGGGCTTCGAGCAGCTTGCCACGCAAGCCGCTGCTGACCGCCAGGGACGAGTCGGTGTGCACATCGTCCTGGGCATCTGCGACGGTAATCAACAGCCGGCTCAGATGGTTGATGTCATGTTCGGCGAACGGACTGTCCAACAGGTTCAGGCGCAATACGCCATTCTTGTCGGTGGTCAGCTCGAAGGTTTCCTTGCCGGCCTTGACCTGCACCGGGCGCTCGCTCCAGGGCAGGCTCGAGTATTCCGTGCGTTTGTCGCGCTGGACTTCATCGATGCCGGCCAGGTTTTGCTGGGCGCGACCGTGAGACTGCACGTTCATGAACGGGTTGATCCCGGCGACACCGTAGCTCAGCCAATCCTTGGTCACGCTGTCCGGCAAGTTGCCGAGGGCAAACACGTTGACCACGTTTGCGCCGACACCGGCCACCACGGCCAACATGCCCAGCGGGATTTCGTAGACCTCCCGCCAGGGTTGGTAGGGCGTGTAGCGGTCGTAGTGACGCGTGACTTCGAATTCGGTGACTTCGAAAGTCTTTTGCTCGTGGATTTTCACCCGCCGTTGCGGCAGCTCAAGTACCTTGGGCTCACCGACATCGATCTGCAGGCTGTGATCGAGCAATTTGCGCTCGACCCGTTCCTCGTGCTCGCTACGTTGTGACATCTGATTGGCACAGCCGCTGACCAGCAGGGTGCCGCACAGGGCGGCACCACCGAGGCCTAAGGTGTTTCGCTTGAACATGACTTCTCTATCTGGTGTCAGCGGCGGATACGGGCCTGGAGGAAAGACAGCACGTCAGCGACCGGCAGGGCTTGCGCCTCGGCCTCGGTGCGGCTCTTGTATTCCAGATTGCCATCGGCGAGGCCGCGGTCACTGACCACGATCCGGTGTGGAATGCCGATCAGCTCCATGTCCGCGAACTTGATGCCCGGGCTGGTTTTCTTGTCGCGGTCGTCCAGCAGCACTTCGAAACCGGCCGCGGTCAGTTCTGCGTACAGCTTGTCGGTGGCTTCGCGAACCTGCTCGTTATCGTAGCGCAGCGGTACCAGGGCGATCTGGAATGGCGCGAGAGTGTCGCTCCAGATAATCCCGTTGGCATCGTTGCCCTGCTCGATGGCCGCAGCCACCACGCGGGATACGCCAATGCCATAGCAGCCCATTTCCAAGGTCACCGGCTTGCCGTTCTCGCCCAGCACTTCGCACTTCATCGCTTTGCTGTACTTGTTGCCCAGCTGGAAGATGTGCCCGACTTCGATGCCGCGCTTGATTTCCAGGGTGCCCTTGCCATCCGGGCTTGGGTCGCCGGCCACGACGTTGCGCAGGTCGGCCACGGTCGGAACCGGCAGGTCGCGTTCCCAGTTCACGCCGAAGTAGTGCTTGTCGTCGATGTTGGCGCCAATACCGAAGTCGCTCATCAGCTCGACCGAGCGGTCGATGATGATTGGCAGCGGCAGGTTCAACGGGCCGAGGGAACCGGCACCGGCGCCAATCGCGTCACGCAGTTCGCTTTCCGAAGCCATGACCAGCGGGCTGGCAACGCCTGGCTGTTGGGCGGCCTTGATTTCGTTCAGCTCATGGTCGCCACGGATGATCAGGGCAATCAGCTTGCCTTTCTCTTCAGCGTGAACCACGAGGGTCTTGATGGTTTTTTCGATCGGCAGATTGAAGCCTTCGACCAGTTGCGCGATGGTCTTGGCGTTCGGGGTGTCGACCAGGCGCAGCTCTTCGGCCGGCGCGGCGCGGGAAGTTTCGCGCGGCACGGCTTCGGCTTTCTCGATGTTCGCGGCGTAGTCGGAACCGTTGCTGAACACGATATCGTCTTCGCCGGATTCGGCCAATACGTGGAACTCGTGGGAGCCGGCACCGCCGATGGAGCCGTTGTCGGCTTCAACAGGGCGGAATTTCAGGCCCAGACGGGTGAACACGTTGCAGTACGCCTGGTGCATGCGATCGTAGGTGATCTGCAGCGACGGCTGGTCTGCGTGGAAGGAGTAGGCGTCCTTCATGATGAATTCGCGACCGCGCATCAAACCGAAGCGTGGACGGATTTCGTCACGGAATTTGGTCTGGATCTGATACACGTTGATTGGCAGCTGTTTGTAGCTGCTCAATTCGTTGCGCATCAGGTCGGTGATCACTTCTTCGTGGGTCGGGCCGGCGCAGAAGTCGCGACCGTGACGATCCTTGAAGCGCAGCAATTCGGGGCCGTACTCTTCCCAGCGCCCGGATTCCTGCCACAGCTCAGCCGGTTGAGTGCTCGGCATCAACACTTCAAGCGAGCCGGCGGCGTTCATTTCTTCACGAACGACGGCTTCGACCTTGCGCATTACTCGCAAGCCCATCGGCAGCCAGGTGTACAGGCCCGAGGCGAGTTTGCGGATCATGCCGGCGCGCAGCATCAGCTGATGGCTGATCACGACCGCGTCGGAAGGCGTTTCTTTCTGTGTGGCGAGCAAAAATTGACTGGTGCGCATGGTTGGCCGTTGTCGGTTGCTGATGACGAGAAATGACGGAGCATTGTACGGGCGAGATCTGCTGACGTACAGAAGTGCGGCCGGCGGTGTGGCTCGATGGCGGGAAACCTCCCGCCATTCGGGACGTTTCCTACGACTCTTCCACGGCCGGCGTCTGTAACGGTTCAGGTGTCGGCGTCGGGCCGGCGCGGCGGCTTTCCTGGAACCAGTGCAGCGCGATCAGCAGCAGGGTCGGCACGCCGAGCAGAGCCGTGATAAGGAAGAAGTTGTGATAGCCGAACTTCTCCACCATGACCCCGGAGTAGCCGCCGATCAGGCGCGGCAGCAGGAGCATGATCGAGCTGAGCAGGGCGTATTGGGTGGCGGAAAACTTGAGGTTGGTCAGGCTCGACAGGTAAGCGACAAACGCCGACGTCGCCAGGCCCGAGCTGAAGTTGTCCAGGGAAATGGTCAGGATCAGCATGTTCAGGTTGGCGCCCATGTCGGCGAGCATCAGGAACAGCAGGTTGGTGCCGGCCGATGCGATACCGCCAATCAGCAGGATCGGCAAAATGCCGAAGCGCACGATCAGCAGGCCGCCCATGCCGGCGCCGACCAAGGTCATGATCAGGCCGAAAATCTTGCTGACGCTGGCGATCTGATCCTTGGTGAAGCCCTGGTCGATGTAGAACACGTTGGCCATTACGCCCATGACCGTATCGGACATCCGGTAGGTGGCGATCAATCCGAGCAACAGGAACGCTTGCCAGCGGTACCGCAGAATGAAGTCGTTGACCGGTGTCAGCACTGGCGCCAGGCCGCGGCGGCCCATGGCTGACAGGCACAGCGCGGTCAGCGTGATGTAGAGAATGGCCCGCAGGAATGCGCGATCTTCGAGCAGCAGGTCGAGCAGGCTTTCACCCTGGAACAGCACGGCGGCGAAGTCAGTGTTGTAGAGCTGGGTGAACATGGCCGGCACCGACACCAGCAACACGATCAGGACAAACACCGACGCCAGTTGATGCGCAAAGCTGTAACGCCCGGCCTGTAGTTGAGTGCGCAGCGGCACGGGCGGCTCGCGCATGAACAGGCTGGTCAGTAGCGCAGGAATCATCAATGCGCCGAACAGCACATACGTGCCGGCCCAGGCCGAATGTTGGTAGTTGAAACCGGTGGAACCGAAGCCTTCGGCGAAGAACAGTGCGCCAGCGGTGGCCAGCAGGGCAGCGATGCGATAGCCGGACATGTAGCTGGCGGCCAGTGCAGCTTGGCGACTGTCGTCGGCGATTTCCAGGCGATAGGCGTCGACAGCAATGTCCTGGGTCGCCGAGGCGAAGGCCACGACCACCGCGATGGCGATCAGCCAGGACAAATGCTTTTGCGGGTCGCAGAAACCCATGCCGATCAGGCCGAGTATCACCAGTGACTGGGACAGCACCAGCCAGGAGCGGCGTCGACCCAGTTTGCCAAGGAATGGCAGGCGCCATTGGTCGAGCAGCGGGGACCACACCCATTTAAAGGCGTAGGCCAGGCCTATCAGGCTTGCATAGCCAATGGTTTCGCGGGCCACACCGGCCTCGCGCAACCAGACCGACAGCGTCGAAAACACCAGCATGTAGGGCAGGCCGGCGGCGAAACCAAGCAACAACAGCACAAGCGTTGATGGGCTGGCATAGGCGGCGAGCGCGGCGCGCCAGGTTTTACGGGGCATGGGCTGGAGTCTGCCTCAAGATTACGGAAACAAAGCGCGCACTCTAACCGCTGTGCTCTACCGGGCGCCAGCCATGACGCTGAATATCAACACGATTATTCAGGACACTAATGCCTTCCATGCGTAGACGCGCCCGTTGTTCATCCCCGGAAGGGCTGCCCACCGGCAGGCTGATTCGACCACCGGCGCCGAGCACGCGGTGCCAGGGCAGCTTGGTGTCGCCGGGCAACTGGCTCAGCGTGCGTCCGACCCAGCGCGCAGCGCGCCCCAACCCGGCGAGTTCGGCCAATTGCCCGTAACTCACGACTTTGCCCTCGGGCACTTGAGCCAGGGTCAGGTACAGCGCCGTGCGTCGGATTTGCGCCGGGCTTTCGTTTTCCGTCGTCTCGTCTGTCACGTCCGCAGTTCCTGAAGAAATTCGCTTTGCTGCCATCAGATTAAGTCCAGAAGTGTCAATTGAGAAAGGAACTCAATAGAAATAGTCGGGTCAGTCCTTGCTAGCGCCTTATTCCTTGGGATAATGCCGACTTTTTTTCGCAATCCAGAGCCTTCGATCTGCTTATGTTGTCCAGAACCTTGTTGTGCCTCGCTGTCTTCAGTGCTTCCACGCCTTTGCTCGCCGACACCGTATGGTTGAAAAACGGTGACAAATTGAGCGGCAAGATCACCGTGTTCGATGGCGGCAAACTGCTGATCCAGACCGAATACGCCGGTGCGGTTCCGATCGACTGGAAGCAGGTCAAGACCCTGGAAAGTGATCAGCAATTGCTAGTCAAGCAGGATGCCTACACCGGTGAGAAAGCCAAATCCTTGAAGGCTGCCGAAGATGGCAAGGTGACTCTGGCCAATGGCGAGGCGCCGAAAACCGTCGAGCTGGCGAGCATCCAGCAGATTCTCAAGCCCAAGCCGGTGGTTGAAGACCTGGTGTGGAAGGGCAATGTCGACATGGCCCTGGATTATCAGCGCGCCGAGAAGGACACCGACGACTACGATGTCGGCTTCAAGACCTCGGCCCGTCATGGCCGTTGGCGGCACACGGCCGAGGGCGAGTACAACCGCGAATTCCAGGACGACGTGGTCACCACCGACAACTGGCGTGCCGAGTACTCCCTTGACCGATTCCTCACCGAGCACTGGTACTGGGATGGTCGCGTGAACTACAAGCGCGACAAGGTCGAAGAGCTGTCCCGTCAGCGCGTGGTCGGTACCGGTCCGGGGTATCAGTTCTGGGATAACGAGCTGGGCGCGTTCTCGCTCGGTTCGTTGCTCAACCGTACCGATTACGAATACCGCGATGGCGGCAAGGACAACTTCTATTCCGTGGCCATGAAGTGGGACTACAACCGCTATCTGGTGGGCAAGAAGGTCGAGTTCTTCACCAATGGCGAAGTAGGCAAGCCGCTGTCCGGCGTGGCCGATTACGCGCTCGATGCCGAAGTGGGCTTGCGCTACAAAGTCACCGACTGGGCTTCGCTTAACCTCAAGGCCGAGCGCGACGTCATCAGCGGGACCGATGATGCTGATTTGAACAAGACCCGTTATACCGCAGGGTTTGGCGTGGCCTGGTAACTGTCGTATTGCACAAAAAAAGCCCCGCAACCTTAAGGTTGCGGGGCTTTTTCTTGGGTGGGCGATTAGCTGGCTGTAGGCGCTGGAGATTCGGGTCGGGTGCATTCACCCTGACGGACTCCAGCCTCATATCGGCATTCGCCGTTCGGGCTGCCATCCTGTTTCCACAAGCGCATCACGCCTTGCTCGCGCCCCTCGACGTAATCGACCGACGTATTCATCTGGCCGTTTTCATACCAGGTGATGGCGGGGCCCTGCAGTTTGCCGTCCTTGTAGATTCGGTGATCTTGCAGTTGGCCATTCTCGTACCACTTCTTGAAATCACCCTGTTCGCGGTGTTGTTCATCCCATTGCCATTGCACGGTCTGGATGCCCTGATCGTTCCAGGTGGCGTAGCTGCGCTGTACTTGCTGCTCGAAAAACTGTTTTTCTTCGACTTTGCCGTCGGCGTAATAGCTGATGACCCAGCCCTCCGGGCTGCTATCCACGTTATTGCGTGTGCTACGCACCGCGCCGTTTTCGAAGTATGACGTGCTGGGACCTTGCGCCTTGCCGGCCACGAAGGTGCTGCTGTCCTTGAGTTTGCCGCTGGGGTAGTAGCTCATGGCCGGGCCGTCCGGTACATCGTTGCGATAGCTGATGCGGCCAATCAGTGCGCCGTCTTCGTCGTGCTCCAGGTATTCGCCGTCGACACGCTTGCCCTGATGCCAGTTGTAGGCGTCGGCTTCTTTGCCATTGTCGTGGTAGGTGGTTTGCCAGCCTTCCAGTTCATCGTTCAAGTAGTTCGCGCGTTTGATGACAACCCCGCTTTCGGAATAGGTGATGGCCTCGCCCTGGCGTTGGCCGTTGGCATCGTTCTGATAGCTTTGTCCGAGCTTTCCGCTCGAGTAGTAGGTTTTTGAGGCGAGGACGGGTCTGCCCGAGACGAAATCCTTAGCGTTGACGAAATAGTCACGGCGCAGCGTCTTGGCGTCGACGTAGAAGACTTTTGCTTTCCAGGCCTTGCGATTGCTGTCGTAGGCCATCGGCATTTTCAGGAAGTAAGACGCCTGGCCTTTGCTGGTCGGTGCATAGTCCTCGTCCAGATACAGCTTTCCGTCGACCAGGGATGCGGTCAGCTTGCCGCATTCTTCGGGCGTGCAGGCGCGGACCTTTTCAAAAAACGCGCGTTTGCCGTCGCACGCCGAGAGCGTTATCAGCAGCGGGGTTTCGTCGTCGATCAGTTGCTGGACTTCAGCGAGCAGTTGACCAAACGATTCGTTGGGTACGCCCACCGAGTCCGGCGTGAGGTAGACCTCGTTGCTGCCGCAGGCGTGCGCCGTAGAGAGTTCCAGCAAAGCCGCCGCGCGCAGTTCTGCCTGAGGGACGCCTTGAATGGCTGGGCCCTTGGCAATATAGGTCGCGTGGGTGTCCATGCCGACGATGATGGTCGGGTGGTCGGGACGGGGATTGGCGTGAATCGAGAAGGGGAGTGCGAGTGTGACTAGCGCTGCGCTCAGGGTTTTCCATTGGTTGAACGGCATCCTGCTGCTTCCATGTGATTTCCAGGTGGCGAATCATATAGAAGGACGAGTGGATGGCGTAAGGCAAAAACAGACGCCCACAAAAAAGCCCCGCTTTTAAGGGCGGGGCTTTTTACTAAAGCAAGTACAAGTTAGATAACTTGAACTTCTTCAGCTTGCATGCCTTTCTGACCGCGGGTAGCGATGAAAGAAACCTGTTGGCCTTCTTTCAGGCTTTTGAAGCCGTCGGATTGGATAGCTTTGAAGTGAACGAACAGGTCGTCACCGGATTGTGGAGTGATGAAGCCGAAGCCTTTTTCATCGTTGAACCACTTAACGGTACCAGTTTGGCGATTAGACATGGTGTAACTCCTTGAACAAAGATAACTGCGACGCAGGAAGAACCCTGGCCGAGACTGAGTGCAAAGAGCAGGAAAAATTCTTGTAGATGGTTGGATCGAAATTCAACATATCGTGTAGAGATTCTCAGTGACACAAGCAGCACAGTGGCGCCACCTTAACCCTTTTTCCGGAACGTGCCAATGCTTCCTGCGAAGGTTTCTCTGTTTTCGTGACTGACGGTGCATCGTTTTGGCGGCAAGACCCGGCAATCAGGGGGGATTGGCGAGAATTACGCCTCGCACTTTGAACCCTGGGCGCGCGCCTAGTAAGATGCCGGACAGAATTTTTCCACCTCGCTATTCAGGACACCCCGCCATGAGCATCAAATCGGACAAGTGGATTCGCCGCATGGCGCAAGAGCACGGCATGATCGAACCGTTCGTCGAGCGCCAGATGCGCGGCGAAGGTGCCGAGCGCCTGATTTCCTATGGTGTGTCGAGCTACGGTTATGACGTGCGTTGCGCCGGTGAATTCAAGGTGTTCACCAACATCAACTCGGCCATCGTCGACCCGAAGAACTTCGACGAGAAGAGCTTCGTCGACGTGACCAGCGATGTCTGCATCATCCCGCCGAACTCGTTCGCCCTGGCCCGCACCGTGGAATTCTTCCGTATTCCGCGCAACGTGCTGACCATCTGCCTGGGTAAAAGCACCTACGCCCGTTGCGGCATTATCGTCAACGTGACGCCGCTCGAGCCTGAGTGGGAAGGCCACGTGACCCTGGAATTCTCCAACACCACGACCTTGCCGGCAAAAATCTACGCCAACGAAGGCGTTGCACAGATGCTGTTCTTCGAATCCGACGAAGAGTGTGAAGTGTCCTATAAGGACCGTGGCGGCAAGTATCAGGGCCAGCGCGGCGTCACCTTGCCACGCACCTGATCCGTCCATCTGACAGTTCCCGGGAATTCTTCGGCAGGTAGACACTCTATTGGGTGTACTGCCCGGTTTGCGTACAGCGAACCGGGCCACTGCTCAGGAGTGCTCCATGAAGATCGATCCGCAAATCAGCGCCGAACTGGCCAGGCTTGAGCCCAATCAGATTGGCGTTTTGGCCTGGTCCTTGTTGGCGCATCCGCCAATCAGCATGGCAGGGGGCATCCCCGGTCAGCCTGATCCCGATACCCCCAACGAGCAACCGACCGAACCCGGTGAACCGACCCTGCCAGACGAGCCACCTCCGGCGCCTGTCGCCTGATAAACGTCTGAAGAAAAACGAATGGCCAGTCAGCTGATGTCTGTGAAGACGTCAGCTGACTGGCCATATTTCGTTGTCGCCAATGACAAAGATCCTGCAGCCGTCATTCCGCGCGACCTGATAACCGCCGGTAAACGCGCCGAACGCGGGTAGCAGGCTAATCTCGGTGCCAAGCCTGAAACACGGCAGGCGCAAGCTTTGCCGGCCTTTGCCATTGAGCCGGTAGACCGGATGAACGTGCCCCGCCAGCACATGGCGGCTTGGGTGTGGAACCGGTTCGTGTTGCAGCGCAAACGGTCCCAGTAGCAACGGTTCTGGCACCACCCGGATATCCAGTGATGACGGCGGATCCCCGGCGCGTTTGTCATGGTTGCCGCGAATCAGCGTCATTGGCAGCGCCTGGTGGCGCTCTCGCCATTGTGCCAAGGCCTTCAACGTCTCCTTTGCATGTGAGCCGGGCCCATGGAGAAAGTCGCCAAGGAAAATCAGCTGACGACAGGGCAGGGCGGCGAGCAACCTATCCAGCACCGCGATGTTCTGCCCGGTGGTGCCCCGCGGCACAGGCTGGCCGAGGCTGCGATAAGCCGCAGCCTTGCCGAAATGCACATCGGCGATCAACAGCGCTTGCTGTGCCGGCCAGTACATTGCCTTCTCGGGCAACAACCAGAGTCCTTCGCCGGCCAGGCGTACAGGGTAAGGCGCGCTCATCAGGCTTTCCCGGTTTCAACGGTTTTTTCCAGATCGCCGACCATCCGTCGGATGCGATCGGCCAGCTTCTCGGAACTCATGCTCTCGCGCATCCGTTCCACCAGCAGCGGAAAGCCCAGCGGCGTAGGACGCTTGATCTGATGCAGGTCGAATCTCAAGCGATTGATGCGGGCCAAGGTCTGCTCCAGTCGTCGAATATCCAATTCTTCCCGTAGGACTTCTTCCCCGGCTTGGGCCAGCAACAGGTTGTCGGCGTCGTATTGCTTGAACACTTCGAAGAACAAACCGCTCGATGCCTGAACCTGTCGCGCGCTCTTGGGCGCGCCGGGGTAGCCGGCGAACACCAGTCCGGCAATTCTTGCGATTTCCCGAAACCGGCGCAGCGCCAGTTCCCCGGCATTGAGGCTGGCGAGCACATCAGCCAGCAGATGTTCGGCGCTGAACAAATCGGGATTCAGATGAACAGACCAATCGACATAGGTCGCGCTCAGTAATTCCAGGCCGTAATCATTGACCGCAATCGAAAAGGTCACCGTTTGCCGTTGACTGACCCGCCAGGCCAACAGGCTCGCCAGTCCCAGATGCACCTGGCGCCCGGCGAAGGGATAGAGGAACAAGTGCCAGCCCTCGCGGGATTTAAGGGCTTCGGCCAACAGGCTGGTCTCGGTCGGCAGCCCGGACCAGCGCTGTTGCACTTCCAGCAGTGGACGCAACGCGATCATTTCCGGGCCGACAAACTGACCCGACGCCGCCGCACTGAACCGCGTAACCACTGCCTGGGCCAACTCGCTGGACAGCGGCATACGCCCGCCATTCCAGCGCGGCACCGCGGCTTTTTTCACGTTGCTGCGCCGCACGTACGCGGTCATGTTTTCCACGCGCACCAGTTCCAGCAAACGCCCCGCAAACAGAAACCCGTCACCCGGTTTCAGGCGAGCGATAAACCCTTCCTCGACACTGCCCAATTGCTTGCCACCGCCGCCCTTGCTCCAGAACTTCAACTGAATACTCGCATCACTGACGATGGTGCCGATGCTCATGCGATGCCGGCGCGCCAGTCTCGCATCCGGTACGCGCCAGACGCCCTGTTCATCCGGTTCGACCCGGCGATAATCCGGATAAGCCGTCAGGGAAAGTCCGCCGTGGCGTACGAAAGCCAGCGCCCAGGCCCAATCCGCCATTGTCAGATCCCGATAAGCCCACGCACCACGGACTTCTTCGTACAGCTCATCGGGAAGAAAACCACCACCCAACGCCATGCTGACCAGATGCTGCACCAGCACATCCAGCGGCTTGTAAGGTGACTCGCGAGGTTCAATGCGCCGTTGCGCCACGGCGTCCTGGGCGGCGGCTGCTTCGATCAGTTCCAGGCTGTGGGTCGGCACCAGGGTCACCCGCGAGACGCGCCCGGGCGCATGACCGGAACGCCCGGCCCGCTGCATCAGCTGCGCCACGCCTTTGGCCGAGCCGATTTGCAGCACGCGTTCCACCGGCAGGAAATCCACGCCCAGATCGAGGCTGGAGGTGCAGACCACCGCTTTGAGGTGTCCATCCTTGAGTGCGCGCTCGACCCAGTCGCGGGTGTCCCGTGAGAGTGAGCTGTGATGCAAGGCGATCAACCCGGCCCAATCCGGGCGCGCCTCCAGCAGCGCCTGATACCAGATCTCCGACTGCGCGCGGGTGTTGGTGAACACCAAGGTGCTGGGGCTGGAGTCGAGTTCGGCGATGACCTGCGGCAACATCTTCAGCCCGATGTGCCCGGCCCAGGGGAAACGTTCGATAGACGGCGGCAGCAGCGTATCGACCCGCAACTCCTTGCCGTTTTCGCCCTGAACGCTGATACCGCCGCCTTGTGGGATTAAGACCTGTTCGGCGTGGGCCTGATTACCCAGCGTCGCGGAAACGCCCCACACGATCAATCCGGGATGCCAGCGTCGCAAACGGGCGAGGGCCAGTTGCAGTTGCACGCCACGCTTGTTGCCGAGCAGCTCGTGCCATTCATCGACCACCACCATGCGCAAGGTCGACAACGCAGTTTGCGCATCGGCACGGGCGAGCATCAGGGTCAGGCTTTCAGGCGTGGTGATCAGCGTGGTCGGCAGGCGCCGGCTTTGGCGGGCGCGTTCGCTGCTGCTGGTGTCGCCGGTGCGCAGGCCGACGCTCCACCGAATCTGCAAGTCGTGCAGCGGCAATTCCAATGCTTTAGCCGTGTCGGCCGCCAGCGCACGCATCGGCGTAATCCACAGCACCGCCAGCGGTTCGGCTACCGGTTTGCGTTTGCGGGACGTTTCAACAGGCGCGACAGACGAGGCGAAGCGATTGAGCGCGGCAAACCACACCGCATAAGTTTTACCGGCACCGGTGCTCGCATGGAGCAACCCGGACTCACCGCGTTTGACCGCCGTCCATACCTGTTTCTGAAAGGCGAATGGCTTCCAGCCGCGGGCGGCGAACCATTGCTTTGCGTAGTCGGGGGAGGTGCCCATGCCGGCGGTGCGCGCTCTGAAAGTGTTCTTTCAGTGACCGCGCCAGCAGGCGAAAGGTTTAAAGACGATGCGCGGTCCTGTAGGAGCCAGGCTTGCCGGCGAAGGCGATCTCAAGACCGCCTTCGCCGGCAAGCCTGGCTCCTACAAGGGCAGCGTGTTACTTGAGGTTGCCGCTGAGGAACTGCTTCAACCGCTCACTCTTCGGATTCCCCAACACATCCTCCGGCGCCCCTTCCTCCTCCACCAACCCCTGGTGCAGAAACAACACCTGGCTCGACACTTTGCGGGCGAAGCTCATTTCGTGGGTGACCATGATCATGGTCCGGCCTTCCTCGGCCAGGCCCTGGATCACGCGCAATACTTCGCCCACCAGCTCCGGGTCGAGGGCGGAGGTCGGTTCGTCGAACAGCATGACTTCCGGTTCCATCGCCAACGCGCGGGCAATCGCCACCCGTTGCTGCTGGCCGCCGGACAGAAACGCCGGGTACTGATCAGCTACTCGCGCCGCCAGGCCCACCTTGTCGAGATAACGTCGGGCACGGTCTTCGGCTTCCTCCTTG
Source organism: Pseudomonas sp. ADAK7 (assembly GCF_012935675.1). NCBI lineage: Bacteria > Pseudomonadati > Pseudomonadota > Gammaproteobacteria > Pseudomonadales > Pseudomonadaceae > Pseudomonas > Pseudomonas sp. ADAK7. Next base: position 3,011,825 of record NZ_CP052861.1, on the reverse strand, counting down.
CTGCACCCCAACACCCGGCGCGGGGCCATGGTGATGTTTTCCAGCACCGTCATGTGGCTCCACAGGTTGAAATGCTGAAACACCATGGCCAGGCGCGTGCGGATCCGTTGCAGTTCATCGGGATCAGCCACGTGCATGCCGTGGCGATCCTTGACCATGCGGATGTCCTTGCCATCCAGGCTCATGGCGCCGTCATTCGGTTGTTCGAGAAAGTTGATGCAGCGCAGGAAGGTACTTTTGCCCGAGCCGCTGGCGCCGATCAGGCTGATGACGTCGCCAGTGTTGGCCTTGAGCGAAACACCTTTGAGCACATGATGGTCGCCATAACTTTTATGCAGGCCGTCGATGGTCAATTTATACATGGGGCATGCATCCTCAAGGCGAAAGTAGGTAGCCGCTGCGATAGGCTTCGGTGCCCGCGACGTGGGCGATCACCATGCCGGCAGTGGCCATGCGGCGCAGCGAACGGGCGTACATCAACCCGGCGGCGGTGCAATGGATAGGGGTGACGCGGTCGAGGATCGGGTCGATGACTTCGGCAATCAGTTGGCCGGCTTCCAGGTATTGCCCCGGCACCGCGGTGAACACCAGCAACCCGCCAACCGGCGTGGCCACCGGTTCGACCCCGGCCAGCGGCGTGGCCGGATAGGGCAGCTCGGGCAGTGGCGCCGCTTCGCCAGCGATGGCGCCAAAGTGAATCAGGTAATTGATCAGCGCCTGGCAATCGGCGCTGGCCAGCGGGTGATATACATCGCCCTGGCCGCGCAATTCGACAGTGACCGAAAAACTGCCCAGCGGGATATCGAAGTGCTCGCCGAAGCGCTCCTTCAACTGCCACCAGAGCAAAGTGAAGCATTCATCGAACGACTGGCCGCCGGAATAGGTGGCCAAGAGGCTGGCCTCGGCACCGATGTAGCGCGCCAGCGGCTCGACCTGCGGCCAGGCCTCCGGCGTGGTGTAAAGGTGCGCGACGGCTTCGAAATCGCAATGCAGGTCCAGCACCATGTCCGCGTCACAGGCCAGCCGTTGCAGGGTCAGGCGCTGGGATTGCAGTTGGGTGCAAGCGGTCTGGCGGGCGAGGGCGTTGCGCAGGCTGCTGCGGATCAGTTCGAGGTTGTGCTGCGGATCGTCGCCGAGCTGGCCTTCGATCTCGTTGCCCACTTCTTCGCTCAAATCGACGAACCAGCGGTTGAAGTTCTGCCCGCTCTCCAGTTCGTAACGGCCCAGGGGCACGTCCATTAACACCTGTTCCAGGCCGACCGGGTTGGCGACGGGCACCAACACGATCTCGCTGCGCAGACGCCCGGCGGCTTCCAGCTCCGCCAGGCGCTGCTTGAGGTGCCAGGCCACCAGCATGCCGGGCATTTCATCGGCGTGCAGGGACGACTGGATGTAGATCTTGCCCGCACCATTGGCCGGGCCGAAGTGAAAGCTGTGGATCTGTCGTGCGGTCCCCGGCAGCGGGGCCAGCAGGTCATGTTTCTGGTGGCGCATTTACGTTAGGTCCTAGTGAGTCGGCCCGAGAAAGGCCAGCCATCGGCGTTCGGCGAGACGGAACAGGCCGACCAGCGCAAAGGTCACGGTCAGGTAGATCAGCGCGGCGATGCCGAACGACTGGAAGGTCAGGAAGGTCGCCGAGTTGGCGTCCCGCGCCACTTTCAGGATGTCGGGGATGGTCGCGGTGAACGCCACGGTGGTCGAGTGCAGCATCAGGATCACTTCGTTGCTGTAATAAGGCAACGAGCGACGCAGGGCCGACGGCATGATCACGTAGGCATACAGCTTCCAGCCGGTCAGGCCATAGGCCTTGGCTGCTTCGACTTCACCGTGGTTCATGCTGCGGATCGCCCCGGCGAAAATCTCCGTGGTGTAGGCACAGGTGTTCAGGGCGAAGGCGAGGATGGTGCAGTTCATCGCATCGCGGAAGAACGCGTCCAGTACCGGTTGTGCACGGATGGCCGCGAGGCTGTAGATGCCGGTGTAGCAGATCAGCAGCTGGATATAGAGCGGCGTACCGCGGAACAGGTAGGTGTAGAACTGCACCGGCAGACGAATGTAGAAGTGCGGCGACACCCGGGCGATGGACAGCGGGATCGACACCAGGAAGCCGATGAAGATCGAGGCGCTGAGCAGCCACATGGTCATGGCCAGGCCGGTGATGTGGTAACCGTCGCTATAGAGGAAGGGTTTCCAGTATTCCTGCAAGAGTTCGATCATCGTACGGCCTCCCGGGAGCCGGCGGCGTAGCGGCGTTCAAGCCAGCGCAGGACGAAGTTGGAGGCGCTGGTGATCAGCAGGTAAATCAGCGCGGCCAGGACCAGGAAATAGAACAATTGATAGGTGCTTTTACCGGCGTCCTGGGCAGCCTTGACCAGATCGGCGAGGCCGATGATCGACACCAGTGCGGTGGCCTTGAGCATCACCATCCAGTTGTTGCCGATGCCCGGCAGGGCGAACCGCATCATTTGCGGGAACACCACGATCCAGAAGCGCTGGCCGCGTTTGAGGCCATAGGCAGTGGCGGCTTCGACCTGGCCCCGTGGCACGGCAAGGATCGCCCCACGGAAAGTTTCGGTGAAGTACGCGCCATAAATGAAGCCCAGGGTAATGACCCCGGCGCTGAACGGGTTGATCTCGATGTATTCCCATTCCATCAAATCGGTAAAGGACGTCAGCCAGGTTTGCAGGCTGTAGAAGATCAGCAGCATCAGCACCAGGTCTGGCACCCCGCGGATCAGCGTGGTGTAGACCTGGGCCGGCACCCGCACCAGTTTGACTTTGGACAGTTTGGCACTGGCGCCCAGCAAGCCGAGTAACACGGCAACCAAGAGCGACAACACCGATAATTTGATGGTCATCCAGGTGCCTTCCATCAGCAAAGGACCGAAGCCCTTGAGGCTGAAGGCTGAGAGCCCCAGGTTTTGTAAGAGGTTTTCGAACATAAATCAGCAACCTGATCGAGTAAAAAAAGCGCCCATCGCGAGATGGGCGCCGGGCATTATTTGCCGCTGTACAGATTCAGATCGCCAAAGTGTTTCTTCTGAATGGTGGCGTAGGTGCCATCGTCGTGTAACGCTTTGATACCTTTATCCAAAAGTGCCTTGAGGTCTTTGTTACCTTTAGAGATACCGATAGCTGTTTTGGCTGGCAGCAATTCGCTGTCGACCGGCTTGCTGATTTCGTAATCGGCGCCATTTGGCGACTTCAGGAAGCCCAGTTCGGCTTGCAACATGTCCTGGATCCCGGCGTCGAGACGACCGGAAGTCAGGTCGGAATACACCTGATCCTGGTTCTGATAGGCCTGGGTTTTCACGCCAGCCTTGTCCAGAACGGCCTTGGCATAGGCTTCCTGAATGGTGCCTTGTTCGTAGCCGACGGTTTTGCCCTTGAGCGAAGCGACGTCTGCCGTGACGCCAGAACCTTTTTTGAATACATACGCGGTTGGGCCGGAGAACAGCTCGCTGGAGAAGTCGATGACTTTTTCGCGGGCCGGGGTGACGGTCATCGAAGAGATCACACCGTCGAATTTATTGGCCTTGAGGCCCGGAATCATGCCGTCGAAGTCGCTTTCGACCCATTTGCACTTGACCTTCAGCTCGGCACAGATTGCGTTGCCCAGATCGATGTCGAAGCCCACCAGGCTGCCATCCGCCGCTTTCGACTCGAACGGTGCATAGGAAGGGTCAACGCCAAAACGCAGTTCTTTGTATTCCTTGGCCAGCGCGGAGCCGGCAGCCATGCACAACGCCAGTGCAGAAAGGGTCAGCAATGCTTTTTTCATTATTCAATCCCTAAGAACCAATATGAGCGCTTGTGGCGCAGAATTATTGTTACTGGAAAGCGTAAGACCTAATGAAAGTAGCAATTTCCGAACCAGAGTCCCGAACAAGCGTTTTAAAAGGTGATTAAAGAGAAGGTTGTGACGCATTTGTGCACGAAAATGGGCGGGACAAATTTCCTGCACCAACTTGGTTCAATGATCCTTCCCACGCTCTGCGTGGGAATGCCTCAATAGACGCTCCGCGTCCGCTCTTGGGACGCGGAACGTCCCTGGCTGCATTCCCACGCAGAGCGTGGGAACGATCGGGTGTCAGCTCAACAAATCCTGCAGTGTGGCCAGGCTATCGGCTTCTTCCACCGACTTGTCCTGGCGCCAGCGCAACATCCGGGGAAACCGCACTGCAATCCCACTCTTGTGCCGCCGGGACAGGGCGATGCCTTCAAACCCCAGCTCAAACACCAGGCTCGGTTTCACGCTGCTCACCGGCCCGAACTTCTCCACCGTGGTTTTGCGCACGATGCCGTCGACCTTACGCATTTCTTCATCGGTCAGCCCTGAGTAAGCCTTGGCGAACGGCACCAGCGTGCGTTCACTCGCCTCGGGCGGGCCATCCCACACCGCGAATGTGTAGTCGCTGTAGAGACTGGCTCGACGGCCATGGCCCCGTTGTGCATAAATCAAAACCGCGTCGACGCTGAACGGGTCGACTTTCCATTTCCACCACACGCCCATGTCCTTGGTCCGGCCCACGCCATACAGCGCATCCCGGGCCTTGAGCATCATGCCTTCGACCCCCAGCCGGCGCGACGCTTCCCGTTGCCGGGCGAGGTCGAACCAGTCTTCGCCGGTCAGGACGGGCGAGGCCAGCAGCACCGGGCTGTTGCAAGTGGCGATGACCTGCTCCAATTGCGTGCGACGTTCAATCTGGGTGTGGTTGCGCCAGTCTTCGCCCTGCCATTCCAACAAATCGTAGGCGAGTAACACCACCGGCACTTCGTCGAGGATTTTCTTGCCCAGGGTTTTGCGGCCGATTCGCTGTTGCAACAGGGCGAAGGGTTGCACCGCCGGTGGCGCCGTGGATTGCGGATCGAAGGCATCTTCCGTGGTGGGATGCGCCGATTTCCAGGCGACGATTTCGCCGTCGATCACCGTACCGTCCGGCAAACCGTTGGTCAGCACCTCCAGTTCGGGAAAACGTTCGCTGACCAATTCTTCGCCCCGGGACCAGATCCACAGCCGCCCCTCACGCTTGACCACTTGGGCGCGGATGCCGTCCCACTTCCATTCCACTTGCCACTGGCTGGCCGGGCCGATCAGGGCTTCGAACTGCTCGACGGGTTGTTGCAGGGCGTGGGCGAGGAAAAACGGATACGGCTGGCCACCGCGCTGGGCGTGTTCGTCGGCGGACTGCGGGGCGATGAGTTTCAGGTAGCTGGCGGCGCTCGGGCGGTTGGACAGGTCGGTGTAACCCACCAGCCGTTGCGCCACGCGTTTGCTGTCGAGCCCAGCCATGGCGGCCAGCGCCCGAGTCACCAGCAGTTTGGAGACGCCGACGCGAAAACTGCCGGTGATCAACTTGATGCACAGCATCAGGCTCGGGCGGTCCAGTTGCGCCCAGAGAGCGGGCAGGCGTCGGTCGAGGAACTCCGGGGTTTCACCGCGCAGGGGTAATAGTTTGTCTTCGATCCAGGTCGCCAGCCCGTCGGTAGAACTGTGGGGTGCTTCGGGTAGCACCAGCGAGATGGTCTCCGCGAGATCGCCGACGGCCTGATAACTCTCTTCGAACAGCCACGGCGAGAGCCCCGAGATCTCCACCGCCAGTTCCCGAAGCGCACGCACCGGCACCAACTGCCGAGGCCGGCCACCGGACAAAAAGTACACCGCCCAGGCGGCATCTTCCGGCGCGGCCTGAGCGAAATAGGCCTGCATCGCCGCCAGTTTGGCGTTGCTCGAAGTGGTGGCGTCGAGCTCGGCGTACAACTCGGCGAAGGCTTTCATGGCAGCACCTCAGCGGGTTCCGGAGTAGCGACTGCCTGATCTTCCTCATCGTCGCCGTACTCGGTGCTGAAACCCTGGGCGTCCAGCCCTTGTTCGCGCAGATGCCGCACCAGCACGCCGACCGAGCCATGGGTGACCATCACGCGTTCGGCGCCAGTCTGTTCGATGACCCACAGCAGCCCGGGCCAGTCGGCGTGATCCGAGAGGACGAAGCCCCGGTCCACCCCGCGCCGCCGCCGTGTGCCGCGCAAACGCATCCAGCCGCTGGCGAAACCGTCGCTGTAGTCGCCGAACCGACGCATCCAAGTGCTGCCTCCCGCCGAGGGCGGCGCGAGGACCAGGGCCTGGCGCATCATTGGATCGCTCTTCTTCACGTCGCCAGCGTAGATCGTCGGCGGCAGATAAATTCCTGCTTCGCGATACACCCGGTTGAGCGGTTCCACGGCGCCATGCACCAGAATGGGGCCGATGCTGGCGTCGATACCGTGCAGGATGCGCTGGGCCTTGCCGAAGGAATAGCAGAACAGCACGCTGGCTTTTTCCGCTGCGATATTGGCCCGCCACCACTGATTGATCTCGGCGAACACCTGCGCCTGGGGCTGCCAGCGGTAAATCGGCAGACCGAAGGTCGACTCGGTGATGAAGGTGTGGCAACGCACCGGTTCGAATGGCGCGCAGGTGCCGTCGGGCTCGATCTTGTAATCCCCGGACGCGACCCAGACTTCGCCGCCGTATTCCAGGCGCACTTGGGCCGAGCCAAGCACGTGGCCGGCCGGGTGAAAACTCAAGGTGACGCCGTGATGCAGCAGGCGTTCGCCGTAGGGCAGGGTTTGCAGGTTGATGTCCTGACCCAGGCGCGCGCGCAGAATCCCTTCGCCGGGCGCGGCCGCCAAGTAATGTTGATTACCGGTGCGGGCATGATCGCCGTGGGCGTGGGTAATCACCGCGCGTTCCACCGGACGCCACGGGTCGATATAGAAATCCCCGGCGGGGCAGTACAAACCTTCGGGGCGCGCGATAACAAGATCCATGTTGTTACCAAAATGGAGGGATTTGTTAGCTATGAGGTTTGCGCGTGGCGAGAAGTTCTATCGAGCTGATCGTTCCCACGCTGATCGTTCCCACGCTGATCGTTCCCACGCTCTGCGTGGGAATGCCTCTAGGGACGCTCCGCGTTCCAATGGGACGCGGAGCGTCCCGGGCTGCATTCCCACGCAGAGCGTGGGAACGATCAATCACGGGTTACTTGCCGGGAGTCAGGGTCAACCGCGCCTTGCCATACGCCTTGTCAAAGTTCTGCGGCTGCATCGGCAGGCTCAGGTACTGGCCCTTGAGCCACGGATCGATGCTGTCGAGGTAGTTCGGGCTGGCCGGGTTGCCGGACTGGCCGCTGCCGTTCTGACCCATCAACGGTTCGGCCTGGCCGAAGTCGACGATAAAGCGCATGGACGGCGCCAGCGTGGTGTTGAAGTCCTGGCCCCAGGCAAATGCCGCCGTGTTCAGCGTGGTGTGATCGCCGCCGGCCGCAAGCGGACCGCGCACGGTCTGGCCACTGGCGTTCTTCCACTCGTAGCGGTGCAGTTTGCCCCACTGCCAGGCCTTGCGGTCGCCACCCAACTGACTGTCGCCGGCACTGATCGCCGCCGCCAGGCTGCGGGCGAGGATCGCCGGCTTGTCTTCTTTCTGCGACGTACGGGCGTCATCCCAGAACGGGCTGTCTTCGCGACCGAGCAAATGATCGGCTTGGGCCGCGTAGGACAACTTGCCGTTGGCGACAAAGGCTTTCCACGCCGGGCTGCTTTCCGGGCCGAGTTCGTCGAGGAAAATCTGTTTGGCGCTTTCTTGCAGGAACAGTTCGTAGATCGCCGCATCGGCAGACGTTGGGCTGAGCTTGCCGTCGAACGCCATCAGCCGCGTCAACGCCTCGCGCGCTTTGCTGCGATCGACTTCAGGCAAGGTGTCGATCGCCTGCTTCAGCGGCTGGGCCATTCCCGGCGCGGCAAACATTTTCTTCAGTTTGGCGGCGAAGGTGGTGGTCTGGTCGTACTGCATGGCGATCAGGCTGCGGCTGTCGTGCTTGCCCGCGCCGGCCAGTTCGGCCAGGCGCTCGCCACGTTCCGGGGCAGACCAGGAATTGGACAGCTGCATGCCGTAGCCATGGGGGATGACCCGCTGGTTGGCGGTGCCGAGCCAGCCTTGGGCCGGGTCCTGGTCGTACGGGTGCAGCATCGGGTCGGCGTAACCGTCCCAATCGTAGCGACCTTCCCAGCCAGGCGACGGCAGCAGGCCTTCGCCTTCGCGACGGTTCGGGTAGCGACCGGTGACTTGCCAGCCAATGTTGCTGGCGTCGGCGAAGACCAGATTCAGGGCGATGGCGCGGATTTCACGGCTGGCGTCCGAGGCTTTCTCGACGGTCTGCGCGCGGGACAGGTCGAAGAACGCGTCCAGGGTCTTGTCGTCGGTGAAGCTCGGGGTTTGCAGCGCCAGGCCAAAACCATTGGCCATGCTCAGGCCCTGGGCGCTGTTGAGGAGCGGCCCGTGGCGGGTTTCGTACACCGCTTCGCGAATCGGCCGCTGGCCTTTGACGAAGTAGGTTTCGTTACGCACCACCACCGGTTGCCATTTGCCGCTGACTTCGTAGGTAAGGCCGTTGCCCTGGCGTTTGATTTTTTCCAGGAACAGGTCCTGGTTGTCGCCCATGACCGTGGTCATGCTCCACGCGACTTTGCCGTTGAAGCCGCCGAGCACCATCGGCAGGCCAGCGATGCTGACGCCCGCCGCCTGGTATTTCGGCGCACGAATCTGCACGTAACTGAACAACGACGGCACGCCCAGCGGCCCGTGGCTGTCACTGGCCAGCAGGCTTTTGCCGCTGCGGCTGCGTTGCGGGCCGATGGCCCAGTTATTCGATGAGGTGGCGCCGAGCAGATTCAGATCGGACAGTTGCCCGGTGGCCTTGGTGATTTCCGTCAGCCCTGGGATCGCGCCGTTAAGCTTGATGCCCTGGAGCTTGTCGGCTTCGCCCAGTGGCAGTTTTTCGTCGGGCGCGGACGGCGTCAGCCACGGCAGCTTGTCGGTGGTGACGGTTTGCGCCAGCACCAGCGAGGAGATTTCTTCCGGCAGGTTGGCCGACTGGCTGAAATTCAACAGGCAGAAAATCAGCGCGGAGTCTTCCGGCTTCCAGTATTCAGGCTTGTAGCCGCTGGCCGCGAGATCCGCCGGCAGTTTGTCGCGGTAGCGGAACAGGTAGGCGTTGACGCCCCGGGCATACACTTCGAAGAAGCGCTTGAGTCGCGGCGACGAAGCTTTGTACAGCTCGCCGGCTCTTTTCTTCAGGTTGACCGCGCGCATGTAGCGGTCGGCGTCGAGCAGGTCCGCGCCGGACATTTCGGACAGACGGCCCTCGGCCAGCAGGCGCATGGTCACCATTTGCGTGAGGCGGTCGCTGGCGTGGACGTAACCGAGGGCGAACAGCGCGTCGTGGAAGCTGTTGCTTTCGATCAACGGCATGCCCATGGCATTGCGTCGCACCGACACGTTCTGCGCCAGGCCCTTGAGCGGTTGCACGCCGGAGGTCGGCGGGAGGGTGTCCTGGGTGTTCCAGGTCTGACAACCGGTCAGGCTCAAAACACCGGCCACTGCTGCGGCAACGCCGAACCGGGGAAGAAAATGTGTGAGGGCTGGCGAGGCCATGGCAAAGCTCCTGCGGGGGTAGTAACGCAATAAAGGCGCTACGTTAGTGAGCAGGAGGGGGCCGCGCAAGCGGCGGCGGGGTTATTTCTTCGGTGATCGTTCCCACGCTCTGCGTGGGAATGCAGCCCGGGACGCTCCGCGTCCCATCCAAAAGCCGAACGCAGAGCGTCCGTTGAGGCATTCCCACGCAGAGCGTGGGAACGATCATCGCGTCGGTCTCAGGATTTCGGTGGATTGACCTTCGCCGCCAAGGCATACGCCTTCACCGTCGCCGGACGGTTCTGGATGTGGGTGAACCAGCGCAGCACGTTGGGGAAGTCTTCGAGGTTCTGGCTCTGCCACTTGTGGGAGACGATCCACGGGTAGATCGCCATGTCGGCAATGCTGTACTCGTGGCCGGCGACGAATTCATTGTTCGCCAGTTGCTTGTCGAGCACGCCGTAGAGGCGGGCGGTTTCGTCGATGTAGCGTTTGATCGCGTAAGGGATTTTTTCCGGGGCGAACTGACTGAAGTGATGATTCTGCCCGGCCATCGGTCCCAAACCGCCCATCTGCCAGAACAGCCATTGCAACGCTTGCTGGCGCCCGCGCAGGTCCTTGGGCAGGAACTTGCCGGTTTTCTCGGCGAGGTACAGCAAAATCGCCCCGGACTCGAACAACGGCAGCGGCTCGCCGCCATCGGCCGGCTCGTGATCGACGATCGCCGGGATTTTGTTGTTCGGGGAAATCTTCAGGAATTCAGGCTTGAACTGATCGTTCTGGCTGATGTTGATCGGGTGCACGTCGTACTTGAGACCGGCCTCCTCGAGGAAAATCGAGATTTTGTGGCCGTTGGGGGTGGTCCAGTAATACAGGTCGATCATGGAGTGCTCCAGAAAATAGACGTCGTTGGGTACGGACAGCAACCGCTCACATCAGGTCGTCCTGTTTGCACCGCAGAGCTTGCCTGTAGGAAGAGGTGATGCTGAACTGCCTGAAATTCAATGACCCGGCATGAGAAAAGTCAGCATGGAGCTCAAGACCAACGCGGCGCTGATCATCATCGATCAACAGAAAGGCATCTTGGAGCCCAGGTTGGGGCGTCGTAACAATCTTCAGGCCGAGGAGCGAATCGTCGAGTTGCTGGCGCACTGGCGACGCACCGCGCGGCCGGTGATTCACGTGCAGCACCTGTCCCGTTCAGCGGATTCAGTGTTCTGGCCGCAGCAATCGGGGGTGGAGTTCCAGGAGCGGTTCCAGCCAATGGCCGGTGAACGACTGATTCAGAAACACGTGCCGGATGCGTTTTGTGCGACGGCGCTGGAGGCGAGCTTGCGTGAGGCGGGGATCGAGCAATTGATCATCGTTGGCGTGGCGACCAACAACTCGGTGGAATCCACGGCGCGAACGGCCGGGAACCTGGGGTTTGAAGCGTGGGTGGTGGAGGATGCGTGCTTTACCTTCGACAAGGCTGATTTTTTCGGCAACCCCCATTCAGCCGAGGAGGTTCATGCCATGTCGCTGGGGAATTTGCACGGCGAGTACGCCACCGTCATCAGCACCGCAGAGATCCTGTAGGAGCGAGGCTTGCCCGCGAATGGGACGCCTCGGTCTTTCAGGCAAGCCGCGTCATCGTTCTTCGCGGGCAAGCCTCGCTCCTACAGGCATCAACGCTTTACGCGCCGTGGCACTTCTTGAATTTTTTGCCGTTGCCACATGGGCAAGGGTCGTTGCGGCCGACGTCTTTCAGGGCGTTGCGCACCGGTTCCTGATGGGCGTGGCCGCAGTTCGGGCCGTGGACATGGCCATGGTCGTGATCATGGTGATCGTGGGCATGATCGTCGTGATCGTGGTTGCAGTCAGGGCCATGGACATGAGGTTGCTGGGTCATCGGGGCTACTCCGGAATTAAATCGGCGGGGATTATCACGCCATTACGCGCCAGGTGCACGTAGTGCGCGATGAATAGACCGGTTTCCAGTTCACCTTCGAGGCGATAGGGGATGGGTTGCTTGGGACTTTTCAGCATTTTCACCAGGTCCCGTACCTTGGGCCACAGGTTGGTGCGGATCGGTACCTTGAAATAGGCGCTGCGCTTGGGGCCGACGGTGAACCAGTGTTCGTGCTCGCCCTCGGTCAGCAACATGTCGCCCAGATGAATGCGGTATTCCAGGCCGCGCACGGTCAGGTCACTGTCGTTGGGGTTGTCGACGCGAAAGTGCAGGATGAATTTCTGTTCCAGCAGTTTGGCCCGTACCACCTCGACCTTGGCCAGATGCACTTGGGGTTCCGGTTCGTCGTCGCTGAACCATGATGCACAGCCGCCCAGGCTCAGGATCGCGAGCAAGGTGAGCAGATGTAAGAAGCGGGGCTGACGGGTCATGGTGATATTTCTCCCTTGAATCCCAGTCTAGCCCCTGTAGGAGCAAGGCTTGCCCGCGATGAACGATAACGCGGACTATCAGAAAGACCGCGTTATCGTTCTTCGCGGGCAAGCCTTGCTTCTACAAAGAGCCTCATGCGCCGAAATACCCCGCACAACACTTCTTGTATTTCTGCCCGCTCGCGCACGGGCAGGCGTCGTTGCGTCCGGCCTTGAGCTGCACGGTCGGGTCGATGAAGTACCAGTGGCCGGTGTTCTGCACGAACGAGGAGCGCTCACGGTGGCTGTGTTCGCCGGCCCCATCGTGCCAGCGTGCGGTGAAGGTCACGAAGGCGTGTTCCGGTTGCCCGCCAAACACCTCGGAGCTTTCTACCTCAAGGCCCAGCCAGGTGCTTTGGGCGCTCCAGTCGCTGATGGACTGACGATCCAGGCCGGCCTGCTGGGCGGGCAGGGTGGTCGCCACCAGATAATCCACCAACCCCAGCACGTAGGCGCTGTAGCGCGAACGCATCAACGCTTCGGCGCAAGGGGCCGGGTGGCCGGCATGGTAATGACCGCAGCAGGCATCGAGCAGCGTGCCGCTGCCGCAAGGGCAAATGGATGTACTCATTGCGTTACCACCAATATTTCCCGAAGTTTTCCGGATTGGCCCAGAACCGCGCGTTGAGCCAGTCGGGCACCTGTTTATAGTCAAGCAGATCATAGGTGAACAAGGTCAGCACCTGTTCGTCGCGCTGGAAGCGTTCGCTGGCTTGCAGGGCCAGGGAGAAAAAGTCGGTTTCCTGCCAACCGCTGGCCGGCAAGTCGGCCAATACCGCGATGCGGCTGGCGTTGAGGTTGCGGATGCCGCCCAGCAAATTCAGGCCATCGCGCTTGGGCAAGTGCTCCAGGCAATCGACCACCAGCGCCAGGTCAAAACGCCGCGCCGCCAGCTCCGCCGGCAATGGCCCGGGCGCGGCATGGGCGACGCAACTGTCCGGGTGCGCGAGCTTGAAAGCCTCCAGCGCCGGGAACTGGCTGGCGCCAATCAGCAACAGGCGCGCGGGGGCGTAGCGGTCAAGCAAAGCGGCCAACGCCTGCTGGGGCGTGCGCGAAGAAATACCTGCAATCATCGAAGATCCTCAATCAGAGCTGCCAAGACTAGCCTGCCCCACCGTTCGGGCCTAGAGCCACTGTGCGGCAAAAGTGCCGATCTGCCGTGAATACGGGGCGAAACGCCAATGGCCTATTGCTGGCGGAGATTAAAACTCCAGTCTTTACTCCCTGAATCGGTTTTAAGCCGATCCCTCAGGAGAAAACTAGATGAGCATAGTTCGGACAGCATTACCCTTGGTTCTGCTAACCAGTGTGTTGACTGGTTGCGCAGGTTTGCAGAAAACCGACTGGCCGACCTGTGCGGCACTCGGTGGTGTCGTCGGTGCGGGGCTGGGTGCGACGGAAAGTGCATCCTGGGCTGGCGGCGGTGCGCTGTTCGTCGGCGGCATGGCGGCGGCCTATTGCTGGGTACACGGTGATGGCGACGAAGACGGCGATGGCGTGCCAGACAGCCGCGACAAGTGCCCGGGTACGCCTAAAGGCGTGCAGGTCGATGCTGACGGCTGCCCACCTCCCGTCCCTGCGCCAGTGGTTGAGGAAGTCGTCGTGGTCAAGGAAGAAACCATCGTGATCCGCGATGTGCACTTCCAGTTCGACAAAGCCACGCTCACGCCTTCCGATAAAGAGGTGCTCGACAAAGTCGCCACCCGCCTGAAACAGGAATCGTCCACCGCACGCCTGACCGTGACCGGCCACACCGACAGCGTGGGCAGCGATGCCTACAACCAGAAACTGTCGGATAAACGTGCGCATTCGGTGGTGGAATACCTGATCCACGATGGCGTGCCACGCAGCAGCTTCGTCTCGGTAACCGGTGCCGGCGAAAGCCAGCCAGTGGCCGATAACAAAACCGCTGACGGTCGCGCGCTGAACCGTCGCACCGAAATCAAAATCGAGCGTTAAAAGCCCCATCCGCTCCGCGGCTTGTGCAGTCGCGGATGCGGGTCTTTACTCCTGTGTAACCGGTATGGGCCGGTAACACAGGAGCATTCACAAATGAGCGTTCTCACAAGGACCGTCTTGCCGGTTCTGCTGCTTGGCAGCCTGTTGACCGGTTGCGCCACTCACAGCGATGGCACTGCCCCCCTGAATCAACGTACCTGGCCGATCTGCAGCGTCATTGGCGGCCTGGTCGGCGGTGGCCTGGGCGCTATCGAAAGTGGCGGTTGGGCGGCCGGTGGTGCGGCGCTCGGTATCTTGACCGGCGGCTTGATCTGCTACGCCCAGGATGGCGACGAAGACAGCGACGGGGTCTTCGACCGCCGCGATCGTTGCCCGGATACACCGGAAAATACCCCGGTCGATCATCGCGGTTGCCCGTTGCCGCAATACCCGGTCAGCGTCAAACCCGTAGAACCGGCACCGGTCTCCGAAGTCATCACCCTGAGCGACGCCGGCAACGTGCTGTTCGCTTTCGACAAATCCGACCTGACGCCAGCCGCCCGCAGCCAACTGGATGCGCTGATGGCGAAGTTGCAGAACGCCGACGTGGTCAGCATCAAGGTGGTGGGCCATACCGACAGCAAAGGTTCGGATGCCTATAACCAGGCTTTGTCGGAACGTCGCGCCAGCAGCGTGGCTGCCTACCTGTTGAGCCAGGGCCTGGCGCCCAACAAACTCACCAGCGAGGGCAAGGGCGAAAGCCAGCCAGTGGCCGATAACGAAACGGAAGAAGGGCGGGCGCAAAACCGACGTGTGGAATTGCACATCAACCGCTGACGCATGACGTAGAGCCTCGATCTAGAGCCGCCGGGTGACCAAAGTCGCGAATCCGGCGGCCGTCTGGATGAATTTTCTCTTGCCCACTGGCGCATCCCTTGCGGAAGCCGTTACTGTGCGCTCAAAGAATAATTCTCAACGGGGGAGCGTATGAAGGTGTTTTGGGGGCTGGGGAAGCTGTTGACCCTGCTGTTCTGGTTGGTGGTGCTGGTCAATCTGCTGATCCCGTTTATCAATCCGCTGCACCTGCTGGTCAACATGGCCGGGGCGCTGCTGGCGGTCATCCATTTTCTGGAAGCTCTGCTGTGCTACCGCAGCCTCAGAGGCCGCGCCCACCCATGGCGTGATCGCTTGAAGATTCTGTTCTTTGGCGTTTTCCACCTGCAAACCATTCCGGCCCCGGCCGTACCAGGGGCTTCCCATGCGTAAACTCTGTCTGCTCGCTACATTCATCAGCCCACTCGCCTGTGCCCAAGTGGTGAGCGTCGAAACCAACTCGCTGATGCGCTTGCCCAACACGGCCAGCTCCTTGCAGCTGGAAAAACTTGAAGTCGCCGATTACGGCACCCTGCTGATTCCCTCGAACGTTACTGAAGTGACGGTCGGCGAATTGCACCTGGGGCGTGACGCGCGGATCGCCATCGTGCCCGGCGAACAGGCGCTGGAATTGAAAGTCAGCCGCGCCGAGTTGTCCGAAGGCAGCCTGATCACCGCGCGCGGTGCACCGGGAACTTACCTCAAGGCTGCGCGCTCCGGGCGTAACCTGAACTTGCAGATCAAAGCGCTGAGCGCACCGACATTGACCGTGGACGCGCGCGGTGG
Organism: Pseudomonas sp. ADAK7; assembly: GCF_012935675.1. Classification (NCBI taxonomy): domain Bacteria; kingdom Pseudomonadati; phylum Pseudomonadota; class Gammaproteobacteria; order Pseudomonadales; family Pseudomonadaceae; genus Pseudomonas; species Pseudomonas sp. ADAK7. The sequence goes on along the minus strand of NZ_CP052861.1, from coordinate 2,996,356 downwards.
TGCAGGGGCGCCGGGGTTCGTTGGCCTGGATGGCGCCAACGGCGAGGAGCCGGGCTGCACTTGGGGCCAGGCTGGTCGCGGGTTTGACGGCAGCAATGGCAGCGACGGTCAGCCAGGGGCGGCGGGTGCGCTGGTGCGCCTGGAAGTGCCGCGTGATTACCCGGTGGAGCAGATCAAGGTCCAGGTCGCCGGCGGTGCTGGTGGCTTGGCCGGCCCTGGTGGTAAACCGGGCGCGGGCGGCAAGGCCAAGGGTTGCCTGGTGTACAAGGCCGATGGCGGCAAGAGCGGGCGTCCAGGCGTTGATGGTCAGCCAGGGCCTGCCGGCGCGGCGGGGGTGGTGACGGTTCAGCGGTTGTAATGCCGTTACTGATTGTTCCCACGCTCTGCGTGGGAATACAGCCCGTGACGCTCTGCGTCACTGGACGCGGAGCGTCCCTTGAGGCATTCCCACGCAGAGCGTGGGACGATCATCTGTAGGAGCGAGGCTTGCCCGCGAAGCTGTTAGAACATCGGCCGCGCCGCCGCAATCGCCACCAACACCATCCCGACAATCAGATTGATCCCCACCAACTTGCGAATCTTCCCCAGCGCCGCCGCACCTGCCGGCCAATCCTGCGCGTCCACCGCCGTACGCAATTCCGGTAGCAACAACGCCTGAATCCGGATAAACAGCGCGGTCATCACCACGTACAAGCCCATCATCACCTGCACATAACGCGGCGCCATTTCAAACCCGGCGAACTGCAGGTGAATCATGCCTACGCCGCTGATCGGCAAAAGCACCACCGCGACCCAGACCCAGCGGAAAAAACCTTGAAACACTTCTACCCACAGCTTCAACCGGCCAGGGCCTTCCAAGGCCTTCATCGCCGCCGGGCGCAGGACCATCCAGGCGAAAAACATGCCGCCCACCCACACCAGGGCGGACAGGACATGCAGGGTATATAACAGGCTAAACACGGTCATTGAGGTACTCCGTTCTGCGCGGGATTAATTAGCGCGGTATGATAGCCGCCATCCGAAACCACTGAAAATTTATCCAGCGTTTTTTGCGCCCGACAATCCATGATCAGCACCGAACTCAAAACCACGATCCAGGGCGCCTACACGCGTTTTCTTGAAGCCAAGAGCCTCAAGCCGCGTTACGGCCAACGCCTGATGATCGCCGAAATTGCCAAAGTCCTCGGTGACATCGACACCGACGACGAAGGCCGGCGCAGTGGAGACCCCGCGATTGTCGCGGTGGAAGCCGGCACCGGTACCGGTAAAACCGTGGCCTACAGCCTGGCGGCGATTCCGACGGCGAAGGCTGCCGGCAAACGCCTGGTGATCGCCACAGCCACGATCGCCCTGCAAGAGCAGATCGTGTTCAAGGATTTGCCCGACCTGATGCGCAACAGCGGGCTGAATTTCAGCTTCGCCCTGGCCAAGGGCCGTGGACGCTACATGTGCTTGTCCAAGCTCGACATGTTGCTCCAGGAAGGTCACGCACAAACCGCCACCGCGCAGTTGTTCGAAGAAGAAGGCTTCAAGATCGAGGTCGATGAGGCCAGCCAGAAGCTGTTCACCAGCATGATCGAAAAACTCGCCGGCAATAAGTGGGATGGCGACCGCGACAGTTGGTCCACCGCCCTCGAAGACGCCGACTGGGCGCGCCTGACCACCGATCACAGCCAGTGCACCAACCGTCATTGCCCCAACTTTGGCCAGTGCGCCTTCTACAAGGCCCGCGAAGGCATGGGCAAGGTTGACGTGATCGTCACCAACCACGACATGGTCCTGGCCGACCTGGCCCTGGGCGGCGGCGCCGTGCTGCCGGACCCGCGCGACACCATCTACGTGTTCGACGAAGGTCACCACCTGCCGGACAAGGCAATCGGTCACTTCGCCCACTACACGCGCCTGCGTTCCACTGCCGACTGGCTGGAAACCACCGCCAAGAACCTCACCAAACTGCTGGCCCAGCATCCATTGCCGGGCGATCTGGGCAAGTTGATCGAACAGGTGCCGGAGTTGGCCCGCGAGATCAAGACTCAGCAGCAGTTCATGTTCACCGCCTGCGAACAGGTCGCCGATTTCAAGCCCGGCGAAGACGTCGAAGGCCGTGAGCGGCCGCGTCACCGCTTCGTGGCCGGGGTCATCCCCGAGCACATGCGCGAGATGGGCGTCGAGCTCAAGAAGGGCTTTGCCCGCCTGACCGACCTGTTCACCCGCCTCACCGAACTGCTCAAGGAAGGCATGGACGGCGAGGTCAACATCGGCATCGCCAGCAATCAGGCCGAAGAGTGGTATCCATTGTTTGGCAGCCTGTTGTCCCGTTCTTCGGGCAACTGGGAATTGTGGGTCGCATTCACCGCCGAAGACCCGGAAGACAACCCGCCGATGGCCCGTTGGCTGACCCTGGCGGAAAGCGGTTCGCTGTTCGACATCGAGGTCAACGCCAGCCCGATCCTTGCCGCGGAAATGCTTCGCCGCAACCTGTGGAACGTGGCCTATGGCGCGCTGGTGACCTCGGCGACCCTGACCGCACTCGGTACCTTCGACCGCTTCCGCATGCGTGCCGGCCTGCCGAAAAAAGCTGTCACCGCTGTGGTCCCGAGCCCGTTCCATCATGCCGATGCCGGCGTGCTGCGGGTGCCAGACCTGAAGGCCGATCCGCGTGACGCGCCGGCCCACACCGCCGCGATCATTCGTGACCTGCCGTCACTGGTGGAAGGCTCACGGGGCACTTTGGTGCTGTTCTCATCACGCAAACAGATGCAGGACGTGTTCGACGGCCTGGATCGCGACTGGCGCAAGCAAGTGTTCATTCAAGGCAACCTGTCGAAACAGGAAACCCTGAACAAGCACAAGGCGCGGGTCGATGGCGGGGATTCCAGCGTACTGTTCGGCCTGGCGAGTTTCGCCGAAGGCGTCGACTTGCCCGGTGCCTATTGCGAGCACGTGGTGATCGCGAAGATTCCATTCTCGGTGCCGGACGATCCGGTGGAAGCCGCGTTGGCCGAGTGGATCGAAGCCCGGGGCGGCAATCCGTTCATGGAAATCTCCGTGCCGGACGCCTCGCTGAAACTGGTCCAGGCTTGCGGTCGCTTGCTGCGTACCGAAGAGGATCGCGGCACCATCACTTTGCTCGACCGACGGCTGGTGACCCAGCGTTACGGCAAAGCGATCCTCAATGCGTTGCCACCCTTCCGGCGTGAAATTTCCTGATACACCGGTGGGCAGTTTTGCCCACCGCGTTGTCTATCTCTCTGTCATCGCTTTTCCACTGGCCATAGTTGGTCGTTAGGGAGAATTTCGTTCTCATGATTCGTCGTTCGTTGCCTGCTGTATTTGCCCTGTTGTTCGCAACGCCGTTGCTGGCTGCCCCTGCGGGCCAGCAGACGCTGTTCAACTTTGTGCGCCCCGCCGATGTGGTCACGGTGGCGACCCAGGACGCCAGCCTGCCGCAATCCAACGCCGAGCAAACGGCCGAAGGCGAAGTGCTGCGCCGGGTAACCTTCAACCCGGTAGCCCAGCCGACCTTGCGCCTGACCCCGCAAACCGGTGCCTGGGACTGGTCGCAGTCGGGCGTCATGACCTTGCGGGTCCAGAGTGCCATGGACTGGGCCGTGACCCTCTACGTGAAAATCCAGAGCAACGACGGCAAGACCCTGATCAGCCGCGTCGACCTGCCGGCCGGCCCGGCGCAAACACTGCTGGTGCCCTTGGTCGCCAGTTCACCGTTGAGCCAGGGCATGAAAGCCGGGCCGCCGATGCCGATGACCGTCGACGGTCAGCGCGTGTTGCTGTCCAGCAGCAGCGGTGAACTGGATCGCAGCCAGGTGGTGTCGGTGAGTTTGTCGATGGACCAGCCGAAAGTTGCCCAGAGCATCCTGCTGGAACGCTTCGGCGTGCAGGACGGCGAGGACGTGAGCAAAGCCGTGTATGGCGCGCTGGTGGACACTTACGGTCAATCGACTCGGGCCAAATGGCCGGAAAAAGTCAGCAGTGACGAGCAGCTGAAATCCGCCGCCGCCAAAGAACAGCAACAACTGAAAACCTGGCTGGCCGAGCGCGAGAAATCATCCCTGGACAAGTTCGGTGGCTTGAACAAAGGCCCGGCGTTCAAGGCCAGCGGCTTCTTCCGCACCGAGAAGCGCGATGGTCGCTGGTATCTGGTGACGCCGGAAGGGCATCCGTTCTACTCCCTTGGCGTGAATACGGTCGCCCCTGATGTTGATCAAACCTACATCGCCGGTCGTGAGTGGATGTTTGAAAACCTGCCAAAGCCCGACGAACCGCTGGCCAGCCACTATGGCGAAGGCGACAACCGTGGCGGCAACGGTGCCGATCAGGGTCGCGCCTACAACGTTGGTCGCTGGTACGACTTTTATGGCGCCAACCTGCAGCGGCTCTATGGTGAACCGTGTGCGGTGACCAGTGAAACCAAGGCCGGCGTTGCCGAAGCGGCCAAAGCTGACGCGGTGGCACAGACGGCGGAAAAAGCTGCGGAGCAACCTGTCGCGCCGACCACCGCCGAATCCGGTATCGCCGAAGCAGCGAAGACAGGCGCTACCGAAGCCACAGTCGCCAAAGCAGTCGAACCCTGCAAAGCCGTGGTCGATGAACAACGCTGGACCCGCCACACCCTGGATCGCCTGCAAGCCTGGGGCTTCAACACGGTCGGCAACTGGAGCGAGCCGGCGCTGGGCGACGCGGATCGCGTGCCGTACACCTTGCCGCTGTCGATCGTCGGCGATTACGCCAGCATCAGCACCGGTACCGACTGGTGGGGCGGCATGCCTGACCCGTTCGACCCGCGATTCGCCATGGCCACCGAGCGTGCCGTGGCCATTGCGGCTCGGGATCACCGCGACGATCCGTGGTTGATCGGCTACTTCGCCGACAACGAACTGGCCTGGGCCGGCCCCGGCGACGACCCGAAAGCCCGTTACGCCCTGGCCTACGGCACGTTGAAGATGACCACCGACGTGCCGGCCAAACGCGCGTTCCTCAAGCAATTGCGCGACAAGTACCGCAACCAGGCGGGCCTGTCGAAAGCCTGGGGCATTGACCTGCCAGCCTGGGAATTGATGGAGGATCCGGGCTTCGAAGCACCACTGCCAAGCGCCGATCACCCGGAAATCGAAGCCGACTTCAAATACTTCCAGAAGGTCTTCGCCGACACTTACTTCAAGACCATTTCCGATTCGCTGAAATGGCACGCGCCGAACCAGCTGTTGCTGGGTGGCCGTTTCGCTATCAGCACCCCGGAAGCCGTCGAGTCCTGCGCGCAGTATTGCGATGTGTTGAGCTTCAACATGTACACCCTGCAACCCCAGGACGGTTACGACTTCGCCAAACTGCGCAGCCTGGATAAACCGGTGCTGATCACCGAGTTCAACTTCGGCTCGGCGGATCGCGGCCCGTTCTGGGGCGGTGTGACGCAACTGGCGAAGGAAGAAGACCGTGGCCCGGCCTACGCCAACTTCCTCAAACAGGCGATGAGCGAACCGTCGATTGTCGGCGTGCACTGGTTCCAGTACCTCGATCAACCGGTGACCGGGCGCTTGCTGGATGGCGAGAACGGGCACTTTGGCCTGGTAGGCATTACCGATCTGCCGTTCCAGGGCTTTGTCGACAGCGTGCGCAAAAGCAACCTGGCGACTGTCAGTCAACTGGGTAAAGAGGCCGAGAAAGCCAAGGCCGAGGCGGATAAAGCCAGCCACGAAGCCGAGGGCGGCCGCAAAGGCGACGCCGGTAAAGGCCCGGGTGCCGGGCATGCGGGCGGGCATTCGGGTAATGGTCATTAATAGTTGAGACCCCTGTGGCGAGGGAGCTTGCTCCCGCTGGGCTGCGAAGCGGCCCCAAAACCTGCAACGACGGTGTTTCAGACACACCGCATGCAATGGTTTTACGACTGCTTCGCAGCCGAGCGGGAGCAAGCTCCCTCGCCACAGGTACATCACATGTTTTCCGAAAAAATCTATAGGCGGCTACACCGCCCAGCCCGCCCTTGTTCCCAAAACCCTCCAGGGCTGGAACAATGCGGACCACTTTGTAGAGCGTTTATCCGGGGGAGTTGCGTTTGCAGATTCAGGGTCATTACGAGCTTAAGTTCGAAGCGGTGCGCGAGGCCTTTGCCGCACTGTTCGACGATCCCCAGGAACGTGGCGCGGCGTTGTGCATCCAGGTCGGCGGTGAAACCGTCCTCGACCTCTGGGCCGGTACCGCCGATAAGGACGGTCTTGAGGCCTGGCATAGCGATACCATCGCCAACCTGTTCTCCTGCACCAAGACCTTCACCGCCGTCACCGCGCTGCAACTGGTGGCCGAAGGCAAGCTGCAACTCGATGCCCCGGTGGCCCGCTACTGGCCCGAATTTGCCGCTGCCGGCAAAGAATCCGTAACGCTGCGCCAATTGCTCTGCCATCAGGCCGGCCTGCCGGCTCTGCGCGAGTTGCTGGCGCCCGAAGCCTTGTATGACTGGCAAACCATGGTCGACGCGCTGGCCGCCGAACAACCCTGGTGGACGCCGGGACAAGGCCACGGCTATGCCGCGATCACCTACGGCTGGCTGGTCGGCGAATTGCTGCGTCGTGTCGACGGTCGCGGCCCTGGCGAATCCATCGTCGCGCGGGTGGCCAAGCCGTTGGGCCTGGACTTCCACGTCGGCCTGGCGGACGAAGAGTTTCACCGCGTGGCGCACATCGCCCGGGGCAAGGGCAACGTCGGCGATGCCGCGGCCCAGCGCCTGTTGCAAGTGACGATGCGCGAACCGACGGCCATGACCACCCGGGCCTTCACCAACCCGCCGTCGATCATGACCAGCACCAACAAACCGGAATGGCGGCGCATGCAACAACCCGCCGCCAACGGCCACGGCAATGCCCGCAGCCTGGCCGGGTTTTATGCCGGTTTGCTGGACGGCAGCCTGCTGGAAAGCGAAATGCTCGATGAGCTGACCCGCGAACACAGCCTCGGCGACGACAAGACTTTACTGACCCGGACCCGTTTTGGCCTGGGTTGCATGCTCGATCAACCGGAGGTGCCGAATGCCACGTATGGCCTCGGTCCACGGGCGTTCGGCCACCCTGGCGCGGGCGGTTCCATCGGTTTTGCTGACCCAGAGCACGACGTGGCTTTCGGCTTTGTGACAAATACCTTGGGGCCGTACGTCTTGATGGATCCACGCGCGCAGAAGCTCGTACGGGTGCTTGCCACTTGTCTGTAAAGCGTCGTTGAAAGGTTTGGCACCGGAACCTCGTTACCTTTTTCGATTCAAAGCGTCTGTTTATGCGGTCCGATGTGGGCTTGTGTTTATTACTTCATTTTGTGGATATCCAATGTCATCCAATAAAACTCTTGCTCTGGCACTGTGCTTCGCCGTTACCGGTTGCGCGCAAACTCCGCAAAATGACGCCGATGGCACCAGTCACTGGTGGCAGTTCGGTTCTTCCGACAAAGTCGCCGCCAAAGCCCCGGCCCCAGCGGTCGATCCGCTGAAAGCGGAGATCACCGCCCCGGTGGTCAAGGCTGAAAGCAGCAGCCGCTGGTATTGGCCGTTCGGTTCCGATGATGGCGCCGATAAGCCCGTCGCCAAGGCCGACGTCAAACCTGAAGCTAAACCGGCAGAAGTCGCCAAGGCTGACGCCGACGCGGGTGGCAAGTGGTGGTGGCCGTTCGGTGGCAAAGATCAGAGCACCGCCAAAGCCGTGCCGATGCCCGATCCGAAAGTGACCCAGGCCTGGCTCGACGATTACGAACCGCGCCTGCGTGACGCGATCAAGGACAGCAACCTGAAACTGGAGCGCCGTGACAACGTGCTGGTGGTAACGGCGCCGGTGGATGGCTCGTTCAACCCGGATCGCCCGGCCATGCTGCTGCCGGTCACCCTTGGCCCGTTCAGCCGCGTCGCGAAAATCCTTGAAGTCGATCCGAAGACCGCGGTGCTGGTCCTCGGTCACAGCGATACGTCGGGCGCGGCGCCGGCCAACGTCAAATTGAGCCAGGAACGTGCCCAGGCTGTGGCGGCGATCTTCCGTCTCAGCGGTTTGCAGCGCGATCGCCTGATGCTGCGTGGCATGGGCGGCGAAGCCCCGCGTGCCGCCAACGACAGCAATGAAGGCCGTGCCTTGAACCGTCGTGTGGAACTGCTGGTCACTCCGCAAAACACCATGGTGGCGTTGCTGAGCAAGTACAACATGCCAGCGCCGGCACCGGTCAGAATGGTGGCCGCCCAGGACGTCAAGCCAGTAGTCAAACCTGTCACCCCGGCGCCAGCGGCCAAGAAAGCCGCTGCGCCAGCCGCGAAAAAGGCACCCGCCAAGAAAGCCGCAGCCAAGGCTCCAGCCAAGAAAGCTCCGGCCAAAGCCGCGACCCCGGCGAAAAAGCCTGCACCGGCCAAAGCCGCTGCTGACTCGAAGAAAGTCGTCGCTACGGATGCTGCGAAGAACTGATCGTTAACCAGAAGGAATGTGCCATGACCCAGGCCCTGGCTGATATGCGTCGCGACTACACCCGTGATGGCCTGACCGAGGCTCAAGCCCCGGCCGAGCCGTTCGCGCTGTTCCATCAGTGGTTCGCCGATGCGGTGAAAACCGAACAGGTGCCGGTCGAGGCCAATGCAATGACCCTGGCCACCGTCGATCTGGACGGTCGGCCCCATTGCCGCATTCTGCTGCTCAAGGGCCTGGACACTCAGGGCTTCACCTTCTTCACCAACTACGACAGCGCCAAGGGCCAGCATCTGGCGGTGAACCCGTTCGCCGCCATGACCTTCTTCTGGCCGACCCTGGAGCGCCAGGTGCGCATTGAAGGGCGGGTGGTGAAGGTCACGCCCGAAGAGTCCGACGCCTACTTTCAGGTACGCCCCCTGGGCAGCCGTCTCGGTGCCTGGGCTTCGCCCCAGAGCCGGGTGATTGCCGATCGTGGTGAACTCGAAGAATTGCTCAAAATCACCGAGCAGCGCTTCAGCGATACCCAGCCACACTGCCCGGAACACTGGGGCGGTTACCGTTTGCTCCCCGAGCGCATCGAGTTCTGGCAAGGCCGTCCGAGCCGCCTGCACGATCGCCTCAACTACCGCCTGCAAGACGCCGACTGGATTCTTGAACGTCTGGCACCCTAAGCAGTCTACCGACCGGGATAGCCTGCCGCAGCGGCCTCAAGCCATTGCGGCAGGTCCCGACGCTTGATTCTCTGCGCTTGAGCGTTCGCCAGTTGCTGGAGCATGAAGGCTTTTTTATGCTCATCCTTACCAGCCAAGGCTAACGCCAGATCGCGGTCCATCCAGCGTTTGATCCGGACGTACAACCACCCGTGGAAGTACAGACCGGCCACGGTCGTGACGACAATGATGAAGTAATCCATGAAAAATCCTTGGGTCAATGGCGCAGGTTTTGGTAATTGCCGCTACTGTGGTGTGAGTTCAGAGGTGTCTGTACCGGGCCTGAATGAAACCAATTTTATCCGGGCGATGCCGTGACAGGCGTCAAGCTGCGGAGTTTAATGAACACCTGTCCTTTGGAGTTGATGCTATGCGTAAGTCTGTTTTGCTGGTTGCTTCCTTTTCCACGATGGCGATGTTGCTCACCGGCTGCCAATCCAGCCTGACCGGTGACTCCTACTCCCGTGACGAAGCGCGTCGCGTGCAGACGATTCGCATGGGCACCATCGAATCCCTGCGCCCAGTGAAAATCGAAGGCACCAAGACCCCAATCGGCGGTATCGCCGGTGCGGCAGTGGGTGGTGTTGGCGGCAGCGCCATCGGTGGCGGTCGCGGCAGCATCGTTGCTGCGGTCATCGGTGCGGTTGCCGGTGGCCTGATTGGTTCGGCTACCGAAGAAGGCCTGACGCGTGCCCAAGGCGTAGAAATTACCGTGCGTGAAGACGACGGCAGCATGCGCGCCTATGTGCAGCAGGTTCAGGAGAATGAAGTGTTCCGTGTGGGTGAGCGGGTGCGGATTTCCACGGTTGATGGGACTAGCCGCGTTTCGCACTAAGCGGAAGCGCAGGGTAAAAGAAAACCCCGATCAGGTGACTGGTCGGGGTTTTTTATGCGAGTAGAAAAATTACTTTCTTGCATGGCTTACCGCTGGATAGTCTCGATTCATTCTGTGCACACCAGTTGTACGATCTTATTTGCACCCATAAGGGGTTTTCCGGTCCAGTCTTCCAGTACCTTTATTTGTTCTGGAGACAAGTCGTAACCGTCGAATTCGTCGTCCGGTTGTTGCCAGTTCATCAGCGCTCTCAACGCTTCGCTTCGACTGGCGGGGACATCAACGGTAAGAAGCAGATCTTCAGTCCGACTATCGAAAACTTCTATAACATGTTTCATTTTTCTACTCTCCTAGCCGGATCGGCAGGCTTTGTCTGTTCTCCGGTTTCCGGATCGTACTCTCCAAGATGTTTTCCTTGTTTCGTGTACAACTCAACCTTGCCATGTTGTGAGTCCCATTCATAAATTCTCCCTGACAGATCTTTCCAGCGTCTGCGTTTTTTTCCGCCGCCCCGCACGGAGGTTTTCATCGGCGCAGGTTTTACATCTGGAAAAGCTGGTAATGCTGGTGGCGCTGGGTGGTACTGCTTATCTCCCGGAACACTTAGAACAATGTAAACCGGCCGCACCCCCGACCCCACCGGAAACACAAGAATGAAATCCTTGTACTCAGGCGGATAAACCGGGTTCACGATGATGCTATCCGCCGCTTTCGTCGGCGGGTAAACCCAGATGTGCGGGGCTTGTGGTGCGGCTTCGAGCGCGGGAATACCGAGGATGTCGGAACCGTCCACCGCCGGGGTCCAGATCAGCTCAACGCCATCCCCGAGGTCAGCCACTTGCCTGTTATCGCGCAAATCGAATTGCGCGACGTCGACCATTTCCCAATCGCGGTTCTTGCCGGTGTAGAAGGCGTAACCCTTGAGACTGCCATCAGCCTGTTGCTCGATTCTCAGCCGAACACGGGTGCGCGCTTGCTTGAGTGCGCGCAATTGTTCTTCGGTGTAGAGCGCGCTATCGCCCAGGCTCGGCGTCCAGAACAGCGCGGCCAAACCGGCCAATGCGGTAGCACCCGCCACACCGATTGCCGGTATGGCCGGAAAGCGTAACGCGAGTCGCCCGATGTCGAGCGGCTGTGTGTTGCCGCTGATCGTCTCCAGATTCAGCAGCCCGGCTTCATCCACCTCGCGAGCACCCAGCCAGGCGACTTCCCCGTAATCCTTGAGGCTGTCGGTGGGCACCATCCCCGAAGGGTTGGCGTAATCGATGATGGCGTCCGGCAGCTTGCAGGACTTGGCGAAGACGCAGCCCGCGCGAGGGGGTTCGTCTTTGGAGGAGGTGAGCGGAAGATTGCGTTCGAAGGCGTCTTGCCGGGCAAGCATGGCCTCGTAGGCACTTTGCCGAGCGTCCCGCTTGGCCAGTTCGGTGGCGGTCATGAAGCGGTGAGAGACGCGATGCCCATCACCTGATGGCGGGTTTTTAACCCGGGGGATGTCGTTGTTGCCAGCCACTGATCGTCCTTGAAAATTCGTCCATCGACAGCCCCCAAAAGGGGCTGTGCGACGTTAACGAACGTGGCTGATCGTGGCTGTAGGACGAGTCTTCAATGTCCTTAGGAGTGTTCTCTGTTAGTCAGGATTGCAGCACGACACGCTTGCGACTCGCCGCCGCCGTCACCGCATAACCAATCAACGCCGCGAGAATCGAACCGGTCAAGATCCCCATCCGGTCCATCCCGGCGTAGTCACTGGTGCCCGGCACAAACGCCAGGGACCCGACAAACAGGCTCATGGTGAAGCCGATACCGCAGAGGATCGCCACGCCCAGCACCTGGCCCCAATTGGCGCCTTGGGGCAGGGCGGCGATGCCGGCTTTTACCGCCAGCCAGGTCAGGCCGAACACGCCCAGGGTCTTGCCCAGCAGCAGGCCGACGGCGATGCCCATCGGCACGTGGTGGGTGAAGCTTTCCACGGTCACGCCGCTGAGGGACAGGCCGGCGTTGGCGAAGGCGAACAGTGGCAGGATGCCGTAGGCCACCCACGGGTGCAGCGCGTGTTCCAGGGTCATCAGCGGCGACGGTTCGGCATTTTTGGTGCGCAATGGAATGCAGAAGGCCAGGGTTACGCCAGCCAGTGTGGCATGGACACCGCTCTTCAGTACGCACACCCACAGGATCAACCCGATGATCATGTACGGCCCGAGCTTGACCACGCCGAGCCGGTTCATCGCGATCAGCGCGACGATGCAGGCCCCGGCCAGCGCCAGGGACAAGGTCGACAATGTGCCGGAGTAGAAAATCGCGATAACGATGATGGCGCCGAGGTCATCGATGATCGCCAGTGTCATCAGGAACAGCTTCAGCGACACCGGCACCCGCTTGCCGAGCAAGGCCAGCACGCCGAGGGCGAAGGCGATGTCGGTGGCCATCGGGATCGCCCAGCCACCCAGCGCCGACGGATCGTCGCGGTTGATGAACCAGTAGATCAGCGCCGGCACCACCATGCCGCCAATCGCCGCCGCGCCGGGCAGGACGATTTGCGAGGGTTTCGACAGCTGGCCGTCGAGAACTTCGCGCTTCACTTCCAGGCCGATCAGCAGGAAGAACATCGCCATCAGGCCGTCGTTGATCCACAGCAGCAGGGGCTTGGCGATTTTCAGCGCGCCGATCTGGGCCACCACGGGAGTGTCCAGCAAGCCGTTATAGAGCCACGACAACGAGGAGTTGTTGATGATCAGAGCCAGGGCTGCGGCGGCGATCAATAACAGACCGCTGGCAGCTTCCAACTGAAAGAAACGCGTGAACGTGCTACGCAGAGGCAAGGTCGCTCTCCATCGATGAATTCAAAAGGTGGCACACCCTAACCCGTACCGTTAGTTGTTAAAACAAAAGTTATATTCTTTTTTGTTATATGCCGTTACAGCGCGAACGGCTGCAAAGCCCAACGAGGACTGAGCCTAGCAGTTGCCGGACGTATTGGACCTCAGCTGTATCTGTGCGTGGTGTAGGTTTTTTCCTAAGCTTAGGGGCTGAGCCTTGCGACAAGGCCGACTATTCAACGAGATCACCACCATGAGCGACACCCGACAGTGGGCCCGCGAAGCCATCCGGATCATCGAGGCCGACTTCCAGCGCAGCGCCGACACCCACCTGATTCCCTTGCCGCTGCCGGGTCTGCCGGGCATCGAGTTGTACTTCAAGGATGAGTCCAGCCACCCCACCGGCAGCCTGAAACATCGTCTGGCCCGTTCGCTGTTTCTCTATGCGCTGTGTAACGGCTGGCTCAAGCCCGGCGCGCCGGTGATCGAGGCGTCCAGCGGCTCGACGGCGATTTCCGAAGCGTACTTCGCCCGTTTGCTCGGCTTGCCGTTCATTGCTGTGATGCCGGCGACCACGTCCAAAGAGAAGATCGCGCAAATCGCGTTTTACGGCGGCAAGAGTCACTTGGTGGACGATCCGACCCAGATCTACGCCGAGTCCGAGCGCCTGGCCCGGGAAAACGATGGCCATTTCATCGACCAGTTCACATACGCCGAACGCGCCACCGACTGGCGGGCGAACAACAACATCGCCGAATCGATCTTCCAACAGATGCGCTTCGAGCAGCACCCGGAGCCGAGCTGGCTGATTTCCAGCCCCGGCACCGGCGGTACCACCGCAACCCTCGGCCGGTACGTGCGTTATCGCCAGCATTGCACCCGCGTGTTGTGCGCCGATGCCGAGCGTTCGGTGTTCTTCGATTACTACCAGACCGGTGATGCGAGCCTGCGTCTGGACTGCGGTTCGCGGATCGAAGGGATTGGCCGGCCACGGGTGGAAGCGTCGTTCCTGCCCAAGGTGATCGATGCCATGGTCAAGGTGCCGGATGCGCTGTCGCTGGCGGCCATGCATTACCTGGCGCAGCGCCTGGGTCGGCGCGTGGGCGGGTCGAGCGGCACTAATCTGATTGGCGCCTTGATCGCGGCGCAGCAGATGGCGGCGGCGGGGGAGTCGGGGTCGATCGTGGCGATCCTGTGCGACGGCGGCGAACGTTATGCCACCACCTATTACGACCAGGATTGGCTCAAGGGCCAAGGGTATGAATTGAGTGGTTTGATCGATGCCGTGGCGGCGAGTGTCGAACGCGGCGAACCGCTGCCGGCCACCGTACTACGCGCCAACATCTGACCCGATGATCGTTCCCACGCTCCGCGTGGGAATGCCTCACCGGACGCTCTGCGTCCGCTCTCGGGACGCGGAGCGTCCCTGGCTGCATTCCCACGCGGAGCGAGGGAACGATCGCCATCTTAAGGCTTAAGCTTCTAGGCCAAGGATGTCGCGAGCTACCGCTTCCGCAATCCGAATCCCATCGACACCCGCCGACAAAATCCCTCCTGCATAACCCGCGCCTTCACCCGCCGGGAACAGGCCCTTCACATTCAAGCTCTGCATCGACTCGTTACGGGTAATCCGCAGCGGCGACGAGGTGCGCGTCTCGATCCCGGTCAACACCGCGTCGTGCAGCGAGTAGCCCCGAATCTGCTTCTCGAACGCCGGCAAGGCTTCACGAATCGCTTCGATGGCAAACGCCGGCAAGGCCAAGGCCAAATCACCAAAGGAAACACCCGGCTTATAGGACGGTTCGACGCTGCCCACTTCGGTGGACGGCTTGCCGGCGATAAAGTCGCCGACCAGTTGCGCCGGTGCTTCGTAGTTGCTGCCGCCGAGCACAAAGGCGTGGGATTCCAGGCGTTCCTGCAACTCGATACCGGCCAGCGGTCCGCCCGGGTAATCGACTTCCGGGGTAATGCCGACGACGATCCCGGAGTTGGCGTTGCGCTCGTTACGCGAGTACTGGCTCATGCCGTTGGTGACCACGCGACCCGGCTCGGAGGTCGCCGCCACCACGGTGCCGCCCGGGCACATGCAGAAGCTGTAGACCGAACGGCCGTTCTTGGCGTGGTGCACCAGTTTGTAGTCGGCGGCGCCGAGTTTCGGGTGGCCGGCGTATTTGCCCAGGCGCGCGCGGTCGATCAGCGACTGCGGATGTTCGATACGGAACCCCACCGAAAACGGCTTGGCTTCCATGAACACGCCACGGCCGTGGAGCATGCGGAAGGTGTCGCGGGCGCTGTGGCCGAGGGCCAGGATCACGTGTTTGGAATGGATCTGCTCGCCGCCATTCAACTCGACGCCGACCAGTTGGCCGTCCTCGATCAACACGTCGGTAACCCGCTGCTGGAAGCGCACTTCGCCGCCCAGCGCACGAATCTGCTCGCGCATGTTCTCGACGACGCCAGTCAGGCGAAACGTACCGATGTGCGGTTTGCTGACGTAGAGGATTTCTTCCGGCGCGCCGGCCTTCACGAACTCATGCAAGACCTTGCGGCCGATGAATTTCGGGTCCTTGATCTGGCTGTAGAGCTTGCCGTCGGAGAACGTCCCCGCGCCGCCTTCACCGAACTGCACGTTGGATTCGGGGTTGAGCACGCTTTTGCGCCACAGGCCCCAGGTGTCCTTGGTGCGCTGGCGCACTTCGGTACCGCGTTCGAGGATGATCGGCTTGAAGCCCATTTGCGCCAGCAGCAGCCCGGCGAAGATCCCGCACGGGCCGAAACCGACGACGATCGGGCGCTGGGCCAGATCGGCCGGCGCCTGGCCGACCACTTTGTAGCTGACATCCGGCGCCACGTTGACGTTACGGTCATCGGCGAACGTGTGCAGCAACGCCGCCTCATCCTTGGCGGTGAGGTCGATGGTGTAGATGAAGCACAGTTCGGAGGATTTTTTGCGCGCATCGTAGCTGCGCTTGAACAAGGTGAAGTCGAGCAGGTCATCACTGGCGATGCCCAGGCGCTGCACGATGGCAGGGCGCAGGTCTTCTTCGGGATGGTCGATCGGCAACTTGAGTTCGGTGATTCGTAACATGACGGGATCCGTTTCGCGGGGCGCACAACTGCGCCAAGGCGTTTGAAGGCGGCGATTATAAGCCCCAAACGCCGGTCCCGTGAGGCAAAAACGATCAGTCGTTACGTGAGCCGCCGAAATACCCGCAGCCGCGCTGCACCTGGCCGTCGATCCGCAGTTCGGCGCTCATGTGCTGGATGCTGCCGGTGCTGCTGTCGACGCAACGATTGGGCGCGACCCACAGTTCGATGTGCTTGCCGTTGGCTTCGCTGCTGAGGTTGAAACGACCGTCGCCCAGTTGCTCTTCAACATAGGGCACCGCCAATGGCGGCTCGCCGGCACGATCAATCGCCATGCCTTTGCCGCTGACCTTGACGTTCCACTCAGGCCCGTGGCCGGCAGCGCGCAGGATCAGCAGTTTGAAATTGGGATCGTCGCACGCCGTGCCCGAGCGCTCGACGCGGTACAACTGCGCAAGATCGAGGCGGCTGCCATCGATGCGGCCACGCACGTCGGCGAACAACTTGCCCTGGTCATCGGCCAGGCTCGCGGCCTCTTGCAGGACGCTGGTGCCGCCCGTGTCGTTGACCTCCAGGCTGCGCTGTTCATTGCACGGCTGGAACATCAGCTTGCCGTCCGCCGCGGTCAATTGGCCCTGCATGCGGGTCTGGCCGACATGGGAGGCGCTCTGCCGCGGGCCATCGAACAACTGGCACGCGGCAAACAACGGAAGCAGGGCAACGAGGACGAGGGAACGGGCAACACGCATCTTTGGTTCTCCAGACAAGTGCCGCCACGTTACGCAGCCTGACCGTTCATCACAACCCCGCCGATGTGCCAATCGCATCGGGCTTAACCGACGTGAAAGGTCTGACCGGTCTGCAAGCCTTCCACGCTTTTGGCGTAGGCCAACGCCACATCCGCCGCAGGAACCGGCTTGTAGCCACGGAAGTACGGCGCATAGCTGCCCATGGCTTCCAGCAGCACAGTCGGGCTGATCGAGTTCACCCGCAGACCACGAGGCAGTTCGATAGCGGCGGCACGCACAAAGCTGTCCAGTGCGCCGTTGACCAGCGCAGCCGAGGCACCGCTGCGAATCGGGTCGTGGCTTAGCACGCCGGTGGTGAAGGTGAACGAGGCGCCGTCGTTGGCGAATTCGCGGCCGATCAGCAGCAGGTTGACCTGGCCCATCAGCTTGTCTTTCAGGCCCAGGGCAAAGCTGTCGGCGGTCATTTCGTCCAGCGGGGCGAAGGTCACGTTACCGGCGGCGCACACCAGCGCATCGAACTTGCCGGTTTGTTCGAACAGCTTGCGGATCGACGCGCTGTCGCTGATATCCACATTGAAATCGCCGCTGTTACGGCCAATACGGATGACTTCGTGACGTTGCGACAGCTCTTTGTCGACCGCCGAACCAATGGTGCCGCCTGCGCCTATCAAAAGAATCTTCATCGTGCCGTGCCTCGAATGAGTAGAAAGAGAGCTCAGTCTAGAGTGGATTTTCCTAGTGATAAGCGTGCTAATAGGCAACCTTTGGTTTTCTAATGGAAACAATCCGTGAGCGAAATGGATGACCTGGCAGCGTTCGCCGTGTTGATCGAAGCCGGGAGTTTTACCCTCGCGGCCCAGCAATTGGGCTGCAGCAAGGGCCAGCTGTCCAAGCGCATCAGCCTGCTCGAGACGCGGTTTTCCGTGGTCCTGCTGCAACGCACCACTCGCCGCCTGAGTTTGACGGCCGCGGGCGCGGCGCTGTTGCCGCAAGCCCAGGCACTTGTAGTCCAAGTGGAGAGGGCGCGTCAGGCATTGGCGCGATTGAAGGACGACATGGCCGGCCCTGTGCGTATGACGGTGCCGGTGTCGCTGGGGGAAACCTTCTTCGACGGCTTGCTTCTGGAGTTTTCCGGCAAGTACCCCGAGGTGCAGATCGAACTGGACCTGAGCAACAGCTACCGCGATTTGTCCCGCGACGGTTTTGACCTGGCGGTGCGCTCCGAAGTCGGCAATGACGAACGCCTGGTGGCCCGACCGTTGCTGGCCTGGCATGAAATGACCTGCGCCAGCCCGGCCTACCTTGAGCAATATGGCGAACCGACGACGCCACAGGCGCTGACCGAACACCGTTGCCTGCTCAACAGCCATTACAGCGGCCGCGAAGAATGGCTCTATCACCAGCAACACGAGTTGTTGCGGGTGCGTGTCTCGGGGCCGTTCGCCAGCAACCATTACAGCCTGCTGAAGAAAGCCGCACTGGCCGGCGCCGGTATTGCGCGATTGCCGTCGTACCTGCTGCAAGCGGAATTGGCTGACGGCCGATTGCGCTGGCTCCTGCGGGATTATCAGACGCGTCGTATGCCGATGTACCTGGTGCATCCGTATCAGGGCGGATTGCCCAAGCGTACGCAAGTGCTGGCGGACTACCTGGTCGGCTGGTTCAAACGCAGTGGCGAGGCCCTCGACCGACTCCAGCGCTAACGCCCTCACCACCTTGAAATACAAAATCCCCCGTAGGGACGCATTGCCAAGTTGGGTATTGGAGGGCGATCAGTTGTGTTAACAGTGGGGGCTTACGCAACTGCGGTCCTTCAATAAACCGTTCCTCGCGTCTTTCGAACGCGCTTACGCAAATCATGGTGTCTTGGCAGTGAAGAACAAGTTTGCAGATTTTTTCATCGGCAGAAACTTTTCACTGTTGTGGCTGGGGCAAGCCCTGTCTTCCTTTGGCGAATTTGTTTTCGAAAGCACTGTGATTGTCTGGCTGGTCACCGACCTGTTTCGCGACAGTGCGTTTTTACCGAGTGCCGTCGGCCTGGCGGTGGCGGCGTCGGCCGTTCCCCGGGTGCTGGTGGCGCCGCTGGCGGGGGCTTGGGTCGATCGCATGACCCCGCTCTATGTCATGCTCGCGGCGGACGGGATCAGGGTGATCAACTTCCTGATGTTCATCGTGGTCTACGCGCTGTTCGACCTCGATCAGAGGCAGGTGTTCTCGGGCGTGCTGGTCTTGTTGTTGCTGAACAGTGTCGCCGCGCAGTTTTTCAACCCGTCCCGCCAGGCCATCATGCAAATGGTCATCCCGCCGGCCCGTCGAGTCGAAGCCTCCGCCAAGGCGATGTTTTCCCTGACCGGAATCTCGGTCATTTCAGCTTCCTTGGGCCCGACGTTGTTTGTGGTGGTCGGACCGTTGTGGGCACTGCTGATCAATGTGTTGGCCTTCGCCGGTTCGGCGCTGTGCATCGCGTCCACCCGAGGGCTGCGCAACAAGGCAGTGCCGGAGCGTGAGCGGCCTTTATTTTGGGCCGGGTTGTGGGCCGGTCTGAGGTTCTCATGGGGCCACACGTCCATTCGAACCTTGTTGATTGGCGTGGCGTTGTACGGCTTTTCGCTGGGGGTCAATAACGTCGCGTTGTCGTTGTATGCCTTTAAAACATTGGGCCTGAGCGCTTATGAATATGGCCTGATCCTGGCGGCATTTCCCGTCGGCGGATTGATAGCGGCGTTGTTGGTACAGCCGTTGTTGAGGTCGTTGAGCCATCGCCAGGCGTTTACCGTTTCGCTCCTGTGCATGGGCTTGAGTTACATGGGTTACTCGCTTAGTCCACCGTTCTACCTGGCATGGGCGCTCATGTTCAGTTGCGGGTTGTTCTTTTCGGTATTTGCCATTGTCCAGGGGCCGATGCTGCAGGATGCGGTGCCGGCGGGTTATATGGGACGTGTGTCCGCGACCTTGACACCAGTGTTGGCGATTGCATCGCTGACCGGGACGCTGGCTTGCTCCCAGACGCTCAATGTTGCGCAAAAGCTGGAAGGGCATCTCGACGTTCGACTGGATGTCTACGGGGGGTACATCTTTGTGGCGGCGGGTTTGCTGCTGTTGGGAGGAGGGCTGATGTTGATGGGGCAGCGAGCCACCAAACGCCAAATGGCAACGTTTGGAATAAATAAACGTTACTAATCGTGAATAGTTATAACAAACTGATATTTCTGACAGTAGTCAGTCATTGCGCTGGCTACTACCTTTGGACTTGAGTGAGAGTTAGATCAGGAGTAACCCTTCATGCAGCCAGGGATCTGCTGCTTCGTGCACTAATGAGACGCTCTTGTGAAGTGTTAAAAAACGATGTCAATCGGGTGATGTATTTGGCGGTGAGCCAGACTGTACAAATGATCAGGGAGAGACAAGATGGAAAGCGTAGAAGAACGTGTCATAAAAATAATTGCTGCCCAATTGAAAATAAAAGACAAGGCTCGTATTAAAAGAGATGCTGATTTTTACGAACTAGGGGCAAACTCCATTGATATAACTGATATTGCCAACGCATTGGAGGCCGAATTTGGAATGAGCATTTCGGAAACGGAATCCGTTGTAACATGGACCGTCCAGCGAGCGATAGACTATGCAGCCGTCCACAAAAAGGAATAAGCACTGATTGATAGTAGCTGTCCGTCAGTGAGCGCAACTCCCTCAGTGCAGCGAACATTCGTCGTAATCCAGCGCCCACCTGTAATTTCTGACAGTTTTAAATGGGCGGCCAAGGGTGTTCTATAGTCATCGGTACGGCCCATCTCCCAGGCCTCTTTGCCAAGGACGGTATCGCATGACGGACGATCAATCACACGCGATTGTGATGTTGCAGTGGGTTTTAAAGCTTTCATCCTTTGCCCTGGCCTGCACGTTGCCCTTGGTGTTCTGTACGGTTGCCGCCCAGCCGTTGCTTGATCCGCTGGATACGCTTAAACGCATCAACCACAACTACAACACCCTTAAGGACGTGTGCCAGGAGCCCGATACCGGTGCCGCGCGGGGTCTCTACTATTGCAGCGGCGTGACCTTGCGCATGGTCAACGACGGGCCTTTCAACCCTTGGGATTACAGCCCCTACGCGGTCAAGATCGGCGCGACTTCCTACTCCTGGATCCGCAAGGACCTGAGCACGCGGATCCTCATCCACCCGGCAGGTTTGATCCTGCGCAATCCCACCGATGCGGCGGCCCTGAATCTGCCGGTCAAGGAGCAGGGGTTCACCTGCATTTACGCTTTCGATGGCGGGACCGGGCCGGAGCGTAAGTGGTACGGCTGCGGCTTTTTCGACAGCCGCGAGCCGCCGCGAACAGCCCAAGGCGTGGTGAACAACCGCAATAGCGCGTTGGCCTACGGCACCTGCGCGGAAGCCGGGGTGAGCACCGCCGAGCAATGGACCCAGAAATATATCGGGCTGATGAAGGGACCGATCCAATACAGCCAGTGCTCCTGGAACGCGGAAAAACCCAGCGACTGGAACGCCATGATCCGGGTTCACGAGTCCCGGCCGAACACCACCAACAAAGACCCCTTCGCCTTCAGCGGCCAGGTCAACGAGTTCATGTTGAAGAATGCCTCGGCCACCAACGACGGCAGCGACAACATGAAATACATCGATGCCTTCATCTACAACGTCCACAGCACGCAGAACTTCGCCACTCGCGGTGACCAGGCGCCACCCAAACCGGAGAATGGCCTGAACAGCGCGCGCAATTTCCAGAAGAAACTCCAGGCCCAGGGCTACAGCGTGCCGATCCTGCGGCTGGACTTCACCCAGCCTGCGGAGCAGCGGTTCAGCTATGTCGCCGCTGACCAGGCGATCGACCTGACGGTGGTTGGCGGTGCCCAGCCGGTTGCACCTGCTGCACCCAGCTACATCGCTGCCGCCACCTGGATCAAGCGTTACGACCCCGGTACCCGCAAAGATGAATGGAGCTTGAGCATCGTGCCCACGGCGGCGGGGCGCGCCGTGCCCAACGAACAGGTCGGGGTGTTTTATGACCAGTTGTTCGCCCTCAAGGGGGCGGATGGCAACTGGCGAAACAACGAACATTCCGCCGGCAGCATGCGCCAGCAATTGAGCTGCGTGCTGGTCAATTACCGCAACAAGACGCCCTGGAATCTCGAACCTTTCAGGCCTGCGTTATCGGACAGCGACACGCGGGCCGCCGGTTGCAACCCGGTCCCGCGTTGACGGTGTGTTTTGGCTAATCAAGGAGATGCAAGCCATGAAAAAACGTCTGCACAGGATTGCTTCATTACTGATGTTTACGCCGCTCTTGCACACGGCATGGGCCCATGCCGAGTCATGCGAAGAGACGCTGAAGAAGGTTGAAACGTTGTACAGCAACACCGTTGACAGTTGCCGGCAGGATCCCGCGTCGGACTGTTCGGGGTTGTTGATCAGAGGCACGCACCGCGCCGATCCGGCCAAGGGGCAGCAGTGGGATGTCTGGAATCCAAGCCCGAAAGCCAAGGAACTGGGCACTTTTGCCGCGTCCTATATGCGGGCCGACGGCATCAGCTATGAAGACCCGGGCATGAGTACGCAAAACGGCTACATCATTACGCCGAGGGATCTGGTTCGCGATCCCGAGACGCCGGTGCACGTCTACTGTGCGTTTCCCAACGACGCCTGGACCGACTTTCGAGATGACCGGGGCTGTGGCAACAACAAGAACACGGCCCAGACCGAGGGCGTCTGCCAGGCGATGGCGCCGCCGATCCTGAGCCCGAATGCGTGGGTCGCGCACTTCACCAAGTTCAACAACAACGTTAAGCAAGACCAGTTGCAATGCGGCTTCAACATGCGCAATCCCATGAGCAGCAATGATCGGGTGGACGCCTTTCGCAATTTCATGGGGGCTCGGCGCGTCATCAATACCCGCGAGTTTCAAACCCAGACCGAACTGCGCCTGGGTAACCCCAAGGACGACGAACTGCCCATCCTGGCGTTTTTCTACAGCGATCAACGGGGTTTGATCGATGCTCTGGCCAATCAGCGCGACTATAAAAACAAGACTGGCAAGGATCGCAACATTATCAAGATCGACTTCCCCAGGACCCCGGTCAGCAAGGCCACCTTCTCCTGCGTGAAAACCACGCCGCCGCCCGCGCAACAGTTCTGTGACAAGTACATCGAATCAAGCAGATGGGTACAACGTCCCGATCCCAAACTGGGGCCGAACACCTGGTCGCTGTCGGTGGTGCCTACCGCCTGCGGCCGGGGGATCAAGGATGATCAGACCGACAGAATGTTTGCCGAGTTGTACAACAAGCATAAAGACGATGGGCAATGGCGGCAGCACAGCATCAATGGCGGGTCACTGCGCCGGCAGATGGTCTGTCACCTGGCGGCAACCGTTGACGGCAAGCCTGTCAGGAACAAACCCGAGTGGAACCTTGAACCGGCGCGGCCCTACGTCGACCAGGCCACGGCTGTAGCGCAACACTGCAATCCCTACTAACGGCTCGAAAGCCAATGCCAGTCAGTTCGTCTGACTGGCATTTTTTTCGAATGCAAGGCGCTCGACAGACCCCGCCCACAAGGGAATTGGCGAACATATTTGAGGGAAGTGTTTGGAATAAGCCTAGGGTTACTTATCGTGATTAGTTATCCGTACCTGTTATTTCTGCAAGTAGAAAACCGCCCAAACGACTAATACATTAAAAGTCAGGCGGATTACTGAGCAGAGCAAGATCATGAACAAAGTTGATTTGAATGATTATCTGGAAACCATGATCCATGTGAAATCGAAAACCATTGTTGAGCGGAGAATGCTGGATGGCAGCGCGGCCTTGGGCGAGTTGACGATGTATTACTGCCTTCGACGGATTTTGAACAACAAGGCAACCCTTCAAGACCTCGGTGTTCTGCATGCCGTGAATAACTTGATGCAGGTCGCCGGGTTCCTTGGTCCGAATGAGACGCTTGGCTTGAAAAATGATGATCAAGGAGCGAGAAAATGGAAAGTATAGAAGAACGTGTAAGAAAAGTAGTTTGTGAGTGTCTGGGCGTGAACGACAAGGATATGAAGAATTCCAATCGTTTTATTGAAGATCTAGGGGCGGACTCTTTGGATGCAGTTGAACTGGTCATGGCGTTGGAACAAGAGCTTGGTATGGCAATTCCGGATGATGTAGCTGAGAAAATTACGACCGTCCAGCATGTAATAGACTATGCAAAGTCCCATGTTCAGTCATAAATCACATTGTACAAACCAAAAAAACGGCCCGAAGGCCGTTTTTTTATTTACCACCAAACTTCAACCACCCAAATACGCTTCCCGCACTTTCGGATCAGTCAGCAGCGCCTCACCAGTCCCTTGCATCACCACCCGGCCGTTTTCCAACACGTACGCACGGTCAGCAATTTTCAGCGCCTGGTTGGCGTTCTGCTCCACCAGGAACACCGTCACACCGTCCTTGCGCAGTTGTTCGATGATGTCGAAGATCTGCTGGATGATGATTGGCGCCAAGCCGAGAGAAGGCTCGTCGAGCAGCAGCAGCTTGGGCTTGCTCATCAGCGCGCGGCCGATGGCGAGCATTTGCTGTTCGCCGCCGGACATGGTGCCGCCGCGTTGGGCAAAACGCTCTTTCAGGCGTGGGAAAAGTCCGAGAACCTTGTCCATCTGTTCCTGATAGTCGCCCTTGTCGGTGAAGAAGCCGCCCATGGCGAGGTTTTCTTCCACGGTCAGACGGGCAAACACCCGACGACCTTCCGGCACCACGGCAATGCTCTTGCGCATGATCTGCGCCGAGGTCTGCCCCACGAGTTCTTCACCCATGTATTTGATGCTGCCGCTGTGGGCCTGCGGCGAACCGCACAGCGTCATCAGCAGGGTGGATTTACCCGCGCCGTTGGCACCGATCAGGGTGACGATTTCGCCCTGGCGGATTTCCACGTTGACGCTGTGCAGGGCCTGGATCTTGCCGTAGAAGGTGGAAACGTTTTCGAATTGCAGCATTTACGCTTCCCCCAGGTAGGCTTTGATCACTTCAGGATTGTCGCGGATCTGTTCGGGCGAGCCATTGGCCAGGGGGGTGCCCTGGTTGATCACGACGATGTGGTCGGAAATGCTCATGACCAGTTTCATGTCGTGTTCGATCAGCAGCACGGTGACGTTGTGCTCCTCGCGGAGCATGCTGATCAGCGCCTTCAGGTCTTCGGTTTCCTTCGGGTTCAGGCCGGCGGCCGGTTCGTCGAGCATGAGGATCCGCGGACGGGTCATCATGCAGCGAGCGATTTCCAGGCGACGTTGCTGACCGTAGGCCAGGGTGCCGGCCGGACGGTTGGCGAAGGCCGTGAGGTTGACCTTGTCCAGCCAGTACTCGGCAAACTCCATGGCTTCGCGTTCGCTTTTGCGGAACGAAGGGGTCTTGAACAGACCGGCCAGGAAGTTGGTGTTCAGGTGACGGTGCTGGGCGATCAAGAGGTTCTCGACCGCGGTCATGTCCTTGAACAACCGCACGTTCTGGAAGGTCCGTACCACGCCTTTGAGGGCGATCTTGTGGCCGGGCAAACCTTGAATCGGCTCGCCGTCCAGCAGGATGCTGCCGCCGCTCGGTTTGTAGAAGCCGGTCAGGCAGTTGAACACGGTGGTCTTGCCGGCGCCGTTCGGGCCGATCAACGCAACCACCTGTTTTTCGTGCACGGTCAGGGCCACGCCGTTGACCGCCAGCAAGCCGCCGAAGCGCATGCTCAAGTTGTCTACTTTAAGGATCTCGCGGCTCATTTGCGCAGCTCCATGTGAGGACGTTGCATGGGCAGCAGGCCTTGAGGACGCCAGATCATCATCAGCACCATCAAGGCGCCGAACATCAACATGCGGTATTCACTGAATTCACGCATCATTTCCGGCAACAGGATCATCACCACGGCCGCGAGGATCACGCCCAGTTGCGAGCCCATGCCACCCAATACGACGATGGCGAGGATGATCGCCGACTCGATGAAGGTGAAGGATTCCGGGGTCACCAGGCCTTGGCGGGCAGCGAAGAAGCTGCCGGCAAAACCGGCGAAACTGGCACCCAGGGTGAAGGCCGAGAGCTTGATCACCGTAGGGTTGAGACCCAGTGCACGGCAGGCGATTTCGTCTTCGCGCAACGCTTCCCATGCGCGACCGATCGGCATGCGCAGCAGGCGGTTGATCACAAACAGCGCACCCAGGGCCAGCAACAACGCAACCAGGTAGAGGAAAATCACCTTGTTGATCGAGTTGTATGGCAGGCCGAAGTACTCGTGGAAGGTCTGCATCCCTTCGGCCGCTTTACGCTCGAAGGTCAGGCCGAAGAACGTGGGCTTCTCGATGTTGCTGATGCCGTTCGGGCCACCGGTGAGGCTGGTCAGGTTACGCAGGAACAGACGGATGATCTCGCCGAAGCCCAGGGTCACGATCGCCAGGTAGTCACCGCGCAGGCGCAGTACCGGGAAACCGAGCAGGAAGCCGAAAGTGGCCGCCATCAGACCGGCAATCGGCAGGCAGATCCAGAAGCTCAGACCGTAGTAGTGCGACAGCAGCGCATAGCTGTAGGCACCGACGGCGTAGAAGCCGACGTAACCGAGGTCAAGCAGACCGGCCAGGCCGACCACGATGTTCAGGCCCAGGCCCAGCATCACGTAGATCAACACTAGCGTCGCGATATCCACCGCTCCGCGAGAGCCGAAGAACGGCCAGACCAGCGCGCCAGCGATCAACGCAATGATGATCCAGCGCTGGGTGGTCGGCAGGGTCAGGAAGTTGCTGGCCTTGGCCGGAATCAGCGGCATGTTCGGCGAGGAACGCCAGGCCGAGCTGATCTGCTGGTCGAACAGCACGCGCAGGAACATCAGCACCGAGCACACGGCGATGGTGATCAGGGTTGCATCGCTGGTGCCATGGACTTCGAGGTTGATGCCGACGATGGTCAGTTTCAGACCGAGTACCGGGTAGGCCACGGCCCACACCAGCAAGGCGCTGAACAACGCCTGTTTAAGATTCCTAGTCATACTTTCTCAACCTCCGGACGACCCAGCAGGCCGGTTGGCCGGAACAACAACACCAGAACCAGTAGACCGAACGCCACAACGTCCTTGTACTGGTCGCCGAAGATATCGGCACCGAAGGCTTCCGCTACGCCAAGCACCAGTCCGCCGAGCATGGCGCCGGGGATGCTGCCGATCCCGCCCAGTACCGCGGCGGTGAAGGCCTTGAGGCCGACGAGGAAACCGGCGTTCGGGTTGATCACGCCGTATTGCATGCTCAGCAGCACGGCCGCAATGGCCGCCAGCGCAGCACCGATGACGAAGGTCAGGGCGATGATGTTGTTGGTGTTGATACCCAGCAGGTTGGCCATCTTGATGTCTTCGGCACAGGCGCGGCAGGCGCGGCCCAGGCGAGAGCGGGAGATGAACAGCGTCAGGCCGAGCATGGCGACCAGGGTCACCACGAACACCACGATTTGCATGTAGGAAATCAGCACTTCATGTGCGCCACCTGGCCCGATGGAGAAGTTGCCGGGGATCAGGTTGGGGATGGATTTGTCCTTGGAGTCTTGCGCCAGCAGAACCGTGTTCTGCAGGAAGATCGACATGCCGATGGCGGAGATCAGCGGGATCAGACGGTTGCTGCCGCGCAAGGGGCGGTAGGCGATCCGTTCGATGCTGTAACCGTAGGCACTGGTCACGACGATGGTGGCGAGGAAAGCGGCGGTCATCAACAGTGGAACACTGTCGAGTCCCATCATGGACAGGCCCGCGATGGCGATGAACGCCACGTAGGAGCCGATCATGTACACCTCGCCATGGGCGAAGTTGATCATTCCAATGATGCCGTAAACCATCGTATAGCCGATGGCGATCAGGGCATACGTGCTGCCAATGGTCAGACCATTAACCAGCTGTTGGAAGAAGTGATAGATGTCAGGCATTACAGCGCTCCTAAAAACCTGATACGCATTTCACTGGTGGAGTCATTTTCCCGCTCGAGCCCCGTGGATCTGCATCCACTTCGAACGCGAGGTTTGCCAGCGAACCGCTGATGACGGTTTTGAGATTTTCAGGTGGGGAGACTGGCGGATCACGCCAGCGCGGCCCTATACGTTCGTAAAACAAAGCCCACGGCACGCCGTGGGCTTTATTGGCAGTCAGTCAGGCAACGCCTTACTGAGGCGAAACTTCAGTTTTAGGTTTGCCGAAGTGCCACTCGTAAACCACGAACTTGAAGTCTTTCAGGTCGCCCTTGGCGTCGAAGCTCAGGTCGCCGGTAGGGGTTTTGAAAGTGCCGGCGTGGATGGCTTCAGCCACTTTGGCCGAGTCTTCGCTCTTGGCAGCCTTGATACCGTCGGCAATCACGGTCACAGCCGAGTAGGCCGGGAACACGAACGGACCGCTCGGGTCTTCTTTCTTGGCTTTGAACGCGTCAGCCAGGGCGATGTTGGCCGGATCCTGGTCGAAGGATTTCGGCAGGGTCACCAGCAGGCCTTCGGAAGCGTCCTTGGCGATCTGCGAAATGGAGTCGTTACCCACGCCTTCCGGACCCATGAACTTGGCTTTCAGGCCTTTTTCCTGGGATTGACGCAGGATCAGACCCAGCTCCGGGTGGTAGCCGCCGTAGTAGACGAAGTCGACGTTGGCTTGCTTGAGCTTGGCGATGATCGAGGAGAAGTCCTTGTCGCCGGCGTTGATGCCTTCGAACACGGCAACCTTGGTGCCTTTCTTCTCGAGGGTCTGCTTAACGGCAGTCGCGATGCCTTCACCGTATTGCTGTTTGTCGTGCAGAACGGCAACGATTTTCGGTTTGACGTGATCAGCGATGTAGTTACCGGCGGCAGGGCCCTGGGCGCTGTCGAGACCGATGGTACGGAAGATCATTTTGTAACCGCGGGAAGTGATGTCCGGGCTGGTGGCAGCCGGAGTGATCATGATCACGCCTTCGTCTTCGTAAATGTCCGAAGCCGGTTGAGTGGAGCTGGAGCACAGGTGACCGACCACGAACTTGACGCCGTCGTTGACGACTTTGTTCGCTACAGCAACCGCTTGTTTCGGATCACAGGCATCGTCGTATTCAACGGCTTCGAGCTTCTTGCCGTCGACGCCGCCCTTGGCGTTGATCTGTTCAATGGCCATTTTGGCGCCGCTGAACTGCATGTCGCCGTATTGGGCTACCGGGCCGGTCTTGGGGCCGGCGATACCGATCTTGATGGTGTCAGCTGCGAACGAATGGCTGGCAACCCCGGCCAGAACCATAGCGGCAAACAGTTTGGAAATCTGCTTAGTAGCCTTAGTCATAGTGCTCCACTCTTACTGTTGTAGTTTTTATAGTCCTGGCGCCGTAGCAGCAGAACCGGGTCAGATATCTTGGATATCCTCCGGAAAATGCCCCCGGCAACTGTACCGGTACAGTGTAGAGCGCCGATTGTTAGCCTGGGAAGCTGGCGCCAGGGGGCAAAACCTGAGGGTGTCGCTTTTTTGAAAGAAAAATACAGAATTGCGGCGGGGGTTCAGGCTGTATTCACAGCAATCCTTGGCTTTCCTGCGCTTTTCATTCGATGACTCAATTGCTTCCGGGTTTTTCTGCCGGACCACCGACGTTATCATTCGCGTCGATTTCTTTTCCGGACAGGACCCATGACTCAAGAACCTAGCACCCTCTATGCCAAGCTGCTTGGTGAGACCGCATCTATTACCTGGAAGGAACTGGAACCGTTCTTTGCCAAGGGTGCCCTATTGTGGGTCGACCCCAGCCTGGATTTGATCGCCGCCGCCGAAGCCGTGGCCACGGATGAAGGCGAGAAAGTGGCTGCCTGGCTGGCCGCCGACACCCTCGCCAAGCTCTCTGAAACGCGGGCGCTGGATCTTTTCGAGCGCGATCCCGAGCTGTGGGCAGTGGTGGTTTCGCCGTGGATTCTGATCCAGGAAAGGGCGACGAGCTGACGGCTCGCATTAAAAGAGTGCGCAGCTCGGCGGGCTAAAAGTGTGTAGGCGAGTAGCGTGATGGCATGTTGCCGTAGAGAAAGGCCACAGGAGGGTCTTGGCGAGGGTGACGTAAACGTAACGGGAACAGTTTAGTGAGCAGCCTGACGGCTGCTTAATTGTTTCTGGATGTGATCGTTCCCACGGTCTGCGATCGTTCCCACGCTCCGCGTGGGAATGCAGCCCTGGACGCTCCGCGTCCCATCAGAAGCCGAACGCGGAGCGTCCGTGGAGGCATTCCCACGCAGAGCGTGGGAACGATCTGACCTCTGTAGGCACTGCCGAAGGCTGCGATCTTTTCGGGCATTCCCCGTTAAGCGGTTTTACCAGTGTGGTTATTAAGGGAAATAACCTTGGTCTTGCCAATCCGGTGACGGTAAATCTCGCGCAGGTACTTGATCGCTTTCTTCACGCAATCGCGCGACAAACGAATGTCGTTGATCGAGACAAACTTGTCTTTGTCGTTGATCAGCTCGCGGTATTTCTTCTCGTACATCGGCTTGATCGCGTACCAGTTGGTATCGAGGATCTTCGCCGGGTTCTCGAACTCGTTGAGCAAGTCGTCGATCAGGTCTTCGTCAAAGTCTTCATGGATGATGAAGTCGAGGATCGAGTTGTCCAGAGTCTCGTCGAAACGGTACGGGTTCTTCGCGAAGCAGCGCTTGATGAAGGCCACGATCAGGGTCAGGAAGTCGTCCGACAGACACGGGCTCTTGGCGATCAGGGTGGTCAGCGACAAGTTGGCCGAGGCGCCGATCACCAGCGCGTAACGCTTGAGCGTGGTGTTCGGAAACAGGCTGTTGAGGTGGGTCTTCAAGCGGTTGAGGTCCATGTAGGACAGCTTGTAGTCCTTGGGCAACGACACGATCGACACCACCGACGAGCAATTCTTGAAGAAGTGCAGGTCGTGCAACGCGGCCGCGTCATAACCGGAATTCTTGTACTGCTCCAGCGACGCGCGGTAGCGCTTGGACTCGATCGGCAACAGGCTGATGCCTTCGATGGCCTGGGTGACCTTGTTGAAGTGCGGAAGGTCAATGGAGCGGAAGAACAGGTCGTCGATGTTCAGGCGCTGCGGCTCTTTATCGAACACCTTGAATTTGTCGCTGCTCGGCGCTGGTGTTTCCGGCACCACGGACTCGGCGTAGGCAATCGCCACCGGGCCGGCCAGGCTCATGAACAGGTCGTTGGCGTCCAGGCGAATGGTTTCGCCGATGTCGATGCCGGCGCGACGGAAATAGTTCTGGTCGTAGTCAGTCGTGACCGCTTGCGCCGTCAGAATGTTGAAGATCTGCTGCGAGATGTATTGGTTGGCGTGCTTTTCCATCGCATTGACGTCGATGTTCTGGATGTTGCCGTCATCGCTCTCTTCGGCGTAACGCATGATGTCGTTGGAGATCAGCATCATCGCGTTCCATGGGCGAATACGCCCCATGACGCTGGCTTCGCTGCTGTCTTCATTGTCGAAGTTGTACGAAAAGTCCCATTCCTCCGACAGGTATTTGCACAGCAGGCGCCCGGCGTTGATGTGCAGCGCCTCGGACATTTCGCTGCGGTGGTCGGAAATGTTCGGCAGCACGCAAATGCCGCTGGTGAAGATCGGCTCGAAGACAAAGGCGTGGCCGCTTTTGCTGTCGTGCTCGTCCATCGGCTTGGTGTCGAACGTCTTGTTCATGTACGAGTGCTGCTGGGCCAGGCCGAATTCCGAGGCCATGCCCGAACCGGTACCGCCGCCGGCACTGAAGATCGAGAAATACAGGCGCGACTGGTTGGCCTTGATCCCGCAGCTGTCGATCAGGTACGAGTGAATCATCTTCCAATCAGGGCTGGAGAAACGCTGGGTGTCCTTGTTCAGGATGATCTTGGCCAGGTACTGGCCGAGGATCGGCGCGTTACCGGCGCCACCGGCGTGGACTTCCGACAAGTCCATGATTTTCATTTTGCTGTAGTCGCGCAGGAAGCCGCTTTTTTCGCCCTTGCGCGAGAAGCGGATGCGCCCGGCGATGTCCTTGTCCAGGTCGCCGAGCATCACCAATGGTTCGACCAGGAACACCGGTTTGGTGGCCTTGTTCGGCCCCAGGCGCAGGTTGTTACGAATCCACTGGGCCGGGCTGTAGCCTTTTTCGGCGTAGCGTTTGTCCGGCGACAGGCGATCTTCGTTGTTGAATTCGTTGAGGTAGAACTTGCGCGCGTTGTACACCAGTTCGGCGACGTCCAGCGCGATGTTCGAACCACAGCGGCCGAGGCCGATCAGGCACACCGAGGGGAATTCCTGCTCGCTGTGCTGTTCGCTGTCGCCTTCCAGATGCGGTGGGCGCGGGAAC
This sequence comes from Pseudomonas sp. ADAK7, assembly GCF_012935675.1. Lineage (NCBI taxonomy): Bacteria > Pseudomonadati > Pseudomonadota > Gammaproteobacteria > Pseudomonadales > Pseudomonadaceae > Pseudomonas > Pseudomonas sp. ADAK7. The sequence goes on along the minus strand of NZ_CP052861.1, from coordinate 2,964,415 downwards.
ACCATGTCGCGCAGGCCGTCGAGGTTATCGAGGATGCGGTCGGTATTGGTTTCGGTGAAGTACAGGTACTGCTGGGTCGCCAGCGGGCGCGACGGGATCAATGGCTTCGACGCTGAAGGGCTGTTGGCCGCCGGGCTCAACGTCAGGTCGGATACCGCAGTGGCCGGGTTGTTTTTAGAGGTCATTGTGCGCCATGTACCTGGACTGGTTGGCTCGACGACAAGGCGTCATCGAACTTCACGGAAGGGGATCTCGCGTCTTTTTTGCGCGCGTATTTTGCCCAAGCGACAGGGTGTTGGCGGTGCGCCGCTCGGGGGAGTCCTTTCCTGATTTATGATGGATCGGCCAGTATTCGGCGATCTTTAATCAAAAGGAGGCAAAATGATGCCATCGTTACCTGCACTCGGATTCGCCGGAATCGGCCTGATGGGCTTGCCGATGTGCCAGCGTCTGTTGGCCGCGGGTTATCCGCTGACCGTGTGGAATCGCAATCCGCACAAGTGCGCACTGCTGGTTGAAGCCGGTGCACGGCAAGTGGCGACGCCGGCTGAACTGTGCGAGCACGCAGACGTGGTGATGCTGTGTCTGGCGGACACGGCGGTGGTGCGCGAAGTGGTGTTTGGCCCGGCAGGCGTTGCCGAGGGTGGGAAAAGTGGACAACTGCTGGTGGATTTTTCCAGCCTGGAGCCCACCGCCACCCGGGAAATGGCGACAGCACTCGCCAGTAAAACCGGCATGCGTTGGCTGGATACGCCGGTGTCGGGCGGGGTGGTCGGCGCGGAGGCGGGCAGCCTGGCGATCATGGTCGGTGGCGATGCCGCGGATCTTGAACGCGTGCGACCGGTCTTGCTGAGTCTGGGCCAACGCGTGACGCACATGGGCGCCGTCGGTGCCGGCCAGGTGACCAAGGCCTGCAATCAGATGATCGTCGCCTGCAATGCCCTGGTGATCGCGGAAGTGGTGGCGTTGGCCGAACGCTCCGGCGTCGATGCCAGCCTGATCGCCGAAGCGCTGGCCGGTGGTTTTGCCGATTCGAAACCGTTGCAGATCCTCGCCCCACAAATGGCCGAAAGCCGCTTCGAACCGGTGAAGTGGCACGTGCGCACGCTGCTCAAGGATCTGGACACGGCGGTGAAGTTTTCTCGCGAACAAGGCTCGGCCACGCCGATCAGCGGATTGGCCGCACAATTGATGCGCCTGCATGGGGGCCAGGGCTTTTTGGAAAAGGATCCGTCAACGTTAGTCCGGCTATACCGCGCGCCAGACTCAGTGGACTGACCGTGTGCGAGTGCTTGCGCTGGTTGATTTCGTTCAGCACCGGGCGCAGCTCTTCCAGCGGCACCGGGCGACTGAGCAGGTAGCCCTGAACGAAATCGCAGCCCAGGCGTTCGAGAAACTCGTATTGCTCGACGGTTTCGACGCCTTCGGTGACCACCTGCAAATGCAGGGTGTGCGCCATGACGATGATCGCCTGGACGATCTCCATGTCCTGGGTCGCCTTGGGAATGTCCTGAATGAATGAACGATCGATTTTCAGCGTGTTCAGCGGCAGGCGCTTGAGGTAGGCCAGGGATGAATAACCGGTGCCGAAGTCATCGATCGACAGCGACACGCCGAGCGCGCGAATCTGCCGCAGCAGCACCAGGGTGTTGGCGATGTTGCCCATCAGCGCATTTTCTGTGACCTCAAGCTCCAGGCGCTGGGGCTCCACTCCGCTCACGTGCAGGGCGTGTTCGATTTCGTCGGCCAACTCCTCGCGCGCCAGGTTCAGCGGCGAGCAGTTCACGGCAATCTTCAAGGCTTCGCAGCCGTGGCGGGACAACTCGCCCAGGTCTTCACAGGCTTTGCACAAGACCCAGTTGTCCAGTTCGGCGATCAGCCCGTTGGCTTCGGCGATGGCGATGAAACGGTCAGGCGTGAGCAGACCGTGAGTCGGGTGTTGCCAGCGAATCAGCGCTTCGAGCTTGGTGACCTGACCGGTCTTCAGCTCATAGATCGGTTGGTAGTACAGCTTCAGCCCGGTGTTTTCGCGCAGGGCGTGGCGCAGTTCCTCTTCCAGCTGCAGTTCCAGGGTGGCCCGGGTCCTGAGGTTCGAACTGAAGAAATTCAGGCTGTTGCGGCCGGCGCCCTTGGACTGATACAGCGCCAGGTCGGCGTTTTTCAGCAGTTCTTCGCAGGTCTTGCCGTCTTCAGGGAACAAGCTGATGCCGATGCTGGTGGTCATGACCATGCGCCGGCCGGACAGCTCGATGGGTTCTTTCATTTTCAGCATGATGCGCTGAGCCATGTGCCGGGCTTCTTCGCGGTCGTGCAGGCCGATGAGGATGCAGAACTCGTCGCCGCCGAAGCGCGCCACCACGTCGTCGTGGCTGCGCACCGAGCCCTTGATGTGGCCGGCCAATACCTTGAGCAATTCATCGCCGGCGTCATGGCCGAGGCTATCGTTGATCCGTTTGAAGTGGTCGATGTCGAGGAACATCACCGCCAGCATGCCGCCCTCGTTGGTCTTCTCGATCAGTTTCTCGGCAAAGATCTGATTAAAGCCGCGGCGGTTGATCAGGTTGGTCAGGGCATCGTAGTGCGCCACCTGTTGCAGCGACATGCGCGCCTGATCCAACTGGCTGAGCAGGGTGTTGACCCGGCGCAGGTCGTGTTCCTTGTTTTGCAGCTTTTTATCGGCCAGCGCCGCGCTGATGCAGCTGCCGATGATCAACAGGGTCATGATCGCCACCGTCAGCCCCAGCTGCAGATGGTTGTTTTCACCGGGCAGCATGGGCAGGGTGCCGACGGGCACCACCAGCGTCAGCGCCGCCATGCCGGTGAAGTGCATGCTGACGATGCCGGCGCCGAGCACCAGGCTGGCGATGAATTTGCGCAGTTGATGATACAAACCGATGCCATCGCGCAGGTGACTGGAAATCAACAGGGCGGCGAGGCTGGCGCCTATCGCGATGACGATGGACAGCGCGAACAGCAAGGGGTTGTAGAAAGCCGTTGCGACCGAACGCATGGCGGCCATGCCCACATAATGCATGGTCGCGATGCCCAGGCCGATCCACACGGCAGCGCGCAGGTATTGCCAGACATTCACGTGAGGGTGGCTGAGCGTGTGCATTGCCAGCCACGAAGCCGTCAGGGCAAATATCAGTGAGAGCAGGGTGATGGGCAGTTGGTAGTGAATTTCCACCGGCGCCTGGAACGCCAGCATGCTGATGAAGTGCATGGCCCAGATGCCACCCGCCAGGCACAAGGCACCGACCCAACGCCAGAGCCGTTGGGTGCCGGATTTTTCCACATGACCGACCCGTTCGGTCATGTCCAGCGTGGCGAAACCGGCCACACAAGCGACCACATACGCCAGCACCACCAGAAAAGGGTTGTGTGTGCAGTTAAGGATGACCTGCCCGCCTTCTGGCAGCTCGGTAATGAACTGCAAACCAAGCCACTCCATAGCACGTCCCATCTCAGAGTCTTCTTGGCCGGCATCATGAATGCCGGCGAATGCTTTGGAGTATAGAGGTCATGTACAGAGCGCAAGGCGTAGTGGCACGGTGACGCTAATGATTTCGGTATTGGCGTTATAACGATTGGCGCTAAGTTTCAGGCGCTCTGCTCATAAGGCATTTCGAATTCGGGTTGCAAGGCCGGCAACCCGAACGCGGCCCGCGCTGCATCGCAATCCACGTTGGCTTCGCCATTGGCCCAGGAGGCGTCGAACTCCCGGCACGTGCTCGAACGCCGATCGTAAATCGAGCACTGCACAGTGCTGCCCACCTCGCCGACCAATGCGGTGCAGCGGGTCGGTTTGCAGTCTGTCCCGAGCATCGCCACCCGACTGGGGTTGATCGGCGCGACCAGTTCGTCGGGCACCGTGCCACCGGCCGAGGTGCATTCACCCCAGAAAAAAGACACGCGAAAATGAGAACAGCAGGCACCGCAATTCAGACACGGACTGGCTTCGGACATGGGCGATAGTCAAAGAGGGATGGGGGCAACGGTGGGGGCGATCAGGCCGCTATTCTAGGCTTCGGCTTGGACTTGGGAAGGGGGGCGCGCAGGTATATTTTTCAACCGGTTTGTCGGCACCGGGCTTGAAATTTCACCGGGCCTGTAGGCGCGAAGCTTGCTTGCGAAAGCGGTCTGTCTGCCAACGATGATGTCGACTGAACGACCGCTTTCGCGAGCAATCTTTGCTCCTGCGGGGGGGCGTGTGTGGCATTAACTGATATCAGGCTGGCGAATGATGACAGACAGGTCACGCGCGCCTGACTAGATTGCAGATTCCGGGGGCAGCGACGCCTTCATAACAATAAAAGAGACGGACCCCATGCAGAACTCGACCCAAGCGGCGAATGCCTGGCGCATTCTGTTCCTGCTGTTCCTGGCGAACCTGTTCAACTTCTTCGACCGCACCATCCCCGCCATTATCATCGAGCCCATTCGCATGGAATGGCACCTCAGCGACTTTCAACTGGGGATCATCGGCACGGCGTTCACCCTCGTTTATGCCATTGCCGGCCTGCCGTTGGGGCGCATGGCTGATACCGGTTCCCGCGCCAAATTGATGGGCTGGGGCCTGGCGGTGTGGAGCGGGCTCACCGCGGTCAACGGGCTGGTGGGCAGTTTCTGGACGTTCCTGCTGGTGCGCATGGGCATCGGCATCGGCGAGGCCAGTTACGCCCCTGCCGCCAATTCGCTGATCGGCGACCTGTTCCCGGCCCACCGCCGCGCACGGGCGATGGGCATTTTCATGCTCGGGCTGCCGCTGGGCCTGCTGCTGGCGTTCTTCACCATCGGCTGGATGGTCAAAACCTTCGACAGTTGGCGCGCACCGTTCTTTATCGCGGCGGTGCCGGGGCTGGTCCTGGCGATCTTCATGTTCTTTATCAAGGAGCCGAAACGCGGCGCGGCGGAAACCGTGCAAGTCTCGCAAGAGCGCGTGGACCGGCCGATCCGTCGAGTGCTGGCGGTGCCGACTTTCCTGTGGCTGGTGCTGGCGGGGCTGTGCTTCAATTTTGCGACCTATGCCTGCAACTCCTTCCTGGTGCCGATGCTGCAGCGCTATTTCCTCATGCCTTTGCACGAAGCAGCGGTCGCGACCGGCGTCATCGTCGGCGTGACCGGGCTGTTCGGCCTGACATTGGGCGGCTTGATCGCGGACAAGATCCACCAACGCGTGGCCAACGGGCGGCTGCTGTTCGCCGCGTTCAGTTTGATCATCTCGACGGTGTGCACCGCTTGGGCGCTGCACGCCGGGCGGATCGAGATTGGCGTGTTTGTCGCGGTGTTCAGCCTGGGCTGGCTGTTTGCCTATAACTTCTACACCTGCGTGTACACGGCGATCCAGGACGTGGTCGAACCGCGCCTGCGGGCCACGGCGATGGCGCTGTTCTTTGCCGGGTTGTATTTACTGGGGGGTGGCTTGGGGCCGGTGGTGGTCGGGGGCTTGTCCGATCACTTCGCGAACACGGCGATGCTGGCGGCGGGTGCCGAGCAGATGACCGAGGCGTTCAAGGCCGTCGGACTGCACGACGCGATGTACCTGATCCCGGTGGCGCTGTTTTTCACCATGGTGTTTCTATTTATGGCGTCGCGCTGTTTTGTGCGCGATGCGAAGCGGATGAAGGACGGGTTGGTGGCGGTTGATCCGCAGATCGAGGCGGTAACGGCATGATCGTTCCCACGCGGAGCGTGGGAACGATCGGCAGACAAAAAAAGGCCCGCATCACTGCGGGCCTTCTTTTTTAGTGGTGGAGCAGGGGGCTTAACCCGCCACCAACACCCGAATCGCTTCCAGTCGCAACGCAGCCTTGTCGAGCATGGCCAGGCCTTGCTCGCGCTGTTTGCGCAGGGCTACCAGTTCGCTGTCGCGTACGGTCGGGTTGACCGCTTGCAACGCGGTCAGGCGCGCCAATTCTTCGTCGGTGTCGGCAGCCAGGCGACGTTGCGCCTCAGCCACACGCTCGGCGTGACGCGGGAAGATCTTCTCTTCGCCGGCGTTGATCCGTGGCGTCAACTGATCGCGCTGAGCCTGGATGAACTTGTTGGCGCTGGCGCGGGGCACGCTTTCCAGTTGATCGTTCAGGGTTTCGAACGACACCCGGCCCGACAGGTCGTTGCCATTGGCATCGAGCAGGCAGCGCAGGGCGGCTGGCGGCAGGTAACGGCCCAATTGCAACGAGCGCGGGGCTACCACTTCGCTGACGTAGAGCAGTTCCAGCAACACGGTGCCAGGTTTCAGCGCCTTGTTCTTGATCAACGCCACGGCGGTGTTGCCCATCGAGCCGGACAACACCAGGTCCATGCCGCCCTGCACCATCGGGTGCTCCCAGGTGATGAACTGCATGTCTTCGCGAGACAGCGCCTGGTTGCGGTCGTAGGTGATGGTCACGCCTTCGTCGTCGCCCAACGGGAAGCTGGCGTCGAGCATTTTTTCGCTCGGTTTGAGGATCAGCGCGTTTTCCGAATGGTCTTCGCTGTCGATGCCGAACGCGTCGAACAGGGTTTCCATGTAGATCGGCAGGGCGAACTGATCGTCTTGCTCAAGGATGTCCTCGACCAACTGATCGCCTTCGCCCGAACCGCCGGAGTTGAGTTCCAGCAAACGGTCGCGACCGGTGTGCAGCTCGGCTTCCAGACGCTCACGCTCGCCGCGGGCCTCGTCGATCAGCGCTTGCCACTCGCCGTCGTCGGCGTTTTCCAGCAGCGGCAGCAGGCGCGAACCGAACTGATGCTGCAAGGCGTTGCCGGTCGGGCAGGTATTGAGGAAGGCGTTCAGCGCTTCGTGGTACCACTGGAACAGGCGCTCTTGCGGGCTGGTTTCCAGGTACGGCACGTGCAGCTCGATGATGTGCTTCTGGCCGATCCGGTCGAGACGACCGATACGCTGCTCCAGCAGGTCCGGATGCGACGGCAGATCGAACAGCACCAAGTGGTGCGAGAACTGGAAGTTGCGACCTTCACTGCCGATTTCCGAGCAGATCAGCACTTGCGCGCCGAATTCTTCGTCGGCGAAGTAGGCGGCGGCGCGGTCACGTTCGAGGATGTTCATGCCCTCGTGGAACACCGTGGCCGGGATGCCGGAACGCACGCGCAAGGCGTCTTCCAGGTCCATGGCGGTTTCGGCGTGGGCGCAGATCACCAGCACTTTGGTGCGCTTGAGCATCTTCAGGGTGTCGATCAGCCACTCGACGCGTGGGTCGAATTTCCACCAGCGTTCTTCTTCGTTGGCGTCCGGCTGGGCCTGGAAGCTGACTTCCGGGTACAGCTCAGCGTGATCGCCCAGCGGCAGTTCGAGGTATTCGTCCGGGCACGGCAGCGGGTACGGGTGCAGCTTGCGCTCCGGGAACCCTTGCACGGCGGCGCGGGTATTACGGAACAGCACGCGGCCGGTGCCGTGGCGGTCGAGCAGCTCGCGCACCAGACGGGCGCTGGCTTCGACATCGCCATCGTTGACGGCGGTGAGCAGGGCTTCGCCTTCGTTGCCGAGGAAACCGTGGATGGTCTTGTGCGCTTCTGGCGACAGGCGACCTTTATCCAGCAACTCCTGAACGGCTTCGGCCACCGGGCGATAGTTTTCGCTCTCGGCGCGGAAGGCGTGCAGGTCATGGAAGCGGTTCGGGTCGAGCAGGCGCAGACGCGCGAAGTGGCTGTCCTGGCCCAGTTGTTCCGGGGTCGCGGTCAGCAGCAGCACGCCGGGAATGACTTCGGCCAGTTGCTCGACCAGCGAGTATTCCGCGCTGGCCTTTTCTTCGTGCCAGACCAGGTGGTGGGCTTCGTCGACGACCATCAGGTCCCAACCGGCGGCGAACAGCGCGTCCTGGGCCTTCTCGTCGTCCACCAGCCATTCCAGCGCCACGAGGGCGAGCTGGGTGTCTTCGAACGGGTTGGCGGCATCGCTTTCGATGAAGCGTTCTTCGTCGAACAGCGCGACTTGCAGGTTGAAGCGGCGGCGCATCTCGACCAGCCACTGGTGCTGCAGGTTCTCCGGAACCAGGATCAGCACGCGGTTGGCGCGGCCCGACAGCAGTTGGCGATGGATCACCAGACCGGCTTCGATGGTCTTGCCCAGGCCCACTTCGTCCGCCAGCAGCACGCGCGGCGCGATACGGTCGGCGACTTCACGGGCGATGTGCAATTGGTGCGCGATCGGCTGTGCACGCACACCGCCCAGGCCCCAAAGGGACGACTGCAACTGACGACTGGTGTGTTCCAGGGTGTGGTAACGCAGGGAGAACCAGGCCAGCGGGTCGATCTGCCCGGCGAACAGACGGTCGCTGGCCAGACGGAACTGAATGAAGTTCGAGAGCTGGGTTTCCGGCAGGGTCACCACTTCGTTCTGCGCGTTGAGGCCGTGGTAAACCAGCAGGCCATCGACATCGTCGACTTCCTGTACGGTCAGTTTCCAGCCTTCGAAGTGAGTGATCGAGTCACCTGGGGAAAACCGCACACGGGTGAGGGGCGCATTCCGTAGCGCGTACTGACGAGTGTCGCCAGTGGCCGGATAGAGCACGGTCAACAAGCGGCCGTCCTGTGCCAGAACGGTGCCCAAACCCAGCTCGGCTTCGCTGTCACTAATCCAGCGTTGCCCCGGTTGATACTGCTGCGCCATGCTGCCTGACTCCCACCTTGAAAAAGCGGGCTATCTTAACGGAATGAGCCTTCAGGGCCAAAGGATAACTCGCATCGGCGCGGGCGAAGGCTGTGATTTTTCGATCTTCGGGAACGCTTGGGTTCTGTGCTGTCGGATAAAACATCGCCCCTCGCGCGTGCGCTGGTTCACAACTTTGCGACCGATGGCTCAAGTCGCCCCTCGCGCAGCCGACAGCCTGATGACAGGAGACTAATAATTATGCTGCAACCGATGCTGCCCTTGAGTGCCGTGCCGATCACCTCACAGCAGGACCCGATCCGCCAGCGTCCGGACATTCCGCCGGTAGTGCCTGTGCAGGAAAGCTCCAGCGAAAGCACGATCGACCTGCAAAAACGCGACCCGGAAGAGGCCGCCCTGCAACTGCGCGAAGAACAGCGCCGTCGCCAGGAGCAGGATCGGCGCCGTCGTGAGGCCGATGAAGATCCTGACGTGCACCTGGCGATCCCCGGCGACGAACTCAACGCCGACAACACCGTGCCGGTCGCGCCGTTGATCGAAGACGAGCCGCGCCAGGGTCTTTGGGTCGATATCCAGATCTGACTGCCTCCCGCAGGGGCTGCCGAAGGCTGCGATCTATTCAATCGCTGCCACTTTCGGCCAATTCCCGCAAACGCCCCAACAACACGTCGGTTTCCTCCTCAGTGTTGAAATAACTCACGGCAATCCGCGCAATGCTCTCCAGCCCTCTGGCCTGCATATCCAGAGGCGTATAAGCCACGCCATTGGCGCCGATATTGATCCCGCGCTGCGCCAGCCGCAGTTTCAGCTCGACACAGTCCCACCCCTTGAGCGTAAACGCGATCAGGCCGGATTGATGGCCTTGCGGGCCGAGATTGTGCAGCGTCAGGCCGGGGATCTTTAGTAGGCGCTCGCGCAACCCCCGACTCAGTCCGTCGATCCGCTGGCGAATGGCTGTTGTCCCCAGCGCATTGCATTCCTCCAGCGCATTGGCCAAACCGGCCAGCAACGCCACCGACACTTCGCTGGTTTCAAAGCGCCGAGCATCGTTGCGCATCGTAAAACCTGCGCCATCCCAAGGCGCCGAAAGCACATCGAGTTGAGTGGGTTGGAGCCGTTCCATGAATCCCGGCCTTATATACAGCAGCGCCGTTCCTCGCGGCCCGCGCAGGAATTTGCGCCCGGCACCCTTGAGCACATCGCAATTCAACGCCTGAACATCACAGGGCAGTTGCCCCAGCGCCTGGCCGGCGTCGATGAAATACGCGATGCCATGCTGCCGCGCCACGGCGCCAATCGCCTCGGCGGGATTGATCAAGCCACCGTTGGCGGGCAGCCAGGTCAGGGCAATCAGCTTCACCTTAGGATCGATCATTTGCTGCAGAGCGCTCACGGACACCGCGCCCGTCTCATCGCAGGGAATCACCTCCAGTTGCGCCCCGGCGGCGACGGCTCGGGCGATGCACGCCAGATTGCCACCCCATTCGTGGCGGCCGACGAGAATCCGCTCGCCGGATTGCCACGGCCCCAGGGCATTGAACGCCATGCCCCAGGCTGCCGAGCCGCTGCTGGCGAAGGCAATGGCTTCAGGCTCGGTGTTCAGCAGGCTGGCCGCCGCGGATCGGGCGCGAGCCTGCACACTTTGGTCGGCCGTCTCCATCGGCCCGCCGAGGGCTTCCCGTTGCAGTTGCCCGAGGATGGCGTCGAGGGTCGCCTGGCTCGGCAGCGAGGCGCCAGCGTGGTTGAAGTGAATCACGCTGGCGCAACCCGGTGTCGCCGCCCGCAAATGCGCCACTTCGGCGGGTGTCATGGCTTGAGCTCGAAAATCGCGTCGATTTCCACCGCCACGCCGCCGGGCAGGCTGGAAACACCGACGGCCGTACGCACATGTTTGCCTTTCTCGCCGAGGGCGTTGACCAGCAGGTTGGAGGCGCCGTTGGCCACCAGACCTTGGTTTTTGAAATCACCGGCGCTGGCGATGAATACGCCGAGGCGAATGATGCGCACCAGTTTCGACAGGTCATCACCGAGTGCATTGCTCAGTTGCGCAAGCAGACCAAGCGCGGCAAGTTCGGCGGCGTTAGCGCCTTCTTCGTCGCAAATCGCGTCCCCGAGTCGACCGATAAAGGTCGGTTTGCCATCGAGCAACGGAATCTGCCCGGAGATGAACAGCTGGTTCTGGCTGACCACGTGATTGATGTAGTTGGCGATCGGCTGGCTCGGGGTCGGCAACTTCAAGCCAAGTTGCTGGACGCGTTGGGCGAGTGAATCGGTCATGGTGAGTCCTCCTGAATGAAGGGTTCAGCATGTTGGCGTCTCGCGGGCGCGACAAACGGATAGATTTAATCCGACGTATTCAAATAACTCATGCGTCGGCGATTTCACTCAGCCATTGGGCGAAGCATTCGGCGGCCGGGCTTGGCGGACGATCCGGGGTGACCAGCCAATAACCGATCTCGCCGGTGAACGGCGGGGTGTCGAAGGCTTCGACCAACGCGCCTTCCTTGAGTCGACGTTCGATCAAGTGCCGGCGGCCCATGGCGATGCCCTGGCCGGCCACGGCGGCTTCGACGACGATGTTGTAGTCGTGAAGCATCACGCTGGGGTAATGGGCGAGGTCGACGGCGTGGTGCGCGCTCCAGTCGATCCACTCGAATGGCTGGTAGGACTTGGCCATCAGCAGCGGGCCATGATCGACACTTTGAGCCTTGAACGCCGGGCTGCACACCGGGGTGAGGGTTTCCAGCATAAAGCGTCGGGCCTGAACCTTGGGCCAGCCGCCCTTGCCATAACGGATGGCCAGGTCGACTTCGCCGCCATTGACGTCGGCCAGTTGCACCGACGGCATCAGCTCCACATGAATATGCGGGTAACGCGTATTAAAACCGGCCAGGCGCGGCGCCAGCCACAGGGTGGCGAAGGAAGCGAGCAGGCCGATGCGCAGGGTGGTTTCCTGTTGTTCGTGACCGCGCAGGTCGCGGGTGGCCGAGGCGATGGAGGCCAATGCCGGTTGAATCTTGCGGTAGTAGGTTTCGCCGGCTGGCGTCAGATCAATCGCCCGAGTACGTCGGATAAACAGCCGCTGGTTGAGGAACTGCTCGAGTTTCTGCACCTGATGGCTGATCGCACTTTGGGTCACCGACAGCTCATCGGCAGCCTTGATAAAACTCAAATGCCGCGCCACGGCCTCGAAGGCGCGCAGGGCCATCAAGGGCGGCAGATCCTGGTGCAATTCCACGGTTGGGTCCTTTGGGTCCATCGCGACGTGCCGATTGTGCGGTGAAAAATCCCTATGAGCACATATTTTGTTAAGGCCTTGTTCAGCGGGTGACTGGTCAGCGCGGGCGCCAGACCGCATTATTGGCGCAATCCCGACCGAACTTCCTTTCCAGCGATGCACTGAACACCATGAGCCAAGACGACAAACTGATCGACCTTAACGCCGAACGCGCCAAGCGGGTGCATGACCTCAACGACAAGCGCCTGAACGAAGTGCGCCAGGCCTTCGAACAGGCCATGCCGTTGGGTAAAGCGAAGAAAAAGCCGAAAAACAAACCGAAAAAGCGTTGAACCCCCCTGCATCGATTGATGCAGGTCAGTTATTTCCCCTCCTTTACGCCCAGTCTCGGGCGGCATTGATCCCGGTCAATTTTCTCTCCTGCCCGATTGGTTAACTTAGCCCTATCGCAACAGGGCAAGTGCAGGAGGCCAGTCATGTTTTTCGACAACGTGGTGATCGCCGGAGTGCTGACAGTCGGCCTCATGGTTCTGTTTTTTGCAGGGTTTGGATATTTCATCTGGAAGGATTCGCATAAGCGCAAACCGTAGTTCTTTCCAGAGCAATGAGCACGCAAGGCATTTTGGGCAACTTCGGTTGCCCTTTTTTTTGCCCACGAAAATCTATCGGTACATGATCGTTCCCACGCTCTGCGTGGGAATGAATCCCGTGACGCTCCGCGTCACAGGTGGACGCGGAGCGTCCATGGCGGCATTCCCACGCAGAGCGTGGGAACGATCATTGGGGTGTTTGGGAGAAATCAGCAGGCATGAAAAAGGCGCGGCTCTTGCGAGGCGCGCCTTTTTCGTTGCAGCGATGGATCAGCTACCCAGTGCCTTCGACGCCAGCCAGAACAGGCCGGCCGACAGGGCCACGGTGGCTGGCAGGGTCAGGACCCAGGCCAGCAGGATGGTTTTGACGGTGCCGCCCTGCAGGCCGCTTTTGTTCGCGACCATGGTCCCGGCCACGCCCGAGGACAGGACGTGGGTGGTGGACACCGGCAGGCTGAAAATGTTGGCCAAACCAATCATGCACGCAGTGGTGATCTGCGCCGACATGCCCTGTGCGTAGGTCATGCCTTGCTTGCCGATCTTCTCGCCAATGGTCAGCACCACGCGTTTCCAGCCGACCATGGTGCCCAGGCCCAGGGCCAGTGCAACCGCCAGAATTACCCAGAATGGGGCGTATTCGGTGGTGGTGGTCAGGTCTTTGCGCAGTTTGTCCAGGTCAGCCTTTTCACGGGCTTGCAGGCCTGGCAGCTTGGCGACCTTGCGAGCGGTGTCGTCCAGGCACAACAGGTAGCGACGCACTTCGATACGGCTTTCCGACGGCAGCGAGTGGTAGTCGGCTACACCCTTGAGGGTGTCGAGCAGGGCGCTGATGGTCGGTTCGGTCTGTTGCGGGTTGCAACGGAATTTCTCCGGAAGATCGCCTTCCACGCTTTTGCCCAGGGCCAGGAACTCACCCAGGGTGTCGGCATTACGCTTGTAGAACTGGCTCAAGTGCAGGGTCGCATCGCGAGTCCGTTCGATCTGGTAAGTGGTGCTGCTCAGGTCGAGAACGAACTGCGCCGGCACGATACCGATCAACACCAGCATGATCAGGCCGATGCCTTTCTGCCCATCGTTGGAACCGTGCACAAAGCTCACGGCCATCGCCGAAATCACCAGGACCAGGCGGTTCCAGAACGGCGGGTGCTTCTTGTCGTCAAGCTTGCGGCGCTGGTCCGGGGTCTTGTGCATCTTCGACAGCGGACGCCACCATTTAAGGCCGATCAACACCAGCGCGGCGACAATAAAGCCGGCCATTGGCGAGAACACCAGAGAAGCGCCGATATCGATCGCCTTCTGCCAGTTCACGCCATCGGCCAACGGAATGTCGTTGATCAAGGCGTTGGCCAGGCCGACACCGAGGATCGAACCGATCAGGGTGTGGGAGCTGGAGGCCGGGATACCGAAGTACCAGGTGCCCAGGTTCCAGGTGATGGCGGCGGCGAGCAACGAGAACACCATGGCCAGTCCGTGTCCGGTGTTCACATTGATCAGCAGCTCTACCGGCAGCAAATGGACGATGGCATACGCCACGCCAACACCGCCCAGCAAAACGCCGAGAAAGTTGAACACACCGGAAAAGAACACCGCCAGATGAGGCGGCATGGCTTTGGTGTAGATAACAGTGGCCACCGCGTTTGCAGTGTCATGAAAGCCGTTGATGAACTCGAAGGCGAGGACAAAGGCCAGGGCGAGCAAGAGGCTCACAAGCACCCAAGCATCCAGTCCGCTGAATAAATCGATCATGAAGGTTTTCTGACCCGGTCGTAAGGGGGCGCGATTATGCCAGAAAAGACTGGAAATCGATGCACTAGCTGCTCATCGGTAACATTCTTCAACGAATTAGTTTGTCGCAAAGCCCTAAGCCCCAGGTTTTTACTGGGATTTTTAACTCATTGATTTTCTTTGAAAAGCCAGCGCGCGCAGGGTTTTCTCTCGACAGCACGAGAGGCGCAAACGCTTGTGTGAAATATCTGAGAAGAAGGTCGGACATGCGCCATTTGCCTCATCCGATGGGTGAGGTGGCCGCTGCCCGCTGGTAGCGGGCGCGAAAGGCAACGTCGAAACACCGCGCTTTTAGCGGATGCAAACGCAGGCCCTTGAAGGATTCAGGCCGGGGCGGTCAAGGCTCTTCGGCTTTGAGTTCCTTTTCCATCTTCTGCAGTTCCTGACTGAAAGCCTGATCCTGAACGGTGGCGCGTTTACGCCAGGGCTTGCGTTCCGGTTCGGGCTGGGCGGCGTAGGTGGTGACTTCCCCGCCGTAAACATCCTTGTAACGTTGTTCCTGGCGCTCAAGTTCCGCGCGCAGTTCGTCTTTCGTCACAGTGCTACCTGATTGAGTTGAGATAAATTCTGGTGAAACGCACTGCTTCAAGTTTATTGACCACGCTCGTCGAAAGGACAATACCTGAAAAGGCATTGGCTTTTTAACGACTCAATGATCAACACTTCCATGTTGCAGGCGGCCACGGCACCAGAGAAAACAGCTGACGTAGCTTCAGTGTCCTGTTTCAGCGAACGCGTTGGCGGTGCATATGAAATCAGCGTCAGGCGCTTGCTGCGGGCGGCGGCGATGGGACATCGCGCTCCGGGTGGCGTAATCGGCAAGTAAAAAACCGGCGGGCCACTGAGATGCATTATAGCGGTCGATTCGAAGAACACTATCTCTTGAGCATTAAAAGTGGTTCCTGGTGTGTGATGATTTTGTTACTCGTAACTTTTACCGGTAACTAGAGTGTCTGGGTTGCCAGTTTTCAGCGACTTGTTTCTGACGCCAACAAGACGAACAAGTTCGGATCATAACTTTGCCCTTTAAAGTCGGCGACCGCCTAAAAGTGACAATATCTAACAGCACTGCACACGTCTGACGATGAGGGCAGGTCGATTGCGATTATCGGTCGATGGTTCGATAATCGCCCAATCTTGTTGCCTGCGGCTTGTGTACGGGCGTTGAGCCGCTTGTAATAGCCGCTGAGCCGTGTAGGAAAAAGGACCTGATATGAACGATCAAATGCGCAACTCCTTCGCGTCGGTGGCGCCGCCGATCGTCGCCTCCCCGGCCAAGCGAATCCAGGCCCTGACCGGCGATCCGGACTTCATGACGTCCCTGGCCCGTGGCCTGGCGGTGGTGCAGGCATTCCAGGAGCGCAAGCGCCACCTGACCATCGCCCAGATCAGCCACCGCACGGAAATTCCCCGCGCCGCCGTGCGACGTTGCCTGCACACCCTGATCAAACTCGGCTACGCCACCACGGACGGCCGGACTTATTCGCTGCTGCCCAAAGTCCTGACCCTCGGCCATGCCTATTTGTCCTCGACGCCCCTGGCAGTTTCCGCACAGCCGTACCTCGACCGCATGAGCGAGCAACTGCATGAGGCCTGCAACATGGCCACCCTGGAAGGCGATGACATTCTGTACATCGCCCGTTCGGCAACCACCCAGCGCCTGATTTCCGTGGACCTGTCGGTCGGCGGCCGCCTGCCGGCCTACTGCACGTCGATGGGGCGGATCCTGCTCGCCGCCCTGGATGACACGACGCTGGGCGAATACCTCGACCACGCGGAGTTTCAAGCCAAGACCAGCCGTACGCTGCACACCCCCGAGGCCTTGCTCGAATGCCTGCAAGAAGTGCGGCAGCAAGGCTGGTGCATCGTCGATCAGGAACTGGAGCAGGGCCTGCGTTCGATTGCCGTGCCGGTGTATGACGCTTCCGGCCAAGTCGTGGCGGCGCTCAATGTCAGTACCCACGCCGGGCGCGTCAGCCGCAGCGAGCTGGAGCAACGGTTCCTGCCGGGTTTGCTGAGCGCCAGCCGTGACCTCAGCGCGCAGCTGTTTGCCTAAGCTGTTCGATAAACGCACAGAGTCGCGTTTATCGAATTGACGCTCTTTCCCTCGGATCATTAATGTCGCGGCAGCGTCATCCGGCGCTGTTGACCCTCGGTCAGTCGCCGGACGATGACTCCCCATAATAATGAGCAGAGGCCACGCGCTCCTTGCGTGGAATAAAAATAATGAATCAGCCTCAGACTGCTGTAGGAAACTGCCTCGACGTGCAGTCCTTCATCAATGCCCAACCCATTTCGCGCTACCAGTGGCGAGTGGTGATCCTGTGTTTCCTGATTGTCTTCCTCGATGGCCTCGACACCGCGGCCATGGGTTTCATTGCGCCGGCCCTGTCCCAGGACTGGGGTATCGACCGCGCCAGCCTCGGCCCGGTGATGAGTGCCGCGCTGATCGGCATGGTCTTCGGCGCGCTGGGTTCCGGTCCATTGGCTGACCGCTTCGGGCGAAAAATCGTACTGGTCGGCGCGGTATTTCTGTTCGGCATCTTCAGCCTGGCTTCGGCCTACAGCTCCAACGTCGATCAATTGCTGGTGCTGCGCTTCCTCACTGGCCTCGGTCTGGGCGCCGGCATGCCGAACGCCACAACACTGCTGTCGGAATACACCCCGGAGCGCAAGAAATCGCTGCTGGTGACCAGCATGTTCTGCGGCTTCAACCTCGGCATGGCCGGCGGCGGGTTTATCTCGGCCAAGCTGATTCCAGCGTTCGGCTGGCACAGCCTGTTGCTGATCGGTGGGATTTTGCCACTGATCCTTGCAGTGGTTTTACTGTTCTGGCTGCCGGAATCGGCGCGATACCTTGTCGTCCGTAACCGCGGCACCGACAAAGTACGCAAAACCCTGGCGCCGATTGATCCGGTGGTGGTGGCCCTGGCGTCCAGCTTCAGTGTGCCGGAACAGAAAACCGTGAAGGCACGCAATGTGTTCGCAGTGATTTTCTCCGGCACCTACAGCACCGGCACCTTGCTGCTGTGGCTGACCTACTTCATGGGCCTGGTGATCGTGTACCTGCTGACCAGCTGGCTGCCGACGCTGATGCGCGACAGCGGCGCGAGCATGGAGCAGGCGGCGTTTATCGGCGCGCTGTTCCAGTTCGGCGGGGTGTTGAGCGCGGTCGGTGTCGGTTGGGCGATGGACCGGTTCAATCCGCACAAGGTCATCGGCACTTTCTACCTGTTGGCCGGGGTGTTTGCCTACGCGGTCGGGCAAAGCCTGGGGCATATCACGGTGTTGGCAACCTTGGTGCTGGTGGCCGGGATGTGTGTCAACGGCGCGCAATCGGCGATGCCTTCACTCGCGGCGCGGTTCTATCCGACCCAGGGCCGGGCGACCGGGGTGTCGTGGATGCTCGGGATTGGCCGCTTCGGCGCGATCCTCGGCGCGTGGATGGGCGCGACGTTGTTGGGCCTGGGCTGGAATTTCGAGCAGGTGCTGACGGCGTTGGTGATTCCGGCGGCATTGGCGACCACGGCGGTGGTTATCAAGGGCTTGGTCAGTCATGCGGATGCGACCTGAGGGTGGGTGATCGTTCCCACGCTCCGCGTGGGAATGCAGCCCGGGACGCTCCGCGTCCCATTGGAACGCGGAGCGTCCCCTGAGGCATTCCCACGCGGAGCGTGGGAACGATCGGCGGAACGGATCGATAGCCAGACAACAATCTGTTCGATAAACGAACACTCAGTCGATTATCGGATTGTTTGGTGATTTTCCCAGGCTTACTCTTCAGTGACTCCGGCGCTGAACCTCGCGCCTTTTTCTTCCACTGTCGGTTCACAACAAAACGGGAGCCTGCCCCATGGCTGAAATCCTTTCGCTGCATGACGCGGTGAAGCAATTCGTCAACGACGGCGATACCGTCGCGCTCGAAGGCTTCACTCACCTGATTCCGACGGCGGCGGGTCATGAAATCATTCGCCAGGGCAAGAAAGATCTGACCCTGGTGCGGATGACGCCTGACTTGATCTACGACCAGTTGATCGGTGCCGGTTGTGCTCGCAAGCTGATTTTCTCCTGGGGCGGCAACCCCGGCGTGGGTTCGCTGCACCGACTGCGTGACGCCGTCGAGAAGCAGTGGCCGCATCCACTGGAAATCGAAGAGCACAGCCACGCCGATCTGGCGAATGCCTACGTTGCTGGCGCCTCCGGCCTACCTTTCGCAGTGTTGCGGGCCTACGCCGGTTCCGACCTGCCGAAGGTCAATCCGCTGATCAAGACCGTGACCTGCCCATTCACCGGCGAAGTGCTGGCCGCCGTGCCTTCGGTGCGTCCGGACATCACCGTGATTCACGCGCAGAAGGCCGACCGCAAGGGCAACGTGCTGCTGTGGGGCATTCTCGGCGTACAGAAAGAAGCGGCGCTGGCGGCCAAGCGCTGCATCGTCACCGTTGAAGAAATTGTCGACGACCTCAACGCGCCGATGAATTCCTGCGTGCTGCCAACCTGGGCCTTGAGCGCGGTCTGTCATGTGCCTGGCGGCGCGCATCCGTCCTACGCCCACGGTTACAACGAGCGCGATAACCGTTTCTACCAGGCCTGGGACCCGATTGCTCGGGACCGCGACACCTTCACCGCGTGGATCAACGAGTACATCCACGGTTGCGCTGACTTCAGCGAGTTCCAGGCCAAGCTGGCCGCTGCTTCGGAGGCCAAGTAATGACCTACACCACCAATGAAATGATGACCGTCGCCGCCGCCCGCCGCTTGAAGAACGGTTCGGTGTGCTTCGTCGGCATCGGCCTGCCGTCGAAAGCGGCCAACCTGGCGCGGCTGACGTCCTCGCCAGATGTCGTCCTGATCTACGAATCGGGTCCGATTGGTGCCAAGCCGAGCGTACTGCCGCTGTCGATTGGTGACGGCGAACTGGCGGAAACCGCCGACACTGTCGTGCCGACCGGTGAGATTTTTCGCTATTGGTTGCAGGGCGGACGCATCGATGTCGGTTTTCTCGGGGCGGCGCAGGTCGACCGCTTCGGCAACATCAACACCACCGTCGTCGGCGATTATCACCAGCCGAAAGTTCGCCTGCCGGGTGCCGGTGGCGCACCGGAGATTGCCGGCTCCGCGAAGAGCGTGTTGATCATCCTTAAACAGTCGGCGCGTTCCTTTGTCGACAAACTCGACTTCATTACCTCGGTCGGCCATGGCGAGGGCGGTGATTCGCGCAAGCGTCTGGGCCTGCCGGGCGCCGGGCCGGTCGGCATCATTACTGACCTGTGCATCATGGAACCGGAAGCCGACACCCATGAATTCGTGGTCACCGCGCTGCATCCCGGCGTGACCCGCGAGCAAGTGGTCGCCGCCACCGGTTGGGCGATTCGTTTTGCTGAAAATGTAGAAAATACCGCCGAGCCAACCGACGTCGAGCTGACGGCATTAAGGGATCTGGAAGCCCGCACCGCTGCCGCCCACGGCCAAGCCCCCGGAGAAGCCTAATGCGTGACGTTTATATCTGCGACGCGATTCGCACCCCCATTGGCCGTTTCGGCGGTGGTCTGTCGGCGGTGCGTGCCGATGACCTGGCCGCCGTGCCGATCAAGGCGCTGATGGAACGCAACCCCTCGGTGGACTGGAGCGCAGTGGACGAGGTGTTCCTCGGTTGCGCCAACCAGGCCGGCGAAGACAACCGCAACGTCGCGCGCATGGCGCTGTTGCTGGCGGGGCTGCCGGAAAGCATTCCCGGCGTCACCCTCAATCGTCTCTGCGCGTCGGGCATGGACGCCATCGGCACCGCGTTCCGCGCCATTGCCAGCGGCGAGATGGAGCTGGCGATTGCCGGCGGCGTCGAGTCGATGTCCCGCGCGCCGTTCGTGATGGGCAAGGCTGACGCCGCGTTCTCGCGCAACATGAAACTGGAAGACACCACCATTGGCTGGCGCTTTATCAACCCGTTGATGAAAGCCCAGTACGGCGTCGATGCGATGCCGCAGACCGCCGACAACGTGGCTGACGATTACGAAGTGTCCCGCGAGGATCAGGACGCTTTCGCCCTGCGTAGCCAGCAGCGCACGGCCGCCGCGCAAGCCGCAGGATTCTTCGCTGAAGAAATCGTAGAAGTGCGGATTGCCCACAAGAAAGGGGAAACAATCGTCACTCAGGACGAACATCCTCGTGCTGATACCACGCTGGAAACACTGGCCAAACTGAAACCGGTCAATGGCCCGGACAAAACTGTCACTGCCGGTAATGCCTCGGGTGTAAACGATGGCGCGGCTGCACTGATCCTTGCGTCTGCCGAAGCGGTGAAGAAACACGGCCTGACCGCCCGCGCCAAAGTGCTCGGCATGGCGAGTGCCGGTGTTGCCCCTCGGGTGATGGGCATCGGCCCGGTGCCAGCGGTACGCAAACTCACCGAGCGCCTCGGCCTGGCCGTCAGCGATTTCGATGTGATCGAGCTCAACGAAGCCTTCGCCAGCCAAGGCTTGGCGGTGTTGCGTGAACTGGGGTTGGCGGACGACTCGGCCCAGGTCAATCCGAACGGCGGCGCGATTGCCTTGGGCCATCCGTTGGGCATGAGCGGCG
The DNA here is from genome assembly GCF_012935675.1 of Pseudomonas sp. ADAK7. Lineage (NCBI taxonomy): Bacteria > Pseudomonadati > Pseudomonadota > Gammaproteobacteria > Pseudomonadales > Pseudomonadaceae > Pseudomonas > Pseudomonas sp. ADAK7. The sequence goes on along the minus strand of NZ_CP052861.1, from coordinate 2,943,615 downwards.
CGCGCCTGGTGCTGACCGCGCTGCATCAACTGGAAAAGACCGGTGGCAAGAAAGGTCTGGCGACCATGTGCGTCGGCGTCGGCCAGGGTCTGGCCCTGGCGATCGAACGCGTCTGACAGCCGCCGACTAATAAGAACAGAGGAAAAGCGAAATGACTGACAAGCCTGGTTACCGTCGTCCGAAGGAAGGCACTCAGCCGGAATACCTGCACCCGACCTATCAATCCACCAACCGTCGCGCGCCGTCCAAGCCTTTGGTGTTTTTGCCCCATTCGCTGTCGGAAATCACCGGCCCGACCATCGGCGCCGAGCACATCAACCCGCAGGACAACGACCTGACCGCCCAGCACACCGGCGAGCCACAGGGCGAACGCATCATCATCCATGGCCGCGTGCTCGATGAAGACGGCTTGCCGGTGCCGGGGATTCTGGTGGAAATCTGGCAGGCCAACGCCGCCGGGCGCTACAACCATGCCCGCGATCTGCACGATGCGCCGCTGGACCCGAACTTCACCGGCACCGGCCGCACCGTGACCGACGCCGATGGCTGGTATCAATTCCAGACCATCAAGCCCGGCGCCTACCCGTGGGGCAACCACCACAACGCCTGGCGCCCGGCGCACATCCATTTCTCGTTGTTCGGGCCGAGCATCCTGACGCGGCTGGTGACCCAGATGTATTTCCCGGGCGACCCGTTGCTGGCTTACGACCCGATCTACAACTGCGTGCCCGATACCCGCGCCAAAGAGCGTTTGATCGCTAGTTTCGACCTGGAAAAAACCATCCCTTCCTATGCCCTCGGTTATCGCTGGGACATCGTCTTGCGCGGCCGCGAAGCCACGCCGATGGAGAAATAAGATGACGCTGAATGCGACCACGTCCCACACCGTCGGGCCGTATTACCACATCGGCCTGACCTGGCTGAACCGCGAAGACCTGACCGTCGAGCAAACCCTGGGCCAGCGCGTGGCGATCACCGGGCAAGTGATCGACGGCAATGGCGATGTGGTGAACGACGCCATGCTGGAAGTCTGGCAGGCCAACGCCGCCGGCAAGTATGACCACCCCGAAGACGATCAGGACAAACCCCTGGACCCGAACTTCGAAGGGTTTGGCCGGGTGCCGGTGGATGGGGAAGGACGGTTCCGCTTTACCACGATCAAGCCCGGTACGGTGCAAGGCCTGAACGGCACGACCCAGGCGCCGCATCTGGTGGTGCTGGTGTTTGCGCGCGGGTTGGTGAAGCACTTGCTGACGCGGATTTACTTTGATGGTGAGCCGACGAATGTGGCGGATCCGCTGTTGGAGTGCGTGCCGGCCGAGCGTCGCAGCACGCTGCTGGCCAAGGTGGATGCGTCGGGTGTTTATCAGTGGAATGTGATTTTGCAGGGGACTGATGCGGAGACGGTGTTCTTCGATTACTGACTTCAACCTGATCGTTCCCATGCTCTGCGTGGGAATGCCGCCATGGACGCTCTGCGTCCACTGTGACGCAGAGCGTCAGGGGATGCATTCCCACGGGGACCGAGGGAACGATCCGTGAAGACTGCATCTGTGGAACGGGACTGTTGCAAAGTGTGTCTAGACTCTCACTGTCCCCATTGAGTGAAAAACAATGACAACGACTACCACTGCTACCGAACACTACACCGGGGAAGAGCGCAGCAAGCGCATCTTCGCCATTGTCGGCGCCTCGTCCGGCAACCTGGTCGAGTGGTTCGACTTTTACGTGTATGCCTTCTGCGCCATCTATTTCGCCCCGGCGTTTTTCCCGTCCGACAACCCTACGGTGCAGTTGGTCAACACCGCCGGCGTGTTCGCCGCCGGGTTTCTGATGCGGCCCATTGGTGGCTGGATTTTCGGCCGGGTGGCGGACAAGCACGGGCGCAAGAATTCGATGCTGATTTCGATTCTGATGATGTGCTTCGGCTCGCTGCTCATCGCCTGCCTGCCGACCTACAAGGACATCGGCGTCTGGGCGCCGATCATGCTGCTGTTCGCGCGCCTGCTCCAGGGCCTGTCGGTAGGCGGCGAGTACGGCACCACCGCGACCTACATGAGCGAAGTCGCGCTCAAGGGCCAGCGCGGTTTCTTCGCCTCGTTCCAGTACGTGACGCTGATTGGCGGGCAATTGCTCGCGGTGTCGCTGGTGGTGATCCTGCAACAGTTCCTCACCGAAGATGACTTGCGCGCCTACGGCTGGCGGATCCCCTTTGTGGTCGGTGCAGTGGCGGCGCTGATCTCGCTGTTCCTGCGTCGCTCTCTCAAGGAAACCACCAGCAAGGAAATGCGCGAAAACAAGGACGCCGGGAGCATCATGGCGCTGTTTCGCGACCATAAAGCCGCGTTCATCACCGTGCTCGGCTACACCGCCGGCGGCTCGCTGATTTTCTACACCTTCACCACGTACATGCAGAAATACCTGGTGAACACCGCCGGCATGCACGCCAAGACCGCCAGCTACATCATGACTGGCGCGCTGTTCCTTTATATGTGCATGCAGCCGTTGTTCGGCATGCTCGCGGACAAGATCGGCCGGCGTAACTCGATGCTCTGGTTCGGCGCCCTCGGCACGCTGTTCACCGTGCCGATCCTGCTCAGTCTGAAAAGCGTCAGCAGTCCATTCCTGGCCTTTGTGCTGATTACCGTGGCGCTGGCGATCGTCAGTTTCTACACCTCGATCAGCGGCCTGGTAAAAGCCGAGATGTTCCCGCCGGAAGTGCGCGCATTGGGCGTCGGCCTGGCGTACGCGGTGGCGAATGCGATCTTCGGCGGTTCGGCGGAATACGTGGCCCTGAGCCTGAAAGCCGTGGGCATGGAAAACTCCTTCTACTGGTACGTCACGGTGATGATGGCGGTGGCGTTCCTGTTCAGCCTGCGCCTGCCCAAACAAGCGAAGTATTTGCACCACGACCTTTGATCCATACGCGTGGGCCCGTTCGGCCCACGCTTGCAGGGACTTTTTATGAACCAGCGACCGAACAATCAATTGTTCGATGCCTATTTCACTGCCCGCGATATGCGTGAGGTGTTCTGCGATCAGGGCCGGGTCCAGGCCATGCTCGATTTCGAAGCAGCGCTGGCCCGGGCCGAAGCGCGGGTCGGGTTGATCCCGCAGACTGCTGTCGCGCCTATCGAAGCGGCCTGTCAGGCCGGGCATTACGATTTCGCCGCCCTCGGTGAAGCGATTGCCACGGCGGGGAACTCGGCGATTCCGTTGGTTAAGGCCTTGGGCAAGCAGATCGCTGCGAACGATGCCGAGGCCGAGCGTTACGTACACTTGGGCGCGACCAGTCAGGACGTGATGGATTCAGGACTGGTGCTGCAATTGCGCCAGGCCCTGGCGTTGATCGAAAGCGATCTGGCGCAACTCGGGGAAATCCTCGCGACCCAGGCCCGACGTTACGTCGCCACTCCGCTGGCCGGGCGCACTTGGTTGCAACACGCGACGCCGGTCACCCTCGGCATGAAGATCGCCGGTTGGCTGGGGGCGGTGACCCGCAGTCGTCAGCGGCTGTGCGAATTAAAACCGCGATTGCTGGTGCTGCAATTCGGCGGCGCCTCCGGGACTCTCGCGGCCCTTGGCGAACAGGCGATGCCGATTGCCACAGCCTTGGCCGAAGAGCTGCAATTGAGCTTGCCGGAGCAACCCTGGCACACCCAGCGTGATCGCCTCGTGGAGTTCGGCGCGGTACTCGGACTGATCGCCGGCAGCCTCGGCAAACTCGGCCGCGACATCAGCCTGTTGATGCAGACCGAGGCTGGCGAAGTGTTCGAACCGTCGGCGCCAGGGAAGGGCGGTTCTTCGACCATGCCGCACAAGCGCAACCCCGTCGGCGCGGCAGTATTGATCGGCGCGGCGACGCGGGTGCCGGGTTTGCTCTCGACCCTGTTCAGCGCCATGCCGCAAGAGCACGAACGCAGCCTGGGCCTGTGGCATGCCGAGTGGGAAACCCTGCCGGAGGTTTGCTGCCTGGTGTCCGGCAGCCTGCGGCAAGCACTGTTGGTGGCGGATGGCCTGGAAGTGGACGCCGAGCGCATGGCGCGCAACCTCGACTTGACTCAAGGTCTGGTGCTGGCGGAAGCGGTGAGCATCGTCCTCGCGCAACGGGTCGGTCGCGAGACTGCGCATCATCTGCTGGAACAGTGCTGCAAACGCGCGGTGGCCGAGCAACGGCATCTGCGCGCCGTCCTCGGCGATGAGTCGCAAGTGACGGCGCAGCTGTCGGACGCTGAACTGGATCAACTGCTGGACCCTGCCCACTACCTCGGCCAGGCCCATACCTGGGTCGAGCGCGCGGTGGCTGATCATATTGCGTTGACTGCCTGAAGGAGGCTGCCGTGGCATTCGTACAACTCGCCGAGGGCGAACTACACTATCAAATTCAAGGGCCGCAACTCGATGGCCCGGACGATGCGCCGGTGCTGGTGCTGTCCAACTCGTTGGGCACCGACCTGCACATGTGGGACGCGCAGATGGCGGCGTTCAGCGAGCATTTCCGGGTGCTGCGTTTTGATACCCGTGGTCATGGCCAGTCGCTGGTCACACCGGGGCCATACAGCATTGAACAATTGGGCCGCGACGTACTGGCGTTGCTGGATGCCTTGCACATCGAGCGCGCGCATTTCTGTGGCCTGTCCATGGGCGGCTTGATCGGCCAATGGCTGGGGATCAATGCTGGCGAGCGGCTGCACAAACTGATCGTGTGCAACACCGCGGCGAAGATCGGCGATCCGTCGGTGTGGAACCCGCGAATCGAAACCGTGCTGCGGGACGGTCCGGCGGCCATGGTCGCCTTGCGTGATGCGTCGATTGCACGCTGGTTTACTGCGGACTTTGCCGAAGCCCATCCAGCGGCGGCGAAGAAGATCACCGACATGCTCGCCGCCTCATCGCCTGAAGGTTACGCGGCCAATTGCGCGGCCGTGCGTGATGCCGATTTCCGTGAGCAATTGTCCTCGATCAAGGTGCCGCTGCTGGTGATCGCCGGCACCGAAGACGCCGTCACGCCGCCATCCGGCGGGCACTTTATCCAGCAACACGTGCCGGGCGCCGAGTACGCCGAGTTCTATGCCGCGCACCTGTCCAACGTTCAGGCCGGCGCCGCGTTCAGCGAGCGGGTGCTGGCGTTTTTGTCGAAGCCTTGAGGGGAATTGCTGTGGACGAGAAACAACGTTACGACGCGGGCCTGGAAGTTCGCCGCGCAGTCCTCGGCGACGCCCATGTCGACCGCAGCCTGAACGCGCTGACCGAGTTCAACTCGGAGTTCCAGGAAATGATCACCCGCCACGCCTGGGGCGACATCTGGACCCGCCCGGGCCTGCCGCGTCACACCCGCAGCCTGATCACCATCGCCATGCTGATCGGCATGAACCGCAACGAAGAACTCAAGTTGCACCTGCACGCCGCCGCCAATAACGGCGTGACCCGTGGCGAGATCAAGGAAGTGATCATGCAGAGCGCGATCTATTGCGGGATTCCAGCGGCGAATGCGACGTTCCATCTGGCGGAGTCGGTGTGGGATGAGTTGGGGGTTGAGTCGCGGGGCTAGCGTGAAAGTCTCAAAAAAGATCGCAACCTTCGGCAGCACGCGCGTAGGCGCTGCCGAAGGCTGCGATCCTTTGATTTTTTACACCGTCGCCACAATGAATATCCGCTTGAACGGAAACAACGTGCGCCCATCTGTTTCCGGCGGGTAATGCCTATGCACGCGCATCAGGTAGTGATAAATGAATCGCGCCTGTTCCTCAGGTTTCAATCCCTGCATCACCGGGCGCAACGCCGAGACCTTGACCCAGTCATAGATCGGCGACTTGCCGTCCACCACCTGCAGCTGCTCGGTTTCCCAGATATCCAGCGTTCGGGTGATTGGCGCGAGCAGCCGGTAATACTCTTCCAGCGATAACAGCGGTCGGGCGGCCATCCTTTGGTGCAAGGCTGGCGTTCCCAGCGGTGTGCCGCCAGGACCTGCATCCTTAAGGGTGTCGAGCATCAGGCGATACCACAACGCATCGCGCCAGTCAGGCATGTGCGCCGCGAGGCAACCGCCGGGGTTGAGTTGTTGCAGAAGGCGCGGCAGCAACTGCTCGTGGCCATCAATGAAATGCAATACAGCAGCGGCGAACAGCAGGTCGGCCGGTTGCTCGGGCTGCCAGTCCAGCACATCGCAGTGTTTCCACAAGGCCCTGATGGGCAGGCCGCGGGCTTCGGCGAGCATTTGTTCCGAGCTGTCCACGCCCATCAATCGGGCCCGGGGCCAGCGCTTGGCAAGAAGTTGAGTGGCGATGCCTGTGCCGCAGCCCAGATCATAGATGTGTCTGGGGTGTTCGAGGTCGACCCGGTCGAGCAATTCGTTGACCGGTCGTTGCCTGAGGCGGGAAAACTGCTGGTAGGCCTTGGCGTCCCAAGCAGTATTGCCGGGTACGGGGGTGAGACGGGTGATCATGAGGTGGTCCTCCGGTGATCAGCGGTGTCTTCCGATGACAGCCTGGCTCAAGTCCTGGGGACCAACATCAACAGATAACGGAAGCGGGAGGGTGGAAAAGTGCCTGAGTCCTGTCAGGTTTTTTCACTGTAATCGAAGGGCGGCGAAGTGCCACTTGGGCTGACGGGTGGCAGGGAGACCGCATTATCGTTTTTCGCGGGCAAGCCTCGCTCCTACGCGAACGGTGTAGGAGCGAGGCTTGCCCGCGAAGGCGTCATCGAGCCTTACAACAAACTGATCGGGTAGCTGACGATCAAGCGGTTCTCATCAAACTCGTTGTTGTTGAAGTCTCGGCGCATGGTCGAGTTGCGCCATTTGACGTTCAAATCCTTGAGCGTACCGCTTTGCACGGTGTAGCCGAGCTCGCTCTCGCGGCCCCATTCCTTACCGTTGGTGATGGTGCCGGTGTGCACGTTGTCGCCGCTGATGTAGCGGTTCATCAGGGTCAGGCCGGGGATGCCGAGGGCGACGAAGTTGTAGTCGTGGCGCAACTGCCAGGAGCGTTCCTGGGCGTTGTCGTAGCTGTTGTTGTAACTGTCGTTGGCCAACGTGCCGCCACTGGTGCCGTTGACGCGCATCCAGGCGCTGTCGCCGGTGAGTTTTTGCAGGCCGACGTAGAAGGTGTTGCCGCCGTACTTGGCCGAGAACATCCCTGACCAGGTCTTGTTGTCCAGCTCGCCGGCCCGGGCGCTGCCGTCGTCCTTACCGTAGAAGAAGCCGAGGTTGGCGCCCAGAGTCCAGTCGCCGATGGGCTGGGAGTGGATCAGATTGACGAACTGCTGGCTGTAGATGTCCTTGAGTTCGGCGTTCCACAGGCCGATCTGCGTGCGCTTGTCGTTGAAGGTGTATTCGCCGCCCTGGAAGTTGAAACGGTCCGAGGTGAACGCCGCTTTGCCGACCATCGACAGGTCGCTCATGCTGCTGTCGTCCCGCGGGCTGTTGGCGCGGAACTGGCCGCCGTAGAGCGTCAGGCCGTCGATTTCCTTCGAGGTGATCTGTCCGCCACGGAAGGTTTGCGGCAAGGAGCGGCCGTCATCCGAACGCAGGATCGGCAGCACCGGCATCCATTCGCCGACCTTCACTTCGGTCTGGGACAGCCTGGCCTTGAACGCCACGTTAGTGCGGCCAAAGTTGTCCGCCGGACGCCCGTCGTGGTCCAGCGGTAGCAACTGCGTCCCGCCCGTACCTTTACCGCCGTCGAGCTTCACCGAGTACAACCCCAGCACGTCCATGCCGAACCCGACCGTGCCTTGGGTAAACCCGGACTTGGCGTCGAGGATGAAGCTTTGCGTCCACTCCTCAGCCTTGCCCTGGGCCTTGGTCGGGTTGGTGAAGTTGCGGTTGATGTAGAAATTGCGCAGGTTCAGGTTGACCTTGGCCCCCTCGGCAAACCCCGACTCTTCGGCTGCGGCGGGTAGGGCGCTGCCCGCCAGTGCGGCGGCGATGAGGCTGGGAAACAGGTACTGCGCGGTGGAAGGCTTCATGGGCTCGGGTCTCTCTAATTGTTAGGGGTGAAACGGGGCGCTGCCGCAACCTGGGGGTGCAGACACAAGATTCGAAATCGGGGTTGAATCGGGAGAAAAATCAGCCGGACAGAGCAGGGCGTGGGGGCATGGTGTAGAACCTGTTGTTATTGGTTTTGTGGAGCGAATGGTGCGGGGGATTAGCGGAGGGATTCAATCGTGGAAAGCGGGTTTTGGGCGATTATCGAACGGCAAAGATCAGAAGACAAAATCAAAAGACGAAGATCAAAAGATCGCAGCCTTCGGCAGCTCCTACGAGCCTGTGGGCGCTGCCGAAGGCTGCGATCTTTTGATTTTGCTTTCCAGAAGCCAACAAAAAGCCCACCAATCGGTGGGCTTCTTGTGTTTCAAGGCGCTATCAGAACAACTTCAACTTCGGCGCTTCTTCTTTCAACGGTTCGTTCTTCGCCGTCTGTTCATTCCAGCCACCGCCCAGCGCCTTGTACAGATTGACGGCGCTGTTCAACTGCGCCAAACGGTCGGTGATCAGCGTCTGTTGGGCGCTGAACAGCTGGCGTTGGGCGTCGAGGAAGGTCAGGTTGCTGTCGACACCAATGCGGTAGCGACGCTCGGCCAGACGGTAGTAGTCCTGGTTGGCGGCGACGAAATCGCGCTGGGCTTGCAACTGCTCGGTGTAGGTCTGGCGGGCGGCCAGGCCGTCGGCGACTTCCTGGAAGGCCGTTTGAATGGACTTCTCGTAGTTCGCCACGCCGATGTCTTTCTGGATTTTCGAGTAATCCAGGCTGGCGCGCAGGCTGCCGGCGTTGAAGATCGGCAGGTTGATCTGCGGCGAGAACAGCCAGGTCCCCGAACCACCCTTGAACAGACCGGACAGGTCCGGGCTCAGGGTGCCGGCATTGGCGGTCAGGCTGATGCTTGGGAAGAACGCCGCTCGTGCCGCGCCGATGTTGGCGTTGGCGGCCTTCAGGTTGTATTCGGCCTGAAGGATGTCCGGGCGACGTTGCAGCAAGTCCGACGGCAGGCCCGGCGGTACATCGCTCAGCAGGTCGTCAGACAGTGGCTTGGCGGCTTGCAGGTTGGCCGGGACACCGGTGCCGAGCAGCAGCACCAGACTGTTTTCGTCCTGGGCAACTTGACGGGTGTACTTGGCCAGTTGCGCCCGGGCGTTTTCCACCGAGGTGCGCGACTGGGCCAGGTCCAGGGCCGAGGCGACACCGACTTCGTTGCTGCGCGAGGTGAGCTTGTAGCTCTCCTCGAAGGCGCCGAGGGTGTCCTGGGTCAGTTTCAGCAGTTCCTTGTCGGCCTGCCAGGTCAGGTAGGCGTTGGCCACGCTGGCCACCAGGCTGATCTGCGTGCTGCGCCGTGCTTCTTCGGTGGCGAAGTACTTTTGCAGGGCTTCTTCGCTCAGGCTGCGCACTCGACCGAACAGGTCGAGTTCATAAGCGCTGATGCCGACCGTGGCCGAGTAGGAGCTGGAGATGGCCGATTCGCCGGTCTGCGAGGCCCGAGCCGGAACACGCTGGCGGCTACCGGTGCCATTGGCCGAAATGGCCGGGTACAGATCGGCACGCTGGATGCGGTACTGCGCCGCGAAGGCGTCGATGTTCAGCGCCGCGACACGCAGGTCGCGGTTGTTTTCCAGGGCGACCTGGATCATCTGTTGCAGCGCCGGGTCATGGAAAAACTGCTTCCAGCCCTGCTCGGCGGCAGCCTGGCTCGGCGCCTGGGCCGGCGAATACGCCGGCCCCTGCGGGAATTGACCTGCCACCGGTGCTGCCGGCTGCTGATAGTCAGGAATCAGCGAGCAGCCACCGAGCACGAAGGCGGCAACAGCTAGGGAGAGTAGCGACTTGCTCATTGGCCAGCCTCTTTAGGATTTTCAATAGCGTCATCCTGATCAGCTTTTTTGCGCTGGCCGATGGACGACACGGTGACGAAGAACAGTGGGACCCAGAAGATCGCCAGGACCGTGGCGGTGATCATACCGCCAATTACCCCGGTACCGATCGCGTGCTGACTGCCCGAACCGGCGCCGGTGGAGATGGCCAGCGGAACCACACCGAGGACGAAGGCCAGCGACGTCATGATGATCGGTCGCAGACGCATGCGGCAGGCCTCGATGGCCGCGTCGCGCAGGCTGCGTCCTTGCTCGTGCAAGTCCTTGGCGAACTCGACGATCAGAATGGCGTTTTTCGATGCCAGACCGATGGTTGTCAACAGGCCCACCTGGAAGTACACGTCGTTGGACAGCCCTCGCAGGCTGGTGGCCATCAACGCACCGATGATCCCCAGCGGCACCACGAGCATGACCGCGATCGGAATCGACCAGCTTTCATACAAGGCCGCCAGACACAGGAACACCATCAGCAGCGACAGGGCGTAAAGCGCTGGTGCCTGGGAGCCGGACAAGCGTTCTTCGTACGACAGGCCGGTCCAGGAAATACCGACACCTGCCGGAAGTTTCTTGGCAAGTGCTTCGACTTCGGCCATCGCTTCACCGGTGGAGTAGCCCGGCGCCGGAGCCCCGAGGATTTCCATCGCTTCCACGCCGTTGTAACGAGCCAGTTTCGGCGAACCGTACACCCACTCGCCCTTGGCGAAGGCGGAGAACGGCACCATGGTGCCCGCGCTGTTGCGCACATACCACTTCTTCAAGTCTTCCGGGCTCATGCGCGAGCCTGGCTGGCCTTGGACGTAAACCTTCTTCACCCGACCACGGTCGATAAAGTCGTTCACGTAGCTACTACCGAAGGAGATCGACAGCGTGCTGTTGATGTCGGCAAGGGTCAGGCCCAGGGCGCTGGCTTTCTCGTCGTCGATTTCCAGCTGGTATTGCGGCTCGTCGTTCAGGCCGTTCGGACGCACCTGGTACAGCACCTTGCTCTGTGCCGCCATGCCGAGGAACTGGTTACGCGCAGCCATCAGCTTGTCGTGACCGATACCGGCACGGTCTTGCAGGAACACGTCGAAACCGGTGGCGTTACCCAATTCCAGTACCGCCGGCGGTGCGAAGGCAAACACCATGGCATCGCGGAAGCTGAAGAAGTGCTGCTGGGCACGGCCTGCCAGGGCAAACACGCTGTTGTCGGCGTTACGCTCGCCCCACGGCTTGAGCATGATGAACGCCAGGCCGGAGCTCTGGCCACGACCGGCGAAGTTGAAGCCGTTCACGGTGAACACCGAGGCCACCGCGCTGGATTCTTTATCCAGCAGGTAGGAGCGCATCTCGTCGATCACCACTTGCGTGCGCTCGGCACTGGAACCGGCCGGGGTTTGCACCTGGGCGAACAGTACGCCCTGGTCTTCTTCCGGCAGGAACGCAGTCGGAATGCGGGTGAACAGCCAGATCATGCCGACGATGATCAACAGGTAAGCCAGCAGATACGGGATCTTGTGCTTGAGCATGTTGCCGACACCGCGCTCGTAGCTTCTGAGGCCACGGTCGAAGTTGCGGTTGAACCAGCCGAAGAAGCCGCGTTTAGGTGTGCCGTGCTCGCCTTTCGGAATCGCCTTGAGCATGGTGGCGCACAGCGCCGGGGTGAAGATCAGGGCAACCAATACCGACAGGGCCATGGCCGAGACGATGGTGATCGAGAACTGCTTGTAGATCACACCGGTGGAACCGCTGAAGAACGCCATCGGCAGCAGTACCGCCGACAGTACCAGCGCGATACCGACCAGCGCGCCCTGGATCTGCCCCATGGATTTCTTGGTGGCCTCCTTGGGCGACAGGCCTTCCTCGCTCATCACCCGCTCGACGTTTTCCACCACGACGATGGCATCGTCCACCAGCAAGCCGATGGCCAACACCATACCGAACATGGTCAGGGTGTTGATGCTGAAACCGAACGCGGCGAGGATCCCGAACGTACCGAGCAATACCACGGGCACGGTCATCGTGGTGATGATGGTGGCGCGGAAGTTTTGCAGGAACAGGAACATCACCAGGAACACCAGCACGATCGCTTCGACCAGGGTTTCAACCACACCCTTGATCGACTCGGTCACCACCGGAGTAGTGTCGTACGGGAACACCACTTCCATCCCTTGCGGGAAGAAGGGCTTGAGGTCATCGATGGTTTTACGCAGGGCCTTGGCGGTATCGAGGGCGTTGGCGCCGTTGGCCAGTTTCACCGCCAGACCGGAAGCCGGCTTGCCGTTGAACTGCGCCGCGATGCTGGAGTTTTCACCCCCCAGGCCGACATCGGCGACATCACCGATACGCACTTGCGAACCATCCTTGTTGACCTTCAGCAGGATCGCCTTGAACTGCTCGGCGGTCTGCAGGCGGGTCTTGCCGATGATCGTGGCGTTCAATTGCTGGCCAGGCAACGCAGGCAAGCCGCCCAGTTGACCGGAGGAGATTTGAACGTTCTGTGCCGAGATCGCGGCACTGACATCGGCCGGGGTCAGGTTGTAGTTGTTCAACTTGGCCGGGTCGATCCAGATCCGCATCGCGTACTGGGCACCGAAGACCTGGAAGTCACCGACACCGGCGGTCCGGGAGATCGGATCCTGCATGTTCGACACGATGTAGTTGGACAAGTCGTCCTTGGACATGCTGCCGTCTTGCGACACCACACCGATCACCAGCAGGAAGTTTTTCACTGCCTTGGTCACGCGGATCCCCTGTTGCTGCACTTCTTGCGGCAGCAGCGGGGTGGCCAGGTTCAGTTTGTTCTGGACCTGGACCTGCGCGGTATCGGAGTTGGTGCCCTGCTCGAAGGTTGCGGTAATGGTCATGCTGCCGTCGGAGTTACTTTCCGACGACACATAACGCAGGTTATCGATACCGTTGAGCTGTTGCTCGATGACCTGCACCACGGTGTCCTGCACGGTTTGTGCGGATGCGCCTGGGTAGGTCACCTGGATCGCAATGGCCGGAGGCGCAATGCTCGGGTATTGGTTGATCGGCAGTTTGAGGATCGATAGAGCCCCGACCAGCATGATCACCAGGGCAATTACCCAGGCGAAAATCGGACGGTCGATAAAAAATTTCGACATGGTTTACTCCCCTTTGCCGCTGTAAGCCTTGTCAGCTGTCTGAGCGGGGGCCGGGTTCTTTGCGCCAACGTTGGTGGCTTCGGTGGGCTTGACTTCGATGCCAGGCTTGACGAATTGCAGCCCTTCGGTGATCAGGCGATCGCCTGCCTTGAGACCGTCTTCGATCAACCATTGGCTACCGACGGTACGGCTGGCCTTGAGCTGACGCAGCTCGACCTTGTTGTCCGGGCCAACGACCAGTGCAGTCGGGGTGCCTTTGAGGTCGCGGGTCACGCCTTGTTGCGGCGCCAGGATCGCCGCGCTGTTCACACCGGATTGCAACTGGGCGTGAACGAACATGCCCGGCAGCAGGGTGTGATCAGGGTTAGGGAACACGGCGCGCAAGGTGACGGAACCGGTGGTCTGGTCAACCGAGACTTCGGAGAACTCCAGTTTGCCGTCCTGCTTGTACTGGCTGCCGTCTTCCAGGGTCAGCTTGACCGCGGCCGAGTTATCGCCGGCCTTTTGCAGGCGACCGCTTTCCAGCTCACGGCGCAGCTCAAGCAGCTCGACCGAAGACTGGGTGACGTCGACGTAGATCGGGTCCAGTTGCTGGATGACCGCCATCGCGTCGGTCTGGCCGCTGGTGACCAGCGCGCCTTCAGTCACCGAAGAGCGGCCGATACGACCGGTGATCGGTGCGTAGACCTTGGTGTAGCGCACGTTGATCTGGGCCGATTGCAGGGTCGCTTCCGACTGCAAGCGATTGGCCAGGGCCGTGTCGTATTCCTGGCGGCTGACCGCTTGCTCCTTGACCAGTTGCTGGTAACGATCGGAGATCGACTTGGTCTGTTGCAGGTTGGCCTGGGCGCTTTTCAGAGTGGCGTCATAGACCGACGGATCGATCTGATAGAGCTGCTGGCCAGCCTTGACGTCGCCGCCTTCCTTGAACAGGCGCTTGAGAATGATGCCGTTGACCTGTGGGCGAACTTCGGCGATGCGGTACGCACTGGTACGGCCCGGCAGTTCGGATGTCAGGGTAAAGGCTTGGGGTTGCAGGGTGACGACGCCGACCTGAGGGGCGGGAGCGGCAGGAGGTGCCTCTTCCTTTTTACATCCGCTGAGCAGCGATGCCAGGGCGACGGCAGTGACCAGGGCGGTAACAGCTGGCTTGAATTGCATGAAAATCCTCGGGTCAGGCGCGCAAAATGCGCACTAGAAAGGTGGAAGGGTAAAAAAGGTGCGCTGAGTGGATAAGTAGCTTGCTAAGGAATATACTTACGTTCATGGTTGTTTGTAAATACCTTGGCTGCGTACCCACTTCGTTACAAAAGCCGTTCAAGGGTTTGAATTGTAGGCCGGGGACGACGCCCAAGAGCGTTCGCCCCACTTTTATTCAGCGGCTGTTCAGACATCGCTGAAGCATCCTGATTGAGGTTGTACTGCCATGGTCCGTCGTACCAAAGAGGAAGCTCAAGAAACCCGTAGCCAGATTCTCGAAGCGGCAGAGAAAGCCTTTTATGAGAGGGGCGTGGCGCGCACGACACTGGCGGACATCGCCACCCTGGCCGGCGTGACTCGCGGGGCCATCTACTGGCATTTCAGCAACAAGGCGGATCTGGTGCAGGCCATGCTCGATACCTTGCATGAGCCGCTGGATGAAATGGCCAAGGCCAGCGAGAGCGAGCACGAACTCGATCCGCTGGGCTGCATGCGCAAGCTGCTGACTCATTTGTTTCAGCAAGTTGCCCTGGACCCGAAAACCCGACGCATCAACGAGATTCTGTTTCATAAGTGCGAATTCACCGATGAAATGTGTGATCTGCGCCAGCAGCGCCGTGCGGTCAGCCTTGACTGCAACGTGCGAATCGCCCTGGCCTTGAGTAATGCGGTGAATCGCGGACAGTTGCCGGAAGATCTCGACACGGCCCGCGCGGCGATCAGCCTGCATGCCTACATCGATGGCATCCTGTACCAATGGCTGCTGGCCCCCGACAGCTTTGAGCTGCACACCGAAGCCGAGCGCTGGGTCGATACCGGGTTGGACATGCTGCGCCTGAGCCCTAGCCTGCGCAAATGAAACAAAATGCGTAATTGGGGCCGTGCGTGTCAACACGCCAGGGGCAGAAGACTCTGTTTTCTTCACCTCCAGGCATGGTGTGCTTTTATATACGGACTAGTAGCAGGTTGATAGGTAGCGAGCTACGTATTTTGTAGGGAAATTGTTTCGTGCGTGTGAATGACTGTAAATAAGCCCGGATAAGCCCCCCAAGCCTGCAATCTTTGAATACTTTATGCAAAAAGCCCCGGCTCTTTCGAGTCGGGGCTTTGGCGTTTGCGCAGGAGCAACGTTTGCTCCTGGAAGCATCCTTACAGCGTTGGGTAGTCGATATAACCAACCGGACCCTTGGCATAGAACAACTCAGGTCGCGCTTCATTAAGCGGCGCATCCGCCTTCAACCGCGCCGGCAGATCCGGGTTGGCAATGAATGGCACGCCGAACGCGACCGCGTCGGCTTTACCGGTTGCCAGCCATTCGTTGGCGCTGTCCTTGGTAAAGCGTTCGTTGGCGATGTACGGGCCACCAAAGGCTTCTTTCAACTGTGGACCGAGGCTGTCGCCGGCTTCTTTCTCGCGGGAGCAAATGAACGCGATGCCACGTTTGCCCAGTTCACGAGCGACGTAAGTGAAGGTCTCGGACAAGTTGTCGTCGCCCATGTCATGGGAGTCGGCGCGGGGTGCCAGGTGCACACCAACACGGCCCGCGCCCCAGACTTCGATCGCGGCGTCGGTCACTTCCAGCAACAGG
The DNA here is from genome assembly GCF_012935675.1 of Pseudomonas sp. ADAK7. Taxonomy (NCBI): domain Bacteria; kingdom Pseudomonadati; phylum Pseudomonadota; class Gammaproteobacteria; order Pseudomonadales; family Pseudomonadaceae; genus Pseudomonas; species Pseudomonas sp. ADAK7. Next base: position 2,927,855 of record NZ_CP052861.1, on the reverse strand, counting down.
CGTGCACGGTTTTCCAGGGAGCCGCCGTAGTTGTCGGTGCGCTGGTTGGTGCTGCTTTGCAGGAACTGGTCGAGCAGGTAACCGTTGGCGCCGTGGATTTCCACGCCGTCGAAACCGGCCGCCTTGGCGTTTTCGGCACCGACGCGGTAAGCGTCAACGACGTCAGCGATTTCAGCGATTTCCAGCGCACGCGGCGTTGGGTAGTCGGCCAATGGGCGAACCAGGCTGACGTGACCTTTAGGCTGGATGGCGCTCGGTGCGACCGGTGCTTCACCGTTCAGGTACGACGGGTGGGAAACCCGGCCGACGTGCCACAGTTGCAGGACAATCTTGCCGCCGGCAGCGTGGACCGCCTTGGTCACGTTGGCCCAGCCACGCACTTGGTCGTTGGACCAGATGCCCGGGGTGTCCGGGTAGCCGACGCCCATCGGCGTGACCGAGGTGGCCTCGCTGAGGATCAGGCCGGCGGAGGCGCGTTGCACGTAGTACTCGGCCATCAGCGCGTTCGGCACACGGCCTTCGTCGGCGCGGCAGCGAGTCAGTGGCGCCATGATGATGCGGTTGGCCAACTCGAGGTCGCCCAGTTTGATTGGATCGAAAATAGTCGTCATTGAAATAGCTCTCTTTTGAAGATCAATTAGTAGTGGCAGGGGCCAGTTCGGGATCGCCGCTCTGACGGAAAGTAATCAGGGTCACCAGCAGGGCGAGCACTGCCAGTGCCGCCGCAGCGAGGGGCACGCTGGTCAGGCCGAAGCCGTGGGCGATAACGCTGCCGCCGACCCAGGCACCGAGTGCGTTGCCGACGTTGAAGGCGCCGATGTTCAGGGTCGAGACCAGGTTCGGTGCAGCCTTGCCGAAGGTCACCACGTTGATTTGCAGCGCAGGGACGGCGGCAAACGAAGCGGTGGCCCAGAGAAACAGGGTGATTTCAGTCGGGATCAGCGCGACGCTGGTCCAGGTCAGAACGGTGGACACCACGGCCATCGAGATGAAGACGCCGATCAGCGTGGCGGACAGGCGTTTGTCCGCCAGTTTGCCGCCGATGATGTTGCCGACCGTCAGGCCCAGGCCAATCAGCAGCAGGGTCCAGGTCACGCCTTTGGGCGAGACGCCGGTGACATCGCCGAGCAGCGGGGCGACGTAGGTGAAGAGGGTGAACATCGACGCGGCAAACAATGCAGTCATGGTCAGCGACAGCCAGATCCCGGCGCCTTTGAGGGCCCGCAGTTCGGCACGCATGTCGAGTTTCTCTTCATCGCGCTTGGCTGGAAGGAAGCGGATCAGACCGATCAGCGCAATGACACCGATCACAGTCACCGCCCAGAACGTCGAGCGCCAGCCGGCTTCCTGACCGAGCGCGGTGCCCAGCGGTACGCCGAGGACGTTGGCCAGGGTCAGGCCGGTAAACATCAGGGCCACGGCCGAAGCGCGTTTGTTGGCGGGCACCAGGCCGGCCGCCACCACTGAACCGATACCGAAGAACGCGCCGTGGCACAGGGCGGTGACCACGCGGGCAAACATCAGCACGTTGTAGTCACTGGCCATGGCGCAGAGCAGGTTGCCGACGATAAAAATCCCCATCAACGCTACCAGGGCGGCCTTGCGCGGCAATCGGGCGGTGGCCAGTGCCATGAACGGCGCACCGATGGCCACGCCCAGGGCGTAACCGGTCACCAGCCAACCGGCGCCGGGTATCGACACACCAAGATCCGCCGCCACATCGGGCAGCAAGCCCATGATGACGAACTCGGTGGTGCCGATGGCGAAGGCGCTCAGGGCCAGAATGAGTAGCGAGAGGGGCATGGATTAATTCCTGGTCGGAGCACTGAGCTCTTTGACGATGGCGTCGAGGGCCGCTTGAATCACGTCCTCGTTGCGTTTGAAGAAGTGCCATTGACCGGCTTTCTGGCTGCTGATCAGACCCGCACGTTGCAACGTTGCCAAATGCGCGGACACGGTCGACTGCGACAGGCCGCAGCGTTGATCGATCTGCCCGGCGCAAATGCCGTACTCGTGGTTGTGGATCTGTTCCGGAAACTGGACCTTGGGGTCTTTCAGCCAGATGAGAATGTCTCGGCGTACTGGGTGTGCCAGCGCTTTTATTATTTCGTCGAGGTCAAGGGTCATGGTGTGGGCTCGTAATGAGTAAAACGCTATATCGCGATGAGGCGAACTTTAAATCGTTGAATCGCGATATACCAATATGATTTCGATCTGATGACCGAGTAAATCGGTATATCGGGTTATAACGATACGTTGGGTGTAACGATATGAATGCGCAGTGCTAAGCTGCGCCCATGAATTATCTCGCACATCTGCACCTCGGTGGCCAGCGCCCCGGACAATGGCTCGGCAGCCTGTATGGCGATTTCGTCAAAGGGCGGCTGCAAGGGCAGTACGACCCGGAAATCGAAGCCGCCATCCAGCTGCATCGCAGCATCGACGTCTTTACCGACCGCCATCCGTTGGTGGACATCGCGTTGTCGCGGTTTTCCGTCACGCGTCGGCGTTATGCCGGGATCGTCCTCGACGTGTTTTTCGATCACTGCCTGGCGCGGGACTGGACGCTCTATTCCGATCAGCCGCTGACCCAATTCACTTCTGACGTTTACCGGGTGTTGTCCCGCGAGCCGCAGTTGCCGGAACGCCTGGCGCAAATTGCGCCGCACATGGTGGCCAATGACTGGTTGGGCTCTTACGAGGATTTCGAGGTGCTGGCACAGGTGCTGCGGGGGATTTCCCGACGCTTGACCAAGCCTGAGGAACTGGCCGGGGCGATGCAGGAATTGCGGGGGTTGTATGAGCCGTTGAGTGATGACTTTCGGTTGTTTTATCCACAGCTTCAGGATTTCGCCAATAACCGCTGACACCCATTACCTGTAGGAGCGAGGCTTGCCCGCGAAGGGGACGCCGCGGTGCAACTGATCCACCGCGTCATCGTTCTTCGCGGGCAAGCCTCGCTCCTACAAAAAAGCATTACGCGGCGATGAGTTCGCCGGCACGCCGCGGTTCGGCAGGTTTCGCCACTTCACCAAACAACGCCCGCTGCACCGCCTGCTGCGCTTCGAACGCCAGCGCCGCGCGCTCGCGACCTTCGCAAGCAATCGGCTTGAGCAGGTGAATCTCCACCTCGCCCCGATCATTGGCAAACAAGCGCATCAAGTGCGAGAGCAAATCATCATCGCCAATAAACGGCGCCAGCGAATCGATTTCGCCGTCACGCAGATAACGGATCGCCACCGGTTGCATCGCGACTTCGGCATCAATCGCCGCTGACAGCAGACGACCGTGGAAAGTACGCAACGAACGGCCGTCGGTGGTGGTGCCTTCCGGGAACATCAGCAGTGGATGCTGTTGTTCCAGATGACGCGTCATCTGCTTGCGGATCAACTGGCTGTCGCCCGAACCGCGACGGATAAACAAACTGCCAGCCTTCGCCGCCAACCAGCCAGCCACCGGCCAGGTGCGCACTTCGGCCTTGGACAGGAACGACAGCGGCGTGATCATCCCCAGCAACGGAATGTCGGTCCAGGACACGTGGTTGCTGACCCACAGCATCGGCACTTTCGGCAGCTCGCCATGCACGGTCACGCGAAAGGGCAGGGCGTTGCTCAACCGCGCCATGAAGAACCGCGACCAGCGCTGACGCCGGACCATCGAATGAGCAATTCCTGCGCGCTCGAACAATCCGAACACGCTGGCCATGGTCAGGCCCAGCGCCACCACGAACAGCACTCGCGCAATTCGCGCGTACACCCGCAGGCGGCTCATTACATGGCCGCCTTGAAGTGCTTGGCGTAGCGCGGGCAGAGTTCGTCGCGCTTGAGCAGGATGAACACGTCGGCAACCTGGAAGTCTTCGTCCCAGCACGGCTCGCCGCAGATCTTCGCGCCCAGGCGCATATAGGCCTTGAGCAGTGGCGGCATTTCCGCGATCACGTTCGAGGGAATATCCAGCGTCGGCAGCGGCTTTTTCGGCTCGGCGCGCAGGTGTTCGGTGCACAGGTAGCGTTCGCGCAGGCGCTGCATGATGGCGTGGGCCTGAATGCCGCCGTCCTGCATCGGGATGCTCGCGCAACCCATCAAATAGCTGTAGCCGCCCTGGTTGAGGACTTCGGCCAGTTCGCCCCAAAGCACGGCGATGGTGCCGCCGTTGCGGTAAGCCGGATCGACGCAGGTGCGACCGATTTCGAGGATCGGGCCTTTAAGAGAAACCAAGCCGTGGAGGCTGAATTCTTCTTCGCTGTAGAACTTGCCCAGGCTGCTGGCGGCGGTGTGGTCGAGTAAACGGGTGGTGGCCACCAAACGGCCGGTGTTCAAGTCACGCACGCCGATGTGGGCGCAGTGAACATCATAGTCATCCATGTCCAGACCGCGTTCCGCGCCTTTCAGTTTGGCGTTGAATTCGCCGCTGAAAACGTTGAAGCGCAAGGCCTGGGCTTCCTGCAGGGCCTCGCTGCCGATCAGGCGTTCGGCTTGCAGGCGGCGTTCATTGCCGGTGTCGCTGATGCGGGCGATCTGAGTCATTGCGAATCTCCGTACGGGCCGTTCACCCGTCGTGGGTTGCAGCCGATCGACTTTCTTTATGCAGCCGTGTTGTGCAAAGTCAGGCTATGTAGCCCCGGTGTCATCGCCGTTAAGCTTTGGTGATGCTTATATGACAGCCCACAAGGAGACTCCTATGCCCTGGCAAACCCTGCTCAATCGCCGCGAACGCCTGCCGGCCAATGCCGACCTGGCCGAAGGCTTTGCGACGTTGTTGCATCAGTTGGGCACGGTCACGCCGTTCGAACTGGCGGTGGCCGGCGCACGCCTGATGGCGACGCCGGGGCTGGCGTTTCTGGTGGGTTATCAGGCGGCATTGCGTGTGCTGTGGCCGAGTGCGCCGCAGAGCCTCGGCGCCCTGTGCGCGACCGAACAGCGCAGCCTGCGCCCAGCCGACATGCAGACCCGCCTCAAGGATTTGCGCCTGAACGGGCGCAAGGATTTCGTCACCGCCGGCGACGCCGCCGACTGGCTACTGATCGCCGCGCGCAGCGAAGAGCCCGGCGAAGTCCCGCGCCTGAATCTGGCAGTGGTCTATCCCGGCGAGCCAGGCGTGCGCCTGGAAAAACTCCCGACCATCGCCTTGATGCCGGACATCAGTCACGGCCGGGTGTTTCTCGACAACGCTTTCTGCGAATTGCTGGCCGGGGATGGCTGGGACGCTTACGTCAAACCGTTCCGAACGTTGGAAGACATCTATGTGCTGAGCGCCATGAGCGCCTGGTTGTACGGCGTCGGGCAGGACAGCGACTGGCCGCAAACCCTGCAACTGCGCTTGCTCGCGCTATTGGCCGGGTGTGCGGAGGTCAGTCGGCAGGCACCGAGTAATCCGGCCGGGCATGTGTTGCTCGGTGGGTTGTTTGCGCAGTTTGATGGGCTCAAGGCCGAGGTGAATCAGGCGCTGGCTGAAGGGCCACCGTTGTGGGCGGCGATGTGGCAGCGCGATCAAGCGGTGATGGAATTGGCGGCGGGCGCGCGGGGGAAGCGGTTGGCCAAGGCGTTGGCGGGATCTTTGTCCGACTGACGGGCCTCTTCGCGGGCAAGCCTCGCTCCTACAGGAGGAATGGGGGCAAATTATTAATGACCGACGCACATTCCAAAACTGTCATCAACCTCAACTAGGCTCAGCAGGTCCATCCTCCCGAGCCCCCACCATGTTCAAAGGCGTGTCCCTCCTTTTCATGCTGCTGCTGAGCCTGACGGCCCACGCCGAATACTGGCCTGCCGAACAATGGTCGCCCGGCCCAACCATCACCGGCCCGGCCCTCGAAGCCCTGGAAACCTACGCCTTCCCACTCCGCGATGACTCCACCCGAACCGGCATCCGCACCGACGCCTTGCTGGTGATCCGCGACGGTCAACTGATCTACGAACGCTACGCCGGACCGACCACCGCCGACACCCCGCACCTGACCTGGTCGATCAGCAAAAGCCTGATGGCCACGGTCCTCGGCGTGGCCTATGGCGAAGGCTTGTTCAGGTTGCAGGACCCGGTGGTGAAGTTCTACCCGACTCTGGAAAACCACCCGGCGATTACCCTGGCCGACCTGCTGCATTGGGCCTCCGGTCTGGACTGGCAGGAAGACTACGAATACGCGCCGCTGAAGTCCTCGGTAGTGGCCATGCTCTACACCCGTGGTCACGCGAACATGGCCGCGTTCACCGCCGCCCATGACGAATACGCAGCCCCCGGCCAGGCCTTCCGTTATTCCAGCGGCGACAGCAACCTGCTGTCGGCGGCGCTGAAAACCATCGTCGGCCCGAACCGCTATCCGGACTATCCATGGACTGCATTGTTCGAGCCTTTGGGGATTCGCCATGCCGTGTGGGAAACCGACGCCACCGGGACGTTTGTCGCCTCATCCTATGCCTACCTCACCGCCCGGGACCTGGCGCGGGTCGGGCTGTTGATGGCGCGAGACGGTCGCTGGGGCGATCGGCAATTACTGCCCAAGGACTGGGTCGCCTTCAACCGCGAACCCTTCGCCGGTTATCGCGCCCATCAGGACGAGGCCGTCCCTGGCGGCCAGTGGTGGCTCAATCGCGCGGTGGACGGCGCCGCGCCACCGTGGCCCGCAGCGCCGGCCGATACCTTCGCCGCGCTGGGCCACTGGGGTCAGGCGCTGTACGTAATCCCCAGCGAAAACCTGGTGATCGTGCGTTATGCCGATGATCGCGACGGGACGTATCAGCACAACGAACTGCTCAAGCTCGCGCTCAAGGCGTTTGCCAGGAAGGTGCAGCCATGAGCCGTTTTGTTCGTCGTCGTCCATTCGCCAGCGTTCTGCTGTTAGTGCTGATTTTGCTGCTCGGCTGGATCTGGCAGGAGCGGGTGGCGCTGTGGGCATTCCCCGACATCATCAGCGCCTACACCGCCAAGGAATATTGTTCGTGCCGCTATGTGATGAACAATGACGCCGGGTATTGCCGTGGCTATGTGAAGCAGTGGCTGCCCTTCAGCGGATTTGACGATGACGCCGCGAGCAAGCGCGTAACGGTCAGCGGCCTGGGGCGGAGCAACACGGCCTTCTGGGTCGGTGAACGGCAAGGTTGCCGCTTGTCGCCCTGATAGATCGCAACCTGCACGGATCCCTGTAGCAGCTGGCGAAGCCTGCGTTCGACGGCGAAGCCGTCGCCAATCCCGACACCTCGGTCTGTCCGGTTTTACGACGGCTGCGCCGCCGAACGCAGGCTTCGCCAGCTGCTACAAAGGTGTCTGCGTCCCTCAGGTTCCATGCAGTGGAACCACATTCGATTGTCCTTGCGCCGTACTCGCGGTTATCTGGCGGTGAGCGCGACCTGCCTTGATGTGTCGCGAAATCACAGCGAACAAAAAGAACGGGAATACACCCGGCCTGAGGATAATCGTCATGACCCGACATCAGCACATTCTCGCCTGGATCAGTGATGTGGCCAGCGACCTGCACGCCACGCGCCAGGACATCCACGCCCACCCGGAACTGGGCTTCGAGGAAAACCGCACCTCGGCACTGGTGGCCCGATCCCTCGAAGAATGGGGTTACGAGGTGCACACCGGCATCGGCAAGACCGGCGTGGTCGGCGTCCTGCGTAACGGCAGCAGTTCGCGCAAACTGGGTCTGCGGGCGGACATGGACGCGTTGCCGATCATCGAGAATACCGGCGCGCCCTACAGCAGTCGGCATCAAGGCTGCATGCATGCGTGCGGTCATGACGGGCACACCACGATGTTGTTGGGGGCTGCGCGTTATCTGGCGGCGACGCGTCAGTTCGACGGCACCCTGACCCTGATTTTCCAGCCTGCCGAAGAGGGGCAGGGCGGCGCCGAAGCGATGCTCGCCGATGGCCTGCTGGAGCGTTTTCCCTGCGATGCGCTGTTCGGCATGCACAACATGCCGGGTCTGCCGGCCGGTCACTTGGGCTTTCGCGAAGGGCCGATGATGGCCTCGCAGGATTTGCTGACAGTGACCATTGAGGGCGTTGGTGGACACGGCTCGATGCCGCATCTGGCGGTGGATCCGCTGGTGGCGGCGGCCAGTGTGGTCATGGCCCTGCAAACCGTGGTCGCGCGCAACATCGATGCACAGCAGGCGGCGGTGGTGACGGTCGGAGCCTTTCAGGCCGGGGAGGCGGCCAACGTCATCCCGCAACAGGCCATTCTGCGCCTGAGCCTGCGGGCGCTGAACGCAGAGGTTCGTCAACTCACCCTCGAACGGGTGCGCGCCATCATCGAATCCCAGGCCCGCAGCTTTGCGTGCAGCGCCCGTATCGAGCATCGACCGGCCTATCCGGTGCTGGTCAACCACGCCGCTGAAAACGAATTCGCCCGGCGAGTCGGCGTTGAGCTGCTCGGTGCGGACGCCGTGGATGGCAACACGCCCAAACTCATGGGCAGCGAAGACTTCGCCTGGATGCTGCAACGCTGCCCCGGCGCCTACCTGTTTATCGGCAATGGCGTCTCGCGGCCGATGGTCCACAACCCTGGCTACGACTTCAACGACGACATCCTGCTGACCGGCGCGGCGTATTGGGGCGCGCTGGCCGAGAGCTGGCTCAAGCCCGCCTGACGATTGCACTTTCAACTGCCGCTGGATCGGGCGCGCCTCGTTGCGCCCGCGATCAACCCACAGGTTTTTGGAGAGTTCCCCATGCAAACTTCGAGCATAGGTGCTTCGCGCACCCGGCAGGTGGTCGCCGCCGTTATCGGCAACGCCCTGGAATGGTATGACTTCATCGTTTACGGCTTTCTGGCGAGCATCATCGCCCGGCAGTTTTTCCCGTCGCAGGATGAATACGCGTCGTTGCTGATGGCACTGGCGACCTTTGGCGTCGGGTTTTTCATGCGCCCGGTGGGCGGCATTTTGTTGGGCATGTATGCCGATCGCAAAGGGCGCAAAGCGGCGATGCAGATGATCATCCGCCTGATGACAGTGTCTATCGCGCTGATCGCCTTCGCGCCGAACTATGCCGCCATCGGCATGGGCGCGCCGCTGTTGATCGTGGTTGCGCGGATGCTGCAAGGTTTCGCCACGGGTGGCGAATACGCCAGTGCCACCGCGTTCCTCGTGGAAAGTGCGCCGGCGCATCAAAAGGGTTTGTACGGTTCCTGGCAATTGGTGGGGCAATGCCTGGCGGTGTTTTCCGGGGCGGCGATGGTGGCGTTGTTCACCCATCTGCTGTCCCCCGAGGCGCTGGACAGTTGGGGTTGGCGGATTCCGTTCATGATCGGTTTGCTGATCGGTCCGGTGGGCTTGTGGATTCGCAAGCACATGGAAGAACCGGAAGAGTTTCTCGAGGCACGCAAGCAGGCCAAAGGGGCGAGCCCGAGCTTGCTGCAAGTGATCCGCGAACATCGGCGCAGCATTCTGGTGTCGATGGGCCTGGCGTGCGGCGCGACCGTGTCGTTTTACGTGGTGCTGGTGAACATGCCGACCTTCGCCCACAAGAACCTCGGCCTGCCGCTGGATCAGGTGCTGCTGGTGCAGATGCTCGCGGTGGCGGTGATGACCGTGATCATTCCGTTGTCCGGCGCGCTGTCGGATCGCCTCGGCCGCCGCCCGGTGTTGATGGCGTTCACGTTGGCGTTTTTCCTGATGGTGTATCCGCTGTACGTGTGGGTCGCGGCGGCGCCCTCGGTGGAGCGTCTGCTGGTGATGCAACTGTTGTTGTGCAGCGCTATCGGCGGGTTCTTCGGCCCGGCCCCGACGGCACTGGCCGAACAATTCCCGATCAGCGTGCGCTCTACCGGGGTGTCGGTGGCCTACAACGTTGCGGTCATGCTCTTCGGCGGTTTCGCGCCGCTGATTGTCACCTGGCTCAGCAAGGTGCTGGCCACCCCCGTGGCGCCGGCCTTCTACGTGCTGTTCGCTTGCGTGCTGACGCTGTTGGGCACTTACTGTATGCACGAAGCGCCAAGGGTAAAGACATCCAACGCTCTCAATCTTGAGGTGAAGCCTTGAGCATTAATCCGATTGTTGAAATGGACGCCGATGCCCTGTCAGGGGCGATTCATGCCCGGCAGGTCTCTTGCCGGGAAGTGATGCTGGCCTACCTGGCGCACATCGAGCGTTTCAATCCGTCGGTCAACGCGCTGGTGTCCCTGCGCCCGAGCGATGAGTTACTCGCCGAGGCCGACGCCTGCGACCAGCAGTTGGACGCAGGTCAGTCCCGTGGCTGGATGCATGGCATGCCGCAAGCCATCAAAGACCTCGCGGCCACCGCCGGTTTGCGCACGACCATGGGCTCGCCGCTGTTCGGCGAGCAAGTCCCGCAACATGACGCCATCAGCGTGGCGCGGGTTCGCGAAAGTGGGGCCATCATCATCGGCAAGACCAACGTCCCGGAGTTCGGCCTCGGCTCGCAGACCTACAACAGCGTGTTCGGCACCACCACCAACGCCTATGACCCGACGTTGATCGCCGGCGGCAGCAGCGGCGGGGCGGCAGTGGCGCTGGCGTTGCGCATGCTGCCGGTGGCCGACGGCAGCGACATGATGGGTTCGCTGCGCAACCCGGCGGCGTTCAACAACGTGTTCGGCTTTCGTCCGTCCCAGGGCCGCGTGCCCCACGGCCCCGGACTGGAAGTGTTCGTCCAGCAACTGGCGACGGAAGGGCCGATGGGCCGCAGCGTCACGGATGTCGCGCGGTTGCTGAGTATTCAGGCCGGTTACGACGCGCGCGTGCCGTTGTCGCTCACGCAGGACCCGCAGATCTTTACCGAATCCCTCACGCGGGATTTCAGCGGTGTGAGGATCGGCTGGCTGGGTGACTACAACGGCTATCTGCCCATGGACGACGGCGTGTTGAGCCTGTGCGAAATGGCGCTGGAAGATTTCACCGCACTGGGTTGCAAGGTCGAAGCCTGTCAGCCGGATTTCTCCATGGAACGCTTGTGGCAAACCTGGCTGGTGCACCGGCACTGGTTGGTGCAGGGCAGCCTCGGTGCGTTGTATGCCGATCCGCAACAGCGCGACCTGCTCAAACCCGAGGCGCAATGGGAAATCGAGGGTGGCTTGCGGCTGACGGCGGCGGATGTCTACCAGGCATCGGTCAGTCGTAGCGAGTGGTATCGAGCCTTGAGTGAGTTGTTCGAACGTTACGACTTTCTGCTGTTGCCCACCGCGCAAGTGTTCCCTTTTGACGCACAGACGCCGTGGCCGCGCCTCGTCGGCGGGCAGACCATGGACACTTATCACCGCTGGATGGAGGTGGTGATCGGGCCGACGCTGGCCGGTTTGCCGAGCATGAATGTGCCGGTGGGTTTCAACGCGAGCGGCTTGCCGATGGGCTTGCAGATTATCGGCCCGGCGCAGGCGGATCGAGCCGTGCTGCAACTGGCTTTCGCTCATGAGCAGCTGACGCAATGGGTCAAGCGCCGACCACCGGCATGCCTGCAAGCGATCTGAGCCTATCGGGCGGGCCCGCATCTTGCTGCATAAAGCGATCATCCATCCGTACTCAGGAGGTCGAATCCATGGACAGCAAGACCGAATCCGGCAGCGTACGCTCGGTCGAACGGGCCTTGGCGATCATCGATTTGCTGGGCGAGCATCAGGCGCTGGGTCTGGAGGAACTGCACTACCTGACGACCCTGCCCAAGGCCACGGTGTCGCGCATGTTGCTGACCTTGCTGGAGCAGGGCTGGATTTATCGCGGCTTGAGCGACCGGCGTTATCGGTTGTGCGCCAAGCGCTTGTTCGGCGACAGCGAGCAGCGGTTCAAACGGCGCCTGGTGGAAAGCGCGGCGCCGCTGTTGCTGGAATTGAGCGAGCGCACCGGGTTGGTGGCGGACCTGTCGAGCTTCGACGGCGAGCGCGTCGAAGTGATGGAAAGCGCGATCCCCACGGTGCTGCGCAAGCGCTATCCGAAGAACTGCTACATCGTCGGCCAGCATGCCAGCCTGTTTCATTCGGCCATGGGCCGGGCGTGCCTGGGTGAGCTGCAAACCCATGAAGTAGAACGACTCGCCGGCCGTGAGCGGCTCAACGATGACGCGCCGTATCACGTCAGTGAGCAGGCGTTGCATCAGGGTTTCGGCCAACGCACCGAAGGCTACTGGGAATACCCGGTGCGCCTGCCGTTTCTGATTCGCGCGGTGGCGTTGCCGATTCACGCCAATGGTCGATTGGTCGGCAGCATGGCGCTGCACTGGCCGATGGATCAGGCGCCGGTGGAGAGGGTGTTGAGCCTGCACCTGAACAGCTTGGCCACCACCATTGGCGATGTGCAGCAGGCGTTGGCCTAAAGCGTAAAAGATCGCAGCCTGCGGCAGCGCCTATTGGTGAACGCATTCTCTTCTGCCCCCAACTCAAGACGCGAACGCCCTGTAGCAGCTGGCGAAGCCTGCGTCCGGCTGCGCAGCAGTCGTAAAATCAGGCACCACGTTTTTTCAGGAAGACCGAGGTGGCTGGATTCGCGACTGCTGCGCAGCCGGACGCAGGCTTCGCCAGCTGCTACGAGTTTGCAAACGGCTCACGGGCGGTTAAGGTTCGTGCACGTTTATTTGCCCACGAGTCTCTATGCTCAACCGCGTCCTCTGCAAAACCCTCGCCTTTCTGCTGCTGACGGGGGCGACGCTGTCGGCCCATGCCGATTGGTACCTCGATGGCGAGTCCTCGCGGCTGTCGTTCATCAGCACCAAAAACGCCAATATTTCCGAAGTGCAGCGCTTTCTGGTGCTGCACGGCAAGGTCGATCCCAAGGGCCTGGCGCAAGTGGAAGTCGAGATGGATTCGGTCAACAGCGGCATCCCGCTGCGGGACGAGCGCATGCGCAAGGACCTGTTCGAGATCCAGACCTTCCCCGACGCCGTGATCAGCGCGCAGATTGACTTGCGGCCGATCAACGATCTGGCCCCCGGCGCCCAGCTGGAATTGCGTTTGCCAGTGACCGTCAACCTCCACGGCAAGCAACATGAATACAACACCGAATTGTTGGCGACCAGGCTCGATGATCGGCGCTTTCAAGTGGTGACGTTGGAGCCATTGGTGATCAACGCTGAAGATTTCGACCTGGCCCCAGGGCTGGACGGTTTGCGCAAGGTCGCCGGTTTGTCGGCTATCAGTCTGTCGGTGCCGGTGAGTGCGGTGCTGATTTTCACGGCGCGCTGACATGGCCGGTGCCGTATTTCCGTGGCGTGAAGGCAATCACTTTGAATTGCTGATCGATGGTCCGCAGTTCTTTCCGCGCATGCTGGTGGCGATTGCCCGCGCCGAAGAGCAGGTCGAACTGGAACTGTATCTGGTGGAGGCGGGCGCCTGCGCCGAGGCCATGGTCCAGGCGTTGGTCCAGGCCGCCGAACGCGGGGTGCGGGTGCGCTGCCTGTTCGATGACTATGGCAGCCTGGCGTTTACCCTGAACCTGCGCCAACGCTTGATGGCGGCGGGGGTGGAACTGCGTTTCTACAATCGCCTGAGCTGGCGGCGTTGGGTCGGCAATTTCTATCGCGATCACCGCAAGTTGTTGCTGGTCGATCAAAGCCTGGCGGTGGTCGGCGGTACAGGCGTGACTGACGAATTCTGGACGCCGGGCGAAGACACCAGTGAATGGCACGAAGTGATGGTGGAAATGACCGGCCCGCTGGTACTCGACTGGCAATTGCTGTTCGACCGCCAATGGATCGCCAACCGCCATCGCCGCGCCTGGAAACCCGCTTCGCACTTTGGCTTGCCTCGTTTGCCGCGCGTACCGTCGATGGGCGAGGGCATGGGCCGGGTTGCCTATGCCGACGCCCGCCAGCACCGCGATATCCTGCAGTCGTTGTTCCGCGCCTTGAACAGTGGCCAACAGCGCATCTGGCTGGCCACGCCGTATTTCCTGCCGACGTGGAAAGTCCGCCGCTCGCTGCGCAAGGCCGCCGTGCGCGGTATCGACGTGCGCCTGCTGCTGACCGGCCCGCGCACCGATCATCCGTCGGTGCGCTACGCCGGGCATCGCTACTACCCGCGCCTGCTCAAGGCCGGAGTGAAAATCTTCGAATACCAGCCGTGCTTCCTGCACCTGAAAATGGTGCTGGTGGATGACTGGGTGAGTATTGGTTCGTGCAATTTCGACCACTGGAATCTGCGCTTCAACCTGGAGGCCAACCTTGAAGCACTGGATCCCGGACTGACGGCGGCGGTGGCGGCGAGTTTCGAGAAGGACTTTGCACAGAGCTCGGAAGTCAGCCTGGAGGAATGGCAACGCCGGCCGCTGTGGCGGCGGGTCAAGCAGAGGGTGTGGGGCTGGGTGGATCGGGTGGTGGTGAATCTGCTGGATCGGCGGGGGTAGTTGGTACGCAGATCGTTCCCACGCAGAGCGTGGGAACGATCAGTCCACGGCGTTACAGCAATTCAAAGCTCTGCTGCGTCACGTCCTGGGAATCCAGGCCGATCTGCACATTGAACTTGCCCGGTTCTGCGCCGTACTTGAGCTGGGCGTTGAAGAACTTCAGGTCGTCTTCGGTAATGGTGAAGTGCACGACTTTCTGTTCGCCGGCCTTGAGCATGACTTTCTGGAAGTTCTTCAGTTCCTTGACCGGGCGGATCATCGAGCCGGTCACGTCCTGGATGTACAACTGCACCACGGTTTCGCCGTCGCGTTTGCCGGTATTTTTCAGCATGACGCTGGCGTCGAGTTTGCCGGTCTTGTTCAGGGTGGTCGACGACAGCGCCATATCGTCCACGCTGAACGTGGTGTAGCTCAAGCCAAACCCGAACGGGAACAGCGGCCCGGTGGTGTCATCGAAATACTGCGAGGTGTAGTTGCCCGGTTTGCCCGGCGTGAACGGCCGGCCAATGCTCAGATGGTTGTAGTAGGTCGGAATCTGACCCACCGAACGCGGGAACGTGATCGGCAGTTTACCCGACGGGTTGTAATCGCCGAACAGCACGTCGGCAATGGCGTTGCCACCTTCGGTGCCGCTGAACCAGGTTTCCAGGATCGCATCAGCCTGGTCTTTCTCTTCGAGAATCGACAACGGACGGCCGTTCATCAACACCAGCACCAGCGGTTTGCCGGTGGCTTTCAAGGCTTTGATCAATTCACGCTGGCTGGCCGGGATGTTCAGGTCGGTGCGGCTCGACGATTCGTGGGACATGCCACGGGATTCGCCGACGGCTGCAACGACCACGTCAGCATCCTTGGCCGCTTTCACCGCTTCGTCGATCAGCACCTGGGCCGAGCGCGGATCATCCACCACTTCCGGCGCATCGAAGTTCAGGAAGTTGAGGTAATCGAGGACTTTCTTGTCGCTGGTGATGTTGGCGCCACGGGCGTAGATCAGCGTCGCCTTGTCGGCCACGGCGGCGTTCATGCCGTCGAACAGCGTCACTGATTGCGCCGGTTTACCCGCCGCGGCCCAGCTGCCCATCATGTCGATTGGCGCTTTGGCCAGCGGACCGACCAGGGCGATTTTCGCGGTTTTCTTCAGCGGCAGGGTGTCGTTCTGGTTTTTCAGCAACACCAGGCTGCGGCGTGCGACGTCGCGGGCTTCCGGACGGTGCATGCGGCTTTCGGCGTAGGTGTCGGCCGGGTCTTCCTCGGCCTTGCCGATGCGCAGGTACGGGTCCTTGAACAGGCCCATGTCGTACTTGGCGGCCAGCACTTCACGCACGGCGTTGTCGATGTCCTTCTGCTCGATTTCGCCGGCCTTCAATAGCCCCGGCAGTTCTTTGCCGTAGAGGGTGTCGTTCATGCTCATGTCGATGCCGGCCTTGATCGCCAGCTTCGCCGCTTCACGACCGTCCGCCGCGACGCCGTGCTTGATCAGCTCGAAAATCGCCCCGTGGTCGCTGACCGCCAGGCCCTTGAAGCCCCACTCCTTGCGCAACAGGTCGTTCATCAGCCAGGTGTTGGCGGTGGCGGGCACGCCGTTGATCGAGTTCAGCGCAACCATCACCCCGCCGGCACCAGCGTCAATCGCGGCGCGGTACGGCGGCAGGTAGTCCTGGTACATCTTGACCGGGCTCATGTCGACGACGTTGTAGTCGCGACCGCCCTCGATCGCGCCGTACAAGGCGAAGTGCTTGACGCTGGCCATGATGCTGTCGGCGGCGTTGGCGCCCTGGCCCTGGAAGGCCTTGACCATCACCCCGGCAATCCGCGACACCAAATACGTGTCTTCACCGAAACCTTCGGAGGTGCGGCCCCAGCGCGGGTCGCGGGAGATATCGACCATCGGTGCGAAGGTGATGTCGAGGCTGTCGGCGGCGGCTTCCTTGGCGGCAACGCGCCCGGAGCGGCCGATGGCGTCCATGTCCCAGCTCGACGCCAGGGCAATGGGGATCGGGAAAATTGTCCGGTGGCCGTGGATCACGTCATAGGCGAAGAACATCGGGATCTTCAACCGGCTGCGCATGGCCGCGTCCTGCATCGGACGGTTTTCCGGACGGGTAATGGAGTTGAACGTGCCACCGATGTTGCCGGCGGCGATTTCCTTGCGGATCAGCTCCCGGGGCATTTCCGGGCCGATGCTGATCAGGCGCAATTGGCCGATTTTTTCATCAAGGGTCATCTGCTTCATCAGATTGCTGATGAAAGCGTCCTTGTTCTCAAGAGGTGCAGGGGTCGTGGCGGCCAATACGTTATGACTGGCCAGGCTGACGAACAGGCCCAGCAAACACAGCTTCTTCATGAATAGTTTTCTCAAAGGCCTAAACGGCAGTGAATACGCGCCGATCAGCCAAAATTTAGGGAGCGACTATTGTTGTTCAGGTAAATGCAGCACACTTCTGAAGCGTTTCTTGTACTGGGGGCATCTTTTAGCCCATTGCCACGCTGCAATCCAGTGGCGGCGGCAGATTATGCCCCAAGAGCCCGGTTCAAAGGTTACGGGCAGTTTTTCAACGGATTGTGCACGGGAGCACCACCTACATGAATGTACGACTCAACTATCGTTCGAGCCTGCACGTTGCAGCGCTGATGCTGTTGACCACGCTGCTCGCCGGCTGCGGCATCAACAACATCCCGACCCTCGACGAACAGGCCAAGGCCGCCTGGGGCCAGGTGCAGAACCAGTATCAGCGCCGTGCCGATCTGATCCCCAACCTGGTGGAAACCGTCAAGGGCTATGCCAAGCACGAAGAAGAAACCCTGACCGCGGTGATCGAAGCCCGGGCCAAGGCGACCTCGATCCAGGTCGATGCCAATACGCTGGACAACCCGGAAAAACTCAAGCAATTCCAGCAGGCCCAGGATCAACTGACCGGCGCCCTGAGTCGTTTGATGGTGGTGTCCGAGCGCTACCCGGACCTTAAGGCCAACCAGAACTTCCTGGCCCTGCAATCGCAACTTGAAGGCACCGAAAACCGCATCGCCGTGGCCCGCCGCGACTTCATCCTCGCGGTGCAGAAATACAACACCGAAATCCGCACCTTCCCGGGTCGCCTGTGGCATAGCGTGATGTACAGCGATTTGCCGATTCGCGAGACGTTCGAAGCGACCAGCCCGGATGCCGATAAAGCGCCGCAAGTGAAATTCTAGGTGAATGACCTGTAGGCGCAGCCTTCGGCAGTTCCTACGGGGAGGTGTTGATGGCGGTACACGGATGAGGTTGCCAATGCGCGTGTTGAAGATGGGCCTGGTGCTGTTGCTCTGGGTGGTTGCAGTCACGGCTCAGGCCGAGTTGAAGTTCCCGCCGCTGACCGGGCGGGTGGTGGACAACGCGCAGATGATCGAGCCGGCGGTGCGCGAGCAGTTGACCCAGCAGCTCCAGGCCCACGAATCGGCCACCGGCGAGCAATTGGTGGTGGTGACGTTGCCGGATTTGCAGGGCACCGACATCGCTGACTTCGGTTATCAACTCGGTCGCGCCTGGGCCATCGGCCAGAAGGACAAGAACAACGGTGCGCTGCTGATCGTTGCCCGCGATGAGCGCAAGCTGCGGATTGAAGTCGGTTATGGCCTGGAAGATCGCCTGACCGATGCCCAGAGTTCGGTGATCATCAATCAGGTGATCACGCCATCCTTCAAGGCCGGCAACTTCAGCAAGGGCATCAGCGATGGCGTCGCGGCAATGTTGGTGGTGTTGGGCGGCAGTCCGCTGGACGAGCCCTCGACGGTGTATGACTCTGGCGGCAACGAAGAGAGCGATTTCATCTCGCGCCACCCTGGCGTGTTCATCTTCCTGGTGATGCTGTTCATCCTGACGATTTTTATCTGCCAGATGCTCGGTATCCTGCCGGCCGGTCGCGGTGGCTCCGGTGGTTCGGGGGGCGGTTTCGGCGGTGGTGGATTTGGCGGCGGCGGTGGAGGCGGCGGGGGCTTCAGCGGCGGCGGGGGCAGTTTCGGGGGCGGAGGTTCGTCGGGCGGCTGGTGATAACGCTACTCATAAAAACAAATGGGAACAGGCACTGAAAACCATGGCATTACTGACAGAACACGAACAACGCAAAGTCGCCGAGGCGATCGCCCGGGTCGAGCGCGAAACTGACGCCGAACTGGTCACCGTGCTCGCGGCCCGCGCCGACGACTACGTGTACATCCCGCTGCTATGGGCCAGTTTGCTGGCGCTGGTGGTGCCGGGGCTGGTGCATTACCTGACCGGCGCGCTGACCATGCACAGCCTGTTGCTGGTGCAATGGGCGAGTTTTATCGTGCTGTGCCTGGTGTTCCGCATTCCGAAAATCACCACCCATTTGATCCCGCGCCGGGTTCGTCACTGGCGCGCCTCGAACCTGGCCCGGCGGCAGTTCCTGGAGCAGAACCTGCACCACACCGTGGGCAGCACCGGGATGTTGATCTTTGTCTGCGAAGCCGAGCGTTACGTGGAAATCCTGGTGGATGAAGGGATTTCCAGGCGCCTGGACAACAAGACCTGGGATGCAATTGTCACGGCGTTTACCCAACAGGTGAAACAGGGCCAGACGTTGCAGGGGTTTGTGACGTGCATCGAGGCCTGCGGTGAGTTGCTCAAGGTGCATGTGCCGGTGACGCAGGTGAGGAATGAATTGCCGAATCGGTTGGTCGTTCTAGGCTAAATCTCAGTAACAACGTCCCGCCTGTAGCAGCTGCCGAGCCTGCGAGGCTGCGTTCGGCTGCGAAGCAGTCGTAAAACCAGACCACGCAGTTTTACTGAAACACCGCGTATTCTGATTTCACGACTGCTTCGCAGCCGAACGCAGCCTCGTACCTCGGCAGCTGCTACACGCGACGCAGCCTCGTACCTCGGCAGCTGCTACACGCGACGCAGCCTCGTACCTCGGCAGCTGCTACAGATCGTGCCGTTCGGTAAATAACAGCGTGTCCCAAACCCACATCCCCCCTAAAATACCCGCCATTCCCGATTTGCACCGCCCGAGGCCGTTTTCCCCATGTCTGCTACCGCCACTCCTGCCAGCCTCGCGCCGGATCACCACGCCCAGTTCATCGACTTGCTGCAAACCAGCCTCGACGCCAATGCCTTTATCAAACTGGTGCTGGCCAAGTACGTCGGCCCCGAGGCGGACTTGCAGCGACTGATCATCAAGCAACTCACGGTCAAGGATCAGTCTTGCCTGTCCTTCGTCTACCGCTACAAGACCCGCGATATCACCAAGAACTTCCCGCTGGCCGAAGGCGTGGCGACTATCGCCGCGCTGCTGCCCGAGGCGTTCAAAAATGCGCATTTGCTGTCCCTGACTGATGAAGCCCAGCTCGAATACAGCAAAAAGGGCAAGCCTTCGCTGTTCAAGAGCAAACCCCAGCAATTGCGTGAAGTGCCGTCCGCCGAGCATAACCGCGAGAAAAATCGCTTCCTCGACCTGAGCCGGCCGTTCCTCGCCGACCTGGGTGTGACCAACAGCAAGCACGAGCTGATCCCGGCGATGTCGCGCAAGTGGAAGCAGATCAACAAGTTCATCGAAGTGTTCAGCCATGCCCTGACCACCTCGCCGCTGGCGCTGGACAAACCGGTGCGCGTGGCGGATTTCGGGTCGGGCAAGGGTTACCTGACGTTCGCGATCCACGACTACCTGCGCAACACCTTGAACGCTGAAGGTGAAGTCACTGGTGTCGAGTTGCGCGAAGAGATGGTCAACCTGTGCAACACCGCGGCGGCGAAGCTGGAACATCCGGGGCTGGTGTTCAAGTGCGGCGACGTACGCAGCGTCGCGCCGAGCGAGCTGGATGTGATGATTGCCCTGCATGCCTGCGACATCGCCACCGACTACGCGATCCACACCGGCATTCGTTCCGGTGCCTCGATCATCATGTGCTCGCCGTGCTGCCACAAACAGATCCGCCTGCAAATCCAGAGCCCGGCGCTGCTCAAGCCGATGCTGCAATACGGTTTGCACCTGGGCCAACAGGCGGAAATGGTCACCGACAGCCTGCGCGCATTGTTCCTTGAGGCCTGCGGCTACGAGACCAAGGTGTTCGAGTTCATCTCACTGGACCACACCAACAAGAACAAGATGATCCTGGCGGTCAAGCGCGCCGAGCCGGTGGACCCGGCGCAGTTGTTGGTGAAGATTCAGGAATTGAAGGATTTCTATCAGATCACTGAGCATTGCCTGGAAACGTTGCTGCGTTCCGACGGCTACCTCTGATTCTGTAGGAGCCAGGCTTGCCGGCGAAGGCGATTTTGAAGGCGCCTTCGCCGGCAAGCCTGGCTCCTACAGGTTATGCGGTGGCAATGCGGGCGGGTTTGACGGCTGTTTTTCGCCCCAACATCACCGTCACAATCACCCCACCCGCAAACAGCCAGGTAATCGGCTCGATGTGTTCGCCAAAGAACAACGCCGAAAACGCAATCGTGAAGAAGATCTGCAATAACTGGATCTGACTGACCCGCGCAATCCCGCCCATCGCCAACCCGGCGTACCAGGCAAAGAACCCGATGAACTGCGAAAACAGCGAGACGTAGCCGAACGCCCACCAGGTCTTGGCCGAGATCTCGCCCTGATGTTGCAGCGCCAGGTACACCACCGGCCCGATCAGCAACGGCGTCGACAGCACCAGCGCCCAGCAGATCACCTGCCAGCCGCCCATTTCCTTGGCCAATCGGCCACCTTCGGCATAGCCCAAACCGCCCACGGCAATCGCCCCGAGCATCAGCAAATCACCGGCCTGAATACTGCCGGCGCCGCTGATCAGCGCATAACCGAGCACCAGCGCGCTGCCCAACGCGGCGCAGGCCCAGAAGGCTTTTGACGGCCGTTCATGGGACAGCCACGCGGCGTACAGCGCCACGCACAGCGGTTGCAGGCCGTTGACCAGCGCACCATGGGACGCCGGCAACGTCTGCATGGCCCAGGCTGACAGCACCGGGAAACCGAGGATCACCCCGGCGATCACCAGGGTCAGGCCCTTGACCTGTTTCCAGGTCGGCCACTTCTCACGTCGCCACAACAACAGCATCGCCGCCGGCACCGCCGCAAACAAGGCGCGGCCCAGACCGTTGAGCAACGGATGGATTTCCTGCACGACGATCCGCGTGAAGGGCAGGGTGAGGCTGAAGATGACGACGCCGAGCAGGCCGAGGGCCATGCCGGTGTTTTCGCGCGAGGACATGATGGGCAACCAGGATTCAGGGTGATTGGACGTGGCTTCATCTAGCCACAAACATTAGGTTTGGCCCTGTTACAGCTAGGCGCAGAGTTATCCGTACAGTTTGCCGCGATCCCTGTGGCGAGGGAGCTTGCTCCCGTTGGGCTGCGCAGCAGTCCTCTTCTTTTTAAGGTCAAGAGAGGGGCCGCTTCGCAGCCCAGCGGGAGCAAGCTCCCTCGCCACAAAAGCTCATTGGCGGTAGTAACCGGCTATTACCTGCCGCCGCCGATAAGGACTACCTTGAATACTCCTGCACGCCCACGTATTCCCAGAGGAGTCCTCCCCATGGCTGCCAAGAAAATCCTGATGCTGGTCGGCGATTACGTCGAAGACTACGAAGTGATGGTGCCGTTCCAGGCGCTGCTGATGGTCGGCCACACCGTGCACGCCGTGTGCCCGGAGAAAACCGCCGGCCAGACCGTGCGCACCGCGATCCATGACTTCGAAGGCGACCAGACCTACAGCGAAAAACCCGGTCACCTGTTTGCCCTGAATTTCGACTTCGCCAAGGTGAAGGCCGGCGATTACGACGCACTGCTGGTGCCCGGCGGTCGTGCGCCGGAGTACCTGCGCCTGAACGAAAAAGTCCTGGAACTGGTGCGGGACTTCGACAAGGCCGGCAAGCCAATCGCCGCCGTGTGCCATGGCGCGCAATTGCTCGCCGCCGCTGGAATTCTCGAAGGTCGCGAATGCAGCGCTTACCCGGCCTGTGCCCCGGAAGTTCGTTTGGCCGGTGGTACGTTCATCGATATCCCGGTGACGGAAGGCCACGTTCAAGGCAATCTGGCCACTGCGCCCGCCTGGCCGGCGCACCCGAACTGGCTCGCCGGTTTCCTCGGTTTGCTGGGCACCAAAATCACGCTGTAACGAGGGACGTTTCCATGTGCGAGCTCTACGTCAAGGCCGATCCGATCCTCTACGAATCGCGCTCCCGCTCGCTGCGCATCTGCGGGGTGGTCACCACCCTGCGTCTGGAGAATCAGTTCTGGGACATCCTCAGCGAAATCGCCGAAGTCGACGGCATGACCACCAACCAGTTGATCGCCAAACTGTATGAAGAGGTGATGGATTATCGCGGGGAGGTGGTGAATTTTGCTTCGTTCCTGCGGGTGAGTTGCATGCGGTATTTGTCGCAGCGTCGGGTGCAGGCGCCGGAGTTGTCGGTGGTTCGCACTGCGGTGAAATAGCTTAAACCGTGTCGGCCCTTTCGCGAGCAAGCCCGCTCCCACCTTGGAATGCATTCCACCTGTGGAAGCGGGCTTGCTCGCGAAGGGGCGGGTACAGGCGACAGACATCACTGGGTGGTCTTTACTCTTTGGCGCGAACCCTCTCAATTGCCAAGGAGAACGAGCATGTCCGGATGGTACGAAGTGAGCAAAACCAGCAACGGGCAGTTTCGGTTTGTGCTGAAAGCAGCCAATGCCGAAACCATTCTGAACAGCGAGCACTACACCACCCGCGCCGCTGCCGATGGCGGCATCGCCTCGGTGCAGAAAAACAGCCCGCTGGATGAGCGCTACGAGAAAAAGACCACCAAGGATGGCCATCCTTACTTCAACCTCAAGGCCGGTAATCACGAGGTCATCGGCAGCAGCGAGGCGTATTCCAACGATGCCGCACGGGAGAAGGGGATTGCCAGTGTGAAGGCCAACGGGCCGACGACGGTAATCAAGGACAAGACGCTGCCGGTGCTCTAAGTTACCGCTGATCGTTCCCACGCTCCTGCGTGGGAATGCCTCCAGGGACGCTCCGCGTTCCAATGGGACGCAGAGCGTCCCCGGCTGCATTCCCACGCAGGAGCGTGGGAACGATCAGTAGGTGCAAGATCAGCGCAAGGCTTTCAACAACCCCTGCAACTGGCTGCAACCCGCCTCGCTCAGTGGAAACACCGGCAACCGTGGATCCCCCACTTCCAGCCCGGTCGCGCGCAACCCGGCCTTGATCGTCGCCGGCAAACCACCCTTGAGAATAAAGTCCAGCAGCGGCAACTGGCGATAAAACAACTCACGCGCCTTGCCCAGGTCATTGGCCAGTACCGCTTCATACAGGTCGAGATTGAGCTGTGGGATCAGGTTCGGCGCCGCCGTGCACCAGCCTTTTGCCCCGGCCGCAAACGCTTCCAGCGCCAACGGGTTGCAGCCGTTATAGAACGGCACCTGACCATCGCCGAGCAATTGCAGTTTGTGCATGCGCTGGATGTCGCCAGTGCTTTCCTTGACCATCGTGACGTTTTCGACGGCGTTGAAAATCCGCAGGATCAGCTCCACCGACATGTCCGTGCCACTGGTGGCCGGGTTGTTGTAGAGCATGATCGGCACGCCGATGCTGTCGCCAATGGCGCGGTAGTGGGCGAGGATTTCCGTTTCGCTGAGTTTCCAGTAGGACGCCGGCAATACCATCACCACATCGGCGCCATGAGCCTCGGCGAAGCGCGCACGGCGCACGGCTTTGGCGGTGGTCAGGTCGGACACGCTGACGATGGTCGGCACCCGTTTCGCCACGTGCTTGATACTGAACTCGCTGACCTGATCCCACTCCGCATCGCTCAGGTAAGCGCCTTCGCCGGTGCTACCCAGCGGCGCGATGGCGTGGACGCCGCTGTCGATCAGGCGGTCGATGGAGCGCCCGAGGGCTTCAAGATCGACGCCATTGGCGCTGAATGGTGTGATGGTGTAGCCGATGATGCCGTGAATGGTTGGGGTCGACATGTTGTCTCTCCTCTTTTGAAAATGAGTGGGTTCAGTTCAGGCAATCGGCGTGTTGGCGCAGGTTCTGCCGAGCGTAGTAGTTGAAGGCGGCGGCGTGGCGTTTCGGCTTGGATATCCAGTCATGGGCTTCGCGGCCCAGCTCCGGCAGGATCGGTTTGATCGTCCCGGCGCTCATGGCCAGCAACTGCAACTTCGCCGCGCGTTCGATCAGTTGCGCAATCACGCAGGCTTCCTCGATGCTGGCGCCGGTGGACAATTGGCCGTGGTGGGAAAGCAGGATCGCGCGTTTATCGCCGAGTGCGCCGGCAATGATTTCGCCTTCTTCATTGCCAACCGGTACACCGGGCCAGGCTTCGAGAAACGCGCAATCTTCGTAGAGCGGGCACAGGTCCATGTGCGAGACCTGCAGCGGCACTTCAAGCATCGACAGCGCAGCGACGTGGGTCGGATGCGTGTGAATGATGCAGTTCACATCCGGCCGGGCGCGGTACACCCAGCTATGGAAACGGTTGGCCGGGTTGGGCATACCGTGGCCTTCGAGCACTTCCAGGTCTTCGTTGACCAGCAGCAGATTGCCGGCGGTGATTTCATCGAAACCCAGGCCCAGTTGCTGGGTGTAATAAGTACCAGGCTGCGGGCCGCGAGCGGTGATTTGCCCGGCCAGGCCGGAGTCGTGACCATTCTCGAACAGGATGCGGCAGGTCAGGGCCAGCTTTTGCCGGTCGGTCCACGTATTATCCGCCAGGGTGTTTTGCATCTGGATCAGCGCTTGCTTGACCAGTTGGTCTTTGGGGAGTGCTAAGGTCTTGGCCATATCGGTGTCCTTTGGGTGGTTCAATGGACGTCGGGTTTGCGGTTTACCCGTTGCTTGCAAGGTCGTGGGTGAGTGCAAATGACACTAAAGAGGCTATATGACACTTTGTGTCATTGGCAAGGGCAAATCGTCGATTCCTTCATGGATTAATCGCTGCACATGTCTATCCGTTTGAAATTACTCAGGAAAAAACTTGGCGTGACTTTGGAGTCCCTGGCCGAAAAGTCCGGCATGACCAAGAGTTATCTGTCGAAAGTCGAGCGCGGGCTGAACACCCCGTCGATTGCCGCTGCCTTGAAACTGGCCAAGGCGTTGAACGTGAAGGTCGAGGAATTGTTCTCCGAAGACAACATCAGCCTCGACAGCTACAGCCTAGTGCGCAGCGACGAACGCCAGTCCCTGGCCGCCAACGACCACAGCCCCGGTTACGCGGTGCTGGCCCATCAGGTCAGTGAACGCAGTCTGTTGCCGTTCATCATCTACCCGCCGAGCGAATTCACCGACAAGACCTTCAAGGAACATTTGGGGGAAGAGTTTCTGTTTGTTCACGAAGGGCAGGTGGAAGTGGACTTCATGAACGAACGGGTGCTGCTCAATCGCGGGGATGCGCTGCACTTCAATGCGCAGAAGCCGCATCGGATCCGGTCAGTGGGGGAGGTTCAGGCGCAATTGCTGGTGGTGGTGCATAGCAGCGAAGAATGACTTGGCTGTTGATCGTTCCCACGCTCTGCGTGGGAATGCAGCCCGGGACGCTCCGCGTCCCATTGGAACGCAGAGCGTCCCTGGAGGCATTCCCACGCAGAGCGTGGGAACGATCCTTAGACTTCAACCGGCACGGTCAACTTCGAACTGCCCAGCGCATGCGTCTTCGAATCAAAAAACCTTAACTCAACCCCCGTCCCCTCAAACCCCTTCGCGTAATGCCGCTTCTGATGCTGGATAAACGCCTTGGTACGCGGATAAATCGACACCGCGACCACCTTCGGTTTCGCCTGGCGCAACGCATGGATGATGTGGCTGTCCTGCTCGCCCAGCGCATGCCCGAAGATGCACAAGCCCTCGCCATGCCCCAATAGCTGGTCATAACAGAACGACAAATAATCCGAACTGCGAATGGTCTTGAGCTTGTCCTGCGCCGGCCCTTCGTTGACGAACAGCGGCACGTCATCCAGGGTCTTGATCGTATTGTTGATCGCAAAGCTGCCGAGCAACGTGCCCTCGGTCGACATCAGTTTGCGCGCGGTGCCGTCCTGGTTGCGCACCAGGTGCAGACCACCGTGCAGGTACAGCAAACGGGTTTTGTCGGTGGCGCTGGCGCTCAAGTCGAAGCTCGGCTCGCTGCCGTGGAACAAATCAGTCACCCCATCAGGTGAGTGCTGGATCGCCCAGTTGCCGAGCAAATCGTAGTTGGTGGTGAACACCGTCCGATAGCGGCCCAGCTCTTGATTGATCGTCGCCAACGTCGAAGGCACTACCAGCCGCCACGGGATGTGCACCGCGTGCACGGTGTTGATCAGCGCTTCCTTGATCGCGTAGTAGCGATTGCGCGGCGCGGCGGAGCTGACGGCCAGGGCTTTGTTGACGCGGCTGGTGATTTTCAGCGCGCTCAGCACTTGCTCGAAACTGCGGGTTTGCAGCGCATCGAACACACTCAGCTCGGACTGGCTCAGGGGCTTTTCTTCGACGGTGCGCGCGTTGTCGAACAGCGAGTCGTAGCCGAAGTCGTCCCATACCGCGCGGCTGGCGCCGTTGCCCAGCAGCAGGCCGCTGAACGAAGCGCTGGTGCGCAAGGCGTTCCAGTCTTCAAGTTGGGCATCGACATCCTGGAAATCGGTCATTGCGTTGGTCGTCTCAAAAAGCGAAGGGGCTGATGGGCGGCGACTTTATCACGACCGGGACTTGAGCCAGATCAACATCCGCCGTGACTGATCGGTCGATCCTGTGCACATCCGCTGAATCGGCGCTGTCGATTCGGCCCCTCGCCAGGAGATTCGCTCATGAGCAGTACGTTTTTCATCCCCGCCGTGAACATCATGGGCAGCGGTTGCCTCGACGAAGCCATGGACGCCATCGGCAAGTACGGTTTTCGCAAAGCGCTGATCGTCACTGACGTCGGGCTGGCCAAGGCCGGCGTGGCGGCGATGATTGCCGAGAAGCTGGCGATGCGGGACATCGATTCGGTGATTTTCGACGGCGCCAAGCCGAACCCGAGTATCGCCAATGTCGAGCGCGGCCTGGGCCTGCTCAAGGAAAGTCGCTGTGATTTCGTGGTGTCCCTGGGCGGCGGTTCGCCCCACGACTGCGCCAAAGGCATCGCCCTGTGCGCGACTAACGGCGGGCAGATCCGCGACTACGAAGGCGTCGATCAATCCGAGAAGCCACAACTGCCGCTGATCGCCATCAACACCACCGCCGGCACCGCCAGTGAAATGACCCGCTTCTGCATCATTACCGATGAATCACGCCACGTGAAAATGGCCATCGTCGATCGCAACGTCACGCCGCTGCTGTCGGTCAACGACCCGGCGCTGATGGTCGCCATGCCCAAGAGCCTGACCGCCGCCACCGGCATGGACGCACTGACCCACGCCATCGAAGCCTATGTCTCCACTGCCGCCAACCCGATCACCGACGCCTGTGCGCTGAAGGCCATCACCCTGATCAGCAACAACCTGCGCCTGGCCGTGCGTGATGGCAGCGACATGGCCGCCCGGGAAAACATGGCGTATGCGCAGTTCCTCGCCGGCATGGCGTTCAACAACGCGTCCCTCGGTTATGTGCACGCGATGGCCCACCAGTTGGGCGGTTTCTACGACTTGCCCCACGGCGTGTGCAACGCGGTGTTGTTGCCCCACGTGCAAAGTTTCAACGCACTGGTGTGCGCCGATCGCCTGACCGACGTGGCCCTCGCCATGGGCGCCGACATTCGCGGCTTCAGCCCGGAAGAGGGCGCGCAAGCCGCCATCGCCGCGATTCGCAGCCTGGCCAAAGACGTGGAGATCCCCGGCGGTCTGCGCGACCTCGGCGCCAAGCTCAACGACATCCCGATCCTCGCCGTCAATGCGTTGAAAGATGCCTGTGGCTTGACCAACCCGCGCGCGGCGGATCAGCGGCAGATCGAGGAGATTTTCCGCAGCGCGTTCTAAGCCGTCTTGCGGCCCGGCGCGAACCTCACGCAGAGCATCGCGCTAAGGGCCAGCAACACGCACAACAAGGACAACGGCCAGGCCTGCTGACTGGCGATCAGGCTGGCAATGCCGCCAATCACGGCGGCCATCATCTGGTGAATAAAACCGCTCAACGCCATCGCATAAGCACCGCTGACCGGCGAACCCTCATTGGCCAGCGACAGGCTGATCGGATAATTCAACGACTGGCCGAATACCGCAAAGCAGTAGGGCAGCCAGAACAGCAACGCCACCGAAGTCCCCGCCACACTCCCCAGCAACATCACCCCACTGCCGGCCAGCACCAGGCCGACACCCAGCGTCATCAGCCAATGCTGGCCGGTGCGCAGCACAAAGCGATTGACCCCCAGCGCCCCAAGAAAATACGCCGCACTGATCGGCCATCCCAACAGCCCATATTCCACGGCCGACCAGTTGAACGGTCCCTGCAGAATCAAGGGCGCCGCCGTATTGAACGCGATGATCACCCCGTAACCCAGACCTCCTGCGAGGGCCGGCAGCAGAAACGCTCGATGACGCAGGATGCGCCAGTAGCTTGGCCAACTGGAGGACGGGCGGAGTTCGTCAGTCAGTACCGGGAACGCGACCCGCGCCACGATCACGGCCATCAGCAGACTTACACCACCCAGCAGGTAAAAGATCGCCGGCCAGCCCAGCGCCACCTGAATGATCGACCCCAGGTATTGGCCGATGCCCAACGCCACTACAAAGGAAATCGAAATCCACGACAGCGCCTTGGCCAGCAGGTCACCGCGAAAGCTGTCGCGGATCAGCACCCGCGCCATCACCGAAATCCCGCTGGCACCAATGCCCTGGAGCAAGCGGAAGAACAGAAACGATTCCAGCGTCTGGCCCAGGGGCAGGGCGAGATTGCCCAACCCATAGATGCCAAGCGCCGCGAGCAACACCGGTTTACGTCCGATGCGCTGGCCCAGGCTGCCCCAGAACAGCATCGGCAGCGCCATGCCAATCAGGTACACCGCCAACCCCCACGACACCTGCGACGCATCGGCCGAGAGATACCGGGCAATCTCCGGCAATGCCGGCAGGTAAATGCTCATGCCCAATTGCGCGAGGAAAACCGTGCTGCAGGTGACGAGGAGGGTGGTGCTGTTCTTCATGGAGTCTTCCCTGGGTTTTAACTGCCGACATCCCGGCCGTGAGTACGCAACAGTTCGCTGATGAGTTCACAAAAGTGGCGGATCAACCCGGGCTCCATGTCGGCCCGCAAGGTAATCCGGATGGCCGCCTGACCTTGCGCGACCACCGGAAAAAACACCGCCGAGGTGAAGAAACCGAGGTTGGCCAACTCCGTCGCCAAGCTGTTGGCCAGCGCCGCTTCGCCGCAACGGATCAGGCGAATCGCCATGTTACTGCCGTGTTGTTCGGTGCTGATCAAGCTGTCAAAGAGCTGGATATTAACCTGAAGTTTTTCCTGCAATGCGGCGAATTCCGCGGTGCGGTGCAGCTTGATCGAGGCACGGCCTGCACCGATGGCCGCACTGTTCAGGCTTTGCGACCAGTTGCTCGGCCCGCCGTAACGCTGGACAAGCTTCTGCTGCCGTTCACTGCCGAGCATCACCAGGCCACCGCTGGCGCCAAACGATTTGGCCAGGGAGGCGACGATCAGGCAGTCATCTTCCAGGGCCTGCAATCTGGGGCGTACCAGGCCGGCGCCGCCTGTGCCGACGGCGGAGAGGGCATGGGAATCGTCCAGGTACAGAAACAGCCCATAGCGCTCTTTCAGGTACAACAGACTCGCCATGTCCGCGACCCCGCCCATGCTGTAGGCGCCGTCGGCGATATACGCGACCGTGCCGTTCTGCTGACACTGCTGTTCGAGGAAATCCATGTCGTTATGCGGACAGGTCACCACTTTGGTTTCGTCCGCGCACGCGGCTTTGAGGTGGTTCATCGAGTAATGCGCCAAGCGGTCGAACACCATCACCGGCGGGCGGTTTTCGGTGAACACGCCGCTGGCCAGTAACGGCAGGATCCCGGCACTCGCCGCGCTGCACGACAAGGTGCTGAGGCATCGGGCGCCGAACAAGTCGGACAATTCGCTTTCGTACTGCTCCAGGATCGCCAGTTTGCAGCGGTTTTTCGAATTGGCGACGCGCAGGGTGCCGGTTTCCCACAAGGTGCTCATGGCGCCTTTGAGCAGGTCGGGGTGGTGATCCAGGCCCAGGTAAGAGGTGGTGCAGAAGTGATGAAAGGCCCGTCCGTATTGATCGACCATGCGGTTGGCGCTGCGGATATCGACGTTGAGCCCCGCGACTTTCCCGGCTTCGGCGGTTTCCCAGTCGTGATCGGCCAGGGCGATCAGTTTTCGATAGTTGGTGAAGGTGTTTGCGGTCTGGTCCATACAGGTGTGTCTCTCCTTGAGTGGGTGTCGCTGTCCTTGTGTATCGAGATTTTACGGAGTGTGGCGCAGGCGTTGAATCGGCCGATTCCTGCATGTTTGAGTGTTACAAGAGATTTATGTGTAGGACGGTGTCTTGTGATGCTGTGGGCCAAAACCGGGCTATCCTGCCGACTCAGCCGAACTTGCCATCGAGCCCACCATGCTGCAAAAAAGCCTGATCCGCCGCCTCGACTTGATCACCCTCCAGCTGTTCGTCGCTGTCCACGAAGAGGGCACGCTGACCCGTGCTGCCACGCGAGAAGCGATCGCGGTGTCGGCGGCCAGCAAGCGCTTGATGGAGCTGGAGGAAGCGTTCGGGATTAGTCTGTTTGTGCGCCAGGCCAAGGGCATGACCCTGACGCCGGCCGGGGAAACCCTGTTGCACCATGCCCGGCAGATGCTGTTCAACGTCGAGAAAATGGGGCTGGAACTGGGGGAGCACAGCCATGGGATTCGCGGCTACGTGCGGATGCTGGCCAATCTGTCGGCGATCATTCAGTTCCTGCCCGAAGACCTGCGCGACTTTTCCGAGCGTCATCCCCAGGTCAAGACTGACCTCGAAGAACGGCCCAGCAGTGGGGTGATTCAAGGCGTGCTGGATGGCGTGGCGGACCTTGGAATCTGTTCCAGCGACAGCGACGTCAAAGGCCTGCACAGCGTGCTCTATCGCCAGGACAAACTGGTGGTGTTGATGCCGCCGGATCATCCCTTGGCCAGCCGCGAAACCCTGGCGTTCGCCGATACCCTGGGCAGCGATTACGTCGGCCTGCATGCCGCCAGTTCGATCAACATGCGCACCCACGCCGCCGCGCGCAAGGCCGGCAAAGTGTTGCGGCTGCGGATTCATGTGCCGGGGTTCGATGCGATGTGCCGGATGGTCCAGGCCAACATGGGCATCGGCATCCTGCCGCAAAAAGCCTATGAACTGTTTGGCCGGGCGCTGGGGTTGCATGCGGTGCCGTTGACCGATGACTGGTCGGATCGGGCGCTGATTCTGGTGGTGCGCGATGAAGCGGGGTTGTCGCCGGTGAGCCGGATGTTGTTTGAGCAGTTGCGCGGGCATGCCTGATAGATCTTTGTTGGATGGGCCGGCCTCTTCGCGGGCAAGCCTCGCTCCTACAAGGACAGCGACAATCTCCCTGACCGTTCGCGTTTCACGAACGCCCGTTGCCAACTGAAGGTTGGATTCCTGTCCCCTCGGTCCTCTAGCCTTGGCTCATATTCCAAGAACAACAGAGGTACCCCGCGATGACTGCCCCCCTGAGTGCAATCAAGGTAATCGAGATCGGCACGCTGATCGCCGCGCCGTTTGCCGCGCGCATGCTCGCCGAGTTCGGCGCCGAGGTGATCAAGATCGAAGCCATGGGCCAGGGCGATCCCCTGCGCAAATGGCGAAAACTGCACGAGGGCACCTCGCTGTGGTGGTACCTGCAATCGCGCAACAAGAAGTCCCTGGCGCTCAATCTCAAATCCCCTGAAGGCATTGAACTGGTCAAGCAACTGGCGACCAGCGCCGACGTGCTGATCGAAAACCTGCGCCCCGGTGCCCTGGAAAAACTCGGCCTGGGCTGGGACGTGCTGCACGCCCTCAACCCGAACCTGACCCTGGTGCGCATCTCCGGTTATGGCCAGACCGGCCCGTACCGTGACCGTCCGGGTTTCGGCGCCATCGGCGAGGCCATGGGCGGGATTCGCTACACCACCGGCACCCCCGGTTCACCACCGGCACGGGTCGGGGTCAGCCTCGGCGATTCCCTGGCGTCGTTGCACGCGGTGATCGGCGCGCTGATGTCGTTGCTGCGGGTCAAGACCGGGCAGGGCGGCGGGCAAGTGGTCGATGTATCCCTGGCCGAAAGCGTGTTCAACGTGATGGAAAGCCTGGTGCCGGAATACGACATGCAGGGCCATATCCGCGAACGCAGCGGCGGCGCTCTACCGGGCATTGCACCGTCCAACACCTACCTGACCGCCGATGGCGCTTATGTCGTGATCGCCGGCAACAGCGACCCGATCTACAAGCGCTTGATGAGCGTGATTGGTCGCAGTGATCTCGCCGAGGCACCGGAATTCGCTCACAACGACGGTCGCGCCTTGAAAAGCAATGTGCTCGACGCCGCGATTACTCACTGGACCAGCAGCCTGCCCATCGATGACGTGCTGGCCGCACTGGAAGCCGCCGAAGTCCCGGCCGGGCGCATCTATTCGGTGGCCGACATCGTCGCCGATCCGCACTATCAGGCGCGGGACATGCTGCTCAACGCCGAACTGCCCGGCGGCGCCACGGTGAAGATGCCGGGCATCGTGCCGAAACTCTCCGAAACCCCCGGTGGCGTGAACTGGTCCGGGCCGCAACTGGGCCAGCACACCGACGGCATTCTTGCCGGGCTGGGCCTGACCGGTTCCGACATTGAACGGCTGAAAGCCGAAGGGGTGGTGCAATGATCACTGACTTTTCCCAGACGCTGATCGTGCAGGAAGTCTCGCCTCGGGACGGTTTGCAGATCGAGCCGACCTGGGTCGAAACCGTCGACAAGATTGCGCTGATCGATCAGCTTTCGATGGCCGGATTCAGCCGCATCGAGGCCGGCTCGTTTGTCTCGCCGAAAGCCATTCCAGCGTTGCGCGACGGTGAGTTGGTGTTCAAGGGCATCACCCGGCAGCCTTATGTGATTTACGTCGCGTTGATCCCTAACCTCAAAGGCGCGCAACGTGCATTGGCGACGAGGGCTGATGAGCTGAACCTGGTGATGTCCGCCAGCCAGACCCACAACCTGGCGAACATGCGCATGCGGTGTGAAGACTCATTGGCCGCATTCGGCGAGATCGTGCACTACGTCGGCGGCACCCAGGTGCGGCTCAACGGCAGCATCGCCACCACGTTTGGCTGCCCGTTCGAAGGCAAGATCGATGAGGACCGGGTGCTGCAAATCGTCGAGGCCTATCAGGAACTCGGCATTCAGGGCATCACCCTGGCCGACACCACCGGCATGGCCAATCCACGACAGGTGGATCGACTGGTTCGCCGGGTGTTGCAGCGAGTTTCGCCCGCGGACCTGACCCTGCATTTCCACAACACCCGTGGCCTCGGTTTGTGCAACGTGCTGGCCGCCTACGAGGCCGGTGCCCGACGCTTCGACGCCGCACTCGGCGGGCTCGGTGGTTGCCCGTTTGCCCCGGGCGCCTCGGGCAATATCTGCACCGAAGACCTGGTCAATCTGTGCGATGAAATCGGCATCCACACCGGCATCGATCTGCCGCTGCTGCTGAAACTGTCCCGAAGCTTGCCGGCACTGCTGGGCCACGAAGTGCCCGGCCAACTGGCCAAGGCCGGACGCAATTGCGATCTGCACCCGAGCCCGTCCTGACACACCCCGCTCCCACAGTAAAAAAAGCATTTCAAGCACCTCACCCAGACAACAAAAACAATCGGACACCCACGGGCAGTCCGCCTGGAGAAACCCCATGAGCCTCAACGTACTGGAGGCGGGCGCGAGCCCGTCCGTTAGCCACGATGTCGAAAAAGCCCTGGTCAGCAAGGTCGCCTGGCGTCTGATGCCGCTGATCATGGTTTGCTACCTGTTCGCGTTTTTCGACCGCATCAACATCAGCTTCGCCAAGTTCCAGCTGCAGACCGACCTGAGCCTGAGCGACACCGCCTATGGCCTCGGTGCCGGGTTGTTCGTGGTCGGTTACGTGCTGTTCGAAGTGCCGAGCAACATGATGCTGTACAAGGTCGGCGCACGGCGCTGGATCGCCCGGATCATGATGTCCTGGGGCGTCGCCACCGCCGCCATGGTCTTCGTCAACAGCGAATGGCAGTTCTACGCATTGCGCTTTGTCATCGGCGCGATGGAGGCCGGTTTCGCCCCGGGCGTCCTGTATTACCTGACGCTGTGGTTCCCGCAGCACTATCGCGGGCGCATCACTTCGATGCTGTTTCTGTCGTCGGCGTTTGCCGGTCTGGTTGGCGCACCGTTCTCCGGTCTGGTGCTGCAACACCTCGACGGCGTGATGGACATGCGCGGCTGGCACTGGCTGTTCCTGCTCGGCGGCGTGCCCTGCATCGTTCTCGGCTTTCTGGTGCTGAAGTTGCTCAAGGACCGCATCGAAGACGCCCATTGGCTGACCGCTTCGGAGAAGACGTTGTTGGCCAGTCGCATCGCTCATCACGAACCGCACAAGGGTGGCGGCTCGCTGCTCGCGGCGTTGAAGATTCCGGGGTTTCTGACCTTGGGCCTGATCTACTTCCTGATCCAGGTCGCGTCCTACGGCTTGAATTTCTGGGCGCCGCAATTGATCCGCAGCGCGGGGACTGAAAGCCCGGTGATGATCGGCCTGCTAACCGCCATTCCCTACATCTGCGGAGCGATCAGCATGGTGGTGATCGGGCGCTTGTCTGACTCCACCGGTGAACGCCGCAAGTTTGTCGCCGGCCTGGTGACGCTGGGCGCGGTCGGGTTCTTCTGCGCCGGGATCTTCGCCAACCACACGACCTTCCTGATCGTCGCGCTGGGCTTGCTCGGTGCCGGGATCATCGCCTGCATCCCGAGCTTCTGGACCCTGCCACCGAAACTGCTGGCCGGTGCTGGCGCTGGTGCAGCGGGCGGGATTGCCGTGATCAACACCCTCGGCCAGTTTGGCGGCATCGTCAGCCCGGTGATGGTGGGGCGAATCAAGGACCTGACCGGCAGCACCACCCCGGCGCTGTACGTCATCGGTGTCGCGGCGTTGATCGCTGCAGCGCTGCTGATGTGGGGCCTGCCGCAGAAACTGCGCACCCTCGACAAGTTTTAAAAGAACGCAGGCTGCCCCAACGCCGACAGGGACCACGCATCCCCGTAGGCGCTGGCGCAGCCTGCGATCTTTTGATTTTCAAGAAGTCGCAATCAACGCTTTACCCGATGCACCACTGAACTGAATCAACACCACCCCCGCCACCAACAACACCGCGCCAAACACCCGGGGCAAGGTCAACTGCCGCTCCACCAGTCCGAACAACCCGAAATGGTCGAGCACCATCGAGGCAATCACTTGCCCGGTCAGCGCCAGCACCACAAATCCCGACGCACCGAGTTTCGGCAGCAACATCACCGCCAGCGCCACAAAGCACACGCCGAACACGCCACCGGCCCACATCCACAACGGCGCTTTGCTGATAAACGCCAAAGACGGCAGCGGCAAACGCAGGGCGAGGATGATCGGCAGCAGCACCAGCAAACTCACCAGCAACGAGGCCAGCGTCGCCCATAACGGATGCCCGAGGCCCCGACTCAGGTTGGCATTGATCGCACTCTGAAACGGCACCACCGCCCCGGCAATCACTGCCAGCAGCAACAGACCGGCCCACTGCAACGTACTCATGTTCATGACTCCAACAGGTTTTGCTGGACTCTAGGGTATTCGCCGCGCAAATTTAAATTCCAATTCGCTATGCAGAACATGCAGCAGATGAATGATCTACGACGCATCGACCTCAACCTGCTGGTGATCCTCGACGCCTTGCTCAGCGAGCAACACGTGACCCGTGCCGCCGAGCGTCTGCACTTGAGTCAACCGGCGGTCAGCCATGCGTTGGGACGCTTGCGCGATCTGCTCGGCGACCCGTTATTGGTGCGCGCCGGCGCCACGCTCGTGCCGACGCCAAGAGCGCTGGAGTTGATCGCACCGTTGGCCGAAGCCCTGGCCCAGGTGCAATCGCTGCTGGCACCCAACACCTTCGACCCGGCCACCGCCAAACGCACCTTTCGCCTGGCGATGTCCGACTACGGCGCAGCCATCGTCCTGCCGGGGCTGATCCGCACCTTGCGCCGGGAAGCGCCGGGCATCGACCTGCAAATCAGCCACGCCAGCCGCGAAGGCATGCTCGATGGCGTGCTCAACGGCGATATCGACGTCGCGGCGGGGGTGTTTCCAGAATTACCCAATGAACTGCGCAGCACGCCATTGTTCGAGGAGCACTACGCCTGCCTGGTCGACCGCCACAGCCTGCCCGCCGACGGCACGCTCGATCTACCGACCTACCTGGCCCGTCCCCACGTCCTGCTGGAAATGCGCGGCAGCGGCACCCCGGAAATCGAGCGGGCACTGACGGCCCTGCGCGAACGCCGTCGCGTGGCGATCAGCCTGCCGCACTGGAGCGTTGCGCCGGAGTTCATCAGCGGCACGGATTTGATCCTGACCGTGGCCTCGCGTGGGTTGCGCGATGTTGATGAGCAATCGCTGATTGTTGTCCCGCCACCGTTTCATATTCCTTCGTTTACCTTTGTGCTGGTCTGGCATAAACGGCGCGGCGGGGATCAAGCGTTGAATTGGTTGAATGGGCGGATTGAGCAGGGGATAAAGCCAGTCATTAATTAACTTCCGGCAAACCCGCGCCTTGTAGCAGCTGGCGAAGCCTGCGTTCGGCTGCGCAGCAGTCGTGAAACCTGAGCACGCGGTCTACCTGCATCACCGCGTTGGCTGATTTCACGACTGCTGCGCAGCCGAACGCAGGCTTCGCCAGCTGCTACAGGTTGTGTTATGGCTTAATTGATGGGCGGCAACAATTTGTTGAGCGGACGCCGCGCACCGAGGATAGTGCGCGGCAGAATTTGACTGGTTTGAATCACACAAGGAACAGGGAATGACATTGAAGTCTGGCTGGATGGGGTTTACCGCGCTGTGCGGTTTGGTGATGACGTCGCAGGCGTTTGCCGCGTGTGAGAAGCCGCCGTTTTATGGCGATTTCGGCTATTCGGTCTGCAAAGACTGGCCGGCTTATCCGGGGTTGGCGATTACGGCGATTTCGCAGTTCGAGTCGGGTTTTTCGGCAAGCGGTTCCGGGCCTGAGGGCAAATACGATCTCGATCTGGCCGTTGTCTCTGCGGGTGATTCGAAGCCGTTGGCGACGTATCACAAGTCATCGGCTTTTGAGTCGGATGCCATTGCCTTCGAAGACCTGCAACTCGATACGGCGCGTTACAAGCTCACACCCGACCTGCGAGCGTTCGGCGTGCGCGCCACGTTCAAGGGCTCGTCACGCGTCAATCCAATGGATGAAACATTGCTCTCGCTCTACGTCAAAGAGGACAACACGCTGCGTCCGGTCATGGATCGACTCATCACCTATCAGTACGGCGGTGAATGGGATGGCAATTGTGCCGGCGAGCGTTATGAAATCACCCGAACCCTGGAAATCGGCAAGACCAGTTCCCACGGCTACGCGGACCTGATCGTCAAAACAGTGTCCATGAGCACGGTTGGCAAGGGTGAAGGAGAGGCGTGTGAATCCAACTCCGTGACCGCCAAGCCGGTGCAGACGACGCTTCGGTACGACGGTAAAAACTATGTTTTGCCAGGCGATTTCAAGGGCGTTTAAAGACTGCGCATCGATCAGGGAAGAACATGATGACCGTTAAGAAGCTACTGAACTCACTCATCGTCCTCGGCCTCATCGCGGCGGCCAGTCAGGCGCAAGCGGGTTGCGAAGAAGCCTCCTCAGACGCGCAGTCGGTCACCCTTTGCAAAGTCTGGCCGGCGTATGACGACCAGACCATTGTCGCCACGACGACGTTCAAGCCGGATTCTCCCGACGGCAACGGCGATGTCGGAAACGTCGATCTGGCGTTGGCGCTCATCCGTTCGTCCAGCGCGAAACCCCTGGCCAGCTACCGTAAAAAAGACGCCTACTCTTCGGACGCCGTGGCGTATCAAGGCCTGACCATTGATACGGCACGCTACAAGTTGACGCCGGACGCTCGCGCGTTCGGCATCCGCTCACGTTTTGAAACCAGATCAAGTATCAATTCTTACTACACGAATCAACTGGCGCTGTATCTGCGCGACGGCGCTACCTTGCGCCCGGTGTTGGAAGGGTTGGTGATGACGACGGGGCGGGGCGAGTGGGATGGCAACTGTGCGGGACAGGGCGAGCGAACCGAAAGAACCGTCGATATCGGCAACACCCATCACAACGGCTTTGCGGATCTTGTTGTCAGCTCTACCGTGACAGTGACCCAACGCTTTCTGGTGGGCAAAGAGTGCCAGGACAAGGCCAAAAAGTTGAAAACAACACGGGTCATCCTGAATTACGACGGTAAACAATACGTCGTGCCCGAAGCGCTCAAAGGTTAATCACCCATGCTCACCGGCCTCAACCACCTGACCTTCGCCGTCACCGACCTGAATCGCAGCGTCGCGTTCTATCAAGGCCTGTTGCAGCTGCGCCTCGACGCGACCTGGGACACCGGCGCCTATCTTTCGCTGCCGGGCCTGTGGTTGTGCCTTTCCTTCGATCCACTGCGAAAATCCGAACCTGCCGCCGACTACACCCATTACGCCTTCACTGTCAGCGCTGCGGACTTTCCCGTGTTCGTTGAAAACCTGCGATCTGCCGGTGTGCAGGAATGGCGCGACAACCGCAGCGAAGGCGCGTCGTTTTACTTCCTCGATCCGGACGGCCACAAGCTCGAAGCCCATGTCGGTGACCTGGCGTCGCGCCTGCAAGCCTGTCGGCAACGGCCGTACGCCGGCATGAAGTTCTTCGACGATCAGTCAGTTGATCGCCAGGACCTGAGATAAACTTGCGACCCATCGCCCCAAACAGGACTTCCCCATGACCCCATCGCTACTAATGGCCGTTCTCGCCTCCGGTTTTATCTACGGCATCACCCCCGGCCCGGGCGTGCTGGCGGTGTTCGGGATTGGCGCGGCCCGTGGTCGACGGGCGGGGGCGGGGTTCCTGTGCGGGCATTTGCTCGGGGACGTGGTCTGGTGCAGCACCGCGCTGATCGCGATTGTCGGCGCCCGGGAAATCGGCAGCACGGCGTTCGATGTGTTGGGCGTGCTCAGCGGGCTCTATCTGTTCTGGCTCGGTGTGCGGGCGATTCGCGCTCGCCGCAGCAGCGCTGAAACCCCGCAAGGGCCGGCGCGGCAGCCGTTCTGGCACGGCATCCTGTTCGGCCTGACCAATCCGAAAGCCTACCCGGTGGCCGTGGCGACGTTCACCGCGTTGCTGTCCAGCCGCGCCGAATTGCTCCATTGGTCGATGCTACCTTGGCTGATTGCCCTGAGCTTTGTGGGCGGATTGCTGGCGTACGCTATTCTCATTGGTATTGTCGGTGCGCGGCAGGTGCGCACCGTGTATCAACGCCATGAACTGTTGATCACTCGGCTGTGCGGGGTAATGTTTATCGGTTTCGCCATCAACGCCCTGGCCCATGCATTGCCGGGGTTGGTCACGAACAAGGCTTGAGGCTGATCGCGGGGATGCGTCAGCGGCACCGTTCAAGGATGGTTTTTTTATTGCTGCATTGTCCGGACACTCGCCTGCACCATGACCACCCGAAATTCCGCGCCTTTGGCGAGCTACATCGACCTGTTGCTGGACGCCGTTTGTGCGGTGGATAAACAGGGTCGCTTCGTATTTGTCAGCGCGGCTTGCGAGCGTGTTTTCGGCTACACCCCGGATGAGTTGGTCGGCCAAGCGATGATCGACCTGGTACACCCCGCCGACCGCCAGCGCACCCTCGATGCCGCGCGGGAAATCATGGACGGCGAGCCCAAGCTCAACTTCGAAAACCGCTATCTGCGCAAGGACGGCCGGGTGGTGCACATCCTTTGGTCGGCGCGTTGGTCGGAAGTCGATCAACTGCGCATCGCCGTGGCCCGGGACATCACCGAACGCAAACAGGCCGAGTCGCGACAAGCGGCGTTGTATGCGATCTCCGAAGCGGCCCATGCGGCGGAAGATTTGCTGGCGCTGTTCAAACGCATCCACACGATCATCGGTGAATGGCTGCCGGCGCTGAATTTTTCCGTGGCGCTGTACGACGAGCACTGCGCGCAGCTGAACTTTCCCTATCACATCGACGACCGTGAACATCAACCCGAACTGCCCGGCACGGTGACCGGACGCCTGTGCGCCGAGGTCGTTCGCAGTGGCCAGCCGATCTTGCTGACCCCGGACCAGGACGCGCTACCCGAAGGCTTCAAGGCGCTGGTGGCGGGGCAGGATTCCCCGTGCTGGCTCGGCGTGCCGCTGAACTCGCAGAACGGCACCATCGGTGCGCTGATCGTCAAAAGCGAGGCCGGCGGCGAGCGCTACACCGAGCAGGACAAAGAGCTGCTGCAATACGTCTGCGCCCAGGTCGCGACCGCCATCGAGCGCAAGCAGCTGCACGCGCGGCTGCAACACATGGCCCAATACGATCAACTCACCCAACTGCCCAATCGCGAATTGCTCCGCGAGCGGCTCAAATCGTCGCTGGCGAAAGCTCGCTCCGAGGGCGGGCGGATGGCGCTGTTGTACGTTGATCTCGACCGTTTCAAACAGGTCAACGACACCCACGGCCATGCGGTCGGCGACATGTTGCTGCAAGCGGTGGCCAATCGGCTCAAGGGCTGCGTGCGCGAGAGCGACACCGTGGCGCGCATCGGCGGCGATGAGTTCGTGGTGCTGCTGCACAGCATCCACGCCGCCGAAGACGCCGACAGCGTCGCCGGAAAAATCCGACAAGTGTTGGTACAACCCCTGCGCCTGGATGGCCACAGCCTGAACATCGAACCGAGCATCGGTGCGGCGCTCTATCCTGAGCACGGCACGGAAGAAAAGCAGTTGTTTCGCTACGCCGACGAGGCGATGTACGCGGTCAAACGCCTGCGTCACCGGCCGCTTGAAGCCTGAGTTTTCACCACCGTTCGTCGCAATTTCCCCGATTTTTTCTAAACCTTTGGCCTGATCGGAATTCTGATCCTATGCGGGCGTGTGCTCGCCGCGATCAACACCAAGAGGAAGAGAATCATGCCTAACTCAAGAAACTCGAACTCGGGAAACTTTGCCAACGATCGAACGAAGGCGTCTGAAGCCGGTCGCAAAGGTGGGAAAACTACCACCACGACTGTTGACAAAGACCCTGCGAAACCCGATATGGGCCGCAAAGGTGGTCAGAAATCCAAGTAGTGGATAAGGTAGTTTTGATTGAGAGGCGGGAGCGAAAGCTCCCGTTTGAATTTTTTCGAATGGAGGGCGCGACCATGAGCCGGATGGCCACCCGTATACGCAATGCCAGTTTTGCCACGTTGCTGGGCCTGTGCGCCAGCAGCGCCTTTGCCCAGTCGCCCGCCGACTTCATCAACGATGCCTCCGCCAAAGGCATGGCCGACATCGAAGCCAGTCGCCTGGCGCACCAGAAAACCGAATCCAAAGAGGTCAAGGACTACACGGTCGTCGTCATCAACGATCTGACCACCGCCAACCAGCATCTGGCGAAGATCGCCAAGAAGCTCGACCTGCCGGTGGCACCTCGTGAAGAAGTGATCGACAAGTCCAAAACCATGATCCCGGAAGTCAAGGACGGCCCGACCTTCGACCAGGCCTACGCCGCCAGCCAGGTGCAAACCACCCAGCAGGCCATCGCGCAGATCGAGCAAGAAGCGAAGACCACCGACGTCCCGGAAATCAAGGCGTTCGCCGAAGAAACCTTGCCAAAACTGCAAAACCACCTGCAGATGGCCAAGGCCCTGCAAGCCAGCCGCTAGCCCCTATGCAGCGCGGGTGACCGAGGTCACCCGCAGAGGTTTTCAGCATTGATCCAGGTTTGATTTTGGCTTGTCGCCGCTGGGGGCGACGTCCATGGAAATCGTCTCGCCTTCGCCGATCTTGCGGTACTGCTTCCTCAACTCTTCCAACTGCTTCAGATCCAGCGACTCCAGCCCCAGCATCGCGTTTTGAGCCTCCTTGGTCACCCGCAGCAACTCATCAATCTTCAAATGCAAAATATCCGTATCGCGGTTCTGGGTGTTCTGGATCAGGAACACCATCAGGAAGGTGATGATGGTGGTGGAAGTGTTGATGATCAGTTGCCAGGTGTCGTTGTAACCAAAAATCGGCCCGGTTAACCCCCACACAGCAATCAGAATGATAGCGACCATAAACGTCGTGGGACTGCCGGCCCACAGCGCGAGTTTCTGCGAGATTTTTGCGAATTTCATTGCCGTGTTCCTTATAGGGATGCGCCTGAAATTCAGACAGCGACGGCGTGTTGGAATTTCTTTTTTTACGAGTGATGTGGGGACGCGCTAAAACATCGCAGCCTTCGGCAGCTCCGATGGAATGCGCTAAACGCAGGAGCTGCCGAAGGCTGCGATCTTGGCGATCTGTAGCGAATTACTCTCTGGCTAAGGACCCTAGAAAACGGTTCAATTCCCCATTCCTGGTCGGTTTCTTTCTTTGTGCCGGTTTGTGTCTAGTATCAATGGCAGTCAAATCGCCAGCATGCAAACACTCGGATCGAAACCAAGTTAGAGGCCACTCATGGAATTCTTTGAAAAGTTAACAAGTCTAGCCGCCAAAGTTCGTTTACAAAGTGCTGCAATCAAGACGGAAGAGGCGACCAAGAACGCCTTTGTCATGCCCTTTATCAGTACCGTGCTCGGCTATGATGTTTTCGATCCGACCGAAGTGACCCCGGAATTCGTTTGCGATATCGGAACGAAAAAGGGAGAAAAAATTGACTACGCGATCATGAAAGGCGGTGAGGTCCAGATTCTGATCGAATGCAAAAAGATCGGCGAACCACTGCACATCAATCATGCCTCTCAACTCTTCCGCTATTTCCATGTCACCAGCGCTCGAATCTCCATCCTGACCAACGGCCAAGTCTACAAATTCTTCACCGACCTGGATGCGCCGAACAAGATGGACGAGAAGCCATTCCTTGAACTTGATTTACTGGAAATCGATGAATACTCCGTTCCCGAACTGATCAAGCTCACCAAGTCCGCGTTCGACGTCGATTCGATCATCAGCGCCGCAGGCGAATTAAAGTACGTCAGCCAAATCAAGAAGATCATTGCGTCGCAGGTCAGCAAACCGGATGACGACTTCGTCAAAGTTTTCGCGTCACGCGTGTACGACGGGGTCATTACGCAAAAAGTCCGTGAACAGTTCCACGAGCTGACGAGAAAGGCAGTGGTGCAGTTCCTTAATGACCAGATCAATGAACGGCTCAAGTCGGCTATGAGCGGAGCTATTCAACCAACCCTGGCTTCTCTACCTGTTCCCGCTGGTGTTGCTGAACAGCCAGATGTTCGAGATCAGTCAGAGGACAAGATTATTACGACTCTGGAGGAGCTGGAGGGTTATCACATCGTTCGCGCCGTGGTTCGTTCAGTTGTCGATGCCAAGCGGATTGTTCAGCGCGACACACAGAGTTACTTCGGCATTTTGCTTGACGACAACAACCGCAAGCCGATTTGTCGTCTGCATTTTAATCGCTCACAGAAATACATCGGGATCTTCGACCAAGAGAAAAATGAAACCCGACATCCCATCAGTTCGATAGACGATATCTACAACTATTCGGATGATTTGAAAAAGACAGTTGGCTATTACGAGTAACACGGAACCTAAAAAAACCGGTCCTTGAGGTCGGTTTTTTTATGGGATCCGCTCAAGCAGAAAGCTCCACCTCAACCGCCCAACTGAAATACCCCACCGCTTCACATCGCTGGTTAACCAACATGAAGCTCAACTCACAGGTGGCTACGCCGGCAGTGAGTTGCGAACACTCCCAATAGTGATCATCGGCCTGGTGACTGCCCGGTTGGGTCGGGTTGGTCGGGTTGGGCGCCGGGACAGTGAGGCCGGTGTGTACAACCAGTGTCGGCAGGGAGAGTACTTGGGTATCGCCCACGGTCATGTCGTAGAACACCACGTTGTTTTCAGCGAGCAAACTCACGGTGCGGCCGCGAATGTGAAAGGTTTTTCCATTGCTGACAGTTAATTTCAATAAGCTGTCATTTATAACAGGTTTCTTGGGGTCTTTGCCGACAACGGCGAAGATGAATCCGTCGCTGACAGACGTCGGATTTTCAGCCTCAAGAC
Source organism: Pseudomonas sp. ADAK7 (assembly GCF_012935675.1). Lineage (NCBI taxonomy): Bacteria > Pseudomonadati > Pseudomonadota > Gammaproteobacteria > Pseudomonadales > Pseudomonadaceae > Pseudomonas > Pseudomonas sp. ADAK7. Next base: position 2,883,351 of record NZ_CP052861.1, on the reverse strand, counting down.
TCGGTGTCGGGTACTTTGCCAGCAGCGATTCGGCATCGACGATCAGCAATACATTGTTGGCGGTCGCGACGCTGGAAGAGGGCGATTTGATCGGTTCGGAAGTCATCATGGATTCCTTTCATGATGTTGGCACAACACGGAAGCCGCTTCGGTTCATGCAAGACATCCTGTTCCTGCCGAAACGGCAACGAACGGGGTAAGTCCCTTGCTGCCAAGGGACCAGCCTTCGTCAATTGGTGATGGTAATGAACGGATCCCACGAGCAGCAGCCGACGATTTTGCAGTCGCGATCGACGATCAGGAAATGGAAGTGATAGGTCACGCTACCGCACGACAGGGTTTCCGAAGACCAGTAATGGTTATCGACTTTCTGGCAGCTCGGCACCGATGGGTTGCTGGTGTTAGGGACGGCGACGCAGGCCGTAGCCTTGCGTGGCGAAGGCGGGGTGATCAACTCGTTGCCGTTGTTGCCAATGAACTTGTAGAAAATCACAGCCTTCTCGAAGCTCTGCGACAGGCTGGTTTCACGCCAGCGAATCATATCGCCCACGCTGGCTCTGACATTGAGTTCGCCACCGGCCTGGCCATTGATCACGTTGTCCCGGTTGGTCACCATGTACACATGATTAACGTCGATCATCGTTGGCCTGGCGGGGTCTTTACTGATGTTCGGGTAGTTTTTCAGAATGGTTTCGGTATCGATCGTGACCAGCACATCCGTGAATCGAGACATGGTAAAGCTCCTTGTTCATAGTGAGTGCCTGGCAATTTTCCAGACATGACAACGCTTGCTTGCCTTGCGGCCGTTGCTGAAACACTACGGGCGGAACCCACCATGCACGAGGCACGAGTTGGCCTTGCTCCTTGCGTGCAAATTAACAGGTCGGGTTCCTTCCGACTGGCCGCGATAAGGACTATAGGTGCGATATGCAGGCTGTCAAAATTGCTTTACTGTTCTCTCGACGAACGGTCGATTGGGTTATGTCTTGCAATGAATCAGCGATAAAAACCGCGTGGCATATCCTCTGCGATCGCCATAAGTCGGATTGGGCTGGCGCACCGGGCGGAGTATCGTAGCGAACCGGTTGCCGGCCCAGGCCAGGGCAACCCTTCGACAGGAGAACGCAATGAGTTGGTCCGCCAAGCAATACGTCGCTTTTGAAGATGAACGCACTCGCCCGGCTCGGGATCTGCTCGCGGCGATCCCGCCGGTGGATGCGCGCTCCGCCATCGACATCGGCTGTGGCCCCGGCAACTCCACGGAATTGTTGGTAGAGCGTTTCGACAATGCATGGGTGCGCGGCGTGGACAGTTCGCCCGACATGATCGAAGCCGCCCGCAAGCGTCTGCCGCAAGTGAAGTTCGACACCGTTGACATTGGTACCTGGAACGATAGCGGCCCGTTCGACGTGATATTCGCCAACGCGGTGTTGCAGTGGCTGCCTGATCACGCGACGTTGCTGCCGTCGCTCGCATCGCGGCTGACCAAGGGCGGCAGCCTGGCGATCCAGATGCCGGACAACCTCAACGAGCCGTCCCATCGCCTGATGCGTGAAATCGCCGCCAATGGTCCCTGGGCCAGCAAACTGGCGGACGCCGCCGGGCAACGGACAGAAATGGCGAGTGCCAGCGATTACTACTCGATGCTGCGGCCGCACTGTAAGCGGGTTGATGTGTGGCGCACGACTTACCATCATCCGCTGGCGGGTGGGGCGTCGGGTGTGGTGGAGTGGTTCAAAGGGAGTGGGTTGCGGCCGTTTCTGGATCCGCTGGATGAGGGTGAGCGGGCGGAATATTTGAAGCGGTATCTGGCGGCGGTCGAACAGGCTTATCCGGCGCTGGAGGATGGGACGGTGCTGTTGCCGTTTCCACGGTTGTTCATTGTCGCGACGCGGTAACGCTGAATGTGACACCGAACCTGTGGCGAGGGAGCGTGCTCTCCTGCCACAGAGTCATCAGTGTTCGTTCTATTTAAGTATCAACGTCCCACCGCCACCAACATCATCATCGGCCGCTCTCGCTCCTCCGCCAGAGCCGGCTGCGCTGCCACCTCGGCGTCACTCGGCCCCCATTCATTGACGTGCCGAATCGTGAATCCCGCTGCAATCAACGTATTCAGCAAAGTCCCCACCGTGCGGTGCTGCTTGATCACCCCATCAGCCAGCCAATTCGTCACACGCTCGCCTTCCAACTGATAGCTGTCCAGCGGCCAACGCTTGCGACCTTCGCCATCAATCAGCCAACCGGGATTACGCGGCGCCATGAAAATCGGGTGTTCGATGGAAAATACAAAGCGTGAACTAGGTTTCAGGGCTGCGTGGATATTGGCGAACAGGCCTGGCAGATCCTTGATGTAATGCAGCGCCAAAGAGCTGTAGGCAAGGTCGAAACTGCCGGTAGGCAAGTCGAGATGTTCAAGGTCGGCGCGGGCGTATTGGATGTTGATAGCGGAGGTCGTATTGCGCGCCTGTTCCAGCATCTTCTCCGACACATCGAGACCAAGCACGCTGTGGGCACCTTGCTCACTGGCCCAACGGCTGAACCAGCCATAGCCGCAGCCCAGGTCCACCACCTTCAAGCCTTTCATCGGCGGCAGCATTGATTGAAGCGCAGGCCATTCAGGCGCGGCGTCCAAACCTCCGATAGAACGGCCCATCTGGCTGTAACCCTGGAAAAACTCAGGATCGTCGTAAATGTTTTGCGTCATGTTCGCGTTGCTCTATTGAGTTCGTCACGGGCGGCACCGGCGGTGCGGCCGATTGGTTTCCCTCGAAGAGTGATGGCGCGTATTCGTTGATGGCCGCGCAGGGGGAGGGTGGTTGTAGATGGGGGAATGCTAGCGGGTTGGGCGCAGAGGGGGAACGAGATGTGCGTTATGGATGTGTAAGCAAGGGCAAGCCCACTCTTTGTAGCAGCTGGCGAAGCCTGCGTTCGGCTGCGCAGCAGTCGTAAAACCTGAATTCGCGGTCCTTCTGATACACCGCATCGCCTGATTTCACGACTGCTGCGCAGCCGAACGCAGGCTTCGCCAGCTGCTACAGGTACGAAAAGGGCGCCCCAAAAGGCGCCCGATCTAACCGTCAGAACTATTCCGCATCCATGCGTCGAGCGATCACGTCCAGCACATCGCAACCGTCGCGCAAGGGCACGCAGCAGAGCAATGCAAAGTCGCTGAGGACCACCGAATCAGACGTGATATCACCTCGCATCGCGAGGTTTTCCAGGAGCTGCGTCACGGCCCGGATTCTGTAACTGGCCGTGCTGAGCAATGAGTGCAGCGGTTGAGTGGTGTTGACGAACAGGGAAGGTAAATCGTCGGCGTTGCTGGTTAGAGCCATGTATTCGTTCATAAGTGATGACCATGTAGTAGTAAGACATCGCCACTCAAGTTGTCGCCAAACAAATGGGTGGCAGCTGTACGCGGGTTGGCGAACCGGACATGGTAAAACCGGCAGATCCTAGGATCTCCCACGCACAGCTACCAAAAACAGGCAGCTAAGTGCGTCCAGAAGCGCTCCGAAATTGCCCGGAAGCTTCTGCACCATGTCGCCGAGTCGCCAAACCCGACACGCCATTTTGGCGTTGGGTGACTATAGGCTTCATGGTGAAAACGCAGCAATCCGCAAGTCTACGGACAATTCCTAGACTAGTGTAGGACGTTGCTTTTTCGAAAATCGGCTTCATTCGAGGCCCGAAGAATGGGCTCCCGGCACTCAATTTGGCTGGCGTTGATTCGCTGCTTCAAAAGACGCAATCAGCTCCTCTCTAAATCCCGATCAAAAAAAACCGGTCACTAGGGACCGGTTGAACTATCAAAAATAAATTCATCAACCTTGCTGCAAAACCTTCAGCGCTGCCGAAGCCAGAAAACCCGAGCGGCTTTTCTCTTCCGGATGATGCAATACGTACTCATCAATGCGGTTGAGCAGGTAGCCAGGCAGTGTGATGTTCAGCTTCTGTGCTTTGCCCAGATATTTGGTGACATCAATATCCACCAGCGCCCAGGTGCAGCCTGCATATTTCGGATTGGCAGCATGTAAGGTGACTTTGTTGGCAGGCGGAATCGGCGAACCGTCCTCAGCCAGAATTTCGAAATGGCCCTCAATGGCTTCGCGAGCCATGGCCATCGCATCATCCAGATCCTCACCAGCAGAGAAGCAGCCAGGAATATCCGGTACTTCCACACCCCAGGCGTGTTCGTCATCGCCCATTGAAATCGAAATTGGGTAAAGCATGTTCTTTGTCCTCCTGAGACGCCGAGCATTGAGTTCGTCAGAGCAGCGCCTGTTGCAAAATACTCATGGCCGTTTTCTTGAGCAGGTCCTTTTTCGGGTGAGGAACTGTCACCAGCCCCGGCTTGGTCGGGTGCTTGAAGTGATGATGGCTGCCTCTGATTCGAACCAGATACCAGCCGTCAGCAACGATTTGGCTTATCAAAAATCGACTATTCACATCACCTCCGTGTGGTGTGCTTAGGTGGTTACTATACCTACTGGATTTGTCTGATCAACACCATAACCACCGATCCTTTTTTTCGCATCAATGGGCAAGTGCCTGCAACCGAGTCTAGGAAGGGCTTGCCGAGGAGGGCGCGGAATATCTACAAATAAGGCGTTTGCTGTATTGCAGTGTTTTGCAGAGGTGATGCGAAGCGCACACCTGGCTCAAATCCCAGACATAAAAAAACCGGCCACATCGGACCGGTTTTTTTCTATCTCTACATCCCCCGTCAAAAACCTCAACGTGAGACCAAAATTCGATTGGAGCGGGTGAAGGGAATCGAACCCTCGTTATCAGCTTGGGAAGCTGGAGTAATGCCATTATACGACACCCGCTCAGAGCGGCTGACTTTGTACCAGATGTACGCATGGATTTGAAGTTTTTCTTTATGTGCGCTGCATTTAGCACAGGTGAAACGACAATACGGCCATTCGCGGGCAAGCCTCGCTCCTACAGGTTTGCGTTAGCAGTGCAGGAGTGGGCTTGCTCGCGATGACTCTATTTCAGATTGCCAGTGCATGGTGTTCCTGGACGTAGTGGTAACGCGGTCGGCTGGTGTGTTGCGTCGGTTTCAGGAAGCCCAGCAGTGCGTTCTGGCTGTCTCGGCAGGCGGCTTTGTGTTCCATGTCGAGGAAGTGCCCGGTGGCTTGCAGGGTGCTGAAAGTGGCGTGTTGCACGTGGTTGGCGAATAGCCGGGCGCCGTCGGCGGCGGTGTATTCGTCCCATTCGCCGTTCATGAACAGCACTGGCACGTTGATTTTCTCGGCAGCCTTGAGGAAGCACTGGCGATCGCTGTGCAACAGGTCGCTGATGTGGAAGTGCATCTGCCCGTATTCGTGCTCGGCCAGGTTGCTCACATGGCGATAGTTGAAGCGCTTGAACAGCGATGGCAGGTGTTTGCCGATGGTGCTGTTGACCAGGTTGCCGACCCGGTCGCCGTCACGGCTGCCGAGGTAGTCGACGCCGCGTTCGAGGTAGTCGCGCATGTGCTCGTTGATCTCCGGGGAGAACGAGCTGATCACGGCTTTTTCGATGCGCCGTGGCCGGTGGGCGAGGGCGACCAGGGTGGCGGCGCCGCCCCAGGAAAACGACAGCACGTGTTCGGCGGCGAAGTGGTCGATCAGCTCCAGCAGGATCTGGCCTTCGACTTCCTTTGTCAGCAATTTCTCATGCTTATTGTGGGCTTTTGACTTGCCCGCGTAGGGCTGGTCGTAGCACACCACGTTGAACTGCGGATGAAGGTTTTTCACGGTCTGAGCAAACGACGCAGTCGTGGCCATCGAGCCGTTGACCAGAATAATGGTCTTCTCTGCGGCGTCTGCGCGATAGAACTCCGTGTAAACCCGATACTGACCCTGTATATCCAGCACAGCGATTTCTGGCCTCATGTCATAAGACTCCTGGGCAAGCGGGTATGCGCGCAAATGAGATTGCACGAGCTTTGTGACAGGTAGGCATTCGCCTGGAATTTGGAGCCCATGTCGATCCATTGAAGGCCGGTCGACGGGTTTTATTATTGGCGGGCAGTCTGCCGGTGGAAGGCGGAACCTGAGGGTTCTCTGCCGGCAAAAAGTTTCTTAGAAGTATGTTGTGACTCATCGGTCACAATCTGGCCGACGTCCTGATTCAAGCAGGGGCAACGGCATCGCGCAAGTGTCATTGGTAAATTGTTCGACAACTTCTGCTGAGCGGTCGCCTGCTTAGATCAATTGAATCTCTTCGGTGCGCAAGGCGCGGTACTCGCCCGGTTTTAGCGCGTTATCGAGTCGCAGCGGGCCCATGCTTTCGCGGTGCAGGCGCAGCACCTTGTTGTCGAAATGGCCGAACATGCGCTTCACCTGGTGATACCGGCCTTCGACAATGCTCAGCCGCGCCGACTTCGCCCCGAGCAGCAGCAGCTCGGCGGGCTGAGTCGTCAGGTCTTCGAAAGCGAAGTACAGCCCTTCGTTGAAGGTGACTGCATACTCCGGGCCGATCTCCTGTTCGGTCTCGACGTAATACACCTTGGGCAGTTTGGTCTGCGGTTGGGTCAGGCGTCGCGACCAGCTGCCGTCGTTGGTGATGATCATCAGGCCGGTGGTGTTGAAGTCCAGGCGTCCGGCGATGTGCAGGTCGTCCTTGTCCGGCTCGTGGATCAGGTCGAGCACGGTCGGATGTTGCGGATCGCGAGTGGCGCTGACGCAGCCGGGCGGTTTGTTCAGCATGAAGTAGCGCGCAGGTTTGCCGACTTGCAGCACCTCGTCATCGACTTCGACACGGCTGAATTCCAGCACTTCGCTGTGCGGATCGCTGACGACTTTTCCGTCGATGCGCACGCGTTTTTCCACCAGCAACAGACGCACCTGCTTACGGTTGAAGCGCGGCAGGTTGCTCAGGAAACGGTCTACACGCATGAGTTAAACGTCGGACGGAAAAGGGCCGCGCATCTTACGTGATCGGCCGAGCGGCTGCTTGCAGCTGCGCCTCGACTTGCGCGCAACGCGGGCACAGGCAGGAGAGGTCGCGCAGTTCGGCCGGCAGTGCTTCGAGGACCGCCGGGTCGATGCTGACGCCGTAGCACCAGCAGGCGCGGTCGGCGGTTCGCGGGTCGGCCAGGCTGCAGTCGTTGGGGGCGCCGCAGGCTGGACATAGTTGGGGCTTATTCATAAACGGAGTGAGGCATTTCCACGCAGGTGCGGTTGCGACCGGCTTGTTTAGCCCGGTACATCGCATGATCGGCCCGGGACAGCAATGTATGCAAGGTTTCATCTGGTTGCAGGGTGGTCAGGCCAATGCTGACGGTCAGTTGCAGGTCCTTGCCGTTGTAGGCATAACGCTGTTTTTCCACATGCTGGCGAATTTTCTCGGCGATTTTCTGACCGGTCTCACCGTCGGTGTCCTTGAGCAGCACGATAAATTCCTCACCGCCCCAACGGCAGACGATGTCGGAATGGCGCAGACAACTTTCCAAATCCCGGGCGAAGCCGATCAGCACCTGATCGCCGGCGAGGTGGCCGTAGGTGTCGTTCAAGACCTTGAAGTGGTCCAGGTCCAGCAACAATGCGGTCAGCGGTTTCGGTTCGCGCTGGGCTTCGTGCATCGCTTGTGCCGCCAGCAGGTCGAAGCCGCGGCGGTTGGGCAGTTCGGTCAGGCTGTCGAGGGTGGCCTGGGCCTGGATCTTACTCTGATAGCGCTTGATCACGCGGTTGAGCAGGGCCAGCACAATCAACGTGACCAGCAGACAGATCAGTAGGTTGAGGTACAGCGACTCACGGATTTCACTGAGGGCGCCGTCTTCGCGCTTGTCGACGAACAGGTACCAGTTCAGCTCGGGAATGAACCGCACGTTGAGGAAATGGCCCTGACCGTGGACGGAATATTCGTAGCTGCCGCTGTGGGGTTTGGGCAACTGGCTGACCAGGCCTTTCATGCTGTCGAGTTCGCCGAGGCTTTGACCGACCCGCGCGCCGTCGGGGCCGCCCTCGGCGCCAGTGAGCACCAGTCGGCCGAAGGTGTCGACGAAGTACACGCTGCGTTGATAACGCTGTTGATACTTGTCGATCAGCTTGATCACCGCATCCACCGTCAGGCCGACGCCCGCCGCGCCGATGAAGCGTTTGTTGTAGTCGTAGACTTTGTAATTGATGAAGAACGTCAGGTTGTCCTTGTTGGCCAGGTCCGGGTCGACGTTGATTTCGTAGGGCTCTTTCATGTCGCGAACGCGGAAGTACCAGGCGTCCCGCGGTTCGTCGACCTTGATCTGCTTGAGCACGCCTTTGGCGTGGTAGTAGGTCAGGCTGCTGTTGGAGACGAAGAACGCGGTGTAGGCGCCGTAGTGGGTCATGACCTCGTTGAGGTAGCGGGTCATCTGGTCGGGATCGTGCTCGCCGTTGACCACCCAATCGCGCATGAAGGTGTCGCGGGACATCATCGAGGAAATCAGGATCGGTCGGACCAGGTCTTTCTGGATTTCCGAATAAACCGTGTCGGACGTCAGCGGCAGCTCGGTGTTGACGATGTTGTCGCGGATCGACGCTCGCGAGGCGTAGTAACTGAGAAAGGAGGTGGCGAGGAACCCGGCACCGAGCAACGCGATCAGCGTGAGCACCAACGAACGTTGGGAATACAGCGGCGAGCGAAGCGGCATGGTGGTTCCGTTGGCAGTGACCCGATGGCATGCATTCTAGTGGCCTCGGGCGGAAATAACCGCTGCATTTACGCGGGGTGATCGTTCCCACGCTCCGCGTGGGAATGCATCCAGTGGCGCTCTGCGTCACGCTTGCGAAGGGACGCGGAGCGTCCCGGGCGGCATTCCCACGCGGAGCGTGGGAACGATCATTTAGCGAGGTAAGCACGCCAGCCGCCTAGATGGCTGATATTAACCGCCCCCTCCAGCCCATAGCCCTCACAAATAAACCCACTCTCCCAGCGCCCATCCGCCAGCTGTACCTTGCCCAACCCCAACGGCGCCGGAATCCCGGTCAGAAACGACCCCAACTCACTGCTCGGCAATTCCCAAACTTCCACCGCAATCGCCACGCCCCCGTCCTTCACCCGCACCATCCCCGGACGAAACGGCGGACCACCGGCCAACGCATACAGTTGATAATCCGGCGAACTGAGCGTCGTCTCCACCAACCGAGCCCCGCGCTGCTTCAATTGCCAGTTCAATGCCAGCCCCTCCAGATGTGCGCCACACACCACCAATCGTGCGCGATCATTGCGGGCAACCGTCGCTGGCGCAGGCGAACCTTGTTGACGTTGAAAAGCATCCGCCACGCTCAACAGATACTGATCAGTAAACGCCCGGCCAAACAGCGTCACGCCCCATGGCAAACCGTTGCCCATAAAACCGCTGGGCACGGCGACGGCGGCGTAGTCGAGCAGGTTCATGAAGTTGGTGTAATAGCCCAATTCGGAATTGCGCAGCACCGGTTCCGCTGCCAACTCTGCCAAGGTCACGGGACGGCCGATGGTCGGTGTGAGCACGCAATCGAGACCTTCCAGCGCCTGGTCGCACAGGGCCTTCAAGGTTTGCAGTCGATACTGCGCGCGGAAGGTCTGCACGCCCGTCACCGCCGGGGCCTTGGCCAGTACCGCGCGGATCACCGGCAACACCGCTTCAGGATTTTGTTCCATCAACTCGCCGGCCACGCTGTAGCGCTCGGCGACCCACGGTCCTTCATAAAGTAGCTGTGCCGCTTCGAGGAAAGGCGATAGGTCCAGCTCCACTGCTTCACCGCCCATGGTTTTGAGCTGGTCGATGGCATCGCCAAACAGCAACGGGCCTTCAGGGCATCCAAAAAACGCCAGGTCTTGCGCACGGGGAACGCCAAAGCGAAACGGGCGCGGCGCACCGAACGCCGAGCCGTCATTCCACGACGGATTGCTGCGACTGTAGGCATCCCGTGGATCGAGGCGCGCCGTCAGCGCCAGCAACTGACTGGCCTCGCGAGCCGTGGCGGTGAAGGTCGTGACGCAATCGAGCGTACGACACGCCGGCACCACGCCGCCCGTAGAAATCAATCCTTTGGTAGCTTTCAATCCCACCAGATTATTCAGCGCCGCTGGCACCCGACCGGAACCTGCCGTGTCCGTCCCCAGGGCAAAACTCGCCACCCCCAACGCCACCGCCAACGAAGATCCCGCGCTGGAACCACCCGACGGATACTCCGGCAACACGCTGTTCGGGCACGCGCCATAAGGCGAGCGACTGCCATTGAGCCCGGTGGCGAACTGGTCGAGATTGGTCTTGCCCAACGGAATCGCCCCCAGCGCCAGCAACTGCTCGACGATGGTTGCCGAGTGTTCCGGCACATAGGCAAAGGCCGGGCACGCCGCCGTGGTCGGAATGCCTGCCAGGTCGATGTTGTCCTTGATTGCGAACGGCACACCGTACAGCGGCAGGCTGTCGAGATCGCTCTCGTCGAGGGCGGCGAGGTACGGCTCCAGTTCTTCGACACTGAGCAAATGGATGAACAGGTGATAATCCGGATTCAGCGCCGCCGCTTTGTCCCGCAGGCCGAGCAGCAGTTGCCGAGGCGTGGTCTGACCGTCGCGATAAGCGCTGCGCAGGGCATCGAGTTGCAGATTGAAATTCATGATTCGATCCTTTTCAAAATGAGTTCAGTCGAGGTCCAGCACCACGACCCGCTGCCCGGCACGCACCGCCGAGCCCGGTTGCACGAGTATCTGGCGCACCACTCCGGCCATCGGCGCCAGCAGCGGGATTTCCATCTTCATCGACTCCAGAATCACCAGCGTATCCCCGGCGGCCACACGGCTGCCGACCTCCACCTGAACCTGCCAAAGGTTGCCGGCGATGTGGCTGTCGACGCTCTGCTGACCGGCGGCCAGCGGCGCGTCTTCGGTCGCTTGCGGGATCAATTCTTCACTGTCGAAATGCGCCTGGCCACTGGCGATCCAGCGTTCGCGTTCGGCGTTGAACGCGCCTTTTTGCTGATCGCGAAACGCGGCGATGCTCTCGGCTTCTTGCGCCAGAAACCCCTGGTAATCCGCCAGGTTCAACTGGCTGTGCTCGATGTTCAGCTCGAAGCGCCCGAGGGGGAAATCCCGGCGAATCCGCAGCAGCTCATCGGCGCTCACCGGGTAAAAACGAATCTGATCAAAGAACCTTAGCAGCCACGGTTTGCCGTCGAACGCCGCCACTTCGCGATAGCGATTCCACATCTGCAACGTCCGCCCGACAAACTGATAGCCGCCGGGGCCTTCCATGCCGTACACGCACATGTACGCGCCGCCGATGCCCACCGAATTCTCGGCAGTCCAGGTACGCGCCGGGTTGTACTTGGTGGTCACCAGCCGATGGCGCGGGTCGAGCGGGGTGGCCACGGGGGCGCCGAGGTAGACGTCGCCGAGGCCCATCACCAGATAGCTCGCATCGAACACCGTGCGCTGCACTTCGTCGAGGTTCGGCAGGTCGTTGATGCGTCTGATGAACTCCAGATTGCTCGGGCACCACGGTGCGTCTTTGCGCACGGTGGTCATGTATTTCTCGATGGCCAATTGGCACGCCGGGTCGTCCCAGGACAGCGGCAGATGGACGATGCGTGACGGCACTTGCAAGTCCCTGGCGGCGCACACGGCGTCCCATTCGCCGGCGACGATGCCGAGCAGATCGGCGAGTGGTAACTGCTCGGGTTGATAGTGCACTTGCAGGGAGCGAATGCCCGGCGTCAGATCGATCACGCCGTGCAGGTGTTTGCTTTCCAGCGCCTGCATGAGGGCGTGGGCGCGGAAGCGCAGGACCAGGTCCAGCTCGGGTGCGCCGATCTCCAGAAGCAGATGCGTGTCGCCCGATAATCTGGCCACCAGTCTTGTGTCGTCCTGACCAAGATCCAATACGACTGGCGACACCATTTCCGTTGGTAACGCGCCACAATGGTTTTGTGTGGCCAGTGCTCGAGCAGTTTGCAGGTCCACCGGCAAAAACTGCACCTTATCCCCGGCCTTGAGCTGCCCCAATTGCCAAAGATCCGCCTCGATCACCGTCACCGGGCACACAAATCCGCCGAGGCTCGGGCCGTCCGGCCCCAGAATAACCGGCATATCCCCGGTGAAATCCACCGCGCCAATGGCATACGGGTTGTCGTGAATATTCGACGGATGCAGCCCCGCCTCACCACCATCGGCCCGCACCCATTTCGGCTTCGGCCCGATCAGCCGCACACCGGTGCGGCTGGAGTTGAAATGTACTTCCCATTGGGTCGCGAAGAAGGTGTCGATGTAGTTTTCGGTGAAGTATTCCGGTGCGCCGTGAGGGCCGTAGATCACCCGAATCTGGCGCACAGCAGGCAGCTCGGCGATTTCTGACAATTGCGCACCGACGCTCCGATCCATCAGGGCCGGCACATGCAACACATCCCCGGCCCGCAGCGCCCGCCCACCATGACCACCGAACTGACCAAGAGTGAACGTGCTTTTGCTGCCCAGATAATCCGGCACTTGCAGGCCACCGCGCAGGCACAGGTAGCTGCGGGCGCCCGCCCCGGCGATAGTGCCGAGGCTCAATGTGGCACCTGCCGGAATCAAAAATGCGGTGTTCATCGGCACCGCTTCACCATTCAACGTCAGCGCAATTACCGCCCCGGTCACCGCCACCACCGCATCGCAATTGAAGCGCAGCAACGGCCCGCTCATGGTGATTTCCAGTGCCGCAAAACCCTCGTCATTGCCCAGCAATCGGTTGCCCAGACGCAACGCCCGACTGTCCATCGGCCCCGACGGCGGCACACCCACCGCCCAGTAACCGAGACGACCGGGATAGTCCTGAACACTGGTTTGCGTCCCGGCGCTCAACACTTCAAAGGTGTTGGCCTGATACACCAGGCCTTCCAGACACCGCGTCCACGGCTGACCGCTGGCGAAAGGTGTATCGAGCAAAATCTGCCGCAGGTAATCGCGGTTGGTTTCGACGCCGTACAGCAGGCTGTCGCCCAAGGCCTGATGCAGGTCCTTAAGCGCTTGTTCGCGAGTCGGCGCCCAACTGATGACCTTGGCGAGCATCGGATCGAAGTACGGCGGGATCTCGCATCCGGCCTCGACCCACGTGTCGATACGCAGGTGTTTGCCGTCAGCGACGGGGAAGTTCACGGCCGTCAGCAGCCCAGGGCTCGGTTGGAAATCCCGTCCCGGATCCTCGGCATACAACCGCGCCTGAATCGCATGGCCTTCTGGACTCAAGCCCCGGCTCAACTCGCTCAGTGGAGGCAAATCCCCGGCCGCCAGTTCGACCATCCAGCGCACCAGGTCCACGCCCCACACCTGTTCGGTGACACCGTGCTCGACCTGCAACCGCGTATTCACTTCCAGAAAGTAGAAGCGCTGGTCTTCACTGTCGAAGACAAATTCCACCGTCCCGGCGCTGCGGTAATTCACCGCTTTCGCCAGTTTGATCGCCGCAGCGCACAGCTCGTCAGCCATGCCCTCGGGCAGGTTCGGCGGCGGGGTTTCTTCGAGGACTTTCTGGTTGCGCCGCTGCACCGAGCAGTCGCGCACGCCGAGAGCGATCACTTCACCACGACCATCGCCAAACACCTGCACTTCCAGGTGTCGGGCGCGCTGGATGTACTTCTCGATGAATACTCCAGCGTCGCTGAAGTTGTTCTGACCGAGGCGTTTGACTGCTTCAAAGGATTCGTTCAACTCGGCAGCGCTACGGCATACACGCATGCCGATGCCGCCACCGCCGGCGGTGCTTTTGAGCATCACCGGGTAGCCGACCTGTTCCCCGGCGATCAACGCTGCATCGAGGCTGTCGAGCAACTCGGTGCCTTCGAGCATCGGCACGCCGTGTTGCTTGGCCAACGCGCGGGCGGTGTGCTTGAGGCCGAACACTCGCAGCTGTTCCGGCGTCGGGCCGATAAAGGCAATGCCGACCGCTTCGCAGGCTTCAGCGAACGCAGCGTTTTCCGAGAGAAAACCGTAGCCGGGATGGATCGCCGTGGCGCCAGTGGCCTGGGCGATGGCGAGGATCTTGTCCACCGCCAGATAGGTGCCGGCCGCCGCGCCTTCACCGAGGCTATGGGCCTCATCGGCTTGCAGGATATGCAAACTGGCGGCATCGGCTTCGGAGTACACGGCAACGCCTTTGACCTGCAACTCACCCAAGGTGCGCAGGATGCGGCAGGCGATGGCGCCACGGTTGGCAATCAGGACTTTTTCGAACATGGCAAAACCCCCGGAGGCGATAGCGCATCAGCCTCGACCTGGGATGCGGGCCGTCCCGCAGTTTTTCGAAAGACACCCGGGCCGTCCCGGGCTGCTGAAGTTGATGCACATTTTTGTAGCAGCTGCCACCAGGCTGCGTTCGGCCGCGAAGCGGTCGCCCATTCAGACAGCTCGATCGTGCTGACAGAATGAGGTAACCGGATTTGCGAGGGCTTCGCCCTCGAACGCAGGCTTCGCCAGCTGCTACAAGGGACCTCGTTGCCTGGCCAGGCACTGGCCTGAGCGGGCCTGGCACAGGGCAAACAGCCATTTACGCAACCGCTTCAATGTCAGTTCCATACCAATAACTCCGCAGGTGTCGGGTTATAGGCATTGCATGGGTTGTTCAACTGCGGGCAGTTGGAGATCAACACGATCACGTCCATCTCCGCCCGCAAATCCACGTACTTGCCCGGCGCCGAAATCCCGTCTTCGAACGTCAGTCCGCCATCCGCCGTGACCGGCACGTTCATGAAGAAATTGATGTTCGGTCCGATGTCGCCCTTGCCCAGTCGCCCGTCGTGGACGCAGGCCCGCAGGTAGTTGTCGCGGCAGCTGTGCATGTAGCGTTTCTCCAGCGCATAACGCACGGTGTTGCTCTCCTGGGCGCAGGCGCCGCCGAGGGTGTCGTGGCGCCCGCAGGTGTCGGCGACGATGGTCAGCATCGGTTGGCCGAGGTTGGAATAGAGCACGCTGCCGGTGCTCAGGTAGACGCTGTTCTGCCGGCGCAAGGTGCGTTGCACGTCGTAGCGTTCCTTCGGGTTGGCGACGCTGTAGAACAAGGTATCGACCGCCTGGTTGCCTTCGAGGTCGAGGATGCGCAGGGTCTGGCCGGCCTTGACCTCCATCAGCCAGGGTTCGCCGGCGGGGATGGTGGCGCGATAGATCGCGGTTTCTGGCTGCTTTTGAGTGGTGGCGATAGCGAGTGACATGGCAGCGATCCTCAGGCGAACAAACGGTCGGTGTTGATAAAGCCGCGCTCGTTTTCCGGGCGCGAAGTGCGGCAGTGTTCGGCGACGCTGGCGTCGGCGTTCATCCAGCTCAGCTTCAAGGGTTTTGGTGCGTAGTCCGGCGACGGATCCATCGGATGTTGCAGGGCGGTGAGTACCACTAACGTGTCCATCGGCGCGTACAACTCGATGTAGTCGCCGGCCTTGGAGTTGCCTTCGACGAAGTGGAAATGCCCGGCCTCATCGACATTCACCCGGCTGAATAAATTGAGCGTCATCAGCAAATCCGACAGGCCCAGCCCCCACTTGCCCAGTTCCACCAACAGGTTGTCGGTGCCATTGCGGAAGAAGCCGTTGCGCAGTTCCTGATAGCGCCCGGCGCCGTATTTTTCCGCGACTTCTTCAGCGCACAGCACGCCGCCGAGGCTGTCGCTCCAGCCGCAGGTGTCGGCAGTGATCGCCGCCAGCACCCGGCCCATGTCCGAGTACAAACAATGGCCGGCGGTGAGCTTGGCGGTGTGTTGGCATTTGAGGCTGTCGGGCAGGTTCAGGCGTTCGGTTTTTTCGTTGGCGTTGAGCAGCGTCAGGCTGACGTTGGCACCGCCGCGCAGGTCGGTCAGGCGCAGCAGTTGCCCGCGTTTCAATACGAAGGAACGATGGCCGCCGCCGGGGAGCATTTCTTCGGCGAAGGGCGGGAACAGTTGGGTCGAATCAGTCATGTGCAAATCCTCTTAAGCGGTGCGAAGCGTGCCTGCCCATTCAATCGGCAAGGCATCGACGGCGGCGCGTTGGGCGCGGCGGTCGCTGTTCAAAGGGATGTCGTAGGTAATGCGCGCGCCATAGGCGCCGGGGGCGTGCGGGTCGATGCGAACCTTGTCGAACACCAGCAAACGGGTGCCGAGGCTGAACCCTTCCGACAGGTCATGGGTGACCATGAACACCGTCAGTTGCGTCTCGCGCCACAGCTCCAGCAGCAGAACGTGCATGTCTTTGCGGATGCCCGGATCGAGGGCGCCGAACGGTTCGTCGAGCAGCAATACGCGGGGTTTCATGATCAACGCCTGGGCGATGGCCAACCGTTGTTGCATGCCACCGGAGAGCTGCGCCGGGTACTTGTCCCGCGAGTGACCGAGGCCGACTTTGTGCAGCAACACCGAGGCCTGCTCGCGGGCATCCTTTTTCGCGCTGCCGAACAGACGCCCGAGCAGCGGCGAGCGCGGCAGTTCGAGGCCGAGGGCGACGTTGTCCAGCACCGTCAGATGCGGGAACACCGAGTAGCGCTGGAACACCACGCCACGGCTTGAATCCGGTTCGCCGGCCAATGCCTGGCCGTCGAGCTGGATCTCGCCGCGACTGGCTTTTTCCTGACCCAGCAGCAGGCGCAGGAAGGTCGATTTGCCGCAACCGGAAGCGCCGACCAAGGTGCAGAACTCACCTTCGTTGACGCTCAGGTTCAGCCCTTCCAGTACGACTTGATCGGCGTACTGCTGCCAGACGTTTTTCACGGTGATGAAGCTCATGCGCGGGCTCCTTCATACCAAGGGAAGGCCCGTTGGGTCAGGCGTTTCAGGCCCCAATCCATCAGCCATGCGAGCAGGGTGATCCAGACCACGTAGGGCAAGATCACGTCCATCGCCAGGTAGCGGCGCACCAGGAAAATCCGATAGCCGAGGCCGTCCGTGGAGGCGATGGCTTCAGCGGCGATCAAAAACAACCACGCCGAACCGAGCATCAGCCGCAGCGAGATCAGCAGGCGCGGCAGCAATTGCGGCAGCACCACACGCAGCATCAAGGTCCAGGTTGAAGCGCCCAACGTCTGGGCCTTGATCAGCAACTCGACGGGTATTTCCCGGGCGCGTTGTTCCAGATCACGGGCCAGCGCCGGGGTGATGCCGATCACGATCAGCATCACTTTCGACAATTCCCCCAGGCCGAATACGATGAACAGAATCGGCAGGATCGCCAGTGGCGGTACCATCGACAGCACCGTCAGCAGCGGCGACAACGGCGCGCCGAACAACGGCAACGTGCCGGCCGCCATGCCCAGGCACAAACCGGCCAACGCACTGATGCCGAGGCCGATGGCCAGCCGTCGCAGGCTGGATACGCTGTCTTGCCAAAGTACGTATTCGCCGGTGCGGCTGTCGGCGGTAAAGGCCAGGCGTTTCACCGCATCGGTCATTTGCACGGCGCTGGGCAGCAGCTTGTCGTTGGGGTTGTCCGTCAGCCGCTCGGCCGAGCCCATGAAGTAGGCGAACAGCACCAGGGCGAACGGCAGGATCACCAACAACAGGCGACTCGGGCGATCCGGGTGGCGATTGATCAGGCGCATGGCCAGGTCCTCCAGTCTTACAACTTGGCGTCGGCAGCCATCTGCACGTAGCTCGGGTCGAAGCGCAGCTTGAGGTTGCCTTTGTCGCCGCTGGTCACGCCATTGGCGAAGGCCATGCCGACGGCGCTGGTGTCCTTGGCGCCTTCACCGAGCAAGCCGTGCTGGAACGAGAACTCGGCGACCTTGCGCATGGTTTCCGGCAATTGCTTGCTGGTGGAAAACGCCAGCGCTTCCTGCGGAGTGGCAAATAGCTTGGTGGTGTCGAGTTGCGACTGGAAACCGGCCAGGTCAGTGCCCGAGGCTTTGGCCATGTGTTCGAGGGCGGCTTTGCTTGCGGCGTTTTTCGCGTTCATCAGCTCGACCACTTCGAACCAGGCGCCGGTCAGTGCTTTGCCGAGCGCCGGGTTGTCTTTGAGGGTGGCGCTGTTGACCACCATCATGTCCATGATTTCGCCGGGGATCTGGCTGGAGTTGAAGACCTCGGTCACACCGGGTTTGGCCTTGATGTCCGAGAGCATCGGGTTCCAGGTGGTGACGGCGTTGACCTGATCGGTGTTGAAAGCGGCCGAGATATCGGCGTCGGAGGTGTTGACCACTTTCAGATCTTTCTCGGTGAGATCGACCGAATCCAGGGCCCGAGCCAGCAAATAGTGCGAGACCGACAGCTCTACCAGATTGACGTCCATGCCCTTGAGATCGGTGACTTTCTTGCCTTCACCCTTGAGCACAATGCCGTCGTTACCGTTGGAGAAATCGCTGACGATCAGCGCGGTGCTGTCGACGCCACCGGCCGCCGGAATGGTCAGCGCGTCCATGTTGGTCATGGTGCAGCCGTCGAACTGGCCGGCGGTGTATTGATTGATCGATTCCACGTAATCGTTGAGCTGCACCACATCGATCTTGATGCCGTACTTCTTCGCCCATTTGTCGACGATGCCCTGGCTGCCGGCATATTCCCAAGGCATCCAGCCGGCGTAGATGGTCCAGCAGACGCTGAAATGGTCTTTCTGCGCGGCTTGGGACGAGACGCTGACGAGGGCGGCGAAAGCGGCGGCGAGCAGGGCGGGTAAATGAAGTCGGGTCATGGGATGGTTCTCCAGTTGATCAAGGGCGGGCAGGAGTCAACGCGGCACCGCGAACGGTGGCTTGTCTCCCGGGCTTTTGTCCCGCCGTGTAACCTCAACTGGAGGTCGCCAACTCTCGGACCAGCCACTCGCCTAAGCGAGCCGGAACCCTAGTCAGCCATTGCAAATTGTGGTGCCGCGAACCTGTGATGACTCCTGCACGCTTTTACTAAAGCGAGAGCCGTGCCAAGTCGGTGCGAAGCCTCTGGGCCGTGGGGTGAGGCCGATTGACTGACGGAGGAGGGCGCGTGATTGCCTTGTCATGGTGCATTGGCGCACCGCAATGGGCCGCTTATCCGAAGGTTTCAGCCTGCGCGCACGGGTTGCCGGTTTTACAGTCAAAACAGGTACGGGTCGGGCCTGTGCCGACTGCTGTCGCGGGTCTTTCAGGAGGCCGCCATGGTTTATCAAAAACTGCTTCGTCGACTACTGCTGGGCGCGGTGTTGGGCTTGGGGCTGTCCGGTTGCTATTACTACGCTGGCACCGCTGACATTTACGCAACGCCGTATTACTACCCCGGTTATTACTACTCGCCTTATTACTACGGCTATTCCTACCCCCGGTATTACGGGCGCTATCGCTACTACTATTACGGCAACCACGGGTATTACGGCGGTCGCGGGCCGGGTTATTACCACGGTGGCGGCCGTTACGGACGCCATTAATCACTACGGCGCTTCCTTTGAAGGAAGCGCCGTTTTTTATGGCGAAGATGAAAAACCTTTCATCGGGGACTTGTTTCAATGTGTTTCATGAACGCACCAGATTCTGAAATCGATGTCTGATCTTTCGACAGTCGCCAACAATTGACTGTCGCCTGCCAGCGTCGCTGGTGTGGCTACTCGCGGTCCAGGAGGCCGCCATGTATCGCCGAATTCTTCTGCTGGTCGTGTTGAGTTTTTCCCTTGGTGCATGTGTTCCCTATTCCTACGGAGATGGAGGCAGCTACTACAGTTCTGAGGTCTACTCGTCCCCCGCACCGGCTTATTACTCGGGCGGTGGCAGCTACTACTCGGCGCCACGCTATTACCAACCAGCACCGCGCTACTATCAGCCGGCTCCCCGTTATTACTCGGCGCCGCGTTATTACCAGGCGCAGCCGCGCTACTACCAGTCCCATAACCGTGGCTGGCAAGGCCATGACCGAGGCGGTTGGGATGGCCGCAATCGGGGCAACTGGAACAATGACCGCGGTGGTCATAGTCGAGGCGACCACCGAGGCGGGCGTGGCGATCATGACGGTCGCGGTGGTCGGGGCAACCACCGCTGATTTTTCACAACAGCCAGCTACAAAAAAGCGGCGCATCAAGCGCCGCTTTTTTTGTGCCCGGATTTCAGTAATCCGACAAATCCGCCAGCGGATGCCGACCTTCCCAGACCTTATGAAAATGCGCTTCCACCACCGCATCCGGCACATTATTGATGTCCGGCCAGTGCCAGTGCGGCTTCTGGTCCTTGTCGATCAACCGCGCCCGTACCCCTTCGCTGAATTCCGGGTGACGGCAGCAGTTGAGGCTCAGGGTGTATTCCATCTGAAAGACTTCTGCCAGCGACAGATGCCGGGCCCGGATGATTTGCTCCCAGACCAGATGAGCGGTCACGGGAGAGCCCTCAGTCATGGTTTTCGCGGCACGGCTGAGCAGCGGATCGGTGGAATCGCGCAGATGGCTGATGGCCTTCCAGGCGCAGCGCACATCGCTGACATCCAGCAGTTCGTCGATCTGCTGACGGCGCGGCAGCCATTGTGCCTCGGGCATCTGTGCGACAGCTTCCTGCTGCAACGCCTTGAGCAGGCTGTTGAGCTGCATCGAGGTTTGTTCCTGCCAGTTCAATTGCAACAAGCCCTCGACCAGTTCTTCCTGTTGTTCGTCGAGCAGGAAGCGGTCCGCTAGATCCAGATCAATCGCATCACGGGCATTCATGTGCGCGCCGGTCAAGCCGAGAAACAACCCGAGCTTGCCGGGCATCCGCGACAGGAACCAACTGGCGCCGACATCGGGGTACAAGCCGATGCTTATTTCCGGCATCGCCAATCGACTGCTCGGCGTGACAATGCGGATACTTGCGCCTTGCAGCAAACCCATGCCGCCACCGAGTACGTAGCCGTGGCCCCAGCAGATCAGCGGTTTGGGATAAGTGTGCAGCTTGAAGTCCAGGCGATATTCCGCGGCGAAGAATTGCGCGGCCAGGGGCGGCACTTCGCCGGGATGGTTGCGACAAGCTTCGACCAGGCTGCGCACTTCGCCGCCGGCGCAGAAGGCCTTGGCGCCGTTACCGCGCAGCAATACGCAGACGATTTGCGGATCCTTGGCCCAGGCGTCCAGTTGATCGCGCAGGGCATTGATCATCGGCAAGGAGAGGGCGTTCAGTGACTTTTCGGCATCCAGGCTGGCGATGCCGATGCGCGCGCCATCGGTGCCGGTGAGTTCTTCGAAGTGCAGATTCATCGTGACCTCGATCGGGAATTTGAGCGTTCAGTATGATCGCATTGCAGGAAAGTGCCGGATCTGCGTCAGATCAATTGACAAGCCTGCCCAGCTTTCCTAGGGTTCGCCCCATTGTTTTTGCCGGGTATGACCATGACTGCTGACGACCGTATCAAACTCGAACCGAGCTGGAAGGAGGCACTGCGTGCTGAGTTCGACCAGCCCTACATGACAGAGTTGCGCTCATTCCTGCAACAGGAGCGCGCGGCGGGCAAGGAGATCTATCCGCCAGGCCCGATGATCTTCAACGCGCTCAACTCGACGCCGCTGGACAAGGTCAAAGTCGTCATCCTCGGCCAGGACCCGTATCACGGCCCGGGTCAGGCCCACGGCCTGTGCTTCTCGGTGCAACCGGGCGTGCCGGCGCCGCCGTCGCTGGTGAACATCTATAAAGAGTTGAAGCGTGACCTGAACATCGACATCCCGAGCCACGGCTGCCTGCAAAGCTGGGCCGACCAGGGCGTGCTGATGATCAACACCACCATGACCGTCGAGCGCGCCAATGCCAATGCGCACAAGGACAAGGGCTGGCAGTATTTCACCGATCGGATCATTGAAGTGGTCAGCGCACATCAGCCGCACCTGGTGTTCATGCTGTGGGGCGCCCATGCGCAGAGCAAGCAGAAGCTGATCGACGCCACCAAGCACCTGGTGCTGACCTCGGTGCATCCGTCGCCGTTGTCCGCTTATCGTGGCTTTCTCGGGTGTGGGCACTTCAGCCGGACCAACAAGTTTCTGGAACAGAATGGCGAGACGCCGATTGAGTGGCGGTTGCCGCCACTCGCGTAATGATCGTTCCCACGCTCTGCGTGGGAATGCCTCAATGGACGCTCCGCGTCCGCTTTGGGACGCGGAGCGTCCCGGGCTGCATTCCCACGCAGAGCGTGGGAACGATCAGGGTAGGGGGGAATCCGGCACTCGATTCCAATACTTGAACAACGGTTCCGCCAAAAACAACACGAACAACAAGCGCATCACCTGCATCGCCGTTACCAGCGGCACCGACAATTGCAGGGTCTCCGCCGTCAAGCTCATCTCGGCAATTCCGCCGGGCATCATGCCCAGCGTCAGTGAACGCAAATCCAGATGGGTTAACGCGCTCAACCCCAAGGCCGCCGCCGTGGCGATCAACATGGTCAGCACCGTGCCGATCAGCGTCCGCCCCATAAAGGACGGCGCCCGCCGGAAAAACTGCCGATTGAAGTGACACCCCAATCCGCTGCCGATCAGCCACTGCCCGATCTGGCTGCCACCGTTGGGCAAACCGATGTGCAGATCCCAGCCAATACTCACCGCAGCACTGACCAGCAACGGCCCGAACAGCCATGGATTGGGTTGACGCAACCGCTGCCAGCCCCAGGCGAGCAAGGCGCCCGCCGGAAACAGAATTGCCAGCCAGCGCCAATCGACAACGGTGGCATGACCGATCGGCGTACCGTCCCCCAGCAAATACTTGAACGCCGCCGGCACACACAGCACCACCACCAACACCCGCAAACTCTGCCCCGCCGCGACGCGGCTGAGTACCGCGCCATTGCGCGCGCCAAGGTTGACCATCTCCCCTGAACCACCCGGCATGCTGGAAAAGAATGCCGTCGCGCGATCCTCCCCGGTACGCCGCATCAACCAGACCCCGACCACACTGGACAGGCTGGTGACCAATGCGCCGAAGAAGATCAAACCGAAGTGGCTCAACACCTGCTCCATCACCACCGGGGTGAAGTGCAGGCCGATACCGATGCCGACGATCCACTGGCCGCACTTGCGCCCGCCAGGGATTTCCGCCAATTGCCACGGCGTGAGGCAGCGCACCAGGATGATCGCCAGCAACGAGCCGACCATCCACGGCAACGGCCAGCCGACCTGGCTGGCGAGGTATCCGCCCAGCAGGCCGACCAGCGGCGTTCCCCACCACGCTTTGAAAGGTGTTCGATCAGACATCGGCGATAGCGCGACGAGCAACCGAACGTTTACGCCAGATCCGCAGGATCGGCATCAGCAGCATGATTGCCGTCAGCACCCAGACACCAAAGGTGATCGGGCTCGACCAGAGGATTTCCAACGCACCGTTGGAAATCGACAGGGCGCGACGCAGGTTCTGCTCCATCAAGCCGCCAAGGATGAAGCCCAGCAACACCGGCGACAATGGGAAATCCAGTTTGCGCAGGATGTAACCGAAGATACCGATGCCAACCATCAGGAACAGGTCGAAGGTGGTCGCGTGCACCGCGTAGACGCCGATCCCGGTAATGATCGCAATCACCGGCACCAGCGCCCAGTTCGGCACGGCGAGGATGCGGGTGAAGATGCGGATCATCGGGATGTTGAGGATCACCAACATGATGTTGGCGACGAATAACGAAGCGATCAGGCCCCAGACGATATCCGGTTGCTGTTGGAACAACAGCGGGCCGGGGGTGATGTTGTACAGCGACAGCGCGCCGATCATCACCGCCGTGGTGCCCGAACCCGGAACGCCGAGGGTCAGCATCGGTACCAGTGCGCCACAGGCCGAAGCGCCGATGGCGGTTTCCGGTGCGGCGAGGCCGCGCATGTCGCCCTGGCCGAACGTGCCCTTGGCCCCGGCGATGCGCTTCTCGGTCATGTAAGCCACGGCGCTGGCCAGCGTCGCGCCGGCACCCGGCAACACGCCCATGATGAAACCGAGCAGGCCGCAACGGATGTTCACCACGAACACCGACGACGCTTCCTTGAAGTTGAACATCATCCGCCCGGTGGCTTTCACCGCTTCCTGGCCGCGATGGGTTTTTTCCAGCAGCAGGAGAATTTCGCTGATGGAAAACAGGCCCAGCACCAACACGACGAACTGAATGCCGTCGGTCAAATGGATGTTGTCCCCGGTGAAACGGTACACGCCGCTGTTGGCATCAATGCCGACGCTGGACAGAAACAGGCCGATCAGCGCCGCAATAAAGGTCTTCAGCGGACGATCACCGGCCATGCCGCCAAGGCAGACAATCGCAAACACCATCAACACGAAGTATTCCGCCGGGCCGAAGGCAATCGCCCATTTCGCCAGCAGCGGGGCGAACAGCACCATGCCGCAGGTAGCGATAAACGCGCCGATGAACGAACTCCACGCCGACAGCGACAATGCCACACCGGCCAGGCCTTTGCGGGCCATCGGGTAACCGTCGAGGGTGGTCATCACAGTGGAAGCTTCGCCGGGAATGTTCAGCAGGATCGAGCTGATCCGGCCGCCGTATTCGCAACCCAGGTACACCGCCGCCAACAAGATCAGCGCCGATTCCGGCGGCAAGCCCAGGGCGAACGCAATCGGGATCAGCAGCGCCACGCCGTTGATCGGGCCCAGGCCTGGCAACAGCCCGACCACGGTGCCGATCAAGGTGCCGCAGAGCGCGGTCACCAGGTTGTACGGGCTCAGCGCGACGCCGAAACCCTGGCCCAAATAGCCAAAAGTATCCATATCAGTTCTCCAGAACGTCGAGCAGGCCCAGGGGCAGTGGCACGTCCATCAACTTGTCGAACAGCAGGTAGAGGCCGACGCTCATCAGCGTGGTGACGACAATGCTGGGCAGCCAGCGCCCGCCGTACAGGCGCGCCATCGGGATGCCGATCAGGATGCTGCTGAGAATGAAGCCCAGCGGTTCGAACAGCCCGGCGAAGATCAGCAGCAAAACGATGCAGATGCCGATCTTGTTCAGGGTTTCGCGGTCGAGTTTCGGGTCGTCTTCGCTGTGCACGATGGGCGTCGGGCGAAACAGCATGTACAGCAAACCGAGGCCCATCAGGCCTAGCATCAACAGCGGAAAGGCCCGAGGTCCTACGGGTTCATAGGAAAAAGCCGCTTGATACGGCCATGCCATCAGCGCCAGACCGACGCAGAGCGCCAGCAGCACCGAAGCAAAAATGCGTTGTAAGAGCATGGGAAACTCCTGTGCCGCGGCCCGCAGGAGTGGGGGCCGCAGCCGCTAGACAGAGACGATCACTGGATCAGGCCGAACTCTTTGGCCAGCACTTTGTAGTCCGCGACTTGCTTCTTCACGTAGGTGTCCAGTTCCTGGCCGGTCATGGCGAACGGGAACAGTTCACGTTGATCGCGCAGCTTGGCGAAATCCTCGGAAGCCAGCAGTTTGTCGAAGGCGTCTTTCCACCAGGCGTAGTCTTCGTCGCTGACCTTCGGCCCGAGGTAGAAACCGCGAACCACTGGCCAGACGATGTCGTAGCCTTGCTCCTTGGCCGTCGGGATGTCCTTCATTTCCGGCTCGTCCAGGCGTTTGTCGGAGAACACCGCCAATAGGCGCATGTCACCGCTCTGGATATGCGGCATGGAGTCGGAGATGTCGGTGCTGCCGACCTGGATGTGGCCGCCGAGCAGGGCGGTAGCGATTTCACCGCCGCCTTCGAGGGCGACGTAACGCAGATCACGCGGGTTGATCCCGGCGGCCTTGGCGATCAGCGCGGTCTGCATCCAGTCCTGGCTGCCGACGGTCCCTCCGGAACCGATTACCACTTTGCTTGGATCTTTCTTCAGCGCCTGAACGAGATCGTCGAGGGTCTTGTAGGGCGAATCGTTTTTCACCGCGATGGCGCCGTAGCTGGTGCCGACCGCCGCCAGCCAACGCACGTTGGTTTCATCGAAACGGCCGAACTTGCCCTGGGCCAGGTTCAGCAACGAGCCGCTGGACCACGCCACCAGCGTGCCGGCATCGGCCGGGCGCTGGGCGACCACCGCGTTGTAGGCCACCGCGCCGACACCGCCGGGCATGTAGGTGACGCGCATCGGTTTGGTCAGCAGTTTTTCGTTCACCAGCGCGCTTTGCGCCAGTTTGCAGGTCAGGTCGAAACCGCCGCCGGGGGAGGCCGGGGCGATGCATTCCGGGCGCTTGGGCTCGGCCATCAATTGGCCGGCGAACAGCAGGGCGCTGGCGGTGAGAGCAAACTTACGCAGTGACAATTTCATTGGGTTCTCCACGGATTTCTTATTGTATGGATATGTGTAGGAGTTGCCGAAGGCTGCGATCTTTAAAGCCTTCGGCGTATCAATCAATTACCAAAGTGCAACGCTATAGCTCACCAGCAGACGCACTTCATCGGCATCGCGAGCGGAGTAGTTGGAACGATAAGTGGCGTTACGCAGGCGTACGGCGACGTCCTTGAGCGCGCCGCTTTGTACAACATATTTGATCTCGGTGTTGCGCTCCCACTCCTTGCCTTCGTCACCGTTCTTGAGCTTGATGTTGTCACCGCTCAGGTAACGGCTCATGAAACTCAGGCCGGGGATGCCGAGTTTGGCGAAGTCATAGTCGTAGCGCGCTTGCCAGGAATGTTCTTCGGCGCCGGCAAAGTCGTTGATCTGCACGAAGTTGACCAGGTATGGGTCGGCGCCATCGACATACGGGAACGCACTGTCGCCGGACATGTGCTGGTAACCGGCGCTGAATTTATGCCCGCTCAAGGCATAACTCACCAGGCCGTTGAGGGATTTGTTGTCGATCTTGCCGCCCCGGGCCGCGCCCTGGTCGTCACTGATGGCCAGTCGCAGGTCGGTGCCGAACGTGCCCGGGCCGAATGGCTGCGAGGCAACGACGCCGAGGAAGTGCTGGTTATAGACTTCGTCGAGTTGCGCGAAGTGGTAGCTGCCGGTGATTTTGTCGGTGAACTTGTAGTCCACGCCGCCAAAGTCGAAGTGCTTGCCGGCGGCCGTGCCGGCAAAGCGGCTGTTCTTGTTGTTGAGGGCAATGTCCTCGAAATCGGTGCTGTCGCGGTCCTTGGCTTTCTCCAGGCGGCCACCGGTGAACGTCAGATTCTTGATCTCTTTGGAGGTCAGCAATCCGCCTTCAAAGGTCTGCGGCAGGATGCGTCCGTCGTTGGGCTTGAGGATCGGCAGTTCCGGAATCAGGCTGCCGATTTTCAGTTCGGTAGCGGAGATTTTCACTTTGCCGGTCAGGCCCAGTTTGGAGTACTCGTCGGCGGCGCGACCGTCATCATGAGTCGGCAACAGGCCGGTGCCGGTGCGGTCGGGGCTCGAATCGAGCTTGACCCCCAGCATGCCCAGCGCATCGACACCGAACCCCACGGTGCCGTCGGTGTAACCCGATTGCAGATTGAGCAGAAAGCCCTGGGCCCATTCGTCACGCTTGGATTGCTGGGCGCTGGTGCCGTCGCGAAAGTCGCGGTTGAAATACATGTTGCGGGTTTCGAGGGTTGCCGTACTGTCTTCGAAGAAAGCAGCCTGGCTCAACGGCGAAAAGCCGGCGAAGGCGGCGGCACTGGCAAGGGCGGTCTGGCTGAGGCGGGAAAAACGAACAGGCGGGCGAGCCTGAGGCTGCATGGACAGCATCGTGAAGTACTCCGTTATTGTTCTTATTGGCGAAAACGCTTCGAGGCGTTTTTCGTATTCGCTAGAGGCATTAGCGACGGCAGTTAAAACTGTCCGTGGCTGGACTCTAACCGGCCAACCTTTCGCTAACCTTTCAGCTGACTTTCACGGTTTTCGGGCTTCACAGCGGCGGATGCGGCTGTAAACTCCGCGGCAAAGAATGGCGTCGACCATCCCTGAATGAGGTAAAAAGCCATGCGTGTCCTGCTCGTCGAAGACCACCTGCAGCTCGCCGACAGTGTCGCCCAGGCGCTCAAGAGCACGGGTCTGACCGTGGATGTTTTGCACGACGGCGTGGCAGCCGACCTGGCCTTGAGCAGCGAGGAATACGCCATGGCGATCCTCGATGTCGGCCTGCCACGGATGGATGGTTTCGAAGTGCTGGCGCGTCTGCGGGCCCGGGGCAAGAACCTGCCGGTGTTGATGCTGACCGCCCGCAGCGACGTCAAGGACCGGGTCCACGGCCTGAACCTGGGCGCTGATGATTACCTGGCCAAGCCTTTCGAACTGACCGAACTTGAAGCCCGGGTCAAAGCCTTGCTGCGCCGCAGCGTGCTCGGCGGCGAACGGCAGCAGCGCTGCGGCGTGCTGGCCTATGACCTCGACACCCGACGCTTCACCCTCGGCGAAGAATTGCTCACCCTGACCTCACGCGAGCAGGCGGTGCTCGAAGCGCTGATCGCGCGTCCCGGTCGGGTGATGAGCAAGGAGCAACTGGCGTCCCAAGTGTTCGGCCTCGACGAAGAAGCCAGCCCCGACGCCATCGAAATCTACGTCCACCGTTTGCGCAAGAAACTCGACGGGCAACCGGTGGCGATCGTGACCTTCCGTGGCCTCGGCTATTTGCTGGAAAGCCGCGATGCATAAGCCGAGCAGCCTGCGCTGGCGGTTGTTGTGGAACCTGGCGTTGTTGCTGGTGGTGTTGATGTTGGCCAGTGGTTTAAGTGCGTACTGGAACGGTCGTGAAGCCGCCGACACGGCGTATGACCGGACCTTGCTGGCCTCGGCGCGGACCATCGCCGCCGGGGTTTCCCAGCGCGATGGCACCCTCAGCGCCGACGTGCCTTATGTGGCGCTTGATACCTTTGCCTACGACAGCGCCGGGCGAATCTTTTATCTGGTCAACGACATCCACCAGAACCTGATCTCCGGCTACGAAAACCTGCCGCCACCGCCGCCGGGTACGCCGCGCACCGATGACTATCCGGCGCTGGCGCGTTTCTACAACGCGGTCTATCGCGGGCAGAACGTACGCGTGGTGAGCCTGCTCAAGCCGGTGAGCGAGCCGAACATGAACGGCATGGCGGAAATCCGTGTCGCAGAAACCGACGAGGCGCGGGTCAGCATGGCGCGCAGTCTGGCGGCGGATACGCTGCTGCGCCTGGGGATGTTGGCGATTGGCGCGTTGTTGCTGGTGTGGTTTGCGGTGAGTGCGGCGCTGCGTCCGCTGGAACGTTTGCGCACGGCGGTGGAAGAGCGCCAGTCCGACGACCTGCGTCCCTTGCCGTTGGTAGAAGTGCAGCATGAACTGTGGCCATTGGTGCGGGCGCTCAATCACTTTACCGAGCGTCTGCGCGGGCAGTTCGAGCGTCAGGCGCAATTTATCGCCGATGCCGCCCATGAATTACGCACGCCGTTGGCGGCGCTCAAGGCGCGTCTTGAACTGGGCTTGCGCGCCAGCGAACCGGAAACCTGGCGCAGTACGTTGGAGACTGCCGCCCAGGGCACGGATCGCCTGACCCATCTGGCTAACCAGTTGCTGTCCCTGGCGCGGGTCGAAAATGGCGCGCGGGCGATTGCCGAGGGCGGCGCACAGTTGCTGGACTTGAGCCAGTTGGCTCGGGAACTGGGCATGGCCATGGCGCCATTGGCCCACGCTCGCGGCGTGGCACTGGCGCTGGAAGCCGACGAGCCGGTATGGCTGCGGGGCGAACCGACGTTGTTGAATGAATTGCTGAGCAATTTGGTGGATAACGCCCTGGCCCACACACCGCCGGGCGGCAATGTGATTCTGCGGGTGACGGCGCCGGCGGTGCTGGAGGTCGAGGACGATGGGCCGGGCATTCCCCTGGAAGAGCGCGATCGGGTGTTCGAACGCTTTTATCGGCGTAACCAGCAGGTCGCAGGTTCAGGGTTGGGCTTGGCGATTGTGGGGGAGATTTGTCGTGCGCATCTGGCACAGATCAGCCTTCACGATGGCGAGAAGGCGGGGTTGAAGGTTCGGGTGAGTTTTATTGCGGGGGAGTGAGGGTGTTTGTGCTGTCCTCTTCGCGGGCAAGCCTCGCTCCTACAGGGGGCACGTTGCATCTGTAGGAGCGAGGCTTGCCCGCGAAGGGCGCGACTCGGTCTCGGCTAATAAAACATCGACCGCGACTCTTCCAGCTCCCGGCACATCGCCTCGTTCTCTGGATCGATCCCCAGCTTCTTGAACGCCGGCACATTGAATGCATCGATGCGCGCCAGCGGGTGGTCGGTGCCCTTGTGGCAATACAGACTGGCGACTTGCACCAGATCGACATAATCAACCTTTACGGACTCACGCTTGAAGTCCAGATACTGCCCCGGCAACTTCACCAGCATCTCCGGAAACTCCCAGACGCTGAGCAATTTGTCGCCCAGCAGCGGATGAATGCGGTCGATCACATGATTGAGGCTGACCGGGTCCGAGAGCAGCTCATAGTGATCTTCGGCATACGTCAGGATCGGCAGTACACCAATCTGATGCACCAAACCGCCCAGTGCTGCCTGATCGGGTTTGAGTTGGGTGTAGCTGCGGCACAGGGCATAACTGACCCCGGCGATTTCCAGGCTTTTGCGCCAGACATCACGCATTTTCTGCTCTACCACCTCGGAGCTGGCATGGAAAATCTGCTCCATCACCAGCCCGATGGCCAGGTTGCTGCTGTAATTCACGCCCAGCCGGGTAATGGCGGTGTGCAGGTCGGTGACTTCCTGGGTCGCCCGCAGCAACGGACTGTTGACCACTTTGATCAGGCGCGCCGATAACGCGGTATCGCGGCCGATCACTTTACTCAGGGTGCTAACGCTGATTTCCGGATCTTCAGCAGCCTTGCGAATCTGCAGGGCCACTTCCGGTAATGTTGGCAGAACCAGGTCATCGTTATCGATGGCCTCAACCAAATCCTGTTGGACCTTATCCGCCAGCTCACTCATTTCTGTTCTCTAGGGTCTTGCATGAAAATACTGCGCTTAACGCTGGATTTCTTTATCGCGATCCAGCGCGTAGGGCAGGTCGAGCAGGTGCAGGGCAGGGCCTTCGAGCGCTGCCAGATGGATATCCCCCGACTCTGCAGCTTCGGCTTGCAGCACCGCCAGGAGTTCAATGTTTAGTTCGCCGCGTGCAGCCATCACCACTTCGCCGATGGCGCTACTGTGGCTCGGGGCAAACAGTTGCGTGCCGGGCTCAGGCAATTCATTGCCATCCAGTGTCAGGCGATACAAGCGACGCTTGAGTTTGCCCAGGTACTGCATGCGCGCGACGATTTCCTGGCCGGTGTAGCAGCCTTTCTTGAAACTCACGCCACCCACGGCTTGCAGGTTGAGCATCTGCGGGATGAACAGCTCGCGGGTGCTCGGCATGACCTGGCCGATCCCTGCGCGGATCTGGCCCAGCAGCCATTGATTCAACTCGCCTTCGGCCAGCAGGGCGGACAGCTTGCCCTTGATGGCATCGGCTTGATCGGCGGCGACCCACAGTTCGGCGCGCTCAGGCGATACACGAATGGCGATCAGCCCGTCGTTGCGCACAACGCTGTCGGTGTCGGCCGGCAACTCAAGACCGAGGCTGCGCAGTGCCGCATCGCCATGATCGAGGCCGAAGCGTACCCAGGCGGCGCTTTCGTCAGTTAGTTTGGATTTGGAGAACACTGCGTATTTTTTCAGGTCCGCCAGTTGCGGTTCCAGCAGCTCGGTGGCCATGGCCAGGAGCACGCCATCGCCTTGCAGCAGAATGCGGAAGCTC
This sequence comes from Pseudomonas sp. ADAK7, assembly GCF_012935675.1. NCBI lineage: Bacteria > Pseudomonadati > Pseudomonadota > Gammaproteobacteria > Pseudomonadales > Pseudomonadaceae > Pseudomonas > Pseudomonas sp. ADAK7. The sequence goes on along the minus strand of NZ_CP052861.1, from coordinate 2,851,904 downwards.
GACTGCATCCGGCCTTTCTGGGTGCAGCGGGCGCCGAGGCTGGCCTGGGTATCGCTCAGGTAATTGAGGTTGCAGGTCAGTTGGCCCTGCAGGAATTTACCGGCATCCGCGCCGCGGACCGCGAGAACGCCTTCGTGTGACAGGGTGCAGAAAAAAGCAGAATCGGCCATGGGTCATCGCAGGGTAAAGAGTCTGAGAGACATCATAAGGGGGCGCCCATGAAATGGGTAGTTCACAAAAGCTCGGGAGGTCCGACCAAAGCCGACTGTTCGCTCCGGCGTTGGGCTGTATACTTGCCGCCTATTTGAGGAGCGCTCCATGGTCGAAGATGTTGAACTGAATCGCCTCTACTGGCACAGCCGTCGCGGCATGCTTGAACTTGACGTGTTGCTGGTGCCGTTCGTGAAGGAGGTCTACCCGCACCTCAACGATGTCGACCGCGATTGCTACCGCAAGCTGCTCGAATGCGAAGATCAGGACATGTTCGGCTGGTTCATGGAACGCGCCGAATCAGAAGATCCGGAGCTTCAGCGCATGGTTCGCATGATCCTGGATCGTGTCCAGCCCAAGTAATGCGTTCGACTGCCGCTGGCATGCCTCTGGGCAGTTGCTGGCGGCGTATGTTCTGGCCCAGCTGTTCGCGCTGGGTTCGTTGTTTCTTCTTTCTATACCTGCCTGGGTTTGCGTGCTCGGCGTTGTGCTGTGCGCGGTTCATGGCTTTTGGGCGTTGCCGCGACAGATTCTGTTGACCCATCCGCAGGCGTTTCGCGGCTTGCGTCACGATGCCGATGGCTGGCAGGTATGGAGTCAGGCGCGAGGTTGGCAATCGGTGCAGCTGCGGCCGGACAGCCTGGCGCTACCGTTGGTCGTGGTGCTGCGGTTTCGCCTGCGGGGCGAGCGGCGGGTCAGGGCGATCTGCGTGCCCCGGGATTCGCAGGCGGCGGATGTGCACCGACGCCTGCGGGTCCGGCTGAGGTTCAGTCGACGTAGGTGGGCGGCACCAGAATAGTGTCCAGCGCCACCGGCAGCAGGTTCGGATAGTCGAGGGTGTAATGCAGGCCGCGACTTTCCTTGCGCTCCATCGCTGACCGAATCATCAACTCGGCCACCTGGGCCAGGTTGCGAAGTTCGATCAAATCCCGGCTGACCTTATAGTTGCTGTAGAACTCGTCGATTTCGTCCAGCAACAGGCGCACCCGGTGCTGGGCCCGTTGCAGGCGCTTGTTGGTGCGCACGATCCCGACGTAGTCCCACATGAATCGCCGCAGTTCATCCCAGTTATGCGCAATGATCACGTCTTCATCGGAGTCGGTCACCTGGCTGGCATCCCAGACGGGCAAGGCGATGGGGATCGACACCTGCGGCAACTGCTCAAGGATGTCCGCCGCAGCCGAACGCGCATAGACGAAACATTCCAGCAACGAGTTGCTGGCCATGCGGTTGGCGCCATGCAGGCCGGTGAAGCTGGTTTCGCCGATGGCGTACAGGCCCGGCACATCGGTGCGGCCCTGCTGATCGACCATCACGCCGCCACAGGTGTAGTGAGCCGCCGGCACCACCGGGATCGGTTGCTTGGTGATGTCGATGGAGAATTCGAGGCAACGTTCGTAGACCGTCGGGAAGTGCGTCTTGATGAACGCTTCGGGCTTGTGGCTGATGTCCAGATAGACGCAGTCGACGCCCAGGCGCTTCATTTCATGGTCGATGGCCCGGGCGACGATGTCCCGTGGCGCGAGTTCGGCCCGTGGGTCGAAGCGCTGCATGAAGCGGTCGCCATTAGGCAGCTTCAGGTGTGCACCTTCGCCGCGCAGGGCTTCGGTGATAAGGAAGCTCTTGGCTTGCGGGTGATACAGGCAAGTGGGGTGAAACTGGTTGAACTCCAGATTCGCCACCCGGCAGCCGGAACGCCAGGCCATGGCGATGCCGTCACCGCAGGCGCCGTCAGGGTTGCTGGTATAGAGGTAGACCTTGGCCGCGCCGCCGGACGCAAGGATCACGAAGCGGGCGCCGTAGGTGTCGACTTCGCCGCTGGCGCGATTGAGCACGTAGGCGCCGAGGCAGCGGTCGCCCTCCAGGCCCAGGCGCTTTTCGGTAATCAGGTCGACCGCGACCCGCTGTTCCAGCAATTCGATGTTAGGGCGTTTTTTCGCCTGATCGAGCAGCGTCCTGAAGATCGCCGCACCGGTGGCATCGGCGGCGTGGATGATGCGCCGATGACTGTGGCCGCCTTCACGGGTCAGGTGGAATTCGAAACCGCCGTCTTCGGTGCCGGACTGTTCATCGCGAGTAAAGGGAACGCCCTGGTCGATCAGCCATTGGATGGCTTCCTTGCTGTGCTCGACGGTAAAACGCACGGCATCTTCATGGCACAGGCCACCGCCGGCATTGAGCGTGTCATCGACGTGGGATTCAACGGTGTCGGTGTCATCCAGGACGGCAGCGACACCGCCCTGGGCCCAGAATGTCGAGCCGTTGGCGAGGTCGCCTTTGCTCAATACGGCGATGCGCAGGTGACCGGGCAAGGTCAGCGCAAGGCTCAAACCGGCAGCGCCGCTGCCAATGACCAGAACATCGTGTTGAAACTGTTGGCTCATTTCAGGATTCCGCTCAAAGCGACCCGGGTCGGGGTTGGCGCAAGACACCTGGGATCGGCGAGTCAGGCAGCCACACAGCCCACTAGTATATAGAGGGGGGGATCGGCACAATAGCCGGGCCACCATGGCATTGTGAAACTACAGTGACAGAAAAGACTGGACGCTTCGTCGGATGTTTTTTTCGCGGGTTCGGCGACAAGACGACTGTATCGAGGATTTAACACTCTTTTTCGCTTCACGGTTGCACAATGTCGGTTGCACCCGGCTATAAATATTTGGAACTTTTGCCAAGGGCCCAAGATCAATAGCGGGTTGCCTGAATCAAGGGACAGTGTCGGCTTCAGTGCGGGACCTGCGGTTTGGTCCTCGCCGGCGAACCGATGACAAGATTATTCGCGCAGCCGGGTTGTCCCGAGCTGCGCTTTTCGTGCGTGCCAAATCAGAGAGCCCGCAGGAAACTTGCTTGGAGGGGGAGAACTTTTGCGAAAAGCCCGAGTCTATGTTTGCAAGTCTGGTCGTTTAGTTATGCAAGCCTCCTTCGAGCTTATCGAGGAGTGTTCATGCTAACCCAGGAAGAGGATCAGCAGCTGGTTGAGCGCGTTCAACGCGGCGACAAGCGAGCTTTCGATCTGCTAGTGCTGAAATACCAGCACAAAATTCTCGGGTTGATCGTGCGTTTCGTGCACGACACCCATGAAGCCCAGGATGTCGCACAGGAAGCCTTTATCAAGGCGTACCGTGCACTTGGTAATTTCCGCGGAGACAGCGCGTTTTACACGTGGCTTTACCGCATCGCCATCAACACGGCGAAAAACTATCTGGTTTCACGCGGCCGTCGGCCGCCGGATAGTGATGTCAGTTCCGAAGACGCAGAGTTCTACGACGGCGATCATGGCCTCAAGGATCTCGAGTCGCCAGAACGCGCATTGCTGCGGGATGAGATCGAAGGCACCGTCCATCGAACCATCCAGCAACTTCCAGAAGATTTGCGTACGGCCTTAACTTTACGTGAATTCGATGGTCTGAGTTACGAGGACATTGCGGCAGTCATGCAATGCCCGGTGGGTACCGTGCGCTCCCGGATTTTCCGGGCTCGGGAAGCCATTGATAAAGCCCTGCAGCCGTTGTTGCAGGAAAACTGAGACAGCGGCGACAGCCAAGAGAGGAACGCCATGAGTCGTGAAGCCCTGCAGGAATCGCTGTCCGCAGTGATGGATAACGAAGCGGATGAGCTGGAATTGCGTCGGGTGCTTAATGCCTTTGACGATGTTGAAACCCGCGAAACCTGGGCTCGTTACCAGATCGCTCGGGCAGTCATGCATAAGGATCTGCTGCTTCCACGTCTGGACATCGCTGCGGCAGTCTCTGCTGCGCTGGAAGACGAAGCCGTCCCGGCCAAGGCATCTCGCGGTCCATGGCGCAGCCTGGGTCGTCTGGCCGTCGCTGCTTCGGTGACCGTTGCCGTATTGGCGGGTGTTCGTCTGTACAACCAGGACGAAATTGCCGGGGTCGAACTGGCTCAGCAATCCACGCAGTCCACTCTGGCCACTCCACAGGTCAAGGGTCCGGCTGTATTGGCAGGCTATAGTGAGAGTTCGGAAGCCACTGGCCCTATGGCCAACGGCGTATTGCAAGGTCAGCCGGGCTGGCACGATCAGCGTCTGCCAAGCTACTTGCGCCAACATGCTCAACAGGCTGCACTGAAAGGAACTGAGAGCGCTCTGCCTTACGCTCGTGCAGCAAGCCTGGAAAACCGCTAAGGAGGATCATGCGCGCCATACCTCTACTTTCGCTTCTGCTCAGTGGCTGGTTTGTTGTTCCAGCCCACGCCGATGAAGCCCAGAACTGGTTGACACGTCTGGGTCAGGCCGAGCAAACGCAAAGCTTTCACGGTACTTTTGTTTACGAGCGTAACGGTAGTTTTTCTACCCATAACATCTGGCACCGCGTCCAGGATGGCAAGGTCCGCGAGCGTTTACTCCAGCTCGACGGCTCGGCACAGGAAGTCGTGCGCATTGATGGGCATACTCAATGCGTCAGCGGCACCCTGATAGCAGGGCTGGGGGACACTCCCAACTCTGCCGCTCGTGCACTCGATCCACAAAAGCTCAAGAATTGGTACGACCTTGCCGTCATCGGCAAGTCGCGTGTGGCTGGGCGCGCGGCGGTGATTGTTTCACTGAGGCCGCGCGATCAGCATCGTTACGGTTTCGAGTTACACCTGGACAAGGAAACCGGCCTGCCCCTCAAGTCGTTGCTGCTCAATGACAAGGGTCAGTTGCTTGAGCGCTTCCAGTTCACGCAACTGGATACTGCCGATGTTCCGTCAGACAGCGATCTGCAGGCAGGTTCAGATTGCAAACCGCTAACCATCGAGCCTGACAAGGCTACGGCGCTTAAAACTGCCGAGGTCTGGCATTCTGACTGGTTGCCGCCAGGTTTTGAACTCAGCAGTAGTTCCTCGCGCAAAGACCCCGAGACCAAAACTCAAGTCAGCAGCCTGATGTACGACGATGGCCTGGCCCGTTTTTCAGTGTTCCTGGAACCGCTTAACGGCGCTACGGTGACCGATACGCGTACCCAGCTCGGTCCAACCGTTGCGGTTTCCCGACGCTTGACCACACCTCAAGGCGAGATGATGGTGACCGTGGTCGGTGAAATTCCCATCGGCACCGCCGAACGGATTGCGCTGTCCATGCGCTCCGACGCCACAACGGCCAAACAGTGAGCTGAACCGAAATGCTCATGGATCGACGATTTGATAGTGCGAGAGGTCAGCAATGCCCATCACGCCATTGAGATGTCGAAATGTTTGGTGAGCATTTCAAGTTGCAAATACCCCTGAATTTTTCTATAGGTCAGAGCCTCTCGGCTCTGGCCTTGTTTGTTGTTCCCGGAACAAAAATACCGGCGTATGGTTCCCGGTGTTCCTTGCTCCATATCGCTTAACCATGCTCGTCGTAACGGGAGCCGTATGTCGATACCACGCTTGAAGTCTTATCTTTCCATTTTTGCCACCGTGCTCGTGCTCGGCCAGGCGGTCTCTGCCCAAGCGGCCGAATTGCCTGACTTTACGCAACTGGTCGAACAAGCTTCGCCCGCGGTGGTGAACATCAGTACCACGCAAAAACTGCCGGATCGCAAAGTATCCGGCCAGATGCCGGACCTTGAAGGCTTGCCGCCAGCGCTGCGCGAGTTCTTCGAACGGGGCATGCCGCAACAGCGTTCGCCGCGTGGTGATCGTCAGCGCGAAGCCACGTCCCTGGGTTCGGGCTTCCTTATCTCGCCTGACGGCTACATCCTGACCAACAACCACGTTATCGCCGACGCCGACGAAATTCTCGTCCGCCTGGCCGACCGCAGTGAGCTGAAAGCCAAGCTGATCGGCACCGACCCGCGTTCCGACGTGGCACTGCTGAAAATCGAAGGCAAGGATCTGCCGGTGCTGAAACTCGGCAAATCCCAGGACCTGAAGGCCGGCCAGTGGGTTGTCGCCATCGGTTCGCCGTTCGGCTTTGACCACACCGTGACCCAAGGCATCGTCAGTGCTATCGGTCGCAGTCTGCCGAACGAAAACTATGTGCCGTTCATCCAGACCGACGTGCCGATCAATCCGGGCAACTCCGGTGGTCCGCTGTTCAACCTGAACGGTGAAGTGGTCGGGATCAACTCACAGATCTACACCCGCTCCGGCGGCTTCATGGGCGTGTCGTTCGCCATCCCGATCGACGTCGCGATGGACGTTTCCAATCAGCTGAAAAGCGGCGGCAAAGTCAGCCGTGGCTGGCTGGGTGTGGTGATCCAGGAAGTGAACAAGGATCTGGCCGAGTCGTTTGGCCTGGAGAAACCGGCCGGTGCGCTGGTCGCACAGATCCAGGATGACGGCCCGGCTGCCAAGGGTGGCCTGCAAGTAGGCGACGTGATCCTGAGCATGAACGGTCAACCGATCATCATGTCTGCTGACCTGCCGCATCTGGTCGGCGCGCTGAAGGCGGGTGCCAAGGCCAATCTTGAAGTTGTCCGCGAGGGCAAGCGCAAGAATGTCGAGCTGACCGTCGGCACCATCCCGGACGAAGGTAAAGAGCTGGATGGTCTGGCGAAATCCGGTGTCGAGAGCAGCAGCAACCGCTTGGGCGTTTCTGTGACCGAGCTGACCGATGAGCAGAAGAAAACCTACGACCTCAAGGGCGGTGTGGTGATCAAGGACGTCGAGGACGGTCCTGCTTCGCTGATTGGCTTGCAGCCTGGCGATGTCATTACGCATCTGAACAATCAGGCGATTGGCTCCACCAAGGAGTTCACCGAGATTGCCAAGGCGCTGCCGAAGAACCGTTCGGTGTCGATGCGGGTCTTGCGTCAAGGTCGTGCCAGCTTCATCACCTTTAAACTGGCTGAATAAACCGGTTGTTGGCTGAATAAAAAACCGCCTCGAAAGAGGCGGTTTTTTTATGCCTGAAGCTTTTAGCCCATCATGTCCTTGATCATCCGCTCCTGTTCCATTAGCTCCCGTTGCCGGGCATCGATGCGCGATGACAACGGGAAGTTGCCGCCCGCCTTGCGCTTGGCAAAGTCCAGTTGCTGAATGGCCTGTCGGTAATCGCCGACCAGCGCGAAGTATTCGGCGCGAGCCTGATGCAGTCCAATGATGTTGCCCGACAGGCCGCGAGTCTCCGCCACCATGTACCAGACATCCGGATCGTCCGGGCGAGCCTTGAGCAGGTTTTCCAGGGCCTTTTCCGCATCGGCGGTACGGTTCTGTTTGAGCAGCAGGTCGACTCGCACCTGATTCAGTGGGTAGTTGCCCGGAAACTGGGTCAGCAAGCGGTCGACCCGGGACTGCGCGTCCGGCAGGCGATTGTTGGTGATGTCCAGATCGACCTGGGCCAGGTTGTAGATAATCTCGTTTGGCGCCGTGGCCAGCAATTGCTTGAGATTTTCCCGGGCTTCATTCAACTGGCCGCCCTTGATCTGGGCGATGGCCAGGCCGTAGCGAGCGACATCGTTTTTCGGGTTTTCATCGAGCTGCGCGCGAAAGCGTTTGGCGCCCAGGCCTGGAGTTTCTTCGTATACCAACTGCACCCGCGCGCGAATCAGCTGGTAGCGCTTGCTGTCTTCGATGCCGCCCGCTTTGGCCTGTTCGGCACGGTTGCGGGTGTCGGCGATTCGCGATTCGGTGACCGGGTGAGTCAGCAGGAATTCTGGTGGCTTGGCGTCAAAGCGATACTGACGCATCAAGCGCTCGAACATGTTCGGCATCGAGCGCGGATCGTAGCCGGCTTTTTCCAGATTGAGGATGCCGATCCGGTCGGCTTCCTGCTCGTTCTGGCGCGAGAAACGGCGTTGTTCCTGAATGGCGGCTGCCTGTGTGCCGGCAATGGTCGCGATCCCGGCGTCACCGGCGCCGGCGGCGGCAATCACGATCCCGGCCAGCAACGCCGCCATCATCGGCACTTGCATGCGCTGCGAGGCTTCCACGCCACGGGCGAAGTGGCGTTGCGACAAGTGAGCCAATTCGTGGGCCAGTACCGACGCGTATTCGCCCTCGGTCTGGGCATTGAGGAACAAACCGCCGTTGACCCCGATGATCCCGCCGGGCGCGGCAAAGGCGTTGAGCTGCGGGCTGTTGATCAGGATGAACTCCAGGCGCCGGTCAGTGACCTGGCTGGTTTCCACCAGCTTATAGACGCTGGATTCGACATAATCCTTGAGCTGCGGGTCATTGAGCTGCGAGACCTGGCTGCGCAACATCGCCAGCCACGCGCGGCCCAACTGGTATTCCTGTTGCGGCGAGACAATGGCAGAACTGGCATCACCGAGTGACGGCAGGTCGTCGGCGAAGCCTGGTGAGGCGAGCAGGCAAGCGAGCGTCAGCAGGGTAGGGCGCAAAAAAGTCATGCACAAAGCCTTAGTCGACAAAGACCTTACTGTAGCCGGACACCGGGCTTCGGACCAGATATTCTAGGCCGCTCAACCACCTGACCCGGAGTGATGCAATGATTGACGCGGTAGCCCATGACGTTGAGCTGGACGCCAGTGGCCTGAATTGTCCGTTGCCATTGCTCAAGGCCAAGCTGGAGCTCAATCGGATGGCCAGCGGCGCGGTCCTCAAGGTGATTGCTACGGACGCGGGCTCCCAGCGCGACTTCCGCACCTTTGCCCGGTTGGCCGGTCATACGCTGCTGCGTGAAGAAGATGAGGCGGGCGTGTACCGCTATTGGTTGAAAAAGGCCTGAAACCGGCTGCGTTCGTTACTAAGGATTATTGATGTTCAAAGTGTTACGCGACTGGATTCAGCGCTACTTCTCCGATGAAGAAGCCGTGGTACTGGCGGTCCTGCTGATCCTGGGCTTCACCGCCGTGCTCACTTTGGGCGGCATGCTTGCGCCGGTGCTGGCCGGGATGGTGCTGGCGTATCTGATGCAAGGGCTGGTCGTCACCCTTGAGCGTTTGCGCGTGCCCGGTGGCGCGGCGGTGGGGCTGGTCTTCGCGTTGTTCATGGGCCTGTTGCTGGTGTTCATCGTGGTCGTCGTGCCGTTGCTCTGGCATCAATTGATCACGTTGTTCAACGAACTGCCCGGCATGCTCGCCAAGTGGCAGTCGCTGCTGTTGCTGCTACCTGAACGCTACCCGCATCTGGTATCCGACGAGCAGGTGCTGCAAGCCATCGAAGTGGCCCGGGGCGAGATTGGCAAGTTTGGCCAGTGGGCGCTGACCTTCTCGTTGTCGAGCCTGCCGCTGCTGGTCAACATCATGATCTACCTGGTGCTGGTGCCGATCCTGGTGTTCTTCTTCCTGAAGGATCGGGAAATGATCGGGCAATGGGTTCGCGGCTACCTGCCGCGTGAACGGGCGCTGATTACCCGCGTTGCCCATGAGATGAACCGGCAGATTGCCAATTACATTCGCGGCAAGGTCATCGAAATTTTCATTTGCGGTGGCGTGACCTACATCGGTTTCGTCGTTCTGGGACTCAACTATGCGGCGCTGTTGGCGTTGCTGGTGGGCGTTTCGGTGGTGGTGCCTTATGTCGGCGCCGTAGTGGTCACCGTGCCGGTCATGCTGATTGCGTTGTTCCAGTGGGGCTGGAGTGATCAGTTCATCTACCTGATGGCGGTCTACGGGATCATTCAGACCCTGGACGGCAACGTGCTGGTGCCGCTGCTGTTCTCGGAGGCGGTCAACCTGCACCCGGTGGCAATCATCTGCGCGGTATTGTTGTTTGGCGGTTTGTGGGGCTTCTGGGGGGTGTTCTTTGCGATTCCCCTGGCGACGCTGTTCAAGGCTGTGCTTGATGCGTGGCCGCGCAAGGAACCGGTGGTGGCGCCGTTGCTTTAGATTTCAATCTTGAGGACCTCTTCGCGGGCAAGCCTCGCTCCTACAGACTTGCGTCGTTCCCGATCTGGCGAACGGCGCAAACCCTGTAGGAGCGAGGCTTGCCCGCGAAGGCGCCGGAACAGGCGCCAATAAAATCAGGCCTTATTCAGGGCCTGAGCGGCAGCCAGAACCGCATCCACATGCCCCGGCACCTTCACACCGCGCCATTCCTGACGCAGCACACCATCCTTGTCGATCAGGAACGTGCTGCGATCAACGCCCATGTATTCCTTGCCATAGAGCTTTTTCAGCTTGATCACATCGAAAAGTTGGCACAGCGCTTCTTCCTTGTCGCTGATCAGCTCGAAGGTGAATGCCTGCTTGGCCTTGAAGTTCTCGTGGGATTTCAGGCTGTCGCGGGACACGCCGAAAACTTCGGTGTTGGCGGCTTTAAAGGCCTCCAGCTGATCGCGAAAACCCTGGCCCTGGGTCGTGCAGCCCGGGGTGCTGTCCTTCGGATAGAAGTAAATCACCACTTGCTTGCCTTTGAGGCTGGCGAGGCTGACGGTCTGCCCGCTGGTGGCGGGTGCTTCGAAGTCGGTAACCGGTTGGTCGATAGCAACGGCCATTAAAGCTTCCTTACATTGGGTTTTGTGGGCGCCACGGTTCGATCAGGGCGTCCAGGTTCAGCGCGTCGGCGAAATCCAGGAACTGATCGCGCAGCCAGCTGATTTGCACGCCGGCCGGCAGCGTCACGGTAAACGTGGCGTTAAGCATGGTGCCGCCGGTTTGTGGCGCCTGATACGTGTCGCAGGTCAGGTTTTCCAGCTCGACGTTGTGGTCCATGAAGAACTGGCACAACTCGTTGATGATGTCCGAGCGGTAGGCCGAGCTGACATAGGCGACGTAAGGCAGGGCCTGTGGACGGTTCTCTAAAGCCGCGCTGCGCACCACGTTGACCGTGAAGGCGTGCTTCTTGGCGAGGATCGGCAGGCTGCCTTCCAGGCGGGCCAGGGCGTCCCAGCTGCCGGAGATCTCGAGGATCAGGGCACTGCACTCGCCATGACGGGTCAGGCGAGAAGTGACCACGGCGCAGCGGTTTTCATGGCTGGCGCGGCACAGGACGTTAGTCAGCTCCATGGGGTTGGCGCCGAGGGCACTGATGACAAGGAATTGTTCGCGAACTGTGGGGGTGGACATGCAGCATTCCTAAAGCGATGAGCGGTCGATACTTCTACGGGCTTTTTTTACCGGGGGCGACCCTGCGCAGACGAATTCAGAAAACCCGAGCCGAAGGTTGCAACGTGCTCCGCAGTGGCGGGAGCGAGGGGTGGCAACGCTGGATCGGGGCTTGTGATGCCGAAAATGGAGGCTGGAACCCGGCGTAAGAGCTTATCAGTACCGATCAAAGTCTGAAGGGTAGCGAAAAGCGGCGCCAAGGGGAATGGCAGCAGCGCAGTACTTCGCTTGTACAAGCATCTTGGCGCCAGTACCATTACGGCTCTCTTTTTCCGGCAGGAGCGGTTGCATGATTGCGGGCAGTATGGTGGCACTGGTCACACCCATGGATGCACAAGGTCGTCTCGACTGGGACAGCCTGAGCAAACTGGTGGACTTTCACCTGCAAAACGGCACCCACGCGATCGTGGCGGTCGGCACTACAGGTGAATCGGCCACGCTAGACGTGAACGAACACATCGAAGTGATTCGTTACGTGGTCAAGCAGGTTGCAGGGCGCATCCCGGTCATCGCCGGTACCGGTGCGAACTCGACACGCGAAGCCATCGAGCTGACCACCAACGCCAAGAGCGCCGGCGCCGACGCCTGCCTGCTGGTCACACCTTATTACAACAAGCCGACCCAGGAAGGCCTGTACCAGCACTTCAAGGCCATCGCCGAAGCCGTCGATATCCCGCAGATCCTATATAACGTGCCTGGCCGCACCGCGTGCGACATGCAGGCCGAGACCGTGATCCGCCTGTCGACCGTGAAAAACATCATCGGTATCAAGGAAGCCACCGGCGACCTGGGTCGTGCCAAAGCGATCATCGACGGTGTCAGCAAAGACTTCCTGGTGATCTCCGGTGACGACGCCACGGCTGTCGAGCTGATCCTGCTGGGCGGCAAAGGCAACATCTCGGTGACCGCCAACGTCGCCCCGCGTGACATGGCCGACCTGTGCAACGCCGCGCTCAAGGGCGACGCCGTGACTGCTCGGGCCATCCACGAAAAGCTGATGCCGCTCAACAAGACCCTGTTTATCGAATCCAACCCTATCCCCGTGAAATGGGCACTGCATGAAATGGGCTTGATGCCGGACGGTATCCGTCTGCCGCTCACCTGGCTCAGCGCTGCCTGTCACGAACCGCTGCGGCAGGCCATGCGCCAGTCCGGCGTCCTGGTTTAATTGAGGAAGTACTACGCATGAAGCGATTGGCCGGACTTTCCGCACTTGCCTTGATTATCTCCAGCACCAGTGGCTGCGGATGGATCTGGGGCCCGGAAGGTTACTTCCGTGACCGTGGTAGCGATTACCTGGAAGCGCAACAGACTGCACCAATGCAACTGCCACCGGATGTCCAGACCGCCAAACGTCTGGATCCGCTGTTGCCGATCCCGCGTAACGTGGCCGACGACACCGCCAAGGGCGAATACATCGTGCCACGTCCGCAGCCGCTGTCGGCCGTTGCTGACGCCAGCGACTACACCCTGCAGAAAAGCGGTGACTCGAGCTGGGTCATGGGTCAACACCCACCGGCCGAAGCCTGGCCTGTGGCCGTGCAATTCTTCCAGGACAACGGTTTCCGCCTGGACGAACAACGCCCGCAAACCGGCGAATTCACCACCACCTGGCAGCATTCCGACGAACTGTCCGCGGCCATGGCCAAGCGCCTGAGCGCGGCCGGCGTCAGTGCGGACAGCGAAACCCGCGTGCGGGTCCGCATCGAGCCAGGCGTGCAGCGCAACACCAGTGAAATCTACGTGGTCAGCGCCCAGCGCCCGGCCGGCAGTACCGCCGACGTCGACTTCACCAACCGTTCGGTCAACACTGGCCTCGACGCTGCACTGGTCGACGACATGCTCGCAAGCATGAGCCGCACGGCCGAGAAGGGCGGTTCGGTCTCGATGCTGGCTTCCCAGGACTCCGATAAGCCAAGTCGTGTCAGCCTGAGCGAAGACGGCAGCGGCAACCCGATCCTGAACGTCGGTCCGGACCTGGATCGTGCCTGGTCGAGCGTCGGTCGCGCGCTGGAACAGGGCGAGTGGCGCGTTGAAGACATCAACCGCAGCCTGGGCCTGTACTACATCAACCTGTCGGAAAAAGCCGAGAAGAAAGACGAGAAGCCTGGCTTCTTCAGCAGCCTGTTCGGCAGTGCGCCGACCAAGGAAGAAGTTGAAGCCCGTGCCGAGCGTTATCAGGTTCGCCTGAGCAAGGTTGGCGAGAACGTCCAGGTCACCGTCGAGAAAAACATCAACACCGTGGCGCCGGCAGAAGTGGCGCGCAAAGTGTTGAGCGTGATTCAGGACAACCTGGGCTGATCACATGCGTTTTGCCGTTCTCGGCAGCGGTAGCCAAGGGAATGGCACGCTGATAGCCAGCGCTGACACGTATGTGCTGGTGGATTGTGGTTTCTCCCTGCGGGAAACCGAAAAACGCCTGCTGCGCCTGGGTGTAAACCCGGCGCAGTTGAGCGCGATACTCGTGACCCACGAACATGCCGACCACGTGCATGGCGTGGGTTTGCTGTCTCGGCGCTACAATCTGCCTGTCTACCTCAGTCGCGGCACCCTGCGCGGGATGCGCAAACCGATCGAACCCGCGGGCTTCCTGGCTGGCGGCGAGCAATTGCAAATCGGCGCCCTGAACATCGAAGTCATTGCCGTGGCCCACGATGCACAAGAGCCGACGCAATACGTATTCAATGACGGTGAGCGACGCTTCGGCCTGCTGACCGACCTGGGCTCGTATTGCAACAAGGTGCTGGACGGCTATCGGGACCTCGATGCGTTGATGATCGAGTCCAACCATTGCCGTGACATGCTGGCTCGCGGTCACTACCCCTACTTCCTGAAGCAGCGGGTGGGCGGTGAACTGGGACATTTGAACAACCACCAGGCGGCATTCCTGGTGTCCGAGTTGGGCTGGCAAGGCCTGCAACACCTGGTCCTGGCCCATCTGAGCAGCAAGAACAACCTGCCGCAGCTGGCCCGGCAATGTTTTGTCGACACCCTCGGGTGCGACCCGGACTGGCTGCAACTGGCCGATCAAGATTCAGGGCTCGACTGGCGACACATCGCCTAGCCCACCTACTTAGCAAGCGGAGCCCATCATGGAAAAACGTGAAGAACTCTACCGCGGCAAAGCCAAATCGGTTTTCAAGACCGACGACGCTGACCGCTTGATCCTGCTGTTTCGCAACGACACCTCGGCGTTCGACGGCAAGCGCATCGAACAGCTCGACCGTAAGGGCATGGTGAACAACAAGTTCAACGCCTTCATCATGCAGAAACTCGAAGCAGCCGGCGTGCCGACTCAATTCGACAAACTGCTGGGCGACAACGAATGCCTGGTGAAAAAACTCGACATGATCCCGGTCGAGTGCGTCGTGCGTAACTACGCCGCGGGCAGCCTGGTCAAGCGTCTGGGCGTTGAAGAGGGCATGAAGCTCAACCCTTACACCTTCGAGCTGTTCCTGAAGGACGACGCCAAGGGCGACCCGTTCATCAACGAATCCCACGTCGTGGCGTTCGGTTGGGGCACCGCCGAGCAACTGGTTCGCATGAAAGAACTGTCGCTCAAGGTCAACGAAGTCCTGAGCAAACTGTTCGATGACGCTGGTCTGCTGCTGGTCGACTTCAAACTCGAATTCGGCGTGTTCTCCGACGGCTCCATCGTCCTGGGCGACGAATTCAGCCCGGACGGCTGCCGCCTGTGGGACAAGGCCACCGGCAAGAAAATGGACAAGGACCGCTTCCGCCAGGGCCTCGGTGACGTCATCGAAGCCTACGAAGAAGTCGCCAATCGTCTGGGCGTACCGCTTTAATCGACGCAAGCATCTGATAGCACGGAAAAAATTTGCTTAGGGGGGTTCGCTTCCTGCGAAAGTGTTGTTATGATGCGCGCCGTTGGAGAGATGCCAGAGTGGCCGAATGGGACGGATTCGAAATCCGTTGTACCTTCACCGGTACCTAGGGTTCGAATCCCTATCTCTCCGCCATTATTTGAAAACCCCGTAAGTTTCTGACTTACGGGGTTTTTTTGTGTCCGTTGATTAGAGCTCCTGTTAGCTCGTATTAGCGCGTTTGAGTGAGTACCTGAACCGCGCAGTGCGATGCTCTCGGCTCAATGGAGAGACGTAGTACTCCCAGCATTACGACTCGTGACGCTGTGATGGGGTGCTCATTTCAAAATAATGATCAGGTTTCTTGGCTGGAAAAAAGGAGAGTTTCCTGTGTTTGAATTTAGCGGAATATTTATTGTGGTGTTTGTAATCTGGCGTATAACGAAGCGACTAATAGTTGGCAGAGTAAGTAAAAAATTATCCAAATCGGTATCTATTGCGGTCAAGCAGGACGAAGAATCCAAGCGCGATGCGTGAAACTTGGATTGCTATGAAAAAAACAACCCTGAGTTTGAATCTCTTGAAGTACATGAGCAACACGGGTTTTTAATTATTATGCTCTATCAAAGTTTAAAGTCCGAGTCAGGTGCAGACTATAATGAAGGTGATGACGGCTCCCAAAGCTTTCGAGGATACAAAAGCGTTAGCCATGAACTAGGCGTTCCTGGCGACTTATTTCAAAGTGTCTTCTTGGATAATATTGAAGAGCTAAAGCGATTCATGTGCGAAATTGATAGATCGGGACAACCTCACCACAATAAATCGCTCGAAACGCGTATGGCGGTGGCGGTTAGCTTACTTAAGCCCGCATTTGAAGATTGATTGCGATTCCTAAACATCCCTGGGATTGAAGGTCATAGTCTGACAATCCCAATCTCTGCGCCATTATTGGACAAGACGAAGCCCCCGTAATAATTGCTGATTACGGGGGCTTTTTCGTTTCTAAGATGTTTTTCCGGGCAAATTTAGCGCTTGATCAGCGAGATCTTTGTTCCTTCAATACTGACCCCGGCCATTAACCCCTGTTGGTCGAAGATGAATGCGTATGCGTCATCTTTCAGCGTCGAGCTGGACAAGTTTTTCGCAACCCCTTCATCAACCACAACAACGGTTGGCCCTACACCGATTTCCCAGCCCTTGGTCTCGCGGACGTAATTCACCGCTTTGTCGGTCATCAGGAAAACCGCGTAGCCGTAAGACTGAGCTCCTGCTTGCAGCCCCCATGAGCCGGTGACGGAGTTGTAATAACCCTGTACTTGCTTGCCCTTCAGTAATACGCCTTCGCCATAGCTACCGCCGAACACCAGGCCCGCCTTGATGATCTTCGGGAAGACCAGAATTGCCTTGGCATTGTGCGCGATGGTTTCTGCGAAAGGAGTGGCTTTGTAGAGCGTTTGCAGCGCTTGTCGAGAGTCTGTATTCAGATCCTCGGCAGTGGCCGCACTTACATTGTTCAGGATGCTTACCGACGCCAATGAGGCTGTGGCGAGGAAGATTGACAGGAAGAACCGCATTGACCGAGTCATATCCGTACTCCGATAAGGGAGCATTGGAGGGGATCAGCAGCCCGCACCTGCATCAAACAGCAACGAGTCAACTGAACGTTATCCGGCGCGCCCTAAAATGGGTGAATCGCAAGCTTCGCTCTTGAATAAACAGGCGCAGGGCCTTTTGTTCCGTCACGATGCCGTCACTGGTTATGACCCCCGAGCAAGGGCTGGGTTCGTAGTGGCGATGTGTAGGGCAAAGTCGGGGCAAAAGCCCCGTAGTTGAATAAGCTGCGGGGCTTTTGGGTTTCAGTTGCTACGGCGAGTCCTGTTCTCGTTAATTGCGTACCGGCCACCCCCAATGCGCGGAATCCGGCTTCACCAATCGCTGGAAATGCCCACCAATCCCTTCAACCAAACTCGCGTCCTTGATCGGATCCAGTCCCGGATACGGCTTGCCGTTATAGCTCCCCGTATACGTCAACATTGCCTCGACACTCCCGCTCTCGTCGTAAAGCGTACGCATCAACTGGCTCTCCTGATCCTTTGCGTCCGTCGAACGGAGGGCGTAGTGCAGGGCCAGCGCGGTGCCGAACTCCAGGCCGGAGGAGTCGATGCCGTGTTTGCGGGCCAGGTCGATGCTGCGCAGAATGCGTTCGTTGCGTTGCAGTTTGCGCAGCGGGTCGCGGCCGACGCGGGCGCAGGGGTCCTTGAAGGAGGTGTTGCAGCGTTCGAGGAAGGTTTTGGCGAAACCGGCGACGGCTTCGCTCATTTGCGGGTTTTCCGCTACCAGGGCCGGGCCGACTTCCTGGCGGATCAGGCGTTCGGCCAATGCGCTGACGCGCGGGTCGCCCATGCCCTGGCCCAGCCACGAATAGCCCAACAGGCTGGCGTACCAGGCAATGATCGCGTGGGGGCCATTCCACAGGAGGTTTTTGATGACCTGGGTCTGGGTGATGTCTTCCACGGTTTTCACTTGGCGCAACCGTTCAAGCAGGTTGCTGCCGCGCTCGACGTACAAGGGCATGTCCGGTTCGCTGTTGAACAGAATCAGGTGCAACTGGCTCAGGGCGTTACTCGACTGGGCGAAGGGCCGGAAGCGACCGATCAGCCGTTCATATTCGGGCGCCTTTGCGGTCGTCAGTGCTTGGGGAGCGCTCGGTTCGTCGCTCAGGCTGTTCTGGAAGATCTTCGATTTGATCCGCAGTTGCCTGAGCAGGGCCTCGTTGGAAATCTTCGAGACGATGCGGCTGACGACGGTTTCGGCAAAGTGGGTCTTGTCGAGGATCTGCTCGCAGGTCTCAGGGGACACCAGCAGCAGCAACTGCGCTTCGACGTGGCGGCGCACGAAAGCGGCGCCACCGACCTTATTCAGCACGATCAGGATGGTCAGCTCGCGTCTACGGCGTTCGTAACGGCGGATCAAGCCCTTGGCGATGACGTCGGCCTGTTTGCGGATGGCCGGCTCGGGCAGGCTCAGGCCGACGATCTCTGCGACGTCGTACATATCGATCACCGCTTCGGCGTCGTCCATGTCGATCATCCGCAGGTTTTCGATGGTCTGGTCGAAGGACGTGGCGCCGTAACGCACGCTGAACCGGCCGAAGGCGTCGACCGTTTCACGCAGCATGCGCGAACGGGTGGCACCGATGATTTCACAGGGCCGGGTGTAGCCGTCCCAGTGGGAGAAAATCTGCGTCAGGTAGCCGCCGCCCATGGCGCCGAAACCGTGGATGCCCACGCGAAACTGGTTGAGTGCCTGGGGGAAGGTCTCGGTCAGTTCGGGCGTGCCGAGGTCGGGCATGCATTCGGTCAGATCGCCGAGAAATTCCTGCATGTTGCTGTAAGCCTTGAGCGCACCGGCCTTGACCTCGGGCGCGGGTGGCTTGATGTCTTCGATCAGGATCGGCTGGCCCTCGGCCCGGATCGCCGAAAGCAAACCGTTTTCCGAATCTTCGACCATGAAGCAGTGGCCCGGCTCGCAATTGAGCGCGCTGGCTGCCCGCAGGAAGATCTCGGGATGGGGCTTGCCCTGGGTGACTTCGTCGCCACACACGGTGATGTCGAAGTACTTGAGCACGTTGGCGTTGATCAGGTATTCCTCGGCAATCGCCCGACGGCTTGAGGTCGCAACCGCCATGGTCAGGCCGTACTTGCGCAAGCGCTCCAGCACCTCCAGCAAACCGGCCTTGATCGGCACACCTTCATTACGCACATACGCCAGCTCCAGCTCATCGGCGCGCTGGCGGATCTCGGCGTAGGGGAAGTCTTCACCGTTATGCGCTTTGGCCAGAGCCTCGGCCTTCTTGGCGCTCAGGCCCAGCGAGCCGATCAGGGTTTCCTCGCTCAACGGCTTGCCGAAGATCTCGTTGGAAGCCTGCTTAAGGGTTTTGAAGCGCAGGCGTTCGGTGTCAAACATGGTGCCATCCATGTCGAAGATGGCACTGAATATTCTTTTTCCCTGGAAAAAAATCATTGATTGATACTCCTTGTACCGTGGGGTGGCGCGACGCAAAGCCGCCTGAAAAGGGGCGCTGCGTCTGCAAAATGAGGTGTCCTGGAGCTGACGGGCGCGGTTCGAGGCGCGAAGGCCGACCGGGCGATGTCTCGCTCAGGAAGTGATGGGTTCAGACAGAAAAGCCAGACGAACACGAACTCCGCGAAAAAACGGGAGAAGGGGCGCCGGTTCAGTGGCTAACGATCAGAAGCAGGCAGGCGGAGGGACTGAGCAATGGCGCCGATGGGCGCACCAGTCCGACAAACGAGGTCGAAGACGGTGTAAAGCGAGGAGTGCAAAGAGGCGAGGAGCAAGCCCTGTGGCTGCTTTAGCGCAGCATTTGACGTGAGGCCCACAGTGCGCAATCAGGGATGCGGAAAGTGGGCCGACAAGGCGATCGATACGTGTGATTCCGAGCATAAGACGCTGTGATTTCCTGCGGCGTGGCTTAGGGTCTTTTTAGGTATACAGCATGGGAAGCGCCTAGATCAAGGCTGGGGGTGGGGGCGTTTGGCGTTGCGATGGGGCTGAGGATCGTTGGAAGTCGAGCGGGTGAAGGGTGTCACGGGCGTGCACACGTGAACAGCACGCACCCGTGAAAAAACCTCATGGCGCAATGTTACGAGGTTTTTTGGGGGTAGGGATTTTGTGCCTGTGTTCATTCACGGGTGGACGAAGGCGCCGCATCTTTTGACTAATAGAAATCGTAGTAGATGGCCCATGTTCCGCTGATTTTGTTCTTCCAGAACATCAGGCTTCCGCTGTCCACGACATTCAGATTGATCTTCGAATCGGACGAAATCTGGAACACGAATTCAAAATCATCGCCGGGGTCGATGCCGGATTGACAGAACGAGGGATAGCCGCCGATTTTGTGTTCGTAGGTGTGAGTGATCAGGTCGTAATAGGATTCGATTTGTCCAGATCGCTCAAGTTTGAGTATTTCAAGCTCCAGGTCTCTGGGAACACCGCCACCGTCCCACAGTGGAAAGTCCTCTTCAACCAATTCGGCCTTCAGCGCAAAGGGCTTGATGTAGGCATTTGCTACCGGCAGTTCTTTGCGTACTAGCACATCATCAAAGGTGTATTCGCGAATGAGCCAGTTGTTACCCATTGGTTCAAAGGGTTCAGGAAACGGATCAGAGACAAAGACTGTCAGTACGCGAATCCCCTTCAGGGCCAGGCTGGAGAACGGCAGGCTGGGAAGAAAAAACTGAGCATAGGGTTGCAGTTCCTCGCCCGCATCGTTTTTGGGGACCGTTTCATCCGGGCGGAAAAGGAATACTTTGCCAAGCCAGCTTTCCTCATCCTTGAGCGTAGGCCGGAACCCGCCGGCGACGAACTTTATGGCAGGTGTCGCGAGGCGTCGCCTGATTTCTTGTATCTCCATTGAAAACAAACTCCTGGTCAGGGTGGTGCAGTCAATAACGTCTTGCCTGCATTGTCGAGCGCGGGATCCAAGAGCTGCCCATCAAGCATGAGCAGCCGGCTCAATCTTTTAGATTTCCTTGACCGGAGTCTCCCCCTGCACCCCCTTGATCAACTCAATCACATGCAAACAATCCGCTTTGTTCACATACGACTCGCCACTGGCAACCGTCTCATGATTCCCCGCCCGTAGCCGCCAGCGCCACTGCCCTTTCCCTGTGCTCGGGGTGCCTTTCGATTGCCTGTAAATCTCAAAATACATTCAGCTCGCTCCATGCGATGGGTCAATTGCGACAACCTGTGTGCCGCATGTCAGCAAGCCTAGCGGAGCTGGTTTTTTTGGCCATCGGGCATTTGTTTCCAATGATTTGAAGGCTTTTCCTACAACTGAAAGGGCTCTGAAAGAATGGCCAAAACCGCCGCAGTTTCGCCCTTGCATCACCTCCCTTGCTCCTGCTTAATACGGGTCAGCTCATGGCGCCGGAAAACCTCTCGGTGGCCGAAAATTGTTGATAAAACACTATAAAAAAGAGCAATCAATTGACTCATCAGCACGGAACGCAAATGGCCGGGCATGTGGAGCTTTCGCTCGTCATCCCGGTATTCAATGAAGCGGCGACCATTGATTTGTTCATCGCGCGGATTACTGACGTCTTCAAGGAGGAGACGCTGGTGGATCTGGAGATGGTGTTCGTCAATGACGGCAGCACCGACGCCACGCTGGACTTGCTTCTGGAGCGCCAGACGACCGACCCGCGGGTGCGGATCGTCGATCTGAGCCGTAATTTCGGCAAGGAGGCGGCGTTGACCGCTGGCTTGCAGACGGCCACCGGCCAGGTGGTGGTACCGATCGATGTCGATTTGCAGGACCCGCCGGAAGTGATCCTGCAGATGATTGCCCTTTGGCGACTGGGCTTTGAAGTGGTACTGGGTCATCGTGTGAGTCGCAAGACCGACTCCTGGGCCAAGAAAACCTCGGCCAACTGGTTCTATCGCCTGCACAACAAAATCTCTGATCAACCGCTGCCCAAAGATGTCGGCGATTTCCGGCTGATGGACCGCTGTGTGGTCGATGCCTTGCAGACCTTGCCGGAGTCCCGGCGCTTCATGAAAGGCTTGTTTGCCTGGGTCGGGTTTCGCACCACGCATGTCGATTACGAGCGCCCGGAGCGGGTGGCGGGTGAAACCAAGTTCAACGGCTGGCGCCTGTGGAATTTCGCGCTGGAAGGCATCACCAGTTTCAGTACCGACCCGCTCAAGGTCTGGACCTATCTGGGGCTGTTCGTGTCCGTGGTGTCTTTCTCATTTGCCATTTTTATCATCTTGCGCACGTTGATTTCCGGCATCGATTTGCCGGGCTACGCGTCGCTGATGGTGGCCGTGACCTTTCTCGGCGGGCTGCAACTGATCGGCATCGGGGTGCTCGGCGAGTACCTGGGTCGCACCTACATCGAATCAAAACGCCGGCCGGTGTATCTGGTGCGTCGCGTCTATAACGCCAAGGACTGAACCATGGATCTCAAGGAAACCGATATCCTCGGTTCAAGCATTGACCAGCACTGGTATTACGCGTCCAAAGCGGCGGCGACTAAGCGTCTGCTGGGCGATACCCCGATCAGAAAAATTCTCGATGTCGGTGCCGGTTCCGGGTTTTTCACCCATCACCTGCTGACCCACACTGCCGCGAACGAAGCCTGGTGCGTGGATATCAGCTACGACGCGGATAGCGACGCCAGCACCGCTGGAAAACCGGTGCATTACCGGCGCGGCATCGATGCGGTGGATGCCGATCTGGTGCTGCTGATGGACGTGCTGGAGCATGTCGATGACGACGTCGGGCTGCTCAAGGCTTATGTCGATAAAGTCCCGTCCGGCAGCCGTTTCCTGATGACGGTTCCGGCGTTCCAGTTTCTCTGGAGCGGGCACGACGATTTTCTGGAGCACAAGCGCCGTTACACCTTGGCGCAATTTGAAACAGTGGCCCGGGACGCCGGTTTGACGGTGCAGCAGGGCGCCTACTATTTCGGCGCGGTGTTCCCGATTGCGGCCACCCTGCGGCTGTTGCCCAAAGGCACACAACCGTCGCCGCCACGTTCGCAACTCAAGCAGCATCATCCCGTGGTCAATTCGATTCTGAAGACCCTGTGCAGCATCGAGCTGCCGTTCATGGGGGCGAATCGCCTGGCCGGTCTGACGGTGTTCGTGCTGGCGCAGAAGCCGTGACCTCAGCCGAAAAATCTGCATTGATCAAAAGAGCGTTGAGGTTTGCCGTGACCGGGTTGTTTGTCACGGCCCTTCACGCGGTCGTTGCTGTGCTGTTCATCCATTTCGTGATGCCGATGCCGCCCCTGGCCAATGGTGTGGCATTTGCCGTGGCGACGGTGGCGTCTTACTTGATCAACACGACCTGGAGTTTTTCCGCCCGGCTGCACGGCCGCACGCTGCTGCGTTTCATGATGGTCTCGGCGGCGGGTTTCCTGTTGGCGATGTTCGTGGCCTGGGCGGCGCAATTCGCCGGGCTCAATTATTTGTTGGGGATTGGCGCAGTGGCGTTGACCCTGCCGGCGTTCACCTTTGTATTGCATAACTTCTGGACGTATCGATGAAGGTTTCGGGCATGCACTGGAGGCTCGCATTGCTGCCCTTGTTGATGGGGGTGGTGGCGTTTTTCATGGTGATCGGGCCGCGAGCCCTGGACCCGCAAAACATTGCCTGGCTGGAAAGCGGCGATCCGGCGACTCATTACCTGGGCTGGGTGTTCTTCCGACACGCCCCTTGGAGTTTTCCGCTCGGGCTTAACCCGTCCTACGGCTTGGAGCTGGGAAGCGCGGTCATTTTTTCCGACTCCAATCCGCTGCTGGCCTTTCTATTCAAACCGTTCAATTCATGGCTGCCCGAGACGTTCCAGTACTTCGGTATCTGGCTGCTCGCGTGTTTTGTCCTGCAAGCCTGGTTTGCCTGGAAGTTAATGGGGCTGTTGACGCCCAATGTCGTCCTGAGGCTGCTGGGCACCGGTCTGTTCCTGTTTTCGCCGCCGATGTTTTTGCGCATGGGCGGGCACCTGTCCCTGGCCGGGCATTTTCTGATTCTGGCCGCGCTCTATCTGGCGCTGCACCCTGGTGTGCAGAAGCGCCGCCTGGCCTGGGGCGCGTTGTTGGCCGCGACGGCACTGGTGCACGCTTACCTGCTGGCGATGGTGGCATTGATCTGGATCGCTGATCTGGCGGGCCGAACTCGTAAGGGTCAGTTGAACCGGCGCACTGCGCTAATAGAGGGTGTGTTGCTGTTTTCGCTGGTGAGTCTGTGTTGCTGGCAGGCGGGGTATTTCAGCATCGGCGACGGTACGGCGTCCGGCGGTTTTGGGTTGTACCGCATGAATCTATTGGCACCGATCGATGCCAATGGATGGTCGTCGCTGCTACCGAATTTGCCGGAGGCCAGCGGCGACTACGAAGGTTTCAACTACCTTGGGGCGGGGACGCTGTTGCTGGCAATCTGCGCTGGCATCGCGCTGCTGCGCGGTAAAACCAACGTGGGCAATGCTGTGCGCAAGCTGCCGATCCTGTTGCTGGCGCTGATCGGCTTGCTGCTGTTTGCGCTGTCGAACGAGATCGGCCTCGGCCTGCTCAACCTCCACTACCCGTTGCCGGGGAAAATCGTCAAATTGGCGAGTATCTTCCGAGCGTCGGGGCGGATGTTCTGGCCGGTGTTCTACGTCATTGTGTTTGTGGTCATTTACCTCGTGGTGCGTGGTAACCGGACGCGCACGGCGGTGTGCCTGCTGGCGGTGGCGCTGGGTGTTCAAGTCGTGGATACCCACGCCGGCTGGGTCGGCCTGCGGCAGAATCGGATGATGGCGCCGGCCAGCGAGTGGTCGACCCCCTTGCGCGACCCGTTCTGGGCCAGCGCCGCCTCCCATTACGCGAACATTCGTGCGTTGCCACCGCAGAATCAGTCGGACACCTGGCTGCCGCTGGCGAACTACGCCGCCTCGTTTGGCCTGAAGACTGACGTTGCCTATCTGGGACGGATGAGCTCGACCGCGCTGGAACAGGCCCGGAACAAGACCCGACGGATGCTGGAAACGGGGCAGTACGAGCCAGACTCGCTGTACATCCTCGATGAAAACACCCTGCTCGACGCGGTGAAAACCATCAACAGCGAAACGGACCTGCTCGCTCGTATCGACGGCCTGGTGGTGCTGGCGCCGGGCTGGAAGCAATGCACTCAATGCCTCGCCGTCCCGGACGAAGCGCGTTCGATGCAGCTGGTGCCGCTGATCAAGGTCGGGCAGCAGCAGCTGTTCAACTACAAGACTCATCACTTGACCCAAGGCTGGGGAGCGCCGGAAACCTGGGGCACCTGGTCTGACGGCGCAGACGCTGACATCCTGCTTCGGGTACCGCCAGAGGCCCGGACCATCGTGATCGACGCCCTGGCCTTCGTGCAGCCGACGCACCTCGGTCAGACGGTGGCCTTCAGTATCAATGGCGTACAAGCAGTGACGACGCGTCTGACAACGCTTCAAGGCAATCACATAGAAATCCCACTGACAGCGGCCATCCACGACGCCGTCGCCAGCGACAAACTAATGCATATTCATGTGCAGTTGCCTGACGCGATCAGCCCGAAACAATTGGGGTTAGGGGATGATCAACGGGTGATGGGCCTGGGGATGAAGTCGTTGTCGGTGCAGTGATCCTGCGCACGACGGCGATCATGCCGATAGACGCCACCCCCCGGCCTTTCTAAACTGGCCCAAGTCTTGGGGACGGGGTGCAGTGGATGAATCGCAATGAACTACGCAAGGCCGACATCAATCTGATGGTGGTGTTCGAGACCTTGATGCTGGAACGCAACGTGACGCGGGTGGCGGAGAAACTGTTTCTCGGCCAGCCGACTATCAGTGCCGCGCTCAACCGCTTGCGCACGATGTTCAACGATCCGCTGTTCATTCGCGTCGGCCATCGCATGGAGCCGACGGCCCGGGCCGAAGAAATCATCCAGCACCTGTCGCCGGCGCTGGACTCGCTGTCGGTGGCCTTGAGCCTGACTCACGATTTCGACCCGGCCAGCAGCACCATGACCTTTCGTATCGGCCTGTCGGACGATGTCGAATTCGGCCTGCTGCCACCGCTCCTGCGCGCCTTGCGCCAGGAAGCGCCGAAGGTGGTGTTTGTGGTCCAGCATGTCGATTACTGGCGCATTCCCGACCTGCTTGCCTCCGGCGATATCACCGTCGGTATCAGCCAGACCCGCGGCTTGCCGGCCAACGCCAAGCGCAAATTGCTGCGGCACATCCTGCCGAGCCTTTTGCGCGCCGATGCGTCCGATACACCGCTGACGCTGGATGAATATTGCTCACGCCCGCACGTGCTGGTGTCCCACACCGCCAACGTCAGTGGCTATGCCGATGAATGGCTGGCGGAGATCGGGCGTAAGCGTCACGTCGTCCTGTCCGTGCCGCAATACAGCTCGTTGCCGGCCCTGCTGGCGGGGACTGACCTGATTGCCAGTTTGCCGGACTACACCGCCACTGCGATGGCCGCGTCCGGTCAATTGTTTCAGGAACCGTTTCCGTTCAAGACCCCGACGTTGGACCTGTCCATGGTCTGGCTCAGTCATGTCGACACCGACCCGGCCGAACGCTGGTTGCGTTCACGTCTGGAAGCGTTCATGAGTGAGCGTGGCCTGGCCAACATGCACAGCACCGGTTCACTCTGATAACAGAGCCCGAAAAGCCGACCGAGCGTAGGTCGGCTCTGTGATATATGTAGGCCCTTTCTCCCCACCTTCAGGAGCACCGCCATGCCTCACCTGCACATGGAATACACCGCCAACCTGCCCGAGCTGAACGCCGACGTGGCGTTGATCCGGCTCAACAATACGTTGGTGGGTTCCGGTCAGTTTGCGGCGGAATTCGACATCAAGAGCCGTGCCGTGAAGGTCGAGACTTTCAAGGTCGGTACCGGGATGGGCGAGCGGGCGTTCGTGCATGTGAAGCTGGCGTTGCTCAGTGGTCGCCCGCCGCAGGTCAAGAAGCAGCTGTCCGAAAGCCTGTTGGCCGTGGTGCAGGATTTGTGTGAGTGGCCGACGGGGGTAGAAGTCCAATTGTGTGTGGAAATCCTCGACATCGACCGCGAGTCCTACACCAAGACGGCCATCGGCCTCTGAGTGCTCAGGCGGCTTGCTGCTCCGCGCAGGCCTGGACCACTTGTTCGCGCAGCCAAGTGTTGGCGCTGTCCTGATCGACACTTTGGCTCCACTGCATGTCGAGGGTGAAACCCGGCAAGCCGTTAGGCGCCTCGCAATGTTTGAACACCGCTTCGTTGGCCAGCAAGCGCTGGATGCGCCGGGGCAGGGTCAGGATGAAATCCGTGCCGGTAATCGTCTTCAGCGCCGCGCTGTAGCTGTTGGACCGCGCAACAATCTGGCGCTTTTGCGCCTGCCGCGCCAGCCAACCGTCGACCATGTTGGTGGTGGAAGTCCAGGGCGTCGGGAACACGTGACGGCGTTCCGTGAAAGCTTGCAGGCTTAACCGCGGCTCCCGCGGCGTGGCACGTTTGTCGAAAACACACACCAGATCGTCTTCGAGCAGCTTCCGGGACTTGAGGTCGGTGTGGCTGCAATGAAAGTTCGGGCCGAAACAGATCACCAGGTCGAGGCTGCCATCGCGCAGTTCGGCGGCCGGGATATCGGTTTCGAACTTATGCATGTTGACCAGCACCGGCAGGTCCGCGAAATCGAAACGCTTCAACAGGCGCGGCAGGATCAATTGCTCGAAGTATTCCGGCGCGCAGATATTGAAGGTGACTGGCTGGGCGGTCGGGTCAAACACTTGGGCGCCGGCGTGGCACAGGTTGATGCTTTCAAGGATCTTCAGCACATGGGTGTACATGGTGCCGGCTTTGTAGGTGGGGCGCATTCCGGTGCGGGTGTTGATGAACAACTCGTCTTCGAAACTGGTGCGCAATTTTTTCAGGCAGTAACTCACGGTGGACTGACTGACGAAGAGGGCCTCCGACACACCGGTGACGCTGCTTTGCTCATACACGGCGACAAACACCATGAGGTCCTGCATATCGAGCTTTCTAAGCAAGTTACTGTTCAGCATCCGTTCTGTCTCGCTGTGCTCCTTGCGCTGACAGTGCGCAAACGTGTGCGAACGATCCTAACGGAACGATGGTGCCAGGAGAATGCCTTGTAGGAAGTTTCACTGTCAGCTGTGGGACAGAAAATGTTGTGAACACGACCTACGATTTCAATCTCGGCAAACATGGCCAGAGGCCTCTAGCCTTTGCGCCTTGGCCAGGCCCCCGCGTTGACGGGTCAGTGAATGTGTTTGGCATAGTGCCGTGGATCAAAGCGCAGGACCATCACAATCATCAGCGCCATGACCCCGGTCAGTGACCACCAGGCCCATTCGAAACTGCCCAACTGATCGCGAATCAACCCGGCGATCAGCGGCGAAAGGCCGGCGATCAGGTAGCCGATGCCTTGCACGAAGGCCGTCAGCCCGCCGGCGCGCTGAGGGTTGTCCAGATGATCGAGCGACACGATCAGGCTCATCGGGAACAGCCCGCCGATTCCCAGGCCCAGCAGGCACGGCCACAGCAGGCTCAGGTGTTGCGGGCTGAGGATCAGGCCGCAAAAACCGGCCATGATCAGCCCCAGCAATACCACCAGTACCAGGCGCCGGTCACGGCTGCGGTTGGCGATGGCCGGGGTCAGCAGGCCGGACAACACTTCCATCGCCGTCAGAAAGCCCAGCAACAACCCGGCGTTCTGTTCGCTCCAGCCTTTTTCCACGTAGTACGGCGCCAGCCAGGCGAGCACGCAGGTGTAGGACGCGGTGCCGAGGCCAAAGAAGATTGCGAGTAACCAGGCGCGGGAATTGCTGAAGAAGGATTCGCCGCGCCGCGCCTGCGTTGGTAACGTCGGGATCGTTTTGCGCTGGACGGTCCAGAACAGCAACGCCAGCACGGCCAGCGCCGCCCAGATTGCCAGGCCCGTGCGCCAACTGCCGGTACGGGTCATCACCAGCGGTGCAAACGATGCCGCAATCGCCGCGCCGCCCATGATCGAGGTGACATAGAGCCCCATGCACACGGCGACGTTGTCGCTGAAGCGGGATTTGATCAGCGCCGGCATCAACGCCTGGATCAGCGCGATGCCGACGCCGGCGGCGATGGCGCTGACGATCAGTTCGGCGGCGGAATCGAGAAACAGCCGCGACGCCGTGGCCAGGCCGATGATCAGCAGCGACAGCACCACGGTGCGCTGCTCGCCCAGGCGCTGGCTGACGCCAATCCCGAAAAACATCGCCAGCCCCATGGCCATCACCGGCAGCATCGTCAGCAGCGACGCGAGGCTGAAACTCAACGGAATATCCCCGCGTATCGCCGACAACAACGGGCCGACGGCGGCCATGGATGGACGCAGGTTCAAGGCGACCAGAATGATGCTGACCATTAACCACAGGGCAGGGCGGGCTGTTGCGCGAACGTTTTCCATGGGCGGACCTTACAAAACAAGGCCCCGATTAGGCGGGAGGGGCAGGGCGGCGGCAAATCAGAAAGTCGGGAGTGGTATTTAGAAATTAAATACAACGACGTACACCCGTAGGAGCAAGGCTTGCCCGCGATTGCGGTTTCAAACCTGGCGAGGCATTGACTGGCAGTTCGCAATCGCGGGCAAGCCTTGCTCCTACAATGTTTAGCCATTGCACAACCAAAGTTCTTCAATTCCCGATTTAACCCACCTTCCACCCGTGTGACGCTGCTGCTCATTGTTTTCTGCGGTTTTATCTATGGACGGTTGGCCACTCGCACTCCACCACCCGGCATTCAGCGGCGCTTGTGCGTCCAGCCGTGGTCGTCGGTTCCTGCCTGCCACCGCGCCAAACCTCTCTGCACTCCCTTCCGAACTGGCCTTCTGGGCGCTGTGGCATTGCCGTCATGCGCGCCCGCCGGATTCCTGCGTTTCCCGTTGATTGCTCCTAAAGGTCCCGCGCCAAGCGTCGGGATCAAAACGGCGACGCCTGTGCGTTTGCCTGACCCGGAAAACGAGAATTCCCATGAGTTGTGCCACGACCTCCTTCGCCACGCAGCAAGAAGCCCTGAACTTTCTGGAGCAGAACCCGGATATTGAGATGTTCGAGTTGTTCATCCTCGACAACAACGGCGTGCCGCGCGGCAAGTTGCTGCATCGCGATGAGCTGCTGGCGGTGTATGAAAGCGGCCGGCCATTGCCGAGCACCATTCTCGGCCTGACCATCAACGGCGACGACGTGGAAAACTCCGGGCTGGTGTGGGACGTCGGCGACATCGATTGCCGCGCCTACCCGGTCAGCGGCAGTTTGCAACGCATGCCTTGGCGGCTGATTCCGACGGCGGCGGTCCAAGTCAGCATGCACCCCAAGGAAGGCATGCCGGCGACGATTGCCGACCCACGGCACTTGCTGGCCAAGGTCATCGAGGGCTTGCAGGCCGACGGTTATTACCCGGTGATGGCGGCGGAGCTGGAGTTCTATTTGCTGGATCAACAGCGCGACAGCAACGGCCGGCCACAACCGGCGCGGGACGTCGATGGCGGCCGGCCACGGGCGACCCAGGTCTACGGTTTGCGCGAGCTGGAACAGATCGAGCCGTTCCTCGCCGACCTCTACAGCGCCTGCAAACTCCAGGGCATTCCGGCGCGCACGGCGATTTCCGAATACGCGCCGGGTCAGGTGGAAATCACCCTTGAACACCGCACCGACGCCTTGCAGGCGATGGATGAAGCGGTGCGTTACAAACGGCTGGTCAAAGGTGTGGCGCACAAGCACGGGATGGCTGCGTGTTTCATGGCCAAACCTTTCGATGACCTGGCCGGCACCGGCATGCACATGCACGTCAGCCTCGCCGACAAGGATGGCAACAACCTGTTCGCCAGCGAAGCACCCGACGGCACGCCGCTGCTCCGGCACGCAGTAGGCGGCATGCTCAGCACGTTGCTCGATTCGCTGCTGTTGTTCTGCCCGAACGCCAATTCCTATCGGCGCTTCCAGACCAACAGCTATGCGCCACTGGCGGCCACCTGGGGCGTGGACAACCGCACCGTGAGCCTGCGCGTCCCCGGCGGACCGGCGTTCTCCCGGCACATCGAACACCGCATCTGTGGTGCCGACGCCAACCCGTATCTGGCAGCGGCGGCGATCCTGGCCGGCATTCACCGCGGCATTCGCGAGCAACTCGATCCCGGCGCGCCGGTGGAAGGCAACGGTTACGCCCAGGCCACCGAGCTGCTGCCCACCGACTGGTTGACTACCTTGCGTGCGCTGGAAGGTTCGAGTTGGGCGCGGGAAGCGTTCGGCGGTGAGTTTCTTGGGGTGTACCTGGCGGTGAAGCGTGCCGAGTATCGGCAGTTCATGGGCGAGGTCGGCGAGCAGGATTGGCGCTGGTACCTGAACCAGGCCTGACTGTTTCTCAAATACATTAAACGTTTCACGGTTATATCGGGAGCCAACTAATCGTTGGCTTCTTTTTCACGAAAAATTGATGGTTCGCTGCTTAAAGTTTGTGCTGTCGCGGAAAATGAAATTTTCACATTTTGCCGGCGGCACTTCTTTTCAGGATTAGTCAATTCGCATGTTGAAATTCAAAGCCGTGCGCCCCGAGTGGGTGACACTGATTGCCAGCGCCTTTTTATTGTTCGGGTTTAATCTGGTTCTCTGGCAGCACCTGTTCGATATTACTTCCTCGAACGCCCAGGGCATCGTCATGCGCGTGGCGTTTGGCGTCATGGTGTTCGGCGCGTTCAACATGGTATTGACCCTGCTGGCGTTCCGGCCCCTGCTCAAGCCGCTGCTGACGTTGATCTTCTTGGTCAGTGCCGGCGTGGCGTACTTCATGAGCCAATATGGCGTGCTGATCGATGCCGGCATGTTCCGCAACTTTGCCGAAACCAATGCCACGGAAGTTCGCGACTTACTGTCGATAAAGTTGTTGGCTTATATTGTTGTGCTCGGCGTTTTGCCATCGTGGTTACTGTGGAGAACCCCGATCAGTTATCGCGCCTGGCATCGTGATCTATTAAGTAAAGTGCTGGTCAGTGTTGCGTCTGCGGCGGTGATCGGTGGCGTGGCGTTGATTAACTATCAGGGCTTGTCGTCATTGTTTCGCAATCACCATGAACTGCACCTGATGGTGGTGCCGAGCAACTACATCGGTGCTTCGGTCGGTTATCTGCGTGAACAGGTAGTGTCCGCACGACAACCCTTCGTCAAGATCGGCGAGGACGCCCGCAAAGACCTGACCTGGCAGACCCACGGCCGCAAATCCCTGACGGTGCTGGTGGTCGGCGAAAGTGCCCGGGCCGAGAACTTCGGCATCCTCGGCTATGACCGCGACACCACCCCCAAACTCAGTAAAGAAGCCGGCCTGATCGCCTTCACCGACGTGCATTCCTGCGGCACGGAAACCGCCGTGTCGGTGCCGTGCATGTTCTCCAACATGGGCCGCAAGGACTACAGCGCCAGCAAGGCCAAGAACGAAGAAGGCTTGCTGGATGTGCTCAAGCGCGCCGGTCTGGACGTAATCTGGCGCGATAACCAGTCAGGCTGCAAAGGCACTTGCGACCGGGTCACCATGGATGACGTCAGCAACTTGAAAGATCCGGTGCTGTGTTCCAGCAGCGAGTGCCGCGATGAAATTCTGCTGCAAGGTTTGCAGCACTTCATCGACAGCCTGGACAAAGATACCGTGCTGGTCCTGCACCAGATGGGCAGTCACGGCCCGGAATATTTCAAGCGCTACCCGAAAGAGTACGAACACTTCACCCCGGTGTGTGAAAGCAACGCGCTGAACAATTGCAGCCGCGACAGTATCGTCAACGGCTACGACAACACGCTGGTGTACACCGACCACGTGCTGTCGACGCTGATCGATCTGTTGCGTAGCAACCAGGACAAAGTCGATACCGCGATGCTCTACCTGTCCGACCACGGCGAGTCCCTGGGCGAGTACAACCTGTTCCTCCACGGCACGCCGTACATGATGGCGCCGGAGCAACAGAAACACGTGGCCATGCTGGCGTGGTTCTCCGACAGCTATCAACGCTCGTTCTCGGTGGACACTCATTGCCTGCAGATGAGCCGGGAAAAACCCCTGAGCCAGGACAACTTGTTCCATTCGATGATTGGTCTGCTGGAGGTCGACAGCAAGGTCTACAACCCGGACCTGGACATGTTCGCTGGCTGCCGCGCGCCAGTGATTGACGGAGTGCTGGCCAAAAAATGAGGGTTTCGACTTATTTTTCACAGGCCGGTCGCTAACCTGCGCGCGGTAGATCTTCCAACAAGAGCCCCTGTCTATGTCTGCGCTGCCCCCATCCGCCATCGAACTTGAGTTCGCCCGGCGCTACGATCAGGAACACGCACGCGTCTGCCTGCAGCCGCAACCCCGTGGCCTGGCCGGGCGTCTGGCGTTCTGGCGCGTCGAGCAGTTGGTGCGCAACGCGCTCAAGGTTGCCGGTGAACCGGGTTTGCTGCTGGACGTGGCTTGTGGTGTCGGGCGTCTCTGGCCGGTGCTGGCCGAGCACGGCAACCGCGTGATCCTGGCGTCCGATCCGTCCCAGGACATGCTCGATCACGCCCGCACTCATCATCCGCAGCAGCTGCTCGAGCGGATCAAGACCTTCCAGAGTTCGGCGTTCACCATCGGATTGTCGGCGAACGCGGTCGACAGCATGATTTGCATGCAACTGTTTCAACATATCGCCAGCCCTGAACACCGGTTGGCCATGTTGGGGGAGTTCCACCGCGTCAGTCGCGACACGGTAATTGTCGCGGTTCGCCTTCAAAGCCGCTTGCGGCGCCGACCGTCCGCTGCCGAGGGCGCTACGCCCAAGCCACTGGCGAATAAGGCTATGGTGGAAGCTGAGTTCAGGCAGGCGGGGTTCAGCCTGCTCAGTCATCAGGACTTCTTTCCCGCTTGCGCGCGGATGCGGGTCTACGTGCTGCGCAAGACCGGTTAACCTCCCTTCGTCAGACGCTTCTTGCTCTTTTGTAGGTGTTTTCGCTAAAGCTCTTGTGCAGTGGATGCGCGGAAATCGCCGGGGGCGATATATACTGCGCGCCATTCTTCAAGGGAGAGCCGTGTGGCCATCGATATTCACTGGATTCGCGACAACGATAGCCTCGGTCAGTTTTGCGCCGAGTGGCAAAACCTGCCATTCGTTGCCCTCGACACCGAATTCATGCGGGTCGACACCTTTTATCCGATTGCCGGCCTGTTGCAGATCGGCGATGGCGTACGCGCTTACCTGATTGATCCGCTGACCATCGACAACTGGCAACCCCTGGCCGCGCTGCTGGAAAACCCGGCCGTGGTCAAAGTCGTCCATGCGTGCAGCGAAGACCTAGAAGTTCTGTTGCGCCTGACCGGCAGCCTGCCGGCGCCGCTGTTCGACACGCAACTGGCCGCCGCTTATCTGAACCTCGGTTTTTCCATGGGCTACTCGCGGCTGGTGCAGGAAGTGCTCGGCATTGACCTGCCCAAGGGCGAGACCCGTTCCGACTGGCTGCAACGCCCGCTGTCCGACACCCAGATCAGCTACGCCGCCGAAGATGCCCTGCACCTGGCGGAAGTGTACGTACGCCTGCAACCGAAGCTGTCCGAAGACAAATACAGCTGGGTGCTGGAGGACGGCGCCGAACTGGTGGCCAACCTGCGCCGCGAGGTCGATCCGTACGAGGTCTATCGCGAAGCCAAACTCGCCTGGAAACTCTCCCGCGCCCAACTGGCGGTATTGCGTGAACTTTGCGCCTGGCGCGAGCACGAAGCCCGCGCCCGGGATCTGCCGCGCAACCGCATCGTCCGTGAGCATTCCCTGTGGCCGCTGGCACGGACGCAACCGGACAACCTCGGCGCGTTGGCGAAAATCGAAGACATGCACCCGCGTACCGTGCGTCAGGACGGTGAATTCCTGCTTGATCTGATCAAGCGTTCTGCCAGTGTGTCGCCGGATCAATGGCCGCCGGCCGTGCCGGAGCCGTTACCGGTGGACGCTGCCACGCTGATCAAACAACTGCGGGCCATCGGCCAGGCCGAAGCCGAACGCCTGAACATCGCGCCAGAACTGATGCTGCGCAAGAAAACCCTGGAAGCGCTGCTCAAGAGCGGCTACCCCAATGGGCCTTACCAATTGCCTGATTCGCTGCGTGGCTGGCGCCGCGAATTGATGGGCCAGGCGCTGCTCGACAGCCTGGCCACCGCCGGAGAACAGCCTTGAAACGTATTTGCTCCATCTATCGCAGCCTGAAGAAAAACGAGATGTACCTCTATGTGCTCAAGAGCGATGCACTGGAGCGCGTCCCGGAATCGCTGATGGCGGCGTTCGGCAAGCCGCATCACGCCTTCGACCTGGTGCTGAGCCCCGAGCGCAAACTGTCGCGCGAAGACATCACCGTGGTCCTGGAAAACCTTGAGAAACAGGGTTACCACTTGCAGATGCCGCCAGCCGAGGACGAGTACATCGAACACTTGCCCGAAGAGCTGCTGCGACGCAACGACCCGATGTGAGCGGCGGACAGGTTCTGTTCAGAGCCTGTATGAAACACTGGAATGATTTTGGCGACGGCCGCCGCGACAGAGCGGCGGCCGTTTGCACTGTTTTCGAAAGGTTTGAACCATGCGCGTTCTGATTGCTGAACACGACCACCCTGTGTACGCCCAACTGTTGCGTCAGGCTGCGCCTGAGCTGGAAGTGCTGACCAGCGGTGACTCCGCCGAACTGGCCCGCCAGGCAGCGGATTGTCCGATCTGGCTGGGCCAGCCGGACTTGCTGGCCAACCTGCTGCGTCAGGGCCACCAGCCACAATGGCTGCAATCGACCTGGGCCGGCATCACGCCGCTGCTGGCCGACGGCCTGCCACGCCACTATCGCCTGACGCGGGCGGTGGGGATTTTCGGCCAGGTCATGGCTGAATACGTGTTGACTTACATGCTCGGCCACGAGCGCGAAGTGCTGGCGCGATTGGTCAGCCAGGTCGAGCGCAAGTGGGACAACCGCCTGGGCCAGAGCCTGGCGGGGCGCAAAGTGTTGATCGTCGGCACCGGCGACATCGGCCAGACCGTGGCGCAGTTCCTCGTGCCGTTTGGCGTCGAGTTGTATGGCATCGCCAGCGAAGCGCGGGAGCAGGCGCCGTTTGTCGAAGTGGGCGCGCTGACTGACTTGCCGCGCCTGGTGGGTGAAGTGGATTACGTGATCAATCTGCTGCCCAATACGCCGAATACCCACGACCTGTACGACGCGGCGCTGTTCAAGCAATTCAAGCCGACTGGCGTGTTCATCAACGTCGGGCGCGGCGTGGCGGTGGTTGATGCGGACTTGGTGGAAGCCTTGAAAGAAGGGCATCTGGCGGGCGCGGTGATCGACGTCTGCCGTCAGGAGCCACTGCCACAACGCCATCCGTTCTGGACCGCCTGGGGCTTGCTGTTGACCGGCCACAGTTCGGCACCAACCTCGCCATCGATGATGGTGAACCTGTTTGTCGAGAACCTGCGGGCGTACGAGGCGGGTGAAGCGTTGCGCGGGGAAGTGGATTTCAATCGCGGGTACTGAACCCACGATGATCGTTCCCACGCAGAGCGTGGGAACGATCAGGTTCGGGGCTTAGAGGGTGAAGGTGCCTTCTGCCGCGAGTTCGCTCAACGGTCGACGCGGGCTCGGTTCCTCCCGCGCTTGCAGGTATTCCGCCAGGGTTGCCTTGTCGCCCAGCTTGCCAACGGCCACCGCGGCATGCAGCGCATAACCCTCGGGAATGTTCAGCTCTTTGCGCGTCAGTTCCTGGTCGAAACCGGCCATGCCGTGGGTGTGCCAGCCGCTGAGGCTCGCTTGCAGCGCCAGGTGGCCCCAGGCCGAGCCGGTGTCGAAGGTGTGCCACAACGCCGGGGTTTCTTCGGTGGCGCCCGGTGCGGTGAAGGTGGTTTTCGAGATCACGATCACCAGCGCCGAGGCGTGTTGCGCCCAGCCGCGGTTGAATTCGTTCAGCAGACCGAGGAAGCGCTCCCAGTTTGGCGTGTCGCGACGGGCGTAGAGAAAGCGCCAAGGCTGCGAGTTGTAGGCCGACGGCGCCCAGCGCGCGGCTTCGAAGAAACTCAGCAGGGTTTCTTCCGGGATGGCTTCGCCGGTAAAGGCCCGTGGCGACCAGCGATCGGTGAACTGTGGGTGAATGGCATATTCGGCAACGCGTGGATTGGCACTCATGCAAAGATTCCTTGCTAGATTTGAGTCGGAGTCGAAGTAAAAACCAGCGGCCACAGTTGAGCTGAGCGATGAGGTTTTCGTGAGCCGTGGCAGTTCACCGGAATGCAACGCGGTTGCGCGTTAATGGCCTTCGGGTTTGGCTCGTTGCGACTGGCAAAGCTACTTCGCGGCGCGGCAACTGACAAGTGAAGTTCTACCGACAGTCGCCAGCGCTTGGCCCGCAAGGCCTTGGGCACTAGACTGGCGGCCTTTTCACCACCTGATGTTGATGCTTGAGCCATGGTTGCCAAAGTCGAACCGTTCTGGAAACGCAAAACCCTCGATCAACTCGATTCGCAGGAATGGGAATCGCTGTGCGACGGCTGTGGCTTGTGCTGCCTGCAAAAGCTCGAAGATGAAGAAGACAACAGCGTCTACTACACACGTATCGCCTGCAAACTGCTGGACCTGAACACCTGCCAGTGCACGGATTACCCGAACCGTCGCGAGTTTGTGCCGGACTGCATCCAGCTCACGCCGGGCAAGGCTGAAGAATTCCGCTGGCTGCCGCCGACCTGCGGCTATCGGCTGGTCAGCGAAGGCAAGGACTTGCCGCTGTGGCATCACTTGGTGTGCGGCGATCGCGATGCGGTGCACCACGAACGTATTTCCCAGTCCGGGCGCATGCTCGCCGAAGGCAGCGTGCCGGAAGATGACTGGGAAGATCATCTGATTTTCCGCGCGGGTTAAAGGTCCACCGGGCTAACGTGTCACGAAGGAGTGTGTATGGCTGTGGGATTGCGGCTGGCGTTGGCCGTCGGGGCATTGGCCCTGAGTTCGTCGGTGTGGGCGGCGAAGAAGGTCGATCTGGATTATCACGTGCGCCTGTTGCCGCAAAGCGATCAGGCCGAAGTGCGCCTGACCCTGGCCCAAGGCTCGGCGGTGCGCAGCCTCGATTTTGACCTGGGCGACGGCAGCCACTACAGCGACTTCAAGGCCGACGGCCAATGGCAGCTCACACCGGGCAAAACCGCTCGTGGTGTTTGGCATCCGGCAGCGGACAAGGCCAGCCTGACCTACCGTGTGCACATCAGCCACGGGCGCAAGAACGGCAGTTTCGACACGCGCATGACGCCAAATTGGGCGTTAATGCGCGGCGACGACCTGGTACCAGCGGCCAAGCTCGATCAGCAGGACGGTATCGAACTGGTGTCACGCCTGGAATTCGAATTGCCCAACGGCTGGAAAAGCGTCGAAACCGCCTGGCCGCGCATCGGCAAGAACAAATTCCGCATCAATAACGTCTCCCGCCTGTTTGACCGGCCCACTGGCTGGATGCTCGCCGGCCACCTCGGCAGCCGTCGTACCCGGTTGGGCGAAACCGAAGTCACCGTCGCCTCGCCACTGGGGCAGGGCATGCGCCGCATGGACGTACTGACGTTGCTGACCTTCGTCTGGCCGCAAGCCCAGGCCGTGTTCCCGCGTCACCCAAGCAAACTGCTGATCGTCGGCGCCAACGACCCGATGTGGCGCGGCAGCCTGGCGGCGCGGGAATCGATCTACCTCAACAGCCGTTTGCCGTTGGTCAGTGAAAGCGGCACCAGCCCGCTGGTACGGGAGCTGGCCCAAGTGTTCGGGCGGGTCAACGACAGCCAGCACAGCGACTGGATCAGCGAAGGCCTGGCCGAGTATTACGCCATCGAACTGGTGCGCCGCGCCGGTGGCATGAGTGATGAACGGTATGAGAATTTGCAGAAGAAGTTGGCCAAGGACAGCCAGAAGGTGACGACGTTACGCGGTTCGCAGATCAGCCCGACGCAGATTGCCAAGGCCGTGTTGCTGCTACAGGAACTGGATCGGGAGATTCGCCTGAAGACCCGCAACAAGCGCTCGCTCGATGATGTGCAGCGCGGGGCGATGCATTTGGAGAGTGTCGATACCAAGGAATTCGTTCAACTTGCCGAGAGCGTGATTGGCGAGTCTTCCAAAGTCCTCGATACCGAGCTTTTGAACTGATCGTTCCCAGGCTCTGCGTGGGAATGCAGCCCGGGACGCTCCGCGTCCCTTTCAGCGCTGGAACGCGGAGCGTCCCTTGAGGCATTCCCACGCGGAGCATGGGAACGATCGGGGAACGGGATCAAACCCCGGTTTTAGGCGATTTCAAAGAATCATTGCCGGTAACGGTCGCGGTCTTGGTTGCCGCCTCTGCAGCCGCCTTCAACTGATTCAACTCTTCGCCCGCGCGCTGAATCTTCGCCCGCACGTTGTTCATGTCCTGACGGCTTTTCTCCAGCAGGCTTTTCACCGAGCTATGCCCGGTAATGCCACGGGCCAGGGCCACGCCGCCGATCGCCACTTGAATCAAGCCAAACACACCGCCGCGACGCAGGCCCTTGCCGACCATCACCACGCCGCCGGCCAGGGAACCGATGCGCTCCCAGCCCTCGACGTTCTGTTCGTGGTGAGTCTGGAACGGGGTGGATTCGATGCGCTCTACGCGTTTGAGTTCGCTCATGATCTGTCTCCATGCGTTCAGGAATGATAGTTAGCTGACTGCCCGGGGCGGCCGCTTGTTCCATCCAATGTGCGGTGATTCAGCGGAATTTCGACCCCGAGCGCGTATTCAATCCCTTGGCCATGCGGTCGTACAACACGACGTTGACCGTGGCCGCCAGGTTCATGCAACCGGTGGTCGGGATGTAGACCACGTCTTCGCACCAGTCGCGGATCTCTTTATCCAGCGAGCCGTCTTCCGGGCCGAAGATGTAGAGGGCGCGATCCGGATGAGTGTATTCCGGCAGCGAGCGCGCGCCTTCGACCAGTTCCACGGCGACCGGCACACAGCCGAGCGGCAGGATCTTTTTCAGGTCGTCGATGCCGATCAGCGGGATGTCGTAGTGCACGCGCTTGGTGTCGGTGACGAAGTCGGCGGCGCGCTCATAGCGCTTGCCGGTGTAGAACACCGACGCCACGCCATAACAGCCAGCGGCGCGCATCACCGAACCGACGTTCTCCGGTGACTTGGGGTTATACAAACCAATGCAGCTGTACCGTTTGTCTGCCACGAGCGGGGTGCCTTCGGGAAAAAGAGGGCGATTATACGGGGATTGGCCGGGAGCGGGCAGTTTCGGGATTGGCGGTGCCCGGACGCCGCAATCCTGTAGCAGCTGCCGAGCCTGCGAGGCTGCGTTCGGCTGCGAAGCAGTCGCAAACCCTGAAAACGCAATTTAACTGGAACACCGCATTGTCTGGTTTTACGACTGCTTCGCAGCCGAACGCAGCCTCGCAGGCTCGGCAGCTGCTACAAGGAGTGTGTC
The DNA here is from genome assembly GCF_012935675.1 of Pseudomonas sp. ADAK7. NCBI lineage: Bacteria > Pseudomonadati > Pseudomonadota > Gammaproteobacteria > Pseudomonadales > Pseudomonadaceae > Pseudomonas > Pseudomonas sp. ADAK7. The sequence continues at coordinate 2,811,917 of NZ_CP052861.1, read as the reverse complement.
GTCGTCATCCACCCCCCACCCAACGCCACCACCAACCCGACACTCGCCTGCAACTGCCGTGTCTGCAACGTCTGCAACCGCCGCTGCGCCTGCAACGCCGAGGTCTGTGCGGTGACCACATCCAGATAATTCACCGCCCCCGCTTCATAGCTGTTCATCGCCAAGGTCTGCGTGCGCTGAGCCGCCTCGACTGCCGCTTGCTCATCCTCGGCCTCCCGTTGCAGATCGCGCAGTTGCGCGAGGTTGTCTTCAACCTCGCGCACCGCCCGCAGCACCTGACTACGGTAATGCGCAGCCGCTTCTTCAAATTCGGCCTTGGCCTGGCGCTCGTTGGCATCGAGGCGACCACCGTCGAAGATCGGCAGATTGACCAGCGGCCCCAGCGCCCAATAGCGATTGCCGGCGGCCAACAGGTTGCCGCTGCCCGCGGTTTGCCCGCCGAGCAGGCCGGTGAGGCTGAAGTCCGGGTACCACGCGGCGCGGGCGACGCCGATGTTGGCGTTGGCGGCAAATACCCGACGTTCGGCGGCCGCGATGTCCGGACGGCGTTGCAGCAGGGTGCTGGGCAGGGCGCCGGGGACCGAAGGTACGTCCAACGCTTGGTTGCTTGCACTGAGCTGGAAAACACTCGCCGGCTCACCCACCAACTCTCCAATCGCATGCTCGGCCAGATCCCGCTGCGCTCGCACATCGTCCAGTTGCGCCCGAGCCTCGGCCAGTTGGCTTTGCGCGCGGGTCAGGTCAAGTTCCGAGGCGATGGCGCCTTCGTAGCGGTCGCGGGTCAGTTGCAGCGCCTGGGTGTAATCGTCGAGGGAGCTGGCGAGAATCGTGCGCTGGGCATCCAGGCCATTGAGCTGGATATACAGCGTCGCCAATTGCTGTTGCAGGCTCAGCCGGGCGGCGGCCAAATCGTCTGCCGACGCCTGGGCCTGGGCATCGCCCGCCGCCACTTGGTTGCGAATTCGCCCCCATAGATCGAGGTCGAAGTTCAGCGCAAACCCGGCGGTGTTGCTGTTGTACACCGACGGCTGATTGCTGCCGCGCAGCGGTTTGCCGTCCGACTGACGCTGGCGCAACGGTTGGGCACTGGCGGTGATTTGCGGGAACAACCCGGCATGTAATTGACCGGCATAAGCCTGCGCCGCATCAAAGTGCGCGAGAGCCGCAGCGAGGTCTGGGTTGGCCTTGAGTAATTGCTGTTGCAGGTCGTTCAGGCGTGGATCCTGATAAAGCTGCCACCAGTTCGACGTCAAGGGCGGCGTTTCTGCCAAGTGCCACGGACCGTCGCTGGTCTGTTCGCGATACTGCGCCGGCAAGTCGATAGCCGGCACCTTGTAGGTCGGCGCCATCGAACAACCTTGCAACGCCAGCGCCATGATCAGCAGCTCAAGCCTTGGGCGCATGAACACCTCCGGCGTCGGCCAGCTGCACGGCATCGCCTTCGCGCAGGGCATCCGGCGGGTTATCCACGACGCGGTCCGCAGGTTTCAGGCCTTGATCAATGACCAGCCGCTCACCCAGATCCAGACCGATATGAATGTCGCGCAAATGCACGTGGTTATCCGGGTCGAGCACCGCCACCTGCGTGCCCTGGGCCCGGAAGATCAGCGAACTGGCCGGAATGCTCACACCGTGGGTATCCGCCGGAATTTGCAGCGTCGCCTCGGCATAGTCGCCGGGCAACAACGCGCCTTCCGGGTTATCCGCGACAAACTGCGCAAGCAAGGTTCCGGAGCGCCGGTCAACAGCCGTCGAATCGCCGATCAATCGCGCGGTAAAGTGCTCGCCGGGGTGTTCCGGCACGATCAGTTCGGCTTGCATGCCGGGACGAATCACGCTGGCGTAGTTCTGCGGCACCGGCACGTACAGGCGCAGTTGATGGGTGTCGGCGATGTCGAACAGTTGCGGATCGCTGTCGTTGTCAGCCTTGATCAACTGGCCGATGTCGGTGTTGCGCGCGGTGATGGTCCCGGCGAACGGTGCACGGATGGTCTTGTAATCCTCCAGCGCCGACAGTCGCGCGTAATCGGCAGCGGCCGCATCGGCATTGGCCTTGGCAGCAGCGGCGTTGGAGCGTTTTTCATCGGCCTCCTGACGCGACACTGAATGGCTCGCCAACAGGTTTTGCCAACGGGTCGCAGTGGTCTCGGCCAGGCGCGCGTTGGCCTGTTCCTGGATCAACCGGGCGTGGGTTTGCGCCACCTGTTGATCGAGGTCCGGGCTGTCGATCTCGGCCAGAATTTGCCCGGCCTTCACATGAGCCCCGATGTCGGTTTTCCAGTCCTTGAGGTAGCCGCTGACCCGCGCATGGATCGGCGCTTTGCTCCACGCCTCCAGATGCGCCGGCAAGCGCAAGCTATCGCCATGCACGTTCTGCTGCGGCTGGAACACGCTGACCAACGGCATGGCCGCAGTTTCGGTCCAGGCCGCCACGGCTTTCTCGTGGCGAGTGCGGGCGGCCAGACCGTTGGCCACCAGCAACGCGGCCAACGTCAGGCCACCGACCCCAACCCACATCAGGCGTTTGCGCGACGGTTTTTGATTAGACATGACTGCTTTCCCCAGAAAGGTTTTCTTCAGCAATAGCGCGAGAGGATTGACGTCCGTGGACCAGGCTGAACACCACCGGCACGAACAGCAGAGTGGCGGTGGTGGCGAGGATCAGCCCGCCGATCACAGCACGGCCCAACGGCGCGTTCTGTTCTTCGGACAGGGCCAGCGGCAACATGCCGATGATCATCGCCAGGGCGGTCATGCACACCGGGCGGAACCGGGTGTAGCCGCCTTCGAGCGCAGCCTTGAGCGCGTCGCCATGTTCGGCCAGGCGTTCACGGCAGAAACTCACCACCAGAATCGAGTTGGCCGTGGCCACGCCCATGCACAGGATGGCCCCGGTCAGCGCCGGCACCGACAGCGAAGTGCCACTGAGAAACAGCATCCACACAATCCCGGCGAGCGCGGCGGGCAGGGCGGTGATGATCACGAAGGGATCGACCCAGGACTGGAAGTTGACCACGATCAGCAGGTAGATCAGCACCACCGCGCCGAGCAGGCCGAAGCTCAAACCGCTGAACGCTTCGTGCAGCGCATCGATCTGCCCGTGCAGGCTGATCACCGCGCCTTTGGGCCGCATCGAGGCCGTGTCATCCAGCACTTTCTGAATGTCCTTGGCCACGCCGCCGAGGTCGCGGCCCTGCACATTCGCGTACAGGTCGAGGGTCGGCATGATGTTGTAGTGACTGACCACCGCCGGGCTCTGCACCCGGGAAATGCTCGCCAAACCACCGAGGATCTGCGATTGCCCGTCACTGCCGGTCACCGGCAAGGCCTCCAGCGACGGCAGGCTGTCGAGGCGATATTGCGGCGTCGCGGCGACCACGCCGTAGGACACGCCGTTGGCCGGGTTGAGCCAGAAGGTCGGCGCGGTTTGCGAACTGCCAGCGAGCGACGCGACCATGCTGTTGGTCACATCGCGCTCGGTGATGCCCAGGCCATTGGCCCGCAGCCGATCGACGTTGACCTGCAACGACGGATAACCGGTGGACTGCTGGATGCGCAAGTCAGCGACCCCGGCCACATGTTGCAGACGACGTTCAAGCTCCACGGCGTAAGCACGGTTAGCCGCATCGTTCGGTCCGGAGATTTTCACGTCCAGCGGTGCCGGTGCGCCGAAGTTGAGGATCTGGCTGCTGATGTCCGCCGGCAGGAACGCAAAGTGGCTACCGGGAAAACTTTCCGGCAACGCTTCGCGCAGGCGTTTCACGTAATCGGCGGTGGGGCTGTGCTCGGCCTTGAGGCTGACCTGGATGTCACCGTCCTGCGGGCCGATGGTGCCGCTGTTGCTGTAGGCCATGTCGATGCCGCTCAGCGGGATGCCGATGTTGTCGACGATGGTGTCCAGTTGCTCGGCCGGAATGATCTCGCGGATCCGCGCTTCGATGCGGTCGAACGCCGCCGCGCTTTCCTCTATTCGTGTGCCCAGCGGCAAGCGCACATGCAGCGACAGCGCGCCAGCGTCGGTGGCGGGGAAGAAGTCCTCGCCCAGGCTTGGGAGCAGCGCAAACGAGGCGAGCACACAGGCGAGGAACCCGAGCAGGAACCGCTTGCGGTATTCCAGCGCCAGCTCCAGCAAGCCGAAATAAGTGTCCCGCAGATTGGAGAAGTGCCGCTCGAAACCCTGCTGGAAATTCAGCACTCGCTGCAGCAATGGATGATGGGTTTTGCGGTGCTGCTCGCCCTCGTGATGATTAATGAACTCATCTTCCGGATGATGACCAGGACCTTGTTCCGGCCTATGAGGTTTGAGCAGGAACATCGCCAACGTCGGCACCAAGGTTCGCGACAGAATGAAGGAGCTGGCCATGGCAAAAATAACCGCCAGCGCCATCGGCCGGAACAGGTAGCCGGCGATGCCTTGCAGGAGGAACATCGGCACAAACACGATGCAGATGCACAGCAGCGACACGAACGCGGGGCCGACAATCTGCTTGGCGCCGTCGAGGATCGCGGTCTTCACCGCTTTGCCTTGTTCCAGGTGCCAATTGATGTTCTCGATGGTCACCGTGGCATCGTCCACCAGAATCCCCACCGCCAACGCCAGCCCGCCGAGGGTCATCACGTTGAGGGTCTGGCCGCTGGCGGCGAGCAGGGCGATGGCCGACAGCACCGCCAGCGGAATCGACGCGGCGATGATCAGCGTTGAACGCCAACTGCCGAGAAACAGCAGGATCATCGCGCTGGTCAGTAACGCGGCGATGATGCCTTCCTTCGCGACGCTGCCCACCGACTGTTTGACGAACACCGAGGCGTCGCCCAGCAGGGAAGTCTTCAGCGACGGCGGCACGGTTTCGTTGATGCGCGGCAGCATCTGGCGAATGCCGTCGATGATCGACAGCGTGGAAATATTGCCATTCTTCAACGCCGGCATCAGCACCGCGCGGCGGCCGTCGACCCGCACGATATTGGTCTGCGGTGGCGAGCCGTCGCGCACGTGGGCCACCTGGCCAATGGTGATCAGCGCGCCGTCGACGGTCTTGATCGGCAGGTCGTTGAGCTCATCAATGGCTTTCGGGCTGTTGTTCAGCAGCACCGTGTATTCATTGGGCCCGAGCTTGGCGGTGCCGACCGGGATGATCTGGTTCTGCGCGGCCAACGCATTGCCGACGTCCTGGGCCGACAGCCCTTTGGCCGCCAGGGCCTGCGGGTCGAGGTCGAGGGTGATCTGGCGTTGTTTGCCGCCCATCGGCGTCGGAATGGCCAGGCCCGGCACCGAGGTCAGCGGCAGGCGGATGTTGTTCTGCACCAGGTCGCGGATCTTCGCTTCCGACAGCGTCGGGCTGGAGAACGCCATCTGCAAAATCGGCACGGTCGAGGCGCTGTAGTTGAGGATCAGCGGCGGGGTGATGCCCGGTGGCATCTGTTTAAGCACGGTCTGCGACACCGCCGTGACCTGGGCGTTGGCGGTGCGAATGTCGACGCCGGGCTGGAAGAAAATCTTGACGATGCCCATGCCCGGCAGCGATTGCGACTCGATGTGCTCGATGTCGTTGACCGTGGTGCTCAGGGAGCGCTCATAGGTGTAGATCACCCGCCCGGCCATGTCCTGCGGCGCCAGGCCGTTGTACTGCCACACCACGGCGATCACCGGAATGCCGATGTCGGGAAACACATCAGTGGGCGTACGCAGGGCCGCCATGGGCCCGATGATGCAGATGAAAATTGCCAGCACGATAAACGTGTAGGGCTTGAGCAGTGCGGTCTTTACCAGCCCGAGCATGCCGTAAACCTCCGAGGTCTTGAAATGCAATTGGCCGGCAGTCTTGCGTGTGCAACTTAAAGATTTGCCTTCACGGGGATGAAGAAATCTTTAACGTTTTCCTGAAAAACCTTTCATGGCTCTTCATTTGTCCGCGCCGCTCTAGCACGCCACTCTTCACCTCAAGCCGATGGCCCGCCGCCACACCTGGCGGCGGCATCGTCGTTCAACTTTCGAGGTGTTTTTCCATGACGCTCAAACCCCTGTTTCTGGTCCCGGGCCTGAGCCTGGTCTGCCTGTTATCGGCGTGTGCCGGGCCGATGCCCAAATCGGACCCGAGCGAAGCCTGGATCGATCTGCAACAACCGGGAAACACCAACGTGCTGGCGGAAAAGATCGATGGCCAGCGTGTTGAAGACGGACGTTATTTCGAGGTCAAGCCCGGCGTCCATCGGCTGGACGTGACGCTGATCCGCGGCACCGATGGCAACTCGGCGGAACCCATTTGCATTGGCCGCCTGGACTACAGCCACTTCCAGGCGGGTGAGCGCTACCAGCTGAATGCGTCCAACGCAGGCTTGTCGGCCAACGCCAGCCTGGTGGACTCCCACGGTAAACAGGTGGCGCAGAGCGACAGTTTTCAGTGCTCGTAGGCTCGCCGTTTCAAGGTTGTTTTTTCATGAAGGAAGGTCATTGCCATGACACTTAAACCCCTGCTGTTGATTCCGGGCCTGAGCCTGGTCTGTCTTTTGTCCGCCTGCGCCGGGCCGATGCCCAAACCCGATCCGGGCATGGCCTGGATCGGGCTTCAGGAAGAGGCGCCCAATGACATGCTGGCCGAACGGGTGGATGGCAAACGTATCGACGACGGTCGCTTCTTCGAAGTGGCCCCTGGCGCCCATGACCTGGCGGTGACGCTGTTCGAGATGCCGAGTGGCGATTCGAACCAGGAAGATTGCGAGGGCAAGGTCAGTTACCCGCAGTTCAAGGCTGGCGAGCATTATCAATTGGTGGAGTCGAGCCTGGGCGAGGAAGTCAGGGCGCGGCTTGAGGATTCACACGGCAAGCAGGTGGCGCAGACTGGTGATTTCCAGTGCATGCCCGGATAGAAATGTTGGCCATGAACCTGTAGCAGCTGCCGAAGCCTGCGTTTGGCGTGTAGCAGCTGCCGAGGCACGAGGCTGCGTTCGGCTGCGCAGCAGTCGTAAAACCTGAGCGCGCGGTCTTCCTGAAAACGCGCCGGTTGATTTCGCGACTGCTTCGCAGCCGAACGCAGCCTCGTGCCTCGGCAGCTGCTACACGCGAAACGCAGCCTCGTGCCTCGGCAGCTGCTACACGCGAAACGCAGCCTCGTGCCTCGGCAGCTGCTACACGCGGAACGCGCTGCTACAAGGGGAGGATATGCCTACAACGGTTCGGCAATCACATACCCCGACCCGCGCATGGTCCGAATCAACGGCGGCCTACCCGGCGGGTCGATCTTCTTGCGCAGACGACCGATGTGCACATCGATCAGGTTGGTGCCAGGGTCGAAGTGATAACCCCAGACCTCTTCGAAAATCATCATCCGCGACAGAATCTGCCCCGGATTGCGCATCATGAATTCCAGCAGTTTGTACTCGGTGGGCAGCAGGCTCAGCGCCTGGTTGGCGCGGTTGGCTTCGTGGCTGATCAGGTCGAGTTCGAGGTCGGCGATGCGCAGGGTGGTTTCGAACGTCTTGGCCGGGCTTTTACGTCGCAGCAACACTTCGACCCGCGCCGCCATCTCGTCGGTGGCAAACGGTTTGGCCAGGTAATCATCACCGCCGGCACGCAGGCCGCGCACCCGTTCATCGACGTCGGAGAGGGCGCTGATCATCAGGATCGGTGTCGCCACGCCAATCGCGCGCAGCGTGGTGACGATGGCCAGGCCATCCAGCTCGGGGAGCATGCGGTCGAGGGTGATCAGGTCGTAATTGCCACTGACCGCGCTCACCAGACCTTCGCGGCCATTGCTCACCCAATCCACTTCAAAGCCGTGGCTTTGCAACTCGGTGACAATTTCCGTGGCGGTCACGGCATCGTCTTCGATGGTCAAGATTCGGGACATGTCGGTTACCTATGAAGAGTTCCGGATGTCGCGATTTTGCCAATAAACGATTGCCGACTTTCTGATGAAAGTTTCATGTGCGATACAAAGGAAATGCGCTAGGCACGATGCCGTTTTAATTTGTAGGAGCAAGGCTTGCCCGCGATGGCGATCTTGAGTACGCCATCGCGGGCAAGCCTTGCTCCTACAGGTCATACAGATAAAACGCGGGGTTCACTGCGTCTTGGGCAACATCGCTTTGAGCTTGGCCATCATGGAGGCAGGCGCATTGGTGATTTTGTTGCTCTGCGGGTCTTTGCTCCCCGAGCCGCTGGTATCAACACCCGCGAGGATTTCCGCGAGGTTATTGAAGTGCCCGTCTTTTTTCTTGCCCCCGGCGACGGCATCGTCCTTGCCGTACTGGGTCAACGCGTCCTGCAAGGTCTGATGCTGGGACAACCATTCGGGTTTGGTCTTTTCCTCGGGGCTCATGTTGTCGAGGAAATTCAGCGCCGCCTTGGCCCGGCCGATCGGGTCGTTGGCGAACGGGTCTTTCCAGTTTTTCTTCTGATCCTCGGGGCCGCTGTAATGACCCGAGGCCAAGCGCTCCTGCTGTTGCATCAGGGCTTTGGCCGCTTCCTGCTCATCGCTGGAAAACTTGCCACCCTCATTGGTAGCCACGGCGTTCAGCGAACGGCGATCCAGGTCGCCCATCAACGCATTCTTGTCTTCAACGCTGCCGCTGTAAGGCTTCTCGCCGGCCTTCATCTGCGCGTACTTGTCGTCCATGCGCTTGCGCGCATCCGCGGCCACTTCCGGGAAGGTCTTGTCCTTGGAACTGGACACCGCACCAGGCTGGGTAACGCCCAGTACCAGGGCATCAGCGTTCATGCCCTTACGCACCGGAAAGAACGGCGTGTTGTTGCCGATCGAACCGCTGTAGTCGGTGGATTTTTTCGAGAGACTGACCGCGTCATCGGTCTTTGCGTCCTTGGCCGCTTGCTCGGTGGCAGCGGTTTTGGCCTTGGCTTGAGCAGCGGCGCTGTAAGCCAGCATCGCAGGGCTGTTGAAGGTTGAGGTGACGTTCATCATCGTCCACTGTCTGGCGTGTATTGATGCTGATACATCGCAAGAACGGTGCCATCTACCGTCATGGCACGTCGGACCTAAGCGGGCAGGGGCTTTTGTAACGGTTCAGACACGTTTTGTACGCGGCAAAAAAACGACATCCTTTGCCAGCAGCGGCAGCTTTTGGCCGCTGCTGGCCAAGTGTCAGTCTTCTTTCTTCATCAACCCGGCCAGCGCCGCGAATGGGTTGTGCGTGGCCTTGGCGACTTTCGGCGTGCTGAGGGAACCTTCGCTGAAGTACTGCTGGTCGGTGTAGCGCGAGTGTTCGTTGTCGTGGCAATACAGGCACAACAGTTCCCAGTTCGAGCCGTCCTGGGGGTTGTTGTCGTGGTTGTGGTCGCGGTGGTGCACGGTCAGTTCGCTCAGGCGCTTGCCGGAAAATTCACGGGCGCAGCGGCCGCACACGTGCGGGTACATCTTCAGGGCCTTGTCGCGGTAACCCATTTCCTTGTCGCGCTGGTTGTCGGCGAGGATGCGATCCAGCTTCGAGGTATTGGTCGGCGTTGACGAACTCATGGGTTCACCTTTGTAAAAGACTAATGACGGTTATGCAGTGAGTTTAGCTCAGCCCTTGAGCTTCTCGGCAATCCAGATCGTGTGGCGCGTGCCTTTGTTGCCATGGGCGAAGACCTGGACTTCCTCGGCCTTGAAACCGGCCTTCTTCAATTTATCGGAAAACTGCTTGTCGGCGCTGGCCGACCACACCGCCAGCACACCCTTGGGGCGCAGGGCCTTGGCGCAGGCGCTGAGGCCGCCGGACGAGTAGAGCCAGCTGTTGGCGCGCTGGGTCAGGCCTTCTGGGCCGTTGTCGACGTCGAGCATGATCGCGTCGAAACCCTGGGGTTCGGCTTGCAGCACCTTGGCCACGTCTTCCATGCGAATCACCGTGCGCGGGTCGAGCAGCGGGTTGCCGGCCTTCTCGCCCAACGGCCCGCGATTCCACTCGACCACGCCGGGCACCAGTTCGGCGACCACCACTTCAGCGGTCTTGCCCAGGTGCTTGAGCGCGGAGGCGAGGGTGAAGCCCATGCCCAGGCCGCCGATCAACACGCGGGAGTTCGGCCGACCAGCGACCTTGCGGCAAGGGATCTCGGCCAGGGCGTCCTCGGAGCCGTGCATGCGGGTGTTCATCAGCTGCCCGCCGTCGCCCCCCTGGATCTTGATGACAAAATCCTCGCCGTATTCGAACAGGCACAGGGCACCGCCGTTTTCAGGGATGGGGGCGGTGTCGAGTAGAACGAAACGTTTCATGGCGGGCTCTTGGAAAAAATTGGCATAAGGCAAACGGACGCGGTTGGGAGTAGCCTGCAAGCAGACAACAAGGCCAACGGAGCCATTGATGAAGCGCACCATTCTAACGGTCATTGCCTTGGCCGCGCTCTCGATAACTGCAGTGCAGGCCCAGGAGCAGCAAATCATCCCCACCAGCCCGGCGCCGATGTCCGGTTCGCCCGGCACCGCGACCCCCACGCCATACCCGCAGATCACCCCCACCAGCGTGCCCCGCACCGGGCCCGGCAGTGGTGGCCCGCCGCTTGTGCCGATCGAAATGCCCAGCCCACCATCCAAGGACCAGCCGTTGCCGGGCCTTGAGCAGAACGGCATGAAAAGCAAATCGCCGGGGGGTTAAACCTGCTGCGAGAGCAGTTGCCCATCCGCCATACGCAGGCGTTTGGACAGGGAGACGGCGAGGGCGCGGATGATCTTGGCGGCGATTTTCGGTGCGTCGTTGAGCATCTTTTCCAGCGAGTCCTTGCCGAGGTTGAGCAACTGGCAATTGCTCGCCGCCACGCAACTGGCCGAGCGCCGCTCGCCATCGAGCACAGCCATTTCGCCGAACGCCCGACCGCTGCGCAGGGTGGCCATGATCACCGTTTGCCCGTCGCTGTTGGTCTTCTGCACCGAGACCTGGCCGGTGTGGATGATGCACATGAAACTGCCAGCATCGCCCTCGTGGAAGATCTCTTCACCCTGGGCGATGGTGCTGATGCTGAAGTAGCCGGAAGCGGCGGCGAAGTCCACCGGCAGCAGTTGATCGAACAGGCCGCAGTCCATCAGCCAGTCGCGAATTTCGTTGTTCAGTAAGGTCGGTTCTGACATGTCGTCACGGTCTTTTTCTTGTGGTCTGGTGCGGGTTCGGGCCTGGTTAATGTTGTCGCCTATCCACGATCCCTTGTAGCAGCTGCCGAGGTACGAGGCTGCGTTCGGCTGCGAAGCAGTCGCAAAACCTGACCGCGCGGTCTTCCTGAAGAAACGCGTCGGCTGATTTCACGACTGCTTCGCAGCCGAACGCAGCCTCGTACCTCGGCAGCTGCTACAGGGATAGCGGGAAGGCCGTGGCCCGGTGTTTGGTCTTAAGACCGAAACACCGAGCCAAGTTCCTCAGGCAATGCCCAAAACCTGGAAAACAAATGCGTATTCGAGGGCTACGTCACGTAATCCCTGATATCGCCCGCTCATCCCGCCATGCCCTGCGCCGAGTTCGGTCTTGAGCAGCAGCGGATTGTCGTCGGTTTTGGTCGCGCGCAATTTTGCCACCCACTTGGCCGCTTCCCAATACTGCACGCGACTGTCGTTGTAGCCGGCGATCACCAACGTGGCCGGATACGCCTGGGCAGTGACGTTTTCGTACGGGGCGTAGGCCTTGATCCGATCATAGACGTCCGGTTCTTCAGGATTACCCCATTCGTCGTATTCGGTGACGGTCAGCGGCAGGTCCGGGTCGAGCATGGTGTTCAGCACGTCGACGAACGGCACCTCGGCAATCGCCGCTGCGAACAACTCCGGACGCTGATTGAGCACCGCGCCGATCAGCAAGCCACCCGCGCTGCCGCCACTGATCGCCAATTGCTGCGAAGTGGTGAAGCCATTGGCGATCAAATGCTCGGCGCAGGCGATGAAGTCGCTGAAGGTGTTGTGCTTGTGTTCCTGCTTGCCGGCGCGGTACCAGGCTTCGCCCAGTTCACCGCCACCGCGCACGTGGGCGATGGCAAATGCCACGCCACGATCCAGCAGGCTCAAGCGGGCGTGGGAGAACCACGGGTCGAGGCTTTCGCCATAGGCGCCGTAGCCGTACAGGTAAAGCGGCGTCGGTTTACCGAGGGCTTCACGTTTGACTACAAGACTGATCGGCACCTGCGTACCGTCCGGCGCGGTCGCCCACAGGCGCTGGCTGACATAGGCATCGGCGTCGAACGGGCCGAGCACCGGGGTTTCCTTCAGCACTTTCTGCTCGCCCGTGGCCAGGTCCAGCTGACGAACCTGTGCCGGGCGGTTCAACGCCTCATAACGCAGGCGGATCTTGTCGCTGACGAATTCCAGGCTGTTTTGCACATGCAGGCTGTAGGCCGCGTCCGGCAATTGCACGCGATAAGGCGCCAGGCCTTGTGGGCGCACCTCGATGATCGGCAAGCCACCTTCACGCAGGCTCAGGGTCACCGCTTCGACATTCAGGCTCAGGCCTTCGAGCATTACCGTGTCGCTGTGGGGGATCAGGTTCTGCCAATCGGCCTCGGTCGGCGCCACGCCGGTATCGGCGGCGGTGTACAGGGCGAAGTTGATGCCGTCGCGGTTGCTGCGGATGAACCAGGTCCATTGGCCATCGAGCGCGCCGTGATCGACGTCGTATTCGTGGTCTTCGACCCGTGGCGCCAGGCAAGTAAAGGCCAGGTGCGGCTGGAAAGCATCGAGCACCCAGACTTCACTGGTGGTCTTGCTGCCCAGGGACAGCAGCAGTTGCTGTTCGGAGCTGGAGCGGTAGCAATGCAGGAAGAATCGTCCGTCTGGCTCATGGAACACTTCTTCGGCGGCTGTACCGTCGAGGCGATAGCGCATCAATTTGTGCGGGCGATGGGTGTCGTCCAGTTCGCCGAAGAACAACGTCAGGCTGTCGTTGGCCCAGGTCATGCTGCCGTCGCAATCTTCGAACTCCAGTTCGCTGACACGGCCGCTGGACAATTCCTTCACGAACAGCGTGTAAATCTCATCGCCCGTGGTGTCGAGGCTGTAGCCCAGGCGCTGGTGATCCGGGCTGATGCTGAAGGCGCCGAGGGAGAAGAAGCCGCCATTGGCGAGCTCGTTCGGGTCCAGCAGCAGTTGTTCCTGGCTTTCGTCGATGTGCAGGCTGTCATCGGCCGGGCGCGGGCAGCGGTAATGGCGAGCGTATTCATCGCCCGCCGTGGTGCGGGTGTAATACAGGAACGGCCCCCACGGCGAGGGCAGGGACAGGTCGGTTTCGAGAATCCGGCCCTTGATCTCTTCGAACAGGGTTTCGCGCAATCCGGCCTGATCGGCGGTTTGTGCCTCTTGATAGCTGTTTTCGGCCTTCAGGTAGTCGAGCACCGCGTCGGTGTCGCGCTCCTGGAGCCAGGCATACGGGTCAACCCCTTCGGCCTTGCGGGCAATCGGGGCGCTGGTGACGTTGGCGGTTAAGGGCATGAAAGGCTCTCGGACGATGACAAATGATGGCCCGGCAGACGGCGAGGCAGCCTGACGCGCGAAAAGTCGTTACTATAAGCGCCTCTTTGCCTGCCTTGCCATGGACACCATGACCGAGAACGACTATCTGATCGCTTGGGGCCTCTACGCCTTTGCCGCTTTAGGCTGCCTGTTGGTGTGGATGCGCCTGACCCGCTGGATGTGGCGCTACCTGCGTGAGCCACTGCGGCTGCTCATGGCGGTGTTGCTGTTCAGCCCGACCATCATCGACCCGGTGAAGGAAAAGGTTGCCCCGGCCATTGCCATCACCGCCCTGGACCTGGCGTTCAAGGTGGGCAACAACGCCTGGCGGGCAATTTCCGACCTGTTCATGTACGGCATGATCGCCTTCGGCCTGTACCTGATTCTGGTGCTGATCCGCTGGCCGATCGAACGCGCTGCCGCGGCCCGCAAGGAACAGGCCGCCGCCAACAAGGCTGCGATCAAGCCCGACGACTATGAAGACGATCAACCGTTCGGCGTCGCCGGCGATGATCGCTACGGCCGTCCGCCAATCCCGAACAACCCCCAGCGTTCGCGCATCGAACCGCGTTTGTAACCTTGCCCCAGCGCTGAAGCGAGAGTCCGAGCATGTGTGAGTTATTGGGCATGAGCGCCAATGTCCCGACCGATATCGTGTTCAGCTTCACCGGGCTGATGCAGCGCGGCGGGCGTACCGGGCCGCACCGTGACGGTTGGGGCATCGCCTTTTATGAAGGTCGTGGGCTGCGTCTGTTCCAGGACCCGGCTGCCAGCAGTGAGTCCGAAGTGGCTAACCTGGTGCAACGCTACCCGATCAAGAGCGAAGTGGTGATCGGGCACATCCGCCAGGCCAACGTCGGCAAGGTCTGCCTGTCCAACACCCACCCCTTCGTGCGCGAGCTGTGGGGCCGCAACTGGTGTTTCGCCCACAACGGCCAGCTCGCGGACTTTGAACCGATCAAGAGTTTCTACCGCCCGGTCGGCGATACCGACAGCGAAGCGGCGTTCTGCGATTTGCTCAATCGGGTACGCGCGGCGTTCCCGGAGCCGGTAGAAATCGAAGAATTGCTGCCGGACCTGGTGGCCGCCTGCGCCGAATACCGCAGCAAAGGCGTGTTCAATTGCCTGCTCAGCGACGGCGACTGGCTGTTCTGCTATTGCTCGACCAAACTGGCGCAAATCACCCGTCGCGCGCCGTTCGGCCCGGCACGCTTGAAGGACGTCGATGTGATCGTCGACTTTCAGGCCGAAACCACGCCCAACGACGTGGTCACGGTGATCGCCACCGAACCCTTGACCGAAAACGAAACCTGGACCCGCTACGAACCGGGCCAATGGAGCCTCTGGCGACGCGGCGAATGCGTCAGCCAGGGCAAGACCGAATAAGGACTTACCCCATGTTGCTCAGTTATCTACGGCTGGTGTTGTTTGCGGCGGGCCTGTTGATCGGTGTCCAGGTGCCGGGGTTTATCAGCGACTACGGCAAGCGGGTCGAAGCGCACCTGATTGAAGCGCAGGCCGGGTTGCGCGGCTTCCAGGGCACGGCTAATGAATTTTTCAAGGGCGATATGCAGGCGTTGGTCGCGCATTACCGTGCCAGCGAAGACCCGATTTTTCGCAGCGACGCGGACAGCCTGAG
Source organism: Pseudomonas sp. ADAK7 (assembly GCF_012935675.1). Lineage (NCBI taxonomy): Bacteria > Pseudomonadati > Pseudomonadota > Gammaproteobacteria > Pseudomonadales > Pseudomonadaceae > Pseudomonas > Pseudomonas sp. ADAK7. The sequence continues at coordinate 2,796,869 of NZ_CP052861.1, read as the reverse complement.
CACCTTGCTCACCCGTCAGGTATCCCTGGATAAGCAGTACCAGGCGATGCAAGGCCCGTGGTACATCCGCTTCCTGCAAGTGGCGCTGGCGGCGGATCCGGACATTCGCAAGGAAACCTGGGACGGCTATAGCTACCAGATTTTGCTGACCCCGGAAGCGATGATCTGGGGCATGAGCGGCGCGCTGCTGCTGTCATTCGGCATTGAATGCCTGTTCCGGTTGATCGACTGGGTGGTGCTGGGCGGCAAACGCCTGCGCCAGAGCCGGCCGATTGAAGATCGGGATGTGCGCGGGCTCTAAAACCAAAGCACAGGCCTGTGTAGCAGCTGCCGAGGCACGAGGCTGCGTTCGGCTGCGAAGCAGTCGTAAAACCAGAACACGCGGTTTTACTTACACCCCCCGTAGCCTTATTTCACGACTGCTTCGCAGCCGAACGCAGCCTCGTGCCTCGGCAGCTGCTACGAGGATTCAGCCAGCAAGGATGATGTAACCCTCACCCACCTTGCGCGCATACCCCTCCAGCACCTGCTGACTCAACGTCACAATCTCCTCGACCCATTCCACCCCGACCCGCCACGACACCACTACTTGCAAGTTCGGTGGCCGCTGGTCGATGGCCAGCAAGGTCAATTCCCCCCGCGCCAGCTCTTCAGCCACCAGCACCGGCGGCAACGCACCGATACCAAAGCCATCGCGCAGCAACCGGGTAATCGCCGACACCGAGTTCACGCAATTCAAGCGTGGCGTCATCACGCCATTGGCCTGCATCAACGCCAGAATGTCCTGATGCGGATGGGAGTTTTTCGAATAGGTGATGATCCGCTCACGAGCCAGGTCGACCACGCCTGAATATTCGCGGTTGTAGATCGAATTGCTGGCGACGATCCAGCCCATCGGATGGCTGGCCAGTTCCAGGCTGCGCACGCTTTCCTGGCGCAGCAGGTCGGTTTGCAGGATCAGGTCGAGAAAGCCTTTTTGCAGCTGATCGCAGAGGTTCAGCGAGGTATCGGCCACCAGCTCGATTTCCACCAACGGATAGTGATCCATCATCTGCGCCACCAACGGGCTGAGCCAGGTGTGAATCACCGTGTCCATCACCCCGATGCGCACCCGCCCGACCTTGCTTGAACGGGTCTCGATCGACTGCTTCAGCGCCTGCATGGTGTCCATCATATGCTCGGCGTATTCGAGCACTTTCAAGCCTTCCGGGGTCAGGCTCACGCCCCGGGAATCGCGCAGGAACAGCTTCACCCCCAGCTCGCTTTCGAGCACGGCGATGCGGCTGGAAATCGATGCCTGGGTGGTGAAGAGCTTGTCCGCGGTCAGGCGAAAACTCTTCAGTCGCGCGACCCAGACAAAGGTCTCTAGGAACTTCAGGTTCATGTAATCAACTTTTTCTTATGCCTAGGCCGGGTTTTTATTAGTTGGACGCAGCAGGGCCGGGCGCCCAAAAATCAGGCCATCCGGTTCCCACGATAGGCGTCGTCGGGGCTCAGAACAATACCAATAAAATTAGCACGGAGATTCGCCATGAGTGCGCCCGACACCACCGCCATCCCCAAGGCCACGGCTCGCCCCGGACCTTTCGACTGGTATCGCAACATCAACAAACAGGAACGCCGCACGTTCTGGAGCTGCAAGATCGGCTATGGCCTGGACGGCATGGACACCCAGATGCTCAGCTTCGTGGTGCCGACCCTGATTGCCATGTGGGGCATTACCACCGGCGAAGCGGGGCTGATCCACACCAGCACCCTGATTGCCTCGGCCATCGGCGGCTGGGTGGCGGGGATTCTGTCCGACCGCATCGGCCGCGTGCGCACCCTGCAACTGACCGTGTTGTGGTTCGCGTTCTTCACCTTCCTCTGCGGCTTCGCGCAAAACTACGAACAACTGCTGATCAGCCGCACCTTGATGGGCTTCGGTTTCGGCGGTGAGTGGACGGCCGGCGCGGTGCTGATGGGCGAAGTGATTCGTGCCAAGGACCGCGGCAAAGCGGTGGGCATGGTGCAATCCGGTTGGGCGCTGGGCTGGGGGCTGACGGCGATTCTGTATGCGCTATTGTTCTCGGTGTTGCCGCCGGAAGACGCCTGGCGTGCGCTGTTCATCCTTGGCATCGTCCCGGCGATTTTCGTGATTTTCGTCCGCCGCCTGGTCAAGGACCCGGAGATCTACCGCGAAGCCAAAGCCAAGGAAGAACCGAGTAACCCGGCGAAGTTCTACGAGATCTTCGCCCCGGGCATCCTCTTCACCACGATTCGCGCTTCGGTGCTGACCACGGGGGCACTCGGCGGTTACTACGCAATTACCTCGTGGCTGCCGACCTTCCTGAAGAACGAGCGCGGTTTGAGCGTACTCGGCACCGGCGGTTATCTGGCGATGGTGATCGTCGGTTCCTACGTCGGCTATGTCATCAGCGCCTATTTGACCGACATCCTCGGGCGCAAGAAGAACTTCATTCTGTTCGCCGTCGGCTCGTTCACCATCGTTTTGCTCTACACCCAATTGCCGGTCAGTAACGGCGTGATGCTGTGGCTGGGCTTCCCGCTGGGCTTCTTTGCCTCGGGGATTTTCAGCGGCATGGGCGCGTTTTTGACTGAGCTGTTTCCAACGCGGATTCGCGGCTCGGGCCAGGGTTTTTGCTACAACATCGGCCGGGCGCTGGCGGCGTTGTTCCCACTGTTTATCGGTTTGCTCAGCCAGAAAGTACCGCTGAGCGTCGGCATCGGGGCGTTTGCGGCGGTGTCCTACGGGGTGGTGATCCTGGCGGCGTTGAGCCTGCCGGAGACCCGTGGCAAGCAACTCGAAGCCGAGTAACTGATAATCTGCCGGGCATGTTGTACAAGAATGTCCCGGCAGTAAAAAAAGAATATGCCTACAGGAGTGTTCACCGTGAGCCGCCTGCTATTGAACTGCGACATCGGCGAGAGTTTCGGCAACTGGACCATGGGTCTGGACGCCGAGGTCATGCCCTTCATTGATTGCGCCAACATCGCTTGCGGCTTCCATGCCGGCGACCCGAGCATCATGCGCAAGACCGTCAGCCTGGCCCTGAGCCACGGCGTACAGATCGGCGCGCACCCGGCCTATCAGGACCTGGTCGGCTTCGGCCGGCGTTCCATGGCTTATACCGCCCAGGAACTGCAAGACATTCTGCATTACCAGATTGGCGCCCTCGACGGCATTTGCCGGGCCCAGGGCGGCAAGGTCAGCTACGTCAAACCCCACGGCGCGATGTACAACGACATGATGGCCAACCCGGCGCAATTGCGCGCGGTGATCCAGGCCGTGGCCGCCTATGACCGCACGTTGCCGCTGATGCTGATGGCCACCCGCGACAACAGCGCCGCGCAGCAATTGGGCGATGAATACGGCGTGACCCTGTGGTTCGAAGCCTTCGCCGACCGCGCCTACGACAGCGCTGGCATGCTGGTCTCGCGGCAACTGCCGGGGGCGGTGCACCACGATCCGGAAAAAATCATCGAGCAAGCGCTGATCATCGCCCGTGGCGACCACCTCACCGCCAATGACGGCAGCGCCTTGCATCTGCAGGCCAACACCCTGTGCGTCCATGGCGACAACGCCAGTTCGGTGGCGGCCGTGCGGCGGATCCGCGAGGCCTTGAACCAGCAGAGCGCGTCATGAAACCACGGGTGGAAGTGGTCGCGCTGGACTGCCTGATGGTGCGTCTGTTCGATGAAATCGCCGAAGCGAACATGCCGTGGATGCTCGCCGCCAGCGAAAGCCTGCGCGCTGCGTTCGGCGGGCATTTGATCGATCTGGTGCCGTCTTATACGACGTTGATGGTGCATTACGATCTGACCGCGCTGAGCCCGGCCCAGGCGCGGGAATTGATTGCCGAGGCCTTGATTGATCTGTCGCCCAACGCCAGTACCAGCGGCAAGTGTCATATACTGCCGGTCTGGTATGACTTGAGCGTCGGCCCCGAATTGAGCCTGTTATCCCAGCGCAGCGGCTTGTCGATGGACGAAGTGATCCGCCGTCACAGCGAGCGTGAATATCAGGTGTTCGCGCTGGGCTTCGCGCCGGGTTTTGCCTTTATGGGGTTGGTAGAGGAAATCCTCGCCGCGCCGCGTCTGAACACCCCGCGCAAGAAAGTCGCGGCGGGCAGCGTCGGCATTGCCGAGCGGCAAACCGCCGCTTATCCGGTGGTGTCCCCCGGCGGCTGGAACCTGATCGGCCGCACCCCGGCCAAACTGTTCGACCGCGAACGCGACGGTTATAGCTTGATGCAACCGGGAGACACGGTGCGCTTCGAAGCCGTCAGTCATGCCGAATTCATCAATCTGGGCGGTGACGACACGCCACTGGAGGCCCAGGCATGAGCCGTCTGAAAATTGAGGCAAGTACGCCGCTGTGCCTGTTGCAGGACGCGGGCCGATTCGGCGTGCGGCACCTGGGCGTGACCCAGGGCGGCGGGCTGGATTGGCGGTCGATGTCGTGGGCCAATTGGCTGCTCGGTAATGGGCTGGATGCGCCGGTGATCGAAATCACCCTTGGCGGGTTCACCGTGGTGGCTGAAGAGGATTGCGTGCTGGCATTGGCTGGAGCGGATCTGTGTGCGCAAGTGGATGGCGAGGCGCCTGCGCCGTGGCGCAGTTTTCGGCTGCATAAAGGACAGCGATTGCAATTTACGCAGCCACTGCTTGGCGCACGGGCGTATCTCGCCGCGCCGGGCGGGTTTGATGCGCCGAAAGTGTTAGGCAGCAGCGCGACGGTGGTCCGCGAAGAACTCGGCGGACTCGATGGCATGGGCCGACCGTTGGCCAAGGATGCGCAACTGAGCTATTCCGGCAGTGCATTAATCCTGTTGCGGGAGTTACCGCAAGATCAGATTCCGGATTTCAAAGTCGATGCACCGCTGGACTTGGTGCTTGGTGCGCAGATTGGTGCGTTCAGCGGGCAAAGCCTGTTCGACGCTTTCAACAGCGCCTGGGTGTTGGACAGTCGTGCCGACCGCATGGGCATTCGCCTGCTGGGCACACCTCTGGAATACCAGGGCCAACCGATGATCTCCGAAGGCATCCCGCTGGGCGCGGTGCAAGTGCCGCCAGACGGGCAGCCGATTGTGTTGCTCAATGATCGGCAGACCATTGGCGGCTATCCACGATTGGGCGCGTTGACGCCGTTGGCACTGGCGCGGCTGGCGCAGTGCCTGCCGGGGGCGAAGGTGCGGTTGCGGCCGGTGGTGCAGGACGTGGCGCATCGGGAGCAGGTCGCTTATTTGCGACAGTTTGCTTCACGGTGATCGTTCCCACGCTCTGCGTGGGAATGCCGCCCGGGACGCTCCGCGTCCCTGTGACGCGGAGCGTCACCTGATGCATTCCCACGCGGGAGCGTGGGAACGATCAGCGTACTACTTGGAAAGAAACCGCATCCCTTCTTCCAACCCGCGCAACGTCAGCGGATACATCTGGTCCTCAATCAAGTCCCGCACGATGTTGGTCGAGGAGGTATAGCCCCAGGTGTCTTTCGGGTACGGGTTGATCCAGATGAGCTTCTTGTATTTCTCCATGAAGCGCTGCATCCACAGGTAGCCCGGTTCTTCGTTCCAGTGCTCGACGCTGCCGCCGGCCTGGGTGATTTCGTAGGGCGCCATGGCGGCGTCGCCGATGAAGATCACTTTGTAGTCGGCGCCGTACTTGTGCAGCAGGTCCTGGGTCGAGAAACGCTCGGAGGTGCGGCGCATGTTGTTCTTCCACACCGACTCGTACACGAAGTTGTGGAAGTAGAAGTACTCCAGGTGTTTGAACTCGGTCTTGCAGGCCGAGAACAACTCTTCGCAGATCTTCACGTGAGCGTCCATCGAGCCGCCGATGTCGAACAGCAGCAACAGCTTGACGGTGTTGCGCCGCTCCGGCCGCATCTGGATGTTCAGCAACCCGGCATCGCGGGCGGTGTGGTCGATGGTGCCGTCGATGTCCAGTTCTTCCGCCGCGCCTTGGCGGGCGAATTTGCGCAGTCGGCGCAGGGCGACCTTGATGTTTCGCGTGCCCAGTTCCACCGAATCGTCGAGGTTCTTGTACTCGCGCTGGTCCCAGACCTTGACCGCTTTGCCCTGGCGCTTGCCGGCATCGCCGACCCGAATGCCTTCCGGGTTGAAGCCGCCGGAGCCGAATGGGCTGGTGCCGCCGGTGCCGATCCATTTATTGCCGCCGGCGTGGCGTTCTTTCTGTTCTTCCAGGCGTTTCTTGAATTCTTCGATCAGCTTGTCGAGGCCGCCAAGGGACTGGATCTGCGCCCGCTCTTCATCGCTCAGGGAACGCTCGAATTCCTTGCGCAACCAGTCTTCGGGAATCAACGCCTGAAGGTGATCGTCGAGTTTTTCCAGGCCGTTGAAGTAGGCACCGAAGGCGCGGTCGAACTTGTCGAAATGCTTTTCGTCCTTCACCAGGATCGCCCGGGACAGGTAATAAAACTCGTCCGTGTCGGCGAAGACCACGCGCTGTTTCAGCGCGTTGATCAAGTCCAGCAGCTCACGCACCGAGACCGGCACCTTGGCGGCGCGCATTTCATTAAACAGGTTGAGCAGCATGGCGATCAGCCTCTTAGCGGGTGCCGCGACGGCTCATGAACGCCAGGCGCTCAAGCAATTGCACGTCCTGTTCGTTCTTCACCAAAGCGCCGGCCAGCGGCGGGATGGCCTTGGTCGGATCGCGTTCGCGCAGCACCGCTTCGCCGATGTTGTCGGCCATCAGCAGTTTCAGCCAGTCCACCAGTTCCGAAGTTGAAGGCTTCTTCTTCAGGCCCGGCACCTTGCGCACGTCGAAGAACACATCCAGCGCTTCGCTGACCAGGTCTTTCTTGATGTTCGGGTAATGCACGTCGACGATCCGCTGCATCGTGGTGCGATCCGGGAACGCGATGTAGTGGAAGAAGCAGCGGCGCAAGAAGGCGTCCGGCAGCTCTTTCTCGTTGTTGGAGGTAATGATGATGATCGGGCGAACCTTGGCCTTGATGGTCTCGTCGATCTCGTAAACGTAGAACTCCATCTTGTCGAGTTCTTGCAGCAAGTCGTTGGGGAATTCGATGTCGGCCTTGTCGATCTCGTCGATCAGCAGAATCACCCGCTCCTCGGACTCGAAGGCTTCCCACAGCTTGCCCTTCTTCAGGTAGTTGCGAACGTCGTGGACCTTCTCGGTGCCCAGTTGAGAATCGCGCAAGCGGCTGACCGCGTCGTACTCGTACAGGCCCTGATGCGCCTTGGTGGTGGACTTGATGTGCCAGGTGATCAACTTGGCGCCAAGGGACTCGGCCAATTGCTCGGCAAGCATGGTCTTGCCCGTGCCCGGCTCGCCCTTGACCAGCAGCGGACGCTCCAGGGTGATGGCGGCGTTGACCGCCAGCTTCAGGTCATCGGTGGCGACGTAGGCCTGGGTGCCTTCGAACTTCATCTGCTAATCCTCGAACGGTAACGCCGACCTGAACGGGGCAGGGCGGGACGCAATATTTATGATGCCCCGACTATAACGCGCTGCCCGGTCGACTGTGAACGCAGACGGGTTATTCAGTCTCTGAATGGGGCGTCACATCTTGACTCAGTCTCGGCGCAAGGCCAGCATTCAGGTATCGCCGATTTGGCGATAGGCTTTGCGGCATGTCAATTCTCGAAAGGCTGGAAACGATGTTACCCATGAAACGACCCCGGTTGACGGCTGTAAAGGCGCTGCCGGGATACCGCCTGGCACTGACCTTTATAGACGGCCAACAACTGACACTGGATTTGAGCCGCGATTTGTACGCCTACCCGGGATTGCAACCGTTGCTTGAAGCTCACGTCTTTGACGGTGCGGCCCTTGGCGATGATGGCTGGACGGTGGAGTGGGACGAGCCGGATATTCAAATTGGCGCGGACACGTTGTATCTGGACGCGCTCTCGCAAAACGCTACGGATGAAAACACCCGTATCTTCATCGACTGGCGCGCTCGCACCGGATTGCCCTTGAATCAGGCCGCCGAAGCGCTGGGGGTCAGTGCTCGCAGTATCAGCCGCTACAGCAGCGGACGCGAAGCGGTGCCGCGTTCACTGGCATTGGCCTGCCTGGGTTGGGATTCCTTGCAGCAACGGCCTTCGGCTTTGGCGGCAGCCGAGGAGACCGGTCGTTACATCGTCATCCGTAAAAACTAGCCCGCATCCGGCTTCGGCTGTTCATACCGCGCATTGAACGCCTGGACAAAACCATTGCGCAAAATCTGCAAAAACGCCTGGAACGCGCTGATATCTTGCTGATGCACGCTGCCACTGAGTTCAACTCGGGTAGCGAATTGGTTCTTGCGCTGGTTTTTCAGCACGGTTTCGGTGCTGCCGACGATGGCTTCCCAGACCGAGCGCAAGATCCCTTTGTTCTTGTTCTCGACGTCCTGCTGCCAATTGAATACTTCGACATCCCGCAGCAACGGTTTGATGTAGCCCTTGAGCTGGCCCTTGTTGGCTTCGGCTTCGATCACCACGTCACCGTGGCCGGCGTTGAAGTCGAATTTGCCGTAGGCCGAGGCGAAGTCGTTCATGCGTTTGAGTTCGATGTCCTTGGCCCGCAGGCGGAATTCGAAGTCTTCGAAGTTACTCAGCGGATCGAAGGTGGCAGTGGTTTCCAGCGGGGCATGGCCCAACAGCAGGGCCTTGCCTTCGAAACGGGCGTCGCGCTTGCCTTCGGTGTCGACCACGTTGGTCAGGTTAAAAAGGCTGGCGTTGACCTGGGTGGCGTTCATGTTCACCGGCGGGCTGGAGTTGAAGTTGCGAAAGGTGATTTTGCCGTCGTTGATCCGCACTTCGTTCAAGGTGATCGGCAGCAATTTGCTCAATTGCGCGCGCCAGTCAGTGCCGCGACCGGTCTGGGAGTTCTGTTTGTTGGCGCCGCCATCGACGAAGTTCACTTCCGGGTTGATGAACTGCACCTCGGCCACCACGGCATGGTCGTACCACAGGGAGTGCCAGCTGACCGAAAGGTCGATCAGCGGCGCGTTGACGAAAGGCACCGGGACCTTGCCGTCGACCTTGACGATCTTCAGCCCGTTGATCTTGTAGGCGCCGCGCCATAAGGCCAGGTCCACGTCGACAACCTGGCCACGGTAGTCGCCCATGTCCGCCAGTTTGTCATTGAGGTAGTTGCGCACCAGGTAGGGCAGGGCGATGTCCAGCGCCACCAACAACACAACGAGGCCGGCGAGGGTCCACAGGGGCCAACTGTATCGACGCTTCATGATGGCAATTCCTTGGCGATGTAAAGCCATTGACTGCTGGCGCCGGCGGACGTTCGACCTGACTGGACGACCCTCGGCAACAGGCATACCTTGGACAGCTAATTCAACGCTGCATAAGGACCCAGCCATGAGCCGTATTTTCGCTGACAACGCCCATTCCATTGGCAATACGCCGCTGGTACAGATCAATCGCATCGCGCCGCGCGGCGTGACCATCCTGGCCAAGATCGAGGGGCGCAACCCCGGTTATTCGGTCAAGTGCCGGATCGGCGCGAACATGATCTGGGACGCCGAAAGCACCGGTAAACTCAAGCCTGGCATGACCATCGTCGAGCCGACGTCGGGTAACACCGGCATCGGCCTGGCCTTTGTGGCCGCCGCCCGTGGCTACAAGCTGATGCTGACCATGCCGGCGTCGATGAGTATCGAGCGGCGCAAGGTGCTCAAGGCGTTGGGGGCTGAGCTGGTGCTGACCGAGCCGGCCAAGGGCATGAAAGGCGCGATTGAAAAGGCGGCGGAAATTCTCGCCAGCGACCCGGCCAAGTACTTCATGCCGGCGCAATTCGAAAACCCGGCCAACCCGGCCATCCACGAAAAGACCACCGGCCCGGAAATCTGGAACGACACCGACGGTGCGGTCGATGTGCTGGTGGCCGGCGTCGGAACGGGCGGAACCATCACCGGTGTTTCGCGGTATATCAAGAATACCCAGGGCAAACCGATTATCTCGGTGGCCGTGGAGCCAGTGTCGTCGCCGGTCATTACCCAGAAGCTGGCCGGTGAAGAGATCAAGCCGAGCCCGCACAAGATTCAGGGCATTGGTGCCGGTTTTGTGCCGAAAAACCTCGATTTATCGATTGTCGATCGGGTCGAGCTGGTAACCGATGACGAATCCAAGGCCATGGCCCTGCGCCTGATGCAGGAAGAAGGGATTTTGTGCGGTATCTCTTGCGGTGCGGCGATGGCTGTGGCGGTACGCCTGGCCGAAACCCCGGAAATGCAGGGCAAGACGATTGTGGTGATCCTGCCGGACTCGGGCGAGCGTTATCTGTCGAGCATGTTGTTCAGTGATCTGTTTACCGAGGCGGAGAACCATCAATAAAAAAATTGAAATATCGCAGCCTTCGGCAGCGCTTACGCCGATCGGGTTTTTCTGTAGGCGCTGCCGCAGGCTGCGATGTTTTGATCTTGATGATTCAGGTCAGCCTTCGTTCAGGAACCTTATGTTAATAAGTGCTTTGTTGCGCAATCCTTAACACTGTTTGTTCAGATATGTGGGTTTTTCCCCGGTCCGGTAGTGGGTATCATGGCCGGCTGCCACGTCGGGTAAATGGCGCGGTGCAAAGTTGCTTATTTTCAAGGAGTCGTTGATGACCTTTTCCCTGGCCGCGAAAGCGTCGGTGTTGCTGTTATTCCTCGGCAGTACGCTCTACGTGCATTTGCGCGGCAAGGCACGGTTGCCGGTCCTGCGTCAGTTCGTCAACCATTCGGCGCTGTTCGCACCCTACAACGCCCTGATGTACCTGTTCTCCGGCGTGCCGTCCAAACCCTACCTGGATCGCAGCAAGTTCCCGGAACTGGATGTGCTGCGAGACAACTGGGAAGTCATCCGCGACGAAGCCATGCACCTGTTCGACGAGGGCTACATCCGCGCCGCCGAAAAGAACAACGACGCCGGTTTCGGCTCATTCTTCAAGAAAGGCTGGAAGCGTTTCTATCTCAAGTGGTACGACAAACCTTTGCCCTCGGCCGCAGCCCTGTGTCCGAAAACCGTGGCGCTGGTCAGCAGCATCCCCAATGTCAAAGGCGCGATGTTTGCCTTGTTGCCGGGCGGCAGCCATCTCAACCCGCACCGCGACCCGTTCGCTGGCTCCCTGCGTTATCACCTGGGACTGTCGACGCCGAACTCCGACGATTGCCGCATCTTTGTCGACGGTCAGGTCTACGCCTGGCGCGATGGCGAAGACGTGATGTTCGACGAAACCTATGTGCACTGGGTCAAGAACGAAACCGAAAAGACCCGGGTCATCCTGTTCTGCGATATCGAGCGGCCGCTGAGCAACCGCATCATGACCCGCATCAATCGCTGGGTCAGCGGCCTGCTGGGCCGCGCCACCGCGCCACAGAACCTTGATGATGAGCGCGTCGGCGGGATCAACCAGGTTTACGCCTGGAGCAAGAATTCCACCGACAAGTTCAGCGGCGTGATCAAACAATGGAAACGCCGTCACCCCAAGGCCTACCGCGTACTGCGGCCGGTGCTGGCGGTGGTGGTGCTGACGTTGTTGGGGTATTGGTTGTTTGGTTAAAACCGGCTCATGAACAAAAAAACCGCTCTGTGATGAGCGGTTTTTTTATGCCGAGCAGATCGTGCACAAAGCGCCACAAACCGACACAAGCCGTTAAACTCCCTTCCGGCGGTACGGCCATGAACCACAGGCTTTTCCCTTGGCTGGCTCGCGCACTCCCTCAATGAAGGCGCAGCACATCTGCAGTGTGCTGACATACACCCCATGGAATAGGCGACTCCCCTTGAATCAATCCCTCAAGCCCGGCGAAAACACGACCCTCAGCCTGCCCAAAGGGCATGTCGTGGTCACCCATGCGGCCGGCGACAACCTGGACGTTAACCTCACGGCCTTCCTGGTCACCGAAACCGGCAAGGTGACGAACGACAGCGACATGGTGTTCTTCAACGCCCCGGAACACGCGTCCGGTGCCGCCATGTTCATCGCCCCGGTCACGCAGAGCGCCACCGTCAGCCACCGTATCGGCTTTGATCTGTCGCGCCTGCCGGCCAGTATCACCAAGATCGCCATCACCCTGACCCAAGATGGCAGCGCTGGCGGTTTTGCGGCGGTCAAGGACCTGCGTGCCCAAGTGGTGGTCGGCGATCAGGTGCTGGAACTCGCGCCCGGATCGTTCTCCCAAGAGACGGGCATCATCGTGCTGGAGTTGTACGTTCGAAACGGCCAGATGAAGGCGCGCTCAGTGTGGCAGGGGTTCGCTTCGGGCCTGTCCGGGCTCTGCGGTCTCTACGGGATTGAGGTCGACGACGCGCCTGCCCCGGCAGCGGCCCCGACTCCCGCGGCCAAACCAGTCAATATCGTCAAATCGGTCATCACCCTCGACAAGCCAGGCACCAGCCACAAAGTGTCCCTGGAAAAAGGCCCGACCGCACCGAAGGTCATCCGGGTCAGCGCGACCTGGGTGGACAACGGCGATGGCGAGGACAACGACGACCTCGACCTGCGGATCGGCATCCTGCGCCCGGACGGACGGATGTCCATCATCCAGGCGCCCGACAAGAGCGGCGCCTTTGACATCGACCCTTTCGTGTTCCACACCGGCGACGTGGTCAGCGCCAGTGCGTCGGCGCCGGGCATCGAAACGGTCGAAATCAACCCGGCCATCTCCCAGCGCATGGGCGGCAAGGTCGCGCTGGTCTGCAGCGTTTATTCCGCGGTGGACAACGGCGCCGTTTCGGTGGCGTCGCTGAAACCGAAAATGCGCATGGAATATGGCGACCAGATCGTCGAATGCGCCTTTGAGTTCAAGGACGGTTTTTTCAGCAGCGCGATCTACACCTACGTGATCGGCCTGATCGAAATCGACCTGGATCACATTGAGCTGAGCCCGTCCGGCAAGACTTCCAAGAGCACCAGCGAAGCCACCCCTTGGCTGTCGCGCAAGGGTGACAAACTGGAGATCACCATGGATGGCCCCGCTGTGTTCAAAGGCCATCCGCCGGAAAACAGCGGCAACAAACGTTACGTCTGAGTCCCTGTGACGGGCGCGTGGCACTCATCGAGTCGCCACGCGCCTGCAAGCTTGCCGGACCTTTTCGGCAAGTCGTTGCAATCTGTGTCCAGCGCTGGTTATAGTCGGCACTCGGTGGTCTTGCGACACACCGTTCTTCCTCTCAAAAAAGATCAGCCCATGCCTGCATCCCACATCAACGCGGTAGTCGATTCAGCGGTCAACGCTGGCGTCGTGCCGTGCGGGATCCAGCAGCCTGCGCAGATCAGTCATTACCCCCCTCCTGTCAACAGCACGCCGGTGTGCGCGGTCGTATCACCGCCAGGCGTTGGCATTTCGGGCTGATCAGCTTTCTCTGCTGTTCCCCCATGCCCGTCTGAAAAAACGACTGAACTTCAGCTTCGGCTGAGTTGGCTTTTTTGCCTGATGACAGGTGGTATTCATGTTTGTCCTTTCGAAAAAAACCGCGCTCGCGGCGGCGTCCACGAGCCTGTTCGTCCTGCTGTGGAGCAGCGGGGCGATCTTCTCCAAATGGGGCCTGGCCCACGCCTCACCGTTTGCCTTTCTGTTGATCCGCTTCACCATCGCCCTGTGCGGGTTGCTGCTGTTGATGCCGTTGCTCAAGCTGAAACAGCCCAAGGGCGGCAAGCCGATGCTGTATGCGATGGCCACGGGCGTGGTGCTGCTGGGGGCTTATCAGATTTTCTATCTGCTGGCCCTGGACCTGAAAGTCACGCCGGGCGTGATGGCGACAATCATGGGCGTGCAGCCGATCCTCACCGTGGTGATCATGGAGCGTCAGCGCTCGGCCAGCCGTATGTTCGGCCTGGCGCTGGGGTTGGCCGGGTTGATCATGGTGGTTTACCAAGGCATCGGCCTGGCCGGGATGTCGCTGGCCGGGATGCTCTTCGGGTTGTTGGCGCTGGCGAGCATGACCTTTGGTTCGATCATGCAGAAACGCATCACCGACAATCCCCTCGGCACGCTGCCGGTGCAGTACCTGGCCGGGCTGTTGCTGTGCGGGGTCTTCGTGCCGTTCCAACCGTTTCATTTCGAACACAGCACAGGCTTTATCGTGCCGGTGTTGTGGATGGGCCTGGTGGTGTCGGTGTTGGCGACGTTGCTGCTGTATCGGCTGATTGCCCGGGGCAACCTGGTGAACGTCACCAGTTTGTTTTACCTGGTGCCGGCGGTGACGGCGGTGATGGATTACCTGATCTTTGGTAATCGGCTGGCGTTGTTGAGCGTGCTTGGGATGTTGCTGATCATTGTGGGATTGGTGTTTGTGTTCCGTCAGTCGCGCTAACGCTGACGGGTGGTCCTACAGCGAACCTGTGCGCTGTCGCGGCGGCGCACAACTTTCCAAGACGTTTCCTACGAAGTACCCTGTTGCCGCGTTTCGGCATCGACCTCTATAGTTTGGGCTCGCGGAAAATCCCGCGAATGACCTTGGCCGGTCGAGCATCCAAAACGCATCAGCGTCATTGTTCAGGCATTTTCATGCCTGGATGTCGTGTTATGGCAGCTGTGCTCGGGACATCTTCGGGTGTGCCGGTTTGATGGGTGCCGGTCGGCCAACCCGTACACAGCTGCCACCTTTTTCGTTTGGCCGCGGACGAGAGGTAGCCCTATTTGGAGTTTTACCCATGCTCGAAGTAATGCCGCGTTACCTTCCCATCGATACCTACGACGCCGACCACCCGGTGCTCTACATCAACACCCACCGAGAAATCAGCGACATCGCCGCCTGCGCGATGCACCGCTTCACCGTGATCCGCGACCTGACCGACACCCTGACCAGCCTCAACCTCACCGGCATTTCCGACGGCGACCTGACCCGCGTCACCCGCGCCGTCCACCTGCTGGCCCGCGAAGGCTGCGCCATGCTCAACGTGGTCCAGGCCCGGGCGCGGCAGCGCGAGGACGGCTACAAAGCGGCGATATAGCGACCCACTGTTGATTAACCCTGTAGGAGCTGCCGAAGGCTGCTCCTACGGGGGCAGGCTCTAGCGTGTAGCCACTTCCACCGGCTTCACCACCGCCGGCTTCAACACCAGCCACAACGCCGCCGCAATCAACACCCCGCCGTAGATGTGCGCCATCGACAACGGCTCATCCAGCAACAGCGCGCCCCACAACACGCCGAACGGCGGGATCATGAAGGTCACGGTCATCGACTTCACCGGGCCAATCGAGCTGAGCAGGCGGAAGTAGACAATGTACGCAAACGCCGTGCAGACCAACCCCAACCCCAGCAGCGACAACCAGACATTCCAGCCGCCCCAGCTCGCCGGTGGGTTGCTGATCACGCTGTAGCCGAACAGCGGCAACAGGAACAACGTCGCGCCGAGCATGCTGCCCAACGCCGATAAACGACTGTCGAGGCCGCCGGCCTGATCCAGCCAGCGACGGGCGAGGAACCCGGCGAAACCGTAGCAAGTGGTGGCGAGCAGGCAGGCGAGGGCGCCCATCAGCAGTTCCATATCAAATGCCACTGGCCCGGCTCGGGTCAGCACGCCGACGCCAAACAGCCCGAGGAACACCCCGCCAAGCTTGGCCGCCGTGAGTTTTTCATGGAAGAACAACCCGCCGATCAACACGCCCATCAGCGGCGTGGTGGCGTTGAAAATCGCCGAGTAACCGGCCGGCAACACTTGCGCGGCGACGGAATACAGGGTCGCCGGGATCCCCGAGTTGATTACCCCGAGCAGCATCACGGTCTTGAGTTTGCCCTTGAAATCCCAGCTGATGCGCATCAGGCCGAGGATCACCAGCAAGCCGACCGCCGCAATCGACACCCGGAAAAATGCCGTGGGAATCGTGCCAATCACCGGAGCGATAATGCGCATGAACAGGAAACTCGCGCCCCAGATCGCCGCCAGCGACAGTAAACGGACAATATCGACAGGGCTCACGGTGCACTCCTTCCTTTATGGGGACGGAAGTGTTGCCGAGCGCCTGATCGATGGCAACCGAAAAACGCGCAATTAATCCCGGTCGAAAATTACGCTTCTCCTGTACCCGGTTCACTGGCTAAGCTCAGGGCTCCGAAATTCCCGCAGAGGTCTCACCATGCCGCAGCAATGGCCAGCCGCCGATATCGCCCGAAGGATCCTCGACGGCTTTGACGATTACCGCGAGCATTTCCGCCAGATCACCGATGGCGCCCGGGCGCGTTTCGAGCAGGCCCGGTGGCAGGAGGCGCAAGTCGCCTCGGCGGCGCGGATCAACCTCTACGAAGAAAAGGTCGGCGAAACCGTCGAGCGCCTGCGCGAGGCCTTCGACAGCGAAACGCTGATGGAAGTGAGCTGCTGGCCGCTGGTCAAAAGCGCCTACATCACCCTGATCGACCTGCGCTTCGACGATGAACTGTCCGAAACCTGGTACAACTCGATCTTCTGCGGGCTGTTCAGCCATGACCTGATCAGCGACGGCTGCATGTTCATCCACACTACGCGGCCGAGCCTGCGCCGGGCCCGGGCCGCGCA
This sequence comes from Pseudomonas sp. ADAK7, assembly GCF_012935675.1. Classification (NCBI taxonomy): domain Bacteria; kingdom Pseudomonadati; phylum Pseudomonadota; class Gammaproteobacteria; order Pseudomonadales; family Pseudomonadaceae; genus Pseudomonas; species Pseudomonas sp. ADAK7. The sequence goes on along the minus strand of NZ_CP052861.1, from coordinate 2,780,399 downwards.
AACCCGCACCTACAAGCCCCAGGGGCATTTGTCGGAAATGTTAGGGAGCATCTTTGCCGACTACCGCTTCAGCGAAGATTACGCCGACCTCTCCGGCGACCTGCGCCGCCTCGAAGCGCAACTGCGCGAGAACCTGCCGGACTGGGTGTGCAAGGACCCGGAGCTGAGCGTCGAACTGTTTTCCTCGGTGCTGTACCGCAACAAAGGCGCGTACCTGGTCGGGCGCATCTACACCCGGGACGAGCAATGGCCGCTGGTGATTCCATTGCTGCACCGCGAAGGTCGCGGCATCCAGATCGACGCGTTGATTACCGATGAAGCCGATGTGTCGATCATCTTCTCGTTCACCCGTTCGTACTTCATGGTCGATGTGCCGGTGCCGGCGGAGTTTATCGGCTTCCTCAAGCGCATCCTGCCGGGCAAGCACATCGCCGAGCTGTACACCTCGATCGGTTTCTACAAGCACGGAAAATCCGAGTTCTATCGGGCGCTGATCAACCATCTGGCCAACACTGACGACCAATTCATCATGGCCCCCGGCGTGCGCGGCATGGTCATGAGCGTATTCACCCTGCCGGGTTTCAACACCGTATTCAAAATCATCAAGGACCGCTTCTCGCCGTCGAAAAACGTCGACCGCGCCACCGTGATCGAAAAGTACCGCTTGGTGAAAAGCGTCGACCGGGTCGGGCGCATGGCCGATACCCAGGAATTCGCCGACTTCCGCTTCCCGCTGAGCAAGTTCGAGCCGGCGTGCCTGGAAGAATTGCTCGACGTGGCGGCGTCCACGGTGTCAGTCGAAGGCGACACGGTGCTGATCCGCCACTGCTGGACCGAACGGCGGATGACGCCGCTCAACCTGTACCTGGAAAACGCCAACGAGGCTCAGGTGCACGAGGCACTGGAAGATTACGGCCTGGCGATCAAGCAACTGGCGGCGGCGAACATCTTTCCCGGCGACATGTTGCTGAAGAACTTTGGCGTCACCCGGCACGGACGGGTGGTGTTTTATGACTACGACGAGATTTGCTTCCTGACCGAAGCCAACTTCCGCCACATCCCGCAGCCGCGCACGCCGGAAGACGAGATGGCGTCCGAGCCGTGGTATTCGATCGGGCCGCTGGATGTGTTTCCCGAGGAGTTTCCGCCGTTTCTGTTCGCCGATGCCGGGCAGCGGCGGTTGTTTGATCAGTTGCATGGGGAGTTGTACAACGCGGATTACTGGAAAAGTTTGCAGGAGGCGATTCGGGCGGGGAAGGTCATCGACGTGTTTCCCTACCGCCGTAAGGGCCTGGATAACGAATAGTTCCCACTGATCGTGCTGATCGTTCCCACGCTCCGCGTGGGAATGCCTCCCCGGACGCTCCGCGTCCGCTCTTGGAACGCAGAGCGTCCCTGGCTGCATTCCCACGCAGAGCGTGGGAACGATCAGCGTGGGAACGATCACACGGTGCCGCAAATCTGCGACAATCGCCCCCCTGCGCCACTAGACGACTTATTGCGTACCTGATGACTGACGAATCGCCTTCCATCGACAAACTGCTGAAAAACCTCGATCACGCCATGCTTGCCGACCGCCACCGGCTGCGGCGGCAGTTGCTTGAGCTGCGCAAGAAACCTGATGAAGCCAAGCTGGCCCAGTGGGTGACGCGCACGCAGGCGTCCTGTGATCAGGTGTTGGCGCGGCGTGCCAGCCTGCCGGTGATTCGTTACGACGACAGTTTGCCGATCGCCGCCAAGCGCGACGAAATCAAAGCAGCGCTGCTCAAGCATCAGGTGCTGATCATTGCCGGCGAAACCGGTTCGGGTAAAACCACCCAGTTGCCGAAGATCTGCCTGGAGATCGGTCGCGGCCAGCATGGTTTGATCGGCCACACCCAGCCGCGCCGGATCGCCGCACGCAGCGTCGCCAGCCGGGTTGCCGAAGAACTGGCCACGCCGCTGGGCGCGCTGGTCGGCTATCAGGTGCGGTTCGAGGACCAGAGCGATTCCAACACCCTGATCAAGCTGATGACCGACGGCATCCTGCTGGCGGAAACCCAGAACGACCGCTACCTCGAACGCTACGACACGATCATCGTCGACGAAGCCCACGAACGCAGCCTCAACATTGATTTCCTGCTCGGCTACCTGAAAACCCTGCTGCCGCGCCGCCCGGATCTGAAAGTTATCATCACCTCGGCGACCATCGACCTGGAGCGCTTCTCCAAGCACTTCGACGATGCACCGATTGTTGAGGTTTCCGGCCGGACCTTCCCGGTGGACACCTGGTATCGCCCGCTGACCCTGGAGCAGGACGAGGAGGGCAACCGCGTCGAGGACGACTTGACCGTCGATCAGGCGATTCTCGCCACCCTCGACGAAATCGCCGCGTTCGAACGCAGCGAGCGCAAGAGCCCCGGCGATGTGCTGGTGTTCCTGCCCGGCGAGCGGGAGATTCGCGACGCGGCGGACATGCTGCGCAAGGCCCAGCTCAAGCACACCGAAATCCTGCCGCTGTATGCGCGGTTGTCGCCGGCCGAACAACAGCGGATTTTCCAGTCGCACCCCGGCCGCCGCGTGGTCCTGGCGACCAACGTCGCCGAGACTTCGCTGACGGTGCCGGGCATCCGTTACGTGATCGACAGCGGCACCGCGCGCATCAGCCGCTACAGCTACCGCGCCAAGGTCCAGCGCCTGCCCATCGAAGCGATTTCCCAGGCCAGCGCCAACCAGCGTAAGGGGCGTTGCGGGCGGGTCGAGCCGGGCATTTGTATTCGCCTCTATGGCGAAGAAGACTTCATCGGTCGCCCGGAATTTACCGACCCGGAAATCCTGCGCACCAACCTTGCCGCCGTTATTTTGCAGATGCTGCATCTGCGCCTCGGCGAGATCACCGATTTCCCGTTTATCGAGCCGCCGGATGGCAAGGCCATCAGCGACGGTTTCAACCTGCTGCAAGAGTTGTCGGCGGTGGATCGCAACAGTCAGCTGACCCCGCTCGGTCGGCAACTGGCGCGTTTGCCAGTGGACCCGCGCATGGGCCGCATGCTGCTGGAAGCGGCGAAACTCGGCAGCTTGCAGGAAGTGCTGATCGTCGCGAGCGCCATGTCGATCCAGGACCCGCGCGAGCGCCCACCGGAACGCCAACAAGCCGCCGACCAAGCCCATGCGCAATGGAAAGACGTGGACTCGGACTTTGCCGGGCTGGTCAATCTGTGGCGGGGTTTTGAAGAACAGCGCCAGGCGTTGACCGCTAGTCCGCTGCGTAACTGGTGCCGCAAAAATTTCCTCAACTACTTGCGCTTGCGCGAGTGGCGCGATTCTCATCGGCAGTTGAGCCTGATCTGCCGCGACATGCAGCTCAGCCTCAATAAAGAGCCGGCGGATTACCCGAAACTGCACAAAGCCGTGCTCTCCGGTTTGCTCAGCCAGATCGGCCAGAAAACCGAAGACGGCGATTACCTTGGCGCGCGTCAGCGGCGTTTCTGGATTCACCCGTCGTCGGGCCTGGGCAAGAAGCGTCCGCAATGGCTGATGGCCGCCGAACTGGTGGAAACCACCAAGCTCTATGCGCGTATGGTGGCCAAGATCGACGCTGACTGGATCGAGCCGCTGGCCGGGCACCTGATCAAGAAAAACCACTTCGAACCCCATTGGGAGAAGAAGCGCGGCCAGGTTGTGGCCTTCGAGCAGATCACTCTGTTCGGTTTGATTGTGGTCGGGCGGCGGCCGGTGCATTACGGGCCGATTGATCCGGTGGTGTCCCGTGAGTTTTTCATTCGCGAAGGTTTGGTGCGCGGCGAGATTCAGTCCAAGGCCAAGTGCCTGACGGCCAATGCGCAGTTGCTGGAACAGCTCGATGAACTGGAGGCCAAGGCTCGTCGGCGCGACATCCTCGCCGATGAAGAAACCCTGTTCGCCTTCTACGACGCGCGCTTGCCGGCGGAGATTCACCAGACCGCCACGTTCGACAGTTGGTACAAGGTCAACAGCCAGAAAGACCCGCAACTGCTGATCATGCGCGAAGAAGACGTGCTGGCTCGCGAGGCCAGTGAAGTCACCGCGCTGCATTACCCGGACACCCTGCACATCGGCGACCTGGAATTGGCCCTGAGTTATCACTTCGAGCCGAATCACCCGCGTGACGGCGTGACCCTGCGCGTACCGGCGCCGTTGTTGCCGATGCTGCCGCCGGAACGCCTGGAATGGCTGGTGCCGGGGGTGATCGAGGCCAAGTGCATCGCCTTGGTCCGCAACCTGCCCAAGGCCCTGCGCAAGAACTTCGTGCCGGTGCCGGACTTCGTCAAAGCCGCGTTGCAGCGCATGACCTTCGCTGAAGGCTCGCTGCCTCAAGCGCTGGGCCGCGAATTGCTGCGCATGACCGGGGCGCGGGTTAGCGATGAAGCGTGGATGGAAGCTTCGCAACAGGTTGACAGCCATTTGCGGATGAACCTGGAAATCGTCGATGGCCAAGGCAAGTTCCTTGGCGAAGGGCGGGATCTGGCCGAGCTGACCGCGCGTTTCGCCGAGGCCAGCCAAGCGGCGTTGGCCGTGCCGCAAACCGCGAAAAACCAGTTGCCAGTAGAGCCGAAGGTCTTTGCCGCCGTCGCCGAGAAAACCCAGCAGAAGATCGCCGGGCTGTCGATGACGGTGTATCCGGCGCTGGTGGAAGAGGGCGGCACGGTCAAGGAAGGGCGTTTCTCGACCCCGGCCGAAGCCGAGTTCCAGCACCGCCGTGCCTTGCAGCGTTTGTTGATGCAGCAATTGGCGGAACCGGCGAAGTTCCTGCGCGGCAAGCTTCCGGGGCTGACTGAGCTGGGTTTGATGTACCGCGAATTGGGGCGCATCGATGCTCTGGTCGAAGACATTCTGCTGGCCAGTCTCGATAGCTGCATTCTTGAGGGTGAAGACCCGTTGCCTCGGGATGGCGCCGGGTTGGCCTCGCTGGCCGAGCGCAAGCGCGGCGGTTGGACTGAACATGCTGAACGCCTGGCAAAGCTGACCCTTGAGATTCTCAAGCTCTGGCACGGCCTGCAAAAACGCTTCAAGGGCAAGATCGACCTGGCCCAAGCCGTGGCCCTGAACGATATCAAGCAGCAGCTCAGTCATCTGGTGTATCCGGGCTTTGTCCGGGAAACGCCGATGCAGTGGCTCAAGGAATTGCCGCGTTATCTGAAAGCGGTCGAGCAGCGTTTCGAGAAAATTGGCGCGCAGGTGCAGCGGGATCGGGTCTGGAGCGGCGAGTTGTCCGGTTTGTGGGCGCAATATCAAACCCGCGCCAACAAACATGCGCAGGAAGGCAAGCGCGACCCGCAGTTGGAACTGTATCGCTGGTGGCTGGAGGAATACCGCGTGTCCCTGTTCGCCCAACAACTGGGGACCAAGGTGCCGATCTCAGACAAGCGCCTGAACAAACAGTGGACTCAGGTCGAACCATAACCCCTCTGTGGGAGCGGCTTTTGTGGCGAGCGAGCTTGCTCGCGCTGGGCTGCGCAGCGGCCCCAAAATTTTGTGAGCGCTGCGCACTCAAGCGGGAGCAAGCTCCCTCGCCACAAAAGCCCGCTCCCACAGGGGTGAGGGGTTTGATCTCGCAAATAGGGCCAAACCCCAGTGTTTATGGCAAACTTCGCGCCTATAAACGCCGGCCCCGCCGTTTTGCGCCTTCACAGGCCCGGGCGGATCGGAATAAAGCGACGCCAGGTTGGATTCCCCGGACGGGAAAAGACCCTTTGTGTGTTGGTACGTCGGTGCCAACGCTTTCTGCCTGAACAGATTAGAGAAACGACCATGCATAACGTCGTCATCAGCGGCACCGGCCTGTACACCCCGGCCAACAGCATCTCCAACGAAGAGCTGGTGCAGTCTTTCAACGCTTACGTCGCGCAATTCAACGCCGACAATGCCGACGCCATCGCGCGCGGCGAGATCGAAGCGTTGACCGAGTCCAGTGCAGCGTTTATCGAAAAAGCCTCCGGTATCAAGAGCCGCTTTGTCATGGATAAGGACGGCATCCTCGACCCGCAACGCATGGCGCCACGCCTGCCCGAGCGCTCAAACGACGAATGGTCGGTGCTGTGCCAGATGGCCATCGGCGCGGCCGAGCAAGCCTTGCAGCGCGCCGGCAAGACCGCCGCAGACATCGACGGCGTGATCGTCGCCTGCTCGAACCTGCAACGCGCCTACCCGGCCATCGCCATTGAAGTCCAGGAAGCTTTGGGCATTGAAGGTTTCGGTTTCGACATGAACGTCGCCTGCTCCTCGGCGACGTTCGGTATCCAGGCTGCCGCCAACAGCGTGCAACTGGGCCAGGCCCGGGCGATCCTGATGGTCAACCCGGAAGTCTGCACCGGCCACCTGAACTTCCGTGACCGCGACAGCCACTTCATCTTCGGCGACGCCGCCACCGCGGTGATCATCGAACGGGCCGACCTGGCGACGTCCAAGTATCAGTTCGACATTGTCAGCACCAAACTGCTGACCAAGTTCTCCAACAACATCCGCAACAACTTCGGCTTCCTCAACCGCGCGGCGGAAGAGGGCATCGGTGCCAAGGACAAACTGTTCGTGCAGGAAGGCCGCAAGGTATTCCGCGATGTGTGCCCAATGGTTGCCGAGCTGATCGCCACGCACCTGGACGAGAACAAGCTCAACATCGGCGATGTGAAGCGCTTCTGGCTGCACCAGGCCAACCTCAGCATGAACCACTTGATCGTCAAGAAGCTGCTGGGTCGCGAAGCCACCGAAGAAGAAGCGCCGGTGATCCTCGACACTTACGCCAACACCAGCTCTGCAGGCTCCGTGATTGCGTTTCACAAGAACCAGGATGACCTGGCCAGTGGCTCGCTGGCGGTACTCAGCTCGTTTGGTGCCGGGTATTCGATTGGTAGCGTGATTCTGCGCAAGCGCTGAGTTAACGCTTAAAAGATCGCAGCCTGCGGCAGCACCTACATGGGATGACGTCCTCCCTGTAGGCGTTGCCGCAGACTGCGATATTTTTTTTGCCTAAACAAAAAAACTCGCGTTGGCGTATCGGACGGATGATGGGGACCGATACACCAATGCGAGTTTGTAAAAGCAGCTCGGGCTTCCTTGCCCGAGTCATGTTGCGGGGTATTTAGAACTTGGCTTCGGCATCCAGTTGCAGGGTCTTGATGTCCGAGTCCCGGAGGGTGGCGTTGGTGAAGTCGGATTTAGCCATGAAGTACGTCGCACCAAGGGCGAAGTTCTTGTCCAGCTCGTAACTCACTTTCACCTTGCTGCCACGCGAACCGGTAAAACCGTTGGCGAAGTCGGAATCGGTGAAGGCGCCGACCACGGCGTTACGCTGCACGTCGCGATAGTTGTAGTCCACCGCGAAGCCGTAGAGCTTGGTCTTTACACCGGCCAACCAGGCAGAGTCCTGATCGTTGCTGGCATCTTTGTTGTTGACGTACTGACCGTACACCGAGAGCGGCATGGGCAGGCCACCGATGTCGAGCTGACCAAAGCCTTCGTACAACTTGAACTGTTCGTTCGGGGTGTTGCCGTTGGTGGCCAGGATCGATGGCGTGGTGGTGCCGCCGGCGGTGATGTCGTCGTCGTTGTCGTAGCCGTAGACGCTGCCACCCAGGGTCAGTTTCAGGTTGTCGGTGATGGCGAAGCGCGCGCCCAACTGACCTGCGTACAGGCGCAGGTCGTGCTTGAATTGCACGCCGTCGCCGTCGACGTTGTCCTTGAGGGTGTAGTGGCCGGCGCTACCGAACAGCTCGGTGCTGCCGCCCAACGGGTACTTGTAGGTCAGTGCCAGGCCTTCCGGGCTGATGTCGCTGTCCCAGATGATGTCGCCCATGCTCACCCATTGCTGCGGCATCTTGCCGCCCACGACGTGCAGGTTCTTGATGGCATCGGGGTGGTAGTCGACGTAACCCTGGTCCAGCCAGATCGACTTCTTGTCGAAGTAACCGTCCAGGCTCTGGTTGGTGGAGCGAGCGTCGTCGTTGTTGCCGGTGGCGATACGGATCCCGGTGTCGACTTGCGGGTTGATTTCGCTGTAGGCACCCAGGCGGACCCGAATACGCTGGCGGTCCTGGTCTTTATTGTTCGAAACACCGTCGTTCTTGACCGTTTCCTGGCGGAAACGCACGTCGCCCTTGAATTGAGTCTTGGCGGCCCACGCCAGTTTCTGGTCGAAGGTGCTCAGTTCATTGGTTTTCTTCGCGGTCGCGGCGATCTGTTCGTTGGTCTCTTGCTGAGCCTGGCGGGCGATTTGCTGGTCTTTCTGATCACGGGCCAGTTCGGCTTGCAGTTCGGCGTATTGCGCCTGGGAAATCGAGCCGTTTGCCTTGAGCATGTCGAGCAGTTTGGCGTCGACTGCGGCGCTGGCCGGAACGCTCATGGCCAGCATCAGGCCGCCACACAAGGCCGCCGCAGTTTTCGTGGAAGCAAGACGCATATCAATCTCCGAAGATGAAAGGGATGACTGAGCCATCCAGGACACAACCGACCGATGACGGACGGAAAACAGTGACCGGGTAGAACCCGGCGCTCTAAAAACAGGCGCCAGTATCGCGATGGTTTATGACAGTGCAGTGGCAAAGTGATGGCGTCTCGATGACGATACAAATCTTTCGTGAACCTTCGTTCTAGAGCACTGTCGGCGCATGCACGGGGTGTGCAATGTGCGGCGATAAGCGATACTCGCCGGGCTGTCACGCGAAGAACTGTGAGAATGCCGATGCCGCTGCAACGTCTGGAAAGCCTGTCCGAAATCGCGCCGCATACGTGGGACGCGCTGGTACCTGAAAATCAGCCATTCCTGCGCCACGCCTTCCTCAGTACGTTGGAAGACAGCGGCAGCGTCGGCCCGCATTCCGGCTGGCAACCCGAGCATTTGCTGCATGTCGAAGGCGAGCGTCTGATCGCGGCTTTGCCCAGCTACCGCAAATGGCATTCCTATGGCGAGTACGTGTTCGACCACGCCTGGGCCGACGCCTGCGCCCGTGCCGGGATCGAGTACTACCCCAAGTTGTTGACCGCGGTGCCGTTCAGTCCGGTCAGTGGGCCGCGTCTGTTGGCGGCCAATGTGGAAGATGGTTTTGAATTGTTGAGAAGTCTGCCCGGTTATCTGGAAATCGAAGAGCTCTCCAGCGCGCACATCAATTTCACCGATCCATTCACCGACGCCGCGTTGGCCGAACAGCCAGGTTGGTTGCAGCGCATCGGCTGCCAGTACCACTGGCAGAATCGCAGTTATCGAGACTTCCAGGACTTCCTCGACGCGCTCAGTTCGCGCAAGCGCAAGCAGATGCGCAAGGAGCGCGAGCAAGTGGCGGGGCAGGGCATCGAGTTCGAATGGCTCGAGGGTGCGCAACTGACCGAGCGGCAGTGGGATTTTGTCTATGCCTGCTACGCCAATACCTACGCGGTACGTCGGCAAACGCCGTACCTGACGCGGGAATTCTTCAGCCTGCTGGCCGAGCGCATGCCGGAGGCGATTCGCGTAGTGCTGGCCAAGCAAGGCTCACGGCCGGTGGCCATGGCCTTCAGTCTGGTGGGCGGCGACAGCTTTTACGGCCGTTACTGGGGTTGCCTGGCGGAGTTTGATCGCCTGCATTTCGAGACCTGTTTCTATCAGGGTATGGATTACGCGATTGCCAACGGCTTCCAGCGTTTTGACGCCGGGGCACAGGGCGAGCACAAGTTGATCCGCGGGTTCGAACCGGTGATCACTCACTCTTGGCATTACTTACGTCATCCGGGGTTGAAAGCGGCAGTCAAAGACTTCCTGGAGCAGGAGCGAGCCGGTGTATTGGCTTATGCCGAACACGCCAGCGCCGCATTACCGTATAAACAGCTATAAGTTTAAACAAGCCCCGCTGTATTTAAGCGAGGGCTTGCCTTGTCAATAGAGTAAGGTTGTCTGTTGTTTAGGCGATGTTAGTTACCACCACGGCGCTTGGCAGCCGAGTAATTTCTTGCCGTTTTCGGAGTTTTTGAAGTTCTCCAGAGTCGGTTGGTTTGTCCAGTAGGAATAAGACAGCGACCCGGAGAGTGGGATATTTTTATTCGAAGGGAGCATGCAGTCATATTTGTATTTAGGCTTCACGCAAACGGCGGTCTTCGCCAATACCTGATAGGTTGCATTGCTGGAGCCCAGGCCTTGGGCAACAGCTTGGGCCTTTGCAGATTCTTCGTTATTGGCAAAATGAGTAGTGACGTTACCCTCGACAGTGCAGTTGAACTCAAAGTCGATTTTGGCCATTTCTATATTGATATGCTCGTTAATACTCATCGCAAATGCACTCCCCTGAAACAGGCCGAGGGTCAAGAAAGTTAATGCGATGGCCGAACTGATTTTTTTCATGTAACAATCCTTGTTGGTGACGTCCGTTATTTGCTTGGTTCGAAACTTCGTGTTGCGCCGCCAGAGTAGCGTCTTTTTCAGGTTAGGCGACGGGATGATTGTATCTGTATATGCGCAGGACTCACTCGGTGCTTATTTAACTGTATTTGTTACAGTGCAAAGCGAAGTCCCGTATTGCTGTTGGCAATATGGGACTTAATGGTTGTGTGTTAGTTGCTTTCCTTGCCCAGCCAGCGATAAGTCACTCCGCCGACCACCGCACCGAGCAGCGGCGCGACCCAGAACATCCACAACTGCGCGATGGCCCAGCCGCCGACCATCAACGCCGGGCCAGTGCTGCGGGCCGGGTTGACCGACGTGTTGGTGACGGGAATCGAGATCAGGTGGATGAGCGTCAACGCCAGGCCGATGGCGATCGGTGCCAGCCCGGCCGGGGCGCGTCTGTCGGTGGCGCCGAGGATGATCAGCACGAACATCGCCGTCATCACCAGTTCACAGACAAAGCCTGCAGCCATCGAGTACTTGCCGGGGGAGTGCTCGCCGTAGCCGTTGGAGGCCAGGCCCGCTGACAGGTCGAAGCCTTCCTTGCCGCTGGCGATGTAGTAGAGCAAAGCCGCTGCGATGATCCCGCCAATGACCTGGGCGATGATGTAGGCCGGCAATTCTTTGGCCGGGAACCGACCGCCGACGAACAGGCCGACCGATACGGCCGGGTTGAGGTGACATCCAGAGATATGGCCAATGGCGAACGCCATGGTCAGCACGGTCAGACCAAACGCGAGGGCTACACCGAGCACCCCGATACCCAACGGCGAAGACGCGGCCAGCACCGCACTGCCGCAACCTCCCAACACCAGCCAGAACGTACCTAACAACTCAGTAACTGAACGTTTGAACAGAGACATGAGAGCGTCCTTGATAGGCGACCTATCGAGACTGTATCGCGTGATGCATCCTGCAGGTTTACGACAGGCTCATCTCCAGAACCTTGGCTGAGTACAGCAGGGTTCTGGCGGAAATCCAGCAGCCATAAAAAAACCGCCAGAGCACGTAATTAAAGGGCTCTGGCGGTGATTGTTCCCACGCTCCGCGTGGGAATGCAGCCCGTGACGCTCCGCGTCACTTGACGCGGAGCGTCCCCTGAGGCATTCCCACGCAGAGCGTGGGAACGATCAGGTAACGGTTTCAATCGATCCCGACAAACCCACCCGTCTGGTGCGCCCACAACCGCGCATACAACCCGCCATGGACCAGCAATTCAGCGTGGGTGCCGGTCTCGGCAATTTTGCCGTTTTCCAGCACCACCAAGCGGTCCATACGGGCGATGGTCGAGAGGCGGTGGGCGATGGCGATCACGGTTTTGCCCTGCATCAGGGTTTCCAGGCTTTCCTGGATCGCCGCTTCGACTTCCGAATCCAGCGCTGAGGTGGCTTCGTCCATGATCAGGATCGGCGCGTCCTTGAGCAGCACCCGGGCGATGGCGATCCGCTGCCGCTGGCCACCGGACAGTTTCACCCCACGCTCACCGACGTGCGCGTCAAAACCGCTGCGACCTTCGGCGTCTGAGAGCAACGGGATGAACTCGTCGGCCCGGGCCTTGTGCACGGCTTCCCAGAGTTCGGCGTCAGTGGCGTCGGGCCTGCCATAAAGCAGGTTATCGCGGATCGAACGGTGCAGCAGCGAGGTGTCCTGGGTGATCATGCCGATGCGCTCGCGCAGGCTTTCCTGGCCGACTTCGGCGATGTTCTGGCCGTCGATGAGGATGCGTCCGCCCTCGACGTCGTAGAGGCGCAACAGCAGGTTGACCAGGGTCGATTTGCCGGCACCGGACGGGCCGATCAGACCGATTTTTTCGCCCGGTTTGATGTTCAGGTTGAGGCCGCCGATGATGCCTTTCTTCTTGCCGTAGTGGAAATCCACGTGCTCGAAGCGCACCTCGCCACGGGCCACCGCCAGCGGTTTGGCTTGCGCGTGGTCGGTGACGCTGACCGGTTGCGCGATGGTGCGCAAACCGTCCTGGACCATGCCGATGTTTTCGAAGATGCCGGTGACCACCCACATGATCCAGCCGGACATGTTGACGATGCGGATCACCAAACCGGTAGCCAGGGCAATCGCCCCCACCGAGATCAGCGACTGCGACCACAGCCACAGCGCGAGGCCGGTGGTGGTAACGATCAGCAAACCGTTCATGCTGGTGATGGCCACGTCCATGCTGGTGACCACGCGGCCGGCCATCTGGGCTTTTTCGGTCTGTTCCTTGATGGCTTCCTTGGCGTACTGCTGTTCGTAATTGGTGTGGGCGAACAGTTTCAGGGTGGTGATGTTGGTGTAGCCATCGACGATCCGCCCCATGAGTTTGGAACGCGCATCGGAGGACTGCACCGAGCGGTCCTTGACCCGTGGCACGAAGTAATACAGCGCGCCGATGAAACCGGCGATCCAGGTGATCAGCGGGATCATCAGGCGCCAGTCGGCTTCGGCAAACAGCACCAGGGCGCTGATCGCGTAGATCAACACATGCCACAGCGCATCCACCGCTTGCACGGCGGAATCGCGCAGGGCGTTGCCGGTTTGCATGATGCGTTGGGCGATACGCCCGGCGAAGTCGTTCTGGAAGAAATTCAGGCTTTGCTTGAGCACGTAGCGATGGTTCTGCCAGAGGATCAGGCTGGTCATGCCCGGGGTCAGGGTCTGGTGCACCAGCAGGTCATGCAGGCCGAAGAAAATCGGGCGCAGCACCAGGGTGACGACCACCATCCAGGTCAGTTCGAGGGCGTGATCCTGAAAGAAATTCGGGTTCGGCGTGCCTTGGGCCAGGTCGATGATGCGGCTCAGGTAATTGAACAGCGCGACTTCGATCAGCGAGGCGAACAGGCCGACAATCAGCAGGGCGGCAAAACTCGGCCAAACCTGCTTCAGGTAATAGGTATAGAAGGGGAGAACCCGATCCGGCGGAGCCGCCGTCGGTGCATCGCGGAAGATGTCGATCAGTTTTTCAAAACGGCGATAAAGCATTGGTTCTCCGCCCGCGCTGGGGCTCTCCTTTGAACAGTGTGAGCGGTGCCGCAAGGCGACAACCGCTCAAGACATCCTGTGAAGCTTAGTTGAGGACTTTGGCCGACTTGATGAACACAGGATCGGCGGGCACGTCTTTCATGCCGTTTTTGGTGGTGGTCTGGGAGTTGACGATGACATCAACCACATCCATGCCTTTGACGACTTTACCGAACACGGCATAGCCGTCACCGCTGTCGAGGAAGTCGTTGTCCTTGACGTTGACGAAGAACTGGCTGGTGGCCGAATCCGGATCGGAGGTACGGGCCATGGACAGCGTGCCACGCACGTTATGCAAACCGTTCTTGGACTCGTTCTTGATCGGCGCCTTGGTCTCTTTCTGCTGCATTTGTTGAGTAAAACCGCCGCCCTGGACCATGAAGCCCGGGATCACACGGTGGAAAATCGTGTTGTTGTAGAAGCCACTGTTGACGTAATCAAGGAAGTTCTTGGTACTGATCGGCGCCTTGACCGCGTCCAGTTCGATCTCGATCTGGCCATTGGTAGTGTCCAGCAGCACATGCGGTGCCTTGGCGGGCGTGGCGGCCATCAGGTTGGCGGCAAACAGGACGGAGCCGGCGACGAGGGCGAATTTTTTCAGCATGGGTCAGTGATCCTGAGTAGTGGTGTCGACTGCGGTGAGAAACTCGAGCAGGGTTTGGTTGAAACGTTCGGGTTGATCCAGCGGGGTGGCGTGGCGCGAATCGGCGATCACCACCAGCCGCGCATCGGGCAGCAGTTTTACATAGGTTTCTTTCAGCGCGACCGGCGTGTAGTCACGGTCGGCGCTGACGATGAGGGTTGGACAGGCGACCTTCGAAAGTCGTTCCTGAACGCCCCAGCCAACGATGGCATCGAAGCTGGCGAGATAAGCATGTTTGTCGTTTTTTGCCCAGCGCTCGGTCATCTTCTGTCGCAAGTCCGCCTGCTCCGGTTTCGGGAACAGCTTGGCGCCCAGGGCCTTGCCGATGGCGCCGAGGCTGAGTACACGCATCAGGCTCCAGCGCTTGAACCACTGCCAATAGTCGTCGCGGCTGCGCAACTTGACCTCGGGTGAGCTGTTGACGATGCACAGGCTTTTCAGCAAGTGCGGCTGATCGGTGGCCAGTTGGAATCCGATCATGCCACCCATGGACAGGCCCACGTAATGGGTCGGGCCGAGGTTCAAATGTTCCATCAGCGCGATCAGGTCGGCGCTGAAACCGGCGATGCTGTAGCGCTCGCGGGGCTTGTCCGAACGACCGTGGCCGCGCACATCCGGGACGATCACCCGGTAGTGGGCGGATAACGCCGGGATCTGCATTTCCCAGTCCAGGGTGCTGGAACCCAGCCCGTGGACCAGCAGCAACGGAGCGCCGTGGCCATATTCCTCATAGTGCAGGTTGCAACCTTCATGCTCGAAATAGGCCATGCAAAAACTCCGTGTCAGGCTTGTTCAGGGGCGGCGAACGGCGCATCCAGCGGCGCGGTGTCGAAGGTGCGCAGCAGTTCGATGAGGATTTGTGTCGCCGGGCCCATGGGTTTGTCCTTGTTCGAGTACAGATAGAAACTCGGGTTGCGGCTGCCGCCCTGGTCCAACGGTAGCAGCTTGAGCGTACCTTCCTTCAATTCCCGTTCGATCATGTGCCGCGGCAACCAGGCAAACCCCAGGCCGCTGCTGACGAATGTGGCGGCGGTGGCCAGGCTGCCGACGGTCCAGCGCTGTTCGGCGCCGAGCCAGCCGACGTCCCGTGGCTGTTGGCGGCCGGAGTCGCGAATCACCACTTGCATCTGGGTTTCCAGGTCCTGGAAATTGATTTCGCGGTTTAGGCGATGCAGTGGGTGTTCAGGGTGGGCGACGGCAACAAATTCGACGTCGCTCAATTCCGCGCCCAGGTAACCGGGAATGCTCAGGCCTGTGATGGCCAGGTCGGCCACGCCTTCGAGCAGGACTTCTTCCACGCCCGACAACACTTCTTCACGCAGACGCACGCGACAGCCGCGGCTTTGCGGCATGAACGCGGTCAAGGCACGCACGAGGCGGGCGCTGGGGTAAGCGGCGTCAACCACCAGTCGCACTTCCGCTTCCCAGCCTTGCTCCATGTGATGGGCCAGGTCTTCCAGTTGGCTGGCCTGTTTCACCAGTTGCCGCGAACGGCGCAGCAACACGCCGCCGGCGTCGGTCAGCACGGCTTTGCGGCCGTCGATGCGCAGCAACGGCACGCCGAGCTGGTCCTGCATGCGGGCCACGGTGTAACTGACCGACGATTGCGAGCGGTGCAGCGCTTCGGCGGCCTGGGCGAAACCGCCGTGGTCGACCACGGCTTGCAACGTTCGCCATTGATCAAGGGTCACGCGGGGCGCTTTCATGATGAGCTCCTCTTGTCCTAAGCTGGCGGTCCCTATTGGAGACTGCCGAATGAAAAAATTCTGTTGTGTGGTGCTGGCGATGTTGCCGCTGACGGCGTTTGCCTATCCGATCGATGTTCAAAAACAGCTCAATGGCCTGAGCATCGACTACAACGCCTACGACACGGATAACGACATCGCCTCCATCCAGGTCAACAACTACGGCAGTACGGATGCGACGTGTAAGGTGGTATTCAACAATGGCCCGGAAGCGCCACGTACCCGCACCATTGACGTGCCGGCTGGCAAACACAAAAACGCCACTGCCAAGTTCACCCGTACCATTATCAAGATGCGCATCAACCTGAGCTGCACCCCTAAATGACATGAAACCCTGTAGGAGCGAGGCTTGCCCGCGAAGGCGTCGTGTCATTCAACATTGATGTCGACTGGTACACCGCCTTCGCGGGCAAGCCTCGCTCCTACAAGTGCAGGGCTCGCTCAGCTTATAAACGAATTTATCGATGCTTTATAGCAGTTATTTGCGCTTTTTCATCGATATAACTCTGTTTAACCTCCACTCCATCGCCTTACAGCATTCTCAGATGGAGCCTACATCCCATGTCCCGCGTTCTGATCATCGAAAGCAGCGCCCGTCAGCAAGACTCGGTTTCCCGTCAGTTGACCCAGACCTTCATCAGCCAATGGAAAGCCGCGCACCCGGCCGATCAAATCACTGTCCGTGACCTGGCCATCAATCCGGTACCGCACCTGGACATCAACTTGCTCGGCGGCTGGATGAAACCTGCCGAACAACGCAACGACATCGAACAGGTTTCCCTGGACCGTTCCAACCAATTGACCGACGAACTGCTGGCCGCCGACGTGCTGGTGATGGCGGCGCCGATGTACAACTTCGCGATCCCGAGCACCCTTAAAGCCTGGCTCGACCATGTGCTGCGTGCCGGCGTGACCTTCAAGTACACCGACACCGGCCCGCAAGGCCTGCTCAGCGGCAAGCGTGCCTACGTGCTGACCGCTCGCGGCGGGATCTATGCCGGTGGCCCGGCGGATCACCAGGAACCGTACCTGCGTCAGGTCATGGCCTTCATCGGCATCCACGACGTGACCTTCATTCACGCCGAAGGCATGAACCTGGGCGGCGACTTCCAGGAGAAGGGCCTGAACCAGGCAAACGCCAAGCTTTCCCAAGTGGCCTGAGGCTTTAATCGCCAGATAATCCCTTGATGTTCAAGTGGCCTGGCGCAACCCCTTCAAGGCTTTACGCGCATCGAACCTCCCTTTGCACTTGTTGCTCCTGAGTGCTGTAGCCCGATTGAACGCATTAGCGAGATCGGGCTTTTTTTTGCCCGGGATTTGATGGCCGAACACACAACCTGTAGGAGCAAAGCTTGCTCGCGATAGCGGTGTGTCAGCCAACATCAATGTTGGATGGGCCGCCGCCTTCGCGAGCAAGCTTCGCTCCTACAAAGGTTTGTGTGTTCTCGCGATTGATGGCAAAACCCGCTATCGTCGCCGCCATTCGAAACGAGGCGAACATGGGCTATCTACTTTTTGTCACGCTGATCCAGGCGTTTTCCTTCAGCTTGATCGGCGAATACCTGGCCGGGCATGTCGACAGTTACTTCGCGGTGCTGGTGCGGGTGCTGCTGGCGGGGTTGGTGTTTATTCCGCTGACGCGCTGGCGTTCGGTCGAGCCGGCGTTCATGCGCGGCATGTTGCTGATCGGCGCGTTGCAGTTCGGCGTGACCTACGTCTGCCTGTACCTGAGCTTCCGGGTGCTGACGGTGCCGGAAGTGTTGCTGTTCACCATTCTCACACCGCTGCACGTGACGCTGATCGAGGATGCGCTGAACCGACGCTTCAATCCCTGGGCCCTGGTCGCGGCACTGGTGGCGGTGGCAGGCGCTGCGGTGATTCGCTACGACCGGATCAACCCGGATTTCTTCATGGGTTTCCTGTTGCTGCAACTGGCCAACTTCACCTACGCCGCCGGGCAAGTACTTTATAAACACCTGGTGGCCCGTCACCCCAGCGACCTGCCGCATTACCGGCGTTTCGGCTACTTCTACCTCGGCGCATTGGCGGTGGCGTTGCCGGCGTTCCTGCTGTTCGGCAAACAGAACTTCCTGCCCGAAGCACCGCTGCAATGGGGCGTCCTGGTATTCCTCGGCCTGGTCTCGACCGCGCTGGGGCTGTACTGGTGGAACAAAGGCGCGTGCATGGTCAATGGCGGGACGCTGGCGGTGATGAACAACCTGCATGTGCCGGTGGGGCTGCTGATCAATCTGCTGATCTGGAATCAACATGAGGAATTGGGGCGGTTGTTCTTCGGTGGTTCGGTGATCCTGGCGGCGGTGTGGATCAGTCGATTGGGCGTACGCCAGCCGGCATTGACGCCGTAAGAGCAAGTGCGCAAAAAGTTGCGCACTTCTTTTGGCTTAAACGATAGGTAAAAGCGCTGTAAGCCACGCCGTTCAAGGCTTACAGCCAAGTGCGCAACTTCTTGCACAGAACTGCGCAACTTCTTGCGCACTTTGACGCTGTTTCCTACAGCAAAAGTCGGAAAAATCCCTGGTCATACCGCGCAAACCCTTGCTCCGTAATGGCTACGTGATGGCTGGCACAGATTTTGATCTCTCCTTCGCCAGCTGGACAGGCAATCACGCCGTCCGGTCCTGTCTTTTGAGCAAGGAGAGCATCCCATGGCAACACCTGCCTACATGTCCGTCACTGGCGAAAAACAAGGCCTGATCACGGCTGGCGCATTCACCGCTGACTCCGTTGGCAACACCTACCAGGAAGGTCACGAAGACCAGGTCATGGTTCAGGCGTTCAGCCACGACGTGATCATCCCGCGTGACCCACAGTCCGGCCAACCAACCGGTCAACGCGTGCACAAGCCAGTCGTGATCACCAAGGTCTACGACAAGGCTTCGCCACTGCTGCAAGCCGCACTGACTTCCGGCGAGCGCATGAGCGAAATCGTTATCCAGTGGTACCGCACTTCGGCCCAAGGGACCCAAGAGCACTACTACACCACCAAACTGGAAGACGCGATCATCGTCGCCATCAACAACAAAATGCACAACTGCCAGGACCCGTCGAACGCCCACTTCACGCACCTGGAAGAAGTGCAATTCACCTACCGCAAAATCACCTGGACCCACGAAGTATCCGGTACTTCGGGTTCCGATGACTGGCGTCTGCCGGTCGCCTGATCCAGGTTGACCGTTGTACCGCCTCGGCCCGCGCGGCCGGGGCGGCTGGTTGTCCCCTAAAGAATTTTTGCAGTCGTTGATCGCCAACGGGCGTCGACGGCTGTCGCAACATCGCATGAGGAACACGGAATGTTCGCACCGGCCAATCAGACCCACTTTGCCCTCACTATCGACGGGGCCGACAGCTATTTTCAGGTGCTGTCCTTCACTGGCCGGGAAGCGCTCAACCAACCGTTCGAGTTCGAACTGGAACTGGTCAGCGAAAAGGCCTCGCTGAACCTCGAAAGCCTGCTGCACAAACTGGCGTTTTTGCAGCTCGCGCAGAACGGCACCGGCATCCACGGGCTGGTCTACAGCATCGCCCAGGGTGAGGCCGGCAAGCGCCTGACCCGCTATAAAATCTCCCTGCGTCCGCAACTGGCCTACCTGGCGCATCGGGTCAATCAGCGCATCTTCCAGCAGATGAGCGTGCCGCAGATCATCAGCCAGGTCCTGGAAGAACACGGCATCCTCGCCAGCGACCACAAGTTCCAGCTCAGCGCCGTGTACCCGGAGCGGATCTACTGCGTGCAGTACGATGAATCGGACCTGCACTTCGTCCAGCGCCTGTGCGAGGAGGAGGGGATTCACTACCACTTCCAGCACAGTGCCAGCGGCCATCTGCTGGTGTTCGGCGATGACCAGACCGTGTTCCCGAAACTGGCGCCAGTGACCTATCAGCAGGACACCGGACTGGTCGCCGATCAGCCGGTGATCAAGCGCTTCGGCCTGCGCGTGATTACCCGCACCAGCCGCACCACCCGCCGCGATTACGACTTCACCAAACCGAAGATCGAGCTCGAAAGCGACGCCAAGAGCGCGGCCAAACCGGACCTTGAGGACTACGATTACCCCGGCCGTTTTGTCGACCGCGAGCGCGGCAAACACCTGGCCAATCGTGCCCTCGAAAGACACCGCAGCGACTACCGTTTGGCCGAAGGCAGCAGCGATCAACCGCTGCTTGTCACCGGGCATTTCCTCGCCCTGACTGCCCACGCCAACCCGGCGTGGAACGACCTGTGGCTGCTCACCGAAATCTTCCACGAAGGCAAACAGCCGCAGGTGCTGGAAGAGGTGATCAGCAGCGACGTCAGCGACCACAAGGACGATTTCCACCAGGGCTATCGCAACCGCTTCAGCGCGACGCCGTGGAACGTGCCGTACCGCCCGCCGCTGGAGCACCCGAAACCCAAAGTCCTCGGCACCCAGAGCGCAGTGGTCACTGGCCCCGAAGGCGAGGAGATTTTCTGCGACCAGTACGGCCAGGTGAAGGTCCAGTTTTTCTGGGACCGCGAAGGTCAGCACGACGACAAGACCAGTTGCTGGATGCGCGTGGCGTCGAACTGGGCCGCGCAGACTTTCGGCTCGATCAACCTGCCGCGCGTCGGCATGGAAGTGCTGATCACCTTCCTCGAAGGCGATCCCGACCAGCCGCTGATCACCGGTTGCCTGTACCACGGCGCCAACCTGCCACCGTACAAACTGCCGGACTTCAAAACCCTGGCCACGGTCAAGAGCAAGGAATACAAGGGCAGCCGCGCCAACGAACTGCGGATCGACGACACCACCAGCGAGATCAGCATTGCGCTGCGCAGCGATCACGGTGCGAGTGCGATCAACCTCGGCTATCTGACCCATCCGCGACCGTCCGGTGGCCAGCCCCGTGGCGAAGGCTTTGAGCTGCGTACCGACCGCCATGGCGCGGTGCGTGCCGCGGCCGGTTTGCTGATCACCACCGAGCCACGGCCGAACGAATCCAAGCACCACAAGGACCTGCCGGAAACCGCCGAGCGTTTGGCCACGGCCAGCGAGCAGCAGGACGGTTTCGCGATCCAGGCCAAGGAACTGCAAGCCCAGGAAGCGGGCGATCAGGACGACGTGGCCAAAGCGCTGCACGCTCAGCACCAGGGCATTCTCGGTAGCGGCCCGGCGAACATGAGCGCCAACGAATTCCCCGAATTCACCGAAGCGCATCTGGTGCTCGCCAGCCCGGCCGGCATCGCCCTGACCACCCCACGCTCCAGCCACATCGCCACCGGCGAACACCTGGCCCTGAGCAGCACCGGCCACACCAGCCTGTCGATCGGCAAACGCCTGCTGGCCAGCGCCAGTCGCGGCATGCGCCTGTTCGTGCAGAGCATGGGCTGGCGCCTGGTCGCGGCCTCCGGCGACATCGACGTGCGCGCGCTGAAGGACAGCATCAACCTGCTGGCCAAACTCAACATCACCGCCAACGCCGACCGCATCACCATCACCGCGAAAACCGAACTGGTGATCCAGGGCGGCGGCAGCGCCACGACCTACAACGCCGGCGGCATCACCCACGCCACCACCGGCCCGTACACCGCCCACGCGGCGAACTTCGCCTACACCGGGGCGAAAAGTCTGGCCGGCGTGTTCCCCGAGCCGCCGAAACCGGGCAAGGGCAATCTGGAACTGTTCAACCAGTACGCCGGGCTGCAGGGGATCAAGGGCGGCGACTTTGAAGTAGTTGATGCCTTGGGCAAGAGCCTCAAAGGCACGCTCGATGCGAAGGGGTTTGCCACGGTTTCCGGTGCGGCACCGGGACCGGCGCGGGTGATGTTTGGCAAGGACCCGGCGGACACCTGGAGTGATGGCAGTTACATCGGCAAACCGGAGTGGCCGTTGCAACCGCCGAGCGCCGAGGACATTCCCGGCCCGGTGCAATCGATGGTTGCGCAGGTATTGCCGAGCAAGAACTGGGAGGTGCTGGAGCAAGGCAAAAACCTGGCCCAGACCGGCATGAGCGCCATGCAATCCGCCCAAGGCGCGATGCAGACCGCACAGCAAATCAAGGGTGCAGTGCAGGGCGGGGTGGCGGGTTTGCCGAAACTCGCCAGTGCCGCCATGCCGAGCGCCTCAAGCCTTCTCGGCGCCGCCAGCAAAAGCGGCAAGTTACCGAGCCTGCCGGCCGTCGTACCTCCGAAGACCTCCTTTAAAACCCCGGGCCTGCTGGCCGGTGAGATGCTGTCATGACCACTGAAATCGTAAAACGTGAACCGCAGGTTGCCATTGTTCCGCTGAGCGCTATCGACGTTCAGGACGTCGCCAGCAGCGCGGCAGTCTTCGACGCCTGGTTGCAATCCGCCAGCGGCGGCGTGGTCACCCTCGACCGGATCAAGAACGTCGCCGGTGCCTTGCCGGTGGTGGGCAACATCATGGCGCTGGTCGATGCGCTGGGCGACATCGTCACGCTGTCGAATGCCCAGAAACGCGACCTGCTCGCCTGGGCCAGTCTCGGCATCAACCTGATCGGCGTCCTGCCGTTGCCGCCTGCCATGGCCGCTGCACGCATGACCCTGCGTCCGACCCTGTTTCTGGTGCGTCAGGAGATGAAGGCCTCGACCAAAGCGCTGCTTGGCTCGTCGGTGGTCGAAATACTGATAGGGCACTTGAACGATTCGATTATCGGTACCCTCGACGACTTCGTTGAACAAGCCAAAGGCAAGCTGCCGGGTATTCTGGCGGACGCCGGCAAGCTGGGCGAAGACGTCATCAACGAGATCGCCAAAGGCCTCGACGCGGTGGCCAATGGCAAGCTCGATGCCAAGGGTGATGCCCAGGCGGCCGGTCAGAAAATCAGCGCCGCCGGTGACCAGTTGCTCAATGATCCACTCGCGGCGATCGGCAACATTTTCGGGGCCGCAGCCAGTGCTTATAAAGCCGCAGGCAAGGGCTTGGCCAATAGCGCAGCCGAAAACCTGCTACCCGATGACATCAAAGAACGGGTGACCGCCGAAACCAAGAAGTTGCGGGCGATGGGGCCGGAACTGCGCACGCAGTTGAGCAAGCTGGACGATGAATCGGTGCAAAACTCCATCGGCTGGTTGCTGTTTATCCTGTCCAGCGCCGTCACCGTCTGGCGTAAGCGCAATGCTCATGGTCAAAGCGCCGGGGTCAAACCTGACAAGACGAGTCAGGCCAAGCGCACGGCGTCTGAGGGTGGTTTGGGGGCCAACAGTCATCAGGTGCCGGCCACGAATACTGCCAATGGCAAGAAAAATGCCACCTGTACCGGCACCTGCAACAGCATCAGTTTTGCCATGGGGTCGGAGAGTCTCAGCCACACCGATTTCAGCCTGCCGGGGCCGTTCCCGATCGAGTGGACTCGTACCTACAGTTCGCGCCTCGGGGCCTACGATCAAAGCGAGCTCGGCGCCCGCTGGATCACTGAATTCACCACCCGTTTTGACTGCATTGGCGATGGCCTGAAGTTTCACGACGCCGACGGCCGCAGCCACGACTATCCGCTGCCGAAGGTCGGCCTGTTTCATTACGACGCCATCGAAAACATCACCCTGGTGCGCTCGGGTGATGACCAATTACTGCTGTGCCGTGGTTTCGAGCGCAAAGAAACCTACGTCCGCCGTGGCCAGCGCTACGTGCTGACCAACGTGGTGCTGCGCAACGGCGCGGGGATCATGCTGCACTACGAGCATCGCCACGGCGAGCAGTCGGTGCTGTCGGACCTGATCACCTATCAAGAAAACGACTTCACCAAGGTCCATCTGCACCTCGGCACGCTGATCGACGACCACGGTCGGCTGCTCGGCCTCTGGCAAATTGTTGACGGCGCCCCGTTGCGTCAACTCTGTGCCTACCAATACGACGCCTATGGCGATCTGATCCAGGCCCAGGATGAGAACGGCGCCGCCTGGTCCTATCAGTACCAACATCACCTGATCACCCGCTACACCGACCGCACCGGTCGCGGCATGAACCTGGAATGGCAAGGTACCGGCACCGACGCCAAAGCAGTGCGCGAATGGGCCGACGACGGCAGCTTCGACACCCGTCTGGAGTGGGACGAAAACATCCGCCTGACCTACGTCACCGACGCCCACGGCAACGAGACCTGGCACTACTACGACATCCTTGGCTACACCTACCGCATTCGTCATCCGGACGAACGTTCGGAATGGTTCTTCCGCGACGAGGCGAAAAATCTGATCCGCCACGTGCACCCTGACGGCAGTACGGATCGCTATAGCTACGATGAGCGCAGCAACCTGATAAAGCACATTCGCCCTGACGACAGTGTCGAGCACTATGCCTATGACGATCAGGATCATCTGATCAAGATCAGCGATGCCGAAGGAGGTCAGTGGGGGCGAGCTTACGACGATCAGGGCAACTTGGTCGAAGCGGTCGATCCACTGGGCAACAAAACCGAATACGCCTACAACAAATCCGGCCAACCCACCGCGATCAAAGACGCCAACGGCAACGAAAAAGCCCTGGCCTACAACGACGCCGGACAGTTGGTGGAATACGTCGATTGCTCGGGCAAAACCAGTGCTTGGGAATACAACGAACTCGGGCAGATGATCTGCTTCACCGACCCGGCCGGGCAGAGCACCGAATACGCCTACAAGGCCGGGCAACTGGTGTTGATCAAACACCCGGACAAAACCGAAGAACGCTTCGAGCGCGACGCCGAAGGTCGTTTGCTCGCCCACGTCGATGGCCTCGATCGCTGCACCACCTGGAGCTACACCGCTGCCGGTCTGATCGCCGAACGAGTCGATGCCGCCGAACAAACCCTGCGCTACCGTTGGGACCGCCTCGGCCAGTTGCTGGCCCTGGAAAACGAAAACGAACAACGCGCGCAGTTCCACTACGACCCGGTCGGTCGCCTGCTGGAAGAAACCGGCTTCGACGGCCGCTCCACGCGCTATCAATACGACGCCCAGACCGGGCGCCTGGCCCACACCGTCAACGGCGAACGTGTGATCTCGGTCAGTTTCGACCCCATGGGGCGCTTGACCGAACGCCGCGCCAGCCTGGGGGACAAGTCGCAAAGCGAAACCTTCGCCTACGATGGCAACGGCAATCTGGTCATGGCCAACAACGCCGACAGCCGCCTGCAATGGTTCCACGATCCAGCCGGCAACCTGCTGCGTGAACACCAGCACTACCTCGGCCTGGAAAAACCCACGGTCGCCATCTGGCAACACGAGTACGACGTGCTCAACCAGCGTGTCGCCACCGTGCGCCCGGATGGGCACCGCGTCAGTTGGCTCACTTATGGCAGCGGCCACTTGCTGGGCCTGCGTTTGGACGATCACGAACTGATCGGCTACGAACGCGACGACCTGCACCGCGAAGTCGCCCGCCACCAGGGCAACCACCTGCTGCAAACGCAAAAATGGGACCCGGCCGGCCGCTTGCAAGAGCAACTGCTGGGACGCAGCGACGACCAATCCACACTGCTCAAGCGTGAATACAAATACGATGCCGCCGGCCAACTGACCGACATCAACGACAGCCGCCGCGGCCCATTGGCTTACCGCTACGACCCGGTCGGCCGCCTGCTCAGCGCTACCACCCGCCAAGGCGTGGAAACCTTTGCCTTCGACCCGGCCAGCAACCTGCTCGACGACAAAATCACGGAAATCCGCCGCCCACTGGATCAGACTCCGCCACGCAGCAAACTGGTCGACAACCTGCTGCGTGAATACGCCGGCACCCACTACGACTACGACGAACGCGGCAACCAGATCCAGCGCTGGCACAACGGCACCCGCAGCGATCTGCAATGGGACCTGTTCGATCGACTGGTGCGCTTCGAAGACCCACGCCTGGCCGTCGATTTCGCCTACGACGCGTTAGGACGGCGCCTGCACAAAAACTCCAGCGCCCACTACAAACAGCGCCCGGAAGCCGGCTCGCAATGGAACCGCAGCGAACACGCGCGCAAACAACGCGAATACGGCTGCGGCTTCACCCTCTACGGCTGGGACGGCGACAACCTCGCCTGGGAAAGCAGCCCGGCACAATCCGACGGCGCGCCGGGCCGCACTGTTCACTACGTCTTCGAACCCGGCAGTTTCGTCCCGGTCGCGCAGGCCGTGCGTCATGCGCCGATCAACCTGGCGGGCCAACCGGATTACAGCGGCGAATACAGCCTCGACGAGGATCCGTTGTGGAATTACAAGGTAAGCGCCCCAGCGTTTGATGCGTTGGCGTGGTACCAGTGCGATCACTTGGGTACGCCGCAGGAAATGACGGATCCGCAAGGCAACATGGCCTGGACCGCGCAGTACAAGGCGTGGGGGCAGGTGACGGAACAGCGTTCGGAATGGGCGCGGCAGCACGGGGTGGTGAACCCGATACGGTTCCAGGGTCAGTACCACGATCATGAGACGGGGCTGCATTACAACCGGTATCGGTACTATGATCCGGGGGTTGGGCGGTTTGTTTCGCAGGATCCGATTGGTTTCGAGGGGGGCTTTAACCTTTACCAATATGTGCCCAATCCTATTGGATGGATAGACCCGCGAGGGTTGGCCCGTAAAAAGGGAATTACGCCAAACAATAAAGGAACCCGCACCACTATAGAAGGTGGAAATCTGCAGGCTCCTGAAGTTGGATACAGCGCGAAAGCCGGGGGCGAAGGCATAACTCATCCTGTTGTACAACAACTCTACGACTCAGTTCCCGAAGATCAACGTTCTCCATTCATTCATGGGCATTGTGGAGAAGCAGATGCGCTCAGCAAAGTGGCCAAGGCAAACGACGTCCAATCCGTCGAGGCTTTAAGAGGGATTACTGAAGGTGCAAAGTCAACGACCGTTAGGAACGATGATAAACCTCTGAAATTTTGTCCCTCCTGTGCCCTCGTGATGGGTAAGCTTGGCGTAAGAGAAGGAGTCAACGAATGATCGACAACCAAGAAATCGAAGATATCGAATCCCTAGAGTTACAGTTGCTCAACGAAGGGGTTTCAATTAATGAAATGATTCGTCATTACGCAAGGTTTCTGCTTGAACTCATAAAAAATGAAAAGCTGAACAATATCTCGGGCGACAAGCTTCAGGAGATGGCTTCTTATCTTACTCAGGCAGTTATTCCTGGCACGCTAGAGTCGAACGATGGTTTGAGGAAAGTTCTTTTTACGCAGCTCTGGCCTATTGAAAAAGAGTATCGAGAGTCGGATCCTGCGTACTCCGCCTTAGTTCGATGCGTTATTTGCTGTTTTGGAAATGAAGATGATTGGGAGCAAGGAAACTCGGGAGAGGAAACGCCCCTATGGTTTTTTCTCTTCTATATCAAAAAAGTATATCCCGACGTTGGGCAAGAGTTCGTTGATTTTTTTCGACGTGTAGGTAGCTCTACAAGGTAAAAGAGGTAAAAGGGGACGGATTTATTTTCTACCCAGTTGCTAAAAAATCAGCCTAGGAAATAAGGAATAAAAAAAAGGGGACAATAAAAAAAGGGGACAGATTTATTTTTTATCCAGTCGGCAAAAGGATCAGCCCTGGAAATAAGGAAAATAAATCTGTCCCATTTTTTGCTAAAGGAGGTGGCAATGATAAATAGCGCTGAAGAGTTCAAATGTTATATTCAAAGTAAAAATGAGGTTGAAAGAGCTAAGGCTGAGGATGCTGCCTCAGATGAGGTTTGGTTTGAAATTCTACTAAAATATCCTGAGTTAGCACGTCAAGTTGTCGCAAATAACACCATCTCAGTAGAAGTTTTGGAGCGGCTTTCATTAACTGATGATGCTGTCGTGAGATGGGATGTTGCCATGAAGCGGAGGATAAATAGAGCGACTTTTGAACGATTGGCATGTGATGGGGATATAAAAGTTAGGCATCGAATTGCGTGTAATCCAAAGGTGCCTAAAGCTATCTTAGCTAAACTAGTGGCAGATGAGGATGAGATGGTTTCTGCCGCAGCGAAAAAGCGGTTAAACGATTGAGAGTATGAAGAATAGATATAAAATAAAGTACGCAACAGAAAAGGTGACGGATTTGTTTTAAGAGTGTTGGCTTGTAAAGAATAAATCCGTCAGTTTTTACAAGTTACTACTTTTGATTAGTTGTCGCGTGAGTTTAGTGATGATTCGTCGAGATCGCCTGAAATCGCTTCAAATAACGCTGAACCCACCATCCCAATATGAGATTTTTGTATGCTGCAATTAACTCCTGTTTTTAACCGTTTCCGAACTGCCTGCATCGTGACTTCGGTTCTCGTCTGCGGCCCGAGCCTGGTGCAAGCTC
Source organism: Pseudomonas sp. ADAK7 (assembly GCF_012935675.1). Classification (NCBI taxonomy): domain Bacteria; kingdom Pseudomonadati; phylum Pseudomonadota; class Gammaproteobacteria; order Pseudomonadales; family Pseudomonadaceae; genus Pseudomonas; species Pseudomonas sp. ADAK7. The sequence goes on along the minus strand of NZ_CP052861.1, from coordinate 2,752,383 downwards.
AGTCGGCGGACGTGTCCAAGCAACTGGATAATGCGGTGCTTCAATACGCTTATTCCAAAGAGCAGAAAGATCTTGATGCCGTGAACCGGTTGCTCAAGAGTGGCGCTAAACCCGATATTCAGATCTTGTGGCATGCCGCTTATTACAAGAGTCCTGACTTGGTCGATCGTTTTCTTGAGTTTCCGATTGATGTCAATCAGCCCATCAGTGACAACGGTGAAACAGTACTGTTGTCCATGCTGGGGCATATGGGCGATTCAGAGGAACTCAAAGATGCAACGCACATTGTGCAAAGTTTGCTCAAGGCGGGTGCCGACACTAATGTGATTGCTCAGGGCGGGACTAATACCCCACTTATTGCGGCGGCAAAGCTAGAGAACTCATCGGCGCCGGAGCTGATTAAGTTGCTGCTACAGTTTGGTGCTGATGCCAAGAGGGTGACCCCGCAGGGTTTTTCGCCACTCATGAAATCGGCGTCTGATCTTGAGGTTATCAAGGTGTTGATTGCCGCTGGCACCGATCCTTATGGTGTCACCAAGGTTGGTTCAACCGCTTTGCATTTTGTTTGCGAGCGCGCCTATAACCTGAGCGATCAACCTGATCCGCAAGCTGCACAGCGGATTGCCCTGCTGCACAAGGCTGGCACTTCGATTGATGCATTTCAGCCACAGCAGCAGGCATGGCCTGTTGGTACTCCGTTGCTGGAAAGTGCGATCCACCACAATCCTGACTGCACCAAGGCCTTGATGGCAGCAGGTGCTGACAAGGATGCTCTCGCTTTCCCACCGGAATATGTGGCTGAAGATCCCAGTGCGAAAGGCCAGACGGTGCGTCAAAATGTACTGAAGTCGGCAAAAGATGTACCTGATCTGTATTCGGATGCCGTTGTGAAGTTGTTCAAATAAAAAAACTAACCGAGCACTATCAATTTAAGGATGAATATGAAAAACGCAGCATTGATCTTCGTACTCGCAAGCACCTTTTCAACCTTTAACGTCGCACAGGCAGAAGAAGTTGATCCCGCAGCAATGAAGAATGTCTACGACTCCACACGCAATATTGCCGGTCTCATCACTTACTGTGTCGATAAAGGCTTTCTAAAGTCGGACAGTACTGAAAACGCCAAGAAGATGGTGGCGTTCGCGAAAGGTATGCCTGGCGGTGTGGACACCAGCGACGGGGATAAGAACGAAGCCTATGGTCGTGAGGGCAAGGGCAAGGGGCCAGACGGAAAGTACGAGCGCGTGGAAAGCGCCGCGCCTCAGGGTGTTGAAGCCTGGTGCAAAGAAGCTGATGAAGGCGTGCGTGAAGGGTTGAAGTCAGTCGGTCTGTAGGCGTTACTGCACTTGCCAATAGGATTGCCTGGACTGAAAGACGCTCGCTGACTGGCGAGCGTTTTCAACATTCAGGGAATGTTCGGTTATTACAGGGATGACCACATCATGAAAGACATTGTTCGCTTGGGCGACTCCACCAGCCACGGTGGCGTGGTCCTGGAAGCCTTTTCCCAAACCGATCTCAACGGCAAGCCGATTGCCGGTGTCGGCCACAAGGTCAGTTGCCCACTGTGCAAAGGGATTTTTCCGATTGCCGAGGGCAGCAGCACCTACACCGTGGGCGGTATCGCGGTGGCGCTGGACGGGATGAAAACCGCGTGCGGTGCTGCGTTGATTGCCAGCGGGCCGAAGGGCGCAGTGATCAGTTGAGTATCGAACAGGGTTACATGACGTGTTTTTCCGGTTCGGGAATATGGCTTGCGCCGAGCACCGCTGGCAGCAATCCGGACCGCAAATCCCCGCCACTCGGCTGCTGATACAGGCTCAAGCCAAACTCCGGCAGCACCGCCAGCAGGTAATCGAAGATGTCGCCCTGGATCCGTTCGTAATCGGCCCACGCGGTGGTGCGGGTGAAGCAGTAGATTTCCAGCGGGATGCCTTGGGCGGTGGTCTGCATCTGGCGGACCATGCAGGTCATGTTCGGCTGGATCTCCGGGTGGCTTTTCAGGTACGCCAGCGCATAGGCGCGGAAAGTGCCGATGTTGGTCATGCGCCGGCGGTTGGCCGACATCGCCGCGACGTTGCCCTGGGCTTCGTTCCAGGCCTTGAGTTCCGCTTGTTTGCGGCCGATGTAGTCGGTCAGCAGGTGCACTTGGGCCAGTTTCGCCTCTTCGTCATCGCGCACGAAACGTACGCCGCTGGCGTCGATGAACAGGCTGCGCTTGATCCGGCGTCCACCGGACTGTTGCATGCCACGCCAGTTCTTGAACGACTCGGACATCAGGCGCCAGGTCGGGATCGAGACGATGGTCTTGTCGAAATTCTGCACTTTGACCGTGTGCAACGTGATGTCCACCACGTCACCATCGGCACCTACTTGCGGCATCTCGATCCAGTCACCGACCCGCAGCATGTCGTTGCTGGTCAGTTGCACACTGGCGACGAACGACAGCAGCGTGTCCTTGTAGACCAACAGAATCACCGCCGACATCGCGCCCAGACCCGAGAGCAGCAACAGCGGTGAACGGTCGATCAACGTGGCGACGATGATGATTGCGCCGAGCACGTACAAGACCATTTTCGTCAGTTGCACGTAGCCCTTGATCGAGCGGGTACGGGCGTGTTCGGTGCGGGCGTAGATGTCCAGCAGGGCGCTGAGCAGGGCGCTTAGCGCCAGCAGCAGGAACAGAATGGTGAACGACAGTGCGACGTTGCCGAGAAAGATCCGGCTGGTTTTGCTCAGTTCCGGCACCAGGTACAGGCCGAACTGGATCACCAGCGACGGCGTCATCTGTGCCAACCGATGGAAGACCTTGTTGTGCCGCAAATCGTTGACCCAGTGCAGCGCTGGCTGGCGGCCGAGCATTTTGGTCGCGTGCAGAATCAGGTAGCGCGCCACTCGTCCGAGGACCAGCGCCACCACCAGTAGCAGGATCAGCGCCAGGCTGGAATGCAGGAGCGGGTGCTGGTCGAGGGCGCCCCAAAGGTCTTGGGCATTGAGCCAGAGCTGTTTGATATCCATGGGCGAAAACGATTCTTCTGTAGGTTGCGTCGGGGCGATTAGAGCATTTAAGACGCTGTGGATGACGTTTGGAGACATTTCAGGCAACAAAAAAGCTACTGTTTACTGTCGTTTGTATAAAGAAACTCGGCCTTAGCGCTCGAAACCGTTACCCTAAGCAGCTGTTTTTTTGTATTTCTTCGAGGTAGCACCCGTGTTTTCCCAATTCGCCCTGCACGAACGCCTGCTCAAAGCCGTGGCCGAGCTTAAATTTGTCGAGCCAACGCCTGTGCAAGCAGCGGCTATTCCGCTGGCGCTCCAAGGGCGTGACCTGCGGGTGACAGCGCAAACCGGCAGCGGCAAGACCGCTGCTTTTGTTTTGCCGATCCTCAACCGTCTGATCGGCCCGGCGAAAGTCCGCGTCAGCATCAAGACCCTGATCCTGCTGCCGACTCGCGAGTTGGCCCAGCAGACCATCAAGGAAGTCGAGCGCTTCGCCCAGTACACGTTCATCAAGTCCGGCCTGATCACCGGCGGTGAAGACTTCAAGGTCCAGGCCGCCATGTTGCGCAAGGTGCCGGACATCCTGATCGGTACGCCGGGCCGGATGATCGAGCAATTGAACGCCGGCAACCTCGACTTGAAAGAAGTTGAAGTACTGGTGCTCGACGAAGCCGACCGCATGCTCGACATGGGCTTTGCCGAAGACGTGCAGCGTCTGGTGGCAGAGTGCACCAACCGCCAGCAGACCATGCTGTTCTCCGCTACCACCGGCGGTTCGGGTTTGCGCGACATGGTTGCCAAGGTCTTGAACAACCCTGAGCACTTGCAGCTCAACAACGTCAGCGACCTGAACGCGACCACCCGTCAGCAGATCATCACCGCTGACCACAACCAGCACAAAGAACAGATCGTGAACTGGCTGCTGGCCAACGAGACCTATCAGAAGGCCATCGTGTTCACCAACACCCGGGCCATGGCCGACCGTATCTACGGCCGTCTGGTGGCGCAGGAATACAAAGCGTTCGTGCTGCACGGTGACAAGGACCAGAAGGATCGCAAACTGGCGATCGACCGTCTGAAGCAGGGCGGCGTGAAAATCCTCGTGGCCACCGACGTCGCCGCTCGCGGCCTCGACGTGGAAGGCCTGGATCTGGTGATCAACTTCGACATGCCACGCAGCGGCGACGAATACGTTCACCGCATCGGTCGTACCGGGCGTGCCGGTAACGATGGCCTGGCCATTTCGCTGATCTGCCACGGCGACTGGAACCTGATGTCGAGCGTCGAGCGCTATCTCAAGCAGAGCTTCGAGCGCCGCACCATCAAGGAAGTCAAAGGCACCTACGGCGGACCGAAAAAGGTCAAGGCTTCGGGCAAAGCCGTTGGTGTGAAGAAGAAAAAAGTCGACGCCAAAGGCGACAAGAAGAAAACCGGCGCCAAGGCCCCGACCAAGCGCAAGATCGCTAACCGTCCAAAGACCGACGCCCTGTCGCTGGTCAGCAAGGACGGCATGGCGCCGCTCAAGCGCCGCAAGCCGGAAGCGCCAGCTGCTGAGTAAAGCTGTGGCGAGGGAGCTTGTTGTGGCGAGGGAGCTTGCTCCCGCTGGGGCGCGAAGCGACCCTAAAAGAAAGGACAGCTGCGCAGTCCAGCGGGAGCAAGCTCCCTCGCCACAGGTTCTGTGTTGCACCTGAATGACCCAATAAAAAACCCGGACAAATGTCCGGGTTTTTTTATCTCCAGCGTTTATCAGCTCCCCAACAGCCCACTGGTGTCCGCATCAAAGCGTTGCTTGGCCTGATCCGCCACCGGTTTGAGCAAAGCCAGCAGCGCGGCCTCGCTGTACAGCCGAGTGACCGCCAGTTCCTTGGGCGTCGGCTCAATCGGGATCAGCACGTCTTCACCGTCCGCATGCAGCCAGATCGCCACCAGGTGCACCGCCGAAACAAACAGTACCCGCAGTTCCACGGTTTTACCCTGCAGTTGCGGCGACTGCTCTGCCAGTTTCAACGCACCGACTGTGGCGGCCGCGATGGCCCCGTGGTTCAGCGAGGCGAACTCGACATGACCGCGAACATCGGCCAATTGCGCGTCGGCAATCGTCACGCCATCGGAAAACACCAGGTAATGCCAATCGCCGACCTTGGCGTCTTTCAAACCTTTGCCGTGGCTCAAGTCCTCCAGGCTGAGCGAGTAGCCACGGTACGCCTCGCTGAGGCTAATCTTGCTGGCCGTGGCGCTGGCAAACTGGCGATTGATGCCGAAGCCTTGGGTTTGCAGGGCGGCTTGCAGCGCCGGACGCAATGTCTGTACGCCGTTGGAAGGCGCCTTTGGATAAGTCAGTTGCATGATGTCGCCCTCCTAGTTTTTCACGGTGAAATAAGTGTTGGTCCAGTTGCCGCCGCCGTTGTACGAACCGGGGAACGAGTTCAGCGCGCGGGTCGAGTAACCGTAGATGGAATCCGCGATCAACACGTAGTTGCCGTTGGTGCCATAGATCGTCAGGAAGTGCGCACCGCCGCCGTACCAGGCACAGCGCAAACCGATAGGTCGGCCCATGTTGATCTGGTTCTGAATGGCCGGCATCTGCAACGAGCCTTGATTCATGCCGTTGAAACTGCGGGTGATCCTCAAGGCTGAATCCAGATAGCCATACACGTTGCACGGCCCTGGCTGATTGCAGCAGTTACGGTCCAGCGCGGCGGTGGCCACGCCGCATTGGGTCCAGGACCCGGTGCCGTAATAGTTGCCGACCGAGGCCGAGACTGCCGCCCAGCACCAGTTGGTCTGGGTTTGTGGCTGCATCGTGAAGTTGAGGCTGGCAGCGGCCAGTGCATTGAGTGGTGCCGCCGACTCGACGTCGACCAGGTGCGGGTTGAGCAGATGACCGGTCAGGCACCTTGGCAGTGTCGCGCCGGTGAATTGTGTTGCTTCAGTGGTTAACATTTTCAATCCTCCATGAGTGAAAACTAGCGTCCAGCTAGTGCGTGTGAAGCGGTGTTGCTGAGCGATCGGCGTGTGCGGTTTGCCATGTTGAATGGCCGGCTCCGATCCAGGCTCGACGTAACCTTAGGCACGAATATGCGTTTATGCAAATAATTAAATGCACTAATGCAAATTCCAGTTCAAAAGATCGCAGCCTTCGGCAGCTCCTATAGGGGGTTGCGTACGACCGACGTTTATCGGACAAACACAAATCCCGGAGCTGCCGAAGGCTGCGATCCTTTGATCTTGCTCTTAACCCTCAGCCTTCTTGTCCGCCGCATCCAGCTCTTTCAACCGCTGATCAATCAACTGGCACTTGTCCGGCAGATCCGCGCTAGCCGTCCCCAGATCCATCTTCTGCAACTCATCGTTGATCTCCTTGGCCTTCTTCGGATTTTGCTGGGTGAGCTTGGTCACTTCCTTGGCCAGTTGTTCGCGCTTGGCGGTGGCTTCCTCGGGTGTGCAGGCCCAAGCGGGCAGGGCGCAGGCGAGGGTGGCGGCGAGGGTTAGTTTCAGCAGGGTTTTCATGGGGCAGGCCTCAGTTCCGGTTAAGGCGGGTTATCCGGTTGAGGGTTGTCGGGTGAAAAAAGTTCAGCGCAGGTGCGAGAGCTGACGAAGGTCGGTGATGGGCTATTTACGGCTGTCCATCGTAAGGCCACTATATTGATATCAGAATGGTCTGCCTGAGTCTGGGCGAAACTGTTCAGGTGTTTCGAAAATCTAGGGAATGGGTTGGCCAGGTATTTCAATGACTACTGAAACCATCAGCATCCGGCTCGGCGATGAGTACGACGATGTATTAAGGGCCACGTTGGTTGCAGTACTCCGATCACGAGGCGCTGTCGGCGCGGGCGGTTTCTGGGGAGTAGGTGGCTCTCAGGAACTTGATACGGCACGCGTTAAAGTATCTGGTGAACTAATAGCTATCGAGTCCGAGACGTACATGGGGTTGACGATCGAAGGGCCCAAATCGATCGTGGAAGCGATAGCTCAAGAAGTCAGTGAACGTTTGAAATTCCCTCTCTAGTCACCCCTCGCGTGACTCTCACCCAATTCCCGCAAGCCTACCGTTCGTCGGCACCGACTCTTGGATAGATCCATTTATTGACGCCAAAATAGTGGCCATCTAATATCGCGCCATTATTGTGCTACTACTCTCCAATTCGAGGGATCGAACATGTACCCACCCGCCCTCGTGGCGAGGTTGTGCCTGGCTTTGCTGTGCCTTTCTCCACTGAATCTTGCTTACGCTGCCCCTACTCCTGGTGATACCGACCTGATCCGTGAACGCCAGGATCGGCTCCTCGACGAGCAACGCCGTCGTCTCGAAGAACTCAAGGAACTACCCGGCAAGGAAGCCAAGCCAACGCAACCGGCAGCCCCTGCCGATGCCCGCTGTTTTCCCATCAAGGACATCGAACTCAAAGGCGCCGACAGTCTCTCGGACGACGAGAAAAATCGCCTGCTCAAGCCTTTTATCGACCAGTGCCTGGGCGTCACCCAGCTCAATGAATTGCTCAAGGTCATCACCGACCATTACATCGAGAAAGGCCTGGTCACCAGCCGTGCGTATTTGCCACAGCAGGACTTGTCTGCGGGGCATCTGAAGGTGCTGGTGGTCGAGGGCAAGCTGGAGGGGTTGAAGGGCGCGGAGGGCAGCAAGCTGTCGGAGCGTGAGCTGGGCATGGCGTTTCCCGGCAAGGCGGGGGAGTTGGTCAATCTGCGAGAAATCGAACAGATGGTCGATCAGTTGAATCGCTTGCCATCGAATCAGGCGCAGATGGAGTTGTCCCCAGGCAAGGCCGTCGGTGGCAGTGAAGTGCTGGTCAAGAACACCCCGCAAAAACCCTGGCGTACCGGGTTGTCCCGCAGCAATGACGGTCAGCGAAGCACCGGCGAACAGCAGTGGGGCACCACGTTGGATTGGGACAGTCCCTTGGGCCTGGCGGACCAGTTGAACCTGCGCGGCGGGCACGATGCGGTGACCGATCATCAGCACACGTCCAACAACGCGATGCTCAATTACAGCCTGCCCTGGGGCTGGTGGAACTTCAGCTACACCTACAGCCAGAGCGAGTACCGCTCGGTGGCGCAAGCCAATCTCTTTGATTTCAAACAGACCGGCGACAGTGAAAACCATGTGCTGCACGCCGAGCGGGTGATCCATCGCGATGCCGTGAGCAAGACGTCCATCAGCACCGGTTTGTCGTACCTGCGCACCAACAACTTCATCGAAGACAGCAAGCTCAAGCTGAGCAGCAATCGCATCAGCGAAGCGCAGTTCGGTATCAACCACGGTCGACGGGTTGGCAGTGCGTTCGTCAACCTGGACTTGGGGATGCAGGAAGGTATCGGCATCCTCGACGCGCAAGGCAACGGTCATCCGGGCCCCGGCGAGCCGGACGCGCGCTACCGCAAATACACCGGCACCGTGAGCTACTTGCAGCCGTTCAAGCTGTGGGGCGAGTCGTTCAGTTTCAGCAGCCTGATGACCGGCCAGCACAGCGAAGATGTGCTGTTCAGCCCACAACGCACCAGCCTCGGCGGGCAATCGTCGATCCGTGGCTACAAGGATCAATCCTTGTCCGGCGACAGCGGCGGCTATTGGCGCAATGACCTGCGCTGGAGCCGTCCGATCAACCTCGAATGGTTGCGCCCGGTGTTCGCCGAATACGGCACCAGCCTCGGTTATGACCAAGGCGTGATCAGCGCCAATCGCTACAACGGCGATCAGCATGGGCGGATGTCCAGCAACTCGGTGGAGCTGTTCGCCCGTGGCCAGCACCTGGCCGCCAGCATGACGTTTGCCCACTCCCTGGAACGCCCGGATGCACTGACCGAGCGCGAAGCGCCGATCTATTTCCGCCTGGATTTCTTTCTTTAATTACGCCTTTTCGAGACCTCCGACATGGACGTTCGCCAATACGCCTTCCTCGCGCGCCAGCCTTCTGCGGTCGTGAAAACCCGCGAGCACTTCTGGGGCATGCCCAAACGCGGCGTGGCGTTCCTGCTGGCCAACGTCATGTTCTGGCAGCCGATGTGGGCGCAGGCCGAAGGGATTGTGGTGGCCAATCCGGGGACCAGCCTCGGCCAGGCGGGCAATGGCGTGCCGATCGTCAACATCGCCACGCCCAATGGCAGCGGGCTGTCGCACAACCAGTTCCACGATTACAACGTCGGCGTCCAGGGCGTGATCCTCAACAACGTCAATGCTCAGACCGGCACGACGCAATTGGGCGGGATCATTGTTGGCAACCCCAACCTGATCAACCGGGCTGCGGCGCAAACCATCCTTAACGAAGTGGTCGGTGGCAGCCCGAGTCAGTTGCGCGGCTACACCGAAGTGGCGGGGCAGTCGGCACGGGTGATCGTCGCCAACCCGTACGGCATCAGTTGCAACGGTTGCGGCTTTATCAATACGCCGCGCGTGACGCTCACCACTGGCAAACCGGTGCTGGATGGCGCGGGTCGGCTGGATCGTTTTCAGGTCGATCAGGGCACTGTCAGCATCGACGGCGCCGGGCTTAACGCCAACAACGTTGACCGCTTCGAAATCATCACCCGCAGCGCAAAGATCAACGCCGAAATCCAGGCGAATAACCTGACGATCATTGCCGGTCGCAACGACGTTAACGCGGACACTCTTAACGCCACGGCTCGGGCGAATGACGGCAGTGCGAAACCGGAACTGGCCATCGACTCCTCGGCGCTCGGCGGCATGTACGCCGGGGCGATCAAACTGGTCGGTACCGAGGCTGGGGTCGGTGTGAAACTGGCGGGTAACCTGGCCGCCAGTGGCGGGGATATCCAGATCGACGCCAATGGCCAACTGACGATGGCCCAGACGTCGGCTACCGGCGCAGTCAACGTCAAAGCCGCCAGCCTTGATGCCCAGGGACCGGTTTACGCCGGCAGCACGCTCAATGTGCAAACCCAGGGCAACCTGAACAACCAACAGAACCTTGCGGCCCGGGACAGCATCACCCTCACGGCAGGCGGCCAGTTGACCAACGGCGGCATTATCGAAGCTGGGGTGAATGCCGATAACAGCCGCAACGCCAGCGGCGACGTGAGTCTCGTCGCGCAGAACCTCAACAACACCGGCAAAAGCGTGATCGCCAGCCGCAACCTGTCGATCAATACCGCCCAGACGCTGACCAACCAGGGCGGCACGCTCAGCGGGCAAACCACCAACATCGTCGCCGGTACGCTGGACAACCAGAACAACAGTCGGGTGATGGGCAACAGCACGCTGAATCTGGCGGCCAATCAGGTGTTCAACACCCTGGGGGTCATCACCAGCCAAGGCAATCTGACCGCCAATGTCGGGCTGTTGAACAACCACAACGGCGAGGTTTCCAGCGCCGGTAACACCACCGTTAATGCCTCGTCGCTGGACAACAGCGATGGCCAGGTGACCGGTGACGTCGCACTGAACATCGGCTTGATCGGTGCACTGAATAACCAGAACGGTGTGCTGGGCTCCGGGAAGAACGTCAGTATCAACGCCGCCAGCCTGGACAACAGCCATGCCGGCAGTCTTGTCAGCGATGGCAGCCTGAGCGCGAATATCACCGGCCTGTTCGATAACCAGAACGGTGACCTCATCGCCAAAGGCGCGGTCGACCTGCAGACCGGCAGTCTCGACAACCGCAACGGCAGCCTGTCCGGCAAGGATCGCCTGACCCTGCGCAGCGATTCGCTGGACAACCGCACTGGCAAAGTGCGCGCCTCCAATGCGTTGCAATTGAACGTCGGGCAGCTGAATAACGGTCAGAAAGGGCTGCTCAACAGCCAGGCAGCGATCAACTTTACCGGCACGCACCTGGACAACCTCGGCGGCTTGTTGAGCGCCGTGGGGCCGGTCCATCTGGACGCAACCAGCGTCGATAACAGCGGCGGTCGCATCGCCAGTCAAACCGATCTGATCGCCAACGTTGCGCAGTTCACCAACCTGGGCGGTGAACTGGTCGCTCAAGGTACGTTGACCCTGACCGGCCAGGGGCTGGATAACCGGAGCGGTGGTCTGGTAGGCGCGACAAAAGCGCTGAAACTCAATGTCGATGCCGTGGACAACCGTGGCGGCGAAATCTCCAGCGCCGTCGATGTCAGCCTGCAAGGTTCGCAACTGAACAACAGCGACAGCGGCAAGATTCTGGCCGGCACCGACCTGAGCCTGAAAGTGGCGCAGATCATCAACCAGACCAAAGGCCAACTGTTCAGCAAAGGCGCGACCACGGTCACCGGCCATAGCCTGGACAACAGCGGTGGCAGCCTCGTCACCCAGCAAGGCCTGGATATCCGCCTCGACAATGCCCTGAGTAACGTCGCCGGTCTGATCAGCAGCGAAGGCACCCTGATCGTCAACGCCGGCAGTCTCGATAGCACTGGCGGCAGCCTGTCGAGCGCTGGCGCACTGGCGCTGACTACTACGGGCATCCTGAAGAATCAGGGCGGTTCGATCAGCACCGACAGCACCTTGACCCTCAATAGCGCCAGCCTCGACAACAGCCAAAAAGGCTTGATCAGCGGCAAACAGGCGACCGCTGTGACAACCGGCGCGTTCGACAACACCCAGGGCGGTCAGTTGATCAGCGGCGACACGCTCGACTTGAGCGCAGCGCAGGTCAGCAACGGTTTGGCCAGCCGCATCGCCAGTAACAAGGCGTTGACCGCCAGTGTCACCGGTTTCGATCAGCAGGGCGGTCAACTGTTCAGCAAAACCTCCCTCAGCCTGGACCTGAATCAGGGCCAGTTGAACAACCAGAACGGTTTGATCAACGCACCGTTGCTGATGTTGAAAAACCTCAAGGACGTCAACAACCAGGGCGGTGAAATTTCCAGCGCCCAGGCCTTCACGCTGGCTGCCAGCAACCTTGATAACGGCAACGGCAAGTTGATCAGCAACCAGGGCCTGACCCTGCGCATCGATCAACTGCTGGCCAGCGTCAAAGGCCTGATCTCCGCCCAGACGCTTGATATACACAGTGCGCGTCTGGACAACAGCGGTGGTCTGATCAGCAGTCGCGGCACCCTCGGGGTCGCGGTTGACGATCAGATGGTCAACCACGACGGCACGCTCATCGCTGACGGTGATGTGCAACTGAGCGCCGACAGCGTGGACAACAGCGGCGGCCAGATCGCCGGTAAATCCGACGTCAACACTACGGTTTCGACCTTCAATAACCAGGGCGGGCAACTGGTCGCAACCGGTGGCCTGACCCTGACCGGCACCAGCCTCGACAACCGCAACGGCGGACTGGTCGGCGCGAACAACGCCTTGCAATTGAATGTCGGGTCTATCGACAACCGTGCCGGTGAACTGTCGAGCCAATCAGACATCACGGTAGTCGGCAACCAACTAGACAACAGCGACGCTGGTCAGGTGGTCGCGCAAGGCGCATTGGCCCTGACGGTCGACCACGTGCTCAACCGCGCCAAAGGCCTGCTGTCCGGCAAGACCGACCTGACGTTGACTGGCCATGATCTGGACAACAGCGCGGGCTCGCTGTCGAGCCAGAAAAACCTTAAGGCTGACCTCTCGGGTGATCTGAACAACACTCAGGGCCTGCTCAGTGCTGAAGGGACGCTCGACCTCACGGCCGCCAGCCTGACCAACACCCTCGGCAGTTTGTCCGCCGCAGGCCCGCTGACCTTGACCACCACTGACATCGTGCTCAATCAGGGCGGCGAGATTGTTACCGACGCCGGCCTGACCCTCAAAAGTGCCAGCCTCGACAACAGCAACAAGGGCCGCATCAGTGGCAAAGGGGCGGTCGTGGTTAACACAGGGTCGCTCGATAACAGCCACAACGGACGTTTAAACAGCGGCAGTTCGCTGGACCTGACCGCCACCCAACTGACTAACCAGGACGGCGGTCGTATCGCCAGTGCCGGCGCACTGAACGCGACGGTCACCGGCCTGGATCAGCAGGGCGGTCAGCTCTTCAGTAACACGTCCCTGACGCTGGATATGAATCAGGGTCAGTTGAACAATCAGAACGGTTTGATCAGCGCGCCATTGCTGATGCTCAAAAACCTTGAGGACATCAACAACGACGGCGGTGAAATTTCCAGCGCTCAGGCGTTCACCGTGGCGGCTCGCAGTCTGGATAACAGCAACGGCAAGTTGCTGAGCAATCAGGCCCTGACCCTGCGCATCGACCAGGCCCTGACCAACATCAAAGGCCTGATCGGCGCCGCCGCGCTGGACGTCAAAGCCGCCAGCCTGGACAACAGCGGCGGCACCCTGACCAGCCGTGCCAACCTCGACCTCAATCTCTATGGCCTGCTGAACAATCAGAATCAGGGCCTGATCAATGCTACCACCGGCCTGACCATCGATAGCAGCGGGCTCAACAACCAGAACGGCTCGCTGTTGGGCAGCGCCATTGCCATCGATTTTGGCGCGGCCACCGGTGACCTCAATAACAGCGGCGGCCTGATCACGACGAAGGGCACACTGAACCTTCAACACCTGCGTGACCTGAATAACCATGGCGGTGAAATCTCCAGCAACCAACGTATCGATTTGAACACCCGTGCCCTGGATAACAGCGCCGGCAAACTGATCAGCAACGATGTGCTGACGGTGAACGCCGACACCGTGAACAACCAGAGCGGCGTGATCTCTGGCTGGAAAGGCCTGAGCCTGACCGCCAAGAGCCTGGACAACCGCAACAACGGCACGCTGTCGAGCGGTCATACCGATGCCGCGAACAATCTGGCCGGCGATATGAACGTCACGGTCAGTGGTGACCTGCTCAACAGCGGTAACGGTGCGCTGGTCAGCCTGGGCAACCTCAACGTTAACGCGGCGAATCTGGATAACAGCAGTACCGGCATCCTGTCGAGTGCTGGCGCCCAGACCCTGACCGTCAGTGGCCTATTGAACAACGCTCAGGGCGGTTTGATTTCCAGCGGCGCAACCCTGGCCCTGCAAGCCATGACCCTGGGCAACGCCAGCGGCATCGTCAACGCCGAACAGAGCCTGAGTTTCACCGGGACCACGCTGGACAACAGCGCTGGCAGCATCGCCAGCAACGCCGCCGTAACGCTGGACCTGCTGGGCGCCCTGACCAACACCAACGGCAAACTGGCTAGCGCTGGCCCGTTGTTGGTTCAACGCACCACGCAAATCAACAACCAGGGTGGCCAACTCGCAAGCCAGGGCTTGATGACGTTGCTGACCGGTGGGTTGGACAACCGCAATCGCGGCACCGTCGCGGCCAATGATCTGCTGACCATCACCACGCCGGGTGCCGTTCAGAACGACGCAGACGGTTTGATCTACAGCCAGAACGGTGATCTGCAAGTCAGCGCCGGCAGCCTCAGTAACGGCAAGGGCACCCTGCAAAGTCAGGGCGCGCTGACCGTCACCAACGGCGGCGATATCAATAACCAGAGTGGCCGAATCATCGCCAAGACTGGCGACCTGACCGTCACCGCCGGCAACGTCGACAACCGTGGCGGCGTCCTCTCCAGCTTGCAAGCAGCCTTCACGGCACAACTGACCGGCGTGCTAAAAAACGGCTACGACCTCAACAACAACCGCCAGGGCGGCATCACCCAGGCCCAACGCCTGAGCCTGACCACCCTAGGCATCGACAACTACGGCGGGCGTATTTCCGCGCAAAGCGGCGACGCCATCGTCAACACCGGCAACATCGACAACCGCAACGGTGGTCTGTACGCCAAAGGCAAGGTCAACGTCACCGGCAACAACTTCGACAACAGCGGCGACAACGATGGGCAGATTGCCGGTCAACAGATTGACATCAGCCTCACTGGCGCACTGAACAACCGCGTAGGCGTCATTGAAAGCGACACGACGCTGGCGATCAAAGCCGCCAGCCTTGACAACCAGACCGGCCAGTTGCGCGCACTGAGCACCAGCGGCAAAACCAACTTCCAGATTGGCGGCCTGTTCGACAACCGTAACGGCACCCTCGAAAGCGCAAACTCCGACCTGACCCTCAACGCCGGCAATTTCCTCAACACCGGCGGTAGCCTGCTGCACGTCGGCACCGGCACCTTCGATATCTCCACCGCCAACGTCATCAACGCCGGTGGCACCCTTGTCACCCGTGGCGGCTTGACCATCAGCACCGACACCTGGAACAACAGCAACGTCATCCAGGCCGGGCGCCTGACGGTCAACGTTAACAACTTCAGCCAGACTGCCAGCGGCCAACTGTTGGCCTCCGACAGTTTCAACGGCAGCGGCGTCAACTGGTTCAACCAAGGCTTGATTGCCAGTGATGGCAGCCTGAACGTGGGCTTGGGCGCCCGTTACTGGGGCGGCGGTCGTCTCAGCAGCAAGGGCAACCTCGGCTTGAGTGCGGGGCAAGTGAGCCTCGATCAAACAACTTCCAGCATCGCTGGCGGTGGCGACACCACGATCAATTCCGGCAGCTCGCTGGACAGCATCGGTCGGCTGACGTCTGCCGGCAACCTGACGGTGAACGCCGCCAATATCAACAATTACGGCACTATCGGCGCGGGTAACGACCTGACCGTCACGACCGGTGCGCTGGTTAATAACAACGGCCTCATCACCAGCGGCGGCAACATGAACCTGCTGGTATCAAACTTCACCAACTACTATGGCCAGGTCTACGGCCTGAGCGACGTGCACATCGGCCGGGACCGTGACAGCGCCCAAGCCGACCTGCTGGATAACCGCTCCGGTGACATCTATAGCGCTCGAAACCTGACCATCAATGCCCAGACCGTGAATAACGTGCGGGACATTCTGAATTACACCCAGCAAGAGAAAAGCGCCGTCTTCATCAAGGAACTCGACTGCAATTTGATTCCGATTGCCGGATGCGACTTCCGCAGTCGCGGACGGCGTAACGGGCTCTGGGAAATTTCCGAGACCGACCGTCTCAAAGTCAACGCGAGCAGTGCGGCCGCGAGCTTCACCAGTGGCGGCGATACGTTGATCAATGCCCAGACCCTGAACAACACCAGCAGTACCATTGCCGCCACCGGCAATATGATGGTCAACGCGGGCACCATCAACAATACCGGCCTGCAAGAGCAGGACATTGTCACCACCCGCACCTACTGGAACTACGTCGACGCTATCCATGACGTGTTGCTTGAGGCTGCAGCATTCAATCTTAGGAACAGCCCGACGCCTTTGGCCAATGTTGAAGCCGACCTGAGTCATTTCATCAGCATGTTGCGTGGCGGCATCATCCAGCAGCCAATCACCACGGTGACAAATTCGGGCAGTTCCTACGACGCCGTGATCCAGGCTGGCGGCGCCGTGACGCTCAATGCTGGCCAGACAATCAACAACAGCGTGGTGCGCCCGTACTATGCCTATGTGGCGGCGGGTCACACCAAAACTGACACCGGAGTCGGCAGTGCGTACTCGACGCCGATCTACATCAATGCGCAACTTCCACCCAATCTGGCTCAGCAACAAGTCAACCCGTTAGCGCTTCCCGGCTTCAGCTTGCCTACCGGTCAGAACGGGTTGTTTCGCCTGAGCGGACAAGGCAGCAGCACCCCGGTTACCAGCGGTCCGCAAAGCTGGAGCATGGGTGGCGGCAGTGTCACCACTGCCCAGCGTGAACAGCCGTTGCCAGTTGGTCAGGCCCGGGAGATTCAATTAGGTGCGGTCGCTCAGCCCTCTGCGAGTTCAGTGGCGTTGAACCCGATAACGCGTCAGGCCAACAACCTTGACGTTAACGCCAGCGCCATTGATGCATCGATGCCCAATGCCACGTCACCGAGCGGCCCTGGGTTACCCAATCGAACCACGGCGATCACGGTCAACCGGGTTCAAGGATTGCCGGCAAACAGTGGACAGTCCAAACCGCAAAAATACTTGATCGAGACCAACCCGGCCCTGACCGACCTCAAACAGTTCATGAGTTCGGATTACCTGCTGTCGAACCTGGGTTACGACCCGGACAACAGCGCCAAACGGTTGGGCGATGGCCTCTATGAACAGCGTCTGATCCAGCAAGCCGTCGTGTCTCGAACCGGCCAGCGCTTCATCGATGGTCAGACCACCGACGAAGGCTTGTTCAAATACCTGATGAGCAACGCCATCACCAGCAAAACCGAGCTCAACCTGAGCTTGGGTGTCACCCTGACCTCCGAACAAGTCGCGGCCCTGACCCACGACATTGTCTGGATGGAAAACGCCGTGGTGAACGGCGAACAGGTCTTGGTGCCAGTGCTCTACCTGGCAAACGTCAACAATCGTCTGGCCGCTAACGGCGCATTGATCCAGGGCAGCGACGTGACCCTGATCGCCGGCAAGGACCTGAACAACGCCGGCACTTTGCGCGCCACCAACAACCTGTCGGCCACTGCCAGCAACGACCTGGTCAACAGCGGCCTGGTGGAGGCGGGCAACCGTCTCGATCTGCTCGCTGGCAACAACCTCGTGAACAAGGCCGGCGGCATCATCTCCGGCAAAGACGTGACACTCACCGCTACCCGCGGCGATGTGATCAACGAACGCAGCGTCACCACCCATGAAAGTGGTACGGGCAACATCAGCGAGCGTACTGACTTCGTCAACAGCGCTGCCCGAATCGAAGCGGCTAACAGCCTGACCATCAAGGCTGGGCAAGACTTCAACAACACTGGTGGCGTGCTAAAAAGCGGTGCCGACACCGCGGTCAGCGCCGGTCGTGACGTCAACCTCGTCTCCGCCGAACAAGTCGTTAATGGCGAGCGTGGGCTGCATCACAACGAGACGGTCACCCAATACGGCTCGACGGTTGATGTGGGAAAAAGCCTGACCGTCATGGCGGGGCGCGACATCACCGCGATCGCCAGTCAGATCGACGCCAAACGCGATGTGAGCATGAGCGCAGTTGGCGATCTGACCTTGGCTTCGGCGGCGGACGAACAACACGCTTACGGTGCGAACAAGAAGTTTGTCAGCCAGGAAGACCATGTCAGTCAGGTTTCTACTACGCTGAATGCGGGGGGTACTGTCTCGCTGAATGCTGGCAAGGACCTGAGTTTGATTGCCAGTCGCGTGAGCGCTGGGGATGAGGCTTATTTGGTTGCTGGTGGTGATCTGGCGATTAAGTCTGCCGAAGACACCGATTACAGCTTCTACAGCAAAACCAAGAAAAACTCGTCAGGTAAAAAGACTCAACTTGATGAGGTGGCCAGTACCACCAACGTCGCCAGCTCAGTAACCTCCGGCGGGAACACTACGTTGCTGGCCAGTAACGACATGCTGATCAAAGCCAGCGACATCACGGCCGATAAAGGCGGCGTGCAACTGGTGGCAGGCAACGACATCCAGATCGTTGCGGCTACTGATTCGAACAGCGCCCGCCATGAAAGCAGCTCCAGCAAAAGTAGTTGGGGCGGCTTGAAATCGAGCAAGGTCCAGGATCAGGTTTCCGAGACGCAGAGCAAAGCTGTCGGTAGCATGATTTCAGGTAATACCGTGGATGTCGCTGCTCGTCGAGACATAGTGGTAACCGGTTCGTCACTGGTCAGTACACAAGACCTTAAAGTCACAGCGGGACGCGATCTGACTATTAATGCAGCGGAAAATACATTCAGCCGTAGCGAGTTGCATAAAGAAAAGAACCGCGACCTAACGGGTGTACTCACTGCCAATAACCTTGGCGTGGACGATATCACCGGCAATCAACACCTATCGGTCAGCAGTCAGAATCACACCGGGACCTCGTCTCAAACTACACTGACTGGTAGCACAATCGGGTCCAGTGCCGGGAACGTAAACCTTTCTGCGGGGCGCAATCTCGGCGTGATCGCCAGTGACTTGGTCAGTACTCAAAACATGACCCTGAATGGTTCTAACGTGACCATCGCGGCGGGCATGGAAAGTGCGAGCCAGAGCAGTACCGACAAATCGAGCAGTCTTGCTGTTGGGCGGGTGATCGGGGGAACTGTTGTCGATACTGTCAATAGTATCCGTGCGTCGGTCAAAGCGGCCAATGATGCCGATGATCCACGACTCAAGGCGGTGAAGCTGGCTCAGGCGGGACTGGCGCTTTATAACCTTAATGGGATGACATCCCAGACCTCCGATGAAAGTTCAGGTTTCAAAGATAAGCAAGGAGGATCTGCCAGTAACGGGTCGTTAATAAAAATTGGCACAGAGCTCGCTAACACCCACAGCAAAAGTACCAGCGAGTACAACAGTCAAACCGCTAAACAGAGCACGATCAACGCAGGTAAAGACCTCACCATCACGGCTGCGGGTAATACAGCGGGAACCCTCGGTGATATTCACGTTTTGGGCAGTAGTCTAAAAGCGGCGAATACGCTTCTGCTGGCGAAAAATGACATCACCCTTGAGAGCGCAACCAATACTGCAGATTGGGTCAATAACAGCACCAACAGTAAAACCAGCATTGGCGCCAGTTTCAATATTGGTCAACAAAATGGCTTCACCTTGGACCTGGGGGCGCAGATCGCCAAAAGCATGGGTACCGGAAGTTCGGTCACTCAAGTTAACACTACTTTAAACACTGGCTCATTGTTGTTGCGTAGTGGTAACGACACGACACTCGCTGGGGCTCAGGTGCGGGCAGACAGTATCCAGGCGTTGATCGATGGCAATCTAAACATCATTTCTCGCCAGGACAGCGAAACACAGAAAAACAAGCAAGGTAGCGGCGGTTTCGGTGCCAGCATTTGTATTCCTCCGTTTTGCTACGGCTCTACAGTGGCAGCGTCTGCAAACCTTGCAGCAGGCAATATGAGCATTGAGTACAAGCAGGTTGCCGATCAGAGTGGTTTGTTTGCGGGGAAGGGGGGATACAGTCTTGAAGTTGGAAAAAACACCACGCTTCAAGGGGCGGTTATTGCGAGTGAAGCCTCCGCTGAAAAGAATCAGCTGACCACTGATCGCTTAATCGTCAGCGACATAAAAAATGTCAGTGATATCAAAAGCCAATCGGCGGGTGTGAGCGTGTCCGGCAGCTACGGTGGCGGATCAGGAAGTGCGTCACTTGGCGGTTTGTCTGGCATTGCGCTTGAAGACTCCGATCGCAGTAAAACACGCAGCGCTGTCAGTGAAGGCACGATCATCGTGCGCAACGCGGCGGGCGCGAATGATCTGGTCGGTTTGAGTCGGAACACAAGTAATACCAACGAGAAACTTGATAAGCCCGACCAAAAAGCCATGGAAGAGCGCATGGAGCTTGTAAGAAGCTCAATGGACCTGGTTAAGGGGGTGGGCGACGCCATTGCTACGGCAAGAATAAAAGAGGGCAACGATCCCGATAGCGAAATATCAAACGCTGCACGTCAGAAGTTGCTCGACAATGGAGTAGTCAATCCGAGCAATGAGCAGGTTGCCAAACAAGTTCAGAGCGATTACGGCGTCGGCAGCAGTTTCCAAAAAGCTAGCCAGGCAGTCACGGCGATCGTTCAGGGGTTAGTTGGCGGCAGTATTGGCGGCGCTCTAGCCGGTGCCGCAGCTCCTTATTTGGCACAAACAGTCAAGGACATGACTGCAGGGGATGACACCGCAAATTTAATGGCCCATGCAGTTTTGGGTGCAGTGATCGCAAGAGCCGGAGGTAACTCGGCTCTAACGGGAGCGGCAGGCGCCGTTGTTGCGGAAGAAACCGCGAGGCTCATCAGAGAGGAGCTTTATGGTGGACTAAGCAACGAAGAGTTGACGCAAGAACAAAAACAAACAATCTCTGCGTTAGCCTCGCTGGCCGCAGGTATTGCGGGAGCGGTGACAGGCAAGGACGCACTATCTGCTGTGGCATCGGCTCAGGTCGGGAAGAATGCGGTAGAAAACAATTTCCTGAGCCCCGCCGATCAGACGTTGCTGGATCAGCTAAGGCAACGGAGGTTGAGCAGAGATACTCGCGTCACGGTCGCCAAAAAGTTAGTCGCCTTGGATCAGTTGGACCAAATCTCAAATGCGCTGATGGAACGCTATCGTCTAGATCCTGATGCAATGTCCGATGCTGCCAAGGTACAACTCAACGATTATTTGCAGGAATATGCTTACGCGCTGATACAGACTTATGGCCCAGACGTTGCAAAAGCAAAAATTGATGCATTAACAGCACCCATGACGTTAAAGCCAAGTGACACCGTCGCCTATGCGAGCTACAGCGCGGATAAGCAGGCGTCACTGGACAGGCTGTACCCTGGTGGATTCAGTGAGCAGGTGAATCGCAAGTTGAGCCAAAACGAGCAGCTTTATCTCGACTCGCTTGGCACGCTGCGAATCAATCAAAACTATCAGGACCTTGCAGATGTAGGTACCCCTGCGCTATATGTGATGGGTGGTAGCTTGGGGTTGGGCATACGTCTCGTCGCCGCCGAAAGTGGAGCGCTTCAGGTCGCATACGGTGGAGTGCAGGCCTATAACGGTGATACATGGGCGGCAGCCGGCAACATTGTGATGGGCGCGCTGAACGTTTTAGGCTCGGTAGGGGCTGGTGGGCTGAAGGGGGGCGTTGGTGGTGGTGCAAAAGCAACTAGCGGGGCGGTAGACCGTGCTACTACTGGGATTGAGTGGGGCAAGGGTATTCAAGGTCAAGGAATGCCTTGGGAGGATTACCTTGGGACGCAACTGCCAGCAGGCTCTCGACTACCGCCTAACTTCAAGACGTTTGACTTTTTTGACGAAACCACTGGTATAGCGACCAGCGCCAAAACACTTGATACGACGACTGCTGCCAAACTTGCTAATCCGAGCCAAGTATATTCATCGCTCAAAGGAAATATTGATGCCGCTGCTAATTTTTCTGAATCTGGCTTGAAGGGTGTGACAGTTACTTCAAGTCAAATTACCGCTCGCGAATTACAAGTTGCCATTCCTGAAGCCACGACTAGCGCTCAATGGGAACAAATCAATAGAGCCATTGAATATGGTCAGAGCAAAGGCATTACGGTAAAAATTACCAAGGTGAATTAAGATGAACGATGTCGTGAAAACAGCCTGGGCGGATGCAGGAGTCAATAAGGAATTTATTTACGTTAAAACTTATTCTGGCTATCGGAGTAGTCGAGCTGATCCACAGGGTGTCGAGCATCACGCCAGCCCTGAAATCAGTGATCAAGAGTTAGGTGTTGTGGTATTGGATGCGTTGGCCCATAGCCGATTTGTGCTTCCCGAGCCGCGTAAGGATGTTTGGATTCATCCTGAAGCTACGTTTGATATGGATTTATACGACTACGACTTGACCAGTCAACGATATGATCAATGGGTTGGCAGTACTTTGGAGCGCTATAGCTACAAGAATAAGCGTGCATTATTTAAAGATATGAAAAAATGCAGTATCGAAAGTAAGGGGGACCAGATAACTATTCGTCCTAGCCATCACGAAAAGCTAGAAGCCTGGAGTGGTAAGGGACTAAGTGAGAGTGACTATGTCATTATCCCCAGCGGTAGTAGTCCTTCCGATGTAGGTGCGGCCTTACGCTTGGCTTTTAGTCGGTGCACCTAATGTGTAGAGGTTTCGAGTTGATCTGACACCGGCCTCGTGCCGGTGTTGTTTTATCTGCTTACTGCAAAACCTCCCGTCCTTCGCTGCTCGCTTTGGTCGTGGCCTGAGCGATGGAAGAAAAGGACGGATTTATTTGTTTGAAGTTACCGACCTGTGCGAAACGTTCTATGTCACCGGTTTCCAACATGATGACCGTTGCCCGTACTTCACCCACGCCGGGCATCGTCTTCAGCAACAAATATTCAGGTCGTAGTTTGGGTTGTTGCAGCAGTCGCGCTTCAAGTCCGGCGATTTGTGCCTCGAGCGTCTGGATAACCACCACATTGGCCTTCATCGCCAAAGCCACATCTGTTGGCAGGCCCAGCCTGTCAACAGATGTGGCGCAAAAGCCTTTGATTTCATTACAGCTGAAACCATGGCCGAACTGGCGTGCGGCGATGTTCTCGACCGCCAGAATGTGCTGAGTCCGACTGCGTACCAGTTGAATACGTTTTCGTGCCAAATCTCGCAGCGCACGTTCTTGCGGCGGGTGGATGTATCCGGTCGGTAGAATCCCGAGTCGCAGCGAATGCGCCAGGAAAGTCGCATCATCCTTGTCGTCTGATGCTTCAAACCGTCGTAGCGTTTCATCGCCACGGGGTGGGCCAGCTTGACCTCGAAGCCCGCCGCCTTAAGGCCATCGACCAACCAATACCAGTTGTAGGTGGACTCAACCACGACGCCAACCAGTTCAGCACGATGTGGTTCGAGCAGCGAAAGGATTGGCGTCAGCTCGTTGGGGCAGCGTCGACTGACCAGTACCCGATCCGTTTCGTCGGTAACCACCACAACACTGTTGTTCGAATGCAGGTCTATGCCACAGAATTTCATCACGGCCTCCTCAGCAAAAGTCTAAGTTCGCACCTTGAATTTTGCGCCACCTCCGTGAGGTGGGGAGGCCGGCCAGATGATTCTCAGATTTATTTGTTTGGCCGTGCAATGGATAGAAAATAAATCTGTCCCATTTTTCCCTGTGGAAGAGACCGTCACAAAGATTGTGGAAAGAAATCGTCAGACAGGAGTTATTAAGTAATGAGTTCTTGGCCGGATTTAGTCGCAGCGCTGTGTTTAGGTGAAAATGATGAGGCTGTCAAACAGGTTTTTTTGAAAATTAAGGAATCTCCGAAAATTTCGGAAACTCCAATAAGTTATAATGATCCACTTGGGAAAACAAGGTTCTATAAGTTTCTCAAGACGGGGTTGGAGTTTGGGTTTCGCTTGGAAAAGTTGAATCACGTGCATTTTTTTGTACAGAGTCACGAAGGGTGCTCGGCATACAACGGAGATATTTTCGGAAAAAAAGCGCAAGCCTGGAACCACCAAGAGATCGTTAATCAATTTGGTCATCCCCGCAAAGAAGGCGGAGGTAAGGTCGATATTCTTATTGGATATGTGCAACCTTGGGTTATTTACGATTTCGATCAATATAGTTTTCGTGTTGAGTTTACCGCAGACGGTGGCGTGTGGAAGGCGACTTTGATAGGGCATTAAGGCTATGTCTGGAAAAAAAGGGGACGGATTTATTTGTTTACCGTTTACCCTCTATACAAACCTTAAAGCAGGAAAGAAAAATGGTACTGAAGTTTTACTATGTTTACGGGGGGCGCCACGCTATTGCAGGGGAAGTGTTTTACCGGGGGGCGATGGTTTCTTCGGGAGAAAATGCACAGCGCTATGAACTGTATATATGCTCTGTGCTGGACGCTATTGCCCAGATCCAAGAAGATTGCGATCAATTGCTTAACTATATTGCATCTGTCGAAAACGGCTCGGAAAGGTCTGTCGAAACAGGCGGGAACGATGTTGTTCTGACCATGGACGCCTCAGGTGTACAAGTCGATATCCGCATCAACGACGATTGGAATGGACAGCCCGAGGGAAAATTTACCCTACAGGAGTGGCGTATCGTCCTAGAACAGTGGAGGTGTTTTCTGGGGTTGCCTGAGTCGTTAGATTCAGTAGTTACAGTGAAACTACCGTGAGAAAAATTAACAGCGGAAAGACGTGGGGATTGGTTTATGGCTAAGGAGGGCGGGAGAAAGACCCATAAAAGGAACGATAAAAGGGGGCGATTTATTTGTTTGGCTGTTCAATCGTCAGAAAATAAATCTGTCCCCTTTTTTTGGTCCCCTTTTTTTGGGTGTCCCCTTTTTTTTAGAAGGTGCGGGTTCTACGGTGCTCACCGCATCATCAACCCCCCATCCACCGCGTACTGGCTGCCAGTAACATAAGCCGCATCATCTGAAAGCAAAAATAGCGCCACTGCCGCCGCTTCGCTCGCCGTTCCCATGCGTTTCAATGCCAGCCGGTTTACAACGCCTTCCTCAAATTCCTTGCGCATGTGCTCCAGCATAAAACTCCGAAATGGGCTTTCTATAGGCCCCGGCACTAACACATTAACCCTGATACCACGCTCACCCATCGCTGCCGCAAAACAGCGCGCCATGGATACCAGCGCACCTTTGCTGGCCGCATAAACACTCGCCAGGGGCGCGGCTTCATAGGCAGAAGTAGATGAAGTGAGGACAACCGAGGCGCCTGGGTTCAGCAGGTTTGTCAGGCTGGCGATTTGCAGCATCGGCCCTCGGGCGTTGGCGTTCATCATGCGGTCGAAAAACTCGAAGCGGGTGTCCTCGATCCCTGCGACTCGCGCATAGCCGGCGTTCAGCCATAGTCCATCGAGCCCGCCCAACGTTGCGACGGTGTTGGCCAGTTCTTCGGCTGCTGTCGGTTGTGAAGCGTCGTTCTGGAACACCAGGGCCCCGGCAGGTAGCTTCCGTCGGGCATCATCCAAATGCGCCCGGCTGAGCCCTGTCACTGCCACTGTTCCGCCTTCTTCCACAATACGGATAGCCCCCGCCAGCCCGATGCCGCTGGTGCCCCCAGTGATCAGAATGCGTTTTCCGGTAAATCTGCCCATCCGTCGTCTCCTTGCCGTTTTGGACTCCAATCCAGTATTACGCCAAGGGATTGCTTTGATAATGCGTTAGTATCGGGACGACTTATTAAGGAAACCATACATAATGCGAGGCAGTGAATACGCCCAGCTTCGGGCCTTTGTCGCGGTGGTCGAGCACGGCAGTTTCGTGCGGGCGGCGGCTCATTTGGGGATGTCGGCGTCGGCGCTGAGCCAGACCATCCGCCAACTGGAAGAGCGGTTGGACGTGCGCTTGCTCAACCGCACCACCCGCAGTGTGTCGCCGAGCGATGCCGGTGCGCGGCTGTTGTTGCGCCTGCAACCGGCGCTCAATGAGGTGGACGCGGCTCTGGCCGGGGTTACGCAAGCGCCGGGTACGCCCAGCGGCCGGCTACGCATCAATGCGCCAAGGATCGCTGCGATTCATTACCTGGCGCCGCTAATTGGTCCGTTCCTCAATACCTATCCTGGCGTGAGCCTCGACATCGTTACCGACGAACGTTTGGTGGACATGGTGGCGGGCGGCTTCGATGTCGGCATCCGGCTCGGTGAAAGCCTCGATCAGGACATGATCGCCGTGGAGTTGAGCGGGCACCTGGAAATGATGGTCGTGGCCTCACCGGCGTACCTCGAGCAATTCGGCACGCCGCACACGCCTCATGATTTGGGTGAGCATCAGTGCCTGTCCTATCGCTGGCCCACCGATGGCAGCCTTTATCGCTGGGAGTTCGAGCGTGCGGGTGAACGCCTCGCGATCTCGGTCAACGGTCCGCTGGTGGTCACCGAACCGGAAATGCTCACCCGTGTGACGCTTGAGGGCGCTGGTATTGCGTACCTGTTCGAGCATCAGGTTCGGGAGCACATCAGCGCTGGCCGGTTGGTCCATCTGTTGCAGGACTGGACGCCGGCCTTTCCCGGTTTTTACCTTTACTACCCGAGTCAACGGCAGATGGCGCCAGCGCTGCGGGCGTTTCTGGATTTTGTGAAAAAGCCGATGCCACCGGATTCCTGAGATTGTCTGTGGGAGCTATCCCCCATGACAGCAACTGGACGCCCCCCCGTCTTCATATTTGTCGTGATGCTTCACCCACTCCATGATTTCCTCTTCATTGCGGCCCTTGGGTGTCAGGTCAAGGTAGTTGTAGGCGCCGACCAGCATGTCCAGACCCCGTTCGTAGGTGGAGTAGGTGTGGAAAATGTCGCCGGCTTCGTTGCGATAAAACACGCTGAGGCCGGGGAGTTCTTCTTCGGGCCAATCGGATTTTTCGTAGTTGTAGGTAGCCGTTCCGGCGGCGAGGTCTTCGGCTCGGGCCGACACGCCAAAGTCGTAGTTGAAATCGCAACCTTCCGACGATACCCAATCAAATTTCCAGCCCATGCGCCGCTTGAAGGCCTGGAATTCGGCCAATGGTGCGTGGGAAACCGCCACCACCGCCACGTCATGGTGAGCGAGGTGCTGGTTGGCGCCGTCGATGTGGTCGGAGAGGAACGAGCAGCCGGGGCAACCCTCGTCCCAGCCTTTGGCGAACATGAAGTGATAGATGACGAGTTGGCTGTGGTCGCCGAACAGGTCGGCCAGTTTCAGTTCGCCGTTTGGGCCCTGGAAGCGGTAGTCCTTGTCGATCTTCACCCAGGGCAGGGCGCGGCGTTCGGCGCTGAGTTTGTCGCGCTCTTTGGTGAAGGCTTTTTCGTGGGCCAGGTGTTGCTTGCGGGCAGCGAGCCATTCTTCTCGCGATACGACGGGATGATTCTGAATGTTCATCGGATTTCTCCTGCGCAGTGCTGGGGAGGTCACTTACACCGATTAGTCGTTTGACCTGTGCAAAATTCGACATACCGCCGGTCAGCGCTGTTCAAAACCTCGGCTGAACGGCTGCCCGCCGCGCCGGTCACAACCTATGAAGGCCATCTCACTCTCTGGCTTGGAGGTTGAATCAGGATGACAACTTATAACTGGGATTTGATTGAGCGCTTGCTCCACGAAGTGCAACACGGTGAAGGCAGCTACACGCCACGCGCCTATGCCGAGCAATACGCTGCGGAGAAGGCGTCCGAAGGCGAGCAGACTGAAAACCTGGACCATCTGAAAGCGGTGGCCGGCGAGTACGAAAAATTACTGCTGGAGCGCGGTTATATCGAGCCACGGCCCGAAGAGCAGGGCGGCTCTGGCTCAAACTACATATTGACGCCGCGGGGCTCGAGTCTGTTGAGCCTGATCGACAGCAGCATTCCGGGTAACGACCATCCACGGCAAGTGCTGGATGAACAGGCGGATGCGCTGGATGAAGTGACGTTTGATGAGGTGGCGTCGAAGGCGCAGATTGCTTAGATCGATAAAAGCATCGCGGGCAAGCCTTGCTCCTACAATTCACACGGACTGTAGGAGCAAGGCTTGCCCGCGATAAATCTCACTGTGCCGACGTTACTCCTGCTTCACCGCCTTCAAACATTTCAAATCGTTGAAATCCTTCCTGACCCCATCGATCTTCTTCAATAACCGCTCGCGTTGAGCCGGCGTGCTCTCGGCCATCAAATCCACCAGCAATCCGCGAGCCTGATCTTCGGTATTGGCGTAGGCCTGGCGGTAATCCGGTGTCCATAAACTCTCGCGATTGACCAGAAGCGTCTCGATTCGTTGTGGGAATTCTGGACTCTGGCGCTGCGCGACGGCCGCGCTGAACTGCTTCTGCCAATGCACGCGGTTGGCGATCCATTGCTGGTTTTGATCGCCCAGGGCGTTCGACCAGGCCATCACCCGTTGCTGCTGGGTGGGGCTGAGCGGGCCGAGCCAGTCGTTCAGGCGTTTGTCCATGCGCGCGCCACGATCCTTGATTTGCTGGTCGAGGGATGGTTTGAGGTAGTCCTCCTGGCGTTTACGCTGGTCCTTGGCGAAGGCGTCGTTCATCTCCGCTACTTGCTGGTCATTCAGCCCCTGCAACAACTCGATGGCCGACGGGGTGATTTCCCGGGCAGTCTGGGCGATGGCTTGCTTGGCTTCCTGAGTTCGGGCCTTGAGCGCGTCGTCGGTGACCTGATTGGTCTCGACCATGGTTTGCAAGCGGTCCAGCCAATCAAGGTAACCCGGCAGCTGGGTGGTGCAGTGCCAGCTCAGGTGTTCCTTGAGGCGTTCGTTGAACCAGCCTTTTTGCTCGCCGTTCATGTCCAGGTAGTCGCTGAGCGTCCACGGGATGATCACGTCGAGGTTGCGGTAGGCCAGGCCCACGCGGCTGCACGCGCCGAGGGCCAGAGTGATGGTGATGAGGATGGCAACGCGTTTAAACCAGCGCGACATGGGCGAGTCCTTGCGAAGGCCTGGCTTCTTCAATGTGATTGTCTATGTGAACGCAAGATAAGCCCGGCAGTTCAAGCCAATCAATAGAAGGCGCGTTCGGCCTTGAGGGTCACCAGCCCGTCGCACTGGCTGTTATGCCCGGAGTAGGCGGAGCAGTCGCTGCCGCTGAGGTTGGAGTCGCTGTAGATCAGGTCGAGGTCGACGCCCATGAACGCACGGGACAGTTGCAGCGACCAGTCGGTAAAACTGCCGACCATGCCACCGTCGACGGACACCGGCGCGTTGAGCTGGTGGGTGGTGTATTTCATGCTGATCCCGATGCCGAACGGCTGATTGCCGCCCAGATCGGCGAACACCGTGCTGTTCTGTTTATCCGAGTCGTTGCTGAAAGCGGCGCCGAAACGGCTGCCGAGAAAGGTCAGGCCACCGAACAGCTCCTGGCTATCGAGGGTGTCCACTTTCGGATAGCTGTAATGGATCATGCCGACTTCGTAGCCGAGGGTTCGGTCGAAAGGCTGTTTAAAGCCCATGTAGGAATCGATTTCGAGGTTGCTGCCCGGATTCAGCCCGGCGCTCGGTGACCATTGGCCTACGTAGAAGCCGCTGTCGTGGCTTAAGTCGAGGCCGCCGTGGAATGAGCCGGTGCTGGCAGGCTTGACCAGCCCCTGGGCCATGCTGCGGCTGGGGGTGGTGCCAAGCTTGAGGTCGAAGTCACCCAGTTCGCGCTGGAAGATTTGCGCGTGGGCGGCCGAGCACGACAAGAGCAGGCTGCCGAGCAAAAAGTGGGAGAATTTGAGCATGCGTCACTCCATGACAGCGAGGGAGCAGTCACCAAAAGTCTGCTGAAACGCTTAATCTAGACGTGTGCAAGCATACCGGCGAATGCTCGGCATCGAAGGCCGTTCGTCGATTTCTGAAATATTGATGGGTTTTGCGGGGTGTGGCGGAAGGGTTCCAGTCCAAGCGCTTCGAAGCTCAAAGCGCTTACGGACCAGTTAAAGCAGGTATTACTTCTTGCCGAGCGTGATTTGCTTCGACGGGCCGAATGTCTGGCCGCTGACGCCTTTGGCAATTTGCTGAATCTCGCCGCCGGATTTGAGGAACGCAGCGATCTGGTTGTTGATCGATTCGCTGGTTTCAACGGCTGGAGCTGGCTTTGCTTTGCTGTTGGATGCTTTTACACGCATGGCGGCCATTAACCTGTAGAAAATTAACTTGGCCAGGCATCGTACAGGAAATACTTGACAATTGCTTGGCAAATATCCTCCTGAAATAACCGAGGCCATCACTCGATTATTCACAAGTTGTTGTTCGAAATACCCGGCTAAGCTGCTGTTTTAAATAAGAAGACGCGCCGGGAGAAAGCCCATTTGGCGAAGCGGATGCTGGCCAAGGGCGCCGGATTCGTCTGACGAGCGGCCGGGAGCCTGCCGTGAAAACCCAGGAAAATGAAGGCCTTCGCAGGATTTTCGTGCGCCACCGGGCTGGCTGGCGAACGCTGCCCGCAAAACCGGGTAGAATGCCGCCCACGCAATGAGGGTATTGGAAATGGCTTTAGTCGGGCGCTACAACAGTTTGCAAGTGGTTAAACACACTAACTTCGGTTTATATCTGGACGGTGGCGCGGATGGCGAAATTCTTTTGCCTAATCGTTATATCCCTAAAGATATTCCCAGCGAAGATGAAGATTGGCTCAACGTTTTTGTTTATCTGGACAGCGATGACAAACTCATCGCAACTACCGAAACGCCGAAAGTTCAGGTCGGTGAATTCGCCAGTTTGAAAGTCGTTGAAGTCAACAGCATCGGCGTGTTCCTTGATTGGGGTCTGCCGAAGGATCTGTTGCTGCCGTACTCCGAAGAAAAGCGCCAGATGACCGCCGGCGAGTACGTCGTGGTGCACGTTTACCTCGACAAACACACCCGCCGTATCACCGCGACCGCGCGTCTGGACCGCTACCTGGACAAGACTCCGGCCAACTACACCCCGGGCCAGGAAGTTGATTTGCTGGTGGCCGAAGCAACTGACATGGGCTTCAAGGCGATCATCAACAACAAGCATTGGGGCTTGATCCACAAGAACGAAATCTTCAAGTTCATGCGCGCCGGTAAAGAAGAGAAGGGCTTTATCAAAGAAGTCCGTACCGACGGCAAGATCAGCCTGAGCCTGCAACCGGTCGGCGAAGAAGCCGCCACCAGCCTGAACTCGAAGATCCTCGCCAAGTTGCGCGACAACAACGGCACCCTGCCGATCAGCGACAAGAGCGATCCGACCCTGATCAGCAGCATGTTCGGCGTCAGCAAGGGCAACTTCAAGAAGGCCATCGGCGCGTTGTACAAGAATGGCCAAATTGTCATTCATGCCGATCGCATTGAACTAAGCTGACCGCTCGCCGGCCCATGTAGGGGCAGCCTTCGGCAGCTCGCGAAGTTCACATGAGGCCGGATATCATGAAAAAGGCGTGGTTCGCTTACGTCAGCACCTTGCTGGCGTTTCTCCTGCTCGACGGCCTCTGGCTCGGCGTGTTGATGGCGCCGACCTACAGCGCGCTGCTCGGCCCCTTGATGCTCGATCAACCGCTGCTGGCCCCGGCAGCGGTGTTCTATCTCCTTTATGTCTTCGGTTGTGTGGTGTTCGTGGTGTTGCCGGCCCTGAGCTGGCAGCGGGCCGCGCGCCTGGGGGCGTTGTTGGGGGTGGTGGCTTATGGCACTTATGACTTGAGCAACTGGGCGACGCTGCAGGGATGGTCGGCGCAGTTGGCATTGATGGATATGGCATGGGGCACTTTTGCGACGTGCGTGAGCTGTTCCGTCGGTTATTTTGTGGCGAACAAGCTGACGAAGGCCAAGCTATAGCAACCGGCAGCGCTGATGACGCAATCGGGAATCCAGACGTCCACTTCAGGCGGCATTTTCTGGCCAACTGGTTAATAATCGACAACCTGATTTTTCGCCCCCGACCCTGAGTCGAGGCTTTGCTTTTTACGGTCGAGTCACTGCCATGGATTGTGTTTTCGAGGTGTTCCGGTGAGCGCCTCCCGGCGTAGCGCCGATGGGTTTGCCCTGCAAGTGATGCTCGGGCTGTGCCTGATCTGGGGCGTGCAGCAAGTGATGATCAAATGGGCGGCACCCGACATCGCGCCGGTCATGCAAGCCGCCGGGCGTTCGGGTATTTCGGCTTTGCTTGTAGGACTTCTCATCTGCTGGAAGGGCGGTTGGGATCAGGTCAGCCATACGTGGCGCGGCGGACTACTGGCCGGTGCGCTGTTTGGCCTGGAGTTCTTCTTCATTTCCGAAGGCCTGCAACTGACTACCGCAGCGCACATGTCAGTGTTTCTCTACACCGCGCCGATCTTTACCGCGTTGGGCGTGCATTGGCTGTTGCCGAGCGAACGTTTAAGACCGGTGCAATGGCTGGGGATTTTTCTCGCGTTTGTCGGGATCGCCATCGCGTTTGCCGGCGGTGTGTCCTGGGACAATCTTGATCACCGCATGTTGATGGGCGATGCGTTGGGCGTATTGGCCGGCGCTTCGTGGGGTGCGACCACCGTAGTGGTGCGCGCCTCGCGCCTGTCGGAAGCGCCCGTGACCCTGACCCTGTTCTATCAACTGATCGTCGGTTTCGTCGGCCTGTTGCTGATCGCGGTCCTTAGCGGCCAGGTCACCCATGTCAGCCTGACCACCGTCGCGGTGGCCAGCGTGCTGTTCCAGGGTTTGGTGGTGTCGTTCTTCAGTTACCTGACCTGGTTCTGGTTGTTGCGCCGCTATCTGGCGGCGAACCTGGCGGTGTTTTCGTTCATGACGCCACTGTTCGGCGTGACATTTGGCGTGGTGTTGCTGGGTGAAGACCTGAGCCTCAACTTCGTGATCGGCGCCGTGCTGGTGTTGCTCGGCATCACCTTTGTCAGCGCTGAGCAATGGGTGCGCCGTCGTCTGCGCAAAGCCCTCGGCCAGCAGTGAGCGGGCTCAGCAGCAAACCGCCGGCGATCAGCAAACCGCTGCCGGCGACTATCAGCGCAGGCTGCAAACCGCCACTGAAATGGCTGCTTGATGCGGCCAGTAACGGCCCGGCAAGTTGACCAACCGCGAAGCACGCGGTCAGCAGCCCGGCGTTGCGCTGGGTGGCGTGGGGCGCCAGTTCCCGGGAGCGTTGCATCACCAATTGCATGCAGGCCAGGAATGGCGTGCCGCAGAGGAGCACGCCCAACGCCAGGCCCGGGCCGCTGCCCAGCAAACAGGCGAAGACCCCGGCGGCTTGCAGCCATAAGGTCGCGATCAGCCAATGGCGCGTGGCGTTCAGGGTGTGTCGACGCAAACTCACCAGCAGCACCCCGATCGCAGCCGCGAGACCGAAGCATGGCCAGAACAGATCCGCCATCCATTGCCCGTGGAACTGCGCGTTGGCCATTTGCGAGAGGAATGTGGCCGGGATGATGTAGCCCAAGCCGTACAAGCCGTAAATCACGCTTAAACGGCCGATGCCCTGGTTGCCCGATGACGTAACGGTCGGCGCTGCAACCGAGGCAGTCGGCTGTGGCAGGAACGGCAGAATCCCCAGCAACATCACCAGCGCGACAGCGGCATACACCAGCCACAAGGTCGCGGAAGTTTGTCCCAGCAGGTGTGAGCCCAAGGCCAACAACCCCGTCAGAAAAATCCCCAAACCCGGTCCGGCAAACACCAGCGCGCCAAGCCGTGGACGACCGACTGCGGCTGCAAGTGGCTGGCTCAACGCAGTAATCATCACCAGCACCCAGGCGCTGGCCACGCCAGTGCCGAAGCGCAGCAGTAGATGGGACCAGAAGCCATTGGCCCAGAACGATGCCAGGGTCAGCAGCACACAGAGCCACAAGCCACCCAACAGGCGCAGACGAACATGGTGATGGCGGCGGGCAAACATCGCGTCCACCGCACCGACGAAGTAACCGAGGTAGTTTGCCGCCGCAATCAGACCAGCGGCAGTCAAGTCGATCTGACCTTCGCTGAGCAGGTGCGGCAGTTGCGGCGTCAGGGCGAAACGCCCAATGCCCATGGCCATCATCAGGGCGATGAAACTGGCGGTTAAGCGAATCAGCGGCGACATGGCCCGAACTCCAGCAATGGAACAATGACCGTCAGGCTAGGACTGATTGACTTTCTTTAAAAATGAATAATAGTGAGTAACTTGTTCTGTATAGGAGAAAGGTGTGGAATTCAGCCAATTGCGGATCTTCCAGGCCGTCGCGCAAGAGGGCTCCATTACCCGAGCGGCCGAACGCCTGCACCGGGTGCCGTCGAACCTGTCGACCCGGCTGAAACAGCTGGAAGAGCAACTCGGTGTCGAACTTTTCCTGCGTGAACGTCAGCGTTTGCAGTTATCGCCTGCGGGAAAAGTCCTGCTGGACTACACCGCCAAGCTGTTCGCGCTGCACGACGAAGCCAGCGCGGCGGTGCAGGGCGGGCAACCGGCCGGCGACTTCGTGCTCGGCACCATGTACAGCACGGCCGCTATCCACCTTCCAGGCTTGCTGGCGCGCTATCACCGCACGTACCCGGCGGTGAACCTGCAAGTGCAGTCCGGCCCCAGCGGTGAATTGCTTGAAGGCCTGCTCACCGGGCGCCTCGATGCCGCACTGGTGGACGGCCCGCTGGAGCTGGCTGGCCTCGATGGCGTGCCACTGTGCGACGAGCGGTTGGTGCTGATCAGCGAGGCCGGTCACCCGCCGATCCTCAGCGCACTGGATGTGCAAGGGCGCTCGGTGTTCACCTTTCGCCAGGGATGTTCCTACCGGATGCGCCTGGAAGCCTGGTTCGCCCATGACCACGCGGCGATGGGGCGGGCGATAGAGATCGAGTCCTATCCGGGGATGCTCGCCTGCGTGATCGCCGGCTCGGGTGTGGCACTGATGTCGGAGTCGATGCTCGCCAGCCTTCCGGGCCGTGAAAGCGTAGCGGTGCACCCGTTGGCCGAGCCGTTTGCCAGTGCCACCACTTGGCTGATGTGGCGCAAAGGCATGCTCGGGGCGAATTTGAATGCGTGGCTGGAACAGCAACAGATGGTCTATCCCGCGGTGCCGAGCCAGGCACTGGCGACGGCTTGAACTAACGGTCAGCTATTTTGATCCATTCAGTAACAGATCATTGCGATCTTGGGTGAGCATTGCGTAGGACTTCGGACTATTATCAGTGCGAAGTGGCTACAGAATTCCGCCACTCGGCACTACCCTGAAGGGGGCACCATGAAAGAGAAAATCCAAAACTGGCTGCACGATCTGGGTGTCGCACTCGGTTTGATCGAACCGCCTCTGCAACCTGTGCCTATTCGCACTGACGACGAACAGCGCCGACGCCAGCCGCGCCGCCGGTAACGAAGTGGCCGTAGTCGCCGCCGAGCAGTGCGTGTAGCAGCTGTCGAGCACCGCGAGGCAGCGTTCGGCTGCAAAGCAGCCGTAAACCCTGCGTGCATAATTTTCCTGATACACCGAGCCGGTTGATCTCACGACGACTTCGTCGCCGAACGCTGCCTCGCGGTGCTCGACAGCTGCTACAAGAGCTGCGTTAATTCAATCCCGCCCAATCCTCACCAAAAACCGACTCAAATCTTCCGCCGTCCTGGCGTTCTTGAGCATCTGGTCTTCCTCCGCCGTAAACGCCGTCAACCCCAACTCATCTTCCAAGTGAAAGATCAGCTCTTCGATATCCTCTTTATCCAACCCCAACTGCGCCAGGCTGGTGTTGGCGTCGAAGTCATCCCGTCCTTCCAGCAGGCGGCTGATAAAGCGGTGCACGGCAGCACGAACGGCGGCTCTTTTCATTGTCGTTCTTCGCGGGCGTTATTGTTGTTGTCCCTGGGCTGAGTACAGCAGGCTTCAGCCGTGGCAGCGCTGCCACTCGTCAATCATCGTGCGCAAATGCTCCCCGGAAAAACTGCCGAAATGCCCGCCATGCACCGTGCGGATCGGCAGCGCGCGCAAGCGTTGCAAACTGCGGGCGTAGTCGTCGAGGTTGGAGTGGTAGGCATCTTCGATCAACGGTCCGTCGTAGATGATGTCGCCGCTGAACAGGGTTTCGGTCGCGGCTTCATACAGGCTGATGCCGCCCGGCGAATGCCCCGGCGTGTGCAGCACTTGCAGCACGCGATCACCCAGGTCCAGCACATCACCTTCCTCAATCATCCCGGTGGCCGGCGCGGCTTTGACCCGGTATTCGGCGTAGCACAACGGGCAGTCCGGGTGCGCTTCGAACATCTCGTCGCCGACAAACGCCGTGCTCAAGGTGTTCTCGCCATCGGGCGCGGCGAGGATCTGCGCTTCAGCCGGATGCACCAGCCGTTCAGGGAATTCGTGATGCCCGGCGATGTGGTCGAAATGACAATGACTGGCCACCGCCACCAACGGTCGCTCGGTGATCCACGGCAATTGTTCGCGCAGGCTCACCAGCCCTGAGCCGCTGTCCAGCAGCAAGTCCTTGTCGCGGCCCTGGATGTGCCAGAGGTT
The DNA here is from genome assembly GCF_012935675.1 of Pseudomonas sp. ADAK7. Classification (NCBI taxonomy): domain Bacteria; kingdom Pseudomonadati; phylum Pseudomonadota; class Gammaproteobacteria; order Pseudomonadales; family Pseudomonadaceae; genus Pseudomonas; species Pseudomonas sp. ADAK7. The sequence continues at coordinate 2,716,240 of NZ_CP052861.1, read as the reverse complement.
GCAGCGGTAGAAGGGCCGAATGTAAGGCTCGTGAATCAGGCGAATGCCGTCGGCCAGGTTTTTCACTTCGAACCACTGATCGCGAGAAACAATCTTCATCAAAGGTTTTCTCCAGACGAAAAAAAACGGGTGTGGCAACCGACGCCACACCCGTCGAAGAAAGCATCAGTTCTTTATGGAAAGCTTAGATCGCGCTCGCCACCACTGCCGGGCGACGGGACAACAGGCTGACCAAGACAAAGCTCACCAGACCCACACCCAGGCTGTAGTAGATCGGCGTGTTGGCATCCAGACCATCCTTGAACATGAATACCAGCGCCGTGGCGAAGCCCATGCCCATGCTGGCGATGGCGCCAGCGGTGGTCGCGCGTTTCCAGAAGATCGCACCCATCAGCGGGATCAGCATGCCGCCCACCAACAGGTTGTAGGCCAGGGTCAGGGCGCTGATCACGTCATTCACAATCAGGGCGATGCCGAGTACGACAATGCCGGTCATCAGGGTGAACAGACGGTTGATGCGCAGGCTCGACTGTTTGCCGCCGCGCAGTTTCGGCAGCAGGTCTTCGGTCAGTGTAGTGGCAGCGGCGAGCAGGCCGGCGCTGGCGGTGGACATCATGGCGGCCAGTGCCGCAGCGATCACCAGGCCACGGATACCGTCCGGCAGGGACAGCTTAACGATGGCGGCGAAGGCGTTGTTGACGTTGTCCAGGTCCGGGATCAGCACGTGAGCGGCCATGCCGATCAGGGCGCAGGCCAGGCCGTAGAGGATGCAATAGAAACCGGCGAACGTACCGGCGTACTGCGCGACTTTGGCCGACTTGACGGTGAACACACGCTGCCAGATGTCCTGGCCGATCAGGATCCCGAAGAAGTAGATCATGAAGTAGGTGATGATGGTGTCCCAACCGATGGTGGTGAAGCTGAAGGCCGTCGCCGGCAGTTTCAGCACCAACTCGTCCCAACCACCGACGCGGTACAGGCAGATCGGCAACAGGATGAACATCAGGCCCACGGTCTTGATCACGAACTGGACGATGTCGGTCAGGGTCAGCGACCACATGCCGCCGATCGCCGAGTAGATCACCACCACGCCACCGCCGAGCAACACCGAAATCCAGAACGGCAGGCCGAACAGCACTTGCAGCACGGTGCCGATCGCCAGGATCGAGGTCACGCCGATCATCAGCGCGTACGCCAGCATGATCACCGCGCTCGCCGAGCGGGCCATCGGGTTGTAGCGTTTTTCCAGAACCTGGGTAACGGTGTAGATCTTCAGTTTCAACAGCGGTTTGGCGAGGAACAGGTTCAGCGCGACGATCCCGCAACCCAGGGCAGCACACAGCCAGAAACCGGAGATGCCATGGACGTAGCCCAGACGCACGGTGCCGACGGTGGACGCACCGCCCAGCACGGTGGCGGCCATGGTGCCCATGTACAGGCTCGGGCCGAGGTTACGACCGGCGACCAAAAAGTCTTCGTTGGTCTTGGCTTTGCGCATGCCGTAATAGCCGAGAATCAGCATCGCGGCGGCGTAGATGAGTACGACGAATAAATCCAATGCCATGATGGCGTGTCTCCGATTGTCTTTTTTATGGTGAGCTGAATTGCATTGCTATGATGGGGGTTTTGTGGCGAGGGAGCTTGCTCCCGCTGGGCTGCGAAGCAGCCCCAAACCCTGCAACCGAATTTCTGCTGAAGAAACTCAATCGCCTGTTTTGCGACTGCTGCGCAGTCGAGCGGGAGCAAGCTCCCTCGCCACAGGTATTCGCCCTATCAGCACGTTTTGTTTATCAGGCGGCTTGGCGCATCGCTGGTTTACCGAGCGAATCCGTGCCTTTGCTACGCGCATCCTGCGGGCCGAACACTTCCCGCGGTTCCGGAAACAGGCTCAGCAGCGCGAAGTACACCAGCGAGGCCAGGCCCAGGGTCACCGGCAGGCTGATGTCGATGCCGCCGGCCAAATTGCCCAGCACACCGACGAACTGCCCCGGCAGGTTCACGAAGCACAAACCCACCAGCGCACTCGGGATCCAGGCACCCAGGCCACGCCAGTTCCAGCCGTGGGTGAACCAGTAGCGGCCACCTTTTTCGCCGCGGGTGAACACTTGCAGGTCGTCCGGGCAGTAGAAGCCGCGACGCACCACCAGGCCGATGATCATGATCACCATCCATGGCGTGGTGCAGGTGATGATCAGCACGGCGAAGGTCGACACGCTCTGCACCAGGTTCGCTGCGAAGCGCCCGATGAAGATGAAGGCAATCGACATCACGCCGATCAACAGCGTTGCTTTGACCCGCGACAGCACTCGAGGGAACACGCTGGACATGTCCAGCCCGGTGCCATACAGCGACGTGGTGCCGGTGGACATGCCGCCGATCACTGCAATCAGACACACCGGCAGGAAGAACCAGCTCGGCGAAACCGCCAGCAGACCGCCGACATAGTTGTTGGCCGCGATGTAGTCCGGCGCCTTGATCGCCACGATGGTCGCGGTGGTCAGGCCGAACAGGAACGGGATGAACGTGGCAATCTGTGAGATCACCACCGCCGCCATGATCCGGCCTTTTGGCGTATCGCGAGGGATGTAGCGCGACCAGTCACCGAGGAACGCGCCGAAGGAAATCGGGTTGCTCATCGCCACCAATGCAGCGCCGATGAACGCGGCCCAGAACCCTGGTTGACCCATGCTGACGGTGCCGGCGAAGTTCACATCGAAAGGCCCGGCGAAGGCGAAGATGCCCAGCAGGAACAGCAGGCTGGCGCTCCACACCGCGATCTTGTTGACCCACAGCAGGAAGCGGAAACCGTAGATGCACACCGTCAGCACCAGGATCGCGAACAGACCGTAGGCCAGGCCCAACGTCAGGTCGGTTTCCGGCAGACCGATCAAGCGTTTCGCGCCACCAATCAACGCATCCCCCGAACTCCACACCGAGAGCGAGAAGAAGGCGATGGCGGTCAACAGCGACAGGAACGAACCGACGATCCGCCCGTGCACGCCGAAGTGCGCACCGGAAGACACGGCGTTATTGGTGCCATTGATCGGGCCGAACAGGCCCATCGGCGCGAGGATCAGCGAACCCAGCAACACGCCCAGCACAATCGCCCAGACACCGGCCTGGAATGACAGGCCGAACAGCACCGGGAAACTGCCGAGCACGGCGGTGGCAAAGGTGTTGGAACCGCCGAAAATCATGCGGAACAAGTCCGTCGGGCCTGCGGTACGTTCGCTGTCCGGGATCTGTTCGACCCCGTAGGTTTCAATGTGCGTAAGGCTTTGGTCTTTGTCTTTGTTGTTGTTATTCATGATCAGCTCCGATCATAAAGGCGCGCTCATCGTGTGTGAGCGTCACCTGTTTGGCTAAGGGGGTGGCAGCCCTTCCGGCATTGCGGACAAATGTTCGTGGCAGGCCAGCCATAGGCCTTGTTGTTGTCGGCGAAACACAATCGTCTCGCGCTCCTGGCTGAAGTGTTGCTCCCCTTGCATGCGCAGCTCGGTGGCCACGTCATGGATGAAAATCGCCACGTCACCTTGCAGGCTGACGAAGGCGTTGCTTGAGGTGCATGACAGCACCTCGAAGCCATCCTCGGAACGCCAGTTGTCCCACAACGCCTGGTAGGCGTCGCGCGACAGCAGGGGCTGTTCGAGGGTGTAGAACACGAAGCTGGCATCGGCGCTGAATGCGCCGAAGTAGGCTTCGCGATCGTTACGGGCGAAAGCAGTCACCAGATCGGCGGCGGCTTTCAAAACCTGATCGCGTTCGTTCATGACCAGTCCTCAGCGGTGGGCCACGCCAGGCAGTACGCAGAGCATTTCGTACAGCAGGTTGGCGGCCAGCAGCGAGGTGTTGCCGGTGGTGTCATAAGCGGGCGAGACTTCTACCAGATCGCAGCCGACCAGGTCGAGGCCTTGGCAGCCACGCACGATTTCAATCGCCTGAATGGTCGTCAGGCCACCGATTTCCGGGGTGCCGGTGCCAGGGGCCCAGGCCGGGTCGATGCCGTCGATGTCGAAACTCAGGTACACCGGACCGCCGCCAACTTTCTCGCGAACTTCGGCCATCAGCGGTGCCAGGGATTTGTGCCAGCACTCTTCGGCCTGAACCACGCGGAAGCCTTGTTTACGGCTCCAGTTGAAGTCTTCGGCGGTGTAACCCTGGGCGCGCAGGCCAATTTGCACCACGCGGTCCGGGTCGAGAAGACCTTCTTCGACGGCGCGACGGAAGGTGGTGCCGTGGGCGATTTTCTCGCCAAACATGTGATCGTTCACATCAGCGTGAGCGTCGATGTGCACCAGGCCCACCTTGCCGTGCTTTTTATGGATGGCACGCAGGATCGGCAGGGTGATGGTGTGGTCGCCGCCGAGGGTCAGCGGGATCACGTCGTGTTCGAGGATGTCGTGGTACGACTCTTCGATGATCCGCACGGCGTCCAGCAGGTTGAAGGTGTTGATCGCTACGTCGCCGATGTCGGCAACCGACAGCGAATCGAACGGCGCGGCGCCGGTGGCCATGTTGTACGGGCGGATCATTACCGATTCAGCGCGAATTTCGCGAGGTCCGAAACGGGTGCCGGGGCGCAGGGAGGTGCCGATGTCCAGCGGCACGCCAATGAAGGCAGCGTCCAGGCCGGCAGCGGTAGTCAGGTGGGGGAGTCGCATCATGGTGGCGATGCCGCCGAAGCGCGGCATTTCGTTGCCGCCCAGTGGTTGGTGAAGAATCTTGTCCACGGGTAAGGCCTCATCGTCGTTGTTTTATTTATGTCGGCGCGCCGTTCACGGGAGGGACGGGCACCGCTGTGGGCCGATCATGCGAAATGCAGTGGGCGGGAAGAATCGCTACGGGCAAATACTTAGTTCAGATTTTTCTAAACTAATGGCAAGTGCGGCGATAGACTCCTCCGCATGATCGTTCCCACGCTCTGCGTGGGAATGCATCCACGGACGCTCCGCGTCCCGCTCTTTTATGCATGTGACGCAGAGCGTCACGGGCTGCATTCCCACGCAGAGCGTGGGAACGATCGACCGGTGGAGAACCCCATGGCCAACGCTTTACCCGACCTGAAACTGTTGCGCATTTTCGTCAGCGTGGTCCGCCATCAGGGGTTTGCCAACGCCCAGCAGGAGCTCAACCTCTCGACCTCGGCGATCAGCACCTACATGAGCCAGCTCGAAGCGGCGCTGGGCCTGGTGCTCTGTCATCGCGGTCGCGGCGGGTTCAGCCTGACCAGCAAAGGCGAGTTGTTCCACCAGGAAACCCTGCGCCTGTTGGGCGAACTCGAAGGCTTCGAGCAATACGCCGCAGCACTGAAAGGCGAACTGCGCGGCACCCTGAACCTCGGCGTCATCGACTCCACCGTCAGCGACAAGGCCTTGCCCTTCGCCGAAGCCATCGGCGCCTACAGCCAGGAACATCCGGCGGTGCATTTGCATTTGTCGGTGATGAGTCCCTACGAACTGCAACTCGGCGTGCAGGACAACCGTCTCGATCTGGCCATCGGCGCGTTTTCCACGCGCATGAGCGGCCTGGTCTACATGCCGCTGTACCGCGAGCAGCACTGGCTGTATTGCAGCAGCCGTCACCCGTTGTTCACCGAGCGGCGCATTCCCGAGCAAGTCATCACCCAGCAACGGATGGTCGGTCGCGGCTACTGGAGCCAGGCGGAACTGGCCCGTCACGGCTTCAAACACAGCGCCGCCACCGTGGAAAGTATGGAAGCGCAGCTGATCCTGGTGCTGTCCGGCGCCTACATCGGCTACCTGCCGGAGCACTACGCCCAGGCCTGGGCCGACAAAGGCGATTTGCGCGTGTTGCTGCCGGCGACCTTCGGTTATCAGGCACCGTTCTCGATGATCGTGCGCCGAGGCCGCAGCCGCGAACCGCTGATCCAGACCTTCCGCGATTTGCTCAAAGCTCAGCTCAACCAGGCTTAAGACTATGTCCAGAATCCAATGCCCCCGCTGCCTGCGTCCGCAAACCCATTGCCTGTGCCCGCTGATCCCGAGCCTCGACAGCCGCACCCGAGTGTTGCTGTTGCAGCATCCGAGCGAAGTGAACCATGCGTTGAACACCGCGCGGTTGGCAGCGTTGGGCCTGAAGAATGCCGTGTTGATCGTCGGTGAGGTGTTCGAGGATTTGCCGGCCTTGTTGAAGCAACCCGGTTATCAGGCGCGGTTGTTGTTCCCCGCCGAAGAGGCGCAGCCATTGCAGGGTTATGCCGAAAATGATCAGCCGCTGTTGCTGGTGGTCCCGGACGGCACGTGGCGCAAGGCGCGCAAGATGTTGCACCTCAATCCGTTGCTGGCGGCGTTGCCCCGCGTGACGTTGGTGGAGGGCGGCGTGTCGCGGTATCGCTTGCGCAAGGCACCGGGGCCGGGGGCGTTGTCGACGGTGGAGGCGATTGTGCAAGCGTTGCAGACGCTCGAAGCGCCGACGTCATTCGAGCCGTTGTTGAAGCCCTTCGACGCGTTGATCGAGGGGCAGATTGCGGCGATGGGGGAGGAGGTTTTTCAGCGTAATCACGGCCCCCAATGATCGTTCCTACGCGGAGCGTGGGAACGATCACCGATCAGCGTTCGCGCATCGCCTCAGTCCGCGCCTTCAGCACCGGTTTGAGCAGGTAATCCAGCACACTTTTCTCCCCGGTAATAATGTCCACCGTCGCCACCATCCCCGGAATGATCAGCAGCGGTTTCACATCCCCGCCCAAGTGATTCTTGTCGGTGCGCACCTGAATCAGATAGAAGCTGTTGCCCTTGTCATCGGTAATTGTGTCCGCGCCGATCAACTCCAACTTGGCGCTCAACCCACCGTAGATCGTGTAGTCATAGGCACTGAACTTGACCATGGCTTTCTGCCCCGGATGCAGGAACGCCACGTCCTGCGGCCGGACCTTCGCTTCGATCAGCAGATTGTCTTCCAACGGTACGATTTCCACCATGTCGCTGCCCGGCTGGACCACGCCGCCGATGGTGTTGACCTTCAGCACCTTGATGATCCCGTGCACCGGCGACACCACCGTGGTGCGGGTCACGCGGTCGTCGATGGCAATGCTGGAGGCGGTGATTTTTGACAGGTCGGTGCGTTTCTCATTCAGCTCCTTGGCCGCGTCCGAGCGGAAAGATTGTTCCGATTCATCGATCTTGCTTTTGATCTCGTTGATTGCCGATTCCGCCCGGGGGATGGCCAGGGTCGTCGCATTCAACGACCCGCGAATCTCCACCGCGCTGCGTTTCAACCGCAGGATCTCAACCGGCGAAACCGCCCCGGTGCCCACCAGCGGCGCGGACATGTTCATCTCTTGGTTCAGCAACGCCAGGCTCGAACTGAATTGCCCCTGTTTCGAGCGGAATTCCGCCAGTTCCTGGGTTTTTTGCCGAAGTTGTTCGGTCAAGGTGCGTTGTTCGCTGGCCAGGCGCCGTTGCCGTTGTTCGTACAGCGAGCGTTCGTCCTCGGCCACTTGCGGTGCCTTGGCGATCACTTCGGGGGAGAGCTTGAACGGCCGTCCTTCAGCCTCGGCGGACAAGCGCTCGACCTGCGCGGTCAGGGCATAACGATCCGCCTCGCTTTCGCCCTTGTTCGACAGAAACCGCGTGTCATCCAGGCGCAGCAGGGTGTCGCCCTTGTTCACCATTTGCCCTTCACGGACGAAAATCTCAGTGACGATGCCGCCCTCCAGGTTCTGGATCACCTGGACCTTGCTTGACGGAATCGCCTTGCCTTCGCCCATGGTCACTTCCTGCAACACCGCAAACTTGGCCCAGACCAGTGCCGAAATCAGCAACCCTGCCGCCAGCCACACGGTGATCCGCGACAGGCGCGGAGAATCCTGCAACGCCGCGCCGGCGGTTTCCGGCATGTATTCGCTTTCCGCGCTTTTACTGAAGCTGCCGAAGTAGCCGCGATCCTTTGAAACATCGGACGATGAGCGAGCCATGGGCAACTCCTAGACGGCCGCAGAGCCGACACGGCCCTTGCGCAGTGCATCGATGACCGCTTCTTTCGGACCGTCAGCCACGATCCGTCCGTTGTCCAGCACCACCAGCCGATCCACCAGGCTCAGCATCGAAGTACGGTGGGTCACCAGCAGCAAAGTCTTGCCCTGGACCCAACTGTGGAGTTTTTGCCGCAGAACGTCCTCGCTGCTGTTGTCCATGGCGCTGGTGGGTTCGTCGAGCAGCATGATCGGCGGGTCGAGCAACAACGCCCGGGCCAGTAATACCGCCTGACGTTGACCGCCGGACAGCAATTGCCCGCGCTCACCCACCGGCCGGTCGAAGCCTTGCGGATGTTGGCGCGCGAGTTCGGTGACGCCAGTCAACTCGGCCACTTCGAGCATGCGCGAATCGCTGACGTAACGGGCGCCGAGGGTCAGGTTGTCGCGCAGGCTGCCGGCCAACAGCGGCAAGTCATGGGCGACGTAGCCGATCTGTTGGCGCAGGTCGGCGACGTCCAGTTGCCGCAGGTCCAGCCCATCGAGCAGCAGTTGGCCTTCTTCCGGTGTGTAGAACCCCATCACCAGTCGCGCCAGGGTGCTTTTGCCCGAACCGCTACGGCCGATGATGCCGATCCGCTCACCAGGTTTGACGCTGAAACTGATGTTGGCCAGCGCCGGGGCGTTCTGGCCGTTGTAGTGGAAGGTCACGCCGCTGACGTCCATCGCGCCTTGCAGTTGTGTGCGCTCCAGCGGCCGTTGTTTGGGATCGCGTTCTTGCGGCAAGGACATCAGCGCATCTGTGCTTTTCATGGTCAGTTGCGCTTGCTGGTAGCGGGTGATCAAACCGGCGATCTGCCCCAGCGGCGCCAACACGCGGCTGCCGAGCATGTAGGTCGCCACCAGTGCGCCGACGCTGAGGTTGCCGGCGATGATGCTGTAGACCCCGGCGACGATGGTCGCCATGCCGGAAAATTGTTGGACGAACAGTGTGCCGTTGGTCGCCAGCGCCGAGAGGTTGCGCGCATGGCTGTCGAGGCGGGTGAGGGCGCCGTGGGTGCTTTCCCATTTGTGCTGGCGCTCGCTCTCGGCGCTGCAGGCCTTGAGGGTTTCCAGGCCGCCGAGGGTTTCGATCAGCAGCGCCTGGCGTTCGGCACCGAGGCTCAAACTTTTCTGCACGGTATCGCGCAGACGCACCTGAATCACCATCGCGAAGATGATCGTGATCGGAAACGCCAGCAGCGGAATCACCACCAGCCAGCCGCCGAGCAAGCCGATCACCACCAGCATCAGCACGGCGAAGGGCAGGTCGATCAGGCTGGTCAGGGTCACGGCGGTGAGGAATTCCCGCAGGCCCTGGAAGTCATGGATGCTCTGGGCGAAACCGCCGATGGTCGCCGGCCGCGCTTTCATCGACATGCCGGTGATGCGTTCGAACAGGGTTGCCGAGAGGATCACGTCGGTTTTCTTGCCGGCGGTGTCCAGCAAGTGGGCGCGGACCACCCGCAGTACCAGCTCGAATCCGGTGCCGATCAGCAAGCCGATAGCCAACACCCACAGGGTCGAAACGGCCTGGTTCGGCACCACCCGGTCGTAGGTCTGCATCACGAACAGGGGCACCATCAGCCCCAGCAGGTTGATCAAAAAACTCGCGAGGATGGCATCGCTGTACAGCCATTTCGACAGTTTCAGCGTGTCGCGAAACCACGCTTCGACGCGCGGTACCAGCGGCGAGCGCAGGTCTTCGAGTTCATGGCGCGGCCGGGCGAACAACGCCTGGCCACTGTAATTGGCGGTCAGCTCTTCACGGCTGACCCATTGTTCACCGCCCTCGGCTTCGCTGGGCAGGATCAGCAACTGACCGTCGTCGCCAAAGCGCCGCAGTACGGCGGTGCGGCCATTGTTGAGGATGAGCAGAACCGGCAGGTTGAGCGCGGAAATATCTGCCAGGTCGCGCCTGAGCAAGCGCGCCTGCAAACTCGCCCGGGCCGCTGCGCGGGGCAGCAAATCCAGGCTCATGCGTTGCTTGTTCAGGGGCAGGCCGGCACTCAGGCTGGCGCGGCTGACGGCCGCGTCGTGGAGTTTGCAGAGGATCAACAGACCGTCCAGAAGCGGGTCATCGAAGCTCAGGCGCGGATCGACACCACTGTTGCCGGGTTCCATGCTGGTCAAATTGATCGCTCCTGTTGGCATAGGTAACCACACACCTCCCGGCGTAGGAGCTGCCGCAGGCTGCGATCTTTTGATCTTAAAAAATCAAAATCAAAAGATCGCAGCCTGTGGCAGCTCTTACGGGGGTTATTTCAGTTCAGGCAAACGGGCTTCGTTTTTCACTTCCGAGGAGGCGATCGCATCGGCGGGCAGCACCACCCGTTGTTTGCTCAGCAACTGGCCCATGTTCGCCAGTACGCGGTACATCGAGTACTCCTCGGTGTAGCGCACTTCGGTGTAGCGGCGGTTGGCGTTGTAGAGCTCGTTTTCACTGTCGAGCAAGTCGAGCAGGGTCCGTTGGCCGAGGCCGAACTGATCCTGATAGGCCGCGCGTACACGCCGGGTGGTTTCCGCGTATTCGCGGGCGGTCGGGGTTTGTTTCTTGGCATTGACCATGGCGTTCCAGGCCAGGTGAATGTTTTCGTTGAGCTGGCGCAGGGCGTTGTTGCGGATGTCCATCGCCTGGTTGATCTGGTGCGCATCGGAGGCCAGGCGTGCCTTGTCGCTGCCGCCGCGGAACAGGTTGTAGTTCATGATCACGCCGACGCGCCATTCGTTGTCGTGGCCTTCATCGCCCTGCACGTTGTTGTTCGCGCCCACTGCGGCTTCGGCGTCGAAGCGTGGGTAGAACGGCGACTTGGCGACTTCGTACTGGCTCTCGGCCGATTGCACGTCGGCCTGGGCGGATTTCAGGTACGGGTTGTTCTCGACCATGCTCTGCTGGGCTTCCGGCAGGCTGGTGGGCAATTCGCCGCGGGTCGAGGGCGGTGCTTCGAGTTCATCGGGCATGCGCCCGACGACGCTGTAGAAGTTTGACTCGGCATCGGCCAGATCGACTTCGGCGGTGTCGAGGTTGTTTTGCGCCAGGGCCCGGCGAGCGGTGGACTGATCGGAGTCGGCGTTGCTGCCGACACCGCGCTGGGTGCGCAGGCCGATCTGGTCGTTAACGCGCATGTGCGCTTGCAGGTTGTTGGTGGCCAGCGTCACCAGCTCACGGCGTTTGAGCACTTCGAGGTAGACCTCGATGGTGCGCAGGGCCAGATCCTGGGCGGTGCCCTGGGCGTAATAGGCCCGGGAGTTGGACACGCCTTTGGTGCGCTCGACTTCATTGGCGGTATTGAACCCGTCGAACAGCATCTGCCGCAGGCGCAATTCCGACTGGGTGTAATTGAGGATTTCGGTGTGGTGATTACCGAAGGCCCGGGTGTTGGTGTTATCGCTGTAGCCGCGCCCGTAGGCAGCGTTCAAATCCACCGATGGATAGAAGCCCCCTTTGGCGACTTTCACTTGTTCATCCGCTGACAGACGCGCGTCCACGCGCGATGCAAGCTCGGGGTGTGTCGCGATGGTGCTTTGGATCGCGTCGGTCAACGACATGGCCTGAGCCTGAGAAGTGCAGGCCATGGCCAGCAAAACCGCGCTGCAGAGGGGGGTTAAAAGGCGCATGGGTACTTCTCCCTGTTTCCTGATGGTGCTTACTTGTCGTCAAATACTTGACGTTTTTTTAGGCGAAACCGTTTCACTCTTGTAACAACAGAGCTAAGAACATTCTAGGGAAAACCTAAGAACTATTTCTCATAAGGCTTATGTCAAAAAAAACTTATGCGCTCTGAAAAATCCAGCACATTGTTCAATCCGAAAGCCCTTGATTTATGAGCCCTAGGGAGCTCCAGAGGGTTTGAGGAAAGTTCCATCCACTTAGCGACATAGGGCGGAGAAGTGCTGGAGGGGAGGGAAGTGGGACGGTTTTGAGGTGACATTTTTTTGTCACTCGAGTGAATCAAGACCGTTACGCATCGCTCGCAGGGAGGTTGTTCCGCAGTTGGAACCCGATGCCATTGATTGCAGAGGGTTTTATGCCGAGCCGGACAAATGGCCCGCGAACGACACGCTTGGCGAGAACGTCGCCAGGAATGCGTTTTACCTCGGTAAACACGTATTCCGGTAGACGACCGCCAGACAAGCCCGCTTTCGCCATGAGCACGTTCTTCGCGCAACCAGATGCCGACAGCGGTTGGCAGCGCAGGAGATTTGCACATGGCTACGCTCATTGGGATCGTCAGTAAGGTCATTGGTCAGGTGTTCGCGGTTGCGGCCGACGGTACCCGACGCGCGTTGGTCGAGGGCGACCGGTTGTTTGCCGGCGATCAACTGGTCACCGGGGCCGAAGGCGCGGTGGCGGTGCATTTGCAAAATGGCCAGGAGCTGACGCTGGGGCGTGGCAGCAGCCTGCAAATGACTTCCCAACTGCTCGCGCATCAGGTGCCCCACGTGGACACCGCTGAAGCGGTGACGCCGAGCCAGGCGCAACTCACTGATGTCGAACAACTGCAAAAAGCCATCGCGGCCGGCGCTGACCCGACCCAAACCGGTGAAGCCACCGCGGCCGGCCCGACTTCGAGCGGCGCCCCTGGCGGTGCCTTGGGTGGCGGTCACAGTTTCGTGCTGCTGGAAGAAGTGGGCGGGCGGGTCGATCCGAACATCGGTTTCCCGACTGCCGGTTTTGGCGGCATTCCGGAGTTTCCTGAAGAACGGCACAACGCCGATGTGCAGCAGAACGACGACGCTCCGGTGATCGTGCCGCCGCCGGTGAATAACATCGTGACCCTCGGCGGCCTCGACGCCGCGGGCGGTGAACTGACCCTCAACGAAGCCAATCTGCCTGACGGCACGGCGAGCAATCCGGCGGCCCTGACCCAGAGCGGCACCTTCACCGTGACCGCGCCCGACGGCCTGCTGAGCCTCAACATCGGCGGCATCAGCGTGATCAGCGGCGGGGCGGCCTCGGGTTTCCCGCAATCGATCACCACCCAACTCGGCAACACCCTGACCATCACCGGCTACAACCCGGCCACCGGCGTGGTGAGCTACAGCTACACCCTCAACGGCAACGACACCCATTCGGCCGGCGATGGCGCCAACAGCCTCAGCGAACAATTCACCGTGGTCGCGGGTGACACCAACGGCGATACCGCGACCGGTTCCCTGGACATCAACATCACCGACGATGTGCCCAAGGCGGTGGATGACAACAATGGCACCGCGTCTGAAACGCTGCTGACGTTGACCGGTAACGTGCTGACGAATGACGTGCAAGGCGCCGACCGCGTTGCGACCGGCCCAACCAGCGGCCCGATCACCCCCGGCACCTTCACCGGCACTTACGGCACCCTGGTGCTGAATGCCAACGGCACCTACACCTACACGCTGAATACCAGCGATGCGGATTTCAAAGCCTTGCACGGTGGCGGTAACGGCACGGAAACCTTCGCCTACACCCTCACCGACGCTGACGGCGATACCAGCACTGCCAACCTGGTGCTGCAAATCCACAACAACGACGACCCGGTCACGCTGGGCGGCTTGAACGTTGAAGGTGGCGAACTGACGGTTTTCGAGAAAAACCTCAGTTCGGGCAGTGCGCCGGATTCCACGGCGCTGACTCAGAGCGGGACGTTCACCATCACCGCTTTGGATGGCGTGCAGACGTTAAGTGTCGGCGGGATCACCGTCGTCAGCGGCGGCGTGGCTGCGGGTTTCCCACAATCGATTTCTACCGGGTTGGGCAACACCCTGACCATCACCGGGTTCGACGCGACCACTGGCGTGGTCAGTTACAGCTACACGTTGAACGGCAATGACGCGCATCCAACGGCGGGCGGCGCGAACAATCTGCCTGAGCAATTTGCGGTGACGGTGGTCGACGACAACGGCACCACGGCCAACGGCTCGCTGGACGTCAATGTGATTGATGATGTGCCAAAAGCGGTGGACGACAGCAATGCGAGCACCGCTTCGGAAACCCTGCTGACGTTGAACGGCAATGTGCTGACCAACGATGCGCAAGGCGCGGATCGGGTGGCCACCGGACCGGTGACGCCTGGCACTTTCGCCGGGACATACGGCACGTTGGTGCTCAACGCCAACGGCACTTACACCTACACGCTCAACACCAGCGATGCGGATTTCAAAGCGCTGCACGGCGGCGGCAACGGCACCGAGAATTTCACCTACACCCTCACTGACTCCGACGGCGATGCGAGCACCGCCACCCTGGTGCTGCAAATCCACAACAACGACGATCCGGTCATCATCGATGGCCTGAACGTTGAGGGCGGCGAACTCACCGTTTTCGAGAAAAACCTAAGCTTGGGCAGTGCGCCGGATTCCACCGCACTGACCCAAAGCGGCACCTTCACCATCACCGCCCTTGATGGCGTGCAAACCCTCACTGTCGGCGGCATCACCGTCGTCAGCGGCGGCGTGGCTGCGGGTTTCCCACAATCGATTTCTACCGGGTTGGGCAACACCCTGACCATCACCGGGTTCGATGCAACCACCGGCGTGGTCAGCTACAGCTACACCTTGAACGGCAATGACGCACACCCAACGGCGGGCGGCGCGAACAATCTGCCTGAGCAATTTGCGGTGACGGTGGTCGACGACAACGGCACCACGGCCAACGGCTCGCTGGACGTCAATGTCATCGACGACGTGCCAAAAGCGGTGGACGACAGCAATGCGAGCACCGCTTCGGAAACCTTGCTGACGTTGAACGGCAATGTGCTGACCAACGACGTGCAAGGCGCGGATCGCGTATCGACCGGGCCTGTGACTCCAGGCACCTTCACCGGCACTTACGGCACATTGGTGTTGAATGCCAACGGCACTTACACCTACACCCTCAACACCAGTGACGCTGATTTCAAAGCGTTGCACGGCGGCGGCAACGGCACCGAGAATTTCACCTACACCCTCACTGACTCCGACGGGGATGCGAGCACCGCCACCCTGGTGCTGCAAATCCATAACAACGACGATCCGGTCATCATCAATGGCCTGAACGTCGAGGGCGGCGAACTCACTGTCTACGAGAAAAACCTCAGTCTCGGCAGCGCCCCTGACAGCACCCAGCTGACCCAAAGCGGCACGTTCACCATCACCGCGCTGGATGGCGTGCAAACCCTCATTGTCGGCGGCATCACCGTCGTCAGTGGCGGCGTGGCGGCGGGTTTCCCGCAATCGATTCCGACCGGTTTGGGCAACACGTTGACCATCACCGGGTTCGACGCAACCACCGGCGTGGTCAGCTACAGCTATACCTTGAACGGCAATGACACCCATCCAACCGCCAACGGCGCAAACAATCTGCCTGAGCAATTTGCGGTGACCGTGGTTGATGACAACGGCACCACGGCCAATGGTTCGCTGGACGTTAACGTCATCGACGACGTGCCAAAAGCGGTGGACGACAGCAACGCCGGCACGGCCTCGGAAAGCCTGTTGACCCTCAACGGCAACGTACTGACCAACGACGTGCAAGGCGCGGATCGCGTAGCGACCGGGCCTGTGACTCCTGGCACCTTCACCGGCACTTACGGCACCCTGGTCCTCAACGCCAACGGCACTTACACCTACACCCTCAACACCAACGACGTCGACTTTAAAAACCTGCACGGCAATGGCAACGGCACGGAAACCTTCGCCTACACCATTACCGATGCTGACGGCGATACCAGCACCGCCAATCTGGTGCTGAACATCCACAACAACGATGACCCGGTAACCCTCAACGGCCTCGACGTCGTGGGTGGCGAACTAACGGTCTACGAGAAAAACCTCAGCGACGGCACCAGCCCCAACGCGCCAGCCCTGACCCAGAGCGGCACCTTCACCGTCACCGCACTGGACGGCTTGCAAACCCTCGATGTCGGCGGCATTCATGTGGTGGTCGGCGGCGTGGCTGCCGGCTTCCCGCAATCGATCGTCACGCCGCTCGGCAGCACGCTGACCGTCACCGGTTACGACGCGACTACTGGCGTCGTCAGCTACAGCTACACCCTGGTAGGCACCGAAACCCATCCGAACGCCAACGGTGCGAACAGCATCACCGAAAACTTCAACGTGGTGGCGACGGACACCGACGGCAGCACGGCCACCAATCAAATCAATGTCAACATCGTCGACGACTTGCCGACGGCGCACCCGGACAGCGCTTCGGTGGCCGAGGGGGCAACGGTCTCGGGCAATGTGCTGGATAACGACATCGGCGGTGCCGACGGCCCGGCCGTTACGGGTGCTGTTGTCGGCGTGCGCGCCGGTGGCGACACCTCGACCTCGGCCATCGGTGGCTTGGGCTCGAACATCAACGGCACCTACGGTTACCTGACCCTGGATGCCAACGGCAACGCGGTCTATCACAGCAATCCGAACGCGGTGAACGGCCCGGGCGCCACCGATGTATTCACCTACACCGTGCGCGATGCCGATGGCGATGAAAGCACCACTACCATCACCATCGACGTGTCGAACAGCTGCATCAAAGCGGTCAGCGATACCGACGTGACCGTCTACGAAAAAGCCCTGGACCTGACAAAAGATGGCCAGGACCTGGCGGCCGGCACCGTCGTCGGCAGCGACCCGACCAGCACCGGCGAAACCGCCAGCGGCACGCTGGTTGGCTCGGTCACCGGGGCGATCGGCGCGATCACTTACACCCTGGTGGGCAGCGCCAATGGCAACTTTGGCCAGATCCAGCTCAACCCCAACGGCACCTATACCTACACCCTGACATCGCCTGCGAGCACCACACCGCATGCCGACGACGGTGCCAATTCGCTGACTGAAAGCTTCACCTACCAGGCCACCGATTCGCTGGGTAACATCAGCACCAGCACCATCGTCGTGCAGATCGTCGATGACGTACCGCAGGCCGTGAACGACAGTAATGCTGTCGCGGCGTCGGAGACCGCGTTGACGCTCAACGGCAACGTCCTGACCAACGACATTCAGGGCGCGGACCAGGTCGCCACTGGACCGAACGCCGGGCCGGTCACCCCTGGCACCTTCACCGGGACTTACGGCACCCTGGTGCTGAATGCCAACGGCACCTACACCTACACCCTGAACACCAATGATGCAGACTTCAAAAACCTGCACGGCGGTGGCAACGGCACGGAAACGTTCGCCTACACCCTCACCGACTCAGACGGCGACACCAGCACCGCCAACCTGGTGCTGAACATCCACAACAACGACGACCCGGTGACGCTCAATGGCCTCAACGTCAATGGCGGCGAGCTGACCGTCTACGAGAAAAACCTCAGCGACGGCACCAACCCCAACACGCCAGCGCTGACCCAGAGCGGCACCTTCACCGTCACCGCGCCGGACGGTTTGCAAACCCTCGATGTCGGCGGCATTCATGTCGTTGCCGGCGGCGTGGCGGCAGGCTTCCCGCAATCGGTCACCACCGCGCTCGGCAGTACGTTCACCGTCACCGGTTACAACGCGAGCACCGGCGTGGTCAGCTACAGCTACACCCTGGTGGATAACGAAAGCCACCCGACCGCCAACGGCGCCAACAGCATCACCGAAAACATCAACGTGGTGGCGACGGATGCGGACGGCAGCACGGCGTCGGGGCAGATCAACGTCAACATCGTCGATGACCTGCCAACCGCTGCTCCAGACACCAGCACCGTGGCCGAAGGCGCGACCGTCAACGTAAGCGTGCTCGGCAACGACGTGCTCGGTGCCGACGGCGCAGCGGCGGGCGGCGCGGTGATCGGCGTGCGCGCCGGCAGCAACACCGGGACCTCGGCGGTGGGCGGCTTGGGCACCAACATCAACGGCACCTACGGCTACCTGACCCTGGATGCGGCGGGCAACGCCGTGTACCACAGCAACCCGAACTCGGTCGGCGTGGCGGGAGCGACCGATACCTTCGTCTACACCGTGCGCGATTCCGACGGTGACGAAAGCACCACCACCCTCACCATCAACGTCACCGACAGCGGCCTCAAAGCGGTGGTCGATCAGGACGTGACGGTCTTCGAAAAAGCCCTCGATCTGAGCAAGGATGGACTCGACCTGGCCCCCGGCACGGTCACCGGCAGCGACCCTACCAGCACTGGCGAAACTGCCACGGGCACGCTGGTCGGTTCGGTCACCGGCGGCACCGGTCCGTTGACGTACAGCGTGGTCGGCAGCGCCACCGGGACCTACGGGCAAATCCTGATCAACCCGGACGGCAGTTACACCTACACGTTGACCTCGGCGCCGAAAACCTCGCCGAATGCCAACGATGGGCCGAACACCCTGAGCGAAAGTTTCACCTACAAAGCCACCGATGCGCTGGGCAACAGCACCACCAGCACCATCGTGGTCAACATCGTCGATGACGTGCCAAAAGCCGTGGCGTCGGACCGTTCGGTGACGGCGGTGGAAGTCGATTCCAACTTGCTGCTGGTCATTGACGTCTCCGGCAGTATGGCCGACGCCTCCGGGGTGCCAGGCCTGTCGCGGCTGGCGCTGGCGAAACAGGCGATCAGTGCCTTGCTCGACAAATACGATGACCTGGGTGATGTGAAAGTGCAGATCGTCACCTTCAGCAGTAGCGCCACCGACAAAACCACCGTGTGGGTCGATGTGGCGACGGCCAAGTCGATCATCGCCGGCCTTACCGCTGGGGGTGGCACCAACTACGACGCGGCTGTGGCGACCCTGCAAACTGCGTTCAACACCTCGGGAAAACTCACCGGGGCGCAGAACGTCGGGTATTTCTTCTCTGACGGCAAACCTAACGAAGGGGACATCGGCACGGCGGACGAGGCCGCGCTGAAAAACTTCCTCGACGCCAATGGCATCAAGAACTATGCAATTGGGCTGGGCAGTGGCGTCAGCAACGCCAACCTCGACCCGCTGGCCTACGACGGCAGCACCCACACCAACACCAACGCGGTGGTGGTCACCGACCTCAACCAACTCAACTCGGTGCTCTCGGGCACGGTGCAGGGTGCACCTGTGACTGGCACGCTGCTGGAGGGCGGCTCGTTCGGCGCCGATGGCGGCTTCATCAAAACCATCGTGATCGATGGCACCACTTACACCTACGACCCGAAAGGCAACAGCAACCAGGGTTCGCTGACCTTCAGTGGCACTAACCACGGCACATTCAACACGGTGAACAACACCATCAGCATCGCCACCAACAACAGCGGTACGCTGGTGGTGAACCTCGACACCGGCGAATACACCTACACCTCGCAGAAAACCACCGCCGTGGTGATCACTGAAAACATCGGCTTCACCGTCAGCGACAACGATGGCGACCTGGCCAGCTCGACACTGACGGTCAAAGTGATCCCGAACGCGCCACCGGTAGCGGTCGATGACCACATCATTACCAACGTGTTGTCGAGCACCATCGTGGTGCCGGGCGAATTGTTGCTGGCCAACGACACCGACGCCAATGGCGATCCGATGACGGCCACCCCGACCACGTTCAACACCGGCTGGGTGGCCAAGGGCGCGGACTTCACCGGCACTGGCGCGATCAGCTTCGCCGGCACCGGCAACAACGCCGCCAACCAGGCACTGGCGGATGTGCGTAACTCGTTTGCGGCCAACACGGCAGCGATGACCGCCGTGCTGGTGATCAGCGGCTACTTGGGCACGGTCACCAGTGCCAACGCCAACGATGAAGACCTCATCACCGTCAAACTGAAACAGGGCGAAACCCTCAACCTGGACCACAACCTGGCGGCCGGTCACGTCACCATGGAGTACTCGCTCAATGGCGGTGCGTTCGTGACCATCGCCGACGGCGGGACCATCACCGCGACGTCCGATGGCACCTACAAGATCCACGTCACCAACATCACCAACACCAGTGGCAGTAACACCTCGGGGTCCGAGAACTATCAACTGACCATGACCGTCAACTACGCCGGGGCCCACGACCTCACCCCGGACTACCACGGCACCTACACCGCCAACGACAACCATGGCGGCAGCGACACGGCGAACGTGACCATCAGCTACCAGGACGGCCACACCCTCACCGGCACTTCGGGCGATGACGTGTTGGTGGCCGGCACCGGCAACAACATCCTCAACGCCGGCGACGGCAACGACGTGCTCACCGCAGGCTCAGGCAACAACGAATTGCACGGCGGCGCCGGCAACGACTTGTTGTACAGCGGACCGGGCAATGACCTGCTCGACGGCGGCACCGGCACCGATACCGCCAGCTACGCCCACGCCACGGCCGGCGTCACCGTCAACCTGGGGCTGCTCACCGCACAAAACACCCTCGGTGCCGGCACCGACACCCTCACGGGCATCGAGAACCTGACCGGCTCCAACTTCAATGACACCCTCACCGGAGACAACAACAGCAACGTGATCAACGGTGGCCTGGGCAACGACGTGCTCAACGGTGGCGGCGGCGACGACTTCCTCATCGGCGGCCTGGGCAACAACACCCTAACCGGCGGCGCGGGCGCCGACACCTTCCAGTGGCTGGCCGGCAACAGCGGCCACGACGTGGTCACAGACTTCACCCCCGGCACCGACAAACTCGACCTGTCACAACTGCTGCAAGGCGAAAACGGCACGGCGGCGTCGCTGGATGACTACCTGCACTTCAAAGTCACCGGCAGCGGCGCAAGCCTGGTCACCAGCATCGACGTCAGCGCCATGGCCGGCGCCATGCCGAACCAGACCATCGACCTGGCCGGCGTCAACCTCGCCAGCCACTACGGCGTCACGCCAGGAGCGGGCGGCGTGGTGGCGGGCGGGCACGACACGGCGACCATCATCACTGGCATGCTCAATGACCATTCGTTGAAGGTGGATACCGTTTGATGCCGTAAAGCTGAAACGACAAAACCCGCCATCCTTTTGAAAGGGGATGGCGGGTTTTTTTGTGGTCGCGGGGATCGTTCCCACGCTCTGCGTGGGAATGCCTCAACGGACGCTCCGCGTTCGGCTTTGAATGGGACGCGGAGCGTCCCGGGCTGCATTCCCACGCGGGAGCGTGGGAACGATCAATCCGCGTTAGCCCTTCGGGTCGAGGTTATCCAGCGCCCGATTCACCGTCAGTTCGCCGAGCATGATGACCTGCGCGATGCCGAGCAATGTGTGGCGGTGAGGACTTTCCAGGAAGCCTGCAAGATCGTTGGCCATGACATGGGCCGAGGCCAGAGATTCACAGGCGTTGGCCAACAGGCTTTCGGTGTTGATGCCGGGTGCAACCAGGAAAAACGGACTGGGCTTGCGCGGAGGGTTGGGTGTGGCTTTGAACATGGTGCTGCTCCTTGATTAATGAAGCCGCCACGGTTCGCGGTCAACCGAATAAGGTGGCAGCTGTACGCGGGTTGACCGACCGGAAATCAAGGAATCCGGCACACCCGAAGGTGTCCCACGCACAGCCACCGCGACACGATGCTTCAGACGATTTCCTGAAACAGGTCTTGGACGCTGGGGCGCCTTGATTGAGTCGGACGGTCAAATCCGATCGCTGATGTTTCAGCTACCCGCAAACGATAAAACCCGACCCCAAGGCGCACAAGCCGGCGGATTCTGGCGTAGCTGTAGGCCGCTACGCAAGGGTATGTAGGGTGAGAGAGTGTCTGGAGATGTTGATTAAACATCTCCGTTTACTGCTCACTCAGGACGGTTTTTTACTACGTCGAATTGATAAATAAATACGTCCCCTTTTCTACCGCGGGGATCGTTCCCACGCTCCGCGTGGGAATGCCTCAACGGACGCTCCGCGTTCGGCTTTGAATGGGACGCGGAGCGTCGCGGGCTGCATTCCCACGCGGAGCGTGGGAACGATCAATAATGCTGCGTCCCGCACCATCCTCCTGTGGGAACGAGCCTGCTCGTGAAGACGATAACGCGGTTATCTGACGAACTCACATCGGCTCCGGCGGCCCGATCAACCGCCCCATGACCCCAAATAACCCTAGGGACTTGATCGCTTCCAACTCGCCCTGCGTTTCAACCCTCTCTGCAATCAACGGTAAATCAATGC
This sequence comes from Pseudomonas sp. ADAK7, assembly GCF_012935675.1. NCBI lineage: Bacteria > Pseudomonadati > Pseudomonadota > Gammaproteobacteria > Pseudomonadales > Pseudomonadaceae > Pseudomonas > Pseudomonas sp. ADAK7. The sequence continues at coordinate 2,694,272 of NZ_CP052861.1, read as the reverse complement.
TGTTAGTCGCCCTGAATATCGCTTCGATAAAGAGCCGTTTATCACGCTGCTCATCAATCCCGCGAATGTAACTCCCATCAATTTTCAAGTACGCCAACCCCAACTGCGTCAAGTTGCCGATCTGGCTGAAACTCCCGCCGAAATGCTGCAAGCCGATGCGGTAACCGGTGTTGAGCAAGTTGTGGCTCAGGCGCTGCAATTCGTCCGGGGGCGGCAGTTGGCGTTCGTCGATTTCCAGGATCAGCAGCGGCGCGAGTTCCGGCAGGGAGTCGAGGGACTGCACGATCTGTTGCAGCGACGCCGGATCGCGCAGGGTGGTGCCGGACAGGCTCAACGCCAGGGGCCAGCGATTGACCGCGAGGTAGTCGAGGGTGGCGTCGAGCATGGCCAGGTCGAAGCGGGCCGACCAGCCGAGGCGTTCGATCCACGGCAGGAAGTGCCCGGCGGCAATCGCTTCGCCCTGTGGGTCGAGCAGGCGGGCGAGGACTTTGTGGTGCAGCACTTGGCTTGTGTCGGCGCATTGCACCACCGGTTGGAAATACAGCTGCAGCTTGCCGTGGGTCAGGGCGTCGTCGATCCAGTTGCGCCAATCGTGTTGGGATTGGTTTGGCGCGGTGCTGGAATGATCCAGGTGTACCCACGGCCGCTCGGGATGTTGCTGAGCCTGGGTCAAGGCCTGATCGAGGCGCAGCAGCACCTCGCCGGCGGGCTCGCCCGGTTGGTAGGCGACGATGCCCAGGTGCGCCACCGGCATGCTGTCGCTGGCACCGGTCAGGCGCAGGTTTTCCAGGGTGGCGCTGATTTCGGCGCACAGGCGCGCGGCGTCCTTGTCGTCCAGGCCCGGGGTCAGCAGGCTGAATTCGCCGCCGCGATTACGCGCTGCCAGCCAGGTGCGCCGCTCCGGCAGTTGCGTCAGGCGCTTGAGCAACTCGCCGACAACGCCGATCAAGGCATCGGTGCGCTGGCCGCCCAGTCGCTGGTTGAGGCCGGCGAGGTCGTTGATCCGCAGCATCAGCAAATGGCCGTCGCTGCTTTGTTCGCTGACCAGCAAATGATCGGCCAATTGCTCATCCAGCAAGCGACGGTTGGCCAAGCCCGTGAGGCTGTCCTGATAGGAGTCGGCCCGCAGCTTTTCACTGCGCGCCGCTTCTTCGGCGAACAGCGCCTTGAGCTTTTCGACCATCTGGTTCATCGCCAGCACCACCCGTTTCAGCTCAGGTGTACGCGGCAGTTTCGGCAGGCTCAGAAATTCCCGTTTGCTGATGGCTTCGGCCTGTTTGACCATCTTGTCCAGCGGGCGCAATTGCCGACGCAGCAGCCAGCCGCCGAACATCGCGCTGAACACGCCGCACAGCAGCAACCAGGCCAGGCTGCCAAGGGTGCTGTCCCAGAGCTTGGCCAACGCGAACTGCGGATTGCTCAGCACTTCGACCCGCGCCACTTGCTCCCAGCCGCGCATGATCAACGCGTCGCCCCCTTGCGCGTGCAGGTTTACCAGGCGCACGAACCACTCGGGCACGCCCTCGATCCGCGCAGGGGCGTCGCGCTCCACCAGCACCTGTTCATCGACGATGTTGACGACGCGGATGCTGCTGAAATAGCCACTGTCGAAAATCGAGCTGACCATCAATTCAATCATCGCCGGGTCGTCGATCTGCGTGGTCAGCGACAGCCCCAACGCGGTGGCGGCGTCCTGGGCATGGGAGCGCAATTGTCCGAGCATTTGCTCGCGGGAGCTTTCCAGGCTGACAAAAAAACTGCCGCTGAACGCCACCAGCAGAAACAGGCAAATGGCGAGAAACAATTGTTTGCGCAGTGACATAAAACGCTCCTTGCTCTGGCGGCTAGCCGTCGCCCACGGCGAACCCTTCGGCCTGCATCTTTTTCAACACGTCTTGCCAGCGCGACAGCTTTTTCGAATCGCTGCTGCGCTTGCCACCATTGGCCCCAGGCAAATACAGGCCTTCGGCGTTGAAGGCGTACACCGGCAGCAGGTCTTTGCGTTGCGAGGCGGGGCGGATCTCGCCGATCAGGTTGTCCAGCACCAGCGGATCGGCCGTGGGGCTACTGTAGAAGGTCAGCACCATGTGTGCCTGGTTCTGGGTCAGGGCCTTGACGTAGGTAATGCGCAGTTGCTCGCTGGGCACCCCGAGCTGACGCAGGCTGAAATATTTCGCCAGGGCATAGTCCTCGCAATCGCCGGCGCCCTTGATCAAGGACTCTTCAGGCGTGGCCCAGTAATCGATCTGCTGCCAGATGCGGCTGTCGTCCTGAAAACTCAATTGCTGATTGAAGAAGCGATTGACCGCATTCAGTTGTTCGCGTTCTGGCTGGTTGCGTTCGCTGTGCAGCATCTGGTTCCAGGCCTCGATCCGCCCCTGGGCCGGGCCGAGGGGGCCGTAGCGTTGTTCGGCGGTTTGCAGGATCAGCCCGAAATCCCAATCGGCACAGACACGGCCCAACCCGGCCAGCAAAAAAACCGCCAGCAGCCAACCGCCGAACCGAAGTCGGAGCGCTGGCCATCCTGGACTACGCCGACTGCAAGACATGTCTGGCTGCTCGGGTGCAGATGACTGGAGTTTAGGTGGTGTTTTGGCTGGGGGAGGGTTGATCGTCGGACCGGCGGCGCCCGATCGTTCCCACGCTCTGCGTGGGAATGCAGCCCGGGACGCTCCGCGTCCCCTCTGAAGCCGAACGCGGAGCGTCCGTTGAGGCATTCCCACGCAGAGCGTGGGAACGATCAACCAAAAGCCCTTTACCACGGAGATAGGATCAGGGTTTTTGAAGGGTTTTTTGCTTGAGGATGTAGACCGTGACCAACACCGCACTGGTCAACATAAACCCCCGCGCCCACGGCAGCGGCACCAGGTAGCAGGAAAACAGAATGCTCGCCCACATCAGGCCGATGGCGTAGACCTTGCCCTTGAGCGGGATGCCGTTGCCGTCCAGGTAGTCGCGAATCCACGGCCCAAGCCGCGGATGTTCGACCAGCCATTGATAGAAACGCGGCGAACTGCGGGCAAAGCACGCGGCCGCCAGCAGCAGGAACGGCGTGGTGGGCAGCACCGGCAGGAAAATCCCGATCACCCCCAACGCCACGCTCAGCCAGCCGATGGCCAGCAGCACGTAGCGCAACATCAGGGAGCGGTTGCCTATGGGGTTGTCCATAGGCAAAACCTTAGTGGTGACGTGGCTTGAGGATCGCCGGTTTTTCGTCGGGTGCCTGGCACAGCAGGTACAACGCGGTCAGGGCTTCCGGGATCTGCACGATCATGTCGTCCATCAGGTTGGCGTCCTTGGCGATGTCTTCGAACTCCGGCTGCTCGTCGAACAGACCGGAACCGACCATGATCGGCAGCAGCATTTCGCTGACTTCGTCTTCAGCGGTTTCGAACCAGGCCGCTTCGCGCAGGAACACGCCTTCCATAAAGCCAATGCACCAGCCGCGCAGGTCGGAATCGTCCGGCTCTTCGCCCAGGTCCAGGTCGCACGGCAGCTCGAATTCTTCGTCGGACGCCAGTTGGCGGGCGATGTGAGCCTTGAGGGCCAGCAGAGTGGATTCGATCGCTTCACGCTCGGTGTCGTCGGCGTAATGCGGCTCTTCGGCGAAGAGGGCGTCGATCCATTCACGGTCGGGAACGCTTTCGGAACAGATGGACAGCGCGGTGAGGTAGCCGTGGGCGGCCACGTAGTCCAGCGCCTCGTCATGCAGTTCATCAGCGTCGAGGAAGACTTGCAGGCGGGTTAGTTGCTCAGCGAAGGACATTAAAAGCTACCTTGGGGAATTAAACAGATGCGGGAATTCTAGGCCTTCTTGAGCCCTCAGGCCAGCCGCGCGGGATATTTGCCCTCGATGCGCACCGCCTCATCAAAAGATCGCAGCCTGCGGCAACTCCTACACGGGATCAGTGTTTGTCCTGATGTGTCTTATCAGCGGCACCCTTTGCCGGGAAGGGCTCGGGTATACTCGCGCGTTTTGTGATGCCCTGCTGGCGTCGCGGCTGAGATGTGAAGCGTCATGCAATGCGTACTTACGATTTGTCAGTGCAGCCTGCGTGGTTCTGAACCAGCCTTGCAGGGATGTTTCGGTGATTTTTGGAGTTTTTATGCTCGAACAGGCTCAACGCGTCCTCAAGGACATCTTCGGCTACGACAGTTTCCGTGGCCGCCAGGGTGCAATCATTGAGCGCGTGGCCAATGGCGGCGACGCCCTGGTGCTGATGCCCACCGGTGGCGGCAAGTCCTTGTGCTTCCAGGTTCCGGCGCTGCTGCGCGAAGGCCTGGCGGTGGTGGTGTCGCCGCTGATCGCTTTGATGGACGACCAGGTCGCGACCCTCGAAGAACTGGGCGTCGCGGCCGCCGCGTTGAATTCGACCCTGAGCGCCGAGCAACAGCGCGACCTGGCCGCACGGATCAAGCGCGGAGAAGTGAAAATGCTCTACCTGGCGCCCGAGCGCCTGGTGCAGCCACGGATGCTGGCCTTCCTGCAAAGCCTCGAAATCGCCCTGTTCGCCATCGACGAAGCGCATTGCGTATCCCAATGGGGTCATGATTTCCGCCGCGAATACCTGCAATTGGGCCAGTTGGCGGAACTGTTTCCCAACGTCCCGCGCATCGCCCTGACCGCCACCGCCGACAAGCGCACCCGCGAAGAAATCGTCGATCGCCTGCATTTGCAGGATGCCGAGCGCTTTCTGTCGAGCTTCGACCGTCCCAATATTTTCTACCGCATCGTCCCCAAGGAGCAGCCACGCAAGCAATTGCTGGCGTTCCTCGCCGAGCGGCGCAGCGATGCCGGCATCGTTTACTGCCTGTCGCGCAAGAAAGTCGACGAAGTGGCGGTGTTCCTCAGTGAACAAGGCTTCCCGGCGCTGCCGTACCACGCCGGCCTGCCCAACGAAACCCGGTCCCACCACCAGAAGCGCTTCCTTAACGAGGAAGGCCTGATCATGGTCGCCACCGTGGCGTTCGGCATGGGCATCGACAAACCCAACGTGCGCTTTGTCGCGCACCTTGATTTGCCGAAATCCCTTGAGGCGTATTACCAGGAAACCGGTCGTGGCGGCCGTGACGGCTTGCCGGCGGACGCCTGGATGGCCTACGGCCTGCAAGACGTGGTGATGCTCAAGCAGATGCTGCAAAACTCCGAAGGCGACGAGCGCCACAAGCGTCTGGAGCAGCACAAGCTCGACGCCATGCTCTCGCTCTGCGAAGAAACCCGCTGCCGTCGCCAGACCCTGCTGGCTTACTTCGACGAAGACATGCCCGAGCCTTGCGGCCACTGCGACAACTGCGTCGACGGCGTGCAGACCTGGGACGCCACCGAGCCGGCCCGGCAGGCGCTCTCGGCGATTTATCGTACCGGCCAGCGCTACGGCGTCGGGCATCTGGTGGACGTGCTGCTGGGCAAGGACAACGAAAAAGTCCGCAGCTTCGGCCATCAGCATCTGTCGGTCTACGGGGTCGGCAAGGCGATAGGCGAGAGCGAATGGCGCTCGCTGTTCCGCCAGTTGGTGGCCCGTGGCCTGGCGGACATTGACCTTGAAGGCTACGGCGGCCTGCGCCTGAGCGACACCTGCCGACCGCTGCTCAAGGGCGAAGTGACCCTGGAACTGCGCCGCGACCTCAAGCCGCAAACCACCGCCAAAAGCAGCAAGAGCCAGGCGAGCCAATTGGTGCGTGGCGAAGAGCGCGAACAGTGGGAAGCGTTGCGGGCCCTGCGCCGCAAGCTCGCCGAAGAACACGGCGTGCCGCCATATGTCATCTTCCCCGATTCGACCTTGCTGGAAATGCTCCGCAGCCAGCCGACCTCGCTGGCGGAAATGGCCACGGTCAGCGGCGTCGGCGCTCGCAAGCTCGAGCGTTACGGCGAAGCCTTCCTCGAAGTGCTCGGCGGCCAGGTCGAGGCGCCAAAAGTGGTGGCCGACGTCCGTCACGAACTGATCACCCTGGCCCGAGCCGGCATGACGCCGCTGCAGATTGCCGGTCAGCTGCAATGCTCGGAGAAGAACGTCTACACCATGCTCGCCGAAGCGATCGGCAAGCAGCAGTTGTCGCTGGAACAGGCGCTGGACTTGCCGGAAGAGTTGATGGGCGAAATCCAGGACGCGTTCCTCGACGGCGAAGGCGAGTTGCCGCCGGTAGCAGAGATCGCGGCGTTGTTTGCCGGTCGTGTGCCGGAAGGGGTTTTGTACTGCGTTCGTGCGGCGCTGCAGTCGGAATTCGAGATTTAAGTGACCGTGCGCATAGATGTAACGATTCAGTACAGAGCAAACCTTGCCTATAGCCAAAGGTCATGCTTAGCTGACTAATAATTAGTTTTTCTCTATTTCAGTCTAATCATGAGTTTTTTATGCCGTTAACCGATCAACACCGTTTTGGCATGCAATTGGCCCAGATGTCGCGCGGCTGGCGTGCCGAACTGGACCGCCGTTTGGCTGGCCTGGGCTTGTCCCAGGCGCGCTGGCTGGTGCTGCTGCACCTGGCGCGCTTCGATGAAGCCCCGACCCAGCGCGAACTGGCGCAAAGCGTCGGCGTCGAAGGGCCGACCCTGGCCCGTTTGCTCGACAGCCTGGAAAGCCAAGGCCTGGTGCAGCGCCAATCGGTGGTGGAAGACCGCCGGGCGAAAAAAATTGTCCTGTGTGCTCCGGCCCGGCCGTTGATCGAACAAATCGAAACCATTGCCACACAACTGCGCCACGAGCTGTTCCAGGGTGTCGATGAGGCGGATTTGAAGGTCTGCATGCGTGTGCACGGTCACATTCTGGGCAACCTCGAAAAGTCTTGAGGTAAAACCGCGCACCGTATTTTTGAGATACCCCGTTGGGCAGACTATAAAGAACTACTAGGCAATATCGTGTTCGTACCGGATGTGCGAACGCGTACAGGTTGGTTCTGCTTAATCTAAGGGATGCTCATGCTCGAGAGTTGGCACGTGGTTTTGCGGTATTGCACCCGGTTGCTTGTGATCGGTGGTGCGGTGACTTACTCGGCATTGGCTCCGGCCCTGGGGCTGGGTGACATCACCCTGCATTCGGCGCTTAACCAGCCGTTCAGCGCCGACATCGCGCTGATAGATGCCGGTGGTCTGGCGGAAGGCGATCTCTCGGTCAGCCTGGCCACGGCCGACGAGTTCAGCCGAGCGGGCGTTGAGCGGGTATTTTTCCTCAACAACCTGAAATTCACCCCGATCCTGCGGGGTAACCGCACGTTGATCCGGGTGACCTCCAGCAAGCCGGTCAATGAACCCTTCCTGAATTTCCTGGTGCAGCTCAATCAGCCCAACGGGCGCTTGCTGCGCGAGTTTACCGTGCTGATCGATCCGCCGGGCTCGCCGGGGATTGTTCCGGCGACTGACGAACCGACAGCCAGCGCCCCGACCTCCGGGTTCCCGAGCGTCGAACCGAGCGTGGCACCCAAGGCCAAGCCTTCGGCGAAAGTATCTGCGCTCGCCGCAACCGCACCTCCACCGGCGGCAGCGCCGGCGAACGACGCGGTGGCCGAACAACTGGCCGCCAGCATCCTGCAAAACCAGCAACTGCAAAAAACCATCGATGAGTTGAATGCCCGGCTCAAGACCCAGGATGGGCAAATCGCTGACGAGAGGAAGCAGGTCAGCGACTTGCAGACCCGCTTGTCCGAAGTCGCGCAGACGCCTGTTGCTGCGCCAGTCGCCGTGGCGCCTGCACCGGTCGTGGTTGAACAACCTGAGTCCAGCCACTGGCTGTTGATGGCCGGATTGCTGGCGTTGCTGCTGCTGGTGCTGCTGGGGCTGTTCATGCGCCGCCAACGGCAGCAGGGGTTGACCGAGCCGTTAGCGATCGCGCCCGATGAGCCCGTGAGTGAGGTGCCACCACCATCGCTCAGCCTTGCGAAAGCCCCCGTCCACCACGAAGAAACCCCCGCCGGCGATGTGCTGGAAGGTGTGGGCATCTACCTGGCTTACGGTCGGTTTTCCGAAGCGGCCGGTCTGCTGCGTGAGGCGTTGGCCAAAGAACCGCAACGCACTGACCTGGCGGTGCAACTGTTGGAGGTGCTGGGTAAACAGGGGGACGTGGCGGCCTATGAAGCGCAGGAAAGCAGCTTGCGCGACGCCGGGTTTGATCCGCAGCAACTGGCGGACATTCGCGCCCGCTATCCGAAACTGGCGAATGCCGCACCGGTCGTGGCCATCGCACCGGTCGCGGTCGTGACGCCTATTGCAGCGGCGGTGGCCGAAGCCACACCTCGCGATGAATTCCAGCTGAACCTGGACGACCTGTCGATGGATTCCAATTGGGATCTGGTCAGTCCGTTCGACGATGCACCAACGGCTAAACCGTCGACTCAGGCGCCGCTGCCAGACGAGCCAGCATTTACTTCAAATCTGCACGTATTGCCCGACGTCTACGAAATGCCGGATGAGCCGGCACTGGGCGAGCCTGAGTTGGAGTGGGATGCCGTAGCCGATGCAGAATCGCTGGACGACAGCTTCCTCGACGCTTTCAACGAGCCCGGTCAATCGCTGGAGCTTGAACCTATGCCGGGCAGCGTAGGCAAACTGGAACAAGCCCAGACCTGCATCGATGATGGCGACCTGGACAGCGCCATCGAACTGCTCAACGAATTGCTCAAGGAAGGCGACGAACCCCTGAAACAGACCGCGCGCAATCTGTTGGCCGGAATTCGTTGAAGATCTTTTGCTTTTAGAACGTCTGCCCCAGATTCAAATAAACCGCCTGCTCATCCGCGTCATTGAGGCCATAGCTGAAGTTCAGCGGCCCCAATGGCGTGTCAAAACCGATGAACACACTGGCGGCGTTGATGTAGCCGCTGTCGAACTCATTGTCGTTGTTCCACGCCCGACCACGCTCCAGCGAGCCGCCGATGTACAGCGGGAAGTCCAGCGGCAGATACGAGCGCGGGGTCAGGCGCCGGTAGTAAACACCGCGCATCAGGCTGACGTTCTGCCCGGAAATCGCATCCTCGCGAAAGCCCGACAACTGCCGCGCACCACCGAGCAGGAAGCTTGAGGTCACCACGTTGGCATCGTCCAGGGTGCGGCCATAACGCCCGCCGAGAATGAGGGTGTCGGGCCCGCTGCTCATGGCCTTGTCCAGTTTGAACTCCCATTGGCGGTAACGCTGGTCCGAGCCCAGCCCCGGTTCGAACTGCCGGAACGCGAGGCTGATGTCCTTGCCTTCGTGGGGGAAGTAGACGTTGTCGAACGAATCGAACGAGTACTTCAGTTCGTAGAAACCCTCGTTGAAGCTTTCACTCGGCAAGTCCTGATCGCCGATGCGCACGTCCGCCTTGCCCCAGGCCTCGCCGACGCCGAAGCGGATCTCGCCGCTGTTGCCGATCTGTCGGCCGACGTTCAGGCCGAAACCGTAACGCTCGACGCGGTACTGGGCGATCGGGTCGTTATCGAGGATCGACTCGACGTTCTGTGCCTCAAACGCAGCGTAAGGCGCGATGAAGTAGCGTGAGCCGACGTCCAGTGGTTGATAGAACTCACTGTAGAGTTCCTGTTTGTCGCCGATCTGCGCCCGGGTCAGCCATTCCGCGCCGAGGCGATTGATGCCGTTGACCCGGTAACTGGCGCCGAGATTGAAGGCGCTGTCGCCGCGCATGTCGTCCGACAGGTTCAAGCCGACCCGCAAGTAATCGGTGCCACTGCGTTTGCCCCGGGCGCTGATCACCAGGGTGTGATCCTGACCCTTGTGCACCACGCGGTATTGCACTTGCTCGAAGTAGTCGAGGCCGTACAGGGTGCCCATGTCGGTTTGCAGGCGGCCCATGTCCAGCGGCTCCCCGACGTGTTGGCGGATGTAGTAGCGGATCACGTCGTCGCCGACTTTCGAGTCGTTTTCCACCTTGATCGCGGTGATGATCGGCGTGCGCTGGCTCGGGGCCCGGGCAGCGGTCAGTTCGGCATCCAGCGCTTGTGTCGGTTTGAGTTGGGTCAGGCGCGGTTCGAGGATTTTGGTGGCTCGGTAACCGGCGTCGATCATGTCCTGGGCGCGGCCGAAGTCGGTCACACCGAAACTCGCCAGTGACGGCTGAATCAACACATCGTCCTTGTGCAGGGCGGCGAGCTGTTCTTCGGAGTTGCGCCGGGTCATCAGGGTGATCGACTGATTCAGCACATCGACCACAGTGGTCAATTGTTTGCGGTTGCGCAGCGGGGTGCCGATGTCGACCACGATGGCGATGTCGACGCCCATCTCCCGGGCCACGTCGAGTGGGATGTTGTCGGTCATGCCGCCGTCCACCAGCAGCCGACCGCCCAGCTCGACCGGGGCGAACACCGCCGGGATCGACATGCTGGCGCGAATCACTTGGGGCAAATGGCCTTTGCGAAACACGACTTTTTCGCCAGTGGAAATGTCGGTGGCGACCGCGCGGAACGGGATCGGCAGTTTGTCGAAGTCGCGGGTGTCACTGGCGTGGGCCAGCAGGCTTTCCAGCAGCAGGGCCAGGTTCTGGCCTTGAATCACCCCGAGCGGCAGGCCGAGGCTGCCGTCATCGCGGAAACTCAGTTTCTGCTTTACCAGGAAGTCGCGGTCATCCTGCTTGCGCCGGAACGGCACGTCTTCCCGTGGCGGCGCGTCGGACAGGGCTTGTTGCCAGTCGATGTTCAGCGCCAGTTTTTCCAACTCGTCGATCTTGTAGCCCGAAGCGTACAGCCCGCCGACCACCGCGCCCATGCTGGTACCGGCAATCGCATCGATCTTGATGCCCTGTTCTTCCAGAGCCTTGAGCACACCAATGTGCGCCAGGCCACGGGCGGCGCCGCCAGACAGCACCAGGCCGATTTTCGGTCGGGGCGCATCGACGGCTTCGGCGATCAAGGGGAAGAGGGAGAGCAACAGACAAAAGAATAAACGGCGCATCGTGAATCTCGGGGCAAGCGACAAAGGCGGCTATTATAGCGGCGCCTCTCTAGCTCAGGAGTTTCAACGATCATGACCGTACAAAAAGCGGAAATCGTCATCACGTATTGCACGCAATGCCAGTGGCTGTTGCGCGCCGCCTGGCTGGCCCAGGAATTGCTCAGCACCTTTGGCGATGACTTGGGCAAAGTGTCGCTGGTGCCGGGCACGGGCGGGGTCTTTCATATTTTTTGCAACGATGTGCAGATCTGGGAGCGCAAGGCTGACGGCGGTTTTCCCGAGGCCAAGGTGCTGAAGCAGCGGGTACGCGATCAGATCGACCCGGACCGCGACCTCGGGCACAACGACCGTACTCAGTGAGAGGCGACTTCGGCGGCCACCGCTTTCTTGCTGCTGCCGGATAAGCGGCTGGACACCACGATCGCAACGATGATCAACGCACCACCGAGCAGCATGCGCAGGGTCGGGTTTTCATCGAACAGCAGCCAGGCCATGGTAATGCCGTAGACCGGTTCCAGGGCAAATACCACGGCGGCGGTCCGCGCCTTGATCACCGCCAGGCTGGCGACGAACAGACTGTGAGCGACGCCGGTGCAGAACACCCCGAGCAGGCCGATCCACAACCAGTCGAGGGCGCGCACTTCGCTCAACTGCGGCGCCGCCACCGGCAACAGGCACAGCGCGACCACCACGTTCTGGCACAGCGCCGCCTGCACCGCCGGGATACGTCCGGAACTGGCGCGGTTGGTCAGGGACAGCAGGGCGAACAGCAAGCCGGAACCCACCGCCCACAGTAGGCCGACGGTCGCGCCGGTGCCCAAGTCGAAGGCGGGGGTAACGAGCACCAGGCCGACGCTGACCAGCACCACCAGCAGGATTTCATTGGCGCGGATGCGCTCGCGGAAGATCAGCCCTTCGAGGATCACCGTAAACGCGGGGAAACTGGCAAAACCCAGCGTCGCAATCGCCACCCCCGCGACTTTGACCGCGATGAAAAAGCTCACCCAATGCCCGGCCAGCAGCAAGCCGCTGAGCAACAGACGGCGCCAGTCCACGGCTTCGAGTTTCTGCCAGCGGGTGTTGCTGGCGAACCGCGCAAAAAACGCCAGCGCCAGCACCGCAAATGCCGCGCGACCGAAAACGATGACCGCAGGGGAGGCGGCCGCGAGTTTGCCGAATACGCCGGTCAGGCCAAACATCAATGCGCCGATATGCAGGGCGCCGAGGGCGGTACGGGGAGTCATTGCAGTCCTTGATAAAAGTAGTAGGCCGACGATACCGCCGTCCTACATTTAATCGCGCAACGGTCACGTGTGTCTGTCGTCTAACTATCGTCTTTTGTCGCCAGCCTCGCGCCGCAATGTTCCCGGCGATGCGCCGAACTCGCGCAATACCGCTGCGGCAAACGCACTCTGGGAACTGTAGCCGACACGGCAGGCGATCTCGCCAATGGGCAATGCCGAATCCCGCAACAACCCCACCGCTATATGCAGCCGTCGACTGCGAATGTAGTCCATCGGCGTCTGCCCGCATTCCGCCACGAATCGCGCGTGCAACCGCGCATTCGACAAATCGGCGATGCGCGCCAGATCCGCCACTTGCAGCGGATAGGCCGCGTGTTGATCGATGTGCGCGTTCATCGCCGCGTACGGCAGGCGCCGACCGCCGATGGCGTCCGGTTTGACGTTGTTGAGGCTGGCCAGCAACAGCACCGCGCCTTGCTGGGCGATCAGCGGATCGCTCACCGGGCTGCCCGCCAGCCAACTGACCAGTTGGCTTTGCCCGGCATCCAGCGGCAGGCGCCCGGCGTTGTCGAGCAAGCGGCGGCTGGCGTCGGCGTGTTCCCCCAGCGACTGTGAAACCCACTGGTCGCTCGGCACATCCAGCACCAGGCAGCGACTGCCATTGGCGCTGCCACAGGCGTGGTGCATGCCGGACGGGACCACCACGAAACTCTGCTGGATCACCTGGCTGCCGTGGCCGCCGACCTCGAAATCCAGCGCACCCGAGAGCCCGAACACCAGTTGCGCGTGGTCGTGGCTGTGGATGATCAGGTCTTCGGTGTACTGGCGCAGCGTGAGGATCGGTCTCATCGCTAGTCTCCTGGCAAGGTGCGGCCAGTCTACACCGGCCGGGCGCTGTCACAGGATTGACTCGTCACTGTCATGGGCAATTAACCCGACCGGCGCAAGCTTGTAAAAACATCGTAGAGGGTTGCCCATGACCAGCGCCGAGCTTGCCAAACCCAGCCGTAAACAACGTGTGCGCACCCTATGGATTTCCGATGTGCATTTGGGCACCCGGGATTGCCAGGCCGAACACTTGTCGCAGTTTCTCAAGGGCTACCATGCGGACAAGGTCTATCTGGTCGGCGATATCATCGACGGCTGGAAACTGCGCAGCGGCATGTATTGGCCCCAGGCCCACACCAACGTGATCCGCCGTTTGCTGACCATGAGCAAACGCGGCACCGAAGTGATCTACGTCACCGGCAACCACGACGAATTCCTGCGGCGTTATTCGAAGCTGATCCTGGGCAACATCCAATTGGTGGACGAGGCGGTGCACGTGACCGCCGATGGTCGGCATCTGCTGGTGATCCACGGCGACCAGTTCGACGTGATCACCCGTTATCACCGCTGGCTGGCCTTTCTCGGCGACTCGGCCTACGAATTCACCCTGACCCTCAACCGCTGGCTCAACCATTGGCGTGCCCGTTATGGCTACGGTTACTGGTCGCTGTCGGCGTACCTCAAGCACAAGGTGAAAACCGCGGTCAGCTTTATCAGCGACTTCGAAGAAGCCATTGCCCATGAATGCGTCAAACGCGAGTTGCATGGCGTGGTCTGCGGGCACATTCACCATGCCGAGATTCGCAAGGTCGGCGGGGTGGATTACCTCAATTGCGGGGATTGGGTGGAATCGTGCACGGCGTTGATCGAGCATTGGGATGGGTCGATCGAGTTGTACCGGTTGGCGGATGCCCAGGCGCGGGAGGCGGAGTTGAAAGCGGTGAAGGTGGCGGAACCGGCGTAGACAGGTCAAACGCCTTCGCGGGCAAGCCTCGCTCCTACGGTTGGAATGCATTTCCCTGTAGGAGCGAGGCTTGCCCGCGAAGAGGTCATCACTGTCACCATTGATCAGGCCGGCGCGTGCTCTTCCATCGCCGCCTTGTAGATCGAATTCTTCGGCTGCGCAAACAAGCGCTCCATCATCGGTTCGAAGAAACTCAACGGCAAATTCTCATACCCCGGATCAAATGCCGCCGCATCGTATTTGGCACAGAACTCAATGGTCGCCTGGTACTGCGGATGCCCGCTGAATTGTTCGCGCAGGTGCCGATCCATGCCCAGGTGATGAAAGAAGTAATAGCCCTGGAAAATCCCGTGTTTCTCCACCATCCACAGATTCTCGGCGCTGACGAAGGGCTTGAGGATCGCTGCGGCGATGTCCGGGTGGTTGTAGGAGCCGAGGGTGTCGCCAATGTCGTGGAGCAGGGCGCAGACCACGTATTCCTCGTCGCGGCCATCGCGAAAAGCGCGGGTGGCGGTTTGCAGGGAGTGGGTGAGTCGATCCACCGGGAAGCCGCCAAAGTCACCCTCCAGTAATTTCAGGTGCGCCACAATCCGTGTCGGCAATTGTCTGGCGTAGGCACTGAAGTCGGCGGCGATGATCGCCCAGTCTTCCTGTGTGCCGTCCTGCATGTGGGTGAAGCGGGCATTGGCGTTCATCGGCGATCTTCTTGTTTTTGGCGAAATGATGGATTGAGTGTAGAAGCTGGATCCATTGCCGCACTGGCTGCACGGGACGCATTGCTGGCCCGCGGAGCCTAGAACGGCACGCGGCCCAGAATCATGTCGCGGTACATGACGAAATCGCCGAGCAGGCTGTAGAACGGATGCTGGAAGGTAGCGGGGCGATTCTTCTCGAAAAAGAAATGCCCGACCCAGGCAAAGCTGTAACCGGCCAGCGGCAGGGCGATCAGCAGCAGCCAGGCGCCTTTGCCGATGGTCAGCGCCAGGATGAAAATAACCAGGGTGGTGCCGATGAAGTGCAGGCGCCGGCAGGTGCTGTTGCTGTGTTCGCTGAGGTAATACGGGTAAAACTCAGCGAAGCTATTGAAGCGCTTGATGTTTTCCACGACTGCGATCTCTGTGGTTATTGTTCTGGCGACAAGTTGTTCTGCGGGTAGCTTATTTGAGTCTAGAGTGATCATTGGCATCAGCCAGTGACAATAGGCGCCACTTTAGTATCCTTCGGTAATTGGCCGTAGCATGCGGCTCATCATTTAAGTACACGCCATGAGCGAACGAACGACTTCTGCAAGCTGGGCGATGGGGATTGTCAAAGCACTGGAAATGGACGGCCTGGATTGCCGGGTTTTGTTCAAGCAGCTGGGGCTCGACTACGCGTCGCTGGATGATCCGGATGCGCGCTTCCCGCAAGATTCCATGACGCGGCTGTGGCAGCGCGCGGTCGAGCTGTCCGGTAACCCGGCGATCGGCCTGAACATGGGCAAGGTGGTGCGACCGGCATCCTTCCATGTCGCCGGTTACGCCTTGATGTCGAGCCAGACGCTGGCCGAAGGCTTTCAGCGGCTGGTGCGTTATCAGCGGATCATTGCCGAAAGTGCCGACCTGAGTTTCCGCTTGCTGGACGAGGGTTACGCACTGATCCTGACGGTTCACGGCGATCATCTGCCGCCGACCCGGCAAAGTGCCGAAGCCTCGTTGGCTTGCGCCCTGGCGCTGTGCGGCTGGCTGACTGGCCGCACCCTGCAACCGCGCAAGGTGCTGGTGCAGGGCGATGAACCCGCCGACCTCGAACCCTATAAACAAGCCTTCCATGCGCCGCTGGTGTTCAACGCCCCTTATGACGCGTTGATCTTCGAGCGCGCCGATATGGAAGCGCCGCTGCCGACCGCCAACGAGGCGATGGCGCTGCTGCATGACCGGTTTGCCGGTGAGTACCTGGCGCGGTTCTCCGAAAGTCGCGTGACCCACAAGGCCCGCCAAGTGCTGTGCCGTTTGCTGCCCCAGGGTGAACCGAAGCGCGATACCGTGGCGCAGACGTTGCACCTGTCACAACGCACCTTGCAGCGCCGCTTACAGGAAGAAGGCACGAGTTTCCAGACCTTGCTCGACGACACCCGCCGTGAACTGGCCGAGCAGTACCTGGCGCAGCCGAGCATGACCCTGCTGGAAATTGCCTACCTGTTGGGGTTTGCCGACCCGAGCAATTTCTTCCGCGCCTTCCGCCGCTGGTTCGACGCCACGCCCGGCGAGTACCGGACGCGATTGCTCGACGCGCCGAAACTGATCAGTGACGCCAGAACGCCGGAATACACAGAACGAACACCGTAATGATCTCCAGTCGGCCCAGCAGCATGCCGAACGAAAGAATCCATTTGGCGGCGTCCGGCAGGGTCGCGAAGTTACCCGCCGGGCCAATGGTTTCCCCAAGGCCCGGGCCGACGCCGGACACGGTGCTGGCGGCGCCGGTCAGCGCGGTCATCCAGTCCACGCCGAGCAGCGACAGCAGCAGGGCGATCACGCAAATGGTGATGGCGAAAAAGAAGGAAAAGGTCAGGATCGAGCGCACGATTTCTTCGTCGAGGCGGTGGCCGTTGTACTTCTGCTTGATCACCGCGCGCGGGTGAATCAACTGGTTAAGGTTGGCCTTGAGCAGGATGTAGGCGACCTGGAAGCGGAAAATCTTGATCCCGCCCGCCGTCGAGCCCGAGCAGCCGCCGACAAAGCCCAGATAAAAGAACAGCATCAGCGAGAAATTGCCCCACAGGCTGTAGTCCCCCAGCGCGAAACCGGTGGTCGTGACCACCGAGGTCACGTTCAGCGCCACATGTCGCAGCGCCTCCAGCCAATGCAGATTGGTGGTCCACCAATACCAGGTGCCCAGCACCAGCCAGGTCACCAGCAGCATGCCGAGCAAACCCTGGACCTGCTGATCCTTGATCAGGGCCCGGCGGTTGCCGCGCAAGGTCGCTACGTACAGGGTGAAGGGCAGGCTGCCGAGAATCATGATGACGATCGCAACCCAGTGCACTGCCGGTTGCTTCCACTTGGCCAGGGACAGGTCGGAGGTGGAGAACCCGCCAGTGGAAATCGCCGACATCGCATGGTTGATCGCATCGAACAAGCTCATCCCGGCCCACCAGAACGCCAGGCTGCCGACAATGGTGATGCCGACGTACGCCGCGACGATCAGGCGCGCCACCATGTGCGAGCGGGGCATGACCTTTTCCGAGCGGTCCGACGATTCGGTCTGGAACAGGCGCATGCCACCGATGCGCAGCAGCGGCAGAATCGCCACCGCCATGCCGATAAAGCCGATGCCGCCGATCCAGTGCAGCAACGAGCGCCACATCAGGATGCCAGGGGACATGTCATCCAGGTGGTTAAGCACCGTGGAGCCGGTGGCGGTGATGCCGGACATGCTTTCGAAGAACGAGTCGGTGTAGCTGATGTGCTGGGTCAGCAGGAACGGCAGCGCGGCAAAGATGCACACCACCAGCCAACTGCTGACCGTCAGCAGGTACATGTCCCGCGGGCGCAGGTGCACGTGTTCCGGACGGCCGGGGATCACCAGGGCCAGGCCGGCGACGAAGGTGATCATGCTGGCCCAGAGGAATGACGGCAGGTCGCCCGTGCGATCGAAAATCACCAGCGTGGCCATGGGCACGACCATGGCGATGGCCAGGGTGATCAGGAAGATGCCGATGATGAAACCAATAGTCCGTAAGGTCGGCAACGCCATGAAGTCCGCTCGGGCTGAAATAGGGAAGGGCGCCATTCTACCTGTGGGGCGGGGCATGTAAACCGGCACTCCCGAGGTGGATCCCGCTAGAATAGCCAAACATTTTTTACAGGAGGTGGCCGATGCAGGCTCTCGACGCTTTGCTCAACCGTGTTTCCGTTCCACGACTGGTCGAACCGGCCCCGACCGCCGAGCAGCGGGAAGTGCTGTTCGCCGCCGCCATGCGCGCGCCGGACCACGGCCATCTGCAGCCATGGCGCTTCCTGACCGTCGAAGGCGCGGCGCGGGAGCAAATGGGTGAGATGCTGGCCGAGGCGGCGAAATTACAGGACAGCGAGGCGCCCGAAGCAGTGCTGGACAAGGCGCGCAACGGGCCGCTGCGCGCGCCGCTGGTGGTCGTGGTGATCGCGCGGTTGCAGGATCACGTCAAGTATCCGAAGTCCGAGCAACTGCTGGCGGCAGGCTGTGCGGCCCACGGAATTCTGCTGGCGGCCTATGCGCAAGGGATTGGCGCGGTATGGCGTACGGGTGAGTTGGCGTATTCAGCGCACGTGGCCAAAGGCCTGGGGCTGGCGGACGGGGAAGAGGTGATTGCGTTCCTGTACCTCGGCACGCCGCAAAAAGAACCGCGGGTGGCGGAGAAAGTCGACCTCGCCGAGTTCGTCAGCGCCTGGCCTGTCGCCTGACGATCGTTCCCACGGGAATGCCTCAAGGGACGCTCTGCGTTCCAATGGGACGCGGAGCGTCCCGGGCTGCATTCCCACGCGGAACGTGGGAACGATCTAAGCAGGCACTCCCGGCACCAACGGCAATTCCAGGCTGGCAATAAACCCGCCCTGCGGGTGATTGGCCAGCACCAGGCTGCCGCCATGCCGCTCAGCAGCGCGCCGCGCAATGGCCAGCCCCAGGCCATGCCCGGCCGCAGTTTGCCCCGGCGCGCGATAAAACGGTTCGCCCAGCAGGTTCAAATGCTCGGCCTCGACCCCCGGCCCATGGTCACGCACGCTCACCACCATTCGCTCGCCCTGACGCGAGGCCTGCAGTTCAATCGGTTGGCCCACCGGGTTAAAGCGCTGGGCGTTGCGCAGCAAATTGTCCACGGCACGCTCGATCATGGTCGGCCAACCCTTGAGGTTGAGCTGCGGCTCGGCGTCCAGGTGCACGGTCTGTTCCGGGAAGCCCAGTTGCGCATCTTTTTGCAGGGTTTGGAGCAAGGCGTTGAGATCGACCTCTTCGGCGCTGGCGTTATCGGCATCGACCCGGGCCAGGACCAGGATTTCGCTGATCAGCGCTTCCAGTCGATCGCATTCACGGGTCAGGCGCGGCCAGAGTTTCTGCCGTTCTTCCGGGTTGGCCCGCTCGGCCAGGGCCAGGGCAATCCGTAACCGCGCCAGCGGCGAGCGCAATTCGTGGGACACGTCCCGCAGCAATTGCCGCTGGCTGCCGATCAGGCTTTGCAGGCGCGCGCCCATGCGGTTGAAGTCGTTGGCCAGCACGCCGAATTCATCGCGCCGGTTGGCCAGTTTCACCAAACTGTTCTGCTGATAGGTGGTTTGCCCCAGGTCATGCACCGCGCCACGCAAACGGCTGAGCGGGCGCGTGATCGAGAGCGTCACCAGCAAGCTGAACAAGGTCAGCACCACCAGCGCAATCCCCAGCGCGCTTAACGGCCAGAGCAGGCTTTCGCGGTGCCAGGAGTCGAGTTCCGGGTGCGGGATGCGGTAGATCAGCAGGTAGGTGTTGCCGGTTTTTTCGCTGGTGTATTCAGCGGTCAGACGGCGCCACGGCAAGCGGCGATCATCATCATTCTGCCGTGCTTCAAACGCAGCGGCCCGACGCGGGAAGGTGCCGCGCACCACCGGGTCGCCGCTCTCGTTGAGCACCTGGACGTCGATGTGATATTGGCGTTTGCGCTGTTCGAGGATGTCCTGGGCAGCGTCTTCGCCCTGGGCTTCATAGGTTTGCGTCCACTCTTCGGCCAGGGTGTTGAGGCCCGGATGGCGGCTGAGAATCCACGCGTCCTGGTTGAGCATGTGCCCCAGCAGAATGGATAGCCCTGCAACCAGAGCGATGGCCAACCAGAAGCTGGCCAGGATACGCCAGAACAATGAGCGCACAGAAAATCCTCAAACAAAGAAAGCCCAACGGCGATTAACCGTTGGGCCAGAGCGAAACACTAGAACATTATTGCGCTTTTTGCGGTTGTTGCGCTTTCCAGGCCTTGAACTCAGCCCACTCGGCACGACGCTCGGCTTGTTTCTTCTGGATTTCGTCGAATTTCTTCTGTTGATCCGGTTTCAGCACGGCGCGGACATCGGCCTGGGCTTTCTGATGCTTGGCGGCCATTTCGTCTTTCATGGCTTTCTGGTCAGCCGGGGAGAGTTTCTCCAGGTACTTGTCGACCAGCTGTTTGCGATCATGCATCTGCTCGCCCATGATTTTGCGGATCTGCTCGCGCTGTTCGCGGCTCAGGTCCAGCTGGCTGTACGGGCCTTTGCCGTGCATGCCGTGCATCTGACCGCCGTGGCGCGCTCCGTCCATCGGGCCACCCATCGGGCCGGCACCTTCAGGCATGGCCATGGCAACGGTCGGCAGGGCGGCGGCGAACATCAGAGCGATAAGAGTCTTGCGCATGGTGAATCTCCTTGTCTCGTTCCCGGTACGTTCCGGATGAGTTCAGATTACGGAGATCAAGGTCAGCGGCGGTCAGCGGAGCGTAAAGCTTGGGTAAAGACAGTTTTGCGCCGACCTGACACTTCTGCCAGGCACTGGTCTGTGGCGAGGGAGCTTGCTCCCGTTGACTGCGCAGCAGTCTGCTTCTTTTCAGGTCAAGAGAGGGCCGCTTCGCAGCCCAGCGGGAGCAAGCTCCCTCGCCACAGGTCGCATTTAGCCAGTTAGAGGCTGTAGTAATAGCCGCGGCTACGCAGGGCGACGATGCGCGGACGCCCATCGGGGTGCGGGCCGATCTTCTTGCGCAGGTTGCTGACGTGCATGTCCAGGCTGCGGTCATACAGGGTCAGCTTGCGGCCGAGGGCGATCTGCGCCAGTTCCTGTTTGTCCAGGGGCTCGCCGGGTTGCTTGATGAGGGCTTCGAGCAAGCGGCTTTCGGAGACGGTGAGGGTGAATTCCTGTTCATCGATGCTGACCACGCCGCGCACCGGGCTGAAGCACAGGTCGCCGAGTTCGAGCTGGCTGGACACCGCCGCCGGATGACTGCGGCGCAATACCGCGCGCAGGCGGGCTGTCAGTTCCCGTGGATCGCAGGGCTTGGCCAGGTAATCGTCGGCGCCCAGTTCCAGGCCGAGGATGCGGTCCAGCGGTTCGCCACGGGCCGAGAGCATCAACACCGGCAAGTCCGGGTGGTCGCTGCGCAATTGCTTGAGCAGTTCCAGGCCACTGCCGTCGGGCAGCATCACGTCCAGCACCACGGCCGCCGGGGAGGTTTCGGCCAGCGCACGGCGGGCACTCTGGCCGTCGTGACAGGCACGGACCACAAAGCCTTCCTGGCTCAACCAACTGCTCAGGAGCTCGCACAGCTCCTGGTCATCATCAATTAATAACAGCTCGCTCATGACTCACTCAATTTAGCCATTGCCGACGTTTTCGACTTGCTCCACTGGCAAAGATACCGCAGAGCAGGGCCAATAGCGCTACTCCGGCACCGGTCACGAACCATTGCTGCTGATCAGTCAGCAAGCGTGGCAGTGGACTGCTGGCCAGGGCTTCCTTGAGTTGCAGCTTCAAACGCTGGTTCTCCTGGCGCAACCGGCTCAGCTGGGCGCTTTCGCGTTCGGCATCGGCACTTTGCAGTTGCTTGTTCAGTTCTTCTCGTTGCTGCTCGCTGACCTTCAAGCGTTGCTGCAACTCGGCGATCTGGCTGCCGGCGCTCAACGACAACGGCGTGGAGTTACTGCCGGGGGCAGTCTCTTCACCGTGCACGGGGGCCACGACCGACAACGTCACCAACATCAGACACAACGGACCCTTGCGCATCACGACTCCTGATTCCAATCGAGTTATTGGGCAAGTTGTCGGCAGGCAAACGAGAATAATGAGCGATTGAGAGCGCGATGAACCGACAAGGTTCATCGCGAGGGGGAAATTTACGGCAGGACTTGCTTGAACGGCTTCACGGAAACATTGGCGTAGACGCCTGCGGCCACAAATGGGTCGGCTTCGGCCCAGGCCTGTGCGGCGCCCAAAGATTCGAATTCGGCAACGATCAGGCTGCCGGTGAATCCTGCGGCGCCCGGATCATTGCTGTCCACGGCAGGGTTCGGGCCGGCGAGCACGATGCGACCTTCGCTCTTGAGCTGTTGCAGGCGCTCAAGGTGCGCGGGCCGGTTAGCCAGGCGGGCTTCCAGGGAGTTGGCGACGTCTGTGGCAACAATGGCGTAGAGCATGTCAGTCCTCGGTTTTTGGCGTTGTAGTGTCGGCGTCATGCAGGTGGCGGGACAGGTAGATACCCTGCGCGACCAGGAACAGCAGGGTCATGCCCAGGCTGCCGAACACCTTGAAGTCGACCCAGTAGTTCTGGAAGGTGAACGCGACGAACAGGTTGGCGGCGCCGCAGAACAGGAAAAAGGCGATCCAGGCGATGTTCAGGCGGGTCCAGACCGCGTCCGGCAGGGTCAGCGCGTGGCCCATGATGCGTTTGATCAGCAGTTGGTCGCCGATGAAGTGGCTGCCGATGAACGCCAGGGCGAACAGCCAGTTGACCACCGGGGCTTTCCATTTCAGGAAGGTTTCGCTGTGGAACGCCAGGGTCAGGCTACCGAAGACCAGGCAGGCGATCAGGGTCAGCCACTGGCTCTTCTCCAGCTTGCGTTGTTTGATGAAGAGCGTGCCGTACACCACCAGGGAACTGATGATCAGCATGGCGGTGGCACTGTAAATACCGCCTACAGTGACCTCATGACCGGCAATGTCGACGACCCGTGGATCGATTTTGAAGACAATGAAAAACAGCAGAAGCGGGATGAAGTCGATGAATTGTTTCACAGTGGCAGCCAGAAGCAGGATGTGTCGGCATAATAACAAACATATTGGCGCGCGATAGCGCCAGCTGATTTGAGGTTACAAAGCCCTGTGAATGTTGATTTGCACTGCCATAGCACGGCCTCCGATGGCGCCCTGGCGCCTGCGGTACTGGTTGCGCGTGCGTTCGAGAAAGGCGTGCGAGTCCTGGCCTTGACCGATCACGACACCCTTGAAGGCCTCGATGAGGCCCGCAGCGCGGCGACGGCGTTGGGGATGCAACTGGTCAACGGCGTCGAATTGTCCTGCACCTGGGGCGGCGCGACCATTCATGTGTTGGGCTACGGTTTCGACGTGAATGCCGTACCGTTGGTCGAGGCGATTGCCCGATTGCACGATGGGCGCTGGCTACGGTCCGAAGAAATAAGCCGCAAATTGGCGCTCAAGGGCATGCCTGGCGCGATGGACGGTGCTCGCGAGATGCAGCAAGCACTGGGCGACAGCGGCAACGCGCCGGCCCGTCCGCATTTTGCCGACTGGATGGTGCGCGAAGGCTACGTCAAGGACCGCGCCGAAGCGTTCCGCAAATGGCTGGGCGCCGGCAAGCTGGGGGACGTCAAGCAACACTGGCCGACCCTGGAAGACACCGTCGCGACCCTGCGCGCCGCCGGTGCCTGGGTTAGCCTGGCGCACCCATGGCATTACGATTTCACTCGCAGCAAGCGTCGTCGCCTGATTTCTGACTATATTCAAGCAGGGGGCCACGCAATCGAAGTGGTCAATGGCCATCAGCCCGCCGAACAGGTCGGCAGCCTGGCCATTCTTGCTCGCGAGTTCGGTCTGCTGGTCAGCGCCGGCAGTGATTTTCATGGCCCTGGAGGCTGGTCGGAAATCGGTGAATACCGCCCGGTTCCGGAGGATCTGCCACCATTATGGTGTCGATTCAAACATGACCCAATTATTGCCGCCGTCTGAACAGGTAGAGAATGTGAGTCAATTTTTCCAGATTCATCCGGAAAACCCGCAAGCGCGCCTGATCAAACAGGCTGTCGAGATCATCCGCAAAGGCGGGGTGGTGATTTATCCCACAGACTCGTCCTACGCCATTGGTTGCCAGATCGGCGACAAGAACGCCGTGGAGCGCGTACGCCGCTTGCGTCAGCTCGACGACAAGCACAACTTCGCGCTGATTTGCAGTGACCTGTCGCAGCTGGGCATTTTTGCCAAGATCGACACCGGCACTTTCCGTATCCTCAAGGCCCACCTGCCGGGGCCTTACACCTTTATTCTCAACGCCACCCGCGAAGTGCCGCGCCTGTTGCTGCACGCCAAGAAGCGCACCATCGGCCTGCGGGTGCCGAGCCATCCGATCGCCCTGGCGCTGCTGGCCGAACTGGGCGAGCCATTGATGAGCGTGACCCTGATCATGCCGGGCGACACCGACCCGCTGAGCGATCCCCACGAAATGCGCCAGTTGCTGGAGCACCAGGTGGATCTGATCATCGACGGCGGTTTCGGCGGGATCAAGGCGTCCACGGTGATCAACCTCGCCGACGGCGAACCGGAAGTGATCCGCGTCGGTTGCGGCGACCCTGCGCCGTTCATGGCCGAGGCGTAGATGTCTGCAGTAGAACCCGTCGACAGTCAGGCCGGAGCCCAGCAAGAGCTGCCCTTCGCCATGGTCTATGGCCAGGCGGTCATGGAAATGCCGCTGGACCTGTACATCCCGCCGGATGCCCTCGAAGTCTTTCTCGAAGCCTTTGAAGGCCCGCTCGATCTGCTGCTGTACCTGATCCGCAAACAGAACATCAACATCCTCGACATCCCGGTGGCGGAAATCACCCGGCAATACATGGGCTATGTCGAGTTGATGCAGTCGGTGCGCCTGGAACTGGCCGCCGAGTACCTGGTGATGGCGGCGATGCTGGCCGAGATCAAGTCGCGGATGTTGCTGCCGCGCGCCGAAACCATTGAAGCCGAGGAAGATGACCCGCGCGCCGAACTGATCCGGCGCTTGCAGGAATACGAGCGCTTCAAAGCCGCTGCCGAAGGCATCGATGGCCTGAGCCGGGTCGGTCGCGACGTGGTGGTGCCCAAGCTTGATGCCCCGGAAGCTCGGGCGCGAAAGCTGGTACCGGACGTGAGCCTGGAAGAATTGCTGATGTCCATGGCCGAGGTCCTGCGCCGGGGCGACATGTTCGAAAGTCACCAGGTCAGCCGCGAGGCCTTGTCCACCCGCGAGCGCATGAGTGACGTGCTGGAACGGCTCAAGGGCGGCGGCTTCGTGCCCTTTGTCGAACTGTTCACCGCGGAAGAAGGACGGCTGGGGGTGGTGGTGACCTTTATGGCGGTCCTCGAACTGGTCAAGGAATCCTTGGTCGAGCTGGTGCAGAATGAGCCGTTCGCGCCGATCCATGTGCGGGCCCGAGCCGAATAACGAGTTGAATCATGAACCTGACTGAACCCCGCGAGCTGGCGCCACTGCTTGAAGCCTTTCTGTTGGCCTCGGGAAAACCGCAATCCCTTGAACGCCTGTTCGAACTCTTCGAAGAGGGCGAGCGGCCGGAACCGCCGGTATTCAAGAAAGCGCTGACGATTCTGGCCAAGTCCTGCGACGGCCGCGCTTTTGAATTGAAGGAAGTCGCGTCCGGTTATCGCCTGCAAATCCGTGAGAAGTTTTCGCCGTGGGTCGGTCGTTTGTGGGAGGAGCGCCCGCAACGTTATTCCCGCGCCATGCTCGAAACCATGGCGCTGATCGCCTATCGCCAGCCGATCACCCGGGGCGAGATCGAAGACGTGCGCGGCGTGGCGGTCAACAGCCACATCGTCAAAACGTTGCTGGAACGCGAGTGGATTCGCATCGTCGGTTACCGTGATGTGCCGGGCAAACCGGCGATGTTCGCCACCACCAAGGTGTTTCTCGATCACTTCAACCTGAAGAATCTCGACGATTTGCCGCCGCTCGCTGAACTGCGCGAGATGGAGCCGGATCCGGTGCTCGACTTCGACGACGCACCGGTACCGGCCGGTTTGCAGGAACTGGCCGACGCCAGTGCCGAGCCGGAAGAGCCCAAGGAAGAAACCAGTTTCCACACGCTGTTGCTGGAACTGGATGACATGGAGCAGGGGATCAAGACTGACTTTGATGACTTGTTGCGTGATGGCGCGGTGACGGAGGGCGAGGAGCTTTTGGAGCAGCGGGAGCCTGAGCCTGAGCCGGAAATCGAAGTTGAACTTCAAATCGAAGCTGAAGCCACAGTTGAAGAAGAGCCGGAAGACGACGTGCTCGGTGTGGCCGAAGCCCGGGAGAAGCTCCTGGCTGCTGTCGCCGCTCTGGAGCAACCCAAGCCCGAACCGGAGCTGAGCGACGAAGAAGCCGAAGCCCGGGCCCTGGCCGAAGCGATCGAGGCCGAACGCCGCGAATTCGACGACGATTAACCTTCCACTGATCGTTCCCACGCTCCGCGTGGGAATGCATCCCGTGACGCTCTGCGTCACAGCGGACGCAAAGCGTCCGTGGTGGTATTCCCACGCGGAGCGAGGGAGCGAGCGGAGTCAAAAAATGAGCTCAACCAAAGACCCCTGCATCAGCGTCTGCAAATTCACCGACGACATCTGCGTGGGGTGCGGGCGCAGCAAGCGCGAAATCAAGGCCTGGAAGAAACTCGACAAGACCGACAAACGCACCGTGCTCGCCGAAGCGGCGCTGCGCCTGATCAAGCTTGGCGCCACCGGTCGGCGGAAAGGCAAGTAAGTCTCGATTGATCAGCTAGTCTCTGATGCGCGAACGCTCGCATGAGCGTATGATTCGCGACCCTCCGGCGATCCCTTCGCCCGAGACCCTGCTTTCAACGCTTCAGGCCCCTCACTTCAGAGCTGCCTGAACAGACCACACCGGGAGGTGCCCAGATGAGTATCAACGACCAGAAAGACGGCCCGAAAGACGACGCCGAAATCGGCCCCGCAGGCGAAAAACTGCAGAAAGTCCTCGCCCGTATCGGCGTCGGCTCGCGCCGTGACGTAGAAGCCTGGATCAGCCACGGCCGCATCAAGGTCAACGGCAAAGACGCCACCCTTGGCCAGCGCGTCGACATGCACGACGCCATCACCATTGATGGCCGCGTGATCAAGCGCGAAGAAGCCGCCGAGTCGGTACGCCGCGTGATCATGTACAACAAGCCCGACGGCGAAATCTGCACCCGCCTTGACCCGGAAGGCCGTCCGACCGTATTCGACAAGATGCCAAAACCGAAAGAAGGTCGCTGGATCAACATCGGCCGTCTGGACATCAACACCACCGGTCTGCTGATGTTCACCACCGACGGTGAACTGGCCAACCGCCTGATGCACCCTTCCTACGAAATGGACCGTGAATACGCGGTACGTGTGCGTGGCGAAGTCGATGACGAGATGATCGAGCGCTTGAAAGCAGGCGTCGTCCTCGAAGACGGCCCGGCCAAGTTCACCGACATCAAGCAAGCCCCGGGTGGCGAAGGTTTCAACCACTGGTACCACTGCGTGGTGATGGAAGGTCGCAACCGCGAAGTTCGTCGCCTGTGGGAATCCCAGGGCCTAGTGGTCAGCCGCCTGAAGCGCGTGCGTTTTGGTCCGGTGTTCCTCAACTCCGACCTGCCGATGGGGCGCTGGCGCGAAATGAGCCAGTACGAAGTCGACATTCTGAGTGCTGAAGTGGGCCTGACGCCTGTGGCCATGCCGCAGATGAACGCCAAGAGCAAAGACAAGCTCGATCGCATGCAGCGTAAATCGTCGCGTCCGATGGGCAAGACCGAGCGCGTGCGTTCGTTGCGTCCAGCCATCGGTAACCAGACCGCTGCGACGCCGCGTGATACCCGCGAACCGCATATCGAAGGCGAGCGTCCAGCCCGCAAGCCCGCAGCACCTCGTGCTGACGGCGAGCGCGGTCCACGCACGCCACGTCCGGCCAATGGCCGCACCGAGCGCGGCGAAGGCCGTGGCGCACCAAGCGGTGGTCGTAGCGATCGCGGCGCTCCTCGTGGTGAGGCTCGTGGTGATTCGAGTCGCGGTACGCCAGTGGCGGATCGTCCGGCCGATACCAAGCGCCCGGCCAAGGCACCGGCGAAGAAGCGTCCGGGCATCGTCCTGGTCGACAAGGACACGCCATCGGGCAAACGCCGTGGCGCGCCAGCCGGTTCGGGCCAGCGTCCGGGCTTTGGGCGTCGCAAGCCGGAGTAATCGGTAAGCGAGTCATAAAAAACGCCAACCTTAGGGTTGGCGTTTTTTTTGGTCTGGCTGATCGTTCCCACGCTCTGCGTGGGAATGCAGCCCGGGACGCTCCGCGTCCCAACCGAAGCGAACGCGGAGCGTCCATTGAGGCATTCCCACGCGGTGCATGGGAACGATCATTCAGAACACAAACCGCCCATCAAACACCGTCTCATCGTCCAGCGCCAACACGCCACTGGAGAAGATCAAATCCAGGTGATGACTGCCCTTGGCCCCGCCGCCCAACCCCAGGTGCAAGCCGCAATGGCGTTCCTCGAACCCGGCGTTGCGCGCGTAAAGCTCCTTCACGCCTTCATTGGTGCCAATGCCCAACTCCTCGATCCGCCGATTCGACGGATTGGCGTCCAGGTATTTGTTGAAGTCATGCTCCAGCCCCGGCACGTCCGTGGCGATTTTGCGGATGGTCGAGTTCTCGATCCACAGCTCCAGCGGCGATTCCAGGACTCCGTACTTGCGGGCAAACGGAATGGTGCTGAGGAACGTTCCCATGAACTTCACGCGGCCATTAATCTCTTCGCTATGAGTCGCGATCTCGCCGGGGGCCAGGTCAAAGTTGCCGACACCGTTGATGTCAGTCCACTTCTTGATACTGCTCAGCGGTGTTTCAAACCATGAGCCGTGATCATCTTTGAAACTGAGCGTCGTGGCATGGGACATGCGCTGGATCAAGTGGCTGTTCAACCCGGCAATGCGCTGCGGGGTGACGCTGAAAGTGTCGTAGAAATAATCGCCGTAATCCTTGAACAGCAGCGACTTCTTCCAGTTTTCCGCCATTACGCCTTGCAGCGCGCGGACAAATTCCGGGCCGTCGGGACGTGGGTTGGGCAGGGTGGAAGAGTCGTAGAAGAAAATATACAGATCACTGTCAGTAATCGCCTGAGCCAGCAATTCGGTGGGTTCGAGGTCCAGGCGCATGGCGCTGAAGCTGAACGGTGTGCTGCTACCGGCCTGTTCGGCGATAGCGCCGGTCAGTGCCTCGTAATCAGCGGTGTGGCCGAGCAGGACCTTCGCCGGGTTGACGCCGACGAGGGCCGGATGTTGTTCGAGGTAGTAAAGGAAATGCGAGATAGCCCGTTGCTTATCCATGTAGTCCTCCCTGACAAACCGAGAAATGTGGCAGGCGCGACCGGCCGGATCGCGCCTGCCGGGATGGCTTACAGAGGCCACATCGCCGTGCCGAACGGAACAACCGCGTCGGCTTGCATCATTTCAACGGCGGCTTCATGGGTCGGTGCCTCAAACCAATCGTCCAGTTGCAGTTCAGTTTCCAAGTCTTTGTCCAGTTGCATGTGAATCTCCTAGATGACTTTTGAGTAAGAACAGCGGCGTTGTTTTCAATCGATGAATACAACACCAACTTGCCGGTCGATGCGGCTCGGCAAGTCGCTGAAAACCTAGTTCAACGGTTTTTAAAATGCAAAAAAATAATTAAATAAGATTTGTTTGAACTATTTATTCCATTTTTTCAAGGCGAACTTCTTAATAAAAAACAAAAAACTAACTCGACCTTTTCCTTAGGAAGCTTCCTACCGTCAATTTGCAGTCGGCTGACAGAAAGATCTGATTTGGCAAATTTACGTTACGGCTTGTAACGCAAAGTTGACGAAATCGACGGCCAAACCCTGTCGTAGGACGCCTTTGCAAGGGCTGTAAGGAAAACCTTCCGCCAGGTCGTCTCGCGCCTGTCTCGCAAGGCTCTGGCGCGCTTGTTTCAGCGGCGTTTGAAGGGTGAGATGCGTCCCATGCCTGCCGTGCAGGTGCATAACAAGAAGGAGGCGCAATGAACGCCGTGATCGATCTCCATTTCTCCCCGTGGGTGGATTTTTTCATCGCCTGCGCCGACGACCTGCAAAGGTCCGACTCTTTTATTGCAGCTGCCCGAGACCCTCGAGGCGGACACAGGCAATCCCGGCAACCGACACGCTGATCCAGCGGGTCTGGCAGCAGGGGGTTAGCGGTGTACAATGCGCCGCGTTTTAACTGTGACCTCCTGCGCATCTGCGCACTTCAAGGCTACCCGTCTTGTTCACTCCGCCGCGCCACAAGCGTGTCGGGTTCGATTTCGTCACAGATAAAAACAAACAGGTGACGCATGACCGTTGTAAATACGCTGAACTCCTGGTGCTTGCGCTGGGGTTTGATCGGCGCTGCTTGAAATTGCAGCTGAGCAGCAACGTCTACTGAACATCATCAAACCTTGCGTGAGACCCTTTTCATGAGTGGACAAAACTCGCATTCAGGCGAGCTGAAACGCGGCCTGAAAAATCGCCATATCCAGCTGATCGCCCTCGGTGGCGCGATCGGTACCGGGCTGTTCCTTGGTTCGGCGGGCGTCCTTAAATCCGCTGGCCCGTCGATGATCCTCGGCTATGCCATCTGCGGTTTCATCGCTTTCATGATCATGCGCCAGCTCGGCGAGATGATCGTCGAAGAGCCGGTGGCCGGTTCCTTCAGCCACTTCGCCCACAAATACTGGGGCGGTTTCGCCGGCTTCCTGTCGGGCTGGAACTGCTGGATCCTGTACATCCTGGTGGGCATGTCGGAGCTGACCGCGGTCGGCAAGTACATCCACTACTGGGCGCCGGACATCCCGACCTGGGTCTCGGCCGCCGGTTTCTTCGTGCTGATCAACCTGATCAACCTGGCCAACGTCAAAGTATTCGGCGAGGCCGAATTCTGGTTCGCCATCATCAAGGTCGTGGCGATCGTCGGCATGATTGCCCTGGGCAGCTATTTGCTGGTCAGCGGCAACGGCGGCCCGCAGGCCTCGGTGAGCAACCTGTGGTCCCACGGTGGTTTCTTCCCGAATGGCGTCAGCGGACTGGTGATGGCCATGGCGATCATCATGTTCTCCTTCGGCGGCCTGGAAATGCTCGGTTTCACCGCAGCTGAAGCCGACAAGCCGAAAACCGTGATCCCGAAAGCCATCAACCAGGTGATCTACCGGATCCTGATTTTCTACATCGGCGCCCTGGTCATCCTGCTGTCGCTGACGCCATGGGACAGCCTGCTGGCGACCCTGAACGCGTCCGGCGATTCCTATAGCGGCAGCCCGTTTGTGCAGGTGTTCTCGATGCTCGGCAGCAACACCGCCGCGCACATCCTCAACTTCGTGGTCCTGACCGCGGCATTGTCGGTGTACAACAGCGGCACCTACTGCAACAGCCGCATGCTGCTGGGCATGGCCGAGCAGGGCGATGCGCCGAAGGCCCTGGCGAAGATCGACAAGCGCGGCGTGCCGGTGCGTTCGATCCTGGCCTCGGCCGCAGTGACGCTGATTGCCGTGCTGCTGAACTACCTGATCCCGCAAAACGCCCTGGAGCTGTTGATGTCCCTGGTCGTGGCGACCCTGGTGATCAACTGGGCGATGATTAGCTTTTCGCACTTCAAGTTCCGCCAGCATATGGACAAAACCAAGCAGACGCCGCTGTTCAAGGCCCTGTGGTACCCGTACGGGAACTACATCTGCCTGGCGTTCGTGGCGTTCATCCTGTGCGTGATGCTGCTGATCCCGGGCATTCAGATCTCGGTGTATGCGATCCCGGTGTGGGTCGCGTTCATGTGGATCTGCTACGGCATCAAGAACAAGCGCAGTGCGCAGCATGCGTTGCAGGCTGCAGCGAAATAACGCAGCACGTAGAAACAACAAACCCGGCCATGTGCCGGGTTTTTTGTTTTCAGGGGGATGCAAAATCCTGTAGGAGCAAGGCTTGCCCGCGAAGGCGTCGGCACATTCAGAATTGATGTTGGATGTGCCGACACCTTCGCGGGCAAGCCTCGCTCCTACAAGGTATTCTGGCGGTCCTGATATCGGACTTTTTTCCATGCTGGTGATTTCCAACAACGTGCATCTGCCGGATGCCGAGATCGAATTGACCGCCATCCGCGCCCAGGGCGCCGGGGGGCAGAACGTCAACAAGGTCTCCAGCGCCATGCACCTGCGCTTCGACATCCCGGCCTCGTCCTTGCCCGAGTTCTACAAGGAACGGCTGCTGGCGTTGCGCGACAGCCGCATCACCAGCGATGGCGTGTTGATCATCAAGGCCCAGCAATACCGCACGCAGGAAGCCAACCGCGCCGATGCGCTGGAACGGCTGGTCGAGTTGATCCTCAGCGCGACCAAAGTCGAAAAGAAGCGCCGCCCGACCAAGCCGACCCTCGGTTCGAAGAAGCGTCGGCTGGAATCGAAGACCAAGCGCGGCAGTATCAAGGCCGGGCGTGGCAAGGTGGATTTCTAGCGCGCGTCGCGTTGCTCCCGATACTTGGGCGCCTGGCGGTACAGGTAAACGCTCAACGCCAGACCGCTCAACGCGGCGAGGGCGGCAAACAGGAAGATCGAAGCAAAGCCAAATCCTGCCGCAATCGCACCGGCCAATGGCCCGGTAATCCCCAGCGACAAATCGATGAACAACGAATAAGCGCCAACCGCCGCGCCACGGCTGGAGGCGGGCACCAGGTTGACGGCTTCCACGCCCAGCGCCGGGAACACCAGCGAGAAGCCGAAGCCGCTCAGCGCCGCACCGGCCAGCGCCCAATTGGCGTCCGGTGCCATCCACAGCAGCAGCAAGCCCAGGGTTTCCACCGACAGGCAGGCAATCGCCACGCGAAATCCGCCGAGGCGGTTGATCAGGTTGCCGAACAGCAGTCGCGCGCCGATGAAACTGGCGCCGAACAGGCTCAGGCAGAGCACCGCGTTCGACCAATGCTGCGTGGCGTAATACAGAGTAATGAAGGTGGCAATGGTGCCGAAACCGATCGAGCCCAGTGCCAGGCCGCAGCCGTGGGGCAACACGCGACCGAGCACGTGCATGAACGGCAGGCGTTCCCCGACGACAATCGGTGCAGCGGTTTTCGGCCAGGCCAGTGCCAAGCCCAGCACGGCCAGTAGCACAATGCTCACGCCCATGCTCCACAAGCCCAGTTTATCGACCAGCCACACGCCAAACGGAGCGCCGATGGCGATGGCGCCGTAACTGGCGATGCCGTTCCAGGAGATGACCTTGGCGGTGTTCGCCGCGCCGACCCGGCCGATGCCCCAGCCGATCGAGCCGGAGCCCACCAGGCTTTCCGCGCTGCCGAGGATCAGGCGGCCGATCAGCAGGCTGATCAGGCTCAGCATCGGCAGGCTTTGGGTCCAGGCCGAAACCAGCATGAACACACCGCTCAAGCCACAACCGGCGAGGCCGTACATCACCGCCAGTTTGCTGCCCTTGTTGTCGATAATGCGCCCGGCGTACGGGCGGCTGAGCAGGGTGGCGAGGTATTGCACGCTGATTACCAGCCCGGCGATCACCGCGCCGAAGCCCAGGTCGCTGTGGACGTAGCCCGGCAATACGGCCAGGGGGATGCCGATATTGAGGTAGCCGATAAACGTGAAGAGGACGATGGAAACGACTTGCAGCGTGACCGCCAGGGGGCGCTGGTTTTCTGACATGGGTAAAAGTCCACGGGGCAGCAGGATAGATAGGCTGCTTATGATAGCGGCGCGAGGGGCGGGCGGTCGTGGAAAAGTAAAACTATTTGCCGGACGGGGGAATCAGGATTTGGCGGGCGCGACCAATTGAGTCGTGACCAGAGCGGCGAGGGCGTTTTCTTCGCTGCCGAAACGGGCCAGCAGGGCGGCTTGTTTTTCGGGGGAGAGGCGATTCCAGATCTCGATCATCTTCTCGGCGGTGCCGATCAGGACGCTGGCCTGGGTTTCGCTAAAATCATCAGTCATGGGGCGGGACTCGGGGGTTCAGGCGGTGTGGAAAGCGCATGTTAGCGCTTTCCACACGGTCTGGCATTGCAGGTGGATCAGTCTTCGCTGTCAGTCTTTCGACGGTCAGTGGCTTCTTTCGGCTCAGGCTGTTGGGCACTGGCTTGTTGCGGGGTTGTCTGCTCAGTTTCGTGCAGGCTTGGGAAGGGGAGATTAGGGATCTCGTGCATGTTTCGCGCTCCTCGCAAAGTCTGTTGATAGATCTGGTAGATCCGCGCTTTTAAAAAGCCTGGGCAGGATACAGCAGGAGAAATGACAAATAGACTTTTATCTGGGATTTCTGCGACCAATGGCCGCAGGGGAGGCGAAACGCAAAAGATCGAAGTCCCTACATGATCGTTCCCACGCAGAGCGTGGGAACGATCAGTGCGAAGTGAGGTTACTTGCAGACTTCAGCGATGGCTTCGGCCAGCAGCGCCAAACGCGTCGCATCAATTCCCGCCACGTTGGCCCGGCCGGAGTTGACCATGTACACGCTGTGATGATCGCGCAGTTGTTTCACCTGCTCGGCCGTCAACCCGGTGTAGGAGAACATCCCACGTTGCACGCCAATGTGCGCAAAGCGTTCGCGCAAGCCATGGGGTTCCAGGGCTTCCACCAGACCGCTGCGCAGTTGCGCGATGCGCAAACGCATGGCTTCCACTTCGTCGGCCCAGAGGCTTTTCAGCTCTGGATCGCCAAGGATGGTTGCCACCACAGCCGCGCCGTGATCCGGCGGGGTCGACCACAGGTTACGGGCGATGTTGGCCAGTTGGCTGCGGATATCGATTAATTTGTCCGCGGTCTTCGCGCAGACAATCAGCGCACCAGTGCGGTCGCGGTACAGGCCGAAGTTCTTCGAGCAGGAGCTGGTGATCAGCACTTCGGGCAACGCATCAACGAACAACCGGGTGGACCAGGCGTCCTGTTCCAGGCCATCGCCGAAACCTTGGTAGGCGAAGTCGATCAGCGGCAACAGCTCGCGGCGACGGACCACGTCCAGCACCCGACGCCAATCGTCATGGGACAGGTCGAAACCGGTCGGGTTATGGCAGCAGGCGTGCAGCAGCACTACATCGCCCTTCGGCGCTTCGTTGAGCACCGCAAGCATCGCTTCGACATCGAGACGGTTGTCGCTGCCCACGTACGGGTAGTGACTGACCTTGACCCCGGCCGTGGCGAAAATCGTTTCGTGGATCGGCCAGGTCGGGTTGCTCAACCAGACGCCACGGCCCGGCAGCATTTGCGCGATGAAGTCCGCGCTCAAGCGCAGCGCGCCGGTGCCGCCCGGGGTCTGGGTGACGCCGGCCCGTTGCTCGGCAATCAGCGCCGAATCGGCGCCGAGCACCAGCTCGTTCATCACTTTGCCGAAGGCTGGATCGCCATGCCCACCGATGTAGGTCTTGGTGGTCTGGCGATCCACCAGACGCGCCTCGGCGAGTTTCACCGCTTGAGGAATCGACGTCAGGCCCTGGGCGTCTTTGTAGACACCCACGCCCAAGTCGAATTTGCGCGGGTTGGGGTCCTGCGCATAGGCCTCCATCAGGCCGAGAATCGGGTCGCCGGGTACTCGGCCGATGGCGTCGAAATGCATTATTTGCGGCCCTCGGCATCCTTGGCGACGTCGTCAGTGCGCGCGGCCATGATGAAGTCGTTGCGGTGCAGGCCCTTGATCGAGTGGCTCCACCAGGTCACGGTGACTTTGCCCCACTCGGTCAACAAGCCCGGGTGGTGACCTTCGGCCTCGGAGATTTCACCGACAGCGTTGGTGAAGGCCAAGGCGTGCTTGAAATTCTTGAACAGGAAAACTTTTTCCAGCTGCATCACGCTGTCGCGAACTTCGATGTTCCAGTCAGGGATCTGTTTGATCAGTACCGGCAACTCTTCGTCGCTGACCTGAGGGGCGCCGGCTTGGCAGGCTTCGCAGTGGGCTTGGTTCAAAGTGGACATGGTCTGTTTCCCGATTCGATTCTTGTTAGACGTTACTATTTTTCAGCGCTGACCGCGACTGCCGGCATGTTCAGGCGGCTTTTGGCTTGGGCGGAAATTTCGGTGCGTGCAAGCCCAGCTGCATGCCTTGCTTGACCATGCCCATGATGTCTTCGTGGGCCAGGTCGAACAGGCGCTTGAGGTTGGGCAGCACAAAGTACAGCGGCTGCAAGATGTCGATGCGATACGGCGTGCGCATGCATTCCAGCGGATCGAAGGCCTGATGTTCCGGCTCGTCCGACATGCAATAAACAGTTTCTTTGGGCGAGGACAGGATGCCGCCGCCATAGATGCGCTGGCCCTGCGGGGTGTCGACCATGCCGAATTCGATGGTCATCCAGTACAGGCGCGCCAGGTACACGCGTTCTTCCTTGGAAGCCTGTAGGCCGAGTTTGCCGTAGGTGTGGGTAAATTCAGCAAACCAGGGGTTGGTCAGCAGCGGGCAGTGGCCAAAGATCTCGTGGAAAATGTCCGGCTCTTGCAGGTAATCCAGCTCTTCGCGGGTACGAATAAACGTCGCTACCGGAAACTGCTTGTTGGCGAGCAACTCGAAGAACGTCTGGAAGGGAATCAGCGCCGGAACCCGGGCAACCTGCCAGCCGGTGGTTTCACCAAGGACTTTGTTGATCTCTCCGAGTTGCGGAATGCGGTCGTGGGGCAGACCGAGTTTTTCGATACCGTCCAGGTATTCCTGGCACGCACGCCCTTCGATCACTTTCAGTTGGCGAGTGATCAGCGTGTTCCACACCGCGTGTTCTTCGGCGGGGTAGTCGATAAAACCTTGCGCATCGGGCTCGCGGGCCACGTATTGCGTCTGCTTCATGCTGCTCTCCTGCTAGGGGAATTCGTTCTTGTTATGTCCAAGCTATGGACCTAGGAATACCCCAAGGCGTGCGGTGATGCAGCAGAGGGTTTGGGTCGCGCGTAGGAAAAATCGCGGCTTTTCGTAAAGTTTTCGTTACGGATTGGCGACTGTGGCGCAGGTATTGAGTTTTCCGGGTTTGAAAAGCGCTCCGGCTGTCACATAATCTTGACGACTAACTGAGCACTCCCGCAGAAATTTTCCGGCGGCGAGCCTCGATCACCCTGTCCAGGCTCTTTATATGCGTATCAAAGTCCACTGCCAGAACCGCATCGGCATCCTGCGCGACATCCTTAACCTGCTGGTGGAATACGGGATCAACGTCGCGCGCGGCGAGGTCGGCGGTGAGCATGGCAACGCGATCTACCTGCACTGCCCGAACCTGATCAACATCCAGTTCCAGGCACTGCGTCCGAAATTCGAGGCGATTGCCGGGGTATTTGGCGTCAAGCGGGTAGGGCTGATGCCCAGCGAGCGTCGGCACATGGAGCTGAACGCGTTGCTCGGTGCCCTGGAGTTCCCGGTGTTGTCGATCGACATGGGTGGCTCCATTGTTGCGGCCAACCGTGCGGCGGCGCAGTTGCTCGGGGTGCGGGTGGACGAGGTGCCGGGGATTCCCTTGTCCCGTTACGCCGAGGATTTCGACTTGCCGGAACTGGTGCGCGCCAACAAATCGCGGATCAACGGTTTACGGGTGAAGGTCAAGGGCGACGTGTTTCTCGCCGACATCGCCCCGCTGCAATCGGAGCATGACGACAGCGAAGCCATGGCCGGCGCCGTGTTGACGTTGCACCGGGCGGATCGGGTCGGTGAGCGCATCTATAACGTGCGCAAGCAAGAGTTGCGCGGTTTCGACAGCATTTTCCAGAGCTCGAAAGTCATGGCAGCGGTGGTGCGCGAAGCGCGGCGCATGGCACCGCTGGATGCGCCGCTCTTGATAGAAGGCGAAACCGGCACCGGCAAAGAGTTGCTGGCGCGGGCCTGTCACCTGGCCAGTCCTCGCGGCCAGTCGCCGCTGATGGCGCTCAACTGCGCCGGCCTCCCAGAGTCCATGGCCGAGACCGAGCTGTTCGGCTACGGCCCTGGCGCCTTTGAGGGCGCTCGAGCCGAAGGCAAGCTCGGGCTGCTGGAGCTGACGGCGGGCGGTACACTGTTTCTCGATGGCGTCGGCGAAATGAGCCCGCGCTTGCAGGTGAAATTGCTGCGCTTTTTGCAGGACGGTTGCTTCCGTCGTGTCGGCAGTGATGAAGAAGTCTATCTGGATGTGCGAGTGATCTGCGCCACGCAAGTGGACCTGTCCGAATTGTGCGCGCGCGGCGAGTTTCGCCAGGATTTGTATCACCGCTTGAACGTGCTGTCGTTGCACATCCCGCCGCTGCGCGAATGCCTCGACGGGTTGACGCCGCTGGTGGAGCACTTCCTTGACCAGGCCAGTCGGCAAATCGGTTGCCCCTTGCCGAAACTGGCACCGGCGGCCATGGAGCGGCTCAGTCATTACCATTGGCCGGGCAATGTCCGGCAGTTGGAAAACGTGTTGTTCCAGGCGGTTTCCCTGTGCGAGGGCGGGACGGTCAAGGTCGAGCATATTCGCCTGCCGGATTACGGCGTGCGTCAGCCGCTTGGCGATTTCTCGCTGGAAGGCGGGCTGGATGCGATTGTCGGGCGCTTTGAAAAAGCGGTACTGGAGCGGCTGTATTCCGAGCATCCGAGCAGCCGGCAGTTGGGTAAGCGGTTGGGGGTTTCGCACACGACCATTGCCAATAAGCTCCGCGAATATGACGTCGGCAAAGAGTCAGGCACATGATCGTTCCCACGCTCTGCGTGGGAATGCAGCCCGGGACGCAGAGCGTCCCCAAAGCGGACGCAGAGCGTCCATTGAGGCATTCCCACGCAGAACGTGGGAACGATCAGTCCGAGGTTTGCCGCGAAGCGGCATAACACCGCCGGTTTTTCGACTTCGACACAATCCCCTCATCCCCTCCAAACCCCTCAAGTCCTTTGTTTGCCGGGCCCGGCGCCGTCAGAAAAAAGTTGGTCTGCAAATTGCTTAAGGCTCAGCAGTACAGCAGTGGGCGGCAAACGTCCGGCATGCAGAGGAAAGAGTGTGGACAAGTACCTTTATGTGGCAATGACCGGCGCCAGCCAGAATGCACTGGCGCAGAAGGCTCATGCGAACAACCTGGCGAACATCTCCACCAATGGTTTTCAAAAGGACCTGGAGCAGGCCCGTTCGATGCCGGTGTTTGGTGACAGCTTTCCGGCGCGTGCCTACGCCATGACCGAGCGCCCGGCCACCGACTTCTCGCCAGGTTCGATGGTGGAAACCGGTCGTGACCTCGACGTCGCCGTGACCGGCAATGGCTGGATCGCCGTGCAGACGCCTGATGGCGGCGAAAGCTACGTGCGCACCGGCAGCCTGAACATTGACGCCCTGGGCGTGCTGCGCGCCGGCAACGGTATGCCGGTGATGGGCAATGGCGGGCCGATTGCCGTGCCGCCCGAGCAGCAAGTCGAAGTGGGCGAGGACGGCACCATCAGCATCCGAGCCATGGGCGAAGGCCCGCGGGTGATGGCCGAAGTCGACCGCATCAAGCTGGTCAACCCTGACCTGAAGAACATGACCAAAGGCCTGGATGGTTCGATCCACACCAAGGACGGTAAGCCGGCGCAAGCCGATGCGGGCGTCAAGCTGGTGTCCGGGTTCCTTGAGTCGAGCAACGTCAATGCCGTGGAAGAAATGACCTCGGTGCTGGCTTTGTCGAAGCAGTTCGAGCTGCACATCAAGATGATGAACACCGCCAAAGACGATGACCAGGCCATGGCTCGGGTCTTGCAGATCAGCTAATTATCAGAACGTCGCGCCGTAAAACAGGCGCACGAGGAGAATCGAATGCTTCCGGCTCTATGGGTTGCCAAAACAGGTCTGTCCGCCCAAGACACTAACCTGACGACCATTTCCAACAACCTGGCCAACGTGTCGACCACGGGTTTCAAACGTGACCGCGCCGAGTTCCAGGACTTGCTGTACCAGATCAAACGCCAGCCAGGCGCCCAGTCGACCCAGGACAGCGAACTGCCGTCGGGCCTGCAAGTGGGTACCGGTGTGCGCATCGTCGGCACCCAGAAAAACTTCACCGCCGGCAGCCTGCAGACCACCGAAAACCCGCTGGACCTGGCGGTCGACGGTCGCGGTTTCTTCCAGATCCTGCAACCGGATGGCACGACTTCCTACACCCGTGACGGCACCTTCCACCTCGACTCCAACGGTCAGGTCGTGAACGCCAGCGGCTTCGCCCTGGAGCCGGCGATTGTCATTCCGAACAACGCCCAGACCTTCACGGTCGGTCGCGACGGCACCGTGTCCATCACCATTGCCGGCAACGCTGCCTCGCAAGTGATCGGCAACCTGCAAACCGCCGACTTCATCAACCCGGCCGGCCTGCAAGCGGTGGGTAACAACCTGTTCCTGGAAACCGCTGCCAGCGGCGCGCCGCAAGTCGGTACGCCAGGCCTGAACGGCTTCGGTACCACGCTGCAGAACACCCTGGAAACGTCCAACGTCAGCACCGTTGAAGAGATGGTCAACATGATCACCACTCAGCGCGCCTACGAGATGAACTCCAAGGTGATCTCCACCGCCGACCAGATGCTCTCGTTCGTAACGCAGAATCTGTAATCAAGTCTATGTGGCGGCCTGAAGCCGCCTGCAACACCGTGAGGTAGGGTCATGAATCGCTTTGTATCTGTTCTGGCACTGAGTGGGGTCGTCGGGCTCGCGGGCTGCGTTTCCCCGCCGCCCAAGCCCAATGACCCTTACTACGCCCCGGTGTTGCCGCGCACGCCGCTGCCGGCTGCGGCCAACAATGGCTCGATCTACCAGGCCGGTTTCGAACAGAACCTGTACAGCGACCGCAAGGCATTCCGGGTCGGCGACATCATCACCATCACCCTGAACGAGCGGACCCAGGCCAGCAAAGGCGCCAACTCGCAGATCGACAAGACCAGCAAGACCGGTATCGGCCTGTCGTCGTTGTTTGGCGGCGGCTTGAGCACCAATAACCCGGTGGGCAGCGGTGACCTGAGCCTGGACGTCGGCTACAGCGGCGACCGTGCCACCAACGGCGCGAGCAAGTCCGGCCAGAGCAACAGCCTGACCGGTTCGATCACCGTGACCGTCGCCGACGTCTTGCCCAACGGCATCATCGCCGTGCGTGGCGAGAAGTGGATGACCCTCAACTCTGGCGATGAACTGGTACGGATTGCCGGCCTGGTGCGCGCCGATGACATTGCAACCGATAACACCGTGTCGTCGACCCGCGTCGCCGATGCACGTATCACCTATTCGGGCACCGGTGCGTTTGCCGATGCGAGTCAGCCAGGCTGGTTCGACCGTTTCTTCCTCAGCCCGCTGTTCCCTTTCTAGGTGGCTACGTTGAACTTCAAACACCTGATGGTGGCCGCTCTGATGCTGTCCGCAGCCTTCACCGCTCAAGCCGAGCGGTTGAAGGACATCGCCAGCATTTCCGGCGTGCGGACCAACCAATTGATCGGTTACGGGCTGGTGGTCGGGCTTAACGGTACCGGTGACCAGACGACCCAGACCCCGTTCACCCTGCAGACCTTCAACAACATGCTCTCGCAGTTCGGCATCAAGGTGCCGCCGGGTTCGGGCAACGTGCAGTTGAAGAACGTTGCGGCGGTGTCGATCAGTGCGGATCTGCCGGCGTTTGCCAAACCGGGTCAACAGGTTGACATCACGGTGGCGTCCATCGGTAACTCCAAGAGCCTGCGCGGTGGGACCTTGCTGTTGACGCCGCTCAAAGGTATCGACGGCAACGTCTACGCCATCGCCCAGGGCAACCTGGTGGTCGGCGGTTTCGATGCCGAAGGCCGCGACGGTTCCAAGATCACGGTCAACGTGCCGTCGGCCGGTCGTATTCCCGGCGGTGCCTCGGTCGAGCGTTCGGTGCCGAGCGGTTTCAACCAGGGCAACAGCCTGACCCTGAACCTCAACCGTTCGGACTTCACCACCGCCAAGCGTGTGGTCGACAAGATCAACGACCTGCTCGGCCCTGGCGTGGCCCAGGCCATCGATGGCGGTTCGATCCGCGTCACGGCGCCACTGGACCCGAGCCAGCGGGTCGACTACCTGTCGATCCTGGAAAACCTTGAAGTCGATCCGGGCCAGGCGGTGGCGAAAGTCATCATCAACTCGCGCACCGGCACCATCGTGATCGGCCAGAATGTGAAAGTGTCCCCGGCCGCCGTAACCCACGGCAGCCTGACCGTGACCATCACCGAAGACCCGATCGTCAGTCAGCCCGGTCCTCTGTCCAATGGGCAGACGGCCGTCGTGCCGCGCTCGCGGGTCAACGCCCAGCAAGAAGCCAAGCCAATGTTCAAGTTCGGCCCGGGCACCACCCTCGACGAGATCGTCCGTGCGGTGAACCAGGTCGGCGCGGCGCCGGGTGACTTGATGGCCATCCTCGAAGCATTGAAACAGGCCGGCGCGTTGCAAGCCGACCTGATCGTGATCTGAGGACAGCGACCATGGACATGCGCAAGAGCGGGGCAATCAACAACAGCGATTCGGGTTCCTATTCGGACCTCAATCGCTTGAACCAGCTCAAGGTCGGTGACAAGAACAGCGACGGCAACATGCGCAAAGTGGCGCAGGAATTCGAGTCGCTGTTCCTCGGTGAAATGCTCAAGTCCATGCGCTCGGCCACCGAAACGCTGGGCCAGGACAATCCGCTCAACACCCCGGCCGCCAAGCAATACCAGGAAATGTACGACCAGCAGTTGGCCGTTTCCATGTCCCGCGAAGGTGGCGGTATCGGCCTGGCGGACGTGCTGATGCGTCAGATGTCGAAGAACAAGCCACTGGCACCGGGCGAAGCGGCGACGCTGTCGGCCGAGAAGCAGGAAGCGGCGAAAAAAGCCGCCGTCGAAACGCCGATTGCTGCCGGCACCATCGCCACCCACGGGCCGCTGTCGCGGGTCAATGGCGAGCGTCCGTTATGGGCTTCGCGTTCGCTGAAAGGTTCGACGGCCACCAGCGATCAC
The DNA here is from genome assembly GCF_012935675.1 of Pseudomonas sp. ADAK7. Classification (NCBI taxonomy): domain Bacteria; kingdom Pseudomonadati; phylum Pseudomonadota; class Gammaproteobacteria; order Pseudomonadales; family Pseudomonadaceae; genus Pseudomonas; species Pseudomonas sp. ADAK7. Next base: position 2,651,728 of record NZ_CP052861.1, on the reverse strand, counting down.
AGCAATGACGTGGCGCTGCTCAACCAGCGTCGCCTGGCCCTGCCGCCGAAACTGGCCGACCGTTTGCTCGCCGGCCTGGTGCCGTCGACATCGACCGCCGCCACGACCGCCGCGACGATCAACAAGACCCTGTTGCCTGAACGCGCCACCACGCCGACCGGCGCGGGTCCGCTGTACAACGGCGATTGGCTGCCAACCGCAACGGCAGCGGCGTCGAGCGGGCAGATGCAGATTTACGGTCGTGCCATGGCGCAGATTCCCCTGGCGCCGGCGAAGAAAGCTTTCAGTTCCGCCGACGAATTCGTCAACACCATGTTGCCGATGGCCAAGGAAGCTGCCGACCGCATCGGCGTCGATCCGCGTTACCTGGTGGCCCAGGCCGCCCTGGAAACCGGTTGGGGCAAATCGGTCATGCGCGCCCAGGATGGCAGCAGCAGTCACAACCTGTTCGGCATCAAGGCCGGCAGCAGTTGGACGGGCGATTCGGCTCGGGCAATCACCAGCGAGTTCAGGGATGGCGCGATGGTCAAGGAGACGGCGCAGTTCCGTTCCTATGCCTCTTACAAGGACAGCTTCCATGACCTTGTGACGTTGCTGCAATCCAATAATCGCTATCAAGATGTGGTGAAGTCGGCCGATAACCCAGAACAGTTTGTGCGCGAGTTGCAAAAGGCCGGTTATGCAACCGACCCGAACTACGCAAGCAAGATTTCGCAGATAGCCAAGCAGATGACGAGTTACCAAAACTACGCTGCGGCGGGCGCTTCCACCACGCCTTTATAGGCACAAGGCATAAGGTCTGAACCATGAGTTTGCTCAATATCGGGATGTCGGGACTGGCGGCTAGCCAATCCTCTTTGGCTGTGACGGGCAACAACATTGCCAACGTCGACACCGCCGGTTACTCGCGTCAGCAAACCGTGCAGGGCACCAAGGCCTCGCAGCAGTACGGGAATGTCTTCATCGGCACCGGCACGACCCTGGCCGACGTTCGCCGGGTGTACAACGCCTACCTCGATTCCCAGTTGCAGACCGCCACTTCGCTCAATAGCGAAGCCGCTTCGTTCCAGGGCCAGGCCACGCCGCTGGATGCGTCGCTGTCGGACGTCAACACCGGCCTGACCGGCGTGTTGCAGAAATTTTTCACCTCGATGCAAGGTGTCTCGACCTCGGCGACTGACGATACCTCTCGCCAGTCGGTGTTGACCGGCGCCCAGGCGTTGACCAATCGCTTCAACACCCTTGCCAAGCAGTTGAACGATCAGAACAGCACGATCAATGGCAGCCTGGGGGACATGGCGGCGCGGGTGAACACGCTGGCCACCTCGATTGCCAACCTGAACCAGAAGATCGGCGAACTCTCCTCCAGCGGCGGCCAGCCGAACGACTTGCTCGACACCCGTAACGAAGCGGTGCGCCAACTGTCCGAAATGGTCGGTGCGCAAGTCGTCGAGCGCGGTTCCAGCTACGACGTCTATCTCGGCAGCGGCCAGCCATTGGTGATGGGCAACACCACCAATACCCTGGAGACCGTCGCGAGCAAGGACGACCCGACGCGCCTGGGCCTGCAGATGAACCGCGGCTCCAGCACCATCGACATCACGTCGGTGATCAGCGGTGGCGAAATCGGTGGGCTGCTCACGTATCGCAAGGAAGTGCTCGACCCGTCACTCAACGAGTTGGGGCGTGTGGCCCTGGTGGTCGCTGACCAGATCAACAGTCAGCAGGCGCAAGGCATCGACAAGAACGGTGAATTCGGCGCGGCCATTTTCAACAACATCAACAGTGCCGCCCTGATCAGCCAGCGCAGCATTGCCCAGTCGAGCAACAGCGCCGGTTCCGGCAACCTGGATGTCACCATCAAGGACACCGGCAAGCTGACCACCAGTGACTATCAGGTGACGTTCACCAGCGCCACCGACTACAGCGTCAAGCGTTCCGATGGCACTGACATGGGCACCTTCAGCACCACGACCACACCGCCACCGGTGATCGACGGTTTCAGCCTGGCGCTCAAAGGCGGCGCCCTGAGCGCGGGCGACAGCTTCAAGGTCACCCCGACGCGCAATGCCGCAGCCAGCATCCAGACCGTATTGAGCGACCCGAAAAAGATCGCCGCGGCCGCGCCGTTGACCGGCGTAGCCAGCGCCAACAACGGCGGCACGTACACCCAGCCAACGCTCAGCAGCACGCTGGATATCTACAACCCGGCGTCCCAGTCGGAATTGCAGGCGGCGCTGAAAAACTCGACGCCGGTCAAACTGACCTTCGGTGCCGCAAGCGGCGGCAGCCAGACCTACACCCTGACCGACGCCCAAGGCCATTCGCTGGGTAGCGGCACCATTGTTCCGGGCCAGAGCAACACCCTGAACCTGAAAGTGGGCATGGTCGATGCCAGCGGCAACCCGATCACGGACGGTGGCACCCCGCCGATCCAGAAAACCTTCACCGTGCAGACCACCGTCGGCGGCACGCCGAAGACCGGCGAAAGCTTCAGCATGTCCCTGACCGGCGCGTCCTCCTCGGACAACCGTAACGCGCAGTCGCTGGTCGCGCTGCAAACCAAGCAAACCGTGGACACCGGTTCGGCGAGCAAGGGCATCAGCCTGACCGACGCCTACAACAAACTGGTGACCAACGTCGGTACCCAGGCGGCCCAGGGCAAGTCCGACAGCGCCGCGACCACGGCGATCCTGACCCAGGCCAAGAGCGCCCGTGATTCGCTTTCCGGGGTCAACCTGGATGAAGAAACCGGCAACCTGGTCAAATACCAGCAGTACTACACCGCCTCTTCGCAGATCATCAAGGCTGCGCAGGAAACTTTCAGCGTGCTGATCAATAGCCTTTAAGGAGTCGTAATTCATGCGCATTGCTACCGCCCAGTATTACGAGACAACCGCTGCCAACTATCAGCGCAACTTCAACAAGGCGATCGCGACCAGCGACGAAGCCAGCAGCCTGACGCGCATCAACACCGCCGCCGATGATCCGCTGGGGGCCGGGCGTTTGCTGGAATTGGGCCAGCAGAGCGCGATGCTGAGCCAGTACAGCGGCAATATCAGCACGACCAAGAGCGCGCTGAGCCTGCAGGAAACCACCCTGGACTCCATTGGTACCGCGTTGCAGCGCGCCAAGGAAATTGCCCTCAGTGCCAACAATGGCATTGCCACCGACGACGACCGTAAGGCCTATGCCGCGGAGTTGAACGAGATCAAGCAGCAAGTGCTGGGCCTGATGAACTCCAAGGATTCGGGCGGCAATTACCTGTTCGCCGGTTCGAAAACCGACACCGCGCCGTACTCGCAGAATTCCGACGGCACCTACACCTACAACGGTGACCAGAGCAGCATCAACCTGGGCATTGGCGATGGCTTGTCGGTGGCGACCAACACCACGGGCTGGGACGCGTTCCAGCAGTCCATCAATACCAGCCGCACCCAGACCACCATGACCGCACCGGCGGTAGATGATGGTCGCGTGATCCTGTCCAATGGCCAGGTCGGTACCAGCGCCACCTACGACGCCAAGTTTGCCAACGGCCAGCCGTACACCGTCAGCTTCCTCAGCAGCACCCAGCTGAAAATCACGGATGCGCTGGGTAACGATGTCACGACCGAGGCCAGCCAGAACGGTGTGATCAGCAACAGCAACGGCGCCAACCAGTCGGTTAGTTTCCGGGGTGTCGACCTGAACCTGAACATCAACCTCAAGGCGGGTGATGTGGCGGATACGGTTATTGCCGGTCACAGCTTCCAGCTGTCAGCCAAGCCGGACACGTTCAACGCCACACGCAGCGCCGGTAACCCGTCCACCGCCGTCATTACCGGCTCCACCGTGACGGACCCGACCGCCTACAACAGCACCTTCCCGACGGGCGGGGCGATTATCAAGTTCACCAGCGCCACCGCCTTCGATATGTACGCGGCGCCAGTGACTGCCGACAGCCGCCCCGTGTCGTCGGGCGCCGTGGTTGCCGGGCCTCCTGCCACGGCCACCGCCGCAGGCGTGACGTTTGCCCTGGGCGGCGGCGCACCGGCCGCCGGCGACCAGTTCGCCGTGCAGTCCAACAATCACCAGACCCAGAATGTGCTCGACACCCTGAGCAAAATGTCCGCCGCCATGAGCCTGCCGATCGACGGTAACACCGTCGCCAAGCAGCAATTCCAGGCGGCCATGGAATCGGGCATCGCGAATCTGGGCAGCGCCAGCGACCAGTTGGGCAGGGCCGTCACTTCGATCGGTGCCCGCGGTCAGTCGCTGGATGACCAATCCACGACCAATCAGAGTCTGACCCTGGCGAATACCGCCACCCAGGGATCGATTCGCGACTCCGATCCGGCCGAAGTGATGACGCGCCTGACCCTGCAACAGACCATGCTGCAAGCCGCGCAACTGGCGTTCAGCAAGATCACGTCGCTGGGCCTGTTCAACAAGATCTGACGGTAGCCGGGCGCGCTAGCGCCCGGTGACCTGACCGCCCCATCTCTACTGTCTTTTTCCGCGGTTCAAAGGGCTCGCTTTTCTGGGCGAGCTCGCGCCGCCTGCGAGTCCGCCGTGAATTCACTCCCTCTTGTCAGCCTTGTCATTCCTGCCTTCAATCCGCGCTTTTTCAGTCGGGCGTTGCACAGTGCCGTGACTCAGAGCTATGGCAATCTCGAAATCATTGTTTGCGACGACAGCCGTGGCACTGAAATCGAAGAGGCGGTCAATTCCGTATCGGAACGAACCGGTGTTGCCGTGCACTACGTGCGTAATCCGCGGACCCTGGGGATGGTCGGGAACCTGCAGGCTTGTCTGGCAGAAGCGCAGGGTGAGTTCATCAAGTTTCTGTGCGATGACGATCATCTGTTTGCCGCGTGCATCGAGCAGCAGGCGCATGAGTTGATGTCGCGTGAAGAGGTGAGCCTGGTACTGGCCCAGCGTTTGTTCTGGGACGCTGACGACATGATCTTGCCGGAGCGCCTGGAAAACACTTCGCTGTCTCCGGTGAGCGGTTTGTTCAAGGGCGATGACCTGCTGGGGATTTTCGAGCGCTTCCCGGTCAATATCCTCGGCGGCCTCAGCAATGCCCTGTTCCGACGCGCCGACGTGGTGGAGTTGTTGCCAGCCCTGACCCAGCCGGGTCATTGCTTCGTGGCGACCCTCGATTTTGCTCTGTATGTGTGCCTGCTGCGCCGCGGCAATCTGGTGATGTCCAACAATGTGCTCAGCGTCGAGCGTCTGTATCCGGAGCGCTTGAGCGCCCAGCAGTCGATCAAAGATGCGGTTGAAACCGAGCGCGAATGGGTCACGCAGATGCTCAAGGCGCGTAACGGCGAGTCCGCGCCGGCGCCTGGCTGGATTCGCTATATGCCCTTGGTCCGGGCAGACGAATCGCCGCGGGTCTGGGAAGAGTTGCCCTTGAGCCGGACCTTGGGCACCAAGCAGAGCAACCTGGCATGGCGCGTCGGCATTGACAGCGTCAGCTTTGCCGACCTTTACGCGCAATGGCTGGCGTGTCGTGCCCTGACCGAAGGGCAACGCAAACTGCTGCCGGACACTCTGGCGAGCTGGCCGCGTACGCCCAAGATTGTGCCGATCATCATCGATGAGCAGGGCAGCCGCTCGGCACTGGAACTGACCTTGCAGTCGCTGGCGGCGCAAGACTACGCGCCTGAATTGACCCTGGTGCTGTCCGCCTCATGCACCGAGGCTGAGCTGGATGAGCGGGTGTTCCGCTTGCCCCTGCAAGATGACAGCCTGGCGCAGATCAACGAACTGCTGCCGCAACTGGACGGTGCCGACTGGTTTTACTTGCTGCGTGCCGGTGATCGACTGGTGGCGCCAGCCTTGCTGGCCATGGCCGACCGGATTGCGCTCTCGCGTTCGCTGACGTGCCTGTACAGCGACGAAGGCAGCTTGCGTCAGGGAGAGTCGGCGGAACCTGCATTCAAACCTGACTTCAACCTGGACCTGATGCGCAGCTACCCGTATGTCGGGCGAGCCCTGGCTTTTGAGCGTGAGCGTTTCCTGGCGCTGGGCGGATTCGATCCTGAGTTCGCCGAACTGGCCCCTCACGATGTGCTCTGGCGCATGGTCGAGAATGACGGTCCGCAAGTGGTCGGGCATATTGCAGAGGTGTTGCTGGAGTCGGCGTTCGATCTGGCCAAGTGGCTGTCCCAACCTGAAGTGGTGGAAAACAATCCCCGGTTGCTGGAGGCGCATCTGCAACGCCTGGGCATCGCCCATGACATCCGCAGCGGCAGCTCCGACCTGCTCAACCGTGTCGATTATCACCATGAAAACCGGCCGCTGGTGTCGATCATCATCGTCACCAAGGATCAGCACCTCGCCTTGCAGCGCTGCGTAGAAACCTTGCTGGAAAAGACCGTCTACACCGAGTACGAACTGTTGTTGGTCGATAACGGCAGCGAGAGCGCCGAAGCGCTTGCCTGGCTGGCCGGCATGGCGCAGTTGTGCAGCGAGCGAATTCGTGTACTGACTTATCCGCAACAGGGGAATGCCGCGGCGGTGCGTAATTTCGCCGTAGGGCAGGCCAGGGGCGACTACGTCCTGATGCTCAATCCCTTCGCCGTGATCACTCAGGGCGACTGGCTGGACGAAATGCTCAATCACGCCCAGCGCCCGGAAGTCGGCGTGGTCGGTGCCAAACTGTTCAACCCGGATGGGTGTGTATTGCACGCGGGGCTGATCCTGGGCTTGCAAGGGCCGGCCGGCGTACCGTTTTACGGTGAATCCCTGCAGGCCGCGGGGTATATGTTCCGGTTGCAGGTCGCCCATGACTTGAGTGCGGTCGGCGGCGATTGCCTGATGGTCCGCAAGGCGGTGTTTGAAGCGGTGGGCGGACTGGATGAGCAAAACCTCGCCCTGACGCTCAACGAAGTGGACCTGTGCCTGCGAATCGGCCAGGACGGCTACCTGATCGTCTGGACACCCTTTGCCCGACTGGCGCTGGGCGCGCGCCCGGCCGCCGTGGCACAAGAGAGTGAACAGGTGTTGCGTGGCCAGGAACAGGACGTGTTCTACAAACGCTGGTTGCCGATCGTCGCCCGTGATCCGGCCTACAACGTCAATCTTTCGTTGCACGGTGTCGGCGGTTCGAGCTTCAGCCTTGAACCCGGCCTGCGCACCGGATGGAATCCGTTTTCCAAGGCGCAGCTGCCGAATGTGCTCGCCTTGCCGCTCAATGCCTCGGCCATCGGTCACTACCGTGTGACACAACCGATGATCGAGCTGGAAGAGGCGGGCAGGGCCGAGGGCCGCATTCACTACAACATGCCGACGATCATTGAAATCGAGCGTCAGTCACCGGACGTTATCATCCTGCAGGGGCGCTACTCCGAAGGCTCGATCAATGAAGTGGCGCCGCTGCAAATGTTCTCCAACGCCCGGCGGATCTACGAACTGGATGACTATGTCATCGACGTTCCCCATCGCAATGCGCATATCCGCAACATGCCGAACAGGGATGAAATGGAGCGTCTGGTACGGCGCGCCATCGCGATGTGCGATCGCGTCGTGGTGTCGACCGAACCGCTGGCGAACGCCTTGTCGGACATGCATCACGACATTCGCGTGGTGCCGAACATGTTGGCCAAACACCTGTGGAGCGATATGCGCAGCCAGCGCCGAACCTCGAAGAAACCTCGGGTCGGCTGGGGCGGCGGCACCAGTCACCACGGGGATCTGGCGGTGATTGCGGACGTGGTCCGCGAACTGGCCAATGAGGTCGACTGGGTGTTCTTCGGTATGTGCCCGGACGATTTGCTGCCGTACATGCATGAGTTCCATGGCGTGATCCCGCTGGATAACTACCCGGCGAAACTGGCCAGCCTGAACCTCGACCTGGCCCTGGCGCCGCTGGAGTTCCACATCTTCAACGACTGCAAGAGCAACCTGCGCCTGCTGGAGTACGGTGCCTGTGGTTTCCCGGTGATCTGTTCCGACACCGAAGCCTATCGCGGGTATCTGCCGTGCACACGGGTCAAGACCAACTCCACGGATGAGTGGCTGCAAGCGATCCGCATGCACCTGGCCGACCCGGACGCCAGCTACCGCATGGGCGACCAATTGCGTGAAATCGTCCTGCGCGACTACGTGTTGCGTGGCGACAATCTGCGTTACTGGGAGAACGGCTGGCTGGAAGACTGATCGTTCCAATCCGTTCCTGAAAAGAAGGCGACCCTGGGTCGCCTTTTTTTTGCCTGCGGGTTCAAGCTTTGGTTTTCAGCGGTCGATAGTTGCCCAAGGATTTGGTTTTTTCACACCAAGGCAAGGAAGAAAACATGGCAGTTATTAACGGTACAAACGGCACGGATACGCTGATAGGGACGCGTGAGGATGACGTCATCAATGGACTGCGCGGCGATGATGTACTGATCGGCGGTGCCGGCGCGGACATGCTCGACGGTGGCGCCGGGTTCGATACGGCGGATTACGCCTGGTCGTCGGCGGGCATCAACATCGACCTGCGCAGCGGCGTCAGCCTGCCCGGTATCGGCGGCGATGCCCAAGGCGATACGCTGAAGAATATCGAGAAGGTCATTGGCAGTGATTACGATGACACCTTCACCACCACGCTGGCCGGCCGGACCCTTGAAGGCGGACGGGGCAACGACACCTACATCGTGAATGCCGGCGGCACGAACATCATTGAAGAGAGCGGTTGGGCCGGCGGCTATGACGACCAGGTACTGACCAACCAGAGCCGCTACACCCTGGATGCCAACATCGAACGCCTGACCTACACCGGCACCGGCAAATTCACCGGGTTCGGCAATGCCAGCGATAACGTGATCACTGGCGGTGCGGGCAATGATGTGTTGCTCGGTGGCGGCGGTGCCGACCAGTTGATCGGTGGTGCAGGGTGGGACACCGCGAGCTACACCGACAGCGCCGAGGGCCTGACCCTTGATCTGAAGTACGGCGCTTACACCTCCGGTATCGCCACCGGCGACACCTTCAGCGATATCGAAGCGATCCGTGGCTCGAATCACGACGACGTGATCATGGCCGGTGGCGCTTTCAAGGCGCTGGACGGTGCCGGAGGTTTCGACACGGTGGATTACTCGATGTCGGAACAGGGCATCACCCTCGATATCCGTAACGGCACGGGCAAGCCTGGCATTGGCGGCGACGCCGAAGGCGTTACGCTGAAAAACATCGAGCACGTCATCGGCACCATATGGGGTGACACCTACGTGATCAACACCCCCGGCGTCACGATTTCCGAGCAGGGTTTCGGGTCGGGCATCGACGAAATTCGCACCGGCCTGGCTACCTACACCATGGACGCCAACATCGAGTCACTGACCTATACCGGTAAGGGCTCGTTCACCGGTCATGGCAATGCCGGCGACAACACCCTCACCGGCGGCGCGGGTAACGACGTGCTGTCGGGCGGCGAAGGCGCCGACCACTTGATCGGCGGCGCTGGTCTGGACACCGCGAGCTATGCCGACAGTACCGAAGGTTTAACGGTCGACCTGATAGCCGGGCAACTGAGCACCGGCGCTGCGGCGGGGGATACCTACACTGGTATCGAGCGGGTGCTTGGCTCGAACTATGACGACCATTTCCGGGCGATTGACCTGCAGATCGGCATCGATGGCGGGGCCGGTTTCGATACCGTGGATTATTCCTGGTCCAGCGATGCGCTGAACATCAACCTTCGCGAGCCAGGTACCGGCGCTGACGCCTTGACCCATGTGGAAAAAGTCATCGGTTCGTTCGGGGCCGACACGTTCACCACGTCCATCGGCGGCGTCACCTTCGAGGGGGGTGACGGTGACGACACTTACATCATCAACACCAGCAGCCTGGTGACAATCCTTGATAATGGCCGCAGCAATGTCACGGGCGACACACTGGTACTGAACAACGTCGCCAGCGCCACCGACCTGAATCTCCTGCGAGTAGGCGATGATCTATTTCTCTACAGTCGCCTGGATAGCCAGGCCGAAGTGCCTGACCATGGTGTGAAACTGCAGGACTGGTATGCAGGCTCCAACACCATCGAGAACTTCCAGGCGGCCAATGGCGACGTCCTGCCGGTTAACGCGGATGCGTTCAGCATGTTTGGCTAAACATCCTCGGCCATCAGCCTTCAGTGCCTTGTGCATCTGAAGGCTGTTCAGGCGATACCGAGAGGGGAATCCGGTCATGACTGATCGGGTTCCCTTTTTTCGTTTCAGCCAGGCTCTGAGGTATCTTCTCGCGTTTTTCTGGCTCACAGAGCTGGCGCGTTTCCTGCAAGTCCCCCTCCATATCGCCATAAAACGAGCACTTGCGCCGTAGCGGGCAGTGCGTACAGCGGCGTTGAGCGTTTTATCCAGAAGGCCGGCAAAAGCTTGATACAGCTTGGCCGGGCCCTGTGACGAACAAGAGGGGAAGAGGATGAAGGCAGTTATTTTGGCGGGTGGTCTGGGCACGCGAATCAGCGAAGAGTCGCACCTCAAGCCCAAGCCGATGATCGAGATCGGCGGCAAGCCAATTCTCTGGCACATCATGAAGCAGTACTCCGCGCACGGAATCCACGATTTCGTGATCTGCCTTGGCTACAAGGGCTACGCGATCAAGGACTTCTTCGCCAACTATTTCCTGCACACCTCCGACGTCACCTTCGACATGCGCAACAACCGCATGGATGTTCATCAGAACTACAGCGAGCCATGGCGCGTCACGCTGATCGATACCGGTGAAGAAACCATGACCGGCGGGCGTTTGCGTCGTGCATCGCGCTACCTGGAGGATGAACAGGCGTTCTGTTTCACCTACGGCGACGGCGTCTCGGACCTGAATATCGGCGCTCTGGTGGATTTCCACCTGGCCCACGGCAAACTGGCCACCGTCACGGCGGTCCAGCCACCCGGACGCTACGGGGCCCTGGAGCGCAACGGCGACACGGTATTGGGCTTCACCGAGAAGCCTCGCGGCGACGGTGGCTGGATCAATGGCGGCTTCTTTGTGCTTTCGCCCAAGGTTTTGCCCTACATCACGGGCGATCACACCTCATGGGAAGCCGAACCGCTGACGGCGCTGGCGAGTGAAGAACAATTGCAGGCCTTCCAGCACGACGGCTTCTGGCACCCGATGGACACTCTGCGTGACAAAAATCACCTTGAGGCGTTGTGGCAGAGCGGGGAGGCCCCATGGAAGCAATGGGATTGAGCCCGGAGTTCTGGCGTGGCAAGCGGGTTCTGGTCACCGGCCACACCGGTTTCAAGGGCAGTTGGCTGACCCTGTGGCTGCAAAGCCTCGGTGCCGAGGTCAGCGGGTTTTCCCTTGATCCGTCCACCGAGCCGAGCCTGTTTGAGCTGGCGCGGGTACACGAAGGCATCAACGATCAACGGGGCGACCTGCGTGACCTGGGCGCCTTGCTTGAGGTGATCGCCGACACCGAGCCAGAGATCGTCTTGCACCTGGCCGCCCAGCCATTGGTGCGCGAAGGTTATCGTGACCCGCTGGGCACGTACTCCAGCAATGTCATGGGCACCCTCAACCTGCTCGAAGCGATTCGCCAGGTCGGCAGTGTTCGTGCCTGTGTGCTGGTGACCACCGACAAGGTCTACGCCAACAAGGAATGGCTGTGGCCGTACCGCGAAGACGAAGCCCTCGGCGGTCATGATCCTTACAGCAGCAGCAAGGCCTGCTGCGAATTGCTGGCGCAGTCCTACGCCGCTTCGTTCTTTGCGGCTGATCGTTATGACGAACATGGGCTGGCCCTGGCGACCGCGCGTGCCGGCAATGTGCTGGGCGGCGGTGACTTCGCACCGGAGCGGCTGATCCCGGATGTGCTCAAGGCCTGGTCGGCAAACGAGCCCGTTACCTTGCGCTACCCGCAAGCGGTACGGCCGTGGCAGCACGCGCTGGAGCCGTTGGCCGGTTACCTGCTGCTGGCTGAGCGCTTATATAACCAGGGGCCGGTGTTCGCTGGCGCCTGGAACTTCGGTCCCGGTGAAGCCGATATGTGCACAGTCGGGGAAGTGGTCGCGCGCCTGGCCAGTCGTTGGCCACAGGCACCGGGCGTGCGCCTAGAAACCAGCGACATGCATGAGGCCGGCCTGTTGCGCCTGGACAGCAGCCGTGCGCAGCAATTGCTGGGCTGGCGCGCCAGTTGGTCACTGCGCCAGTGCCTTGAACAGACGCTGGACTGGCACCTGGCCTGGAAAAATGGCGAGGACATGCGCGCGGTCACCCTGAATCAATTGAATCTCTACAAGGATCGGTCATGAGCGAGCTCACACTCCAGGCGCTGAAGCTGGAAGGGTTGTTTCTGATCAAGCAGAAAGTGTTCTGTGATGATCGCGGCCGGTTTGCCCGTTTGTTTTGCCAGACCAGTTTGACGTCCCAGGGCCGGCCGTTCGCGATTCGCCAGATCAACCATTCGCGTACCGCCGAGCAAGGCAGCGTTCGCGGTATGCACTATCAAAAAGCCGGGTTTGCAGAGTCCAAATTGATTACCTGTGTGCGCGGTGCGGTCTGGGATGTGGTGGTTGATCTGCGTCCGCAGTCGCCTACCTATTTGCACTGGCACGCTGAAGAACTGCGCGCCGACGACGGGCGCAGCCTGTTGATCCCGGCGGGCTTCGCGCATGGTTTTCAATCCTTGACCGAAGACTCGGAAGTGCTCTATCTCACGGATGCGGACTACGCACCGGCCCATGAAGCCGGCCTGTCGGTCAACGATCCCGCGCTGGCTATTCCCTGGCCGCTGCCCGTCAAGAACTTGTCGGCCAAGGATGCCAGTCATCCGCTGCTGGACGAGACGTTCCGCGGTGTCGAGCTGTGACGGCCCGCGCGATGAACGTGTTGGTCACGGGGGCCACTGGCTTCGTCGGCCGGCATCTGGTCAGCGCGTTGCTCGCCAAGGGTTTCAAGGTGCGCGCGGTTTCACGCAACCTCGAAGCCGCCCGTGTGTTGCCATGGTTTAACGATGTGGAATTCGTCGCGGCGGATATCCAGGACCCGGACCTGGATGTGGCGGCGTTGGCCGAGGGGATCGACGTCATCGCCCACCTGGCCTGGACCGGCTTGCCGAACTATCAGGCGCTGTTCCATTTCGAGCGCAACTTGCCGCTGGATTACACCTTTCTCAAGCGTGTGATCGAGGCGGGCGTCAGCCAGGTGCTGGTCACCGGCACCTGCTTCGAGTACGGGCTGCAAAGTGGTCCGCTGAGTGAGGCGGTGGCCGCGCAACCCAACACCCCCTATGGCTTGGCCAAACACACCTTGCGGCTGTTTCTCGAAGCCTTGCAGCGTGAGCGTCCATTCACCTTGCAATGGGCTCGACTGTTTTATCTGCACGGCGAGGGGCAGAACCCCAACAGTCTGTTGGCCAGCCTCGACCGGGCCATCGACGCCGGTGATCCGCAGTTCAACATGTCGGCGGGCGACCAGTTACGTGACTACCTGGAAATCAGCCAGGCCGCCGGCTTGCTGGCGGCGCTCATCGGCCGTCGCGATGTCGCGGGCGTCATCAATTGCTGCAGCGGGCAACCGGTGTCCGTCAGGGCACTGGTTGAACAGCATGTGCGTCAGCGTCAAGCGTCCATCGCCCTGAATCTGGGGCACTACGGTTACTCCGCCCATGAACCCATGGCGTTCTGGGGCGTGGCCCAGCGGATTTCGCAACTGGCAGGAGAAGAACATGCAGCGTGAGCTATATCGAGTGAGCGGGCTGCCGGTTTTGCAGAACCGTACGTTTGCCAGCGCCGAACAGGCCCAGGCGTCGGGCAGCGCCGATATCGTGCTGGTGCAGGACAGCCAGAGCGGGCTGATCTTCAACCAGGCGTTCGACGCCAGCAAACTCAGCTACGACGCCGACTACCAAAACGAACAGGCCCACTCGGTGCAGTTCCAGCAGCACTTGAATGATGTCGAGGCCATCCTCGCTCATCATTTCAAAGGCCAAAGCCTGATTGAAGTCGGTTGCGGCAAAGGCTATTTCCTCGAGATGTTGCGCGGGCTGGGTTATGCCATCACGGGTATTGACCCTTCCTACGAAGGTGATAACGCCGAAGTCATCAAGGCGCCTTTCACTCAAGAGTTGGGGCTGAATGCCGACGCGATTGTCTTGCGTCACGTTCTGGAACACATCAGCGACCCGGTGAGTTTCCTGGCCGACATCGCCAGTGCCAACCAGGGCGGGCAGATTTACATCGAGGTGCCGTGCTTCGACTGGATCGTCGAGCACAACGCCTGGTTCGACGTGTTCTACGAGCATGTGAACTACTTCCGTCTCGCAGACTTGCGCGGGCTGTTCGGTACGGTGCACGAGGCCGGGCACCTGTTTGGCGGTCAGTACCTGTACATCGTCGCCGACCTCTCGACCTTGCGCCGCACCCCGGTCGAGTCGCCGCGTCTGCTCACGCTCGCGGACAACTTCACCGCCAGCATCGGTCGCGCGGTGCAGATCATTCAGGCCAGCGGCAGTCAGGCCGCAGGCATCTGGGGCGCCTCGTCCAAAGGGGTGATCTATTCGCTCTTCCTGCAGCGCGCCGGTGTGACCGTCGAGCATGTGGTCGACATCAATCCCTCCAAGCAGGGGCGTTACCTGCCGCTGAGCGGGGTGCGTGTGTCCTCTCCGCAAGAGGCCCTGGACGGTCTGCCCGAGGGCGCCAACCTGTTTGTGATGAACTCCAACTACCTCGAAGAAATCAAGCGGATGACCGGTGGACGCTACGTCTATCACGCCGTAGACAGCGCTTCGTTCCAGTGACTATTGAGACTTATAAAATGACTGACAACACCATCCATAAAGCCTTCGAAGCCGAATGCCAGGCCGAAATCGCCCGTCAGGCCGATGACCAGAAAGTCACCCAATTGGCCCGGGATTTCTTCAACGAATCGGCCAGGCACAAGTACAGCTACCACTTCTCGTGGATGGGCCGTCCGATCATCCAGTTGCCGCAAGACATGATGGCGATGCAAGAGATCATCTGGAACGTCAAGCCAGACCTGGTGATCGAGTGCGGCATCGCCCACGGCGGTTCGATCATCTACTACGCATCCCTGCTGGAGCTGCAAGGCCACGGCGAAGTCCTGGGCATTGACCTGGACATCCGTCCGCACAACCGCGAAGCCATCGAAAGCCACCCGATGAGCAAGCGCATCAAGATGATCGAGGGTTCGAGCATCGACCCGGCGATCGCCGCCCAGGTTCGCGCCGCGGCCGAAGGCAAGAAAGTCATCCTGGTGCTCGATTCCAACCACACCCACGATCACGTGCTGGAAGAGCTGCGTCTCTACGCACCCCTGGTTTCCGTCGACAGCTACTGCGTGGTGATGGACACCGTGGTGGAAGACATGCCGGCCGACTTCTTCCCGGACCGTCCATGGGGCCCGGGCGACAACCCGAAAACCGCCGTGTGGAAATACCTGGAAGAGAACCAGGACTTCGAGATCGATCAGCAGATGCACAACAAACTGCTGATTACCGTGGCACCGGACGGCTACCTGCGTCGGGTTCGTTAAGTCGCGACATCAACAAAGCGTTATTTGGGCGATATGCCGGTTGTGGGGAGAGGTTATGCAAGGCGAGTACAGTTCTGAACACACGTTGCCACTCAATGAGCTGTTGACGGTGGTGCTGATTACCCACAACCGGCCGGCGTTTTTGCGCCGTGCGTTGAAGTATTACAGCACCTTGCCTTGCAAAGTCCTGGTGCTGGACTCCACTCCGGAGCGGCCCGACGGCGATTTTTCCGCGGTCGATTATCATCACGTGCCGCAATTCGCCTATTGGGGAATGCAGGCCAAGCTGGCCTATGGTGTCGAACGGTTGACCACGCCGTACATGGTGCTGGCGGCGGACGATGACTTCATCCTGCACGATGCGCTGTTCGACTCGGTCGGTTTCCTCGAAGCGAACCCCGACTACGGCATGTGCCACGGCTATTGCCTGATGTACCTGACCCTTGCCGGTGGCGTGAGTTACTACCGTCGTGACAAAAAGGTCTGCGAGGACTATTCGTCCGAGCGCGCCCAGGACCGGGTGCTGGATTACATGAAGCAGTACCTGCCACCGTTCTACGCCGTGACCCGCACCGACATTATGAAAGCCTGGCATTCGGCATTGCCGCCGGGCACCAGTTTCGAATGGCAGGAAATCGGCCACGTGTACTTCCTGTTGGCGAGCGCCAAGGCGCGGATTCTGCCGATAGCCTACGTGGTGCGCGAGATCAACTATGGCGTCTCCGACCACAACACCGAGGTGTACCACTCGCTGACCTACACCGATGCCAAATCGGTGGCCGAGCGTGAAGCATTTGCCGAATTCCTCGCTGCCTTGCCCACCGGCATCAAGGACCTTGATCCGCAGCAGGGCAAAGCGTTCGCCCTGGAAAGCTTCGAGGCCATGGTCGACAGCCTGCAAACCGGCCGGGCGCTGACGGCGGAGCTGATTATCCAGTCCACCTGGAGCCAGGCCGCAAAGGCGCCGGTCCGTCGTTTCGGCCCGTTGCAGTACGTGGAAATGCCGTTCTACAACCAGGCGTTTTTCGACCGCCTGACCCAGTTTGAATTCATGCTGCACGCCATGCCGGCCGGGCGCGTTCAGCTCCAAGGCCTGGAAGGTGTCTGGGCGCGTCAGGAACATCTGCTGCGGGCTCGCAACAACGACACCGCGGAAAGTGTGGTCGATCGCCTGTGGCAGGCCCACGACGCCAATGCCTTCAACCGTACCGTGGTCAAGCGCCTGGCGGCGCAACTGGAACTGCTGGGCGAGGACGAAGAGGCACTGGCGATGCGTGACTGGATTGCGCGCCTTGAGGCGGTATCGGTCGACGACCATCACCCGACGTTCGACAAGATGACGTCGGGCCGTCTGCTCAACTGGTTGGCGCCTCGCCAGCCTGAGGCACAACAGGCCCAGGCGATTGCCCAGCATCTGGCGGCCCATGATGGCGGTCCGCAGTTCGGGATCTTTTTGCTCGACCTGGACAACGACATCGACAAGGTGCAGGTCACGCTCGACAGTCTGGTCGAAGGTCACGGCAAGGCGTTCAAAATCGTCGTGCTCACCACCGGTGAACCACCGGCGGCAACCACGGCGCAAAACACGCTGCACTTCGTCCGGGTCACACAAAGCAACTTTGTCGACAAACTCAACCTGAGCGTCCGTCAATCGACCGGTGACTGGCTGTTGCTGGCCGAGGCCGGTGATGAGTTCACCGCCGGTGGTCTGTTGCGCGCCAGCCTGGAATTGATGTCGGCCACCGACATTCGCGCCGTCGCCACCGATGAAATCCAGCGTACCGCCGAAGGTGCTCTGGTGGATGTGTTCCGCCCGGGCTTCAACCTTGACCTGCTGCAAAGCGTGCCAGCCTTGATGGCGCGGCACTGGCTGATCCGCCGGGAAGTACTGCTCGAGGTGGGCGGTTATCAGCCCGATTTCAGCAAGGCCCTGGAGTTCGACCTGTTGCTGCGCATCATCGAGCAGGGCGGCCTGAGCGGCTTGGCCCACCTGGATGAACCGTTGCTGATCGCCCAGGCGCCGGTGCCGGAAGAAAACCCCGATGAGCGCCTGGCGTTGTCGCGCCACCTGGGCAACCGCGGCTACAAGGCCAAGATCGTTTCGCCGGTGCCTGGCACCTACCAGATCGATTACCGTCACACCGAGCGTCCGCTGGTCTCGATCATCGTACCGGCCGGCGACGATGTGCCCGCGCTGCTGCGCTGCCTGGAAAGCGTGGTGCTCAAGACGCGCTACACCCGCTACGAACTGTTGGTCGCGGTAAACCCGGGTCAATCGTCAGTCGTCAACGATTTGCTGGGTTCGTTGAACAACTCGAAGATCCGCGCACTGTTCGCCGATCAGTCGCTGAGCGAGATCGCCTTGTACAACGCGACCAGCCAGCAGGCGAAGGGCGAATACCTGGTACTGCTGGGGGTCGACAGTGAAGTGGTCAATCCGAACTGGATCGAATCGCTGCTCAACCATGCCCAGCGTCCGGAAGTGGGCATCGTCGGTGCCAAACTGGTAGATCGCGCTGGCAAGGTCACGCAAGCCGGCCTGATTCTGGGTATGAACGGCGGTGTCGGTTCGGCTTTTGTCGGTGAAAAACAAGACGCTGCCGGCTACCTGCATCGGTTGGCGGTGGAGCAGAACTACTCGGCGGTGTCGAAGGCGTGCCTGATGGTGCGCAAAGAACTGTTCGACGCCCTGGGCGGCCTGGATGAAACCACGTTTGCCGAAGGCTTGAGCGACGTCGACCTGTGCCTCAAGGCCGGCCAGGCCGGTTACCTCACCGTGTGGACGCCGCTGGTCCAGGTCGTTCATCCCGGTGCAGTGCCACAGGGCGCGCAGGTGCTCGACGCCTTGCGTGAAAAGTGGTCCGCCGTCTTCGCTCAGGACCCGGCCTACAACGCCAACCTGGCGCTGACCGGCAAGGGCTTTGTACTGGCTGAAAGCACCCCGGTGGACTGGGCGCAGTTGCTCGCATAAACCTGGCTCACAGGTACAAGGACTCAAGGCATGTTCAACGGTAAATCGATTTTCATCTCGGGCGGCACCGGTTCGTTCGGGCGCAATTTCATCCGCCGCTTGCTGGAGCAATACCAGCCCAAGCGCGTGGTGGTGTTCTCCCGCGACGAGCTCAAGCAATACGAGATGCAGCAGACGTTCAACGCCCCTTGCATGCGTTACTTCCTCGGTGATGTGCGCGATGCCGAGCGGTTGCGCCAGGCCATGCGCGGCATCGATTACGTGGTGCATGCCGCGGCCCTCAAGCAAGTGCCGGCCGCCGAGTACAACCCGACCGAATGCATCCGCACCAACGTCAACGGCGCGGAAAACATCATTGCCGCGGCCATCGATAACGGCGTCAAGCAAGTGGTCGCGCTGTCCACCGACAAGGCGGCCAGCCCGATCAACCTGTACGGGGCGACCAAGCTGCTGTCGGACAAACTGTTCGTCGCCGCCAACAACATTGCCGGCGAACAGCAGACCCGCTTTGCCGTGGTGCGCTACGGCAACGTCGCCGGTTCGCGCGGCTCGGTGGTGCCGTTCTTCAGCAAGCTGATCAACGAAGGCGCCACCGAACTGCCGATCACCGACGAGCGCATGACACGCTTCTGGATCACCCTCGATCACGGCGTGCAGTTCGTGCTCGACAGCTTTGCCCGGATGCACGGCGGTGAAGTGTTCGTGCCGAAGATCCCGTCGATTCGCATCGTCGATCTGGCGCTGGGCATGGCCGAACACTTACCGCACAAACACGTCGGCATTCGTCCGGGTGAAAAACTCCATGAGCTGATGGTGCCGCTGGACGATGCGCGCATGACCCTGGAATTCGCCGATCACTACACCATCCAGCCGTCGATCCGCTTCACCAGCGTCGACGTGGATTTTGCCGTGGACAAACTCGGCGAGCGGGGCAAACCGGTGAGTGAAGATTTCGAGTACCGCTCCGACACCAATCCGCACTACCTCTCGGTTGGCCAGATCGCCGAGCTGCACGCGGAGCTGCCGGCATGATTCCCTATGGTCGGCAGAGCCTGGATCAGAGCGACATCGACGCGGTGGTCGCCGTGTTGCAGTCCGACTGGCTGACCCAGGGGCCGACCATCGAGCGTTTCGAGCAGGCCATGGCGCAACGTTGCCAAGCCGATTTCGCGGTGGCGGTGTGTAACGCCACGGCGGCGTTGCACATCGCTTGCCTGGCGGCAGGGCTTGGGCCGGGCGAGCGGTTGTGGACCACGCCCAATACCTTTTTGGCCTCGGCCAATTGCGGTCGTTATTGTGGTGCCGAGGTGGACTTCGTCGACATCGACCCGTTGACCTGGAACCTCGATGCCTATGCCCTGAAAGCCAAGCTGGAAGCTGCGGAGGATAACGGCACACTGCCCAAAGTGCTGGTGGCGGTGGCGTTCTCGGGGCAGAGCTGCGACATGCGCATGATCGCCGAACTGGCCGAGCGTTACGGCTTTACGGTCATTGAAGACGCCTCCCACGCGGTTGGCGCGTCCTATGCCGGGCGACCGGTGGGCTGCGGTGATTTCGCGGCGATGACCGTGTTCAGCTTCCATCCGGTGAAAATCATCACCAGCGCCGAAGGTGGCATGGTGCTGACCAATCGCCAGGACCTCGCCGAGCGCCTGCAACGCTTGCGCAGCCACGGCATGACCCGTGATCCGGCGCAGATGACCGAACCCAGCCACGGTCCCTGGTACTACCAGCAGATTGAACTGGGTTTCAACTACCGCATCACCGATCTGCAAGCGGCCCTCGGCCTGTCACAGTTGAACAAACTGGACGACTTCATCGAGCGTCGGCGTGAACTGGCGGCGCGCTACGACCGCTTGCTGGCGTACCTGCCGCTGACCTTGCCCAGCCCTCAGCCTGAAGCTGAATCGGCGTGGCATCTGTATGTGGTGCGCTTGCAGCTGGATCGCATCACCCTCAGTCATCGACAAGTATTTGAAGGGTTGCGCGTGGCCGGGGTCGGTGTGAACCTGCATTACATCCCGGTGCATTTACAGCCGTACTACCGCGATCTGGGGTTTGCCGAAGGCGACTACCCGCAGGCCGAGCGTTACTACGCCGAAGCCATCAGCCTGCCGCTGTTTCCGTTGCTCAGCGATGAACAGCAGGACTACGTGGTCGAGCAACTGCGACGGCTGACCGAATAAATACCTTGGCCTGGTTGGAGCTGCACCAGGCCTGAGTGTTGAGCGAATGGGAATGTGCAATGCGTGAACTGACTGAGCAGGAACAATTCTGGCAGGGCGATTTCGGTAATCGGTACGTCGATCGCAACATCGGGCAACCCCTGGTCGCTGCCAACCTGGCGTTGTTTGCCAAGGCGCTGACCCGGGCCGCGCGCATCGAAAGCCTGATGGAGCTGGGCACCAATGCCGGCAACAATTTGCAGGCGCTGCGGCAGCTGTTGCCCCGGTGCGAATTGTTCGGCGTGGAGATCAATGCCAGCGCCTGCGCCCAGGCCCGGGCGCTGGACATTGCGCAGATCTGGCACGGCTCGCTGTTCGATTATCCTTGCGAGCGCCGCTTCGACCTGACCTTGAGCAAAGGCGTGCTGATTCATCTGGCACCGGAGCTGTTGCCCGCGGCGTACACGCAGCTTTATGAACTGAGCCAGCGTTACATCCTGATCGCCGAGTACTACAACCCGGCACCGGTAGAGGTGTCCTATCGCGGCAACAGCGGCAAGTTGTTCAAACGTGATTTTGCCGGTGAAATGCTCGATCGTTATGCTGACCTGCAACTGCTGGATTACGGTTTCGGTTACCACCGCGACCCGCAATTCCCGGTGGACGACATCACCTGGTTCCTTCTGGAAAAACGCCCTTGAGCAACGTCGCAATCATCCCGGCCCGTGGTGGCAGCAAACGCATACCGCGCAAGAACCTCAAGCCGTTCGACGGCGTGCCGATGATTGCCCGTTCGATTAAAACCGCCCTCGATTCGGGGCTGTTCGCCCAAGTGGTGGTCAGCACTGATGATGAAGAAATCGCCGGACTGGCCCGAGCCTGTGGTGCCCAGGTGCCGTTTATGCGGCCGGCGGCATTGGCGGATGATTTCACCGGCACGGCGGCGGTGATTGCCCATGCGCTGCAAGCGCTGGAGCAGGATTTTGCGTTCGCCTGTTGTCTCTACGCCACGGCACCGCTGCTGCAAACCCGGTTTCTGCAACAGGGCTTGAATCTGCTGGAACAGCATCCCGACAAGTCCTTCGCGTTCTCGGTCTGTGATTTCGGCTTCCCGGTGCAGCGTGCCTTGACCCTTGACGATCACGGCGCATTGACCGCGTTGTACCCGCAGTTCAGCCAGACGCGTTCGCAAGACCTGCCACCGGCCTATCAGGATGCCGGGCAATTCTATTGGGGCCGCAGTGACGCCTGGTTGCGTGGCGAGGTGTTGTATTCAACCCAAAGCCTGCCGGTGATCCTGCCGCGTTATCTGGTGCAGGACATCGATACGCCTGAAGACTGGACGCGTGCCGAGTATCTATATGCCGCATTGAAGGCCGGTGGTGAGTTGCAATGAGAGTGCTGATCCGCGCCGACGCTTCGCCGACCATCGGCAGCGGCCATATCGCTCGCTGCCTGACCCTGGCCAGGGTGTTGCGCCGCCAGGGCGTGCACGTCGCGTTTGCCTGTCGCCAATTGCCGGGCCATCGGCTCGACAGTCTCGCCGCCGAGGGTTTTGAAACCTTCGGCCTGCCGGATCGCTATCCCGATGAGGACCCGCAGCAGGCCATCGAATCCCTGTTGCCATGGCAGGCGGACATTGCCGCTTTAGACCAGGCACTGGAACAGCAACCGGCCTTCGACTGGATCATCGTCGACCACTACGGCCTCGATCATCACTGGCAGACCGCGGCCCGTCGCTGGGCGCCACGGATCGCGGCGGTGGATGATCTGGCGACCCGGACCTACGACATTGATTTGCTGCTCAACCAGAATCTGTCCGGTACCGCCGAGGCCTATGCCGGGCTGGTCAGCGCCGATTGCCGGACCCTGCTCGGTCCACGCTTTGCCATGCTGCGCGATGAGTTCTGCTGCCCGCCGATTGAAATCAGGCCCCAGGCCAAACGCGTACTGGTGAACTTCGGCGGCTTCGACGCGGCGATGCAGACCCATCACGCCATGTTGGCGCTGCTGGAATTCACTGCGCTGGAAGTCGACTTTGTCGCCGGTGCCGACAACCCGGCCTGGGAGGCGATGCACGCATTGGCGGCTGATCGTCCGCACTGGCGTCTGCACCGTTTTGTCAGCGACTTTTACCGGTTGATGACCGAGGCCGATCTGTTTGTCGGTGCCGGTGGCGGCACCAGTTGGGAGCGCGCCGCCATGGGGCTGCCGACGATTTGCATTGCCGTATCGAATAACCAGCAGGCCAACGGCGAGGTCATGGCCACTGCGGGCGCCCATGTGTTCCTTGGCGCGCGGGAGCAGGTCAGCGTCGAGCAACTGCGCCAGGCCATCGGATTTGTCGCGGGCAATCAGGGGTTGCGCCAGAGCCTGGCCGAGCGTTCCCGGCAGCTGGTCGATGGCCGTGGTGCGCAGCGAGTGGCGGCAGCGCTGGTCGGTGCGGTGTTGCCGGTGCGCGCGGCGACCGTGGACGATGCGCGGTTGTTGTTCGAAGGGCGCAATGCCGAAGCGGTTCGGCGCTGGTCGCTGGACAGCCGCATTATCGATTGGCCGTCACACCAGGCCTGGCTGGCGGCGAGTCTGAACAACGAACAGCGCTTGCTGCTGATCGCCGAGGCCGGCGATGGTCCGGTCGGGGCGTTGCGTTACGACCTTCACGGGTTAAGCGCCGAAGTCTCGATTTATCTGTTCGATGGCCGTTTCGGCCTCGGCTGGGGCAGGGCGCTACTGGCGCGGGGCGAAGCCTTCGTGAAGGCCTGCTGGCCGCAACTGCAAAGCATCACCGCGCAAGTCTTGCCTGCCAACCAGCCGTCGCTGAGCCTGTTTCGCGAAGCCGGTTTCACCCAGAGTACTTGCGCGTTCACCCGCGTATTGAAGGATCACGTAAATGACTAGTTTCAAGATGGGCGACCGTTGGATCGGTGCCGACGCACCGCCGTTCATCATTGCCGAGATGAGCGGCAACCATAACCAGTCGCTGGACGTGGCGCTGCAAATCGTCGAGGCCGCCGCCAAGGCCGGCGCCCACGCCTTGAAGCTGCAAACCTACACCGCCGAGACCATGACCCTGGACCTCGATGAAGGCGAGTTCTTCATCAAGGACCCCAACAGCCTGTGGACTGGCACGTCGTTGTACGCGTTGTACGAAAAGGCCCATACGCCGTGGGAATGGCACGCGCCGATTTTCGCCCGCGCCAAGGAGTTGGGCATGCTCGCGTTCTCGACGCCGTTCGACGACACGGCGGTGGACTTCCTCGAAAGCCTCGACGTGCCGGCCTACAAGATCGCCAGTTTCGAAAACACCGACCTGCCGCTGATCCGGCGGGTCGCCGCCACCGGCAAGCCGTTGATCATCTCCACCGGCATGGCCAGCATCGCCGAACTCGACGAAACCGTGCGCGCCGCGCGGGAGGCCGGTTGCACGGATCTGGTGCTGCTCAAGTGCACCAGCACCTACCCGGCGACCCCGGCCAACAGCAATGTGCGAACCATTCCCCATCTGCGGGAATTGTTTGGTTGTGAGGTCGGGTTGTCCGATCACTCCATGGGCGTCGGTGCGTCCGTCGCGGCAGTGGCACTCGGGGCGACGGTGGTGGAAAAACACTTCACCCTCGACCGCGCCGCCGGTGGGGTGGACGCCAGTTTCTCCCTGGAACCGGCAGAGCTGGCCAGCCTGGTGATCGAAACCGAGCGCGCCTGGCAGGCCATGGGGCACGTGCATTACGGCGTGACCGAGGCCGAGCGCAAGTCGCTGGTGTACCGGCGCTCGCTGTACGTCACCCAGGACATGGCCGCCGGTGAACCCTTCACCGCCGCCAATCTGCGGGCCATTCGCCCGGGGCTGGGGCTGGCGCCCAAACACGCTGAAACCCTGCTCGGTCGCCGCGCTCGCCAGGCGATCAAGCGCGGAACGGCGCTGGACTGGTCCTTGGTCGAATAACCCTTGTCGGGCTGATTCGGCAAAATAGCGTGACCTGTGAGTCATAACGCGCATCTTCACTGTATTGTATTGACCGGGGAGATGGCGCCTGGCCCTTTATCGGGTCCAGTGATAGCCCTTGACGCTTCCCGCTGTCGCCCGTTTCGGGCGGCTGAAAATCTTTGTATGTCGGCGCCCCTCGAATCCTTGCGAGCGGTGGTATTGGGCTGTTTATTATTGGGAAGCCGTAATGATTGGCATAAAAAGCATTGCGAGCTACGTTCCTGTAGCCGGCGTGGACAATTACGCACAAGGTGCAAAATTCGAGAAGGATGAAGAGTTCATCCTGGGCAAGATCGGTTCGGCCTTCCTGCCGCGCAAAGACGCTGAGCAAGAAACCTCGGACCTGTGTGTCGAAGCAGCCAACGCGCTGTTCGCCAACAACCCCGATTTGAAGCGTGAAGCCATCGACGTGCTGATCGTCGTTACCCAGAACGGTGACGAAGAAGGCCTGCCGCACACCGCCGCCATCGTCCAGGACAAGCTGGGCCTGTCGACCAACGTGGCCGCGTTCGATATTTCCCTGGGCTGCTCGGGCTACGTCTACGGCATCTACGCGATCAAGGGCTTCATGGAAGCCACGGGCCTGAAGAACGGCTTGCTGGTAACGGCCGACCCGTACTCCAAGATCGTCGACCCGGAAGACCGCAACACCACCATGTTGTTTGGCGATGCCGCCACCGCCACCTGGATGGGCGAAGACGCACCGTGGCAGTTGGGCAAGGCCAAGTTCGGCACCGACGGTTCCGGCGCGCCGCACTTGAAGGTCACCGATGGCGTGTTCTACATGAACGGTCGCCAGGTCTTCAACTTTGCGCTGCTCAAAGTCCCGGCGCATTTGCATGAGCTGCTGGATGAGTCAGGCCTCAAGGCTGACGACATCGACGCGTTCTGCATTCACCAGGGCAGTGCGGCGATTGTCGATGCGGTCGCCCGACGCTTCGAAGGCGAGCCGGAGAAGTTCATCAAGGACATGGTCGAGACCGGCAACACCGTGTCGTCGAGCATTCCATTGCTGCTGGAAAAACACGTCCTGGACTCCGACTGGAAGCGCGTTGCGCTGAGCGGTTTTGGGGTAGGGCTGTCGTGGGGTTCGGCGATCATCTATCGTCCTTGAGCCAACCCCGATACAAAAATAGCGTTCAAGGGTTAACCTTGAACGCTATTTTTTTGCCTGTAAGAACAGCGAGGCGACATGAGCGAAAGCTTTGACGACAATGCCCGGGTGATAGAGCGACGCTGGCCGACGCTGTCGGCGCGTTTGATGCTGGAAGACAGCGCGGCGATCCAGGCCGAGTTGTCCGAAGGGCTGGGTTCGACGCTGAGCATTGGCGGGATTCAACTCACCAGTCGCCATGATCGCGTTCGCGAAGCCCGGATGCAGGCCGCCAGTCTGCCGGCGGACAAGGCGCAATTGCACGTCTATGGCACCGGCCTGGGCGACTTGCCGACGGTCCTGCTGGAGCGTGCCGGACTTGAACGGTTGTACGTGCATATCCTCAACGGCGCCCTGTTTGCGCTGGTGCTGCAATTGCTCGACCAGCGCCAATGGCTCGATGATCCACGGGTGGAGCTGCTGTACGCCGGTGATCAGGCGGATATCTACACGCCGTTTTTCGCCTTGCCTGCCGAAATGCTACTGGCGGACGATTTCAACGCGAAGATTCGCGATCGCCTGGTCAGCGAAGTGCACCTGAGTTTCAACAACCGCGAGTTCGATCCGCAGTCGCCGTTCATTCTCCAGCGTTTGCAGGACAGCCTGGAAGTGCTGCTGGCCGACGATGATGTCGCGCAGCTGTTCGGCACGTGCCCCGGCCGGGAGATCTACGTGATCGGCACCGGGCCCAGCCTTGAAAGCCACTTCCAGCAATTGGCGGCGATCCGCGAGCAAGCGCAGCGACCGCTGTTCATCTGTGTCGACACCGCCTATCGACCGTTGCGCGAGCACGGGATCAAGCCAGACCTGGTGGTGAGCATCGATCAGCGCATCAGCTTTCGGCACCTGCCCTGGGAGGACTCCGACGGCATTCCGCTGGTGTACCTGCCCATGAGTGATCCGCAGGTGCTGAAGGCCTGGAAGGGCAAGCGTTACGGCGGTTACTCGGCCAGCCCGATCTACGCCACCCTGCGGCAACAACACACCCGTGCGCAATTGTATGTGGGCGGCAGCGTGATTCACCCGGCCGTGGACCTCGCCGTGAAGATGGGCGCCGGGCGCATTACCCTGTTTGGCGCCGACTTTGCCTTCCCGATGAACAAGACCCATGCCGGTTGGAGTGATGGCGACTTGGGCCCCGGGGTCAATCTGGCACGGCACTGGGTGCGCGACGGGCATGGCGAGCGGGTCAGGACGCAGCTGAATTTTCGCAGCTACCTGTGTGAACTGGAGCGCTACATCGCCGGCCACCCCGAGGTGCGCTTCTTTAACAGCAGTCGCGCGGGCGCAATGATTGCCGGCACGCAGTTCAACCGGGAGTTCGTGCAATGAGTGTGCTTTCGCAATGCATCAACGAAAGCCGGCAGTGTGCCGGGTTGTTTCGGCTGGGCCGCGATGTCGAGGCCGCGTTGGCCATGGTGGATGTGTTCGATGAGGCACAGCGCCTGTTGTCGGCGGCGCCCCGGGAGGTCCAGCTGCAATGGGCGCAGGTGCTCACCCAGATGCTGGCCTGTCAGGAGCGTCAGGATTGGCTGGGATTGGCTGACTTCATGGAGTACGAACTGGTCGATTTGCTGGAAAGCGTGGAGGTTTGAAAGCCGACGGACGGCTCTGGTTGGGATGTTTGAGGATCGGACGGTTTTATGACGTCATTTTTCGGGTGGTCAGGGGCCGCTAAGCCTTTGTTTTCTAGGGGGTGGCAGTGTGATGGCAATATTTTTTCAAAAAGCCCTCAAGCAACCTGCATTCCCGACGATAACTATTACGAAGGTTCTCTAGGCCATACCCGGCGGTTGCCAGGGCCGGAAGCCGCAGTACCCAACCAACGAGGATTTCGTCATGGCTTTAACAGTAAACACCAACACCACGTCGTTGAACGTTCAGAAAAACCTGAACCGCGCTTCCGACGCTCTGTCGACTTCGATGTCCCGTCTGTCCTCCGGCCTGAAAATCAACAGCGCTAAAGACGACGCTGCCGGCCTGCAGATCTCCAACCGTATGTCCTCCCAGATCCGTGGCCAGATCGTTGCGGTTAAAAACGCCAACGACGGTATCTCGATGGCTCAGACCGCTGAAGGCGCTCTGCAAGAATCCACTAACATTCTGCAACGTATGCGTGAACTGGCTACACAAGCACGTAACGGCACTAACGGCACTGCTGACCAGACCGCAACCAACGCTGAATTCGCTCAGATGTCTGACGAACTGACTCGTATCGCGGCTTCGACCAACCTGAACGGCAAGCAACTGCTGGACGGTTCGGCTGGCACCATGACCCTGCAGGTTGGTTCCAACACTGGTACGGCTAACCACATCGACCTGGTTCTGAGCTCCAAGTTCGACGCCGTCAGCCTGTCCGTAGGTAGCGGTACTGTTGTTCTGACCGGTACTACCGGTACTGGCGTAAGCTCCGCTGCTGCCAACATCGACAACGCGATCACCGCAATCGACGCTGCAATCGCTTCCATCGGTGCAACCCGTGCAAACCTGGGTGCTTCGCAGAACCGTCTGACCAGCACCATCTCCAACCTGCAAAACATCACTGAAAACGTTACTGCTGCTCAAGGTCGCGTACAAGATACCGACTTCGCCGCAGAAACCGCTAACCTGACCAAACAGCAAACTCTGCAACAAGCTTCCACCGCTGTTCTGGCCCAGGCTAACCAGCTGCCATCCGCTGTACTGAAACTGCTTCAGTAATATCGGATTGAGTTTTGGCGGGGGAGTGCGCTTGCGTGCTCTCTCGCTTTTTCCGTTTAAGAGGTGAGGTGATGGTCATGGACATGAGCGTGAAGCTGAACTTGTCTTACCCGGCCGCAAAACCGGCGGTCAGTACTACCGAGAAGCCGGCCGAAAAGCCTCGCGTCGAAAGCATCCAGGCTGTCGCTGCAACGGGTAAAAGCTCGGAATCGGATAACTCGGACAACTCGGATAAGTTGAAAATGGCCGTTCAGGAGATCGAAAAGTTCGTTCAGTCGGTCAAGCGTAACCTGGAGTTTTCCATCGACGAAACCTCCGGCAAAGTCATCGTCAAGGTGATCGCCAGCGAATCCGGTGAAGTGATTCGACAGATTCCGTCGGCTGAAGCCATGAAACTGGCTGAAAGTCTGCACAACGCCAGTAATGTTTTGTTCGATGCCAAAGCCTGATACTGGCATGAAACGTGTTTGTACGATCATTGTCCGCGTTTAGTGGTCAAAAGACCGGCGACACACAGATAGGGAGATGCACATGGCAAGTCCAATTCTACCGGGTTCGGGTCTAGGGTCCGGTCTCGACATCGGTGCGATCGTGACCGCGCTGGTCAACTCCGACAAATCGGCCAAACAGACGCTGATCACTAATCAGACGTCCATCAATACGGCCAAGATTTCTGCTACCGGTTCGTTGAAGTCCGCCCTGGCGGCGTTCCAGACTGCAATGACTAACCTCGGCAAACGTGATGCGCCGTCGTTTTCCGGTTTTACCGCAACATCGAGCACGCCCACGACATTGACTGCTACTTCGGATAACACCGCGGTGAACGGTAGCTACAGTGTTGTCGTGGATAAACTGGCGACCGGTTCGAAAGTGGCCAGCGCGGCGTTTGCCGGCGGTGCCACCAGTGCCATTCCGACTGGTACGTTGAATATCAGTCAAAATGGTATTGATTACCCGGTGACCATTGCCAGCGGCGCGACTCTGCAGTCGACCCGTGACGCGATCAACACCACGCTGCAAGGCAAGGGCATCAGCGCCAACATCGTCACCGATGCCAATGGTTCGCGATTGGTCATTGGTTCGACGGTGACAGGCGCGGGCTCGGACCTTAAGGTCAGCGGTATTGCCGGCCTGGAAATCGATGGCACCAACAGCCTGGGCAATACTCCAGCTGCCGGCGCCTCCGGCAACATCGGTGGTTTGGCCTTGGATGCAAAGGTCACGATCGATGGCCTGACCGTTACCAGCAAAAGCAACACGATCAGCGGGGCGGTCGGCGGCATTAACCTGACCCTGGTGGCGGAAAGCTCGACACCGGTCAAGGTCACCGTTGGCACCAACACAGACGGCCTGAAAACCTCGCTGCAGACGTTCGTTGATGCTTACAACACGGTGATCAACACCCTGACCACTCTGACCAAGCCAAGCCTGGATGATCAGAACAACCCGACTATCGGCGCGGCGATGACCGGTGACTCCCTGCCACGTAACCTGATCACTGCCGTGCGTGATGTGCTGGTGGCTCCGGGGGCGGGCGGACAGTTGTCTGTTCTGTCGCAGTTGGGTATTCAGACCGATCAGAAGACCGGCACGCTGACCATCGATGCGACCAAGTACGCCAAGGCGATGGCAACCCCGGGGATGAGCAGTTCGGTACAGAACCTGTTCACCGGCACTGATACTAAAAACGGCCTGTTGGCGCGCATGTCGGCGGCGATCACGCCTTACTCCCAGACCGGCGGTATCCTTGACCAGCGCAACAGCAATCTGAGCAAGGTTCAGAAGGACCTGGGCAATCAGCAGACGGCGCTGGACCTGCGGGTGACCAACCTGACGGCCTCGCTGACCGCCAAGTACAACGCGATGGACCTGTTGGTCGGCCAGATGAAGGCCACCGCCAGCAACATCACCGGCTTCTTCGCGTCGCTGAACGCTCAGCAGTCCGCCAAGTAGCTATGAGCTGACGACAAAAACCCGGCTACGCTTTTCGGCGTACGCCGGGTTTTTGTCTTCTGATCTAAAGTTTCCAGGTTCGCAGGCGATACACTGGTCATACGAGTCATTGAGTGGCAATGAGGTAGAAAATGAATCCGATGTTAGCCCTTCGGCAATATCAGAAGATCGGGGCGCAGGCCCAGACGTCCGAAGCCAGCCCGCACCGCCTGGTGCAAATGTTGATGGAAGGCGGCCTGGATCGCATTGCCCAGGCCAAAGGCGCGATGGCGCGCAAGGACATTCCTGGCAAGGGAACGTCAATCAGCAAGGCCATCGGCATCATCGGTGGCTTGCGTGAAGGCCTGGATCTGGAAAAAGCCGCCGACACCGTCGGTGAGCTCGATCGTCTCTACGCTTACATGATGAAGCGCCTCGCCGAGGCGAACATCAAGAGCGACCCGCGGATTCTCGATGAGGTCGACGGTCTGCTGCGCACGGTTAAAGAAGGCTGGGATGCCATCGCCGCGCCTGGTCCGCAGTTTTAAGGAGATCACCATGAGTCTTGTATTGCAGCGAATCGAACAAACCCGCGAAGCGCTGGTCGGTGCACTGGCCGAGCGCAACTGGGAGGCGATCGGTCAATTGGACCTGGATTGCCGTTCCTGCATGGAAGATGTCTTGAGTGAAGCTTCGCTGGACGAGGTGGCGTTGCGCGACAATCTCGAGGAGTTGCTGGGGGTCTACAAGCAACTGCTCGAGGTGGCGATGGGGGAGAGGCAGGCGATAGTCGACGAGATGTCTCAGATCCACCAAGCACAGAATGCCGCAAAGGTTTACCATCTGTTTGGTTAATCCGCGGTTAATCCAAACATAGTGCGCCATAAATTTGACTGTGCACGGTTTTTTGACTTAACTAGTGGCTGTATCCAGATTTCAGGCGTCTACAGGCATAACGTGTCTGCAAGCGTCTAGCTTGCCCCCTCATTTCGGGCATTGAGTTGACTAGGGAAGTTGCTATTGCATGTGGCGTGAAACCAAAATTCTGCTGATTGATGACGATAGCGTCCGTCGCCGCGATTTGGCGGTGATTTTAAATTTTCTCGGCGAAGAAAATTTACCCTGCGGCAGCCATGACTGGCAGCAGGCGGTCGGCTCGTTGTCTTCAAGTCGTGAAGTCATTTGTGTGCTGATCGGGACGGTTAATGCTCCTGGCGCGCTTTTGGGCTTGCTAAAGACACTCTCAACCTGGGATGAGTTCCTTCCGGTTTTGTTAATGGGCGATAATTCTTCCGTTGACTTGCCCGAAGACCAGCGTCGCCGAGTGCTTTCGACCCTCGAGATGCCGCCCAGCTACAGCAAGTTGCTCGACTCCCTGCACCGTGCCCAGGTCTATCGCGAGATGTACGACCAGGCCCGCGAGCGCGGTCGTCACCGTGAACCCAATCTATTCCGCAGCCTCGTCGGCACCAGCCGTGCGATTCAGCACGTGCGCCAGATGATGCAGCAGGTAGCCGACACCGATGCCAGCGTGCTGATCCTCGGTGAGTCCGGTACCGGCAAGGAAGTGGTCGCGCGCAACCTGCATTACCATTCCAAGCGTCGTGACGCGCCGTTCGTGCCGGTCAACTGCGGGGCGATCCCGGCCGAGTTGCTGGAAAGCGAACTGTTCGGCCACGAGAAGGGCGCCTTCACTGGCGCGATCACCAGTCGTGCCGGGCGTTTCGAGCTGGCCAACGGTGGCACCCTGTTCCTCGACGAAATCGGCGACATGCCATTGCCGATGCAGGTCAAGCTGTTGCGGGTCCTGCAGGAGCGCACCTTCGAGCGCGTGGGCAGCAACAAGACCCAGAGCGCCGATGTGCGCATCATCGCGGCGACTCACAAGAATCTCGAAAGCATGATCGAGATCGGCGCCTTCCGCGAAGACTTGTACTACCGCTTGAACGTATTCCCGATCGAGATGGCGCCACTGCGCGAACGTGTCGAAGACATCCCGTTGCTGATGAACGAGTTGATCTCGCGCATGGAGCACGAGAAGCGCGGCTCGATCCGTTTCAACTCCGCAGCGATCATGTCTCTGTGCCGTCACGGCTGGCCGGGCAACGTCCGTGAGTTGGCCAACCTGGTGGAACGCATGGCGATCATGCATCCATACGGGGTGATCGGCGTGGTCGAGTTGCCGAAGAAATTCCGCTACGTCGACGACGAAGACGAGCAACTGGTCGACAGCCTGCGCAGCGATCTGGAAGAGCGGGTGGCCATCAACGGGCATACCCCGGACTTCAGCGCCAATGCACTGCTGCCGCCGGAAGGCCTGGACCTGAAGGACTACCTCGGTGGTCTGGAGCAAGGGCTGATTCAGCAAGCGCTGGATGATGCCAATGGCATTGTGGCGCGCGCTGCCGAGCGCCTGCGTATTCGTCGCACCACCCTGGTGGAGAAGATGCGCAAGTACGGCATGAGTCGTCGTGACGGAGATGAACAGGCAGATGATTGACGCCTGTTTTTCAACTCCTTCATTTATAAGCGTTTTTTTTTAGGCACGGGTATTGCTACATCTCTCGCAACGTTCCGTTTCACTGACGGTCAGCCAAGCGAGAGAGCACGATGCCCCAAGCCGCCCAGATGTCTCCTGTCCCTGACGCTTCGGGGCAACCGTCGTCCGTAGAGCAGACAAGCCGGCTGGGTCTTGAGCAGGCGTTCGTGCTGTTCAACCAGATGTCGAGCCAATTGACTGACTCCTACAGCATGCTCGAAGCCCGGGTCACCGAGCTCAAGGGTGAGCTGGCGGTGGTCAGTGCCCAACGCATGCAGGAACTGGCGGAAAAAGAACGCCTGGCCAACCGCCTGCAAAACCTCCTTGATCTGTTACCCGGTGGCGTCATCGTGATCGACGCCCAGGGCATGGTGCGCGAAGCTAACCCGGCGGCCTGCGAGTTGCTCGGCCTGCCCCTCGAAGGCGAGCTGTGGCGCCAGGTGATTGCGCGCTGCTTTGCGCCCCGTGAAGACGACGGTCATGAAATCTCCCTCAAGGACGGTCGGCGTCTGTCGATCGCCACCCGCTCGCTGGATGCCGAGCCTGGTCAGTTGGTGCTGCTCAACGACCTGACCGAAACCCGTCACCTGCAAGATCAACTGGCCCGCCATGAGCGCCTGTCGTCCCTGGGTCGAATGGTTGCCTCGCTGGCTCATCAGATTCGCACGCCGCTGTCCGCAGCCCTGCTGTACGCCAGTCATTTGACTGAGCAGGAATTGCCGGTCGCCACTCAGCAACGCTTCGCCGGCCGTTTGAAAGAACGCCTGCACGAACTGGAGCATCAGGTGCGCGACATGCTCGTGTTCGCTCGCGGCGAATTGCCGCTGACCAACCGCGTCACGCCCAAGGAGCTGCTGCAATCGCTGCAAGCCGCGGCGCTGACCCACGTTCAAGACCTGCCGATCCGTTGGCAGTGCGACAGTCACGCGGGGGAGTTGCTGTGCAATCGCGACACCCTGGTCGGGGCGATTCTGAATCTGATCGAAAATGCGATCCAGGCCAGCAACGGTGCCGTGCGCCTGAAGGTTCACCTCTATACCCGTGGCAGCAATCTGCGCCTGTGCGTCAGTGACAGCGGCAGCGGCATCGATGACACGGTACTGGCGCGCCTGGGCGAGCCATTTTTCACCACCAAGACCACCGGAACCGGCCTGGGCCTGACCGTGGTCAAGGCAGTGGCCCGTGCTCATCAGGGAGAATTGCAGTTGCGCTCGCGGCTCGGTCGCGGTACCTGTGCGCTGGTGTCCCTGCCGTTGTTTATCAGCGCATCGGACGCGGAGTGAAGGGCATGGCAATCAAGGTTCTACTGGTCGAGGATGACCGCGCGCTGCGCGAGGCACTGGCGGATACGCTGCTGCTCGCGGGGCATGATTACAAGGCCGTCGGTTCGGCGGAAGAGGCGCTGACGGCGGTCGGCGTCGAGGCGTTCAATCTGGTGGTCAGTGACGTCAACATGCCAGGCATGGATGGCCATCAATTGCTCGGATTGTTGCGGGCGCGGCAGCCGCAATTGCCGGTGCTGCTGATGACCGCGCATGGCGCCGTGGAGCGGGCAGTCGACGCTATGCGTCAGGGGGCGGCGGATTACCTGGTCAAGCCGTTCGAACCCAAGGCCTTGCTCGATCTGGTGGCGCGCCATGCGTTGGGCAGTCTCGGCGCCACCGACGGTGAGGGGCCGATCGCCTTCGAACCGGCCAGTGCGCAATTGCTCGAACTGGCCGCGCGAGTGGCGCGCAGCGATTCCACGGTGTTGATCTCCGGTGAGTCCGGCACCGGCAAGGAAGTGCTGGCGCGCTATATCCACCAGCATTCCCATCGCGCCAGTCAGCCATTCATTGCCATCAACTGCGCGGCAATCCCCGACAACATGCTCGAGGCCACGTTGTTCGGTCACGAGAAAGGCTCGTTCACCGGCGCCATCGCGGCTCAGGCCGGCAAGTTCGAACAGGCCGACGGCGGGACTATCCTGCTCGACGAAATTTCGGAAATGCCCATGGGCTTGCAGGCCAAATTGCTGCGGGTGTTGCAAGAGCGGGAAGTCGAACGGGTGGGGGCGCGCAAGCCGATCAGCCTGGACATCCGCGTCGTCGCCACCACCAACCGTGACCTGGCCGGTGAAGTGGCAGCGGGGCGTTTCCGTGAAGACCTTTACTATCGGCTGTCGGTTTTTCCGCTGGCCTGGCGTCCGTTGCGCGAGCGCACCGCCGACATCCTGCCGCTGGCCGAGCGTCTTCTGGCCAAACACGTCAATAAAATGAAGCATGCCGCGGCCAGACTCTCGCCCGAGGCGCAAGCGTGCCTGATCGGTTATCCGTGGCCGGGTAATGTGCGTGAGCTGGATAACGCCATCCAGCGCGCGCTGATTCTGCAGCAGGGCGGTTTGATTCAGCCGCAGGATTTCTGCCTGTCGGGGCCGGTCGCCTGTGCGCCATTACCCGCATTGACGCCGGTGCGGGCCGTGGAAGTCGAGGCCGATTCGGCCAGTGCCCTGGGCGACGACCTGCGTCGACATGAGTTCCAGATGATCATCGACACCCTGCGCGCCGAGCGTGGCCGTCGCAAAGAGGCCGCCGAACGCCTGGGCATCAGCCCGCGCACCTTGCGCTACAAACTGGCGCAAATGCGTGACGCCGGAATGGATGTGGAAGCTTATCTGTTCGCCACCTGATTCACCGGGAAGGCTTTTGTGAAGCCAGGCCACCGAGCTGGCACCCTTGTTGCTAACACCTCACTACCCGCCGAGTGAGTGTCAAAAAATTGCGGGTCGACGAAGAGAGCAGACCATGAGCCAAGGTATTGAATTTAATCGATTGATGTTGGACATGCGGTCCATGCAAATGGACGCGATGTCGGCACCGAAATCGACTGCCGCCGTTCCTGAACTGGGTGGCAGCAGCTTTGCCGACATGCTCGGTCAGGCCGTCAATAAAGTGAACGACACCCAGCAGGCGTCGAGTCAACTGTCCAGTGCCTTTGAAATTGGCAAGAGCGGCGTTGATCTGACGGATGTGATGATTTCCTCGCAGAAGGCCAGTGTGTCTTTCCAGGCGTTGACCCAGGTGCGTAACAAGCTGGTTCAGGCTTACCAAGACATCATGCAGATGCCGGTTTAAGGACGATATTGAGTCATGGCAGATGCAATCGCCGATAATGTTCCGGCCAAGGCCACCCCAGTAGACGGCAAACCGCCGCTGTTCGGGTTGTCCTTCCTGGAAAACCTCTCCGAGATGACCATGCTGCGTCAGGTGGGCCTGTTGGTCGGCCTGGCTGCGAGCGTGGCGATTGGCTTTGCCGTGGTGTTGTGGTCGCAGCAGCCGGACTACCGGCCTCTGTACGGCAGTCTTGCCGGTATGGACGCCAAGCAGGTCATGGAAACCCTGGCCGCCGCTGACATTCCTTACACCGTTGAACCGAACTCCGGTGCCTTGCTGGTCAAGGCCGATGATGTGTCCCGTGCGCGCCTCAAGCTCGCCGCGGCTGGTGTCACTCCCAGCGACGGCAACATCGGTTTTGAAATCCTCGACAAGGACCAGGGCCTGGGCACCAGCCAGTTCATGGAAGCGACCCGTTATCGTCGCGGCCTCGAAGGCGAACTGGCCCGCACCATTTCCAGCCTGAACAACGTCAAGGGTGCCCGTGTGCACCTGGCGATTCCGAAAAGCTCGGTGTTCGTGCGCGATGAGCGCAAGCCAAGTGCGTCGATTCTGGTTGAGCTGTATTCCGGCCGCTCCCTGGAGCCAGGCCAGGTACTGGCGATCATCAACCTGGTCGCCACCAGCGTTCCGGAACTGAGCAAGTCGCAGATCACCGTTGTCGACCAGAAGGGCAACCTGCTGTCCGATCAGGCGGAGAACTCCGAACTGACCATGGCCGGCAAGCAATTCGATTACAGCCGCCGCATGGAAAGCATGCTCACCCAGCGTGTGCACAACATCCTGCAACCGGTGCTGGGCAATGACCGCTATAAAGCCGAAGTCTCGGCCGACGTGGATTTCAGCGCCGTCGAATCGACCTCCGAGCAGTTCAACCCGGACCAACCGGCGCTGCGCAGCGAGCAATCGACTTCTGAACAGCGCACCGCCAGCAATGGCCCGCAAGGCGTGCCGGGTGCTCTGAGCAACCAGCCGCCATCGCCAGCTTCGGCCCCGCAAACCACCGGTGGCGCGACCGCGTCGGCCGGCATGGTGCAGCCAGGTCAGCCATTGCTCGATGCCAATGGTCAGCAAATCATGGACCCGGCCACCGGTCAGCCTATGCTTGCACCGTACCCGGCGGACAAGCGTCAACAATCGACCAAGAACTTCGAGCTTGATCGCTCCATCAGCCACACCAAGCAACAACAGGGCCGTTTGAATCGCCTGTCGGTCTCGGTAGTGGTGGATGACCAGGTCAAGATCAACGCGGCCAACGGTGAAACCACCCGCGCGCCGTGGAGCGCCGACGAATTGGCACGCTTCACGCGCCTGGTACAGGACGCCGTCGGTTTCGATGCCAGCCGTGGCGACAGCGTCAGCGTGATCAACATGCCGTTCTCCGCCGAACGCGGTGAAGTGATTGCCGATATTCCGTTCTACTCCCAGCCTTGGTTCTGGGACATCGTCAAGCAAGTGCTGGGTGTGTTGTTCATCCTGGTGCTGGTGTTCGGTGTGCTGCGTCCGGTGCTCAACAACATCACCGGTGGCGGCAAAGGCAAACAGCTTGCTGGCTTGGGCAGCGACGTCGAGTTGGGTGGCATGGGCGGCCTGGACGGCGAACTGGCCAACGACCGCGTCAGCCTCGGCGGCCCGCAAAGCATCCTGTTGCCGAGCCCGAGCGAAGGCTATGACGCACAGTTGAATGCAATCAAGAGTCTGGTGGCAGAAGATCCGGGCCGTGTGGCCCAGGTCGTGAAAGAGTGGATTAACGCAGATGAGTGATAACCGAGCCGCTGTCGCCAAACTGTCCCGGGTTGATAAAGCCGCGATTCTGCTGCTGTCCCTGGGTTCGACTGACGCCGCGCAAGTGCTGCGCCACATGGGGCCCAAAGAGGTCCAGCGTGTGGGCGTGGCCATGGCGCAAATGGGTAACGTGCACCGCGAGCAGGTCGAGCAGGTGATGAGCGAGTTCGTCGACATCGTCGGCGACCAGACCAGCCTGGGCGTCGGCTCCGACGACTACGTGCGCAAAATGCTTACCCAGGCGTTGGGCGAAGACAAGGCCAACGGCCTGATCGACCGCATCCTGCTGGGTGGCAACACCAGCGGCCTCGACAGCCTGAAGTGGATGGAGCCGCGCGCCGTCGCCGACGTGATCCGTTACGAGCACCCACAGATCCAGGCGATCGTCGTGGCGTACCTCGACCCGGACCAGGCCGGTGAAGTCCTCGGCAACTTCGACCACAAGGTGCGTCTGGACATCATCCTGCGCGTCTCGTCGTTGAACACCGTGCAGCCGGCGGCCCTGAAAGAACTCAACCAGATTCTCGAGAAGCAGTTCTCCGGCAACTCGAATGCCTCGCGCACCACCTTGGGTGGCATCAAGCGTGCGGCCGACATCATGAACTTCCTCGACAGCTCGATCGAAGGTCAGCTGATGGACTCGATCCGCGAAGTCGACGAAGACCTGTCCGGTCAGATCGAAGACCTCATGTTCGTGTTCAACAACCTGTCCGATGTCGACGACCGCGGGATCCAGGCGTTGCTGCGCGAAGTGTCCTCCGACGTGCTGGTGCTGGCCCTCAAGGGTTCGGACGAAGGCGTCAAGGAAAAGATCTTCAAGAACATGTCCAAACGAGCGGCCGAACTGTTGCGCGACGACCTCGAGGCCAAAGGCCCGGTGCGCGTCAGCGACGTGGAAACCGCACAGAAAGAAATCCTCACCATTGCCCGCCGTATGGCCGAAGCCGGAGAAATCGTTCTCGGCGGAAAGGGTGGCGAAGAGATGATCTAAGGTCACTATGTCGTCCAAACATGATGAGTCCAACACCGACCTGATCCGTGGCAAGGAGGTCGGTGGTTTCGACGTCTGGTCGCTGCCCAGCTTCGACCCGCATGTGCCCGAGCCCGAGCCGGAACCCGAGCCCGAGCCGCCGGAAATGGAAGAAGTGCCGCTGGAAGAAGTCCAGCCACTGACCCTGGAAGAACTCGAAAGCATCCGTCAGGAGGCCTATAACGAAGGCTTCGCCACGGGTGAGAAAGAAGGCTTCCACAGCACCACGCTCAAGGTCCGTCAGGAAGCCGAAGTGGCGCTGAACGCCAAGATTGCCGCCCTGGAAGCGCTAATGAGCCACCTGTTCGAGCCGATCGCCGAGCAGGACACCCAGATCGAAAAATCCCTGGTCGACCTCGTGCAGCACATCACCAAACAAGTGATTCAGCGCGAACTGGCCATCGATTCCACGCACATCGAAAGCGTCATGCGCGAAGCCCTCAAGCTGTTGCCGCTGGGCGTGGGCAATGTGCGGCTGTACATCAATCCCCAGGATTTCGAACAGGTCAAAGCCCTGCGCGAGCGCCATGAAGAAACCTGGCGCATCGTCGAAGACGAAGCCTTGTTGCCGGGCGGTTGCCGGGTCGAAACCGAGCACAGCCGCATCGACGCCACGGTCGAAACCCGTGTTACCCGGGTCATGGACAAGCTCTTCGATCAACTGCATGAACAAGCGCTGCACCCGGCCGAGCCGGACATGAGCCTTGAACTGCCGGTCGACGCCAAGCCAGCGGCCGCTCCGGAACCTGAACTGCCACCAGAGCTGGACACCCCCGATGCGCCTTGATCGCACCAGTTTCGCCAAGCGCCTGGGCAGCTACGCCGAGGCCACGGAACTGGAAGGCGCGCCGATCCTTGAAGGTCGCCTGCTGCGCATGGTCGGCCTGACCCTCGAAGCCGAGGGCTTGCGCGCCGCCATGGGCAGCCGCTGCATGGTGATCAACGACGACAGCTATCACCCGGTGCAGGTCGAAGCCGAAGTCATGGGCTTCTCCGGCAGCAAAGT
Organism: Pseudomonas sp. ADAK7; assembly: GCF_012935675.1. Lineage (NCBI taxonomy): Bacteria > Pseudomonadati > Pseudomonadota > Gammaproteobacteria > Pseudomonadales > Pseudomonadaceae > Pseudomonas > Pseudomonas sp. ADAK7. The sequence continues at coordinate 2,611,836 of NZ_CP052861.1, read as the reverse complement.
CTTTTTGATGCCGGTCGGCAGTGTCGCCGGCATTGCCCCCGGCGCACGCGTGGTGCCGATGGCCGATACCGGGCGCTTGCCGATGGGCATGAGCATGCTCGGCCGGGTGCTTGACGGTGCCGGTCGCGCACTCGACGGCAAGGGCGGGATGAAAGCCGAAGACTGGGTGCCGATGGACGGCCCGACCATCAACCCGCTCAAGCGCCACCCGATCAGCGAGCCGCTGGACGTCGGGATTCGCAGCATCAACGGTTTGTTGACGGTCGGTCGCGGTCAGCGTCTCGGCCTGTTCGCCGGTACCGGCGTCGGTAAATCCGTACTGCTGGGCATGATGACGCGCTTTACCGAAGCCGACATTATCGTGGTTGGGCTGATCGGTGAGCGGGGGCGAGAAGTTAAGGAATTCATCGAGCACATTCTCGGTGAAGAAGGCCTCAAGCGTTCAGTGGTCGTGGCCTCGCCGGCGGACGATGCGCCGCTGATGCGTTTGCGCGCGGCGATGTATTGCACGCGTATCGCCGAGTATTTCCGCGACAAGGGCAAGAATGTCCTGTTGCTCATGGATTCGCTGACCCGTTTCGCCCAGGCCCAGCGGGAAATCGCCTTGGCTATCGGCGAACCGCCCGCGACCAAGGGTTATCCGCCGTCCGTATTCGCCAAGTTGCCGAAACTGGTGGAGCGGGCCGGTAACGCCGAGAAGGGCGGCGGCTCGATCACTGCGTTCTACACCGTGTTGTCCGAAGGCGATGACCAGCAGGACCCGATCGCCGACGCCGCGCGAGGCGTGCTCGACGGGCACATCGTGCTGTCCCGGCGCCTGGCCGAGGAAGGGCATTACCCGGCCATCGATATCGAAGCGTCGATCAGCCGGGTCATGCCGTCGGTGGTCACGCCGGAACACATGATGCGCGCCCAGTACTTCAAGCAATTGTGGTCGCGTTATCAGCAGAGTCGGGACTTGATCAGCGTCGGCGCCTATGTGGCCGGTGGCGATCGGGAAACCGACCTGGCGATTTCCCTGCAACCGCAGTTGGTCAGGTACCTGCGTCAGGGCCTGAACGACAAAATCAGCCTGGGCGAAAGCGAATCCTACCTCGGCACGATCTTCGCCCCCGCGGCCGGCGGCTAACCGGCCATGGCCCAGACTCGTGCAGGACGCCTGGCACCCGTGGTCGAGATGGCCGAAAAGGCCGAGAAGACTGCGGTCCAGCGTCTGGGGCATTTCCAGGGCCAGGTGCGTCTGGCGCAGAGCAAACTCGATGACCTTGAGGCCTTCCGCCTCGATTACCAGGAACAATGGATCGTGCGCGGCAGCAGTGGCGTGTCCGGCCAATGGTTGCTGGGTTATCAGGGGTTTCTGGCGCAACTGGGCACGGCCATTGATCAGCAGCGACAGAGCCTGGTCTGGCACCAGAACAATCTGAACAAGGCGCGTGATGCCTGGCAGCAGGCGTTTGCCCGGGTCGAAGGTTTGCGCAAACTGGTCCAGCGCTACATGGACGAGGCGCGCAAGCTCGAAGACCGGCGTGAGCAGAAGTTGCTGGATGAGTTGTCCCAGCGGTTGCCGCGCCAGGATCCGTATTAAGGCAGGTCTACCGCGTGATCGTTCATCGCGGGCAAGCCTTGCTCCTGCAAGCGATGGCGATCTATCCGTCGCAACACTGCATCCCGCCTTGCCCCCACCCCCGCCAAGTGCTAAACCTTGTACACGCACGTTCACCAATGACAAGGAAGCCGTTAAATGTCAGTCGTTACAGAAGTCTCCCAAGATGGGCAAAAGCTGACGATTTCGATCAAGGGACGATTCGATTTTGCCAAGCATCAGGAATTTCGCGAGTCCTACGAAAATCTCGAGCCAAAACCCGAGTCCTTTGAAGTTGACCTGAAGGACGCCACCTACCTCGACAGCTCGGCGCTCGGCATGTTGTTGCTGTTGCGCGATCACGCCGGTGGCGAGAATGCCGAGATCAAGCTCACCCACGCCAACGCCGATGTGCGCAAGATTCTCGCCATCTCCAACTTTGAACAAATCTTCGACGTGGCGTGACCGCCATGCAGTCCGTGTTCGAACCGCTGACGATCCTGATCGCTGAAGACAGCGCGGCCGATCGCATGCTGCTGTCGAGTATCGTCCGGCGTCAGGGGCATCAAGTGCTGACCGCCAGCAACGGCGCCGAAGCGGTGGAAGCGTTCCGTGAACAGAGGCCGCAACTGGTATTGATGGACGCCATGATGCCGGTGATGGACGGTTTCGAGGCGGCGCGGCAGATCAAGGCGCTGGCGGGGGAAACCCTGGTGCCGATTATCTTCCTGACCTCGCTGACCGAGAGCGAAGCCCTGGCCCGTTGCCTGGAGGCCGGGGGCGACGATTTTCTGGCGAAGCCCTACAACCAGGTGATCCTCGCCGCCAAAATCAAGGCGATGGATCGTTTACGGCGTTTGCAGGCCACCGTGCTTAAGCAGCGTGACCAGATTGCCCGGCACCACGAGTATTTGCTCAACGAGCAGCGGGTGGCCAAGGCTGTGTTCGACAAGGTGGCCCACTCCGGTTGCCTGAATGCACCGAATATCCGTTACCTGCAATCACCTTACGCGTTGTTCAACGGCGATCTGCTGCTGGCCGCGTTTACCCCGGCCGGCGACATGCACGTGCTGCTCGGCGATTTCACCGGGCATGGCTTGCCGGCCGCCGTCGGCGCCATGCCGCTGGCGGAAGTGTTCTACGGCATGACCGCCAAGGGCTACGGTTTGTCCGAAACCCTGCGGGAGATGAATGCCAAGCTCAAGCGCATCCTGCCCGTGGACATGTTCTGCTGTGCGACCCTGTTGTGCCTGAGCTTTCAGCGTCGTTCGGTAGAAGTCTGGAACGGCGGGATGCCGGACGGTTACCTGCACAGCAATGCCACGGGTGAGCGCACGCCGCTGCGGGCGCGGCACTTGCCACTGGGAGTATTGAGCCCGACAACCTTTAACGATCGCACGGAAGTATTTCCGATGGCGGTCGATGATCGGGTGTTCCTGTTGTCCGACGGGGTGATCGACACGTGCGATGCCAATGAACAATTGTTTGGCGTGGAGCGCCTGGAGCAAGTGTTTGCCAGCAATCGCCGGCCGGATGCGTTGTTTGCGGAAATCGAACAGGCTCTGCGCGATTTCCGTGGCGAAGCCCGGGACGATGTGAGCATGGTCGAGGTCCGCCTACTGGAGTCGGCGCAACTGAGCCCGCCGGCACTGGTGTATTCCGACAGCGGTCAGTCCTGTCCGCTGGACTGGTCGGTGAGCTTCGAGTTTCGCGCCGCCACCCTCAAACGCTTCAACCCGTTGCCCTATTTGCTGCAATTGCTGCTTGAAGTCCATGGCCTGCGGGCGCAAAGCGGCGCGTTATATAGTGTGCTGGCCGAGCTGTATTCCAATGCTCTGGAGCATGGCGTGTTGGGTCTGGACTCCAGCCTCAAGCGCGATGCCTCGGGGTTTGCGCGCTATTATCAAGAGCGCAATACTCGCCTGGACCAATTGCAGGATGGCTATGTGCGCTTGCATCTGGCGGTGACGCCAACGGGCGAAGGCGGGTGCCTGTCGATTCGGGTCGACGACAGCGGCAAAGGCTTTGATGTAGCGAAGGTGATGGAGCGGCCGGTGGATGGCGTCCGTCTGTCGGGGCGCGGCGTCGGCCTGATCCGCCAGTTGAGCCGCAAGGCGACCTGGTCCGACGATGGTCGCAGTGCACACGTGGAGTTTTATTGGGAGGCTCTGGCATAATCCCGCGAATTCTTGATCAAGGAGTGAACAAGTGGCTGACACACATCTGGATCGCGACGTGCTAAGTGCGTTGCGGGAGGTCATGGAGGATGAGTATCCGACATTACTGGATACCTTCATCGCTGACTCCGAAGAGCGTTTACTCGTTCTGCGCAAGGCCGAGGATGCCGCGCAGCTCATGAATGCGGCCCATAGTTTCAAAGGCAGCAGCAGCAACATGGGCGCCGTTCGCCTGGCTGAACTGTGCAATGAGCTGGAGCAGCGAGCCAAGGACAAACACCTCGCCGGCATCGAAAAACTGGTCGGGGAAATTGACGGCGAATTCGCCATCGTCCGCCCGCTCTATGAAGCAGAACGTCAACGTTCTTTAGCGGAGTAACACGACCGTCCGGCGCATCAGGCGCCGGATTGGCAAACCTGGCTCGACCTTTGCAATCATCTCACTCAACTGTACCTACGATCCCAGTGCAGCGGAGACCGCGTCATGCCCGTTACCCCCAATCTGCTTCTTCAGGCCGCTGCAAAGGCCAAGCCTCAAGCCGCCTCCGCCAATACCCCGGTGGTGGCCGCTGAGCCTGGGGATAAGGCCTCCAGCTTCGCCAATGTCTTCGCCAAACAGGGGCCAAACAAGCCTGCGGCGATGGCTGACGCACCGGTCAAATCGACGCGGGATAAAACCCCGGACAGTCCTGACAAGAAGGATGTCAGCAAGGATAAGCCTGCCGCTGCGGACCAGAACGTTGCCGATAGCGGCAAATCCTTGCCCGCCGATAAACCGGCGTCCTCCTCGGCGGACGACAAAAGCGCCAGCGACAGTGACCCGGATACGACTGCTACGCCAGTTGCCGTGGATGCTCCGCCGGTCGATCCGGCGCTGGATCCGGCCTTGATGCAGGCGGTTCAGCCGGTGGTGCCCGCGCCAGCGCCCGAGACACCGCCAGTGGCGACCACCGCACCAGCGCCCGTCGAGGCGGCGGTCGCTGCCGCCGTTACCGCCGCGCCCGTGCAGGCTGCCGCGACCACCGACAGCGATTTCGATCCAGAGGCCGACCCGCTCGACGCGTTGCCGGCCCTGCGCATGGCCATGGAGCAGAGTGGTCACGTGTCCGCCTCCAGCCAATCCCAGCCCAAGGCGACAGCGGCCCAGGTTTCCGCCGACGGCGAGCTGACCTCGGCGCAGAACTTTGCCGCCGGCATGGCGACCATGCTCGATGTGCAAACCGGCAAGGACAGCACCAGCCAGGGCGGCGAGAAGGCGTTCAGTGGCTTGCTCAATGAAGGGCTCAAGGACCTGACGTCCTCCAGCAGCGATACCCGTGTCGATGATTTCGCCAGTCGTCTGGCGGCGCTGACCCAGGCTGCCACGCCGAAAACCGCCAATGCGCTGCCGGTCAATCAACCGATCGCCATGCATCAGAGTGGCTGGACCGAAGAAGTGGTGAACCGGGTCATGTACCTGTCCAGCGCCAATCTCAAGGCGGCCGACATTCAGTTGCAGCCCGCCGAGCTGGGGCGCCTGGATATTCGGGTGAACATGGTGCCGGACCAGCAGACCCAGGTGACCTTCATGAGTGCTCATCCGAGTGTTCGCGAAGCGCTGGACGGGCAGATGCATCGCTTGCGGGATATGTTCGCGCAGCAGGGCATGGGCCAGGTCGATGTCAACGTGTCTGACCAGTCCCGTGGCTGGCAGGGCCAGGGGCAGGAGCAACAGGCTCAGCAAGGGCAGGGCGGTCGCACCAGCGCCAGCGGTGGTCGGGTTGATGCCATGGACGATGAGATCGTGCCGACGGTTGCCGAAGTGGCCGCAACCACTACCAGCGTGATTGGCTCAAGCGCCGTCGATTATTACGCCTGATCAAACGCAATATGATCGTTCCCACGCTCGGCGTGGGAATGCCGCCCGGGACGCTCCGCGTCCTCACCGAAGCGGACGCGGAGCGTCCATTGAGGCATTCCCACGCAGAGCGTGGGAACGATCTCTCCAAGACCTCGACTTCCTCTTCCACACTTCTGGCATAACACTTGCTCTTGCCTTGCCGTGCGACTGTGAAAAACTGAATAGTGACGGATTATTGGCATGGCTAAGAGCGAAGCAGCAGCAGTGGTTAAAGACCCTGCAACCAAAGGCAAACTCAAGCTGATCATTGCGATCGTAGTGGCGGTGCTGCTGGCGATCGGTTTGTCCGTGGGGGCCACCTGGTACTTCATGCACAGTGCCCAGAGCAAACCTGCGGTGGCGGCTGAAACCGCACCGGCCGGCAAGCAACCCGCAGTTTTCGAGCCGATGGCGCCAGCCTTCGTCGCCAATTACAACCAGAACGGCCGCCAGCGCTACATGCAGGTGAGCATCACCATGCTCGGCCGCAACCAGGCGGATCTGGAAGCGCTCAAAGTGCACATGCCGGTCATCCGCAATAACCTCGTGATGCTGTTCTCCGGGCAGGACTTCGCTACGCTGGCGACTCCGGTCGGCCAGGAAATGTTGCGCCAGAAGGCCACCGCCAGCGTCCAGGAAGTGGCGCAGAAAGAGCTCGGCAAAGTGGTGATCGAACAGTTGCTTTTCACTAATTTCGTACTGCAGTAGGAACACGACATGGCCGTGCAGGACCTGCTGTCCCAGGATGAGATCGATGCGCTGTTGCATGGCGTCGACGATGGTCTGGTACAGACCGATACCGCTTCCGAACCCGGCAGCGTCAAAAGTTACGACCTGACCAGCCAGGATCGGATCGTCCGCGGACGCATGCCGACCCTGGAAATGATCAACGAGCGTTTCGCCCGCTACACCCGCATCAGCATGTTCAACATGCTGCGCCGTTCGGCAGACGTTGCCGTGGGTGGCGTGCAGGTGATGAAGTTCGGCGAATACGTGCACTCGCTGTACGTGCCGACCAGCCTCAATCTGGTCAAGATCAAACCGTTACGCGGCACTGCGCTGTTCATCCTCGACGCCAAACTGGTGTTCAAGCTGGTGGACAACTTCTTCGGCGGCGATGGCCGTCACGCGAAGATCGAAGGGCGTGAATTCACCCCGACCGAGCTGCGCGTGGTGCGCATGGTGCTGGAGCAGGCCTTCATCGATTTGAAGGAGGCCTGGCAGGCGATCATGGAAGTGAACTTCGAGTACATCAACTCGGAAGTGAACCCGGCCATGGCCAACATCGTCGGCCCGAGCGAAGCAATCGTGGTGTCGACGTTCCACATCGAACTCGATGGCGGTGGCGGCGACCTGCACGTGACCATGCCGTACTCGATGATCGAGCCGGTACGCGAAATGCTCGATGCCGGCTTCCAGTCGGACCTCGACGACCAGGACGAGCGCTGGGTCAACGCCCTGCGCCAGGACGTGCTGGACGTAGACGTGCCGATCGGTGCTACGGTGGCCCGTCGTCAGTTGCGTCTACGGGACATCCTGCACATGCAGCCGGGGGACATCATCCCGGTCGAGATGCCGGAAGAAATGATCATGCGCGCCAACGGCGTGCCTGCATTCAAGGTCAAGATGGGCTCGCACAAAGGCAACCTCGCGTTGCAGGTGATCGAGCCGATCGAGCGCCGCTGATCGGCGCTTAATTCCCCCATTTAACACTGGCCGCTTCTCGTAAAAGAGCGGCCCGCTGAGGACACATGATGAACGACGATATGAACGCCCAGGACGACCAGGCACTGGCTGATGAATGGGCTGCCGCCCTGGAAGAAACCGGTGATGCCGGCCAGGACGATATCGATGCCCTGTTGGCCGCCGATACCGGCAGCTCGTCCTCCAACCGTCTGCCGATGGAAGAATTCGGCAGCGTGCCGAAGAACAACGACCCGGTGACCCTGGACGGCCCGAACCTGGATGTGATCCTCGACATTCCGGTGTCGATTTCCATGGAAGTCGGCAGCACTGACATCAACATTCGCAACCTGCTGCAACTCAACCAGGGTTCGGTGATCGAGCTTGATCGCCTGGCGGGCGAGCCGCTGGACGTACTGGTCAACGGCACCCTCATCGCCCACGGCGAAGTGGTCGTGGTCAACGAGAAGTTCGGCATTCGCCTGACCGACGTGATCAGCCCAAGCGAACGCATCAAGAAGCTGCGCTAAGTGAACAAGGTCCTGGGGTTGTTGCTGGCGCTGCCGTTCAGCGCCTTGGCTGCCGAGCCGGTGGCCACGGCGGCTGCGGCCGCTGCACCGGTGGTCAACAGCGGCGTGGCCGGGCAATTGACGCAATTGGTGTTCGGCCTGTTGTTTGTGCTGGGGTTGATCTTCTTCCTCGCCTGGCTATTGCGCCGGGTCCAGCAGGCCGGGCCGGCAGGCAAGGGCCAGGTAATCGAGATCGTCGGTTCGCGCGCGCTCGGGCCGCGTGACCGCTTGATGCTGGTACAGGTCGGCAACGAACAGATTCTGCTCGGCCTCAGCCCCGGCACCATCACCGCGTTGCATGTGCTCAAGGAGCCGGTGCACGTGCCGAGCGCAACTGAAAAAACGACCCCGGAGTTTGCCCAGCGCCTGATGGAACTGTTGGGCAAGGATCAGAAGGATAAGAAGTAATGGGTGCGCTACGCATCGTCTTGACGCTGGCCCTGATGCTGGCGGCGCCGCTGGCGTTCGCCGCCGATCCGCTGTCGATCCCGGCCATCACCCTGGGCACCAATGCGCAGGGCGCGCAGGAATACTCGGTCAGCCTGCAGATCCTGCTGATCATGACCGCGCTGAGCTTCATTCCAGCGTTCGTCATGCTGATGACCAGTTTCACCCGGATCATCATCGTCTTCTCGATCCTGCGCCAGGCCCTGGGCTTGCAGCAGACACCGTCGAACCAGATCCTCACCGGCATGGCGCTGTTCCTGACCATGTTCATCATGGCGCCGGTGTTCGACCGGGTGAATAACGATGCCCTGCAGCCGTACCTGGCGGAGAAACTCACCGCCCAGGACGCCGTGCTCAAGGCGCAAGTGCCGATCAAGGACTTCATGCTCGCCCAGACCCGCACCAGCGATCTGGAGCTGTTCATGCGCCTGTCCAAACGCACTGACATTGCCACGCCGGATCAGGCGCCGTTGACCATTCTGGTGCCGGCGTTCGTGACGTCGGAACTGAAAACCGCGTTCCAGATCGGTTTCATGATCTTCATTCCGTTCCTGATCATCGACCTGGTCGTGGCCAGTGTGCTCATGGCGATGGGGATGATGATGCTGTCGCCGCTGATCATTTCCCTGCCGTTCAAGATCATGCTGTTCGTGCTCGTCGATGGCTGGGCGTTGATCATCGGTACCTTGGCCAGCAGCTTTGGCGGTGTTTCGCCATGACCCCGGAAGTCGCCGTAGACATCTTTCGAGAAGCGCTGTGGCTGACCACCATGATGGTCGCCGTGCTGGTGATCCCGAGTCTATTGGTGGGCTTGCTGGTGGCGATGTTCCAGGCGGCGACCCAGATCAACGAACAAACCCTGAGCTTCCTGCCACGCTTGCTGGTGATGCTGGTGACGCTGATTGTGGCCGGCCCGTGGCTGGTGCAGACCTTCATGGAATACATCCTGCAGTTGTACGGCAGTATTCCTCAGGTCATCGGCTAAACCATGTCGCTGCTGCAGCTGACCGATACCCAGATCAGCACGTGGGTGGCGACGTTCATGTTGCCGCTGTTTCGCGTCGGTACGCTGCTGATGGTCATGCCGGTTTTTGGCACGACCCTGGTGCCGCGGCGCGTGCGGGCATATTTCGCCCTGGCGATCACGGTGGTCATCACGCCGGCCCTGCCGCCGATGCCACCGGTCAATCCGCTGGACCTGAGCGGGCTGCTGCTGATTGGCGAGCAGATCATCATTGGCGCGGTGCTGGGCTTCTCTTTGCAGCTGTTCTTCCAGGCATTCGTCATCGCCGGACAAATTGTCGCGATCCAGATGGGCATGGGCTTCGCGTCCATGATCGACCCTACCAACGGCGTGTCGGTGGCGGTGATCGGGCAGTTCTTCACCATGCTGGTGACGCTGATGTTCCTGGCGATGAACGGCCATCTGGTGGTCTTCGAAGTCTTGACTGACAGCTTCACCACGCTGCCGGTCGGTAGCGGTTTTATGGTCAATCATTTCTGGCAGTTGGCCGGCAAGCTCGGTTGGGTACTCGGCGCGGCGCTGGTGCTGGTGTTGCCGGCGGTCACCGCGTTGCTGGTGGTCAACATCGCGTTTGGCGTGATGACCCGGGCGGCGCCACAACTGAACATCTTTTCCATTGGCTTTCCGCTGACCCTGGTGCTCGGCATGTTCATCCTCTGGATCAGCCTGGGGGATATTCTCAATCAGTATCAACCCATGGCCTCCGAGGCCTTGCAGTTTTTACGCGAACTGGCACAGGCGCGCTGAGTCATGGCTGAGAGCGAAAGCGGTCAAGACAAAACAGAAGACCCCACGGACAAGCGCAAGAAAGACTCCCGCGACAAAGGCGAGGTGGCGCGCTCCAAGGAACTCAACACCCTGGCGATCATGCTGGTCGGCGCCAGCGCCCTGCTGATTTTCGGCGGAGCCCTGGCCCAGGACATGATGGAGCTGATGCGCATCAACTTCTCGCTGCCGCGGGAGGTGATCATGGACCAGAAATCCATGGCCAACTATTTGCTGCACTCGGGGCAAATCGGCTTGTGGGCGATTCAGCCGATCATGATTTCGCTGGTGCTGGCGGCGATCATCGGCCCGATTTCCCTGGGCGGTTGGCTCTTTGCCTTCAACTCCCTGGCGCCCAAGTTCAGCCGGATGAACCCGCTCAGTGGCCTCAAGCGGATGTTTTCCACCAAGGCCCTGGTGGAACTGCTCAAGGCGTTTGCCAAATTCATCATCATCCTGTTTGTGGCGCTGGCGGTGTTGTCGTCGGACATCGATGACTTGCAGCGCATCGCTCACGAACCGTTGGAACTGGCGATCATCCACAGCCTGCAAGTGGTGGGCTGGAGCACCTTGTGGATGGCATGCGGGCTGATCATCATCGCCGCCGTCGACGTACCGGTGCAGTTGTGGGAAAGCCACAAGAAACTGCTGATGACCAAGCAGGAAGTGCGCGACGAGCACAAGGACCAGGAAGGGCGGCCGGAGGTCAAGCAGCGGATTCGTCAGCTCCAGCGCGATATGTCCCAGCGCCGGATGATGGCGGCGATCCCGGATGCCGACGTGGTCATTACCAACCCGACCCACTACGCCGTGGCCCTCAAGTACGACCCGGAGAAGGGCGGGGCGCCGATGCTGATCGCCAAGGGCAACGACTTCCTGGCCTTGAAGATCCGCGAAATCGCCGTGGCCAACGAAGTGCTGCTGCTCGAATCGCCGGCCCTGGCGCGTTCGATCTACTACTCCACCGAACTTGACCAGGAAATTCCCGGCGGCCTGTACCTCGCCGTGGCCCAGGTACTGGCCTACGTCTACCAGATCCGCCAGCACCGCGCCGGCAAGGGCAAACGCCCGGATCCGCTCAAGGACGACCTGCCGATCCCGCCGGATTTGCGGCGCGATTCCTGATACCCCTCAATCGATCGGTCAGGCCAAAAACCTGTGGGAGCCGAACCGTCTATCCGAAAAGCGTCTGTACCTGTTAGTTCTGACAGTAGACGGACCGCCCCTCAAACGATTTCATCGATGAACGCTATTCAAGCGTTGAGAGGAGGTCGGTCATGACCGTTCGCGAATACAGAAAACTGCAAGGGATGGAGCTGACGTTCGTTGAGGGAGAGCTCAAGAGAAATAACGGTGAGCGAACCATCAGCTACTCGGTCACCTTCGATATGAGCCTCGACTTCACCCACTTTGTGCAGATGGCAAATGTGTATATACCGGGTTATCTGGACAGTCCGATCAATGCCATTCGACCGGAACTTGACGGGTTGGCCTATCACTACTCCTATAACTATTTTTTCAGCGAGGCAGGGAGCATTGATAGCAGCAAGGCATTGTTTGGCGTCTTCACACCTTCCGATTACTACATGGACCAGTGGTCAAGCGGCGGGCTGGAACAGTGTTATGCCAAGCCCGACTTCGCATTGATAGACGGGAAGTTGCGAATTACCGCGCAGACGAGCTTTCGATGGGAGGACGAAAATAGGCAGATTGAAATCGCCGACCTGCCGATCATTCGTTTTCAATGGGCGCTCAATCTGCTGCAAGGCCATCGATTGCAGACTGACGTGGCACCCGAAACAAAAGTGGTGCTTATGCACGCCCACGAGGATTTTGTTGAGGTTGAAGGCCTGCAACTGTTCAGGGGCACGCGCTACATGAAAGGTCGGGAACTCGGTTTTGGCGAAATATTGCCTGGGCAGATTCTGACGGCGGGGTAATTGTCCTGGCCTGAACCTGTGGGGGCGGGTTTGCTCGCGAAAGCGGTGTGTCAGTCAACATGGATGTTGAAACTGATGGCCTCTTCGCGAGCAGGCTCGCACACAGAGGGTTTTCGTTAGTCCTGCGGGTCGAGGTTGTCCAGCGCGCGATTCACCGCCAGTTCGCCGAGCATGATGTTCTGGATGATCCCCAGCACCGTGCTGCGCTGCGAGCCTTTCAGTCCTGTTGCAAAATCGTTGGCCATGACGCTGGCTGAGGCCAGAGACTCACTGGCGTGGGCGAGCAAACTTTCGGTTTTATTGTCCGGAGCGACCATGAACATCGTGCTGGGTTTTCGCTCGCTGGCGTTCAGGCGGGCGGTCAGATTGATGTAGTCGTCGAGGGCGCGGTCGGCGGCTTCCTGGAGTTTTTGCCGGTCGATTGAGGTGTCGTCGGTTTCTGGTGGGTTCGGTGTTGGTTTGAACATAGATGAAACTCCTAATCCATTAAAACGAGCCGTCACCTTCGCTACCAGGCGAAGGGTGGCGGCCACACGCAGGTTGGTAGACCGGGATTAGGAACGGCCGCCCGAAGGCACCTGCGCATGACCACCATAAAACCGAGGCGAACAGTCTCAGCAAAGGATAGTGCTTTGCGACCTAATCCCGGGCTACCAACCCGATCACTGATTTTCAGCGACCCGGAAACGATAAAACCCGGCCCTCAGGCGCACAAGCCGGCGGATTCTGGCGCAGGCGTAGGCTGCGGCGCAAGAATGTGTAGGGCGAGTAAGTGTCTGGAGATTTCGCTTAAACACCACTGTTTAAGATCGTTCCCTCGCTCTGCGTGGGAATGCCTCTACGGACGCTCCGCGTTCGGCTCTGGATGGGGCGCGGAGCGTCCCGGGCTGGTTGCGTAGGAACGATCATCCCCACCCCGGTAAAAGTTGGAAGGCTTCTTGCAGTAGCCGCTCTGCGTCTGCTTCAGGCGTCAAAAGTTTGCTTTAAAGGAACGGGGAAAACCGGTGGATCGCTCTCAGTTAATCAACAGTGCTCGCACAAACGTCGCCGACTTGAGTCGGGGCAATCTGGGTGTGCCGCTGTTGCTGCTGGTCATGCTGGCCATGATGATGTTGCCGGTGCCGCCGTTCCTGCTGGACGTGTTCTTCACGTTCAACATCGCCTTGTCCATCGTCGTGTTGCTGGTCTGCGTCTACGCCTTGCGGCCGCTGGATTTTGCGGTGTTCCCCACGATTTTGCTGGTGGCGACACTGATGCGCCTGGCGCTGAACGTGGCGTCCACGCGAGTGGTAATGCTCCACGGTCAGGAAGGGCATGCCGCCGCCGGTAAGGTGATCCAGGCGTTCGGTGAGGTGGTGATCGGCGGTAACTACGTGGTCGGTATCGTGGTTTTCGCGATTTTGATGATCATCAACTTCGTCGTGGTGACCAAGGGCGCCGGGCGGATTTCCGAGGTGAGCGCACGTTTCACCCTCGACGCCATGCCCGGCAAGCAGATGGCCATCGACGCCGACTTGAACGCCGGCCTGATCGATCAAAACCAGGCCAAGCTGCGTCGCATGGAAGTCGCCCAGGAAGCCGAGTTCTACGGTTCCATGGACGGTGCCAGCAAATTCGTGCGCGGTGATGCCATCGCCGGCCTGCTGATTCTGTTCATCAACCTGATCGGCGGCATGGCGGTCGGTATCTTCCAGCACGGCATGACCTTTGGCGACGCTGGCCGGGTTTACGCGTTGTTGACCATTGGTGACGGTTTGGTGGCGCAATTGCCATCACTGTTGTTATCGACAGCGGCGGCGATCATGGTGACCCGTGCTTCGGGCTCGGAAGACATGGGCAAGCAGATCGGTCGCCAGATGTTCGCCTCGCCCAAAGCGTTGGCAGTAGCGGCAGGCCTGATGGCGGTGATGGGCCTGGTGCCCGGCATGCCGCACTTCTCTTTTCTCAGCATGGCGGCCCTGGCGGCCGGTGGCGCTTACCTGTTCTGGAAGAAGCAGAACGTGGTGAAGGTGCAGGCCCTGCAAGAGGTTCAGCGCCAGCAAGAGCTGCTGCCTTCGCCGGCCCGCGCCCAGGAAACCAAGGAACTGGGCTGGGACGACGTGACCCCGATCGACATGATCGGCCTGGAAGTGGGCTATCGCCTTATTCCGCTGGTGGATCGCAACCAGGGTGGTCAGTTGCTGGCGCGGATCAAGGGCGTGCGCAAGAAGCTGTCCCAGGACCTGGGCTTCCTGATGCCGACTGTGCACATTCGTGACAACCTTGATCTGGCGCCAAGCGCCTATCGCCTGACCCTTATGGGCGTGATCCTCGCCGAAGCGGAGATTTACCCGGATCGCGAACTGGCGATCAACCCCGGGCAGGTCTACGGCACGCTCAACGGCATTACCGCCAAAGATCCGGCTTTTGGCCTGGAGGCGGTCTGGATCGAAATCAGCCAGCGTGCCCAGGCACAGTCCCTCGGTTACACCGTGGTCGATGCCAGTACGGTAGTGGCAACCCACTTGAACCAGATTTTGTACAAGCACTCCAGCGAGCTGATTGGCCACGAAGAAGTGCAGCAACTCATGCAATTGCTGGCCAAAAGCTCGCCGAAACTGGCAGAAGAGCTGGTGCCGGGCGTGGTGTCGCTGTCGCAACTGCTCAAGGTTTTGCAGGCGCTGCTCGCCGAACAAGTGCCGGTTCGCGACATTCGTAGCATCGCCGAGGCCATCGCCAACAATGCCGCCAAGAGTCAAGATACTGCCGCGCTGGTGGCAGCGGTGCGCGTCGGCGTAAGCCGCGCAATCGTCCAAAGCATTGTAGGGACTGAGTCGGAGCTGCCAGTTATCACCTTGGAGCCAAGGTTGGAACAGATATTGCTCAATAGTCTTCAGAAGGCAGGACAAGGCTCGGAAGAGGGCGTTCTGCTGGAGCCAAGCATGGCAGAGAAACTGCAGCGTTCGTTGATCGATGCGGCACAGCGTCAAGAGATGCAAGGTCAACCGGTGATTCTGCTGGTGGCCGGTCCGGTTCGCGCGATGTTGTCGCGATTCGGCAGGCTGGCAGTCCCGGGTTTGCACGTGTTGGCGTATCAGGAAATTCCTGACAACAAGCAAGTGACCATCGTTGCGACAGTAGGGCCCAACGGCTGAGGTAGTGGTTTATGCAAGTTAAGCGTTTTTTCGCCGCCGATATGCGTCAGGCCATGAAACTGGTTCGTGATGAGCTGGGCGCTGATGCGGCCATTATCGGCAACCGCCGGATCGCCGGTGGTGTCGAGCTGACGGCTGCCCTGGATTACAAATTGTCGGCGCTGGCCCCGCGCGTTCCGAACATCGAACTCGAGGATGAGCTGCGCAAGACCCAGTCGCGCATCGTCACGGCCCAGGCCGAGCTGAGCCTGCGCGGCGAAGGCGAGACCGATGGCGACAAGACCACCAATCGCCAGTTGTTCGCCGGCCTGCCATTGACCGCTGCCGAGCCGCTGATCGAACCGACTTACGAACAGCCTCGGCGTGCCGCACCAGCCTCGGCGCCAGCGTCTGGCGGTGTTGACCCGCGCGCTTTCGATTCGATGCGCTTCGAGCTCAACAGCCTGCGCGAACTGATGGAAGTGCAACTCGGCTCCCTGGCCTGGAACCAGCTGCAAGGCAGCCGTCCGGCCCAGGCCAACCTGTGGCGTCGCCTGCAACGCATCGGCTTGTCCGGCCCGTTGTCCCGCGACCTGCTGGCGCTGATTACCGATATTGAAGAACCTCGTCAGGCCTGGCGCATGTTGCTGGCGCACCTGGCGCGGATGATCGCCACACCGGAAGTCGAGCCACTGGAAGAGGGCGGCGTGATTGCCATGGTCGGCCCTGCCGGCATGGGCAAGACCACCACCCTGGCCAAGCTTGCGGCCCGTTATGTGCTCAAGTACGGCGCGCAGAGCATCGCGCTGGTGAGCATGGACAGCTACCGCATCGGCGCCCAGGAACAACTCAAGACGCTGGGCCGCATTCTCAATGTGTCGGTGACCCACGTCGATCCGGGCCAGTCCCTGGTGCAAGCGCTGGATCCGTTGCTGCGCAAGCGTGTGATCCTGATCGATACCGCAGGCCTGCAAGCCAGCGACCCGGCACTGCGCATGCAGCTCGAAAGCCTGGCCGGTCGCGGGATCAAATCGAAAAATTATCTGGTCCTGGCAACCACCAGCCAGAAACAGGTTCTAACCGCTGCTTATCACAGTTACAAGCGGTGTGGGCTGGCCGGCTGCATCCTGACTAAACTGGATGAAACGGCGAGTCTGGGCGAGGTGTTGAGCCTGGCCATCAGTCATGAATTGCCGGTGGCTTACCTCACCGATGGCCCGCGCATTCCAGATGATCTGCATCTGCCGCGGCGTCACCAGTTGGTCAGTCGCGCGGTGAGCGTGCAAATGCAGGAAGAACCCAGCGAGGAAGCCATGGCTGACATGTTCGCTGATATTTACCACAGCCCGACCAAGCAGGTTGGCTGAGGTACTAATGAACAGTTTTTGTACCTACATCGATGGTCTGCCATGCATTGTTCAGTTGATGAACGCGCAGCCAGTAATGTGGCCTCCGTCTATGCAAGACAAGGTAAAGAAATAACATGGGCAGCATGCATCCCGTACAGGTGATCGCGGTGACCGGCGGCAAAGGTGGCGTCGGGAAGACTAACGTGTCAGTGAACTTGTCCCTGGCTCTAGCAGAGCTTGGCCGACGCGTCATGCTGCTGGACGCCGATCTGGGTCTGGCGAACGTCGACGTTCTGCTGGGACTGACGCCCAAACGTACCCTGGCCGATGTGATCGAAGGCCGCTGCGAGCTGCGCGACGTTCTGTTGCAAGGCCCGGGCGGCATTCGCATCGTCCCGGCCGCGTCCGGCACCCAGAGCATGGTTCATCTGAGCCCGGCCCAGCATGCCGGCCTGATCCAGGCCTTCAGCGATATCGGCGACAACCTCGACGTATTGGTGATCGACACGGCTGCGGGTATTGGTGACTCCGTAGTCAGTTTTGTCCGCGCCGCGCAAGAAGTGTTGCTGGTGGTCTGCGACGAGCCGACCTCCATCACCGACGCCTACGCTCTGATCAAATTGCTCAACCGCGACTACGGCATGAACCGCTTCCGCGTCCTGGCCAACATGGCCCAGAGCCCGCAAGAAGGTCGCAACCTGTTCGCCAAGTTGACCAAGGTCACGGACCGCTTCCTTGACGTCGCCTTACAATACGTCGGCGCGGTGCCTTACGACGAAAGCGTGCGCAAGGCCGTGCAGAAGCAGCGTGCCGTCTACGAAGCCTTCCCGCGCTCCAAGTGCGCCCTGGCGTTCAAGGCGATTGCACAGAAAGTCGACACCTGGCCGCTGCCGGCCAACCCGCGCGGGCACCTGGAATTTTTCGTCGAGCGTCTCGTGCAACAGACCGCAGGACCCGTCCTATGACAGCCAGTGGCTACAACCTCTACAAGAAGTCGGCACGTGATGCGCAATACGAGCTGATCGAGCGTTACGCGCCACTGGTCAAACGCATTGCTTACCACTTGCTGGCGCGTCTGCCGGCCAGTGTCCAGGTGGAAGACCTGATCCAGGCCGGGATGATTGGCCTGCTTGAAGTGTCGACCAAATACGACGCCAGCAAAGGCGCGAGTTTCGAAACGTACGCGGGCATTCGAATCCGTGGCGCGATGCTCGATGAAGTACGCAAGGGGGACTGGGCACCACGTTCGGTCCACCGCAATACCCGCATGGTCAGCGACGCAATTCGCTCGATTGAAGCTAAAACCGGCCGTGATGCTAAAGATCACGAAGTTGCGGCCGAACTCCAATTGAGTCTCGACGATTATTACGGGATTTTGAACGATACCTTGGGCAGCCGCCTGTTCAGTTTCGACGACCTGTTGCAGGACGGCGAACACGAAGGGCTGCACGAGGATGGCGCCAGTGCTCATCTGGAGCCGTCGCGCGATCTGGAAGACGAACGTTTCCAGGCCGCCTTGGCGGACGCGATTGCCAATTTGCCGGAGCGTGAGCGACTGGTGTTGGCGCTGTACTACGACGAAGAGCTGAACCTCAAGGAAATCGGTGAGGTCCTGGGTGTCAGCGAATCCCGTGTCAGCCAGTTACACAGCCAGTGCGCGGCCCGTTTGCGGGGGCGTTTGGGGGAGTGGCGAGCGCGCTGAAGGCAGTGTGGGGACACTGCGAACGAGGCTGGTGTGGTGTTGAACTGCAGCGGTCTCGATCTGTTGTGCTCCAGACAGTCATTTGAGTGCTTTGCCGGATTGATTGAAATGGCGCGTCCAGGTGCTGGGCGCGTTTAAGACTGCTTGGAGGTCGAATTGGACAAGAACATGAAAATCCTCATCGTTGATGACTTCTCAACGATGCGGCGGATCATTAAAAACCTGTTGCGTGACCTTGGGTTCACCAACACGGTCGAGGCTGACGATGGCACCACTGCCATTCCGGTGCTCAACAGCGGCAGCATCGACTTTCTGGTAACAGACTGGAACATGCCAGGCATGACCGGCATCGACCTGCTGCGCCACGTGCGCGCCGATGAAAAACTCAAGCACTTGCCAGTGCTGATGGTGACCGCTGAAGCCAAGCGCGAACAGATCATCGAAGCGGCCCAGGCCGGTGTTAACGGCTATGTGGTCAAACCCTTCACGGCCCAGGCGTTGAAAGAAAAAATCGAGAAGATTTTCGAACGCATCGGTTGAGCAACTGCGCCACGGGGGAGCTATGGAGCATAACGAATCTTCACAGGGCGATTTTGAGTCGACCCTGAAAAAACACGCGGTCGAACTGGTCGAAAGCCTTGAAAAAGGCAGGTTCGGCGACGCTGTGCAACTGATCCATGAGCTCAATCAGACCCGTGACCGCGGCCTGTATCAGGAAGTGGGCAAGCTCACTCGCGAGCTGCATAGCGCGATCGTCAATTTCCAGATTGACCCGAACATGCCGCAAGCCGAGGAAGTTTCGCAGATCACGGATGCGACCGAGCGTCTGGGGTATGTGGTCAAGCTGACCGAGGCCGCCGCCAACCGCACCATGGACCTGGTGGAAAACGCCACGCCGCTGGTCAATGGCCTGAGCCAGGAAGCCCAGGCCTTGAGCACCGACTGGGGACGGTTCATGCGTCGCGAAGTCGGGGCTGAAGAGTTTCGCGAGCTGGCGCGGCGGGTCGACGGTTTTCTGACACGCAGCAGCGAAGACAATCGCGTGGTGTCGAGCAACCTCAACGACATTCTGCTGGCTCAGGATTACCAGGACCTCACCGGTCAAGTGATCAAGCGCGTGACCCAATTGGTCACCGAAGTTGAAAGCAACCTGCTCAAGCTCGTGCTCATGGCCAGCCAGGTAGACCGCTTTGCGGGTATCGAACATGACCGTGAAGCGATGCTGGCTGAAAAAGATCCGCAAAAACATCTCTCTCAGGGTGAAGGTCCGCAGATTCATGCCGATAAAAGAGAAGACGTTGTGTCCGGTCAGGACGATGTGGACGATTTGTTATCCAGCCTGGGATTTTAGAGTTTTAAAATTTTAGGTTTTTTGGGTTTTTAGACCTGTAGGAGCACCCCCTTAATGAGCTTCGGCGCCGATGAAGAGATCCTTCAGGATTTCCTGGTTGAGGCCGGCGAGATTCTAGAGCAACTGTCCGAGCAACTGGTCGAGCTGGAAAGCCGACCGGATGATGCGGACTTGCTCAATGCAATTTTTCGCGGTTTTCACACTGTAAAAGGGGGCGCCGGCTTCCTCCAGCTCAATGAGCTGGTGGAGTGCTGTCACATCGCCGAGAACGTGTTCGACATCCTGCGCAAGGGTGAACGACGCGTCGACTCGGAACTGATGGACGTGGTTCTCGAAGCGCTGGATGCGGTGAACGGCATGTTCACCGAAGTCCGCGAACGCAGCCCGATCACGGCTGCCACTCCAGAATTGCTTGAAGCCTTGGCCCGTCTGGCCGAGCCACAATCCGCCGACGCCGCCCCGGTTGCCGACGTGGTGGAAGAACCGGCCGCCGAAAGCGAGTCGGGCGACATTACCGATAACGAATTCGAACAACTGCTGGACTCGCTGAACGCCGTCAAGGCCCAGGCCGAAGCTCCCGCCGCTGCGCCAGTGCCGAGCAGCAATGCCGCGGCCAGCGACGAAATCACCGACGCCGAGTTCGAGTCGTTGCTCGATCAGCTGCACGGTAAAGGTCAGTTCGCGGTCGATGCCGTAGCCGCAGCTCCGGCTGCACCGGCAGCCAAGGCCCCGAAAGCGGCCGGCGACAGCTCGGACATCACCGACGACGAATTCGAAGCACTGCTCGATCAACTGCACGGCAAGGGCAACTTTGCCGTCGATGCGCTGGAAACCGCCATTGCCTCGGCGCCAGCCCCGGCTGCGCCCACCGCTAAAGCGGCCGGCGGCGATCTGATCTCCGATCACGAGTTCGAATCGCTGCTCGATGAATTGCACGGTAAAGGCAAGTTCACTGAAGTCGGCACCGGCGCAGTCGTCACTGCTCCTGTTGCCAAGGCTCCGGCGCCTGCGCCGAAACCTGTCGCCAAAGCGCCCGAGCCTAAAGCCGAAGCGCCGAAAGCTGTAGCCGCGCCGGCCCCGGCCCGTGCAGCGTCCGCGCCGCCACCGGAAAAACCGGCGAGTGAAGCCGAGACCACCGTGCGGGTTGATACCGCGCGTCTCGACGAAATCATGAACATGGTCGGCGAACTGGTACTGGTGCGTAACCGCTTGGTCCGTCTGGGCCTCAACAGCGGCGACGAAGCCATGTCCAAGGCTGTGTCGAACCTCGACGTGGTCACGGCCGACCTGCAAACCGCGGTCATGAAGACCCGGATGCAACCGATCAAGAAGGTCTTCGGGCGCTTCCCGCGTCTGGTTCGCGACCTGGCTCGCCAGCTCAAGAAAGAGATCAACCTGGAGTTGGTCGGCGAAGAAACCGACCTCGACAAGAACCTCGTCGAGGCCCTGGCCGACCCGCTGGTCCACTTGGTGCGCAACTCGGTCGACCACGGTATCGAGGAACCGGCCGAACGCGAAGCGATGGGCAAGCCACGCAGCGGCAAGGTGATTCTGTCCGCCGAACAGGAAGGCGACCACATCCTGCTGTCCATCTCCGATGACGGCAAGGGCATGGACGCTGATGTCCTGCGCGGGATCGCGGTCAAGAAAGGCTTGATGGACAAGGATGCGGCAGACCGTCTCAGCGAGTCGGATTGCTTCAACCTGATCTTCGCACCGGGTTTCTCGACCAAAACCGAGATCTCCGACGTGTCGGGTCGTGGCGTGGGCATGGACGTGGTGAAAACCAAGATCGCCCAGCTCAACGGCACCATCAATATCTACTCGACCAAGGGCAAAGGCTCGAAGATCGTCATCAAGGTGCCATTGACCCTGGCGATCATGCCGACGCTGATGGTCATGCTCGGCAACCAGGCCTTTGCGTTCCCGCTGGTGAACGTCAACGAGATCTTCCACCTCGACCTGTCGCGCACCAACGTCGTCGACGGTCAGGAAGTGGTGATCGTGCGGGACAAGGCACTGCCCTTGTTCTACCTCAAGCGCTGGCTGGTCAGCTCCGCCGCTCACGAAGAGCAGCGCGAGGGCCATGTGGTGATCCTTTCGGTGGGCACCCAGCGGATCGGCTTTGTCGTCGATCAACTGGTGGGCCAGGAAGAAGTGGTCATCAAGCCATTGGGCAAAATGCTCCAGGGAACCCCAGGCATGTCCGGCGCCACCATCACCGGTGACGGCCGCATCGCGCTGATTCTCGATGTCCCGAGCATGCTCAAGCGTTACGCCGCACGGCGTATTTGATTCTGCCGCAGCGGGGCGACAACGCCCCGCGGCGTCTAACGGAGTGTTTATGGTAGTCAAAGTCCTGGTGGTGGACGATTCGGGGTTTTTCCGCCGCCGCGTCTCGGAAATTCTTTCAGCGGATCCGAACATCCAGGTTGTCGGTACGGCAACCAACGGAAAAGAGGCGATCGATCAGGCGCTGGCCCTCAAGCCAGACGTGATCACCATGGACTACGAGATGCCGATGATGGATGGCATCACGGCGGTGCGGCACATCATGCAGCGCTGCCCGACCCCGGTCTTGATGTTCTCCTCGCTGACGCACGAAGGCGCCCGGGTCACCCTGGATGCGCTGGACGCCGGTGCGGTGGATTTCCTGCCGAAGAATTTCGAAGACATCTCCCGCAACCCGGAGAAGGTCAAGCAACTGCTGTGCGAAAAGATCCTGAGCATTTCGCGCAGTAACCGTCGCGCCAACACCTACACGGCTCCAGCCCCGGTGGCTGCACCTGCACCGACGCCAGCGCCTTCGAGCGTCAGCAGCTATGGCAGCAGCGCGCCTGCGCGTCCGGCACCGGCACCTTTGCCGACCCGTGCGCCAGCGTCTGCCGGTCCATCGTCGCCCGCGCCAAAACGCAAAGCCTACAAACTGGTGGCCATCGGTACGTCCACCGGCGGCCCGGTTGCCCTGCAACGGGTATTGACCCAATTGCCGGCCAACTTCCCGGCGCCGATCGTGTTGATCCAGCACATGCCGGCAGCCTTCACCAAGGCCTTCGCCGAACGCCTGGACAAGCTGTGCCGCATCAACGTCAAGGAAGCCGAGGATGGCGACATCCTGCGTCCGGGCCTGGCGCTGCTGGCACCGGGTGGCAAGCAAATGATGATCGATGGCCGTGGCGCGGTGAAAATCCTGCCAGGCGACGAGCGTCTGAACTACAAGCCGTGCGTGGACATCACCTTCGGTTCGGCGGCCAAGTCCTACGGTGACAAAGTTCTGGCGGTGGTCTTGACCGGCATGGGCGCCGACGGTCGCGAAGGCGCGCGTCTGCTCAAGCAGGGCGGCAGCGCGATCTGGGCCCAGGATGAAGCCAGCTGCGTGATCTACGGCATGCCGATGGCCATCGTCAAAGCCGACCTCGCCGACGCGATTTACAGTCTCGACGACATTGGCAAACACTTGGTTGAGGCCTGTATCTGATGGATGTACTCAGCCTGATCGGGATCATCCTGGCGTTCGTTGCCATCATTGGCGGCAACTACCTTGAAGGCGGTCACCTCGGCGCTCTGGCCAATGGCCCGGCGGCGTTGATCGTGATTGGTGGGACCGTCGGTGCGGCGCTGTTGCAATCGCCGATGAGCGCGTTCAAGCGCTCCATGCAGATCCTTGCCTGGATCCTGTTTCCACCGCGTGTGGATCTGGCCGGTGGCATTGATCGCGTAGTGAACTGGAGCCTGACGGCCCGCAAGGAAGGCCTGCTCGGTCTGGAAGGGGTGGCCGACGCCGAACCGGACAACTACTCGCGCAAAGGCCTGCAACTGCTGGTCGACGGCGCCGAGCCGGAAGCGATTCGCAGTATCCTCGAAGTGGATTTCTACACCCAGGAAAGCCGCGACATCGAAGCCGCCAAAGTCTTCGAAAGCATGGGCGGCTACGCGCCGACCATCGGCATCATCGGTGCGGTGATGGGCCTGATTCACGTGATGGGCAACCTTGCCGATCCGTCGCAACTGGGCAGCGGGATTGCCGTGGCTTTCGTCGCGACGATCTACGGCGTGGCCAGTGCCAACCTGGTGTTGTTGCCGGTAGCGGCCAAGCTCAAGTCCATCGCGTTGCGTCAGTCGCGTTATCGCGAAATGTTGTTGGAAGGGATTCTGTCGATCGCCGAAGGTGAAAACCCTCGCTCTATTGAGTTGAAGCTTCAGGGCTTCATGGATTGATGGGAGACATGGACCATGGCACGTCGTCGCCAACCTGAAGAACACGTTAATCACGAACGCTGGTTGGTGTCCTACGCGGACTTCATCACTCTGCTGTTTGCGTTCTTCGTGGTCATGTATTCGATCTCTTCGATCAACGAAGGCAAGTACAAGGTCATCTCGGAAGCGTTGATCGGCGTGTTTACCGATTCGGATCGTGCCCTCAAGCCGATCCCGATTGGCGAAGAGCGCCCGGTGACCGTGACCCCGGCCAAGCCGCTGGTCAAGGATGCCGAGCAGATCGACGCCGGTATCTCCGGCGCCAGCGATCCGCTGAAAAGCATCGCCGATGACATCAGCGCCGCATTCGGTGATTTGATCAGTTCCAACCAGATGACCATTCGCGGTAACGAGTTGTGGGTCGAGATCGAACTCAACTCCAGCCTGTTGTTCGGCAGCGGCGATGCCATGCCCAGCGACATCGCCTTCAGCATCATCGACAAGGTCGCGGCGATCCTCAAACCGTTCGACAACCCGATCCACGTTGAAGGTTTTACCGACGATCAACCGATCCGCACCGCGCAGTACCCGACCAACTGGGAACTGTCCTCCGCCCGTTCGGCGAGCATCGTGCGCATGCTGGCGATGCAGGGTGTAAACCCCGGTCGCCTGGCGTCGGTGGGCTACGGTGAATTCCAGCCCGTGGCCAATAACGCCACGGCGGAAGGCCGGGCGCGTAATCGGCGGGTGGTGCTGGTGGTTTCACGAAATCTCGATGTACGTCGCAGCCTCACGGGCACCGGAACCGCTAATGCAAAACCGGATGCCGCGTTGAAGCGTGCTGGCACACAAACTGCACCGACCCCGGTCAAGTCGCCGGGACGAGAGAGCGCCGTCAATTCTCCGTCACCCGCATTAATACGTTGAGCTATTTCTCGGTCGGCCTGATCGACCGGGAGGAACAATCCGAATGAGAGTCTGGGCAGTTGCCAATCAAAAGGGTGGTGTTGGTAAAACCACTTCCTCTATCGCTTTAGCCGGGTTGCTGGCCGAGGCGGGCAAGCGCGTGGTTATTGTCGATCTTGACCCGCACGGCTCGATGACCAGCTATTTCGGCTACGACCCCGACACCCTGGAACACAGCTGCTACGACCTGTTCCTGCACAAGGGCAGCGTGCCGCAAGGCTTGCCCGGTCAGTTGCTGATGCCCACCAGTCACGAGAATATTTCCCTGTTGCCGTCGAGCACCGCGCTGGCGACCCTTGAACGACAGTCGCCGGGCCAGAGTGGTTTGGGTCTGGTGATCGCCAAGAGTCTGGCGCAATTGTGGCAAGACTTCGATTACGCCGTGATCGACAGCCCGCCGTTGCTCGGTGTGTTGATGGTCAACGCCCTGGCCGCGAGCCAGCAGTTGGTGATCCCGGTACAGACCGAGCACCTGGCCGTCAAAGGCCTGGAGCGGATGGTCAACACCCTGGCGATGATCAACCGCTCGCGCAAACAGGCGTTGCCGTTCAGCATCGTCCCGACCTTGTTCGACCGCCGCACCCAGGCGTCCCTCGGGACCTTGCGCGTATTGCGCGACAAGTACCCGGAAGAAATCTGGCAAGGCTACATCCCGGTGGACACGCGTATGCGTGATGCGAGCCGGGCCGGGGTCACGCCTTCGCAGTTCGACGGCAAGAGCC
This sequence comes from Pseudomonas sp. ADAK7, assembly GCF_012935675.1. NCBI lineage: Bacteria > Pseudomonadati > Pseudomonadota > Gammaproteobacteria > Pseudomonadales > Pseudomonadaceae > Pseudomonas > Pseudomonas sp. ADAK7. The sequence continues at coordinate 2,586,370 of NZ_CP052861.1, read as the reverse complement.
GTGGCGTTCTCGCCTATCGCGCGCTGCTCAAGCACCTGCTGGCCGCACAACTCGTTCCGGCGGTGGCCTGAGATGAACACAATCTCTGTAGGAGCAAGGCTTGCCCGCGATAGCCGCACCACGGTTTTCACAGGTAAACCGCGTTATCGTTCTTCGCGGGCAAGCCTCGCTCCTGCACAGGTGTTCGCATGATCCGGCCGGTGAAGGTCACTTCGCGTCCGCAACTGGCGCTCCAGTCTTATCTGGACAGCTTGCTGATGGAGGCGACTGAAGAGTTGCCGCCGGAAGTCGAGGCGGTGGCTGAAGTTATTGAGGTTGTCGAAGCGGTCGAGGTGGAAGCGGCGCTGGACGAGTTCCAGTTGGCCGTGCTCGAGGAACAGGCGCGTGATGCGCGCCCGACGGCTGCCGTCGCCGCGCCGGTGGTTGCGCCAGTGGTTGAGAAAGCGCCGGTCACCGTGATCGAAGCCCCGGCCCCGATCCTGGCGCCGGTCTCGACCATCGCACCGCTGCTGCAAGCCTTGGTACCGCCGGTGGTTGAAGTCCACCTGCCGCCAAGCAACACGCCGCCACCGGTGGAGACCGATGGCCGTCCGTCCTGGGCCGCGGAGCCGTTCGAATGTCTGTTGTTCGACGTTGCCGGGCTGACCCTGGCCGTGCCGCTGGTGTGCCTGGGCTCGATATATTCCCTGGCCGGCCACGAGCTGACGCCGTTGTTCGGTCAGCCGGAATGGTTCCTCGGGATTTTGCCGAGCCAGGCCGGCAACCTGAAAGTGCTGGATACCGCGCGCTGGGTCATGCCGGATCGCTATCGCGATGACTTCCGCCAGGGTCTGCAATACGTTATTTCGGTGCAGGGCTATGAGTGGGGGCTGGCGGTGCATCAGGTCAGCCGCTCGTTGCGCCTGAACCCGAACGAAATCAAATGGAGAAGTCACCGAGGTCAGCGGCCATGGCTCGCCGGCACGGTGATTGAGCACATGTGTGCGCTGCTGGACGTTTCCGCCCTGGCCGAGTTGATCGCCAGTGGCGGGGCCAAGCACATGGGCGGCAGTAAGCCGCTACACAAACCGACATAGCTGCCGACATAACAAGTATGCGACGGCATTGTTGAATGCCGCCAACAGAACACACACCGCCAGAAGCGGTTTTTCGAGGGGTCAGGGTATGAGTAATCAAGCGACGAATGCAAAAGGTTCTGAAGATCCGATCCTGCAATGGGTAACCTTCAAGCTGGACAATGAAACCTACGGCATCAACGTGATGCGCGTTCAGGAAGTCCTTCGTTACACCGAAATCGCCCCGGTACCGGGTGCCCCGAGCTACGTGCTGGGCATCATCAACCTGCGCGGTAACGTGGTCACCGTGATCGACACCCGTCAGCGCTTCGGCCTGATGAACGCCGAGATCAGCGACAACACCCGTATCGTCATCATCGAAGCCGACAAGCAAGTGGTCGGGATCATGGTCGACAGCGTGGCCGAAGTGGTTTACCTGCGTCAGTCGGAAATCGAGACCGCGCCAAACGTCGGTAACGAAGAGTCCGCCAAGTTCATTCAAGGCGTGTGCAACAAGAACAACGAACTGCTGATCCTGGTCGAACTCGACAAGATGATGAGCGAAGAAGAATGGTCGGATCTGGAGAACATCTGATTGATTCTTGAGGTTGCAGTCATTGTCCTGTTCCTGTTCTGGGCAGGCACGCTGGCCATGTTCCTGGCGTACATCCGCAGCCAGCGCGTGATCGCGGCGCAACAGGCCGAGGGCGATGCGCTGCGCGATCAGCGCATCAAGGACCTGGCCAAGCGCGTCGACAACTACCAGAGCGGCAACGTGCGCATGGGTGAAGACCTGCACGAACTGCGCGCGGTGGTCAGCCCGTTACCGGACAAACTGGCCCAGCTGGAACAGCGTGACCCCTCGAGCCTGTCGTTCGCCCAAGCGGCGCGACTGGTGGGCATGGGGGCGAGCGTCGATGAACTGACTCAGTCGTGCGGCCTGACCCAGGCTGAGGCAGAGTTGATGAGCAAGATGCACAAGAACTGAAAGATCAAAAGATCGCAGCCTTCGGCAGCGATCTTTTTTTGCGTTGAGATCATTCCCACGCTCTGCATGGGAATGCCTCTTGGGACGCTCCGCGTTCCGCTCTTGAACGGTGACGCAGAGCGTCACGGGCTGCATTCCCACGCAGAGCGTGGGAACGATCAGATCAATAGTCGTCGCCGCGCTCGGTAACATCCTTCTCCACCATCGGCGCATCCGGATCCTGCCCCTGCGGGAATTTCCCCTTCAAATTCCACGCAAACGCAATAATCTCGGCAATCGTGCGATACAACTCTTCGGGAATACTGTCCCCCAGTTCCATCTTCGCCAGCAGCCGCACCAGCTCCGGATTCTCATAGATCGGCACTTCGCATTCGCGAGCAATTTTCAAAATCGCTTCAGCCAGTTCTTCGTCGCCCTTGGCGGTGAGGGTCGGGGCGTGGCTGCCGTCGTATTTGAGGGCGATGGCCTGGCGTGGGGGGGTGGGGTTTCTCATGCGGTTTCGTCGACCCAGCGTTGTTCGAGGCGGGTTTGTGCGCCTTGGGGAGGTGTGCCGAGGTGGCAATCCAGATCGCCGACGTTCAAGCCCGAGGCCAGCAAGCGTTCGCGCAGGGCCGCCAGGTTGCTTTCGATCAGGCTCGCGGTGTACGGGCGTTCGGCCCACAGCTGACTGGACAGACTGCCCTGGATCAACTGCGCCTGAACCTGCAGCGGGCCCAACGGCTCCATGTCGAACGCCAGTTCAACCCGCCACAGTTGCTGTTTCGGCTCCCGCTCTTCACGGCGTTCATTTTGCTGTTCTTTTTCCGGCGCTTCTTCGCGCTGGAACTTGACCTGCAACGGCACGATGTCTTGCAGATTACGCATCGGAATTTCCAGCTGCCAGGTGCTCATCAGCCGTCCATCGTCGGTGACGCCGGTTTGTTCCAGGCTCGACAGTTGATGGCTTTGCAGGCGTGAAACGGCAGCGGCTGCCAGGCGCAACAAATGCTCCAGATCGCCTTCACCATCCTGGCTTTGCAACAGCCGATCGGGCAGCGGGAAATGGGTCGGCAGCGGTTTGGCGCTGACCTGGCCGAGCATGCCGAGTGCGCTGCGCACGAAGCTTGGCATCGCCTGAGCCAAGGTGTTGGCGGCGATGACGGCGCCGAGATTGGTGTTAGGCGGGGTCAATTGCGCGATCAGCTTGAGCAGGTCGGCTTTCATGTCCGGGGCCAGTGCCGGGGTCTGGCCGGTCAGCAGTTTCGCTTCGAGGAACATGCCACTGTTGGCCAGCGCCAGAGCCAGGCCTTTGGGCGTACTCAGTTGCTGCATGTCCGGCAGCCCGGCGAGCAGTTTGTTCACGGCGGCTTGCAGGTCGGCGGAGGTCTCGTCGGTCTGCGGCAGGTTCTGCAAGGCGCTGAGCAAGCCGTCCAGCGAACCCTGGCGGCTCTGCTGGGTGGTCAGCTGCTGCGACACCGCCAACTGGTCCTGGCGATTGCTCAGCGGCAGGAATTTCAAAGTCTGCGTGTCTTGCACCAATGCGCTTAATAGCGTGCCAATGCGCAGCGGTTGCGGGCTGTCGATGGTCAGGGTGGTGCCGCTCAGTGCGGTGTTGAGCAGGCTCACCATTGAACGAAAAACCGTGGGCTGGCCCGGCGTCTGCGGCAACACCTGGGACGTCAGCACTTTGCCTTGCAGCAAGGTGCCGACCGGCAGTTGCGCAGTGTCGAGGCGGGTGAGGACGGCCACGTTGGAGGCGATCGCCTGTTGCACCGTGATCGCCAGGTTGCTGGCCGACGGCTGGGTGATCACCACATTGGTGCCGGTGGGCAGCGGTTGCAGGCTGGTGGCCTGGACCGTGGTCTGGCGGCCGCCGTCGACGGTGACCTTGAGCAACAGTTGAAAGGTCTGGTCCGCCTGTTTCAGCGACAGCACTTCAGCGTTGGCGGTCTGACCAGCACTGATCAAGCCCTCCATCGGCGTCAGCAGCTTGAGCAAGTCGCCACTGACCACCACCGGGCGCGTGTTCGCCGGCACGGTCTGAGGCACTGGGAGGATGTTCATTTCGCCTGTCATACGCGGTCACAACCTTCGGAAAATGCGCTCTTTAGAGTAAGGCATGGCATGTATAATGCCGCCCGTCTTTCAGGGAGCGGTGAAAACATTGCAATTGTTTTGACGCAGCTCTCTAAAACCGGCCGCCGATGCATCTATGCTGCATCTCTTTAGCGGCCGCGCCACTGCCGACTTGATCCGTCGACTTGAAACGCCGATTTGAAACGAAAAGGCCCGTGATCTCTTGACCAGTCCAGTCCTGCAAACCGTCGACCTCGCCTGTGAGCGAGACCTTCGGCTGCTCTTCGAAAATCTCGAATTGAGACTGTCCAGTGGCGAAATGGTGCAGATCAGCGGGCCCAACGGCAGCGGCAAGACCAGTTTGCTGCGCCTGCTGTCCGGATTGATGCAACCGACCGCCGGTCAAGTGCTGCTCAACGGCCAGCCGCTGAACGAACAACGCAGCGAACTGGCGCGCAATCTGTTGTGGATCGGCCATGCCGCCGGGATCAAGGACTTGCTGACGCCCGAGGAAAACCTCAGCTGGCTCTGCGCCTTGCACCAACCGGCGAGCCACGAGGCGATCTGGCAGGCGCTGGCGGCGGTCGGGCTGCGCGGTTTCGAGGATGTTCCCTGCCACACCTTGTCCGCCGGCCAGCAACGCCGGGTGGCCCTGGCGCGTCTTTACCTCGACAGCCCGCCACTGTGGATCCTCGACGAACCCTTCACCGCGCTCGATAAACAGGGCGTGGCGCAACTAGAAGAACACTTGGCCGGCCACTGTGAGCGCGGCGGCATGGTGATCCTGACCACTCACCATACCCTGAGCCGTACACCGGCCGGTTATCGCGACATTGATCTGGGGAACTGGGCCGTATGAGTGTTTTCGGCCTGTTGGTCGCCCGAGAAGCGCGCTTGCTGTTCCGCCGTCCGGCAGAGCTGGCCAATCCGTTGGTATTCTTCGCCATCGTGGTGTCGCTGTTTCCGTTGGCGGTCGGCCCCGAGTCTCAATTGTTGCAAACCTTGTCTCCGGGACTGGTCTGGGTGGCAGCCCTTTTATCGGTCCTGCTCTCGCTGGACGGGCTCTTCCGCAGTGATTTCGAGGATGGATCACTTGAACAGTGGGTCCTTTCGCCGCACCCCCTGGCTCTTCTGGTTTTGGCCAAGGTACTGGCACACTGGGCCTTCTCCGGCCTGGCACTGGTTTTGCTCGCGCCACTGCTGGCGTTGATGCTCGGTTTGCCTGCCGCCTGTCTGCCGGTGTTGCTGCTTTCTTTATTGCTGGGTACACCAGTGCTGAGCCTGCTCGGTGCGGTGGGCGCGGCCCTGACGGTCGGATTGAAGCGCGGTGGCCTGTTGCTGGCGCTGCTGATTCTGCCGCTGTACATCCCGGTGTTGATTCTCGGCAGTGGCGCCTTGCAGGCTGCCCTCCAAGGCATGCCGGCGACCGGTTATCTCTTGTGGCTTGGTAGCCTGACCGCCCTGGCGATAACGCTTACACCTTTTGCAATAGCTGCTGGCCTGAAGATCAGCGTCGGCGAATAATGAGGTCTGGTCAAATTTTGATCAGTAAAGACCCTTGGCTCTTCATAGCGAAGAGCAACCGTGATGGAAACAGTAATGAACTGGACCTGGTTTCATAAGCTCGGCTCACCCAAATGGTTTTACGGCATCAGTGGCAAACTGCTGCCGTGGCTGAGCGTCGCGGCGTTGCTGCTGATCAGCGTTGGTGTAGTGTGGGGCCTGGCCTTCGCGCCACCGGACTACCAGCAAGGCAACAGCTTTCGCATCATCTATATCCACGTTCCCGCCGCCATGCTGGCGCAGTCGATCTACGTGATGCTGGCCGTGTGCGGCATTGTCGGGCTGGTCTGGAAGATGAAACTGGCCGACGTCGCCCTGCAATGCGCGGCCCCCATCGGTGCCTGGATGACCGCCGTGGCGCTGGTCACCGGGGCGATCTGGGGCAAACCGACCTGGGGCTCGTGGTGGGTCTGGGATGCGCGACTTACGTCCATGCTAATTCTGCTGTTCCTGTACTTCGGTCTTATTGCGCTGGGCAATGCGATCAGCAATCGTGACAGTGCCGCCAAGGCCTGCGCGGTATTGGCGATTGTCGGCGTGATCAACATCCCGATCATCAAATACTCGGTGGAGTGGTGGAACACCCTGCACCAGGGCGCGACGTTTACCCTCACCGAAAAACCGGCGATGCCCGCCGAGATGTGGCTGCCACTGCTGCTGACGGTGCTGGGTTTCTACTGTTTCTTCGGCGCGGTGCTGTTGTTGCGCATGCGCCTTGAAGTGCTCAAGCGCGAAGCCCGGGCCAGCTGGGTGAAAGCCGAAGTACAGAACAGTCTGGAGGCTGCTCGATGAGTTTTGCTTCATTCGGCGACTTCCTCGCCATGGGCCATCATGCCCTGTATGTCTGGTCGGCCTATGGCATCTGCCTGGCGGTGCTGACCTTCAACGTGGCGGCGCCGATCCTGGCCCGCAAGCGGTATCTGCAACAAGAGGCGCGTCGTTTGCGCCGGGAGAACGGCAAGTGAATCCGCTGCGCAAAAAGCGTCTTATCATCATTCTCGCGATCCTGGTCGGGGTCGGCGCTGCCGTCGGCCTGGCCCTGAGCGCCCTGCAGCAGAACATCAATCTGTTTTACACACCGACCCAGATCGCCAGCGGCGAAGCCCCGCAAGACACGCGCATCCGCGCTGGCGGCATGGTCGAGAAGGGTTCGCTGCAACGTTCCGGGGATTCCCTGGATGTGAAATTCATCGTCACTGACTTTAACAAATCCGTGACCATCAGCTATCGCGGCATTCTTCCGGACCTGTTCCGCGAAGGGCAGGGCATTGTGGCCCTGGGCAAACTCAACGCCGAGGGCGTGGTGGTGGCCGACGAAGTGCTGGCCAAGCACGACGAGAAGTACATGCCGCCCGAAGTGACCAAGGCCCTGAAAGACAGCGGTCAGTCGGCACCTACCCAAGCCAAGGAGGGTTGATCGATGACCTCTGCACTGTTTATCCCCGAATTGGGCCAACTGGCGATGATCCTGGCGCTGTGTTTCGCGCTGGTTCAGGCCATCGTGCCGTTGATGGGGGCCTGGCGCGGTGACCGCTTGTGGATGAGCCTGGCTCAACCCGCGGCCTGGGGGCAGTTCGCGTTTCTGGTGTTCGCCTTCGGATGCCTGACTTACGCCTTCATGACCGACGATTTCTCCGTCGCCTATGTGGCCAGCAACTCCAACAGCGCGTTGCCGTGGTACTACAAATTCAGCGCGGTGTGGGGTGCCCACGAAGGGTCGTTGCTGCTGTGGGCGTTGATCCTCGGCGGCTGGACCTTCGCCGTATCGGTGTTCTCCCGGCAGTTGCCGCAAGTCATGCTCGCCCGCGTACTGGCGGTGATGGGCATGATCAGCACCGGTTTCCTGTTGTTCCTGATTCTTACTTCCAACCCGTTCGCGCGGATCCTGCCGCAGATTCCGGCGGACGGTCGCGACCTCAATCCATTGCTGCAAGACATCGGCCTGATCGTTCACCCGCCGATGCTGTACATGGGTTACGTCGGTTTCTCCGTGGCCTTTGCGTTTGCTATCGCCGCTTTGCTGGGCGGTCGTCTGGATGCCGCGTGGGCGCGTTGGTCCCGTCCGTGGACCATCGTCGCCTGGGCGTTCCTCGGTATCGGCATCACGCTCGGTTCGTGGTGGGCCTACTACGAACTCGGCTGGGGCGGCTGGTGGTTCTGGGATCCGGTGGAAAACGCCTCGTTCATGCCTTGGCTGGTGGGGACGGCGCTGATTCACTCGTTGGCGGTCACGGAAAAACGTGGCGTGTTCAAGAGCTGGACCGTGTTGCTGGCCATTGCCGCGTTCTCGCTGAGCTTGCTCGGGACCTTCCTGGTGCGTTCCGGCGTGCTGACTTCGGTGCATGCCTTTGCCTCCGATCCTGAGCGCGGTGTGTTCATCCTGATCTTCCTGCTGTTTGTGGTCGGTGGTTCGCTGACGCTGTTCGCCCTGCGTGCGCCGGTGGTCAAGAGCCATGTCGGCTTCAACCTCTGGTCCCGGGAAACCCTGCTGCTGGGCAACAACCTGGTGCTGGTGGTGGCGGCGTCGATGATCCTGCTCGGCACGTTGTATCCGCTGATCCTCGATGCGATGACCGGCGCCAAGCTGTCGGTCGGCCCGCCGTACTTCAACGCGCTGTTCATTCCATTGATGGCGTTGCTGATGGTGGTAATGGCGGTCGGCATGCTGGTGCGCTGGAAAGATACCCCGGTCAAATGGCTGGTGGGCATGTTGACTCCGGTACTCCTCGGCAGCGCTGCGTTGGCCGTGGTGGCCGGCGTCGCTTACGGTGATTTCAACTGGGCCGTCATCGCCACGTTCATGCTTGCCGCGTGGGTGTTGTTGGCTGGCGTGCGCGACATTCTCGACAAGACTCGTCACAAAGGTTTGATCAAAGGCCTGCCGACCCTGACTCGCAGCTACTGGGGCATGCAGGTCGCGCATCTGGGCATCGCCGTGTGTGCGCTCGGCGTCGTGTTGTCGAGCCAGAACAGTGCCGAGCGCGACTTGCGCCTGGCGCCGGGCGAGTCCATGGACCTGGCCGGTTACCACTTCATCTTCGAAGGCGCCAAGCACTTCGAAGGGCCGAACTTCACCTCCGACAAGGGCACCGTCCGCGTGATCCGCGACGGCAAGGAAGTCAGCGTGCTGCACCCGGAAAAACGCCTCTACACCGTGCAGAACTCGGTGATGACTGAAGCCGGGATCGACGCCGGTTTCACCCGCGACATTTATGTCGCCCTCGGCGAACCGCTGGGCGATGGCGCCTGGGCTGTGCGTGTGCACGTCAAACCGTTCGTGCGCTGGATCTGGTTCGGCGGCCTGCTCACAGGTGCAGGCGGGTTGCTGGCGGCGCTGGATCGCCGTTATCGGGTCAAGGTGAAAAGCCGCGTGCGTGAAGCACTCGGCATGACAGGAGCCACTGCATGAGACGTTGGTTGATGCTGTTGCCGCTGGCGATTTTCCTGGTGGTGGCTGTTTTCCTTTATCGCGGGCTGTACCTGGACCCGGCCGAGTTGCCTTCGGCGATGATCGACAAGCCGTTCCCGGAGTTTTCCCTGCCCGCGGTGCAGGGCGACAAGACTTTGACCAAGGCTGACATCCTCGGCAAACCGGCGCTGGTCAACGTCTGGGGCACCTGGTGCATTTCCTGCCGGGTCGAGCACCCGGTGTTGAACAAACTGGCGGAGAAGGGCGTGGTGATCTACGGCATCAACTACAAGGACGTCAACGCCGACGCCTTGAAGTGGCTGGCGGAATTCCACAACCCGTATCAACTGGACATCCGTGACGACGAAGGCACACTGGGTTTGAATCTTGGCGTGTACGGCGCTCCGGAGACTTTCTTCATCGACGCCAAGGGCATCATCCGTGACAAGTACGTCGGCGTGATCGATGAACAAGTCTGGCGTGAAAAACTGGCGGCCAAGTATCAGGCGCTGGTCGACGAGGCCAAGCCATGAAGCGCTGGATTGCCGCCGCTGTATTGGGTTTGAGCATGGCCGGCGTGGCGCATGCGGCCATCGACACCTACGAGTTCGCCAAAGAAGGCGACCGTGAGCGTTTTCGCGAGCTGACCAAGGAACTGCGTTGCCCCAAGTGCCAGAATCAGGACATTGCCGATTCCAACGCACCGATTGCCGCCGACCTGCGCAAAGAGATTTTCCGCATGCTCGGCGAGGGCAAGGACAACCAGCAGATCATCGACTTCATGGTCGATCGCTACGGTGATTTCGTCCGCTACAAACCCGCTCTGAACGCCAAGACCGCCGTGCTCTGGTTCGGCCCTGCCGGCCTGTTGCTGGGCGGCTTCGTGGTGATCGCCGTGATCGTCCGCCGTCGTCGCGTGCAACGCGCTGACACCCCGGACACGCTTTCCTCTGATGAGCGTGAGCGCCTCGACCACCTGTTGGATAAAACCAAGAATGATTGATTTCTGGCTCGCTGCAGGTCTGCTACTTCTGGTTGCCCTGAGTTTTCTGTTGATCCCCGTTCTGCGCGGCCGTCGTGCCCAGCTCGAAGAGGATCGTACGGCCCTGAACGTCGCGCTGTACCAAGAGCGCGTGGCTGAGTTGCAGACTCAGCAGGAAGAGGGCGTGCTCAACGCTGCGCAAATGGACACCGGTCGCGCCGAAGCGGCCCGTGAGTTGCTGGCGGACACTGAAGGTGTTGCCGCGCCTCGGGTATCGCGACTGGGCAAACCGTTGCCGTTGCTGGCGGCGATTCTGGTGCCGGTATTGGGCTTGGGTCTTTATTTGCATTTTGGGGCCAGCGACAAGGTCGAACTGACCCGGGAATTCGCCCAGGCGCCGCAGTCGATGGAAGAAATGACCCGTCGTCTGGAGCGCGCAGTGGCCGCTCAGCCGGATTCGGCGGAAGGCTTGTATTTCCTCGGTCGCACCTACATGGCCCAGGATCGTCCGGCCGATGCGGCGAAGATTTTCGAGCGCACGGTGAACCTTGCCGGTCGCCAGCCGGAGCTGCTTGGCCAATGGGCTCAGGCCCAGTACTTCGCCGACGGCAAGAAGTGGTCGGACAAGATCCAGGCCCTGACCGACGAAGCGCTGAAGGCCGATCCGAAAGAAGTCACCAGCCTCGGCCTGCTCGGTATCGCCGCATTTGAAGCGGAGCGTTTTCAGGACGCCATCGACTACTGGAATCGCCTGCTGGCGCAACTGCCGCCGGACGACAACTCCCGTGGCGCCCTGCAAGGCGGGATCGCCCGGGCGACCGAGAAACTCGAAGCCAGTGGCGGCAAAGTGGCCCAAGCGCCGGCCACCAAAGGCGCGTTGCTCAAGGTGCGCGTTGATCTCGCGGCCGACCTGAAAGCCAAGGTCCAGCCGGGCGACAGCGTGTTCATCTTCGCCCGCGCCACCTCCGGTCCTCCGGCGCCATTGGCGGCCAAGCGCTTGACCGTGGCTGACCTGCCGGCGACTGTCGAACTGGGTGATGCCGACGCGATGATGCCGCAGTTGAAACTGTCGAACTTCCCTGAAGTCCAACTGGTTGCGCGCATCTCCCGCGCCGGCCAACCGACTGCCGGCGAATGGATCGGTCGCAGCCTGCCCCTGGCCAGCAGCACCACCGCGCCACAAAAACTGACTATCGACAGCCCGGACAAATAACAGGAAGCGCCCACATGACCGCCATCGCTCGTATCACCCTGCTCAGTATGGTTTTGGGGTTAAGCGCTTGTGTGGTCCAACCACAGCAGCCTGACCGGCTGCCACCGATTCCTCCGTCGCAACCGCGCCCGACGCCGTCACCGACACCCACGCCGAGCAAACCGAGCATCCCAGCCAAACCCGCCAAGCCGCTGCCGCGCACCTCCGCCAGCTTCGCCCCGCCACCGGGGGGCAACAGCCATTGGGATGCGAAGATGGGCGTCTACGTCCTCGACGACCAACCCAACACCTTCTACCGCCAGCGCACCTACTACCGCTGGAACAACGGCTGGAGCCGCTCGATCAGCCCGAACGGGCCATGGGAAGACACCGACATCCATGGCGTGCCGGGTGGGTTGGGAAGACAGTTTGGGGAATGAATGAAAACGGCGATCTTCGGATCGCCGTTTTGCTGTCTGGCGTTTGAAAAGATCGCAGGCTTCGCCAGCTCCTACGGGACCGCGCACGACGATGATCTGCCGGCGTACTCGGCTTTTGCAGGAGCTGGCGAAGGCTGCGATCTTTTGATTTTCGATTGAGCTATTTTTTACGACCCCTTAGCCAGTAACGCCTGAACGTAATCCACAAACGCCCGAGCCTTCACGCTGGCCATCCTTCCCGTCGGAAACACCGCCCACAGGTCCTGATTCGGCAAGGTCCAATCGCTCATCACTTCCACGACTGCACCACTGGCGAGTTCCGGCGCAAACATCCACTCGGACGCCATGGTCAGCCCCAGATGAGCCAGCACTGATTCACGCAGGCCTTCGGCGGCGTTGACGCGGATGCGGCCGCTGATGATCACCGGGTGTTCTTCGTCGCCTTGCTTGAACGGCCAATTCGCGCCGCCGCCCAAACTGTAAACAACGGCTTGATGTTTAGTCAGATCGGCAGGGCAGGCCGGTTTGCCGTGTTTTTCGAAATACTGCGGCGTGCCTAGCACCACGCGCCGGCACTCGGCGATCTTGCGGGCGGTGAGGCCGGAGTCGCTCTGAGCGCCCATGCGCAGGGCGACATCGACGCCTTCTTCCACCAGATTGATATTGCGGTCATCGAGCATCAGGTCGATGTTCAATTCAGGGTTCTGTTCGAGAAACGGCCCCAGATGCGGGACGATGTGCAACCGGCCGAAGGTCACGGCGGCGCAGATCCGCAAGTTGCCGGTCAGCCCGCTGGCGTCACCGCGAGCAGCGTTGTCGGCCTCGTCGGCTTCTTCGATGGCGCGTTTGGCCCGGTCGAAGAAGGCCCGCCCGGCTTCGGTGGGGGTCAGGCCACGGGTCGAGCGCAACAATAGGCGCACCGACAGTCGTGTTTCCAGTTGCGCGATGGTTTTCGACACGGCGGGCTGGCCGATATTCAGACGCCGGGCCGCTGCGGAAAACGAACCGGTTTCCACCACATAGACGAAGGTTTCCATTGCGCCGAGGCGATCCATCTTGAGTCCTTGTGCAAATGTGGTGACTTGCCGAGATCCCCCTGTGGGAGCGGGCTTGCTCGCGAAAGCGATGTATCAGCAACATTGATATCGACTGACACGCCGCCTTCGCGAGCAAGCCCGCTCCCATAGGGGGTTTATGTGGTCTGAAAAAACCCATCAAAACGCCGCTTTACCCACCGAAGCACCACCATCGACAAACAGTGTCTGCCCGGTAATGAACCCGCTCTGCTCGGACAACAGAAAGGCAATCGCCGAAGCGATTTCTTCCGGTTGCCCCAACCGGCCCATCGGTACGCTAGCCAGATAACGCGCTTCACCTTCGCTGCCAATCGGATTGTTCTCTCGGAACAGTTCCGTTTCCGTCGGGCCGGGGGCCACGGCGTTGACCGTGATCCCGGTTTGCGCCAGTTCCAGCGCCCAGGATCGGGTGAAGCTGACCAGCGCCGCTTTCGCCGCCGCATACGCCGTGCGCTGGGTGATCCCGAGCACCGTCAGGCTGGAAATATTCACCACTCGGCCCCAGCCTTTGGCGCGCATGTTCGGCAGCAACGTCTGGGTTGTTTGCAGGGCTGAGTGCAGATTGACCCGCATCACGTCGTCAAAGGTGTCGAGGTCGATTTCGCCCAACACCTGCGGTCGGACCAGGCCGACGTTGTTCACCAGCCCATCGAACTCGTACTGGCTGGCCAGATCAGCCAATACTTCCCGGGTCAGCGTCCTGTCGCCCAGGTCGAGTGGAAACAGCGTGCCGGGAAACGACAGGTCGGGTGTCCGGGCAATCCCGACCACGCGATGACCAGCACGGTCCAAGTGCTCGGCCACGGCACGACCAATGCCTTTGCTGGCGCCGGTGATGAGAAATGTACGTCGGGTCATGACAACTCCTATCAGGATGTGCCGCGGGTAACGCGGCACTTGATCGGTTCAGCCGCGAAGCGCATCCAGCATCGCTTCAGGCTCTGGCCGCTGAGTGTAATCCGGGTTGACCTCGGCGTAACGGATCACGCCATCCTGACCGATCACATAACGCGCCGGCATCGGCAGGGTCCAGGACGGGTCATCGTTGAAGGTGGGCAGGTCGTTGCGCAGGTTTTTGTACAACTCGACCAGGTAATCCGGCAACGCGAAACGCAGACCGAAAGCCTGCGCTACATCGTTGTGAGTGTCGCTCAGGATCGGGAACTCCAACCCGTTGGTGCGCACCGATTTGCGGCTGTTGGCGGCGATCTGCGGCGAGATCGCCACCAGGTTCGCCCCGAATTCCTGCAACGTCGGCAGGAACGCCTGCACGGCTTGCAGCTCCATGTTGCAGTACGGGCACCAGACACCGCGATAGAACGTCAGCACCAACAGACCCTTGGCCAGCAGATCGGCGGAGGACACAGGGTTGCCGTCGGGGTCCTTGAGCGTAAACAACGGCGCCTTATCCCCGACCTTCAGGGCTTTGCCGGCCGCGCCGGACGCAATCAATTCCGCAGTGGCGCGCTCCATGATCGGGTGGATTTCAGCCGGGGCGTTGTAAGGCGGTTTACCGGCCTTGAAGTCAGCTTTGAACGCATCGAGTTTTGCTTGCAGGGTCATGATCGTAATCCTTGAAGAGGAAGCCGGTTGGCTGGGATCAATGGTGACCTTGGACGGGGCAGCGGGGAACGTGGGTGGGGGGCATAGGATTCATTCTTGGGGGGAATGTCGTGTCTCGAATCACACTCTGTAAAACAACCGAACGTCGTGCTTCCAGTTTTCATGCTTGAATAAAGATAACTCTAGAGTTGCTTTTGTTTGGCCGGAGCAAGGAGGCCGGTGGTGCAAAGCAGGCTATTGATCAAGGAGCTGGAGGAGGCGGGCTGGACACTGGACCGGGTCACCGGCAGTCATCACATCTTCACTCACCGTTACAACCCATACACGATCCCCGTCCCGCACCCGAAAAAGGATTTACCGATCGGGACGGTTAAAAGCATCAGGAGGCGAGCCGGGCTGTATTGCCCGCCTGCCAGTTACACAGGAGATCCATAATGCAATATCCCATCTGTATCGAGTGGGGCGACGAGAACACCGCCATCGGTATTCAGATCCCCGATATTCCGGGCGCTGTCACTGCCGGGGATACGTTTGAAGACGCCTATAACGCTGCAATCGAGGTTGCTCACGTAATGCTGCAGGAAATTGCGGCTGACGGAGAGCCGATTCCTATGCCGACTTCAGCGGCCGCACACCGTGGCAATCCCGAGTTTGTTGATATGGGCTGGGGAATGCTGGAACTGGACATTGCGCCTTACATGGGCAAAACCGAGAAGGTCAATGTGACATTGCCCGGCTATGTCATCCAGCGTATCGACCGCTATGTGCGGGAACATAACGTCAAAAGCCGCTCCTCCTTTTTGGCGGATGCGGCGATGGAAAAATTGGTTCGGCATTGAATGAAACAACATGTTCACGGGCAAGCCGGCGGAGGGCATGCCCGTAAGCGATCAACGTGTCATCGCGCTTGATCGGGAGGTCTGCAAAGGTCAGTCATGCCATGGTGGCTGATGAGCTCCCTGATTGACGTTCCCAGTGCACTTTGACTCAGGGCTATTTCAACTTCGCCGGTGTAGGACTCGTCAACATGTCCCCGTGTGTCTGCACTGGTGAGCGGGCTGATGCTGCTGTTCTGAGGGCTGAGGCGAAAGGTTGTGTAGGGGATGCCCGGGGTTGGCTTGTTCCTTTGCCGGGTGCTCATAAAGTCGAAGGAATAGGTTCTCCTGATGGAGTCTATGCACGCTGTGACGGTCTGCGGTGGCGACGCTTCGTTGTACATCACCACCGCCTTCTCGCCGAACTGCAGAAACAGGCAGCCGAACCACCATATGCAACTGGCGAGAACGGACAGGCCCCAGGCGCGCACCACCCCAACTCTGGAAAACAACAAGTTCAGCAGATAAGGCCAGGTCATCATCGGCAGAAAGTATTTGCCAATCTTCCAGGCCCAGCTCTGGTTACCAAGCCAGATTCCCGGGTTGTAGATCATCACCAGCATGACGATGGCGTAGAACACCACTGCCAACGTCCACACCACAAAGTTGGTGGCAAAACGACTCTCGTGCCGGGTTCGCTGTTCTTCCTTCAGTTCGGCGATAACGTGCGTGAAGTCAGTTTCAGCCACGGGAGGAGGGTTGGCTTTGCGTTCTTTATCGCGCAACGCCTTGCGCTGGCGTCGCAGACGCTCAGGGTTTTTTGAAGACATGAGGGGGAAATCTTCCTTGATTGCGCTGTTCGGCGGCAGCTCCATGTGTGCCTCGATGATTGCAAGCACCTGAGTGGGCGTGAGGATAAACATCCACGCCCGCTGCGTCGATAGCGGTCTCGATCAGGCCGTCACGGGCTCTGCGACGCGCGAAACACTCAAGAACCGCAACAACGCCACCAACGGAAACGCACTCCCCACAATCACGATCCACAACCAGCCGCCATGCTCATACACCGCACTGGCTACCGACGAGCCAAACGCGCCGCCGATGAAGATGCTGGTCATGTACAGCGCGTTCAAACGGCTGCGGCTCTTGGCGTCGAGGGCGTAGACCGCGCGTTGGCCGAGGACCATGTTCATCTGCACGCAGAAGTCGAGCACCACGCCAGTGACGGCCAGGCCGATGACGCTGTAGATCGGGTGGATGAACGCTGGCAGGAAGCTCAGGCTGGCGAACACCAGGGCCAGCAGTGAGGCGATGCGGGTGTGGCCGGCATCGGCCAGGCGACCGGCAATCGGCGCGGCGATGGCACCGATGGCGCCGACCAGGGCGAAGAGCGCGATCTGGGTTTGGCTCAGGCCATGATTGCGCGCCAGTTCCAGCGGCACGGCGGTCCAGAACAGGCTGAAGGTGGCGAACATGCAACCCTGGTAAAACGCCCGTTGGCGCAGGACCGGTTGTTGACGCAGCAACGTCCACAGCGAACCGAGCAACTGGCCGTAAGAGGCACTGTGATCAGGCTGGCGCTTGGGAATCGTCATCGCCAGCACGATGCTGATCGCCGCCATCAACGCCGCGGCAATGATGAACATCGCCCGCCAGCCGAAGTGGTCCGCCACCACGCTGGACACTGGCCGCGCCAGCAGAATACCCAGCAGCAAACCGCCCATGATCCCGCCGACCACCCGGCCGCGGGATTCTTCCGGCGCCAGATGGGCGGCCAGTGGAATGAGGATCTGCACCGACACCGAACTGAAACCCACCAGCAACGAAATCAGCAGGAACACATTCGGCTGATCGGTAAACGCCGCGCCCAGCAGGCTGGCAATCGCCACCAGGGTGGTGATGATCATCAGCTTGCGGTTTTCCAGCAGATCACCCAGCGGCACCAGGAAAAACAGGCCCAGCGCATAGCCGATCTGGGTCAGCGAGACGATGAAGCTGGCCATGGTGCTGGTCAGGCCGATGTCCGGCGCGATCAGGCCGATGATCGGCTGGGCGTAGTAAATGTTGGCGACAATGGCGCCGCAGCAGAAGGCGAACAACATCACCATGCCTTTGGTCATTGTCACGGCGCTGTGGGGCGCCTGAGTCGCTGGGTTCATAACGTGTCTCGCTAAACAGGAGGAATGCGCGAAGGCTAAAGGGCTGACCAGTACGGCGGAAGAGAGGTTGGGGTGATAGTAATCATTCCTTTGCGGAATGAATGACGGACGCGTGTGCTGTCCATCGATGAACCTTGCGGCAAAACATTGAGGCCCGATGATACATTCACTTACATCTTGTTCGATAGCGTGCTTATGTTCTCTCTTCACGGTTCATAACAGGAAGGCCCTTCCATGAATGCGATGTTTCGTCACCTGATTCGCAGTGCGTCAGTGGTTACCTTGATCAGTCTATTCACGGCAGGTGTCGCCCTGGCAGCCGAAGCGCCGGGCATGCGCATTGGCGTACGCGGCGAGATCACCGGTGTCAGCGCCGACAGCTTGAAAGTCCACGTCAACAGCGGCGAAAACGTGGTGATCAACCTGACCCAGGACACCAAAGTCCGCGCCGTCACCCTGGCCAATATCGAAGACATCAAACCCGGCAGCTACATCGGCTCGGCGGCCATTCCCCAGGATGACGGCACGCTCAAGGCCCTGGAAGTCCACGTCTTCCCGCCGGAGCTGGCCGGCAGCGGCGACGGCCATCGGCCTTTCGATTTGGCCAAAGGCAGCAGCATGACCAATGGCAGTGTTGGTGATCTGGTCGTCAGCAATGGCCGCACCCTGACCGTCAACTACAAGGGCGGCCAGCAGAAGATTCTGGTGCCGGAGGATGTGCCGATTGTGAATCTGGTGCCGGGTGATCGCAGCTTGCTGAAGGTGGGTGTGAAGATCGTGACGTTCGTGACGCAAAGTGCGGACGGGACGCTGACGGCTCAGTCGATTTCGGCCGGCAAGGATGGCGTGACACCGCCGATGTAATGACCCCAACCGATCGTTCCCACGTTCCGCGTGGGAACGCCTCAATGGACGCTCCGCGTCCGCTTGGGACGCGGAGCGTCCCGGGCTGCATTCCCACGCAGAGCGTGGGAACGATCAACGGGGGATCGCCGTCCTGCAGTGGATTTGGGTGACACAGCGGCCATAAAAAAGGCGACCTCTGCAGGTCGCCTTTTTCATTAAGCTTTAGCTGTTATTGCGCATAAATCTGATCAAAGATCCCGCCATCATTGAAGTGGGTCTTTTGCACGGTGCGCCAGTCGCCAAAGGTCTTCTCTACCGAGAGGAAATCAACTTTCGGGAAGCGATCGGTGTACTTGGCCAATACCGCTGGGTCTCGCGGACGCAGGTAGTTCGCCGCCGCAATCTCCTGACCTTCCGGCGACCACAGGTATTTCAGGTATTCCTCGGCCGCGGCGCGGGAGCCTTTCTTGTCGACGACTTTATCGACGACAGAAACCGGCGGCTCAGCCTCGGCCGAAACACTCGGGTAAATCACTTCAAACTGATCACGACCAAACTCGCGGGCAATCATTTCCGCTTCGTTTTCGAAGGTCACCAGCACGTCGCCGATCTGGTTGGTCATGAAGGTTGTGGTGGCGGCGCGGCCACCGGTATCGAGCACCGGTGCTTGCTTGAACAGTTTGCCGACGAAGGCTTTGGCCTTGTTTTCGTCGCCGCCGTTCTTCAGCACATAACCCCAGGCCGAGAGGTAGGTGTAGCGGCCGTTGCCCGAGGTTTTCGGGTTCGGCACGATCACTTGTACGCCGTCCTTGAGTAGATCCGGCCAGTCTTTCAGGGCTTTCGGGTTGCCTTTGCGAACGATGAACACCGTGGCCGAGGTAAACGGCGCACTGTTGTTCGGCAGGCGCGTGACCCAGTTGTCCGGGATCAGTTTGCCGTTGTCCGCCAGGGCGTTGATGTCGGTGGCCATGTTCATGGTGATGACGTCAGCCGGCAGGCCGTCGATCACCGAGCGCGCTTGTTTGCTGGAGCCGCCGAAGGACATCTGCAGGGTGATGTTTTCGTTGTGCTCGGCTTGCCAGTGTTTCTGGAACGCAGTGTTGTAGTCCTTGTAGAAATCGCGCATCACGTCGTAGGAAACGTTGAGCAGGGTCGGTGCGGCCTGAGCCACGCTGGTCAGTGCCAGGCCAGCGGCCAGAAGTGAGGCGCCAAAGAGTTTTTTCACTGCGCATTCCTTGTTCTGAATAAGTGTTTTTATTAAAAGTGAGGCAATTTGCCAGCGACTATAGCCGGGCTTGCATAGGCCTTTAAAGATTAAAAAGCACTTTGCTTATTCCATTTTCTTAAACAGCTGATTGCCACACCGCGAGCAAAATGCCGCGCCATGTTCGTGGCTGTTTTTCTTGCACACCGGGCAGTCGTGTTGCAGTTGTTCGCCGCGCATGGCGTTGGCCAGTTCGGCGGTGAAAATCCCGGTCGGCACGGCGATGATCGAGTAACCGGTGATCATCACCAGCGACGAAATCACCTGGCCCAGCGGCGTTTTCGGCACGATGTCGCCGAAGCCGACGGTGGTCAGCGTCACGATCGCCCAATAGATGCCCTTGGGAATGCTGGTGAAGCCGTGTTCCGGGCCTTCGATCACGTACATCAACGTGCCGAACACCGTCACCAGCGTGCACACGCTGACAAGGAATACCACGATCTTCTGCTTGCTGCCGCGCAGCGCCGACATCAGATAGTTGGCTTGCTTGAGGTACGGACTGAGCTTGAGCACGCGGAAAATCCGCAGCATCCGAATGATTCGAATAATCAGCAGGTACTGTGCATCGGCGTAATACAGCGCGAGGATGCCGGGCACGATCGCCAGCAAATCCACCAAGCCATAAAAGCTGAACGCATAGCGCAACGGCTTGGGCGAGCAGTACAGGCGCAGGCCGTATTCGATGGCGAAAATAACGGTGAAGCCCCACTCGATGTACGCCAGCACGTCGGCGTAGTTCTGGTGGATCGCGTCGATGCTGTCGAGCATCACGATCACGATGCTGGCGAGAATGATCAACAGCAGGATGCCGTCGAAGCGCCGCCCGGCCTTGGTGTCACTCTGAAATACCATGACGTAAAGTTCTTCACGCCAGTTTTTGCTGCTGTCCATGGATACCGCCTGAACCGAGAATCAGCGAAGCCTAGGTTGATTCTCCCCGGTAGCGCAAGGCTCATGGACGACTGTGGCTTTGCCGAGCTTTTGCGTGGCGGCACGGACCAGCCAGCAGGCGAGGATGAACGGCGCGGTCAGCGTGGGCAGACCGATGGCGGCAAACAACGGCGTCAGCAACAGCGCTGACACAATACCGAGCAAAGGCAGCCACGATTGCTGGCGCTGCGAGCTGAAGGCAAGGGCGGCGAGTACGGCGTTATAGCTCCCCAGTCCCAGCAAGGCGCTGTAGAAGTCGTGGTGCAGCAGACTCCAGCCCATGCCCGCGACGGATGCCAGCAACGCCCAACAGAAGGCGCGGCGATCAGCGATCAGCAAACCGGCGGCAATCAGCGAACCGGCCAGTGGATGGCCAAGGAACATCACTTGGCCGAGGCCTTTGAGCGGGGCCGCGAGTAGGTTCAGCGTGTTGATTTCGATCAAATGCGCCGTGGTCGACGGTGTGGCGAAGCACAGCAGCAACCAGCTCATCCCCACAAAGGGGGTGGTGTAGGCCGGCAGATATTGGCTGACCCGCGCGCGTTTGAGCCACTGTTGCGTAATCATCGCGCTCAGACCGCCGCAGGCAATGATTAGCAGGGGCAACATCGCGGACCAGGGGAAATACAGGCTCAGCAGCAAGCCAAGCAGAACGCCGTTATAGCTGAAGAGCCCGGCCTGACGATCAGCCTTGGCGTAGCCGCGACGCTGCGCGGTGAGCAACCCGGCGACCCCGCCCAACAGTGCACCGCCGAGCAGGGTCGGTGCGGTAAAAAGAATCGCTAACAGGCACAACAGACCGCACAGCGGATGGCGCTGGAGGAAGATCTGACTGAAACCGTTGAGCAGGGCAGTGGCCCAGTCGGGGCAGTGGGTGTTGAAGTGGTTGGCAGGCATGATAAGGGTCTTAGTACAGATCGTTCCCACGCGCAGCAAAGGAATGCCTCAATGGACGCTCTGCGTCTGCTCTTGGGACGCAGAGCGTCCCGGGCTGCACTCCCACGCAGAGCATGGGAACGATCATCGTGTGGGTTAAATCAACGTCTCGATACGCAACGAGTTAGTCGACCCCGGCTGCCCAAACGGCACACCCGCGGTGATCAACAACGTATCCCCGCGCTGCGCCATGCCTTGGGCCTGGGCAATCTCCAGCGCCGTCGAACACACCTCATCCACCTGGCGCAGCCGATCATTCACCACCGAGTGCACGCCCCACGCCACGGTCAAGCGGCGGGCAGTTTGCAGGTTCGGCGTCAGGTTGAGGATTGGCACCGTCGGCCGTTCCCGCGCCGCACGCAGACTGGAAGTGCCGGACTCGCTGTAATTCACCAGCACCGCCACTGGCAGCACGTTACTGATACGGCGAATCGCGCAGCTGATCGCATCGGAAACCGTGGCTTCAGCCTTCGGCCGGCTCACGTCCAGTTGCGTCTGATAGTCCGGGCCGTTTTCCACCTGGCGGATGATCTTGCTCATCATCTGCACGGCTTCCAGCGGGTATTCGCCGGACGCGGTTTCCGCCGACAGCATCACCGCATCCGCGCCTTCAGCCACAGCGTTGGCCACGTCAGTGACTTCGGCGCGAGTCGGAGCAGGGGAGAAGCGCATCGACTCCAGCATCTGCGTCGCCACCACCACCGGTTTACCAAGCTGACGGCAGATGCTGATGATGTTCTTCTGAATCTGCGGCACGCTTTCAGCCGGTACTTCCACGCCCAGATCACCGCGAGCAACCATGATCGCGTCGCTCAACTCAGCGATTTCCCGTAGTTGCGTCACCGCTGATGGCTTCTCGATCTTGGCCATCAAAAACGCCTTGTCGCCGATCAGCGCGCGGGCTTCGCGGATGTCTTCCGGGCGCTGCACAAACGACAGCGCGACCCAGTCCACACCCAGCTCCAGGCCGAAGCTCAAATCGCGACGATCCTTGGCCGTCAGCGGGCTCAGGTCGAGCACCGCTTGCGGCACATTCACGCCTTTGCGATCGGACAATTCACCGCCATTCAGCACCGTGGTATCAATTGCGTCGGCGTACTTGGTCACCACCCGCAGACGCAACTTGCCGTCGTCCAGCAGCAGGTCCATGCCCGGTTCCAGCGCCGCGATGATTTCCGGGTGCGGCAGGTTGACCCGGCGTTGATCGCCCGGCGTCGGATCCAGGTCCAGGCGCAGGGCCTGGCCGCGATGCAGTTGCACCTTGCCCTCGGCGAACTTGCCGACCCGCAGTTTCGGGCCTTGCAGGTCCATCAGAATCCCCAACGGGTAATTCAGCTGGCGCTCGACTTCACGAATCCACTGATAGCGCTGGGCATGGTCGGCGTGATCGCCGTGGCTGAAATTCAGCCGGAAGATATTCACCCCGGCCTGCACTAGTTCACGAATGTCATCGATGCCATCGGTGGCCGGGCCGAGGGTGGCGAGGATTTTGACCTTTTTATCAGGCGTCATTTTTTGTGCTCTCGAGAATCAGGATCGCGCGGAAGTCGTTGACGTTGGTGCGGGTCGGCTCGGTGACAATCAGGGCGTCCAGCGCCTCGAAATAGCCGTAGCCATTGTTGTTGTCCAGCTCGTCGCTGGCGCTCAAGCCGAGGGCAACGGCGCGGGCGTAGCTGTCCGGGGTCATGATCGCGCCGGCGTTGTCTTCGGAGCCGTCGATGCCATCGGTGTCGCCAGCCAGGGCGTACACGCCGGGCAGGCCTTTGAGGCTGTCGGTCAGGCTCAGCAGGAATTCGGCGTTGCGCCCGCCGCGACCATTGCCGCGCACGGTGACCGTGGTTTCGCCGCCGGACAGAATCACGCACGGCGCGGCCAATGGCTGGCCATGCAAAACGATTTGCCGGGCGATGCCGGCGTGGACCTTCGCCACCTCTCGGGATTCGCCTTCCAGATCACCGAGGATCAGCGGACTGAAACCGGCCTGACGGCACTTCACCGCCGCCGCTTCCAGGGATTGCTGTGGTCGGGCGATCAACTGGAAATGGCTGCGGGCCAGGCTCGGGTCGCCGGGTTTGACGGTTTCCGACTCAGGGTTTTGCAGCCAGTTGCGCACGGACACCGGGACGTCGATGTTGTAGCGCTTGAGGATCGCCAGGGCTTCGGCCGAGGTGCTCGGGTCGGCTACGGTCGGGCCGGAGGCGATGACCGTGGCGAGGTCGCCCGGTACATCGGAAATCGCGTAGGTATAAACAGTCGCCGGCCAGCAGGCCTTGCCGAGACGGCCGCCCTTGATTGCTGAGAGGTGCTTGCGCACGCAGTTCATCTCGCCAATGGTCGCGCCGGATTTGAGCAGGGCTTTGTTGATCGATTGCTTGTCGGCAAGGGTGATGCCCGCCGCCGGCAACGCGAGCAGCGCCGAGCCGCCGCCGGAGAGCAGGAAGATCACGCGGTCGTCTTCGCTCAGGTTGCTGACCAGGTCCAACACGCGTTTGGCCACGGCCAGACCGGCCGCATCCGGCACCGGGTGCGCGGCTTCGACCACTTCGATTTTTTCGCATGGGGCGCCGTGGCCGTAGCGGGTCACCACCAGGCCGCAGACTTCACCCTGCCAGCAGCGCTCGACCACTTGGGCCATGGCCGCGGCGGCTTTACCGGCACCGATGACGATCACGCGACCGCTGCGATCTTTGGGCAGATAGGCTTCGAGGACTTGCTGCGGATGGGCCGCGTCAATGGCTGTGGCAAACAGCTCGCGCAGCAGGTGTTGCGGATCGACCGACATGGCGGGCTCCCAATCTTATTGTTCTTGGTATGGTGCTAATGATCGTTCCCACGCTCTGCGTGGGAATGCCTCAATGGACGCTCCGCGTCCGCTTCGGCAGGGACGCGGAGCGTCCCGGGATGCATTCCCACGCAGAGCGTGGGAACGATCAGTGCCGCAAAGGGCTTATTTTTTATCGCGAATCGAGAAATTGGCCATGTGTTCCAGGCCCTTGATCAGCGCCGAGTGGTCCCAGTTGCTGCCGCCGATGGCCGCGCAGGTGCTGAACACTTGCTGGGCGTTGGCGGTGTTCGGCAGGTTGATGTTCAGTTCCTTGGCGCCTTGCAGGGCCAGGTTCAGGTCCTTCTGGTGCAGGCTGATGCGGAAGCCTGGGTCGAAGGTGCCTTTGATCATGCGCTCGCCGTGCACTTCGAGGATCTTCGACGAAGCGAAACCGCCCATCAGCGCTTCACGGACCTTGGCCGGGTCGGCACCGTTTTTCGACGCGAACAACAGCGCTTCGGCAACAGCCTGGATGTTCAGCGCCACGATGATCTGGTTCGCCACTTTCGCGGTTTGACCATCGCCATTGCCACCGACCAGAGTGATGTTCTTGCCCATGGCCTGGAACAGCGGCAGAGCGCGTTCGAAGGCGTTGGCATCGCCGCCGATCATGATGCTCAGGCTCGCAGCCTTGGCACCGACTTCGCCGCCGGACACTGGCGCGTCGAGGTACTGCGCGCCTTTTTCGTTGATCTTGGCGGCGAAGGCTTTGGTGGCGGTCGGCGAGATCGAGCTCATGTCTATCACGACTTTGCCTTTGCCAACACCGGCGGCGATGCCATCGGCGCGGAACAGCACGTCATCGACCTGCGGGGTATCCGGCACCATGATGATGATGAATTCGGCTTCCTGGGCGACTTCTTTCGGGTTGGCCAGGGCGATGGCGCCACCGGCAATCAGATCAGCCGGGGCGGCGTCGTGGTGCGCCGACAGGAACAGGCTGTGACCGGCTTTCTGCAGGTTCAACGCCATTGGGTGGCCCATGATGCCGGTGCCGATAAATCCGATTTTAGCCATGAGAAAATCCTCTTGTTTTTATTGCTCTGTTCGCAAAATTCGTGGGGTGTCAGCGAGGACGCCTTCGCGGGCAAGCCTCGCTCCTACAGACAGCCCGGCCCCCTGTAGGAGCGAGGCTTGCCCGCGAAGAACAATGTCGCGGTGTTCGATCAGATCGCGTTATGAGTCTTCAACCAGCCCAAACCCGCTTCCGTGGTGGTCAGCGGCTTGTACTCGCAACCGACCCAGCCCTGATAACCGATGCGGTCCAGGTGTTCGAACAGGAAGCGGTAGTTGATTTCACCGGTGCCCGGTTCGTTGCGCCCAGGGTTGTCCGCCAACTGCACGTGGTTGATTTCGCCCAGGTGCGATTGCAGGGTGCGAGCCAAGTCGCCTTCCATGATTTGCATGTGGTAGATGTCGTATTGCAGGAACAGGTTGGCGCTGCCGACCTGTTCGCGAATCGACAGGGCTTGCGCCGTGTTGTTCAGGTAGAAACCCGGGATGTCGCGGGTATTGATTGCTTCCATCACCAGTTTGATGCCCACCGCTTGCAGCTTGTCGGCGGCGTACTTGAGGTTGCTGACGAAGGTCTTTTCCACGGTGGCGTCATCGACGTTTTGTGGACGGATACCGGCCAGGCAATTGACCTGGGTGTTGCCCAGTACTTGCGCATAGGCAATGGCCAGATCGACCCCGGCGCGGAATTCTTCGACCCGATCCGGCAGGCACGCGATACCGCGTTCACCCTTGGCCCAGTCACCGGCCGGCAGGTTGAACAACACTTGGGTCAGACCGTTGGCGTCAAGCTTGGCCTTGATCTCGGCGGAGCTGAAGTCGTAAGGGAACAGGTATTCGACACCACTGAAACCGGCCTTGGCGGCCGCTTCAAAACGGGCAAGAAAATCCTGTTCGGTGAACAGCATGGACAGGTTGGCTGCGAAACGCGGCATGGTGGTCTCCCGTAAATGTGTGAGGGCCGATCGTTCCCACGCTCTGCGTGGGAATGCCTTTATGGACGCTCTGCGTCCGCTTTGGGACGCAGAGCGTCCCGGGCTGCATTCCCACGCAGAGCGTGGGAACGATCAAAGCCAAATCAATCGAGCAACGAAATCGCGGTTGGCGCATCGTTGCCGACCAGCGCCAGGTCTTCGAATTCGTTGACGGCGTTGATCTCGGTGCCCATGGAAATGTTAGTCACGCGCTCCAGGATAATCTCGACGATCACCGGCACCTTGAACTCTTCAATCAGTTCCTGGGCCTTGCGCAGGGCAGGCTGGATCTGACCCGGTTCGAATACGCGCAGCGCCTTGCAGCCGAGGCCTTCGGCAACCGCCACGTGATCGACACCGTAACCATTGAGCTCCGGAGCGTTGAGGTTATCGAAGGACAGCTGCACGCAGTAGTCCATGTCGAAACCGCGCTGGGCCTGACGGATCAGCCCCAGGTACGAGTTGTTTACCACGACGTGGATGTACGGCAGTTTGAACTGCGCGCCCACCGCCAATTCTTCGATCATGAACTGGAAGTCATAGTCGCCGGACAGTGCCACGACCTTGCGCGTCGGATCTGCCTTGACCACGCCCAGCGCCGCCGGAATGGTCCAGCCCAACGGGCCAGCCTGACCGCAGTTGATCCAGTGACGCGGCTTGTAGACGTGCAGGAACTGCGCGCCGGCAATCTGCGACAGACCGATGGTACTTACATAGCAAGTGTCTTTGCCGAACACTTGGTTCATCTCTTCGTATACGCGCTGCGGCTTGACCGGCACGTTGTCGAAGTGGGTCTTGCGTTGCAGGCTGGCTTTGCGCTGCTGGCAGTCTTGCAACCAGGCGCTACGGTTTTTCAGCTTGCCGGCGGCTTGCCATTCGCGAGCGACTTCGATGAACACGGTCAGCGCGGCCGCGGCGTCGGAAACGATGCCCAGGTCCGGGTTGAACACACGACCGATCTGGGTCGGCTCGATGTCGACGTGAATGAATTTGCGGCCTTCGGTGTAGACATCGATCGAACCGGTGTGACGGTTGGCCCAACGGTTACCGACGCCCAGCACCACGTCAGATTTGAGCAGCGTCGCGTTGCCGTAGCGGTGCGAGGTTTGCAGGCCGACCATGCCGACCATCAACGGGTGATCGTCCGGGATCGTGCCCCAGCCCATCAGGGTCGGGATCACCGGAATACCGGTCAGTTCGGCGAATTCCACCAGCAACTCGCTGGCGTCGGCGTTGATGATGCCGCCACCGGCCACCAGCAATGGACGCTCGGCCTGGTCGAGCATGGCCAGGGCCTTCTCGATTTGCACCCGGTTAGCGGTGGGCTTGGCCAGCGGCAGTGGCTGGTAGGCGTCGATGTCGAATTCGATTTCGGCCATCTGCACGTCGAACGGCAGGTCGATCAGCACAGGACCTGGACGGCCGGAGCGCATTTCGTAGAAGGCTTTCTGGAAGGCGTACGGCACCTGGCCCGGCTCCATGACGGTGGTGGCCCACTTGGTCACTGGCTTGACGATGGCGGTGATGTCGACCGCCTGGAAGTCTTCCTTATGCATGCGCGCCCGCGGTGCCTGACCGGTGATGCACAGGATCGGGATCGAGTCGGCCGAGGCGCTGTAGAGCCCGGTGACCATGTCGGTCCCGGCAGGGCCGGAAGTGCCGATGCACACGCCGATGTTGCCGGCCTTGGTACGGGTGTAACCCTCGGCCATGTGCGAAGCGCCTTCCACGTGGCGAGCGAGGACGTGATCGATGCCACCGACCTTCTGCAAGGCGGAGTACAGCGGGTTGATCGCGGCGCCCGGGATGCCAAAAGCGGTATCAACCCCTTCGCGGCGCATCACCAGAACGGCGGCTTCGATTGCTCTCATTTTGCTCATGGTTTTGGTGCCTCTTACGTTTTGTAATTGTATACAAGTGGCTTTGCGCAGAGTGTATTCACGGCGGACGGCGCAGGTCAATCCATTTTCTCAAGCGTCTGTTTCATTCGTCGGAAGCCGGTTCTGCTGTGGCTTTTCGTCGCATGTGGCGCTTTTCGAGAATTATTGTATACAAATAAATAATCTATTGTGTTCTATTTGTTGAATCGGACTGCGGCACAAAACCGCAGCCCAACAGCTTTCCCTATAACAAAATGAGGACGGCACCATGAGCGCTTTAACCTTGAAAGACGCAGTCAACCTGACTAACCAGGCCATCGCCGCAGGGCGTGCAGTATCCGCAGCACCACTGACCATCGCGGTGTTGGATGCCGGCGGCCATTTGATCTCCTTGCAACGGGAAGACGGCGCCAGCCTGCTCCGCCCGCAAATCGCCATCGGCAAAGCCTGGGGCGCGATAGCCCTGGGCAAGGGCTCACGCCTGCTGGCGCTGGACGCCCAACAACGCCCGGCTTTTATTGCCGCGCTCAATAGCATGGGGCAGGGCAGCGTGGTGCCGGCACCGGGCGGTGTGTTGATTCGGGATCAGGACGGCAACGTGCTGGGTGCGGTAGGCATCAGCGGCGATCTGTCGGATGTGGACGAGCAGTGTGCGATCAGCGCGATCGAGGCGCAGGGCTTGCGGGCGGATGCCGGGGTGACCGCTTGATCTGAAGTAATTCGACAGCGCCAACAGCGCAGTGGTGACGAAGCGGGGCGGGGTCGATAGACTGCCGCCCCTCTCGTTTTTGTATCAAGGAAGATCTGCGTGAAGACGCTACTTGGCATCACCCTGGCCACGGCCATGACCCTCTGCACACCCTTTCTGCACGCCGCCGAACCGCTGGACGCCGATGACATCGCATTCCAGGCCCTCAGCCCGGTGGTCACCGCGCTGCTCAACGCCGACGACGTCGATGAGCTGATGGCGAGGGCCGAAACGCTCGAAGAAACCGACACCTTGCAAGCCATCGCGGTTTACCTGGCGGCCAGCCGTGAAGATCCCAAGCAAATGCTCGCGCCTTATCAGGTGGCGGCGCTGTTTGCCCGGCGCGGCGATGACAAACTGGCGCAGCGCTTCCTGAGGGAAGCCGATGATCGCGGCATGTGGTTCGGCCCGATGCTGGCCAGCGACGAAGACTTTTCCGACCTGCGCCAGACCGCCACTTACAAAACCGTGTTGGCCAATGCCCAGCAGCGCTATCAGAAAATCGCCCCCGGCAAGGTCGGCGCGATTTCGGTGCTCAATCCTCCTGCCAGTGTTCCCGTGCCCGCCGCGTGCCGACCGGTGCTGGTCTGGATGCATGGTTACGGGGTCAACGGTGAGGTCGATGATTATCAGTCGCTCGCGGACACCGGCGTGATCGTTCTCGGCATCAACGGCACCGAGATGATCAATGCGGTAGACAGCTTCCGCTGGATCGGTCCGGGCTTTGAAGGCACCCATAAAGCGGTGCAGAACGGCTTGAAAGAACTGGAGGCGCAGCAATGCATCGACCGCAAGCATGTTTACCTGATGGGCTTCTCCCAAGGCTCGCAACATGCCGGCGCGCTGTTGGCGCAGCATCCGGATGACTACGCCGGCGCACTGCTGCTGTCGCCTGGCGGCATGCAGCCAACCCCGACCGTGAGCAAGGCCCATGGCAAACGGGTGTTTGTAATCAACGGCAAGATGGAAGGGCCGCGCAATCAGCAGATGGCCAGCGATTTCCGCAAGCTGTTCAGTGACGGCAACGAGGTCAAATCCCGTACCCACGAAGAAGGGCACACGTTCCCGGATGACTGGCGAACTTCGTTCCCGCAAGCGCTGCGTTGGTTGATGGGCAGCGAAGCTTAAAAGCAAAAGATCGCAGGCTTGCGAAGGCTGCGATCTTTTCCTGATTGACGACCGGATCTAACGATCCGGCTCACACCCCTTGAGCACCAGGCGAATAATCGTCTGCGCCGCCGCTTCATAATCCGCCTCATCCAGCTTCGTCTTGCCGGTGACTGCAGAAATCTGCCAGTCGAAGTCGGCGTACGTCTGGGTCGCGGCCCAGATGCTGAACATCAGGTGGTTGGGATCGATCGGGGCGATCTGGCCGCGGTCGATCCAGGTCTGGATGCAGTCGATGTTGTGCTTGGCCTGGCCGTTGAGGCGTTCAACCAGATCGGCGCTCAGGTGCGGCGCGCCGTGCATGATTTCGCTGGCGAACACCTTGGAGGCGAAGGGCAGGTCGCGGGAGATGCGGATCTTCGAGCGGATGTAGCCGCTCAGCACTTCACCGGGCACGCCGTCGGCGTTGAACGGCGTCGAGGCCTGCAGGATCGGCTCGATGATGCTTTCCAGGACCTCGCGGTAGAGGTTTTCCTTGGATTTGAAATAGTAGTAGACGTTGGGCTTGGGCAATCCCGCCTTGGCCGCGATGTCGCTGGTTTTGGTCGCAGCGAAGCCCTTGTCGGCAAATTCTTCACTGGCGGCACGCAGGATCAGTTCTTTGTTGCGCTCGCGGATAGTGCTCATAAACCAGGGGGTTCCTTGCCTGTTCTGGCGGTTGCGCATGGTAGCACCGGGCTCGCGCGGCGCTCAAGAATGCACCGTGCGGCGCTCGGCCGCGCTATGCTGCGCAGCATTCATTACTCGAAGGAAACCTGATTCATGGCAGGAAGCAGTTTGCTGGTGCTGATCGACGACATCGCCGCGGTGCTCGACGACGTGGCGTTGATGACCAAAATGGCCGCAAAGAAGACCGCTGGCGTGCTCGGCGACGACCTGGCGCTCAATGCCCAGCAAGTCAGCGGCGTGCGCGCCGAACGGGAAATCCCGGTGGTCTGGGCCGTGGCCAAGGGCTCGTTTCTCAACAAACTGATCCTGGTGCCCTCGGCATTGGCCATCAGCGTGTTCATTCCGTGGCTGGTCACGCCGCTGTTGATGGTCGGCGGTGCCTACCTGTGCTTCGAGGGTTTCGAGAAGCTGGCCCACAAGTTCCTGCACAGCAAGGCTGAAGATGACGCCGAGCATGCGCAACTGGTCGAGGCCGTGGCCGATCCGGCCACCGATCTGGTGGCGTTCGAGCAGGACAAGATCAAAGGTGCGATTCGCACTGACTTCATCCTTTCGGCAGAAATCATCGCCATCACCCTCGGCACCGTCGCCGATGCTTCGCTGACCCAGCAAGTGATCGTGTTGTCCGGCATCGCCATCGTCATGACCATCGGCGTCTATGGTCTGGTGGCGGGCATCGTCAAACTCGATGACCTGGGCCTGTGGCTCACGCAAAAGCCAGGGCAGATGGCCAAAAGCATTGGCGGGGCGATCCTGCGTGCGGCACCGTACATGATGAAAAGCCTGTCGGTGATTGGTACGGCGGCGATGTTCCTGGTCGGCGGCGGGATCCTGACCCATGGCGTGCCGGTGGTGCATCACTGGATTGAAAGCGTCAGCGCCAGTGCCGGTGGCGCCGGGTTTGTCGTGCCGACGTTGCTGAATGCGGTGGCGGGGATTGTGGCGGGTGCGGTGGTGTTGGCCGGCGTTATGATCGCGAGCAAAATCTGGAAGTCAGTGAAAGGCTGAAACCCGTTATTGATCGTTCCCACGCTCCGCGTGGGAATGCAGCTCGCCATCAGATGCCGAACGCGGAGCGTCCGTTGAGGCATTCCCACGCAGAACATGGGAACGATCTTCAGAAAGCAAAAAGGCCATTCGACTTCCATCGAATGGCCTTTTTTTGTTGCCGCTGAAGTTACTCGGCGATCTGCAACTTGCGCGACTCGGTGTAGACGTAACGCACTTTCTCGTACTCGAACGGTGAGTTCAGCTGGCCATAGCGGAAGCTGTTTTGGTAGCGCTTGTCGACGCCGCGCAGGACCCAGATTTCCGGGTGGTTGGAGCTGACTTCGGAGACGTTCAGGAAGTTGACCGCCGACTCGCCGGTGTAGTCGACCACCAGGCCTGCGGTGTCGCGCAGGTTGGACGGCCCGAGGATCGGCAGGACGAAGTAGGCACCGCCCGGGACGCCGTAGAAGCCCAGGGTCTGGCCGAAGTCTTCGCTCTGGCGCGGCAGGCCCATGGCGGTGGCCGGGTCCCACAGGCCGGCAACGCCGATGGTGGTGTTGAGCAGCAGGCGCGCGGTGGTTTCCAACGAGCGATGGCCCTTGAGCTGGAGCATGCTGTTCAACAGGTTCGGCACATCGCCGAGGTTGTTGAAGAAGTTGCTCACACCCGTGCGCAGGAAGCTTGGGGTGACGTAGCGATAGCCATCGACCACGGGCAGGAACACCCATTGGTCGAAGCGGTAGTTGAAGTGGTAGACCCGACGGTTCCACTCTTCCAGCGGGTCGTAGACGTTCAGCGCGTTAAGCGTCGAGCGTTCGAATTCGCGCTGGTCCAGGCCCGGGTTGAACTTGAGTTTGCTCAGCGGTTCCTTGAAGCCGTCGCCGTCGATCACGACCGGTGCGTTGGCTTTGCTGTTGTCGGCATTGGCGACGCCTGCACAGAGTAACGCTGCGATAAGCAGGAGATATTTAGCCACGGAAGAACTCCAGCATGGCGTCGCTGTTGACGCGATAGTTAAGGTTGCCGCAATGGCCGCCCAATGGGTAAACGGTCAAGCGATCGCCGAAGGTCCGGCGCAGGAAGCCCAAGTCGCCAGGGCCGAGAATCACGTCGTCAGCGTTGTGCATGACCGAGATTTTCGGGCTGTCGTGCAGGTAGTCCTTCAGGGCATACAAACTCACCTGGTCGATCAGTTGCAGCAGGCTGCCGCCGTCGGTGCGGGCGCGCCACATCGGGATAACCTGCTCGGTGATGTAGCAGTCGAAATCGCATTGCAGCGCACGCTTGAGGAACGGCGTGAGGCTGGTGCCTTCGGTGATCGGGTACTTCGGAGGGGTGATCAGGCCGCGACGGTTGATCAGGTCCGAGGTAAAGGCAATGTCGGCTGCCGAGAAACGGAACGAAGTGCCGATCAGCATGGCCATCTGTTCGTTGCTCAAGTGCTGCTTGGACTGCTGGAAGTCGTAGAGCAGGGCATCGTTGAGGTCGATGTAGCCTTTTTGCTGGAAGTAGCGGGTCAGTTTGTTCAGCACCAGTTCATAGAAAGTGGTGCTGTTGTTGATGCCCTTGACCTCGGTCTGTACCAGCTTGTCGAGGTTGGTGATCGAGGTGTAGAGGTTGACCGGCGGGTTGAGCAGCAAGACTTTCTTGAAGTTGAAGCTGCGCCGGGTTTCGTCCAGGTGCGCGACGAAGGCCGCGTCCAGTGCGCCCAGGCTGTAACCGGTCAGGTAGTACTCGGTGACCGGCGTCTTCGGGTTTTGCGCCCGCACGGCCTGCATCACCCGGTACATGTCTTCGGCGTCTTCCTTGGTGATACCGGGCGTGGCAAAGCGTGATGCGGCGCTCATGAAGTCGAAGCTGGTCGGCGACGACAGCTGCACCACGTGATAACCGGCCTTGTAGTAAAGCTTCTTCAGGTATTCGTTGAGGCTGCTGTCATAACGCGCGCCGGTACCGGCGATCAGGAAAATCAGCGGGGCAGCGTGATCCTGGGTGGCAATACGGTAGGTGAGTTTCTTCACCGGCCAGAAGTTGTCCGGCAGGCTGAACTCACGCTCCGGGCGCAACCGCACGCTGCGGTCCTGCTGATTGATGTCTTCGTTGGCCGGCAACTCCGGGCGCAACTCCGGAGGCGTCGTGGCGATGGTCGCCTCGAACGGGTTCGTCAAGGGGTAGCCATAGCTGGCGGCGTCGATGTCGACCGCCAGTGCGGACGCACTCAAAATAAGGCCGCCAAACAGGGCGGCGAAGCGCAAGGAACGGAGCATGACTAAATCCCTTAGAGGAAAGGTGCCGATTGAGGTTCGCAGGCTATGACCACGGGGTTTGCGCCAAAGTGCCATGGATCGGCACCAATCAGGCCTAAATTCGGGGTAATAGTAGCTGGACGATACACTTTGCAGTGATTGCCTGCCCAGTTAAGTGTTGTTAAGGCTTGCACAAAGCCGCCGGACGCTTAAGCTGGCCGCCGTTTTCGTTGATTGGAGTGCTTCATGTCCCGCCGTCTGCCCGTGATTCTGCTGCTTGTTTTGCTGCCTTTATGGCTGGCCGCCAGTTATGGCGCGCGTTATGGCTTCATGGAGGATGCGCAATGGGTCGGCCTCTGCGTGGACGAGGCGAGCCGCTGGGAATGTCAGGTTCGCTCGAACCTTGGGCTGATGATTCACTTCAAGGTCTTGGGCTGGGGCGCAGTGGCCGCGGCGCTGATCGGTTTTGTCGTACCGGGCCGGGCAGGGTGGTGGCTGGCGGTGTTGGCGCTGGTGCTGGGGTTCCCGGCGTTGGCGTTGTACAACACGACGCTGGCGGTGTTTGCGGTGGTGATCGCGGCTTTGCGTCTGGTCCGGGCTTCTCGTAGCGCCTGATAGATAGTCTTCGCGGGCAAGCCTCGCTCCTACGGATTGTTGTCGTTCACATCATTTGTGAACGACACACCCCTGTAGGAGCAAGGCTTGCCCGCGAAGAGGCCGGCAGCAACGCTGAAGATCAGCCCTTGCGAACCCGCAAACAACGCCACAACGCCGCCACCATCAATACACTCACCAGCGCCCAACCCCAGGCCTGCTGGTTCTGCAACCCTTCACGGAACAGCTGCGGCGCAATGCCGGCACCAATGATGAAGGTCAGCAGCGCAATCTCCCGACGTGGCACATTCACCGGACGGCACAGGTACACCAGCGCCGGCAGGATAAACGCGACACTCGGAAAGCTGCGATAGCGCGGGTCGAACACCAGCTCCAGCATCATCACTGCCGCCGCAAACCCGGCGGCGGCTACCAGCCAGCCTGCTCGGCGCTCCAGCAGATTAAAGGCGCATCCACGCCAGCCGTTGCGAGCACTCAGCGTCAGCGCGGCATGGGCCAGCACCAACAGATTCAAAGCGGTCAGCAAGCCGACCCACAGCCATTCACTGGCAAACCGCGTGGTGACCCGCGCCAGATCGCCCCAGGCCCCGATCGAGCAGGCCGCCAGCGCCGCCAACAGTGGCAGCACCAACGCCGCGCGAGTGCTGCGAACCCGACCGCCCAGCAGCAGCGTGCCGAGGAAGATCACACCGCCAACCACCAGCCATTGCGACCAATACGGCACGTTCGACACCGGTCCAGCGAGCACGCCCTTGTCCTGGCGATCAGCATCGAACAGCCCCCAGTAACCGCCGACGGCACCTTCACTGGCACGTTTCCACGGCTGGTCAAAGGCTTCGATCAGGTTGTAATGCCAGTTTTGTTCTTCAGCCATCGCCACAAACCCACGAATGAACTTGGCCTCGTTGACCCGGCTCGGCAGCGCGGTTTCACGTTGGCGGCCTTCGCTCGGCCAGCCGGTTTCGCCGATCATCACATCCTTGGGCGCGAATTTGTTGCCAAACACCTGGCGCACCTCGGCCACGTGTTGCAGGGCGGCGTCGATGTTCGACGGGTCATCTTCCCAGTACGGCAGCAAATGAATGGTCAGGAAGTCCACCGCCGGGGCGATTTCCGGGTGCTTGAGCCAGAATTCCCAGACGTCGGCGTAAGTGACCGGCTGCTTGATCTGGCTTTTCACCTGATTGATCAGCTTCGCCAACTGCACGCCGGTGACTTCTTTGCGCAGCAGCGCTTCGTTACCGACGATCACCGACGTCACCACGTCCGGGTTGGCGCTGGCCGAGGCGATCAGCAAGTCGACTTCCTTGGCCGTGTCCACCGGGTTGCTGTTGACCCAGGCGCCAATCATCAGCTTCAAGCCGTGCTTGCGCGCCAGGTCAGGCAAGGCGTCGAGGCCGGTCATGGAATAGGTGCGAATGCATTCGAAGCTTTTGGACAGCAGCGCGAGGTCGGCGTCCATGCGCTCGGGGCGCAACTTGAACGGCTGGTCGAACGGCGACTGGTCCTTGTCGAACGGGGTGTAGGAGGCGCATTGCAACTTGTGCGTGGCGCTGGCCACGTCCGGCAGGATCACCGGTTTGCCGAGGCCGTACCAGAAACCGCCAAGGGCAAACAGCCCGAGCAGGCAGGCGAAAACATAAGCGAAAAAAGGAAAGCGTGATGTCGCGGGCATGGTCAGGCCGTCTGGGAGCAAAGCCGCGCATGTTACCTGCATTTGTCCCGGGCTTGGTGGCCTGCATGATTTTGACATGCAAAGTTCGGGCGGATCGGGCGGGGTGGTTGCGGCGATCACGATTAATGGCGTTCTGATGTCGTTTCTCGATGCCTTGAGGTCGTTGGCAGCACAGGTCCCTATTGTCGTGAGGTTGATTATCGAAGCGTCAGTACTCCGCTGACGTTCTGGCGATTTTGCGGTGAGGCGTGATGGGGGCGCTGTGCACCATAACAATACGTTGACGCCGCTCGGCATCCGTCGGGCGCAGCACTTTCGGGGAAGTAACGATGAAGATGCGACGACTTTTAGGCGCGAGTGCCGCTCTGGTGCTTGCGATTGGCTCCACATTCGCCAATGCCGAGAGCAAAACCCTGAGCATCGGTTACGTTGACGGCTGGTCCGACAGCGTCGCGACCACCCACGTGGCCGCCGAAGTGATCAAGCAGAAACTCGGTTATGACGTGAAGCTGCAAGCCGTCGCGACCGGGATCATGTGGCAAGGCGTGGCCACTGGTAAACTCGATGCCATGCTGTCCGCCTGGCTGCCCGTGACCCACGGCGAATACTGGACCAAGAACAAGGATCAGGTCGTCGATTACGGCCCGAACTTCAAGGACGCGAAAATCGGCCT
Source organism: Pseudomonas sp. ADAK7 (assembly GCF_012935675.1). Classification (NCBI taxonomy): domain Bacteria; kingdom Pseudomonadati; phylum Pseudomonadota; class Gammaproteobacteria; order Pseudomonadales; family Pseudomonadaceae; genus Pseudomonas; species Pseudomonas sp. ADAK7. The sequence continues at coordinate 2,549,622 of NZ_CP052861.1, read as the reverse complement.
GATCGTGCCGGAATACGTGAAAGCCAAGACCATCGACGATCTGAAAACCGATGACAGCTTCAAGGGCCGCATCGTCGGGATCGACGCCGGTTCGGGCGTGATGCTCAAGACTGACCAGGCGATCAAGGACTACGGCCTGAGCAACTACACCCTCAAGGCCAGTTCCGGCGCCGGCATGATTGCCGAGCTGACCCGTGCCGAGAAGAAAAACGAATCCATTGCTGTCACCGGTTGGGTGCCGCACTGGATGTTCGCCAAGTGGAAACTGCGCTTCCTCGACGATCCGAAAGGCGTGTATGGCGCCGCTGAAACCGTAAACAGCATCGGCAGCAAGGAGCTGGCGACCAAAGCACCGGAAGTGGCGAAATTCCTGAAAAACTTCCAATGGGCCTCGAAAGACGAAATCGGCGAAGTGATGTTGGCGATTCAGGATGGTGCCAAACCTGAAGCCGCGGCCAAGGATTGGGTGGCCAAACACCCGGAACGCGTTGCCGAATGGACCAAGTGATTTAGTCCGAAGCGTCTAGTCAGTACCTTCCAGAGCCCCTTGGCATTTATGCCAAGGGGCTTTTTGCATTCCGGTAGGAGCAAGGCTTGCCCGCGATGGCGATCCCGAGCACGCCATCGCGGGCAAGCCTTGCTCCTACAGATGCAAAGCAGGCTAATTATTTTGTTCTAGAAATTGGCGAAACCGTCATGTCGTTCTAATACTAAGGTCGTCTGGAAGCCGTCCCGCAGCCGCATAAAGTGGCTACGTTCTAACAATAATCTGTGCTGCGAGGATAAAAACAATGAACGACAGCATTTACCTCTCGATTCAAAACAGCCCGCGCTTCAAGGAGCTGGTTAGTAAGCGAGAAAAGTTCGCCTGGATTCTATCGGCGATCATGCTTGGGCTTTACTCCGGATTCATCCTTTTGATTGCTTACGGGCCGCATATTCTGGGGGCGAAAATCAGCCCTGAATCTTCGATTACCTGGGGGATACCGATTGGTGTCGGGCTGATTCTCTCGGCCTTTATCCTGACTGCAATCTACGTACGACGCGCCAATGGCGAATTCGACGACCTGAACAATGCGATTCTCAAGGAGGCTCAGCAATGATCCGGCGTCTAATGGCTCTATTGAGCATCGCAGCCTTTGCACCTGGCGCCTGGGCGGCTGAAGCCCTGACCGGCGAAGTGCACAAACAACCACTCAACGTGTCCGCGATCCTGATGTTCGTGGCGTTTGTCGGTTTGACCCTGTGCATCACCTACTGGGCCTCCAAGCGCAACAACTCGGCGGCCGACTACTATGCGGCCGGCGGCAAGATCACCGGTTTCCAGAACGGTCTGGCGATTGCCGGTGACTACATGTCGGCGGCGTCCTTCCTGGGTATTTCCGCCCTGGTGTTCACCTCTGGCTACGACGGCCTGATCTACTCGATCGGCTTCCTGGTGGGCTGGCCGATCATTCTGTTCCTGATCGCCGAGCGCCTGCGTAATCTGGGTAAATACACCTTTGCCGACGTGGCGTCCTATCGCCTCGGGCAAACCCAGATCCGCACACTGTCCGCCTGCGGTTCGCTGGTGGTGGTGGCGTTCTACCTGATCGCGCAAATGGTCGGTGCCGGCAAGCTGATCCAGCTACTGTTCGGTCTCGACTACTACGTTGCGGTGATCCTGGTCGGGATCCTGATGTGCATGTACGTGCTGTTCGGCGGCATGCTGGCGACCACGTGGGTGCAGATCATCAAGGCTGTGCTGTTGCTGTCCGGTGCCTCGTTCATGGCGCTGATGGTCATGAAACACGTCAACTTCGACTTCAGCGCGCTGTTCTCCGAGGCGATCAAGGTTCACCCTAAAGGTGAAGCGATCATGAGCCCGGGCGGCCTGGTGAAAGACCCGATCTCGGCGTTCTCCTTGGGCCTGGCGCTGATGTTCGGTACCGCTGGCCTGCCGCACATCCTGATGCGCTTCTTCACCGTGAGTGACGCGAAAGAAGCTCGCAAGAGCGTGCTGTATGCAACCGGCTTCATTGGCTACTTCTACATCCTGACGTTCATCATCGGCTTCGGCGCGATCTTGCTGGTCAGCACCAACCCTGCGTTTAAAGATGCGGCTGGCGCGCTGTTGGGCGGCAACAACATGGCGGCGGTGCACCTGGCCAACGCGGTGGGTGGCAGTATCTTCCTGGGCTTCATCTCTGCAGTAGCGTTCGCGACCATTCTGGCGGTAGTTGCCGGTCTGACGTTGGCCGGTGCTACGGCGGTATCTCATGACCTGTATGCCAGCGTGATCAAGAAGGGCAAGGCCAACGACAAGGACGAGATCCGCGTTTCGAAAATCACCACCGTTTGCCTGGGTGTGTTGGCGATCGGTTTGGGCATTCTGTTCGAAAGCCAGAACATCGCGTTCATGGTCGGCTTGGCGTTCTCCATCGCGGCGAGCTGTAACTTCCCGGTGCTGCTGCTTTCGATGTACTGGAAGAAGCTGACCACGCGTGGTGCGATGATTGGTGGTTGGTTGGGCCTGATCAGCGCCGTGGGCTTGATGGTGCTTGGGCCGACCATCTGGGTGCAGATTCTGCATCACGAGAAGGCGATCTTCCCTTACGAGTATCCAGCGTTGTTCTCGATGGCGATTGCCTTTATCGGGATCTGGTTCTTCTCGATTACTGATAAGTCGACGGCGGCTGACAATGAGCGGGCGTTGTTCTTCCCTCAGTTTGTGCGTTCGCAGACTGGGTTGGGGGCGAGTGGGGCGGTTTCGCACTAAGGCTTTTATGTAAGTTGCGTTGAATGGAAATGCCCTGGTCGAGAGATTGGGGCATTTTTTTTGGCTTTGGCTTTGGCTTTGCTTTTGTAGGAGCGAGGCTTGCCCGCGAAGGCGGCCTCATTGCCGACCGGGATTTTTGATGGTGTACATATCCATTTCTGCGGTAACGGCCACTTATGGTTTCGCCCTTACGGCGAGTCACTTTGGAAGAGCGCCAAAGTAACCAAAACGCTTTCGCCCCTGACGTACGGTGCCTCGCCCAGGCTCGGCATGCCCTCACTCCGGTCCTGCTCCGTGGGCCCGCCGCCATCGGCCATCCATGGCCGGGGGCGGCTACCGCGGCATCCCTGCCGCGGTGCCCACTGCGCAGAACCTGCGTTCGGCCTTCCGACGGGGCAGATCAAGATCAAGATCAAAAGCCAAAGCGAGGCGGCCTACGGGCCGACCTTGCTTTACGACGCTGCGCGGGGCTGATTGCTGATCGTTCCCACGCTCTGCGTGGGAATGCCGCCGGGGACGCTCTGCGTCCCGCTGTCGACGCGAGGCTTGAGTTCTGCGCAATGGTGACGCGGAGCGTCACGGGATGCATTCCCACGCGGAGCGTGGGAACGATCAGTAACTGGCGTACGCGCACAACCCCCGAGCCAGGCCGGCCGGTAGGCCGCCTCGCGGTGCGATGCACGCCCCCTCGAGAGGCCGAGTGGAGGTTCTGCGCAGTGGGCAACCCGGCATGGATGCCGGGTTAGCCGCCCCCGGCCATGGATGGCCGATGGCGGCGGGCCCACGGAGCAGGACCGGAGCGAGGGCATGCCGAGCCACAGCGAGGCACCGAACGACAGGGGCAAAAGCGCTTTGGTTACTTTCGCCTGGGCCGGCATTCCGGATTTTCGAAAGTGACTCGCTGTAAGAGCGAAACCATAAGCGGCCGTTACCGCAGCAACGGATATGCCCCCGATCAAAGACCCAATAACCAAGCACAAACAAAAACGGCCTCTAATAAATAGAGGCCGTTCCCGGTGCAACTTTAAGACGTTATCGCAAGACAGGTCTTATTTGCGGTCTTCCAGCTTGGTGATATCACGCGACTCGTAGCCGGTGTACAGCTGGCGCGGACGGCCAATCTTGTACGGGCTGGAGAGCATTTCTTTCCAGTGGGAGATCCAGCCCACGGTCCGCGCCAAAGCGAAGATCACGGTAAACATGCTGGTCGGAATGCCGATCGCCTTGAGGATGATCCCCGAGTAGAAGTCGACGTTCGGGTACAGCGAGCGTTCGATGAAGTACGGGTCGGTCAGGGCGATCTCTTCCAGGCGCATGGCCAGTTCGAGTTGCGGATCGTTCTTGATCCCCAGTTCCTTCAGTACTTCGTCGCAGGTCTGCTTCATCACAGTGGCGCGCGGATCACGGTTTTTGTAAACACGGTGACCGAAGCCCATCAACTTGAACGGATCGTTCTTGTCCTTGGCCTTGGCGATGAACTTGTCGATGTTCGACACATCGCCGATTTCATCGAGCATGCTCAGCACGGCTTCGTTCGCACCGCCGTGGGCAGGGCCCCACAGTGCAGCGATACCGGCGGCGATACAGGCGAACGGGTTGGCCCCCGAAGAGCCTGCCAGGCGTACGGTGGAAGTCGATGCGTTTTGCTCGTGGTCGGCATGGAGGATGAAGATCCGGTCCATGGCCTTGGCGAGTACCGGGCTGATCGGTTTGATCTCGCACGGGGTGTTGAACATCATGTGCAGGAAGTTTTCCGCGTACGTCAGGTCGTTGCGCGGGTACATCATGGGTTGGCCCATGGAGTACTTGTAAACCATCGCTGCCAGGGTCGGCATCTTGGCAACCAGGCGGATCGCGGAGATTTCGCGATGCTGCGGGTTATTGATGTCGAGGGAGTCGTGGTAGAAGGCCGAGAGGGCGCCGACTACACCGCACATGACGGCCATTGGGTGGGCGTCGCGACGGAAGCCGTTGAAGAACGTCTTCAACTGCTCGTGGACCATGGTGTGGTTCTTCACGGTGCTGACGAACTGGGCCTTCTGTTCTGCGGTCGGCAATTCGCCGTTGAGCAGCAGATAGCAGGTTTCCAGGTAGTCCGACTGTTCAGCCAGTTGTTCGATCGGGTAGCCGCGGTGCAGCAGGATGCCGTTGTCGCCGTCGATATAGGTGATCTTCGACTCGCAGGAGGCGGTCGACATGAAGCCAGGGTCAAAGGTGAAACGGCCCGTGGCCGTCAGGCCCCGAACATCAATTACATCGGGACCAACGGTGCCGGTTAAAATGGGCAGCTCGACGGGGGCTGCGCCCTCGATGATCAACTGCGCTTTTTTGTCAGCCATGTGGCCTCCTATTTATGCTTGAAATCATCAGACAGACCCCCCACGCAGGGCCCGCACCACTATAGTGAGATAAATTCGAATGTCAATTTGCCTAAAGTCTTGCTCCAGAAGGCTTTAACCGGACTTTTTCCTCGAAATTACCTGCCATTTACGCCTTTTATCCGACTTGTGCAATGAGCTATTAGGGGAAGGTGATTGCGTTGTCATTAGTAGCCTAACTGTCTATACTCGGCCACCGACCGCCAGGGGCTTTTGGGCCCGCTTCGCTGGGGGTCGCATCCCTGGGTGGTGGTTACCTGACCAGTGCACTCCCCAACAACTTTGCCCTGATTGTTAGGGGCTCTTCAGTGTGAAAAAAGCCGTGAAAAGCCAACGACCTGTAAACCTAGACCTAAGGACCATCAAACTCCCCATCACCGGCGTTACGTCGTTTCTTCACCGTGTTTCCGGCATCATCCTCTTCCTGGGCATTGGCTTCATGCTGTACGCATTGAGCAAATCCTTGGGTTCCGAGGAAGGTTTTGCCGACGTGAAGGCAACCTTGACCAGTCCGCTGGCCAAGTTCGTAGCATGGGGCCTCCTGTCCGCTCTGCTGTATCACCTGGTAGCCGGTGTGCGCCACTTGATCATGGACATGGGCATCGGTGAGACGCTGGAAGGCGGCAAGCTGGGCTCGAAAATCATTATCGCCGTGTCTGCGGTGTTGATCGTTCTGGCGGGAGTTTGGATATGGTAACCAGCGTTACGAACCTGTCGCGTTCAGGCCTCTATGACTGGATGGCACAGCGTGTGTCTGCGGTTGTTCTCGCGGCTTATTTCATCTTCCTGATCGGATACCTCGCAACCCACCCTGGCATTGGCTACGTCCAATGGCATGAGCTGTTTGCAAGCAACGGAATGCGTATCTTCAGTCTGCTGGCCCTCGTGGCCCTGGGCGCACACGCCTGGGTTGGCATGTGGACCATCGCGACCGACTACCTGACGCCGATGGCGCTGGGCAAGTCCGCGACTGCAGTACGTTTCCTCTTCCAGGCAGTATGCGGCGTTGCGATGTTCGCCTACTTCGTCTGGGGTGTGCAGATTCTTTGGGGTATCTGATTCATGTCTAATACAGTTAATACGCTTTCGTTCGACGCCATTATCATTGGCGGCGGCGGTGCCGGCATGCGCGCTGCGCTGCAACTGGCACAAGGCGGTCACAAGACTGCCGTAGTCACCAAGGTTTTCCCGACTCGCTCGCACACCGTATCCGCCCAGGGTGGCATCACCTGCGCCATCGCCTCGGCAGATCCGAACGATGACTGGCGCTGGCACATGTACGATACCGTCAAGGGTTCCGACTATATCGGTGACCAGGACGCTATCGAATACATGTGTTCCGTAGGCCCGGAAGCGGTTTTCGAGCTCGAGCACATGGGCTTGCCGTTCTCCCGTACCGAACAGGGCCGCATTTACCAGCGTCCGTTCGGCGGTCAGTCGAAAGACTTCGGTAAAGGTGGCCAGGCTGCCCGTACCTGCGCCGCTGCCGACCGTACCGGTCACGCACTGTTGCACACCCTGTACCAGGCCAACCTCAAGGCCGGCACCGTATTCCTCAACGAATACTACGGCGTCGACCTGGTGAAGAACGAAGATGGTGCCTTTGTCGGCATGATCGTCATCTGCATCGAAACTGGCGAAACCTCCTACGTCCGCGCGAACGCCACCGTATTGGCGACCGGCGGTGCAGGTCGTATCTACTCGTCCACCACCAATGCCCTGATCAACACCGGTGACGGCGTCGGCATGGCCCTGCGTGCTGGCGTGCCGGTACAAGACATTGAAATGTGGCAGTTCCACCCGACCGGTATCGCCGGCGCTGGTGTACTGGTTACAGAAGGCTGCCGCGGTGAAGGCGGTTACCTGATCAACAAGCACGGCGAGCGTTTCATGGAGCGTTATGCTCCGAACGCGAAAGACCTGGCTGGTCGTGACGTAGTTGCTCGCTCGATGGTTAAGGAAATCATCGCCGGCAACGGTTGCGGTCCGGATGGCGACCACGTAATGCTGAAACTCGATCACCTCGGTGAAGAGGTTCTGCACAGCCGTCTGCCAGGCATCATGGAGCTGTCCAAGACCTTCGCCCACGTCGATCCAGCCGTGTCGCCGATCCCGGTCGTTCCAACCTGCCACTATATGATGGGCGGCGTGCCGACCAACATTCATGGCCAGGCGATCACCCAGGACGCTGAAGGCGTTGACCAGATCATTCCTGGTCTGTTCGCGGTAGGTGAAGTGGCTTGCGTATCGGTTCACGGTGCCAACCGTCTGGGCGGCAACTCGCTGCTCGACCTGGTGGTATTCGGTCGTGCTGCCGGCCTGTTCCTGGAACAGACCCTGAAAGAAGGCGTCGACTACGCTCGCCCACGCCAGTCCGACATCGACGCTGCCCTGGCACGTCTCGATGGCCTGAACTCGCGTACCGAAGGCGAAGACGTCGCTACCCTGCGTAAAGAGCTGCAAAGCTGCATGCAGAACTACTTCGGTGTGTTCCGTACCGGCGAATACATGCAGAAGGGTATTGCCCAACTCGCTGATCTGCGTGGCCGTATCGCCAACGTCAAGATCAACGACAAGAGCCAGGCGTTCAACACCGCTCGTATCGAAGCCCTGGAACTGCAGAACCTGCTGGAAGTGGCCGAAGCCACCGCCATCGCTGCAGAAATCCGCAAAGAGTCCCGCGGCGCTCACGCCCGTGAAGACTTTGAAGATCGCGACGACGAAAACTGGCTGTGCCACACCCTGTACTTCCCGGGTGACAAGCGCGTAACCAAGCGTGCCGTGAACTTCTCGCCGAAGACTGTTCCGACTTTTGAACCTAAGATTCGGACTTATTAAGGGTGGCTGCCATGTTGAAAGTCAGTGTTTATCGCTACAACCCTGATCAGGACGCCGCGCCGTTCATGCAGGAATTCCAGGTCGATACCGGTGGTAAAGACCTGATGGTGCTGGACGTGCTGGCCCTGATCAAAGAGCAGGACGAGGGTTTCTCCTATCGTCGCTCTTGCCGTGAAGGTGTTTGCGGTTCCGACGGCATGAACATCAACGGCAAAAACGGCCTGGCGTGCGTCACGCCGCTGTCCGCTGTCGTAAAAGGTAACAAGCTGATCGTTCGTCCGCTGCCAGGTTTGCCGGTTATTCGTGACCTGGTCGTCGATATGAGCATCTTCTACAAGCAATACGAGAAGGTGAAGCCATTCCTGCAGAACGACACGCCGGCTCCGGCCATCGAACGTCTGCAGACCCCGGAAGAGCGTGAAAAGCTCGACGGTCTGTACGAGTGCATCCTGTGCGCTTGCTGCTCGACCTCTTGCCCATCCTTCTGGTGGAACCCGGACAAGTTCCTGGGTCCAGCTGCCCTGCTGCAAGCGTACCGCTTCCTGGCAGACAGCCGTGACACCAAGACTGCCGAGCGTCTGTCTTCGCTGGATGACCCGTTCAGCGTATTCCGCTGCCGCGGGATCATGAACTGCGTCAACGTCTGTCCGAAAGGCCTGAACCCGACTAAGGCCATCGGTCACGTACGTAACATGCTGCTGCAAAGCGGCGTGTGATACAGGCTGTAACTGCAGGACCGTTGTACCCGTAGATGCTACGGCGCAGGCTTCAACCGGCGCCGTAGTTTTAACCTGGGCAGCAGCCCATAAAGCTGCGGCTCTTATTTTGAAGAAATGAGACAAGCAGGGGCATCCGGGCTGGTACCCGGACTATCAGCGTGATCCTAAGTGGCTTGTTTTAGTCGCTGCATTCGGACTTCTGCAAGTTTGCTCGGTGTCGACGCCGGTGGTGTTCCCCTAACCGAGGGTGACCAAGCATGCAAGAAAGCGTGATGCAGCGCATGTGGAACAGCGCCTACCTATCCGGTAGTAACGCTGCCTATGTGGAAGAGCTCTATGAGCTCTACCTGCACGACCCTAACGCTGTGCCAGAAGAGTGGCGCACCTACTTTCAGAAGTTGCCTGCTGACGGCAACACTGCCACCGATGTTTCGCACTCCACAATTCGCGATCATTTCGTCTTGCTGGCAAAGAACCAGCGCCGCGCCCAACCGGTTTCCGCCGGGAGCGTGAGCAGTGAGCACGAGAAGAAGCAAGTTGAAGTGCTGCGATTGATCCAGGCCTACCGTATGCGTGGCCACCAGGCAGCCCAGCTTGACCCGCTGGGGCTGTGGCAGCGTCCTGCACCTGCAGACCTGTCGATCAATCATTACGGCTTGACCAATGCCGATCTTGATACGACCTTCCGTGCCGGCGACCTGTTCATCGGCAAAGAGGAGGCGAGCCTACGCGAAATTCACGAAGCGTTGCAGCAGACATATTGCCGCACCATCGGCGCTGAATTCACGCACATCACCGATTCCGAGCAGCGCCAGTGGTTCCAGCAGCGTCTGGAAAGCGTGCGCGGCCGTCCGACGTACTCCGCCGACATCAAGAGCCACCTGCTCGAGCGCGTCACTGCCGGCGAAGGTCTGGAAAAATACCTGGGCACCAAATACCCGGGTACCAAGCGTTTCGGCCTGGAAGGCGGCGAGAGCCTGATTCCGATGCTCGATGAGCTGATCCAGCGTTCCGGCTCCTACGGCACCAAGGAAATCGTGATCGGCATGGCCCACCGTGGCCGTCTCAACGTGCTGGTCAACACCTTCGGCAAGAACCCGCGCGAGCTGTTCGACGAGTTCGAAGGCAAGAAGAAGGTCGAGCTGGGTTCCGGTGACGTTAAATATCACCAGGGCTTCTCGTCCAACGTCATGACCACCGGCGGTGAAGTTCACCTGGCCATGGCCTTCAACCCGTCCCACCTGGAAATCGTTTCTCCAGTGGTCGAGGGTTCGGTCCGTGCCCGTCAGGATCGTCGTAACGACCCTACCGGTGAAAAAGTCCTGCCGATCTCCATCCACGGTGATGCTGCATTCGCAGGTCAGGGCGTGGTGATGGAAACCTTCCAGATGTCGCAGACCCGCGGTTTCAAAACCGGCGGCACCGTGCACATCGTGATCAACAACCAGGTCGGTTTCACCATCAGCAACCCGGAAGACTCGCGCTCCACCGAGTACGCGACCGACGTTGCGAAAATGATCCAGGCGCCGATCCTCCATGTGAATGGCGATGATCCGGAAGCCGTGTTGTTCGTGACCCAGCTGGCCATCGACTACCGCATGCAGTTCAAGCGTGACGTGGTAATCGACCTGGTCTGCTACCGTCGTCGCGGCCACAACGAAGCTGACGAGCCTAGCGGCACCCAGCCTCTGATGTACCAGCAGATCACCAAGCAGCGCACCACCCGTGAGCTGTACGCCGAACGCCTGACCCAGGCCGGTGTGGTGGATGATGAGCGCGTGCAAGCCAAGATCGACGAATACCGCAATGCGCTGGACAACGGTCTGCATGTTGTGAAAAGCCTGGTCAAAGAGCCGAACAAAGAGTTGTTCGTGGACTGGCGTCCGTACCTGGGCCACGCCTGGACTGCACGTCACGACACGCGTTTCGACCTGAAAACCTTGCAGGAACTGTCCGCCAAGCTGCTGGAAATTCCAGAAGGTTTCGTGGTTCAGCGCCAAGTCTCGAAGATCTACGAAGACCGTCAGAAAATGCAAGTCGGCGGCCTGCCGATCAACTGGGGTTACGCCGAAACCATGGCGTACGCGACCCTGGCGTTCGAAGGTCACCCGATCCGCATGACTGGCCAGGACATCGGCCGCGGTACGTTCTCGCACCGTCATGCCGTGTTGCACAACCAGAAAGATGCCGGCAGCTATATTCCGCTGCAGAACCTGTACAAAGGCCAGCCACGTTTCGACTTGTACGATTCGTTCCTGTCCGAAGAAGCCGTCCTGGCGTTCGAATACGGTTACTCGACCACCACGCCTGAAGCGCTGGTGATCTGGGAAGCCCAGTTCGGCGATTTCGCCAACGGTGCCCAGGTGGTAATCGACCAGTTCATCACCAGTGGCGAGCACAAGTGGGGCCGTCTCTGCGGTCTGACCATGCTGCTGCCGCACGGTTATGAAGGTCAGGGTCCGGAGCACTCTTCGGCACGTCTGGAGCGTTACCTGCAACTGTGCGCCGAGCACAACATCCAGGTAGCGGTACCGACCACGCCGGCCCAGATCTACCACTTGCTGCGTCGTCAGGTGATTCGCCCGCTGCGCAAGCCATTGATCGTTCTGACTCCGAAGTCGCTGTTGCGTCACAAGCTCGCCATATCGACCCTGGAAGATCTGGCCGAAGGTTCGTTCCAGACCGTTATCCCGGAAATCGATGTTCTGGACCCGAAAAAGGTCGAGCGCATTGTTCTGTGTAGCGGCAAGGTCTACTACGACCTGCTGGAAAAACGCCGTGCCGAAGGTCGTGATGACATCGCCATCGTGCGTATCGAGCAGCTGTACCCATTCCCTGAGGACGACTTGAACGAAGTCCTGGCTCCGTACACCAACCTCAAACATATCGTTTGGTGTCAGGAAGAGCCGATGAACCAGGGTGCCTGGTACTGCAGCCAACACCACATGCGCCGCATCGTGGGCAATCACAACAAGGCGCTCGTTCTCGAGTACGCCGGCCGTGATGCTTCTGCTGCACCTGCTTGTGGTTATGCATCGATGCACGCTGAGCAGCAGGAAAAACTGCTGCAAGACGCCTTTACTGTTTAACGCCTTCGCGCACCTGAAACCGAATTTAAGGACCCACAGATAATGGCTATCGAAATCAAAGCCCCCACTTTCCCGGAATCGGTTGCCGATGGCACCGTTGCCACCTGGCACAAAAAACCAGGCGACGCCGTCAAGCGTGATGACCTGATCGTCGATATCGAAACCGACAAAGTGGTACTGGAAGTATTGGCCACCGCTGACGGCGTGCTGGGCGCTATCGTCAAGAACGAAGGCGACACCGTTCTGTCCGACGAAGTCCTGGGCTCGATCGAAGAGGGTGGCGCTGCTGCTGCCGCTCCGGCTGCTGCCGCTGCTCCGGCCGCTGCACAAGCCGCTGCCCCGGCTGCCGAAGGCGAAGACGATCCTGTTGCTGCACCGGCTGCTCGCAAGCTGGCTGAAGAAAACGGTATCAACATCGCTTCCGTTGCCGGCACTGGCAAAGGCGGTCGTGTGACCAAGGAAGACGTCGTCGCTGCTGTTGCTGCCAAGAAAGCCGCTCCGGCTGCCGCGCCTGCCAAGGCTGCTGCTCCGGCTGCCGCCGCTCCTGTGTTCGCCGCTGGCGACCGCATCGAGAAGCGCGTACCGATGACCCGCGTGCGGGCCACCGTTGCCAAGCGTCTGGTCGAAGCTCAGTCGAACATGGCGATGCTGACCACGTTCAACGAAGTCGACATGACCGAAGTCATGGCCCTGCGTTCGAAGTACAAGGACCTGTTCGAGAAGTCCCACAATGGCGTACGCCTGGGCTTCATGTCGTTCTTCGTCAAAGCAGCTACCGAAGCGCTGAAACGCTTCCCGGCTGTCAACGCGTCGATCGACGGTGCCGACATCGTTTACCACGGCTACGCCGACGTTGGTGTGGCTGTTTCCAGCGACCGCGGCCTGGTTGTACCGGTCCTGCGTAACGCCGAACTGATGAGCCTGGCTGAAATCGAAGGCGGCATCGCTGCTTTCGGCAAGAAGGCGCGTGACGGCAAGCTGTCGATGGACGAAATGACTGGTGGTACGTTCACCATCACCAACGGTGGTACCTTCGGTTCGATGATGTCGACGCCGATCGTCAACCCGCCGCAAGCGGCCATCCTGGGCATGCACAACATTCTGCAGCGTCCTATGGCGATCAACGGTCAGGTCGTTATCCGTCCGATGATGTACCTGGCTCTGTCCTACGATCACCGTCTGATCGATGGCAAAGAAGCTGTGACCTTCCTGGTTACCATCAAGAACCTGCTGGAAGACCCGGCTCGTTTGCTGCTGGATATCTGATAGAAGCAGCTGCAGGTTTCAAGTTTCAGGTTGCAAGCAATTGCAGCCTGGCTTGAGGCTTGCGGCTTCAAGCTTGTTGCCAAAAGAGGATTTTTTGAATGTCGCAGAAATTTGACGTAGTAGTGATCGGTGCGGGCCCTGGCGGCTACGTGGCTGCCATCAAAGCAGCGCAACTGGGTCTCAGCACTGCCTGCATCGAGAAATACACCGACAAGGAAGGCAAACTGGCCCTGGGCGGTACTTGCCTGAACGTCGGCTGCATTCCATCCAAGGCGCTGCTGGACAGCTCCTGGAAATACAAGGAAGCCAAAGAAGGCTTCGCGATCCACGGTATCAATCACGCTGGCGTGACCATGGACGTGGCGGCAATGGTTGGCCGTAAAGCCAACATCGTCAAAGGCCTGACCTCTGGCGTTGCCACCCTGTTCAAGGCCAACGGCGTTACTTCCCTGCAAGGCCACGGCAAACTGCTGGCCGGCAAGAAAGTCGAGCTGACCAAGCCAGACGGCACCGTTGAAATCATCGAAGCCGAGAACGTGATCCTGGCTTCGGGCTCGCGTCCAATCGACATTCCACCGGCTCCGGTTGACCAGAACGTGATCGTCGATTCGACCGGCGCACTGGAATTCGCAGCCGTACCTAAGCGTCTTGGCGTGATCGGCGCTGGCGTGATCGGTCTGGAACTGGGTTCGGTCTGGTCCCGTCTGGGCGCTGAAGTGACTGTTCTGGAAGCCCTGGAGAAGTTCCTGCCAGCAGCTGACGAAGCAGTTTCCAAAGAAGCCTACAAAACCCTGACCAAACAAGGTCTGGACATCAAGCTGGGCGCTCGCGTCACCGGTTCCAAAGTGAACGGCGACGAAGTCGTTGTGAACTACACCGATGCCAATGGCGAACAGAACATCACCTTCGACAAGCTGATCGTTGCCGTTGGTCGCCGTCCGGTGACCACTGAGCTGCTGGCAGCTGACAGCGGTGTGAACATCGACGAACGTGGCTTCGTTTTCGTTGACGACCAGTGCGCTACCAGCGTTCCGGGCGTTTTCGCAATCGGTGACGTGGTTCGCGGCATGATGCTGGCGCACAAGGCGTCCGAAGAAGGCATCATGGTTGTAGAACGTATCAAGGGCCACAAAGCCCAGATCAACTATGACCTGATCCCGTCTGTTATTTATACTCACCCGGAAATCGCGTGGGTCGGTAAAACCGAGCAAACCTTGAAAGCTGAAGGCGTTGAAGTTAACGTCGGCACTTTCCCGTTCGCCGCCAGTGGCCGTGCCATGGCAGCCAACGATACCGGCGGTTTCGTGAAAGTCATTGCTGATGCCAAGACTGACCGCGTACTGGGCGTCCACGTGATTGGCCCGAGCGCTGCAGAACTGGTTCAGCAGGGCGCGATCGGTATGGAGTTCGGCACCAGTGCCGAAGACCTGGGCATGATGGTTTTCTCCCATCCGACCCTGTCCGAAGCCTTGCACGAAGCGGCTCTGGCAGTGAATGGCGGCGCCATTCACATCGCCAACCGCAAGAAGCGTTAAGACAAGACAATAAGAAACCACGGCGGAAGGCCCGTCGTGAGCCTTGCGTGCAAGACTCACCGCGGAATGTCCGCCGGACGCAGCCTTGCGTAGTCTCACCGGTTATCCGGAACACCTACGCAAGCAGCAGTCACAGGTGGTGCGGCACTTCAACAGTGCAGCACCGAATGCGCAGTACCTAACGAAGACGGTAATAAGCATGAATCTTCACGAGTATCAGGGTAAGCAGCTGTTCGCTGAGTACGGCCTGCCAGTATCCCAGGGTTTCGCCGTAGACACCCCGGAAGCAGCAGCAGAAGCGTGCGACAAAATCGGCGGGACCGAATGGGTTGTCAAAGCCCAGGTTCACGCAGGTGGTCGCGGTAAAGCGGGCGGCGTTAAGCTGGTTCGCAGCAGAGAAGACGCCAAAGCATTTGCTCAACAGTGGTTGGGCAAGCGTCTGGTGACTTACCAGACTGATGCCAATGGTCAGCCAGTCACCAAGATCCTGGTTGAATCGTGCACTGATATCGCTAAAGAGCTGTACCTGGGCGCTGTCGTTGACCGTTCGAGCCGTCGCATCGTGTTCATGGCTTCCACCGAAGGTGGCGTGGACATCGAGAAAATCGCTCACGACACTCCAGAAAAAATCCTGAAAGCCACGATCGATCCACTGGTTGGCGCTCAGCCATTCCAGGGTCGCGAGCTGGCATTCCAGCTGGGTCTGGAAGGCAAGCAAGTTGCTCAGTTCGCCAAGATCTTCGTAGGTCTGGCCAAGCTGTTCAAGGATCACGACCTGGCTCTGCTGGAAGTGAACCCGCTGGTGATCAAGGCTGACGGCGATCTGCATTGCCTCGACGCCAAGATCAACATCGACGCCAACGCCATGTACCGTCAGCCTAAGCTGAAGACTTTCCACGATCCGTCGCAAGACGATCCGCGCGAAGCGCACGCTGCCAAGTTCGAACTGAACTACGTAGCACTGGAAGGCAACATCGGTTGCATGGTCAACGGTGCTGGCCTGGCCATGGGTACCATGGACATCGTCAACCTGCATGGCGGCAAACCAGCCAACTTCCTCGACGTGGGCGGCGGTGCTACCAAAGAACGCGTTACCGAAGCGTTCAAGATCATCCTGTCCGACACTAACGTCGCTGCAGTATTGGTCAACATCTTCGGCGGCATCGTTCGTTGCGACATGATTGCCGAAGGCATCATCGGTGCAGTGAAAGAAGTCGGCGTGAAAATCCCGGTTGTTGTTCGCCTTGAAGGTAACAACGCTGAGCTGGGCGCTAAAGTACTGGCAGAAAGCGGTTTGAACATCATCGCTGCTACCAGCCTGACCGACGCTGCTCAACAAGTTGTCAAAGCTGCGGAGGGCAAATAATGAGCGTCCTGATCAATAAAGACACCAAAGTTATCTGCCAGGGTATTACCGGTTCGCAAGGTAGTTTCCACACCCAGCAAGCCATCGAATACGGCACCAAGATGGTTGGTGGCGTTACTCCTGGTAAAGGCGGCACCGAGCACCTGGGTCTGCCAGTGTTCAACACCGTGAAAGATGCTGTAGCTGCCACTGGCGCCACCGCCAGCGTTATCTACGTTCCAGCTCCTTTCTGCAAAGACTCCATCCTGGAAGCAGCGTTCGGCGGCATCAAGCTGATCGTTTGCATCACTGAAGGCATTCCTACCCTGGATATGCTGGATGCCAAGGTCAAGTGCGACGAACTGGGCGTAGTCCTGATCGGTCCTAACTGCCCAGGCGTGATCACTCCAGGCGAATGCAAGATCGGCATCATGCCAGGTCACATTCACTTGCCAGGCAAAGTCGGTATCGTTTCCCGTTCCGGCACCCTGACCTACGAAGCTGTGAAGCAGACTACTGACGCCGGTTTCGGTCAGTCGACTTGCGTCGGCATCGGCGGTGACCCGATCCCGGGTTCGAACTTCATCGACATCCTGAAGCTGTTCCAGGAAGACCCGAAGACCGAAGCGATCGTAATGATCGGCGAGATCGGCGGTTCGGCTGAAGAAGAAGCGGCTGCCTACATCAAGGCACACGTGACCAAGCCGGTTGTTTCCTACATCGCTGGTGTGACTGCCCCTGCAGGCAAGCGCATGGGCCATGCTGGCGCAATCATCTCTGGCGGCAAGGGCACTGCAGACGAGAAGTTTGCTGCCCTGGAAGACGCAGGCGTTAAAACCGTGCGTTCGCTGGCAGACATCGGCAAGGCTTTGTCCGAGCTGACCGGTTGGGCGATCAAATAAGCCTCGCGCTTAGCTGACGCTTCACCAGGCAAAGGCCACCTTCGGGTGGCCTTTGTCGTTTCCGGGTGATCGTTCCCACGCTCCGCGTGGGAATGCCGCCGGGGACGCTCCGCGTTCCGCCTTCGAATGCGACGCAGAGCGTCGCGGGATGCATTCCCACGCAGAGCGTGGGAACAATCTGACCTGAGGTGGAAAATTAGATATGTAAACGCGACACGGAAATGTCGCGTATCGGATAGTTCGCCCTCTAACAGTGCGTTTGTCAGGCAAATTCGTTAGGCTAGCAGCCATTTTTGCGTCCGCCGCCCACAAGGCCGCTACGCGCTAAACGGGTTGGTCCTATACGGATCGACAGCATTTCCCTCACCCATAAGGGAAATCCCTCTCTAAATTCCGATTCAGTAGTGTGGTATTTCCTTAATGAAAGTGTTGAAAGGCCAGGACATCCTGGCACTTGGTTTTATGACGTTTGCCCTGTTTGTCGGGGCTGGCAACATCATCTTCCCGCCTATCGTCGGTTTGCAGTCCGGGCCTAATGTCTGGATGGCGGCGCTGGGTTTCCTGATCACAGCGGTCGGCCTTCCAGTGATCACCGTGGTTGCCCTGGCCAAGGTTGGCGGTGCCATGGATGCCTTGAGCAGCCCGATCGGCAAAGTCGCCGGGGGCATTCTGGCCGCCGCGTGCTACCTGGCGGTCGGCCCGCTGTTCGCCACCCCGCGCACGGCCACCGTATCCTTCGAGGTCGGTCTGGCGCCATTGACCGGCGAGAGCCCGCTAGCGCTGTTTCTCTACAGCTCGGTGTACTTCCTGCTGGTGTTCTTCATCTCGCTGTACCCGGGCCGCCTGCTGGACACCGTAGGGCGTTTCCTCGCGCCGCTGAAGATCATCGCCCTGGCCGTGCTCGGTATTGCCGCGTTCGCCCTGCCGGCCGGTGACATTGGCGTGGCTACGCCGGAATACGTGGCGGCACCGTTCTCCCAGGGTTTCATCAATGGTTACTTGACCATGGATACCCTGGGTGCGCTGGTGTTCGGCATCGTCATCGTCAACGCCATTCGTTCCCGCGGCGTCGAGTCGCCAGCCCTGATCACCCGTTACGCGATCATTGCCGGGATGATTGCCGGCGTGGGCCTGGCGCTGGTGTACGTCAGCCTGTTTCGTCTCGGTTCGGGCAGCCATGAAGTGGCCGCCGGTGCCGCGAATGGCGCGGCGGTCCTGCACGCCTACGTGCAGCACACCTTCGGTTCGCTGGGCAGCGGTTTCCTTGCGGTGTTGATCTCGTTGGCCTGCCTGGTGACCGCGGTCGGCCTGACGTGCGCTTGTGCCGAATACTTCAGCCGGGTGCTGCCACTGTCCTACAAGACATTGGTCATTATCCTGGCGGTGTTCTCGCTGTTCGTGTCCAACCTGGGCCTGACCAAGCTGATCGCGTTCTCGATCCCGGTGCTGACCGCGATCTACCCGCCGTGCATCGCCCTGGTCGCCTTGAGCTTCTGCAAGGACTTCTGGCGTGAACAGGGGCGCATCGTCGGTCCGGTGATGCTGGTGTCGTTCATCTTCGGCCTGATCGACGCGCTCAAGGGCGCGGGCCTGGCGGACTGGATGCCGACGCAGCTGTCGCACCTGCCGCTGAGCGAGCAAGGTCTGGCGTGGCTGGTGCCGTCGGTCATGACCCTCGTGGTTGCGGCCGTGTGCGACCGTATGCTCGGCAAGCGCGCCGAAGCGTTGGCGTAAACCTGATCGCCCGTCACAAGCGGGCAGCAGGTCAAAACAGAAATGCCCCGTATCAATCGATACGGGGCATTTTTTATGGGCGTGAGGCAGTGTCTTTTCCTGCGAACCAGCGTCGAACCACTACCTGTAGTAGCCAGGCTTGCCCGCGAAGGCGTCGTATCAGCCACCGTGATGTCGTCTGACACGACGCCTTCGCGGGCGAGCCTCGCTCCTACACGTTCTGCCAACGTCTTACAGGGAATTGCATGTCGTTCATCCACGCCAACCTGATCCACCTGCTCGCCGCGCTCTGGTTTGTCATCTGTTGGGGCGGCTACACCCGTTATGCGACGTGGAAGGGCCGCGATACCGCGTGCCTGGCCAGCGTATTGCACCTGTACCGCGAAGACTGGATGCGCCGCATGTTGCTGCGCGATAACCGTATCGCCGATGCCAGCGTGATCGGCAACCTGGAGCGTAACGCCTCGTTCTTCGCCTCCAGCACGCTGATTATCCTGGCGGGCATTCTCACCGTGCTCGGCGCCTCCGAAAGGGCAGTGTCGTTGCTGGCGGATATCCCCATGGTGCAGCAGGCGTCCCAGGGCATGTCGGAGATCAAGTTGCTGTGCCTGGCGCTGGTCTTCGTCTATGCGTTCTTCACCTTCAGTTGGTGCATGCGCCAGTACAACTTCGCGGCAATCCTGGTCGGCTCGGCGCCGATGATCGGTGAGCGGCATGTCTCCGAGCAGGAGCGCAAAGCCTTTGCGGCACGGGCGGCGCGGGTGATTTCGATGGCGGCCAACCAGTTCAACTTCGGCCTGCGCTCGTACTATTTCGGCATGACCATGCTGGCGTGGTTCGTCAGCCCCTGGCTGTTCATGTTGATGAGCGCCGGGGTGGTGCTGGTGTTGTATCGCCGGGAGTTTCATTCCGACGTTCTCGACGTGATGGTCTATACCCCTACAGAGGCGCCATTGCCCGAAGCCAACAAAGAGGCCGCTTGATGAGTATTCCGTTCTGGTGTGTGTTTATCAGCGCATTGCTGATCTACGTGGCCCGCATGCCGGTGGCCAAGGCGATGAAAGAGCAGGGCGGTTACAACAATCACCTGCCGCGCCAGCAACAGGCGCAACTCACCGGTTTCGGTGCTCGCGCGGTGGCGGCTCATCAGAACTGTTTTGAGGCGTTCATCTTGTTTGCAGTGGGCGTGCTGATGGCGCACACCACGCAGACGGCGGGGTGGCTGATCGACTCGCTGGCGATCATCTTCGTGATCACGCGCATCCTCTATTTACTGTGTTATTGGGGCGATCTTGCGTGGCAGCGCAGCCTGGTGTGGCTGGTCGGGCTGGTGTGCTCGCTGTTGCTGATGATCAGCCCGACGTTCAGGACCATTTTGCTCTAGCGCGAAAGGCCGGGGCATATTGCGCAGCTGTGTGATGGCGTTGTAACGTCCGGCTTCGGTTTCTCATGGAAGGCAGTTCTTGAACGGATTTCAAACGTGTCAGCCACCACGCCGCCGACGCGGCTGGTGGGTATGGGCCTTGATGGCGGGCAGTGCGTTAGCGCAGGCCTCGCCATCCGCTGTGCCCGTCGAGCCCAAGCCCGAGGCCAGGCGGTTCGGCGATTTCCTGGTTGTCCCGCCGACATCCTCAGAGAGGCTTGGTGGCTACGGACCGCAGCTGTCTATCAGTTTTCGTTCCCGCAAGTACAGGCCCTTCGGTTCCTGGGAAGTCGGGGGTGTGCGGCCGATCAAGGCGTTGAGCGAAGGTCAGCCCATGCTGTTGGCGGTCACCTCGGGCTATAGCGGCGTCGGTACGCTGCTCATTAGCGTACAAAATGGTGTGCCCTTGTCGCGCCTGTTAAGCCCAATCAACGATCTGAAACATCCCGACTGGGGCGTGCCGCAACCAGGGCGTGAGGAGGTTTTGCTGTTTAGGGAGTCCGGCCGTGCGCTGGATACCAATACCGGCGAAGTGCTGTGGTTTGACACCCGCTACAAGGCCAAGGTCTACAGCTCTGGGGGCACACTGATGTCGGTGTCCCCGGACAATCGGCTGGCGGCGTTCCTGAACTTCAAACAAATATTGGTCGGCGGGCGTGAGGATGGCCTTAACGCTGCCTATCAGTTGCCGGCCGATGCCAACGTCGGCGAACTGGCCGACATTCACCATGCCGCTTACGCCCAGGCAGTTCAGGCACACAAGGACGGCCTGCCAGGCATAGATAACAAGCGTCTGGCCCAGGACATGACGATTGCCTGGTTCGCAACGCGCTTCCACTGGCAGGCCAAAAACGGCTCGTGGGAGTTGGTCGGTCGTGGCCTCGGCCCCGCATTACCTCTTTCCGAGCGCTAAGCCTGATGAAAAACTCACTAACGGGTCGTGGCGTCTTGCTGCTGATCGGTATCGCCGTGTCGCTGGGTGGTTGCGTCAGTCAGGGGAGCGGGCACGACAGGGAATTCCTGTCCGAAAACCTGGACGCAAGCCAGGCGTTGCTGACGTTTGATGTCGCCTTTGCATTGGCTCCGGATTACAAGCCGTCCCAAAGTCAGTTTCATGCCGATGACCGAATCACCTACAGCGGCTTCCCTCATATCGAGGTGCCTTATTTCCAGAAGGGCCTGGATGTCGACATGGGGCTGACCGGGCTTCCCTACATGCTGCCGATTCCCTATCCGGTGCCCAAGGTCGATACCGGGCGCAGCGAGTACAAGGTGTTTGGCCAGCGGCTGGACGAGCAGCACTATCGTTTCGTGGTGCCGAGCAAGTCGATGTGGAACAGCGGCCACACCTTTGCGTTGTTGTTTCAGCGTCGTGAACGGCGGGAAACCATCACCTTTCGCTTCAATACGCAGACGTCCTGCGCCTCGTCATTGAAGGTGATAACGCCGGACTACGGTTATCCATTGTCCGTCAGCGCCAAGTTCAAAAACGAGGTGGGCTGTTTGACCGTGTGTGATGGTCGGCCGGGCTATCCGGGTGATTGTGCCTTTCAGCCGCAGCCAACTAGCGGCGGATAAAGTTGCTGTAACGGTAAATTCCAGGCAAAAGAAAACCCGCACTTGGCGGGTTTTCTTTTATCACGCTAAAAACTGTTTTAGTTTTTAGGTGCTTCGGTAGGAGCGGCCGGAGCGGACTCCTGAGTGGCTGCTTTGTTCGATTCAGCCTGAGCTTTGGCAGCTTCGGCGTTTTCTTTCGCAGCGTCGTTCACTTTATCCTGAGCTTTGTTCATGTCTTGCTGAGCTTGCTCAGCATGTTGGTTAGCATCTTGAGCTTTGTCCTCGGATTTTTTATCGCAAGCAGCGAGACCGAGGGAAGCGGTCAACATCAAGGCAATAGCTAAAGTCTTACGCATGGGGTGTTTCTCCTTATGGAAAATATCTACTGGCCTTTCGAGCACAGCCGTCAGCGATAAGTTCCTCATTTCATACAGATATATAAGTTTAAGTGCGATGGAACTTTTACCTGATAGCCAAATGCGTTCACCCGATACTAAGAAGAGTTCTTATCCAATGGCCGAAAACCCCGTTTTTGAGCGTGCGACGCGATTTTTATCGGCACTGCGACATTGTCAGGTGCTCGGTTTACGAGTTCACAGCGCGAGTACGGACGGACTAACGGTCGTCCTGCCCTACAGCGCGCAAATCGTCGGTAACCCGCAAACCGGCGTCATTCACGGTGGTGCTCTGACGTCGCTGATGGACACCGCTTTAGGCATGTCGACCCTGTGCGTGTTACCGGAATTCGAAGTCTGCCCGACCCTCGACCTGCGCATCGACTACATGCACGCCGCCGAGCCGCACAAGGATGTCTACGGTTTCGCCCAATGCTACCGGGTGACCACCGATGTGATCTTCGCCCGGGGCTTTGCGTATCAGGACGACCCTGAGCAGCCCATCGCTCACGTGGTCGGCACATTCATGCGCATGGGCAAGGGCATCAAGGGCACCAAAGGTTTTGGTGGCGCCATCGCCGGAGCTGCGAAATGACTGACTCGTTCAAGGAACAACTGCAACAGGCCCACGCGCAAGGCGACTACGCCTCGCTGCTGCACCTGATTCCCTATGCCAAATTGATCGGCATCGAATGTTCCCGGGTCGGCGATGAGCTGCTGTTTCGCCTGCCGGCCAACAAGGACAACATCGGTAACCCTTTATTGCCGGCGATCCACGGCGGTGTAATTGCCGGTTTCATGGAGCTTTCGGCGGCGCTGCACCTGCTGATTTTCACTGGCTCGCCGGGTGTGCCGAAGATCATCGACTTCTCCCTCGACTATCTGCGTGCCGGGCAATTTCGCGATACCTGGGCACACTGTCAGGTGTGTCGGCAGGGGCGGCGGGTGGCCAACGTGGCGGTGACAGCCTGGCAAAGCACCGAAGCCGAGCCGATTGCCACCGCCCGAGGCCATTTCAAAATCGAAGAGCCCTTGAAATCCTGAACTCAGCCCCAAACTCTGATGACAACCCGCCGTCGACCCTGAAGGTCACGGCCACTGCCATCTGATTGGAGTTTGATGACCATGAGTGTGGAAACTCAAAAGGAAACCCTGGGCTTCCAGACCGAGGTGAAGCAACTGCTGCACCTCATGATCCATTCGCTGTATTCCAACAAGGAAATTTTCCTTCGCGAGTTGATCTCGAACGCCTCTGACGCTGTCGACAAATTACGTTTCGAAGCCCTGTCCAAGCCTGAGTTGCTGGAAGGTGGCGCCGAACTGAAAATCCGTGTGAGCTTCGACAAGGACGCGAAAACCGTCACCCTCGAAGACAACGGTATCGGCATGAGCCGCGAAGACGCGATCACCCATTTGGGGACGATCGCCAAGTCCGGCACGGCCGATTTCATGAAGCACCTGTCCGGCGATCAGAAGAAAGATTCGCACCTGATCGGTCAGTTCGGTGTGGGTTTCTACTCGGCATTCATCGTTGCCGATAAAGTTGACGTGTTCAGCCGTCGCGCCGGTGCTGCCGCTTCCGAAGGCGTGCATTGGTCGTCCAAAGGCGAGGGTGACTTCGAAGTTGCCACCGTTGAGAAAGCCGAGCGCGGCACCCGTATCGTTCTGCACCTAAAGTCCGGTGAAGACGAGTTCGCTGATGGCTGGCGCCTGCGCAACATCATCAAGAAGTACTCCGACCACATCGCTCTGCCGATCGAGTTGCCGAAAGAAGTGGCCGCCGTTGAAGGCGAAGAGGCTCCGGCCGTTGAATGGGAAACCGTCAACCGCGCCAGCGCCCTGTGGACCCGTCCTCGCACCGAGATCAAGGACGAGGAATACCAGGAGTTCTACAAGCACATCGCTCACGATTTCGAAAACCCGCTGAGCTGGAGCCACAACAAGGTCGAAGGCAAGCTGGAGTACAGCTCGCTGCTCTATGTGCCGACCCGTGCTCCGTTCGACCTGTACCAGCGTGAAGCGCCGAAAGGCCTGAAGCTGTACGTGCAGCGCGTGTTCGTGATGGATCAGGCTGAGTCGTTCCTGCCGCTGTACCTGCGCTTCATCAAAGGTGTGGTCGATTCCAACGATCTGTCGCTGAACGTGTCGCGGGAAATCCTGCAGAAAGACCCGATCATCGATTCGATGAAGTCGGCGCTGACCAAGCGCGTTCTGGACATGCTGGAAAAACTGGCGAAGAACGAGCCTGAGCAATACAAGGGCTTCTGGAAAAACTTCGGCCAGGTCATGAAAGAAGGCCCGGCTGAAGATTTCGCCAACAAAGAGAAAATCGCTGGCCTGCTGCGTTTCGCTTCCACTCAGGGCGAAGAAGGCGAGCAAGTGGTCGGTCTGGCTGACTACCTGGCCCGCGCCAAGGAAGGTCAGGACAAGATCTACTACCTGACCGGCGAAACCTACGCCCAAGTCAAAAACAGCCCGCACCTGGAAGTCTTCCGCAAGAAAGGCATCGAAGTGCTGCTGCTGACCGACCGTATCGACGAGTGGCTGATGAGCTACCTCAGCGACTTCGACGGCAAGAGCTTTGTCGACGTGGCGCGCGGTGACCTGGACCTGGGCAACCTGGACTCGGAAGAGGACAAGAAAGCCGCGGAAGAGGTCGCCAAGTCCAAAGAAGGTCTGGTTGAGCGTCTGAAAACCGCACTGGGCGATTCCGTCGCCGAAGTCCGGGTTTCCCATCGCCTGACCGATTCCCCGGCGATCCTCGCGATCGGCGAGCAGGACCTGGGCATGCAGATGCGTCAGATCCTCGAAGCCAGCGGGCAGAAGGTTCCGGATTCGAAGCCGATCTTCGAATTCAACCCGGCTCACCCGCTGATCGAGAAACTCGACGCCGAACAGAGCGACGAGCGTTTCGGCGACCTGTCGCACATCCTGTTCGATCAGGCGGCCCTGGCGGCTGGCGACAGCTTGAAAGACCCGGCAGCCTACGTGCGCCGTCTCAACAAGCTGTTGGTTGAACTGTCGGTTTAACTGCGTTGTACAAAAACCCGCTTCGGCGGGTTTTTTTATTCTTGCGTCTTGGGAGTTTGAGATGAGCCAAGTCACTGTGCGTTCCGTGGTCTATCAGCTTGATGGCCAGTCTTACGAAAGCCGCCTGGCCTTTGATGCCGATCACAAAGGGCCGCGCCCGGGGCTGTTGATGGCGCCGAACTGGATGGGTATCAGCGCCGGTGCCGAAGAGATCGCCAGGTCGGTGGCCTCCAAGGGCTTTGTGGTGCTGATTGCCGACCTCTATGGCCAGTCGGCGCGTCCGCAGAACGGCGACGAAGCGGGCGCGGCTATGATGCCGCTGAAGAATGACCGTGGTTTATTGCGTCAGCGTATGCAAGCGGCTTTCGAGCAACTGCAAGGGCAGGGCGAAGCGGTGGTTGATACCTCGAAACTGGCGACCTTCGGTTTCTGCTTTGGCGGTTGCTGTGCGCTGGAACTGGCCCGCAGCGGCGCACCAGTGAAAGCGGCGGTATCGTTCCATGGTTCGCTGGATACGCCAAACGTGAACGATGCGAAAAACATCAAGGGTTCGGTTCTGGTGCTGCACGGGGCGTCCGATCCATTGGTGCCGAAAGAGCAACTGCCGGCTTTCGAAGCGGAAATGAACGCGGCGGGCGTGGATTGGCAACTGCTGAGCTATGGCGGCGCGGTGCACTCGTTCACCGACCCGCACGCCAATGTACCGGGCAAGATGATGTATGACGCGAAGACTGCCACCCGGGCGTTTGTGTCAATGCACAATCTGCTGGATGAAGTGTTCAAGGGCTGATGATCGTTCCCACGCGCAGCAAAGGAATGCCTCCAGGGACGCTCCGCGTTCCAATGGGACGCAGAGCGTCCCGGGCTGCATTCCCACGCAGAGCGTGGGAACGATCATGTCAGCGGGGCAGTTCGATCCGCTCGCTTTCCCCCGGCACCGTCGGCCAATCCCCGGCCGCCCAACGCCGGCGAGCTTCATCAATAGCCGCTGGATCGCTCGCCACAAAATTCCAGTTGATCCGCCGCGGCCCGTCCAGCGGCGCACCGCCGAACAACACGGCGTGACAATCGCTCTCGGCAAACAATGTCATCTCTTCCCCGACCGGCAACACCACCAACGCGTGCGGTTCTATCAGCTCGCCATCGAGTTGCACCTCGCCGTCGAGCACATACAGTGCGCGCTCTTCATGCTCGGTGGGGATCAGCAACGTCGTCGCGGTTTGCAGGTTCAGTTCGGCATACAACGTAGGAGAAAGCACCGGCACCGGCGATTCCAGGCAAAAGCCTGACCCGGCGATCATCCGAATCTTCACCCCGAGGTTATCGCTGACCGGCAGCGTGGCGGCCGGGTGATGGCTGTAATGCCCCGGACCCTGCTCATGCTCCTTGGGCGATGCCAGCCAGATCTGCAGGCCGTGCATCGTGAAGTCGCTGTCTTTCAGCGCTTCGGGCGTGCGTTCAACGTGGGCAATCGCGCTGCCCGCAGTCATCCAGCTGACATCTCCAGTGCCTACAACCTGATCGGAACCAAGGCTGTCCTTATGCTGGATTTGCCCCTGGAACAAATAGGTAAGGGTCGACAGACCGATGTGTGGATGTTGTCGGATGTTCATGCCTTTGCCCGGCGGATACCGGGTTTCGAGCATGTGGTCGAAAAACACGAAAGGCCCGACGCTGCGGCATTTGGCTGACGGCAACGGGCGAAGAATCGGTTGGCCTTCGACATCTTCGGCGCGAGGGCGGATCACGAGGGGCGTGTTCATGCTGCATTCCAGGCTGGGCGGGTGATGCGCAGAGCATAACCCGCCGCTGACATCGTGGTGATTACTGGCTGTCGAAGCCTTGTGGGGCGTGGGTTTCGATGGTGACGTCGGTGGTGGTCATCAGTTTATGAATCGGGCAACGATCAGCAACTCGTAGCAGTTCCTCGCGCTGAGCGTCGCTGAGCACACCTTTCAGCGTGAGGGTAACGTGCAGCGCATATTTGCCTTTCTGCTCTTCGCTGTTGTCGCGTTTGACCTCGACACCGACGCCGGTCAGTGGGATATCTTTCTTCTTGGCATACATCTTCAGCGTCAGCGCCTTGCAGGCCCCGAGGGCAGCGTCGAAGTAATCGTGGGGCTCCGGCGCCGAGCCTTCACCACCCGCGGAGACGGGCACATCGGCGAACAGTTCGTGATCATCGATCTGAACAGTGTGACGAAAGCCTTCACTGGAAACGGTATTGACGGTAACAGTCATGGGAAACCTCTTCGGCAGTAGGAAAAGTCATTCGAGCAAAAACGGACCCTGAAGGTATAGAGCATGTGTGCTGTGCTGCGTTCCACTTTGTTGCCGGCTGAACCCTGGTTGGCGCCGTGGGGTCTATGTCGCTAATGCCCCTGGAGAATGCCCGTGCCCCAGACCTGCTTGCGCCTTGCCTGGTTGTTGCTGCTTTGCAGCGCTGTCGCCAACGCCCGCGAATACGCCTACAGCGATGCGCACCTGCATTACGTGGATTTCTTCCAGGAAACGGCGGGAATGCCGACATTGCTCAAGGCGATGGCTGACAACTCCATCGATCATGTGATGATTTCCGGCATCCCGGTGGCCAAGAAATGGCATGAAGACGAACCCAAACGCCCGCGTTATTACGCCGGTGACGACGCCGACGCTTATTGGTATAGCGCGACCGACGTGATCGTTGCTGCTGCGGTGAACAAACTCACGCCCGAGCAACGTCAGCGTTTTCACCCGTTCCTGTCAGGCTTCAACCCCAACGATAAAAACTCCGAGGCGCACATCCAGCGCATGCTCGATCTCAATCCGGGGCTGTGGCAGGGCATCGGCGAAGTCTTTACCCGGCACGATGACCTGACGGCGCTGACCTCTGGTGATACGCCGCGCGCCAACAATGAAGCGATGACGCGCATCTATCACCTCGCCGCCGAGAACGACTTGCCGGTGATGCTGCATTCCAACATCACCTCCAAGCGTGAGAAAAATCCGCTGTACCTCGCGGAAGTCGAAGAGCCGCTGCGTAATCACCCGCACACGCGGTTTATCTGGGCCCACGCCGGCACCAGCGTCGAGATCCATCGGCACCAGACCCAGCTGGATTTCCTGCTGCCGACCCTGACCCGAATGCTCGAGGCCTACCCGAACCTGTTCATCGACCTGTCGTGGAGCATGCTCACGCCCTATCTGCTGGATGAACAGGGCAAGCCTCGGGAGGAATGGCTGAAACTGGTGGAGCGCTTCCCGGAGCGGTTCATGCTGGGCTCCGATGTGGTGGGACGTTTCAACAAGCTCGGTCAGGAAATGCACAGCTTTGATCCGTTTCTCGACGCCTTGCCTGAAGACGTTGCGCGAAAAGTCGCACGGGACAATTTTCTGTCAGTTCTGCCCAGAGAGAAAAAGGGCTTATTGCCCTGAAAAGATCGCATTTCTTGCGTAGGCACTGTCGAAGGCTGCGATCTTTTGACGTTGATTTTCTACGCTGAATCGTTCCCGCCCAAGGATCGAAGTAGTAAGGCGTTTTGATATCACGTTTTGGTCTTACGCAAAATTTCCCTGGGCCGATACCTTCTAAAGCAACCCGCTGCAGGGATATGCAGTGTTTATTGGAAGGAACCAAAGCAATGAGTATCCGAAGTCTCAATATCGCGCCGCGCGCGAGCCTGGGTTTTGGCCTGTTGGCGCTGATGGTGTTCGGTTTGGGGGCGTTCGCCCTGCAGCAAATGTCGAACATGCGGGCGCAATCCGATCAGGTCGATAACAACTGGCTGCCCAGCGTGATGGCTGTCGGGGAGATGAGTCAGGACATGTTGCGGCTACGGGCCTTGACCATGCGCCTGCTGATCAATCGCGATCCCCAGGCGCTGGCGCAGAATGTCGGCAAGCTCAACGAACTCAAAGGCGTTCTCGGTGATGCACAACAACGCTATAACGCGTTGATCGTGCTGCCCGAGGAGCGCTCGCTGTTTGATCGCTTTAAGGCGGCGGAGCAACAGTACCTGCAATTTCAGGGGCAGGTGATGAACCTGTCCAGCCAGGGACGGGTTGAGGAGGCGGCAGTCATCGTCAATGGGGAAATGAGCCCGCTGGCCGATGATATCGCCGTCACCCTCAAATCCCTCGTTGAGTTGAACAAGCAAAACGCCAACTTGGCAACCGAGGCCGCGCGCCTAGTGTTCAGCAGTTCCCGGGTCTGGGTCGGGGTGATGGTTGGGATCGCGGCGCTGATGACTATCGGCCTGGCCCTGCTGCTGACTCGCAGCATCGTCTTGCCCTTGTCCCAATCGTTACGCGTGGCCGAGGTGGTGGCGGGCGGCGATCTGACGGGCGACATCCACATCACCGGCAAGGACGAACCGGCGCGATTGCTCCATGCGCTCAAGAGCATGCAGCAGAGCCTGCGCGAGACCATTCGGCGCATTTCCGACTCGTCCAGCCAATTGGCCTCGGCCTCGGAAGAACTCAGTTGCGTTACCGAAGACGCTACCCGTGGCTTGCATCAGCAGAGTCTGGAAATCGAACAGGCCGCCACGGCGGTCAATCAAATGACGGCGGCGGTGGAAGAAGTGGCGAGTAATGCGGTGGCCACGTCCGAAGCGTCCCGGGAGTCTGACCGAATTGCCCAGCACGGCCGTGAGCAAGTGCATCAGACGGTGCTGTCCATCGAGTCCCTGGCGGACGATGTCACCGCCAATGCGACCCAGGTTGAGGACCTGGCGCAAAAGGTCTATGGCATCAGCAAAGTGCTGGATGTGATTCGCTCGATTGCCGAGCAGACCAATCTGCTGGCCTTGAACGCTGCGATCGAAGCGGCACGTGCCGGCGATGCCGGGCGCGGCTTTGCCGTAGTGGCGGATGAGGTGCGGGCGCTGGCCCACCGGACTCAGCAGTCGACCCAGGAAATCGAGCAGATGATCAGCGGCATCCAGCAGGGCACCGATTCTGCCGTCAGCTCGATGCAACAGAGCAACAGCCGGGCGCGCTCGACCCTGGAAGTGGCGAAGGCCGCGGGCATTGCGTTGGAAGAGATTGCCTCGGCGTTCACCTTGATCAACGAGCGCAACATCGTGATCGCCAGCGCCTCGGAGGAACAGGCGGCAGTGGCGCGGGAGGTGGATCGTAACCTGATGAACATCCGTGACCTGGCGTTACAGACTTCGGCGGGGGCCAATCAGACGAGCGCGGCGAGTCAGGAGTTGTCGCGGTTGGCGGTGGATTTGAACACGATGGTGGCGCGGTTTTCGGTCTGATTGACGATCTTTGATCGTTCCCACGCAGAGCGTTGATCGTTCCCACGCTCCGCGTGGGAATGCCTCTTGTGACGCTCTGCGTCACGCTTTGGAACGCGGAGTGTCCTGGCTGCATTACCACGCAGAGCGTGGGAACGATCAGCAAATAAAAGCCCCGCAATTGCGGGGCTTTTTGTCTCGAACCGGATCAGCTGCCTTTGACAGCCTTGCCGTTAACCGTGCCGTCGAGGAGCATGATGTTGTACTCCTTGCCGTCGGTTTCAACCTGTTGCAGACGGACCAGCAGGTAATCCCAGTCCTTGGCGAACCACATCACGGTGATCCGCTTGCTTTGTGTCGGGTCGCGCACGCGCTCAACCTTGATCGCATCGATCTGGCCAGCCTTGGTGTCGACTTTTTCCGAGCCCAGCACGCGGAAGTCGTAGGTATCGACTTCGCCGTCATCGACGACCTGGTAGCTCATGCTTTTCTTGCCAGCGGCCACGTCGTGTTGCAGGGCCAACTGATAAGTGGATTTGTCGACCATGCCGCGGTTGAGCGGGATCTTGACCGCGTCACCACGATCGGTGCCGGTGACCATTTTGGCGGTCCAGTCGAAGTCTAGGTCAGCCTTCTTGGCTTTGCCCAGGCCACCACGTTCGAAGTGGTAGGACTGAGGCAGCAAGGTGTCCTTGTCCAGGGTCAGGGTGCTTTGTTCGGACAGGCTGGCGATCATCATCGACGCCTTGAAGCTGAGCGTCCAGACACCGTTGGCGCCCTTGACCAGGCTGCGTTCGGCGGTGCCGCTCATGGGCAGCTGTTTCCAGTCGGCGGTGTAGCTGGCGGAGAAGGGTTGAAGGTCTGCGGCCTGCGCGAAGGGCAGGGCGAGCAGAGCGCAAGCGAAGAGCAAGGCGCGACGCATAATATCTCCTAGGTTCGAATCAAGTGGCCGCTGGCCGCGAGTAACTTTTCATCCAGTAAAGCACCTTGCTCGCCGAGGGCTAGACGACCTTCGGCAAACCAGCGTACGGCCATCGGGTAGATCAGGTGTTCCTGAACGTGGACCCGCTGCGCCAGACTCTGCGGCGAATCGTGCAACTCTACCGGTATTACTGCCTGTACGACCAGAGGTCCGCCATCGAGTTCCTCGGTGACGAAGTGCACGGAGCAGCCGTGCTCGGTATCTCCGGCCTCCAGCGCGCGCTGGTGAGTGTGTAACCCTTTGTATTTGGGCAGCAGCGAGGGATGGATATTAAGCAGGCGACCCTGGTAGTGCCGCACGAAACCGGCGCTGAGAATGCGCATGAATCCGGCGAGTACCACGAGTTTGGGATTGAAGGCGTCGATCAGTTCGATCAGCGCGGCGTCGAAGGCCTCGCGGCCCTCGAAAGCCTTGTGATCCAGGGAGCGGGTGTCGATACCCGCGTCCCTGGCGCGTTGCAGGCCGAAGGCGTCGGCGCGGTTGGAAATCACCGCAGCGATGCGGACCGGGCTGTCGCCGGTCCGCGTGCTGTCGATCAAGGCCTGCAAGTTACTGCCGGTGCCGGACAACAGCACCACCACATCACAGGTGACGGACATTAATGAGCCTTGAGGTTCTTCAGTTCAACCTGAGCCGCGCCTTCGGCAGCGGTGGAGATCTGACCGATGACCCAAGGCTGCTCGCCGGCTTCACGCAGGACGTTCAGCGCGGTTTCAACGTGCTCTTGAGCCACGCAGATCACCATGCCGACGCCGCAGTTCAGCACGCGGTGCATTTCGTTTTCGTCGACGTTGCCTTTTTCTTGCAACCAGTCGAACACCGCAGGGCGGGTCCAACTCGCGACGTCAACCACCGCTTGTGCGCCTTTTGGCAGTACGCGCGGGATGTTGTCCAGCAGGCCGCCA
The DNA here is from genome assembly GCF_012935675.1 of Pseudomonas sp. ADAK7. NCBI lineage: Bacteria > Pseudomonadati > Pseudomonadota > Gammaproteobacteria > Pseudomonadales > Pseudomonadaceae > Pseudomonas > Pseudomonas sp. ADAK7. The sequence goes on along the minus strand of NZ_CP052861.1, from coordinate 2,517,541 downwards.
CCAGTGATGTGGGCCATGGCTTTGACGGCGCCGGTGTCCTTGATCAGCTTGAGCAGCGGCTTCACGTAGATACGGGTCGGGGCCATCAGCAGGTCGGTCAGCGGCTTGCCGTCGAGCTGGATGTTTTCGATGTCGGCACCGGAGACTTCGATGATCTTGCGGATCAGCGAGTAGCCGTTGGAGTGCGGGCCGGAAGATGGCAGGGCGAGCAGGGCATCGCCGGCAGCGACTTTGGAACCGTCGATGATTTCGGATTTTTCCACGACGCCGACGCAGAAGCCGGCCAGGTCGTAGTCTTCGCCTTCGTACATGCCCGGCATTTCAGCGGTTTCGCCGCCGACCAGGGAGCAGCCGGACAATTCACAGCCAGCGCCAATGCCGGTCACGACCTGGGTCGCGGTTTCGACGTTGAGTTTGCCGGTGGCATAGTAGTCGAGGAAGAACAGCGGCTCGGCGCCACACACCACCAGGTCATTGACGCACATGGCGACCAGGTCGATGCCGATGCTGTCGTGCTTGTTCAGGTTCAGCGCCAGGCGCAGCTTGGTGCCGACGCCGTCGGTGCCGGAAACCAGCACGGGCTGCTTGTAGCCGGCCGGGATTTCGCAGAGGGCGCCGAAACCGCCCAGGCCGCCCATGACTTCCGGGCGCGCAGTGCGCTTGGCGACGCTCTTGATGCGTTCGACCAATGCTTCACCGGCGTCGATGTCTACACCGGCGTCCTTGTAGCTCAGGGAGGGTTGCTTGCTCATGATCCAGGCCTTTAGGGGGGATTCAGGGGTAACGACCGAGTCCAGTGGGACCGCCGAAACAAACGAAGGCGAGTGCCTGCGTGAATTCCAGGGTGCCCGGCTGTTGCCGGTCTGCGAAGGCGCGCGATTTTATCAGGCTTGAGAGGCAGCGGCCATCCTCAGGCCGACGGCAGGGGCATATCGGCTGAAAAAAACCATTATTGCTCGCGTGAGTGACGTCTCTCATCGCTGTATAAGGTATCGCCATTACCGTCTATCGTTATGGCAGTGCGAAAAACTTATCGAGGTCGGGTGAATGTTTTGCGCGGGGTGAGGGTCACAGCCTTGCTCCATCCGTTCACGCGGCCAGTTCCAGCCGCTCTTGTCGTCAGGAATCTTCCATGCGTTTTTTTTCTAAATTTATGTTTGCCGGATGTTTGTCACTTGTCACCTTGGTGAGTCATGCCGAACCCGTGAAAAATCTTTATCAGGTCCGCCAGCCGGTCAGTGGCCAGAGCCCGGAGATTCGCGATCAGGCGACCCAGGCGGCGCTGGATACGTTGGTGTTGCGCCTCACTGGCGATCCCAAGTCTGTGCAAAACCCCGGGTTGGCGGCGATCCGCAAGGACCCGCAACAAATCATCAGCCAGTACGGCTTTGATGCCGGGCCGCCGGAAGTGCTGAAGGTCGATTTCGACCCGGCCACCACCGATCAGGCGCTGCGCCGTGCCGGACTGTCGTTGTGGGGCGCGAATCGGCCGTCGATCCTGGGCTGGTGGTTGAACGACTCCACCGAAGGTTCGAGCCTGGTGGGCGATGGCCAGGCCAGCGCTGCGCCCTTGCGGCGTGCGGCGCAACACCGGGGCTTGCCATTGCGCTTGCCACTGGCGGATTTGAGTGAACAGCTGGTGGCCACGGCGCCGAATCTTGAAGGCTCGGATGCAGCCCCATTGCGCGGCGCATCGGACCGTTACAACGCGGACGCCTTGCTGGCGGTGCACGCCCATGAAGACGGCGGCCAGTGGCAGGCCAAGTGGCATTTGTGGCTTGGCGACCAGAAGGAAGCCGGCAGTGTGCAGGGCGCGGACCAGGCTGCCGTGACCGATGCGGTCATGCTGGCGGTGGCTGAGCGTCTGGCGCCACGGTTTGTCGTCAAGGCTGGCGTGTCGAGCGAACAATTGCTCGAAGTGCAGGGCATGAACCTGGAACACTATGCGGCGCTGGGGCGGTTGCTCGATCCTTTCGGCGCGCGTTTGGTCAGCGTCGACGGCGACCATGTTGTTTATCGGGTAAACGGCAGCGTCGAGCAGTTGCGCTCGCAGTTGTCGCTGGCGAAGTTGCAAGAGGTGCCAGCCGGTGAAGCGCCTGCGCCGGTCACACCGGTTGCGCCTGTGGCCGACGGTTCGGCGCCTGTCGCAGCGCCGGCTCCGGCACCGGTGCCGCAACTGCGATTCCGCTGGTAAGGTTTTCTTTCTTTATATAGATGCATAGGGAGTTGTACATGGCCGATACGCGGCGGTGGTTCTGGTTGGGTGGGGTGGTCCTGCTCTGCGCGTTTGTCTGGCTGTTGCATCCGATCCTGACGCCATTCCTGGTGGCGCTGCTGTTGGCCTATCTGTTCGATCCCCTGGTGGATCGCCTGGAGAAGGCCGGTCTGTCACGGACCTGGGGCGTGGTGGCGGTGTTTGCACTGTTCACGTTGATCTTCACCACCTTGCTGCTGGTGTTGGTGCCGATGCTCGCCAAGCAGTTGTTCCGCTTGTACGAACTGGCGCCGCAGATGCTCGACTGGTTGCAGCACACCGCATTGCCGTGGGCGCAATCGAAGTTTGGCCTGTCGGATAACTTCTGGAAGTTCGACAAGCTCAAGGCTGCGATCAGCGAGCACATGGGCCAGACCACCGACATTGTCGGCGTGGTGCTGAGCCAGGCGACTGCTTCCGGGCTGGCGTTGATCGGCTGGTTGGCGAATCTGGTGCTGATCCCGGTAGTAAGTTTTTACCTGCTGCGCGATTGGGACCTGATGATGGCCAAGATCCGCAGCCTGTTGCCCCGTGATCGCGAAGAGCGCGTGGTGACCCTGGCCGGTGAATGCCATGAAGTGCTCGGGGCGTTTGTGCGCGGGCAATTGCTGGTGATGCTGGCACTGGGCGTGATCTATGCCGCGGGCCTGATGTTGCTCGGGCTGGAGCTGGGGCTGTTGATCGGCCTGATTGCCGGTCTGGCGGCGATTGTGCCGTACATGGGCTTTGTGATCGGGATTGGTGCGGCGCTGATCGCCGGGCTGTTCCAGTTCCATGGCGACCTGTATCCGATGCTCGGCATCGTCGCGGTGTTCATGGTCGGGCAAGCGCTGGAAGGCATGGTGCTCACGCCATTGCTGGTCGGCGACCGGATCGGCCTGCACCCGGTGGCAGTGATTTTCGCGATTCTGGCCGGTGGCGAGCTGTTCGGCTTTACCGGCGTGCTGCTGGCGCTGCCAGTGGCGGCGGTGATCATGGTGCTGGTGCGCCATGTGCATGATTTGTATAAAGATTCGGATATGTACAGCGGTGTCGATGAGCCCGAGCTTTAAGCGGGCTTGATCGCTCGTAGCGGGCAGCCTGATTCCCGGCCAGGCTGGCCCGTATCCCCCTAGTCGCTGTCACATGCGCCGCCAAAGAAACGCTCATAAAAGCAGTGCGTTAACGCAAACCTTTGATTTTGCTTGTGGTCTGCCGCATTGTGCGGGCTGCCCCACGGGTATAAACTTCGCAAACTTTACACAGAGGCCACTAACGGTTCCTTTGGAACTGTTCAGTCAGCATGAAACCGATTCAGCTGCCCCTAGGTGTGCGTCTGCGTGATGACGCTACCTTTATCAATTACTACCCAGGCGCCAATGCCGCTGCACTCGGCTATGTCGAGCGGCTATGCGAAGCCGACGCCGGCTGGACCGAAAGCCTGATCTACCTCTGGGGCAAGGACGGGGTAGGGCGCACGCATCTGTTGCAGGCCGCCTGCCTGCGTTTCGAGCAAATGGGTGAACCGGCGGTGTACCTGCCGTTGGCCGAGCTGCTTGATCGCGGGATCGAAATCCTCGACAACCTCGAACAATACGAACTGGTCTGCCTTGATGATCTACAAGCCGTCGCTGGCCGGGCGGATTGGGAAGAGGCGTTGTTCCACTTGTTCAATCGTCTGCGGGACAGCGGTCGGCGTCTGTTGATTGCCGCTTCGACCTCGCCCCGTGAACTGCCGGTGAAGTTGGCGGATCTGAAATCACGCCTGACCCTGGCACTGATCTTCCAGATGCGTCCGCTGTCCGATGAAGACAAATTGCGGGCCTTGCAGTTGCGCGCATCCCGTCGCGGTTTGCACCTGACCGACGAAGTCGGGCATTTCATCCTGACTCGCGGCACCCGCAGCATGAGCGCGCTTTTCGAGCTGCTTGAGCGTCTCGATCAGGCCTCCCTTCAAGCGCAGCGCAAGCTGACCATTCCCTTCCTGAAAGAAACGCTAGGCTGGTAAATCCAGGGCCTGCAGCCGGTTTTGGCATATTCCAGGCGCCAGAAAATTCGCTTTCCTGCAGGGTTGCAGGCTGCGTCAACAGTCAAAATGGGTTTAAGCGCTTAGATGTAAACGAGAAACCGAGAAGTCACATAAAGATCGATTGAATTTGCAAATGAGGTTGATAGCGGGCATAGTCTCGGCTTCTTTACAACTATCAGCCACGGTCGTGCCCATGCTAAATCGCTTCGCACCCCTCGTGCCCCTCGCACTCGTCACCCTGTTGTTCGGTTGCGCTGCTCACTCTCCAGTGTCCCAGCAGGCGTCGCAACAGCAGATTAAGAATTCGGCCACTGCCCAATCTTCCGTTCTTTATCAGGAAGCTCTTAACCAAGAAGAGACAGCCACCGAAAAAGAACTGGCAGACTTCGCCGACGGCAAGTCGTACCAGCTTCCGGTTCTGGCCGACAGCATCCTCGAACGTGGCATGTCCCTGATCGGTACCCGTTACCGTTTCGGCGGTACCTCTGAAGCCGGTTTCGACTGCAGCGGTTTCATCGGCTACCTGTTTCGTGAAGAGGCCGGCATGAACCTGCCGCGTTCCACTCGCGAAATGATCAACGTGGACGCCCCGCTGGTGTCGCGCAACAACCTGAAGCCTGGTGACTTGCTGTTCTTCGCCACCAACGGTCGTCGCGGTCGCGTCAGTCACGCCGGGATCTACCTTGGTGATGACCAGTTCATCCACTCCAGCAGCCGCAAAAGCGGTGGCGTGCGGGTCGATAACCTGGGCGACAGCTACTGGAGCAAGACCTTCATCGAAGCCAAGCGCGCACTCGCGATGGCCCCGACTGTAGTCACTGCTCGCAAGTAAGCACACTTTATGTAAGGCGAACTTAAAGTCTTACTTGAAGTTTGGCGCATAGGCGCTAGAATCCTGATCTATTATTGATGGCAAACCGCCTGCGCCCTGCGCAGGCGGTTTTCTTTTCTGTCCTTCCGACAGAAAAAGCCGCAGCCAGATCAGGTGTTCCGCTTATGACGATGTCAGCCCGCCTCACCCTGATGCTCTTCGCAGCGCTGCTCAGCGCCTGCGCCAGCCGCACACCACCGCCTTCTGCGCCCGTGGTTCGTGCCCCGATTGTTTTCAGTACCTCTCCATCATTCTCGCCTGAAGCCGAAGACGTGCTGTTTCGTGCCTTGGGCCTGGTGGGCACGCCGTATCGCTGGGGCGGCAACACGCCGGATTCCGGGTTCGATTGCAGCGGCCTGATCGGATACGTCTACCGTGACGTCGCCGGCATTTCCCTGCCGCGCACCACCCGCGAGATGATCAGCATGCAAGCGGCCAACGTCGGCAAGGAAGGCTTGCAAACCGGTGACCTGATTTTCTTCGCCACCAACGGCGGCTCCCAGGTCAGCCACGCCGGGATTTATGTCGGTGAAGGCCGCTTCGTCCATGCGCCGGCCACGGGCGGCACGGTGAAGCTCGACAGTCTGTCCAAAGCCTACTGGCAGAAAGCCTATCTGAGCGCCAAACGGGTGTTGCAACCTGAGCACTTGGCGCGTAATCAGTAATTTTCCCGGCAAGAGGTTGTCATGACCGCTCGCACGCTTAATCTCGACGATTCCCTGTATCACTACCTGCTCGACGTTTCCCTCAGGGAAACGCCGCTGCTCAAGCGTTTGCGCGATGAAACCCAGGCGCTGCCCATGGCGCGCTGGCAAGTGGCGCCGGAGCAAGGGCAATTCCTCGCGTTGCTGGTCAAGCTCACCGGCGCCAGGCGTTTGCTGGAAGTCGGCACCTTCACTGGTTACAGCGCCTTGTGCATGGCGGCGGCGCTACCGGATGACGGCTCGCTGATCTGTTGCGATATCCCCGGCGACTACAACGCCACCGCGCGGCATTATTGGCAGGAGGCGGGTTTGGCCGCGCGCATCGACTTGCGCCTGGCGCCGGCGCTGGAAACCCTGGCGCAACTGTCAGGGCCGTTCGATCTGGTCTTCATTGATGCCGACAAGGCCAATTACCCGAGTTATCTGGAGCACGCCCTGCGGTTATTGCGGGTGGGTGGTTTGGCGGTATTCGATAACACGTTGTGGAGCGGGCGGGTGCTGGAGAGCAATCCCGAAAGCGCGGACACCCGGGCCATCCAGGCGCTCAATCGAGCGCTGAAGGATGACGCACGGGTGGATCTGTCGTTGTTGCCGATTGGCGATGGGTTGACGCTGTGCCGCAAAAGGTAAACGGATGCCGGAAAAGATCGCAGCCTTCTGCAACTCCTGTAACGGATTGCCGAAGACTGCGATTTTTTGCGTTTATTTAACCGCCGAAACCCGCCACACCTTATTCCCCACATCATCCGCCACCAGCAAATCCCCCTGCTGATCGATCACCACACCCACCGGCCGGCCCAAGGCATTTTCATCCTTGTCGAGGAACCCGGTCAGCACATCCACCGGCTGCCCGGTCGGTTTGCCCGCCGTGAATGGTACGAAAATCACTTTATAGCCGCTGTGCGGTTTGCGGTTCCACGAGCCATGTTGGCCCACGAAGGCGCCGTTGGTGAACGGTGCTGGCAACTTGCTGCCTTCGGCAAAGGTAAAGCCCAACGAGGCGGTGTGCGGGCCCACCGCGTAATCCGGGGCGATGGCTTTGGCCACCATATCCGGGTTCTGCGGCTCGACGCGCACGTCGACGTGCTGCCCGTAATAGCTGAACGGCCAGCCATAGAAGGCGCCGTCCTTGACCGAGGTGATGTAGTCCGGCACCAGGTCGCTGCCGATTTCATCGCGCTCGTTGACCGAGGTCCAGAGTGCGCCGCTGTTCGGTTCCCAGCCCATGCCATTGGGGTTGCGCAGGCCCGAGGCGAAGATCCGGTGGTTGCCGGTGGCGCGGTCGACTTCCCAGATCGCCGCGCGACCTTCTTCCTTATCCAGGCCGTTTTCGCCGACGTTGCTGTTGGAGCCCACGGTCACGTACAACTTGCTGCCGTCCTTGCTGGCGATGACGTTCTTGGTCCAGTGGTGATTCAACGTGCCGCCCGGCAGGTCGATGACCTTCATCGGTTCTGACTTGATCGCCGTATCGCCGGTTTCATAGTGGAAACGCAGCAAACGATCGGTGTCGGCGACATACAGGTCACTGCCGACCAGGGTCATGCCGAAGGGCGAGTTGAGGTTTTCCAGGAACACCGTGCGCGTTTCGGCCACGCCATCGTGGTCCTTGTCCCGCAGCAGCGTAATACGATTCGGGCTCGGCACGCCGGCACCGGCGCGGCCCATGACTTTCTTCATCACCCAGCCACGAATACCCGTGCCGTCATCGGGCTTGGGTGGCGCGTTGGTTTCGGCCACCAGCACATCACCGTTGGGCAGTACATAGAGCCAGCGCGGGTGATCGAGATTTTCGGCAAAGGCCGCGACCTGCGTGCCTGCTGCCGCGGTAGGTTTGGCACCGGCCGGCCAGCCGATCGCCGGGGCAATATTCACCGTCGGGATCAGGGTTTTATTCGGTTCTGGCAACTTGGGCGACGGGCCGGTGCCGTCTGTGACTTGCAGGCTGGACGTCTCACCGCAGGCAACAAGCCCTCCGGCGAGCGCGATGACGAAAACGAGCTGGGGCTTGCGCATGCTGATCTTCCCTATGAATGCACTGTTTAATCATAGAGGAGAAACAAAGCGCGATGGTTCAACCCGTCAACCACGGGCCTCTTTGAGCAGCACGGCGATGCCGGGGTGATAGTGACCAGCTTCGTTACGCAACTTGCGGTAGGCGTAGGGGAAATACCAGGCCACGGCGCAGGTGTGTTCCTTTTGCAGGTCGTCGACCATGTCCTGCAATTCTTCCGGGGTCGCGCTTTGCTGGGCCTTTTGCGGCGCGACAAACAGGCAGCCGAGTTTCAGGTCGCTGGCGTAGCTGATGCGCTTGGCGTCGCTGGCGATATCGGCCAAGGCTTGTGTCAGGTTCAGGCTGTTGACCTTTGGCCAACGCTGGGTCGTCTGGAGGTAAGCGCGTTCTTCACTGCTGGCGATAAACAGATCGGCGCGGGCATTGCGTTCGCCTTCTTCGAGCTGTTTACGGGTCGGCGTTTGTTGCAACGTGACCATTTCCGCCATCCAGGCCGCCGCCGACAGCAGGCTGAGATTGGCTTTTTCGTCAAACCAGTACGGCGTATCGTTATCGCCGCGCACGGCGTTGTAGCGGTCGATACAGTCAAACCAGCGTTCCAGCAGCGGGCGCAGGAATTCCAGCTTCGGATTGCTGATGATCATGCCTTGCATGTGGCTCACCCTTGTTATTGTGTTGTGGGATGTGGCTCTTTGATATCACTGCTGGGAGTGTGGCACAAGATTCGCGGCAGATAATTGATTGACGGCAGTTTTTCGCCCGGCGGCGTCCCGGCTTTAATTGACGCTCCACCCCCAACCCTCTAACCTTCGCGGCTTGTTTCAGGTGCTCTGTGGCTGCGGTCGACAGAGTGAAACAGGGAAGCCGGTGAGTGCGTTCATTCGACGAATGAACAACCACGATCCCGGCGCTGCCCCCGCAACGGTAAATGAGTGAAAAGCTGCGCCTTGAGCCACTGTGTTGAAAAACATGGGAAGGCGCGCAGCCAGGCGCAAGCCGCTCATGAGCCCGGAGACCGGCCTGATCCATCCAGCGGCATCACGGTGGGCGATGCCAGGCTTCTTGCCGTCTATTCTTGTGCCTGCCCGCCGTTATCCAGCCTCAACGGAGAGCTCCCCCATGACTGATACCCCCGATCGTGACGAACGCCACCTGGCGCGCATGCTGCGCAAAAAAGCCGTGATTGACGAGCGCATCGCCAACTCGCCGAACGAATGCGGCCTGCTGCTGGTGCTGACCGGCAACGGCAAAGGCAAAAGCAGCTCGGCCTTCGGTATGCTCGCCCGCTCCATGGGCCACGGCATGCAGTGCGGCGTGGTGCAGTTCATCAAGGGCCGCAACAGCACCGGCGAAGAGTTGTTCTTCCGTCGCTTCCCGGAACAAGTGCGCTTTCATGTGATGGGCGAGGGCTTCACCTGGGAAACCCAGGACCGCCAGCGCGACATCGCCGCCGCCGAAGCCGCATGGGCCGTGTCCCGCGAATTGCTGCGCGATCCGTCGATTGGCCTGGTGGTGCTGGATGAATTGAACATCGCCCTCAAGCACGGTTACCTCGATCTTGATCATGTGCTCAGCGACTTGCAGGCCCGCCCACCGATGCAACACGTGGTGGTCACCGGTCGCGGCGCCAAGCCGGAAATGATCGAGCTGGCCGACACCGTCACCGAAATGAATGTGATCAAGCACGCGTTCCAGGCCGGGATCAAAGCGCAAAAAGGCGTCGAACTGTGAATCAACCCCGTCATTGCCCTGCGGTACTCATCGCCGCGCCGGCCTCCGGTCAGGGCAAGACCACCGTCACCGCCGCGCTGGCCCGGTTGCATCGCAATCAGGGGCGCAAGGTACGTGTGTTCAAATGCGGCCCGGACTTCCTCGACCCGATGATTCTCGAGCGCGCCAGCGGTGCGCCGGTCTATCAATTGGACATGTGGATGGTCGGCGAGCAGGAAAGTCGTCGGCTGTTGTGGGAAGCCGCCGGCGAAGCCGATCTGATCCTGATCGAAGGCGTGATGGGCTTGTTCGACGGTACGCCCTCCAGCGCCGACCTGGCGCGGCACTTCGGCGTGCCGGTACTCGGTGTGATCGACGGCACCGCCATGGCCCAGACTTTTGGCGCACTGGCCTTGGGCCTGGCGAAGTATCAGCCGGACTTGCCGTTTGCCGGCGTCCTGGCCAACCGCGTCGGCACTTTGCGTCACGCGCAATTGCTCGAAGGCAGCCTCACCGAAGGCTTGCGCTGGTACGGCGCGTTGTCCCGGGAAACCGGGATCGAATTGCCCAGCCGTCACCTCGGTCTGGTCCAGGCCAGTGAGTTGAACGACCTCGACCTGCGCCTCGATGCGGCGGCGGATGCGTTGGCCAGCAGTTGCGAGGTAGCGCTGCCACCCGCTGTCGAGTTCGCCGCCCCGGACGTGATAACTGCGGAACCGTTACTCAAAGGCGTGCGCATCGCCGTCGCCCGGGACGAAGCATTCGCCTTCACCTACGGCGCCAGCCTGGATCTGCTGCGAGCGATGGGCGCCGAGTTGACGTTTTTCTCGCCGATCCGCGATACCCATTTGCCCGAAGCTGACAGCCTCTATCTGCCGGGCGGTTACCCCGAGCTGCACCATGTAGCGTTGTCGAAAAACACGTCGATGCTGAGCGCAATCCGGGCACACCATAAAGCCGGTAAACCCTTGCTCGCCGAATGCGGCGGCATGCTGTATCTGCTCGATTCCTTGACCGATGTCGAAGGCACGCGCGCTGAACTGGTCGGCTTGTTGGCCGGTGATGCCGTGATGCAAAAGCGTCTGGCCGCGCTGGCGTTGCAAGCCGTCGAACTGCCCGAAGGCTTGTTGCGCGGGCACACCTATCACCATTCATTGACCAGCACCGAGCTGGAGCCGATTGCCCGGGGCCTTAGCCCGAACGGCGGGCGCGGGGCAGAAGCGGTTTATCGTGACGGGCGGATGACTGCTTCCTACGTGCACTTTTATTTTCCGTCCAACCCGCAAGCGATGGCGGCGTTGTTCAAGCCATGAAGCCAGAAGATCTTGCGTTCAGCGAGGCTGAGCGCGCGGCGGTCTACCGAGCCATCGGCGAACGTCGCGACATGCGCCACTTCAGCGGCGGTACGGTCGAACCGCAACTGCTGCGCCGCCTGCTTGAAGCCGCGCACCAGGCACCCAGCGTCGGCCTGATGCAACCGTGGCGCTTTATCCGCATCAGCGATAAAGCCCTGCGCGGGCAGATCCAGCAACTGGTGGAAGAAGAACGGATCCGCACCGCCGAAGCCCTCGGCGAACGCACCGATGAATTCATGAAGCTCAAGGTCGAAGGCATCAACGACTGCGCCGAAGTGCTGGTTGCCGCGCTGATGGACGACCGCGAGCGCCACATCTTCGGCCGTCGCACCTTGCCAGAGATGGACATGGCCTCGCTGTCCTGCGCGATCCAGAACCTGTGGCTGGCCTCCCGCGCCGAAGGGTTGGGCATGGGCTGGGTCTCGCTGTTCGAGCCGCAAGCCCTGGCCGACCTGCTGGGTTTGCCCGCCGGGGCCAAGCCGCTGGCGGTGCTGTGCCTCGGCCCGGTCAAGGCATTCTATCCGGCGCCGATGTTGGTACTCGAAGGCTGGGCGCAGGCGCGTCCACTCAGTGAGCTGCTGTATGAAAATTATTGGGGAGTGAGTCAATGAGTGTGGCGTTGTTGAGTGTCGCCGCGGTGGCGCTGGATGCGCTGCTGGGTGAACCCAAACGCTGGCATCCGCTGGTGGCGTTCGGCGGTTTTGCCGATCGCATCGAGCAACGTTTCAACTCCGGTGGCCGTGGCTGGCGCAGTCATGGCGTCACTGCTTGGGTGATCGCGGTGTTGCCGCTGACCTTGTTGGCGACGGCATTGTCCTGGGCGCCTTACGTCGGTTGGCTGGTCGAGATTCTGGCGCTGTATTGCGCCCTCGGCATGCGCAGCCTCGGCGAACATGTCGAGCCGGTGGCCAAGGCCCTGCGCAGCGATGACCTGGACGAAGCGCGCAAACGCGTGGGGTATCTGGTCAGTCGCCAGACCAGCGAACTGGATAAAACCGAAGTCGCCCGCGCCGCCACCGAATCCGTCCTGGAGAACGGCAGCGATGCGGTATTCGCCGCGCTGTTCTGGTTTGCCGTCGCCGGCGCGCCGGGCGTGGTGCTCTATCGTTTGAGCAACACCCTCGACGCGATGTGGGGCTATCGCAACGAACGCTTTGAACGCTTCGGCTGGGCCGCGGCGAAGATCGACGACGTCCTCAACTACATTCCTGCACGCCTGGTGGCGTTGACCTACGCGCTGCTGGGCAAAACCCGACTCGCATTGAAATGCTGGCGCACCCAAGGCCCGACCTGGGACAGCCCGAACGCCGGGCCGGTGATGGCGGCCGGTGCCGGTGCGTTGGGCGTGGAGTTGGGCGGGGCGGCGATTTATCACGGCGAACTGCATCAGCGTCCACAACTCGGCGAAGGCCCGGCGGCGGATGCCGACTCCATCGACCGTGGCTGGCAATTGGTCCAGCGCGGCGTATGGTTATGGCTGCTGATTCTCTGCGTGGGAGCGGAATTCTATGCTTGAGCACGGTGGCCGGTTGCGCAAGGCAGCGCTCGAATACGGCATCGCCGAAGCCGATTGGCTTGACCTCTCCAGCGGCCTGGCGCCGTGGCCGTTTCCGGTCCCGGAGATTCCGCTGCGGGCTTGGGCGCGACTGCCGGAAACCGATGACGGTCTGGAGCAGGCTGCTTGCGATTATTACGGCGCCGCGCAAGTGCTGCCGGTGGCCGGTTCGCAGATGGCGATCCAGTTGCTGCCGCGTCTGCGTCGGGCCGGCAAGGTCGGCGTGCTGTCGCCGTGTTACGCCGAACACGCCGAAGCCTGGCGGCGCAACGGCTACATCGTGCGCGAAGTGCTGGAGCAGGAAGTCGACTTCTTCCTCGACAACCTCGACGTGCTGGTGGTGGTCAATCCGAACAACCCGACGGGCCTGAGCCTGAGCCCGAGTCGCCTGCTCGACTGGCACTCGCGACTGGCCCAGCGCGGTGGCTGGCTGGTGGTCGACGAAGCGTTCATGGACAACACACCGCAGCTGAGCATCGCGCCGTTTGCCAATCAGGTCGGCTTGATCGTATTGCGTTCCTTCGGCAAGTTTTTCGGTCTCGCCGGGGTGCGGCTGGGCTTCGTCCTGGCCGAGCGCAAGTTGCTTAAATTGCTGGCCGAGCAAGTCGGACCTTGGGCCGTCAGCGGCCCGACCCGAGTGCTGGGTCAAGCCTGTTTGCAAGACACCGAAGGCCATGCCCGGCAACGGCTGCGCAGCGAGGAAGCGAGTCAGCGTTTGGCCGCATTGCTGGAACGCTACGACCTCAAGCCCCAGGGCGGTTGCGCCTTGTTTCAATGGCTGATCACCGAGCGCGCCGAGGAGCTGCATGGCTTCATGGCCCGGCTCGGCATTCTGCTGCGGCTGTTCACGAATAACAGCAGCCTGCGTTTCGGCCTGCCCGCCGACGCCACCGAAGAAGCCCGCCTCGAACAAGCCCTGCAAGCCTTCGCCAAGGAAATCCAATGACTACGTTGATGGTGCAGGGCACCACGTCCGACGCCGGTAAAAGCACGTTGGTGACGGCGCTGTGCCGCTGGGTCACGCGCCATGGCGTCAGTGTCGTGCCGTTCAAGCCACAGAACATGGCGTTGAACAGTGCCGTGACGGCTGACGGTGGCGAGATCGGTCGCGCCCAAGCGGTGCAGGCCCAGGCCGCCAACCTCGAGCCGCACACCGACATGAACCCGGTGCTGCTCAAACCCAACAGCGACACCGGCGCCCAAGTGATCATTCATGGTCGCGCCGTCACCACCATGAACGCCGTGGCCTATCACGACTACAAGGCCATCGCCATGCAAGCGGTGCTGGCCTCCCACCAACGGCTGAGCGCGGCGTATCCGGTGGTGATGGTTGAAGGCGCGGGCTCGCCGGCGGAGATCAATCTGCGTGCCGGCGACATCGCCAACATGGGCTTTGCCGAAGCGGTGGATTGCCCGGTGGTGCTGATCGCCGATATCAATCGCGGTGGGGTGTTTGCCCATCTGGTGGGGACGCTGGAGTTGCTGTCGCCGAGTGAACAGGCGCGGGTTAAAGGTTTCATCATCAACCGTTTTCGCGGCGACATTGCCTTGCTGCAACCGGGCCTCGACTGGCTCGAAGAACGCACCGGCAAACCGGTGATCGGCGTGCTGCCTTATGTGATGGACCTGCACCTGGAAGCCGAGGACGGCATCGACCAGCGCCAGACCGACAAGGCTGATCAAGTGCTCAAAGTGGTGGTGCCGGTGCTGCCGCGCATCAGCAACCACACCGATTTCGATCCGCTGCGTTTGCACCCGCAAGTGGACCTGCAATTCATCGGCCCCGGCCAGGCGATTCCAGCCGCTGACCTGATTATTCTTCCGGGCTCGAAAAGCGTACGCAGCGATCTCGCGTACCTGCGGGCCAACGGTTGGCACACGGCGATCTCCCGACACTTGCGCTACGGCGGCAAAGTGCTGGGGATTTGCGGTGGCCTGCAAATGCTCGGCGAACACGTCCACGACCCGCTGGGCCTGGAAGGCGCGCCGGGTTCCAGTGCCGGGTTGGGTTTGCTGGCGTTCGAAACCTTGCTCGAAGAAGAGAAGCAACTGCGCAATGTGCGTGGGCGGCTGGCGCTGGAGAATGCCGAGGTCAGCGGCTATGAAATCCATGCGGGCGTGACCACTGGGCCGGCGTTGGAAAACGCTGCCGTGCAGTTGGACGATGGTCGCTGCGATGGCGCGCAAAGTGTTGATGGGCAGATTTTCGGCACCTATTTGCATGGGCTGTTCGAGTCACCGGCGGCGAGCAGCGCGCTGTTGCGTTGGGCCGGGTTGCAGGATGTGCAGGACGTGGATTATCACGCCTTGCGCGAGCGCGATATCGAGCGCTTGGCGGATTTGGTGGAGAAGCATTTGGATACTCGGCTGCTGCGAGAGCTTTGTGGGTTTTGAAGACGCCTTCGCGGGCAAGAACACCGACGATTTTAAGGAATGAACCATGCTCCAACTAATCCTCGGCGGCGCCCGCTCTGGCAAAAGCCGCCTGGCTGAAAAACTCGCCACAGACAGCCAACTCCAGGTCACCTACATTGCCACCAGCCAACCCTTGGACGGCGAGATGAACGAACGGGTCGCTCATCACCGCGCCCGTCGTCCCGCCGAATGGGCGCTGATCGAAGAGCCTCTGGAACTGGCCCGCATCCTGCGGGAAAACGCCAGTGCCGAGCGTTGCCTGCTGGTGGATTGCCTGACCCTGTGGCTGACCAATCTGCTGATGCTCGACAACCCCGAGCGCCTGACGGCCGAGCGGGATGCCTTGCTGGACTGCCTGGCCTCGCTGCCGGGTGAAATCATTTTTGTCAGCAACGAGACCGGAATGGGTGTCGTGCCGCTGGGCGAATTGACTCGCCGCTATGTCGATGAAGCCGGTTGGCTGCATCAAGCCCTGGCTGAGCGCTGTCAGCGCGTCGTCCTGACCGTCGCCGGCCTGCCCCTGACTCTGAAAGGAACTGCGTTATGACTCAATCCTGGTGGCTGAACCCGTGCAAGCCAGTCGATGCGGCCATCGTTGAACAGGCCGAGGCCCGTCAACAGCAACTGACCAAACCGGCTGGCTCGCTCGGTCGGCTGGAATCAGTCGCCGTGCAACTGGCCGGTTTGCAGGGTCAGGTCAAGCCGAGCCTCGATCAGCTGTGGATTGCGATCTTTGCCGGTGACCATGGCGTGGTTGCGGAAGGGGTGTCGGCGTTTCCCCAGGCAGTCACCGGGCAGATGCTGCACAACTTCGTCACCGGCGGCGCGGCGATCAGCGTGTTGGCGCGGCAATTGGGCGCTCAACTGGAAGTGGTCGATCTCGGCACCGTCACGCCTTCATTGAACCTGCCGGGCGTGCGGCATCTGAATGTCGGACCGGGTACGGCCAACTTTGTGAACGGCCCGGCCATGACCGTCACCCAAGGTGAACTGGCGTTGCAGGCCGGTCGCGACAGTGTGTTGCGCGCCACTGCAAGCGGCGCGCAGTTGTTCATCGGCGGCGAAATGGGCATCGGCAACACCACCGCAGCCAGCGCTTTGGCCTGTGCCTTGCTCGATTGCCCGGTGGTGCATCTGACCGGGCCGGGCACCGGGTTGAACGCGGCGGGTGTCAGCCATAAAGCGCAAGTCATTGAACGTGCGCTGGCCTTGCATGGCGCCCAGCGTGGCGATGCGCTGCAAACCCTGTTCAACCTCGGCGGGTTTGAGATTGCGGCGTTGGTCGGTGCCTATCTGGCCTGCGCTCAGGAAGGCGTGGCGGTGCTGGTGGACGGCTTTATTTGCAGCGTCGCGGCGTTGGTGGCGGTGCGCTTGAATCCGGACTGCCGTGAGTGGTTATTGTTCGGCCATCGCGGTGCCGAGCCCGGCCATCGTCATGTGCTGGAAACCCTGAACGCCGAACCGTTGCTTGACCTTGGTCTGCGCCTGGGCGAGGGCAGTGGTGCTGCGTTGGCAGTGCCGTTGTTGCGTCTGGCCTGCGATCTTCACGGGCAAATGGCGACGTTCGCGGAAGCGGCCGTGGCGGATCGTCCGGCATGACCCTGCGCCTGGATCTATTGCGCCACGGCGAGACCGAACTCGGCGGAGGGCTGCGTGGCAGCCTCGACGATGCTCTGACCGACAAGGGCTGGGCGCAGTTACGTGCCGCGGTGATCGGGCAGGGGCCGTGGGATCGTCTGGTCAGTTCGCCGTTGCAGCGTTGCGCGCGGTTTGCCGAAGAACTCGGTGGGCAACTTGGCTTGCCGGTGCAGTTGGAAAAAGACCTGCAAGAACTGCATTTCGGCGCATGGGAAGGGCAGAGCACGGCGCTGTTGATGCAGACCAGTGCCGAAGCGTTGGGGTTGTTCTGGACCGATCCCTATTCGTTCACGCCGCCCGAGGGGGAACCAGTGGCTGACTTCTCCGCGCGAGTGCTGGCGGCGGTCGAACGGTTGCACACCACCTATGCGGGTGAACGGGTGTTGCTGATCACCCACGGCGGGGTCATGAAGCTACTGCTGGCCCAGGCCCGTGGCTTGCCCCGCGAACAGTTGCTCACCGTCGAAGTCGCCCACGCTTCGTTGCATTCGCTGGCGGTCGGCGCCGGCCCGTTGTTACGGGAAGCGCGCTGATCATGTTGCCGTTCTGGATCGCCCTGCAATTCTTGAGCAGCCTGCCGATTCGCCTGCCGGGGATGCCGGCGCCTCAGGAATTGGGGCGTTCGCTGCTGTTTTATCCGCTGGTGGGGCTGCTGTTCGGCGGTCTGTTGTGGGCGCTGAACGGACTGTTATCAGGCGCGCCATTATTGCTTCACGCGGCATTGCTGCTGACCCTTTGGGTCGTGCTCAGCGGTGGGTTGCACCTGGACGGCCTGGCCGACAGCGCCGATGCGTGGCTTGGTGGGTTCGGCGACCGGGAGCGCACCCTGACCATCATGAAAGACCCGCGCAGCGGGCCGATCGCGGTGGTGACCCTGGTGTTAGTGTTGCTGCTGAAATTCGCCGCGTTGCTGGCGTTGATCGAGCAGGGGCAGGGCGTTGTCTTGATCATCGTTCCGTTGATCGGGCGTGCGGCGTTGTTGGGGTTGTTCCTGACTACGCCTTATGTGCGGGCTGGCGGATTGGGGCAGGCACTGGCTGATCATTTGCCTCACAAGGCGGGTTGGCAGGTGTTGGCAGTCAGTGCGCTGGGTTGTGTGGTGATCGCGGGGCTTTTCAAAGGCCTGGTTGCGCTCGTGCTCGCGGCGGCGGTGTTTGTCTGGTTGCGCCAGGTGATGATGCGGCGATTGGGTGGCACGACTGGCGATACGGCGGGGGCGTTGCTGGAATTGCTGGAGATGGCTGCACTCGCAGGACTTGCGCTAATCCCGTAGGAGCGAGGCTTGCCCGCGAAGAACTCACCGCGGCATCTCAGATAGACCGCGTTATCGTTCTTCGCGGGCAAGCCTCGCTCCTACAGGGTTATGTATCAAAAATTTGCTTTCATTTAACCGCGGGTATATACACGCACCATGCTCGACTCTCAATGTTTATGTACCAACCTGCGTCGCGCCGCCCGTGGCGTCAGCAGGCATTACGACGGCGCTCTCGACGGCTTCGGGATCAACGTTGCCCAGTATTCTTTACTGTGCAACCTGCAGCGCCTGGATCAACCGAGTATTTCCACCCTGGCCGAGGCCATGGGGCTGGACCGCAGCACCCTCGGGCGCAATCTGCGCGTGCTGGAGGGCGAAGGGCTGGTGACGCTGGTCGAGGGCGCGGACATGCGCAATCGCATCGTGATGCTCACCGAGGCTGGCGCTGAACGCCTGGCAGCCGCCTTGCCGGCTTGGGAAGCGGCGCAGCAGCGGTTGATCGATCGCTTGGGCGCCGAAAAACGTGAAACCTTGATCAGATTGCTGGACGAACTGGCTTGATGCCGGTTTGTTCGATCTTAAGCGGGTATATACCCGCTACCGGAGAATAAGAATGACATCGATGTGGCGTACTTGCGGTTGGGTGTTGGTGGGGAGTGCGCTGATTCTTGCATTGTCCTTGGGTGTACGGCACGGCTTCGGCTTGTTCCTGGCGCCCATGAGCGCCGAGTTCGGCTGGGGCCGCGAGACATTTGCCTTTGCCATTGCCTTGCAGAACCTGATCTGGGGCCTGGCGCAGCCGTTTACCGGTGCTTTGGCGGATCGCTTCGGTGCGGCGAAAGTGGTGCTGGTCGGTGGTGTGTTGTACGCCGCGGGCCTGATCTTGATGGGCATGTCCGACTCGGCGGTGACCTTGTCCCTGAGCGCCGGCCTGTTGATCGGTATCGGCCTGTCGGGCACTTCGTTCTCGGTGATCCTCGGCGTGGTCGGTCGCGCAGTGCCGCCGGAGAAACGCAGCATGGGCATGGGCATCGCCAGCGCCGCCGGTTCCTTCGGCCAGTTCGCCATGTTGCCCGGCACGCTGGGGTTGATCGGCTGGCTCGGCTGGTCCGCTGCGTTGCTGGTGCTGGGCCTGTTGGTGGCGCTGATTGTGCCGCTGGTGAGCATGCTCAAGGACAAACCGCTGCCGACCCTCGGCCACGAACAAACCCTGCCCGAAGCCTTGCGTGAAGCCTGTTCCCATTCCGGGTTCTGGCTGCTGGCGTTCGGCTTTTTTGTCTGCGGTTTTCAGGTGGTGTTCATCGGTGTGCACCTGCCGGCTTATCTAGTGGATCAGCACCTGCCGGCCACGGTCGGGACCACGGTGCTGGCGTTGATCGGGCTGTTCAATATCTTCGGGACGTATACGGCAGGCTGGCTCGGCGGGCGGATGTCCAAGCCGCGCTTGCTCACCGGTTTGTATCTGTTGCGCGCGGTGGTGATCGGGTTGTTCCTGTGGGCGCCGGTGACCACGACCACAGCCTATCTGTTCGGCATGGCCATGGGCTTCCTGTGGTTGTCCACGGTGCCATTGACCAACGGCACGGTGGCGACCTTGTTCGGCGTGCGAAACCTGTCCATGCTCGGTGGGATTGTTTTCCTGTTTCACCAGCTCGGCTCGTTCCTCGGCGGCTGGTTGGGCGGGGTGGTGTATGACCGGACCGGGAGCTACGACTTGATCTGGCAGGTAGCAATTCTCTTGAGCTTGTTGGCAGCCGCCCTGAACTGGCCGGTGCGCGAGCAGCCAGTGACGCGATTGCAAACCCAAATGAGTGCGATATGAACAGTCTCTGGCCGCGGATTATTGTCGTGGGTGTCGGCGCCTTGCTGCTGGCCCTGGCCTGGTGGGGCTGGCATCAGGGCGGACTGGCGCTGATGCAGTTGGGCATGGGTGCTTGCTAGGGTGTTGCGAGGGCGAGTAACGTCGCCTTCTGACGATATCTCAAGGATGCACCGACATGCTCAAACGCTGGCTTGCAGTCCCCGCGTTGCTGATGGCGTTCACCGGATTGGCACAAGCGGCCGAGTGTCCGGAGCTGTTGCAGGGCTCGTTGCCCAAGTTGCGCGCCAAGGAATCCATCGATTTGTGCCAGCGTTTTGCCGGCAAGCCGCTGGTGGTGGTCAACACCGCCAGCTTCTGCGGGTTCGCCCCGCAGTTCAAAGGCCTGGAGGCGCTGTATCAGCGTTACAAGGACCAAGGGCTGGAGGTGGTCGGCGTTCCGTCCAATGACTTCAAGCAGGAGTCCAAGGATGGCGCTGAGACCGCCAAGGTCTGCTACGTCAACTACGGCGTGACCTTCACCATGACCGAGCCGCAGAAAGTTCGCGGTGACGACGCCACTCACTTGTTCAAGATCCTCGCCGAGCAAAGCAGTGCGCCGAAGTGGAATTTCTACAAGTACGTGGTCGATCGCCAAGGCAAGGTGATCGCCAATTTCTCCAGCCTGACCAAGCCCGATAACCCTGAATTCATCGAAGCCGTCGAGAAAGCCCTGGCCTCGAAACCCTGATCGCCGCCCATTAAAAAGCCCCGCCTCTGGACAAGAGTGCGGGGCTTTTTCGATTCAGGTGGCGAGCGGTTCAGGCTCGCCTTGAATCATCAGAAGCGGTAGGTCGCGCCAACACCAAAACCGTTCGCATAGTTTTGGTATTTAGCATCGTAGCTCTGGCCGCGGTCGTTGCTGTTGGCGACCTTGACCGACTCTTCACGCAGGTACGAGTACGCCACGTCGATGGTCAGGTCGTCGGTCGGGCTCCAGCCGGCGCCCAGGCTGAAAATCTTGCGATCGCCAGTCGGGATGCGTGGGGAACGGTCGACGTTGTTGGTCGGTGCCTGGTCAAAGGACAGGCCGGTGCGCAGGACCCATTCCTTGTTCAACTGGTAGGACGCGCCGATGGCGTGGGCCCAGGTGTCGTGCCAGTTCTGTTCTTCGGTAATCGAACCGAACTGACCGTTGAGGATGGCCGGAACACCTTTGTTTTCAACGGTGATTTCTTTCAGGCGGCTCCAGCGAGTCCAGGTGCTGCCTGCGTACAGGGTCCACTTGTCGTCGAGCTGATGAGTCACCGAGAAGTCCACCGATTCAGGGGTGGTCAGGTCCAGCGAGGCGTCGTACTTCTGGCTTGGGTTTTGACCCACTGCACCGAGGACACCGTAGTTGACCTTAGTATTACCCTCGAGCTTGTACTTCACTTTCGAGTGGTAGGTCAGGCCGACACGGGTGCTGTCAGTGGCTTGAACCAGCAAGCCGATGTTGTAGCCCAGTGCAGTGTCGTCGCCTTTGATCTTGACCTGGCCATCGGGCGCTGCCTGGGTAATCGACAGGTTCGATTCCAGCTTGCCGTCGATACGGTTGATGGTCGGGCCGAAACCGATCGACACCTTGTCGTTGAAGGCGTAGCTCACGGTCGGTTGCAGGGTGACGACTTTTACGTCGCTGGTGCTACCGAAGTAGCGGCCGGCAAAACCGTGCTCGTAGTCGGTCACCAGGCCGAACGGTGCGTAAACACCAACACCGACTGCCCATTTGTCATCGATAGGCTTGACGTAGTAGCCCATCGGCACGGCGATGAACGGCACCATGTCGCCGTCGTTGCTACCGCTGTTGGGGCTGGAGCTGGCTTTGCTGATGTTGGTATGTGCGTCGAGCATTGCAGCACCGCCGGTGACCTGTTCGCGCTTGATGCGGGACATGCCGGCAGGGTTGCCAAAAATTGTGCTTGCGTCATCGGCAGATGAAGATCGCCCAGCAAAACCTGTACCCATCCCGCTAATGCTTTGTTCGTTGATGGCGAAGCCACTTGCGAAAAGCTGGGTGGATGCCAAGGTAACGGCGAGGCTAAGGGTGGTTTTGAGCATTACTTTTTTCATTATTAGAACTCCTGGTGATCACCGGGGCGAAAATTACCAACATTTTCGTCCCAGCGCTATAGCCTGTATGCGTTGAGTTAGAGCGGTTTTGTAGGACAATCCGACCAGAATCGCGACCGGTTATGGGATCTTGTGAAACCGGGTGGTCAGCAAGCGACCTGATTCAGCGATGAAACACAGGTCTGCCAGGCGCAGGTAAAGTCACGCAGGCGTCCTTGAGGCTGGAAGGTCTGGCGCCAGATTCGGGCCATGCCCATCACATCATCGGGATCGGGGAGGGGAGTGTTTTGTTCTTCTACCAGCAGCCAGGCGATGGCGGTGGCGTAACGCAGGTTGACGGTTAATTCCAGGTGCGGGCTGCTTAAAAAGGCGTGTTGGCTGGCCAGGCCTCGGACCAGGCTCGCTCGTTCAGGATCAAGCGCCAGGTAGTGATCCCAGAGGGCCCGGTGGCGGGGTTCGGCGATTCGGTACAAGCCGTGCCCACGGCGGTCATGGAGGGCGGAGCCAAGGGCGGACTGGCTGGCGGCGATGCCCAGCAGCAGGGATTCGGCAGTTGCGCTATGGCGCCCGAGGTAAATCAAGGTCGGGCGGATCACATAACGGCACAGTTCGCTGGCAGCGATACCCATAAAGCCCTCGAAACATGAAATGGGCGGCGATACCTGAAGGGGGGCTTGGCAGCAATGAATCGACTCAGGCTCGCCGGAAGCGGATCAAGCCGCTTGAGTTGAAGTGTAGTGTCATATTCGCGACGTAAAGGCCTGTTTTTAAAATATTTCCGGCTGCCAGTTATAACCGTTATATCGGTTAGTACTTAGGCCGTGGGTGGGGAAAGAGAAATATCAGGCAATAAAAAGCCCCGCTTTTTGAGCAGGGCTTTTGAGGTTTTCAGTCTTTCTGGCGTCTCAGGCAACCAGTGCCTGGCGAGTACGATCGATCACGGCCTGCAGCGGTTCAGCGCTGGAGTATTGATCGGGGTACAGGCGTTCGCTGTGACGGGCGATGCCGTGTTCGTTGACCAGAGTGAAGCTGAAGCAGCCTTTGCGAGCGGCCATGATCAGGCAGTTCATTGGTGCAAAAGCGTTGGTTAGGGTGCGAATGGCATCCTGAGTATGGATTTGAGTAGACATTATTAGGTGTTCCTACAAGCGACACGGATAAGAACCGTGCAAAATTAATACGTTCCAGTGACGACGACCACCATTGGTCGAACGAAGAACCCGACTGGAACAAAGCAGCCAGTTTGAAGCGCTGATAATTGGCGCGCTTGGGCTGGCAGGTAGGTACTTAGGAGGGCAGGCAACACATCAAGGGCAAAGGTTCTGGGCCCGGGGTGAAGATCCTGATCAATTTGCAGGCTGGTTCGGTCAGAGTAAGTGAGCTTCGCAACACCCTTTGCATTCATTTCAAAGGCAGTGTTGACGCAAGGTTTACCTGGAAACCATCGAGGTGGTCGATCCCGCTTTGTCGGTGGAGGCTTCTCAAGGGAAGGCTGACCGGGGGGATTTGTTCGACCAGAATTGACTTTCAGCTTGGTACTAACGCCGCGGATACTAACGGATTGAATTGGAGAAAGGAAGTGTGTTAGCCAAAAAGATTGTTGGCAGTGCCATTCAACCGCTTCGAGGGGCGTGATTATAGGCTGTAAACACTAGGCTTGCCCTGTAATGGCACAGGATTTAACCGTTGGTCGTCGAGCCTCAATGAGCGTGAATCAAGGTTTTGCCCAGGCTTATCCCCAGGCTTGGCAGCAAAACGCGCCGAAAAAGCGCATCGATATAACCGCCGTGAAGGTACTTGTGCACATAAGTTGCGCAGGCTGTCACGCCACTGTCACCTTGGCATCAAACGCAGTGGGTGCCTGTAATGAAAATTTAAGTCAATGAAAAACATCGCTTTTTTTTACTGGTGAAAAAATCGTCAGTTTGACTGCGAGCCCCATTCCACAGGGCTTTGCGAGAGTTCAAGGTGGGTTGTCCACTGAGTTATCCACAGCTTCTGTGGATTGTCCCAAGCGCTTGCTCTAGGACGGGCGTGCCGGGTTTTTTCGACTTTACCTGTACGAAAAAAAGAGTAGAGTGGCGCGCCTTCCGATCTGCCCCACAGTGCTTTATGAAGTTTCGCTCAGTATCAACCGCTGTTACCGCAACCCCCCCTGTTGTTACCCCGACCAAGCGCTTTTCCCTGCGTGTGGCCGAGTGGCTTCTGGATAGCCCGCGCCTGGGCGACAACCCCAACGTCAAACACTTCGCCGGACGTTTGCTCAAGCAACCCGCTCGTGAAGGTGTGGTCGCGGCGCAAAGCCGCCTGGGCCAGTTGATGTGCCGCGAGTGCGGCAACGCCCGGGATCGGCGCATCGGTCACGACATGCTGCGCCAGGCCGCCCGCGCCGGTGACCGCCGCGCCCAGCAGGAATTGGGGCTGACCGAAGACTGAGCTGTCCAAGACCTGACGCCTTGGTTAACCTTCAAGCTTTATCTCATCGGCAGGAGTGGCTATGGCTATCGACTTGACCAGCATATTGCTCGGTCTGGCAGGCGCGGCATTGCCATTGCTGGCACTGGCCTGGCAAATCCAGCGCCGGGCGAGCGCCGGACAGGCCGACGTGGCGTTGCTGGAAGAACGGCTGGCCATGGCCCAATTGGCCCAGGACGGCTTGAATGCCCAACTCGATGCGTGCCGCGACGAAATCGGCGACCTGAGCCAGGCCAACTCCACCAAACAAGCTGATCTTGCCGCGCTACGCCGTGAAGTCGAACTGCTGCAGATCGAGCGCGACGATGCCCGCGACGCGGCCCACGCCTGGAATATCGAGCGTGCTGGCAAAGAGGCTGAGTTGCGTCGCCTCGACGCGCAAGCCGCCTCCCTCAACGCCGAGCTGCGCGAACAACAGGAAAGCCATCAGCAACGCCTCAACGACCTCCAGGGCTCGCGCGATGAATTGCGGGCGCAGTTCGCCGAACTGGCGGGCAAGATCTTCGACGAGCGCGAGCAGCGTTTCGCCGAAACCAGTCAGCAGCGCCTGGGGCAGTTGCTCGATCCGTTGAAGGAGCGCATCCAGTCTTTCGAGAAACGCGTCGAAGAAAGCTATCAAGCCGAGGCCCGGGAACGCTTTTCCCTGGCCAAGGAGCTGGAGCGCCTGCAACAGCTGAACCTGCGCCTGAGTGACGAAGCCACCAACCTCACCCGAGCCTTGAAAGGGCAGAAGACCCAGGGCAACTGGGGCGAGTTGATTCTCGAGCGCGTGCTTGAGCACGCCGGCCTGGAGAAGGGCCGTGAGTACCAGACCCAGGTCACCCTCAAAGGCCCGGACGGTGAACGCTTCCAGCCGGACGTGATCATTTACCTGCCCGGCGACAAGCAGGTAGTGGTCGACTCCAAGGTCAGCCTCACGGCGTACCAACAATACGTCGCGGCCGAAGACGATGCCATCGGCCAGATCGCGATCAAGCAACACGTGTTGTCCCTGCGCAATCACGTCAAAGGCTTGTCCGGCAAGGATTACAAGCGACTCGATGGCTTACACAGCCTCGATTTCGTTCTGCTTTTTGTTCCGATCGAAGCGGCATTTTCCGCGGCCTTGCAGGCTGAGCCGACGCTGTTTCAGGAAGCCTTCGACCGCAACATCGTGATCGTCAGCCCGACCACATTGCTCGCCACGTTGCGGGTGATTGACAGCCTGTGGAAGCAGGAACGCCAGACCCAGAACGCCCGGGAAATCGCCGAGCGGGCAGGGTGGCTGTACGACAAGTTCGTGTTGTTCATCCAGGACCTGGACGAAGTCGGCAATCGCTTGCAGCAATTGGATAAAGCCTACAGCTCGGCGCGCAACAAGCTGACGGAAGGGCGCGGCAATCTGGTCAGCCGCAGCGAACAACTGAAGTTGCTGGGCGCGCGGGCGAGCAAGAGCTTGCCGGCGGATTTGCTCGAGCGGGCGATGACCGATGTGGATGGGTTGGCTGAGTTGCCCGAATAGCTGATCGTTCCCACGCTCCACGTGGGAATGCATCCCGTGACGCTCTGCGTCACAGCAGCAGAAGCGGACGCGGAGCGTCCATGGCGGCGTTCCCACGCAGAGCGTGGGAACGATCTGGGTTACAACGGCAAATGCCGACTCAACAACGCCCGTAACGCCGCCGGCTTCACCGGTTTGGCCAGATAATCCAACCCCGCCGCATGCACCTGCGCCACCGTCTCCGGCCGCCCATCGGCACTGATCACCACCCCCGGTACCGGCTCACCCAATCGCGTGCGCAGCCACGCCATCAACTCAGTCCCGGTTTCGCCATCGTCCAGGTGGTAATCCACCAACGCCAACTGCGGACGCATCCCGTCGCCGAGCAACGCCGCACACTCCTCGCGATTACGCGCGGTCCAGACCTGGCAGCCCCAGCGGGTCAACAGACTGTTCATGCCAATCAAAATGCTGTCTTCATTGTCGATGCACAGCACCTGCGCACCCGTCGGCAATTTACCGTTGAGTTCGACCACGGTGTTCGGCACCACCGTCTGCGCCCGGGCCAGCGGCACCGTGACGCTGAATACGCTGCCGTGCCCCGGCCAGGAGCGCACCTGCAAGGTATGGCCGAGCACCCGGCACAAGCCGTCGGCGATCGCCAGGCCCAGGCCCAGGCCTTTCTCGGCGCGGGTCTGGTGGCTGTCGAGGCGTTTGAATTCTTCGAAAATCACTTGCCGTTTATCTTCAGGAATCCCGGGGCCACGGTCCCAGACTTCCAGGCACAGTTCACCGTTGCGCCGCCGAACCCCCAGCAGCACCGGGCCCTTGGCATAACGGAAGGCATTGGTCAGGAAGTTTTGCAGGATTCGCCGCAACAACTTGATGTCGCTATTGACCCGCAAGGTGCTGCCGCGCAGGCGGAACTTCAGGCCTTGTTCCTGCGCCTGTGCCTTGAATTCAGCGCCGAGGATATCGAACAGTTCATTGAGCACGAACGGCTTGGGATCGGGGTTGATCTTGCCGTTTTCCAGGCGGGAAATATCCAGCAAGTCGCTGATCAAGTCCTCGGCCGAACGCAACGAACTGTCCAGGTGATGAATCAGTTTCTGCGCCTCGCCGGACAAGCCGTCGTCCTGATGGGTCAGGGCGGCGGAGAACAGTCGCGCGGCGTTCAGCGGCTGCATCAGGTCATGGCTGACCGCCGCCAGAAAACGGGTTTTCGACTGGTTGGCCGATTCGGCGGTGCCCTTGGCTTCGGTCAGGGCGACGTTGAGTTGCGAGAGTTCGTGGGTGCGCGCGGTCACCCGTTGCTCCAGGCCTTCGTTGGCCTCGGTCAGCGCCTGCTCGGCTTCGCGGAACGCAGTGATGTCGGTGAAACTCATGACGAAACCACCGCCGGGCATCGGGTTGCCAATCAGCTCGATCACCCGCCCATTGGGGAACAATCGCTCAGAGGTGTGGGCACGGCCCTGACGCATCCAGTGCAGACGGCGGGCGACGTGCACTTCGGCTTCGCCAGGGCCACACAACCCGCGCTCGGCGTTGTAGCGAATGATGTCGGCAATCGGCCGGCCGACGCTGATCAAGCCGTCCGGGTAATTGAACAGCTCCAGATAACGCCGGTTCCACGCCACCAGTTTGAGCGACTGGTCGACCACGCTGATGCCCTGGGTGATGTTTTCGATCGCCCCTTGCAGCAGCGCGCGGTTGAACTGCAACACTTCCGATGCTTCGTCGGCGATGCGGACCACGTCCTCAAGCTGCATTTCCCGGCCTTCAATGGCAGCTTTTACGACAGCGCGCGTCGAAGAAGCGCCGAGCACACCGGCCAGCAAACGTTCGGTATGCGCGATCCATTCACCGTCGGCGTTCTGGTTCGGGTTAAAGCCTTTGCCCTGGCGATAGGCGAAGCGGATAAAGCTTTGGCGGGCGCGTTCTTCACCGACAAAACGCGCGGCCAGTTGCAACAAATCATCGATTTGCACCGACAGCATCGAGCGCGCGCTGGGCCGGGCGCTGATTTCCTGGCCAATGAAGCGACCGGCCTGCCAGTGCTCGGAAACCCGCGTGCGCGACAGCACCGAGACCCAGGCGAACAACGTGAAGTTGGCGGCCAGCGACAACACCACGCCTTGGGTCAGCGGGGTCAGCGGCAATTTAAGCGGGTTGCTGTGCAACCAGGCCAGCCCCGGGAACGTGCTCAGGGACAGGCCGAGGCTGTGGGCGGCAATCGGCAGAATCAAGGTGTAGAACCAGAGGAACGTCCCGGCCGCGAGGCCGGCAAAAACGCCGCGACGGTTCGCCTGTTTCCAGTACAGCGCGCCGAGCATCGCCGGGGCCAGTTGGGTCACGGCGGCGAAGGCGATCTGGCCGATGGTCGCCAGGCTGGCAGTCGAGCCGAGCAGGCGATAACTGACGTAGGCCAGCAGCAAAATCACCACGATGGTGACTCGACGCACCGACAGCATCCACTGGCGGAACACTTCGAACGGACGCTCGGCATTGTTACGGCGCAGCAACCACGGCAACAGCATGTCGTTGGAAACCATGGTCGACAGCGCCACGCTGGCCACGATCACCATGCCGGTGGCCGCTGAAGCGCCGCCGATAAACGCCAACATCGCCAGCGCCGGGTGCGATTGGGCCAGCGGCAGGCTGATGACGAAGGAATCCGGGAGTACCGAACTCGGTAGCAACATCTGACCGGCCAGGGCGATCGGGACTACAAACAGTGCGGCCAACGCGAGGTAGGCCGGGAACACCCACTTGGCCAGGCGCAGGTCCTGGGGCTCGATGTTCTCCACCACCGTGACGTGGAACTGCCGGGGCAGGCAGATGATCGCCATCATCGCGACGCCGGTCTGCACCACCATCGACGGCCAGTTGATGGTTTCCTTCCAATACTCTTCCAGGCGCGGGGCAAGCATCGCTTGGTCGAACAAGTCATCGAAACCGTCGTACAAACCGTAGGTCACGAACGCACCGACCGCGAGAAACGCGAACAGCTTGACCAGCGATTCGAACGCAATCGCCAGCACCATGCCGCGGTGGTGTTCGGTGGCGTCGAGGTTGCGCGTACCGAAGACAATGGTGAACAGCGCCAGCACCAGCGACACGATCAGCGCCGTATCCTGGGCGCGCGTGCCCATGGCGTCGGCTCCGGCGCCGATCAGCAGGTTCACCCCGAGCACGATGCCCTTGAGTTGCAGCGCGATGTAGGGCAACACGCCGACCAGGCAGATCAGCGCCACCACCACCGCCAGTGACTGCGACTTGCCATAGCGCGCGGCGATAAAGTCGGCGATGGAGGTGATGTTCTCCTGTTTGCTGATCATCACCATTTTTTGCAGGACCCACGGCGCACACACTAGCAGCAGGATCGGCCCGAGGTAGATCGGCAGGAATGACCAGAGTTGCTCAGCGGCCTGGCCCACGGCACCAAAGAACGTCCAACTGGTGCAATAGACGGCCAGCGACAGGCTGTACACCCACGCGCGCACTCGCGGCGGCAACGGCGTGCTGCGACGGTCGCCGTAGAAGGCGATGGCGAACATGATGGCCATATAGGCCAGGGCAACGGCGGCGATCAGCCCGCTGGACAGCGACATGGAAACTCCCGGCAAAAGACACCCGGGATCCGGCCCGGATAGACAGTCTCGCACGATGGCGGGGGTTCGTCAGTGTCGACCAAGGTCGAGGCGCGGCGGGGTGTCGCAGGGAGTTTGTGTTGGATCGTTTGTGCCTTTGCCGGCCCTTCGCGGGCAAGCCTTGCTCCTACAGAAAAGGCGTCGTCACTGACTCAGCGCAATCTCGATCAACCGATGCAATTCCTCGACCTCCAGCGCCGCCGTCGAGAACAGGATGCGAAACACCGTCGGCGCCGCGATCAGGTTGATCAGCCGATCGACGCTCGGCAGCGGCTGGTCAGGGTAGCGATCCAGAATGGTCTGCAACTGCCCGCCAATAATCGTCGCGCAAAAGCCCGGCGTGATGCTGCATTGCACGTCGCGCAGCATGTTGCGGCCGGGCTCTGAACTCATTTCGTCCAGGTATTGCTCGGCCCAGGCGCGCAGATCGCCGCGCAGGCTGCCGGTGTTGGCCGGCTCGCTCTCCGGGCGCATGCGGGCGAGGGCGACGTCCGCCAGCAACACCGACAGATCGCCCCAGCGCCGATAAATCGTCGACGGCGTCACCCCCGCGCGCGTCGCGATTTGCGGCACGGTCACGCTCGCGCGGTCCTGCTCTTCGAGGAGAGCACGGACTGCCGAGTGAACCGACTCTTGCACCCGGGCACTTCTGCCACCTGGGCGTAAACCTTCTTTAATAGCCATGCGGCGGACCTTAACACAAAGAATTTGCTTTAAGCGCTAGTGAGTAGCACACTCCGCAAAAGCAAAAACTTAGCTTTTGCGGAGGATGCCAATGTCTTACCCAACGTCAAACCGAGTAAGCCTGTGGTTCCTGGCGATCACTTTACTCAGCTTTCTCGCCGCTTCCACGGCGCCGACGCCGTTGTATCACTTGTATCAGGAACAGTTGCAGTTCTCGGCAGCGACCCTGACCCTGATCTTCGGCGTGTACGCCCTGAGCTTGCTCGTAGCGCTGCTGACCGTCGGTTCGCTCTCGGATTTCCTCGGCCGTAAACCGGTGATCTTCACAGCGATCCTGCTGAACATGCTGGCGATGTTGCTGTTTATCAACGCCGACAGCGTCACTTGGCTGATCAGTGCCCGTGTGCTTCAGGGCTTCGCCACCGGAATGGCCACAGCCGTATTAAGTGCCGCGCTGCTGGATACCGATCGTCAGCAAGGGCCGCTGATCAATAGCGTGGCGCCGTTGCTGGGCATGGCCATTGGGGCGATGGGTTGCGGCTTGTTGGCCGAGTTCGCGCCGCTGCCGTTGCAACTGACCTTTTGGGTATTGCTGGCGCTATTCGTGATGCAGGCGCTGTACGTCTGGCGTCTGCCGGAAAGCGTCAGTGTGCAACCGGGCGCCTGGGCCTCGCTGCGCCCGACCCTGCATGTGCCAGTACAGGCGCGGCGCACGTTGTGGTCGGTGCTGCCGATCAACACCGCGGTGTGGGCGCTGGGTGGCTTCTTCGCCTCGTTGGCGCCGTCGCTGGTGCGCACGGCCACCGGCTCGACCTCGAACCTGATCGGCGGCTCGACGGTCGCGGCATTGACGGTGACCGGCGCGCTGATGATCTACACCTTGCGCAATCGCCCGGCGGACAAGGTGCTGCGCCTCGGCGCCGGTTTGCTGCCCGCCGGTATTGTGTTGATTCTGACGGCCGTGCACAGCGCCAGCCTGTCGCTGTTTTTCATCGGCACATTGGTGGCCGGTTGCGGTTTCGGCGCCGGTTTCCTCGGTGCCGTGCGCAGCCTTGTGCCGCTGGCCCTGCCCCATGAACGGGCCGGGTTGATGTCGGCGTTTTATGTGCTGAGCTACTTGGCGTTTTGCTTGCCGTCGTTGCTGGCGGGGAGTCTGACCCGCACCTTCGGGCTGATCGCGACCACCGACGGTTATGGCGCAGTGCTGATTGTCCTGGCTGTGGGTGCGTTGCTGGGATTGATGCGCCAGCGTGCAGTGAAAGGCTGTAGCGCCGATGCCGGATGATCGTTAGCCTTGGCGCAGCCACCCATTCGACGGACCGTCCCATGAAGATCATCCGCAGCAAATCTTTTACCGCCGAACGTGCCTGGGGCGCGCTGGACATCGCCAACATGAACGGCATCACTACCCGTTTGCACTGGACCGATCAGCCGTACAAATGGCACGTCAACGATGGTCAGGAAGTGTTCGTGGTGCTTGATGGGCAGGTGCAGATGCACTACCGCGAAGCAGGCGTCGAACAGCAGACCTTACTGGACGTCGGCGATATTTTTTATGCCTCGGTGGGCACCGAGCATGTGGCGCATCCGCTGGGCGCGGCGCGGATATTGGTGATCGAATCAGAAGGCAGTGTTTGACGTATATCTACAAAACAGATAACAGTTAGAGATATTACCCGTTATATAGATATTCGATTCGGTTCTACCATGGGCTCTACCTCATCAGAGGACAGGAGTTCGCCATGATCTGCCCCAATGCTGCCAAGCCCGGTTACAAACCTTTAAGTCTTCTTCCTCGCCCTTTGGAAGCGATTCGCCAGTTCACCCCGAACTGGTTCGCCGCCACCATGGGCACTGGCGTGCTGGCGCTGGCGCTGGCGCAATTGCCGGTGGCCATTCCCGGACTGCACGCAGTCGCCGAGGGTTTGTGGCTGTTCAATATCGTTCTGTTTGTGCTGTTCACCGGGCTGTACGCCGCGCGTTGGGTGCTGTTCTTCGATGAGGCGCGGCGGATTTTCGGGCACTCCACGGTCTCGATGTTTTTCGGCACGATTCCCATGGGCCTGGCGACCATCATTAACGGCTTTCTGGTGTTCGGTTTGCCGCGCTGGGGCGATGGGGTGATTCAAGTCGCCGAAGTGCTTTGGTGGCTGGATGTGGCGATGTCCCTGGCCTGTGGCGTGCTGATTCCGTACATGATGTTTACCCGCCAGGAACACAGCATCGACCAGATGACCGCCGTCTGGCTGTTGCCCGTCGTGGCCGCGGAAGTGGCCGCCGCCAGCGGTGGTCTGTTGGCGCCGCACTTGGCCGAGGCCCATTCGCAACTGGTAGTGCTGGTGACCAGCTACGTGCTTTGGGCCTTTTCCCTGCCGGTAGCGTTCAGCATTCTGACCATTCTGTTGCTGCGCATGGCCCTGCATAAGTTGCCCCACGAAAACATGGCCGCTTCCAGTTGGCTGGCCCTCGGGCCGATTGGCACCGGCGCGCTGGGCATGTTGCTGCTGGGCGCCGATGCTCCGGCGATCTTCGCTGCCAACGGTTTGCCCGGTATCGGCGAAATCGCCGCCGGGCTGGGGCTGGTGGCCGGGATCACGCTGTGGGGCTTTGGGCTGTGGTGGATGCTGATCGCGGTGCTGATCACCGTGCGTTACCTGCGCGCCGGCATTCCGTTCAACCTCGGCTGGTGGGGTTTTACGTTCCCGCTGGGCGTCTATTCTCTGGCCACGCTGAAATTGGCGAGCACCTTGAACCTGACTTTCTTCAGCATGTTTGGCTGCGTGTTGGTGGCGTTGCTGGCGGTGATGTGGCTGATTGTCGGCAAGCGAACCGTACAGGGCGCCTGGCGTGGTGAGCTATTTGTCTCGCCGTGTATCGCAGGATTAAAGAAATAACCTGCAAAGATTAGGTAATGTGTGGCCTGGATCGGCGTTCGACATTCCAATAGCAGTCTCCACGCCACTCTCTACCCAACATCAGGGAAACACGGAAGATGAGTCACCCCTCACAGTTCACCTTGCTTCGCACCCGGCGTTTCCTGCCGTTTTTCGTGACCCAGTCGCTTGGGGCGTTCAACGACAACATCTTCAAGCAGTCGCTGATCCTCGCCATTCTGTACAAATTGACCATCGACGGTGACCGCTCGATCTGGGTCAACCTGTGCGCGCTGCTGTTCATCCTGCCGTTTTTCCTGTTCTCGGCCCTGGCCGGGCAATTCGGGGAAAAATTCGCCAAGGACGCGCTGATCCGTCTGATCAAGCTGGGGGAAATCGCCATCATGGCGGTGGGCGCGGTCGGCTTCCTGTTCGATCACCTGTCGCTGATGCTGGTGGCGCTGTTCGCCATGGGCACCCACTCGGCGCTGTTCGGGCCGGTGAAG
Organism: Pseudomonas sp. ADAK7; assembly: GCF_012935675.1. NCBI lineage: Bacteria > Pseudomonadati > Pseudomonadota > Gammaproteobacteria > Pseudomonadales > Pseudomonadaceae > Pseudomonas > Pseudomonas sp. ADAK7. Next base: position 2,484,184 of record NZ_CP052861.1, on the reverse strand, counting down.
TATTCGATCCTGCCCCAGGCCTTGCGTGAAGAAGAATTGGTGGGTGGCAACGGCCTGGTGGAAATGGGCACGTTCCTGGCGATTCTGGCCGGGACCATTGGCGCCGGGATCATGATGTCGTCCGGGCATTACGCGGCCCTGGTTTCCACGGCGATTGTCGGTATCGCGGTCCTCGGTTACCTGGCCAGCCGCAGCATTCCGCGTGCGGCGGCGGCATCGCCTGAGATGCGCTTGAACTGGAACATTTTTACCCAGTCCTGGGCCACCTTGAAGCTGGGCCTGGGGCAGACGCCGGCGGTGTCGCGTTCGATTGTCGGCAACTCGTGGTTCTGGTTTGTCGGGGCGATTTACCTGACGCAGATCCCGGCCTACGCCAAGGAATGGATGCACGGCGACGAAACCGTGGTGACGCTGATCCTCACTGTGTTCTCGGTCGGTATTGCCCTCGGTTCGATGCTTTGCGAGAAGCTGTCCGGGCGTAAAGTCGAAATCGGCCTGGTACCGTTCGGTTCGTTTGGCCTGACGGTGTTTGGCTTGCTGCTGTGGTGGCATTCCGGCGGCATTCCGGACAGCGTGACCGGCCATGGCTGGATCGAAGTCCTTGGCTTTGGCCACACCTGGCTGGTGCTGATCGACATCCTCGGGCTCGGCGTTTTCGGTGGTTTTTACATCGTGCCGCTGTATGCACTGATTCAGTCGCGCACCGCCGAGAACGAGCGGGCACGGGTGATTGCCGCCAACAATATCCTCAACGCGCTGTTCATGGTGGTGTCGGCGATTGTTTCGATCGTGCTGCTGAGCATGGTGAAACTGTCGATACCGCAGCTGTTCCTGGTGGTGTCGCTGCTGAACATCGGCGTCAACGCCTACATCTTCAGCATCGTTCCCGAGTTCAGCATGCGTTTCATGATCTGGCTGCTCAGCCATTCCATGTACCGCGTGGAGCATCGCAACCTCGACCTGATTCCCGATGAAGGCGCGGCGTTGCTGGTGTGCAACCACGTGTCGTTCGTCGATGCGTTGCTGATTGGCGGCGCGGTGCGTCGGCCGATTCGCTTTGTCATGTACTACAAAATCTACAACCTGCCGGTGCTGAACTTTATCTTCCGCACCGCCGGGACAATTCCTATCGCCGGACGCCAGGAAGACATTCAGATCTACGAAAAGGCCTTCAAGCGGATTGCCCAGTATCTGAAGGACGGTGAGCTGGTGTGCATCTTCCCCGAAGGCAAGTTGACCGCTGACGGTGAGATCAATGAGTTCCGGGGCGGGCTGACGCGGATTCTCGAAGAGACACCGGTGCCGGTGATTCCGCTGGCGCTGCAAGGGTTGTGGGGGAGTTTCTTCAGTCGCGATCCGGCCAAGGGCTTGTTCCGCCGGTTGTGGTCGCGGGTGACGTTGGTGGCGGGGCCGGCGGTGGCGGTTGAGGTGGCGGAGCCAGCGAAATTGCAGGTATTGGTGGGAGAGTTGCGCGGGGCAGTCAGATAGTCGGTGATTTTGAGGGTGCCATCGCGGGCAAGCCTTGCTCGCGATGGCGTCAGTGACCTAGGCGCTAATCTTGAGCCCAACCAACCCGGCAATAATCAACGCCACACTGGCCAGTCGAAACAACGCCATGGATTCACCAAACAGAATGATCCCGGCAATCACCGTGCCCACCGCTCCTACGCCGGTCCAGATCGCATAGGCCGTGCCCAGCGGCAATTCCTTCATGGCAAGGCCGAGCAAGCCGAGGCTGATGGCCATGGCGGCTACGGTGAGTGCAGTGGGGAGCGGGCGGCTGAAGCCGTCGGTGTATTTCAGGCCAACGGCCCAGCCGACTTCGAACAGGCCGGCGAAAAACAGAATGATCCAGGACATGAGAGACCTCCATCGATTGACGGGGTCGTCCCCAGATTAATGACTCGATCGAGCCGCGAGGTCGTCCTCGCGTTGCGCCATAGAGTGCCCATCATTAATCCGGGGATCAAGTTTGCCGCTTATTCAGTCGCCTGGCGCGCCGCTATTTCCCGATCTTCTTTTTCGCTCATGCGGCGGAAATACGTCGAAAGCAGCGCCCCGGAAATGTTGTGCCACACACTGAACAACGCGCTCGGCACCGCTGCCAGTGGCGAGAAGTGCGCACTGGCCAGCGCGGCGCCCAAACCGGAGTTCTGCATGCCGACTTCCAGTGCCAGGGACTTGCGCTGAGGCAGCGGCAGCTTGAACAGGCGCCCGGTGAAGTAACCCAGCAAGTAGCCGAAGCTGTTGTGCAGCATCACCACCGCCATGATCAACAGGCCGGACTCGGCGATCTTCGCCTGACTGGCCGCGACCACGGCGGCAACGATGATCACGATGCTGACCACCGACACCAGCGGCAACACTTCTACCGCGTGGCGCACCTTATTGCCCAGCAGCCGTTGCGCCACCACGCCGAGCACGATCGGCAGCAGCACCACCTGCAGGATTGACCAGAACAACTCCATGAACGACACCGGCAACCACGCCGAGGCCAGCAGCCAGATCAGCGCCGGAGTCAGCAGCGGAGCGAGGAGGGTGGTGACGGCGGCGATGGCCACCGACAGCGCCAGATCGCCGCGAGCCAGCCAGGTCATCACATTGGACGAAGTGCCGCTCGGGCAGCAGCCAACCAGGATCACGCCGACGGCGATTTCCGGCGGCAGGTGAAACACCTGGCAGAGCAACCACGCCATTCCCGGCATGATCACGAAATGCGCGACCACGCCCAACGCCACGCGCCATGGATGGCGAGCGACTTCAGCGAAGTCTTCGAGTTTGAGGGTCAGGCCCATGCCGAACATCACCAGCCCCAGCAGCGGCACGATCGCGCCTTTGAGGCCAACGAACCATGTCGGTTCGAGGAACGCCAGGACGGCGAAAATCAGTACCCAGTAAGCGAAGGTGTTGCCGACAAAGCGGCTTAAAGCGGCGAGGGCACGCATGGCCTGTTCCTTATTGTATGAAAGCGTTAGGGAGCTAAGCATACGTGGCCTGTAAAAAGATCGCAGCCTTCGGCAGCGCCTACTTTGGAATACGTTTCCTGTAGACGCTGCCGAAGGCTGCGATCTTTTTTACAGGCACCCACCCATCAAGGCAGGCGCCCTTCAAGGCTGTCAGATGCCCTGCGGAGTCTCTTCGCCACCCAACGCTTCAACCAGCGCCGGCAGGAAGTCGCCGAAGGTCAGCATCATCAGGGTGAAGCTGGCGTCCAGTTGGCCCAGGGCTTCGTCACCGCCGTCCTGTTCCGCCTGGTCTTGCAGCAAGTCTTCGAACTTCAGGCGTTTGACGGTCATTTTGTCGTCGAGCATGAACGACAATTTGTCCTGCCAGGCCAGGGACAACTGAGTCACCACTTTGCCGGTGCTCAGGTGCAGCTGGATTTCTTCGCTGGTCAGGTCCTGACGCTTGCAACGTACGATGCCGCCGTCTTCGTGGGTGTCGCGCAGTTCGCACTCGTCCAGCACAAAGAAGTCGTCCGCGGCTTTCTGGGTTTTGACCCAGTCAGTCATGGTGGCGGTCGGGGCCATTTTCACGGTCAGCGGACGTACCGGCAGCGAACCGATCACTTCACGCAGGGTCGACAGCAGGTCTTCGGCACGTTTCGGGCTGGCCGAGTTGACCAGGATCAGGCCTTGTTTCGGCGCGATGGCGGCGAAGGTCGACGAGCGACGGATAAAGGCGCGCGGCAGGAACGCCAGGATGATTTCATCCTTGATCTGGTCGCGTTCCTTCTTATAGACCTTGCGCATTTGCGTGGCTTCGATCTCTTCGACCTTTTCCTTGACCGCGTCGCGCACGACGCTGCCCGGCAGAATGCGTTCTTCTTTACGGGCGGCGATCAGCAGGAAGTCGCCGCTGACGTGCGCCAGTGGAGCATCTTCGCCTTTGCCAAATGGCGCGACGAAACCGTAGGTGGTCAACTCCTGGCTTGCACATGGACGGGCCAGTTTGGTCGCCAGTGCAGTTTCCAACGCCTCGGCATCAAAAGGCAGATCTTGGGTCAGGCGATAGATAAGCAGGTTTTTGAACCACATGGGGCGAGTCTCTCCTTTATACAAAGGGGGGCATTATTCTCTTCGCGGCGCCATAGGCCAACCCTTCTCTAAGCCTTTGGAAGGCCTGAATAAATTAATTAAAAAAGTGCTTGCCAGAGGTGGGGGTGCTCCGTAGAATGCGCGCCACACCGAAACGAAGGGTGATTAGCTCAGCTGGGAGAGCGTCTGCCTTACAAGCAGAATGTCGGCGGTTCGATCCCGTCATCACCCACCATTCGTTCTTAGTGTTACGCGCAGCGGTAGTTCAGTCGGTTAGAATACCGGCCTGTCACGCCGGGGGTCGCGGGTTCGAGTCCCGTCCGCTGCGCCATATTCGGTAATCTGGAATGCTGAACGCCAGGTCACCACGGAAAAGCCCGCTCACGCGGGTTTTTTTCTGTCTGTTGTTCCTGCGGGATGTGTCGTTTCACCGGTTTTCGGATTTATTTGAAAAAATATTCAATTAAATCAACACTTTACGAAAACATGTGGCATAATGCGCCCCGTAACGAAGGTACTGGGTGATTAGCTCAGCTGGGAGAGCGTCTGCCTTACAAGCAGAATGTCGGCGGTTCGATCCCGTCATCACCCACCATTACTTTCAATGCTACGCGCAGCGGTAGTTCAGTCGGTTAGAATACCGGCCTGTCACGCCGGGGGTCGCGGGTTCGAGTCCCGTCCGCTGCGCCATATTCGGTAACCTGGAACGCTGAACGCCAGGTCACCACACAGAAAGCCCGCATAACGCGGGCTTTTTGCTGTCCGGGATTTGAGTTTCCAGCAACCTCTCTTCGGGCCACGGCCTATATCTATGTAGTGCCAACCGGTCGTCGATCTCTCGAACAATAGGTTTCCATCTATTCGAGAGCGCCTATCCCATGGACACCGAATTACCTTTTTTACCTGAAGTGCCCTCCCTGAGTCGTGCCTATATCAGCGCCGATGACGCAGCCGTCTTTGTTCATGAGCAGTTGAGCAATCGCCGGGATCGCGAATACGGCGGCTTCATCCTGAAAAATGCCGTCGGTCATTTCTTTGCCACGCACCCGGAACGCGGCGAATCCTATGCATTCGACCCGGCGCAAGTGCTGGCGCTGGATGAGAAGGGTGACTTCGTCCCTCCCAAGGGGTATTCCATCGCGGGGATGTACCACTCGCATTGGGTGACGTCGGGGATGCGAAATGAATCGCCAAGGGAGCACGGGCTTCGCGACAGTTTCTTTTCCGTAAGCGACCTCGCGTCCGCCATCACCTATCGTCACAACTATCCACGTTTTTATCTCTCCGGTAATGGAGGGGCACTGGTGATGTACATTTCCAGCGATTCCGATGCCGAGAGAGCGTTGCACCCGATTCTTCAGCGGGATGCACGTGGGTGGCCCGGAATACTTGAGCAGGCGCATATTCGCGGCAGTCTGTTGACCAGTCAGTTGATCGCCCTGGTCGCCGCGAGTGGTGATCTGCGTGTCGTCATGCCCGGGGATGTCTGGAAAACCAGAGGGCGCGTGGCGGTGGGCTGGGAGGTGCAGGTTACGAGTGAGCCCGCAGTGTCCGAGCAGCCGGTGTGCGGCCCTGTCTGCGACAGCGCGCGGGAGGCGGCCCTGTATGCCCATGCCCGAATCATGGGAATGGGCGACGCGGTGTTTGCAGGGTTTATCCTCAAGCATCGTCAGGCTGATCAGTATGTCGCCACCGAACCGTTTGCCTGCGATTACGCGGCCTTCAATCGAGAGTCGATCTTCCCCAGGGATTACACCCTGAAGCCCGCGCTGCCTGAGGGTTTCAGGGTTTTTGCCGTGTATCACTCGATGACGCCCAAACCAGCGCCGCCCAGCGAAAGTGAAATGTATGAACAGTTTTTCTCGCCGCGAGATATGCGGGTCGGTCTGGATCGATTGTTGGTCGCCCCCGGGCTTTGTTTGTTCCTGTCGACACCGGGCGGTGCATTGCTGAGTTTTCACAGCACGCAGACTGACAAGTTAAGAACGCTGATCGCCCGGCTGACCTCGCCGACAACGGGCCATAGTGAAATCGAACAGGCGCTGGCCGACGGGCAGCTGTTGCCCGAGGCGTTTATCGATCTGCTCGCAGCGGCGGGCGAGTTGAAAGTTCAACTCCCCGGCGAAGGCTGGCCGACAGCCGGGCGGGTTCTTCCGGACTAGGGTTTTATTGCTCGGCGTTACGACTATGCCGGTAGTCGCTGACCGCTTCGTACACGGCTTTACGCAGGCGATTGATGCCACCAATCGGGCGGTGCGCTTCCAGACCGAACCATGGGTTGAACGACTGATTGTCGCATTGCAGATTCAGCGCCGGGGTATCGAAATCCTGCGCAGGCACGTTGATCCGCGCCACGGTTTCGAATGGCGCATCACGTTCACGCCACTCAATGCTGGTGTCTTCGATCGGCATGTATTTGTTCGCATCCTGGCGCTGGATCTGCAATACGAAACACGCCGGCATCCGGTCGGTGGACAGCTGCTGATTCAGCGCGCTGCGCAGGAAATTCGGCAAATCCTGATTTTGCTTGGGCAGGACGTAGGCCTGGCAGCTTCCCGGGTCGGGCATGACGCGGAACTTGGCATTGTCGCCACCGAACTTGTAGGGCGAAACCGAAAAGTAGGTAGTCCGGGTCGGGCTTTCTGGAGCAGGGGAGAGCGTCGCCAGGGCGATAAACAGATGGCGAACCTGCCACGTGCGCGGGTCCCAGCCTGGAAAGAACGCCATCGCCGTTTTGCCGTCAGCCTGGGCAGCCACATTCTGACGGTACTCGGCGACATCGCTGACAAAGAAATTCGGATGACTGAACATCACGAAGTCCTGTTCGTGGCGAGCCGCCTGATCCGCCAGCAATTGTTGACCGGGTACATCGAGCAACTTGATGGCCATGCCCCTCGCATCGCGGAAGCTGTCAAATTGCGGGTAAGCGTTGCCATTGGAAAAGCGAACGGTCGCTTGCCAGGTTTTGCCGGGCTCGCTGAACACCCCTTGACGCAATTCCGCTGCCAGCTCTGGCAACACCTGAACTTGAGCCTTCACGCAACCATGGGCCTTGGCGTGGGCATCGCGCAGGTAACGAGTGCTTTCGCGGTGTTGATCGACGATGCGCACGGCGGTCTGGATGATGTCCTGGGTCATCGCCGACTCACCGTCCGGGATCTGTTCATCGGCGGAGACCGCGCCGCTGTGCTGCCAGGCAAACCATGCGGTGGCCAGCGCCCACCCGAGCAGTCCGAGGCCGAGCAACCAAAGCAGGGTCTTGGCAAGGAAGGCGCCGAGGCGCAGCCAGAGCGTGTTCAGCATAAGTAAGTCCTTTTAATAACGGTCTGGGTCATGGCAGTTGCGCTTCCAGCGGACCGCCCAAGACTTTCAGGTATTCCAGCAGCGCCCAGCGTTCCTGCGGTTGCAGCAAGCGGCCGATGACGCCGTTGCCGCGCTCACCGGCGCGGAATTCGTGGCCGCTGTTGTGATTGCCGGTGATGCGCGTGTCGAACACGAAGCCATTGGCGAAGGCTTCGGTGCGATAGCCCAGGTGTTTGGGGTCGTATTCAAAAGTGCCTTTGTAGAAGGTGGTGGCGCGTTCGTCCTGGGGCGAGAGCAATTGATAAATGCTCGGCACCGAACCGTTGTGCAGGAATGGCGCCGTCGCCCACACGCCCGCCAGTGGCCGGGCCTTGTAGGCGCGCAGTTCCTGGACACCAATGGGCAGGCCGAAGCCATCCAGGTCCGGTCGTTCGGCCGGGGTGACCTTGGCTTCGCGATAAGCGCGGTTCCCAACGAATGCCGTGACGTAGGCCAATCCCTTGGCCACCGAGAGTTTGCTCAGGTCCAGCGGTTCGGTCGGTTTGGGATGCAGTTGAACGTCGAGTTGCCCGAGTTCCGCCGGATCCCACTGCAACGCCGTCAGGTCGAAGCGATGGTCGGCAATGTTGTTGGCTGCGGTGGGGTCGGTGCCAATTGCGGCGACTGGCAGCAATTTGAGTTGTTGCACTGCGCGCCCGTTGACTGGCGTCACTCGGGGAACATGGCAACTGGCGCAGTTCTCGGCAAACAGCGCGCGCCCCTGGACGGCCAGGGGTTTGTCGACGCTGCCCAGCAGCGCTTCCGGCCAGGCGGGCGGCTTGAGCCGTTGCAGGGTTTCTTCGATCAGGTTCAGGTCGCGAACACGGACGCTGGACGGGTAGCGTGCCTCGCCTTTGAGCGGCTGGCCGCTGGCGTCGAAGAAATTCAGCGTCGCGCCGACACCCAGCGCCTCGCCGATATTGCGCGCCATCGGTTGCTGCGCCGAGCCGTTCCACTGCACCCAGTCGAAGGTCCAGATGTCCCATAGCTGCGGGTAGTCCACCGGGGCGTTGGCCACGCGATAGTTATCCGGCGAAATTGCATCGCCGAAGCTGGCATTGGCGATGCGTCCGAACGCGTCGGTACGGCCGGGGCCTTCTTCGGTGGGGTAGAGCCCGCGATGGGTATCGTTCCAGGCGACTTTCAAGAACGTATCGAGTGAGCTTTTGAAGTCTTCGCGTAGGACTTGATGCCGAGCGTCGTAGTCCGCGCCCAATACATTGCGTGCGAAGCGTTCGAATTTCCACGGGTTGTAGTAGGTCGAGGCAAGGCTGGCCACCAATGCCTGGCCAAAACTGCCGCCGCGCAGGGTCGGCACACTGGAGGGCAACACATGCTGCGCCGAGCCGCCATCAATCCGCACGGCCTGGCCGTTGAAGCGCAGTTCGCCGGTGTGGCAGGCGGCGCAGGTGATATCAAGGAACTGATCCTGGCTGCCCGGGTTCTGGTGCCGGGCGAAACCCACCGGCAGGTTGCCGGGGTTGTTCGGCGTGGCTTTCTGGGCAGGATCAATCAGGAAACCAAAGCGCGCCAGGTATTCCGGGGCGGCGAAGCGCCGTTGCGAGAACGGCAGCTCCAGCGCCTCGAACCAGTCGTAACGCAAGCCTTTGACCTGGGTGCCCTGGGGCGTGAAGTAGTAAGTCTGACGGTCGGCGGCGCTCCACTGCTCCAGGTAATGCACCTGTTGCGCGGGGGAGTAGGCCGGCAGTTTGGGGTTGGCCACGTAGTACAGAACCACGGCGAGGCCAAGCCCCAGCAATACGGCGATCAGAACCAGTAAGCGGAGTAAGAGGCGCAAGATAAACGTCCTTGTCGATTTATGGCTCTCTTATGCCTCAGCTCCTTAAGGGAAGGCAAGTGGCCATTACGCCAAGTGTTGTAGGAACAGGCATCCGTGTCCGTGGGAGCAAGATGACAGAAACTTCATCCAGCCCATTCCCGAAATGCTTTAAAAGACCTGAACTTATCAGAAGTTTCCTGCTCTCATGCCGGTAGCCATTGGTCGTGGCCGCCTGATAAGCTCGCGGCTTTATTCGATTGCCCTTTAGGCGCATGAACAAGGAAATAGCATGAAACAGCATCGGTTGGCGGCGGCGGTGGCCCTGGTAAGCCTGGTACTTGCGGGTTGTGATTCGCAGACCAGCGTAGAGCTGAAAACCCCGGCGCAAAAAGCTTCCTACGGGATTGGCCTGAACATGGGCAAGAGCCTGGCTCAGGAAGGCATGGATGATCTGGATTCCAAGGCCGTAGCTCAAGGCATCGAAGATGCCGTCGGCAAGAAAGAACAAAAGCTGAAGGACGACGAACTGGTCGAGGCCTTCGCAGCACTGCAAAAGCGTGCAGAAGAACGCATGGCGAAAATGAGCGAAGAGTCGGCATCCGCCGGCAAGAAATTCCTCGAAGACAACGCCAAGAAAGCCGGTGTAGTGACCACTGCATCCGGTCTGCAATATGAAGTGGTTAAAAAAGCGGATGGTCCTCAGCCTAAGCCGACCGACGTAGTGACTGTTCACTACACCGGCAAGCTGACCAACGGCACCACCTTTGACAGCTCGGTTGATCGCGGTAGCCCGATTGACCTGCCGGTCAGCGGCGTGATTCCAGGTTGGGTCGAAGGCCTGCAACTGATGCACGTCGGCGAGAAGTACAAGCTGTACATTCCTAGCGACCTGGCTTACGGCGCGCAAAGCCCAAGCCCGGCAATCCCGGCCAACTCGGTGCTGGTATTCGACCTGGAGCTGCTGGCGATCAAAGATCCAGCGAAACAAGACGCCGCCAAGTAACGTCGTCTGCTGCAAAAACAACGCCTCGCATTATGCGGGGCGTTGTTGTATCCGGGGTTTGGCCAGGTACGAAGAAAGCGAACGGATGCTGTAGGCTGGAGTCATAGCCATTGAGGACGCCCGTGCTAGCCACACCGGGGCGCCAAGTCAATGAAATCTTGGGTTTTTTTATGTGAGTAAAAAACGCCCGATCTGAGTTGAGCCCTTATGAAACGGGGCTTTCAGCCGTGAAATGCAGCTCTGTTCACAAGGTTATCCACAATTTGTGTGGATAACATTTCAGCGGGAGGAAAAGATGAAAGCACCCTGGAATTTCGCTCGATTCCTGCCACTGGCCGGGCGCCTGCTGGCTAAAGGCCGATTGCCGACCCTGCTGTTCGCCGTGGCCAGCAAAGGCGCCAGCGAAGGTGGGCGCCTGGGTAAACTCAAGGATGACCTGCGGCTGCTGCAGGCCTTGTGCCTGGCCTACTGGCGTGGCGAGTACCGGGCCATCAGCCGCAAATCGATCCTCACCGTCGTGGCCGGCCTGATGTATTTCCTCAGCCCACTGGACGCCATCCCGGATTTCATCCCGGTATTCGGCATGCTAGACGACATTGCCGTGCTGGCCTGGGTCATGAAAACCCTCGACGACGAACTCAATGCCTTCCGCGCCTGGCGCAATCGGCAGTTGCCGGAGAAGTTGGCCGTGGTCGAACGCCTGCCCGACACCCCGGAGCAGCTTCAGCTTCAAGGCCCGAAAGATGATTGAGTGATGGCAGTTTCATCTTAGATTGATGCCCCCGCGACCTTGGCCGCTGTTAGGATTACACTTCAAGGGAAAAGTGCCGACTCGCTAAGTGTCGTTGTCCTACGGGGAAGTCATGGATATTCAGATAATCACACGCGAAGGCGAGCCCGAATATGCCGTTGTGCCATGGGCTCAGTATCAGGCTCTACTGAAAGCAGCAGGCATCGAGCAACAACCGCCACGGGCCGCCCCAGAGCGTCCGGCGGCCGCAGCAGACCAGATTCTTCCGGGTCTGGATCAACTCCGCAGTTTGCGCGAAGGGAAGGGCATCGCCATTGAGGCGCTGGCCCGCACGGTAGGCATCAGCCCGTCTTATCTGGCCTTGATCGAAAGTGGCGAGCGTCAACCCGACGCAGCGATTCGCCGCAGCCTGGCCTGGGAATTGACGGTGCCAGGATGGAGGGATGAATCGTGAGCGTACGCATCAGTCGTCAACATTGGGACGGGTTGTTGGGTGAACTGGACCAGGCGCGCCGCCAGCGCCATCTTCTGACTTACCGAGCGCTGCTGGAGCGTTTGCAATTGCCCACCCCGGCCATGCAAACCCTGACCGCGGCCCTTGAACACCTCGCCGCCCTGGACGCCAAGGCCGAGCAGCCACTGCGCAGCTCACTGGTGATCAGCCAGGGCGCTAGCCGCCTGCCGCGCACCGGTTTCTTCGAATGCGTCGAACGCTTGGGCCGTTTCTCCGGTCCCTCCGACGGCGTCGCTGCCGCTTCGTGGCATGCCTCGGAAGTGGTGCGAGTGTTCGAATACGAGTACCCAGAATCCGCGGAGGCCTGAGTGTTTTTACGACTCAAGGCGCGGGCCTCCTACTGGTTGGCCCGCAGGCTGTTTCACTGGTCATGGTTCGTGAAACAGCCACGTGGCTGGAAATGGCTCGAAGGCCAATTCGCCCGCATGGCCAACCTCGGCGACGTCGGCGCGCAAAGCTTCTATGGCCACATCCTGACCTTTCGCGGCGTTGGCCTTGGTGCGCGTGAAGAAGGCGTGCGCTTGTTGCGCCTGGCGGCGTTGGCGGGAGATGGCAAAGCGGCGTATCAGGTGGGCGTGATCAGTTTGGCGGGGACGCCGAGTAAAGCGCCGGACCCGGTGGAAGCGGCGCGGTTTTGGCGGATTGCGTTGAAGGCTGGGCATCCGTTGGCGGAGATCAAGTTGAAAGGGTTGCCGAGCGACAGTGCTTCGCAGTGATCCGATGATCGTTCAATAAGTAGACGTGGCGCCTGACGAGCGTCCGCGAAAAAACACTCGTACGCGTCTTTCCCCTTGTGGCACCCAATGCCTACCCCTTATAAAAGCCACTTTCACTTTCGAAGTAAAAGGATATGAGCATGAGCGATGCCTGGAACGAAGGATATTTCACCGACGAAGGCTACACCTACAGCTATAGCCGGGAAATCAATCCAGTCTTCCTGCGCTATTGCTTGTTGTTGCGCGGCTTTGCCAGTCTGGAGACAACCGACGGCTATCACTGCGAATTGGGCTTTGGCCAGGGCGTCTCGATCAACATCCATGCCGCAGCCAATCCTGGCTCCTGGATGGGCACTGACTTCCATCCGGGCCAGGCAGCCCATGCCAATGCGCTGGCAACCTCCTGGAACAGCGATGCAAAGCTGTATGACGACAGCTTCGAGCAACTGCTGGCCCGAGATGATTTGCCGCAATTCGACAGCATCAGCCTGCACGGCATCTGGACCTGGGTCAGCCGCGACAACCAAAAATTGATCGTCGAATTCGCCCGACGTCACCTCAAGCCAGGTGGTTTGCTGTACATCAGTTACAACTGCTTCCCCGGCTGGTCGCCTTCGGCACCCTTGCGTCATCTGTTCAGCCTGCACGACCGTTTTGGTACAAACCGTTCCGAAAGCCCGGACCAACGCATCGACGCTGCATTGCAATTTTCCGAAGCGCTGCTCGCGGCCAACCCCAACTACGCCAGTGCGGCACCGAACCTGAACACCAAGCTGCAGAGCATCAAAGGCCAGGATCGGCAGTACGTCGCCCATGAATACTTCAACCGCGACTGGAACTGCATGTACTTCACCGACGTGGTCGATGCCCTGGCGCCAGCCAAACTCGACTTCGCCACCACGGCCGTGCCACTGGATACGGTAGACCCGCTCAACTTGAGCGCTGAAGGCATGGACTTCCTGGAAGGCATCGATCACCCGATCGTGCGCGAACAAGCGCGTGACTACTTCGTCAATCAGAATTTCCGCCGGGATCTGTACCTGCGCGGTGCTAATCGACTGTCCGCCTCTGAACACCGCCAAGGGATGCTCAATACACGTTTTGTCCTGCTGCAACCGGCAGAAAGCGTCTCTGACACCGTCAAAGGCCCGGCCGGCGAAGCGTCACTGCAGGCCGAGATCTACGGCCCGGTACTCGAAGCGCTGGCAGCCAACGCCTATGCCCCTAAAACGTTGCGTCAGTTGTCAGCGGCCATACCCTCGATGCCTTATGACGACCTGCTCCAGGCCGTCACCGTATTGGTCGGGATGAGCGCAGCGGCACCGTGCCAGAGTGAAGCGGCCGAGAAGCTGGTACAGGCACGCTGCAACACCCTCAACCTGCAACTATGCAAACGCTCGCTGCTCAGCAACAAAATCCAGGTCCTGGCCAGCCCGGTCACGGGCGGCGGCGTGCCGATCAGCCGGTTCCAACAGTTGTTCCTGATATCGATCAAACAAGGCAAAAAACACCCGGCGGAATGGGCGCAACTGGCCTGGAGCATCATCAGCGAACAAGGCGAAGGTCTGGTCAAGGACGGCAAGGCGCTGACCACCGCAGAAGAAAACATCGCGGAACTGACCGAGCAGGCGCAAGCCTTTGCCGAGCAATCGCTGGTGATTCTCAAGGCGTTGAGCATCGTTTAACCCACTGAAGTAGTTGATCGTTCCCACGCTCTGCGTGGGAATGCAGCCCGTGACGCTCCGCGTTACATCGGTGCCCGGCTCGACACCAGCGGTGCGGTTGGAACGCAGAGCGTCCCAGGAGGCATTCCCACGCAGAGCATGGGAACGATCATCTGAAACAGATTTCAGGTACAGATGGATCAATCTACTCAAGGAAGATAAAAAACAATGAAAAAAGCTCTCGGCATCCTGGTTCTAACCTGCCTCACCACCAGCGTATTCGCTGACGATAACCCCATCGGCTTCCAGTCCTCGACACTGCCAGACCCGCAAAACGAGCGCCGGCTGGAGATGGTTGTCTGGTACCCCAGCACAACCACCGCCACACCTCAGTTGTTCGGCGACAACCCAGTGTTCATCGGCGCCCTTGCCGTGCCCAACGCACCGCCGGCCACTGGCGAGCACCCATTAGTGGTGCTCTCCCACGGTTACAACGGCAGCTGGATCAACCAGACATGGCTGGCCAGCGCACTGGCCCACAAGGGCTACATCGTCGCGGCGGTCAACCACCCCGGCACCACCAGTCAGGACCGCAGCCCTCCAGCCGCCGCACAACTATGGCAACGACCCGCCGACCTGAGCCGGGCCATAGACGCGGTCACGGCTCAACCGGAAAAATTTGGCGTAGTCGCCAAGCATCGAATTGCAGCCGTGGGCCATTCACTCGGCGGCTGGACCGTACTGGAAATCGCCGGCGCTCGTTTCGCCCCGGATCGCTTTACCAAGGACTGCAACACCCAACCGAAGTTGGCCAGTTGCACCGTCTACCAACAGATGAACCCCGCAAGCACCCCGGTCTCGAAGGCCCAACTGGCTGGCGATCTGAGCGACAAACGCGTCAGCGCCATTGTTTCATTGGACCTGGGCCTGTCACGGGGGATGACCGATGAAAGCCTTGTGAAGTTGCCGGTGCCAACGCTGGTGATCGCAGCGGGCGTGCCGTCTGAGGACCTTCCGGCTGAGTTGGAGTCTGCTGATTTAGCTAAACGTTTGCCCAAAGCATCGACGCGCTATGTCGAGATTAGCGACGCCAGCCACTTCAGCTTTATGGCGGTGTGCAAACCTGAGGCGGTGGCGATGCTTGAAGAAGAGGTGCCGGGTGACGGGATTATTTGTGGGGATGGCGAGGGTGGGAGGGCGCGTGAGGTGATTCAGCAGCAGGTTACTTCGGTGATTGATGAGTTTCTGAAGCGGTCATAAATCAAGACGTGATGGAGTCCAGTCACACACTGTGAATCAATCCAACACGTCAGACCCAGGCAGCTAACAGGCGTTAGGCCAAGTTTTCCAAACGCAGCTTCCGTCTCGTTACAGGCAAACGGTATGCAACCATTTTTTTATCTTGGGGGGTAATTTGGCTAGGTTAATTCTGCAATTGACGTACGACTGTAATCCCACTTCACCGCAACGATTTTGGCTAACTAGAACTCACCTCAAGGTGCTTTTGGAGATGCTGTCCAGAGATAAGCCCAGCAGGCGAAAGATTGATAATTACTACTTTGATTTCAATGGCTATTCGCTAGGGTTTAATACGACTAAAGCGAACGCTGGTAAATATGGTTTCGAGGAAGCACCTTCTGAAATAAAGAAAATAGTGGAAGGGCTTTTGCTGACGTAATTTGCGTAGCGTTATCTGAGTTTTGGTTGGTAGCGTTTGTTGAAGGAACCCTATCTATTTCAGGAGCAAAATCTGTCCCCTTGGCTCTCGGCCAAGGGCAGGGCATAGCGCTGGACGATATTGATTTTCCGCGCGACAAACCACTTAAGATTAAACAAGGAATTTTTATGAGTCGTATTTTTGGACTGATTTTGTGTGCTCTGGTGCTACCAATGAGCGGCTGCGTGCAAGGGACTTACACCAAGTCCGTTCAGGTCACCAAGGATGAGACGGGTCGCGTTGTGCAGACCATCGAAACTGAGAGTGTTACTCAAGTCGGGCAGGGTAACGCTATGCGGTTAGAAAAAATTAAGGGCGTTCAAAATTAAGTAGTCGGGAAACCGTTTACCTCTCTCTGTAGGCTTGTCTTCTGTGTAGCTGGGTGGCAAACCCATCAATGCGTGCGGAGGTATTTAAACCGTATCCAAGCAAAAATCGGGAACGGATTTATGTTAGATAAAATAAATCCGTCCCATTTTTGAATAATTTTTGAATAGATTTTCCGAAAAAACCCGTTATCTGGAGAGTCAGTAATGCGTATTTTACATCCGATACTTTACATGGTGCTGGGTCTGGTTTGTCTGTCATCTGCAGCAGCGGCCGAATTTGAATACAAACGAGTTTACCAAGCAGATGCGGGAAAGATAGACAAATACATCGTCAGATATTTGCGATCCTTTGATTCTCCCTGCGTCAGAGTTCAATCGCTTCTGCCTGGGGGGAAGGGAACAATACTGAAAGAAAAAGAACTGTGCTCTATTGACGGGAAAAGCTTTCTCGACGGGTTCACCCAAGTCGATCTGAAAAAAGGAGAATTCAAAGAAGGAAAGTTGATACTCACGTTTGAGATAATGCCTCTCGATCCCGCACCTGAGTTTATTAAAAGATGCATTGTTCCATTCAGGGACGGCACGCCGCAGGATCTTGTCTGTGAAACGATAGCTCCCTGATCCCAGCGATATCTGATGTCGTCACCAATTACTAAACAATTCTTGCTTGGGGTTTAAAAATCAGTGAACTGACGAGATGTTTGGCTTTAGGGGGCAGTTTGATATGTATTTGGCGAGTTGGGCGTGTCAGCAAGTAAAAATAAATCCGGTCTTGTTTTTTTTGGAAAGCTCGCAAGTCCCGAAGCGCCTAATTTAATAGATTTTTTTTCGACGTACTTCGCGTACAGACCGTTGATCTGATTTGTACAAGCCTTTGGTATTCCCATCGAGCGAGGAGCATCGGACGGCAAAGCCAAGGTTCAGGACCTTATGGATCATTGTCGCTTCATCAACTTCCTCGCTTGCCTCCAATGTGTTTCCGCCAGCCCCTCCACGTGAAATGCGATAGGCGACCATTCCGGTACTCCTGCGCTTCATTCGCACCGGAAACAACTCAGTGCCGTTGTTAAGAACAAAGCTAAAAGCGAGTGAAAAACGATCCTGATCCGCAGCCATAGATGGCGATCCTTGGAGATGGGTAAAGCAAACTGTAGTTGATCTACGTGCTCCCAGAGGGTGAAGTCATCACCAACGTCCGTATATGGATTGATAGTGGCCACTTGGTGAGTGGGGAATCGAGCCAGGCTTCATCGAAAGCTCGTGCCACGTTCGCCTTTTGATTGAGCGAAATTTCTGGGCAAGGTCTTCGGAAATTTCCTTCGAGTTGTGGCGGTTTTGGTGAACTGGTGCGCGGCGCGTTCAATCGGTAGGCTTTGGTGGTCGCTGCGTATTCAGCGACAGGGCGTAGGAACCCTTCAAGACTTTTAAGGTGACATTGGCGTCGATGCTTGATTGCGGCCGTTGAATTGCGTCCGTAAGATTCGCTGCGGCGGCTGTGTGCGGGCACGCTTCGGTGTGGTCGAGTTTTGCCTTAAAAGTCTCGATATTCCTACCCCGCGCATAGCTGCCACCCTAACCTGTAGGAAGGTGGATGGCAGTTTCCATCACACTTTTAAGGTTTGAAAAATGCCAACACTTCATCCCGATCCACCCTACGAAAAACCAATTCCTCACCCCGAAAGCCGCTTCATGGCGCTCACCAGCAATTGCGACGACATGCCGACCTTGTTCGTCGATACCCGCGCGCCACTTGATGTTTTATATGACGCCGCCCATTACCGAATCCGCGCAGTAACCCAAGTGCTGGAGAACATGTCCATGCGGGGTTCGATCGATTGTGAATCCTTCATCCTTAGCGACTTTGCCTTGTTGTGCGCCATTCCGTTGCGAGATGGCTGTGATGTGCTGGATGTGCTTGGCCGGCGGTTGCGGGCGATGCCATCGGAATAACGCCTAGCGCTGTTCTGTGGCGAGGGGGTTTACCCCCGTTCGACTGCGAAGCAGTCGCTAAACCATGCACCGCGGTGCACCAGAAAAATCTGGATTGCAGGTTTTGGGGCCGCTGCGCAGCCCAACGGGGGCAAGCCCCCTCGCCACAAGATCAGGATCAAGATCAAGATCAAAAGATCGCAGCCTTCGGCGGCTCCTACGGGATGGATACCATTCTTCTGTAGGAGCTGCCGAAGGCTGCGATCTTTTTAATTGGTCAATAGCGGGTATTTAGATGTGTCGACGAAGTTAGCGGTGGTTCAAGTAAATTGATATCTCGTTAAGCACCAAAGTTAAAAGCAATCGAGATTCGCGGTCTCGCCCCTTCAAAACGTCTTACTGAATGCATTAGCCACGATGGAAACATGATGAAAGTTCCACTTCTGGCGGCACAAGTACAACTAAACCCGGCAGTAAGGCAATCTTCGACTCTCATTCGCAGAGCAGGGTTGTATGTCGATGCAACCATGCCGCGCGGGTCCATAAACTCCAGATCACCTCCGACAGCTGGATCATCCTCCCTGCCGCCGGCGTCGACCCAGTAAACCCCTGACCAAAACGCTCCAGGGTGCCCATGCAGTGAATTGCTGTGGCCCGCCTCATTCACGTTTGCCCAAGCGTTGAGTTTCCATTCGAAACTGGGCTCGGTTAATCCGTATTGCTCGCTATGAACCGCGGTCAGTTGCTTGGCGAACGCAGTGGCAAACCTCACTAAAGCCTCGCAGGCTTCTCCTCCCCATTCAGGGAAGTCGTGCGTAGATTGCCAGCCACCATCATTGCTACGTTGCGCGCCGTTGCGATCTTGCGCCATACGATTGATGACGATGGTTTTCAGTTCAGCATTAAGTCTTTCGGCGTCGGGGTACTGGATACTTGCCAGGGGAGTGGCGAACAGTCGTCGAATGTTTATAAGTTCAGGATCTACTAGATTGTTGCTCGACTGCATTAAGTTTTATCCAGGCTTCGCGAGTTGCGAAAAACTATACCGGATGAAGTTTTTGGCTGGTGTAAACCTTTGTTAAAACTTGCGAAGTTGATCGCTTAGTTACACTAAGACCCATTCCACAAGCTCATGATCAAAGAATGATGATCGTCCCACGCGGAGCGTGGGAACGATCAGATTAGCGATGGCCGGCGAGTAGTGTGTCTTCAGCTTCGGGCATTGCGAGGCTATCAATCACATGCACGCTGTGCCCCGGAACATTCTTCGCGTGGTGTTTGGCTTGTGATGCCATCTCGGCCAACTGGCTGGCATCGAGTTGTCCACAGGCCTCCGGGTGCAGATGTACTACGCCAATCGACAACGACAACAACGGAAACTCCTGCCTTACACCCTGGCGGTTGGGCGCGATAAAACACCCAGCCTCCAGATGTTCAGCGCGATAGAACCGCCGACACTGGCTATGGAAATCATCCAGCAACTGGTTCAACCGTTTGCGCCAGTCTTCCGGCCCAAGCACCAGTAAGAAGTCATCACCACCGATATGCCCGACAAAGTCGCGGGAAGGATCGACACGATCATTCAGACATTGCGCCAGACACAGTAGGACTTCATCCCCCCGGCCGTAGCCGTAGATGTCGTTGAAGGGTTTGAAGCTGTCGATGTCGACGTAGCAGATCACCGATTCCCGCGCCTGTTGCAGCAGCCGTGTCAGGCATTGCTGGATCGGCACGTTGCCGGGCAACAGGGTCAGCGGGTTGGCGTAGCGGGCTTGTTGGATCTTGAGTTCGGTGATCAGTTTGAGCACGTCGATGACTCGGCCCAATCCCAAATAACCGCCGTTGAGGGTGATGATGAAGTCTTCTTCGATGCGTTGCCGGGCGCGGCTGGTGATGAGGCGGCTGACTTGTTGCAGCGACTGGCTCATCTCGACGGCGAGGAAGTCGTCATTCATCAGGCGGCTGATGGGTTTGCGCGCAAAGAGGTCAGTGGCGAAGGGCTTGAGCAGTGCGTCGGAGAGCGAATGGCGGTGGACGATGCCGCAGGGCTGGCCTTGTTCGTCGAGCACCGCCAGGGAGTTGAGGTTGGCCTGGCGGCGGAAGGCTTCCAGCACCTCGGCTGTCGGCGTGTCGCGGTGCACGGCCGGTTGATCGTTGAGCAGGGCGCTGAGGTCGCTGCTGTCATCATTTAGCGCCACAGCCGTGCTTTCCTGTTTGGGCATCAGGGTTCGAGCGTCCCGCGGCGGATGCTCTTGCGGGCGGCAAAGCAGATAACCCTGCACCAGATCGACACCCATTTCGGTCAGCACCGCGAGTTCTTCCGGCAACTCGATACCTTCGGCGATCACTTGCGCGCGGGAGGCTTTGGCGATTTGCAGGATCGAACCGACGAACTCACGCTTGAGCGCGTCCTGGTGGATGCCGTCGATGAAGTGCCGATCAATCTTCACGTAGTCCGGGCGCAGCTCCGACCACAAACGCAAACTCGAATACCCCGCGCCCAGATCATCCAGCGCGATGGAAAACCCCATCGCCCGATAGTGATGCAAGGCGTTTTGCAGCAACTGGAAATCATCGGTCGGGGTTTGTTCGGTGAGTTCGATCACTACCTGGCTGGGCGGGATGCCGAAATCCTGGAGCAATTGCAGGGTGCGCCCGGGTTGATGGGCGGCTTCGAGCAGGGATTCCGGCGACACGTTGAGGAACAACTTGCCCGGCAGTTGCTGGTCATTGAACCGCCGGCATGCGCTCTGGCGGCAGGCGATTTCCAACTCACTGAGGCGCCCGGCCTGACGGGCCACGGCGAACAGGGCGATGGGGGAGTGCAGCGGGCTGTTGGAGGGACCACGGCTCAGGGCTTCGTAGCCGACAATTCGTCGTTCAGAGAGGGAGATGATCGGCTGGAACAGGCTGTGCAAACCGCTTTGAGCCAGTATTGAACTCAAGGCACTCAGCTGTTCGGTCGTGGTCATGGCGTTCTCTGGCGATAAAAAAAGGACTGGGAGCAGTGAGCTCCCAGTCCTTCATTTCACGACAGAATGATGACTGTTTGATGACGCTCCGGGGAGCGTCAACATTAAATTGCCATCATCTTAGTGCTTGGCCACCTGGTTACTCAGTTTCAAGTAATCCAGCAGCACTCGCCCGGTTTCGCTCAGGTAGGCATCGTCTTCCGGCTTGACCTTGTCCGGCTCGGCCGCGATCGCATCTTCGTCTTCTTTCTTCAGCTCTTTGAGCGGTTCTTCGCCCTTGGCCTTGCGACGGATGTTTTCCATGACCAGTTGCTTGGCTTCGATGTCGGCATGTTGCTTGCGACGATCGGCTTCGTTGAGGCTGACGGTTTTTTCTTCCATCAGCTTCTGGGCCAGGGCCAGCTTGTCGCGGATGAACACGAACTCCGCGTCTTTGGCCGAACGTACGTCATGCTCGGACTTGAGCTCGGCGATGTACGGCTTGAACGGGTCGGTTGCCGGTTTGATCGAGGCTTTGATGGTGTCCCACGGCATGGCTTCCGGCAGTGCGCTTTCGCCGATTTCCTTGGTGTCGATGATCGACGGGAAATCCACATCCGGCAGTACGCCCTGATGCTGGGTGCTCTGGCCGGAGACCCGGTAGAACTTGGCCAGGGTCAGTTTCAGTTCGCCATGGTTCAGCGGCTGAATGGTCTGCACGGTGCCTTTGCCGAAGGTCTGGCCACCGATGATCAAGGCGCGGTGGTAGTCCTGCATGGCGCCGGCGAAAATCTCCGAAGCCGAGGCCGACAAGCGGTTGACCAGCAACGCCATCGGGCCTTTGTAGAACGCCCCCGGATTTTCGTCTTCCAGCACATCGACCCGGCCATCGGCATTACGCACGAGTACGGTCGGACCTTTGTCGATGAACAGACTGGTCAGCTCGGTGGCTTCCTGCAAGGAACCGCCGCCGTTGTTGCGCAGGTCGATGACCACGCCGTCGACTTTGTCTTTCTGCAACTCGGTCAGCAGTTTTTTGACGTCGCGGGTGGTGCTCTTGTAATCCGGATCGCCAGCACGGAACGCCTTGAAGTCCAGGTAGAAGGCCGGGATCTCGATGACGCCGAGCTTGTAGTCCTTGCCATCCTGTTTCAGGTTGAGGACCGACTTTTTCACCGCCTGATCTTCAAGCTTCACCGCTTCGCGGGTGATCGGCACGATCTTGCTGGTCTGGTCGTTTGGCGCATTGCTGGCCGGGATCACTTCCAGGCGCACGATGGTGCCCTTCGGCCCACGGATCAGCTTGACCACTTCGTCCAGGCGCCAGCCGACCACGTCGACCATCTCTTTGTTGCCCTGGGCCACGCCGATGATCTTGTCGGCCGGGGCCACCAGTTTGGTCTTGTCAGCCGGACCTGCCGGCACCAGGCGCACGACTTTGACCTGGTCGTTATCGCTCTGCAACACGGCGCCGATGCCCTCGAGGGACAGGCTCATGTTGATGTCGAAGTTTTCCGCGTTATCCGGCGACAGATAGTTGGTATGCGGGTCATAGGACATGGCGAAGGTGTTGATGTACGCCTGGAAGATGTCTTCCGGACGGGTCTGGTCCAGGCGCGCCAACTGGTTCTTGTAGCGCTTGGTCAGGGTTTCCTGGATCTGCTTGGAATCCTTGCCGGAGATCTTCTGGCGCAGCACTTCGTCCTTGACGCGTTTGCGCCACAGGTCGTCGAGCTCGGCGGTGGACTTGAGCCACGGGGCGTCCTTGCGATCGATCAGCAAGGATTCCTTGGTGGTGAAGTCGATTTTGTCGACGCCCTTGTTCAACTCTGCAAGGGCAAAGTCCAGACGCGCTTTGACGCGGTCCAGGTAGCGCTTGTAGATGGTGAACCCGGCGTTCAGGTCGCCGCTTTTGAGGAAGTCGTCAAACTGGGTTTTCCACTTGTCGAATTCGGCAATGTCGCTGGCCATGAAGTAGCTGCGCGACGGATCCAGCAGCTTGAGGTAGCTGTCGTAGATAATCACCGAGCGCGCGTCATCGAGCGGCGGCTTGCTGTAGTGATGGCGCTTGAGCAGCTCGACGACGTTCAGACTGGCGATTACTTCGTCACGATCAGGCTGAAGGTTGTCCCAGCTATTGGCGGCAAACGAATTGCTCGATAACGGCAAGAGGCCGATACCGATAAATAGGGCTAGGGCGGTGCTGGGGAACAGATGCTTCATGCTGATTCGACGCGGGGACAATTGATCACGCATATTAGGCCGTCTTTGAAGTCGCCGGTTCCACAAAGGGCCGGTCACATAATGCAAGAAAGCCCGGCGCTACAGCTACGGGCTCAGTCCAGACTCACTATGGAGGCACTGTGAAAGCATTGCAAGGCGTTGACGGTCAAGTGGAGTGGGTTGAAGAGCCGAGTCCTACGTGTGATGTAGGACAAGTTCGGATCCGTGTGGCGGCAGCGGGCCTCAATCGCGCCGATTTGTTACAGAAGGCAGGCCTTTATCCGCCACCGCCGGGAGCCAGTCAGGTGCTGGGTCTTGAGTGTTCGGGGGTGATCAGCGAGGTCGGTGCGGGCTCGTCCTGGCAGGTGGGGGACCGGGTCTGCGCCTTGCTGGCCGGGGGCGGGATGGCCGAAGAGGTGGTTGTCGACGGACGGCACGTGCTGCCGGTGCCTGAAGGTTTGTCGTTGGCCGAGGCGGCGGCGCTGCCCGAGGTCTACGCGACTGTTTGGTTAAATTTATTTCATCTGGCCGGCCTCAAACCCGGTGAGAAAGTTCTGCTGCACGCCGGGGCAAGTGGAATCGGTTCAGCCGCCATTCAGTTGTGTAAGGCGTTTGGCAGCCCGTGCTGGGTCAGCGTCGGGTCCGCCGAGCGATTGGCGTACTGCGAAGCCTTGGGCGCCCAGGGCGGCGTGGTGCGCACCGGGGATCTGGAGAGCTTGAGTGACCTGGGGCCGTTCAATGTGATCCTGGATCCGGTGGGCGGCAATTACGCGGCGCTGAATCTCAAGCTGACCGCCCTCGATGGTCGTTGGGTGCTGATCGGTCTGATGGGTGGCCGCGAGGCGAAGCTGGATCTGGCGCAGGTGTTGGGCAAGCGCGTGCAACTGCTGGGTTCGACCTTGCGCAGCCGGGACGATCAGTTCAAGGCCGATCTGTTCAGTGATCTGAGCCAGCATGTGTGGCCGTTGTTTGCGGAAGGGCGGTTGAAGCCACAGTTGGCCAAGGCGTTTGCGATCAAGGATGCCGAAGCGGCGTTTGCAGAGTTGGCGAGCAATAAGGTGGCGGGGAAGTTGGTGTTGTTGATTGACGAAAGCCTGACCTGAGCCTTGTCACTGATCGTTCCAACGCTCCGCGTGGGAATGCAGCCCGGGACGCTCCGCGTCCCAACAGCGGACGCAGAGCGCCCATTGAGGCATTCCCACGCGGAGCGTGGGAACGATCAGGTGGAGGTTATTTCCAGAGATGGATCGGCCAGCCGGCCTTTTCGGCATGCTCAAGCAACACCGGATCCGGATTCACCACATGCGGGAAATCCACCTTCAGCAACAACGGCAGGTCATTGCGTGAGTCCGAGTAGAAACTCGCGCCTTCGAGGTTTTCCTCTTCGGCATCCAGCCACTCCAGCAAGCGGGTGATCTTGCCTTCGCGGTAGGTCAGTGTGCCGACCGTGTGGCCGCTATAAACCCCATGGGCCACTTCCAGTTCGATCGCGAGAATCTCGTCGATCCCCAGGCGATCGGCAATCGGTCGCACCAGGTGCGTGCCCGACGCCGAGATCACCAGGATCCGGTCGCCGGCCTTGCGGTGGGCGGCGATGGCTTTGGTGGCGTCGCTGAAGATAATCGGTTCGATAAAGTCTTCAACCCAAGGGCCGACCAGGTGATCGACCTCTTCCGGCGTACGGCCGATCATCGGTTCCAGGCTGAAGGTCATGTAGTCCTCCATCCGCAGCTTGCCGTGGCTGTAGGCGTCCATCAGTTGGTTGTTCTGCCGCATGAACGATTCGGGATCGACCCAGCCCAACCGGCCCATCTGTTCGCTCCAAAGGGTGGCGCAGTCGCCGTGGATCAGGGTTTCGTCCAGATCAAAAATTGCCAGGGCCATCAGTGCAGTTCTCTCTTCAACATCAGCAAAGGCATCAGGCTACCTCACACAGGGCCGTCGGATCGATGGAAAGCGCCAGGCGCTGACCATCGGGATGCAGGTCGGCCGCCGAGCGGTTCAGCACATCCACCACCAATTCCACGCCCCGGGCTTCGACCCGGTAGCGAATCACATTACCCAACAGGCTGTGGCTGCGGATTTGCGCATCGAGTTCGCCGTTGAGGCTCAGTTCGATGGCCTCCGGGCGAATCGCGATGCGGTGGCTGATCGGCCGTTGCAGCAACTTCGAGGCGGCATCGGCGTCCAGCAGGTTGTAGTTGCCGATGAAGCCGGCGGCGAACACATCCACCGGCGCAGTGTAAAGGGTCTCGGCATCGCCGCTCTGTACGATCTTTCCCTGATTCATCAGGAAAATCCGGTCAGACATGGTCAGGGCTTCTTCCTGATCGTGTGTGACGAAAATCGTAGTCAGGCCGAGTTCGCGCTGGATCGCACGGATCTGTTCGCGCAGGTGCTTGCGAATCCGTGCATCCAGGGCCGACAACGGTTCATCCAGCAGCAACAGCCGTGGACGGGTGACCAGCGAGCGGGCCAGTGCCACCCGCTGACATTGGCCGCCGGACAGCTGATGCGGATAACGCGTGGCGAAGTCATTCAGCTCCACCAGTTTCAGCACTTCGGCGACGCGCTTGTGGCTGTCGTCGGCGTTGACCTTTTGCATGCGCAATCCGAAGGCGACGTTCTGTTCCACGGTCATGTTCGGGAACAGCGCGTAACTCTGGAACACCATGCCGATCCCGCGTTTCTGCGGGCTCAGCGGCACGATATCGACGCCATCGAGCAGGATCTTGCCGCCATCCACCGAGGTCAGCCCGGCGATGCAGCGCAGCAGCGTGGACTTGCCGCAACCGGACGGGCCGAGGAGGGTGACGAATTCGCCCTTCTGGATTTCGCAATTGATGTCGCTGAACACGGTGGTGCCGGCGTAGTTTTTCTGCAGATGTTGGACGCTGACATAGCTCATTCGCTTTTGTCCTTGTTCAAGATATTGGCCGCCCAGGTCAGAACCAGCACAAAGAAGAAGTAGGAAATCACCAGCGCACTGGTGAAATGGCCGCTGCTGTTACGCATGTTGTTGAGGTACACCTGCAGGGTTTCGTAGCGGGTGCCGACCAGGATGTTGGCGAACACGAACTCGCCGAACAGGAACGAGAACGACAGCAGCAACGCCACCATCAAACCCTTGCGCAAGTTCGGCAGCACCACCAGGTACGCCGCTTGAAAGGTGCTGGCACCGAGCAGTTGGGCGGCGTCCATCAGGTCGCGCAGGTTGATCGCTTGCAGGTTGTTGGTGATCGCGCGGTACATGAACGGCAGCGCCACGGTGAAGTAGCAGCCGATCAGAATCCACGGCGTCCCGACCATCGCAAACGGCCCGGAACCGTAGAGTTGCAGCAACCCTACCGACGACACCACCGGCGGCACCGCGAAGGGCAGCAGGATCAGGATGTTCATCAGCGCATCGAGTTTCGGGAAGTGGTAATGCACCACGAACAGCAGCGGCAGAATCAGCACCACCGAAAGAATCAGCGCTCCGACGCACACCAGCAGCGACTGGCCGAAGGCATGCAAAAAACGCGGATCGCTCCACAGCTGCACGTACCATTTGAAGGTGAAGCCGCTGGGCAGAATGGTCGCCGACCAACTGCTGGCGATCGAGTAGATCAGCGTACCGGCCAGCGGTAGCAGCAGAATGGCGAACAGCAGATACACCACGACCCGGTGGTAGACACCGACCGGCCCTAATTCAGCGCGAGACATGGTAGCTCCTCTTCAACAGCAGCTGATGCACGATGGTCACCAGGGTCATCAACGCCACCAGCACCACGGCCAGGGCACTGGCGAGGTTCGGATCCAGGGAAATGTCGCCAGACACCATTGCTGCGATGCGGATCGGCAGCACGTTGAAGTTGCCGGTGGTCAGCGCGTAGACCGTGGCGTAGGCGCCGAGGGCGTTGGCCAGCAGGATGACGAAGGTGCCGAGCAGCGCCGGGGTCAGCACCGGCAAACCGATGTGGCGCCAGTATTGCCAGCCATTGGCGCCAAGCAGTTCGGCGGACTCGCGCCAGTCTTCGCGCAGGGCATCGAAGGCCGGGTAGAGCAGCAGCACGCCGAGGGGAATCTGGAAGTAGGTGTAGAGAATGATCAGCCCGGTTTTCGAGTACAGGTTGAAATCCTGAATGATCCCGGCCTGCTTGAGCATGATGGTGAAGCTGCCGTTGAAGCCCAGCAGAATGATGAAGGCGAAGGCCAACGGCACACCGGCAAAGTTGCTGGTCATGTTGGCGAAGGCGTTGACGAAGTTGCGCAGTTTCGAGTCGACCCGGCGCAAGGAATAGGCGCCAAGCACTGCGATGATGATCCCGAACACGCTGGACCAGAAACTGATCTCGAGGCTGTACTGGATCGCCTGCAAGTAGAACTTCGAACTGAAGATCTTGGTGAAGTTTTCGATGCCCCAGCCGAACTCTTCCGATTGCAGGCTGTTGATCATCACCCACACCAGTGGGGCGATTTCGAACACGATAAAGAACAGCGCGAAGGGCACCAAACATAAGGCCGCCAGCCATTTGCCGCGGGTTATAGAATTCACTTGAGCAGCTCCCGGCACACAGGTTTGTCGTGGGCCACGCCCAGCAGTTCGCAGACGGTGCCGCAGATCTCCGTCTGTTTCGGTGCGGCGCCGGCATTGAAGCTGAAGGCGTCGCCGAGGACGAACAGCGGCACTTCGCGCTCTTCCGGCAACAGGCCGTTGTGGGAGCGGTCGTTGTTCATGCCGTGATCGGCGGTCACCAGCACTTGATACCCGGCGTCGAGCCAGCCTTGCAGGTAATCCGCGAGGTAAATGTCGGCGAAGCGTGCGCTGTTGCGGTATTGCGGGGTGTCGAGGCCGTGCTTGTGCCCAGCGTCGTCGATGTTCATCGGGTGGATCAACAGAAAGTTCGGCGCATGACGCAGGCGCAGGTTTTCCGCGTCGGCGAACAGGTGCGAGTCCGGGTAGTGATCGCTCCAGTAGAAGTGACCGTGCTGGATCGGCAGTTGCGGGTCGTCGGTGTGACGGTCCCGGGCGGCCACGAACGGCGAACGGTTATACAACTCGCTGACCCAGTGATATGCCGCCGCTGCAGTGGTCAGGCCGGCGTCGCGGGCGTAGTGATAGATGCTGCGCTGGTTGGACAGGCGCGAGACGTTGTTGTGGACGATGCCACTGTCGATCGGCGTAACGCCGGTCAGGATGCATTCATACAGCGGTCGGGACAGGGCCGGCAGTTCGCACTCCAGTTTGTAGAGCGCTGCGCGTCCTGCGCCGACGTAAGCCTGCAGGTGCCCCATGGCGTGGCGCGCGACTTCGTAGTTGAGGCCGTCGAGCACGACAAGGATGACGTTGTGCTTCATAGGGGCGATGACTCCGCAAAACATTTAAATATCAGCGAAATCTGTTGGAGCAAGGCTTGCCCGCGATGGTATCAACTCGGTCATTTGGAAGACCGAGTTGGCTCCATCTGGAAGACCGAGTTGCCTGCATCGCGAGCAAGCTTTGCTCCTACAGATGAAGCATTACTTCATTTCTACGATGACTTCTTCGTTCCACTTCTGCGGCAGGGCCTTGGAGGTCTTCTCCCACGCATCCGCGTCCTTGATCGGCGTCACGCCTTTGTACTGCTCGTTCGGCAGCAGTTTGGCCTGGACGTCGGCCGGCAGTTGCAGGTGCTCGGCGCGGATCGGACGAGCGTTGCCGCGCGCCAGGTTGATCTGGCCGGCGTCACTGAAGATGTATTCACGGGTCAGCTTGGCGGCGTTCGGGTTCTTCGCGTATTTGTTGATGATGGTGGTGTAACCGGAAATCACCGAACCGTCGGATGGAATCAGCACGGTGTAGTCATCGGGGTTAGCCATCTTGGCCTTGTAGCTCAGGCCGTTGAAGTCCCAGACCACGCCGACTTCGATCTCGCCTTTTTCCATGGTGGCGATGGTCGGGTTGGCCATCGAGAGACGACCTTGCTTGGCGATGTCTGCGAACAGCAGCAGGGCAGGTTGCAGGTTCTTCTCGTCGCCACCGTTGGCCAGCGCTGCAGCCAGTACACCGTTGGCGGCCTGGGCGGCGGTGCTCACGTCACCGATGGAGACTTTGTATTTGCCGGTCTTGAGGTCAGCCCATTTGGTCGGTGCTTCGGAACCGTGCAGCAGCTTCTTGTTGACGATAAATGCGATGGTGCCGGTGTAGGCCAACGCCCAGTTGCCGTCCTTGTCCTTGGCCCAGTCCGGGACCTGTGCCCAGGTGCTTGGCTTGTACGGTTGCACCACGCCTTGCTTGACCGCGATCGGGCCGAAGGCGGCACCGACGTCGCCGATGTCGGCACTGGCGTTGTCTTTTTCAGCGGCGAACTTGGCGATTTCCTGGGCCGAGCTCATGTCGGTGTCGATGTGTTTCAGGCCGTAGTTCTTGGCCAGGTCTTCCCAGGTGCCTTTCCAGTTGGCCCAGTCATCGGGCATGCCGACGCTGTTGACGGCGCCTTCCGCTATCGCAGCGGCTTCAAGAGTTTTCAAATCCGTATCAGCAGCCATGGCGGCGGTGCACATGGCAATGGTCGAGCCTAACAGTGATGCCAGGAAAAGCTGTTTCATCCGAAGCTCCTTTGGGCGTTTTCAACGCTGCGATTGCGGTTGTGTTGGTCTAGGTCAGCAATACCTGAGCCAATCTAAGGGGACTGCATGACACTTTCATGTCGCTGGTCGCCCGGCAGGACTTTTATTTGCCCGGAATTGGCGGGTGCCCGGTAAGCGTAGACCATGGGCAAAGGCCCGCTACGCAAGGCACTTGGCCGATGTATTGCAAGGTTTTGACTGGCGCCGGGGATGACCGTTGGGCAGCTGTCATCTCTCAGTCATCTGCACTGCCTAGGCTTGCAGAATGTTGAAACGAGCCGGTTTTACCGTGCGGTTCTGCCCCGAAACAGTGCTGGTCTAGTCCAGATAGGTAACGTTGATGCGCGATGAGGCAACAAAAGCGGTGACAGCCATTGGCCAGGTCCTGCAAGAGCAGCTCGACCACGGCCTGTTGGCGGCTGGCAGCAAGTTGCCGGCCGAGCGCAAGCTCAGTGAGTTGTTCGGTACCACGCGCATTACCGTGCGCGAAGCGTTGTTGCAGTTGGAAGCGCAGGGCCAGATTTATCGCGAGGAGCGCCGTGGCTGGTTCGTCTCGCCGCCGCGCCTGGCCTACAACCTGATGCAGCGCAGTCACTTCCACGCGATGGTCAGCGCCCAGGGGCGGGTGCCGTCGACCGAGGTGATTTCTGCGCGTTTGCAGCCGGCGTCGGCGGCGGTGTGTGCGTGGTTGCAGTTGCCGGCGTTGTCGAGCGTGATCCAGATATGCCGGGCCCGGCGCATCGATGGGCGGCTGGTGTTGTATGTCGAGCACTACCTGAACCCGCAGTATTTTCCGGGGATTCTCGACTTCGATCTGAATCAGTCGATTACCGAGCTGTATGCGCGGCACTACGATTTGCACTACGGGCGGGTGCGCTTCGAGATCGTGCCGACTTCATTGTCGGTGGATGCGGCGGCGGCGCTGCGGGTGTCAGTGGGGAG
This sequence comes from Pseudomonas sp. ADAK7, assembly GCF_012935675.1. Lineage (NCBI taxonomy): Bacteria > Pseudomonadati > Pseudomonadota > Gammaproteobacteria > Pseudomonadales > Pseudomonadaceae > Pseudomonas > Pseudomonas sp. ADAK7. Next base: position 2,453,695 of record NZ_CP052861.1, on the reverse strand, counting down.
CCCGGGCTTGCGGATTGCCCGGGTCAATTACGATCAGCATGAACGGCTGATCGATTGTGACCTGGAGTTTTGGCGCCACGATGCGATTCATGTAGGCGTTGACGTCGTGTGATTCCCTGTAGGAGCGAGCGGTGCGGCGATCCGACTTGCCCGCGAAGACGTACTTACATTCAACATTGCTGTTGGCTGAAATGACGTCTTCGCGGGCAAGTCGGATCGCCGCACCGCTCGCTCCTACAATGACGTCAGGGTTTGCTATAGAGGTAATCGGTCGCCAACGACGCCAGGGTTCTTACCCCAACCACCAACGCCGACTCATCGACAAAGAACCCCGGATTATGATTCGGCGCCGCTTTGCTCATGTCCTGGTCCCGCGGCGTGACCCCGAGAAACACGAACAACCCCGGTGTTTCCTTGGCATAGAACGAGAAGTCCTCCGCGCCGCCCACCAGCGGCCCTTGCACCACGTCATCCTTCGCCGCCCAGCGCAGGGTCGGTAGCATCTTCTCGGTCAGCGCCGGGTTGTTAATCGTCGGGTCGTATTTCTCGATGATCGTCACTTCAGCCTTCGCGCCGCCGCTCTCGGCGATTTTCTCAACGGTCTGGCGTACGTCGGCGTGCAGTTTCTGGCGGATGCCGTAGTCGTAGGAGCGGAGGGTGCCGGTCATGTCCACGGACTCGGGGATGATGTTGTAGCGGGTGCCGCCGTTGATGGTGCCGATGCTGACCACTGACGGATATGACGAGATGTCGGTGCGGCGGCTGACCACTGTTTGCAGGCCGACGATGGTTTGCGCGCCGACGGTGATCGGGTCGATGCCGTCCCACGGGCGGCCGGCGTGGGTTTGTTTGCCGAGGATTTTGATCCGCAGGTCGTCGGAGCTGGCCAGGGTCGGGCCAGGGCGGTAGGCGATCTGGCCGGCGGGGACGCCGGCCCACACGTGCAGGCCGAAGACTGCGTCCGGTTTCGGCGCTTTCATCACGCCTTCCTCGATCATCATTTTCGCGCCCCAGGTGTTTTTGCCATCGGGGATGAAGTCGCTCGGACCTTCCTCGGCGGGCTGGAAATAGAACACCACGGTGCCGGGCAAGGTGTCGCGCATGCCGGTGAGGATTTTCGCCGTGCTCAGCAGGATCGCGGTGTGGGTGTCGTGGCCACAGGCGTGCATCACATCGACTTCTTTATCGAGGTAGGTGCCCTTGGCTTTCGAGGCGAAGGGCAGGTCCGAAACTTCCTTGACCGGCAGCGCATCCATGTCGGCGCGCAGGGCCACGGTCGGGCCGGGCAGGGCGCCCTTGAGGATGGCGACCACGCCGGTGCGGGCGACGCCGGTCTTGACCTCCAGGCCCATGGCCCGCAGTTGCTTGGCCACCAGTTCCGCGGTGCGTTTTTCGGTGTTGCCCAGTTCCGGGTGCGCGTGGATGTCGCGGCGGGTTTCCAGCAGTTCCGGTTCAAGCGCCGTGGCCTGAACGGCGATTTGCTCGCGGGCGCTATCCAGCGTTGCGGCGCCGGCATGGCCGGCGAGGAGGGTCAGCAAAACGGTCTGGGCAATGCGTGTGAGCTGCATCGGGTTTCTCCATGGTTATTGTTTTTCTGGCTGCCCTGCCTGTGACCCGAACCTCGCGCCTAAGTGCTATTCCTTCTGCGGTCCGCCACCGGCCGTGACCACTTGCACGCTCATGCGCGGTGTCGCCAGGTCCATCCCGGCCTCATCCAGATGGCGCTTGAGCGATAAGTTAAATGCCCGGGACACTTCCCACTGCTTGATTGGCGCGGTCTTGAAGCGGGCGCGAAGAATCGCGTTGCCGGACTCGAAACTCTCGACACCCTGGATCTCCAGCGGCGACCAGATGTTGCGGCGTTGCAGCGGGTCGGTGCGCATTTTCTGGCCGACTTCGCGCATCAGTTTGATCGCTTCGTCGATGTCCATGTTGGAAGGCACCGCCACCCGGAAGATCGCGTAGCCGAATTCCCGGGAGTAGTTCTTGATGCTTTTGATTTCGCTGAACGGAATGGTGTGGACGATGCCGTCGATGTCGCGCAGGCGCACGGTGCGGATGGTCAGGCCTTCGACGGTGCCCAGGTGACCGCCGACGTCCACGTAGTCGTCGATGGCCAGGGAGTCTTCGATGATGATGAATAGGCCGGTGATCAAGTCGGCGACCAGCGACTGCGCACCAAAACCGATGGCCAGGCCGATCACACCGGCACCGGCCAGCAGCGGCGTGACGTTCATGCCCATGTTCGCCAGGGCGACGATCAGCGCGATGATGAAGATCGCCACGAACAGCACGTTGCGGATCAGCGGCATCATCGTCTGCGCCCGCGCGTTGGCCAGGCCTTTGCGTGAGCGGGTGAGGGCGTGGTGCACGGCGGTGTCGCTGAGGATCCAGATCAGCCAGGCGAAAATCAGCGTGCCGGCGAGGCTGAACAACTTGACGCTGACTTCATGGCCTTCACCTTCGGTGAAGGCAATCAGCGACATGCCCCAGACCCGCAAGCCGAGTTCGATAAACACCAGCCACACCAGCAGGTGAGCGAGGGTGTAGCAGAAGCTTTTCAAACGATCGGAATACAGTGCGTGGCGCTTCACTCCGCGTTGCGGTTTCAGCGAGTGCCGACGGACCAGTCCGTTGATGACCATGCACAACACCAGCAGCACGGTGCAGATCAGCGACTGGCGCAACGCGGTGCTGGTGTCGCCCGCCGAAATGAAGGTGGCGAACAGCGAAATGCACACCAGCACCAGCGCCGGCACATACCAGAAGGTGCCGAGGATATCGATGGTATCGCTGAGGGCGCGGCGGGTCAGGCGTCGGGACAACGGCTGGTTGCGGATCAAATGCGCAATCGGCCGGCGAAAACGCAGGATGAACAGGCCGGTGGACAACGCGGCAAGGACATTGGCGACCGTTGCGGCGGTATGGGCGAGATGGCTGCCGAGACTGGCGACCAGGCGCGGATCACTCAGGGCCTCACCGAACGCGGCGAAACTGCCGATCAGCCACAACGGCCGGAACGCCTGATGGCGCAGGATGTACAAGGCGCGATGGCGGTGCGGGCCGTCGAGCACGGAGAAAGCGATCACACAGATCGCCGAGAAACAGGTGCCGACCACCAGCGCATAGGCCAGCACCATCGCCAGGCTCTTGCCCAAAGACGAAGGCAGCGCGTAGGTCATATAAACGGTCATCACCAGGGCAATCAGCCACGGCCCGAGCTTGCGCAGGGCGAAGCGCAGCATGTCGAGGGCCTTGGGGTGTTGCGGCAGTTCTTCGGTCAGGCCGAAGCGCATGCGTACCCGGTGGCTGACCCAGATCAGCGCGGCCGCCAGCAGGCTCCAGACCATCAGGATCATGGCAAAGGCAAAGATGATCGGCAGCCATTCATTGGCCGGCAGCATCAGCGCCGACAATTCATCCTTGGCCAGTTCGAACTCATTGGACCAGCGTGTGACAGGGCTGTCGGCGCCGGTGAACTGCTTTTCGAAATTGGCCAGGGTGCCGCCGATCAGGCCGAGTACGCCTTCTTCGGCGGTCGGTTGGGCCTTTTTGGTGACGTCGCGCAACTTCTTCAGGTCCGCCAGCAGTTTGGTGCGCTGCTGGTCGTTCTCCAGGGACTTGATCACTTCGTCGAGGGATTGACCCAAGGGTTGCTGGGCTTCGGGCTGGGTTTTCGCCGAGTTGTTGAGCAGCCCCGGCAAACTGACGGCCTGGGCAGGCGCCATCGGCAGCAGCATCATGAGGCTGACAAGGAAGAAATACGGCAGGGCAAAAAGACGAGCGAACACTAGGCGGTCAACCTCGGGAAGAGCGGATCGGCCGAGTGTACGAGCCCGTCAAAATCAATGCGAGCCGGGCGCGCAGTTTTATTCGTTGAGTTTGGCGAGGATCTTGTAAACCACGGTGGCGAGGATCAACAGCATGCCGAGCCACATGGCGAACACGCCAGCGTTCTTGTCACGGAAATTGAAGCCGATGGCCAGCATGATCATGCCGGCGAGAATGGGGATGAGCATGGCGTGGAACGAGGACATCGAGATCATGGCGACTGCCTTGTCGTTGGGGATGTTTAAAGTCTAGGTGGCTTTTCGGCGACCGCTGGGGCGGTGTACCAGAATTGAATCACTTGTGGCGAGGGAGCTTGCTCCCGCTGGGCTGCGAAGCAGCCCCAAAACCATCCAATGTTTTCCGTCTGACAGATCGCGTTAGCTGAATTTACGACTGCTTCGCAGCCGAGCGGGAGCAAGCTCCCTCGCCACAGATGTCCCTCATACCATCGGGTTTATGGCAACTCGCGGCACGCGTAGAACGCGCTCAGCACTTTGACCAGGTGGGCCAGGTCGTGGCTGCCGCACAGTTCGCGGATCGAGTGCATGGCGAACGTCGGCAGGCCGATGTCCACGGTGCGCACGCCCAGGTGGCTGGCGGTGATCGGGCCGATGGTCGAGCCACAGCCCATGTCGCTGCGCACCACGAAGCTCTGCACCGGCACTTCTTCGGCCATGCACAGATGGCGGAAGAACCCGGCGGTTTCGCTGTTGGTGGCGTAGCGCTGGTTGCTGTTGACCTTGATCACCGGGCCGGCGTTGAGTTTCGGGCCGTGGTTGACGTCGTGCTTGTCGGCGTAGTTCGGGTGCACGCCGTGGGCGTTGTCCGCCGAGACCAGCAGGGATTTCTGAATGGTGCGCACGAACTCATCACCCTCAGGCAGCAGACGACGCAGCGTCTGCTCGAGCATCGGGCCATCGGCGCCGCAGGCCGAGCAGGAACCGACTTCTTCGTGATCGTTGGCCACCAGCACGCAGGTTTCGTCGGTTTCGGTGGTCAGCAACGCTTGCAGGCCGGCGTAGCACGACAGCAGGTTGTCCAGGCGCGCACCGGCAATGAAGTCGCCATGCAGGCCAATCACCGCGGCACTTTGGGTGTCGTAGAAGCTCAGCTCGTAGTCGAGCACCACGTCGGCGTTGAGGCCGTGTTCGCGGGCGAGTTGGTCGGTGAGCACGGCGCGGAAGTCCACGCGCTCGTCACCGGCGAATTGCGCGAGGATCGGCGGCAACTCGGTTTGTGCGTTGATCGCCCAACCCATGTTGGCTTCACGGTTGAGGTGAATGGCCAGGTTCGGGATCGTAGCGATGGGCGCCTTGAAATCGATCAACTGGCTCTCGACCTTGCCGTCGCGGCGGAAGGTCACGCGGCCGGCCAGGGACAGGTCACGGTCGAACCACGGCGCCAGCAACGCGCCGCCATAGACTTCGACACCAAGCTGCCAGAAACCCTGGCGTTGCAGTTCAGGCTGCGGCTTGACCCGCAGGCACGGGCTGTCGGTGTGGGCGCCGACCAGGCGGATGCCGCCGTGCAGGGGCGAGTGACGGCCCATCTTGAACGCGACAATCGACGAGTCGTTACGGGTGACGTAGTAACGACCGCTGGTTTCGACAGCCCACGGCTCACGCTCGTCAAGACGCGAAAAACCGGCCGCTTCCAGGCGCTGAACAAGGCTGGCAGTGGCATGAAACGGGGTAGGGGAGGCCTTGAGGAAGTCGATCAGGCCTTGGTTCAACTCTTCGCGCATAAGAAACTCCAGACAGCAATGGGCGGGAGTTTAACGTATTGGCCTGGGGCTTTGGGCATGACGTGTGTCGGCGACGTCAGCCGGCGGCTTCGACCCGTTTTTTCAGGTACTGCATGATCACCCGTTCATCTTCGGACTTTTCCGGTTTGGGCAGAGCCTCCGGCCAGCGACTGCGGGCGTTCAACAGCTTTTTCTGACTGTTCTTGTCCCAGCGCAGGATTTCCCGCGAGGCACATTCCCACCATTCATGGCGGCAGGCCGAGTAGTACGGGCCTTCAGGTGCAGCGCTGCCATACAGCAGGTCGCGACCGACCTTGCGCAGCGCGCCGTTCTGGTGGCGTAACTTCCATTTGATTTTCAGCCGCTGCCAGGCCGATGGAAACGGTTTGACCCGCGGCACGTCACGGCAAAGCTCTACCAGCTCCTGGCTGAACTGTTCGCCATGCCGGGAGAAGAAATAGCCGACCATCGCATGGAAGAAACGTTTTTCCGCGAAGTAGTGATAGATGTACTTTTTCGCTTCAGCCACGAGCTTGTCGCGCATCGCGAACGACAACGCAATCTGCTCGATGGTGTGGATGTCGAAACCATCCCGGGTCCAGTCGTCGATCAACCGGATGGATTCGTCGAACAGCGCTCCGTCGCGGTCGGTCACGCCGCACAGGCCGCTGTTGTACAGCTTGAAACCGTTGTCCGGGGTGATGCCGTGGGCGTCGAGGCACTCGCCGAGCTTCTGGTATTCCGGGCGATCGCAGACGTAATGCCAGTCGTATTCGAAGCGATCCATGAGGTATTGGCCAGGCTGAATCTGGCTGAAGATCCGGTTCGGGTCGCTGGTGAACAGCGTGTCGGTATCGACGAACAGGGTCTTTTGCGCAAGCTTCAGGCCGGCGGCAATCGCGCAGGCCTTGCGGCGGTGGTGATAGCCGTTTTCACCCTGCCATTGGGCCAGGGTTTCCTGACTCAAAAACACGGTTTCGACAGGCCAGCCAGCATAGTCCTCGGGTCGGTCCGTGAGGATTCTGATGCTGGGACATTCGCCATTTTTGGCGTGGGACAGTGCGGTCAAAATGCTGAACTTGGCTTCGCGGCGGTAAACGTCCTGGTGGCCGTAGATCAGGTAAAGCAATTGGTGACGGGTTTTCTTGACGGGTGTTGCCAGGGAATCGGTACAACGCATCCGGATGGGTATCCTTATGTTTTAAAGCGGGCGACTGCTTGTCAGGCAGTGCTTAGAACGGCGCCGGACACTCGAAACGCAAGCGTTCGCCAGTTTGAGGATGGGTGAAGCTGAGCATGCTCGCGTGCAAACACAGGCGCGGCCAGGCAGCGAGGGCCTGCTCGTGGGCGTAGAGCCCGTCACCCAGCAGCGGATGGCCGATGGACAACATGTGCACGCGCAACTGGTGGGAGCGGCCGGTGATCGGCGTCAGCTCGACACGGCACCAGTCGCCACAGCGCTCAAGCACGCGCCAGAAGGTCAGGGCGTTCTTGCCGAATTCGTGGTCCACCACATGCCGCGGCTTGGTCGGCGGATCGTAGCGCAGGGGCAGGTCGATGCTGCCGCTGTCCAGTTCCGGTTGACCCCAGGCCAGCGCGGTGTAGGCCTTTTCGGTTTCGCGGTCGTGAAACTGCCGAGACAGTTCACGATGGGTATCCGGGTCACGGGCCAGCAGGATGATGCCGGAGGTTTCCCAGTCCAGGCGATGGACGATCCGCGCTTCCGGGTAGCCGTTTTCCTGCAGGCGGGTGATCAGGCAATCCTTGTTGTCATCGGCCCGGCCAGGGACGGAGAGCAACAGGGTCGGTTTGTTCACCACCAGAACGGCGTCGTCCTGATGGATGATGTGGACGTTGGACAACGGCATTAAAACAGCCTCGTAACAAACGCCAACGGCGGCTCAGAACCCCGCACCCCGTGTAGGAGCGCAGGTCTGAGCCGCCGTGGCTCCCGCCGGTTCGACTAGCGATCTGGCAGGGTGATATTGAGTTCCAGAATCGAGCAGCTACCCTGGTTTTCCAGGGCGACGTGCACGTCATCGGACCCGATATTGACGTACTTGCGGATCACTTCCACCAGTTCCTTCTGCAAGGCTGGCAGGTAATCCGGGGTACTGCGCTGGCCGCGTTCATGCGCCACGATGATCTGTAGACGCTCTTTCGCTACCGACGCGGTACTGACCTTTTTACTGGCACGAAAGAAGTCAAAAAGATTCATTATTTACCTCCAAACAGGCGCTCGAAGAAGCCTTTCTTCGTCACATCGAGGAAACGATGTTCCTTTTCTTTGCCAAGGAGGCGGTCGACCGCATCGCCGTATGCCTGACCGGCATCGCTCTGGTCGTCGAGAATCACGGGCACGCCCGAGTTGGAGGCTTTCAGCACCGCCTGGGATTCCGGAATGACGCCCAGCAGGGTCACGGCCAGAATTTCCTTCACGTCTTCGACGCCGAGCATTTCGCCGTCGCTGACGCGTTGCGGGTTGTAGCGGGTCAACAGCAGGTGTTCCTTGATCGGGTCTTCGCCACGTTCGGCGCGACGGGACTTGCTGGCCAGCAGGCCGAGCATGCGGTCCGAGTCACGTACCGAGGAGACTTCCGGGTTGGTCACGATAATCGCTTCATCAGCGAAGTACATGGCCAGGTGAGCACCTTTCTCGATGCCGGCCGGGGAGTCGCAGACCACGAAGTCGAAGTCTTCTTTCAGCGCCATCAGGACTTTTTCCACGCCTTCGACGGTCAGCGCGTCTTTATCGCGGGTCTGACTGGCGGCCAGTACGTAGAGGTTTTCCAGGCGCTTGTCTTTGATCAGGGCTTGTTGCAGGTTGGCTTCGCCGTTGACCACGTTGACGAAGTCATACACCACGCGACGTTCGCAACCCATGATCAGGTCGAGGTTACGCAAACCGACGTCGAAGTCGACGATTACTGTTTTGTGACCGCGCAGTGCGAGGCCGGTACCGATAGCGGCGCTGGTGGTGGTCTTACCCACACCACCCTTGCCGGATGTAACCACGAGAATCTTGGCCAAGGTGTTTCACCCCTAAGGAAAAAGGACTTTTAGCCCCTGAAAAACATCTCTTGAAAAACTACTGCAGTCGGACAGCCTTGGCTGGAATTTGGTTTTGGGCGGCATTTACCGGCGGTAAACACTGCGTTTGGCCTTTTTCCTACTTCGTTTGAGCCGTTTTCGCTACGTTTTAGAGATGCTTGGAAAATGCGGCAGTATCCGTTAAAGCCGAATGATGTTCAACACGTCGCCCGACAGGCTGACTTGTACGCCCGAGCCCCACAACGGATCGCGCCGCAGATCCTCGGAAACCTTGTAGTGGCCGGCGATGGAGAGCAGTTCGGCGCTCATCTGCTGGCAGAAAATCCGCGCTTTGGTGTCGCCCTTGACCCCGGCCAGCGCACGACCGCGCATCGGGCCGTATACATGGATGTTCCCATCGGCGAGAAGTTCCGCCCCCGGGCTGACCGACGAAACGATGACCAAATCGCCACCTTGGGCATATATTTGTTGGCCACCACGTACTGGCGAAGTGATTACCTTGGTCGGTTTGATCGTCGGTTCCGGTGGTTTTTCCGGTTTTTTCACCACGACGCCTTCGTTCGGGTCCAGCGGCCGCTCGCGGGCACCGGACGGTGGCAGCACCGGCAGGTCGACGGCGATGGCGGCGGCGATGTCCTCGATGCGGCTGGCGCGGATGGCCAGGGTGCGCAGGCCGTGGGAACGGCACACGCGCATCAGGCCCGGCAAATCGACGGCGCCTTCGCTGGCCGGGAGTTTGTCCAGGGCCAGCACCAGCGGTGCATTGCTGAAGAAATTCGGCGCCTGGGCAACCTTGGCGGCCAGTTGTCGATCGAGGTTCTCGAGGTCGTTACGGGCCAGTTCCAGCACCGTAATGGCGAGCATGCTGCCCTTCAACTGGAACACAGGATCTTGGTCTAGCGGTTCGGTTTGGCTCATGGTCGGCATACAACGGCTTGTCACTAAAAGTGCCGAGACTTATAACGAGAACGCCCGCAGGCCGCAAGCCGGGTCGAACGATGTAGAATGCGCGGCCATCGTCTTTCCGGAAGCTTTAATGGATCGCCCGCGTTTTCGTCCCGCCTTTCTTTCTCCACGTTTCTGGCCGCTGTGGTGCGGGCTGGGGCTGTTGTGGCTGATTGTCCAGTTGCCGTATCCGGCATTGCTGCGAGTCGGCCGCCTCCTGGGTGCCTTGATGTACCGAGTGGCGGGCGACCGACGGCGCATCGCCAAGCGCAATCTTGAGCTGTGTTTCCCGGAAAAATCCCCGACCGAGCGCAAGCGCCTGCTCAAGGAAAACTTCGCCTCCACCGGCATCGCTTTCTTCGAAATGGCCATGAGTTGGTGGTGGTCGCGCAAGCGTCTGGCCAGACTGGCCCACGTCGAAGGCCTGGAGCATCTGAAAAAAGCCCAGCGCGACGGCAAGGGCGTGATTCTGATGGCGCTGCATTTCACCACGCTGGAAATCGGCGCAGCGTTGCTCGGTCAGCAGCACACCATTGATGGCATGTACCGCGAACACAAGAACCCGTTGTTCGACTACATCCAGCGCCGCGGCCGCGAACGGCACAACCTCGATTCCCTGGCGGTAGAACGCGACGACGTGCGCGGCATGCTCAAGCTGCTGCGGGCCGGCCGGGCGATCTGGTACGCACCGGATCAGGACTACGGCGCCAAGCAAAGTATCTTCGTGCCGCTGTTCGGGATTCAGGCGGCGACTGTCACTGCCACCAGCAAGTTTGCGCGGTTGGGCAAGGCGCTGGTCGTACCGTTCACTCAAGAGCGATTGGCGGATGGCAGCGGTTATCGGCTGGTGATCCACGCGCCGCTCGAAGGTTTCCCCGGTGAAACCGAAGAGGCCGATTGCCTGCGCATTAATCAATGGGTCGAAGGCGCCTTGCGCGATTGCCCGGAGCAATACCTCTGGGCCCATCGCCGCTTCAAGAGCCGTCCGCCGGGCGAGCCGAAACTCTACGCAAAACGCGGTTGAACCGCCGATCCCCTTAAGCACCATGGAGTGTTGCGATGCGCCCAGCTGAACCGGTTACAGGGTTGATTCTTTCCGGCGGCGGGGCTCGGGCGGCGTATCAGGTGGGCGTGCTGGCGGCGATTGCCGAATTGCTGCCGCCGGGCGCGGACAATCCGTTCCCGGTGATCGTCGGCACCTCGGCCGGGGCGATCAACGCCGTCAGCCTCGCCAGTGGGGCGATGGACTTTCGTGGCGCCATCGAGCGCCTGACCGCCTTCTGGCAAGGTTTCCGCAGTCATCTGGTGTTGCGCAGCGACTGGCCCGGCGTGATCCACCAGGCCAGCCGCTTTGTCAGCCACAGTTTGCTCGGCATCGGCGCCCAGGTACCGGTGGCGTTGCTCAACAGTTCGCCGCTGCGCGGCTTGCTCAACGACAAATTGCAGATGAACGGCATCGCTGAGGCCATCGCGCAAAAGCAGTTGCAGGCGGTTGCAGTGACCGCGTTTGGCTACGAGTCCGGCCAGGCAGTGACCTTCTATCAGGGCGGCGGCACCATCGACGCCTGGTTACGCCATCGGCGGATTGGCGTGCCGACGCAATTGACGGTTGACCACTTGCTCGCCAGTTCGGCGATCCCCTTGTTGTTTGCCCCGGTGAAAATCGGCGAGGAGTTTTTCGGCGATGGCGCGGTGCGGCAGTCGGCACCGATCAGCCCGGCCTTGCACCTGGGCGCCAGCAGGGTGCTGGTGGTGGGCGTCAGCGGCAACCCGCGCGGGGTCGACCCGGAGCAACCGCTGCAACGGGCCTACACCGGCCAGCAGCCGACCCTGGCGCAGATCGGCGGGCACATGCTCAACAGCACGTTCATTGACAGCCTGGAAAGCGATATCGAACTGTTGCAGCGTCTGAATCAATTCAGCCACTTGATGCCCGACGGCACGCCGACCCGTGCCCTGGGCGTGGCGCCGGTGGAAGTGCTGGTGATTTCGCCGAGCCAGCCGATTGATGAGATTGCCGCGCGGCATCGTCAGGAATTGCCGGCAGCATTGCGCCTGTTCCTGCGCGGGCCGGGAGCGACCAAGACCAGCGGGGCGGGGGTGTTGAGTTATCTGCTGTTCGAGGCGGGGTATTGCAGCGAGTTGATTGATCTCGGGCGGCGGGATGCGTTGGCCAAGCGCGAGGAGTTGTGCCGGTTTTTGGGGTTGGCGGAGCCCGTGGTCGCCGCTTGAGATTGGCGGTGCGGCCTTCGCGGGCAAGCCTCGCTCCTACAGGTGGTGTCGTTCGCCAATTCTGTGAACGACACAAAACCTGTAGGCGCGAGGCTTGCCCGCGAAGACGTCCTTCCAGACGCCACACAAACAAAAGACCACAACCCCCACCCACCCCGGATGCGCACGTGGCAGGTAGCAGCTGCAGTCTCTTGTCTTCAGCTCATCAGAAGTGGAACTTCACCAGGAAGCTCGTCACGTTCTGATTGGTGGTGAACGCACGGGTGTCGTCGATCCCGTACTTGTTCTTCCAGTAGTCGTATTCCACACCGACGTACAACTGCTTCTCGCCGAAATTCAGCGCCTTGCCCAAGTCGTATTTGACCTGTGGGTTGAAGTGCAGGTTGGCGTGGTAGTCGCCATGGGAGTTGGAGTCGTTGTCGACCACCCAGTCCATGAAACCATCGATCAGGATGTTCGAGTCGCCGACCGGAATGGTGTAGGACCAGACCGGGGTGATCTGCCAGACGTTGTCACCGGCGCGCGGGCCTTCGGTTTGACGCTGGTAGAAGTTCAGCTGGAAGTAGTCGAAACCGGGAATCGCCAGGTCGAAGCCTGGACCGATCAGGTAAGACTCGGTATCGCCTTCACCGAACTCGTACGTCATCGCCAGCAGCACGTCCTTGATCGGGCCGAACTCGATCTTCTGGTCGAGCACCTTGCCCAGGGAAATACGCGGGCTGAACTCACCGTAGTAGGTGTTCGGGCCGACGTTGAAGTCCTTGTCGCCGTTGTAGAAGATCTTGTCGACGAAGAAGAAGTTATCCCCATATTTCCAGCCATCAGCGTGCTCGAAAGTGACGGTTTGCTGAATGTGCGGGTTGACCTTGAAGTCCTTGCCATACAGGTAGGTCAGGCTGTTGTTCTGCCATTGCAGCAAGTCGCCGGCTATCGCCTGGCCCCCGGCCAGCAAGGATCCCGCGAGCATCAGGCTGGTGCACGTACGTTTCATTCGGTTGCTCCCAAAAAGTAGGTGGTTCCACGTTTTTTTTCTTAGGTCGGCGCTCTGGTGTGGCGCCTTTCTTTGCAGCTTTGAAAATTCATCCATTCGGTCAGCTTTAGTGCTGTTAGCAAGAGCTGAGCCAAGGCTTTCGAAAAGCCAAAAAACTCCCGTTCGGCTGTTCGAAAACAGTCGATTACGGGAGATTTCTGAATGCCTTGCTACCGTCCAGTGCCGGGGTAAGTTGGCTTTCTGGTCAGGAATTAAATCCGGGCTTTTTTTTAGACCGGATTCGGGCGGCCGCGGAGAATACTGACTCCTTGGCCAGGTCTCAAGTGCCCCGCAACAGCGCACCGACGACAGGTTTGGGGCACGGTTGGCGGCGGGTGGCCTGGCGTCGCAAAACGACAGGCTTGAGGGGGTAAAAACCATCTGGTGCTTCCTCTTGTTTTTATTGTTGAGGCGCAGGCAGTTGCTGGCTGCCACAGGGCAGCCATTTCACAGGTTTCGATCAGTGCGGGTGGGCGGCGCAGTCGTTGATGGCTGCGCGCTCTTTACCACCGAGAATGTTGAACAGCAGGTTCAAGGACAGGGCACTCAGGGTCGCCATGGCGATGCCGCTGTGGGTGATCGGGCTCATCCACAAGGGCAGGTGCGCGAAGAACTCCGGACGCACCACCGGGATCAGGCCCATGCCGATGCTCACTGCCACCAGCAACTGGTTGCGACGGTCACCGATGTCGGCTTCTTGCAGGATCTTGATCCCGGTCGCCGCGACCATGCCGAACATCGCAATCGCCGCGCCGCCGAGGACCGCCGGGGGAATCGACGCCACCAGGAACGCCGCTTTCGGCAGCAGGCTGAGCACCACCAGCAAGCCACCGGCGACGATGGTCACCGAGCGGCAGCGCACGCCGGTCATCTGCACCAGGCCGATGTTCTGCGCGAAGGAGGAGTGGGTGAAGGTGTTGAAGAACCCGGCGAAGAACGAGGCAGCGGCGTCACACAGCAGACCGCGACGCAACATCCGGGGGCAGACTTCACGGTCGGTGATCTTGCCCAGGGCGAGGAACATCCCGGTGGACTCGACGAAGATAATCACCACCACCAGGCACATCGACAGGATCGGTGCGAGTTCGAATTTCGGCATGCCGAAGTGCAGCGGAGTGACGATCTGCACCCACGGTGCCTGGGCCATGCCGCTCAGATCAACCATGCCGATCACGCCACAGAGCATGTAGCCCAGGCACATGCCGATCAGCACGGAAATATTGACCCAGAAACCGCGCATGAAGCGGTGGACCAGCAGAATCGTGGCCAGCACCAACGCGGCAATGGCCAGGTAAATCGGCGAGCCGAATTGAGCGGCGCCGGTACCACCGCCGGCCCAGTTCACGGCGACGGGGAACAGCGACAAACCGATCGAGGTGATGACCGTGCCGGTCACCAGTGGCGGGAAGAAGCGCACGACTTTGGACATGAACGGCGCGATGAGCATGCCGAAGAACCCGGCGGCGATGGTCGCGCCGAAGATCCCCTGCAAGCCGATCCCAGGCATGCCGGCCATGGCCACCATACTGCCGACCGCGGCGAAACTGGCGCCCATCATCACCGGCATGCGAATGCCCATCGGACCGATGCCCAGGGATTGCACGATGGTGGCGATGCCGGCCACCAGCAGGTCGGCGTTGATCAGGAAGGCGATTTCTTCACGATTCAGGCCAGCGGCCTGTCCGATGATCAGCGGAACCGCGATGGCGCCGCCGTACATCAGCAGTACATGTTGCAGACCGACCAGGATCAGTTGCAAAAGGGGCAAACGCTGAATGGCGGGTGCGTCGGGGATGCGCGCTTCGGATAGCTCGGACATGCAACACCTCGGATCTTTTTTATTCTTGTGATTTTTGCAGCAGGCAAACCTGTGGCGAGGGAGCTTGCTCCCGCTGGACTGCGCAGCAGTCCCCTTTTTTCTCGGAGAAAAGCGGGGGCCGCTTCGCGACCCAGCGGGAGCAAGCTCCCTCGCCACAAAAGCCTGCTTGTCACAGGCTTTTGTGTCGCTTAATTGGTCTGGGCTCCCTGGTTGATCCACGCACCAATCAGGTCACGTTCCTGCTGGGTCATCTGTGTGATGTTGCCCAGTGGCATGATCTGGCTGGCGACGGCTTGCGCCTGGATCCGCGGGGCCAATTGCTGGATTTGTTGCGGGGTGTCGAACATCACACCGGCCGGTGCTGCACTGAACAGCGGGCTGGTGGGTTTGGCCGAGTGGCACACGGCGCAGCGTTCCTGAATCACGCTGTGCACCTTGTCGAACGCCGGGCCCTGGTTCGATGCTTGGGCCGGTGCAGCAGCAGGCGCGGCAGGTTTGGCTTCAGCAGGCTTGGCACCACCGCCGAGGGCGGTTTCCGGCAACGGCTGGTACTCGATGGTGCCAGGGGCCTTGGCCACTTCCGGTGCGCTCGGCATTTGCGCCGGGCCCGTCACGTAGGCCAGGCAGATCATGCCGACGGCCGCGACCGGCAGGGTCCAGGCGAACTTGTGGCTGTCGTGACGGGTGTTGAAGTAATGACGCACCAACACCGCCAGCACCGCGATCCCGGCCAGGATCAGCCAGTTGTATTGGCTGCCGTAGGTGCTCGGGAAGTGGTTGCTGATCATGATGAACAGCACCGGCAAGGTGAAGTAGTTGTTATGACGCGAACGCAGCAAACCTTTGGCCGGCAGCGCCGGATCCGGCGTGCGGTTCTCGGCAATCGCCGCCACCAGCGCGCGTTGCGCCGGCATGATGATGCGGAACACGTTGCCGACCATGATGGTGCCGATGATCGCGCCGACGTGCAGGTACGCACCACGGCCGCTGAACACTTTGCTGAAGCCGTAGGCCGCGCCGATGATCAGCACGAACAGGATAAAGCCGAGCAGGGCAGGGCGTTTGCCCAGAGCCGAGTCGCAGAGGAAGGAGTAGACGAACCAGCCGACGAACAACGAGGCGATACCCAGGGCAACCCCTTCAGGGCCGGTCAGGCTGCTGCCCGGTGCCAGCAGGTACAACGTCGGGTTGGAGTAGAACACCACGCACAGCAGCGCGATCCCCGACAGCCAGGTGAAGTAGGCTTCCCATTTGAACCAGTGCAGGTTGTCCGGCATGGTCGGTGGAGCCAGTTTGTATTTTTCCAGGTGATAGATACCGCCGCCGTGGATCGCCCACAGATCGCCCGCCAGACCACTTTTCGGGTTGACCCGATTGAGGTTGTTTTCCAGCCAGACGAAATAGAACGACGCACCGATCCAGGCCACGCCAGTAATCATGTGAACCCAGCGCACGCTCAGGTTCAGCCATTCCAACAGATGTGCTTCCACAGTCTTTACCTCTCGCCTGTCACTCTGTTGTCGAGTGATCAGACCTTCTCTTATTGGTGGGGGGCAAGGATCAAACGCTCATCCTCTTTGAAAAAATGCTCATCGCAGTTATTGCCTGTGCCACTGCGATCAACCACCAGGAAGTCATCCCGCTTTTCGATCGTCAGCACCGGATGGTGCCAAACGCCGCGATGGTAATTAATGCCCTGCCTGCCGTTGGTGACGAAGGCGCGGACCAAGCCTGATACAGGTTCATCGCCAAGTGGCGCGACCACGATCAGAAAGGGGTTGCCGAGCAGCGGGATGAAAGCCTGGCTGCCCAGCGGGTGACGCTCCAGCATGCTGACGGTCAGCGGCATGTCCTGCGCGTCGGCGCGGAAGATGCTGATGATCGCGTTGTCTTCTGGCGTGGCGGTTTGCACCGTCGCCAGTTTATGAAAGCGCATGGTCGAACCATTGTTGATCATGAAGTGATCGCTGCCGTCGGTTTCGATCACGTCACCGAAAGGGGCGAAAGCTTCTTTGGTCAGCGGTTCAATCGTCAGTGTGCGCATGCTGGTCTTCTTTTCGTTGAGTTCTGTTGATCGTTCCCACGCTCTGCGTAGGAATGCAGCCCGTGACGCTCCGCGTCACATCCAAAGCGGACGCAGAGCGTCCGGTGATGCATTCCCACGCAGAGCGTGGGAACGATCGGGTGTTATTTCGCGACCTTGCCCAATACGCGCAGGCGACTCACACCACCATCCGGGAACACATTCAAGCGGATGTGGGTGATCGGCCCCAGCGCCTTGATCTGCTCGGCGAAGGTGTGTTCGGCGTGCATTTCCAGTTTCTGCGCCGGCAGCAGTTCGCGCCAGAACAGCGATTGGGTTTCGATCTGGCTGTCGGTGCCACCCTTCACGAATGCACCTTGAATGGAGCAAGTGTCCGGGTAGTTGCCTTTGAAGTGCAGGGTGTCGACGATGACTTTCTCGACTTCGCCGGCATGACCCAGCGCGACGATGACCCAGTCATTGCCCGGCGTGCGACGACGCGCAGTTTCCCAGCCGTCGCCCATGTTGATGCCACGGCCCGGGTTGAGGATGTTGCTCATGCGGCCGAAGTGTTCGTCGGAGCAGGCGAGGGCGCGGCCACCGTTGAGGGCTGCGGCCAGGTCGATCTGCTCGTTGTCGCCCACAGCGGACCAGTCGCGGTGCGGCACGCCGTACACACGCAGACGCGCTACGCCGCCATCCGGGTAGATGTTGAAACGCAGGTGGCTGAAGGCCTGGTCGTTATTGATTTCGTGGAAGTGATGGCTGTTGCCTTGCAGCTCGACAGCCGACAGCACTTCAACCCACTGGGTGTTTTCGGTCGGTTCGCCTTCAGCCAGGAAACAGGCTTCCAGGGAGGCTGACGGTGGGAAGTTGCCGGTGAAGAATGAAGTGTCGATGTCCACGCCTTTGATCGAACCCGGTACGCCCAGGCGGATCACGGCGCTGTCATAGCCTTCGAAGCGCTTGCGGCGCGATTCCCAGCCGTCCATCCACTTGCCGTTGTCATCGAACACGCCTTCTTTCCATAGGGCCGGGGTCGGCTGGAACAAGCGGTTGGCATCAGCGAACCAGTCATCGGTGACCGAGATGATTTTGGTGCCCAGGCGGGCGTCGGCCAGGTTGACGAACTTCTCGAAAGGTACGGCGTAAGCTTTCATTCTTCTTGTCTGCCTTTAATTAGTTGGCTTGGGATGCTCTCGGGGCCCTGGGAAACGCAAGCGTTCATGAGGTTTCTCGGGCCAGGATCGCTATAGGGTCAGTAATCGGAACAGGGCGATCTTGTTGATCTCCGCCAGCGCGCATTTGAACTCGGTGTCTTGCGAATTGTGAATGCGCGTTTCGAACGCCGCGAGGATCTGATGCCGGTTGCTGCCTTTTACCGCCATGATGAAGGGAAACTTGAACTTGGCTTTGTAGGCGTCGTTCAGCTCGGTGAAGCGTTGAAACTCTTCGGCCGTGCATTGGTGAATACCGGCGCCAGCCTGTTCATTGGTGCTGGCTTCGGTCAGTTGGCCCTGGACGGCAGCTTTGCCGGCCAGGTCCGGGTGAGCGTTGATCAGGGCCAGTTGGCTTTGGTGATCAGCGCTCAACAATATGTCGCTCATGCGCTGGTGCAGGGTTTCGATCTCGTTGATCGAGGCGTCCTGGCCCAGGTCGAAGGCCTTCTCGGCCACCCATGGCGAATGTTCGTAGATATCGGCGAAAGCGGCGACAAACGCGTCGCGGCTCAGGCTCGATGGTTTGACGGTTTGAAAGGTGCTCATTGGGCAGCCCCTTGGTACGGGTGGGTTTCGTGCCAGTGGCGAGCGATGTCGACGCGACGGCTGAACCACACCTGTTCATGACTTTTAGCGTATTCGATAAAGCGCTTGAGCGAGGCCAGACGCGCCGGACGGCCGATCAAGCGGCAGTGCAGGCCGATCGAGAGCATCTTCGGCGCCTCGGCACCTTCGGCGTACAGCACGTCGAACGCGTCTTTGAGGTATTCGAAGAAATCGTCGCCCTTGTTGAAGCCCTGGACCTGGGTGAAGCGCATGTCGTTGGTGTCCAGGGTGTACGGGATCACCAGGTGCGGCTTGCCGGTCGGGTTGTTCGGTTCCCAGTAGGGCAGGTCGTCGTCGTAGGTGTCGCAGTCGTAGAGGAAACCACCTTCTTCCATCACCAGCCGACGGGTGTTCGGGCCGGTGCGACCGGTGTACCAGCCCAACGGGCGTTCGCCGGTGAGCTCGGTGAGGATGCGGATCGCTTCGAGCATGTGCTCGCGTTCCTGGGCTTCGTCCATGTACTGGTAGTCGATCCAGCGATAGCCGTGGCTGCAAATCTCGTGACCGGCCTCGACCATGGCGCGGATCACGTCCGGGTGGCGCTGGGCGGCCATCGCGACGGCGAAGATGGTCAGCGGGATGTCGAATTCCTTGAACAACTTGAGGATCCGCCAGACGCCGGCACGGCTGCCATACTCGTAAAGGGATTCCATGCTCATGTTGCGCGCGCCTTGCAGCGGCTGCGCCGAGACCATCTCCGAGAGGAAGGCTTCGGATTCTTTATCGCCGTGCAGGATGTTGCGCTCGCCACCTTCCTCGTAATTGAGCACGAAGGACAGGGCGATGCGGGCATTGCCCGGCCAGTGTGGGTGCGGAGGGTTACTGCCGTAACCGACCAGGTCGCGTGGGTAGTCAGCGCTCACTGCAGTCTTCCTTCTTATTCGTTGACAGGTTTGCGTGGCGGCCTGGCGATGAGATGACAGGCTGGCGTCACAGCGATGGGCTGATTGTATACAACTTTATATTCAATTTGTAAGCCTGAATTTCTGCATTTTTCTTGAACTGTCATCTTTCGATGGTATTGCAAGAAACCTGCCTGATTGGTCAGCTAATGAATAGGAGGTCCGCTGATCTTATGGTTCGAGGTGAAATTGGCGTTGAATGGCGGGGTGGCGGTGTTAGCTGTAAAAATGTCGTTTTTATTGTGTACAATTTTTTTGAAAAGTGTCTTAATCAGTCGCTCGCCGCAGCTTTTCGTGCTCCGAAACGGTGCGGTCTCCTTTTCAACTGACTTCGGGAGGCGCGAGGCCTGACTGCTGTAGGCGGGCAGGCGCGCAGAATCAATGGGACGTTTGACTACACACGTTTTAGACGCTGCACACGGTTGCCCGGGCAGCTCGATCAAGGTCGAGTTGTACCGCGTTGAAGGCGCGCAACTGGAATTGGTCGCCAGTGCGATCACCAACAGCGATGGCCGTGTCGATGCGCCGCTGCTGCAAGGCGATGACTACCGCTCCGGGGTCTATCAGGTTCAGTTTCATGCGGGCGATTACTACCGCGCCCGTGGCGTTCAGCTGCCGGAACCGGCGTTCCTGGACGTGGTGGTGCTGCGCTTTGGCATCTCTGCCGAACAGGATCACTACCATGTACCGCTGCTGATTTCGCCGTACAGCTATTCGACCTACAGAGGAAGCTAGACTCCCCCAAGAATCTGCGCATAAAGCTTCTTTGGTCTTTTGCCCGCCCACACTGCGGGCTTTTTTTTGTCCCGAAAAATGTGGTGTTCGGACCGACGCCATCGCGGGCAAGCCTTGCTCCTACAGGTCGCGGTTATTTAAACGACACAAAACCTGTAGGAGCGAGGCTTGCCCGCGAAGCTTTTAGCGGCTCAACAACGACGCCGCCCCCGCACCACTGAACAACCCGGCACTGATCCGGTTAAACCAACTCTGTCCCTTACCGGTGCGCAAATACCGCGCCGCACCATGGGCACCCAGCCCATACGCCAACTTGCACAGCAGATCCAGCACGGTCCAGGTCGCAATCATCACCAGCAACTGCGGCAAAAACGGCTGCTCGGCACTCAAGAACTGCGGCAGGAAGGCGGCGAAGAACAGAATGTCCTTCGGATTGCTCGCACCCAGCACAAACGCGCGCCCGAACAGGGCACGAAAGCGCGGCACCGGCGCAGCCTGGGGCACTTCGGCGCCCACCGATGGCAGGCGGGATTGCTGCCAGCTCTGCCAGGCGAGGTAGAACAGGTACAGCGCGCCGACAATCTTCAGCGCGCTGAACAGCTGTTCCGACGCCAGCAACAGGGCGCCCAGACCCAGCGCCGAGGCACTGAGCAAGCAGATCGAGGCAATCACCCCACCCAGAAACGCCGGGTACGACCGGCGCAAACCGTAATTCAAACTGTTGCTGATCATCAGCAAAGACAACGGCCCCGGGATCAGGATCACCACCAGCGCAGCGCCGCTGAACAGCAGCCAGGTTTCCAGACTCATCACTTTCCTCCTAATGTGCAAAAGCCCCACCCGACGGGGTGAGGCTGTTTGAAACGATGACCGCTTACAAGAAAATGAACTTGGCGATGAAGATCGCGCAGAGCACCCACAGACTGATGGAAATTTCCTTGTACTTACCGGTGCCGGCCTTCAGCACCACATAAGTGATAAAGCCCAGTGCGATGCCGTCGGCGACCGAAAAGGTCAGCGGCATCATGATCGCGGTGACGATCGCCGGAATGCTGTCGGTCGCTTCATCCCATTCGATGTGAGCCATGCCGCTCATCATCAGCATCGCCACATAAATCAGCGCGCCGGCGGTGGCATAAGCCGGAATCATGCCAGCCAGCGGTGCGAAGAACATCGCGGCAATAAATAGCACACCTACGGTCACGGCGGTAAGACCAGTCCGACCACCCGCGGCGACACCCGCGGCACTTTCCACATAGCTTGTGACTGGAGGGACACCGACCATCGCCCCGAAAACGCTGGAGGCGCTGTCGGCTTTCATCGCGCGGGAGAGGTTTTCGATGCGACCGTCAGCGTTCACCAGGTTGGCGCGTTGGGCCACACCCATCAAGGTGCCGGCGGTGTCGAACATGTGCACGAAAAGGAACGCCAGCACCACGCTGATCATGCTGACGTTGAACACGCCGGCGATATTCATGGCCATCCAGGTCGGGGCCAGGCTCGGCGGCGCGGACATGATGCCTTCGTAATGGACGAGGCCCAGGCCCCAGCCGGCGGCGGTCACAGTGATGATGCTGATGAGGATCGCGCCGAAAACCTTGTGGTAGCTGAGTACGGCGATCATCAGGAAGCAGATGGCGGCCAGCAGCGGACCGGGTTCGCGCAGGGAACCGAGCTTGATCAGGGTGGCCGGGCTGGCAACGATGATGCCGGCGGTTTTCAGGCCGATGATCCCCAGGAACAGTCCGACCCCGGCGCCCATGGCGTAGCGCAGGCTGACCGGAATGCTGTTGAGCAGCCATTCGCGAATCTTCGAAAAGGTCAGGATCATGAACAACACACCGGACACAAACACCGCGCCGAGGGCCGTTTCCCAGTTGTAGCCCATGGTGCCGACCACGGTGTAGGTGAAGAACGCGTTCAGGCCCATGCCCGGCGCCAGGCCGACCGGCCAGTTGGCGTACAGGCCCATCAACAGGCAGCCCAACGCAGCAGCGATACAGGTGGCGACGAACGCGGCACCGTGATCGATGCCAGCGTCAGCCATGATGTTCGGGTTGACGAAGATGATGTAAGCCATCGTGATGAAGGTTGTCAGACCGGCAATCAACTCGGTCTTCACCGTGGTGCCATGCAAGCTGAGTTTGAAGAGGCGTTCCAGCCAGCCATTGCGTAATGGCGGCGAGAGGTCCAGCGTCGGGGCTTCGGATTTGCGGCTTTCCACAGCGAGTACTCCTCAAGAGTTTTATTTTTATTTCCAGGGCCGGACCCATGAGGGTGGCAGCGGCCCTTTGAGGCACTTGCGAATTTGTTGACCGCTTGGTCAGGAACTCGCACGAAGTGGATTATGCTTTTGTATACAAATAAAGCAAATAATGTTTTTTATTTTGTAGACGAAAGTTTTGGCGATAGGGGTATATCGCCCGTTCAGGCCTATGAGTGATCGTTCCCACGCTCTGCGTGGGAATGCCGCCATGGACGCTCCGCGTCCGCTGTTGGGGGCGACGCAGAGCGTCGCGGGATGCATTACCACGCAGAGCGTGGGAACGATCAGTTATGTTCAGTCCGCGAGCGCTTGGGTTTGCCCCAACGCTTTGTTCACCGCCAGCCACCCATCCACCGCCGTCTCCCCAGCCTCGGCGAACACCCGCTCCAGCAACTTCACCTGCTCGCGCCGCAGCGACTGCTCAAACTTCGCGCCATCGTCCGTCAGCTCAAGCAGCCGCTTACGCTTGTCCGTCTCTGACGCCACGCTGTTGACCAAGTGCATTTCCAGCAACTGACGCAACGGAATATTCAACGCCTGCTTGCTCACGCCGAGCAACGCCAGCAATTCCTTCACGCTCAGGTTCGGGTAGCGGGCGATGAAAAATACGATGCGCTGATGCACTCGGCTCAAGCCGCGACGCTCAAGCATTTCGTCAGCCTTGGCGGTGAACGCTTGGTAGCCGAAGAAAAACGCTTCCATGGCGTGTTGCTGGGTCGTTGGGTTTTTAAGGTCAAGCATATTGACGTATCCGCTCAAGCTGTCGTAATTTCGGTCAATCAGTTTGACTCATTTTCCTCAGGCCTCGCTACCGGTGACCCCATGGCTTTTTCCGAACGTGTCTCGCGCCTTAAAAGTTCTTTGATCCGTGAAATCCTCGCCGCGGCCCAGCGCCCAGAGGTGATGTCGTTCGCTGGCGGCTTGCCGGCCGAAGCCATGCTGCCGAAAGTCGAATGGGCCGACATGCCGCCGTCCATGGGCCAATACGGCATGAGCGAAGGCGAGCCGGCACTGCGTGAAACCTTGGCGGCTGAGGCGCGGGCGTTGGGCGTACCGTGTGAGGCGAGCCAGGTCTTGGTGGTCAGCGGTTCCCAGCAAACACTCGATCTGGCAGCCAAGCTCTATATCGACAGAGGCACCGAGATCCTGCTGGAAGCGCCGACCTATCTCGCGGCCTTGCAGATTTTCCAGCTGTTCGGCGCCGACTGCATCACCGTGCCTCTGGAAGCCGACGGTCCCGACCTTGTGCAATTGCGCGCACGCCTGGAAAAACACCGTCCGGCGTTTATCTACCTGATCCCGACTTTCCAGAACCCATCTGCGGTGCGCTACAGCGAAGCCAAGCGCGATGCGGTGGCGGCGCTGCTCGATGAGTTCGGCGTCACGCTGATCGAAGACGAACCCTATCGCGAACTGACCTTCGACGGCGCCAGCGCCACGCCGATTGTCAGTCGCTTGAAAACCGCCAGTTGGATCTACACCGGCACCGTATCGAAAACCCTGCTCCCGGGCCTGCGGGTTGGTTATCTGATCGCCAGTCCGGACCTGTTTCCGCATTTGTTGCGGCTCAAGCAATCGGCGGACCTGCACACCAATCGCGTGGGGCAGTGGCAGGCGCTGCAATGGATCGGCACCGAGAAATTCCAGCAGCACCTGAGTGAGTTGCGGGACTTCTATCGGATTCGTCGGGATGCCTTCCAATCGGCACTGGAAACGCATTTTTCCGATCTGGCGGATTGGAACGTGCCGCAAGGCGGGCTGTTTTTCTGGCTGACGCTCAAGCAACCGCTGGATACCCGGACCTTGCTCAAGACAGCCCTGGCGGCGGACGTGGCGTTTATGCCGGGAGAGCCGTTTTTCCCTGATCCGGATAACAATCCCGGCCATTTGCGGCTGAACTTCAGTCACATCGACCCGGCGCGGCTGGATGAAGGGCTCAAGCGGTTGGCAGCGGTGGTGAGACAGGCCCAGGCGGCGAAGGCAGCCTGAAGTCATAAAAAAACCGGCTTGAGGGCCGGTTTTTTTGGTCTGAGGTTTGTGGTGGCTTGCCCGCGAAGAGGCCATCCATCACACCACCAAACCCTCAGGCAGCGGCAAAGCGCTTATCCAGATAATCAATAATCACCTTGGACTCATACATCCAGGTGGTCTGCCCATTCTCTTCAATGCGCAGGCACGGCACCTTGATCTTGCCGCCGTGCTCCAGCAATGCCTGGCGATCCTGTTCGTTGTTCTTCGCATCGCGCAGCGCCACCGGCACGTTCAAGCGGCGCAGGGTGCGGCGGGTTTTCACGCAGAACGGGCACGCGTGGAACTGGTACAGGGTCAGGTCCTTGGCAGCCGTGTTGACCTGGGCTTGAACCTCGGCCGGGCGCTGTTTCTTGCCCGGGCGGGTGATGAAGTCGATGAAGATGATCAGTTGGCCAAGGCCGACACGAAGCGCTTTTACGAACACGTTGAAAGCCTCACGGTGGGAATTGAGAAAGGCGCGCAGCTTACCTGATTTTTCACAGGCGAAAAAAAACCGGCGATGAATGCCGGTTTTCTTCGTGCTGCGGATTACTTGATCAGGCTGAGAAACTCGCTGCGAGTCGCGGCGTTTTCGCGGAACTCACCGAGCATCACCGAAGTGATCATCGCCGAGTTCTGCTTCTCCACACCGCGCATCATCATGCACATGTGCTTGGCCTCGATCACCACTGCAACGCCCAGGGCGCCAGTGACTTGCTGGACCGCATCGGCGATCTGGCGGCTGAGGTTTTCCTGGATCTGCAGGCGGCGGGCGTACATATCGACGATCCGCGCGACTTTCGACAGCCCCAGTACCTTGCCGCTCGGGATATAGGCGACATGGGCCTTGCCGATGAACGGCAGCAGGTGGTGTTCGCACAACGAGTAGAGCTCGATGTCCTTGACCAGCACCATTTCGCTGTTGTCGGAGCTGAACAAGGCACCGTTGGTGACTTCTTCCAGTGTCTGCTCATAGCCGCGGCAGAGGTACTGCATGGCTTTGGCGGCACGTTTTGGCGTGTCGAGCAGGCCCTCGCGGGACACGTCCTCGCCCAATTGGCCGAGAATCGCGGTGTAATTCTGT
Organism: Pseudomonas sp. ADAK7; assembly: GCF_012935675.1. NCBI lineage: Bacteria > Pseudomonadati > Pseudomonadota > Gammaproteobacteria > Pseudomonadales > Pseudomonadaceae > Pseudomonas > Pseudomonas sp. ADAK7. The sequence goes on along the minus strand of NZ_CP052861.1, from coordinate 2,428,197 downwards.
TCCAGGGACATGAAACTACCTGTGGGATTTTTCGCAAAGGGCAAGGGTACGGTGGCAAACACGGCGCTGCAAGCGTGATGCGACAGCTTTACTCGTCGCGACCTTCCATCATGGTCCGTTTGAGCAGCACATAAACCGCACCGGCACCGCCGTGTTTGGCCTGGCACGAGGTGAAGCCGAGCACTTGGGAATGCTGGCGCAGCCAGGTGTTGACGTGGCTTTTGATCATCGGCCGCTTGCCGTCCAGGCGCACCGCCTTGCCGTGGGTGACGCGCACGCAACGGATTTCGAATTTGGTTGCTTCGGCGAGAAAGGCCCAGAGGGTTTCCCGGGCCTTTTCCACGTTCATGCCGTGCAGGTCGAGGCTGCCTTCGAACGGGATCTGGCCAATCTTGAGTTTGCGGATCTGGCTTTCCTGAACCCCGTCGCGGGCCCACATCAACTCGTCTTCGGGGCCGACATCAATCACGAACTGATCGGACAGGCCATCGACGGTGGTGGCATCGGTGCGCACGGTGGCGGCCTGACGCAGCTTGGCGATCTGGGCGCGGTCGCTTTTGGGTTTGCCGGTTTCGGCGCGATCGTGCTTGATCGGCTTGATGCCTTGAGTGGCACTTTTGAACAGGGAAAAATCGTCGTCTTGCATGTCAGCCTCCGCGAAGGAGGGCAGTTTACCCAAGTCGGGACGCTATCCATAACAATTGGGCCCGGCAAGATGCCGAGCCCAAGGATTCAGTCGTGTTTTTTCATCAGGTGCGGGGCCATGTTCAGCGCTTGCGACTGGCGCGAGCGACGTCGGCAGCGGCGCCACAGCCACACACCGATGTACAGCACCAACAGGCCAATGACCGCGATCACCGCCGCGCCGACCTTGTTGGTATTCAACTCGCCCATGGCGGGCGCGTGGCCGAGCAGGCTGCCGACACCGGCCAGCGTCATCAATACGCCGAGCATCGCCAGCAGGGCGGCAATCGCTGCGCCGATTCGAAAACGCCAGTTGCTTTGGCCTTTGGGCCGCAAGCGGCGTGCGTCAAAACCATCGGATAACTTCATTCCGACCTTCCTCAATGGGTATCGGCCCTTCGACCGGGAGTTGACCGGGATGTTCCTGAGGCTAGGGCAATTGCAGCAAATGAGAGGCTTTTGCGGATGAGCGGCGGCATGAACCGCTCATCAAAAGTCGATCAGATCAGATCGTGGGTCAGGGCGAGGGTGGCGAAGTTGTCCGCCATGATCGCCATCTCGGTCTGCTGAACGTGCTCGGCGCTGAGTACCCCGCCCTTGTAAGGCAGGTCACGGGTGGCACAGGCATCCTCGACCAGAGTGCAACGAAAGCCCAGGTTCTTCGCGGCGCGCACGGTGGTGCTGACGCTGGAGTGGCTCATGAAACCGCAGACGATCAGGTCCAGGGAGCCGATTTCCTGCAGGCGGTCGTACAACGGGGTGCCGTGGAACGCGCTCGGCAGCAGTTTGCCGATAATGGTTTCGTCGCTCGTGGGCTCCAGGCCTGGAATGAACTCGCCGCGCTCGCCCTGTGGATCGAACAACCCGCCGACAGTGCCGAGGTGACGCACATGCACGATCGGCCGGCCGGCTGCACGGGCAGCGGCCACTATTTGCTTGATGTTCGCGACGGCGGCATCCATGCCGCTCAGGGCCAACGGGCCACTGAGGTATTCTTTCTGAGCATCGATGATGATGAGCGTCGCCTGGCTCAGTTTGGCCGCCGGATAACCGCGACCGCTGAGTTGAAACATCGTTTGTGGAACGGACATTCTGGGGCTCCTTGGAGTGGGGCTTTTGCGACATTGTCCTCTGGCTGAGCGGTTCTGTGAATCGCTACCATCGTAGGCACCGTCGTTGCTGGCTTGCAGCCTTGTCAATAGGTGGATTCTGTTCAATAGCCAAGCGAAAAAATGGATAAGTCCTACATCTGATCCGGTGTTTTTCCTGCGTCGTCGTGGCGCGTTTTGGCTGTTAGAATCGCCAGTCGTTTTATTTGCCAGTCGTTTTATTTGGAGCTGCCGCTGTGATCACTTCCCGACTTCGTACCCTGCGCGACCATATCCGTTGGGCCGTCAGCCGCTTCCATGGGGAGGATCTGTTTTTCGGCCATGGGACTGACAACGCCTGGGACGAAGCCCGTCAACTGGTGTTGGGTGCCTTGCACTTGCCGTGGGAAATTGCCGACAGCTATCTGGACTGCGCGCTGGAAGACGATGAGCTGGTCAATCTGCAACGCCTGCTCAAGCGTCGGATCGAAGAACGCATCCCTACGGCTTACCTGTTGGGCGAGGCCTGGTTCTGTGGCATGTCGTTTATCGTTGATGAGCGCGTATTGATCCCGCGTTCACCGATTGGTGAGCTGATCGAAAAGCGCTTTGCGCCGTGGCTGGGCAACGATCCGGCGCGGATTCTCGACCTGTGCACCGGTTCCGGCTGCATCGGTATCGCCTGTGCCTACGAATTCCAGAACGCCGAAGTGGTGCTGGCCGACCTGTCGTTCGAAGCGCTGGAAGTGGCCAACCAGAACATTGAGCGTCATGGCGTCGATGAGCGGGTGTACACGGTTCAGGGCGATGGCTTTGATGGGTTGCCAGGGCAACGTTTCGACCTGATCGTGTCGAACCCGCCCTACGTCGATGCGGAAGATTTCGCCGATATGCCGGACGAATACCAGCACGAACCGGAACTGGGCCTGGCCTGCGGTGACGACGGCTTGAACCTGGTGCGCCGGATGCTCGCCGAAGCGGCGAATCACCTGACCGAGAAGGGTTTGCTGATTGTCGAAGTGGGCAACAGCCAGGTGCACGTCGAAGCGCTGTACCCGGAAGTCGACTTTGCCTGGCTCGATTTCGAGCGCGGTGGGCATGGGGTGTTTATGTTGACGGCCGAGCAGTGCCGCGATCATCAGGCGGTGTTTGCTTCCCGCGTTTAACCGGTAAAGATCGTTCTCACGCAGAGCGTGGGAACGATCAGCCATCAACGGTGCGTCGCAATCCAGATCAACAACCCCGCCTGAAACACCGAAAACGCCACCAGGCACGTAATCGTGAAACGCAGCCCGGCGTCTTCACGCTTGTACTTGCTGACCTTCTCTTCGTGCTTCTTGAGCTTCACTTCCTGCTCGGCCAGGTTCTGCTCAGCCTGCTGCAGCATCTGCGCGGCTTCGAGAATTTCCACCTGCTGCAGCTTTTCGCTGTTCCAGTCCGCCAGCAAGTCCCCGACCTGGACTTCTTTAACGCTGCCCTTCAAATGCTGGGCATCGGCGTACGCCACATCAAAACCGTGCACCCGCAAAAAGTGATCGCGGCGCAGGCGCGTGTCTTCGTTCAGCGCATCCTTGTTGTTCAGGTCGCTGCCGTCGACGGTGTAGGTGGGCCAACGTTTTTTCGCCCAGCTAATGCCTTGAGCGGCCAGGTAACGCCCGATGCCGCGGTTCATCGGCTCGATCTGCAAGCCGCTGTCAGGGCCGAAATGCACGCGTTTGGTGTCGTGATCGACCCACACATCCAAGTGATTCTGCTCTTTACGCACCCGCTGGCCCGGCAGCTTGATGGTCAGGCGCATCAGGCTGCGTTCCTTGCTGTTGCGCTCGGCGTAACCGAACTCGACGAAGCGCAACGGCCGGCTACCGGTGTTACGGTCGGTCTTCAACGGCGCCAGGCGGAGCATCTTGTAGTGCTCGGCGTGGACGTCCGCCCACGGCAGCTCGACCGCTGGCGGTGCGTCTTTTTCAGCGGTGGTGTCGGGTGAAGTCTGGGTATCAGTCATAACGGCGAGATCCTGTCCAAGCTCTGCTTGCCGCCAGTCATAGCGCTGGCGACAAAGGCTTATCGGCCGTTTTTTTGAAGTCTAGAGGGCAAACAGCGCTTAAACAGCGCTTAACTGGCGCGAAGTCCGTCTATAAACCCGAGGATTCGCGCACCCAGTTCGGCGGCCAGCGGCAAATTCGGATCTTTGTAGGAGGCCAATTGCCGCTTCACATCGTTGGGGACGATGCGCATCACGTGGTTCATGCCTTCGATCACCACCAGTTCGGCGTCGGGCTTGGCTTCCTTGAGCAGCCTGGCGTCACCGACCCCGACCTGGATATCGCTGGTGCCCTGGACGATCAGCGCCGGCATCTTCAACTTGGCGAAAGCGGCCGCCGGGTCCTGGCGGAACAGCGAAATCAGGTACGGCTGCACACTCGGGCGGAAAATCACCTGCAATTGCGGCGGGACATTGTCGTCGGTGTGACCGGCCTTGAGGCTGTCGAGCAGTTCATTGCTGCGCAGCATCAGCGGCGGCGGCAGGCGATTGCTCAATTGCTGGCGCAGCACCTGATCCACCGGCCGGGCGCTGCCGGACATGGAAATCACCGCCGCCGCACCGACACTCGGCGCCGCCAGGGTGGCGATCAAGGCGCCTTCGCTGTGGCCGAGCAGGATCAGTTTGCCGAAGCGCGGATCGGTCTTGAGTTTCTGACTCCAGGCCTCGGCGTCGGCGACATAGGCTTCCACCGACAGATTGCGCTCGTCCGGGGTCGCGGCCAGGCTCGCCGCCACGCCGCGCTTGTCGTAGCGCACGCTGGCGATGTTGTGTTTGGCCAGCACCCAGGCCAGGCGCTTGAGGCTGTCGTTGCGCCCGCCGTCGGGGTTGTTTCCGTCACGATCCGTAGGACCGGAGCCGGAAATGATCAGGACAACCGGCACCGGTGTGTCGGATTTTGGCAGCAACAATGAGCCGAAAAGCTCTCCGGTGCCGGTATCCAAAGTGATCGGTCGTTGTAGGACAGTCGCCTGGACGAAGCCAGTAAACAGGGTAAGGCTCAAGGCTAGAACTCGCAGCATCATCACGCCATCATGAACAAGATGCCGGTTGGACTCGCGGGCACCCATAAGGTTCGAGGATGAACTACTTGGGTAGCCTGCGTATACTGGCGCGCATTACGTATTCAGGTTCGATTTCACGGAGCGTCCCGCATGTCCGGCAATACCTACGGCAAGCTGTTCACTGTCACCACCGCTGGCGAAAGCCATGGTCCGGCGTTGGTCGCCATTGTCGACGGCTGCCCGCCGGGTCTGGAGATTTCCCTGGAGGATCTGCAGCGTGACCTTGACCGCCGCAAGCCCGGCACCAGCCGCCACACCACCCAACGCCAGGAAGCCGACGAAGTCGAAATCCTCAGTGGCGTGTTCGAAGGCCGCACCACCGGTTGCGCCATTGGCTTGTTGATCCGCAACACCGACCAGAAGTCCAAGGACTACTCGGCGATCAAGGATCTGTTCCGCCCGGCCCACGCTGACTACACCTACCACCACAAATACGGCGAACGCGATTACCGCGGCGGCGGTCGCAGCTCGGCGCGGGAAACCGCCATGCGCGTAGCGGCGGGGGCGATTGCCAAGAAGTACCTGGCCAGCCAGGGCATTGTCATTCGTGGCTACATGAGCCAGCTCGGCCCGATCGAAATCCCGTTCAAGACCTGGGATTCGGTGGAAGAAAACGCCTTCTTCAGCCCCGACCCGGACAAAGTGCCGGAACTGGAAGCCTATATGGACCAGTTGCGCCGCGACCAGGATTCGGTCGGCGCCAAGATCACTGTCGTCGCTGAAGGCGTGATGCCGGGCCTGGGCGAGCCGATCTTCGACCGCCTCGACGCCGAACTGGCCCACGCGCTGATGAGCATCAACGCCGTGAAAGGCGTGGAAATCGGCGCCGGTTTCGCCAGCGTCGCCCAGCGCGGCACCGAACACCGCGATGAAATGACCCCGGAAGGTTTCCTCAGTAACAACGCCGGCGGCATTCTCGGCGGCATCTCGTCGGGTCAGCCAATTGTCGCGCATCTGGCGTTGAAGCCAACGTCGAGCATCACTACGCCGGGCCGTTCCATCGACATCCATGGCAACCCGGTGGACGTGATCACCAAGGGCCGTCATGATCCGTGCGTCGGCATCCGCGCCACGCCGATTGCCGAAGCGATGATGGCCATCGTGCTGATGGATCACCTGCTGCGTCACCGTGGGCAGAACGCCGATGTGCGGGTGAGCACGCCGGTGTTGGGTCAGCTTTAATGGCTGACCTTTCAGCCGTCGGGGTCTGAGGACCTTGGCGGCGCTCCCGTACTGGCGGCTGTCCAGTTTCTATCTGTTCTATTTCGCCTTGCTCGGATCGACAGCGCCCTTTTTGGCGCTGTACTTCGATCACCTGGGCTTTTCCAGCGCGCGCATCGGCGAACTGGTGGCGATCCCGATGCTGATGCGCTGCGTCGCGCCGAACATCTGGGGCTGGCTCGGCGACTACACCGGCCGACGCCTGGCCATCGTGCGTTTTGGCGCAGTCTGTACGCTGCTGACGTTCTCGCTGATCTTCGTCAGCAAGACCTACGCCTGGCTGGCGATGGTCATGGCCTTGCATGCGTTCTTCTGGCACGCGGTGTTGCCGCAGTTCGAAGTCATCACCCTGGCGCACCTCAAAGGCCAGACCTCTCGCTACAGTCAGATCCGCTTGTGGGGCTCCATCGGTTTCATCATCACCGTGGTCGCGCTCGGTCGGGTGTTCGAATGGTTGAGCCTGGACGTCTACCCGGTGGCGCTGGTGCTGATCATGGCCGGGATTGTCGTCAGCAGCTTGTGGGTGCCAAACGCACAACCGGTGCAGAGCGAACGCGTGACCGGAGAGGGCTTCCTCAAGCAACTGCGCAGCCCCGGCGTCTTGGCATTCTACGGTTGTGTAGCGCTGATGCAGATGAGCCATGGGCCGTATTACACCTTTTTGACCCTGCACCTCGAACGACTCGGCTATAGCCGTGGCGTGATCGGGTTGCTCTGGGCAGTGGGCGTGGTCGCCGAAGTTCTGATGTTCCTGGCCATGAGCAAGATTCTGGCGCGCTTCTCGGTGCGCCGGGTGCTGATGGCGAGTTTCCTGCTGGCGGCCCTGCGCTGGTTGCTGTTAGGTTCCTTCGCTGAGTTCTTGTGGGTGCTGTTGTTCGCGCAGGTGTTGCACGCGGCCACCTTCGGCAGCTTTCACGCGGCTGCCATCCAGTTTGTGCAACGTAGTTTCGGTGCGCGCCAACAAGGCCAGGGCCAGGCGCTTTATGCGGCACTGGCCGGCACTGGCGGCGCACTCGGCGCGTTGTATTCCGGCTACAGCTGGAATGCTCTCGGCGCCACATTGACCTTTAGTATCGCCAGCCTCGCAGCCTTCGCCGCTGCCGTTATCATTGCCACACGTATGCAAGAGGACCGGCCATGAGCCTTACCCGTGAACACCTTGCCCAGGAAATCATCGACGCCGGGCGTTTTCTGTATGGTCGCGGCTGGTCGCCGGCTACCAGCAGCAATTATTCGACGCGCCTGTCGCCGACCGAAGCGCTGCTGACGGTGTCCGGCAAGCACAAAGGCCAACTCGGCCTCGACGATGTGCTGGCCACCGACCTGGCGGGCAACAGCCTGGAACCGGGCAAAAAGCCGTCTGCCGAAACCCTGCTGCACACCCAGCTCTACAGCTGGCGCGCGGAAATCGGCGCGGTGCTGCACACTCATTCGGTGAACGCCACGGTGCTGTCGCGCCTGACGCCAGAAGCTTTCATCGAGTTCGAAGACTACGAACTGCAAAAAGCCTTCAGCGGCGTCTCGACCCACGAGTCGCTGGTGCGGGTGCCGATTTTCGACAATGACCAGGACATTGCGCGCCTGGCCGCCAAGGTGCAGCCTTGGCTCGACGCCCATCCCGATTGCGTCGGCTACCTGATTCGCGGCCACGGCCTCTATACCTGGGGCGCGCGCATGAGCGACGCTCTGCGGCAGATCGAGGCCTTTGAATTTTTGTTCGAGTGCGAGTTGAAGACCCGCAGCGTCATGAACCGCCAAGGCTGACTTCACCAGAAGTAGCCCACTTGCCTGATGAAATGCCGCGCCTGACCGGTCTGAAAGAACCGGAAGGCGCCGCCGATACCGAGGAATTGCCCCATGAGCAGCCTGTCCGTTTATCACGTCTCCAGCCCTGAACTACCGAACAAGGTCCTGACCCACTTCGAAGACATCGCCTCGACCCTCGCCGAGCAAGGCGTGCGCTTCGACCGCTGGCAAGCTACGGCGAAAATCCAGCCCGGCGCCAGCCAGGAAGAAGTGATCGGCGCGTACCAGGAACAGATCGATAAGCTGATGACCGAACGCGGTTACGTCACCGTCGATGTGATCAGTCTCAACAGTGATCACCCGCAAAAAGCCGAACTGCGGGCCAAGTTCCTCGACGAACACCGCCATGGCGAAGACGAAGTACGATTTTTCGTCGCCGGCCGTGGGCTGTTTACCCTGCACATCGACGATTACGTCTACGCCGTGCTCTGCGAGAAAAACGACCTGATCTCGGTCCCGGCCGGCACGCCGCACTGGTTTGACATGGGCGAGCATCCGCATTTCGTCGCGATCCGCCTGTTCAACAACCCGGAAGGCTGGGTCGCCAAGTTCACCGGCGAAGACATCGCCAGCCGCTTCCCGCGCCTGGAGGACTGAGCCGATGCCGATCAAAGCGATTCTCACCGACATCGAAGGCACCACCAGCGCGGTGAGTTTTGTGTTCGACGTGTTGTTTCCCTACGCGGCTAAACACTTGCCGGACTTTGTTCGCCAAAACGCTGCGCGTGCAGATGTTGCCGAGCAACTGGACGCCGTGCGCCGGGACAGCGGCGAATCTCAGGCTGACGTTGAGCGGGTGATCGAGATCCTGCTGGGCTGGATCGCCGAGGACCGCAAGGCCACGCCGCTCAAGGCATTGCAAGGCATGGTCTGGGAACAGGGTTATCAGGCCGGCCAGTTGAAGGGCCACGTCTACCCGGATGCCGTTGATGCGCTGAAACACTGGCATCAGGAGGGATATCAACTGTTTGTGTATTCCTCGGGCTCGATTCAGGCGCAGAAGCTGATCTTCGGCTGTTCCGAGGCGGGGGATTTGTCGCCGCTGTTCAGCGGTTATTTCGACACCACGTCGGGGCCCAAGCGTGAAGCACAGTCCTACGCGCGCATTACCCAGGCGATGGGCCTGGAGGCTGGGGAGATTCTGTTCCTGTCTGACATCGTCGAAGAGCTGGACGCGGCGCGCACGGCGGGCATGGCGACTTGCGGATTGGCGCGAGAGGGTGGCGAACTGGCAGGGCACATAACGGTCGACAGCTTCGCGCGGATCAACCCTGTGGCTATGTCACCCACATAACCTGTAGGAGCGAGGCTTGCCCGCGAAGGCGTTGGATCAGCCAATATCTATATCGACTGACACACCGCTTTCGCGAGCAAGCTTCGCTACTACGCGGGGATTGCGTGACTCCAGAAACAACTCAGGCCGTGAAGCGAAAGCTCTCACGGCCTGTGTGTTTAAAGCGTCGAACGATTTACGCCGAATGATACGTCGGCAGAGCAAACCGCTGCTGGCTCTGCAGCATCGAGATCTGTGGCAGTTCGCTGGCCTGTTCCGCCAGGTCGCGACGGATCGCGCTGATGACCCACGACAGTTGATCGCCAGCATGCAATTGCTGGTAGGAAATCGAACGTTTGAAGACTTTGCCTTCGGTGCTGCGCAGTGTCAGCAGAATGCCGCCGTCAGGGCGTGCCTGGGTGGTCACGTCGAAGTTAGAGAACAGCGAGGTAAATTTTTCTTGGATCAGGCTCATGTCTATCAGCTCCGTTAGCACTTGATTAGCAAGCATGGAGAGGTAGTTGCAGCGATTGTGCCAGCACCTTAATTTTTAAAATTCTTTATAAATCAATGAGTTATTAATCTGTCGATTTTTTGCTTTCGTGCAATCTGCATGAATGGCCATCGTGCATCCTGCATTTTGCGTGGTTGCGCACGATTGAATGGAACGAATGGCACGGCCAGGGATCGCGTTTGCCCGGCCCTTGATGGCGGATACAAAACATTGCAAAAACCGCGTGTACAGCTCCAGAACCGCTGACGTATTTTCGGGCTGAATCAACGCCGCCCGACAATAAGAAGATCGAACGGGAGCCACCATGAGCGACACGATTACCTGGGGCATGATGCTCCGCAAATTGCCGACCATCGCCAAAGCCATCCCCCGGGTGGTGAAGGGCATGAAGGTCGCCAACGTCAAGGACCCGACCCAACCGTGCGGCCTCGGCTGGAGCTTCGAGCAAGCGACCCTGCGCAATCCCGACGGCGTCGCCTTGCTGCAAGACGCAGTGGCGCTGACGTATACGCAGGTCAACCAGTGGGCCAATCGCATTGCCCATCACCTGATCGACCAAGGGATCGGCAAGGGCGATGTGGTAGCGATCTTCATCGAGAATCGTCCGGAACTGCTGGTAACGATCCTGGCGGTGGCCAAGGTCGGAGCGATCAGCGCGCTGCTTAATACCTCGCAAACCCGCGACACCCTGGCCCACAGCCTGAACCTGGTGGCACCGGTGGCGATCATCGTCGGCGAGGAGCTGGCGCCGGCCTATTCGGCGGTTCGCGGGCGGGTCGAGATCGCGGCGGCGCGCACCTGGTTTGTGGCCGATCGCGATACCTACAGCTATCCGGGCATTTCGCCCGATCACTTCATCAACATGATGATGGCCAGTGCCGACGCCTCCAGCGACAACCCGGCCAGCAGTCATCAGGTGTTTTTCGACGACCCTTGCTTCTACATCTATACCTCCGGCACCACGGGGCTGCCGAAGGCGGGCGTGTTCAAGCACGGGCGCTGGATGCGCAGCTCGGCCAGCTTCGGCATGATTGCGCTGGATATGCAGCCCGAAGACGTCGTGTATTGCACCTTGCCGCTCTATCATGCCACCGGGCTGTGCGTATGCTGGGGCTCGGCCATCAGCGGCGCTTCGGGGTTCGCCATCCGGCGCAAGTTCAGCGCCAGTCAATTCTGGAACGACGTGCGCAAATACCGCGCGACCACCCTCGGTTACGTCGGCGAATTGTGTCGCTACCTGGTCGATCAACCGCCCAGTGCCGACGACAGCCAACACGGCGTGACCAAGATGATCGGCAATGGCCTGCGTCCCGGCGCCTGGCGCGAATTCAAGACGCGCTTCGCGGTGGACCATATCTGCGAGCTGTACGCGGCCAGCGACGGCAATATCGGTTTTACCAACATCCTCAACTTCGACAACACCATCGGTTTTTCCCTGATGTCCTGGGACCTGGTGGCGTATGACCACGACAGCGGCGCGCCGATTCGCAATGCCAAGGGTTTGATGAGCAAAGTCGCCAAGGGCGGGCAGGGCTTGTTACTGGCAAGAATTGACGACAAGGCGCCGCTGGACGGCTACACCGATCCGCAGAAAACCGAGAAAGTCGTGCTCCACGATGTATTCACCAAGGGCGATCGTTACTTCAATACCGGAGACCTGCTGCGCAACATCGGTTTCGGACACGCGCAGTTCGTTGATCGCCTGGGCGACACCTACCGCTGGAAGGGCGAAAACGTCTCCACCACCGAGGTCGAGAACATTCTGTTACAGCACCCGAACATCTGCGAGGCGGTGGCCTACGGCGTGGAAATCTGCAACACCAACGGCCGGGCCGGGATGGCGGCGATTACGCCGACTGAATCCCTGGCGACCCTGGATTTCGCGGAGCTGCTGACTTTTGCACGCCAGCACATGCCCGCTTACGCGGTGCCTTTGTTCCTGCGGCTGAAGGTGAAAATGGAAACCACCGGGACCTTCAAATACCAGAAGACGCGGCTCAAGGATGAAGCGTTCGACCCGGGCAAAACCGGTGATGACCCGATCTACGCCTGGCTGCCGGGCACCCAGACGTACGTGCAAGTCACCGGGCAGGTGCTGGCGGATATTCGTGGTGGCAAGTATCGCTATTGAATCTGGCTATGGTGGCTCTTGAGAAAAAAGGAGTGACAGGGGCAGGAGCGCTCGGGAAACTGTCGGCTTTCCGATTGACCGAATAGAGAGTCCCCCATGTCAGACCAAAGCCGCCAGATGACGCCCGAAGAAGCTGCCGAATTCGCCGAACAGGTGTTCAATAAAGCGCGCGAGGGCGATGCGGCCATGATGGCCGCGCTGCTGACCAAAGGCCTGCCGCCGAACCTGCGCAACCACAAGGGCGACACCTTGCTGATGCTCGCCGCCTACCACGGCCACGTCGAGACCGTGAAAGTGCTGCTGGAGCACAAGGCCGACCCGGAAATCCGCAACGACAACGGCCAGAGCCCGATTGCCGGCGCCGCGTTCAAGGGCGACCTGGCGGTGGTCACGGCGTTGGTCGAAGGCGGCGCGCAAGTGGAAGGCTCGTCGTTCGACGGCCGCACCGCGCTGATGATGGCGGCGATGTTCAACCGCGTTGAAATCGTTGATTACCTGATCAGCAAAGGTGCCGATCCGAAGGCCAAGGACGCCAATGGCGTGTCGGCGCTGGATGCGGCGAAGACCATGGGCGCCGTAGATACCACAGCTCAACTACAGAAATTGCTGGCGTAACCCCCTGTAGGAGGTATCCTTCGCGCCCTCAAAATTTCCCCTAGCTACAGGATCCATCCCCATGAAAACCGCACTCGTCGAACTCATCAGCAAAATCAGCTCCGGGTGCATGGGCGATGACGAAATCCTGAAGATCGCTGACGAAGCGGCCCAGGCTTACGCCGATCCAGATGCTTTTCTGGCCGCCAACCCGGACATCAACTTCGACGACACCTTCCCGATGCCGTTGGGCGAATGGGTGGTGGTGGGCAGCCTGCCGGAAACCGTGTTGTTCCAGGCCGACACCTACATGGACCTGTTCGCCCAGATCGTCGCTTCGTTTGGCCCCGGCGTTGATTTCAATATCAAGCCCAAGCAACTGGCCAAGACCGAAGCCCTGACCGCGCTCAATCGCATTCAGGTGCAGATGGGCAGCATGAACAAGGAAAACGGCGGTTACACGCTGATGAACTTCAGCCAGTTGCTCGACGATGAACTGCAAGTGGTACTGGTCTACGGCAACGACGTGCCCCGCGTGCTTGAACTGTGCGCCCAGGTCGGCATCGCCGCCGCGCCTTCGCTGGAAGCCCTGAAAGTGGCGATCCACGTTTAATGCAATAAAACGGAACCCTCGCAGGAGCCGACTATCCTAAGACTGCATGCCACTATCTTGGGAGCGACACCATGGGTTCCAGTTTCAACGGTCTGGTTGGCCTGATCATTCTTGCCCTGGACATCTGGGCCATCATCAACGTGCTGAAAAGCGGCGCAGAAACCGGGATGAAAATCATCTGGGTGCTGCTGATCCTGCTGCTGCCAGTACTGGGCCTGATCATCTGGGCCATCGCCGGGCCGCGGGGCAATGTCCGCATCTGACACCGCCCCCTGTAGGAGCGAGGCTTGCCCGCGAAGGCGTCGTGTCATTCAACATTGATATCGACTGATACGCCGCCTTCGCGGGCAAGCCTCGCTCCTACAGGATCGCGGCGAGTCATCACGTGACGTTCGACCTGTCATGTTCCGCAACGTAGAATGCGCGCCTTTGCCGGGCAATCGAGCCTTTCGATTGGCCATCATGGGCGGGTAACCGTCCGTTGCCGCCGCATTCATCGGAGCACTTCCCATGACCACCACCAAGACCAGCGAATACCTGGAAACCCTCTACGAAGGCTACGGCCAGCGTTTTCGCATGGAAAAACTGCTGCACGAAGTGCGCACCGAACACCAACACCTGGTGATCTTCGAAAACCCGCGCATGGGCCGGGTCATGGCGCTGGACGGTGTGATTCAGACCACCGAAGCCGACGAATTCATCTACCACGAAATGCTCACCCACGTGCCGATCCTGGCTCATGGCTCGGCCAAGCGCGTGCTGATCATCGGCGGTGGCGACGGCGGCATGCTGCGTGAAGTGGCCAAGCATGGCAGCGTCGAACACATCACCATGGTCGAGATCGATGGCACCGTGGTCGACATGTGTAAAGAGTTCCTGCCGAACCACTCCAAGGGCGCGTACGACGATCCACGGCTGAACCTGGTGATCGACGACGGCATGCGTTTCGTGGCGACCACCACCGAGAAATTCGACGTGATCATTTCCGACTCCACCGACCCGATCGGACCGGGCGAAGTGCTGTTCTCGGAGAACTTCTACCAGGCCTGCCACCGCTGCCTGAACGAAGGCGGCATCCTGGTGACCCAGAACGGCACGCCGTTCATGCAACTGGGCGAAGTGCAGACCACCGCCGGGCGCTTGCGCAGCCTGTTCCCGGACTGGCATTTCTACCAGGCGGCCGTGCCGACCTACATCGGCGGCGCGATGACGTTCGCCTGGGGCGCGACCAATACCGCCTATCGCAAGTTGTCCCGCGAAACCCTGCAACAGCGCTTCGCCGGCAGCGGCATCATCACCCGCTACTACAACCCGGAAGTTCACATCGGCGCATTCGCCATGCCGCAATACGTGCTGAACGCGATCAACAAGCCAAGTAACGACTGAAACCTACGCACACCCCTGAACAACGCATAACCCCTGTAGGAGCGAAGCTTGCTCGCGAAAGCTTCGCTCCTACAGGTTCTGTGTTTTTTCATGATCCAGCGCTGCAATTCGTTTGAACGATCAGTCAGGCCAAAAGTCCAGATAGTTGTAAGCCCATTTGCGGGCTTGATCGAGGAGGCACTGATGCAAAAGTGGAAAATCACTTTCGTGGATGATCACGGCGAAACGCTCGATGAAGTCTTTGAGTGCGACGAGTGCCCGGACAACGAGCACGCCGCCAAACTCATCAAGGCCCGGCTCCTTCCTGTTGCCGCCGAACTGGATCTGAACGATCTGGAAGGGCGAACCAGCGACGCCAGCGTCAAAAGTCTCAAGACGCAGAACAGCATTCAAATCCTCGGCATCACTCCTGTCTGAACCTCACCTGTCTCATTCTCAACCAGGCCTTGGCAGCGGCTCCGACTTGGGGCTACTCTGCAAGCGAGATCAGCGAACGGATCGCTAAGGTCTGGTCTTGTCAGCTACATGCTTAAATCCCGGCGGCAACCTGGTTGCCGTATCGCCTTCACCATTCGGTTGCGGGCGTCGGGTGTACGGAAAGTCTATCCATAGGGTTTTAGGAGGACGTTTCATGAGCACAGCCTATCAAGAAGACATCAGCACCAGCGTACTGCGCCGCATGAAGGAAGGCGGTTTCGACTTTTCACGATTCCATCCCATCGAGTTCTACGCGATTTTCCCGGACGAGGAGCGGGCACGCAGGGCGGCAGGTCATTTTTGTGGTGAATCCTTGAATGCCCAGATCAGCGTGCGCGACGACGGCGCATGGCATCTGGAACTGAGCAAAGTGATGTACGCCACCTACGACGGCATTGGCGACTTTGAGCAGGACTTCGAGGCCGTGGTCGAACCTCTGGGCGGGATCATCGAAGGATGGGGCGTCAAACAGGAGGTACGAGGGCTACTCGCATAACATTATGAACAGCGACAACATTCAGCAACGGCTGACCTTCGGGTTGGCCGTTTTCGTTTGTCGGATTGGAAGATCAAAAGAACGCAGCCTCGTTTCACTCGACAGCTGCTACAGAGTGAAACGAGGCTGCGATCTCTTGATCTTGCTTTTGATTCACAACATTTCAAAACCCAAAAAAAAGCCGCCTGAACAGGCGGCCAAAGGGAAGTTCGAGAGGTTTTGAAACGATTGCGCCGATTATCCGCACCAACCCCCGGGCAGTGAAATCAACTCTGGCTATGCTGGTGATAGGCGACAACATTGCTTCGCAATGAAGCGGGGGCGATCAGGTTGGGGCGTTTGCCGCACAGGATTGGTGCGGTGGTTTTGGGGCGATTATCCAACTGATTGAAATCAAAGCGTTTATGCCGATGGCACGGGCCTTGCGATGCCTAGATGTCCGGGTGACAAGGAGTACGGCATGATCCGCACCTATTTTGATGAAATGTACGATGCCGGCGGCCTGGTCCGCCCGCATTATCGGGAGTTCGCCCGTTGGCTGGCCGAAACGCCTGACGAGCTTTTGGCACAACGGCGACGCGAGGCCGATCTGTTGTTTCATCGTGCCGGCATAACCTTCACGCTCTACGGTGATGAGCAGGGGACAGAGCGCCTGATTCCCTTCGACACCATTCCCCGCAGCATCCCCGCCAGCGAATGGCGGATCGTCGAACGTGGCTGCATCCAGCGAGTCAAGGCGTTGAACATGTTCCTCGCCGACCTCTATCACGAGCAGCGCATTATCAAGGCCGGCATCATCCCGGCCGAGCAGGTGCTGGCCAACGAGCAATACCAGTTGGCGATGCAAGGGCTGGATCTGCACCGGGACATCTATTCCCACATCTCCGGCGTCGATCTGGTGCGCGACGGCGACGGCACGTATTACGTGCTCGAAGACAACCTGCGGACACCGAGCGGCGTGAGCTACATGCTCGAAGACCGCAAGATGATGATGCGCCTGTTCCCCGAGTTGTTCGCCGCGCAACGCATTGCCCCCATCGACCATTATCCGAACCTGCTGCTCGACACCCTGAAAAGCTCCAGCCCGATCGATAACCCGAGCGTGGTGGTGCTGACCCCTGGCCGCTTCAACAGCGCGTTTTTCGAGCACGCCTTTCTGGCGCGGGAAATGGGTGTGGAACTGGTGGAAGGCGCGGACTTGTTCGTGCGGGACGACAAGGTGTTCATGCGCACCACGGACGGGCCGAAAGCTGTCGACGTGATCTATCGGCGCCTCGACGATGCGTTCCTCGATCCGCTGGCGTTCAACCCGGATTCGATGCTCGGCGTGCCAGGACTGCTGTCGTCCTATCGCTCGGGCAACGTGGTGTTGGCGAATGCCATCGGCACCGGGGTGGCGGATGACAAGTCGGTGTATCCGTTCGTGACCGACATGATTCGTTTCTACCTGGATGAAGAGCCGATCCTGAAAAACGTACCGACCTTCCAGTGTCGCAATCCCTCGGAACTGTCCCACGTCCTGGCCAATCTGCCTGACCTGGTGGTCAAGGAAACCCAGGGCTCCGGCGGTTACGGAATGCTGGTGGGGCCTGCGGCGACGGCGGCGGAAATCGAGTCGTTCCGCGCGCGGATCAAGGCCAAGCCCCACGCGTATATCGCGCAACCGACCTTGTCGCTGTCGACCTGTCCGACCTTTGTCGAAAACGGCATCGCGCCACGCCACATCGACCTGCGTCCGTTTGTATTGTCTGGCCGCGAAACCCGGGTTGTGCCCGGCGGTTTGACCCGTGTTGCTTTGCGTGAAGGCTCCCTGGTGGTGAATTCCTCCCAGGGCGGCGGCACCAAGGACACCTGGGTGGTCGAGGATTGAAGGAAGCCTGCCATGTTAAGTAGAACTGCCTCGGATTTGTATTGGATGTCGCGTTACCTGGAGCGGGCGGAAAACCTCGCACGGATGCTCGACATCAGTTATTCGCTATCGCTGATGCCGCAGGACGGTCGCGGCGATGGCCTGCACGAACTGGCGATGCCGCTGCTGATCACCGGCACCCTCGACGATTACCTGGAGCGCCACGGTGAGCTGCATGCCGAGCGGCTGCTGCATTTCTTCGCCCTGGACGCGGCCAACCCGGCGAGCATCTACAGTTGCCTCGGTTCGGCGCGGGCCAGTGCCCACGCAGTGCGTGGGCGA
Organism: Pseudomonas sp. ADAK7; assembly: GCF_012935675.1. Lineage (NCBI taxonomy): Bacteria > Pseudomonadati > Pseudomonadota > Gammaproteobacteria > Pseudomonadales > Pseudomonadaceae > Pseudomonas > Pseudomonas sp. ADAK7. The sequence goes on along the minus strand of NZ_CP052861.1, from coordinate 2,410,618 downwards.
ATCACCGCCGACATGTGGGAAAACATCAACGCCACCTGGCTGGAAATTCGCGGGATCGCCGAGCAGGGCTTGAGTCGCTATGGCATGAGCCGTTTTTGCGAGTGGATCAAGGAACGTTCCCACCTGTTTCGCGGCGCGTCCTACGGCACGATCATGCGTAACGATGCGTTCCGCTTCATTCGTCTGGGGACGTTTATCGAACGGGCTGACAACACGTTGCGCCTGCTCGATGCCCGTTACGAAATGGCCGGCGATCAGGCCGAAGCGGTCAGCGACGGCACGGCGCACGCCTATTACCAGTGGAGTGCGTTGTTAAGAGCACTGTCGTCGTTCGAGGCTTACACCGAGATCTACCGCGATGCACCGGGCGCCCGGCATGTCGCCGAATTGCTGCTGTTGCGCGCCGACGTGCCGCGTTCCCTGCGTGCCTGTACCGAAGAAATCGACCAGATCCTCGCCCAGTTGCCGGGGGCCAATGGCCGTCCCGCACAACGCCTGGCGGCGGAAATGGACGCGCGCCTGCGCTACACCGGCATCTCCGAAATTCTCGACGAAGGCCTGCACGCCTGGCTGACCGAGTTCATCCCACTGGTGCGCCAGTTGGGCAACGCCATTCACAGTTCCTACCTGGAGGCTGCATGAGACTTTCCATTAGCCACGAGACCACCTATCACTACGAAGATCAGGTGCGGGCGAGCATCCAGTATTTGCGGCTGACCCCACACGACAGCGAGCGCCAGCACGTGCTCAGCTGGCAGCTCGACCTGCCGCGCCCGGTGCGCGCGCAACTTGATCCGTTCGGCAACATCCTCCATGTGCTGACCATGGACGAACCCCACGAAGCGATCATCATCGGTGCCCGTGGCCAGGTCGATATCGATGAACTGCGCGAAGCCGAGCACGAGAGCCAGTCGGCGCTGCCGTTCCTGCGTTTCACCCGGCTGACCGAGCCCGACGAAGCCTTGCGCGCGTTCGCGGAAAAGGAGTGCAAAAAACGCCGGGACCGCACCGCTCTGATCGATTTGATGCAGGGCCTGAATCAGTACATGACCTACACGCCGGGCTCCACCGAAGTCGACACCACGGCGGCGAAGGCCTTCGCCGGGCGCTCTGGTGTGTGCCAGGATCACACCCATGCGTTCCTCGCCTGCGCCCGCAGCCTGGGGATTCCGGCGCGTTATGTGTCGGGGTATTTGTACAGCGAGAACAGTGAACACCTGGCCAGCCACGCCTGGGCCGAAGCCTGGCTGGATGACGCGTGGTACAGCTTTGACGTGACTAACCAGTTGGCCCGACCGGAGCGTCATTTGAAACTGGCGGTGGGCCTGGATTATCTGGATGCCTGCCCGGTACGCGGGATGCGCCGCGGCGGTGGGTGCGAACAGATGCATGCGAAGGTATTTGTCTCACCGACGCCGGTGTTTGCGCCGGTGATTTCCGTTCAGCAACAATAACCCGACGCACTGATCGTTCCCACGCAGAGCGTGGGAATGCCTCAATGGACGCTCAGCGTGCGCTGTTGGGACGCGGAGCGTCCCGGGCTGCATTCCCCCGCAGAGCGTGGGAACGATCGGCTAGGGCTTAACCTTACGCCCCGCCATATGCTTCAAATACCCCACCAGCAAATCCAGATCCCCCGCCGGCAACACCTGCTCGGAAAACGCCGGCATCTTCGCCTGCGGCCACTGGCGCAAGCTCTGCGGATCACGGATATAGCGCTTGAGGAAGTCCGCGCCGAAATACTCGGTGGGGTTATACGGAATATTCAGGTCCGGCCCGAACTGCGCATCACCCGCGCCATTGAGTCGATGGCACGCCAGGCAATTCTTCTGAAACAACGCAAACCCCAGATTCACCGGATCGTCCGTCTTCAACGCAGGATCGGGCAGCAGGGCAGGGAAGCGCTGGGCCACCGGCGCCATGCGCTTGATACTGGCGACTTCGAACGGCCATTGTTCGGGGCTGATATTGCCGGCCTGCGGATCAGTCCAGACCAGATAAAACGGCCCGGCGCTGTGCTTGCCTTCGGACAGTGGCGGCCATGGCTTGGCCGGGTCTTCAATCGCCAGCCAGGCCTGTGGGCCTTTGGTATTGAGTAACGGCGCCGCCGCCAACTCGGCGGCAAAACCGTCCAGGGCCACGGCTTGCAGGTGGTCATCAGGCTTGATACCCGTCAACAACGCCGCCAACGGCACCGCGCGATAACTCATATCGCGTTTGTAGGAAACGTCATTGCTGATGCTGATGGTCTGGGCCTGAGGATGCTTGAGCAACTCCTCGGTCTGCCAGGTGCGACTGCTCGCGCCCAGCTCGAGGTTCAGCTGTGCGGCATACAAGGGCGTGCCGAACAGCAAGGCCCCGAACAGAATAAGTGCTTTCAAGTGATCGCCATCCCTGTCGTGGAAATGCCCTGAAGGTTGGCACACCCACGCTGGCCCGGGTAGCGAGCCAGTCACATTTTTATGAGGCGATAGCAAATCCTGACGCTGTTTTTTTACCAGCGACTAGCCGATCACCTTGGTCAGGTTCGGCAAAATCAACAACAGCGTGGTGGCGAATAGGATGAGTCCGGCTTGACGTACTTTCGAATGTTTGAACATGGCTGACCGCCTTTTTTTGTTATTTCCTGATGCCTGCCTGCATATCTCCATGACGGCAAAGCACTGCACTTCCTGTAGGACGAGAGCCTCGGCAAAACCCGACGACAACTTCGTACATCTTCACCTTAGAGCCCGCGTCACGCTTGGTTTAGATCCATTTCGTATGGTGTAAACGTTAAAAGCTCTTAAAAAGGCATGAGGCCTATTGCCAGCTGCTTGGACGCCCGTTGGCTAGACAGCTTCGTCACCTGAATCGGTTAATCCGATCGCCGATGACCGTCCGTCTGAGCGTGAGCGTCAACGTCGGTGAGCATTGCGGTCATTGAATACGTGGCTGCTCGGCATAAGGTAAGAACTCAGCATTTATTCGCCGCACAGGTTCGAGGACCACATGACCGAAGCTTTGATTTTCGACGCGTTACGCACGCCCCGTGGCAAGGGCAAGGCCGATGGCGCGTTGCACAGCGTCAAACCGGTGAGCCTGGTGGCCGGGTTGCTGACGGCGTTGCAGCAGCGCACGTCCCTGGACACCAGCCAGGTCGATGACGTGGTGCTCGGCTGCGTTACGCCGATCGGCGATCAAGGCTCCGACATCGCCAAGACCGCGACGCAGATCGCCGATTGGGACGTCAGCGTGGCCGGTCTGCAGATCAATCGCTTCTGCGCCTCGGGCCTGGAAGCGGTGAACCTTGGGGCGATGAAAGTCCGTTCCGGTTTCGAAGACCTGGTGGTGGTCGGCGGCGTCGAATCGATGTCCCGGGTGCCGATGGGCAGCGACGGCGGCGCCTGGGCGCTGGACCCGGAGACCAACCTGCACAGCCATTTCACCCCGCAAGGCGTCGGCGCCGACCTGATCGCCACCATCGAGGGTTTCAGCCGGCAGGACGTCGATGCCTACGCGCTGTATTCCCAGCAAAAAGCCGCGCGGGCCCGGGCGGACGGTTCGTTCAACAAGTCGCTGGTGCCGGTGCAGGACCAGAACGGCATCATCCTGCTCGATCACGATGAGTTCATCCGCGCCGAATCAACGATGGAAGGCCTGGGCAAGCTCAAGCCGAGTTTCGAAATGATGGGGCAAATGGGCTTCGACGCCACCGCGTTGCGGGTCTACAGCCACATCGAACGGATCAACCACGTGCACACCCCGGGCAACAGCTCCGGGATCGTCGACGGCGCAGCACTGATGCTGATCGGCTCCGAGGCCAAGGGCCGGGCGCTGGGCTTGCAGCCACGGGCGCGGATCGTCGCCACGGCGGTCACCAGCACCGACCCGACGATCATGCTCACCGGCCCGGCGCCGGCCACCCGCAAAGCCCTGGCCAAAGCCGGGTTGCGGGTCGAAGACATTGATCTGTTTGAGGTCAACGAAGCCTTCGCTTCGGTGGTGTTGAAGTTCATCAAGGACATGGCCATCGACCCGGACAAGGTCAACGTCAACGGCGGCTCGATCGCCATGGGTCACCCGTTGGGCGCCACCGGTTGCGCGATCCTCGGCACCCTGCTCGATGAACTGGAAACCCGGCGCCTGCGCTACGGCCTCGCGACCTTGTGTGTCGGCGGCGGCATGGGCATCGCCACCATCATCGAACGCCTCTGAGCCTCCCCGATTTCAAGGAAATTCCTTCATGACTGAAGCCATTCGTTACGAAAAAGGTCAGGATCAGATCGTCGTCCTGACCATCGACATGCCAGGCCAGAGCGCCAACACCATGAACGCGGTGTACCGCGAGGCCATGGCCACCTGCGTCGCCCGGTTAGTGGCGGAAAAGGACAGCATCGCCGGCGTCATCATCACCTCGGCCAAGAAAACCTTCTTTGCCGGCGGCGACCTCAATGAACTGATCAAGGTCGGCAAACCCGAAGCCAAAGCCTTCTACGACATGGTGCTCACGCTCAAAGGGCAACTGCGCACCCTGGAAACCCTCGGCAAACCAGTGGTCGCCGCGATCAATGGCGCGGCGCTGGGCGGTGGTTGGGAAATCTGCCTGGCCTGCCATCACCGCGTGGCGCTGGACAATGCGTCGGTGCAACTTGGCCTGCCGGAAGTCACGCTGGGCTTGTTGCCGGGTGGCGGCGGGGTGGTGCGCATGGTCCGCATGCTCGGCTTGGAAAAAGCCCTGCCGTACTTGCTCGAAGGCAAAAAAGTGCGGCCGCAACAGGCATTGCAGGCCGGTTTGATCGATGAGTTGGCGGCGGATCACGCTGAACTGCTGGCCAAGGCGCGGGCGTGGATTCTTGCCAATCCGACCGCCGTGCAGCGATGGGATGTAAAGGGTTATCAGATTCCGGGCGGCACGCCGTCGAACCCGAAAGTCGCACAAATGCTGGCCATCGCGCCATCGATCCTGCGCGCCAAAACCCAAGGCACCATGCCCGCGCCGGAGAAAATCCTCTGCGCGGCGGTGGAAGGCGCCCAAGTGGATTGCGACACGGCGCACCTGATCGAGACCCGTTACTTCACCGAGTTGACCACCGGCCAAGTGTCGAAAAACCTGATCGGCACGTTCTGGTTTCAGCTCAATGAGATCAATGCCGGTGGCTCGCGGCCGCAGGGTTTTACGCCTTATGTCACGAAAAAAGTTGGCGTGCTGGGCGCGGGGATGATGGGGGCCGGGATCGCTTTCGTCAGTGCTTCGGCCGGGATCGACGTGGTGCTCAAGGACATCAACGTTGCGGCAGCGGAAAAGGGCAAGGCGCATTCGGCGGCATTGCTGGACAAGAAAGTCTCGCGCGGCCAGTTGAGCGTCGAGCAGCGCGATGCGGTGCTGGCACGGATCAAAACCACGGAAAAAGATACCGACCTGGCCGGTTGCGACCTGATCATTGAAGCGGTGTTTGAAGATCGCGAGCTGAAAGCCAAAGTCTCTTCGGCAGCACAAAAAGTCGTCGGCGCAGACGCGGTCATCGCGTCCAACACCTCGACCTTGCCGATCAGCGGCCTCGCCACCGCCGTGCCGGACCAGAGCAAGTTCATTGGCCTGCACTTCTTCAGTCCCGTGGAAAAAATGCCTTTGGTGGAAATCATCAAAGGCGCGAACACCAGCGACGAAACCCTGGCACGCGGTTTCGATTTTGTCCTGCAAATCAAGAAAACCCCGATTGTGGTCAACGACAGTCGCGGCTTCTTTACTTCACGAGTATTCGGCACCTTCACCAACGAAGGCATCGCCATGCTCGGCGAAGGCGTGAGTGCGCCGATGATCGAGACCGAAGCGCGCAAGGCCGGGATGCCGATCGGTCCTCTGGCCATCTCCGACGAAGTGTCCCTCAGCCTGATGAGCCACATCCGTCAGCAAACGGCCAAAGACCTACAGGCAGAAGGAAAACCGCTGATTGAGCATCCGGCGTTCGCTGTGATTGACTTGCTGCTCAACGAATACAAGCGTCCGGGCAAGGCCGCTGGCGGTGGTTTCTACCATTACCCGGCCGCAGGGCAGAAACATCTGTGGCCGGAGCTGAAAACCCGCTTCGAGAAAGCCGACGGGCAGATTTCGCCGAAGGATGTGCGTGATCGCCTGTTGTTCGTGCAAGCCATCGAAACCGTGCGCTGCGTGGAGGAGGGCGTTCTGACTTCGACGGCGGATGCCAACGTCGGCTCGATCTTCGGTATCGGCTTCGCCGCCTGGACCGGTGGTGCGCTGCAATTCATCAATCAATATGGCGTGAAAGACTTCGTCGCCCGCGCCCAGTACCTGGCCGAGCAGTACGGTGAACGCTTCACGCCTCCAGCGCTGCTGCTGGAAAAAGCCGCCAAAGGGGAAGCGTTCTAAGGGACCGATGACGCATTCCGGGGCTTGCCTTGCCACCGTGTTTCAAGGCAGGCTCTGGGGTGTGCATTATTCCCATCACGTGTCAGGTATTTTTTATGTCGTTACGCATCTGCATTCTGGAAACCGACATCCTGCGTCCGGAACTGGTCGATCAATATCAGGGGTACGGGCAGATGTTCCAGCGTCTGTTTTCGCAACAACCCATCGAAGCCGAGTTCACCGTCTACAACGTGATGCAGGGCGAATACCCCAGCGATGAGCTGACCTTCGACGCCTACCTGATCACCGGCAGCAAGGCCGATTCTTTCGGCACCGACCCGTGGATCGAAACCCTCAGGGCTTACCTGCTCAAGCGCTACGAGCGCGGCGATAAACTGTTGGGCGTGTGCTTCGGCCATCAGCTGTTGGCATTGCTGCTGGGCGGCAAGAGCGAGCGCGCGACCCAGGGCTGGGGCGTGGGCATCCACAACTACAAACTCGCGGCGAAGGCGCCGTGGATGAGCCCGGTTCGGGAAGAGCTGACACTGCTGATCAGTCATCAGGACCAAGTGACCGCGCTGCCGGAAAACGCCACGGTGATTGCCTCGAGCGATTTCTGCCCGTTTGCCGCGTACCACATCAACGACCAGGTGCTGTGCTTCCAGGGGCATCCGGAGTTCATTCACGACTACTCACGGGCGCTGTTGGAGATTCGTCAGGAAGCGTTGGGTGAGCAGGTGTATTCCAAAGGCGTGGCGAGTCTTGAGCATGAGCATCATGGTGCTACGGTCGCAGAGTGGATGATGCGGTTTGTGGCGCATAAGCCAGCTGCGGTCTGACGCAAAACCTGTGGCGAGGGGGCTCGCCACTCTGGTTTCTTACAACCACCCGGATTTCTTGAAACTCGCCCACAAACTCACACACCCCACGGCAATAAACCCCAATACCCCGAAATACCCGTAATGCCAGCTCAACTCCGGCATGTTCTGGAAGTTCATCCCGTAGATCCCGGCCACCGCCGTCGGGAACGCCAGGATCGCCGCCCATGCCGCGAACTTGCGTTGCACCACGCTCTGGCGTGATGCCTCGAGCAATACTCCGACCTCAATCGTCTGACTGGCAATGTCCGCCAGGGTCGTCAGGTCTTCCATCTGCCGTGTGACGTGGATCTGTACATCACGGAAGTACGGGCGCATGTTCTTGTCGATAAACGGAAAGCTCAGCTTCTGCAGCTCCTCACCAATCTCCACCATCGGCGCCGCATACCGGCGCAAGCGCAGCACGTCACGGCGCAGGCTGTGAAGTTTCTGGATGTCGTGCTCATTCAATGCGCTGCACAGCACGTTGCGCTCCAGCTCATCGATCTCGGCATGAATCGCTTCGCCCACCGGCTGGTAGTTTTCGATGACGAAATCGAGGATGGCATAGAGTACGAAATCTTCCCCGTGCTCCAACAACAACGGACGCGCCTCACAGCGTTGTCGGACGTGGGCGTAGGACGCCGAGTGACCATTGCGCGCGGTGATGATGTAGCCGTTGCCGGCAAAAATGTGAGTCTCGATGAATTCCAGTTTGCCTTCATGGCGGATTGGCGAGTACGTGACAATAAACAGCGCATCGCCGAAGGTTTCCAGCTTCGGTCGACTGTGTTTTTCCAGGGCGTCTTCGATGGCCAGTTCGTGCAGGTTGAACTGGCGTTGCAGGTTGGTCAGCTCCTGAGCGTTGGGCTCTTCGAGGCCGATCCACACAAAGTGCCCGGTCTTCGCCGCCCAGGCTGCGCCTTCATCGAGGGTGATATTGGTGATTTTTTTACCGGCGCTATAAACCGCAGCAGCAACAACTCGACCCATGATGGTGGTTCACTTCTTATTCAATGGCAGTGGCAGGCAGTGTGCAGCTTAGCCTTCTGCTTGTTCTGATTCAGTGAAATCTGCAGAGTTCGTCGCAAGCGTTTCGCAGGCAAAAGAAAACCCGCACAGGGCGGGTTCTGTAGCAGCTGCCGAGCCTGCGAGGCTGCGTTCGGCTGCGCAGCAGTCGTAAAACCTGAGCACACGGTCTTCCTGAAACACAGCGTAGGCTGATTTTACGACTGCTTCGCAGCCGAACGCAGCCTCGCAGGCTCGGCAGCTGCTACAAGCCGAACGCAGCTGCTACGGGGCGTGTGTTTCAGGCGGCTTGCAGTTGCCGATCCATCGAGGCGATGCACTCGCGCATCTGCTCGCGGCACTGGGCGATCAACAGCGGCATGTCGTCCATGCTCAACCCGGCGGTGGGAATCGCCGGCAGCGAGCGGATCAGAATTTTCCCACTGCGCCAGCGGTTCAATCGCATGTGTTTGACGTAACTGCTGACACACACCGGTACGATCGGCACGCCGGCGGCAATCGCCATCTGGAACGCGCCTTTCTTGAACGGCAGCAAGTCTTCGCCGAGGTTGCGCGTACCTTCCGGGAACACCCAGATCGAGGTGTCTTCGTGCTGCAAGGTGTGGGTGGTGGTGAGCATCGACTGGCGCGCCTTGTGCGCATTGCCGCGATCGATCAACACATTGCCCGCCAGCCAGAACAACTGGCCAAACAGCGGCACCCACTTCAGGCTTTTTTTGCCGATACACACGGTGCGGCGGGGCACCACATTGCCGAACACGAACAGATCGTAGTTGGATTGATGGTTGGCGATGATCACGCAACTGTCGGGCTTGTCCATCAACGGACCGACGTCGGTCTTCACCCGCAGGCGCAAAATACACATCGCCGGCCAGGCATAGAGACGCGCGCATAAACGGCTGTTGTCCGGGTTGAACGGCCGGCACAGGCCCAGGATCACCCCCAGCACACCGGCCAGAATAAAGTGCAGGCCCATCAATAACATACGAAACACAAACAGCATTTACAGGCCCCACCGGGACAAAAGGTGGCGCAGTGTACGGATGTGCACTGTTTTCGGCAATTGCCGCTATAGAGGTGGGAGATAGGCGATGTTTAAGCGCATGTTTCCGACTTGTGGGTCAGACGCGACCTAGAGCGGTTGCAGGCTTTTCAACAGAGCACGTACGAAAAAGCCCGACACGACGGTCGGGCTTTTCGTTGTAGCAGGCGTGGGCTTAACCCAGATGTTCCTGATCCTGGATGATCGCGTTGTCCAGCGTCTCCAGCAGCGCCTTGCGCACTTTCAGCTTGGTGTTCTTGTGCGCGGTCATGTTGATCTTCTTCAACTGACGCGCCGCCGCCAATGCTGCACCTTGCAGTTCCTCGGCCGACACCACAACGTCAAGGAAACCGGCAGCAATCGCGCTCTGCGGGTTGAACATCTCGCCATTGATCACCGAACGATGCAGCGCCGCGTTGCTCAGGCGATCACGGGCCAGCTCGATCCCGGCGTGGTGCATGGTCATGCCGATCTGCACTTCGTTCAGGCCAATGCTGAACGGACCGTCGACACCAATGCGGTAATCCGCCGACAACAACAGGAACGCACCCTTGGCCACCGCGTGCCCAGGGCACGCCACGATCACCGGGAACGGATGCGACAACAGGCGACGAGCCAGGGTCGAACCAGCCGTCACCAACGCCACGGCTTCTTTAGGCCCTGCCGTCATCACCTTCAAGTCATAACCGCCCGACAGAATCCCCGGCGTACCGGTAATGATCACTACTGCACGATCAGTCACCGCCTGATCCAGCGCAGCGTTAAATGCCGCAATCACGTCCGGCGAAATGGCATTCACCTTGCCGTTGCTCAACGTCAGGGTCGCGATACCGTCTTCGAGGTGGTAAGAAACTAACTCACTCATGACGCTAATCCTTGTATGAAAGTTGAGGCAGACGTTACCCACCGCCGCAGGCCAGGTAAAGCGCCGTGACTGACCCGCCAGTCACCCTTTCCCCGCCCGCCAGGCGTAGCCGGCCATGCCGGTCGTGCATTCCCCTCTCTATAGAAGAGGGCGCGACGCCAGAGATTGGCCGGTTTGCCATGCCCCGGAACCCGCCGTAGCACCTGAATCGCTAACCGCATGAAAATTCTGAAAAAAATATTTGCCATCGGAAAAGCTTTCGACTACATTAGCGCGCCTCGACAGACAGAACATGTTTGAAGAGATACGGTGAAGTGTCCGAGTGGCTTAAGGAGCACGCCTGGAAAGTGTGTATACAAGAAATTGTATCGAGAGTTCGAATCTCTCCTTCACCGCCACATTCAGTAAACGCAAACCCCTGATTTTCCTAGAGAAAGTCGGGGGTTTGTGGTTTTTGGCGTCTGAAAAAAGGCCATATGGGACTGAGATGGGACTGGGGCGCTATTTTGGTGCAAAAATGGCCACCACCGAATGGCTGGCTGACCTGCGCCAGCGATTCGATGAACTAGGCTTGTGCGAACCGCACTCCAAGGAAGGCTGCTATGCCAAATAACTCAGATTCCAACATTGCCACTGCAGATGCACTCACGTTACTACTGCACAACCAGCATGCGCTTGGGGCGGCGATAGAGGAGGTCACCAAGTGGCTTTCGGAGAATGGCGTAGGGACAGTTGCAGAGAACGCGCTCGGGGCTATGGAAACCCTGGATGAAAACGCGAAAGCGATTACAGACGCGATTATGCGACTGCGGCAGTCGTAGCCAATCGACCCTCGCAAGCAGCCATCGGCCAACAGCAGCTTGGTTCTGTGCATACCGTCTATAAGATCGGTGTGTCTCATGCAATTTAAAAGTCCAGCTATACTGTATTGATCAACAGTAGTCTTGCTTTCGAGCATCGCTTTCTGAAGGTTTACTGGGAGCAGTCCGCCAAGGTATGCACTGGTTCCAACCAGGGCTTAGCGGCACGAAATCTAGCCATGATGACGATGCTGCTCCGCAGCCGTCTAATGCCTAGCACTAGAATCTTGATATCTAAGACAGGTCCGCATGCACGAGACACTCGATAGAAATTTTGAGATCCGCACGTTCCATGCCATTTCTGACATCGAGGCGCTCCCAGGCTTCAAAATAGAAAACCCAGTATCACCTAAAAATTATAAAGATCTTGTTGGGGAATATTTTCTTAATGAGGAAGTGAAGTGCTGCCTTCTGAAAGGCAATGACAAATTATGTAATGAGGGGCACAAGTGGGGGTTTGTTGCAGTGCTTGCCGATAATAGCATTACGCTTGTTGGTAACGATTGCGCCCAAACAAAATTTAAAGGTGGGTCAAAACTTAGTGTTGACAGAGCTAAGTACCTTAATCAAAAGAAGTATGAAGAAGGGCTAGAACGCCTTAGGGCCCTGGTTGAAAAAAAAGACTCCGCGCTCAACGAAGTTCAACAAGTGAAAGCAGACTTGGTTAAAGTCCAAGGTCGCGTTCATGAAATGCGTGCGAAACTCGGTCCTCAGACTATCAGGCACCTTGAATCCATTGCTCGTACCGGTGCGTACGCTCTGTCAGTTATCGGTGTGACTTCAAAGGAATACACGGCTAAGGATGGGAAGAAAAAAACTGATCGTCGTACTCAGCGTATGACGCTGGGTACGATAGCTAACACAAACTTCCTTTTAGATGAGAAATACCGAGATATTTTGCGTAACCTCTCTGACGTCCAAAAAGCCTACGGTGAAGCAGAGAAAATAGAGCAAAACGTCAGCACGTTGAAACTTAATGCTCTCACGAGAAGGATGGATTTAATTGAGCTGGCAAGGAAAAATGTTTTTCAACTTGTTGAGCAAGAGCAACAATTCGCGGCCAGCGATTTAAGTGTGCTGTGCTATGTTACTTCGGATAAGGCGGAGCGATATAAATCTGCGAAATACGCTTTAGAACAAGTTGATCAAGATTCCGGAAGAGGAAAAGCTAAGGAATGGCTTGCAGAGAAAGATCGTATTTTTCGCACCCAATTGAATGTTACAAAAATCGAAATATTATGATTGATAAGGATGGGTCGCAAAGTACTTCCGACTGATACATGGAATTCCGCCCTATGTTCAATCGGCCCCCACACCTGGCCCAGGTGTGGGGGCCTTTTTTCGGGGCACGGAAACCAGGCCCCGGGGGACTGGTCTACCATTATCGGACCCGTAGGTTTTTCCACAAACGCCTACTGACTCACTCAGGAACTCGACTCATGTCTCACTTCTTTGAAGGCTTGGCCACCGTCGCTGTGATCGCCCGCTACGAGGGGCGTCCACCGGCCGAGTTGACGACTCTCGAATGCCCGGTGCGCTTGAGTAAGGTCGGTTCCGATTGCACTCGCGTGGAGCTGGCGCACTTCTTGGAAGGCCCCAAGGACGCCAACATGCTGCGGGTGATTCTGCCCGACGGGCTGATGGTGCAGGGGCTGATCGTTGGCGGCAGCAACCAACCGCTGGGCGGCTGGTTGCTGATCGATGTCGAATCTGGCGAGCTGGGGTTTGCACTGCCGGCGAACGGCTCCGGTTCGAACGAGGATCAGCATGGATAAGGCACTGTCTACGCTGAATCTGCCGCACGGGGTGGAGATTCAAACACTGAAACTTCTGCAGCAAATTGCCCGGGCGCACACGGCGGACGATCTGTTTCGCGCCAGCGACCGCGCCGAAGGGCGCTGGGTCCCGGTACGCTCGCGACGTGAGCGGCTGCGCACCTGGGCCAGCTTGACGGCAGTGGGGCGCTTTGCCGACAGCGTCGGCCTCAGTGGATTCAGTGTAGAGCTGTAACCGGTGACAGCTTAAGGGCCAGTTGCAGCATACCCACCACGTCCGGTCCGTCTTCATTGATCCACGTCCCGTAGTGCTGACGAATCATGTTGCCGTTGGTGTGGCCCATCTGCTCGGCAATCCAGTCGATTGACGCCACGCCGGTGGTCAGCAACTGACTGGCGTAAGTGTGCCGGCATTGCCCGGGTCCACGATAACGCACCCCGGCGGCGAGCAAGTGCGCCTTGAAGAAGCGATCGCGCACCACGAAGTCGTTGGCGTGCGGCAGGCCGCTTTTGGTGTTCAGGAACACGAAGTGCAGCTTGTGTGGCCGCACCGTCTTGTTGTCCCGCTCGACGATCTCCACGGTTTCTGCCTTGCGTTTGCGCGTTAGCGCATCGATCTTGCGCAGGGCGTCCCACGCCGGGGCCAGCAGGCGCACCCGGCGCATCGATCGGCGGGTTTTCGTCACCCGGTAGGCGCCGCGCACCTTGGAGCGGCGAAAGGTCACCGTGCCCTGCGCCAGGTCGACATCCTCCCAGGCCAGGGCAATCGTCTCCGACACGCGCGGGCCGGCCCACAACATGAACTGCACCATCAGCAGTTCGTGTGTGCGGCTGGTCGGGGTGTCGAGGATCTGTTTGATTTCCGCCCGGGTGAACGGGTCCGGGGCTTCCGGATCGGGCAGGCGCACCATCAACCCCTCGGTCGGGTCGTGCGCCACTTTCATCCGCGTGCGGTACAAGCGAAACACCTGGCGCACGTTGCTGATGATGTCGCGGATGGTCTTGTTCTTCAGGGTGTTCGACAGCGTGCCTTGAATCCATTCCTGCAGGTCGAGGTGATCGATCTGGTTAATCTGCACCTTGCCCCAGCGTGGCCGCACATGCACTTCGGCCTTGTTGGCGTAACCTCGGTAGCTTGAAGCCGCGACGCTGTTGGCCTTGATCTTCAACCACAGATCCAGGTAATGACCAAAGGTGTTTTCCACCAGCCGGGGCGAGTTCGGAAAGTGCCGGGCGTAATCGAAGGTGCCGGTCTGGATCTCGTATTCAATGATGTCGGCCAGGCGTTTGGCCTGGGCCACGGTAGCCGGTGTGTTGCTGCCCGGGACCGTTTCCCGGCATTTCTCCCCGTTGTATTGAAAATAGATTCTCACGGACTTGCCGCGAGCTTCGACCCCACTCATGTAAACCCCTAACGCTGTACTCGTGTATCGACAGTCTGACGATCGGAAATAAAAAGGCCCGTTTCCGGGCCAAGTATCTGCAAGCGCATCTTCTGGTGGACGCGGCTTAGCGCTTAGGTTTGTAGTTACGCAGATGGGCGTTCTGCAACTGGCGTCGCCGGCTGCATTTCAGATGGTTGCCCTGGGCACGCCACTTGCCGCACTGGTCGCACACGCTGGTGTGATCGATGTTCCAGGGAAACCGCCGAGTCGGTGTTGCGGCCGGATCATTGGTCATGGCGCGGCCCCCGTGCGGCAGGGCGGGCGAGCACCTGGCTGATCACGGCGGCATCCGTTTCGCTCAGGTCGCCCAGGGTGCTGGCTATCTGGCTGAGGCTTTCGAGGCGGGTGCGGGACTCGGGGGTTTTGTGCACCAGGTAGCCGATGACGGCGGCGCCGATGATCGCGGTGGCCACCAGGTGTCGCGCCGGTGTGGTAGCCTTCGTGCCGCTGCTGCTTTGGTTCTGTGCTTGCATGGTATAGCCCTCGGTAGTGGTTCGGTGTCGAGGAGCTGCAACTCCTCGGCACTGTTTCTTTTACGGTCAGTCCTTGCGGGCCAGGTGAATCACCAGGCCGTCAAAATTTGGCTCATGTTCAACACATGATTGCCATTCCAACACCCTCAAAATCTGTTGCCGGCTGCAGTCATCCACCAGGATTTCATGCTGGCCAGCGGCTACCCGAACTTCCAGAATCTGCAGCAAGCCATCCTCCCCATAAGCACCGGCCTGAATGATCGGCGCACTTTCTCCCGTGAAGTCCAGACGGTCCTGAACTGACTGGAGCTTGCTGGTATTGCCGTCGCCGGCACTGCCCATAAACACTTGGATTTGCATCGGTCTTGCTCTCCTTTACGCCTTGAATGTCCAGCACTTCACTGTTGTCGGCCGGGGTTGTGAAACGGGGTTGCGGTGGTTGAAGGCGGCGCGTACGGCGCTGTGCACGGCCTTGTTACTGTCGAGGAATTTGCGCGAGCGGGACTCTTTGAGCAGGTCGCGTAGCGTGGCCACGTCGGCCAGCTTCTGTTTGTGCTCGGCGGCACGCTCGCAGAATTCGTTGAGGTTGATGGCGATCACGGTGGGGTCGCTGCTGTGGTCGACCACCGGGTCTTCGCTCAAGGATTCGAGGTAGTCGTAGACCTCCCAAAACTCGGCCACGGCCGGGTGATCGGAGCTGATCGAGGCTTGGCGCTCGATGGCCATCCGCACGATCTGCCGCTGTGTGGCCGCGACTTGCGTATCACTCAGTTTCAACACCAGGCGCAGGCCATCCAGCAGCGAGAGCAGTTGTGCGTGGTTCTTGCTGATCCGCTCCACGCGGATGTAGCCGCGCAGGTCATAGCCGCAACTGCTGCAGTTGCCCTGATCACTCACATAGGCGGTGCTGCAGGCGAAGCAATGGGTGTGCAGGCGGCGCAGCTTTGCTTCGTGTTCAGGCATACGTTGAGCGAACAGATCGAGTACGGCGGATTCTTTGCCCACCGCTTTCAGCAGAAAATGACTGAGGGTGCCGCCGTTCAGTGCGTTGAGCTGATCAGCGGCAGCACGGCTTTCCGGTGTGACGGTCGGGCGTACAAAGTGCAGTTTGACGATGCGCGTCATGATCGCTTCGTGAGCCACCACGGCCGCGTTCTGGCTGATCGCGATCGTGCCGCGAAAGGGCGGTTCATACGTCTCGTTACCGGCGGTCTTGACGCCTTTGGTGGCCAGGGTGCCGCCGCCGTAGAAGTCTTTCAGTTCATCCCATTCGAAGGTCTTGGCGTGTGCCCGATCATCGCCGTGGCGATCGGCTTCCAGGAACACGACCGGCATGCCGGAAACCTGGCCCATCAGACGCGAGCGACCGGCCTTGGTCGACTTCATCGGGTCGAAACCTTCATAACCTTCGCGGCCCAGCAATTTCCACAGCAGGTTGAGCAGGGTGGTTTTGCCGGCACCGGCCTCACCGGTGGCTTCCAGGAAAGGGAAGGACTGGTAACGCGCGCGGATCTGTTCGCAGAACAGCGAGCCGAAGAAAAACACCAGCGCCACCAAGCCCTGGGCGCCGAAGCAGGTCCACAGCAACTTTACCCACTGCTCGTTGAAGTCTCTCCCGTCACGCTGCAGCTTGATCGGCACGCCTTTCTGCAGGGTTTTCAGGCGCAGCTTGCCGAACTCGAAATAGTCCTCGCTGTTGACCTTGTAGGTGGTCCCGTCCTTGATCGCGATATCGCCATAGACGTAGCAGGCGTATTCCTTGCTGTAGCCCACGTAGTCGATGGTCGACACGGTTTTGATGCCGAACAGTTGATCCTTCATGAGCTTGTCGAGCTGCTGACCACTGCCCGTAAACATCGCACCCGCTGCCATGCCGAGCAGGCGCTTTTTGAATTCGCTCGCGGCCGACAGGTGGCCACTGGTGAAGGTGTTTTTCACGCTTTCGGAGTCGTGTGGGAAGTCCACGCGCAGGTAGTACCAGGATTCGTCCGTGACTTCGTTGCGCTGAAAATACAGTGCTTGGGGGTAGCAATTGGCAATCTCCACGACGCTGCCGGACTGCTGCAACGCCTTTTCGCGCTGCTGCGCCTGGTTGAGCAACTGGTCGTCGTGATTCTCGCTGTCCTCGATGTCGGACATGGCCCGGTTGAATTTCTCCATGTCCAACTTGAACCAGTACAGTCGGCTGCCAAAGCCCAAGTGAAATTCCCCGCGCTTGTTCCAGTCGTACATGAGCAAGGCCTTTTCCGCTGCACTCTCTGCCAGCAGCAGGGCGCCTTGATGACGGGCGTGCTTGAGGTCGGTGGCGATCTGGTCGGCACGCTTGGCATCGTCCTGGATAAAGCTCCAGCGCTGATGGAGATCGTTCCAATCCGCCTTGCGGCCGTCGCGTTGCGGGATCTGTGCAGACTCACAGACGAAGCCCA
Source organism: Pseudomonas sp. ADAK7 (assembly GCF_012935675.1). Taxonomy (NCBI): domain Bacteria; kingdom Pseudomonadati; phylum Pseudomonadota; class Gammaproteobacteria; order Pseudomonadales; family Pseudomonadaceae; genus Pseudomonas; species Pseudomonas sp. ADAK7. The sequence goes on along the minus strand of NZ_CP052861.1, from coordinate 2,393,497 downwards.
GGGCACGGGCTTCGCGCACCCAGCGCCGGGTGTACGCGTTGGCGCTGGGCTCGTTATCCAGCGCCCACACCAGCTTGGGTAACTTCCCTCCCTCGCGGGTTTTCACCAATGCCTTGAGCGAGTCGCTGGGGAAGGCGTTGGACGACATGGCGGATACTGCCGCAATGTCGTTGTGCACCAGGGCGATGGCGTCAAAGATCCCTTCGACGATCCAGATTTCCTTGGCTTCTAGAAGGTCGACGCAGGGCGGGCACCACCACACGCCGCGATAACTGTCCTTGGACTTGAAGCGGGCCTTCATCTTGCCGAAGCGGTGCGGCTGATCGATCAGACGTTCCCACCAGCCGCCTTTTTCCAGGGCGAAGCGCACGGTGGCGCTGCCAGCGTTGTGTTCAGCGGAGTAGAACGTTTCCTGGGTGAACCAACCCTGGATCAGCTCAAACCGAAAGCCCCGGGCGAATTCCAAGTAGGCGCGTGCGGTGGCATTGGGCTGCTGGTCTGTGGCCGGCGCTCGCTTGCTCCAGTCTTCGAACAGATCGTCGTACAGTTCTTTCACGTGCAGGGTGTGGCCACACTTCTCAGGGCGACCACAAATCACCATCCATGGCGTATCAAACCGGGAATACAGCTCCTTCTTTTTGCACTTGGGGCAGGTGCCGCCGCGCATGTAGTCGGTGCCCGTGCGGTGCTTGAGCCCGAAGTCGGACTGGAGGCGTTGCAGCACGTCGTGGCGAAGATCTTCTTTCATGGGGTTACTTCACTGCTTTGAGGCTGTGGGACAGGGCTGCCATAAGGCGTTTTTGCGCAGCCATTACCGGGACATGGGCGAGGATCGCGCCGTGGCGCAGACCGTCCGTAACCAGGCGGAACTGGTCGGCATACCAGTGTTCGTTAAGGCTCAAGCGATACTGTTCACGCAGGTTGACCAGCAATGCTTCGGCCTCGGCCGGGGGCAATTGGGTGGTGACAATTAAGGCGTTTGCCATCGTTAAACCTCGATTTCGGGCGCAGCTCACCCAAACCCACGGCGGTGGGACAGGCGATTTATTGGGTGGGTATTACGAAGCGGTGACGCGGAAACGCCCGTTGTCCGGTGCGATCAGAATTCGTTCGTAGATCAGGCTGACCGGGATAGCCCAGGCGTTGCCGGTGGCGGTGTCGATGATGACGGTGTGGGTGGACGTGCTGCTGACAATGTCCAACCGCTGCCGATCGCTCACCGCTGACATTTCGCTGCTGGCCAGGTGTACCAATCGTTCGGCGTGCTGAGCCACGGCGTTGTAGTCCGCGACGAGGTGCTGCACCGCACGTTGGAACAGTTGCTGATCGTCGCCCAGGTGTTCGCACCGGTGCCGCTCAAGGAACGCGAAAGCCACGGCTTTGAGCATGTCTTGATACTCCTGAACTGCAGGCAGAATGTTCATTGACCTTTCCCCGGTTTGGCACGGTACAGGTCGATGGCTGCCAGCACTTCGGCGTGACGCGCGGCCATGTGGAGGTTGTGAGCGTTGAGGATGATTTCAGCTTCCTCTGCGTTGATCGAGCCGTCTTCCAGCGCTCGGGCAATGGCTTGGTCAACACAGCCGCGCTTGACGGAAACCTGAACTGATCGGGCATACAGTTCAACGTTATCCAGCGTTTCAGGGTCGGCGACCGGTACGAATAACCCGCCGTACATCTGCGCCACATAGTTCGGGAAGTAATAGGTGCCGCGCTCTTGTTCCAGCACGTAGACCTGAGCATCACTCAGAGGACTGCAACCGGCATTCTCATAGGCGTGGTTGTCGAACTTTTTGACTTTCATTCCCAAGCGAGCGGCTGCGCCTTCGCGTCCATCGGGGTAGCTGCGAATGATCTCTTGCATAGCTGCTTTGCGCGTCTCTAGAACGGGGCTTTTCATCTTCTACTTTTCCCTGTTGGTCAGTGCCGTTACTGTTCAATCACGCCGTCTTTGATGCCGAGTAGTACGGCGGCGCGATGTGCCTCCCCACGGCGACCTTTGATCCGACCGTTCAACAGGTCGCTGACTAAATTTTTGTTCAATCCGTGCTTTCGACTGAACTCCGCAATGCTGATCCCTCTGCGATTCAAACCCTCTCGGGCTTGCTCCGGCGTAACGGTGGCGGGCATAGTGCGCACTCTGTTCAATTGTGTTTGTTTGCGTTTGTCTGTGGTGATTCTTGGTCAAAAAATTGATCAAGTCAATGGTGGTGAATAAAAAAATGCTCATTGCGGATCGAGTAGGTGAACGCCTAAAGGAAGAGCGCGAGCGCTTAGGACTGACTCAAACAGAGTTCGGAGTGCTTTTAGGAGTTAGTCGAGGGACACAAAAAAATTATGAATTGGGAGCAAACTCGCTCGACCTCCGCTATGTGGCGGCCCTTGAGGAACGAGGCGTAGACGCAGCTTTTGTGCTGACTGGGCGGCGTTCCACACCGCTTGGTCAATTGCTTACCGCTGCCGAAGAGGAATTGATCAATCAGTTCAGAAGTATTTCGGATGATGATCAAAAAGCTATTCGTCGCTTTCTCAAAGCGATGGCCGACGATGCGGCTAAAACAACGAATTAACTTGTAACAATGCTTGTGGAGCATTTGTCGTATTCCCCCGTTGTAGCTATTTCAAGCCCCGATATCGTCGATTCAGCAATGCATTTTATGGAGTAGTACGCATGTTGGATCGCACGAACACTGAACACCTTTGCGCTGATACCGATGATTTTGACTGGCTTGGTCTTACCCAAATCGAGCGTCGTTTGATTCGCCTATACCGGCGATTGAGTGTGGAGGAACAAATCCACCTTCGTCGGGTTTCCGAGGTTTTGGCTGTTCACCCTGAAGAACTAGAGCACTGCTGATTTTTCAGTCATCGAAAGCACGTCTGATGTAACGGATCGCCGACATCATGAGTCGGCGATTTGCGCTTCACGCCACTGCCTGTGCACCCAGCTGCTCGAACAGCTCCCGCTGTTTCGCCCTGGGCAAGTCGCGCAAATGGTCGAACAACATCCTTTCGAATGACTGAGCCGACGGACTCAGCGTGTGCGAAAACGTCAGATTCGCCACCCAGGTGTGCCCGCATTTCGCATCCAGGCACTGGCAGTACAACTTCGCAAACTCCGTAGAAAGCTTTTCTCTCGAAGCAATCCTGCCTCTGTGTCCGCACTTGCATTCAACTCGCATTGTGTCCCTCCCCAGGGCAGCCAATTGCCACCAGTTTGCCACAAGATGTAGTGGCAATCTCTTTACTAGGCGCTAGGTTCAGGCAAATCAACTGCTTCTGGTTGTTTCTTCCAGGTAAATCGCCTGTCTTCGCGAAGCGTGTCATTCAGCTGGTTGAACAGCTGACAGATCGGCCGAATTTCGTTGCTGGTGTACACACGATCGATCTTCTCGATGTCGCCGAAGCCCCCACTGTTTTCCGGGATGATGCCGGCCAGCGCCGGGTTCATGCGCCAAGCTGCAATCACGTCGTTGCGGGTAATGTTCTTCACCTTTTCCAGTTCATCTTTCGCCTGAAAATCCCCCACGGGAATGATCTGGATCGCGTCCTTTGCACCACCTGGGATGTTGACGAACATCGAGCGGAAGTTACCCACACCTTTACTGGCGGTGATCTGGGCCTTCAGCTCGTCCTCGTCGTCTTCGCTCAGGTTCGGGTCATTGGTGTAGAAGATGTAACCCGCATGGGCGCCGTTGCTGTAGTAGCGCCGGCGGAACAGTGTGGCCGCTTCGTTGAGTAGCAGCGCCTGCATGCCGCCCAGGTAGTCGGGGACGCCGTATATGTTTTGTTCCACGTCGTAGTTCATGACGTGCTCGATCTCGTCCTGGTCGAACTCCACTTCTTTGCCGTCCGGCAGCAGCATCACAAAACCACCGTCCACTTTGACCCGCATATTGATCGTCGGCAGATGCTCCATTTCCAGCACCTGGCCGAAGGCATTGCGGTTGCGCAGGAAATACGCCTCGCCAAACACCATAAAGTCGAGTCCGGCACGGCTCATAGTCGTGGTCGAGCAGCCCTCCGAGGGGATGAACTCACGCAGCAACAGGTTGCGCTTGAACCCGGGAATGGCGCCGTGGTGTGCGTTGGCGCGCAGCAACTTGGCCAGCCCCTGGCGCGACACCGGCGGCGTGTAAATCCGGCCGTCGTGCGTGGCGAACACGCCCAGGTACTGCCCGATGTTTTCGCTCAGCACCTGTTCGGGTGCGCCGAATGAAAACATCCGTGCTCGCCCGGGAGCTGCGGTTGCCGGTGTTTGCTGTCGTTTTTTTCGCGCCATTGTTTGCTGATCCAGTCAGGGAGTAGCGGCTTCGCCGCTGCTTGTTGGTGTTGAGGGGTTCATGGGCCAGGGCGTGCATGATTGCCCAGGCAATGTCGGCGTGGCCCGACGCATCGGTACGGGACGCGCTGTAGGTCACCTGACCGCCGCCGGTGGTGCCGCGCTTGATCGTCAGGAACGCCTGAGCGATATCGTTCCAGCCGGCGTCCCATTCGATACGGCTACCCTGGATCGTGTCCTGCGCCTTGAGGACCAGGGTGTTTTTCGTTTCCAGGCTGTAGTGAATCGAGGTCGCTCGCGGATAGAAGTCGCGCACCAGGTCGAACACGCCGTAACCGATGCCGGTGGTATCGATGCCGATGTGCTGCACGTTGAAACGCTCGGTGAGCTTCTTGACCTGCTCGGCCTGGTACTTGAACGACTGCCCACGCCAGCTGTGTTTTTCCAGGATGCGGAACTTGGCGCCGTCCTCGAGCGGCGGGGCGATGACCACGCAACTGGCGTCGTCGCGGGTGCGGCTGGGGTCGTAACCGATCCAGACGGGGCTGTTGCCGAACGGGCGTGGGTCGTCCGGGTCGTAGTCGGTCCATAGCGACAGGTCGGAGTAGCACCGCTCCAGGTCGACCAGCGAGAACGCGCTCTGCGTGCTGTCGATAAATTTGCACATGAACAGCTGCTGGAACTTGTCTTCGTCGTACTCCAGCTGCAACTGCTCGAGGTCGAACAGATCACAGCCGCCGGCGATGGCATCCAGGATGGTGATGACCTTGCGCCATTGCCCGTCCGGGCACAGCGAACCAGCCGCCGCCTGGGCTTCGCTGGGCCATGGGTCTTTGGCGTTCTTGCGTTTGCTGTTGCGGAATTTCTCGCCGGTCCAGAACGGATAGGCCTGGTGCGACACGGCGCTGGGCGTGGAAAAGTAGGTCTTGCGCCACTTCTTGTGGGTCGCCATGGCACTGGCGACGGTGTTCAGTTTTTCGAAGTCGCGGATCCAGAAATATTCGTCAACGTAGACGTGGCCATGATGACCTTGGGCGGTGCTGCTGTTGGTGCTGAGAAAGCGCAGCTCAGCCCAGGGCTTGCCGTTTTTGCTCAGCACAATCGGATTGCCGGTCAACTCCAGGCCGAACCACTCCTGGGCAAATGACACGATGTAGCTGCGGAAAATCTCGGACTGGGCGCGACTGGCCGACAGGAAAATCTGGTTGTCACCGGTGAGCACGGCGTCCATGAACGCTTCGCCGGCGAAGTAGTAGGTCAGGCCTACCTGGCGGCTTTTGAGGATGTTTCGGATCCGGCTCGTCAGCGGGTTTTGCTTCGCCGCAAACAGCTCTTTCTGATAGCCGTACATCTTGCTGATGAACTTGTCGAGAAAGTCCACTTCCGTGAGATCGCCGACTTCGTTCTTGGATTTCTTCTCGCGCTTCTTCCCGCTTTTGTCGCTGCGATCGCCTCGGTCCCGGCGGTCACCGCGTTGATTTTCTCGGCGCTGGCCATCGTCCGCCGGCGGCTCTCCGATCGGCGCCGGCGCCGGTTTCGCCGACTGCTTTAACAGCCGTTCGCGGACGGTGGTCAACCGGTCGAGTTCGTCCAGATCGCCTTTGGACAGCGATGTGGTTTTGTCCAGGAGCAGGGTGATTCGCCGACCTATGGCGGTCAGCGGTTCCTCGTCCGACAGAATGTCGTCCCATTCGCCCTGACGGATCCAGTAGTAAATGATCCGGATGTTGGGCAGGGACAATTGCGCCTGAATTTCACGCGGCTTGCAGCGGCGTAGATAGAGGCGTTTCGCGGCTTCTTTAAGTTCGGGGGCGTATGGCATGCGCCGCAGTCTATGCGGCGAAAACACGTTAAACGCGGCGTTAAATTCCGCCATCCTCCTGAATCGTGAAAATAGGAGAAACGCAAAAGCAAAGCGTTTGTTTGGGCGCTTTCGGCTCCCTATCGTGGCGGCTCAAACCACCGATTGAGCGCAGTTAACGCCCATGCCCCGTTCACTTGTTTCGCTATGGAAACGTGTCGCCACCAGCGGCACCACCGCCGATGGTCGCGAGATCCTTCCCCAGGAACTGCGTGATGTCGCCGAGACCTACAAACCGTCGAAGTACACGGCAGTCATCTGGAGCGAACACGAACGCTGGATGGGCTCACACGGCACTGTCTACGCCGTGCGCCTGGTGGAAGAAGGCGAGGATCTTGAGCCTGGTCAAATTGCCCTGGAGGCGCAGCTCAAGCCCAACGATAAGTTGCTGTCGCTGAATGACCAGGGTGAAAAGCTGTTCACCAGCATCGAAGTCACCCCCAACTTTGCAGGCTCGGGCAAGGCGTATTTGACCGGACTGGCCGTCACCGACTCCCCGGCCAGTCTGGGTACCCAGGAACTCTACTTCTCCCACAAGACCAGTCAGGCGGCGTACTTCGCCGCCTCGGTCGAGCTTGGCCCCCTGATGGAGGCTGAGCCTAAAGGCGATCTTGGCAAGCTGGCTGCGATGGTCACCAGCCTGTTCAAGCGCTTCGGCCTTGAAGAACCCCCCGCAGCACCTTCGCAACCCCAAACAGAGAGCAAACCCCCAATGGATGAAGCTACAGCCAAAGCGCTGGCGGCACTGGTCGAACAGTTGCTGCTCGTCTCTGCCGGCATTCAAACCCTGATCGAGCCTGTAACTGCTGACGTAGAGGTTGAGCAGGAACCGATCGACTCCGTCGAAACCTCCGTTCAGGACATTCTCGACACCGCCGACGAAGAGCGCGAATTCTCCCGCCGCCGTAAAGGCGTCTCCAGCAACAAGGCGTTGGCTGTGGCCGTTGCCAATCTGGACAAGAAATTCTCCGCGTTGCTGGACACACCTAAGGGCCGGCAGGTTCCGCGCACCACCGGTGCGTCTCACAGCCAAAAGCGGAGAACCTTGTAAATGGGCTCTCTTAGCAGTCACGCCCAGGAACAGTTCGCCCTCATGCAGGACGACCTGGCCGAGACGTACAACGTCCAGGACGCGTCCCGCCAGTTCGCCGTCGAGCCGAGCATTGCCCAGGAGCTGAACGACAAGATCACCGAAAAATCCGACTTTCTGAGTCGCATCAACGTGGTTCCGGTCAGCGAAATCAAAGGTCAGAAGGTCATGATCGGCGTGACTGGCCCTGTGTCCAGCCGCACCAACACCAAAACCACCGATCGCGAAGCCAAGGATTTCAGCGACCTGTCCGGCCTGGACTATGAGCTGTTCCATACGGAATCCGACGTGGGCCTGTCGTTCGCCAAGATCGACAGCTGGGCCAAGTTCCCCGACTTTGCCGATCGCTACAGCGCGGCCGTGCAACGTCAGATCGCCCTGGACCGAATCATGATCGGCTGGCACGGCACCCATGCGGCGCCTCAAACCGACATCGTCGCGCACCCGATGCTGGAGGACGTGAACAAAGGCTGGCTGCAAATCGCTCGCGAGCAGATCCCGGCCCAGGTACTCAAGGAAGGCAAAGCCGCTGGAAAAATCACCCTCGGCGCCGGCGGCGACTACGCCAACCTTGACGCCCTGGTGCATGACGTCAAGCAGATGATTGACCCGGTGTTCCGTGATGCCGGCGACCTGATCGCGATCATCGGCAGCGACCTGCTGGCCAGCGATAAGGGCAAGCTGTACGCCAAGCAAGGCGACACCCCAACCGAGAAAGAGCGCATTGAAGGCGCCCAGGTCATTGCCACCTATGGCGGCTTGCCGTCCTTCGTGATTCCGCACTTCCCAGCCACCGGCGTGGTGGTCACCAGTTGGGACAACCTCTCGCTGTACTTCCAGGACAGCAGCTGGCGCCGCCACCTGATCGAGAACCCGAAGCGCTCCCGCGTTGAAGATTACAACGGCCGTAACGAAGGCTACGTGATTGAGCAACTGGAGAAATTCGCGGCCATCGAAGCCGGCAACCTGGAGCTGCTGCCGTGAGCATCGCCCTGGCCCACAAACGCCGCGTGCTCGCATTAGGCCCGGCGGCGGCAGCAGCGGCCGAGCCCTACAGCTCCAGCACTGCCCTGGCCAGCCCAGCCAATGCGCAAAAGCACCTCAAGCTGATGGAAGGCGCGCTGGCGATCGATCTGGCTCGGCTCAGCGACATGAACAACCTCGCCGGCCGTCAGCAACTCAAGCGCGACGAACTGCTGCCCAAATACATGGACTACGTCGAGCGCTACCGCGATTCCGGGCTGAATCACCCGAACCTGGTGCTGGTGCAGGTCATGGTCTGGCTGTTCGACACCGAGCAGTTCGAACTGGGCCTTGAAGTGGCGATGTTCGCCATCGAGCAAGGCCAATCGATGCCGGAGCGCTTCAAGCGTGACATCCCGACCTTCGTCGGCGATGCGGTGATTGAGTGGGCCGACAACGAGCAGAAGTGCGGACGCAGTCCCGAGCCGTACCTGAGCGACATGCTGCCGTTTGTGGACGGTGAGTGGGATCTGACCGAACAAATCCCGGCCAAGTACCACAAGTTGATTGGCATCCGCGCCATGGATGCCAAGGACTGGAAAAAGGCGATCAGCCACTTTGAACGCGCTACTGAGCTGTACGCCAGCATCGGTGTGGATACGCGCCTGAAAGGGGCTCGCAAGGCCTTGGAAAAACAACTGGCTGAACCAGCCGCCGAATAACCCGACTACCCCCCCCCGGCGAGAAACTGTGGATGTGAGCCAACCATTTATGGCCTGACCCACTGAAACAGTTTTCCCGCCCCTATTTGAGTGGCCAGCAATGAGCAGCTTTTCCGGGAAACCCACGACCTTTGTGGAACAGGCGATCGAGAACGACGGCTTTTGGCCGAACCTCTCCGTGGCTGAGTTTCAGAAGGGTTATCGCCTGCCGGCGGAGTACCTGGTGGACATGCTGGTCACAGATTTGAACACCGCGATGATCGAGGTCAATCGCGATCTGGCCAAGCGCAAAGGCCAATGGCAGAACGCGGGCATCACCTGCGTGGAATCTGCCGACCCTATGGTGCTGCCCGAGCGCACATTTCACACAGCGACGTACAAGCGCGCCGTGTATTGCCGTGCCAAGGCCAGTTTGCTGACCCAGTTCGCCACCGTGAACCGTCGAGAAAGCGCGGAAAACACCGGCAAGGAAGCGCCCGAGCGTGGCGAAACGTTCCTGGAGTTCAGCCAGCAGGCCGTTCGTTCGTTGCAAGGCCGTGGCCGCATCACGGCGGCGCTGTTATGACCAAGCTGCAAGAGCTGACCCGCTACTTGTTGGAACGCCAGCTGGTGCCCGCCGAGCAGCTGGATAGCTGGACCGAACAGGTCACGCTCGAACTCTTCTGGAAGCCTGGCGTGGACGGCATGCACATGGCTGACATGCGTTATCGCGCCGCCATCGTGCTGGAGCGCTTCGCCGACCACCCGGGGCGGCTGATGGCCCTGGTGGGCAGCTGGCTGGAAAACAACGATCCGGACCGCGATCGGTACGAACTGCCGGCGCCGCTGTTCGCCGTCGAGATGCTGGACAACGACCTGGCCGACGTGGACATCACCCTGGAGTTCGTCGAGCCGCAGTACCTGGCCGAAGACCCGGCGGGTGAGATCGAGGCCTTCGGCAAGACCTGGGCTTTCGTCCCGTTCGATCTGTGGATTGCAGAACACGGCGAGGTCGGCAGCGGTGACCGCTAATCCGTGCGACCTCGATGTCAGGGGCTTGCTCAACGTTGACGCCCAGCTGGCGTTGCTTGAGCTGCCGCCCAAGCTGCGCCGCCGTCTGCTGAACAACGTGACCAAGCGTGTGCGCTCGATGAGTCGCAAGCGGGTACGTGAGCAGAAGAACCTGGACGGGTCGGACTTCGCCGAGCGCAAGGGGCCAGCCAAGGGCAAAAAGAAGATGGAAGCCGGCCTGGCCAAGCTGCTGCAAGTCACGCGGGTCAGTGCAGACGAAGCGGAACTGGGCTGGAAAAACGCGCTGACCCGATGGGTCGCCACACAGCAACACAACGGCGCCACCGAGCGGCGTACGGCGGCGCAGATGAAGCGCTGGAACACCGTGGCGCCGGGTATCGCCTGCACAGACAAGCAAGCCAAGCGCCTGCGCCTGCTGGGATTCCGTATCCGGCAGAAGGGCAAAAAGACGCTAACCAGGCCGTCGGTAGCGTGGATTCAACAACACGTGAACTACGCCAAGGCCGGTCTGCTGATCCGCATTTTGAATGATGAAAAATCCGAGACATCAGGCGCGCAAAGCTGGGACATCACCCTGCCACCGCGTCAGTTCCTCGGCGTGGGGAGCGGCAACGAAACCCGCGAACTGATTAACCAGGTCTTTCAACAAATCCTAACTTCACCCCGCTAACGAGGCACTGCATGGCACTCGGTCAAGTCACCGTCGACAATCTCAATCTGGGCCAGGGTGCCGTGACAGAGATTGAGCGTTATTTCCTTTTTATTGGTCCCGCAACAAAGAACGTCGGCCAGTTCATCCCGCTGAACACCGACAGCGACCTGGACACAGCCTTGGGCGTTCCTGCCAGCGATCTGAAAACCCAAATCACTGCCGCCCGCCTCAACGGTGGCCAGCGCTGGGCCTGTGTAGCGGCTCCGATCGGCGCCGATGGCAACTGGTCCGACGCACTGGAAAAAGCCCAGCATTCGGGGTATTCGGTCGAAGCGGTGGTGATTACCAAACCGGTAGCTACAGCCGCCGAGCTGTCGGCGATGCACGACGCCGCCATTGCGTTGAACAACACCTACGGGCGCCGCCTCTTCATCATGGCAGCCGTTGCCGGCATTACCGTGCAGCAGACCTGGGCGCAGTACGTGAGCGAGCAAAAGGCGCTGGTGGCCGGGCTGGCAGCGCCGCGCGTCCTTCCGGTACCGCAACTGCACGGCAATGACCTGGGCGTGCTCGCCGGTCGCTTGGCGAATGCGGCTGTGAGCATTGCCGACAGCCCAATGCGCGTTGCCACCGGTGCCGTGCTGGGCCTTGGGCCGGTGCCCGTCGATGCCGACAAAATCCCGCTGCCATCCGCTGTACGCGCCGAGCTGGACCGGGCGCGGTTCTCCGTGTCGCAGACCTATCCCGATTACCCAGGCGTGTACTGGGGCGACGGCAACATGCTGGACGCCCCGGGCAGTGACTTCCAGGTCGTTGAATACCTGCGCATCACCGACAAGGCGGCGCGCCAGGTCCGTGTGCTGCTGATCCGTCGTGTGGCTGATCGCCGCTTGAACAACACGCCCAACAGCATGGCGGTCAACACCAACCAACTGATGGCGCCCCTGCGTGCCATGGCCAAGTCCACCACCTTTAACGGTGAAGTGTTCCCAGGCGACATCGAGCCGCCGAAAGACGGCGACCTGGTGCTGAGCTGGCTCAGCAAAACCAAGGTCGTGGCTTACATCAAGCTCAAACCCCTCAACTGCCCGAAAGACCTCCAGGCGAACATCGCCCTGGATCTTTCCACCGACAAAACGGAGTAACGCCCCATGGCAAAGATTGGCGGCAAGAACTTTGACGTGAGCCTGGGCGACCTGTCGCTGCACGTCGAGAGCTGCACCCTGGACATCACCGACAACTCGGCCGTGGCGCAAACCCGGGGCGTGCCGGATGGCTACGTCGAAGGTGATGTCGCCGCTGCCGGCGAATTCGAACTCGACACCAGCAACTTTCGACTGCTGATCGACGCTGCTCGATCTGCCGGCAGCTTCCGCGAGCTGAAACCGTTTGACGTGGTGTTCTTCGCCAAGGCCGGCGACGACGAACTGCGTGTGGAAGCGTTCGGCTGCAAGGTGAAGATTTCCAGCCTGCTGGGCATCGATCCCAAGGGCGGCGAAAAGACCAAGCACAAGGTGCCGTATGAGGTCACCAGCCCGGATTTCGTCCGCATCAACGGCGTGCCGTACCTGGCCGCTACCGAGATCGAGGGGCTGCGCTAATGGTGGATTGGTTCGACCGCGCCCAGGAACTGGAACAACGCCAGCGTGACCAGGCGATCAAGGCCCAGTTGCAGCAGCCACGGCCGGTCGGGCCAAGCCTGACCCATTGCCAGGACTGCGACAAAGAGATCCCGCCGGCGCGCCAGGCGCTGGGCGGCATCACGCGATGCGTCCCGTGCCAGACCGGCCATGAACAGAGTAAGCGTTGATGACGACTGAAGCCGCACGCCTCGGATCGCTGGAACAGAAATTTGCCGTTTTCGAACACCGGCTGGGTGAACTGGAAGACCGGCACGAAACGGTGCCAACCCGCGTCACCAAGCTGGAGCAGGGTTTCGAACACATGGCGCGCCAGTTGTCGGAACTCAACGTCGGCCAGCAGACGCTGACCGTGGCGGTGAACGACATCGGGGCGAAGGTCGGCCGGTTGCTGACCATCCTGACGCTGGTCGGTGCCGTGCTGCAAATGGCCGTGCCGGCACTTCTGCGCGTGTGGTTCCCATGAGCCTGCGCGGCAAGATCCAAGCCGGTGCGATCGCGCTGGCCAGCGCTTCGCTGGTGGCGTTCCTCGGCACCTGGGAAGGCCAGGGTCAGAACGTCGTTTACGCGGACAAGTTGGCCCGTGGGCTGCCGACCGTGTGCCTGGGCATCACCCGTTACACCAGCCCGTTTCCTGTCGTGGTCGGTGACTACTGGTCTGCCGCTCGATGCGATGAGGTCGAGCAACTGGTGATCCAGAAAGGACAACTGCAGCTCGCTGATTGCATCACCAATCAACAGGTGGGGCAGAACACCTTCGACGCCTTGAGCAGCCATTCCCACAACGTCGGCGTGCCCAGTACCTGCGCCAGTCGGGCCGTGGGCCTGATCAACGCCGGGCGCATCGCCGAGGGCTGCAAGGCGATTGCCTGGGCGGCGGACGGCAAGACACCCGTGTGGGCCTTCGTCACCAATGCCCAGGGCGAAAAGGTGTTCGTCCGGGGCCTGCATGCGCGGCGTTTGGCGGAAGCGGATCTGTGCAAGGCGGGCTTGTGATGCCGCGTGATGTCTTGTTTTTCCTGGTGGTGTGCCTGGTGGCCTGGTTCGCTTTTGACCTGTTGGAAGGTCAACGCGACACCGCCCGCCGCGAACGCGACAGCGCGTTGTTCGAAGTGAACGGCCTGCGTGAAGCGGCCCGAATCAGCGGCGAGAGGCTGGCCGATCGGGACGCTATCGATCTTGAACGGACTACGGAACTGAACCATGCACTTTCTGAAAACGAAGGCCTGCGCCGCGCTGTTGGCAATGGCGATCAGCGGTTGTGGATCAAAGCCACCTGTCCCGCCGCAGTGCCCACCAACGCCGGCGCCGGCAGCCTGGCTGATGCAGGCACCGCCGAACTCGCAACAGACGCTCGATCTGATTATTTCACCCTCAGAGATCAGCTTGCCCTGAGCAAGCAAATGATCCTGGGCTTGCAGCAACACGTCCTCAAGGTCTGCCGGTAACCGGTGCACCAGGACAACCTTTTTTCCAACCTCAACAAGAGAGACACCGCATGAACGAGCAAAACGCAGAAATCACCCTGGAAGTCGGCGAACTGGAATTCACCTTCACCCTGACCCCGGCGGACGTCACCAAGTACTTCAACGCCATTACCACGACCAACAAGGTCGCCCCGGGCAACAACCTGCTGATGACCACCGTCAAGCAGGAAGAAAAAGCCACCTTGAAACCGCTGCTGGGCAACCCAGTGATGGTGATGCAGCTCGCCGGCGCATTGCTTGAAGAGTACGGCCCGAAGGTCGAGGTGATCGTAAAAAAGCGCTCGGCCACGCTGAGCGCCTGACCGAAAACGGACTGGGCCAGCTCGTGGCCCTGACGAACCGCTGGCTACCTGGCGCCGAGCCCACCGTTGAAGCGATGGGCACGGCCAAATGGCTGGAGGACGAATTCTGGAGACGTACGGAAATCGCCGTGGCTAACGGCATCTCCCTTGCGATGAACGGGTAACGACGACTGTGGCAGACCAAAGCGCCCGCCTGGCTTTCATCTTGAGCCTGACCGACAAGGTCACCGCGCCCCTGGGCAAGGTAAAGGCGGGTTTTTCCGACCTGGCCGAGCAGAGCGAGGCAAACATCAAGACGATGGGCCTTGGCCTGGCGGGCGTGACGGCGGCCGTGGTCGGGATTCAGCAATCCCTGGAACCGGCGTTGGAGGTCAATCGCGCCCTGGGCGACGTCCGATCTCTGGGCGTGGCCGAAGACGCGTTGACCGCGCTCAACAGCAAGTCGCTGGAATTCGCGGTGAACTACGGCGAGAACGCCAAGGATTTTGTGGCCTCGGCGTACCTGATCGAGGGCGCGATCAAGGGCCTGGCCGGCAACCAGCTGGCTGTCTTTACCAACACCAGCAACCTGCTGGCCAAGGCCACCAAGTCCGACGCCGAGACGATGGGTGAATACGTCGGCACACTCTACAACCTGCAAAAATCCCAGGCCGATGCCATGGGCAAGGGCGCGTGGGTCGAAAAACTCGGCGGGCAGACGGCCCTGGCGGTGCAGCTGTTCCGCACCAGCGGCGCCGCGATGAAAGACGCGTTCAAGGAAGCCGGCGCGATCGCCACCACGGCCGGGGTAGACCTGGCCGAACAGATGGCGGTGATCGGCACCCTGAGCAGCACCATGGAAGGTGGCGACGCCGGCGGACGCTATAAGGCGTTTTTCGAGAACGTCGGCGCCGCCTCGGAAAAGCTCGGCATGCAGTTCACCGACTCGCAGGGCAAGCTGCTGCCGATGACGTCGATTCTGGACAAGCTCCAGGACAAGTTCGGCGATCTGACCAGTGCGGTTGCCAGCGCCAAGCTGGTGGAAGCCTTCGGCGGCGAAGGCGCCCAGGTGATTGGAGCGCTGGCCAAGGACACCGGGCGCCTGCGCAACGGCCTCGAGCAGTTGGGCAGAGTGCGCGGGCTGGAGAAGGCCGAACAGATGGCCCAGGCAATGGTCGATCCGTGGCAGCAATGGGCGTCCCTGGTCGACGTCATGCGCGTGGTGTTCGGCCAGGTGCTGATTCCGGTGCTGACGCCGTTCATGAACAAGATGGTCGATATCGGCAAAACCCTGGTGCGGTGGTCGCAGCTGTTCCCCAACATCACCCGCGTGATCGGCATCACCACACTGACCATCTTGGTGATTATCGGCGCCATGTCCTTGCTCACGCTGGTGGTGGGGATTGCCCGGACCACCTGGCTTGCCCTGGTGACCGTCTGGAAAGTTGTGCAGATGCTGAACCTGCGCACCGCCGCGACCTTCATTTTGCAGAAGCTGGCCATCCTGGCCTATGTCGCTGTGATCGGAATCCTGAGCACTGGCCTGGCGATCATTCGTGGCGCGATGCTGCTGTGGCAGGGCGCCATCTGGCTGGTCAACTTTGCCCTGACTGCCAACCCGATCGGTGTGGTCGTGATGGGCATCGCGGTGCTGGTCGCCCTGGTGATCGCCGCCGCTTACTACTGGGACGAGTGGACCTCGGCCTTGATGAACACCGCCGCTTTTCAGTGGGTCGCGGAAAAGTTCGAAGCGTTTTCGAAGTGGTTCAGCTCCATGGGCGGTTGGTCCGACATGGCCCGGGCCGCGTGGGACAGCATTGTCAGCGTCTTTCACAAGGCCGTTAACGGGTTGATTGAGCTGATGAACAGCATTCCCGGCGTGAACATCGAAGCGCGCTTCGGCGGCATGCCCGAGGTGCCCGGGATCGATGCCGCGAACGGTGCAGCCGACACCGCCAACGCCGCGCAGAAAGCCCAGCAGACCATCAACGCCGCGATCCCCAGCCTTTCGCCAACCGGCCCGTCAGCGGTGCCGCCTGGTGGTCTGCTGACCAAAATACAGAACACCAACAGCAGCCAGAACAAGGGCGTGCACGTGGAAAACATCACCATTCAAAACAGCAAACCGATGAACCCCCTGGAGATGGAAAACATGGTGTCCATGGCGGTGGGCGGGTGAGCGAATACGTGGACCTGTTGATCGTCGGCAACGATCTGGCCCTGGACCCGTCGCGTCAGCCGCGGCTGATCGATGACCGTGCCTGCATCGCCCAGGACATCGCGCACATGATCCGCGACAGCGGGCTGCTGGTCACGCTGGTGGCCGAGCGCGATCGCCTGCGTCAGCGCGACTGCATCCAGCAGATGGAACTGCTGGTGGAGGACGACGTGCGCCTGGTGCCGGGAACGGCCCGCATCACCCCGCAGGAACCAGGCACGTACCTGGTCACCGCCAAAACCCTGAAATTCGGTTCGATTGAGGTAAGTCTGTGAGCGAGGTTGATTTTAAAAAGGTGATCGCCGACGCCGGCATCCCGACCACCGAAGCCGGTTTGAAAGCCGCCTGGGAAAAGGAAGTCGAAGCCCAAGGCGCCAAGGTGGCCAACACCAGCAGCTATTCGCCGTTCTGGCGGGTGATGACGGCCCTGGTGACCAAGCCGGTGCTGTGGCTGCTCGATTTCCTGTGCATGACCGTGCTGCCGAACTTCTTTGTGAAAACGGCAGTGGACGCCTGGTTGGACATGCTGGCCTGGGCGGTCAACGTCGAGCGCAAGGGCGCCACGAAAGCCCAGGGAAAATTGCTGTTTACCCGGGCGACACCGGACGGCGTCATGGAGCTGAAACAGGGCATCGTCGTGCAGTCTGCCGCGATCAACGGCAACGTCTATCAACTGATCTCTACAGCCGCCGTGATCTTTCAGCAGGGTCAGTTGCAGTTGGAAGTCCCGGTGGAAGCGATCGAGGCCGGCAGCGGCTTCAACCTGGCCCCGGGTTACTACGCGATCCTGCCGGTGCCCGTGCCTGGCATTGTCCAGGTGGTGAACGGTGACGGCTGGCTGGAATCACCTGGTGCGGATCCCGAGCCCAACGATCAGCTGCGTTTGCGTGTGCGCAACCAGTTCTCGGCCGTGAACCAGTGGCACACCGACGCGGTGTATCGCGCGATGATTTCCGCCTTCCCGGGCGTGCGCCCCGATGGCGTGTATTTCGAACATGGCGCCCCCCGGGGCCCAGGCAGCGCGAACGCCTTTGTGCTGTTCGATGCTGGGGTGCCGGCAGCCAGTTACCTGGAGCAAATCAACGCGCATATTCGCGACCAGGGCAACCATGGCCACGGCGACGACCTGCTGGCCATGGTCATGCCGGAAACGCAGGCCAACATCCTGGTCAACGTCTGGCCGTTTGCCAACCTGACACCGGCTCAAGTCGCCGACCTCAAGCATGAAATCGAGTTGTTTGTGCGCGCCGCGTTCCGTGAAAGCACGTCCCGGGACTATCAGCCGACGCTGACTTATCCACAGTCGCGATTCAGCTTCAGCCGTCTGACGGAAGAACTGCACCAGCGGTTCGCCGGCATCGAGGCCGTCAAGTTCACGCCGATGGTGGACATCGTCAGCGGGCTGTCGATTCCCCGGCTCCAGAACCTGACGGTGACGATCAAATGATCAAGCTCAAATTGCCGTTCTGGCTCGCCGGTACCGAGCTGTCAAAGTTGGTCGCGGCTGCCCAGGCCTGGTGGGAAACCGTCACCGGCTGGCTGCGCTGGCCTTACTCGCAGATCGACCCCGACAACTGCCACATGAGCATCCTGGAGCTGTGGGCCTGGCAGCGCGACGTGACGCGCTTTAAAGACGAGCCCGAGGCCCTGTTTCGGCTGCGCGTGAAATACGCCTTCATCAACTCCGTGGACGCGGGCAGCACCGCCGGCATGAAACGGATTTTCGAGCGCTTGGGCGTGGGTTACGTCGAGATCGAGGAGCGCCAGCCCGATCGGGACTGGGACGTCGTGCTGCTCAAATTCAGCAACGCGCAACTGTCGCTCAACCCCGAACTGTTGCGCGTGCTTATCCAGCAATACGGCCGGACGTGCCGGCGTTATGACTTCGTGACCATCACCCCCGTGGCGTTGCAAATCGCCCTTATCGACTTTAACGACGATCAGCAAACGCTGGTCGCCAGCCTGTAGGAGCGCACCCGTGAGCGCCAGTATTACCTTGGCCGGCGAAAGCCAAATCGCCCTGAAACAAAGCCAGAAAAAGCCGCTGGTTATCAGCAAATTCATCTTTGCCAACGTGACCGGGCTGGACCCGGTCGCGCCGATCGATCGCGCTGCCGGCAAGCCGCCGGCGGGCCAGATCGTGCAGGTTTACGACATCCCCAAAGAGAACGCCGGCTACGTCAACCCGAACCAGGTGGTGTACAGCGCCCAGCTGGGGTCCGATATCGGTGACTGGGATTTCAACTGGGTCGGCCTCGAGGACGAAGACGGTTTGTTGTTCGCCGCGTCCTACGTGCCGTTGCAGCAGAAGCGCAAGAACATCCCGCCGCAGCAGATCGGCAACAACGTCACCCGCAACTTCCTGGTGGCGTTTGATGGCGCCATGCAACTGACCGGTGTGAAGATCGATGCGAGCACCTGGCAGCATGACTTTACCGTGCGCCTGGCGGGCATCGATGAGCGCGGGCGCTATAGCAACCGAACGCTGTATGGCCGTGCGTGTTTTTTCAGCGATTCACTGGCCTTTGTAAAAGTAGGCAGCAGCTTTCAGCTCCGATCGGGCGGCGCCTACATCGAAGGTATTCGGGTGGCCCTGGACGAACCGTATGTGGTCACCGGTGTTATCCCAGTGGGCAAAATCTGGTTGGACGTCTGCCTGGAGCGCCAACTCAATGACCGGGTGGCCAGTTGGAAAGTCGTGTATGGCAACCAGGTCGATTACACCGACGCCGCCGGCAACCGCCATTACTGCGTGCCCATTGCCGATTACATCTCGTCGAGCGAGATCGTCGACTTACGACCGTCCGAACCGGTCAGCGGTGCGTTGATTCAGTATTTCGCCGCCCGCAATGGGGACTATCCAAACCTGCGTGCACGGGGAACGACGAAAGAAGACGTGGATCTGGAGAACCTGCCCAACGCCAAGAGCGACGACCCCGACACCAACAGCAGCGAGATCCTCGCCACCACGGCTGCGCTGAACAAATTAAAGCAGCAGGTCGGTAATTCGATGACTGGCATGGTGGCCGCGTTCGCGATGACCGCAACGCCAACGGGGTGGCTGAAGTGCAACGGCGCGGCGGTTTCACGTACAGCCTTTGCGCAACTCTTCGCGTGGCTGGGCACGCATTACGGCGGGGGTGACGGATCGACAACGTTCAACCTGCCCGACATGCGAGGCTTGTTTCCACGGGGCTGGGACGATGGGCGCGGCCTCGACCCGGGCCGAGCGTTCGGTGTGTACCAGGACATGATGCTGCATTCCCACGCTCACACGGCCTCGGTCGCCGCAGTCGGTGACCACCTTCACTCCGCATGGACGGACGCCCAGGGCAACCACGTTCACCGTACCTGGACCGACGCTCAAGGCGGTCACTCCCACACTGCTGCCAGTTCACCAGGTATTGGCCAGGGTGCCGGCGGACCTAACTCGGTTCAGCAATCCGGCGGCCAGCACGCCACCTCCTGGGATGGTCACCACGCGCACAACGTCGCAATGGATGGCGCCGGCCAGCACGCACACAACGTCGGTGTCAGTGCCAGCGGCGCGCACACCCACGGCGTGACCGTTGCCGCTGCTGGCGGCACTGAAACCCGCCCGAAAAACTTGGCCCTTAATTACTGCATCAAATATTGAGAATGAGCATGACTGACAAACTCGTTTATCAGACTGACCACCGGGGCCTGTTCATTGGCATGGTTGAGGCGGACGAATCGCCCCTGGAACCGGGGGTGTACCTTATTCCCGGCGGTTGCGTGGAATCACCGCCACCGACGGCCCTCGAACATCAAGCCGCCTGGTGGAACGGCGAGGCTTGGCAACTGGTGGACTACTTCGGCGGTCTGGTGGTCTACAGCGCCCTGTCCGGTGAGTCGCGAACCCTGGAAGGATTCGAGCAGATGCCATCCGGCTACACCATGAAAAAGCCAGGACCGAATCAAGTCTGGAAGGATGGTGCGTGGGTAGACGATATCGACGCGGTGCTGGCCGATTTGCAGGAGAAAAAACGGCTGACGATCGACGCCGATTACGCGGCGTACATCGCCGGTGGCTTCAACTCCAACGCCCTGGAAGAGACATACCGCTACAACAGCGCGATCGATGACCAGGTGAACCTGAACGGTCAGGTGTTGCTGGGGATGGACGACGTTTACCCGTGCTATGACGCCAAGCAGGTGAAAGCCTTCCGGCCCCACACGATCGCCCAGTTGCAGCGGGTCAGTCATGACCTGGTGCGCTTCAAGCAAGCGGCCCAGCAGCACGCGGATAGTTTGCGCGAAGCCTTGGCCAAGGCCCGGGAAGACAAAGACCTCAAGGCCATGAAGGCCATCGCCTGGACGCTGTCGGCATGACCTGGGCGCCGGTGACCATGCGCTGGCCGGAGCAGGCCACGCAGTGGATGGGCGGCTTGTCAGCGGCCAAGGACCTGGCCGGCGGCGAGCTGGTCAGCACCGCCAAGCGACTGGCCGGACTCGATGGCTTGGCCAGCACCAACCCGGGGCCGGTCGGTGATGCCGCGAAGGGCGCGATCGCGGCCGGTCGTGCCGCGCTCACAGAACAACTCGGCCAGGCGCCGGCGTGCTTGGTAGTGACGCCGTTTCAAAACGGTATCGGGCAGGGGAGGGGCTACCAGCGCTTTCTGTCAGCGCCCAACCTGCTGGAGCACCTGGCGAAAAAACTGGAAGACGTGACCGACACCGGACGACCGGCTGGCCCGCAATACGCGCTGTCGATTCTGTTCCTGGGCACGCGCCTGGACCAGTTGGCCAGCAGCTTGTCGCGGTTCAACGCCTTGTTACCAATCCCTGACCTGGTGCGCACGGAACGTCGTGCCCAGCACCTGGTGAAGCTGGAGACAGAAAAGTGGGAGATCCCCGGCGCCGGTCCGCTGCCACGCTGGCAGGCGTTGCCCCTGGAACGCTGCACGGTGGTCAAGGCCGCCAAGCAATCCATGGCCGGCCAACTGGCGGTGCTGGAAAGCTACGCCGCCGACAGTTCGCCGCTGGGTGACCTGGCCGCATTGGCGAGCCGCAAAGCCGCGCAGCAGAAGGGCCGCGACCAGCAGCTGACCGACTTGAAAGCGCTGCTGGCCGGCGGCAACCCGGACGTCAGCATGCAGGCGCGTCTGGTTGGCCCGGGCAACACCAGCGAACTGCGCCGCGAATTGCTCGCCGGCGACGCCCCGGGGCATGAATGGGTGCTGTGTGCCGGCGTCATGTTGGTGGGCTCGAAAGAAGCCTTGAGTTTTGTCCAGGAGCTGGTCGGCCTATGACGCTGCTACTTGATGGCCACAAGGTCCAGGGCAAAAACCTGAAGGTGACCGCGAACCTGCGTATCGAAAGCGGCGACATGTCGGGTCAGACCAGCAACACCGACACGGCGCACAAGGGCTTCAAACCCAAGACCCTGACCATTTCGCTGATGATTCCCTTTGTGGATAACCCACACATGACCGATTTGATGCGCTTGGCCGAGTCCACCGCCAGCGGTGGCCAGATGCACCTGTACCGCATCGTCAACGACACGGCCGAGGCCTTCGGGATACGACAAGTCGAGTTCTCGGAAGGGATCAGCGCCCGCGAGGACGATACCCTGCGCGCCTGGCTGATCCAGTTCACATTGAGCGAACGCCAGTCCAACCCTGAAAAGGTCGAGGGGCGACGCGCCGGCAATGCGGTCAACGCCCAGGGCGCACCAGGAAGCGCGGTCGGTACCAGTGGCGAGGGCAAGGACGAAACCACCGACAACCCGGCGTTGAGCGGTTTTGAAAAGGTGCTCGGCCGCGTCGATAAGTGGCTGGGCGGGAGTGAATCAACGTGAAGCTGCACAAAGTCCTGGCGATCAATGGCGCGCCGTTCGCCCTGGTGAAAGAGGACGTTCGACTGGACGCCACCAGCCCGGGGCGGGCGACGTTCACGATTAAATCCGCTGAATCGGTCAAAGGCCTGGTGACGCTGGATATCGGCTACAACGACCGCACACTGCAACGCCACTTCATCGGTTACGTCGAGCGCTGCACCGCCGCCAATGCCATCGAGCAGGTGCTGTTCTGCCGCGAGCTGGCCGCCGTGTTGGCCAACCCGTTGCCGCTGAACCTGCGTCACGTCGATCTGCGCGCCGTGCTGGCCGAGATCAGCGAACACACCGGCCTGCGCTTCCGGGTGCCCGATCGGCCATTCGCCGCCGTCAAAGCGCCATTCTTTTACAGTCTGGCCGCCGGATATCAGGCGATGGACAGCCTGGCCCGGGTGTTCAACATTCCCGACTTCACCTGGCACCAGTTGGGCAACGGCGAAGTGTTTACCGGCAGTTGGGCGGACAGCTTCTATGGCGCCCGGGCGCCGCTGCAAATCCCCACGGAGCTGTTCGACGGCTACCAGGGCAACCAAAGCGCGATGATCGCGGCCCTTCCCGGGTTACGACCAGGTGCAACGATCAACCACGGCGAGCGCGTCACCAGTGTGGCCCTCGCCAATGACCAGATGGCTATCCGATGGAAGACGCAATCCGCCGCAGCGTAG
This sequence comes from Pseudomonas sp. ADAK7, assembly GCF_012935675.1. Taxonomy (NCBI): domain Bacteria; kingdom Pseudomonadati; phylum Pseudomonadota; class Gammaproteobacteria; order Pseudomonadales; family Pseudomonadaceae; genus Pseudomonas; species Pseudomonas sp. ADAK7. The sequence continues at coordinate 2,370,768 of NZ_CP052861.1, read as the reverse complement.
AAAGGCAATTCCCTGAACTGACTGGCGGCTATCACCTGCCGCGCTTTGCCCGGGTTGTCGCCGTGGCCGACGCCCCGGCCGGCGCCGGGATCTGTGACGACTTCCGGCCGCGTTATGCCGTGGACATCGAAGTACTTGGCTCGGACGGTGAAGTCGATCCGCAATTGCCCCTGCTTGCCGGCGTGCCGCTGCCACTGCCCACCGGTGGCGAAGAAATGGGCATCTACGCCTTTCCGGAGGAGGGCACTCAAGTGGTGGTGTGCTTCGCCTATGGCCTGCCGAACAAGCCCTACATCCAGACGATTCTGCCGCACGGGCTGAGCATGCCCCGAGTGCCGAAAGGCGATCAGGTGTGGCAACACAGCGAGGCCGCCCAGCAGCGCGTCGATGCCGATGGCAACTGGCTGCGCCAGACCGATGGCAAGATCCAGGACAAGGCGATCGAGCGCGAGGTTGAAGCGCTGGAGAACCGCGAGCAGTTCCAGAACCACACCCAGGCGATCGACGATCATTCGACCGAGACGGTGGGCGGGGTGAAGACGATCGAGGCGCTGGGCGCGCTCAAGCTGATGTCTGGTGGCTCCGCGAGTCTGGCGGCGGTGGATGATCTGCACCAGGCCACCGGGCGGGATTTGAACCTGGTGGTGGGGCAGAAGCATAACGCCACGGTGGGCGGCGATATGCAGGAGCGGATTCAGGGCTTACGCAAGAGCGCGTCCGGGATCAGCCAGCAGCTGCAAGCGCCGAAAAACTGGATCGGTTCCGAAGGCGTGAACCTATTTCAGGTGATATGCGACACGCTTGATCTGCTGCAGCAGATGAACACACAGCTGGCCGCGCACACTCACTTACCAGGACCATTGCCAAGTCCGGCCGATGCTACGGCGTTCACTTCTGATGCAGTAAAGGCTGCCCTGCTCTCTACGAAGCTGAAGGCTATTACACTTTAAAGGTAGCAAGTCCGGTAGCCTGCTATCCTCATCGTGGCATTCCATGTGCCGCGCCGAAAAGGATATATAACTTGGATAGTGACGAAGAAAAAAAAGATGGGTTAACTATTTCCGATCTTGCTGATCCCAATTTTCCGGAACGGCTGGAGATTGTTCGCAATATAGAAAATTCCATAGTGGATTTTATGCGGCGCCCAGAAATTCCTGTCTACTTAGAAGCTTTTCAGAAAGTAATTAACAGAATTATCCCGCCAGCTATTAAGTTTTTTTCGGTAGTCGGCGAGTTCGCTATAAAGATGCAAGAGGCAAATGCGTTAAGGTCAGAGGCTTATCCAAAAATAATTGATCATCTGAATTTTTTAGCGACTAAAACTTGGTTTGTTTCGAAGTCGTTGGCACTGTCAGATTATGAGCTTCTAGCATTCTCGCCTGAGAGGATCGGTATGGGTGATGAGGCAGAGGAAGCTTTAGATGATCAGTTTGTCAGTGTTTATAATGAAAACATGGAATATCTCGAGTCTGTTCTTTTAGAAGGTTTCCCCAATCGCGCATTCGCCATTGGACCAGCTATACAGGCTCATAGGAGAGGGGAGTTCGCACTATCGATACCCGTTTTCCTTTCTCAAGCCGATGGCATCTTATTAGACATAACATCAGCTGAGCTTTTTACTTCCAAAGGTCACATTTCAAAGCACGCCCAAGAGCAGATGAGCACGACGCCTCATGAAAATTGGTTTGGGTATTTTGACGATGCCACATGGTCGCCTTTAAGCGCTGTGCGCCCTATTGGTTGGAGTCCAAAAGAACGTCGTGAAGCAGGATATTCTGGCTTTAATAGGCATACAACAATGCACGGAATGGACCTGCATTATGCATCGGAAGTCAATAGTTATAAGGCCTTTTCGCTTTTATGCTACGTTGCCTCCGTCAAGCCTGAAAGCGAAGACGAGAAGTCTAAATAAAATCAGGTTATATAAGGGCGCCTTGTGGTTCTTGAATTATTAACAGGCGCTCTTCCCTTCATAAGTGTTCATTCCTACTCCAACCGGCACCACCAAGATTGCGCATATGCGCAACCGTCGATGTACTCAATGCCGCTCAACACGAATCCCGTCACAGCCATCCCCGCCAGCGTCGCATCTAATAGAGGTGGCAATGGATCAGGATCCAGCGGCATACCGACTTTGACCTCGGCCACGTTCGCTGCCCGCCCTAACTCACTACACATTGTTGAGTTCACCATGACATTACCTTTGATCGCGGGATAGCGGCGCCGATCCTTGGCATTCAGCGCGACACCGCGTAAGCGCATAGGCGTTACCAAAACATGCATGGGCGGCCTCTACTCGTCTGAGCCAATGTCGAGTAACGATTCAACGGCGAAGGCAAGCGCCCCGTCCGCTAGCTCCAGCAGATCGCTTAGATCGTCGGCATCGATTACATGGTTCAGGTGCAGCGCGTGTGCTTGGCTTAACAGCGCCTTGTGATGGGCGCCGGGCTTCGCAAGCAGTGACACGTCATCGCGCAGCAGAGCACGCCACTGAGCTATTGCTGAAGACTTTGCGGTTGTCGCTACCACAGGCTCTCTATTCATCAGTCCCATCTACTCACGAAAAATACTGTATGTATACACAGGATAACGCTCGCGGTGTCGCGGCACATCAGTAGGCGACTGACGGCATTTAGCACGCCAAGGTCTTTGGAAATGGGACTATCGCTGCAAAATCCTGCCATCACGAAAAAACTGCTAAAAAAAGCACTTATCCCCCTCCCGCCGACGGGCTTTGCGTCTCTTTATTGTGCAAAGACGGGTAGGGGTGCAAACGATAGCTCTGCCCAGGCCCGCTGCGGGCCTTGTGGGTGTAGTTGTCATTGCACGGAGTGAAAGGTATTGAAAAAAAGTGCAGCGGACTTGCACAGCGTTGTGGTGCGCCAGCGAATTGATCAGGGGAGTGGGATGTCCGGTTTACGGGGGGGACGGGTGTGAAAACCGCCAGTAGACGGAGTTTTCGTTTTTGGAACCGTCAGCATCACATGGGTTTTATTCACCGACCGGCCTGATCGTAGAACAGCTAGCAGGCCCAGTTTGTAAGGCTCTCCGGGGTTCTGCACCATTGCACCGCGTCACCGAGAAATCTGTCGATGTCAGGACCGATTACGAGCGGGAAAAAAATGTAAAAAAGGGAATGTGAATGGCCATTTTTCAGACGTGGGCTGGGAAAAAGGTAATTTTGGTAAGCAAGGGATAAAAGTTGGCTGCAGCCTTTGTGGTGCCTGACCTGCAGTCATTACCTCAAGAGGTAATTTTAGGTAAGGGTTAGGGTAATAATTTATGAAGTGCCCCATTTTACTGGGTTTGAGGGCTATCAGGGATTACTCATAGGAAAGGTAATTTTCTAACCTCATACTTACCAAATTATTACCTCTGCGGAATTCTCTCAACGCCCCGATTTTCAAGGCTTCCAGAGGTCGCCTCATGCTGCATTACCAAAATTACCTTTTTCCCATGGGTCAACATGAAACGTCGAAATGGCCTTCGCGACCCTGTTCTGCAACCTGGTGCGCAAAACCCATGGGACTGGCATGGGACTGAGTTTGAAAATCTCGCTCATCTACAGCCCTTATAAACCGGGGGGGTATGCTCCGAAAATAGCAAACGGGTAGTTTCGAATCTCTCCTTCACCGCCAAATTCGATGTAACCAAAACCCCTGATTTCGAAAGAAGTCAGGGGTTTTGTGGTTTCTGGGGGCTGAAAAATGATCCGCAGAATTGCTGATGATTTCACCGCACATGCGAGACGAATTCCAACTCGGTTGTTTTAGATTGCCGGCCCCTCGAACGGAATCGAGTAATGCCTATGCGCCGCACCCAATGGCCAACATTTCGGCCAATGATCCGGTAACCTTGCCGGCGTTTGAGGCGTTGGTTGAGCATCTATCAAAGTTGCCTTGAGTCACTCTTCATGAAAAAGGAAATCCCATGATCACCACCACCACCCACACCATCGAAGGCCGCCAAATCACCGCCTACCTGGACATCGTCAGCGCCGAGTCGGTGCAGGGTGTCAACGTGATCCGCGACATGTTCGCCGGGATGCGGGATTTTTTCGGTGGGCGGTCGCAGACGTTGGAGCGGGCGTTGAAGGAGGCGCGCATTCAGGCGACGGACGAGATCAAGGAGCGGGCGCGGGCGTTGCAGGCGGATGCGGTGGTGGGGCTGGATTTCGAGATCAGTATGCCGGCCGGCAAGGGTGGGATGGTGGTGGTGTTTGTGACCGGGACGGCGGTCAAGTTGAGATGAGACAGCCCGTGGCGGTCAGCGCACGGGCGTCGTCAGGCTGATCAGACGGTATGCGGGGCGCGTTCGCCCTTGGTGTAGACCTGGTTGAAAAAATAGTTGCTCATGTTCATGTTTCCCGACTTTTGATAGGTAAACAACTGGCCGAGGTCGATGGTTTTTTCGAAGTTGTCCTTGTTCAGAACAAAGCCACCCGTGCCCAGGTATTCCCTGTCCTCCTTCACAAAATCGAACGAACTTTTAGCATATTCGTTGGCGGCATCTTTCAAGGCGCCAGACTGATTCATGTAGTCGGAAAGACGGGTAAGGTCCTCGGCGCTGATCGAGCCGGAGAGGGACGTGGCCTTGAGTTGGCCTTGTGGATCGACGGTAAAACCGAAGTCTTTTTCCTCAAGTGCCGGGTCGATGTTTTTCAGATCGTCCAGAAACTGCATGTAGGTAGTCTTGAGGTTGTCATGGGCTGCCATCAGACGGTCACGGGCAGCCGGAAAATCTTTGGTGGGCTCGGTGCGGCCGATATAGGTAATGACAGCGACCAGGGGCGTTCCTGGTTCGGTGGGCTGTGACGGCGACGGATTGCTCGGGTGATAGATGACGCCAGGCGTCAGCGGCTTGCCTTCAGGGTTTTTCATGTCGATGGCGCCGGAGTCGATCATGTCCTTTATTTTTTCGCCACCTGCTTTACCGGCCGCGATCTGCTCGGGGGTGAGCGTGATGGGCGTGGTGTTGATCAGCGACGGCATTCCCTTGATTTCCATGTTCTCTCCCTGAGTTTTTTGCGTAGGAGTAAGGGCAACGGCCTGTAGGCGAAAATCTTGAGCCTGGCGGGACAAGTGGTGTGTTTTTGTTTATTGCGCGACCTGCTTTGTACGACGCCGACGTCGGCCATTCGTCGGGCACCGGGCGATCTGAATCACAAGTCCAGTAATGACCGGCTAGTCTCAAAAGCCTTGGTGGTCGATATTTTCAGGCAAATAGGGCTTGCCGGTATCGACCCTGTTTTGAAAGGGGCGAAGAGATGGCGGATCCGTATATCGAAGACGACGGGGCTGAGTTTCCAATCAACAATTGCGTGCAGTGTGGCCAGACGGAGTATGTGGCTGGCTTTGGCGAGGACCAGGTCAAGACTGGCAAGATCAAGTCGGCGGCGCCTCGAGCAACGAGGTCGAAGTTTCTGCCCAAAGTGGCAGCGCCTTCCAGGAAGTAAGCGTTCATCACAGAGCAGACCCCGCCATTGAGCGGGGTTTTTCGTTTCTGACGGGCGGAATCTCGAAATGTCCGATAGGTGCGATTTTTCTTTCACAAAGTTTTCACAAGGTCTTACGTAGTCTCAACTCATCCGTTAGAAAGCAATATTCCAGCCCGTTACCCCAGCGGGCTTTTTTTTGCCTGTCATAAAACCTTTTCCATAAATGCTGTCCAACCGTCGCCCATAGCGAGGTTGTGCCTGATTGTGTCTGGACTTTGCCTTCGCTAAAGCATTCAATCTCCGCCTTTTCGTTTCCCCCTATTTTTGAGGTTTTCGTCATGCGTTTAAAACTGCCTGCTCTGGTTCTGGGGCTTTTGGTTGCTCAGGGTGCGATGGCTGCCGGTCAAGGCACTGCCGCGCTCGGCGGTGGTCTGGGTGGCGCGCTGGGTAATGTGGTCGGCCAGAACATGGGCGGCAGCACCGGCGCAGCGATTGGTGCTGGCGTAGCGGGCGCGGCGGGCAGTGCCATTGCCGCACCGAAGGGTAGCCGTACCAAAGCGGCCATCGGCGGTGGCGTCGGCGCGGCAGGTGGTTCGGTCATCGGCCACAGCCTGGGCGGCAAGACCGGTGCAACCATCGGCGCCGGCCTGGGTGGTGCAGCGGGTGGCGCGGTAGGTACCAACCTGTCGAAAGGCCACAAGCGCCACTGACCCTGAGGGGCAGCAAAAGAAGCCCGGCGTAATGCCGGGCTTTTTCGTTTCTGAACGTTTTTTGCGAGTGTGTCTCCAATCTCTTACAAGCCCTGCTCGGATAGCGAGTACTGTAGGAGCAGGTTGAGACAGTTGTGCTCCCCCAATACGGAAATTCTGAGGTTCATATCATGCGTTTGACATTGTCCACGTTGGTTTTGGGCCTTTTGGTCGCTCAGGGCGCCATGGCGGCCGGTGATGGCACTTCGGCAGTCGGTGGTGGCCTCGGTGGCGCACTGGGTAACGTTGTCGGCCAGCAAATGGGCGGCAGCACTGGCGCCGCCATCGGCGCGGGTGTCGGTGGCGCCGCAGGCAGCGCGGTCGGCGCACCCAAGGGCAGCCGCACGGCAGCGGCCGTCGGTGGTGGTGTCGGTGCGGCGGGCGGTTCGGTGGTCGGCCATAGCTTGGGCGGCTCCACGGGCTCGACCATTGGCGCAGGCCTTGGTGGTGCGGCGGGTGGCGCTGTCGGCAATAACCTGGGCAGCGACAGCGGCAGCTCCCATTCCGGTGGCGGCCATAAACACAAGAATAAACACAGAAACAAGCATCGCTAAATCAGTATCGACTGACAGCAGAAACCCGGCCAAGCGCCGGGTTTTTCGTTTCTGCGGATAGGGTTCCGGAACGTTTGGTCGTAGGACACCTCGAACTTCATACACTCCCGAAACTCTGTGAGGCGCACCATGACGCTTGAAGCCGAAGATGACTCCGACGAACTCAACGATCCTGGTAACGAAGACCCGGGCTCGTTGATGGACGATGCAACCGTGCCGCTCAACGACTCCGATGATGCGGGGGACGTGGGCAACACCGAGTATGAAGAGGAAGACTCCGACGAAGACTGACCGATCGTCCCTTGGGTCGAACGCTTGCATAGCCGCTTCCTCGAATGAACAAGGGCCTGCTTTTCAGGCCCTTCGAGAGGTGCTTTATGAACCCTGATCCGAAAGTCGCTGACGTTGACGAAACGCCGGAATATCCACTGCCTTCTCCTACTGATTCCCTGAGTCGTGATCAGCGTCCGCCTGATGATGAGGATGAGGTGGGGGTTGAGCAGGTTCCGGATAGTGATGTGAAGCGCGGGGATGTCGAGGCGAGTCCTGATGATCCGGATATTGCGGGGGAGGATGGGTCGGGGGAGCCGAGTTAAAGAGTGGAAGATAGGCCGATGACGCTTTGAGATTTCAAAGCCCAGCAGTTTTGCTGGGCTTTTTTATCAGGTGAATCTGTTCCCTTTAATTACGTAAAGCCCATCTAGTGGTGATATTTTTTCAAGCTTTCCGATTTCTATATATTTTTCGAAGTCATACTTTAGTATTTGCTGGTCAGTATATTTTTCGTACTGGTGTGGGAGTTCGCATGCAAGCAAGTACAATCGCCAAACATCAAAGCCGTCGATTCTTCCGTCCGGTCCGTAGTCGAAATCTATGGACGCTTCTGGCAGATGAACGACACAACCTACTCCGTGCAATTCATAGGTTATGTTGTCCATAACTGTCCCGCATCGTTCTATTTTCTTAGTACGCCAGAGCCTCAAGATGGATCGCGTGCCGAATTTTTTTTCAAACAACTCAGTCGCCTTATCTACTTTTGAAAGAAAGTCGATAATTAGTTGTTCAAGGAGTTCATTTCTGTAGCTCATCTTCTTCGATGCTCCAGTCTGTCAAATCCAACATTGCTCGCGGACTCTAATACCTCATCAATACTATTTAAGATCCCTTTGTGTCCTTTTATATCGTTCACAGGCTTTATTATCACGCTCGTCGATGTTTGTCTCGCTGCTGCGGCGCGATGATGGCCGTCAAGTATATAGAGCTTGCCGTCGTATTCGGCCATGTCAATAGGAAATGATGTAAATAAATCTGTCCCTTTGGCTATTTTAATTTAGCTTTATTTTATGAATTTTTTAAAGAGTCAAGCCATGCTTTATAGAAGGCTTTTTGATCATCTATATTGTTAGTTATGTTTTTGTCTTCATAATCGAAGATTCGCACGATGTTCGCTTCTTCGCTGGGTTTTCCAAGTTCAAGTTCGTAAGCGACTAATCCGCTCGACATTTGAGAGGACATACTCGAAGGGTGGACGTTTAATTTAGCGCCTTTACACAGGAATTTCGTCTCAGGGTAATCTGCTCTCAACATTCCAAAACATTTATACAAGTCGGGCGCCGAATATTTCTTTTTCAAGCCGTTTGGCATTATTATCGATAGTGTCCGATTCCTTCTATCACATTCTACCGTAGCGATTTCTATGGCGCCGTAAGTGATTAAAGAAATTTCTATATTTATCATGATCACTTCCTGAAAGGGTTGGGTATCGAGTAGCCCTTATAGCTACCATCATCATAGACAGGTGTGGCGCCGACGATGTCTTGGTTTTTTATACCTCCTGGAAATGCTATTTCAGTTTCACGCCTGTGGGGGGACATCGCACCGAGTTCTTTATTGACATCGACTCCATCAATATTTTTTAGTACATAAATATACCCATCGGCAAGTCCATAGCCAGTCGCGAACTTTGATGCCTCCTTTTCTGAAGTGGATGTGCTAACAAAGTGACTAGGAGGACTTCGGTTGTCCAAAGCGTGCAAGTAGAGATCTGTACTATCACCTAAGGGTTCAAAACCAGCCTCAAAGATTTCCCAAGGCTCACGGTCATCACCTCGATATAAGTAATAGTTTTCTTGTTTGGGGCTGGGTAACTCGGGTTCTCCTGAGGCAACGCTTACTACACCAACCGGATCCTCCTCCCCAACTGCCGGCCGTTTACACCCATCCCCACCCGGACACTCATTCAACCCCAACGGATCAACCCACCCCGTCGGATTAACCCCATACCGATACCCGTTCAACCCCCCAGCCAACTTCACCGGATCCGGCGTCAAATACCGCCCCACATCCGGGTTGTAGTACCGATGCCGGTTGTAATGCAGCCCGGTCTCCGCATCGAAGTACTGCCCTTGAAACCGCAGCGGCTGATCCAGCACTTGATGGGTATCGCGATTCAGGCGGGTCAGGCGGCCGTAGGCGGTGTATTGCGCGGCCCAGACGATTTCGCCGCTGTAGTCGGTCAGTTCCTGTGGGGTGCCGAGGTGGTCGAGTTGGTAGTAGAACGGGCAGGCGTGGCGTGGGCCTTTGCCGTCGAGCAGGGCCAATGGGCGGAAGGTGCCGGGTTCGTAGACGTAGCAGCGGTAGTGCTCGCGACTGCTTTCAGCGACGATCTGGTCGCCTTGCCAGAAATACTCGGTGGTTTTGCCGTCGACGGTTTTGCTGATGCGGCGCCCGAAGGCGTCATAGCGATAACTCGAGCTACGTCCGTCCGGGGTCGTGACGCCAATCAGTCGATGCTGGCAGTCGTAGCGGTATTCGGTGACGAGCTTTTGCGCGGTGCCACGCCGTTCACGAATCAGGTTGCCGAAGGCGTCGTAGTCGTAATGCCGATCACCCTGTATCAGCAGACGATTGCCCAGAACCTTCGCCGCGCCGGGGCGGTCCTGCATCAGCAAATTACCCGCCGGGTCGTGGGCGAAGCTTTCCGGGAGGTGGTCGCGGGAGTGGCGGACGCGAATCAGGCGATCGAGCGGGTCGTACTGGTAGCTGCGTTGGCCCTGGCGGGTGTCGGCGATGTGGTCGAGATTGCCGTTGGCGCTGTAGGCATAGTCGCGGCGATACAGCGGTTGCCGCTGTTGGCTGACGGAGTGGGCTTTCAGGCGCCCCTGCTCGTCATGTTGGTATTCGCTGAGCAACAGACCCTGTTGGCGGTGCTGTTCGCGACCGGCAACGAAGGTATGCGCCGTCAGTCGCGTGCCATTGAGGTCGATGGCCGTCAGCGCGCCGCCCTTGGCATGGTGGTAATCGAGTTTGCTGGCGTCGGGCAGACGAAGGTGGTTGAGCTGGCCGCAGGCGTCATAGCCATAGCGCAAAGTGCCCCAGCCCTGGTGTTCGGTGATCAGCCGATCTTGTCGGTCGTACTCGAACTCCAGCGGATGATCGTGACTGTCATCAACGCTGACCAGTCGGCCGAGGCTGTCGTAGCGATACTCGATGGTCGTCCCGTCAGGCAGCGCCTTGACCAGCAACCGACCTGTCGCATCCCGTAGATAGCCGGTGAACAGTTGCGAGCCGTCATCGCCGAACTCGGTTTTCTCCAGCAGATTTCCATTGAGGTCGTAGGCGTAAGCCGTGCGGCGGCCATCGAACCCGGTTTCGTGTCGGATCAAACCACCGGGTGTGTAGTCCAGCTGATATTTTTCGCCGGATTCGTTCTCGATTTCCGTCAGAAGCAGTCGCACGTTGTCGTAGCGATACTGCAGCTGAGTACCGTCGGGGTTGATCCGGCGGCTGACCAAATGCAGGTCATCGGCGTATTCGTAACGGGTGATGCGGCCGAGTTCGTCCCGTTCGGCGGTGATTTTTCCGTAGGCGTTGTAGCTGAACGCGCGAGTGGCGCCTGTGGGCAAAGTCGTCTGGGTCAGTCGGCCAACGGCGTCCCATTGGTAGCGGGTAACGGCGTCATGTTCGTCCTGACTGGTAATCCGCCGGCCCAGAGCATCGTAGGAAAAGTGTCGCCGACCACCCTGCGGCAACGTTTCTTCGACCAGTTGCCCCAAACCGTTCCAGGCAAACAGATGCCGGCTGGTGTCCGGGTAACGGATCGACAGCAACCGCCCCTTGGCATCATGGTGATAGTGGGTGACCTGCCCATCCGGATCGGTCGCCTCAGTCACATCCCCCTGAGCATTACGCTGATACGTCCACACCGCCTTGCCACGACACCGCGAATGCAGGAAACCATTGCGATACTCGTAGGACGTCGGCTCGCCTTCGGGTGGAATCAGCGCAACAAGGCGTCCGACCTCGTCGTAGCGATAGCGGGTAATCGCCCCCAATGGATCCTGCTCGGCAATCAACCGACCGTTATCGTCGTAAGACTTGAGGTGCTCACCGCCGCCCGGTTCGACCCGTCGCACCAGCCGCGCCTTGTCGTCATGGACGTAAGCTTCTTCACTGCCGTCGACGTTTTTAACCACAACGCCGCCCTGGTCGTCCCAGACGTAAGCGGTGTCCATCTGCGAAAAGCTCGCCCGATGCCGGACACATCGCGCCGCCTTGCCGGACCTTTCCCACTCCCAGAAGAAACTCGCCCCACCGGCCAATTGCCGCTGGAGGATCACGTGCTGGTCGTCGTAGTCGTACCGTTCGCTTTCGCCAGCGGCATTGGTTGCTTCAATCAGGTGATGACGGGCGTCGTAGCGGTAGGAAATCAGCGTCTGTTCTGTACGCCAGGCGTCACTCGGCGCCGCAACAGGGTGAAACGTCTGATACTCGACGGCGACGAGGTGCCGACGCTCGTAACACAACAGCAGTGAGCGCCCGGCGCCGTTGTCGAGGCGCTGGATGCGATGCTGGCGATCGCGGGTGATGTGTAGCCGGTTGTTATAGGCATCGCTGATCGCCGTCAGCCGCCCGTTATGAAAGTGGTAAAACCTCGGTGTTTCAGCCGCCAGCGCAACGATCAGTTCCTGCGGCTCATCCCCCCGATAGATCGCCGCTCGCGACAGGCTGTTATGGATCGTCGGCCGCTCGACACTCGGCAACGGAAATGTCGTACGGCGGTTTTCATGGTCGATCCAGATAACGCAATCGCCATCGATTTCCAGTCGATGGGCGAGGGAATGACTCCAGCCCCAGCCCAGCCCGCAATCCAGTTCCACCGCGCTGGTGCGATACAGCCGGGTGAAATCAAATGCCAGCAACCCGTCGAGAGAACCATCGGTCAGGGTCAGCAGTTCTTCGCCGGTAACCATCGACACCGGGCAACCGTTGGTGCAGGTCAATGGCCCGCAATCGGCGCTGTCGCCGTTGGGGTTTTTCGCCTGGTCCGGCGCATCGTCATGGGGTTCGTGCCGGACCATCCGGGTTTGTGCGTCGGATTTATCGCGAGCGATCGGCGCCGGATTTTTCACCACCAGCACCGGCGACTCACCGCTGCGGATCTCCAATGGCAACGTTGGCGTCGGATTTAGTGGTGCATGGCGTGCATTGACCGCCAACGGTTTGAACGCGCCCGCGTGGGCGGTCAGCCTGGTTTCGGTGGTCAGTTCGGCCAGGCGCAAAGTAGCGCCCGCCAGCCATTGCCGCGCCCGTGGCGATTTGATTTTGCCCAGCACTTTGGCGCTCAAACCCAGGGTCACGCCTAAGGTGCCGGTCACCCTCGACAGTAGGAAAGCGATCAACAGGTCTGTACGAATTTCCGCCATCACCTCGGCGACGAATTGCGGCGGCAGCATTCTCAGCCAACTGGTAAATGCAGCGAGGTGAATGAACAGCAGCGGCTCATCGCTGAGCACCAGCAAGCCATTGGCGATCGCGTCGGCGGAGGCGCTGAGCAGTGCGTCCAGTTCGGCCTGGGTCAGGTACTCCAACAGCTTTTCGCTGTTGGCTTGCAGATCGGCGAGCAGCGCATAGACCTGTTTCACATCATCCCAAACGCCCTGCAGCGAATTCCCGACGCCCAGCCAGTCCGCCTCTTGCAGCAAGCCGTAGCGATCGAGGAAGCCGGCGCTGGCGAATTCGGTCCATAACGGCTCGAACTCATGGGTCCACTCGGCACGCAGCCAGCCTTCGAGTTCGCCGATCAAGCCTTGATACGAGGCGTAGAGCACCTTGACGTGCTCGGCTGAAACATCGGGAAAGAAGGTGATGCGATAACGCTGGCCCCGTGAGCAATCGGAAACTTCGAGAATGCCGCTCGGGCCAATGATCTTGCGCACCGGCTCGCCAAACGTCAGCTCACCGTTGCGATCCGCGATCACCGGTTCGAGCATCACCGGCGTGTTGCCGATCGGCACGAAACGCGCCGCCTCGAACATATGCACCAAGGTCAACGGACCTTCGGCGGGGCACTGGGTCACGACGGCGCTGACCGGTTTGCTGGAATTCAGCGGCACGCTGAGTTGAACGTCGTTGCCCACCTTGAACACCTGCTCGACATCCAGCGCCCAACCGGTCCAGAAGTTTTCTGCCCAGCGTTCGTAGTCGTTCAGGCACAGGCGGAATTCACCGAGCAACGCTTCGACGTCGGGTCGTTCCGGGTTCATGGCGGCGACCACGAGCAGGCCGATGGTGTTGTTCAGGGCCAGGAGTCCATTGGGGTCGAACATTCACAGTCACTCGCGCGCTTCAATTTGGAAACGCCAGACTTTGCGCAGGATCAGCGAGGAAAGAAGTCAGGAAAGGAGGTGATTGCTGTAGGGATAATCGCTAAATGATGGGCGCAGGTTTTTTCATCCACAGGGCATTGCCCGTTGCCCTATGCCAGCCGCGCTCGTTATGCTGCTGAACCCTTTAATCGATCCGAGTACTGGCCGTACCTGAGCCGCCTGGGATGTCATTAAAAACGGATCAGATGCGATGAATGCACCACTGAAAGCGCTTGGCCCGATCAAAGCCGTGATTTTCGACATGGATGGCTTGCTGCTGGACACCGAGGGCATCTACACCGAAGTCACGTCGATGATTGCCGAGCGTTATGGCCGGACCTTCGACTGGAGCGTCAAACAGAACATCATCGGCCGTGGCGCGGGTGACCTGGCGCGCTATGTGGTCGAGGCGCTGGACTTGCCGATCACCGCTGAGGAGTTCCTGGTGATCCGCGAACCCCTGATGCGCGAGCGTTTTCCCAAGGCACTGGCGATGCCGGGCGCCGAGGAGCTGGTTCGGCACTTGAAGGCCAACAACATTCCGATTGCGGTGGGCACCAGTTCTTCGCGCCAGTCGTTTGGCCAGAAAACCACGCTGCACCGCGACTGGTTCGCGCTATTCGACTTCATTGTCACTGCCGATGACCCGGAAGTCGGTGCGGCCAAACCGGCGCCGGATATCTTCCTGACTGCCGCGCGGCGCCTGGGTGTCGCGCCCGAGGACTGCCTGGTGTTCGAGGATTCGCCGTTTGGCGTCACAGCAGCGAAAGCGGCAGGGATGACGGCGATTGCGATCCCGGATGCGGCCATGGCTGACGAAAAATACGCCCACGCCGACGGCATCCTTCGTACGTTGAAGGCGTTCACGCCGAGTGCCTGTGGTTTGCCGGCGCTTGAATGGGCCTGAAACCAGGCATAAAAAAACGCCGGCAATGATTGCCGGCGTTTTTGTTTCAGCGTTTCAGGTCATCAAGCGCCGAAACCACCATCGATGGTCAGGCTGGCGCCGGTGATGTAACCCGCTTCCGGGCCGACCAGGTAGGCGACGAAGCTGGCGATCTCTTCCGCCTTGCCATAACGGCCCACGGCCATCAGCGGGATCAGGCTCTCGGCGAAGTCACCGCTGGCCGGGTTCATGTCAGTGTCGACCGGGCCCGGTTGCACGTTGTTGATGGTGATACCGCGCGGGCCGAGGTCGCGGGACAGGCCTTTGGTCAGACCCACCAGCGCTGCTTTGCTCATGGCGTACGGGCCACCACCGGCGAAGGGCATGCGGTCGGCGTTGGTGCTGCCGATGTTGATGATGCGACCACCTTCGGTCATGTGTTTGGCGGCGGCCTGGCTGGCGATGAAGACGCTGCGCACGTTGATGGCCAGGGTCTGGTCGAAGTCTTCGAGGGTGAAGTCTTCCAGCGGCGCGACGGCCAGCACACCAGCGTTGTTGACCAGAATGTCGAGGCGACCAAAGGCTTCGACGGTGGCGGTCACTGCGTTGCGAATGGCCTCTGCGTCGGCGCTGTCGGCCTTGATGGCGAGGGCCTTGCCGCCGTTGCCGGTGATGCTGTTTTGCAGTTCTTCTGCCTTGGCGGTGGAGCTGACGTAAGTGAAGGCAACTGCGGCGCCTTCAGCGGCCAGGCGTTTGACGATGGCGGCGCCGATACCGCGGGAACCGCCTTGAATCAGAGCTACCTTACCGCTGAGGTTTTGAGTGGTCATGTCGATCTCCAGAAAATTCAAGGCGGGCTGCCTTGTTGTTGGAGTCGAGTATCGGCCTCGCATTACCCTCTGTGTAGACCGCCATTGCTATAGTCTGTGTAAACCAGAAGTTTATAGTGGCGACCATGGAAACCTTCAGCAGTATCGAATGCTTCGTCCGCAGCGCCGAGGTTGGCAGCTTTGCCGAAGCCGCGCGGCGCCTGAGCCTGACCCCGGCCGCAGTGGGCAAAAGCGTCGCGAAACTGGAAGCGAGGCTGGGTGTGCGGCTGTTTCAGCGCAGTACGCGCAGCCTGACCTTGACCGAGGCCGGTCAGGTGTTTTTGGGCGAAGTCAGCGCCAGCCTGCACACCATTCAAAACGCCGTGGCCAACCTGGCCAGTGCCGAAGGGCGCCCGGCCGGCACCTTGAAGGTCAGCATGGGCACAGTGTTCGGGCGTTTGTATGTGGTGCCGTTGCTGGGGGAATTCCTGCGACGCTTCCCGGCGATCAACCCGGACTGGCACTTCGATAATCGCCAGGTCGATCTGATTGCCCAAGGTTTTGATGCGGCGATTGGCGGCGGATTCGAATTGCCCCAAGGCGTGGTGGCGCGCAAGTTGACCCCGGCCCATCGGGTGCTGGTGGCGTCAGCCGAGTATCTGGCTGGGCGTGAAGCCATTGTCGAACCTGATGACCTCAAGAAATGCGACGGCATTCTGATCCGCTCGCCGCAAACCGGTCGCGTGCGCTCCTGGCAGCTGACCAGCCGCACCCGGCAACACAGCCCGCTGGTGCTCAAGGCGCGGATGACCATGAGCGATTCGGAAGCCGCCTGCGCCAGCGCTGCGCAGGGATTGGGCATCGCGCTGGTGAGCATGCCGTTTGCCGTGGGTTATCTGCAGACCGGGACGTTGCAGCGCGTGTTGCCGGACTGGTACGTCGACGATGGCAATATTTCGATCTATTACGCGGAGCACAAATTGTTGCCAGGCAAGACCCGGGCGTTTGTCGATTTCATTATTGAGCAGTTTGCGGAGCGGGGGTTGGGGGAGCGGTTTAGTGCGCTCTAAGTCTGGCTTGCTCGCGATGACAGGCTGCCATTCAACATCAATATCGGCCCTTACACCGTCATCGCGAGCAAGCTTTGCTCCTACAGGGGGGATCGCACGAGGCCTGGTTCAGGCTTTGGATTTGCTGATGATATTGCCCGCATGCAACCCGCATTCTTTCTGCGTCGCTTCTTCCCACCACCAGCGACCTTCACGCTCATGCTGGTTCGGCAGCACCGGGCGGGTGCACGGCTCGCAGCCGATGCTGATAAACCCACGCTCATGCAGGCTGTTGTAAGGCAGCTCGAGCATGCGGATATAGCCCCAGATCTCCTCGCTGGTCATCTGTGCCAGCGGATTGAACTTGTACAGGGTGCGCTCAGGCGTGGAGAACGCAGTATCGATTTCCAGCACGGCGACGGCGCTGCGGGTGCCCGGGCTCTGGTCCCGGCGCTGGCCGGTGGCCCAGGCAGTGACGCTGGACAACTTGCGGCGCAGCGGCTCGATCTTGCGGATACCGCAGCATTCGCCATGGCCGTCCTTGTAGAAGCTGAACAGGCCTTTTTCCTTCACGAACGGTTCAAGTTTCGTGTAGTCCGGCGACACCAGTTCGATCTCGATCTTGTAGTGCTCGCGCACCTGATCGATGAAGCGGTAGGTCTCGGGGTGCAAGCGGCCGGTGTCGAGGCTGAACACTTTGACGTTCTTGTTCAGCTTCCAGGCCATGTCCACCAGTACCACGTCCTCGGCACCGCTGAAAGATATCCACAGGTCATCGCCAAACTCGGCGAACGCGAGTTTCAGGATGTCCTGGGCGGATTTGTTGGCATAGGTCGTGGCGAGTTCCACGACATCGAACGATGGGCTCATCAGGGCGGCTTCCTACAGGTCGGTGGCGCTGGGCGCTCTATATGGCGTCGATGGTAACAAAATCCCACAGCCCCTGGCGCGCCCTCTGCGTTGCGCGGGCTGGCTCGAGTCGCTAGAGTTCGGCAGTCCTTTTGCTCGCTCGACTCAATAATCAATACAAATGGGAGTGTCTTGTGGAAATTGCCTGTCTGGATCTTGAAGGTGTGCTGGTCCCGGAAATCTGGATCGCCTTCGCCGAAAAAACCGGGATCGAATCCCTCAGGGCCACCACCCGGGACATCCCCGACTACGACGTGCTGATGAAACAGCGCCTGCGCATCCTCGATGAACACGGCCTGAAGCTCTCGGACATTCAGGAAGTGATCGCCACCCTGCAACCGCTGGACGGCGCGATTGAATTCGTCAACTGGCTGCGTGAACGCTTCCAGGTGGTGATTCTGTCGGACACCTTCTACGAGTTTTCCCAGCCGCTGATGCGTCAACTGGGCTTCCCGACGTTGCTTTGCCATCGCCTGATTACCGACGATGCCGGGCGAGTGACCAGCTATCAGTTGCGTCAGAAAGATCCCAAGCGCCAGTCGGTCCTGGCCTTCAAGAGCCTTTACTACCGGGTGATTGCGGCGGGGGATTCCTATAACGACACGACGATGCTGGGCGAGGCCGATGCCGGGATTCTGTTCCATGCGCCGGACAATGTGATTCGCGAGTTTCCACAGTTCCCGGCGGTGCATACGTTTGAAGAGCTGAAGCAGGAATTTATCAAGGCTTCGAATCGCGCTTTGAGTTTGTAGTGATCGTTCCCACGCTCTGCGTGGGAATGCAGCCCGGGACGCTCTGCGTCCCAAAGCGGACGCGGAGCGTCCATTGAGGCATTCCCACGCGCAGCGTGGGAACGATCAAAGGGCCTGAAGGGTATCGAGCAACACCTTCACCTTGGTAATCGATTCCTGATATTCAGCCTGCCATTCCGAATCCGCGACAATCCCGCCGCCGCCCCAGCAACACACCTGCCCATCCTTGACCAGCAAACTGCGAATGGCGATGGAGCTGTCCATCTCGCCTCGCACGTCCAGGTACAGCAACGAGCCGCAGTACAACCCACGCCGCGTCGGCTCCAGTTCATCAATGATCTGCATCGCGCGGATCTTCGGTGCGCCGGTGATCGAGCCGCCGGGGAAGCTGCCGGCGATCAGGTCCAGGGCGTCCTTGTCGTCCGCCAATTCGCCAGTGACGCTGCTCACCAGGTGATGCACGTTGGGATAGCTTTCCAGGCTGAACAACTCCGGCACCCGCACCGAGCCGATACGGCAGGTGCGGCCGAGGTCGTTGCGCAGCAGGTCGACGATCATCAGGTTTTCCGCGCGATCCTTGGGGCTGGCCAGCAGTTCGGCGGCGTTGGCGGCGTCTTCGGCGGCGGTCAAGCCACGGGGGCGAGTGCCTTTGATCGGCCGGGTTTCCACCTGGCGCGCGCTGACTTTGACGAAACGCTCCGGTGACAGGCTCAGTACCGCGCCGCCGTCGGGCAGGCTCTGGAACCCGGAAAACGGTGTCGGGCAGGCGGCTCGCAGGGCGCAATAGGCGGCCCACGGGTCGCCTTCGCATTGCGCGCGAAAGCGCTGGGCGAAGTTGACCTGGTAACAGTCGCCGGCCTGGATGTATTGCTGGATCCGCTCAAGGGCCTGGCGATAGTCATCGGCGCTGAGGTCGGCGCTCATTGGCGCTTTCAGCTTGAACGGCTCGAGTGGGTTGGACGCTGACTGAGTGAACAGTGCGATCAAGCGCTGCTGTTCGCTTTCGGACAGTGTCGGGTGGAACACCAATTGACTGGTCAGCCGATGGTGGTCGCTGATCAATGCCCAGCCATACAGACCGAAACGCGCATCCGGCAAGTACAGGTCGTCCTGGGCCTGGCTCGGCAGGTTTTCCAGATGACGGCCGAAGTCATAGCTCAGGTAGCCGATCAAGCCGCCTGCGAAGGGCAGCTCATCCGGGACGGACGCTTCGCCCAGTCGTGTCAGATTATCCCGAAGGCGTTGCAGGAAGTCGGCACCGCTTTCTTCCGGCGACACGGCCAGTTGCTCCAGCGGCCAGGCACTGAGCAAATCAAAGCGGCCGCGATCGGCACTTGGTCGGCCACTGTCGAGCAGCACGGCACCGGGGGCATGACGAATCGCCGCGAAGTACTCGGCGGGGTTGGCGCGATAGGGCAGAGGATGTACGGAACAGGTCAACATGGGCGGGGCGGATCAGCCATCGTGGCGGGGTGGCGATTGTAGTCCTCTGCAGGAGTTGCTCCTAGAGGGGATGTCGGGGATTGGTAGATGGGTGACCGATCGTTCCCACGCTCTGCGTGGGAATGCATCCCGTGACGCTCCGCGTCACAGGCGGACGCAGAGCGTCCGTGGCGGCGTTACCACGCAGAGCGTGGGAACGATCATCGGCTAGCCCTCAACCGGCGGAATATGCCCAAACATCTCCTGCACAAACTCCACCCGTTCCTGCACGGTCTCGGTAACCCCGCGGGCCTTCAATTCTTCCAGCCGCGCCTCGACCGCATGGGTGCGCAAGGTCAGTCCACAATCATTGGCAATCTGGATGTTCAACCCCGGCCGGGCGTTGAGCTCAAGAATCAGCGGCCCTTTTTCCTGGTCGAGCACCATGTCCACGCCGATGTAACCCAGCCCGCACAGCTCATAGCAGCCGGCAGCGAGTTTCATGAAACCGTCCCAGTAGGGCAGTTGCACGCCATCCACCGCGTTGGTGGTGTCCGGGTGTTTGGTGATGATGTTGTTCAACCAGGTGCCGCGCAGGGTCAGACCGGTGGCGAGATCGACACCGACGCCGATGGCGCCCTGGTGCAGGTTGGCCTTGCCGCCGGACTGCCGGGTCGGCAGGCGCAGCATGGCCATCACCGGGTAACCCATCAGCACGATAATGCGGATGTCCGGCACGCCTTCGTAGCTGATGCTTTTGAAAATCTGGTCCGGGGTCACGCGGTATTCGATCAGCGCCCGGTCACGGTGGCCGCCCAGGGAGTACAGGCCGGTGAGGATGCTCGAGATATGGTGCTCGAGTTCCTCATGGCTGAGGATCTTGCCGGACACCGTGCGATAGCGGCCCTCGAAACGGTCGGCCACCACAATAATGCCGTCGCCGCCCGCGCCCTGGGCCGGCTTGATCACGAAGTCGCTGCGCCCACCAATGATCTGGGTGAGGTTGTCGATTTCTTTCTCGGTGGAAATGATCCCGTACAACTCCGGCACGTTGATGCCGGCTTCAATGGCGCGTTCCTTGGTGATGATCTTGTCATCGACAATCGGGTACAGGCTGCGCTTGTTGTACTTGAGCACATAGTCCGCGTTACGCCGATTGATCCCCATGATGCCCCGGGCTTCCAGGGCCTTCCAGGTCTTCCAGAAACCGAACATTACGAGTCAGCCTTGAGGAACGCTTTGAAGCGGACCAGCTCGGTCAGGCGGTAACCGCGATAGCGACCCATGGCCAGCATGAAGCCCACCAGGATCAACAGGATCGCCGGGAAGGTGAACACGAAGTACACCAGTTCCGGCACGCTCATGATCAGGTGCGCCAGGGACGCGGCGAACAGCGTACCGATTGCCACTTTCATGGCATGGCCGGCACCGCGTTCTTCCCAGGTGATCGACAGGCGTTCGATGGTCATGGTCAGGATCACCATCGGGAACAGCGCCACCGACAACCCGCGCTCCAGGCCGAGTTTGTGGCTGAACAGACTGATCGCCGCGATCAGCACCACGACGAAGGTCAGCACCACCGACAGCCTCGGCAGCATTTGCAGCTTCAAGTGTTCCAGGTAGGAACGCAGCGACAGCCCCAGCGCCGTGATGATCGTAAACAGCACGATCCCGAAGCCCAGCTGCGTCTCGCGGAAGGCCAGGGCAATCAGCACCGGAGTAAAGGTGCCGAGGGTCTGCAGGCCGATCAGGTTGCGCAGGATCAGGATCACCAGCACGCCAATCGGGATCATCACCATGATCATGAACGTCTGCTGGGTTTGCAGCGGCAGGCCGTACAAGGAGTATTCGAGGAAGTTGGCGTCGGTGTTTTCGTCGGTCAGCTTGGCCAGGCGAATGGCGTTCATTTCGCTGTTGTTCAGGCTGAACGTCACGTTGGCTTTCTTGCCGCCATCGACGGTGATCAGGTTTTCATCGCCGGTCCACCACAGCAGGCGGTCGGTCGGCAGGCCTTGTTCACCGGTTTCCGGGTTGAAGTACAGCCAGTCGGTGCCGTTGAAGCTGCGCAACCAGAGTTCAGGGACTTGCGGTTGGTCGGCCACCAGGCGGACGGTGTGGACCTTCTCCACCGGTACGTGGGCAATGGACAGGACCAGCTCGACAATCCGGGCTTTGTTGGCGGTGGACGGATCGCCGCCGAGCAACAGCTTCACGTTGTCGTCATTGAGATTGTTGACGCGCTTGATCGCTTCGCCGACGAAGGTTTCGACGTCGGCCGAGTGTTGGCGAATCGGTGCGAGCAGGGCTTCGGCAGCGACTTTCTCCGCGCCTTCGACGGCAATGCTGTCGCGGAAGGTCGGGCCTTTGATCTTGGATTTTTCACCGCTGTAGCGCTTGGTCAGCACCAGGCGGTAATAAAGGGTCTGGTTACCCTTGGCCCGACGTGCCGACCAGGTGACCTTGCGGTTGCCGTCGACCCGGTTCACCGCCACGCCGTAGTTATTGGAAATGAAGCTTTCGTTCAGGCTCACATAGTCGCGGCTCAGGGGCGGCACGAACATCTGGATCTTGACCGGGTCTTTGGCACTGGCGACGAACTCGACCTTGGCGTCGATGTTCCACAAGTCGTCCGTGGCATCTTCGGTGACAGGAATGCCGAGCACGAAGATCTGGTAGGCCGTAACTGAAATGCCCAGCACCACCAGGATGGCGATGAGGATTTTCAGGTGGAGGTTAAGAGAGCGCATTGGAATTACTCTGCGGTATGAGCGTCGGTGGCGCAGGCGGGTTTGCCAGCAGCGTATTTAAGACTGGGGTCGACCAGCGCATCGAAACGTTTGAGTGCTTCGGAGCCGATCAGGAGCGGGTACTGGAAGGCGCTGCGGTCGGTCAGGTTCACTTCGATGCTGCGCAAGGCCGTGCCCATGCAGATATCCAGCTCGATCACCGGGCGGGCCGTGTATTTCTTGCCTTCTTCCGGATCGTAGTCGCCGGCCCGGCGCTTGATCTTGCTGACCCGGGCCAGTGGCCGTTCGATCGGGTGCGAATGCGCGGCATCGATGGCGAGATAGAAGCGCACCCAGGACTCGCCATTGCGTTTGAAACGCTTGATGTCCCGTGCACTTAAAGAAGCGGTTTTCGCCCCGGTGTCGAGTTTGGCCGCGACTTCCAGGTCAATGCCGTTCAGCGAGGCGTACTCATTGAGGCCGTACACGGTCTTTTCCCCCGCGGCGGCGACACCGGGCAGGAAAAGGAAATAAAGGAATGTGGCGAAGGGCTTGAGTCTCATAAATCCTGGGTGCGCAGCGGTCCGTACTTCGGTTCAAGGCCCTGGCATCACTGCGCAAGCTCCCTCGTATGCCTATCAGCTATTTATGACAAGCCATGCAGATGCAAATGACAAACAAATGCGGGCGGCATTCTAGCACGGTGGTTTTATGGCGCCACCGCTGGCAGGAGGCTATAAACATCTGTGCTGCTTCGTTATGGTGCGGGCGGTTATTAGACGATTGTCGACAATACCTATTTATCCTTTGACTATACGGCCTGTATTCGCTAGTTTTTGCCGCATTAGCTTTAAAGGTGTCGACAATATGCTGGATCAACTCGATCCCCCGGTGATAACGCAGGATGATTCGGAGACACTTTCCGAGAACGTCTTCCGACGCATCCAGGCCGCCATCGTCAAGGGCGAGATCGCCCCGGGCAGCAAGATCTCCGAGCCGGAGCTGGCCCGCACCTATGGCATCAGCCGCGGACCGTTGCGCGAAGCGATCCATCGGCTGGAAGGCCAGCGCCTGCTGGTGCGCATACCGCACGTCGGGGCGCGGGTCGTTTCGTTGAGCCACGCCGAGTTGCTGGAACTCTACGAAATCCGCGAATCCCTCGAAGGCATGGCCTGTCGCCTGGCCGCTGAGCGCATGACTGTCGAAGAAATCGACGAGCTGCGCCGGGTCCTCGAAACCCATGAGCGTGATGCGGCGTTCCAGGCCGGTGTCGGCTACTACCAGCAAGAAGGCGATTTCGACTTTCATTACCGGATCATCCAGGGCAGCGGCAACCGTACCCTGACCCAGATGCTCTGCGGCGAGCTGTACCAATTGGTCCGTATGTACCGCATCCAGTTTTCCACCACGCCCAATCGCCCGCGCCAGGCCTTTGCCGAGCACCACCGGATTCTCGACGCCATCGCCGACCGTGACGGTGAACTGGCCGAGTTGTTGATGCGCCGTCACATCGGCGCCTCCAAACGCAATATCGCCCGTCACTACCAGGACGGCGCTAATAAGACAGCCACTGAACGAGGTGAGTCATGAGTTCGAACAAGAGCACTCCAGGCCAGCGTTTCCGCGATGCGGTCGCCAGCGAGCATCCGCTGCAAGTCGTTGGCGCGATCAACGCCAACCATGCGCTGCTGGCCAAACGCGCTGGTTTCAAGGCGATCTACCTGTCGGGTGGCGGGGTGGCTGCCGGCTCTCTCGGCGTGCCGGACCTGGGGATTACCGGGCTGGATGACGTGCTGACCGACGTGCGCCGCATCACCGATGTGTGCGACCTGCCGCTGCTGGTGGACGTGGACACCGGTTTCGGTTCCTCGGCGTTCAACGTGGCCCGTACCGTCAAGTCGATGATCAAGTTCGGCGCGGCAGCGATCCATATCGAAGACCAGGTCGGCGCCAAGCGCTGCGGTCACCGTCCTAATAAAGAAATCGTGTCGTTGCAGGAAATGGTCGACCGCATCAAAGCCGCCGTTGATGCCCGCACCGATGACAGCTTCGTGATCATGGCCCGTACCGATGCGCTGGCTGTAGAAGGTCTGGAATCTGCCCTGGATCGTGCCGCCGCGTGCATCGAGGCTGGCGCCGACATGATCTTCCCGGAAGCCATCACCGAACTGGACATGTACAAGCTGTTCGCCAACCGCGTGAAAGCGCCGATCCTGGCCAACATCACCGAATTCGGCGCGACGCCGCTGTACACCACCGAACAACTCGCCGCTGCCGACGTGTCGCTGGTGCTGTACCCGCTGTCGGCGTTCCGCGCGATGAACAAGGCCGCGGAAAACGTCTACACCGCGATCCGCCGCGACGGCACGCAACAGAACGTGATCGACACCATGCAGACGCGCATGGAGCTTTACGACCGGATCGACTACCACACCTTCGAGCAGAAGCTCGATGCGTTGTTTGCCGCCAAAAAATGATAACGCACGCACTTTTGTAGCAGCTGCCGAGCCTGCGAGGCTGCGTCCGAGGCCGAAGGACTCGCCAAACCAGGCGATTGAGTTTTCCGGTGATACCACGGACGCTGTGTTTACGACGGCTGCGCCGCCGAACGCTGCCTCGCGGTGCTCGACAGCTGCTACAGAGGGCGACGTAAACCGAAAGAAATTGCAGATTCCCTAAAAATTTCAAGATTGGAGACAGCAATGGCCGAAGCAAAAGTACTCAGTGGTGCCGGGCTCCGTGGCCAGGTTGCCGGGCAAACCGCACTGTCCACCGTGGGCCAGTCGGGCGCCGGCCTGACCTACCGTGGCTACGACGTTCGCGAACTGGCGGCTGACGCACAGTTCGAAGAAGTCGCCTACCTGCTGCTGTACGGCGAACTGCCGACCACCGCACAGCTCGCGGCTTATATCGACAAACTGAGCAAGCTGCGCGACCTGCCGCAAGCCCTGAAAGAAGTGCTGGAACGCATCCCCGCCGACGCCCACCCGATGGACGTGATGCGCACCGGTTGCTCGTTCCTGGGCAACATCGAGCCAGAGAAAGACTTCAGCGCCCAACACGACATCACCGACCGTCTGCTGGCCGCGTTCCCGGCGATCATGTGCTACTGGTATCGCTTCAGCCACGACGGCAAACGCATCAATTGCGTGAGCGACGAACAATCGATCGGCGGCCACTTCCTGCACTTGCTGCATGACAAGAAGCCGAGCGAGTTGCACGTCAAAGTCATGAACGTGTCGCTGATCCTCTACGCGGAACACGAATTCAACGCTTCGACTTTCACCGCCCGTGTCTGCGCCTCGACCCTGTCGGACATGTATTCTTGCGTCACCGCGGCCATCGGTTCCCTGCGAGGTCCGTTGCACGGCGGCGCCAACGAAGCGGCGATGGAAATGATCGAACGCTTCAAATCGCCGGAAGAGGCGATCAAAGGCACCCTCGGCATGCTCGAGCGCAAGGACAAGATCATGGGCTTCGGTCACGCGATCTATAAGGACAACGATCCGCGCAACGAGGTGATTAAGGCCTGGTCGAAAAAACTGGCTGATGAAGTGGGCGACAAGGTGCTGTTCCCGGTTTCCGAAGCCATCGACAAGACCATGTGGGAGCAGAAGAAACTGTTCCCGAACGCCGACTTCTACCATGCGTCGACGTACCACTTCATGGGCATCCCGACCAAATTATTCACGCCGATTTTCGTCTGCTCGCGCCTGACCGGCTGGGCCGCGCACGTGTTCGAACAACGCGCCAACAACCGCATCATCCGCCCGAGCGCCGAGTACGTCGGCGTCGAACAGCGCAAGTTCGTGCCAATCGAACAACGCTGATTGGGGGAGGGCCGACGCGAACGCCGATACCCCTGTAGGAGCGAAGCTTGCTCCTACAGGATCGGATTCGGTTCGGCTCCACCCTTTTGCACTTACCGTGACCGAGTCCCGACATGATGAACACAGAATTCCGCAAACCGCTGCCCGGCAGCCATCTGGATTATTTCGACGTCCGTGCGGCGATCGAAGCCATCCAGCCTGGCGCCTATGACACCCTGCCATACACCTCCCGCGTACTCGCGGAAAACCTGGTGCGTCGCTGCGACCCGGCCACGCTCACCGATTCCCTGAAGCAATTCATCGAACGCAAGCGCGACCTCGACTTCCCGTGGTTCCCGGCGCGTGTGGTATGCCATGACATCCTCGGCCAGACCGCCCTGGTCGACCTCGCCGGCCTGCGCGATGCCATCGCTCTGCAAGGTGGCGACCCGGCGCAAGTGAACCCGGTGGTGCCGACGCAATTGATCGTCGACCACTCCCTGGCCGTCGAGCGCGGTGGCTTCGATCCGGAGGCGTTCGAGAAGAACCGCGCCATCGAAGACCGGCGCAACGAAGACCGTTTTCACTTCATCAACTGGACCAAAAAAGCCTTCAAGAACGTTGATGTGATCCCGCCGGGCAACGGGATCATGCACCAGATCAACCTGGAGAAAATGTCTCCGGTGATCCAGGTGCGTGACGGCGTGGCGTTCCCGGATACCTGCGTCGGCACCGACAGCCACACCCCGCACGTTGATGCGCTGGGCGTGATCGCCATTGGCGTTGGTGGTCTGGAAGCGGAGAGCGTGATGCTCGGTCGCGCCTCGTGGATGCGTCTGCCGGAAAGCGTCGGCGTCGAACTGACCGGCAAGCTGCAACCGGGCATCACCGCCACCGACATGGTGCTGGCGCTGACCGAGTTCCTGCGTAAACAAAAAGTCGTTGGAGCATGGCTGGAATTCTTCGGCGAAGGCGCTTCCGCGCTGACCCTCGGCGACCGTGCGACCATTTCCAACATGGCCCCGGAATACGGCGCCACCGCGGCGATGTTCTACATCGACCAGCAGACCATCGACTACCTGAAACTCACCGGCCGCGAAGACGAGCAAGTGCAGCTGGTCGAGAACTATGCCAAGCAAACCGGCCTCTGGGCTGACAGCTTGAAGCATGCGCAATACGAGCGCGGCTTGAGCTTCGACCTGTCTTCGGTGGTGCGCAACATGGCCGGCCCGAGCAACCCGCACGCCCGCGTTGCCACCTCGGACCTCGCCGCCCAAGGCATCTCCGGCCAGTGGACCGAAGTGCCGGGCCAGATGCCGGATGGTGCGGTGATCATCGCCGCCATCACCAGTTGCACTAACACCAGCAACCCGCGCAACGTCATCGCTGCCGGCCTGCTGGCGCGCAATGCCAACAAGCTGGGGCTGATCCGCAAGCCGTGGGTCAAATCGTCCTTGGCCCCGGGTTCGAAAACCGTGGCGCTGTACCTCGACGAAGCGGGGCTGACCAGCGAACTGGAGCAACTCGGTTTCGGCATCGTCGCGTTCGCCTGCACCACCTGCAACGGCATGTCCGGCGCACTCGACCCGGTGATCCAGCAAGAGATCATCGACCGCGATTTGTACGCGACCGCCGTTCTGTCCGGCAACCGCAACTTCGACGGGCGGATTCACCCCTACGCGAAGAACGCGTTCCTCGCTTCGCCGCCATTGGTGGTGGCTTACGCCATTGCCGGGACCATCCGTTTCGACATCGAAAAAGATGTGCTGGGCGTGGTCGATGGCAAGGAAATTCGCCTCAAAGACATCTGGCCGAGCGACGAAGAAATCGACGCGGTGGTGAAAGCCTCGGTGAAGCCGGAGCAGTTCCGTCAGGTCTACATCCCGATGTTCGCCATCCATGAAGACACCGGCCCGAAAGTCACGCCGCTGTACGACTGGCGCGAGATGAGCACCTACATCCGCCGTCCGCCGTACTGGGAAGGCGCACTGGCCGGCGCCCGTCCGCTCAAGGGCATGCGCCCATTGGCAGTGCTGCCGGACAACATCACCACCGATCACCTGTCGCCGTCGAACGCAATCATGCTCGACAGTGCGGCGGGCGAATACCTGGCGAAAATGGGCTTGCCGGAAGAGGACTTCAACTCCTACGCCACCCACCGTGGCGACCACTTGACCGCGCAGCGCGCGACCTTCGCCAACCCGAAACTGTTCAATGAAATGGTCAAGGAAAACGGCAAGGTCAAGCAGGGCTCGCTGGCGCGCGTCGAGCCGGAAGGTCAAGTGATGCGCATGTGGGAAGCCATCGAAACCTACATGGAGCGCAAGCAGCCGCTCATCATCATCGCTGGCGCCGATTACGGTCAGGGTTCGTCCCGGGACTGGGCGGCCAAAGGCGTGCGTCTGGCGGGTGTGGAAGCGATTGCCGCCGAAGGCTTCGAGCGCATTCACCGCACCAACCTGGTGGGCATGGGCGTGTTGCCGCTGGAGTTTTTGCCGGGCACCGATCGTCACACCCTGGCCATCGACGGCAGCGAAACCTACGACGTGATTGGCGATCGCACGCCGCGTGCGCAGTTGACGCTGGTGATCAATCGTCTGAATGGCGAACGCGTTGAAGTGCCGGTGACCTGCCGCCTCGACACGGCTGAAGAAGTGTCGATCTACGAGGCGGGCGGCGTGTTGCAGCGCTTTGCCCAGGACTTCCTCGAAGAGTCGGCGGTCGCCGTCTAAAACCCGATGTGCAGATACGGGATTATTGATCCCGTGTCTGCTTATAAGGAGCACCATGGCTCACACACCCCAGATCAAAATCCCCGCCACCTACATGCGCGGCGGCACCAGCAAAGGCGTGTTCTTCAGCCTGCAAGACCTGCCCGAAGCGGCACAGATTCCCGGCCCGGTTCGCGACGCGTTGTTGTTGCGGGTGATCGGCAGCCCCGACCCGTACGACAAGCAAATCGACGGCATGGGCGGCGCGACGTCCAGCACCAGCAAAACCGTGATCCTGTCGAAAAGCATCAAGGCTGATCACGACGTCGATTACCTGTTTGGTCAGGTGTCCATCGACAAGCCATTCGTCGATTGGAGCGGCAACTGCGGCAACCTGTCGGCGGCGGTCGGCTCGTTCGCCATCAGCAATGGTTTGGTCGATGCCAGCCGCATTCCGCACAACGGCGTGGCCGTGGTGCGCGTGTGGCAGGCCAACATCGGCAAGACCATCATCGCCCATGTGCCGATCACCAACGGCGAAGTGCAGGAAACCGGTGATTTCGAACTCGACGGCGTGACCTTTCCCGCCGCCGAAGTGCAGGTCGAATTCATGGACCCGGCGGCGGAAGAAGAGGGCGGCGGCGGGTCGATGTTCCCCACCGGCAACCTGGTGGATGAGCTCGAAGTGCCCGGCGTCGGCACCTTCAAGGCGACCATGATCAACGCCGGCATCCCGACGATTTTCATCAATGCCGAAGACCTCGGCTATACCGGCACCGAGCTGCAAGGCGCGATCAACGGCGACCCGAAAGCCCTGGCGATGTTCGAAACCATCCGTGCCTACGGCGCGCTACGCATGGGCCTGATCAAGGACCTGGACGAAGCGGCCAAGCGCCAGCACACGCCGAAAGTGGCGTTCGTGGCCAAGCCGGCGGACTACGTGGCATCCAGCGGCAAGGCGATTGCGGCGGGGGATGTCGACCTGCTGGTGCGGGCGCTGTCGATGGGCAAATTGCACCACGCGATGATGGGCACGGCGGCGGTGGCGATTGGTACGGCGGCGGCCATCTCTGGCACCTTGGTAAACTTGGCCGCGGGCGGTATCGAACGTAACGCCGTGCGTTTCGGGCATCCGTCCGGCACGTTGCGCGTGGGGGCCGAGGCCAGTCAGGTGAACGGTGAATGGACCGTGAACAAAGCCATCATGAGCCGCAGTGCGCGGGTGTTGATGGAAGGCTTCGTCCGCGTGCCGGGTGATTCGTTCTGACTGAAACCTACCCCCTGTAGGAGCCAGGCTTGCCGGCGAAGGCGATCTTGAGGACGCCTTCGCCGGCAAGCCTGGCTCCTACAGGGCCGTATTCCAAAATAAGAAAGTAGTAACCGACTGAGATTTACCCTGAACCGAGGTCCCATCAACGAAGCACTAACGAGTGAATCGAACATGAGCGCCAACGTCGACCTGAACAACCGCCCCGACTACGACACGGTCCTGCAGGACATTGCCGACTACGTCCTCAACTTCAAGATCGAGTCCACCGAAGCACTCGACACCGCCCGCAACTGCCTGATAGACACCCTCGGCTGTGGCTTGCTGGCCCTGCGCTTTCCCGAATGCACCAAACACCTGGGCCCGATCGTCGAAGGCACCGTCGTCCCGTTCGGTGCCCGCGTGCCCGGTACTTCTTTTCGTCTCGATCCGGTCAAAGCCGCGTGGGACATCGGCTGCATCGTGCGCTGGCTCGATTACAACGACACCTGGCTCGCCGCCGAGTGGGGCCATCCGTCCGATAACCTCGGCGGGATTCTCGCGGTGGCCGATCACCTCTCGCAAAAGCGCCTGGCCAATGGCGATGCACCGCTGACCATTCGCGCGGTGCTGGAAGCAATGATCATGGCCCACGAGATTCAGGGCGTTATCGCGCTGGAAAACTCCTTCAACCGCGTAGGACTCGATCACGTGCTGCTGGTGAAAGTCGCCTCCACGGCGGTCACCGCCAAACTGATGGGCGCCAATCGTGAGCAATTGTTGTCGGCGTTGTCCCACGCTTTTGCCGATGGCCAGGCGCTGCGCACTTATCGTCATGCGCCGAATGCCGGGTCGCGCAAATCCTGGGCTGCCGGCGACGCCTCCAGTCGTGGCGTGCGTCTGGCGGACATCGCGATGCGTGGCGAGATGGGCATCCCCGGCGTGCTGACCGCCAAGCAGTGGGGCTTCTATGACGTGTTGTTCAGCCACACCAACAACGATCTGGCGCTCAAGCCCGACGACAAACGCGCGTTCAGTTTCTCCCGCAAATACGGCAGTTATGTGATGGAAAACGTGCTGTTCAAGATCAGTTTTCCCGCCGAATTCCACGCGCAGACTGCCTGCGAAGCGGCCGTCACCCTGCATCCGCAGGTGCGCAATCGTCTGCACGAAATCGATAAGATCGTCATCACCACCCACGAATCGGCGATCCGCATCATTTCCAAAGTCGGCCCGCTGGCCAATGCCGCCGACCGCGACCATTGCATTCAATACATGACCGCTGTGCCGCTGGCCTTCGGCAATCTGGTGGCCGAGCAGTACGAAGACGACTTCCACGCCGCGCACCCGATCATCGACGTGCTGCGCGAGAAAATGGTCATCGTCGAAGAACCGCGCTTCACCCGCGAATACCTGGAAGCCGACAAGCGCTCCATCGCCAATGCGATCCAGGTGTTTTTCAAGGACGGCTCCAGCACCGAGAACGTGGTGGTCGAATATCCAATCGGCCATCGCCGGCGTCGCACCGATGGCATTCCGTTGCTGGAAGACAAGTTCAAGGCCAACCTGGCGACGCGTTTTACCGCGCAGCGTAGCGCCGAAATCTTTGCGTTGTGTAAGGACCAGGCAACGCTTGAGGCGACGCCCGTGAACCGGTTTGTCGACCTGTTCGTGATCTGACAGCAATCCCTGTAGGAGCCAGGCTTGCCGGCGAAGACGTACTTGAGGGCGCCTTCGCCGGCAAGCCTGGCTCCTACAGGAATGTGTTCAGCGTTTGAGCCATTTCTCGACCGGCAATTTGGTAATGGCAAACCCCGCCAGCAACACTGCCGAATACCCCATCAATTCCCGCGAAATACTTTGCCCCTCGTACCACGCACCAATCACCACCGCGAACACCGGAAAAATAATAAACACGAACGACAAAATGATCGGGCTCAGGCGCTTGAGCAGCAAAAAGTAAACGATAAACCCACCCACCGACGCCACCAGCCCCAGGTAGAGCAGGGCGCCCCACGAGCGCGTGGTGATGTCATCGAACACCGGCGCCTCAACGCTCAGCCCCGCCACAAACAGCATCAAACCCGCGAGGCCGATGGGTAGCGTGTTGTAGGTGATCACGCTAATCGCCGCGCCCTGTTTCTTGGTGATCACGTAACACAGCGCATGCATCACCGCCGCCGCCAGAATCGCTAGCACCCCGAAGAACTCGGCGTGGTCCAGATGCAGGCCCTGACTGCGGATAATCATGAACAGACTGCCAAAGCCGATGGCGATGCCCACCACCTGCGAGGGATAGATTTTCTCTCGCAAAAACACTGCCGAAAAAATCAGGATGAACACGGGCATGCAGCTGAACAACAGGGCGGTCAGGCCGGACGAAACGTGCATCTCGCCATAGTTGAGCAAGTAATACGGCAGGCTGAAATACGACAGCGTGACGAACACGAAAAACCAGCGACTCTGCCGTGGAAACAGCAGCGGCTCGCGACGCAGCAGGGCGAAGCTCAAAAACAGCGGAAAGGCGATCAGGAAACGCAGGCCAGCGGCGGTCAGTGGCGGCACACTTTCGACGGCGATCTTGATCCCCAGCCACGTGGTGCCCCAACTCAGGCACACGATTAAGAACAGCACGCTGGTGACCAGTGCGGCCAGCCAGGGTTTTCGAATCGTTGAGGAGGCGCTGAGGGCTATGGACATGATCGTGATCCTTCGTCGTCGGAATTGACCTGGTGACTGAATAGGTCTATCCCTGATTGAACCTGTTTTCAGCACGCTATTCGGGATGGAAATGACTGTCAAAGTAAGTATTGCCACGGTGTCAATCCTGCGCGAACGCCTCGCCCATGGGCGCGGCGTCAAGTACAGGCGCCTGGCCGAAGCCCTGGAAAAAAGCATCGGCGACGGCTTGATCGAGCCCGGCAGCAAACTGCCGCCTCATCGTTTGTTGGCGGACAGCCTGGGCGTGACCATTGGCACCATCAGCCGCGCGTACGGCGAGTTGGAACGGGTAGGGTTGGTGGTGGCCCGTGTAGGAGATGGCACTTATGTGCGTCAGAGGGGGATGGAGCGGCCGCGGGATGCTGGCTTTCGCAATGTCAGCGACGAGCCTCAGCCTTACTTCGACATGAGCAGGAATCAACCGATTCCGGGGCAGGAAGCTGCCTTTCTGAGTCAGAGCCTGCTGGGCTTGGCCAGTGATCCGAACACCTTGCAGTTGCTCAGCGGCTATACGGCCGATTGCGGAGTGCCCCGTCACCGTGCGGCCGGTGCTCACTGGTTGCGGCATCTGGAATTCGTCCCGAGCGCCGAGCAGGTCATTTGCGTCAATGGCGGCCAGCACGGCTTGCTCTGCGTATTGATGGCGCTGCTCAAGCCTGGCGATACGCTGGTGACCGAGCATTTGACCTACCCGGGACTGATCAGCGTCGCACGCATGCTTGGGATAAAGCTGATCGGTGTCGCCATGGATGACGAAGGACTGTTGCCCGAAGCGCTGTCGGACGTTTGCCAGCATCATCGGGTCTCAGCGCTGTACTGCACGCCGACGATCCAGAATCCTACGGCGGCGGTGATGTCGGTCCGACGGCGCGAGGCGATTGCCGAGATTTGTCGCCAGCACAACCTGCTGATCATCGAAGACGAAGCCCATGCGGTTCTGGCTCAACAACGCCCCTTGCCGTTGAGCCATTTCGCCACGGAGCGCTCGGTGTTGATCGGCAGCCTGAGCAAGGCGGTTTCCGCCGGTTTGCGCGTTGGTTATCTGCACGCACCGCTGCCGTTGATCGGAAGATTGAGTGCAGCGGTGCGCGGGACGTGCTGGATGGCAAGCCCGCTGTCGATGGAGCTGGCGACGGCGTGGATTGAAAACGGTATCGCCAAACAGTTATTGGGGCAGCAGATAACCGAAATCAGTCGCCGCAAGCGGTTGGTCAGCGGAACGTTAGAAGAAGTCAGCTACAAGACTCATCCCGATAGCCCGCACTTCTGGATCGAAGTGCCCGAGCCGTGGCGGGCGTCGCAGATTGCGGCGGAGCTCAAGGAGAATAACTATCTGGTGGCCACCGCCGAGGCATTTGCGGTGGGGCATGGCGCGGTGCCGCAGTTTATTCGGGCGAGTGTGTGTCATTCGGCGGGGGACGATGGGTTGTTGTTGCAAGGGTTTGAAGCACTGGCGGGGGCGTTGAGGCAGTCCGTGTAATCGTTCATCGCGGGCAAGCCTTGCTCCTACAGGGATATGTCGATCCCGCATGCCGCGAACGACACAAAATCTGTAGGAGCGAGGCTTGCCCGCGCAGGCGTCATCACAGGCGCTGAAGAGCTACTTGAACCGCCGCTCCACCCCTTTCTCCACGAGGATCTTCGCCGAAATCTCTTCCACGGAAAAGTGCGTGGAATTGATGTGCGGGATGTTCTCCCGGCGGAACAGATTCTCCACCTCGCGCACCTCGAACTCGCACTGGGCATAGCTCGAATAGCGGCTGTTGGGCTTGCGCTCGTTGCGGATCGCGGTGAGGCGGTCCGGGTCGATGGTCAGGCCGAACAGCTTGTGCTGATGGGCGCGCAGGGCGGCCGGCAGGGTCAGGCGCTCCATGTCGTCTTCGGTCAACGGGTAGTTGGCCGCGCGGATGCCGAATTGCATCGCCATGTACAGGCACGTCGGCGTCTTACCACAACGCGACACGCCTACTAGGATCAGGTCGGCCTTGTCGTAATAATGCGTGCGCGCACCGTCATCGTTGTCGAGGGCGAAGTTCACCGCCTCGATCCGCTCCATGTAATTGGTGTTGCTGCCAATGGAGTGGGACTTGCCGACGGTGTAGGAAGAATGCTCGGTCAGTTCCTGTTCAAGCGGCGCCAGGAAGGTCGAGAAAATGTCGATCATGAAACCATTGGACGTTGCGAGGATCTCACGGATGTCCTGATTGACGATGGTGTCGAAGATGATCGGCCGAAAGCCGTCGGTTTCGGCGGCCTTGTTGATTTGTTGTACCATGGCCCGCGCTTTATCGACGTTGTCGATGTACGGACGGGTGAATTTGCTGAAGGTAATGTTTTCGAACTGCGCCAAGAGGCTTTGACCCAGGGTTTCGGCAGTGATGCCGGTGCCATCGGAGATGAAGAAAGCAGATCGTTTCATTTGCACCTTGGGCCTTAAGCTAATAACGAATCTTGGATATGATAGGCGCGATTTGCCGGCCGCCAGTGGCCCGCATTCTCACTTATTTTCCAGGTCCAGGCCATACAGTCGGCAAACGCTCCCCCGAGCCGCCGGCTTCTGAGCTTTTCCAACACAGTTAGTGGAGAGATCACCTTGGTAGAGTACGTAGTTTCCCTCGATAAGCTCGGCGTCCATGATGTAGAGCACGTAGGGGGCAAGAACGCATCCCTGGGCGAGATGATCAGTAACCTTGCAGGTGCCGGTGTATCGGTGCCCGGTGGCTTCGCCACGACAGCTCAGGCTTATCGTGATTTTCTGGAACTGAGCGGCCTGAACGATCAGATCCATGCCGCGCTCGACGCCCTGGACGTCGACGATGTCAACGCCCTGGCCAAGACCGGCGCCCAGATCCGCAAATGGATCATGGAAGCCGAATTCCCCGAAAAACTTAACGCCGAGATCCGCACCGCGTTCGCCACGCTGTCGGCCGGCAACCCTGACATGGCCGTGGCCGTGCGTTCTTCCGCTACCGCCGAAGACCTGCCGGACGCTTCCTTCGCCGGTCAGCAGGAAACCTTCCTGAACATCCGTGGTGTCGAAAACGTCATTCGCGCCGCCAAAGAGGTGTTTGCCTCCCTCTTCAACGACCGCGCCATTTCCTACCGCGTGCACCAGGGCTTCGACCACAAGCTGGTGGCCCTGTCGGCCGGCGTGCAGCGCATGGTCCGCTCCGAAACCGGCACCGCCGGCGTGATGTTCACCCTCGATACCGAATCGGGCTTCCGTGACGTGGTGTTCATCACCGGCGCCTACGGCCTTGGCGAAACCGTTGTCCAGGGCGCGGTGAACCCGGACGAATTCTACGTCCACAAACAAACCCTTGAAGCCGGTCGTCCGGCAATCCTGCGCCGCAACCTCGGCAGCAAAGCGATCAAGATGATCTACGGCGAAGTGGCCACGGCCGGCAAGTCGGTCAAAACCATCGACGTCGACAAGGCTGATCGCGCCCGTTTCTGCCTGACCGACGCCGAAGTCAGCGAGCTGGCCAAGCAAGCGATGATCATCGAGAAGCACTACAAGTGCCCGATGGACATCGAGTGGGCTAAAGACGGCGACGACGGCAAGCTCTACATCGTTCAGGCCCGTCCTGAAACCGTGAAGAGCCGCACCCAGGCCAACGTCATGGAACGTTACCTGCTGAAAGAAACCGGCACCGTGCTGGTTGAAGGTCGCGCCATCGGCCAGCGCATCGGCGCCGGCAAGGTCCGCATCATCAAGGACGTGTCCGAGATGGACAAAGTCCAGCCAGGCGACGTTCTGGTGTCCGACATGACTGACCCGGACTGGGAACCGGTCATGAAGCGCGCCAGCGCCATCGTCACCAACCGTGGCGGTCGTACCTGCCACGCGGCGATCATCGCTCGCGAGCTGGGGATCCCGGCCGTGGTCGGTTGCGGCAACGCCACCCAGCTGTTGAAAGACGGCCAGGGCGTGACCGTTTCCTGCGCCGAAGGCGACACCGGCTACATTTTCGAAGGCGAACTGGGCTTCGACATCAAGAAAAACTCTGTGGACGCCATGCCTGATCTGCCGTTCAAGATCATGATGAACGTCGGCAATCCGGACCGCGCCTTCGACTTCGCGCAACTGCCGAACGCCGGTGTGGGCCTGGCCCGCCTGGAATTCATCATCAACCGCATGATCGGTGTTCACCCGAAAGCGCTGTTGAACTACGACGGCCTGCCGCAAGACATCAAGGACAGCGTCGACAAGCGCATTGCCGGCTACGACGATCCGGTCGGCTTCTACGTCGACAAACTGGTTGAAGGCATCAGCACCCTGGCTGCAGCGTTTACTCCGAAAAAGGTCATCGTGCGTCTGTCGGACTTCAAGTCCAACGAATACGCGAACCTGATCGGCGGCAAGCTCTACGAGCCGGAAGAAGAGAATCCGATGCTGGGCTTCCGTGGTGCGTCGCGTTACATCAGCGAAGCGTTCCGCGATTGCTTTGAGCTTGAATGCCGCGCCCTCAAGCGCGTGCGCAACGAGATGGGCCTGACCAACGTTGAAATCATGGTGCCGTTCGTCCGCACCCTGGGTGAAGCGAGCCAGGTGATCGACCTGCTGGCTGAAAACGGTCTGGCCCGTGGCGAGAACGGCCTGCGCATCATCATGATGTGCGAACTGCCGTCCAACGCGATCCTCGCTGAAGAGTTCCTGGAGTTCTTCGACGGCTTCTCCATCGGTTCCAACGATCTGACCCAGCTGACCCTGGGCCTGGACCGTGACTCCGGGATCATCGCCCACTTGTTCGACGAGCGTAATCCGGCGGTCAAGAAGTTGCTGGCCAATGCCATCCAGGCCTGTAACAAGGCTGGCAAGTACATCGGCATCTGCGGTCAGGGTCCTTCGGACCACCCGGACCTGGCCAAATGGCTGATGGAGCAGGGCATCGAAAGCGTTTCGCTGAACCCCGATTCCGTGCTGGAAACCTGGTTCTTCCTGGCTGAAGGCCAAGCGCAGGCTTGATGTGAATGAAGCCTCGGTCAAGTGGCCGGGGCTTTTAGATTTGAGTAGGGCGGGCTCCCCGGATGCCGCCCTTTTTTGTGCAAGAGCATTATGCAAAGCAGCAGCAACCTATTTCCTGTCGCCCTGATCAGCGCCGAGCGGCGCGGCGATCTGAGCGAAGACGTGTATCGATTGAAACCCGGCAACAGCCCCGACGGCACCGTCGAGCTGGCGGTGACACGCCTGGGCATGGCGGATGGCCCGGACACGCGCGGCGTTCCGGTGATTTTGCTGCACGGCAGCTTTTCCAATCGCCGGTTCTGGTTTTCCCCGAAAGGCCTGGGGTTGGGCGCCTATCTGACGCGCCAGGGATTCGATGTATGGATTCCGGAGATGCGCGGTCACGGCTTGTCCCAGCGCAATCAGGACTACCGCAAAAACCGCGTTTCCGATTACGCCCGTTATGACCTGCCGGCCATCGGTGCATTCGTGCGCGAGCAAAGTGGCCAGGTCCCGCACTGGATCGGTCATTCTCTGGGCGGCATTACTTTGGCTGCCGCGTTGGGCGGACAGTACATCGGCGAACCGGTGGTGGCCTCGGCGGCGTTTTTCGGCACCCAGGTCAGCCGCACCTACTGGCCGTTGAAGATTCCGCCGGTGGAGTGGAGCGGGCGCTTCATTCTCAAGCGTTTTGCCCAGCTGTCCGGTTCACGGCTCAAGCGCGGCCCGGAGGACGAGCCGATTGGCCTGGCCCTGGAAAGCATGCGCTGGTATGGCCTGTTCGGGCGCTTTGGCGATACCGACAAGGACTGGTGGGCCGGTTTGGCCGAAGTTGAGTTACCGGTGTTGGCCGTGAGCGCGGCCGGCGACCATCAGGATCCGACCTGGGCCTGTCGCAAGCTGTTCGATCAGCTCGGCTCCGAGCACAAGCAATTCATCAATCTGGGACGCGAGCAGGGTTTTACCGACAATTTCGGCCACGTTGAAATGCTGATCAGCAAAGCCGCCCAGGCTGAAGTCTGGCCCTTGGTCGCGCGCTGGCTGGCGGATCAACAAACGCCGCTGTTGGGCGAAAAGCCGGATTTGGCCACGGCGGTCTGAGGCCAATGCTCTAACAAGGGCATTTCGCTCCGGTCGGCTTGCGGCTAAGATATGACGCATTGAGCTTTTCTGGTCACTTTGCGACATCCTCGATTGTCTTCCTCTTTACAGGAGTTTCTCGATGAACCATTACGTTACGCCCGACCTGTGCGACGCCTATCCGGAGCTGGTGCAGGTGCTGGAACCGATGTTCAGCAATTTCGGCGGCCGTGATTCCTTCGGCGGCGAAATCGTGACCATCAAGTGCTTCGAAGACAACTCGCGGGTCAAGGAGCAGGTCGAACTCAAGGGGGATGGCAAGGTGCTGGTGGTCGACGGTGGCGGTTCCCTGCGTCATGCGTTGCTGGGTGACATGCTGGCCGAGAAAGCCTCGAAAAACGGTTGGGCAGGGCTGGTGATCTACGGTTGCATCCGCGATGTCGATATCCTTGCGCAGACTGATCTGGGCGTACAGGCACTCGCTAGCCACCCAAAAAAATCCGACAGACGCGGGCTCGGCGACATTAACGTTCCGGTGACCTTTGCTGGCGTGACGTTCCATCCCGGCCACTACATCTATGCGGACAACAACGGCGTGATCATCTCGCCAAGCCCGCTGAAGATGCCTGAATAAAGCGTCGGTGCGAATTTTCGTGGCAAGCATGGGGTGAGGATGTTCGAGGAAGAAAACGCGCAGTGGGGGCTGGTGCATGCCCTGGTGCTGGATGGAAAAGGCGGTGCGCGTTCGATAGCCCGGACTGAACTCGACGAATTGCAGCTGCAGGCCCATGAGAGCCTGTGGCTGCATTGGGATCGCAGTCACCCGCAAACCCAGACCTGGCTGCGTAAATCCAGCGGCCTGAGTGAATTCAGCTGCGACCTGCTGCTGGAAGAAAACACCCGTCCGCGTCTTCTACAGCTTTCCGACAGCGAACTGCTGCTATTTTTGCGCGGGGTGAACCTGAACCCTGGTGCGGAGCCGGAAGACATGGTCTCGGTGCGGATCTTCGCCTCGGCCCAGCGGGTGATTTCCCTGCGTTTGCGTCCGTTGCGCGCCACCGATGAGTTGCTGGTGCAGCTTGCGGAAGGCAAAGGCCCGAAAACCGCCTCCGAACTCATCCTTTATATGGCTCAGTACCTCACCAACAAGGTGCAGGATCTGGTCACCTGCCTCTCGGAAGTGGTCGATGAGGAAGAAGAAAAACTGGATGCCGACGAACGGTATACACCCGAGCATGGGTCCATTTTGCAGATCCGTCGACGGGCGGCCGGGCTGAAACGATTCCTGGCCCCGCAGCGGGAAATCTTCGGGCAACTGACGCGGATAAAACTGCCGTGGTTTGTCGAAGATGACGGCGATTACTGGAACGAATTGAACAACAGCCTGACCCGCTATCTCGAGGAGCTGGAATTGACCCGGGAGCGGGTGGGGCTAGTCCTGGAGGCCGAAGACCGGCGTTTGAGCGTGCGCATGAATCGCACGATGTACCGCTTCGGGATCATCACCGGGATCTTTTTGCCGATGAGTTTTCTGGCCGGTCTTTTGGGTATTAATGTCGGCGGGATTCCGTTCTCCGCCAGCCCATATGGCTTCCTGATTGCGTGCCTGATAATGGTTTCGGTGGCGTTCGGGCAGTGGTGGTTATTCCGACGTTTGCGCTGGGTCTGACCATGAGCCATGTGACCCGACCAAATTTGATCGCGTCTTTCACAGACATCACGAGAGGTGCGTATGCACGATCCGTTTGAACAGTCTTTGCGTGACATGCTCAAGGCATCTCCGTCCACTCGGGACGACGATGCGTGCCTTGGCCGTGTCCTGAAAACCGCCAACCGCCAGGTCGGCGCTGGCGATCTGTTCAGCCTGCTGGGCCGCTGGCTGCCCGCGCTGATGATTGCCTTGAACAATGGATCGGCCCATGTCGCGCCGGTCTCCCGCCACCGTAAACCTACCGTTCGCACTGCTGATAAGGCTGATTGAATATGGAACTTGATCTCTGGACTCAGAGCCTCGTCACTGCAATGACTGCGTTGTGGACCAAGGTTGCGAATTTCATTCCGAACCTATTCGGGGCGCTGGTTGTCCTACTGCTGGGTTTTGTTGTGGCCAAGCTGCTGGACACGTTGTTGTCCAAATTGCTTGCCAAATTGGGCCTTGATCGCCTGATGGGCGGTACCGGTTTGACCAAGTTGCTGTCCCGTGCCGGCCTTCAGGTGCCCATTTCAACCCTGATCGGCAAGATTGTTTATTGGTTTGTTTTACTCATTTTCCTGGTTTCTGCCGCAGAATCCCTTGGACTTGAGCGAGTTTCAGCTACGCTTGATATGCTTGCGCTGTATTTGCCGAAAGTATTTGGCGCCGCGCTGGTGTTGCTGGTGGGTGTGTTGCTGGCGCAATTGGCCAATGGGCTGGTGCGCGGAGCGGCAGAGGGAGTAGGGCTGGATTACGCGTCGGGCCTGGGGCGTATTGCCCAGGGCCTGGTGATTATCATCAGCCTCTCGGTTGCGATCAGCCAGTTGGAGGTCAAGACTGACCTGCTCAACCATGTGATCGTGATCGTATTGATTACCGTTGGTCTGGCGGTTGCGCTGGCCATGGGCTTGGGAAGCCGGGAAATTGCCGGTCAGATTCTTGCGGGAATCTATGTGCGTGAGTTGTATCAGGTTGGGCAACAAGTGCGTGTTGGCGAGGTCGAAGGCCAGATCGAAGAGATCGGCACGGTTAAAACCACATTGCTGACCGACGAGGGTGAGCTAGTCTCTCTCTCCAATCGGATCCTCCTGGAGCAGCATGTGAGTAGCCGCTAACCCGGCAAACCCTGCTAATGTATGCCGCCGCGAAATGCCCAGTAAGGGCTGCGGCGGACATTGACCTGACTGTCGGCCCGACTTGTTTTGAATAAAGCTCAATCGCTCTCCACGCGCTACGACCCCCGCGAGCTCTCTGATGAGGAGTTGGTCGCGCGCTCGCATACCGAGCTGTTTCACGTAACACGCGCCTATGAAGAACTGATGCGGCGTTACCAACGAACATTATTTAACGTCTGTGCACGGTATCTTGGGAACGATCGCGATGCAGATGATGTCTGTCAGGAAGTGATGTTGAAGGTGCTGTACGGCCTGAAGAACTTCGAGGGGAAATCGAAGTTCAAGACGTGGCTCTATAGCATCACGTACAACGAATGCATCACGCAGTATCGGAAAGAACGGCGAAAGCGTCGCTTGATGGACGCTTTGAGTCTGGACCCCCTCGAGGAAGCGTCTGAAGAAAAGGCGCCGAGACCCGAGGATAAGGGTGGACTTGATCGCTGGCTGGTGTATGTGAACCCGATCGACCGAGAAATTCTGGTGCTACGATTTGTCGCAGAGCTGGAGTTTCAGGAGATCGCAGACATCATGCACATGGGTTTGAGTGCGACAAAAATGCGTTACAAACGTGCTCTAGATAAATTGCGTGAGAAATTTGCAGGCGTTGCTGAAACTTAGTTCAGCGCAAATATCTCTTACGTGTAGGCAAGTTCTGATAGACTTGCCGCCGAGTTGTCCCCCGGTTTGCGGGACTGCTTCACAATCACCAGATGGGGATTTAACGGATGAAACTGAAAAACACCTTGGGCTTTGCCATTGGTTCTCTTATTGCTGCCACTTCGTTCGGCGCTCTGGCACAAGGCCAAGGCGCAGTTGAAATCGAAGGCTTCGCTAAGAAAGAACAATTCGACAGCGCTCGTAACTTCAAGAACAACGGCAACCTCTTCGGTGGTTCGGTTGGTTACTTCCTGACCGACGACGTTGAACTGCGTCTGGGCTACGACGAAGTGCACAACGTTCGTTCCGACGACGGCAAGAACATCAAGGGCGCCAACACCGCTCTGGACGCTCTGTACCACTTCAACAACCCAGGTGACATGCTGCGTCCTTACGTCTCTGCCGGTTTCTCGGACCAGAGCATCGACCAGAATGGCAGCAACGGTCGTAACCGTTCCACCTTCGCCAACGTTGGCGGCGGTGCCAAGCTGTACTTCACCGAGAACTTCTACGCCCGTGCTGGCGTTGAAGCTCAGTACAACATCGACCAGGGCGACACCGAGTGGGCTCCAAGCGTCGGTATCGGTGTGAACTTCGGTGGCGGCTCCAAGCCTGCTGCTGCTCCAGTTCCAGCACCAGCTGAAGTCTGCTCCGACAGCGACAACGATGGCGTTTGCGACAACGTTGACAAGTGCCCGGACACCCCAGCCAACGTAACTGTTGACGCTGATGGCTGCCCAGCAGTTGCTGAAGTTGTTCGTGTTGAGCTGGACGTGAAATTCGACTTCGACAAGTCGGTAGTCAAGCCTAACAGCTACGGCGACATCAAAAACCTCGCTGATTTCATGAAACAGTACCCATCCACCACCACTACTGTTGAAGGTCACACTGACTCCGTCGGTCCTGACGCTTACAACCAGAAACTGTCCGAGCGTCGTGCAAACGCCGTTAAGCAAGTTCTGACCAACCAGTACGGTGTTGAATCGACTCGCGTTCAGTCTGTTGGCTACGGCGAATCCCGCCCAGTTGCTGACAACAAAACTGAAGCTGGTCGCGCTGTAAACCGTCGCGTAGAAGCGCAGGTTGAAGCTCAAGCTAAGTAATTAGCTCGCAGCTCTGAAAAGCCCGGCTTAGGCCGGGCTTTTCTTTGTCTGCGATTTGATGAAGCGGAGTTGTGTCAGAGAGATTCAGGCTGTTTGATCGGCCGTCATCGCGGGCAAGGCACGCTCCGACAGGGTGGACGCGGCACTGGCCGCCACCGCACCGATCACCAGAATCGCTGGGCTCTTGAGCTCAAAGCTGCAGGCATCTTCCTCCATGGCTGCCAGCACACTCCGACATTCACGCTGCTGCGGCAGTGAGGCGTTTTCGATCATCGCCACCGGCGTATCCGCCGCCATGCCCCCGGCCAGCAGTTGCTCGCGGATCTCACTCAGCTTCGCCACGCCCATGTAAACCACCAACGTCGTGCCACCCTGGGCCAGGGCTTGCCAGTTCAGGCTGCTATCGTCCTGCGTATGGGCGGTGACCAGCGTCACGCCGCGTGCCACGCCACGCAGGGTCAAGGGAATATCGCATTGCGTCGCCCCAGCCAGCCCGGCGGTGATGCCATTGACCAGTTCGACCTCAACCCCGCGCTCGCGCAGCCACTGCGCTTCTTCGCCGCCACGACCAAAAATGCACGGATCGCCGCCCTTGAGTCGCACCACACACTTGCCGTGGCGGGCATAGCGCAGCATCAACCGATGGATGAAGGCCTGAGGCGTCGAACGACAGCCGCCGCGCTTGCCAACGGCAATGATCCGCGCACGTGGGCAATGCTCCAGTACCGCTTCGTTGACCAGGTCATCGATCAGCACCACATCCGCTTCCCTCAAGGCTCGAACCGCTTTGAGCGTCAGTAATTCAGGGTCGCCGGGACCCGCACCCACCAGCCAGACTTTTGCGCTCATCGAATTTTCCTCACGAGATAACGGCGACCGGCTGCGCGGTGGCGGCCAGCAAACGCTTGATTTCCGGGACGCAGGAGCCACATTGCGTGCCACAGCCCAGTTCTTGTTTCAGGCCCTGCAAGTCCAGGCCACGGCTGATGCCGGCGCAGACTGCGCTTTGGCTGACGTTTTTGCAGTTGCACAGGGTTTTGTTGCCGTTGGCCGGCGCGTCGACGTTGCCCGGTGGCGCACTCAAGGGCGCCAGCAGCCAGCGCCGCAGTTGTTCATCGGCCCGACCTTCGAGCCA
This sequence comes from Pseudomonas sp. ADAK7, assembly GCF_012935675.1. Classification (NCBI taxonomy): domain Bacteria; kingdom Pseudomonadati; phylum Pseudomonadota; class Gammaproteobacteria; order Pseudomonadales; family Pseudomonadaceae; genus Pseudomonas; species Pseudomonas sp. ADAK7. The sequence goes on along the minus strand of NZ_CP052861.1, from coordinate 2,326,550 downwards.
CAGGCTTTGCAGCCAATGCTGGGCAAGGGTTTCGCCCGCCAGGCGAATCGCGGTGATCCGGCCGTTCTCGATGCGTACCCGTTTGCCGATAGAGCGTCGCGGGTCGTCGTAGGCCAGAACAGGCCCATCGTTAAGCCCCAGGCATTGATCGATATCACGTAGCAATTGCGCGTCGGGCGGCGTGGCGCTGGCAGCGCGTATCAGCAGCGCCGGGCGTTCACGGCCTGCCAGGCTGAGGCTGACGTAGGAAAACGCTTCGCAAAGGGGGCGTAGCGTCTCGAAATGTTGTTGAACATCGCCCTCGATCAAGGCGAAAAGGTGCCAGGGCAGGTGCACCGATTCCAGGCGTACGCCGCTGTGTTTCAGCTCCGGCTGTTTCGACAACGGGTCGAATGCCGGTTGGGTGATGGCATTGACGCCACCCTTGAGAAAACGATCACCCCAGTGCATGGGCAGAAAGGCCTGACCCGGACGCACGCTATCGTCGCTGCCGACGGCCACAATCACCGCGCCGCGACGGCTTTTCAGGCTGACCAGATCGCCGGGTTGCAACCGATGCCGGCGCAGTTCATCCGGGTGCAGGCTCAATACGGCTTCACTGACATGGCCGAACAATTGCGCGGCGGTGCCGGTGCGGCTCATGCCGTGCCATTGATCACGCAGGCGACCGGTGATCAAGGTCAGCGGGAAACGGGCATCGCGCTGTTCCTTGGCGGCGCGGTACGGGTCGGCGACAAACTGCGCACGCCCGCTGGCGGTCGGGAACACCCCATCCAGGTACAGCCGCGCCGTGCCTTCGCTGGCACCGGTGGGGAAGGGCCATTGCTGCGGGCCGAGCCGATCCAGCAGGGCGTGGCTGATGCCGGAAAGGTCCAGGTCCCGGCCCTGGGTCAGTTGCTTGTATTCGTCGAAAACCTTGGCTGCCGTATCAAAGGCAAAAAGGCCGGGATGCGCAGGGCGCAGGCGTTTCTCCAGGCGTTGTGCGAAATCCAGCGTAATCGCCCAATCCGACCGCGCTTCACCGGGTGCGCGAATGGCCTGGCGAACGTGGGAAATTCGCCGTTCGGAGTTGGTCACCGTGCCGTCCTTCTCCCCCCAGCTCGCGGCAGGCAGCAGCAGATCAGCGAACGCCGCGGTTTCGGTGGTACGGAAGGCTTCCTGCAAGACCACGAACGGACAGGCCTCCAGCGCGGCGCGCACGGCAGTCTGATCCGGCAAGGATTGCGCCGGGTTGGTGCAGGCGATCCACAGCGCCTTGATCTGGCCGCTGCGCACCTGTTCGAACAGTTCGATAGCCGTAAGCCCGGTGGTTTCGGGCAGTTGTTCAACCCCCCAGTACGCCGCCACTTCGGCACGATGTTCGGCATTGGCGGCTTCGCGATGGCCGGGCAGCAGGTTCGACAAGCTGCCGGTTTCCCGCCCGCCCATGGCATTCGGCTGACCGGTCAGGGAGAAAGGTCCTGCACCGGGACGGCCGATTTGCCCGGTGGCCAAATGCAGATTGATCAGTGCGCTGTTCTTCGCGCTGCCGGCGGTGGACTGGTTCAGCCCCATGCACCACAGCGACAGAAAACTCGGTGAAGTGCCGACCCATTCGGCACATTGCTGCAGCTGCTCGATGCCAATTCCGCACAGCTGCGAAACCATTTGCGGGGTGTAATCACGTACCAGGTTTTTCAGCTCCGCCAGGCCTTCGGTGTGGGCGTTGATGAAGTCGCGATCGACCCAGTCTTCCCACAACAGCAAGTGCAAAATCCCATGGAACAACGCGACATCGGTACCCGGTAGAATCGCCAGGTGCAGGTCAGCCAAATCGCAGGTGTCGGTACGACGTGGGTCGATGACGATGACTTTCATCTGTGGACGGCGGGATTTGGCCTCTTCCAGGCGTCGGAACAGGACTGGGTGGGCGTAGGCCATGTTACTGCCGACGATCATCACGCAGTCGCTCAACTCCAGGTCTTCGTAGCTGCACGGCGGTGCATCGGCGCCGAGGCTGCGTTTGTAGCCGACCACGGCCGAAGACATGCACAGCCGTGAATTACTGTCGATGTTGTTGGTGCCGACCAGCGCCCGCGCCAGTTTGTTGAAGACGTAGTAGTCCTCGGTCAGTAACTGCCCGGAGATGTAGAACGCCACGCTGTCCGGGCCGTGTTCGGCGATCGTTTCGGCAAACACATTGGCGGCGTGATCGAGGGCGGTGTCCCAATCGGTGCGACCACGGGCCAGGCCTTTGCCCAGGCGCAGTTCCGGGTACAGCGCACGGGCGGCGAGGTCGCCGGTCAAATGCAGGGTCGAGCCTTTGCTGCATAACTTGCCGAAGTTGGCCGGGTGCGCCGGATCGCCGCTGACGCCAAGGATGCGTTCGCCGTCATGCTCGATCAGCACACCGCAGCCGACCCCGCAGTAACAGCAGGTCGAGGCGGTGATTTGGCGGTCCATCAGCCTGCATCCCGCAGGGACAGCAGCACTCGGCCGTTTTCCACCCGCGCCGGATGGTGATGGGCACAGCCAATGTCCGGCGCCTGGGCTTCGCCGGATTGCAGGTCGATCTGCCAGTTGTGCAGCGGGCAGGCGACGCGTTTGCCATAGATCAAGCCTTGGGACAGCGGCCCACCCTTATGCGGGCAGCGGTCATCGAGTGCGAAAACTTCATCGTCGCTGGTACGAAAAATCGCGATGTCGCCTTTCGGGCCGGCGATGATTCGCGAGCCGAGGGCGTTGATCTCTTCCAGTGCGCAGATATCCAACCAGTTCATGCCAGCACCTCCAGGTTTTTCACGGGAATGACATCGAATTCCTTTTTCAGCAGCGGCTGTTCCAGGCGTTCTTTCCACGGGTCCTGTTCGAACGACAGGGAGAATTGCAGGCGATCGTTGAGTGCTTTGCGGCGCTCAGGGTCTTCCAGCACGGCTTTCTTGATGTGTTCCATGCCGACCCGTTGCAGGTAGTGCACGGTGCGCTCGAGGTAGAAGGCTTCTTCCCGATACAGCTGTAGGAAAGCGCCGTTGTATTCGCGCACTTCTTCGGCGGTTTTCAGCTTGACGAAGAATTCGGCGACTTCCGTTTTAATCCCGCCGTTGCCGCCGATGTACATCTCCCAACCCGAGTCCACGCCGATAATGCCGACGTCCTTGATCCCCGCTTCCGAACAGTTGCGTGGGCATCCGGAGACCGCCAGTTTCACTTTGTGCGGCGACCACATGTTGAACAGGTCGTGCTCCAGTTCGATGCCCAGTTGCGTCGAATTTTGCGTGCCGAAGCGGCAGAACTCGCTGCCGACGCAGGTCTTCACGGTGCGGATGGATTTGCCGTAGGCGTGGCCGGACGGCATGTCCAGGTCTTTCCAGACCCCTGGCAGGTCCTGCTTCTTGATCCCCAGCAAGTCGATGCGCTGGCCACCGGTGACCTTGACCATCGGCACGTTGTACTTGTCGGCGACGTCGGCAATCCGCCGCAACTCCGACGGATTGGTCACACCGCCCCACATCCGCGGGACCACCGAGTACGTGCCGTCTTTCTGAATGTTGGCGTGGGCGCGCTCGTTAATCAGGCGCGATTGCGGATCGTCTTTGGCTTCGCCGGGCCAAGTGGAAATCAGGTAGTAATTGAGCGCCGGCCGGCAGGTGGCGCAGCCGTTGGGCGTGCGCCAGTTCAGGTAGCTCATGGTGGTGGCGATGGTCAGCAGGTGCTGTTCGCGGATGGCCTGGCGAATCTGCCCGTGATTCAGGTCGCTGCAGCCGCAGATGGCTTTTTCGCTTTTCGGTTTGACGTCCGCCGCGCCACCCACGGTGTTGATCAGGATCTGTTCCACCAGCCCGGCGCAGGAACCGCAGGAGCTGGCGGCCTTGGTGTGTTTTTTCACGTCGTCGACACTGAACAACCCGTGCTCCTGAATTGCCTTGACGATGGTGCCTTTGCACACGCCGTTGCAGCCGCAGACTTCGGCGGTGTCGGCCATGCTCATGGCTTTGTCCTGGCCCTGATGTCCTACGTCGCCGAGGGCGTTTTCGCCGAACATCAGGTGATCGCGGATCTCGCCGATGGCGTGATTCTCACGGATCTGCCGGAAATACCAACCGCCATCTGCCGTATCGCCGTACAGACAGGCACCGACCAGCACGTCATCCTTGATCACCAGTTTTTTGTAGACCCCGCCGATCGGGTCGGACAGGGTGATGGTCTCGGTGCCTTCACCGCCCATGAAGTCGCCAGCGGAAAACAGGTCGATGCCGGTGACTTTCAGCTTGGTCGAGGTCACCGAGCCTTTATAGGTGGCAAAACCCAGTTGCGCGAGGTGGTTGGCGCAGACCTTGGCCTGTTCGAACAGCGGCGCGACCAGGCCGTAGGCGATGCCACGGTGGCTGGCGCATTCACCGATCGCGTAGATGCGTGGGTCATAGGTTTGCAGGGTGTCGTTGACCAGGATCCCGCGATTGCACGGGATGCCAGATTTTTCTGCGAGTTCGGTGTTGGGGCGGATCCCGGCGGCCATCACCACCAGGTCGGCGGGGATGATGTCGCCGTTCTTGAACTGCACCGAGCCGACCCGACCATTGCCGGCATCGTGCAGGGCCTGGGTCTGTTCGCTGAGGCGAAAGTGCAGGCCGCGGGCTTCGAGGGCGGTTTGCAACAACTGGCCGCTGGTTTTGTCCAGTTGCCGTTCCATCAACCATTCGCCGATGTGCACCACGGTGACGTGCATGCCGCGCAGCATCAGGCCGTTGGCGGCTTCCAGGCCCAGCAGGCCGCCGCCGATCACCACGGCGTGCTTGTGGGTTTTCGCGGTGTTGATCATCGCCTGGGTGTCGGCGATGTCGCGGTAGCCGATCACGCCCTGCAAGGTGTTGCCGGGGATCGGCAGGATGAACGGGGTCGAGCCGGTGGCGATCAGCAGGCGATCGTACTCGGCCTCGGTGCCATCCTCGGCGATCACCCGGCGCTTGATCCGGTCGATCTCCACCACTTTGCGGTTGAGCAGCAATTTAATGTTGTTGCTCAGGTACCAGTCGAGATCGTTGAGCACGATCTCTTCGAAGGTCTGTTCACCAGCCAGCACCGGCGACAGCAGGATGCGGTTGTAGTTGGTGTGGGGTTCGGCGCCGAAGACGGTGATGTCGTACAGCTCGTTGCTCAGCTTGAGCAGTTCTTCCAGGGTACGAACCCCGGCCATGCCGTTGCCGATCATCACCAGTTTTAGTTTTTTCATCAGGTTCTCCGGGAGCTCAGACTCGCCTCATCAGGGCTTTCAGGTCGTGCTCGACAAATTTTGCGCAAACAAAAAAAGGCGTCCCGCTAGTTGCCTAGCGAGGACGCCTTTGTCCTGGTCCCGTTCTCTCGGGAAGCACAACCTTCGTCGTTGAAGGCTGGGCTTTATGTATGGTGGGAAAGGTAATGCAGTGGTTGTGCCAAGATGTTCAGGCCCCGTAATTTCATGGGTTGGTGACCGTCTCAAATCAAAGAGTGGGATTTATTGCACCGAATCAAAGCGTCTCGCCCATTAATGGAGCGCCACAAACAGCAACAGCAGATTCACCACCAACGACACCAGCGCCAACGTTCGCCAAACCTTCAACGGCTCACGCTCCAGTAATGGCTTGGGCCGGACGCTCAAACTGCGCCGCTCACCTTGTTCCAGCAGCAACAGCCATTCTTCTGCGGTTTCAAAACGCTGCTGCGGATCAACCGCGACCGCGCGCTCCAAACTCAACGCGATCCATTCCGGCAGGTCCGGCCGATAGCGACTGGCACTGACCGGCACGCCAAACCGCGGGCGCTGGAACGCTTCGATTTCGCCATAGGGATAGTGCCCGGTCAGCAGGAAAAACAGGGTCACGCCGACCGCATACAAATCCTGTTGTGGTGTCGGCGCCTCCCCGTGAAACGCTTCCGGTGCGATGTAACTCGGCGTGCCGGGCAGGGCGCAAGGCTGATCTTCGGACAGGCCGGGGCAGTAGGCGAGACCGAAGTCCAGCAAGCGCAACTCGCCGTCGTCCCCCAGCAGCAGGTTCTCCGGTTTGATGTCGCGATGCAGGATCTGCCGTCGATGCAGCATCCCAACCGCCCGCAACAGACGTTCGGCCAAATCCAGCCATTGGGGCAGAGGCAGCGACCCGGTTCGACCCTGCAAATCAGCCAGGGTTTGCCCCGAATATTCCCGCATCACGTAGTACAAATGCTGACGCTGAGTGGCGGCATGGACTTCAGGAAAATGCCGCCCGGCGACCCGTTTGAGGAACCATTCTTCCGACAACAACGCCTGCCCGGCCAGGTGATCATCGTGCAAATGCCCGGGCAAGGTTTTCAGCAGCCAGGGTTGTTGTTGCCCGTCCCGCACCTGATACAGCAGCGATTGCTGGCTCTGGCCGAGGATGCTTTCGACTTGCCAGCCTTCAAAGCATTGCCCCGGTTTCAGCGCCGGCGGCAGGGGCCATTGCTGCAAATGAATCAGTGCATCGCCAATGCTTGTTTCACCGAGGGCATCAACGCGCACCAGCAGGGCGCTGGCGTTATCCTGGCTGCCGGCCAGGTGCGCGGCGTTGACCAAGGTCTGTGCGGCGCTATCAAGATTCGGTTGATCGCGCAAAATCGCCGCAATGGCGGTATCGCCCAGTACTGCCCAGACACCATCGCTGAGCAGTACGAAACTCTCATCCAGCCGCAGTTCGCCATCGAGAAAATCCAGCACCAAATGCTGATCCAGCCCGAGTGCACGCTTGAGCACATGCTGCATGCCCTGCTGGTCCCAGACGTGATCCTCGCTGACCCGCTGCAACTGATCGGCGTGCCAGCGATACACCCGGCAATCGCCGACATGGGCCAGGGTAAAACGCCTACCGCGCATGACCAAAGCACTGACGGTGGTGAGCAGCGGTTGCCCACCGCCGTTGGCCTGTAACCAGCGATTCTGTGCTGACAACAGGCGATCCAGAGCCTCGGCAACGGGCCAGGTTTCCGGGGTGGCGTAGTAGTCCAGTGCCAGTGCCTGCAAAGTCGAACGGGCAGCGAGACCGCCATCGACACACTGGCTGACACCGTCGGCGATGGCGAACAGATAACCCTTGCTCGCCGCCAGCGCCGGAGCCGGGGTGACCAGGCGCAAGGCATCCTGATTTTCCGCGCGAGGGCCGATGGCGCTGGCCTCGGCGAAACTCAGTTGCAGGCTCATCGCTGCCTCAGACCCGCGCCGCCGTCACGGCGGCCGAACCCCAGGTGGTTCTCCAGCGACGTTTCACACCGTACAAACCGAACCAGGCCAGCACGCCCAGACTGGCGAACAACCACAACGCCAGTTGATAGCTGCCGGTGCTTTGCTTGATCGCGCCCATGCCTGCCGCGAGGGCGAAGCCGCCGATGCCGCCGGCCATGCCGATCAACCCGGTCATCACGCCGATCTCCCGACGAAAACGCTGCGGCACCAGTTGGAAAACCGCGCCGTTACCGGCCCCCAAACCGAGCATGGTGCAGACGAAAAGTGCCAATGCCGCGTAGGAACTTGGCAAGTTGAACCCGACGGCCGCAATGCAGATCGCCGCCACCGTATACATCCCCAGCAAGGTGCGGATGCCGCCAAAACGATCCGCCAGAGCGCCACCCAACGGCCGCATCAAACTGCCGCCGAACACGCAGGCGGCGGTGTAGTAACCGGCGGTGACCGGGCTCAGGCCATATTGGTCGTTGAAATAGCCGGGCAGGGCGCTGGCCAGGCCGATAAAACCGCCGAAGGTCACGCTGTAGAAAAACATGAACCACCAACTGTCGCGATCACCCAAGGCTTTGAGGTAGTCGGCCATGGACTTGGCTTTTGGCCGTTCCGGAGCGTTTTTGGCCAACCAGGCGAACACGATCAAGGTCAGGATCAGCGGGATCAGGGCGAAGCCGAACACGTTGCTCCAGCCGAACGCCGCCGCCAGCACCGGAGCGATCAGCGCCGCGAGCACGGTGCCCGAGTTACCGGCGCCGGCAATGCCCATGGCCTTGCCTTGATGCTGCGGCGGATACCATTGCGAGGCCAGGGGCAGGGCGACAGCGAAGGATGCGCCGGCCATGCCGAGGAACAGCCCCAGCACCAATGCCTGTTCGTAGCTGTGGATCCCGAGTTTCCAGGCGCCGAACAGTGCACAGATGACGATGACCTGGCCGATGATCCCGGCGGTTTTCGGTGACAGGCGATCCGCCAGCAGGCCCATCACAAAGCGCAGTACTGCGCCGGCCAGAATCGGCGTGGCCACCACCATCCCGCGTTGCTGCGTGGTCAGGTGCAGGTCGGCAGCGATCTGCACCGCCAGGGGGCCGAGCAGGTACCAGACCATGAAGCTCAGGTCGAAATAGAGGAAGGCTGCGAACAATGTCGGGGTATGGCCGGATTTCCAGAAGCTTGAATTCATCGCGCACCTCAGCTGTTAAGCGTCTCGAGAAGGAGTCATGAGCTTGCAGGTGGGGCGCCGCCACGGCCGCACCACCGGCCCCGGTCTCTGGGGCCAAAACGAAAAAACGCCGCCACCGGATCCGCCATGGGCGAATGAGGTGAGCGACGTCTTTGTCGTAGGTGGGGCAACCGCCGTTGGTTACCTGTGGGGATTACTTAGCCAGATTTGTGCCACATTCGGCATGATCGTTCCCACGCTCTGCGTGGGAATGCATCCCGTGACGCTCCGCGTCACATCACAAGGCGGACGCGGAGCGTCCATGGCGGCATTCCCACGCGGAGCGTGGGAACGATCGGTTAGCCGAGCAACTCACTCATGGCAATAATCTGCTCCGCCACCTGAATCAATTTCTGCTGGCGGCTCATGGCCTGGCGGCGCATCAGGGTGTAGGCCTCTTCTTCATTGCAGTCCTTCATCTTCATCAACAAGCCTTTGGCCAGCTCGATGCGCTTGCGCTCGGCCAGTTGCTGGTCTCGGGCGTGGAGTTGGGCGCGCAGGGCCTGGTCGCTTTCGAAGCGGGCCATGGCCACGTCGAGAATCGGCTGCAAGCGTTGTGCGTGAATGCCTTCGACAATGTAGGCACTGACCCCGGACTGGATCGCCTGGCGCATCACGCCGGGGTCATGTTCGTCGGTAAACATTACGATGGGCCGGGGCTGATCGCGGGTGACCAGTACCACTTGTTCCATCACGTCGCGGCTCGGTGACTCGGTATCGATCAGGATCACGTCCGGGCGCACCGTTTCGACGCGTGCGGGCAGGTCGATGGTCAGGCCGGATTCGTCGATCACCTCGAATCCGGCTTCGGTCAGGGCGGCTTTCAGTCGTCCGACTTTCTTGGCCGTGTCGTTGATCAGCAGGATACGCAACATATTCGCAGGCTCCTGTCAGCGGCTGGCGAGAAGGGGCGAGCTGTCGCTCATGGCGTGGAGTTTGAAGCTTCGGGCGTAGCCGGCCGGGTCCGAGCCGTCCCAGACCTTGCCGTCGATTAACTGATTGCTGCGCATCTCTTGGCCCCAAGCCGCAACGCCCACTGCCGTCGCGGCTTCGCGGTATAAGTCTAGTTGCTGGACCTGACGGGCTACGCCGAGGTAATCCGGATCTTCGCGCAGCAAACCCCAGCGACGGAATTGGGTCATGAACCACATGCCGTCGGACAGGTACGGCAGATTGACCTCGCCGCCACCGTGCAAGCGCAGGGCATGCGGGTCTTGCCAGCGATGGCCCAGACCGTCGGCGTAATCCCCCAACAGGCGCGGTTCGATGCAGTCCAGCGGTGTATCGAGATATTCGGGCGCGCTCAGCAACTGCGCGGTACTGCGGCGATTCTCGGTGCTTTCTTCAATGAAGCGGCTGGCCTCGAGGATTGCCATCACCAGCGCCCGGGCGGTGTTGGGGTATTGCTCGACAAAGGCGCGGGTGCAGCCGAGGACTTTTTCCGGGTGGTCGGGCCAGATGGTCTGGCTGGTCGCCATCGTAAAACCTAGATTCTGTTTTACCGCACTGGCGGACCACGGCTCGCCGACGCAAAAACCGTCGATCCGCCCGGCTTGCAGGTGCGCGACCATTTGCGGCGGTGGCACCACCACGCTGTCGACATCCTGCAACGGATGAATGCCCTGACTTGCGAGCCAGTAATACAGCCACATGGCATGGGTGCCGGTCGGGAACGTCTGGGCGAAGGTCAGTTTTGGGCGAGTTTGGTGCACGTGCCGGTGCAGTGCTTCAGGACCGGTCACGCCCAGCGCTTGCAAGCCGTGGGACAGGTTGATGCTCTGGCCGTTCTGGTTCAGGCCCATGAGCACCGCCATGTCCGTGGGCGCGATACCGCCGATGCCCAGGTGTACGGCGTAGATCAGGCCATAGAGACTGTGGGCGGCGTCGAGTTCGCCGCTGACCAGTTTGTCTCGCAGGTTGGCCCAGGACGACTGGCGCTTGAGATTGAGCGTCAGGCCATAAGGTTGGGCAAAGCCCTGGGTGGCGGCGACCACCACCGAGGCGCAGTCGCTCAGGGCCATGAAGCCGACATTGATCGCGGACTTTTCCGGGGCATCGCTGCCGTTGACCCAGGCCAGCGGGCCGACTGTGGTTTCGTTCATCGCTAAACACCTTGCAAAAAAAAGCGTCGCCCCAGGCCCCCGCGTGAGCAGAACCGGGTGACGACGCCATTGTCCGTCGACTCATCCCGTCGTTGGCATGAGTGCTGATACCTTTGCCGGTGCAAGGCATATGCCATCGAGCGTTGATTTGCGTGTGCGCCTCGCTTGCGACCCCGATGCCCGGCTATAATCGCCGCCTCATTTCGCCGCCATTCGAGTCAAACCCGCCCATGTACACCCTGGCCCGTCAGCTGTTGTTCAAACTTTCCCCGGAAACCTCCCACGATCTGTCCCTGGACCTGATCGGCGCGGGCGGGCGTTTGGGCCTCAACGGCTTGCTGTGCAAGGCCCCGGCGAAAATGCCGGTGAAGGTCATGGGCCTGGAGTTCCCGAACCCGGTGGGTCTGGCGGCCGGTCTGGACAAGAATGGCGCGGCCATCGATGGTTTTGCCCAGTTGGGTTTCGGTTTCGTCGAAATCGGCACCATCACTCCGCGTCCTCAGCCAGGCAACCCAAAACCACGGATTTTCCGCCTGCCGGAAGCCGAGGCGATCATCAATCGCATGGGTTTCAACAACCTCGGCGTCGATCACCTGCTGGCTCGTGTCGCGGCCGCCAAGTACAAAGGCGTGCTGGGCATCAACATCGGCAAGAACTTCGACACGCCGGTTGAACGGGCGGTGGATGACTACCTGATCTGCCTGGACAAGGTTTACGCCCACGCCAGTTACGTGACGGTCAACGTCAGTTCGCCGAACACCCCGGGCCTGCGCAGTCTGCAGTTCGGTGATTCGCTCAAGCAATTGCTCGCCGACCTGGCCCAACGCCGGGCCGAACTGGCGTTGCGCCACGGCAAACATGTGCCGCTGGCGATCAAGATCGCCCCGGACATGACCGACGAAGAAACCGCGCAGGTGGCCCAAGCGCTGATCGACACCGGGATGGACGCGGTGATCGCCACCAACACCACCCTGAGTCGGGTCGGCGTTGAAGGCCTGGAACATGGTGACGAGGCGGGCGGTCTGTCCGGTGCGCCGGTTCGCGACAAGAGCACCAACACCGTGAAGGTGTTGGCGGCAGAATTGGCGGGCCGTTTGCCGATCATCGCCGTGGGTGGCATCACCGAAGGCAAGCACGCGGCTGAGAAAATCGCTGCGGGTGCGAGCCTGGTGCAGCTGTATTCGGGCTTCATCTACAAAGGCCCGGCGCTGATCCGTGAATCGGTCGATGCCATCGCAGCCTTGCGCTGATCGTGTAGCAGCTGCCGAGCCTGCGAGGCTGCGTTCGGCGGCGAAGCCGTCGTAATCCCGGCATGCGCGGTGTAACTCAAAGACCATGGTGTCTGAATTCACGACTGCTTCGCAGCCGAACGCAGGCTTCGCCAGCTGCTACAAGGATTCGCGTTGTTTTGGGCATAAAAAAGGGCACCTCTAGGGTGCCCCTGGGCCGGAGCCCGCCGTCCGGATGGGACGTGCGTGGTTAAGGTGTTACGTAATCAGGTTGTTGTGTTGCAGTGTCAGGCCCTTTGTTAGCCAACGGCGTGAAGTTCGTTGAGTCTATGGATTCCCGCAGTGCCGGTCATACCGTCCCAGTTGTCGCCGCGTCCTTCGCGCCAGCCGTTAATCCAGGCTTGGCGTACCGACGGTAGAGTAAATGGGCAAAGCTCACGGGATTTGCCACCAACGCCATATTGATATCCGCGCAAAAATGCTCTTTCCAACGGATCACGCTTAAGTCTTCTCATAGGGTGTTGCCCTCACTTGTTGACTGTATTTATCGCGTCGACCTCAATCGAGGTCTGGCAGAAAATTCCTGCCGTTGGCGGCTCGCTGCCGGCGTCGCGAGCCAAGGTGTTGACGCCGTTGCGACGTCAACCTGTGTTGAGTTCTAACCAATAGGTCACATCGAGGGAATGATCGTTTTGTCATAAGAACGTAACCATAAAGATGCTATGGCCATAAGTAACGTGATGTTTGTCCCGTATTTATTGGTCAGACCCCGGTATGATCAGCCCCGCGCTGTATGACGGGGCTAATCCTTTAGTGAGAATGACCCACGTTTGCGCTGGGGTACTATTCGACGAAGGGTCGCTTTATGACATTTTGTTGCCTCAACTTTTTTATCTGCCCTGACATCTAAGCTCTTTTAACCCGAGCAGTCAGGGTGGGACGGCACACCTTCGTGCCACGCGGGCGCTCTTTTAGAAAAGCGCCTGATTGAAAACCGGACCGGCAATGCGTTGTCGGTTCACTCAGCCAAAGGCTCTGAAATTCCAATGTCCGATCAATTCGAAATCTTCCTCACTTGCCCCAAAGGCCTTGAAGGCCTGCTCATCGAGGAAGCCGTCGGGCTTGGCCTTGAAGAAGCGCGTGAGCACACCTCGGCCGTGCGCGGCATGGCTACCATGGAAACCGCTTATCGCCTGTGCCTGTGGTCGCGTCTGGCGAACCGGGTGCTGCTGGTGCTCAAGCGGTTCCCGATGAAGGACGCCGAAGACCTGTACCACGGCGTGCTCGACATCGAGTGGCAAGACCACATGCTTAACGACGGCACCCTGGCCGTCGAGTTCAGCGGTCACGGCTCGGGCATCGACAACACTCACTTTGGCGCCTTGAAGGTCAAGGACGCCATCGTCGACAAACTGCGCACCCCGCAGGGCGACCGTCCGTCCATCGACAAGCTCAACCCGGACCTGCGCATTCACCTGCGCCTGGACCGTGGCGAAGCGATCCTCTCCCTCGACCTGTCCGGCCACAGCCTGCACCAGCGCGGCTATCGCTTGCAGCAGGGCGCGGCGCCGCTGAAGGAAAACCTCGCGGCGGCGATCCTGATCCGTTCCGGCTGGCCACGCATTGCGGCCGAAGGCGGTGCGCTGGCTGACCCGATGTGCGGTGTCGGCACGTTCCTGGTAGAAGCCGCCATGATCGCTGCCGATATGGCACCGAACCTGCGTCGTGAGCAGTGGGGTTTCACTGCCTGGCTCGGCCACGTCCCGGCCTTGTGGAAAAAACTTCACGAAGAAGCCACCGAACGTTGCGCCGCCGGCCTGGCCAAGCCACCGCTGTGGATTCGCGGCTATGAAGCCGATCCACGCCTGATTCAACCGGGCCGCAATAACGTTGAACGTGCCGGCCTGAGCGAGTGGATCAAGATCTATCAGGGCGAAGTCGGCACCTTTGAGCCGCGTCCGGACCAGAACCAGAAAGGCCTGGTCATCTGCAACCCGCCGTACGGCGAACGTCTGGGCGACGAGGCGAGCTTGCTCTATCTCTACCAGAACCTCGGTGAACGTCTGCGCCAGGCCTGCCTGAACTGGGAAGCCGCCGTATTCACTGGCGCCCCGGACCTGGGCAAGCGCATGGGCATCCGCAGCCACAAACAGTATTCGTTCTGGAACGGCGCGTTGCCGTGCAAGCTGCTGCTGATCAAGGTCACCCCGGATCAGTTCGTCACTGGCGAGCGCCGCACCCCGGAGCAGCGTCAGGTCGAGCGCGAGCAGGCTGAAGTCGAAGTCGCTGACAACGACGTCGCACCGGGCAAGTACGAGAAGTACAACAAGAACGGCAACCCGATCAAACCGGCTCCAGTGGTGATCGAGCAACCGCGCTTGAGCGAAGGCGGGCAGATGTTTGCCAACCGTCTGCAAAAGAACCTCAAGGCCCTGGGCAAGTGGGTCAAGCGTGAAGGCATCGACTGCTATCGCGTGTATGACGCCGACATGCCGGAATACTCGATGGCCATCGACCTGTACCAGGATTGGGTCCACGTCCAGGAATACGCCGCGCCGAAATCCATCGACCCGGAAAAAGCCTCGGCCCGGATGTTCGATGCCCTGGCGGCCATTCCGCAGGCGTTGAACATCGACAAGAGCCGCGTGGTGGTTAAACGTCGCGAACGTCAGAGCGGCACCAAGCAGTACGAACGCCAGGCTGCGCAGGGCAAGTTCGTCGAGGTCAACGAAGGCGGCGTGAAGCTGCTGGTGAACCTCACGGATTACCTCGACACCGGTCTGTTTCTCGATCACCGGCCAATGCGCATGCGTATCCAGAAAGAGGCGGCCGGCAAGCGTTTCCTCAATCTGTACAGCTACACCGCGACCGCCAGTGTCCACGCGGCCAAGGGCGGCGCGCGCAGCACCACCAGCGTCGACCTGTCGAAAACTTATCTGGACTGGGCGCGTCGCAACCTGTCGCTGAACGGTTTCTCGGACAAGAACCGCCTGGAGCAGGGCGATGTGATGGCTTGGCTCGATGCCTGCCGTGACGAGTTCGACCTGATCTTTATCGATCCGCCGACCTTCTCCAACTCCAAGCGCATGGAAGGTATCTTCGACGTGCAGCGTGACCAGGTGCAATTGATCGACCTGGCGATGGCACGCCTGGCGCCGGGCGGGGTGTTGTACTTCTCCAACAACTTCCGCAAGTTCGTGCTGGAGGAGAACCTCACCACCCGTTACGCGGTCGAGGAAATCACCGACAAGACCATTGATCCGGACTTTGCCCGCAACGGCAAGATCCACCGTGCCTGGAAAATCACGGCCCGCTGACACTTGATCTGATTGGATCCACAGAGCCTTGATTTTTAAAGGCTCTTGGATACTTTCAGCGCTGGTCAAATTAGTGGCTAATAGCTATAACTCAAGCACGGCCAATGGGCTTTTCCGGCACCTGGCGTTTTGAGTTGCGTTTATGTCGTTGCACGCCGTGCGCCCCAAGATCCTGGGTTTTATCAGCGAAGATGTCTCGGCCTGGCTGGTCGCGATATTGGTATTGCTCGCTGGCGGGATCCTCACGGGATTGCTGGCGTGGGGCACGCTGAATCTGTTTCACCATCAATTGCGGCAACGCTTCCAACTGCTGGCCAGTGAGCGTTACAGCCGTATCGAAGAACGTTTCGAAGATCAGGAACAGCGCCTCGACGGCCTGCGCCGGTTCTTTGCCAATTCCGAGTCGGTGTCCCGCGCCGAATTCGACGGTTACACCCAACCTTTATTGCATCGCACCCAGGCGTACTCGTTTGCGAAACGGGTGTACGGCGACGAGCGGCCGGCGTTCGAGCAAGAAGTGCGCAGCCAAGGGGTGAGCGACTTTTCCATCCGAGAACTCAACGCTGCCGGTGAATTGCAACTGGCGGCGGAGCGCGATGAATACGTGGTGGTGCTGTACAGCCAGACGCAAAGTCGACTCGGCTCGCCGCTGGGCTACGACTTGCTCGCCCAGCCGTTGCGCCGTGCCACCCTGGAACGGGCGGACGCGCGCGGTGGCATGGCGGTTTCGCAACCGATGCACCTGGTGAATGTCGAACCGGCCTATGCCCGCGGTGTGTTGCTGGTAGCGCCGGTGGTTCGACGTGAAGGCCTGCAAGCACCGACGACCAAGTCGTTCGGTTACGTCATGGCCGTGATCAGCATGCGCCAGTTGCTCGCCGACGGGTTGCCGGAGGCCGGACGCGATTATCTGACGGTGCGCATCCTCGATCTCTCCACCAACGATCAACACGAAGTGCTGTACGAATCGGCGAAGCCACCGGCGGCCAGTGAGCTGTCCGCGAGTCGCTTGCTGCGCCTGGCCGACCACGACTATCAAGTGGACATCCAGCCCAGCGAAGCCTTTGTGCAGGCCAACCACTCTTCGGCGAGCAGCCTGGTGGTGCTCGGCGGCTTGCTCAGTCTGTTGCTCAGTGCCTTGCTCTACGTGCTGGTCAGCCAGCGGCAACGGGCGCTGAAATTGGTCGAGCAACGCACCGAGGAACTGCGCGCCCGCGAGCAGGAACTGCGCGGCACTCACGGCCAGTTGCGCGGCGTGCTGAATGCGGCGACCCAGGTGGCGATCATTGCTACCGATCTGCGCGGGGTCATCAGCACCTTCAACGCCGGCGCCGAGCAAATGCTCGGTTACACCGCGGCCGAGGTAGTGGGACACATGACCCTGGAAAACCTGCACTTGCCCCGGGAACTGGTGGCGCGCTCGGCGGAGTTGAGCGCGCGTTACGGCAAGCTGATCCCGACCTGCCAGGCGATGCTGGTCGAGGGTGGCGAAGAGGGTGGTCATGAAGCCCGGGAATGGACTCTGGTGCGCCAGGATGGCAGCCACCTGACGGTGAATATGTTGGCGACACCGGTGCTGGATGAGCAAGGTCTGTGGGTCGGGCACCTGGCGATCTGCATCGACATCACTGAGCGCAAGCGCGTTCACGAGGCCCTGGCAGCGCGGGACTTGCTGCTGAAGAAACTCAGCGCCCATGTGCCCGGCGGCATCTACCAGTTCAAGATGGAATTCGACGGACGCTTCAGTGTGATCTATGCGAGTGACGGCATCCGCGACATCTATGAGCTGGAACCGGATGTGTTGCTGCTCAACGCCGAAGCGATCTTCACCCGGATTCATCCCCAGGATTCGACCCGGGTCCGCGCCTCGATCCGCGCCTCGGCCGACACCATCAGCCCCTGGCGCGAGGAGTATCGTGTGCAACTGCCGGTGGGCGGCCTGCGCTGGGTACGGGGCGAGGCGACTCCAGAGGAACTGCCCGGCGGCGGCGTGCTCTGGCACGGCTACATCTCGGACATCTCCGATCTCAAGCGCGTGGAAGAGGAGTTGCGCGCGCTGTCGGTGACCGACTCCTTGACCGGCATTCACAACCGCCGCTATTTCCAGGAGCGCCTGACCATGGAAATGGCCCGGGTCGAACGCGGTGGCGGCGAATTGTCGGTGATCATGCTCGACATCGACCACTTCAAACGCATCAACGACCAGCATGGCCACGCCGTGGGCGACCGGGTGTTGCAGGCAGTGTGCGAGCGCATTGGTCATCGCCTGCGTCGCACCGACGTATTCTGTCGCCTGGGTGGCGAGGAGTTCATGGTGCTGTGCCCGGACATCAACGGCGAACACGCCCATGTCCTGGCCTTGCAGTTGTGGCAAGCGTTGCGCAGCTCACCGATCGACGGCGTCGGTACGGTGACCGCCAGTTTCGGGATTGCCAGTTGGCAGGTCGGCGAGGGCGCGGACGCGCTGTTGCTGCGGGCGGATTCGGGGGTGTATGCGGCGAAGCAAGCGGGCAGGGATCGGGTTGAAGCGCAACACTCGTAGGAGCAAGGCTTGCCCGCGATGATGATCGTTCCCTGCAGCCCGGGACGCTCCGCGTCCCATCCAAAAGCGGACGCAGAGCGTCCAATGAGGCATTCCCACGCAAAGCGTGGGAACGATCAAGTGGAGGGGTTACAACACTGAGGCGGTCGCCGGGACTTTAGGCTGGCGATACAAATCCAGCAGTACCTGATCCAGCACCGAAGACGCACCAAACGGGGCCTTGTCGTTGAGGATTGCCACCACCGCCCAGGTGTTGCCATTGATGTCGCGGCTGAAGCCGGAGATCGCCCGCACGGTATTCAACGTGCCGGTCTTGATGTGGGCTTCGCCGCGCATCGCGGTGGTCTTCAGGCGTTTGCGCATGGTGCCGTCGGTACCGGCTATCGGCAGCGAACTGATGAACTCGGCAGCGTACGGACTGCGCCACGCGGCTTGCAGCATGCCGGCCATCTCGCGGGCGCTCACCCGTTCGGCGCGGGACAGGCCGGAGCCATTTTCCATTACCAGATGCGGCGCGGTGATGCCTTTCTGGGCCAGCCACTGGCGCACGATACGCTGGGCAGCCTTGGCATCATCGCCGTCAGCCTCATTGCGAAACTTTTGACCCAGGCTCAGGAACAGCTGCTGAGCCATGGTGTTGTTGCTGTATTTGTTGATGTCGCGAATGATTTCCGCCAGGTCTGGCGAGAAGGCCCGCGCCAGCACCTTGGCATCTTTCGGCGTCGATCCCAGCACATCCTTGCCCTGGATACTGCCGCCCAGTTCTTTCCAGATCGCCCGTACGGCGCCGGCGGTGTAGGTCGCGTGGTCGAGCAGTGACAGGTAAGTCTGCGAGCTGCAGCCTTCGCCCAACTGGCCGCCAACGGTCACGGTCACGCTGCCGTCGGGTTGGGTCACCGGGTTGTAGCGCACGCCACCGGTGCACTGCTTGGAGTTGATCGCCTTGACCTGATTGTCGATGTTGATCGTCGCAATCGGCGGCTCCACCGACACCAGCACCTTGCCGTTGTCGTTGCGCGCGACAAAACGCAGGGCCTTGAGGTTGACCATCAGCGAGTCAGGCTTGACCAGGAACGGTTTGTTCTCGTCATTGCCGTCGTCGTTGAACTCGGGCAGTTGCGGTTGCATGAAGAAGCCGCGGTCCAGCACCAGGTTACCGGTGATTTGGGTCACGCCGTTGGCCCGCAGATCGCGCATCAGCAGCCAGAGTTTTTCCATGTTCAGCTTCGGATCACCGCCACCCTTGAGGTAGAGGTTGCCGTTGAGGATGCCGCCGTTCAGGGTGCCGTCGGTGTAGAACTCGGTTTTCCACTGGTGGTTCGGGCCGAGCATTTCCAGGGCCGCGTACGTGGTGACCAGTTTCATGGTCGAGGCCGGGTTGACCGAAACGTCGGCGTTGAAAATGGTCGGGGTGCCGGGGCCGTTGAGCGGGAGCATCACCAGGGACAGGGCGTTGTCCTGCAACTTGCTGGCCTTGAGGGCCTTTTCAACGTTGGGCGACAGCGCGGTATTGATCGGAGCGGCAGAAACCGGGAGGGCCAGGGGCAGGAGAAGGCTGGCAAGGAGCAGTGGGCGCAAAGATTTGATCATATGAAGTAAAACCCTACGGGCGAGGGGGAAAAAAGGCGAGGGCATGAAGATAAAATCCCTCAGTGGTCATGAAAGTGTCGGCATTATGCCCCAAGGTGACGTGGCTTGTGCCGTGCCCCGGCCTTCTAATCCGCTATTTTTTTACCGACGGTAGGTTGGCCACTACCGTGGAACGGGCAATTGGCGCCTTAAACTGCTAAAGTGCCGCCCGTTATTACTTATGAGGATTGTTCCAATGGCGACTAACCGTTCCCAGCGTCTGCGCAAAAAACTGTGCGTCGATGAATTTCAAGAGCTGGGTTTCGAACTGAACCTGGATTTCAAAGAAGATTTGGCTGATGAAGCCATTGATGCTTTCCTCAACGCGTTCCTGAAAGAAGCGATGGAAGCCAACGGTCTGGGCTATGTTGGCGGCGACGACTTCGGTCTGGTTTGCCTGCAGAAGCGTGGCTCGGTGTCCGAAGAGCAGCGCGTTGCAGTTGAAGCCTGGCTCAAAGGCCGCAGCGAACTGACCGAAGTCACCGTCAGCCCGCTGCTGGACGTCTGGTACCCGGAAAAGCCGATCAATCCGGTAGCTTGATGTCATAAGAAACGGCGACCCATGGGTCGCCGTTTTTTTATGCCCGATTTTTGTAGGAGCAAGGCTTGCCCGCGATGGCGCACCTGAGATCGCCATCGCGGGCAAGCCATGCTCCTACAGGGCCTTGCGCCAATTCAAAATCACCAACGTCAAAACCCCCGCGACTATCCCCCAGAACGCCGATCCGATGGAAAACAGCGTCAACCCCGACGCCGTGACCATAAAGGTGATCAACGCTGCTTCCCGCTCCTTCACTTCGCTCATGGCAATGCTCAGGCCATTGATGATCGAGCCGAACAGCGCCAACGCCGCAATCGATAGCACCAACTCCTTAGGCAACGCGGCAAACAACGCCGCCAGCGTCGCGCCGAACACCCCGGCAATCCCGTAGAAAATCCCGCACCAGACCGCGGCGGTGTAGCGCTTGTTGCGATCTTCATGGGCATGCGGCCCGGTGCAGATCGCCGCGCTGATCGCCGCCAGGTTGATGCCGTGGGAGCCAAACGGCGCCAGTAGCAGCGAGGCGATGCCGGTGGTGGTGATCAGCGGCGAGGCTGGCACGTTGTAGCCGTCGGCACGCAACACCGCGATACCCGGCATGTTCTGCGAGGTCATCGCCACCACGAACAGCGGAATGCCGATGCTGATGGTCGCCGCCAGGGAAAAGTGCGGCGTAGTCCAGACCGGCGTCGCCAGTTCCAGATGGAAACCGCTGAAATCCAACAATCCCATGAACCCCGACAGCGCGGTGCCGATCAACAGCGCGGCGAGCACCGCGTAACGCGGCGACAGACGCTTGACCACCAGGTAAGTGAAGAACATCCCCAGCACCAGCGCGGTACGATGCTGGGCGGCGACGAAAATCTCGCTGCCGATCTTGAACAGAATCCCCGCCAGCAGCGCCGCCGCCAGTGACGCCGGAATCTTTTTCACCAGCCGTTCAAAGCTGCCGGTCAAACCACAAATCGTCACCAACACCGCACAGGTAATGTAGGCGCCGATGGCTTCGCCGTAGGTGACACCGCCCAGGCTGGTGATCAGCAACGCCGCGCCGGGGGTCGACCAGGCGATGGTGATCGGCGTGCGGTAACGCAGGGACAGGCCAATCGAACACACCGCCATGCCGATGGAAATCGCCCAGATCCACGAGGAAATCTGCCCGCTGCTCAGGCCCGCCGCTTGCCCGGCCTGGAACATCAGGACCAGGGAACTGGTGTAGCCGGTCATCATCGCGATGAAACCGGCGACGATGGCCGAGGGTGACGTGTCGGCGAGGGGGCGCAGTTGCGTGTGCGTTGCGTCGTTCATGACCGCGGTGTTCCTTGTTCTGGTGAAGATGTCCGGCGCAACGCGATCCCTGTAGGAGCGAGGCTTGGCCGCGAAGGCGTCATGTCAGTCGATATCAATGTTGAATGACACGACGCCTTCGCGGGCAAGCCTCGCTCCTACACATGAATCGTGTTGAGGCGGCGGATTCCGGGTTCAAGCCTAAACTCAAACGTAACGCATCGTTGCAATACAGCCATGGCCGCAAACAGCCATACAGTCGTGTTGCCACCATCCATTGTGTACAATCGCGGTGTTTTTTACGCGATACTTGCCAGCGACCCTCTGTGCCGTATTACAGTCACGGTCTATTCGCCGCAGTTCTCCCGACTCGAGTGCCCATGAACGAACAGTTGCAGCCCCTAAAGAAACAACCGCGAGCAGGCAAAGCCGGCCGCAGCGGTACCCAGGACGATATTGTCTACGCGCATATCTTCGAGGCCATCCTCGAACAGCGCCTGGCGCCCGGCACCAAGTTGAGCGAAGAAGCGCTGGGGGAAATTTTCGGGGTCAGCCGCACCATCATTCGCCGCGCGCTGTCGCGCCTGGCCCATGAAGGCGTGGTGTTGCTGCGGCCGAACCGTGGCGCGGTCGTCGCCAGCCCGAGCGTCGAAGAGGCCCGTCAGGTGTTCCTCGCCCGTCGCTTGGTCGAGCGCGCAATCACTGAACTCGCGGTACAGCACGCCACCGCCGAGCAAATTGCCGAATTGCGGCAGATGGTCAACGACGAGCGCGACAGCTTCTCCCGTGGCGATCGCGGCGCCGGTATCCGTCTGTCGGGCGAATTCCACCTGAAACTGGCCGAAGCGGCGAAGAATGCGCCGCTGATCAGCTTCCAGCGCAGCCTTGTGTCCCAGACCTCGTTGATCATCGCCCAGTACGAAAGCGGCAACCGCTCGCACTGTTCCTACGATGAACACACGCAGTTGATCGATGCGATTGAAGCGCGCAACGGTGAGTTGGCGGTGGATTTGATGATGCATCACATGGATCACATCGACAGCAAACTCAACCTCGACGAAGAAAGCGCGTCGGATGATTTGCACGCGGTGTTCTCGCATTTGTTGCAGACCAAGAAACCGGGTAGGTCTTCCGCGAAAATCTGACGGCCCGACGCTGATCGTTCCCACGCTCCGCGTGGGAATGCCTCAACGGACGCTCCGCGTTCGGCTTTGGATGGGACGCGGAGCGTCCCGGGCTGCATTCCCACGCGGAGCGTGGGAACGATCAACGATCAAAAAATCCCCCGCAACCATCGATTGCGGGGGATTTTTTTTGCCCGGGAAGCCTTAACGCTGATCTGATCGTTCCCATGCTCCGCGTGGGAACGATCAGTCGATCAGGCCCGGTAAATACCTTAACGCTGATGCACCCGTTTCCCCGCCGCATACGTCTGCAACACCGTCCGGTCATCCCCCAACGTCATCAACACAAACAACGTCTCGGCAATGTTATTGGCCTGCTTCAGGCGATAGCTGAGCAGCGGCGTGGCGTTGTAATCCAGCACCAGGAAGTCCGCGTCAGTGCCCGCATGCAACGTCCCGATCTTGTCTTCCAGGCGCAGTGCCCGCGCACCACCGAGGGTCGCCAGGTACAGCGATTTGAACGGGCTCAGCCGCGCGCCCTGCAACTGCATGACTTTGTACGCTTCGTTCAGGGTTTGCAGCAGCGAGAAACTGGTGCCGCCGCCAACGTCAGTACCCAAGCCGACATTCACTTTGTGCTTCTCGGCCATCGGCAGATTGAACAAACCGCTGCCGAGGAAGAAGTTCGAGGTCGGGCAGAAGGCAATCGCCGAACCGGTTTCTGCCAACCGCGCGCACTCGTCGTCGCACAGGTGCACGCCGTGGGCAAACACCGAGCGCTCGCCGAGCAACTGGTAGTGATCGTAGACGTCGAGGTAGCCCTTGCGCTCCGGGAACAGCTCCTTGACCCACTCGACTTCCTTGAGGTTTTCGCTGATGTGGGTCTGCATGTACAGGTCTGGGTATTCACCGAGCAACTGGCCGGCGAGGGTCAGTTGTTCCGGGGTGCTGGTCGGGGCAAAACGCGGGGTGACCGCGTAGTGCAAGCGGCCCTTGCCGTGCCAGCGCTCGATCAACGCCTTGCTTTCGACGTAGCTGGATTCGGCGGTGTCGGTCAGGTAGTCCGGTGCGTTGCGGTCCATCATCACCTTGCCGGCGATCATCCGTAGATCCAGTTGCTGCGCGGCCTCGAAGAACGAGTTCACCGATTGCGGGTGCACGCTGCCGAAGACCAACGCGGTGGTGGTGCCGTTGCGCAGCAGTTCCTTGATGAAAATGTCCGCCACTTCATCGGCGTGGGCCTTGTCGGCGAACTGGCTTTCGCACGGGAAGGTGTAGGTGTTGAGCCAGTCCAGCAGTTGCTCGCCATAAGCACCGACCATCCCGGTTTGCGGCAAGTGAATGTGCGTATCGATCAGGCCCGGGGTGATCAGCGCATCCTGGTAATGGGTGATCTCGATGTCGGCCGGCAGGGTCGCCAGCAATTCAGTGGCGTGACCGATGGCGCTGATCTTGCCGTTTTCGACCACCAGCAAACCGTCTTCGAAATACTCATAGGAGGCTTCGATTCCGACTTCGGCGGGGTCGGCGATGCTGTGCAGGATGGCGGCACGGTAGGCTTTGCGAGTCAGAGGCATGTCAGTTCTCAGTTGGAGGCTTGGCTGCGGCGTGAAGCGGGCAGCAGTTTGGCAATCGATGATCCGGCGCTGGCAGTCTGCTGGCCGAAATTCGCGTTATAGGTGGCGATGATTTCGCCGGCGATGGAGATGGCGATTTCCACAGGCAACTTGCCTTTGACTTCGCCGATGCCCATCGGGCAGCGCATGCGTTGCAGCACGCTGCTGTCAAAACCGCGGTCACGCAGGCGATGTTCGAACTTCACCCGTTTGGTCTTCGAGCCGATCAGGCCGAAGTAGGCGAAGTCGTTGCGCTTGAGGATCGCGGCGGTGAGTTCGAGGTCGAGCTGGTGGTTGTGGGTCATGACGATGCAGTAGCTGCCGACGGGCAGGTCGTCGACTTCATCCACCGGTTCTTCGGTGACGATTTTACGCACGCCGTGGGGGATCTGTTCCGGGAACTCCGCTTCCCGGGAATCGATCCAGCGCACCCGGCAGGGCAGGCTGGCGAGCAGCGGCACGAGGGCGCGGCCGACATGGCCGGCGCCGAACACGGCGATCTGCGCCTGGACCTGGCCCATCGGTTCGAACAGCAACACCGTCGCGCCGCCGCAGCACTGCCCCAGGCTGGCGCCGAGGCTGAAGCGCTCCAGATGGGTGTCCTGCTTGCCGCTAGCGAGCATCTCGCGGCCGATCTGCATGGCCTTGTATTCCAGATGCCCGCCACCGATGGTGTCAAAGGTCTGGGTGGCGCTGATGACCATCTTCGAACCGGCATTGCGCGGCGTCGAGCCGAGCTCTTCGATGATGGTCACCAACACGCAGGGTTCACCCCGGGATTGCAGGTCGGCGAGGGCGTCGATCCAGTTGTACATGTTTCACCTCTCAAGATCGTTCCCACGCGGAGCGAAGGAATGCATCTCTGGACGCTCCGCGTCCGCTGTTTACGATGCGACGCAGAGCGTCGCGGGCTGCATTCCCACGCAGAGCGTGGGAACGATCAAACCACCACCTCGGATTCGGCTTCCTCGGTTTTCACCGCCTTCAACTGCCGCATCTGCTCACAGCCCCACAACACCCGCTCCGGGGTCGCCGGCGCGTCGATCTTCGGTTGATGCTTGTAGTCACCGAGACTGGCCACGGCATCCTTGATCGCACACCACGAGGCGATGCCGAGCATGAACGGCGGCTCGCCGACAGCCTTGGAATGGAACACCGTGTCTTCCGGGTTCTTGCGGTTTTCCACCAGCTTCACCCGCAGGTCCAGCGGCATGTCGGCCACGGCCGGGATCTTGTAGCTCGCCGGGCCGTTGGTCATCAGTTTGCCTTTGTTGTTCCACACCAGTTCTTCCATGGTCAGCCACCCCATGCCCTGGATGAAACCGCCCTCGACCTGGCCGATGTCGATCGCCGGGTTCAGCGAGGCGCCGACGTCGTGAAGGATGTCGGTACGCAGCATCTTGTACTCGCCGGTCAGGGTGTCGACGATCACCTCGCAGCACGCCGCGCCGAAGGCGTAGTAGTAGAACGGCCGACCACGGGCCTGACTGCGGTCGTAGAAGATTTTCGGGGTCTTGTAGAACCCGGTGCTCGACAGCGAAACCTGGGCGAAATACGCCTGCTGGATCAGCGCTTCGAAGGTCAGGATATGGTCGCGAACCCGCACATGACCGTTGTGGAATTCCACGTCTTCTTCGCTGACCTTGTACTGGCGGGCAGCAAATTCCACCAAACGTTTTTTGATGATTTCTGCGGCGTTCTGCGCGGCTTTACCGTTCAGGTCGGCGCCGCTGGATGCCGCGGTCGGCGAGGTGTTCGGCACCTTGTCGGTGTTGGTCGCGGTGATCTGCACGCGGTCCATTTCCACCTGGAACACTTCGGCCACGACCTGCGCGACTTTGGTGTTCAGGCCCTGGCCCATTTCGGTGCCGCCGTGGTTCAAGTGGATGCTGCCGTCGGTGTAGATGTGGATCAGCGCACCGGCCTGGTTGAGGAAACTGGCGGTGAAGGAAATGCCGAATTTGACCGGGGTCAGCGCCAGGCCTTTTTTCAGGATCGGGCTGTTGGCGTTGTAGCGGCGGATCGCTTCGCGACGCTCGGCATACTGGCTGCTTTCTTCCAGTTCGGCGGTCATTTCTTCGAGCATGTTGTGCTCGACGGTCTGGTAGTAATGGGTGACGTTGCGCTCGGTCTTGCCGTAGTAGTTGGCCTTGCGCACCGCCAGCGGATCGACGGCCAGATGCCGGGCAATCGCGTCCATCACTTCTTCGATGGCGACCATCCCTTGCGGGCCGCCGAAGCCACGGTAAGCGGTGTTCGACGCAGTGTTGGTCTTGCAGCGATGACCGTTGATGGTCGCATCGCCGAGGTAATAAGAGTTGTCGGCGTGGAACATCGCACGGTCGACAATCGACGCCGACAAGTCCGGCGAGCAACCGCAGTTGCCGGCCAGTTCCAGGGCGATGCCGTGCAGGCGACCGGTGCTGTCGAAGCCGACGTCGTACTCGACGTAGAACGGGTGACGCTTGCCGGTCATCAGCATGTCTTCGACCCGTGGCAAGCGCATCTTGGTCGGTTGGCCGGTGAGGTGCGCGATCACCGCGCAGAGGCACGCGGGGCTCGCGGCCTGGGTTTCCTTGCCACCGAAACCACCGCCCATGCGGCGCATGTCGACGACGATTTTATTCATCGACACGTCCAGCACTTCGGCGACCAGTTTCTGCACTTCGGTCGGGTTTTGTGTGGAGCAGTAGACGATCATCCCGCCGTCTTCAGTCGGCATCACCGAAGAGATCTGGGTTTCCAGATAAAAGTGTTCCTGGCCGCCGATGTGCAGCGTGCCCTGAATGCGGTGTTCAGCGGTGGCCAACGCGCCGGCCGAATCGCCGCGCTGATGGGTGTGGCTGTCGAGTACGAAGTGGCGTTTGCGCAAGGCTTCCACCACGTCCAATACAGGCTCGAGATCCTCGTATTCGATGATCGCGGCCATCGCGGCTTTGCGCGCGGTTTCCAGGTCTTTCGCCGCCACCGCGAGCACCACTTGACCGACGAATTGCACATCGTCGATGGCCAGCAGCGGATCGCCCGGCAGCAGCGGGCCGATGTCTTTCAGGCCCGGTACGTCTTTGTGAGTGATGGCGATGCGCACGCCGTCAAAGGCGTAGCAGGGCTGGGTGTCGATGCTGATGATTTTCGCGTGGGCGCGGTCCGACAGCCGTGCATAAACGTGCAACTGGTTCGGAAATTCCAGGCGATCGTCGATGTATTGCGCTTCACCGGACACGTGCTTGGCGGCGCTGTCGTGCTTGACGCTGCGGCCGACACCGGTGGTCAAGTCCTTGGCGAACAGTTCAGCCAGTTCGGCTTGGGTCTTCTCTACAGCGTGATGATTAGACATAAGCGGTCACCCGAGTCTCGATGTGCGGCGTTTGCAGTTCGATGAAGTATTTGCGCAGCAGGTTTTGCGCGCTGAGCAGGCGGTATTCCTTACTGGCGCGGAAGTCCGAGAGCGGCGTGAAATCTTCGGCCAGGGCGGCGCAGGCGCGTTCGACGGTGGCGTTGTTCCATTGCGCGCCGAGCAACACGGCTTCGCAACTTTTCGCGCGTTTTGGCGTGGCGGCCATGCCGCCGAAGGCGACGCGGGCATCAGCGACAACACCGTTGTCGATGCGCAGGTTGAACGCGGCGCACACGGCGGAAATGTCATCGTCCAGACGCTTGGAAACCTTGTAGGCACGGAACAGTTGTTCGGCGCTGGCGCGGGGCACGATGATCTTTTCGATGAACTCGCTTTCCTGGCGCGCGGTGACCCGGTAATCGATGAAGTAATCCTCGATGGCCAGGGTGCGGCGGGTTTCGCCTTTGCACAAAACGATCTGCGCGCCCAGGGCAATTAGCAGCGGCGGCGAGTCACCAATCGGTGAGGCGTTGCCGATGTTGCCGCCCAGAGTTCCTTGGTTACGAATCTGCAGGGAAGCGAAGCGTTGCAGCAATTCGCCGAAGTCCGGGTATTCGCTTTTCAGCGCGTCGTAGCAGTCGGAGAGGGCGGTGGCGGCGCCGATTTCCAGGCGATCGTCGAAGCGTTCGATGCGCTTCATCTCGGCGACGTTGCCGACGTAGATCATCACCGGCAGGGTGCGGTGGAACTGCGTGACTTCCAGCGCCAGGTCCGTGCCGCCGGCCAGCAGGCGGGCTTGTGGATAAGCGTCGTAGAGGTCGGCCAGGTCGGCCACGGTCAGCGGCACCAGGCAGCGCTTGTCGCCACTGTTGAGTTCGCCGATGTCGGTGGGGGCGATGGCCTTCAGGCGGGCGATGGTGTCGGTTTCGCGCGCATCGAACTGGTCCGGTTGCTTGCCGCAGCAGGATTGTTCGGCGGCTTGCAGGATCGGCCGATAGCCGGTGCAACGACAGAGGTTGCCGGCCAGCGCTTCGTGGGCTTTATGGGAGTCGGGTTCGTCGCTGTTCTTTTGCAGGGCGAACAGCGACATCACGAAGCCGGGCGTGCAGAAGCCGCATTGCGAGCCGTGGCACTCGACCATGGCTTTTTGCACGCTGTGCAGTTCGCCCTGGTGCTTGAGGTCTTCGACGCTGATCAGTTGTTTGCCGTGCAGCGACGAAACGAACGTCAGGCACGAGTTGAGGCTGCGATAGCGAATGTGTTCGCGGCCATCGTCATCCGTTTGCAACTCGCCGACCACCACAGTACAGGCGCCGCAGTCGCCGCTGGCGCAGCCTTCTTTGGTGCCGGGTTTGCCCACATGGTCGCGCAAGTAATTGAGCACGGTCAGGTTCGGGTCCAGGGCGTGCTCGCTACGGAGTTCCTGGTTTAGTAAAAACTGGATCACGGAAGGCCTCGCAGACTCATTATTGTTGTTAACCGATTGAGCCGAATTTATCAGGTCTGACTTTTCGGTCAATGATTTTCTGACTTAAAGGTCAGGAAAACCCGTTTTGGCGATCAACAGCGCGTTCCATCAGTATTGACCCTCACGGGTTAGCCTGCTTTTTTGCTTAATTCGTGCCAAAAACCGCCGGGTGGGCACTCCGCCATGACATACCAAGTGCGCTACACTGCGCCGCTTGTGCAGATCGAAGAGTTTGAAGGACAACCATGACGTTCAAGGCGCCGGACAGCCTCGCCGAGCAAATTGCTCACCACCTCGCCGAACGCATCATTCGTGGCGAAATGAAGCCGGGAGAGCGCATCCAGGAACAGAAGGTCACGCTGGCCCTCAATGTCAGCCGCGGTTCAGTCCGTGAGGCCTTGCTGATCCTCGAGCGTCGCCACCTGATCGCGATCCTGCCGCGACGGGGCGCCCATGTCACCGAACTCACCGCGCACAAGGTCCAGAGCCTGTGCACGCTGATGAGCGAGCTCTACATCTTGCTCGGCAACGCCGTGGCCAACGGTTGGCAGGTCCAGGCCGACCTGGCGCCGTTCGTGCAGATCCAGCAGCGCCTGGCCGCCAGTTACGAGCGCCAGGACATTCGCACGTTCGTCGACGACAGCTTCAGCGTGATGCGTGCCGCGTACCCGTTCGCCAACAACCCGTACTTGCAGGAAACCGTCGAGAATCTGCAGCCGGCCATGAGCCGCGCGTATTTCCTCGCCCTGGAACAGCGCAAGGCCGAGATGAGCGAATTCCTGGAGCTGTTCGAACGCCTGCTCGCGGCGGTGATCGCCCGTGACTTTCCGCAGATTCGCGAGGTGCTGACGGCGTATGCCCAGCGCAGCTGCGATCTGGTGGTTTCCGCCCTGACGGTCGCTTAAGCGTGCGGCTCAAGTGCATCAAACTGGCGGGGTTCAAATCCTTCGTCGACCCGACCACGGTGAACTTCCCCAGTAACATGGCGGCGGTGGTCGGGCCCAATGGTTGCGGCAAGTCGAACATCATCGATGCCGTGCGTTGGGTGATGGGCGAGAGCTCGGCCAAGAACCTGCGCGGCGAGTCGATGACCGACGTCATCTTCAACGGTTCCACCAGTCGTAAACCGGTGAGCCAGGCCAGCATCGAATTGGTATTCGACAATTCCGACGGCACCCTGGTCGGCGAATACGCCGCTTACGCGGAAATCTCGATTCGCCGCAAAGTGACCCGCGACAGTCAGAACAGTTACTTCCTCAACGGCACCAAATGCCGTCGTCGCGACATCACCGATATCTTCCTTGGCACCGGTTTGGGTCCACGCAGCTACTCGATCATCGAGCAGGGCATGATCTCCAAGCTGATCGAAGCCAAGCCCGAAGACTTGCGTAACTTTATTGAAGAAGCGGCGGGGATCTCCAAGTACAAGGAGCGTCGGCGCGAGACTGAAAACCGCATCCGCCGCACCCACGAAAACCTTGCGCGCCTGACCGACCTGCGCGAAGAGCTTGAGCGTCAACTTGAGCGCCTGCATCGTCAGGCCGAGTCGGCCAAGAAGTATCAGGAATATAAAGGCGAGGAGCGGCAGCTCAAGGCGCAACTGTCGGCGTTGCGCTGGCAGGCGTTGAACGAACAGGTCGGCCAGCGCGAAGCGATCATCGGCACCCAGGAAATCACTTTCGAAGCCTTGGTCGCCGAACAACGCAACGCCGATGCTGCGATTGAACGCCTGCGCGATGGTCACCACGACCTGTCCGAACGCTTCAATCTGGTGCAGGGGCGCTTCTATTCGGTCGGCGGCGACATCGCCCGGGTCGAGCAGAGCATCCAGCACGGCCAGCAGCGTTTGCGCCAGTTGCAGGACGATTTGAAGGAAGCCGAGCGCGCGCGTCTGGAAACCGAATCGCACTTGGGTCATGACCGCACCTTGCTGCTGACCCTCGGCGAAGAGCTGGACATGCTCACGCCGGAGCAGGAAGTCACCAGCGCCGCCGCCGAAGAGGCCGCCGCCGCGCTGGAAGAATCCGAAACCACCATGCATGCCTGGCAGGAGCAGTGGGACACGTTCAACCTCACCGCCGCCGAGCCCCGTCGCCAGTCCGAAGTGCAGCAGTCGCGGATCCAGCAGCTGGAAACCAGCATGGAACGCCTGGCTGATCGGCAGAAGCGTTTGGGCGAGGAGCGCGCGTTGCTCTCGGCGGACCCGGAAGACGCGGCGATCATGGAGCTCAGCGAGCAACTGGCTGAATCCGAAGCGACGCTTGAGGATTTGCAGACCAGTGAACAGGCTCAGGTCGAACGGCTTGAGCAACTGCGTCAGGAATTGCAGCTGGCTTTGCAAAATCAGCAACAGGCCCAAGGCGATTTGCAGCGCCTCAACGGTCGTCTCGCGTCGCTGGAAGCCTTGCAACAAGCCGCGCTCGATCCGGGCACCGGCACGGCCGAATGGTTGCGTGAACAGAATCTGGCGGACCGTCCGCGCTTGGCCGAAGGCTTGAAGGTTGAAGCCGGTTGGGAGCTGGCGGTGGAAACCGTGCTCGGCGCCGACC
Organism: Pseudomonas sp. ADAK7; assembly: GCF_012935675.1. Taxonomy (NCBI): domain Bacteria; kingdom Pseudomonadati; phylum Pseudomonadota; class Gammaproteobacteria; order Pseudomonadales; family Pseudomonadaceae; genus Pseudomonas; species Pseudomonas sp. ADAK7. The sequence goes on along the minus strand of NZ_CP052861.1, from coordinate 2,295,383 downwards.
TGCAAGCAGTGCTGGTGGATGACTTTGGCGATTTCGATCTGGCCGGATTTGCCCAGGGCGATCTGCGCTTGCTCAGCCCCGCCAGCGATGGCGTGCGCGTGGCCGGCAGCTTGCTCGACAAGGTCGAGGCGCAGATTGATCTGTCGCCGTGGCTGGGGCAAGTCAAGCCTGTGGATAACCTCGAACAGGCCTTGGCCCTGCGCAGTCAGTTGGCGCCCGGTGAAAGCCTGATCAGCCGTGATGGCTACTGGGTTGGCCGGCACTTTTTACGCGTGCGTCGCGCCAGTGAAGCGGAAAGCGGCGTGCTCGCCCGTGGCCAGGAAATCCAGAACCTGGGCATCGAGCGCGAAGAGCGCGAAGCTACGGTCGAAACCCTGGAAACCGAATTACAAAACCTGCGGGCACAGCAGCGTCAGCAGGAAAACGGTCGCGAACATCTGCGCCGTCTGCTGCAAGACGAAGCCCGTCAGCAAGGTGAATTAAAAGCGCAGTTATCCGCCGGCAAAGCCAAGGCCGAACAACTGACCCTGCGCCGCACCCGCCTCGATGAAGAGCTCACCGAGCTGGGCGAACAGCGCGCACTTGAACACGAAAACATCGGCGAGGCGCGCCTGCAATTGCAGGAGGCCCTCGACAGCATGGCGCTGGACACCGAGCAACGCGAGTTGCTGCTGGCCCAGCGCGACAGCTTGCGCGAGCGCCTCGATCGGGTGCGTCAGGAAGCCCGGCAGCATAAGGATCACGCGCATCAACTGGCGGTGCGCCTGGGTTCGCTCAAGGCGCAGCACGATTCGACGCGTCAGGCACTTGAGCGTTTGGAGATGCAGTCCGAGCGCCTGACCGAAAAGCGCGAGCAACTCAGTCTGAACCTGGAGGAGGGCGAAGCGCCGCTGGAAGAGTTGCGGTTGAAGCTTGAGGAATTGCTCGACAAGCGCATGACCGTCGACGAAGAACTCAAGACCGCGCAAATGGCCATGGAAGATGCCGACCGCGAATTGCGTGATGCCGAGAAGCGCCGCAATCAGGCCGAGCAACAATCGCAATTGATCCGCGGCCAACTCGAACACCAGCGCATGGAATGGCAAGCCCTGACCGTGCGCCGCAAGACCCTGGAAGATCAGTTGCTGGAAGACGGCTACGACCTGCACGGCGTGATCGCGACCCTGGTCGCCGAGGCCAACGAGAAGGAGGCCGAGGAAGAGCTGGAGCGCATCGCCGCGCGCATTGCGCGTCTGGGCGCGATCAACCTGGCGGCCATCGACGAATACACGCAACAATCCGAGCGTAAACGTTATCTGGATGCGCAGAACGACGATCTGGTGGAAGCGCTGGACACGTTGGAAAACGTGATCCGCAAGATCGACAAGGAAACCCGAAACCGCTTCAAAGATACCTTTGATCAGATCAATGCCGGAATACAGGCCCTTTTCCCAAAAGTTTTCGGTGGAGGCAGCGCGTATTTGGAACTGACGGGCGAAGATCTACTCGATACAGGGGTAACGATCATGGCGCGGCCGCCAGGAAAGAAGAACAGCACCATCCATTTGCTCTCCGGCGGCGAAAAAGCCCTGACTGCATTGGCCCTGGTTTTTGCGATCTTCAAGTTGAACCCGGCGCCGTTCTGCATGCTCGATGAAGTTGACGCGCCACTGGATGACGCTAACGTTGGACGCTACGCACGGCTGGTCAAAGAGATGTCGCAGACGGTGCAGTTCATCTATATCACCCACAACAAAATCGCCATGGAAATGGCTGATCAACTGATGGGGGTGACGATGCACGAACCGGGTTGCTCACGCTTGGTGGCAGTGGATGTCGAGGAGGCGATGGCGCTGGTGGATGCCTGAGTCGCAGGCTTGTAGGACAAGTATCACGGGGTTGTCAGACCTTTTTACTTGTATTTACTTGCTGGCCAATCGACATATTCGCTCAAGCCATTGTGACAGACGGTGTAAAGTTGCCTTTGGTCGTGCTAGTTTAATGTCAATTTTTCGTATACGTGGGCAAAACGCCTGTCAGAACATAGAGTTGGCGCCACGTTTTAAAGCGGTTTGCACGTTGTAAACCCCTTATTTTTCAGCATTTTTTATAGAGGCACGGGATTACATGGAAATCGGTCTGCGCGAGTGGCTGATCGTCATCGGCATTATTGTCATTGCCGGTATTCTTTTCGATGGCTGGCGTCGCATGCGCGGCGGCAAGGGAAAACTTAAATTCCGTCTTGACCGAAGTCTGTCCAACCTGCCGGACGAGGACACCAGCGCCGAGCTGTTGGGCCCGCCTCGGGTGCTGGACACCCATAAAGAGCCGCAACTGGACGAGCACGATTTGCCGTCGGTGAGCATGCCGGCTCGGGAAACCCGTGAGTCGGGTTCCAAGCGCGGCAAGCGTGGCCATGGCGAGCCTTCCCAGGGCGACATGAACCTCAGCCTGGACCTGGACGGCGGCCCGAGCTTCAGCAGCCGTGACGACGACTTCCCGGATGACAGCAAGTCCTCGCCTGCGGTCAGCGACAAGGAACAACCGCAAGCCGAAGAAGTGCTGGTGATCAGCGTGATCTGCCGCGACGCTGCCGGCTTCAAGGGCCCGGCTCTGTTGCAGAACATTCTGGAAAGCGGCCTGCGCTTCGGCGAGATGGATATTTTCCACCGCCACGAAAGCATGGCAGGTAACGGCGAAGTACTGTTCTCCATGGCCAATGCGGTCAAGCCTGGCATCTTTGATCTGGACGACATCGACCATTTCAGCACCCCGGCGGTGAGCTTCTTCCTCGGCCTGCCAGGCCCGCGTCATCCGAAGCAAGCCTTCGACGTGATGGTGGCTGCGGCACGCAAGCTGTCCCAGGAGCTGAATGGTGAACTCAAAGACGACCAGCGCAGCGTGCTGACCGCCCAGACCATTGAGCACTACCGTCAGCGCATCGTTGAATTCGAACGTCGCGCCCTGACCCAGAAGCGTTGATCTGTAGGAGCCAGGCTTGCCGGCGAAGGCGATCTCCAATACGCCTTCGCCGGCAAGCCTGGCTCCTAGAATGATTTGTATAGATTGAGCAGCCTCGGCTGCTCTTTTGCTTTATGAGAGAACACCCATGACCGCCGCCAAAACCCGCATTCTAGAGCTGCGCGCTGAGCTGGATCAGCACAACTATCGCTATCACGTGATGGACGAGCCGAGCATTCCGGACGCCGAGTACGACCGGTTGTTCCACGAGCTCAAGGCCCTTGAAACGGCCAATCCCGAACTGATCACCAGCGACTCGCCGACCCAGCGCGTCGGCAGCGCAGCATTGTCGGCATTCACCCAGGTGCGCCACGAAGTGCCGATGCTCAGCCTCGGCAACGCCTTCGAAGAAACCGACATGCGCGAGTTCGATCGCCGGGTGACCGAAGGCCTCGACCTGCCGGCCGGCGACTTGTTCGGTGGCGGCGCGGCGGTGGAATACAGCTGCGAACCCAAGCTCGATGGCCTGGCGGTCAGCCTGTTGTATCAGGACGGCGTGCTGGTGCGCGGCGCCACGCGCGGCGACGGCACCACTGGCGAAGACATCAGCGTCAACGTGCGCACCGTGCGCAATATCCCGCTCAAGCTTCACGGCACCGGTTGGCCGGCGACCCTGGAAGTGCGCGGCGAAGTGTTCATGTCCAAGGCCGGTTTCGAACGGCTCAACGCCACGCAACTGGAGGTCGGCGGCAAGACCTTCGCCAACCCGCGTAATGCCGCGGCCGGCAGCTTGCGTCAGTTGGATTCGAAGATCACCGCCAACCGCCCGTTGGAGTTCTGCTGCTACGGCATCGGCCAGATTTCCGCTGATATTGCCGACACCCACATTGGCAATCTGAAGCAGCTTCAGGTCTGGGGTATGCCGATCAGCCATGAAATGAAGCTGGCTCACGGCATCGATGAATGCCTGGACTACTACCGCGACATCGGCGAGCGCCGTAACGCGCTGGGCTATGAAATCGATGGCGTGGTGTTCAAGGTCAACAGCATTGCTTCGCAGCGTGAGCTGGGTTTCCGCGCGCGCGAACCGCGCTGGGCGATTGCCCATAAATTCCCGGCGATGGAAGAGCTCACCGAGCTGCTCGACGTGGAATTCCAGGTTGGTCGGACGGGCGCGGTGACGCCGGTCGCGCGCTTGAAACCGGTCAAGGTCGCGGGCGTGACCGTGGCCAACGCAACGTTGCACAACATGGACGAAGTCGCGCGCTTGGGCTTGATGATTGGCGATACGGTGATCATCCGTCGCGCTGGCGATGTGATTCCGCAAGTAGTGCAAGTCGTGCTTGAGCGCCGTCCGGAGAATGCCCGACCGGTACAGATTCCCGAGAAGTGCCCGGTGTGCGGTTCCCATGTCGAGCGCACGCAACTGGTCAAGCGCAGCAAGGGCCGCGAGACCGTCAGCGAAGGCGCGGTGTACCGCTGCGTCGGGCGCCTGGCCTGCGGTGCGCAACTCAAGCAAGCGATCATCCACTTTGTCTCCCGTCGCGCCATGGACATCGAAGGCCTGGGCGACAAGAGCGTCGAGCAACTGGTCGACGAAGGCCTGGTGAGTTCGCCGGCCGATCTGTATGCCCTGAAGTTCGAAGACATTGTCGACCTGGAAGGCTTTGCGGAGCTGTCGAGCAAAAAACTGCTCGGCGCCATCGAAGACAGCAAGCAGCCAAGCCTGGCGCGCTTCATCTACGCCCTCGGTATTCCCGATGTCGGCGAAGAGACGGCCAAGGTACTGGCGCGCTCCCTGGGTTCGCTGGAGCGGGTTCAGCAGGCGTTGCCGCAAGTGCTGACGTACTTGCCGGATGTCGGTCTGGAAGTGGCTTACGAGATTCACAGTTTCTTTGAAGATGCGCATAACCGGCAGGTGATTGCGGATTTGCTCAAGCATGGTTTGCAGATTCAGGATCAGGGCGAGTTGGGCGCGGAGTTTTCCGCGAGCACCACGCTGGGCGGTTTCCTCGACAAGCTGCACATTCCTTCGGTGGGGCCGGGCGGGGCGCAGAAGCTGGCGGACAAGTTTGGCTCGTTGGAAGGGGTGTTCCAAGCGGATTGGCTGGATATGCGTCAGGCCTTGCCGGAGAAGCAGGCGAACTCGGTTCGGGATTTTTTCGCCGTTGAAGAAAATCGCCACATTGCTCAAGCCGCCGAGAAGCAGTTGCGTGATTTCGGCATGCACTGGTTGAGCGAAAAGAAAGTCGTCGAAGGTTTGCCGCTGGCCGGGCAGACCTGGGTGCTGACCGGTTCGCTCGAACTGATGAGCCGCGATGTGGCCAAGGACAAGCTTGAGAGCCTTGGGGCGAAGGTCGCGGGTTCGGTGTCGGCCAAGACCCATTGCGTGGTGGCGGGGCCGGGGGCGGGCTCCAAGTTGGCCAAGGCCAATGAACTGGGCTTGAAAGTGCTGGATGAAGAGGCGTTTGTCGAGTTTCTGAAGCAGCACGGTATTTCGGTCGAGTGATCGTTCCCACGCTCCGCGTGGGAATGCCGCCATGGACGCTCCGCGTCCCTGTGACGCGGAGCGTCACTTGAAGCATTCCCACGCAGAGCGTGGGAACGATCGGCTAGCTGAAATGATCTAGTCTTGGCACCCCTCAGGGAGAGTTCGCCATGTACCGTTTCTTCGAACAGCTCAGTTCCCGCATCGCCGCGCCCTTCATCGGCGAGAGCTCGCGCAACAGCAAGGTCTGGCATTGCCGCTGCGGGCAGTCGCTGTTCTTTCGCAACAGCCAGTGCCTGGCCTGCTCGGCGGCGTTGGGCTATCAGCCGGAACAAAGTCGTTTGTCCTCCCTGCAGCCCGGCCCGCAAGCGGACACTTGGTTGCTCGACGCCGATCCCGAGGCGGGTGTGTTTCGCCGTTGCGCCAATCTCGATACCCCGGCGGCCTGCAACTGGCTGCTGCCGGCCAACGACCACGATGCGCTGTGCATCGCCTGTAGCCTGAACCACACCATTCCTGATCTATCGATCCCCGAAAATCCTGAGCGCTGGCGCAAGGTCGAGACGGCCAAGCGGCGATTGGTCGCGCAACTGGTCAGCCTCGGTTTGCAAGTGATCCCGAAAACCGTGGACGAAAAAACCGGCCTGGCCTTCGATTTCATCGGCATCGACCTCGAAGGCAAGCCGCCGACCACCGGCCACGCAAACGGCCTGATCACCCTTGATATAAAAGAAGCCGACGACGCTCACCGCGAACAGGTTCGAGTGCAGATGCACGAACCCTATCGCACGCTGCTCGGGCACTTTCGCCATGAAGTCGGGCACTACTACTGGGACCGATTGATCGCTAACAGCCAATGGCTGGAGCCGTTTCGTGGGTTGTTCGGCGACGAGCGCGCCAGCTATGCCGATGCACTTGAGCGCCACTACCTACAAGGCGCGCCGCTGGACTGGCAGCAGCATTACGTCAGCGCCTACGCGACCATGCACCCCTGGGAAGACTGGGCCGAAACCTGGGCGCACTACCTGCACATGATGGACGCCGTGGACACCGCCCTGGGCTTTGGCATGAGCGCCCGGGAGATGGACTTCGATTACCAGCCATTCCCTTCCAGCACCCTCTATGACCCCCAGCATCCCGGCGGCGTGGCGTTCCTGTCGTTCGTCAATGCATGGATCGAACTGGCCGGCATGCTTAACGAGTTGTCCCGCAGCATGGGCCAGCCGGATTTCTATCCGTTCGTCCTGCCACCAGCGGTGATCGCCAAGCTGCACTTTATCCATCTGGTGATCCAGCAGGAGGGCGGTCGGGCGGATGAGGTGTTGGTGCAATAGGCACGACGCAACCTGTGTAGCAGCTGGCGAAGCCTGCGTTCGGCTGCGAAGCAGTCGTAAAATCCAGCGCCGCGGTTTTCCAGGCAAACTGTGTGTGCCTTATTAGCGACTGCTGCGCAGCCGAACGCAGGCTTCGCCAGCTGCTACACGGCGGGTTTTCGGGGACTTCGCATGTCCTTGACCTGATTCATATTTTTAATCTGGATCGAACGGTTGTAACTTCGTCTCAGATAGGTACAATGGCGCCGTTCGCCGTCAGGTGAATGTCGTTATGGTGACTCCATCGGTCCCCCCGCAACGATTACCCGTGAACCTGGTCAGATCCGGAAGGAAGCAGCCACAGCGGGAACATTGTGTGCCGGGGTGTGGCTGGTGGGGTTGCCTCCATAACGCCCATGTCCTCGGAGTCGAGGCTGGCGCGCGCAATACCCTTCGATACGCCTCTTTCTAAAATTCTTTTATTTCTGTTTGCCTGTTGCGCTGTCCTGTGGCGGTTTTGTCTCGCCTGCCGTTTGCGTATTCCGCGCTGCCGGCATCACCCGGCAGCTCGGAAAGACATTCGCTTTACGTTTTATTGCGGCTGAACAACTTGCGCACGAAGCCTGCAACCACCACCAGCCCTATGATCACGAACTTCTTCGCCGCCAGCAGGAAGATGCCGATCTTGGCAAACAACCCGGCCTTGGCCGCCAAACCGCCACCCACCAGTGCCGCCAGGCCATAAGACGCCAGTTTGTCGGTGGCAGGGCTGTAGTCGGTGTACAGGTTGCCGTCGGTGAAGTTGGTGAAGGCGATGACTTTCGGCAGTTCCTGCTTGATCATCGGCAGGTCCGCCATGGCGGCGACCGCGTTCAATTCCAGAACGCCTTTGCGACCGAGCACCCGAATGCTGTAGTTCAGTGTGCTGCCCTCGGCGTCGTCGGCTTTCAGCTCCCGCGCCCAGTACATTTTGTGGCTGGCTTCGTCGTAATGCGGTTGCTCGGCCCAGCCCAGCAGATGCAGAGCGGCATAGCCCTGCTTCTGGCGCTCTTTGTTGTCTTCTTCATCTTCTTCCTGCATTTGCTTGAGCAGGTCGGCGTAGTCGATTTTCGCCGCGTCTTCGTCGGAGACATGCCCGTCGTCCTTGTAGCTGACGATCACGCCCCAGCCGCTGGCGGTCAGCGGGTTCACGGCTTTGGGAATGATCATGCCCAAGGTCTCGTGGCCGGGCGGGTTGCCCCAACCTTCAGTCAGCAAGCGCTCGGTGTCTTTCGGATCGAGGTAGTAAAACTCGTCATTGAGTTTCATCGTCGCAATGCCGGAGGGCAGGGTGATGGTGCCGTGCTGCTTCTTGAGGCTGGCGAGAAACTGTTCGGGTGTTTGCTCGACCTGTGCCGCTTCAACGGGTGCTGGCTGGGCAGCTTTGGCCGCTTGTGCGGGGTTATGCAGGGCGCACAGCAGTGCAGCCATTAAGAATGGGCGGAGGTGTTTCATCGTAGTCCCTTACATTTTGAATTAATTTCGTGCAAGGATATCGGATGGCCATTATTGACGCACGCTCTTCGAGACTAATTCTGGCGTCCGGATAAACAAAAGGCAGGAATGTCGTTTTCGACAAACCTGCCTTTTTTATTACTGGCACTAAGGCTTGGACAAGGCCTGGTCAACCGCTGCGATCAGCTTTCCCAGATCCTTCGGGGTGGCTTTATGTATGACGCTGAACAGGTACGCCCGCTGCTCGTCTTCATCGCCCAAATCTGCGAAAAACGCTTTCAGCTTCACGCCCAGCACATCGGCAAGCAGGAACAATGCTTCCACGCTGGGGGTATAGGTGCCGGTTTCGAAGCGGCTGATGGTTTTGGGGTCAAAACCGGTTTTTTCGCCGAGTTCAGCCTGAGTAAGCCCCGCGACCTTGCGATAGCGTCGGATGGCCGGACCCAAACTTGAAATTTGCATCGCTCAATTCCCATTTAGAATCAAGAACTTAACGATAGATTTTTGCATTAGACAACTGCATGATCCATCACCTTGCTTTGCAAAATGTGATGCATTTCGTAGAATCGCCGCTCGAAGGGGGCATTTGGTGACCTGCTTTCAGAAGTTGAGGCGATAAGAAACAGCCTGCATTGCGTTCCAATGTCGGCTGTGCGGAGAAGCCAAGCGTGGCTCGGATGCCTTGCAAAACGTTACCTGGGTCGCTGTTTGCAGCTTGCCCGAGGCCTTTTAGCCTAGTTGATCTTCTGCTGTCCCGGGGCCATCAACTGCTGTCCATGGAGTGATTACGTGTCTCTGCGCAGTCCGTCTCAAAACATCTCTTCCGGGCATTGTGCGCTGGTCGAGCGGTACCACCGCTAGCGACAACGAGCCTTCCTCATGGATGAGAAATACCGCAGGGCCGTGGACGCCGCCGCCATCTTTTCCGAGACGGATCTGAGCGGCCGGATCACTTACGTCAATGACCAGTTCTGCGCCATCTCCGGCTATAGCCGCGAGGAACTGATCGGGCAGAACCATCGCCTGCTCAATTCCGGCCTGCACTCCGCCGATTTCTTCGCCGGCCTGTGGCGCACCATCGCCCTGGGCAGCGTCTGGAAAGGCGAGATCTGCAATCGGGCCAAGGATGGCAGCCTCTACTGGGTCGACAGCACCATGGTGCCGGTGCTCGACGAAGTCACTGGGCGAGTCGACCGCTACTTGTCGATCCGTTTCGACATCAGCGAAAAACGCCAACTGCTGCATTCCCTGCAATGGCGGGTCGGGCATGACGTGCTCACGGGATTGCCCAATCGCGCATTTCTCTCAGACCTGCTGGATCAGGCGCTGGAGTTCTCGCGCCAGGAAAACATTCCGCTGGCGGTGTGCATGCTCGACCTCGACGGCTTCAAGGCGGTCAACGATGGCTACGGTCATGCCAGCGGCGATTTGCTGCTGGTGGAAGTGGCCAAGCGATTGCGCGCGATCGTGCGCGGCGAGGACGTGGTGGCGCGACTCGCCGGTGACGAGTTTGTGCTGGTGTTGCGTTACGTTCGGGATCTGCCGGAGTTGCGCGCGGCGCTGAATCGGGTGCTGGGGGCGATTTCGGCGCCGTATTCGCTGCACGGCAAGGACATTAATGTGTTCGCCAGCATCGGCGTGACCCTGTTCCCTTACGACAACGAAGATGCCGAAACCCTGTTGCGCCATGCCGATCAGGCGATGTACGTGGCCAAACAGCGCGGACGTAACCGGTTTCACCTGTTCGATGTCTCCCGCGACCAGGAAGTCAAAGCCACCCATCAGACTGTCGAGCGAGTCCGCCAGGCCCTGGCCGCTGGCGAGTTGCGCCTGCATTTTCAGCCCAAGGTGAACATGCGTCGTGGCGAGGTCGTCGGTTTCGAGGCGTTGTTGCGCTGGGAGCATCCGCAAAACGGCCTGGTGCTGCCGCGGGATTTCCTGCCGCTGGTGGAGGAAACGGACCTGATCATCGACATTGGTGAATGGGTGATGGATCAGGTCCTGGCGCAACTGCACCGTTGGCAGCAGGCGGGGCAGGGCTGGCCGATCAGCATCAACATTGCGGCGCGACATTTTCAGCGGGCGGACTTTGTCGAGCGGCTCAGGCAGGTGCTGGCCCGGCATGCCCAAGTGGCCCCGCAACTGCTGGACCTGGAAATCGTCGAGTCGGTGGCCGTGGAGAATATCCAGCATGTCAGCGCCTGTTTACAGGCCTGCCAGGCGCTCGGGGTGCAATTTTCGCTGGGGGATTTCGGCACCGGTTATTCGTCCCTGAGCTATCTCAAGCGCCTGCGCACGCAGACGATCAAGATCGATAAATCCTTTGTTCGCGACATTCTTCACGACCGTGACGACCTGGCCCTGACCACCGCAGTGATCGGCCTGGCCCGGGCGTTTGGCCGTCAAGTGATTGCCGAGGGCCTGGAAAGTGTCGAGCATGGCCTACTGTTGTTGCAGCTCGGCTGTGAAGTGGCCCAGGGCTATTTCATTGCCCGGCCGATGCCGCCCGCCGAGGTGCCGGATTGGGTCGCCGGGTTTGTTGCGCCGACGCAGTGGCAGACGCTGGATCAGGTGGGCTGACGTTCAAGGCGTTGCGGGCTCGTTGCCGATGTAGAGCCCGATAATGTCATCGATCTCCCCGGACATTTTCATCCGCAACAAGGTGCGCAAAATCCGCTGCACCGGCACTTTCGGATCGTTGCGCACATAGCAGCCGACATTCTGCTCCTGCAGCACCGCCACCGCTTGCAGTTGTCGACCGGGCATCAGGCGCTGGTTGAACCAGTCCAGGGTCCATTGGTTGCTGACAGCGTAGCGCGAGCGTCCGGCCAAAAGTTTATCCAGCACCTGTTCCTGGTTGCGCGCGTCTTCGCGTTGCAACTGGCCGGAATCGAACAGCGGTTGCAGCGTCGGGTAAATGTAGCCAAGCACGGTGCCGATGGTTTCGTGTCGCAGATCGGCGGGGGCGACTGACGTAGGCGCGCCGTTGCGGCTGACCAGCAGGTCCCGTTGCAGAAACAGCGGAATGCTCCAGATGTAATCCCCGGACTGGTTGGGCTGCCATGATTGCGCGGCATAACAGCGCACATCGACCTCGCCGTGCTCCATGGCGTTCTGCACGCGAGCCCGCGGCAACACATGAAACTCGGCCGGCACACCGACCTGGGTCGAGAGGCTGAGCATGACGTCATACAGGATGCCCTGGGTTGGTCGACCGCGCTCCAGTTGCACCATCGGCATCGCCCAACTGTCGGCCATCACGTAGCGCACAGGCGCGTCGGCGGCCGTGACGTTCAGGCTGATTAACAACAATGCCCCCAAGGCCAACCGCATAAACGCTCCGGTACTGATGAACCCCGAGCCGAAAATAGCCCCCCAAAGTGCAGCTTAGCCAGATTAGACGAGCACACCGGATGCAATTTCGGGCCTGCTCCGCTAGCATTAGCCGCTTCTGCTTCCCAGTGGCGATGGTTTTCGATGAGTTATCAGGTTCTTGCACGTAAATGGCGTCCGCGCTCGTTCCGCGAAATGGTCGGCCAGACCCATGTGCTCAAGGCTCTGATCAATGCCTTGGACAGCCAGCGGCTGCACCACGCTTACCTGTTTACCGGTACGCGCGGGGTCGGCAAGACCACCATCGCACGAATCATTGCCAAATGCCTGAACTGTGAAACAGGTATCACTTCAACGCCCTGCGGCGAGTGCTCGGTGTGCCGCGAGATCGATGAGGGGCGCTTTGTCGACCTGATCGAGATCGACGCCGCGAGCCGGACCAAGGTCGAGGACACCCGCGAACTGCTCGACAACGTGCAGTACGCCCCGAGCCGCGGGCGCTTCAAGGTCTACCTGATCGACGAAGTGCACATGCTCTCCAGCCATTCCTTTAATGCGCTGCTGAAAACCCTCGAAGAGCCGCCGCCCTACGTCAAGTTCATCCTGGCGACCACCGATCCGCAGAAACTTCCGGCAACGATTCTTTCGCGGTGCCTGCAGTTCTCGCTGAAGAACATGACCCCGGAACGAGTGGTCGAGCATTTGACCCACGTCCTGGGTGTCGAACAGGTGCCGTTCGAGGATGACGCACTGTGGTTGCTCGGCCGCGCCGCCGACGGCTCGATGCGTGACGCCATGAGCCTGACCGACCAGGCCATCGCCTTTGGTGAAGGCAAGGTCATGGCCGCCGATGTGCGGGCGATGCTTGGCACGCTCGATCACGGCCAGGTATTCGATGTCCTGCATTCGTTGATCGAAGGCGACGCCAAGGCGTTGCTCGAGGCCGTGCGTCACCTGGCCGAGCAAGGCCCGGACTGGAACGGCGTGCTCTCGGAAATTCTCAACGTGCTGCACCGCGTCGCCATCGCCCAGGCTTTGCCGGAAGGCGTCGATAACGGCCACGGCGATCGTGACCGGGTACTGGCGCTGGCCCAGGCGTTGCCGGCCGAAGACGTACAGTTTTATTACCAGATGGGCCTGATCGGTCGGCGCGACTTGCCGCTGGCACCGGACCCGCGCGGTGGTTTCGAAATGGTCCTGCTGCGCATGCTGGCGTTCAGGCCGGCGGATACGGCGGACGCTCCGAGGCAGCCGCTAAAGCCAGTGGGGATCAGCCAGGCCACAGTTGATTCCGCAAACTCAGTGGCTGCCGCGCCTAACGTTGCGCCGGTAGTCGCTGCGGCAGTTGCCCCGGTTGTTGCTGCGCCGGTTGTTGAACCGACGCCAGTCCCTGCGCCGGAACCGGTTGCGCCCGTGATCGTGCCCGAGCCTGTGGTTGAGGCGGTCGCGGTCGAAGCCGTCGTCGATCTGCCGTGGAATGACCCGGTCGAGCCTGAAGTTATCCAGCAGCCGGCCATCGAGCCGGTGCTGGAAACCGCCGCCGAACAACCCGAATTGCCACCGATGCCGATGCCCACGCCTGACAGCGTGGTGCCGGACGCGCCGGAGTGGGCCGCTGCGCCGATCCCGGAACCGTCCGTGGCCGAGGTCGATGCCGCCACGCCGGGCGTCGATCTGGATGACGAGCCGCCGCTGGATGAAGATTACATCGAGCCGGACATCGATTCGGCCTATAGCTATCTCGATGAACTGGCCAGCGAACATACCGCCGAGCCGGCGCCGGAACCCGAGCCAGAACCCGCTGCGGCACCGGCCACCGGTCTGGCGCTGCAATGGCTGGAGCTGTTCCCGAAACTGCCGATCTCGGGCATGACCGGCAGCATCGCCGCCAACTGCACGCTGATCGCCGTCGATGGCGACAACTGGCTGTTGCACCTGGACCCGGCCCACAGCGCCTTATTCAACGCGACCCAGCAACGTCGTTTGAATGATGCGCTGAACCAGTTCCACGGGCGTACGCTGAGCCTGAGCATGGAACTGATCAAGCCCGAGCAGGAAACCCCGGCCCAGGCCGCGTCCCGCCGTCGGGTGAATCGCCAGCGCGAGGCCGAGGAGTCGATCCACGGTGATCCGTTCATCCAGCAAATGATGCAGCAGTTCGGTGCGGTGATCCGTAACGATACTATTGAACCTGTCGAAGCCCTGGTCAGTCAGGGCTAATAACTGAAGGCATTCGGCCGCATGGGCCGGGCGCCGTTTTTATCCAAGTACTTTGAGGTGATTACCATGATGAAGGGTGGCATGGCCGGCCTGATGAAGCAGGCGCAGCAGATGCAGGAAAAAATGGCCAAGATGCAGGAAGAACTGGCCAATGCCGAAGTCACCGGTAAGGCCGGCGGCGATATGGTCACCGTGGTGATGACCGGTCGTCACGACGTCAAGCGCGTGACCATCGACCCAAGCCTGGTAGAAGGCCTGAGCGAAGACGACAAAGAGATGCTGGAGGCCGTGTTCGCCGCCGCCGTCAACGATGCCGTGCGCAAGATCGAAGCCAACAGCCAGGACAAAATGTCCGGCGTGACCGCTGGCATGCAACTGCCACCGGGTATGAAACTGCCATTCTGATTCGCCAACGCGCGTCGGATGAGCTACAAAAAAATGCCAGGCATCGCGCCTGGCATTTTTGTTTCCGGCGCACGATCTGTGGCAGAAACATCGAACGCCCAACCCTCACCAAGGTCTGCACCCTATACCGCTGAATTCATCGATCACAGGAGACGCTCACATGCCACAAGCATTGACCCTCAACCAACGTATCGTCCTGGTGTCGCGCCCGGTGGGCGCGCCGACCCCGGAGAATTTTCGCCTGGAGCGCGTCGCGCTGCCGGACTTGGCCGACGGTCAGGTGTTGCTCAAGACCCTTTACCTGTCCCTCGATCCCTACATGCGCGGACGCATGAGTGATGCGCCGTCCTACGCCGCGCCGGTGGAAATCGACGAGGTGATGACCGGAGGCGCGGTCAGCCGCGTCGAGCATTCGCTCAATCCCAAGTTCCACGAAGGCGATCTGGTGGTCGGTTCCACCGGTTGGCAGAGCCACAGCATCAGCGATGGGCGCAACATCATTCCGATCCCGTCCGGTTTGCCGAGCCCGTCGATGGCACTGGGCGTGTTGGGCATGCCGGGCATGACGGCCTATATGGGCCTGATGGACATTGGCCAGCCCAAGGCCGGCGAAACCCTGGTGGTCGCCGCGGCGTCCGGCGCGGTGGGTTCGGTGGTCGGCCAAGTGGCGAAGATCAAAGGCCTGCGCGTGGTCGGTATCGCCGGCGGTGCGGACAAGTGCCGCTACGTGGTCGAGGAGCTGGGCTTCGACGCCTGCATCGACCACAAGAGCCCGGACTTTGCCAATGACCTGGCCATGGCGTGCCCCAAGGGCGTCGACATCTACTACGAAAACGTCGGCGGTAAGGTCTTCGATGCGATCGTGCCGCTGCTCAACGCCAAGGCGCGGATTCCGCTGTGTGGCCTGATCGCTGGGTACAACGCTCATGAAGCGCCGAGCGGGCCGGATCGCCTGCCGCAATTGCAGCGCACCTTGCTGACCAAGCGCGTGCGCATTCAGGGCTTTATCGTGTTTGATGACTACGGTGATCGTCAGCCGGAATTTGTCAGTGCCATGGCGCCGTGGGTGCGCGACGGCAAGGTCAAGTTCCGCGAAGACATCGTCGAGGGCCTGGAGCAGGCGCCCGAGGCGTTCATCGGTCTGCTGGAAGGACGCAACTTCGGCAAACTGGTGGTGCGGGTCGCCCAGGACTGAGTATTTGACGCTGGCCAGAGGCGCGGGTATAAACCGCGTCTCGTTGTTTTGTCGGACTTTTCCCCATGAGCTTCAGCCCTCTGATTCGCCAACTGATCGATGCCCTGCGAACGTTGCCGGGCGTGGGTCAGAAAACCGCCCAGCGCATGGCGTTGCAACTGCTCGAGCGCGATCGCAGCGGCGGCTCGCGCCTGGCGCTGGCCCTGAGCCAGGCCATGGAAGGGGTCGGTCATTGTCGCTTGTGCCGCACGCTGACCGAAGACGACCTGTGCCCGCAATGCGCCGACAACCGCCGTGATGACACCTTGCTCTGCGTGGTGGAAGGGCCGATGGACGTCTACGCCGTGGAGCAGACCGGTTTCCGTGGTCGCTATTTCGTGCTCAAGGGCCATTTGTCGCCGCTCGACGGTCTCGGGCCAGAGGCTATCGGCATTCCGCAATTGCTGGCGCGGATCGAAGAGGCGGGCACCTTTACCGAAGTCATCCTCGCCACCAACCCGACGGTGGAAGGCGAAGCCACGGCACATTACATCGCCCAGTTGCTCAGCAACAAAGGCTTGATCGCCTCGCGCATCGCCCATGGCGTGCCGTTGGGTGGCGAGCTGGAGCTGGTGGATGGCGGGACGTTGGCGCATTCGTTTGCGGGGCGTAAGCCGATCGCGTTGTAGCGCCTGAACGGGCCCCTTCGCGGGCTCCTCGGTCCATCTGATCCACACAATCCTGTTGAAAACCAAGCAAGCGCTCGGTTAACTTCGCTGAACCCTTCAGTGGAGCTCGCCGATGCCTGCCTTTCAGGAATACTTCGACCCCAGCCACCAATTGGTCCGCGACAGCGTCAGGCGTTTCGTCGAGCGCGAGATTTTGCCGGACATTGACCAGTGGGAAGAGGCCGAAAGCTTTCCCCGGGAGCTGTACCTCAAGGCTGGAGCCGCCGGGATTCTCGGCATCGGATACCCCGAAGCCCTGGGCGGCAGTCATGAAGGTGATCTGTTCGCCAAGGTCGCCGCCAGCGAAGAGCTGATGCGCTGCGGCTCCGGAGGGTTGGTCGCCGGCCTCGGTTCGCTGGACATCGGACTGCCGCCGATCCTCAAGTGGGCCCGTCCTGAAGTCCGTGATCGGGTCGTGCCACAGGTGTTGTCCGGCGAGAAAATCAGCGCCCTGGCCATCACCGAACCCAGCGGCGGCTCCGATGTGGCCAACCTGCAAACCCGCGCCGTGCGTGACGGCGACTTCTACCGGGTCAGCGGCAGTAAAACCTTCATCACCAGCGGCGTCCGCGCGGATTTCTATACGGTGGCGGTGCGCACCGGCGAGCCCGGTTTCGGCGGCATCAGCCTGTTGTTGATCGAGAAGGGCACACCCGGTTTCACGGTCGGGCGGCAGTTGAAGAAAATGGGCTGGTGGGCGTCGGACACGGCTGAATTGTTCTTCGACAATTGCCAGGTGCCTGTAGGAAATCTGATCGGCGCCGAGAACATGGGCTTCGCCTGCATCATGGGCAACTTCCAGAGCGAACGCCTGGCCCTGGCGCTAATGGCCAACATGACCGCGCAACTGGCGCTGGAGGAGAGCCTGAAATGGGCACGGCAGCGCGAAGCTTTCGGTAAACCGATCGGCAAGTTCCAGGTGCTCAAGCACCGCCTCGCCGAAATGGCCACGGCGCTGGAAGTCTCACGGGAATTCACCTACCGCCAGGCGGCGAAAATGGCGGCGGGGCAGAGCGTGATCAAAGAGATTTCCATGGCCAAGAATTTCGCCACGGACACGGCGGATCGCATCACCACGGATGCGGTGCAGATTCTGGGAGGGCTGGGGTATATGCGTGAAAGTCTGGTGGAGCGGTTGTATCGGGATAACCGGATACTGTCGATTGGCGGCGGGACGCGGGAAGTGATGAACGAGATCATCAGCAAGCAGATGGGGCTTTGACGCCCGATCATTCCCACGCAGAGCGTGGGAACGATCGAGCGGTGGCGCCTTACTGCTCGCTCAACGCAAACTGCGTCAGGCAGAAGGTAGGGATGCCCATATCTTCCAGCCGCTGCGATCCACCCAGCTCCGGCAAATCAATAATCGCCGCCGCTTCATGCACCCGCGCACCCATGCGCCGAATCAGGTTCGCCGCCGCGATCAAGGTACCGCCGGTCGCGATCAGGTCATCGAACATCACCACCGAATCACCTTCGCACAAGCTGTCGGCATGCACTTCGAGGAACGCTTCGCCATACTCGGTCGCGTAACCCTCGGCCAGCACGTCCGCCGGCAGTTTGCCTTGCTTGCGGAACAGCACCAACGGCTTGTTCAACTGATACGCCAACACCGAACCGATCAGGAAGCCACGGGCGTCCATTGCGCCAATGTGCGTGAAGTCGGCCTCGACGTAACGGTGGGCAAAAGTGTCCATCACCAGGCGCAGGGCCGTGGGCGATTGGAACAGCGGGGTGATATCGCGAAAGATCACGCCCGGCTTGGGGAAGTCGATCACGGGGCGGATCAGGGATTTGATGTCGAAGGAGTCGAAGACCATCGTCGAGTTGTCCTGGCAGGCTGCAAACGACGCAGTATAACGGCGGCTGAACCGTTTCGCTCAGCCGCAATTGCACTAGTCAGTCGAGAGAGCCGCCGGCCAGGGCGCACAGCTGGATCGGGTCAAGAATATGGATCTCCTTACCCTCGGCGGCGATCAGTTCGTTTTGCTGGAAGCGCGTGAACACCCGGGATACGGTTTCCACCGCCAGACCCAGGTAGTTGCCGATTTCGTTGCGCGACATGCTCAGGCGGAACTGGTTGGCCGAGAAACCGCGAGCGCGGAAGCGTGCGGACAGGTTGACCAGGAACGTGGCGATGCGCTCGTCGGCAGTTTTCTTCGACAGCAACAGCATCATTTGCTGATCGTCGCGAATCTCGCGGCTCATCACCCGCATCAACTGGCGACGCAGTTGCGGCAGTTGTATGGACAGTTCGTCGAGGCGTTCGAAAGGAATTTCGCAAACCGAGGTGGTTTCCAGCGCTTGCGCCGACACTGGGTGTTTTTCCGTGTCCATGCCTGACAGGCCGACCAGTTCGCTCGGCAAGTGGAAACCGGTGAGCTGTTCTTCACCGCCATCGCTGAGGCTGAAGGTCTTCAGGGCGCCGGAGCGAACTGCATAAACGGAATCGAACGTGTCGCCCTGGCGGAACAGAAACTCGCCTTTTTTCAGTGGGCGACCACGTTTAACGATGTCGTCTAGCGCATCCATGTCTTCCAGATTCAGAGAAAGTGGCAAGCAGAGGGGGGCCAGGCTGCAATCCTTGCAATGGGCCTGGCTGTGAGCGCGCAGTTTGACTGGCTCGGACATTTCTTCAATCCTTGTGGGAAAACACACATAAGCCGTAAGGGTAACTCACGGGAGGACATTCAGGCCAGCGCGCGGCGAATTTGCCGCAGGCGCGTAAAGCCTGCGGTCGGACGGCCGATAACCTGTCTACTGATCGCTTGCGAGGAACTGCATTCATGTCCGCCATTGGCACGTTGAATCCCGGCAATAGCGGTTTGTCGGCGTTGCTCGATACCTCGAAAATTGCGCCGGTCGATGAGTCGGACGTCACCTTGGCGCCCGTTGAAACCCCGACCAGAGTCGAAGGCATCAAAGTCTCGCTGTCCGGTGCCGGGATTGAAAAAGCCGCCGGGTCCAAGGGTGATGACAGCGACATCGAACAAAGCGGCTTGCCGGAAAACATTCAACAGATCCTGAAAATGATTCGCAAATTGCAGCAGCAGATCGCCGAAAAGCTGGCCGAAATGCAGGCGGTGATGAAAGATAAACGTCTGAGCCCGGAAGAAATGAAGGCCAAGCTCGGCGCGTTGCAAGCGTTCATCAACAACCTCAACGGCGGTCTGATCGTCGCCAACAACGCGCTCAGCAAAGCCATGAAGCAGTCAGGCCTGACGCCGGAGCAAATCCTCAAGGCGGCGTCGCTGCTCATGAAATCCTAAATGACCCGCGAAAAGCGCTGACGATTCTGCTGCTCCAGGTACGCGTCGAAGACCATGCACACCGAGCGCACCAGCAGTCGCCCGGCTGGCAGTACGCTGATTCGCTCGCTGTCCAGTTCGATCAAGCCGTCCCTGGCCATCTCTTCCAGTTGCGGCCAGAGTTCGCTGAAGTAACCACGGAAATCGATGTTGAAGGTTTTCTCGATGGTGGCGAATTCCAAGGTGAAACTGCAGATCAGTTGCTGAATTACCGCTCGTCGCAGTCGATCGTCGGCATTGCACAGCAGGCCACGATTGGTCGCCAGTTGCGCCGAGGCCAGGGTGTTTTGGTACAGGTTCAGGTCGCTGGTGTTCTGGCAGTACAAATCGCCAATCTGGCTGATGGCCGACACGCCGAGACCGATCAAGTCGCAATGACCATGAGTGGTGTAGCCCTGGAAGTTGCGTTGCAGGGTCGATTCTTCCTGGGCAATCGCCAGTTCGTCATCGGGCAGGGCGAAGTGGTCCATGCCGATGTAGCGGTAGCCGGCCTTGGTCAGCTGTTCGATGGTGCCTTGGAGCATTTCCAGTTTTTGCGCCGGCGTCGGCAGTTCGTTGCTGTTGATCCGCCGTTGCGGCATGAAGCGTTCCGGCAGGTGCGCGTAGTTGAACACCGAGAGCCGGTCCGGTTGCAGAGCGATGACTTCATCGACCGTGCGGGCGAAATTCTCCGGCGTCTGGCGCGGCAGACCGTAGATCAGGTCGATGTTGATCGAGCGAAACTGCAAGGTTCGCGCGGCGTCGATCACGGCACGGGTTTCTTCCAGGCTTTGCAGGCGATTGACCGCGCGTTGCACCGCCGGGTCGAGGTCTTGCAGGCCGATGCTGACCCGGTTGAAGCCCAGTTCCCGGAGCAGGCCCATGGTTGACCAGTCGGCTTCCCGGGGATCAATCTCGATGCCGTAGTCGCCAGAATCATCGTCCAGCAGATTGAAATGCTTGCGCAACTGCGCCATCAACTGGCGCAGTTCGTCGTGGCTGAGAAAGGTCGGGGTGCCGCCGCCGAAATGCAGTTGCTCGACTTTCTGTGCCGGGTCGAGGTGACAGGCGATCAACTGGATCTCCTGCTCCAGACGTTGCAAATAGGGGAGTGCGCGACCGCGGTCCTTGGTGATGACTTTGTTGCAGGCGCAGTAGTAGCAAATGTTCGCGCAGAACGGCACATGCACATACAACGACAACGGGCGCAGGGCTTTACGGCTGTCGCGCAGGGCATGGAACAGGTCGAACGTGCCAACCTGGCTGGTGAATTGAACGGCGGTCGGGTACGAGGTGTAGCGCGGCCCCGACAGGTCGTAACGGCGAATCAGGTCTGTGTCCCAACGAATGGCGTCGAGCATGCGGGCGTTCCCCCGGATAGGCTTGCAGTGGCTGCGAGTCTATGGGGTGCGGCGTTAGGGCATCTTGATTTGCGTCAACGGTGTCATTGCCAACCATCGCCCTGTAGCAGCTGCCGAGCCTGCGAGGCTGCGTTCGGCGGCGAAGCCGTCGTGAAATCAGGCAGTGCGGTGTATCAGATGATCCGGGACTCAGGGTTTACGACGGCTTCGCCGCCGAACGCAGCCTCGCAGGCTCGGCAGCTGCTAAAGGGCTGCGATCTAATGCCCCATGAGCCAATGCTGATGCGGCCCCGGCAATGTCCAGATCCCGAACAACATCACCAACAAACCGCCACTCATCCGCACACTGCGTTTGCGCAACAGCGCCGTGACGCGTTCGGCCGCCAGCCCCGTGGCCAATAAAACCGGCCATGTCCCCAGCCCAAACGCCAGCATCAACAACGCACTATCCAGCGCATTGCCCTGGCTCGCCGCCCACAGCAACGTGCTGTAAACCAGTCCGCACGGCAACCAGCCCCAGAGGGCGCCCAGCAGCAGGGCGCGGGGCAGGCTCGACACTGGCAGCAGTTTGTTGGCAACCGGCTGAATATGCCGCCACAGGCCGCGACCGAGGCTTTCAATGCGGGTCAGGCCGCTCCACCAGCCGGCCAGGTACAAACCCATGCTGATCAGCAGCAATCCGGCGAGGATGCGCATGAACATCGCCGCCGGGCTGTTGGCCACGGCCCAGCCGGCGAGCCCGATCAACAGGCCCGCGGTGGCGTAACTGAGAATTCGGCCCAGGTTGTAGGCCAGCAATAATCTGAAGCGGCGGCTGCGTTGTTCCTTGGGGATCGCCAGGGTCAACGCGCCCATCAAACCGCCGCACATGCCCAGGCAATGGCCGCCGCCGAGCAGGCCGAGGATCACCGCAGACACCAGCAGAGGCGCCAGTTCAAGCATGGGGTGGCGCCTTGTCGTCCGGTTTGGCTGGGTGACCGCTGGCCTCATCGACCGCAGCGGTGTGGTTTGGGTCCTGGTCGTCGAACAGAATGCTGTGGGCCGGGCCGTCGAGGTCGTCGTACTGACCGCTGTCGACCGCCCAGAAGAAGATGTAGACGGCGATGGCGACGATCAGCAGCGCGGCCGGGATCATCACGTAAAGAGCTGGCATTGGAAGACTCCATGCCCGCGCGGCTCAGGCCGGCAGCGGGCGGGTTTCTGGCGTGGCGCTCGCCTTGGGCATGCTCGGCATCCGAGTCAGGCGCAGGGCATTGAGCACCACGGTCAACGAACTGATCGACATGCCGACCGCGGCCCACACCGGAGTGATCCAGCCGAGGGCGGCAAACGGCAACATGAGGCCATTGTACAACCCGGCCCACAACAGGTTCTCGATGATGATCCGGCGGGTGCGCCGCGCCAGGCTGAAGGCTTGCACCAACGCGTCGAGGCGGTTGGACAGCAGCACCGCGTCGGCGCTGGTTTTCGCCAGGTCCGTGGCTGAACCCATGGCCACGCTGATATCGGCCGCGGCCAGCACCGGCACGTCGTTGACCCCGTCGCCGAGCATCAACACCTTGCGTCCTTCCTTGTGCAGCTGTTGCAGCACTTGCAACTTGTCGTCGGGACGCAAGCCGCCACGGGCTTCGTCAATCCCCAATTCGGCAGCGACGCTGGCGACCATCGGCGAACTGTCGCCGGACAGCAACAGCGTGCGCCAGCCGCGCGCCTTGCAGGCAGCGAGCAGGGGCGGGGCATCGGCGCGCAAGCGGTCGTCGAGGACAAACCACGCCAACGGCCCGGTTTGATCGCCCAACAGTAGCCATTGGCCGGCCTCGTCCGGCATCAGCGGTACGGCAGCGCCGCTGAGTTCACAGACAAAACCCGGCTGGCCGATGCGCAGCCGTTGCTCACCCACCAAGCCTTCAAGGCCCAGTCCTGGTGTGCTCAGGACTTCTTCGGCGGCCAATGGTGCGCGGCCAAAGGCGCGGGCGATCGGGTGTTCGGAGCGATTTTCCAGTGCTGCCGCGAGCCCCAGGCATTCATCGCTGCCGAGGGCGCCGAGCGGGCGAATCGAGCGCAGCGCCAGGCGACCTTCGGTCAGCGTGCCAGTCTTGTCGAAAATCACCGTGTCGATCTGGTTCAGACCTTCCAGCACATGGCCGCGGGTCAGCAGCAAGCCGAGTTTATGCAGTGTGCCGGTAGCGGCGGTCAGCGCGGTCGGCGTCGCGAGGGACAGGGCGCATGGGCAGGTCGCGACGAGCATGGCGAGCACGATCCAGAACGCCCGCGACGAATCCAGTTCCCACCACAGCAAGCCAATAGCGGCCACAGCCACCAGCGACAGCAACAGGAACCATTGGGCGGCGCGGTCGGCGATTTCCGCCAGGCGCGGTTTCTCCGCCTGGGCGCGGTCGAGCAGGCGGACGATGGCGGACAGTCGCGTGTCGTGCCCCAGCGCCAGCACTTCAACGGTCAATGCGCCTTCAACATTCAAGGTGCCGGCGGTGACCGCATCGCCGAGGGTGCGCGGTTGCGGCAGGTACTCGCCGGTGAGCAGGGACTCGTCGATGCTCGACTGGCCGTCGAGGATCTTGCCATCGGCCGGTAGGATCGCGCCAGGGTGCACCAGCACCTGATCACCGACGCGCAACTCGCTGAGCAGGATGCGTTCGCTCTGGCCATCGGCACTCAGGCGCAAACACGAAGCGGGCAATAGATTCACGAGCTGCGCGGTGGCGGCGGCGGTGCGTTCCCGGGCGCGACGTTCCAGGTAACGCCCGGCCAGCAGGAACAGGGCAAACATGCCGACGGCATCGAAATACAACTCGCCGACCCCGGTGATCGAAGTCCAGATCCCCGCAAGGTAGGCGCTGCCGATGGCCAGCGACACCGACACGTCCATGGTCAGGTGCCGGGTGCGCAAATCGCGCATGGCGCCCTTGAAGAATGGCGCGCAGCTGTAAAACACGATCGGCGTGGTCAGGAACAGCGCAACCCAGCGCAGGATGGTGTGCAGCTCGGGGCTGAGGTCGATGTTGAATTCCGGCCAGGTGGCCATGGTCGCCATCATCGCCTGGAACCACAGCAACCCCGCCACACCGAGCTGACGCAGGGCGAGGCGATTTTCGCTGGCCAGTTGTTCACTGGCGCGGTCGGCCTGGTAGGGGTGAGCGACGTAACCGATATGGCGCAACTCACTGAGCACTTGGCTCAGCGGTAATTGAGCGTCGGCCCAGCGCACGTGCAAGCGATGGTTGGACAGGTTCAGCCGCGCCTCGGCCACGGCGGGCAAACCGCGCAGGTGTTTCTCGATCAGCCAGCCGCAGGCGGCGCAACTGATGCCTTCCATTAACAATGTGGTTTCGGCGAGTTCGCCTTCGTGACGGACGAAGGGCTTCTGGACGTCGGCGCGGTCGTACAGCGCCAGTTCATCGACCAATTGCACCGGCAAGGACTCGGGGTTGGCCGAGGCTTCGCTGCGATGCTGGTAATAACTTTCCAGCCCACCAGCCACGATGGCTTCGGCCACAGCCTGGCAACCCGGGCAGCAGAGCTCGCGGGTTTCACCGAGGACGACGGCGGTGAAGCGGCTGCCGGCCGGGACGGGCAGGGCGCAGTGGTAGCAGGGGGTTGGGGTGGTCATGGGGTTTTCACAGGGTGTTGTCCGATGATCGTTCCCACGCTCTGCGTGGGAATGCCTCCCCGGACGCTCCGCGTCCGCTTCGGCTGGGACGCGGCGCGTCCCTGGCTGCGTTCCCACGCAGAGCGTGGGAACGATCAAAGTGAGGCTTACTTCTTCAGGTCTTCAGCGCCTTGCAACGGCTCGTCGCCCAGCAGCAGGTCTTTGTCGTGGCTGACCTGTTCTTCCTCGAACATGCGCCAGGTCTTGTCGTCCTGCACGCCCAGCAATTCGACAAAACGCCGACCTTCAACCTTGTCGCTCATCTGGCCGATGTAGCGGCCCTGTTCGGTTTCGCTGTGGGTCAGGGTGATCTTGCGATCCTTCTCCGGCTGGGTCGGCGAGATCAGGTTCAGCTCAACGGTCTTGGGTTGACTGTTGCCGCTCAGGCGCAGGTCGACTTCACCGGTCAGCTCATCCAGATGCACGCTGGCGCGCAGTAACAGGGTCTGGGCCAGCAACTCACGGTCCAGGGAACGGTTGATGCCTTTGCCGGCCTCGTAGTAGTTGTCGTTGACCAGGTTGTCCGGATTGTTGACCGCGATGGTCACCATGGACAGGGTCAGGGTCACCGAGCACGCGAGAATCCCGATGATGATCCACGGCCAAAGATGCTTGTACCAAGGGCTTGCGGCAGTTGCTGCGGGCATGATCACTTCTCTCAACGAATTTGTGGGCCGATGAATCGGCTCTTGGCTTCAACGTGGACGCTGTCGTCATCGGCATCCTTGAGGGTGAATTTCACCTCATTGGTGCTCGATGGCAATTGCTCCGGCGCGCTGGACAGCTCCACCGGCTGGCTGAAAATTTCCCCGGCGGCGACTTTGATTTCACGCCGGCCTTGCAGCTTGAGGTCCGGAAGGCCGCTGGCTTCCAGCACATAGGTGTGGTCGCGCTGGTCCTTGTTCATGATCTTCAGGCTGTAGACGTTTTCGATCCGGCCTTCGGCGTTCTCGCGGTACAGCACGCGGTCCTTGCTGACGTCGAAGCCCACCAGCGAACGCATGAAGAAGGCGGTCACCAGCAAGCCGATCATGGTCAGCAGCACTAACGCATAGCCGATCAGGCGCGGGCGCAGTTTATGGGTTTTCTGCCCGGACAGGTTGTGCTCGGTGGTGTAGCTGATCAGGCCGCGCGGGTAGTCCATCTTGTCCATGATGCTGTCGCACGCATCGATACACGCGGCACAGCCGATGCACTCGATTTGCAGGCCGTCGCGGATGTCGATGCCGGTCGGGCAGACCTGGACGCACATGGTGCAGTCGATGCAATCGCCCAGGCCCTGGGCCTTGTAATCCACGCCTTTCTTGCGCGGGCCACGGGATTCGCCACGACGCGGGTCGTAGGAAACGATCAGGGTGTCCTTGTCGAACATCACGCTCTGGAAGCGTGCGTACGGGCACATGTAGATGCATACCTGCTCGCGCAACCAGCCGGCATTGCCGTAGGTGGCGAGGGTGAAGAAACCGACCCAGAAGTACGACCAGCCATCGGCCTCGCCAGTGAAGAAGTCGATGGTCAGTTCGCGGATCGGCGAGAAGTAGCCGACGAAAGTCATGCCGGTAACGAAGCCGATCAACAGCCACAGGCCGTGCTTGCTGAACTTGCGCAGGAATTTGTTGGCGCTCATCGGCGCCTTGTCGAGCTTGATGCGCTGGTTACGGTCGCCTTCGGTGACCTTTTCGCACCACATGAAGATCCAGGTCCAGACGCTTTGCGGGCAGGTATAACCGCACCAGACGCGCCCGGCGTACACGGTAATGAAGAACAGGCCGAAGGCACTTATGATCAGCAGGCCCGAGAGCAGGATGAAATCCTGGGGCCAGAACGTCGCACCGAAGATGAAGAACTTACGTTCCGGCAGGTTCCACCACACGGCCTGGTGGCCGCCCCAGTTCAGCCACACCGTACCGAAATACAGCAGGAACAATCCGGCCCCGCCCATCATGCGCAGGTTGCGGAACAGGCCGGTAAAGGCACGGGTGTAGATCTTTTCTCGAGAGGCGTAGAGGTCGACGCTGTTGTTCGCGTTCTTGGCAGGCGGGGTAACGTCGTGTACCGGAATCTGATTGCTCATCATTGCATCCCACGGCAGTGGAAAAATGCCCCGGTCAGTACATGCCGACCGCGGTCAAAAAGAGGTGTTGCAGTGGCGCAATGATACGCCTGTCGCTCTAGCTCAAGGGTGCGACCTTTGGTCGCGTTGGGAGAAAAGCGAAGATGGTGTAGCAGATGTAACAAATCATGATCCAGATCAATTGACTATAGACGATCGACGATTTGCCTTGAGAGCAGCGCGTGGGCGCTGCTCTGCGTCAGGGGAGCCGTTAATTTCCCGGGAGACGACCGCCACCCAGGCCGTCCAGCCCACCTGTGCCGTTTCCAGGTTCCAGCGCCGAGAATAAAGGGATTGTTTCAAGTGACCGGGAGCGGGAATAGCTGTTTTCCGAATGGGACATGTCATTTCTTCCTTGGTGATTACCTGTGAATGCATCTCTCGTTCCTTGAAAACTCCACGTCGTGACGTGGGCGTTCAAGCTGAAGAAAAACTACAGGCCCCAAGGCATCCGGTCGATTAAAAGTCCGTCTCAAATTGTGAACGGTTTTGCCACTGCGTCGAATTCATCCATCTCATGGATTGATCACAGCAACACCGTTGAATTGAAAGTCACCGATGTGCCGGTAGTCGGGACACATTTTTTATTATAGTAAGACGGAGAGTTATTTGTTTTTAACGGGTGGCTGGCATAACGTTGGATCGAGAACTAACGAGGGTGCTCTGTTAGTGTGATTAATCAAAAACGGAAATGGATGTCTATGAATGTATTTGCAAGGACTGGGTCGTTATTGGGTCTGGTGTTGTTATTTAATGTGCCTGCGTACGCTGAACAAGTTAATTATTCACCTCGGCATCTGGTATTTGCTTCCGATCCACAATACCCCTGGACCGAAAATTCGGACAGCGGCGCCGCCCAGACTGACGGCGAACGGGATGCCCGTTCCAAATGGCTGATTGAAACCCAGTATTCGGATATCGCCAGTTTCAGGACATTTAATGGCGGTGCTTCGAAAGTGCCGGTAATGATTAACGGTGATATGACTGCCTTCGGCCATGGCTGGCAGAGATCGACCGTTAAACCGATTCTGGATAAATACCTGGCAGGGCAATACGACTACGGCCTGGGTAATCACGATTATGAGAATAACGTGGACGATTGTTTTTTAAATAATTGTGCGGCGGGCAGTGTTGTAGATTTCAAGGATCGTTACTTCGGTAAGTTGGACTCGCTCGATATGACGGCGGGGAGTGAGGGTTCTATTGTCGGGTCGGTAGCCGGTAGCCTGGCTTATTCCAGGACTTTTGGTGATGTCCATCTGGTGCAGTTACATAATGAGCCCACCTATGTCACTACCTTCACAGCTTGGGATTGGGGTGTACCGACCCTCTATAAAATTACCGACTCCCTCGACTGGCTGGAGCAGGACCTGAAGGCGGCCCGGCAAAAAGGGCGGGTCATCCTGCTCAATATGCACAAGCCGGATAAGTGGAAGTGCAGTCCTCAGCAGGTTGAGCGGTTCAGGTTGATGATTCAGAAGTACCAGGTGACCGCTGTCTTTGCCGGGCACTATCACCGGAGTGTCGGTACTTGGTGGGGCTATGACCAGCGCACTTTCTTTGGTGACGTGCCGGTTTTTCTGAGCGGTGGGGCTTCGCAGCAGACTTACCTGACGGCCAGCTTTTCCGAGGATCGCAAAAACCTTACGGTGAGAATGGTCAAGGAAAACAAATGGCCGAAGCAGACCGAGGTGAAGACAATCCCGGTTCACCGCTAGGATTATTGCGCCACTAAAAAAGGCTCCGTCAAATGATGATGGGGCCTTTTCGTATTGCGCTCAGGCGTTGGCCTTGCGGGCATCCGCCGCCGGAGCCGTCTCACGGTGATTGCGGCGCATTCATTCATCCCATGGGTTGATCAATGCGACACCGCTGGATTGAAAATCACCGGTGTTTCGGGTGACCACGGTCAGGCCATGCACCAGTGCAGTCGCAGCGATAAGGGCGTCGCTTTCATTTGCTTGATCCGGAACATGCAAGCTGGCACAGCGCAGAGCCACGGCGGCATCGACCGGCAAGATCCTGGCATCGAAGGCCGGTATGACGTGACGCTTCAACCACGTGCGTAACACTTTCCCCTGAGCGGGATCACGACGTTCCATTCGAAGAACTCCGGTCTCCAGTTCCTTCAAGGTAATGGCCGAAATAAACAGGCGTGGCGCAATGACGCTTTTGGCCCAGGCGACAACGTTCACATCTGCCTGGGGTTTACGCAGCTCAGAAATCACATTGGTGTCGAGTAGAAACATCAAGACAGGTCCACAGGTCGATGAGTGATCACGGCACGCTCGGTTTCGAAGTCAATGTCTGCCGCTTCTGGCATGACGAGCAGGTCGACGATATTGGCGTTGATGCCGGTGAGTTTTTGGTACTCCTCAATGCTTAGCAGTACGTGGGCTGGCTTGCCACGGTCGGTGATAATAACCGGCCCCTGACGCGTGGCTTTTTTGGCACTACTTGTATCCTGGTTGAATTCCCGGCTTGAAATCGTGGTGATGGCCATCATGGCAGCCCCCTCTTTAAAGTACTTTGTAGAAACGTTACTACTCGATGGCAACTCTCGCAACCCAGGAGGGGAGAGCGGCACTACCACTGGTCGCCATGGTCACGCGCGGCCACAAACAAAACGGCCCCGCCAATTCACATTGGCGGGGCCGTTTTTTATTGCTTCAAGCGTTTGCCTTACTGGGCATCCGCCGCCGGAGCCTTCTCACCGTGAGACAGGCTGTAGACGTAAGCGGCCAGCAGGTGAACCTTGTCGTTGCCTTGCAGCTGTTCTTGCGCAGGCATCTGGCCCTGACGGCCGTAACGGATGGTCTGCTGCAATTGAGCGAAGCTCGAACCGTAGATGAACGCGGCCGGGTGGGTCAGGTTAGGCGCGCCCATGGCTGGCGTTCCTTTGCCTTCCGGACCGTGGCACACCGCACAGTTGGCGGCGAACAGCTTCTGCCCGGCCACCGGGTCGGACTTGGTGCCTTCCGGCAGCTTGCGGCCATCGAGGTTGGTCAGCACGAAGCCGGCAACATCGGCAACGCCTTGCTCGCCGATCACTTCAGCCCATGCCGGCATCACGGCATGACGACCGCCCATGATGGTGGTCTTGATGGTTTCCGGTTCGCCGCCCCAGCGCCAGTCGGCGTCGGTCAGGTTCGGGAAGCCATAAGCGCCCTTGGCGTCGGAACCGTGGCAGACCGAGCAGTTGGAGGCGAAAAGGCGGCCACCCATCTTCAGGGCTTGCGGGTCCTTGGCCACGTCCTCAATCGGCATGGAAGCGAACTTGGCGAAGATCGGGCCGAACTTGGCGTCCGACTTGGCCATTTCCTTTTCCCACTCGTGAACGCCGGTCCAGCCGGTCTGGCCGTTGGCGAACGCGGTCTGCTTGTCGGTATCGAGGTAGTTGTAGCCCGGCAGCAGGCCTTTCCAGTTGCCCAGGCCCGGGTACAGCACCAGGTAGCCGAGGGCGAAGATGATGGTGCCCACGAACAGCATGAACCACCATTTCGGCAGTGGGTTGTCGTACTCCTCGATCCCGTCGAAGGAGTGGCCAACCGTCTCTTCGGTGGCTTCGCTGCGCTGGCCCTTGCGGGTGGACAGCAGCAGCCAGGTCAGGGCGAAGATGGTACCCAGGCTCAGGACTGTGACGTACAGACTCCAGAACGTAGTCATTCTTTGTTACTCCTAGAAGCTTGCTCGACGTGCTTGATGGCTTCGGGATCATCCGCGAAAGGCAGCAAGGTCGCGTCTTCAAACTCCGACTTGCGCTTGGGGCTGAACACCCACAACGCCAGACCGATAAAGGCCACCATCACGACAACGGTGCCCAGGCCACGAATCATCCCGATATCCATCTAGATCACCGTTTGCTTTTGATGATGGTGCCCAGGCCTTGCAGATAGGCCACCAGCGCGTCCATTTCGGTCTTGCCCTTCACCGCATCCTTGGCACCGGCGATGTCTTCGTCGGTGTAAGGGACGCCGAGCGTGCGCAGGACTTCCAGTTTCTTGGCGGTGTCCTTGCCGTCGAGCTTGTTTTCCACGAGGAACGGGTAGGCCGGCATTTTCGACTCAGGCACCACGTTGCGCGGGTTGTACAAGTGCGCACGCTGCCAGTCATCGGAGTAACGACCGCCGACACGGGCCAGGTCCGGACCGGTACGCTTGGAACCCCACAGGAACGGGTGGTCCCAGACGCTTTCACCGGCGACCGAGTAGTGGCCGTAACGTTCGGTTTCAGCACGGAACGGGCGGATCATCTGCGAGTGGCAGCCGACACAACCGTTGGCGATGAACACGTCGCGTCCTTCGACTTCAAGCGCGGGACGAGGCTTCATGCCTTCGACCGGCTTGTTGGTGACGTCCTGGAAAAACAGCGGAACGATCTGGGTCAGGCCGCCGATGCTGACGGCGATAACCATGAAGAAGGCCAGCAGGCCAATATTCTTCTCGACTGCTTCATGCTTCATCAGTGAGCTCCAACTACAGCAATCTGAGCGGCGGCTTCGGCTTCAACCGGGTTCGAGGCGCGTACGGTACGGAATACGTTGTAGGCCATGAACAGCATGCCGCTGGCAAAGAACGCACCGCCCAGGGCGCGAACGATGAAACCAGGGTGGCTGGCTTGCAGCGCTTCAACGAACGAGTAGGTGAGGGTGCCGTCATCGTTGATTGCACGCCACATCAGGCCCTGGGTGATGCCGTTGACCCACATCGAAGCGATGTACAGCACGGTACCGATGGTCGCGAGCCAGAAGTGCGTGTTGATCAGGCCGATGCTGTGCATCTGCGTGCGACCGAACAGTTTCGGGATCATGTGGTAGATCGCGCCGATCGAAATCATCGCTACCCAGCCGAGCGCGCCGGCGTGTACGTGGCCGATGGTCCAGTCGGTGTAGTGCGAGAGCGAGTTGACGGTCTTGATCGCCATCATCGGGCCTTCGAAGGTCGACATGCCGTAGAACGCCAGCGAGACCACGAGGAAGCGCAGGATCGGGTCGGTGCGCAACTTATGCCAGGCGCCCGACAGGGTCATCATGCCGTTGATCATGCCGCCCCAGCTTGGCGCGAGCAGGATGATCGACATCGCCATGCCCAGGGACTGCGCCCAATCCGGCAACGCGGTGTAGTGCAAGTGGTGCGGACCGGCCCAGATGTACAGGGTGATCAGCGCCCAGAAGTGCACGATGGACAGGCGATAGGAGTAGATCGGACGTTCGGCCTGTTTCGGCACGAAGTAGTACATCATCCCCAGGAAACCGGTGGTCAGGAAGAAGCCCACCGCGTTGTGGCCGTACCACCACTGGATCATCGCGTCCGTCGCACCCGAGTAGGCCGAGTAGGACTTGAACAGGCTGACCGGCAGCGACATGTGGTTGACGATGTGCAGCATCGCGGTCACGACGATGAACGCGCCGTAGAACCAGTTACCGACATAGATGTGCTTGGTCTTGCGCTTGACGATGGTGCCGAAGAACACCAGGCCGTAAACGACCCAGACGACGGCCAGCAGAATAGCCAGTGGCCATTCCAGTTCGGCGTATTCCTTGGTGGTGGTGTAACCCAGCGGCAAGGTGACGATGGCGCCGATGATCACCGCTTGCCAACCCCAGAAGTGGAAGGCCGCGAGGCTGTCGGAAATCAGTCGCGTTTGGCAGGTTCGCTGCACGACGTAATAAGAAGTGGCAAACAGTGCACAACCACCGAAGGCGAAAATCACCAGGTTGGTGTGCAACGGGCGTAAGCGTCCAAAAGTCGTCCACGGCAGACCGAAGTTCAATTCCGGCCATACAAGCTGTGAGGCGATGAAGACACCAAGCCCCATGCCAAGGATCCCCCAGACCACCGTCATGATGGCGAACTGGCGGACTACCTTATAGTTATAAGCAGTCGGACTGATTGCTGTGCTCATTCTAAGGTTCCACGGTTTGGGTGTTTTATTAGGATAAAAATCGGCCGCAAGTATGTAGAAAGCAGGGGGGCATTGCAACGCACCATGACCTGGGTCAATGCTTTCAGAAGCTGATTCTGCGGCCTTTCCATGCGCCGCGTAAGGACAAAATCGGCCCCGGACAAAATGTCGCAGCAGACGAAAAAGGCGAGGGGTTCAGGTCAGTTGTAACGGGGTGTGTTGAAACGCAACGAAAGGGTGAGCGATGGCATTTGGCACGACAGCCGGTATCTACCAGCCTTTGCGGCCTGTCATCGAGCAGATTCGTTGAACACATCGGCTAATGTCGACCTGGAACCGGTACTTTGCCAGTCCGCATCGAGCAAGCGTAGACCCGAATCCGGGGAACCGAAAGGGCGACTAATTGAGGGTGCGACAATGGGTCGCAAAGAAGCAGGGAACTGCCGCATCCGGGAGAATGCGGCAGCAGAGCGGTCAAGAATTATTCGCTTTTGCCTTCAGCCTGCAAGCGCTCGGTGCTGACACCGTTCGACAAGCTGAAAACATAGGCGGCCAGCAGTTGCACCTTATCGTTGCCGAGCAGTTCGTTCTGCGCCGGCATATGGCCCTGGCGGCCATGACGAATGGTTTGTTGCAGCTGCGCCAGGCTTGAACCGTAGATGAATCCGGCCGGGTGCGTCAGGTTCGGCGCGCCCATGGCTTCAGTGCCCTGGCCGTTTGCCCCGTGACAGGCTACGCAAGTGGTGCTGAACAATTGCTGACCGGCTTGTACATCGGCGTTGCTGTCGGCGGGCAACGGCAGGCCGGCCAGTTCATGACGCACATACGCGGCCACGTTTTTCACGCCAGCCTCACCGAGAATTTCACCCCAGGCCGGCATCGCTGCCATCCGACCGCCCATGATCGTGGTCTTGATCATGTCGGCGTCGCCGCCCCAGCGCCAATCACGGTCCGCCAGGTTGGGGAAGCCGAAGGCGCCCTTGGCGTCCGAGCCGTGACACACCGCGCAATTGGAGGCAAACAGGCGACCGCCCATTTTCAGCGCTTGCGGGTCTTTCGCCACTTCTTCCACCGGCATCGCGGCGAATTTGGCGAAGATCGGTCCGAACCGGGCGTCAGCCTTGTTCATTTCCTTTTCCCACTCGTGGACGCCGGTCCAGCCGTCCTCGTAGCCCGGCAGTACGCCTTTCCAGTTGCCCAGGCCCGGATACAGAACCAGATAGCCCACGGCGAACACCAAGGTGCCGGCGAACAGCATGAACCACCACTGCGGCAGCGGGTTGTCGTACTCCTCGATGCCGTCGAAGCTGTGGCCCATGGTCTGGTCGACGCTGCCCTTGGTCTCGCCCTTGCGGGTGCCGATCAACAGCCAGGTCAGGCCGATCAGGCTGCCGATGGTCAGTACGCAGATCCACGTACTCCAGAAGGTGGTCATGGCCGGGTACTCCTTGGTTCAGGTTCTTGGGTGGCGTCATCGGGGTTCAACTCGTCGGCGAACGGCAGCATTCGCGCTTCAGCGAATTCCGGGCTGCGCTTGCCGCTGAACACCCACAACGCCAGGCCGACGAAGGCCACGAACACCACGACCGTGCCCAGGCCGCGGATCATTCCGCTGCTCATCACGCTGACTATTTCAAAGGGAATGGCCATGGCTCACCTCTTGCTCTTGATGGCAGTGCCAAGCACTTGCAGGTAGGCGACGAGTGCGTCCATTTCGGTCTTGCCCTTGAGCGAGGCGACGGCACCGGTAATGTCGTCGTCGCTGTATGGCACGCCGAGGGTGCGCATGGCCTTGATCTTGGTTTCGGTGTGGCTGCTGTCGAGCGAGTTGGCGACCAACCATGGGTAGCCGGGCATTTTCGATTCCGGCACGACGTTGCGCGGGTTGTACAGATGCGCGCGGTGCCAGTCTTCGGAGTAGCGACCGCCGACCCGTGCCAGGTCCGGCCCGGTACGTTTCGAGCCCCACAGGAACGGGTGATCCCAGACGCTTTCACCGGCGACCGAGTAGTGGCCGTAGCGTTCGGTTTCGGCGCGGAACGGCCGGATCATCTGCGAATGGCAGCCGACGCAACCTTCGCGGATGTAGATGTCGCGACCTTCCAGTTGCAGCGCGGTGTAGGGCTTCATGCCTTCCACCGGTTTATTGGTTACGTCCTGGAAGAACAGCGGGACGATCTGGGTCAGACCGCCGATGCTGACGGCCAGGACCATCAGCAACAGCAGCAGGCCGACGTTTTTCTCGATGGTTTCGTGTTTCATGGCGGACTCCTCAGGCCATCTGCGCGGCAGCGGCGGCTTCGGCAGGCTGCGAGGCCCGCACGGTGCGCCAGGTGTTGTAGGCCATCAGCAACATGCCGCTGAAGAAGATCGCACCGCCCACCAACCGCACGACGAAGCCTGGGTGGCTGGCCACCAGGGTTTCGACGAAGGAGTAGGTCAGCGTGCCGTCTTCGTTGACAGCGCGCCACATGAGGCCCTGGGCGATGCCGTTGACCCACATCGACGCGATGTAGAGCACGGTGCCGATTGTCGCGAGCCAGAAGTGCGCGTTGATCAGGCCGAGGCTGTGCATCTGCTGGCGGCCGAAGATTTTCGGGATCATGTGGTACAGCGCGCCGATGGAAATCATCGCCACCCAACCGAGCGCGCCGGCGTGAACGTGGCCGATGGTCCAGTCGGTGTAGTGGGAGAGGGCGTTGACGGTTTTGATCGCCATCATCGGCCCTTCGAAGGTCGACATGCCGTAGAACGCCAGCGAGACCACGAGGAAGCGCAGGATCGGGTCGCTGCGCAACTTATGCCAGGCGCCGGAGAGCGTCATCATGCCGTTGATCATCCCGCCCCAGCTTGGCGCCAGCAGGATCAGCGACATCACCATGCCCAGCGACTGTGCCCAGTCCGGCAACGCGGTGTAGTGCAAATGGTGCGGGCCGGCCCAGATGTAGAGGGTGATCAACGCCCAGAAGTGCACGATCGACAAACGATACGAGTACACCGGACGCTCGGCCTGTTTCGGCACGAAGTAATACATCATCCCGAGGAAGCCTGCGGTCAGGAAGAAACCCACCGCGTTGTGGCCGTACCACCACTGCACCATGGCGTCGGTTGCGCCGCCGTACAGCGAGTAGGACTTGGTCCAGCTGACCGGGATTTCCAGGTTGTTGACGATGTGCAGGATCGCCACGGTGACGATGAACGCGCCGAAGAACCAGTTACCGACGTAGATGTGCTTGGTCTTGCGCTTGGCCAGTGTGCCGAAGAACACGATGGCGTAGGCGACCCAGACGATGGTGATCAGGATGTCGATCGGCCATTCCAGCTCGGCGTATTCCTTGGAACTGGTGTAGCCCAGCGGCAGGCTGACGGCCGCCAGGACAATCACCAGTTGCCAGCCCCAGAAGCAGAACTGGGCGATTCTTGGGGCAAACAGTTGGGTCTGGCAGGTGCGCTGCACCGAATAGAACGAACTGGCGAACAGGGCGCAACCGCCGAAAGCGAAGATCACCGCGTTGGTGTGCAGCGGGCGCAAACGGCCGAAGCTGGTCCACGGCAAATTGAAGTTGAGTTCGGGCCAGACCAATTGAGCGGCGAGAAAAACCCCGAGCCCCATGCCGACGATGCCCCACACCACCGTCATAATGGCGAATTGGCGGACCACCTTGTAGTTGTAGGCGGTACTGATAGAAGTGTTCATGGTTCCCCATCCACGGTTCAGCCGAAGTGAAGGCGCTGCGCAAGGCAAGCGCTTCCTTCGCCTGGAGTTATAGGCAGACTAAAAGCGAGGCAAGCATGGACAAAGAGCACAAGGCCAGTATTGACGGGGATCAATGGGCGCGGTGTGTGCAGGATCATGGCTGGCTGTGGAATGCCGCCTCGACGCCGTCATCGACCACGCTTATTCTCGCCCACGGCGCGGGTGCGCCGATGGACAGCGGCTGGATGAACGACATGGCCGCGCGCCTTGCCGCCTCTGGGGTCAACGTGTTGCGCTTCGAGTTTCCGTACATGGCACAACGGCGCATCGATGGCGGTAAACGCCCACCGAATCCGGCACCGAAACTGCTCGAATGCTGGCATGAGGTGTATGCCCAGGTGCGACGCCATGTCACTGGGCGCCTGGCCATTGGTGGCAAGTCCATGGGCGGGCGGATGGCCAGTTTGCTGGCGGATGAATTGGGCGCGGATGCGCTGGTCTGTCTGGGTTATCCGTTTTATGCCGTGGGTAAGCCGGAGAAACCGCGGGTCGAGCATTTGGCCGGGCTGAAGACCCGGACCTTGATTGTCCAGGGCGAACGGGATGCGTTGGGCAATCGCGAGGCGGTCGAGGGTTATGCGTTGTCACCGAGCATCGAGGTGTTCTGGCGAGTGGCGGGGGATCATGATTTGAAACCGTTGAAGGCTTCGGGGTTTAGCCATGAGCAGCATTTGGCGGCTGCGGCGCAGAAGGTGGCTGATTTCCTTCGCTAAGTGATCGTTCCCGCGCTCCGCGTGGGAATGCAGCCCGGGACGCTCCGCGTCCCAACAGCGGACGCAGAGCGTCCATTGAGGCATTCCCACGCAGAGCGTGGGAACGATCATCACGCCCTGGCAACGAAGATCAGCGGTTAAACCGCTCCACCAGCGAATACTGGGTACTGGCCGTCTTCGTCAGCTCTTCACTCAACAACGCCGAGTGTTGCGCCTGTTCAGACGTCTGGTCCGCCAGTTGCGAGATGTTGCTGATGTTGCGGCTGATCTCTTCGGCCACCGAGCTTTGCTCTTCGGTAGCAGCGGCGATTTGCGTAGTCATGTCGGTGATATGGGCCACCGCTTCGCTGATGCCGATCAAGGCCTGGTCGGCTTCCAAGACCCGCGCCACACCTTCTTCGGCCTGGCGATGCCCGGCGTCCATGGTTTGTACGGCGGTGTTGGCGGTTTGTTGCAGCTTGGCGATCAGCGCGTGAATCTGTCCGGTGGACTCGCTGGTGCGTTGCGCCAGTTGGCGCACTTCGTCGGCCACGACCGCGAAACCACGGCCCATTTCACCGGCGCGCGCCGCTTCGATGGCGGCGTTCAGTGCCAGCAGGTTGGTCTGGTCGGCGATGCCTTTGATCACATCGACCACGCCACCGATTTCGTCGCTGTCCTTGGCCAGTTGGGTCACGGTCAGGCCGGTTTCACCCACCACCACCGACAGGCGCTGGATGGCTTCGCGGGTTTCCCCGGCAATGTCACGACCGCGACTGGTCAGGCGATTGGCTTCCTGGGTAGCGTCAGCGGTGCGTTGCACGTGGCTGGCGACTTCCTGGGTGGTGGCGGCCATCTGGTTGACGGCGGTGGCCACTTGCTCGGTTTCGACGCGCTGACGTTCCAGGCCGTTGGAGCTGTTGTGCGCCAGGGTGTCGGACTGCTTGGCTTGCTCGGTCAGGTGCTCGGCGGTGTCCTGCAGACGGGTCAGGCAGGTCTTCAGACGCGCTTCCTGGCTGAGGATCGACATCTCCAGACGCGCCTGGGCACCACGGCTGTCGGTGTACATCTGCGCGATCAGCGGGTCGGATGTGGTTTGCCCGGCCAGGACCAGCAGGCGCTTGAGCCCGCGCTGTTGCCAGCTCAAACCCATCAGGCCCAGCGGCACCGACAAACCGGCGGCCAAGGCAAAACCCCACTGGGAGTTGAGCGAGGCACCGATCATGAAGCTGATCTGGCTGATCAGAATAAACGGCACCCAGTCCTGCAGGATCGGCAGCCATTTGTCTGACGAAGGAATCGCCGACTTGCCCTGGTTGATGCGTTGGTAGAGCGCTTCGGCCCGGCGGATCTGCTCGGCGGTGGGTTTGATCCGCACCGACTCGTAACCGACCACCTGATTGCCTTCGAACACCGGCGTGACATAGGCGTTAACCCAGTAGTGATCACCGGTCTTGCAGCGATTCTTGACAATGCCCATCCATGGCAAGCCTTGTTTCAATGTGCCCCACATATGCGCGAACACCGCTGCCGGGACGTCAGGGTGACGAACCAGGTTGTGCGGCGCACGGATCAGCTCTTCACGGGAAAACCCACTGATTTCGACGAAAGCGTCGTTGCAGTAAGTGATCACGCCCTTGGCGTCGGTCGTGGAAATCAACCGTTGCTGAGCCGGAAAGGTCCGTTCGCGTTGTGTAGTGGGTTGGTTATTACGCATGGCTTTTTCAATCCGCAAGGCTTTGACAGGGTGTCGGCATGGTCAGGAATTTATTGAAATTATTTTTCAATAATCAGCGCCGCGTCGCAAAACGACTGTTGCGTCATGCCGCGAGCATCGGATAGGTGAACAGGCCGAAATGCAGCAGGTTCAAGCCGAAATGGGTAGCGATGGCCGCACCCAACCCGCCAAATCGGTAGGCCAGACCATAGCCGACCCCTGCCAGGCCCGCCAGTAACACCCATTGCCAGCCAGCGCCCAGATGCGCCAAGCCGAACAGCAGCGAAGCGAGCAACAACGCGAGGTTTTCGCCATAGGGCAGGTGTTTGAAACGCCGGCTCAAACCGCCCTGGATGTAGCCGCGAAACAGCGCTTCTTCGACCAGGGTCACCAGCAGCAGATTGTTCAAGACCCACAGCCAGGCGTGGTCCGGCCATTTTGGTGCCCAACTGATCATGCCCAACAGCAAGGCACCACCGAGGGCGAGCACGACACTCAGGGTCAAGGCGAGGGCGGTGGCGTAGATCGACAGCCGCAGCGAGCGCCGGCCAACAATCCATGGGCAGACCAGCAACAACCAGAAACCAATCAGTGGTTTGTCCTGGTTCACATACATGGAAAACGGCACGGCATCGTCGGTGAACCGCTGCGGGTCGATGCCGCGACCGTTGTAGAAGCCCGGCAGCCAATGCATCGCCAGCGCCAGGGCCAGGACGATGAACAAGCCGTGGCCGATGTAGCGGCCGGCCTGAATCTTTTGCTGGCGTACGGCGAAACCGGCGAACAGCAGCAGTGCGACTGTTATCGCAGCGAGCCAGCCGAGCTGGCCGTAGATCAGCGCTATTGCATAGCCGATGGAGAGGAGTGCCAGGTGGAGCCATGGCAGAGCGAGCATGGGAAGTCCTTTTTGAGCGATGGTGCTTTTGTCGCCGCGAAGATCGAAGGCTGCGAACTTTTCTGGGGCGCGCGATTATAAGGACGTACACCGCACAAACAAAAACACCGCCCGAAGGCGGTGTCTCTGTCAGCAACGATGCTTACGAGGCAATCAACTGTCGCAACACGTAATGCAAAATCCCCCCGGCCTTGAAGTACTCCACTTCATTCAGCGTATCGATCCGGCACAACACCTCGATCTTCTCGCTGCTGCCGTCTTCGCGGGTGATGACCAGCGTCAGGTTCATGCGCGGCGTCACTTCAACGCCGGTCAGACCAAGAATATCCACAGTCTCCTTACCGGTCAGGTTCAGGCTTTTGCGGTTCTGATCCAGCTTGAACTGCAACGGCAACACGCCCATGCCCACCAGGTTGGAACGGTGAATCCGCTCGAAGCTCTCGGCGATCACCGCCTTCACCCCCAGCAGATTGGTACCTTTGGCCGCCCAGTCGCGGCTCGAGCCGGTGCCGTATTCTTGCCCGGCGATTACCACCAGCGGCGTGCCCGACGCCTGATAACGCATCGCCGCGTCGTAGATCGGCAGGCGTTCGCCAGTGGGAATGTAGATCGTGTTGCCGCCTTCTTCGCCGCCGAGCATTTCATTGCGGATACGAATGTTGGCGAAGGTCCCGCGCATCATCACTTCATGGTTGCCGCGACGGGAGCCATAAGAGTTGAAGTCCCGCGGTTCAACGCCTTTCTCGCGCAGGTAATGACCAGCAGGGCTGTCGGCCTTGATGTTACCGGCGGGGGAGATGTGGTCGGTGGTCACCGAATCGCCGAGCAGCGCCAGCACGTTGGCCTTTTTCACGTCCCGGATGACCGGCGGCGGCCCACCGATGTCATCGAAGAACGGCGGATGCTGGATGTACGTCGAGTCTTCCTGCCACACATAGGTCGCCGCTTGTGGCACTTCAATCGCCTGCCACTGTTCGTCGCCGGCAAACACTTCGGCGTATTCCTTGTGGAACATCGCGGTGTTGACCTGATTCACCGCGTCGGCAATCTCCTGGGTGCTCGGCCAGATGTCGCGCAGGTACACCGGGTTGCCGTTCTGGTCATTGCCCAGGGGTTCACTGCTGATATCGATCCGCACCGTGCCGGCCAGCGCATAAGCGACGACCAGGGGCGGGGAGGCCAGCCAGTTGGTTTTCACCAGCGGATGCACCCGGCCTTCAAAGTTGCGGTTGCCGGACAGCACCGAAGCGACGGCCAGATCGGCCTTCTGAATGGCTTTCTCGATCGGTTCCGGCAGCGGCCCGGAGTTACCAATGCAGGTGGTGCAGCCATAACCGACCAGGGCAAAACCCAGTTCATCAAGGTATTGGGTCAGGCCAGCCGCCTTGTAATAGTCGGTGACCACTTTCGAGCCAGGCGCCAGGGAACTCTTGACCCACGGTTTGCGTTTCAGGCCTTTCTCGATGGCTTTCTTCGCCACCAGCCCGGCCGCCATCATCACGCTCGGGTTGGAAGTGTTGGTGCAAGAGGTGATCGCAGCGATGACCACCGCCCCGTTCTTCAGGCGATAGGTATGGCCTTCGGACTCGTAGTCCGCCTCGCCGATCAGGTCGGCATTACCCACCGCGACGCCACCGCCGCCTTCACTTTCCAGGCGACCTTCTTCCTTGCTGGTGGGTTTGATCTGCAGGCCGAGGAAATCGCTGAAGGCCTGGGCGACATTGGGCAGTGACACGCGGTCCTGCGGACGTTTCGGCCCGGCGAGGCTGGCTTCGACGCTGGCCATGTCCAGTTCCAGGCTGTCGGTGAAGATCGGTTCCTTGCCCGGCAGGCGCCACAGGCCTTGGGCCTTGGTGTAGGCCTCGACCAGCTTGACCACTTCCGGTGGGCGGCCGGACAGGCGCAGGTAGTCCAGCGTCACGTCGTCCACCGGGAAGAAGCCGCAGGTGGCGCCGTATTCCGGGGCCATGTTGGCGATGGTCGCGCGGTCTGCCAACGGCAGGTCGGCGAGGCCGTCACCGTAGAATTCGACGAATTTGCCGACCACACCCTTCTTGCGCAGCATCTGCGTGACGGTCAGCACCAGGTCAGTGGCGGTGATGCCTTCCTTGAGCTTGCCGGTGAGTTTGAAGCCAATCACTTCCGGAATCAGCATCGACACCGGTTGGCCGAGCATCGCCGCCTCCGCTTCGATCCCGCCGACGCCCCAGCCGAGCACGCCGAGGCCGTTGATCATGGTGGTATGGGAGTCGGTGCCGACCAGGGTGTCGGGGAACGCGTAGGTGCGGCCGTCCTCGTCCTTGGTCCAGACCGTACGCCCGAGGTATTCCAGGTTGACCTGGTGACAAATCCCGGTGCCCGGCGGCACCACGCTGAAGTTGTCGAAGGCACTCTGGCCCCAGCGCAGGAAGGCGTAACGCTCGCCGTTGCGCTGCATTTCAATGTCGACGTTCTGTTCGAACGCGCTGGAACTGGCGAATTTGTCGACCATTACGGAGTGGTCGATCACCAGATCCACCGGCGACAGCGGATTGATCCGCTGCGGATCGCCGCCAGCCTTGGCCATGGCGGCGCGCATGGCGGCGAGGTCGACCACGGCGGGTACGCCGGTGAAGTCCTGCATTAATACCCGGGCCGGGCGGTACTGGATTTCACGGTCGGAGCGGCGTTCCTTGAGCCACGCGGCAATCGCCTTGAGGTCGGCGCCGGTGACGGTTTTTTCGTCCTCCCAGCGCAGCAGGTTTTCCAGCAGCACTTTCAACGACATCGGCAGCTTGTCGAGATCACCGAGGCTCTTGGCAGCGTCGGGCAGACTGAAATAGTGGTACGTCTTGTCGTCGATTTGTAAGGTTTTAAGGGTTTTCAGGCTATCGAGGGACGGCATTTGAAATAACTCCTTTGGGTCCGCACGGCTACGGACTGACGGGACAAACAGAGCCTTTAACCTAGCCCTGTTTTAAGTAGCTGGCTAATTACTGGACTCTATCGACAAGTCCAAGGTTCCGAACTCGGCTATCATGCGCCGGTTTTCGTGACAGGCTTTGCTACAGGGCAAGTTTGCGCATCGATCATTGCCGATTGCCCAGGAGATTCAATGAACACCCTCTTTATGCATTGCCGGCCGGGCTTCGAAGGCGAAGTCTGTTCCGAGATTTCCGAACACGCCGCACGGCTGAACGTGGCCGGTTATGCCAAGGCCAAGACCGCCAGCGCCTGCGCCGAATTCATCTGCACCGAAGAAGACGGCGCCGCGCGCCTGATGCGCGGCCAGCGTTTCGCCGAGCTGATCTTCCCGCGCCAATGGGCGCGCGGGATGTTCATCGACCTGCCGGAAACCGACCGCATCAGCGTGATCCTCGCGCACATCGTCGACTTCCCGGTGTGCGGCAGCCTGTGGCTGGAAATGGTCGACACCAACGATGGCAAGGAACTGTCGAACTTCTGCAAGAAGTTCGAAGGTCACCTGCGCAAGGCGCTGATGGCCGCCGGCAAACTGGTGGAAGACGCCAGCAAGCCGAGGCTGCTGCTGACTTTCAAAAGCGGTCGTGAAGTGTTTGTCGGCCTGGCCGAGTCGAATAACTCGGCGATGTGGCCGATGGGCATTCCACGTCTGAAATTTCCGCGTGACGCGCCAAGCCGTTCGACCCTGAAGCTGGAAGAGGCCTGGCACCACTTTATCCCCCGGGATCAGTGGGACGAGCGCCTGCACAGCGACATGACCGGCGTTGACCTCGGTGCCGCACCGGGCGGCTGGACTTGGCAGCTGGTCAATCGCGGGATGCTGGTGACCGCCATCGACAACGGTCCTATGGCCGAAAGCCTGATGGACACCGGCCTGGTGCAGCACTTGATGGCCGACGGTTTCACCTTCAAGCCGCGCCAACCGGTGGACTGGATGGTCTGCGACATCGTCGAGAAACCGGCGCGCAACGCCGCGATGCTGGAAGAATGGATTGGTGAAGGCCATTGCCGTGAAGCGGTGGTCAACCTCAAGCTGCCGATGAAACAGCGTTACGCGGAAGTGAAGCGCTTGCTCGAACGCATCGCCGAAGGCTTCAAGGAGCGCGGGATCAAGGTCGAGATCGGCTGCAAGCAGCTGTACCACGACCGTGAAGAAGTGACCTGCCATTTGCGCCGGATCGATGTGAAGAAACCCAAGTCCCGCTGAGTTTGCACATTGATCGTTCCCACGCTCTGCGTGGGAATGCCGCCGGGGACGCTCCGCGTTCCGCCTTTGGATGTGACGCGGAGCGTCACGGGATGCATGCCCACGCAGAGCGTCGGAACGATCAGCTGTCAGTGACTAGAACCCCGGCAATGCGCGACAATGCCGGCCAGTTTCAGGAGTGAATCATGAGTGAAATGATTGATACGCCGGTAGACGGCACCCTCGACGCCACCGGCCTCAACTGCCCGGAGCCGGTGATGATGCTGCACCAGCACATCCGTGACCTGGCGCCCGGCGGCTTGCTGAAGGTGATCGCCACCGACCCGTCGACCCGTCGCGATATCCCCAAGTTCTGCGTGTTCCTCGACCATGAA
Organism: Pseudomonas sp. ADAK7; assembly: GCF_012935675.1. Taxonomy (NCBI): domain Bacteria; kingdom Pseudomonadati; phylum Pseudomonadota; class Gammaproteobacteria; order Pseudomonadales; family Pseudomonadaceae; genus Pseudomonas; species Pseudomonas sp. ADAK7. Next base: position 2,251,353 of record NZ_CP052861.1, on the reverse strand, counting down.
CTGGTCGGCCAGCATGAAGAGGCAGGCACCTACCTCTACTGGATCCGCAAGAAACTCGCTTAACCCGCCGACTTGCTGATGCGGATCCGCTTGCGTGCACTGCGCGCCAGGCGGATCGACAGCATCAGCGCCGCGCAACTCAAGCCCACGATCAAACCCTGCCACAGCCCGCTCGGGCCGCTCGGTGCGCCGAGCCAGTCGGTCAGGCCCAGGGCGTAACCCACCGGCAAACCAATCCCCCAATACGCGAACAAGGTCAGGATCATCGTCACCCGTGTGTCCTGATAACCGCGCAGTGCGCCGGCCGCGGTGACCTGGATCGCATCGGAAAACTGAAACAACGCCGAGTACACAATCAGCATCGCCGCGACGTGAATCACCGTCGGGTCAGTGGTGTAGATCGTGGCAATGTGTTCACGCAGCAACAGCATCATGCTCGCCGACAGGCAGGCATAGGCCAATGCGCTGCCCATGCCGACGCCTGCGGCGAAGCGCGCTTCCCGCGGTTCATTGCGGCCCAGGGCCTGGCCAACGCGTACGGTGACGGCCATGCCCAGCGAGTAAGGAATCATGAACACCAGAGAGCTGACGTTCAGCGCGATCTGGTGGCCGGCGACGACGGTCGCGCCGAGGCTACCGATCAGCAAGGCGATCACCGCGAAGATGCTCGATTCGGCAAACACCGCGATGCCGATTGGCAAGCCGATGCTCAGCAGGCGTTTGATCACCGTCCATTGCGGCCAGTCGAAACGGCTGAACAGCTCGCTTTTTTGGTAGGCCGGGGCCCAGTGCGTATAGGCGACCATGCCGAGGGCCATGAACCACATGACAATCCCCGTCGCCCAGCCACAGCCGGCGCCGCCCATGGCCGGTACGCCGAAGTGACCATAAATGAACACGTAATTGAGCGGGATGTTCAGCGCCAGGGCGCATAACCCGAGAATCATCGCCGGGCGCGTGCGGCCCATGCCGTCACTGAAACAGCGCAACACGTGATAGAACGCGACAGCGGGCAAACCGGCGGCAATGCCGTGCAGGTATTGCATGCACGGACCGATCAACTCGGGGTCGACCTTCATGAGGTGCAGGATCGGTTCGGCAGCGATGAGCATGGCGGTCGCCATCAACCCCACCACCAGTGCCAGCCACAGTGCCTGGCGCACGATCGGGCCGATTTCGCTGTGCGTGCCGGCGCCGAAACGCTGGGCGACTTTCGGCGTGGTCGCCAGCAAGGTGCCGGTCATCAACAGAAACACCGGCACCCAGATCGAGTTGCCCAACGCTACAGCCGCCAGATCTCGCGGCCCGACCCGGCCGGCCATCACCGCATCGACGAAGCCCATGGCGGTGGTCGCCAATTGCGCGATCATGATTGGCAGCGCCAGGGCGAACAGGGTTTTCAGCTCCAGACGAATCCGGGCCGGACGGGTGAGGGCGGTTGCAGCGGGTTGATCAGTCACGGAATTCAAGGGCGAAGCGTCCAAGGGTATTTGATGCGCAAGGGCGGCGCATTCTACCCGTTGACGCAGTAGTCAGGAAAAGAGCTGTGTTAGGGATTTGTAATCCTTTGGTGTGCTAGGCGTGACAGGTCATCTACAACTACACTGCCGATCCGCCAAAGGAGCCTCGCCATGCTGATTGTTGCCGATGAAAATATCCCGCTGCTTGATGCCTTCTTCGAAGGTTTCGGCGAAATTCGCCGGGTGCCGGGGCGTTCCATCGACCGCGCCACGGTTGAACAGGCCGATGTGCTGCTGGTGCGTTCGGTGACCAACGTCAACCGCGCATTGCTCGAAGGCAGTAACGTGAAGTTTGTCGGCACGTGCACCATCGGTACCGATCACCTGGACCTGGATTACTTTCAACAGGCCGGCATTACCTGGTCCAGCGCCCCCGGCTGCAATGCCCGGGGCGTGGTTGACTATGTGCTCGGCAGCCTGCTGACCCTGGCCGAAATCGAAGGCGCCGACCTGACTCAACGCACTTACGGTGTCGTCGGTGCCGGTGAAGTGGGCGGGCGGTTGGTCAAGGTCCTGCAAGGCCTGGGCTGGAACGTGCTGGTCTGCGATCCGCCACGGCAAGCGGCGGAAGGTGGCGATTACGTCAGCCTCGAACAGATCATCGAGCAGTGCGACGTCATCAGCCTGCACACCCCGTTGAAGAAGCACGGCGCGCAATCGACCTGGCATCTGTTCGACAAACCGCGTTTGAACCGGCTCAAGCCCGGCACCTGGCTGATCAACGCCAGCCGTGGCCCGGTGGTGGATAACGCCGCCCTGCGTCAGGTGTTGCTGCAGCGTGAAGACCTGCAAGCGGTGCTGGACGTCTGGGAAGGCGAACCCGAAGTCGATGTGGCGCTGGCTGACCTCTGCGTCCTGGCGACCCCACACATCGCCGGTTACAGCCTCGATGGCAAGCAGCGCGGTACGGCGCAGATCTATCAGGCGTATTGCGATTTCCTTGGTCAGCCAGCCCAGGTCAGCCTCAGCGAGTTGCTGCCGGCACCATGGTTGTCGCAGGTAACCCTGCACGCTGACAGCGATCCGGCCTGGGCGCTGGCGATGATGTGCCGTGGCGTGTACGACCCGCGCCGCGACGATGCGGATTTTCGCCGCAGCCTTGTCGGTAATGTGAACGAGCAGCGGGCGGCGTTTGATGCGCTGCGCAAGCATTATCCGGCGCGCCGGGAGATTGATGGGTTGCAGGTAAGAATCGAGGGAGATTCGCCGGTGTTGAGCCAGATCGTGGCGGCGTTGGGTGCGACGGCTGTCTAGGGACCGCATTGGCCCTTTCGCGGGCAAGCCTCGCTCCTACAGGGTGGGCGACCGCGAATGCCGCGCCGCAATCTCCTGACGAACACCCATAAAAAACCCGGCCAACCTGGGCCGGGTCAAGAAGACGGTGGCTATATCACTTTTGTTCGGCAGGCTTGACCAATCGCTGTTCCAGTTCACGGCACGCGTCCTGGATCATGTGTTCAGTGATCGGTACTTCGCGCCCATCCTTATCGATAATCGAGCAACCCAGAGACTGGTCGGGCTGTGTGCGGATCACTTGAATCTTGTCTTCGCTGCTGTTTTGCAAGGACATGGCCTGTCTCCTCATCAGGTTGTGTGCTTACTCTAAAACCGCCAGGTGACCGGGCTATGACAACTCCCTACGGTCTCTCGAGGCCGGCAATATCAGTCCACCAGAAATACCGCGACCTTGCCACCCGGACTTTAGACCAATAGCGTCTAGCCGCTAGTCTCGGCGGGCATAATTAACCTGACTCATTGTGATTTACAGAGTTCCACCCCATTGAGTGTGTAGGCGGGCCCTATCAATCGCTTGGGCTGCGAACCTGGATGAACCCGATGCTCTCTTCCCGTCACCGTCGTGCCTTGCGCCTGACCAGTCATTTTCTTGCGCCGTATCGCTGGCCGGCCTTTGGTGCCTTGCTCGCGCTGATTGTCACGGCGGGCATCACCTTGTCCATGGGCCAGGGCATTCGCCTGTTGGTGGATCAGGGCTTCATGACGCAGTCGGCGCACTTGCTCAACCAGACCATTGGCTTGTTCATGTTGCTGGTGCTTGGCCTGGCCGTCGGCACCTTCGCGCGTTTTTACCTGGTGTCGTGGATAGGCGAGCGGGTCGTCGCGGATATTCGGCGCCAGGTGTTCAACCACCTGGTTTACCTGCATCCGGGGTTCTATGAAGACAACCGCAGCTCCGAGATTCAGTCGCGGCTGACCGCTGACACCACGCTGCTGCAATCGGTGATCGGCTCGTCGCTGTCGCTGTTTTTGCGCAATCTGCTGATGGTGATCGGCGGGATCGTGCTGCTGTTTATCACTAACCCCAAGCTCACCAGCATTGTGGTGATTGCCTTGCCCTTGGTGGTGGCGCCGATCCTGATCTTCGGTCGTCGGGTGCGCAGCCTGTCGCGCCTGAGTCAGGACCGGATCGCCGATATCGGCAGCTACGTCTCCGAAACCCTCGGCCAGATCAAAACCGTGCAGGCCTACAACCACCAGGTCCAGGACGAGCAACGTTTCGCCGCGACCGTGGAAGAGGCGTTCAACACCGCACGCAAGCGCATCTTCCAGCGGGCCTGGCTGATTACCCTGGTGATCGTGCTGGTGCTGGGCGCGGTCGGGGTGATGTTGTGGGTCGGCGGCATGGACGTGATTGCCGGGCGGATTTCCGCAGGTGAGCTGGCAGCGTTTGTCTTCTACAGCCTGATCGTCGGCAGCGCCTTCGGCACCTTGAGCGAAGTGATCGGCGAGTTGCAGCGAGCGGCCGGTGCGGCGGAGCGGATTGCCGAATTGCTGCGCTCGGAAAACATCATCCAGCCGCCGACCACGGGGTTGGTGACCTTGCCCGAGCGGGTCAAGGGCAATCTGGAATTGCAGGAGGTGCGCTTTTCCTACCCGTCACGTCCCGAAAGCTTTGCTGTCGATGGCTTGAATCTGACCATCAAAGCGGGGGAAACCCTGGCGCTGGTCGGGCCATCCGGCGCGGGCAAGTCCACGGTGTATGACTTGCTGTTGCGATTCTACGACCCCGCCGAAGGGCGCATCCTGCTCGACGGCGTGCCGCTGACGCAGCTCGATCCGCTGGACCTGCGCCGCTGCTTCGCCCTGGTCTCGCAAAACCCGGCGCTGTTCTTTGGCAGCATCGAGGAGAACATCCGTTACGGCAATCCGACTGCGACCCTGGCCCAGGTCCAGGAAGCCGCGAAAATCGCCTACGCCCACGACTTCATCGAACAAATGCCCAACGGCTACCAGACCCACCTCGGCGACGGCGGCCTCGGTCTGTCCGGCGGCCAGCGCCAACGCCTGGCCATCGCCCGGGCGCTGCTGGTCGACGCACCGATCCTGCTACTCGACGAAGCCACCAGCGCCCTCGACGCCCAAAGCGAACACCTGATCCAGCAAGCCCTGCCCAGCCTGATGAAAAACCGCACCACCCTGGTCATCGCCCACCGCCTGGCCACGGTGAAAAACGCCGACCGGATTGCGGTGATGGATCAAGGGAAACTGGTAGCCGTGGGCACGCATCAGGAACTGGTCGCGAGCAATGCGTTGTATGCGCGGTTGGCGGCGTTGCAGTTCAACGACGGCAAGGCCGAATTCGACCTTCACGCGTAGGCGCGGTGTAGGAGCGACTCCGACTGGCATCCGCTGATCATCAGCTGTATGTTTCATTACGAATTCGAATTCATCCATCCCTTTGCCGATGGCAATGGGCGGATGGGGCGGCTCTGGCAGACTTTGATCCTCAGTCAGTGGCGTCCCGTGTTGGCGTATTTGCCGGTTGAAGCGGTAATACGTGAGCAGCAGGATGCCTATTACGCTGCGCTGTCGGCGGCCGACCAGATGGCCGAGTCGACGCCTTTTGTTGAATTCATGCTCCAGTCATTGAGTCTAGCGCTCGCCGAAGCGGCTCGGAGCGAACCTATGACCGACCAAGTAACCGACCAAGTAACCGACCATGTAGCAAAATTGCTTCGGGTGCTTCATGACGGCAGTTCGCTCAAGGTCAATGAGTTGATGGCAGAGGTCGGTATGGCTCACAAGGCGACCTTTCGAGCTAACTATCTCAAGCCCGCATTGGTCGCCGGTTTGATCGAAATGACTGATCCCGATTCACCTAAGAGTCCGGCTCAACGCTATCGCCTGACCAAACCCGGCAAGGCGTTCGTAGGGGCTGGATCGGCGTAGGGGCTGCGTAGGTGCGGTGTAGGAGCTGTCGAGAGAAACGAGGCTGCGATCTTTTGATCCTGCTTTGAACCACAAACAAAAATGCCCGCATCGGTTGATGCGGGCATTTTTTAGAACCAAATCAAAAGATCGCAGCCTTCGGCAGCGCCTACATGATCGGCATCACCGATCATTGATCATCAAAATACCGCTCATGCCAATCCACCAGCGGTTGCGGCGAGTTGAGCTTCTGGCCGTAGATCACCGAGTACGACAGCACGTTCTGCACGTACTGGCGGGTTTCGTCGAACGGGATGCTTTCCACCCAGACGTCGAAGCTCAGGTGATCCGCGCCGCGCAGCCACTGACGCACGCGGCCGGGGCCGGCGTTGTAGGCGGCGGAGGCGAGGACGCGGTTGCCGTTGAACTGGCTGTGGACCTGGCTCAGGTACGCGGCGCCGAGCTGGATGTTCTTGTCCGGGTCGAGCACTTGCTGTGGCGAGGCCAGGGGAATGCTGAACTTGCGCGCGGTTTCCTTGGCGGTGCCCGGCATCAGTTGCATCAGGCCGCTGGCGCCGACGCCGGATCGGGCGTCGTCCATGAAGGCACTTTCCTGGCGGGTGATGGCGAACACCCAGCTCGAGTGCAGGCCACGGACCTTGGCTTCGCGCACCAGGGTTTCGCGGTGAGCCATCGGGAAGCGAATGTCCAGATCGTCCCAATATTGCGCCTGGCTAATGGTGCGGATCGCCGGGAAATACCATTTCAGGTCGTAGGCCAGTTTTGCCTGGGCGACCATCTCGTCACGGTTGAAGTGGCGGCTGACGTGGTACCACTCGCGACGACCGTCGACGATCTGCCCGCGGGCGTGGAATTCCAGGGCGCGACGTACGCCGGGGGTGTTGCGCACCTTGTTGATGATCGCCTGGCTGAGCACCAATGGCTTGTTGAGCAGCGAATAGGGCAGTTGCGAACGGTCCGCGGCGAGGAAGCCATAGAAATCACGCTCGCGGGCGAGGCCTTTGTAAAGCGTCTGCGCTTCCGGGTTCTGCGGCTGCGCCAGTTCCAGGCTGCGGGCCTGCCAGTAGCGCCAGCGGTTGGTGGTGGCCAGGTCCTGCGGCAAACGACGGGTCAACTGATAGGCGTCGTCCCAGCGGGCCAGACGCAGCAACAGACGCAGGCGCCATTCCGACACGGTGTTGTCGCGAAGTTCCGGGTCGTACTTGGTCATCACGTCCAGTGCGCGCGGGTCGTAGCGCCGGGCCAGGGTCAGGCCGATTTCCCGGGCGATCGCCACTTTTTCATCCCGGGAGAAGTGCATGCTGCTGGCATAACCGTCGAGCAGGTCCATGGCCTTGTCCGGGTCCTGCTTGGCCAGACGGCGTAAGCCGAGGCTGACGATGTCGGACATCGGCTCGTCGGCCGGGCTGAACCGCGACGGCTGATTAAGCAGTTCGGGTTTCTGCGCCACATCCACCAGCAAGCGACCGCGCGGGGCAAGGGTGGTCAGGCCGCTCACCAGGCTGTTGGCCAGTGGGTAGTTGCGCGCCTGGGCCGCGAGCTTGGTGCGTTCCCAGCGTTTCTGCTCGGTCAATTGACCTTCGGCGGCCCAGATTCCGAACAAGCCATCGCAGGCGGCGGGCTGGGATTTGCCGGTCAGCCAGAGCTTGTCGGCGTTGGCATAACCGACAGTCTTCTGGTTATGCCCGATCTGATATTGCGCGTTCAGGCAATCCAGTTCGGTGAAGTTGAGCTTGGGGTCGTAATACTTGACGAAGGTCGCCCAGTCACCGCGATCGGCCAGCCAGCGCAACCAGCGCAGTTTCATCCAGTTGGCCTGGGGCAGGTCACCGTGTTCGGCGAGGAATTTCTCGATCTCGGCATTGCTCGCGGTTTTAAGGCGCGCGGTCAGTTCGTCATAGGCGAGGTACGGTTCCAGCGGATAATCGCTGAGGGCCTGGCTGTAGCGGAAATAAGGCCCCGAATCGCCTTTGGCCAAGGCACGCTTGGCCTCATCGTAATACTGGCGTTGGGTGGACAGGTCTACCGCCTGGACTGATTGAGCGGCAGTGGCAGAAAGAAGCAAACACGATAAAAGACTGAAAAGGCGACTGCGCATGAGACATCCGGGCAGAAAAATCATGACAAGTGCTGACAGGGTCGGCACTGAATAATCTGTAGCTTAGCCTTTTGCCAGCAACGGGCGAAAGCTTTGCCGGCCTGTCGGTGCAAGATCGCAACAATTGTCATGCAGAGTGCTACAGAGGTGAAATTGCCGGCCTTCTGAAGCCTCAAGTCAGGTAGAATGCGCGCCCGGTTTTTGGAGAAGCTCATGACCCTGCTCAAATTCAGCGATGTGTCCCTTGCTTTCGGCTCTACGCCGTTGTTGGACAAGGTGTCCTGGCAGATCGCCCGTGGTGAGCGGGTGTGCATCATCGGCCGCAATGGCACTGGCAAGTCCAGCATGATGAAGCTCGTCAAGGGCGACCAGAAGCCCGATGACGGCTCCGTTTGGCGCGCACCCGGCCTCAAGATTGGCGAATTGCCGCAAGAATTGCCGGTAGCCGACGAGCGGACCGTGTTCGACGTTGTGGCTGAAGGCCTGGACGGTGTGGGCGAGCTGCTTGCGCAGTATCACCACCTGAGCCAGAACATCGTCACCGACGCCGACCTGGACAAACTGATGCACGTCCAGCACGACCTCGAAGCCCGCGACGGCTGGCGTTTGCAGCAATTGGTCGACAGCACCTTGAGCCGTCTGCAACTGCCGGCCGACAAGACCCTCGCCGAATTGTCCGGCGGCTGGCGTCGCCGCGTCCTGCTGGCCCAGGCCCTGGTTTCCGAACCGGACCTGTTGCTGCTCGACGAACCGACCAACCACCTGGACATCGGTGCGATCGCCTGGCTCGAAGAAGCGCTGAAGGATTTCCAGGGCGCCGTGCTGTTCATCACGCACGACCGTTCCTTCCTGCAGAACCTCGCCACCCGCATCCTCGAACTGGATCGCGGCGGCCTGATCGACTGGAACGGCGACTACGCCAGTTTCCTCGTGCACAAAGAAGCCTCGCTGGCCGCTGAAGATACCGCCAACGCGCTGTTCGACAAGAAACTGGCCCAGGAAGAAGTCTGGATTCGCCAGGGCATCAAGGCGCGCCGCACCCGTAACGAAGGCCGCGTCCGCGCCCTGAAAGCCCTGCGCAACGAGCGCAGCGAGCGTCGTGAGCGCACTGGCAAAGCCAACATTCAGCTCGATACCGCCGACAAGTCCGGCAAGCAGGTGATGGTCCTCGAGAACGTGAGTTTCGCTCACCCGGGCGGCCCGTTCCTGATCAAGGACTTCTCGATGGTCCTGCAGCGCGGCGACCGTATCGGTCTGCTGGGCGCCAACGGTACCGGCAAGACTACCTTGCTGAAACTGATGCTCAACGGTCTGCAACCCACCAGCGGCACCGTGGAAGAGGGGACGCGCATTGACGTGGCCTACTTCGACCAGTTGCGCCATCAGCTGGACCTGGAAAAGACCGTGATCGACAACGTGGCCGAAGGTCGCGACTTCATCGATATCGATGGTCAGAGCCGTCACGTGCTGAGCTACCTCGGCGACTTCCTGTTCAGCCCGCAGCGTGCCCGCACGCCGGTCAAGGCGCTGTCCGGTGGTGAGCGTGCTCGCTTGCTGTTAGCCAAACTGTTCAGCAAACCGGCGAACCTGCTGGTACTCGACGAACCGACCAACGACCTCGACGTCGAAACCCTCGAGTTGCTGGAAGAGGTCCTGCTGACCTTTAACGGCACTGTGCTGATGGTCAGTCACGACCGGGCATTCCTCGACAACGTTGTGACCAGCACCCTGGTCTTCGAAGGTGAAGGCAAGGTTCGCGAATACGTCGGTGGTTATCAGGACTGGCTGCGTCAGGGCGGCTCGCCGCGCCTGCTGGGCGTGACCGAGAGCAAGTCCGGCAAGGCCGACCTGACCTCCGCTGTGGTGACGGCCGAGGCGGCGCCAGTCGCTGCAGTCGAAGCGCCGGTGGCAAAGAAAAAGCTCAGCTACAAGCATCAGCGTGAGCTGGAAATGCTGCCGGCTCAGATCGAAGCCATGGAAACGCAGATTGCGGCGGTTGAAGCGCAGATGGCGGATTCCGCGTTCTATCAGCGCCCGGCAGCCGAGACGGCTGCGGTGATTGCTCAGCTTGAGCAATTGCAGGCTGAACTCGACGTGATGGTCGAACGCTGGGCCGAGCTGGATGCCTGATTGATCCTGCTGCATTAAAAAAGCCCGACCTCGGTTATTCGAGTGTCGGGCTTTTTGTAGGAGCTGCCGAAGGGAGTTTGTGTTGTCAGCTTTTGATCAGGCGTACGGCGAGCACATCACACGGCGCACCGTGCAGCACGTCGTTGGCGGTGGAGCCCAATAGCAGCGCCAGGCCATGCCGGCCATGGCTGCCGACCACGATCAGGTCGCAGGTCTGTTCCTTGGCCAAGTGATGAATCTCCTGGCGCGGCTGGCCGTAAGTCAGGTGGCTGTATTCCTTGGAGAGTTCCGGGTATTTCACGATCAGCCGATCAAGTCGCTCCTTGGCCTGGTCGAACTGCTGTTGTTGCAGTTGTGACAGGTCCATTGGCACGTCGCCGCCAAAGGCCATGGCCATCGGCTCGACAATGTGCACCAGGGACAGCTTCGCGCCGTTGCTCACCGACAGTTCGCGGGCGCGGTGGATAACAGGATCGCACTCTTCGGTTAGATCTACAGCGACCAGAATATGGTTGTAGGGCATGAGGTGCTCCTCCTGAGGATTGCAATATTGGTAAGTATGGCTGGTTTCAAGCGCAATGGTTCCAAAGTGACCCAAAGCGCTCATCAAGAATCGGGAGTACAGATATGACGGTCTGGATAGTGGTGTCAATCCTGCTGGTGGTCCTGAGTCCGCTGGCATGGTTGCGACCGTCCCGCCACCAGAGCGGCCGCATGGCCTTGCGCATGGAGGCGCGACGTATCGGGCTGGCCATGCAACTGGCGCCTCAGGAGTGGCCACACTGGCTGAGCCACGAGCCGCCGAGCCCGTGTGCGCAGTACCATCGACCGCGTCGAGGCAATCAGCCGAAGTGTTGGAGTTATTGGCAAAAAGCGCCAGGTGTGTGGGTCAATCAGTGGCAGGAAGTTTGTGAAGATCCGGCGTTGCTGATTCATTTCGAAAAATTGCCGGACAACGTCTACAAGATCGAAGCGGACAAGCAGATGATCACGTTGTACTGGGGCGAGAAGGGCGAAGCGACGGTTTTGCAGACGATTGATGCAGTGCTGAAAGCGCTGGCATGACGTGCGGAAATTTCGCGCTGCAATGGCGCGAAACGTCTGGCAGACAGGCAATAAAAAGCCCGACATCATCATCGGGCTGGAGTTGGCCAGGCAGGCCGGAAATTCTTTGTGGCGCTGATCTTACGCTGGGCATTCGCCAAAAGCGTTCAAAATTTTTCCTCAATGCCCCGCTAGCGTAGCTGCTTAAACACAGATTGCCGTGAATTAGGGCGACTTTTCTAACTATTGATTCTATGAATGGCTTCACATGCATCTGCGTGTTGTTGGCCTTCGTGTTACGGAAATGACTGGAAAGTCGCGTTTCAACCAGCATTTTGGGCGATTGACAATTGTCGGAAATTCCGTGAAGGTGGCGTACCCAAATCAAACGGGCGTATGAATTGAGCGTTTGTATTGCAGAACGCTCCTACAGAATCCCGACTATCGCGTTGGCGGGTGTGCCGGGTGGATTGGCGTTAGCATCGACGAAAAGCGTCCTGCCGAGCCATTCGCCTGCGTCCGACGTGTACTGTTCAGCTTCCATATCGTGGAGATCAGTTGATGATTTACGAAGGTAAAGCCATCACGGTTAAGGCTCTTGAAAGTGGCATCGTCGAACTGAAGTTCGATCTCAAGGGTGAGTCCGTCAACAAGTTCAACCGTCTAACCCTGAACGAACTGCGTCAGGCCGTAGACGCCATCAAGGCAGATGCTTCGATCAAGGGTGTGATCGTCAGCAGTGGCAAGGACGTGTTCATCGTCGGCGCCGACATCACCGAATTTGTCGAGAACTTCAAGCTGCCTGATGCAGAGCTTGTCGCTGGCAACCTCGAAGCCAACAAGATTTTCAGCGATTTCGAAGACCTCAACGTCCCGACTGTCGCCGCGATCAACGGTATCGCCCTGGGTGGCGGTCTGGAAATGTGCCTGGCGGCGGACTACCGCGTCATGTCCACCAAGGCCAAGATCGGTCTGCCGGAAGTCAAACTGGGCATCTACCCAGGCTTCGGCGGCACCGTGCGCCTGCCGCGCCTCATCGGTGCCGACAACGCCATCGAGTGGATTGCCGCCGGCAAGGAAAACCGTCCTGAAGACGCGCTGAAAGTCGGCGCCGTCGATGCCGTGGTTGCCCCTGAGAAACTGCAGGAAGCGGCCCTGGAGCTGATCAAGCGCGCCATCTCCGGCGAGTTTGACTACAAGGCCAAGCGTCAGCCCAAGCTTGAAAAGCTGAAGTTGAACGCCATCGAACAAATGATGGCTTTCGAAACCGCCAAAGGTTTCGTGGCCGGTCAGGCTGGCCCGAACTACCCGGCGCCGGTTGAAGCGATCAAGACCATCCAGAAAGCGGCGAACTTCGGTCGCGACAAAGCACTGGAAGTCGAAGCCAACGGTTTCGTTAAACTGGCCAAGACCTCTGCCGCGCAGAGCTTGATCGGTTTGTTCCTGAACGATCAGGAACTGAAGAAAAAGGCCAAGGCCTACGACGAAATCGCCAAAGACGTGAAGCAGGCCGCCGTATTGGGCGCCGGCATCATGGGTGGCGGTATCGCTTATCAGTCGGCGTCCAAAGGCACGCCGATCCTGATGAAAGACATCAACGAGCACGGCATCGAGCAAGGTCTGGCTGAAGCCGCCAAGCTGCTGGTGGGTCGCGTTGATAAAGGTCGCATGACCCCGGCGAAAATGGCTGAAGTGCTCAACGGCATTCGTCCGACACTGTCTTACGGTGATTTCGGTCACGTTGATCTGGTGGTTGAAGCGGTCGTCGAGAACCCTAAGGTCAAGCAAGCCGTACTGGCTGAAGTCGAAGACAAGGTCAAAGAGGACACCATCCTCGCGTCCAACACCTCGACCATTTCCATCACCTTGCTGGCCAAGGCCCTCAAGCGTCCGGAAAACTTCGTCGGCATGCACTTCTTCAACCCGGTGCACATGATGCCGCTGGTTGAAGTGATTCGTGGCGAGAAGTCCAGCGAACTGGCTGTTGCCACCACCGTTGCCTACGCCAAGAAAATGGGTAAGAACCCGATCGTGGTCAACGACTGCCCGGGCTTCCTGGTCAACCGCGTGCTGTTCCCGTACTTCGGCGGTTTCGCCAAACTGGTCAGCGCCGGTGTGGACTTCGTCCGTATCGACAAGGTCATGGAAAAATTCGGCTGGCCAATGGGCCCGGCCTACCTGATGGACGTGGTCGGCATCGACACCGGCCACCACGGTCGTGACGTGATGGCTGAAGGTTTCCCGGACCGCATGAAAGACGATCGCCGTTCGGCCATCGACGTGCTTTACGAAGCCAAGCGCCTGGGCCAGAAGAACGGCAAGGGTTTCTACGCTTACGAGACCGACAAGAAGGGCAAGCAGAAGAAAGTCGCCGACCCGTCGGTACTGGAAGTGCTCAAGCCGATCGTTTACGAGCAGCGCGAAGTCACTGACGAAGACATCATCAACTGGATGATGATCCCGCTGTGCCTGGAAACCGTGCGTTGCCTGGAAGACGGCATTGTCGAAACCGCCGCCGAAGCCGACATGGGTCTGGTCTACGGTATTGGTTTCCCTCCATTCCGTGGTGGTGCGCTGCGCTACATCGATTCGCTCGGTGTTGCAGAGTTCGTTGCCCTGGCTGACCAGTACGCTGATTTGGGCGCGCTGTACCACCCGACCGCGAAGCTGCGTGAAATGGCCAAGACTGGCCAACGGTTCTTCGGTTAAGCGTCCCAACTTTTGAGCGAGAGTGAAATTTTATGAGCTTGAATCCAAGAGACGTCGTGATTGTCGACTTCGGTCGTACTCCGATGGGCCGCTCCAAGGGCGGCATGCACCGCAATACCCGCGCCGAAGATATGTCGGCGCACCTGATCAGCAAATTGCTGGAACGCAACGTCAAGGTTGACCCGAACGAAGTCGAAGACGTGATCTGGGGCTGCGTGAACCAGACCCTGGAGCAGGGCTGGAACATCGCTCGCATGGCGTCCCTGATGACGCAGATCCCGCACACTGCCGCCGGCCAGACCGTCAGCCGTCTGTGTGGTTCGTCGATGAGCGCGCTGCACACTGCCGCGCAAGCGATCATGACCGGTAACGGTGACGTGTTCGTGGTGGGTGGCGTCGAGCATATGGGTCACGTGAGCATGATGCACGGTGTCGATCCGAACCCGCACATGTCCCTGTACGCGGCGAAAGCCTCGGGCATGATGGGCCTGACCGCTGAAATGCTGGGCAAAATGCACGGCATCACTCGCGAACAACAGGACGCTTTCGGCGTGCGCTCCCACCAGCTCGCCCACAAGGCGACCCTGGAAGGCAAGTTCAAAGACGAAATCATCCCGATGCAGGGCTACGACGAGAACGGTTTCCTGAAACTGTTCGACTACGACGAAACCATTCGTCCGGAAACTACCCTGGAAAGCCTGGCGGCGTTGAAGCCAGCGTTTAACCCGAAGGGCGGCACCGTGACAGCCGGCACGTCGTCGCAGATCACCGATGGTGCTTCGTGCATGATCGTGATGTCGGCACAGCGTGCCCAGGACCTGGGTATCCAGCCGTTGGCGGTGATTCGCTCGATGGCGGTGGCAGGTGTGGATCCGGCAATCATGGGCTATGGTCCAGTTCCGGCGACACAAAAAGCACTGAAGCGTGCGGGCCTGGGGATCAACGATATCGACTTCTTCGAGCTCAACGAAGCTTTCGCCGCACAGGCCTTGCCAGTGCTGAAAGATCTGAAAGTGCTCGACAAGATGAACGAGAAGGTTAACCTGCACGGCGGCGCAATTGCCTTGGGTCACCCGTTCGGTTGCTCCGGTGCCCGTATCTCCGGCACTTTGCTGAACGTGATGAAGCAAAATGGCGGCACCTTCGGGGTAGCCACCATGTGCATTGGTCTCGGCCAAGGCATCTCCACCGTCTTCGAACGCGTTTAAGCGTCTCGTTGATGGAAGCCGGGGCCAAGTGCCCCGGTTTTTGTTTTTCTGAATTTATTTTTTGTTTTTATTTTTAAAAGATTTGAGAGAGGGCCGAACCATGCCGATACAACCTGGGCTCTACCAACATTACAAAGGTCCGCAGTACCGTGTATTTAATGTCGCGCGGCATTCCGAGACCGAAGAAGAAGTGGTCTTCTACCAAGCCCTGTATGGCGATTACGGCTTTTGGGTACGTCCCTTGAGCATGTTCCTGGAGTCGGTCGAGGTTGACGGCGAACAGGTCCCACGCTTTGCTTTGGTGCAAGCCGAACCGAGCCTTTTTTCCAAGCCATAAGCTGAGTGCGCGCTGAACCCTGCGCTTGACCTCACCTTGTAGCCACTATATATAGCGGTGCCGCGTCAGGCGCCAACCGCCTTTCACTTCTAGAATTCAGGAATTTTCTGATCCATGGGCAAATCGCTGGTCATTGTGGAATCCCCGGCTAAGGCCAAGACCATCAACAAGTATCTGGGTAACCAATACGTGGTGAAGTCGAGTATCGGCCATATCCGAGACCTGCCCACCAGCGGTTCGGCTAGCGCCAGCAAAGAGCCAGCCGCCAAGCGCGGCAAGGCCGCCGCAGGTGAAGGTCCGGTGCTCACGCCGAAAGAGAAGGCGCGCAAACAGCTCGTCTCGCGCATGGGTGTCGATCCCGATCATGGCTGGAAAGCCAAGTACGAGATCCTCCCGGGCAAAGAGAAGGTCATCGAAGAGCTGCGCCGGCTCGCCAAAGATGCTGACACCATCTATCTCGCAACCGACTTGGATCGCGAGGGGGAAGCCATTGCCTGGCACCTGCGCGAAGCCATCGGTGGTGATGACAGCCGCTACAAGCGCGTGGTGTTCAACGAAATTACCAAGAAGGCGATTCAGGAAGCCTTCTCCAAGCCGGGCGAGCTGGACATCGACCGTGTCAACGCCCAGCAGGCGCGTCGTTTCCTCGACCGCGTCGTCGGTTATATGGTTTCGCCGCTGCTGTGGGCCAAGGTCGCTCGCGGTCTGTCCGCCGGTCGTGTGCAATCGGTTGCGGTAAAACTGGTCGTCGAGCGTGAGCGTGAAATTCGCGCGTTCAACCCGGAAGAGTACTGGGAAGTCCACGCTGATCTCGGCACCGCCAAGGGCGCCACCGTGCGCTTTGACGTGGCCCGCGAGAAAGGCGAAGCCTTCAAGCCGCTCAACGAAACCCAGGCCATGGCCGCGCTGGAGAAGCTCAAGTCTTCCAGCTACAGCATCGTCAAGCGTGAAGACAAACCGACCAGCAGCAAGCCGTCGGCACCGTTCATCACGTCCACCCTGCAGCAGGCCGCGAGTAACCGCCTGGGCTTCGGGGTGAAGAAAACCATGATGATGGCCCAGCGTTTGTACGAAGCGGGCTACATCACGTATATGCGTACCGACTCCACCAACCTCTCGGTTGATGCGGTGGCGATGGCGCGTACTTATATTGAAGGCGAGTTCGGCAAGAAGTACCTGCCGGAAAACCCGAACGTCTACAGCAGCAAGGAAGGCGCACAAGAGGCTCACGAAGCGATTCGTCCCTCCGATGCCAATACCGAGCCAAGCAAGCTGTCGGGCATGGAGCGTGATGCTGAGCGGCTCTACGAGCTGATCTGGCGCCAGTTCCTCGCTTGCCAGATGCTGCCAGCCCAATACCTGTCGACCACGGTGACCGTGGGTGCCGGTGATTTCGAGCTGCGCGCCAAGGGCCGCATCCTGAAGTTCGACGGTTACACCCGCGTCATGCCGCAAATCGCCAAGCCTGGCGATGATGACGTGCTGCCGGACATGGCCCAGGGCGACGCGATGAAGCTGATCAAGCTTGATCCGACCCAGCACTTCACCAAGCCGCCGGCGCGTTACTCGGAAGCGAGCCTGGTAAAAGAAATGGAAAAACGGGGCATCGGTCGTCCTTCGACCTACGCCGCAATCATTTCGACCATCCAGGACCGCGGCTACGTGGCGCTGCACAACCGTCGTTTCTACTCGGAAAAGATGGGCGACATCGTCACCGAACGTCTGGCCGAGAGCTTCTCCAATCTCATGGACTACGGCTTCACCGCCGGCATGGAAGAGAACCTCGATGACGTGGCCCAGGGCGAACGCGACTGGAAAAACGTGCTCGACGAGTTCTACGGCGACTTCAAGAAGAAACTCGAAGTAGCCGAAAGCGCTGAGGGCGGTATGCGCGCCAACCAGCCAGTGATGACCGACATTCCGTGCGTGGTGTGCGGTCGTCCGATGCAGATTCGTACCGCATCGACCGGCGTGTTCCTCGGCTGCTCGGGCTACAGCCTGCCGCCGAAGGAGCGCTGCAAGGCCACCGTCAACCTGGTGCCGGGCGATGAAATCGCTGCGGACGACGAGGGTGAGTCGGAATCCTTGGTGCTGCGTGGCAAGCACCGCTGCCCGATCTGCAGCACGGCGATGGACGCTTACCTGCTGGATGAGAAGCGCAAGCTGCACATCTGCGGTAACAACCCGGATTGCGACGGCTACGAAATCGAAGAAGGCAGCTATCGCATCAAGGGTTACGAAGGTCCGAGCCTGGAATGCGATAAGTGCGGCAGCGAGATGCAACTCAAGACCGGCCGCTTCGGCAAGTTCTTCGGTTGCACCAACGCGACCTGCAAGAACACCCGCAAACTGCTGAAAAGCGGTGACGCGGCGCCGCCGAAGATGGACCCGGTGAAGATGCCTGAGCTGAAATGCGAAAAGGTCAACGACACCTACATCCTGCGCGACGGTGCTTCCGGTCTGTTCCTGGCGGCGAGCCAGTTCCCGAAAAACCGCGAGACCCGTGCTCCGCTGGTGATCGAGATCGTGCCGCACAAGGACGAGATCGATCCGAAGTACCACTTCCTCTGCGAAGCACCGAAGAAAGATCCGGATGGTCGTCCAGCTGTGATTCGCTACAGCCGCAAGACCAAGGAGCAATACGTGCAGACCGAAGTCGAAGGCAAGCCAACTGGCTGGAAGGCTTTCTACGACGGCGGCAAGTGGACGGTTGAAGACAAGCGTACCCCCGCGAAGGCTTAATACCGCGCTGCACTGAAAAGGCCGCATGACAATCCTCGGATTTTCATGCGGCCTTTTTGTTTTGGGCTTGCGGTCAGATCGGCTGATCCACGACACTGTCGGGTCTGTGTGACGCAATTATTTCGCTGTGGAGGCTGCCGTCATGGCCCACGAACTCTATACCCGTACCAACCAGAAGATTTATTTCGCCGGCCTGTCGCTCGAAGCGCTCGCCAGAGCCGAAGAGGGGCGGGCGATGAACTCCCTGGCACTGATTCAGGCCGGTCGCGAATCGGCGCTGTTTCACCTTTACGGTGCGCTACTGGGGCTGTGTCATGAAATCGCCGGTTTCTATCGTTTGCCGCAGGCCAATGCGCCACGGGCGGAGATGTTGCTGACCCGCGAAGTACTGGAGGCCATCGCCATTCCGGAAATGGCCGAACTGGTGGAGCTGGCGGGTAATTCGGAAACCTGGCTGGCTAAACTGCTGGCCGCTCACGCAGCCCTGTTTCAGCCGCCACGGGTGCCGCACAAACCAAAGGGCGACGTGACGCAGCCGTTGATCATGGCGGTTAACCTGGATGAAGAGGAGGCACCTCAAGAGCTGAGCCGCGAGGAGCTGGAGAGCTGGCGGCAGAACCTCAAGGGGTTGGCGCTTCGCTTCCGTGAAGGGTTGAATGAGTGCTAAGGATTTGATCGATTTTGACGGATGACCCGTTAGGTTGTCCGTTCAGAGTTAAGTACTAACAGATATTTCATCGTGATGACTTCTGGTCAAGATCCCGAGCGAAGCCTGGCCGATGCCTATATAATCCCCGCCTTTCGTGGAGAACAGACCTTTATGCCAACGTCCTTTCTAGAAATTGTCGAGTTACCAGACGGCCGAATCGAGCTGCGCAGGGCTGAGGACGAGGGTTCTCTGGTTACTTTGGATTTCTCCGAGGATGCCAAGGCGTTCCTTCAAGGTAACCACGTGGAAGTCGCCAAGGCGATGTTGAGCGTCGGCGTGCAGATGGCCGGACGCCTGGTTGAAGGCGAATTCAATAAAGATGAAGAGCCGCGGATCCTGCATTGATTCCGTCGGTCGGTTACTGCTGATACCGCTACAGATCGGCTTCTCTATCCCTGGAGAAGCCAGGCCCTGTTCAGGGCGCGAATTGCTTGTCAGTTATCCCAATCGAATGTTCAGGCTTTGAGCGTCCCCGGTACGGGCGGCGCTGATCAACTGTTGCCGTGAATTGGCATTCAGCGGGTTGAGCCAGCTGACGACCGTGTGACTGCGGCCCAGTCGCAAGGCTTCGCAGGTCAGCTGTTGAGCGCTCTGGGTGCCACGCGGTTGCAGCAGCAGGATGCGTTCGCGGTTCAGGCCGGCGTCTCGCAGCCAGGTCTGGGTCAGGCTGGCGGGCGGGGCGATCAGCGTGAGCCAGCGTGCATCCTGGTCCTGGCTCAATTCCCGGAGAATTGGCGCCAGAAGGTTCAGGCAGCTCCCTGCTGCACCACGCAGCGACAGCTCGCTGAAGACTTCGGGCTCGGCGCTCCAGGGCGACTCGACCACGTCTTTCAGGATCGGCGCCAGCGGTTGCGCCATGAACGCCTCGAACAACGGCAGTTGGGCTTGCTGTGGTGTATGTGGGAACTGCATAAAGCCTCCTTTAGCGGCGAATCACGCCGACACTCAAGCCTTCGATCACCAGTTCCTGATCTTTCAGGTTGACTTCAATTGGGGCGAACTCAGGGTTTTCGGCAATCAGCCAAACTTTGCTGCCATCGCGCTTGAAGCGTTTGACGGTCACTTCGTCGCCAATCCGCGCCACCACGATCTGGCCATTGCGGGCCTCGCGTGTGGTGTGGACGGCCAGCAGGTCACCGTCGAAAATGCCCACATCCTTCATGCTCATGCCATGCACCCGCAGCAGATAGTCAGCGCGGGGGTGGAAGAACGTCGGGTTGATGTTGCAGGACTCTTCGATGTGTTGCTGGGCCAGGATGGGGGCGCCAGCCGCCACACGACCGATGATTGGCAGGGTGGATTCGTCAGCCTTGGCTTCGAAACCTGGAATGCGGATGCCGCGAGAGGCGCCAGGCGTCATCTCGATCGCACCTTTGCGGGCCAGTGCCTTTAGGTGTTCTTCCGCTGCGTTGGGCGATTTGAAACCCAGTTCCTGAGCGATTTCCGCACGGGTTGGCGGGTAGCCGTTGTCGTCGAGGCAACGTTTGATGAAGGCCAGAATCTCTGCTTGGCGTGGCGTCAGCTTTAGCATATTGATCGCTCTGTCTTTTTATACAGTGACTGGGATTATATACAGTGAAAGCTTCTTGGCAATGCCCCTTTTTTAGCGCGCCGCTGGACGGTCAGTCAGCTCGCTGATTAACGACGCCGAGTTGTATGGTTAAATAGCTGACCGACCATTCCCAAAACGAACCGGCAGGCTTGACAATGCACAGGCTGAAACGTATGTTTCAAACAAGTGTTTGTCAGGCGGAGTAGCCATGGCCCAGTCGGAAACCGTTGAACGCATTCTCGATGCTGCCGAGCAGTTGTTCGCGGAAAAAGGTTTCGCCGAAACCTCGTTGCGTCTGATCACCAGCAAGGCTGGAGTCAATCTGGCGGCGGTGAATTATCATTTCGGCTCCAAGAAGGCGCTGATCCAGGCAGTTTTCTCGCGCTTCCTCGGGCCGTTCTGCACCAGCCTCGATAAAGAGCTGGAGCGACGTCAGGCCAAGCCGGAAAACAAACCGACGCTGGAAGACCTGCTGGAAATCCTCGTCGAGCAAGCCCTGGTGGTACAGCCTCGCAGCGGCAACGATCTTTCCATCTTCATGCGGTTGCTGGGCCTAGCCTTCAGTCAGAGCCAGGGCCACTTGCGTCGTTATCTGGAAGACATGTACGGCAAGGTTTTCCGTCGATACATGATGCTGGTCAACGAAGCCGCGCCGCGTATTCCACCGATCGAACTGTTCTGGCGCGTGCACTTCATGCTTGGCGCTGCGGCGTTCAGCATGTCGGGGATCAAGGCATTGCGGGCGATTGCCGAGACCGATTTTGGCGTCAACACCTCCATTGAGCAGGTGATGCGCCTGATGGTGCCGTTCCTCGCTGCCGGCATGCGTGCCGAAACCGGCGTCACCGACACGGCCATGGCCACCGCGCAGTTGCGTCCTCGCAGTAAAACGGCCCCAGTGGCCGCCAAGGTTTAACCGCACACGGGTGGGCGCGGCAGCTGACATCCGCTAAGCTAGCCGCCCATGCCGACTCTCGTTCTGAACCCGCTCCCCATTGATATCGCCGACCTGCCGGGCACAGCCCTCGGCGGCGAAATCGTGCGGGCCGGGTTTATCGTTTTCAAGGAATCTCTATGACTGCTGGCCTGCAAGGCTCGTTGATGGTGGACGTCGCCGGTACCTGGCTGACGGCCGAAGATCGCCAATTGTTGCGCCAGCCCGAAGTAGGCGGCCTGATCATTTTCGCTCGCAACATCGAGCATCCACGCCAGGTGCGTGAGCTGAGCGCCGCGATCCGCGCCGTTCGTCCTGATTTGCTGCTGGCGGTGGACCAGGAGGGCGGGCGGGTTCAACGCTTGCGCCAGGGCTTCGTGCGACTGCCGGCCATGCGCGCCATCGCCGACAATCCGAATGCCGAATACCTGGCCGAACAGTGCGGCTGGATCATGGCCACGGAAGTCCTCGCCGTCGGCCTCGACCTGAGCTTCGCCCCGGTGCTGGACCTGGATTACCAGCGTAGCGCTGTGGTCGGTACCCGCTCGTTCGAAGGCGACCCCGAGCGCGCGGCGTTGCTCGCCGGTGCCTTCATTCGCGGCATGAACAGCGCCGGCATGGCCGCCACCGGCAAGCACTTTCCGGGTCATGGTTGGGCCGAGGCAGACTCCCACGTCGCCATTCCCAATGACGAGCGCAGCCTCGACGAGATCCGCGCCAACGACCTAGTGCCGTTCGCTCGATTGAGCAAGCAACTGGCCGCCGTCATGCCCGCCCACGTTATTTATCCACAGGTCGACTCGCAACCCGCCGGTTTCTCCCGGCGCTGGTTGCAGGACATCCTGCGCGGTGAGCTGCAGTTCGACGGCGTGATCTTCAGTGATGATCTGTCGATGGCCGGTGCCCACGTCGTCGGCGATGCCGCCAGCCGTATCGAAGCCGCGCTGACTGCCGGTTGCGACATGGGCCTGGTGTGCAACGACCGTGCTGCCGCTGAATTGGCCCTGACCGCCGCCCAGCGCATGAAGGTCACGCCGTCACCGCGTATCGCGCGGATGCGCGGGCAATCGTTCGCCGGCACCGAATATCGTCAAGATCCGCGCTGGCTTGCTGCCATCGGCGCGCTCAAAGACGCTCAACTGATTGAATAAGGACTCTTTGTTATGACGATCTACGCGATTATCGGTGGCACCGGCCTGACGCAACTCGAAGGCCTGAGCATTCGTCAGTCACTGGCGGTGGACACGCCTTACGGTCCGCCATCGTCCGAGGTTCATATCGGCGAATACGCGGGCAAGGAAGTGCTGTTTCTCGCGCGTCACGGCCACCCGCACAGATTGCCGCCGCATCAGGTCAACTACCGCGCCAACCTCTGGGCGCTGAAACAGGCCGGGGCCGAAGCGATTCTCGCGGTCAATGCCGTGGGCGGGATTCATGCGGCGATGGGCACCGGACATTTCTGTGTGCCCCATCAATTGATCGACTACACCAGCGGCCGCGAACACACCTATTTCGCCGGTGACCTGGAACAGGTCACCCACATCGATTTCAGCTATCCCTACAGCGAGTCGCTGCGTCAGCAGTTGATCGCCGCATTGGCGGCCGAAGGCGTTGGCTACAGCAGTCATGGCGTGTACGCCTGCACCCAAGGGCCTCGCCTGGAAACCGTGGCTGAAATCGCGCGACTGGAACGTGACGGCTGCGACATCGTCGGCATGACCGGCATGCCGGAAGCTGCGCTGGCTCGTGAGCTGGAGCTGGATTACGCCTGCCTGGCGCTGGTGGTGAACCCGGCGGCGGGCAAGTCAACGGCGGTGATTACCATGGCCGAGATTGAGCAGGCGTTGCACGACGGGATGGGCAAGGTTAAGTCGACGCTGGCGCGGGTTCTGAAGGGCTGAGTCAGGCTCTATACCAAGGTAAAATCTTCGCGGGCAAGCCTCGCTTCCACAGGATCACCGTGATCCTTGTAGACGCGAGGCTTGCCCGTGAAAGCGATCTACTAGGCGCCGAATATCTCAGCGCTTCTCCAACTTATCCGGCAACGGCGCAAACAACGCTTCGATATCATCACTCTGCAACTTCCAGTCCCCAGCCGAGCGTCCATCGAGTACGCCCGCCGCCAGGTCGGACTTTTCCTTTTGCAGATGCTGAATCTTCTCTTCGACCGTGCCCCGGGCAATCAGCTTGTAGACGAACACCGGTTTTTCCTGGCCGATGCGATAAGCGCGGTCGGTCGCCTGATTTTCCGTCGCCGGGTTCCACCACGGATCATAGTGAATCACCGTGTCGGCTTCGGTGAGGTTCAAGCCGACACCACCCGCCTTCAAACTAATCAGAAAGATCTGACGCTTGCCGCTCTGGAAGTCTTTCACCGGCGCGCGTCTATCGCGGGTTTGTCCGGTCAAGATCGCGTATTCAACGCCGCGTTTCTTCAGTTCGTCCTCGATCAACGCCAACATCGACGTGAACTGCGAGAACAGTAAAATCCGCCGACCTTCTTCAAACAACTCTTCCAGCATCTCCATCAAGCTGTCGAGCTTGCCGGACGTGCTGCCGCGCGTGGG
Organism: Pseudomonas sp. ADAK7; assembly: GCF_012935675.1. Lineage (NCBI taxonomy): Bacteria > Pseudomonadati > Pseudomonadota > Gammaproteobacteria > Pseudomonadales > Pseudomonadaceae > Pseudomonas > Pseudomonas sp. ADAK7. Next base: position 2,227,615 of record NZ_CP052861.1, on the reverse strand, counting down.
CAGTACGGCGTCGTTGACCAGGCGCAAATCGCAGCACACCTGCCGCAACTTCAGCAGCGCTTCCAGGATGATGATCTGGCTGCGGGCCACGCCTTTGCGGGTGATCTCATCGCGAACTTTCTTGTCCATGGCCAGGCGCATGGTTTCATACACGTCGCGCTGGGCCTCGTTGAGATCGACCCAATGGATGATCTCGGTTTTTGGCGGCAATTCTGTTGCGACCTGTTCCTTGGTCCTACGCAGCAGAAACGGTTTGATCCGACCGTTGAGGTGCTGGAGCCGGACTTCACTGCCGCGCTTTTCAATCGGCACACGGTAGTCGCGATTGAAGCTTTTGACATCGCCGAGCCAGCCGGGCAGCAGGAAGTGGAACAGCGACCACAGCTCGCCCAGGTGATTTTCCAGCGGCGTGCCACTCAGGCACAGGCGCTGCCGCGCATTCAGTTCACGAGCCGCCTGTGCGGCCTTGCTGTTGGGGTTCTTGATGTACTGCGCTTCATCCAGAACCAACACGTGCAACGGCACCGCGGCCAGGGTTTCCACGTCCTTGGGCAGCAGCGCATAGGTGGTCAGGATCAGATCGTAGTCGGTCAGGTTCTCGAAGTGCTTTTTGCGACTGGCACCGTACAGCGCCAGCACGTTGAGCTGTGGCGTGAAGTGCGCCGCTTCGTCGAGCCAGTTGGGGATCAGGCTGGTGGGCATCACCACCATGCATGGCCGATCGAGACGCCCGGCGATTTTCTCACTGAGAATGTGCGCCAGAGTCTGTAGGGTTTTACCCAGGCCCATGTCATCCGCGAGAATCCCGCCGACTTCCAGTTGCCGCAGCGACTGCATCCAGCTCAGACCTTCGAGCTGATACGGCCGCAACGTGGCGTTCAAGCCTTCCGGCGCGGTCGTGGTGAAGTCCTTGATGTCCCGCAGACGCTGGGCAAAGCTGCGGATCTGCTCGCCGCCTTCCCATAGCAACGGCATATCTTCCAGCGGATTCAGCCGGATCGCATCGGCCTTGCTCAAGCGCAGCGTGGTTTCGCCGGGCCCTTGCAGGTAGAACTCGCCAAGGGTTGCCAGCACCGGCTTCAAGCGGCCGAAGGGCAGGGCGACCTGCAACGGGCCGTACTCGGAGTTCGGGCGATTGGGGATGTTCACCAGGATCAACTCGTCGTCGCGACGACGGGCCAGGCGTTCCGGATTGAGGATTTCAGTGTGCGAGCGCATCAGGTTCAACAGGATCGGCAGCAGGCTCAATCGTTCGCCATTGACGATGATCCCCAGCTCCAGATCAAACCAGTCGCGTTCCGGCGCCTGTTCGACGGTGGCGTACCAGTCGTCCACCGCGGTCAGGTCAAAACCGAAGTCCTCGTCGATCTGCAACTCCCAGCCCTGGGAACGCAGCTTCGGCAGCTCATTGAGGGTGAAGGTCAGCCAGGCACTGTCGTTGACCATCTCGAACAGTTCGCCAGCACTTTCCGGCAAGGCCTTGCTTTGGCGGGTGGCGATCTTGAAACCAAGGATTCGTAGCTGTTCCCTGTAGGCCTGTTCGACTTCCGGGTGACGTTTTATCCGTAATGTCTGTGTTTCCTGACGAATCAGGACGTCGGCATTCTTCTGTCCGGACACGTACTCGTCGAGATAGCTGAAGGACAACGCTGCGCGATGCTGGATGTAACGCTGCATCTTGCCGTTACGCGGTTCGAAGGCGCTGAACTCGATGCTCGCCAGCCACAGGCGCGGCAGCGGTTGCACGTTATCCACCGGAATTTGCGGCAGCGCTTTCGGGCTGCGGTTTTCCAGTACGGCCTGGAGTTTTTCCAGCAATTCGGCGTCTTGCGCTGCGGCGGGGTAGGCCAGGGTTTCCTGGACCTTCAGCAGCACCGCTGCGCAATGTTTGCAGTTGCTATGGACCGGGCACGTGCAATTGGCGTCGACCATCAGCAGCGTGCCTTTGGCCGACTCACGCAGGCGAATGGTCTGACGGTAAACGTTACCGCCCGAGCCTTCGCACGCGGCGATGACCGTGGCGTCGCCGACCTCGACAATCCTGACGCGGTTCTCCAGAGCGTAGCGACGGCCACGCTCCAGGCTCTGTTCCTTGAATCGGCTGACCCAGGAAGGTGCGAGGGGTTTGCTCAGGGTCGACATAGGGACTCAATCAGTCCGGAATTTCTTCGGGGGCTGGCCGAGGCGCAGGAGCGGTCAGCGAGGTGATTTTGATCAGCAGGCCCAGGTGGCCGGCGTCGAGGAAATTCAACTGCCCGTTCTTGGTATGGCTTTCGGTTTTCAAGCGTTCACTGGCGGTGACCAGGCCATCGGGGTTGATCTGATTGACCCAGAAATCCGCGTCGACGTCGGTGAAACGCCCCAATTTCATACTCAACGTGCCCTCGATGGGGAATTGACCGAATTGCTCGGTGCCTTCGCTGATCGCAATTTTGCTGGCTTCTTCACCCAGGGGCTGTTGCCAGGCCTTGTGCAACAACACCGTGTAGTCGGCGCTGGCCGTGAGTTTTTCTATCTCGCCATTGAGGCTTGGCGTGCGCTGGCTGTCGGGGCTCAGGCGCTGGGCGCCGGCGGCCCAGTCTTCCGGCGCGGCACGGCTGACGATGGCCGGCACGGCGTTTTGCCGGACCAGAATCATTTCGACCTGATACAGGTCATCGGCAAACGCCGAAGGGGTGACCAGGGCAATCAACAAGGTCAGTGAGCGAAACAGGCGCATGCGGCGTCCTTCAAGCAGTTTTCGGGAGGAGGCGCTCAAACAGCGCCTCTACAGTATTAAAGCGCTCTTCCGGGCGCTCCATCGGCACCATGAATTTGAACATCGTGGCGCCTTCGAATTTGTAGCGTTTGGGTTGGCTCTGGATCAGTTTGATCAACGTCAACGGGTCCACCGGCGTCTGTGCCGCGAACTCGATTCGACCGCCTTGCGGGCCACCGTCGACTTTCTTGATGCCCAGTTGTTCGGCCTGCAATTTCAGCAAGGTGATCCGCACCAGGTTCTTGGTCGGCTCCGGCAGCAGGCCGAAACGGTCGATCATCTCCACTTGCAGGTCCTTGAGACCTTCCTCGTCGGTCGCCGAGGCGATGCGCTTGTAGAGAATCAAACGGGCGTGAACATCCGGCAAGTAATCCTCGGGAATCAACGCCGGTACCCGCAAGTTGACTTCCGGACCGCCACCCAGCGGTTGATCGAGGTTCGGTTGTTCGCCCTTGCGGATCGACTTCACCGCGCGCTCGAGCATTTCCATGTACAGCGTGAAACCGACCGCCTGGATCTGTCCGCTCTGGCCGTCGCCCAGCAGTTCGCCGGCGCCACGGATTTCCAGATCGTTGGTCGCAAGCACGAAGCCCGCGCCGAGGTCCTGGGTGTTGGCAATCGCTTCCAGACGCTTCTCGGCGTCGCCGGTGATTTGCTGGCGCGGTGGCGTCAGCAAGTACGCGTAAGCCTGGTGGTGACTGCGACCGACCCGGCCACGCAACTGGTGCAACTGCGCCAGGCCGAACTTGTCGGCACGCTCGATGATGATGGTGTTGGCGCTCGGCACGTCGATGCCGGTCTCGATGATGGTCGAGGCGATCAGCACGTTGAAGCGCTTGTGGTAGAAGTCGCTCATCACCTGTTCGAGTTCGCGTTCGCGCATCTGCCCGTGGCCGATACCGATGCGTGCTTCCGGCACCAGTTCGGCGAGGTCGGCGGCGCATTTCTCGATGGTTTTCACGTCGTTGTGCAGGTAATAGACCTGACCACCACGGAGCAACTCACGCAGCAGGGCTTCCTTGATCGTGCTTTTGTTCTGCTCCATGACGAAGGTCCGCACCGACAGGCGACGAGCCGGCGGCGTGGCGATGATCGACAGGTCGCGCATCCCCGACACCGCCATGTTCAGCGTGCGCGGAATCGGTGTAGCGGTCAGCGTGAGGATGTCGACCTCACTGCGCAGGGCCTTGAGCTGTTCTTTCTGACGGACACCGAAACGGTGCTCTTCGTCGATGATCACCAGCCCGAGGTTTTTGATTTTTACATCGTCGGACAGCAGTTTGTGCGTGCCGATAACGATGTCGATCTTGCCTTCGGCCAAGTCCGCAATCGCGGCATTCACTTCCTTGGTCGACTTGAAGCGGCTCATCACTTCCACGCTCACCGGCCAGTCGGCAAAGCGGTCGCGGAAGCTGTTGTAGTGTTGCTGGGCGAGCAGGGTGGTCGGCACCAGAATGGCTACCTGACGACCGCCGTGCACCGCGATGAACGCGGCACGCATCGCCACTTCGGTCTTGCCGAAGCCGACGTCGCCGCAGACCAGTCGATCCATTGGTTTGGGCGCGAGCATGTCGGCGCGAACGGCGTCGATGGTGGTCTGCTGGTCCGGGGTTTCTTCGAACGGGAAGCCGGCGCTGAAGGTTGCGTAGTCCGCTTTTGGATCGGCGAAGGCATAACCCTCGCGGGCGGCGCGGCGGGCATAGATGTCGAGCAACTCGGCGGCGACGTCGCGCACCTGTTCGGCGGCTTTGCGCTTGGCTTTCTGCCAGGTCTCGGAGCCGAGACGGTGCAGCGGGGCCAGGGCATCGTCGCTGCCGGTGTAACGGGCGATCAAATGCAGGTTGGCCACCGGCACGTAGAGCTTGGCGCCCTCGGCGTATTGCAAGGTCAGGAACTCGGCGGCCTGGTCGTCGATTTCCAGGGTTGCCAGGCCGAGGTAACGGCCGACGCCGTGATCGATGTGCACCACCGGCGCGCCTTCGCGCAGCTCGGTGAGGTTCTTGATCACCGCATCGTTGTTGCCGTCGGCGCGTTTTTCCCGACGCCGACGTTGCATCACCCGTTGACCGAACAACGGACTTTCCGCGATCAACGCCAGTGCCGGATCATCCAGCACCAGGCCTTCATCCAGCGGCGCAATGGTGATCGCCAGGCGATCCTTGCTCGCGACAAAATCCGGCCAGCTGTCGACGGTTTTTGGTCGCAGCTTCAGGCGTTCGAGCAACTCCAGCAGCACTTCACGGCGGCCCGCAGACTCGGCGGTAAACAGCACGCGACCGGGGAACTCGTCGAGGAAACCGGCCAGCGCTGCCAATGGCTGGGTGGCCTTGGCTTCGATAGCCAGGTTCGGCAGCGCTTGCGCCGGGAAACGTTCGCGGCCGACACCGGTTTCCACGTCTTGTTGGCTGGCGACTACGCGTGGCCAGTTCTTCAGGCGCGCGAAACAGTCTTCCACTGGCAGGAACAACTCGGCCGGTGGCAATAAAGGACGGGAAGGGTCGACGCGGCGCTCTTCATAGCGATTGCGCACGTCATTCCAGAAGTTCTCTGCGGCCTGTTCGATGCCCGGCAGGGAAAACACTTGGGTGTCCTGGGGCAGGTAATCGAACAGCGTCGAGGTTTCATCGAAGAACAGCGGCAGGTAGTACTCGATACCGGCTGGCGTGATCCCGCTGCTCAGATCCTGAAAGATCGGGCAGCGACGGAAGTCGACATCGAAACGCTCGCGGAAGCGCGCCTTGAAGCGGGTGACCGCGTCTTTTTGCAGCGGGAATTCCCGCGCTGGCAGCAGGCGAACCGTGTCGACCTTGTCGATGGAACGCTGATTGTCCGGATCGAACGTACGCAGGGTCTCGATTTCGTCATCGAACAGATCGATGCGGAACGGCAGTTTGCTGCCCATCGGGAACAGATCGATCAGCGAGCCACGCACGGTGAATTCGCCATGCTCATACACCGTATCGACGTAGCGATAGCCGCTGGCCTCGAGCCGGGTGCGCATTTGCTCGACGTCGAGCTTCTGGCCGACGTCCAGCACCAGGCTGCTGCCGAGCAGAAACTTGGTCGGCGCCAGGCGATGCAGAGCCGTGGTGATCGGCACTACCAGCACACCATGGGTCAGCTCCGGCAACCTATATAAGCTGGCAATGCGCTGGGAGATGATGTCCTGGTGCGGCGAGAACAGGTCGTAGGGCAGGGTTTCCCAATCGGGAAAATGCAGCACGGGTAAATCCGGGGCGAAGAAACTCAGCTCCTGTTCCAGCCGTTCGGCACTTTGGCTGTCGGCGGTCAGCAGCAGGGTAAAGCGCTTGGCAGCGCTGGCGGCCTCGGCGATGGCCAGGCTCAGGGCGGCACCGGGCAGGTTGCCCCAGTGCTGTTTACCTGCCGCGGCAGGGAGAAGCGGTAGACGCAGAACGGGCACGGAAGGTTGAGCTCCAAGCGTTGCGACAAAGTCGGTAATTGTAGCGGTCTCGGGTGCCGGCTGTCAGTTGCAGATATGTCTATTACACGGGTTGGGCGAAATGTAGTGGTAAAGACAAAATCCGCCGGTTTTTTAGGGAAAATTAGCGATTATGTAGTGGCAAAACCAACCAGTGTTACGGATGGTTACGGACAAGGCAGCGCTACCTCCAAAAAATTGACTGCGCTGCAAGCCCCGTATTTACTGGGCTCCAGCGCAGCGTAATTTTTTTGAACGGAAATTTGTTACGGCTCGCACGACAGGCGCGCATTGCTACGAGAGGCACTCGGCGGCATAATGTAGCCCCTTTTTTCTGCCCCTACATATGTGGAAGGTTCCCGTGACTCAGAAGCCCGACCAGTGTCTTGGTGAATGGATCGACCGTGAAGCACTCGCAGAAGCGATGATTCCGCTTATCGGTCAGCTCTACCGCAATAACAACGTGGTGAGCTCGATCTATGGCCGCAGCCTGATCAATCGTTCAGTCATTGCGATTCTCAAAGCTCACCGCTTCGCTCGCCATCGCCAGTCCGATGACAGCGAACTGTCCGTCCACGAAACATTCCCGCTGCTCAAAGCCATGAGCGAGCTCAAGCTCGGCGCCGCTTCGGTCGACCTGGGCAAGCTGGCGGTCAAATTCAAGGCCGAAGGCAATGGCCGCACCGCCGAGCAGTTCGTCCGTGAAGAACTGGCTGACGTGGTTGGCCAGCAAAACGTTGCCGCGCGCAAAGGCACCGACGTTGTCCTGTACGGCTTCGGTCGTATCGGCCGTCTGCTGGCACGTATCCTGATCGAGAAAACCGGTGGTGGCGACGGCCTGCGTCTGCGCGCCATCGTCGTCCGCAAGGGCGCCGAGAACGACCTGGTCAAACGCGCCAGCCTGCTGCGTCGCGACTCGGTTCATGGTCCGTTCGATGGCACCATCACCATTGATGAAGCCAACAACACCATCACCGCCAACGGCAACCTGATCCAGGTTATCTACGCGAAAAACCCGACTGAAGTGGATTACACCCAGTACGGCATCAAAGATGCGCTCCTGGTGGACAACACCGGTGTTTGGCGTGACGCCGAGGGCCTGGGCCAGCACTTGGCTTGCCCGGGTATCGACCGCGTTGTGCTGACCGCGCCTGGCAAAGGCAAGCTGAAGAACATCGTTCACGGCATCAACCACGGTGAAATCACCGCTGATGACAAGATCGTTTCCGCCGCTTCCTGCACCACCAACGCCATCGTGCCGGTGCTGAAGGCTGTCAACGACAAGTTCGGCATCGTCAACGGTCACGTTGAAACGGTTCACTCGTACACCAACGACCAGAACCTGATCGACAACTTCCACAAGGGCGATCGTCGTGGCCGTAGCGCCGCGCTGAACATGGTCATCACCGAGACCGGTGCTGCCACCGCTGCTGCCAAGGCATTGCCTGAGCTGGCCGGCAAGCTGACCGGTAACGCGATCCGCGTTCCAACGCCGAACGTGTCGATGGCCATTCTCAACCTGAACCTTGAGAAAGCCGCGACCCGTGAAGAGATGAACGATTACCTGCGTTACATGGCGTTGCACTCCGATCTGCATAAGCAAATCGACTACGTCAACTCGCAGGAAGTGGTTTCCACCGACTTCGTTGGCTCGCGCCACGCAGGCGTTGTGGACGCCGAAGCGACCATCACCCAAGACAACCGCGTTGTTCTGTACGTTTGGTACGACAACGAATTCGGTTACAGCTGCCAAGTGGTTCGCGTGATGGAAGACATGGCCGGTGTAAACCCGCCAGCATTCCCGCGCTAAGCGTTAGCTGCAAATGAAAACGCCCCGACTTTGGTCGGGGCGTTTTTGTTTGTGCGGTGATCGTTCCCACGCTCTGCGTGGGAATGCAGCCCGGGACGCTCCGCGTCCCATTGGAACGCGGAGCGTCCCTTGAGGCATTCCCACGCAGAGCGTGGGAACGATCATGTCGCCTAGCGGGCGCCAACTACTACAGCTGCTTGCGCAGTGCGCAGTTCATGCTTGTTGCCGCGGAACAACACCAGCGTCGCAATCAACCCCAACACCGCCGCACCACTGAGCCAGATCCCTGGCGCAGCCTTGTTATCCAGCACGTGAATCAGATACGTACAGGCCGCCGGCGTAAACCCACCGAAGGTCGCGGTCGCCAGGCTGTAGGCCAGGGAGAAGCCGGTTGTACGAACTTCTACCGGCATGATCTCGGTCAGGGCCACCACCATGGCGCCGTTGTACGAGCCATACAGGAACGACAGCCACAACTCGACGATCAGCAGATGGCTGAAGCTCGGGTTGGCCACCAGCCACGACAGGGCCGGGTAAGCCGTGAGGATCGCCAGAATGGTCGCCGCCAACAGTAGGGGTTTACGCCCGACCTTGTCGGAAACGGCACCCATCACCGGCAGCCAGAAGAAGTTCGACAGGCCGATACATACGGTCACCAGCAACGCATCCAGATCCGACAAGTGCAGTTCGGCTTTACCGAAAGTCGGGGTGTAGGCGGTGATCAGGTAGAACGACACAGTGGTCATGACCACCAGCGCCATGCCGGCGATAACGATGCCAAAGTTCTGACCGACCGAACGGATGATTTCCTGCAGGGTAGGGCGATGTTTACGCGCCTGGAATTCAGGCGTTTCTTCCAGCGAACGACGAATCACGAAGATCACCGGCACGATCATGCAGCCGATCAGGAACGGCACGCGCCAGCCCCAGTCACCCATTTGCTCCGGACTGAGCCAGTGGTTCAAACCGACCCCCAGCAAACCGGCGAACACCACAGCAGCTTGTTGGCTGGCGGACTGCCAACTGACGAAGAAGCCCTTGCGGCCCGGGGTGGAAATCTCGGCCAGGTACACCGACACACCGCCCAGTTCCACGCCCGCCGAGAAACCTTGCAACAGGCGACCGAACAGCACGATCAGCGGCGCGGCCACACCCAGGGTGGCGTAGCCCGGCACGCAGGCAATCAATACCGTGCCGGCGGCCATCAAGGCGAGGGTGATGATCAGTCCTTTGCGGCGGCCATGACGGTCGATGTAGGCGCCAAGGAAAATCGCACCCAGCGGACGCATCAGGAACCCGGCGCCGAATGTCGCCAGGGACAGCATCAGGGAGGCGAAGGCGCTGTCGGCAGGGAAGAAGGTCTTGGCAATGGCCGTGGCGTAAAAGCCGTAGACCATAAAGTCGAACATCTCAAGAAAATTACCGCTGACAACGCGAAAGATCGCTTTGCCTTTGCCCGTATTCGAGGACATTTGAACGCTCTCACTTTGGCTGTCTTGTTGGAAATCCCTGGTCTTGACGCTTCCATGCTGTCGGCCTAAGGCATGCAGGCACGCGCCGAACAGTTTTGTAACGATATGTGTATGAGGATAGATAGGCAACCACTAGTTAGCTTGCTGCTTAAACGTAATAGCCATTACGCGGCACGAATTTAGAGGTGGAGCGAATTAGCCTCCTGCTCCTGCAGGAAGGGCATAATGGCCGGCCTTGGCGTTGTGTCAGGGTATTTAGGGGAAGTGAGCGTGTTGAAACGGCAGGGTATTTCCATGGTGCTGTGCGTTGCCCTGTCCGGCTGTGGCAACGGCGATTCCATGGAAAGCTTCGGTGGCCCGACTATGGGCAGCACCTATTCGATCAAGTACGTACGCACCGAAGGGTTGCCCGCACCGAAAGACGTACGGGTCGAAGTCGAAAAAATCCTCGCCGACGTCGACCGGCAAATGTCCACCTACCGCAGTGACTCGGACATCGAGCGCTTCAACGATCTACCCGCCAATCGCTGTCAGACCATGCCCGCGCCGGTCCTCGAATTGGTCCGTGTCGGCGAGCAACTTTCGCTTCTAAGCGAAGGCTCCTACGACCTGACGGTCGAACCACTGATGAACCTTTGGGGTTTCGGCCCACAGGCTCGCGAAGAAAAAGTCCCGAGCGCCGAAGCACTGGCCGAAGTGATGCGCCGAGTCGGCCACACGCACCTGCGCATCGACGGCGATCAGCTCTGCAAGGACGCCGCCGTCGAGGTTGATTTCAACAGCATCGCCGCCGGCTACTCAGTCGACACAATTGCCGCCAGACTCGAAGCGATGGGCATCCACGACTACCTCGTCGAAGCTACAGGCGAACTCAAGGCGGCCGGCAAAAAGCTCGACGGCTCAGCGTGGAAAATTGCCCTGGAAGAACCCCGGGACGATCAGCAAGTGGCCGAGCGCATCATCAATGTCGACGGCTACGGCGTCTCCACGTCCGGCGACTACCGAAACTATTTCGAACAAAACGGCCGCCGCTATTCCCACACCGTCGACGCCCGGACCGGCGTGCCGATTACCCACAACCTTGCCTCCGTCACGGTGATTAATCCTTCAACCCTGATGGCCGATGGCTTATCAACGCTGTTGCTGATTCTCGGTCCTGAACGTGGATGGGACTACGCACAAAAACACAACATCGGTGCATTCTTTGTGATTCGTGCCGATACAGGTTTCGTCACACGGACCAATCAGGCTTTTGAGCTTCTCAGTGGCGGCAAAACCGAATGATTGCGGCGATCCGAGCATTGAAGACTGGCGTTGTAGCGCCGGCAAAAGTAGCCTGTGACGCGACCAAGGGTTAATGTGCGCGGCGTTGACGCTTCTATAGACTGTGTCCGGGTTCTGCACTGACCCAAAATTGTTCCTTCACGCCGCAGATCGGCGTGATTTAGCCGCAGGTGCCGATGGCGCCGCGGCCTGTTCTGAGGAGTACGCATGGCTGTCTACAACTACGACGTGGTGGTGCTGGGTTCCGGCCCGGCAGGAGAAGGCGCGGCAATGAACGCCGCCAAAGCAGGACGCAAGGTGGCGATGGTCGACAGCCGTCGCCAGGTCGGCGGCAACTGCACCCACCTGGGTACCATCCCGTCCAAGGCATTGCGTCACTCGGTCCGGCAGATCATGCAGTTCAACACCAACCCGATGTTCCGGGCCATTGGTGAGCCGCGTTGGTTCTCGTTCCCGGACGTGCTGAAAAGCGCTGAAAAAGTCATTTCCAAACAAGTCGCCTCGCGTACCGGCTACTACGCCCGTAACCGTGTCGACGTGTTCTTCGGCACTGGCAGCTTCGCCGACGAGCAAACCATCGAAGTGGTCTGCGCCAACGGTGTAGTCGAAAAGCTTGTCGCCAAGCACATCATCATCGCCACCGGTTCGCGTCCGTATCGCCCGGCGGACATCGATTTCCATCACCCGCGTATCTACGATAGCGACACCATCCTCAGTCTCGGCCACACTCCGCGCAAACTCATTGTTTACGGCGCCGGCGTGATCGGTTGCGAGTACGCGTCGATCTTCAGTGGTCTGGGGGTGCTGGTTGAGCTGGTGGACAACCGTGGTCAATTGCTGAGCTTCCTCGACTCGGAAATTTCCCAGGCCCTGAGTTATCACTTCAGCAACAACAACATCACGGTTCGCCACAACGAAGATTACGACCGCGTCGAAGGCGTGGACAACGGCGTGATCCTGCACCTCAAGTCCGGCAAGAAGATTAAGGCCGACGCCTTGCTCTGGTGCAACGGCCGTACCGGTAACACTGACCAGTTGGGTCTGGAAAACATCGGTGTGAAGGTCAATAGCCGTGGCCAGATCGAAGTCGACGAAGCCTACCGCACCTGCGTGCCGAATATTTACGGCGCCGGTGACGTGATCGGCTGGCCGAGCCTGGCCAGTGCCGCCCACGACCAGGGTCGCTCGGCGGCTGGCAGCATCGTCGATAACAACAGCTGGCGCTTCGTGAATGACGTGCCGACCGGCATCTACACCATTCCGGAGATCAGCTCGATCGGCAAGAACGAGCAAGAGCTGACCCAGGCCAAAGTGCCGTACGAAGTGGGCAAGGCGTTCTTCAAGAGCATGGCGCGTGCACAGATTGCCGGCGAGCCCCAGGGCATGCTGAAGATCCTGTTCCACCGCGAGACCCTGGAAGTGCTGGGCGTTCACTGCTTCGGCTATCAGGCGTCGGAAATTGTTCACATCGGCCAGGCGATCATGAGCCAACCGGGCGAACTGAACACCCTCAAGTACTTCGTCAACACGACGTTCAACTACCCGACCATGGCCGAAGCCTATCGGGTAGCGGCGTACGATGGCCTCAACCGGCTTTTTTGAGCGGCTCCGGCCGGTGGCCTGAGCCGGCCGGGGAGACCGATTTCAGCAATTCTCGAGGGTGGCAGTGGCCAAACCGGGAAAGTCTGTAATCAGGCTGTCAACGCCGAAGTCGGCGAGTCTGCGCATCAGCGCGGGCTCGTTGACTGTCCATACCGACACATGCAACCCCTGACGTTGCGCCTTCTGCAGGCGTTCCGGCGTACACAGGGTCCAGTTCAGCGCCAGAATCTCACAGCCATAGCTTTGCGCGACCTTCAACGGGTCGAGCCAGGCGTATTCGGCGACCAATCCGCGGGACACGTCCGGCACCAGGTCCAGCGCGGCTTTCAATACTTCCCGTGAACTGGAAGTGATGGTCACCTTGTCCAGCACGCCATGACGCACCGCCATTTCTCGAATCGCCAGCACCGTGGTCGCGGCGCGGGTGCGTGAAGCGCTTTTGACTTCCAGTTGCCAGTGCTCGAAATCGCATTTCTCGAACAGTTCTTCCAGCGTCGGAATCGGGCACGGCTTGATCCAGCCCGGGCCGCCCTTGCGCGCGTCGTAGGTCACCAGATCCTTGGCGCTGTGCTCGACCACTTTGCCGCGGCGGTCGGTGGTGCGCTTGAGCGTCGGGTCATGGATGACCATCAGCTCGCCGTCCATGGACAGGTGCAGGTCCAGTTCGCAGCGGCGCACGCCGTGCTTGAGACATTCCTGAAAACTGGTCAGGGTATTTTCCGGTGCTTCGCCTTTGGCGCCGCGATGGCCGTAGATGAGGGTCACGGTTCTTCCTTAATTAAATGCCTGATTCGTTTTGTTCGCGGGCCAGACGTCGTTCCTGGGCCTGCTTTTGCAAGATGTAGCGCGCGAGCAATTGGCGTTGGGCATCGGTCGGGTACTCGAACTCGGTGCCGACGTCATAGCCGTCGCCCTTGCGGTCACAGTGGGTGACCCTGGCTCGCAGCAACAGGCCCAACGCTTGCGGCATCAACACCAGTTTGACCGACAGGTGCGCGCCGACGGCAATCGGTGTCGGGTACTGAAAGTCGATGCCGCCTTCGGAGATGATCACCGGTTGCGGCTCGCCGATCTGCCCGAGCACGGTCAGGGCGACCACCTGGCTGAGCAGGTCGATGCGTTTGTTCTGGGATTTCAGGAAGGCAGCAATCGCCCGGTCGCGCTCACTGATCTGGCGCAACAGGTGCTGCGACTCGAATTCGCTCAGGTGCAGTTCGCTGAGCAAGTTGAAGAGCGGGGAAGCATCCTGCAATACTTCCTGGCCTGCGGCTTCGGGAGCGGACAGGGGCCGAATTTCCAGTGCGATCGCGTCCTCGATACGGTAGTATTCGCGGCGATCTTCTTCATCTAATGTCGACATGGCGAACCCATGGTAGCGGCGGTGGTCTGAGTGTAAAGCTGGTTATCGACCCCCGCCACAAGGACGTTCCTTTTCCCTCCGAACAAGCCCCGACATGTTCAGACCTCTCTTCGTATTTATTGGCACGCGTTATACCCGTGCAAAGCGTCGCAATCATTTTGTGTCGTTCATTTCCCTGACTTCGATGATCGGGCTCGCCCTTGGCGTGGTCGTGATGATCGTTGTCCTGTCGGTCATGAACGGCTTCGATCATGAGATGCGCACCCGCGTGCTGGGCATGGTGCCCCACGCGACCATCGAGTCCGGTGAACCGATCAACGACTGGCAAGGCCTGGCCACCCAGGTCAAGCAGAACCCGCAGGTGACGGCCGTTGCGCCGTTTACCCAGATGCAGGGGCTGCTGACCAACAATGGCAAGGTGTCCAAGGTGTTGCTCAATGGCATCGACCCGGCGCTGGAGCGCCAGGTCTCGATCATTGATAACTTCATGCAGCAGGGCAAGCTCGACGACCTGGCTCCCGGCAGCTTCGGCATCGTCATCGGTGACAAGGCCGCGGCCAAGCTCGGCGCAGCCATCGGCGACAAGCTGACGTTTGTCGCGCCGGAAGTCACCGTGACCCCGGCCGGGATGTTCCCGCGCATGAAACGCTTTACCGTGGTCGGCATCTTCCATGTCGGCGCCGGTGAGCTGGACGGCTACCTGGGCGTGACCAACCTGCAGGACCTGGCCAGGCTGCATCGCTGGAAGCCGGATCAGGTCCAGGGCATCCGCCTGAAATTCGACGACCTGTTCCAGGCGCCACGCGTGGCGTGGACCATCGCCCAGCAACTCGGCGAAGACCATTACTACGCCCGCGACTGGACTCGCACCCACGGCAACCTGTATCAGGCAATCCGCATGGAAAAAGCCATGATCGGTCTGTTGTTGCTGCTGATCGTCGCCGTCGCGGCCTTCAACATCATCTCCACGCTGGTGATGGTGGTGAATGACAAGAAGGGCGATATCGCGATTCTGCGCACCCTTGGCGCCACGCCAGGGTCGATCATGGCGATCTTCATGGTCCAGGGCACGGTCATTGGCGTGGTCGGTACGCTGATCGGCGCCGTGGTCGGGATCTTCGCCGCGCTGAACGTCAGCGCCGCGATCTCGGCTCTCGAAGGCTTGATCGGGCATAAATTCCTCAACGCCGACGTGTATTTCATTGATTACCTGCCATCGCAAGTGCAGAGCCAGGATGTGTTGATGGTCTGCGCCGCCGCGTTGGTACTGAGTTTCCTCGCCACCCTGTATCCAGCCTGGCGTGCCGCGCGCACCCAGCCTGCGGAGGCGCTACGTTATGAGTGAGTCGGGCATGAGTGAAAAAGCAATCTTGAGCTGCCGCAACTTGGGCAAATCCTACGAGGAAGGCCCGGAGTCGGTAGAGGTTTTGGCCGGTCTGCAACTGGAACTGCATCCAGGTGAGCGCGTGGCGATTGTCGGCACTTCGGGTTCGGGCAAAAGTACTTTGCTCAACCTGCTGGGCGGTCTCGATACGCCGACCAAGGGCAGCGTCTGGCTCGACGGTGAAGAGCTTTCGGCCCTGAGCGAAAAAAACCGTGGGCTGCTGCGTAACCGTTCCCTCGGGTTCGTGTACCAGTTCCACCACTTGCTGCCAGAATTTACCGCACTCGAAAACGTGTGCATGCCGCTGCTGATCGGCAAGACCGCGATCCCGGAAGCACGCCGGCGTGCCACCGCGTTGCTGGAGCGGGTAGGGCTGGGGCATCGTCTGCAGCACAAACCGTCGGAACTGTCCGGTGGCGAACGTCAGCGTGTGGCCATCGCCCGAGCCTTGGTGAACAACCCGGGGCTGGTGATGCTCGACGAGCCGACCGGCAACCTCGACTCCCACACAGCGCAAGGCATTCAGGATTTGATGCTGGAACTCAGCACCTCGATGCGCACGGCGTTCCTGGTGGTGACTCACGACATGAACCTGGCTCGCCAGATGGATCGCGTCCTGCATTTGCAGGAAGGTTGCCTGACGCCCATCTGATTGACCGAAACCCGGCGCGGCTGAAAAGTCCGTCGGGTCTTTTATTTTTATACGGTGCCCAAGCGAATGTTCAGACCGTTATCGATCTTTATCGGCGCGCGCTACACCCGCGCCAAGCGCCGCAATCGCTTTGTTTCCTTCATCTCGATGACCTCGATGATCGGCCTCGCCCTGGGCGTGCTGGCGATGATCGTGGTGCTCTCGGTGATGAACGGCTTCCAGCGCGAAATGAGCTCGCGCATCCTCGGCATGGTGCCCCACGCGACCATCGTCGGCGTGAACCCGATCGACGATTGGCAGCCAGTGGCCGCCGCGGCGATGAAAAATCCCGAGGTGACGGCCGCCGTGCCGTTCACCGAGATGGAAGGCATGCTCTCCTATAAAGGCGCGATGCAGCCGATCCAGGTCAGCGGCATTGATCCTGCGCAGGAAGGCAAGGTCTCCATCGTCGCCCAGCACATCGTGCAAGGTCGCCTTGATGCCCTGAAGCCTGGTGAGTTCGGCGTGGTGGTCGGTGAAATCACCGCGCGCCGCTTCCGCTTGAACGTCGGCGACAAACTCACCTTGATCGTGCCGGAAGTCAGCACCGCTCCCGGCGGCATCACCCCGCGCATGCAGCGACTGAACGTGGTTGGCGTGTTCAAGGTCGGCGCCGAACTCGATGGTTCGATGGCGCTGATCCACATGGCCGACGCCGCGCAAATGCAGCATTGGCAGCCGAACCAGGTGCAGAGCGTGCGCCTGGCGGTGAAGGATCTGTACGCGGCGCCGAAGGTGTCGAACGACATCGCCAACAGCCTCGGCACGGCTTACAAGGCTGACGACTGGACCCACACCCAGGGCAGTCTGTTCAGCGCGATGAAAATGGAAAAAACCATGATCGGCCTGCTGTTGCTGATGATCGTCGCGGTGGCGGCGTTCAACATCATCGCGACGTTGATCATGGTGGTGAACGACAAGGGCGCGGACATTGCGATCCTGCGCACCATCGGCGCCACGCCACGGCAGATCATGGCGATCTTCATGGTCCAGGGCACGGTGATCGGCATTGTCGGCACCTTGATCGGCGGCGTGCTGGGGGTGATTGCGGCGTTGAACGTCAGTGAGCTGGTGGGTTGGCTGGAACGCGTCAGCGGGCAGCACATCTTCAGTTCGGATGTGTATTTCGTCAGCAACTTGCCTTCGGAATTGCAGGGCGGGGATGTGTTGTTGATCTGCTCGGCGGGGTTCATCTTGAGCTTCCTGGCGACGGTTTACCCGGCCTGGCGTGCGGCGAAGATCGAGCCTGCTCACGCGTTGCGGTATTCGTAAGCCACCCACGATCGTTCCCACGCTCTGCGTGGGAATGCCTCACCGGACGCTCCGCGTTCGGTTTTGGATGTGACGCGGAGCGTCACGGGCTGCATTCCCACGCAGAGCGTGGGAACGATCAGGCTCAAGGCAACTCGATCACAAACCGTGTCCATCCGTTATCCGATTCGCAACGAATCTGTCCGCCATGGGCGCGAATGATCGACTGGGTAATCGCCAAACCCAACCCCGCATGCTCACTACTCCCTTCCTGACGCGCCGGATCAGCTCGATAGAAGCGGTCAAACAAACGCGGCAGCAGCGCCTCATCAACCCCGTCCCCACTGTTCTCAACCGTCAGGCTCAAACCTTTGGGCTGCTCGACTATTCGCACCCGAACTTCGCCGTTAGCCGGGGTAAACCGCAGCGCATTGTCCAGCAGATTGGAAAGCGCCCGGCGCAACATGCTGCGATCGCCCGCCATCCGCGCCATGCCGTCACGGCTCAGTTTGACCTGCGCGTCCTCGGCCAGCGGCGCGAAGAACTCCAGCAATAGGTCCACTTCTTCCGCCAGTTCCAACGGTTCACGCTTGGGCATTAGCAAGCCGTGGTCGGCCTTGGCCAGGTACAACATGTCGTTGACCAGTTGCGCCATCCATTGCAGCTCTTCGAGGTTGCTGTGCAGCGCTTCGCGGTAGTCCTCGATGGGGCGCGGGCGGGTGAGGGTGACCTGAGTGTGGGTCAGCAGGTTCGACAGCGGCGTGCGCAGTTCATGGGCGATGTCAGCGGAGAAAGCGGAGAGCCGTTGAAAAGAGTCGTCGAGGCGTCCGAGCATGGCGTTGAAGTTGTGGGCCATTTCCGCCAGTTCCGGCGGCATGTTCTCTTCCGGCAACCGCGCATTGAGCGAATGCGCCGAAACCCCGCTGGCCACCACGCTCATCCGGCGCAAGGGGCGCAAACCACTGCGTGCCGCCCAGGCCCCGAGCAGGGCAGTGGCCAGGGCCGAGAGGCCAACGGTCAGCCAGATCAGGTGCTGCATGCGTTGCAGGAAGTGTTGGTGATGGGTGATGTCCAGCAGCAACGTCAGTTGCGGTGAATCAGGTTTATCGAGGAACAGCGGGGCGTTGAGGACGCGATAGTCGGTGCCGTCATCGTTCACGGTCGACAAGCCCGGTTTTTGCGGGAGCTTCGTGGGCAGGTGCGTCGAACTGTCATACCAACGCTGGCCATCGCTGCCGGTAATGCGCAGCGACAAATCAGCCTGCCGACTCAACTCGTCTTGCAGTTTTACTTCACTTTCACTGGACTGAATATCGTGCAACGCCCGACGCAAGCCGATCAACTTGCCGTCCAGCAATTGCTGGTCGAGTTCAATAAAGTGCGCTTCGCTGGCGCGGCTGAACAATACCCCGGCAAACAACGACACCACCGCCGTGCAAGCGGCGAATAGCAGGGCCAGGCGATTACTTAATGAAAGCCGGCGCATCAGGCGTCGCGCTCTTCAAGCACATAACCCATGCCGCGCACGGTGTGGATCAGCTTGTTGGGGAAGTCGTCGTCGATCTTCAGGCGCAGACGCCGGATTGCCACTTCGATGACATTGGTGTCGCTGTCGAAATTCATGTCCCACACCTGGGAGGCGATCAGCGACTTGGGCAACACTTCAGCTTGCCGGCGCAGGAGCATTTCCAACAGGGCGAACTCCTTGGCGGTGAGGTCGATGCGCTGACCGCTGCGTTCGACCCGGCGCCGGATCAGATCCAGGCGCAAGTCGGCCAGTTGCAGGGTGGTCTCCTGGGGGGTGGCACTACCACGACGCAACAGACTGCGGACACGCGCGAGCAGTTCGGAAAATGCGAAAGGCTTGACCAGATAGTCGTCGGCACCCAGTTCCAGACCGTGAACCCTGTCCTCCACCGCGTCCCGGGCGGTCAGAAAAAGTACAGGTGTGTCGAGGCCGGCACCGCGCACCGCTTGCAGAATCTGCCAGCCATCGCGGCCGGGCAGCATCACGTCGAGGATCAGCAGGGCATATTCACCGGTCAGCGCCAATTGCTGGCCGGTGCTGCCGTCGGCCACCAGTTCGGTATTGAAACCGGCCTCGGTCAGGCCTTGGCGCAGGTAATGGCCGGTTTTGGCCTGGTCTTCGACGATCAGCAGTTTCATTGATAACTCTGTTTAAGTGGAACGAACGCTTTATACCGTGGGTGGCTGCGGTGCAGGCCAACCTGACAAAGTTGTAATCTGCCTGTCAGGTTGCGGGCAGGCGTGTCAGTTTAGAGTTTTCCACAGGCTGAACCTTATCTTGTTGGAGTACGACTATGTTTTTGCGCAATCCCCTGGTGCTGGCCGCGTGTTTGCTGACGTTGAGTGCGCCGGCGTGGGCATCGCCTGCGCAGACCTACGACTTCGGGCAACCGGCACCGGCGGCCAAGGCCAGCCGCAGCGTGGAAGTGGTGATGGGCGATATGTCGTTCGATCCGAAGACCATCGATATCAAGGCCGGTGAGACGATTCGCTTTGTGCTGGTGAATAAAGGCCAGTTGCTGCATGAATTCAACCTCGGTGACGCAGCGATGCATGCTGCGCACCAGCAGGAAATGTTGAAGATGCAGCAAAGTGGCATGCTGACGCCTACGGCCATGAAGGACATGGACCACGGCGCGATGGCCGGCATGGATCACGAAATGAAGCACGACGATCCGAATAGCGTACTGGTGCCGCCGGGGAAAACCGCCGAGCTGACCTGGACTTTCACCAAGGCCACCAGCCTGGAATTTGCCTGCAACATCCCAGGTCACTATCAGGCGGGCATGGTCGGCAAATTGACAGTCAGTCAGTAAGCACTCAATGGCAGGCGCAAAGGCTGGTAGAATCCGCTGATTCTTCAGTCAGGTTTCCGCCATGCATCCCGCAGCCGAACATTCGCCGCTGGGCAAATCCAGCGAATACATCGCCACCTACACGCCGTCCTTGCTGTTCCCGATCCCACGCACCGCGAAATGGGCTGAACTGGGTCTGACGGCGGACACCCTGCCGTATAAAGGCGTGGACTTCTGGAACTGCTTCGAGCTGTCGTGGCTGTTGCCGTCCGGCAAGCCGGTGGTGGCGATCGGTGAATTCAGCATTCCGGCGGATTCGCCGAACATCATCGAATCCAAGTCGTTCAAGCTGTACCTCA
Organism: Pseudomonas sp. ADAK7; assembly: GCF_012935675.1. Taxonomy (NCBI): domain Bacteria; kingdom Pseudomonadati; phylum Pseudomonadota; class Gammaproteobacteria; order Pseudomonadales; family Pseudomonadaceae; genus Pseudomonas; species Pseudomonas sp. ADAK7. The sequence goes on along the minus strand of NZ_CP052861.1, from coordinate 2,207,383 downwards.
ACTCCCTGAACCAGACGCCGTTCGCCGACACTGCGAGCCTTGAAGCGACGCTGGTCAAAGACCTGTCGGCGGCTGCCGGTAAACCGGTTGGCGTGCGCATTCGCAGCCTGCGCGACGTTGAAGCCGAAGGCGTCGTCGCGTTGCCGGGCGTGTGTATCGATGACCTGGACATCAGCGTCAGCAACTACGAGCACCCGCGTCCGGAACTGCTGCGTTGCGATGACTCGCGCATTGTTGAAGAGGCCGTGCACAGCCATTTGCTCAAATCCAATTGCCCGGTCACCAGTCAGCCGGACTGGGGCAGCGTCGCGGTGGAGTACCGTGGTTCTGCGCTGGATCATGCGAGTTTGCTGGAGTACCTCGTCAGCTTCCGCCAGCACTCGGACTTTCATGAGCAGTGCGTGGAGCGGATCTTTCTCGATTTGCAGCGGTTGTTGAAACCGGAGAAACTGACGGTGTATGCACGGTATGTGCGTCGTGGTGGGTTGGATATCAATCCGTATCGCAGTACTGAAGATGTGCAGTTGCCGAACCATCGTCTGGTCCGCCAATAGATCTTCTGCTTCAAACACGAAAAAGCCCTGCTATCACTAGCAGGGCTTTTTTGCATCTGACGGCTTCAGATCCCGATATTGCCCAGTGTTTGCACGATGTTGCGCAACGTACCGGCAATGGCGGGGTGATCGAGTTCGAAGCGTTCGACGGCCAGGTTTACGCCGTCGGCGAGGTTGGAATCCTGGGTCTTGGTTTCGAGTTCAAGCTCAAGTTCGATCTGTTCCATCAGCGCGTGCAGATCGGCGCGCTCGGCTTCGGAAAGCGGCGGATTCTGTTCCAATTGCTCGCGCAGAGTATTGAGCTGTTCTTGCAGTTCGCGGGCAGGCATGGCGTTCTTCCTTTTATCGATAGGCACTGGCATAGACCGCAGCGGCACGCCAAAGGTCTATGGCTGACCTTTAGATTAATCCACTCTCGGGCAACCTGCATGATCTCGATCAGGGCTTTTCGCCCTTGAGTCGGCGCAGGCTGATGTCGGCCAGGCAGGTGTCGAGCTCCCCGAGGTGATCGATCACCGAATGCACCCCCAGGCCAAACAGCTGCACCGTCGCCTTGCCTCGCAGGTGTTCACGGTCCTTCTGGCTCAAGGCTTGCCATTCGCTCGGCGCCAGCCCGCACAGCGAACCGCAGGACGCCAGGCCAATGGTCCACAACCCGGCATTCAGCCCGGCCTGCAACAATCGCGGCTCGCCGCTGACCAGCACGCAGCCATCCAGACGCTCGACATTTAACGCCATCAAGGCTTGCCAGCAGGCGTTCGGTGCCGGCCATGGATTGATTGTTGCTGGATGTTGCGAGGATTTGATCCATGCCGGCAGGCCAGCGGCCAAGGTGTGGCTGAGGGCTGGGGGGAGTTCATCGAGCCAGGCGCAGGGAATCTGTTGGCGCTGCAAGCTGCGCAGGCTGTCGAGGGCGCCGGGGGTGGCTTCAGCGTGTGCGGCAGTGGGCGGGCCAGGTTGACCCGTGCGGGCACCGAAATCTACCAGGCAACCACTGAGGCCGAATAATACGGCGGTCAGGTTTGGCGCGGCGACAGGCAAGGCTTCGGCAGGCGGCATATCAACGTCCCTGAAATAGCGCCAAGGCTAGGGGAGGACGGTGACAGTTGAGTGACATTGATGTGAATCACCCACAGTCATTTCGCCTCATCGGCAGGGCGACTGTTAGGGTGCTGCCTAAATCGGCCTTTCCGTCTTATACTAGCCGACTTAACGCTTGGGCCGCGCGCCCGCGCCAGTACAATCCAAGGAGTTTTCTATGCGCTGGAGCAATCAACTCGCTCAGCTATGTATGTGTGCCAGCGTGTTGCTGGTTCCGTTTGTTGCCCAGGCAGCTTCGGAAGATGATCCTTGGGAAAGCGTCAACCGCCCGATTTATCAGTTCAATGATTTTGTCGATACCTACGCGCTGAAGCCTATTGCCCAGGGCTATGAGTTCGTGACGCCGCAGTTCCTGGAAGACGGCATTCACAACATGTTCCGCAACGTCGGGGATGTCACCAACCTGGCCAACAACGTCTTGCAGGCCAAACCGGCTGCCGCGGGCGTTGATACTGCTCGGCTCATTTTCAACACCACCTTCGGTTTGCTGGGCTTCTTCGATGTCGGGACCAAAATGGGCCTGCAACGCAGCGACGAAGACTTCGGCCAGACCCTGGGCTACTGGGGCGTCGGCAGCGGTCCATACGTGATGCTGCCATTGCTCGGCCCAAGCACCTTGCGTGATGCGCCTTCCAAGTTCGTCGACGGCTACACCGGCCCGTACCGCTACATCAACGACGTGCCAGTGCGTAACTCGATCTTCGGCCTGAACATCGTCGATACTCGCGCCAGCCTGCTGTCGGCCGAGAAGCTGATCAATGGCGACAAGTACATTTTCATCCGCAATGCGTACCTGCAAAACCGCGAATTCAAGGTCAAGGACGGTCAAGTCGAAGACGATTTCTGATTTGGCGCGGTAAAACGAAGAAGGCGGCCATTGGGCCGCCTTCTTTCGTTGTGGGTTCGTGGTTATTTCATTTTCAAGATTGTAAGCCCGAGTTTCTGGTTTTCGCCGTCCTGCTCCTTCACCCACACCACTTCAGTATCGGCCTCCAACCCTTTGAGGGCCGCATGATCGGAATCGATGCGCACGCTGAGCCGGTCCCCGACCTTGAACAAACGCGGTGCCTCCACCTGCATGCCACTGCTGGAAAGGTCGATGCAGACGGCTGGCACCTCATCGCCCTCGTGAATCAGCGACACATCGGCATCGACTCGCATGCGGATGAAATCGCGCTTTTCGCTGTAGTCCCGATCGGTTTGACTCATGGGCTCGATCCTTCCATTGGGTTACGGTTTTGCCTGTTCTTATAACTCCCGGTGATTTGAGAAGTAAAGACGTCAAGCGACCATCGGCGTGAGCTTGAAACGCCCCGCGGATGGGAGTACCGTCTGCGCCTTAGAAGGGCACCTCTGGTGGACCTGTGTGTAGGGCAAACGCTCGAAAACAGTGCAGCAGAGAGGCTAGAAAGCGAATCCAGTAGTGTGAGCCGGGATAAAACCCCTGCCTGCTACGCCAACCTAATTCTGGCGCCGTTTGCCCACATGCCAAAAACCAGTGCCACGCTGCTGATAATCGATGATGACGAAGTAGTGCGCGCGAGCCTCGCCGCCTATTTGGACGACAGTGGTTTCAGTGTCCTGCAGGCCAGCAATGGCCAACAGGGTCTTCAGGTATTCGAGCAAGACAAGCCCGACTTGGTCATCTGCGATCTGCGCATGCCGCAGATGGGCGGACTCGAACTCATTCGCCAGGTCACCGAGCGGTCGCCGCAAACCCCGGTGATCGTGGTGTCGGGCGCCGGCGTGATGAACGATGCGGTCGAGGCCCTGCGCCTGGGCGCGGCGGACTACCTGATCAAGCCTCTCGAAGATCTGGCCGTGCTCGAGCACTCCGTGCGCCGGGCCCTGGATCGTGCGCGCCTGCTGCTGGAAAACCAGCGCTACCGCGACAAGCTCGAAAAGGCCAACCGCGAACTCGAAGCCAGCCTGAACCTGCTCCAGGAAGACCAGAACGCCGGTCGCCAGGTGCAGATGAACATGCTGCCGGTCAGCCCCTGGACCATCGACGAGTTCCAGTTTGCACACCAGATCATCCCGTCGCTGTACCTGTCGGGTGATTTCGTCGACTACTTTCGGGTCGACGAGCGTCGGGTAGCCTTCTACCTGGCGGACGTTTCCGGGCATGGCGCCTCTTCAGCCTTCGTCACCGTGCTGCTGAAGTTCATGACCACGCGCTTGCTGTTCGAGTCCAAGCGCAATGGCACATTGCCGGAATTCAAGCCTTCAGAGGTACTTGGTCATATCAACCGGGGCCTGATCAGTTGTAAGCTGGGTAAACACGTCACAATGGTCGGTGGTGTCATCGACGAGGAGACAGGTTTGTTGACCTATAGCATCGGCGGTCATCTGCCGTTGCCTGTGTTGTACACGCCAGACAGTGTTCGTTATCTGGAAGGGCGTGGTCTGCCGGTGGGCCTCTTCAATGAAGCCACCTACGAAGACCACGTGATGGAGTTGCCACCGACGTTCAGCCTGACGCTGATGTCCGACGGCATTCTGGACCTTTTGCCAGAACCGACACTCAAAGAGAAAGAAGCGGCGTTGCCCCAACGGGTCAAGGCTGCGGGCGGCACCCTGGATGGGCTGCGGCAGGTTTTTGGATTGGCCACGCTAGGGGAGATGCCGGATGATATCGCCCTGTTGGTGTTGAGCAGGAATCTTTAATGAGTACCGGTAGAATCCAATTCGCCGAGCAGGATGGCACCTTCGTCCTCAAGTTCGTCGGTGAAGTTCGCCTGACCCTGTGTTCGGCGTTGGATGCGACTATTGAGCGGATCTTCACGGCGTTGAACTTCAACGCGATCGTGATCGACCTGACCGAAACCCGCAGCATCGACAGCACCACGTTGGGCCTGCTGGCCAAACTGTCGATCCTGTCGCGGCAGAAGGTCGGCCTGCTGCCGACCGTCGTCACCACCCACGAAGACATCACCCGTCTGCTGCAGTCCATGGGCTTCGAGCAAGTGTTCAACATCGTTGACCGCCCGATCCCATGCCCTGAATGCCTGACCGACCTGCCAGACCAGGATCAGTCGGAAGAAATCGTGCGAATCAAAGTCCTTGAAGCCCACAAGATCCTCATGGGCCTGAACGACTCCAATCGTGAAGCGTTTCATGATCTGGTGAATGCGCTCGAGCGCCATTGAGCCCAGGCCATCCGCTGGCCTGTGGCGAGGGAGCTTGCTCCCGCTGGGCTGCGAAGCGGCCCTAAAACCATTTACCTCGTTATGTCAGTCAGACCCCAGTCAGGCCGATTACGACTGCTGCGCAGCCGAGCGGGAGCAAGCTCCCTCGCCACAGGTCCTCATCGCCGCATAACCAGCCAAACACAAAAAAGGGCGAACCCACTGGGTTCGCCCTTTTTGCATTGCGCAGAAACTAGATCACAGCTTGGCTTGCAGCAACGCCTCAAGCTTTTCCTGGTCGCGAGCAAACTGACGGATACCTTCAGCCAGTTTCTCGGTCGCCATCGCATCTTCGTTGGACAACCAACGGAACTGCGCTTCGTTCAAGTTCAAACGCGCTTCCCCGGCATGCCCAGGCGCCAGTTTGCGCTCCAGCTTGCCGTTGTCCGCCGCCAGTTTCTCCAGCAGGTCCGGGCTGATGGTCAGGCGGTCGCAACCGGCCAACTGCTCGATCTGATTCAGGTTACGGAAGCTCGCGCCCATCACTACGGTTTTGTAGTCATTGGCCTTGTAGTAGTTGTAGATGCGCGTGACTGATTGCACACCCGGATCATCCGCGCCGGTGTAGTCGTTGCCGTTGGCCTTCTTGTACCAGTCGTAGATGCGGCCCACGAACGGCGAAATCAGGAATACGCCAGCGTCGGCGCAAGCCGCGGCCTGGGCGAAGGAGAACAGCAGGGTCAGGTTGGTCTGGATGCCTTCCTTTTCCAGGATCTCGGCGGCGCGGATGCCTTCCCAGGTGGAGGCGATCTTGATCAGTACGCGGTCACGGCCAATGCCGGCCTTGTCGTACAGCTCGATCAGACGGTGCGCGCGCTTCAATACGGCGTCAGTGTCGAACGACAGGCGCGCATCCACTTCGGTGGAAATGCGGCCAGGGACCACTTTGAGGATTTCTTGCCCTACCGCAACGCCAAAACGGTCGCTGGCCAGGCCCACATCGCCCTTGCAGTCGTGAACGCAGGCGTTCAGCAACTCGGCGTAACCGGGAATGGCGGCGGCTTTGAGCAGCAGGGAAGGGTTGGTGGTAGCGTCAACGGGTTTAACGCGAGCGATGGCTTCGAAGTCGCCGGTGTCGGCAACGACGGTAGTGATTTGTTTGAGTTGTTCCAGCTTGGAAGTCATGGGCGTGCTCTGTCCTATGGGTCTGATGACATTACCCGAGCGCTGACAGCCACTCAAGGGCGGGTGTGCGTATCGATGGCCCCAGCGGCAACATCCGCGAAACGGGTGTTTGAATGGCGGGGCGCGGTTTCGGTAAATACGATGCCGAAACCGGGCACAGGTTCAAAGCAACTGACCGTTGACGGCCTACTTCGCATTGAGCAGCGTCCTGACGGCCGTTTCGACCGGCTTCGGCCGACCATCTGCCGTCAACAGGCCGAAATTCTTCTCCCGATCATTTCCTCCCGAATCACTGTTCTTCCATTCATAAACGGAGGTCAGCGGGATGTTGAGTTTTTTCACATCGGAGATAAACGTGCTGACTTTACTGGCCTGTCCAGCGTCCCCGCCGTTGGAGCTGAGCGCCGACACGCCCCACTCGCTGATTACCCCCGGCAAATGGAAATTCTGCTGAATGAACGCCTGGGCCGCGCTGATCTGCGCACTGGACAAACCATAGGGGTGATAGGAAATCGCACTCAGGCATTTAGGGTATTCACTCACAATTCGGTTCAGCGCCACCGTGGACGCGGAGCCCGCGCTCGGCGCTTTCGCGAAACCGAAGCCGACTAGCGGCGTGGTGGGCGCTGTTGGCCCCAGGGAACGGCACATGGCGCTCATGAACGGCACGAAGGTCGTCTCGAAGTGACCGGTAGGCCAGTACTTTTCCAGGTCCGGCTCGTTCCAGATTTCAATGGCCACCAACTGCGTGCGGTAGGTCTGTTCCAGTTCGAGCACCGACTTGGCGAGGGATTCTCCCGCCGCCACCAGCTCACTGGCGTCGCCCGTGGTGGTCAGCGCCTCGGTTGCACGAATGGTCAGCAGTACCGGCAACCCGGCGGACCTGGCGGCCGCGAACGCGTCGCTGACCTGTTTTTGATAAGCCGCGTTATCGAGGTTGTCCGTCCAGGCGCCAAAACGCACGAAGGCGAACCCCGCGGATTTGATCTGCCCGGCGTCGGCGGCGGTGAAATTCTGGATCTTGACCTGCACACCGAATGTCTTGTCAGCGCCGAGGACGGGGAACAGTTCATTGGCGTGAACCTGACTGGCACTGCTGAACATCAGCAGCGTTGAAGCGGCAAGGCGTTTGAAATGCATGGCGAATGCCCTCTCGTCGAGCTGGAAATAACATTGATTATTAGTTTTTCGAGGCTATTAGTTCGATGGCAATGAGGCTGCGAAGTGCGTGACTGTTATGTTTTGTCGGATAGCCAATGTTAGAAAACGTTCGTTATTTTTGGTCCGGTTATTCTGGTTGGGTGGTTTTTAGATGGCGTGGTACTTAATACGCTTGTATTGCAAGGCTGATCCGTTTCTGAGTGCGGAGTGAACCCGTGGGTTCATTCAAATTCCCACTGCGCATTGGTTGATTGGACATTACACGGGAAGCATTGCCTTGTTCAGAAATATTCTTGTCGTCTGCGTAGGCAATATCTGCCGAAGTCCTACAGCAGAAATGCTGCTGCGTAACGCGCTGGCATCCTCAACCATCGCCGTGACCTCTGCGGGCCTGTCCGCCAGGGTTGGCGAGGCCATGGAGCCTGCGGCGCTCCAGGTCCTGGAGGACAAAGGGCACAGCGCCCAGGCGTTTAAAGCGCGGCAAATCACCCCGGACATCGTTAATGAATCAGACCTGATTCTGGTCATGGAAAAACAGCATGTAACCCAAGTGCTGAAGATGGCATCGCACGCCAGGGGCAAAGTGTTTCTTCTCGGGAAGTGGCAGGGCGAGCGAGAAATACAAGACCCGTATCGTCAAGGAAAAGCAGCTTTTATTCATGCCCACGCATTGATTGAAGATGCTGTTTGCTCATGGGCACAGCGCCTTGGGCATTGATGAATAATTTTCAGATCAGTAAATGGTAAGAACGAACTTATGCAGTTACCGTCAGTAGTCGGCACCCGGGATAACGAACGAGATGATATTGATCTTCTCGGTATATTCGGCAGTTTAATTGATCAGAAATGGCTGATCGGTGCGCTCACCGGTGCATTTATGCTGACCGGCGTGGCCTATGCCATTTTGTCGACGCCAGTGTATCTGGCGAACGCCGTGGTACAGGTCGAACCGAAAAAGAACGACATTCTCGGTTTCTCCGATCTCAACAGCATGCTCACCGGGCAATCGCCGTCGGTGACCGAGATCGGCATCATCAAGTCGCGCGCAGTGATCGGCAAAGCCGTCGACGATCTGCACCTGGACATCGACGTCACCCCCAACACCTTCCCGGTCATTGGCAGTTTTCTGGCCCGGCGCTATAAGGGCGACGGTGTCGCCGCCCCGCGTTTCGGCTTGAACAGCTACGCCTGGGGCGGTGAACGCCTGGAGATCGCCCGGCTCAATCTGCCGGAAGAGCTGTTGGGCAAGAAACTGACGTTGATCGCCGGTGAGCAGCAGCGATTCCAACTGCTCGATGACAACGACAACCTGCTGGTGGACGGCGTCGCCGGCGAAGTGTTTGCGCAAAACGGCGTCGAGGGACGGATTGCCGATCTGGCGGCCAATCCTGGCACCCGTTTCGAAGTGGTGCGCGATCCAAGAATTGTCACCATCCTCGACTATCAGGATGCGCTGGATGTGTCCGAACAAGGCAAGGAGTCTGGGATCATTCGCCTGGCCCTGGCCAGCCCGGACCACGCCCAGGCGGTGAAGATTCTCAATAAAGTCGCCACGCTATACGTGCAGCAAAACGTCGAGCGCACCTCGGCGGAAGCGGCGCAAAGCCTGGATTTCCTGCAAGCCCAGTTACCCCAGGTCAAGAACGACCTGATCAAGGCCAGCAATGCGCTCAACGGTTATCAAACCCGCGGCAAGACCGTCAACATTTCCCTCGAAACCCAATCGGTGCTGGAACAGATTGTCGGCCTGGACACGCGTATTTCCGAGTTGAAGCTGCAACAGGCAGAGCTTGATCGCAAGTTCACCAAACAGCATCCGGTCTATCGCGCGTTGATGACGCAGATCGGCGAATTGACCCGGCAACAGAAGAGTCTGGAGAGCAAGGTCCAAGACCTGCCCGCCACGCAACAGGAGTTGCTGAACCTGACCCGCGACGTGGAAGTGGCGTCGCAGATCTACACGCAGTTGCTGAACAAGTCCCAGGAGCTGGACATCGTCAGGGCCGGGGCGGTGGGCAATGCGCGGTTGATCGACGCCGCGGATGTCGACAAGACCACCCCGGTCAAACCGCGCAAGGCGCTGATCGTGTTGATTGCGACCTTCCTCGGCGGGTTTGTCGGTGTCGCCCTGGTGCTGGTGCGCAAATCCCTGAGTCGCGGCCTGGAAGGCCCGGAAGCCATCGAGCAACTTGGATTGCCGGTGTATGCATCGATTCCGTACAGCGCACTGCAACAGGAAGAGGACAGTAAAAAGCTGCGTGTGAGTGACGAGTCGCGCCGTCAGGCGTTTCTGTTGGCGATGCGTAACCCGACCGACCTGTCCATCGAGTCGATCCGTAGCTTGCGCACCTGCCTGCACTTTGCCGGCCTGGACTCGACCAACAACCGCATCATGATTTCCGGCCCGAGCCCGCAGGTCGGTAAAACCTTCGTTTCGTCCAACCTCGCGGCGGTCATGGCGCAGAGCGGGCAAAGGGTTGTGCTGATCGATGCCGACATGCGCAAAGGGCATTTGCACAAGACGCTCAACACGCCGATCACCAATGGCTTATCGGACTTGTTGGTCAAGCGCTGCAGCCTTGAACAGGGCCTGCATCAAACCGAGATCGATAACCTGCACTTCATCAGCCGCGGACAGGTCCCGCCCAATCCGTCGGAGCTGTTGATGCACGCGAACTTCCGTGAGCTGCTGGCCCAACTCAGCGACCTGTATGACGTGGTGATCATCGATACACCACCGCTACTGGCCGTGACCGACGCCGCGATCGTCGGGCGTGAAGCGGCGATCAGCCTGATCGTCACCCGCTTCGGAGTGAACCCCGCCAAAGAGATCGAACTGACGATCCGTCGATTTGCCCAGAACGGCATCCAGTTGAAAGGCGCTGTGTTCAACGGCGTCGAGAAGCGCGCGGCGAGCTATTACGGCAACGGCGGTTACGGCAATTACAGCTACGAGTATGCGTCCGACAAGGCTTGATTCGGCGATGGTCATTACCTGCATGGAAATGGGTGGATTGTGAAAAAAATACTGCACGTGGCCGAAACGATCAAAGGTGGCGTGGCCACTGTGATCCGCACGATATCGGTGCCACCTGAGGGCGAGGCGGCGAACTATGAACTGGTCTATTTGATCCCGCTCGATCAGAAAAAAGAGCTGGTCGGCATCGATGAGCAACAGATCAGGACTTTCGACCGGACCAAGCGCGATGTGCGCTCGCTGCTGCGCTTCGCCTGGCAACTGGCCCGGGTGATTTTCAAGGAAAAACCCGATGTGGTGCATTTGCACAGCACCTTTTCCGGGGTCATTGGCCGTTGTGTGTGCCTGCTCCTGCGGCCATGGCGTTCGCCGAGGATTATCTACTGCCCCCATGCCTTTTCGTTTCTGATGGAAAGTTCGCCGGCCAAGCAGAAAGTCTATTCGCTGATCGAGCGGCTCTTGCAGAAGGTTACGGACACGATCATTTGCGTCAGTCAGTACGAGCTGGATAAAGCCGCGCGCTTTGGCATCGATCGCCACCGAATGAAACTGATCTACAACGGTATTCATCACAAAGACGATGAGCCGAAGACCCAGGGTCAAGCGCCGATCCATTTGCTGTTTGTCGGGCGACTCGACTATCAGAAAGGGTTCGACGTCTTGCTTAAGGGGTTTGCTGGCGTCCAGCGCACCGATCTGAAGCTGACGGTGGTAGGCAGTGCGGTCAACGAGGACACCGTCGATTGCCCGGTGATGGCAGGGGTCGAGTACGTGCCTTGGGTGACACCGGCCGAAGTGAATGCGCTGTATCAGTCGGCGGATGCGCTGATCGTTCCCAGTCGCTGGGAAGGCTTTGCCATGGTGCCTCTGGAAGGCATGGCCATGGGCTTGCCAGTGATTGCCAGTGATTGCACGTCTTTGCCCGAGTTGGTCACCCACGGAGTGACCGGCTACGTCTTTCCCGCCGGGGATCACCAGGCATTGACCCGGCTGTTGGTGAAAATCCAGAAGCCCGGCTTGCTGGCGCTCGGCGTTCAGGGTCGCGAAATAGTCCGTGAGCGGTTCAGTGCCACGTTGATGATCAAGCAGACTTATGCCGCGTATTCCGCTCCCTCTTATTAAGTAGATATTCGCTCATGAACGTAACGATTTTGCATGGCTACAGCGCCTCCAACTCCGGTGATGGCCTGCTCGTGGATCTGGCCATCGCCCTGGTGCTGCGCAACTTTGGCGCCGACACTTCGATCAATGTCGTGGCTTCGGACCCGCAATCATTCAGCTACTTGCCCTACAAGCGCTATGACGCACCGGTCATGGCGGCCAAGGGCCTGGGGCGGGTCAAGCAAGCGCTGTTCCTGGATCAGTCCTATGCCGGCCTTGCAGACCTGCTGAGTACCACGGACTTGATCGTCGGTGTCGGTGGCGGCTACATGCGCTCCAAAAGCGCCTTCGAACACATCAAGTTGAAACTGGGGCACGCCAAGCAACTGGAAACGGCGATCCTGAGCAAAGTGCCGTCGGTGTACCTGCCGCAAAGCATTGGTCCGTTCCACGGCGAAGGCAGCAAGATCGTCGAGCATTACGCCCAGGCCGACGCGGTGTTTGTCCGCGATAACCGGTCTTCGGAGATTTTCGGCACTCATGCCAATGTTTACCGCGCCCCTGACCTGGCGGTACAGGCCTTGGCCAGCAAGATTCTGCTGCAGCCCAAGTTCACCCGTTGTGCGCCGTCGCCAGCGACAGTCTGCGTGGTGCTGCGCAAACCGCCGGCGTGGAGCAAGGAAAAGAAGGCCGGTTATGTGGCCAACTTGAAGCTGCTGCTACAGCGCTTGAAGAACAAAAGCAAAGTGGTCTGCGCGGTGCAAAGCGCGGTGCGCGGCAATGATGACGGCGCGTTCTATCGCGAGTTGGGCATCACCGAAGATTTGCTGCCGTTGAAGGCAACCCTCGCCAAGCATCAGCCGGACCTGGTGATTTCTGTGCGCCTGCATGGCGCCATCGAATCGTTGCTGTCGGGCGTCCCGGCGTTCCATATCAGCTATGAGCGCAAGGGCTTTGGCGCCTATCAGGACATGGGCGTGGAAGACTGGGTGATCAACGGCGGCGACATCAACGTCGACACCATCATCGACACGGTTTACGCGCCGAATGCCTTGTCCCGGTTTGGCCAACGGTTGACGGACACCTGCCGGGAGATCGAAGCCAAGACCCTGGTCATGGACGGGATCATCAAGGGTATCGTTCGATGATATTTCGGCTACTGCTCCGAGGCGGGGCATTAGGCGCGAAGTTCTTGCTGGTGTTGGCCATCACCCATTACCTGGGCTATGACGCGCTGGGCTTTTATGGCGTGGTGGTGGCCGCGTCGTTGATTGCGTCGAAGTTCTACAGCGTCGGCTTCAGTTCCGAAATCAATCGGCTGATCAGCGTTGGCCGCAGTTCGCGCTGGGTGGTCGACCGGGTCTTGCTGTTGTACCTGGCCGTGGGCATCGTGTTATCGGTGGCGACGGTCATGGTCTATTCGCTGTTCCAGCAGGTCGAGGCGAGTGCCACGCTGATCGTTTGTGTGGCGTTGCTGTTGTTGACCGAACACCTGTCGTTCGAAATCAATTCATTCGTGTTTTCTGCGCAGAAAGCTACTTGGGGCGCGCTGCTGTTCTTTATCAAGACCGGCCTTTGGGCGTTGTTGGCGCTGGGCGGGATGATGCTCGGCTGGGTGTCCGACATCGCCAGTGTGCTGTGGTTGTGGGTGGCGGCCAACGTGGTAGTGATCGTTGCCGGTTACCTGATTGTGGTGAACGTGCACCGAGGACGGGTGACCGCTGCGCTGACCACGGCCTCGGTGTGGAAAGCCGGGTTGCCGTTTTACCTGGGCACGGGTTTGATCGCGTTGAGTCAGTACGCCGAGCGTTTTCTGATTATCGACCTCGAACCGTACGCCAGCCTGGGCAAGTACGTTTATGCCTGGTCGGCGGCCAACACCTTGCAAGCGCTGTCCTACGCCGTGGTCGCAGTGGTGGGTATTCCTGTGCTCGCCAAGCGCTATCAGAAAGACCAGCAAGCGCCGACCGTGCGCCAGTTGTTCGTGAATAAGTGGGTGATGCGCGCGTTGGTGTTGTCCGGCGGCGTGGCGCTGATGATTTTTCTGTTCTTCAACGTCGTCCTCGATTACGTCGCGACTTCGGTGCCGCGTCCGGACAACGGCATCCTCGGCGTGCTGATTTTTTCCTTCGCCCTGCGTGCGGTCGGCGACATTGTCTGGGGCGGTCTCATCGCTTCGAAAAACAGCCGGGTATCACTCGCCAGCGCGGCGATCTGCCTGCTGGTTTCGCTGCCGGTGAGTTACCTGTTGATCCAGCACTACTCGATCTACGGTGCAGCGTGGGGGAACGTCTTTTCCATCACCGTGCAACTCGGCGTTATCGCTTTGCTGACCCGGTTTACCCGAGTGAAGGTGACCGCGTGAAGCTGCCTTCAATCGAGTTTCGCGGCAGACGACTCGACGCGTCGATCTCGTTCCTGATTCTGTTCAGCGGCCTGTTCCTGTCGGTGGCCATGCCGCTGCTGATGCACCGCGATCCGGGCCCCGACGCCATGACGTTGTGGTCGTCCTACGCCCGCGCCGACAACTGCAACTTCTGGAACCCGTTCTCGCCAGACCGTTCTTCCTACGAATGCTCGGCGTACCTGCTGCGACCCACCGGCATCAACCTGACCAATGCCTGGGCCTACGGAATGGCGTGCAATCTGTTCCTCACGGCGGTGCCGGTGTTGATGTTCCGGCGCATGCCGCTGACGATCTTTTTCACCCTGTGTTTGTGGGGCGTGGTCCGCTCGTTCTTCCTGGAAAACCTGACCAAGGAAATCATTGTCTCGGTGGCGATGATCTCCATTTTGCTGTTCTCGTTCTCCCGGCGTTATCGCGGCGGATTTTTCTGCTCGGCGGTGATTTATGGCGTGTTGATCCGGCCCTACTGGATCCTGTTTTCCCTGGCCTGGTTCGGCGTGTGCGTGATGAAGAAATACGTCTCGCGCATGACTTTCTTCCTGATGCTGTTCCTGTTCTACCTGGCCATCGCCACCGCGATTCAACTGGTGGTCGGCTATTCGGTGTCGTCGATTCGCGCCAGCAACAACGAACTGCGCACGGCGGGCGAGGAGGGCTCGAAGTCGCTGATCGTGTCCTGGATCAGTGGCGGTGATTTCGTGTCGCAAGCGCTGGACTCGATGAGCATCTTTTTCCGCCTGTCGTTCCCCGTGGAGCTGATCCTGCTCTCCGGCCTGGGCCAGATCATCTTCGTGGTGTTGATGATGATGACCTCGTTGCTGATGTTCAAAATGATCACATCCAGCGACTACAAGGGCGTGCGCATCGACACCAAAGTCAAAGAGCTGATCGCCATTCCGCTGTCCTTTCTGCTGGTGCAAGGCTTGTTCGAACCGGACTTCGGTTCCTTCGCCCGGCATTTTTCCATGGTGGTGCCGGTGCTGTTCATGGGCCTGGGTTTGCAGCTGCGCGCAAAGAAACCTGAGTTGGTTGAATCAAGAATCCTGAGCTGAGGTTGGTGTTTTATGTCGAGCAAGAAGAAGTCGCTGGAGATCGAAACCCTGCGCGGCCTGGCCTGTTTGCTGCTGGTGCTTTACCACGTGATCGGGCCGTTGGGTGGTGGCTTGAAAATAGACGTGGGCTCGCCGTTCCGGGTGATCGCCGACTCCATGGTGTACGTGCGCATGCCGCTGTTCACCTTTATCTCGGGCTACATCTATTCCATCTACAAAATCCGCGGCAATGACTTTTCCGCCTACTTTGTCGGCAAGGTCCGGCGGCTGATCGTGCCGTTGTTTTGCGTCGGTGTACCGTTCTCGGTGCTGCAAGCGGTCGGGCCCGGGGTGAACAAGGACGTTGGCTTGATCGATGCGTTGTTGTCGTTCTACGTGCCGATCAACCACTTCTGGTTTTTGCAGGCGGTGTTCATCATCTTCATGTTTGTCGGCTTGCTGGAATGGCGTGGGCTGTTGCAGACCATGACGCGGCAGTACCTGTTGTTGGCGTTTGCGGCGGGGGTGTTTCTGCTGCCACCGTTTGCGGTCGATGCGTTCGGCATCAACGGTGCGATCTATTTGCTGCCGTTTTTTGTGCTGGGGATGATTGGGCATGAAAAGGTGACCGAGATCCGGCAAACATTCAGGGTGATCGGGCCGTTGGTGTTTATGTTGATTTCTCTGGTGCTGTTGTATGTGGCGACGGTGGATCGCGGGTTGATCGTCGATCGCCGGAGCCTGGTCGGTTTGCTGGTAGGGTGTGTGTCTTGTGTGGCGCTGCTGTCGAGTAATTTACAGGCGCGCTGGCTGATCTGGCTCGGTGGTTATTCCTACGCGATTTTCCTGTTCCATGTGTTGTTTGCCGCCACTTCGCGATCTGTGCTGGGACGATTGGGGGTCAACGTTGACGCCGTTCTGGTGCTCAGTGGCGTGACCTGTGGCTTGTTGGGGCCGGTGGTGTTGGCGAGTATTTTCAGTCGATTTACTGTCACCTCCATTCTGTTTCTGGGTGAGCGAGCGACACGTAAAACACCACCGATTGTCGTAATGCCAGTCAGCTAAGCCGCGACCCGTAGCAGCTGTCGAGTAGCGCGAGGCAGCGTTCGGCGGCAAAGCCGTCGTGAATTCAGACCCCGCGGTGTTTCAGGAAGACCGCGTGCTCAGGTTTTGCGACGGCTTCGCCGCCGAACGCTGCCTCGCGTTGCTCGACAGCTGCTACGAAGAGTGTGTTTCGCTTTGGACGATACCGCGATCCAGATGATCGTTTTGATGAAGGAAATGACGCATGTTTGCAGTCGATGAAGTGCGTCCCCCAGCGGCTTCGGTGATCGAAGTCGGTGATGCTCGCGAACGGTTTGCGCAATGGCGCGAAGGTAAGGCGGGGAAGGTGCTGGCCATCTCGGTGATCGGTGACAGCTACAGCGCCGGGCAGGATTTTTACCTGAACAAACTCGTCCAGCGGCTCACCCACAAAGCGGGTTTCGCCGGGCCGGGTTATGTCGGCTTCAACCACGGTGCGGCGCTCGGTGGCACTCATTACAAATACACTCGCAGCAGTGAAAAGTATTTTGGCGGTGATTGGGACGTGTCCGGACTTGGCCAGGCCAGCCCCGACAGTCGCACCGTCACGGGCCGCCCCGGAGCTTATCTGGAGATCGATGCCCGCCCGACGCCAACCGTGGATACGTCCGTTGCCCAAGCGAAATTGCTTTACCTGGGAGATGGGAAATCCAGTGAGGTGCGCTATCGGTGGACGGCTTCAGACACTTGGCACTCATTGAAACTCGAAGGCTCAGGTGTCCAGGAAGTCCCGTTATCTGGCTTTTCTGGCCAGGCCAATTGGGCGTTTCGGTTGGAAGTGGTCAACGGTGCGCCGACGCTGTTTGGGCTGTGGATGAGCAATCAGAAGGGCGGCGTGCGGGTGTCCAAACTCGCGGCGTCTGGCGCGGCTTCCGCTGATTTCTATCACAGCGATGGCCAGTGGCAGACGCAGTGGAAAGCGGTGGTGTCGAAGATCCCAGCGGACATTTACCTGATCATGTTGGGCGGCAACGACCAGGGATTTGGCGTGAAACCCGAACAGTACCTGCAGAACATCCAAGGTCTGGTGCGGATGGTGCGCGAGGTTCACCCGAAGGCGAGTATCAACCTGATCCTGCGCCAGGACACTACACGTTCAAGTGCTTATCCGATGTCGGCTTATGCGCAGGTGCTGGAGCCTTGGGCGCGCGGGGAAAACCTGGGTTACGCGAATATGCAGTGTGCGTTTGGTATCGACGTCAAACGTTATGCCTTGGGCGGCGTGGCGCCGATGATTGGCCCGGACAAGATTCACCCCATCCCTGGGGCGGGAGGGCGGGTGATTGCGGATTATCTCTACAGCTTGATCGCCGCGCCGAAGAACACCTGCCAGTGAGCCAAAAACACACCACCTGTAGGAGCAAGGCTTACCCGCGAAGGCGGCGTATCAGTCGGCATCATCGTTACTGACACACCGCTTTCGCGGGCAAGCCTCGCTCCTACAGGGATAGCGGTGTTCGCCTATTTATCCGACAGGCCTTTCTCGAAGTGCTCCAACTGACCCAGCAACTCAGCAGTCTTGAGCGGCATCAACTGCGGATCACACCGGGTTTCTACGGTAATAACGATCGCCGAATCGCCGCCGACGCTGCGCGCGCGGAATCGCCAATCGCTGAAAATCACTTTCAGCCCGTTGCGCTCATCGACATCCAGCGCTTGCTCGGCGTAGAGGTTTTTCAGATGGGCGAGGAGCGAGCCGGGATCGTTAATCGGCCGACGGATTTCCCCGGACGAGGGGAACACGCCAATCCGTTCCACCATCAGTAGAGAACCCAGCCAGGTCTCAGTGGGCGAGGACAACGACGGATACCGTGACATCCATGACATCACCCCGACGTTGCCCCTCTCCCGTTCACTGTCTGCCGCGCGTTTTGCATTGTTCATAGTGGCCTGCCTGAATGAAGAGTGGGGCGACGGGTGAGGGGCGGGTCAGAGGCCCTTGAGATACAGGTGCTCGTAACAGAAATTGGTCGCTTCGAGGTAGCCCTCGGCGCCGCCGCAATCGAAGCGCAGGCCGTCAAACTTGTAGGCCAGGACGCACCCGTTTTGCGCCTGCTTCATCAGAGCATCGGTAATCTGGATTTCCCCGCCTTTGCCGGGCTGGGTATCGGCGATCAGGTCAAAGATGTCGGGCGTCAGGATGTAGCGGCCGATGATCGCCAGGTTGGACGGGGCGTCCTCCGGTGCGGGTTTTTCCACCATGCTGCTGACGCGGTAGACGTTGTCGGCGATCAACTCGCCGGCGATCACCCCGTACTTGTGGGTCTGGTCCCGGGGTACTTCCTGGATGGCAACGATCGAGCAGCGGTAGCGCTTGTAGAGCTGGATCATTTGCGTCAGTACGCCATCGCCTTTCAAGTTGAGGCACAGGTCATCCGCCAGCGACACGGCGAAGGGTTCATCGCCAATCAACGGGCGACCGCTGAGAATCGCATGGCCCAGGCCCTTCATTTCCACTTGGCGGGTGTAAGAGAAGGTGCAGGTTTCGATCAGCTCGCGGGTGCCGGCGAGGAATTTCTCTTTTTCGGTGCCGCGAATCTGATGTTCCAGCTCGTAGCTGATGTCGAAGTGATCTTCCAATGCGCGCTTGCCCCGCCCGGTGACGAGGGCCATGTGTTGCAGGCCGGCGTCCCGTGCTTCCTCGACGGCGTACTGGATCAACGGCTTGTTGACGATCGGCAGCATCTCCTTGGGCATGGCTTTGGTGGCCGGGAGGAAACGCGTGCCGTAACCCGCGGCGGGGAATAAACATTTACGAATCATAAAAATATCCTGGAAGTCATGGATCACAGCCAACTGACAAGCGCAATAAACAGTGATTGGAAGTTTCTTAACTAAGCGACTACTTTAATACCTGAGATAGGTTGTTAATGGCAATTATTGTCAGGGCCATAACAATGGAATGTTATGAGTTGTCCGTCTGTTACCCGTTAGTTATTTTTCGTCGGTATCTGTTGATAGTGGTGGGCGTTTCATAGTGCTAAATAAGTAGTCGGTATGACTGTCTGGTCGAAGTAAATATTGACCGGTACATGTTGTTGCGCACTATACGACCCCACTATGGACCGCTCTATGAAGATTCTGGTAACGGGTGGCACCGGGTATATCGGTTCGCACACCACACTTGCGCTGCTTGAAGCGGGCTTTGAAGTGGTGGTGCTGGACAATCTTTGCAACAGCTCCGACGCTGCGTTGCACGCCGTGGAAGCCATCTGCGGAAAAAGTGCGCTGATGATTCACGGCGATGTCTGCGACCGGGCGTTGCTGGACCGGATTTTCCAGCAGCACGCCATTGATGCGGTCCTGCATTTCGCCGGGCTCAAGGCTGTCGGCGAGAGCGTGCGCAAGCCGCTGGAATATTACGAAGCCAACGTCGGCGGCAGCATCACGCTGTGCCAGGCGATGGCCGCCGCCGGGGTGTTTCGCCTGGTGTTCAGTTCATCGGCCACGGTGTACGGCGCGCCGGAGCAGATGCCGATCAGCGAGGATGTGCCCACGGGCAGCCCGACCAACCCCTACGGCCAATCCAAGTTGATCGTCGAAAACGTGTTGCGCGACCTGTGCTCGGCCGAGCCGCGCTGGAGTGTCGCGCTGTTGCGCTACTTCAATCCGATCGGCGCCCACGCCAGTGGCCACTTGGGTGAAGACCCCAACGGCATTCCCAATAACCTGGTGCCCTACATCAGCCAGGTCGCGGTCGGCAGCCTGAAAGAGTTGTCGATTTTCGGCGACGATTACCCCACGGCGGATGGCACCGGTGTGCGTGACTACATCCATGTCGTCGACCTGGCGGACGGGCATCTCAAGGCCTTGCAGTCGATTTCCCAAACGACCGGCATCAACACCTGGAACCTGGGCACCGGCGACGGCTACAGCGTGATGCAAGTGCTGCACGCGTTTGAACAGGCGTCGGGCCGGCCCGTGCCGTATCGGATATTGCCGCGCCGTTCGGGTGATGTCGCCGAGAGCCTGGCCGACCCGTCCAAGGCTGAGCGTGAACTGGGCTGGAAGGCTACGCGCAGTTTGCAGCAAATGATGACGGACACCTGGCGCTGGCAATCGACTCATCCGAAGGGCTACCTCGGATAAGTATTGAGTGTGCTGAATGTTATAAACCGACAGCAATGTTAAGTAAGGTCGGGAAATTAGGCTGGAGTTACATCTGGCAAATCCGTAGATATAAGCCCTGCCGTTCGACATTTATCAGTTGCGTTTGACTGTGAATGAACAACGGATCTTGTTCGCAGTTTTTGCGGCTTGATCTTTCCACCTCTAACGGCACGCTTTGTTTTCTAACAGGGCCGAATGTTAGAAAGGAGTTGATATGAAAAAAGTGATGGCAATTGCCCTGTTGTCGATGGTTGGCAACTGGGCGTCCGCAGCGGAAGCACCGCTGACACAGGCAACTAATGTCGCCGGTAACGTAGCCGCTTCCCAAGCGCCTGCGGCCAGTACGGCGATGGTTGCAGGTGCAGTGGCTGCTTCCAACAGTGGTGGCAACGCCAACGGCGGAACTACCGGGACCACAGGTACTACCGGTACCACCGGCACCAGTAACTGAAAACCCTGTAGGTGTAATACAAGGTCGCCCGATGCAAGTCGGGTGACCTTGTTGGATTTGCCCTTGAATAGCGTAGTGCCATTATGAATCGTAGTTTTCCTTTTTTGATGTTGGCCAGTCTCGCTTTGCAAGGTTGTATGTTTTCCCCGGGGCAATACCTGAGCACCAGCGATATCACGCGCCAAGGGGCGAGTGAAAGCAGTCGCGTCGAGCTGATTCCGATCACGCCCAAGCTCATTGCGATGGACCGGGCGACGCAGAAACGCACGTCGCTGCCGGCGGAATTGCTGGCGACCCCGGCGGAGTACCGCATCGGCAGCAACGATGTGTTGTACATCACGGTCTGGGACCACCCCGAACTGACGGCGCCTTCCGGGGCGCAACAGCAGATTGATGCCAACGGTCGTCTGGTGCGTTCCGATGGCACGCTTTACTACCCTTTTATCAAGGAAGTCCAGGCGGCCGGCAAAACCATCCAGCAACTGCGTTCGGACATCTCCGAACGGCTGTCAGCCTTCATTGCCGACCCGCAAGTGGATGTCGCCGTGTTGCGCTTTGCCAGCCAGAAAGTAGTGGTGTCGGGGGCGGTATCAAAGGCCGGTGCGCAACCGATTTCCACCAACCCGCTCAACGTGGTCGAAGCCCTCGGTGCTGCCGGTATCGACCCGATCAATGCCGACTTGTCCGGCTTGCTGCTGACGCGCAACGGACGGGTTTTTCCGCTGGATCTCGACGCGCTCAATCAGCAGGATTCGGAGTTGCAGAACGTCTACCTCAAGGGTGGCGATCAGCTGTACCTGCCGTACAACGACAACAAGCGCATCTACGTCATGGGCGAAGTCAATCAGCCCCGGGCGCTGACCTTCAAGACCGGCACCATGAACCTGTCTGATGTCCTCGGCTCGGTCGGCGGCTTGAGCCAGACCACCTCCAACGGCAACGCCGTGTACGTGATCCGCGGGGTGGAAAACCTCGATGTCGAACCGGCGAAAATCTACCAGTTGAAAGCCGAGTCGCCGACCGCCATGGCGCTCGCCACGCACTTCAATGTACGGCCCCAGGACATCGTCTACGTGGGCCCCGCCAACGTGACGCGCTGGAACCGCTTCATCAGCCAGTTGGTGCCATCGGCCGCCATCCTCGGTGTGGGCGCTTCCTCGGCGAAGAACCTGAGTGAAGTCAGAGACAACGGCAAATAAGGTCAGGTCTGTGAGAACGTTGAATGTTGGCGTCTGCGTGATAGCGGCCGTGATGTTGTGTGGCTGTAACCCGCTGATGACCGCGTCCTTGGGCAACTTCAAGGCAGCGGTGGTCGGTCCCGATGAGGTGCACGTCACCCCAGAGCAAGTAGCCAGAGTTGAATTCCCCCAGCTCACCTTGACCACGCCGTCCGGCTCCGGGGTGTTGGCGATGGTGCGCGAGCGGGGCGACCTGCAGTTCTGGGTCGCCTCCGGCAAACAGGTATTGCTGCTGCGCGATGGACTCGCAGTGCGCACCATCGGCCTGGGTGTCGATGGCGATCTGGACGGCACGCGGCTGGCTGCCGCCTCACCCTTCAAGCAAGGCCTGCACACGCTGCCGGATGGCTACACCAGCCAGCGCTGGATTGACCTTTATCAAGGCAGCGAAACGGGCGTGACCTTGAACAGTCGCTTCTCGCGAAAATCCATGGAAACCCTCCAGATCCTCAACAAGGAATACGCCGTGCTACGTGTCGATGAGCAGATTGACGCCCCGGCCATTGGCCTGAGTGCGACCAATCGTTATTGGGTCGATCCCGTTGACGGTTTCATCGTGCAGAGCGAGCAACAGCTGACCACGCGGCTGCGGGTCAAGATCGTTCAATTGACTCCTGAACGCAGGGCCGCCCGTTGAAGCGGCTACAACTTCTGTCGGCATGCCTGCTGTTGCTCAGCAGCGTCAGTCAGGCGGTGGTTACCGTTTCCGGCGACGTACAAGTGCCGGGGCCGGTGGAGTTGCCGCCGGGAGGGCGGTTGTCGGACGTGATCAGCGTCGCCGTGCCCAATGCCGAAAGCTACTGGCTCGCCGCCGCGTTGCTGCGTCAGTCGTTGCTGGAAGAGCAGGCCCGGCTCAAGACCGGGGTGTTGTTCGATTTGCAGGTGTTGCGCCGTGAAGCCTTGATCTTCGACCGGCCCGGCCGAGCGGATTTGGCGACGCGTCTGTACGAGCAAGTCAGCGCCATGCCGGTCACTGGGCGCCAGGTCACGGTTTTGGACCCGGTGGCGATCGAGGTCGGGTTCGCCCGTAACGTCCGTCTGGGCGATGGCGATCGCCTGATCTATCCGTTGCGCGTCGACGAAGTTGAAGTGCTCGGCGCCGTCGCCGAGCCGTGCCGCTTGCCTCATGTCCCCCGGCAGGAGGCCCTGGATTACTTGCAAGGCTGCACAACCCTGGCCGATGCCGAGGCCGATTATCTGTGGCTGATCCAACCCAACGGCGTCACTCGCCGGGTCGGTATCGCGCCGTGGAATCGCGAGAGCGGGCAGGTCCCTGCCGCGGGCAGCAAGATCCTGGTCCCGGTGAAAAATGATGATCTCGATCCGCCTATCCCTGAACTGAATCAGCAGTTGGCCGAATTTCTTGCCACGCAATTGGCTGAGGTGGTTCATTGAATTTACGTTTTGCAGCTGTGTTGTTATTGCCCTGTGGTTTGGCTCATGCCGAGCCGCGTCTGACCCAGAACGATTTCGGTGGCGTCGGCTTGTGGCAGACGCCGACCGCGCGGATGTCCCCGGCCGGCGAGTTGAGCGTGAACGCCAACCGCACCGAGCCCTATAGCCGCTACAGCGTGGCGCTACAGCCGTTCGATTGGCTGGAAGGCGCGTTTCGCTACACCGCCATCACCAACCGTCCTTACGGCCCCGAATCGTTGAGCGGCAACCAGAGCTATAAGGATAAGGCGGTCGACCTCAAAGTCCGGTTGTGGCAGGAAACCCATTGGGCGCCGGACGTTGCGCTGGGCTTCCGAGATATCGGTGGTACCGGCCTGTTCTCCAGTGAATTCCTGGTGGCCAGCAAACGCTATGACGATTTCGATTTCAGTGCCGGCATTGCCTGGGGTTACCTGGGCAATCGTGGCGACTTCGACAACCCGGCGGGTTGGCTCGACGATCGCTTCAAGACCCGGCCGGACATGGAAGGCACCGGCGACGTCAACGCTGGCGCCTACTTTCGCGGCAAGCCTTCGTTGTTCGGCGGCGTGACCTACCAGACACCCTGGGACCGCCTCAGCCTGAAACTCGAGTACGAAGGCAACGACTATCAACACGAGCCCAAGGACAACGTGATCGAGCAAGACTCGCCGATCAACCTTGGCGCGGTGTTCAAAGTCACCGACTCGCTGGACCTCAGCGCCGCCTGGGAGCGGGGCAACACCGCGATGTTCGGCCTGACCTTCCACACCAATTTCGTCAGCCGCAAGGCCCCGACCAAGAGTTTCGATCCGCCCGCCGAGCCGTTGCCGGCCAAGGCTCCGGCCGTAGCGATGGATCAGGTCGATTGGCCGGATGTGTCCCGGCGCCTGCAGCAAAATGCCGGCTACAAGGTCGAGCGCATCAGCCAGCGTGGCCCCGAGCTGATCGTCTACGGCGAGCAGGGCCGCTATTTTCATTCGGCCAAAGCGGTCGGTCGGGCCAGCCGGATTCTCGACAACAGCGTCAACGCCGATATCGACTGGTTCACCCTGGTGAACAAGCGCTACGACCTGCCACTGGAAGAAACCAGCGTGCCTCGGCAAACCTTTCGCGAAGTGCTGAACAACGAGGAACCGCTGCAAGCGTTGCACCGCACCACCGAAACCAACCCGGCGATGCCGCACAACGAGAAAACCCTCTACACCGAAGCCCGCGACCCGTTCAGCTACGGCGCCGGGCTGGGCTTCAAACAGAACGTCGGCGGTCCTGACGGCTTTTTCTATCAGTTCAGCGCCGACGCAGATGCCGAGTATCGCTTCAACCGCAACACCTGGTGGAGCGGCCTGATCAGCGCCAATCTGCTAAACAACTTCGACGGTTTCAAGTACGACGCCCCCAGTGGTTTGCCGCGGGTTCGCACGGATTTGCGGCAGTACCTGACCACGTCCGAAGTCACCATGCCGCTGTTCCAGGTCAGCCATGCCGAGCAATTGGACAAGGACCTGTATGGCATGGTCTACGGCGGCTATCTGGAATCGATGTTTGCCGGTGTGGGCGGTGAAGTGTTGTTTCGTCCGCAAGGCCAGCGCTGGTCGGTCGGGGCGGATTTGAACTACGTGCGTCAGCGCGAATTCGACCAGGGCTTTGGCTTGCGGGACTACTCGGTCGTCACTGGCCATATCACTGGCTATACGGATTTGCCTTACGACACGCTCGCGGCGGTCAGCGTCGGACGCTACCTGGCGGGGGATTGGGGTACCACGATCGATCTGTCGCGGGAATTCTCCAACGGCGTGCGGTTCGGCGCCTGGGCGACGATCACCACCGCCACCGGCCCGGAATATGGCGAAGGTAGCTTCGACAAAGGCCTGTACCTGTCCATTCCGTTCGATGAATTGATGAGCATGTCGACCATGCGCCGCGCCAACCTCGTCTGGTCACCGCTGACCCGAGACGGTGGCGCACGGCTCAATCGCAGCTTCCAGCTGCACTCGATGACCGACAGCCGCGACAACGACATGTTCTACCGCAACTTCGAGAAGATCACGGAGTAAGGGCTGGCGGTCTGCGGGGCTGCATGCCCTGTAGATCGCGAACATGTTCCAACCCCTGAATGACAGCCACGAAAAAGGGGACTTTCGTCCCCTTGTGGTGTTGCTGTCACGTTATCAGTAGATGTCTTTCGAGAGCAGCGTGAAGGGCGTCTTCACCAGGATCTTCAGGTCCAGCCACAACGACCAATTGTTGATGTACTTGAGGTCGATCTCCACACGTTTCTGCATCTTGTCGATGGTGTCCGTCTCGCCGCGGCAACCGTTGATTTGCGCCAGCCCGGTGATCCCCGGCTTGATTCGGTGGCGCGCCATGTAGGCCAGAATCTTCCCCGAATAGTAGTGGTTATGCGCGACGGCGTGAGGGCGCGGGCCGACCAGTGCCATGTGCCCTTGCAGCACGTTGAACAGTTGCGGCAGTTCATCGAGCGAGGTGCGACGGATGAAGCGGCCGACAGCGGTGATGCGCGAGTCGTTGCGGCTGGCTTGCTTGACTTCATGGTCGTCGTGGACACGCATCGAGCGAAACTTCCAGACCTGGATCACCTTGCCATTCCAGCCGTGGCGGTCCTGTTTGAAGAAGATCGGGCCGGGGGAGGTGAGTTTCACCGCCAGCGCAATCACCGCCAGCACCGGGCTCAGCAGGATGATTGCCAGCAATGCCACGGCTTTTTCCACCAGGCTCTTGCTCAGCGCGGCGGTGGGTTGGCTGGTCAATGGACTTTCGTTCAGATAGATCGCCGGCAGACCGTCCACGACCCGCACCGAGTGATTGAGCAGCGTCAGGCAGTTCAAGTCCGGGACCCAGACCACGTCGACATTGGCCCCCAGCAAATCGACATACATCGCTTCGATTTTTGCCGCTTCACTCAGTGGCAGCGTGATGTACAAGCGTCGAATGTCATGGGTTCTGATCAGTTCCAGAAGGTCTTCCTGGGCACCGACGATGTGCGGTGCGTCGGGCTCAAGCGTGGCAACGGCGCCGGTGCTGACCAGACCCACCAATGGCAGGTTTTCGACGTTGCTCAACTTCTTGGCCAGGCCCAGCGCCAGTTCGCCCGTCCCGACGATCAGGGTTCGATGCTCGCTCTTTCGAGTCCGCTGATAGTACTTGGAGAACCCGTGCAAGGGCGCGTACAGCAACGCCTGCCCGAGGAAGCCGTACACCGCCCAACTGAGAATCACCTGTCGGGAAAACAGGGCATCGGCCTTGCAGATAAAGGCCATGAAAGCCAGTGCCGCCATGGTCATGGACCAGCCCATGAGCAGGCGACCCAACCCTGTCAGGTAGTTGTCTCTTTTTCGGTATACGCCGCTGAACGTATAGGCCGGAACCGAGGCCAATACGGCCAATGTCGCGCACACCCGGTAATAGAACTCTACCGCGCCGGTATGCTGTTCAGCGAGTATGAACAGCAATGAAACAGCAAATCCCTGCGCCAGCGCCCATTGACCCCAAAAGGTAAGTCCCTTGAGGCCGGTATTTCGATTGATACGAAGAGTAAGATCCATGCGATATCCCCAAAAGACGTCCATTCAGGTATCGACAGTCGAACCGTGAGTTGTTTTAAGCAGGATTGTTATTGTTTTAACTAATGCCCTGGGACTAACAACGCCAATAGGTCGAGCTGTCGTCAGTCAATAGATTAAGTTATTGATGGGGGCGTCTGTCTGACGAGTTCTAACAAGATGGCAAAGTGCCAACTTTCGGGTGAAAGTGCAGAGTGTTAGAAAAGGTCGATATTGAAAGGGGGAATGGAGAGGGAGGCGGGAGTAACAAACAAAGTGCACTTTTTGTTTTTGTAATAGCACTGTCATATGTTTGTTTGAGTGGGTCAGGCCGGATGGGCCTCTGTTACAACTTCCTGGATAAGGCAGTAGCCGCGATTTCTCACCGCACGAAAGAGTCGTTCACCTTTGCTGGCGCTTTTGAACTTGTCCTGCAATCGGCTCAAACACATCTCCAGACCGCGATACTGCTCCGGTTCTCTGCCAATACTTAGAATCAGATCATCGCGACTGACGACACGCTCTTCATGATGCAGCATCTTCTTGACGAGGGCGGCTTCCAGTCCAGTGAGGTTGATCTCGACGTTTTCTTTGATCAGCACACTTTGATCGTCGTCAAGTTGCCAGACTTCACTGTATGGATTGTTATCCTCGTTTTCGTGGGCTATATCACAGAACTCAGCAGAATCAGGCGTGACGCTGGCGCGCGCTCCTGATTGCGCTGCCAACCACTCCGCTTCGAGGGTGGCAAGTATCTTTTGTGTTTCATGTTCGATTGTGTGGGCGACATGTTTCCTTGTCCCACTGGGGTAGGTGAACTCCATCAGCACGGGGGCGGAAGAGGGCGGGGCAACACCTTCGATAAACATTTGTGCCTGGGAAGTACCAAACGAGTTGAAACGCTCGCTGGACAGTATGGTCTCGAGCTCACGCTGGGATGTTGTGCTGTGAGTCACGACGACAAAATATTTTCTGGGGAGGGTTGTACTGATTTCCACGTCTCTCTCCTAAAGTAGTCACCAATGTTCGGTTAAAAGATGATCGGCAGGGGAGTAATAGCTCCCTTGGAAGTAATCAAAGGGCAGCGCCCGGGCCAATGAATGGCTCTCGATATGCTCTACACGATCGGCAATAAAAGAAATCTTGTTGTTGTGGCTCAGTGTCACCATACGGTCATGGAGGCGATTGAAAAACTCAGGATTGCCATTGAGTTTTAAACACTGGTCCAGGGACGAAATCGATACCTTGATGTAATTAAACAAATTCAAAGTGCTGAAGCGTGTAAGGGCTTCCCGTTGGAGAGTGTAACCATCCAGCGCGATTTCTATACCATGATCTTTCAAGCGATACATATTATGAGTGATGTTTTTTTTATATTTGGAATCCACTTCCCAGAATGGTTGCTCATTGAGTGACACGACCAGTGTGTGGCCGAGATCGCGCAAGTTGTTGCCAGACCGGATCAGCTCGTCAGCCAGCGCGAAGCTGGCAAGGCTCGGTTCAGACAGGCAGAGAACCGTTCGGTTCAAATATTTATCGGGGTTGTGCGAGCGATGGTCTTTAAGGGAGGAAAGCTTGCGGTGCAATGGCCTGTATGCGTCGTCGCGCTCACACGGGTGGGCCGCCAGCGGCGTACGGGACGACGGAGCAGGAAGGGGGCATACGGTTCTTATCTCACGGGCAAAAGGGCGACTATCACGTGACAGGATCAGTTGCCGGGTCAGATAGCGATACGGGGCCTTTGCGGGTGAGAAACCTCCAGTCGCATTCATTCAACAACTCCTTCCATGGTTGAATCAGGCGGTCGAGATCAGACCCCTCATCAAACGGTATCCATATCCACGAATGCTCTGAATAGCATTGGTGCCATACATGTCTTTAATTTTTCCGCGAAGACGACTGATGGACTTCTCCAAAGCCCTGGGGTCATAAAAGTTGCTATTGAGCCCCATGATTCTGGCGATTTCATCGTGACTTAATATGTGGTTGCTGGTTTGCGCAAAGGCTTCCAGAATTTTCATTTCTGCAAACGAGATGTCCAGCTTGTTACGGGTGCCCAGCAGGCATATACGCGTGGAGTCCAATACCAGGTTAACTTCCCTTTGCCACTCATCGCTGCAGAAAAATTCGGACAGAAACTCTGAGCTTTCTTCGGACAGTGTATTGAGTTTGATGCAGCAGTCGGCGCCGGCAAGATAATACTTCATCTTGTTGTAAGTGCCTCGGCCCGTAATAACGGCGCAGATGATTGGATTTAAATTGATGGCGCGCAGGTTTTCCACCAGCGCCAGGCTTTCATCGAATGCGTGAGGGCTGTCGATAATGATGAAGATGGCGCGATACACATCCGGGTGTTCATTTTTCTTATGCGAATTAGTGTATGAGCTAGCATCAAGAGTTATATCGGAATGCACATGCCTTGCGACTAAGGCTCTAAAGTTCTCGGCCACGCTACGGGTGCGACCCAAGGTGAGAACCCCTGGCTCCTCATTTGTCGGACGCTGGCTTCCAGTCGCTAATTTCCCTGTAAGCATCATGCTTTTTGACTCGAATGGGTGCTGACATCAGGATGTTAAAGCACCGGTTCTCATCTGTGACTGACAATTGGTAACATTCAAAACGGTTTTCAGGCGCGGTTTTCGAGTTTTCTAACATAAACAAAAGGTTTTCAACCGTTTAGTTGCTTCTCGTGGCCGGCTGAACTAATGAAATGGCGCTATTAGATGATGGCAATATGGAATTGTGCCACTATTTTGATTCGGTTGCGATTGGTTTTTTATAGCCAAAAGGCCATCACGATCGTGAGCGGTGATTCCGGGCTATTGACCCATTAAGAATGTGAATGTGTGCGCTCCGTCACATTTCTTTGTCGGCCGCATCTAGTCGACCTGCATCAAAGTTCTGGTGATTCGTTAGCCGGACGATTAATAACAAATCTTGAGTGCGTGGATTGATAAGACTTATTATCTATCGGTGCAAGTGTCTGCCTGCCGCCTATTGTTGTTCAGTGATTTAATATCTAATGAGTTTAATGGGCGTTCAATATGAATGACCTGACGGAGGATGGATGGAGTTTTGGACCCTTGTGCAGGTATTGGTTTTAGGTGCGGTAGAAGGCCTGACAGAGTTTTTGCCCATTTCCAGTACAGGCCACCAGATTATTGTGGCGGATGTGTTGGGGTTTGGCGGTGAACGCGCCATGGCGTTTAATATTATTATTCAGCTGGGTGCCATTCTGGCCGTTGTCTGGGAGTTTCGTCCGAAGATAGTCGAGATCATCAAAGGCTTACCAACCCAGCGCAACGCACAACGTTTTACGTTGAACTTGCTGATTGGTTTTCTTCCAGCCGTCGTCCTGGGTGTGTTATTCGCCGATAAAATTCATGAGTACCTGTTTAATCCGATCACCGTAGCCGTGGCTCTGGTAGTGGGCGGAATAATCATGTTGTGGGCCGAACAAAGAGAGCATGTGGTAAGCGTTGAACATGTTGACGACATGCGCTGGTCAGATGCTTTGAAAGTGGGGTTCGCGCAGTGCCTGGCGATGATTCCGGGTACTTCTCGTTCGGGATCGACCATTATCGGCGGATTGCTGTTTGGACTGTCGCGCAAGACAGCAACCGAGTACTCGTTTTTTCTGGCAATGCCAACGATGGTCGGTGCCGCGGTGTATTCCGGCTACAAGTATCGCGACCTGTTTCAGGCCGGCGACCTGCCTGTATTCGCCTTGGGTTTTGTGACCGCCTTCATCTTCGCGATGATCGCAGTGCGGGGCTTGCTCAAGTTCATCGCCAACCACAGCTATGCGGCCTTCGCCTGGTACCGGATTGCCTTCGGTTTGCTGATTTTGGCTACATGGGGGTTCGGGTGGGTGAACTGGACGGCGGCAACCGCCGCCTGACCGTGAGGGGCTAGCGCCCCTCAAGCAACTCCGCTGCCTGATCCAGCAATACCAAAGGCTCTTTAGCCTTATGAATGTCCACCGACAACAACTGCCGAAACTTGCGCGCCCCCGGAAACCCGGTGCCCAGCCCCAGTACATGCCGAGTGATATGGTGCATCGAGCCACCGGCCTCAATGTGCGCCGCAATATAAGGCCGCAACTGCGCCAGCGCCTCGGCCCGGCTGATCACCGGCGCCGTGCTGCCGAACAACTGCTGATCCACCTCAGCCATCACATAAGGATTGTGATACGCCTCACGACCCAGCATCACACCGTCGAACGTCTGCAAATGTTCGTGACAGGCTTCCAGCGTCTTGATCCCGCCGTTGAGAATAATCTCCAAGTCGGGAAAATCCTTCTTCAGCTGCGCCGCCACGTCATAGCGCAACGGCGGAATGTCCCGATTCTCCTTCGGCGACAACCCCTCCAGAATCGCAATCCGCGCATGCACCGTAAAACTCGTGCACCCCGCATCCCGAACCGTACCGACGAAATCACACAACTGCTCGTAACTATCCCGCCCGTTAATCCCGATCCGATGCTTCACCGTCACCGGAATCGACACCGCATCACGCATCGCCTTCACACAATCCGCCACCAACTGCGGATGCCCCATCAACACCGCACCGATCAAATTGTTCTGCACCCGATCACTTGGGCAGCCGACGTTCAGATTAACCTCGTCGTAACCGTGGTCCTGGGCCATGCGGGCGCAGGCTGCGAGGTCTAGAGGGACGCTGCCTCCGAGTTGCAGGGCGAGTGGGTGTTCGGCTTCGTTGTGACGCAGGAAACGGTCGTGGTCACCGTTTAGAAGCGCGCCGGTGGTGACCATCTCGGTGTAGAGGAGGGCGTGTTTGGAAAGGAGGCGTAGGAAAAAGCGGCAGTGCCTATCAGTCCAATCCATCATCGGGGCGACGGAGAAGCGGCGGGAGAGTGGGGCGGGTGTGGCGGTGATTGGGGGCATTGGGGATCTGGTTTGGGTGAGGCTGGGAGGACAGGAGTTTATCAGGATTGGGGTTGTGGGGTTCAGACGAGTCTGGGCGCGAAGCGCACGGGCGTAAAAAAATAAGTCGCGTTATTTCTATTAGATAAGCCGTTTCCATTGTGCATGCGTATTGGCCCGCTCAATCACGTTCGAACGCCCCGAATGTTCGGGGCGAATATGGGAATTGCTAACCGCTATTTTGCAGTTTTCTTACCTGAAAGATTAGGTCGCGGCGAAACCGCCTTCACCACATCATCAATAATTGCCTTCCCCATCGCCGTCAGATAGTGCGCGGCCCAGGCGTGACGGTCGGTGTCTCTTTCGAAAGCGGCGTCCTGTGCGAGCGCCTTCGCTAGGAACAGCAGGTCAGACGCCTTTGACAATGCTTCGTCGACGGGTACGTCAGCGCTGACGTGGAACATTGCCAGTTCTGAACCTGGGCAGTATATGCAGGGAGTGAAGCCGAGGGTTTTTGCGTTCGTTGGTTCGCTCATTTGCAACCTCCATTAATGCACAGGTGAAGGCTACGAAGCGTGGAGCTACGCGGAGCTAGTGGGCGAGTTTTGTACGGATTTACTAGAGTCATTAACAGTTTCCTTGATTGGTGAAAACTGCCACTTAGCCGTCTCAAAAGCTTGGGTGGCAGCCGTGCGTGGTGTGAGACCCGGCAATCAAGGTAACCGGTAGGCCCGAAGGCCTTCCACGCACAGCCGCCATAAAACCGTACCGCAGACGAAAAAACGCTGCGATGGGTTCTGTGACGCTTTGCGCCTTGATTGGTATCCGGGGTCTCACGCCCGGTCGCTGAATGTGCAGCGACGTCTGGAGAGTATCCAGACCTAGATATGACCAACAAGGAGGTAATCTGCCCACAAGCACAGCAAACGTACCCTCTTACGCAACTCTCGGATTTTGCCTACAACTTCATCGAGAGTCACCCAGCGATTCTGACTACCGTACAACACAACATCTGAACATCAGGCACGCAGAGGCTGCTCAGGTCGCCAGGTTAATCACCAAGGCGCCTACCCAAAATACTAGTGAGCTGTTGACGTGCTTGAAGCAAATTGGATCACCGGTACTTGGCCTACTTTGTAATAGGAAGCTTGCCAGTGATCACAAACGTATCGAACACTTTTTGCCCTTCGCACGCGGCTTCCCGAACATCCAGAAACGTCAGTGTCTTGTGGATGACCTTCCTGCGGGGCTTGTCGGTTTTTTTACTGGTGGCCATCGGAGCCTCCAAAGGATGTGTATTTATGCTGTTCAGCGAATGTGATCGATCTTATCCGGGAAAACCGTGATAGAGGTATACGGGTGCCAATGAAACCGAAAGGGCGTCCGCGAAGGCTACCCATTTTTTAAACCAGGCGCTCCGCAGAACACTTATTTCTTACTACACCTCTCAACATCCCCCTGCGTCTTCAACTCCGTCTCAATCCCCAACCGATATTTACAATAATCAATAATCAACCCCCGCTGCTCATCCGTCAGCCGTTCCACTTTTCGATAGTCACCGTCATTGGCATGGATGTTGTGGAATTTGATTTGCAAGGTAGGGTGTTTCTTGACGAAGAGGATGGTTTCTACGTCGCCGTCTTCCAAGGCGTTGTAGTACCCGATGTTCAGCACGCCCAACAAAATCAGCAGAGCAACAGCGATCAGTTTTTTCATCCTTGAATCCTTGTGAACATGTTTTTTTGATGTGACATCAAGACGAATGCCGTCATTCGTAGTGCTGTTCTACTTCCAGCCCGATACCCACGCCTTCCAGCACCTCTGTCACGCGCGCGATGAAGTATTCCGCTTGTTCTGGCAGTTCGTATTTGGCGATCAGGCGAATGGTGGGGGACTTACCGAGGGCGCCGGGGATTTCGGTGTAGATTTCGCCGCTTTCAATGAAGGCGATGTAGGTATTGATCTTCTCTTGCAGCAACAACAAATGTTCGCCTTCCTCGGCTTTATTGCCCCATTCCAGGTGGTCGGTGATGACGAGCAATATCTGCGGCTTTTCTTTAGGTATTGCCCAGAAATCAATGATGCGAGCATCGGTGATAGACATGCCTGTTCCTTCAGGTGAGTCGTGGGATTTCAGTGGGGGCTTTTAACACAGCGTGAAAAAAGGTGCTCCGTTTGGGCACCTTTTCTTGGTTCGAAAACCGGGAGGAATCGACTTGAAACGAGCAACCCGACTCAACGAGTCGTTTTCGGCCCGGAGGCATCCGCCATTGTCCCGCTCCCGCAATTCACAAACGAAGACGTCTTAAGCCAACGCTGATCCGGATAATAAGAAAACAACAGTTGCCCATTCTTCATCGAATCAATCAACCGATGGGCAATCGCCGGCCGCACAGCCGGGCATCCGAGGCTGCGACCGATCCGGCCATTGGCTCGGGCGAGGACGGGACTGACGTACGGCGCGCCATGAATCACGATCGCTCGTTCAAACGCGTTGTCGTTAAATCCAGGCTCCAACCCTTCCATGCGCAACGAATAGCCGTTTTGCCCGACATAACTGGCCTGGGTGCGGTATAAGCCAAGGCTGGTGGCGAAGCTTTCGTTCTGATTGGAGAAGTTGACCGCCATGTTTTCGCCGCTGTTGCGGCCATGGGCGACGAGTTCATGGAACAGCAGTTTGCGCTTCTTTAAATCGAAGACCCACAGGCGTTGTTCGGTCGAAGGCAGCGAGTAATCGATGACGGCGAGCCTCTGGACCGGAGCTGCGCCGCGGGCGATGCTGCACTGGGAGGCGCGTACGGCCAGCCCGATGACTTTGGCGTTAGCGCCAGGGGCCGCTTTGGCGAGGGCGGCAGCGAGAGAATCGGCGTACGCTGCTGGTATGGACGTTACCGTCAGCAGCAGGGCCGAGCATAGAAAGCCAAAGCGGTTTAGCGCCATAGAGATGTCTCATCAAGTTATTTCGAGTTTAGCAGGGCAAACGACAAGTGCTGAACGCACGAGATTAAGGATTATCCATGGGGCAACTATCAAGGTTATTCGTCATAAGCCGCATCTTTTTTATGGGCTTTCTGATCAGCGGCACCGCGTTCGGTGAAACTTCGCCGATTACGGAGGAAACTCCGCCGATCAGCATGATGGAAGCGATACCCGACGATAACGTCGCCCAAGTGATTCATGCGACGCTGGAGCCGATGATCTCGGCTTTCCCACCGCTGCAGACCCGGCCGCGTCACCAGCGCATCGACGTTAACCGTGTGGTCCTGGATTTTTATACCCATCGGCAATTCCGGGCTGCCTGGACCCATCCTGACGATGTCACGCAGTTGTTGAAAAACCTCAACGAAACGCAAATCGATGGCTTGGAGCCGGCGGATTTTCGTGGTGATGATTTGGCCATGGCCCAGGCGTCGATGCAGAGCACCGCGCCAACACCTGAACAGCAAGCAGCTTTTGATCTCGCGGCCACCCGGACCTATCTCACGGCATTGCTGCAATTGCGTCGGGGCAAGGTCGATCCGGCGCGGCTGGACATGCATTGGAATTTCGACATTACCGGCGCCGATCCCCGGGACGACGTGCAGAACTTTTTTACCGCTCTGGACACCCATGACGTCGCCCGCGCCTTCGCGCAAGCGCCGCCGCAAGAGGCGGTGTATGTCGGTTTGCGCCAAGCCTTGGCGCAGTTGCGCATGATTCGTGACAGAGGCGGTTGGCCTAAAGTTTCCGAAGGGCAATCGCTCAAGCCGGGGATGGACGGCGCCGCGGTGGCGCAGTTGCGCGCGCGGTTGGCGGCGGGTGGTTATCTGGATTCCAGACATAGCAAAAACAATGATTACGACGATGCGGTGATGGCCGCCGTGAAGAAGTACCAGACCGAGCAATACCTGGGCGCGGATGGCGTTGCCGGCGCGGCGACCCTCGCCGCGTTGAACGTGCCGGTGCAGGCGCGTATCGATCAAGTGCGGGTCAACATGGAGCGGGCGCGCTGGTTGCTTTATAAGCTGCAGGGCACGTTCGTTATTGTTGATATTGCCGGTTATAAAGTGGCGTTGTATCGCGACGGCCAGCCGATCTGGCGCTCCCGGGTGCAGGTTGGTAAACCGTTTCGCAGTACGCCGATCTTTCAGGCCGAGATCACTTACGTCACGTTCAACCCCACTTGGACTGTGCCGCCGACGATTCTGAAAGAAGACGTGTTGCCGAAAATCCTCAGTAACCCGAATTACCTCAGCAACAACCGCATCCGTCCGCTGGATCGGGAAGGGAACATACTTGATCCGTCGACGATCGACTGGAGCAATCCGCGGGGCATCACGTTGCGCCAGGACGCAGGACCGGAAAACTCCCTGGGCCAGGTGGTCATCCGCTTCCCCAATGACTATGCGATTTACCTGCACGACACCCCGCACCGCGAGCTGTTTGCGAAGAACGTGCGGGCGACCAGTTCGGGCTGTATCCGCGTGGAAAACCCGCTGCAATTGGTGGAGTTGTTGTTCAACGATCCGGTGCGCTGGAACAGCGCCGGGATTCAAAAGCAGCTGGCCAATGGCAAGACCGAGAACATCCGCTTGCCGGTGAAAGTGCCGGTGCTGTTGGCGTACTGGACGGTGGACATGGGCAGCAATGGCCGGGTCGCGTTTAAACCGGATGTGTATGGCTACGACAGTCCGGTGTTGAAGGCGTTGAACTTGCCCGCGAAGTTGCCGGCGCTGGATTTGCAGGCGGCGGTGGGGCAGGGCAGGCCATAAACTCCATTGGATATTGAAGGACAACCAATGCTCATCGTTTTCAGCGGGCTCCCGGGCACTGGCAAAACGACCATTGCTAAAGGCCTGGCAGCCCGGTTAGGTGCCCTGTATTTGCGGATCGATTCGATCGAACAGGCGATTCGAGACGCTGATGTGCTCGCGAGTGATGTCGGTCGCAGCGGCTATCTGGTTGCCAATGCGCTGGCGCTGACCAACCTCGACATGGGCAGCCGTGTCGTTGTCGATTGTGTTAACCCCGTGCAGGAAAGTCGCGATGCCTGGCGTGAAACGGCCAGTCGGGCACAATCATCGTTGATCGATATCGAAGTGACTTGCTCTGACCGGGAGGAACACCGGCGTCGGGTTGAGACGCGCCAGATCGATGTTCCCGGCCTGAAAGCGCCTGATTGGCAATCGGTGTTGGACCATGACTATGAGCCGTGGGGCTGCAAGCCGTTTGGTATAGACACTGCGTTGATGTCAGTCGATGAAGCTGTGGCCGGGATCATTGAGCGAATTTTGTTGAATCCGCTCAGGCGCCATTCTTGAGCAACCGACTGAAGGCAACACGCCGGGCGAGTTCGAGTATTTCTGTGCGCTGCATCCTCAGATGATCGGGAAGATTGTGGTCAGCCAGTGAGTGTTCGGCCCCAGGATTTGTGATCAATACTGAACCCTTGTGGGAGCGGGCTTGCTCGCGAAAAGCGGTGTATCAAGCGCCATCGATGCTGGATGTGACGGCCTCTTCGCGAGCAAGCCCGCTCCCACCGGGGGAAGTGTTAAAGCCTAGAGATCCAGTCCTTCCTGCACCACTGACAACAAATTAACCTCAGTCAGCGCCACCGCATCCGGCTGTTGCCCGGACTGCTCGATCGACTGCAGCCACCACTGCGTTTCGCCGTGTTCGCTGACGGTTCGCAGCAGCGGGATCTCCTTGCCCTTGAGGTGGATCTCGACCCGGCCTTCGCCGTCAGCGGTGAAGCGCACGATCGGCACGAAAGTGATGCTGTGGTGGTTACCTTCGATCAGCAATTGGTCGATGGAATAGGCGTAGGTCGCACCCTCAGGGTGGCGTTCGAACACATGGGTCGGGTTGCGCCGGATGCTCAGGCCAGCCTCAAGCAATGGCTTCAGCCAGGCTTCTATCTGGTGATACATTGCGTAAACTTCGCCCGGCCAACTGTCGATTGCCTGATCGGTGCCAGTGGTCGCATCAGCGGCCTGTCGGGTTTCTTTCAGTTTTGCGGCGAGCTCGTCTGCCTTACTCATTTCGATTCCCTGTCGTGATGTAAGTGTGATCGTAGCCCCTTCAAGGTAATGCACGTTTTGCCCTGCGTCATGCGATTGAAACACCGGCATGACAAAACAACCCCTGGCCGATCGTCGGCCAAGGACGACACCCGTCATAATTCCCAAGGAGTGGGTATATGAAGAAGCTTTACGCAGTCATCGCAATTCTGGCGATTACATTCGGCCACATCGGCCTGAGCAACGCTCGACAATCACAGCAAGGCAAAGCCCCGGTCGAGTCAGTGGCGGGGGTGTTCGATTACTACTTGCTGACGCTGTCCTGGTCACCGACGTTCTGCCTGACCCACAAAGACGACGCGCAATGCTCCGGCAAAGGTTACGGCTTCGTGCTCCACGGCCTCTGGCCGCAATACGCCAAGGGCGGCTGGCCGGAATCGTGCCCGCCGATGGTGGCGCTGTCCCCCGCCGAGCGCACGCAAGGGCTGACGTTGTTCCCGACCCCCAAGTTGCTTGAACACGAGTGGGCCAAACACGGCACCTGCAGTGGTCTCGGCGCCAAGGGGTATCTGGACGCGGCGGACAAGGCTGTCGGCACCGTGAAGATCCCGGAGCAACTACAACCCTTCAGCAGCACTCATTACTTCCAGGCCCAAGAGATCGCCAACCTGTTCCGTCAGAGCAATCCCGGGATTGCAGCAGACGGCATCGCGGTGATCTGCAATGGTCCCGAGTTGTCGGAAGTGCGGGTGTGCATGGGCAAGGACCTGGGGTTTGGCGCTTGCGGGAAAGGTGTGAAGACTTCGTGTCGTGATGGGGATATTCGGGTTCCGCCGTCGCGCTAAGTCGCCCGGGTAAAACTCAAAAACTGTGGGAGGGGCAAACCCGTTCCCACAGGGATTGCAGTGGATGGAGTTTTTGATGATCCCTACACCCGGCATTTGATCCAATCCGCCACATCCTTCATCCTTGTGCGCTTCAATGGATTGCCAGAAAAGCCTGCAAGGAGCTTTAGCATGAGCGGAAAACCCGCCGCCCGCCTCACCGACCCCACCGCCTGCCCGCTGCCGGGACACGGCACGAACCCCATCGCCAGCGGTTCGCCCAACGTCAATTTCGATGGCCTCGCTGCGGCGCGCATGACCGACAAATCGGCCTGTGGCAGCCCGATCACCGGCGGCGTCTCAGCCACCGTATTCATCAACGGCTTGAACGCCGCAACCCTCGACAGCGTGGGGGCTCACGGCAATGTGGTCATTGGCGGATCGGGCACGGTGATTATTGGCGACACCGTCGTCACGGCGCCATTCACCGGGCTATTGCCGATGCCGGTCAACTTCACCGACAAGTTGAAACTGGTGAACGCGACGACCGGCGAACCGATGCCGAATCACCCGTACATGATTTTGCGTGCGGATGGCCGGCAGGAGCACGGGGTGTCTGATGCGGCGGGGTTCACCCACGCGATCAGCTCGCATCTGCCTGAAAGCATCAAGTTGTTTTTGGAGGAGTGAGGCATGAGTGGTGGAACGGTTACTTGTGCGAAAGGTATTACTTATAAGCAACAAGGCGAATTCATGCTGACGGATAAGAAGGATGTCAGTGAGAAGAGGGTGCCGATTGAGAGTACCAAGGCAATTGTCTTTTTTGTGGGTGGGGCGGGAGATAAGGAGAAATACTATTTTTCCGGAACGTTTGGAAACGCCCAAGATGCCCAGACAGCATTCGATCCACGAACGCTATGCTTGAAAGAACTAGGTCAGTATCGTTCCGAATGGTTAGGGTATAACGAAGTCAGGGGTAAAAAGGACATTCAGAAATTCGTACTGGATGTTATTCCCTATAAGTCCTGCCCTGTATATATCGTGGGGCATAGTTTGGGCGGGTGGAATGGTGCGCATTTATCCAAAATAATGTCTGATTGGGGGTACAAGATAAAAATGTTGATCACCCTCGACCCAGTGGGTGAAGGAGCATTGGTCTGGCTAGGTTCGGATATCTACCGGGAGACGCCCACTCCGGTAGCTGAGCAATGGATAAATGTAAAAGCAATGCCTACGAAGAAGGATCAGTCTGACTCGGTTGCAGAATTTGGTGAGAAATGGCGGGTTTCGGGTGGTCCCGCTATTAACGTCACGATGGATACCAATCATTACAATGCAGTCGCAATGCTAACTAGACCCATTGCAGGTGCGAAGTCTGCAGGCGACATAATGTACGAATCCATCATGAAAGAGTTTCCATGATATGAAAAGGATAGTGCTGGTTCTTTTGATTTTGGCCTGCGCATCATGTGCCAAAGATCATAATAAGCCTTCAGCAGATTTGGCGTTTGTATCCGTTGAGCGGGAAGGAGACTTGCCTCTTTATGATGTCAGTTTCAGCTCCAGCGTTAATCTGCAGGACCTTTATGGGCAAGGCGAGGGATTGGGGCAGGCTTCAACTAAGCTTATCTGCGCGTTGGAAAATGACAGTGATTTCTCTGTCGGCAACATTATCGAACGCTCCGCCTATGGTTTGCTTGAAAAAAGTGCTATCGGTCATTCTTCAGCGGCGTTCAATTATGTCACTCGCGCCTTTTTGAGCGAGACACGTAATAAAGGTACTTCCCGAAGAAATCTTTCAGTCAGCGAACTGAACTCGATGTTGGCAAAGAAGGCAGATATTCCATGCAAGGTCGTCATTACGGCCTACGGTTACAAGCCTTACTACACTAACACCCTGTACATCCCCACCGTCGACCTCCTACGCGAAATCAACAAACCCAAATCCAACTGAAAAAACCGGAGGCGCGAGCTTCAACCCCGCGCCTCCTCACTCAACGCCCCCTTCAAAAACTCCACCAACCCCCGCTGCATCCCGGTCAACGTGCCCTCGCGACTGACCAACGCCAACTCCGACGCCGGTAATTCAGGCAAATCGGTACATACCGTATGCTCCGGCAACACCGCCGACTCCGGCAGCACGGAAATCCCCAACCCTGAAGCCACCGCCGCTTGAATCCCGGTCAAGCTATGGCTACCGAAAGCCACGCGCCAGGGCCGTTGGGCCACATCCAGCAATCGGGTGGCGCGCTGGCGATAAATACAGCCCTGGGGAAACAACGCCAGTGGCAACACTCCGTTAGCCGAGTCAACACCCGCACCTTTGACCCACACCAACACCTCCGGCCAGGACGCCCAGCACGGTCCGCTGTCCGGTTCGCGTTTGATCAGGGCGATGTCGATGTCACCGGCGTCGAGTTTTTGCTTGAGGTCCAGGCTCATGCCGCTGATGGTTTCCAGTCGGGCGTGGGGCCGGGCCTGGATGAAACCGGCGAGCAGCACGGCCATGCGCCGGGCGTCGAAGTCTTCCGGCACACCGAGGCGCAGGATCTCCAGATCGACGTCGCTGGCCAGGGCCTGCACCGCCTCCGAGGACAGTGCCAGCAAGCGGCGGGCATAGCCGATCAGGCGTTCGCCATGTTCGGTGACCGTGACGTTCTGCCCGGTGCGATCACGGATCAGCAGCGGGTGGCCGATCAGCTCTTCGAGTTTGCGCAGCTGCTGGCTGACGGTCGACTGGGTGCGGTGCACGCGCTCGGCGGCGCGGGTGAAGCTGCCTTCGTCGACCACGCAGACGAAGCTCTTGAGCAATTCAAGATCGAGCATGGCGGTCTCCTTGATATTCGAATTTCAACTGAGATGGCGGTATGGATTTAATTTCACACTATCACCAAGCGCTCTTAAGCTGAAGCTCTCATCTCAGAGGAAACGCTCATGACACTCCAGCACACCCCGCGCCCCGAATGGTTGACCTTCGATTGCTACGGCACGCTGATTCAGTGGGATGAAGGCCTGAAAGCCGTGGCCGCCGACATCTTGCAGGACAAGGGCGAGCACTCGATCGACGTCGATCGCCTGATCGCGGTGTACGACCGGCATGAACATCAACTGGAGCAGACCCCGCCGCACCGTTCGTTTCGCCAATTGAGCACCCTCGGCTTGCAACGGGCCCTGGAGGAGTTGGGGTTGGCGAGTCTGCCCGAAGACAGTCA
Organism: Pseudomonas sp. ADAK7; assembly: GCF_012935675.1. Lineage (NCBI taxonomy): Bacteria > Pseudomonadati > Pseudomonadota > Gammaproteobacteria > Pseudomonadales > Pseudomonadaceae > Pseudomonas > Pseudomonas sp. ADAK7. The sequence continues at coordinate 2,165,959 of NZ_CP052861.1, read as the reverse complement.
GCGCCTGGCCGGGGCGATTCCACGGATGTCGCCGTTTCCCGAGGTGATTGAGACGCTGGCGCGGCTCAAGGCCATGGGCTTCAAGTTGTGCATCGTGTCCAACACCGATGACGACATCATCGCTGGCAATGTCGCGCAACTCGGCGGGCATATCGATCGGGTCATCACCGCGCAACAGGCCGGCGCCTACAAGCCGAATCCGCGGTTGTTTGACTACGCTCATGAGCAACTGGGCGTACGACGGGATCAGGTGGTGCATATTTGCGCCAGCCCGATGCTGGACCACGCCGCCGCGCGGGACATGCAGTTTCGCTGCGTGTGGATCGATCGCGGCACCGGTCGGCAATTGCTGCCGGACTATCGGCCGGACGCCATCCTTCACACGCTGGACCAGGTCGTGCCCTTGTTCACCTCCCTTGGCTGGTAACACATGGAGTCGTCGCTATGGCACACACCCTTGCAGGCAGTTCCCGCCCCGCGCGCTACGCCGATCTGAACCTGGATTCGGAGGCCGCCATCATTGCCCGCACGGAACTGGCGGCGTGCTTCCGACTGGCGGCGCTGCACGGTTTGGAGGAGGGCATTTGCAACCACTTTTCGGCCATGGTGCCGGGGCGTGATGATCTGTTTTTTGTGAACCCCTACGGCTATGCGTTTGCCGAGGTCAGCGTCGACAACCTGCTGGTCTGTGACTTCCACGGCAACGTCGTGGCCGGTGACGGGCAGCCGGAGGCGACCGCGTTCTACATCCATGCCCGGCTGCATAAACAGCTGCCACGGGTAAAAGTGGCGTTCCACACGCACATGCCGAATGCCACGGCATTGTGTTTGCTACAAGGCCCTCCGTTGCTGTGGCTGGGGCAGACGGCATTGAAGTTTTACGGGCGCACGGCGGTGGATGAGGACTACAACGGCTTGGCCCTGGACGAGTCCGAAGGCGATCGGATTGCCAGTGTGCTGGGCGCTGCCGATATCCTGTTTTTGAAGAATCACGGGGTGATTGTCTGCGGGCCGGCCATCGCTGAGGCCTGGGACGATTTGTATTACCTGGAACGTGCCGCCCAGGTGCAGTTACTGGCGATGGCGACCCAGCGCGAGCTCAAGCCTGTTCCCCACGAAATTGCCCAGCGGGCGTATGAGCAGATGCGTTTGGGGGATGCCGAAAGTGCTCGGGCGCATTTGCAGAGTGCGATGCGGCGGTTGGCTGGGTGAGTGTTTGTGGCGACTGCGGGGGCCTCATCGCGAGCGAATTCGCGATGAGGTCTGCGCCATTTCAGCCTGCTCGAACCGGCAACCCCAACGCCAGCAGATCCTTACGCAACTGCGCCGGGTTAAAGAACTGAATCCCGTGAAGCCCCACCCGCTGCGCCCCTTCAATATTCGGCCGGTGATCATCAATGAACACCGCACGACTCATATCTACGTCGTAGCGTGAGGCAAGCAACTGGAAGATTTCCGGCGATGGCTTGATCACGCCTTCGGCGCCCGACACCAGAATCCCTTCGAAACGCTGCAGGAACTCAAAACGTTCAAGGGCAATCGGAAAGGTTTCAGCGGACCAGTTGGTCAGCGCCAGCAGGCGAACGCCGTTGGCGTGCAGTTCATCGAGGATGGCGACGGTGTCTTCGATGGCACCGTCGAGCGTTTCTTCCCAGCGTTCGTGGTAGGCGCGGATCAGCGCTTCCTGGCTCGGATGGCGGGCGATGGCTTCCTCGATCGCTGCCTGCCAGGTCCGGCCTCTGTCCTGTTGTTCGTTCCAGGCGGTGTGGCAGACCTCGGCCAGGAAGGTTTCCATGGCTTCTACGTCGTCACCGAACAACTTCTTGTAAAGGTTTCTGGGGTTCCAGCGGATAAGTACATTGCCGAGATCGAAAACGGCGGTATTGAAAGTGATCGGGTGAGACTGAGTGCTCATGTTTTCCTCCGTGGATGAACCTGCGGCACAGGTGCTGAAGCCTTTCATCCTAGCAGAGCGGGTTTTCCCATTGGCCCCGGACAACCCCGTAGACTAAGCTCACAAAAAATAAGGGCTTTGGGCCTTCGCCCGTGCCGTGCCCTCCAGGAAACCCTTTTGCCAATCCCCATTCATGACTCGCACCATGCCCCCGGCGCACTGAAACGCTTGCCTCTGCTCAAGGCTTCGGCGTTTTTCATCGCGGCGGTGTGCCTGTGCCTGTGTGGTTTGCTGTACTTGCAACTGGAGCAATCGCGGCGCCATGACCTGGCACTGGCCGAAGTCGCGTCGTCGAACCTCACGCGGGCCATGGCGCAGCAGGCCGAAGATACGTTCATGAAGGCCGATCTGGTGCTGACCAGCCTGGCGGACTGGATTCAGGCGGACGGCTATGACGCCGCCCAAGTGCCGCGCCTGCAGAAAACCTTCGTCAGTCGGGTCCAGGCACTGCATCAATTGCACGGGATTTTCCTGTTCGACCAGCAAGGGCAGTGGGTCATTACCTCGTTCGCGGACTTGCCTCACGGGTCCGGGGTATCGGATCGCGAGTACTTCAAGTTCCACCAGCAGAACGTCTCGTCCCTGGCGCACATCGGCCCGGCCATCCGCAGTCGCGAGAACGGCGAGTGGATCATTCCGGTGTCCAGGCGGGTCAATGACAAGAACGGCAATTTCCAGGGCGTGTTGCTGGCCGGCATCAAAATGGCGTACTTCGACCAGTTCTTCAAAAGCTTCAGCATCGATGACCAGGGCGCGATGTTTCTGGCGCTGACCGACGGCACGCTGTTGGCGCGGCGGCCGTTTATCGAATCGCAGATCGGCACGTCGGTGGCCCAGGGCGCGATTTTCCAGAAGCATCTGCCCAACGCCAACGCAGGCAACGCGATGATCAACTCGGTGGTCGACAACACGGTTCGCTTGTATGGCTACCGGCAGTTGGAGGCGTATCCGCTGGTGGTGTCGGCGGCGTCCTCCAAGGACGCGATTCTCAAGGACTGGTACGCCACGGCGTTTCAGTCCAGCGTCATTGTGGCCCTGGTGGTGCTGGGCGTGGGGCTGTTCGGCTGGGTGTTCATTCATCAAGTGCGCGATGGCGGGCGGATCGAAGCCGATCTGCGCACGGCCCAGGAAGCGCTGGAACTGATCGCGACCCACGACAGCCTGACCGGCCTGGCCAATCGGCGCCTGTTCGAGCGGGCGCTGGACATCGAGTTCGGCCGCGGTGCCCGACAGGCGAGCCCGCTAAGTCTGGTGATGCTCGATATCGATTTCTTCAAACGCTACAACGACACTTATGGCCATGTGGCGGGAGATCATTGCCTGGCCGAAGTGGCGCGAGCGCTGAAGACGTGCTGCCATCGCAAGGCCGATCTGGCGGTGCGCTACGGCGGCGAAGAATTCGCGGCATTACTGCCGGACACCGACATTCACGGCGCGATGGTGATTGCCGAACAGATCCGCCGCAGCGTCATGGACAAAAACATCACCCACAGCGGCTCGCCCACCGGTTACGTGACCGTCAGCCTGGGCTGCTATTCGTTCGTGCCCACCGGGCGGGACAGCATCGAAGTGTTTATCCAGCGTGCGGACGCCGCGTTGTATCAGGCCAAGCACTCGGGGCGAAACCGTTCAGCGGTGCTGTCGATGGAAGGTGGCGTGGAAGCCTTGCTGCGCTCGGACCGTTGATTGGGTGAACAGGCAGGCCCTGATTCCAGACGTCGAAATCAGAAGCTGCCTTTACGCGTTCAGCTGCCTGTCCCACCACCAGCCCCGCCCGTACCGCCGCCGGCCGCACCGGTGCCACCGCCCGCGCCCGAACCACTGGTCCCGCCATTGCTGCCATTGACGCCCGAGCCCGTGCTCGATGAGCCGGAACCGCTGCCATTGCTGCCCGAACCGTTGGCGCCTGATGGCGCGCCGGGCGTGCTGTTGGGCGGCAGCGTCGAACCACTGACGCCGCCGGACTTGGTGCCCGTGCCATCAGCAGCATCGTTGGCGGCATAGGCCACAGACGCGGTGCACAGCAAACCGGCCAGCAGCAGCGAGGTGATTTTTGTCGTGATCATGGTACGTCTCCAGAATTGAGTCGTTACCTGATATTGGTCTCAGGGCCGCGCGGTTGGTGCCGGTTGGATGACGAATGGTGGGTTCTCAGAGGAACGCTTCACGCAAGTGGCAGATCACCTGCTCGACTGTCATGCCGGGTGCTTTTGGCGGATCAGGCCGTTCACAGAACTCGCGCCAGACGAACAGTGTCAGTTCGGCGCCATCGGTCGGGCTTGCCGGCGTGGCGGAAGAGAAGGTGTCGAGCAACCGGTAGCGTTCATCCTGCCAGAACAGATCCTCGACCCAGTCGTAGATCGGGACGATGTGAAAATGGATGGAGTGCCCGGGTTCATGGCCATAACGACCGATGTACAGGCGTTTGGGTTTGAACAGTGTTTCAACGATGCGTTGGGTGGTGGCCAGCAGCGGACCGAGTTCGGCCAGTGCGCTGTCGGGCAGTTCGTGGAGCGCGTTGGCGTTGGAGCGGGCGCCAAGCATCAGGTAACCCGGCAACGCCGAGTTGAGGCGATGGTTGAGCTGCCAATATTTGGTTTCGTGAATGATGAAGGGTTGCGGGATGTTCATCGGTGCTCCTTTTCAGCCCTGCATGAGTGCCAGTTTCGTTTCCAAGTGCTGCCGAACCTGCGGCCATTCATCATCAATGATGCTGAACCGCACCGAGTTGCGCTTGCGACCGTCCGGCATGATCCGTTCGTGGCGCACGATGCCTTCCTGCTGCGCGCCCAGCCTGAGGATCGCGTTGCGGGATGTCTGGTTGTTTTCGTCAGTGGTGAATTGCACCCGCACGCAATCGAGCGCTTCGAAGGCATGGCGCAGCATCAGGTACTTGGCCTCGGTGTTGACGAAGGTTTTCTGCCAGCTGGCGCCGATCCAGCTGCTGCCGATTTCCAGCTTGCGGTTGAGCCGGTCGACTTTCCAGAACCGGGTAGAGCCGATGACTTTGCCCGTCTCCTTGAGCACGATGACGAACGGCAGGACGCTGCCGGCATCGCGACCGTCGAGGGCTCTTTTCAGGTAGCTGTCGACGGTGGTCGAGGAGGGGACCACGGTGACTGTCAGTTTCCACAGTTCGCCGTCTTCCGCCGCTTGCACCAGCGCCTCGGCATCGGCGTATTGCAGGGGGCGCAGGATGATTCTGTTGCCTTCGAGGGAGGTGTCCATGGCGTCGATATTCTCGGCAGATCAGGCGGGGCATTGGGCGCCTATTACGCCGCACATTGCTTTGCCGACGCAACCACCAGAACCGGCAGCTGTCACACCCTAGACACCTCTTCACCAGGAGCCTGGGTCGATGAAGCCTTTGCGAATCGCGACGTTTAACGTCAACGGCCTGCGCGCCCGACTGCCGAACCTGCTGGCCTGGCTGGCGCGAGAGCAGCCGGACATCGTCTGCCTCCAAGAGCTCAAATCCCTCGACAGTGCCTTCCCGGCCGCGGAGTTGGAAGCTATCGGCTATGGCGCGATCTGGCAGGGCCAGTCCTCGTGGAACGGGGTGGCGATCCTGGCCCGGGATGCGCAACCATTGGAAAGTCGTCGCGGCTTGCCCGGAGACGACGCCGATACCCAAAGCCGCTATCTGGAAGCGGCGGTTCACGGGGTGCTGGTGGGGTGTCTGTACTTGCCTAACGGCAACCCGCAACCGGGGCCGAAGTTCGAGTACAAACTGGCCTGGTTCGAGCGGCTGATCAGCTACGCGCAAGCCCTTCAAGCCAGTGACCACCCGGTGGTGCTGGCCGGCGACTACAACGTGGTGCCCACCGACCTGGACATCTACAACCCGCGCTCCTGGCTCAAGGATGCGTTGCTGCAACCCGAGAGTCGCGAGTGTTATCAGCGCCTGCTGGACCAGGGCTGGACCGATTCCCTGCGGCACCTTTACCCGGAAGATCGCCTCTACACGTTCTGGGATTATTTCCGACAGCACTGGCAGAAAAATTCCGGGTTGCGTATCGATCATCTGTTGCTTAACCCGGCGCTGAGTCCGTATCTGCAAGAGGCCGGCGTCGATGCCTGGGTGCGCAACGAGCCCCATGCCAGCGACCATGCGCCGACGTGGATTCGGTTGGGGACGCGCAAGCGGCGTTGATTCTGCGTGGGTGGCGATTGGCGAAATCAATTGTCGGTCAAGCCGGTTTATCCCTTATATAGGGCGACCATCGGCGCAGTGACCTGCGGCCCCGTGCATAAGGATTGAGCAATGAGTGAGCCACGCCTGAGGAATCTGGATCTGTACCTGCAACGCCTGGGTTTCAGCGCTCCCCCCGCGCCCACCCTGGACACCCTGCGTCAACTTCAACTGCGCCATACCGGCGCGTTCCCGTTCGAGAACCTCACCACGTTATCCGGCGAACCGGTACTCATCGACGTGCCGTCCGTGGAGCAGAAAATCCTGCACCAAGGCCGCGGTGGCTATTGCTATGAACTGAACAACAGCTTCCTGGCCCTGCTTCAGGCGCTGGGCTTTGACGCTCGCGGCATCAGCGGGCGAGTGGTGATGGGCCAGCCGGAAGGCGCGTGGACCGCGCGCACTCACCGCTTGAGCCTGGTGACCCTGGACGGGGTGCGCTACATCAGCGACGTCGGCTTCGGCGGCATGGTGCCGACCGCGCCGCTGATGCTCGATACCCGCGCCGAACAGCCGACGCCTCACGAGGCCTATCGCATTGAGCAGCACGAAGACGGCTACACCCTTCGCGCGAAGGTCGCCGATGAGTGGCGCGCGATGTATATCTTCGATCTGCAACGTCAGGACGACATCGATTACACCGTCGGCAATTGGTACGTCTCGACCCATCCGGAATCGTCTTTCGTCAAACAGTTGATGGTGGCCCGTACTGGCGAGGGCTGGCGGCGGACGTTGAACAACGGCAGCTTTGCGATCCACCGGATCGGAAGCGAGAGCGAACGGCGCGAGGTGACGGATGTCGATGAGTTGCTCGCGTTGCTGGAAAGGGAGTTCGGGATTAGGGTGCCGCCGAGTGCGCGCTTGAAGCAGGTGCTCGAGCGTTTGATCGAGCCCAAAGAACAGGACAGGTAAAAGCCTGGCACTCCATTTTCCTGTTCCCTTTTCAACGAATATCGCGCCGCCATTTCCCACTCTTGGCGTTAAAGCGCCTGCAAGCAAGCCCCAGGCGTGGATAGATCCATGGAATGCCGTAGGGGCGAATGGTGAAATAAAACCGGTAATCGGCGTAGTCGTGGAAGGTCGCGTAGAAATGCGCTTCATCCAGCCAGAAGACCTCGTCGAGCCAGAACGAATTGTACATTTGACCGACTGTGCGTTCGTTCAACACCGTTGCGAGGTCTTTGCTGACCAGTACAAAACAGACAGCCTCTTCGAATGGGCAGTCGAAGTCGGTCACCAGCAGATAGCCGGCTGCCGTTTCGTATTGGTGCAATAGATTGAAGCCCGAGATCGCCAGCGAAGAGACGCTGCCATCGATGATGACGGGGGTTTTCGCCGGCCAGTCTTCATAGGGGCCGTGATGCTGCACCAGGGCGAATCGCTCAATCACATTCATGGCTATGGCTCTGCAAAGTGTTCGACGCGTTCGCCGTGGTTCAGTTGCTGAAGGATGACAGCGTTGTTGCCTAGGGGCGGACATCCGGTTCCATCACCCGACGGATTTCGCTGAGCGCGTCTGCGAGTTTCTTCTCGAGGCTTTTCAGGTCGGTGGCGGTCACGCCTTTTTTAAGATGGCCTGTCGTGGCGCTACCGTGTTGATCGGCCTTCGCGACTTGCCCGTTATCGTTGAGCAACGCCTGGCGCAAAGTGTTGTTGATCACCGTCTGATAGCCAAACCCTTCGTTTTCCGCAAGCGAGCGCGCCGCTTCGATCACCGCATCGTCGAGCATGATGGTAATGCGGGTCTTGCCTTTGCTGGAGGCCACCGCCCCGCGTTTGGCGTTACTGAAGTCGTATTCATCTTTCATGGTCATGCCTCCTTGTATTGGCGACGCTCGTTTTTGGTCGCGACGCGCGCCGAAATGATTCGAACGAAATTCGGATCGCGCCAGGTGTAGGCAACCACCAGTACCCGACCTTTGGCGTCCTGCCCCACGATAATCCAGCGCTGCTCATCGTGATCGCGGTCTTGCACGGTCAGGGCTCGCTCGTCGTCGAACACTGGCTCGGTTTCTGCAAGGCTGATGCCTCGATGCTTGAGTTTGTTGGCCGCGTTTTTCGCTTTGTCATATTGAATTTCGAATGGCTTCATTATGCATACTTTATATGTATATAAAAGAGGGCCTCCGTGCCGGCGGTCGCCATGAAGGAAAAAGATTAGCGGGAGAAGGGAGAAGCGCCGGGATGGATGTATTTCAAGGTTTTAGAGCGATTGGGCGCGTAGTGCGACGGTCAGGATGAACAGATGTCCATAATCTGACTGGTCAGTTGTATACAACTCTATAGACATTTGTCCTGAGTCTTGCATACAGTGTGCGCATAACAAAAACCAGGGAACCCCCCAACCATGAAAACGCCCCATGTTTCACACCAACGGCCTGAGGATGAAAATCTCGGGATCGGCGCGAATATGGCTTACGGCCTGCAACACGTCCTGACCATGTACGGCGGCATCGTCGCGGTACCCTTGATCATCGGCCAGGCGGCCGGGCTTTCGCCGGCGGACATCGGTTTGTTGATTGCTGCTTCATTGTTTGCGGGGGGCTTGGCGACCTTGCTACAGACCCTCGGTCTACCGTTTTTCGGTTGTCAGTTGCCGCTGGTACAGGGCGTGTCGTTCTCCGGCGTCGCGACCATGGTGGCGATTGTCAGCAGCGGCGGGGAGGGTGGCTTTCAGTCGATCCTCGGGGCGGTGATTGCCGCGTCATTGATCGGTTTGCTGATCACACCGGTGTTCTCACGGATCACCAAGTTCTTCCCGCCGCTGGTCACCGGCATTGTGATCACCACCATCGGCCTGACGCTGATGCCGGTGGCCGCACGCTGGGCCATGGGCGGCAACAGTCATGCCCCGGACTTCGGCAGCATGGCCAATATCGGTCTGGCGGCCGTGACCCTGGTGCTGGTGCTGCTGCTGAGCAAGATCGGCAGCGCAACCATCTCTCGCCTGTCGATTCTGCTGGCCATGGTCATCGGCACGGTGATCGCGGTATTCCTCGGCATGGCGGACTTCTCCTCCGTGACCCAAGGCCCGATGTTCGGCTTCCCGACCCCGTTCCACTTCGGCATGCCGACCTTCCACTTCGCCGCGATCCTGTCGATGTGCATCGTGATCATGGTGACCCTGGTGGAAACTTCCGCCGACATCCTGGCGGTGGGCGAAATCATTGGCACCAAGGTCGACTCCAAACGCCTGGGCAATGGCCTGCGTGCTGACATGTTGTCGAGCATGATCGCGCCGATCTTCGGTTCCTTCACCCAAAGCGCGTTCGCCCAGAACGTCGGGCTGGTGGCGGTGACCGGGATCAAGAGCCGCTTCGTGGTGGCCACTGGCGGTGTGTTCCTGGTGGTCCTTGGCCTGCTGCCATTCATGGGCCGGGTGATTGCGGCAGTACCGACCTCGGTGCTCGGCGGCGCCGGTATCGTGCTGTTTGGCACCGTGGCCGCCAGCGGCATTCGTACGCTGTCCAAGGTCGACTATCGTAACAACGTCAACCTGATCATCGTCGCCACCTCCATCGGCTTCGGCATGATCCCCATCGCGGCACCGAACTTCTACGATCACTTCCCGAGCTGGTTCGCGACGATCTTCCATTCGGGCATCAGTTCGTCGGCGATCATGGCCATCGTCCTGAACCTGACCTTCAACCATTTCACCACCGGCAACTCGGATCAGCAGTCGGTGTTTGCGGCCGGTACTGAACGCGTCCTGCGCTACCAGGACCTGGCGGCATTGCGTGAAGGCGATTATTTCAGCGAAGGCAAGCTGCATGACTGCGACGGGAAGGAGATCCCGGTGGTCGAGGCGGAGCATGGGCACGCGGAACCGCGGGCGGTGCATGCGAAGAGTGGGGAGCATGTCTGACGGTAGACACCCGTTGAAAGGGCTGTAGATCAAAAGATCGCAGCCTTCGGCAGCTCCAGGTGAAAGCGAATCCTGTGAGCTGCCGAAGGCTGCGATCTTTTGACTTTATGACAGGCACAAAAAAGCCCCTGAACCGTTCGATTCAGGGGCTTTTCGGTACTTCTGTCTGGCTCCACGACCTGGACTCGAACCAGGGACCCAGTGATTAACAGTCACTTGCTCTACCAACTGAGCTATCGCGGAATGGCGTGTATGTTACTGATTCAAAAAGAGAAGTCAAGCATCCATTGTTAACTTGATGGATTCATGAAGACGGACGGTGGTTTATCGGCCATTGGCGGTTACCAGAATCGTCCCGGAGGTCTACCATAGCTGCCCGGAAGTGGTGACACGCGCTACCGGCCATTCGCCGAACAAGGTAAGCGCCATGAATCATCCAGTACTCACATTGCCAAACCACGGGGTGTTCGCATGAGCATCGCCCAGATCAGCCTGCCCAAAGGTGTCGGTCCTCACGCCGAGAAACTGTTCGACGCCATCACCCAGGCCAGCACCGCTGATGAATTGAACCGCGCCGGTGGCAAGGCGGAAGGTTTTGTCCTTGGCCTGGAAAGCGCCAAGGCGATCAAGAGCCAAGTCGCCGAATCGCTATACGTGGCGTATGACGACGCCGCCAGCCAGCGCGCGACCGAACTGGCTTAACCGCCGAAGGTAAAGGTGCCGAGCATCAGCTTGGCATACAGCGAAGTTGCGGCCAGTTGCACCAGCCATAAGGCCAGGCCGCCGAGAAACACGCCGGCTGCCACTTGCAACACCAGGTTGTTGCCGCGTTTGGCCGGGGTGCGAGGGACGAAATGGTCCAGTTCGTCACGGTCAGCGCGTAGGTCATCGTTTTTCATGTGGGTTCTCGTAGATATTCCAGGCTGTACACATAATCTGTAGGAGCATCGTTGTGTGCAGTTTAGAGGGCGTGGACAACGCTTTGACACATCTCTCAGACAAATAAAAAACGGGAAGCCAAAAGGCTTCCCGTTTTTCGTACCGCGCGAGACTCAGATCACCGCAACGATGGCCTTGGTTACTGCATCGATGTTGCTCTGGTTCAGCGCCGCTACGCAGATGCGGCCGGTGTCCAGGGCGTAGATGCCGAACTCGCTGCGCAGACGGGTCACTTGCTCAACCGTCAGGCCGGAGTAGGAGAACATGCCGCGCTGGCGACCGACAAAGCTGAAGTCGCGCTGCGGCGCTTGCTTCGCCAATGCTTCAACCATCTGGATGCGCATGCCGCGAATCCGCAGGCGCATTTCCGCCAGTTCTTCTTCCCACTGTGCGCGCAGCACCGGGCTGTTCAGCACGGCGGCAACGATGCTTGCACCGTGGGTCGGCGGGTTGGAGTAGTTGGTGCGGATCACGCGTTTGACTTGCGACAGCACGCGCGCGCTTTCTTCTTTCGATTCGCTGACGATCGACAGGGCGCCAACGCGCTCGCCGTACAGCGAGAACGATTTGGAGAACGAGCTGGAAACGAAGAAGGTCAGGCCCGATTCCGCGAACAGGCGCACAGCCGCGGCGTCTTCGTCGATGCCGTCGCCGAAGCCCTGGTAGGCCATGTCGAGGAACGGTACGTGACCCTTGGCTTTCACCACGTCCAGTACGTTGTTCCAGTCCGCCGGGCTCAGGTCCACGCCAGTCGGGTTGTGGCAGCACGCGTGCAGCACAACGATCGAGCCGTTCGGCAGGGCGTTCAGGTCTTCCAGCAGGCCGGCGCGGTTAACGTCGTGGGTAGCGGCGTCGTAATAGCGATAGTTCTGCACCGGGAAACCGGCGGTTTCGAACAGCGCGCGGTGGTTTTCCCAGCTCGGGTCGCTGATCGCCACGACAGCGTTCGGCAGCAGTTGCTTGAGGAAGTCGGCACCGATTTTCAGGGCGCCAGTACCGCCAACGGCTTGAGTGGTGAGGACGCGGCCGGAAGCGATCAGCGGCGAGTCATTGCCGAACAGCAGTTTTTGCACGGCCTGGTCGTAGGCGGCAATACCGTCGATAGGCAAGTAGCCACGGGAAGCGTGTTGAGCGACGCGAATCGTCTCGGCTTCGACAACGGCGCGCAGGAGTGGAATTCGCCCCTCCTCGTTGCAGTAAACACCGACCCCCAGGTTGACCTTGTTGGTACGGGTATCGGCGTTGAATGCTTCGTTGAGGCCCAGGATTGGATCGCGTGGTGCCATTTCGACAGCGGAGAACAGGCTCATTTTTGCGGCGGCTCTGAATGGAGTGTGGAGGGACGTGTCGCGCTCCAGCCGAATGCACTAGAGCGGTGCACAAACGGGGAGCTAGTATAGAGGCCATCTGCGATGGCTGGCGACAGACGATTCGGCTTTTGGGGTAAGTTTTTCCGATTATTTTTCGACCGTTAGTCGAAAGGCATCGTCAAAGACTTCGAGGGATGTAGGACGTTTGCCTTGAAAGCGCGGGCAATCGGCTCCACATTGAGCACAATCCAGTTTTTTCCTCGGGCGACGTCGGTCGTTTGCGGTCTTTCTCGTTCCTGTCCGGTTTGACCGCGCGGGGGTGAAATCAGAGGTATTTCATGTCTGAATTCCAGCTAGTCACCCGCTTCGAGCCCGCCGGCGATCAGCCGGAAGCCATCCGCCTGATGGTCGAGGGCATCGAAGCCGGGCTGGCGCACCAGACTCTGCTCGGTGTGACCGGCTCGGGCAAGACCTTCAGCATCGCCAACGTGATCGCCCAAGTACAGCGCCCGACCCTGGTGCTGGCGCCGAACAAGACCCTGGCCGCGCAGTTGTACGGCGAATTCAAGGCATTCTTCCCGAACAACGCCGTCGAATACTTCGTTTCCTACTACGACTACTACCAGCCCGAAGCGTATGTGCCGTCGTCGGACACCTTCATCGAGAAGGATGCGTCGATCAACGACCACATCGAACAGATGCGACTCTCGGCGACCAAAGCGCTGCTGGAGCGCAAGGACGCGATCATCGTCACCACGGTGTCCTGCATCTACGGTCTGGGCAGCCCGGAAACCTATCTGAAAATGGTGCTGCACGTGGATCGCGGCGACAAGCTCGATCAGCGCGCGTTGCTGCGTCGGCTCGCCGATCTGCAATACACCCGCAATGACATGGATTTCGCCCGCGCGACCTTCCGGGTTCGCGGTGACGTGATCGATATCCACCCGGCGGAATCCGATTTCGAAGCGATCCGCATCGAGCTGTTCGACGATGAAGTGGAGAAGATTTCCGCCTTCGATCCGCTGACCGGCGAAGTCACCCGGCAGTTGCCGCGCTTCACTTTCTATCCGAAAAGCCACTACGTGACGCCGCGGGAAACCCTGCTCGGTGCCATCGAAGGCATCAAGGTCGAGCTTCAGGAGCGCCTGGACTACCTGCGCACCAACAACAAACTGGTGGAAGCCCAGCGTCTGGAGCAGCGCACCCGTTTTGACCTCGAGATGATTCTCGAACTGGGTTACTGCAACGGCATCGAAAACTACTCGCGCTACCTGTCCGGTCGTGAATCCGGCCAGGCGCCGCCAACCTTGTTCGATTACCTGCCGGCCGATGCCTTGCTGGTGATCGACGAATCCCACGTCAGCGTGCCGCAGGTCGGCGCGATGTATAAGGGCGACCGATCCCGTAAAGAGACGCTGGTGGAGTACGGTTTCCGTCTGCCGTCGGCGCTGGACAATCGGCCGATGCGTTTCGACGAGTTCGAAAACATCAGTCCGCAGACGATTTTTGTCTCGGCCACACCGGGCAACTATGAGGCGGAACATGCTGGCCGCGTGGTCGAGCAACTGGTGCGCCCGACCGGTCTGGTAGACCCGCAAATCGAAATCCGTCCGGCGCTGACCCAGGTCGACGATCTGCTCTCGGAAATCGGCAAACGCGTGGCGCTGGAGGAGCGGGTACTGGTCACCACGCTGACCAAGCGCATGTCCGAAGACTTGACCGATTACCTGGCCGACCACGGCGTGCGCGTGCGATACCTGCACTCGGACATCGACACCGTGGAGCGGGTCGAAATCATCCGCGATTTGCGCCTCGGCACCTTCGACGTGCTGGTGGGGATCAACTTGCTGCGTGAAGGCCTGGACATGCCGGAAGTGTCATTGGTGGCGATTCTCGATGCGGACAAGGAAGGCTTCTTGCGTTCCGAGCGCTCGCTGATTCAGACCATCGGCCGAGCAGCGCGGAACCTCAATGGTCGGGCGATTTTGTACGCCGACCGCATCACCGGTTCCATGGAACGGGCGATCGGCGAGACCGAGCGTCGTCGCGACAAGCAGATCGCGTTCAACCTGGCCAATGGCATCACGCCCAAAGGTGTGTTCAAGGACGTCGCCGACATCATGGAAGGCGCCACCGTGCCGGGTTCGCGCAGCAAGAAGCGCAAAGGCATGGCCAAGGCCGCCGAGGAGAGCGCCAAGTACGAAGCCGAATTGCGCTCGCCGGGTGAAATCGCCAAGCGCATCAAAGCGCTGGAAGAGAAGATGTATGCGTTGGCCCGCGACCTCGAATTTGAAGCCGCGGCGCAGATGCGAGATGAGATTGGCAAGTTGCGGGATCGGTTGATCACGGTTTGAGCCCAGGATCGTTCCCACGCGGAGCATGGGAGCGATCAGAGGCGGCTAGTGCGCCTCCCCAGCCTTCAATCCCGCCGGCAACGCCTTGGTCAGCAACACCGCCAACATGCTGATCCCCAGCGCAATCCCGACAAAGTGAAACGCATCGTTATAGGCCATGATCGACGCCTGCTGATGCACGATTTCACTCATCTTGCCCAGTGCCGCCGTGTCACTGCCAAACCGGTCCGCCATCGACGCCATCCGCTCGGCCACCTGAGGATTGCTCGGCACGATCGACTCGCGCAAATAATCAAAGTACGTCTTGGTCCGCGCATCCAGCAACGTGGCGAGCAGGGCGATGCCAATCGCGCCGCCGAGGTTGCGCAGGATGTTGAACAGGCTCGACGCCGACCCCGCGTCCTGGGGCAGGATGTACGCGGTGGCGATCAGCGAGATGGTCACCATGATCAACGGCTGGCCCAGCGCACGGATGATCTGGATCTGATTGAACTGCGGCCCGGCGAAGTCCGGATTCAACACCCCCGAGGAAAAACTCGCCAGGCCGAACAGCCCAAAGCCAATGGTGCACAGCCATTTTGGCGGGATGAATTTCATCAGCTTCGGCACCAGCGGAATCAGGAACAACTGCGGCACGCCCATCCACATGATCACTTCGCCGATCTGCAGCGCGTTGTAGTTCTGGATCTGCGCCAGGTACAGCGGCAGCAGATAGATCGAGCCATACAACCCGACCCCCATCCCCAGGCTGGAAATGCTCGACAGCCCGAAGTTGCGATTGCCAAGGATGCGCAGGTTGATCAGCGGATTGGGCTTGGAAAACTGCACGATCACAAAGGTGATCAGGCTGAACAGCGCAATGCTGCCCAGGCTCACGATCAGGCTCGATTCCAGCCAATCCTTGCGGTGGCCTTCTTCAAGAAACACCTGCAAGCAACCGAGGCCGACGCCGAGGGTGAGAATGCCCATGTAGTCAGTGCTTTTCAGCAGTTCCCAATGCGCTTCTTTCTTCTCCAGGCCATACATCAGGCCGGCGATCATGATCAGGCCGGGCGGGATGTTGATGTAGAAAATGTATTCCCAGCCCCAGTTTTCCGTGAGCCAGCCACCGATGGTCGGGCCGATGGAGGGCGCAAAGGTCGCGGTCATGGCGAACATGGCCATGCCTTTGGCGCGGTGGTGTTCCGGGAGTTTGATTAGCGTCAGTGTGAATGCGAGAGGGATCAGCGCGCCGCCGGTGAAACCCTGCAGGGCGCGAAAGACGATCATGCTTTCCAGGCTCCAGGCCATCGAGCACAACAGCGAGGCCGCGAGAAAACCGAGGGACACCCACACTGCCAGGCGCCGTGCCGAAAGCAACTGCACCAGCCACGCGGTGAGCGGGATCATGATGATTTCCGCCACCAGGTACGAGGTGGAAATCCACGAGCCTTCTTCCAGAGTCGCCGACAGCGCGCCCTGGATGTCCTTGAGCGAGGAGTTGGTTATCTGGATGTCGAGCACCGCCATAAAGGCGCCGAGCATCACGCTCATGACTGCAATCCAGTCCCGCCGGGTCGGTTCGCCGGCCGGGCGAAGCAGTTGATCACCGGCCATCGTCAGGGGCGTCTTTGATGTTCACTTTGACGGTGACCGACATCCCCGGGCGGATCTTGCCGTGCAGCGGATTGTCCGCGGCGAACGTCAGTTTTACCGGAATCCGTTGTACGACTTTGGTGAAATTGCCCGTGGCATTGTCCGGCGGCAACAGGCTGAACTGTGCGCCGGAGGCGGCGAACAGGCTGTTGACTCGGGCTTCAATCGGCGTGTCGCCGTAGGCGTCGAACGTCAGTTCGGCTTTCTGCCCGGGCTGCATGTGGCCGATCTGGGTTTCCTTGAAGTTGGCCTGAATCCAGATGTCCTGGTCCGGGACGATCGACAGCAGATAGGCGCCGGCCTGCACGTACTGGCCATTGCGCGCGGCGCGTTGGCCGATGAGGCCGCTGATCGGCGCATGGATTTCGCTGCGGGTCAGGTTCAGTTGTGCCTGGGCCAGGTCGGTCTTGGCGTTGGCGATCATCGCGTCGAGGCGCTTGATCTCGGCGCTCAGGGCGTTGACTTGCTGGCGCTGACTTTGCGCATCGGCCTGGGCCTTGGTCACTTGCGAGCGGGCGATGTGGTTGTCGGCGGAGAGGGTGGTCACCCGTTCTTCCGAGACGTAGCCAGGTTTGCGCAGGGCTTCGGCTCGGGACAGGTCGATTTGCGAGCGGCCGAGGCTGGCCTGGCTGGACACCACTTGCGCGTCGCTGGCGGCAATCAGGCTGGCCTGCTGGGTCAGTTTGCTCTGGGCTTGCAGGCGCTCGGCTTCGCGGGTGGCGAGGGCGGCGTTGGCGCGGTCGACGGCGAGGTGGAAGTCATCGCCTTCGAGCTTGATCAACAGTTGGCCTTTTTCGACGTGCTGATTGTCCTGCACCAGCACTTCATCGATGCGTGCGCCCAATTGGCTGGAGACGCGGGTGATCTCGCCCTGGACATAAGCGTTGTCAGTGCTTTCATAAAAACGCCCCTTGAAAAACCAATGGGCAAAGAAGCCCCCGGCGATCAATAGGACGATCAATAGGAAAATAAACAGGCGACGCTTGAGTTGGGCAGGCATGGGGCAGACTGTAGTCGAGAAATTGTAAGGAAAGTTATCAGCAGGCGAATCTGGCATACCGCCGATAAACGGTAAATGCCATCGGCTGATATTTGGCCATTCACCGCGGTCTGCGGGCGTTGTAGACGCAACCTTGGCTTAAATGCCCTGCTGACTGGAGCCGGGCGGGTATCGCCTGTTACCATTCGCCCCTTGCTTGATCTTCGCTTTCAATTCTTTGTTGAGACTTACCATGACCACCGTCCGCACGCGCATCGCGCCATCGCCTACCGGGGACCCCCACGTAGGTACCGCTTACATCGCATTGTTCAACTACTGCTTTGCCAAGCAGCACGGCGGTGAGTTCATCCTGCGGATCGAAGACACCGATCAATTGCGTTCGACCCGCGAGTCCGAACAGCAGATTTTCGACGCCCTGCGCTGGTTGGGCATCGACTGGAGCGAAGGCCCGGACGTCGGCGGCCCGCACGGTCCTTACCGGCAGAGCGAGCGCGGCGACATCTATCAGAAGTACTGCCAGCAACTGGTTGATATGGGCCACGCCTTCCCGTGCTTCTGCACCGCCGAAGAACTGGACCAAATGCGCGCCGAGCAAATGGCTCGCGGCGAAACCCCACGTTACGACGGCCGTGCGCTGCTGCTGTCCAAGGAAGAAGTCGCTCGTCGTCTGGCTGCTGGCGAGCCGCACGTGATCCGCATGAAAGTGCCGAGCGAAGGCGTTTGCGTGGTGCCGGACATGCTGCGGGGCGACGTCGAGATCCCGTGGGATCGCATGGACATGCAAGTGCTGATGAAGACCGACGGCTTGCCGACGTACTTCCTGGCCAACGTGGTCGATGACCACTTGATGGGCATCACCCACGTACTGCGCGGTGAAGAATGGCTGCCATCGGCGCCAAAACTGATTCTGCTGTACGAATACTTCGGCTGGGAACAACCGGAGCTGTGCTACATGCCGCTACTGCGTAACCCGGACAAGAGCAAGCTGTCCAAGCGCAAGAACCCGACCTCGGTGACGTTCTACGAGCGCATGGGCTTCATGCCGGAAGCGATGCTCAACTACCTGGGCCGCATGGGCTGGTCGATGCCGGACGAGCGCGAGAAGTTCTCGTTGCAGGAAATGGTCGACAACTTCGACCTGAGCCGTGTATCCCTCGGCGGGCCGATTTTCGACGTCGAGAAGCTGTCGTGGCTCAACGGCCAGTGGCTGCGTGACCTGCCGGTGGAAGAGTTTGCCAGCCGCTTGCAGACCTGGGCGCTGAACCCGGAATACATGATGAAAATCGCTCCGCACGTGCAGGGCCGGGTTGAGACTTTCAGCCAGGTCGCACCGCTGGCCGGGTTCTTTTTTGCCGGTGGCGTGAACCCGGACGCGAAGCTGTTCGAATCCAAGAAGCTCTCGGGTGATCAGGTTCGGCAGTTGATGCAGTTGATCCTCTGGAAGCTCGAAAGCCTGCGTCAGTGGGAGAAGGACAGCATCACCGCGACTATTCAGGCGGTGGTTGAATCCCTGGAGCTGAAGCTGCGTGACGCCATGCCGCTGATGTTCGCTGCGATTACTGGCCAGGCCAGTTCGGTGTCGGTGCTCGATGCGATGGAAATCCTTGGTCCGGATCTGACCCGTTTCCGCCTGCGCCAGGCCCTCGACTTGCTCGGTGGCGTGTCGAAGAAGGAAAACAAGGAGTGGGAAAAACTGTTGGGCAATATCGCCTGATACCCACTGTTCTCTGTAGCAGCTGCCGAAGGCTGCGTTGGGCTGCGAAGCGGCCCCTTATGGCAGCAACACAATCTGTCTGAAAGGGCAGGGTGGCCGAATCGCGAGTGCTACGCACTCGAACGCAGCCTGCGGCAGCTGCTACAAGAACGGATACACCCCCGGAATTACGGGGGAGGGCGGTAAGTGATTGTTATGTCGGCAAAAAACTTTGAAATATTTTAAAAATAAGTTTGACAGCCTTCCGATGCGCCATTAAGATTCGCCCCGTCCTCAGCGATGAGGGGCTATAGCTCAGCTGGGAGAGCGCTTGCATGGCATGCAAGAGGTCGACGGTTCGATCCCGTCTAGCTCCACCAATTTACACTTCAAGGTCTGGCCACACCGGCCTTGAAGCGATCAACACTCAGCGTTGATCAGTTGTATAGAAGGGTTTGCGTCCCCTTCGTCTAGTGGCCTAGGACACCGCCCTTTCACGGCGGTAACAGGGGTTCGAGTCCCCTAGGGGACGCCAGTTTTACAGAAGCAGTGTCGCAAGATGCTGCTCCGCCGCCAGGCGATAAATCGGGGCTATAGCTCAGCTGGGAGAGCGCTTGCATGGCATGCAAGAGGTCAACGGTTCGATCCCGTTTAGCTCCACCAATTTTACAGTTCAAGGTCTGGCCACACCGGCCTTGAATCGATCAGCTCTCAGCGCTGGTCAGTGTATAGAAGGGTTTGTGTCCCCTTCGTCTAGTGGCCTAGGACACCGCCCTTTCACGGCGGTAACAGGGGTTCGAGTCCCCTAGGGGACGCCACGATTACCCGCTCTGCGGGATTTATAAGGGTCATTCAATTATTGAATGGCCCTTTTGTTTGTCTGGCGTTTGGCCAAATCTCCTTTTCCTTCAAAACTGTTCTTCAGACCAGCGGTCACAGCCATGACTTGCGCAAATTTATTATGCGAATAATATTCTAGTCGTAATATTCGGAGGCAACGATGAACGATAAAAAAGCTCAAACCCGCGAACGCATCCTCAAGGCTGCCAGCGCAGCGCTGATTCAGCGCGGCCCGGCCGAGCCGAGCGTGGGCGAAGTGATGGGCGCGGCCGGTCTGACGGTCGGCGGCTTCTACGCACACTTCGAAAGCAAGGACGCGATGATGCTGGAAGCGTTCAAGCAGTTGCTCGGTCACCGCCGTGGCTTGATCGCCGACATGGACGCCGAGTTGACCGGCGAAGAGCGTCGTGCCTTGGTGGCTGCGTTTTATCTGTCTCGCAAACACCGTGATTCCTCTGATTCAGCGTGCCCGATTCCGGCTTCGGTTGGTGAACTGGGCCGTCTGCCGGACGAATTCCGTGTGGCGTTGAATGAGCATGTGGAAATGATGGTCGCGCAGTTGGCGGCCAGCCCGGAAGACACCGACAAAGCCTTGGCCGACATGGCCTTGATGGTCGGTGGTTTGGCCCTGGCGCGGGCGTTGGGGCCAGGCGAATTGTCCGATCGATTGCTGCGCGCCGCTAAATCCGCGGTGCTATGACCTGAAGGCAAAACGGCCTGAGGAGTGAAGCGATGAGCACGTTAAAGTGGGTTCGTAGCGTTAATGGCACCTTGGGTTGGGTCGCACCACACATGGTCGCGAGCAAAATGCGCCAGGCCTTCATGACACCGCGCACGTTCGCACCCGGTGACTGGGAATTGCCGCTGCTGGCGAAATCCGAGCGCATCACCTTGCGCTTCGGCCTCTCGGCGTTGCGCTGGGGGCAGGGCCCGACGGTCTTGCTGATGCACGGCTGGGAAGGCCGGCCGACCCAATTCGCCAGCCTGATCACCGCGCTGGTGGATGCCGGCTACACCGTAGTGGCGCTGGACGGCCCGGCCCACGGTCGTTCACCCGGGCGTGAGGCCAATGTGGTGCTGTTCGCTCGGGCCATGCTCGAAGCGGCCGCGGAGTTGCCGCCTCTGCAAGCGGTGATCGGCCACTCCATGGGCGGCGCCAGTGCGATGCTCGCCGTGCAGTTGGGGCTGCGCACCGAAACCCTGGTCACGATTGGCGCCCCGGCGCGGATTCTTGGCGTACTGCGCGGTTTTGCCCGTTATGTACGACTGCCACCGAAAGCCCGCTCGGCGTTCATCCGTCAGGTCGAGAAAGACGTCGGCATGCGCGCTGCCACCCTGGATGTCGCGCACTATCAACTCGATATGCCGGGGCTGATCGTCCACGCTGAAGACGATCGCTATGTGCCCGCCAAAGAATCGCAACTGATCCACGAAGCCTGGTTCGACAGCCGCCTGCTGCGCCTGGAAGAGGGCGGTCATCACCGCGTGATGGCAGACCCTCGGGTGATTGATGGGGTGCTATCACTGCTGTCAGGGCGCAGCCTTCAAGCGCGGCAATCAGCCTGAGCATCCGTTACACTGCCCCGGTCGAATTTATCTGACCGGGAGTGGGGCATGGGCTGGGATCGGGCAACGCCATTTATCATTGATCTGGAAGTCGGCGCCGAGGACATCGACGGGCTGGGCCACGCGAACAACGCGGTGTACGTGACCTGGCTCGAGCGCTGTGCCTGGCGCCACTCGCAACGGCTCGGCCTGGACCTGGTCGAGTACCGGCGGCTGGATCGGGCGATGGCCGTGGTGCGTCATGAGATCGATTACCTCGCTGCCGCCTATGAAGGCGATGAGTTGCAATTGGCGACCTGGATCGTCGATTGGGACCAGCGCCTGAAAATGACCCGACACTTCCAGCTCAAGCGCCCCAGCGACAACACCACGTTGCTGCGCGCGCAAACCACCTTCGTCTGCATCGAACTGTCCAGCGGCAAGCCCAAGCGCATGCCGGCGGAGTTCGTCGAGGGCTACGGCCCGGCGTTGCAAATCCCTGTTTAGGTGTCTGCCCGCGAAGGCGTCATCACAATCGCCACCGCCCCGTCTGACGAAATACCTTCTGCGCGCCGAAACCAGTAAACTGCCGCACGTTTTTCGTTGAGTGTGTTTTCCATGCAAATTGCTTTGGCGCCCATGGAGGGGTTGGTCGACAACATCCTGCGGGACGTGCTGACCCGCGTCGGCGGTATCGATTGGTGCGTAACCGAATTCATTCGGATCAACGATCAACTGCTCACGCCTGCCTATTACCACAAGTTCGGCCCTGAGCTGCTGACCGGCGCCCGTACTGCGTCCGGCGTGCCGCTGCGTGTGCAGTTGCTCGGTTCCGATCCGGTGTGCCTGGCGGAAAACGCTGCGCTGGCCTGCGAGTTGGGTTCTGAAGTCATCGACCTGAACTTCGGCTGCCCGGCCAAGACCGTCAACAAGTCCCGTGGCGGCGCGGTGTTGCTCAAAGAACCTGAACTGCTTAACCAAATAGTCGAAACCGTGCGCCGCGCGGTGCCTGCGCATATACCGGTGACCGCCAAGATGCGCCTGGGCTTCGACAGCCCGGACGGCGCGCTGGTCTGCGCCACGGCCCTGGCCGAAGGCGGTGCGGCGCACATCGTGGTGCACGCGCGGACCAAGACCGACGGCTACAAACCGCCAGCCCACTGGGAGTGGATTCCGCGGGTGCAGGACGTGGTCAAGGTCCCGGTGTTCGCCAACGGCGATATCTGGAGCGTCGAAGACTGGCGCCGCTGCCGCGAAATCAGCGGTGTCGAAGACATCATGCTCGGTCGCGGCCTGGTGTCGCGCCCGGACCTGGCCCGGCAAATCGCCGCCGCGCGCGCCGGTGAAGAGGTGGTCGAGATGACCTGGGCTGAGCTGCTGCCGTTGATCCAGGATTTCTGGCTGCAAGCCAAGGCGCAGATGACGCCGCGCCAATCGCCGGGACGCTTGAAGCAATGGCTGGCGATGCTGACCCGCAATTATCCCGAAGCGGTGGAGCTGTTTACCGTGCTGCGGCGTGAAACCGAGCTGGATCAGGTCTCGCGTTTATTGGGTCTGCGGGTCGCCGAAGCCGCCTGAAAAAAATCTGCAAAAAGTCTCTTGAAATGCAATCAGCGGTCCCTATCTAAGGGTTACGCGATGCCGAATTCGGGTCGCGGAGACAAAAAAACTTGCTGATATGTTTTCAGGAGATTTGAATCATGACGACTGCATTTTCCATGGCACCCCTGTTCCGTTCCTCGGTAGGTTTCGACCGTTTCAATGATCTGTTCGAAACCGCCTTGCGCAACGAGCCAGGCAGCACCTACCCACCTTACAACGTGGAAAAACACGGCGATGACCAATATCGCATTGTTGTAGCGGCCGCCGGCTTCCAGGAAGAAGACCTGGAGCTGCAAGTGGAAAAAGGTGTGCTGACCATCAGTGGCGGCAAGCGTGACGCGACCGAAGACGTCACCTACTTGTATCAAGGCATCGCACAGCGTGCCTTCAAACTGTCCTTCCGTCTGGCAGACCATATCGAAATCAAGGCCGCCGGCCTGAGCAACGGTTTGTTGAGCATCGACCTGTTGCGGGTCATTCCGGAAGAGGCGAAAGCCAAACGCATCCCGATCAACGGGACGCAAAAGCCAGCGTTGCAGCACTGAGTCATTCGAAGACACACATTCGTCTGAACAGGCTATAACCCGCTGAATGAAGGCCCCGACTTGTCGGGGCCTTTTTGTGTCCGGTCAAAAAAACGCCCGGCAGGCTTTGCCGCCTGGCGACGGTTTCTCTACAATCCGCGGCAGTTTTGCCGACTCCCATTCTGCCTGGTCGGCCCGGAGCTTTTTTTCATGGAAGAGATACAAAAGCGTTGGCTGTGCGGTCTTTCTGCGCCAATGGTGGCCCTCAACCCTCGTGCCGAATACGACGAGCCCGCTTTCTATTCCGATCCGGAATTTATCGACTTGCAATGCAGCTGGGGCATCAATGACCGGTCGCAGTTATTGAGCATGCTCGAAAGAATGACCGATGCCGGTCACGCCACCCACCTCAAAGAGGCGTATCGCTCATGGCAACGCTGTTTGCCCGGGGAGTGGCAGGCGTTGCTCGAGACCCTGGAACCCCGTGAGCGCATCTTGCATGAGTTTGCCAGCCGTACCTTCGAGGGCTGCGGCTCGGGGGGTATCCAGGCGTGGGATTTGGGGCGCATGGGCTTTCTGTTGCGGTGTGGCGTGCGCAACGAGTGGATCAATCTCTCCGAGAGCCTCTGGCTGCACTGGCGCCTGGCCGTCAGGGCGCAATATCACTACGACGACTGGTATTCCTATCTCAACGGATTTCTGACCGGTCGCGCATTCTGGGGCTGCCTGAGCAGCAGCGACGATACGCTGGCTTACGAACTGGACCGACAAGGGGCGTTTTCGAGCAGTCTGCGCATCGCTCGCGGCCTGGGTCGTAACATGCCGGCTTTTCTGGCCGACTTGCCTTGGCACCTGGAGCTTGATCCGCCGCAACGCCCGGCATCCTTAGGGGAGTTCGACTGGTCATGAGTTGCTGGATACGTCTGGGCATCGAGCCCACCAAAGACCAGGCACTGATTCGGGATGCCTACCGCGCGCGTCTACCGCAGCATCATCCGGAAAGTGATCCCGAAGGCTTCCAGGCACTGCGTGAAGCCTATGAAAGCGCCAACCGTTTCGCCCGGCAGGAAGAGGAGGACGTCGAAGAAGAGGATGCTGGCGTCCCTGAGATGCCGCAGACCATCGTGGATTTTTACGCGCTGCTCGAAGACCCGACGCGGCGTTTCAATCCGCAGGCCTGGCAAGTCTTTGTCAAAGCACTGGATCAATTGCCGCTGGACGCCCTCGATGACCTCAGTTGGGGGCTGTTCCACCCATTGGCCAACGCCCGTCCGTTGTCGTACCGCTGCGCGAATCTGTTGGCGCAACGGCTGGCCTGGGAGCAGCAGTTGCTGGACCTGGAGTTCGACCAGGCGAAAGAAGTCGAAGCATTCCTGCAACGGATCAAGGGTCCCGACCCGTTCGACACGACGCTGATGGGCGATTGGCCCGAGCCTGCGCAGCTGGAAACCCTCTGGTATGCCCGCAGCCTCGACTACATCTTCCAGCATCGTCCTCTGCATGAGTTCGCAGACTTCGCCAGCCACCACACCTGTTTGCCGCTGCCGGCAGATGACGCATTTATCCAGCGCTTGCTGGTGCAGTTCACTCAAGCGGGCATCGGCGGTCCCGGTCTGCGGCAAGTGTGCGTCGAACAACAGGCGCAAGCCCCCGACGATGTCGACTGGCTGTATTTGCTGGCGTGCCAAAACAGCTTGCTGGGCCTGGAGGATCAGGCGCTGCCTTGCTGGATCCGGCTGTGGCAGGAGCATCGTCATCCGAAGGCCGAAAGCCGCTTGCTGGAACTGTGCGCCAGGCGTCAGCCGGACTTTTTGGCGCTGCTGATCCAGGCATTTGATCGCCTGGAGAATTTCCGCGATTGGTCCACCGACCTCGCCGATGTCAGCCAAACTTATGGCAGCCCTTCACAACGTCCCGAGACGCTGGCGCGCTGGCTTGGGGTCGGGCAACTCGAGCTGCAAGGCTTGGCGGCCGCTTTTGTCGACTGGCGGATGACCGGGGATGAGCTGCCACTGCTGGCCTTGCTGATAGGGCAGCCTGTGGATGCCCGTTTGCAGCAGCTGTACCGGCATGCCTGGGCCTTGCACCGTGGCGATGTCGGATTGCTGCAACACATACTCGACGAACCGCAGCCGGTCGATGCCCTCGAAGGCCTGGTGCTGAGCGGGTTCAAGTATCAGGCTGCGCAGCAACTCTGCTGGCTGAATCAGGCATCGATCCCTTTGGCGCTGAAGGCGTTCCTCGGCAGTCGTTCCGCTGAGCCGCAACTGGCCGAGGAACTGGCAAAGGACGAACCCCACACCATTTGTCGCCTCTGGTTGCGCAGGCTGCGGCCTTACGATCAGTCCGCGCTGGCGCGGATCGACCGGGCATTTGATCTGCAAGACGCGCAAGCGGACGTGGACTTGCGCGGTGTGAGCCTGCTGGTCCAATTGGAACAGCGCGGCGTGGTTTTGCCGGCCATGGCCCAAGGTGAGGCGGCGTGGCAATGGCACGCGCAAACCCTGTTTCTGCTGGCGTTGCTCGACCAGCCGGAACGTTGGCTGTCGTTGATCGATTCGTCCTGCCTGGAACGGCTGGAGGTCGACCCGACTCATCCTCTGAGTCGGCTCCAGCCGCTGCTGCGGCGTTTGCAACGCGAGCAAGGGAGTTGCGCCGGTTTGCTGGGGTGGTTGCAAGCCAGCGATCCGGTGCATGGCTTGCTCGTGCAAAAGCTGTTCAACGTGCAACAGGCTCTCGACAGCGCGGCGTTGCCGGGTAACGCGCAACTCTATACCTGCATTGAAAGCGATCCTGACGCCTGCGGCGAAGATGTGTTGGGGCTGATGCTGCTCTGGGGCGTGCTGTATCACGATCCGACGCTGAATGCCGAACAGCACCGCGCGTTGTTGCAGTCCATCGCCGCCATCAGTTGCGAAGATGAATGGTTCGAAGGGTTCCGCAATGGCTTGATCAAAGGCGAACCGGTGTGGCCGCCAGAAAAGGTGTTGGCGGATTTCGGTGTCGAGAAACTGGTGGTCTATTCACTCCTCGATACCCTGAAAAGCCTGGTCCGTCATGGCGCGGCCGGGGTGCCGCGGAACAAGGTGCTAACCATCTTGCAGTACGGCAAGGACAACACCGAGAACAGCGTGGGCCTGCGTCTGGCGCTGACGGCCCTGTTGTCGTGGAACGAACGCCTGCTGCTGGCCAGCAGCGACAAACGTCCCGTGCCGGCCATGGCGTTCTGGCGCCTGGGTTCCCGACTCGGGCGCAAGGCGTTTATCGGGCAAGTGCTGGGGTGTGTGCTGTTCACCCCGTACCTGGCGTTGATGAGCGGCACTGCGCTCTCGGGCATTGGCGTGCTGTTGCTGGGCGCCTTGTTGTTGCTCGGCGCGATCCTGCGTCGCCTGCATGACATGGGCCGCGGGATTCCCACCCTGCTGATTTTTGGCTGCCTGTCGCCAGTGCTGCCGTTCATGCCTTTGCTGCTGTTCGGCTTTCCCGGCGACAAATTGCCCAACCGTTACGGTGCGCCGCCGGACAGCGGCGGTGAAGACACCTTGTCCGGCGGTTTGCAGGCGGCCCTGCGGCGGCTTAACGGCTAAAGGCGCAGTTCATCCAGGGCTTTATTGAGCTGTGAACGATGGCTGGCGATCTCCACCGATTGCTGGCCACCGAGCACGGCGGTAAAGGTATCCAGCCAATCGGCAATCTGCTCGCGTTCGTCACCCAGGCTTTGCGCCCAGGCCCGCTCCAGGCGCGCGAGTAAGGTGCGGTTGGGCAGGGTGTCGCGGGGGTGGATTTTCAGGGCGCTGAGTCGATCATGGCTGTTTTGCCGCGATTGCGGGTCGAGCCCTGTGGGGCTGCGGTCGATGCTGTGGCTGTGGCGTTCGCCGCTGGCCAGCAGGGTGACGTCGACTTCGAGCAAACCGTTGATGTCGTAGCTGAAGCGCACATCCAGCGCCTCGGTTTGTTCGCTGGGTGTCAGCGCGACGTCGAAGGCATCGATGAAAATATTGTCCCGCACCCACGGCCGCTCGCCCTGATAGACCTCAATGCGGATCAACGTTTGCTGGGGGTGACTCGTGAAAAAGCGCTTCACCCTGGACGTCGGGATCACCGTATTGCGCTCGATGATCGGCGAGAAAGCACCGCTGATGCCTTCACCGCGATTGGTCGAGATGCCCAGGGTGTAGGGGCAGACGTCGGTCAGGATCAGTTCTTCGATGGCGCTGTCCCGGGCCTTGCAGGCCGCTTGGGTGGCGGCGCCCAGCGCGACGATCGTGTCCGGGTCGAGGTGGCGATAGGGCAGGCGCCCGAACAGCGTCGCAACCATTTGCTGTACGGCCGGCATCCGCGTGGCGCCGCCGACCATCACCAGACTGTCGAGGTCCCGAGGCTTGAGCCGCGCATCACGCAGGGCTTGCTCGATGGGCGCGCGTAACCGGGCGAGCAGCGGCTCCCAGATTTTCAACGCCCCGGCTTCATCCAGCGACCATTCGCGCAATGCGCCGGCACCGTTCCAGCTCAGGTGCTGGGTGCCTTCACTGAGTTTGCATTTGAGTTGTTCCAGGGCATCGCCGAGGCTGGCCAAGCCCTGGCCATCGATCATTTGCGGGGTGAGTTGCCAGTCTTTCAGGCAGGCCTGCAGCAGCGCGGCGGTGAAGTCTTCGCCACCGAGGAAGTTGTCGCCAGTGGAAGCATGCACCTCGATCAGCGGCAGGGCGTATTCCAGCACCGTGACATCGAAGGTGCCGCCGCCCAAATCGAAAATCAGCGTGCGCTCGAACTTCTGCTCATGCAACCCGTACGCCATGGCGGCAGCGGTCGGTTCGTTGATCAGCCGCGATACCGTCAGGCCAGCCAGTTCGGCAGCAAACAGCGTGCGCTTGCGTTGCTCGTCACTGAAATACGCCGGCACCGAAATCACCGCCTCGTGCACCGGGTGGCCGAGCCAGGCTTCGGCGTCCTGCTTGAGCGAACCGATCACCAGCGCAGAAAGTTCTTCCGGGCTGAACTGGCGTCCGCCCAGTTCGAACGGCTTGTCGCTGCCCATGAAACGCTTGAACGCCGCCACCGAGCGTTCCGGGTGGGTGGTCAGGCGCGCGCGGGCGGCCTTGCCCACTAGAATGCTGTCGTCTTCATCGAGGCTGACCACGGACGGGGTGAGGACATCGCCGAGGGCGTTGGGAATCAACTGTGCCCGACCGTCCTGCCAGACGGCGATCAGGCTATTGGTGGTCCCAAGGTCGATACCCAGCAAGGCCGGGCGGGGGAGGGTTGCATCCTGCATGGTTGATCTCTTTGAGGCGGCGCAAAAAACGCGACCCTACAGGCTGAGAGAAAAACTGGCAATTACCGCAAACCTGTAGCAGCTGCCGAGCCCCAGCGAGGCTGCGTTCGGCGGCGAAGCCGTCGTAAACCCAGCGCACGCGGTTTGCCTGATCCACCGCGTCGTCTGATTTCACGGCGACTTCGTCGCCGAACGCAGCCTCGCTGGGGCTCGACAGCTGCTACGGAGGGGGCGGTGATTTATTTGAGCAGGGTCTGAAACGCCTCCACCGGCAATGGCTGGCTGTGCAGGTAGCCTTGATACAAATGGCAACCCAATCCCTGCAGAAACTCCAGTTGCTCCGGCGTCTCTACCCCTTCGGCAATTACTTCCAGTGCCAGGCTGCGGGCCATGGCGACGATGGCGCGAATGATTTCTGCGTCGTTGGGGTCGGTGGTGGCATCGCGGATGAACGACTGGTCGATTTTCAACGTGTCCACCGGCAGGCGCTTGAGGTAGGTCAGCGAGGAATAACCGGTGCCGAAGTCGTCCATGGCAAAGCTCACGCCGAGTTTTTTCAGGCGACGCATTTTGTTGATGGTGTCTTCCAGGTTCTGGATGACGATGCCTTCGGTGATTTCCAGTTTCAGCAACGAATAGGGCAGGCCGTGGCTGCTGAGGCTGCGTTCGATGCGTTCGACGAAGTCGTTCTGGCGGAATTGCCGTGGGCTGATGTTCACGCACAGGCTGAAATTGAGCGGGTCGATCCGGCCTTTGGCGATCAAGTGTTTGAAGGCAGCGCAGGCTTCATCGAGGATCCAGGTGCCGACCTCCAGGATCAATCCGCTGTCTTCCAGCACCTTGATGAACTCGGTGGGCGATTGCGCGCCGAGTTCCGGGTGGTTCCAGCGCACCAGGGCTTCGGCGCCGATGATGCGGTTGTCCTGGGCGTCCACCTGAGGCTGGTAATGCACGCTGAATTCACCCCGGGAAAGGGCCAGGCGCAAATCGGTTTCCATGCGCAAGCGTTCGCTGGCGGCCTTCTGCATGGTGTTGTGGTACATCTGCGTGGTGTTGCGCCCCGAATCCTTGGCCCGGTACAGGGCGATGTCGGCGCGCTTGAGCAGGTCGGTCGGCGTGGAACCGTGATCGGGAATCAGCGCGATGCCGATACTCGGCGTGACTTGCAGGCGCTGGCCATCGAGGAACATCGGTTCCGAGAGCAACTCGCGCAAGGTGTCCGCCAGGTCCCGCACCTGTTCGCTGACTTCGCTGCGCGAACCTTCCAGGCCACTGAGCAGCACCACGAATTCATCACCGCCGAGCCGCGCCACCGTGTCTTCCATGCGCACACTGGCTTCGAGGCGTGCGGTGATGATCTTCAGCACCGTATCGCCCACCGGGTGACCGAGGGAATCGTTGATGTGCTTGAAGTGGTCGAGGTCGAGAAACATCAAGGCGCCACGCAGGTTGTGGCGTTTGAGCAGGGCGATCTGCTGGCTCAGGCGATCCATCAGCAGCGCGCGGTTGGGCAGGTTGGTCAGCGGGTCGTGGTAGGCAAGGTGACGGATCTGCGCTTCGGCGTTTTTCAGCAGACTGACATCGCGAGCGGTCAGCAACAGGCACGCAGTTTCGTTGAGGGTGATCGGTTCGACCGAGACTTCAACGGTCAGCAGATCGCCGCGTTTGTTGCGCCCGAGCATTTCCTGGTGGTGCACGCGGCCCTTGATTTGCAGCTCGGCCAACAGCGATGAACGCTGTTTCTCTTCGGCCCAGATGCCGACCTGATACACGGTTTTGCCCACCACTTCATCGGCGCGGTAGCCGGTCAGGCGGCAGAAACCGTCATTGACCTCCAGATAGCGCCCGGTGTCGCGTTCGGTAATGGTGATGGCGTCGGGGCTGGAGTGAAACGCCTTGGCGAATTTCTCTTCGCTGGCCTTGAGCGCCGCTTCCGAGCGCTGCTGCTGGGTAATGTCGCGCAGGGTGGTGACGATGCAGGGCTGGTCGCCGACGCTGATCTGCCGGCTGGAAATCACGCAGGTCAAGGCTTGCCCGTCCTTGTGCTGGACGAGGATCGCCACATTGCTCAGGCCTTGCTCGCGGATGACCTGTTCGATCCGTTGCAGGCTTTTTGCGGATGCGTCCCACAGGCCGATTTCATCGGCGCTGCGGCCAATCACGTCGGCGGCGGTCCAGCCGAAAATCTGCGTGAAACTGGAGTTGATCTCGATGAACTCGCCGCTTTCCTGGCGCGTGACGCAGATCGGGTCCGGGCTGACCTGGAACAACGTGGCGAATTTTTCCTCCGAAGCCACCAGCAACTGTTCCCGCTCGACCTGATCGGTGATGTCCAGCAGGGTGCCGGCCATGCGCAACGGCACGCCGTTTTCATCGCGATAGAGCCGGGCGCGGCTTTCCAGGAAGCGCGAACTGCCGTCGGGCAGTTGCACGCGGTAGGTCAACTGATAATTGCCGGCCGGGCCTTCGCGCAGGCTGCGATAGGCGTTGCGCATGCTGTCCCGTTCTTCGCCGGGCACGCCTTCGAAAAATTCGTCGAAGGCTTCGTGGAACGGTTTCGGTTCCATGCCGTGCAACTGCGCCGCCCGTGCCGAGCCGTAGAGCATGCCGCTGGGGATGTGCCAGTCCCAGGTGCCGAGTTGCGCGGAGTCCAGGGCCAGGTCGAGGCGTTCCTGGCTGTCCTTGAGCGCATGTTCGGCGGCTTTGCGTTCAGTGGTGTCGAGGAAGGTGCTCAGCAGATACGGCTGGCCTTCGAGTTCGACCTTTTGCGCGCTGAGGATGCCATCGTGGACCTGACCATTGCTGGCGCGAAACTGCACTTCCATGCTGACCAGTTCACCCTTGGCCTTGGTCGCCTTGACCAGCACCGCCCGTTGCTCGGGATGCACCCACAGGCCCAGTTCCAGCGTGGTACGGCCAATCACACTTTGCACCGGCCAGCCGAACAGGCTTTCGAAATACTGGTTGGCCTCGCTGATCAAACCGTCTTCCTGGCGGGTCAGCAGCACCATGTTCGGGCACAGGTGGAACAGTGTGGCGAAGCGCTTTTCCGAGCTGCTCAGGGCCTGCTCGCGTTGACGCTGATGGGTGATTTCCCGGATGACCCCGATCATCCGCGGCCGGCCGTGCTTGTCCGGCAGCAGACTGCCGTTGATCTCCAGCCAATGCAGGCTGCCGTCGGGCCAGCGGATGCGGTGATGCATCGCCTGTTCCAGCGGCGCACCGGCAATGACCTGATGGAACGCGCGAATGGTTTTCGCCCGGTCCTCCGGTGGCAGCAGGTCGAGGTATTCCAGGTCTTTGGGCAGCGGTTGCCGCGGATCGAAGCCGAACAGCGCCTGGGTGCCCCGGGACCAACTGATCTGCCCGCGTTCGATGTCCCAATACCACGCTCCCAAGTGCGCGCCGTTGAGCGCGGCCAACAACTGCGGCGCACTTTCCCAGCTCTGCTCGGACCGCTGCGGGTCAATGGCCTGAATACGCGGCATCGGCGGAATACGGTCAACAGATTTGGGCATTGGCAGCAGGCCTTGGGCTGAATGGGGCGTTAGGCACGGGGTTTTGCAGCTCTATAGGAGTAGCACAAGTTAGCCGTGGGTCCCTGGCAGATCAATTTGTGCATCCAGCAGGGCCATAAAGGCGCGTGCCGCATTCGAAAGCGTCCTTTCCGTGTGCAGGATATAGCCTAGCTGGCGAGTGAGCTGTATGCCCGGCAAAGGTATGCGCGCCACTTGTTCATCGAGCATGGTGCGCGGCAAAACGCTCCAGGCCAGGCCGATCGAGACCATCATCTTGATCGTTTCCAGATAATTCGTGCTCATGGCGATGTTTGGCGTCAGGCCCTGGGCTTCGAACAGGCGTTGCACGATGTGATGGGTAAAGGTGTTGCCGCCGGGGAAGACCGCCGGGTGCAGGGCGATATCCGCCAGGTTGACCGCGCCGTTGCTGATCAACGAATGCTCCGGGGCCACCACGAAATCCAGCGGGTCGTCCCACACCGGCGTGGCCTTGACCAGTGCGTGCGGCTCCGGGGCCAGGGTGATGACTGCCAGTTCGGCGCGGCCATGGAGGATTTCTTCGTAGGCCACTTCCGAATCGAGGAACTGAATATCCAGCGCCACTTGTGGGTAACGGCGGGTGAATTCCCTTAATAAGGGCGGCAAGCGGTGTAAACCGATGTGGTGACTGGTGGCCAGGGTCAGGCGGCCGCTGACTTCGCCGGTCAGGTTGGTCAGGGCGCGGCGGGTGTCGTCCAGCACGTTGAGAATCTGATAAGCCCGTGGCAGCAGGGCGCGGCCGGCCTCGGTCAGGCCGACTTCACGGCCCAGGCGATCAAACAAGCGCACCTTTAATTGCTGCTCCAGCCCGGCAATGCGCTTGCTGATCGCCGGTTGGGTCAAGTGCAGCCGTTCGCCCGCGCCGGAGAAGCTGCCGGTCTCGGCAATCGCGATAAAAGCGTTGAGGTTGGCCAGGTCCATTGTGGTATTCCAGTTGGTTATCCAAAGCATGAAAAATATGAATTTGAGTTATTTAATGTAACCCCCTAGGATCGGCCTCACAAGCCAAGGGGTTATTGAACCGCTGCACGACCCAAGGCATAGAAAATAGAAACAAGCTGATGAGGACCGTCTGATGGCCGGCAAAACGCTTTACGACAAGCTCTGGGATTCCCATGAAGTGAAACGGCGCGACGATGGGTCGTCGCTGATCTATATCGACCGCCACATCATCCATGAAGTGACTTCGCCCCAAGCTTTCGAAGGCCTGCGCCTGGCCGGGCGCAAGCCTTGGCGTGTCGACTCGATCATCGCCACCCCGGACCACAACGTACCGACCACCCCGGATCGCAAGGGCGGCATCGAGGCGATCACCGACCAGGTCTCGCGTTTGCAGGTTCAGACCCTCGATGACTATTGCGACGAATACGGCATCACCGAGTTCAAAATGAACGACGTGCGCCAGGGCATCGTTCACGTGATCGGCCCGGAGCAAGGCGCAACATTGCCGGGCATGACCGTGGTCTGCGGCGACTCGCACACCTCGACCCACGGCGCGTTCGGCGCCTTGGCTCACGGCATCGGCACTTCCGAGGTGGAGCACGTGTTCGCCACCCAGTGCCTGGTCGCCAAGAAAATGAAAAACATGCTGGTCTCGGTCGAGGGCAAATTGCCGTTCGGCGTGACTGCCAAGGACATCGTGCTGGCAGTGATTGGCAAGATCGGCACTGCCGGCGGTAACGGCCACGCCATCGAGTTCGCCGGCAGTGCGATTCGCGACTTGTCCATCGAAGGCCGCATGACCATCTGCAACATGTCCATCGAGGCCGGCGCTCGCGTAGGTCTGGTGGCCGCAGACGAAAAAACCGTGGAGTACGTCAAGGGCCGCCCATTCGCCCCGAAAGGTGCGGAGTGGGACATGGCGGTCGAAGCCTGGAAAGACCTGGTTTCCGACGCTGATGCGGTGTTCGACACCGTGGTTGAGCTCGACGCGACCC
The DNA here is from genome assembly GCF_012935675.1 of Pseudomonas sp. ADAK7. Taxonomy (NCBI): domain Bacteria; kingdom Pseudomonadati; phylum Pseudomonadota; class Gammaproteobacteria; order Pseudomonadales; family Pseudomonadaceae; genus Pseudomonas; species Pseudomonas sp. ADAK7. The sequence continues at coordinate 2,131,737 of NZ_CP052861.1, read as the reverse complement.
AGATCAAGCCGCAAGTCAGCTGGGGCACTTCGCCCGAAATGGTCTTGGCCGTTGATCAAAACGTGCCAGACCCGGCGAAGGAAATGGACCTGGTCAAACGCGGTTCCATCGAACGCGCCTTGAAGTACATGGGTTTGAGCGCCAATCAGGCGATCACCGATATTCAGCTGGACCGCGTATTCATTGGTTCCTGCACCAACTCGCGGATCGAAGACCTGCGTGCCGCGGCGGTGATCGCCAAGGGCCGCAAAGTCGCTTCGACCATCAAGCAGGCCATCGTGGTGCCGGGCTCGGGCCTGGTGAAGGCGCAAGCCGAGGCTGAAGGCCTGGACAAGATTTTCCTCGAAGCCGGTTTCGAGTGGCGTGAACCGGGTTGCTCGATGTGCCTGGCGATGAACCCGGACCGCCTGGAGTCGGGCGAGCATTGCGCTTCGACCTCCAACCGCAACTTCGAAGGGCGTCAGGGCGCCGGTGGCCGTACGCACCTGGTCAGCCCGGCCATGGCCGCTGCCGCTGCCGTCAACGGTCGTTTCATCGACGTTCGCGAACTGATCTGAGGAACCGCACATGAGAGCTTTTACCCAACACACCGGTTTGGTCGCGCCATTGGACCGGGCCAACGTCGACACCGACCAGATCATTCCAAAGCAGTTTCTGAAGTCGATCAAGCGCACCGGTTTTGGCCCGAACCTGTTTGACGAGTGGCGCTACCTGGACGTGGGCTATGCCTACCAGGACAACTCCAAGCGTCCGTTGAACAAGGATTTCGTGCTCAACGCCGAACGTTACCAGGGCGCCAGCGTGTTGCTGGCCCGAGAAAACTTCGGTTGCGGCTCCAGCCGTGAGCATGCGCCGTGGGCCTTGGAAGAGTACGGTTTCCGCAGCATCATCGCGCCGAGCTACGCCGACATTTTCTACAACAACAGCTTCAAGAACGGCTTGCTGCCGATCATCTTGAGCGACGCTGAGGTTGATGAACTTTTCCAGCAGGTCGAAGCCAATCCGGGTTACCAGTTGACGGTCGACCTGCAAGCCCAGACCGTGACCCGGCCGGATGGCAAGGTTTACCGCTTCGAATTGGATGAATTCCGCAAGCATTGCCTGGTGAATGGCCTCGATGACATTGGCCTGACCTTGATGGATCACGAGGCGATTGCGTCGTTTGAAAGCAAGCACCGGGCGAGTCAGCCTTGGTTGTTTCGCGACGTTTGATTTTGCGTAAGGCGGGATGACGCCTTCGCGGGCAAGCCCAGACACCACAAGACTTAACCCCAAAAAGGAAGTCCCCCATGACCCAGCACAGCCAAGTCGTACAAAAGCAGTTCGGTGAACAGGCTTCCGCCTATCTGAGCAGCGCCGTTCACGCTCAAGGCACCGAATTCGCACTGCTACAGGCTGAACTGGCCGGGCAGGGCGGCGCCCGCGTGCTGGACCTGGGTTGCGGCGCCGGTCATGTTGGTTTTCACGTGGCGTCGCTGGTGAAGGAAGTGGTGGCCTACGACCTGTCCCAGCAAATGCTCGACGTGGTCGCCGCAGCGGCGATTGATCGCGGTTTCAGTAATGTCACCACGGTCAACGGTGCCGCCGAGCGCCTGCCGTTCGCCGATGGCGAGTTCGACTTCGTGTTCAGCCGTTATTCGGCGCACCATTGGAGCGATCTCGGCCTGGCCCTGCGCGAAGTGCGTCGGGTGCTGAAGCCGGACGGGGTGGCGGCGTTTATCGATGTGTTGTCGCCGGGTAGTCCATTGTTCGACACCTACCTGCAAAGCGTCGAAGTGCTGCGTGACACCAGCCATGTGCGCGATTATTCCGCCGGCGAGTGGTTGCGCCAGGTCAGCGAAGCGGGGTTGCATACCCGCAGCACCACCCGCCAACGGCTGCGTTTGGAGTACACCTCCTGGGTCGAACGCATGCGCACGCCCGAAGTGATGCGCGCGGCGATCCGCGAGTTGCAGCAGTCGATGGGCAATGAAGTGCGTGAATATTTTGAGATTGAGGCCGATGGTTCGTTCAGTACCGATGTACTGGTGCTGATGGCAGAACGATAGAATTTTTCCGGGCGCGCCCAAGGCGCACCGACTGATGACATGAGGAAAGCATGAGCAAGCAGATTCTGATTCTCCCAGGTGACGGTATTGGCCCGGAAATCATGGCCGAAGCGGTCAAAGTGCTGGAACTGGCCAACACCAAGTACAGCCTGGACTTCGAGCTGAGCCACGACGTGATCGGCGGCGCCGCCATCGATAAGCACGGCGTGCCCTTGGCCGACGAAACCCTGGATCGCGCCCGCGCGGCCGACGCCGTACTGCTGGGCGCCGTGGGCGGCCCGAAATGGGACACCATCGAGCGCGACATCCGCCCTGAGCGCGGTCTGCTGAAGATCCGCGCGCAACTGGGTCTGTTCGGCAACCTGCGTCCGGCGATCCTGTACCCGCAACTGGCCGAGGCTTCCAGCCTGAAGCCGGAAATCGTTGCGGGCCTGGACATCCTGATCGTCCGTGAACTGACCGGCGGCATCTACTTCGGCGCCCCGCGCGGCACCCGTGTTCTGGAAAATGGTGAGCGCCAGGCCTACGACACCCTGCCATACAGCGAAAGCGAGATTCGCCGTATCGCCCGGGTCGGTTTCGACATGGCCATGGTCCGCGGCAAAAAGCTCTGCTCGGTGGACAAGGCCAACGTGCTGGCGTCCAGCCAACTGTGGCGTGAAATCGTCGAGCAAGTGGCCAAGGATTACCCTGAAGTCGAACTGAGCCACATGTACGTCGATAACGCCGCGATGCAACTGGTGCGTGCACCTAAGCAGTTCGACGTGATCGTTACCGACAACCTGTTCGGCGACATCCTCTCCGACCAGGCGTCGATGCTCACCGGTTCCATTGGCATGCTGCCGTCGGCGTCCCTGGACACCAACAACAAGGGCATGTACGAGCCGTGCCACGGTTCGGCGCCGGACATCGCCGGCAAAGGCATTGCCAACCCGTTGGCGACTATCCTGTCCGTGTCGATGATGCTGCGTTACAGCTTCAACCTGCAGGATGCGGCCGATGCCATCGAGAAGGCCGTCAGTCTGGTATTGGACCAGGGCCTGCGCACCGGCGACATCTGGTCGAACGGTTGCACTAAAGTCGGTACGCAGGAAATGGGCGACGCAGTAGTCGCCGCGCTGCGGAATCTGTAATCTCTCGGGCCCGCTGCCACTTTCACCCATGAAAGCAGCGGCCCACTTTTTCAAGAAGGTGTAGTTGCGATGAAACGTGTAGGTCTGATCGGTTGGCGCGGTATGGTCGGTTCCGTGCTCATGCAGCGGATGCTGGAAGAGCAGGATTTCGATCTTATCGAGCCGGTGTTTTTCACCACTTCCAATGTCGGTGGCCAAGGCCCGTCCGTGGGCAAGGACATTGCTCCGCTCAAGGACGCTTACAGCATTGAAGAGCTGAAAACCCTCGATGTGATTCTGACCTGCCAGGGTGGCGACTACACCAGTGAAGTGTTCCCGAAACTGCGCGAAGCCGGCTGGCAGGGTTACTGGATCGACGCCGCTTCCAGCCTGCGCATGCAGGACGACGCGGTGATCGTGCTGGACCCGGTGAACCGCAAGGTCATCGACCAGCAGCTCGACGCGGGCACCAAAAACTACATCGGCGGCAACTGCACCGTCAGCCTGATGCTGATGGGCCTGGGCGGCTTGTTCGAAGCCGGCCTGGTCGAGTGGATGAGCGCCATGACCTATCAGGCGGCCTCCGGTGCCGGCGCGCAGAACATGCGTGAACTGATCAAGCAAATGGGCGCGACCCACGCCGCTGTCGCTGATCAACTGGCCGACCCGGCCAGCGCGATCCTCGACATCGACCGCCGTGTGGCCGAAGCCATGCGCAGCGACGCGTACCCGACCGAAAACTTCGGTGTTCCGCTGGCCGGCAGCCTGATCCCGTGGATCGACAAGGAACTGCCGAATGGCCAGAGCCGCGAAGAGTGGAAGGCCCAGGCCGAGACCAACAAGATCCTCGGTCGCTTCAAGAGCCCGATCCCGGTCGACGGCATCTGCGTGCGCATCGGCGCCATGCGCTGCCACAGCCAGGCGCTGACCATCAAGCTGAACAAAGACGTGCCAATCGCCGACATCGAAGGGCTGATCAGCCAGCACAACCCTTGGGTCAAACTGGTGCCGAACAGCCGCGAAGCGAGCATTCAGGAACTGAGCCCGACGAAAGTCACCGGCACCCTGAACGTACCGGTGGGCCGTCTGCGCAAGCTGAACATGGGTACTCAGTACTTGGGCGCGTTCACCGTTGGCGACCAGTTGCTGTGGGGCGCGGCCGAACCGCTGCGTCGCATGCTGCGGATCCTGCTTGAGCGTTGATCGCTTGAAGTTGTGAAAGAACCCGCACCTTGAAAGAGGTGCGGGTTTTTTTATCCCCACCGATCGTTCCCACGCCCCGCGTCCGATCGTTCCCACGCTCTGCGTGGGAATGCCGCCATGGACGCTCTGCGTCCGCTGTCGAGGCTGTGACGCGGAGCGTCACGGGATGCATTCCCACGCAGAGCGTGGGAACGATCGCGGTGGGCAGAAATTGCCTGCACGCCACCCACCCGGTAAAGTGCCGCTCCCCCCGTTTCGCCAGAGGTAGAACCATGAGCCAGTCCTTCGATATTGCCGTGATCGGCGCCACCGGTACTGTCGGCGAAACGCTGGTGCAGATTCTCGAAGAGCGGGATTTCCCGGTCGGCAACCTGCACTTGCTGGCCAGCAGTGAATCCGCCGGGCATTCAGTGCCGTTTCGCGGCAAGAACGTGCGGGTGCGGGAAGTCGATGAGTTTGACTTCAGCAAGGTGCAACTGGTGTTTTTCGCCGCGGGACCGGCCGTGACCCTGAGTTTCGCCTCCCGCGCCCGCGCCGCCGGTTGCTCGCTGATTGACCTGTCCGGCGCTTTGCCAGCGGATGAAGCACCGCAAGTGGTGCCGGAAGCCAACGCCCAGGTGTTGGCCGGACTGAAAAAACCGTTCCAGGTCAGCAGCCCGAGCCCGTCGGCTACCACTTTGGCCGTGGTGCTCGCGCCGTTGCTTGCAGTGATCGACCTGCAACGCATCAACGTCACCGCCAGCCTGGCCGTTTCCGCCCAAGGCCGCGAAGCCGTCACCGAGCTGGCGCGGCAGACGGCCGAATTGCTCAACGTGCGTCCGCTGGAACCGACGTTCTTCGATCGGCAGATGGCGTTCAACCTGTTGGCTCAGGTCGGCAAACCCGATGAGCAAGGCCATACGCTGCTGGAAAAACGCCTGGTGCGTGAGCTGCGTCAGGTCATGGCGCTGCCTTTATTAAAGATTTCCGCTACTTGCATTCAAGCCCCGGTGTTTTTTGGCGATAGCTTTAGCGTGACCTTGCAGTCATCGAGTGCTGTCGACCTGGCCAAGGTGAACGCTGCCCTGGAAGACGCACCGGGCATCGAACTGGTGGAAGCCGGTGATTATCCGACCGCGGTAGGTGACGCGGTAGGGCAGGATGTGGTCTACGTTGGTCGGGTTCGCAGCGGTGTCGACGACCTGTCGGAACTTAATTTGTGGTTGACGTCAGATAACGTACGCAAAGGCGCCGCGCTCAATGCTGTGCAGGTGGCTGAATTGTTGATAAAAGACCTGCTGTAAAAGATACTTGGCAACAATTTGTCGAATGATTCTAGCCGAGCGCTATGCTTGGCCGGAGTGCTTGACGGCAAGTCACCCTGTGCGGCTTCCCGGGCAGCAAAGAAACGATCGCGCGCGACGACCCCTTCGCCGCCGCGCGCAATGCCTTACGGCAGCGACTTTCAACACCTTCTCGCTGGCCGAGGAATGTTCAAACAAAGGATGAGGCTATGGTTCAAGTTCGCAAACTGGTGTTAGCAATAGCGGCCGCCTCGGCGCTGTCCTCCGGTATGGCGCATGCCCTCGGGCTCGGGGAACTGACCCTGAAGTCGACGCTGAACCAGCCCCTGGTGGCAGAAATCGAGCTGCTCGATGTCAAGGACCTCACCGCTGCCGAAGTGGTGCCGAGCCTGGCCTCGCCGGAAGATTTCGCCAAGGCCGGGGTTGATCGCCAGGCCTTCCTCAATGACCTGACCTTCACCCCGGTGCTCAACGCCAGCGGCAAAAGCATCCTGCGCGTGACGTCCAGCAAACCGCTCTCCGAGCCGATGGTGAAATTCCTCGTGCAGGTGATGTGGCCTAACGGTCGTTTGCTGCGCGACTACAGCGTGCTGCTCGATCCGTCCAAATTTTCGCCGCAAACCGCCGATGCCGCCGCGCAACCGGCGCCGTCCCAAGCGGTCACCGCGCCAACCACCGGCGCCACCAAGCCGTCGACCTACACCACCACGCCGCGCGATACCCTGTGGGAAATCGCGGCCAAGGCGCGTAATGGCGGTTCGGTGCAGCAAACCATGCTGGCGATCCAGGCGTTGAACCCGGATGCCTTTATCAACGGCAACATCAACCTGCTGAAAACCGGCCAGGTCCTGCGCATGCCGGATCAGGTGCAAAGCACCAGCCTGGCGCAACCCAAGGCCATCGCTGAAGTCGCCGCGCAGAACACCGCGTGGCGCCAGGGCCGCCGTTATGTGGCCAAGCCTGGCACTGGGCAGCAGCAGTTGGATGCCACCAAGCGTGGTCGCGGCGATGCCGCTTCGACCCAAGCGGCGAAAGACAAGCTGAGCCTGGTGTCTGCCGAATCTGGCAAGGGCGGTAAAGGTGCGGCGGGTGATGCGAAGAATCTGAGCAACAAACTGGCGGTGACTCAGGAGAGCCTGGACACGACCCGTCGTGACAACGCCGAACTGAAAAGCCGCATGACCGATCTGCAAAGTCAGCTGGACAAGCTGCAACGCCTGATCGAACTGAAAAACAATCAACTGGCCAAGTTGCAGGCTGAAGGTGCTGCTCCAGCGACACTGGATGCACCTGCGGCAGCGACTGCTCCGGCAATCTCGGCCGAGCTGACACCTGCGCCGACACCGGCGGCAACCCCGACGGAAGCGGCACCGGCAACGCCTGCACCGGTGGTGACGGCCCCTGAGGCCACTCCGGCCCCGGCAGAAACGCCCGTCGAGCCGACTCCGGCAGTTTCCAACGAGCAGAAATTCAACGACCTGCTGACCAACCCGATTCTGTTGGGCCTGGTCGGTGGCGGCGCCATCGTCCTGCTGCTGTTGCTGTTGCTGCTGGCCCGTCGCCGCAAAGCCCAGCAAGAAGCCGAAAAGCATCTGCGCATGGCGCGAGCCCTGGCCGAAGAGCAGGAGTTCTCTCCTGAACAAGATTTGCCGGAAAGCAGCTTCGAAGGCCTTGAAGTGCCGCCGCCCGCCGTTAAGCTGGCCAAGGCCCCAGCGCCGACACCTGCACCCGCTCCGGCTCCGGCTCCGATCATTGAGCCAGTCGTGGTCGCCCCAGTGATTGCCGCGCCGCTGGTTTCCCCGGCCGCCGAACGCAATGATGACGTCCTGGCTCACGCCCAGTCGCACATCACTGCCGGTCGTCTGAATCAGGCGGCTGCTCTGCTCGAAGACGGCATCAAGCAGGAACCGCAACGCAGTGACCTGCGCCTGAAGCTGATGGAAGTCTACGGTCAGCAAGGCGATCGTGATGCTTTCGTGGCCCAGGAGCGTCAGCTGGTAGCCAATGGCGATAACTTCGCCCAAGTCGAACAGCTGAAAAGCCGTTTCCCGGCCATGGCACTCGCCGCCGCGGGTGGCATCGCTGCCGCCGCTATCGCTGCAGAACTGGATGCCCAGTACGTCAAGGATCTGCTGCTGGATGAACCTGAAGTCCCGGCACCGGCTCCGGCCGCCGATGATCTCGACAGCGCCTTCGACTTGAGCCTGGATGACCTGGAAAATGCTTCTCCGGCCGTGGTCGCTCCGACACCGGAACCGGAAGCCTTGGCAGAGCTGGACGAATTTCCGCTGGACGACGACCTGAGCTTTGAATCGGTGCTGCAACAGCAGACCGACATCAAGGAAAACCTCGACGACCTGTCGGACTTCGATCTGGACCTGGACCTCGGTGGCGACGCTTCGCCAGCGACCCTGGCCGAAGATGATTTCCTGCTCGACCTGGATGAGGGCGTCAAGGACTTGCCTGCCGTCGACGCACCAGTCGTGACCGAAGCGGCGCTGGATGACCTGGAACTGCCGGCGGACTTCGACCTGTCCCTGGCTGACGAAATGGACGTCCCTGAGCCGAAGGATGCGTTTGCCGCTGAGTTGGACGACGTCAACGCCGAGCTGGATCGTTTGTCCCAGAGCATGGGTGAACCAACCTTCACTGCTGAAGACGCGGCCGCTTCCGTGGCCGACGAGCCGGAGTTCGACTTCCTCTCCGGTACCGACGAAGTCGCCACCAAACTCGATCTGGCCCAGGCCTACATCGACATGGGCGACAACGATGGCGCCCGGGACATCCTCAATGAGGTGGTGACCGAGGGTGATGCAGGGCAGAAGAGCGAAGCCAAGGAAATGCTCTCGCGCCTGGCTTGATGGTCAGTGAGTTGTAAAAAAACGGCAGCCCATTGAGGCTGCCGTTTTTGTTGGTGAAGCAAAAAGATCGCAGTCTTAACTCAACAAATCCTCATAAAACGCCCCGAATGGACGGGTAGGGTGGGCAATCTGGATCTCCAGAATCCACAACCCCACATTCGGGCAGTCCTCGAAATGACCCAAATCCCCGGCACGATAGATCGCATGCGGGAAATCACTGACCCGATGGCCCTTGATCTCCAGGTTCAACTTCCAGCCCATCGCCGTGGCCTGTTCGTCGGCATAGCGATACAGCTCAGGACCGGCTACCTGCTGTGTGCGCCAGTAATCGTGGACCTGATCGAACAGGGTTTTCGCCGCCACGGCGCATGCCTTCATCTCCGGATCATCGCCGACAGTGAACGTCGCGCCCGAGTCGCCTTCATGGCGATCCCAGACCACGCCGAGGTCGATAAAGAAAATATCGTTCTCAGCCAACACCGGATCGCCGTCGGAACGTTGCTTGAAGGTTTTCAGGGTGTTTTCGCCGAAACGGATTTTCGACGGGTGCCAGATGCGGTCCATGCCCAGTTCGTTCAGCACTTCCAGGCTCATCGCCTGGGCTTCGGATTCCAGCATGCCGGGTTTGACGCGGCGGGCCATTTCGTCGATAGCTTCCCAGGTCTTGCGTTTGGCGTGGAGCATGCCTTCCAGGCTATACGCCAGGCCGACGGCTTCCTTGTTTGCAATGGCGGTCATCATCAGGTCTCGTTTTTTGTGTTTTCGTTGTGTATTTGTCTATATAGCGAAGTCGGTAGGCGTGATGCAATGGCACACAGCTCTGGCGTCCCGGACTTGCGGCCTTATAATGCCCGCCTTTGCGTACATCAGCAGGCTGTCACCCCTTGGCAAATATAGATAATCCGGCTGCCGAAATGGCGGCCGACGGCTTTTTCCGGATCGCGCTGGGCGTTGAATACAAAGGCTCGCGTTATCGCGGCTGGCAGCGCCAGGCCTCTGGCGTGTTGACGGTGCAGGAAACCCTCGAAAACGCCTTGTCCAAAGTCGCCGATTCGCCGGTGTCGCTGCATTGCGCCGGGCGTACCGACGCGGGTGTGCATGCCTGCGGCCAAGTGGTGCATTTCGATACCCAGGTCGAGCGTTCGCTCAAAGCCTGGGTCATGGGCGCCAACATCAATTTGCCCCACGACGTCAGCGTCAGCTGGGCCCAAGTCATGCCGCCGCACTTTCATGCGCGCTTCAAGGCCATCGCCCGGCGTTATCGCTATGTGATCTACAACGATCAGATCCGCCCGGCGCACCTGAACGAAGAAATCACCTGGAACCACCGTCCGCTGGACGCCGAGCGCATGGCCGAAGCCGCGCAGTATCTGGTCGGCACCCATGATTTCAGCGCCTTTCGTGCCGGGCAATGCCAGGCCAAATCGCCGATCAAGGAGCTGCACCACCTGCGGGTCAGCCGCCACGGCAAGATGATCGTGCTGGATATTCGCGCCAGCGCTTTCCTGCACCACATGGTGCGCAACATCGCCGGGGTATTGATGACCATCGGGTCGGGCGAGCGCCCGGTGGAGTGGATGAAGGAAGTGCTGGAGAGCCGCGTTCGCCGTTCCGGCGGCGTCACGGCGCACCCGTACGGCCTGTATCTGGTGCAGGTGGAGTACCGCGACGAGTTCCCGTTGCCGGACCGTTATATCGGGCCGCACTTCCTCACCGGTTTCAGCGAACTTGACGGCTGACGCCCTCGAACGCATTTGTTACCATCCGGGACTTTCTCGGATTTGCCTTGGGGTTCTATCGACATGTCAGCCGTTCGCAGCAAGATTTGCGGGATTACCCGCATAGAAGATGCGTTGGCGGCAGTCGAGGCCGGGGCTGATGCCATCGGATTTGTGTTTTACGCCAAAAGCCCACGGGCGGTGACGTTTGCGCAGGCGAGGGCGATCATCAAGGCCTTGCCACCGTTCGTGACCACCGTGGGTTTGTTCGTCAATGCCAGTCGCTGCGAGTTGGGGGAAATCCTCGACGCGGTGCCGCTGGACCTGTTGCAGTTCCACGGTGACGAAACCGCCGACGAGTGCGAAAGCTGGAATCGCCCGTACATCAAGGCCCTGCGGGTCAAGGCCGGGGATGACATAGCGGCGGCGTGCCATGCGTTCCCAAGTGCCAGCGGTATTTTGCTCGACGCCTATGTTGAAGGCGTGCCGGGCGGAACCGGCGAAGCGTTCGACTGGTCACTGATACCGCAAGGCTTGAGCAAGCCGATTATCCTTGCCGGCGGTCTCAATCCCGATAACGTCGCCGAAGCCGTTGCCAGGGTTCGGCCGTATGCCGTGGACGTCAGCGGTGGGGTAGAGGCGAGCAAGGGCATCAAGGATCACGCAAAGATCCAGGCATTCATCAAAGCGGTACGTGATGTGACGGCTGGCTAACGGCCGCCGTCCACAGCTCTGTAGAAAAGAGGCTGAGGGTTTTTCGGGTTGTACGCAGGTCAGTTTTTCTGACCCGGCCATCCATCGATCATCGCCACACACATGAATTTAGCTCAAGGGCATACGCGGGGCTGCGAACCAAAGCGTTCGGGCCGCCGGTACTGGAGAAAGAAAGCATGAGCAACTGGTTAGTAGACAAACTGATCCCTTCGATCATGCGTTCCGAGGTCAAGAAGAGCTCGGTGCCTGAAGGTCTGTGGCACAAATGCCCGTCTTGCGAGGCTGTGCTGTATCGTCCGGAGCTGGAAAAGACCCTGGACGTTTGCCCCAAGTGCAACCACCACATGCGTATTGGCGCTCGTGCGCGCATCGACATTTTCCTCGACGCCGAAGGCCGTGCCGAATTGGGCGCGGACCTGGAGCCGGTTGACCGTCTGAAATTCCGCGACGGCAAGAAGTACAAGGACCGCCTGACCGCCGCGCAAAAAGCGACCGGCGAAAAAGACGCCCTGATCTCCATGAGCGGCACCCTGCTGGGCATGCCGGTGGTGGTGTCGGCGTTCGAGTTCTCCTTCATGGGCGGCTCGATGGGCGCCATCGTTGGTGAGCGTTTTGTTCGCGCTGCCAACTACGCGCTGGAAAACAAATGCCCGATGATCTGCTTCGCCGCCTCCGGTGGCGCGCGGATGCAGGAAGCCCTGATTTCCCTGATGCAAATGGCCAAGACCTCCGCGGTCCTGGCGCGTCTGCGTGAAGAAGGCATTCCGTTCATCTCGGTCCTGACCGACCCGGTCTACGGCGGCGTTTCCGCCAGCCTGGCAATGCTGGGCGACGTGATTGTCGGCGAGCCGAAAGCCCTGATCGGCTTCGCCGGTCCGCGTGTGATCGAGCAAACCGTGCGTGAAAAACTGCCGGAAGGCTTCCAGCGCAGCGAGTTCCTGCTGGAACATGGCGCGATCGACATGATTATTCACCGTCAGGAGCTGCGTCCGCGCCTGGGCAACCTGCTGGCACAAATGATGGGCCTGCCGACGCCGAAGTTCGTCGCTGCGCCAATCGAGCCGATCGTGGTGCCACCGGTACCTGCCAACATATGACCGAGCGCACCCTTGGCGAATGGCTCGCCTACCTCGAGCAGTTGCACCCTTCGGCCATCGACATGGGCCTGGAGCGCTCGCAACAGGTAGCGTCCCGCATGGGACTGGGCAAGCCGGCGCCTCGGGTGATCACGGTCACCGGCACTAACGGCAAGGGTTCTACCTGTGCGTTCGTGGCTTCTTTGCTGCGGGCCCAGGGCCTGAACGTCGGTGTCTACAATTCTCCGCACCTGTTGCGTTACAACGAGCGGGTGCAGGTCAATGGCGTCGAAGCCACTGACGCCGAGCTGTGCGAAGCGTTTGCGGCGGTTGAGGCCGGTCGTGGCGAAACGTCGCTGACCTACTTCGAAATGGGCACCCTGGCGGCGTTCTGGCTGTTTCAACAGGCCAAGCTCGATGCGGTGGTGCTGGAAGTCGGCCTCGGCGGGCGTCTGGACACGGTCAACGTGGTCGATGCCGACATTGCGCTGGTCACCAGCATTGGCGTCGATCACGCCGATTACCTGGGCGATACCCGCGAATCCGTGGCCTTCGAGAAGGCCGGCATCTTCCGCCAGGGCGCACCTGCGCTCTGTGGCGATCTGAATCCTCCCCAACCCCTGCTGGACAAGGCGCGCGAGCTGGATTGCCCGTTTTTCTTGCGTGGGCGCGATTTCGACCTCGGCATTACCGAACAAAACTGGCAGTGGCGTGGCGTTGACGCTCAAGGGCGAGTGGTTGAGCTGCATGATCTGCCGTTGCTGGATCTGCCGATGGAAAACGCGGCGTTGGCTTTGCAGGCTTATTTGCTGCTCGATTTGCCGTGGGTCGATGCGCAGATTATTGAAGCGCTGAAAGCGACGCGGATTGTCGGGCGGCTGGATCGACGGCAGTTCGAGTGGCAGGGCAAGCGCCTGAATTTGTTGCTGGATGTGGGGCATAACCCCCATGCGGCCGAGTATCTGGCCCGGCGTCTGGCCAGTCGCCCACCGGTGGGCAAACGCCTGGCGGTGTTCGGTTTGCTGGCGGACAAGGATCTGGATGGTGTCGTTGGCGAATTGAATGCTAGTGTCCAGTCATGGGCTGTTGCGCCACTGGATTCGCCGCGGGCGCGGCCGGTTGCAGATTTGCACGCGGCCTTGCAGAACCTTGGCGCGTCGGTAACGTCCTATGGCAGTGTGGCGGCCGCCCTGGAAGGGCAGTGCGCACTGGCGACGAGCGACGACGAGATTCTGTTGTTCGGATCATTTTATTGTGTTGCCGAGGCCCTTGAATGGCTGGCCCGGCGCTCCACGGAGGAAGCGGCAAATGGCTTTGCTGGATAAGGCGTACAAACAGCGCATGGTCGGTGCCCTGGTACTGGTGGCGCTGGCGGTGATTTTCCTGCCGATGCTGTTTTCCCGTCAGGACGAACAGCGTCAGATCACGGTGCAGGCGCCGGCTGCGCCGCAAGCTCCTTCGATGCCGCAAGTGCAGGTCGAGCCGGTGGTGGTGCCTGAGCCGCAAACCTTGCCTCAGGAACCGGTGCCGAGCGACGACGAAATTGCCGATCAGCAGGCACCGACGATGCCGATTGCACCGGCTGCCCCTGTGGCCTCGACTCCGGCAGCTGCCCCCAAACCGGTGACGCCGCCTGCACCTGTCGCCAAACCGGCACCGGCCCAGCCGATTGCCGCCGCACCGGCGAAACCGGATACCACCCAAAGCCGCGTCGATGCCAATGGCCTGTCGGTCAGCTGGTCGGTGCAACTGGCCAGCCTGTCGAGCCGTGCCAGTGCCGAAAGCCTGCAAAAATCCCTGCGCAGTCAAGGCTATAACGCCTACATCCGTACCGCCGATGGCAAGAACCGGGTGTTTGTCGGGCCGCTGATCGAGCGCGCAGAAGCCGATCGCCTGCGTGACTTGTTGGGTCGCCAGCAGAACCTGAAAGGTTTTGTCGTACGTTTCCAGCCTGAGCGTGGCTAAAACTATCGCGCCGATTTGAAATGCACTGACAATCGCAGCTTACCGATAAGCATGGGCTCTGCTAAAATGCGCCGCCTTATCCGTCTGTAGGCTGCACTGTGCCATTTACCTGGGTTGACTGGGCGATCGTTGCAATCGTCGCCATCTCCGCATTGATCAGTCTGAGCCGCGGCTTCGTCAAAGAAGCATTATCGCTGGTGACCTGGATCATCGCAGGAGCTGTTGCCTGGATGTTCGGTGGTTCATTGTCCGAGTACCTCGCCGGATACATCGAAACGCCATCGGCTCGTGTGATCACGGGCTGCGCCATCATGTTTATCGCCACGTTAATCGTCGGCGCAATGATCAATTATCTTATCGGTGAGTTGGTTCGCGTTACCGGGTTGTCCGGGACCGATCGATTCCTCGGCATGGCCTTCGGCGCTGCGCGTGGCGTGTTGCTGGTGGTCGTGGCGGTCGGGCTGTTGAGCCTGGGGCCGGTACAGCAGGACAGCTGGTGGAAAGAATCACAGCTCGTGCCAAAATTTTTATTGGTCGCAGATTGGTCCAAAAACCTGATTCTCGGGTGGAGCAGTCAGTGGCTTGCCAGCGGTATCAGCGTACCCGCTGAATTACCGTTCAAGGAACACCTCTTGCCGACGGCCAAAACGCCTCAGTGAGTTGTGTTCAGTTCAGATCCATTAAGTAGGGGTTGCGTCGCATGTGTGGCATCGTCGGTATCGTCGGTAAGTCGAACGTCAATCAGGCGCTGTATGACGCGCTAACCGTGCTCCAGCACCGCGGCCAGGACGCTGCCGGTATCGTGACCAGCCATGACGGCCGGTTATTCCTGCGCAAGGACAATGGCCTGGTGCGTGACGTGTTCCATCAGCGTCACATGCAGCGCCTGGTCGGTCACATGGGCATTGGCCATGTGCGTTACCCGACCGCAGGCAGCTCGACTTCGGCCGAGGCTCAACCGTTTTACGTCAACTCGCCTTACGGCATCACCCTGGCGCACAACGGTAACCTGACTAACGTTGAACAATTGGCCAAGGAGATTTACGAATCTGACCTGCGCCACGTCAACACCAATTCCGATTCGGAAGTGCTGCTCAACGTGTTCGCACACGAGCTGGCCCAGCGCGGCAAGTTGCAGCCGACCGAAGAAGACGTCTTTGCCGCTGTAACTGACGTGCACAACCGTTGCGTCGGTGGTTACGCGGTCGTGGCGATGGTCACCGGCTACGGCATCGTCGGTTTCCGCGATCCGCACGGCATCCGCCCGATCGTCTTCGGTCAGCGTCATACCGACGAAGGCGTCGAGTACATGATCGCCTCCGAAAGCGTATCCCTGGACGTGCTCGGTTTTACCCTGATTCGCGACCTGGCACCGGGCGAAGCGGTCTACATCACTGAAGACGGCAAGCTGCACACCCGTCAGTGCGCGACCAACCCGTCCCTGACTCCGTGCATCTTCGAACACGTGTACCTGGCGCGTCCGGACTCGATCATCGACGGCGTGTCGGTCTACAAGGCCCGCCTGCGCATGGGTGAGAAGCTCGCCGACAAGATCCTGCGCGAGCGTCCAGAGCACGACATCGACGTGGTCATCCCGATCCCGGACACCAGCCGTACTGCGGCCCTGGAGCTGGCGAACCACTTGGGCGTCAAGTTCCGCGAAGGCTTCGTGAAGAACCGCTACATCGGCCGGACCTTCATCATGCCGGGCCAGGCTGCACGGAAAAAATCCGTACGCCAGAAGCTCAATGCCATCGAGCTGGAGTTCCGCGGCAAGAACGTGATGCTGGTGGATGACTCGATCGTTCGCGGCACCACGTGCAAGCAGATCATCCAGATGGCCCGTGAAGCTGGCGCGAAAAACGTCTACTTCTGCTCTGCGGCCCCGGCCGTTCGCTACCCGAACGTCTATGGCATCGACATGCCGAGCGCCCATGAGCTGATCGCGCACAACCGTTCAACCCAGGACGTGGCTGACCTGATCGGCGCCGACTGGCTGATCTATCAGGACTTGCCTGACTTGATCGAAGCGGTCGGTGGCGGCAAGATCAAGATCGAGAAGTTCGATTGCGCGGTGTTCGACGGCCAGTACGTGACCGGCGACGTCGACGAGGCGTACCTGAACAAGATCGAGCAGGCACGCAACGATGCCTCCAAGGTCAAGACCCAGGCAGTCAGTGCGATCATTGATCTGTATAACAACTGAGTAACTACCGGCCCTGAGGGGCCGGTTTTGTATCTACTAAAAGAGCAAGGCAAGGAGTGACAGCATGAGTCAGGATTGGGATGCCGGTCGGCTGGACAGCGACCTCGATGGCGTAGCGTTCGATACCCTGGCCGTACGCGCCGGTCAGCACCGTACGCCGGAAGGCGAACACGGTGATCCGATGTTCTTCACTTCCAGCTACGTATTCCGCACCGCTGCCGATGCGGCAGCGCGTTTTTCCGGTGAAGTGCCGGGTAACGTTTACTCGCGCTACACCAATCCGACCGTGCGTGCGTTCGAAGAGCGTATTGCCGCGCTGGAAAGCGCCGAGCAAGCGGTAGCCACCGCCACTGGCATGGCTGCGATCATGGCGGTGGTGATGAGCCTGTGCAGCGCTGGCGACCATGTGCTGGTGTCGCGAAGCGTGTTCGGCTCGACCATCAGTCTGTTCGAGAAGTACTTCAAGCGCTTCGGTGTCGAAGTCGATTACGTGCCGTTGGCCGACCTGTCCGGCTGGGACGCGGCGATCAAGGCCAACACCAAATTGCTGTTCGTCGAATCTCCGTCCAACCCGCTGGCCGAGTTGGTGGATATCGCCGAACTGTCGAACATCGCTCACGCCAAAGGCGCGATGCTGGTGGTCGATAACTGCTTCTGCACCCCGGCCTTGCAGCAGCCGTTGAAACTGGGCGCGGACATCGTTGTGCATTCGGCGACCAAGTTCATCGACGGCCAGGGCCGTTGCATGGGCGGCGTGGTAGCTGGTCGCAGCGAACAGATGAAAGAAATCGTCGGTTTCCTGCGTACCGCCGGGCCGACCCTCAGCCCGTTCAACGCCTGGATCTTCCTCAAGGGCCTCGAAACCCTGAACCTGCGGATGAAGGCGCATTGCGCCAACGCCCAGCAGCTGGCCGAGTGGCTGGAGCAGCAGGATGGTATCGAGAAAGTCCATTACGCTGGCCTCAAGAGCCATCCGCAGCATGAACTGGCCTTGCGTCAGCAGAAGGGCTTCGGTGCGGTCGTGAGTTTTGAAGTCAAGGGCGGCAAAGAGGGCGCGTGGCGCTTTATTGATGCGACCCGACTGATTTCCATCACCGCCAACCTCGGTGACACCAAGACCACCATCACCCACCCGAGCACCACCTCTCACGGCCGTTTGGCGCCGCAAGAACGTGAAGCGGCGGGGATCCGTGACAGCCTGATCCGCATTGCGGTCGGCCTGGAAGATGTGGCCGACCTGCAAGCCGATCTGGCGCGCGGGTTGGCGGCCTTGTGATCGAGTTGTCGACACCGAATACGGGCACCCATGGCCGCGTTGCGTTGGTCACCGGTGCCGCGCGTGGCATCGGCCTGGGCATCGCGGCCTGGCTGATCAGCGAAGGCTGGCAGGTGGTGCTGACGGATCTGGATCGCGTGCGCGGTTCGAAAGTGGCGAAGGTGCTGGGTGACAACGCCTGGTTCATCGCCATGGACGTGTCGAATGAAGGGCAAGTGGCACTGGGTGTCGCCGAGGTGCTGGGGCAGTTCGGGCGCCTGGATGCGCTGGTGTGCAATGCGGCGGTCGCCGATCCGCACAACATCACCCTGGAAAGCCTTGATCTGGCTTACTGGAACCGCGTGTTGGCGGTCAACCTCAGTGGGCCGATGTTGCTGGCCAAGCACTGTGCGCCGTACCTGCGCGCTCACAACGGTTCGATCGTCAACCTGGCCTCGACCCGCGCCGGGCAGTCGGAACCGGACACCGAGGCTTACGCGGCGAGCAAGGGCGGGCTGTTGGCCCTGACGCACGCGCTGGCGATCAGCCTGGGGCCGGAGATCCGCGTCAATGCGGTCAGCCCCGGCTGGATCGATGCCCGGGACCCGGCTGCACGGCGTGCCGAACCCCTGACCGATGCCGACCATGCCCAGCATCCGGCGGGCAGGGTAGGGACGGTCGAGGACGTGGCGGCGATGGTGGCGTGGCTGTTATCGCGCAATGCCGGTTTCGTCACGGGCCAGGAGTTCGTGGTCGATGGCGGCATGACCAAGAAGATGATTTACAGCGAGTAGTTCGAGCAAGGGGCCGTGACAGGCGAGGCTTACGGTTGAAGGCGTCTGTTGCTGGCGTTGCGTGGAATGACACGATTTTGTCTTTTTCAGAAAAACTTCAATCCTGCTATTGACTTAGGTTCGCTACCTGCGTAAATTTCGCGGCCTCGGAGATGCAAACCGGGTGATTAGCTCAGCTGGGAGAGCGTCTGCCTTACAAGCAGAATGTCGGCGGTTCGATCCCGTCATCACCCACCACTTCCGAGAGTCTTGCGAAAGCAAGATGGACGCTTTTAAAAGCCTCCACCGACGCGCAGCGGTAGTTCAGTCGGTTAGAATACCGGCCTGTCACGCCGGGGGTCGCGGGTTCGAGTCCCGTCCGCTGCGCCATATTTCCGAAGCAGGTTGTTACCTGGTTCGAGATTGAAAAGCCTCGAAGCTTTCAGTCAGACGAGTTACTTGAGCGAAAGCTCAAAGCGATACGCAGCGGTAGTTCAGTCGGTTAGAATACCGGCCTGTCACGCCGGGGGTCGCGGGTTCGAGTCCCGTCCGCTGCGCCATATCTGCCTCAAGGCCCACTGAACGCCTTGTAGCTACGAAGAAAAGCCGCTGGCTGACTTCGAGTCGATAGCAAAGACCCTGGTCGAAAGACCGGGGTTTTTTGTGTCTGCGATTTGGCTTTTCCCTCCTTTGCCCTGGTCCTCAGGGATTCGCATCCGCCGACCGAGCGCGGATTGGCAATAATCTCACTCCTGTTGATAATCCCTCTCAATCACGCGCAGCCCTGATTAACCGGTGCTTGCGCGTCGAAATCTCTCTCCGTCAGTCATTTATTCAAGTATTTACTGGGTGCAAACCGCACAAAGCGCTTTATTTGAAGTCCCATCACTAATTAGAATGAGTCGCATTTAAAATATTTCTTCGCGCAGGGTTCCTTTAGATGAGTGATGCAGCGATGCCGACGGGGCAAACCTTCCACGACCTGTACCGCGACCACCGGGGCTGGCTGGAAAGTTGGTTGAGACGACGCATGGGCAATGGCTGTGATGCGGCGGACCTCAGCCAGGATACGTTCGTGCGCCTGCTCGCCAGCTCCCAGCGTATTGCAGACCTGCAAGAACCCCGCGCCTACCTGGCCACAGTCGGCAAACGCCTGCTGACCAATTTCTACAAACGCCGCAGCCTCGAACAAGCCTACCTCAATGCCTTGGCGCTGCTGCCGGAGGACTGCGTCCCGTCCCCCGAGCAGCGCTGGATCCTCCTGGAAACCCTGCAAGCCCTGGACGAATTGCTCGATGGCTTGCCGAGACCGGTGCGACGGGCGTTTCTCTGGAGCCAGCTGGAAGGCTTGGGCTACTCGGAAATCGCTGAACGCCTGCAAGTCTCCGAACGCACGATCAAGCGCTACATGGCCCAGGCCTACGAGCATTGCCTGCTGGTGGAGCTGTGATCGGTTCGCCACCGACGGCCGAAGCCCGCCAGGTTGTGCGGGCCGCCGCGCAGTGGCTGGCACTGATGGAATCCGGCAGCGCCAATGAGCGGGATCGCGCCAACCTGCAGAGCTGGCGCGATAGCCATAGCAGTCACGAACAGGCCTGGCAGAAAGCCCAGTTGTTGCGCCAACGTTTTGCTGACCTGCCATCGGCATTGGCGATGGCCAGTCTGGATCGGCCGCAAGCCAGTCGGCGTACGGTGCTCAAGCGCGCCGTCGGTGCCGTGGCGCTGGTGCCGACCGCCTGGCTGATCAGTCGACAGTTGCCCTTGGATGTGTGGAGCGCCGACCTGCGCACCGCGACCGGGGAGGGCAAGAAAGTCCAACTGGCCGATGGCAGCTCATTGCAACTGAACACCGCGACCGCCGTCGATATCGATCTGAAGAACCGGCGCCTGAAACTCGTCGAGGGTGAAATTGCGCTGAACGTGCCTGGAGCCTCGCCGCTGACGATTCAGACAAACTTCGGGCAAGTGATCGTCAGCCAGAGCGCGGTGTGTGTGCGTCAGGGGCAAACGGGCTGCAAAGTCTCGGTGCTTAAAGGCACAGTGCAGTTGCAGCCGTTGCGCGGGCCGGTCTTTTCGTTACTGGGAGGCCAGCAAGTCAGCCTTCTGGCGGCGGGCGCCGGCAACGTGGAACCCTTCGATGTGCTCGCCCCAGGTTGGCGCGACGGTGTGCTGATGGCGCAAAACCAGCCGCTGGGGGATTTTTTGCGCGAACTCAGTACCTATCGCCCAGGCGTGCTGCGCTGGGAACCCGAACTGGAATCCCTGCGCGTCACCGGCAGTTTCCGTCTGGAAGACACCGATCGTATCCTCGCCTTGTTAGCGGCCAGCCTGCCGCTGGAGGTGCATTCGCGTACGCGTTATTGGGTAACGCTGCTGCCGCGCAAAAATATTGTTTAGGGCGTGTCCCCTTTTTTCGCGTCGCTTGTCATTCAAGGCAAGTGAAACGAAATCAGAGAGATTCTCAATGCCCGCAGTGATGCCTTGCAGTACGCGTCTGGCTCCATCCAGGCTGCGCCCGTTGTTGCACTTGAGTCTGTTGTTGAGCCTGAGTGCCTGTCCGTTGTTCATCACTGCCGGTTGGGCCGCAGATGCGTCCAAACGCAGCTACCAAGTGCCAGCAGGCAGCCTCAGCGCCGCGCTGACCCGTTTCGCCGGGCTGGCCGGGGTCAATCTGTCGGTGGACCCGGCACTGGTCAGCGGGCGTAACAGCCCGGGGCTTTCCGGCGACTTCGCGGTCGAGGAGGGCTTTGCCCGGTTGTTGCAGGGTTCCGGTCTGCAATTGCAGCCAGTGGGCGAACAGGCGTACATCCTGACGCCGGCGCCGGAAGGCGGCAGCCTGCAACTGGCGCCGACTTCGATTCTTGGCGCAACCGGTGGGTCGGACGGCGAGGTGTATGCCGGCGGCCAGGTCGCGCGCAAAGGCTCACAAGGCATGCTCGGCTCGAAAGACTTCATGGAAACGCCGTTCAGCATGACCACCTACACCGCCGAGGCGGTGAAAAACCAGCAGGCGCGCACCTTGGGCGACCTGGTGGCCAGCGATCCTTCGGTTCGTGCGACCAACCCGGCGGGTGGCCGTTATGAGCAATTCACCATTCGCGGGCTCAGCCTGTTCAACAGTGACGTTTCCTACAACGGCCTCTACGGCGTCCTGCCGACCTATACGATCGACATGGAGATGGCCGACCGCGTCGACATCATCAAAGGCCCGAGCCAGCTCATCAACGGTATCTCGCCGCGGGGCAGCGTCGGTGGCGGGATCAACGTGGTGCCCAAGCGCGCGACCGACAAACCGATCACCTCGTTCACCGGCAGCTACGCCTCCAATAATCAGCTCGGCGGCGCCGTGGATATCGGCCGGCGCTTTGGTGAAGACGACAAGTTCGGCATTCGTTTCAACGGCGTGAAGCAGTCCGGCGACACCGAATGGGATCACCAGAGTGTCGACCGCGACATGGCCGTACTGGGCCTGGATTTTCGCGGTGAACGCCTGCGACTCTCGACCGACGTCGGGCATACCGAGCGTGATACCGATGCGCCGCAGGAGCGTGTGATCGTCGGCGCCAACGCCCAGGTTCCCCACGCCAGCGAAGTACGCAGCAACTATGCGCAGCCCTGGAGCAAGGCGCGGACCAAGGACACCTTCGGCACAGTCAGCGGCGAATACGATGTCAGCGATTCGGTCATGCTGTATGGCGGCGTGGGGGCGCGCAAAAGTAATCATGACTTTCTCCGTCACGCCGTTTCCATCACCAACAACGCCGGCGATTTCAGCGTTCAGCCCCGTGATTTCACCCGTGACGAAAATGTCCGCACGGGTAATTTTGGCGTACGCAACTGGTTCCATACCGGTTCGGTGAGCCATGAAGTCAACCTGGCGGCCAGCTACTTCTACATGGACTTTGAAAATGGCGGCGCCCGTTATGCCTCCGCCCCCAGCAACCTCTACAACCCGGTGGAAACACCGACACCCAACAGACCTACGCGACAGGATTCGAAGGTCTACACCGAAAACCGCTCCACCGGCGTGGCGTTGTCCGACACCTTGGGCTTCTTCGATGACCGTGTGCTGCTGACCCTCGGCGCTCGCTGGCAGCGCGTAAAGGTTGACGACTGGACCGATAACGTCAAAGGCGACACCGCCTACGATGATGAAAAGGTATCGCCATCGGGCGGCATCCTGTTCAAGGCCACCGACAAGCTGTCGCTGTACGCCAACTACATGGAAGGCCTGAGCCAGGGCAAGATCGCACCGTCGACCTCGGTCAACGAAGACGAGATCTTCCCACCATTCGTCAGCCGTTCGGTAGAGGTCGGCGCCAAGTACGACGCGGGTCCATTCGCCGTGACCGCTGCGGTGTTCCGAATCAAGCAGCCGGCCTACGAGACCAATGCCACCACGCGGGTCTTCGGCCCGAACGGCAAGCGCGAAAACACCGGTGTGGAAGTGAGCATGTTCGGCGAGCCGCTCGACGGCTTCCGCCTGCTCGGCGGCGTCATGTACATCGACAGCGAGTTGAAGAAGACCACTGACGGCCTGTTCGACGGCAACCGCGCGCCGGCAACGCCGAAATACAACGTCAACCTGGGCGCCGAATATGATGTGCGCAGCGTACAGGGCCTGACCCTGACCAGCCGCGCCATTTATTCCAGCTCGCAGTACCTGGACCAGTCCAACGTCAAGGAAATCGACGCCTGGACGCGGATGGACGTCGGCGCTCGCTACGCCTTCAAGGTCGACGACAAGAACATCACCCTGCGCGGCAATATCGAGAACGTGGCGAACAAGCGCTACTGGAGTTCCGCCGGGGCTTCGGATGACAGCGAGCCTGGCTTGACGCTGTCGACCCCACGAACCTATCTGCTGTCGGCGACTGTCGACTTCTAAATCGATGCAACCGTGCGCTGCGCCACAAGGAAGGGCGCCGTCGGTTGTTTCATCCGTTTATTCCTGCAGAGGAAATATCCATGTCCCACCTGACTTGATGATCTATCGCGATACTTTGCTATAAGTGAGTGCCTGTTCGTAGGTAATAACAAAGTTGTCAGTTTTATAACAATAACATGGCCGGATAATGGCACTGATGAACGCTTGAACAAGTTTCCATAACTTGTGGTTTTGTGTGCGTGAACGGTTTTAATAACCGATTATCGAGTTATGTAAATATTCCCAAAAAGTGCAAGCAAACGGTTGCGTCATTTTGTAAATGGGAATAGTTTTCATATCGAAACTTATCGAGGATAAACCGATGTTGAATGATGGCGTATTGCACTCTAATCCATTGCAAAAAACCAATGCCGACTATCTGGCTCGACAAAGCAAGTTCGAATCCAATGTACGCAGTTATCCACGCAAGTTACCACTGGCAATTGCCAAGGCCCACGGTGTGTGGGTCACCGACGTCGAAGGCAATAGTTACCTCGACTGCCTCGCCGGCGCTGGCACGTTAGC
The DNA here is from genome assembly GCF_012935675.1 of Pseudomonas sp. ADAK7. NCBI lineage: Bacteria > Pseudomonadati > Pseudomonadota > Gammaproteobacteria > Pseudomonadales > Pseudomonadaceae > Pseudomonas > Pseudomonas sp. ADAK7. The sequence goes on along the minus strand of NZ_CP052861.1, from coordinate 2,108,071 downwards.
CCTGGGGCACAATCACCCGGCCATCATGGCCAGCCTCGACAGTTTCCTCGCCTCGGGCTTGCCGATGCACACGCTGGACCTGACCACTGTGGTCAAGGACGCCTTCAGCGAAACCCTGCTCAGCCTGTTGCCGAACCAGGGCCGCGATTACTGCCTGCAATTCTGCGGGCCGTCCGGGGCGGATGCGGTGGAGGCGGCGCTGAAACTGGCCAAGACCTACACCGGGCGCAACAACATCATCAGTTTCTCCGGGGCCTACCATGGCATGACCCACGGCGCCCTGGCCCTGACCGGCAATACCGCGCCGAAAAATGCCATCGCCAGCCTGATGCCCGGGGTGCAGTTCATGCCGTTCCCCCACGAATACCGTTGCCCGCTGGGGATTGGCGGCGAGGCTGGGGTCGAGGCGCTGACCCACTATTTCACCCAGTTCATTGAAGACGTAGAAAGCGGCGTGTCACTGCCGGCAGCGGTCATTCTTGAGGCCGTGCAAGGCGAGGGCGGTGTCAACTGCGCCCCGGCGAGCTGGCTGCGGGCGATCCGCGAGGTGACGCGCAAGCACGGCATTCTGCTGATCCTCGACGAAGTGCAGACCGGTTTCGGTCGCACCGGCAAGATGTTTGCCTTCGAACACGCTGAAATCGAACCCGACCTGATTGTCATGTCCAAAGCCGTCGGTGGCGGTTTGCCCATGGCGGTGCTGGGTATCCGTCGCGAATTCGACGCCTGGGAGCCCGGCAACCACGCCGGCACTTTCCGCGGCAATCAAATGGCCATGGCTGCCGGGCTCGCAACATTGCAGGTGCTGCAACAGCAGAATCTTGCCGCCCAGGCCGAACGCCGTGGCCAGTGGCTCAAGGACCGACTGGTGGAGTTGCAGGCGCATTACCCGGCCCTTGGCCAAGTGCGCGGTCGCGGCCTGATGCTGGGCATCGAGATCGTCGACGAGCGCCAGCCGGCAGACCGCCACGGGCATTTCCCGATGGACCCGGCACTGGCCGTGGCCATCCAGCAACACTGCTTTAAACAAGGTCTGCTGCTGGAACGCGGCGGGCGCAAGGGTAATGTCATCCGCTTGTTGCCGCCATTGATTATCGACGATGAACAATGCCAGCAAGTGATCCAGCGTTTTGATAACGCCATGGCCGCTGCTTTATTGCAGTTGCGTCCCTGAGTGTTTAATCGAAGTGTTTAGCACGTCGCCAAGTTGCAGTTTGATGACGCTGGCGCCCATCACTTTGATCATCATCTGATTGTTTAAAAGGTTCAGTGAAGTGAAGTCGTTACGTGGAGTTTCGTCGGCCGTAGAAACGGTCGATCAACAACTAATTTTTTCGCCATATAACGTGTCCAGTGGCCTCGCGGGCTACGGTGGAGCACCCATGAATCATCCCAATCGCAGTGTTTTACCGAATATGGTCAGTGAGCTGGCGACAACGTGCGCGTTGCTTAATTGTTTAATTAAAGAGTTCGCCTTGCCGGAAAACTGCCTCAGTTACAGTTGGCCGACCCAGATGCAAGGCATCGCCCCGGGCAGTTACCTCGAAGGCCTGGAATGGAAGGGCATTCCCCTGACCATCAACCTGCCCAACCAGCAGCAGTTCTTTGTGATGGTGGACCGTCGTGATGGGCTCGGCAGTCACCGTTACCTGTCGGACGTCTACGCCCGGCGCGGTGAAGGCGACTGGTCGAGCCTGCGGTTTGCCGAGTTCGTCGAGCAGTTGCTCGCCGCGTGTGAACATATGACCCGCGCCAGCAACGATGAGTTGCTGGATCAGGTGTTGCAGAGCCAGTTACTGACCGCCGCTATCGTCGGCCACAACACGCCGATGGACGCCGACCCGCTCAGCGGGTACCTGGCCAGCGAGCAGGGCTTGTGGTTTGGCCATCCGAACCACCCGGCGCCCAAGGCGCGGCTGTGGCCGGCGCATCTGGCCCAGGAAACCTACGCCCCGGAATTCCAGGCGCGCACCGCGATGCATTTGTTCGAGGTACCGCTGGAAGGGTTGAACGTCGGTGCCAATGGCTTGAGCAAAGCCCAGGTGCTCGCCGGTTTTGCCGATCAGTCCCAGGCCCGGCCGGGGCACGCGGTGATCTGCATGCACCCGGTGCAGGCGCAACTGTTTATGCAAGACGGTCGGGTGCAACGTCTGTTGAAAGACAAAGATATCGTCGACCTGGGCGCCACGGGGCTGATGGCCAATCCCACGGCGTCGATCCGCACCTGGTACATCGAAGGTCACCCGTTTTTTATCAAGGGCTCGTTGAACGTGCGCATTACCAATTGCGTCAGGAAAAACGCCTGGTACGAGTTGGAAAGCGCGCTAATGATCGACCGCATTTTCCGCAACCTGCAACTGACCCAGCCCGAGACCCTCGGCGGGTTGTCGGTGGTGGCCGAACCGGGCCTGTTGAGCTGGGCACCGCACAGCGCCAACGAAGCCGACAGCCACTGGTTCCGCGAACAAACCGGCGCAATCCTGCGCGAGAACTTCTGCCTCGACACCGGCACCGACTGCAGCATCATGGCCGGTACGCTGTTCGCCCGAGGCCTGCATTTGCGGCCGTTGGTCCACGAATTCCTGACCCGCTTCAATGGCAACGACATCGACGATCAACAACTGTTGAGCTGGTTCGATGACTATCAGGCGCTGCTGCTGCGGCCGGTGCTGGCGCTGTTCTTCAACCATGGCATCGTCATGGAACCGCACCTGCAAAACAGCGTGTTGGTGCACGACAACGGTCGCCCACAACGCTTGCTGCTGCGGGACTTCGAAGGGGTGAAACTGACTGAGGAACTGGGGGCGTCGAAGATTGATTCCGACGTTCATCCACGGGTCCGCGAGTCGCTGCTGTATTCGCGCCAGCAGGGCTGGAACCGCATCGTCTATTGCCTGTTCGTCAACAACTTGTCCGAGGCCGTGCTGGCCCTGAGCTGGGAGCGTCCGCACCTGGCGCCGCTGATGTGGCAACGGGTGGAACAGCAGTTGATCAGCATCCGCGCCGAACTGACCCGCGCGGCACCGGAGCTGGATGCGCTGATCGCCGGTCAGCCGATTGCCTGTAAGACCAATCTCAAAGTGCGTCTGGCGGCCAAGGCTGATCGCCAGGCTGGCTACGTCACATTGGTGTCCCCATGGGGCAAGGAGGCTACGCATGGATAAGCTGCCCGCGACGGTATTGGCCGCCATCGACGAAGCCCGCACGCAACAGGAAGATCCGCTGGCGCTGTTCATCTACGACCTGGACGCGCTGAAGCAACACGTGACCCGGGTGATGGCCGCGCTGCCCAAAGGCGTCGAGCTGTACTACGCGATCAAGGCCAACAGCGAACCGCAGATCCTCGCCACCGTCGCGCCGTTGGTGCACGGGCTTGAGATTTCCTCGGGCGGCGAGATCGATCGCGTCCAGGCCTGCCCGACAGCCAAGCCCTTCATCTTCTCCGGCCCCGGCAAACTGGATTCCGACCTGCGCTCGGCGCTGCAGCATCAGGTCGAAGCGATCCATATCGAAAGCCTGAATGAAATCGTCCGCCTGCAACGGCTGGCGCTGGAAGCGGGGCGGGTGCAGGACGTGTTGCTGCGGATCAACCCGGAACTGCCGTCGCCGCTGTCGAGCAAATTGGCGATGGCCGGCACTGCTACGCCATTCGGCATTGATGAGTCAGAACTGGCCCAAGCGGTGAGCTGGGTGGATAACGCCAGTCATCTGCGACTCAAGGGTTTCCACGTGCACGCGATGTCCCATCAGTCGCTGGTGGAACGCCACGAACAACTGCTCGATCTGTACCTGGAACGCTGGCCGCAATGGAAGGCGTTGTCGGCCAGTCCGGCGACGATCACCCACCTCAACGTCGGCGGCGGCATCGGCGTGAACTACCTCGGCCCGCAGCAGTTCGATTGGCAACGTTTGTGCGCGCACCTGGGTGAGTCCCTGGCGGCGTGTGTCGATGCGCCGATCGTGCGTTTCGAGCCCGGCCGTTTCATCAGTGCCTATTGCGGCTACTACGCCATCGAAGTGCTGGACAGCAAAACCAGTCATGGCAAACACTTCCTGGTCTGTCGTGGCGGCACTCACCACTTCCGTTTGCCGGTGGCCCAGGGGCACGATCACCCGGTTATTCATCTGCCTCGGCACCCCATAAAGACGGGCGCCGTGGCGCAGAAATGGACCGTGGTCGGACAACTCTGCACGCCCAAGGATGTGCTGAGCCGCGATTGCCCGCTGACTGGTGTCGAGGTCGGCGACATGCTGGTGCTGCCGCTCGCCGGCGCCTATGGCTACAACATCTCCCACGCCGATTTCCTCTGCCATCCGCGACCGCCGCAGCTGTTTGCAGGAGGCGCCTCTTGGGTTTGACGGTGGCCGCTCCGCGCTGGCTGGTGGTGGTCAATGTGCTGTTGGGCACGTTGACCGTCAGCCTCAACAACAGCTCGCTCAACCCGGCGTTGCCGGCGTTCATGACCGCTTTCGACATCGGCCCGGTGCTGGCGACGTGGATCGTCGCGGCGTTCATGGTGAGCATGGGCATGACCATGCCGCTCACCAGTTTTCTCAGCCAGCGGGTAGGGCGCAAGCGCCTGTACCTGTGGGGTGTGGCGTTGTTTGTCTGCGGTTCGCTGATGGGCGCTTTTGCCAACTCCATCGCGTTGGTGATTACCGCTCGCGTGGTGCAAGGGATTGCCAGCGGACTGATGATTCCGTTGTCGCTGGCGATCATTTTTTCGGTGTACGCCAAAGGCGAGCGCGGCCGGGTCACCGGTTTGTGGGGCGCGGCGGTGATGCTGGCGCCGGCGCTGGGGCCGTTATGCGGGAGCCTGATGCTGGAGTGGTTCAGTTGGCGTTCGTTGTTCCTGATGAATGTGCCGATCGGCCTCGTCGCGCTGATCCTCGGTGTGGCGGTGCTGCCGGCGTCGGAAGCGTCCGAGCGTAAACCGTTCGACCTGGCGGGTTACCTGCTGATTGCGGCAGGCATTGGTTTGCTGATGATCGCGGTCGGTCGTCTGCGCCACGCTGATGCCCTGACGGATCCGCTCAACCTCGGCATGTTGCTGGCGGCCATCGTCTGTCTGGTCGCTTTCGTGAAGCTGGAACTGAACCGCACTTCGCCGCTGCTCAACCTGCGCATCTTCGCCCTGCGTGGTTATCGCCTGAGCGTGATCATCGCCGTGGTGCAATCGGTCGGCATGTTCGAGTGCCTGGTGTTGTTGCCGCTGTTGGTACAAGTGGTGATGGGCTACAGCGCCATTTGGACCGGTCTGTCGCTGCTGTGCACGGCGGCGTTTGCCAGCCTGTTCGGCAACCTCGGCGGTCGCTGGCTCGACCGTCACGGGCCGCGAGGCGTGGTGCTCTGGGGGCTGCTGATGACCGGCGGCGCGACGCTGGGCCTGGGTATGCTCGGCGCCGGCTCCTCCATCGCCACGGTGTTTTTCCTGATGATGGTTCGCGGCGCCGGCCTCGGGCTGTCCTACATCCCGATCACCACCGCCGGGCTCAATGCCTTGCCCGAACCGATGGTCACGCAAGGCGCGGCGATGAACAACATTTCCCGGCGCCTCGTGTCGTCACTGGCCATCGTCATCGCCTCGCTGTGGCTCGAATTTCGCCTGGGGGACGGGCTTCATTCCGCCACCACGCCGGGAGCGATCAGCGAAGTGTTCATGGCCACCGGCCTCCTGGTTTTGCTGGCGCTGCCCTGCGCCTGGCGTTTTCCCGTACATGAACCCGACGAGCCGGCCGAGGCATTGCCCTCGGCCCTCGAACACCGTTAATTCTTTAATCGATAGGTATGACCATGGCGACCTCTACTCAGGCAACACCTCAGGCTCCAGGCGTCTGGCTGGCGACCGCCGACACCCAGCGCTACCAACAAGTGGAACAGCGGGTGGTCGGCCAATTGCTGCAAACCCTGCTGTATGAAAACGTGCTGCCGTACCGCCATTCACTGCTGAGTGGCAGCCAATACCGTTTTGTCGTCAGTGGCGTTGATGCGCAGCAACAGCCGGTGGAGTACCACTGCACCGGTTTGCTCAGCGCCAGTTTCGAACTGATCCGCCTCGATTACCCGAGCCTTGAGCGCGTAGACGCCAACGGCAAACACAGCCAGCCGCATCTGCATCAGGCGTTGGCTGAACTCCTGAACGAGCTTCAGGACAGTCCGCACCTGCCACGCTTCACCCATGAACTGGAACAAACCCTGCTCAAGGATCTGCAATCACGCAGCCAGGGTTATCAAGCGGTCCTGCCAAGCCATCAGTTGGACGCCGATGCGCTGGAACAGCACTTCATGGATGCCCACAGCTATCACCCGTGCTACAAATCGCGCATCGGTTTTTCGCTGAAAGACAACGCCAACTACGGACCAGAGTTCGCCGCGCCGGTTGCCATCGTCTGGCTCGCCGTGGCGAAAACCTGCGGGGCGATGAACATCTCCCGGCACCTGAATTACGACGACTTCATCCAGCAGGAATTCGGCCTTCAACGCTGGCAAGAGCTCGCTGAAAGCCTCACCGACCAAGGCAAGTCAATGGGCGATTACTGGCTGATGCCGGTGCACCCGTGGCAGTGGGAAAACGTCGTCGTTCCGGTGTTCTACCCGGAACTGGTCAGCGGTGAAATCATCCATCTGGGCACCACCGATGATCGCTACCAGGCCCAGCAATCGATCCGCACCCTGGCCAACGTCACGGACAAACAGCGGCCCTACGTCAAGCTCGCGCTGAGCATGACCAACACCTCCAGTACGCGCATTCTGGCCCGGCACACGGTGATGAACGGACCGATCATCACCGACTGGCTGCACCAGTTGATCCGCAGCGACAGCACCGCCCGCGACCTCGGCTTTGTGGTTCTCGGTGAGGTGGTCGGCGTCAGTTTCGACTACGACCATCTGCCCACCACGCGCATGTCCCAGGCCTACGGCACCATGGGCACGCTGTGGCGCGAAAGCATTCACCAGTACCTGGAAACCGATGAACAAGCGGTGCCGTTCAATGGCTTGAGCTCGGTAGACAATCGCTACGGCGACGGTGAACAGACGCCGTTTATCGACCCCTGGATCCAGCAGTACGGCCTGCACGCCTGGACCCGCCAACTGCTGCAAGTCGCGGTGTCGCCGATCATTCACATGCTCTACGCCGAAGGCATCGGCATGGAATCCCACGGGCAGAACATCGTCCTCATCGTCAAGCAGGGCTGGCCGCAACGCATCGCCCTGAAAGACTTCCACGACGGCGTGCGCTATTCGCCGCAGCACCTCGGACGCCCCGAACTGGCGCCGACTTTGGTGCCGCTGCCGGCGAGCCACGCCAAGCTCAACCGCAACTCGTTCATCCTCACCGACGACGTCGATGCGGTGCGCGACTTCTCCTGTGATTCGTTCTTCTTTATCGCCCTGGCCGAGATGGCGATCTTCCTGCATCAGCACTATCAACTGGCGGAAAGCGAGTTCTGGCAGATGACTGCCGAAGTCATCAGCGCCTACCAGCAAGCACATCCGCAACACCGTGCGCGTTATGAAGCGTTTGATGTATTCGCGCCTTTCTACGAAGTCGAGGAACTGACCAAGCGTCGCCTGCTCGGCGATGGCGAACGTCGATTCAAGAAAGTGCCGAATCCACTGCACGCCTTCCGGTCGCAATCATGCTGAGGAGCAATCTGCTCAAGCAGAAACTCCAAAAGGGTGAGTCGGCCTATGGCCTGATCAGCTCGATTCCATCCCCAGCGGCCATCGAGTTGATCGCCGAAGCCGGTTTCGATTTCGTGATCATCGACATGGAACACGTGCTGATCAACCCGGAAACCGTGGAAAACATGATCCGCACCGCCGAGAGCTATGCGCTCACGCCACTGGTGCGGGTCGCGGACCTCAACCCGAAAACCATGCTGCGTCTGCTCGATGGCGGCGCCCAAGGCATTGTGTTGCCGATGATCGAAAGCCCCGAGTCCCTGGCCGAAAGCATCCGCGCCTGCAAATACCATCCGCAGGGCAGCCGCAGCCTGAATGCCGGACGCCCCGGTGCGTTCGGCAAACACAGCCTGGCGGAGTACATCGGCCTGGCCAACGAGCAAATCATGATCGTGGCGATGATCGAAAGCGCCGAAGGCGTGAGGCGTGCAGCGGAGATTGCCGCCGTGCCGGGGCTGGACATGATCCTCGAAGGCGCTGCCGATTTGTCGCAATCGATGGGAACGCCGTGGCAGATCGACCGCCCCGAAGTGCAACAAGCGCTGCTCGTCGGTTGGCAAGCTGCCAACGCGGCGGGCGTGCCGTACTGCGCGATTCCACGTCAGCCGGGCGACCACGAACGCTGGTTGGCTCGCGGCGTAAACAGTTTTGTTTTGGGTGACGAGCGTGGCATCGCTTTTCGTGCCCTCCAGGCCAAATTGGCCGCCACTTCAGCAGAAGGAAAATAACCCGATGAACTTCACCACAATGGCCGCCGACAGGGTGATGCAGGATCTCGTCGATTGTTTGCTGGCCGAACACTTCTTCGGGACCGAGCCGCTGAACCTGACGGCGCCCGCTGCCGATCAGCCGTTTACCGGGTTGAGTGCCGAACAGCGCATCTGGGAATGGCGCGGTTCAATCCTCGTCGCCCTGCGCCCCGGCATCACTCAAGTCTGGGAGAAAGTACCGGGCACGCCGGTATTGGGGCGCGAGAATGGTCAACTGACTGATCTGTCGCCCGAAGCGTTCATGACCCAAGTGCTGGCCGGAATGACCGACCGCTATCAGGACAATGAAAAGGGCTTCGCGCTATTCCTCGATGTGCTGCGCACCAGCGTGCGTCAGACCGAGTTGTCCCTGGCGCATCGGGTCAACAGCGAGCGCTTGCTGGAAAAGAGCAACGCCGACTTTTTCCTGACCATGGAGCAATGGGCGTCGCTGCGTGATCGTCCTTACCACCCGTTGGCCAAGGCCAAGCAGGGTTTGAACGACGCGGAATATCAGCACTATCAGGCGGAATTCGCCCGGCCGGTGGCGCTGAACTGGGTCGCCATCGACCGCACGTTGCTGCAATGCGGCGACGGCGTGACCGACCTGGCGCAACAGCGTCCCGCCGACTACTTGTTGCCATTCGCGCTGCACGCCGGCCTGCAACATGAGATGCAGCAACGGGGCATTCACGAGAGCCACATCGCGTTGCCGGTGCATCCGTGGCAGTTCGACCACGTGCTCGAAGCGCAACTCGGCGATGCCTTCGCCAAGGGTGATTGCCAGCGCCTGGACTTCACCGACGGTGACTTCTTCGCCACCTCGTCCTTGCGCTCGATGACCCCGTGCTTCAACAGTGCCGACTACCTGAAGTTGCCGATGGCGATCTATTCCCTGGGTGCTTCGCGTTATCTGCCCGCAGTGAAAATGATCAACGGCGGCTTGAGTGAAAAGTTGCTGCGTCAGGGCTTGGAAAAAGACGAAACCCTGCAACAGAAACTGCACCTGTGCGATGAAACCAAGTGGTGGGCGTTCATGCCGCCGGACGCGACGCTGTTCGACGAAGCGCCACGTCATCTGGCGGCCATGGTCCGTGGCTATCCGCCGACGCTGTTGGAAGATAAAGACACCCGACTGATCCCGATGGCCGCCCTCGGCACGCCGCTGCCCGGCAGCAATCAGCACTTCTTCGATGACTGGATGGCCTACCGTCAACTGCCGGCCAACGCCGCGTCTGTGATGACGCTGTTCCGCGAGTTGTGCCACAGCTTCTTCGACATCAACCTGCGGATGTTCCGCATTGGCATGCTCGGCGAAATCCACGGGCAGAACGCGGTACTGGTTTGGAAGGCCGGTCATGCCCAAGGGCTGTTGCTGCGCGATCACGATTCGCTGCGCATCTTCGTGCCATGGCTGGAACGCAACGGCCTCGCCGATCCGGCGTACCGACTGAAGAAGGGCCACGCCAACACCCTGTATCACGAGCGCCCGGAAGACCTTTTGTTCTGGTTGCAGACCCTGGGCATCCAGGTCAACTTCCGCTCGATCATCGAAACCCTGGCGCTGGTTTACGCGTTGCCGGAACGCGGTTTGTGGACGGCAATGGGCGAAGTGTTGAACGAGTTGATTGACACCATCGACTTCGACCCCGAAGCTCGCGCGATGATTAAACAGCAATTGTTCGAAGCACCCCACTGGCCGCAGAAACTGCTGCTCACGCCGATGATCGAGCGCGCAGGCGGCCCCGGCAGCATGCCGTTCGGCAAAGGCCACGTGGTGAACCCCTTCCACCGGTTGAATAATGAAGCCTGAACCACGATGTCAGCCCTCCAGGCGCACGCTGTTGCGCCTGTCCTTGGGCCTGCTTGCACTCCGGTACTCGCTACCGGCGTGGGCGCAAACCGACGCCGCGCCGCTGCGGGTGGTCACCCTGTTCCAGGGTGCCTCCGACAGCGCCGTGGCGTTGGGCGTTACGCCATGCGGTATCGTCGATTCCTGGAGCGAAAAACCGACCTATCACTATTTGCGTTGGGCGTTGGAGCAGGTGCCCCATGTCGGGCTGGAAACCCAGCCCAGCCTGGAGGACATCGCGCTGCTGAAGCCGGACGTGATCATCGCCTCACGCTTTCGTCATGAACGCATCGCCCCGTTGCTCAAGCAGATCGCCCCGGTGGTGATGCTGGAGGAAGTGTTCGAGTTCAAGAAGACCCTTGCCCTGATGGGCATCGCCCTGTACCGCAAGCAGCAAGCCGATGAGTTGCTGGGCCAATGGCAACAGCGCGTGGCGCAACTGCGCCTGCAATTACAGCAGAAGTTTGCCGGGCGCTGGCCGCCAACGGTGTCGATTCTGGATGTGCGTGAAGACCATATCCGCAGTTACCTGCCGGCGAGTTTTCCGGGCTCGGTCATCACCGAGTTGGGCTTTGACTGGAGTGAAGCGAGCAGGGCGGCGAGCGGGGTGTCGATCAAACTCACCAGCAAGGAAAGCCTGGCGGTGGTGAATGCCGATATTTTCTTCATCTTCTTGCGCGCGGAGAAAGCGGCAGTGCAGCGAAACTACGAAAGCCTGGTGCAGCACCCGCTGTGGCAGCAAATGCGCGCGCCGCAGCAAGGGCAAGTGTGGCGGGTCGACGGCGTGGCCTGGAGCCTGTCGGGCGGCATGCTCGGCGCGAACCTGATGCTCGATGACGTTGCGCGTCTGGTCACTGCCTCATGAGCAACGCGTTAAAGATGTGGAGCGCGGGCGTGGTGTTGCTGTTGAGTTGCGTATTGAGTCTGGCGGTCGGCGCAACGTGGATTCCGTTGTCGCAGATTTTCGCAGCGTTTGTGCATCCCGATCCGTTGAGCGTGAGCCATGTGCTGGTGACCACCACGCGCCTGTCGCGGACCTTGATGGCCATGGCCGTGGGCGCGAGCCTCGCGGTGGCCGGCGCGTTGATGCAAGCACTGACCCGCAATCCGCTGGCGTCCCCCGGCCTGTTCGGGATCAACGCCGGCGCGACGTTTTTTATCATCCTCGGCTCCTCGCTGTTCTCCCTGGCGTCCCCGGATGCCTGGCTGTGGTGCGCGTTTATCGGCGCGGCGGTGGCGGGCAGTCTGGTGTGGCTGATCGGCAACATGGGGCAGGGCAGCCTCAGCCCGTTGCGCATCGTGCTCGCGGGCGCGGCGATGGCGGCGCTGTTTTCCGCGTTCAGCCAGGCGTTGCTGGTGGTGAATCAGGATGGGCTGGACACGGTGCTGTTCTGGCTCGCGGGATCGTTGACCGAACGCAGTCTGTCGGTCGCCGCGCCGTTGTTGCTGTGTGGCGTGCTCGGTTTGTTCGGGTCGATGTTGCTGGCGGGTCAGGTCAATGTGCTGAACGCTGGCGAAGAGATTGCCACTGGCCTTGGACAGCGCACGGGTTTGATCCGGTTGATGATGGCGGTGCTGGTGGTGTGTCTGGCGGGCAGCGCGGTGGCGTTGGCCGGCAGCATCGGTTTTATCGGTTTGCTGGTACCGCACATGGTGCGCAAGGGCTTGTCCATCGATCATCGCTGGATGCTGCCGGGGTGTGCGCTGCTTGGTGCGATTGTGCTGTTGCTGGCGGACACCTTGTCGCGGGTGCTGATCCTGCCGCAAGAGGTGCCGGTAGGCGTGATGACCGCGCTGTTCGGCGCGCCATTTTTCATTCTGCTGGCGCGGCGTGGAGGTCGTTATGGATAAGGTTCTGACCTGGCGCCGCAGCGGGTTTTCCCGGCGCATCAATGTTGCGACATTGTGGCGCTTGCTCGCGGCGCTGCTGGTGACCGCGCTGATCATGCTCGGCTCGCTGTCCTTGGGCAAAGTCATGCTGTCGCCGCTGGAAGTGTTGCGCATATTGCTGTCGAGCCAGGACGCGAGCCTGACGTTTATCGTCGAGCAACTGCGCTTCCCGCGCTTGCTGTTGGCGGCGCTGGTGGGCGCGGCGTTGTCGGTGTCCGGGCTGATCCTGCAAAGCATCATCCGCAACCCGTTGGCCTCGCCGGACTTGCTGGGCATCACCAGTGGTGCGAGTGCGGCGGCGGTGTTGTACCTGTCGTTCTTCTCCGTGGCGTTGGGTCAGCAATATTTGCCGTTGGCGGCGATGCTCGGCGCCGGGCTGGCGGCATTGGCGATTTATTTGCTGGCCTGGAAGCAGGGGACTTCACCGCTGCGCCTGGTGTTGATCGGCGTCGGCATCTCCGCGATGTTGACCGCCGCCACCACCTTCATTCTGGTATTCAGTCCGCTGACGACGACCCTGTCCGCCTATGTCTGGCTGACCGGCAGCGTGTACGGTGCCAGTTGGCCGGAGCCGCTGGCGCTGGGCAGTTGGTTGCTGGGTATTTGTCCACTGCTGGTATTCCTGGCGCGGCAGGTGATGGTGCAGCAACTGGATGACAGTCTCGCTCAAGGCATCGGCGTGCGCGTGCAATGGTTGCGCGCCGGTTTGTTGCTGGTCAGCGTGGCGTTGGCCGGTGCGGCGATTGCCTGGGGCGGGGCGATTGCGTTTGTCGGGCTGATTGCGCCGCACATTGCCAAGCGCCTGGTGGCGCCGGGTTTCGGCGGTCAGGCGGTGATGGCGGCGTTGGTCGGGGCTAACCTGGTGGTGCTGGCTGATCTGGCCGGGCGCACGCTGTTCTTGCCGCTGGACCTGCCCGCCGGGATTTTTGTCGCGGTGCTGGGCACACCCTTTTTTCTCTATCTGTTGATTAAACAACGTCATTAAGGAATTCAACGTATGACGTCGATTGCAAGTCGCGGCCTGACCCTGAGTTATCAGCGCCAGGTGATTATTGACGCGCTGGACATGCAACTGCCCCAGGGCAAGATTTCGGTATTGATTGGCAGCAACGGCTGCGGCAAAAGTACGCTGCTCAAATCCTTCGCCCGGTTGCTGAAACCGCAGCAGGGCTCGGTGATTCTCAACGGTGTGGATATCCAGCAAAAGTCCACCGCCGCCGTGGCTCGGGAGTTGGCGATTTTGCCGCAAACGCCGAGCGCCCCGGAGGGGATTACCGTTCGGCAACTGGTCGCTTTGGGGCGTTATCCGTATCAGAGCTGGATGCAACAGTGGTCGACGGAAGACGAAGCCATGGTCAATCGCGCGTTGACGCAAACCAGCCTGCTGGCCCTGGCGGATCGCCCGGTGGATGCCTTGTCTGGTGGCCAACGCCAGCGGGCATGGATCGCCATGACCCTGGCCCAGAACACCGGCATCGTGCTGCTCGACGAACCGACCACGTTCCTCGACCTAGCCCACCAGATCGAAGTGCTGGACCTGCTGCGCGATCTCAACCGTCTCGAGAACAAGACCATCATCATGGTGCTGCACGACCTCAACCTGGCCTGTCGTTACGCCGACCATATGGTGGCTGTGCACAACCAGACCGCGTTCGCCCAGGGCCGGCCCGATGAGGTGTTGACCGAAGCATTGGTTAAAACCGTGTTTGACCTCAATTGCCGGATCATCCCTGATCCGTTTTTCGGCACGCCGTTGTGCATTCCGTTTGGCCGGGAACTGCCGCAATGAATCTGGCGGGGCACTTCTCCGAGGCGGAATGGGCGGTGTTGTCCGGCGGGTTGCGGCTCAAGGACAGCAACGAGCGTGATCCGCTAAGGGCGTTGATGGCGCGGGACTTGTTGCAAGAGGACGTGTGCGTGCAATTGCTGGACAGGTTAGGCCCGGTGATCGGCTCGCCAACCCGGGCGATCACCGCCTCGTTGCTGGGCAAGCGCTTATCGTTTCTGGCGACCGGCGCGTGTTTGTATGCAATGTCGGTGTATGACAAAGGGCTGCTGCTGACCCTCGACAACGCGGTGGTCGAATATGGCCATGATGACGGGTTGTGGACGTCGTCGTTTCCTTTGCTCCACGGCCAGCCACTGACCTATGGCGCCAACGAACGCGAGGCCTGGCGCGAAGCTCTAGTGCAGGGACTGTTCGCCGGGTTGCTGAAACCGTTGTGGCAAACCTTCAACAAAGTCACGGGTGTTTCCCGGCGCATCCTCTGGGAAAACACGGCGGTGCGCGTGTATTCGCTGTATGAAAAACGCATGGCGAAAATTGACGATCCGACGATCCGTGAACGTTATGAAGCAGACTTCCAATGGCTGCTGACCCAAGCCGACCCCGCGCTGTTCGGCCTCGATTACAACCCGCTCAGCCATTTCCGCCGGCCGCCGACGCTGGTGGACGAGGGGCAGCGCAGCATTCGCTTTCGCCGCACCTGTTGCTTCTACTACCTGGCCACCGAGCCTGCTGAATACTGCTCGACCTGCCCACTGCTGCGTCCGGGGAAAAAATGTCGATGAGTTATCAGATCAACCCTCGCCAGCAAAATCTCAGTCCGGAGTTGATCGCCAAGTACCAAGCGATCCCGGCGTCCACCCTCGGCCACTTTTCCGACCACGGCTTCCTGCGCGGGATCAAACCGGTGTTCAACGACATCCGCATGGTTGGCAATGTGGTCACGGTCAAAGTCTTCCCGCCGGATGGCAGCATCTTGCGTGAGGCGCTGTTGCTGAGTGAGCCGGGTGATGTGTTGGTGATCGAATGCGTGGGCGATCAGGAATGCGGCTGCTGGGGCGAATTGCGCACCCTGGCTGGACTGATTAAAGGGCTGGCCGGGGTCGTGGTGTCGGGCGCGGTCACCGATGTCAGCGCCTTGCGACTGCATGGGTTGCCGGTGTTTTGTCGCGACGTCAGTGCGTACACCACTCGCGGCATTGGCGCCCAAGGGGAGGTGAATCAGCCGATTCAAATTGGCGAAATTCAAGTTCATCCGGGCGACCTGGCCATCGGCGACGATGACGGCGTTTATATCCTCGACGCCAGCCGCGCGGCCGACCTACTGCCGGAATTATTGGCCAAAGAAGAAACCGATCAACGCCGCCGCGCAGAATTCCTGGAGAGACTCGCAACCCGACGTACGCAGAACCTGTAGGAGCGTTTTTCATTGATTGGAAGCAGCGTTCTTCGTCGATCTATTGCCGCGCAACGCAGCAATACTTTGATTCTTCGGTCAGTTTTTTTGTAACAGGTTGTTTGCCGCAAGCGCAGAAACCTTTAAAGTTAACCTTTCGGTCAGCTTTGCACTGTCAATTCAGCCTTTTGCTTCGTCCAAAAGCGCTTCTGCAAGACGCGAGATCCCCAGAACATAACCAGAAGGGCGGACCCATAACCGCCCAGAGGATGATCCATGTCCAACCGTGAAATATCCCGGCGCTCGTTCCTTCAGGGCGGGCTGGTGGCGGGTGTGAGCGTGACGCTTACACCGCTCAGCTCCCAGGCGCTGGCGGCCTTGATGGAAAACAGCGTGACCGTGCCGTCCGAGCAATGGCTCGGCAACAACGGCAAGGCGCGCCAACGTAACGATGCCTTGTCCAAGGTCTGCGGCAGCAAAGTCTTTGCCCGCGACATCCGCGCCAAGGACATGCCGGGCTGGCCCCAGCAGCAGGGCCACGCCATGTTGCTGAAAATCACCAAGGCCGACCGCATCTACGCAGGCATAGACCTGGCGTGGCTCGGCGCCGACTTGCAGCCCGACCGCATCGTCACCGCAGCCGACCTGGACAAGGACGGCATCGTCTTCCCGGAAGAGCACGCCCCCGATCCGCTGCTGCCGGAAGGCAAAGTGCCGATGTTCATCGGTCACCCGGTGGCGATCCTGATCTGGAATGACTTCGAGCGTTTCCGCCAGGCCAAGGCCAAGCTCAAATTCAATGACAAAGCCATCCGCTACGGTGCCCAAGTGCCGTTCTACGAAGGCGATCCCTACGGCAGTTTCCGCTATGTGCGGGTCGGCGGAGCGACCTCGGCGGACGAAGATGAATTCGCCAGCCTCAAGGATTCGATCCTGTTCCCGATGCTGAAAAACCGTCGCCCGGTGTGGAATTCCCAGCCGGACCTGCACGGCAACCTGACCGAGCGCGGGCTGTTTTACGCCGACCGCATGAAGCAGCAAATCGACGCGCCGCCGGACAACTGGCTGGTGTTCGACGAGCGCTACAAAACCCCGTCGATCGAACCGGCCGCCATGGAGCCGGACAACGGCAACGGCTGGTACGACCCGGCAACCAAGACCTTGCATTTTGTGGTTGCGACCCAGTGCCCGTTGGAAGCCGCCACCGAAACCGCGAAGATGATCGCGCCGTCGCGTTTCGGCCTGGCCAACCTGAACATGCACCCCGGCTATACCGTCGGCTACGGCTCAAAAGACCACAACATTTTCGTCTACTACGCAGCGCTCGCCGCGTTGTACGGCGCCGGTGTGCCGGTGCGTCTGGCCAACGACCGCTACGAACAATTCCAGAGCGGCATCAAGCGTCACCCGTTCGACATCCGCTATCAATTGGCCGTGGACAAGACCGATCACAGCTTCAAGATTTTTCGCGCCGAGATGAGCGTCGACGGCGGCGGGCGGATCAACTACAGCCCGTCGGTGGCGGCGGTTGGCGCCACGGCGGCGCAGTCGATCTACTACATGCCGCAGAACGATTTACAGGTCACGGCCTACCATTCCCGCGCCGTTGAAGCCGGCTCGATGCGTGGCTACGGCACGCTGCAAAGCATGGCCTCCACCGAGATGATGGTCGATGAAATCGCCGGTCGCCTCGGCATCGACGCCATCGACCTGCGCAAGAAAAACGCCATGGTCTCGGGCATGAAAAACACCCAGGGCGCAGTGCCGGCCGGTGCCTTGCGCCTGCACGAAATCCTCGACAAAGCCGCGGTCCACGAAGTCTGGAAAAACCGTGACCTGATCAAGCTTAAGCGTGAAGCCGCCGACCCGGATCACTGGTACGGCGTCGGTTTCGCCATCTGCCAGAAAGACTTCGGCACCGGTTCCGAAGCGCCGATGGCCAGCATCGAATTCACCGCCGAAGGCCACGTGACTCTGCGCCATATCGGTATCGAAATCGGCACCGGCATGTCCACCTCGCAAGCCCTGGTGGTGGCGGATTTCATCGGCATCCCGGCCACGGAAGTGAAGACCGGCGAAACCGAATGGAAAGAGTTGCAGCTGATCACCGGCGGCAACCCGTACATCATGAGCCAGGCTGAGCAGGATGGTTTTCTGCGCAACCCGCGCTGGGTCGGCAAACTCGCCTCGGCCTCGTCGGCGACCAACTCCGCCTACTACTTCAGCCACGCCACCCGCGAAGCGTCGCGCGTGCTGTTCAACCACGGTTTGTGGCCGGCGGCATTGCAGATCTGGGGCCAGGGCCCTTACGGCGGCCAGGCCAACCCGTACGTGGTGCGCCGCGAAGACGCGCATTGGGTCGACGGCAAACTCACCGCCAACGGCATGCAGCCGCTGAGCTTTGAGCAGTTGGCGAAACACGCCCACGACAAAGGCCTGGTGACCGGCGCCACCGTGCACGGTTTCAACCGCTGGAGTTGGGCCGAGGCCGAGTTCAGCATCGACGGTGTGCGCGAGCGTCTGCCGCTGGATGGCTTGGCCGTGAAGTACGGCGACGGCGCGCCGAACGCGAAGAAAGCACAGATGACCAGCAACGGTTTCCATCTGCTGGATCGTCAGAACGTGCATTACCCGGACACCCAGTTGAACAACGCAGCGGTGACTTACTACAGCCCGGTCGCGACGCTGGTGGAGTTGAAAGTGAACAAGGGTTCGGCCGAAGTGCAAGTGCTCAACCATCACTCGTGGGTCGAGTGCGGTCGGGTGCTGGTGGAAGAACTGGTCAAGGGCCAGCTCGAAGGCGGGATCGCCATGGGCATCGGCCATGCGCTGCTTGAAGAGATGCCGCTGTACGAAGGCGGGCCGGGGGAGGGTGACTGGAACTTCAACCGTTACCGCTTGCCGATGGCGCGCCACGTTGCGGTGTGGAATCAGACCGCCGAGATCCTGCCTCCGCTGTCGCCGAGCGATCCATCCAAGGGCATTGCCGAAGTGGTGATGATCCCGGTGGTCGGCGCCATCGGTAACGCCGTGGCCCATGCCATCGGCAAACGGGTCCGCGACCTGCCTATCACTTCCGCACGCATCAAGGAGGCCCTCAATGGCTAACCGTCCGTTTCAACTGACCCTTAACGGTCAATCCGTCGGCCCGGTGGACATCCCTGATGACCTGCCGATGATCGACTACCTGCACGAATACAAAAACCTCACCGGCTCGCGTCTGGGCTGCGGCCAGGGCATCTGCCATGCCTGCGTGGTGATCGTCGACAACCCGGACGGCACCAGCGAAGAAGTGCGCACCTGCATCACCGGCGCGCATTACTTCGAAGGTAAGAAAGTGCGGACCATCGAAGGCCACGCGACCCGCGACGAGCAGGGCAAAGTCACCGAACTGAACCCGATCCAGCAGCGTTTCGTCGATGAATTCGCCTTCCAGTGCAGCTACTGCGCGCCCGGTTTCGTCAACGCCGCGACGGTGTTGGTGGAAAAGCTGCAGCGCCAACCCATCGTCAAAAGTCAGCTGGAAAAAGTCATCGAGGACAGCCTCGGCCACCACGTCTGCCGCTGCACCGGCTACGTGCGCTATTACAGCGCCACGCGCAACGTGCTGACCGATCTCGGCCTGGTCAAGGAGGGTTAAGCATGAAGCATTTACTGTCCCGCCTGGCGTTGGCGGTTGGTCTGGCTGCGCCGGTGTTGCTGGCTCACGCGGATGATCAGGTGAAGCGCGGCGAATACCTTGCGCGCGCCGCCGATTGCATGGCCTGCCACACCGCACGGGGTGGCGCGCCGTTTGCGGGTGGTTTGCCGATCGTCTCGCCGTTTGGAACGATCTACGGCACCAACATTACCCCGAGCAAAGAGCACGGCATCGGTCTGTACAACGACGACGAATTCTTCGCCGCACTCACCGAAGGCAAGCGTCGCGATGGCGCCAACCTGTACCCGGCGATGCCCTACACCTCGTATCACTTGATGCCGCGCGAAGATTCAGACGCGATTCATGCGTACCTGAAAACCGTCGAGCCGATCGAACGCGCGGCGCCGGTCACCAGCCTGAGCTTCCCGTTCAACGTGCGCCTGGGTTTGATGGGCTGGAACATGCTCTACGGCAAGGACGTGAAACTCGCGCCCACCGAGGGCAAAAGCGAAGCCTTCAAGCGCGGCGAGTACATGGTCGAGGTGCTCGGTCACTGCGGCGAATGCCACACGCCACGGGGTTTGCCCGGCGCCATGCAACAGGACAAGCGCCTGACCGGCGGCCTGCTCAACGGCTACTTGGCGCCGAGCCTGCTGGCCACTGATTTGGCCGCGCGCGGCTGGAATCAGCAGGACCTGAGCACCTTCCTCAAGCACGGGATGAGCGCCCAGGGCACGATGTTCAACGAGATGTTCCCGGTGTTCCACAACAGCACCCAAGGCCTCAATGACCCGGACCTGGCGGCGATGGCCACTTATCTGCTGGGCGATCCAGCCCCGGCGGCCAAAGTGCTGACCGAAGTGCCGCTGGACAAAATGAGCCCAAGCGCCCAACGCGGTCGTCAGGACTACCTGAACGTCTGCGCCGGTTGCCACGCGCCAAACGGCGAGGGCAAACCGCACATCGCCGTGGCCATGCGCGGCAACACCACGCTGCGCCTGGAAGATCCGCGCAACCTGCTGCGGGTGATAGAGGACGGCATCGGCGAACAGAAATTCGCCGGGTTCGAACGCATGCAGCCGATGCCGGGCTTTGCCGACAAACTCAGCCATGAGCAACTGACCGATCTGCTGAATTATTTGCGTCAGGGTTGGGGCGGTCAGTCTGCTGAGTTGGCGGTGAGCGATGTGCAGAAACTGCAAGCGGACGCACCGCCGGCCGAGCACAAGGCGCACTGACATGCAGCATCTCGATCTGCAAGTGGTGCGTCGGGCGCTGGAATTGTCGGTGGCGGGGCAGCGGGTGTGGTTGTGCACGGTGCTTGCCACTTATGGCTCGGCACCGCGGGCGCCGGGGTCGCTACTGGCGGTGAACGCGGACGGGCAGTGGATCGGCTCGCTGTCCGGTGGCTGCGTTGAGGAGGATTTCCTTGAGCGGGTCGCCGAAGGCGCGTTTGAAGAGGCAGTCAGCGTCGTGCGTTACGGCGAAGGCGACGACCCGCGTTCCCGAGTGAGCCTGCCCTGCGGCGGCGTGCTCGATGTGCTGGTGGAGAAGCTTGAACCGGATTGTGCGGTTCAGGCGCATCTGCGCGAGCTGGAATCGGCGTTGTTGGGTCAGCGTCGGTTGATTCGCGAGGTCGATCTGGGCAACGGTGCGCGCGCTGTGTTTGCGGACAGCGAGCAGGGTGTGCGCATCGAGCGTGAGATTGATCGGGTACGCGTGCGGATCGGCGCGGCTCAGCGGTTGTTGCTGGCCGGGTATTCCAGCGTCGCCCAGGCGTGTGCGGAATTTGCCGTGGGCCTGGGTTTCGAGGTGATTCTCTGCGATCCCCGGGATGAAGTGCTGAACGGTGTGGTGCTGGACGGCGTCGAAATTCGTCGCCAACTGCCGTCGGTGTTCATCGCTGATGGCGGCTGTCACAGCGATACGGCAGTGGTGGCGCTGACCCACGATCCGCGCATTGATGATTTGGCGATGATGGAAGCGGTGCGCACCGATGCGTTTTATATCGGTGTAATGGGGTCGATGCAAACGTCGCAAAAGCGCTTTGAGCGGTTGCGCCGGATTGGTGGGTTGGGGGATGCGGAATTGGCGCGGATACATGCACCGATTGGGTTGAACCTGGGGAGCAAGACCCCGGCGGAGATCGCCTTGGCAGTCTTGGCCGACATCCTGCGAATTCGCAGCGGCATCACCCGCGATCGCCTCTGATCCTTGTAGGAGCGAGGCTTGCCCGCGAAAGCGGTGCGTCAGGCAAAAATGATGTCGTCTGACACAACCTCTTCGCGAGCAAGCTTCGCTCCTACACGGAACCGCGGTGTTGGTCAGTACCCGAACTTATCCCGCAACCCGTAATACCAAGCACCCAACGCCGCAAACGGCGTGCGCAGCAATTGCCCACCCGGAAACGGGTAATGCGGCAAATCCGCAAACGCATCAAAGCGCTCAGCCTGCCCGCGCAACGCCTCGGCCAGCACTTTGCCCGCCAGATGCGTGTACGTCACACCATGCCCGCTGCAACCCTGGGAATAGTAAATGTTGTCCCCCAGCCGTCCGACCTGCGGCAGACGCGACAGGGTCAGCAGGAAGTTTCCGGTCCAGGCGTAATCGATCTTCACGTCTTTCAAATGCGGAAACGCCTTGAGCATCTTCGGCCGAATAATCGCCTCGATGTTCGCCGGATCCCGCGCGCCATACACCACGCCACCGCCGAAGACCAAACGCTTGTCGCCGGTCAGACGGTAATAATCGAGCAAGTAATTGCAGTCCTCAACGCAGTAATCCTGCGGCAACAGACTCTTGGCCAACGCATCGCCCAACGGTTCAGTGGTAATCACCTGAGTCCCGCACGGCATCGACTTCGCCGCCAACTCCGGCACCAGATTGCCGAGGTAAGCATTGCCCGCCACGATAATGAACTTGGCCCGAACCTTACCCTGCGGCGTATGCACCACCGGATTCGCCCCGCGCTCGATGCGCACCGCCGGCGACTGCTCATAAATAGTGCCGCCCAACGACTCCACGGCCGCCGCTTCACCTAGCGCCAGGTTCAACGGATGAATATGCCCGCCGCTCATGTCGAGCATGCCGCCGACATACTGATCGCACGCCACCACTTCACGAATGCGCTTCTGATCCAGCAACTCAAGCTGCGTATGCCCGAACCGCTCCCACAGACGCTTCTGCGATTCCAGATGCCCCATCTGCTTGGCCGTGATCGCGGCGAACACACCACCGTCCTTCAAATCGCACTGGATATTATATTTGGCGACCCGCTCACGAATGATCCGCCCACCCTCAAACGCCATCTGCCCCAGCAACTGCGCCTGCTTGGGCCCGACACTGCGCTCGATCACATCAATGTCGCGGCTATAACTGTTAACGATCTGCCCACCGTTGCGCCCCGACGCGCCAAACCCCACCTTGGCCGCCTCAAGCACCGTGACCTTAAAACCGTTCTCCAGCAAAAACAGGGCAGAGGACAAACCGGTGTAACCGGCGCCAATCACACAGACATCAGTCTCTACGTCATCCTGCAACGCCGGGCGCGGCGGCACCGCATTGGCCGATGCAGCGTAATAGGACTCGGGGTAGGGGGTGTTCGCCATCCTGCAGCCTCTGTTTAATATATTTTACGAGTCCGCCGATCCTACCCGAGTTAAAAAACCGCCGCCAGCCACCGGAAAATCTCCGTCGCAGCCACAAAATTAAATATTTTGCATATTCATAGGGTTAGCTCGAAAAAAGGTGTTGACACCCCTCCGGAATTCCGTAGAATGCCGCCACACAGCAGGCACGTAGCTCAGTTGGTTAGAGCACCACCTTGACATGGTGGGGGTCGTTGGTTCGAGTCCAATCGCGCCTACCAAACAAAATCCGCTCTGCTGGGCGGTCTAGAAGGGCTCACCGAAAGGTGGGCCCTTTTTTGTTGTCTGCGATTTAAGCAAAACGTTCACAAAGTATCGGGCTCGTTCAGACTGGGCAATGTGAGCGCCAAAACCCTGATTCATCTCGCTGCTGGTTGGCGCTTAAGTGGTGAAGTGCGTCTCTGGGCCTGGGCGTGGGGCTCCGGAGATATGCTCTTCTCGGGAAGGGCTCGCAAATTATGCAACACTAGTGCGTCGAAGATGATCTTGGCACTATGCTGAATCGGAAATTCTGAAAGGGATATCAATGAGAATCCTATTGTCAATCTTACTAGCTTCAATCTGGTCGACCGGTTACGCCGCTGACGATTGCACCGGTATCAATGAAGATAGCAAGCGTCTTGCGTGCTACGACATGAAATACCGCCCTGTCTCCACTGTGCAGCAAGCTTCGAGCTGGGAAGTGAGGGAGACAGTCTCAAAAATTGATGACAGCAAAACTATCGTTTTGCATGCAACCTCCAAAGAGGTGGTGGCGAAGCAATATGGCGGTCACGACACAGCTGACCTTTATATTCGTTGTGCCGAAGGGGCAACGTCGTTGTATTTCGTTTTGGCCGATAATTTTCTAGCTGATACAGAGGAGTACGGACAAGTGACCTACCGGGTCGATAATCAAAAAGCCCGGACGTACAGCTTTTCGTCCTCTACGGACAATAAGGCTCTTGGTCAATGGGGCGGTCAATACGCTATTCCCGTTGTTAAGCATTTATTTGACGCTCAGCAGGTAGTTGTCCGTATCACGCCCTATAACGAATCACCGGTAACGGTGACCTTTCCTGTTACTGGCCTGCGGCAAGCCATTGCCCCCCTGCAACTGGCATGTAAGTGGAAGTGATTTTTCAAAGAGGTGATAGCTCTATTTTTTACAGGCTTATCAGTAAACAAATCTGTCACCTTTTTGCGACTAAAAATCTTTCTTCTTAAAGGTCTGATCGCCCGACTGATCGTTGCTAATCGTTAGTACACCTTTCGAAATTGAATACGTTGTCGACGCATCTCCCTCTGAATAGCGGTTTCTCCAGCGCCCCCATTCGTTTGTATCGGCCAAGAATGTTGACCAGATGACACGGTCTTCGCTCACTTGGCATCGATACCGAAATGAGTCACCGTCCGGACGTCGATAAGATATCTCAGGGTTTGGTTCTGCCTGGTTGGTTTTCATTGTTTTTGTTGGTCGGCCCATCTCAACTGAAATGGCTGCCTTGCAGATGTCTGCACTTGTGAAGGTCTCGGCGTGGGCGCAGGAAATGAGTCCAATGGACGCGAGAAGTCCTGCTACTACTTTTTTATTCATACCTTGTCCTTGGTTTATTGATATAGCCACTAATATCTAATTCATCTCGCGCTGAAGCGCCTCTTGGTAGCAAACCAGGTCACTCGATCTCTGATTGCTTTCGTATTCCGTCTGGTAGTGCTCCGCGCTTTGGCTGCAATCGTATCCGGAGCTTCCTCCAAGTTCGCGCTCGAGTGCTTTCTGGTAGCAGACAAGGTCGCTGGCTCTCATCGTGCTTTGGTATCGATCCTGATAGGACTGAGCGCTGTCGCTGCATGACCCGTAAGGGGTTATTGCCAAAGCAACCGAGCAGCATGAAGCCAGGGAGCCCCCCAGCAGTAGACGTTTTATTAAGCTCATCCTTGATTCCCTCGTGAGATCCATCCCGACACCGACGATCTATCACTATAGCTGCCGGGAAAAAATGTGTGGTGTCGTGCCGAGCCTCTGGAAGGGGTGCGATTATCTTTTCTGGAGTAAGCTTCCCACCTTTCAGCAAAAGGAGTTGAGTGATGTTTGCACGAATCATTGTGGGCGTTTTGATTGGTCTGGCGGCGGGTCTGTTTCTGCATGGGAAATTTTCTCTGGAAGAAAAGACGCTGAAAATCATCCAGATTTTTGTTGGCATCGTGGCGATTGGTTTCATCGCCTCTTCGTTCATGTTTGGCGCGGTGTATGGGGTGCTGGCCGTCGCTGAGATTGCGGGGGGTTACTTCGCCTATACCAAGCTATTCCAAGGTCAGGTTTCCAAGCCATAAGCAAAACCGTTCGCTACGTTTACGGCCCACTGCACCATTTCATGGATGTATCTATGCAAGCTGTCAACCCTGGCAAACCTTCGGTGGCGTTTCTTCTGGGCGTTGTCGTTAGTGGCTGGGGTTTGTTCTATGCAGGTCGACCTCGACTGGCCGCAGCGCTCATTGCCGTGCTGTGGAGCTTCTTGCTGATAGGAGGATGGTCTGGGCTGTTTACCAGCCGGCGCGGCTTAGTTGTATTGGTCGCGATGATCA
The DNA here is from genome assembly GCF_012935675.1 of Pseudomonas sp. ADAK7. Lineage (NCBI taxonomy): Bacteria > Pseudomonadati > Pseudomonadota > Gammaproteobacteria > Pseudomonadales > Pseudomonadaceae > Pseudomonas > Pseudomonas sp. ADAK7. Next base: position 2,082,859 of record NZ_CP052861.1, on the reverse strand, counting down.
TCGTGACGAAGTGCGTATCAGCCTTTGCCGGTGCCTGGTTTGCGCGTCGGCGTATCAAAGTGCACAGCAAGCGTGAGCATTTGTTCTTCCTTGCCGCGATGGTCGTCAGTCTTTGGTTGCTGATTCAACCCAGCACGCGCTCTCGGTTGCTCGGATTTGAAGGTTATCGCATTCAGGGGAATGGCATGGCGCCGACGCTGATAACGGGCGATGCGTTTGTTTGTGATAGCAGGCGTAGTGATTACTCTCTGGGCGATGTCGTGGCTTACGAGCGTGAGGGAAACGTTGAGGTCAAGCGTATCGCCGCCACCGAGGGAAACAGCATTGAGATTGTCGACGGCAACGTGCTGCTTAACGGAGAAAACTTTGGGCCGTTTCATTCGGGGTCGCCAAGGGAGAAAAGCTATTCGCAAAGCTTTGAGCGAACACAGATTGCGCGTGGGTATGTCTTCGTGTTGGGAGACAACCGCGACAATAGTCGTGACAGTCGAACCGATGGGCCAGTAGCGCTGGCTAATGTCCGCTGCAAAACCACCCACATCATTTACTCGGCTGCCGGTAGGAAAACCGGAACAGCGATCTGGTAGGTGGCATCCATTCACTGACGAACTCGGCATCGGTGACTATCTTCTTGCGATGGCGTCTATGCAGTTCTGTACATGGAAGTAATAAGGACGTTACGTGTTTTGGAAAGTGATCTTACTGGCCATGCTCACCGGTTTAAGTGGGTGCGCGGCGGTCGCTACGCGGATGGATTACAACCATCGTTGTCCCTACCTGGGTGTTCGTTTTGATTGGTGGTTGGTCGGCACATCCCACGGAAAACTGATCCCCTTTTTACTCCTCGACGCGCCATTTTCGTTGGTGGTCGATACGGTGTTTTTCCCTTTCGAATATCAATACACCTGCAATCTCTGAGGCGTCTATGCCGCAGACATGGAACAGTAATAAGGACATTACGTGCTACGGAAGCTCATTTTAATGTTGGCTATTTCACAGTTGAGCGGTTGCGCCTGGTTGGGCTCGGTGACGGGGCCAGGTTCATATCAATGCTACGGCGGGATACACGATGAGTATCTGTGGGCTCAGTTCTTCGGTCCGCTTGTACTGATCGACGTTCCATTCACTTTTGTGGCTGACACCGTATCACTGCCTTTTTGCCGGTAGTGATCGAGGACGTACCCAGCTTTTGTGAGATGTGTTTAATCGTTGCGAGCCGCGCGTTTAAAGACACTCTGTGTTACGTCATAAGCGGCTACAAAACCTTGCGCCGTTACCTACGCGTGCGCCAGAATCCGCCGGCTTGTGCCTCTTGGGCCAGGGCTCTATCGTTTGCCTGCCACTGCTCATCAGTGGTCGGGTTTAGTCGCCCGTTGTTGCTAAGTCGCATAAGCGTCAATCAGCCAGGTATCCCAACCTGCACTTGATGGTAGCTGTGCGCAGGGCACTCTCGAGTGCGCCGATTTCTTAGCTCGTCGGTCGACTAACCTGTGCACAGCTGCCTCCCTTTCGTTTAGTCGCGAACTGGTCGTAGCCTCATAGAGAGAGTTAAGACATGTTCAAGGTAACGCCGAATCCCCCGCACAACGATCCAGTACCCTACGACGCCTCTTTCGATCTTGATCCCAAGAAAATGAAACTGGCGGCCGACCGCGCACTCAACTTCTACCTCAACCCCGGGGCGACGAAAGAGCCGATACCGCCCCGCAAGCGCAGCACCATCTTCACCATCGACGCAGCGGTGGATGACGAAACGTTGCTCCTCGAGGCCAGCGAATCGTTCGCACAAGCCCGCGAGATGGTTAACGATCTCGCCGACCTGGCGGACAACCCGCGACGTCATACGATGCTGGTGCTGGCCCGTGTGATTCTGATGGGTGAGTTGGCGGTCAACCGCGTACTGGACAACCACAAGCCTGGATAGCCACCAGGCACCGTAACGAGGGGATTGCCCCCTCGTTACTTTTCCAACACCCGCCCCGGAAAAAACAACTCAAAACACGTCACCCCATTCTCACTGGTGACGCCATACCGCCCGTTATGCAACTGCATAATCGTCGCCACAATCGACAACCCCAACCCATTCGATTGCGCCGACCGTTCCCGCGACTCATCCACCCGATAAAACCGGTCAAACAGTTTCGGCAAATGCTCCGCCGCAATGGTCGCGCCGTGGTTGCTCACCCGCAGGCTGATCCCATCAGAAGTAGGCGTCGCACTCACCACCAATTCCGAATCCGGCGCGCCATATTTGATGGCGTTCGAACACAGGTTGGCCAGCGCCCGCCGCAACAACATCGGCTCGGCCCAGATCACGCCGCTGCCGTGGGCGTTGATGCTGATCCCGGCGTCCGCCGCCAGTCCTTCAAAGTAATCCGCCATCCGCTCCATCTCATCCGCCGCGTCCAGTTCCTGGCGTTGGCGCAAGGCGCTGGCCGGGTCGGTGCGGGCGAGGAACAGCATGTTGTCGAGCATGCGCGCCAGGCGTTCGAGTTCTTCGACGTTGGAGGCGAGCAGTTGTTGGTAGGCTTCGACGCTGCGGTTTTGCTGGAGGGCGACCTGGGTTTCGCCGAGCAGGTTGTTGATCGGGGTGCGCAGTTCGTGGGCCATGTCGGTGGAGACCTGGCCGAGCTGGATAAAGCCTTTGGCGAGGCGGTCGAGCACGCCGTTGAAGGCGTCGATCATCGGCAGCACTTCCAGCGGCGCGCCTTGAATGTCGAGGCGTTCGGTGAGGTTGCCGACGCCGATGCCGTGGGCGTGTTTGGCCAGGCGACGCAGGGGCAGCAGCCCGCGATACAGCAGCAAGTAGCCGCAGAGCGCGAGCAATAGGGCGGCGACGCCGGCGAGGAAGTAAACGCGCAACCGGTAGTTGGCCAGCACGCTGGTGCGCTCGGTCATCAGTCGACCGGCCACGACTTGCAGGCTGCCGAGGTCGCCCGAGTCGATGGTCGCCGCCAGCGCCGCGAAGGGCACGCCGTCCACGCCGGAAAAATGCTGCACGTCGGCCAGTACCAACGGATGGTCCATGGTCACGGGCGACAGGTTCGGCAAGTCGAGGTTGCCGGGATTGACCACCAGCAACGGCTTTTGTCCGGCCGCACCGATCACCAGCACCGACTCGCGGTTGCCGAGCATGTTCTGGAACAACGCGGGTTTGCTCTTGATCAGGTCCAGGGTGTTGCTGTCATTCAGAAACGTGCGCAGTTGATCGACCCGGGTGATCAGCGCGGCATCGTCCCGGCGGATCAACTCGCGCTCCAGTTCGCGATACAAACACACGCCCAACGTGATGACCGAGGCGAACGCCAGCAAGGCAAACAGCAACGCCAGGCGCAGGGTCAGGGAATGCGCTCGGCGGTTCATGGCTGCGTATCGAAGCGATAGCCGATACCGCGCACGCTGTGGATCAGCTTGAGTTGGAACGGGTCGTCGACTTTCAAGCGCAGCCGGCGCACGGCGACGTCTACCACGTTGGTGTCGCTGTCGAAATTCATGTCCCACACCCGCGAGGCAATCAGCGAGCGCGACAGCACTTGGCCCTGATGCGTGGCGAACAGGTGCAGCAAGGCGAATTCTTTATTGGTCAGCGTGATGCGCACGCCGTCGCGGGTGATGCGGCGTTTGAGTACGTCGATTTGCAGATCGGCGACTTGCAATTGTTCTTCTTCACGGGACGGACCACGGCGGGTCAGGGTGCGCAGGCGCGCCACCAGTTCGGCGAAGGAGAACGGTTTGATCAGGTAGTCGTCGGCGCCCAGTTCCAGGCCCTTGATACGGTCGGCGATGTCGTCGCGGGCGCTGAGGAACAGCACCGGTGTATCGGCTTCCTTGCGCAAGCGCCGCAGCACTTCCCAGCCGTCCATTTTCGGCATCATCACGTCCAGCACGATGACGTCGAACGAGGTTTCCAGGGCCAGGTGCAAGCCGTCCACGCCATTGCGCGCGAGGCTGACCGAGTAACCGAGTTCCTGCAGGCCGTTGAGCAGGTAGTTGCCTGCCTTGGGCTCGTCTTCAACGACAAGGATGTTCATGGTCGGTATCCGTAAGAAGTCATTGCGCCGTGGAGGGCGTGAGCCAGTGTAGCCCGATCATCTGCACGTGACGCGGGCCACACGTCTTCGGCGACGCACACTCAATTGTCATTGGTGCAACCGGAGCCTTCGACCTGGTAATCCAGCACGTGCTCCTGGCCTTTGTGGTCCAGGTAGTCCAGCCGCGCAGGAATAATGCCGCACTGTTGTGAGATGTCGGTGGTGGACAGGACTTTAGCGACGTCCATATGCACGAAGAAACCGGTTTTGTCATGAATCACCGCGGCTTGTGGCTGGGTGTCGGCAAACGCCGAACCGGTGGCGAGGAGGGCGGCGAAACCGAGGATTAACATTTTCATGATGGGGCTCTCTCTAAATCGGGGTGAAGGTGGCTGCCGTCAGTTGGCTGGGCAGTGAGCTCAGGTTAACGAGGCAATCCGGACAGCCGACCAACAGTTGAATGACAAAGTTGTAATGCAATTCGCCCCGGGATTACGGCTGGCGGCCGGAGGCTTCGAGGATCAGGTCGGCGATTTCTTTCGAGTGCGACACCAGCGACAAATGGCTGGACGGCACCTCGATGGTGGTCGCGCCCATGCGTTTGGCGAGGAAGCGTTCCAGGTCCGGGTTGATGGTCTGGTCGAGGCTGGACACCGCGTACCACGACGGTTTGCTGTGCCAGGCTGCTGCGGTGGTGCGCTCGCCAAACAAGGTCTTGGCGATCGGTTGTTGCACGGCGAACAGGGCCAGGGCTTTGTCGTGGGGGACATCACCGGCGAAGTATTTGAGGAAAGCGTCTTGCTTCAAGGTGACGTAGCCGTCGTGCTCCTCGGTGCCGGCGCGCACCGGCATGGTCGGATACTTGCCGGCGAGGGCGACGAAATCTTCTCCGGCATCCGGGGCGCGGGCGGCGACGTACACCAGGGCGCTGACCTTCGGATCGACCCCGGCTTCACTGACCACGGTGCCGGCATAGGAATGGCCGACCAACACCGTCGGGCCGTCTTGTTGATCAAGCACGCGCTGGGTGGCGGCGACGTCGTTGGCCACCGAGGTCAGTGGGTTTTGTACCGCGGTGACGTGCAGACCGGCGGCCTGCAACCGCGTAATTACCTCGGACCAGCTCGAACCATCGGCCCAGGAACCGTGCACCAGCACGACGTTGTTGGCCTTCACCGGCGCAATGTTGCTGGCCATGGCGGAACCGGTGCCGAGCATCAGCAGGCTGGCGGCGATCAGGCAGAGTTTGTTGATTGGTTTCATGGTGTCGACCCTTGTCTTCATCGGTGGGAGGCGCGTCACCCAGGCTGGGTGACTGACGACTTCACTGTATGAATCGAGGGTGCTGCCTACGCTGACAACTCCATGACAAGTTTGTAATCCGGGGTTCGGGCGGCGCTGAGTGGTCAGCAGGCGTGATTCGGTTCCATCGAAAATTTGCGTAATACTCAAAAAGTTTGCCGTGTGCGTCACAAACACTCGGCACAGTAAGCAGGCCGGGGGCTGATCACCGTGCGCTGTGTCACACAATGGCATAGTGGCAAATCAATACTTTGATCGAATCAACATTCATCGGGAACTTTCCGGGAAATGCTTGTCTCTCTTCCGAGGGAATAAAAACAGCTCCGAGCTGGAAATTTCCCAGGGAAGAGAACAACTCGTACAGAGGAGCAAGACTTTGAGAATACAGTTGACATGTATAACTTCGAATGTATGCTCATGTTCACTTCCGAAAACGAAACCGGCGGTTTTGTTCATTGGCGAGCAGCGCTGATGATCCGTCAGATAATTGAAATCAAGTTTAAGTAAGCTCGTTCGGTATTGCTGCGTCGGTGATAGCTTGCTGTGCGTCATTATGGTGCTTTAACCCCACAATAGTGCAGCTGTAACCGGTTTCACCCCAATATCTCTACGCGTCAGTACTGTATTAACGGTTGTTGGATAATCGCGCCTTATTCAATGGAGTCGTCAACTTGTGACGACGGCCCTGCAGTAACTTGCTGAATTGTTTGCACTCGTCCAATAATTAGAATAATTGCTTTATTTATTTGCTCGGCAAGTTGTGCCGGGGATGAAGTGTCGCCCGTGGAAACAATTGACTGCATGGCACGACGGCAGGGGTCATAAGCCCTGAAGTCACCAAGTAGTTCAAAGGCAACGATCAGAGCCTATGGACGGGGGCATAACTTGAAGGAAACCGATCTGGAGATCGTAGATGAGTGTGTACGATTACTTTGATTGTGAGCTTGACTGCGATAACGACCTCCCGGACATAAAAATCATTGCGCAAAGCACCTCGCCACTGGGCATCGATCTGCTGCTGTCGGGGGAGACCGGCACCGGCAAGGACACCCTGGCGCAACGCATTCACGTACTGTCGGAGCGCAAGGGCGGGTTTGTGGCGATGAATTGCGCGGCGATTCCGGAGTCGCTGGCCGAAAGCGAGTTGTTCGGGGTGGTCAGCGGCGCGTTCACCGGGGCCAGTCGTTCGCGGATGGGCTACATCGAAGCGGCGCAGGGCGGCACGCTGTACCTCGACGAGATCGACAGCATGCCGCTCAATCTCCAGGCCAAACTGCTGCGGGTGCTGGAGGTCCGGGCTATCGAGCGACTCGGTTCGACCACGGTCATTCCCCTGGAGTTATGCGTGATCGCCTCGGCCCAGAGGCCTCTGGATGAAATGGTCGAGCAGGGCCTGTTTCGTCGCGATCTGTATTTCCGCCTCAACGTCCTGACCATCCAGTTGCCGGCACTGCGCGAGCGTCGCGACCAGATCATTCCGCTGTTTTCCCAATTTTCCAACGCCGCCGCCCGAGACTTGGGGCGGGGTCACAAAGCGCTGGGCGCGGCGCTGACCCAAGTGCTGCTCAGCCATTCCTGGCCCGGCAACATCCGCGAATTGAAGTCCGCGGCCAAGCGTTTCGTGCTGGGTTTTCCGTTGCTCGGCGGCGGGCCCGGTGAAGACCCCGAGAGCCAGACCCTCAAGGCGCAGATGCGGGTCATCGAGCGCATCCTGATCCAGGAGGCGCTCAAGCGCCACGGTCAGTCCGTCGACGCGGTGAGCATGGAATTGGGCGTGCCCCGACGCACGCTTTATCACCGCATCAAGTCGCTGGATATATTCCTCAAACACGATCCCCTGGAAAAAAAAGTGGAACCCAAATCCGCCACGGCTCCACTCATGGATATCTCGCACTGATGCGAGTGTTCATTGTGGAGTTAAGACTATGGCTGGTATGGGTGGAGTAGGTGGCGCTGCAAACACGGCGGTAAATGGTTTCAACTCGGTTAAAGAAACCGCTAACTCGGTTAAAGGCAATGCGCAAAACCAGTCGGCAGCCGCCGACATGTCCGGCGGCGGTAAAGCGGCCGACGCACAAATGAAAATGATGCAGATGCAGGACGAGCAATCGGCCCGCAATATCACCATGCAAGGCCAGGCGGCCATGCAAACGGAACAGCGCAACACACTGCAGGCCATCAGTTCCGCTCAGACGGACGCGGCCAACAAGCAAATCTCCAACGTCGCACAAAGTGCGAAAGGCATCAGCTATTAATCATCCCTGTGCCCTCTGTTTGTGCAGAGGGCTTTTGATCGTTAGCGAGAATCTTCCATGTTAAATCCTCTAGCAGCAGGTGCCAGTTCGCTTCTGAAAATGGGCGGCGCTATTCCGGCGACCCTAACTTCCGTGGCCTCCGAATCAATTAATTCCATGAAAGGGGTGGTCGACAAGTTAAGCAGTTCGCTGATGTCCGGCGGCCACCTCAATACCGATTCGCCCTTGGGCAAGATGGTTGAACAACAACTTAAAAAAGAGAACCCGTTCATGGCCTTGGCCGGGGGGAAGGGCGGTGAAGAGAACGCCGTCAAGAAAGCGTTGGGCGATTTGATCAAGGACAAACTGGGCAGCAATTTCGGCGCCTCGGCGGATGCCGGCATTGGTGGCAAAGGCCAGGGCGGGCAGGATTTGATGTCCCAGACTCTGCAAGGTCTGGGCAAGTCATCGCTGGACAATGCGCTGACCGACAAGGGCGAAGGCTCGACTTTCTCTAAGGCCGACAAACCGATCCTGCAGCAAGTCGCCAATTTCATGGACCAGAACAAAGCCCAGTTCGGTGCGCCGGATTCCGGGTCCTGGAGCAAGGAACTCGACGAGAGCGGCGGCAAGGACAACTTCCTCGACAAGGGTGAAACCTCGAAATTCCGCGCGGCGCTGGAGCAGATTTCCCAGCAGATGGGTGCCGGTGGTGCGCAGGGCACGCAATCGACTCAGGGCAACGGCGGCCTGGGCAGCCCGCAACAGGAACCGTCGGCCAACGATGCGTCCTCGGGCGGCCAATCCAACGACCTGGCGCAACTGTTAGGCAGCAGCAATCCGATGGACATCTTCAAGCAAGGCCTGGAAATGGGCCTGGGGATTGCCGGTGGCAAAGGCGCGGAGGGCGGCGCTGATAGCCTCGCGCAGAACGGCCTGAGCCCGCAGTTGCAACAACACAGCCTGAAAAGTTCGGCCGCTGAAGCGGCGCAAAACATCCTCGACGTGATGAGCGCGGGCGTTTCCTGATCCCAGGATTGCCGTGAACCATCGCACCCCCTCGACACCGTCTGCCGGAGAACGCCCGTGAGTCTTTCCCCCATCAATGCACCCAAAGGCGTCCCGGTCGAGCATGACCCAGGCCTGGTTTCCGGACCTGCGCAGGCGGATGTCGACTTATTCAATGGCGCCATGCGTAACGAGGCCGCCCCGGTGGGGCATATGGCCGACGGTGTGGTGGGTGCGCTCTCCGAGCGTTTCCAGTCCCAGGAACAGCTGTCGCAGCAGGCGCTGCGCTCGATGAAAACCGCTGCCGGTTCGGCCGATCCGATGGACATGGTCAAGATGAGCCGCTCGCTGTCGCAATACTCGCTGCAGATGGCGATCACCACCAAAGTGGTGAGCAAGAGCGCCCAGGCGCTCGATAAATTGACCAACATGCAGTAGGCCCGGCGTGAAATTCTTTGCCCCGATTGTGTTGCTGTGCCTGCTGTTGCTCAGCGGCTGCAGCGACGACACGGAACTGTTCGGCGGCCTCTCGGAGCCGGACTCCAATGACGTCATCGCCAAACTCGCCGACCAGCACATCGACGCCCGCAAGCAGATGCAAAAAACCGGCGTGACCATCATCGTCGCCGCCCGCGACATCAATCGCGCGGTGCGCGTGCTGGAAGCCGCCGGCCTGCCGCGACGGGCCCGCACCAGCCTCGGGGAAATCTTCAAGAAAGAAGGGGTGATTTCCACGCCGCTGGAGGAACGGGCGCGCTACATCTATGCGTTGTCCCAGGAACTGGAATCGACCTTGTCGCAGATCGACGGCGTGATCGTCGCGCGGGTCCACGTGGTGCTGCCGGAACGCATCGCCCCTGGCGAACCGGTGCAACCGGCGTCGGCGGCGGTGTTCATCAAGCACACCGCAGCGCTCGATCCGGACAGCGTACGTGGGCGCATTCAGCAAATGGTCGCGAGCAGTATTCCGGGGATGTCTCAGGAAGCGGCCAACTCGAAAAAATTCGCCATCGTCTTCGTCCCGTCCATGGAGTTTCAGGACAAGGAAAACCTGGTGCGTTTCGGCCCGTTCCTGATCGACAGCCCGGACGTCGGCTTCTGGCACGTCATGGCGCTGGTGCTTCCGATCAGCCTGCTGTTGCTGCTGGCCGTGCTGGCCCTGGGGCTGCGCCGTGACTGGCGCGGGGCATTGCTCGCCCGTGTGTGGCCCGGCCGGCGCAGCGATTCGACGTTACCGGCGAACCTATGACCGCGACCGACTGGGTGAACTGGTGGTGTTGCACGTGGCGTTGGGCGCACCCGGCCTGGCAGGCGCAGGTGCTGGCGGTCCAGGGCCTGGAACCTGAGGCGTGCGCCGCTGTGACGCGCAGCCGCCAGGCGGATTTACTGGCCAGCCTCGGCGTGCGTCCCAGTCAACCGCCCGAGCCGGACGTCGATGTGCTGTTGTGGTTGTCGCTGAGCACGGAGCAACGTCAACAAGCGCTGGCCCTCGCCCGATCGATCTGTTGCGCGCCGCTGCCCGCCGAAACCACGGTGGCTGCGCGGTACGATGCCTGGTGTCGCAGCCTGGCCAAGGCCCTGCGACCGGGGCTTTGGGCTGATCCGCAACAGACCGACATGCGCCCTCTGCTCGGCGCCTGGCTGGGCCCGGCGATCTGGCCACGCCTGCGTCTGGGATGGGCGCCGGGGGAGGTCGGTGAGCCGGCGACGGACCTGCCGCCCAACAAACTCGACACGTTGTGGCGCGCCGTGTTGTGGCGCGTCTCGACGCCATGAACAACCACCGAGTACTGCGCTGATGCTGGTTCGACGACGCTTGTCCCTGGGCACCGAGGCGTTGCTGCGCGAACCGATCCTGCGCCGCGAAGACCTCGCCGATGCGCAACGGGCCAGTGACCTGCTGCTCGCCGCCCATGCCCAGGCCGAGGCGTTGATCGCCGAGGCGCAAGGCCAATGCCAGCGTTCTCTTGATCAGGCGACGGGGCAGTTCTGGGCGCAGGCCAATGCCTTCCTGCAAACCGTGGAAGACCAGCGCCAGGCCTTGCAACGCTCGGCGGTCGAGTCGGCCGAGGCCATGCTCACGCTGGCGCTGACCCGGCTGTTCGACGACACCAGCGTCATCGAGCGCGGACAAGCGCTGATCACGCATCTGGCGGCCAGCCAGAGCGATGCCTGCACCGCGACCCTCAGCTGTCCCCCCGCGCTGTTCGCCGACGTGCAGACCTGGCTCGTCGGTGGCCGTTTCGCCACGCTGTGGACGTTGCGCGAAGAATCCTCGATGCCGCCGCAGACCCTGCGCCTGAGCAGCGACGCCGGGGAATTCGATCTTGATTGGTCCGGGTTGGTCCGCTGCCTGCTGGGGCAGGGCGACTGACTAGGCGGCGCCTTCTTTTTCCCCCTCTTATGCAAAAAGTGGAACCGGCTGACGGTTTTGCTCCACTCACTGGCGACCCTTTCCGTGGAGCACTCTTCATGATCAGTTTCAAAGCCTTGCAGCATCGCCTCGACCATTCATTCAGCAACAGCCAGACCAACACTGACGAGGCGGCCCTCGACGCTGCGGACAGTGGCTCGCCCGAAGACATGATGGCGTTCAGCGACGCGTCGCAGAAAATGGCCACCGCGACCTCGGTGTTGAGCGAAGGCCTGCGCGCCCAGCACGGTTTGACGAAAGCGATAATCGATGGAATTCAATGACTTCGTTGCGGTGATCACCCAGTGGTGCGAGCAAGGTGCTGGCGCACCGCTGGACTGTTGGATCGACGAGGCCAACGCCCGACTCGCCCGCTGCGAAGACGGCGTGCGTTGCAGCATCGACGTGCTGGACCCGTACGACGCTGCCGACCCTGATCGCTTGACCGCGCTGCTGATCCAGAGCAGCGCTGGCGTGGCTTGCCACTGCGAAGGCGCGCTGGCGATCGATCCCGACAGTCACTGCCTGGTGCTGGTCAGTTGGCAGGCGCCGCCCTGTGCCGCCCCGGTGTTGCTGCAACGCCTGGAACACCTGGCCAATCAGCGCGCCGCGATGCTCAGCCTGTTACAGCATTCTTTGGGCAGCCTGGCGAATGCTGCGTTGCCCCGTTCGACCCTCAATACCTGGCAACCCGGAGCGTGAAATGAAGGCCTTTAAGTGGTTGCCTTGGCTATTGATCTGGATGAGTGCCTCGGCCTTCGCCGCCGTGCCGCCAGCCTGGAAACACACGGCGTACGCCTATGACGCCAGTCAGGCGGATCTGGCGACGGCGCTGGCCGATTTCGCCAAGGAGTTTGGCCTGGGCTTTGAAATGGAGCCGGTGGACGGCATCGTGGATGGCCGTATCAAGGCGCCAAACCCCCAGGCGTTTCTGGAGCGATTGAGTCAGGAACATCACTTCCAGTGGTTCGTCTACAACGAGACGTTGTACATCAGCCCGACCAGCGAGCAGACCTCGGCGCGCATCGAGGTGTCCCCGGATGCGGTGGATGACCTCAAGAGTGCCCTGACCGACGTCGGCCTGCTGGATACGCGATTCGGCTGGGGCGCCTTGCCCGACGAAGGCGTGGTGCTGGTGCGCGGGCCGGCCAAGTACGTCAATTTCGTGCGCGACTACAGCAAGAAAGTCGACACCCCGGACGAGAAGCAGGACATCGTCGTGCTGCCGTTGAAGTACGCCAACGCCGCCGACCGCACCATTCGCTATCGCGACCAGCAACTGACGGTGGCCGGGGTCGCGAGCATTCTTCAGGACTTGCTCGAAACCCGCTCCCGGGGCGATACGATCAACGGCGTCAACCTGCTCCAGGGCGCCGGGCTGGGTGCCGGTGGCAGTCCCTATGGCGGCGGTTCGACGCTGCTCGGCGGGCTCGACACCGACAACCTGCAAAAAGGCCTGGATCAGGTGCTGGCCAACACCGGCTCGAAGAAGGGCAAAGGCGCGGCGGGCAACAAGTCGCGGATCCGTGTCAGCGCCGATGTGCGCAACAACGCGGTGCTGATCTATGACTTGCCCAAGCGCAAGGCGTTGTATCAGAAGCTGGTCAAACAGCTCGATCAACCGCGCAACCTGATCGAAATCGATGCGGTGATTCTCGACATCAACCGCGAAGACCTGGCCGAGCTGTCCAGCAGTTGGAACATCTGGGCCGGCGGCACCAATGTCAGTGCCTCGCTGCTCGATTCCGGTTCCAGCTCAACCTTGTCGGTGGAAAACTCCGGTCGCTTCGCCCTGGCCATTCATGCGCTGGAAGGCAAGGGCTCGGCGACGGTGGTGGGCAATCCGTCGATCCTGACCCTGGAAAACCAACCGGCGGTGATCGACTTCAGTCGCACCGAATACCTGACCGCCACCGGCGAACGGGTCGCCGATATCCAGCCGATTACTGCCGGGACCAGTTTGCAGGTGATTCCGCGCTCGCTGAATCACGAAGGCAGGTCCCAGGTGCAACTGATCCTCGACATCGAAGACGGACAGATCGACGCCTCTGTACTCAACCCCTCGCAACCGAGCGTGCGCAAAGGCAACGTCAGCACCCAGGCAGTGATCGCCGAACACGGGTCGTTGGTGGTCGGTGGGTTCCATGTATTGGAGTCCGACGACAAGGTGCGCAAGATTCCTTACCTCAGCGCCATTCCGCTGATCGGCAAACTGCTGTTCACGTCCAGCAGCCACCGCACCAGCAAACGCGAGCGGCTGTTTATCCTCACCCCACGGCTGATCGGTGATCAGGTCGACCCGTCGCGCTACGTCGAAAACGGCAACCCGGATGACGTGGATGCGGCGTCCAAACGCATCAGCGGTCGGCGTGACGGCGCGCTACCGACGCGCATCGATGTGCAGAAAGCCTTCACCCAATTGCTCGATGGCATCGCTCCGGCCGGGTTCACCAGCAGTGACCAATTGCCGTTCATTCCCAACACCTTGTGCGACTCGAATTCAGGTGTGGCCATCGATGGCGAACGCGCCCAGTGGTACACGCAAAAGCAGTGGGGCGTGGCGGTGGTGGTGGCGCGCAACACCAGCGACAAACCCCAGCGCATCGATGAAAGCACTTGCGGCGGACGCTGGGTGTTGGGCGTCAGTGCTTGGCCCAAGGCCTGGCTGCAACCGGGGGAAGAAAGCGAGGTGTTCATTGCCGTGCGCCAACCCAAATCACTCACGGCCAACGCCCAGGCGCGCGCCTCGTTACTCAAGGGAACGACACCATGAACCAGGTTTTGTGTGGGACGTTGCTGGCGTTGTGCGCGCTGTTGGCCGGTTGCGCGGGCTCGGGTTCCGGGTGTGTGGCCGAGGCATGCGATCGGCCCGATTCCAACGATCGCGAACTGGTGATCTGGTGGCCGGCGGACATGCGCCAGGGCCTCGAAGCGCGTGAGCGCACGCTCGACTTCACCGTCGTGCCATTAAGGGATTGAAGGCTATGATCCGAGTTTCAGAGAAGTCGGCGTTCTACGCCCAAGTCGCCGCCGAACAGGCTGCGGTCTGGCCGGTCGCGGCGGGTATTTCGTTCGTCAGTCGCCGCGAACACCAGGACTGGGGCATCGCCTTGCACATCGAAAGCCGTTCGTTGAAACCCCAGCAATTGCGCACGGCACTGGAGCGGCGCTTCACCCAGTCGCACCTGTTTCCCGATTACTTTCTGTTCCTCGATTCCCAGCGCGACTTCGTGGTCTGGCACGCCACGCCCATGGGCGCGGGCAGCCACGTGTCCCTGGACGATATCCGCCAGCATCAACTGCTGCTGGCGGGGCTCGATCACTTGGGCGATGGCGCTTACTGACCTTCCCGAGTGTTCTCGATTTGCGCGCGCAGGGCATTGGCCCGGCGATTGATGACGGCAGCGCCCTGCAGTTCGATGTTCGGTTGGGCGACGGCGGCTGGCGTCTGCGCTGGCGGGTTGTCGAGGGCCTTGCGCACACTGCCGTGGGCCTGGAATGTCTGGTTCATGGTGCGATAAGCCAGGCCCATGGCCGCAGCGGTGCCGGCATTGCCGAGGAAGCTGCCGAGGGCGGTTGAGGTATTGCCACGGGTGACTTCGCCCATGGCCATGTTGATTGCGCTGGCCAGGCTGGTCCAGGCCACGCGCGCCGGGGACTGATCGAGAATCCGCCCGTAATCCTTGAGCGGCAGGCTCGCTTCGAATTGTTGCGTGGTGCCGGCCTGGCGTGTGTCGAAATGCTTTTGCAGATGATTGTCCATGATCGCGATCACGGTGTTGAACGCCGCGCGCGTACCGGCCAGGGTCTGGATCGATTTGGCCAGCGCTTCACCCCGCAGCGGCAAATGATCGGCGCCGGTCAATGCCGGGCTCGACAGCGTCTGGCCCGGCGGCAAAGTCTGCGGGCTGACCGAATCCTGGACGAAGCCCATGGTCAGGGTCATCGCGCCGTAGGCCCAGCCGAGCAGGGCCATGTTGTCCTGATTGACCCCGTGGGTCTTGGTGTCGTCGTGCTTGCCGGTCATGCTCAGGCTGGCCTGCATCGCTTCGCGCGATACGGCGTAGATCACGTTGCGCAACTGGGTCGAGAGAATCCGCGCGCTCAAGGCGCCGTCACCGCGAGCAGCACCGAGTGCGCCGAGGCTCAGGTAGATCGCTTCGGCGACCACTTGATTGCGGGTGACGTTGCGCGAATCGCGCTGCATCTGCGTGCGCAGGGCATCCTGTTTGTCGGGCGCCAGGCCATTCCACTTCGCTTCGCTCAGGGCAAAGTGACCACGCACGGCGACGTTCGATTCGGCGCCCAGACGCTCCAGGCGCGGTTGGCGCACGTAGACCTGGGTGGCAATCGACGCCAGGGAAATCGCCGCTTGCAGCACCAGGGCGCCACCGGGGCTTTTTTCCGCCAGGCCATCGGCCAGCGCGCTGTAGGCGTGCATGAACGCGACTTCGCGCACGTAGGTCGGCAACCCACAAGTGGCCATCTGTTGCAGGGTCTGGCCGGCGGCCGCGAGCGTGGTGCGACCGGACGGCAGATTCGCCGCGCTGTCACTCCAGGCCTGGATCGCGCCGCTCTTGAGCTGATCGCGCACCGCACCCCCGGCGGTGCTGGCGCTTGCATAGGCCGGCGCCAGATAACTGCGGTGGAACGTCTGGCCCAGGCTCATCGCCGCTTGTGCCGCCCGCGCAGTGAAACCAGGTGGGGGCGGCGGTGTTTGCCCGCGCTCAAGATCCGCCGGGGTTCGGTTGCGGCCCAGGGGTTGCAATTCGAGGCGCGTCGGCGGGGCGATGCCGGGTGCTGCGGGTCTCATGTCCATGCCGGATTCCTCTTGGGTAGCGCGGCGGGCGAAGGCGCGACGAAACTGTCGGCCAGTCGGGCAACATCCAGCAGCCAGTCGGCGAAGGCCTCGCCGTCCAGCCCTTTGCAATCCCAGCGGGCTTGCAGGCAACTGCCGTGGGGCGCGAGGGCCACGGCGCAACCGCTCAGCAGCATTAATTGCAGGTTGGCGCGTAAGGCTAGTTCACGTTGAGCGGCACTGCGCAGCGGGGCCTCGATGATTGTGCTGACCAGCAGGTGGCGCTGGTCGCCATCGGCGATCACTTCGAACGACCGGGCGCCGAGCTGGATCATCCCGACGGTCTGAATCTGTGCCTCGGGCGGGGCGGTGATGCCCAGTTGCTGCATCGCCTGAATCAGCAAGGGCCGATGCCAGTGCTGGTCCATCGCCGCTTTGGCCGCTGGCGCCGTGACAGGATTCGACGCGGGCGCCGGACCTGGCGTTGTTTCGGCGCGGGCCGTTCCTGACGTCAACGCGGTAGCCCCCGCGACCAGGCTTTCCGCGACGGCGATCAGATGGTCGAGTTCGGCGGCTAGCCCTGGGTGATCCGAGTACGCCTGAAACCCCAGGCGCTTGACCAGCAAGCCATGTCCGCGTTCGTCCAGTGCGCCGGTGCAAGCGCTCATGGCGCTGATCGCGCAGTTGGCCCGCAGCAGCAGTTCGTTCCATTGCAGCGGGGTCAGGGTTTCGGGACGCGGTAGCTGTGCCAGCACGATCCACTGCGCGAAAGGTTCGGTTTGCCAAAGGCTCAGTTGCAGCGTCAGCCCCGGCAGTTGCAACTCGCCGCTGCGGGCGAAATCCCGGGCCTGTTGCGGCGCTACGCCAAGGTGTTTGGCGGCGTTCAATAACCAGGGTGTGGCGGCATCGGGAATGGGCGTAAGTTGCGACGAATTCATGAGCTGCACTGCCGAAAGTTTTGAAGGCCATTGAAGCCTTTTAACGTTGCAGTTTCGTGAATGCGCCGCTCTGAATCAGTGGTCTTCGAGCTGAATGATCTCGTCGGTGATTTCGTCGAGCTGACGGATCACCTGGTAGATATGCGCCACTTCCAGCAGGGTCGGGCGCGGGATATGGCGACCGGTCCTGACCTTGTACAAGGTGCGCGCCAGCCACACGCTTTGCACGATCGGAATCTTCGCCCGTTTCGCCCGTTCGATCAGCGCCAGGGCGTCTTCGTCTTCGCCCTTGCAGTGGATCAGCGGCAACGGCGTCTGGCCTGGCCGGTAGTACAACGCCACCGCGAAGTGCGTCGGGTTGACCAGCAGCAGATCGGCGTCCTCCAGCGGTTTGGCCGGCGTGGTCGGTTCTTCGTTGAGCAGTTCGTGGGCCAGTTGCCGACGATGACCCTTGACGTGCGGATCGCCCTCGGACTCCTTGTATTCCTTCTTGATGTCCTCGTGGCTCATGCGCATTTTCTTGGCGTGGAAATACTTTTGCAGCGCGTAGTCGACCAAGGCCAGGACCAGCAGCAAACCGAGGGTGGTGCGCAGGATGCTGCGAAACAGCGTCAGCAGCGCATGCCAGTAGGTGGTCAGGTCCGAGTCCGCCAGCAGGATCAATTTGCCCAGCACCGGTTTGATCGACACGTACAGCGTCGCGCCGATGGCGATGGCCTTGAGGATGCTCAGCAGCAGGGTCGTCAGGTTCTGCCCGGAAAACATCTGCTTGAGGTGGCCGATGGGGTTGAGCTTGCCGAGGTCGATTTTCAACGCCTTGGGCGCGAACAGAAATCCGATTTGCAACCAACTGCCGGCCATGCGCATCAGCATGGCCACGCCGACACTTAGCAGAATGAAGGTGATCAACACCCAGGTGGCCTCGCCGATCAGTTCGGTCAGGGTGCTGAGGAACGGTTCGTTCATGCGTTTCAATGACAGGGTCAGCAGGTATTCCAGCTTCTCCACGCTTTGATCGGCCATGCCCAGGCAGACCTCGCTGACCACCATCAGCACCAGCAATTTGCTCAGGTCCTGGCTTTGCCCGACCTGGCCTTTTTCCCGGGCATCGCGCAGTTTCTTCGGCGTGGCCTTTTCAGTTTTTTCGCTCATGGCACCAGCACCAGATGGCCGAGCAGAAACTTGAGATCGAGCAGCTTTTGCAATTGGCCGTTGCCCAACTCCAGCAGGGTCGGCAGGTACACCAGCAGGAACGCCAGCCCGGCCATACTCTTGGCCGGCATCGCCAGCACCGAGACGTTCAACTGTTGGGCGTACAAGCCGACGATGGCGAACGCGGCCTCGATCAACAGCAGCAGGCCAATGAACGGCGCGGCGTAGAGCAGCGCGTGTTGCAGGGTCAGGTTCAATTGGCCGAGGAAAATATCCAGGCCTTGGGCGTTCATTCCGGGCAACCACACGGTGGGCGGCCAGACTTCATAGCTGTCCCAAATCACCTGGGTGATCAGCGACAGACCACCGGACAGAATCACCAGCATGATCAACGCTTCCTGGAATAGCTCGCCCAACGGCGTGGCGTCCGGCCCCAGCGACGGGTTCATCTGCCCGCCACTCAGGGCGCCGCGCTGGCTGTCGAGCAAGGCGCCGACCGTGGCGAACATCCAGAACGGTGCATACAGCAACAACCCCAGCAACACCCCGAGCACCGACTCCTTGAGCAGCAAGCCGACGATGGTGTACCAGTTGTCGTTTTCCAGGGCCAGCACCCGGCCGATGCTCGGTGCCGGCACCAGGGAGATCGCGCAGGTCACGCCGTAGCGCAGCGGCCCTTTGATGTGCTTGAAGCAGAATGCCGGGACCAGGATCAGGCACGGCAGAATCCGTGCGATGGCCAGGCCCATGCCGAGCATCAGCTCGAACAGTTGCTCGGCGTTGAACGGCATCAATGGGCGCCGCCGGAGCGGGCAATCAGGTCGAACGAGAGGTTGATGAACTGGATCAATTCGACGCCGATCCAGCGCCCGGTCGCCGCCAGGGTCAGGCCCACGGCGGCCAGCTTGATGCCGAAGGGCAAGGTCTGGTCCTGGATCTGCATCAGCGCCTGCAACAGCGACGTCAGCACGCCGACCAACACCGCGACGCCGAGGGTCGGCGCGGTGAGGATGACCACCAGGAACATGCCTTGCTTGAACAGTGCCAATGCTTCCACGGTGGGCCTCACATATAGGAATAAAACAGACTGTCGAGCAGCCGCGACCAACCCTGGACCAGCACGAATAGCAACAGCTTGAGCGGCAGCGAGATGGTCATGGGCGAGACCATTTGCATGCCCAGCGCCAGCAGCAGGTTGGAGACGATCAGGTCGATGACAATGAAGGGGATGTAGATCAGAAACCCGATCTGGAACCCGGCCTGCAACTCCGAAAGCACGAACGCCGGGATCGCCAGCAGCAGGTCATTGCTGCTGGCCTTTTCCGCCATTTCTGCCGGCCACATGCGGTGGGTGTTTTCCAGCAAATGGGCCTGCACATCCGGGTCGGTGTTGCGGCTCATGAAGCGCTGGATCGGCTCCATCACCGTATTGGCGCTGACCTGGAGTTTTTCCGTGGTGCCCATTTCCAGTGGGTTGTCCTGCACCCGCTGCTGGATTTCATGCGCCACCGGGGCCATGACGAACATCGTCGCGGCCAGGGCGATGCCGTACATCGCCATGTTCGGCGGCACTTGCTGCACGCCGATGGCGTTGCGGGTGATCAGCAGCACCATGGAGATTTTCAGGAACGCCGTGCACACGATCAGAAACAACGGGACCAATGACAGCGCGCCCAGCAGCAGCGCGAGCATGATCGGGTTCATGCCTTCCATGATCATCGGTCGAATACCACCCGGGTAATTTGCAGGCCGAGGCGCCCGTCGACATCCACCAATTCGCCGTGGGCGACAACGCGCTCGCCATGGCACAGGGTGGCTTCGCCGGGCGTCACGCCGGCAACGTCCAGCACCGAACCCGGCGCCAGGCGTTGCAAGGCTTCCAGGCTCAGGTTGACGCTGCCACTGCGCACCGTCAGGTCGAGGCTCAAACCGGCCAGGGGCGAGGAGGGCAGGACCGGGTCCTGGGCAATCGATTCGTCTGGCGCTTGCTCGTCGACGGGCTCGGTCACTTCGATGTCGGCTTCGGCGATGTCGCCGTCAATCTCCGGCAAATCGTCTTCGTACAGTGGGTCATTGTCCATCGTGAAGGTCCTTTTCGCGGATCAGCCGCAGTTGCAAGTTGCCGTCGATCGCCTCGGCATCGACCGCCCAATCACGGGCACCCAATCGCAGGTGGCCGTGTCCTTCGCTGTCGAACCCCGGCTCGTTGGGCAGCACCACATCGCCCACCCGTAGCGAGCCCAATTGCTGAATCGTCAGGGCCAGGCGGCCGAGCACCACCGGGTAGTGCAGCGGCCAATCCGCCGGCAGCGCTTGTTCGATGGCCTGCCATTGGGCGGCGTCCAACACCCGCAGCAAAGTGTCGGCGGCGCAACTCAGTACGCCGTGTACGGTTTCGCCCGCCCGTTGCACGCTGAGGCGGCAATCGAAGCGCTCGGGCAGCGGCTCATCGACGCCGTCGAGGGGTTCGAGCGGCGCGAACAACCCGGCCAACGTCGGGCTCAGTTGTTGATTCACGTATTGCCAGTACCAGGGCTGCAGCGGGCCGGCGCAGACTACCGGCGCGGTGCCGAACAGGCTCAACAGCGCATCGGCATTGCCCAGGCGCAACAGGCCACGGGCGCTGCCGAATGGCACGGTGGCAGCGCTATCGAAGGACCGCAGCGGACTCAAGGTCAGGCGCCCGTCATCCCCCGCGCTGGAAAAATCCAGCCAACAACCACGGCCCAGCAATCGGCTGGCGGCGGCGACGCTCGGCGCAACCTGGCGCAGTGTCAGCGGCTTCATGCGACCCCCATCGACAGGTCAACGTCGTGCCCCAGTGCGTCGGCAAACGCGTCTTCGCAGGCTTGATGACGGGCACTCAAACGCGTCAGCACGTCACTGCGCTCGAAGCCCAGTTCAATCGCCCAACGGCTGTCACGCTTGTTCGCCCGCACCTGAACCTTGCCCAGGTTGGGCATCAGCAACGTGGCGCTGAACGGGCGGTTGCCGTAGGCCGGCAGTTGCAGCGCCAGCTCATCAATCAATTGCGTCGGCACGCCGTCGGCCGGGGCGAACATGTTGAAATGGCTGCCGCCACCGGTGCCCGACTGATCGCCCTTGCCGCTGCCCGACGGCACCAGCAGTTGCTCGAAGAACAAGCCGTCGGCATCCAGGTGGCGGGTGCTGTCGCGGCCCTGATTCAGTCGGCTGTCCGCCAAACGACCGCGCTCCGGCTCGTTGCGCCGAGGTTGCGCATTGGCGGCCGCTGGATTGTCGGCCCGGGGCTGGATCGCCGCCGGTGCCGGTTTCTGGGGCGGACGCGGCGCCTGGTGCTGGATCGGTGCGTTCAAAAGCTCATTCCTCATTCAGGGTCTCGCTCATGCAGGCGAGTTTTTCCACGGCGCGCTGGCGGGCCTTGGCTTCCAGCCGCGCTTGCTCGATGCGCAGGTGTTGCTGCTCGATGCCGTAGCGCAATTGGTTGGCGTTCTGGCGGATGTAGGCGAGGCGGTCGAGCATGCGGCGTTCCTTGTCATGCCAGCGGTCGACGTCATCCAGCGCCATGGTTTTCTGCAGGTGCGCGGCCGACAACTGCTGACGCCGGACCTTTTGGTTGTCCCGTTCCTGAACCCACGACTGCTCGGTGAGCCGCAACTGTTCGTACATCGCCTGCAACTCATCCTGCAACTGACGCTGGGCACGTTCGGCACGGGCCTGGCGGTGTTGGCGCAAAGGCGTCAGCACGCCGATCACTTGTTCCAGGGCGGCGCGGTCCGGGTCGGCTTCGAGTTCGTCGTCCATGCTCAACCCGGCAACTGCGAGGTGATTTGCATGAGCAGCTCAAGGGTGGTTTCCAGCGGCACCGGTTCGCGCAGGTCCTGGCGCAGGAAGTCATTGATGGCGTCGTTGAGTTGCACCGCGCAATCGGTCACCGGATCGGACCCAGGCTGGTATTCCCCCAGGCGCAGCAGCATTTCCACTTGCCGATAGGACGCCATCAACCGGCGCAGGCGATTGTTGGCTTGCTGGTGTTCGCGGCCGGTGACGTTGCTGAGGATCCGGCTGATGCTGGCCGGCACATCGATGGCCGGGTAATGCCCGCGCTCGGCGAGTTTGCGCGAGAGCACGATATGGCCGTCGAGCAGCGAACGCACTTCGTCGGCCACCGGATCGTTCATCGAATCCTGTTCGATCAGCACCGTATAGATCGCGGTGATCGAGCCGTTTTCGCTCATGCCGGCGCGTTCGACCAGTTGTGGCAGCAAGGTGTACACCGACGGTGGCAACCCCCCACGGCCCAAGGGTTCGCCGGCGGCGAGGCCGATTTCGCGTTGGGCTCGGGCAAACCGGGTCAGGGAGTCGATCAGCAACAAGACTTTCATGCCGCGATTGCGAAAAGCCTCGGCGATGGCGGTGGCGGTGAACGCCGCGCGGGCGCGCTCCATGCTGGAGCGGTCGGATGTGGCGCAGATCAGCACTGAACGCTGGCGCAGGGTGTCGTCCAGTTCATGGTCGAGGAATTCGCGCAGCTCGCGTCCGCGCTCACCGATCAAACCGAACACGATCACATCGCAATCCATGTTGCGCGCCATCTCCGCCAGCAGCGTGGTCTTGCCGCAACCGGCCCCGGCGAACAGCCCGACCCGTTGCCCTTCGCCCAACAGGATAGCGCTGTCGATGGCGCGGATGCCGGTGGGCAGCGCCGTGCTGATCCGCGGTTTTTGCATCGGTGGCAAAGCGTCGGCGATCACCGGGGTGGTGGTGCGGCGGTCATACGGCCCGGCAAACGCGCCGTCGCCGTCTCCCAGCAGCGGCCGGCCGAAACCGTCGAGCACGCGGCCAAGCAAACTGTCATCGACGCCGATGCGATGGGCCATGCCCAGCGGCCGAATGCGCGCGCCAACCTGAATGCCGTCCGGCGTGCCGAGGGCGCTGAGCAAGGTGCATTGCGGGGTGAAACCGACAATCTCGGCGAGCATGCTGTGGCCGTCGGCCTTGCTCACTTCGCACAGGTCACCGATCTTTGCGGCGGGCACCTGGCATTCGAGCAGGATGCCGTTGACCGCCGACACCCGGCCGCTGATGCGCACCGCCGAACAGTTCGACAGGCGCGAGGTTTGTTCGTGGGTCCATTGCGCCAGGGCGGTGCTCACCAGCGCACCTCGACATGCCGGTCACCGTCGAACTCGATGCGCTGCTCGTCGATCCGGCTCAGGCGCAGACCGTTGAGCACATCGCCGATGTACAGCCGTTGGCCCTCGCTGGTGACCAAGTGCGCGTTGGTGCCGCTGATGATCTGCACGATCACAAACGGCAGGCCGGCCCCCGCGGTGGCGACCTCGTCGAGCAGCGGCACCGGCAGTTCGTAACGTTCGTTGAAGCGTTGCAGCATGCGCTGATAAACCAGCAGCGCGTCGTCTTTCAGGCCCCCCTTGAGGGCCAGGCCTTCGCCGCTGTCTTCGACGCTG
This sequence comes from Pseudomonas sp. ADAK7, assembly GCF_012935675.1. Classification (NCBI taxonomy): domain Bacteria; kingdom Pseudomonadati; phylum Pseudomonadota; class Gammaproteobacteria; order Pseudomonadales; family Pseudomonadaceae; genus Pseudomonas; species Pseudomonas sp. ADAK7. The sequence goes on along the minus strand of NZ_CP052861.1, from coordinate 2,059,533 downwards.
ACGTCGGTCAACAATCGGTCGCTGAGTAGCGCGTTGAGCTGGCGGCGTACGGCGTCGCGGCTCGCAAGTTTCACCTTCGATGGTGACGCTGCGTTGGTTTTCGAAGGGGCGGGCGCGGCAATGGCGGCCACGGGCGCGCTGATGGCTTCGCTCGGCTGGCTGGCGCTGCGACTCAGGCCCCAGGCGCTGCCCATGATGCCCACCAGCACGCCGACGATCACCGCGCCGATGCGGTCGAACCGCGTCGAGCGTCCCGAAACATTCACCAGCGGCGGCGATTGCTCGGCGCTGTCCTGGGCGTTTTCGCTGGGTGCAACCACTGGCACCAGTGGCCAATCCTGCTCGGCCGCCGACAGGCACAACCAGACATTGCCCAGGGCGAAGGTCTGGTTCGGTGTCAGTTCGGTCATCGTGCGCGCATGGCCTTCTTCATCGTTGATCAGGCTGTCTTCGGCCTTCAACTGCCAACCGTCCTCGGTGCGGGTCAGCCGACAATGCAGGGCGGCGACGCCGGGGTCGTACAGCGCCAGATCATGCTCGGCATCGGCACCGATCAGCCACTGCTCGCCAATCAACGGCAACGCGGCGCCCTGGTGCAGACCACTCAATACCCGCAGCTCAAACATCACGACAGTCTCCAGGCATCAGGCCGCATAGTCGTCCTCCAGCGCTTGCTGGTCGTCTTCGAGATCGAAACGGCCCATCACTTTCACTTCGGCGACGTTGCTGATCTCGGCGAAGGACAGCACCGGCACGTGGTGGAATTCATCCTGCAACAAGGTGCGCAACGGGCTGCGCAAGTCCTGGGCGACCAGCAACACGGCGCGCTCGGCGGCGCGCAGGGGGAAGGCGATGCGCAGTTGCTGCACCAGTTGCTGGCTCGAGCCGTTGCTCAAGGCAAAGAAGGTTTCGGTCTGGGTCTGGCGCAGGCTGTCGCGCAGGATGCCTTCGCTTTCCGGGGTCAGCAGCCACACCAGCAAACCGTTGGCGCCGCAGTACTGGTTGTAGATCAGCGATTTGAGGGCGATGCGCACGTAGTCGGTGAGGGCGGTGATGTCGCGTTCATGCTGACCGTGTTCGATCAGGGTTTCGGCAATCACCCGGATCGCCCGCAACGGCACGCATTCGGACGCCAGGCGTTGCAGCACCGAGGAGAAGCGCGCCAGCGGCAGCACCCGTTGCATTTCCTGGGCGAGTTCCGGTTGCTCGGATTCGAGCCAGCCGAGGATCGCCTTGGTTTCCTGCAAACCGATGAACTGCGGCCCGCAGGCCTGCAAGGCGCGCTCCATGCGTTCGACAATCAGGGTGCTGGCGCTGATGGTTTCCACTGGGCTGTCCTGCAATTGCGCAGCGTCGGCCGGCAACCACAGCCATTGGCTTTCCTGGCGGTCGAGACTGCCGGCCACTGCCTGCTCGTACTGCCCGGCGTCCAGGGTATCGACGTCGATGGCGACGTGGGTCTGGTTGAACGTGGCCTTGAGCATCGGCACTTCATAGACCGAGAAACGGAACTCGTCCGGCGCCAGGTGCTCGGCGGTTTCGATGATGAACGAGGGCAGGGTCAGGCCGTAATGCACCACCAGGCGATTGCGCCGCTGACGGATTTCGCTGACCAGCGCTTCGATTTGCGCCATGTTTTGCTGGGGATGGAATTGCAGCAAAAACTGCCGGCTCGGGGTAAAGGTGCGCAGGTCTTCGTTGCCATTGTCCTCCGGCGCCACGGCGACCGGTTGGTCCTGGCCGGACTTGGGTTTGGCCCGCTGCAATTGCAGCACGCCGCCCAGGCTGCAAATGATCGCGATAACGATGAACACCGCCGTCGGCATCCCTGGCATCGCGGCAAACCCGAGCATCGCCACCGAGGCAATGATCCAGGCCTTGGGCTGGCTGGTGATCTGCTCGGCGATCTCGCGGCCGATGTTGGCTTCCACCCCCGGATTGTCGTTGGACACCCGGGTGATGATCATCCCCGAGGTCACGGAAATCAGCAGCGCCGGGATCTGTGCAATCAAGCCGTCGCCAATGGTCAGCACGGTATACAGCTGCACCGCGTCGCCGGCGCTCATGCCGTGCTGGATCACGCCAATGGAGATCCCGCCGATCATGTTGATCGCGACGATGATCAGGCTGGCGATGGCATCGCCGTTGACAAATTTCATCGCCCCGTCCATGGCCCCGAACAATTGGCTTTCCTTGCCCAGTTCCGAGCGTCGGCGCCGGGCTTCGTGGACGCTGATCAGGTTGGCGCGCAAGTCGCTGTCGATGGACATCTGCTTGCCGGGCATGGCGTCGAGGGTGAACCGCGCGCCGACTTCCGCCACCCGTTCCGAGCCCTTGGTGATCACCAGGAAATTGACCACGGTGAGGATCATGAAAATCACCATGCCCACCGCCAGGTTGCCGCCGACCACGAACTGCCCGAACGCCTCGACGATGTGCCCGGCGTCCTGGTCCAGCAGGATCAGGCGCGTGGTGGAAATCGACAGCGCCAGGCGAAACATCGTGGTGATCAGCAACACCGAGGGGAAGGTCGAGAACGCCAACGGGCGCGGCAAGTGCATGGCCAGCATGATCAACAGGCAGGAAATGCAAATGTTGATCGCAATCAGGATGTCCACCAGCCAGGTGGGCAGCGGGGTAATCATCATGAACACGATGGCGAGCACGACAAACGCGCCCACGATCTCCGAGCGCCGCATGGCTGCCAGGGCGATCTGGTTGAGCGCGTTGATAATCCATTGCATCAGGCAGTGTTCCCCTGGGTCGGGTTTTGCTCTTGGCGGGTGAGCTCCGCCATCAGCGTCAGCAGGTTGCCCAGGGCGGTCTGGCGGGCCTTGAGGTCGCGCCATAACAGAATGGGCAACTGCTGCAGCATCGGACGCAGACCGTTGAGAAAGGCCAGTTGGTGCTTGAGGTGTTTGCCGCCGACAAATTGCGTCAGTTGCAGGGTTTCATGCAGGTTCATGCCTTTGCCCGAGAGCGTCAGCAGGTGCTTGAGGAACGTCGGCGCATTCAATTGCAGTGCGGGGTTTTTGCCGCGCATGCGGCCCAGCAGGTGCTCGCTGGTTTGCAACAGGGTCGCGACATGCCGGGCGGTATTCAGGCCGTGCATGAGGTTGCGCAATTGCTGCTGGGTGCTCGACGGGCTGAGGGCCGCGAGGTCATCGGCGATGGCGCCGCGCAGGTCGCGCAGGGTCGGGGCGAATTGCCGTTCGCCTTCGTCCTGGCCGAGCAGGGTATCGATCAGCCCGGAGATGCTTTGTTGGCCGACCACCCCTGAATAGTACAAATCGCGCAAGGTTTGCCGGCGTCGCGGGTTGAGGCTGGACTTGGCAAACGCCCGGGCAGTATTGATGCCGGCCTGGGCCTTGTTGCCGTGTTCGCGCCGCAGCAGCTTGAGTTGCTGATTGAGGCTGACATGTTCACCGCTGGCCCCTTCGTTATAGGCCTGGCGCGAGGCGGCCTGAAGCATCACATGGGCCTTGGCCGCGTCGTCGCCACTGAGTGCCAAAACTTGCGCAAGGGTCGGGGTCTGGTTCTTCAGTTGCTTGCGCAGTTCCCGTGCCGCGCTGTCGAGGCCTTTGTCCTGGCTGCCCATCAGCAGTTGATACAGCTCGCCGAGTTTGACGGCCTTGGATTGCAGCGCGTTGGTACTGGCCATCAGGTCGCGCTGGCTCAGCGTGCGGCTTTGCTGAATCAGCGCCGAGGCGAAGCGCGTGACCTGTTGCGTGGCGGTGCCTTGATTGGTCGGCGGCGTGCTCTGGGCAAGCAGCGCCGCCGACTTGACAGGCGTTGCCGGTGCCGGTTGCTGGACATGTGGAATGTTCGGAGCCGCGATCTTCATGGCGCATGTCTGTCAGGGATATGCGCAGTGAGTGGCCGGTCCTGGCCATCCGGTTCCATCGCGATGGCAAACGGAACAGGTGTGCCATTTCTGGTATTGGATCCAATCGGCTTGTGCAAGAACTTGCACAGAAATCATCAGCAACAGTTTTAAAAACCGTTACAAATCATGTGATTACAGAAATGTGTCAATTGGCATACATATCGCTATAGCCCTGGGACATATCCTGAAATGGTTTATAGCGATGCTTTCCAGCAATTCGATGACCTGTCCAGCACCTGTTTCCGGCCTCCGCCAGCTCAATACCGAGCAGGTGCACAAGCTAAGAATCTTCATCAAGAAACGAGTGATGAACCTCGACGATGTGGAGGACATCCTTCAGGGTACATTCCTCGAAGCACTGCGCAACGAGCATAAATTTCGCTACGACTCCCAGCCGCAAACCTGGTTGTGCGGCATCGCCCTGAACCTGATCCGAAACCACTTTCGCAAGCTGTACAAACAGCCTTTTCAGGAAAGCTGGGAGGACCGCGAAGAGCAGGAATTCAGCGACGGTTGCGACATCGGCGCCCAGGTGGATGATCACCGGCAGTTGGCGCGGGTGGTCCGGGCCATCGGAACCTTGCCGATGACCATGCAACAAGTGCTGCGGGTCAGCCTCGAAATGGACGGCAACTATCAGGACACCGCCTCAAGCCTGGGCGTGCCCATCGGTACCGTGCGCTCGCGTTTGTCCCGGGCGCGGGAGCAACTGAAGCGCAGCGTGCCCTGTGTTTTTTGAGTGCCGGGGGGATTTCATTCACGGCACATTGGAACCGTTTGCGCTCGTCATGCCACACATCGGCACTGTCCGACTGAAAATGGCGACCCCTCATGCGCATTTCCAACACACCGTTACCCGCCACCGGCTCTCCATCGTTGGGTGGCGACAAGCCGTTGCGGCCCACGGCGGAGAATGCCAGGCCCAGCGCCTTGGCCACTCCGGGGGGCGGTGTGCAGTTCGGGCAACAGGCCGGGTCCCAGACGCTGGCCAGCCCGGCCAAGGATGCTCAGTCACCGAACCTGTTGGGGTTGGTGATGAAGCGTTTGCTCGGCGGCGATGAGCGCACCACAGCCGCGCGGCCGCTTACCGAAGTTACGCCCGCGACCCGTACCGCTAACACCACGGCGTCGGCGGCCAATCCTGCGGCGACGACCAGTCCCGAAGCCCAATTGCTCGACGACTCGAAATATTCCTCACCCAAGGAGCTTGAACGCTGGGCGCCGCTGGTGGCGGACCTGCCGCCGGAACAGCGCGAGCAAGCGGCCAAGGAGCTTAACCGACCGATCGCTGCCGCCCTGATGGCTACGGAAAAAGGGCCGGACGCGGCCAAGGCGATGAAGTTCATCAATGACAATCCGGCGCTGAAGACTGCGGTCGATACCGGCAAGCACGGTGGCAAGGCCGACGGCAAAATCACCGACGGTGACCTCAAGGCGTTTGCCAAGAAGATGCAAGGCGCGGCGGATAACGCCGACAAGGACTTGGCGAATTATCAGAAAGACCATCCCAATGCGGATCCTCAGTCGTTGCAGATGGTCCGCTCGGCCTCGTTGCTGCAAGCCAACGGTCCACTGGCAAACGCTGCCAGTCCCAAGCACGCGGCCGGCGCGGAGGGCGAGACCAAAGTCGACCAGTACATGGACGCCGAGGGCTTGAAGGCGTTGCAGGACAACAACCCCGGGCTCGCCGGGCCGCTCAAGCAAGCGTCGAAAACCTGGTCGCAGCCCGGCCTGCTGAACATGCTCGATCAGGGCGGCCTCAAAGGCCGAGACCTGGCCACCCATGGCCCGGACAAGAAATTCGACGCGGCGAACATCAGCAACTGGATCAAGAACCAGGCACCCACCAACGGTGGCGAGTTCGCCGGGATGCTCAGCGACGCCGCGACCCTGAATGCCGTCGCAGGTACGGACATCAGCAAGCTGGGGAAAGAGGTGTTCGAGCAACCGGAGAATTACACCGGCGCCCAGAAAGCCGCGGTGATGGTCAAGTTGCAACAAACCCAGCAGAGCGTGGTGGCCGGTTCCGATCTGCGCAAGACCGGCAAGACTGAAGAGGCCCTGGCACAAAAGATCGGCCAGTTGCAGGACGACCCCGATGTGCAGGCCTACATGAACCAGGCCATTCCCAGTCAGGAACGAGCGCTGGTGGCCAGCGACCCGTCCCTGGAAAAAGCGGTGAAGGGCCAGTTGCAAAATGTGGTGAGTGGCCAGGCCCTGCGCAACGACATGAACAGCGCCGACAAGTCCGCAAAAAAAGACACCAACCCCGACTACAGCACGGCCTTGGGCGGGTTATCGGCGCAACTGCAAATGCAGCAGGACTTGCTCGGTCCCGAGGCCAATCTGCCGACGGCTGCACAGGTGGTCGGTAACCAGCCGGACGTCCAGGGCAAGCTGCAACAGTCCTACGTCAACAATTTCAGTGAAGGCGGGTCGCTCAAGCAGTTACTGGGGCAGAAAAAAGCCGACGCCGGCCAATCCCTGAACACCAGCGATGCACAGAAAGCCGCCTATGACGCGGTGCTGCCGCAGAGCTTCGTCCAGGGTCAGCAGGCCAGTTATGTGGACGCCACCGTCGGCCAGTTGCAGCAGTCGAAAAAAGGTCGCGAGCTGCTGGAAAACGCCGGTGACGGAGCAGGGCGGTCCGGTTCGGTCTCCGATGCCGTGGCCCCGAAAAACAAGGCCCAGCAAGTCAAGGATGCCTACGACAACACCAAGCAGGGCCTCTCGTCGGCCAAGGATGGCGTCGATGCGGTGCGCAAGCTGGCCGGTCGTGAAGCATCGGCCGGGCTCGGTCGCATGGCCGGCTCCATCGGTGGAAGGATCGCCGGGGCCGTGGCGGGCGAGGCCGCCGGGCTGGCGGCGGCATCGGCCATCGGCGCGGCGGCCGGTCCCGTGGGCTGGGTGATTGACGCGGCCATGAGTATTGGTTTCGGCATCGCCGCGATTGTCGAGGCCGTGAAGAAACACACCGCGCAAAAGCATTTCGACCACAACGTCGACCCGACCCTGGAGCAGTTTGGTATTCCCAAAGCGCACTGACCAAACGCACTACCTGATGCCAACTATTTAATACACCACGAGGATTGCCCATGAACTCGATAACGCCTCCCGTCCATTCCCAATCGTTGCATACACCCGAGCCCCTTGAGTTGCAGACGCGGGGAGCCTCGACATCGGCCAGCGGGAGTGTCGCAATCACCCCGGGTAGCCCGGAAGCACTGGCGGGCCTGAAAACCCAAATGACCGAGTTGTTCAGGGGCGACCGAACCGAAGAAAACGGGGCAGAGATGGATGCGTTGGCCAACGGACGGGCCAACAAACTGCATGAGATGGGTTTCACCCCCGCCGCCATCGAGGGTCTGCTGGACAAGGCCGAGCGCATGGACCGGGTGACCGTTCCGACCCAGGGCGCAGTGGGCGGCTTGCCATTCGGCGTGGTCACCGTGGTGCTCGACAAAGTCCCTGGGGTAACGGCCGATGCTGCCGGGAACCCGGGGTATACCGGTTACATTGCCGGGTCCATGTCGGGGGCGGCCGATGTCGTAGGTGCCGGACTGCTGACCAAGGCGACCGAAGATTCGCTGTGGCTGAAGGCGCCGGCCGACAAGCTTGAAGACATCATGGCGGCCTCCCAGAAGACCAAGTCCGAGGCCAATCCGCTCAAGCAGGCCGGGCAAAGCGCCACAGCCCTGCAGACATTTACCGTGCGTAACGTCGCGCGCCTGGGGGTTGCGGCAGCGCTCAATGCCACGCTCGGGCCCAAGGCCGCCGCCGCGGCGGATACGGCCATCGGCTCGGCGGGCGGCATGGTGGCTGGCGCCGGGTATGCCGTGATCATGCATAACCATCAAAAAGCCGCCGGCCTGGTCGGCGGGGCGCAGTTGTTCGGGCGCAAAGACTGGGAAGAGCAAGTCATTGAACTGAGGGATTGCAGTCCATCCAAGCCTTACATCAACGGCGCCAAACGCGCCGCCAAATTCCCTCTGGACGTTGCGACCGATACCTTGAGCTCTGTGCGTAAGGTTTTTGAAGGCGGCAACCTTCTGACTAACGGCGGTGCGCTGGCAGGCGGTTTCGCGGTGACGGGCATAGCGCGTAACGCGGCCAAGACCGCTGCACTCAATCACGGGTTGCCGGCGGGCGCCGTTGCGGCGGCGGATCATGCGGTCAACGTCGCGGGTTCGGCATTGACCTTCGCCGCTTACGGTGCCGCCGGTGTGCTGGCCGGAAAAGCGACGGACAAAGGCGTCAAGGTGATTCAGGAGGACATTCCGCCCAAGGCGCAGAAACTGGCGGACGGTGCGCAGAAGGGCATTGAGACCGGGGCGAAGGCCACCGGGAAATTTGCCGGCGACACCTATGGCTCGGCCAAGACAGGCTTGGCCGAGGCGGGCACAGCGATCGGAGATGCCTACACCACCGGCACGACAGCGCTTGGAGAGGCCTACAACTCCGGCACGACGGCGCTCGGCAATGCGGCGCTTTCCGGTGCCAACATGGTTGGCGATCTCGTCCAGCGTTCGGGTTTGCGTAGACGTCCAGCGCCCACCGATGGCGGTGCAGACCAGGTGTGAAGGCCCCCCCCGATGCGCAAACATCGGGGACTTCAACAGGTTTGCCGCGCTTGCATAAACCCGATGACAAGGCGCGCCGCTTCATCGGGTGCTGCCTGAAGCAGACAATGCGGCGCTGTCACTTCAAACACCTGCATTTGCGGTTTCAGGTCCGAGATCCGTCGCACGGCAGCCGCGGGCACCACGCGGTCCCGGGTGGCGCGTAGATAAACCGTCGGCACATCGATTTGAGCAAGTTGCGCCGACATATCGACGCCGAGCACCGACCGCAGTCGTGCGCGCATCACCGAGGGGCTGACCTGATTGATCGCTCGACTCAAGGCCATGCGCAAGGCTTGGGTGGAGAATCGACCGAGCAGCAATGGGCTGAACCACCCGGCAGGCACGATACCTATCGGCAGGAGGTTGACCAGGAAGCTCAAGCGATTGAACAGCGGGCGCGGGTTACTGGCGAACGTGCAGCACAGCACCAGCCCGACTTGTTGCGGCAGACGCAAGGCCGTCAGGGCGAGGGCGATCGGTCCCGAGAAGGACTCACCAACCAATACGAACGGGCGGTCGCTGGGCAGCGATTGTCTGGCAATGGCTTGCAGTTCTGTGTAGTTCAGCGGGACGTCGCCGGGGTAGGTCACGACAACGACGTCGCAAGCGTGGTCGAGGGCCGACACGAAAGGCTCGAACAGTTCACCTGTTCCATCCATTCCGGGCAGCAGGACAAGCGTCGGCAGGTTTGATCGGTCCATGTCTTCCTTCCTTGGCGAGTGGCTATTCTGGCCCATTTGACCCGTCTCGTGCTTGTCAGAATGGGCCTGTTTATCTGTGGGGCGCCGGCAGGCGGATCTCCAGGTTTTGGGCTACTACTGACAAGCCCTTTTCCATTTTCCTGTCAGGAGCTTCCTTATGTTGTCTCACTGGTCTCTTGCGGCGATCCACCTCTTGGCGTTTGCCATGGGCCTCTGGGGCGTGCTGACCCGAGGCACGGCATTAAGCCGCCTGGCCGCGGGCACGGCGCCGGTCCGCAGCGTGCTGGTGGCCGATAACGTGTGGGGGATTTCGGCGGGGATATTGCTGATCACCGGTTTGATGCGGGCTTTTGGCGGCTATGAAAAAGGCACCGACTATTACCTTCACCAGCCGTTGTTCCATCTCAAGATGACGCTGTTCGTGATCATCCTGCTGCTGGAACTGGCGCCGATGATCACCTTGATCAAGTGGCGGATCGCCTTGGGACGGGGCGCCGCCATTGACTTGGGGCGGGCCAAACTGTTTGCCCGCATCAGCCATATTGAAGCGCTGTTGCTGATGCTGATGGTGGTTGCGGCCACCGGCATGGCACGGGCGGTGACCTTCGGCTAGCGTGGACCTGATTCGTCGTGGTTAAAGAGAAAAGTCTGACAGCCATGGCGTAGCCGAAGCCGGTAGTATCGGCTTCACGAAATGGGGGAGGGTTTGGGGGACGAGCGTTCAGCAAAATACCGAGCCTGAATCTTTAGCCAGCCATTGCGCTGAAGCGAACGGGCTGGCTGCTGACTGCAACAGGATTCAGGGTGTTTGCGGCTTGTCTGGAGCGGTCAGGCCAGCCTGAATGCGCTGATAGATTTCTTCGCGATGCACGGCAACGTCTTTCGGAGCGTTGATGCCGATCCTGACTTGCTGGCCGCTAACGCCCAGAATGGTGATAGTAATGTCATCACCGATATTTATGCTTTCACCGACTTTGCGGGTGAGTATCAGCATGGTCTTCTCCTTGATTGCTTTGTAGGGCACCTGATTCAGACAGTGCAGAGGTCGGTGTAGTTATAGATTAGTGCGAAGTCTCACGGTTTGGGTGCCTCTTTCTGACGCGCAGATGCTGCATTAATTCCCAAGGCGTAACTATACAGAGGCCGCAACCATCATTCTCGTTGTTTTAAGCCCATTTTACGGGACTCGGGAAGTATTCATGAATGCTAAAATCCGCTCTTTTGGCATTCAGAGGGAAGCGTTGTGCGCAAATTGGCCTTGGTAATCGCAGTATTGGCGTTGGCAGGATGTGGTGAAGGCAAGGATGCGAGCGCTCAAAAGACGCCATCCGCGACCGTTTCCGCACCGGTAACGGCACCCGCCGCTGCAGCGGCTCCGCAATGGGATCTCGAAGTGCGCGGCGAAACAACCCAGGCGGTGAGCGACCTGAGCGGCTGGCTGATCGAACACAGCTTCGTTTCCAATGTGGTCCGGGAAAACGGCAAGGATCGGATCCTGCTCGGTCCGTTCCCTTCGAAAGCCGAGGCCGAGGCCCGACAGGCTGACCTGAACGCGGCCCTGACCCGGGCGAAAAAGATGAACATCGAATCGCTGATCATCGAGCGTCCGGCGGCGCAGTAACCGCGCATTTGTTCAGGCGCCGTTCAGCGGGGAATCCTAAAGGGTGTCCACGGTGACTCGTATCTATACGTAGTCATTTTCGATTCCCAGAAGGAGCTCCCCCATGGCCTCCACCAATCCTTACAAAATGTTCGACGCGGTCTTGCGGCGCAAGCAGACCCTGAGCCCACACATGATGCGCGTCACCCTGGCCGGCCCGATGGTCACCGAGATGGCCACCTGGGCGCCGGATCAACGGGTGAAACTGTTCTTTCCGGCAGAAGACGGATCACCGGCCAGGCTCGCCCACGACGATGGCTGGTACGCCCGCTATCGCTCAATGCCGGTGGCCCAGCGTCCGGCGATGCGCACCTACACCATCCGTCATTTGCGTGCCGAGCAGGGCGAAGTCGATATCGATTTCGTGTTGCACGGTGAAACCGGCCCCGCGTCCCGTTGGGCCATCCGAGCGCTGCCGGGTGCCTCGATCCAGATCACTGCGCCGGATCGACATTTTTCGGCGCAGGACGCCGGAGGTTTCGAGTGGAAGCCACCTCAAGCACTCAAGCAACTGTTGCTGGTCGCTGATGGCACTGCGTTGCCCGCGGCTCTCGGCATTCTCGATGAGCTGGCGGCCATGGCCGAGCCGCCGGTGACCCAGGCTTTCTTTGAAGTCGACAGCCGCGAAGATGCCTTGCCGGTGCCGGACTGGCCCGGGCTGTCTGTTGAATGGCTGATTCGAGATCACGCGGTTGCAGGATCGCTGATGGTCGAGGCAGTCCGGCGGGCGAATCTGCCGTCATTGACCTCGAAAGCATCCGAAACGGAGGAACTGACGCAAATCGATGTCGACGAAGAGATCCTCTGGGAAACCGCCGAGTCGGCCAGTGACGGTTTCTACGGCTGGATTGCCGGGGAAACGGTGGCGGTGATGAGCCTGCGCAAGTACTTGATCAAGGAGCGCGGCATTCCTCGGGATTCGCTTAACCTGATGGGCTATTGGCGCTGCAACAAAGTCGGCGGTTAGAAACGAACAAAGGCCTCGGGTTTTGAAACCCGAGGCCTTTGTGTTTTCAGCGTTTGTTCAACCGCAGGCTTTCATGTCCACCGGGCCGACAAACTCGTTGCCGCGCCCCATCACACACGCCACGCTCTGATTGCGCTGACGCTCCCAGGTCTGCACCGGGTAGGTCTTGTTCCAGGCTTCATACAATTGGCGATCCTGTTTGGACAAGCGCAAACCGTACTGCTTGCTCATGTAGAAGTACGTCCGGGCAATCATCCCGCGAATCGATGGGCGGGGCATGACCTTCTTTGCCTTGAAGTCGACCTGGGTCAGGCACGAACCGTATTGACCCGATTGCACCGGCAGCCAGCCAAAACTGAAGTTGCTGCGATCGCCATTCACCTCCTTATCCCGGACGACCGTTTGATGACAACGCAAGGAAATGTGAAAAAAACCCTCAATTTCAGATTGTTAGGAGGTGTGCTGTCGATAAGTAGTCCGTCTTCAGCATGTCAACGCTGACATTTTGGCCAAAATCCAATTGTTCAGACGAACGGTAGGCTGGTTTGAAGCAAGGGAACCAAGTGGCTGAGGTTTAAATCAATGGATGGGAAGATTACGGCGGCATGCGTGCTTATTGCCTTTCTCGAATCCTTTTGCAGTACCTGAAAACAGTAGCCGGACTTAGCTCAAGATTTTTTGAAATATTCTTTTGACCCAACCCCGACTGTAGAAGGGCTTCGGTCTTTTCTTCTGCTAGCTTTTGGCGCGATTCACTCGAAAGGCCCTCTGTAATTTGAGCTCGATCAACTTCCTTCTGGAATGCTTCGAGCAACCGGTTCTGGCTGAGCAGGGTAGTCGCGGCCAGCGCGCCTTTTATCGTCTGTTGAACGGACTGCCCAGTCCGCACGGATTCGCATAAAGCGATCACGAGTGGTTCAACTTGGAGAGTAGCAGCAATGGAAACGAGCCTATCTAGCGTAACGCTCGAATTACCGTTCTCAAGCCAGCTCGTGTAATGACGACTGATAGCTTCTGAAGCTCATCCTGGCTCATGCCCTTTGCTTTACGCAGAGCTCGCAGCGTTACAGCGAAGGCGCGCCTCATCGAAGTCTTGCATCCCCAAAAGGAAAGGATAAGGCCGCTATGCCAGAACGCATCACCTCGCGAAGGGGGGCTGCTACCGTGAAAGGCTGCAGCTAGTCGAGGATGCCTCACACGATCCTTCCTTTTCGGTAATCGATGGTCGCCTCAGCAATTAGCTGGCTGATACAGATTCTGTAGAATCTGAACGCCATAGCCATTTGAAAAACCACAAAAGCCGTTCGTTGCCGTTTGCTCTATATCTTCCAGTGCCCATACACCGTGGATCTGGATAGCCCCAGCCTTTCCATGACGTCTTTCCGGCTAAATCCTGCCTCCTTTAGCTCCCTAATAGCCTGAGCATTTTTAGAGCCTTCCGGCTTCCCACGCGAGCGCTGCACAAGCGTGTCGTCAACGATCTGTGTTGCAAGAAGATCTAATCCTCCTTCTGACCGAAAACTCTCCAGTTCCACACGGGCTCGTTCCAAAGCCGCTTCGGGGGGCTCGCCATTACTCATCGAGATGCTGATGGCTAGAAGGGCTACAGGGTCAAGCTTCAGAGGCGTGGATAGCTCGATCAATTTATCAACGGTGATGTTGATCTTCCCACGTTCAAGCGCACTGATGTTTGTGCGCGCGGTGACAGACGCCAAGTCTTCGTATGCCAGCCCGCGCACCGACCGGACTACCCGGATCGTTGCGGCAATCTCTTTCTTGAGCGACATGATCGTCCCTAAAAAGCGAGGATAGGGCCACACTCGAAGTGTTTAGATAAACGTCGATTGATGTTATTATTCCGGACGACGCCAATTGAAAGCCTGGTGAGCTGCCGTTGTATCTGCACCCAGGCGTCCTTTGGGGCCTCGCATTGACCTAATCGAGTTCGAAGGATCGTAAACGTATTCCATGTATTGACGCGATTTAATCCCGCAAATGTAGGAATTTCTGTCGGTCATGGAAGCGGCGAGCTGATTGTTAAATGGGCATGGAAGCAAAATTCAAGCGGGTTGCCTCATGCGCGCACCACATACGAGTATCAAAAATGTTTATCTCAGATGAGTCCTACTCATTTCGTTTTCCTGGGCTTTTTGGAAGCGGGCAATCGGCTTGGCGAATGCTTGAGCGGCAATCGATGGATCCTTGGTATCAAGTCATCCGCAGGATCTGCGAAGGTTCGGGGCATCGCATTGAGAAATTGATATCGACTAGCGCCTCTGTCTTGGTCGAAATTCTCGCGGATAGCAAAACCAGTTCGGTTGAGGTCGTACAGGTCATAACACCGCCCTGGATGAACGCCACTCCTTTGGATCGTATGGAGACTTTGATCGAGTTGACCGCTGGATACGACCATAGTGGCGAATATGTATTGCTTCACAAAGTCGAGTGTGGAGCGGTTTACAGCACGTCTACTGATGGTACGAGCGACACGAGTTTGCTCACGGAAGTGAAAACCATCTACGAAGATCCCAAGCGTAACGCATCGATGGTTCCGGAATATCCCACAGTACTGATGCCTAAAATTCCGGAATAGTCCGAGGCGAACATGCTATGAAGCTCCAAATCTACTCAGATCTGCACCTCGGCTTCGCTCGATTCAAGCCCGCCGCGCGCGACGCGGACGTAGTAATTCTCGCCGGTGACATTGATATCAAATCGCGCGGCGTAGCTTGGGCGAACGACACATTCCATTGCCCGGTGATTTACGTTTGCGGAAATCATGAGTTTTACGGCGGTCACATCGATCGCACGCTTCGAAAAATGAAGGACGCCGCAGCGCCACATGTTCACGTCCTCGAAAACGAAGTCTTGATACTCAATCAGACGAGGTTTTTGGTCACGACTGCATGGACAGATTACTCGTCGACCGGAGATGTCGTTGCCGCGAAACGAGTCGCGTGGGACTGGATGAACGATTTCACTGTGATCAGAACTGATGCAAATTTCCGGCGTTTACGTCCTGATGACTTGATCGCTAAATCTCAGGCGGCGTACGCCTGGCTAACTGGCGAATTGGACAAGCCCTTCGCGGGTAAAACTGTTGTCGTCACTCACCATGCCCCCGCTTTGGAACACGTGAGTGAGGATTTTCCTGCACACCTCAGTGCTGCGTACGCAAACAATTGGCCTGAGCTTCTAGAGAAGGCCGATCTTTGGGTGTACGGGCATACCCACATCGCTGCGGATTTCGTTAAACGAGGCTGCCGAGTTGTGTCAAATCCTCGCGGATACCCGACCGAAGAGACCGGTTTCGACCAGGATTTTCTGATCGAGATTTGATGAGCTGTCTCTCAGTTATGAACCTTAGCGAACTGAATTTCGCTGCGTACGAATTCGAGAAAATTACATGGTCACGTTAGAAGAAATCTCGCAGCTACTTTACGGCGCAGGCGCGGAGATGGCTGGCTGGTTGGGGGCTGAGGAAGACCTGATCTATTTAGCAGCAAAGTCATTCCCAGGCAAAGCATTCTGCGTTGTTCGGCAGTGGAATTTAATCGACCTTACGGTTAACCCTGATGAGAAAGAAAAGCTCACCGGGCTCGGTCTACTGCCCGCGACTCTCTTCGCGCACGAAGTTGTTTTTGATAGTCGAAATCGATTTCAGGCGGGCATGTGGGTACGCAGTAACTTCGGAAAATCCTTCGCAGAAGGCTGCATGTTTGAAACCAAGAGTACGGTCTACCTCCTGCTGGGATCGGGCCTAAGAAAAAATGCCAGCATAGGTGCTGCTTTTTCTATGAAAGCGGATTGAGCTATGACTGGCGCAAAATACTACTTGAGTCATGTGGAGATGGCCGATGCCAGAAATCATCGAAGTCGAATTTCATAGTAAATATCTCAGTGACTTCCAAATGAGTCGCCTTGTACAAGCGAGTCTCCGAAAATACACAGTGGCCATTACGGCTTTTATCAGCGATGCAGTGATCATTGATGATAGGTGCCTCGGAGTGTCTTTCGATCACCTGCAGCAAGACGACGCGTATCAAACAGCCAATGGCGGAATTATTCGCACAGAAAAAATACAGAGAGCATGGAAAGAAGGGCGGTTTTGGCTTCTTGAGACGCGAGAAGGAAATTACCTCGTTGGTAGCTTCAAGCGTGGGGGTGGGCGACGTAGTTTTCTTGAGTTGCTTCGTTCCGGTGAACGTCTCCAATCTGAGGATTGAATATTCTGGGGGGTGGAACTGCATGGCATCTGATGAACGCTGGACAGTTGCTCGGGCAACGAGAAATTTCGATGAGTTGCTTGAGAAGGTGATCATGATGCGTAAACCGGTTTTTATCGATGGTCAGCAAAGGAGAGCTGTTCTGATCTCGATAGAGGAGTGCGCCGTCCAGGATGAGCTCCGCTCCCGCGTTCTGTCAGACTTCTGAGGCATCGCTTGCTAGGCCTAATACGGTTTGAATCAGCAGCGCTCCGAGTTAGCCGTGCGGAGCGCTTCAAACTGCCTCTATGCTGTGACCCTCGTTTACCATCGGACGGTTCACAGCTGGCCTTGGCTCAGTAACCGTACTCGTTCAGCAGCTTCTGCAAAAACTCACGCCGCCGTTGGACGATGCTCAAAATGAGATAGTCGCGGTCGGTGTCCCTCGTCGACAAATGCCCAGCGTCCACAAGGCCGTGGATGTAGCCTTCAGCTTTTCCCCTCGCTTCAAGTAGGTCTTCGATGGAGGTGCTTTTGTAAATGTCGCCAGCGATGAGCTGCCACCGCTTTTTCTGCCAATGCCCGACGGAGTCATCGGAAAATTTCGGTGCGTTGATCAGAGTGTTGAAATCGGTGCGTGCGTCAGGTGTGTTCAAAGCGGATTCTCAGAACAGTGATAACTGAGCGGAGGCTATCATGCGCACACTATATCGCCTGTTGTTGGCTGGTTTTTATAGGCGCTGGCGCGAAGGGACGACATCAATGATGGTGCCCGCTTTCGGTGGCGTCTTTCAACGTTGTGGCGCGTACAGGCAGTGCTATTCAGCGAGTACATTCCTAGCCCGGAGTTCGATATGGGATACCTCAGCCTAGAGGACATCTACCCCGATGACGTAAAGATATATGGCCATCTGCGGGTGGGGATGACCGACCTCTACGTAAAAGACAATCATGCCGTTTATGGTGTGGTTACGCGTGGTCAATACCGCGAGCTGACCAGCAGGTTACTGCGTGACGAAGCAGTGCAAATCATCATCAGCGCTAAGCTCGCAGCGTTGCCTGAGGATTACGATCCGTGGATAAGGCGGATCGAGCGCAATCGCGCCTTACACGCTAGGTATGGGGACAAGTTCGATCCCTGGGGGGACGACTGACAGCCCCCACGTCCAATCACTAACGCAGCGCCTAATCTTACTGGACGACCTGGTAGTCACGCTCCTCGCAAATCCGTCGGTGCTGTAAATAGTGGGATGAACACGGCTCCAATGACAGGCCGCGCTAACAATTCGTTGAAAAGGAAAGGGCGTTGAAGATATTCCTAGATTGCGAATTCACCCAGCTCAATCAGGACTCGAAGCTCATATCACTAGCGCTGGTATCGGAGTCCGGCGAAGAGTTCTACGTTGAGCTGACGGATACCTATGTGGTTGAGGACTGCAGTGATTTCGTCATCCATTATGTTTTACCGCAGCTCGATCCTAGACGGTATGGCCAGTCGCTCATCGAAGCCAAACACTCACTTCGAAGATTTCTAGGCGGCTTCGATGGAGAGCTTGAGGTATGTTCAGATGCGCCAAATTGGGACTGGGATTTTTTCTGTTATCTCGTTGATGTTAAGAATCAACCATGGCCAGAGCAGGTTATGAGTCAACCGACCAACCTCATAAGCCTTTTCAGTCAGGTCAATGCAGAAGTTCTTGAGCACGTTGAGCTATGTGATCCACCTCACCATGCTTTGCTAGACGCACGAGTGCTTGCGGAGCTATTCAAGATATCGGTATCCCAGTTTAAGGTTTCACCATAATAGGGCTTCTTAGCTCGAAGATTTCTTACGTCGTAATGAATTTTTGCAGCCCATGACTGGCAGATGACCTGCGTAAGTAGCGAGCGTGCCATAAGGAGTGGAAGGTGCGAGCTTGAGCTTGACGACACGCGATGATCAACTTTGTACGGTGCGCAGCAGGTGATCGAGTTCACCGCAATGGATACGGCGGGGGGAGAAACTGAATTATTGGAAATTATGGCTCAGCCATAATTACTGCCCAGACATAATTTTTCATTTCAAAAATCTTCTATCTAGGTAATAGCTCGAGAAGGCATCGGCGTGGTTTTTGGCCACAACCGAAAAGACCAATACGATCGTTTTGGCGACGGCCACCTGATCAGGACTTCTGACGTGTTGAAGGTCTAACGCGAGGGGAGACTCAGGGTGATGACAGCCGTGAACTCCCGGTACGTGCTCGCAACGTTCCAGCGTGGAAATGGGCGTTCGAGTCTGCGCGATTTTCTACGTCTTTCACGGCGGCAGCACCATTTCACCCCTCGGGTGCAGCAATTATGCCTGGCCAGCTGCTCCTCCACCTTTAATCAGGTACGATCCTGATGACGACTCATCAACAATCGAGATCGAGACATGCAAGATGGCTGCTGGCCCTTCCATCTCTTCGGTGCCAATTTCGCCACTGAAGCCGTTGCGCAAACATTTGTGTTTGAACAGTGGGAGCCAGAGCCCCCTGAAAGCGCAAGCGAAGCCGAGTACGTTTCGTGGGAAGACCGGAATCCAACCTGGCGAATAGCGGAAGATCTTGGGTTCTTTATGGATTCAGACTTCGTTGAGCTTGCCGGCACCCCAGATGACGTCATAGCTCAAATCCGTAGTCAGTCCGAGAGAGCGCTGGTCAGCTCTAAGGTAGGAGAATTCACGCACTTTATAATGGTGGGTTCGAATGCCATCTGGGGCGACCGTCGTTCGACCTCTACACAAGTGGAACCGCTGGTACGTTTGCCGGAGAGCACTGCAACCATTTCATATCTGGGTCTGTTCAACGGAGTTTGACTTCCCGAAAGGGCGTGTCTGCGTTCGGCCAGCTACTGCGGTATACGATTGAGCGCTTTCGACCCAAAGCGGTCAGCGGCGCTGTACACATG
Organism: Pseudomonas sp. ADAK7; assembly: GCF_012935675.1. Taxonomy (NCBI): domain Bacteria; kingdom Pseudomonadati; phylum Pseudomonadota; class Gammaproteobacteria; order Pseudomonadales; family Pseudomonadaceae; genus Pseudomonas; species Pseudomonas sp. ADAK7. Next base: position 2,040,564 of record NZ_CP052861.1, on the reverse strand, counting down.
AGTGATCACCATGCGTTGAACAACCACCCTCTAGTCATTTGATATATCGGTAGACCTTTGTTGTGCGCACCGAGAACCCCGCGCTCTCGTATAAACGATGAGCAGATTCACGATCTGGGTTGGATGTTAAATCCAGTGTTTTCGCCCCAAGGTCACGGCTTTTTTCTATTGCTGCTTGTATCAGTGCTTTGCCAATCCCCTGACCTCGGGCACTGGCATCCACAACGACGTCTTCGATCCAAGCACGAATTCCTGTCGGAATGCGAAAATGAATTAGGGTCAGCGCCCCCAAGATGCTTCCGCCACCTGCTGCTTTCACCACCAACAAATCGGAGCACTCTGAATCCACAATCTGCTTCAAATCTTCCATTGTCATCGCTTGAGCGTTTTTAGAAAGCTGTGGGAGAAGGTCATTCAAAGATCTGAGTAGTACAGGATCGGTTTCTTGAACCACCTCGACAATAGCGGATTGGTTTCTCATTAGAGATCCTCAAGCGAAAGGGCGATGAAGCTTCAATGGTTCAATTTGACACATTACCCGAAAGGGGCTGCGGGTGTCCGCTTCTGGCCCAGAGTGTGTAAAAACGCTTCGCCAAAATTGAAGTGTGCGCGTCTACGTTAAATCTGAAATTTATCGGCACGTCAGCAGATGTGGATTTCGCGTAGAAACGCGATTTCCAGTCCGGTGTTGAGTACCTGACGCGCTCAAAAACGTTTTTACACAGCCTCGGCCGTTTGTCGCCCATCGTGACAGCCAGCAAGACTTTTGGTATTCCGTGTCCACCTTCAACTGAGCCTCCACCAACCCTCCGACCTAGCACCTATTGTAGGGAAGGGCACCCCCCACCTTTGGGTATTGTGGGTAAGGCAATAGAAATCTACCGAAATGAAAAGTGCCCACTTCGTTGCTGTGACGGGGGGAGACCAGATGTTAATAGGTGGCTTGGATATTGCTCTGATGCTCCTACTGACCGATTAATGAATTAAAGGAGATAGAGCCTTGTGGAAATATCCTCTGCTTCTTGTCATGACGCTTGGAATAGGAATCCTTGCAATCGGATGGGCTTCGAGCGTTATCGTTCTGCTCTGGGTGGTGCGGTGACCTTCCAACATTGAGTCACCCGTGCTTTGGATCGCCTGAATGACTGCACCGGCTGAATGCTGCCTGCCGCGACCGGCTGCAACGACCCAAGATAGGTACGCCCGATAGCGTAGTCTGGTATTTCAGTCGTCCGTTCACTGCTTAAGCTCGTTGTTCGGATAATCCACTTTCATAAAGGGGGCAAAAAATGCGCCTGGCTGATTTCATCCAACAAAACATGGAACCAATCCTTCAGCAGTGGGAGGACTTCGCCAAGACGCTGACCCCGGCCGCTGAGGGGATGGATGCGGTGGCCTTGAGAGATCACGCAGAGCACATGCTGCGGACTATTGCCGCTGATCTCCAAACCCATCAGAGCCCTGAAGCAAGAATCTTGAAATCTCACGGAAATGCGCCTCGATTGAACAGTATCACCTCAGCAGAATCACACGCGAACATTCGACATGCTTCGGGCTTTACCATTGGACAGGTGATCGCAGAGTACAGAGCCCTGCGCACCAGCGTGCTTGCGTTGTGGCTGCCGCCTGACCATGTGTCCAAGCATCAAGAAGTTAACGATGTCATTCGATTTAACGAAGCGATTGACCAGGCGCTCGCGGAGTCTGTGGTGACATATGCCACTGCTGTAGAGACAGCGCGAAACGTGTTTCTTGGCGTACTCGGTCACGATTTGAGAAGCCCGCTCGGTGCCGTATTACTCAGCGCTGAAGTTCTTTTGCGTGCTGGGGATCTCCCGCCAAAGCCTACCAAGAATGTTTCGTGTATTTATACGAGTGTGAAGCGATCTATAAAAATAGTGGGTGATCTTCTAGATTTCACCCGCACTCAGTTAGGATCGGGAATTCCAGTTCGTATGGAACATGGCGATCTGGTTCAGACCTGTAGGGGAATGGTAGAAGAAGCTAAAGCCTACCACCCAGATCGACAGGTCGATTTGATGACGGAAAACACCCTGCCCTGGCGGTTTGATAAATCTAGGATGGAGCAGGTTATCTCCAATCTAATTGGGAACGCGATTCAGCACGGTGAGGCCGACACTCCAATTACCGTCACCGTAAAAGCCGTTGATGGATTTGCCTTATTGTCTGTCCATAATGCTGGACTTCCAATTGAGGAGAACGCAAAGCCGAGTCTCTTTAATCCGTTGATTCGACATCTACAAGGCGGCGTTGAGTACGGCGCCGAAGCGGGGCTGGGGCTAGGGCTCTATATCGCTTCAGCTATCGTAAGCGCTCATCACGGTAACATTGAAGTCGAATCTGACGCTGATAGCGGTACTACTTTCACCGTCCGTCTTCCATCGATAGTCACTTAGGTAGCTTGGACACAGCACTGCGGGTTAGTGGCCGTCCATGGGCGTCAGCGGTCTGTCATGAGCGACCGCTATTGGCCTATAGCTGTCGGTCGTTCCGTAGGCTGCACGCCCACTATTGCACTAGCAGTATTGGCCCGAGGAGGGGTGAGTAAAGTTTATCTAGGCGCGGCCATCTGAATGTAAACCAGCCGGGTTAGTCATGGGATTGCCCTCGTCTTTTTGGACTTACCGCACTGAATTGTCTAGTGTCCCACCTTCATCCGGGGCGTGGTTTACTACCATTGGCGCGGATGAGCTGCCGACGCTTGGAACGACCCCTTATGCCTATAACTCTACCTATATCTACTCATTGGTAAGGTACAGCGCAATGGATAAGACGATCACCGTGGATCAGCTGGCTACCACCGACCTTAGATCAATCAACGAGATATGGCTCGCTGGGACTCATACCCAGTTATGCCTATGGCGTGGCGAACAGGTCTTCACCCACGAGATGATGAGCGAGGGCACCCACGATCAGAATGTCCGCCGCCTGTGCTTGCAGTTGGTCGACTCTGACGATCAAACCGCAGTGGCCCGCGTAGAGGTAATTGTGCGTGAACTGCTAAAAAAGATAGGAAAGGAGGGCGAGTTTTATCCTGCCGAGGAGACGGATACTCATCAATAAGGAAAGGAGTATCGGTCAATCATGGGGAGTCTATCCAGGGTTTGTTGTCGCTTCGAAGCGGATCTTCCTATGAAGATCCTGGAACGCTTAGGATTGCTCACTCAATTCAGTAACACCATGGAGCAGGCCACGGTTTATGGATATCGAATTTCGCGGTAATGGCATGCGTGATAACCCGTCTGTAGGTACATGCGATGAGTACGGTGTGAGCGGGATTACCAGCTTTGACGATCTGGCCGAAGCTCGTCGTAAGATGGCTGAGTCGCCCCCGGGCTTTATACCTTTGTTCTCGCTCGATGATCTGCACCAAGCTCGTTACACCTCGGGACATGTGCGCAACAACTTAGGGATTGACGATGCATCGGAGCAGGACATAGCGGGCTTGCCTCCAGAGTGCTTCGAGAATGGTGAATACATAGGCTATCCGACTACGAAAGCGGAGTTCGCAATCTGCCTTCGCAATTTCACAAACCTGGTTGCAGCCACGTCGTTCGAAGACGCTTGCGCTCATGGCTTGACGCTAGATGAGCGGGCCCAGCAGGAGTGGATCAGTTACCAGAACAACCCTATCTCTCTTCTAGAGCAGCCCCTTTCAGCACTTCTGGTACCTGTTCAGCAGTCTTGCCAGGCACTCGCGGCTTTTCCGAATGGCTATTTCACTTCCGACTTGGATCCTGCGAAAAACTTCTCGGTTGCGCGTCATTTTTCAGAAGCGCATAGCTATGAGTTGATGGGCGTAGGTGCTTCTTACATCGGCTTCATTCGTGCTGAGCCACCTGATACATCCCAAGCTAAGGTGGTAGCCAAAGACTTCTGTGCGCTCTACAACACTGGCGATGAAGAACTACAAGCACGCATTTCTGCAGTCGCGCAGGCGATCTTCGGTCGGACGTATCTGTGGATCCGTTACGTGGAATGAGCTCCGTGCGCAGCAAAAGCCCGGCTGATAATTACCTCCGGTCGGCTAGATACACACAATATTTGACCGCAATCCCACCTCAACGGTTAACTGTACGAACATACAGTATTGGCGTTTGCATTATGGTCACCATACTTGGGCCGCTTTCCAGTAACGGCATCCAGCTTCCTTTCTACTCCTACCGCGTGCCTGCAGGATTTCCTTCGCCTGCCGCAGATCATCTTGAGCAAAAAGTCTCGCTGGATGAGCTTCTGGATCTGCGTGCACCGCATATGTACCTGGTGCGGATCGAAGGGGACAGCATGGTCGGTGCCGGTATTTTTCCGGGAGACCTGGCAATCGTCGACAGATCTCTGGAGGTTGAGTCGGGCCACATCGTGATTGCAGCGGTAGATTGTGAGCCCGTGTGCAAGCGTCTCATCAAGGAGAGTGGCCAGATCGTTCTTAAGTCAGAGAATCCTAAATATCCTTCGCGTTACATGATGGAGGGTGAAGAGCTTTTGGTTTGGGGCGTTGTCATGTACAGCGTGCGCTGCCATGAAAAAGCCTGAGCCCGCGTTTGCACTGATCGACTGCAACAGTTTCTACGCTTCCTGCGAACGGGTCTTCCGGCCTGACCTGCGCAACACGCCAATTGTCGTTCTCAGTAATAACGATGGATGTGTGATCGCCCGAAGTTACGATGCTAAGCCATTCGTGAAAATGGGCGAGCCGTACTTCCAGATTAAGCAAAAGCTTAAGCAACACGGCATCGTCGCCTTCTCGTCGAACTATGCGCTGTACGGCGACATGAGCCAGCGCGTTATGACTGTCATCGAGTCGCTGGTGCCTGCTGTGGAGGTCTACAGCATTGATGAAGCATTCGCAGACTTGTCTGGCGTTCCTGATGATTTAGAGGGTCTTGGTCGTCGCATACGGGCTCAGGTATATCGCAGCACAGGTATCCCCGTTGGGGTAGGTATCGCAGGTACGAAAACTCTGAGCAAGCTCGCCAATCATGCCGCCAAAAAATGGCAAGCGCAGAGTGGTGGGGTGGTCGATCTCCGCGATCAAACCAAGCGACACTGGGTGTTGAAAAAATGCCCGGTGTCAGACGTATGGGGTGTGGGTCGCAAGATGACTCTGCATCTACAAGGCATGGGTATCAATACGGCGTGGGATCTCTCGCTAGCTGACCCCACTACGCTGCGTAACAAGTTCAGTATCGTCATCGAGAAGACAGCTCGCGAGCTTGCTGGCACATCATGCTTGGAGCTTGATGAGCCTGATCCGCCCAAGCAGGAGATTTGTTGTTCAAGGATGTTTGGGAAGCGGCTGACTGAGATCGCACCGATACAGGAGGCCGTCGCTACTTACATGATGAGAGCCACCGAAAAGCTTCGCGCTCAGAAATCACTCTGCAAGAGAATTCGAGTGAGTATTCGCACGGGCATGTTCAACCCTGAGGAGGCGAAATATGCCAACGGTGTTCTGGTCGAGCTTCCATACCCTACCGACGATGTTCGCCTGATGACGAAGACTGCAGTTGATGCCGTGGAGAGCGTTTTCCGACCTGGTTTTAAGTACAGCAAAGCAGAGGTGCTTCTGGTTAATCTCTGCCAGAAAGGTGAATACAGCGACGATCTTTTTTCCATCTCCCAACCTGAGGCTACCGAGAAAGTCATGGGTGTTCTGGACGCGATCAATGGAAGGTGGGGCAGGGGGACGATGCGTTTGGCAAGCGTGCCTACCGATCCAGATTGGGGAATGCGAAGAGAGATGATGAGCCAAAGTTTCACGACCCGTGTTGATCAGCTGTGGACTGTTTACTGCCGGTAGTTCGAATTGCCATCGGCTTTTGGACGGCACAGGAAGAGTATGTCGACATCACGGCCCGGCTCAGTGAGCGCTACGAAAAGATTAAGCGGTAACCGCTAAATTTCTGGAGGGCTCATGGCGCTGAGTGAGAAGTACCAGTCGGCATAGGGTGTATTGGCAGCCTGCTTTCTATTGACGTCAGGGCTCCCATCGTCCCACCAGACAGGCCCACGCTCTCCGAGCTCAGTCTTGGCCTTCTGAACCTTTGCCCTGGCCGCAGATAGCTGGCCAGCATCTCCAGAGGCTTTAGCAGCCTTCACCTCACGACGCGCAGCCATCAGGTCATCGACAAGGTGCTGCCGAATGTGTGCGGGCAACAATGGGTTGCTGCAACGCCATAGCTTCCCTTTGACTACGAAGTAGCGACCGTCTGGAGTCGTCGGATACATGTTTAGGGTTTCCCATTGTATTCGTGAACTCCCCAGCTGATATCTGCTCAAGCTATCTCTGAGGTATCAGTTTTGAGTGGTGCGGAACGAAAAGGGCTCAGTGCGTAGGAGAGTGTATACAGTGGGCATCAGCGACAGTTTCGTCCTGAACAAATGGATGGTTCCGGCGTGTGATTCGCTGCATTCCCCACAACATGGAAATTGCTATCGCTGTCCATGCGGCAATCATGCTGACGATGATCATAGCAAGGCTCATAAACTTCCCCCTTTGCTTTGTCGTCTTCTGATTCTCCTAATAGGTGACCTTGTGCCGCTTGTGAGATTCAAATTATTGGTGGATATCGAGCTGCCTGATCCGGATATTGATGCAAGTTTCTCTTTTTGGTGTACCGTTAGAATACTAATCCAGAAGAGGTTTTCCATGTCCAAGCTCGCAGAATTCCGCCAACTTGAAAAACATCTCGCCGAACAACTTGCAGCACTTGAAACCTTGAAAGGGGATGCAGGCCTTAAGCAGGAAATCGAATTCGAAACGAAGCTTCGTGCTTTGCTGGCTAAGTACGGCTATAGCCTGAAAGACATCGTCAATTTGCTTGATCCACATGCCGGTCGCAAAGCACCTGCGGCAGAGCAAAAATCCGGCAGCCGCAAACCTCGCCAAGTGAAGATTTACAAGAATCCTAAAACTGGCGAAGTGGTGGAAACCAAAGGTGGCAACCACAAAACGTTGAAAGAGTGGAAGGCGGAACACGGATCGGACACCGTTGAGTCCTGGCTGACCAAGTGAGTTTTGTTTGAGTACAAAAGGGGCCCTTCAAGGGCCTTTTTATGGTTACTGAATTCAAACATTGCATTGCGATCAAGCAGTGATCCCTACATAAGGCTTCCGAGTTGGGCGTTAGGCGACTCGATAGCTTTGACGGCGAAAACATAAAGCTGTCTTCATAGGAGAGGGGGATGTGCAGCGATGTTTTGGTGGTCGCTCCTGACCTTGACAGGGTTGAGCAGTTAGATCTGCTTGGTATGAGTGTCACTCACCAGCGCGCGCCCTGACTATTTGCCCATCATCTCGTGGGGGTCGTCCAAATAAGCGGCGGTATTCGCGACTGAATTGAGAGGGGCTGTCGTAGCCGACTGCAAGGCCAACGTCAGCCACACCTCTCGGCGATGATATGAGTATTGAGCGTGCCATTTGCAGTCGAACTTGTTTTTGGAATTGGATTGGACTCAACGATGTCACTGCCAGAAAATGCCGATGAAATGACGTGATACTCATACCAGCCACGTCTGCCAGGGTCTCAATACGGATTTTTTCTGCGTAGTGACTTCGGATCCACTTGATCGCACGGGCTACCTGCATGATTCGACTGTCGGCAAGACCTAGCTGCCGCATCATTGCGCCTTGTTCTCCATTTAAAAGCCGCCACAGAATCTCTCGCTCAATCGACTGCGCCAAAATTGGAATGTCATTCGGTCGATCCAGCAACCTCAGGAGCCGCAAGACTGGATCGAGCAAATCTTCAGTCAGGTTACTTACAGCAATGCTGCGCTGCCCATCACCTTTAGTCGCTGGAATGCCGCTCTCTAATAACAGCGAAGCTATTACCTCGGGTTTGAGGATTAATCCAAGCCCAAGCACTGGCTCTTCTTCGCTTGCGTGGATCACATTGGAGCTCAGCGGCAAATCGACCAAATAGATAAGGTATTGACCGGTAGCGTACCGGAATGTCTGTTCCCCGAGGATAACCTGTTTGGCTCCTTGTACCACCAAGGCAAAGGCAGGTTCAGACAGGCATGGAACCGACTGTGTCGGCACCGTATAAGTCGACAACACGACGTTTGCCAATAAAGGATGAGTGGCGTGCGAGGGCGCATGGCGGAGGATAAGTTCCCGCAGCTCTCCCAACAGATGAGCGTTTTTATTCATGATGCAACTGTACCACTCGCACAGGCGCTGCTTGCATGGCAAGTACGTGATTGGAAGGATTGTGCAAGCTAATGGTAGCTTCGCTCTACCGCCAAAAGTGTTCACAGATGTTCAATTCAATCCATGCGACCCATCCCCAGATGGGTTATTCCTCACCATCATCAGAGGGCTATGCGTGGAGCGCCGAATATTTCTCAAAACCGCAATCATTGCCTCGTCCGCTGTGGCCCTTGGTGCACTGGCACAAGACCGATCATCTCCTCAGCCATCAGGAACAGTGAACATGAATCAGCAGACAGTCACATTTGAAAGTGCAGGACTCAAACTCGTTGGTACGCTTTACACCCCAGATGGTTTGGGCAGAGGGCCGCATGCGGCCATTGTGGTTAGCCATCCTGCCAGCGGAGTAAAAGAACAAACCGCCGGGCTGTACGCCCGGTACCTAGCAGAGCGGGGTTTTATTACACTGGCCTTCGACGCAGCCTATAACGGCGAAAGTGCTGGTGAACCGCGTGGTCTGGAAGATCCCGCGCATCGTATCGAAGATATTAAGTCGGCCATCTCCTTCATGAGCGTTCGTGACGATGTAGATGCGGAGCGAATTGGCCTGCTTGGAATTTGCGCATCTGGAGGGTACGTGATCCCAGCTACAGCAACTGATCACAGGATTAAGGCAGTTGCTACAGTCAGTGGCGTCAGTATCGGGGAGTTTTTTCGGGTAGGTTACGACAGAAGACAGCCTCCAGAGGTTCTCACGATGATGTTGGACAATGCCGCTAAGGCGCGCACCGCCGAGGCACGAGGCGAAACATCACAGACTTTTCCGATTTTTCCAGCAGATGAAGCAGCCGCTCGTGCGCTTGGTCAATATGTCTACGAAGGTTGGGAGTATTACTGCACTCCTCGCGCCTATCATCCACGATCTGCCAAGCAGATGCCTTGGATTAGTGTCGATAAGATGGCGACATTTGAGGGCTTCCGTTTCATCAACATGATCGCGCCACGCCCGTTACTGACAATCGTCGGAACGAAGGCCGCCACCAAGTGGATGGCAGAAGAGGCGTTTCCGAGAGCTGGAGAGCCAAAAGAACTTTTTTGGGTAGAGGGTGCGAGCCATGTTGATCTCTACGACAAGGAGCAGTACGTAACACCGGCAGTTGCCAAACTCGTAGAGTTCTATCGAAAAAGTCTAATAGGTTGATGGGAGGCGATTTACGCTGAGCCGTCGCGCCTGCTTACAAACATTCCTGAACAGCCCTGACCTTAAAAAATCAAGGATGCTGGATGCGGTTCCACCACGGTTGATGACTCACCAAGTGAATTGGGTTTAAGCACAAAAGGGCCCTTCTAGGGCCCTTTTTGATGACTGGGGTTCAAACATTGCATTGCGTTTAAGCAGTGATTACTACAGAAGTCATCGTTACGATGGTGAGCTGCAGTTAAGAGGCTCTACTGCGCTAGGAACCCGCCGTCGACAACAAACTCTGCTCCTGTTGCGAATCGCGACTCATCCGAAGCGAGGAAGAGGGCCATGTTGGCGATGTCTATAGCTTCGCCTAAGAAGCCGATTGGATGTAGCTTCGCCAATCGGGCTAGCTCTACTCGGTCATTTCCAACCATTGGCGTAACGATGTACCCAGGATGGATGCTGTTGACCCGGATCTTGTAGCCGCTTCGGCCTCCGTGCAGCGCCGCAGACTTGGTGAGATTACGGATGGCACCTTTACCTGCACAGTATGCTGCGTACTCCGGATTACCAACGATGCCTTCGATCGAGGACAGATTGATAATCGACCCGCCTGTTTCTCGAAGGTTTTTGAACGCGTGTTTGATGCCGAAGAAGGTGCCATTGAGGTTAACCGAAAGCTCCTTGTTCCACTCGTCGAAGCTCATGGTTTCGACATTGCCAGGTACCGCGATACCAGCGCTGTTCATGACGACATTCACGAAACCAAACTTCGATACTCCTGCCTGAAACGCTGAAATCCATTGACTCTCATCTCGAACGTCCAAGCGTGTAAATATTGCCTCGCCACCTGCAGCTCGGATTGCTTGCACAACTGAACTGGCCTTCGCCTCGTCGATGTCACAGATGACAATCTTGGCGCCTTCTTCTGCAAATCGCATGGCACTGGCAGCCCCAATGCCTGATGACGCGCCGGAAATTAATGCAACCTTGCCTTCTAGTCTTTTCATTCTGGTGCACCTCAACGATGGAATGGTTGAGGAGACGCTATCCGTACTTACCCGGCCTACCTAGCCAGTATCGGCAACGGGTGCATCGCGCGGGAAACGACTGCGGTGCTACGCCGGCTTGCCGATTCTGGATAAAGGAATGCTCACTCAACTTGTATAAAAGCTCCACGAACACTTGAAGTTTTCCGGAGAGCAAGATGAGTAGCAAAAAAGCGTTGGTCACTCTGCCTGGCAACGCGAGCATTGACGACATCCTTGAGTGCCTGGAGCGCGATGGTGGGTGCATTGTCAAAAACATGCTCAAGCAAGAAACCATCGACGGATTGTGGGCTGATCTGGCTGATGTCTTGGACGTTGCTCCTAATGGCGATGGCTCTTTCGTTGGGCGTAAAACACGACGCATATCGGGGCTGTTCTCCCGGTCACTCCACATGCAAGATCTCATTACTCAGCCACAGTTGTACGGTGCAGCAGAGAAGCATCTGTGTAAGCCTTTCAAATATTGGCTCGACGGCGCTCAGCACGTGTCCATCCCAGCGCTGCAGATGTCATTGACCCAGGCAATTATGATCATGCCTGGTGAGGGAGCACAGCCGCTGCATCGGGATGATATTGCACACCACCGGCGTCATCCTGGCCCCGACAGTCAGATCCAGGTTTTGTATGCGTTGAGCGAATACACCGAAGCAAACGGCGCAACGCGAGTAATTCCAGGTAGCCACAAATGGGATGATGATCGTGCGCCTACCTACGAGGAGTCCGTGCCTGCGGAGATGAACGTTGGTGACGGTCTGATCTACCTCGGATCGACATATCACAGTGGTGGCAAGAATACGACGGTGGACAAACCACGTACCGCTATCGCAACCACCTTGGTTCTGGGTTACTTGCGCCAAGAGGAAAACCAATACATCGCGGTTCCTCGTGAGCGCGTCCGTGAGTTCCCCGAACGTGTTCAGCGACTGTTGGGCTGGAGCACGAACCCACCTTTCTGCGGATGGATCGAGATGCGCGATCCCAACTATCTGGTTGCTCCTGATGCTGCCTTGAACACCACCGCCGAAGACATCCTTTAGCGATCATTAACCGGCGATGACGCTTGGAGAACCAACAATGCGCAGTGACATCAGCTTTCAAACCACCGATGGTTTGACGCTCCGAGGATGGTTGTACACTCCTGAACGGGATGCAAAGAGTCAGTATCCGGCCATCGTTATGGCCCACGGATTTACTGCTGTGAAGGAGCAGTACCTGAATAAGTACGGTGAAGTATTTTCGCAAAATGGCTTTGCCGTATTGATATACGACAACCGCAATTTTGGATCGAGTGAAGGTCTTCCTCGGCAGGAAGTTGACCCCGTACTTCAGATCCGCGATTACCGAGATGCCATTACTTTCGCGTGTACGCTTGAACAGATCGACAGTCAGCGGATCGGCATTTGGGGATCGAGCTACAGTGGTGGACATGTTTTACAGGTAGCGGCTTTTGATCGCCGGGTGAAATGTGTAGCGTCACAGGTGCCTGATATAAGTGGTTCGATGGATGTGCGCCTCGCAATTCGCCCTGACTTGCTGCCTGCAGTCATGGATGCATTCGAGGTTGACCGGGCTGATCGGTATGCGGGCAAGGCCCCTATGATGCTCGAAGTCGTTAACGGAGACCCAACAAGTGATTGTGCTCTTCCAGGGCAGGACTCCTACGACTTCTTTGTCCATAGCGGACGAACCATCGCTCCTGCTTGGCGCAACGAGGTAACGCTCAAGAGCGTTGAGATGCTGAATGAGTATGAGCCGGGATCTGTTATTGATCGCATAAGCCCGACTCCACTGCTGATGCTTGTGGCCAAGCGCGATACGTTGACGGTCACGGATTTGGCTCTCAAAGCATACGAGCAGGCGCTTCAGCCGAAGGCTTTGGTTCTGCTTGAGGGCGGTCACTTCGATCCTTACGTCAAATACTTTGAAGCTTCGAGTAAGGCAGCGACGAACTGGTTTTTACAGCATCTGTAGATTTGCTTGCGAAGCCAAAAGCCCCGGAAATCTCCGGGGCTTTTTTCGTCAACGTTCTTGGCGATCAGACTGAATGTGGTTGGCGTATGTGGCGGCGATCCCAAGGTCTCCTCGACCCTCAGCAACGGCCATCTCCATGCAGTGAAGATTGGCTGTGAAGAGGCTGGCGCGCTGTCCTGAATCAAGCATGGTCTGACGCCACGATTTCACTGCCGCTACGTAAATTGAAAGGGTTGCCTGATCCGTTCGATAGTCATCAGACTTGTGGTGCTTGATGACGGCAGTCAGCTCGGCTTTGAGAAGATCAAGGAAATAATCGAGACAACCTTCGAGCTGCTCGATGCCTACTCCGGCTTTTTTGGCGAAATCTACAGCCTCTAGAAAGGCGCCGATACTGGTGTTGTAGAATGCGCCAGCCATAGCTGCATCCAACACATTCGCTGCGCTGACTAGCTCTCCGATCCAGCGTGAGGCTGCGCCTGGCATTCGCAGCAAGTTCTCATGGCGGAGCCAGATTTCCTGGGAGCCTGAATAGTGAATCAGCGTACTCTCGTGGCCGATGTCGTCAGGGTAAGCTTCAATTGCAGCGTCAAGGTAGTGACCTCCGTTAGCGCGGATGTAGTCCTGTAGTTGAGTTGCATCGTTAGCTGATCCAGTCATGAAATTTACGAAGTCGCGGCCCGAGATCAGATGTTCATTACCCTTCATGACCGCTCTGAAAACGTTGTAATCCAGTAGTACAACCAGCACCACCGAGCTGGCTTCCAGCGCCGCGCCGATACTTGATGCTTCCCTAGCCCCCATCTTAACCAGCGGAGCACACCGACCAGGCGTGCGGTTCCAGACAGTCACATTCACGCCGTTTTTCATAAACAGATTCGCGAAAGCGGAGCCCATTAAGCCTGTGCCGAGAAGCGTTAAATTTTGAACCATGGTATTCCCCTGAGGTAATAGGTTGGTTGGGTGTAGCGGTGTAACGATGAAGAGTTCAACGGTTGAAAGAGGGGGTGATTGAGGTGCTCCATGCCTAATAGTTTCGGAGTGGATTTCCCTGCCTTGTGGTAACGCGGCATCGATTGAATCGACGGAGTTAGCAACGCAAATTCGTGGTGGTTTGGGGTTGATCCCGTGCCGGAGGACTCATCGAATTTACGGAAGGTCGCAGGTTGTTTGAGACCTCATAGGAGCAGCTCAAAGCGACCTTTCATTGATGCCGCTAGGGACTCTACGCTCGGAAAGTCAGGCGGCTTATCCGAATTTGGCAACTAGATGGTGTCAGCTGGCCGTACTGCGCACTGGCCGCTTTGGTTAGGGGTAAGATGGGTAGCAGTGCTGGATTGGTTCCCAGCAAGAATGGGTCACCAACGCTACAAAAGGAGCGGCCACGGCGTGCTATTAGAGTATGAAGAAAGTGAAGCAGGGGACGTCAGCCCCTACAGCCGTGCCGGTAAGCGGCTAAAAAAAATCGAAGAGATTAACGATGCCGCTGCCGTTATCTTTGTGCGGGACGGCTACGCGCAATTCTCCGCTCGAAAGGTTGCCAAGGAGTTGGGCATTAGCCTCAACAACCTTCAGCACTACTGTGGCAACACGGAAAATCTTTGCCGGCAAATGATCAAGGCAAAGCTTGGTCACTTCGTAGAGGCCGTGAATCACCTGGTTGATAATGCCTCCGCCGAGACACCGATGGAGCGATTGGCAGTTGCCATTCGGGAAAACTCATCAGCGACATTTGATACAGAAACTGGAAAGTTCTTTTTTCAAATGGGAGCTCTGGCCAGCCACGATGAGTCGATCAAGGATTTAATGGTCAGTCAGTACAACCACTTTCTTACCGGCTTCTGTCAGTTGATTACTGAAATCAATCCCCAGTTACCAGCGGACAAAGTCCGGACATACGCTGCTCTGATCGCGACGCAGATAGAGGGGGTTTTTTTCTACCAGGATCAGCTGAGCCCAACGTCGGGACTCCGTGAACAGATGGTCGAGACCGCGATCTCATTTTGGACTGCCACCTTGACGCGTTCACCTGCAGATGACTCTGCTTAGCTAGGTGAGTGCGCCCTCGCATAAGAAGGCGCAAAGGTGATCAGATCAGACTTTGAAGTGGCCTACTTTTTCTTCAAGAGTCTTCGCTAGCTGATCAAGGTGCATGCTGACGGTTTCTAATTCTTGACCGTTCACGGCCAACCTCTGGGTGAAGTCCCTGATGTTGCTGACGTTTGCACTGACTTCATCAGCCACGTTGCTTTGTTCCTCTGTAGCCGTCGCGATCTGTAGGGTCATGTCATTTATCCTTCCGACCCCCATGCTCATCTGCTGAAGGGCATCCCCAACCTTGGCGAACTCTTCAACCGTCGTGCCTGTCAGTGAGTGGCTTTCGCTCATTGCAGCGACCACATTAGAGGTGTTCTGTTGAAGAGCTTCAATGACGAGCTGGCTCTCAGCTACCGAATCTTGGGTGCGCCGAGCTAAAGTTCGAACTTCGTCTGCGACAACCGCAAATCCTCGACCAGCTTCGCCGGCGCGAGCGGCTTCGATGGCGGCATTCAATGCGAGTAAGTTTGTCTGTTCGGCGATCCCCCGAATGACCTCCAGAACGGAACTGATCTTTGTGCTGCTGTCGGCGAGCGCCCTGACTTGGGACATGTTCTGGCTCATGCCATTGGACAGTTTATGAATTGTTTGCCTCGCGCTGACAATGATTCGATCAGCTTGTGATCCCGCGTCATTACTATCCTGCGCGGCATCGGCGGCAGATGCGGTATTCCTGGCCACGTCCTGCGCAGTCGCCGCCATTTCGGTAGAGGCTGTAGCTACCTGATCGACCTCATTGGCTTGGGCGTTCAATTTGGCGCGAGATTCTTGTGCTATTGCGGACGCGTGCGTTGCGGCCTCACGAGTTTTCTGGGCTGTAGCTTGGATCTCCTTTATCAGAGGATGCAGTTTGTCTAGGAAGCGATTAAACCATCCTGAAAGCTCGCCAAGTTCGTTAGGCTGGCGGTAGTTGATCCGCTTGGTCAGGTCGCCGTCACCGCTCGCGATTTCCTTGATCATGAGCGTGATAACACTCAATGGTTGAAGCGATTTGTGGATGACTACCGCGCTTAACAAAAGACCTAATGTTCCGAGCAGCGCACCGAACATAATACTTTGCCACATACCTGAACGGCGTCGTGTATCGAGCTGGTCTGCCAGCATGTCAGCAGGTGCCATCAATGTATCCCATGGAACGTCGATCTTTACGGCCCAAGATGCTGAGTCGCCAATAGGAGGGAAGGGCAATAGCAACTGAAAATTGTCGCGGTCGCGAGCAGCTGATATCCCAGAGGCAAATGTTAGAGCCTGAAGCCGCGCTCCATTTTCGGGCCATACCTCAGAAGCAAATTTTCCGGCTGATTTCGCCGAGGCGCTGTTCGCAGCGATTACGCCCAAGTCGCTCACGATGCTCACCGTCGATTGTCCGCCGTAAATATCACGGGAGAGCTTTTCGCTTTGCTCCTGAAGATCATTCAGACTCAAATCGACCACCAGCACACCGACATACTTGCCCTTTTCCAAGTAGGGAACTGCAAGCGATACGAGACCTTCAGTTTGGCCATTCAGTGTGTCGAAGTAAGGGGCAGTAACGCAGGGCCTAAGCGTACTTTTCGAGCAGCTATACCAATAATTCATCGGTTGGCCGCTAGCATTCGATTGATCGCCGTTGATAGTTTTTTCGTCTAATGCTGTTAATTCGAAGGTGGTGCTGCCGTACCGAGAGTAGTAGGTTGAGAAACGGCCAATTTCGTTTGAACCGAACTCTGTCTTGCCTTTGAAGCCTTCATCTTCGCCACCTGCTTGATTGGGTTCAAAAGCTACGTATAGCCCCAAGAAAGCAGGGTTGGCCGCTATTGCTTGATGAATGCTTTTGACCATGTCTCGCCGCAGGTTCCCGGCACTGATCCGACCCTCCGCAAACTGATCTCGAAGCGTGCCCAACTGCAGCGCTACCTGCTGAGCTAAGAGATTGGCATCGCTGAATTTTTTCTCTATACGAGCTTGCTGGGTTTTCCCGTTGCCGATGAGCTGATCGCGAGCTGCGACTTCTAATAGAACACTGCTCTGCGTTCGGATTTCATCTGAAGACACTTTTCCCTGGTAGACGTTGAGGGCAACAACGCTCGCCAGTGTCGTCACTAAGCATAGTCCTGCCAGGGCTAGCATTCTGAACTTCATTGAGTACATCGATAGCATTAGCAACGCCTCTGTTGGGCGCAGTGAGCTGCGCGCATTGCATAAAAAAGGGCGCCTAGAAGACGCCCTGAGGGAAACGAGATGTTGGACTCAGCTTGGGCTGGGCCTCATTGCCGGGAAACAGATTTGGCGGCTAGAGGCTGACCTTCATTGTTCCAGGTGCAGGCTGTGGGTCGAGTGTGGGACGGCTAGTGATAGCCGTTCCTTTGGTGTAGTTACCTTTTCCCATTGGAGCCACGATGAATCGCACGGCCAAGTAGTACGAAGCTCCAGAGATGGCGATTACTGGAATGGACGCGCCTAGGTAACGAAACCATTGATGCATCGCAACCGTTACGGGGTCATACAGCGCCAGGTAGCCAATCACCGCCACGATGCTGATCAATACCGCTGCCCAGTTCACGCCACCCCAGTAGGCGTAGTTGCTGTTGCGAGTCGCGAAAAGACTTGGAGCATCGAGTTGCTCGCGTCTCAGGATGAAGTAATCAACAAGCGTAATCCCGGAAATACCCACAAACATCACACCGTTGTACGACAACCAACTCATAACCTTGGACAGCAACCATTCGGTCTCAAAGGCGAAATACACACCAGGCAGCAGGAGGAGTGCGAGAAGCAGTTCCCATTTTAATCTCGCGAAGAATTTGACCTGCTGAATTGAAACCCCTGCCAAGTAGATCATCACAACCATCGTGGCAATGTTCGCCGTGAGAACGATGGTCATCACGATTGAGCCAAACACTGGCCCGCCAACCGCGATCATCCAAATCGTTGGGTCATAAGTGCCTGCGCTGATGGCTGCGAGGGCCGCGACGGTGGAGACAACCGCCGCTCCGAGGATGCCCACGCCAATGATTGAGGGGCCCATTACATGATTTTTGCTTTTTACCAGGCGGGTAAGACCACCCATGACTGGCCACCAAGTCATGGCATTGGAAACGCCAAACTCAACGGCAAGTGCCAGGCCCTGGACGGGATCATGCGAAAGCATCTGATCTGGGGCCACTTGGTTGTGCCACAGGTTTTCGAGCCCGAATTTATGCACCAGGATGCCAAACATCACCAGGGTGATCAGCATGTGCAGCGGCCCGATAAAACCATTGAGACGTTCAAAAAACTTCGGCCCTTTGCATGCAATAAACCAGACAAGGAACAGTGCAGCCAACGCAACGCCAATCACCAGGTGCTCATGTGAATCGCCTGTAACCTGGCTTCCTGTGACGGTGGCCGCGACGTTCGCTGCTCCCCTGGCGGTCAATGCTTCAACTACGTAAGACCAGCCGATCAAGGTTGCAAGCAAGCCGAATAGGGGAACGATGATCCCTCTGTAGCCGAAAGAAGCTTTGGCGGTATCAATAGGGTCGGTACCGTATTTGTAGCTGGGCACTCCAGACGCGAGCGAGACCAATGCCATGCCGATGATGAGGCCGATCACATATCCCATCACTCCGAGCCGCCAATCACCTACATACGGTAGATAGCTGCCTATGAGAAATGCCCATGTTGCCGCACTGAATGCGCAACAAGTCCAGAGAAATGAGCCGTAGGTTTTGTACACCCGGTTACCCGATAGAACTGGCAACCGACCCGCGAGGGCTTCTTGTTCAACGCTATGTGAGGTGCTCATGCGTTTGCTCCTACAGCCAGCAAAGTACCGATCCAAAGAACCGCACCTAAGAGAATCCATATAGAGGCTTCTCGAACGAGCGACGCAGCGCTACTCCAGCATTCGGAGGAGGTGTGCTCGGGCTGGTTCATGGCCTCCAGTTGCTTCAACAGATCCGTGTTCAAGCTTTCGCTTGTACTCATCATTCCTGTGCCGTGTTCAACGTCAGCTTTGCTCATGTCGTTGCTCTCTGGACGAGTTCTTACGATGCCGTCCGCTTTGGCTGTTTTAGAAAATTATTATGGCAGCGGTAGTAAGTGTTGCTGGACGCTTTGTTGTTGCTTCCCTTCGACGGTCAGTAAAACTGTCCAATTGCGCCCTGTATTCAGCCTACGCTTGGCAGCTGTTACCTCGTATCCATTTTTGGCAATCCATTACGAGACTTCCTCCTATCGGCAACCTCTTTGCGATTTGCCGATATTGGCTACGGCCAAGCCCTTCCTTGACGCTATGTTGTGGGCTCAGCCTAAAAAATATGGAGTACAGCCATGAGCAAAGAAATGCGCATTGTCGTTATTTCTGGAGCTGGTTCTGGAATCGGCCAGGCGACCGCCGTCCACTTTGCAAAGAATAATTTCTGTGTGATCGGCTGTGACCTTTCGCAATCTGGCTTGGAAGAGACAGCCCAAAAGGTTGGCGCCGGCAGCTTTCATGCACAGGTCGTGAATGTCTCTCAAGAGGACGAGGTGCGAGGGCTATTTGAGTTCGTCAAATCCTTCAACCTTGCGCTTCATGCCGTGATCCCTTGTGCGGGTGTTGCTCGCACAGGACTGGTTCATGAGTTGGCTAGGGAAGACTGGGAATTCATGCTGGGGGTGAATCTCACGGGCACCTGGTTAATGTCGAAGTATTCGATGCCGATTTTTATGGAACAGAAAACCGGCGCTTTCGTTGCCATAGGATCCGACGCATCAGTGCGTGGTGCATCGGGATATGCGGCTTACTGTGCATCTAAACACGGTGTCTTGGGGCTTGTGCGGTGCCTGGCGCTGGACTATGGGCCTTGGGGAGTACGTAGCAATGCAGTGTGTCCAGGCTTCGTACAGACTCGGATGATGGACAGCTTATTTGCGGAGGCGAGTGATCCTGAAGCCGAGATGAAGTCTTACGCCAAAGAGGTACCTTTGGGCAGATTTGCTCAGGCTGCTGAGGTGGCAAAGGTCATCTATCACTTGGCTTCCGAGGAAGCCAGTTACACGAACGGGATCGTTTATTCTCTGGATGGAGGAGCGACCGCTGGGCATTTTGGCTAGTCAGGTTTCTGAGCATTTGGGTAGTTTCTTCTCGGATCTTCGATTGAGAAGTGAGTAAATTCGCACCAGCTTGGGTCATCTGACCCAATAAAATGCAAGGTTGGTATCAGTTCACAAAAAACGCAAAGCCCCAAGAGGGTTCGCGTCTTTTTTGCTCGGCCTGCAGCGCTCGTTTTAGGCGCCTCTCTGCGCATACCGGGAATAAGAAATATTTTGACGGATGGGCGGCATGAAGCTTGCTTAGAGACATATGTCATTTAAGTTAAGCGAGATTTCATAATGGCCGTGCACACACCTCAGAACGACACTAGGTTTCGGTTTATGGAGTCGCATGATGCGTTTGAGCACGCTGGTGGCCTGAACGAATGGGACGACAATCGTTACCATCAGCTTGAGAAGAAAGCTCACTTCCATGGTGCTATTGCGAGCCATTCCATTGCCGGAAAAGTGCAGGTTACTCGCGAGACTATGGACAGTCCCTGTGTCGAGCAAATATGTCATGTTCCTCTGGATTCGATAGTCATCGTTAACGTGCGATCCGATGAGGATGTACTTCTCAATGGCAGGTACGTTAACGCCAACACCTTTCATATTTCGTCTGGGCGCTCTTTCCATGCGGTAGCAAAAGCGCCTATCGAAGCATTGATGCTTACCGTCAGTAAGGCTGCTTTTCTCGAAACATTCAAAACTGAAGCTTTCCTAAATGTCGAGTCGAAGCCATTCGAGCGATTTATTCAGCCCTCTACCGAAACTCAGATCGATTTCGAGCTGAATCTAAAATCACATCTGGGTAACGTCCAGGCAGCAATCGGGCAAGATCCATTCAGTTCGAGTCTGGATAAGGTTTTTAGCTGCGTCCAAGAAATTTTGGATTTTGAAACTTCTACTCGGCTCGTCATTCCTCCTTCGACACGGACATACATCGTCGAAAAGAGCTGCGAATTTTTCGCTCACCATGTCCAGGATGAAGACATTGGAGTGCTAGACCTGTGTAACCACCTCAGGATCAGCCGTAGAACGCTTCAATACAGTTTTGAAGATGTATTGGGCATGACTCCACTGAACTATGTAAGGTCTGTGCGACTGAACACCGCACGAAAACTGCTGATGTCCTCACCGCAGGAGACAATTCAAGGCGCCGCGCTTGATGCGGGCTTCAGCCATCTGGGTAGATTTTCAAAATACTATCAGGAGTTTTTCGGAGAACTACCGTCTCAAACTGTAAGCAGATTGGGCGCGCACCGACGTCATCATTAAAAGCCCTCAAATGTAAAAAGCCGGCTCTTTCGTAGCCGGCTTTTTATTGCCCAATCCTTAGCCCTTTGCCCCTGCCACCAGATATTGCGAGTTGAAGCCCAAGGCGCCGTGACCAGCATCCTGAGCAATCTTGAGGTCATCCGCGAGTGCCGAGATATGACTGGCCCGCAGTCCGCTTGCCTTAAGTGCATCGCGCCACTGAACGACGGCATCCAGATACACGTCCACAGTTGCCTGGATTGTGCTGAAATCGTTGGCCTCGATCTCCTTGATGCTCTTTTGCACTTTATAGCGCAGCAGATCCAACATTTTGTCGGCAAACTCTGAAAGTTGGCTCGCACTGACGCCCTGAGTCTTGGCATATGCCGCTGCCTCAAGGAAGCCGGCCAGGCCCACGGCGTAAAAGCTGCCCGTCATCGCGGCATCAACGATAGGTGGCACAGTCAGGTCTTCACCGGTGTAAATCGTGCCTTGTGGCGCCATCGGTTTAACGGTCTCTGCAATCTCGTCCCATACGGCTGGATCACATGCGTATTGAATCGCTGTGTAAGGGCCGCCAATCAGGTCAGGGTACGAAGAGATAGCTGCGTTGATAAAGATCCCGCCACGACTTTCTACGAGACTACGAAAGCGTTGTCCGTCTTCCGGCATAGAAGTGCTGAGATTGGCCACGAAGCGACCGGCCAGATCAAGCGACTCGATATTGCTTTCTATAAGCGATGCACCACCAGCTGCGCTGCTGATAATCATGATGGTTAGCTCACTTGCATGCACCGCTTCCACGAAGGAAGGAGCAAGCGTGGCACCTTTCTCCACCAGAGGTTTAGTGGCTTCAGGACGACCATCCCACACTGTGACTTTTCGTCCTGCTGCAAGCAGTGTGCGGGCGAGGCCGGAACCCATCAAGCCAGTGCCGATTACCGTTATTGTTTTAGCCATCTTCTTATTCCTCATATGGGCGAGGAGCGCTCGCCGGGTTATCTACTACCCGAAAGCTAAGCTCTGAACCTCTAAGGAAATAGCCATTTTCGGCAACTCTGCTTTTTCGCCCTCCTAGCGTGCGTCATATGCGCCTGTTGCCAATTCTGGATAGGACGAACTGAAACCCAGATGTAGCTTGTGCCCACCGATACCCACAATCCGTGAGGCCTGAAATGAACCAGATCCAGAAACCACAAGACGCTTATGTGCAGGTTGACGAAGTAGACTGGCAGGAGTTTCCAGAGCAATTTCATACCGGCGGTGTGAAGTGGAAGCTACTCCATGTTTCTCCTGAGTTTGGCATCTGGACAGTGATGTTTTTCTGTCCGAACGGCTCAGTTCTGCTGCCGCACATTCACCATGGCCCAGCGGAAGGCTACGTCTTCGACGGCATTCTTGAATTGCGTGGTGGGCCAGAAAATGGCGGTGCACTTTGCGTCAAGCACGGTTTTCTTTATGAAGCGACTGGTGCTGAGCACGAAGAGACCAAGATGCTCGCTGACACCACTTTCATCCTTCAGATGGTAGGCCCAATTACCTGGAGAACCGCTGACGGCAAAGACGTCAACCAAACTTGGTCGACCGCCCAGGACTTGTGGGAGCAGCAAACAGCTGCCTGAGTCCCTGTCATTTGGATAAAACGTCCGGAGTGAACTCGATGAGTATTTTATTTGTATTAACCTCCCACGCGACTCTTGGTGATACCGGGAGGGAAACTGGGCTGTGGCTTGAAGAGTTTCTAGTCCCATATTACAGCTTCGTTGATGCCGGTCTTCCTGTGCGCCTTTCCTCGCCGAAGGGAGGCAATGTGCCTGTTGATCCTGCTTCGGTGGACGCTCTGAAGGACAGTTCTCTTTACCAGCGCTATTACTCGGATGCCATTTTGGCAGAGCGTATGAGCTCCTCAGCCAAGCTT
Organism: Pseudomonas sp. ADAK7; assembly: GCF_012935675.1. NCBI lineage: Bacteria > Pseudomonadati > Pseudomonadota > Gammaproteobacteria > Pseudomonadales > Pseudomonadaceae > Pseudomonas > Pseudomonas sp. ADAK7. Next base: position 2,017,873 of record NZ_CP052861.1, on the reverse strand, counting down.
TCATCCATATTGGCTCCGGATGTAAGCGCGCTTGTTTATCCGGGTGGCCATGGCCCCCTGTGGGACTTGCGCGATAACCCCCATTCTGTGTCGCTGATTGAATCGTTCATTTCCTTAGGCAAGCCTGTTGCCACCATCTGCCATGCGGGATGCGCATTGCTCGATGCTCGGAAAAGCGATGGCCGCCCATTGGTGGAAGGTGTCCAGGTGACGGCCTTTAGCGACAGTGAAGAAGCTGCAGTAGGCCTGGAAAAGGCAGTTCCTTATCTCGTCGAAGCTGACATGAAAGCCCTTGGAGCGGTGTATTCGAAATCCGTCGATTGGGAAAGCCATGTTGTCGTCTCTGGATCATTGATCACTGGCCAAAATCCAGCGTCCTCTGCGGGTGTAGCCGAAGCAGTTATCAAGCGTTTGAAAGCTTGAGTTTCACCTCAAGTTGTCACTTTTAAACTTATAAAAATACCAAGGGATACCGACTGTCATGAGTTTCGTAAAAACGAAAGAAGAGCTCCAGGAAATTCAACGAATTCTTTCTGAAGGGCGTTGCACAATCGAAGCTGTATCGATTGAGTTCGAGACGACCTTCGAGTTCCTGCGGTCGGTGCTACCACCATGTTTTGATCTGCCTGAAACACCTACCGCCATAGCGAGCGTTTCACGTTGGCAGAGCGAGCTGTGTGGCGAGTTCGACTGCGGAATCATTTCTCTCAAATGTCGATACAAAGAACTCGAAGGCACCACCATGCTCGTGTTGATTGTGAGCGGGGATATGCCAGTTACAATCGGTCGTGAGATGTGGGGGGAGGCAAAGAAAACAGGTATTGCTCAGGTCTATATGGACGGTCATGAGGCCTACGGATTCTGCGAGCGCAACGGTGTACGTTTGATCGAGATTGAAGCCGAGTTTGGGGCCGACCTCGGCCCTTCAAGCAGTGAGAGCTATGATTTTGAAATCAAAGCGGTGCCTCACTCCACCGGCTTTGGTCTGCAGCACGATCCGATTCTGAACTGCATGAAGAACCAGGAGAACCTTCGAGTAAAGCGTGAAGGCAAAGGTACTCTTAAACTCACTGGCACAGCGCTGGATCCACTTCACACCATTCCAGTCGTATCGGTCGGTACGGCTTATTACACCGAAGGCGAGTCGAGTTGGACGGTACCGCGCTTGGACATACTGCCAGACAGGGATGCGTATCTGCCATTCATTTACGGGCAGAAATTCGACGATTTCCGTCTGTTCCGTAAACCAGCCCGATTCCAAAAGCTGAACCAATAATACGCATACAGATTTTTCAAAGGAGCGACGCCCCTGTCACCCATTTTGTTCAGGCTGCGGTACCAGACGCTGCGTAAAATTGAGCAGATACATCCAGCATGGCGGATGTTTTTAGGCGCCCTAAAGGGCGCCTTTTTTTGCTCAACGAGCCTTTAAAATACGGGAATTAGAAAATGCTGAAGGAATGGAAAACAGAGCCCGGCTCCGCGACGGTCGAGTCCTGGCTAGCCAAGTGATTTTGGTTTGAGTACAAAAGGGCCCTTCGGCATCAACGTCTATTTTCTATACGTAATGCTGGCTTAATTCCTTTTCGGCTTTATTGCCTACGTTGAACTTTTGACGACAAGTCGATGATGACGTGTCCAATTGTAAGAGCCATTTGCAGCGATTACACTCCAGCCCATGAAACGCTATCTGCGGTTTTGCCTCATCTTCTTTATCAGCTTGGCGCTTCCCCTCAGCGGGATGGCGGGTGTTCAGGCACCAACAGAACCTTGCCCAATGAAGACGATGGGCATGGCTATGATGGACGACATGGGGATGGACTGCTGCAACGGTATGAAAAGCCCCTCCGAGCACGGTAAGCCTTGCAAGCCGGGCCAGGAATGCAAGACGGGCGGGATGCTGCAAGTCTCGATCCTCAAGCCTCCCGTAACCTTGTTCAGCCCAGTAGCGATTTCCTTTTTCAGCGATTCCCTACCTATACAGACCCCATCCGGGGTATGGCGACCGCCCCGCGTTTGATTCCTGTCCCACATTGAGCCTCATTCCGCATTAGCGGGATGGACTAGCTGCGCGCATGTCTTTTGACGCGTGCAGTGGATGATTACAGGAATTGTAAACATGGACTCCAAGTTCAATTGCACAGGCTGGTCTCTCGTGGCCGGCCTAGCGGCAAGCGTGCTGGCATTGCCGAGTTTCGCTGCCGCATTGACGCTCGATGAAGCGTTGCGGCGGGCAGAAAACAATGCGCCGTCGCTGACCGCACAAGACGCGAAAATTCAGGCTGCCAGCAAGGCAGCCATCCCTGCTGGTGAACTACCTGATCCCAAGCTTCTGGTGGGTGTGCAGAACTACCCCATTGGCGGCCCGGATCGTTGGAGCATCGACCAGGACTTCATGACCATGCAGATGGTCGGGGTCAGGCAGGAGATGCCCAATAGCGACAAGCGCAAAGCGCGTATCGAAGTCGCCGATGCAGCTATTGATCGTGCCTCTGCGGAGCGTCGAGTCGAACGTCTGAAGGTGCGCCAGTCCACGGCGTTGGCCTGGATCAGCAGCTACTCGGTTGAGCGCAAAGATGTGCTGTTCCAGGACTTCTACAAAGAGAACCGCCTGCTGAGCGATACCGTCCGGGCCCAAATTGCCGGTGGCCGCGCTCAACCCGCCGATGCGGTGACACCTAAGCAGGAAGCAGCTCAACTGGCGGAGCAACAGGACGATCTGACTCTCCAGAGAGCACAGGCGCGAGCAGCCCTCAAACGCTGGATTGGCTCCGCCGCCAACGACAAGCCCGTGGGTCGTTTGCCTGAATGGCCCGTAGATACCTCAGGCTACTCCCATAAGTTGCAACACCACCCCGAGTTGGTAGCGTTTGCGCCGATGACCCGCGAAGCGCAAGCCAAAGTTCGTGAAGCCGAAGCGGAAAAGCAGTCGGACTGGAGTTGGGAACTGGATTATCAGCATCGTGATCGTCAGTTCGGCGACATGGTTAGCGTTCAACTTTCCTGGGATCTACCGCTATTTCCCGACTCTCGCCAAAACCCCAGGATTGCGGCCAAGCAGGCTGAACTCAACCAGCTGGAGGCCGAGCGCGAAGCGCTGTCACGCGAGCATACCCAGCAACTGGAAAATGAACTGGCTGACTATGAGCGTCTGAATCGTGCCGTGCGCAGAAATCAGGACAGCCTGTTGCCGCTAGCCAAGGAAAAGGTCGAACTCAGCATGGCCAGTTACCGTGCAGGCAAGGGCGATTTAAACGCGGTGGTTGCCGCCCGACGTGAACTCATTGAAGCCCGTCTCAAACAGATCGACGTGGAAGAACAGCGAGCACTGACCAGTGCGCGTCTGTATTTTGCTTATGGGGAGTCCAGCCAATGATCCTTAAAAAATGGAACAGGGCATTGCTGGTAGGCGTATTGCTGGCACTCGGTGTTGCCGGTGGTTACTGGTTCGCACATCAACGCATGAGCGGAGTACCTGGTGCCAGCCCGGAGCAGAGTCCCAACTCCCCAGAGGAACGCAAGGCTCTGTATTGGTACGATCCCATGTACCCGCAGCAAAAGTTCGATAAGCCGGGTAAATCCCCTTTCATGGACATGCAACTGGTTCCTCAGTACGCCGGTGGCGCAGGAGATCGTGCGACCGTCAGTATCGATCCGAGTCTGACTCAGAATCTCGGTCTGCGTTTTGCGACAGTCACCCGTGGAATCTTCAACTCCAGTCTTGAAGTCACAGGAGTCTTGGGATTCAACGAGCGTGATGTCGCTGTAATTCAGGCCCGCACCACTGGCTTTGTGGAGCGGGTCTATGCCCATGCTCCCGGCGATGTACTCAAAGCCAACGCGGCGTTGGCGGATATCTTGGTGCCCGAGTGGGCAGCCGCCCAGACAGAGTTCCTTGCCCTGAAGCGCAACGGTGATGCTGACTTGTTGGCTGCCGCCCGCCAACGACTGCGGCTCACAGGGGTGCCGGCAACATTGATCACTCAGTTAGAGCGTGGCGGTAAGGTTCAGCCCTACCTGACGCTCACCAGCCCTATTGCCGGTGTGCTGCAAGAGTTGAATGTACGTGCGGGTATGACCGTGGCGACTGGCGACACTCTGGCGCGCGTCAATGGCTTGAGCAGTGTCTGGCTAGCCGTGGCCGTTCCAGAATCGGATTCCGGAGCTATCACCGTGGGGCAGGCGGTCGAAGCGCGTCTGCCAGCCTTCCCAGGAACAACACTCAGTGGCAAGGTCAGCGCGATTTTGCCCGAGACCAATCCGGACAGCCGCACACTTCGGGTGCGTGTCGAGTTACCCAATCCGGATGGGCGCCTCAGGCCGGGTTTGACGGCGCAGGTACGCCTGAATCGTTCGACCGAGCAAAGTGTATTGTGGGTGCCGAGTGAGGCGGTGATTCGCACTGGCCGACGAGCCCTGGTGATGCTCGCCGAAGACGCTGGCCGCTACCGTCCCGTGGAGGTGCACCTCGGGCAGGAAAGCGATGGCAAAACGGCGATAGTGAAAGGTCTGGAACCAGGCCAGAAGGTGGTTACGTCTGGCCAGTTCCTGCTCGACTCGGAGGCCAGTCTTAAGGGCATTGTTGCTCGCACGGAGGAAGAGTCGCCACCCAGTGAAACAGCCTCCAGTTTTCATGAGGCGGATGGGCAGATCGTTGAGATCAACGACAAAGAAGTCACGCTCGCCCACGGCCCTTTCAAGACGCTGGGTATGCCTGGCATGACGATGACTTTCCCACTCGCTAGTCCGGCGCTGATGCAGGGCCTCAAAGCGGGTGACAAGGTTCGAATCGCGTTGAGCCAGACCGACGATGGCTTGCGTGTTGAACGCCTGGATAAATCGGGGAGCCAGCCATGATTGCTGCCCTGATTCGTTGGTCAGTGGCCAACCGATTCCTAGTGCTACTGGCGACACTGTTTGTCACCGCTTGGGGCATCTGGTCGGTGCAAAGCACGCCCATTGATGCGTTGCCAGACCTCTCCGATGTGCAGGTGATAATCCGCACCCCTTATGCAGGACAAGCGCCGCAGATCGTCGAGAACCAGGTCACCTATCCGTTGGCCACCACCATGCTCTCGGTGCCGGGGGCCAAGACCGTGCGTGGTTATTCCTTCTTTGGCGATAGTTTTGTCTACGTGCTGTTCGAAGACGGTACTGACTTGTATTGGGCCCGCTCGCGGGTTTTGGAGTATCTGAGTCAGATACAAAGCCGCTTGCCGGCCAGCGCCAAGCCGGCGTTGGGGCCGGATGCGACGGGGGTGGGTTGGATCTATCAGTACGCACTGGTGGATCGCAGTGGCGGGCACGATTTGGCACAGCTTCGCGCTCTTCAGGACTGGTTCCTCAAGTTTGAACTCAAGACCCTGCCGAACGTTGCGGAAGTAGCCACCGTGGGAGGCATGGTCAAGCAGTACCAGGTTCAACTTGATCCGCTCAAACTGGCCAGCCTCGGCATCACCCAGGCTGAGGTAACCGAAGCTATCGGCAAGGCCAATCAGGAAACCGGTGGGGCCGTGCTGGAGATGGCCGAGACCGAATTCATCGTGCGTGCTTCCGGCTACCTGAAGACGCTCAATGACTTTCGGACAATCCCACTTAAGTTGGGTGCGGGTGGCGTGCCGGTGAGCCTTGGTGATGTCGCCACGATCCAGTTGGGGCCAGAAATGCGGCGTGGCATCACTGAACTCGACGGCGAAGGCGAGACCGTCGGCGGCGTGGTGATTTTGCGCAGCGGCAAGAACGCTCGCGAAACCATTGCTGCGGTCAAGACCAAACTCGACGAACTGAAAAGCAGTTTGCCGCCCGGAGTGGAAATCGTCACCACCTACGACCGCAGCAAGCTGATCGACCGCGCTGTGGAAAATCTCAGTCACAAGCTCATCGAAGAGTTCATCGTGGTCGCGTTGGTCTGCGGGATCTTCCTTTGGCACTTGCGCTCATCGCTGGTGGCGATCATCTCCCTGCCTGTTGGTGTATTGATTGCCTTCATCGTCATGCGTTACCAAGGTATCAACGCCAACATCATGTCCTTGGGTGGGATTGCCATCGCCATCGGCGCCATGGTCGATGCCGCCGTGGTCATGATCGAGAACGCCCACAAGAAGGTTGAGGCATGGCACGCGGCCAATCCGGGGGAAGAACTGAAGGGTGAACGTCATTGGCATGTAATGACCGAAGCGGCGGCAGAGGTAGGCCCCGCGCTGTTCTTCTGTTTGTTGATCATCACCCTGTCGTTCATTCCGGTGTTCACCCTGGAAGCTCAGGAAGGACGGCTGTTCGGCCCTTTGGCTTTTACCAAGACCTATGCCATGGCCGCAGCGGCGGGGTTGTCAGTGACCTTGGTGCCAGTGCTGATGGGCTATTGGATTCGAGGTCGAATTCCCAGTGAACAACAGAACCCATTGAACCGGTGGTTGATTCGGATTTATCAGCCCGCTCTGGACGCGGTCTTACGTCGACCAAAGATCACGTTACTGGTGGCGCTATTGGTTTTTGTCAGTGCGCTATGGCCAATGTCGCGCTTGGGTGGCGAGTTTCTACCCGCGTTGGACGAGGGCGACCTGCTCTATATGCCTTCCGCTCTGCCAGGGCTGTCGGCGCAGAAAGCGGCGCAACTGCTGCAACAGACCGACCGATTGATCAAGACCGTACCAGAAGTCGAACACGTCTTTGGTAAAGCCGGTCGTGCCGAAACCGCCACCGACCCGGCACCGCTGGAAATGTTCGAAACCACCATCCAGTTCAAACCACATGAGCAATGGCGTCCAGGCTTGACCCAGGAGAAGTTGGTGGAAGAACTGGATCGAGTGGTACGAGTCCCGGGGCTGACGAATATCTGGATACCACCTATTCGTAACCGTATCGATATGCTCGCTACGGGTATCAAGAGTCCCATTGGAGTGAAGGTCGCCGGCACCAACCTGATGGAGATCGATGCCGCTACTCAGGCGGTCGAGCGCGTGGCCAAGGATGTGCCCGGTGTCAGTTCGGCTCTGGCCGAGCGACTGACCGGTGGCCGCTATATCGACGTGGATATCGACCGCAAGGCCGCCGCCCGTTACGGACTGAATATTGCCGATGTGCAGTCCATCGTGGCCGGCGCTATCGGCGGCGAAAACGTCGGGGAGACCATTGAAGGGCTTGCACGCTTCCCGATCAACGTCCGTTACCCCCGTGAGTGGCGTGACTCGCTCGGCGCCCTGGAGCAGTTGCCAATCTACACCCCGCTAGGCAGCCAAATCACCCTTGGCACGGTGGCGAAGATCAAGGTCAGCGACGGGCCGCCGATGCTCAAGAGCGAAAACGCAAGGCCTTCAGGCTGGGTGTATATCGACGTGCGGGGGCGGGACATTGCCTCGGTTGTCGCCGACCTGCGTCGGGTCGTCAATGAACAGGTCAAGCTGCAGCCAGGCATGAGCCTGAGCTACTCAGGACAGTTCGAGTTTCTCGAAAGGGCCAACGCACGCCTCAAACTGGTAGTACCTGCCACGTTGTTGATCATCTTCGTTCTGCTCTACCTGACTTTCGCCCGCTTCGATGAGGCGCTATTGATCATGGCCACTCTACCATTTGCACTGACCGGTGGAGCATGGTTCCTCTATCTATTGGGATTCAACCTGTCGGTCGCCACCGGAGTCGGCTTTATCGCCTTGGCCGGGGTTTCTGCCGAGTTCGGCGTGATCATGCTGCTCTACCTGAAGAACGCTTGGGCCGAACGTGAAGACGTCGGCGACAGCACTGAGCGCGGACTGGTTGCGGCGATTCGTGAAGGTGCTGTGCAGCGTGTTCGACCTAAGGCCATGACCGTGGCCGTCATTATTGCGGGCTTGTTACCCATCTTGTTGGGCAGCGGGACTGGTAGCGAAGTGATGAGCCGCATTGCCGCGCCCATGGTTGGCGGCATGGTCACAGCACCCTTGCTTTCCCTTTTTGTCATTCCGGCAGCCTATCGCCTAATGCGTCGCCGGCACCTCATAGTTGAACCCATCAACTCTCAAGGAAAAGTCATATGAAATTGGCCATGATTGCAGTTGCTAGCACCGTAATTACGCTGTCTCTTTCTGCCCTGGCAGAGGACATGCCTGGCATGAAAATGGACGGTATGCAGGGCATGCAGATGGAGCAGGAAACAAAACAGGCTCAAGTTGCCAATGCCGAGGGAACGATCAAGGCTATAGATACTACGAAGCATACGGTGACCATCTCCCACGGAGCTGTTCCAGCCGTACAGTGGCCGCCAATGACAATGGCTTTTTCCGTAACGGAGGATCAGATGACAGGGCTGAAGGCCGGAGACCGTGTATCGTTTTCCTTTCGGCTAGAGGGTGGCAAAGCCACAATTGTTTCCATTAAAACATGAGACTGTAGTTATGAAAATTACCGGCACGCACTGACGCGCCGGTTTTTACCGTCTACGCGGTATAAGACTTGCTGCCACTATCGGTTGATAGGTATCTATCGGGTAGGACAACTATGCGCTAGACGACGTGCGACGTTTGAGTTCAACGTGAAGGCTCATCGGATGTCTCAAGGCCTATGGTTTTACGTGCATTTTCTTAGGATGATTGACTGCGCTGGCCGTCAGCCAATCCCGTGACCTATCGGTTGATCACTCAGGTGCCATGAGCACCGCTAGGCTCATGTTGATGAACTCTTCGTTTTTGCTGATCGTCTCCAGTGCACCGCGCACGTTGCCGGCGACGTCTCCCGATCCGCGCTGCTCGACCCAATTGGTCAGTTCCATGATTGCGGCTTCAAGGGCGAGCTGGTTTTGGTTGATTTTAAAAAGCAGGGATGGCAGCAGGTCTGAATTTGGCATCGATTTTCCTCCATGAAAAAGCCAAGCGTAGCGGGATAAAAATTGAAGCATCAGCGACGTTAGTTCGATGCCGATGGGAGGCGAAACAATTGGTCGTGAATTTGCTTTCGCACCTTCCTTGACTACTGGGTTTACTAGACAAGACTGAGTTCAAATTTCCCATTCGAAGGAACGTCATGATCTCCGCTCTTGAGCTCCGACATATCATTGAGAGCGGTTTATTACCACGCTCCTGCACCTGCACGGTGAACCCAAAAGGGGCGCTTTTGATCAAGATGATTGAACCTTCCTCAGGCCATGTCGAACTGTTTGTCCCCGGCGTGTTGGCATCGGCTCTCACGTCCAGTCGGGCGATCTCGAATTTGATCGGCGAACTCAGAATTGAAATGGCTGCGCGCAAAAAGATCTGCGTGAGCGCGACGGTAAATGGTGGACTCTCAGCATCAGAGCCACCAAGTCACATCGACTCAAGTCTTACGGATGGGGTGATCAGGCTGCAGTAGGGACGCAACCGCGATGACTAGGTCGTCCAGTGACCAGGGCTTGTGCAGATAGATGGTTGATGCAGGTACTGTCGCGGGGTCAATCAGATACCCGGACGTTAGAATTGCAGCAATATACGGCCATCTACCCCTGACCATTTCAATGAATTCGATTCCTTGAATCTGCCCCGGCACGCCATGGTCTGCGATCACCAGCCGACACTGATCATGCGCTTCCAGCAGATAGGTCAATGCATCATCAGCAGTGTCGAACGCTACTGCTTTTGCGCCTATTTCCGCCACGATATCCCCCATCAGCGAGCGCAATGTCGGGTCGTCTTCGATGACGATAATCTCTCCTTGAATTGGCAATATCCCTTCCCAATTTACGTTCACTCATCGATTCCTTAGCCGGCCAAAGTGCCGACGTCTCCAACGTATGGCTCTGAGTCTATGTCCATTTTCAAGATGCGCGACCCTGAAAACAATTCGTTCAATGTCTCAGGTCAAAGGTTCGGCATTTTACAGCAACCACTGTATTTAACGCTTAGCCATTCCACCGAGCAGTTGGCTACTCATACGCCTGACTATGGAATGAACGCTACCGCCTGTCATCGAGTTGGGAATCATTCCTCGATTACCGACATAGGATACGAATGAGCAGGATGGCCGCCTCCGTAATTGAAGCGCCAAGGGCCATAGAGGTAAGTGTTCGGTCGCGGCGATAGCGCGCATTCGACGGTGCGCGCTATCGATGGGTATCTGCCAGTGATTGATCTTCATCTAAGAGCCAGCTTGGGATGGGTCAGTTTCGCTACCTTGCGTTGAGCCAGCGGTTGAACTGTCAAAATCTTCTTCGCCGGCTGCTTTTTCAGCAGTAAACCAATGCTCCAGGTCTTGTCCTTGCGGCTTCCCATCTTTTTCCCAAAGCCGATATGCAGCTTCTCGAATTTTTTGCTCATCCATCTTCGAATTCCTCCCATTTTCACTGAGTGATTTCGGGCGAAACGGGAGAAGCAGCGTCACCTCCCGATCCGTCTATCAGCGTTAAGGGTAGTCGTCATAACAAGCTTCGCCATCGCAGTTGATCGCATTACTCAACGTGCGCATGCTGACGTGGGCGGTCTTGCCCGCCGTTACTCTGGCTCGCTCCGTCGGGGATGCGGGTTAACTAATGATATCGCCAGATTTTATGGTTGGTCGCCGTGATATCTCCCGATATTCTCAATTAGTAACTGTACATAAGGCCAGAATTTGTACGTTGATTACGAACCATAGTAGACATTAACCGGCAAGTTTAACGTGGCCCTTTACGAGCGGAAGAGGTCTTCCTACTTCTTGATCTCGCGCGGATGCGCCATTAATGCGAGCCGATATATTAGTCTTCGCGAAGGAATGCGAGGATTTCGTTCGCGAGTTCGTTGGGCGCCTCTTCCGCCATGTGGTGCCCGCAGTCGAGACCTCGACCACGCTGCCTTGTCGTCCACGGTTTCCAAACAGCCAGGACATCGCCGTATAGAAGTTCAAGGTCATCACGTAGCGACCATAGAATCATGGTCGGGCATGCGATCCGACGGCCCTCGCGGCGGTCGGCCTCATCGTGAGCACGGTCGATCCCTAGGGCTGCACGGTAATCCTCGATCATGCCATGTATGGTCGCCGGATCGTGGATGGCTGCTTGGTAGTCCTTGTAGGCTTCAGCACCCATTGCCTCGGGGGAGCCGCCATACCACCCATCAGGATCAGCCAGGATCGCTTGTTCCGGTTTCTCGGGTTGAGCGAAGAAAAACCAATGCCACCACTTCGCCGCGAACCGGGCGTCGCAGCGCTCAAGAGCTTCAAGGATCGGCACACCGTCTAATATGCCGAGATGGGTAATGGCTTCCGGTTGATCCATTGCCATGCGAAAGGCGGTGTAACTACCTCGATCGTGGCCGATTACAGCGAACCGATCATGACCAAGGTGGCGCATCAGGGCTACGCAGTCGCGGGCCTTGGCGCGTTTCGAGGAGCCCGCATGGTCGGATGTGTCCTCTGGCTTTGATGAGTGACCAAAACCTCTCAGGTCAGGGCAGACGACCGTGTGATGTTGCGCAAGAAGTGGGGCGACACGATGCCAAGTCGCGTGAGTTCGAGGATGACCGTGGAGTAACAGAACAGGTGAACCATTGCCACCGTGCCTTACCCTTAGTGTTGCCTCAGGAAGAGTTACGGTATCGAGTGAAAAGTTGTCGAACATCGCACTGTCCTGGGCGTTTGCCACTGTCGTAGGTTCGCAACGACCACGTCGGCGGATCATTGCCTTCGTTTGTATCGTTGTGATCAATTGTTAGTAAACGATGCTTGGCTCTTATTTTCAGTAAAATCTGGGGCAGCCTGGAGTGACCTTAACTCCGGACTCAAAACACGGTTTGACTTAAACGCCGTAACGTTTATTTCCACCAGAAGTGATGCAATAACGACCGCCTCTTGGGCCGATGCAGACACTGCCTGAAGCACAAGCACATGAGGTTCCATAGTTGGGGATTTGCTTGCGAGTTGGCTGCGCCGCAGGTTGCACTGATGATTTTCGCTCAGAGGCGACGTAACAGTTCGATCCACTGCAAAGGCTTTTGGATGAAAGCCATTTTGCCGGTTGACCGTCGATGCTGATCCGCACCCAATCATTTTTCTTTTCGAAGACTTGAACCTTGTCTCCGCGCTTCAGAGTGGAAATAACCTTCCCGCCCGGCTGATCTCGCATATTTAGCTTATCCGCGCTAACGAACTGATCGAGCGGTGGCGTTGCGGCTGGTGCCATTGTCGGTGCAGGGACGGAAACTAATGCGTTCGGTGTGGCTTGGGGGGCTGGCTGTTCCTGTGTAGAAGGTGTGTCTTTCTTGCCCATGAACCATAGGACTGCAGCAAGAATCAGAAGAGGGACAAACCATGACTGAGATTTTTTGCGCATATCCTTTGCCCCTATCTAGCACGCATTACGCGGGCTGCCGTAGCGACAAGCGTAGTCGAGCTGAGCCGATTTACTCAGCGATCAGATGGGATGCCGCAGTGGCTCTGATCCTAATTTCGTGGTTTCTGTAAGAGCATGGCCCAATACCAGATTCTATTCGGTCGGGTAGCAGATACGACCTATTTGTACCGAAAGCGTCAACGCTCCGAACTTTCTTTCGATCTTTTCAGTCGACCAAGCACCAACTTGATCAACGCACTCAATGGCGTATCGGTGGGCATGCCATCGCAGGCAGCCCACGACAGATCGGGTACAACTATAAAAATGGTGATTCCGATGAATTGTCTTATCTGCGTAGGTGTTGCTGAGCGCATTCAGTGCTCTGGCCCTTGGGAAGAAAGAGACTGTCCGGACTGCGGACGCTACCGAGTCTCGGACGAACTCATATTGACCTTGATGGAGCAGGGCCAGATTTTCGATGTCAGCAAAACTAGGGGGTGGCTTGATAGCAGGCGTGTGGGAGGTGCGATACCTTCTATTGAGATCCATGAAGCGCTGCTGCTGCCTTGAGTGGTTCGAAGTCTGGGGTAAATGAGTATGTCCGTCAGCTCGGGCTAATTCAGAACGCATGCAGCCGCAGGTCAAGCTGTCCCAATACCTAACAGATGAAGAATGAGTGGATCATAGACAGATCTCCGCTGAACCCAATGTTCCGCGTCTGTAGAGAGGCGCCTAATGCCAAAAATCACCAGCGCAAAGGATCTGCAAATCAGTCTCGACGACGCGAACGAAGAGGGGCTGTTCAGGTGGTTGGTCGCCAGTTTTCTGATGGGTAAACGGATACAAGCTGAAATCGCCGCAAACGCTTACAAAGTGATTGTTCACAGATACCAGCGAGACACTCCGCGCAAATTGGCCAATTGCACGCATCGTTAACTCGTTGCCATGCTGGGGAGGCGCACTACCTTCGTTACGATGAGTCCACAGCCACTCGATTGCTGGCCTTGGCGAAGAAGATCAACGACGAATACTCGGGAAGGGTGGGGAACATCTTCGAGGTGAGTTGTTTCAAGGGCGAGTTGGTTTTGATTGATCTTGTAGAGTAGGGAAGGGAGGTCTGTTCGCCATTGTGATTCCTCCTTGTAAGATGTCGACGTAACAACCCAAATCGTATTGTACGGCCTGTCACTGTCGAGTCATGGTTGACCAAGTGATTTTGGTTTGAGTACAAAGGGCCTTTCGAAGGCCTTTTTTGTTGGCTCTGAGTTTGGATTGGACAGCTTTAGAAGGGGCTACGTATCACAGGGGCGCTAGCTACAAGTGAGACTGACTGCCTTCGCGGCCCGTTTGAGCTGTTGCTTAATCTCTATAGGTATCCGCTGTTTTAATAATCGCTGTTCAAGAAATGCTTGATCGCCTCGAGCCTCCACCTCTGCCTCAACAGCGGCATCCTCCGCTTTTATGGTGGCAGCGTGACTCTCCATGATCGAATCAATATCCGCCGCGCTTTTGGCACCTTCGAGAGCACTGATAAGTTTTGCCACTTCCACCTCTTCAGCGCTAGCGTAGGCCTCTACGGTCATCCCGGAAGCTAACGCTCGCGCTCGAATTTCCACGCCTTTTAAAGTTTGCTTCGCTTCACTGCACGAAAATTCTTGATTCTGCTTGTCGATAGCTCTCCATTGGAGCAGTTCATAGGTCATCGTGCCGATGATTGCTAGGGTGAGAGTACCGATCAGGATCCGCTTCATAATCTTTCTCGAATGTTTGAGAGATGTCGATGGGGGTACTTCATCTCATTCGAAGAAATTAAAGCGTAGCATTGTCATCAGTCACAAAGCAGTCAACGCCATATCACCGACGGAGCAACGTAGAACCCGGATCACTTACTGTATAGCCAGGAGCACAAGAAACGAGTTCAAGATCCTTTCGTAATCATTCAACAAGACCTACGATGGCAAGCCCGTTACACAGTTGAGCTAAAGAGATACCAGTGACAACAAGAATTTCTTGATTCGAAGTGTCGTGGAAAAATCGTACCGTCAGAGCGGTTCCTGAATCGATTGTGCATTCGCAACGAGTGGGCAGAAAACTTTGTTCTATCAAGTGACGGATTTCTAGAGTAGATAGCATGTGGCTCGTCTCGACGGGAGCCAGCCAAATGACTTTTGTCTAAAGAGTAATGAGAAGCGCCGCGAAGGTATGCTCTTGATAGGGCTTAACCTAATTCATTGGCTAGGGGCTCACCGATGAGTGTATACCCCGTGCCTTCAGATGCTTTAAATCCTTTCGGTCTTGGATTCGTGGGCTACCCCGCTTGAGCGCGGCACTTCAAGACGACTCATCTCTTCATTTGACCTTGAAATCGGTGGTTTAAGTTTCGTTCACCGAACGCCTTCTAATGTCGCTTGTTTAACTACCCGCACGGCTCAACCGCACCGGTACCGATTTGGCAGCCGGTACCTTGCTGCGTTCGGCGTGGTGCCACAGGGGCACCAGCGGATTGCATTCGGGGTAATAGGCGGCGGCGCAGCCTTCGGGAATGTCATAGGCTACGATCTCAAACGGCCCGACCTGGCGCTTGACGTCGGGTTCGATGGCCGTAGTCAGCAACACCTGCTCGCCAACCTCAAACCCCAACCTAGCAACGTCATTGCAGTGCATGAAAATCACCTCGCGGGTGCCGCTGATCCCGCGAAAGCGATCTTCGTAGCCATAAATGGTGGTGTTGAACTGGTCGTTGCTGCGCAACGTCATCAGTTGAAGTACATCGCGCGGTGCGGCGCCTAGGTTCACGTCATCGTCTTCGTTGAGGGTGGCGGGCGTGATGAATTGGGCCTTGCCACTTTCGGTCAGCCATTTGCGCGTGGCGACGGCAATTGGTCGGTGGAAGCCGCCCGGTTCGGTCATGCGGGTTTCCATGTTGTGGAAGATGTCCGGATAAATGGTTCCGATGGCTGTTCTGATTAGAGAGTAATTCTTACGCCAGCCCTCCCAGTCAATGGAGGCGCCGGAGGGCAGCGAGGCCATGGCGAGACCGGCAACGATGCTGGCCTCCGCACGCACGTGGGGGCTGACCGGTTCCGCGCTGCCGTGCCAGGCATGGATGCAGGCGGTGCTGTCCTCGGTGGCCCAGGTTTGCGCGACGCCGTCCTGCCGGTCGATTTCGATACGGCCCAGGCATGGCAACAGCCACATTTTCTGGGCCGGGAGCAAGTGCGTGCGATTGAGCTTGGTTGCGATCTGTACGTTCAGTTGCAGCGTTTGCCAGGCCGGCTCCATGCGCGAAGTGTCGGGATGGCTCGCAGGAAATTGCCGCCCAGGCCAATGAATCCGCGTACCCGACCTGCCAGAATGCCTTCACAGGCGTCCACGGTGCACAGCCCCATTTGCGATGGCACCTTGAAGCCGAACTGCTGCTCGATCAGTTCGACCGGGACTTTTTTGGATCTTCAGTAATCCCCACGGTGCGCTGGCCCTGGACGTTGGAGTGGCCACGAACCGGACAAATCCCGGCGCCCGGTTTGCCAAAATTACCGCGCATCAGCAACAGGTTCACCAGCATCTGCACGTTCTGCACGCCGTGCCGATGCTGGGTCAGACCCATGCCGTAAATAATCATCACCCGTTGGCTCGGGCGTACACCGACGCGGCTGCTTCTAGTGCGCCACGGGTCAACCCGGATTGGCGCTCGATGTGTTGCCAATGACATCCGCGCACCATCGTGGCGAAGGTGTCGAAACTTTCGGTGTGCTGCGCAATAAAGTCATAGTCGAGGATGGCGGCACGACTGTCACGTTGCGCTTGATCGTCCATTTCCAGTAAGACTTTGGCGAGGCCGAGCAGGGCGGCTGAATCACCGCCGATGGCGACCTGATGGTATTGGGTGCTGATGATCGTCGATTCCGGCGTGAGCATCTCGGTCGGCGACTGCGGATTGACGAACCGCTCCAACCCTCGCTCGCGCAAAGGGTTGAAGGTGATGATTGGCACGTTGCGTTTGCGCACGTCCTGCAACTGATGAAGCATTCGCGGCGCATTGCTGCCGACGTTCTGGCCGAAGAAAAACAGGCAATCGGTGTGTTCGAAATCCTCCAGCGTCACCGTCCCGACCGGCACGCCGATGCTTTCCTGCAAACCCACGGAGGTACTTTCGTGGCACATGTTCGAACTGTCGGGCAGGTTGTTGGTGCCATAGGCCCGGGCGAACAATTGGTACATGAACGAGGTTTCCAGCGACGCACGCCCCGAGGCGTAAAACACTACGCTGTCAGGCTCCAGTGCACGCAATTGCGCGCCGATTTCGCGGTAAGCCGCGTCCCAGGTCGTTTCCAAGTAGCGGTCACTGGCCGGGTCGTAGTATAGGGGATGGGTCAGCCTACCGTGCTGCTCCAGGTCATAATCCGGCCACTGGCGCAATTCACTGAGGGTGTGCTCGGCGAAGAAGGCCGGGCTGGTCTTCATAGACGTCAATTCCCAGGCTGTGGCCTTGGCGCCGTTCTCGCAAAACTCCAGCGCATGGGGATGGCCCGGCTTGGCCCAAGCACAGCTGACACATGCAAAACCGTCCGGCTTATTTTGTTTCAGCAGTGCGCCCGGAGCCTTGGCGAATGCCTGCTCGCGCCACAGGATTTTCATCACTGACTTGGCGGAACCCCAGCCGCCGCTCGCATGGGTATATGGGTGGAAATGGGTTTTCGGATGAATGAGCATCGGCGGCTCCGACAGGCTTGATCGTGAAGTTATAAAGCTGGGACGAATGCGCGGGGTGAAAGGTTCGAGTGGATGGGTGGACGGTGAGTTGCTCACCTGGCCGCTACCGCTAAACCATTATTCAAGTAGTGATCAGTGCTTTTTTTCGTTCAATGGAGTGCCGACGAAAAGGGATCAATTCAGTTGGAATGATTGCTTTTTAAGGCAGTCAACCGATCATCACGTTTGCGGAACAGTCCCATGTCTATTCCCGATCAGACGGTTAATTATCTACGCGAGCACGCCCTTTTACTGACGACGGCAGAATCCTGTACGGCGGGAAAAATTGTCACGCTCCTATCTGAGATCGAAGGCAGTGGAGATCTGATCGAAAGTGGTTACGTGGTCTATTCCCCTGAGGCCAAACAACGGCTGTTGAGGGTGAGTGCCTCTACCATCGAAACTTTCAATCTAACCAGTTGTGAAGTGGCGCGGGAAATGGCGTTAGGCGCGTTGCATGACAGCACCGCGAATGTCGCCGTAGCGACGACAGGCATCCTCGGCCCAGAGGATGTCGACGGTATTCCCGCAGGCACAATTTGTTTCGCCTGGGCCTTTCATTCTGAGCGAGGGCGTAGCTTGTTCAGCCGTGAACATCGCTTCTTCGGCACACGCACCCAAGTACAACTCCAAGCTGCCGAGTTCGCATTAGAACAGTTGCCGCAATTTCATCGTCGTGCACTGGATGGTGAACAAGGGTAGGGATATCTCATGAATGACAAAAGCCCACACGATTATCAGAGCCGAAACTACCCCGTTCGCGAAGACATGGCCTATCAGGTCAAGGTCTGGCGATTTGAGCGGTGGGGCTGGTATGTCTTGGTGTTGCTGGTTGTACTTGGGTTGTGTGGGATGTTTTCACGCGGGCCCTTGAGTTTTCGTGATGTTCACGGAGGCGATGGGAAGCTCAGAGTTCAGTATGAGATTTTTCACCGAAACGGTTCCGCCAATCCTATGGTCATTAGCGTTATCGGCGTGCCGGATGCGCGAATTGAGATGGAGTTGTCCGGTAGCTTACTCGAAGGCTTCAGTATAGAAACGATGCTGCCAGAGCCCGTTCGTGCCAGCAGCGCCGGCGAGGGTATAAAGCTGTGGCTACAAGCGGATCCACAAGGACGTGCAAATCTCTATCTGACGTTGCGTGGTGACGGACTAGGAAAATTCAGCACTCAGGTGAAATCACCAGGAGCAACTCCTGTGACCTTGGATCAATTCATTCTCCCTTGAGGTGACCTATGGATTCGGTGTTGCGTGCGTCAGTGATGTACCTGGTGTTGATAGTGCTGTTCAAAATTGCCGGAAGGCGTTCATTGGCGGAACTGACGACATTTGATTTTGTGTTGTTAATGATTATTGGCGAGGCCACGCAGCAAGCGCTCCTGGGAGATGACTTCTCCCTTACTAATTCCGTCTTGGTGATCGTCACGTTAATTGCTATCGACGTCGGACTTTCACTGCTGAAACAGCGTTCGGAATGGGTATCCAAAATAATTGATGGCGGGCCAACCATCATTGTCGAAAATGGAAAGTTGCTACGTGATCGTCTACGGAGCGCCCGGTTGGTGGAGGCGGATGTGATGGAGGCCGCCCGCTCAAGCCAAGGCATAGAAACTATTGACCAGATCAAGTTTGCGATCCTGGAGCGCAACGGCAAGATTTCTGTCATTCCGGTAGAGCCGTAGCGCATGAATGCTATTGATTCGGTACTGATGGCTGCGCGTGCACAGTTCGCGATCGCCATAAGCTTTCATATCGTGCTGGCGGCTTTCACTATTGGCCTGGCCAATTTTCTCATGGTGCTGGAGGCACTGTGGCTGTGGCGCGGAAGAAGGCTCTACCTGGATGTTTACCTGTACTGGCTAAAAGTGTTTGCGCTCAACGTTGCGGTAGGCACAGCGTCGGGTCTGATTTTGGAGTACCAGTTCGGGTTAAATTGGTCACGGCTTTCGACCCGGGCAGGAGATATTCTTGGCCCGTTGATGTTCTACGAAGTGCTGGCGGCATTTTTCCTGGAAGCAGGTTTCCTGGGCATCATGATGTTCGGCTTGAAAAAAGTTGGCCCTCGTCTGCATTTCTTCGCTACCTGCGCAGTCGCTCTTGGATCGTTAATCAGCGCCTTTTGGATCTTGTCAGCCAATTCCTGGATGCAGACACCCGCCGGGTATTCTCTCGGAGTAGATGGACGTTTCATTGCCGAAAACTGGTGGGCAATCATCTTCAATCCCTCGTTCCCATATCGGCTTTTGCATATGACGTTGGCCGCGTTTATAGGCAGCGCCACGCTAGTGGCCGGTTTCAGCGCCTGGCAACTATTACGTGAACCGCAGAACCCGAGAGCTCGCCTCGCATACTCCATGGGGTTGTGGGTAATTGTGGTGCTTACACCTGTGCAAATCCTGGTGGGGGATCTTCATGGTGAGCACAGCCTTAAAGTTCAACCGCAAAAGGTTGCTGCCATCGAAGGCTCTTGGACACGTCCGGAGGTCGGTGAGGGCGAGCCATTACGTTTATTCGCTATTCCAGATATGTCAGAGCGACGCAACCATTGGGAAGTGGCGATTCCGCGCGTAGCGTCGTTGTACTTGCGACATGACCTGAGCGGCACCATCGCTGCGCTTGATGAGTTCCCGCCTGAGGACATCCCGCCGGTGCCAGCGGTGTTCTTCGCGTTCCGTGTCATGGTCGGTCTGGGATTAATGATGATGGGGCAGGGGTTGATCAGTCTGGTATTACGCTGGCGACATCGCTTGTACTCAGCGCGCTGGATGTTCCGAGGGTGTGTGCTGATGGCGCCTGCTGGATTTCTGGCGATGCTGAGTGGATGGGTTGTTACTGAGGTCGGCCGTCAGCCCTTCACCATTTATGGGTTGATGCGCACGGCTGACAGCCTGTCTTCGGTGTCTCGTGAGCAGGTCGTAGGGGCAACGTGGACAATCCTTTCGTTTTATCTGGTGATCTTCGGCGTAGGTCTCTGGGTGCTGTTGCGACTTTTACGGGAGCCACCTCACGAAAACGAACCCGGGCCCCAACCCACTTTGGCTGACGAAACGGGTAAATCCTGAGGGTAAACATCGATGATGGACAATGACTGGGTAACGCTATTGTCCGCTGCCGCGCTGGGATTTTCGGTCTTGAACTACGTGCTGTTGGATGGCACTGATCTTGGCGTGGGCGTGCTGATGGGTCTTACTCGTTGCAGTCAGCACCGACGTGCCATGGCGGTAACCATCCTTCCGATTTGGGACGCTAACGAAACGTGGCTCGTGCTCGGTGGCGGCGGGCTGCTGGCGTTGTTTCCGCTGGCTTACGCCGTGCTGCTGCCGGCGCTTTATTTGCCATTTATCGCGATGTTTCTGTCGTTGATTCTTCGCGCGGTAGCGCTGGAATTTCGCGATTACTCAAAAAGCTATCGTATGAAGAGGATAGTCGATGGCTTGCTGCTGATCGGTTCACTGCTAGCCGGGACAATTCAGGGGATTGTATTGGGAACGCTTGTACAAGGCGTGCCGAATCAGGACGGGCAGTACAGCGGGAACGGCTGGGAATGGTCGGGCCTGTTTCCGCTGTACTGTGGCGCAGTGCTCGTAGTGGGGTATATGTGGTTGGGCGCGTGCTGGCTGTATTGGCGCACTGTAGATGATCTGCAACGTCGATCAGGGCGACAGGCAAGGGTGCTGGGCATCGTAACCATGGTGCTTTTGGCCGTGTTAGTGGTCTGGACAGCGACGCTGGACGCTCGATATGCGCAGCGGCTTTCCAATCTGCTGGTCTGGCTGCCAGCCGCAATATTGCTCACTACACTACTGATTAGCTTCACCTTGAGCTTTCGAAGCCGCCGGCACTATCTGCCCCTATTCGCCGCACTGGGGATCTTCATCTTGGCGTTCGCCTTGATGATCGCAGCGCTCTTTCCGTTGATTGTCCCGCCTAACCTGACCTTGCAAGCGGCCGCCTCTAGCCCCACCAGTCAAATGTTCATGTTGGTCGGTTTCGCCGTGCTGATCCCGGTGACGCTCATCTACAACACCTACGGCTTCAGAGTCTTCAGCGGAAAGGTTCGCGCCGTTCGTGATTGACTTCTCAATGCTGGCCAGCCCAATACCGGTGTACGGCGCCTTGCGAGCCTTGCACCGGATCCTGGTCGGGAAACAACAGCGTGTCGATGCTCGCCAGTTGAGCATCGGTGGGGGCATCGCGGCAGATATCTGCACGCTGCCCTGGAGGATAGGCACCGACGACCAGAAAATCTTCACTTGAATCTAAACTGCAATGGCCGGTGCCGGCAGGCAGTAGCAACACATCGCCTGCTGTGACTTCAAGTACATGACCATCCGGGCCGCCCAGCATCAGCCGAGCCCGACCGCTGGCGATGCCAAGCACTTCATGACCTTCGGTATGGTAGTGGTGGTAGCTGTAAATCCCATATCGCCATTGGGGTGCCCAGCCATTGGCGATGAAGGTTTGCTCGAACAGCGCAGCCGGGTCATCGCCCTGAATTGCAATCGCGCAGGTGTAAATGAGTGCCGGCAGACGCGGGTTGTTGGGAACCCATTGGTTGCGTTCAAACATCAGGGTTTGAACGGTAGCTGTCTCAGTTCGCGGTTTTTTCATTTAAGGATCTCCGAAACCTAGATGTGGCGATGGATTTTCATGTATCGATCTGCAACTCCAAATCAGCATTTTCCAGTCGGCGGGCGTGAGCCACCGTGCCGTTCAAGCGCTCTCCTGAAGAAAGAATGATGGTCAAGGAGTGGGCCTTGTGTAGGTCATCTGGCACCGGTGACAGCACGTGCACCTGAAAGGCTCCTGGCGTAATGGGTGTGATGAGTACGTTGCAATCAATAGTTTTAGCGATAGGGCCGAAAAGGGTGTCGTTTAAGTAATTCAAACGTGCGCGGTTGGTCATGGATATGTCCTTTAACGCCAGGGATTTAAAGCTGGATTTCTATCCGCTTCTATGTGCTAGACGGTAGCCATGACAGAAGAGTTCAACGCCAAGGGCTGACGGCTTGTGGCGATTGCAGGCCGCGTATCAAGGCGCATGAAGCTCCTCAATAACCGATTTTTGTATCTGCAGTTAAACTAAAAGCTGACCTGTAAGTCAGATTTGTTAATGGCACCCAATAGGAGAATCCAACAGTGCAGATCTACAAGATTGAATACCTGTTCGACGGCGAGCCCCGCACGCATCAATTTGAACTCCAGCAGGCTCAGTTGCCCGCTCATGAGGCCGCGATGCATTTGCTACAGCTGCATTTTGGGGACGGTGAGAACAGCTTGATCATGCCCACTGCTGACGCGACGCCGGACGAGATTTTAAAGCAGGCTGAACTGGTAGGGCTGACACAGATTATGGTCGTTGATCAACCCAGTGTTGATGGCAGTCGAAACAACTAGTAGGCGCGACTCGACCAATTTTTAGTACCGCTTTTGGCCATAAACGCCGAGTGATTGAGGTCGGGCCAGGTGAGTGGTTTTATAAACTCATCTACCGCCTGAAATTTACTAGCCCCCGAACAGGCTCAGGAAACTGAATGCCGCGCCCGTTCCCAAAATGAGGGAAATAAGTATCAGGGTGAGGACGACAGGTCTATTGCGCATATCGCGGGTCGGCACACTGAAGGAAGGAGCCCTTAAATTTTCACTATAGTCATCAATGGTCGCTTGCGAATGTAATTTGATCATGATTTCGAACGATACCCGCAGGCCATTACGCGATAGATGATCCAAGATTAATGAATGAGCTGGTGTTTAGCTGTTCGCCTTACCAGTCGCGGGCCAATCAGCTCGTCCTGAGATGACTCGGGAGGTGGACTTCTCTAATGGGAGATGCCTTGTAATGGATGAACTTGATACGGGTGTGCGGAATGTCGTCGTCATTGGTACCTCGGCGGGGGGCGTTCAGGCGCTAATCTCATTGTTTGAGAATCTACCCGCCGATCTACCCGCTGCTTTTTTGGTAGTGCTGCACATTCCCGCCCATGAACCCAGCGTCCTCCATAGCATTCTTTCCAGGGTGACCCTCATGCGAGTCGTCGCGGCCCAAGATGGTCAACAGATTGCAGCTCGCACGGTCTATGTCGCCATTGCGGATCGACACCTGATGCTGACGGAGGATGGGATACGACTGACACGTGGGCCCAAGGAGTGCCGTGCGCGGCCTGCCGTCGATGTTCTGTTCCGCTCAGCCGCCGTTAACTACGGTGCCCGGGTCATTGGCGTCATCCTTTCCGGTGCATTGGACGATGGCACTGCAGGGATGTGGGCGGTCAAGGATCGGGGTGGACTGACTTACGTCCAGGATCCTGCCGAAGCCATGCTGAGTTCAATGCCCGACAGTGCCATCGAACATGTGGATATCGACATTATCGGCTCGGCGGCAGTGCTGGCCACGGAGATCTCCAAAGCGGTCGGAAGCCCAATAGATGGCCATCCCATTCACGATATAAGAGCCCGACATGTCATCGAGAACGTGATCTCCTTGAAAGGGAATGGTTTGGAAGCCGGTGTAATGGGATTGGGCAAGGTTTCCCAGTTCACCTGTCCGGATTGTCATGGCGTACTCGTACAAATCGAGGAAGGCTCCATCGTCAGATTTCGTTGCCACACAGGTCATGCCTTTTCGATGAAGTCGCTCATTTGTGAGGTCAATGAGGCGATCGATACCGGGCTTTGGGACACATTAAGGGCGGTGGAAGAAAGGATCCTGCTGTTGCGCCAAATGGCTGAACAGGCAACCGCTGTGGGCGCTGACGGGGACGCTACTCAATGCTCCCGCCAGGCCGATCTCGCCGAAAAACGCCTGAAGCCGTTGCGCGCATTGGTACTCGATCCCCAATTCTTTGGTCACGATGACAATAAATAGTGCTGATAGCGTTTTCGATTTCTTGTGCTATTCACGAGGGTGTAATGCCTCCACATTCCCTTATCGAATGCTGGCCAGGTTATTCAGGCGCCATGAGCACCGTGATGCTCATGTTGATGAATTCCTCGTTTTTGCTAATCGTGTCTAAAGCACCGCGAACGTTGCCGGCTACTTCAGCGGAGCCGCGCTCCTTCGGTGCCGATTCTGTAGAAACGAATTGTCGATAATTGCTCCCTGAGCTTCTGGTTACCGTATCTCCCCGACGGAGCTCACCTCTAGTCGGGCGATTGCAAATCTTATTGGCGAACTCCGCAGTGAAATGGCCGTTAGTCAAACGAGCTTTGAGAGTGCGATAGCAAATAGTCGATACAGGGCTAGATCCTGACTGGTTGCGGGAAGAAACGGATAATGCGGTGTTGGATAACCAGCGGGATCCCCGCTGACGGTGTGACACCAAGCCTGCTGTGCCACTTGTGAAGATAGCTATTTCAGGCAACGCCTACCTGACTAATCTAAGCGTCTCAATGGGATTGCTTGCTCTTGATCCACACGTAAGTGCTGGCGTCTCTCGTTGAAGTGCAGCAGGTGCGGGAAGGATAAATTTGGATTACGTCGATTGGGTGCAATGGCCAGCCATGGTGATAACTGTAGCCTCTGCCTGGTTTATTGGTTCGCAACGAGCCTATCGGAGGATGATCGCTTTTTGGGGATTCATCCTCAGTAATGCTCTATGGGTTATCTGGGGGCTTCACGCCGACGCCTACGCTCTTATCCTCCTTGAGTGCATTCTCTTGGGGATGAATGCCCGAGGCTTTAAAAAAAAGTTCAATGGCCACCGTCAGTCTTGAGACTGCTAGGTTTCCTTCCCCTTCGAGTTCTTCCTGAGCCCCCGAAGGTTCATGAGGAAAAGACAAACCTGCAAGGCGATTAATGCATACGCCCCTGCATAGACTCCCCAAATCACCCACAACACGTTGCTCAAACTGAAGCATACAAACCCGGTCATTCGTCGTCCTGGTCGTTGCGATCCGATTAGCCATGCGGCGAGAACGGTCACAGCCATCGCTGGCCATTGAACCCAATCCAGATACGCCAAAATATCCTCCTAGTACAATTCCGTGAGCTGAATCGCTATGTGGATGCCACGCCAGTCAATCGGGCTTCTGATGGTCGGGTGACGCTTTCGACTTTCCGAGAATGTAGCAGGGGTGGAGCTGACCATTGGGATGAGTTGTGACGACCACAGATATTAATGACCAGCCTTCATGCAGCTTAAGGTTTGCTTCGTTGGTTGATAGCGCTTCCATGACTTGGATTGTCTCGGATATATGCATTTCGTCTTTCTCAAATTCTAGGGATCAATCATTAGGTGCCGCGCGCGGATGAGGGTTCCTTTTCCCAAGACTTGCCACTGGATTGTTCGGAGCCGTGCTGGGTCTCAATTTATAATTGAGACCATGCTTTGAAGGATTAGAGTGGTCATCTAACTCTGTCATCTCAGCGACATGAAGCGAGGGGGGCATCAATGACAACGCGCAAACTGACCATTGAAAACTTGCAGTTGAACGTTTCAATCTGCGGGCAAGGTTCGCCGTTGCTCTTGCTTAATGGCCTGGGTGGCTTGATCCGTACCTTCGATCCGCTGCGCGAGGAACTTGGGGACTACATGACCATTACGTTGGACGTGCCTGGAGTCGGCAAATCGCAAATGCCCCGCTGGCCAATGCGTCTGCCGCGCCATGCCGACTTGATCGCCGAGATGCTCAAGCAGTTGGGGATCGACCAAGTCGATGTGTTCGGAGTGAGCTGGGGCGGTGCATTGGCGCAAGAGTTTGCCCTGCGTTACCCGAGCATGGTGCGCCGTTTGATCCTCGCGGCGACCTCTGCTGGCCCGGTGGTGCTAGTGAAACCCGCCGACATCGTGGACTTTTTTGGGAGCAGCAAAGGCGCCAAATCGCGCAAGAAAGAAGGCTCGCGTAATTCGATACAGGCGCTGCTACGCTTCGGTGTAGCGAAAGGCATGCTCACCGTTAATCCACGAACTTATTACCACCAGCTCGCTGCCTTGGTCGGCTGGACAAGCCTGCTGCGGCTGTTCCGTCTGCGCCAACGCACGCTGATCCTCACCGGCGACCGCGACACCCTAGTACAGATGTACAACGCGCATATCCTGCGCCGCAGCATCCGCCGTGCCGAAGTGCACGTCCTAAAGGGCGAGGGGCATTTTTTCGTGGTCACCAGCGCCAAACGAACTTCCGCACTGATACGCGAATTCCTCAGCCAGCAACACGATGATGAAGAGCCGGCGCCGATGATCGCCAACGGCAGGTTAAGGCCACGCCTGCTCTAATCCGAGAGGTGGATCGCCATTATCGCTGCACCCTATGGTCTCGATACTCCAGGCACATCCATATTGATCTTGCGCCAGAAAGCCTCAGAGAAACTGTAAACCGAGAAGGCAATCAGCCCCAGGGCCATCACAATCAAAATCAGCCATCCGGCAGGAAGATTCTGGAGAGCGTCGAGGGCTTCTTTCGTACCAGGTGGATCCATGGCTTGATAAGTGGAACCGCTGATTGCCAGTAGTAATGCAATCTCTATAAATACGACTCCACGGGCTATTAAACCGAACCGAGACACCGGGCGGACGTACCGCATGACGTCTTCGTCGGCCTCAAAATATTTCTCGAACGACGCCTTCCAGCCCTTGATGATGTGAGCAATTCCAACACCAAGCGGAATGAGAGCGATCAGGTACACCAACAAATTCGAGTGATCCCAAGACAGAAGATGCGCTAGCCAGTCTTTAGTCTGCCCCCCGGAATCTCCCGAACTACTAATACCGCTAATGAGTAGACCCATTGCAAAAAACGCCAGAGCGGCGTTGACCAAACCTCCGGCAAACAGACCAGTGCGAATTACCAAACCTTTGATTTCTTTGCCGTGGTGATCGACATCACGCGTGGCTTGCAGGACACGCCAAGCCGCAAAAGCGAGCAGGCCTGCCACCACAACTCCAACTAGAAAATAGCCGAATGGCTGGGTTAGCAACGCCTCAACGCTTTTGTGGCTGTCCTTCGGTTTTGTCGAATCTAGTGCTGCTAGCAACGCGAAGATGCCGATTATCAAATAAAGCACTCCCCGAGCGGCATATCCTCCCCGAGCGAGCATGACAAGGCTGTATTGCGCGGACATTGGATGTATTCCTTAGAGGTAATACAAAAGCAGACCAGTGTCATTCGGAGGGGTTCTATCGAGGCGAGCTGGATTCACTCATTAGTAAAATGCTCGGACTTACGCTTTAGATGGCAAAGATAGGGACTAGGCCAGCTCCAACCGCCCAGACTCCATGATTTCCACAAGACTGCGCAACCAATCTTCCAGCGTTGGGGCAACCACTTCGCGTCGTGGGTCGTCGTGCCAGAAGTCTATAATCTCACCTGGTTTTTCAGACACTATATCGATACAGAGATGATCGCCGCCAAAGCTCTGCGTAAACGGTACCCACTGCCGTTTCCACCATTCTGGGTCTTCGAAGTCAGAACCGATCATTCCGTCGAGCTCCAGCTTGCTGCTCATGCTGTCTTCGACAGAGATGAACATGTGATTGGTAAATAGCGCTTCCTCGGTGCTCCCATCCTTCCATGACCAGAGCGCCCGGAGGTCTGCTGGGAGTGTGATGCCAGTTCGGCGCTCGTAATCCTCGAATGCGGCAACCGAAACACCATTAGCAAGTGTCGCGTAATAGGCTGCCCGGTGCTGTTGCAACCAACCGTCCATGCGCTTGATTAGATCCTGCATGTAAAAGACTCCTGTGACTGTTCGGTAGGCCATGATAGATCTCATTGTATGACTGAATTGAGCTTCGTCTCATGATGCGTTTGCCAAGCGCGAGATCCGTCAGCAGTTGGCAGACCTCGCGAGCGGTGAGAGGGGGAGGTTTTGTTCAATTAATTGCTTTCGAGTCATCGTTTGCCTGTAGCTAAGCTGCGGTATGAAGCGGCGTCAACGGGGAGGTCGCTCCTTCGGGCCAACAAGGCCCGGCTAGTCTAAAAGCTCGAGCGCTCACTCAGGCGTCACAAGAACCGCTAACGTCATATTGATGAACTCTTCGTTCTTGCTGATCGTTGCCAGTGCGCCTCGCACATTGCCTCCAACCTCACCCGATCCAAGCTGCTCGACCCAGAGGGTGAGCTCCATGATGGCGGCCTCAAGGGCGAGCTGGTTTTGATTGATCTTGAATAGCAGGGAAGGGAGCAGGTCTGAATTTGGCATCTTGATTCCTCCGTGGAAGCGGTCAGCGTAGCAGCACCAGAATTTTTTAGGACTGGAGGATCTTTCCAGTAGTGCAGAGCACTTCACATCAGCTTTTTGCGATGTTGCGAACCGTTCCTGGGCCGCTTGTGCTTGTCATCGGAAACTGCTGATGACTATTTGCTGTAGTGGCTCATAGCCGCTAATAGTGGGGAGGTGCTTGGAGAGGGCGTGAAGATGATGTCGAGATTTGTTGTTGTCCCTGCAATCCCAACGGAAACGGGATCAATGCGTAACGGATCGCGCTTCTACTGCCAGACCGCACCTATAGGCTTCAACCTCTATGACAATGAGGAGAAGCTGCGGCTGAAGACTACCTATCAGACCCGAGAAGAAGCCGAGAGTGAGTGTCAGCGGCTCAACCTGGAGCGGCTTCAAAGCGTCCTTTCGGAACGGGAATGCGTGACTGCGCTATAGGCATTCACTCCCGCATAGTCATCAGGCGCCCGGTTTCCGAAACGAGTGGATCAAAGGCTCAGGTACGTACGACCTACACCACACTGACACGGATGCTCGGCATTCAGGAGCATACAAACAGCGTCTGCCTCCGCCCTGACCTTGAACACACCATGTTTGCTAGCTGAGCCTCCTTCAACAAGATCAACGACCCTGTATCGCTTGCTGCCATCGACCAGTGTGGTGGTTTCAATCACTCTGAATCTTGCGTGCATGGTTGCATTCCGTGCATGACATTGGTGACTTAGAAGTACCGGCAAAACAAGACGATTTCAAGAACGGGACGGGCTTAAGCTGAGACAATTTATGACGGTGCACCGTGCTTCTCATTGCAGGAACGACGGTATACCAGCAGGTGCCGTGCTGAACTACTTTTCCGATAGTCGATGCTTTGGGCCAGCAGGGCCCGCCTAAGCTTTAGGTTTTTCTGATGGAGGTACAGATGCTGTCATCAACAAAGAGTACCTACCAGGCCTACCAGTTTCTGGAAACATTTGGTCAACCTTAGACTGCCCTAGCGCGGCACAACCCTTCATAACCTCATACACCGAAGCCCTCCTTACGAGTATTTCAATCTGACGGCGAACAATCTGCAGGTTGAGCGAGAGCTCATTTCTCAGACTATCGGTGTATCTCCTGCATCACTAGCACGAAGGGCAATACGGGACGCTTCAGCACCGTTGAAAGCGACCGCTTGATCGCATTGATTGCTGTCTTTGAGCAAGCATTGTTTCTGTTCGAGGACGACGCCGCCACAGCAACAGAATGGATGAGCTCGCCGGTTCGAGGGCTCGGTTCAAAGCGCCCACTGGAGATGCTGAGGACGAGGGTGGAGACGAACGCTGTGCTCGATCTTATCGGCCGATTGCAGAGGGGAGTTCTTGTGTGAGACTCGATAGGCGACTTGTTAGGCTGTGGAGCTAAAGCTACTACGGCTATCGCTCCTTCGGGCTTAAGGTCGACGCGTCGTGCGACAATCGAAGCCACGTAGGATCTTGCTGAAGCGGAGTGTTAGAGATGGTATTTACCTTCACCCTTAGTTACGAACTGACGTCTGACGAGAGCGATATGGACGCGCTTATGGAACGCTTGGCGGAAGAGGGCTGCGATGATGCATTGGTCGGAGTAGGGCAACCCGGGCGCCTAGCTCTTGAATTCATCCGTGACGCACTTTCTGCAGATGACGCAATTGGGGGCGCGGTAAAGGATGTGCGCCGAGCCGTACCTAACGCTCGCTTGATCGAGGCAGCTCTCGCGCCATAATCGGCTGCGCGAAGCCTTCTGTGAGTGGATCAGTCAACGCATTGCAGCTGTCTCATTTCTCCTGGGCGTTACCAAGCCGTCCGCTATCCCAAGCTTCAGTGAGCTCGTCTATTCGATCCGCAATCTGAGGCGTTTTTGATAGGACAAGGCAGCGCGTGTTGCCGACAAATTCTTCTATCAGGTACACAGCGTCGCCGACATCCAGTTCGAGTTCCTGCAGCGCTTCGTCTGGAATTCGAATCGCACCGTCACCATCCCATTATTCGATGAAGATTTTCGTAGGTGGCTTTTTCACGTGTGGTCTCCATTACTTCTGAATCGGCAATGGTAATTTCCTCTGCCTCGTCAGGTTACCGATATTCGAGGGCATAATTTGCAACACTGGGTAGAAAGACTACCCTCGATCGCATCGGGCCATTAACTAGGTGCAGGGTAAGCGTCCGGCGAAGTCATCTACCCGATCCAGCTATAAGCAGGAATTCATGCTGCTAATTGTGCCAGAGCAGGCGATCAGCGGCGATAAACCGATGGGCTAATGGCAGGTGCTAAAGCACTGTGATCGCACCGCCCGTGCCAACTCGTTGCCAAGGCAACCCCAACACCAAGGCTTGAAGTTGCTCGCTGTCGAGTTCGAATTCCGAGCCGTGCCGAATACCTGACCAGTGAAACTTGCCCTTGTTCAGCCTTCGTGCCGCAAGCCAGATACCCACGCCGTCATGCACCAGAACTTTCATCCGATTGGCGCGGCGATTGGCGAACAGATAAGCGCAGTGCGGCTTCGCCGCACCGAACACAGTAATGACCCTGGCTAACGTCGTTTCGGTGCCGGCGCGCATGTCCATCGGCTCGGTGGCGAGCCAGATCGCGCCGATGCGAATCATCGCAGCAGGTCTCTCAGAAAGGTGGCACAGGCGGCAGCGCTTTCGGTCGGCCAGTTCACTTTGACGGTGCCATGTGGGTTCTGGATTTCAATGCAGATGCTCGGTGATGGAGCCTGGGAATACCCTTCGGCGAGTTGCAAAGGTAGCGGAATGAAAGCAGGTTGCAGCGCCATGGCTTTGTTCGTTTGCACTCGAATCCATTTATGGACGAGGTTCGCTTAAGGCTGTGGTGCTGCGCGACTCTGGCAATCGACGCGCCGGGCTGAGCGCACTCTTGGACTACCTGGGCCTTGAAGGATTTGGAATAGGATCGGCGTTGTGGCTGCATGGAAAGACTCGCTTAAAAGGCTAGAAATGGTGTCCACCTAAATTAGGTGGACACCATCGCCTTTGGCGTCGGGGTCAGGAAGGTGAGTTGGCCGGACGCTTACTGTCATGGATCCTATTTAAATGTCAGAACGAAAGTGGCTATCCGATTAAATTATCGAGTCAGAAATATGTCACGCTAACGCTTAAAAAAGCTGCGGATATAGCATTAACTTAGAAAAGTTTCGTATCTAAGTGAAGGCCCATGTAGCCGATTTCAATTTTCTTTAATTCATCATGTTTGAATAAGTGGATTCTAGTTCCGCTACCGACCCAGACGTGGAGTTCAAAGATCCGTGGCTCTCCGTCGTAGCCTTTCCTATTACGCTGATACCCATATTTGTTCATTGTAAACTCTGACTCGTTTTGAAAAGTCATGCAGTTTTCGGGCATAGTATTATGTGTTTGCCAATGCTGGGAAAGAGAGTCAAGATCTTTAAGTCTCGTGAACAGCAATTTGATAAAATTACTTGGAAAGTTGAGGATTTGGTCGTCAGTTTCCAATCCAAACAGTAAATTTGGAAAGATTTCACCTTTGCGCTGCGGGAAATTTCTCGCGGATAACTGGGCGAAAGCGTCACGAGTAAACCGTTCGCTAATACTCGAACTGGCCAGTGAATTGGAAGTGTGATCGAATTTATAGGTTTTTCCATTGCAGATAAAACCTATTTGGGAGACTGAATGCGCTGGGTTACGGCAAAGGCTTGTTAACACCGAGCCGGTCACTGCGCAGACGAGTGCTTCTTCACCTGCTTCAGCCGCTAAGAGGTGTGTGTCCGGAATTTCTGGGTGTTCTAACAGTTCATCAAGGTTGGTAATAGTCTCGATCACGGCTTCATCGAGTTGATCCCAAGATGGAGTCATTAGCGCAAGATCTACAAAATAGCTGCCTTCGTCAACATAGTTAGAGCGGAAAAGCAATTCTACAGCCTCCCCCAAACTTTGGCTCACATTAGCTGCGTTAGCAATTTCGATTTGCCATGGATTATCTCTTAGTCTGAAGTTTGGTCGCTCTGGAAAGTGAGCCTCCAATGTGGCCATTGCTTTGAGCATTGTTGCCAATATTGGAATAACATCTTGAATGTTTCCAAACGGTGGCTGCGTCGATGAATGGTTGAACACGAAGTCAGGCATTGTTCCATCCTTGGATTAAGGTTTTAGCAACTGAACTGCATTTTTGCGGTGCTGATCATTAAAACCTTCCGGCCACTCGCTCAGTTTTCCTTTTTCGTCAATGTTTGGTGATTTAATTTGCGTTTCAGTTCCTTGGCGGTGAAAATAATGAAACTTTACTTGATTAGGAGTCAACGTCTTATTTTTGACAGAGATCCTCACGCCATCCATAAAGTGGTCAGAGTGAGTTTCAATAATAACTTGTATCCCCGCCTTAGCTGCCCTGGCGCACAACTCACCTAGATAAGTTTGCCCTTGTGGATGCAAGTGCGCTTCGGGGTTTTCAATAATAATTAGTCCGCCAGTGGGGGTCGCGAGCAAGGCTACAATCACAGGCAATACATAGCTTATGCCGAAACCCACATTGGTAGCGCGATATGTTCTGCTATTTAAAGAACCGGGCGAGCTAAAACTGAATCCGGCTTGAATCAGGTCAGCTTCGTACAATGTCTTGAGTTGAAGGCTGACTCCGGGGCTGACCAATTTGAGCCATGCTTCAGTTTGGTCTATAAGACGATGCCCGTCCCCAGATATCACCCTCGGGTCAGCTGAGTCTAATGGGCTTGACCCATGTATATCTAACAAATGGAGAACATACTCGCCCTGTGAGCCAATCTCGAAACTCTCACTTTGATCATCCCCTACGGGAAGATATTTTCTCGGGCCACTTCTCTCAGCCTGCAGATACTGAAACTTTGATATTCCATTTTGTGATGATGGTGCACATAGTGGGTCGCTAAAGGTTTCCAGTCGCAGTGTGCTGAAGTTGTTGTTGTAAACATAGTTGTTCTTTTGTGTCGCTCTGGCTCGAAGCTTGAATGTTGCTCGAGAGTTGCCTCCAGAGATTCTGATGCCAATAGAATTGGTTTTAGCGTTGTCGTGAAGGATATCTGATGATGTGCCTAGGTCTATGTATTTGCCCTTCGTGAGCAGACGGCCTTTGTTTGAGTCGTCTGCGATGGATTGCGCAACTATCAATAAGGCTTGAATAGCGCTACTTTTCCCCATGCCGTTTAAGCCGGTCAAAACTGTCAGGTCACTTAAGCTAACAGATGCTCTGCGGAAGCACTTGAAGTTTAGTAGTCCTATGTTTTGAATCATATTCGATTTCCATTTAGCGTTGCATTTATGATGCTGGCGATTGTCATAAAGCGCTTTAATATTTTTGCATTATGGCCGGTAGATGTAGTAATGGATTCCACGAAAAATTTGTCATTTTCATATACTGTAAAGTAGTTTTCTATTAAGAGTTCTTTTTTACTTAAGATGATTTCTATGTTTTTTTTTGAAAGCGCAGCAAGATTTACTCCCCAGCTCTCAAATAAAGCTTTGTTAATTGGGTTTCTTTTGATCTCAGAAGGCTTTCGAAATGCGTCGGTTCCAAATATCTCATACGCCAAATGCATCGCGCGCTTGAAGTGCGACTCCAGCTCAAATCTCTCAAGCTCATCTATCGAGTTGAGTAGCTTCATCGTGGAATTTAAAACATTATCTAAGTTTTTTGGCTTATCAGGACTGTTCATTTTGAGAAAAGCAATAAATCTCAGAACAAGCTCTTGGGCTGCCATTCGCATATCGTTTATACTTTCGTCCGTAGCAAGCAAAAACTCCGTCGAAGTAGATAATTTTCGAAGGAGTTCTCTTGCCGGCCCTTTATGTATGGCATTTCGAATTTCTTGACCATTTAGAGCAATACCTCCGGTATTAATGCGCTTGAAAATATTCATCATGACTTCATCAGGAGTGCCTGGTTGAATGATGTTTATTACAAGTTCAGTTTCTTCGATACGCCGCTTCATTGCACGATCTAAATCAGAATAGAAACAGTTCTCGAGATCGGACAGGTATTCAAGACCGCTCAAGGCGAAATCGTTGCTTAAAAAGTCGACGATAGTTGTAATGCGCTGTAAACCATCAACAACTGCCCAATGATCTGATTGGTCGGCAGCGACATAAAAGACCGGTAAAGGTATTTTAAGTAATAATGATTCGATCAATTGACTGCGCCGAAATAGCGGCCAGAGCCTCGCTCGCCGCTGAAAATCAGGTGCTAAATCAATTTCTTTATGAACGTACCTTCTAAATATTAAATCTATAGTTTTACGCTCGGTTTGCACGCGTATCTTTGATGGGTCAAACGGTTCCGACATACTTGCCGAGGTTTCTATCTCAGGCTCAAGCCCATAATTATCGTCTACGATTTCAGATCGAACCTTAAGGCTACGGGGTGGTTCACTCATTTCCTAGTCCTATTGGCATAGCCAAGCGATGACTTTAGCATGCTTGATAGCGCTCCCTGTA
Organism: Pseudomonas sp. ADAK7; assembly: GCF_012935675.1. Lineage (NCBI taxonomy): Bacteria > Pseudomonadati > Pseudomonadota > Gammaproteobacteria > Pseudomonadales > Pseudomonadaceae > Pseudomonas > Pseudomonas sp. ADAK7. The sequence goes on along the minus strand of NZ_CP052861.1, from coordinate 1,983,252 downwards.
ATAGTCTCAATCACTCCTGCTCCGTTTCCTGACGAACACTGCGTTTCAGGTTGCAGCTTCAAGTAGGTTAACCAGTCGGCACCACTATCTTTAAAAATCCTTTGGATAGATCTCAACCTGCATGCTCCTAACCCAGATTTCCTCCGTATTGATCGTCCTTTCCCGGGCAATGTGTGAAGTGTTTTGAGGCTTTTCCCGCTTTGATGAAATCTAGGTCTTCGCTTTGCAGCCGGTAAGCACGTTTGTTTTTCGAAAAAGGCGTGCCATGGCCTAGCTTCACCTTCGACTGGATGAAGATCGCTTGGCGGAAGCAGCGGGTTGGACTCATTCGTCGATGAAACCTTTGCCGAGATGCTCGTTGGTTAGCTTCGATGCTAGCCCACAGCGCTAGTCCTGCACCAACCATCGATTTACTGTCCAACTTTAAGTAGCACTTCGCTCTATATCGAACGCTCCAACGTAGGAGTCCTTCCATAATCGCTACGCCTTGCGGCTCGTTCCTCAGGAGGTAAAAAGTAGCGCAATTCAGCCATCGGGCTAGGTAGGGCATCGCCCAATGTGCTCACCATTTTCCTGCATCGTCGACAAAGATGCTGTGCCTGCCCCCTGATGACCTTTAGGGGATTGGTGATAGCCAACGCATTGCGATACTGCGATCACGACCGGTGCAAGAGGCACCTGATCTCCTCATCTGGTTAGGAATGCTGAGTTTATATATTCATCGACATCAAAAGTGGCGTTTTGCCTTATCATCTCTCCACCTCAATGCAACTTGTAAAAACACAGAATACCGAATCAAGGAATGCTCCAATGTTCAAACACCCCCTCACTGAAGTCGCTGCTTTCGCATTCCTGTTCATGATGTGCTCGAGCATTGCTCTGGCGGACAGCCGAGCTTGCTCCGACCCACAGGTCAAGGAGGCGCTAGCTCTCAAGGCTCAAAACTCCCGCAATAGCTACGTTGACATGCTCAATCGACAAGGTCGCAGCGTCTGGGCCAAAGTTTCTGGCATCCACGAAGTCGAGACCCTTTCGTCCAACAAGGAGTCGAGGCGCAAAAAATGCTTCGCCAAGGCATCCATGGAGTCCAACATGGGCATGCTGGCGCAGCCTGTGTGGATGACCTACACCCTTGGCCAATACGATGACGGCAAGCAATACACGGAAATTCACGTGATGTCGGCAGACGAGCGCCAAAGTTTCTCTCGCGATCGCTGAATTTTCCGGGTACTACAATGGAATGGCAACCCTCCTTTTGGGCCCGGCTATTTAGAAAAGCTGGGTCATGGATTCTGAAGATTGAAAATGATCAGCTCGTCGTTTCGCTAGACGATCAGCTCTTCACGATCCCGCCGGAAGACTTCGCCAGGCTGAAATACCAACGTGGCCTGCTATGGACGAACCTGAAGCTATGGAGTGGCCGAGAGCTGCATCTAGTAGGGCTTTCACATTTCACTCGCACGGAGCTCGATCAGCATCTACATGCAGCATCAAGCAGGCACCAGTTCCGGTCGAGTTACGCGAGGATCATGAGCTGGCTCAAAGAGGTTGATCGGGCGGGGGCTTCAGCAGATGCGCAGCACCGCTGGTTCACCCGCGACATGCAGCATGATTTCCTAATGAAAAAAAACGCGTTGGGCATCAACTCCGCCGAATTCAAAGTTCTATTTGACTCGCCCGTCATCCAGGCTGCCATGGGTGATAACAAACCGCGCGTTGTGGCTCGATTGCGCCAATGGTCACAGAATTGGCCCGACCACTGGAAAGCGCGCAACGAAGCACACATGGCCCGTGAACTTGATGCCTGCGAAGATTTGCTGAACAGGGTTGAGACGCGTGAGCTTAATGACGAACAGGCCAAGGCTGCAGTTTGTTTTGACAATCGTGTTCAACTCATCGCCTCAGCCGGATCGGGTAAGACGTCCACCATGGTGGCGAAAGCGATTTATGCCGTTCACCGTGGCCTTGTGGCTCCCTCTGAGATCATCATGCTCGCTTTCAACAAGGATGCTGCCGAGGAGCTCAAGGAAAGGGCTGCTGAGTCTCTAGAGCGCTTGGAGATGACAGGCATCACCATCAACGCGATGACGTTCCACTCCTTGGGGCTGGAAATCATCGGTGGCGCCACCGGCAAAAAGCCTAACGTGCCCAAGTGGGCTACCAAAACAGAGCTCGGCCTCGAAAAGCTAGGGGAAATCGTCGACAGCTTGAAAGATCGGTCGGACGAGTTTCGTACCAAGTGGGACATGTTCAGGCTGGTGTTTGGTCGGGATCACTCAGGTGCTGTGCTCCGGGATGTGGCTGAGGCGTTTGACCGGGATGGTGAGGCAAGGCTGATCACACTGAACGGCGAGCATGTGGCGAGCCAGCAAGAACGATTGATTGCTAACTGGCTTTTCTACAACGGTGTCGAGTACCTGTACGAAAGGCCATATGAGCACGATACGGCAACAGCAGAAAGGCGACAGTACGTACCAGATTTCTTTTACCCGCAACTCAACCTTTATCACGAGCATTTTGCATTCGATGGCGATGGACAGGCACCTGAGCATTTCAAAGGCTATGCAGACGATGCTGCATGGAAGCGTGATACTCACACAGCCTATGGAACAAAGCTCATAGAGTCCACCTCGCATCAAATTAATACCGGTGAGATCTTTGCGTACCTCACACGCGAGCTGACGTCCCGAGGCGTAGTGCTAGATCCCAACCCCGACCGCCCGATCCCCAGCTCAGGCCTAATCCCCCTGGAGCACCTTGATGTGCTCAAAGTGCTTCGATCTTTCATCTCCCACTACAAGAGCAACAGCCTGACAGCGGAGCGACTGTATGAGCGTTATGACGCGCTTCCGCTGAGCGTATTCAAATTTCGCTACAAGATGTTCCTCGAGTTTGCCGTGCCAGTCATCGAAGGGTGGGACGAGGCGCTGGAGAAAGGTCGAGGAATCGATTTTGAGGACATGATCAACCTGGCAGCCAATCACCTGGAGCATGGATACCCTTCGCCTTATCGATTAGTGATGGCGGATGAGTACCAGGATGCTTCCCGCGCTCGTGCACGACTCTGCCGTGCGCTGGTTCAGGCTCCTCATAGCCATTTGTTTGCTGTAGGGGATGACTGGCAATCGATTAACCGCTTTGCGGGCGCCGACGTGTCGGTGATGACTGGATTCGTTGACTGGTACGGTCATGGGCAAATCTTCCGACTGGAAAAAACATATCGGTGCCCTCAGGCAATATGTGATGCCTCTAGCCAATTTGTGGCCAAGAACCCAGCTCAACTGCAGAAGACGGTCATTTCCGTAACCGAGCCTATTGGGCCCGTTTTCAGCGCTTTCCAGGTAGGCAATAGGGATGAGCTTTCAGACGGCGTTCGGCAATACTTAGATGACCTATACCGGGGCTTATCGAACGGTCATATCCCTCCAGCCAAAGATAGACTGGTGTCTGTCTTTGTACTAGGGCGATACAAAAACGACGAGCAGTTTGTTCCCAAGGGGTGGAAGCATCGCTATGGAGACCGACTCGACATTAGGTTCAAAACAATTCACACCTCAAAAGGGGATCAAGCCGAGTACGTGATCCTGCCCAGCATGGTTGTTCGCGGCTTCCCTAGCCTGAAGGGCGACGACCCAGTGTTTAGTCTAGTCATGCCAGAAGGTGACACCTATCTGCACGGAGAGGAGCGTCGTCTGTTCTATGTGGCTCTGACTCGTGCTTGCCGCTCAGTGACAATGTTCACTGTCATGGCGAGAAACTCGCCGTTCCTTACCGAGCTTGTAGATGATGGTGTGGTCGCGGTAACCGACATCAAGGGTGAGCCCATCAAGGAGGAGCGCTGCCCGGTGTGCAAGCATGGTGTTGTCCTGCCGCGAACCGGTACATACGGGGACTACAAATCCTGCTCTGGTTTCCCTGTCTGCAAGTACAAGCCGAAAAAAGAAAAATCGCCGGGCTACGTATCTCCGAAGCTAAGGAAGCGTTGAGACCTACCCAATGCACGATTAATTGAGGTCGCTTTCGCTCCAGCCTTACTGCATTCGCCATTCATTATTGCCGATCAGGAAAAGATCCTGCTCCACTCTTCGAATGACGCCTATGCTTACTGACATCTTTGAAGATGGCGCTTTAAGATGATGTCGTTTTGCTATCGGGCTGGCAGTGTCGCGGACGTGCTTGGCCAGTAGAGGCAGTAAAGTTGGAAGACGGATGGGGAACAGGCGTCAGTGCATTCTGCGTATGAGCCATCAGTTTTACGCCAATGATAAAACCGAAATTTCCGCAGACTATCCGCTCACGATAAATCGTCGGCGTTGCTGTGGCGCTATTCGGCCTCATTTCCGTTGTAGTCGAGTCAATGCTAGGAGCAAGATTTTGACGACTATTAATGCCCAATTCTGCAGTGATGAAGATGACAGTACACTGCGGCAAACAGGCCAGGAAACTCCAGATCTTTTTGCGTTTGACTGCGGGCAATTGCCGTTCGAACGAATGGGTGATGCGCACTTTGAATTGCTCTTGGCTGACCTTTACGCTTCTCGAGCGGCAGATGGTTCGGAGGATTGGTACGACAAGGCTCGCCGTCTTAATGATGGGGCTGATCAAGGCCGCGATGTCATCCTGTTTAATGATTCCTCTCCAGTCGGCGTAATTCAGTGCAAGCGCTATAACGGGATCGTATCCCTCGCCATGGTCATCCAGGAGATCTGCAAATTCTTCCTCTACGCGACCATCAAGCCTGGCATTGCATCAGCACCAGGTGCGCCATTTCGCTATTACGTTGCAGTTTCTGATCGAGCAGCCGGCAAGCTGTTCGAGTTCATGGAAGCGAAAGGCAGGCAACGCTTCGAAGATTTGAGAGCAGAGTTCGAGAAGAAAGCTTTTGCTGCGCGTAAAGCCTCTGCAATCTTGAAAAAACATGCAGCCCTGAAAAACCTCACGAAGGAACAGCTGTGTGATTTGGTATGGGCCAGGATCGACAATCTGCATACCGCCTTACATAAAAAAGATGATCTCTCTCGGATGGTGCGTGCATACCCTGACATCAAGTCGACCTATTTCAGGCTTGAGTCGGACACCGCAAAAATCGTTGGCGAGTTAAGAAGCTTTTTGCAGTCGTGCAACTTGATAGTAAGCGACGAAGAAGCGGAGCTCATCTCTGAGATCCGCACTGAATACATAAAATTAAAGCTTGGTCGCCATCATCGATTCAACCTCGCCTTGCTGCAAGGTCAAGAGCTCTTGCCTTTCATGAAAGGCATGCTTCAACCCAAGGCTGGAACGCTCTATAACAATTTTGGGTCGCTGCCGGTGCTATTGTCGGCAGGCGCAGCGGCAGCGACCCCCGCCGATTGGCAGGAGTTGAATCAGCTTGTCGATGGATACGACAGCCAAGCAGTTGTGTTTGTGGGATGCGGTGACGTCTCGGGCAGTCAGCTCCTCGATTGGAAGAGCTCTGATGAGATGATCTGGATTGATCCACAATGGGATCCCGCCCCGCTACAGCGATACCGAGCAGGGTGGTGTTGGGTCAAGGATCTCACGCAGGAAATATTCAACTGCTATGTACTGGTTGAAAATGAGACAGGTGAGACTAACTACGGTCATGCAGACGTCTCTCTACGGCTGGCGTTTGAAGATCTTATTCTCTGGCCAACCCTGGGTAATGATTTTACAAATCCTATTTCGAATCCAAAATCGCAATTGCGACGGATTATGGCCAGTCAAAAAGAGGACAGGTCTAAGCGGCCTAACCTTGTTTTGGCCTCTCTCAATGTCACCAGCCTTGAAAAGGTACTGACATCAGTTTCGGATCATTTTGGCCAACGTACTCAGTCCACTATTGGAATGGCCATTGCTAATAGTAACTGCGTCCACGCGTGCGCTGCTGAGCTGTACAGCGCTACGGGCATTTTCCCGGCAATTGATGCCGAGTTCATGACTCGACCGACTCCGACAACAGTGAATCCACCTGGTCGTGTCATGCGCCGAAGCAGCAGCGGCGCCTTAACATTCATCCTTGACTGGACAGCAGAGTTGACCCTTCTTTCGGTGCAGGCCCACCGACTGATGGATGATCGAGTAACAGCGGATATGGCACCGGCCGCACTTGAGTTCCATGAGCTATTTGACCGTTATCCCCCGTACCCAGGTTATTTGGCTGCTGTGAGAAACGAGCTGGATTTGCTCAATACCCTTGTGCAAGGCACAGGCCTGTCGGACTACTCAGGGTTTACCTATCGAACCCGATTTGGTGTGAGAGTAGGAGAGCATTTCCCGCTGGAGAGGCTTTCCTCTGCTGGTGAATGCGTTATGAGAACTGTCCAGGCACTGAGCTATCTGAATGTCCCGGTCAGCAGTCAGTGGTCGTGTACACCGGCGTTGCAGGGCCATATTCGATATGACAACCCAGAGCATGGGGAGGTCAGCATCATGGCCTGGTCAAACAACAGTTATCACGTGAGGCAAATGGAGGCAGACCTTTTTGATTGGGCCCGGCAACCCATTGTGCATCCCAACCTGATTGTCTTTGCTCAGGGACGCGGAAGCGTCGGAGACAGGAAACCTAGTCACGGTCGATATGACTTCACTACCAGTTCTCCCGCTCCTAGAGGGTCAATCACCGAACCTGCCATTGCGAGAAACGTTTACATGTTCAGTCTGAGCGAGATTGAGTCGGTTTATGACGACCCCATGGCACCGTCGCCGGAGCGATTCATGGAAGATATTTTTGAGCGAAAGGGGAAGCTAGATGCTCAATGAACTGGTGGAGATCATAGGCTGTCGAGCTCTGGATGCGGGCTTTTACGAGGCCACTACGCAGCAGTATTTGTCGACTGATAATCCAAACTGGCCCGACGGTGAGCTTGAGAACCAGCTCGGCTATTGGGAGTCTTCCTTTGCTTCCATCTTACTGATAAATATCACCACTGAGACAGGTGTTGAAGCCTTAAGAAAAGCCAAACTCGCAGAGACCTTCCTCGATGCCGCTATTGTCCAGCGGGAGAGTTCGGGCCTCGTCATTGATGGCTACCTTGTACTTGCCACCACCCAAGTGAGTGACGAGTTCAAGGCGTTCCTGATCGATATTGAGAGGGATATCAGGTTCGTCAGAAAGCATGTAGTGACGTGGGGAGCGAATGGGTGGGAGCGCTATGAGCGCATCACGCCGTTAGGCTTGGAGCGATTCGGCGAGCATGAGGAGCCTGCGGTCTTCAACTCGGACGATACCGGGTACATTCAGCTTTTAGAGTTACTGGCCGAGGTGGGAAGCGAAGAGCTTGCCGAACGCCATGGCAAAGAATGGAATCTCAATGAGTAACCTGCCAATTAAATTTCTTTCCGTCACCATCCAGAATTTTCGAGGTATCCCTGACGAGTTGGTGGTGCCATTGGACGCACCCTTGACCGTCATTCATGCGGCCAATGGGACTGGCAAAAGCACCATCTGCTACGCATTGGAATGGTTGATCACCGGAAAAGTCGATGACCTCAATACCGCGCCACTGGAGTGTCAGTGGGGGAGAGGCACGACCAATGTTTCCGCAAAATGCCTGATTGACGGAAGGCCGCACTTGCTGACCCGAAACAACACCTCGCTATGGATGACCGAGGAGGGTGCGAGAAAGAAAAAAATCAATGATGAATACCTGCTTGAGATGCTCACGCCAGCGTCGATTTCCGGAAGAAGCACCATCGCGTTGCGCAAAGCGAAACGCGGTTGGTTGCGCAATAGCCGCTGGCTCTACTCCAACTCCCTGTCGTTGTTGATCGACAACAATAAAGCGGACGAGCGTCAACAGATTTTCGCCGACATCCTCGGTTTTGGCCATCTCACGAGCACACTGCGAGATTTGCGCGAATATAGAAAGGCATTACCGAACATCAAGGGCCTGGTGGACGGCATCAGTCGGCTCCGCGATGAGATCGAGACGCTGGAGCGTGCGCTAGCGATAAGCTCTCCAGTGAAAGACAGAGCATTGGGCAATCTGGCGACAATATTCAAAGCCTTACCCCCATCAGCAGAAGGCAGCCTGGGTGATCGCCTGAAGGCAGCGCAGCTTCGTGTCGCGATGTTCAGTCAGAAACACCAGAGAGAAGCGAATGCACTGAGCACCCTTTCAGAGCAATGGTCGCAATATCTCAACTCAATGAGCCAGATTGAAACACTTCGCCAGTCGGTTGCCACCGTGGCTGATGAGCAGAAAAAAGCCAGTGATGATCAGGTCATCCGGTCATCGGAGTTGTCCGAGGCACAGTTGAAGGTTTCAGAAAGTGAAAGGTCAATCAAATGGGCTGACGACAGCCTAGCGACGCTTTACCGCTGGCTACCTATCACTGCAAACCCAGGCGTCGTGGAATTCTTTCGAGAAGGGGATATCACTCAGGTTGACCTACGTACCAAGTTTGTAGAGCTCACCTGGCCTTCAAGTCAACAAGAGCAGTGGCAGGCGGCCCTTGATTTGCTGTCCAGAAACTTACCAAAAATTTTGGAGTGGGAACGTCAGAAGCAGGAGTTGATGGCCAACACAGTAGCTCCTGCCACTGATTTGAATGACGCAGTTCGCCTAGCTAATGAAGAAAGTAATGCCCGCGTCCGGGCAGAAGCTGACTTTGATGCGTTTTCAAACGTTTTAGGCAAGCTGAAAGCCATGGGAAGCGAAATCGTCCACTCTCATGAAGATGCGCATTGTCCGCTCTGCAATCATGATTGGGGCACAGCTGAAAAATTGCGGATAGAAATTTCCACGGGGCAGCAACTGCTTGCACCAGCGCTAGAGATCGCCGCAAACAATTTGACAGTGGCTCGCCAAAAAGAACAGGAGGCCACAGCAAAACTAGCGCTAAACAACGCTCAGAAACAGGCCTATGACAGCCATCTCTCCCGCTTGAGCTCGGTTGTTCAGGAACTGAAGTCGTTCGCTACGAAAACCAAATATCTGGAGACTATGCAGGTTCGGGACTTTTCCGGGCTGAACGCTGTTGGTCTTGCTCACCTGAGCAACCGGATCACCTCAGCGATACAGTTGGGGTTGGTTTTTGAAAAGCTGGCTGAGGTGGAGACGTTTTTCGACAATACCCCTGAAGGCGGAGCTGGCAGCCGGGTATCGACGTCAATCGCACGTTTTATAAGTTATAAAAAGCATTTTCAAGATCAGATTGACCTGTACAACCCCGCGAAAACCCGTCTTGTTCCGGTTGTCCGGGCACTTGCGGAGACCATTCAAGCAAAGGCGGGGGTGATTGCAGGTATCAATACCAGCATCGCGGCGGCGCAGCTAGTCACTGGGAGCTTCGATTCCCTATGGAAGGAGGTGTTTGGCGATCAACCTGTTTTGACAGAGTCATATGAGTTGATGCGCCAACAGGTGAATCAGCGAGGTGAAGACGCTGCGACCTATAGGAGCATGCTTGCCGAATGCGAGGCTGTGGTGAGCGTTGATACTGATTCGATGAAACTCAAGCAGCTTCAGGAAGAGCGGCTTGCGTTATCCCGCAAGTTGGAAATCGGCTCAGGCTACATCGCCAAAGCGGATCTCGCGATCGAAAACTATGCCATGCATGTGAAAGATTTCACTGCTTCAAGCCTTAAACCACTGCTCAGCCCCGCTGCTGAGCTGTTCTCTCGGATGCATGCCAACGAGGTCTATAAAGGCTTGGGCGTCTCTGATGGTGGAGATGCGCTGAAGTGGACTGTCTTTGCGGAGGGGCATGAGCCTGCGTTGGATGCAGAAGGGAAACTAAGCCAGGGACAGCGCCAGGATCTGGCATTGTCGCTTTACCTTGCCAGAGCCAGAAACACTGGGGGAAGCTTTTTCCTTGATGAGCCAATAGCGCATTTGGATGACCTCAATCGAGTGGCCATGCTGGATATCTTTCGCCTGGTCGCCACGTCCATGCCTTCCATGAACCTCATTCTGACTACTGCGAGTGATGCGCTTGCCCGGCACATGGCGCAGAAGTTTTCGAGCATCACGGACAGGCATCTTTTGAACATGATTCACTTGGAGGGGAATCCTCGTACTGGGGTCAAGATGACCGTCCAGCGCAACGCAGCAGTACCACGCCAGCTTGGCTAGCCTAGGAGTCGTGTGACCCTGAAGATCTGCGATTGTTGGTCGTGCGCTTTCGTCAGTGCCTTATCCGTTGGTTGATTCGCTTTATCAAGGGTTGAAGTGACTCCAAATCAATCACCACCAAGCCCATCTCAATCGTTTCCATCTGATCGGGGACGACTACTAGCGGCCTTGGAGATTCGCACTCTCCATCCTCATCACAGGTTGCCTCAAGGTCTACGCAATAGAGGTAGCGGTATGGCGCGAGGAGATTTTGGATGACTTGAAGGTGAAGAAGCTTTACTTGAATGCTCATGGCATGGCTGCACTAACTTTGATTTGTCCAAGATACATCGACATGAGCATAAAGATGCGTTCTGAAGGAGTTGTTTGGGGTGTGCTGGTTCGATTTCGGCACTCTGTGCCATCTGTTTTCTCGTTTCGCAAACCCTTAGGCTGTTTCGACAGACAAGGAGAATTGCTATGTCCCCACTGGCCGCTGCGCTCATGAATTCCCGGATCGAGCATTCGATGTCCAGATTCAGGGCCGCAAATTGCGCAGGCGTGAGCGAACGAACCTGGAGATCTTACGAGCAGGGTCAGCGCTCACCCCGCAAAAGCGTGGTACGAAATTTTTATGATCGATCAGGGATTTCGATGCCCCCGAACATCGCCCAGCTGCTGAGGATTGCGCGAACGGCCCGCGTACTGAGCATTACATCTCTCAAGGGTGGGGTCGGTAAGTCGCCCATCACCGTTGATGTAGCTGCATGTTTGGTGGAACGAGGAAGCAACGTAGCGGTAATCACCCACGATTGTTGCTTTGAGGATGGCGTCTCAAATGGTGCGCACCCCAAAGCAGGATCATTGGTGGCAGGCGTCGACTTCTTTGGTTATGCAGACGTATTTTTTTGCTTGGCCGAAAAAGAAAGTTTCGCCAAGCGATTGCGACACATCGTGGATCATGGATCTTCTATGGATCGTAGCGGACTTGAGTTCGAAACGGGTGGAACATTGGGTTCCATGGTCGAGAGGATCGGATCCTCCAGAATGTTTAAAGACATCAAGGCAGATTACGAATATGTCCTGCTTGACCTCAATCTTAAGGTTGATCTGATTCGCACAAATTCGGACTTGGTTGCGATCATCATCGACAGCGGCTGTCCTCAATCGGTAGATAGCGCCCAGCGGTTGAATATGCGATTGCTCAAAAGCAAAGGAGGGCGCCGTACACCAAGGTGCTTCGGGTTGGTCACGCGAAATGATGTAGGTGGCAGAAGCCGCGAATTGGAGGAGTTTTGTGAAGGCTTGGAGATTCCGCCAGAACTGGCAGAAGGGCTGGAGGCAAGGAGGTTTGCCTCTAGCACATTCAGAGAACGAATTTTAAGTGATATCAAGTCTTTGCCCTTGACTCGTCTCATGACCCACTTGACCAACGCTCACGAGATCGTGATAGACAAGTACAACAATGATCAGCCGTTCATGGAAGGGTTTTCGTACTTTGACTCTGTGTTGGATATCTCCCCAGATTCCCATGCGGCGGACGAGATACGTAGGCTGACCACTGAGCTTGTTGATTTGCGGTTATAGGCAGGTAAGTGCAACTACGCGTTGATGCGACTCTTGACGATGGCTGATTTTTTTTCCAGTATGTGTCTGCGCCACCGACGTTGGCGTTCAGCCCTAGCTAGGTGAAGCCTCTGCAACGTCGCTACAACATCTCTTATTGCCACCTTTAATGGTCAACTGATACTAGGGTTTAGCGTTGATCGTGAGAGGCTAGGCTATGAAATTCCCTGATACTCCTTCGCTTGCTGCTTTTAAGTCAGATGCAGCTGTTTTGCATCGTGATTTACGCAGCGGCTGTCGCTCTGCAATCGACAGAGCCATTAGTGCGCAGTTGATAAGTTCGGGCCCTGTAAACCGGGATATCTGCCTACGTATCATTGCCAAAGAGCATGGTCTGCCATACTCCAAAATAGTTGCTAGGGATCAGATGATATCCCGCTACGCGGAACACTGTGTTTCTCAAGGGTTTTGGCGCAAACCATATGAAGGCGTATTTCGAAGGGCGCGATTCCTGTTGCAGTTCGACGCGCTTGTTGAATGTCTTCGTGACCAAGTTCCACTTGTGTCTGCTGCAGATAAGCGGGGCGTCGATTTCAGCGGATTTCATTTCAGCTCGTTGCTATTTAGCAGAATTCGTCGTGTCCTCAAGCGCTTAAAAGTCCCTGATTTCAGCTACCTGCAGGCGCCCGGAAGCCTCGTACACTACGACTGGTTCCAGGACGTTCAAAAGGCAAGCCATTGCAACTTCAGTGATGCAAAGTTCTATTGCATTACCGCTGATCCAGTGATTCAACCAGGCGCTTACGGATGGGAGACTGATTTTAGCTATGCGGATTTGCGAGGCGTTGACCTTCGAGGAGCCTATCTAAGAGAAGCCTGTTTTAAAGGGGCAAAAGTCGACGGAGCTGATCTGCGCAATGCGAATATCAATGGCTGCGTATTCGACGGTGCCACAGGGGAGTTTTTGAGCGGTGAAATCCTTTATCACAACTGGGACGTAGGCCCTCAGGGCGTCGTCCCTTGGTTACCTGACGACGAAGACTGAACCGCAGCCTCTAAATGTGGTTTCCCGCTCATACGCCTAGATGGAGTCGTGGTGGGCGGGGACGGGCGCAGAAACGTTGCGATTAAAGAACGCTATGCAAACCAATCATACAACGCAAGTACGAATATTAAGTATCACTTTGAGGTGATGCCCTATCCGTGTACCTGTTTTTTTAATTCCGGATTTTTTCGAGATAAAAGGGCAAGGATTGGATCATCAGCTATTGGGTGAATGGCCATTGAAGTTAAAAGGAATAAGAAGTTGGAAAAAATAATAGGGTTTTTCTTGGAGAAGATTTGGCCAGCCTTGTGCGCATCCGCTCAGGACGCGCGGGAGCTCATTCAGTCGAACTCATCCTTTTTCGCAACCATGAGAGATCGCAAGGGAGTTTGCTCGAATGCCTGGCTCTTTGGGATCTTCGTGGCGATTGGCTTGGGGGTTCTAGGGCTGCCAGCGTCTCGATCTGCCGGCATTACTCCAAACCTTGAGTTTGCGGGCGTGATGACAATGATGAACTGGCTCCTCGTTGCGCTCTACGGGGTTTGCTTCGCAATAGGATCTCGGCTACTCGGAAGTGACCGCGAGATGTTGGTCAGCGTTAATACCTTCTTTTACGTCTCGGGTTGGTTGGTGGTACTAAAGTTATTCGAAATGCCCGCTTTGGGTGCACGATTTAAGGCGATGGCGCAGAGTTGTAGTGCCTTCAGCTATGACGAGGCGGTCACATCGGCAATCCAGCAAAGCTCAATGGCCAAGACTTCAGATGATATAGTGCTGATCGGTTATTTAATGTTCATCGGTTTTGCCATCGCCAAAATGCAGCGTTCAGTGCATGACTTTGGTTGGATTCGTGCGATCACTTCCAACAGTGATTGGTATGGCTCTATTGAGTGCGATGGTGTCGTACGTTCAAGAGCCCATCATCTCGCAGCTGATATGCAGCTATGTAAGTTATCCACTTAAAGGTTGATAGCGTCTCACCTATATCGGGCGAGCCACCTCACATCTGGCCCGCCACGGTACGAACAAGTGCTCGTGATACTTACATTTTCAAGCTCTAAATAGATCGCCGGAATCGTTTCCGGCACGCTGTCCAAGTTCGAGTGTCCCGACTCGGCCATCAGGCGACTTGCAGTACTCGCAATAGTCCAGGGTGTCCCAGTCACTGAAGAGGGTGAGTAACCAGCCATCAATTTCCACGGGCATGAGTCCGTGGTAGATCTCATTCCATGACTGGACGGAGCTTCGCATCATGACGCGTTTGCCGAGCGCGACTTTCGTCAGCACTTGGCAGACCTCGCGGGCCGTTAGAGGGGAGGTTGTGGTCAAAGTGCCCTTCCTTCGAGTGTCGATCGCCGTGCTTATCGGGAAATGCTGGCTACTCTCTAGTTGCCTCCATCACCCATAAAGAGCTGAGATGCAGATTCGACATCTTGCAGTGCGAAATTTCCGTGGAATTACTTCTCTTGATTGGTCTCCAAAGGGCCCGTTTGCTTGTTTGATTGGTGCAGGTGATTCTGGAAAATCCACCATTCTTGATGCGGTCGATGCCGCATTGAACTCGCGGTGGTTCAGCTTTGGTGATTCTGATTTTTTCGGGGGCAATACTACGGTTCCAATCTGCATTGAGGTAACCGTTGGTGAGCTCGCTACAGAGCTTAAAACGGATGGAAGATTTGGGTTGTATATCCGAGGCTGGACTGCAGAAGGGAGACTGCGCGACGAACCCGAAAACGCCGATGAAGCCGTCCTGACAGTACGGCTCACCGTCGATGCAACACTAGAACCTGTATGGGAGATCATCTGCGATCGGCTGACGGAGTCCCGTCAGATATCGAACCGAGACCGGGCCAAATTTGGATTGGTGAGATTATCGGGCGACGATGCCAAACAGCTGTCGTGGGGGCAGGGGTCTGTTCTTGCTAGACTAACGGGCGACAATAGCGAGGCAGCTGCTCGACTTGCGGATGCGTACCGCTCTGCCAAAGACAGCGCCAAGCTGCACGAGATTCCATCTTTGATGCAAGCGGCTGAGCTCGCGCAAGGGTACGCGAAGGGAATGGGTGCATATGTGACCTTCAATTACGCTCCCGGTCTCGAGCTAGGTAGGGCAGGGTTGTCGGCCGGCTCGATTGCGCTTCACGACGGATTTGTGCCGTTAAGGTTGGCCGGGCTGGGTACGCGACGATTGGCAAGTTTGGCCATCCAAAAGTCGGCCATCAGGGAAGGCGCGATTGTTCTCATTGATGAAATTGAACATGGCCTTGAGCCCCATCGCATCGTCGGAGCGCTGGCTCAATTAAAGTCGGATCAGATCGCTTCTGTCACCAATGCCCGACCCGTGGGGCAGGTGCTTCTCACAACACATTCCGAGGTTGCTCTAAGCGAGTGTGGTGTTGAAACCGTGAACGTTGTTCAAACGGACAAGATCACCCGAGCAGCGACCATCAATTCACCAGCCTTCCCTGATTCGATCCGGCCCTTGGTTCGATTTAATGGCAAAGCTCTGTTTGCTAAGCGTATCTTGGTGTGTGAGGGGATGACCGAAGTCGGGATCATCATGGGGTTTCGAGAAGTCCTAATCGAGCGCCATGCAAAGCCGATCGAACAACTGAGCGTCGCGTTGGCTGATGGCAACGGATCTCAGGCGACTTCCATGGCGCTTGGTCTTGCGAAGCTGGGTTACCAAACCGCGATGTTCATGGATTCGGATGTGCCGCTATCGCCTCCTGTCATTGAAGAACTTCGTAACGCTGAAATACAGATATTTGAGTACGGCGTCGGAACGCAGCTCAACACCGAGCAGGCAATATTTTTTCCAGCTTCGGATAGCGACGTTCAACGCTTACTGGAGGCCGCAAGGGTTAATCACAGTCATGACTCCATCAATGGGAGCCTGTTAGCAAAGCTTCCTGGTATGACTCATCAATCAATACAGGTGGATTTCAGTAGCTGGGCTGCCAACACGGGGCTGACGTCGGAGCAGTTACGCGCCATCGTGGCCGAGGTGGCCAAACGCAATAAGTGGTTCAAGGAACATCGCTATGGGAGGGAGATCGCTCCGATAGTGTGGAACATCATATGCGGTGATCACCAGTCCTATCTGACAAAGGTTGTCATGGCATTGGAGGCTTGGATTTATGCTGAGCCCCACTGATTTGTTGGTTACGCGCTCAGGCGCTGTGGTGGCGCCTGCCGGTCACGGCAAAACCGAGATTATCGCCTCATTGGCCGGCCTAGCAAAAAGATCTCTGATACTGACTCACACGCATGCGGGGGTGCACGCTATTCGTGATCGCATCAAAAGACTTGGTATCTCCAGCGCAATGGTTGCCGTCGATACCATTGCTGGTTGGTGTATGACCTATGCCCACGCGTTTCCAAAAGCCGCCAGCCCCTGCGAGGGGATGCCCAGAACTCCCGCAGAATGGGATCAGCTTTATCGGGGAGTCATCGCGGCTCTGAAGATCCAAGCAGTGCAAGATGTGCTTAAAGCGTCTTATGAGCGCGTGTTGATCGATGAGTATCAGGATTGCAACTTCCTGCAACATGAGCTTGCTGTCGAGCTTTCATCGATGATTCCGACGGTAATCTTCGGAGACCCGATGCAGGGGATCTTTGAGTTTGCCGGCGCGACGTTGAACTGGGAAGCCGAAATTCATCCGCATTTTCCCTATCAAGGAACGCTGGAGACGCCACACCGGTGGATTGGAAAAAACGAGGAACTGGGACGCTGGATTGCAGCCACTCGCATCCATCTTCAGCAAGGCGAACAAATAGATCTTCAGGACGCCCCCATTAAAGTTGTGAGTGCCAATGATGCTTTTGATATGGGAGCGTTGTTCGACGGGATCGATGACAAGACAGGGCTGCATGCGGCGATCCATTGCAATAAAACATTGTGCTACAGGATCGCCAGAGCGAGTGGGGGAGGATTTCAGGCAATTGAGGAAATAGCGGCTTCGCGACTACAAGCTTTTGCGAAACAGTGGGATGAGGCAACCATCTTGGCGCATCGTGTACAAGCGTTCACATCACTGCTGTCGGAGTGTATTCAAGTGATTCCTACGCTTCCCGGTCAAGTCCTGTGTCCGGAAGATTTGGCAATTAGCTTGGAAACGTTGATGCTGCAAAACACGCTCATGCAGGATAGCGGCACCGGAGCAATTCTGAAACTGTTGTCCATCGTTAAAAGGCGGTCTGACTTCAGATTGTTTCGCAGGGAAGTATGGCGTGATGCGGAACGTGCAGCCGGGGAGCTAGCAAACGGGAGAGCCGCGACAATGGAAGAGGCTGTGGCCATCGTCAAGCAATCGACCGCCAGAACAGGTCGCCTACTTCCACACCGTACCGTATCAACTCCCTTGCTATTGAAGGGGCTTGAGTTCGATCATGTTGTGATTCCTGACGCAAGTCACTTTGCAAATGAGCGGTTTGCTAGCGCCAAGCTTTTCTATGTTGCAATTTCAAGAGCCACGCAGTCGCTGACGATCACTTCTTCGCAACGTTACTTGAGGTTTCCGGCGCCCAGGAATTAGTGGCTTTCGTTGATCTTGAATAGCAGGGAAGGTAGCAGATCTGATTTTGGCATCGCGATTCCTCCAGGGAAAAAGGACAGCGTAGCAGTAGGAGAATTTGATGGGATCTTGTCGCTCGGCTAGGGAAGCGGGGAGCTTCTGGAGAGCCAGGCGAGCGTAGGCATCCAGTACGCAGCTACAGTCACCATTAGGAAAAACAAAAATGGTGTGGCGAAACGGCCTTTCCTGCCCTGCGTTGCGCCGTCCAGTAAGCCTGTCTGCGACGGTATGGAGTGCAAAGGGATTTCCCAGCATCGCAATCGAGTCATCGAAGCGAAAGCTGATGAAGATTTCGACGGCTCGACTGCGCTCCGGAAAGTCACTGCCAGTGATGTGGACGTCCGATTCAAAACTCGCTTGGTTGGAGTCGCCAAGGCGCGAGGAGGTTTTGGATAGCCTGGAGATGATGAAGTCTTGCTTCAATGCTCATTGATAGGGAACCTCACTTGGACTCTGTTGAGGTTACACCGGGCCAGCACCCCACTCATATTATTTGCAGCTAAGCCGATCTACCTGTTCAACCCAGTTGTCAGCTTCACTATGGCGCCGGCTGGATATGACAACCCTTAAACACCTTTATCTAGTGCGCCCAATCTCCGTAAGCGCTACTATTGGGAGGTCAAATCGGATTAACACGTTATCTGACTGGCGTAACGTATGATCTTCATCGTCAAGCACGACGTTTACGCTCTCGCTCGCAAAATCACCAACGTTCGTAACGAAACCCAGCCGGCCTGTTACCGGAGCATCAAGCTTGTAGGCAACTCCACGATCGTCGACGCAAGAGATACCTACAATGTCTATAAAACCGTAACGTTTATCGTCAGAAAGCCCTTTTCCTTTCCCCACGAATCGGCATCCGTCGCCTCGAAAAATTGTATCCATTGCAAAAGGCTTAAAGGGGCTCACCATAGAGAAAAGGAAGTATCTTTCAGTAATCGCGGTAGCGTCATCCAATGGGGCACGAGTCATTACTTTGGCGACCACATTCTCACTGCTTGGCTTGGCGTACTTGACTCCTTCTACTGAGGCCGCCTCGGTCACGTCCGTAAGTGAGTTATTGGGTGAGTAAATCCTGCGCCAGATATCACTTGGCGTAATGGAGTACCATCCCAGCAACGAGACAATACTGGAAACTAGTCCGATCATTGCAACGCTACGACCAAACAATTTCAATGAGCGGTGCTCTACGCAAAAGAACCACCAATCTCCCTTCCTCATGCATCGCCCGTTGCCACGGGTTCTCCCAAAGCATCGCCTCATTTGTCTTCTGTACACTCCGCAATGACATTGATTCAATCTTATACAATCGGCCCTTTGGGTTACTAGCCGGCTTGGCGTCAAGCTTACATGCTCAGAGCCCAGTGAGTAGTCGCTCAAGCTGTTCTCGCTCCCAGGCGCTCAATAGCTCGACAGGATCCGCTCCGTCGCGCTGCCAGAGTTTAAGTGTACCGACTCGGCCGTCAGGCTACCTCAGTATTCGCAGTAGTCTAGGGTGTCACAGTCATTGAATAGTGAGAGCCGCCATCCATCAATCTCCACGGGCATGAGGCCGTGGTAGATCTCATTCCATGACTGGGTGGAGCTTCGAGTCATGATGCGTTTGCCAAGCACGACATCCGTCAGCACCTGGCAGACCTCGAGGGCGGTGAGAGGGGAGGTTGTTCAAATCAGTTTCACTCCAGTGATTGCTTGCCTATCGCCTTAGCTATGCCGAAAAAGAGGTAATTCAGACAAGGCAGCACCGTAGGATGTCGACACTTGGCTTTCCACAGTAAGATGCTCTCTCAGAACGATGCCAGAGAAGGGACGCGATGGAACTCCAAGACCTGCTTGCAAGAGGCTACTTTCCCGTTCAGCTTCCTACCGGATTCAGCACTAAACAGCTTGCGGCCAATCTGAGTCATATCCAAGCGACCTGGGACGCCGAATTGGCCAAAAAAAAATCTGTGCTGTCACTAGGCGAGCGCTTCTCGGTTGCTAGATCGTCTTACAGCAGACGTATCACATCCATCATCAATCCGGTCAATTTTTATGGGCTAGCTAGAGATATTTGTGAGTACTGGCCCCGCATACAAGAACATTACGAAACGAGCAAAATATCCCGCAGCATCCCAGGGCCAGGGGGTAGCTTGCGGGCGATTGATCTGACCAAGTTCACAGATCTCTACGAGGAGCGCGTTCGGCAATCCGCAGGTGCGCGTTACGCTCTTGTCACGGACATCTCAAGCTATTTTCCAACGGTGTACACCCACACTATTCCTTGGGCTCTTCACACCAAAGCTGTCGCGAAGACGAATAAGAAGAAGACCGCACAACACTTCGGCAATATCCTCGACGGTCGATGCATGGGTACTCAGGACGGGCAAACTGTCGGGCTCCCTATTGGCCCAGATACCTCTCACATCATTGCCGAGATCATCGGCGTTTCCATCGATAAGGCGATCCACGAGGAACTTGGAGCTTGGCCAAAGGGCTTTCGGTACGTCGACGATTTCACGTTTTTCTTCAACCGGAGGGAGGAGGCGGAGAGGGCGCTTGCTGTAATCATAAAATGCGTAAGTTCGTTTGAGCTGCAGATCAATGCGTCCAAGACACGAATTGTGGAGGTGCGCGAGCTGGTGCAGGAATCATGGAAATACAGCCTTAAAAAGCTCCAGATTTCCGCGATGATCAGGCAGCAAAAGGACGACATCCATTATTACTTTGAGATGCTGTTCTCCTTGGAGTCGAGATTTAAAGATGAAAGCTTGGTGAAGTACGGCCTCAAACAGCTGTCATCCACCATCATCAAGATCCCGAACTGGCCCGTTGCCGAAGCCTATCTACTGAAGTGCGGCTACGGTTTTCCGAATACCTTGCAGGTAATTACCCAGATCCTCGCGACCTACCATCATCACGGATACCCGCTGAACCTCACCGCAATCACCGATTTCTGCAGCAACCTTTTGGAATCCGCCTCAGCGGCGAATCACCACAGTGAAACCGCGTGGCTTCTGTGGTTGAGTAAGGAAATCGGAATCACGCTCAAAGCATCACTAATCGAGCAAGTCTTGCGGGTTGAAAGTTCGGTATGTTCTCTCATCGCTCTTGACCTGTATCACCGCGGCCATGTAGATGACGTAATTGATGTATCGAACCTGCAAGCACTTGTGTCCCCCGAAGCACTTTATGGTGCCCACTGGCTGATGGCGTACGAGGGCGGACGAAGGCGATGGCTCGGCAATACCGATTTGTCGTTTATCCAGGGGCACCCCTGCTTCGGTGTGCTGCTGGCCGCAGGTGTCGGATTTTACAATCACGAAGCCAAGATTCCGCCCATCTTCGTTCTCAAAGCAACCGCGCAAGGTGAAGCCCGGTTTAACACGGACGAGGAAATCGATGACAACTTCGAATTCGATGACATGGATGAGGAGTATTTCGATTCATCAAGTCGGGACGAGGAGGATGAGGTCGAACCTAAGATAGACAAGGCAGGCGAGGATGGCGATCCACTGGAAGATCCCGATGATCTCTATTGATATCATCAAGCGAGTCATTGCGGCAGCCAGGGGCTAAGATCCCACAGAGCATTTGGCTGACCCTCGGGCTGCCGTCACACAGTGCCCGGCTTCATGACCTAACTCTCGAAGGACTGTTTTCCGAATTCCTCGACCGGATAGGGAGCCTACTGGGGGTGCAGCGGGGGCAGCAACGGAATGGATGAGCTTGCCGGTTCGAGGGCTGACTTCAAAGCACTCACTGGACATGTTGAGGACGAGGGTGGAGACGAGAGCCGTCTTCGATCTTATCGGTCGACTGGAGAGTGGCGTTCTCGTGTGAGATTCGATAGGCAGCCCCGTAGGGCTGCGGAGCTAAAGCTACTTTGCCTATCGCTCCTTCGGGCTTTAGCCCGGCTCAACATCACGTCTTTACGTTGCCTTTCGAAGTGTTAGATGGCGATTTGATTTACGATTTCTTTGGTCGAATGAAATATAAATGATTGGATCTTGGTTAATGAGTTGTCTTGCAATAACGGGGCGTGTTACTTGGGCGCTGAGGTTTGAAAAGGGAGCAGAGATTCATGGGCAATAATTCAACTTTTTGTGGTGGGGATCAGAGTTGGGCAAATGCATGTGTGGGTAATAACGGCAATCCTAGTTATGTGGAGTACTCTAAGGGCTTTTCCACAGCTGCTAATATGCTTCTAGATCAGGTTATCGATGATGGAGGCATACATTTATATGTTGATGAGTTGATTTATCCAATTTGCTTTAATATGAGGCACTCCGTAGAGCTAAGGTTGAAAGGCGCTATAGATGAACTTTTTGAAATTGCAGCGATTAAAGGCAGCTCTTTTGTGTTTGATTCCGCTACCTCGCATGATATTGGAATCATATGGGGGGCTTTTAAAACTGAATCGGAATTGCTTGATTCTCGATATGTTTCGTTAAATTCAGAAATCAATCAAATAATTTTAGATATTGCATCGGTCGATTCAACTGGCCAAACATTCCGATACCCTAATAGCAATGAAAGTCAAAAGCATTTAACAGAGGTTTCAATAATTAATATTATTGTCCTGAAAGAGAAGTTTGCAGAGTTGGAGCAGAGCCTCGATTTGCTCCATCGTCTGAATTTATGGTTGCGTGACGAATATCAGCAAGGGACTCATACGTCTAAGCTTTCACGTCCGAATTTTGATAAGGATATTCAAGGTTTAAAGGAAAGCTTTAGACATCTTATTCAGAAAACTAACGCTTTGGAAAATGTTCTCATTACCTTGTTCGCTCTTGGGAATGCATCGTTAGCAGAACTGCTGATAGCGCGCTATAGCTTTGCAAATAATTATTATTGGATTGAAAAGGCTAGATCAGGTGAGTTGTTTGGGTACCCTGACTTTGCAGGATATTGACGTAGCTTGTTTAGCGCTTGGAAGCTCTCGCTCTCGTATCAAAGGGGATAGTTGTCACTGCTGGCGAGCGACAGACATATGTTGCTTGTGCACATTAAGTGACTCGCCGTAATACCTTCAGCCGTCTCTATGCGCTGCGAGGTGTTACATCTCGGCTGTCCATGTCTGAAGAAACGGCGCCAATGTTCATCTCCTTAGGTGTTAGACACTCAGCGATAGCAAAGTTATGTACTTACCAGCCAGCATAATGAGTAACCATGTGGCCCCAGGCCGAGAGCGCCGACCCATTTCTGCGAAGGATATTCATTGCCTCTGCGGCAGGTATTTTGGTCGGACAGCCCCCTGTCAGATATGTTTTGTCTTGGCCCTGGTTGTACAAGTGCATGATCGTTAGAACCATGATCTGTTGCAGCGGCGACATTGCGCGATAATTTTTACGCATTGCTTTCAAGGATTCGGGGACAGGCTCTTCTCCGCCAGCCCAATTGAAGCCGCGAGGTCGCAAGTTGTAATGCCAGCCTGGACTGCCGTAGGCACGTTCGACGCGCTCAAAACACCCCTCAAGTGAGTAAGCCTCTACGATTCCCCACACTGCTTGCCCAAAAATATTTCCGCGCTCTGATGCGCTGGGGAACGTAGGAATGGAAGCTCCGCAAACCATCGCCAGTGCCGTATGCTCAGCACCGTCCATGCAGGGCACTTTATCCACCATATCGACCAACGCCCAGTTGGGAAAACGGCCAGCAGCGAACGTGGGGTTAACTGCCGCGTAGGCAGCAAGGGCGACTGGTTGTAGTGAGTGGTGGATGTAGGCTTGGCTGGCAGAGTGAACATCCGTGAATGTCCAAACACCTTCCGAAAGCTGATGGACACCAATTTCAAACAGAAGGCCTTGGGAATGGACAAAGTAGTTGTTGATCACGGTATCGATTCCCTTGTCATATTTGGTGCCCCATTGCCAATGTCCTTGTTAACGGGGGATCTATCTTCGATGTGCACAAACAGGGTTGATCGCTTTCCGGTTTCGTTGCGTATTGGTCTCGTCGTCGAGGCAAGCGGAGCGCGCAAGAGTGAGGATGGATGCCCGTAGGGCCGAGACGTAGGCGTTTGCGCCAGAGGCTCGGTTCACGACAGCCGACCCCTCCAAGGGCACGCACTAATGCAAGTCGTTCACTGGCCAAAATTCACGTCATCAATAAAACCAAAATCATAAGGATCGTGTGGCGTCTGAAGCTCTTCCTGAGGGGCTGGCCCGAAAATATTCACGGGATCCCACTCATCCCAAAACAAAAACATATCAGTCGTGTACTCGGTAATACCTAAGTCATTGGTCTCCAGGATTTCGGGGGCGTATTTTCTAAAAACACTGCCACTTTCGCATGTTTCATCTACAACAATATCCATAATAAATATTACTGTCCAAGATTCGTATATCACGAAAGAAGCAATATACTCCCAAGCGGTTACAAATTTTTTATATTGACGTTCGTTTAATTCGGAATCGTATGCGATGACAAGTGTGCCCTCAGAAACATGCAGCAGTTTCACAGGTGCAAGTATTTCTTTGATGATGGCTTGTTCAATCAAGTAAATTACTTGAGTGTCGGGAATACCTCCCCAAAGAACAGCAAATTTTTGCATGCATAGAGCGTCAAGGAGCTTGTGGTTAACATCTCTAACCTGCTGTGTGCTGAAGATAGTGTAAGACCCATCACCATATTCGTCGTGGGGATAGTCGTGTTCAGTATAAAGCACTCGGGAATAGATCATGTGCGCACCTTTTGGGAAAGCTACGGTAATGACAGCCGATGTGGAGTAGGCCAGTGCCTTTAATGAGGCGTTACCCTTCGGGCCAACGCATTAAGCTTTAGGCTTCCGATTATCCAGGTAGACGTAATACGGCGACATGAGACAATTGGAATGACCCATCATGTCTGCCCAATATTTATTTCGACTGGGCAGTGCTGAATAGCCTCAGGCTGACCATCCTTTTGTGATTGGCGAAACCACAGATCTTCATCGATAAACCCTATATCCGAGAAGTCATTTGAAGCCTTCAGATCATATTGCTCAATCCCCAAGCTATAGGATTCCAGAATTTCTTTCGCGACCTGCCAAAAGACGTAGTCGGAGTGTCCAGAATAGACCTCGTTAATGTTCGCGAAATCTACAATCAGCCGAATTGGGCTCATAGATATGACTCGTGTCCACAGTGACTCAATTTCTTGTAAGGTAACACTTGATACTCCACTGTTTAGAAAAAGGTAGAGAGAGTCTTCGTGTACGGCGATAAGCTTGACTGCCGACATCGCTCCCAGGAGGTATGCGCGCTCCAATACGGCGCTTGTATATGGATTCAACGGATTCGACGGATCGCCATACATGACTGGAAAGCTCTGCTTGGCTGCCCGTGGCATCATTTCAAGGTTAGGGGTTTTCCACTGTACGCAGCTAAATACCACATGATTTGGAGTGTCATGAGGCTCTACAGGATCGCTTTCAGGGTGAAAAATGTCTGAAAAGGACATATTGGCTTTTCTCCTGAGTGGTATCAGTTAATGAAGACAATACGAGGGGTTTGGTCAAGGTGAATGGACAAACGGTCGGCAGTTTTCCGACGGAATATCAGTATGTTAAGTCTATACTCATTGAATTTGACGCGGCTGCCGAAACGCGTTGTTGCAGCGAAAGGGGCAATGTCTGACAACCCTAGCGCCCCAGCAGATCTTCGTGCTCCTACCGACTCGAAGCCTCCCTGAAGCGATTGGTCGACTGATCCTGTAAGGCAGATGAATCTATTTGCTGAGCTTTTCAATGATCGACTCAAAACGACCAAAAATTTCTAATAGAGGTCGTAAGCGTCCGCCGAAGTCACTTGGCATTGAAGAAGGGGAAATCTATGGAGCAGTGAGCAAACCACCACAAAGCTACAACTGCTGATCACGGTGGATCAGCGACGCTCCTTGGGGATCCGGGTCATAACTGGATCGGCCTCGGTTTCACGAGACCGACCATATCAAGCAGCAACTAATTGCAGTTACCTGCCTTTCGATATCCTGCCGCCTGGGCTTCAGATTCAGAGTTAAAAGTTATTTGGTTTTTCGCAGACACCTGACCATAGCCAGGGCACCCCATCGAGAGGTGGTAGACCTGGCTTTTCCGATTGCCAATAATCGAAACTGCTCCGCTAGCACTTGCTAGGGTTGGCTGAGCGGGCGCTCGCGGTGGATTAACAGGAATGGCGCTGACTACCCCATCACCAACCGCCTTGTATCCTTGCGACCATCGACGCTCGCCAGTCACGAATGGATTGGCGTGCCCCATGATTGCCGCAATGCGACCATCCCGCTCTTTTTCCCACGCCGAAACCGGGAATTGCTTGTCCCAGGCCATCAGTAGCTGTTGCTGCTGCCGAGACATGCTGAGGTTATATCTGTCGAACATGTAAAAGGTTGTCCTCGCGACCAGCCCTTTGACCTCGTCACGTGGTTCCGCGGCTCGTTGATCGAAATCAACCCGCGTCTTGCACTGGCCATACTGCGGAGCGATTCCGGACGCCATACCGTAGTTGAAATTACTACGGTCGCCGTTCACCTCCCCAACAGATGGGTAGAGGTTGAACAAGTTTGCTTCCATTGCTCGAAACACAGGATCATCGTCCACACAGTGCTCGCGTCCACCGTTCTTCCAGCATTGGCGTTGGTTGCCAAATGTCCAGGCAGGAACTATGTGTTCCCACTCAGTCCGCTCTGCTCGATTCTCTTGCTTTCTGGCCTTAAGGCCGCATGAGTCAGCATCGATTCGACCACCTGATTTACCAACCCACGTCCATTTGCAGCCGCAATACAACTCGCCCATGGAGCTGTTTGCTTGGTCGAGGTAGATCTTCTGCTTCGCGATGACCTTGGCTTCGGAAAAAGTCGACGGAGGGCTTGAGAACGCGGAGGTGATTACCGAGAGGGTGAGGATTACTACTGACAGCAGTTTTTTCATTGGAAAGCTTAAGCATTGAGTGGGCGTGCATTATACGCAGGACTCCACGGCTAACCGCATAACAAGCTGATGAGGTTTAAGCGCGCATCTCCTTAGGCAGATACTACATCAGCCTTAGGGAAGAACTACCGACCTAATCTGAGGCGATTTGATGGCCCGCGGCGAAGATGAAATCTGCCAAAATCTAGCCCTCTAAATTGGCTATGCGACGGGATTTTATGCGGGTTTTTGGTATCACATTGGGGGCGATTCTAATTGCGGTGGCAGCATTACCTGCGCAAGCAAGAAATCTTGGCAAGAACGAACTCGAAATGTGTAGGTGGGGCGCAAGTGTGGCAGGCACTGCCCAGCAGCATAAGCTGTCTGGGACTACTCTATACAGTGCTCGAAGCAACCTAAAAAAAAGTAAGTATACGAAGCCATGGATGCTGAAAATGGCGCTAGGTATTACCGAGCAAACCTACAGAAGCAAATCGAAGCTCCACCCCTCAGCAGTGAAGAAAACGTATTACGATGGCTGTGTCAAACACGAAATGGCCAGAAGATAGCCTCAGCGGGGGAGCGCCACTCTTCGACAAATATGGCGCTCATCTAGCGCAGCCCCATTGACAGACATGCAGTAGTGATCATCTGCTTGGCTATTGTTATAAAGGGGGGAGTCACGGTAGCGACGATGTTAGTGTTGTCCAAACAAAGCCTGAATTTCAGCGGCTGAGGTATTAGTTGTGCCGCCGTTGTAAATAATTGGTCATCATTCCATGTGAAACAGTACATATATAGTAGGCTCGTCCCAGTAATCAGGGGAAGGATATGGAACTCTATTGTTTTTTGGTCTGCTCCCTCGGGTTTCTTTGGTGTTGGCAGTGTATTATGGTTGCTTGTTTTTAATGTTATTCAATGAGCTCATCATTTGCCGGAGCTGTATAGTGAGTCGCAAGTTCTTATCTTGGAGTTCGGCGTTTTCTGCCTTTAGGTTGTCAATAATTGCTATTAATTTTTTATGGCTGGTAATCATCTGATTTTCAATGGACTTTGTCAGTGCCTCGGAAAGCCTTAAATTGGTAAGTCGTTCAATTTCAGTTGCTCGAGCTCTATATTCTTTTAGAATTTCGGATTTTGTGAGCTTCTTGCCATAAGTATATTTTGTTGCTGAAGCAGATTTCCATAGCTCTTCCAGTGCAAGATTTTTTTCGGCGATGAGATTAATTATCTCTGGCTGACGTCTTTTGCTCAAAAGGCTTGGATCAACTCCACTATCCAGAGCAATCTTGCGTGCTACAATTCGGCGTTCTTTAATGGCCAATTTTTTATTGGTCTTAATGGAGTTATTGATATTTTCAAATGCCATGCATACGTTTTGATATAGCTTCCGCTTGGTATCGGATTTTATCCACTCAGGTTCCTGAGTTGGAGTCAAAGCAACAGTGTATTTATCAAGACTGAATTTCATATCGGCATTCTTTCGTCCAAGCGGCGCTCGATTTGTTTGACTACCTCGGAACTCATGCTGCCCATTACCTTTAAGGGGTGATTTTCAGCAATGAATTGATGCGATATTGCTATTCTCTCCAGTTCCAGCCTTTGTATGCTGTTATTCATGCTATGGGGGCATCCTGCGCATACCTCAGGGGCACCGCGTTGGTCGACGTTGGGTGTACCTGTTTCCCTATCATGACACTTCGCGATGTGCTGTTCATTCGCTCGAAGCGCACAATAACCCCATTCGAACGCAGTAAATCTCACAAATTGATCTGCCAATTCCTGGAGTTCAAATTCGAATTCATCTGCAGAAAGTACTGCGATTTTAGCCATATCTATCTCAATGCGTTTTGCCGCAGGCCCGTAAAAACGATCTTCAATGTTGCTCGCTGCAACTCGCGTCATTATTTCCTTTAGGTAATCCCGCTCCATGCTGATCCGAACAGATTCGCTCAGCTTGTTTCGTGTGTACCGACGCGTGTGATAAGAACCATATGAATGACGGAAGTGTTCCCGAATTTTGTCTAAGACATTTCCATCAAATCTTCTAAGTGCGAACTCTGCGAACGTATGGCGGGCTTGGTGGGGCGAGACTTCACTGTGTATATCGCCAGCTCCTGGGTATTTTCTGACCACATAGTTCTGGTAGAATTCTCTAAACCAACTCCGAAGCGCTAGCAGGCTATACCCTGCATCTTTTAACCACTCCTGCGGAGTAAGCCTTCCCCAGCCTCGTGCGAGAACAAAAGCCCCGGCTCTGTAACCACTGTGTATTAGAGGCAGATTTAATTCCTTAGTATCCACGGCGGATATATTTTTCATTAAAGTAGCAGCTTCAGCGGCGAGGCCGTGGAGGGAACGGGGATGAGAAAACCCCGCCTCTGTTTTGTTATTGTCAGACTTGAACCACCACGATCCGTCAGGCTCTTGTGTGTAGTCACTAATTCGCATTCCATGTATTTCAACTAACCGGAAACCACTTAGCAGAGCTATAACTGTCAGGGTTGCTTTGGATAGTTCATGGCAAAAGTCTCCTAGCTTCCCGACGTGACTCCAAGGCAGTCGATCAAAATGGGAAGAAGTTGAAGCATCGATTACCTCCCCTAGTTCCCTAGCAGATTCCTCCCAGTCCCTTTCAAAGCGTGTCAGAATATAATCTGGTGATTGCATTCTTCGATATAGTGCAAGCCTGTCTTTATCAGAGAACCAAGTTTGTACTTTGGTTTTCCGCTTACGCCACTGTTCAAAAAATATGGCAGCAATCTTTGCCTCGTCTGACTCTATCAATGTGATAGCTTCAGCGAGCATAAGTGATGCGCAGGTTAATGGTATCGAACCATAGCTGCCACCTTTTTTCCAAATGACATATTCTAAACCTAAGGGTTCCAGAAGAGGCTTCATTGCGCTTTTCCTAAAAGCCTCATTTATTCTATGAGTGATGCCATCAACGAGTTTTCCCGAATGTAAATAAGTGTTCATTCGATCAAAGATGGTGCTTAGCATTTTCATGGTTGAAAAGCCTAGTATTTCACCAGTATCTTCATTTTTAATTCTTTTAATCAAAAAAAACCGCATCATCTCTTGTAATTCAAATCTTGTAAGTGACTGAAGTGTTCTCTCAGGAAATACTTTTTCCCAGTATTCGCATATGTCGCGAAGGTAGGCGATCTCCTGACGTGCACTTGATAAACTGCTGACAACGATTCGGTTTTTATCGTCTGCGTATCCTCTGGATATTCCTCCCTCCAAAAAATACATTTGCGCATATACTTTCTTCGCCATAGAGCATTTCCACACAAAGCTCAGTGTGTAAAACTTACCTGTTAGCGGATCCTGAATCTGAAAGTAATCGTCTCCGTATTGATTCTGTATGGCTTCATTCTGTGGTTCCAAGGTTATTAGAGGAGCAGAGTTTCTTGGCATAGTGTCACCTTATGATCGGTTTGGGGAAGTTATGGCTTTTCAGAGTTTGTCTACCTTGCATGATGGTTTTGTAATCAAAGTTTTCAAGCACATATTCGATCCGTGCTGCTTGCATTGCGATAGCGAGAGCCTTTGAGTCGTCCTCGGTCGAGAGGAGACTTAGTTGGCTAATACACTCATCAAGGTAGCTAATCAACAGAGCTGCAGTGATTGGGTTGGTGATAATGAATGTCTGATTGTTTTTTTTCAATTGCCCAAATGGCGATATGGAAAAGCCAGATTTTTGAGCTGAAATTAGAAGTTCGTCAAACTCTTCAAGTTCTCCGGTGTCTCTGTTCTCCTCATCCCAACCGAGCATTATTTTTAGTTTGGCAACGCTTATGAAATGTTCTTGACGTACAGCTGCCTGGACTTTCCTTGCGTCCTCAACCATCAAGTGCCCCACGCTGCTTGCGAACGATGCCCGCTTGTCTAAGCGATACTTCGTTTCGCTGGCGTTGATATAGACGACCTGCTTCACGCCCGGAGAATGGGCCGTTGCATTCGCACCCACAACGTCTTGTGAATATTTTTCGAAAGCCTCGTTCGCAGGGTCGCTTCCGTCAGTATCTAAAATAGCCCTTGACTGGGCTACTGCGGTCACTGTGATGGTCTGTCGCTTGACGGGAGTAGAGCTCGTCCCACCTTGGGCTACGCGTTCTCGGCGAATTTTTTTATTGTTCCATATTGGGCGATTGTTCGTAGCAACTCGACGGGCAATGTCGGCAAATAGTTCGATTTCGTGATCTGCTTCCAATAGCGATGTATAGTTTGATGTTTGTTGGCAGGCAGCCATGATTAAGGGGCGGAATACAATGCTTTCCGTGCATTGAATGTTTGACGTAACTGGCAAATCAAAAAGCATGCTCCCTGAGTGAGGGAATAATTTTAGAAAATTTTTCTTAAGTTCATCAAACTCACAATAAGCTTTGTATTGCATTGAGTTTCTATGGTGCATGGGGACTTCGCGGATCGGTTGTACACTGCGTCCTTTAATAAAAATTGGTGAAGCGAAATTTGGAGTGATTCGAAGGTCTCCATGCTGCATATTAATGATGCCGTTCAGTTGAACTCTGTCTGTAGCAAGTAGCAAGGCAAAAGCAAATTCTTCGCTTGGTGTGTGCTTGACTAGAAATAAGTAATCGATATTGTGAAAATGGAGTTTTTTATGTGTGTTTCCTGGGGTGATGTCCACAAATCCTGATTTCTTTAGGCCTGCGTGAATTAGCCTATTTGCATCCACAATTGTTGTTTGAGTCCCTTTGTTGAATTGAGAATTTCTGAAGTCAAAATTATTATGTAGTAGTCTTTCTTTCAACTGTAGGCTTTCGCTACTGAGAATCGCCTCTGCTATTGGTTTATACAGCCTGCTGCGGTTAGATTTTTTTGTACTATACTTGAGCTTTTCCGCGTCGCCATTGCACTCAAAGATAATTTTATCTAGCTGATTTTTTACTTCTGGGTGGTTAATTAGTTGAGTTCGATGGTCATTCATTTGCTTAAGAAAATGACAGCAAAAACGGATTGTCGATCTTGTTAATTTTAGTTCATCTTTTA
Source organism: Pseudomonas sp. ADAK7 (assembly GCF_012935675.1). Classification (NCBI taxonomy): domain Bacteria; kingdom Pseudomonadati; phylum Pseudomonadota; class Gammaproteobacteria; order Pseudomonadales; family Pseudomonadaceae; genus Pseudomonas; species Pseudomonas sp. ADAK7. The sequence goes on along the minus strand of NZ_CP052861.1, from coordinate 1,952,121 downwards.
CATTTTGGTCGGTGATTTGCCCTAAGCTTTCAACAGTCTTTCCAGATCTATTCGACACTGATGGGATGAATGCCTTCGCTTCTCTAATACGGGTTAAAGTTTCTGTTTGACTAGATTCACCACGATGCTCTTCTAAATACCATTCGAAAGTCGTTCGGTAAAAAGACATTTCTCCGCATATTGAGTTTTGCCGTAGTTTTTTATCTGTGCGCAAATGCCGTACGAAATCTTGCAGAAATGCGGCAGGTAAGGTTGAAGCATTTGGATATTCGGCAATCGCCCATTTCATTAGATTGTTAAATTTAAGAGTCTTAGCGTACGCATCGTGCAAAGAGTTTTCTTTAAATACACCGCTGTGAAAAAGTTTGATAAAGCATTGAGCAATGGGGCACGATTGCAGCTGATATGGTATCTCTACGCGACGGTGTTCCATCGGGCGGCCCATGCCAGATTTCAGCGCTACAATGGCAAATCTATCAGATGGCTCTAAGTTAGTTATATCTTTTGGAGCCAGCGATTCCAAGGTTGCCTTGGGATTCACGGGGGGGGCAATATGTTCATTCGTCAGGCTCATCATTCAGCGCTCGCCTTATTTTTTCACGACGATTAAGCTTTCCGTCGAAAACAACATATTCTTCTGTTGTTTCTTCGTCTTCATGTCCCATTTGTTCGGGGACATATTGCCATGGGTCATATCCGTGTTTGTAGCAAAAATCAACTAAGTTGGTGGCATACGTATGCCGTAGTGAGTGGAATGTTAATTTCATAAACGAAGGTTTACGAATGAAATGCATGTGTGCGTCTTTTTCATGAAGTGCAGTAATCACTTCTTCGATTTTTGCACTGGCGCAAATTTTTGCTGACCTAAATACGTAGGTTGCGTGTTCGAGTGATAATGGTGCGCCATTGCGTCTGCATATTAACGGCCCATCAGGTATGTTAGCTCTGTTTCCATCTAGGAATTTTTTGATTTTTACAAAAGCTCTCGGCGGTACGTCGATATTTCTAAGTTTTTCGCCTTTTCCAATAATCGGTATATTTATTGTTTTTTGTCCACAATCTACTGCGATAGCAATGAGCTTTCTCAGATCTGCGGTCAACAGATTTCGTGGGTCTGTGACTTCGCTTGTTCGTAAGCCACAGTGATAGCCTATATGCAAAACTAGTTCATCGCGCTCTTTTTCAAATGGGGCTTGAGCAATCACATTGCTTAGTAAATATTTAAATATGTCAATTGCTACATATTTGTTGTAGAGGTCGAAATTTACTTTTTTGTAGCTTTCGCCTTGCAATTTTAGATTGTTCGAGAGGTATGTATAGGAGAATGTTGGAGGGGTATCCAGAAAGCCAACGTTCCAAGAATGTTGGTAGAACATTTTTATTGTTGTTTTATGCCGCACAATCGAATTTTCGGTGAGTGATCTGGATTTTAGTAGGTGGCCGTATAGGTACCCTGACATGTCGCTGTCAGTGAGTTCTCTCCAATCCTGTCCATGATCCGAGAGAGCTTGGAAAAAGCCTTTCAAGTCATCGGCGGCGGCTTTAATCGTGTTTTGAAGCAAGCCACGCTGAGCTAGGGATAAGAGAAACACGGTGGGTGCAGACACGATGCTTTCTTCGGTGAATGGCCCATCTTTGAGGACTACATATGTGTTGAAGGTTCCACCTGACCAACTGATGCCCTCTACATAGCGAATTCGCACTCGTACACCCTCGAATTTTGAAGCGCCTGTACTCTTAACTCTGCTCACCGTCGTGATTGCGTTTATTACATGGGCATTTTATGTGTGTATCGCTAACGTTTTTCAGGCCAGTGATAAGTCATCTCTAGAGCTTTTTTGTATCGGCCACAATGTTCGTGCGAAGTGTTGAAGCAGGGCGGTTAATCGGTTTAATCGCAGACATGGCGCCCGGAACGTGTACTTCCTCAATAGCTTCTCTGATGAAGGTATTGCCCAGGGAGGGTATTACAGCTAAGCGCTGCATGGTTGCCTATGGAATCAATTCAAGATTTGGAATTTTCCACTGCAGCAGCGAAAGACCACGTGACAGTAAGCGTCCCCAATTTCTCTGAGATCACATTCTTGTTGATGCGGCATAGGTGATAAGGTCATTTTGGTTTCCCTCCTGAGTAGTAACAGTTGAAGACGGCTGGAGGGGATTAGTCAAGTCGATCGGACTAACGGTAGTGTTTGCCCGACGAAATAACAGTATATAAAAAGTATACCCATTGACTCTGGTTTGCTGGTTGCGGAAGAGCGCTTTGTTCGTGAAGTGAGAAACTTTTAATTACCCTCGCACCGCAATCATAGATGCAGAAAAGATTCTTGCTTGGATTCTTTATGAATGACTTAGTACAACAAAAAATATCCGAGCGTCACATTTGCAATCGTTCGGTGGACGTTATCTAGTGTGACTTAGACTACATTTGCTGAAGCGGCAATATATTAGATATGTTCGTAAACCTTCCAAATGATATAAGTGCCAAAAAGAAAATAATGAGTTTAGTCACGTTTAAAACATTTTCTCTAACCGTATGGCGCGGTCAGTGAGAGCCGTCCAATTTTGGGCATGATTAGAAAGTTTTGGGAAAACCCCTTTCAATCATCGGCGCCGGTTTTGCTGGGGTTTTATGCAGGCCACATTGAGCGAGGGATAGAAAAAGGTGCTTACTGAAGCGATTCTCTTTAAAAAGGGGCCCATTCTTGAGGTTGACCTATGTGCTTAGGGTTCCCCCTGATAACTGGCGCACACTACGTATTGAATGTGTACTGTTGACCCCCTAACTTTCCGAAGCGCCTGTTCTTCTTGCTTCGAGGCTTCGTAGCGGTGTGTGTCAACGTTTCGTTAGGACTGGTGCTCTCCCGTATAAACCTCACCGATGCTCGGCACCAGGTTGTGCAAATCGGCCTCGGCCTTTTGATAAACCGGATCGTAACGCGTGCAGTTTTTGCGTCCGCCCGATTGCCAGCACTGGCGTTGATGGCCGATCTGCCACGCCGGAACAATGTGTTCCCACTCGATGCGGGCGGCACGCTTGGCACTTTTGCGCGGCACATAACCGCAGGCGGCGAGGTCCACCTTGTTACCGGTGTATTTGCAGCCGCAATAAAACTCGGTGGATTGCGGAGCGTAGAGTTTCCAGGCGACTTTCTTGGCTTCGTTAAAGGTACGTGGCGCGGCAGCCTGGGCGCCCATGGCGGTGAACAGCAGCAGTAGAGCGAAACAACGGACACTCATTGACTCAATCTTCCTTCGGCACAACCCAGAAAATCTGCACACCGCCATCGTCGCGGTAGGCGAGGGTGACGTTATCGTTCTCGTCGATTTCTTCGAGCAGTTGTTCCCACTCATCCACCGGTTCGTCGGGCAGGCGAAAGATCAGGGCTGCTTTGGCTTTCTGGGCACTTTGGGAATTGATGATTTTTTGGACGCGAACGCCCATGCGTTGATAGGAGTCAGGAGAGGCGGAAGTGGAGGCCACGGAATTACCCTTATTAAGCTGTACGTGCATACAGTATTTAACTGTAGGCATTTTCGCAACTGCTTAAAATTCAAGAAAATCGTCTGACAGCGATTTTTTCCGTTTGGTGTAGGACGTTTTGAGATTTTTGTCGGACGGCGGCCACTCACCAGAGACTGGTAAGTGGCGTAAGCAGTGCCCGACCGGAACCGGTCGGGCGAGGGCGAATCAGTATTCCCAGAACATCCGTTGCAGCTCTTTGCTGTCGTTGGTCTTGGTCAGCGCGACCATGGCCAGGATGCGCGCCTTCTGTGGGTTCAGGTCATGCGCCACCACCCAGTCGTACTTGTCGTCAGGCTGTTCAGCGTTACGCAGCACGAAGCCGCCGGCGTTGACGTGGGACGAGCGGATGATTTGCACGCCATCCTTGCGCAGGGCCTGCAGGGTTGGCACGACGCGCGAGGACACCGAACCGTTGCCGGTGCCGGCGTGGATGATCGCTTTGGCGCCCGATTGCGCCAGGGCTTTGTAGGCGGTATCGCTGACGTTGCCATAGGAATAGGCGATTTCTACGTCAGGCAGGCTCTTGATGGTTTTGATGTCGAATTCCGAGTCCATGGTGTGACGCTTGGCCGGCAGGCGGAACCAGTAGGATTTGCCTTCGACCACCATGCCCAGCGGGCCCCAGGCACTTTTGAAGGCCTCGGTCTTGATGTTGATCATTTTGCTGACGTCGCGACCGGACTGGATTTCATCGTTCATGGTCACCAGCACACCTTTGCCGCGCGCTTCTTTGCTGCTGGCCACGGCCACGGCGTTATACAGGTTCAACATGCCATCGGCCGACATCGCGGTGCCTGGACGCATGGAGCCGACCACGATGATCGGCTTGTCGGTTTTTTCCACCAGGTTCAGGAAGTAGGCGGTTTCTTCCAGGGTGTCGGTGCCGTGGGTGATGACGATGCCATCGACGTCTTTGCTGTCGGCCAATTCCGCCACGCGGCGACCCAGTTGCAACAGGTTGTCGTTGGTGATGCTTTCCGAGGCGATCTGCATGACTTGTTCGCCACGCACGTTAGCCAACTGGCTGAGTTCAGGCACGCCGGCGATCAGTTGCTCGATACCGACCTTGGCCGCCTGGTAGGTGGCACTGTTGGCCGCGCTGGCGCCAGCGCCGGCAATGGTGCCGCCGGTGGCCAGGATCACCACGTTCGCCAGTTTCTGTTGGGTTTCGGCTTCTTTCGCCTGAAGGGCGGTGGGCAGGAGCAGCAGGAGGGCCAAAGCGCCCGGAATAAAGGTGTTGAAAGCAGATTTCATTATTTTCTCTCTAGTAGTGACGGTGCTGATGCAGGTTCATCTAGATACGCCCCGGCAGATCTGAACGCCTGGGGTGCACGAGAAGGAGCAGGATCTGTACCAGCTGTACTGTGCATGAGGGAAAACTTTAACCTGATGATTTATATCAGTATTTAAGTGGTTGGTAACAAGGTTAAACGACCTGTTGTCCGGGTTTCCGAATACGTTGAGTATTTGCGTTCGGTTCTCCGAAAGGGCCTACGGACTTTGTTGATTAATCGCCTGGCCGGATTTCGAATCAGTGCTAAAGAAAATCCCGCGCAGGTCGATGGCTCTTCAAAGGAATCTTTTTTTCAGGAGTTCACATGTCGTTATCAGTCGGTCTTCCCAACGCTGCAGGCGTCACCATTGGCGGCAAATCCGCAGCGACGATCCGGGCGCTGAACGATGCCGCGCAGGCCGAGGCAGACAAAGCACTTGGCACTAAGGAAGACGACGGCAAGGTAGTCAAGACCGGTCCTGTAGGCTTGGATAAGAATGCCGATACGAAGGCCGCAGCCGAGGCCGCTGATAACCAGAGCGTGGCGGTAAAAGTCCTGCTCAAGCGCATGCAAGAGTTGCAACAGCTACTGCGCGAGCAACAACAGCAATTGGCCGCAGCCCAAGCGGCGTCTTATCCGACGCCGGAAATCAAGGCTGCCGCGCTGATGGCGATTCAAGGGCAGATCGCCGCGACTAGCGGCGCCTTGCTGGAAGTGTCCGCCGCTCTGGTCAAGGAATTGTCCAAGGGTGCCAGCACCGGGTCGGTGGTCGATACCACGGCGTAAGGCCAATGCTCGGCTTTTACCAGGCAGCGCACAAAATGGTCGTTTCTGATCGTTGACAAATCCCGGCAGGGTTCGCATAGTTCGATCTACGCAAACGTTTGCGCGGCAGTCGTGGTGGCTCGATCCATCGACGAACGCCCTGTAGCCTACGCCAGCGCAAGCGTTGCTCACAATAATCATAAGATCGGAGTGAACCCATGAAGCTGCCATTCGCTGGACGTCTTCTCGCTGTCGCTATGCTGGCTGCCGCATCCGCCGCTTTGCCCCTCTCTTCGGCTTTCGCCGACACTGAAAAACCTAAAGTCGCGCTGGTCATGAAATCTCTGGCCAACGAATTCTTCCTGACCATGGAAGACGGCGCCAAGGCCTATCAGAAAGACCACACCGCCGACTTCGACCTGATCTCCAACGGCATCAAGGACGAAACGGACACCGCTGGCCAAACGCGCATCGTCGAGCAAATGATCCTGGCCAAGGTCAACGCGCTGGTCATCGCACCGGCTGATTCCAAGGCCATGGTTCCCGTGATCAAGAAAGCCGTCGATGCCGGTATCACCGTGATCAACATCGATAATCAACTCGATCCGGCTGTGGTCAAAAGCAAGAACATCACCGTTCCGTTCGTAGGCCCGGACAACCGCAAAGGTGCGCGTCTGGTCGGCGAGTACCTGGCCAAGCAACTGAAGGCCGGTGACGAAGTCGGCATCATCGAAGGCGTGTCCACCACCACCAACGCCCAACAGCGCACCGCGGGTTTCAAGGACGCGATGGAAGCGGCGAATATCAAAGTCGTATCGCTGCAGTCCGGTGACTGGGAGATCGACAAAGGCAACAAGGTTGCCGCCTCGATCCTCAGCGAATACCCGGAAGTCAAAGCCCTGCTGGCCGGTAACGACAGCATGGCCGTCGGCGCTGTGTCCGCCGTCCGTGCCGCGGGCAAGGCTGGCAAAGTGCAAGTGGTCGGCTACGACAACATCAACGCCATCAAGCCGATGCTCAAGGATGGTCGCGTCCTGGCCACCGCTGACCAGTTTGCCGCCAAGCAAGCCGTGTTCGGTATCGAGACTGCGCTGAAAATCATCAAGGGCGAGAAAGTCGACAGCGGCACCAACGGCGTAATCGAAACTCCGGTAGAGCTGGTTACCAAGTAGTCCTTCTGGCGACACAACGGCGCTCGCCCGTCCGGGCGAGCGCATGGAGAGTTTTTTATGTCAGTTTCCGCCCCGAACGCTGTCCTCTCGGTCAGCGGTATCGGTAAGACCTATGCCCAACCGGTCCTGACCGGCATCGACCTGACGCTGATGCGCGGTGAAGTGCTGGCGCTGACCGGTGAGAACGGCGCCGGCAAAAGCACCCTGTCGAAGATCATTGGCGGGCTGGTCACACCGACCACCGGCCAGATGCAATTCCAGGGTCAGGAATACCGCCCCGGCAGCCGCACCCAGGCTGAAGACCTGGGCATTCGCATGGTCATGCAAGAACTCAATCTGTTGCCGACCCTGTCGGTGGCGGAGAACCTGTTTCTCGACAACCTGCCAAGCAACGGTGGCTGGATCAGCCGCAAGCAGCTGCGCAAGGCGGCGATCGAAGCGATGGCCCAGGTCGGCCTCGACGCGATTGACCCGGACACCCTGGTTGGTGAGTTGGGCATCGGTCACCAGCAAATGGTCGAGATCGCCCGCAACCTGATCGGCGATTGTCATGTGCTGATCCTCGACGAACCGACCGCGATGCTGACGGCCCGTGAAGTCGAGATGCTGTTCGAGCAGATCACGCGCCTGCAAGCCCGCGGCGTGTCGATCATCTACATTTCCCACCGCCTCGAAGAACTGGCGCGCGTGGCCCAGCGCATTGCGGTGCTGCGCGACGGCAACCTGGTCTGCGTCGAGCCGATGGCCAACTACAACAGCGAGCAACTGGTCACCTTGATGGTCGGTCGCGAGCTGGGCGAACACATGGACATGGGCGTGCGCAAGATCGGCGCGCCCGCCTTGACGGTCAAGGGGCTGACCCGCTCCGACAAGGTGCGTGACGTGTCTTTCGAAGTGCGCGCGGGTGAGATCTATGGCATTTCCGGGCTGATCGGGGCAGGGCGCACCGAGTTGCTGCGCCTGATTTTCGGCGCCGACACGGCGGACAGCGGCACGGTCGCGCTGGGTTCGCCAGCCAAGGTCGTGAGCATTCGTTCGCCGGCCGACGCGGTCGGGCACGGCATTGCGCTGATCACCGAAGACCGCAAAGGCGAAGGCCTGCTGCTGACCCAATCGATCAGCGCCAACATTGCCCTGGGCAATATGCCGGTGATTTCCAGTGCGGGCGTCGTCAACAACGGTGACGAAATGGCCCTGGCCCAGCGGCAGATCAACGCCATGCGTATCCGCAGTTCCAGCCCGACGCAACTGGTGTCCGAGCTGTCCGGCGGCAACCAGCAGAAAGTCGTGATCGGCCGTTGGCTGGAGCGCGATTGTTCGGTGATGTTGTTCGACGAGCCGACCCGCGGCATCGACGTCGGCGCCAAGTTCGACATCTATGCCTTGCTCGGCGAATTGACGCGCCAGGGTAAAGCGCTGGTGGTGGTGTCCAGTGACCTGCGCGAACTGATGTTGATCTGCGACCGGATCGGCGTGTTGTCGGCGGGGCGTCTGATCGACACGTTCGAGCGCGACAGCTGGACCCAGGATGATTTGCTTGCCGCCGCTTTTGCCGGCTACCAAAAACGTGATGCGTTGCTCAACGAAGCAGCGCCTAGGGATCTTCCATGAAAACTGCAACGTCTGCCGGTAAACGTAGTGGCAATTTTTACGGCCTCGGCACCTATCTGGGCCTGGCCGGTGCCTTGCTGGCGATGGTCGCGCTGTTCTCGGTGCTGAGCAGCCATTTTCTGTCTTATGACACCTTCAGTACCCTGGCCAACCAGATTCCCGACTTGATGGTGCTGGCGGTTGGCATGACCTTCGTGCTGATCATCGGCGGCATCGACCTGTCGGTCGGTTCGGTGCTGGCGCTCGCGGCGTCGGCGGTCAGCGTGGCGATTCTGGGCTGGGGCTGGAGCGTATTGCCGGCGGCCTTGCTCGGCATGGCGGTGGCGGCATTGGCCGGGACCATCACCGGTTCGATCACCGTGGCCTGGCGCATTCCGTCGTTCATCGTGTCCCTGGGCGTGCTGGAAATGGCCCGTGGCCTGGCGTACCAGATGACCGGCTCACGCACCGCCTATATCGGTGATGCCTTCGCTTGGCTGTCCAACCCGATTGCCTTCGGTATTTCGCCGTCGTTCATTATTGCCTTTGTGATCATCATCGTCGCCCAGGCCGTGCTGACTCGTACCGTGTTCGGCCGCTACCTGATTGGCATCGGCACCAACGAAGAAGCCGTGCGCCTGGCCGGGATCAATCCAAAGCCCTACAAAATCCTGGTGTTCAGCCTGATGGGTCTGCTGGCCGGCATCGCGGCGCTGTTCCAGATTTCCCGTCTGGAGGCTGCGGACCCGAATGCCGGTTCTGGCCTGGAGCTGCAAGTGATCGCCGCCGTGGTGATCGGCGGCACCAGCCTGATGGGCGGTCGTGGTTCGGTGATCAGCACGTTCTTCGGTGTGTTGATCATTTCCGTACTGGCGGCCGGCCTGGCGCAGATTGGTGCGACCGAGCCGACCAAACGCATCATCACCGGTGCGGTTATCGTGGTGGCAGTGGTCCTGGATACTTATCGCAGTCAGCGCGCAAGCCGGCGGACCTGATTCATGGCAACGATCAAGGATGTGGCGGCACTTGCAGGAATTTCCTACACCACGGTGTCCCACGTGGTGAACAAGACGCGGCCGGTCAGTGAAGAAGTGCGGGTGAAAGTCGAGGCGGCGATCAAAAGCCTCGACTACGTACCCAGCGCCGTCGCGCGTTCGTTGAAAGCCAAAACCACGGCGACCATCGGTTTGCTGGTGCCCAACAGCCTCAACCCGTACTTCGCCGAGCTGGCCCGGGGCATCGAGGATTACTGCGAGCGTAACGGCTACTGCGTGATCCTCTGCAACTCCGACGACAACCCGGACAAGCAGCGCAGCTATTTAAGGGTGCTGCTGGAAAAACGCATCGACGGCTTGATCGTGGCTTCGGCCGGTGGCGATGCCGGGCTCGCCGAAGGCCTGGCCGGCGTGCGCACGCCAATGGTGATTGTCGACCGTGGGTTGGAAGGGGTGAATGCAGATCTGGTACGCATTGATCACGAATACGGCGCGTACCTGGCCACCCGGCACTTGCTGGAATTGGGCCACCGGGACATCGCCACCATCGGCGGGCCGGCAGATACCAGCGTGGCGCAAATGCGTCTGGCCGGGTACTGCCGGGCGTTGAAAGAGGCGGGCGTCGAGGTGCCGCGCGAGCGCATGCTGGAAAGCGATTTCACCAGTACCGGCGGTTACAGTGCGGCGGCGATCCTGCTGGAACAGAATCCGCCCAGCGCGATTTTCGCCGGTAACGACATGATCGGCATCGGTGTGCTGCGCGCGGCCGCCGAGCGCAACATTCGTGTTCCCAGCGAGCTGTCGGTGATCGGCTTCGATGACATTCAAATGAGTCGTTATGTCTACCCGGCACTGACCACTGTCGGCCAGTCGATCCTGCAGCTCGGTGAGATGGCGGCCGAAGTGTTGTTGCGCCGGATTGCCACGCCGGACCTGGCCACCGATCAACGGATCGTGACCCCGAGTATCGTCTTGCGAGAATCGACTGCGCCGCTGGCCGGTGTGTTCTCCGAATTCCGCTGAAAGCACCGCAGAAACCGAATTGATGAGTAGTGACGTATGCCAGCAAAAGTAGTGGTAATAGGCAGCCTGAACATGGACCTGGTGACCCGGGCGCCACGGCTGCCCCGTGGCGGTGAAACGCTGATCGGCCAGTCATTTTCCACGGTCTCCGGCGGCAAGGGCGCGAACCAGGCCGTGGCCGCCGCGCGACTGGGCGCCCAAGTGGCGATGGTCGGCTGTGTCGGGACTGATGCCTATGGCCAGGAATTGCGCGGGGCGCTGTTGGCCGAGCAGATCGATTGTCAGGCGGTCAGCATCGTCGACGGCGCCAGCGGCGTGGCCTTGATCGTGGTCGATGACAACAGCCAGAACGCGATCGTGATTGTCGCCGGTGCCAACGGTGAGCTGACGCCTGAAGTGATCGACCGTTTCGACGCGGTATTGCAAGCGGCGGACGTGATCATCTGCCAGCTGGAAGTGCCGGACGCCACGGTGGGGCATGCGCTCAAGCGTGGTCGAGAACTGGGCAAGACCGTGATTCTCAACCCGGCGCCGGCCAGTCGTCCGTTGCCGGCGGATTGGTATGCGTCCATCGACTACCTGATCCCCAATGAAAGTGAAGCGGCGGCCCTGAGCGGGTTGCCGGTGGACTCCCTGGAAACCGCCGAAACTGCCGCCACCCGATTGATCGGCATGGGTGCCGGCAAGGTGATCATCACCCTCGGTGCCCAGGGCTCGCTGTTTGCCAACGGCACCGGCTTCGCGCATTTCCCAGCGCCAAAGGTGCAGGCGGTGGATACGACGGCGGCGGGTGACACCTTTGTCGGCGGTTTCGCTGCGGCGTTGGCGTCCGGCAAAAGCGAGGCCGAGGCGATCCGTTTCGGCCAGGTTGCTGCGGCGCTGTCTGTGACCCGGGCCGGTGCCCAGCCCTCTATTCCAACCTTGTCCGACGTACAGGCCTTCAAGACACCATGAAAAAGACCCCTTTGCTCAACGTCGCGTTGTCGCGGCTGATCGCGTCCCTGGGCCATGGCGACATGGTGGTGATCGGCGATGCCGGCCTGCCGGTGCCGCCGGGCGTCGAACTGATCGACCTGGCCCTGACCCACGGGATTCCGGACTTCATCAGCACCTTGAAAGTGGTGCTCAGCGAAATGCAGGTCGAAAGCCATGTGCTCGCCCAGGAAATCCTCGACAAGCAACCGACCGCTTTGATGACACTGAATGAGCTGAATACCGAAGGTGCCCTGGGCCAACGCGAACTGCTCAGCCATGACCAATTCAAAGTCCTCAGCCGGCAGGCGCGGGCGATTGTTCGTACGGGCGAATGTTCGCCGTACTGCAACATCGTGCTGGTGTCCGGAGTGACGTTCTAACCCGCTGTATCCCTTTCTGCTTTCCCACGCACAAGGAGTGCGCTATGCACCGCTATGCTCAGAAACTGCATCATCTGCTCCGGAGTCTGCTGCTTTTGTCCCTGATTACCGCAACAAGCGCCCAGGCGGCGGAAAAAATCGACTTGATCATCGACACCGACCCGGGTGCCGACGACGTGGTCGCCTTGCTGTTTGCATTGGCGTCCCCGGAAGAACTGAACATTCGCGCCCTGACCACCGTGGCGGGCAACGTGCGTCTGGACAAGACCTCGCGTAACGCGCGACTGGCCCGCGAGTGGGCAGGGCGCGAAGAGGTGCCGGTCTACGCGGGCGCGCCGAAACCGCTGATGCGCACGCCGATCTACGCCGAGAACATCCATGGCAAGGAAGGCCTGTCGGGTGTCACCGTGCACGAACCGAAGAAAGGCCTGGCCGAAGGCAATGCGGTCAATTACCTGATCGATACTTTGAAAGCCGCCAAGCCCCACAGCATCACCATCGCCATGCTCGGTCCGCAGACCAACCTGGCCCTGGCATTGATCCAGGAACCTGAAATCGTCCAGGGCATCAAGGAAGTGGTGATCATGGGCGGTGCGCACTTCAATGGCGGCAACATCACCCCGGTGGCCGAGTTCAACCTGTTTGCCGACCCACAGGCTGCGGAAGTGGTGCTCAAGAGCGGCGTGAAGCTGACCTACCTGCCGCTGGACGTGACTCACAAGATCCTCACCAGCGACGCGCGCCTGAAGCAGATCGCCGCGCTCAATAACAATGCCGGCAAGATCGTGGGCGATATTCTCAATGAATACGTCAAGGGCGATATGGAGCACTACGGCATCCCGGGTGGCCCGGTGCACGACGCCACCGTCATTGCCTACCTGCTGAAGCCGGAGCTGTTCACCGGTCGTTCGGTCAACGTAGCCATCGACAGTCGCGAAGGCATCACTTTTGGCCAGACCGTCGTCGACTGGTATGACGGTCTGAAAGCACCGAAGAATGCCTTCTGGGTCGAGAACGGCGACGCCCAGGGCTTTTTCGACCTGCTGACCCAGCGTCTGGCTCGTCTGAAGTAAGCGCTATGCCCGCAGGTGCCAACCTGCGGGTTTTACTCCCTGCCTGAATCCACTACGCCGGGGTAGTCGGCCGGGTATTTTTCGAATACCTGGGCGATAAACGACTGGGCCGCTTGCGTTCCCAGTTCCTTGACCAGTAGATCGATCCCAATGATTGCCAGCTCCTCCGGGCTTCCGGGGCTGTAAGAGCTGTGGCCCTGTGCCCACTTGGCTTTGATGTCGGCGTCGATACTTACGGTGGTCATGATGGCGCTCGTGAAGTCGGAAAAGTCTGAACGTCGAGTTAACCATTTTGCGCGACATTTGGCACTCCGACTTAGGCATGAGGGGAGGGCTATGCGACACTTGGTCTTTGATGGATTTTCAAGGACCGCGCTGTGCAGATCGATTTGAACACCCCTGACGGTTTGACCCTTGAGACCGTGCGCCAGCTACTGGCATCGGCCAGCGATGATGAACACACCCAGTTGCGAGTGACCAAGGGCGGCATCGCTTACATTTCGTCGGGCGTCGTCGGTGGCACCGACATCGGCGGGCTGTTGTTTCGTCTGGAGACGTGGGCCAAGGGCTCAGGGTACGTAGGAAACGTCGCGGCCAGTGATGAGGTCTGGGTCATGCAGATCTTCAACGCGCTGAAAGAGAACTGGCCGCATCCGCTTTACGACTACATCGACGTTTATTGAGCGTTGTTCATATTCAGTCACGATTGAGTGATGAACGATGCGGCGATGCTCAGGCAAACTCGGCGATTGTCCAGATCGAAGGCAGGGTGATAGCACTGCTTGGGAAACCAAACGCAAGATTGGCGGTCGCACGATCTCAGCTTAACTATTGAAAAAAGGAGGCTTCATGCCTTGGAAGCTCGCGTCATTGGGTACTTTGTTGGCCGTTGCCATGTTGGCCGGTTGCAGCACGCCCTCCACCGAGTCGACAGCAACGGACCCTGTGGTGACCGACACCGGTCACAGTCGGTGTGACTCAAAAGCTGCAGAGTTCACCATCGGCAAGAAGGCCTCGCCAGAGTTGCTGGAGCAGGCGCGTGCACGCGCAGGCGCGCAGAATGCCCGTATCCTCAAGCCCAGCGATATGGTGACCCTGGAGTATCGCTCCGACCGCCTGAACCTGAACACCGATGACAACCTGGTGGTCACGCGCATCAACTGCGGCTGATCCCCCGGCTTTTGTTTCGCCCATAAAAAACCCCGTCACATGGACGGGGTTTTTTTAGTGCGCCAGAAACTTACTCTGGGCGGACTTGTGCAGCTTGCATACCCTTTTGGCCTTTCTCAGCCACGAAGGAAACGGTCTGGCCTTCTTTCAGGCTTTTGAAACCGTCGCTTTCGATAGCTTTGAAGTGTACGAACAGGTCGTCACCGCCACCTTGAGGAGTGATGAAGCCGAAGCCTTTTTCATCGTTGAACCATTTAACGGTGCCGGTTTGGCGATTAGACATGGTGTATCTCCAAGAAACATATATTTTCAGTAGTACTGTGCTGCTCAGGCCAACTGGGCACACGGGACTATCATAGTCGAAATGTACGGTTTGGGAGCCCCCCGGAGGGCCTGTTTGCCAAACAGTCGTGCTTTCTTTGCTACCTGATCGGCCTGAAAGCCCCGTTTTAAAAGGCTTTCAGCCGAAAGTAAAGACGATAAAAAAAGCTGTAAAACCTGCATAAATTGTACGAAAAAGCGCTTTTCGGAGGCTTTTCATCGGCTGTTGAGGCCTTCAAAGCGTTCTTTTGGGCTTATTTTTTTGTCTGGGGAGCGGCTTTGCACGATGCAATTTTGGCCAATGCCTTCTGTTGCAATTCTGGACTGGCCTTGTTGTCCATCAGGGCTTGAATGTCGCTGGCCGGGTACGATTTGATCGCGTCGGCACCACAAGCGCAGTGAGCCTTGGCTGCCGCAGCGCCGATTTGCGGGGTGGCCGCCTGGGTGCACTGAGCCATGTATTTCTCACGCTCACCCTTTGGCCAATCGGCATGGGCGGCCAGAGGCAGCAGCAGGACGATGGGGGCGACTACAGCGAACAAACGATTCAGACGCATGCTGGGATGCTCCTTGTGGGTCAATGTCTTGTTATCTGAGGGGTAAAGCGGGGTTCAAGTTCAGCACTCTGGCATAAAAACGCCTGATTTGCCGCAGCAGAAAACCTCGTTGCCGCGACGACCGTTCATCTGTGCTAGCATGCCTCGCTCGGGCTTTTGCGGGCTCCGGATGACGTTCAGTCCCGGTAGCGGCAGAGACACGAATAACCCCTGATTTGAATCCCAGTCACTCTGGTTCGGTTTTCCGGTTGGCCGCAAGGCTCCTGCCGCTGTAAGGCAGGCGTTCGTCATTGAATGGCCTGGATCGGATCTTGTACTGGCTCATCCCAACCCACGTGACCTTTGGTAGGGGTCACCACTAGGAGAGGAGGCGCCATGCCAACTATTACTCTTCCCGACGGCAGTCAACGTTCATTCGATCACCCGGTTTCCGTAGCCGAGGTCGCCGCATCCATTGGTGCTGGCCTGGCCAAAGCCACCGTGGCCGGCAAGGTCAATGGCAAGCTGGTCGACGCCAGCGACATCATCGACAGCGATTCCACGCTGCAAATCATTACGCCAAAGGATGAAGAGGGGCTGGAGATCATTCGCCACTCTTGCGCCCACCTGGTCGGTCACGCGGTCAAGCAGCTGTACCCGACGGCCAAGATGGTCATCGGTCCGGTCATCGACGAAGGCTTCTATTACGACATCGCCTTCGAGCGTCCTTTTACTCCGGACGACCTGGCCGCGATCGAACAGCGCATGCAGCAGCTGATCGAAAAAGATTACGACGTGATCAAGAAAGTCACTCCGCGCGCCGAAGTGATCGAAGTGTTCAAGGCCCGTGGCGAAGACTACAAATTGCGCCTGGTCGAAGACATGCCGAACGAGCAGGCCATGGGTCTGTACTATCACGAAGAATACGTCGATATGTGCCGCGGTCCGCACGTGCCGAACACGCGCTTCCTGAAATCCTTCAAGCTGACCAAGTTGTCCGGCGCCTACTGGCGTGGCGATGCCAAGAACGAGCAATTGCAGCGCGTCTACGGCACTGCATGGGCGGACAAGAAGCAGCTGGCGGCTTACATCCAGCGCATCGAAGAAGCTGAAAAGCGCGATCACCGCAAGATCGGCAAGCGCCTGGGCCTGTTCCACACCCAGGAAGAGTCGCCGGGCATGGTGTTCTGGCACCCGAACGGCTGGACTCTGTACCAAGTGCTCGAGCAGTACATGCGCAAGGTGCAGCGCGACAACGGCTACCTGGAGATCAAGACTCCGCAGGTCGTTGACCGCAGCCTGTGGGAAAAATCCGGGCACTGGGCCAACTACGCCGACAACATGTTCACCACCCAGTCGGAAAACCGCGACTATGCCATCAAGCCGATGAACTGCCCGTGCCACGTGCAGGTGTTCAATCAAGGCCTGAAAAGCTACCGCGAATTGCCGATGCGCCTGGCCGAATTCGGTGCCTGCCATCGTAACGAGCCGTCGGGTGCACTGCACGGCATCATGCGCGTGCGTGCGTTTACCCAGGACGACGCCCACATCTTCTGCACCGAAGAGCAGATGCAGGCCGAATCCGCTGCGTTCATCAAGCTGACCATGGACGTCTATGCCGACTTCGGCTTCAAAGACGTCGAGATGAAGCTGTCCACTCGTCCGGAAAAACGCGTCGGCTCCGACGAGTTGTGGGATCGCGCCGAAGCTGCATTGGCTGCAGCCCTTGATAGCGCTGGCTTGCCGTACGATTTGCAGCCGGGCGAAGGGGCGTTCTACGGTCCGAAGATCGAATTCTCGCTGAAAGATTGCCTTGGCCGCGTCTGGCAGTGTGGTACCCTTCAGCTCGATTTTAATCTGCCTGTCCGTCTGGGAGCCGAATACGTCTCCGAAGACAACAGTCGCAAGCACCCGGTTATGTTGCACCGGGCGATCCTCGGATCCTTCGAACGTTTCGTTGGAATCCTGATCGAGCACTACGAGGGGGCGTTCCCTGCGTGGCTGGCTCCGACCCAGGCAGTGATCATGAATATCACTGACAAGCAGGCTGATTTCGCCGCTGAGGTTGAAAAAACTCTCAACGAAAGCGGATTTCGTGCCAAGTCTGACTTGAGAAATGAAAAGATCGGCTTTAAAATCCGCGAGCATACTTTGCTCAAGGTTCCTTATCTCTTGGTTATCGGAGATCGGGAAGTCGAGATGCAGACTGTCGCTGTGCGTACTCGTGAAGGTGCTGACCTGGGCTCGATGCCCGTCGCCCAATTCGCTGAGTTCCTCGCTCAAGCGGTTTCCCGGCGTGGTCGCCCAGATTCGGAGTAATTACTATTAAGCGTGAAATGAGACAAGATAAACGAGCTGCACCGAAAGCCCCGATCAACGAGAATATCTCGGCACGCGAGGTTCGGTTAATTGGGGCTGAGGGTGAGCAGCTTGGGATTGTGTCAATTGAAGACGCGCTTCTTAAGGCTGAAGAAGCCAAGCTCGATTTGGTGGAAATTTCCGCCGATGCTGTACCCCCTGTCTGCAAGCTGATGGACTACGGCAAATCGATCTTCGAAAAGAAGAAGCAGGTTGCCGCAGCCAAGAAAAACCAGAAGCAGATCCAGGTTAAAGAAATCAAGTTTCGTCCAGGGACGGAGGAAGGGGATTACCAGGTAAAACTGCGCAACCTGGTACGTTTCCTGAGTGATGGGGACAGGGCCAAGGTATCCTTGCGATTCCGCGGCCGTGAGATGGCCCACCAGGAGCTGGGGATGGAACTCCTCAAGCGAGTTGAAGGTGACTTGCTCGAGTACGGTTCGGTCGAACAGCATCCTAAGATGGAAGGACGCCAGCTGATCATGGTCATCGCCCCGAAAAAGAAGAAGTAATCATTTGGGCACGGCAGGCCTACTGATTATGTTTATCAACTGAATGCGGAGTATCCGAACATGCCAAAAATGAAAACTAAAAGTGGTGCTGCTAAGCGGTTTCTGAAAACTGCTAACGGTATCAAGCACAAGCACGCTTTCAAGAGCCACATCCTGACTAAAATGTCGACCAAGCGTAAGCGTCAACTGCGCGGTAGCAGCTTGCTGGCACCGTGTGACGTGGCAAAAGTCGAGCGCATGCTGCGCCTTCGTTAATTTAGTCAAGAATAGAGGAAGTAACTCATGGCTCGTGTAAAGCGTGGCGTCATTGCCCGTAAACGTCACAAAAAAATTCTGAAACTTGCTAAAGGCTACTACGGCGCTCGCTCGCGCGTATTCCGTGTTGCCAAGCAAGCGGTAATCAAGGCAGGCCAATACGCCTACCGTGACCGTCGTCAGAAAAAACGTCAGTTCCGCGCTCTGTGGATCGCTCGTATCAACGCTGGTGCACGTATCAACGGTCTGTCCTACAGCCGTTTCATCGCCGGCCTGAAAAAAGCGTCCATCGAGATCGACCGTAAGGTTCTGGCTGATCTGGCAGTGAACGAAAAAGCGGCGTTTGCTGCGATTGTCGAGAAAGCTAAAGCCACCTTGGCTTAAGTACCCCCGACAGTCACCCGGCCTCACCTCTGTGGGGCCAGGTGTTAAACGTCATAAATAGGGGAAGAGCCTTCAAGCTCTTCCCCTATTTTGTATCTGGAGTCTGTACATGGAAAACCTGGACGCGCTGGTCTCTCAAGCTCTAGAGGCTGTGCAAAGCGCTGAAGATATCAATGCCCTGGAGCAAATCCGGGTTCACTACCTTGGCAAAAAGGGCGAGTTGACTCAGGTGATGAAGACCCTGGGGAATTTGCCGGCAGAAGAGCGCCCGCAAGTCGGCGCGCTGATCAACGTTGCCAAGGAGCGTGTCACAGAGGTTCTCAACGCGCGCAAGGCACTGTTTGAAGAGGCCGATCTGGCCGCCAAACTGTCCGCCGAGTCGATTGACGTGACCCTGCCTGGCCGCGGCCAGACCTCGGGTGGCCTGCATCCGGTTACCCGCACTCTGGAACGTATCGAACAGTTCTTCACCCACATTGGCTACGGCATTGCCGAAGGCCCTGAGGTCGAAGACGACTATCACAATTTTGAAGCGCTCAACATCCCAGGCCATCACCCGGCCCGGTCGATGCATGACACCTTCTATTTCAATGCCAACATGTTGCTGCGCACCCATACCTCGCCGGTACAGGTCCGCACCATGGAATCGAAACAACCGCCGATCCGTATCGTCTGCCCAGGCCGTGTGTACCGTAGCGACTCCGATATCACCCACTCGCCGATGTTCCACCAGGTCGAAGGCCTGCTGGTCGATCGCGACATCAATTTCGCCGACCTCAAAGGCACCATCGAAGAGTTCCTGCGCGTGTTCTTCGAAAAAGAACTGGCCGTGCGTTTCCGTCCTTCGTACTTCCCGTTCACCGAGCCATCCGCTGAAGTCGATATGGAATGCGTGATGTGCAGCGGTAAAGGCTGCCGTGTCTGCAAGCAGACCGGCTGGCTGGAAGTCATGGGCTGCGGCATGGTTCACCCGAACGTGTTGCGTATGTCCGGAATCGACCCGGAAGAGTTCTCGGGCTTTGCCTTCGGCATGGGCGTTGAGCGTCTGGCCATGCTGCGTTACGGCGTGAACGACTTGCGTCTGTTCTTCGACAACGACTTGCGGTTCCTCGCGCAATTTCGCTAGTCGTAACGAATTCTTAGGAGAGCAGGATGAAATTCAGTGAACAATGGCTGCGTGGCTGGGTAAGCCCGCAGGTAAGTCGTGACGAGCTGGTTGCTCGTCTGTCGATGGCCGGTCTTGAGGTCGACAGCGTTACGCTGGCCGCCGGCGAATTCACCGGTGTAGTGGTGGGCGAGGTGCTGAGCACCGAGCAGCACCCGGACGCTGACAAATTGCGCGTTTGCCAGGTCAGCAATGGCTCGGAAACCTTCCAGGTCGTTTGCGGTGCGCCCAACGTGCGCCCGGGCCTGAAGATCCCGTTCGCCATGATCGGTGCCGAACTGCCGGGCGACTTCAAGATCAAGAAAGCCAAGCTGCGTGGCGTTGAGTCCAACGGCATGCTGTGCTCGCAAGCCGAGCTGCAAGTCGGCGAAGGCAACGATGGCCTGATGGAATTGCCGGCCGATGCGCCAGTGGGTCAGGACATTCGTGAATACCTGAGCCTGGACGACGCCAGCATCGAGGTCGACCTGACCCCGAACCGCGGCGACTGCCTGTCCCTGGCCGGTCTGGCCCGTGAAGTTGGCGCGCTGTACGCCACCGAAGTCACCCGCCCGATGGTGGCTGTCGTGCCAGCCGTGCACGACGAAGTACGCTCGATCGAAGTGCTGGCGCCAGCCGCTTGCCCACGTTACTTGGGCCGAGTGATCCGCAACGTCGACCTGTCCAAACCAACACCGTTGTGGATGGTCGAGCGCTTGCGTCGTGGCGATGTGCGCAGCATCGACGCCGCCGTCGACATCACTAACTACGTGATGCTGGAGCTGGGTCAACCGCTGCACGCGTTCGATCTCGCCGAAATCAATGGCGGCATCCGCGTGCGCATGGCCGAAGAAGGCGAGAAGCTGGTGCTGCTCGACGGTCAGGAAGTCAGCCTGCGTAGCGATACGCTGGTGATTGCCGACCACACCCGCGCCCTGGCTATTGCTGGCGTGATGGGTGGCGAGCACAGCGGCGTCAACACCGCGACCACTCGTGACGTATTCCTCGAAAGCGCGTTCTTCGACCAGATCGCTGTCGCTGGCAAGGCCCGTTCTTACGGCCTGCACACTGACGCCTCGCACCGCTATGAGCGTGGCGTGGACTGGCAGCTGGCCCGTGAAGCCATGGAGCGTGCCACTGGCCTGCTGCTGGAAATCACTGGCGGCGAAGCCGGCCCGATCACCGAAACCGTCAGCGAGCAGCACCTGCCGAAAATCGCGCCGGTGACCCTGCGTGCGCAACGCATCACCCAGATGCTGGGCATGGAAATGGACCCGGTGGAAGTCGAGCGTCTGCTCAATGCTTTGGGCCTGGCCGTTTCGGCTGACGGGGCAGGGCAGTGGCGCGTAGAAGTGCCAAGCCATCGCTTCGATATCAGCCTGGAAGTGGACCTGATCGAAGAGCTGGCCCGTTTGTACGGTTACAACCGTCTGCCGGTTCGTTACCCACAAGCCCGCCTGGCACCGCAAGCCAAGGCTGAAGCCCGTAGCGATCTGCCTGAACTGCGCCGCCTGCTGGTGGCTCGTGGTTATCAGGAAGCGATCACTTACAGCTTCATCGATCCGAAACAGTTCGAACTGTTTAATCCGGGTGTTGAACCGCTGTTGCTGGCCAACCCGATTTCGAATGACATGGCTGCCATGCGTTCATCGTTGTGGCCAGGCCTGGTCAAGGCGCTTCAGCACAACCTGAACCGTCAACAGGACCGCGTCCGTCTGTTCGAAAGCGGCCTGCGTTTCGTTGGTCAGTTGGAAGGCTTGAAGCAAGAGCCGATGCTGGCCGGTGTGGTTTGCGGTAGTCGTCTGCCGGAAGGCTGGGCGCAGGGTCGCGATGTCGTGGACTTCTTCGACGTCAAGGCTGACGTGGAAGCGGTGCTGGGCTTTGCCGGTGCGCTGGATTCATTCACTTTCGTACCGGGCAAACACCCGGCGCTGCATCCAGGTCAGACCGCGCGCATCGAGCGTGAGGGTCGTCTGGTCGGTTACGTCGGTGCGATCCACCCTGAATTGTCGAAAACCCTCGGTCTCGACCGTCCGGTCTTCGTTTTCGAGCTGGTTCTGGCTGAAGTGGCGTTGGGTAAAATGCCTAAATTCCAGGAGTTGTCGCGCTTTCCTGAAGTGCGTCGTGACCTTGCATTGATCGCCGAAAAAGACGTCGCCGCCAGCGCCGTACTGGACGTAATCCGTGAAAATGCAGGGGAATGGCTGACGGACCTCAGGCTATTTGACGTGTATCAGGGTAAAGGCATTGATCCTGATAGAAAAAGCCTTGCAGTTGGCTTGACCTGGCAGCATCCATCGCGCACTCTTAATGACGATGAGGTGAATAACACGACGCAAAATATCCTCACCTCGCTCGAACAAAGGTTGAACGCCACGTTAAGGAAGTGACGTATGGGGGCTCTGACGAAAGCTGAGATGGCGGAACGTCTGTATGAAGAGCTGGGCCTGAATAAACGGGAGGCCAAGGAATTGGTCGAACTGTTTTTTGAAGAAATCAGGCACGCTCTTGAAGACAACGAACAAGTCAAATTGTCCGGTTTCGGCAATTTCGACCTTCGGGACAAACGCCAGCGGCCTGGCCGCAATCCGAAAACGGGTGAAGAAATCCCGATCACGGCTCGCCGTGTGGTCACCTTTCGTCCAGGGCAGAAGTTGAAGGCCCGAGTTGAGGCTTATGCTGGAACCAAGTCATAACGACGAGCTACCCGTCATCCCAGGCAAACGCTACTTCACCATTGGTGAAGTCAGCGAGCTGTGTGCGGTAAAACCGCACGTGCTGCGCTACTGGGAGCAGGAGTTTCCTCAACTCAACCCCGTCAAGCGCCGCGGTAACCGCCGGTATTATCAGCGACAAGACGTGCTGATGATCCGGCAGATCCGCGCGCTTCTTTACGATCAGGGGTTCACCATCGGCGGCGCGCGCCTGCGTTTGTCCGGCGATGAAGCCAAAGACGACACCACCCAATACAAGCAGATGATTCGGCAGATGATTGCTGAATTGGAAGATGTGCTGGTTGTGCTCAAGAAATAAATTCCTGCGTTTGAATACTTCCAGTTTTCAAAAGCTTGCGATATATTCTTGAGCGTTCCTCGAGGTGAGGAACAGGTATAACGCCTAGTCGGGGCGTAGCGCAGTCCGGTAGCGCACTAGCATGGGGTGCTAGGGGTCGAGTGTTCGAATCACTCCGTCCCGACCATATTTTTCAATGTCTTAGGCCAATGTTTACAGCATTGGCCTTTTTCATGTGCGTGATTTTTGCGTGACTTCTCTATTTTCACGCCTGGTGGTTCTTGGCCATGCCTTCGTTCGCAAGTCTTGCCATTTTCTGCCCATCTTTCCTGGCAATGACCGAGACATCCTCGCCTACAGCTTGCGGGGTGAGAACCAATGCCACCCGCCTAAATCTGTTGGACGCCTCAAGCTCACAGGTTCATCCTTGCCGCCTGTGAAAAGATCGGGACAGTTGAATGAATCGTTTGTGGGCCAAGGCTCTGTTTGCTGGAATGTTATTTTCGTTAAGCGCGGCCAGCTTTGCTGGTCAGGAAAGCGAGCTCTATTCAAACCTTGACGCTGGCAAGGCGCAGACCGTCGTAGCTTATGGTACGAGCTTGACGGCCTCTGGCGCCTGGGTGCAGCAGCTTGGGGATGATCTGAATCAGCGTTACCCAGGACGTGCCACGGTTATAAATAGTGGGAAGGGTTCGATGTGGTCGGGATGGGGTGTTGAAAATCTCGAAAGTCGAGTTATCTCCAAAAGCCCGGATACGGTGTTTATCGAATTCGCGATCAACGACGCTTTCCTTCCCCACAAAACCACCGTCGAACAAGCGCGGAAAAACCTCGAGTTAATGATTGACCGGATCAAGGCTGCCAAGTCATCGACGGAGATCATTTTAATGGTGACGAATCCAGTGATTGGAGGCTCTGGAGTGGAGAGACCGAAGTTAAGGGATTACTTCCAGATGTACCGGGATGTCGCACAGGCCAGGGGACTTCGTCTAATCGACAATTATCCAAGGTGGGAGGCGGTCTTGAAATCAAGTCCCGACCTGTTTAATCAGTATGTTGCGGATGGATTGCACCCAAATGCTGATGGATATCGCGCAGTGGTCACCCCGTCATTGATTGAAAATTTGAGTGGCGCCTCGCCAAACTGACCTGGACATAGATGCAAAACTCGCTTCGGCGGGTTTTTTTCGCCTGGAGACCTGGAAAAAAGCAGCGGTGTGACCCGTATCGCCAGAGCACACTGGATGACGATGCGCGTCATCCAGTGTGCGTTCATGCCGCTCAGCGGAACCGGCTGTACGTCACGCGGTCAGCTCGGAATCTATTGCAAGGTCCTCGTCGGTGCTAAATCCGCTGCTAACTCACACAACACTGGAGCTCAGGTGAATACTCGCTTTGAAAAATCCAGAGTGGAATTTTCGAAGCTTTCAATAAGTATGAAAAAGAAGATGGGGGGCTAGGGGTCGAGTGTTCGAATCACTCCGTCCCGACCCTATTTCACAAGGGGATCAAGCCTGGCGGCTTGATCCCCTTTTTCGTTTCTGACGTCCTGGTGCTAAAGTCGCCCACTTTCAGAACAAGGAAGTACCATGCGAATTGTCAAAACCGCGACCACCCTAACCATTGTTCGCCAATGGCTAATCACAGTCTCTATCGGCCTATTGGCAGTGGCGGGCAGTGCGCAGGCCCAAACCACGCCGCAGGCTAATCAAGAGATAAAGGGTTTGCTGGATTTTGTGGAGCGCAGTGAGTGCAAGTTTGTGCGCAGCGGCACCGAATACCCGGGACCCCAGGCTCGGGCGCATCTCGAAAAGAAGCTGAATTATCTCGAAGGCAAAAACATGGTGAGCAGCGCCGAAGACTTCATTGATCTGGCCGCTACCAAAAGCAGCATGAATGGCAAAGCCTATGAAGTGAGGTGTCCCGCGGGCGTCCAGCCGACGAGCACGTGGTTGAAGAGCGAGTTACAGAGACAACGCCAGCTCCATTGAGCGTGTTTCCGAAACGTTAAAGCCTGGCCTATCCGCCGGGCTTTTTCGTTCTGGCGCCTCGATGCCAAGGCCGCGGTCACGTTCAAATACCTGTGTTTTCGTAATACCAATCCCCAGTCATATCCCTGACGTCTGTGGGTTTCCTCTCTTGAGTGACGTAGGGTTTTTGCGGCGAATAGATATAAGACGCGTAGCACAAGAAGCAGGAAAGGTTGATCCGCGCGAACGTTACGCGGCCATGCTCTGATTGAATGTCAATTCTGATAGGCGTTATCTGCGCCTTTTTAGCTGCGTCGCTGACCAGCGTGAACAGCTGCGTTCCGTGTGCATCGAAAGGTTTGTTCTCATCATCGCTGCCACAGGTAGAGCTGGGTTTGTCTGCATAATTTCCAGTTTCGGATTCAATACTCTTACACCAGTCCTGATTGTGGTAATAGGTTATTCGATGTTCATTCACCGTGGTAACCAGTTCGGTTAGCAATGGGCTCATTCCGGGATTGGTAGAATCAGCGGTTATCCAAATACACAAAACAATAAGCACCCATACGGCTGCCACGAAAAGGATCAGTTTGAGCAGGGCTCTCATGATCTCCAGCAGGATTTGGCCCATCACTTTTATAATGTGTATGGATACGGATTTAAAACCTGAATAGATCGACATCACTTACTTTCCATGTTGTTTGATCGCTGTCCTTGCATCGAAAAAATGACTGGCACTGGTGAATGTTAACCTTTTCGACTCTCCGTCCCGCCCCCGTTTTTCAATGGCTGGCCCAATCCGAAAAGGTTGGGCTTTTTCATACCCCCCAGCCTTCCCTGACCGCCCGCCGGATCCCCTCCAGCAACATCGCAAACGCGGGGTTGTCATTGTTCTCGCGCCAGATCAGATGCAATTCGCTTTGCACCCCTTCGCCCAAGTCGATATCGCGAAATACCACGTTCTTGAACACCACACTGGTCGCGCAGCGCGGCACCAGGGCCAGGCCCATGCCGGCGTTGACCAGGGCCAGGATGGTCAGGGATGAGCCGAGCCATTGCACGTACTCCGGAGCGACGCGGGCCGAGCGCAGCATGCCGGTCAGCAGTTCGTTGAACGGCGGGTAGGCGGCGTGGGAGTACATTAGAAAAGGTTGGGCATCGAGGTCCTGCACGGACACGGTGTCGGCGCTGGCCAATCGATGATTGCTCGGTACGGCGAGGACGAACGGTTCGCGCACCAGGCATTCGGTGGCGTAGCCCGGTTCCAGCAACGGCGCACGGACGATGCCCAGGTCGATGCGCCGCGCGCGCAGGGCTTCGTGCTGCTGGTAGGTGTTCATTTCCGACAGATCGATTTTCACGTGAGGCTGTTTGAGCCGTGCTTCGGCGATGACCTTGGGCAGGAACTCATATACCGCACTGCCAACGAAGCTGATATTGACCGAGCCGATGTCGCCTTCGGCAAAACGCCGGGCGGTGACGGCCGCTTGCTGGGCGCGCTCCAGCAGGTTCTGCGCTTCGATGAAGAAGGCGCGACCGGCCGCGGTCAGCGCGACGCTGCGGGTAGTGCGGGTGAACAGCTCGACGCCCAAGTGGTGCTCCAGCAGCTGAATCTGGCGACTGAGTGGAGGTTGCGTCATGTTCAGGCGTTCGGCCGCTCGACGGAAGTTGAGCTCGGTGGCGACCGTGGTAAAGCAGCGCAGCTGGGTGAGTTCGAACATTGATCTAATCCAGGTATCAATCGAATGCCAAGTTAGATTAGACGGGATCAATTGCCGCGTCCATGATCGGCTCGTCCCCAAAAAAACAAGATCGGGAGTCGCCCTTGAAAACCCTCCAGAGTTCGCCGGAGCCCACGGTGCTCGCCCGTGCCGCCGCCAAAGTGAAACGCCATGTGCTGCCGCTGTTCGTGGTCATGTTCATCGTCAACTACATCGACCGGGTCAACATCGGTTTTGTGCGCAGCCACCTGGAAACCGACCTCGGCATTGGCGCGGCCGCTTACGGGCTGGGCGCCGGTTTGTTTTTCGTCGGTTATGCGTTGTTTGAAGTGCCGTCCAACATGCTGCTGCAACGTTACGGCGCGCGCGTCTGGCTGACCCGCATCATGTTCACCTGGGGCGCCGCCGCGATGGCGATGGCCTTCGTCAAAGGCGAAACCAGTTTCTATGTGCTGCGCTTTATCCTCGGCGCGGCGGAAGCCGGGTTTTTCCCCGGCATCATTTATTACTTCACCCAATGGCTGCCGGCGTCTGAACGCGGCAAGACCATGGCGGTATTCCTCAGCGGATCGGCGATTGCCTCGGTGATTTCCGGCCCGGTGTCGGGTGCGCTGCTGAACGTCAACGGCTTGAACCTGCATGGCTGGCAGTGGATGTTCCTGATCGAGGGCTTCGCTTCCATCGTGTTGTGCGGTTTTGTCTGGTTCTGGCTGCAATCCCATCCGCGCGAGGCGAAATGGCTGAGCGACGAGGAGCGCGGTGCCCTGATCACCGCCATTGCCGAGGAGCAGCAGGCCCGTGAAGCGGTGAAGGGCGTCAAGCCGTCGATGTTCAAGTTGCTGGCGGACCGGCAGATCGCGTTGTTCTGCTTTATCTACTTCTCCATCGCCCTGACCATTTACGGCGCCACGTTCTGGCTGCCGAGCATGATCAAGAAGATGGGCAGCCTCGGTGACTTCCAGGTCGGCCTGTTCAACTCGGTGCCGTGGATCATTTCCATCGTCGCGATGTACGGTTTTGCCGCGATGGCCAGCAAATGGAAATTCCAGCAGGCCTGGGTCGCATTGACTTTGGTGATCGCCGCGTTCGGCATGTTCATGTCCACCACCGGCGGCCCGATCTTCGCCTTTGTCGCGATCTGTTTTGCTGCCATTGGCTTCAAGGCTGCGTCGGCGCTGTTCTGGCCGATTCCGCAAAGTTATCTGGATGCGCGCATCGCTGCAGCGGTGATTGCGCTGATCAATTCCATCGGCAATCTCGGCGGCTTCGTCGCGCCCACCGCGTTCGGTTTCCTCGAGCAATCCACCGGTTCGATCGAAGGCGGCCTGTATGGCCTGGCGGCGACGTCGCTAGTAGCCGCCGTGGTGATCTTCTTTGCCCGTACCACCCCGAAATCAAGCACGCAAACCGCGACCAAAGCTGTGGTGCCGAGCCACGCCGCTACACGTTAAGACCTGGATAGATCAATCGGAGCCTGACCTTTGAAAATCAAACGCGTAACCGTGACCCCCATCGCCTTCCGCGATCCGCCCTTGCTCAACGCCAGCGGCATTCACGAACCCTTTGCGCTGCGCTCGATCATCGAAATCGAGAGCGACAACGGCTACATCGGCCTCGGTGAGAGCTACGGCGATGCCCCGGCACTGGCGATTCAGATGCAACTCAAAGACCAATTGATCGGCCTCGACCCGTTCAACCTCAATCAGCTTCGCACCATCGTCCAGGCGACTGTGGCGGCCAATAAAACCACTAGCGTGGCCGGTGCCGAACTGGCGCCCGGTTCTCATGCGAGCAAGGCGGTGAGCAACGCCTATTCGGCGTTCGAAGTGGCATTTCTCGACCTGCAGGCACACTCGCTGAACGTGCCGTTGGTGGACCTGCTGGGCGGGGCGATTCGCGATGAAATCCCGTTCAGCGCCTACCTGTTTTTCAAGTACGCGCAGCACATCGACTCACCCTATAAACCTGACAATTGGGGTGAAGCACTGAACGAAGAACAGATTGTCGCCCAGGCCCGACGGATGATCGAAACCTATGGTTTCAAGAGCATCAAGCTCAAGGCCGGCGCGCTGGAACCGGAACATGAAGTGGCGTGCATCAAGGCCTTGAAGAAGGCGTTTCCCGGCGTCCCGCTGCGCATCGACCCGAATGCCAACTGGTCGCTGGACACCTCGATTCGCATGGCCGAACTGCTGGGCGATGACCTGCAATATTACGAAGACCCGACGCCGGGCCTGGAAGGCATGTCCGAACTGCACAAGCGTACCGGGCTGCCTTTGGCGACCAACATGGTGGTCACCGATTTCGACGAGTTCCGCCGCAGCGTGGCGCTAAACAGTGTGCAGATCGTGCTTGCCGACCATCACTACTGGGGCGGTCTGCGTGACACTCAGGCGTTGGCGAAAATGTGCCAGACCTTTGGCCTGGGCGTGTCCATGCATTCCAACTCGCACTTGGGCATCAGCCTGATGGCCATGGCCCATGTCGCCGCGTCGGTGCCGAATCTGGATTACGCCTGCGACACCCATTACCCGTGGCAGGAGTCGGACGAAGAGGTGATCAAGGGCGGCAAGCTGCCGATTGTGGATGGCTGCGTGAAGATCACCCGCGCGCCAGGTCTGGGGTTGGAATTGGATCATGATCAATTGGGCAAGCTGCATGATCAGTACCTGACGTGCGGGATTCGTCAGCGCGATGATGTGAAGCAGATGCAAAAGTATCAGCCAGAGTGGAAGACGGTTAAGCCGCGGTTTTAAAGTTGCCCGGTAACATGAGTCACACGTGGTACTCGTAGCAGCTGCCGAGGTACGAGGCTGCGTTCGGCTGCGAAGCAGTCGTGAAATCAGCCGACGCGGTCCTTCAGGAAGACCGCGTGCTCAGGTTTTACGACTGCTTCGCAGCCGAGCGCAGCCTCGTGCCTCGGCAGCTGCTAAAGAGCCGAACGCAGCCTCGCAGGCTCGGCAGCTGCTACAGAGCCGAACGCAGGTTGTTACAGGTTGCGCATGGGTCAATTGATATCCGAATCACACCCATCCGGATCCGGATCCCTCGCCTTCACCGCGCGTTGTAACCGCGCCGCGATCAGGGTGTTCTTCAGCAGATAAGCAATGGTCATCGGCCCCACGCCACCCGGCACCGGCGTAATCGCACGGGCGACGGTGCGCGCACTGGCGTAGTCGACATCGCCCACCAAGCGGTTGCCGGACGCATCAGTAATGCGATTGATCCCGACATCAATCACCACCGCCCCAGGTTTGAGCCAACTGGCATCGATCAGCCCGGGACGACCCACCGCCGCCACCACAATATCCGCCAATCGGCACAGCGCCGGCGCATCGACACTGCGCGAATGCACCACGCTGACCGAGCAATGGGCCTGCAACAACAAGGTCGCCATCGGTTTGCCGACAATGTTCGACCGGCCGACGACCACCGCGTGCAGGCCGCTGATATCTCCGCAAGTCTCCTGCAACAGGCGCATGCAGCCGCTGGGCGTGCATGGGGTCAACACGTCCATGCCTTGCACCAGCCCGCCGACGTTTTCGCGATGAAAACCGTCGACGTCCTTGATCGGGTCGATGGCATGAATCACTGCGGCTTCGTCGATATGGTCCGGCAACGGAAGTTGCACCAGAATGCCGTTCACGGTGACGTCGGCGTTCAGTCGCGCGATCAGCTCCAGCACTTGCGCCTGGCTGGCGTCGTCCGGCAGGCGATGTTCGAGGGAGCGAATCCCGACTTCCTTGGCTCGCAGCAGTTTATTGCGCACATAGACGTGGCTGGCCGGGTCGTCGCCGACCAGCACGACCGCCAAAGCGGGGAAAATCTGCTGCGCGGCCAGGGCCAGAACTTCTTCGCGGACCTCGTCGAGCACCTGGGCGGAAATGGCTTTACCGTCGATATCCCGGGCCAGTGTTGGGGTACTGCTGATCAAATGCGTCACCGTCGTCATTGAAAGAGCAGGGCGCAGGTTACCAGCCGAGGGTCGCCGTCTACCACAGGCAGCAGATGGACAGGATGTCGCGGGGAGGATGCGCTCTGCAAGACACCGCGAAAACCCGGGGGGCAGAATTAATGAGCGGTCGATGACCGCCAGGCTTTATGTCGAGCAAAACCGATCAAATCAGCTAGTTGAAACCCTTCACTGCAAATCAGCCATTTGCTTCCAATCAATCCCGAATCGCGCCAGGAATTTACGCAAGCGATCCGCATCGTTCGGCTGTGCCTTGGCCTGGCGCGACACGCCAAACAGACGTCGCCCCGCATCAGACAAACTGTCCGCCTGCCGGCAAACGTCGAGCACGGCTTTCAGTTGCAGGCGATCAAACAGGTCGATGTCGACGTTCTCACCCAGCAATCCATCCAGGTCATCACTGGGTTGCGTCAGGCCCCAGGCATAGCGCAGGCGGTCAATCTCTTCCTCGACCTGAGCCTCATCGATGCGCCCGCTGTCGGCGAGGGTCGCCATGCGCGTGATCGATGCCGACAACTCGCGAAAGTTACCCAGCCAAGCGGCTTCGCTGGAGCTGGCAAACGCCAGGTAGCGGCGTCGGGCCTCCAGGTTGAAGCGCACCAAATGGCCTTGATCGCGGGCATGGCGTTCCAGTTCGAAATCGATGTTGGGCTCGATGTCTTCGCGCCGACCCGCCAGGCCGGGCAGGTCGAACGTCCACAGGTTGATCCGCGCATACAAGTCTTCGCGAAACAGGCCTTCGGCGACGCGACTGCGCAGGTCACGGTGGGTGCCGGCGATGATCAGGAAGTCGCTTTCCACTTCCTTGTCCGAGCCCATGGGGAAGAAGCGTTTCTCTTCGACGGCTTTGAGCAGCATGGCTTGTTCGTCGGCGCCCAGTTCACCGATCTCATCGAGAAACAGCATGCCGCCATCGGCTGCGCGCAATAGACCGTCGCGGGCATTCTGTGCGCCGGTGAATGCGCCTTTGATGTGGCCGAACAGCGTCGACATGGCGCCGTCGCCGCGCAAGGTCGCGCAGTTCACTTCCACAAAGCGCCCCTGCATTTGATGACGGCCGCGCTTGAGTTCATAGATGCGTCGGGCCAGGAATGACTTGCCGGCACCGGTCGGGCCGATCAGCAGCATCGGCGCCTGGGAGCGCACCGCCACGCGTTCGATCTGCTCGATGGAGCGGTTGAACGCCACGTTGCGGGTGGCGATCCCGGACTTCAGAAACGCCAGGCCTTCGAGGCGTTTATGGGCGAAACGTGAAGCGATGCGGTCGTAGCGCGACAGGTCGAGGTCGATCAGGGCGTGGGTGCCGGTGGCTTTATCCTCTTCGTTCTGGCGCCGGGCCGGGGAGGTCTGGATCAACCTCGCCGGTAAAAACCGCGCCTCGGTCAGCAGGAACCAGCAAATCTGCGCGACGTGGGTGCCGGTGGTGATGTGCACGAGGTAATCCTCGTGCTCGGTGTCGAAGGTGTAGTCGGTGGTGAAGTCGTGCAGCGCGCCGTACACCTCTTCGAAATCCCAGGGGTTGCGCAGCGACATGGGGTGCAGGCGCACCTCGGTGTCCGGTGAGACCTGGCGGATGTCTTCGCGAACCCGCTGGGCCAGGCTGACGTCCCGGGCGTCGACACCGTGAATCAGTTCCAGGCGATGGATCAATACGTCCGGTTGCTGGCACAGGCCGACGCTCGGTCGCCAGTGACTCCAGCGATTGGCGCCCTTGCCGACGCGATCGAGGGTGGCGCCGATAAAACCGATGGCGACGGTGCGCTTGGCTGACATGTTTATACCTAAAGATAAAAAGCGATATCAAAGGATAGATAAATAACGAACCGTTTGTCTCCTCAAGAATCTTCATACATCACAAAAATTAAAAATAACCATATAAATCAATAATATAAAAAATAATCTGAACAAAAAACAAACCTGGCACGTCGGCTGCAATATCTCTGGCAACCAACGAGAAAACAAGCGAGACGCCACGATGGCCAACTTCAAACTGTTCAACACCCAACAGGCAAACCTGCCGGCATGCGACACGCTCAACGCCGCTCAAGCCCCGGCTTATGCCTATAGCGCCAAACACAAGTTGGCCCAACTGGCCGTGACCGGGTGTCTGAACTCGACGTTCTACGCTTGCGCCGAAAGCCAATTGGATCAGGTGTTGCAATTGGTCGCCGAGCTGGACAGCCGTTACGTGGCGAAGGCCGCTTTGTATGCTCGTAAAAAGGGTCACATGAAAGACATGCCGGCCTTGATGCTCGCCGCCCTCACCGCACAGCGTTCGGCGCTGGTGCCAGAGGTGTTCGAGCAGGTGGTGGACAGCGGCAAGATGCTGCGCAACTTCGTACAGATCCTGCGCAGCGGTGCCACGGGGCGCAAGTCCCTCGGTTCGCAGCCAAAGCGACTGGTGCAGAACTGGTTGAACAGCGCCAGCGAACGCCAGTTGCTCCAGGCCTCGATCGGCAACCAGCCGTCGCTGGCGGACGTGGTGAAGATGGTTCACCCCAAGCCCAACGAAGCCTGGCGTGCAGCGTTCTTCGCCTGGCTGATCGGTAAACCGGTGGACGTGCAGGCATTGCCGGAACTGACCCGCTCGTTGCTGGCCTTCCGTAGCGGCGCGAGCCGGGAGGTGCCGCAGGTGCCGTTCCAACTGCTGGGTAACGAGACGCTGAGCAAGGAGCAATGGGCAATCCAGGCCCGGAACATGGGCTGGCAAGCCCTGCGCATGAACCTCAACACCCTGGCGCGCCACGGTGCGTTTCAAGTGCCGGGCTGCGCCGAGTATGTAGCGGCGCGGTTGGCGGATGCCGAGGCGGTGGCGAAGGCGCGGGTTTATCCATACCAGTTGTTGGCGGCGTATCGCATGACCGGGGATGACGTGCCGCACATAGTGCGCGAGGCGTTGCAGGACGCGTTGGAACTGTCCTTGGCCAACGTGCCGGCGCTGCAAGGTCATGTCGTGGTGTGCCCGGACGTCTCGGGCTCGATGCACAGCCCGGTCACTGGTTATCGCCAGGGCGCGACCAGCGCAGTACGCTGCATCGATGTGGCTGCACTGATTGCTGCCGCGGTTTTGCGCAAGCAACCCCAAGCCCGGGTGATGCCGTTTGAGGTGCAGGTGGTGGACGTCCAGCTCAACCCGCGTGACAGCGTGATGAGCAACGCCGAGAAACTGGCCGCTGCGTGCGGTGGCGGGACCAACTGCTCGGCGCCACTGGCGAAGCTGGCCGACGCCAAGGCCAAGGTCGATACGCTGATCCTGGTCTCGGACAACGAATCCTGGATCGATGCGCGTCGCCGTGGCGGTAGCGAGACGATGCGGCAATGGGAGCGGATCAAGCAGATCAACCCCCATGCGCGGCTGGTGTGCATCGATATGCAACCGGGGGCCACGACCCAGGCGCCGGACCGTGAGGACATCTTGAATGTCGGCGGTTTCAGCGACTCGGTGTTCGACGTGATCGAACAGTTCACCACCGGCCACTATGGTGCGCAGCACTGGGTCAAGGTGATCGAGGCCATGGAGTAACACAACGCGTGCGCCGCTCATACGGCGCACGCCACAAGAATTGATTTTTTCACCGACGCTGAATGCCGATGGGACTACATCCAACGACGTCTCATCAAACCCTTGTCAGGGTCGGTGAAAGGCACGAATGCCGGGTGGCTGTACATCTGAAGACCGGTTAAGTCCGGTGCGCGGCAACGCGCAACAGTCACTCACTTTTGTCGTGCCACCTATTTGAAATTTTGGCAGCGAATGCCACAGGTACTCCATCGTGTCGCGGGTTCGACTCCCGCCCCGGTAACGGGTAGCTCAGTTGGTAGAGCCTATGTGCCTGTATCCCCTGGTCGCTGCCGGGTATTGGAACAACGCCGGATAATCGGCCAAAAAGAAAAGAATCGAGATCATGCAAGAACATACCTACCAACTGCTGGAAGTCGCCAACGGCAAACCGATCAAGCTCTGGACCGAAGGCGTCCCGGTGGAAAACGAAGCGCGCGAGCAGTTGATGAACACGGCGAAGATGCCGTTCATCTTCAAACACCTGGCCGTGATGCCGGACGTGCACCTGGGCAAGGGCTCGACCATCGGCAGCGTGATTCCGACGGTGGGCGCGATCATTCCGGCCGCGGTCGGCGTCGACATCGGTTGCGGCATGATCGCCGCGCGCACTTCGCTGATGGCCGCCGACTTGCCGGATAACCTGCACGGCCTGCGCAGCGCCATCGAGCAAGCGGTGCCGCATGGCCGCAGTTCGCCCCGTTCGCGCCGGGACAAGGGTGCCTGGGATGAGATCCCGCGACAGGCCGATCAAGCCTGGGCGGCGCTCGACCCACGCTTCAAGTTGATCACCGACAAATACCCGACGTTGGCCAAAACCAACAACCGTGGACATCTGGGCACGTTGGGCAGCGGTAACCATTTCATCGAGGTCTGCCTGGATGAAGCCAATCGGGTCTGGTTCATGTTGCACAGCGGTTCCCGTGGTGTCGGCAACGCCATTGGCAACCTGTTCATTCAACTGGCCCAGGCGGATATGCGTCAGCACATCGCCGACTTGCCGGACCGCGACCTGGCGTACTTCGAAGAGGGCAGCCAGCACTTCGATGACTACGTCGAAGCGGTGGGGTGGGCCCAGGATTTCGCCAAGCAGAACCGTGCGTTGATGATGCAAGCGGTGATTCAGGCGACACGGCAAGTGATCAGCAAGCCTTTTGAGGTGGCGCTGGAGGCGGTGAACTGCCATCACAACTACGTGCAGAAAGAACGGCATTTCGGTGAAGAGATTTTGGTGACGCGCAAAGGCGCGGTGTCGGCGAAGAAGGGTGAGTTGGGGATTATTCCGGGGTCGATGGGGGCGAAAAGCTTCATCGTTCGCGGCTTGGGTAACGAGCAATCGTTCTGCTCCTGCAGCCACGGCGCCGGTCGCACCATGAGCCGGACCAAGGCCAAGAACACCTTCACCCTTGAAGATCAGATCCGCGCCACCGCGCACGTGGAGTGCCGCAAGGACGCTGCCGTGATCGATGAAATTCCGATGGCCTACAAGGACATCGACAAAGTCATGCACGCCCAGCGCGAGCTGGTTGAAGTGCTGCACACCTTGCGTCAAGTGGTGTGCGTAAAAGGATAGGGAACATGGACAACTATGAAACTCACCCATTGGCGCCGGAAATGCGCGCCAGGGTGTTACAGGAGCTTGAAAGGATAGAACGCGAGCGTAACGTCACGGTGCTTTATGCCTGTGAATCCGGCAGTCGCGCCTGGGGCTTTGCTTCGACCGACAGCGACTATGACGTGCGCTTCGTCTACGTGGAAAAACCGGAGTGGTTCGTCCAGGTCGATACGCCGCGAGATGTGATCGAGCGGCCGCTGGACGATGAGCTGGATGTCAGTGGTTGGGAGTTGCGCAAGACCCTCGGGCTGTTGCGCAAGTCCAATCCGACGCTACTGGAATGGCTCGATTCACCCCTGGTGTATCGCAGCGAAACGGCCGCGACCTTGCAGTTGCGGGAGCTGGCCGAGGCGTTCTACAGCCCGCCGGCCGCGCGCAATCATTACCTGTCGATGGCCCGGAAAAACTTTCGCGGCTACCTGCAAGGCGAGAGTGTGCGGTTCAAGAAGTACTTTTACGTGCTGCGTCCGTTGCTGGCGGTGCGCTGGATCGACCAGGGCCGGGGCCGGCCGCCGATGACCTTCGCCGACTTGCTCAGCACGGTCGACGACCGGGCACTGCTGGATGAAGTCGCGGAGCTGTTGGTGCTCAAGCGCAACGCCGATGAAAGTGCCTATGGCCCACGTCGACATGCCTTGCACCAGTTCATCGCTACGGAATTGGAACGCGCAGTCCCTGAACTGCCGCGCACCCAGGAAGACTCCCGGCTGTTGGATCAGTACTTGAGAGACACGGTAAAGCATTACGCCTAAGGATGAAGATGAAACAGGAAGTGATTGAACTGGACGGCGCGATGGGCGGCGGTCAGGTACTGCGCAGTGGCTTGAGCCTGTCGATGGTGACCGGTCGGGCGCTACGGATTAAGAACATTCGGGCCCGGCGCAGCCGCCCCGGTTTGCTGCGCCAGCACCTGACGGCGGTGCTGGCGGCGGCGGAGGTCTGTGGCGCCGCCGTGCAGGGCGCGGAGTTGGGTTCGCAGGTTTTATCCTTTGAACCGGGGCCGATTCGTGGCGGCGAGTTCAGCTTTGCCATTGGCACGGCGGGCAGTTGCACCCTGGTATTGCAGACACTGTTGCCGGCCTTGTTGCTGGCGCCGCAAGCCAGTCGGGTACGGATCTCGGGTGGTACGCATAATCCATTGGCACCGCCCAGCGATTTCCTTGAGCGCGCCTGGCTGCCGCTGCTGCGCCGCATGGGGGCCAAGGTTGAGTTGCAACTGATTCGCCACGGGTTTGTACCGGCGGGGGGTGGCGAGATCGAAGTCTTCGTGCAGCCTTCGCAGCTGCGGCCGCTGCATCTGTTGGAGCGCGGCGCGTTAGTTTCACAGAGCGCTTCGGCCCTGGTGGCGGGCCTGGCACTGCAAGTGGCTGTGCGTGAACTGGAGCGGGTCGGTAAACGGCTGGAGATGGCGCCGCAGGTTTTACATTGTGTCGCGCTCGATCAGGATCGGGGGCCGGGCAATGTCCTGCTGGTGGAGTACGTCTTTGAGCACGTCACCGAAGTGTTCAGTGGCTTTGGCCAGGCGACCCTGCGTGCCGAGAAGGTTGCCGATGGCGCCATCGATCAGGCTGCGGATTGGCTGAACAGCACCACCGCCGTTGCCGAGCATCTTGCCGATCAATTGCTGCTGCCCATGGCCATGGCGGGTGGTGGAAGCTTCACCACACCGCGCATGACCGAGCATCTGCAAAGCAATATCGCGGTGATCGAGCGTTTTCTGCCGGTCACTATCGATTGCACCGTGGAAGGGGAAAACAGGCTGATGGTTGAATGCAAAAGCGCGGTGCTTACTGCCCCAGTCGCTCCATCGTATGCAGCATCGGCTCCAGCGACACACTGATCAATCCGTCCAGCGGCCGGTTCAGCTCTTCAACCAGCAGGATCGTCGCCGCCGCCGATGCGGAGCACATCATCAGCACCACCACAATCGTGCCATTGCGCGGGGCGAACAAGCCGAACGAGCCGAAGATGATCGACAGCCAGGTGATGAGAATCACCAGCATGACCGGCGGGATCGACTGGTTGGCTTGCAGCATGGTCAGCCAACGGGCGGCGAACACGGCGTCCATCATCTGCAAGGCCGAGGCCTTGAGCGTGCGTTGATTGTCGGTGCCGGGGGAAAGCGCGGCGACCTGCTGTTGCAGCGCTTCGGAGCGGTTGATCGCTTCCGGGCTATCGAGCATGGCCAGCCGGGATCGATCCCGGGACTGCAGGACCTGCACGATTTCCGCGTAATTGTGCTTGAGCTGTGTGCGGATGGGCTGGGTTTCCGGGCCATAACGCGCCAGCACGCGGTCGAACTCGACCACCTTGGCCGCCGCACCTTCCAGCTGTGCATTGGTGGTTTCGAACGTGCCTTTGGCCGAAGAAACCAGCAGGCCCAGCACCAGCGCCGACATGGTTGCGATCAGGCCGGTGGCAAGCTTCAGGACGGTAACCGAATCGTCACTCAGATGATGCGAGGGCAATCGCTGCCGCACGTACGAGCCCACCAAGGCACTGCCGAACAGGCAGGTGAATACGATCAGTGCGATCAGCAAATGATTCATTCAACCTCCGTTGACGCGGCTCGGGATGGCGAGTTGACGGTAGCAGATGGTCTTGGACTTGCCACAGAGCCTGAATTGAACACCACCCCTGTGGCGAGGGAGCTTGCTCC
The DNA here is from genome assembly GCF_012935675.1 of Pseudomonas sp. ADAK7. NCBI lineage: Bacteria > Pseudomonadati > Pseudomonadota > Gammaproteobacteria > Pseudomonadales > Pseudomonadaceae > Pseudomonas > Pseudomonas sp. ADAK7. Next base: position 1,914,159 of record NZ_CP052861.1, on the reverse strand, counting down.
CGCTGGGCTGCGAAGCGGCCCCAAAATCTTGTGAGCGCTGCGCACTCAAGCGGGAGCAAGCTCCCTCGCCACTGGTTCAACGAGCCCAACCTTTTCAGGTTGGGCTTTTCTATAGGCGATTTACTGATCCTTCTCGCAATTGACCATCCACGCCACGCCAAACCGGTCCACCAGCATCCCGAAGCGGGCCGCCCAGAAGGTTGCCTCCAACGGCATTTGCACCGTGCCGTCCTCCGCCAGTGCGGCGAAGACGCGCTCGGCTTCGGCCACGCTGTCGACGTTCAACGAGATCGAGCATCCGGCCATATCGTCGGTAGGGCGATCAGGTGTGGTGTCCGAACCCATGATCGCCTGGTCACCCACCGACAGGCGGGTATGAATGATCAGGTTGTGGTACTCCGTTTGAACGTGTTCCTTCGCCGGGCTTTCGCCGAAGGTCATCATCATGTCGATCTGGCCGGGCAGGGCCGTGGCGTAATAGGTGAAGGCGGCTTTACAGTCGCCATTGAAGATCAGGTAGGGATTGATTTTCATGTTCTACTCCCGGTAACCGAGTGGGGCCGGACGCCAAAACGGCCTCCAGCTTCAATAGGGTTCGACCTCTAATAGCAAAGCGTTAGAGGCCGGGTTTCACCGGGTTTGTTCAGACGTTTTTTCTATAGACAAGGCGCGGCTTATTGCTCGATCAATCGACGATGACGCGTTCGTCGCCAATGCAGACGGTCAACTGCTGACCTTCCTTATTGAAGGCGCAGTGGGGGAGCGACGCCTGTTTGTACTTGCCGAGAGGCACGCCGATAAAGAAAGCAGCCAGCAGCACGGCGGCGATGAATTGCACTGGCATTTGCTGCGGATCCGATACGCGGTTTTTGAGTTTTTCGCGAGCGTATAGACCGCTGCTCAGCAGAATCACGCCGATGATCATGAAGGAGCCAATCTCATGCTCGCTGATGCTGTAAATCGCATTACCTGTGTCGTTGTCCGGGTAGTTCAGTTGCCACCAGGTGCCGATGCCCAGCGGCACCAGGCCGGAGCCGATCCAGCCGTAGATCGCGCCAGGCAGGCGTAACAAAATAGCGATAACCAGCCCGAGTATGGCCACCCCCCAGCTCATCAAATACATCGGCGTTTCCATGCCGCCGCCCATGAAGGTGCCGCCGACATCACGCGGCGTCATCAACTGCCAGTTGAAGAAGGCCACATGCAGAATCAAAACGAGTACAACGAGCCCGCTAACGGCGTGAAAGAGCCCTGAGACGAGGGTATTGAGGCGCGAGAACACACGAAATCCTTTTTGTGTTTTGAGGGGGCGCCAGTATGCCAGTGGGTACTGGCACTTTGTATCGCCTCAGGCCACTGCGCGTGGCACCGAAGGGCGCAACACGCGCTCGATCGCGCCGCTCACCAGGCTTTCCAACAGTTCATCCCGCTCCGCTTCACCCAGCGCATGCTGGGTCAGCCAACCAGGGGCGCTGTTGAGCAAGTTGGCAATCGCGTGCCCGGCCGCCAACTGACCCTGTGCGCTGAGCCTGGACTTGGCCCCCAACATCAGCAGCAACCGGCATTCGTATTGCTCGCGTAATTGCCGAACTCGTTGCTGCTGATCTTCATTCAGGCAACCGCTGTCGCGCTCCGCCAAGCGAAAATGCCAAGGCATTTCCCGGTGCAGGTTCAGGTGCGCCTGGATCAGGCTGGGCAGCATGCCGCGTTTGGCTTTTTTATCCAGGCGCCCAAGCGTCGCCAACAACTCTTCGTAGAACTCTTCGATCAAGTCCGCCAGCAAGTGCTGCTTGCTCGGGTAATGGTGATACAGCGAGCCCGGGGCGAGCCCCAGGCAGGTGGCGAGCTCGCGCATGCCGACCTGGCCGAAACCCTTGCTGGCGAACAGCTCCAGCACCTTGTCCCGGTATTCGGCAAAGCGTTCACAACGCTCAGGCATAGGCATGGAAGCCGCGCCCCGTTTTGCGTCCCAGGTAACCGGCGGCGACCATTTCCTTGAGCAACGGCGCCGGGCGGTATTTGCTGTCATTGAAGCCGTCGTAGAACGCCTCGAGAATCGCCAGCACCGTATCCAGGCCAATCAAATCCGCCAGGGCCAGCGGGCCGATCGGCTGGTTGCAGCCCAGGCGCATGCCGGCGTCGATGTCATCGGCGCTGGCCAGGCCTTCCTGAAACACCAGGATCGCTTCGTTGATCATCGGCACCAGGATCCGGTTCACCACGAAGCCCGGGCGGTTGCCGGCGGTGATCGCGGTTTTGCCCAGCGTCGTGGCCATGTCCAGCGCCAGGGCGTGGGTCGCGTCGCTGGTTTGCAGGCCGCGAATCACCTCGATCAGCTCCATCACCGGCACCGGATTGAAGAAGTGCAGACCGATGAAACGCTCGGGCTGGCTGACGCTGGCGGCGAGTTGGGTAATCGACAATGAGGACGTGTTGGAGGCGATCACGCACTCGGCGCTGACCTGCGCGGCAATCTGTTGCAGCACCCGCAGTTTCAGGTCGAGGTTTTCGGTGGCGGCTTCGATCACCAGTTGCACGCCTTTCAGGCTGGCGTAATCAGTGCTGGTGCGGATCTTGTCGAGGGCGGCGAGTTTCTGCTCTTCGCTCAACGTCGCTTTGGCGACTTGCCGATCAAGGTTCTTGCCGACAGTCGCCACAGCCTTTTGCAGGGCACTTTCGCTGATATCGATCAAGGTCACGCTGAAGCCGGCCACGGCGCAAACCTGCGCAATCCCGTTGCCCATGGTGCCCGCGCCAATCACGCCGATGTGTTGCAGATTCATGCTTGAAGTCCTTGCGATCAAACCCGTCGATACCTTGGCCGCCACAACGGCCGAAGGCGTACTATGGCCGCGAGTCTAGAGCGGGCAGGGCGCTTGTCCTATGCCGCAACTGTTCAACGGCACTGGTGTTTTTTGCCAGTCGGGTGATGGGGAGCAAAGCGTTCACATGCGGGAAACGGATTCAGTGGCGGCCTACTTCGTGCGGGCGATGATCCATCGTCTGATGGACAATCCTCAGCGCCTCGCGGCGGTGCTTGAACAGGCCAATATCGACCCGGCGCTGCTCGACCAGCCCACGGCCCGCGTGCCGGCCAGTGCGTTTGCCGCGTTGTGGCTGATCCAGATTCGCGAGCTCGACGACGAATTCTTCGGCCTCGACCGCCACGGCATGCCACCGGGCAGTTTCGCCCTGATCTGCCGCGCGCTGATCCAGGAACCCGACCTGCACAAAGCCCTGCGCCAATGCCTGGCCAACTTCGCCCTGTTCCTCAGCGACTTTCGCGGCACCCTGACGGTGCGCGGCAAGCGTGCGGTCATCAGCCTGCAAACCCGCTCGACCGACCACGACGTCAGCCGCCTCGGCGAAGAAACCTTCCTGGTCCTGATGATCAGTTTGCTGTGCTGGCTCGGCGGGCGCCGCATCCCCATCGACCGTGCGGACTTTCGTCATGCCCGCGTCTCCCTCAGCGACGACCGTCTGCTTTGGGGCCCCAACCTGACCTTCGGCGCCGAACGCACCGAAATCGAATTCGCCAGCTACTACCTGCGACTGCCAGTGGTTCAAGACCTCGCATCCTTGAAAGTGTTCTTACGCACCGCGCCGCAATGGCTGGTGATCCGCTTCCGCAACCAGCACGGCCTCGCGTCCCACGTGCACCAGCGCCTGCGTAACAGCCATTACAGCCAATGGCCCACCCTGCAAGCCTTCGCCCTGGAACAACACCTGAGCCCCAGCACCTTCCGCCGCAAACTGGAGCGCGAGGGCTGTTCGTATCAGGAGATCAAGGACGAGGTGCGGCGCGGGGTGGCGTTTGAACAGTTGCGCCAAAGCAAGGCGAGCATTGGCGATATCGCCGAGCAGTTGGGGTTTCAGGAACCGAGTGCGTTTCACCGGGCGTTCAAGAAGTGGACGGGGGAGAGTCCGGGGCGGTATCGGGCGCGGTTTCAGGGCGAATCCTCCAAGCCCCCGGCGGAGTGTGCTGAATGAGCGCGGCAGTTAACCGTTTCGCCGCGCTGCTCGACCAGGCAAGACGCGCCCTGCAACTGGTCTGGGGCACCTCACGCGGATTGTTCCTCGGCCTGGTCCTCGCCACCCTGATCGCCGGTGTCCTCCCGGCCCTGGCTGCCTGGCTCGGCCAGCGCATTGTCGACGCCGTGGTCACCGCCATGCAGTTGCACGCGCAGCAGGGCAGTGCGCCGTTGTGGCCGGTGGTGCGTTATGTGTTGTTCGAGGCGGGGGTGCTGGCTTTGCTGTCCGGGACGCAACGGGCGTTGTCGGTGCAGCAGTCGTTGTTGCGGGTGCAGTTGGGGCAGAAGGTCAACACGATGATTCTGGAGAAGGCCCAGACGTTATCGCTGGTGCAGTTCGAGAACTCGGAGTTTTACGACAAGTTGGTGCGGGTGCGGCGCGAGGCTTCGACCCGGCCGCTAGCGTTGGTAATGAAGTCGTTGGGGCTGATCCAGAACCTGATTGTGCTGATCAGTTTCGGTGTGTTGCTGGTGCACTTTTCGCCGTGGGCGCTGGTGTTGCTGGTGGTCGGTGCGTTGCCGGTGTTTTTCGCCGAGGCGCATTTCTCCGGGGATGCGTTTCGGCTGTTCACCCGGCGCGCGCCGGAGAGTCGGCAGCAGAGTTACATCGAGACGCTGCTGTCCCACGAGAGCTTTATCAAAGAGGTCAAGCTGTTCGGTTTTGCGCCCTTGCTGTTGCAGCGTTATCGCGACACGTTCAAACGGCTCTACGCCGAAGACCGACGCCTGACGTTACGTCGTGACGGCTGGGGTTTTGTCCTTGGGCTGCTGGGCACCGGGGCGTTTTACCTGGCGTATGCGTGGGTGGTGGTCGATACCGTTCATGGCCAGATCAGCCTCGGGCAGATGACCATGTACCTGGTGCTGTTCAAACAGGGGCAAACCGCTGTCAGCAGTAGCCTCAGCGCGATCAGCGGTCTTTATGAGGATGGTCTTTACCTGTCGGCCCTCTACGAATACCTGGCCGAACCGGTGGTGAGCGATACCGGCCACCTGACCGTGGGCGCGGTGCCCGGCGATGGACTGCGTTTCGAGAACGTCGGCTTCCGCTATCCAGAGGCCAGTCGCGCGGCGCTGGAGGGCATCGACCTGCACCTGGTGCCCGGCCGCAGCGTGGCACTAGTGGGTGAGAATGGTTCGGGCAAGACCACGCTGATCAAACTGCTGACCCGGCTGTATCGCCCCGATCAGGGTCGCATCCTGCTCGACGGCAGTGACCTGCAAACCTGGGAAGAGGATGCGCTGCGGCGGCGCATCGGCGTGATTTTCCAGGACTACATTCGCTATCAGTTCTCCGTGGGCGAGAACATCGGTGTCGGCGATACCCTGGCCTTCGACGATGAAAAACGCTGGAAAGAAGCGGCGGCCGAAGGCATGGCCGCGCCCTTTATCGAAGGGCTGGATCGCGGTTACGCCACGCAACTGGGGCGCTGGTTTGCCGGGGGGCAGGAGCTGTCCGGCGGGCAATGGCAGAAGATCGCCTTGTCCCGCGCCTACATGCGCCGTGATGCCGACATACTGATTCTGGACGAACCGACCTCAGCCCTCGACCCGGCGGCGGAAGCGGCGGTGTTCGCGCATTTCAGTGAGCACACCCAGGGCCGCATGACCTTGCTGATCTCCCACCGCTTTTCCAGTGTGCGCAACGCCGACCACATCATCGTGCTGGATCAGGGCACGATCCTGGAGCGTGGCGATCACGACAGCCTGGTGGCGGCGGGCGGGCGTTATGCGCAGTTGTTCGATTTGCAGGCGCGGGGTTATCGCTAAGCCTTGCGGGCACCTTGAGTCACCGTTGGCCCGGCGACCTGTGCTGGCTTGGCTTTCATCAGGTTGTCGATGGCCTGGCGGTACTGACTGCCGCCCAGGCTCATGCTGTTGTTGTGCGTACCACCGGGCACCAACAGCAGGCGCTTGGGCTCGTTGGCGGCGTTAAACAACTGCTGGCTGAAGCGCGACGGCATGAACGCATCGGCCAGACCGTGGACCACCAGCAATGGCATATCGATGTCGGTGATCTTGTCGATGGAATCGAATTTCTGCGACAGCAGCCAGCGCACCGGCAGGGATTTCACCGGCAGGTTGCTGTCGGCCACTTGCGCGACAGCGTCGCCCAGTGTGGTGAAGGTGGACTCGATCACCAATCCGCGCACTGGCACCGCGACGTGGTCCTTTTTCGCCTGTGTGGCCAGGTCTGCCGCGAGGTCGATGGCCACCGCGCCGCCCAACGAGTGGCCGTAGATCAGGCGTTTGTTCGGGTCCGGTTGCATCGCCTTGAAGCGCTCCCAGGCGACTCGGGCGTCTTCATAAACGCTGGCTTCCGACGGCAGATCGCCCTTGCTCTGGCCAAAGCCGCGGTAGTCGATGGCCAGCACCGAATAGCCCATCGCCCGCAACTGTTCGATGCGGAAGGCCTGGCCGGTGAGGTTCCAGCGCACGCCGTGCAGGTACAGGATCGACGGCGCATCCCGGCGCGCGGCCGGCCACCACCAGGCATGCAGGTTTTGATTGCCCTTGAAACTGGCAGGCTTGATATCGAATTCCTGAACGTCTTGCGGCAAGCCGCGATACCACCCGGCCGTGCCCGGCTCGATGCGGAACAACAACTCGCGCTCTTTGTACTTGAGCACCCCGCAACTCGCCGGCAAACCGACGATCAGCAGCGCCATGCACAACGATGAAAACCAGCGCCGACGCAAGCGGCTCATGAGGGGAGTAAGCATCCAGCAGTCCAGTCGATCAGGGGAAAGCACGGGTTTTAACAGATGCGGGGCGGGGACGGGAATTATTTCGACAGTCGTGTGTGTTGCAGGATCGTTCCCATGCTCTGCGTGGGAATGCCTTCAGGGACGCTCTGCGTTCCAATGGGACGCGGAGCGTCCCGGGCTGCATTCCCACACGGAGCGTGGGAACGATCACCGCCACCTCCCGATCGCACACCGGATTTGCGCAAAGCCGCTCGTCTTTGCTTCCTCATCTACGCAATAAAAAAGATTGAATAATCACACCGAATGTTATTTAAATAACAAAACAACAGCGCCGACGTCAGTCAGGCAAGCCGTATCAAGGTGGGATAGCAATGAGCAAGATCGCAGTCATCGGCAGCAATATGGTGGATCTGATCACCTACATCGACCGCATGCCGGCCCAGGGCGAGACACTGGAAGCTCCGGGGTTTGCCCTCGGTTGCGGCGGCAAGGGCGCTAATCAGGCGGTGGCAGCGGCCAAGCTGGGGGCTGATGTGCTGATGCTGACCAAGGTCGGCGATGACATGTTTGCCGACAACACCCTGGCCAATTTCCAGCGCTTCGGCATCGACACCCGTTACGTGCAGCGTGTGCCCGGCGTGTCCAGCGGCGTGGCACCGATCTTCGTCCAGGCCGATTCCCACAACAGCATCCTCATCGTCAAAGGTGCCAACGCCCATCTCGCCCCGGCCGATATCGACGCCGCCGCGCCAGCCCTGCGCGAATGCACGCTGATCGTGCTGCAACTCGAAATCAATGTGGAAACCGTTTACTACGCCATCGAGTTCGGCCGCGAACACAACATCCCGGTGTTGCTCAACCCGGCACCGGCCTTGGCCGGCCTGAGCCGTGAACACTTGGCCCAACTGGATTTCCTGATACCCAACGAGTCCGAACTGGCGCTGATCAGCGGCCATACCGTCGACTCGCCTGAGTCCGCGCTTAAAGCCGCCAAATCCCTGGTCGCCAGCGGCATCCGCCATGTGATCGTGACCCTCGGCCAGCAGGGTGCGCTGTACGTCGGAGAGGAGGGCGAGTTCCAGATTCCCGGCCTGCGCGTTAACGCCCGTGACACCACCGGTGCCGGCGATGCGTTCATTGGCTGCTTCATCCGGCACTGGAGCCGCGACCGCGATATCCGCGCCGCCATGACCCAGGCCGTGGCCTATTCCGCGTGCTCGGTCACGGGGCTGGGCACCCAGACCTCCTACCCGGATGCCCCTGCATTTGCAGAATTCCAGCGCCAATTCGACGCCTGACGTCGAGCAGATTCACCCCTTAAAACTACCCGGAGAACAACAATGACAAAGCCTCCGCTCCAACAGACGCCCGATGGTTTCTACCTGAACCGCACGCCCTGGTTCGCCTTCATCCTGCTGTGCAGCATTTTCGCGCTGTGGGCGACGGCCGCGAGCATGAACGACGTGCTCATCGCGCATTTCAAGAAAGCCTTTCTGCTCAGCGATTTCCAGACTGCATTCGTGCAGTCGGCGTTCTACCTCGGCTACTTCTTCGTGGCGATTCCGGCGGCGCTGGTGGTTCGGCGTTTCAGCTACAAGACCACCATCCTCATCGGCCTGATGCTCTACATGTTGGGCTGCCTGTTGTTCTTCCCGGCAGCATCGACGGCCAAGTACGGCATGTTCCTGTTGGCGCTGTTCGTGATTGCGGCGGGGCTGTCGTTTCTTGAAACCGCGTGCAACACCTATTCAACGCTGATGGGCCCACGGGAAACCGGTACCCGTCGCCTGAACATCTCCCAGACCTTTCACCCGTTCGGTGCGATGGCCGGGGTGTATGTCGGCAGCTTCGTGATGTTCAAGGACACCGACGCCACCCGCGAGCAGCTCACGCAAATGAGCGCTTCGGACGCGGCGGTCCAGCAGCTGCAAATGATCCAGTCCACCTTGCTGCCGTACAAATGGATGATCGCGGTGCTGGTGCTGATGTTCATCCTGATCGCCATCACCCGTTTCCCCGCGTGCAAAGGCGTGCAAACCGCGAGCAAGAAAACCGCCAGCCTTGGTCAGAGTTTGTCGCGGTTGTGGGGCAACAAGCGTTTCACTTTCGGTGTGCTGGCGCAGTTTCTGTACGTCGGCGCGCAAGTCGGCGTGTGGAGTTTCACCATTCGCCTGGCCATGCAATTGGGCGGGATGAACGAGCGCAGCGCCTCGTGGTTCCTGCTGACGACCTTCGCCGCGTATTTCATCGGCAAACTGATCGCCAACGTGCTGATGCGCAAACTGCACCCGGCCAAGGTGTTGGCGGTGTATGGCGTGCTGTGCATTGTGTTGCTGGCCTACACCATTCTGGTGCCGAACATCACCGCGGTGTATGCGGCGGTCGGTGTGAGCGTGTTCCTTGGCCCGTGCTGGCCGACCATTTATGGCCTGACCATCGATGGCCTCGGTGAAGACACCGGCGTCGGCGGTTCGCTGCTGGTGATGAGCATCGTCGGTGGCGGGGTGATTCCGATCTTCCAGGGCCTGCTCTCCGATTACAGCGGCGGCAACATGCAACTGGCTTATAGCGTGCCGTTGCTGTGCTTCATCGTGATTGTCGCTTACGCGGTGCGTTGCCTGCGTCATTCCGCCAGCGAACGTGCACCGGTGGGTGCGGCGGTGACTTCATGAGCACGCGGATCAATCTCTACCCGGCGCTGTTTAGTGAAGCGCCGAAGACGCTGCTGGAATCCGAGCATTTCAAGGTCAGCGCCAGCACTTATCCCAGCGGCGTGTTGGCGCTGGAAATGAGTAACAGTCGCGGAAAACTGGTGGTGCTGCCGTATCAGGGCCAGATGATCTGGGACGCGGTGTTCGACGGCCGGGACCTGACCATGAGCAACCTGTTCAGCCAGCCCAGACCGAGCCCGACAGTGATCGGCACCTACGGCTGTTTCATGTTCCACAGCGGCCTGTTGCGCAATGGTTGCCCGACACCCGAAGACGATCATCCATTGCACGGCGAGATGCCGTGCGCGGCGATGGATCGTGCCTGGCTGGAAATCGGCGAAGACAGCGACGGACCCTTCCTGCGATTGGGCGGCGAGTACGAATACGCCCAGGGTTTTGGCGACCGTTATCTGGCCAGTCCGAGCGTCACCTTGCGTGCCGATTCGGGCTTGTTCGACATTGCTATGACCGTGACCAACCTGGCCGGCAAACCCATGGACCTGATGTACATGGCCCACATGAATTACGCCTACGTCGAGGGCGCGCGGTTTATCGAGCCGTTGGGATTCGAAAAAGTACGCCTGCGCAGCAGCGTGCCGGCCCACGTCAAGCCGACCCCGGCCTGGAGCCGATACATGGAGCAGTTGGCGCTGGAGCCGGAACAGTTCCGTTGCCTGGATCGCCCAGACCTCTACGACCCGGAGATCGTATTTTTCTTCGATGGCGTGCACGCCGATGCAAACGGCGATGCGCATTTCCTGCTGAGTCACCCGGACGGGGCCGCGTTCTACACCCGCTATCGCCCCGACCAGTTCGATCACGCCGCGCGCTGGATTCTGCACAACGCCGATCAGCAAGTGGCGGCGTTCATCTTGCCCGCCACCTGCGAGCCGGAAGGCTATCGCGCCGAGTCCGCCAAGGGCCATGTGCGCGCATTGGCGGCGGGGGAGACGGCGGCGTTCAAGGTCACCACCGGTTATCTGAACAAGGCCGAGCAACAGGCCTTGATCAGATAATCAACTGAGCGCCGCTGGCCACAATCGCATCGCAATAGGCCTTGGGGATTTTCTTGTCGCTGACCACGTACTGGAAATCCTCAAGGGCGGCGAAATGCGCGGTGCGCACGGTGTCGAACTTGCTGTGGTCGGCCAGCAGCAACCGTTGTTGCGCCTGGCGCAGGACCTTCTGCTTGACCTCCACTTCATTGAAGTTGAAGCAGGTCACGCCGAAGTCCTGGCTGACCCCGGCGGCGGAGACAAAGGCCCAGGTCAGGCGCACGCTATCGAGGATGCCGAATTCGGTCTGGTTCTCGAACACCTGGTTCTTGCGATGGAACGTGCCGCCGCAAACCACGATGTGGCAGTTGGGCTTTTGCGACAGTTTGAGCAGCACGTTCAGGGAGTTGCACACGGCGGTGAATTCGAGCTCGTCGGGGATGAAATCCACCACGAACGGCGTGGTGGTGCCGCAATCGAAAAACACCGTGTCGCCGGGCTGGATAAACCGCGCGGCGAGTTTGCCGATGCGGCGTTTCTCTTCGACATGCCGGGTGTCCTGTTCGGCCACGCGGTAATCGGCGGGTTCGTTGCCGTCGTGGATTTTGGTGATGTAGCCGCCGAGCAGGCGCAGGTGGTCGGTGTACTTGGTCAGGTCGCGGCGCAGGGTCATCTCCGACACGTCCAGCAACGCGGCCATTTCGCGCAGGTGAATGGCGCTCTGGTCTTGCAGGGCTTGTTGAATCAGCTTGAGACGCTCGGCTTTTTTACTGTCCACAGGCATTCCGGGGTTGATTGTTGATGTTATTTAAGTAACATTAATTGTGAGTTTTGTAACGTTTTTGCGCAAATGATCCTCGATTGTGGCGCAGGGGCATTTGAATATACAAACAGGAGTTTTTGCGATGGCCCATCTCCCACCCCAGGCACTGGCGCAGTACATCGATCACACCTTGCTGGCGCCGGACGCCAGCCGCGAACAAATCGCCACCCTGTGCCGCGAGGCGGCGGAACATGGCTTCTATTCGGTGTGTGTGAATTCCGGGCAAGTGCCCCTCGCTTCGCAGTGCCTGACAGGGCACAGCGTCAAGGTTTGCGCAGTGATTGGCTTTCCGCTGGGTGCCGGTTTGAGTGACACCAAGGCCTTCGAAGCCGAGCGGGCGATTGCCGCTGGCGCTGGCGAGATTGACATGGTGTTGAACATCGGCTGGCTGAAGGATGGTCTGTTCGCCGAGGTGCAGGACGACATTGCCCAGGTCAAACAGGCCTGCGGCAGTGTGCCGCTGAAAGTCATCCTGGAAACCTGCCTGCTCACCGACGCCGAGAAAGTGAAGGCCTGCGAAATCTGTCGCGAGCTGAACGTCGCCTTCGTCAAGACCTCCACCGGTTTCAGCCGCAGTGGCGCCACCGTCGAAGACGTTGCCCTGATGCGCCGCACCGTGGGTGCGGACATCGGAGTCAAGGCCTCGGGCGGCGTGCGCGATTACCCGACCGCCCTGGCGATGATCGAGGCCGGTGCGACCCGCTTGGGCAGCAGCTCCGGCATCGCGATCATCGGTGGCGCGCAGTCGGCGGGAGAGGGTTACTGATCCATTTTCAAGACGATCTTGCCGATGTGATCGCCAGCTTCCATCCGCGCATGGGCTTGCGACGCATCGGTAAACGGGTAGACCTTGTCGATCATCGGCAGGCAACGCCCGGCCGACAGTACCGGCCACACGTATTCGTACAACCCTTGGGCGATGGCGGCTTTTTCTTCCTGGGTCCGCGAGCGCAGCAGTGAGCCGGTGATGATCGCGCGTTTGGCCATGATCGCCAGCAGGTCGACGTCCTTGGCGTGGGCGCCACCGAGGAAGCCGAGCATCACCAGCCGACCTTCCATGGCCAGGGCGGCAACGTTGTTGTTGAAGTACGAGCCGCCCATGATGTCGAGGATCACATTCACCCCTTTGCCGGCGGTTTTTTCGGCGATGACCTGGGCGAAATCCTGGTCGCGATAGTTGATCGCCTTGGCCCCGAGTTTACGGATCGCCTCGCATTTTTCCTCGCTGCCAGCGGTGGCGAATGCCTCGACGCCAAACTCGCGGCAGAGCATCAGCGCAGTGGTGCCGATGCCGCTGGTGCCGCCGTGGATCAAGGCGCGCTGGCCTTTGCTGGCGCCGCCCATTTCAAACAGGTTGGCCCAGACCGTGAAGAAGGTTTCCGGGATGGCGGCGGCTTGAATCCAGTCCATGTCATCGGGGATGGGCAACGTCTGGCTGGCCGGGGCGACGCAATATTGCGCGTAGCCGCCGCCGTTGGTCAGGGCGCAGACCTTGTCGCCCAGCACAAACTCACTGACCCCTTTGCCGATCGCCACCACTTCACCCGCCACTTCCAGGCCGGGAATCGGGCTCATGCCGGGTTTCATCGGGTACTTGCCGGCGCGCTGGATCACGTCCGGGCGATTTACCCCGGCGGCGTGGACGCGGATCAGCACTTCACCGGCGGCAACCGTGGGCATGGACACGTCCTTCGGTTGCAGGACCTCGGGGCCGCCGGGTTGGGTGATTTCGATCAGGGTCATGGTTTGGGGCAGGGTCATGTTCGGGTTCCTGTGGTGAATGGATTAATAAATGGGACCGTATGTGGTTGCTGAAGATCAAAAGATCGCAGCCTCGTTTCACTCGACAGCTACACACTCCTACATGGGATTGCAGTTCAATGTAGGAGCTTGCGATTTTTTGATCTTGGTCAAACGCATTGCCAACTCCAAAACCAATGCAACCACAATGGCCCCGCAGGCAATCACAAACAACAACGCGTGATGCCCGCCGCTGGCATTGAATATCGCCGAATAGGCAAACCCGGTCAGGGCCTGGAACGTGGCAAACGACACCGTGGCACGGCTCCAGGCCATTTGCTGTTGATGGTGATTGGGCACCAGTTCATGCACCCGGGCCAACGCCAGCGGCACGATGCCCGGCGGGAACGAACCGAGGATCACCGCCAGCAACGCCAGGGCCAGGAATGAACTGGAAACCGCCAGCGACGCCAACGCAATCGCCTGCACCACCAGCACAATCCGAATGCTCAACCGTGCGCCGAGTTTGTCGGCGAGAAAACCATAGCTCACCGGCCCGACAATCGCCCCCAGGCCATACATGACCCAGATCAGCGCACCCACATGCGCTCCGGCGCCGAGGCCGCGAGCGACGAAGTCCACCAGGAACACCATCGCTGGCACCAGGCCCGCCGCCATGAAGGCATATTGCGCGAACAGTAGATAAAGGCCTGGCGGGGTGGGCGATTTCACGCTGTCGCTGTTCACCGGTGCAGCGTGTTGAGTGGTCGGCCAGCCAAACCAGCTCGCGGCGGTCAACACCAGCGCCAGCAAGCCGAGGCCGAACCAGGTGTTCTGCAAACCCAGGCTCAGCAGCGGCGGCACAATCGTCCCTGAACCGGCAATGCCCAAACCGATACCGAGGAAAATCGCGCCACTGGCCAAGCCTCGACGGGACACCGGCACATGGGGCAACACGGTCGCCGCCACCAACACCATGATCGCGCCACCGGCAACCCCCGACAGCAGGCGCCAGCCGAAGAACCAGCTCACCGACAATGGAAAGCCACAGGCAAAAAACGACAGCGTCACCGCGAGCATCATCAGGCGCAGGGCGGTGCTGTTGCCCACCCGTCGGGCTAGGGGATGACCGATCAACGCGCCGATCAGGTAACCGACGAGGTTGGCGGCCCCGAGGTACACCACGTCATTGGCGGAAAACCATTGGGCCTGGATCAACGATGGAATCAACGGTGTGTAGGCAAAACGCGCCAGGCCGATGCTGACCAGGCTGGCGCAGAGGCCGGCGAAGATCGGCAGCCAGATGGCGCTGGGCGGGGTGGTGGATGTGCTGTGCATGAGAACGTTCCTGTGAGGTTATCTCTGGCCTCCAGCCTATCGAGGTTTATTGATGCAGTAATGCAGCGATTTCGCGCTACAGTGATGCGAATATGCAGTGGCAGGGAAATCGTATGAATTGGGATGATGCGCGGGTGTTTCTGGCGGTTTGCCGGGAATCGACGCTCAGGGGCGCGGCGCGGGTGCTGGGGGTCGATCAGGCCACGGTCGGGCGGCGGGTCACGGCGTTGGAAAAGTCGTTGAGCGCGACGTTGTTCCTGCGTACCTCCGAAGGTTACGCGCTGACGGCGGTGGGCGAAGCGGCGTTGCAGGCCGTGGAAAAAATGGAGGTGTCGGCGTTGGAGTTGCAGCGGCAAATCCAGGGCCTGGATGATCGGCTGACGGGCACCGTGCGCGTCAGTACTACCGATTCATTGGCCATCGATTTCCTGATCCCGGCGATTGCCCGGTTGCACGAACAACACCCTGACGTGCAGGTGCAATTGGACGCGTCCACGCAGATGATCAGCCTGGCCAAGCGCGAAGCCGATATCGCGGTGCGCAACGCCCGGCCGGACAACCCCGACCTGATCGCCCGACGCATTGCGCGCTGGCCGGTGGGGCTGTTTGCCTCCCAAGGCTATGTGGACGCCCATGGCGTGCCCGAACCGGGTTCGGCGTTTGCAGGGCATGATGTGGTGGTGTATCAGCCGTATCTGGCGGGCAACAAGGAGATGACGCTGGTGTCGGAACCGCTGACGCGCGGGCGGATAGTGTCGAGCCTGGGGTCCGGGTTGTTGGTGCGTCGATCCATCGCCGCGGGGATCGGGGTTGGCGAGATTCCGGTGTACATGGGCGAGCGGGACGGGCTGGTGCGGTTGTGGCCGGAACGTACGCGCCCGGTGCCCTATGACGTGTGGCTGGTGACCCATGCGGATCTGCGGCATACGGCGCGGGTGAGGGCGGTGATTGATGAAATCGTCGCCGGGTTTTCCGGTACAGGCGAATAACCCCGTAGCAGCTGTCGAGCCCCGGCGAGGCTGCGTCCGACGGCGAAGCCGTCGTCAATCCGGCCACCTCGGTTTACCTGAAACACCGCGATGGCTGATTTTACGACGGCTTCGCCGTCGGACGCAGCCTCGCTGGGGCTCGACAGCTGCTACGGGGGCATGTTGCTGTTACGGCATTTCCGGCAATTCCTGCGGCCGCAAATCAAACACCAACACTTCGGCATCCACGCCGTTGCTCAAGCTCAGCACCTGCTCCTCGCGAACCCGCACACCATCGCCTTCCTGCAATGGCACGCCATTGAGTTCAACACTGCCGCGCGCCACATGCACGTAGGCATACCGGTTAGCCGCCAATTCCAGCGTGGCGCTTTCCTTGCCGTCGAACAGCCCGGCATACACCCGCGCATCCTGGCGCACCGACAGCGAACCCTTGGCCCCGTCCGGGGAGATGATCAGTGCCAGGCGTCCACGTTTTTTCTGGGTGCTGAAGTGCTCTTGCTGATAACGCGGTTTGGCGCCGCTGACCTCAGGCACGATCCAGATTTGCAGGAAGTGCACGCCACGGGTCGCCGAGTGGTTGTACTCGCTGTGCGCCACGCCGCTGCCGGCGCTCATCAATTGCACATCGCCGGGGCGGATCACCGAACCGGTGCCCAGGGTGTCCTTGTGTTCCAGGGCACCTTCGAGCACATAGGAGAAAATCTCCATGTCGCGGTGCGGGTGCTGGCCAAAGCCTTTGCCGGCCGCCACGCGGTCATCGTTGATCACCAACAGGTCGGAAAAACCCTGCTCTTTCGGGTTGCGATAGTTGGCGAAGGAAAAGGTGTGGAAGGACTTCAACCAACCGTGATTGGCTGCGCCGCGATCCGAGGCTTTGCGAAGGGTCAGCATGATGAAATCTCCTGTCAGGACGTGAATTCGTCCGAGTGAGGAGAAGGTTAATGGTTACTGGTGGATGCAATAAGTAGATGGAAATTGAAATACTGTCTCGCTCAGGTTGACAGTTTTGTGGGCGGGGTCACGTATTCTCATCCGACACAATCGCCACACTTGGCCATAATGCACACCACACAAATCCTGTTAACAGGCAGCGGGAATATTCTCTTTTTATGACTTTGATGATGTTGAACCCATGAAAACCGTGGCAATGGTGCTGTTCCCCAACTTTCTGCTGCTCGACATGGCCGGGCCGATGGAGGTGTTTTCCATCGCCAACCGTTATCTGCCACCGGACGATCACTACGTGTTGTCGATGATCGGCACCGAGCACGGTCCGTTGCGCGCGTCCAACGGCGTTAATGTCCAGGCCGATCTGCACATCGATCAGGCCAGCGAACACTACGACCTGTTGCTGATCCCCGGCGGCCCCGGTGCCTATAACGACAAACCGCAACACTTGCTGACGTGGCTGCGGGGCGCCGTCACCCGCGCCGAGCGCTACGGCTCGATCTGCACCGGCGCCTTCGTGCTCGGGCATGCCGGGTTGCTTGACGGCTATCGCGTCACCACCCATTGGCACTACACCGAACGGTTGATCAAAGGCTTTCCGAAGGCGATGGTCGAGACCGATCAAATCTACGTCGAGGACCGCAACCTGATTACCTCAGGCGGCGTCACTGCCGGCATCGACCTGGCGTTGGCGGTGGTCGCCCAGGACCACAGCAAAAAAGTCGCCCAGGACGTGGCCAAAGTGCTGCTGGTGGTGATGAAACGCCAGGGCGGGCAGGCGCAGTTCAGTCCCTTGCTGGCCACGGTCGCCCCCCAGGAAACGCCCATCACCCGCGTGCAGAACTACGTGCTCGAACACCTCGACGAAGCCTTCAGCATCGAGCGCATGGCGGGCCTGGCGAACATGAGTTCGCGACACTTCGCCCGGCTGTTTGCCCGCGAGGTGAACATGACGCCCATGGAGTTCCTGCAAAGTGCGCGCATCGACCATGCCCGGCAACTGCTGGAAACCAGCGATGCACCGCTCAAGACCGTGGCCTACAAAAGCGGCTTCGGCAGCGTGCGGCACATGCGGTTTCTGTTCAGTGAAAAACTCGGTTTGACCCCCGCGCAGTACCGCGAACAGTTCAGCTAGAGCCTCCGTGTCTGTATTGCGCACCGTGATGTCCGTGTCGCGCCCCGCGCGGTCGTTGTGCGGTCATCGATGCCTGCCAAGATACCGGTGAACTCTTTGCGATGGAGATGCGGGAGCCTGGTTGGACGTGCGCTACGGAATTTGCAGTACCTTGAGCCCGACCCGGTTTTCAGCACCTGAACGTGCATGAACAGCCTTACAGATTTAACCAGCGATGCGGTGCTGCGATTCGGCCCCTACGCGTTTCACATGAGCCAACGGCTGATCCTGGAAGGGGATCGGCCGTTGCGCATGGGCGGGCGGGCGCTGGACATTTTGCAAGTGCTGGTCGAGCGCGCCGGCCACGTGGTCAGCAAGGACGAATTGATCGCCCGGGTCTGGCCGACTTCGGTGGTGGAAGAGATCAACTTGCGCGTACACATTGCGGCGTTGCGCCGGGCTTTGGGCGATGGCCAGAACGGCCAGCGCTACATCGTCAACATTCCCCAGCGCGGCTACAGTTTTATCGCCCCGGTGCAGCGCGGCACGCCAGTCTTCATCGACAGCGCACACAAGCCCCAGCACAACCTGCCGGCGCGGCTGACCCCGATCACCGGCCGCGATTCGATTGTCGGCAGCGTCGTTCGGCAGTTGCCGGTTCGACGCTTCATGACCCTGATCGGCCCGGCCGGCATCGGCAAGACCACCGTGGCGTTGCGCGTGGCAGAGTTGCTGTTGCAGCACTACCGTGACGGCGTCTGGATGGTTGACCTGTCGGCCGTCGATGATCCGTCGCAAGTCTTCAATCACCTGATGAACACCTTGCATGCCGACGCTGGCCTGACTTCACTGCACGCCTTGTTGGTGCTCGATAACTGCGAGCATGTGCTCGAACGCTGCCGCACCTTGATCGACGATCTGCTCACCACCGCGCCACGCCTGTCGATCCTGGCCACCAGCCGCGAACCGCTTCAGGCTCAGGGCGAAACCGTGTTGCGTGTGCCGCCGTTGATGGTGCCGCCGGCCTCGGCGTTGTACAGCGTGTCCGAGGCGATGGGCTATTCGGCGGTGCAGCTGTTTGTCAGCCGCGCCCGCGCCCGGCAGCAAGGTTTCACCTTGCGCGAACAAGACCTCAAAGCCGTGCGCGACATCTGTCGCCGACTCGACGGTTTGCCCCTGGCGATCGAACTGGCCGCCGCGCAGATCGACGCGCTGGCGCTGGTGGGTCTGCAAGCACAACTGGATAACTGCTTCCAACTGCTGACCCAGGGTCGACGCACCGCCGTGCCGCGCCATCAAACCCTCAAGGCCGCGCTGGACTGGAGCTACGAACGCCTGAGCCCGCTGGAGCAAATGGTGTTGCAGCATCTGGCGGTGTTCAAAATGGCCTTCACCCTCGACGCGGCGATTGGCGTGATCAGTTGCGCGGTGTTGCCGCCCATGCACCTGTTGGCCATGGTCGAACGCCTGGCGGGCAAATCGCTGCTGTCGGTCGAGCAGGTCAACGGCACAGCGCGTTATCGCTTCCTCAACACCACACGCTGCTATGCCCTGGAGAAACTTGAAACCAGCGGCCACTTGCCGGCGCTCGAATTGAGCCACGCGCACTACAACAGCCGGGCGCGCTGGATCTCAGGTGTGCAGTTGCCCGCCGAGCTGATCGAGTAACTGCCGTACTTTCGTCAGGTCCGGCGTGGCAAAACCTTCAGTGAACCGGCCATAGATCGGCGCCAACAGCTCATAGGCTTGCCGGCAATGACCCTGACGCTGCCACAGCTGCGCCAGTGAGGTAGCGCTGCGCAACTCCCAGGCCAATGCGCCCTGAGCCTTCGCCACCGCCAGGGCTTTCAGCAGCACGGCTTCGGCCTCGTCCGGGCGCTGGTCGTCGAGCAGCGCATCGCCCCGGGCGCGAAGAATCTCCGCCGTGCTCCAACCCGCCGCGCCACTTTCCGCCCGCGCCAGCAGTCCCTCATCGACACCGCCACCGTCGAGCGTCAGCATGATTTCTTTCACCAGCCCGGCACTCGATTGCGCAGGCCCTTCGGCGCCATCGATCACCCGCGCGTACTGCCGCGCCCAGTTGTAAAACAGCAGCACCGAATGCTTTTGCGCCTGCTCCAGCAACAGACGCAGGAGGTCGCGGGCGGTGGCTTGGTCGCCGTTGTACTGGGCGATCACGCAACCGGCCAGCGCCAGGGTGTAGCAGATCGACGTGCCGTGATTGATCTGTAGCGCAATGTCCAGCGCCTGGCGCGCGGTGCGCCAGGCTTGGTCCGGGTGGCCTTGCAGCCAGAGGATGCGCGCCAGAATGGTCAGGGCGGCAACGCTCTGGTCGTACTGCACGCCAAACCCGTGGGTGAAGCGGTTGAGGTGGCCGCTCTGGGCCATGCGCTGGATGACCTGTTCGGCGTTGTACCGCGCCTGTGGCTGATCCCCGGAAAAGTGCAAGGCCAGCACCTGCAAGCGGTGTGTGCTGAGTGACAACAGCGGGTCGCCCTGTAACCCCAATTGATCGAATTGACGGCTTTGCTCCAGGGCCATCTGGTAGTTGCCGCTACAGAGATTGACCGCCATGTGCCCGGACACCGCCCGCAACTGACCGGCGACATCGTCGCAGCGTTCGGCCAGGGTCCGGGCGCTGACGAAGGCGTCGACGGTTTCGGCGGTGCCACCCTGGGCGTGGTAACAGGAGCTGCCGAGTGCGAGCTTGAGGGCGATGGTCAGGCGAGGGCAGGGCTCGCCGGCGGCATCGAGCAATGCCAGGGCCCGGCGCACGTACACACCATGTTCCTTGAGCAGCGACAGTTCCTGCCACAGCGGCATCGACGTGGCGGTGAGGCGGATCGCCAGCGTCTGCGGCCCGTTGGCGTGCAAGCCCCATTCGAGGGCGGCGCGAATGTCTTCCAGGCTCCGGGTGTAGCGCTCGATCCACAGGTGCGTTGGGGTTTTCTCCCAGTCGTTCTGGGCCTGGTCCATCAAGGCCAGGCAGCGCTCGCCATGGCGGTGCCGGGTGTCCGACAATTCGCCGGCCAGATGCAGTTTTTCCAGGGCATAGCTGCGGGTGGTGTCGAGCAGGCGATAGAACACGTCCTCGTCGCCAACCTCCACGTTCAGCAACGACTTGGCCACCAGTTGCGTGATCGAGGCAAAT
Organism: Pseudomonas sp. ADAK7; assembly: GCF_012935675.1. Taxonomy (NCBI): domain Bacteria; kingdom Pseudomonadati; phylum Pseudomonadota; class Gammaproteobacteria; order Pseudomonadales; family Pseudomonadaceae; genus Pseudomonas; species Pseudomonas sp. ADAK7. The sequence goes on along the minus strand of NZ_CP052861.1, from coordinate 1,893,611 downwards.
ACCACGCCGGGTTCGATGTGCTCCCCGATGATCACTGCCGCCGCGGATTCCAGGGTGAAACTGCCGCGGAATATACCCAAGCGGCGCAGGCAGGTTTGCTCGCAGGCACTGAGCAATTCGAAGCTCCAGTCCAGGGTCGCGCGCAGGGTTTGATGACGGCCCAGCGTCACCTGACTGCCTTGGGTCAGCAGGCGAAAACTGCCTTGCAGTTGCGTGTGCAAACCACTGATGCCGAGGTGAGCGACTTGCGCCGCCGCCAGTTCGATGGCCAACGGAATGCCGTCCAGGCGCTGGCAGATTTCAATCGCCAGCGGCAGCTCCGTATCGCTCAATTCGAAACTGTCGTGGCTGGCCATCGCTCGCTCGACGAACAATTGCAGCGCGGAAAAACTCAGGGCCTGGGCGCGATCCAGCACCGCGATCGGCGGCGGGCAGTCCAGGGATTCCAGGCGCTGCACATACTCGCCTTCGGCCCGCAGGCTCTCGCGACTGGTGGCGAGGATATGCACCTGTGGCGCACTGCGCAGGATGCTTTCGCAGAGCAGCGCAATCGCATCAATCAGGTGTTCGCAATTGTCGATCACCAGCAGCATCTGCCGCTCGCGCAGACAGGTCGCCAGGCCGTTCATCGGCTCGTTATCGTGCAGGGCCAGGTCCAGCAGGGTCGCCAGGTGCGCGCTGATCATCGCCGGGTCATTCAGCGGGGCGAGGTCCAGCAGGCGAATGCCGTCGCGGTAGTGACCGATCAGTTGCTCGGCCACCCGCAGGGCCACGGTGGTCTTGCCGATACCGCCGGGGCCGACCAGGGTGATAAAACGCTGGCGGGCCAGGTGCGTGACCACGCTGTCCACCAGATGCTGGCGCCCGATCAGGCGGGTGCGGGGCACCGGCAGGTTATGCCGTTGTGGTTCGAGCGCATCGGGACGTTGCGCGATGGGCTCCAGGGAAAACGGCGCGACAAAACTGTAACCCCGCTGGGCCACGGTGACGATGTAACGCTGGCCGGCCTGACCGTCGCCCAAGGCCTTGCGCAGCGCCGCCATGTGCACGCGCAAATTGATGTCTTCGACCACGCTTTTGGGCCAGACCTGGGCGATCAATTGCTGCTTGCTGACCACATTCCCGGCGTGTTCCAGCAGGATCAACAGAATGTCCATGGCGCGCCGACTCAGGCGCAAAGGCTGGTCGCCTTCCAGGATCAGGCGTTGTCCGGGATAGATCCGGTAAGGGCCGAACTGCACGGCCTGTTCGGGGGAAAGGGTCAACGGCTCACTCCTGCTTGCATCCGTCTAGTACGCGGTTTTCGAGCATATTCCTCAGGATTGTCCGGCAGCGCAATGAGGGCGCGACTGACTGTCAGGTGTTCGCTGCGACTGGCACGTTCCCGCTGTCGTTGGTCACTGCGTATTTATTGGCCGTGAGTGTGACAAACAGGGCGGCGCGGCGCTGGGCGCGATTTTGAAAATTAACAACGTTTAACTCGTCGCGAGTCAGGTCTACGCCCAAAACTCTAGCGCTTCAAGTCCAACGAAGACCTCTGTCTTCGCGTTGTAAAGGGAATGGACACTTCTGGAGAATGCCGGGATGAGCGATGTGGTGGTGGTCTATCACAGTGGCTACGGGCACACCCGGGTCATGGCCGAGGCCGTGGCCCAGGGCGTGGAACGGCACTTGGGCAGTACCTGCCGGCTGATTGCCGTGGAGGACGTGGACACGCAATGGGAGCGCCTGCACCGGGCCGACGCGATCATCTTCGGCGCCCCGACCTACATGGGCAGCGCCTCGGCGTCCTTCAAGGGGTTCATGGAAGCCACTTCCGCCTTCTACCTGGCCCAACCGTGGCGCGACAAACTTGCCGCCGGGTTCACCAATTCCGGCTGCCTGTGCGGCGACAAGCTCAACACCTTGCTGCAGATGGCAGTGTTCGCCGCCCAGCATTCGATGATCTGGGTCGGCCTCGACCTGTTGCCGGCACGCAGCAGCACCGGTCTGTTCGACGGCCAACTCAATCGCCTCGGCAGTTCGCTCGGCGCCATGGCCCAGTCGAATGTCGAACAGTCCCCCGACGACGCGCCACCCGCCGAAGATCGCAGCACCGCCGCGCACCTGGGCGAGCGCATCGCACGCCTGGCCGAGCGCCTGCATCACTCACCGCTTTGATAAATCCCAAAAAAAGGAGCACGCCACATGAGCACATTCACCACCCGCGACGGCACCGAGATCTACTACAAGGACTGGGGCAGCGGTCAGCCCATCGTCTTCAGCCACGGCTGGCCGTTGAATGCCGACAGCTGGGAATCGCAGATGATCTTCCTGGCGTCCAAGGGCTATCGGGTCATCGCCCATGATCGCCGGGGTCATGGCCGCTCGAGCCAGCCGTGGGACGGCAATGACATGGATCACTACGCTGACGACCTGGCGCAATTGATCGAACGGCTGGACCTGAAAGATGTGGTGCTGTTCGGCTTCTCCACTGGCGGCGGTGAAGTGGCACGTTACATCGGTCGTCACGGCACGGGCCGGGTGGCGAAAGCGGGGCTGATTTCTTCGGTGCCGCCGTTGATGCTCAAGACCCAAGCCAACCCCGGCGGTCTGCCTCTGGAAGTGTTTGACGGGATTCGTCAGGCCTCCCTGGTCGACCGTTCGCAGCTGTACAAGGACCTCGCCGCCGGTCCGTTCTTCGGCTTCAACAAACCGGGTGCCAAGTCTTCCCAGGGCATGATCGACTGGTTCTGGCTGCAGGGCATGAGCTCTGGCCACAAGAACGCTTATGACTGCATCAAGGCGTTCTCGGAAACCGACTTCACCGAGGACTTGAAGAAGTTCGACGTGCCAACCCTGGTGGTGCATGGCGATGCGGATCAGGTGGTGCCGATTGAAGCGGCGGGGATTGCTTCGGCCCGGTTGGTCAAAGGCTCGACGCTGAAGGTGTATCCGGGCGCGCCGCATGGTTTGACCGATACCCATAAGGATCAGCTCAACGAAGACCTGTTGGCGTTCCTCAAAGCCTGATTTCGGGCTTTTGTAGGAGCCAAGCTTGCCCGCGTTGGCGTTCCTGAGATCGCCATCGCGAGCAAGCTTGGCTCCTACAAAAAAGCGTTGAAGGCAGGGCCGCGCAGCACCTTGCACCGCCATGCAAACGGATTGATCCCTTCGCTGCGGGTGAAGATGTGGCAAAAATGCGCCTGATCGCAAAATCCGCATTCCAGACTAATCTGCGTCAGGGTCAGGTCGGTGTCGCGGATCAGTTGCTTGGCTTTGGCAATGCGCTGGCCACGAATCCAGTCCTGTGGCGACAAGCCGGTGCTGCACTTGAACGCCCGGGAAAAATGACTGCGCGACAACGCACAGGCGCGAGCCAGTTCGGTCACTTCCAGGCTGTCGCTCAGGCGTTCGAGAATCAGTTGCTTGACCAGGTTTTCGCGCCAGGGGGCGAGGCCGCCGGTGCTGGTTTTTTGCGGCGACGTGGCGGACGCCCTGACGGCGTGATGCTGAACATGGGCCATGACAAATATCCGTGTCGGTGGGAATGCGCGGGCGCACTGCACGGTGGATCAGCACCTTCCCTTATGCAGAAAACAGCTGTGTGCAGTGGGCTTCATTCTTGGCCGCGGGGCGTTGGCAGGCGAGTTAAACGTTGTTAATTCCTTGCCCGGTTCGCGGCGAAGAAACCGCGCTAACTCAGCACATCGCTGCAAGTGCGCAGGGGCAGGGCAGGTCAAAATGAATGACGTATGGCGCGGCCGGGGATGGCCGCTTTTCTCAGATCAAAGGTGAAGGCATGAAGCATTCTGTGGTTGGCACACTGGGCCTGGCGGTTGCGCTGGCGTCCGGGATTTCGATGGCAGCGGCACCGGCGCAGGTCGGCACGCAGGTGCCCGGTTACTACCGGTTGGCGGTGGGGGATTACGAAGTGACGGCGCTGTTCGACGGCTACAACGACCTGTCGCCGAAACTGCTCAAGGGCCTGACCCAGAGCCAGATCCGTGCACTGCTGGCCCGGCGCTCGATTGAAACACCGGGGGTGCAAACCGCGTTCAACGCGTTTCTGGTCAACACCGGCAAGCATTTGATCCTGGTCGATACCGGGGCAGGGCAGTGCATCGGTGCCACGGCCGGTATGCTCTCGGACAACATGAAAGCCGCCGGTTATCAGCCGGACCAGGTTGACGCCATCCTGCTGACCCACCTGCACCTGGATCACGTCTGCGGTCTGGTCGACGCCGAGCAAAAACCGGTTTTCGCCAACGCCACGGTCTACGCCGCCAAGGCCGAAGCCGATTACTGGCTCGATCCACAGGCCATCGCCAAGGCGCCGGAAGGGGCCAAGCCGTACTTCAAAATCGCCCAGGATTCGACCGCGCCGTACGTCGCGGCGGGCCGCTTCAAGACCTTCGACGCCGGTCAGTCGCCGGTGCCGGGTGTCCAGGCCACGCTAGAGGCCGGGCACACGCCGGGCAGCACCACCTATCGTTTTACTTCCCAGGGCCAGAGCATTCTGTTCATGGGTGACCTGGTGCATAACCTGGCGGTGCAATTTCTCCATCCCGAAGTGTCGATCGGTTTTGACGTCAACAGTCAGCAGGCGATCGAGAGCCGCAACAAGGTCTTCACCGATGCTGCGATCAGCAAAACCTGGGTCACCGCCGCGCACTTGCCGTTCCCGGGCATTGGTCATATCGCCGCCGAGGGCAAGCATTTCCAGTGGGTGCCGGTGGAGTACGGGCCGTACAAACGAGCGGCGAAAGTGCCGTTGATCGAGTAGAGTTCGACAGACCGTGCCTGGCTGACAACCCAAATGGATTGCCCTTATGAACCGTAACGATCTGCGCCGCGTCGACATGAACCTGCTGGTGATTTTCGAAGCCCTGATGTTCGAAAAGAACCTGACCCGGGTCGCCGAAAAACTGTTCATGGGCCAACCGGCGGTCAGCGCCGCGTTGGGCCGTTTGCGTGATCTGTTCGACGATCCGTTGCTGCTGCGCAACGGTCGCGGCATGGAACCGACGGCGCGGGCATTGGCGATTCTCAAGGAACTGCAACCGGCGATGGACGTGATCTCCGGCGCGGTCAGCCGCGCCAAGGAATTCGAGCCGGCCAGCAGCTGCGATGTGTTTCGCATCGGGCTGTCGGACGATGCCGAATTTGGTTTGTTTCCGCCGTTGCTGAGTCAGTTGCGGGAGGAGGCGCCGGGGATCATCGTCGTCGTGCGCCGCGCCAATTACCTGCTGATGCCGGCATTGCTGGCGTCCGGGGAAATCTCCGTGGGCGTGAGCTACACCACCGATTTGCCGGCCAATGCCAAGCGCAAGAAACTGCGGGATATTCCCTGCAAGGTGTTGCGTGGGGACAAACGGCCTGGCCCGCTGACCCTGGATGAATACTGCGAACGGCCCCATGCGATGGTGTCGTTCTCGGGTGACCTGAGCGGCAACATCGATCTCGACCTGGCCAAGATCGGCCGTTCCCGCCGCGTGGTGCTGGGCGTGCCGCAATTCAGCGGTTTACGTGCGTTACTGGCCGGGACCGAAATGATCGCGACCGTGCCGGATTACGCCGCCTGCGCCCTGGTCGAAGGCTGTGCGCTGCGCGCCGAAGACCCACCGTTTGAAATCGAGGCGGCACAGTTATCGATGGCCTGGAGCGGCGTGCACGACAACGACCCGGCAGAGAAATGGCTGCGCTCACGCATCAGCCAATTCATGTCCGAACCGCTCAACATCCCGACCCCCTAACCCCAGACAAACACACATGATCATTCCCACGCTCCCGCGTGGGAATGCCTCCACCGACGCTCTGCGTTCGGCGCTGGATGGGACGCGGAGCGTCCCGGGCTGCATTCCCACGCAGAGCGTGGGAACGATCAATCCGCCATCGTGAGCAAGCTTTGCTCCTACAGGGTTGTGTGGTGGTTGGGGGGCAGCCGCAAAAAGAGCACGTACATCCAATTTTCTCCGTCCTCCCCCCGGCACTATCAACTCAAGTGCCGGCGAAGCCATGCCGGTGATTTTTTCACAGGGGCGCGCAGGCGATGAACGCATCGGCATGGGATGAACGGGCTCGGGACTTCGGGCTGTTGTTTTTGCGGGTCAGCGGCGGACTGTTTTTGCTGTGGGTGCACGGCTTGCCCAAGCTGCTGCACTTCAGCACCGAAGTGCAGAACATCGAAGACCCGTTCCACCTGGGCGCCAACCTGACGTTGATCCTGGCGATTTTCGCCGAGGTGCTGTGCCCGCTGCTGATCATCGCCGGGGTGCTGGTGCGTTTGGCGTGTTTGCCTATTCTGTTTCTGCTGCTGGTGGCGTTGGTGGTCGTGCATCCGCAATGGAGCCTGTTTGAAGGGCAGTTCGGCTGGCTGCTGTTGATTGTGTTCACCAGCATCCTCATCGCCGGGCCGGGACGGCTGGCGCTCAATGAACGTTTCGCCGGAGTCCTTCGTTATGCCTGATGCCAACCACGCCGCCGCTGCAAAACCGGGTTTCGATGAGATCGTGACCCTGATCATCAAGCACCGGGTCAAGGCCGGGTTCGAAGTGCCCTACGAAGCCTGGTTGCGCAACATCGTGACGATTGCCGGGCAGCAGGAAGGGCACTTGGGCGTGGACGTGATGCGCGGCAAAAACGCCGGCCTCGACATGTACACCTGTGTGCTGCGCTTCTGTTCCACCGAGGCGATGCAGCATTGGCTGGATTCGCCGCAACGGCTTGAGCTGGTCAACGAAGCCACACCGATGCTGGCCGACGGCGACCAGACCGAGGTCAACCCGGTCAACGAGTTCTGGTTCGCGCCAACGGTCGACGCCGCGTCGCCACCGCCACCGCGCTGGAAGCAGGCCGTGGTGACGTTGCTGGTGATTTTGCCGCACACCTTGCTGGTGCCGATGCTCTGGGGGCCGCTGCTCAAGCTGCACCCGATCCTGTCCAACTACGTGGTCGCCACGTTCCTGATCACCGTGACCATCGTGGTCTCGGTGGTGTACCTGTTCATGCCAAGGGCGACCCGATTGTTCGCGCCCTGGTTGTCTCACTCCACTGCGAAGAAGGAACCGTGATGAACGCCGATCTGATTCTGTTCAATGGCCAATTCCATACCGTTGACCGCGAAAACCCGCTGGCCAGCGCCGTGGCGATCAAGGACGGGCGCTTTGTTGCGGTCGGTAACGACGGCGAAGCCATGGCCCTGCGCGGTTCGGGCACCCAGGTCATCGACCTCAAGGGCCGCTGCGTCATTCCCGGCCTCAACGACTCGCACTTGCACCTGATCCGTGGCGGCTTGAACTACAACCTCGAACTGCGCTGGGAAGGCGTGCCGTCGTTGGTCGATGCCCTGCGCATGCTCAAGGACCAGGCCGACCGCACCCCAACACCGCAATGGGTGCGCGTAGTCGGTGGCTGGAACGAATTCCAGTTCGCCGAAAAACGCATGCCGACCCTGGAAGAACTTAACCAGGCCGCGCCGGATACGCCAGTCTTCGTGCTGCACCTCTACGACCGTGCCTTGCTCAACCGTGCTGCACTGCGCGTCGCCGGTTACACCCGCGATACGCCGAACCCACCGGGTGGCGAAATCGTCCGGGATGCCAATGGCAATCCGACCGGCATGCTGGTGGCGCGCCCGAACGCGATGATTCTCTACTCGACGCTGGCCAAAGGGCCGAAGTTGCCGCTGGAATACCAAGTCAACTCGACCCGTCAGTTCATGCGTGAACTCAATCGCCTGGGCCTGACCAGTGCCATCGATGCCGGCGGCGGTTTCCAGAATTACCCGGACGACTACCAGGTGATCGAGCAGTTGGCCAAGGATCAGCAACTGACGATCCGCATCGCCTATAACCTGTTCACCCAGAAGCCGAAAGAAGAACTCAGCGACTTCAAGAACTGGACGTCGAGCGTGACCCTGCACCAGGGCGACGACTACCTGCGGCACAATGGCGCTGGCGAGATGCTGGTGTTCTCGGCGGCGGATTTCGAGGACTTCCTCGAACCGCGCCCGGACCTGCCGCAAACCATGGAAGACGAACTGGAACCGGTGGTACGCCACCTGGTCGAGCAGCGCTGGCCATTCCGTTTGCACGCGACCTACAACGAATCCATCAGCCGCATGCTCGACGTGTTCGAGAAGGTCAACCGTGACATTCCGTTCAACGGCTTGCCGTGGTTTTTCGACCACGCCGAAACCATCACCCCGCAGAACATCGAGCGGGTGAGGGCGCTGGGCGGTGGCATTGCGATCCAGGACCGCATGGCGTTCCAGGGCGAGTATTTCGTCGAGCGTTACGGCGCCAAAGCCGCCGAAGCCACGCCGCCGATCAAGCGCATGTTGGCCGAGGGAATACCGGTCGGCGCCGGCACCGACGCCACCCGGGTGTCGAGCTACAATCCTTGGACCTCGCTGTACTGGATGGTCAGCGGCCGTACCGTCGGCGGTCTGGAGCTGCATGCCGAAGGCCTGTCGCGGTTGACCGCGCTGGAGCTGTTCACCCACGGCAGCGCCTGGTTCTCGTCCGAACAGGGCAAGAAAGGCCAGATCAAGGTTGGTCAATTGGCCGACGTCGCCGCCCTCAGCGCCGATTTTTTCAGCGTCGATGAAGAGGCGATCAAATGGATCGAGTCCGTGTTGACGGTGGTCGGCGGCAAGGTCGTGTACGCCGCCGGTGACTTCGAAAAACTCGGCCCGGCCAGCGTGCCGGTGCTGCCGGACTGGTCGCCGGTGGTGAAAGTCCCCGGCCACTGGCGTCCGACGTCGCCGATGCAGGCTCAGGTTCACCATTGCAGCGGGCCGTGCGGCGTGCATTCCCACAGCCACGAAAAGGCGCGCCTGTCGAATGCGCCGGTCAGCGATTTTGCGGGTTTCTGGGGCGCCTTCGGCTGCTCGTGCTTTGCCTTCTGACGATCAAAAAAGCGCCGGCCTGGTGCCGGCGTCATCAGCACCATCCCACTACCGAGGAGTTTCACATGAGCAACGTTCCGTACAAACGCCTGAACAAAGACGATGCCGTTGTACTGTTGGTTGACCACCAGACCGGCCTGATTTCGCTGGTGCAGGATTTCTCGCCCAACGAGTTCAAGAACAACGTGCTGGCCCTCGCGGACCTGGCCAAGTTCTTCAAACTGCCAACCATCCTTACCACCAGCTTCGAAAACGGCCCGAACGGCCCGATGGTGCCGGAGCTCAAGGAACTGTTCCCGGACGCGCCGTACATCCCGCGTCCAGGCCAGATCAACGCCTGGGACAACGAAGACTTCGTCAAAGCCGTGAAAGCCACTGGCCGCAAGCAACTGATCATTGCCGGTGTGGTGACTGACGTCTGCGTGACCTTCCCGACCTTGTCGGCCCTGGCTGAAGGTTTTGAAGTGTTCGTGGTGACCGATGCTTCGGGCACCTTCAACGAAACCGTCCAGCAAGCCGCTTGGGCGCGCATGACCGCGGCTGGCGCACAACTGGTGAACTGGTTCTCGGTGGCCTGCGAGCTGCAAGGCGACTGGCGCAACGACATGGAAGGCCTGGCGAACCTGCTGTCGCCGCGCATTCCGAACTATCGCAACTTGATGAACAGCTATTCGGCGTTGGCTGCCAAATAAGTCTCGTCGCGCTCAAAAATGCCCGCCAATGTGCGGGCATTTTCTTGCCTGACACAAACCCCGTGTAGCAGCTGTCGAGCATCGCGAGGCAGCGTTCGGCGGCGAAGCCGTCGCAAACTCAGACGCCGTGGTGTTTCAGGTAAAACGCGGTGGCAGGATTGACGACGGCTTCGCCGCCGAACGCTGCCTCGCGGTGCTCGACAGCTGCTACACAAGGCCCGGTTCGACCCGTGGATCAACGGTTTTGCAACCACCCCAGAAAACCTCCTTTCCTGACCGGAACCGGCGTAGCCATCAACGCCATCCGACTGTTCTGCTGCCGCACCGCCTGCAACTTGTTCAACGCCCGCCCAACCTCGCCACGCTGTGCCATGCAATCGCGGGTCAAAGACTTGTCGATCCGGTAAATGATGCACGACGTCAATGCGGTGAAGCAGGCCTGGGACGGTGCATCGGTGAGGATGCTCTGTTCGCCCATGACCTCACTCGGCCCCATGCGTCCGGCTTCGGTGTGCCCGGTGCCATCGGGCACGGTGGCGCTGACCACGCCAGTGGCAATCACGAACAGGCTGTCCGGCACTTCGTCCAATTCCAGCACCACCTGACCCGCCGCGTACTGCTGGGGCACCATCGCCTGGGCCAGTCGATCACGTTCATCCTCGTCCAGCGAACGAAAGATTTTCACTTCATCGAGCAACGCTCGCGCCCGGGTCGAAGGCTCGATCACGCCATCAAGTTGCCGGGAAATACCCGCCGCTTCCAGATGCCGATGGGCCAGGTCGAACAGTTGATTACGCACCTCGGCTTTTTTCCCAAGCTCGGCGATAAAACCGCTGGCCACGTATTCGGACATGGTTTCGCCAGCCTCTTTCAACACCGCTTTCGGCGCCGGATTCAGCAATAAGGTGCTGCTGCCTTGAAGCGTACGATCCAGCGCATCCAGCACCCGACGCGGGCGAATATGGTTGGGCACTTGAATGCTGATCGACACCCCGTGCAGGTTGTTCGGCCGGCTCAGGTTGACGATCTTCGCCTTGGCCGCGACCGAGTTCGGCACCACCGCCATGGTGCCGGCGCTGGTGAGCAGATGCGTGGCGCGCCAGTCGATGTCGAGCACCTTGCCTTCGACGCCGTCGATCACCACAAAATCATCCACCTGATACGGCTTGGTGGTGTTGAGCACGATCCCGGAAAACACATCGCTCAAGGTGCTTTGCAACGCCAGGCCGACCACGATCGCCACCACTCCGGACGTCGCCAGCAGACCTTTGACTGGCAACTCCAGCACATACCCGGCCGCCGCGACGATGGCCACCAGAAACACCAGCGCGCCAATGACATCCTGCAACAACCGTCCGCTATGACCGATGCGGCGCATCAGCACCAGGCCGATGACTTCGGTGAGCACCCGCGCGGCGTACAGCCACCAGACAATCCCCAATGCTGTGGCCCCGAGTTGTGCCACAGGGTCGTCGGCAAACACCGGCGCCTGGAGCGGGCTGACGCCAGCGTTGATGATCACCGCGCTGAAGATCAGAAACAGCGCCAGGCGCAGGCCGATGCGGGTGACGCGGTGCTTGAATGGCGCGAGGTGCCAGAGCAGGGCGTCGATCACCAGCAGCAGGGCGCTCCAGGACAGGGGGTGGTCGTAGATGAGGGACATGGGGGAACTCCGCTGAAAGTAAGATCGCATCCGCCCCCGTAGCAGCTGTCGAGCACCGCGAGGCAGCGTTCGGCAGCGAAGCCGTCGTCAATCCTGCCACCCCGGTTTACCTGATACACCGTGGTGTCTGATTTTACGACGGCTTCGCCGCCGAACGCTGCCTCGCGGTGCTCGGCAGCTGCTACAGGGATCTGCTTCAGTTCAAATGCGTCTTCAGTTCCAGTGCCGCCTGCCTGACCGCTGCTTTCACTTCCGGAATCTGACTCAGCGGATTCAACAGCCCGAAGTCATGAATCATCCCGTTATAACGCACCGCCGTCACCGGTACACCCGCCGCATCGAGGTGACGGGCATAGGCTTCGCCTTCATCACGCAACACGTCGAACTCGGCGGTCTGTACCAGCGCCGCCGGCAAGCCTTTGAGCTGTTCGGCACTGGCCTGCAACGGCGAGGCGTGGATCTGTGCCCGCTGGCCGGCGTCTTTGGTGTAGTTGTCCCAGAACCAATTCATCATGCCCTTGGTCAGGAAGTGCCCTTCGGCAAATTGCTGGTACGACCCTGTATCGAATTGCGCGTTGGTTACTGGCCACATCAACAACTGAAAGCGCAGCGCCGGGGTTTTCTGTTCCTTGGCCATCAACGCCACGACCGCTGCCATGTTGCCGCCGACGCTGTTGCCGGCCACCGCCAGGCGCTGGCCATCGACGCCGATTTCCTTGCCATGCTCAGCCACCCAACGGGTCGCGGCGTAGGCCTGGTTGATCGCGGTCGGGTACTGCGCTTCCGGTGATGGTGTGTAATCGACATACACCGCCACCGCGCCGGAGCCCATCACCAGGTCATGGATCAAGCGTTGATGAGTCGGGTAATCGCCCAGCACCCAGCCGCCACCGTGGAAGAACATGAACACCGGCAACTCACCTTTGACTTTGGCTGGGCGGACGATTTTCAGGTTGATGGTTTGCCCATCGACCTTGATCGCACGCTCGCTGACATCCACGCCCGACAAATCCACCTTCACCGAATTCTGCGCACCGGTCAGCACCGCACGGGCATCCTTGGGGCTCAGTTGTTCAAGGGGTTTGCCACCGCCAGCGGCGAGGGCTTCGAGGAAGGCTTGGGTGGTGTGTTCGACACCGGGGCTGCCCGCAGCGAATGCGTTGCCAACGGCGAGGGCGAGGAGGGAAGCGGTCAGGGTTTTCTTGACGATGTTCATGGCATAAATCCTTTTTAATTGTGTATTCGAATTCGGGTTCGGTTTCCGGAGCAGCGGCTGTTCGCTGCACCGTGGACACAGATTAATGGGGTGCCAGAAACGGAAAAAGCGGCTATAAAGTGTTTGACTGTCAACCAGGGCGTGACAATGAACCCGTTCGAAGATATGCGTATTTTTTGCCAGGTGATGGACTCCGGCAGCTTCACCGCCGCGGCGGATCAACTGGGCCTGTCCAAGCAGTTCGTCAGCCGTCGCTTGATGCAATTGGAGGAACGCCTCGGCGTGCGCCTGCTCAATCGTTCGACCCGGCGCCTGGACGTGACGCCCCTCGGCCAGAGTTATTACGAGTCCGCGTTGCGCCTGCTCAGCGAAGTCGAGCAAGTGGAGCAGGGCATCGCCGGCCAGACCACCGAGCCGCGCGGCACCATTCGTTTGAGCGCGCCGCTGTCGTTTGCGTTGGCGCATTTGGGGTGTTTGCTGCCGGTGTTTTTGCAGCGCTATCGCGACGTCACCGTCGAAGTGGACCTGAGTGACCGACCGGTGGATTTGCTCGGTGAGGGCTACGACCTGGCGTTGCGCATCGGCGTGCTGGAAGACTCGACCCTGATCGCCCGGCGCATCGCCTCGATCCAGCGCGTGTACTGCGCCAGCCCAGCGTACCTCGCCGAGCGCGGCACGCCGGCCAAACCCGAAGACCTGCTTAGCCATGATTGTTTGCCGTATGGCCACGGGCGTCAGGTGCAATGGCGTTTTGAAGGGCAGGGCAAGCCGCTGACCGTCAACGTCACCGGGCGGATGCGGGTCAACAACGGGGAATTGCTCAAGGACGCGGCGATTGCGGGGATGGGGATTACCTATCTACCGACGTTTATTGTCGGCGCGGCGCTGAAGGACGGGCGGTTGGTGCCGGTGCTGGAGGATTTTCGACCGGAGCCGCTGACGTTGTCGGCGGTGTACCCGCAGCATCGCCAAGGGTCGCGACCGGTGCAGGCGTTTATCGAGTTTTTGCGCGAGCGGCTGGATCAGCACCCATTGTAGGAGCGAAGCTTGCTCGCGAAAGCGGAGTGTCCTTCAACTTAAGTGCTGACTGACACTCCGCTTTCGCGAGCAAGCTTCGCTCCTACAGGGGGATTTATGATGATCAGTTGACCCGTTTGTCATCCCCCGGCTCGCCGCCGACGTGGACGCCACGGTCATCGGCTACTTCGCCCGCACGGTGGACGCCGTGGTCGTCACCCACTTCACCAGCGCGATGAACCCCATGATCGTCCCCTGGCTCCGCGTGGGTACCATTGCGCCCGGAGGATGCTGAATCCCCGGAGTGTCCGCTGCCGCTATGACCGCTGCCGCTTCCACCGTTGCCGCCACTGCCACTGCCGCCGTGACCGCTGCCGCTTCCACCGTTGCCGCCACCGCCACTGCCGCCGTGACCGCCACCATTGCCGCCGCCACCACCACTTCCTCCGCCGCCGCCACTGCCTCCGTGCCCACCGCCATTGCCGCCACCGCCACCGCCACCGCCACCGCTTCCGCCACCCCCACTTCCACCATGGCCACCCCCATTGCCGCCACCGCCACTACCCCCTTCCTTGGCTTGCGCGCTCGATACACCGGACAGGCTGTCCGGAATCAAAATGGTCGACGCCGACAGGACTGCGCCAATCGCTACTGCCAGTAAAAGCTTGTTGATGTGCATGTCGTTCTCCGTCTTCTTATTCAGATTGGAACGTGGATGAACAATGCAACGTGCTGCTTCATTCAATCGGTTAACACGGCAACCCACGGTTTTATTCAGTTGATTCGCGCGGATCAGTGAATGCTGGAGGCCAGTTCGAAGATCGGCATGTACATCAGGATCACGATGACGCCGATCAGCAGGCCGATGAAGGTCATCAGCAACGGTTCGAACAAGCGTACGAACCACTCGAGCCAGCGGCTGATTTCTTCGTCGTAGAAGTCGGCGCTGCGTTCCATCATTTGCCCCAGGTTGCCGGACTGTTCACCGGCGCGCAGCAGGCGCAGGGACACCGGGGTCACCAGGTGATTGAGTTCCAGCGCGGTGGACAGCGATTGCCCTTCGCGCACCCGTTCGCAGGCCTGGTCCAGGCGCAAACGCGAGGCGACGGTGAGCAGGCCGCGGACCATGCCCATCGCTGTGACGAGCGGGATGCCGCCTTGCAGCAGAATCCCCAGGGAACGATAAAAGCGCGCCAGTTCGTACATGAAGATCCGCTGATGCACCGCCGGGAGTTTTTCGATCAAGCGGTCCACGCCCCGACGAAAGGCCGGTTGGCGCTGGAGGAAGGCGAGGGCGACGATGATCGCCGCCAGCGTGCCGAAGAATTCAAGCTGATGCGTGTGGAGGAACATGCCGCTGCTCATCAGGATCTGCGACATCCACGGCAGGTTCGAGCCGAGGCCTTCGAACACCAGGCTGAAACGCGGCACCACGTAGCCCATCAGGAACAGCACCACGCCACCGCCGACAACCAGCAACAGCAGCGGGTAGATCGAGGCGCTGATGATCTTCTGCCGCACCTCGTCCATGCGCTGGCGATAGCTGACGTAACGGCCCAGCGCCTCGCCCACGGCGCCGGTCTTCTCGCTGGATTGCACCAGCGCCACGTACAGCGGCGGGAACACCGCCGATAACTGGGCCAACGCCTGGGAGAACGATTTGCCCTCGTACAGCAGGCGCACCAGTTCGCTCAAGGTTTTGCGGGCCTGGGGCGCGGATTCTTTTTCCGCCAGACTTTCCAGCGCATCGATCAACGGCAGGCCGGCGTTGAGCAGCGTGGTCAGTTCCTGGCTGAACAGCACCAGGTTAAACGTCTCGCGCTGGCGCAAGCGTAATGCGCGCCAGTGACGCTCGGCGTGCAGGCTGAGCACTCGCAAGCCCTGGTCTTCGACGATGCGTCGGGCCTCGCTGTGGCCGGGGGCTTCGACGGTCATCGAGACCACGCCAGCCTTGCCGACAGCCTTGAGATGAAAGCGCATGGGCGTCGCTCCGCTTATTGCCAGTTGGTGACTTCAGCGTTTTCGCCTTCGCCGCCGGGTTGCCCGTCCTTGCCCATCGACAGCAGGTCGTACTCGCTGTTTTCCCCGGGGTAGCGGTAGGCGTAGTTACGACCCCAAGGGTCCTGGGGCAGTTTTTTCTGCAGGTACGGGCCGGTCCAGCGGGTTTCATCGCTGGGCGCGATGACCAGCGCCTGCAAACCCTGTTCGGTGGACGGGTAGTGACCGACCTCCAATCGATACAGGTCCAGGGCCTTGCTCAAGCCTTCGATCTGCGCCTTGGCGACCTTCACTTCCGAGCGCCCCAACTGGGCGAAATACTTCGGCGCAACGATGCCGGCCAACAACCCCAGCACCACCAACACCACCAACAATTCGAGCAAGGTGAACCCGCGTTGAGGGCGCGGGGCGGAACACGGACGCTGATTCATGATGACCTCTATCCAGTGGGCAGCAGGGTCGCTGAAGGGCCTTATGCAATTGCCATGCTCACGCTTGGAGATACCGCTGAACCCCTTGTGATTCGGGCCCTGGCGCCGACGGCACAGTGCTTGCGTATGGCTGGTTGACTACCGGCCATTGGGGCATAAGCCCCGTTTTTCGGGGCCGGCCAGGGGAGGTATGAAACATGAAAACTCTCACCGCAGGACTGCTCGGCGCGCTGCTGCTGAGCGGCGTCGCCCAGGCCGATGTCTTCGTTTCCATGGACACCAAGGGCAGCTACGTTCTGTCCAATGTTCACCGTCCCGGACGGCACTATGAACGGGTGATTCACGAGCCCGAATCTGCCCAACTGAGCATGGATCAGCAACCGCAGATGATCGCCCGCCAGCCCTATGCCGAACTGGTCTCGGCGGCGGCCACGGCCAATCAGTTGCCGGCGGCGCTGCTGCACGCGGTGATCCAGGCCGAGTCCAGCTACAACGCCGACGCGACGTCGGCCAAAGGTGCCGGCGGGCTGATGCAATTGATGCCCGGCACTGCTCGCGAACTGGGGGTGACCGACGTCTACGACCCCAAGGCCAACATCCAGGGCGGCGCTCGTTATCTCAAGCGTTTGATGACCCTGTTTGACAACGACATCAGCCTCGCCGTCGCGGCCTACAACGCCGGGCCGCAAGCGGTGCTCAGCCGTGGCGGGGTGATCCCGCCGTTCGCCGAAACCCAGCGTTATGTGCCCAGCGTGTTGCGCCAGTACCGACGTTTGCAGGGCCTTGCCGTGGATGCGCCGTTGTGAGCGGACGCCGTGGGGCAGTTACCCCAAATGTGGGGCAAACCGGGGGCGCCCGGAATGTGGGGAATGGGTGGGGAATATCCCCCGGCGTATTAACTCGTTTCTATAACTGACTGATAAATAAACAAATAATTTATGGCATGCAGATTGCTCAACCGTACTTGTCGAGAGTTATTCCTGTGAGCACCCAGCGAGGCCTGTGATCATGACTGGCGTATTCCACGTTCCATCTATGTTTCAGTTGCTGCTGTTGGTGGCGTCGATGCTGGGCATCGAGCTGGCCGACGCGGCAGTGCGCTGCGAGCGTAATCTGGTGGCCAACGTCGTGGCGTTGGATCAGCCGCTGATGTTCAACCGCCTCGGCGCGCAGAACGCCAACGGCATGATGTTCGCCCTGCGCCGCGATGTAGTGGATGACCATGACCGCTCCCTGGCCCAGGGTGGCTCGGCGGTGCCGGGCAAAGTCTCGCTGCGCCCCGACAAGCGTCCGCGGCCGCTGGTGTTGCGGGTTGCTGCCGGTGACTGCCTGACCGTCAACCTGCAAAACCTGCTGGCTTACCAGGCCAATCCTGGCAGCCACGAAAGCGGGGAAGAGGAAGAGGGCGAAGTCGGTAACGACGAAAACTTCAAAGTCGACGAACAAGTCACTGACCGTCACGTCGGCTTCCAGGTCAACGGCCTGCAAGCGGTCAACAGCATCGACGACATCGCGTCCTATACCGGGCGCAACGCCAACTCCTTGATCGCCCCCGGCGCCAGCCGTTCCTACACCTTGTACGCCGAGCGCGAAGGTGCGTTTGCCGCCAGCAGTCGTGGCGCGACCTTCGGCGGTGAAGGCGATGCCGGCAACGTCGCCAACGGTCTGTTCGGCGAAGTGGTGGTGGTGCCCAAGGGCGGCCGGGCCTATCGCAACACCGTCACCGAAGAAGAAATGCGCCTGGCCAGCAGCGGCCGCACCCCCGCCGGCCAGCCGATTGTCGACTACCAGGCACGCTATCCGCAGCGCGAACCGTGGCTGCGTGAAGGCAAGGCCGGCATACCAATCATCAGCATGGTCGATGGCAATGAAATCATTTCCAGCGAGAGCGATGCGATCGTGATGGGCAGCAACGCCGACGGCAGCTTCCCGCCCTCGACCTATCCGCTGGAAGCCGTCGGCAAACGCAACCCGGCCATCCCCAATCGGCTGGAACCGTTCCGCGATTTCGCCTCGCAGTTCCAGGATGAAACCGCCGCCACCCAAGCCTTCCCGGCGTATTGGGCGGACCCGGTGATGGCCCACGTGCTGGAGCCGACCCGCGACTCGTTCATGATCAACTACGGCTCTGGTGGCATGGGCGCCGAAGTGGTGGCCAACCGTTTAGGTGTCGGGCCGATGCACGATTGCCTGTCCTGCGCCTATGAAGAATTCTTCCTCAGCTCCCACACCGTGGGCGATGTGGCGATGCTGGTGGACGTACCGGCCAACGTCGGCCTGGAAAACATTCGTCCCGGTGAAACACCGCGCGCCGATCAGGTCGGGGTCAAGGCGACCATGGCGCTGTACCCGTCGGAGCCGGCCAACGTCAACCACAGCTACATCGGCGACTTCGTCAAATTCCGCAACACCCACAACGGCCACGAGCAACACATCTTCCACCTGCACGGGCATCAGTGGCTGTTCAATCCCAACGATGACAACTCCGATTATGTCGACGCCCAGGGCATCGGTCCGGGCGCCGGCTACACCTATGAAATCGCCAACGGTGGTTCGGGCAACCGCAACCGCGTGGCCGGCGACGCTATTTATCATTGCCACTTCTATCCACACTTTGCCCAAGGCATGTGGAGCATGTGGCGGGTTCATGATGTGTTTGAAGAAGGCACCAAACTCGAAGTGTCGCAACAAGGTGCCGACGGTTATCACAGCGAACCCTATGCCTTGCGCAGCGGGAAACCGGCGGCGGGCGCGCGGGCCTTGCCCGATGGCGAAATTGTCGCCGGGACGCCGATTCCCGCAGTGGTGCCGCTGCCCGGCAAAGCCATGCCACCGATGCCAGGCAAGGTCGCGGTGGTGCCGAAAATCGGCGAAACCCTGGTGGCGGATGATGACGACAATGACGACGGCGAACATCATAGCGGCGGCCCTCAAGCCATCGGCTCCCTGGCCTTGGTGGATCGCAGCGAAGCCAACCGCAATGCCGACGGCAGCCTGAAAAACCCTGGGTATCCGTTCTGGATCGGCGGCATGGAAAGTTCGGTCGGCCAACGCCCACCAACGCCGCCGCTGGACATGCTCGACGCCGCCAAGGCGCAGACCTTGAAAACCAGCGGCAATGCCCTGTGGGCCAACCTAGACCCGGCGCAGTCCGGTGGTTGGGACGGCGGTTTGGGGCGGCATTCCCTGGACGGTTTCTCTGCCGGTGGCCTGGCGCACACCATCACCACGTCCCTGGATTTCTCCAAGGAAGTGACCCGGGCCAAACCGATCTACATGCCGGAAGAAGGCACCGAAGTCGAACAGGCGGCCATGGCCTTCCACGCGAAAAAGGATCACCCAAGCTTTGCGCTGCTGCCCGGTAATCAAATCGTGGCGAAGGCCTTCCGCACCAACGGCGCGTTGCCGATCGCGGGGGCGCCGTACTACGAGCCGTGCATGGATGATCGGCAAAAACGCCTGACCAGCAGCGCCGGCACCGGTGAGTTTGCCAGTGGCGAACGGATCGACGGGATGTCCTACACCGGTTCTTCGACCTTCACCGCCGACCGTCCTCGGGTCTATAAAGCCGCGAACATTCAGTTCGACGCGGTGTACAACAAGGTCGGTTACCACTTCCCGCAAGCGCGCATTCTCGCCCTGTGGGAAGACGCCTGGCCGGTGATCACCAAGCAGCGTCCGCCAGAGCCTCTGGTAATGCGCATGAACACCTTCGACTGCGTGCAGTACCAGCAAACCAACCTGGTGCCGGCCACCTATGAAATGGACGACTATCAGGTACGCACGCCGACCGACGTGATCGGCCAGCATATTCACCTGCCTAAATGGGACCTGGTGTCAGCCGACGGTTCGGCCAACGGCTGGAACTACGAAGACGGCGTGCTTTCCCCCGGCGCGGTGCAAGAACGCATCCACGCCATTCGCGAGTTCAACCAGTGCGAAGGCACCGACCCGCGTGATGGCACGCCGGCCTGTCCGAAAGCCAAGAATCACCCGTACTTCGGTCAATTTGGCCGGGCTGACTGGGTCGGGGCGCGCACGGCGATGCAGCGCTGGTTTGTCGATCCGGTGGTGAACGCCAAAGGCGTCGACCGTGGCCTCGGGACCATTTTCACCCACGACCACTTAGGCCCATCGACTCACCAGCAGATTGGCTTGTACGCCACCGTGTTGGCGGAGCCGGCCGGTTCCACCTGGTTCCACGCCGAAACCGGCGAGCCGTTGTACAGCGGCGCGCGGCAGGACGGCGGGCCGACTTCGTGGCAAGCGGTGGTGTCCACTGGTGACATTGATGGTGACGGCAAGAACGACAGCTTCCGCGAGTTCTTCCTCGAATACAGTGACTTCCAGCACGCTTATGAAGCCGGTGTGTACGTGGGCGCTGGCCCTAACGGCGTGCCCAATCCGCAAGCCTTCCCGGCCACCGCTGACAGCTTCCGCTACGCCATTAATCCGCCGGTGCGCAATAACGCCAGCAACCTGCTGGAGGGGATCGTCGAAGTGCAAGGCGGGCAAGTTCCTGGTTGCCCAAGCCGGCCATGCCCGCAAGCGATCTCGGTCGATGACCCTGGCATGTTCGTGGTCAATTACCGTAACGAACCGCTGGCCCTGCGGGTGTATGACCCGAACAAGGTCGGCCCGGACGGCAAGCGCGGCATGCAGGCCGACGGCCTCGGCGGCGACCTGGCGTACGCCATGCAAAGTCGTACCGACCGCGCGATCCCGGCGATGAACCTGGCGCCGAACCTGGTGACTGCAGCCACCGGCCCAACCGGCGGCACCACGCTGTTCCCGCCACACATCAACCGCGGCGGTGCCGAACCGGGCGACCCGTTCACCCCGATGCTGCGCACCTACACCGGTGACAACGTGCGGTTGCGGGTGCATGCCGGTGGTCACGAAGAAGAGCACAACGTGACCCTGCACGGCGTGAAATGGCTGCAAAGCGGTTCCGGTTTCGGCAACAGCTCCAACTCCGGCTGGCGCTCGTCGCAAATGATCGGGATCTCCGAGCAGATGGGCTTCAATGCGCCGGTGTCGATGATCTCCAGCGCGGCCGCGACCACCGGGGATTACCTGTACTCGATGGACGCGTCGATTGAAGGTTACTGGAGCGGGATCTGGGGCGTGATGCGCAACTATACGGCCCAACGCGCTGACCTGTTCGCGCTGCCAAACAACGCGAAACCGGCCGGTATGCGCAACACCGTGGCGTTCGATGGCATCTGCCCACGGATCGGCGCCAACCCCAATGGCATCGGCACCCGGCCGACACCACAACGCAACTATGAAGTGGTCGCGGCACTGGCCAACGACATCCTGCGCAATCCGTTGAACCTGGCCATCGGTGATCCGGCCGGGATTGGCCAGCATGTCGGCGGGCCATTGAATCCGGCGGGCGGCACCCTGGTGTTCAACTCGCGGACCGTGAGCATTCCGCAGGTCACCGTGACCGATCCTGAAGACGGTGAGACGTTCACCATCGGCGGGCAAAGCGGGCCGCTGCATGACCCGACGGCGATCCTGTATGTGCGCAAAGGCGACCTCGATCCGATCACCGGCAAGCTCAAACCCGGTGTGCCAGTCGAACCGCTGGTGCTGCGTGCGGCGGCCGGTGATTGCATCAACATTACGCTGGAAAACCGTCTGCCCATCGTCATGCCGGACCTGACTCAGACGGCGGTGATGCAAGGCATGGTCAAACGTAATCGCAACGATGGCCTGGGCGCGACCACCTTCAGCAACAACCTGATGCGCCCGTCCAGCCATGTTGGCCTGCACGCGCAACTGCTGGCGTATGACATCACCAAATCCGACGGCACCAACGTCGGCGCCAACCCGATCCAGACCGTGCCACCGCGTGTTGGCGGTGTCGGCGCGTACCCGACGCGGACCTATCAGTACTATGCCGGGCACCTGGAGCGTGAAGGCAAGCCGATTACGCAACTGGGTCGCAGTGTCGACAACATCAACGCCACGGCGGTGGAGTTTGGCGGGTTGAACTTCACCCCGGCGGACGTCATCAAGCAGGGACAAAAAGGCCTTGGCGGTGCGATGAGCATCCTGCCGGTCGGCGCAACCTGGGTCGACGATACCCGCAAAGTGACTGCGACCGTCACCGCACCGGGGCAGACCACCTACCGCGATTTTGCGATGGTCTGGCAGAAAGCCCTGAACATTCGCTGGGCCAACGGCCGGCCGGTGGAAGGCATTGCGGCGGAAGGCCTGGGAGTGCCGACCGATCCACAGGACAACTCGAGCATGGCCATCAACTACCGGGCCGAGCCACTGTGGTACCGCTTCGGGCTGGCGCCGGATGCGCCGTTCGGTCACGCCGACGGCCATGGTTACGGCGACGTGCCCAACGCGCACATGGCCTACAGCAATGCGCTGGTGGGCGGCGATCCGCAGACGCCAGTGCTCTATGTGAAACCGGGGCAACCGTTCCGCACGCACATCATGTTGCCCACCGGTGGCAGCCGTGGCTCGACCTTCCAGCTTGATGGTCACGTGTGGTCGGTCAACCCGTTCCAGTCGGAGAAGAGCGACACCGGTGGCTATCCGATGAGTACACCAGGGGTGGGCTCGGTGCGGTTCGGCTTCAACCCGATGTCGATGTACATCGGCGCCCACGAAAGCATCCTGCCGGCGGCGCACTTCAGCTTTATGCACCCGAGCGCCGGGGGCAGCAACGCGATACCGGGCGACTACCTGTTCCGCGACTACGGCGCCTACGGCAACACCGCCGGGCTTTGGGGATTGCTGCGGGTGACCAATGAGCCCGAACCGGCGCCGGCTCCATAACGGATGACGGCCTTCCTACAGGGGCATGGCGTGACAGATGGATAAGGGGAGACGCGTGATGAGCAGGACTATCAAAATCACCGGGTGCGCACTGGCTGTCGGGCTGGCACTGATCTGGCTCGGCATCTGGCGCACGGCGCCACCGACGCTGCTCAGCGAGGTCGCGCTGCCCGACACCTGGAGCGGCCAGACACTGACGCGGGACGGGGTGGTGGTGGACTTCAAGGTGCAGCCACTGGCCGAGGACGGCGTGCTGCGCGAAGGCAGTTTTGCCGACGTGCAGTTCCGGGTCAGCGACAGTACCTCGGGGCAACCGTTGTCGGGGGTGAACCCCGGCGCCTGGCTCGACCCGGAAACCCTCGCCGCAGACCAGGCCCAGGGCCGTGAAAAAAGTTGCAAGTCCCGGGTCGGGGTGTTCCTCAAATCCAGTATCGGCGCGCGACCCCTGCTGGATTTGAACAGCTACTTCCTGCTGGTGATGAACCGCGACGCCAGCGTCTCGGTGGTCGATCCTTCGGTGTCGGTCGGCGGGATCACCAGCACCATGGCGCGCATCGATCTCAAGCAACCACCGATGGATTGGGTCACCACCAAAGACAACAAACGCGTGTTCATCTCGATGCCGACGGCCGGGGAAGTGGCAGTGCTCGACAGCGGACAATTCAAGCTGTTTGACTCGGTGGCCGCCGGCAACAACCCGGTACGCCTGGCGCTGCAACCGGACGAGCGCCTGCTGTGGGTCGGCAACAATGCACAAACCGCCGAACAGTCCGGCGTCACGGTAATTGACAGCCGCAGCCTCAAACCCCTCAAACACCTCGCGACCGGCCGTGGCCACCACGAAATCGCTTTCAGCAAGGACAGTCGCCATGCCTTCGTCAGCAACCGCGACGACGGCACCTTGAGCATCATCGACATTGCCAGCCTGACCATCAGCCAACAACTCAAGACCGGCGCGCACCCGTTGTCGGTGGCGTACTCGCCGCTGTCCGGCGCGGTGTATGTCGCCGATGGCCAGGACGGCACGGTGACCGTGGTCGATACCGCCAGCCTGGCGGTGCGAAGGGTGATCAAGTTGAGCCAGGGCCTGGGCCCGATGGGGTTCAGCGCCGATGGGCGTTTTGGCGTGGTGCTCAACACCCTGGAAAACCGCGCTGAAATCATCGACGCCGCCAACGATTCGCAACTTCACTCAATCGATGTCTCCGCCGAGCCTTATCAAGTGGTGTTCACCAAGGCCTACGCCTACGTGCGCGGACTCGCCTCGGCCAAGGTGACGATGATCAACCTGGCGTCCCTCGGCGAAGGCCGCACGCCGATCAGCCAGGGTTTCGAAGCCGGGCCCCAGGCGCCACGCCTGGCCGGTGATTTGCCGCTGGCCTCCAGCCTGGCGGTGTCCCGGGATGACAACGCGGTGTTCGTGGTCAACCCGGTGGACAACACCACCTACTTCTACGCCGAAGGCATGAACGCGCCGATGTCCGGCTACCCCAATCGCGGGCAAGTGGCGCGGGCGGCGATGGTCATCGACCGCAGCTTGCGCGAGGTCGAACCGGGGCTGTACAGCGCGCGGATCAAACTGCCAATGGCGGGGCGCTTCGACGTCGCGTTCCTGCTCAACCAACCAAACATCATTCATTGCTTCACGGCGTTGGTAGAGCCGGACCAAAACCTCGCGCAACACCGCGGCGCGCCGACAGTGGAATTCCTGCTCGATAAGTCCACGGCTGACCTGGGCAACCCTTATGTCGTGCGCTTTCGCATCGTTGAGGGCAAGCAGAAAACTCAGCGCAGCGGGGTCAAGGACGTGCAGGTGCGCTACTTCCGCGCCCCGACCTCCAGGGCCCAGGAAGTGGCGGCGCTGGAGGTCGGCAACGGCGTGTACGAAGCGCCGGTGACTCTCGACCAGAGCGGCGCCTGGTATCTGCATGTACGCGCGGCGTCCCTGGGCGCGAGTTTCGACGACAAGACCTTTGCCAGCGTTCGGGTACTGCCCGGCGATGCTCACTGAAGAGGAAAGCGATATGAACCGATTCGCATACCGTGGCTTGTTGACGTTCTGCCTGTTGGCCACCGGCATCGGCCAGGCCCTGGCGCACTCGGCGGATGAACACGCCGGGCACAACGCGCCGCCGGCCAAGACTCAGGAAAGCGCCCAGGTGAAATTCGCCGACGTCGCGCTGGTGGACCAGAACGGCAAGCCGGTACGCCTGGAAAAAGACCTGGTGACCAACAAGATTGTGGTCATGGGCTTCATCTACACCAGTTGCACCACGGTGTGCCCGGTGGTGTCGTCGATCATGGGCAAGGTGCAAAAGCAACTCGGCGCCCGGGTCGGCAAGGAAGTGCAACTGGTGTCGATCAGCATCGACCCGCAGCGCGATGACCCCAAACGCCTGAACGACTACGCCCGCAGTTTCCAGAACGGCCCGGGCTGGAGCTGGCTCACCGGCACCCCGCAATCGGTGACCGAAACCCTCAAGGGTCTCGGCACCTTCAGCGGCGACTTCAAGAACCATGCGCCGCTGATCATGGTCGGCGACGGCAACAGCCGCCACTGGACCCGCTACTACGGCTTCACCGACCCGACCGTGCTGACCCGTGAAGTGGAAAAACTCAGCGGCCAGCGCAATGCCCATGCCAAACACACCGCGATTGCCATGGAGACTCAGCCATGAAAGCCCTGATCTTGATCTTCCTGACGATGTGCTTTTGCGTCATCAGCTTTTTAGCGTTTTCCCACGAAAGGCATGAAGAACCGACGCCAACGGTCGCCACCGCACCGCCGGCAACCGGCACCCGCGATGCCAAGACCTGGTTCACTGACACGCCGTTGCAAGACCAGAACGGCAACACCCTGCGTTTCTACAGCGATGCCCTGCAAAACCGCGTGGTGCTGCTTAACGTGATTTTCACCAGTTGCAACGATGCCTGCCCGCTGATCACCCGCAAGCTCAAGGAAGTGCGCGAAGTGTTGGGCGACAAGGCTGACGGCATCACCTTCATTTCCCTTACCAGTGATCCGCTGCGGGACACCCCGGCGGTCCTCAAGGCTTACACCTTGAAACAGGGCGTCGATGGCCCGCACTGGCTTTTTTTAACCGGCGATAAAGCACAAATGGACCTGGTATTGGGGCGCATCGGCCAGATCGTGCCGACCCCCGAGCAGCATTCCACGCAACTGATCGTCGGTGACGTGGCCAACAAACGCTGGAGCAAAATCCGTCCCGATGCCCCAGCCGCCGCCATTGCCCAGCGCTTGCAGTTGCTGACAATGCCCGTGGCCGGTCGCTGAGTCCGGGCCATGAAAGTTGCCCTCCTGATCCTTCTCGCCAGTTTCAGCCTGAGCGTCAGCGCGTTGCCGCTGACCCCCAGTGAAAGCGCGGGCAAACGCTTGTACCGCGAAGGGTTGTCGGGCAGCGGCGAGCCGGTGATGGCGCGGGTCGGCGCGGCGGACATTGTGCTGCCGGCCAGCAGCCTGCCGTGCGCCAATTGCCACGGTGCTGACGGCCAGGGCCGGGCGGAGGGCGGGGTGCGGCCGCCGGACCTGAACTGGTCGCGGCTCAGCAGCATTTATGGCCAGCAACAGGTCAATGGCCGCAGTTACCCGGCCTACACCGAGGGCAGTCTGGCCCGGGCGATCCAGGAGGGGCGTGACCCCGCCAATAATCGGCTCGACCCGGCCATGCCGCGGTTCGTACTGTCGATGAAGGATCAACGTGACCTCAGCGCCTACCTCAAGCGCCTGGCCGATGACCGTGATCCGGGGCTGGACGCTGACAGTTTGCACCTCGGTACGTTGTTGCCGAGCCAGGGACCCTTGAGCGATGAGGGCGCGACCGTGGCGGCGGTGCTCAAGGGCAGCGTGGCGCGGATCAACGAGACGGGTGGGATTCATGGCCGGACGCTGCGCCTGACCATTCTCGATCCCGGCCCGGACCGCGCCAGCGCCGAGCAGGCGCTCGACCAACTGATCGAGCAGGAGCAGGTGTTTGCCCTGATCGCGCCGTTGGCCCCGGCGCTGGACGCAGAACTGGCCGCGCGTCTGGAGCGGGCCGGTGTGCCGCTGATCGGCCCGCTGTCGCTGCAAGGCACGACCCGGACCAGTCGGCAGATTTTCGAACCGCTACCCGGTTTGCGCGAGCAACTGATCGCCCTGGCCGACTACGCCACCGACAATTTGCGGGTGCGCCAGGGGCCGACGCTGATCGCTTACCCGGATGACCCCGGCCAACGGCTGGCGGCGCAGAACCTCGGGCAATATTTGCAGGATCACGCCTGGCAGGACGTACGGCTGCAAGCCTACGACTCGGCCCAGGACGAATGGCCACTGGGCTCGCGCTCGGTGTTTTACCTGGGCACCGGCGGTGGCTTCAGTCGCCTGGCCGAGCGCTTGCAAACGGCGGGGCAGTTGCCTTACCTGTTCGCCGCGTCGAATCAGGTGGCGGGGGATTTGCTGCAGGTGCCCAGCGGGTTTTCCCGGCGGGTGTTCCTCGCCTATCCCTTCGTGCCCAGCGACTGGACGGCATCCGGACGCACGGCGTTGACGATGCTGCGCGAGCATCAAGGCCTCGGCGGCGAACATGCGGTGCTGCAAGTGGGCGCCTTCAGTTCGATGCTGCTGTTCAGCGAAGGCATGAAACAGGCCGGGCGCGATGCCAGCCGCGAAAAGCTCATCAGCGCCCTCGAAGGCCTGCACGACTTCGCGACCGGGTTGACCCCGCTGATCAGCTTCGGCCCCGGCCGGCGCCTGGGCCTGAGCGGCGCGCATATCGTCACCGTGGACCTGCCCGACCAGCGCTTCTATCTGGTCGCCCCCTACAAACCCATTGCCGCCACCCCCTGAACGGAGGCTTCGATCATGAAGACACTACTGTTGCTACTGATCCTCTGGGTGCCCATGGCCTACAGCAATAACGGCCCGGCTGCTGCGCGGGTCAATGGCGAGGAGATTTCCGAATTTCGCCTGGAGCGCTATTTCGCCGAGTACCTGGAAGACCAGGGCCGGGCGGTGGCCAGCATTCGCAATCCCAAGGCTTACAAGCAACTGCGCCAGGCCGCCCTCGATGCGCTGATCGACAAGGAGTTGCTGTGGCAGGAAGCGCTCAAGCGCGGGGTGCAGATCAGTGACGCCACGGTGCAAAGCCAGGTCGAGCAGACTCGCCAGGGCATGGGCGGTGCCGAAGTGTTTACCCGCCGGTTGCAGGACGCCGGTTTTGACGAGGCCAGTTTCACTGAGTACACCCGCCGCGAACTGGCGGCGCAGCAGGTGTTCGCTGACCTTACGCAAGCTGCCGAGCCGGATGAACAACAGGTCCGGGCGTTCTTTGCCGAGCACCGCGCCGAGATGAGCCGCCCCGAAGAAATCCAGGCACGGCACATCCTGGTCAAAGTCGCGCCAAACGCCGATGCCGCCACAGTCGAAGCCGCGCGACTACGCTTAGAAGAGATGCGTGTGCAAATCGCCCAAGGCGCAGACTTCGCCAGCGTCGCCCGCAGCGGTTCCGAAGACGCTTCGGCCAGCGCAGGCGGGGACTTGGGCTATTTCGCGCGCGGGCGCATGATGGCGGAATTCGAAGCGGCGGCGTTCGCCCTGAAGCCGGGGCAGGTCAGTGAACTGGTGCGTACGCCGGTCGGCTGGCATTTGATCTATTTACAGAACCACCAGGAGGCGGCAGATGTCACAGAGGAGCAGGGGCTTGCAACGGTTCGGGTGTACCTTGCCCGACAGCAAAAGGCCCAGGCTCGTCGAGACGTTCTGGCGCAACTGCGTTCCAGCAATCGAATCGAGCGGATTGACGATGATTGAACGTTCCCCCCAATACTGGGGAAAAGCTTCAGTGCCAATCCATGCGCTTCCCCGTCTTTGGGGGGAGGGGATTCTGGACGACATGGCATTGTCTTCAAATTCAAGGACATGAAGCGATAAAAATACCGGCGCTCGGCCTGGCATGAAGTGTGCGTTAGCCCTTGTAAGGCACACACTCCACCAGGCTCGGTACTCGGACCTGCGGTTTCAAGGAGTCGACCTTGTTAAACAAAGTACTGGTTGTCGAAGACGAACAACTGCTTGCCGAAAACCTCAAGGATTACCTTCAGGCGCAGGCGTTGGAAGTCCGGATAGCTCACGACGGTGCCATGGCAATCGGCGAAGCCGAACGTTTTGCACCCGATGTGATGGTGTTCGATTACCGCTTGCCGGATATGGAAGGCTTTCAGGTGCTCGATGCCGTCCGCCAGAACAGGAATTGTCATTTTGTGCTGATTACCGGGCACCCAACCGCTGAAGTCTGTGAGCGGGCCCGACAGCTAGGTGTCAGCCATATCCTGTTCAAACCTTTTCCATTGGCGGAATTGGCCCGTGCAGTCTGCGACCTTCTGGGGATGGAGCGCGAAGCCAAAACGGGCGTGAGCACCTCCGAAGGTTTTGTCGAACGACGCCAGAGCAGGACTGAGAGCTTCCCGCTGCAGTTGTACGACGGCAGTTGGGTGCTGGCGGATCGCCGACGAACATCGGCCTCGCTGGCGCCGGACGACGAACAATTGCTCACCGGGGAGTAATGGCGCGACACGACGTTCCGGCTCCCGCCGCAATGGCCTGCCGCGCCGACAGGGCTCTAAGCCCCCGGCGTTGGAGAGCAAGCCATGGAACGTCTATCACTGGCCGTCGAACCGGCACCGTTGGACGCTGTACCTTCATGCTTTTCCAGTGAGCAATTAACCCAGGCACGCTTGCGAGCCGCCAGCTCCGGCGAACGGGTCCTCGACGCCCTCGGGGTGTTGTGCGAACTGGCTGCCATGCCTTTCATCCACCGCCTCGGCGCCACCCTGCATTACCCGGTGCTCGACACCGACACGCTGTTTCGCGCCACCCCGGTATTCGACCGGGTAACCCTGGCCCAATGCCTCAAGCGTGAATTCATCCTGCTGCGCCATGACGACGCGGTGATCGGTGTGTTTGCCGACCCGTTCGACACCGCGCGCCTGGCCTGGATCGACGATTGCCTGCACGGCGCGCCGCTCTACCTGGTGCATGCCGACGACTTGAAAGCCTACCTGGCCCGTCACGAAGAAAGCTTCCACGCCGTGGAATCGCTCAACGCCCAGGCCGATGCCGGCGTCGAGATCGACAACCTGCAAAGCCTGTCCCTGACCAGCATCAGCGAAGACGCGAGCGTCGTCGTCAAACTGGTCAACTCGACGCTCTACGACGCGCTGAAAATGCACGCCAGCGACATCCACTTGGGCACCACCGGCAGCGGTTTGGTGATCAAGTACCGCATCGATGGCGTGCTCAACAACATCAGCAAGATCCAGGGCAACGAGTTCGCCGAGCAGGTCATTTCCCGAGTCAAGGTCATGGCCGAACTGGACATCGGCGAAAAACGCGTGCCCCAGGACGGTCGCTTCAAAATCGGTATCAGCGGCCGGCAGATCGACTTCCGGGTGTCGATCATGCCGAGCATTTTCGGTGAAGACGCCGTGCTGCGGGTGCTCGACAAACAGGACCTCGCCGACAAAGTCAGCGGCGTGCAGTTGCAGGCCCTGGGCTTTGAAGAAGAAACCCTCAAACAACTGCGCCGCCTGGCTGCCGAACCCTACGGCATGGTGCTGGTGACCGGCCCGACGGGCAGCGGCAAGACCACCACCCTCTACGCGATGATCACCGAGATCAACCACGGCGTGGACAAGATCATCACCATTGAAGATCCGGTGGAATATCAACTGCCGGGCGTGCTGCAAATCCCGGTCAATGAGAAAAAAGGCCTGACCTTCGCCCGTGGCTTGCGCTCGATCCTGCGCCACGACCCGGACAAGATCATGGTCGGTGAAATCCGTGATCCGGACACCGCGCAGATCGCCGTGCAATCGGCCCTCACCGGGCACCTGGTGTTCACCACCATTCACGCCAACAACGTGTTCGATGTGATCGGCCGCTTCACGCAGATGGAAATCGACCCCTACAGCCTGGTTTCGGCGCTCAACGCGGTGCTCGCTCAGCGCCTGATTCGCCTGGTGTGCGCCAGTTGCAGCGCACCGCACCAGCCGAGCGAGGAAGAGCTGCAACTGTCCGGGCTCGACCCGCAACACGTCGCTCATTACCACTTCGTCCACGGCAAGGGCTGCGGCCATTGCCGGGGCACCGGTTACCGCGGGCGCACGGCGATTGCCGAACTGCTGCACCTCGACGACGAGCTGCGGCAGATGATCGTCGAGCGCCAACCTGTTTCGAAAATCAAGGCCCACGCCTGCAAACGTGGCTTGCGCTTGTTGCGCGAGTCGGCGCTGGAACTGGTGCAAGCGGGGCGTACTACGCTCGAGGAGATCAATCGTGTCACTTTTGTCTCGTGATCGTTATGTCGCCGTGCTCGGCGCCAGTGGCGTCGGCCTCGGTCAGCGCCAGGGCAGCGACACCCGCTGGCTGGGCAGCGTCGGGTTTATCGATGAAGGCTTCCACGCCTGGGCCGTCGCCCTGGAAACCCTCGACCGTCTGCTCGGCGAACATACTCGCGCCGGTGCCGAGTTGAGCGTGGTGGTCTCCGGCCACTTCAGCCGCTTTTGCCTGGTGCCGTGGAGCGACCAGATCAGCAGCCCCGGCGAATTGCTCGGTTTTGCCCAACTGTGCTTCGAAGACCTTTACGGCGTACCGAGCCAACCCTGGAGCCTGGTGCTGTCGGCAGAACCGGCCGGCTACGACCGCATCGCCGCGGCCTTGCCCCAGGACTTGCTGGAACGCTTGCGCGCACTGGTCAGCGGTCGCGGCTTGCGCCTGCGTTCGGTGCAGCCGTACCTGATGGCGGCGTTCAACCACTTCGACCAAAGCTTCGATGCCGGGGACTTCCTGTTCGTGGTCGCCGAACCGGTGCGCAGTGTGTTGCTGCTGGCAAGGGAAGGGCGCTGGACCTCGGTACGCTCGGTCGGCAGCAGCGACAGCGATGCCGCGCTCATTGCGCTGATTGGTCGGGAAAACCAGTTGCAGGCCTCCAGCAGTGAACGGCCGCTGACTGTCTACCTGCATGCCCCGGCACGCCTAGACTCGCAACCTGACGTACCCGGCGTGCTCCTCAGAACCCTCGAAGAGGACCGGACCAGCGTACGGGATTGCCTGTACGTGATGTCCCGGGCGGTGGCCTGACATGCGCGCCCTGACCCTCGACTTCCAGCCACGTCGCCGCTCCGGTCCCCTGGGCTGGAGCCTGTTGACCGCCGGTGTGGCGCTGACCCTGGCGTGCTTTTTCGGCCAGCAGCACCTCGACCAGCAATCCTCGCAACAACAAGGCCACTTGCAACACGCGCAACGCGAACTCACTGGTGACAGCGGCGGCAAAGTCGGCCTGACCCCGGCCGAGACCCGCGAACAAGCGCAAAACCTCGCCGAGATGCGCAAGGTCTCGCAGCAACTGCGGCGGCCCTGGGAACGCCTGTTCGCCATGCTCGAAGCCATGCCGCGCGACGACATTGCCTTGCTGACCCTGACCCCGGATGCACGCAAGGGCCAGGTGCGAATCAGCGCCGAGGCGCGGGATCTGGAAACCATGCTCGAGTTTCACCAGCGTCTGGAAGCCAGCGACGAGCTGTCGGACGTGTCCCTGCTCAGCCACGAAATCGTCGCCAACGTGCCGGAACACCCGGTGCAATTCAACCTGTCGGCGACTTGGGAGATTGGCGATGCAAATCCCTAGACTGATCGTTCACGAATACCTGCAAGGCCTGGGCATTCCTGGGCTGGCCGGGATAGCGCTGGTGACTCTGGCGCTGGTGTTTAGCCTCGGCGGGTTGCTGCCGGACTGGCAGTCGCTGCAAACCCTCAGCCAGCAAACCCGCGAAGCCGGCGAGTACCTGGCCAAGGTCGAAGACGGCAGCATCGCGCCACCGGTGGTGCCGCAACGCCAGCTCGACGACTTCCGTAGCAAGCTGCCGTCGCAGCCGCAAGCCACGGTGGCCATCGACAAGATCTACGCCCTGGCCGCTTTGGAACACATCACCTTGGCCCGGGGCGAATACTCGCTGGGCATCGACCCCAAGACTCATCTGGCCCGTTATCAGATTCTGCTGCCGGTGCGGGGCAGCTATCCGCAACTGCGGCGCTTCCTGCACGCCTTGCTCGGCCAGTTGCCGGCGGTGGTGGTGGAGGACGTCGAGTTCCAGCGCAAGAAGATCGCCGACACCGACCTCACCGGGCGGATCCGCATGACCCTTTACTTGTCGAGGTCGTGATGAATACCAAGCGCGTAGCAGGGTGGGTGGCGTTCTTCGGCGTGGCGGCGGCGCTGGCCTGGTTGCCCGAGTTCTTGCAGCAACCGGAGGACGGCGAGCTCAACGTCGCCACCGTGGCCACACCCGCCAAAAGCAAAAAAACAGCCGTGACGGCCAGCGTCAAAGCGGCGCCGATCAAGGACTTGAGCCCATCCGGGGACCTGTTCGCCGCCCGCAGCTGGAAGGCGGCGCCGCAACTGGCCAGCGTCACCGAACAACCCGTCAACCTGACCCCGGAGGTGCAGATCCCCAGTGCACCGCCGATGCCGTTCCAGTTCGTCGGCAAGCTCCATGACCGTTCCGACCTGCAAGTGTTTTTGCAGAGCGGCGAAAAAATATACGTCGTGCGCAAAGGGGATGTGATCGACGACACCTGGCGGATCGAGGGCATTTCCGAAGTGGAATTGAGCCTGGTCTACCTGCCTCTGCATTTGGCCCAGACTTTGTCTGTGGGGAGCACGCAATGAACAGATCCCGTTTGCTGATGAGCCTGTGCCTGAGCACAGCGCTGGCCGCGTGCAGTTCCGCGCAGGTCGCTAACAAAGAAGCGTCCGACCTGATCGAACAAGGTCAGTACGAAGCCGGGTTGGCACGCATCCAGGAAGGCCTGCGGGAAGACCCTCGGGACACCGAATTGCACCTGCTGCTGAACACCGGTCGGGCCAAGGCGATTACCGCGCTGCTGACCGCGGGTGACACCGATCGAGCGCGCCGGGATTTCCCTTCGGCACGCCTGGCCTACGGTCGAGTGCTGACCATCGAACCGAGCAACCGCCGGGCCCAGGATTCCCTGCGCCAACTCGATTACCTGCGCAGCCAGGACGACAAACTCGAACTGGCCCGGGGCGACCTGCGCAGGGGCGACATCTACGGTGCTGATCGCCAGGTCAAACAGATCCTCGAACTCGACCCGAAAAATGACGGCGCCCTGGAGCTGCAAGGCAATATTCGCCTGGTGCAGAGCCGCAACGTGATTCCCTATCCGCAACTGCGCACGCGTCTGGATCGGCCGGTAACCCTGGAGTTTCGCGACGCCAACCTGAAGACCATTTTCGAAGTGCTGTCACAGGTCGCCGGGTTGAATTTCATCTTCGACAAAGACCTGCGCCCGGACATGAAAGCCACGATCTTCGTGCGTGACGTGCGCATCGAAGACGCCGTGGAACTGCTGCTGCAACAGAACCAGTTGCACCAGAAAATCGTCAACGAAAACACCTTGCTGATCTACCCGGACTCGCCGCAGAAGGTCAAGGATTACCAGGAACTGGTGATGCGCACCTTCTACCTGACCAGCGTCGATGCCAACACCGCGCTGAACATGATCAAGACCATGCTCAAGACCCGCGACGTGTTCGTCGATGAGCGCCTCAATACCCTGACCATGCGCGACACCGAAGACGCAGTGCGCATGGCCGAGAAACTCTTGCAGTCGCAAGACCAGTCCGATCCCGAAGTGATTCTGGAAGTGGAGGTGATGGAAGTCGCCACCCAACGGATTCTCGACCTGGGCCTGCAATGGCCGAACACTTTCGGCGTGGTCAACAGTGACGGTTCGGCGGTGACGCTGCTCGATCAACTGAAAGGCATCAACTCCAGCCGGATCTCTATCTCGCCGTCGCCGCAAGCCAAGATTAATGCCCAGGACAACGACATCAACACCCTGGCCAGCCCGGTGATTCGCGTCAGTAACCGCGAACAGGCGCGCATCCACATTGGTCAGCGCGTGCCGATCATCAGCGCCACGTCGGTGCCGTCCACTCAGGGGCCGGTGATCACTGAAAGCGTTACTTACCTCGACGTTGGTCTGAAGCTGGAAGTGCAGCCGATCGTGCATTTGAACAACGAAGTGGCGATCAAGATCGCCCTGGAAGTGAGTAACGCCACGCCGCTGGAGCCGACCCGCCAGGGCACGATTCCGGTGCAGGTCGATACCCGCAACGCCCAGACCACCTTGCGTTTGCATGACGGCGAAACACAGATCCTCGCCGGCCTGATGCGCAACGACCATGGCGCCACCGGCAACAAGATTCCGGGCCTTGGCGACATTCCTGGACTGGGCCGTTTGTTCGGCAGCAACAAGGACACCGTCGGCAAGTCGGAACTGGTGTTGTCGATCACCCCGCGCATTGTGCGCAACCTGCCGTACCAGAGCCCGTCGGACATGGAGTTCCAGACCGGCACCGAAACCAGCATGCACATCCAGGCACCTGATCGTGGCGTGGACACGGCGGTTCACACCGAAGTCATGACCACACCGGTCGCCTCGTCCGCCCACGTTGTTGTCGAGAAGCCTTGATCATGAACGCCTCCCAACGCGGTTTTACCTTGATTGAAGTCGTGGTGACGCTGGCCCTGATCGGCTTGTTGGCCGGCATGGCCGCGCCCCTGACCGAAACCGTGGTGCGCCGGGGCAAGGAGCAGGACATGCGCGCGGCGCTGTACCAGATCCGCGACGCCATCGACGCCTACAAACGCGCCTTCGACGCCGGCTACATCGAGAAGTCGCTGAACAGCAGCGGCTACCCGCCGAACCTGCAAGTGCTGGTGGACGGCGTGCGCGATGTGCGCAGTGCCAAGGGTGCCAAGTTCTACTTTTTGCGCCGGGTGCCCCATGACCCGTTGATGGCGGTCAAGCGTAACGATGAAGGTGGCTGGGGCGTGCGCTCCTACGACAGTACGGCTCAAAACCCACGGGAAGGCGAAGACGTGTTTGACGTCTACTCCAAAGCCCGGGGCAAAGGCCTCAACGGCATTGCCTACCGCGAGTGGTGAACCTATGCGCCGGGAAAAAGGTTTTACCCTGCTGGAATTGATGGTGGTCATGGCAATCATCGCGACCCTGATGACCATTGCCTTGCCTCGCTATTTCACCAGTCTGGAAGTCTCGAAAGAAACCACCTTGCGCCAGAGCCTGTCGGCGATGCGCGAGGCGCTGGATCACTACTACGGCGACACCGGGCGCTACCCCGATTCCATCGAGCAATTGGTGGAACAGCGTTACTTGCGCAATCCGCCGGTGGACCCGATTGCCGAACGCAAGGACCTCTGGGTCCTGGTCGGGCCGCCGGACGGCGTGCCGGGCGCGGTGGCCGATATCAAAAGCGGTGCTACCGGGAGGGCGCGTGATGGCAGCCTTTATTCCGAGTGGTAGCCCCGCCAGCGAGGGCGGGTTCACCTACCTGGGTGTGTTGTTTCTGATCGTGCTGATGGGCATGGGCCTGGCCAGTGCCGGGGAGTTGTGGTCCACCGCTTCGCGGCGTGATCGTGAACGCCAGTTGCTGTGGGTCGGTACCCAATACGCCCAGGCGCTGCGCAGCTATTACCGCAGCTCGCCGGGGTTGGCGCAGTACCCGAAAGACCTGGCGGACCTGTTGCAGGACGAGCGTTTTCCCTCGCCCAAACATCATCTGCGCCAGCTCTACCCGGACCCGATTGGCGGCGGCGAATGGCAACTGATGCGCGGTTTCGACGGGCGCATCACCGGTCTCTACAGCCCTTCGACGGACACACCGCTGAAACAGACGAATTTCCCCAGCCAATGGTCGGATTTCGTCGGCATGGCCAGCTACAAGGATTGGCAGTTCGTGGCCGAGAAAGCCTTTCTCGATGGCGCGTCCGGGCCCAAACCTCAGTCGATGACCCCTCAGGCGTTAACGCCATGAACAGATATTGCCTGGCGTTGCTGCTGATATTGATCGCCCCCTTGGCCTCGGCCGACGAGGAGGACGAAATGAAGGGCTTCATCGTTGACGACACGATTTCGCACATCGGCCACGACTTTTATTACTCGTTCAGTGAACGCCTGCGCGCCACCAGCCCGATGGATTTCAACCTGGTGGTGCGCGAACGACCCTCGGCCCGTTGGGGCAGCCTGGTGACCGTTGAATATCAGCAACGCCTGGTTTACCGGCGCTTCCTGCCGCCGAACACCGTGGAACTCAAGGACGAGGCGTACGACGCCGCCGACTGGGTTCGCCGACAAATCGTCCAGCGCAAGCTGGAAACGTTATTGCAGGACACCACCGACCTGGAGAAGGACGAATTATGAACAAGAAAACGTTCTCACAGCGCACCGGACTGTGGCTTGTCGGGCTGGGCAGTTGCGGCCTGGTCCACGCTACCGAGCTGGTCTACACGCCGATCAACCCGTCGTTCGGCGGCAACCCGTTGAACGGTACCTGGCTGCTCAACAACGCCCAGGCGCAGAACGACTACGACGACCCCGACCTGAAAGACCGCACGGCGATTGCCGGCACATCGGCACTGGAGCGGTTCACCAGTCAATTGCAATCGCGGTTGCTCGGGCAACTGCTGGACAACATCTCCACGGGCAACACG
The DNA here is from genome assembly GCF_012935675.1 of Pseudomonas sp. ADAK7. Taxonomy (NCBI): domain Bacteria; kingdom Pseudomonadati; phylum Pseudomonadota; class Gammaproteobacteria; order Pseudomonadales; family Pseudomonadaceae; genus Pseudomonas; species Pseudomonas sp. ADAK7. The sequence continues at coordinate 1,856,305 of NZ_CP052861.1, read as the reverse complement.
GGGAGCCTGTCCACCGACAGTTTTATCGTCAACGTCATCGACGACTCCGGCGCACTGAGCATTGAAGTGACCGACCGAGCGAGCGGTGAAGTTTCGGAAATTCAGGTGAACGGCCTCAACCCTTGAAAGGGATTCGGCTACCGGGGAGTGAAGGACATGAAAAATATAATTGTGCTAGGGCTGATGTTGGCGGCATTACAGGGTTGCAGCTTGCGCGACACCATGCCGGCCGAGCAGGACACCGAATCACCGACCCTCACACCACGGGCGTCGACCTACTACGACTTGCTGAAAATGCCACGGCCCAAAGGCCGCTTGATGGCGGTGGTGTACGGCTTCCGCGACCAGACCGGGCAATACAAACCGACCCCGGCCAGCTCGTTTTCCACCAGCGTGACCCAAGGCGCGGCGAGCATGTTGATGGATGCGTTGCAGGCCAGCGGCTGGTTTGTGGTGCTGGAACGCGAAGGGCTGCAGAACCTGCTGACTGAACGCAAAATCATCCGCGCCTCGCAGAAAAAGGCGAATACGCCGGTGAACATTCAGGGTGAGCTTCCACCGTTGCAGGCGGCGAATTTGATGCTCGAAGGCGGCATCATCGCCTACGACACCAACGTGCGCAGTGGCGGGGAAGGGGCGCGGTACCTGGGGATCGATATCTCCCGGGAGTATCGGGTCGACCAGGTCTCGGTGAACCTGCGGGCGGTGGATGTGCGCAGCGGGCAGGTGTTGGCCAACGTCATGACCAGCAAGACCATTTACTCCGTCGGGCGCAGTGCCGGGGTGTTCAAGTTTATCGAGTTCAAGAAATTGCTTGAGGCTGAGGTGGGTTACACCACCAATGAGCCGGCGCAGTTGTGTGTGTTGTCGGCGATCGAATCGGCCGTGGGGCATTTGTTGGCCCAGGGGATCGAGCGGCATTTGTGGCAAGTGGCGGGGGACAACTCCACGCCGGTGCAGGATGAGACCTTGAATCGCTACCTGACTCAGAACAAGGTGGATCCGGAGAGCGAATAACCCAGTAGTCCCTGGCGCTTGCCTCTGTAGCTGCCGAAGGCTGCGATCTTTTGATCCTGCCCTTGGCGGCCAAATAGCCGACCCAGTTCTTGCTGACCGAGTACATATCCATTCCTGCGGTAACGGCGACTGGTACGTTGACACGTACCGAACGCCAAAAAAGTACCCAAAAAGGCTCGCCCCGGCGTCCGGCCCCTCGCCTAGGCTCGGCGTTCCTTCGTTCCGGTGTCCATCTGGGGGCATCGCCTCCGGTCGGCTTCGCTTCGACCTCCTCTCGATGTGTGCGGCTTCGCCGCACGGCGCTACGCGCCTCACCCCCAGATGAACACCTCCACTCAGCCTCCCGAAGGGGCGGGTAGGGCAAGATCAAGGGCAGGCGAGCTAACGCCCGGCCTAATGAGTGGTGAAGAGCGGGTGGGAGTTCGCCGCTTTGCTCCTGCAGTATTGTGTTCACGCCATAAAAAACGCGGCGCCACAGCGCTTTGCCCCCGATCGTTCCCACGCTCTGCGTGGGAATGCCGCCAGGGACGCTCTGCGTTCCGCTTTGGATGTGACGCAGAGCGTCACGGGATGCATTCCCACGCGGAGCGTGGGAATGATCAGAATGTGGTGTGTCAGTGGCAGTGTGGTTGCCGGGGGTGGGGCTGCTAGCAGACCAGCGGGGGCGAGCCCCCTCGCCACAGTCAGTGGTCGGCAGATGGACCGCGTCATCGTTTTTCGCGGGCAAGCCTTGCTCCTACAGGATTGTTGTTCACGCCATAAAAACCGCGACGCCACAGCGCTTTGCCCCGATCGTTCCCACGCTCTGCGTGGGAATGCCGCCAGGGACGCTCCGCGTTCCGCTTTGGATGTGACGCAGAGCGTCACGGGATGCATTCCCACGCGGAGCGTGGGAACGATCAGAATGTGGTGTGTCAGTGGCAGTGTGGTTGCCGGGTTTGGGTCTACTGCGCAGCCCAGCGGGGGCGAGCCCCCTCGCCACAGTCAGTGGTCGGCAGATGGACCGCGTCATCGTTTTTCGCGGGCAAGCCTTGCTCCTGCAGGATTGTTGTTCACACCATAAAAACCGCGACGCCACAGCGCTTTGCCCCCGATCGTTCCCACGCTCTGCGTGGGAATGCCGCCAGGGACGCTCCGCGTTCCGCTTTGGATGTGACGCAGAGCGTCACGGGATGCATTCCCACCCAGAGCGTGGGAACGATCAGAAGCTTTGCTCCTACGGGGTGGGGCGTTGTACATAAAATCTGCGTTCACCGCCGATCCGTTGTAGGAGCAAGGCTTGTGCTCATGCCATAAAAAAACCGCGAACCTGTTAAGGGTCGCGGTTTTTTGTGCTGCGCGATTATTGCTGGAGCACAGTCGCCTGGTTAGCCGAGCCAAACTGCTGCACCGTCGCCATTTGTGTCATCCCGCTCTGATCGACAGTGGCCATGTTTCCCGTACCGCCCTGGGTGACATACGCCACGTTCATCGTGTCAGCCTGCTTGACGGTGATCTGGTTGTCACTGCCATACAGCTGCGTGGTGAACGCCTGGTTACCCGTGCCGGACTGGTCGAATTCGGTGCTGTTCCCCGAACCGTTGGAAGAGCCCTGGGCCAGGTTGGTGGTGCCGCGCTGGTCGGCGATCAGGATGTTGTCGCTGCCGTTCTGGTCGAAGTACAGCTCGTTGTAGTTTTCAGCCTGGCTGACCGTGGTTTTGTTGCCGGTGCCGGTCTGGTTGGTGGTCATGATGTGGCCGACGCCATCCTGTTTGAAGCTGGCAATGTTGCCGTTGCCGGCCTGGGTGACGGTCGCGCGTTGGTTGCTGCCGAACTGGCCGCCCAGTTGCGGGCCTTTCCAGTCGCTGGCGTAGACCTTGTTGCCGTTGCCCACGGAGGTGGCGTTGAGCACGTGGCTGTCGCCGCTCTGGTAGGTGAAGTGCACGTTACCGGTGCCTTGCTGATAGAGCGCCAGGACCGAGCCGACGGAGTCGAACTGGTCGGCATAGATGGCGTTGACGTCGCCGACTTGCAGCACCTGGGCGTTGTTGTTTTCGCCGAAGCTCTGGTCGACCACGGTTTCGTTGGTTTGCCCATATTGGTTGACGGTGGCTTCGCTGGCGGTTTGTCCGCCTTGCCAGATTTCGGTGGCGTTGAAATCACCGAACTGATTGACGGTCACGGTGCCGCCGATGCCATCGCGCTGATCGCCGTAGGCGTAGTTGCCTTCGCCGGCCTGGTTGAGGTTGATCTGGCCGCCCATGTGGGCGATCTGTTCGGCGGTGGCGTAGTTGGTGCTGCCGTACTGGATGATCACCGCGTTGTTGCCGACGCCCAGTTGAATCTGCTCGATATTGGCTTCGTTGTTGTCCCCGAACTGCAAGGTCTGGCCTTTAGTGGCTTCCTGGCTGTCCTGGTAGACGAACGAGAAGTTGCCGCTGCCTTGCTGTTGTTGCAGCGCCTGGTTTTCGCCCATGCCAATCGACTGGCTGGCATGGCTGATGTTGAGGCTGCCGACCTGTTGCTGGGTGATGGTGCTGCCGTTCTCGAACAGTTGCTCGGCGTAACCGGCGTTGTAGTCGCCGAGTTGGTCCTGGGAGATGGTGCCGGTGGCAGTGTCTTGTACTGCCGCAGCATCGTTACCCTGGCCGAGTTGCTGTTGGGTGGCGGTGCTGAACGGCGCCGCGGTCTGTTTCACGTCGGCAATGTTGGCGGTGCCGAGTTGGGTCTGGGTGGAAACGCTGTCGTCGGCCAAGGCCTGGGCACTGACAATGACCAGGATGGCAGCGGTGAGGGGCGTCAATTTGAACATGATGAAACCTCCAAGGTGATTGCAGTGCTTAGCGATATTGTTTGACCGAAACGCTCATGCCGTTCCCGGACTGGGTCACGGCGCTGGAAAGCCCCGTGCCGGCCTGGTCGATGCTGGCGTCGTTGTTATTACCGTTCTGGGAAATCTGCGCGCGGTTGTGGCTGCCGTTTTGCGTGATCGAGGCGTCGTTGCCATAACCTTGCTGGGTGATCTGTGCCATCAGGTCGCTGCCCTGTTGCAGGATGTAGGCTTCCTGATTGCTGCCCGACTGGACGATCCGTCCGAGCAAGCCCTGACCGTTCTGTTGCAACAACGCGACGTTGGCCTGGCCGAGCTGGTTGATCAGCGCTTGCTGGCCAAGCGGCGGTGGCAGTTCACCGAGATCAGCGCTGGGGGCCAGGTCGTCGTTGTCCATCAAATCGTCGGCGCGCACGCCCGCACTGCTGCAAAGCAGAAGCAGGCAGAGCAGGGCGGCGGTCGGCGTTTTCATGGTGTTGTCCTGTTGGAAGAGGCCGGCCCCACCCACCGGATCGGCGGGTGGGGCGAGGGCTCAGTTGGCGATGACCGTCACGGTGCGCACGGTGCCTTGGGACGAGCGGATGGTTGCTGTCGGGTTAGCCGACGGGACCACCGTGGTGCTGTTGTTCACCGTCAACCGCCAGCGACCGGTCACCGGTACGGTGGTGGTACCCAAGGTGACCAGCCCGGTCGGGGTGGTGACCTGCACGGTGATGGTGTTGCCGGTGATCACCGATGAGGTGCCCGCAAAGTCCCAGGTGAAGCGGTTGTTGGAGCGAGCCGACACCGTCGCCGTGGTCACTGTGAAGGTTTCCGCAGCAGGCCGTGGCGAGACTTGCACCGTGACAGTCGCCGGTGTCGACAGGGCGCCGAAGCTGTCCCTGGCGATGTAGGTGAAGGTCGTGGTGAAGGCCGTGGTGACTGTGGCCGGAGGGTTGTAGGTGATGACGGTGCCGTCAGTGGTGACGGTGCCGCGACCCGCTGCCGGTTGGGTCAGGCTGGCGACGGCCAGCGGTACGTTGCCTTCCGGATCGGTGTCGTTGGCCAGCACGTTGATGGGTATCGACACGCCCAGAGTCGCGATGCTGTCGGCAACCGCCACCGGTGGCCGGTTCGGCGCGACGGTGATGGTCACGGTTGCCGCAGTGGTCGAGGCCAGGCCTTTGACGTCTTGAGCCTTGTAAGTGAAGGTCGTGGTCAGCGGCGTGGTGACGACGGCTGGCGGGGTGTAGACCACCGAAGTGGTGCCGCTCAATGCCACGGTGCCTTGCCCGGCAGCCGGTTGGGTCAGCGCGCTGATGCTCAGCGGCGTGTTGCCGTCGGGGTCACTGTCGTTGGCCAGCAGGTTGAGCGTCAGTGGCACGCCGAAACTGGTGCTGCCGGTGTCGGCGACCGAGAGCGGCGCCTGGTTCTCGCCAGTATCCGGTGCAGAACCCACCACCACGACAAGCTCGGTATCGCTGCCGCCGGAAGCGGATTTGACGGTGACACTGGCGGGTGGCTGGGTCAGATCGGCGACGGTGAGTTTTTGCAGGGTGCCGGTTTTCGACAGGCGTCCGTAACCCTGGGCGACCATATCCGGCACCGCCACTTCGTCAGTAGAGGTGGCCTCGATCAGCAGGCTGTGATTGCTCCAGCTGTAGCGCGCGGTCTGGATTTTCACCAGGTCGGTGACCTTGCTCGAGACGGCCGTCGGCCGGGTGGTACCGGCCGGGTTGGTCGCGGTGAGCACCACCACTGCCGGCACGGTGGTCCCCGTCAGGCGATGGCCGAAGAACTGGCCATTGTTGTCGCCGAGCATGTTGGTCAGGCAGGGCGTTTGCGGTGGTCCGGGCACAAGGGCCACGGTTTCGCGGAAGCACAGGCTCGAGCCATTGGTCGATTTACCAAACACTTCTACCCGGGTACTGCTGGTGCCCGGGCCTGAAGACGTGCGGCGGTAAGTGGCGCGACCAATTTCCACAGGGGTTTGCGCACGGTTGTCGAGGACTTTGCCGGACACGGTAAAGAGGTTGGTCTGGATGGTCCCGGCAGGCCCCTGCACACGCAGGAAGTTGTTGTTGAACGGGCTGCCGGTGACCGCTTCGCTAAGGTTCGGATCGCCGACGTAAGTCTCGGTGGAACCGGTGTCCGGGTTCACTTCGGCGTACGGTCCGTTGACGCTGCGCAGGAACGGCCCGAGCTGACCATTGAGTGCCCCGCTGAAGTTGCCCGGCGCGCCGATACCGATATCGCGAGTGATGTTGATCGCCCGACGGCCCGGTGTGGTGACGTTGACCGTTTCCACGCCGTACGGGTGGGTGATGGTGTAGGTCCCGGCAACAGGCACGTTCACCCGCAGACGAATCCGCGCGAAGCTTGCCTGATCGCCGTCGACAGGGTTTTCCGCAGCGAAAGCCGCTTCGATCCCGGCCACGTAGGCATCCACACCATAGCCGCCGACATCGGCGATGTTGGTCTCGGCGAGGTACCAGAACGCTTCCGGTGGCCAGTTATCCGGGAACACCATCGGTTGGGTGTCATCGAACACCCCCGGTTCCGGGTTCAGGATGCACATGTAGGTTGGCGCGCCAGGAGCGCTCGGTACCCGCGAACTGGTCGCCCGCGACTGGCACAGTTCGAGCGACAGCAGTGTGTTGTCCTGATACCACATCGGGAATTTGCCGGTGGCAAAGGTGTAGGGGCCGGGGTCGACGGCAGCGAGTTGCGCGAACGCACTGCCGGACAGCGATAGAGTCAGTCCCAGGGCGTTGAGCGCCAGGCGTGGCAATTTGTTCATGATGCCTCCTGATGAGGATCTGGGCAGGTGCGCGTTCATTGCACGACGACCACTTCTTCGGTATCGCTGCCGCCATTGGATGACGTCACTCGAACCTTGGCCGGTGGAATCGGCGAGATGCCGGTCGACAGGGATTTCACCGCGCCGTCGCCGCTGAGGGCGCCGATGGCGACACCCGTGCCGGAGGTGGCAGTGAGGACCGGTGGCGATGTTTCGTCGCTGGTCGAGGCCACGATCGAGATCTGTCCGGTGCTCAGGCTGTACTGGGCCTGCGAAATCACCACCAGGTCAGTCAACGGCGTGGGCACCGTGGTCGGCGTGCTGGTCGGGATGGCCAGGTGGTTGTCGGCGGTCACCTGCAAGGTGCTCGGCAACGTCGGGTTAGTGGCGGACTGGGCGTACCAGTGGCCGGCGGTGTTGGCTTCGGTCAGGTTCAACACCGGGCTGTTGCTGTCCAGGGTCACGGTGGCCGGTGGTGGTGGAGCCATGACGAACACGTCCTGCTGAGCCACTGGGCCACTGGCACCGGCCTTGCGCGAGTAAGTGCTGCGCTCGGCAATGATCGGGGTGGGGCGAACCACCGTCGACAACTTGCCGGAGATGGCCATCACGGTCGTACGCAAGTCCAGCCCGTTAGGCCCTTCGATGCGGATGAAGTTGGTGTTGAAAGGGCTGCCGGTGAAGGCTTCTTCCAGGTTCGGGTCGCCAACGAATTTCTCGGCTTGACCGGTGACCGGGTTGGTTTCGGTGTAGGGACCGTTGACGCTGCGCAGGAACGGGCCGATGTCACTCTTGAGCGCGCCGTCGTAGGTTTTCGGCGTGCCGATGCCGATGTCGCGGGTCATGTTGATCGCGCGACGCCCACCGGCGGGAACGTCAAAGATGTCGACGCCGTAGGGGTGGGTGATGGTGTAGACACCGGCAGTGGGCACGTCCACCCGAATGCGGATGCGGCCAAAACTGACTTGGTCGCCTTCCACCGGTTCTTCAGCGGCGAAGGCGGCTTCCACGGCGCTGACGTAGGTCAGGTCGATGCCCCGTGCGGCATCGACGATTGAGCCGTCGCCGGTGAACCAGAACGCCTCATCGGGAAAGTTGCTCGGGAAAACGATGGGCTGCGTGTCGTCGAAAACGCCAGGGGTCGCACCCAACAGGCACATGTAGGACGGCGCACCGGGTGCACTGGCAACCCTGGAGCTGAGGGCCTTGGACAGGCACAAGTCGAGGGTTCGACCATGGGTGTCCTGATACCAGGCGGCAAACGAACCGTTGGCTGGCACATAGGGGCCGGGGTCAACGGCAAACAGCGCTGCCTGGGCAACACCTTGGGCCAGAGCGGAAACGACCAGCGCGGCCGCAGTTTTGGACAGTAAAGGGTGCATGAGTTAATCCCTCTATCGGAATGCCTGTCCCATGGAGACGGGCCAGTTGAGGGGGGCAGCGCAAATTGCATACCAATTGGCGGGAATGGGCGGGAGAGGGCCGGGGTATGGGGGTTGGGGTAGCGCAGAGGATGAGCGGGGGGAATAGCGGAGCGGGCGAGTGTCCCCAGTATTGGGGGCGGATGGGGCAGTGGGGAATGGGGCAAGCTTCCTCGCCACAGGGTTGGTGCGCACCGCCAAAGGAATTCTCTATTTTGATGGTGATAAACATGTTTATAAGCGAGCGTTGAAAGACACTCGGTGTTACGTCATAAGCGGCTACAACGCCTTGCGCCGTTGCCTACGCGTACGCCAGAATCCGCCGGCTTGTGCGCCTTGCCCTTGGCCTCTATCGTTTGCCTGCCACTGCCCATCAGTGGTCGGGTTTAGTAGCCCGTGGTAATTCAGGCTGCACGTGCATCCGTCGGACAGGGTTTTCATATCTGTGCTTGATGGTGGCTGTACGTAGGGCGCTTCGGCGCGCCGGCTTGCTGAGTTCCCCGGTCTACTAACCTGCGTACAGCTGCCACCCCTTTCGTTTAGTAGCGAGAAGGGTTGGCACCTTCTTCACCATCGACGCAGCGGTGGATGACGAAACGTTGCTGGTCGAGGTCTACGAATCGATATCAACGGCCCGCAAGATGGTCAACGATTTCGTCGAGCTGACGGACGGCCCGCGACGCCATACGATGCTGGTGTTGCATCGGTCGCTCGTGATGGGTGAGTTAGCGGTCAATCGGATACTGGATAACCACAAGCCCGGCTAATCGCTGGACCCTGTAGGAACGAAGCCTGCTCGCGAAGGCGTCAGGTCTGACACACCGCGTTATCGTTCTTCGCGGGCAAGCCTCGCTCCTACACACAAAAATCGGGCCCAACACCTGTAGGAGCAAAGCTTGCTCGCGAAGGCGTCGGACCTGACACACCTCGTCATTGTTCATTGGTGGGGGCCGCCCCAGCATTTCCTTAGCTTGCTTGCATTGGGTCAAACCCCAAACACTGGGCTATACCCCCTCTATAGGGGAATCGCCTGGATCATCGCCAATGAACATGCATGCACCAACGCACCGGCCTGAGGAAGGCGACATTCGCTTGAGCTCGCGCAAGCAGCCGTTCAATCTGCTGCGCTGGTTTTCGCTGATCAGCATGGCGGTGATTGCCACCGTGGCGGTGGCGCTGGGGGCGGTGTCTACGCAGTTTGTAATTACCGAAAGCGTGCAGCGCGATGCATTGCTGACCGCGCAATTCATTCAGGCGATTGCCTCGGCCGAGGTGCGCCACGTCTCGATCCCGAATGTGCGGACCATGGGCGAACTGGTCGACCCGCGCCAGGACAAGGACTTTCCCGATGTCGACCCGGCGGCCCGCGCCAATGCCCGGGACGAATTCCTCGACCACATCGCCAACTTGCCGGACGTGATCCTGGCCAACGTCTATGCCCCTGATCGCACGGTGATCTGGTCCACTAACCCGGCACTGATCAACACCAGGATTCACGCCGACGAAGACCTGGACCACGCCTTTGAATTCAAGGTCCCGGTCTCGGCCAGTTATCACGACATTGACGAGGCGCGGATGGAGCAGAAATTCGTCGTGCCCCCGGACTTTATCTTTATCGAAAACTACATCCCGCTGTTCGATGCCGACGGCAAGAACGTCACGGCGATGGTCGAGATCTACAAGGAACCCAAGGACCTGATCAGCCGCATCGAGCGCGGTCTGGCGCTGATCTGGCTGGCCACGGCGCTGGGTGGCGGGTTGATTTACCTGGGCTTGTACTGGATCGTGCGCCGAGCGGCGATCCTGCTGGCGCAACAACAAAAACAACTGATCACCAACGAAACCTTTGTCGCCCTCGGCGAGATGTCCTCGGCCGTCGCCCACAGCCTGCGCAATCCATTGGCGACCATCCGTTCCAGTGCCGAGCTGGCCCTGGAGTTCGACAACGGCCCGGCGCACAAGAACATCCACGACATCATCGGCCAGGTCGATCGCATGTCGAAGTGGGTCCGCGAGTTGCTGCAATCCTTGCGCCCGCTCAACGACGATCCCGAACCGGTGAACCTGGTGGCGGCGATCCATGACAGCCTCACCGCGTTCGAGCAGCAAATTGCCAAGGCGAAGGTTCAGGTGGTGTTCAATCCGCGACAGACACCGATGGTCCTCAGCCAGCAGGTGCAACTGACGCAGATCCTCAACAGCCTGATGGCCAACGCCCTGGAAGCCATGGACAAGGGCGGTACGCTGACCGTCACTCTGGAACCGACCGATGCCCGGGGCATGTGCGTGGTGGTGAGCGATACCGGCAAAGGCATGAGCGAAGAACAGCGCAAGATGGCCTTCCGGCCGTTCTTCACCACCAAGCAGGGCGGGCTTGGCGTCGGGCTGGTGCTGGTCAAGCGCATCATGGAGCGTTTTGGTGGTGCGGTGGCTCTGGGCAGTCGGGAAGGCGAGGGCACGTGCGTGCGTCTGTCGTTCAAGCTGATCCCCTGAAAACGGGGATGAACTTTCCCCGTTAGCGGGTGTCATGGCCCAGTCGTTTTGTCAGGATTGGTGGGAAGGTTTTGTAACGTATTGTTTTAAAAGGTATTAGTTCTTTGGCGTTAGGTCGTGTGAAGTCTGGCGAGCTAATTGCAAAACCCCATTACCCCCTTCACGATTTCGAGGCGGCTGGTGATGGATACAAAAGCGCGGCACCCCTGCAAGTGGTTCGGCCTGTTGCCCCCCCTGAGTATCCTTCTGGCGATGACGCTGGGCACCACAACCGTGCGCGCCAGCCAGATTGACGATGAGCGCCAGCCCGAGCCTTCCGATCCTTCGGCCTACTACGACGAGCCGGCAGATGAGCCGGCCGCCCTGAACGCCATTCTGACCATGCCCGATGCCAACGAAGATTCCTTCGACTTGCCCGATGGTGTCAAAGGCAGCCGTGACGACACGCGCAAGGAAAACATCCTGCCGCCGACGGTGCAGACCAGTTTCAACTACCCCACCAATGGCAAGCCGAGCCCGTTGTTCGGCGCCCAGCCATTCACCCAGCAACTGGTGCTGTTCGAAGAGTTCGGCCCGGAAAAACTCGACCCCACCACACCCGCCGCGCCGCTGGGCTTTCCACCGGCCGCCGTGGGGCCGTTGCCCCAGCAGGACCCGACCAACGCAGCGCGCAGTGCGCCGCCGAGCGCCGCCCTCGACGCCTTTTTGCGCCAACCGGGGCTGACGCCGTTCCCCAGCCAGTTCTCCAACGTGGTGGACCGCAACCCGTGGCAGGCGCAGATCGAAGTGTTCCTCAACCGCCATATCGGCTCGTCGGCGGAAGGTCGTCCACCAGGAAAGGGCTGGTCGCACCAGCGCTGGAACGAGTTCTACCCGCAAGTGGCCTACAAAACCGTGCAAACCGGGGCGCGGCTCAACAGTGGTTGGCGTGACGCGCGGCAGATGCACGGTTATGCCGTGGGTGAATTCGGCCCCGGTGGCCTTTATCACAACGTCGCCGGGGTGCCGGCCACCGATGGCACCGCCAAAGGTGTCGACCCGCGCTTCCACCCGAACATGCCGGTGCAGAACCACAACTCGGTGTGGACTTTCGACGGCACCTTGCCGCCCAAACTGTTGATGGTGCGGTACGGCCAACCGGTGTTGATGCGCCACTACAACGGCTTGCCGATCGACCCGTCGGCGAACATGGGGTTCGGCCTGCACACCATCAGTACCCACGAACACAACGGCCACGCGCCAGCGGAAAGCGACGGCTATGCCAACGCGTTCTTTTTCCCCGGCCAGTATTACGACTATCGCTGGCCGATCCAGTTGGCCGGTTACGACAGCATCAACACCAAGGCTGAAGACCCGCGTGCAGCGTTTCCGTGCGCGCCGGGTGAAACCCTGTGGACCAACGACCTGAGCCCCAGCCGCAAGACCTGCGACCACGGCACGATCAAGATCCGCGGCGACTGGCGCGAAACCATGAGCACCCACTGGTTCCACGACCACATGCTCGATTTCACCGCGCAGAACGTCTACAAGGGCAACGCGGCGATGATGAACTACTACAGCGCTCTGGACCGTGGCAACGAATCGGTGAACGACGGCGTCAACCTGCGTTTGCCCAGCGGCAGCGCCTTGCCGTGGGGTAACCGCGACTACGACGTCAACCTGGTGTTCGCCGACAAGGCCTGGGATCAGACCGGTCAGTTGTGGTTCAACCCGTTCAATACCGACGGCTTCCTCGGTGACCAGGTGCTGGTCAACTGGCAGTGGAAACCGACCCTGGACGTGCGCGCCCGCAGCTATCGCTTCCGCATCCTCAATGGCTCGGTGTCGCGCTACTTCAAGTTCGCCATCGTCCGCGAAGTGAAGGGCAACAGTGGCGAATTCCAAGGGCCGAAAAACTCCGGTGTGTCCTATGCCCGTGTGCCGTTCCATATGATTGCCAACGACGGCAACATCATGGAACACACCGTTCCCTTCGACGGCACCATGGACCTCGACGCCGATGGCGATAAAAAGAACCACTTCGCGATCCTGCCCACCCAGGGCATCGCCGAGCGTTTTGACATCATCGTCAACTTCGCGAAAAACGGCATCAAGCCTGGGGACAAAGTGTTCGTGGTCAACCTGCAGGAACACGACGACGGCAAGGGCCCGAAAGACGTGATCAACCTGGCCGACGTGCTGTCGGAGAAATACCTGGCGGTGATCAAGCAATCGAGCAAAGGCCCGCAGTGGGACAAGGGTGATCCGGGCGTGGGCAAAGTCTTGCAGCTCAACGTCAAGGCTTACACCGGCCAGGACCTGGCCATGGACCCGGCGGCGTACGAACCGGCCAAACCGGGCAAAGCCGAAGGCATGGTGATGATCCCGCTGAAGATTCACCGCGACAACGCCGCCGACAAAGTGCTGCTGTCCCAGGCCCGTCACCGCACCTTCACCTTCGGCCGTTCCGACGGCACCGATGAAGCGCCGTGGACGGTCAAGACCGATGGCGGCTTCGGCTTCCACATGGACCCTCGGCGCTTGAACACGGCAACCCAGTTGAAAACCGGTCCGACCGATGCAGGTGTCAGTGGTTTCGGCACACTGGAAGTGTGGAACATCAAGGCGGGCGGCAAGGGCTGGAGCCACCCGGTGCACGTGCACTTCGAGGAAGGGATCATCCTCAGTCGCGGCGGCAAGACACCACCGGAATGGGAAAAATGGGCACGCAAAGACGTGTACCGCATCGGTTCGGAAAACGATGGCCTGGACAGCGTCGAGATGGCGATCAACTTCCGCGAATTCGCCGGGACCTACATGGAGCACTGTCACAACACCCAGCATGAAGACAACTCGATGCTGCTGCGCTGGGACATTGAGAAACCCGGGCAATTCCAGTTGATGCCGACTCCGCTGCCCAGCTGGGACGGGGTGCGTTACGTCAACTCGGCCGCGCTGCCAACCTTCCGCAATGGCGATGGCTTCGGCCCGCAAGTGCAGGTCAAGAAATGAACCGCCGGGTAGCCGACAAGCCGTTGTACACGCCGCGCTCCCGGGCGCTGGGCATGCACCTGATTCTGGTGTTGGTCACCTGTTTGCTGGCCAGTCAGGTGCTGCTCGCCCATGAACTGTCGCCGAGCGAGTCGGCGACACCCTGGGGCGGCGATTACTTCCCCAACACTCTGCTGACCGATCAGGACGGTCGGCAGGTGCGTTTCTTCGATGACTTGATCAAGGACAAGGTAGTGGTGATCAATTTCATATTTACTTCGTGCAGCGACTCCTGCCCGCTGGAAACCGCGCGCCTGCGTCAGGTGCAGAAGTTGCTGGGGGACCGGGTCGGCCAGGACATCTTCTTCTACTCCATCAGCATTGATCCGCTCAGCGACACGCCGGAGGTGCTGAAAGCTTACGCACAACGCTTCAAGGTCGGGCCGGGCTGGAAGTTTCTGACCGGTGAATTCGAAGCGGTCACCGATCTGCGAAAAAAACTCGGCTTGTTCATCGAAGGCGTCGACAACGGCCGCAGCAAGGATCACAACCTGAGCCTGATCGTCGGTAACCAGGCCAGTGGCCGCTGGATGAAGGCTTCACCGTTCGAGAACCCGTGGATCCTCGCCGATCAACTGGCCAACACCTTGCAGAACTGGAAACAGCCCAGCATTGAACAAAGCTACGCCAACGCCCCGGAGATTCGCCCGCCGAGCAACGGCGAAGAACTGTTTCGCACCCGTTGCGCCTCGTGCCACAGCCTGGGGCCGCAAGACGGGCAGGGCATTGGCATGCGCAGCATCGGCCCGGACCTGATCGGCGTGACCCGGCAACGGGAACCGGCCTGGCTCAACCGCTGGATTCGCGAACCAGACCGGATGCTCGCCGAAAAAGACCCGATCGCCGTGGAGCTTTATCAGCGTTTCGACAAGGTACCGATGCCCAACCTGCGCCTGGATGAGAACTCCGCGCAGTCGATCATCGATTTTTTGCAGGAAGAAACCGACCGCCAACAACCCCTGGCAGAGCAGGCACCAGAGGTGTCGCAGATGAACTAGCGGCTAAATAACATCATTGCCCCGTCGACCACGATCAATGCCACCTACACTCATCGTGACAACGGCTGAAAAAGGCTTGAGGCAAGCATCCAGGGACATTCCCATGCAGCTATCAGAACAACAAAAAGTACCTGCGCCGGCTCTGCCGACAGCAGAGCGCAAGGGCTGGGGCGGTCAGTTCAATCTGCTGCGCTGGTTTTCCCTGGCCAGTTTTTTCATCATCGGCGCCGTGGCGTTGGGCCTGGGCTACATTTCCACGCGTTTCGTGGTCACCGAAAGCATCGAGCGCGATGCCTTGTTGACCGCGCAGTTCATCCAGGCCATCGGCGATGCCGAAATTCGCCATGCCTCGATCAACCCCAACAGAACCATGGGCGAGATGCTCGATCCACGCCATGACAATGCCTATTCCGATGTGGACCCGGCGGCACGTGCCGCTGCGCGCACCGAATTCCTCGATCATGTGGAGCACCTGCCGGATACCCTGTTGGCCACCGTTTTTGCCCTGGACCGCACGGTAACCTGGTCGACCAACCCTGAAATGATCGGCATGCGCTTCGCTGACGACGAAGAACTGGATGAGTCCTTTGAAATGAAGGTGCCCGTGTCCTCCAGCTACCACGAGATCGATGAGGAGCGCCCCGAGCAAATGCTGTTGCGCAAGCCGCAATTGCTGTTCATCGAGAACTACATCCCGATGTTCAACGCCGACAAAAGCAAAGTGATCGCCATGGTGGAGATCTACAAGGAACCGGCGGACCTGGTGGAACGTATCCAGCGCGGCTTCAAGTCGATCTGGATCGCGACCTTGCTCGGCGGTGCGGCGATTTACCTGGCGTTGTTCTGGATCGTGCGCCGGGCCGCGAAGCTGCTGCAAAGCCAGCAGAAACAATTGATCAGCAACGAGACCTTCGTCGCCCTCGGGGAAATGTCCTCGGCAGTCGCACACAGCTTGCGCAACCCGCTGGCGACCATCCGCTCCAGCGCCGAACTGGCCCAGGAAGTGGCGAGCCAGGGCGCGCAGAAGAACATTGGCGACATCATCAATCAGGTCGATCGCATGTCCCGCTGGGTCCGCGAGTTGCTGGTGTCATTGCGGCCGATGAACGACGACAGTGAGTCGGTGGACCTGGTGCTGGCCATCGACGACACCCTGAGCGCCTTCGACCCACTGATCAAACGCTCGAACGTGGAGGTGCGGTTTACCCCGCAGAGCCTCCCGCCGGTGGTCAGCCAGCCCGTGCTGCTCACCCAGATTCTCAACAGCCTGTTCGCCAATGCCCTGGAAGCCATGCCCAAGGGCGGCGTGCTGAGCGTCGATATCGAAACACCCAAGCCTGGGCAGTTGCGCATGATCCTGACCGATACCGGCAAGGGCATGACCAAACAGCAGCAACAAATGGTCTTCAAACCGTTTTTCACCACCAAGCAGGGCGGTTTGGGCGTCGGCCTGGCTTTGGTCAAACGAATAATGGAACGCTTCCAGGGCTCGGTCGAACTGACCAGCCAGGAGCAGGAAGGAACCCGCGTTTGTCTCAACTTTAAAGTGGCAACGGGAGGGGACTATGGAGCACAGCATATTGCTGGTCGAGGATGATGAGCTCCTCGCCGAGAACATTCAGACCTACCTGGAGCGCAAAGACTTCGAGGTGACGGTCTGCCACTCGGCTGAGGACGCACTGGAGCAACTGGGCACTTTTGTCCCGGACGTGGTGCTGACTGACAATTCGCTGCCGGGCATGAGCGGGCACGACCTGATCCAGAAGCTGCGCATCAGCGCGCCGGATCTGAAAGTGATCATGATGACCGGTTACGGCAATGTCGAAGACGCCGTGGTGGCGATGAAAGAGGGCGCGTTCCACTACGTCACCAAACCGGTGGCGCTGCCGGAACTCAAGCTGCTGCTGGACAAGGCCCTGGCCACCGACCGCATGGAACGCACGCTGTCGTTCTACCAGGAACGCGAGGCGCAGAAATCCGGGGTGCAGGCGTTGATCGGTGAATCGGCGCCGATGCACTACCTCAAAGACACCATCGGCCAGTTGCTCGACGCCGAACGGCGCATGGCCAACACCGACCTGCCGCCGGTGCTGGTGGAAGGCGAAACCGGCACCGGCAAGGAACTGGTGGCCCGGGCGCTGCATTTCGACGGCCCACGGGCCAAAGGCCCGTTTATTGAATTCAACTGCGCCTCGATTCCCTCCAACCTGGTTGAATCGGAACTGTTCGGCCACGAGAAAGGCGCCTTCACCGACGCCAAGGATCGCCGGGTCGGGCTGGTGGAAGCCGCCGATGGCGGGACGCTGTTTCTCGATGAAGTCGGCGAGATGGACCTGTTGCTCCAGGCCAAACTGCTGAAGTTGCTGGAAGACCGGACCATTCGCCGGGTCGGTTCGGTGAAGGAACGCAAAGTCGATCTGCGGGTGATCAGCGCCACCAACTGCAACCTCGAACAAATGGTCCAGCAGGGCAAGTTTCGCCGCGACCTGTTCTTTCGCCTGCGGATTATCTCGATCAAGGTGCCACGCCTGCACGCCCGCGGTGCCGATGTGTTGCTGCTGGCCCGGCATTTCCTGGCGATCCACGGCAAACGCTATGGCAAGCCGCACTTGTATTTCAGCGATCAGGCCGAGGAGTTGCTGCTCAGCTACACCTGGCCGGGCAACGTGCGCGAGTTGCGCAACATGCTGGAGCAAACCGTGTTGCTGGCTCAGAACGAATCCATTGCCGCGCATCAATTGAACGTCTGCCAGAGCCTGGTGGATGAACCGTTTGTCTTGCCGGAAACGCACTACATCGAACCCCGGCAACACAACCACGTCGAATCGATGAACCTGCCGGAAGTCGAGCGCGACATGGTGCGCAAGATGCTCGACAAGACCGACTGGAATGTCACCAAGTCGGCGCGTCTGCTGGGTTTGAGCCGGGACATGTTGCGTTACCGGATTGAAAAACTGGGTTTGGCGCGCCCGGACAAGCGTCAGTGGTAGGTGTCGCGACGGACTGATGGTCGGTTGTTTGTCAGAGGACGACGAGAGGTGGGTCAGCTCGGTGGAAAATCCACGGAGGCTGTGCCTAACTGATTTTTCCCCTTTGATGGAGAGGCGGGCTATGCGGCATAGAGGGACGCAATACTGGCTCTGGAGCAACAGGCAATTACACGGTCGCAATCACGAAGAGGTCTTGCCGGACGGTACGCAGATCGACATTCAGGCCCGGTTCAATCGCGAGCAGATGACCCAGGTGTTCATCGGGGTGTATGCCGTCGATGGTGCACCGCTGGCGGAAGAATTTTATGACCGTGAGAGCCATCCCACCCTGGTGAAAGCGCTGGAATGGGGCTGCGCCCGCGCCCAGGCGATTCTCAACACGATGACGGCGTTCCGTGCGCCCCATCGCATTCAACTGACGTTGGGGGTGGTGCTGGATGATCCTTGCGCCTTGGCCCTGCGTCACATGGAAATGTCCGACGAAGAAGCCCTGCGGCTCAAGCGTCAGGATGCCTGGGACGAATACCTGAAAGCCAAGCAAGCGGTGCTGGAGATGATGCGCGCCGATAAAGTCGACAGCGAGATCTGGGAGCGCCAGAAGCGTCGCCTGCGGGACGCCATCGATCGCCGCGCGGCGCTGCGCCACACCTGGCCCTGCGACTGACGCTCAAGGCATCGCCTGGACCTGGCGGGTGAGGCAGGCCAGCAGGCACGACGGGTCGAGCACTTCGTCATTCACATAGATCCCGCGCTCGGGGTCGTAGGAGCGGATGAACACCCGCACATTGGCATCCGCCACGGTGGGCAACCGGGAGTCGTAGAACACATGTTCGCTGGCAATCGGGATGAAATCCTGGGGCGCGGTCGGGATGTACGCACGCGGCGGCACCGGGTTCAGCGTCGGCGGCGCCGGATGGGCGAAGGGCTGGTTGGGGCCGTAGTAGATCATTTCACTGCTGGAACTGTCGGTCTGCATGGGGCTGTCGTCCGCCAGTGCAGCGCTGGCGGCAGTCAGAACAGCTAAGAAGAACAGCGTGTGTTTCATGGCGACACCTGCGCAATCGGTTGTCCCGCATTTCCCCAAGGCTTTTAACTATAGCTGCCGTACGGCGACGCGTTCGCGGTGCCCGGATTACAAGATCGCAACAAAGCCTCGATGTGGTTTTCTCGGGGGCTGATCTAGACTCGTGCCGGTCAATAAAAACGAGATCTGGAGTGCGCAATGGACATGCCGACTAAACAACAAGCCGTCGCCAGCAACCGCGAGGCCTGGAACGATTCCGCAAGACACCACAAAGACAATCCTGAATGGCAGGTGCTGCTTGACGCCGTCAGCCGGCCTGACTTCAGTCGCATCGACGACACTTTGCGCGGTGTGCTGGAACAGGTGGGCGTCGAGGGCCGGGACCTGGTGCAACTGGGCTGCAACAACGGCCGTGAAAGTCTTTCGCTGTTCGCCTTGGGCGCGCGCAGTGTGGTGGGGGTTGATCAGTCCGCCGCGTTTCTTGAGCAGGCCCGGGAACTGGGGGCCCGTTCACCCCATGACGCCGAATTCATCGAAGCCGATATTCATCAACTGCCGGCGGAGCTTGAGGGGCGATTTGATGTGGCGCTGATCACCATCGGTGTCTTGAACTGGATGCCTGACATCGCCGAATTCTTCCGCCACGTTGCGCGCATTCTCAAGCCCGGTGGCGCGCTGGTGATCTACGAAACCCACCCGTTCCTGGAAATGCTCGACCCCGAAGCCGCCGACCCGTATCGCCTGCAGAGCTCGTACTTTCGCAGCGAACCGTTTGTGCAGCACCAGCCGATCGTCTACGAAGGCAAGGTCGAACAGCCAGCGGCGGCGTCCTACTGGTTCGCCCACACCCTCGGCGCCATCTTCACCGGCGCCATCGATGCCGGGTTGCAGATCAGCCACTTCAAGGAATACCCGCATTCCAACCGCGAAGAACTGTATGACCGCTATGAACAGCAAGTGGCGCAGTTGCCGTTGTGCTTTACGTGGGTGGCGGTGAAGTTGTAGGAGCAAAGCTTGCTCGCGAAGGCAATCTCAGGGACGCCATCGCGGGCAAGCCTTGCTCCTACAGATAAACGGCCCGCACTCGGTTTTCAGGCCCCAGCTGCCGCCTCTGTCACCACTGGCCGGCCCGGTTTGCGCAACGGGTCGAGGCGTGAGCCTGTGTAGCGGGTTTCGCGGAAGAAGCGCCAGCGGCCGCCGAACAGGCCGTAAACGTGGGCCACGCGACCCTGTTCGTGGTAGCCCATGCGAATGTGCAGCTTGAGCGCCGGGATGTTGTGGGTTTCGCAGACGTCCACCACCTTGTTGCAGCCCTGGGCGGCCATCGCTTCCCAGAGGGCGACTTGAACATCCACCGACAGGCTGGTACCGAAATAGGCCCGGATCATTTCACCGCCGAATTCGAAGAACTCCCCTGGTTTGACCGGGAACCAGCAGCCGTAATAGTGACGGTCGTGGTAGTCGCGGGTGCTGCCCCAGATGAACCCGACTGCATGGCCTTCATCGTCCAGGTACATGTGCCCGGTGTGACCTTCGGCGGCGAGTTCGGCCATGGTCCCGACGCGGTCGCCAAAGTGTTTGGTGAAGGCGATGGCGTTGTCCGGGGTGATGGTCACCTGACGCAAGCCGGAATAGGGCCGCAATTTGTGCGGCGGCACCGGGCTGACCAGGTCGCGCTCCATCCACAACAGCTCCCAGTGGAAGTACACGTAGCGTTTCCAGAAGGCCTTGAACAGGTTGCCCAGACCCTTTTGCCTGATGCGTTCGCGCAGCTTTTCGATGACGTTCATAAAGCCCTCCGTGGCCAAGGCCAGGGTGTTGTGGATGACGCTTTTGATGGGTATAGATCAAGGCCGGGACTTCATGTCAAAGCGCCAGCTTTGAATATGTTGCAACGTATGTAACTTATTCGAGTGCCGCTGTGCCGGCCTGTAAATCCCTGCTCACAACGGCGTAGGACACTCGCTCAACACCCGCAAGGCGCCGCTCTAGCACTTGGGTTAGCGACTCGCCGGGGTTCAGATACGCATCGCCGAAATCCGCTCCGAGCTGGTTCGGATGAGCGACGATTTCCAGCAGACCGTCGGTCGGCACGGGGGCGTTTCGAAGGTCTACGGGGGTGCAGACATAGTCCGCCGTTGCACCGGATAAATTCTGCAGGCGCCGGTTGAGCAAACTCTTGAACACGCGTTTGGGCAGGCTCAGGTTTTGCCCCAGATTCCGTGCCAGGCGCACCGCCACCCCTTGCCGTGCGGCAAAGCGCGCGACAATCTCGCCGATGGGCCAGATGTTGTGCACGTGCTGATGGGAATCGAGGTGGCTGGGCCGCACGCCGTTGTCCACGCAGCGTTGCCATTGCGCTTCGAGTTCGTCCATCACCGCTTCGCGGTCCAGGCGATTGAGCCAGAGGGTGTGGCGGGGCAGGTTGAGGTCGAACTCGCCCTGGCTGTCGCAGAACGTCGAGCGTTCGAGAATGCCCTGGCTCAGTGGTCGACCATAGGTGAGGTTGAAGTGCAGGCCGATCCGTCCCTTGAGCAGTGGATGCTGGGCCATCTGGCACGCGGCTTCGAACGCCGGCATGTTGGCCATGGCCGTGGCGGAACTGATGACCCCGGCCTGGAAGGCGCCGAGGATCACCGCGTTTTCGCACGGGCTGAGGCCGAAGTCGTCAGCGTTGACTATGACTTGGTGCGGCATGTTCGCCCTCCGTGGTTTTTTCAGTAGGCGCCGGGCCTTTGGTCACCGGCACAGGTGCCGTGACTGCGGCTGCCGACCGTTTCGCCCGCCATTTTTGCAAGGCCGGTTTCAGCCGTTGCCACACACGCAACGCCAACCCCAGCGCGAGACCACTGGGGCGCCAGGAATAGAAACTCCAGCGCCAGTGTTCCAGTTGCCCGGTCATGCGCTCGTGGAGTTGATGACTGGAGTTTTCCAGGCTGACCCGCGAGGCGTCGATCCAGCGCCAATTGTCGTCCAGGCCCCAGCGAATCCACTCTTCGAGCAGCACCCGGCCGCTGCCGAGGTCGGCGTATTGCGGCAGGAACGCCAGGTTGTAGTCGTACAGCCGACCCTGTTCCAGCAAGCCGAGGCGATAGCTGATGCAGCGCCCCTCCAGCTCCAGCAGCACCACCCGTACCAGACCGCGGTCGGCGAGGGCGGTGAAGGCGCGGTCCATCCATTGTCGATGACGTTCGTCGGCGAAGATGCCGACGCCTTCATCGCCTTTCCAGCTCACCGCTTCGACTTCGCTGATGGCCTGCAGCAGCGGGCCCATGGTCGAGGCGTCCGGCGTAATACGCCGCACCTCGGCGCCACACGCGGCGATACGTTTGCGCGCGCGGCGCAGTTTGTAGCGCGGATCGCCCGAGACTTCCTGGCGATCCGTTTCGCTGATCAGGTGGACCGGCGCCTTGCAACTCAGGCGCCGTTCACCGGTGGAACTGTGGGCCATCCATACCGTCAGGGCACTTTCTTCGCCTGCGGGTTCGGACAGCTCGTTAAGTTGCAGCAAGGCATGGGGCAAATGACGACGGATCACGATCAGCGCCTTGCGGATGCTCTCGGCATCGAGGCAGGCGAGCAGCGCCAGGCGATCGGTCAGCGGGTAGCCGAGGTGATGCAACACCCGGAACGGCCAGCCGGCGATGCGTTCGCGCGTCGCCACCAACGGCAGGCACAGCGCCAGTTCATCACCCTGCCAGCCGAGCAGCACGTGCAGGCGTTCGCCGTCCTTGAGCGCCTGTTCCGCAGCGCCCAGCCAGGCCAGGGTGTTGAACGGTGTGTGGTCCGTCACTCGCAGGCGCAGTGCTTCATAAGCCACTGCCGGAAAGTCCGGAGCGCACAGTGAAGTGCGCCATTCGAATCGCGTCGCCATCAGGTCAGGTCGCCTCTGCTGCAACAGGGGCCCGCGTCGGTTTGCGCAAGGCATCCAGACGTGAACCGCTGTAGCGGGTTTCTCGGTAGAAACGCCAGCGACCAAACAGCTCGTAGACGTTCATGATGCGTCCTTGCTCGTTGTACCCCATGCGAATGTGCAGCTTGAGCGCCGGGATATTGTGGAATTCACAGACATCCACCACTTTATTGCAGCCTTGGTCGGCCATGGCTTTCCACAGGTCCAGTTGCAGGTCCACCGAAAGCGTGGTGCCCCAGTAGGCACGGGTCAGTTCGCCACCGAATTCGAAGAACTCGCCAGGCTTCACCGGAAACCAGCACCCGTAATAGTGTTTGTCGTGGTAGTTGCGCGCCGCGCCCCAGATGAATGCCACCGCGTCACCTTTATCATCCAGGTGCATTTGGCCGGTGTAACCCTCGCGGGCCAGCTCGGCCATGGTTCCCACGCGGTCGCCGAAGTAACGAGCGAAGGCGCTGGCGTTGTCGGGGGTGATGTTGACGACCCGCAGCGGCGGATAAGGTCTGAGTTTGTGCGGTGGTACCGGGCTGACCAGATCGCGCTCCATCCACAGCAGTTCCTGGTGGGAATACACGTAATGCTTCCATACCTTGTTGACGGTGGCGCGCAGGCCTTTTTGTCTGATGTGTTCGCTGAGTTTCTTCAAAATACTCATGTTATTAACTCCTGACGGGATCGGCCGTGAGTGGAGTAATACAACGCGCGGCGATAAGCCTGCGCGGCCATGCATTCGAAGGGCGGTCATGAGGCGATCCAGCTCAGGGCGAACAGGGTTTGTCCTGGCAGGTCGAAGCTGACGCGACCGTCCTGGCAGTGAAACGGTGCGTCGCGGCTGCGGTTGTCGGCACCGAAGTAGCGCAAGGAACCTTTGGCCAACGGGCAGTTCGCCCCGGTCAGGTCCACCCGTTGCAAGCGCGTGCCTTTGTTGACTCCCAGCAGGCTGCGTTGCAGCTCGGTGGCCGTGGCCAGCGCGTCAACCTCGAAGGCGTCGTTCTCCAGGCGCATCACATTCTGCAGCCAATGCTCCTGGATGAACTGTTGGGCCAGGCCCACCGGCTTCATCTCGAAATGATTGTCATCGAGGACTTTGAGCATGCCTTTGGGGTAGTTCGGCTCATCGGCGGCCTGGAACCAGTTGAGCATCTCCAGCAAGCCGTCCTGGGCCGAATTGATCGCCACCGAGGCCCACCACAACGAAGCGAAATGGGTGTCCTGATCGTAGGGGCTCAGGCTTGAGCCGCTGGACATATTGGTCTGGTCCAGCAGCAACGCCTTGCGTGGTCGGCCGTTGGCGTCCAGCCCCACCAGGTCAGCGGCGCGGCGCACGCTGTCGCGGTAGACCCGGGTCGCCAGCAGGTCGCGAATCATCCATTCGTGCCAGGCCAGGGCGTCGATCTGCTCGCCGGATTCCGCCAGCAGGCGCCGGGCCCAGTCGATGCCGCGCTTGTCCGCCGCGTTGTCGGCGAACGGGCCGTTGACCAGTCGGGAACTGGCAGGCATGGCGATACGAATGCCGGCCTTGGCGTTGGCCGGATTGCTGCGCACCTGCCGGGCCATGCTGTTGAAGATGCTCTGGTAGCTGGCGTAATCGGGGTAGTTGAGGTTCGGCTCGTCGGCGAAACCGATGTAGTGGGTGCCCTTGCCGCCGAGGGCGCGGGTGCTGGCGAGCCAGGCGTCGAGGCCGCTGTTGCTCATGGTGTCGGCTCGCAGATCGGCCTGGCGTTGGCTGCCGGCGAGCAAAGTGATGTCCTGGGTAATGCCGAAACGGTCCTGATACAGCTGACGGAACGCGTCTTCGTAATGCGGCTTGCGCTGGGTGATGTCGACGAAACTGTAGTAACTGGCGGCCCGCGCATTCAGCGCATCGAGCAGCGCAAAACTGGAAGGCGGCGGCATCACATAGGGCAGGGCGATGCCCAGGTTCGGAGTCGGCCCCAGCACGTCTTTGTGCAGCGTCAAGCGAGTCTGGCCGTCGTCTTCACGCAACGGTTTGAGTTGCTGCGGATTTTGCGCAAACAGGTTGGCGGTGCCGTCGAGCCAGAACGCCACTTTGCCGCTGCCGCGCAGGCGCAGGCGCCAGACTTGTTCGCTGGCGCTCACCGGCAGTGCGACTTGATCGAACTGCCAATAGGCGCGATAGGGTTTGAGCGCCAGCAGCAGTTGTTGGTTGTCACCTACGCGCTGGGCTTGCAGGGCACCGACGCCACCGTGGAACTTGCCGGCCAGCACCGCGTGTTCCCCCGGCGCGACCTTGAAATACAACTCGTCGCCGTCACGGGATTCGGCACTGAAATGCACCTTGGCCGGGGCGAACAAGGCCACCGTGCGCTCGTCGTGCTCGACCTTGTAGCGGCGGAAACTGTAGCCCGGAATCTCCAGCTGATAACTGGCCGCGCCCGGCGCCAATGGCCAGCTCTGGGTGCCGCGGGACTCACTGGCGGCGATCAGGCGTTCACCTGAAAGCTTGCCTTGGCCGTCGAGCAGATAAAGGTGTTCTTCGTTGGCGTCCGCCTGCCAGGCCGGCGTCCAGCGCACGGTCACCGTGTCGGGGCGATCCGCTTGCAGGTACAGGCTGCCGTCACGAATGTCCGACCAACGCATCGGCGCCGCTTGAGCGCCGAGCGCAAGGCTCAGTCCCAACAGCAGCGCCAGGCGTTTCATGCCGACTTCCGTTGCAGCATCAGCAGCAT
The DNA here is from genome assembly GCF_012935675.1 of Pseudomonas sp. ADAK7. NCBI lineage: Bacteria > Pseudomonadati > Pseudomonadota > Gammaproteobacteria > Pseudomonadales > Pseudomonadaceae > Pseudomonas > Pseudomonas sp. ADAK7. The sequence goes on along the minus strand of NZ_CP052861.1, from coordinate 1,831,141 downwards.
CGGCGCGACGTCGCTGGGCAGGATGATCAGGGTTTGCCAGACCGGCACGCCACTCAAGCGGCAATACATCACCAGCAGCGCAATGGTCACCGCCAGATAGGCAATGGACGAAGCGGCGGCGGCGCCGACAATGCCGTACGCCGGAATCAATACCAGGTTCAGGGCCAGGTTGAGCAGCGCGCCGATGCCCATCAGCAGCGACACCGTGCCGGGGCGATTTTTGCCCAGCAAGTCCAGGCGCAGAATGCTGGCATAGCACAGCCCCAACAGTCCCGGCAGCAGGGCGAGCAACGCCGGGTACGCGGGTTGGTAGGCGATACCGAACAGCGTGATGATCAGCCATTCACCGATCACCGCCATGGTCAGGCAGGCGCCGAGCATTACCGTGGCGGTCAGGCGCAGGGCCAGCGGGGTGACTTTGTCCATGCCTTCGTCTTGTTGCAGCAGGCGTTTCATCAGCGGCGTGGTCACCGCTTCCGGGACGATCAGCAGCAACTCGGCGGCAGCGCTGGCCATCGCGTAATGACCCAGCGCAGTGCTGCCGAGCAGGGCGCCGATGAACAGGTAGTCGGAACGCAGGATCACTTGCTGGAACAGCAGGTCGGGATGGCTGCGGGCGCTGTAGCGCAGCAGTTCATTTTGACCGGCGCGGTCCCATTGCAGGGTCAGCGGTTGATTGCGCTTGAGCCAGACCCAACCGGCGAGCACCACCAGGCTGATGCCGGCCAGCCAACTGATCAGCGCTGCTTCAAGGGCCGCGGTTTTCCACATCCAGAACAGCGCGAGGAACAGCAGCAACGGCGCCAGGGATTCCACCAGGCGCAAAGCGTTGAACGCCACCACGCCGCCAGACGCGTTGTGCAAGGTCAGCAAACCACTTTTCAGCACCGTCAGCGGCACCGCCAGCAACAACAGCCAGGCGAGCAAACCGAGTTGCGTGGTGATGTCCAGTTCGCTGCCGAATTCCCGGGTCAACGCCACCACCAGCAAGGTCAACAACAGCGCCAACAGACAGCCGAACACCAACACTTGGCTCAGCAGCAACCCCATCGGTCGTTGCTTGGCCGCTTGATAACCCACTGCCGAATTCAAGCCACCGCTGGTGGCGGCGCTGATCAGGTCGGGCAGGGTGCTGAGCAGCGCGAACAAACCGCGTTCGCTGGGCCCCAGAATCCGCGCCAGCAACACGTTGCGCAGCAAACGCAGGCCGATCATCGCCAGTTTGGTGCCCATGCTCAGGGCCAGGTGCTTGAGGTAATGGCTGCGACTCATGGCCGTGCTCCGCGGTAGATGCGCCACGACAGCAACTCCGGATTGCGCGCCGTGCGCTGGCTGACGCCGAAGCGCGGCAAGGCCAGGGGATCGTTGGCGCCGCGATAGATGCCGGTGCCGGTGCCGAGGGCGAACGGGAAGTCGTGCTCGGCCACCTGTTGCCGCACCCGTGCATCGTGGTCGCCGTTGGGGTAGCAGTAGACCGGCAGCGGCCGGTTGCAACCGTTCAACAACGCATCGCGGCTGCGGCTCAGTTCTTCGTCCAGACGTTGATCGTCGAGGCCGGTGAGGATCGCGTGACTGGCGCCGTGGGGGCCGAAACGCACCAGCCCGGAGGCTTCCAGCGCCCGCACTTGCTGCCAGTCCAGGGCCTGGGGCAGCGACTCTTCGGGGCACTCGTCGGTCAGCCGGCTCAAATCGTCCGGCGCCAGGGTTTTCAGGCTTTGCAGGTAGTGCAGCAGCGTCAGGCTGCGGCGCTGCACATCGAGGTCATCCATCAGCACCGGCAACGGGCGGCCGACCTGTTGCAGGCATTCGATCAAGTGATGCCGATCCCTTTCGCCATGACTGCCCCACAGGGTTTCACCGAGGCTTTCCCACCAGAAACGCTGGCGGCTGCCGATGAAATCGGTGGAAAGAAAAATGCTCGCCGGCACCTGGTACTTTTGCAGCAGCGGAAAGGCATTCACCGCGTTGTCGCGCCAGCCGTCATCAAAGGTCAACGCGACCCTGGGCCGCTCCGAGCGCAGGGTGCCAGGGTGCAGGATGTCCATCAGTGGCACGCAGTCGAAGTGCTTTTTCAGCCAGACCAGCAAGTGTTCGAACGCTTTGGGTCCGACGCACAGTTCATTGCGATGGGGCAGGTCGGCGGCGCGGTCGTTGGCCAGCACCCGGTGCAGCATCAGGATCACCCCGGCGCCGTGCAGTTGACTGCGCCCCACCGGGGAGTTGAGGTACAGCCAGCCACTGGTGCGTTTTAATAATTGTTTGATCGCCATGGCACGCGCCTCTCATCGATTTTGCTCGGGGTTCCACTGGCTGTACCGCTGGCCACGCAGGAACTGCCACAGACCGATACTCATCCCGGCAAGGGTCACCAGGAGAAACGCGGCGAGGCGAAAGGGTTTGGGCAAACGGTGTTGCGAATCCAGCAGACCGGCGATGGCCACCGCGTAACCGAGCAACTGCGCCACCAGGCACATTTGGTAGAAACCGTGGTCGTCCCACAGCCAGAAATTGCTCAGGAATAACGGCACTAACAGGATCGGTGCCAGACGCCGGATCAGCTTGTGACTGATCAGCGCAATCGAATACAAACCATACTTCAGCGGATTGAGCAGCTCACTGCGCTGGGCCAGGCTTTGCAGGCCACCGACGGTGACGCGCTGGCGACGACGGAACTGTTTGTTCGCTTCATCGACGCCCTGGTCGATCACCTGCGCCTCGGGCACATAGACGATGCGTTTGAACGCCACCGGCGCGCAGGTGCTGATAAAGAAATCATCGTTGACCTCCGTCGGCACGTTCTCGAACAACTCGCGGCGCAGGGCGAGCAACGCGCCATCGGCGGAAACCATGCAACCGGTGCGGTTTTCCGCCCAACGCAGCCAGCCTTCGTAGTGACGATAGAGGCTGTCGCCGACACTCAGGCCGCCACCGGTCACCGGGATCACCATGTGCCCGGCACAGGCCCCGACCTTCGGATCGGACAGCGGCGCGAGCAAGTGGCCGAGGGTGTCGCGGGACCATTGGTTGTCGGCGTCGGTGAACACCAGAATGTCGCCGCTGCTCAAGGCCACGCCGGCGTTCAGGGTTGCGGCCTTGCCCTGGCGGGGCAGGTCGAGCACGGTGATGCGCGGGTCGATGACCTTGTGCGCGCAGGCCACGGTGTCATCGGTGGAGCCGTCGCTGACCAGAATGATTTCCAGGGTTGCCGGCTGGTAATCCTGGGCGAGCAAGGTGCGCAGCTTGTGCTCGATATGCCGCGCCTCGTTGTGCGCGGCGATCACAATGCTGACGTTCAGCGGCGCCGCCGGAACGTGATGCCGCGCTGCAAACAACGGCGCCAGCAGCGTCAGCAGCAGCGGGTAACCGACGTAGGCGTAGAACGGCAACAGCAGGCATAACCAGAAAATGAATTCAGCCACGGGCGGGCCTCCTGGCATTCCAATGACACAGACTGAGAATGAACGCGGCGCCGGCCAGGTGCAGACGCACCCAATGCAGGCCCCACAGTTGCAGGGTCAACAGCACTTCGCGGTGTTTCATGCTCTGGCGCAGGCTGAGGATCAGCGCTGGCATCGCGGTGATCATCACCATGATTGCCGCGTGGTGCGGGAAACCGTCCAGCAACGCGGAGATCGCCAGGAAATCCAGCAACCAGACCACCAGCGACAGCATCGGAAACCGCAGCAGGCGCAGGCTGTAGCCGTGGGTGCGGAGCAGTTGCAAATGACTGCCCTGGCGCCACATCTCCTTGCCCATCCATTCGCGCCAACTGGCTTCATAACCCCAATGCAGGGCCACGCTTTGATTGACCGCCAGCAAGCGCGCGCCGACCTCCCTCAGGCGCATGGTCAGGTCCTTGTCTTCGCCGGTGCGCAGGGACTCGTCGAAGCCGCCGATCTGGTCGAACCACGTGCGGCGCATGATCAAATTGGAGGTGGGCAGCCATTGCACCGGGTGGGGCTGGCTGAGGGGGCGCAGCGTGCGGCGCTGCCAGGCATCGGCGTACCACGGCGCTTGCGCCGGGGTGTGCAGGTCCAGGCCGAACACATCGGCGTGGGCGCCAGACTCGAGATCGAACAGCAGGCTCAGCCAGTTTTCCGGCATTTCGACGTCGGCATCGATAAAGGCCAGCCATTCCCCGGTAGCCAGAGCCGCTCCCCGATTGCGCAGAGCCCCGATCAGCAGACCGGGCAGCACCAGCACCTGCGCGCCGAACTGCCGGGCAACCTGCGGGCCGTGATCCTCGGAGCCGTTATCGACCACGATCAACTCACATTCCACGTCCGCCGCATCCGCCGCCTTTTGCGCACAGAGCAAGGTCCGGCCGATGTGCCGGGCTTCGTTGAACATGGGGATGACAATACTGATTCGTTTCATGCCTTGGCCTCCGTCAGTGGCGCTTGTTCTGCCTTCAGGCGTAGCACGCTGGTCAGCGCAAGCATGATCCACACGTACTTTTGGTTGGGGGCGCTGAGGAACATCAGGAACAGCGTCAGCGACAGGAAACTCATGCCCAGGTGGGTCATGAAGTCAGCCTCGGTCCAGTTGCGGCGCAGCATCCAGGCACGGCGGGCGCGAATCAGGTTGTACAGGCCGAGGGCGAGCATGCCGACGAACAACAAGCCGGCGGGAATCCCCAGTTCGCTGAAGATTTCCAGGTAGGTGTTGTGAGCCCGGCGGTACAGGTCGCCGACTTTACGGTTGGCCGAGAACGCCTTGGCGTAACCGGTGGTGGCGTAATGCAACGGGAAGGTTCCGGGGCCGGTGCCGAGCAGCGGGTTCTCGCGGATCATCTGGCCGCCGACCACGATGTACGAGGCGCGACGACCAAGGGATTCGTCCTGGCTCTTGGCGCCCGCGCTCAAAATGCTCAAGGACTGAATACGCGCGATATAACCCGGCGGCATCGCGTAGAGCGCCAGCGGAATCGCGATCGCCAGGCCGAGCATGGCAAACCCCAGGTGCCGTGGACGGATGCGTGACAGTTCAGTGCGGTAGTGCCAGGCACCGATCATCAGGCTGAGGAACAGCACCACCAGCCCGGAACGGGATTCGGTCTTGGTCATGCCGCCCAACAGCGCCAGGCAGCACAGGCCCCAGAACAACCGGTGCAACAGGTTCGGGCTGCGGATCACCAGCAACAGGGCCAGGGGCACGGCGAAGGCAATCAGCATGGCAAAGGCGTTCGCGTCTTCCAGCAGGCCGGCGGCGCGGCCCTGGTCTTGATACTTGACGGATAACATCGTTAATACGCAGGTCACCGTGACGCTGAGGGTCGCCAGTTTGGCGAACAGGTCCAGGTTCAGCTCGCGACCGACCAGCAGCGTGATCACAAACAGAATCAGGCCGACGCTCAGTTCCCGCAGGTGACCCATCGATACACCCAGGTCATCGGTATTGAGCGTGCTCAGCAGGTACAACACCATGAACCAGATCAGGAAGCGCCAGATGTTGCTGCGCAGGCGTTCGGACGGAATCTGATGCAGGGCCAGTTGCAACATCAGGATCACGGCCAGCGAGGCGCCGATGAATTTGGTCCCCGACAGGGCGCTGTCCTTGAAGAAACCCTCGAAGGGTACCAGCGCGACGATACCCAGCAAGCCCCAGCCGGGCTTGCGATAGAGCACCGAGAAACCCACCAGGCCAAGCACCGCGCCGGGTGCCAGGTAGGGATAAGGGCTGGCCAGCAAACCGAGGCAGACCAGGCCGAGCAAACTGATGATCGAGAGCGGAAAGATCACGCGCGTGCCTCCCGTGCGGTACGGATATAAAGCTGCGACCAGCGTTCGGCGAGGGCCTTGAGGTCGTAGCGATCCAGTTGTGTACGTTTTGCGTTGTGGCTCAATTCGCCGGCCAGAACCGGTTCCGCCAGCAAGGTGCCGATCTGCCGGGCGAGGGCGGCGCTGTCGGCCGGCGTGGCGAGCAAGCCGTTGTGCCGGTCTTCCAGCACATCGGGAATGCCGCCGACGCCGAATGCTGCCACCGGCACACCGGCCTGCATCGCTTCGAGCAAAATCATCGGCGTGCCTTCGGTGCGCGAGCTGATCACCAGCGCATCGAGTCGGCGCCACCACACCTTCATGTCGGTCTGGTACCCCGGCAGGGTGATGCGGTCCTGCAAACCCGCATCACTGATCCGCGCCAGCAGGGTTTCCCGTTCCGGGCCGTCGCCGAGCATCACGGCGTCCAGTCGAGGGTGTTGCTGACACAGTGGAATCAGCGCATCGAGAAACAGGTCCGGGCCTTTTTCACTGCTCAGCCGCCCGACGTAACCGGCCAGCCAGCGCTGGCGATTGACGCGGTGCGGCAGCAGGCCTTTGGCCGCCGGCAAGCCATTGGGAATCACCTGCAATTTTTCCGACCGGACACTGGCCTGGCGGCACAACGCGGCGATGCTTTCGGCGACGCAGACCACTCGATTCACCGAGGCGGTGCGGCACAGTTGCAGGCTCAGCCAGGTGTAGAACTTCTGCTTGCGGCTGCGCGGCGTGAAGCCGTGCTGGGTAATGACCAGCGGTAAACGCAACAGCGTCGCGCCGACCCAGCCGAACAACAGGCCTTTGAAATTGTGCGTATTGATCAGCGGCTGTTCGGCCCGGCGCTGACGCAAATGCGTCAGCAATGCCCCCAGCCCCGAGCAGCCCTGGCCATCCACCCCGGCCTCGCGAAACCGTTCGATCAGCTCTGGCGGCGCATCGAGAAACAGCACTTGGTGCTGCCCCGGCGTCGCCAGGCAATGATCCAGCAGCATCCGCTCAGCCCCATAGAAGCCGCCGCTGCTGAGCAAATGAATGATCGGCAGGGCGCTGGAAGGCGTGAGCGGCGCGTTCAATTGCGCACCCAATGCACGAAGCTCGGCACGGTCCAGTTCTTGTGCGGATTGTTCGGCAGCATGTTCTGATCGTTGATCACCAGCAGCACGGGCAGGCCCAGTTCGTGGGTGATTTGCGCAGGATGCTTGAAGCGGTGATCGAAGAACTCACGCACGTAGACCAGGGCAATCGCCAGCAACAGACCGGTGAACAAGCCGAACGGTATGATCAGGAACGGCTTGGGAAACGCCGGGGCCGTCGGTTCATACGGTGGGCTGAGCACCCGGGCGTTGGACAGGTCGTTGTCCAGCGAACGGGCCGTGCTGCTTTCGGCAAAGCGTTGGGCGTAGGTACCGAACGCCGCGTGCAGGGCGTTGATCTCGGTGTCCAACTGCCGCAGCTTGCTCTGGGTTTCCTGCAACTGGTGGATGCGGTTCTTGAAGTCGGCGATGCGCGCGGTTTTCTGGTCGATCACCGAGCCGACAATCGCCAGGTCATTGGTGCGCTCCTGAATCCGGTTGCTCACCACTTTGAGGAACTGCTGGCGGGTGCGGGCGATTTGCTCGCGGGTCAGCAACATCGGTTCACTGCCTGGCTGGAAGATCGCCAGGTCGTTCATGTAGCGGCTGACTTGCGTGGTCAGCGCCTCACCCATTTGTTTGATCTCGCGATCTTCAAAGGCGACGTTGTCCACCGTGGTGGTGAAGGTGTAGGGGAAGGTGTAGTCGTTGAGTTTGGAATTGCTCGCGGCGGCCAGGCTGGTTTTCAGGTATTCGAGCCAGCGTTGGCTTTGCAGGCGGCGGTCCTGGTACAGGTTGAGTGCTTGCTCCTCGGTGTTGATGGCGTTGAGGCGGAAAGTGATTTCTTCCTTGGGATCGGACGAACCTATGGCTTCGAGCAACGACAGCCGTTTGCCTTCCAGGCCATCGAGACGCACCTCGTATTGCTGCTTCTTGGTTTCATAGAAGCTTTGCGGCAGTTCGATCGATTGCAGTTCCTGGCGGCTGACCAGGTAGTTCTGCAGCAACGTCGCGACAAACTTGGTGCCCTGTTGCGGGTCGCCAAAGCTGTAGATGATGGAGATCACGTTGGAGCCCGGCAGCGTTTCGATCTTGAGCTTGTCGATGGCCTCCTGGGTCAGCGAGTCCAGCACCGTGTCGCGCACGGGATCGGTCTCCATGCCCAGCGCGGATTTCACCGGGTTGATCACGTATTCGCGCAGCGGCGTGGTGACATAGAGCTTCAGCGGCTCGGACACCATTTTGTTGAACATGCCGGGAGCGGGGGTGTACTCACCCTTGTCCCGCAGTTCGCTGATGGTCTGACGAATCAGCGCCGGCGAACGCAGGATATTGCTCTCGGTTTCCATGTCCGCCAGTGACGGCGGGATGAAACTCGCATTCTCCTGATTCAGGGACGTGGTCGCGTCACCCTGGGAAAGTTTTTTCGACTGGACGATGACTTGCGCGGTGATGTCGAAGCTCTGCTTGAGCACCAATGGCAAGGTCAGCGCGATGACTGCAAAGACCAGGAATACTCGTTTCACCAGCTGCTTGTTGGCGAAGAAGATCCTGAAGAACTCGTGCAGGTAGTTTTCCTTTGGATTCATGTCAGGTCACCCGAGAGTTAGTTGCTGTCGCTGTCTTTGTTGTCGACGCGGTAGCCAAAGCTGAACCCCACGCCCTGGAACAACACCACGTCCGCCAATTGCCGCGCGAGCTCACCGGCGCTGGCCAGTTTGGTCTTGGGCACGTAAAGCATGTCGTCCGGTTGCAGGTAGGCAATCTGCGACGCATCGCCGGACAAGGCTTTTTCCACGTCGTAGCGCCGGGCCTGCACCTGGTTTCCGTTGCGGCGCATGATCACCACCGAATCGAGCCGCGCCTTGACGTTGGTGCCTCGGGCGAGGGTCAACGCTTCGAGCACTGAGACCGGCCGGCGAATCGGGTAGGAACCCGGCTGGCCGACTTCACCCAACACATAGATTTCGTTGCCCGCGGTGGACTTGAGCAAGACGTCGACGGTCATCCGCCCCGGGAGGTTGGCGTAGCGTTTGTTGAGGAAGGTTTCCAGTTGATTGACGGTCATGCCTTGCAGCGGCACGGCGCCGATTTCCGGGAAACTCGCGTAACCGTCGGTGCCCACGGTGATCTCCCGGCTCATGCCGGTAGCGGGGTGGTTCAGGGCACTTTTGAGGTTCGACTCGTTGCTCAGCGGGCTGATGATTTGCACGGACAACTGATTGCGGTTGGGCTGGAACAGTTGTTTGCGCTGGTAGGCGCGCTGGATCTCGGTACGCGCTTCTTCACTGGTCAGCCCGGCGATTTTCACCGACGTGTTGGCTCCCGGCAGTTCTATGCTGCCATCCGGCAGCACCAGTTGATTGCCATTGAGCTGGCTGGCAGCGGTGAAGTTCAGGCCGATCTGGTCACCGGGCTGCACGCGATAAGCGTCCGAGCCACTGGTGCTGATGTGGAAGATCACGTCCAGCACATCCTGGGGCCGCAAGGTCTGCTCGACCTTGGGCATGTCGGTTGCCTGGGCATTGGCCGGTGAGGCCGTGAGGATATTCACCGGCATGTTCTGCGTGTCGGAATTGCTGGAGCAACCTGCAAGCGGCAGCAACAGCAGGAGAAGCATTTTGGCGTTCATGGCGTCATCCTTTTCTGGTTGCTTACAGGTTTTTGTAGAGCCATTTGGGCATGTAGTACTTGCGTCGGTTGAACACGCTGCCGACCAGTTTCGCCCCGGCCTGGGTCAGGCGCTGGACCGCGGCCTGGGCCACTTCCCAGCGGGTGTCTTCAGAGCGCACGACCATGATCACGCCGTCCACCTGAGTACTGATGACCAGGGTGTCGGCGGCCGAATACACCGCGTCGCCGTCGATCACCACAAAGCGGTAGCGGCTGCCGAGCTGGTCGAGCAACGGGCTCAGGCGTTCGGCGGTCAGGTGTTCGTTGCCGCGCAGGTGCCGGCCGTTGGGCAGCACATCGAACGGCAGGCTGGAGACCTGCAGCAGGCAATCCTGCAGCAGCGGCGGGGTGCCGGTGCTGAATAGCAGGTCGCGAAAACCGCGCTCTTTTTGCAGGTTGAGCTGGGCCGTGAGGTTGGTCGCCGACTGGCTGGCGTCGACCAGCAGCACTTGGCCGCTGCTCATCTGTGCCAGTTGGCTGGCCAGCACCAGGGCGCTGGTGGTGGTGCCTGCGCCGGGGTTGGCGGCGGTCAGGAATAGGATCCGCAGATCTTGATCGAGCACGGTCGAAGTCAGATTGGACTCGCTCGGGTTGGCGATGCTTAGGGCTTTAGTCGATGAACCGTCCATTTAACTTGCTCCGTGGCCGCTGAATACTTTGAAGGGGGTTTTCAACAGGATCTTCAGATCAAGCAAGAGGCTCTGCTCGGCGATATAGCTGAGGTCCAACTCAACGCGCTGGTCGAAGTCGATATTGCTGCGTCCGGAGATCTGCCACAGGCCGGTCATGCCGGGGTAGATGCTCAGGCGTGCAAGGTGGTTATCCTTGTAGCGGTAGGCGTTGAACGAGGTTGGTCGCGGTCCGACCAAACGCATGTCGCCGGTAAACACATTGATCAGGTTGGGCAGCTCGTCGAGGCTGCTGCGCCGCAGGAACCCACCGATGCGGGTGATGCGCGGGTCCTTGTCGATCTTGAAATCGATAGCGTCGGCACCGTGTTTGTTCAGGTGGCGCAGGGACTCTTTAAGCTCCTCGGCATTGGCCACCATGGTGCGAAACTTGTACATGCCGAACACGCGACCGCGGTAACCGGTGCGTTTTTGCACGAACATGATCGGGCCAGGGCTGCTGAACTTGATCGCCAGGGCCAGGCCCAGCAACAGCGGCGAAATCAGGATCAGGATCAACAAGGCACCGAAGCACGCCACGATTCGGTTGGTGCGGGACAAGGTCCAGGGCCGACCACCGTCGCGACCGGTAATCCAGCCGCGACCCTGCATGTGGATCGCGGTGTCGAGGCGCATTCGGTGCTCGGGGTCCAGGCGCTTGTCACGGCGCAAACTTTGGAGTGGCACACCTTTTTCATGTCCAGTCATAGACTCCTCCGCTGTAGCTCTCAGCCCTGTTGCTCAGCCGCAGGCGGCGTATGGGCGTGCAATGGGTAGTATTCGCGGAACCAGGCGACGAACCGGCGAAGGCCCTCGTCGAGTTCGATGCGCGGTTGAAAACCGGTGTCCCGTTCCAGTTCGTGGACATCGGCACAGGTGTTGAGCACATCGCCCGGTTGCAGCGGCAACAGCTCGACATTGGCTTTGCGGCCCAGGTGCTTTTCCATCAGGGCCAGGTAATCCTTGAGTTCCACCGGGCGTTCGCCGCCGATGTTGTAGATCCGCCACGGCGCCATGCTGCTGGCCGCGTCCGGTTGTTCGCGGTTCCAGTCCGGCGTGCTGCTCGGTGGCCGATCGACCAGGCGAGCGATGCTTTCGACGATGTCGTCGATGTAGGTGAAGTCGCGTTGATGCTGGCCGTAATTGAACAGCTTCAACGGGCTGCCCTCGGCAATCGCCTGGGCGAAACGGATCGGCGACATGTCTGGCCGACCCCAAGGCCCGTAGACCGTGAAGAAGCGCAGCCCGGTGCTGGGAATGCCGAACAGGTGGCTGTAACTGTGGGCCATCAGCTCATTGGCTTTCTTGGTGGCCGCGTACAGCGACAGCGGGTGATTGACGCCGTCATGGGTCGAGTAGGGTGTGTGCTGGTTGGCGCCGTACACCGAACTGGACGAGGCGTAGATCAAGTGCTTCACCGGATGGTGGCGGCAGCTTTCAAGGATGTTCAGGAAACCGCTGAGGTTGCTGTCCAGATACGCCTTGGGGTTATCCAGCGAGTAACGCACCCCGGCCTGGGCGGCGAGGTGAAGCACCACCTCCGGTTGTTCGCTCGCAAACAAGGCTTCGATGGCCGGGGCGTCGGCCAGGTCAATCTGCGCGAGGGGAAAACTGCCGACTTGCTCCTGCACCCAGCGCACGCGATCGTGCTTGAGTTGCGGGTCGTAATAGTCGTTGAAGTTATCCAGCCCGCAGACCCGATGCCCGTCGCGCAACAACCGCAACACACAATGGGCACCAATGAATCCCGCTGCTCCCGTCACCAGAATATTCATGGGCGCAGCACCTCTGGAGCGATGTGCCGCAGGCCGATGCCGCTGTAGTGCAAACCGGCGGCGGCGACGTGTTCCGGGTTGTAGAGGTTGCGCCCGTCGACGATGACCTTGGCGCGCAACTTGCTCGCCAGCAGATCGAAATCCACCACCCGGAAATTCTTCCACTCGGTGCAGATCACCAACGCATCGGCGTCTTCCAGGGTGTCGTCGCGGGTGGCGCACAGGTGCAGGTCATTGCGGTAGCCGTAGATGCGCCGGCATTCGGACATGGCTTCCGGGTCATAGGCCTGCACACTCGCGCCTTCGGCCCACAGCGCATCCATCAGGTAACGGCTGGGTGCTTCGCGCATGTCATCGGTGTTGGGCTTGAACGCCAGGCCCCAGACGGCGATGGACTTGCCGGCCAGGCCTTGGGGAAATTGCGCTTTCAGTTTGCTGAACAGAATGTGCCGCTGGGTATCGTTGACGTCGGTGACGCTGCGCAGCAGACGCAATGGCATGCCATTGTGTTCGGCGGTGTGCAGCAGGGCGCGCAGGTCCTTGGGGAAGCACGAGCCGCCGAAGCCGCAACCGGGGTAGATAAAGTGATAACCGATGCGCGGGTCCGAGCCGATGCCCTTGCGCACCGCTTCGATGTCGGCGCCCAGCAGTTCGGTGAGGTTGGCCAGCTCGTTCATGAAACTGATGCGGGTGGCGAGCATCGCGTTGGCCGCGTACTTGGTCAGCTCGGCGCTGCGGTTGTCCATGAACATGAGCTTTTCATGGTTGCGGCAGAACGGTGCGTAGAGTTCGCTCAACTGGTCACGGGCGATGTCGTCGTTGGTGCCGACGATGATCCGGTCCGGGCGCATGCAGTCGGCGAGGGCACTGCCTTCCTTGAGAAACTCGGGGTTGGACACGACCCGTACGATCAGCGCGTCTTTGCCCCGGCGTCGCAGTTCGTCGCTGGCGGCTTCGGCAACCTTGTCCGCAGTACCGACCGGCACAGTCGACTTGATGATCAGGGTACGATCGGCTTCCATGAAACTGGCGATCTGCCGGGCCACGTTCAGCACATGGCTGAGGTCGGCGGAACCGTCTTCATCGGCCGGCGTACCGACCGCGATAAAGATCAATTCGGCATGTTCGACCGCATCGCTGGCCTGGGTCGTGAACAGCAAACGGCCAGCCTTGATGTTTTCTTCCAGGGTGCCGGAAAGTCCCGGTTCACTGATCGGTGGAACTGCCTGTTGCAACTGTTTGATCTTGTTCGGATCGATATCGACACACAGCACGCGATGTCCGACATCGGCCAATGCAGCTGCTTGAATCAGGCCAACGTAGCCCGTACCAAATACGCTCACGTCCATATTGGCGTGCCTCGTAAGACGGTGGAAAGATCAGGAATTAGACTGTCAAAAGGGGTATAGCCCAGCCTTGGCAAATCGTGTCAGCAAAATGACATGTTGCTCTTCTAGAACACCCCCGTTTTTGGGGGCGAATGGCCATCAAGTGCTTGCTGTGTCTGGATTTGCCGCGGTTTTGACGGGTTTTTCACATTTAGAAGAAAACGATAAACGGTCGAAAGGCTTGAAATACAAGGGCTGTAGCGCTTTGAGTGTGTCAGATTTGAGTCAACAATTTTTTGACGCTTTTAGGAAAAACCCGGCATTTCTTGCGGTTTGATGGCTCGGTGCTAGTGTCAAAAAATGGCTGACAAACTATTGGCAAAACACCCTCGCCGAGTTGCGTAAATACTATGATTCGATATTTGAAAGAACTGCTGTTAGTTCTCTACTTAATCAAGAATTACGATTATTACCTGGAGCGCCTGAGCGCCATGGGTATCGGTTTTCCGGTGCTGCTGTTTAGCGCGATGTTTATCGCGCTGACGGCAGCGCTGTTCATGACCGCGTACATCCGCCAGACGCTCATCAGGCATTTATTCGCTATAACGCTGTTTATATCCGCAGTGTTCTTTGACGTTTATACCCGGGTGACCGCCGATTACCTGACTTACAGCAGTTTTGTGTCGTTGGTGTATTCCGGCGGTTTCATCCAGGAAGCGGCGTACCAGTACCGTGATCCGCTGATCAGCGGCTTGCTCAGTGGCCTGTTGCTGCTGTTCGGCATCGGCCTCAAGCCCCGTCGGCGGATGCCGCTGCCGGGGGCTTTGCTGGTGGCGGCGCCGGTGTTGGGGGTGTTGCTGCTCAGTGCGGTGCTGTTTGTGCGGGCCGGCGAGGGCGCCCGGGGCCTGCCGATCATGTACACGCCGCTGGCCTACCTGAATCTGTTCACCTATGAAGCCCTGCACAACACCGTCGGCCCGCGGGAACCGGTGAAACTGGCGCGTAACGATCAACCGGTGGGCCACGACATCGTGCTGATCATCGACGAGAGCATTTCCGGCAACTACCTGGACATCAACGCGCCGTTCGGCGTGCACAGCAACCTCAAGGAAGCGCGCCCCGGCGTCGACATCTTCAATTATGGCTACGCCGCCTCCATCGCCAATTGCAGCGCCGACACCAACATTACCCTGCGCTACGGCGGCACCCGCGCCGACTACATGCGCATCAACACCACGCTGCCGTCGATCTGGCAGTACGCGAAAAAGGCCGGGCTGCGCACCGTCTACATCGACGCCCAACGCACCGGCGGTAACCTGCAGAACCTGATGAACGACGCCGAGAAAAAAGACATCGACGAGTTCGTGCAATTCGACCAGACCAGCGTGCGCGACCGCGACATGGCGGCGGCGACGAAATTGATCGAATTGCTCAACGACGATAAACCGCAGTTGGTAGTGATCAACAAGGTCGGCGCGCATTTCCCGGTGCATGACAAATACCCGGATGCCTTCATGGCCTACCGCCCGACTTTGCCCCGTGGGCAGTTCGTCGAAGTGGCGGACACCGGCAAGCGCGATGGTTTCAACGGCCAGCCGGATGATTGGCTGCTGTACCGCAACGCCTACAAGAACACGTTGCTGTGGAATGTCGGGGAGTTTTTCTCACGGCTGTTTGCCCAGGCGGATTTGAGCCATGCCACGCTGATCTACACCTCGGACCATGGCCAGGATCTGCATGAGCGCGGCAATCCCGGGCTCAATACCCACTGCGGCGGCGACCCGGTGGAGGAGGAAGGACTGGTGCCGTTGGTGGTGATTCAGGGCAGCGGGTTGAAGACGCTGGACTGGTCGGCGCAACTGCCCGGCAACAAGGATCGGTCGAGTCACTACAACATCTTCCCGACGCTGTTGCAGTTGATGGGGTACGACCTGGCGGGGGTGGAAGCGGTGTATGGCAAACCGCTGAGCGTGGCGACGGCGGATGAGTTCACCTTCAACTATCGGTTCAATGCGCGGCTGGGGGCGAAGCCGGAGTGGAAGCATATTGATTTGAAGACGATTGTGACGCCGGCGCAGGCGGCAACGAGCGTAGCGGCGGGGCAGTGACACCGTAAAAAGATCGCAGCCTTCGGCAGCTCCTAAAGGGGATCGAGTACACCAACCATGCCCGGTGGATACACGCAATCCCCTGTAGGAGCGGCCAAAGGCTGCGATCTTTTGATCTTCGTTTTTCTAATTCACCCACCGCGCCCGATACACCCCCGGCGCACACCCCAACCAGCGCAAACACGCGCGGTTGAAACTCTGCACATCGCCGTAACCCAATCGATCCGAAATCTCCACCAGCTCCAGAGCCCCAGCCTGCAGCAAGTCTTCAGCTTGGCAGCGCCGATACTCATCCAGCAACTCGGAAAAACTCCAGCCCAACGCCTTCAAGCGCCGCGCCGCCGTGCGTTCCAGCATGTGGTGATCAGCGCAAAACTGTTGCCAGTTGGCACCCGCGAGGTCGGCGATCAGATGGTCGCTGACCTGCTCCAGCAATGTCGGTTCGCTGTTGAGTCGGGTTTGTTCCAGCAAGTCCACCAGGGTTTGCTCCAGCTCATGATTGCCCGGTGTCAGCGCGGTCACGAACAACTGCGGATCGAGGCGGAGCGAAGGGTGCGGCTGGCGCCAGTGCACCGGTGCGCGAAAGGCTTGTTCGTGATCCTGAGGATTGGCCGGTGTCGGCCACGCCAGATTGACGCCCAGTATCGGATCGCGCTCCAGGCCACTGGCGAGGAATTTTCGGCGCAGCATGCTGCACAGGCCGATGAGGATGTAATCGGTGGTCGGCGCGCTGGCCTTCAGGCTGCCGCAGTCGAGCAGGCGCAGCTCGACACCGTCCTCGTCGCGTACGATCTGCGCCTGGTAGTGCCCGTTGAAAAACGGAAAGAAGCGGACGAAATACGCGCAAGCGCTTTCCAGGGTCGCGGCCACATCGAACAGGTAGGTCAGGCCATTGGTCGCGGTCGAGACAAAACGCCGTCCCGCCGCGAGCCCGATCAATGGGTCGGCGCTTTGCTCCAGCGCCAACGCCCAGAATCGTCGCGACAGAAACAGCGGGATGCGCATGAACGGCGTGCGCAACTCGAACAAGCTGCGGTGAAACACACGTTCAATGGTTTCCCGTGCGACGCCTCGGGCCAGCAGTTCTTCGATGGCTGGCAGCAAGGTCGGGGCGTAGAACGCATTCGGCAATGGCTGATCGCTTTTTGTCATGTAGGGCTCACAGCGTGTTCCTGGACACTGGTTAGGCTGCCCGACGTTAAGCGATTTGCCGGAGCAAGACCATGCTTGATTTACGCCAGCTCGACCTCAACCTGCTGCTTGCCTTCGACGCGATATACCAGCAACGCAGCGTGACCCGCGCCGCCGAGGTGATGTGCCTGTCGCAACCGGCGATGAGCAATGCGCTGCGCCGGCTGCGGGATTTGTGCGGCGATCCGTTGTTCATCAAAAGCCGTCTCGGCGTGACGCCAACGCTGGTCGCCCATCGCCTGGCCGACTACGTGCGCGCGGCGCTGGAATCGTTGCGCGACGGTTTGCGGATGATCCCGGCCGCGCGCCAAAGCAATCCGCTGCTGCGCATCAGTTGCCTGGATTGCCTGCAACCGGTGCTGCTCGATGCGCTGCTCGAAGCGCCCCAGGCCGACTGGCAGGTGCGCTACTTCCAGCCACGGCGGCGGGACGCCTTGCAAGAATTGGCGAGCGGCAAACTGGACATCCTGATCGACCTCGACCAACCCCTGGCCGGGCTCGCCGGTCTGCACAAGCAAGTGTTGCCGGCGGACCATTACGTGTTTGCCTATGGCGCGGCGCTCAAGGAACCGCCGCGCACGCTGCAAGCCTATCTGGAACAGCCGCAGATTCAGATTTCCAGCCGTCGCGACGGGCTCAGCCCGGTGGATCTGCACTTGGGGTTGAAAGGCTTGCGTCGCACCCTGGCGGTGAATACCCAAAGCACCCTGGCCGCCAAATTGATCGCCGACCGCCAGCCTTTCGGCATGAGCCTGCCGAGCCGGGTCGCCAGTGTGCTGGGGTTGCAGCAGGTGCCGTTGCCGCTGGATGAACCGGTGGAACTGAAACTGGCGCTGTACATCGAGGCCCGTTATCGCTTTGAGCGCAGTCGGGAAGAGGCGAT
Organism: Pseudomonas sp. ADAK7; assembly: GCF_012935675.1. NCBI lineage: Bacteria > Pseudomonadati > Pseudomonadota > Gammaproteobacteria > Pseudomonadales > Pseudomonadaceae > Pseudomonas > Pseudomonas sp. ADAK7. Next base: position 1,813,683 of record NZ_CP052861.1, on the reverse strand, counting down.
GCATTGTTTGTTGCGGGCGTTGGGTGAGCCGCGGGCATTGCTGTCGCTGGCGCGGCGTGCCTGACACAGAGCGATGGCTGCTTGATCATTTGGCAGTCGATTTTCGGTTGATGTCATCCCTCCGCCAGCAACCGCCGATCCACCGTCAGAATCGCCTCAATCATCGCCAGCGCCGCCGGGGTCAGGGAGTAACCGGCGCGGCTGACGATGCCGTAATGCAGCTGCAAACCGGGGTCGTCGCTGGGTACGTCGGCAAACTCCAGCAGGCGGATCAACCCCTGATCGGCCAGTTCGGTGAGCGCTTCCATCGTCGCCAGGCCCACGGCGTCGGAGTACATCACCACTCGGCGGATCGCATCGAATTGCGCGCATTCGACACTCGGGTTGAAGTCCGGCTCGCCCTGGATGTCGGCGAGGATCTTGCGAATCATCGGCGGAATCCGCGTGCCGACCACGGCGTAATCGAGCAATGCCCGCAGGGACAAACCCTTGCGCCCCGCCAACGGGTGATCGACACGGCAGAAGAACCTTCCACGCCGTGGTCGCAACAGCTGCACCTGATATTGCGGATCGCCGGTGAAGTAGCGCGCATCGGCCACCAGGAATTCAATCTGCTGCTCGCGCAACCACAGCGACAGTTGCTCCCAGTCGCCCAAATGAAAACGCGTACGGATCGCCGGATGCGCCTGGATGAATTCGGCCAGTGCAGCGGGCACCAACAACTGTGCCGGATAAGGGCCACTGCCGAACTGCAGCTCGCCGCCGGTCAAGCCGTTGTACTGGGTCAGTTCGTTGTGCAAGGCCTGGCTGCCGGCGAGCAAGCGCCGGGCGTGTTGCAGCACCAGTTCGCCCTGGCCGGTGAGGCGAAATTCACGGCTGCTGCGTTCGACCAAGGCGCAATCGAGGTCCCGTTCCAGGGTCTGGATGCTGCGGCTGAACGCCGGTTGACTCAGGTTGATCGCCTCGGCCGCGCGGCCAAAACTGCGGTAATCGGCGAGGGCGACCAAGTGGCGAAGCTGGCGTAGATCCATCATGCGTCTCCTGCATTCTGAGGATACTTTTAATGCATTTGATCGATATCACAACGACTGGCATAAGTACACGCCTGCCCACTCGATGTCATCTGCCATGCCTGACCAACCCTTTGCCTCCAGTGCATTTACCCGCACCATTCTCAGCCACGCCCAACAGTCGGGCTTGTGCCAGGACCAACTGCTGGCACGGGCCGGCATCAGCCTGTCGTGGCTCGACGGCCAAGGGCAGCACATCCCCGCGCACCTGGTGGAACAACTGTGGAATGAATGCGAGAGCGCCGGTGCCGGTGCGACGTTCGGCTGTGAACTGGTCAACGGCATGGCGACGGCTTGCCTGCAGGGCTTGAATATCCTGCTCGATTCCGCCGCGACCCTGCGCGCGAGCCTGGCCTGTTTCGTCGAGTTCCTGCCACGGGTGACCAATTGCGTGGTGGCGGAACTTGAGGAGGTCGACGGCCAGGCTCGATTGCATGTGCGCGCAGCCGGGCAATTGCCGCATTACTTTGGCCTGGATGCGGCGACGTTGAGCCTGGTGCGCAACATCGCCCGGCGTGTCGGGCGGGCGCCGGGCGAGGTGTTTATCGCCGTCAGCCTGACCTCGCAGCAGGCGGCCGGCCCATGGCTGCACAGCGTCGGCATCGCGGTTGAAGAGGGGCCATACCCGTGTCTGACACTGCCACTGGCCAGCCTCGACCAACCGTTGCTCGGGGCCAATCCATTCCTGCATCAGAGCATGCTTCGGCGCTGGCAAACCGAGGCTGCGCAACACGCTCGCAGTGACAGCCTGGACATGGCGCGGCATTGGCTGACCGCCGGTGACCAACCCATCGAGCGCATTGCCGAGCGCCTCGGGTATCGCCAGCCGAGCAACTTTATTCGCGCCTTTCGCAAACAGTTCGGCATCACGCCCAAGCAGTTTCGGCTGGGTTGTGCCGAGCCGGTTTAACACCGCGAACGCACGCTGATGATTACTTTTTGTCGGCCATCGCTTGCGTGTGCCGGCTGAGAGTTGGGCACCGTGTCCGGGCTGAGTAATCCTGACCGGAGCCTAATAATGATAAGAAAATGCTCGGCCACCGCCGGAGTCCGCCCGCGACGCCATCGGCTTGGCCAAACCCGCCCGCAGCCCCTTGCGCTGGCGGTGCTTGCCGTCCTCGCGGGACCTTCGTATGCCACCAGTTTTGACATTAATGACGACTGGACACTGTCGACCAAAACCACCTTGACCCTTGGCAGTAGCTGGTCAACGCAAAACCCCGACAAGCGCCTGATGACCCGCGCCAACGCGTTGCAGGCCCAAGGCGTGCGCGCCAATGGCACCAGCGTCAGCGCCGACGACAACCGGCTCAATTTCGAGAAGGGCGATCCGGTCTCGCAGAACTTCAAGGGCCTCACCGATTTCAGTCTCGATGGCCAGGGTCAGGGCGCATTCGTGCGCTTCAAATACTGGTACGACCATGCCTACGAAACCCGCGACGGGCGCTTCAAGCAGTTCGACGATTCGGGTTGGGACGACCTGTCGAAATTCCAGGGCTTCAAGATGCTCGACGCCTACGTCTGGAAGGACTTCCAGGTGGCCGACCGTCCGCTGACGGTGAAGGTCGGCAACCAGGTGTTGTCCTGGGGCGAATCGCTGCTGATCCAGAACGGCATCAACGTGATCAACCCGCTGGACGTCTCGGCGTTCAACCGTCCGGGGGTGGAGATCAAGGAAGGCCAGTTGCCGGTGGAAATGCTGTCCTTCAGCTTCGGCCTGTCGGACAGCCTCAACCTCGAAGGCTTCTACCAATACAACTGGCGCCCCAGCGCGCTCGATGGCTGCGGCACTTTCTTCGCCAGCAGCGATGTGATCCAGAAGGGTTGCGGACCGTTGTACCTGAGCCAGGTGCAGACCGATCAACAGATGCAGGCGGCCGGGTTGTACGCCTCGCCTCGGGGCAATGAATCGCCGTCCGACAACGGCCAGTTCGGTTTCGCCCTGCGCAACATGATCCATTCGCTGAACGATGCCGAGGCGGCGATCTACTACATCAACTATCACTCGCGGCTGCCGTATTTCACCCTCGATGCGAAGAACACCAGCCTGCCCGGCACCTTCCCCGGTGGCGTCCAGGCGCCGAGCTACGCGGCGGCGTTTCCGGAGAATATTCACCTGTATGGCATCAGCCTCAATGGCGTCGAGCCGATCAGCGGGATTTCCCTGGCCGGCGAGCTGAGCTATCGGCCGAACATGCCGTTGGCGATCAATGCGCCGGACATCAACGTGGCGGTGATTTCCGGGCCGGGCGGCAGTTCCTGGGTCGACTTGCCGGCCGGTTTCAATATCAACAACGGCAGTCGCTACGACGGCTGGGTGCGCAAAGGCGTATGGCAGATGACGGGCTCGGCGACCCAGGCATTCGACAACGTATTGGGCGCGACCCGATTGAGTCTGTTTGGGGAGGTTGGCGTGGTGCACATCGACGACCTCGGTGACGAGCGTCTGGGCCGCAATGCCGCGTTCGGCCGCAGTGCGCCGCGCAATGGCACGGCCTGCAACACCGTGGCCTCGGGCGTGACCAATCAGTATTGCACTGACAAGGGTTTCGCCACGCCGTGGTCCTGGGGTTATCGCCTGCGCGCCAGCCTCGAATACAGCGACGTGTTGCCCGGTATCAACCTGATCCCGGCGGTGAATTGGCGGCATGACGTCTCGGGTTATTCCTACGATCCGCAAGGGCCGTTCCAGGAAGGCCAGCAAGCCCTGGGCGTGAGCCTGACCGGCACCTACCTCAACGATTACAGCGTGGAACTGGCCTACAACGCGTTCTTCGGTTCCAACGACTACAGCACCCTCGACGACCGCGATTTCGCATCCGTCAGCTTCAAGGCAGACTTCTAAGGAGAACCGTTATGCGTATGCAATTGTGCGTGCTGGCGCTGGCCTGCACCGTCGGCCTGGCCCAGGCCAAAGGCACCGATACCGCCGCCCTCGGCAAGACCCTGACCCCCATGGGTTCGGAAATGGCAGCCAACGCCGACGGCAGCATTCCGGCCTGGACCGGCGGCCTGGCGAGCAACGCCGGCACCGTCGACAGCAAGGGCGGATACAGCGATCCGTTTGCCGCCGAAAAACCGTTGTTCACCATCGACGGGAAGAACGTCGCGCAGTACCAGAAATTTCTCAGCCCAGGGCAAATCGCCTTGTTCAAGCGCTTCCCCGACAGCTACAAGATGAACATCTACCCGAGCCATCGCAGCGCCAACCTGCCCAAGGAGGTGTTGGCGCAGAGTCGCGACAACGTCGCCAAAACCAGCCTGGCCGATGGCGGCAACGGCTTGCACGATTACGCTCGCGGCATTCCGTTTCCACTGCCCACCGAGGGCCTGGAGGTGATGTGGAACCACATGACCCGTTATCGCGGCGGCAGCTACGAGCGCATCAGCAGTTCGGCGCTGGTGCGGGAAAACGGCGCCACCAGTTACGTGCGCAACCAGTCGCTGATCAACTTCGCCGACACCGTGGGCGGCCTGGAACCGGGGGCCAACATGCTGTTCATGTTCAAGAGCCGGGTACTGGAACCGGCGCGGCTGTCCGGCGAAGCGGTGCTGGTGCACGAACCGATCGACCAGGTCGCCGAGCCGCGTTCGGCCTGGCAATACCTGCCGGGCCAGCGCCGGGTGCGTCGGGCGCCGATGATTGCCTACGACAACAGCGCCCGCTACAGCAACGGCCTGATCACCGCCGACAACATCGACGGCTACAACGGCGCGCCGGACCGTTTCGACTGGAAACTGATCGGCAAACAGGAGCTGTTCATTCCCTACAACAGTTACAAAATCGGCAGCCACAGCCTTAAGTACGACGAGGTGATCAAGCCCAACCACATCAATCAGGACCTGGCCCGTTACGAGAAACACCGGGTCTGGGTAGTGGAAGCGACCCTCAAGCCGAACGCCCGGCACATCTACGCCAAGCGCCGGTTTTATGTGGATGAGGACAGTTGGCAGATCGCCCAGTCAGACCAATACGACAGCCGTGGTGAACTGTGGCGCAGCGGCGAACTGCACGCGATTCAGCAGTACGACCATGGCTTCACCTACAACGTGCTCGAAACCTCGTACGACCTGATCTCCGGACGCTATTACGCCGGTGGCCTGGCCAACGAAGAGACCGAGCCGATGCGAGTCGGCTTCGCGGCCAAGACCGACGACTACACCCCGTCGGATCTGCGCCGCTGGGCCAAGTAATCCCGTCCTTGGCATGTTGATCGTTCCCACGCTCTGCGTGGGAATGCCTCAATGGACGCTCCGCGTCCGCTTTGGGACGCGAGCGTCTCGGGCTGCATTCTCACGCGGAGCGTGGGAACGATCAGCGTTGTGCGTGCTGATGTTTATTTGTCTGGAGACCTGATATGCGCTACTGGATTTCTGCTCTGGCCCTCGGCGCAAGCCTGGGCACTGTTCACGCTGCAACCCTCGATCAACCGCAAGCGAAGATGCTGGCGCAAGAGGCTTATGTCTTCGCCTACGCCACCGTCGAACACGACAAAGTCCTGACCGCCATCGCCGCGAAACTGCCGTTCAATCGGTTGTACAGCGAACCGCGTTTGCTCGGCCCGGAAGACAACAAAGTCGTCTCACCGAACAACGACACCTTCTACTCCCGCGCCTTGCTCGACCTGCGCGGCGAGCCGCTGGTGCTGGAAGTCCCCGAGGTGCAGGGGCGCTACTACAGCTTCCAACTGGTGGACATGCGCACCGACAACCTCGACTACATCGGCACCCGCGCCACGGGTAATCAACCGGGGCGTTACCTGATCGCCGGGCCGGACTGGCACGGTGAAGTGCCGGCGGGTTTCAGTGGGGTAATTCGTTCGCCCAGTCGCCTGGTGTTTTTGCTCGGGCGCACCGAGGTCAAGGGTGAAACGGACCTGAAAGACGCCGCGAAAGTGCTGATGGGCTATGCCTTGCAACCGTTGTCCCGCGTGGTGGGTGGCGTGGTGCCAGAACTGCCGGCACCGCTGCAACTGCCGCCATACCAAGACACCAAACAAGGGCCGGCCCAGGCCTTGTTCGGCACCTTCAATGCGTTGGCGCCGCTGCACGAGTGGACGCCAAACGAGCGCGAAAAACTCGCCCGTTTTGCCGCCATCGGCGTGAGACCCGGTGCGGCCTTCCAGCCACCGGCAGACCTGAGCGAAGCGATTGCCCAAGGCGCCGAAGCCGGTCGTGAGCAAGTACGCGTGGCCTCAAGCCAAGTGTCGGTGGAGCAGCAAGGCTGGTTTCGTTCGCCGGCCAATGTCGGCAAATTCGGCGACGATGACCTGACCCGCGCGGCGGTGGCCTGGCGCTACATCTACGCCAACGACCCGGTGGAAGCGGTGTACCCGATGGCCTTGCACGATGCCCAAGGGCAGATGCTGGATGGCCGCAACGCCTATCGCCTGCATTTCCCCGCCGGGCAATTGCCGCCGGTGAATGCCTTCTGGTCCCTGACTTTGTATGACGGCAAAACCCAGTTGCTGGCGGCCAATCCGATCCAGCGTTATGCCCTGGGCGATCGCAGCCCCGACCTGCGTTACGACGCCGACGGTGGCTTGACCCTGATCCTGCAACCCGGCGCTCCCGCACAACAGGGCAACTGGCTGCCGACCCCGCAAGGTCCGTTCAATCTATTGCTGCGCTTGTACCTGCCCAAGGCCGGGGCGCTGGACGGTGGTTATCAAATGCCGACGATTGCGCGGGTTGAGCCTTGATCGTCGGTCGATCGGGCGATCGGGCGATCAGAGCCCGCCATTGCAGGGCGAGATGCCTGGGGTTGAGGTGGTTTGATATCGTTCCCACGCTCCGCGTGGGAATGCCTCTTGTGACGCTCTGTGTCACGCTTTGGGACGCGGAGCGTCCCGGGCTGCATTCCCACGCAGAGCGTGGGAACGATCAAGCAAAAGATCGCAGCCTCGTTTCACTCGACAGCTCCTACGTGTGAATGCGTAAGCCCTGTAGGAGTTGTCGAGTGAAACGAGGCTGCGATCTCTTGAACTTTACGGCGTCACAATATTGAACTGCGGACTGAACGTATCCAGGCTCCCCAGCAACTCCCCAAGTTTCTTCCCGTTCCCTTGCAACTTGATCAAGCCTTTCTGAATCGCCGTCGGGAAATCCAGCTGCTTGAGGCTGATCTGTTCCAGCGTCGTCTTGCTCAAACTCACACTGGCATCCGCCGCTGCATTGAGGCCTGCGCGGTGGGTCAGCACGCCATTGCGCAGGGTCAGGTTGAAGTCCTTGTTCTTCTGGTCCTCGAACGTCCAGTTCAGCGTCAAGTCATGCCCCACGGCCTTGTCGCTGTCGAGACGAATCGCCAGGTAATCGAAGAACATGTCCGGCGTCATCGCCCGCACCATGTCCACCGACACTGAACTGCCGGCATGTTGCGGTACGCCGTTGCGCAGTTCCATGGCCCCGGTCAGGTACATGTTGCGCCAGGTGGCGTTCTCGCTCTGATAGCCCGTCTGCTCCAGGGCTTGGGCCTGGGCGCTACGGCCGGCGGCGTTGTCCGGTTCGGCGAAGAGCAACTGATTGCCCAATTGCGCAGCCCAACGATAGTCACCCTTGGCCATCGCCGCGCGCATCTTCTCGATCACTGCCGCGCCGCCACCCATGGCCTCGACGGTGCGCTGGGCAGTTTCCACGGGTGGCAGTGGATTGAGGTTGGCCGGGTTGCCGTCATAGAAACCCATGTAACGCTGATACACCGCCCGGGAATTGTGGCTCAGGGAGCCGTAATACCCACGGGTGTACCACTTCTGGTCGAGATCGCCGGGCAGCTTTTGCATGTTGTCGGCGATTTCCATCGGCGTCAGGCCCTGGTTCAACAGGTGCAAGGTGCGGTCGTTGAGGAAGGCGTACATGTCGCGCTGATCCGCCAGGAACGTGCGGATCCGCTCGCTGCCCCAGGTCGGCCAGTTGTGCTGGGCAAACAGCACGTCGCTCTTGTCGCCATAACGCGCCAGGCTGCTGTCCAGGTATTGCGCCCAGGCTTTGGCGTCACGCACTTGCGCACCGCGCGGGGTGAGGATGTTGTGCATCATTTGCGTGGCGTTTTCGGCCATGCACAAGGCGCGCAACTGCGGCAGGTAGAGGTTCATCTCCGACGGCGCTTCGGTGCCGGGGGTGAGTTGGAATTCCACCTCGATACCGGCGATGGTGCGGGTTTCCAGTTCCTTGCCGATCAGGTCGGTGGGCTCGATCAGGGTGATGGTGCCGCCCGTGGGCAGACTCTTGCCCATGCCTGAATCCACCTGACCTTTCTCGCCACGGGGCAGCAGACTGCCGAATTGGTATTGGGCGCGGCGGCTCATGGCGTTGCCGGCGTACACGTTCTCGCTCATCACGTGTTCCATGAACCCGGACGGCGCGAACACCTTGACCTTGCCGGCCTTGACGTCGGCCTCGTCGATGACCCCGCGCACGCCGCCAAAATGGTCAACGTGGGTGTGGCTGTAGATCACCGCCACCACCGGTTTGTGCGGACGATTGGCGTAGTACAGCGCCAGCGCAGCCTTGGCGGTTTCGGCCATGGTCAACGGGTCGATGATGATCAGCCCGTCGTCACCTTCGATGATGGTCATGTTGGCCACATCGAGGCCGCGCACCTGATAGATCTTCGGGCTGACCTCGAACAAGCCGGCGTGTGCACTGAGCTGGGCCAGGCGCCACAGACTCGGGTTGACCGACTCCGGCGACTTGTCGTTCGCCAGGAAGTCGTAAGCCGAGACATCCCAGATGACCTTGCCGGCCGCATCCTTGACCTGGCCCTTGAACGGCGCGATCAAGCCACGGCTGACCGACTCATAGTCCGTACGGTCGCTGAACGGCAAGTGTTGCAGCACCGCTGCGTTTTGCGTGGCAGTGATCGAACTGGCACTGGCCGGTTCATCGACGGCGTAGACCGATTGCGTCAGGCAAGCGGTGATCAAGCAGGCCAACAGGCCACGAGGGCTTAAAGTGAAACGAGGCATGGCGTCTCCGGTTTTTATCGTTATGGTTAGACCAGCCTCGAGGGTAGGGCGCCCGTCGTGCGGGGCGGCAATCGTCAACGGACAAAAACCATGCAGTGGGCCGTTTTATCGTGCCGGCGCTTGGCTCGGCGTCGCAAGCAATGCCGACGCCTGCGCGTTGGCAGGCCTCGTGTGATCGGCCAACAAAGAGTCGCCCCGGTTCAGCAATGTCTGGCCAATGAAACGCGAACCCACTTCGCTGAGGTGGGCATTGTCCAGGTACAACAACGTGCCCTGAATGATCGGGCTGCAAATACCGTTGGGGCAAATCACCACATTGGGATCAATAAAGCGAACCTGAGGCAACGCCTGCCGCACATCAGCCCAATAGGCGGGCAGTGCACTTCGCTTCACCGAGCAGTCGCGATCAATGCCGAACATCAAGCGGCGGATGGGACAGCTCGCGGCCTTTTCAATCGGCTGGTTACTCAAGATGACGATAACCTGGCCGCTGTTCTCGACCACCCGCTGAATACTCGCCTTGACCATGTCCCTGGCGGCTTCATTCTTCGGCCAGATCCCCGCGAGGACGACGTAGGGATATTTATTCTGCTGGATCAACTCGAACACGCGCTCGTTGCGTTTCACACAATGGGTGGCATACACGGCGGACATTCCTGCGGTGTAGCCCATGATCGGCGGGCAGGAGTCCATGGTGTAATCCATGAGCGTGATGCCGTTGGGCTTGGCCAGGACATCGACCATGCCGGTGAAGTGATTGGCGAACGAATCACCGATCATGATGCCGTCGATCCGTGGCTTATCGGCCCCCACCCGGCAGGCCGCGCTGGGTTCGGTGCGGTACAGCGCATTGGTCACGTGGCACCCCCGACGAATCTCGCTGGGCTTGCTCAGCGTCATCGCCTCCAGCGTCGCCACTTCGGGGCTGAAGCGCTGCGTAAAGCCATTCCATTGCACACTCAGCCCGGCCAACACCGCCAGCCCCAATGCAGGGAGGGCAAAGCGCCGGGTAAACACCTGGTGCAAATGCATCGCGGCACCGTTGCGTCGAAACGGCACCTCGACATAACGCCAGGATAGCCACGAGAGCAGGATCGAGGTCGCGACCACCAGCATCGCTGCGGCAAGATTGAGGTGAATGCCGAGGTAGTTGAGATAGGCAATCAGCGGCCAATGCCATAGGTAAAGCGAGTAAGAGATCAAGCCGATAAATACCATCGGCCGGCTGGTCAACAAGGTCGAGCGAAAGTCGCCGCTGCCGGCCAGGATCAACAGGAAGGCGCCCAGGCACGGGATCAGCGCATTGATCCCGGGGAAGTTGGAATCGGCGTTCAATGTCCCCAGCGCAAACCCGATTAATAGGTACCCGGCCAGCGCATAACTGTGGGCCCGCAGCCTGCCAAGGGGGCGCGGCTGGTACAGATAAATCCCCAGCAGCCCTCCCAGCATCAGCTCGAAAAACCGCGTGGGCAACAGGTAGTAAGCGGCCGTAACGAACAGGCCGGTGCCGTACTCCGAAATCCCCACCGCGACCATCACGCCGAGGCCCACTATCGGCAATACATAACGCGGTGCCAGGCGCACCAGCAGGACGATAAACAGCGGCCAGATCACGTAGAACTGCTCTTCAATCCCCAGCGACCAGGTATGCAGCAAGGGCGCCTCTGTGGCATCGGCGGCGAAATAGTTGCCGTACTTCATCCAGATGTAGATGTTCGAGACACCCATCAAGGAAAACAGCGCGCTGACGTTGAGCCGAATCAGATCGACCGGTGAAAGAATGAATACCCCGGCAATCACACTGGCCAACAGCACCGTGATCAGGGCCGGAACGATGCGGTTGATGCGTCGCTGGTAAAAGCCCTTCAGCGAGAACGTCTTGCGCTTGATCTCGGCGTAAACCTGGGAAGTGATCAGGAAGCCCGAAATGACAAAGAAGATATCAACCCCGACGAACCCGCCCGGTAGCAGGCTCGGTTTGAGGTGGTGGATCAACACCGCAACCACCGCCACCGCGCGAAGTCCGTCGATGTCCCGACGGTAATTGTTTTGTGTCATCCCTTGGCCATCCATCCGGGCGTTGATCCGAGGTGGACCGCCGACCGCCTAATGCTCGCCGCGTCGTCGCGCGGCAAACAACTGTCAGAAATGACGGTTTTTAATAACTTTTCGCGATAGGTTTTATTTAGGTTTTGCGCGGATGATTACGTGTTCAACCGGACGTCCGCTATCCTTGCCTCACGTTCACCCATCAGGTTTTCCCATGCTTTTGGTCCAAGGCGTCTTCAAAAGCTACGCCACCCCGCAAGGTCCATTGCCAGTGCTGCAAGGCATCGACCTCACCTTGAAACCCGGCAGCAGCCTGGCGCTAATGGGCGAGTCGGGCAGTGGCAAAAGCACCTTGCTGCACCTGATCGCCGGGTTGGACAAGGTCGACAGCGGCAGCATCCGCAGCGGCGAGCATCGGCTGGAGCGGATGAACGAAGGGCAATTGGCGAATTGGCGGCGCAGCGAAATCGGCCTGGTGTTCCAGCAGTTCAACCTGATCGGCAGCTTGCGGGTGGAGGATAATCTGGCGTTCCAGGCACGCCTTGCCGGGCGCCACGATGCGCGTTGGCAGGCGCATCTGGTGCAGCGACTGGGCTTGAGTGATTTGCTGAAGCGTTACCCGGAGCAGTTGTCCGGCGGCCAACAGCAACGGGTCGCACTCGGTCGCGCGTTGGCCTCGCAACCGAAACTGCTGCTGGCGGATGAACCCACCGGTAGCCTCGATGAAGCGACCAGCGACGAGGTGTTGAAGTTGTTGCTGGAGTTGCTCGACGACACGCCTACGACTTTATTGATGGTCACCCATAGCCCACGGGTGGCGGCGCGTCTGGCGGAAAAAGTGGTGCTGCATCATGGCCGTCTGGCTGACGCGGACGTGCGCTGAGGTGCGAGTCTTTCGTGAAACCTTGCGCGCGTTGCTGAGCCATTGGCGCCAGCACCCGGTACAGTTTTTCAGCGTGCTGACCGGGTTGTGGCTGGCCACCAGTTTGCTGACCGGGGTGCAGGCCTTGAACAGTCAGGCCCGGGAAAGTTATGCCAAGGCCAGTCAGTTGATCGGCGGCGAACCCCAGGCCAGCCTCAGCGCGCCGAGTGGCGGCGTCTTCTCTCAGCAATTGTTTGTCGACTTGCGGCGGGCGGGTTGGCCGGTGTCGCCGGTGCTGCAAGGCCGGCTGACGCTCAAGGGCCACGACGATCAGCGCTTGCAGTTGATGGGCATCGAGCCGGTGTCGTTGCCGGCCGGTTCGGCGGTGGCGGGGCAGGCGCTGGCGATGGAACGGATCGTCGAATTTTTCAGCCCGCCGGGCCGTACCTGGATTGCGCCGCAGACCTTACAGGCCTTGGGTTTACATGAAGGTGAAACGCCGATTTCCGAAAGCGGTCAGACCTTGCCGCCGCTGCATGCCCAACCGGACATGGCGCCCGGTGTGTTGCTGGTGGACATCGGCTTCGCCCAGCAAATCCTCGGCCTGCCGGATCAACTGTCGCGCCTGCTGTTGCCCAAGGATTTTCACGCGGCGCTTGCGGATCAATTCAAAGGCCAACTCCAACTCAAGACCAGCGGCGAAGAAAACAACCTTGCGCGCCTCACCGAAAGCTTTCACCTGAACCTCGATGCCCTGGGTTTTCTGTCCTTCGTGGTCGGCCTGTTCATCGTGCACGCGGCGATCGGCCTGGCGCTGGAGCAACGCCGGGGTTTGCTCCGGACCCTGCGCGCCTGCGGGGTCAGTGCGCGGATGTTGATTGGCTGCCTCGCTGTCGAATTGGGTGGCTTGGCGCTGATCGGCGGCATCGCCGGGGTCGCCAGCGGTTATCTGTTGGCCACTGTCCTGTTGCCGGACGTCGCCGCCAGTCTGCGCGGGTTGTACGGCGCCGAAGTGGCGGGGCAGTTGAGTTTGAGTCCATGGTGGTGGCTCAGCGGTGTTGGCCTGAGCCTGCTCGGCGCCTTGCTGGCCGGCGCCAACAGCCTGCTGCGCGCGGCACGTTTGCCGTTGCTGGCGCTGGCCAATCCGCAGGCCTGGCATCAGGCTCATGCGCGGTGGTTGCGGCGCCAGGGTTGGGTCGCCGCATTGGCGGCAGTGATCGCGCTGCTGGCATTGATCTTGGGCGACAGCCTGGCCAGCGGTTTTGTGCTGATGGCCGCGTTGCTGCTTGGCGCGGCACTGGCGCTGCCGGTGTTGCTCAACGCCGTGCTCAACCTGGTGCTGCACCGCAGTCGTACGGTGCTCGGCCAATGGTTTCTTGCTGATTGCCGCCAGCAACTGCCGGCCCTGAGCCTGGCGCTGATGGCGTTGCTGCTGGCGCTGGCGGCGAACATCGGCGCCGGCAGCATGACCGCCGGGTTCCGCCAGACCTTCAGTGACTGGCTCGAACAACGCCTCACCGCCGAGCTTTACCTCAACCCGCAAAACCCGGCCCAGGCCCGCGAGTTGCAAACCTGGCTCAAACAACAACCGCAAGTCACTGCCGTGTTGCCGAGCTGGCAAGTGTCGATCCAGTTGCAAGGCTGGCCAGCGGACGTCTACGGCGTGATCGACCATCCCAACTACCGCCAGCACTGGCCGCTGCTGGAAGCGGTGGGGGACAACCCGTGGGAGCGCCTGGCCAAGGACGACACGGTGATGCTCAGCGAACAACTGGCGCGGCGCTTGAAAGTGCAGTTGGGTGATCACCTGACGATCCCGACGCCGAATGGCTCGTGGTCACCGCGAGTGGTCGGGATCTACGCCGACTACGGCAATCCCAAGGGTCACGTGCTGGTCAACGTCAATCACCTGCTGCGCGGCTGGCCGCAGCTCACGCCGAACCGTTTTAACCTGCGTATCGACCCGACGGCGACCCCGTCATTCCTTGTTGCGCTGCAAAATCGTTTCGCGCTGGACGACAACCGCATCGTCGATCAGGCGCGTCTCAAGGGCTGGTCGACCCAAGTGTTCGAACGCACCTTTGCCGCCACCGCCGCGCTCAACAGCTTGACCCTCGGCGTGGCCGGCGTCGCGCTGTTCATCAGCCTGCTGACCCAGAGCCAGAGCCGCCTCGGCCAACTCGCGCCGCTGTGGGCGCTGGGCGTCACGCGGCGGCAACTGATGCTGCTCAACCTCGGGCAAACCTGGTTGCTGGCGCTGCTGACGCTGGTCTTGGCGCTGCCGCTGGGCATTGCTCTGGCGTGGTGCCTGGACTCGGTGATCAACGTCCAGGCCTTCGGCTGGCGCCTGCCGTTGCGAGTGTTTCCATTGCAACTGGTGCAGTTGATGGGGCTGGCAGGGCTCGCCACGTTGCTGGCGTCGGCGTGGCCGCTGTACACCTTGTATCGCACCCGGCCGGCGGATCTGTTGAGGACGTTTGCTCATGAAGATTAAGGCCGGGCTGTTGATTTTGGCTTTGTTGAGCGGTTGTGATAACTCGGCACCCGATGAAAAAGGCTTCGCCGGGATGGGCGGCGAGGCGTCCGCGTTTACCCCGGTGGTGCCCGGTCGAGTGTTCAGCTTTCCGGCGGATCATGGGCCGCATGATGGTTTTCGTATCGAGTGGTGGTACGTCACCGCCAATCTCAAGGACGCTCAAGGCAACGAGTTTGGCGTGCAGTGGACGTTGTTTCGCAGCGCCTTGAAGGCTACGCCCGAGGTGGCGGGCTGGAGCAACCAGACGATCTGGCTCGGGCATGCGGCGGTCACCTCGGCAACGGTGCATCACGCTGCTGAACGCTATGCGCGAGGCGGTGTGGGTCAGGCAGGTGTGAACGTGGCGCCGTTCAAGGCGTGGATCGATGATTGGCAATTCAGCGGTCCTATGACCGATTTGCAGCTCAGCGCGTGGGACCAGAGGTTCAGCTATCAACTGCGGCTGACGTCCAGCCGTCCGCTGGTGCTTCAGGGCGATCATGGTTTCAGTCAAAAATCCGAACAAGGCCAGGCCTCGTATTACTACAGCCAGCCGTTTTTCCAGGCCAATGGTTCGCTGGAGATCGACGGCAAAACCTACACCGTCAGCGGCCCGGCGTGGCTTGACCGCGAATGGAGCAGCCAGCCGCTGACCGCCAACCAGACGGGCTGGGACTGGTTTTCCCTGCACCTGGACAGTGGCGAACAGGTGATGCTCTACCGCATGCGGCAAAAGGACGGCGCGCCTTTTGTGACGGGCACCTGGATCGACGCCCAGGGCAAAACGCAGTTATTGCATGGCGCCGACATCAGCCTCACGCCCGAGGACACCGCCAAGGTCGCCGGCCGAGCCATGCCTGTGCGTTGGTCGATAAAAATCCCCGATAAACACCTGGCTATCAGCATTAACGCGCTGAACCCGAATGCATGGATGGATTTGCGCATTCCGTATTGGGAAGGGCCGGTGCGGTTGAGCGGCAGTCATGCGGGGCAGGGGTATCTGGAAATGACCGGTTATTGAATCGGAACTCTCGCCGCAACGACGTCCTCCTACGTTATGAAGCCCGTTCCCTGGAGTCCGCCATGAGCGACGACCTCAAACCCCCGGATCTCGCCACTTGGCAACGCCTGTTCGACGACAAGGCCTACTGGCAACAATCCCCCGACGCCCACTACAGCGAACTGCTGCGAGTGGCCGACGACTTGCTGGGGCAGGGCGCCATCGACCTCGAGCAATGGCAAACCCTGAAAGCCAAGGCCGAGCAATCCCACAAGGACTCGCCCGCCGTCAACGTCGCCGAGGAAGTCGACGACCCTGAAGCCTGAGGAGGCCCCATTTGAAACCCATCACCGAATCCGAACACCCCGACGAACCCCGGCCACCCGGCGAAACCGAGCGCGACAACGACGCCCTGCGCCCCACCGACCCGACCAAGCGCAAGGAAAACAGCAAGGGTACCGACAGCGGCGAATCCACCGCCCAGGAAACTGCGAACACTCCCTGATTGGCGGCAATGGTCATCGGCAAAAAAGCGTTATTGTCACTTACACCGATATCATTGAAAGTGAATCGACAACACAAAATCTGAGTAGTAGCTCTACATAAACTGATTATTCTTGTACGACTCTTGTATAAGAATAATCAGCTTAACGTTCCAGTTGGTGAGTTTGGTGTTTGTAAGTTTGATGTCGATAAATATCCACACAAAGTTGTGGGCATGAAATTTCATGTATATGTATGCGGACATCTTCGCCAACTTCTATTAATATGCGTTGCGTTCGCCCAGTGTCAGGGCTCTTTACCGGTGCATGGATTGCCAGGCCATTACACTGGGCGAACACCTTCTTTTAGTGCGACACGCACTTGCAGCAATACGTTAAGATGCGCGGCTTTTTACTCAAGGAAGAAAACGGCCGCCGCCGATCTGACACGGATGAAACCACTTTCCCTCTACCACCCGGCCCTCTACTGGCTTCGCGTGTGGCAAAAACGACTGTTCCGCCAACTGTCCTGGCGCTATTCCCGTAAGACATTCGCCGTGTCGCTGGACAGTACCCGCTTGCCGTTTCGCTACCTCAAGCACACCTCCAAACTGATTCGAAAACTGGGCAATTCCGATATTGCACTGCAACATAACAAAGTCATTAACCTGAAACTTGCAGTGGCTTCTGTCGACGGTGTCGTCATTGCCCCGGGCGAATATTTTTCCTTTTGCCGGTTAGTGGGTCGACCGACTCGTCGACGCGGGTACGTCGAAGGCATGGAATTGTCCTTCGGTGAGGCACGCACGGGCGTCGGTGGCGGGATCTGCCAATTGAGCAACCTGATCCACTGGATGGCGATTCACTCGCCGCTGGTGGTGGTCGAGCGGTCCAATCACAGCTTCGATCCCTTTCCCGATGAAGGCCGGGTATTGCCATTCGGTTCCGGGGCAGCGATTTTTTATAACTATGTTGATTTGGTGTTGTACAACCCGACGGATCGGCATTTTCAGTTGAAACTGAATGTCGGCGAGCAACAGTTGGAAGGGGAGTTGTTGTGTGATCGGGTGCGGGAGTTTCGCTATCACGTTTATCAACGGGCGCATCGATTTGTGCGCGACGGCGATCGGGTGTTTCGAGAGAACGAAATCTGGCGCGATGTAAGCACCAAAGGGCAGGAGAGTCAGTTGGTGAAGAGTGAACGTCTTTATCGAAATCGGGTGGTGGTCAAGTACGCGGTGGATGACGCGTTACTTGAAAGTCCGGTCGTCATATAAACAAACAGGTGATCACAAGATCACCTGTTTTTCATCTTTAGCATTTAAAGGTGATCAGACCTCTTTTCTCCAGGCAGTAAACGTAATCGCGGTGCCTTCATCCTCTTGATCCCGGATGTCGATTTTGTAGGTGCCGCCGCCAGCAACGCCGTCAACCCGTGCCTTTTCATCATTGGCTTGTAACTCGGCACCTTTGGCGTGCTGTTGGTAAAACCTCAGCACGTCGGCGAACGGCATATAAGTCTGCAACATGACCTCGAACTCATGCATGGGGCGGCCGTCAATCTGGTCGAACATACCCTCCATCGGGGAGCCTTTGATACCGGGCGAAATGTAAAATCCATCGGCGCCAACGCCCGATAGATAGGAATTCGTTGGCAGCAGCGGGAGCATCGCCTTCGGGAAGTCAGACGGCAATTGCGCAGTCGTCCAGGACGGTTTGTTCGGGGCAGTGGTGATGTATTCGACCGAGCCGATCTTCTGCGCCTTGGCGCGTGTTTCGGGATCTTCACTTTCAGCCCAATACGCCACCAGTGGCGGCAACTGTTTGCTCCAGACAATGATCGGGTCTGCGTCGCTCTTTTTCGCACCTTTGGCCTGGAAAATCGTCAGCACGGTTTCGGGCCCCGGGTTGCAGGACAACGTCTCCGTACGCGATTTCACGGTGCAATGCCCATTGACCAACCCCACGGCGATCAACTGCCCCTTTTCGTCCAACAACAGCGCGCCGCGCTCGTCGCCGTGGTTACCGTCATCCATGGCGGTCAGCATCGTGCGCCCGGCCGGCACGCCTTCCTCAAACGTCGTGAATTCTGAATCCAGGGCATCGAGTATCTGCGACACGATCAAACTGCCGTCGAGGGTGTAACTGCCGGTGGCGTAACCGATGAAATCAACCAACGCCGCGCGTATCGCCGGATCTTCATTGAGTTGAGGCGGCCGTGCGGCGGCGGGCGCGTTGGAGAGCTGCAGCACGGTGGTGCCGTCGGCGCGCTTTTCTGAACGAAGTGACAATGCCGCGGCATCAAGAGAAACAGACAACGCCAAAAGCAGGGCGAGGGGGCGTGCGATGGTAAACAAGGGTCATTCCTTTGCTGGGTGGTGATCCGGTTTCACTCGCCGACGGCCATGCGTCAGGCGGAAATGGGGGTATTCAACCTGTGTGGCAGTCAAAAAGCCAGATTAAACATTGGGTTGCGTTATCGGATTCGTCCATGCGGTGGGGATTTTTCAATTGATGTATGCACTTCGCTGGGGTGCGATATCAGACTTTATAAGTTTTTAATGGTTTAAAGACTTTCAAGGTCGAGGTTGCAGCCATAGGTTTTGAAATCATTTGCAGATAGTGCAGGGGGCTTTCTGCGAAGATAATTATAACAACCGATGTTTTCCAGTAGGTCGCTCGCATCCTCTATGTGATTAGCTACAGTGAATACATATTTGATAAATGCATTTTTCAGTAGGGTTTCGGGATGTTCTTGCGTCTTTAGAAAACCGCAAAGCCATTGCCAGTTAATTATGTGCAACTGGGTTCCCCAGCCGAGCCCTATCCTACTCTCGCCATAAGCCAACAAAATCATTAAAACTGTTAGCTACAAAGCCTGTACTGCCGGATTCTGGATCGAACATCTCGACAGTGGTGGAGCGTGTATTGAAAGTCAGACAAATAAGACAATCACCCGCATCCCTGGCAATGGCTACCCATCCAGTTGGCAGCCCGGCAACTCTGGTGTGCCAAACAATAGTGCCAGCCTTTAATGACGGGGAGAACGAGTAAAACTCGCTTATGCAGGTGCCTGCGCCAGATATTGAGTGCTGACTCAGAATGTCCAGGGCTAATGCACCCCATTCTTTTCCATTGTCTATTTTCAGGATCAGGAGCGGAATGCACTTTGTTCTGAAGCTAATAATATCCCGGACATCCAGTTCTCGCCGAATATGGTCATTTTCGTAGAGATCACACGTGAAGAAAAACCCTTTGCCGCCCATGGAAAGCTTTTGCTGAGAGCCAATCAGTGACATCTTGAAGTGCTGGGCAGGGCTGTCGCGCTACCTCGATGACGGGGCCATCTGAAGGATATACTTACGCCGCTGCCGACGCAGCGGGCGAGTGAGGTTGACCAGCTATTGCCGCACAGGTGGACGGACGAACGTGTCCATGCCCCATTTAAGCCGACCAATGCCCCCAGCCCACCGCGCCTTAAATACAGTGCTGGACGATTGAGGGTTGGCGAACGCAGCTGTTTTGATCAAATAAGGATATTTGTTAATGACGACTCCTGATGAAGCACCGCAAGCATTTGCGCAGTTCGTCACGCTATTCAATACGTGGCCTGACTCCCTCGGCCAACTGCATCTGCGCGAGAGTCCAGCGGACCTTACGGCTATTGCCGAAGCCCCCAGAGCCGGAATCATGCGCAGCTACTTCCAGTGGATAGACTTCCCTGATCGCCCCATGATCGGCGGGGATTTCATGCTTGCGCTCTATGGTCCTGACGACTTGCCCAAAGCGCAGGAGGGATGGCACGCAACAGGTGATGAAAATCCGGCGTGGGGCTGGAAAGACAGCTTCACTGTGTTCGCTGATCGCCATGGCGATGTGCTGGTTTATGATCGCCTTGATGAACACTCCGCCATATTTGGCTCGATTCAAAAGCGCTCATTCAAGGTCGCGGCGAATATTCTCGCGCTGATAGGCGCGCTGGAAGCGGGTATCGCGGTGCAATTGAACGAGTTTAATGATGCCACTTGCGACGATGACGACGACTATACGCCCGCCTTTCTGTCCAGGGTCAGGGAAGTGGTCGGCGATGTTGAGGGCACGGATGTGGATGGTTTCATGAGGTTCTTTTTTGAATGAGCGACTCGGGCCAGATCAACGACCATTTTCAGCGAGATATTCAGATAGCGTGCAAAAAGGCCATCGAGCAGTTTCGCCAAGCGCACCCCACCGCCGATGTCTGTGGGTTTGCACTGTACTCAGACGCCGATGCGCGGACGTTGGTGCCGTCGTTCAACACGGCTGATCACTTGGCGCGCGTGCAGGCTGAAGAACCTGCTGAGCAGGGGTACTTCAAATGGTCACCCGCTGAATGGAGCCACGAAACGTTCGGTGGCGAACACTTCAACGCCCTGTCGAACCTGTTGTGGGACTTGGCTGATTCGATTCCCGATGAAGATGTTGAACGTCACCGCGCGCTCGTCTTCGAACACTGTGTTGCGGCCTTGAAGCCGCTAACGAGGTGCGCGTTTGAGAACGCCATTTATGTATTCACAGTCTCTGACTTTCAAAGCGTGCCGGAAGAAATCACCTGGATTACGCAACTCAATACCCCCGAGCAAGCCCTCGAATTCAAGACTTGGTTAGAGCAGGTCGAGCAATGAAAGGCATGCATTTAACAAGGATGCGTACATGACACTGCCCCACTTTATTTACCATCCCGATCCCGTCGGTAGCGGTTCGGTGCAACCCTCTTCCGCCACTTGCGTGAGCTGCAATCAGGCGCGAGGCTACATTTATGTGGGCCCGGTATACGCCATTGATGAATACGAAAACTGCATCTGCCCTTGGTGCATTGCCGACGGGAGTGCGCACCAGCGCCTGGGCGCGACGTTTGTCGATGACGAGAGTATCGGCCTGGACGGCGAAGACACGCTGAGCGAGGCGCAGATCGCCGAAGTCAGCCAGCGCACGCCTGGTTTTAACGGCTGGCAGCAAGAGTGCTGGTTCACTCACTGCGACGACGCAGCCGAGTTTGTCGGTAAGGTCGGCCATGCAGAGTTGCTTGAACTGGGCCCGGCAGCCATCGCCGCCGTTCAGGACTCAACAGGGTTGGAGGACGGTCCGCAGTGGCAAGCGTTCTTCAATGCCCTGGATAAGGATCATGGGCCTACCGCCTACCTGTTCAAATGTCGCCACTGCGCCACGCTGGGCGCTTACCAAGACAGCCATTGATACCCAAGTGCTCAACCCGTAGCGACCCACAAGGAAGAACCTCTGATGAGTGACGATCACACCCCCGACTTCACCAAAGTCCCCACCGGCATGCTGCCGTTCCCGCCTGTTGAAGACGTGTTTGTCGCCGATCAACTGGAACTGGCCAACCATCTGCACCCTTTGTTCAGCCTGGATATCAGCACCGTAAACCCCGAGTGGTCGGGCGTGCTGCACATGCTCAGCCCGTTGGAGCCGTACGAGGGCTTTGTCGGCGAGCTGACCGAGTGGGACGGGTACCATGGCTACCTGCTGAAAACCAACTGGATCGGCTTCAAGGTCGAGCAAGGGCGGTATCGCTTGTGCGGCGATCCACGCTACTTCTTTCTGCACGAGGGGAATGCACAGCTGGCTGATCCTCACCCGGAGGCGAGAGCGGATCTGGAGCGGCACTACGCCGATCAGCACCGCGCGTTTGCCGCCACCGTTGAAAGGTTTAAAACCAGCGGCGTGCTGGCGCGTGAGGATGGCGAACCGTTGTATGCAGTGGAATTTGTCGCGCAACTGGGCGGCGAAGTCGATGGCTGCGCCAACTGGGTGGAGGCGGTCGAATTTCCAATGCACATCGTTGAACTGGACCCCGACCGCGGCGATTCGAATGTCTACCCCCTGAGCCCTGCGGGTAACCGGTTTTTCCACGTGGCAAGCGTTCCGGGCTGGCATTACCGGACGGCCGGCGCAGACCTGATCGTCATGTTCTACGAACCGATTGAAGGCTTGGTGCTATTCACCTTCGATTACAGCTGAATCCCATGAGTAAGATCGAACTGCAAACCCTTGTAGTCAGAGTTAAAAAGTATCTCTCGATTATCTTTTTGCTCTGCCTTGTAGGCGTTTTCATCTATGCATACCTGCACAAACCGGAATTCCCTTCTGAGATAGTCCTGAAGCAAGGCTTCATTCCGGGGCAGTCGATCTACATCGTTCAGGATGCCAGGGATCCAGATGAGCCCAAAAGCCTGAGGTTCTACGTCAACAACGGCGGCAGTAGGAATAATGAGACGATGAAGGTGCGCCTCGGCAAGACCCCGCCCTTCCTGGTCTCGGACACTGACTTGAAAGACGTGGTAATCCAGCGAGTCTCCAACGGCCTGCACATCAAGCTCAAAGGCGCAGTCTCGGATTACCAGAGCAACCTTTACCTGGAAGACGGCGATACTTACACCACCTACCGTGTAAGCCTTGAACAAGTCGAAACGCGACCGCCCTTGCCGAGCGGTCAGTAAGCTTATTTCAGCAAGGCAATCACTGCGCAGACAACCGCAATCGCCAGCGCCGGCCACTGCATCGGCATGAAAAAGAAGTGGTGGCGAACGCCATCGGCGTGAACCTGGCGATTCAATACAAAGCCCAGCACAACGTTGATGGCTGAACCAATACCCACCCCCATCAAAAAATGCATGAGCGATACATTGCCGGGCTTAACGCTGGGATCCATCAACAACCACATCAATAACAGCACCATGACTATTGGTGTTAACAAGGTCATCCAGCCTGCGCCGCGATAGATCATCATTTGCTGTTCATCTCGAAAACATCTGCTGCTGACTCGCGTGCTTGCTCTTCAACAGCCAATACGACATCAAGCGTATTGAGGAACAGGTCATGGCTCAGGATGCCGGTGGTGGTGGTCGACAATACGGGCTTGCCGTTTTCGTCCTTGATCACCACGTCTTCGGTCCAGGCGTTGAGGTCTACCGTACGCAGCGACGACATCGGCACTTTGTTGCCTTGGTACTCGAGGAAATCCTGGCGCACAACAATTGGCGCCGTAGTTATTTTGAGGAAGTTACCGGTCACTCGCTTGCCCCAAACCTGCTTTGAATTGATGCAGTTGAAAGTTACGGAGCCGCCCGACTCCAGCGTTTGTGCAACAGACGGCAGGCGCGCGCGTACGTGCAACTCACGAACCAGTTCCTGAAACTTCTGAAAGCCTTTGAGGGATTCGAGAACCCGATGAAACGGCTCTGCGGCATTACGGCGATAGGCCAGGTTTGTGATCAGGCCGGTCAATGCAGTTTGCCCGGAGCTGAACAGATACAGGTCTTCTATCTCAGCAAACGGCATGTAGTCGCGCTGCTCTTTAGTGATGCGCACGAGGCCGTGTTCATAAACTTCGTAGTGGGTATTACGCAGCTTCTTTTGCCAAACGTAGATACCCAATATGCACAGCCCCACAATGGCCAACAAACCGGTCGTGAAATAAAACATGACGTGTGTGCTGGCGAAATTGAGAGTCATGCCTCGGGACGTCTGAAGACTGACCGGGCCGTCATTGCCCATCGGCAAAATCGTGCTCAGATAGAAGACGAACACGGCGAGGCCCAAAAACGCAGCGGCCAATATCAGGCTGAAAATCAAAAAGGCCTTGCCCTGGCGGAACGTCGCGATCAGCTCGCCGGTGGCGGAAGAAGCGTGGAAGTCGGTTGAGTGCATGAGTGCTTGCGTCCCTGTCATTGAGTAGATGCGCGCCTTTAGGCGCGGCGCGGTGTGAACGGTGCGCCTTGGCCGTCCGGTATCGATATTAATCCAGAAGTAAGCGGACAGTGAGGCCATCTTGCGTTTTATCTAGTCGTTGGCAGCTTTAGAGCTAGCCGATACAGCACCTTCTTCAGTCGCGACAAAATAGCTTAAGATCAGGCGAAAGCTGGAATGGAATATGTCGACTAAAGGACACAACATTCATTGAAATCCCCTGTTCTCACATCAGCGAGCGTTTGAATAATCGCCGATTCACGGTAGCGGGCAACACCCACGGGCTATTGCCGCGTAGCGGGTTGGATTTAGGTGACTTGGCCGGACGGATATGTTCAACATGCGTCCTGCTCCTTGCAGGGGAATCTTCCCGGTTTGCCGTGTGTGTTTTGCGTCGAAGGGGGGCTCTGGGAAGCCCCGTCACAGATAAAAATCTGTCTGCTTTATGTAGGTATTTTGTTCAACTCGCCAAGCTTAATCTTGAAGTAGTCCAGCAAGTTCTTTCCTTCTGAAAATGCCTTTCGGATCTCAGCACTTTCCTTAATCAGTTCCTCGCCAGGTATTGCATGTTCTTCAATAGGGCGCGGTAGCGACCACTCCAGAACCTCCCTTGGGAAGCCTGCTTTAGGGCGGTTATTGATCCAGACGGCAAGGTAACAAGGAATCGTCCAGCCACTGAAAAACTGAACTATCAAGAAGCCGAAGACATATCGAAGCAATGAATGATGGGAGCGATAACCTTTTCTACACATATGGAAGTAGGCGACCGAGCCGGCTTCGAATTCATCCGATTGCCCCTCGGGCAAGGCTTGCGGTCCATCTTCCATATAGACACGGATTGCCTCCCACTCAGCGATCGCCTGATTCAAATTTCCACTTGGAACACTGATCCAAAGCACATCGCCGTTTTTCGTCTCACGTAGCCCAATCATTAATTTGAATTCAGGAATGACAGCATATTGAGTGATCAATTTGCTGATCGAGACACTCGTAATGACTTCCTCCCACGGTACATAACGTGGGGTCATGCCTTTTTTGGGAACAAAGACGACCTCGCGACGCTGACGATTGAAGCGCACAGGAGGTTGATTGCTTACCCGACGAATTGCAAAGAAAAACACGCAAAGGTAGAGAGTGGCCAGCGCTCCCACAAAACCCCAAACGGCAATACTTGTGAAGAAATCCAGCCAGCTACTCCAGAAAGGTTCTATGTCACGTCTTATCCAGGATCCGAAACCCGTTGTGAAAAACAGAAAAATCAACAGGAACATAACCGCCCCGATTCCGGCTCGAGTCATAAACTCAAAGCTTCCTCTAGAAACGGCAAAGTCCAAGACTACTTCATCGGCATAGCGGTGTAGCTGGCGAGCACTGAAAGGCTGCACTCCGGTTGGCACTGGCTTTGGTGATAAATAGAGTGTTTCAGTGCCTGATTCTCTGTCGATGTCACCTGCTTGAGGCAGTCGGTCATATCTATTTTTCAAGGGTATGGCTCGTCAAGTAGAGGTCTCGGGTTCTTGAGTCGGTTCGGCAAATGTCACCGGGCTTTTTGTTCTCTACGATGTGCGCTGTTCTTCTGCCAAAAACAAACTCTGCAAGTCACCCGTCAGTGTGTCGTTGTCTATGCCGTAAGTCAGAGAAAACGCATCGTTTACACCCTCTATTGTGCTGACGCCATCCATGATTCCCAAAAGGTTAGATGTGGTATCGACCATTGTCTGCCTGATGACCTCAAAGAAAACTTCTCGCTGTTCGGTAGGTAGCGAGTTGAACAAGGTTAAGGCTCGCCTCCAGTATTCGTCGGTTGCATCGTGAATGGTCGTGTTGGCGAAAAGCTGTCTGTAAATACAAATATTCTCCTCCACGACAGCCGTTTTAAGTCCAATGACAAAGTCTTTCGGGGTGATCGGGTTGCTGCTCACTTGGATTAGGCCTCGGGTTAAGCGTCTTTTTTCTTTTATTGGGTGGGCAGGATGCTCACCGCCCCCCAATCTTCACGACTACCGACACATCGTCCAACCCTACCAGGACAACGCTTGCGCAATCTGATTCGCCTCTTTCCCGGATTGCCCACCCTCCATGATTGGCGCCCGTAGCAGCGACCGTACCCCCTCGCGATCCACAATCCAGAACGTCATCTTCGTGGGCGTTTTCCGCTGGATGCCAGCCACGTAGTCGTCAGTCACGGCACCTTGTTCGCCAGGCAGCTTCGTCACATCGAACTCCCATATTTGCCCGGTTGCTTGCGACTTTTCTGGTTCGGCCGATTTGGGTGAGAATTTCGTCTTGCGCATATCAGCGGCTTGTAGCCCCAGCTTTTTCACCATGAATGCGCGCAGCAACGACTCAAGTTTTTCGTCCGATGTCTGAGCCGAATCCACGGTGAGGCCAAGCTGTGCCCCTGTTTGCAAGTTTTCGTAGTAGAAACGATTTTCCATGTCCGTTCTCAAACGGTAGTCGCCCACGCGCAAGGGCAGGTGAATGCCTTTCCAGCTATTCACCAGCGCATTTTTATCCTTCGGTGTTCCCCAGCCGAGCGTCGCATCGCTTTGCTGCCATTCGATGAGCTTCCGGTTCAGGGCGATGGCCTCCTGAGTTCTGCCCTGGCGGTAGGCGATGTCCGCTGCGTAATCCAGCGCAGTGCGATAGAGGGGTAGATAGGAAGAGCCATTCTCCCAGGCAGGTAGGGCCAAACCCAGCGAGTGGCGAGCGGCGTCGAGGTCGCCGTGCCGGTACTGCGACACGCCGATAAGTGTTTGTACACGCGCAACTTCATCCGGGAAAAAGGCGTCGGGCAGCGCCTTTTTCGCGAGCTCAGCAGCCTTCGACCAGCCACCCGGAAGCTCCCAGGTTGAATCCATGTCTTGGGTCTGTTCGGCCATCGTGCGCTCGCGGAACAGCGTTGGTGCGCTTTGCCATTTCAGTGACGCGAACAACTTATGCATTTGTTCAATGGCTTGGGCCTCGTCTCGCGATTTGAACATCACATCAATGTCCATGCGCCAGTCACCGCGTAGCGCCGTCCAGCGAATGTTGGTGCATTGCTCGCCGTCACACTGTTCTGGGCTTCCCATTTTTGCGGCGGTCAGGTCGGCGAAGGGGAGGTCGGGCATCGCCGATGCAAATGCTCGACGCTTAGGCTGCTCCTGATAGGGTTTGAGCCAATCCTGGCGTTGCGATGCCGTGTACTTGCGTTGTGCTTCGTCATAAACCAGCGAAATCTCCGCGCTCAGGCGTCCGTTCGCCAACGCCTGCGTGTAGAGGAGGTTGGTGGTGACATCACGTCTTTCTGCGGGCTCAAACTTCGCCAGTTTCCATTGCCCCAGCAGGAGTGGCGTCGAGAAGTCAGCCAGTTCGTAATGCAAGCGCGGTTCGTCCGGCGACAAGCGCCACAGACCGAGCTCGGGGCTGTTGATCGTGAAGAGCTTTTCCTGCAAGCGTGCTACCTCAGCTCGTTCACCCGCCATCATGCTTGCCTCGATCGCCACGCCCAGCATGCTCGTGATGCGGGTGTCGCGCCTGCTTGTCGACCCGACAGCGGCCGATTCCCGCTCCCAATACGCGATCTGCTCTTCGGCGGCTTTCCGGGCTTCGTCGTATCGCCCTTGCTGATGCAGCAGATCGACGAGCAAGGCGCCCGCCTCGAGATCCGTGTAATCCATGGCGCTGCCCTTGCGGCCTGCCTCCATCGCCGCCCGGGCGGCGACCGTAGCCTCTGCCAGTGATTTCTCGCTGCTCAGGCGTTGTGCTTCGTGCATCAACTGAGCAGGACTGGGTGGCCGAGCTTTTGCCTGATCCGCCGGCACCGCCCAGACGGCGGAGCAGGTTGACAGCAGGATCGCGGTAAAGAGGGCGCAGTGTCGGCGTCGTATCGAATGCTTCATGGTTGTCTCCCTGACACATGTCCAATGGGCTTACCGCACAGACATATAAAAATGCGCAGCTCGGCGCGAAGGCGCCTCGCCATTTGAATGAAATTGACGCTCAGGAGGATGAGTCCCGAACTCACAGGGGCCGCTTGACCACCCAATTTTTTATCGCGGGATCAATAGGCTTGTCCGCTTCAACTTCCGTCGGCGTTTGATTGAACTTCATGCCATTGCCGCAGAACGCGGTGAACATATCCCCGTTGAAACTGTAGAGCTCGACACTCGTGACAGTCTCACAAGCATCACTCGCCACAACCTTTCGGGCGAGCTTGACCCGAGACGACTGATAAGTGTCGTACCAGTCTTTGAAATAGGCTTTGGATCGGGCTGCGGATGCACCGGGACTCAGGATATTGTTGGCAATCCGGGCATCGAGCGGGCTCGCCGCGAAACTTGAATAAGGCTGGATATCTTCGGGGCTGACTGGGTAGACACGTGCGTACCCTTTTTGGATGTCGAGTTTGACCACCTGCAACTGGGCTTCTTCTGGATAAACTTTGTAGACGACATCCAGAATTCCCAGGAGCGAGTTGGCTGACGATTTACCCGTGTAGATGAACTTCTCTTCAATGTTCAGGTTGAAGCGTTGGACTATTGCTTCGATTTGGTCGAGCCGTTTCCGTTCTTCCAAGCTGCTTTCCGCGATGGCGACTGGCTTCAGGTTTTTCAGTTGTTCGGGTATTGGGGAGATCTGGACCTGGATATCTGCCTGGGCGTTGAAGGCGGTGGCTGCCAGGATCAAGGGGATTATGGGTTTCAACTTGCTTACTGGTCCTTGTAGGGAAGCTTCCTGGTTTTGCTTTGTGTGTTTTGCGTCGAAGGGGCGTGCGTTGGGCAGCCCCTCCCAAGCTTTTACGCTCAACCACGATGAACATCATCAAAGTCATCGGCCTTCGGCGTTGAGTGCATGCCTTTAGCTTCTTGAGCGCGGTAGTAAGCCTCGATACTCAGAGATGGATCAATGCGAGCCTTGATGATGCAGGGTTGTTGTTGCCAAGGGTATTGCTGCAACTGTTGAGTCAACTGCTTGAGACCCGTGGCCAGCCAACCCTTTTCCGACTGGTCGCGCCAGCGTCTCGGGTTGCGGCCCGTTTTGGCGTCGTAGGCGGCAGTTATCGGGTCGAGGTGACGACTTTGCTCAAGTACTGGCAGGTCCGGCAGCGGTTGGGTGACGTCCATGTAGCGTTGTAGGCAATCCCAGAAGGCCAGTGCATTCGCCTGGTCGAGACCCAAGGCGTGGACTTTGGTAGCTAGACAAATCTTGTTGTCGGTGTAGCGGTGATGCAGCCAAAGGGCATAGTCGTGGGAGCCATAACCGCTGGGAAGCAGTTGTAGCACTGGGTCGAACTCTTCGAACGGTGCAACGAAGAGGCGGCGGAAACGGCGTTTGAAGCGAAGCATGCCGTCGACGCGGTTGAATTCGCTTCCGTCGTGGGTGGTGATTTTGCTGTGGAGCCAGAGCAGGCAATCAAAACCGATGGCACCCATGAAGTAGAGGAAGGCTCCGGTCCATAGGGCTACTTGCAGTTTATTATGGCCCCATAATGAACCCGTCATTCCAAGCACGATTCCGGCGCAAACAATAAAACCAATAATCTGTACGTGGTGAACTATTTTTTTTCCTGTCATATAAAGAGTTAATGAGCCTAATGATAAAAGAAGAAATACCACAACTAAGAGTAGTAGCGACGAATCTCGCAGATACTTCGCTACCTCCAATCCGGGTAGAAGCGAGCTCAAAATCCAAGTTCCCCAAACGACCCAGATGAAAGGAAAACTCATCAGTTTTAGTAAGAATAATAGATGTGGGACCTTGCTTGAGTTTTGAAAGCGCCAACTTTTAGCATCGCAGTAAATTTCTTCTTTTTTTCCGAGTGTCTGCTGCTGTAGATAGCGCGTGTGCTCTTCACCTTGCAACTGGGTAGTAATCTCCATCGCCGGTTCCAAATTGGCGTAATGACCAAAGGCGAGATGGGTATCAAAATTCCCTGAGCGATTGGCATCCTCTAACCATTTTGGCGGTGGCACAGGTTCACGACTGTTGCTGCGATAAGCACTGGCAGCGTATGGGGTATCCTTTTGTACGGTCATACAGAGAACTCAGTGTTTTGAGGTGCCAATCCCTAGCGGTTGCCGGGCGTGGATGAAGTCATGGCTGATTATTGGCCAATAAATCTGTCCCGTTTCTTATATTCTTCTTCATGCTTTTTCAATATGGCCAAGTGTCTTCTGTGAAAACTGCGGTTTTAGGCAGTGCTTCTTTTAGTAACTGTAAATATTGCTCAAGATTTTTTTTGTTTTCAAAGCGGGTTTCAAACCCTACGGTCTTGTCGGTCCGATGAATGACTACAACAGAACTGGGCCTATCAACGGTAACAAAATTGTACTCGTTCCATGGCCTGCTTTTTTCGTATTTTTTTTCATTTTTCCAACCGAGTAAAAATTTCGCTGCGCCTAAGGACATTGCTACCGGACCAAATAGAAATATCAATGAATTTGTGTAAACCGCTATTCCGATGAATAAAAGAACTACGAATATTGCACTGCCTTTGAACAAAGGGCCAGCAAATTCAGGGTAGTGGAGAGCGTGCTCAACTGCAATTCCGGTTGTAGTAGCTCGGTAATTAAATATGGTTTTTTGTCTTGTTATTAAAAGAAGACCACCTAACATGGTGAAGACTATAACGCACATTCCAGACCAAATATCTAGATTTTCTCCGATTTGTCCCCACATTTTCCAAGTGATCGCCAGGCATATTGTCATGGCTAGGCCTAGGATTATTATTGGACCTAAGATTATTTCGCGTCTAGGTTGATTTAGGACCTTACTTGTCCATGACATCAACTGGCTTCCTTCCATGGAGTGGATGAAGTCGCTTTGCTCTATTGATGCCTCATTTTGTTTTATGTCGTTGTCAGGTTTTTTTTCTTTGTGCATTTCTTCTTTATTCCCGAAGTACAAAAAAATGGGATAGGTTTATTTTTACGCGACCTCCAGTCAAGGAATGCAAAGAAAATAAGTTATCCCTTTTAAACTTTACGTTCAACCACGATGAACATCATCAAAGTCATCGGCCTTCGGCGTCGCCTGGATGCCTTTCGCTTCCTGAGCGCGGTAGTAAGCTTCGATGCTCAGGGACGAATCAATTCGAGCCTTTATGATGCAGGGCTGTTTTTGCCAAGGGTATTGCTGCAACTGTTGGCTTAGCTGCTTGAGACCCGTGGCCAGCCACCCTCTTTCCGACTGGTCGCGCCAGCGTCTCGGGTTACGGCCAGTTTTAGCGTCGTAGGCAACAGTTATGGGGTCGAGGTGGCGACTTTGCTCCAGCACTGGCAGGTCCGGCAGCGGTTGCGTGACGTCCATGTAGCGTTGTAGGCAATCCCAGAAGGCCAGTGCATTCGCCTGGTCGAGGCCCAACGCGTGGACTTTGGTGGCCAGACAAACCTTGTTGTCGGTGTAGCGGTGATGCAGCCACAGGAGATAGTCATGGGAGCCATAACCGCTGGGTAGCAGTTGCAGCACTGGGTCGAATTCTTCGAACGGCGCAACGAAGAGGCGGCGGAAACGGCGTTTGAAGCGAAGCATGCCGTCGATGCGGTTGAATTCGCTTCCGTCGTGGGTGGTGATTTTGCTGTGGAGCCAGAGTAGAGCATCTGAACCTATGGTCGCCATGAAATAAAGGAAAGCACCGGCCCATAAAGCGATCTGCATACTGCTACCTCCCAAGACCGAACCCTTAAACCAAAACACAGTAATGGCGCCGATAATGAAACCCGCGATTTGTAGATGGTGGACTATTTTTTTTCCTGTCATATATAAAGTTAAAGAAGTTAGCATTAAGGCAACAGCGGAAAATGCAATTAGAAGTGCGAGACCTGTGTCAGGAGGTCCATATCCAAGCTCCGGCTTAATTGATCCTATGATCCAAACGGACCAAGGAACCCATATAAAAGAAATACACGCTATTTTTAGTACGAATAGCAAATGTGGGATTTTGCTCGAGTTTTGAAAGCACCAACGCCGCGCATCGCAATACACGTTTTGTTTTTTTTGTCCCTGCTGTTGCTGGTAAATCCTCTGCTCCTCACCCTGCAACTGGGTATTGACCTCCATCGCCGGCTCCAAATTGGCGTAATGACCAAAGGCGAGATGGGTATCAAAGTTCCCTGAGCGATTGGCATCTCCCGCCCATTTCGGCGGTGGTAAAGGCTCATGACTGTTGCTGCGATAAGCACTGGCAGCGTACGGGGTATCCATTTGTACGGTCATAGAGAGAACTCAGTATTTTAGTGTGCCAATCCCTTGCGGTTACCGGCGTGATTGAGGTCGTGGCTGATTCTTGGCGGTTATCGGCTTTCAACTCGGCCTGTCGCTGGCGGATAGCCTGTTCCAGCTCTGGAGAGCGCTGGGACCATTGTTCGGGCGACAGAGGTTTGGACCACTGGCGGCACCAACGTTTCTCTGGGGCAGTTCACTGCCAGGGCGGTGCATGCAACACCTTTACCGCTTGATCCACATGGGTGTCAGGCAGGACTCGACCGTAGCCATCGACGAGAAAACGGGTACGACGGGTTCATCCGGGCAGGTTGAGAGAGAGGGCAACCCTGCAGTTAAAAACTGCAGGGAGAGTTGGCTTTTGCCTTGAATGGAGACCGGCTAATGGGGTTCCCGTTCACCTTGTTTTAATGCAAGCGGATTAGGTCTGAAAAAGCACCTTTGTTTGTGTAAAACATCACGCCTTTTTCTTTCCGCCGTTTTCTGCCTGATAAACTTCTGCAAAAATTTCAGTGATTGAGCGCAGGCGTTTTTGCTTTTTTAGTTCTTTCACCCGTTTACTCAGTCTGACCAAAACATCGCTTGGCTTTGCCCATTGCTCTTCAGGTAGTGGCTCGGACCAATCACGCATGGCTTGCGGCAATGCCTTGCGTCCGACTTTCGCAATGCGGCGAATTTCCCATTCGACGATTCGATTGGGTAACGTCCAGAATGTCATGAGGTGGTAGAGGTACCAGAAAAAGGCATAGACCCACCCAACTTCCTTTTCGCGAATCCGGCGGTGCAGGCGTGCCCGGGCATTGCGGAAAGTGTGCATCCCTTCATGGGGTGGATCATCTGGACCTTGCAGGTCCATGGGGTCCTGAATGCTTTTTAGGTCGTGGACTTCGTATTCCATGTAGGCACGCACGGCCTCCCAATGGGCTATGGCAAGTGGCAGACCGCCACAAACGAATTCAACGCTGACCAACTGTCCCTCGTGATGGAACCCCATGCCCATGCCGTACTGTCGCCGAACACCATACTGGGTTGCGCCTTGCGCCTGAACCACCCAGGCGGAGAGCGATTCCCAAGGCACAAAAACCGGAGCTTCTGCGCCCGTGGGCATGAAGCAGACTTCACGGCGCTGACGGTTGAAGCGGGTCGGGGTGACTTGTGTGTACTTTTTATGATTGTAGAGCCACACGGCGAGGCCGATGCCCAGGCCGCCCAAATACATCCAGATAGCTGGTTCGCGAGTAGCTAAAAAGACGCCTTGCATCGCACCCCGAATGTCAGCCCGACCGTAGCCGAAGCTTGCACCAAAGAGTGCGATGATAATCGGGCCACCTAAGACCATTAAGAGCGCAGCGGTAAAAGGACCACCCAGTGTCATCTGCCATGAAAACACTTGTGGTTTGCCGCCGCCGAAATCCAGATACGTATCGTTGAGATCGCTTACATAAGGGCTGTGTGGGGATGCGTCGGTGGGCAGCGGCAATGGTGCCAAAAACGTCGTGTTGCCAGAGGGGAACCGCTCGATGTCTCCTGCGCGGTGCAATTGCCTTGCCGCTGGATCTATCGGGTCGATATCAAGGTTTTTAGACATGCGAAGCAAATTCCATCATCAGGGGTTCTACCTGGAGCAGAGGCGCTTGAGGGGGAGGTGGGACTCGATCAACTGAAGGGAAGGCGCCAACTCCCCTTGGATCAAAACGAATATAGTGTGTTCTCTGTTGAGGCTGCCCACTGGAACTGGTGCTTTGAACAGCCACAACGAGCATCAATTCCTCACGAGATTTACCCACAATCCGTTCGTTGGTCTCTGGGTACCCGACGCAGAGAACCACTTGATTGTCTTCCACACGGCGTAGTCTGGCCACAACAGGCTCGCTAAGAATCTCCCAGCGTTCTGTGGTCTGCGCCCGATCTATGAGAATTGTGTTAATGCGGTACGCCCCGATTTTCAACTGGTGGAAAAACGGGACGGATTTATTTACGCGATTTCCTGGCAAGAATATGCTTAGAAAATAAACCTTTCCACTTACTGCATATGTTTCATTTAGCCGCGATGAATGTTGTCGTAATCATCTGCCTTCGGAGTTGAGTGTATGCCTTTCGCCTCTTGAGCGCGATAATAAGCCTCGATGCTAAGTGTAGGATCGATTCTGGCCATTAAAATGCACGCTTGGCTTTGCCAAGGGTACTGCAAGTTTCTCCGCATCATGGCCGGCCGCTCAGTGCGATCCCAAACTTTATATTTAGTATCACGCCATCGGCGTAGGGGGCGATTGGACAGTTTGTCGTGTGCAGCAGTGGTTGGATCAAGATGACGGAATTGTTCAAGGATTGGTAGTTCCGGCAATGGCTGACTCACGTCCATATAACGCTGTAATGTATCCCAGAATGCAAGGCACTCTTCACGACTCATGCCCAATGATTGAACCTTGCCTCCAAGAAATATCTCAAAGTCGCTATAGCGATGGTGCAACCAGACGGTCATGCTGCTATTGCCGTGCGGACTTGGTCGTAATTCCATGGTCGCGTCGAACTCATAAAATGGTGCAGTAAAGGCAGGGCGGAAGCGGCGAGCAACGGTGACTATACCTGTTTTTCTATTGAGTTCACTGCCATCGTGTTTGAATATACGTAAGTAATAAATAGTTATATAGTCCCAGCCGACTAGCCCCATAAATACCGTCGCACCCATCGCGAGGCTTAACCATAGTGGAGAGGTATCATCTGGTGCGGTCTGAAAGTTTAAAAAGCTTGAAGCGAAAACTACTAAAAACTCAATCGATACCAAGAATAGATATTTTTTATACTTGGGGTTGTCTCTCCACATCATCCAAGCACTTAATGCAATTGATATTAATGTGGTGGCTACTATTAGTAGCATAAGCACCATGGTGATATACACACCTTTAGATGCATTGATCTCGTCGAAAAAATTCGAAAATGCTTCAGTCATTCCGAATCCCCACAATATCCATGGAAAAAATGCGATGGACCACCATTTAAGAAAAGGCAGAAGCGTTAAAAATATACTGGAGGTTTCAAAACTCCAGCGATGATGGTTAATGTAGTGATCGACGCTACTTTCTGGGGCCGATGAATTTTGCATGCCTGAATTGAGTTGAGCGCTGACATCTTGCCAAGGTTGGAGATTGGCGTAGTTCCCCCAGCACAACGTCGTCCGGAAAAGGCCTGAGCGGGTAGAATTCTCGCGCCCTCGGTGTCCGGGTTGAGTCGGAATTTTGCCGCTGTTGAATGAGGCCGGGCCATAGTTAAGTGGTTCAAAATTTAAACTATTCATATTTTCGCAAAATCTCTCTGCTCTATCAGCCAGTAGGGTACGTCTCCGGCACCATCATTTTTTTCTGGTTCAGGACCGGGGTAAGGCACCCACGCGCTAGGTTTAGGTTGCGGAAGCGCGATGTTACGATACGCGGGAAATGGCTCTCCTGCATTACATTGACGCTGCCCCAACTCAAATTGACCAGAGACCTTTAAACTGTACTCGCATGTACGAAGTTGCCGGCTCGGATCATTTTCCGCAATTGCGTAGTTCTGGTTTGCAAGTATATAAAGTACCCGAGTTCCATCCAATACAACTCCGCCAAGTTTTTCTTTGGGGATTTCTGTCGGAGGGCGATAGTCCCAACCGCTATCGTTTTGTAGTGTGCGCACGGTTTCTTTGGCTGTGATTTTGAACGTTGACTCATTATCAAAGTGGCTCAGAAGAGGAGTTTGCAGTTCCACGGCCCAATCATTTGGAGCTAATATTGTGTTGCTTTCTCTTGCAGCAGAAAGAAGTTGGCTGTTGTCTTCTTTGCTGACCTCTTGTTGCCAATTTTTTAACCGGTAAATTTTAAATCGGGGGGCGCCTAGTATGCCAAGCAGTTGTTGGTATGCAATCAACGGGTCATTCAGATGTGTTAGTCGATCACTATCACCAAAAGGCCCCTGTTTGACAGATTGCTCTACTGGGCTGTTGGCTAATAAAGCACTTCCTACAAGTCCCACCACAAACAGGGTGATCCCGATTCCAAGTATCCAAGGACTCGCCAAAAATCCAACGGTATAAAGTGCCCACATGCCAGAGCCGACGGCAGCCAAACTATAGGCCATTGCTACATCATTTTCACCCTGCTTAGCTGCTCGAACCGCATCCCAAATAAAAAGAGCGGTAGTGGCTGCGACAGCAAAGGTTGACCCTATACGAGTCCAGTTGAGCCAACTACTTCCGGTACGTTTGAGAAGGTTTTCCGAGAAATTACCTTTCCAGTTTTTTGTATCGAAACGTCCGTTTTCCCAAAAAGCAAGCCAAGGTGATTGCGTAGCTTTCGAGTTAACCAAAATTTTCAATGCAACGTTGTTGGCGGCTAAACCAAGATCAATACCTGCTGCCATAGCTCCTGCGAAAAACCGCGATCTTTCTCCTGATAATAGAGACAACGCCCCCACCGTGTTCGCATATAAACTAAACGCTGCAAAAGCCGTCGCTATCCCAGGTAACGCAACGTTACTGCTTAATTTTTCGGCGGACGACATCCTAGGCATAGCCATACGCCATTTCATATATTCCTGAACGGCGGGGTCGTTCGCGGGACCTGCCACTACCATTACGTAGCCTAACTCTTTCTTTGCGAAGGCGAGGCGTTCCGCTACCTTACCGCTTGTTGTACCAACAATTTTCCCGTTTTTCCCTTCCAAATTGGCCACAAGGAAGTTTTTGCGCGTGAAAGTAGTTCGTTCGTCGGGAGAGATACCGAAACTCAATCCCGCGCCATGAATGCCCAATACGACTAAATCTTTACCCAAGGCCTCACCTTGAGTGATCAATTTCAGGTTTTTTGCTTTACTGGCGAATTTGTTGGCAAATGTGAAACTAGGGCCGAAGACTCTAACCATTTCGACTTGAGTAACATTTTTGCTTTCGGCTACTTGTTTTGCCACCGTTGCAGTCGCGTGTGCGATGTGGGCTGCCAATTCATCTATCGCGAGTGATACGTTCTGGCCGATATATAAGTTGGTGAACAACGATAACGAACTCAACCCAAGATTTTCTGGGGTCGCGTTTTTGCCGTTGCTTTGGAATACAGCAAGCCTGCTTGCCAATGCTGGTAGCTCACCGTTAGTTGGCGGCAGCAGGTCTTTTGTTAGGACGTGAGTGGCGGCGGCCAACTCTTTACTTATCTTGAATACTGCTGCGCTGACCTTGATGTCTTCTGGCTCTATACACCGTGGATCGGATTTTTTTGCAGAGCGACCCAACAACTCCAGCAACTCCACCAATAGGGCGTAAGGTTCGAGCAGCCGCTCATCCTTGCTGTAGGTGTAGTCATTCCAGATAGGCGGTAAACTCTTTGTTACCAAGTCGAGCATGCGTTCTTGCTGAATATAAATAACTTCGCGAGCTTTTTCTCGTTCAAAATGGAACGTCGTTTTTTTCAGCCCTTCTTGATCTATGTGCGGGAGTAAGTCTTTCAAACTACCCGCAGGCGACAGCGTCTCTTGATACAAAAGCTCGGCGTAGTGACCAAAGGGTTGGTAGGGTACAAGCGCATTGAGTGTTTGAAGCAGTTCGACGGCCAGTCTGGACTGAGCAACAGCGTGACGGAACGTAAATAAAGGGTCGTCGACTATGAACCCCACCAAGTGAGGGTAATCGCGAATCTTATATTCGTTAAGCAAGTCTTTGCTTTCAGGTAGAGCGCCTGGTGGTGAAGGTGGGCTGGTACCGAGATGCCCGGCGAGCTCTTGGTGATATTTTTCTAATTGTTTGATGATTGCTGTGTCTGGCAGAGTCTTCAAATCCGGAGTAAACAGGCTGGGATCTTCCATCAGGGTTTCTGCGTGCAGTTCACGCGCCCGCAACCCTTTGACTAGACCCTTTACCGGTGTCGCCGGATAAATCAACGAAGCCTTCCAGATCTGCGTTTCACCCGCAGTCGCCGCCCAGGCAGGCGCCATGTTTTGGCTGCGCGCCTTGATCCGTCCGGAGTCCTTTTCAAGCCATTCGATGTATTCCCATGTCCATGGCAATTCGCTGTAGGCCATGCTGAGTTGGTCGCCAACGAATCGACCCTGTAGAAACATCGGAACTAGAATCAAAAATTGTTTAACGCACACTGGTTCGCGTTTGTCGGCATCGCCTTTTTTCTCGGCAATCTTGCGCCAGTGGGCCACGTCGACTTCGAACAGCTGACCTTTACCGTCGGTTTCCAGTTCTCGCCACAGTTTGTTTTTCAGGAACACATAGATGCGGCCAGGGCGCGGTAACGCGCCTTGTAACGTTTCATTGAGTTTGTCATGCCCCGGCAGCCGCGCCAGCGGGGTGACCGCCAACAACGTGTTGTGCTGGTACTTTTCTTCTTCTTGAGTGGTCTTGGCATCGACCATGATCGGAATCTGCAGTTTGCCGCCATCGGTACGTTCTACGTTCAGCGCTAATCGCGACTTTTGCTCATTCTCGTATTCGGTTTTCTTGCGAGTCCCTTCGCTGATGGGCTTGTCGTTAAAACTGCTCATGCCTTGCCCTCCGGGCCCAGTAGTTGCAATTGGCTGCCCAATTCAGGGTCGCCCCAGACATCGACGATTAGAGCCTCCGGGCCTTTTTCGCCTGGGGTTTTTCTCGGTGCGGCATTGTTGACCGGTGCATTGCCCAACGTCTGCCCGACTGGCGCGGTGTCTGCGGGTTTAGGTGGTGTCGGAAGAATCGGCGCAGCCCCCGTACCATTACCGGCGCTGCCGCCAGAGTTCATGTTGATCACTGGCCCGCTTAGCGTGACGCCGCTGCCGTCGATCTTGATGAAGCTTCCCCCGCCAATCAGGGTTAATTCAGTGCCCGCTTCCATTACCACTTTCAGGCCACTGTCGAGATGGATTTCCTGACCGGCCTCAATAAACTGCCCAGTCCCAATCTTGACGTGCTGATTAACCCCCACCGTCAAATGATCATTCGCCTGTGTCTCCACCTTCCGGTCGGCATAAACCGTGTGGTGTTCTTCAGCCTTGAACTCCGTATAGCTGTTCTTCTCAACCGTATCGTGGCGTTCATTGCCGACGCGGATCTTCTGGTCGTGCTCGACGTTTTCATCCCAGTCGCGCTGGGCGTGGAGGAAGATTTGTTCCTGGCCTTTTTTGTCTTCGATGCGCAGTTCGTTGTAGCCGCCGCCGCCGGGGGAGCTGAGGGTTTTGAAGGTGGTGCGGGTTTTGTTGGCCGGTAGCTCGTACGGGACGATGTTTTCCTTGTGGTACAGGCAGCCGCTGATCAGTGGTTGGTCGGGGTCGCCTTCAAGGAAGGTCACCAGTACTTCCATGCCGATGCGCGGGATGGCGATGCCGCCGTAGTGGGCGCCGGCCCAGGCGGAGGAGACGCGTAGCCAGCAGCTGGTTTTGTCGTCGGCCTGGCCTTCGCGGTCCCAGTGGAATTGCACTTTGACGCGGCCGTATGGGTCGCAGTGGATTTCTTCACCTTTGGGGCCGGTGACCACGGCGCTCTGGCTGCCGAGGATTCGCGGTTTTGGGTGGTTCAGCGGTGGACGGTTCGGCACGTCCCACGGGGTGGCCTGGAAGCGGTTGCGATAGCCCTGGTGGAAGTCGTCTTTAAGGTTAGTGGTGCTGCTGGTGACCGACTCTTCCAGCACTTGCGGCTGTTTGCCTTCGTGGAGGACTTCGGTGAGCAGCCACAGGTCGTTCCACTTGGCTTTCGGGTGTTGGGTCAGGGCCAGGAAGTGGCCGCTGACCAGGATCGGTTGATCGCTGCGGCCTTCGGCGAGCTGGAAGTCGCTGCGGTGGCGTTCGAGGGCGCGTTTGGCCAGGTGCTTGCCTCGTTCGCGGTCGATGAAGCGGCCTGGGTAGTCGTAGTCTTCGAGGTCGGGCAGGGCGTCGCCACGGTTTTCGCTTTCGAGGGTGAGGCGTGGTTTTTCGAAGTCGTAGTCGCGGCGGGTGGTGCGGCTGGTGCGGGTTTCCAGGCGCAGGTCGAAGCGCTTGATCACCGGGTCGTTGGCGACCATGCCGGAGTCTTGCTGGTAGGCCACAGGCTTGAGTTTCGGGAACACCGTCTGGTCATCGCCGAACACCAGTTTGTGGGCCGTGGCGCTGTGCTGGAAGTGGTAGTGGATACCTTCTTCCTCGCACAGGCGCTGGATGAAGTGCAGGTCCGATTCATCGTACTGGACGCAGTAAATGCGCTCGGGATAAATCGCCCCGACTTTGAATTCGTAGGCGTTGCTCTGGATGCCGTGCTCTTCGAGGACCATGCCGATGATTTTCGGCACGCTGAGGTTCTGGAAGATGCGCTGGTTGATGCGGTGCGCCAGGTAGGACAGTTGCGGGCGCAGGGTCACCGCGTAGCGGGTCAGGCGTTTGCCGGATTCACCCTGGGCGGCGCGATAGATCTGACCATGGATGCCACTGCCGTCAGGCGAGAGCTGCAAAAAGGCCGGTTTGTGCAGCAGCGTTTCGAGGTCCAGGGACGGCTGTTCACTGACCAGCTCCACCTCAAACACAAAGGGCTGGCTGATGGCTTCCCGGCCTTGCAGGGCAAGGACCTGCAGGTCGTTGGAAAGGCCTTCGATAGTCAGGGCAAAGTGGGTCTGATTGGCCGGCGCGAACATCCCTTGTTCCTCGTGCAGTGCTGCGGCGTAAACCAATACCCGATCAAAGGATCAGCAGACGCAAAATTCTGGAAAGGCGTAAACAACATCGACCAGCAGAGCTGGCCGATGCGTGAAGCGGTCAGCCGCGATTAAGCGACTGGTTGACGCCAGTCATCGGAACCCGAAGTACCGGATACTTCGTGGGTCCAGGTGATTTTACGGTAGGTGAACTGCACTTCTTCCAGGTGCGTGAAGTGGGAGTTCGACGGATCCTGGCAGTTGTGCATTTTGTTGTTGATGGCGACGATGATCGCGTCTTCCAGTTTGGTGGTGTAGTAGTGCTCTTGGGTCCCTTGGGCCGAAGTGCGGTACCACTGGATAACGATTTCGCTCATGCGCTCGCCGGAAGTCAGAGCGGCTTGCAGCAGTGGCGAAGCTTTGTCGTAGACCTTGGTGATCACGACTGGCTTGTGAACGCGCTGACCGGTTGGTTGGCCGGACTGCGGGTCACGCGGGATGATCACGTCGTGGCTGAACGCCTGAACCATGACCTGGTCTTCGTGACCTTCCTGGTAGGTGTTGCCAACGGAGTCAGCGGTGAATGCGCCAGCAGTGATCAGGCCTTGTTTTTCGCCAGTGACGGACATGTAGGCAGGTGTTGCCATGGGATGCTCTCCTTGCTTGATAAATAAAAGTGCCCGGAGGCGAAATCGCCCGGTGGGTGCCTAACTGTTATCAAGGTCCGTGCCAGAAAAGGTGAGGGCTATATAAACCGGGGGGATGGCCGAGGTATTTCAATCACTTGCGTGATGTTGAAGGGAAAACACCCCACAAAGTGCGCAAGAAGTTGCGCAGTACTGCGCAACTTCTTGCGCACTCGTCTACAGGCCACAGCGGGGTTGGCGCTTAGCGATATTGGATGGCGTTTTCGCAAAATAAGTGCGCAACTTCTTGCGCATCAAGGCCATGCGCCATCATTCAAGGTCGGCGCCGATATATGCGACGAAACGAACCGCGCTGCCGGGTGGTCAATGGCTCTGTACCTACGCGCCGTTGAGCGTACGAATAATCCGCAAATCAAGTGAGAACGATATGAATATCCTGATGGTTCTAACGTCCCACGATCAGTTGGGAAACACCGGTAAGAAAACCGGCTTCTGGCTGGAAGAATTCGCTGCGCCGTATTACACGTTCAAGGACGCCGGTGCTCAGCTGACCCTGGCCTCGCCCAAGGGCGGCCAGCCACCACTGGACCCGAAAAGCGACGAGCCGGACGCGCAAACTGCCGCAACCGATCGTTTTCGCAAGGATTCGGCTGCGCAATCTGCGCTGGCATCTACCGTGGTGTTGAGCAGCGTGAAGGCTGAAGATTTCGACGCCGTGTTCTATCCAGGTGGCCATGGCCCGCTGTGGGATTTGGCGGAAGACCAAGACTCGATCGCGTTGATCGAGGCGTTTTACAAGGCCGGTAAACCGGTGGCGACGGTCTGCCATGCACCGGGCGTGCTGCGTCACGTCAAGGATGCGCAGGGGCAACCGTTGGTCAAAGGCAAGCGGGTGACCGGGTTTAGCAACACGGAAGAAGAGGCGGTGCAGTTGACCGATGTGGTGCCGTTTTTGGTCGAGGATGTGTTGAAGGCCAACGGCGGGATTTATTCGAAGGGTGCTGATTGGGCGAGCTATATCACCACCGATGGGTTGTTGCTGAGCGGGCAGAACCCCGCGTCTTCGGAGGCGACGGCCAAAGCGTTGTTGGCGAAGCTGACCTAAGCACTTTCCTGTGGCGAGGGAGCTTGCTCCCGCTTGAGTGCGCAGCACTCACAAAAATCTCTGTCGTTCGAAGAGTTTTGGGGCCGCTGCGCAGCCCAGCGGGAGCAAGCTCCCTCGCCACAAAGGTGTTCCACAAACTCAGCTCAGGTCCGGCAATCCCAGTGCCTCATAACACGCCTCAATCGACCGCCGCTGCGTCGCCGCATACAACCCGAGCTCATCAATGGTCGACCGCCCCAGCGCCTGTTCAAAAGCCTGCTGATTCGATTGCACGTCATAGCGGGTTTGCGCCGCATCTCCCAGGTTCGACTGGAAAATCCCCGCCGCACTCACCGGCAAAAAGTCCTCATACACCATGGGTTCAACCCGCACATACCCGCCGCTGAGCAAGTCGTCCAGCGAGACACCGTCCAGCCCATCCGCCGCCAATCCCTTTTCCGTCACGAAGTAGCGAAAGTACGCCAGTTCCTGTCGGCGCATGCCCTCCAGCGTGTCAGGGAATTCGCCAAAGTGTTGGCTCATCAATTCGTTGTAACGGACGGCGTTGGCTTCATTCGGAAAATCCTTCAACTCATCACGGGCGGCGTTAAGCAAACGGTCGTAAAGCGCCCGACCTTTAGGCGTGAGCGCCGCACCACGTTGCTCGATTTCACCGAAACGGGCGCTGTGGCTGCCGCGTGTCTGGTCTTGATCGGTAAAGGCAATCGGCTCGTCCAGCGCTTTGAAGCTGGTCTGGCGCAGCAGGATCGGGCAATGGCGGCGCGGCGGGCCTTCGATCACGGCTTTGGGGGTGATGCCGTGGGCGGGCATTTGCGCCTGGACGATATCGATGTCCAGGGTGCGCGGGGTCAGGTGGTTGATGTGTGGGCCTTTGAACGCCACCACGTCGGCGATCAGTCGATGCTGGGCGCTGAGTTGCTGGTATTGCGCGGCGGTGACGGTGGCGCTGTGGTGCCAGCGGAAGGTTTCCAGGGCCTGCTCGACGAATTCCCAGGCTTGCTTCTCGGTGAGCCCACCGTGGGTTTCGGCCTGTTCAATCAGCGCCAACGTCTCAACGGTGAAGATCGAGCGTTTATCCAGCACCGATTGGGCAAAGGCGCGCAGTTCCAGATCTTCGATCAGCTCCAGGCGCAGCAACGAGGTGAACACCCGGAACGGGCTGACTTGCAGCGCCGCTTCATGCACCGCGCGGAACGCCGTGGAATGCACCGGAACCCCGGCCGGGGTCAGGTCGTAATAGCCCACCGGTTGCATGCCCATCACCGCAAACAGCCGTGCAAGGGTGGCCAGTTCAGCGGCGGTGCCGACGCGGATGGCGCCGTGACGTTCCAGGTCCAGGCGCTGGATTTCGCCGGTGCTTTCGAGCTGTTGGGCGATCTGCGTTTCGCTGGACAGCACCTGGCGGTTGGTTTGCTCCACCAATTCCATCAACGCGCCGTACAGCGGCACTTCTTCGCGGTACATGTCGGACATCGCTTTGGAGAAGCGCTGGCGGATCAGGTCGGGGCTGACGAAGCGGGGGTGGTTCATGAAAAAAATTCCTGGCGCGGTAACAGAGAGGATGCGGGAAAAGATCGCAGCCTTCTGCCACGCCGACAAACGAAGATTCCTACGAACTTCATTCTCCCAGCGACTGGTCTACCAATTCGATCCAGTGCCGGACCTGGGTTCGCCCGGCGCTGGCGAGGTGGCTCTGGCAGCCGATGTTGGCGGTGACGATCAGTGACGGATGGCCACTTTCCAGGGCGTTGAGCTTGTTGTCCCGCAGTTGCCGGGCCAGTTCCGGTTGCGTCAACGAATAAGTCCCGGCGGAACCACAACATAAATGACTGTCCGGCACGGCGGTGAGGTTGAAGCCCAAGCGGCTCAGCACGGCCTCGACCGCGCCGCCAAGTTTCTGCGCGTGCTGCAAGGTGCAGGGGCAATGGAAGGCGATGCGTTGATCCGTCGCGGCGCAGACCTTCTCCAGGGGTTCATCGGCCAGCACTTGCACCAGGTCCAGCGCCAGCGCACTGACCCGCAGTGCCTTGGCCGCATACGCCGGGTCACCCTCCAGCAAATGCCCGTAATCCTTGATG
Source organism: Pseudomonas sp. ADAK7 (assembly GCF_012935675.1). Lineage (NCBI taxonomy): Bacteria > Pseudomonadati > Pseudomonadota > Gammaproteobacteria > Pseudomonadales > Pseudomonadaceae > Pseudomonas > Pseudomonas sp. ADAK7. The sequence goes on along the minus strand of NZ_CP052861.1, from coordinate 1,769,357 downwards.
AACGCGCCGCAACCACTGGCGGTCTGCACAATCGCTTCGGCACCGCTTTCGATATGCGGCCACCAGGCATCGATGTTGTGCCGGGCGCGGTCCAGCCCTTTGGCCTGGGCGTCGAGGTGATAGTCCAATGCACCGCAACAACCGGCCTCGGGCGCTGGGATCACGCTGATCCCCAACCGATCCAGCACCCGCGCCGTCGCTGCGTTGGTGTTGGGCGACAGACCGGGTTGCACGCAGCCTTCGAGCATCAACACTCGCCGCGCATGCCGCGGGGCAGGGCGCTCGCCGGTGGCGGGCAGGTCGTGGGGCAACTTCATTTCAACCGTGCGTGGCAATAACGGCCGGAACGTCGCGCCGATCCGCAGCAGCGACTTGAACAGGTTCGGATTCGGCGCCAACGCCCGCAACCCTTCACGCAACAGGCGCTGACCCATCGGACGCGGCACCGCTTGATCGACCACGGCCCGGCCGATGTCGAACAGGTTGTGATAATCCACCCCGGACGGGCAGGTGGTTTCGCAGTTGCGGCACGACAGGCAACGGTCCAGGTGCAATTGGGTTTTCGCCGTGGCGGGGGCGCCTTCGAGCACTTGCTTGATCAGGTAGATGCGCCCGCGCGGGCCGTCCAGTTCATCGCCCAGCAATTGATAGGTCGGGCAGGTGGCGTTGCAGAAGCCGCAATGCACGCAGGTGCGCAGGATCTTTTCCGCTTCGGCGGCCCGTGGCAGTTTGCGCGACTGCTCGCTGAGGGTGGTTTGCATGCTAGAACTCCGCGTACATCCGGCCAGGGTTGAACAGCCCTTGCGGGTCCAGTTGCGCCTTGAGTTGCCGGTGGTAGCGCAGCAGCGCCGGGGCCAATGGCTGGAAAGGTGTGTCACTGAAGCCATGACTGAAACAGGTGGCGTGGCCGCCCAGTTCATGGGCCAGCGACTGAATATTGCCCGCCTCGGATTTCAACCAGCGTTGCGCGCCGGCCCAGTCGATCAGTTGTTCACCGGGCAGCTGCAAAGGTCCGAGGTTGTTGGGCAGGGACAGCCGCCACAACGGCAGGCCCTCATCGAAAAACGCCAGTCGCTGCTCGTTCAATGCCGCCCAATACCCCGAGTCCAGCGGCTCGCCGCCCAGCCGTTGATGAGCCGCCGTCACCGAGCCTTCGCCACCTTCCAGTCGCAGAAAAAGGCGCTGACCATCATGGCTCGCCGCGCTGATCGGCAGCGGTTGTTGGCCCCATTCGGCCAGTTTGATCAGGGCGCGGGCGCTGTCGACTTCCAGGCTGATGCTCAAGCATTGCCGGGGTTTTGGCAGCACTTTGAGCGAGACTTCGGTCAGCACGCCGAGGCAACCGTAACTGCCCACCAGCAAGCGCGACAGGTCATAACCGGCGACGTTCTTCATCACTTCGCCGCCAAAGCGCAGGTGTTTGCCGAGGCCGGTAATGACGCGGGTGCCGAGGACAAAGTCGCGCACCGAACCCGACCATGGGCGCCGTGGCCCGGACAGCCCCGCAGCGATCATTCCGCCGACGGTGGCGCCTTCACCAAATGACGGAGGTTCGCAGGGCAGCATTTGCCCCTTTGCGTCGAGCGCCGCCAGCAGTTCGGTCAAAGGCGTGCCGGCACGAACACTGACCACCAATTCCGTCGGGTCATAGCTGACAATGCCGCGATGGGCACGGGTGTCGAGCACTTCCCCGGCCACCTCGCGGCCAAGAAACGCTTTGCTGTTGCTGCCCTGAATCCGCAGCGGCGTGGCGTTGTCCCGGGCCTGATTGACCTGCGCGAGCAACGCCTCGCTGGCATCGAAATCCGCCATCAGAAGCGCTCCAGTTCAGGAAACGGCAATTGCCCGGCGTGAATGTGCATCGCGCCGAATTCCGCGCAGCGGTGCAGGGTCGGGATGTTCTTGCCGGGGTTGAGCAGGCCCTGCGGGTCGAACGCCGCTTTTACCGCGTGAAACAGGGTCAACTCGTCGCTGTTGAACTGCGCGCACATCTGATTGATTTTCTCCCGTCCCACGCCGTGTTCGCCGGTGATGCTGCCGCCGACCTTCACGCACAATTCCAGTATTTGCCCGCCCAACGCTTCCGCCCGGGCCAGTTCGCCGGGCTGGTTGGCGTCGAACAGGATCAGCGGATGCATATTGCCGTCGCCGGCATGGAACACATTGGCCACGCGCAAGCCATGTTCGGCGCCGAGGCGGGCGATGCCTTCGAGCACGCCGGGCAATTCGCGGCGGGGGATGGTGCCGTCCATGCAGTAGTAATCCGGCGAGAGGCGGCCGATGGCCGGGAAGGCATTTTTGCGTCCGGCCCAGAAGCGCACGCGTTCGGCTTCGTCCCGGGCCTGGCGCACTTCGCTGGCGCCGGCCTGTTGCATGACCTCGCGCACGCGCTGGCAATCGTCGTGGACATCGGCTTCGACGCCGTCCAGTTCGCAGAGCAGGATCGCCTCGGCGTCCACCGGGTAACCGGCGTGGATAAAGTCCTCGGCGGCGCGGATCGCCAGGTTGTCCATCATTTCCAGGCCACCGGGGATGATCCCGGCGGCGATGATGTCGGCCACGGCGCGGCCGGCTTTTTCCACCGAATCGAAACTGGCCAGCAAGACCTTGGCGACTTGCGGTTTGGGCAGCAACTTGACCGTGACTTCGGTAATGATCCCCAGCAAGCCTTCGGAGCCGGTGAACAGCGCCAGCAGATCGAAACCTGGCGAATCCAGCGCGTCGGAGCCCAAGGTCAGGTGTTCGCCTTCAACGGTGAGCACTTCCAGTTTCAGCAGGTTGTGCACGGTCAGGCCGTACTTGAGGCAATGCACGCCACCGGCATTTTCCGCGACGTTGCCGCCGATGGAACAGGCGATTTGCGAGGACGGATCCGGCGCGTAATACAAGCCGAACGGCGCCGCAGCCTGGGAGATCGCCAGGTTGCGCACGCCGGGCTGGACCCGCGCGGTGCGAGCGGCGGGGTCGATGTGCAGGATGTTATTGAAGCGCGCCATCACCAGCAGCACGCCTTTTTCCAGCGGCAGGGCACCGCCGGACAACCCGGTGCCCGCGCCGCGCGCGACTACGGGCACGTGTTGCGCGTGACAGATTTCGAGGAGTTTTTGCACGTGCTCCAGACGCCGGGGCAGGGCTACCAGCATCGGTGTGGTGCGGTAGGCGGAGAGGCCGTCGCATTCGTAGGGCTTGAGTTCCTCTTCGCGCCAGAGCAGGTCCAGGTCGGGGATTTGCTGGTGCAGGCGGTTGAGCAGGGCGGCTTTGTCGACATCGGGCAACGCGCCGTCGATGCGTTCGTCATAAAGAATGTTCATCAATGCTGTCCCTTATCTCAAACATCACCCTTGTAGCAGCTGTCGAGCTTGCGAGGCTGCGAGGCTGCGTTCGGCTGCGAAGCAGTCGTCAAACCTGAGCACTCTGTCTCCTGAGGCACCGCGCTGGCTGAATTCACGACTGCTTCGCAGCCGAACGCAGCCTCGCAAGCTCGACAGCTGCTACGGGCGAACGTAGCCTCGCAAGCTCGACAGCTGCTACGGGCGAACGCAGCCTTCGGCAGCTGCTACAGGGTTACGTGCGCACTTCCCCTAAAAACTCCCGATACAACCGCGCCGTCCTCACCGGTTGCTCGACCATCGGCATATGGCCAATGCCTTCCCAGATGTCCACCCGCAAGTTATCAATGCCCTTGCTCCACACCGCCACGCTGCTGACGTCGATCAAGCGGTCCTTGCGCCCCCAGAGCAACAGCGCCGGGCATTTGATGTCGGCGAGTTTCGGCTCCATCGGTGGGCTGGCGCGGAAGTCCTCGAAGATCTCCGCCAGTTCGTCGCGGCTTTGTTCGTAGCGCTGGGCGACGGCGTCGAGCACCACTCCCGGCACCCACGGCGGGTTGGCCATGGTCATGGCGTAGAAGTACTGGAATTCTTCCTTGGAGTTGATCAAAAACGGGTTGTGCCCCTTGGCCAAGTGACGCTCCAGGTCGCTGATTTCGGGAGCGGTGACGCCCGCCGGATCGATCAGCGCCACCGAGGCAATCCGCTCGGGATAAGTGGCCGCCAGCCAGGCCGCGATGTAGCCGCCCATGGAGTTGCCGATCACATGCACTTTTTCGACCCCGCAAACGTCGAGCAACTGGATCATTCGCTTGGCCTGCAAGCCGATGTCGTAGCCGCCGCCGGCCTTGAAGCCGGTTTCGCCATGGCCGGCGAGGTCGGGGATGATCACCCGGTAGTCGCCGACAAAATGCCGGGCAAAGCGCAGCCAGAGGTTCTTGTCGGCACTGTAGCCGTGCAGCATCAACACCGCGCTGGCGGCTTCATACGGCCCGCCTTGCCAGGTCGAGACGGTCATCTCGCTGATCGGCACCACGATCTTGTGCAGCCGATACAGCTTGGCCTCCAGGGCCATGCTCAGGTCATACAGCCAATGGCCGATGGCCGGGTAACTCAACCAGCTCCAGGCCACAAAAACCGCGATTGCGACAACCAACAAAAGCATCAGGCGTCTTCCTTTTTACGTGATCAGGACAGAATGTGGTCGGCGGGTTTCAGTGCCTTGGTCAAGCGGTGATAGCTGAAACTGAACCCCGGAAACATGGCGATCACATGACCGCTCTTGCTTTGATACCAACTGTGGCAGCCCCCGGACTTCCACACCGTGCGTTCCATTTCCCGGTGGATCATTTCAGTGTAGGTACGTTCCGCCTCGGGGCGTACTTCAATGCTGCGCAGGCCCTGTTCTTTTAGTGTGCGGATGCAGCCGAAGATGTAATTCATCTGCGATTCGATGATGAACAGCGCCGAGGTGTGGCCGATGCCGGTGTTGGGGCCGGTGACGATAAACAGGTTGGGAAAGTCCGGCAGGCTGGTGCCCAGGTAGGCGCGCGGGTATTGGGCCCAGACATCTTTCAGGCGCTTGCCGTTCTTGCCGGTGACCGGGTAGGAAATCACCCCGTCGGTGGCGTCGTAGCCGGTGGACCAGACGATCAGGTCAACGTCGATGTGCTGGCCGTCCAGGGTGTTGATCCCGGTTTCGTCGAGAGAGGCGATGCCTTGTTCGCGCGCGTGCAACGTCACGTTGGGTCGGCCCAGCGCCGGATACAGCGTGCTGGAGACCAGCACCCGTTTACAGCCGATGGTGAAATCCGGAGTCAACTTGCGTCGCAACTCGGGGTCGGGCACTTGGCGCTTAAGCAAGCGCAGGGCTTGCTGCTGAACCAGATGAATCGCCGGTTTTGAGTATTTGAAGGCGATCACCCGGGTTTCGAATAACCAGTAGATCGTCCAGCGCAGCAGTTTGTAAGCCGGTTTCACCCCCAGTAGCCAGCGCTGGAAGCGGCCGAAAGTTCGATCGGCGCGGGGTAATACCCAATGGGCGGTGCGTTGGAAGACGTGCAGGTGTTCGACGTTGGGTGCGATGGCCGGAATGACCTGGGCTGCACTGGCGCCGCTGCCAACAATAGCCACGCGTTTACCCGTGTAATCGTAGGAATGGTCCCAATGGTTGGTGTGAAAGGTTTTGCCCTGGAAGCGTTCCACGCCTTCGAAGTGTGGGACGACGGGTTGGCTCAGCGGCCCGGTGGCGTTGATCAGGAACTGCGCGTAGTACGTGCCTTTGCTGCCGGTGCGGACTTCCCAGCGTTTATTGGCGTCATCCCATTCGATGCCTTCGACGTTGGCCTCAAGCTCTACCTTGTCGCGCAAGCCGAAACGCTCCACCACGTACTGGGTGTAGCGATGCAGTTCGGCCTGTTCGGCGAACATCTGCGTCCACTGATAAGGCGCGAAAGACAGCGAATACAGGGGCGAGGGCACATCGACGGCTGCACCGGGGTAGGTGTTCTGGCACCAGGTGCCGCCGAAAAAGTCCCGCCGTTCCAGCAAGCGAAAATCGCTGATTCCCGCCTTGAGCAAATTGATCGCCGCACACTGTCCGCCAAATCCGCTGCCGATGATCAATACCTGAAAGGTTGGCATGGGCCTCCTGTTTGTCGTTGTTTATTAAACCCTTCCTTCATGTATAGCCATAGGGCGCCGTTTGCGCATTTGCATTTGTAGGAGCGAGGCTTGCCCGCGAAGAACGATAACGCGGTGCATCAGGCGTACCGTGTCATCGTTCTTCGCGGGCAAGCCTCGCTCCTACAGATAGCAGGGTATTCACCGCCAGCCGGTGATGGCTATTTAACGTTGCCCTGATAGACTCCGTTCACACCCGCAACCCCCGGTGTAATCAGATTCCGTTCAGTGGTAGAGGCCTCTATGGCAAAAACGGGAGGAAAGGGACTTTCACTGGCCAGGAGGCTCTACACGTCGCGAACCCTGGGTTTGGCCTTGGGTTTGTTGTGCGTGAGTGCGGCGATGTACCCGCTCAATCCTGCGCCTTGGGTCTGGGCGGTGATGCTGTTCAACGGCATTATCTGGCCGCACCTGGCCTACCAATGGGCCCGCCGCGCCACACTCCCTTATCACGCCGAACACCGCAACTTGCTGGTAGACGCCTTTCTCGGCGGCTTCTGGGTCGTGGCCATGCAGTTCAATCCATTGCCCAGCGCCACCACCATTTCGATGATGGCGATGAACAACGTCGCCATCGGCGGCTTGCGTTTTCTGTTGGCCGGGACCGTGGCGCAGATCCTCGGAGTGGGCATCGGACTATTGGTTTTCACTCCCGCGTTTATCCCGCAAACCAGTCCGTTGCAGCTGTATGCCTGCTTGCCGTTGTTGTGCCTGTACCCGCTGGCGCTGGGCTGGATCTGCTTTCGCCAGGCCAATACCCTCGGCCGGCAGAAACGCGAATTGCTCGCCCTGAGCCGCACCGACAGCCTCACCGGTCTGCTCAACCACGGCGCCTGGAAGGATCAACTGGAAGTCGAATTCCAGCGCTGCCAGCGACAGAATCAGGGCGGGGCGATTGCGCTGATCGACATCGACCATTTCAAAACCATCAACGACACCTACGGCCATGTCGCCGGGGACATCGTCCTGCGCCAACTGAGCAAAATGCTCAAGCAGAACCTGCGTGCAGCGGACGTCGCCGGGCGCTATGGGGGTGACGAGTTCTGCGTGATTCTCCCGGACCTGCCCCTGAACAGCGCCGCCGCCGCGATGGACGCCTTGCGCGACCGTTTCGCCACCCTCGGCTATGAGCAGAATCCGGCGCTGAAAGTCAGCCTTAGCATTGGTTTGGCCGCGTTCAATCCGGCGCATTCCGACGCGACGTTGTGGCTCAACGATGCCGATCAGGCGCTTTACGAAGCCAAAACTACAGGGCGCAACCGGGTTATCTGCAGCAGTGACGGCAAGCCTCGGCATGAGTTATTTGACTCGGTCTGAGCGTCTAAAACCCTACACGTAGCAGCTGTCGAGCACCGCGAGGCAGCGTTCGGCGGCGAAGCCGTCGCAAACCCTGCGCACGCGGTCCACCTGATACACCGCGTTGCCTGATTTCACGACGGCTGCGCCGCCGAACGCTGCCTCGCGGTGCTCGACAGCTGCTACGGGGGCTTTGGGCTTGTAAAACGAACGCTCAGTGTCGTATCCGGTATAGAGCCTTGCGTCGCAGTCAGGTAGGGTTCGACTACCCCGACAAGAAACAAGGATCGATTCATGACCTTCAAACTCGCGCGTTCCCCACTGGCCACCAGCCTCGCCCTGACCTTCGCCCTCGGCGCTTTCGCGCCCGCCGCCTTCGCCGAACCGAACAAACAAGTGCTTGCCGACTCCGAGCAATACAAGGCCGAAGCCCTGAAGCTGCTGGAAAAACTGGTCAATATCGACACCGGTTCCGGCTACGAACCCGGCCTGACCCAGGTCCGTGATATCGCCGTCGACGAGCTGAAAAAACTCGGCTTCAGCATTGAACTGGTGCCGAACACCCCGGACAAGAGCAGCCACGTAATCGCCACGCTCAAAGGCACCGGTAAGGCGAAAATCCTGCTGATGGCGCACATGGACACCGTGTTCAAGGAAGGCTCGGCCGCCGAGCGCCCGTTCCACATCAAGGACGGCCGCGCCTACGGGCCGGGAGTGATGGACGACAAGGGCGGGATTGTCGCCGGGATCTACGCGCTGAAAGTCCTGAAAAACCTCGACTTCAAGGACTATGCGCAAATCACCTTCCTGCTCGATGCCAGCGAAGAAACCGGCTCGGACGTCGCCACCGACCTGATCAAGAAAACCGCCAAGGCCCACGACGTTACCCTCAACCTCGAACCGGGTCGCCCGGCGGATGGCCTGGTGGTGTGGCGCAAAGGCAGCGCTACTGCTGTGGTCGAAGTGAAGGGTAAAGCAGCCCACGCCGGCGTCGCGCCGGAACTGGGGCGTAATGCGGCGATGGAAGCGGCGCACCAGATTCTGCAGCTGGGCAAACTCGGCGACGAAGCGAAGAAAACCACCATCAACTTCACCGTGCTCAAGGCTGGCGACCGCACCAACGTGATCCCGGACCAGGCCACCGCCAAGGCTGACGTGCGCGCGGCGGTGCCGGAAGAATTCGACCGGATCGAGAAGGATCTGGCGCGGGTATCCAAGGATAAGTTGATCCCGGATACCGAAGTCACCACCACCCTGCAACGTGGCTTGCCACCGATGCCGCAGACGCCGGAATCCGATCGCCTGATGGCCATGGCCCAGGGGATTTACGGCGAAATTGGCCGCAAGTTGACCGAAGAAGGCAGCGGCGGCGCGGCGGATGCCAGCCTCTCCGCTGGCGTGGGTACGCCGACGCTGGACGGGTTCGGGATTGTCGGCGGCAACATTCATACCCCGGAGGAATACGCGGAAGTGGAAAGCGTGGCGCCGCGGATTTACCTGTTGTCGCGGATGATTATGGAGTTGGCCAAGCGGTAAGCCACTGATCGTTCCCACGCGGAGCGTGGGAACGATCAGATTAGCGGTGTGCCGACTGGCGCCGTAATCACTCTTTCACGCGCATAAACTCTTCCGCCCAACGAATGTATTCTTCAGGCTGCGTATAGGTATGCGTCAGCTCGGTCGCGCTCAGATCCGAGGCCTGGGTAAAGATCTGCCGTTGTTCGCGCAGGCTGTCGTACGTCGCCTTGATCGCCGCAAAGTACGCGCCGTGGCCATCGATGGTGACCCGTACACCCAGTTCCGCCAGGCGTTTGTCGTCGCGCAGGGCCGGGTTGCCGTAGGTGACCAGCATCAGCGGCACGCTCAAATGTTCGGCGATTTTTTCCAGTTGGTCGAAGTCCTGGACGCCGACCATGCAGATGCCATCGGCCCCGGCGTTCTGGTATTGCTGGGTGCGGTTGATGATTTCCTGGATCGGCAGGATCCCCGCATTGGTGCGGGCGATGATCGCCATTTCCTTGTCGACCCGGGCTTCCAGCGCCGCGCGGATTTTGCCGACACCTTCGGCGACCCCGATCAAGTCCGTGGATTTGCGGCCGAATTGCGCGGGCAGCAGGGTGTCTTCGATGGTCAGCGCGGCGACGCCGGCGCGTTCCAGTTCGACGATGGTGCGCATCACGTTCAGCGCGTTGCCGTAGCCGTGGTCGGCGTCGGCGATGAATGGCAACTGGGCCACACGGCCGATACGGGTGGCCTGTTCGGCGAATTCGCTGAGGGTGATCAAGGCGAAATCCGGGGCGCCCAGCACCTGCAACGAGGCGACCGAGCCACCGAGAATCCCGACTTCAAAACCCAGGTCCGCCGCGATACGCGCCGACATCGGGTCGAACACGGAAGCGGTGTGGTAGCACGCGTCGGAAGCCAGCAATTGGCGAAAGTTACGGCGCAAATCTTGATGGGAAAGCCTGGACATATAGTTCCACCACTGCATTGGAATGGAAGGGCTTGAGCAAAAGTGTCAACGCCGAAGGAACAAAAGGCTATCACGCGGGCGGGGTAAGGATGATGACGAATTTTCAGGCGGGTTGTGGGAGGCTTCAGAGGTTAATCAAGCCGCCACCGCCTGCTGCGCCTGATCCAGCAACCGCACCGCCCGCACCGAGTTCCCCGGTTGCAGTTGCAGGCGTTTGGCAGTGAGGCGGTCGACGATCAGGCTGTTGCCCACCAGTCGCGCCTTGGCGGTGGTGATGCGGCAGTTTTCCATGCGCCGGTTGTGGATCAGCCACGCCGGCGCCTGTTCGTCCGGCGTGCCGATGCCCAGCACCAGTGGCTGGCTGTCGCGCACGGTGCGGATTTTCGCGATCTGGGCTTCGATCACCGGTCCGCCGTCAAAGATGTCGATGTAGTCGCGGTGGGCAAACCCCTCGGCATTGAGGATTTTCAAGGCCGGTTCGGTGTTCGGGTGGGCCTTGCCGATCACGGCCTGGGCCTGTTCGGTGAGCAGGCAGGTGTACAAGGGTTGGCGCGGCATCAGTTCGGCGATGAACGATTTGTTGCCCAGCCCCGACAAGTGATCGGCGTGGCTGAAATCGGTCTTGAAAAAGTGCCGGCCGAGGCTGTCCCAAAACGGTGAGCGGCCTTGTTCGTCGGCAGTGCCGCGCAGTTCGGCAATCAGTTTGTCGCCGAACAACTGTGGGAACTCGGCAACGAACAGCAACCGCCCCAGCGACAGCAACCGCCCGTTATAGCCCTGGCGTTGATCGGGGCGCAGAAACAGCGAGCAGAGTTCCGATTGGCCGGTCATTTCGTTGTTCAGGAACAACGTCGGGATCTGTTTCTGGATGCCCAGGTCCGGCGATGAACTGACGGTCAACCCGACCCGGTAGTTGTACCAGGGCTCGCGCATGCCCACGGCCCCGGTCAGGGCACTGACCCCGACCACGCGCTGATCGTCGTCTTCGAGCACGAACAGATAATCGGCATCGGCGCGTTCGACCTGTTCGGCGAAGGTCCGTTGCGCCCAGCGCAAACGGTGGCCCAGGCGCTCCTCGTTGGCCGGCAGGGTGGTAAACCCGGGGCCGGCCTGTTGCACCAGCACCAGCAGGGCGGGCAGGTCGGTGACTTGAACCGGACGGACAATCATGATGCAGCTCCTATTGCGCGCGTGCTCGGGCGCTGTCGTTGGGCACGGGGCCGGGTGTTGCTCACAGGGCGATCAGCCGGATCGGGCTGCCGTCGGTCACGTTCAGGGCCGCGCACATCTCGGCGCTCAGGCCCACCGGTTGTCCGGCGATGAAATCCAGTTCGGCCACGATGGCCCGGTAACCCTTGAGCGAATCGTTGCTGACCAAATAGCTGCCACGGGCGTCGATGACTTCGACGGGCTGCGTGGTAGCGGTGTGGCTATGGGCGATGGAGCGAATACCCGGCGTGCGCGCATACAGCGTCGGGCCGCCGTCGAACAGGTCGATGTAGCTGTTGGTTTCGAAGCCTTCGCGCTCCAGGATGTCGAACGCCTCCTGGCCGTCGGGGTGGATGCGGCCGATGCAATCTTGCGCCGCCTGGGGCAGCATCGGCACGTAGATCGGGTATTGCGGCATCAGTTCGGCGAGAAAGGTCCGGCTCTCCAGACCACAAAGCCGTTCCGCCTCGACGTAAGGCAAATCGAAAAAATGTTTGCCCAAGGCATCCCAGAACGGCGACTGGCCTTGCTCATCGCTGTAACCGACGATTTCGGTGATCACCGCGTCGGAGAAGCGCGCCGCATGCGCCGCGATAAACAACAGCCGCGCCCGTGACAGCAGTTCGGAAAACGGTGTGCGCACCAGCTCGGCATCGATGTGAAAGCCGCGCAGCAAGGTGTGGCCGCTGAGGTCGTGACACAACGACAGCGCCGGCACGCCGTGCTCGATGTTCAGTTCCCGGGAGACGCTGGTGAAATGGCGGTTACGCAAGCTGTAGAACGGCTCGTTGAAGCCGGCGGTGGCGAGGATTTCCGAGCAGCCCGCCAGACGCTGGGTGGCCAGGTCTTCGAGGACGAAAAAGTAGTTTTCCGGGCCATGGCCTTCAACGTCTTTGTTGAAAGAGGCGCAGGAATCGAGAATCTTCTCCCGCAGGCGCTCGCTGTCATCCGGCAGGGACGTGACGCCCACCAGGCTGTCACGGGCCAGTTGTTGTAACTGGGGCAGGTCGGTTAATTCGACTGGGCGTAAGACCAGCATGGATGTACTCCTGTATCAAAGGGTTCGGCGGTAGTGCCGTCGAACCTGACTATCACTGTCGGTTTCCACGCGTTAAAGCGGCGGTCGCCTGATCTGTTGTCAGACGCCGCCCTTTTTCTTGTCAGACGTTGCTCGGGTCGGCCAGCGTCGTGCTGGCGCCCAGCTTGTTTAGAAAGAACAGATAGACCAGACCCAGGGCAATCCAGATCAGCCCGAGTTTCTGCGCATCGACGCCCATGTTGTACATGATGGCCGCGACGATGATGAAGCCGATCACCGGGCACAGCAGGTGACGGATCACCTGGCCGGATTGCTGCCGGCGCCAGTAGTAATTGATCACGGTCAGGTGCAGCAGCATGAAGCCGCTCAAGGCACCGAAGTTGACCAGGGAGGTGAGGGTGTCCACCGAATTGATGAACAGGTAGCAGATCACCAGCGACAACACCGCCACCAGGTAAATACTGATGTAAGGCGTGTTGTGTTTGGGATGGACCCTGGCCAGCACTTTCGGCAGTTTGCCGTCCCGCGCCATGCCGAACAGCAGCCGCGACACCGCCGCTTGCGAGGTAATCGCCACCGCCACGCCCCACGCGAGGGCCGTGGCCACGCCAGTGAGGGTCGCGAGCCAGCTGCCGGCAGCGATTTCAGCGATTTCATAGAATGCGGTGTCGGCGGATTTGAAGCCCATGCCGGCGGCCAGGTCGGTGGCAATCCAAGTCTGCACAACGAAGATCACACCCATCACCAGCAAAGTAATCAACGCAGCCTTGCCGACGCTGCGGCCCGGATCGCCCTTGATCTCTTCGGCGAGGGTGGAAATCGCGTCGAAACCGAGGAACGATAACACCGCAATCGACACCGCTTGCATCAGCAGGGCGAAGTTGAACGTTGCCGGGTTGTACAGCGGCGCCAGGGTCAGTTCACCGTGACCGCCGCCGCTGTGCAGGGCATTCCAGGCGTAGAACAGGAAGATCCCCAATACCACCAGTTGCGCCAGCAGAAAAACGATGTTCATCCGTGCGGTAAAAGTGATGCCGCGCAGGTTCACAAAGGTTGCGCTGACCAGAAACGCCAGGATGAAACCCACTTTTGGAATGTCCGGGTACAGGTGATTCAGCGCCATCGCCGCGTAGACGTACAGCAGCGGCGGAATCAGCAGGTAATCGAGCAACATCAACCAACCGGCGATGAAGCCGACGTGTGGATTCAGCCCCCGTTGGGCGTAGGAATACACCGAGCCGGCAATCGGAAAAGCCCGGGCCATGCTGCCGTAACTGAGGGCGGTGAACAGCATCGCGACCATGCCGATGATGTACGCCAGGGGGACCATGCCCGGCGCTTCGGCGTTGACGTAGCCATAAACGCCGAACGGGGCGATGGGGATCATGAAAATCATCCCGTACACCACCAGGTCCGTCAGGGTCAGGCTGCGTTTCAACTCCTGTTTGTAGCCGAATTCTTCTATTTCCATGAAGCGTTTCTCCTTGTCAGTCATTCAGGCTTTGTTAGTTTTTATAGCGTCAGCGTTCAGCTTTTTTCTACAGCAGCGGGGCGAGGTAGCCAGCCCAGCGCTCAATCGCTTCGGGGGTACGCAGCAGGTCGTTACGCACCTCGATCAACACCGATTCCAACCCGCGGGCATCGCCGTGCACCGGCACGGTCATGTCCCCCTGCGGGTCGATCTTGTACGGCTGATTGCCGGCCACTTTAAGCGGATGCCGGCTCAATCCGTCAATGATCCGTTCGGCGTATTGCCGGGCTTCGCCGAACAGTACGCCGGCCTCCAGCAGTCGGGGCTGGCCGTAATAAACCGGGGTGAAACTGTGAATCCCCACCACACGCACCTCGCGCCCTTGCGCCAGGCGCTCGTCGATCAGGCTTTGCAGCCGGGTGTGAAACGGTGTGAACAGCGTCTGCCGGCGGTATTCCCGGGTGGCTTCATCCAGCTGCTGGTTGCCCGGCACCTGATAGATCTCGCTCTGTCCCGGAATGCTGTCCGGGGCATGGCGTGGGCGGTTGAGGTCGATCAACAGCCGCGAATAATTGGCCGCCAGCAAGGTCACGCCGAGGGTGTCGGACAAATGCTCGGCCAGGGCCAGGGCGCCGATGTCCCAGGCGATGTGTTCACGGGCGGCCTCATGGCTCAAGCCCAGGTCGTGCAAGGCCGGCGGGATAAAACGGCTGGCGTGTTCGCACACCAGAATCAACGGGTGCTCGGAGGCTTCCCGGCTCAGGGTGTACGGGGGCTCGGTGTAGAGCCCCACTTCAACGGATTCAGTACAAGCGCGCATAGTGCTCACAAAGGTCGGCGGGCGAGAGCTGTTCCGTCAGCGTCAGTTCCTCGGTTTTCAGGGCGAAATAGGTGTCGAGCAAGGCCTGGGGCAAGGCTTCGATCAGCGCCTCGCTGTTGCGCAGGCAGTCCAGGGCCTGGGCCAGCGAGGCGGGAAGGGCGACGATGCCCCGGGCCTGGCGTTGTTCTTCGTTCAGGGCGTCGGGGATTTCATCGGTGATCGCGTTCAGCGCCAGGCGCTGCTCGATGCCGAGGCGCCCGGCAATCAGTAGCGCGGCCATGGCCAGGTGCGGTGAGGCGGTGGCGTCCATGGCGCGAAATTCCAGGTTGTACTGCGCCGCCACGGACTTGCCGCCCAGGCTCACCGTCGGACAAATCCGCAGCGCCGCTTCGCGGTTGCGCTGGCCAAGGCAGGCGTAGGAGGCGCTCCAGTGGTGGGGCTGCAAACGCTCGTAGGACACCGGCGTCGGCGCGGTAAAGGCGCAAAGGGCCGGCAAATAATGCAGGACACCGGCGGCCCAGTGCTGGCCGAGGGTCGACAGGCCGTTGGTGGTGCCGGCGTCGTACAGCAGCGGTTGCCCGGCCAGGTCTTGCAGGCTGATATGCAAATGCACGCCGTTGCACACCGCGTGCTCGGCGGTCTTCGGTGCGAAGCTCAGGCCAAGGCCCATTTGCCGGGCGATTTCCCGGGTGATCTCGCGCACGTTGACTGCACGATCAGCCGCCGCGACCCCCAGTGTCGGACGGCAGGTGATTTCGTATTGGTGCTTGCCGTATTCCGGTAGAAACATCTCCGGCTCGACGCCCCCGGCGCGCAAGGCGCTGAGCAGCCAGCCGCCAAATTCGGCGCCCTGGCGCTGGGCTTCCAGGGTGAACGCCAGGTGTTCGGCAGCCCCGCAATCCAGATTGAATTCATGTTCGAACGCGGCGTTGACCTGCACACCCAGTTCGGCCCGATAGCGCTCCACCTCGTTGCGCAGCAGCGTGCGCGGGCAAGCGCTCCAGGGACGGCCATCGGTTTCGCGAATGTCACCGTGGATGAAATCCAGCGCCGGGGCGTTGGCGTCCGGGCCGTTGCTGACCGTGACCCGGCTGCTCAGCTCGGGAATCAGGCGCAAGTCACCATAGGCGCCCCACGGATTGGTCGAGGCAATGACGTCTTGCGGGGTCAGCGCGCTGTTGGCCGGCACCCAGCCGCAACCGGCGGCTTGATAATGCTCCAGCTCATCAGTCGGAAAGGAACGCCCACGGGTCACGCCGATCAGGTCGGTGGTGACGATCGTGGTCATTGGCACCGGCAGCAGGCGCGCGCTCATGGTTGCATGTCCTGCAAACGGGCGAGCACGGTCTGGGTATCGGTAATCCAGCAGTAGCCCTTGATCGCGTTGAGGCAGGCTTGATGGCGTTCGGCGGTGTAGGTGGCGCAAGCGTCTTCGACCATTGTCACCAGATAGCCACGGTCGGCGGCGTCGCGCACGGCCATGTCCACGCATTGGTCGGTGACAATGCCGGCGATGATCAGGTGCCGCGTCCCGAGGTTGCGCAGCACGTAGTCGATGCTGGTGGAGTTGAACACCCCGGAGGAAGTCTTGGGTAACACCACTTCGTTTTCCGTCGGCGTCAGGTCGTCGATAATTTGCGCCTGCGGGCTGCCCTTGGGCAGGTGCATGTCCGAGAGTTTGTGGTCCAGGGAGCGGTCGCGGCCATCGGCGGTGAGGCTTTCGATCAGGGTGTGCAGCACGTTCTGTCGGGCGCTGCGAAAGGCGCTGAGCAACCGCCGCTGGTTGGGCACCACCTGCATGTGGGTGCGGGTCAGGAAGTATTCGGCGTCCGGGTCATTGAGGTGCGGGTCGAACTGCGGTTCGAGCCAGGCCCGTTGCATGTCGACCAGCAACAGCGCGGTGTGGTCGGTGACAAATGGCAGGTCGCGGGGCGAGCGGTGGGGGAGCGTAAACATCCTTATTTTTCCTCCAGCAGGTGGGTGTCGAATTCGGCGCGCACGGCATCGATGCCTTCCAGGCGATCGGCCAGATCGGGGCTGCGCAGGGTCAGGCAGGCGATCAGTGCTTCAATCTGCGCCAGTGCCGGGACCATGCTGTCGAACGCCGACACTGATTCGACCGGCGCACTGATGATCAAGTCGGCCATTTCCCGCAGTGGCGAGGCATAGATGTCGGTGAACAGCACCACCCGCGCATACCGATTTTTCGCCGCACTGGCCACGCGCAGGGCCTGGCACTGGTAACGCCGATAATCGAACACCAGCACCACGTCCTGGCGCTGCACGTCAAACAAACGGTCCGGCAACTGGGCGTTGTCGTCCAGGGCAAAGCAACCAGGACGCAGCAGGCGCAAATGGTTGAGCAAATAGTTGGCGAGGAAACTGCTGAAGCGCCCGCCGAAGCAATGCACCTGATGGCGGACATCGAGCAACCATTCCACCAGGATTCGCACATCTTCGGGTTGGGTCAGGGCCTGGGTTTCCACGAGCGAGCGATGGGTTTCGGCCAGGTAATGGCTCCACGGATCGTCTTTTTGCAGGTGGGCGCGAGGTTGCAACAGGGCGCTGGGGGAGCGCAGGCGGTGGTCCATGTCGCTGAGCAGGGCGTCCTGGAATTCGGCGTAACCGCCAAAGCCGAGTTTTTTCACCAGCCGCACGATGGTCGGATCGCTGACACCGGCATGTTCGGCCAAACGCGACATCGGCCCCAGCCCGTTACGCGGGTACTGGTCGAGCAAGGCGCGGATGACTTTGCGTTCCGATGGCGTGAGGTCCAGGCCGGGATCGGTGATCAGGTCTCTGAGGGGGGGCATCCGGGCTCCTGCTGGAGGGGTGTGTCGGTTTTATTTCACATTTCGCTAAAACAGTATTTATGTAACGCACGCTACATGTCTAGTGAATTTTTAAACGGGAATGCCAAGCGTTGAAATCGGGTGAAACGCCCGTGGCATAAGGCCTACGTGGATGTCGACTGAGGGTGTAGGACATTGTCTATAGCTGTGTCGGAGATCGCCGTTTTCCGTTGAAGAATTTTTACGCGACAGGCTGGCCAGTGAACAATTTGGGGCGAGAAAGCTTGCTGTGGCGAGGGGCTCCTTGACTGATCGCTTTACCCCCTAGCCCTGTCTTGCGGCACAATCAGCCAATTGTTTACGGCGTGTTGCCGTTTGCGTTTCCAATGAAAGAGTAATGCCCGTGCAGGCGACCCGTTTGACCCTGATTTGCCACGCCCGAACCGTCGCACAAAAACTGGCGCGTTTTCCTGCGGATGAATCCGTGGAAATGGTCTGGCAATCGGCGAAGTGTTCCCGCCGTGGATCCTCCAAGGTCGCGCCACGCCTGCTGTGTGGTCCCGAGGCCCGCACTCGCGAGACCGCCGAACTGTTCGGCAGCGATGCGCAAATTGTCGACGCCTTGCGCGATTGCGATTTCGGTCGCTGGCAGGGTCAGCGAATCAGTGAACTGCAAAAAACCGAGCCCGAGGCGCTCAAGGCCTGGCTCGAAGACCCGCACTCCGCGCCCCACGACGGCGAGTCGGTGGTGCAACTCGGTGAGCGCGCGGCCGCCTGGCTGGCGACACTGGAGACGACGCCGGGCGACATCATCGCCATTACCCATCCCTATGTTGTTCGCGCCGTACTGACCCATGTCCTGCAAAGCACGGCGTTCAACCTGATCGACGTCGAACCGTTGTCGGCCATCGAACTGCGGTTCACTGGACGCTGGCGGCTGCGCTTGATGAGCACTGATGCTGACGGAGGCTTTTGATGAAAACGTTGTTGGTCATCGGTATCGGTGCCGGTAACCCGGACTACATCACGATGCAGGCGGTGAAGGCGCTGAACCGGGCGGACGTGTTTTTCCTCATGGACAAGGGCCAGAGCAAAGACAAGCTGATCGACCTGCGCCGCGAGATCTGCGAGCGCTACATCACCGATCACCCTTACCGGTTCGTCGAAGCCCACAGCCCTGAACGTGAACGCGGCGATGTGGACTACAAGGCCAGTGTCGATGAGCTGAACCTGGCCAAGCAGCACACCTTCGAACGCCTGATCAACGAGGAAATGTCCGACGGCCAGTGCGGCGGTTTCCTGGTGTGGGGCGACCCGGCGTTGTACGACAGCACCGTGCGCATCTTGCAGGCGATCCTGGCTTCGGGCCGTGGTGTGTTCGAATTCGAAGTGATCCCCGGCATCACCAGCGTCCAGGCCTTGGCAGCACAACACAAGGTGCCGCTGAACCGCATCGGCCGCTCGATTGAAATCACCACGGGCCGGCGGTTGGCGGCGGGGCAGGTGAGTGAGGCCGACAGTCTGGTGGTGATGCTCGACGCCGAAGATTCCTACCATCAGGTGGCCGATCAGGAGACAGAGATTTACTGGGGTGCCTACCTGGGCACGCCGGATGAAATCCTCATCAGCGGCAAGCTCAAGGATGTGGCGGATGAGATTGAGCGGGTACGCAAGGCGGCGCGGCTGGCGAATGGGTGGATTATGGATACGTATTTGTTGCGTAAGCCTTGAGGTTGGCGGTGTCCTCAAGGACACCTCAGGAAATGGCTTGTACGCCGCGCCCGAACCGCTCCCGATACACCGATGGCGGCACCCCGACCACGCTGCGAAACGCCACCCGGAAACTCTCCACCGAACGATAACCACAGCGCTCGGCAATCTGCTCGGTGTTGTCGCCCGTGCTCTCCAGCAACTCCCGGGCCCGGGCCAGGCGTTGATGTTGCAGCCAAGTCTTGGGCGACTGACCGCTGGCCTCGCTGAAGCGACGCAGGAAGGTGCGTTCACTCATCGCCGCCTCGCTGGCCAGGTCACGGACTTCCAGCGGTTCGTGCAAGCGCTCCCGCGCCCATTGCATGACCCGTGACAAATCGCTGCGAGGCGTTGGACTGACCGGTGTAGGAATAAACTGCGCCTGACCGCCAGTACGTTGCGGCGACATCACCAGCCGTCGTGCCACCGAGTTCGCCACTTGAGTCCCGAAGTCCCGCGCCACCAGATGCAGGCAGGCATCAATACCTGCTGCACTGCCGGCTGAGGTGATCAGCTGACCCGAATCGACATACAGCACGTCCGGGTCTACCTGAATGTTCGGGAAGCGCTCGGCCAGCTCCGTGGTGTAGCGCCAATGGGTGGTGGCGCGATGACCGTCGAGCAATCCGGTAGCCGCCAGCACAAACACCCCGGAACAGATCGACAGCAATCGCGCGCCGCGGGCATGGGCCTGGCGCAACGCACTGAGCAAGGCTTCGGGCACCGGTGCCTGGCGGTCGCGCCAACCGGGAATGAGGATGGTCCGGGCCTGTTCCAGCAATTCCATGCCGCCGTCGGCCAGCACCTGGATGCCGCCCATGGCGCGCATCGGGCCCTCATCCACGGCGACGATCTGATGTTCATACCACGGGAAATCGAACTCCGGCCGGGCGAGGCCGAAGATCTCCACGGCGATGCCGAACTCGAAGGTGCAGAGGCCGTCGTAGGCCAGGATCGCGACTAATCCAGGGGTGGGCTGCATTTGGCGGAAAGTTCCCGGTGAGTGTCTTGTGCGCCACTGTAGCGGCAAGCGCCGGGCAGATAAAGTCTGCCTACACCCACCCAGACGTAGGACTACACCCAATGACCAGCCTGGTTCGTCAAATTCCCGCAGCCCCGTCCGCCATTGCCCTGATGCACTTCAGCAATCGCCTGACGTTTGAAACCGATTGTTCCGACGTGTATGGCAGCCAACAGGCAGGCGAAGTGGATTTTATTCTGGTCGATACCCGTGGCCCGCAGGCTTTTGAGCGTGGGCATGTGCCGGGAGCGATCAATATTCCAGGGCGGCTGATGACCGCCGAGACGTTGGCGGGTTATCCCTCATCCAGTGTGTTCGTGGTCTATTGCGCCGGACCGCACTGCAACGGCGCCAACAAGGCCGCGGTGAAACTGGCGGCGCTGGGTTACCCGGTCAAGGAGATGATCGGCGGGGTGACGGGGTGGCTGGATGAGGGGTTTGAGTTGAGTGTTGAGGTGGCGCGGCCGGTCAGTGTGGTGGTCAATTGCGAGTGCTGACATAGACACCGCCATATCGCGGCGAACACCACGCCCGTAGGAGCAAAGCGTGCTCGCGATGGCGTCCTTGAGATCGCTATCGCAGGCAAGCCTTGCTCCTACAAAAAGCCTGTCGCTACCCACCATTGATCCAATGTTCCCCGCAACCACTCAAACACCGCCGCATGCGCAGCGCTGTCGTCTTGGTCTCGTGGCAATGGCGACTCATCGCCAAAATGCTCGTTCAGCAGAATCACTGATTCAGCATTCCACTCCGGATGAAACTGCAACCCCACCCGCGTCGCCCCGACCCGATACATCTGCTGCTCACAGGCCTCGCTACTGGCCAGCAATTGCGCGCCGGGTGGCAGATCGATCGCGTCTTCATGCCATTCCAGCACGTTCAACGTCTGGCCATCAGCCAGGCTCAGCGCGGTCCAGCCCGTTTCAGGGTGAGGCATGCGCCGCACATTCCCGCCCAGGCTCAACGCCAATAACTGCGCCCCCAGGCAAATGGCAAACACCGCCGCGCCTTGCTCCAGGCTGGCCGCCAGCCATTGACGCTCTGCTTCCAGCCACTCAGGCCCGGCGTTGGACTCATAAGGCCCGCCCAACAGGATCACCGGCCCCGCAGCCATCGGCGGCAATTGCCCGAGGTCGGCACGAAAGACATTCAGCGTGATCCCGCGCAACCTGGCCCATTCGGCAATGGCACCGGGGCCTTCGGCGGGGTGGTGCTGGATCAGGTTCAACTCGGGCATCAGGTTTCTCTTGCAGGGGGCAGGTGGCGCTCAATGTGCCGCAAAAAAGCCTTCGTCGCCAGTGAGGCGCTGCGGCTGTTTCCATGGCGACTATTCAGTCGGATAAGCACCCGAACCTCGTAGGTTTTATCTGAAAGCAGGACTTGTCCTACAGCTTTTGCACTGCTGTGGCGCACACCGCTAAACCGTCCCTTGGCTCGGCCACTTTTTTATAAGTATTTGTCGCATCAACACAATTGGCTGGCCGAAAGCCACTCTAGACTGCCCGCCATTTCGGCTTTCTCTCGCCGAAACTGCCAATCGAAAAGCTGCCAATAAAAGCCTCCGCACACATGGAGTTATAAATGAAGAAGCTAGTGATGTTCGGTGCCCTGGCACTGTCGATGTTGTCCCTGACCGCTGTGGCCGAAGACGCCAAGCCGATCCGCATCGGTATCGAAGCCGGTTACCCGCCATTCTCGATGAAAACCCCTGACGGCAAACTCACCGGTTTCGACGTCGACATTGGCGACGCGCTGTGCGAGCAGATGAAAGTGAAGTGCGTGTGGGTCGAGCAAGAGTTCGACGGCCTGATCCCGGCGCTGAAAGTGAAGAAAATCGACGCGATCCTGTCGTCTATGACCATCACTGACGATCGTAAGAAAAACGTCGATTTCACCATCAAGTACTACCACACCCCGGCGCGCTTCGTGATGAAGGCAGGCACCGACGTCAAGGACCCGCTGACCGAACTCAAGGGCAAGAAAGTCGGTGTGCTGCGCGCCAGTACCCACGACCGCTTCGCCACTGAAGTGCTGCAACCGGCCGGGATTATCCTGGTGCGTTACGCCTCGCAGCAGGAAGCCAACCTGGACATGGTTGCTGGCCGCCTCGACGCGATGCTGGCCGACTCGGTCAACCTGGACGACGGTTTCCTGAAAACCGACGCCGGTAAAGGTTTCGCCTTCGTTGGCCCGACCTATGAAGACGCCAAGTACTTCGGCGGCGGTGCCGGCATCGCCGTGCGTAAGGGTGACAAGGCGCTGGCGGACCAATTCAACACCGCCATCACCGAAATCCGCGCCAACGGCAAGTACAAGCAAGTGCAGGACAAGTACTTCGCCTTTGACGTCTACGGCGAATAATCCAGCCGTTCAAAAAAGTGGCTACCGTAAACGCGGTGGCCACTTTTTTTATGACCTCATGATCTATCCTGCCAACACATTCCCCCCTACGGTCTACAGGACCCTTCGCTATGCAACGCATCGACCATCCACTGCCGTGGAGCCATTTGGGCACCGAACGCAGCTTGAGCGTGTTTCGTTTTGGCGCCGGCGCCCGCAAGGTGTACATCCAGGCCAGCCTGCACGCCGATGAACTGCCGGGCATGCGCACCGCCTGGGAGCTGAAAAAGCGCCTGACCGAACTCGAAGCCCAAGGCCAGTTGCAAGGTGTTATCGAGCTGGTGCCGGTGGCCAACCCGATCGGCCTCGACCAGCACCTGCAAGGCGCGCACATGGGCCGTTTTGAACTCGGCAGCGGCAAGAATTTCAACCGCTCGTTCGTCGAACTGAGTGCGCCGGTGGCCGCGTTGGTCGGCGCTCAGTTGGGCGACGATGCCGAGGCCAACATCGCGTTGATTCGCCAGGCCATGGGCCAGGTATTCGACGGTCTGCCGGCGCCGGCGTCGCAACTGGAAGCCATGCACCGCTTGCTGTTGCGCCACGCCTGCGATGCCGACATCACCCTGGATTTGCATTGCGACTTTGACGCGGCGATTCACATTTACGCCTTGCCGCAACAGTGGCCGCAGTGGCAATCCCTGGCCGCGCGCCTGAATGCGGGCGTGGGGTTGTTGAGTGAAGATTCCGGTGGCAGTTCGTTCGACGAGTCCTGTTCGACGCCGTGGTTGCGTTTGGCGCAGGCCTTCCCGGAGGCGGCGATTCCGCTGGCGAACCTGGCAACCACCGTGGAGTTGGGCAGCATGGGCGACACCCGGGTTGATCAGGCCCAGGCCAATTGCGAGGCGATTCTGGGCTTTCTCGCTGAACAAGGTTTCATCACAGGCACCTGGCCGGCGGCGCCGAGCGAATGCTGCGAAGGCATGCCGTTCGCTGGCACCGAATACCTGTTCGCCCCGCACCACGGCGTGGTCAGCTTCCTGCGCGAGGCGGGTGAGTGGGTGGAGCAGGGCGATGCGCTGTTTGAAGTGGTCGATCCGTTGAGCGACCGAGTGACGACCGTGCGCGCCGGGACCAGCGGCGTGTTGTTTGCGATTGATCGTGGGCGGTACACCCAGCCGGGGACGTGGCAGGCGAAAGTGGCGGGGCGCGAGGCGTTTCGGGTTGGGAAGTTGACTAACGACTGATCCAGGTTATTTGTCGCCCGTCATGGCCTCTTCGCGGGCAAGCCTCGCTCCTACGGGGGATACATTGTAGGCGCGAGGCTTGCCCGCAAAGGCGGCATCAGCCACACCAAAAACCTCAGCGATGTTAGGGTATCTCCCGAATCCTGCGCCCCATAAAGGAAGGTTTATGCTGAAGTTTCTCGCTCTGTTCATGGTCCTGGCCTCCGCCACGGCTCACGCTCAAACCCCGCTGCACACCGACCTGCCCCTCAAATACCTCGAACAGGCCAACCCTGACTCGCACAATCAGCCGCTGGTGATTTTCCTCCACGGCTACGGCAGCAATGAGCGGGATCTGTTCGGGATCAAGGACGAACTGCCGACACAGTACAACTACCTGTCAGTGCAGGCACCGGTGGCGTTGGACGCGGACAGTTACCAGTGGTTTCGCAAAAAGGGCGAAGGCGCCTACAACGGTGAGACCGATGACCTGAAGACCAGCGGCAAGGTGTTGCTGGACTTCATCGCCCAGGCGACGAAGAAATATCACACCGACGCCAACAAGGTGTTCCTGGTGGGGTTCAGCCAGGGCGCGATCATGTCCTACGAGGTGGCGTTGCGTCATCCCGACGCGGTAGGCGGGATTGCCGCGTTGAGCGGGCGGATATTGCCGGTACTCAAATCGGAGCTGAAACCGGATGAAAAACGCCAGCAACTGGCGATTTTCATCGGTCATGGCACCGTCGACCAACGTCTGCCCTTGGTCGACGGCACGGCGGCCAACAGCCTGTTGCAGAAACTGTCACTCAAGCCTGAGTTTCATACCTACGAAGGCCTGGGCCATAGCATCAGTGCTGCCGAGATCCAGGACTTGAGCGCCTGGTTGCTACGCCTCAACCCCTGAATCGTTCGGATTTACTTGCCGGTGATCTGCTTGACCAAGGTGTCGTGACCCGCCTTGTCGGTTGGGCGCGAGATGATCTGAATCACCGCCATGCGGTTGCCGGAACCGGCCATCAGCGTGGTGTTGAGGGTCTTGCCGCCGCCCTGGGTGGCGGTGCTGTCGACCTGGCGCATGCCCAGCCCGGTACCTTTCAGGGTCAGGCTTTTTTCGCTGAGCTTGGTGAAGTCCGGCAGGGCCTTGTGTTCGGCAGCATCGAAATCGGCGGCGGTGCTGTCGAGGAACTCGCCGTCGTTGTCTTTGACGGTGACGCCAGGTGCCAGGTTGTTTTCAGCGGCGATCACCACGGTCTTGGTGGTTTCGTTGGCGTACATGGTGCCGGTCGCACCGGTCGCGCCCGGCGGCAGCGGGTTGGCGACGAAGCCCTTGGGCAGGGTGAATTTGAATTTGCCACCAAGCATCGAGACTTTGATCGGCGCGGCGTCGCTGGTGGTGGCCTTGGCGGCATAAACATTCATCGCCCCCAGGCTGGCAGCCGCCGTCAGCAACAGGACAACGGCTTTTTTACGGAACAATGACATAGAAAATCTCCAGGGATGGTCGCGCTAGAGGGCGATCATCCCATGGAGGTTGGATGGCATCCAGCCCGGTGTACGTTCCGCGCTGGCGGGTAGGCAGTTTCTGGCCTAGTCATTCGCAACCCTCGAACGAGTTATTGCTGCCGGTTTCGCCAACAAGCGCCGCGTGACCCCGAGCATGCCCACGGACACCGCCACGCCAAGGGCAAACGCTGGCAAGCCCAGGCTTGGCAAGGTCAGCGCCAGCACCAGGCAGAACGCCGCGAACGAATACATGCCGGTGGCGGTGGCGCGCAACAAGGCGGCGGTGAACGCCGGGCCACGGGTTTGCTGGGAGAACACCGCCATCACGCTGCCCAATACCGGGAACACCGCCAGCAAGCCGCTCCAGCGTTCGCCCACGGTACTGGCCAGCAGCGTGACGGCCAGGGTCAGCAGGGCGCCGGCCACCATGCGCAGCAGCAGTTTGTCGGACTTGGGTTTGGGGCCTGAAACAATCGGCTGCACCGACGGAAACAGGTAAGGCGCGGCGAGCAGGGCGGACGCGGCAGCGATCACCGAGAAGGTCAGGGAGGGCGGGATTAGCGAGAGCACGACAGCCACCGTGGCCCACACCAACATCGAAATCGCCAGCGCCCACGGCCAACCGGCCCGTTGCGCCACTTGGGCGTAAGTCACGCAAAACGCAATCATGGCGAACATCGCGGACAAGGCTGCGGTCGCGGCTTGAGCGGCGAACACCTGGCCCTGCTCGATGGCGAGGAAAAACAGAATCGGCCCGACCACCACCGGCAGCCCGGACAGCCACCCGGCCACGCTCGGCCCCCAGCGTTTGCCCGCCAGGGAAATCAGCAGCAGAAACCCGGGAATCACCAGCAACTTGAGCAGCAGCACGCACGCACCTCCGACCTGTGTGAGGCGGCAACGTTAGCATTGCAGACGGAGGATTGCTCTATGAATGGCCGAATTTTGTATACAAAGCGCGGATCCCTCGTAGGAGTTGCCGAAGGCAGCGCCTACCCAGGTCGCGTGTATAGCCTGTAGAGGGTCGAAACGTCTAAGCTGCGCCTTTCCAATTGTTTCTGGATGTTTGAGTGAACTTCAGTTTTTTGCCCAAAATCGCCACGGCGCCGTTTTGCCCGCCGGAAGTGGCTGGCAGTGTTGCGGTTGATCCGGGCGCTTCATTCTTCAAGCGCCTGCTGCGTTTTGCCGGCCCCGGTTTGTTGGTGTCGATTGGCTACATGGACCCCGGCAACTGGGCCACCGCCATCGAGGCCGGTTCGCGATTTGGGTACAGCTTGCTGTTCGTGGTGTTGTTGGCGAGCCTGGCCGGAATGGTGGTGCAGTGTTTGTGTTCGCGGCTGGGCATCGCCACCGGGCGTGACCTGGCGCAACTGTCCCGGGAGCGCTACAGCACCCGCACCGCACGCACGCAATGGGTGCTGGCGGAAATCTCGATCATCGCCACCGACCTGGCAGAAGTGCTCGGCTGCGCCCTGGCGTTCCATTTGCTGCTGGGCTGCTCGCTGACCTTCGGCATCGCCCTGACTGCGTTTGACACGCTGCTGGTGCTGGCCTTGCAGAACCGTGGCTTCCGCCGGCTGGAAGCGATCATGCTGGTACTGGTCGGTACCATCGGCGCGTGTTTCTTCGTCGAACTGCTGCTGATCAAACCCTACTGGCCGGACGTTGCCCGTGGCTTCACCCCATCACTGTCGGCCATTGGCGATGCCGCACCGCTGTACATCGCCATCGGCATTCTCGGGGCCACGGTGATGCCGCATAACCTGTACCTGCATACTTCAATCGTGCAGACGCGGCTGATCGGCAAGGACCTGGCCAGCAAGCAGGACGCGGTCAAACTGGCGCGCATCGACACCATCGGCTCCCTGGCCCTGGCGTTGCTGGTCAATGCGGCGATCCTGATCCTGGCAGCCGCCGCGTTCCACAGCACCGGACACAGCGACGTGGTGGACATCCAGGACGCCTATCACCTGCTCGATCCGCTGGTGGGCGGGGCCTTGGCCAGCGTGCTGTTCGGCGTCGCGCTGCTGGCCTCGGGGCAGAGCTCGACTTTTACCGGGACCATCGCCGGCCAGGTAATTATGGAGGGTTACCTGAACCTGCGGATTCCTTGTTACCAACGGCGTTTGATCACCCGTGGGCTGGCGTTGATCCCGGCGTTCATCGGTGTGTGGCTGATGGGCGACAATGCGATTGGCAAGTTGTTGGTAATGAGCCAGGTGGTGTTGAGCCTGCAACTGCCGTTTGCGTTGTACCCGTTGATCAGCATGACCAATGACCAGAAGCTGATGGGGCCGTTTGTGAACCGGCTGCCGACGCGGGTGTTGGCGTGGGGGTTGTTTACGGTGATCAGCGCGGCAAATGCGTGGTTGATTTTGCAATTGGTGGTTTGACCTGATCGTTCCCACGCTCCGCGTGGGAATGCAGCCCGGGACGCTCTGCGTCCCTTCCAGAGCCGAACGCGGAGCGTGGGAATGATCGGTCAGTCGCCGAACGCGTCCATCACAAAATCGATAAACACCCGGGTCTTGGCCGGCATCAACGTGCGGCTCGGGTAGTACAACGAGATCGGCCCCGCATCCGCTTTCCAGTCCGGCAGCAGTCGCACCAGCTCACAGCGCTGGATCTGCGCGACCACATCGGGCAGCACCAGCAGCGTTACGCCCAGGCCGAGCAGGGCCGCTTCACGCATGGCCGCCGGGTCATTGAGCACGATGTTTTCATTCAACGTGGCGGTCGCCTCATGGCCCGCGCCATCGCGCATCACCCACTGACGAACCCGCCCGGTACGAATGCCGCGCATCACGATGCCGGTGTGCCCGAGCAAGTCCCCCGGGCTGACGGGGAGGGTGCGTCCTGCCAGATAAGCCGGTGATGCGACAGCAACGATATCGGCCGCCGCCAAGGTCCGCGAGATCACCCCCGGCGTCAATTCAAAACCACCACCAATGGCCGCGTCATAACCTTCGGCAATTAAATCCACCTGGCGATTTTCGAAGTGCCACTCCGGCCGAATCAACGGATAACGCGCCAGGAACGCCGGCAGCAGCGGCAGCACATGCCCAATGCCAAAGGTCGGCGCCAGGCTGACCTTGAGCACACCCGCCGGCTCGCCTCGATCACTGCTCACCGCGCTGATCGCCGCTTGCAAGCCCTGCAGATTGCCGCTGATGCTCGCCAGGAAACGTTCCCCGGCCTCGGTCAGGGACAACTTGCGAGTCGAGCGCTGGAACAACCGCACACCGATATTGCGCTCCAGCATCGCCACGTTGCGACTGACGGCGGCGGGCGTCAGCGCGAGCAACCGCGCGGCAGCGGAAAAGCTCCCGGTTTCGGCGCTGCGCACAAAGGATTCGAGGTTGGCGAGGGTTTCCATGGCAAGGCACCTGCTAGCAATGCTTGAAGATCATTCAAATCATTACCGGCTAATCAAGACCTAATGGCAAGTGCAGTATTCACCCCAACGACAACCTGTTTGGAGTGAATAACCATGAGCACTATCGGAATCATCGGCGCCGGCGCCATCGGCTCAGCCTTCGCCCGGGCCCTGTCCCGTCAGGGGATTGAATTGGTCATCGCCAACAGCCGCGGGCCGCACACCCTGGCGGCGCTGGTGGAAGAACTCGGGCCAACCGCCCGTGCCGGCACCCGAGAAGAAGCGGCGGCGCAAGACATCGTGTTGGTGGCGGTGAACTGGTCGAAATTGCCGATGGCGTTGGCGGGTCTGCCGGATTTCGCCGGGCGGATCGTCCTCGATGCCAACAACTCGATTGAAGCGCCATCGTTCAAGGCTGTGGATTTGCAGGGTCGTACGTCCAGCGAAGTGTTCGCTGAGTGGGTACCCGGAGCGCGGGTGGTAAAGGCGTTCAATCACCTGGCGGCGCGGTTGTTGGAGAGTGATCCGGCGGCGGAGGGTGGCAAGCGAGTGTTGTTTCTTTCGGGCGATGATGCCGAGGCGAAAGGGAAAGTGGCGGAATTGATCGAGCGCTTGGGCTTCTGCGGGATTGATCTTGGAGAACTGAGTGTCGGGGCGCGGCTGGCGCAGTTTCCGGGTGGGCCGCTGCCGATTCTCAATCTGGTGAAATTTGGCTGAATGCCAGGCAAAAAGAACCCGGTGCGACGTGAATCGCACCGGGTGTTTTGCCAGACAGCGAACGGATATTCGTGGGTCCCCGCGCTGCCTGTTGAACACTTGATCGTTCCCACGCTCTGCGTGGGAATGCAGCCCGGGACGCTCTGCGTCCCCTTGGAACGCGGAGCGTCCCTTGAGGCATTCCCACGCAGAGCGTGGGAACGATCATGTACGGGTTAAGCCCGTTCGATCGCCAGTGCCACGCCTTGACCACCGCCGATGCACAGGGTGGCGAGGCCTTTCTTGGCGTCGCGCTTGATCATTTCATGCAGTAAGGTCACCAGCACCCGGCAACCTGACGCGCCGATCGGATGGCCCAGGGCAATGGCGCCGCCGTTGACGTTGACCTTGTCCAGGTCCCATTCCAGGTCCTTGGCCACTGCCAAGGATTGCGCGGCGAAGGCTTCGTTGGCTTCGATCAGGTCCAGTTGGTCAATGGACCAGCCAGCCTTTGTCAGGCAACGGCGAGTGGCCGATACCGGGCCGATGCCCATGATCGCCGGGTCGACGCCCGCATTGGCGTAAGCGGCGATTTTCGCCAGGACCGGCAGGCCCAGGGCCTTGGCTTTTTCGGCGCTCATCAGGATCACGGCGGCGGCACCGTCGTTCAGCGAAGAGGCGTTACCGGCGGTCACCGAACCGTCCTTCTTGAAGGCCGGTTTCAGCTTGCCCAGGGCTTCGGCGGTGGTGCCGGCCCGTGGCTGTTCGTCGGTGGCGAAGGACAGCGGATCGCCCTTGCGCTGCGGGATCAGGATCGGCGTGATCTCATCGACAAAACGCCCGGCTTCGATGGCGGCCGTGGCTTTTTGCTGGGAGGCCGCGGCGAAGGCGTCCTGTTGTTCGCGGGTCAGGCTGTATTTCTCGGCCAGGTTTTCCGCGGTGATGCCCATGTGGTAATCGTTGAACGCATCCCACAGGCCGTCGCTGATCATGGTGTCGACGATTTGCGCGTGACCCATACGCAGACCGGTGCGCGCGCCGGGCATCACGTAGTTGGACAGGCTCATGTTTTCCTGGCCGCCGGCAATGATCACGTCGGCATCGCCGCAACGAATCGCCTGGGTCGCCAGGTGCAGGGCTTTCAAGCCCGAACCGCAGACCTTGTTCAGGGTCATGGCCGGCACGGTGAACGGCAGGCCAGCCTTGATCGCCGACTGGCGCGCAGGGTTCTGCCCGGCACCGGCGGTGAGCACCTGGCCCATGATCACTTCATCGACCAGCGCCGGGTCGAGCCCGGTTTGCGCCAGCAACTGACGGATCACCGCAGCGCCCAGGTCAACGGCGGACACACCGGCCAACGCACCCTGGAAACTGCCGATGGCGGTACGGGTGGCGGCAACAATAACGACGTCTTGCATGGAATGATTCCTCACTGGGCAGCGAACTGCATTTCCGGCACGTGATCCGGCACGATCAGTTTGCCGGCGGTCTTGGCGACAATTTCTTCAACGCTCACGCCTGGCGCACGTTCTTTGAGAATGAACGCGCCGTCCTGGATTTCCAGGTAGGCCAGGTCGGTCAGCACACGCTTGATGCACCCGGCGCCGGTTAGCGGCAGGCTGCATTTGGCCAACAGCTTGGACTCACCGTCCTTGGACGCGTGGGTCATGATGACGATGATGTTATCTGCACCGGCCACCAGATCCATGGCGCCGCCCATGCCCTTGACCAGTTTGCCGGGAATCATCCACGAGGCGATGTTGCCTTCGACGTCGACTTCAAAGGCGCCGAGCACGGTCAGGTCGACATGGCCACCGCGGATCATCGCGAAGGACTCGGCCGAGGAAAAAATCGACGCGCCGATCCGCGCGGTCACGGTTTGTTTGCCGGCGTTGATCATGTCGGCATCGATGGTTTCTTCCGTAGGAAACGGACCCATGCCGAGCAGGCCGTTTTCCGACTGCAGCATGACTTCCATGCCTTCAGGGATGTAGTTGGCGACCAGGGTCGGAATGCCGATGCCCAGGTTCACGTAGTAGCCGTCCTGCATTTCGCGGGCGACGCGTTGAGCCATTTGTTCGCGGGAAAGTGCCATTGTTGTTATTCCTTCATTCGGTCCGGGGGCAGGGGATCACTTACGCACGGTGCGCTGTTCGATGCGCTTCTCGAACGTGCCGCAAATGATCCGGTCGACGTAGATGCCAGGGGTGTGGATCTGCGCCGGGTCCAGCTCGCCGGGTTCGACGATTTCTTCGACTTCGACCACGGTGATCTTGCCGGCGGTGGCGGCCAGCGGGTTGAAGTTCTGGGCGGTGTGGCGATAGATGACGTTGCCGAAGTGGTCGGCTTTCCAGCCTTTGACGATGGCGAAGTCACCGGTGATGGACTCTTCCATCAGGTACTTGCGACCCTTGAATTCGCGCACTTCCTTGCCTTCGGCCACCGGGGTGCCGACGCCGGTGGCGGTGAAGAAGGCCGGGATGCCGGCGCCGCCTGCGCGCATTTTTTCGGCGAGGGTGCCTTGGGGGGTCAGATCGACTTCGATGACGCCGCTGAGCAGTTGCTCTTCGAACAGTTTGTTCTCGCCGACGTAGGAGGCCACCACCTTGCGAATCTGCCGGTCTACCAGCAGCACGCCGAGGCCGAAGCCGTCGACGCCGCAGTTGTTGGAAACCACGGTGAGGTCGCGGGTGCCTTTGCGCTTGATCTCGGCGATGAGGTTTTCCGGGATCCCGCACAGGCCAAAGCCGCCAGCGATCACGGTCATGCCGTCTTCAAGACCTGCAAGGGCTTCCTCGTAGGAACTCACGCGCTTGTCGAAACCTGCCATATGCACCTCTTTTATTCTTGATGGGCGGCTGGCTAGCCGTAGTGGAAGTGAGTGTCGCGCCGGGCCATTCATTTGTTAAGTTGATTTTTAAGGTTGATTGATAGATAAAACTCACCAATCAATCCCGTAGGAGCAAAGCTTGCTCGCGATGAGATTCTCAAGGACGCCATCGCGGGCAAGCCATGCTCCTACAGATAGCACATGCGCCACTTACTGGAGCCATTCGCCATGACCGTCAAGCAAATCCGCGCCTTCCTGGCCGTGGCCCAGAGCCTGAGTTTCGCCGTGGCCTGCGAGCGGTTGCACCTGTCGCAATCGGCGCTGAGCCTGACCATCAAGGCCCTGGAAGAAGGCCTGGGCGGGCGCCTGTTCAGCCGCAATACGCGCAACGTCGCGCTAACTCCGGAAGGTGAATCCCTGGTGCCGTTGGCGCGCCGGTTGATCGCCGATTGGGACAATGCCGAAGATGAACTGCGCCAGCGTTTCACCCTGCAGCGCGGTCGCGTGACCCTGGCGGCGATGCCGTCGTTCGCCGGCAACCTGCTGCCGCCGATCCTCAAAACCTTCCGCGCGCGTTACCCGAAAGTCAACGTCACGGTGAACGACGTGATCAACGAGCAGGTGCTGGAAATGGTCCGGGATCGGCAGGTGGAACTTGGCGTGTCGTTCGAACCGGCCCACAGCACGTCGCTGGAATTCACGCCGTTGTACATCGATCGCTTTGTCGCGGTGGTGCCCCATGACTCGGCGCTGGCGAAACTGGACGAGATCGACTGGCAAACCTTATTGATGGAGCCGTTTATCACCTTGCAACGACCGTCCACCGTGCGGGTGATGCTCGAAGAACACTTGCAGGCCCGGGGTATGAAGTTGCCGGTGGAATTTGAAAGCCATCAACTGGCGACGGTCGGGCGGATGGTCGCCAGCGGTTTGGGCGTGAGCGCGGTGCCGGCATTGTGCGTGCAGCAAATGCAGGAGTCGGGCGCCCACTGCATCACCTTGCGTGACCCGGTGGTGGAACGGGCGATCGGCGTACTGACCAAGCCGGGGCATGAACTGTCGGCGGCGGCACAGGCGTTGTTCGATATTTTCAAAGAAGCCAACCTCGCACAGCGCCTCATGCCCTGAGCGCGGAACACGCCCTCCACGTGATCGTTCCCACGCTCCGCGTGGGAATGCATCCTGCGATGCTCTGCGTCACATCCGGAAGCGGAACGCGGAGCGTCCCCGGCGGCATTCCCACGCGGAGCGTGGGAACGATCATTGGGTCAGGCGTTGTGTCAGCAGGGGTAATAGTTGTTCGCAGGAACCCTCAATCTTCATATCCAGAATGTCATCCGCCCGGGTCTTGCCCAGATTGATCGCAATCAACGGCTTGCCCTGATCGACCACCGCCCGACACAACCGAAACGCCGAATACGCCATCAACGACGATCCCACCACCAGCAACCCCGCCGCTTTCTCAACCGCCGCCATGGCCCTGGCCGCCGTCACCTGCGCGACGTTCTCGCCAAAAAACACCACGTCCGGCTTCATCCGCTCCTCGCCGCAATGCGGGCAGTGCGGCACCTGAAACCGTGCTTCAAACGCCGGGTCGAGCAGGGTATCGCCATCCGGCGCTTGGACCGCATCGACGCCCGCCAGGTAGGGGTTTTGCACTTCCATTAGCTGTTGAATCGCATCGCGCTCGCTGCGCCGGCCACAGTCCAGGCACAGCACCCGGTGCAGGCTGCCATGGAGTTCGATGACGTCATGGCTGCCGGCCTGGTCGTGCAAGGTGTCGACGTTCTGCGTGATCAGCCCGCCGATCTGCTGCGCACTTTGCAAACTGGCCAATGCCTCGTGGGCCGCGTTGGGGCTGGCCAGGCGTACCCGCGGCCAGCCGAGCATCGCCCGTGCCCAGTAACGGCGGCGGGATTCGGGGGCGGCGAGGAATTCCTGGTACATCATCGGTTGCCGGCCACGGCGTACGCCCTGGTTGTCGCGGTAGTCGGGAATGCCTGACGGGGTGCTGATGCCCGCGCCCGTCAGGACCGCGAACGGCTGGTCGGCCATTAATTGCTGAAGACGGTCGAGTTGTTCGCGGATGGGGCTGTCGAGCATGTTCAACACTCCGGGAAGGCCTTGAGTGTTTGCAGGGTAGCATTTGCCGATCACCACGCGCCGCTCGCAGATAACGCACCTGTAGCAGCTGTCGAGCACCGCGAGGCAGCGTCCGACGGCGAAGCCGTCGTGAAATCAGGCCACGCGGTGCATCAGGTGCACCGCGTGCGCAGGGTCTACGACTGCTTCGCAGCCGAACGCAGGCTTCGCCAGCTTCTACAAGTTTCGCGTTCCCCCCGGTGTCTATTTACGCGCTTCAAGAATCAGGTTGAACGGCGTTTCCGTCGCCCGGCGGAAATGCTTGAACCCGGCCTCGGTAAACACCTTGCGCAACCGCGCTTCACCGGCCTGGGCGCCGAGCCCGAGGCCGACTTCCTGGGACAGTGAGTTTGGCGTGCAAATGAAGGTCGAAGCCGCATAAAACAGCCGTCCCACCGGAGTGATGTTGTCGTCGAGGGCATCGTTGGCATAGGGCTCCACCAGCAGCACCGTGCCGTCCGCTTTCAGCGAGTCATAGGCGTGGCGCGCCGCACCCACCGGGTCGCCCATGTCGTGCAGGCAGTCGAAATAGCACACCAGGTCATAGTCGGTGCCCGGATAACTTTTCGCCGTGCCCTGGAAGAACCGCGCCCGCCCGGACACCCCACCGGCCTCGGCGCGCTGGGTGGCCACGGTGACGGAGGGCGCGTGGTAGTCGAAGCCGACAAAGCGCGAATCCGGGAACGCCTGGGCCATGATCACGGTCGAGGCGCCATGGCCGCAGCCGATGTCCGCCACTTTGGCGCCGCTCTCCAGCTTGGCCACCACGCCTTCCAGCGCCGGCAACCATTCGGCCACCAAGTGCGCTTTGTAGCCGGGGCGAAAGAAGCGCTCCGTGCCGCTGAACATGCACGGATGGTGATCGCCCCAGGGCAATGCACCGTCACCGCGAAAAGCGCTGACCAGTTTGTCCTTGTCATGGAAAAACGACGCGACCACCCCGATACCGCCAGCGATGTACACCGGTGAGTCTTCGATGGCCAGGGCCAGGGCTTGCTCTTCGGGCAGGCGGAACTGGCCGTCCTGGTGTTCCATGTAACCGGAAGCGGCGTGGGCGCTGAGCCATTCGCGCAGCAGGCGAGGGTGGCACCCGGTCTTTTCGGCGAGGGTTTCGGGGCTGATCGGCTGGCTGTCGGCCATGGCCCGGTACAGGCCGAGTTCTTCGCCGAGAATGACATTGGCCAGCATCGCCGCGCCGCCCATGTCGTTGACCAATTTACCCATGAAGTCGTTAAGTCTGGCCTCGTCCATCACGTGTGCTCCTGTGGCAGGATCACGGTCCAGAGGCAGTGTGGGTCGAGGCGTGCGCCGCTGGGCGGTGGTCGTGGGAATGAACAGGACGCTGACGGCGCCCCGCGTGCGTTAAGTTTAGTCCGGCCCCCGCGCACTGCGGTTTGGGGCGACGAAAGCCACAGGGCCCACAATCCCTGTAGGAGCGAGGTTTTGTGTGGTTGGGTGTTGTGTATCGCAGTGTGTACGGTGCAGCGGCTGATACATGCGCTGCCGGTTTTTGCAAAAACCGAACACAGCCCCGATACACCGCTTCGATTAACTCGACTCTCATTAATCCACACAGAATGAGATCGACATCATGCAGACCTCTGATTTATCCACCAAGGCCAGCGTCGGCCTCGGCCTGCGTCGCGGGCTGATGAAAGACCTCCAGGCCGCCCCGACTGGGAGTTTCGACTTTCTCGAAGTTGCCCCGGAAAACTGGATCGGCATCGGCGGTGCCCATGGCGCGGCGTTGCGCGCGTTGGCCGAGCGTTATCCGTTGTCCTGCCACGGCTTGTCCCTGTCGTTGGGCGGGTCGGCGCCGCTGGATGTCGGGTTTTTGCAGGAAGTGCGGGTGTTTCTCGATCACTACAACGTGCCGCTGTACAGCGAACACCTGAGTTATTGCAGCGATGACGGTCACCTCTACGACCTGCTTCCACTGCCGTTTACCGAAGAGGCGGTGCACCACGTTGCCGCACGAATTCGTCAGTCCCAGGACATTCTCGGCCGGCGGCTGGCGGTGGAAAACGTCTCCTATTACGCCGCGCCCCGGCAGGACATGGACGAACTGACCTTCACCAATGCCGTGCTACGGGAAGCCGATTGCGACCTGTTGCTGGACGTCAACAATGTGTACGTGAACTCGATCAACCACGGTTTTGATCCGCAGGCGTTTCTGGCGGGGATCGATTCCGGGCGGGTGGTGGCGATGCACGTCGCCGGGCATTTCGATGAGTCCGAAACCTTGAAAATCGATACCCACGGCGCGTCGGTGAAACCGGTGGTCTGGTCGTTGCTGGCCGAGGCTTACGCCCGCTTCGGCGCGCAACCGACGCTGCTGGAGCGGGACTTCAACTTCCCGGCGTTCTCGGAACTGGTGGCCGAGTTGCAGACCATTCGCCGCTTGCAAGGTGTGGAGGTGAACCGTGGATAAATCTTCGCTGCATCAGCAACAGGATGCCCTGACCCGATACCTGCGTGATCCCGAGCACTGCGCGCCGCCAGCCGAAATGGACGCTGCGCGGGTGCAGGTTTATCGGGATCTGGTGTTCAACAATGTGTCGTTGCTGCTCAGCGGAACCTTCCCGGTGCTGGTGCGGATTCTAGGGGATGCGGAGTGGCGCGCGCTGGTGCGGATCTTCCTGCGGGACTATCGCGCGCAGACGCCGAAATTCGGTGAGATCGCCCAGGAGTTTGTCGCGTTTCTCGCCGCTGAACCGCCAGGCTTGAGCGATGGGGATTGGCCGCCGTTCATGGTCGAACTGGCGCATTACGAGTGGGTCGAGATGACGTTGCAGCAGTCTGACGACGAGCCATTGCCGATGAGCGATGCCGGGTTGTTGCTGGAGCGACCATTGCAGGTTTCGCCACTGGCCTGGCCGTTGGCGTATGGCTGGCCGGTGCAGCTGTTGGGGCCGGATTACCGGCCTGATGTTGTGCCGGATCAGCCGACGTTGTTGTTGGTTCGACGGACTGAAGACTGGAGCGTCAAGTTCTCTGAGTTGAGTCCTTTGGCGTGGCGGTTGTTGCAGCGGATGGGGGAGTTTCCCGAGCTGGACGGGCGTGCGCAGCTGGAAGGACTCGCGGAGGAGGCCGGTGCTGGCGGGTCTAGCGAGTTCATGGACAACGGCGTGGCGTTGTTGCGGCAGATGCATTCGGAAGGTGTATTAGCCTGATCGTTGATCGTTCCCACGCTCTGCGTGGGAATGCAGCCCGGGACGCTCTGCGTCCCTTCCAGAGCCGAACGCGGAGCGTCCGATGAGGCATTCCCACGCGGAGCGTGGGAACGATCAGGTTAGAGGTCTGGAGTGTGGGAACGATCCGCTCTCAACGAGGTAACTTCAGTTCTGCACATAGCCCGCCGCCTTCACGATTACTCAAGGTCAACGATCCCCCGATCGCCAACGCCAACTGCTGCGCAATCGCTAGTCCCAATCCGGTCCCGCCGGTGCTGCGGTTGCGTGAGTTCTCTACGCGATAAAACGGCTCCATCACCTGGGCCAATTCCTCTTCGGCAATCCCCGGCCCACGGTCCATGACCTTCACCGACAAGCTGCCATCGGTTTTTGCTTCGACCTGCAACTCCGCAGCCCCGGCGAATTTCAGGGCGTTGTCGGTCAGGTTCACCAGCACCCGGCGCAAGGCGTGGGGGCGGGTGTCGATCACGGCGGCGCTTTTGCCGCTCAGTTGCACGTCCTTGCCCATGTCCTGGTAGTCGAACACCAGGCTGTCGAGAAACGAATCCAGATCCGTGCGCCGGCTCTCTTCGGTGGCGCCGTGGATGCTGCGGGCATACGCCACGCCTTCGCGCACCAGGTGCTCCATTTCGCTGAGGTCATTCCACAGTTTGTCTTTCTCGCTGGAATCGTCCATGAACTCGGCGCGCAGTTTCATGCGGGTGATCGGGGTTTGCAGGTCGTGGGAAATCGCCGCCAGCAGTTGCATGCGTTCCTTGAGGTACGCCGCGATCCGCGCCTGCATGGCATTGAACGCCATGGCCGCATGGGCGACTTCGGTCGGGCCTTTTTCGTCCAGGTGCACGGCGTGGGTGTTGGGGTCCAGGGTTTCGACCGCCGTGGCGAGGCGGGTGAGAGGGCGGATGGCGATCCGCACGGCGAGCCAGGTGCAGGCGAGCATCAGCGCCAATTGCCCCAGCAACGCGATCGGCAGCCACGGCGACAACGGCACCATGGCCGGCCGCACGTCGATGGTCACCGGGCTGCCGTCCGCCAGTTTCAGGTGCACCTGGAAGTGTTTCTGCGGACCGGGGATGTCGGTCACGGTCATCGGGTAATCCTTGCCGATGGCATCCTTGATCGAGGTCACCGCGATGGGTGTGTCACGCATGGCCGTACCGGGCGAACCGTCGTCCAGCAGATAGCGGTAATTACGCCGCTCCAGTTGCTGCAGCCAGCCCGCGCGTTCTTCCGCCGGCAAGCGGTCGAGGATGGCAATGGAGGTCGAGACGTCGGTTTCCAGGTTGCCGAGCATGGTGTTTTTCGCGCTTTCGTAACGCTCGTAATACTGCGCGCCGAAGGACAGTGCCTGGGCGAGGATCAGGCCGATCAAAAAGATCAGCGACAGCCGTGAAGCGAGGGTGCGCGGCCAGTGCATCGCGAGATTCATGCGGGCGCTCCTTGTACTTCGACCGGCAGGGAAAACACATAACCCTCGCTGCGTACGGTCTTGATATAGGCCGGCTCCCGCGCATCGTCGAGCAAGCGCTGACGCAAGCGGCTGACCAGCAAGTCGATGGAGCGGTCGAACAGATCGGCGTCGCGGCCTTGGGTCAGGTTCAGTAACTGATCGCGATTGAGCACCCGTTGCGGATGATCGAGGAACACCCGCAACAAGCGATATTCCGCGCCGCTGAGGGCGACCATGGTGCCATCGGTGTCGAGCAGATGCCGGGCCGACGTGTCCAGGCGCCAGCGCCCGAAGGCCAGCAGGCGCCCGCTTTCGGTGACCACCAGGTTCGGCGGCAGCATGCGTGTGCGGCGCAGTACGGCGTTGATCCGCGCCAGCAATTCGCGGGCGGCGAAGGGCTTGACCAGGTAATCGTCAGCGCCCATTTCCAGGCCGATGATGCGGTCGGTTTCGTCGTTGCGCGCGGTGAGCATCAGCACCGGCGTGGCTTTGTGTTTGCCGGCGCGCAACTCGCGGCAGAGCATCAGCCCATCGTCGCCGGGCATCATGATGTCGAGCACGATCAGGTCCACCGGCGTGGATTCCAGGAACGAACGCATCTGCCGGCCATCCGCGACGACGGTGGTGCGCAGGCCATTCTTCTTCAGGTAGTTGCCGACCAGCTCCCGAATCTCGCGGTCATCGTCGACGATGAGAATGTGATCGACATGTTCCATGGGGCCAAACCTCTATCAATGGGGGATGTCGCGCAGTCTATCGAGCCTTGGCCCGTTCGCCCGCTGCCCTTTGTATTGCAGTGTATCTGGCCTGTCGACGGATACACGCAGACGCAAAAACGCGATTTTTTCGGGGTTTTGTATCGCTGTGTATCGGGCGGCGGCTTTGATACGTAACGATTTACTCAGGGGTTTTCCCGACACAGACGGGATACCTCGCAGGCTTCTAATGGGTCCCATCGAGGCAAACCAACCCGCCTCGGACCCACTAATCATTGAAGCCTTGAGGAAACCGCCATGAACACCAAAGCCATCTACGCCGCTTGCCTGTTTGCCGCCCTGAACATCTGCACCTTGTCGGCCCGTGCCGAAGCCGATGTGACCCCGAAAACCTACACCTACGGCACGCATCTGGACATCCAGAAAGTCGTGTCGCTGACACAGGACACCGCGCCTTCCTGCGGGATTGTGAATGCCCGGCTGACCTACCTCGATTCCCAGGGCAAAACCCAGGCGCTGGATTACAGCAAGTTTTCCGATGACTGCCACGAAGGTAGCTGAGTCCCTCTCTGAATCCCACTTTGAAACAGGAAGACCATCATGAACAACGTGACGCGTTACTTGACCGCCGTAGCCTTCTCCGTTGCCGGCGCTGCCGCCCATGCCAATTCTGCGGTTGAAAAGAATGCCTGTGGCAGTGCCACTTGCTTTCAACTGACCCCGGTGGAGAAGGGCGCTGCGGCGCTGGCGGAGAACGGTTCCAGCCGCACGCCCCAGGGGCAATTGCTGGAGCGCCAGACGGCTTGACTCGGTTTTTGCCGTGGTCCCCGCCCCCCCCTGTAGCAGCGAAGCTTGCTCGCGAAGAGGCCGGCACATCCAACATCAATGTCGCCTGACACACCGCCTTCGCGAGCAAGCTTCGCTCCTACAGGGATAGCGTTGTTTCGTTGAACACCTTTTCAGGAATCCCCCCATGTTTCTCATCGCATTCCTGGGCGGCATTTTGACCGTCCTCAGCCCTTGTATCCTTCCGGTCGTGCCGTTCCTGTTCGCCGGTGTCGAGCGCACCCGCTCTTCGATCCTGCTCACCCTCGGCGGGATGGTCCTGACCTTCGCCCTGATTTCCAGCCTGGCTGTGGTCAGCAGTGAATGGGTGGTCCAGGCCAACAACACCGGTCGCCACGTGGCTCTGATCGTGATGGCGCTGTTCGCCCTGTCGCTGATTTCCGCCCGCATCGGCGGCTGGCTGGCGCGTCCGTTCGTGCTGTTGGGCAATCGCCTCGACCCGAACACCCGCAAAATGTCCGGCCCGCTCGGCTCGCTGATGATCGGTGTCGCCACCGGTCTGCTCTGGGCGCCGTGTGCCGGGCCGATCCTCGGCGTGATTCTCACCGGCGCCATGCTGCAAGGCGCCAACGCGCAAACCAGTCTGTTGCTGGTGGCTTACGGCCTCGGCAGCGCCTTGTCCCTGGGCACCTTGATCTTTGCCGGTCGCGGGTTGGTCAATCGCTTGAAAGCGTCGATCCCGGTTACCGGTTGGTTGCGCCGTGGCGCGGGTGTTGCCGTACTGGCGGCGGCCGCCGTGATCTCCACCGGCGCCGACAAAACCCTGCTGGCCGGCACCTCGTCCGAGGGCGTCAGCAGCGTCGAGCAAGGGCTGTTGGAAAACGTACCAAAAGTGGTCGATTACTTCGTCAGTAAGGTCAAGGCCGACACGTCCATGGACAACGCCAAAGGCGCAATGCCCTCGCTCGACGGCGCAGTGCAATGGTTGAACTCGCCGGCCCTGACCAGCGAATCCCTCAAAGGCAAAGTGGTGCTGATCGACTTCTGGACCTACGACTGCATCAACTGCCAGCACACCTTGCCCTACGTGAAGGACTGGGCGAAGAAGTACGAGAAGGACGGCCTGGTGGTGATCGGCGTGCACACCCCGGAATACGGCTTTGAGCGGATCATCGATAACGTCAAGGATCAGGTGAAGAAACTCGGCATCACCTACCCGGTGGCCATCGACAACAACTACGCGATCTGGCGCAACTTCGACAACCAGTACTGGCCCGCCCACTACCTGATCGACGCCAAGGGCCAAGTGCGTTACACCCACTTTGGCGAGGGGCGCTACGACACTCAGGAGCAGATGATCCAGCAGCTGTTGCAAGAGGCCAAGGCACCGGCCGCGTAAGCCTTCAAATCAATGGCTCACAGGTCTTGCACCATGAGCCATTGTTGTTTGTCCCAGGCCTGGAAATTGTCCAGGACCGTCCAGCCACGTTTGGCGTAGTAGTCGTGCTTGTCCTGGGTGTGCAGGTAGATTCGCGCCACACCCTTGGCTTTCGCTTCAGCGCAAATCCCTTCGATCAAACGCTCCGCCAGCCCCTGGCCTCGCGCCTCGGGGCTGACAAATACACAGGCCA
Source organism: Pseudomonas sp. ADAK7 (assembly GCF_012935675.1). Lineage (NCBI taxonomy): Bacteria > Pseudomonadati > Pseudomonadota > Gammaproteobacteria > Pseudomonadales > Pseudomonadaceae > Pseudomonas > Pseudomonas sp. ADAK7. The sequence continues at coordinate 1,727,589 of NZ_CP052861.1, read as the reverse complement.
GCCACGGACCGAGATCCGCTCGAAGGGCCAGGTCGGCCCTGGCCAGTGCGGCACCGCCCAACAGTTGATCCCCCTTCAGCGCAATCAGGCATTGCCAGTCGCTATTGTGTTGACCGTCAGCAAACTCCCGCTGCCAATCCGCCAAGGGCTGTGAGGCGTATTCGTAATCGAATTGCCGATGAATCCACGCGGCGAAGGTGTCACTGTGTTGCGGGTGATGGGTGAGCCAGTCCAGGCGGGGCATGGGTTGATTCCTTTCGAAGGGGGCCCCATAAGAGCCGATTTCAGGGCGGACAGGCAATCCCGGGTTTTGCATCAACCACGGCCTGATGACGCCGCCACGCCGCTGGCGGTGCGCCAAACTCGCGGCGAAACGCGCGACTGAATGCCGTGTCGGTCTGATAACCCACTTCCTCGGCAATCCGTGCCAATGAGGTGTTACTGCGGCGTAACAGGTTGGCGGCGAGCAACATCCGCCATTGGGTCAGGTACTGCATCGGCGAGCTGCCGACCAGTTGCTGGAAACGCTCGGCGAGGACCGACCTTGAGGTGCAGGCGGTGCGTGCCAGTTCTTCCAGGGTCCAGCAATGACCGGGGTTCTTGTGCAATGCGTTGAGGGCGCCGCCGACGATCCGGTCGCCGACGCCCGCCAGCCAACCGGTGCGACCTTCGGCCTGCTCGTTCATGTACAGGCGCAACACCTCGATGAACAGCACCTCGGCCAGTTTCGCCAGCACCCCTTCGCCGCCGGGCCTGGGCGATCGCGCCTCGGCGAGGGCGTAGCGCACCGACGATTCCAACCACATTCCGGCATTCGAACCGCGCACATTGACCCTGATCACCGCCGGCAACCCTGTCAGCAACATGCCGGCCAACCGCGTGTCGCACGCCAGGTACCCGCACACCAGACGCGTCACGCCACCGCCACCGCCATAGCTCAATTGCCGCGGACGGCGCGCCAGTACCACGTCCAGCCGTGCCCCCGTGGCCGGCGGAACGCCCGGTCTCGAACACATGCGATGGGCATCGCCCTGAGGGAAAACCACCACGTCGCCGGCATTCAGCAGCAGCGGCGGATCATCACCCAACTCGACGTAACACTCGCCTTCGGTAATCAGGTGGAAGATCACCACCCGCTCGGCGCCGGGCTCCAGAAATGGCGCGGCGGTATCGGCGCTCGGCGACTGGTAGCACCAGGGCGCGGTGAACCGGGCGTTGATGAAAATCGCGCCGACCAGGTGGACCACACGCAAGGTTTGCGAGAGGGCGTCCATGGTGATTTCTCGTGGGGACGGATGCTGTTAAGTGTGAGCCCGTCGCCGCGCGGCGTGAAACCTCCGGACGATCGGGCAGTGTTGGCCGACGATCGGACAGGACGCCGGCCCGCGCCAGCGCGATAGTGGATGCACGGGGTCACTGCCGGCCCTGTGTCCATAACAAGAAAAGAGAGGTTGCTATGCCGAAGTTCGTCATAGAGCGGGACATTCCGGGCGCCGGAGCACTGTCGGACCGGGATCTGAAAGCCATCTCGCAAAAGTCCTGCCGGGTCTTGCGCGATTTACCTGAAGTGCAATGGCTGCAGAGTTACGTCACCGGCGACAAGATCTACTGCGTGTACATCGCGCCGAACGAAGAGCTCGTCCGGGAACATGCCAGGCAGGGCGGTTTTCCGGCCAACAGCGTTTCACAGGTCATGAACATCATCGATCCCACCACGGCGGAGTAGTTTTCCGTCAGCGCCTGGACTGTGTTTCAACCCGCGAGGGAGCCACACTTCATGAGTACACCCATTGATCTTACTGCCCTGAAAAACCGCCAGATGGCCGCGTGGGCCAGCGGCGACTACGCGGTGATCGGCACCACGCTGCAGATCGTCGGCGAGCAACTGGCCGAAGCCTGTGACCTGCTCTGCGACGAACAGGTGCTGGATGTCGCCGCCGGTAACGGCAACGTCACACTGGCGGCTGCCCGTCGTGGCTGCAAAGTCACCTCCACCGACTATGTCGCCGCGCTGCTCGAACGCGGTGAAGACCGCGCCAGGGCCGAACGGCTGGAAGTCATTTTCCAAGTGGCCGATGCCGAAGCGCTACCGTTCGACGACGCCAGTTTCGACGCGGTGCTGTCGACCTTCGGTGTGATGTTTACGCCGGACCAGGCCAAGGCCGCTGCAGAACTGGCACGGGTCGTTCGCCCCGGCGGTCGCATCGGCCTGGCCAATTGGACGCCCGAAGGCTTTGTCGGGCAGATGTTCAAGATCCTCGGCGGTCACCTGCCACCACCGCCCGGCGCGCAACCGCCATCAAACTGGGGCAATGAAGCCTGGCTGCGCACGCATTTCGATGAGCAGGATTTTCTGACCCAAGTGACGCGCCGGACCTTCAACTTCCGCTACCGCTCGGCCGCCCACTTCATCGACACGTTCCGCAGTTGGTATGGGCCGGTGCACAAGGCGTTTGCGGTGCTGCCGGTAGACGGCGCCATGGCGCTGGAAAGGGACTTTACCGAGTTGCTGAATAGCCTGAATCGGGCCGGCGAGGCGTCGCTGGTGGTGCCGAGTGAATACCTGGAGGTGGTGATCTCACGGCGATAAGGTCCATGTCGGAGCTGGCGAAGGCTGCGATCTTTTGATCTTGATCTTTTTCGGACTTGCTGAAGATCAAGATCAAAAGATCGCAGGCTGCGCCAGCTCCTACAGGGATTGCGGTGGTTTCAGAGGCGTACGGGCGAATCCGTTGGCGCCGGGATGTTCACTTCCACCTTTTTGCCCATGCTGATGCGCGGCTCCACCGCGTAGCCCAGCGACTCATAAAAACTCTTCACGCTTTCGTTCGCGCTGACAATCTGCAGATTGATCTTCATGCAGCCGCGAGCGGTCAATGCCAGTTCAGCGTGGCGTACCAATCGGGCGCCGAGCCCTTGCCGGCGCTGTGCCGGATGCACCGCCACCGAATACAGCCAGCCGCGATGACCGTCGTATCCCGCCAGCACCGTGCCCACGACCCCGTCGTTCGCCAGCGCCACAAAAAACAAGCCGTCGGCGATGGCCAGTTTCTTGTCGATCACCAGGCTTGGGGTGTTGTGCGCGGTTTCGTAGCCGAATGCGGTTTCCCAGAGTTCGATAACCGAGGTGCGGTGGTGTTCGTTGGTGTAATCGACAATCTGCGTCATGGTCAGTCCTTTGAATGCTTGGGGCTGACGCTAACGTTCCATGGCGTGTTTTGTCCACCCGATAGATTGCCCCCCAAAATTGTAGGCGCGAGGCTTGCCCGCGAAGGCGATCTTGAGGGCGCCTTCGCCCGCAAGCCTGGCTCCTGCGCGAAGATGGCCTTTCAACCGGGTGAAATATATCGGGCCAGTTGCCACGAAATCGTGGATGAGCTGCTTTAATCGAAGTTCTGAAAAATCAGGACTCATGCGCAATGGATGCTTCAAACGCCACACCCCTGCAGCACCTGCTCGCCCGTCGGCGCAGTGTCCGGAGTTACGCCGACGAGCCGGTCCCTCTCAGTGCCTTGCTCAACATCCTGTCCGCCGGCCAAGGCCGCACGTCCACGGAAGGCAAACGTGCAGCGCCCTCGGCCCATGCCTTGTATCCGCTGACGCTGGGCGTCGTCGTTCGTCGAGTGGACGGGTTGGCGCCAGGCTTCTACAGGTTCGAACCTGAGTCGGCGCAGCTCAAGCCAGGCGGGCACTGTGTGCAGACCGGGGCGCTGAACGCCGCCGCGCTGGGCGATGAAACGTGGCTGGAAGACGCCGCCGTCGTGGTGGTGATCATCGGCAACCGTGGCCTGGCCATTCAGCACTTTGCCGAACAGCAAGCCGATGGCCTGCGGGGTGCGCGTTATGTTGATTTTGAAGCGGGTGCGGTCGCGCAAAGCATGTATTTGGCGGTGACGGCTGAAGGATTGGGCTCGGTCGTGGTGATGGGGTTCGACGATGCGGCCATGACAAGCGCGCTGGGCCTGGACGAATCCGGTCAACCCGTGGCGCTTTTTTGCGTGGGGCGGCCGGTGGTTTGATCCGCTCCTGCAGTCAATCAGGGTTCGAGCGGCGCTCCATGATGATCGTGCGCTCGGCGCCATGGAATTCATCGCGGACTTTCAGAAAGCCCAACTTCAGGTAAAAGCCTTCAGCGGTAATGGAGGAGGGGACGCGCAGGATATCGATGTTGGCGGCTTGGGCGAAGGATTGCAGCGTGGCCATCAGCTGGCTGCCGAGTCCGGACCCTTGATGCTCTGGGTGGACGAACACGCTGCGGACAACGTCGCGGTCGAGGCTGGCGGTGGCTACGACCTGATGGTCAATGGTCGCCACGAATACCTGGCGTTGGCCGAGCAAGGCGAGGATGGACTGGGGAGCGAAGTTTTTCTCCACCTGGGCGATGACGTCGGGCGGGTAGTCCCGGGCATTGGACTGGCGCAGGGACTGGATGATGACCTGGCTGATGGCGGCTGCATCTTGCGCGGTTGCACGTCGAATCGGGTTGTTCACGTTCTCACTGCTCCTTGTGAAAGATTTCCTGCTGACCTCCTACGGTACGTCCGTGATCTGCGCCCCCCGTGCTTGCAGCAATTCGCGCAGGACCGAACGGTGGCAATGCGCCTCATCCTCGCAATAACACCCCACCGCCAGCGCCGTTTGATGAGACAACGCCGCCAACAAATCCAGCAGGTGACTGGGTGCAGGCTGGTTCATCTCGGCCTTGAACTTGCGCTTGAACGCGTCCCAAGCCTTGGCGTCCTGCGCCGTTTGGGCTTGGGCAACCAGTTCCGGGCTGGGCGACAGCAGGGGCTGCCAGACATCATAAAAATCACGGCTGGCAAACTCGGCTTTAGGTACGCCCCGAGGCGGGCGGCGCACCGTGCCGATGCGCAGGCCTTCATCGGGCCTGCGTGGCGAGCCAAGCCGCACGATGCTGATGGCCATGGACGGTTACTTGTGCCGCGAACCGTCAAACCACTCCATCGCCGTGCGCCAGATGCAGATGCCCAGGAAGTACGCCGACATCAGCAGCCAAAGCCCCATCACCATCGGGTTGATCACCGGATGGTTGACCACCAGCGACAAACTGCAGAGCAGCCAGATGGCGGTCACGGCAATGTTGATTGGCATGAACTTGCGCACGCGGAACGGGTGCAGGAACTTCATGCGGGTCACGGTCAGCAGGGCCAGGCCGATGACGGTGAGCAGCGTCACCCACGGCGACGGGCCAATGATGTACAGGCACAACGCGACCACGTTCCACGCGGCGGGGAAACCCTGGAAGTAGTTGTCCTTGCTTTTCATGTTGACGTTGCAGAAGCAGAACAGCGACGAGACCAGGATCAGCGACACGGTCAGCAGCAGCGTGTAGTCCGGCAACGGAATGTAGCGATAGATGAACAGCGCCGGGATGAACACGTAGGTCAGGTAGTCGATGACCAGGTCAAGGATCGAGCCGTCGAAACTCGGCAGCACCGATTGCACGTTGACCTTGCGTGCCAGCGCGCCGTCGAGGCCGTCGACGATCAGCGCCACGCCCAGCCACAGCAGGCAATGGGTGGCCTGGTTTTCCAGCAGCGCGAGGGTGGCCAGGAAGGCTGTGACCACGCCAGTCGCGGTAAAGCCATGGGCGCCCCATGCTTTGAGCCTGGCAATGTGTAGGGTTGATATCACGGGGGCGTTCTCCAAAAAGTGAAGCAAGCCAGTCAGCACCCTTCTATTGGGGGCGTCGGCAAACCGGGTCGGGTTGCAGGTATCGACCGGGAATCCGGGGATAAGGTTCACCACCTATGAATCTTAGCTGTGCTGTGGGAAAAAAACCCCGGTAAATCTGCATGGCTGAAGACTTAATGAAGACTCTGTTGCCACAGGTCTATAACGCTTTGCTCATGAACACCCGGCTGGTGCCCTCAGGCAGGCACGGCACTTCGCCGAATCGCTGCCAGCCCTGCTTCTCGTAAAACGCCGGGGCTTGAAAACTCAAGGTGTAGAGCACCGCGGAGCGACACCCACGCCGGCGGCCTTCGTCTTCGTAGGTTTTGAGCAGTCGAGCGCCCAGCCCGGAGCCGCGCACCGACTCGGGCAAGTAGAACAAATCGAGAAACAGCAGGCCCAGCGACGTGCGCCCGGTAATCCCGCCCAGCACCTGTTGGGTCTCTGGATCGCGAACCGTCACCGCCAGCGCCTGCCAGTCGCTGATCCCGGTGGCCTGTTCATTGAAGGCACTGAGCCCGGCACTGAGCAGGTGCTCGACTTCGGGTTCGATCACGTCGCTGACGACGATTTGATGCGGTTCCATGGCGCGGGTGATCCTCTGGGTGGCGGGTTAGCGAGGGAAGAACACTCGCAGCCGATGGTCATCGGGGTCAAGCGCGACGAAAGTGCGGCCGAAATCCAGCTCGGTCGGTGGTTGCAGGATGCTCAGGCCCAGGCTCGACCATTGGCCGAACAGCGCGTCGACTTCTTCGGCCGATTCCACGGGGAATGCCAGCTCCATGCCGCCGCCGGTCACGCCCACGGCAGGCTCGGCGGTGTGCCGCGACCAGAGTCCCAGTTTGTAGCCGTCCTCCAGCACAAACAGGGCGAAGGTCGGGGATTCTTCCACGGGTTTGCGGCCCAGCAGGAACTCATAGAACCGGGCACTGACGGCAGGGTTCTCGACAAAAAGTAGCCAATAACGAGGCGTGATCATGGGGCGGCTCCGAAGGATGTGGCACGCAGCATAAAAGGCTGCACTGTCAGTTTCTGTCAGGAGCGTGTGCCCTCGGGTGTTGTGCCTGTTCAAGTCGGCCAAACGGGGTTGGCGCAATGGCCGGCGAGGACTATCGTTGCCTGACTGAGTTACACCCATAAGAGAGGTCGTCGTCATGAACACCAGCGATTTGCTCGAACAACTTTTGCGCGCCGGCCAAGGCTCGATGGCGCAGCAGGGCGGCGGTGGCGCGCTATCCCAGGGCGGCCAGGGCGGCCTGGGCGGTCTTGGCGGTCTTGGCGGATTGCTCGGTGGCCTGTTGGGCGGCGGCGCCGGGGCAGGGGCCGGCGGTGGCGGGTTGGGTGGCTTGCTCGGTGGTTTGCTGGGCGGCGGCTCTGCCTTGGGCGGCTCGACCCGAACCCGTTCTTCGGGTGGCACCAATTACGCGGCGCTGGCGTCCCTCGGGATGATGGCGTTCCAGGCCTATCAAGCCTGGCAACGCAGCCAGGCCTCGGCGCCGCAACAGGCACCACGCACGGTGGACCTGCTGTCCGGCCCGGAAGTCGAGGACCACAGCCACGCGGTGCTGCGCGCACTGATCGCGGCGGCCAAGGCTGATGGCCGGATCGATGCCAACGAGAAACAGATGATCAGCAGCGAAATCGGCCGCCACACCGATGATCCGCAATTGCAGCAATGGCTCGACGATGAAGTCGCCCGGCCATTGGACGCCGCCGATGTGGCGCGGTCAGCCACGGACCCGGCCATCGCCGCGGAAATGTACCTGGCCAGCGTGATGGTGGTGGATGATCAGCAAGACGCCGAGCGCAGTTATCTGGATGAACTGGCGGCGGCGCTGAAGATTGAGCCCGAGTTGCAGGTGCATCTGGAGCAGCAGGCCAAGGGTGGCGCGGTGTAGCGTCGGGCATAAACCTTGTGGCGAGGGAGCAAGCTCCCTCGCCACAAGGTTATGAACAAATCATCGCTGCCGGGTCATTCGATCCCTTAGAATCGCGCCTCGGTCGAGAAACGGTTCAGGGAAGCAGTGAATGACACTCAAGGTATTGGTGATCGGTGGTTACGGAAACTTCGGCAGCATCGTGTGTCGGCATTTGGCGGTGATGCCGGGCATCGATCTGGTGATCTCCGGGCGTGACCCGCGCAAGTTGTCGGCCCAGGTCGATGCATTAAAAGCCCAGTCAGGCAAAACCTGCGAAGGCTGGTGCGGCGATGCGATGGGCGCGGGTTTCAAATCCGCCCTGGAGTCACTGGGCATTCAACTGGTGATCCACACTGGCGGACCGTTCCAGGGGCAATCCTATGCCGTTGCCGAGACCTGCATCGACGCCGCGGTCAATTACTGCGATCTCTCGGACTGCCGCACCTTCGTCAACGCCATCGGCGTGCTGGATGCCCGTGCAAAAAGCGCCGGCGTGGCAATTCTCAGTGGCTGCAGCTCGGTGCCGACGCTGTCGTCCGCCATCATCGATCAGCACCGCTCGCGGTTCAAACGTATCGATTTGATCGAGCACGGCATTTCCTCCTCGGCCAAGATGCCCGGGCTGTCCACGATCACCGGGGTGCTGGCCTACGCTGGCAAACCGATCAAACAGCTCAAGAACGGCCAGGTGCACGAAGTGTTCGGCTGGCAGGACCTGACCCTGCGCAAGATGCCGCAGATGGGCACGCGGGTACTGGCCAATGTCGACGTGCCGGACATGGACATCTTCGCCAGCCGCTACGGCGCGCAGACCTTGCGGTTCAAGGCCGGCGCGGGGCTCAAGCTCGGTAATGTCGCCACCTTCCTGCTGGCCCAGGCCCTGCGCACCGGGCTGGTTCGCGACCACGAGCGCTGGGCCGCGCGCCTGCATCGCTGGGGCAGCGGGTTCGAGCGGTTTGGCGATGGCAAAAGTGCGATGTACATCGACGTCGTGGGCGACGGCATGGACGACAAGCCGTTGTCCCTGACCGTGCAACTCACGGCGTTCAACGACAAGGGACCAGAGATCCCCAGCTGCGCCGCCGTCGCCCTGGCAGCGAAAATGCTCCAGGGCTACACGCCCGCACCCGGCGCGCGCCCGTGTGTCGGTGAAATCAGCGTCGATGAGTACATGGCCGCCATCAACGACCCGGGCAATCTGCAAATGTCCGTGGTGTTTTCTGACGGGCAGGGCTGATCATGGTGAGCAGGATGACGCCGGGGCAGTGGCTTGAAATGTTGAGCTAAGAACACCGCCAACCCCCCGTAGGAGCCGCCTTCGGCAGCTCCTATAGGAACGTGTCAGGTGCCTTTTTTATTGGTCGCCCTTGGTGTTGTTCTGGATGTCCTGCAGGGCTTGTGTGGTCAGCGAGATGCAGTCTTTTTTGCCCTCCTCGGTGCCTTTGGCCTGTGCTGCCTTCGCCTGTGTCACGGCGTCGTCAATACTGTCTTTCAGATCGGCACTTTGTGCTTCAGTGCTGACTTGAGCCTCCTTGATTTTCTGCAGATTGACCGCGCACAGGTCGTCCGCAGCAAATACCGAAGGTGCCAGCAGTGCAGCGGCGACGAACAATCCAGCAAGTGCAGAACGCTTCATGGAAATCTCCTTAATGGAAAGTTCGGTGCCATGGCTGATGAGCTGTAGCACCGAGGCAGATCAAGCCCTGAAAACAAGGCCTGGAAAATGACTATAGCTAACCGTGGTAAAAAGACCGGTGACGCTCCCCGTCATGTCAGCGAATAAACGCCTGCAAGTCCTCGGTCAGTTTGTGAATCGCCGCTTTGAAATCATTAGTGGTGATCTTCTGGCTCGAGTTCTTTAATTGCTCGCCGAACACCTTGCGCACCACTTTGGCCATGATCTGGTTGTTGCTGGCGTCCACCAGTTCGGCTTCGAGGAACAGTGTGGTGTCCTGGCTGCGATGGCCGGAAGCCGCGCTCACCCCGCCCACCACGGCGGCGACCGGGACCACTTCATACCATTGCATGCCTTCATTGGAGGCCGTGACCCCCGTGATCGCCGCCCGCAGGACCAGGGTTTTCGACCCTGCCGGGGCTTTTTTGGCGCTGGATACGACGCGGTACTTCTGCCCGAGCACACCCTTGGCGCTGTTGGTCATGTAGGTCTGCAATTCTTCCAGGGTGCGCTGGTCGACCCGTTCGTTGGGTTTCGGCTTCGGATAGAGTTCCAGCTTCATGAAGGCCACGCTGTCATAGGCGTTGGGGTTCCATGACGGGCTGACCCAGCGCATGGCTTTCTCGCCGCTGGGGGTGGTCACTTCCTGGAGGTTGTTGTAGTTGGGCAGGAAGCCTGAGTACTGCTCCCGTTCGGTGACCTTTGAAGTACAACCGCCCAGCAAAAGGCTGGCCAGCGCGGCGCCGATAAACACGTTTCGGGACAGGTTCATTGTGGCGGGTGCTCCGTGGGGGAACGCGTTATTTTTTCGATAACGGTAGTTCAAAAACGCCAGGTCATATTGGCGGTCAACGCTTGAATCCAGGCATTGTCGAACTGACCGGAGGTTCGCACGCCTGATACGGATTTGGTCGGGTCCACGGGCCTTGCTGTCATAGGTCACGCCGATGTTCCATAACCACTCACGGCTTGCCTGATTTGCCAAGGTGGACACGATGATGGCCATTTAGTAGCATTTCGCTCTTTTCCATTACGCGAAACGCGTTCAAGGACGATGCATGTCGGTGTTCCACTTCAATTCCACTCGCGCCATCGTCGGCGTCACGCTGCTGGCCGCGCTGCTCAGCGGTTGCAGCGTCAACGGTAACTACACCGACGCCACCGAGCCGGATGCGGCCAAGCTGCGTTTCGTGGCCAATACCGATAATGCGAGCCTCAGCTACTTCGACGCGCAGCATTGCGACGGCCAGACCACCGGCATGCTCAACAACCTGTTTTTGGGCGACACCCCGCGCCGGGTCGGCATGAGCGTCGCGCCGCCAGCCGATGCCCGGGGCTATCTGGAAATCAAGCTCAAGCCTGAGCAGGATGCGTACCTGCGCATCAACACGCAGGTCGGTTACTCCGTGTGCGGCGGCGCGTTCACCCTCAAGCCTGAGCGCAACGCCGAATACGAGTTGAAGTTCAGTTCCGGCAACGGCCAGTGCACCACGTTGCTGCAGCGGGTGGCGCGGGTCGATGGCAAAGATGTCCGCACGCCTTTGGTCATCGAGCACAAGGGGCTGCCGGCCTGTGACGGGCGCAACCCGTTGTTCGTGAAACTGCCGGACCCGCTGCCGGACACGCCGCAACGCGTGACCTGGATCAACCAGATCATCGACAGTTCGGTCATTCCGGTGATGAAGCCTGACCCGATCAAGGATGCTGACAATCGCTCGTCCCCGGAAAAACTCGACAAACTGATTGCCGAACGCCAGGGCAAACTGGGCTTTACCCTGCCGGACGACTATTGGACGCTGTATCGCCAGAACCTGATCGCCTTCGACAACGAAGCCGTGCAAAACAAAACCGAGACGCTCAAGCGCTACACCGCTGAATACCGCCTGCGTCTGCAACGACTCGACGATAAACAACTGGAAGACTGGGCAAAGCCCGAAGACAAATCGGCCAAGCCTGCCAACAAGGCCGCGTTCGAAGAGTACAAATCGATGGCGATGTTTTACTTCCAGGCGCAGAAAAGTGTTCTGGTCGACACCATCAACCATCACCTCGACCGGATGGCGCAGATGGACCGCGAGTATCAGGTATGTGAGCGGTATTCTGGGTGTTGGAAGCGTTGAGGCACTGAACACTCAAGCGTCGCGCAACAGGTCGTTGGCGTTGAGCAGCTCGTAGGCAATCTCCGGGCGCTTTTCCAGACTGCGGCGAATGGCTGCGGGGATGGCGGCGCGGGTCTTGCGGCACAGGCCCGGCAGATCCTCGATCTGAATGCCGATCCCGCGCATGGTCCGCACTTCGTTGAAGCTGGGGGTCAATGCCACGCGAATCCCCAAGCGCTCGTGCATCAGCGCTTGCAGGTGCGCCAGGTCGGCGAGGTCCTTGAGGTTTTCCAGACGTTCGAGCAGGCGCTTTTCTTCCTGGCGGGTCAGGAACAGGATGCGCACATCCGCGCCGGGTGTTTCCAGCAACGGGTCACGCCCGCAAATGCAGGCGCCGGGTGGGCAGGGGGAGCGGATCGGGGCCGGGGTCGTCATGGCCTCAATCATAGAGGCCGGCGAGCGGTTTTGCCCAGCGTGTTCCAGTGCGGTCCAAGGGCAGGCGTCCAAGCGAGCCTGCCCCTGTTACTCACGCGGGTAAACGTTGGTATCAGTGAGCGGCTGGCCCCTCGTACTGCACGAGGATCGCGTTGGCCAGGTCTTCGTCGGTGGCATTGAGGCCTGGGTTGTCCTGGCGGATCTGCTGCAACACCGCCTCCATGTAGACCCCGCGGATCGCGCCGTTACTGGCGACAAACGCAGAGACGTCATCCCGGGCAGGAATCACCATCTTGTGGTCTTTGAAGGTCGAATACAGGGACGCGGAAACCCCTGCCGAGGTCGCGACGTCCTTGCCGCTGACGGCCAGGGCAGACCCGATGGGCAGGCATAACATCAATGAAGTAATGAGTAACATGCGGCGCATGGCGTCGTCCTCCAACAGCGTAAAGCGAAAAGGAAGTAACACATTACTTAGGAGGTGCGGCGAGGCTCAGGAGTTCCGTGGCCCCCGGCAAATGGCCACGTACCCCAGGCTCTACCGCCGGTCTTAAACCGACGGGCTCACGGAAATAGGCTTAAATAACCACAGGATGGGGTCGATAACCTCTTCAGAGTCGTCTTTCGCAGCGTCCAACAGGGGAACAACAAAGTGTCCATAAAACTACGGTTACTTCTGTTGATGGGGACGGGCCTGCTCACGGCGTTGGTCATGAGCCTGGTCAGTTACCTGGGGCACACCCAGATGGCCCAGGCCGTGAACGACAGCGAAGTCAGCATGGCGGCGCTGCGCAATCACCTCGAAGCCGACATGATGCACGATGCGCTACGCGCCGACGTGCTGTCGGCGATGTTGGTGGGACTGGGCAAAAGCACCAGCAGCAAGGACGAGGTGCGCAGTTCCATCGAGGAGCATGCGACGCGTTTTCGTGAGGTGCTGGGTGAAAACCTCAAGCTGCCGGTCAACGCGACCATCATGGCCGGCCTGAACAAGATCAAGCCGAGCCTCGACACCTACATCAGTGCCGCCGAGCGAATTGTCGCGGTTGCACTGGAAAATCCGGAGGCCGCGCAGCAGCAGATCGGTACGTTCAACGGCGTGTTCACGCAACTCGAAGGCGAGATGTCGGCGCTGAGCGAGTTGATCGAGACCAACACTCAACAAGCCAGCCAAGGTACGCAGCAGGCCATCAGCCACGCCAACATCGCCCTCGGCAGCGTCCTCGTCGCCAGCTTGTTGTTGCTGTTGGCCCAGGGTCGCTGGGTGATTCTGAGCATCATGGCGCCGTTGCGCTCGGCCATTCGCATCGCCGACAGCATCGCCCATGGCAACCTCAGCGAACCGATCATCGAGCCCACCGGCAACGACGAAGCCAGCCGCCTGATCCGCACCCTGGCGACCATGCAACGCGACCTGCGCGGCATGATCGAAGTGGTGCGCAGCAACGCCCACGGCGTCAGCGGCATGAGCCAGCAATTGAGCAACGGCTGCCACGAAGTCGCCGGCAGCAGCCAGCAGCAAAGCGTCGCCGCCAGCACCATGGCCGCCGCCGCCAGCGAAATGACCGCCAGCATCGAAGAAATCACCCGCCACGCTAACCGCGCACTGGACATGGCCAACCAGGCCGAAGAACTGGCCAAGGACGGCGGCAAGGTGATTCATCAGGTGGTCAGCGACATGGACGGCATTGCGCGCTCGGCGCAGCAGTCGGCCCAGGTGATCCGCACGCTGGACAAGGAGTCCGAGGGGATTTTCAGCATCATCCAGGTGATCAAGGGCATCGCCGACCAGACCAACCTGCTGGCGCTGAATGCCGCGATCGAGGCGGCGCGCGCCGGTGAACAGGGCCGAGGTTTTGCCGTGGTCGCCGACGAAGTCCGCAGCCTGGCGGGCCGCACCAGCGCGTCCACCCAGGAAATCGCCGCGATGGTCGCACGCATCCAGCAAAGCACCCGCGAAGCCGTCACCAGCATGGAGGCCGGCGTGGCCCAGGTCGACAAAGGCATGGCCGTGACCGCCGACGTCGAACGCGCCATCCGCGAAATCCTCGAAGCCACGCTGAACACCACGCAACTGGTCAACGACATCAGCCGCACCATTGGCGAACAAAGCCTGGCCAGCAACGAAATCGCCCATCAGGTGGAAATGATTGCCGGCATGTCCGAAGACAACAGCAAGGTCATCGGACGCACGGCGTCGACCACGGATGAGTTGTCGTCGCTGGCGGGGCAGTTGTCGCAGTCGGTGGATCGCTTCAGGCTTTAAGCCTTTCCTTGCTGGGCAACAGACCCAAGTGCTGTAGGGTACTGTCGCCCCCAAGGAGAGTTGAAATGATTGATTTGGCAACCTGGAACCTGACGATCCCTGTAGGGACGCCCGCCAAAGTCATCGATACGCCGCGACTGGTGGATGGCTATTCCGACAACTATTTTCGCTCCGGCGACTCGCTTTTTTTCTGGGCGCCGGTCACCGGCTCCAGCACCTCGAAATCCGAATTCCCCCGCAGCGAACTGCGTGAAACCCTGAGCGACGGGACCCTGCGCAACTGGACCTATCCCGAAGCTGATCACCGCCTCAAGGCCGTGTTGAAGGTCAATCAAGTGCCTTCAACCGGTCGGATCGTGATCGGGCAAATCCATATCTACCAAGACAAAGGCCCGCTGCTGAAAGTGGAGTATCAGTACGATGCGGCCACCAAGAAGGGCAATGTGATTGCCAACTATCGGCTGAAACCGGGCAGGGAAGACATCACCGTCGTGATTGCCAGGGACATTGCCTTGGGCAAGCCGTTTTCGTATGAAGTTCGCTTCAGTTCTGCCGGCTATTTGAATGTCAGTTCGCAAGGGTACAGCTGGGGCAAACAAATCAGTTCGAGCTGGAAGAACAAGCTTCTGTACTTCAAGGCTGGGGTTTATGCGTTGGATAACGCCGGCTACAAAAATGAAGGCGGGCAGGTGACGTTCAGTCAGCTGGACGTGGCGCATACCAAGCCCTGAACTGGGGACATAATCCTGTGGCGAGGGAGCAAGCTCCCTCGCCAAAAGTTACTCGGCGTTAGATCCGAAACGCCTGACGCCCCACCAACAACCATTTCCCATGCTGTTTCTGCCAGATCTGCAGGTTCTCGATCTCGGTCGGCACTACTTCCGTGCCGTTGAGCGCCTGCGCCGAGAAGTGGTTACGCACCAGCGCGGTATCGCCTGACAGAGTGATGGTCTGCTTCTGCATCTCCAGGGTCTTGAACGCACTTTTGCCGGTTTCGATATCGGCGATAAAGGCGGCCTTGTCCTGGACCTTACCGCTGGAATGCCCGTAGCTCAGGTTGGTCGCCGTCAGCTTTTGCAGCTCGGGGATGTCCTTGTGCAACATGGCTTGGGTCAGATGGTCGACGGCTTGCGCCACGTCCTTCTCGGCAGTGGCCGGGGCGGCGGCGACATAACCGCTGAAGAGGCAGAGAAAACCGATCAGCAATTTGGTTTTTTGCATGGGTGTTTCCTTGTTGTTGTGGGGAGTCGAGACTGAGTAAATTTGTCAGTCGTCGTACAACTTAGCAGATATTTTGCCGAGCCAACAGAACGAGCTTTTGGCCGACATGGCCATTTGTCGGGCGCGAGGAACGGCGCTCAAGCTCGGTCCTTCCAAGGGAAAACGACCCTTGGGAGCCCAACCATGAGTGATGACCCTAAGCAGGAAGCCTTGGCCGCCTGGTACAAGCTGCTCAGGCAACCCGAAATCCGCATGGACAGTGAAGAGCACTACGACGAACTGCTGAAGGCCGCCGATGAGATGGAGCGCGCCGGATTGATCAACGGCATGGAGTGGCGCGTGCTGGTACGCGAGGCGGGTGTTGCCTTTGCCAATTCGATTCAAGGCATCGGCGGTGGAACCTGATGAGCAAAGCGATCAGCGCCCGTGACCTGGGCATCCACCTGAAAAAAGGCGATGAAGACGCCCTGTTCAAATGGTTTGTCGCCAGCTTCCTGATGGGCAAGCGCATCCAGGCGGACATCGCCGCCCAGGCTTATCGGGTGATTGTCGAAAAACACAGCCGCGACACCGCGCGCAAGTTGGCCGCTTGTACCCATCGGGACTTGGTGGCCATGCTCGGCGAGGCCCATTACGTGCGTTACGACGAAACCACCGCCGAGCGCCTGCGCCATCTGGGCAAAAAACTCAGCGATGAATACGCCGGTAAAATCGGCGCCATTCATAACGCCAGCGAAGATCGCCAGGCCTTCGAAAAACGCCTCGACGCGTTTGAAGGCGTAGGGCCGAAAACCATCGAAATCTTTATGCGTGACGCCGCGGCGGTGCTCTATTGAGTCCGCTCTACATCGGTTGCGCGGGCTGGACTCTGCCCCGGGATTACTGGCCGCTGTTTCCCGACACCGGCACCCATCTGCAACGCTACGCGACGCAACTGCCGGCCGTGGAAATCAACAGCTCGTTCTATCGTCCGCATCAACCGCAAACCTATCTGCGCTGGGCGCAATCGGTGCCGTCGACGTTTCGCTTTTCAGTCAAGCTGCCCAAGCTCATTACCCATGTGCAGCGCTTGCAACATTGCGAAGGCTTGCTCGACGAGTTCCTTGCTCAGTGCCTGAAATTGGGTGACAGGTTGGGCTGTCTGCTAATCCAGCTGCCGCCGTCGCTGGCCCACGACGCCACGTTAGCCGCCGAATTTTTCCGCATGCTGCGGCAACGTTATGCGGGCACCGTGGTACTCGAACCGCGCCATGAAACCTGGCGCGCAGCCAGCGGTTTACTGATCGAACACCGCATCGGACGAGTCGCCGCCGATCCCTCACCGATCACCGGCGGCACCACGCCGGGTGGCTGGTCCGGGGTGCGTTATTGGCGCCTGCATGGCTCGCCACGGATTTACTACAGCGACTATGACTTGGGACGATTGCAGGTGTTGGCGCAGCGAATGCGCAGCTCTATGGAGGAGGGCGCTGAGACCTGGTGCGTTTTTGATAATACGGCGAGTGGGTTTGCGCTGGGGAATGCGTTGAGTTTGCGGGCGTTGCTGGAACCATCAGGTTGATGGTGTCCACCCAGTCGCCTATTGATTCAAGGCGCGCCAACCAATCCATCCAAATACTCAACACGCTTTTGCGTCTGCTCCAGCAGGCAGAAGGTATGGATCGTGCCAAAACCACTGCCTTCCCTTGATTCGTAAGTCTCGAAGTCGCAACTGGCATCGCGTAAAGCAATCCAGGCTAATTGAGCCTTTTTCAGCATCTGATCCTGGGTGGGTGGATTTCTGGAAAGACCATTGTCTTTGTACCGCGCGATCAATGTTTTGTAAGCCGTATTCAGCGCCTGGTCGGATGCTTTGAGTTTCTGCTGCAGGCAATCGTACATCTCGCCTTCATCGGTGGCGGCAGGGCAGATGTTGCTGGCTTGCGCGGTGGCGCACAATGCGAAAAACAGTACTGGAACAAGCAATGAGCGGTAGCGGTGAATCGTTTTCGGCTCAACGCCGGGGTGAAGGCCATCCATGGTTAATCGTTCTCAGGTGTTTGGGGGGGGCGTCACTTTAACGGTCTGGTGCCGTTTGTAGCGAATTCGGTGATGCGCGCGGTATCGTCAGCCTCAGGAATGCCACGTTTTACCAACCTCCGCCGATACATCCAGACACAGACCCCGACCACCAAGTCGCGAACAGACGCGCGGGTTTGCCATGTCGTGATATTCTTCGCCCCATCTTGCTTTGACCAATTCAGTTCGCGCGCCCTTGAGGCGTGCAAACAGGATCAATGTCGCTCAAGTAGCTGAAGCCAATAATGATAAGAAGTCAGTTCAGTAGGGACATATAAACTGAGGTCGATGGACACGTCGGCCTTGTGTGCCCACCCTCCAATCCTGATGTGCGGGAACCCGCGACATGCTGCCTGCATGGCGTGAACCAGGGGCCTTCGCGGTTGGGATGGAAGGGCGGATGGCGTTTTATCATAGGTGCTACAGATGCTTAAAAAACTCAACACGGCCCTGCTGGGGCTGGCTTTGTCGATGGGGATCACGTCCGTTCACGCGGAAGAGGCAAAGAAAGTCGATGTGCTGCTCATTGGCGGCGGCATCATGAGCGCGACCCTGGGCGTGTGGCTCAACGAGCTGCAACCGGACCTGTCGATGGAAATGGTCGAGCGCCTCGACGGCGTCGCCCTGGAAAGCTCCAACGGCTGGAACAACGCCGGTACCGGTCACTCCGCCCTCGCTGAGCTGAACTACACCCCGGAAGACGAAAACGGCAAAGTGTCGATCCCGAAAGCCGTTGAAATCAACGAAGCTTTCCAGATCTCCCGCCAGTTCTGGTCGTGGCAGGTTCAGCAAGGCGTCCTGAAGAACCCGCGTTCGTTCATCAACTCCACTCCGCACATGAGCTTCGTGTGGGGCGATGACAACATCAAGTTCCTGAAAAAACGCTACGAAGCCCTGCAAGCGAGCCCGCTGTTCGCCGGCATGCAGTACTCCGAAGACCCGGCTGTGATCAAGAAGTGGGTTCCGCTGATGATGGAAGGGCGTGACCCGAACCAGAAAGTCGCGGCCACCTGGACCCCGATCGGCACCGACGTTAACTTCGGCGAAATCACCCGCCAGTTTGTTGCGCACCTGCAAACCACGCCTAAGTTCGACTTGAAACTGTCCAGCGAAGTACAGGACATCACCAAGAACGAAGACGGCACCTGGCGCGTCAGCTACAAAAACCTGAAAGACGGCACCGAATCCGAAACCGACGCCAAGTTCGTCTTCATCGGCGCGGGCGGCGGTGCACTGCACCTGCTGCAGAAGTCCGGCATTCCTGAAGCCAAGGAATACGCAGGCTTCCCGGTCGGCGGCTCGTTCCTCGTGACCGAAAACCCGACCATTGCCGAGCAACACCTGGCCAAGGCCTACGGCAAAGCTTCCGTCGGCGCACCGCCAATGTCCGTTCCGCACCTCGACACCCGTGTCCTGGACGGCAAACGCGTCATCCTGTTTGGCCCATTCGCGACCTTCAGCACCAAGTTCCTGAAGGAAGGCTCGTACCTGGACCTGCTGACCAGCACCACCACCCACAACATCTGGCCGATGACCAAAGTCGGCATCAAGGAATACCCGCTGGTCGAGTACCTTGCCGGCCAACTCATGCTGTCCGACGAAGACCGCATGAACGCCCTGAAAGAATACTTCCCGAACGCCAAAGCCGAAGACTGGCGCCTGTGGCAAGCCGGCCAACGCGTGCAAATCATCAAGCGTGATGAAGCGGCTGGTGGCGTGCTGAAACTGGGTACCGAGATTGTTGCTTCCGCTGACGGCACCATTGCTGGCCTGCTGGGCGCATCGCCAGGTGCATCGACTGCTGCGCCGATCATGCTGACCGTGCTGCAGAAAGTGTTCAAGGATCAGGTTGCTTCCCCGGCCTGGCAAGAGAAGCTGCACCAGATCGTGCCGAGCTATGGCACTCAGTTGAACGGTAGCCCTGAGAAGGTTGCTGAGGAGTGGGCTTATACGGCGAAGGTGTTGCAGTTGACTCCGCCGCCAGTGATTCCTCAGGTTGCGGCTCCGACTGCTGCACCGGCTGAACCTGCGAAGGCTCCGAAGGCTAATGCTGCAAGTGATATGGCTTTGTAAGTAGAAGCTGAATCGAAAAGCCCACTGGACCGGTGACGGTTAGTGGGCTTTTTTGTGGGCGGGATTTGAGAGAGGCGTAGCTAGCCTGTCGCATCTTCTGTTCTAGAAGAAGCCCAACGGATTGATGTCGTAGCTCACCAGCAGGTTTTTGGTCTGCTGATAGTGATCGAGCATCATCTTGTGGGTTTCACGCCCGACGCCGGACTTTTTGTAACCACCGAACGCGGCATGCGCCGGGTACAGGTGGTAGCAGTTGGTCCACACACGACCGGCCTTGATGGCGCGGCCCATGCGGTAGGCGCGGTTGATGTCGCGGGTCCAGAGGCCGGCGCCCAGGCCGAACTCGGTGTCGTTGGCGATGGCCAGGGCTTCGGCTTCGTCCTTGAACGTGGTGATGCTCACCACCGGGCCAAAGATTTCTTCCTGGAACACGCGCATTTTGTTGGTGCCCTTGAGCAGGGTCGGCTGGATGTAATACCCGGTCGCCAGGTTGCCCTCGAGTTTTTCCACCTTGCCGCCGGTCAGCAGCTCGGCGCCTTCGCCCTTGGCGATTTCCAGGTACGAAAGGATTTTGTCGAATTGCTGTTCGGATGCCTGGGCGCCGACCATGGTGTCGGTGTCCAGCGGGTCGCCACGTTTGATCGACAGGACTTTTTTCATCACGACTTTCATGAAGTCGTCGTAGATCGATTCTTGAACCAGTGCACGAGACGGGCAGGTGCAGACTTCGCCCTGGTTGAAGAACGCCAGCACCAGGCCTTCAGCAGC
The DNA here is from genome assembly GCF_012935675.1 of Pseudomonas sp. ADAK7. Taxonomy (NCBI): domain Bacteria; kingdom Pseudomonadati; phylum Pseudomonadota; class Gammaproteobacteria; order Pseudomonadales; family Pseudomonadaceae; genus Pseudomonas; species Pseudomonas sp. ADAK7. The sequence goes on along the minus strand of NZ_CP052861.1, from coordinate 1,707,381 downwards.
TTTCTCGATGAAGGTTTCTTCGGCTTGCATGATGTCGGCGAAGAAGATGTTCGGCGACTTGCCACCCAGCTCCACGGTGGACGGAATGATGTTTTCGGCGGCGCATTTCATGATGTGCGAGCCAACCGGAGTCGAGCCGGTGAAGGCGATCTTGGCGATGCGTTTGCTGGTGGCGAGGGCTTCGCCGGCTTCTTTGCCGAACCCTTGCACCACGTTCAGCACGCCGGGTGGCAGCAGGTCGCCGATCAATTCCATCAGCACGGTGATGCCCAGCGGGGTTTGCTCGGCAGGCTTGAGCACCACGCAGTTACCGGCGGCCAAAGCCGGGGCGAGTTTCCACGCGGCCATCAGGATCGGGAAGTTCCACGGAATGATCTGCCCGACCACGCCCAGCGGTTCATGAATGTGATAAGCCACGGTGTTGCCGTCGATCTCGGCGGCGCTGCCTTCCTGGGCGCGGATGCAACCGGCGAAGTAGCGGAAGTGATCCGCCGCCAGCGGGATGTCGGCGTTGAGGGTTTCGCGAACGGCTTTACCGTTGTCCCAGGATTCGGTGATCGCCAGCAGTTCCAGGTTCTGCTCGATGCGGTCGGCGATTTTCAGCAGCACCAGCGAGCGCGCCTGGGCGGACGTGGCGCCCCAGGCATCGGCCGCCGCGTGGGCCGCGTCCAGGGCTTTGTCGATGTCTTCGGCGGTGGAACGCGGGAATTCGGCAATCGGTTGGCCATTCACTGGCGAGGTATTGGTGAAGTACTGACCTTTGACAGGCGCGACGAACTCGCCGCCGATGTAGTTACCGTAGCGGTGCTTGAAGGTCACGAGGGCGCCGGGGGCGCCAGGATGGGCGTAGATCATGACGAGTCTCTCTTGTTGTTTTTGGTGGTGGCCGTCCGGGTGACGGCCACTGTCACTTCAGTGGCCGAGTGGGTTCAGGAACCTTGAGGGGTTTCACCGCGCGCCAGGCGGGCATTGATGTCTTCGATGACTGCCGGCAATTCGACGATGGTGTCGATCAGGTAGTGCGGACGAGAGCCTTCGAACATCTTGATGATGCGGGCGCGCTCTTCGGCCAGTTTGTCGGAGGGCAGCGCCTGGTACTGTTCGTAGGTCAAACCCAGCGCGTTGCCGGAGCACGTCAGCGCGACTGTCCACATGCCGGCACTGCGGCCTTCGAGGATGCCGGGCCAGGTGTCGTCGACCTTGACGCAAGCGGCGACGTCGCTGATGCCCAAGGCGATCACGTTAGCCAGAGCCTGGGCCGGGTGTGGGCGGCCATTGGGCACTTCGTCGGTTGCTACCACGTGGTCGGCGACGTAGCCATTGTGGCGCGCCAGTTCCACCACTTTTTCCATGACGACAGCCGGATAACCCGAACAGGACCCGATTTTCAAACCCTGGTCGCGCAGCGCATCGATGGCGTTCAAGGCGCCAGGAATCAGCGCCGAGTGCAGGGCAATCTTCTCGATTTGCAGCGGCATGAAACGCTCATAAAGCGCTGTGACGTCTTCATCGGTCGGTAAGCGATCAAACACCGCACGGTACCGTTCGGCGATCTGTGGCTGGTTGCATAACGTGCGGATGTGGTCCCACTTACCCATCCCCATGGGGCCGCGCGCTTCCTCCAGAGAAACCGCTACGCCAAACTCGGCAAAGGCCTCGACAAAAATTTGCGTAGGTGCGAATGAACCGAAATCTACGACGGTGCCTGCCCAGTCCAGGACCACGGCTTGCAGTTGAGCAGGTTGTTTGTAATGCATGGTGAATCTCCACTTTTGGGTAGGGGAAGACCGTCCCTCTCACCAGTGAGAAGTAGGGTTATCGATTGTTAAAGTGCGCTACAGAATCAGATGACAGGCGTTGAACTAGCGTCGAACAACTCCGCGATCATCGGCCGGTTTCTGCGAATACCGAGGCAGCACAAGTGGTAGTCGATGGAAAACGGGTGATTTACAAACGTGATCGGTTTTGTACCTGGGGTTTCGGCGTATTCGACGGCAGCGACAAAACCTATGCCGATGCCCTTGGCGATGGCATGAACAATGGCTTCCCGGCTGTTCAACTGCATCACACAGTTCAGCGAGACGTCGAGGCGCTTGCAGCTTTCCTCCACCAACTGGCGAGTGCGTGAACTTTTTTCCCGAAGCACCCACCTCTCGTTGCTGATCTGCTCGACGTGTACCTCTTTTTGACTTGCCCAGGGATGGTCTTCGCGCACAACGGCAATGATCGGATAGCGCCGGTAAAGTTGCGTATCAAAACGCTGGTCAAATTCGGACAGCGCCAGAATCGCCACATCAATGTCGAAATTGAAGAGCCTGTCCAGCGTCTCCTTTTCAGGGGAAAACGAGGTCTCGAGTTCGATGTCCGGGTGCCGCTGCATCAATTCGTACGTCAGGTTCATCGCAATGGGCGGGGAAACCGCCCCCAAGCGCAACATACCTATCTTGCGCTGCTTGAAGCTTTTCAAAAGTTGCACGGCTTCATCCTCTTGGCCGAACAGGCCCTGGGTGATCGCATAAAGCTTGTGTCCTGCCGAACTCATTTCGATAAAGCGGCCGCGACGATGGAACAGTTCTACGGAAAACTTCTTTTCCAGCGCGTTGACCTGCTCACTGACCGTCGGTTGGCCGACGCTCAGGTACTCGGCAGCGAGGGTGAAACTGCCAGTCTTCGCTACCGCATGAAAAGATCGAAGCCACTTGTGGTACTGGTACATAGAAGATCCTGTTCCTGAGCCGCAACCTATGATTCAAGCCTCTAAACCTTGTACTCAGCGCCTGATGAACAGCGCAACCACCGCGCTGCAAAGGCACGCGGTAGTGACCACAAGGAAGATCAACGACGTATTGCCGGTACTGTCGAGCATACTGCCGATCAGCGGTTCCGCCAGGCCCGCAAACAGATAGGACGAAAAGTTCATGACGCCGGTTGCCGTGCCAGCACGTTTTGCTCCGACCAGGTCAGGGCAGAGCGCCCAGAAACTCGACGCAGGGCCGTAAACAAAGAACCCGCAGAGGAATAACGCGATAAGACCAGTGGCGCTGTGTGGCGCAAGCGTCCACATCCACAGGCTGGTGGCGGCACCGAGCACCATGTAGAGCATGATTGCCAGGTAGCGTTTGGAACCGAACAGTTTGTCCGAAATCCAGCCATTACTCAGCGCGCCGATAGCCATGCCTACCGGCAGGGCAACAGTGATCCACTTTGGATCGATCATGCTGTCGCCGCTCTTCCAGTTGGCACCCAGAAAGTGAACAGGTACCCAGACGATCAGGCCATAGCGAGCGGCGTTCTGGAAACCCAGGGACACGGCGGCAATGATCAAACGAAAGTTTTTCAGGACGGCTTTATAGCGTTGCGCAGAGGTCTCGACTTCGCCATGGGCCACTTCGTGATTTTTGTCATCGGCGTTCGCTACACCGGTGTCTGCGAGCGGCTCGAAGCCCATATCCTGTGGGCGTTCCCGCGCCACCAGGTAGAAGATTATCCCGCCCGCCAGCATCAGCAGCACGGGCAACCGAAAGATCCAGCGCCACTCCAGATGCATCACCTCAAGCACCACGATCGAAGTCACGTAAGAGAGGACCGAGGCGCAACCGGCGGCGAACACGTATAAGCCATAGACCTTGCCGCGCTCGCCGGCACTCCACCAGTTGGAGATCAGCCGACTGCCCGGCGCCCACCCCAACGCCTGGAAATAACCGTTGATGCCCCAGGGCAGGATCAGTGCGGCAAAATTGCCGGCGAAGCTGGTCACCCAGTTGGCGGCGCAGGACAACACCGCACCGGCGGTCATAATGCGGCGACCGCCGTATTTATCGGCAAGGTTACCGTTGATGGCCTGGCCGATGGCATAAGCCCAAAGCATGGCGGCCGATGCCCATCCGAGGTGTTCCTTGGTAAAACCGAATTCGGCCTGGATGCCCGGAATGGCGAAACCGAAGGTTTGCCGACCGGTGTAGAAAAACAAATAACAGAACATCGCTGCCAGCAACATGCGCCATTGAGCGACTCGGAATGAGGCGGTGTGTACGGCCAGAGCAGGCATGGTTTGGGCACGATTCATGATCTTTTCCTTATTATTGTTCGCTCTCACCAGTTGGCGCCGGCGGATGCACTCTTTTGTGAGGGCAGCAGGAAATCGTCGCGGCTCGTCATGCCGCTGACAGTGCTTGTCGGGTGTTGGCAGGGCTACGCAGCTTGAGAGCCGATAAAGTTTTTGCCCCTTGCGCCCTGCATGGCGAAAAGAATCATTTGCTCGGCTTGCTCCGCCGTTACGCCATAGTCGGAAAATTCCGTTTTCACGCCCAGGCTATGCAGGAATTCACGCAACTGATCCTGAGCTTTGTCCAGGTCGTTGCCGAAAATTCGTTGAAGGGTACGGTCGCGCACTGCGTCGTGACCCCAGGCCAGTCCCAGCACCCGCGGCAATGTAAAGGAGCAGGCTATGCCATGCGGCAGGCCGTAGTGCAGTGTCATCTCGTAAGATATGGAATGGGCAAGGGCGGTTTTGGTGTTGGAAAACGCCAATCCGGCCTTGAGGGCGGCCAATGCCATGCGCGAACGCAGTTCCTTGTTGGAGAGATCACGATGCAGCAGCGGCAGGCACTCCAGGATGTCCGCAATGGCGGAGATGGCGAAGGTGTCCGAAACCGGATTGGCGTTGATGTTCCAGACCGACTCCAGCGCATGAGACAAGGCATCCAGTCCTGTAGAGACGGTGACGCCGCCAGGAACGGTCAGCATCAGCTCCGGGTCCACAATGGCGACTTTGGGCCAGGTGCATTCAAGGTGCAGCGAGTATTTTTTGTGGTTGGCCGAATCCCAGATCGTCGCCCAAGGCGTCACCTCGCTGCCGGTACCTGCCGTGGTGGGCGCCGCGATCAGTATTTTGCTGCGCGCCGGGACGAAGGGTTTGCCGGTTGCCAGCAACGCGAGCAATTCATCAAAATGCCCCGATTCAGTCCCCACGATCAACGCCTTGGCGGTATCGATGGCACTGCCGCCACCCACTGCGATGACCGCCTGGCATTCGCCGGCTTGCTGCCAGAATCGTTCATAGGTCTCACGTAGCTGGGCCACGTCAGGATTAGGCTGGACATCTTCAATCACATACACCAGACGGTCGCCCAGCAGGTCTTGAATGCGATCAACCAAACCCAGCCCACGCGCCTCGGGAAAGGTCACAAGGGCGACTTTTTGGTTTTCAGTGATGTTGGCAAGCTCAAGCAGGCTGCCCCAGCCGAATCGTGTATCAACGGGATTGTGGAATCGGGCAATCATGGCGGGTCCTTTGTTTTTGTTGTTGGAAGTGGCCCCATACTCGGGGCGCTTCATCAACAGCTCAAATCGATAGTTCGCAGGCATTAATCGGCTGAACCGATACTTGATTCAATGTGAGTGCTTGCTAGAGGCGTGTTTAGTTGTGAACGCCACGCTGGATCGCGTTGCGCAATCGACCCGACACCGCGTCAGCGACGATCACCATGAGCGTGATGACGATGATGCAGGTGGCAGTCTCCTGATACTTGAACAGTTTCAGGCTGCTCACCAGCTCAAAACCAAGCCCACCGGCACCCACCATGCCGAGTACGGTCGCCGAGCGTAAATTGACTTCGAAGCGGTAGAGGACCACTGCAATCCAGGCAGTGATGACCTGCGGCAGTACCCCAAAAACGATGACCTGCAAGGGCCGTGCGCCGGTAGCCTGGAGCGCTTCAATCGGGCCTTGGTCGATCTCCTCGATACTCTCGGCAAAGAATTTTCCAAGCATGCCCAGGCCATGCAACGCCAGCGCCAGCACGCCGGGGAAGGGCCCAAGGCCTACCGCCGAGACAAATATCAGGGCAAGAATCAGTTCATTTATGCTGCGAGTGAAATTAAGAAATTGCCGGGTCGCGTGGAAGACCAACCGGTTTTGGCTCAGGTTGCGGGCCGCGAGAAATGACAGCGGAATGGCCATCAACACGCCGAGCAATGTGCCCCAAATGGCAATTTGCAGAGTCTCCACGGCGGGCGCCAGCAGTCGAGGAAGAATGCTCAGGTCGGGTGGGACGGTGCGTGCAAGGAAATCACCAATTTGTGGCAACCCTGCCGCGAGTTCGCCCACGCTTAATTGCGCTCCCGTGGCACTCCAGTGCAGAGTCAGAATGACCGCCAGCACGATTGCGCCAGTGGACAGCCAACCACGCGGTCCGCGAGGCAGGCCCACCGTCCACAGATAACGTTGCTGTTTCATGCTCAAACCCTCAGTTGCGCGCAAGGGGTCACCCGCTCGCCCGCGCTCGCAGTGGTACCTTGGGCGTCCGTTGTCTGGCCGGGGTATATGCGCTGCAAGTCGTCTTCGGTCATGCTGGAAGCGGTACCGTCATACACAAGTTTTCCGTGGGCCAGGCCTACGATCCGGTCTCCAAACTCTCGGGCGTAATCAACCTGATGCAGGTTGCACAACACCGTGATACCCAGCTCCCGCGTGGCGTCGCGCAAATATTGCAGCACCAGGCGCGCAGTCTTTGGGTCGAGACTGGCTACCGGTTCGTCCGCCAGAATCACTTTTGGGCGTTGCGCCAGGGCACGTGCGATGCCCACGCGTTGCATCTGCCCCCCGGAGAGCGAATCGGTCCGTTCGCGGGCTTTATGCGCCAGCTCGACGCGCTCCAGGCACTGCATGGCCAACGCCACGTCCTCGCGCCGAAACAACTGCATGATCGAGGTGAGCGTTGATACAGCGCCCAAGCATCCGGTGAGTACATTCTTCAGTACGCTGAGACGTGGCACGACGTTGTGGTGCTGAAAGATCATCGCCGCCTGACGTCGCAGAACGCTGGTGTCGCGGCAGGCCAGTGCGTCAATACCTGCCACTGAGAGCGTCCCTGAATCGGCTTGGACAAGTCGGTTGATACAACGCAGCAAAGTAGATTTACCCGCACCGGACTGGCCCAGCACCACCACGAATTCTCCCGCTGCCACCTCCAGGTCGATCCCACGTAAAACCGGGTTTGATCCGTAGTGCTTGGTCAGTTGGCGGATGCTGATCATTTGAGCCTCCGCAAATCGAGATCGAGCACCTTGGCGGTTTCGCGCACGACGTCGTAAGCAGCATCGGTAGTGGGCTGAAAGCCATCCAGTTGGCCCTGGTCACCCCAAGGCACATCCTTGATCGAAGCCAGGGCAGCAGCGACTTTTTGCTTGAGTGCCGGGTCGAGGTTTTGCCGCCAGACCATCGGAGACTCCGGGATCGGACGAGAACTCCACACCACTTGGAATTCATCCTGCTTGACCAGTCCTCTGGCGACGGCGTTGGTCAGAATGCGGTCGGCGACTGCGGCTGCATCCACCTTCCGGTTGGCTACCGCGAGGATGCTTGCGTCATGGGAACCGGAGAAAATTACCCGCGAAAACAATGTTGCGGGATCAAAACCAGCCTGCTCCAGTCCAGCTTTGGGGAACAGATGACCAGAAGCAGAGCTGGGGTCGACAAACGCGAAGGTGTGATTCTTGAGATCTGACAATTCGTGAATGCCGCTGTCCTTGCGAGCAAGGATCAAGCTCTTGTAGGCGCTCTGCCCCGTTTTTTTGGTGACGGCAACCGCGAACGCTTCAACGTCTGCGACCGACGTTGCCAGAACATAGGAGAAAGGGCCGAGGTAGGCCACGTCCAGTTTGCCTGCACGCAGTGCTTCGATGATGCCGTTGTAGTCCGTGGCGACAAAGGGTTCGACTGGCATGCCCAGTTTGGCCTCAAGGCTGCTGAGCACTTGCTTGCTCGACTCGATCATCGCTTGGGAGTCTTCCGACGGGATCAGGCCAATTCTCAATTTTTCGTTCGCTCCCGCTTGGCAGACCGCGCTTATCGAGAGGCAGGCAATAGCGGCGATACGCAAGAATCTGGAGAAATTATTCATGGCATTCCAGGCAGTTGGTGGGAGTGGCCTCAGGCTAGAAATGTCACGTGACAGTCATACGATCAATTCAATATAGGTTTTCGCAGCTAAGTATTGATGGAGTCTATGGATGTCGACCGCCAAGATGCGTGCCTTCCTCGCCGTGGCACGTCACGGTAGTTTCAGTGCCGGCGCGCGGGCACTTGGGCTCAGCCAACCTACGCTCACCACACAAGTCCAGAGCATGGAGCGGCAATACAATCTAGAGCTGTTCCACCGTCGCGGGCGGCGCATTGAGTTGTCCGATGTCGGCCGGCAATTACTGCCAATTGCTCAGGCAATGGCTGCGCTGGATCTGGACGCGCACAACCTGCTGCGAGACTCCGGCCGGCTTGACAGTGGTCAGCTCAAGCTAGGGGCGGTGGGGCCTTTCCATGTAATCGAGATGGTCGACAACTACCTTCAGCAGCATCCTCGCATCGATGTTTCGATACGGGTTGGCAATTCGGCGCAGGTGCTGGCTGATCTTGAGAGTTACGTGACGGATATCGCGGTACTTGCCGGACGGCACGATGATCCAGGACTCTGCGCCGTGCATTACGCACGTCACGCCATCATCCTGTTTGCCCACCATGAGCATCCTTTCGCAGAACGCGATTCAGTACGACTTGAGGAGTTGGAGGGGCAGCGGCTGTTGCAACGAGAGCCCGGTTCCACAACTCGTCTGGTCCTGGAACAGGCCTTGATGGCGGCGCAAGTTGTGCCGCGCATCGCCATGGAAATCGGCAGTCGCGAGGCACTGCGTGAAGCCGTCGTGCGTGGGATCGGGCTGGGGGTGGTATCTGAAGCGGAGTTCATCGCCGATCCGCGTATTCGCACGATCCGCATCGAAGGGGATCCGCTCTACACCGAAACCTTTCTTTATTGCTTGGCTGAGCGTCGCTCCAGTCGACTGATCACATCGTTTTTTGATGTGGTTCTTTCGGCGGAGGTGAACAGCTCACATTAGTTTGCCGAGTATTGAACGTCCGCTTTTCGCCGACTCCTTTATTGACCCCCTATTGGATAATGCTCAATCCGACACGCATAACTATTCCCATCGCCCTTACACACCCCATCCAGATACCGATAGTCAACCCGCACCGACTGTCCCTTTTTAGGCCACTGTCGGCGTGGCAGCGGGTTTTGGTAATCGGGTTTTTCCGGAATGAAGGTGACAGTCGCCCCAACTTCAGGGCATTCCACGGTGTTTGATACCGGGCTGACTTTCAGGATTCGGGCCTGTAGCTGTGGAGAGGGTTGTTTCAATACATCGGTAACCAGCAACTCCAGACCGCAAATTTGCCATGCGGCGGCGTGTACGGAGTCGCACATTACTAAGAGCGTTAAGGCAAACAGCACCGAGGGCGTGACACGGTTTTTCATGATTGCGTTTGCCTGCCTTGGACGCATCGAATCATCGGGCGATTAAATCTCTTCGGTGTCGAGCGACACGTTGATGTAGAAGAACTTTATATCAGGCCACGATTCACGTTGGTTGATGGGTGTTTCCTCAGAAGCCATGACGAAGCTATACCCGAGATCTGTTTTTTTATCGCGATAAAAATAGGGCATGGAGTCCCAGACGCAGCAGTAAAACTTGAGTGGGGGCAGGCCAAAGCGTTGGGTCATGTACCGCTCGGCCTTGAGCGCGTCAGCACCCGTTATGCGGTACTGGGCAACGAAGGGTTTCCCCTGTCGGTCCGTGGCTTGAGTGCATTGTAGAAATTCTACAAAGGCAGGTTTGTCACTCATCTTCGCCAGAAAATCCTCGCAGCCGGTTGCCGCGCTTGCCCAGCTCGACAGCGTGCACAGGGCGAGTAAAAGCAGTCCGCGAATTAATCTGTTCACGCCTTCTCCGTCTTCACTTTCTGCGCCAAATCCCCTGTCACCCCCGCCGTGATCACCCCTGCGCCCGGCGCCAGGCTGGTCACGGTGCTCGTCACGCTGGTGGTGATGTTGCGCGTATACGCATCAATCGCCACGCCCCCACGCATATGCGCCGAGACCATTTGTGGCGAGATGACGGTGCGGGTGATGGTGGAGCTGACGGTGCGGAACAGGTTTCCCAGGGCCGATACGATGGAGATGATGGTGAGGGCGGCGAAGGGGATGGACAGCCACATGACGCTCATCTTGAACAGCGCATGTTCGGTGGAGTAGCCGTTGAGGCTGCGGCAGTAGAGCACCGACGCGATCAGGTAGGCGCCGGCCAGCGCTGTGATGGCCATGGGGTCGCGGAGGTCGAAGGCCAGGCGTGCGCACAGCAGGGCGTAGATCACCAGGCTGGCAAGCACATCCGGGAGCAGGCTTTTCAAACCTTCCAGGGCTTTGGAGATGTTGTAGATGACGAAGCCGATGATCACGATCCAGCCGAGCACAGGAATGATGCCGATGGCCATGACGAGTATTGAGAGCAGCAGGCTTTTGATGATGCCGTGGTGCAGGTTGTGCCTGATCAGGTAGAAGACGAAGTAGCCGAAGGAGAACAGCGCGATCAGCGCGAGGGAGCCCAACGCGGCTTCACGTGGCAGAAAAAAACTCAGGCCGCCCACCACCATCATGAAGGCCAGGCAAAGGTAAGCACTTTTGTTCATCGATGTTCGTCCGTGATCGGGAAGCAACCCGGGTGTTGTTCCGTTGGACGTGCATGCTACTAATTTGCCATTACTTTTGTCGAGTTCGGCGGGATTAGGCAATAAATCAGCAGGATGGGGTCATCGGTCGTGCCTGCGCCGGTCTTATCCTGTGGGCAACGCGGTGCAACGCAGCCGCCAGGGTTTCTGGGCGTTCGGCGATCAATGGGTCGCCACTGTCATCCACTTGAACGATTCAGCACCTACGCTCCTCCTCTGATATTCAACATCCGACTCAAAAGGCGATCGTAATGACCAAGACTTACAGCTACGCCGCGCAGGGTTCCAAGGACTCGCTCAAGCCCTTCACCTTCGAACGCCGTGCGCCTGGTGCCGATGATGTGCAGATCGATATCCTCTATTGCGGCGTCTGCCACTCCGACTTGCACACCGCACGCAACGAGTGGCAAAACACCTTGTACCCCTCGGTGCCGGGCCATGAAATTGTCGGTCGGGTGACCGCCGTTGGCGCGAATGTCAGCAAGTTCAAGGTGGGCGATCTGGCCGGCGTTGGCTGCATGGTCGACAGCTGCCAGCACTGTGCGTCGTGCGCCGAAGGCGACGAGCAATATTGCGAGAACGGCTTCACCGGCACGTACAACGGCCCGGTGTTTGGCGGCGAGAACACCTTTGGTGGCTACTCGGACAATATCGTGGTCAAGGAGAAGTTCGTCCTGCGCATTTCCCACGACGACACCAACCTGGCCGCCGTCGCGCCGCTGCTGTGTGCCGGCATCACCACGTATTCGCCGTTGCACCACTGGAAGGTCGGGCCCGGCCAGAAAGTCGGCGTGGTCGGCCTCGGTGGCCTCGGGCACATGGCGGTGAAGATCGCCCATGCCATGGGCGCGCATGTGGTGCTGTTTACCACGTCGCCGAACAAGCGTGAGGACGGCCTGCGCCTGGGCGCCGATGAAGTGGTGGTGTCGAAGAACCCGGATGAAATGGCCAAGTTTGCCAATACCCTGGACTTCATCCTCAACACCGTCGCTGCACCCCATGATCTGGACGCGTTCCTCAATCTGCTCAAGCGCGACGGCACGATGACGCTGGTCGGCGCGCCGGACAGTCCGCACCCGTCGCCTTCGGTGTTCAACCTGATCTTCAAGCGCCGCAGCCTGGCCGGTTCGTTGATTGGCGGGATTCAGGAAACCCAGGACATGCTGGATTTCTGCGCCAAACACGGGATTGTCTCGGACATCGAGATGATCAACATTCAGGACATCAACGAAGCCTATGAGCGCATGCTCAAGGGCGATGTGAAATATCGCTTTGTGATTGATATGAACAGCCTGAAGAAAGAAGCCAACGCTGCTTGATGAATCGCCCCTCGGGCCTGACCTGAGGGGCACTTCAGCTACCCCGCAAAAGATTCTCCCTATCACGCCCTAACACTGCCGCTATTAGCAGTCCTCCCCAGACGGTCTAGTCTTACCGTTGCGCTGGCGTACGCTGGCCGATTAATACCTGATAACGAGATAAGAAAGAGTCACAGGCTTGCCGTGGGCCCGTGTGCTGGCGGATCGTCGCCAAACCCCTGAGTTCCCGTGTGGCCACACAGAGCAGTTGATCGAACTGCCAGGCCCAGCAGCCTATGTCTTTGATTTCGCTCATTGCTATTGCAGGCCCAGGTCGGGCCGGGTAGCTGGATGAACACGACCAAAGGTAGCTATTACATGGCAACTGAATCGAAATGCCCGTTCAATCACGCCGCTGGCGGTGGCACGACGAACCGCGACTGGTGGCCGAATCAACTGAACCTGAAGATCCTGCACCAGCACTCGTCCCTGTCCGATCCCCTGGACGAGGGCTTCAACTACGCCGATGCGTTCAAGAAACTTGATTTCGCGGCGGTGAAGGCGGATCTGAATGCGCTGATGACCGACTCGCAAGACTGGTGGCCGGCGGACTTTGGACATTACGGACCGTTTTTTATCCGCATGGCCTGGCATGCCGCCGGCACCTACCGTACCGGTGACGGACGGGGCGGGGCGGGTTCCGGTCAGCAGCGTTTTGCGCCGCTCAACAGTTGGCCGGACAACGTCAGCCTCGACAAGGCGCGCCGGCTGCTGTGGCCGATCAAGCAAAAATATGGGCAAAACATTTCCTGGGCCGACCTGATTGTCCTCACCGGCAACGTGGCGCTGGAGTCGATGGGCTTCAAGACCTTTGGGTATTCTGGTGGCCGCGCTGACGTCTGGGAACCGGACGAGGACGTGTACTGGGGCTCCGAAAACAAATGGCTGGGTGGCGACACCCGCTACGACAAAGGGCAAAAACCGGTGCAAGCGCCCGGCGATGTGCCACTCGTGGCCGAGCCCGGAAGAAATGAGGACAGCCGTACCGACCACGGACGCAACCTGGAAAACCCCTTGGCCGCTGTGCAAATGGGCCTGATCTACGTCAACCCTGAAGGTCCGGAAGGCGAGCCGGACCCGGTCAAATCCGCCATCGACATCCGCGAAACCTTCGGCCGCATGGCCATGAATGACGAAGAAACCGTGGCGCTGATCGCCGGCGGCCACGCCTTCGGCAAAACCCACGGCGCCGGGCCTGCCGACAACGTCGGGGCTGAGCCCGAAGCGGCTGGCCTCGAACAACAGGGCCTGGGCTGGAAGAACAGCTTCGGCACCGGCAAAGGCCCCGACACCATCACCAGTGGCCTGGAAGTGACCTGGACCACCACGCCGACGAAGTGGAGCAACAACTACCTGGAAAACCTGTTCGGTTTCGAGTGGGAACTGACCAAAAGCCCGGCCGGTGCGCACCAGTGGACGCCGAAAAACGGCGCTGGCGCCGGGATTATTCCGGATGCGTTCGATCCGGCGAAACGGCGTAATCCGACCATGCTGACCTCGGACCTGGCGCTGCGTTTCGACCCGATCTATGAACCGATCTCCCGGCGCTTCCTGGCCAATCCCGACCAGCTCGCCGACGCCTTCGCGCGCGCCTGGTACAAATTGATCCATCGCGACATGGGGCCGCTCTCGCGCTACCTCGGCCCGGAAATGCCCGGCGAAGAATTGCTTTGGCAAGACCCGATCCCGGCGCTGGACCATGAAGTGGTCAACGACAGCGACATCGCGGCACTCAAGGGCAAACTCCAGGCCTTGGGGCTGAGCGTCTCGCAACTGGTGTCGACGGCTTGGGCGGCGGCGTCCACCTTCCGTGGCTCCGACAAACGCGGCGGCGCCAACGGCGGACGCCTGCGCCTGGAACCGCAGAAGTCCTGGCAAGCCAACCAGCCTGGGCAGTTGGCGAGCGTGCTGGCGAAACTCGAAAGCATCCAGAACGAGTTCAACAGTGGCGGCAAGAAAATTTCCCTGGCCGACCTGATCGTGCTGGCCGGCAGCGTGGGCGTCGAACAAGCCGCGAAAAATGCCGGCCACAACGTAACCGTGCCGTTCACGCCGGGGCGGATGGACGCCTCGCAAGAGCAAACGGACGTGGAATCGTTCGGCTTCCTCGAACCCATCGCCGATGGCTTCCGCAACTACCTGAAAACCCGCTACAGCGTGCCGGCCGAGGCGTTGCTGATCGACAAGGCGCAACTGCTGACCCTCACCGCGCCCGAAATGACCGCGCTGATCGGCGGCCTGCGCGTGCTCAACACCAATGTCGGCCAAACCAAACACGGCGTCTTCACCGACCGGCCAGAAGCGTTGACCAACGACTTCTTCACCAACCTGCTGGACATGGGCGTGGAGTGGAAACCAACGTCGGAAGCGCAGGAAGAGTTCGAAGGACGGGACCGCAAAACCGGCGCAGTGAAGTGGACGGCGACGCGGGTTGATTTGGTCTTTGGCTCGAATGCGCAGTTGCGCGCGCTGGCGGAGGTGTATGCCAGCAGTGATGCGAAGGAGCGGTTCGTTAAAGACTTTGTGGCCGCGTGGGTCAAGGTCATGAACCTGGATCGGTTCGACCTGAAGTGATGTAAGCAACCAATAAGCCCGCTGAACCGGTCACGGTCAGCGGGTTTTTTTACCTGCCAGTGGGGCAAGCCATAACCCGACCTGTAGCAGCTGGCGAAGCCTGCGTTCGGCTGCGAAGCAGTCGTGAAATCAGCCAGCGCGGTTTTTCAGGAAGACCGCGTGCTCAGGTTTACGACTGCTTCGCAGCCGAACGCAGGCTTCGCCAGCTGCTACAAAGTTCGCGTATCGTCATAGACTTGGCTCGCATTCGGGCTTCCTCTGATGAGCCGCGATACGCCTCCCAACCATCTGATCCGTATTTTCTCGCGCCACCTGCATCTGTAACGAGATCAGCCACAGTCCCACAATGCCTCACCGGCCCGGCCGCCTGAAGTGAACGCACTTCACTGCGCCTGTTGCGCCGCAAACTCAAGTGGTAGGAGGCCTTATGGCTAAGATGGCGTTTTTCCTGGGTGGGTTTCTGGTGCTGACCGTCTTGATTGGTGCCTTGGCCACAATCTCTCCGGTGTGAGAACAAAAAGCCCGCTGAACCGGTGACGGTGAGCGGGCATTTTTGTGGGCGGATTTCGTGTTACTCGTCGCCGTACATCAATTCCAGGCTGCTGATCCACGCGTCAGTAGCGCCGTACCTCACGTAATAGGCGTTTTTTTCGGCTGCGTTCAAACCGGTAAAAAACGGCAGGAAGTAGCTGTCGTTGTAGCACCCGTTCGCCCCTTGCATCGCGCCGCCCCACCACGCCGGGTTGTACCCCTCGAACGCCACCCACGGCGGCGGAACAGCGAAACGTTCACGATGAACGCTGTCGAGGAAATCGACACTGTTCGTCACCAGCCGTACGGTGGTGGAATGGAAGGCTTCGTCGGATGTGAAACAGATCAGGTGGTGATTTTTTTCGGTGTTCGCGTATTGCTTGACGAGGACATCGTTGAACGGTTTTTCCGTCTCGTAGCGGAATGCTGATTCCACCAGCGCCCAAAAATGCTCGGCATCTTCCTTGTCGATTAAAAACGAAGAGTAATAGGCCGGGACGCCAATGTTCTCCAGCGAAACCGCTGGCGGAGAGTCAGCCGGAAGACGTGCCAAAGGCGCGGTAAACACGACCTTCAATTCGTCTGGTGAATACCCTACGACCTGTTCTTTGGGGGCTTGCCTTGCGAGAGCTTTGAAACGACTGAAAAGACTCACTGACTACCTTCGATCCTTGGGTTTTACATTAGACTTGGCCGTTCTTGAGTGTTGTGTTCATTGCGATGCAGACTTATGACAGGTACGACGCTTAATCTCAAATACCCTAGAGTCTCTGTGGCGAGGGAGCGACGCCTTACATGCCAACACCCGCGAACTTACCCGTCCAGACCGCTGCAAAAGCTGTCTGCAGCAACTCGTCAAACACATAACAGCCACGTCCACAGAAGCCTCCATTGCCCGATTTTCGTCCCAGGCGTTGGCCCAGGCCGGCTATCCCGACACCTGGTATTACGACTGTCCGGCCTTTGTGCTGCTCGGATCCCGAAGTGTGCTCTCGGTGTCAGGCCGAGACTACCGGCCGAGTGATGAGGCGGTTGGCCCCCATAATTTAATAACCGTCGACTTAAGCCCCATATCGGGCGATGTCTGGGGCGACTGTGCGCGCTCGTTTTATGTGGAGGGTGGTGTGTGCCGGGCCGTGCCCATTGGCAATGAGTTCGGTAGGGGTTATGAGGTAGAGCGCCAGTTACACGAGCGGATGTGCCAATTTGCCCAGCCGCAGACGACGTTTCATGAGCTCTATGAGTTTGCCAATGAGTCGATCATGACGGCAGGGTTCGAGAACCTCGATTTCAGCGGGAATGTCGGGCATAGCATCTGCGGGCGACGGGATGACCGGTTGTATATAGAGGCCGGGAATGACCGGCGTCTTGGGGACGTGAGCTGTTTTACCTTTGAACCTCATATCCGTCAGAGGGGCGGCGTCTGGGGGTTCAAGCATGAAAATATCTATTTCTTCGACAACGATGGCCGCGCGACTGAGCTTTAAGGCTAAACATGGCCCTGTGGCGAGGAAGCAAGCTCCCTCGCCACAGGTAGGCGTTCGATCTAGTTACCGTCCGCCACTTTCCGTTCAATCTCGTCAATTTTGCGCTGCAGTTCCTCGGCATCCTGCTCTTTAGCCCGGGTCGAGGAGGGCGTAATGGTTTCATCCACGCCTCGGGTATCGCTGTCCTCATCCTCAAGATCCCGCTCAACCACATTGACGGGTTTGCCAGAAGTATCGGTGGGCGGGGCGTTTGGTGGGGTTTTCGATTCGTTGTTCATATCGCGTACCTCTGTGGGCCTAAACATTGGAGGCACTGACATCACGGGAGTTCGAGATTTCTACCGTTCACGCTCACGGTAATCCATGGACCGTGGCCGATTGATGGTTTGCAGCTTCGATGAGGTCTTCAACATGCGCGGGTTTCCTGGGCCTCTTCGCGGGCGAGCCTTGCTCCTGCAGAGGGAGTGGAGTTGTCAGGCGCGGGATTTGCTCAGGAGTTTGCTGAACGCCACCTTATCAACCGGGCGGCTCATGTAGAACCCTTGCACTTCGTGACATTGATCGGCGCCGAGTATTTTCAGTTGTTCCGCTGTTTCGACCCCTTCAGCGGTCACGGTCAGGCCCATGGCTTTGCCCAGGCTGATGATGGCCTGGACCACCGCGCGGTCGTTGCCGCCGCTGCTCATCGAGGCGATGAAGCGTTTATCGATCTTGATCCCGTCGAACGGGTAGGCCCGCAAATAGCCCAGCGAGGAATAGCCGGTGCCGAAGTCGTCCATGTTCAAACGCACGCCCAATTCCTTGAGGGCGTTCATGGTGGTGAGGGCGCCGTCGATGTCGTTGAGCATGACGTTTTCGGTGATTTCCAGTTCCAGGCGGCTGGCCGGGAAGCGGGTCTCGACCAGCACTTCGCGCACGTCCTCCACCACGTCGCTGCGGGCGAATTGTGCGGGAGACAGGTTGACCGACAGCAGGATGTCGTCCGGCCAGGTCAGGGCGGTTTCACAGGCTTCGCGCAGCACCCAGCGGCCCAGCGGCACGATCAGGTCGGTTTGCTCGGCCAACGGGATGAACAGGTCCGGGCCGAGCAGGCCTTGCGTCGGATGCTGCCAGCGGACCAGCGCTTCCACTGAGACGATTTCCTTGCCGTCCACTTTGTAGCGCGGCTGGTAGTGCAGCACAAACTGATTATTCAGCACCGCTTGCCGCAGATCGTCTTCCAGTTGGCGACGATGCTGGATCTGGTCGCTCATGTGCGCTTCGAAGTAGCACCAGGTGTTTTTACCGTCGGATTTGGCCTTGTACAGGGCAATATCGGCGCAGCGGATCAACTCGCTGGGCACGTAACCCTGGCGACGGCTGAGGGCAACGCCCAGGCTGGCGCCGATGTGCAGCATATGGTGTTCATAGGGGATGGGCCGGTGCAGGCTCTCGATCAGGCGGGTGCAGAACTTGTCGATCTCGCTGTGGCTATTCATGCCGAGGACCACCACGACAAACTCATCACCGCCCAGCCGGGCGACGATGTCATGGTCGCGGGTGCACTCGCGCAAGCGCACGCCGACCTCCTGCAACACCGCATCGCCGGCGGGATGGCCGAGTGAATCGTTGATCGGTTTGAAGTTATCCAGGTCGAGCATCAATAACGTCAGCGGCGCCGAGTGTTCCTTGAGCTGCAAGGCATCTTCCAGGTAGCGCGCGAGTTTGTTGCGGTTGGGCAATCCGGTCAGCGCGTCGTGCATCGACAGGTGCTGGATTTGCGCGTGGGCGGCAACTTCGTCGGTGATGTCGCTGGCTGTACCCCGGTAGCCGATGACCCGCTGGTCGTCGAGGATCGGTCGGGCGGACACCCGGCAGTAGCGTTGTTGGCCGGTTTGATCGCGATAGGTGCAACGCAGGTCGCTGACACTGGCTTCCTCGGTCAGTTTGTTCAGCCAGAGGGCCAGCGGCGTGGTGTCGCAATACAGCAGTTGTTCGATGTTTTGCCCCAGCCACTGCTGATCGGAGAAGCCGGTCACGGCGCTGAAGCGTCCGGACAGGTAGGTGATGTATTGGTGTTGATCGATTTCCCAGATCCAGTCCGACGCGGCTTCGGCCACCGCGCGAAAGCGTTCTTCGCTGGCCTCCAACGCGTGATTGGCGCTTTCCAGTGCCCGGTGGGAGGCTTGCAACACCTCATAACTGCTGTCGACGTAGCGCGAGGAACGCATCGCATACCGGAAGAAATACGCAGTGAGCAACATCAGCACCACCAACGTCCCGCCCAGGGTTGGCAACAACGACCACAACAAGTGCTTCCCCGGCTCATCGAGTTGGGCAATCAGGCTGTAGCCGGTGCTTTCAAGCGGGACTTGCGGCTGGTTTTTTCTGAAGGTGGCATCGGGGGCCAGGTTCAGATTTTCCAGGCCATAACTGCTGCCCAGTGTGTGCAGTTTGGCCGTGGTCAGTTGGTCGACGAACACCATGACGGAGGTGGTTTTCGGATCATCAATCGGCCGTGCGTCATTTGGCATGATCGCCTCGGCCGTCAACAAGGCGGGCCAGCCCTCGAACATCGTGTACAGGCTCACCGGTTTGGTCAGGTCTTCCTGGCTCTGAACCTGTTCAATCAGCGTCGCGGACGACGCTGTCACGTAACTGGAAAAATCCGCCTGGACCATCTCGCCCCGAATTACGGCGTATTTGGTGTGCCCGCGATCAAGTACGAACACGCCTTCGTACCCATCGTTGGTGAACAGCGTTTTGCCTATGTTCTGCTCGATGTACGCCCAATCGGTGTCGACTTCACCGTTCATATGCTCGTACGCCGACGTCCAGTAGGCATAACTGGTGATGTAGTTTTTTGATGCGGTGATGCGGTTTTCCAACGCGCGGGCGGTGTAGAACCGTGTCTCGTCGATGTCTTCTGTGTCGAGGCCGGTGGCGATGCTGAATAGCGCAACCACCACTATGCAGACGCCAATGATAAACAGAAGGCCCATGGCCAATGCCAGGCGCCAAGTCACCGAGCTTTGGCGGGAGGGGGCCGAGGCTGCATAGGCGGAAACGTCCATTGACTCGTCCTTGATCCATGTCACGGCGTCTGGTCAGCCTGGACGTTGCACGGTTCAGGCTGGCCAGCGATCCAGTCATCGGCGACGGTCGGTGATGAATCTATGGGCGTGAGTATAGGCAGCGTGGGACAGAACGTTGGGGCCATCTTTGGGATGTGCGGGGTTTGTGCCGGCCTCTTCGCGGGCAAGCCTTGCTCCTACGGGGCCGCGAAATTTTCGAACACCGCGAAACCCTGTAGGAGCAAGGCTGCCCGCGAAGAGGCCCGCCCAGACACCACACCTCCCAGCGCCCGATCACTGCCCGCTAAACACCGCCCCCCTGCGTTCGGCAAACGCCGCCAGCCCTTCGCCAAAATCGGTGCTCTCACACGCCTGCCGCCGTAACTCGGCAATCTGCTCCATCGCCTGCACGGGCAGCGGTTGCAGGTCCTCAAGAATCCGCAGTTGCTCCTTAACTGCGGCCACCGCCAGCGGCGCTTTGGCAGCGATGCCTTGGGCCAATTCCAGCGCCGTGGCTTCCAGTGCATCGCTCTCGACCAGTCGATTAATCACGCCGAAGCGCTCGGCCCGCTGCGCATCGAGTTTCTGCGCGGTGAAGAACATTTCCTTGAGCACATGAATCGGCAAATTATTGAAGAACCGCAGCAAGCCGCTGGTGGTGTAGGGCAAGCCGATGTTCACCGGGGTCATGGCAAAACTGGCGCTGTGATCGGCCACCACCAGGTCGCAACTCATGGCCAGATCCACCGCGCCGCCCCACACCGAACCTGAGATCAGCGCGATGACCACGCCGGGATAGGCGCGGATGCGGCGCAGCACTTGTTCGAGGGGTTTGCCGTAGGCGATGGGGTCGCGGTCATGTTGCAGTTCGCGAATGTCGTGGCCGGCGCTCCACACCGGTTGCCCGACTTCGCCGCCGAGAATCACCACGGGAACGCGTTGCGCGGCGAGGGCGACGAGGCTTTCGTCGAGGGCGTTCAGCAGTTGCGCGCTGAGGGCGTTGCGGTGGGTGGGGTTGCTGAAGACCAGTCGGGCGATGCGCTCATCGACGTGGTGGACGGTGACTGTCGAGTTCATTGGGCAGTTCCTGTGGCGTGTGCGGGTGAATCGTCGGTGTCCTGGAACACCACGTTGGCGGCGAGCAATGCGTTGATCGAAGCGTCATCGAAACCCGCCTCGCACAGTACTTCAAGGGTGTGTTCGCCCAGCAGCGGCGGAGGGCGGCTGGCGGCGCTGTCGGTGGCGCTGAACACCGGTGTCACCACTTGGCGCACGGCGCCGAGGGTCGGATGCGTGACGGTTTCGGTCAATTGGCTGTGCAGCACCTGCGGATCATCGAACACTTCGTCGAGGGTGTTGATCGGCCCGGCGGGCAGGCCGGCTTCGATAAACAGCTCGGTCCACGCGTGTTTGCTGCGGGTTTTCAGACGGCTTTCGAGGATCGCCTTCAGCTCTTCACGGCGCTCGACCCGGGCCTCATTGCTGGCGAAGCGCGGATCGTCCGGCAGCGACGGCAAGTCGAGCAACACGCACAAACGCCCCCACATGGCCGAGGTGATCGGCGCCAGGTTCAGCGGGCCATCCAGGGTCTGGAACACGCCATAGGGCGCGATCACTGAATGCGCATTGCCGGTGCGGCGCGGCACATCGCCGAGGCTGAGATAACGCTGGCCGTGCACACTCAACAACCCGACCAGACTGGCCAGCAACGAGGTGCTGACATGCTGCCCGCGCCCGGTCTTCGAGCGCTCCAGCAGGGCGGCCAATACCGCCGTCACCAGCCACATGCCCGAGGTCAAATCACCAATCGCGGTGCCGGTGCGGGTCGGATCGCCATCGACGAAACCGGTGAGGCTCATCAGTCCCGAATAGCCTTGGGCGATCTGATCGAAACCCGGCCAACGGCTCATCGGCCCGTCGGTACCGAACGCGTTGATGCTGCCGAGAATCAGCCGTGGATTGCGCGCACTGAGCACGTCGTAACCGAGGCCCATGCTCTCCAGCGTGCCGGGCTTGAAGTTCTCGATCACCACGTCGGCGTCATCGATCAGGCGCTGGATCGTGGCCAGGCCTTCGGGGTGGCGGAAGTCGATGCACATCCCGCGTTTGTTGCGGTTGCACGAGAGGTAATAAGTGCTGACGCCGCGGTCGAACGGGCCCCAGGTGCGGCTCATATCGCCGGTCGGGCCGGGCTCGATCTTGATCACGTCGGCGCCGAGGTCGGCCAGCACCATGGTGCAGAACGGCCCCGACAGCGCGCGGCTCAGGTCGACAATCTTGATGCCTTGCAAAGCTTGCATGGGATTCTCCGGTGAATGAACGCTATTGCGGCAAGGTCTGGTCGCGGGTTTCGACGGCAAACGGCAGGATCAGAATGCCGGCGACAAACGCGGCAGCGGTCCAGGCGATAGGCGCGCCGAGCGAGCCGTGCCAGTGGATCGCGGCCGCCAGCAGGAAGTTGACCCCGGCGCCGATGAAGCGCCCGACCGAGGCGTTGAAGGCGAATGCCGTGGCGCGAATGCGCGTTGGGTATTGCTCGGGCAGCCACAGCGAGAAGATCGCGAAGTTGCCGCCGAAGAAACCGAGGAACACCAGCGACACCATGAACAGGTGCAGGCCATCGTCCATGTAGAACACCCAGCCGAACGCGACGACGATCGAGGCGGCCATGCCGGCGAAGTAGATGCCCAGCGCCTTGCGCCGTCCGACGCGCTCCGCCAGCCATGGCGCGATCAGGCAGCCGAGGATGGTGCTCAAGGACAGGATCGCCGCGCCGATCGAGGCCAGGTGCACGGCGCCGACGTGATCGATGCCGGCGCGGGTCGCCAGGGTCACCACCGCCGTAGCTTCGTACACCGAACCGGCCCACAACCCGACAATCGCGACACCGACCAAGGCTGAACTGGTGAGCGTGCGACGGCGAAACGCCGGGGCGAAAATCTCCAGCCAGGCGCTATGCGCTTTCGGAGCTTTGTCTTCGATGATCACCTTGCGCGGCTCTTTGACTTTGAGCGCGGTATAAATCGCCACGAATGCCGGGAACAACCCGCACAGGAACATCACCCGCCAGCCATACGTGGCGCCGACCGTGTAGTTGAGCAACGCGGCGATAAAGAAGCCCAGGTAGTAGCCGGTTTGCAGGTAACCCGCGCCCATTTTGCGTCGGTCTTCCGGCCAGCACTCGGCGACGTAAGTGCCCGCCAGTGCCCACTCGCCGCCGACGCCAATCCCGGCAATCAGCCGAAACACCGCCAGTTGCCAGATGTTCTCGGAGAACGCCGCCGCGCCGGTAAACAGCGAGTAGACCAGGATGCTCGCGGCCAGCATCTTCACCCGGCCAAAGCGATCGGCCAGCGGCCCCCAGATAAACGACAGGCCCCAGCCGATCAGGAACAACCCGAACAGCAGCGAACCATACATGGCGATATTGGCGGGGGTGGCGGTGATGCCGGAGTTGGGCAGCAACTCGGTCATGGCCGGGATCAGCACCAGGGCGAAGATCACGGAATCGACGCCATCCAGCACCCAGCCCAGGTACACCGTCCAGAAGCCGCGAATCTGCTCGCGGCTCAGCGGCGTCTTGATCGGTTTTTCCCGTGTTGCAGATGCAGTCATTGCTCTAGACATGGCGATCTCCCAGTGGCCTTGTTCAGGCCTATGGAAGCGCGACGCGGCAGTGGCGGCCGGTGGCGCTTCGTTTGTTGTGAGACGAGTCTAGGCGCGGTATCTCATAAACTTAAAATATGATATTCCTCTGATCCCAACGGAAAATCCGATGGCTTTGGAGGGCTCATGGACCTGCGCCAGTTGCGCTATTTCATCAAGGTGGTCGAGTGCGGCACCATCACCCGCGCCAGTGAAGCGCTGCACATTGCCCAGCCGGCGATCAGCCAGCAGATGCGCAATCTGGAGCAGGACATGGGCATGCAATTGCTCGAACGCAGCGTTCATGGCGTGGTGCCGACGGCGGCGGGGCGCACGTTGCATCGGCATGCCGTCGAATTGTTGCGCCAGGCCGACGGCACTCAGGAACTGCTGCGCCAGGACGCCGAATTTCCCCAAGGCAAGGTCTCGGTGGGCATGCCGTCGAGTACCGCGCGAATGTTGGCGATCCCCTTGGCGCGGACCATTCGCAGCCGTTATCCGGGGATCAAACTGGAACTGATCGATGCACCCAGCGCCGAGCTTGGCGGGTTGATCACGGTCGGGCGGGTGGCGTTGGCGGTGAATGTCGATGTGGTCGAGAGTCGGGGCGTGGTGTCGCAGCGGCTACTGACCGAAACACTGTACCTGGTGGCATGGCCGGCGTTTGCGTTGCCCGATGGCCCGGTATCGATTGAAGCGCTGGCGCAGATGCCGCTGGTGCTGCCCTGCGCGCCGAATACGATTCGCAGTCGGGTCGAGTCAGCGTTTCAAGAGGCCGGCCTGCACTGTGAGGTGGAATTTGAAGCCAACTCCACCGACCTGCTGTTCGCGGCGGTCAAGGCCCGACTCGGCGTGACCATCCTGCCGTGGGCGGCGGCGCATGCCGAGCTGGAGCAGCACAAGTTGAAACTGGCCAGGATCGACCATCGACTGTTCACCCGGGAGTTGTCGTTGTGCTGGCATGACACGGCGGTGCAGAGCAACGCGGTGCAGAAGGTCAAGGCGACCATTTTCGAATTATTCGACGGGTTTGGGCGCCAGCCGGGGTGGGCGGATGGGCGGTGATAAGCAGTGGGTTTTGTGTGTGTTTGAGGGCCTCTTCGCGGGCAAGCCTCGCTCCTACAGGTTTTGTGGTGGCCGCGAAATTTTCGAACACCGCGAAACCGTGTAGGAGCGAGGCTTGCCCGCGATGACGTCAGTCCAGACACTACCAACCCCTGATCAGCTGTACTCATCATGCCGCCGCCACCAAGGCCCTTGTTCATTCCGCCCCAACGGCGCCCGGTCCAACCACTGATACATGCCCCACAACCCATCCACTCCTCGGGCATAGGTGGAATAGGTGTGATAAATCACGCCATCCTCGCGCACAAACGCACTCAACCCCGGCCGGTCCCGCGAATAGGTCGGCGCATCGGTGCCACAGGTCGCCGCGAACTGCGCGACCGGCTCGGGGATTTGCGATTCATCCATCGCATGGCCCCCGCGCTGATAGTTGTACTCGACAGTCCCTTCACGCTGCTGCGCCTCGGTAAACGACACATTGAAGTCAGCTGTGAAATCGCTGTCGGGCGCTGACGCCCAGGGAAACGTCCAACCCATCCGCTGCCGGTACGCCAGCAGTTTCGCCAGCGGTGCGCGGGACACGGCCATCAGCGTCACGTCGTGGTTCGCCAGGTGCGTGACGATGCCGTCAAACCCGTCGGCAATCGCCGAGCAGGACGGGCAGCCCGCCTTGTAATCGGGGCCGAACATAAAGTGATAGACCAGCAGTTGCGAGCGACCGTCGAACAACTCGTCCAGGGTCGCGGGACCTTGCTCGGTGTCGAAACGGTAGGCCTTGTCGACTCGCACCCAGGGCAACGCCTGACGTTGCCGGGCGAGTTCGTCGCTGCGGCGGGTCAGGTCCTTCTCGGCCTTGAGCAACTCCAGCCGCGCGGCCAGCCATTGTTCTCGTGTAGCGATCGTGTGCTTGTTCATCCTGCTTGCCTCCCATCGGGGTCAGTCATCGTGAGATAGACTAAATTCGAGACGTCGGACGGTGGGAGTGACAAATGTGGCGCGATTCAGATGGATTCGTTGATCACGGCGGCGGCGCGAGCGCTGGCGGCGGGTGATCCCCTCGGTGCGCTGAACCGGGTGGCCTTGCGCGACGACGCGGCAGCGCTCGCCTTGCGCGGCATTGCAATGGCGCAGCTCGGTGAGCTGGTGTTGGCCAGGACGCTGGTGCAACGGGCGGCGCGGGCCTTCGGGCCGAAGGAAAGCCTGGCGCGGGCGCGGTGTGTGGTCGCCGAGGCCGAGATCGCGCTGGCCTCGCGGGACCTCGGTTGGCCGGTGAAGAAACTCGACACCGCACGGCTGACGCTTGAGGCTCATGGCGATGCCGTCAATGCCGCCCATGCGCGCTATCTGGCGATCCGGCGCTTGTTGCTGATCGGGCAACTGGATGACGCCGAGCAACAACTCGCCGAACTCGACCCCGCGCCACTGCCGCCAGCCTTGCGCGCGGTGCATGAACTGGTCGCCGCCGGGATCGCCATGCGCCGCGTGCAATCCCATTTGGCGCGAGCGGCTTTGGCCCGCGCGCAGGAGGCCGCGCGGCAGGCCGCGATTCCCGCGTTATCTGCCGAAGTCGAACACGCTGTGCTGGTGTTGAACACGCCTGTGGCGCGACTCATTACCCATGGCCAAGAGCGGCCATTGTTGCTGGAGGAAGTCGAGGCATTGCTCGCCTCAACCTCGCTGGTGGTGGACGCGTGCCGTTACAGCGTACGTGGCGCCGGTATGTCGGTGGCCCTGGCCACGCGCCCGGTGTTGTTCGCCATCGCCCGGGCCTTGGCCGAAGCCTGGCCGGCCGACGTGTCGAGAGAAGCCCTGATCGCCCGAGCCTTTCGCCTGAAACTCAGTGACGAGTCCCATCGCGCCCGGCTGCGCGTCGAGGTCGGGCGGTTGCGGGCGGCCCTTGAACCCTTGGCCAGCGTGATCGCCACACCGCGCGGCTTTGAGTTGGTGGCGCAGGATGTGGTGCTGCTGGCACCACCTGTCGAAGAAAGATATGCCGCCGTGTTCGCTTTTCTCGCCGACGGTGAATCGTGGTCCAGCTCAGCCTTGGCGCTGGCACTCGGCACCAGTCAGCGCACGGTGCAACGAACCCTCGACACGCTGGCGGCGGACGGCAAGGTGCAGTCGTTCGGGCGCGGACGGGCGCGGCGCTGGATGACGCCCCCGGTGCCGGGTTTCGCGACGACTTTGTTACTCACGGCGCCGTTGCCCAGTGCTTAGGATCACCTCACCCACCCGTGACGAGGAACACCTCATGAAAAGCTCAGCAGCTGAAATCATCCGTGAATATGGGCCCTTTACTGGCGTCGACGCCGTGCATGGCGTCAGCTGGGACGGCCAGCATGTCTGGTTCGCCAGTGGCGAAAAACTCAACGCCCTCGACCCGGCCAGCGGTCAGACCGTGCGCTCGATCGATGTCACCGCTGATGCCGGCACTGCGTTCGATGGCGAGCACCTGTTCCAGATCGCCGCCGATCGCATTCAGAAAATCGACCCCAAGACCGGCCGCGTGCTCCACACCATTCCCGCACCCGGCAACAGCGACTCGGGCCTGACCTGGGCGGAAGGCACGCTATGGGTCGGGGAATACCGTGACCGCAAGATCCATCAGATCGACCCCGAAACCGGCAAGATTCTGCGCACCATCGAATCCAACCGTTTTGTCACTGGTGTGACCTGGGTCGAAGGCGCGTTGTGGCATGGTACGTGGGAAGGCGATGAGAGTGAGTTGCGCCGGGTTGATCCGGGCACGGGCGAAGTACTGGAAAGCGTGAAGATGCCGGTGGGCGTCGGTGTTTCCGGGCTGGAGTCCGATGGCGGTGATCAGTTCTTTTGCGGTGGCGGTGGGAGTGGCAAGGTAAGGTCGGTGCGGCGGCCGAAATGAGTTGGGTGTTTTTTAAGATCGAAAGATCGCAGCCTTCGGCAACTCCTACAGGA
Source organism: Pseudomonas sp. ADAK7 (assembly GCF_012935675.1). Lineage (NCBI taxonomy): Bacteria > Pseudomonadati > Pseudomonadota > Gammaproteobacteria > Pseudomonadales > Pseudomonadaceae > Pseudomonas > Pseudomonas sp. ADAK7. The sequence goes on along the minus strand of NZ_CP052861.1, from coordinate 1,680,176 downwards.
GCAATGCATTCCAACCGGAGGCTGCGATCTTGACGATTTCATGTCGGTGAAATTTCGTATGATTGGCGCTTCCCCTCGTCAGACACAAGGATCAACCCATGGCGTTAAGCAAACGCGACCAAACCCACATCGAACGTCGCCTGGTCGCTACCCTGACTGACGCGTGCGAGGCGGCCAAAGCAGAAATCGTCGGTTTCAGCTGGCTGACCCATGAGGTCGATTACAGCGTGTTCCCTTCCAGTTTGCGGGTGATCTGGGTGTTCGATACCGAGGCGCAGAAGGACCAGGCGCTGGCCAGCGGGCAGGGCGAGCGCATGGTCGCGCTGACGGCCACCGCACTCGATGAGGCGCAAGTACTCGTCAGCCCCGTAGCGGCTCATGTGCAGTTCGACTCAGAAGAACAATGCCAGCGCGTCAACGGCGGAAATTGGCAGCAACGCCTGGCGCGACGCCGTTCATAACGCGGCGCCGATCAACTTGAGGTACTCGGGGCTTTCAGAGATTGAATTGTGCCCCACCCCCGCAATCACCTTCATCGACGCCACGCCCTGGATGAATTGGCCATAGAGCCGCACCGTGCTTGAACGCGGAATCACTTCGTCATGTTCCGCCGCGATCAGCAGGGTCGGCACGCTGATGTGCGCCGCGTATTTCCCCGAATCAAAGGTGTCCTTCAACAACCACTTCACCGGAAAAATCGGGTACTGACGGGCTCCGAGTTCCAGCAGGCTGTTGTAGGGCGTGATCAGGATCAGCCGCGCCGCCGGGCGTTGGCTGGCCAGGCGAATCGCCACGCCAGTGCCGAGGCTGCGACCAACCACGGCCACCTGCGGGTGTTCGGCGTAGACCCGATCAAACAGATCAAGGGCATCGCGGGCGATGGCCTCCTCGGACGGTGAGCCGGAACTGCCACCGTAGCCTCGGTAGTGCAGCAGGTAGAGCGCTTGATCCGGGAAGGCTGCGGAAAACGAAGGCAGGTTTTGCGAGACATCCTCGGCATTGCCGCCGAAGTAGAGCAACGCCTTGGGGCCGTCGTGGGGCCTGACTGACACCTGCAAGTTCGCGTCTGCCACCGGCAGCGTGAGCACACTGTCGGGTGTGGCGTAGGCGCTGGGTTGCGGGAAGTAGATGAGCGAGCGCTGAAATACGAACAGCGCCACGCAGAGCAGCAGGTACAGGGCTGCAATCGCAATGAGGATGTACACCAGAATTCGTGACATGAGGCTGATTTTTCAGGGGGACAATCGCAGTCTAGTCCAACGCCAGATCAAAAGATCGCAGCCTTCGGCAGCTCCTGCGTGGGTCTATGTCCCCTGTAGATGCCGTTTGAACCAATCCAGCGTCCGACTCCACGCAAGCTTGGCGGCAGCCTCATCGTAACGAGGCGTGGAGTCGTTATGAAATCCATGATTCACCCCAGGGTAAATGTAGGCTTCATAGGTCTTGCCCGCAGCTTTCAACGCCTGCTCGAAAGCGGGCCAGCCTTCGTTGATGCGGGTATCCAGTTCGCCGTAGTGCAGCATCAGTGGTGCCTTGATTCGCGGCACGTCCTTGGTTTCGGGTTGACGGCCATAAAAAGACACCGCCGCGCCCAATTCCGGATAGGCCACGGCCGCCGCATTGACGACGCCACCGCCATAGCAAAACCCGGTGATACCGACTTTGCCGGTGCCCGCCGGGTGATTCATCAGCCACTCGATGGCGGCGAAAAAATCATTCATGAGTTTTTCCGGGTCGACCGTCAGTTGCAGCTCGCGGCCCTTGTCGTCGTTGCCAGGGTAGCCACCGACCGAGGTCAGGCCATCCGGGGCGAGGGCGATGAAGCCGGCCTTGGCCACGCGCCGGGCGACGTCCTCGATATATGGGTTGAGCCCACGGTTCTCATGCACGACCACCACCGCCGGCACCTTGCCCGTGGCTTTCGCCGGGCGCACCAGATAACCGCGAACCTGGCCATGGCCCTTGGGAGACGGGTAGGTGATGTACTCGGCGAGGATGTCCGGGTCGGTGAATTCCACTTGCTCGGCCAGGGCGTAATTGGGGCTCAGGGCGGCGAGCAGGGCGGAGGCGGTCAGGCCGCCGAGGGCAAACAACGCCGCGCGGTCGAGAAATTCCCGTCGGTTGATCTGGCCATGCACGTAGTAGTCGTAGAGTTCGAGCAACTCGGGGGCGAAGTCTTTGGCGGTCAGACGGCTCATTGGCGTGCTTCCTGTCGATGCGTGCTAGGCATTGGCCACTTTGGCAGTGCGGATGAACAGGGCGCGCACCTTGTCCCAGAAGTTGCCCCCCAACACGAAAAAGCTGCCGATCAGCATGAGATCGCCCAGCAGTTGCAATTGCCACAGGTTCGGCCGCAGCCCCGGCCAAATGCTGTCGACATAGGGTTCCAGAAACGCCGAAATCAACGGCAGGAAGAACATCACCAGGCCGATGCGATGCCGAATCGGGCCCACTTCGGTTTCCGCGCTGGGCGCCAGCGACGTCACGTAACCGAACACACTGCGCTTCAATTGCTGGAACCCGGCCTTGCCCATGACCGCGATGACCAGGATCAGCAGGACCTTGTTACTGATAAACAGCACACCGGTCAGCGCCGCGACCTTGGAGCCCGGCACCCCGACAGCCGCCGCCAGCGGCACCATCAGCCACGACCCCAACATCAAACACAAAATCACGATGCCCAGTTTGAAGCGCCAGCCGGCGGAGTGGGGTTGGGTGGTCATGAGCGTTGCACCTTTTTGATGGATCGTCGTGGTTTTAAGGGCCCTTGGAAAGCGTAGCAGCTGACTCCCAGGCGTGAGTAAGTCGGCAGCGCGTTTACCTCCGCTCGATTTTCTTTCGGGCGACTATGCTCCAGTCATCTTCCTTGGCCGGGAAACCATCCATGCCTTCACGTGCCGCCATGCTGATCCGGTCGGGACCGCTCCTGCTGCTGCTGCTGCTGCTCGGCCTCGGCGGCTGTGCGCGCGTCGGGCCGGACTTCCAGCCGCCCGGTGAGGAATGGGTCAAGCACTGGAGCACGCCGGCACTGGAGCACTCCAGCGAGCGGGGCGCGAGCCCGGACCTGCGCCAGTGGTGGCAAGTGTTCAATGACCCGGTGCTCGACCAGTTGATTACCGATGCGGATGCGCACAACTCCAGCCTGAAAATCGCTGGCCTGCGGGTGATGGAAGCGAGGGCGCAATTGGGCATCGCCCAGGCCGGGCGTTACCCGCAATTCCAGCAGGCCAGTGTCGATCTGCTTTACGCGGAGCGCCGGCAATACAGCGGCAGCAACCCGAAGAACAGCCGGTTCTGGCAATTCAGTGAAGGCTTCGACGTCGGTTGGGAGCTGGATTTCTGGGGCCGCTTCAGCCGGGCCATCGAGTCCTCGGATGCCAGCTACTTCGCCGCCCAGGCCAACTACGAAGACGTGTTGGTACTGCTGCGCGCTCAGGTGGCCGACACGTACTTTTCCCTGCGCACCACCGAGGCCCGCCTGCGGGTCGCCCGGGACAATACCCGGCAGCAAAAACGCAGCCTGGACATCACCCGCAAGCTGTTCGACAGCGGCCAGACCGCCGAACTCGACCTGCAACAGGCCAGGACGCAATACCTCGGCACGTTGGCCAGCATCCCCAGCCTCGAAGACCAACTGCATCGAACCCGCAATGTCCTGGCGGTGCTGACCGGGCAAGCGCCGGGTGAGCTGCCGCAAGTGACACCCAATGAAGAACTGATCCCGCTACTGGACCGCGCCGTACTGCAGGATGTGCCGGCCAACCTGTTGCTGCGCCGCCCCGATGTGCGCGCCGCCGAGCTGAATGTCGCCGCGCAATCGGCGCTGATCGGCGTCGCCGTCAGTGATTTTTATCCGTCGCTGACCTTGCTCGGCAGCATCGTCTGGACCGCCACTTCCGTGGGCGGCTCGCCGAACAATCTGGACTTTGTCGGCGGTCCGAGCCTGCGCTGGAACCTGTTCGATCACGGCCAGATCAGCAACAACGTGCGAGTGCAGGATGCGCGCTTGCAGCAATTGATCGAGTCCTACCGCGACACCGTGCGCCAGGCCGCCCGTGAAGCCGACGATGCCGCCAGCGGCTTGAGCCAATCCCTGGAACGCGAACGCATCCTGCGTCAGGCCGAGACGGCGGCCAAGCGTTCGCTGGTGCTGGCTCGCGCGCAGTACAGCGAAGGTTTTTCCGATTTTCAGCGGGTGCTGGATGCGCAACGGGCGTTGCTCGAACAACAGGACAACTACCTGGTCAGCCGCAGCAATGCCGTCAGTAATCTGATTGCTTTGTACAAGGCCCTGGGCGGTGGCTGGTACGCCGCCCAACCCCTCATCGATCGCACCACGCAAAAGCAAATGGAAAAACGCACGGACTGGGGCGACCTGCTCGACGAACCCGGTCTTACCCCTGCCAGACAAGGTGAACAACCATGAGTGAAGCCGCGCCGCCCTCTGTTGAAGCGCCTCCTGCAAAGGCGCCAGCACCGGCCGCCGATCCGGCCAGGAAAGGCATCAAGTGGGTGTTGCTGCTGATCCTCATCAGCCTCGCCTGGTACTTGCTGGCGGACCGCTTCACGCCTTACACGCAGCAGGCGCGGGTCGGGGCGTTTGTGATTCCGGTTGCGGCGGAAGTGGCGGGGCGGGTAATCCGGGTGAATGTGCGCAACAACCAGGATGTCCGGGCCGGGGACATTCTTTTCGAAGTCGATCCACAGCCGTATCAGATCGCCGTTGACCGCGCCCGCGCCGACCTTGAATCGACCCGCCGCCAGATCGGCGCCAGCACCGCCGGCATCGCCTCGGCACAAGCCTCATTGCGCGCGGCCCAGGCCAACGAACTGAGGATGCGCCAGGACAGTCAGCGGCTCGAAGGCTTGTACCGCGCCGATAAAGGCACGGTGTCGGTGCGGCTGCTGGAAGTGTCGCGGGCCAACCTCGAACAGGCCACCAGCCAGGTCGCCGCCGCCGAAGCCGAAGTGCAACGGGCCAAGGAGCAGGAGGGCGGTAGCGAGGCAGATAACGCCGTGCTGCGCAGCGCCGCGACGGCGTTGACGAAAGCCGAACTCGATTTGGCCAACACCCGAATCGGCGCGCGCTCGGCGGGGCTGATCACCGACCTGCGCACCGATGTCGGCCAGTTCGCCGCCGCCGGGAGTCCGGTGATGACCCTGATCGCCATCCATGACGTGTGGATCAGTGCCGATATGACCGAGAACAACCTGGGCCTGGTCAAACCCGACACGCCGGTCGCCATCGTGCTCGATGCGTTGCCCGGCGAAGTGTTCGGCGGCCGGGTGCGCAGCGTCGGCTACGGCGTCAGTGTCGGCCAGGGGACCACACCGGGCACCTTGCCGAGCGTGCAGAACAGCCGCGACTGGCTGCGCCCGGCCCAGCGTTTTCCGGTGGTGATCGAGTTCGATGAGGACGCCCTGAATGCCCTGCGCGACAGCCGTTCAATCCGCGCGGGCGGGCAGGCCGAAGTCATGGCGTTCCCGGCGCCGGGCAATCCGTTGAACCCGCTCGGCCGGGTGTTCTTGAGTCTGATGAGTTGGCTTTCGTATGCCTATTAAGCGCACGCCCCGCGATCAGCGTTCACTGCGCCTGGCCACCGGCACGGCGCTGTGCCTGGCTGCCAGTTTCGGCTTGGCGTTGCCGATTCCATTTCTCGCGCCGGTGCTGGCGCTGCTGTTCCTGGCCACGCTCAATCAGCCGTTGCCGCTCAAGGCCGGCGTGGTGCTGGCGTTGGTGGCGATGCTGACCACCGGCGTCGGCCTGCTGTTATTTCCATTGCTGCGCTATTACCCGGTCAGCGGGTTGTCGCTGATTGGTGTCGGTTTATTTGTGGTGTTTCGCTTTGGCTTGCGCGGTGGCAACAACCTGATCGTGACCTTTCTGGTGATCGGGCTGACCATGATTTCGGCGGCCGGCACCGCCAGTTTCGAACTGGCACTGCTGGTCATCGGCGCGCTGGTCAAGGGCTTGCTGCTCGCGGTGCTGGTGGTGACCGTGAGCCATGGGCTGTTTCCCGAGCCAGCCAATGCGCCGCCGTCGCCCGCCGCCCCGGCACTCGCCGCCGAAGACGTCGACCGGGTCGCGTTGCGCGCCACGCTGATCGTATTGCCGGCGTTCCTGTTGGCGCTGATCGATCCGGCCAGCTACCTGCCGATCATCCTCAAAGCGGTCAGTCTCGGTCAGCAGAGCTCCACCACCACCGCGCGCAACGCTGGCCGCGAATTGCTCGGTTCGACGCTGCTGGGCGGTGTGCTGGCGATCCTGTTCTGGTGCGCCCTGAGCCTGTTCGTGCACCTGTGGATGTTCTTTCTGTGGATGCTGCTGTTCGGCCTGGTGCTGGCGCGCAAACTCTACGCACTGAGCCCGACCCGGTTCAGCCCGGGGTTCTGGCTCAATACGACGATCACGCTGATCATTTTGCTGGGGCAGTCGGTGCAGGACAGCGCGGCCGGCAAGGACGTCTACACCGCGTTTGCGGTGCGCATGGGGTTGTTTATCGGGGTGACGGTGTATGCCGGCCTGATGGTTCATCTACTCGATCAGCGGCGCCAGGCGCCTGTCAGGAAGTGACCTGATAACCCCGCCCTTGCAGGCAACCGGTATACGCCGCTGAACTGTTCGTCGACGTGGTCTGTTGCTGGGCTCGACGTTGCTGGCGCTGCCGTGCACCGCCCACCACCGCCCCGGCCGCAGCAGTTTGCTGGGCGTTGTTTTGGCGGTAGGCCTGCTTGGCGTCATCACCGGCGTGATCATAAAACTCGTCGTGTTGACGCCCGCGCACCTCAGCACCCACAGCGCCAGCGGCAGCCCCCACGGCGGCACCGCGCAATCTTCCGCCGGTCGCAGGCGGTGCGGTCGAAGAGGCCTGACTGGCGGCCACGTTTTTGCAATCGCTCATGTCAGCTTGAACTTGCTGCGAACTCTGCCCTTTGAGGGGCACGACCGTTTCGGCCCAGCCCTGGGAGCAAGTAGCCGCCAACGCCACAAACAGACCGATGGAAGACAACCGTTTCATGATGACCTCCGACAGTAAAAAAACTAAAAAACGGGACAGATCTATTTAAGTCACAACCTGTGTAGCAGCTGGCGAAGCCTGCGTCCGGCTGCGAAGCAGTCGTAAAATCAGGCGGCGCGGTGTTTCAGGAGGACCGCGCACTCAGGTTTGACGACTGCTTCGCAGCCGGACGCAGGCTTCGCCAGCTGCTACAAAGAGCGTGTTTCACCTAGAAAAAGGGGACTGATCTATTTAAATCAATCCGACCGCGTTTGCCTCAGCTCTTCAATCGTCTCTAAAAAACGGGACAGATCTATTTAAGTCACGACCTGTGTAGCAGCTGGCGAAGCCTGCGTCCGACTGCGAAGCAGTCGTAAAATCAGGCGGCGCGGTGTTTCTAAAAAACGGGACAGATCTATTTAAGTCACGACCTGTGTAGCAGCTGGCGAAGCCTGCGTCCGGCTGCGAAGCAGTCGTAAAATCAGGCGGCGCGGTGTTTCAGGAGGACCGCGCTCAGGGTTGACGACTGCTTCGCAGCCGGACGCAGGCTTCGCCAGCTGCTACAAAGAGCAGAAAAAGGGGACTGATCTATTTAAATCAATCCGACCGCGTTTGCCTCAGCTCTTCAATTGTCTCGATCAACGCGTCATAGGACACAGGTTTGCCCAGGTGCCGGTCGAAACCGGATTTACGGGATTTCTCGACGTCGCTTTCCGCGCCATAACCGGTCAAGGCAATCGCCGGCACCTGCTTGATATGCGGTAGTTCGCGCAAGGCGCGCATCAGGTCGTGGCCGCTCATGCCGGGCATGCCCACGTCGGAGACCACCAGGTCGTATTGCCCGGTCTGGGCGGCTTCCAGCGCCTGGTGTGGTTCGGCGAAGGCGATGACCCGGGCATCTTCCATTTCCAGCAGCATCTTCATCGTTTCCAGCACGTCCCGCGAGTCGTCCACCAGCAGCACGGTGAGGCCGGCCAGGCGTCCGCACTGTTCGCCGGTCAGGGTCGATGGCGCCACCAGCTCACGGGGTTGGCTCAAGGGCAGGCGGACGGTAAAGGTGCAACCCAGGCCCAACCCTGGGGAGGTGACCTCGACACTGCCGCCATGGGCTTCGGTCAATTGCCGCACCAACGACAGGCCGATCCCCAGGCCATTCCGTTGATGGGTCGCGTGCTGGTTGGCCGCCTGACCGAACAGGTCGAACACTTCATTCAGACTATCGGCGCTCAAACCGACGCCGCTGTCCTGCACATCGAGCCGGGCCATGCCGGCCTCGCGGGTGCCGATCAAACGAATCTGGCCACCCTCAGGGGTGAACTTCAGGGCGTTGTTCACCAGGTTCCAGATGATCTGTTCGACCCGGGTCGGGTCGGCATCAATCACCAACGCTTCAGGCATTTGCAGCGTCACATCGACGCCGGGATGGGCATTGGTCACCACCAGATAGACGTCTTGCAGCATCCGGTTCAAATCCACGACGCTGCGCTTGAGACGCAGCTTGCCGGTGCGCACCCGGGCGACATCGAGCAAATCATCGATGATCCGTGCCTGGCTGCTCACCGCGTCGCAAATGGTGTTGACCGCTTTTTCCGCCGGTGCCGTCGTCTTGATCAGCGGCAGGCGCCGCAGCAGCTCGGCGTTGAGCTGAATCAGGTTCAGCGGATGCTTGAGTTCATGGGACATCACCGCAAAGAACTCGTCCTTCAAGTGGCTGCTGCTCTGGGTTTCCGCCAGTTGCTGGTTTTGTTCTTCATGCAGGCGCTTGTGCCCCGTCAGGTCCCGGGCAATTTTCACGTAGCCTTGAAGGTTGTCGCCGCGCAGCAGGGTGACTTCGCCACTGCAGAAGAAGCGGCTGCCGTCCTTGCGCAGGTGCCAGCGCTCGTCTTCGTTACGGCCGTTGATGCGCACCGTCGAGAGCTCGCTTTCCGGCACGCCGGCGGCACGATCTTCTTCGGAGAAAATGAAGTCGTAATAGGCGCCTTCGGCCTCGGATTTCTTATAGCCGAAGATCAATTCCGCGCCTTTGTTCCAGGTGGTGATGATGCCCAGTTCATCGAGGGTGATGATCGCGTAGTCACGGGTGCTTTCGGCGACCAGGCGCATGCGTTCTTCACCCATGCGCAATTCTTCTTCGGCGGCATGGCGCTTGGTGATGTCGATGAAGGTCAGCACGGTGCCGTCGATGTGGTCGGCGCTGGAGCGGTAAGGCAGGAGGCGGGCGATGTACCAGCGATTGTCGGTGCTGCTGACTTCGCGCTCGATCATGTTCAACGACTCGAACACTTGCGCCGCGTCACCCGCCAGGTCTTCATAGTCCAGGCGATGGGTGATGTCGAGCAACGAGCGTCCGGTGTCCACCGGCAACATGCTGAAGATATCGGTGGCCCGGGGCGTGAACCATTTGATGCGCATGTTGCTGTCGACAAACACCGTGGCAATGTCGGTGGAGGCGATCAGGTTGGTCAGGTAATCGTTGATCTTGTCGGTTTCTTCGACTTTGGTTTTCAGCTCGAAGTTGACGGTCAGTAGCTCTTCGTTGATCGACTGCAGCTCTTCCTTGCTGGTTTCCAGCTCTTCGGTGGCCGAGCGCAGTTCTTCGTTGATCGCCTGCATTTCTTCGTTGGAAGCCTTGAGCTCTTCGCTGGAGACTTCCGATTGTTCGATGGTGTCCTGCAACTGCAACTTGGTGCGTTGCAACTCCCGTTCAAGGTTGGACAGCACCTGGTTTTCGGATTGCAGCATCGTGGAATTCGACACTTCAGAAGGGTCGACTTCGACTTCTTCGAACATCAGCAGGACGAACTCGTTGTCCGATTCTTCGTCACGGTAGGGGTGGGCCGCCAGGTCGACGCGATAGCTGCGCTCCTCACGCTTGATCGCCACCGTGCGCGACTTGACCATCTGGCTGCCTTGTTGCGCCTGGAACAGCGTCGTGCGTACTTCCAGGCGCAACTCCGGAAGGATCAGCGTCAACAAATTGCGCGACAGCTCGCCGCCGACATGGCGCAGAAAACGTCCTGCGGTTTCGCTCATGTGCAGGATGTCGGCATTGGCGTCGACGATCATGCTCGGTGGTGCCGAGTATTCCTGCGCGCGTTGGTGAATATCGGCAAACGACAGTTTGCGCGGCTTTTGGCTGGCTGGGGCCTGGTGGGTAATGTCGCTTCGCACATAGCCTCCACGGGGCATGGTCGGGGCGCGTCGGCTACTGCCGGTGCCAGTCTTGGCCCGGAAGATCCGGTTGCGCTTGTCGACCGGGGCAAACAGGTCGTGGCAGGCGTCCGCGCTCTCGGAAGTACCCAGGAACAGGAAGCCGCCAGGGCGCAGGGCAAAGTGGAACATCTGCAGGATCTCCCGTTGGACTTCGCGGTCCAGGTAGATCAGCAGATTGCGACAGACGATCAGGTCCATGTGCGAGAACGGCGGATCGGACAGCAGGCTGTGCTTGGCAAACAAGACCTTTTCGCGCAGCTCTTTACGAATTCGGTAGTGCTGGTTTTCTTTGGCGAAATAGTGGCGCAGCCGCGTCGGCGGTACATCGGTGATGATGGCTTGCGGGTACAACCCGCTGCGCCCGACGCTGATCGCGCGCTCGTCGATATCGGTGGCGAACAATTGCAACGACGCCTGGCTGGCGTCCAATTGCATCTGATCGTTGACCAGCATCGCCAGGCTGTAGACCTCTTCACCGGTGGAGCAGCCCGCCGACCAGATGCGGATTTCTTCGTTTTCCGGGTGGGCCGACACGGCGGCGCTGACCAGTTGCGGCACCACGTCGCGCTCCAGCGCTTCGAAGGCCTCGCGGTCGCGGAAGAAATTGGTCACGCCGATCAGCATGTCGGCCAGCAACGCCTTGGTTTCTTCGGGGCTGCTCAGCAGGTAGCCATAGTAGGCGGCGAGGTCGGGCTGCGCGGTGACCTGCATCCGCCGTTCGATACGACGCAACACGGTGGCGCGCTTGTAGTGCTTGAAGTCGTGACCGGTGCCGGCGCGCAACTGAATCAGCACGTCCCGCAGCACTTGTTCGGCCGCCGCCGCGTCGCGCTCGGCAACCGAGGCGATGGTTTGCAGGTCGGAGTCGTTGGCTGTTGGCAAGGAAATCGCCTTGGCATTGCGCCACAACTCCAGCAGCTTCTGCGGCATCTCCACGACGGGTAGCACCAGGTCGACCATCTGAGTGTCGATGGCCGCCCGGGGCATGCCGTCGAACTCGGCGTCTTCCGGCGCCTGGGCCAGGGTCACGCCACCTTGTTCCTTGATGCGTGACAAGCCGACCGCGCCATCCGAGCCGGTGCCGGACAACACCAGGCAAAACGCCCGTTCACGGTGCACATCGGCCAGGTCGCGGAAGAACAGATCAATGGCCGAGGTACGGCCCAGGCGCGGGTCGGATGGGCTGACCTCAAGGTAACCGTCATTCATCGTCAGCCGATGGGCGGGTGAAATGACATAGACGTGATTCTTTTCGATGGCCACCGATTCGGTGACCTGCAGGACCGGCATCTGGGTCGATTCCTGGATGATCTTGTCGGCAATGCTTTCGTGGTCCGGCGACAGGTGAAGAATGATCACGAACGCCATGCCGTTGTCCTGGGGCATGTTCTCGAAAAACAGTTTGATCGCTTGCAGACCCCCGGCGGACGCACCAATGCCGACCACACCAAAATCGAGTGGGTGCAGCGGGTGTTGCCTGGACTGGGCAACTTGGGTTGTCGGGTCGGGTGAATTCGTCATGGATAAATGCCTTGAAAGGCGACGTCTAGACGCCGCGGCAAAAGGGTGAGGCTGCTCCTGCCTTGGCAGTCATCGGCAGGGCTATTTATATTCAGCAGTCGCAATCAGTTAAGTGCAGGTCATCAACGCTAACTTGGCCGGCGGGAAATTTAGCATTCTATTCGCAATTCGCGTGGACGTTTCGTGGGGGACTGAGTCGACCAATCATTACCCTCAGGGCGCACTGACTCAGTGTTTCAAGCTTAGCCGATTATCAAGGGATAAGTTGCGACCGAGAAGGTTCCTCGTCGCCCGGTAAATAGGGCTCGGCGCGGACAAAACCTGTGGCGAGGAGGCTTGCTGAGGCGAGGGAACAAGCCCCCTCGCCACAGGGGATCGCGTTGTCTCAATGCCCACCCACCACCATCTGCGTAAACGGCGACACATACGCCTGCAACGTCACCAGCCCGCCGACCAGGATCGCCAGCACGATGGAGTGGAAGAACACATAACGCAGAATCTCCCCTTCATGCCCGTACCAGCGGGTAGCCGTGGAGGCGACCACGATTGACTGGGCATCGACCATCTTGCCCATGACCCCGCCGGAACTGTTGGCCGCGGCCATCAACACCGGGCTGATCCCCAGCTGTTCCGAGGTCACCCGCTGCAAGCCGCCGAACAGCACGTTGGAGGCCGTGTCCGAGCCGGTCAGCGCCACGCCGAGCCAGCCGAGCAGGGTGCCGAACATTGGGTAGAAAATCCCGGTGGCGGCAAAGGCCAGGCCCATGGTGGCGTCCAGTCCCGAGTAGCGCGTGAGGTAGCCGAGGGCGAGCATCGCCGCAATGGTGATCAGCGAATACCGCACCACCCACAGGGTGCGCAGGTACTGGCGTGCCAGTTGCGGGATCGAATAGCCCATCAGCAGCCCACCGAAGATAGCCGCGAAGAAAATGCCGCTGCCGGTGGCGGTGAACCAGGTGAACTTGTAGATCGCGTCTTCGGTTTTCGGCGTCGGTACCACCGGCGGCACTTTTTCGACTTGCTGGTGCAGGGTGGTGAAGGTCAGGGCCGGGGAAAAGATCGGATTGGCCTCACGCAACGGCTTGCCTTGCGGGTCGAGGGTGGCGGAATGGGTTTGCGGGTCGATGACGGCGCGGGTATCGAACATGTTTTTGAAGCCTTGGGTGCCCCAGGCAAACACAAACACCGTGAGGATGATCCACGGCATCCACGCGCGCATGACCGCCGGTTTGGCGTCGCCGGAAAAGGTCGCGCTGGCCTCGGTTTTTTGCTCGTGCTCCGGGTCGATTTTCGAGTTATCGACGCGCCCCGACAGGGCCGCCGAAGTGTGCACAGTGGCCGGTTTCCACACCTTGAGGAACCCGGTCAGGCACGCCATGGAAATCAGCGCGGCGATCACGTCCACCAGCATCGGTCCGTGATAGTTGGAAACGAGGAACTGCGGCACGGCAAAACTGACCCCGGCCACCAGAATCGCCGGCCAGATTTCCAGCATCTTGCGCCAGCCGGCAAAGGCCCAGATCAACCAGAACGGCACCAATACCGAGAAAAACGGCAGTTGCCGACCGACCATCATCGACAGCTCCATTTCATCCAGCCCGGTGACCTTGGCCAGGGTGATGATCGGCGTACCGAGGGCGCCGAAGGCCACCGGCGCGGTGTTGGCGATCAACGCCAGGCCCGACGCCGCCAGCGGCGAGAAGCCCAGGCCGATCAGAATCGCCCCGGTCACCGCCACCGGCGTGCCGAACCCGGCCGCGCCTTCGAAGAACGCGCCGAAACAGAAGGCGATCAGCAGCAATTGCAGGCGCCGGTCGTCGGTGATCCGCGCCAGGGAATCCTGTAGCACTTTGAACGAGCCGTTCTCGGTGGTCAGCCGGTGCAGGAAGATGATGTTGAGCACGATCCAGCCAATCGGCAGCAGGCCGTTGGCCGCGCCAAACAGCGCCGCCGTACCGGCCATGTTCGCTGGCATGCCGAAGGCGAAAATGGCGATCAGCAAGGCTGAGGCCAGGGCCAGCAGCGCCGCCAGGTGCGCCTTGACATGGAAGAACGCCAGGGAGGCCAGCATCACCACCACCGGCACTGCTGCCATGATGGTCGAGATCACCGGGTTGCCGAACGGGTCGTAGATTTGCTGCCAGACCATGTTCCACCTCTGCTTTTTATTGTTGGAGGCGCAGATCCTTTGCGGGTTGGTTGCGTGGAGTATAGGTGGCATTTGGCCGCTGTCTTGGCGACTGTTATGGCTGAGCTAACATGACTCAGGCGTGATTCGTTCACCCACGACAACAAGAGGATGCAGCAATGACCGAGCGCCATATGGTCCACACGGAAACCCTGTCGAACGGCTGCAAGATTGAGGTCAAGGCCAAGATATTGCGGGATGGTTCGTTGGAGATGTTTATCGGCGTCTATGGGCCGGACGGTAAGGTCATTGATGAAGACCACGACCCCAAACCGCACCTGCTCGATATGGAAGATGCGCTGGAATGGGCCATCGAAAAGGCGCGGACCATCGGCAACAGTCAGAAAACGTTGTAATGCGCAGTGTTGATCGCGCAATTACACCGCCACGACTTGCCGCTTGAATTTCAGATACAGCGTCATCCCATGGTTGACGTAGGTCGTCGTCTTCTCAGGGTCTTGCTTCTTCGGAGCCTTGTTGCGGGTAACATCCGCTGTCTTCCAAACGCCGAAGGCGATGACTTCTGTATTCGCGGGATATTGCTGTAGCCAGGTTGCATCGCTATGGCCGATGCTGACAGGAAAGGTCATTACTTCACCCGTAGTGCTTTCGAAGTAGTTCACTTGATGCAAGGTGAGAAAGTTGTTCTTCGCCCCGGGTCTGACGGCAGAGAAGTCCTCGACCGTACCTACTAATGCGAAAGGGTGACATGGGTCGCCGCGTGATTTGAGCATTGCCCATGCTTGCGCATAGCGGTTGCGCCATTGCGGTTTGTTAGCGGGGCAATGGATCTGTGAAATGAGCCGTAAGTGGGTCTAGTGGTAGGGCCATTGAGGTCATAGGATGCTCACACATCCTGATCAATCGGCCGGTTGTCAGATCCCGATCAAAAAATTCCAAGAGCGTTTTCCTTAACCGAAAACGGATCCTCATGAAGTTAATCCTGAGTTATTCGGCTGCCTGGAAATCGGTTGCCGTCATGCTGTCGGCTGCACTGTCATCCGCCTGCAAACCGCCCACCCGCGTGGACTTTATCAAGTACCCGTCGTTGCGGCAGAAGTGGTCGATGATCTGCGATGCCCGCAGTAACGCCGCTGAACTCAACGCCAAGGGTTGCGACAACTTGCGTCAGTGGCAGAGCGCCAATCAACAGCCCGGTTTGATGAATCAGAACCTGGGCAAATGAGGACCGGATGGACGCGTTAGTAGCCCTTTAGTAGCATCGGCCACTTTCATCGCGCCTGCGCGTCAAGGATGATCCATGTCAGCTTTCCCACCGCGCATGTGGCCAATGATCGCCCTATGCGCATTGCTCAGCGGTTGCAGCCTCAACGGTTCCTATCCCGAGGTCGTTGACCCCAACCCCGCCAAACTGCGCTTTGTCGCCAATGTCGACAATGCCAGCCTCATGCTTTTCACCGCTGAACGCTGCCAGGGCTACACCACGGGCGTGCTTAATAATGTGTTTGCCCGCGACACTTCACGGCGGGTGGGCATGAGCTTTGCGCCTCCGGCCGATGCGCGGGGATACCTGGAAATCAAGCTCAAGCCCGAACAACCGGCCTTTCTGATGGTGTGCGGTTCGCCGGCGTTCAACCTCACGCCTGCGCCCGGCGCTGAATATGAGCTGAAGGTCGATTCGGTGAAATCCCGATGTGTGGTGTCCTTGCAGCAGGTCGAGCGAGTGGACGGCAAGACCCTGCGCACCTCGCTGCCTCTGGAGCACAAGGGCCTGGCCGCTTGCACGGGGACATCGCCGATCTTCCCGGTGGTGCCATTACCCGATACGCCGCAGCGCGTGGTAATGATCGATCGCATCATCAATGCCAGCATCACTGCGGACATGAAAGTCGACTCCGCCGAGGTGACGCGTCTGCGTAGGCCGCCCGATAAACTCGAGCAGCAGATCAGCACGCGCAAGGCGCAGTTGTGGTTCACTTTTCCGGAGGAGTACTGGGCTCAATACCGACGCAACTTCAGGACCTTCGATCATGAGATGAGCCAGGTCAACGCGCAGGCATTGGCGCGTTATCGGGAGGAGTTCGGGCTGCGCCTGCGACAGTTCGATGATCAGACGCTGGACGCGTGGCAGGGACCGGTCGCCGAGCAACTGACCCAGGAAATGCGCGAGTTTTACCTCAGCACTGACACCCAGCTGGCGCATCAAGCGTTCCGTCGTTTGGTAACGCCCATGGCCGAGCTGGACGACCAATACGGTGTTTGCCTGCGTTCAACGTCGTGCTGGAAATGGAATGTGCACTAAAACGTGAAGCTGCGAGACGAACGTGGCGCCTGTTGCGCCAGTTCAGTGTCGAGCAAATGCTCGACCAGCACATCGTTCAAAAAGCGGAATTGATCATTCAGCCCGACCACTTCGTTGCTGAAATGGTTGGCGGCGGCCGGCATCAGCACGTCTTCGAACTGTGGGTCGAACACCAGCGCGATCTCTTTGCGTGAAACCACGTGTTGCGAATAGTAGTTGCTGCCGAACACCGGGAAACTCACGGCCAGGGTAACGATGCGGATCATGACGGGTGCTCCTCGGTGTGGCCGATGTCCAGGAAAAAGCGCGAGAACAGGGTCAGCGTGACGGCGGTCAGGGCCAGGCAGGTCAGGAGATGGATCAACATGATGTGCCCCTCCGATGCGGGGTTTGGGTTGCGTATGGGGCGATCCTGCGCCGGTCGGTTTTTTTGCGGAAGGCATTCGTTACGATGGTGGATATCGACGTGAATGATGGTGAAGGTTTTTTCATCGATGGCGGTGCCAAATCTGTAGGAGCAAGGCTTGCCCGCGATGGCGGCATAAACGGCACCACAAATCACCAGACGAACGGCCAAAACCCTCAACCTATACTCAACTCAATAGTCTTATAAGCCCCGGGCATTTCGTTCGGGAGCGCCTTCAGGACACCGCGATCTTGAACCTGCGTTCGCTGATCGTCGCCGTGATGCTGGTGTTGGCGGGATGCGCCATGTCTACGCGCGCCCCGGAAGTGGCGCCGGTCGTGATGGTGTCGCCGAGCACCTGGCAGCAGGTGGACCGGGAGATCGTCGCCGCGTCGCAGTCGGCCACCGAGCAGACCAAGATCTACGCCCGTGGTGCCATGGATTACTGGCGCACGCGGGTCTATCAACTGACCGAAGAGAACTTCATTCCCTGGTTCAGCAGTTACTGGACCCAGGAATGGCTATCGATGAAGGTCAGTTGGTACACGCTCAGCGCTGCGGGCGAGCAGGACGCTTCGGCCAAGCGCCTGGCGGCGTATCTGCTGGAGCAATACCAGCAACGGGTGCTGGCGCCGGTCGCGGTGGAAATCGACCCTGACGCGATTCTCGGCCTGGCCACGGCGTTCTACGTGGACATTGTTCAGGAAGAATTACAGAAAATTTCCCAGCGTCACGGCATTCCCATGGCGCAGCTCAACGGTCGCCTCCAGAAAATCCCCGCCATCGCCCTCGGCCCGCCGCCGGCCCGGGACGCCTCGCTCTTTCAGGTGGTGCACACCGAGCCGCTGAATACATTGCCGGCCTACGCGGCGCTGATCGACAAGATCCACAAGGCGGGCGGTGACAAGGGCGTGGATTCGACCGACACCGCCATGGCCCCAGTGGCCAAGCGCGCCAGCCAGCGGATGGAGGCCGAACTGCCTTCGCGCGGGGCCGCCAGTGCGGTGGCGGCGGCGGCAGGCAAACTGGCCGGAGGCTTGATCACCATTGGGGTCGCCGGGATTCGCGCGATCATCCGGGCCAATGACCGGCCGGACAGCGAGGCGCTGATTCGCAGCAGTCTGGGCAACACCTTCGACAAGGCCTGGACCAAGCTGGTGCAGAACCCGACGACCGGTGTCATGGCGGGTACGCTGTACATGGCCGCGCAAATCGAGGGCAACCTGGCGGGGAGCGCTGAAGTACCGTCGGTCAGTTCGAGCGGTGGCGCTGTCGATTGGAGCCCGGGTGGTTCGACTATTCAACAGATCGACCCCTAACCCAGCAGGAGAACGACCATGTCTTACGTAGATGGCTTTATCGCTGCAGTGCCCACCGCCAACCGCGAAAAATTCAAGAAACACGCCGAGGACGCCGCCGTGATCTTCAAAGAGAACGGCGCCCTGAGCGTCGTCGAATGCTGGGGCGATGACGTGCCCGACGGCAAGGTCACCTCGTTTCCGATGGCGGTGAAACTCAAGGAGGACGAAACGGTGATCTTTTCCTGGATCGTCTGGCCCGACAAGGCCACCCGCGATGCCGGGATGCAGAAACTCATGGACGATCCGCGCATGCAACCGGACGTCAATCCGATGCCATTCGATGGGCAGCGCCTGGTGTTTGGCGGATTCAACATCATCGTGCAGGCCTGACAACGAGCGCAGGTTCACTCATGCGCCGGGGTGATCCTGCAACTCTTGCGGTTGCGGATCTCGTTGTCCGTCGGCCGCTCCCGCACAAACTCGAAACGCGGCTCACCTTCGCTATAGTGAACCAGCCAGCCCCATTCCAGCTCGGCCTCGTCCTGACCGGGCTGCGGCGGCGTCGCCCACCATGGCTCTTTGCTGATGATCTCTCGCATGGCGCCCTCCGGTTGATTGGGTTGGTTCAACTATAACGTGCATGTCAGGAGGTGCCAGGCGTGAGCGACGAATCCCATGAACCGCTCAAGCGGCTGTTTTTCGCCTTGAGCTGCGCCCCCGAGCCGCGCCGAGCGATTGTCCAGTGGCGCAGCGCTCTGCAACTGCGCAGCGGACGCCCGGTACCAGTGGAAAATTTTCACCTGACCTTGATGTTTTTAGGCGCAGTGGGCGTGGCGCAAATTGCCGATCTCTGCACCGCGGCGGCGAATGTGCGGGTGCCGGGTGTGCCGTTGCGGGTGGTGCTGGATCGGCTGGATGTCTGGCGCAAGCACGGGGTTCTGGTGCTGGTGCCGGAAGAGGCGCCGCCGGAGTTGTTGCGGCTGGTTTATGGCTTGGAACAAGCGATGTTGCCGTTCGGGTTTGAGGACGCGCCCAAGGAGTTTCGGCCGCACCTGACCTTGATGCGCGACTATCGCTTGCCGGTGCCTGAGTCTGAATCACCGCCCGAATTTATCCTGCGGGCGGATCGCTTCACTCTGTTCGAATCCCATAAGGGCCATTACCGAGCCCTCGCCGAATGGCCGCTGCTGTCCCAGGATCAAAAAAAGGCGCCCGGAGGCGCCTGAAGTTCACCTTAACCGAGGAGCCAGGTGAGGCCGTTCACAGCAGGTGCAGCGGTGGTAAGGCGCTGCGTGAACGGAAGAGAGGAGCCGCCGAGCGTTCCCACGCGACCCGGCGTGATCGTTCCGACGCTCCGCGTGGGAATGCAGCCCGGGACGCTCCGCGTCCCATCCAGAACCGAACGCGGAGCGTGCGCGGAGGCATTCCCACGCAGAGCGTGGGAACGATCGGGGTGTCAGTTATTTACCGAGCTTCACGCGGGTCCAACCCCGGGTCATTACGCGCTGAACGCCAATCGGCATATCCGGAATCGCATACAGCGTCGCCATCACAGCCTGCGACGGGTATGACCCCGGTTCATCACGAATCGCTTCATTCACCAACGGTGTCGCCGCCGCATTGGCGTTGCTGTAGCCGATGTCGTTGGTGATGCCGGCGATGATGTCCGGGCGCATCAGGAAGTTCATGAACAGGTAAGCATTCTCGACGTTGGCCGCGTCCCGCGGGATGGCGACCATGTCGTAGAAACTGCCGGCGCCTTCCTTCGGAATGCTGTAGTCGATTTTTACCGTGTCGCCGGCTTCCTTGGCGCGGGCCTTGGCCTGCAACACATCGCCGGAGTAACCGACGGCCACGCAGATGTTGCCGTTGGCCAGGTCGGAGATGTACTTCGAGGAATGGAAGTACGCCACCGACGGCCGAATCTTCATGAACAGCGCTTCGGCTTCAGCGATCTGCGCCTTGTCCTGGGAATTCACCGGGTAGCCCAGATAGTGCAGGGCGGCCGGCAGCATCTCGGTCGGCGAATCAAGGAAACTGATCCCGCAAGCTTTGAGTTTTTCCGCGTTTTCCGGTTTGAACAGCAGGTCCCAGGAGTTGGTCGGCGCATTCGCCCCGAGCACTTCCTTGACCTTGGCCGGGTTGAAACCGATGCCGATCGAGCCCCACATGTACGGGAAGGCGTGAGCGTTATCCGGGTCGCTGGCCGAGGCGTTTTTCAGCAGTACAGGGTTGAGGTTTTTCCAGTTCGGCAGCTTCGATTTGTCCAGCGTCTGATAGACGCCGGCCTTGATCTGCTTGGCCAGGAAACTGTTGGACGGCACCACGATGTCGTAGCCGGATTTACCCGCGAGCAGGCGTGCCTCAAGGGTTTCGTTGCTGTCGAACACATCGTAGGTCACGCGGATACCGGTCTCGTCCTCGAACTTCTTGACCGTGTCCGCAGCGATGTAATCCGACCAGTTGTAAACGCGCAGAACCTTGTCGCCGGCCTGGGCAACCGAAGCCATGGCGCCCAGTAAGGACAGTGTCAGCAGAGTCCTGCCAAACATTTTCATCGGTACAACTCCATTTCTTTTTTATTCAAATACGCAAAACAATTGCAGTCTCGGCGCACCCCTCGTAGCAGCTGGCGAAGCCTGCGTTCGGCTGCGAAGCAGTCGTAAAACCTGCGAATTCAATCTTCCTGAAAGAACCGCAGAGTCTGAATTCACGACTGCTTCGCAGCCGAACGCAGGCTTCGCCAGCTGCTACAAAGTGTGCGTGCTGCAGGCCCTTAGGCCGTTGCTTCGACTCGTTGGTTTTTCTGTGGCTGCCAGGATTCGCTGGCGGTCTGGTCCATCGCTTCCTGGATCGCCCGTTTGCGGGTGGCTTCGGCGCGGCGGCTGAAGTACCAGACCATGAAGGTTACGATCGATACCGCGAGCAGAATTAGACTGGCCACAGCGTTGATCTCAGGTTTAACCCCCAGACGCACCGCCGAGAACACTTCCATCGGCAAAGTCGTCGAACCTGGACCCGATACGAAACTCGCCAACACCAAGTCATCCAGCGACAAGGCAAACGACATCATCCCGCCCGCCGCCAACGAAGGCGCGATCATCGGAATAGTGATCAGGAAGAACACCTTAAACGGCCGCGCACCCAAGTCCATGGCCGCTTCTTCAATCGACAGATCCAGCTCACGCAAGCGCGCCGACACCACCACCGCCACATACGCGGCACAGAACGTGGTGTGGGCGATCCAGATCGTCACCAGACCGCGTTCCTTCGGCCAGCCGATCAGCTGCGCCATGGCCACGAACAGCAGCAACAGCGACAGGCCGGTGATCACTTCCGGCATCACCAACGGCGCCGTGACCAAACCACCAAACAACGTACGGCCCTTGAAGCGAGTCACCCGAGTCAAGACGAACGCCGCCAATGTCCCCAGCGCCACCGCCGCAATCGCCGTGTAGCAGGCGATTTCCAGCGAGCGCACCACCGAGCCCATCAGTTGCGTGTTGTCGAGTAAACCGGCGTACCACTTCAGCGACCAGCCGCCCCACACTGTCACCAGTTTCGAGGCGTTGAACGAGTAGATCACCAGGATCAGCATCGGCAAGTAGATAAACGACAGGCCGAAAATCAGCATGAACTTTGAAAATCCGAAGCGTTTCATCCCCGTGCCTCCATCTCTTTGGCCTGGCTGCGGTTGAACAGCAGAATCGGCACAATCAGGATCAACAGCATCACCACCGCCAGGGCAGACGCCACCGGCCAGTCGCGGTTATTGAAGAACTCTTGCCACAGCACGCGACCGATCATCAGCGTCTCGGGGCCACCCAGCAGTTCCGGAATCACGAACTCGCCGACCACCGGAATGAACACCAGCATGCAGCCGGCGATGATGCCGTTCTTGGCCAGCGGCACGGTGATTTTCCAGAAGTTGTTGAAGTTGCTCGAACCGAGGTCCGAGGCCGCTTCCAACAGGCTTTCATCGTGTTTGACCAGGTTGGCGTA
This sequence comes from Pseudomonas sp. ADAK7, assembly GCF_012935675.1. NCBI lineage: Bacteria > Pseudomonadati > Pseudomonadota > Gammaproteobacteria > Pseudomonadales > Pseudomonadaceae > Pseudomonas > Pseudomonas sp. ADAK7. The sequence continues at coordinate 1,658,284 of NZ_CP052861.1, read as the reverse complement.
CAGCGGCAATACCATGAACGGCAGGTAGGCGTAGACCACGCCGATGTACACCGCCGTGTTGGTGTTGAGGATCTCGATTGGCGCCGAGGTCAGCCCGGTCCACATCAGGAAGGCGTTGAGCAAACCGTTGTTGCTGAGGATGCCCATCCACGCGTAGACGCGGATCAGGATTGCGGTCCAGGTCGGCATCATGATCAACAGCATCAGGACGTTTTGCGTTTCCTTTTTCGCCTTGGTAATCGCGTAGGCCATCGGGAAACCGATCACCAGGCACATCAAGGTGCTGAGCAGCGCCACTTTCAGCGAACCGAGGTACGCCGAGATGTACAACTCATCCTGGGTCAGCAGGCTGTAGTTGCCGAGGTTGAGCAGCAGCTGGAATTTCTGCTCGGCGAAGGTGTAAATCTCCGAGTACGGCGGAATCGCCAGCGCTGCTTCCGAAAAGCTGATCTTCATCACCAGAAAGAACGGCAGCATGAAGAACAGGAACAGCCAGATGAACGGAATGCCGATCACCAGTTTGCGCCCGCTGGGGACCAGTCTCAGGAATTGCTGATTGAAGGTTTTCATGAGCGCAGTACCACGCCGCTGTCGTCTTCCCACCACACGTAGACTTGATCGTCCCAGGTCGGACGTGCGCCCCGGCGTTCGGCGTTGGCCATGAACGACTGCACGACTTTGCCGCCGGGCAGTTCGACGTAGAACACCGAGTGGCCGCCGAGGTAGGCGATGTCATGCACCTTGCCTTTGGACCAGTTGTAGCGCTGCTCCGGCTTGAGCGTGCTGACCAGCATTTTTTCCGGGCGGATGGCGTAGGTGATCGACTTGTCCTGCACCGAGGTGCTGACGCCGTGACCGACGTAAATCTTCTGCTCCAGGTCCGGACTGTGGATGATCGCGTGACCTTCAAGGTCTTCCACAACGGTGCCGTCGAAGGCGTTCACGTTGCCGATGAATTCACAGACCATGCGGCTGACTGGCGCTTCGTAGATGTCCACCGGGCTGCCGATCTGGGCGATCCAGCCGAGGTGCATGATCGCGATGCGCTCGGCCATGGTCATGGCTTCTTCCTGGTCGTGGGTCACCATCACACAGGTCACGCCGACCCGCTCGATGATCTGCACCAGTTCCAGTTGCATCTGCGACCGCAGTTTTTTATCCAGCGCGCCCATGGGTTCGTCGAGCAACAACAGCTTCGGACGTTTGGCCAGGGAGCGGGCGAGGGCGACGCGCTGACGCTGGCCGCCGGACAACTGATGGGGTTTGCGTTTGGCGTATTGGGTCATGTGCACCAGGCGCAGCATCTCTTCCACACGGGCGTCGATTTCGCTGGCGGACAAGCGATCCTGCTTCAAACCGAAGGCGATGTTCTGCGCCACCGTCATGTGTGGGAACAGCGCGTAAGACTGGAACATCATGTTGATCGGCCGCTCGTAGGGCGGCATGTCGGTGATGTCGACACCGTCGAGCAAGATTCGCCCTTCGGTCGGGCGCTCGAAGCCTGCAAGCATGCGCAGCAGGGTCGATTTGCCCGAACCGGAGCCACCGAGCAGGGCGAAGATTTCGCCTTGATGGATCTCCAGGGACACATCGTCCACCGCGGTGGTTTCGTCGAACTTCTTGGTCACGCGATCGATTTTCACCAAGACCTTTTTCGGTGCCTGGTGACCTTCAAGAGCCTTCCTGTAAGTGCTGGAGGCATTTGCCATGTGAAACTCCCAACAGGTTTCAGTCGTCGGGCCAACGCGGCCTGACTTAATAGTTGATTGCAAGCCTGTGTCGTACGGTGCCAATCCATTCAAACTCGGTCCCTTGTAGGAGCGAGGCTTGCCCGCGAGGACGGCGTGTCAGTCGCCATCATCGTTGCCCGACAAACCGCTTTCGCGAGCAAGCTTCGCTCCTACAGGGGTATTGCGTTTGGTTCGCTGGCCCATACCGCTCGGGCTTATTCGGCGCCGCCGTCCTGGCTGCCTGGTGGTGCTTGTTGTTGTCTTGTTGCGTTTTTTACGCGTGAAGAAGCAGCGCGCGTCGGCGCAGCCGCCCGTTCACGAGGGCAGTTAAAGGGTTGGGTGAGGGTTTAAGTCGTCAGCGTTTTTTACGTAGCGCCGCCCGTTGCCGGCACGCATCGCCAAACGCCTGGAAAATACTTAAATACTGAGGATTCGAGAGCACCTGCCATTCCGGGTGCCATTGCACGCCGACCGCAAAAGTCGGGCTGTGCTCCACCGAGATCGCTTCGATCAAACCGTCCGGCGCCACCGCTTCGCAACGCAGGCCCGGCGCCAGTCGATCAATGCCCTGGCTGTGAATCGAATTGACCATGAACTCGGCCGGCAGCTCCAGCGCTTCGAACACGCCGCCCGGCTGCACAGTCACCGCATGAGCCGGCGCGTATTGCACCGCCAACTCCGGACTGTCCGCTTCACGGTGATCGAGCATCCCGGGCAGTTCATGCACTTTCTGATGCAGGCTGCCACCAAACGCGACGTTCATTTCCTGAAAACCGCGGCAGATGCCCAACACCGGTACACCGGCGGCAATGGCTGCACGCAATAAAGGAAGGGTCGTGGCGTCCCGCGCCGGATCGTGATCCGTGCCGGGAGCGCTGGCGGGGCCTTGATAGTGGAAGGGTTCCACGTTTGAGGGCGAGCCGGTCAGCAACAAACCGTCGAGCTGCGCGAGCAAGTCCTCGATGTCGGTCAGTTCGCCCAGGGAAGGAATGACCACGGGCAGCCCCAGAGCCGCGACGCTGACAGCACGCAAGTACTTGTCGCCGCTGACGTGGTAGGGGTGCAGGCCAATCTGTTTGACGCACGCTGTAACGCCGATCAATGGCTTGAATGCCATTTTTATCACCTCGAAGTTTCACACTTGAACGAGCTTTTCCGGAGCTTAGCCTTGTTGATTTTAATTAACAACTCTCATGTAAAAAATTCTAAACGCCGGTCGTCCGATGCTGAGGGTTTACGCGGCTCAGGCGACCTATCTGGCACTCTCGTCCCCATAAAAGGCCCGAAAATAAAGGTTGAAAGGCCAAGTGTTCGCTATTGACTTCACTTTGCCGTTCGGGTTGACTGGGCTCGCAACACCGTAGTGAACATAATAATTAACAGCTAATAGGTGCATCATGTCGGTCCCTCTGCGTACCGTTCAACTCAACGAAGCAAACGCATTCCTTAAGAAATATCCTGAGGTTTTGTACGTCGACCTTCTGATTGCGGATATGAACGGTGTGGTGCGCGGCAAGCGCATCGAACGCACCAGTCTTCATAAGGTTTACGAAAAAGGCATCAACCTCCCGGCGTCGCTGTTTGCCCTGGACATCAACGGTTCTACGGTGGAAAGCACCGGCCTGGGTCTGGACATCGGCGACTCCGATCGAATCTGCTACCCCATCCCGGACACCCTGAGCATTGAGCCGTGGCAGAAGCGCCCAACCGCGCAACTGTTGATGACCATGCACGAACTCGAAGGCCAACCGTTCTTCGCCGATCCGCGTGAAGTACTGGCTAATGTCGTGCGCAAATTCGACGACATGGGCCTGACCATCTGCGCGGCATTTGAACTCGAGTTCTACCTGATCGATCAGGACAACGTGAATGGCCGTCCGCAGTCACCGCGTTCGCCGGTATCGGGCAAGCGTCCGGTGTCGACCCAGGTGTACTTGATCGACGACCTCGACGAATACGTCGATTGCCTGCAAGACATCCTCGAAGGTGCGAAAGAGCAGGGCATCCCTGCTGATGCGATCGTCAAGGAAAGCGCCCCGGCGCAGTTCGAAGTCAACCTGCATCACGTCAACGACCCGATCAAGGCCTGCGACTACGCGGTGTTGCTCAAGCGTCTGGTGAAGAACATCGCCTACGACCACGAGATGGACACCACCTTCATGGCCAAGCCGTATCCGGGCCAGGCGGGCAACGGTTTGCACGTGCACATTTCGATTCTCGACAAAGAAGGCAACAACATCTTTGCCAGCGAGGATCCCGAGCAGAACGCCGCACTGCGTCACGCGATCGGCGGTGTGCTCGAGACCCTGCCGGCGCAGATGGCCTTCCTGTGCCCGAACGTCAACTCGTACCGCCGCTTCGGCGCGCAGTTCTATGTACCGAACTCGCCGAGCTGGGGCATCGACAACCGTACCGTTGCGGTGCGAGTGCCGACCGGTTCGGCGGACTCGGTGCGCATCGAGCACCGGGTTGCCGGTGCGGATGCCAACCCGTACCTGTTGATGGCCTCGGTCCTGGCCGGTATTCACCACGGCCTGACCAACAAAATCGAGCCAGGCCCACCGGTCGAAGGCAACAGCTACGAGCAGAATGAACAGAGCCTGCCGAACAACCTGCGCGACGCATTGCGCGAGCTGGACGACAGCGAAGTCATGGCCAAATACATCGACCCGCTCTACATCGACGTGTTCGTGGCGTGCAAGGAAAGCGAGCTGGCCGAGTTCGAGAACTCCATCTCGGACCTTGAGTACAACTGGTATTTGCACACCGTTTGATGGGCTGACACCAGTCAGTTAGGCGGCAACGAAACCTGTAGCAGCTGGCGTAGCCTGCGTTCGGCTGCGAAGCAGTCGTAAAACCTGAGCGCTGGGCTTTCCTGAAGCACCGCATCGCCTGATTTCACGACTGCTTCGCAGCCGAACGCAGGCTTCGCCAGCTGCTACAAAAGAACGCGCTACGGCTGAGACTTCTTCACTGGCTGGCTTCAATCCAATAACTACTTATTCCTCTGCGTCGAGTCACAACAATGACAAACACTCGCAGCGACTGGGAACAACGCTTCCAGTCCTTATCCATCGAAGGCCGGGCCTTTATCGACGGGCAATACCGCGCAGCACTTAGCGGTGACACCTTCGAATGCATCAGCCCGGTCGACGGCCGCTTCCTGGCCAACGTCGCCAGCACCGACGAAGCCGACGCCAACGCGGCCGTCGCCGTCGCACGGCAGACGTTCGAGTCCGGCATCTGGGCGCGTCTTGCACCTGCCGAACGTAAAAAAATTCTGATCCGCTTCGCCGATCTCATCCTGGCGAACCAGGAAGAACTGGCCCTGCTCGAAACCCTCGACATGGGCAAACCGATCAGCGACTCGATGAACATCGACATTCCGGCGACCGCCAACGCGATCCGCTGGAGCGCCGAGGCCATCGACAAGATCTACGACGAAGTCGCCGCCACGCCCCACGATCAACTCGGCCTCATCACCCGTGAACCCACCGGTGTGGTCGCCGCCATCGTGCCGTGGAACTTCCCGCTGATCATGGCCAGCTGGAAGTTCGCCCCGGCCCTGGCCGCCGGCAACTCGTTCATCCTCAAGCCTTCGGAAAAGTCGCCACTGACCGCGATCCGCATCGCGCAATTAGCGTTGGACGCGGGCATTCCGAAAGGCGTGTTCAACGTCCTGCCAGGCTACGGTCACACCGTCGGCAAGGCGCTGGCGTTGCACATGGACGTCGACGTGTTGGCCTTCACCGGCTCCACCGCGATTGCCAAGCAACTGCTGATCTACGCCGGGCAAAGCAACATGAAACGCGTTTGGCTCGAGGCAGGGGGGAAGAGTCCAAACGTGGTGTTCGCCGACGCGCCGGATTTGCGCGCGGCAGCACAAGCAGCGGCGGGGGCGATTGCCTTCAACCAGGGCGAAGTCTGCACCGCCGGTTCGCGGTTGCTGGTGGAGCGCTCGATTCGCGAGCAGTTCATTCCGCTGCTGGTGGAAGCGCTGCAAGCCTGGAAACCGGGGCACGCCCTGGATCCTGAAACCACCGTCGGCGCCGTGGTTGATCAGCGTCAACTGGACAACGTGCTGCGCTACATCCAGGTCGGCAAAGACCAGGGCGCGCAGTTGATCGCGGGCGGCAGCCGCACCCTCGAAAGCACCGGTGGCCTGTACGTGGACCCGGCGATTTTCGACGGCGTGACCAACGCCATGACCATCGCCCAGGAAGAAATCTTCGGCCCGGTGCTGTCGCTGATCACCTTCGACACCTTCGATGAAGCGCTGGCCATCGCCAACGACAGCATCTTCGGCCTGGCCGCCGGCGTCTGGACCAGCAACCTGAGCAAGGCCCACACCTTCGCTCGCGGATTGCGCGCCGGTAGCGTCTGGGTCAACCAGTACGACGGCGGCGACATGACCGCGCCGTTCGGCGGGTTCAAGCAGTCGGGTAACGGTCGGGACAAATCGCTGCATGCGTTCGACAAATACACCGAACTCAAAGCGACCTGGATCAAGCTCTAACACCTTTACAGCGGCGGTCGCAGGCCAGCCTGCGACCATCGGAGAAACGTATGAAACCAACAACACATGTCAACAGCTACTACGCCGCCACCCGCAACTTCACCGGCGAATTCCCGGTGCTTGAAGAACTTGTGGAATGCGACGTCTGCGTGATCGGCGCCGGCTACACCGGTCTGTCCTCGGCGCTGTTCCTCGCCGAAGCGGGCTACAGCGTCACCGTGCTCGAAGCCGCCAGAGTCGGCTTCGGCGCCAGCGGTCGCAACGGCGGCCAACTGGTCAACTCCTACAGCCGCGACGTCGATGTCATCGAAGAACGCTACGGCGACAAAACCGCTGAAATCCTCGGCAGCATGATCTTCGAAGGCGCCGACATCATCCGTCAGCGCATCCAGCACTACGACATCCAATGCGACTACAAGCCCGGCGGTATCTTCGCTGCGCTGAACAAAAAGCAACTCAAAGGCCTGGCCGAGCAGAAAAGCAGCTGGGAACGCTACGGCAACAAAAACCTGAAAATGCTCGACGCCGCCGACATCAAACGTGAAGTCGGCAGCGACAACTACGTCGGCGGCCTGCTGGACATGCAGGGCGGCCACATCCACCCGCTGAACCTGGCCCTCGGCGAAGCCTCGGCCATCATCGGTTTGGGCGGTAAGATCTACGAGCAATCGGCGGCGGTGGAAATCACCTACGGCGAGCCGATTACCGTGCGCACCGCCAAAGGCGTGGTCCGCGCCAAGTACCTGCTGATCGCCGGCAATGCCTATCTGCCACAAGGCCTCGACAATCGCGTGACCAGCAAAAGCATGCCCTGCGGCTCGCAAATCGTCGTCACCGAACCGTTGTCCGAGCAAGTTGCGCGCAGCCTGATCAAAAACAACTACTGCGTCGAAGACTGCAACTACCTGCTCGACTACTACCGCCTCACCGCCGACAACCGTCTGCTGTATGGCGGCGGCGTGGTCTACGGCGCGCGTGAGCCGGACGACATCGAGCAACTGATCAAACCGAAAATCCTCAAGACCTTCCCGCAACTGAAGGACGTGAAAATCGACTACCGCTGGACCGGCAACTTCCTGCTGACCATGTCGCGCATGCCGCAGTTCGGCCGCATCGAGAAAAACGCCTACTACATGCAAGGCTACAGCGGCCACGGCGTCACCTGCTCACACCTGGCCGGCAAACTCATCAGCGAAATGATCCGCGGCGACGCCGAACGCTTCGATGCGTTCGCCTCCCTGCCGCACATGCCGATGCTCGGCGGCCGCACCTTCCAGGCGCCGCTGACCGCAATGGGCGCTGCGTACTACGCACTGCGCGACCGTTTCGGTATCTAAAGTCCCTGTGTGAACGGGCCCCCTCGCCACAACGTCCAAACCAACACCATCTTTGTGGCGAGGGAGCTTGCTCCCGCTGGGTCGCGAAGCGTCCCCGTTTTGGGCTTTTTACCCACCACCCATCGAACCTGCTGAGCAACACGAACAAACGTGATTTAATACCCGCCTTTCACGTTTCTGGGACAGGGAAGCGGTGCTCCTCGCGGCCAAAAGTCGCCCGCCATCCACCCCCATAACCCCTTAAGTAGTGCACACACATAAGGCTGTCATGGACACGGGCTCACGACTCAAATTAGTACGCGAAAGCTACAAACTGTCCCAGCGCGAGCTGGCCCGCCGTAGCGGCGTCACCAATGCCACCATCTCCCTGATCGAACAAAATCGCGTCAGCCCCTCCGTCAGCTCCCTCAAGAAACTGCTCGAAGGCATCCCCATGTCCCTGGCGGACTTCTTCACCTTCGACCAGCCACCGCGTGAGCATCAATACGTGTTTCGGGCGAATGAACAGCCGGATCTTGGGCGGCATGGGTTGAGGTTGTTGCTGATTGGGGCTTCGGTGCCGAGTCGGCAGATGCGCTTGTTGCGCGAGCAGTACGCGCCTGGGGCTAGTTCTGGTGAGGAGCCGATCGTGCACTCGGAAGGCGAGGAGTGTGGGTTGGTGACTCGGGGCACGGTTGAGTTGACGGTGGATGGGCAGATCAGTGTGCTGAATGCCGGGGATGGGTATTACTTTCCGACAACGTTGCCGCATCGATTTAGGAATATTGGGGCGGATGAGGCGGAGATTATTAGTGCCAACACGCCGGCTAACTTCTGATATCGCAAATGGACACCGACCTGTAGCAACCTTCGTCCGTTGCTACAGGCATTCTTCAAAGTAAATGGACTTACCTGCATGACTACCCAACGCATCCGTGCACTTGCACTGTGTGTCTTCCATCACGATGGAAAGATACTGGTCAACGAATTCTGCGACCCCACCACAAAACAAACCTTCTTCCGGCCGCTAGGCGGAGGCATCGACTTTGGCGAAACCAGCGCCGAAGCCGTTGTGCGAGAGATCCAGGAAGAACTCGGTTTGCCGATCACCGATGTCCGGTTGATCGGTACGCTTGAAAGCCTCTTTACGTATGCCGGTAAGCCAGGGCACGAAATCGTGCAGGTTTACGATGCGAAGTTTTTGGATAGCACCGTTTACGAATTACCGTACTTGAATGCTCAAGAGAGCGATGGGGCTGCGTTCACAGCGAAGTGGCATTCATGCGCAAGCTTTACTGACGAATCACCGTTGGTACCTGATGGGCTTTCCGATTTACTCAAAAAAGTCGCATTGCTGGACTGAAGCCCATGACAAAAGAAGGTGACAGATCTATCTAAATAAAGATCTGCCATCTTATTTCCAGCGTCATTTAACAACGATTACAAACTTTACGACCGCGTACTCAACCAGCGCGCGTGATCAACGCATCGGCGGTAACAGCCGATCCAGAGCACAGCCGTTGGCCGGTGACTGCTCGGCCTGAAACAGTCGAACCCCGGAATCCAGATCGACGATGTTGATCTGGCAGCCGCTCATGACATGAGGGCCGTCGGTGATGCCGCCCTTGATCACATAGCGAGCGCCCGGCATGAACTCGGTAACAAAATCGACCGTGCATCTGCGGTTGCCGCTGGCCCCGCCCTCCAGCAACAGATGGATCGGCTTGCCCGCTTCAATGGCTCGAAAACCTTCGGGTTTCGAGGGGGTCGATGGGTAGCCACCCCAGACCGAGAACAGTTGCCGAGCGGGTGTCACGGGCACCGACCGGCCGTACTTGCAGGCCATAGTCGGCGCTGCACTAAGGGTCAGGTAGTTGTGACGATTGATCATTGCGTCCATTTCGCTGCGGATCTGCGCTTGGGGGGCGTCGGCGGGGGCTTCGTATTGTGGGATCGGTGAGCAGCCTACGAGTAGCAGCAGGAGCGAGCCTAAGTACAGCGGTTTCATGGGCGTTTCTGTCCGTAGCGGTTTGAGAAATAGGCAGGATTAATGGTTCGAGCAAAACGAATCCCGCAGAGATATGCCAAGTAGGCGGCAGAGTGCCATTAAGTTGATATTGGTGGAAGGGGCGCGGGTTGCATGGCTGGATTGGCAGGGTGGGTTGTTGGCCCAGCTTCAGGACGACGTAAAAAAACCGCAGAAATGCGGTTTTTTCTGCGACTCGGTTCGGGTTACTGATTCGGTGGCGTATCAAACCCACGCTGCTCAATCACCCGAAACACATCATGCACATCCCGGATCAGGATCCAGGCGATGTTGGTGACGGTGTTGATGTCGTTTTCGGCGTAGTCGGGGAGGGTGGTGCAGCCCATGAGGTTGAGGTATTTGAGGACGGCGTTGAGGCGTTCGCTGACGCAGTTGTGGAGTTCGCGGATTGGGGCGTCGTTGTCGATTAGGAGGACGGGGTAGTCGGTTGCGAATTGGGACATTGGGGTGAAGCGGCGTGGCGGGTTGTTCGTAGTCATAAGTTTCGATTCTTTATTGAGTGTATGAACTGCCACCCTTTTGCTGCGAAACAAAATGGGTGGCAACTGTGCGTGGGTTCGCAGACCAAGGCAGAATCAAACCCGGCAGACCCGTAGGTCTCCCACGCACAGTCGCCATAAAGTGAGACTCAGGCGTAGCACGCCTGGGTTTCTCATGACTGAGCAGGATTGATTCTATTCGGTAGGGCTGCGAAACCCTATCGCCAATTTTTTGTTGGTGACGGGTCGAATATAGGTGCGCACTTTGGTGCTCGCAACCGGGGTGTAGGACGCCATTACGGCCATCGTGGTGAAGGGGATTTGCTGCGTTTGGTGATGAAACCCTTGTGAACCGGGCATTCGGAAATGTCTGAGGAAATTGGAGGCAGGGGGGTGCGGTTGCTTCGCTGCTCGGCGGGGGTAAGGTCCCTCACCACAAAGGGTGTTTTCCTACGTGGTTTTCGGACGTGAAGATCAAAAGATCGCAGCCTTCGGCAGCACCTACGTGGGTTGCGGCATACAGAAATAATAAAGCCCCGAATCTTCGGGGCTTTTTTGGAGGGCGGCGGTTATTGCGCGCTATGGGTGCTGTGTTTCGGCCCGGCGAGTGCCCAGGCGATGAGGCCGATCAATGGGACAAAGACGATGACGACGATCCACACGCCTTTGTTGTCGACCTTGCTGCCGCTTTTGATCACTTTGTTGATTGCCCACAATTCAATCACCACCAGTACTGCCGCGAGTGCGATCCAGACGTATTCGATTTGCATTAGCCACCTCCTGAAAGTCATTTCTTTAGGCGGGTGGTGGCGGGCAGGGTTCATTAAATTTGTGGCGAGGGGTATTTCCAAAGAGAACGAGGGCCGCTTCGCAGCCCTTCGGAAGCAAGCTCCCTCGCCACAGGTTATTTGTCTATTGCTTGGCAGTCAGCGCCGGGGTGCGCGGCGGAATCATCCGCTTGCTGCCCGTTGCTTCAAACGCCGCAGCCAACCGCAGCAACGTCGAATCATCATAAGCACGCCCGGCAAACGTCAGCCCAACCGGCATGCCAATGTCCGCCATCACCCCCATCGGCACAGTCACCGTCGGCACACCCAAATGCCGAATCGCCAGGTTGCCGTTAGCCACCCAAACCCCATTGCTCCACGCGATATCCGCCGACGCAGGATTCACATCCGCATCCGCCGGCCCGACATCAGCAACGGTCGGGAACAGCACCGCATCCAGCCCAAGCCGATCCATCCAGTGTTCAAGGTCGAGTCGGCGAGTCTGCTCAAGCCCCCGCAGGCCATCAGGCACGGTGCTGATCTGGTCCCACGGTGTAATCCCGCGCTCAGCCATCCGCACATATTCATCCATGCCCGCCGCAAGGTCGCCCTCGCGATTGGGCAACGTCCCCGGGTCATGCGGGAAGATCAGCGGCCCATCCACATCGGCCAGGCGATTCAATTTCGGATCGCCATTGGCCCGCAGGAAATCATCAAATGCCCACGCCGTCAGGTCCCACAATTCATGGTGCAGAAACTCTTTGGACACGATGCCGCGATTGAACACCGTCGGCGCGCCGGGGCGATCGCCTTCGCAGTTGGACACCAACGGAAAATCAACTTCGATCACTTCAGCGCCCGCTGCTTCGAGTGACTGGCGCGCCTGTTTCCAAAGCTCGATCACCGAATCTCGAGTGTTGATTCGCTGCCCGGTCGGGCCACCAATCCCCGGCGCTTGCGACGTGCCGGCTTCGGGATCAGCGTTGATGTACATCCGGGGAATGCCAAGACGTTTGCCGGTAAGTGCCTCGGGATTGGCAGCCAGCTCGGCATAGGACGCAGGACGCACCGAAGCAACGCTCGGAATCGGCACCCACGGTTGCATCCGCCACAGGTCGCCGCGAGTGTCGGGGTCTTCCGCGACCACCACATCCAGCACTTCAAGCAAGTCAGCCATGGTCCGGGCGAACGGCACGACCACGTCCATCGTTGGGGTCAACGGCCAGTTGCCGCGCACCGAGATGATCCCGCGCGACGGCGTGTAGGCGCACAGGCCATTGTTCGACGCTGGGCCGCGACCGCTCGACCAGGTTTCTTCCGCCAAACCGAACGCCGCGAAACTGGCAGCGGTGGCCGTACCGGCGCCGTTCGAAGAGCCCGAGGCGAAAGGTGCGGTGAGGTAATCAGCGTTGTACGGACTCTCAGCCCGACCATAAACCCCGCGCTGCATGCCGCCATTGGCCATCGGCGGCATGTTGGTCTTGCCCAGGCAAATCGCCCCGGCGCCGCGCAGGCGTTCGATGGTGAACGCATCGCGATGGGCAACCAGATTGGCGAAGGCCGGACTGCCAGACGCGGCGGTCAGGCCCTTCACCAAATAACTGTCCTTGGCCGTGTAGGGAATGCCATCGAGCGGGCCCAGCGTCTGGCCTTTGGCGCGGCGGGCATCGGACGCCTGCGCTTCGTTCAACGCTTCGGGGTTGCGTACGACTACGGCGTTGAGGTCGCCGTCATAGGCCTCGATACGGGCGAGATAGGCCTGGACCAACTCAACCGCCGTGGTCTGGCCCGATTCGAGCGCCGCACGCAGCTCGGCAATGGAAACCTCGGTGACCTCGATCATGCTGTTCTCTCAAAATGGGTGTTCATAGGGGGCTCGTTGCGCTGTATGACGTGACAGCGTCTGGACTTGCAAAGCTGCGCTATTTAACACCATGTAGCACCAGGCCGGGAGGGGATGCAGCGGATCGCGGTGCCGTACGAGCGATTATTCGGCAGCGTTCCGGGCGAGGTCATCGAGTTCAGGGGAGGCGGAGGCCGGGACGCGCCGCGTGCTCATTTGCAACCAGAGTGCGCCCATGGCGGTGAAGGCCGCCAGGGCACCGGCAATCGGTATGTAGGCTAGCCCGGCGTAGGTGATCACCAGCCCTCCGCTGACCCCACCCAGGGCGGTGCCGAGGTTGAAGGAGGCGATGTTGAGGCCGGCGGCAACGGCGCTGGATTGCGGAATATATTGGTTGGCCAGGCGTAGCAGGCGCAGGGTCGACATGGTCACGATGGCAAAGAAAATCACCCCCAGAAGGCCGATCAGCGTCAGTGTCACCAATGGCGAAGTGCCCCACAGATACAACCCGAGCAAATTCACCACCAGGGCGATCAACGCGCCAAGCAGGCATCGGTCGGTGTCGAAGGTGTCCACCAGGTGACCGCCCAGCAAATTACCCAGAATGGAGCAGCCGCCAAACAGCAGCATGGCCAGGCTTAAGGTCTGCACGCTGAGCTGTGTGATGTCGAGCAAGAACGGTGAGATAAACGTGAAGAACGAAAATGTCGCCACGCTCACCAGCATCGCAATCGTCGCGGCCATGAGCAGTTGGCGGTGCATGATCGCTTTGAGGCCTTGCATGGCCTTTGGGGTTTCAAGCGGAGGCGGCGGCGGTTGCTTTGGCATCAGCAGTACCAGGCCCGCTGTGCTGATGAGGCCCAATACGCCGATGGCCAGGAATACCACTCGCCACGACCAGAAGCTGCCGAAGAACGTCCCCATCGGCACGCCGAGGGCGATGGACAGCGTCAGCCCGGTCCACACCAGCGACAACGCACGTCCGGCGCGCATCGGGTCCACCAGTTTGACGGCGGCATTGGAGGCCACGGCCATGAACACGCCATGGGCCAGGCCGACCAGAAAGCGCACGACGTGCAGTGTCAGAATATTCGGTGCAAGGCTGATAACCACGCTACCTGCCGCCAGTACACCCAGTGTCAGCAGTAACAGGGTTTTGTCCCGCCAGCGAGCCAGCAACGCGGTAATGACCGGTGCACCGATCGCAGCGCCCAGGGCATAGGCGGCAATGGCCGAGCCGACGTCGGAGATCGACTGGTGCAGGTCCATTGAAATGGCTGAAACGAGGCCGGCGACCACGAATTCGGACAAGCCGAATGTAAAGGTGCAGAGCGCAAAAATATAAATGACCGCAGGCATAGGGACTCGGCTGTGTGGGGGATCAGGGGCGGGTTGGGGGTCTCAGTGGCGTGTACCTGGCTGGAGGGTGTCGAGGTGAGCGACCCGTAAAGCCAGTTCCAGGGCCTGTTCATAGTTGAGTCGCGGATCGACCTTGCTCAGATAGCGTCGGGAAAGATCTTCTGGTTGCAGGTCACGGGCGCCACCCAGGCATTCGCTCACATCGTCGCCTGTCAGCTCCAGATGCAGGCCGCCCAGCCGTGTGCCGTGGTCACTGTGGACGAGGAATGCGGCCTCGATCTCCGCCATGATGAGTTCGAAACGCCGGGTCTTGGTGCCACAGGCCAGTGTCTCGGTATTGCCGTGCATCGGATCGCACAGCCACAGCACGTTGGCGCCGGCCCGGCGGACCGCGTTAAGCAGGGCGGGCAGCTTTTCGCGCAGGTCGCGGGCGCCAAGCCGATGAATCAAGGTCAGGCGCCCCGGCTCATTGTCGGGGTTCAGTCGTTCGATCAACGCCGTTAACTCATCGGCAGAAAGATCACTGCCTACTTTCACCCCGAGCGGGTTACGGATGCCGCGACAGAACTCCACATGAGCGCCCTCCAGGTCCGCGGTTCGCTTGCCGATCCAGGGGAAATGCGTCGACAGATCGAACCAGCCTTCAAACCCGGGCACTTGCCGGGTCAGGCCGTGTTCATAGTCGAGCAACAGCGCCTCATGGGACGTGAAGATGTCCCGGTGGAGGAAGTTGTCGGTATCACTGCCGGCCAGGGTGTTCATGAAGTGCAAGGCGTGGTGCACACCCTGGACTGTGTGCAGATAGGTGTCGCGCTCTGGCAGATGATCGGCCCACTTCATGGCCCAGTTCTTCGGCATCAGCAGTTCACCGATGCCGGTTTCATAAAGTGCACGCACAAAACCCAGGGTCGACGCCGAGTGAGCGTGGGCCTTGAGCAGGCGCCCGGGGTCGGCACGGCGTGCGTCATGCTCGAATTCGCTGTCATTGACGATATCGCCGCGGTACACCGGCAGGCTGTCCGCACCCAAGGTTTCGGTATCACAGGAACGCGGTTTGGCGTATTGGCCGGCGAGACGGCCCATGCACACCACCGGCATTTGCAAGCGGTGCATCAGCACTTGGCTCATCTGCTGCAGTACCTTGAGCTGGCTGGCCACTGCCTCACTGGTACATTGCGCGAACGATTCGGCGCAATCGCCCCCCTGCAGGATGAAACGCTTACCGTCCTGGGCCTGGGCAATCAAGGCCTTGAGCTGGAGGACTTTGTTGGCGCTAACCAGTGCAGGGCTGCGGGCAAGGACGTGCAACGCTTGCCGGTGTTCCTGTGAGCACGCGTACGTCGGTTGATGAAGCGCGGGTCGCGAGCGCCACGACTCAGGCGTCCAGTCCGACACGGGTGTGTTCGGGTTTTTCTGCGTGGACAGCATTCAGCGTCTCCTTGTCGAGTTCAACAGTCGAGGATTCAGCCGGTGTATTACAAGTGGACCAGCGCCGACTCAATAGTGGCTATACATGTTTTTTGCGATAAGTACTCTCTAGCCGGTGGTGATAATGCGACGATGAAAAGAAGATGGGAAATATTATAAAAGTCTCTGTTTAATACTTTTGAACGAGAATGATATGAGGGTGGGCGGCAGTGGTTCGAGTGTGTACGGGTTGGTTAGTTGAAGATTGTTATCCATAAGTGTATTCGCGCGTCAGGCGTAAATATTTAATAAGTCACAGCGCAACACTAATTTATCCATAGGTCTGATATCTCCAGGCTCTTACAAAAAGACCGGAAAAGTATTTTACATTAGTGGGCGACTCGCCAATTCTCGTTGAGGTTTTTAAAAGAGGGCGAGTTAATGTTAGTTCACAACGATCATTACTATGGGATTTTGCAGGGGGCCGAACGTGAAATCCTGCATCACGGAGACTTGATCCCGGATGAGCCATTCTATGAGCGCAAACTGGAAGCCGTTTGGGCGCGTGCGCGGCACAGCGAATTTTACCGAGCGCTGGGGGCCTACAGCCTCGCCGGGTTCCAGGCACTTGCGCTGACGCCAAAGGCGAGCCTCAAGGCTTCACCCCAGGCGTTCTGCACGGTCGATTACGGTCAGGCCGCCAAGTATTACGCCACCACCGGCACCACGGGCCAGCCCACTCCCAGCCCGCGGCTCAAGGAAGACGTGATCTGGAACTCCGTTTCGGTGGCGTTCCACTGGCGTCACATCATCAAGCCCGGGTCACGGGTCGCCAACCTCATGCCTTCGGACGTCGTTCCTGTAGGGG
Organism: Pseudomonas sp. ADAK7; assembly: GCF_012935675.1. Classification (NCBI taxonomy): domain Bacteria; kingdom Pseudomonadati; phylum Pseudomonadota; class Gammaproteobacteria; order Pseudomonadales; family Pseudomonadaceae; genus Pseudomonas; species Pseudomonas sp. ADAK7. The sequence continues at coordinate 1,641,952 of NZ_CP052861.1, read as the reverse complement.
ACCTGATCGCCAACGTCTGCGAATACCTCGATGTTTCCCACGTGCGCGCCTACCCCTTTACCACCGGGATTACCGATTGGGAGCGCTTGTGCACGATGTTCGAAACTTACCAGCCTACGGTGATTTTCATTGCGCCCGGCGTGCTGGTTCAACTGACCCGTTACCTCAAACAGCGGCAGATGCTTGACCGGATTGCCGGGTCGGTGAACGCCATCATGTTGCTGGGTGAGGTCAATACCCGACCGTTCCGGCAAAAGCTTGGGCAGTGGTGGGGGTGCGACATCCACGACGCCAGCTACGGCAGCACTGAAACCGGCACCCTGGCGGCCGTCACCCAAGGCAAGGTCCAGCGGTTGACCACCGCCACCAATTATTTCGAACTGGTGACCGCCGATGGCCGGGTGGTACCCCTGAGCGAAGGGGCTACCGGTCGGCTGGTAGTGACCCCGCTGAACCTGTACGCCCGGCCTTTGTTGCGTCTGGATACGGGCGATAGCGTGACTATCACTTCGCACTGTGCGCCAGGTTTGCCGGGCCCCACGATGCTGGTCAATGGGCGGGATTCGGATGCGGTGGTGGTGGCGGGCGTAGACCTGGAAATCCGCAAGATCGAGGAGATCGTCTACGGCAGCTGCAACGCCACCGGTTACCTGATTGAGGTGGACCGACAGACAGACACTGCCAACCTGATCCTTGAGCGCGACGTGGTCTGGGACAACAGCACCGAGCCCATGCTCGCCGACTCGTTGCGTTCATCCTCCCAGGACCGGATCAAGCTGCATTGGGACAAGATCCTGTTCGTCAATAACCTGGCTGCCATCAACAAGAGCGGCGCTTCACAAAAGAGCTGGAAGAAGACCAACCTGCGTTTCGTGGGAGGTCAGCAATGACTTCTTCCAGTCAGGTGCGGCCGCACTTTCCCGACGGTTTTGGCGTGGTCAGCGGTCAACCGGATTTGTGGTGTACCTATGCCGCCATTCGCAGCCTGGCCTGGGTCGATCGATTGCACAGCGCCGACCAACCGCAGATACGCCGCTACATCCAGTCCCGGTACAACCGCGACGGCGGCTACGCATGGAGCAAAGGCATGCCTTCGGATGCCTGGGCGACGTTTTATTGCACCGAAACCCTCAACGACCTGGGCGGCATGGAGCCTGTCGCCGAGGCCACCGAGGCCTGGCTGGACAGTCTGTCGGATGGCCGCGCCTACGGCATGTGCGCGGGGCAGGGCGCTGATGTCTGGGCGACGCATTACGCCGTGCGAACCCTGGTCAATGTCTGCCATCGCGAGGTGAAAGAGCCTACGGCGTTACTTGACTGGCTCAGCGGTTTGCAGTGCGAGAACGGTGGCCTGAGCTGGTCGCCCGAGTTCGCCCGTCGCGACAAGGCCGACGTCCGCGCCTGTTTTTATGGCGTCATGGCCTGGAAGGCGCTCAGCCAGCAAGGCGCCTGGGTGCCGACGTGGGACATGGAGCGTCTGGTCAAGTGGTTGCAACTTCAACAGCTCGACTGCGCTGGCTTCAGGTTCAGCGAGGCGGCGGACAGTCCTTGTCTGTGGGCGACTTACCGCGCCACGGCGACCTTGGCCGCGCTGGGGGCCGGACCACTGGGGGCCTCCGACTGCGTGGACTGGATCTATTCGCTGCGCGGCCCGGGCGGTGCCTTTGTGCGTTGGGAAGGTTACGACTGCGAGGATGTCTGGGCGGTGTTTTGCGCCGTTGGTTCGCTCAAGGCATTGAACCAGGATGTCCGCGCCCTGGGGGATGACGTGAGCCGGTTCATCCAGCACCTTTATGTCGACACTGGCGGCTACACCTACCGTGAAAAAAGCGCCGCGGCCGACGTGCTGACGACGGCGGCAACGGTGCTGGCCGGCCACCTCGAACCGGAGGCGGCAGAGTCGGCCGTTCGCTGGATCGAGGGCTGTCAGATGCCCAACGAGGCGGGCGTCATGTACATGCCCGGGCGTGGCGCCGAAGTGCGTTGTACGGCCTGGGCATTGGCGACCGGAGCCTTTCGGGCGGCGCCGGAACGCCGGCGCGAGATACTTGCCTGGCTGGCCAGGATTCAGAATCCCGATGGCGGGTTCGGGTTCTGGGAAGGGCGCGGCTCGGACATGGTGTCGACGGCGTCAGCGGTGTCGATTGCGCAAATGCTGGGGGACGCGCAAGGCATCGACCTCGGGCAACTGGAGCGGTTTGTCCGCCGTTGCAGCGTGTCGGAACAACCGTCGATGTTCAGTAATTTTCCGGCGGCGACCCCATCGTTTCGAGCCAGTATCCAGGCGCTTAAATGCCTTCAGTTCCTGGGGCATGGCGAGGTGATTGCGTTGCAAGGCCTGCTGGCCCGGCACAAGGTCAAGCAGGGCGGGTTTGCCAACGTCGGCAATCGCATCCCGGACTTACTGAGCACCTACGAAGCCATCGCCGCGATGAATGCTTTCGGCCTCGAAGTGGAAGGCCCGCACCTGACGTACTTCCTGGACAAGGTGGCAACCGCAGCCGGTTACGCGTGGTCGCCAATGTTTCGAGAAGGTGAAGATGCGTTGTCCGGATGCCTGGGCAGTTTGCTCCGACATCACATGGACGGACGGCTGAACTCACTTCCCCATTTGTACTTGTCTTGAGAGGTTGAGCGTGCCCACGATCAACATAAGTTCCGGTGTTCTTGGAATAAGCGAGAAGAAAAGAATCGCCTTGAAAGTTGCCCGGGAACTCAAGGGTCATGGCCTTGATCCGGCGCACTGCATGGTGATCTTTAGTGTGCTGGATGAGCAGAGTGTCTTTAGTGCCGGTCTGCCGCTGCCGGTCAATCATGCTGACTCGGGGAAGAGTCGGGTGTTTTTTATCAGGGCATCGATTGCCGCCAGCCGGGATCAGTTCTTTCGAAAGGACTTTGCCCATCAATTGTTCAACTTTTTTGCTGAACACTTTGCCGATGTATTTTTCTACCTGCAGTACGAAGACGTATGTCCAGAAAGTGTTTTCTACTCGACAGGTGACTTTCTGAATAACGCTGCCACAAAGGGTTAATAACATGTCGAGTTCAAATACGGTAAATGAAGATATCCGCGCTTCGCTAGAAGCTTTATTGGGACCGGAGGTACGAACCATTGGTGCCGACCAGAGCTTTCGGGATTTCATCGGAGAGCGATTCGACAGCCTGATGGCCGTCGAAGTGGTGACCACCATTGAAGAGCGTTTCGGGATCGAGGTCGACTTCGTCGGTGACGACGTTCGTTACTGGTTCGAGACGCTGGAAAAGATGGAGCAGTTTGTCAAAGGCCGGCTTGAAGACAACGCCACGCTGCAGGCTGTGTGAAATGAGTGGGGAACAGGTCTTCAGCACCTCCGGTTCGACCTCCTCACCTTGCCAGTGGGTGCGTACGCGCCAGCAGATGGAACAGGAAGCTGCGTTGGTCCTGGGGCGCTGGGCGCCCGGGGTCACCGACATCCTGTCGTTCGCCCCCCCTGAACACAGTTACGGAATGATCCTGGGACAGGTCGGCGCCGAAGTCACTCACGCCAGGCTGCAGCAATGCTCGCTGGAAAACCTGGTGTTGCCGGATCTGCAAGTGCTTGGCCCGACGGTGATTCTGTGCATCGCCAGCACCTGGAAGGTCTTGGCGTCATTGCTTGAGCGCCTTGTCGAGCAGGTTCCGGTGTTGGTGCTGCACAGCGCATCGGTGCTGCCCAGCGGCGCTCATGAAGTGGTCACCCGCTTTGCCGGGCGAGAGGTGGGTTTTGTCGAGATTCTTGGCTCGACCGAGACCGGCGCCATCGCTCACCGCCCGGTGGTCGAAGAGACGCAGGCGCCGATCGGCTGGACGGTGTTCGAGGACGTTTCGTTGCTCAACAGGACGGGTATTGAGTCACGCCTGGAAATCCACAGCCCGCGTATTGCCCGTGCCGTCGGACATCGAGTGCCGGCGCTGACGCACCAAAGTGATGACCTGGTCGTTGCGTTGGACCGCGAGCACTTTCATTGGCAGGGAAGGGCCAGTCAACTGATCAAGATCAACGGCGTGCGCCAGGACCTTGGAGTCATCCAGGCCGAGCTCATCGCTGCGACGCACTGCCAGAACCTGGTCTGCGTACCCCTGCGCGATGCACTTCGCGGGGAGTCCTATCAAGTGCTGTTCAGTGCACTTGGCCACAACGAGGCCAGCATCCTCCAGGCAATCAACCTCCTGGGCACCCATTTCCCCAGGCCCGTGCAGGTCCGACGCGTTGAGCATTTGCCAGTGTCCGCCAGCGGCAAGCCACAGGCCTGGGCTATCCAGGAAACAGGGAAAAGAATGCCATGAACACCCGCATTGCAGAACAGAGCATCAAACATTACCTGTCCGGGCAGACGACGTCGCAGGAACAGGTTGTCGCGTTACCGGACTTTCTCAAGCTATCGATGCGAGAGCGCCACAGGTTGCTCGAACAGCAGCCGCAGTTGAAGGAACAATGGGCCATGCACTATGCCCAGTGGGCGGCTTGGGCCGACAGCCAATACCGGTGTCTGGTGTCGAGCGTGGCCGACGACGACGCGGTGTTTCGTCTGGGGGTCAAGGATACGGTGGACGTTCAAGGCATGCCGACGCGACTGGGGCTGCGCAGCTATCGCCACTATCCCCGAGCGTCCGCCAGCGCATTGAGGGGATTGCACCCTGAGGTCCGAACGCTGTTCAAGGTCGCCACCACGGAACTCAACATAGGGTTTGTCTCCGGTTGCAGCAACCCGTTGTACCCGACCATTGATCCGTCGGGGTCCAGTACCGGTTCGGCGGTCGCGGTGGCGGCGCATATCTGCGATATCTCCCTGGGCACGGATGTGCTCGGGTCGGTCCGCTGGCCGGCAGCCCATTGCGGCATGGTCGGGCTGCGGATGACTCACAAGCCGGACAATCTGGACGGGGTTTTTCCGTTGTCGCCCTCCATGGACGCGCTGGGGTGGATCACCCGTACCGTCGATGACCTGGATTTTCTGCTGCCAAGATTGGGCCTGGACAAGCAACTCGGCGAGCAGCTACCGCCCAAGCGCGATTACCGGATCGGGGTTTTGACGCATATCGACGAAGGGCTGACCAGCGCACCGATGCTCGACATGATGCGCCAGGCAAAAACGTTGCTGGCTGACCTGGGCATGCAGCAGGTGCCCGTGCAGTTGCCTGAACTCTGGGCCTGTCGCGGCGCCGCCTGGCAGTTGTGCGCTCGCGATGCCTGGGTGGCTTCGCAGGTCTGGGAAGGTGTATTCAATACCGAGTTGCACTGGTCGACGCTCGCGGCCCTTGAGGTCGGGGCCGAACTCACAGACACCGAATACGCGCAAATCGCCGAACGCATGCAATCGGTACGCGCCGGGATCGGAACGTGTTTTGACGAAGCGTCGGTGGATTTCGTGATTTTTCCTATCGACCCGTATCGTCCTTTCAACACGAAAAATCCCCAGCCTGGCGACTCGACCATTCCATCCCCCGTCGATGTCGACTACGCACGGAAAATCGGTTTTACACCGCTAGCCAGCTTCAGTGGACTGCCCGCTATTACCTTGCCCATCACCCTGAGTGCCGACGGCAAGGCGCCCCTGGCGTTACAGATCATGGGGCGACGAGACAGCGAGCTGCAATTGATCGACCTGGCCAAACGACTCGAGTCGCTGCGTGGCCCGATGCCCGCTGCTTCAACCGCTAAATAAGGATCACCTGATATGTGTGGAATTGCTGGATGGGTCGATTTTTCGAGAGTACTCACAGGTCAGGCCTCGATCGTTCGAGAGATGACCGCTAGCCTCGCCCGACGAGGCCCGGATGCCGAAGGCGTATGGCAGGGGCAGCACGCCTTGCTCGGGCATCGGCGTCTGTCGATTATCGATTTGAGTGGCGGGGCGCAACCGATGAGCTACACCACCGGCAGCGGTGCCGAAGTGGTGCTGGTCTACACCGGTGAGGTCTACAACTATGTCGAGTTGCGTGAGCGCCTGCGCAGTGCCGGTCACCGGTTTATTACCCGCAGCGATACCGAGGTGGTGCTGCATGCCTACCTGGAGTGGGGAGAGCAGTGTGTGGAGCACCTCAACGGCATGTTTGCCTTCGCCGTGTTTGATGGTCGCAGTGCGCGTTTGCTGTTGATGCGCGATCGCCTGGGGGTCAAGCCGCTGTTTTATGCGCCTCTGGACTCGGGCTTGCTGTTCGCCTCGGAGCCGAAGGCAATCCTGGCCCATCCGCAGTTCAAGCGTGCGCTGGATGTCGTTGGCCTGGTGGATGCGTTGTCATTGTCCAAAGCCACCACGCAGACGCCGTTCCAGGGCATCCGCGAGTTGACTCCCGGCCATTGCTTGCAACTGACGGCCGGGCGGGGTCCCGTCCTGCAACGCTACTGGTCGCTGGAGCGCCGGGAGCATACCGACAGCCTGGCGCAAACCGTCGAAAGGACCCGAGCCCTGCTTGAAAAGGCGCTGGGTGAACAGCTCTATGCCGACGTGCCCGTGTGTACATTGCTGTCAGGTGGCCTCGACTCAACGATTTTGACGGCCATGGCTCAGAAGAAACTGCAAGCGGAGCAGGGCGGTGTGGTCAACTCGTTCTCCGTGGATTTTGTCGGCCAGGCCGAACAGTTTCGCAGTGACAGTTTTCGCCCCGACCGCGATCAACCGTTTGCATTGGCGGCCGCCGAAGCCATTGGCAGCCATCACCAGACCATCTTGATTGAAAATCAGGAGTTGGTGGCCGAGGCCGCACGGCAATCGGTGTTCAGGTCCAACGATTCGGCCCAGACGTTTGGTGATGTAGATACGTCCCTGTATTTGCTGTTCAAGGCGATACGTGAACATTCCACGGTGGCCATTTCAGGCGAGGCGGCGGATGAGGTGTTCGGTGGCTACGCCTGGTTCCGCGATCCTCACGCCCTGCAAGCCCAGCGTTTTCCATGGTTGTCGCGCATGCAACTGTTGCACAGCGAGATGATCAATCCGGATTTCAACAAACTCTGCGATTTCACCGAGTACCAGCGCGCCAGTTACGGTCAGGCCGTGGACAGTGTCGAGCATCTGCGCGGCGACAGCGTCGATGAGCGCAAGATGCGGGAGGTTTGCCACATGCATGTGCATCGCTGGATGCCGATCCTGCTCGACCGCAAGGATCGCTTGAGCATGTACGCCGGCCTGGAGGTGCGGGTGCCTTACACCGATCATGAGTTGGTCGAGTACGTCTATAACGTGCCATGGGACATCAAAAGCAAGGACGGCGTCGAGAAGTGGCTGCTCAAGCAAGCCTGTGCAGACCTGGTGCCTGCCGCGGTGCTGCAACGCAAGAAGAGTCCTTATCCGACGTCGGCAAACCTGGCCTATGAGCAGTTTTTACGTGGACAAACCCAGGCATTGCTGCAAGAGCCGGGTAATGCGGTGTTCCAGATCATCGATCGCACTCACCTGCGCCGTGAGCTTGAGCACCCTGCGGGCTATTTCAACTCCCAACTCAAGCGCAATAACCTGGAAACGGCGCTCTCCCTGGGGGCCTGGCTCAAGGACTACAACCTGGCGCTCTAGCGAACCTGTTCGGCCAGGGCGCCTTCGACATGAGGCTCTGCGCTGAAGTCGAGCATGGAAATAAAACTATCCATCAGCGGTGATTCGTTGTGGGTATTCCAGCTCATGTACAACCCGATGGCGGGGTTGGGCGACTCGGTTACCGGGAAAATTCTGCGAAACAGAACCTTGTCGCGCATGATCGAGTTGGCGATGGATTCGGGTACCAGCGCCACGCCGAACCCGCAGGCCACCAGGCCGATCAGGGTGTGAATCTGTGCAGCTTCCTGCACCACTTTCGGATAAAAACCGGCGGCTTCGCATAAGGCAATGAGCTGGCTGTGATAACCGGTGCCCAGGGCTTCGGGGGTGAACACGAAGTCTTCGCCGGCGAAATCCCGCAGGTCGATTTGCCCGGCTTGTGCTTTTGGATGATGGGTGGGGAGCGCCATGACGATTTCTTCGTCGAGCAACAAGCGCGATTCGATGTTGTCCGCCGAAATGGGCAGTTTGCGCATGAAGGCGATATCGGCGTCTCCGGACAGAATCGCCTTGGCCTGGCTGGAGGATGGCATTTCCTTGATGATCAGCTGGACCTTGGGAAAGGTTTCGCGAAACTGCCTGAGGGTATTGAGCAGCGACTCGTAGTAGGCGATGGACACCGCGGTGACCGTGAGTTTGCCGGCGATGCCTTCGGATACCTGGCGAGCGTGTTCCACCCCCAGCTCCAGCTCCTTGAGTGTGCTGTAGGCCGCCTCCAGAAAGGCACTGCCTGCGGGTGTCAGTTTTACCCCGCGCTTATTGCGCGTGAACAGGCTGAAACCCAATTTGTCTTCCAGGCGATTGATGGCCTGACTCAGGGGAGGCTGGGCCATGTGCAGGCGAATCGCGGCTTTGTGAAAATGCAGTTCTTCCGCCACGGCAATGAACTGCCTGAGTAGTCGGGTTTCGATCATTCTTCCGTTCCTTCATTTGAATTGATCAGTGCTGCGAAATGGGTCTGGCGTCATCCCTCCGGGATCATCGGTGAGCACAAGATGCTGTCATGAGCGTCCCGGGTAGAAACCGTGCAGGCCCGCATACGAGACACAACCCCCCGGCTTAAGTTCACGGACGGGGTTTTGCGAGCTTGATCCAGGCATTGATTTGATATGAGCCAGGTATCAACTTCGCCCCTCATTAGTATTAAACAACCCTCCTTTTCATTGTTAAGGTGAACTGGCAATCAAGAGGGGAAAACGATGAACTTTTCAGGAAAGACGGCGATTGTAACGGGCGCTGGTCGAGGCCTCGGTTTCGTCTATGCACGGGAATTGGCCAGGCTGGGCGCCAATGTCGTGATCAGTGATATCGGTGCGGACAACATCGGCGATGGTGCGGACACATCCATTGCCCTCGATGCCGCCCGGACGCTTCAGTCCGAGGGTTACAGCGTTATCGGCCACCACGGCGACCTGGCTTCCGAGCAAGGTTGTCGGCAATTGGTCGAGACGGCCATCGAGGCATTCGGGCAACTCGATATCGTGATCCACAACGCCGGTTGGGTCGGTTATCAATCGATTGAAGAGGCCGAGTTGTCATTTATCGAGCGCGCGGTGGATATCAATATCCATACGCCCATCTGGCTGTGCAAGCATGCCTGGAAACACCTCAGGCAATCTGCTGTTGCGCGTGTGGTCCTGACCTCTTCGGATCGGGCGATGTACCAGCAATATGCTCAGCCGGGCCTGGTGGCTTATGCGGCGGGCAAAATGGCACAACTGGGCATCATGAACGCGCTGAGCATGGAAGGCGCAACCGATGGCATCCTGGTCAATGCCGTATCGCCCGTCGCCAAAACCAGGATGTGGGGCGTGACCGGGGAACCGGACAATCTGAAGCCTGAGTGGGTGGCGCCCGGTGTGATTTTCCTGGCTTCGCAACTGTGTCAGGACACCGGCTACATTCTGCGAGCCAGCAATGGCCAATTCACTGCTACACGGTTTGCCGAGAACAAGGGCGTCGACTATCCCGTCGACCTGGCCCGGGTCGAGGCATCCAGCGCCGAGCAAATTGCTCAATTGTGGGACCACATCAAGGAGTGTTGATATGCCTGCTCAGGAAGAGCTGCGGCTTTTTTCATCGTGTCAGTCTGATCTGGGCGAAAGCCCGGTTTGGGACGAAACCTGCAACGCGCTGTTGTTCGTGGACATTTCAGGAGGACAGATCAACGTCCTGGACGAACAGGCCAACCTTACACGGCTCTACGAGTCGCCATCACGGATCGGTGCGTTGGCATTGACCCAGGCCGGTAACCTGATTTTTACCCAGAATGCCGGCGTCGCCGTTCTGAATCGTGTCAGCCTTCGGGTGAGCCAAAACTCGAAACTGGCGATTACGCTTTCCTCCTTTCGTTTCAACGATGGTGCTTGTGATCCTCAGGGACGCTTCATCACCGGATTGATGGACGAAGCTCACAGCAAAAATACCGGCAAGCTGTATCGATATGACGCAGGGCTGAACGCCTCGGTGATGCTGGACCATATCTGCCTGCCCAATGGCCTGGTGTGGTCAATCGACGGCAGTGAACTGTTTTTTGTCGATTCGGTAGCGCGCACTATTTACCGCGCCCGCTATCCGGCCACTGGCCAATACCTGGAACAGGTGTCGGTGTTTGCCCATACACCGCCGGACCTCGGTCGCCCGGACGGGTTGGCGATGGACGTGGAAGGGGGCATCTGGGTATGCCAGTTCAATGGCGGCTGCCTGCTCAGGTACGATCGCCACGGCGAATTGACCCAGACCCTTGAGGTGCCGGTCCCGCGTCCCACCAGTTGCTGCTTCGGCGGGGCGGACATGCGCACGTTGTTCATCACCAGCGCCAAATTCGGTATGTCGCCTGCCGAACAGGCGGACTTCCCCGAATCCGGAAATATCTACTGCATCCGACTGCCGATCCCCGGCGTTCCCCGGCACCGGTTCAAGGAGCTTTAAGGCCTTTGCAGGCTCTCTCGGTCAGTTGGCCTCGCGGTTGAACTGAGGTTTATCGGCCATGCGCCGCGTTCGCCAATTGCCCGGTATCCACCCGCACGAAAATCGAGTCGCCAATCGCGGTAAGCACGTCGCCGGCGAAAACCTCGCAGACCACCCGGGTTTTGCGCCCGACATCGCCCTCGACTTTCGCCCGCAGGGTCAGCGGCACGCCCATGGGTGTCGGTTTGATGAACTTGATGCCGAGGTTGCCGGTGACGCAATCGATGCGCGGCAGGCTTCCCGCTTCACGCTGTTCCGCGCGGTAGTGGTAGGCCATCGCCGTCCAGTTGGAGTGGCAATCGACCAGCATCGCAATCAAACCGCCGTAGACCAGATCCGGCCAGCCGCAGTATTTGGCCTCCGGGATGTGCTCGGCGATGACATGCACGCCGTCTTCATGCCAGACGCTCTTGATGTGCAGCCCATGCGGGTTGCTACCGCCGCAGCCGTAACACACGCCTTCGGGCGCGGCGCTGTCTTGCAGGGACGTTTCGAAATGAGGCATGACGCGGTCCTTCTGAACGATTTGAGCTAGACGTTGGCCGATTGTAACGCTGAACCGGTGGGGAGTCGGCGCTACAGCCACGCCTCGATAATCCGCCGATCCAGCTCTTCCCACTCCGCCATGCCCAACACCCGCGTGGTATTGAGCCCACGCAAATACCCGCGCAGCTGGTTGGCGGCCGCACGCACTGGCTCCGAGTCGGGCGCCTTTTCGCGCAGCACGGTTTCGTACTCGACCAGGTATTCGGACACCCGGTCGCGGAATTCAGGCAAAACGGCATCGCGGATCAGATCAAAAGTTCGCACTGCGGGCCTCTGTGGTTTTTGAGTTGTGGTTGAGTGTGGATCAGTTTGTACGCCCTGCAACGACCGAGCGCTTCGCAGACCCAACGCCGTTGCAGCCTGCCGACACGACGCAACATAAATCAGATTCCTCTCGCCTGAAAGGTAACCCTCTATTGCATACGCCAAATTTCTTTGTTAGCTTCGCTGAAAATGTTATCGATAACATTTGCTCCAAAACAATAAAAACAACAGAGAATTACTCCATGAAAATGCTTCCGAAAACCCTGTGTTTGCTGGCTTTTAGTGTGAGTTTTGCCTGTGCCGGGACTGCCAGTGCGGATACCCCGTCCAAACCGCTGCGTATCGGTGCTTCCTTCCAGGAAATCAACAACCCCTATTTCGTCACCATGAAAAACGCCCTGCAGGACGCTGGCGGCAGCATCGGTGCGCAACTGATCATCACCGATGCCCGGCATGACGTGTCCAAACAGGTCAGCGACATCGAAGACATGCTGCAAAAGGGCATCGATATTCTGATCATCAACCCCACCGACTCGGTCGGCGTGCAGTCGGCCGTCAAGTCTGCCCATGCGGCCGGTGTTGTGGTGGTGGCGGTGGATGCCCAGGCCGATGGGCCGCTGGATTCCTTCGTCGGCTCGAAAAACTTCGACGCCGGGTCCCAGGCCTGCGAGTACCTGGCGAAGAGCATCGGCAACAAGGGCGATATTGCCATCCTCGACGGCATCGCCGTGGTGCCGATCCTTGAGCGCGTGCGCGGCTGCAAAGACGCGCTGGCCAAGCACCCGGACATCAAGATTGTCAGCATCCAGAACGGCAAGCAGGAACGTGATCAGGCGCTGACCGTCACCGAAAACATGTTGCAGGCACAGCCCGGCCTCAAGGGCCTGTTCAGCGTCAATGACAACGGCTCCCTCGGCGCCTTGTCGGCCATCGAAGCCAGTGGCCTCGACGTCAAACTGGTCAGCGTCGACGGCGCGCCGGAAGCGATCAAAGCCATTCAGAAACCTGGCAGCAAATTCATCGCCACCTCGGCGCAGTTCCCCCGTGACCAGATCCGCCTCGCCCTCGGCGTGGCCCTGGCGAAGAAGTGGGGGGCGCAAGTCCCTGCGGCCATCCCGGTGGACATCGCGTTGATCGATCAGGCCAAGGCCAAAGACTTCAGTTGGTAGGTGCCCCCGCGCCTGGCGCAACACGCCGGGCGCGGTCATTGGTGTGCATCAATCGAAGGATGAGGGCGGCGGCATGAGCAGTCTTTTGAAGTTGGAAAACATCTGTAAATCCTACCCCGGCGTGCAAGCGCTCAAAGGTATCGACCTGGAAGTGCAGCGCGGTGAAATACACGCCTTGCTCGGTGAGAACGGCGCGGGCAAGTCGACCCTGATGAAAATCCTGGTGGGCGTGGAGCATCAGGACCAGGGGCAGATTCTGATCGATGGCCAGGCGCAGCAGTTTGCGACCTACCACGACGCCATCGCCGCCGGCATTGGCATCGTGTTCCAGGAGTTCAGCTTGATCCCGTACCTGAATGCGGTAGAGAACATCTTCCTCGGCCACGAACTGGTCAGTGGCCTGGGCCTGCTGCGCAAGCGCGAGATGCAGGACAAGGCGCGGGCGTTGTTCGTGCGTTTGGGTGTGAGCATCGACCTGCAATGCCCGATCAAACACCTCAGCGTGGCCGAGCAGCAGTTCGTCGAAATCGCCAAGGCCCTGGCGCTGGATGCGCGTTTGCTGGTGCTCGACGAACCCACCGCGACCCTCACGCCGACCGAGGCCGAATTGCTGTTCCAGATTATGCGTGAACTCAAGCGCCAGGACGTGGCGGTGATTTTCATCTCCCATCACCTGGAAGAGATTTTCCAGGTCTGCGACCGCATCAGCGTGCTGCGCGACGGCTGTAATGTCGGGGTCACCGATGTGGTGGACAGCGACATCGATCGGCTGGTGGAAATGATGGTCGGTCGGCGCCTGGAGTGCAGCTTTCCGCCGAAGACGCAAAAGCCTCGCGGCCCGGTGCTGCTGGAGGTCAAGGACATTCAATTGACCCGCAACGGTCCGCACAATCATTTTGAGTTGCACCAGGGCGAGATTCTCGGCTTCGCCGGGCTGGTCGGCTCGGGGCGCACCGAACTGGCGTTGGCGGTGATCGGTGCCTTGCCGGTTGTTAGCAAGGACGTTCACTTGCGCGGGCACAGCGTCAGCCTGCGCGACCCTGCTCAGGCCCTGGCGCAAGGCATCGGCTTGCTGCCGGAAAGTCGCAAGAGTGAAGGGCTGATCACCGATTTCAGCATCCGCGAAAACATCTCGCTGAATAACCTGCAAAAGTACGAGCACTACCACCTGATTGATCAGGGCCAGGAGTGCAGCACCACTGAAGCCTTGATGAAGCAACTGTCGATCAAGGCCCCCAGCGGCGAGAGCCGGGTGTTCAACCTCAGCGGTGGCAATCAGCAGAAAGTCGTGATTGCGCGCTGGATCAACCACCACTGCGACATCCTGATTTTCGACGAACCCACACGCGGCATCGACGTCGGCGCCAAGGCCGAAATCTATGCGCTGATGCGTGCCCTGACCGAACAGGGTTACGCGATCATCATGATTTCCTCGGAACTGCCGGAAGTCATCGGCATGTGCGACCGCGTGGCGGTTTTCAACAAAGGCGCCATCGTCACAGTGCTGGAAGCCTCCGCCGTCAACCCGCAGGAAGTCATGCGCCACGCCACCGGGAGCCAGAATGAATACCTCCATTAATACCTTCGACCCATCGCGGCTGCGCTTTAACGTTGCGCGTCTGTCTCGTTCGCCTGCGTTCTTTCCCTTTGTCGGGCTGCTGGTGGTCACGCTGTTCATGATCTTCGCCAGCGACAAATTCCTCACCTCGGCCAACCTGGAGAACATCGCCCGGCAAGTGTCGATCAACGCGATCATCGCGGTCGGCATGACCTGCGTGATTCTCACCGGCGGCATCGACTTGTCGGTGGGGCCGGTGATGGCTTTGTCCGGCACGTTGACCGCCGGTTTGATGGTCGCCGGTTTGCCGCCCGGTCTGGCCATCGGCGCCGGGATGCTGGTGGGCGTGGCGTTCGGCATCGGCAACGGATTGTTCGTCGCTTACCTGCACATGCCGCCGATCATCGTCACCCTGGCGACCATGGGCATCGCCCGCGGCCTGGGCCTGATGTACACCGACGGCTATCCGATTTCCGGGTTGCCGGACTGGTTCGGTTTTTTCGGCCGCGAAAGTCTGTTCGGCGTGCAAGTGCCGATTCTGATCATGCTCGTGACCTACCTGGTGGCCTATGTGCTGCTGCAACACACGCGCATCGGTCGCTACATCTACGCCATCGGCGGCAATGAAGAAGCGGTGCGCTTGTCCGGGGTGCGGGCGCCGCGCTTCAAGTTGCTGGTGTACGGCATCAGTGGTTTGACCGCCGCCATCGCCGGGCTGGTACTGACCTCGCGCTTGATGAGCGGGCAGCCGAATGCCGGTGTGTCGTTCGAACTGGACGCGATTGCCGCCGTGGTGCTGGGCGGTGCGTCGATTGCCGGCGGGCGCGGGGTGATCCTCGGCACGCTGGTCGGGGCGATGCTGCTGGGCGTGCTCAATAACGGTTTGAACATGCTCGGGGTGTCGCCTTACGTCCAGAGCGTTATCAAGGGCGGGATCATCCTGCTGGCGATTTTCATCAGTCGCCAACGGCACAAGTAAGCACTTACAAAAATCAGTCATTTCCGCACGGCGTGAAAGCGCCGTGACGGGCTCTCTCATGCTCAAAAAAGGTTGGACATCATGGACAAGAACACTCAAGCCCAGATGCAAGCGGTTGTCTGCCACGGCCCGAAAGACTATCGCCTGGAACGCATCGGCAAACCGCAGGCGCGGCCCGATGAACTGGTGATCCGCATCGCGGCGTGCGGTATCTGCGCCAGCGACTGCAAGTGCCACTCCGGGGCGGCGATGTTCTGGGGCGGCGACAACCCGTGGGTCAAGGCGCCGGTGGTGCCGGGTCACGAGTTTTTCGGGTATGTGGAGCAGGTGGGCGAGGGCGCCGAGGAACACTTCGAGGTGCAGGTCGGCGACAAGGTGATTGCCGAGCAGATCGTGCCGTGCGGCAAGTGCCGCTTCTGCAAGTCCGGCAAATACTGGATGTGCGAAGTGCACAACATTTTCGGTTTCCAGCGCGAAGTCGCCGAGGGCGGCATGGCGCAGTACATGCGCATCCCCAAAACCGCCATCGTGCACAAGATCCCGGAGTCGGTGTCGCTGGAAGACTCGGCCTTGATCGAACCGATGTCCTGCGCCATCCACACCGTCAATCGCGGTGACATCCAGCTCGACGACGTGCTGGTGATTGCCGGTGCCGGCACCCTCGGCTTGTGCATGGTGCAAGTGGCGGCGCTGAAAACCCCGAAAAAACTGGTGGTGATCGACATGGTCGACGAGCGTCTGGAGCTGGCCAAACAGTACGGCGCCGACGTGGTGATCAACCCGTCCCGGGACGACGCCCGCGCCATCATCAACAGCCTCACCGACAACTACGGCTGCGACGTGTACATCGAAACCACCGGCGTACCGGCGGGCGTGACCCAAGGGCTGGAGCTGATTCGCAAGCTCGGGCGTTTTGTCGAGTTCAGTGTGTTCGGCGCCGAAACCAGTGCCGACTGGTCGATCATCGGCGACCGCAAGGAACTGGATGTGCGCGGCGCGCACCTCGGACCGTATTGCTACCCGGTGGCCATTGACCTGTTCGAGCGCGGCCTGGTGACCTCCAAAGGCATCGTCACTCACGATTTCCCGCTCGACGATTGGGAAGAGGCGTTTGCCCTGGCCAACTCGGTGAAGTCGATCAAGGTCCTGTTGAAGCCAGGCCAGTAAGGCGAGGGGAAGGCTATGGAATACGTCATTGGCGTGGATATCGGTACACAAAGCACCAAGGCGTTGTTGGTCGATGGCCAGGGACGGATTGTCGCCCAGCACAGCCAGGGTTATCGGGTGGATACACCGAAAGTGCGCTGGGCCGAGCAGTGGCCGCAGGTCTGGCTGGATGCCGTGGAAACGTGCGTGGTCGGTTGCCTGCAAGGCGCCGGCGTGCCGCGCGAGCACATCAAGGCGCTGTGCATCAGCAGTTTGTACGGCGGTTCGGGGATTGCCGTCGATGCTGACGTGCAACCCCTGCACCCGTGCCTGATCTGGATGGACCGGCGTGCCGGCGAGCAAGTGGAGTGGGTGCGGGAGAACATCGACCTGGAGCGGCTGTTCCAGATCACCGGTAACTCGGTCGACAGTTACTACGGCTTCACCAAGATGCTCTGGCTCAAGCAACACCAACCGCAGGTGTGGCGCCAGACCCGCTATCTTCTGCCGCCCAACAGCTACATCAACCATTGCCTGACCGGCGAACTGGCGGTGGACCACAGTTCCGCCGGTAACATCGGCGGAGTTTACGACTCGGCCGCTCGTTGTTGGTCGGTGGAAATGCTCGAAGCGCTGGGCATCGCGCCGAGCCTGATGCCCGAGCGCTTGTTGTATTCCGGTGAAGTGGTCGGGGGCTTGCTGCCGGAGTGGGCCGAACGCCTGGGCTTGCCGACCGGGATGCCGATTCTGGCCGGTGGCGTGGATGCCGCGATGGCCACGTTGGCGGCGGGCGTGACCCAGCCCGGCAACCATGTGGCGATGATTGGCACCAGCATGTGCTGGGGTTATCTAAACCAGCAGGTCGATGCCCGGCATGGACTGGTGAGCATGCCCCACGTCTATAACGGCCATCGCGACCTGTACATTTTCGGTGGCGCGATTACCGCCGGGGCGTCGGTCAACTGGTTCCGCGAGCAGTTCTGTCAGGCCGAAGAACTGCAAGCGCAACGCAGCGGTGAAGACAGTCATTGGTTGTTGGAGCAGCAGGCGACGAAGATTCCGCCGGGCAGTGAAGGGCTGCTGTTTCTGCCTTATTTGATGGGTGAGCGCAGCCCGGTGTGGGACGACCGCGCCAGTGGCAGCTTTGTTGGCCTCAATTTGTTTCACAGCCGTATCCACCTGTACCGCGCGGTGCTGGAAGGGGTGAGTTTTGCCCTGCGCCACAACATCGAGGCCGGCACTCGCGGCGCCCATTCGCTGGACCCACGGCTGATCGTGGTCGGCGGCGCCAGCCATTCCGATTTGTGGATGCAGATTATCGCCGACATCACCCACTACCCGGTCTTCACCATCGTCCAGGAAGTCGAAGCGGCCCTCGGCGCGGCGTTGCTGGCGGCCCACAGCGTCGGTTTGGTGGATGACCGGCAAATGGATCAGGGCTGGGTGCAACTGCAGAAACGGGCGGAACCGATCGCCGGCAACGTTGCCGCGTATGACCAGGCCTTTGCCGACTACCTGCGCCTGTACCCGGCGCTGAAACCGATCATGCACAGCCTGCAACAGCACTGAGCCACGGAGAACACACATGAGCGGGATCAGCTTCGATTTCAGCCAGCAACGGATTCTGGTCACCGGCGCCAGCAGCGGCATCGGCCTGGAAATCGCCTGTCAGTTGATGGCGTGCGGTGCCCAGGTGTTTGCCTTGGGCCGCAATCTTCAGGTGTTGCAGCAGTTGCAAGCCGACGGCTGCGAGGTGCTGGCGGTGGATGTGGCCGACAGCGCGGCGCTGGAACAGGCCCTGGAAACATTGCCGGTGATGCACGGCTTGGTTAATTGCGCCGGTATTTCTCTGCTGGAATCTGCCCGGGGAATTACTGCCGAAGGGTTCGACCGGGTGATGGCCGTGAATGCCCGGGCGGCAGCGTTGATTGCCAGTCGTGTGGCGGCGGCGATGATCGATGCGGGCGAGCAGGGCAGCATCGTCAACTTGTCGAGCCAGGCCTCATTGGTGGCGCTGGATGATCACCTGGCCTATTGCGCGTCGAAAGCGGCGCTGGACGCCATGACCCGCGTGCAGTGCGCGGAGTGGGGTCGGCACGGGATACGGGTCAACAGCGTCAACCCGACCGTCACCCTGACGCCCATGGCAGAGGCCGCATGGGCGCAGCCGGCCAAACGTGATCCGGTGCTGGCGGCGATCCCGCTCGGGCGATTTGCCGAGTCGGCGGAAGTGGCGCTGCCCGTGCTGTTTTTACTCAGTGCCGGTGCCAGCATGATCAGCGGTGTCAGCCTTGCGGTGGATGGTGGCTACACCGCGCGCTGACGGTCCGGACGTCGTCATGTTAGCCTTCGGACTCCCGCCTCGACTTCAGGCCAGCCAAAGCGTTTCGATGAGCAAACAGAAAAGCGTCACCATCAGCGACATTGCCAAACGGGTCAACATGACCACGATCACGGTGTCCCGCGCGCTGAACAACCCGCATCAGGTCAAGGCTGAGACGCTGGCGCGCATCCTTGAAGTGGCGCGTGAACTCGATTACGTGCCCAATACGTTTGCCCGTAGCCTCAAACGCGACGAAAGCCTGATTATCGGGGTGATTACCGCGTCCGTGGACAACCCGTTCTACAGCGAGATGATCAAGGCGATTTCCCGCGAGGCGAAAAAGCACGGCTACACCATCATGCTGGTGGACACCGACAACCTTCCGGAAATTGAAAGCAAAGCGGTGGATACGTTGCTGGGCTACCGCGTGGCGGGGATCATCTTGTCGCCGGTGTCGGACGAGCCGAAGTACCAGCCGGATTACCTTGAGCGGCTGGCCAACGGCAAAACACCGGTGGTGTTGCTTGATCGCACGATTCACGACAGCCCGTTCAGCCGGGTTGTGCTCGATAACTACCACAGTGGTTACAAGGCGGGGCAGTACCTGTTGCAGCAAAACCCCGGGATCAAGCGCCTGTTGGTGCTGACCGGCCCCCAGCATTCGCGGATTACCGAAGAGCGTCTCAAGGGATTACACGCCGTACTTGGCGTACAACCCTCGATGCAGATCGACATTTATCCCGGTGACTACACCCTTGAACCTTCCTTCGAAAGCACCCTGGCTTACCTGGAAAACGGCACGGCGCCGGACGCAATCATGGGGTTTAACCAATTGATCACCATGGGCGCGCTGAAGGCATTGCGGGCCAGGAAAATATCCCATGAAGGCATCACCATCTGTGGCATCGATCGTTTGCCGTTTGCCGATATTTTCGGTGTGCCGATTGCGTGTGTCGCTCACGATGCGACCCTGGCGGGCAGTAGCGCTGTGCGCGTATTGCTGGATCACCTCGAACATCCGACCAGGCCCCGGGACAAGGTCATCATCAGTGGTGAACTGGATGATGCTTACTGAAGGCATTCAACGGATCCTCACCGGTCGCTGGCACCTGACGACTATGGCGCAGAGCCGACACATCCGGTGCTAGGGCATGTCTGACGGTTATAAGGGAAATGCTTTGTGTGGACATTTGCCCAAGGTGTCATGACCGGGCCTGCCGAGCCTCCGCCCGCACCACCATCCAGAGCCCGATCCCGGACACCGCCATCCCCGACACCATCTGCCACGACAGCGGCTCGTCAAACATCGCCCAGGCCCACAGCATCGTAACCGGCGGGCTCAGGTACAACACGCTGGCGACTCGGGTGGCGGTCGCGCGGCGCAGGCACAGCCAATACAGTCCATAGCCGCCCATGGTCGACAATCCCACGGTCCACAACACGCTCAGCGCAAACCCGGTGCTGGGGATCGGCGCGAGGCTGCCCTGTGTGCCCTCGACGAGGGCGAAGGCGACGCTCGACACACAGCATTGCAGCCAGAGATTGGGCAGTAGATCCAGCGTTTGCGAGGCGGGTAAATGCTTCTGCCACAGCGTGGCGACGGCGAGGGACAGCATGCCGAGCAACGGCAGGCCATACGCCCATAAAGGCGCGTCGCCCCACGCCAGCGCGCCATGCGTGACCACCACAACCCCAATCAGGCCGATAACCAGTCCGGCCCAGACTGGCCAAGCCAGTCGTTGCCCGAGCACCACCGCGGCCAGCAACGCCATGCCCATCGGCAACAGATCGGCGAACAGCGCGGCGAGGCCTGCCGGCACGCCCAGGGCGATGCCTTGCGTGACGCCAGCCAGATAACCCGCCATGGCCAGCAAGCCAATGCCGGCATTTTTCAGCAGGGCGGGCAGGGAGGTCCGGCGCAATGATTGAGCGACGAAGGGCAACAGGATGAGCGTGACCACAACGCAGCGCCAAAACACCACCAACAAGGCCGGCGCGTAATCAATCGAGAAGCGCGCGCCGACAAACCCGGAACTCCAGGTCAGCAGCAATCCGGCCTCGAGTATCGGTAGCGGCATCGTCCGGCGCCAGTTGGAGGTGGTTTTCGAGTGGCAAGCGATCGGTGTGGGCTGGTTCATTGCCACAGGCTACGAAACCGGCCTAATCTAATAAATCAAAATATAGTGCAGCAGTCCTTCACGAAGATGGAACCATGACAGCGATCCTCGATATCGAGCTGGTCCGGACGTTTCACGCCGTGGCGCGGATCGGCAAATTCAGTGCGGCGGCCGAACAGCTGCATAAAAGTCCGGCGGCGGTCAGCGTGCATATCCAGCGGCTGGAGGCGGTGGCCGGTGGCCGTTTGCTCAACCGCGATAATCAGTCCGTCTCGCTGACGGCATTGGGCAAGCGGCTGCTGGTATCCACGACAGAACTGTTGAGCACCCATGACCGGGTATTGGCCGACTTGCACGGCACCCATTTGGCGGGACGCATTACCCTGGGCGTGCCCGACGAATACGCCGTCCACGTTATCCGCGACATCCTGCCGACCTTCGCGGCCGCCTGGCCCAACGTGGTGCTGGAGCTGAAGACCGCACCAAGCTACGCGCTGCGGGAACAGGTTCAGCGAGGCAAGCTTCAGGCCGCGGTGATTGCCCAGCCCAAGGGGCAACTGAATGACGAAGCCCAGGTGCTCGTCTCCACGAAACCCGTCTGGATAGGACCGGCAACGGCCATGCTTGCGCTGACTGATCCACTGCCATTGGCCGTACACGCCGCGCAATGCCCTTATCGGCAAGCCATGTTGGAGTCGCTCAAGCACAGCGGCCGCCGGTCGCGGGTAGTGCTGGAAAGTCCGTCCAACCAGGCGATCAAGGCCTGCGTGGAGGCCGGGCTGGCGATCAGTCTGATCGACCGCGCGATGGTGACGGACAACATGCAGATCCTCGACGGTTTGCCCGACATACCGGAGCATGAGGTGGTGTTTATGCGTTCGGCGTCATCACAGGGCGATGAGGCGGTGAACGTGCTCGCCCAGGCCATGCAGCACTATTTTCGGCTGTAAAAATGACTCAACCCAACACCTGCTCACCGAGCAGAATCACCGCAATGATGATCATCGCCGCGCCCGAGAAACGACTGACGATACGAGCCGCCGCCGGGCGTGCCTGCAAGACCGCTTGAGAACCAAACCCCACCAGCAAATAGATAACACCACAGCTGACCGTATGGACGAGCCCCAGCGCAATCATCTGCATGGGCACCGTCCACGCAGCGGTCGCGTCGGTAAATTGCGGCAACAGCGCCAGGAACAGCAGGAACACTTTCGGATTCAGCCCGCTCACGCAAAGGCCCTTGAGCGCCCAGCGCTTCCACGAGCCCGACGCCTGACTGCCATCGGCGTGCGGCGTAGCGGGGCGTGCCAGCATGTTGATGCCCAGCCACAACAGATAACCGGCCCCGGCAACCGTCAGCACCGACAGGGCCACGGGGTGGTTGGCCACCAGCGTGCCGACACCACCGGCGACGATCACAGTTGCCAGCAAATGACCGGACAACAGGCCGCCCACGGCAGGTATCACGACCCGCCCCTTCAACCCCGCCGAAATCGCGTAGGCCCAATCGGCGCCCGGGGTGATGACGAACAGAATCGACACCGCCCAGAAGGCCACGAAAATACTCAAGGTCATGGGTTCATCCACCCTTGCTGATGACGCAACACGCTCTCCATCGTCTTGCTCCGATCAAGATTGAATGGAGGAAGAATAATGAAATGTTGTTAGTATTTATTTCCAAAGATGGTTATGAGAATGCTGGATAAGGGGAGATTTTTCCAAATGGACAGGACTGATCGAAAGATTCTTTCCGAGCTGCAAAAGGACGGCCGACTTTCGGTTACCGAATTGGCCGACCGCGTGGGGCTGAGCCTTTCCCCTTGCCATCGACGCGTGAAGGCATTGGAAGAGTCAGGTGTGTTGCTCGGCTATCGCGCACAACTGGACCCGACGGCATTGGGCCTCAACTTTTCCGCGATGGTGTTTGTCACGCTGCGAGAGGGCAACGGGCAGGCCGTCGAGGCCTTCGAGACGGCGCTCGTGGACATCCCGCACGTGGTCGATGCCCAGAGGTTGTTCGGGGAGCCGGACTACCTGCTGCACGTCATTACCCAGGACTTGCCGGCGTTTCAACGGCTCTACGATGACAGCCTGTCGACACTGCCCAACGTGCAGCGGCTGACGTCGACGCTGGTGATGAAACGCGTCATTCAGGACCGACCGCTGCCGTTGTGATCGGAAGCAACAACGTCACTGTTTCGGCGGTTGTGCCTTGTCCGTCGTTTCGGTTGAGGAGTCGGCTTCTTTTTCCATGGATTGCGAGTCGGCGCCGGAGCTTGAACCTGACGCTTCCTCGCCCTTTTTGTTGGCCTTCTCGTCGTTGGATTCAGCGGTGGCCGGGGTGGCGGATTCTGCGGCGGTCTTCTCGGCGGCCAACGCGACAAGGCTGCAGGGCATCAGCAGGCTCGCGAAGGTGAGCGCGGCGATTGTTCTGTTCATCGTTTTATCCTCCAGCGAGGGGTACACAGCGTTGGAAGAACAGGACGGGAAAAGGTGCTAAGCCACTGACGAGCGGCAGAAGTCGCACGAACATGGACAGAAAACGCGCCCTACGGCCCCATCGCGCAGGCATTTTCAACCCTCGGCCACTTGTCATATTCAGTCTCACTTCGTCGCAGATAGTAGCCAGCCCAACGCGTTTCCAATGAGGCTGCCCCGTGTTTCAACGTCTTCTGTGTTCGCTGTCCGTTTTGAGCCTGTCCATCGCCGCCGCCCAGGCTGCCGAGAGCACTGCCCTCGATACTCCGCACCTGCGCAGCATCGACAATTTCCGTGATCTGGCCGGCACCACCACCGCGTATTCCACGGCCCACGACGGCACGATGCGCAGCGGTGTGTTCTACCGCTCCAATGCGCTGACGCCGTCGGCGGCGGATCTGACCACGTTGAATGGCCTCGGCATCAAGGCGATCTACGACCTGCGCACGCCGAGTGAGATCGCCGGTACGCCCGATACGCTACTCACCGGGGCGACCTACGAGAACATCGACATCATCGGCAGCACCACGTCCGGCGCGAACATCACCACGGTCTCGTTCAAAAGCACCGCCGATGCCATCGCCATGATGCAGCAGACCAACCGAGCGTTCGTCAGTGATGCGGGGATGCGCAGCCAGTTCACCCGGTTGTTCAATGAACTGGCGAGTGTCGACGGCGCCGCGCTGTTCCACTGCACCGCCGGCAAGGACCGCACCGGTTGGACCGCCGCTGTATTGCAGAGCATCGCGGGTGTCGACAGCGCCACCATCATGAGCAACTACCTGGCGACCAACGACTACACCGCCGCGCGGGTGGCCGCGACCCTCAAGGCGATGCCGGCGAGCATGGCAGCGGTCTATGCGCCGCTGCTCGGGGTCGAGGCCAGCTATTTGCAGGCGGGTTTGGACCAGGTCACCGCGCAATACGGCAGCATGGACAATTACCTCAAGCAAGGCCTGGGCCTGTCCCAGGAAACCCTCTATGTGTTGCGCGGCAAAATGGTCGAATACAACAGCCTGCCGGGCCAGGCCGGCCTGATCGGCAACGCCGCTGCCGGCGCGCAAGTGTTGCAGCAGCTGCAGAACAGCAACCTGTCTGGCACCTACAGCGCCTACAACTACTATCTGCAATCGGCCATCGATGCCGGCAGCCTCGGTGGGGTTGAATCCACCGTCGGCGGCCAGGTGCATGCGGACGCCGCCAGTTATCTGCTGCGTCAAGGTGCGATGATCGACCAGGCGTCGGCGCCGTTCAGCAGCGGCACGGACCTCAAGGTCGGCCAATACCGGTTATGGAGCACCGCGCTGGCGGGCTATCTGGGCACGGACGGCTCGGCCCACGCCGCCAGCAGCAACGAGCACAGCCAAGGGTTGATGGTTGGCCTGACCCAGCGCTTCTCCGAACAATTCAGCGCCCATGCCGGCTTCGGCTACAGTCGCGGTAACGTCGGCGGGGCGGGCGGCGAGGTGGATACCGACCTGACCTTTTTCAGCGTGGGTGCGCGTTATGCGCCGGGCGGTCTGGAACGCGGACTATTTGTCGACGCCGACGTCAATGCCGGTTGGCTCGACTACGACAGCAAGCGCGACCTCGGCGGTGGACTCGGTTCGGCCAAGGGCGACAGCCATGGCAATCTCAGCGGAGCCAGCCTGGCACTGGGCTACCGTTTGCCGGTGAGCGGCATGATCCTCGAACCGAGTCTCGGTGTGCGCGTCAGTCATCTGGATGTGTCGGGCTTTCAGGAGAAGGGCAGCGAACTGGCCCTCGATGTCGATGGCCTCCAGGCCACCCGCCGCAGCGCCGTGGCCAACCTCAAGGCCTCGTTCGCACCGATTGGGATGGGCGCCTGGAGCCTGGCGCCGGGTGTCGAAGTGGGTTACGAGCATGTGCTGGGCGATCACACCGTCGACAGCGAAGGCCACTTGCTGGGCCTGGACATCGAACAGCGTGCCGCCTTCGACAACCGCGATCAGTTCACCGGCCGCGTTAATCTCATGGCTAACCTTGGCGCGCTGAGCGTGGGTGCTGAAGTCGGCGCCAGCGGCGGAGGTGACAGCCACGGCTTCAGCGGCGGCCTCAAGGCCAGTTATCTGTTCTGATCAACACCCAAACTGTGGCGAGGGAGCTTGCTCCCGCTGGACTGCGCAGCAGTCCCCTGCTTTTCAGATAGAGCAGGGGGCCGCTTCGCGACCCAGCGGGAGCAAGCTCCCTCGCCACAGGTTGCTCGTCGTGTTCAACGCCGGTTTTTCAGGCCGTTTTTCGCCTCCGCCGGGCTGATACCGTAAGCGCTCTGGAAGTACTGGCAGAACCTGCCGACATTGCTGAACCCATATCGCACGGCCACCTCGGTCACGGACATCAACCCACCGTCCGCCAGTGCAGCATAGGCGCGCTCCAGACGCACCTGCCGCTGATAAGCCACGATCGACATCCCCATAAATCGCCGAAACCCCTCCTGCAAAGCACGCTGGCTGACGTTGCTCAGCCGCGCCAGCTCCGTGCCGCTGACCAGGTTGTCGGGATGTGCCTGAATGTACTCGACCGCCCGCTTCACATGCCGTGGCGCAATCAGCGGCTCAGGGCGGCGAAGGGCTTGGCTGAAGTTGTGCGGCCAGGCCTCCAGCACCGCGTCCACCAGCATTTCCCGAAGGCGCGAGGGCATCAGCGTGCCGGCGTTGATCAGCAGGTCGAATTCGGTGCCCGTGGCCAGATCGATCAAAGCCTTGATGCCCTGGAAGGCCGGGGAATCCAGATCCACCTGCGGCTCGAAAATCAGCTTGTTCAAAATCGGCTTGCCCAGCAGCGTCGACAGGCGTTCGGTGATCAGCCCGCGCCGGATCGAAATTCCGTGCTGCGCATGGTTGTCGATAAACCGCATCGAGCGGATATCCGCCTTGTCGATCGCCAGCCCAACGTGGGCAACGCCTACGGACTCGGTGCGGTGGTTGAAGACAATCGTGCCGGCGGTGGGAATGACGAAGGTGATTTCATCCACGGGATCGGGAAAAGCCACCGTGAAGTCGCCTCGATAATGCATGCGGCGAAAACTCACGCCTTCGTGCCGGCCGTAGACCCCTCCGATGATGATGTGCCCCGGCGGGGGCGGCGTGTCGGCGTAGCGGTTGCCGAACATCTGCGAGAACAGCGCACCGAAGTCGTCGCAGCGCATGTCGTTGGACCTGAGGATGATTGACTGGCGTGTCGAAGTTGAGAACACCTTGAGGGGCACCTCGGGCAGGGCAATTGGGGGCAGGGCGGGGAAGTTAGCAGGCGGGCGTGACAGGTGTGTGACGGGGGTTGTTTGGGCTATTTTTAACAGGCCCATCGCATGATTTCAGAGGAGACGCAACATGGACCGATTCACTGGCGGTTGCCTGTGCGGCAATGTCCGGATCGAGGCATCGGGCCGACCCTACCGCGTCGGCCTGTGTCACTGCCTCGACTGCCGCAAGCACCATGGCGCGCTGTTTCACGCCTCGGCGATTTTCCCTCAGGACGCGGTGACGATCGAGGGCGAAACCCGCGACTACGCCGGACGCTGCTTCTGTCCGCGCTGCGGCTCGTCGGTGTTCAACCGCAGCGCCGACGAAATCGAAGTCAACCTCGGCTGCCTGGACGCGCCCGACCAACTGACGCCCACCTATGAAAGCTGGACGGTGCGTCGCGAGGCATGGTTGCCGGCGTTTCCGCTCGCGCGGCGGTATGCGCAGGATCGGGAAGGCACGGGGCGGTTTGAGGAATGAGTGATGCGCACGCGTCATTGCACCAGGTAAGCGGCCTGTGAATCATGCAGCGGGTGTGCCAGTTTGAGGGCCTGTTGGATGACTCGCCGTTCCTCGCTTGTTAGCCGCTTCCGGCCCATCTCATGGAAGGTGCCACCGGGGTCGATGTGCACTGAAAAGAGCCCGATCAGCTCGTCGCCGGATTCCTCGAGGATCAATTCCAGGTGCGCCTCGTTCGAGGTGTTCGCCGTTAAATAGGTGAATCCTTCAACGACCGCACGACCACACCAGTGCAGCTCATCCCACGCCAAAAAACTCCCTTGCGCGCTGCCAATGCCTTGCAGATTCCAGGACGTCGAACCCTCCCGAGATGCTTGCAGCGCCGGCAGCAATCGTTCGCAGGAGAGGATCTCGAGTTCGTACTTGCGGTCGCTATCTGGAGTGGAATGCGGGGACGCATGAGCGGCGCCGACAACGTGTGCTTTCAAGAAGTGGCTTTGAGCAATTTCGGACGGTTGTTCACTCCAGCCATTCAAGTCGGACACGGGCGGGCACCAGATCAGCAGAATGGTTGCACCGGCTTCCAGGCGGTCGTCGCGATCAAAGAACGCGAATGTCTTTTGACCAACGGCCGGCACGATATCGTTGAGGTGGATGACCGGGGCGCTGTAATCAACGCCTGAATCCAGCGACCAGAACCTCGGGCGGTAGATTTTTATTTGCGCTGCTCGGTCACATGCCTCAGCGCTCATTAACCACCGCCGTGCTATCGCGCAACGTCACTTCAAACGGCAACACCACGTGCCGTTGGGCAATCGGTTTTTTCTCAATCAGGGCAATCACCATCTCGACGGCTTTCTGACCGAAGGCTTCGGCGGGCTGGGTGATGGTGGTCAGGGGCGGGTCGCAGTACGCCGCGAACGGGATGTCGTCGAAGCCCACCAGCGAAATGTCCTCGGGGACCCGTAAGCCCTGTTGCTTGATTCGTTTCAACGCGCCGATGGCCATTTCATCGTTTTCGCAGAACAGCGCGGTGGGACGTTCGGGCAGCGCTAGCATCGCTGCGGCACCGTCATGCCCAGCCTTCAAGCTGAAATCACCGTGGCAGATCAGGGCCGGGTCGGACGCGATGCCGGCGTGGTGCAATGCGTCCTGATAACCGGCCACGCGGTCGCGGGTCAGCGGGCTGCTTTTCGGGCCTTTGATCAGGCCGATCCTGCGGTGGCCCAGTTCGAGTAAATGCTCGGTCATGGCCCTGGCGGCGGCGCGGTTATCGAGGCTGATGGTGGGATGGCGGCCACCCTGAATCACCTCGCAGGCGTTGACGATGGGCGGTAACTCGGCGTTGGGCAGGGGTGATTCAAACGGGTCGTAGGCGCGCAGCTGGATCACGCCGTCGGCCTGATGGGCGTACACCAGCGCGGCGAATTCCCGTTCGATTTCCTCCCGGCCCTGGGTGTCGCACAGCAGCAGTCGATAGCCGGCGGCCTGGGCGGCTTGTTGCGCGCCGCTGATCACACGGGCGAAAAAGATATTGGCAATGGCCGGCACCAGAATCACCAGGTTGCCGGTCCGGCGCGAGCGGAACTGCACCGCCATTTGGTTCGGCCGATACCCGGCTTGTGCCACGGCGGCGGTGACCTTGTCCCGCGTCTCGGGGAGCACGCGCTCTGGCGACGCCAGTGTTCTGGACACCGTGGCCACCGAGACGCCGGCCAGCCGGGCTACTTCACGGATATTGGACAAGCTCACCTCGATTTCGAACAGCGCGGCCGGCGAGCTTACCGCAGGTCGGCCTTGGGCTGAAATGTCCGGGATTTTTTAATCCGGGGTTTGACACCTCGCTTAACTCGGCCTAAATTTCGGCCACGATGTAACCGGTTACATCATAGCCAGTCTCCAGCCGCTTAAAACAGAGAAGAGTTGCGATGAATGTTCCAGTGGCAAAAATAAGAATGGGCTTTGTCGGGGGCGGCGAGGGCGCTTTCATCGCCCAGGCCCATCGGCAGGCCGCCGGGCTCGACGGGCGTTTCGAGCTGGTCTGCGGGGCATTCAGTCGAGATGCACAAAACAACCTGAACAGCGGTGCCGCGCTTGGTTTGCCTGCATCGCGCTGCTACAGCGACTGGCAGCAGATGATCGAGGCCGAGCGCTTGTTGCCCGCAGAACAGCGCATGGAACTGGTGGTGATCGTCACCCCCAATCACCTGCACGCGCCCGTCGCGAGTCAGGCGCTGAGCGCGGGTTTTCACGTGTTCAGCGAAAAACCTGCTGCACTGAATCTGGCCGAACTGCTGGCGCTGAAAGAGCACGTCATTCGCAGCCATCGCCTGTACGGCCTGGCCCACACGTACCTGGGTTACCCGATGGTCTGGCAGGCGCGGGAGATGGTGCGCAACGGCGTAATCGGTGCGGTGCGCAAGGTCATTGTCGAGTATCCCCAGGGCTGGCTCAGCCAGGATGTGGCCGGGCAGGGCAACAAGCAGGCCGAATGGCGCGATCAGCCGGAATTGTCCGGGTTGGGCGGCTGCATTGGTGACATCGGCACCCACGCCTTTTCCCTCGCGGAGTTCGTCGCCGATCAACCGATCCAGCAGCTGTGCGCGATGCTGGGCGTGCACATCCCGGGCCGGCAACTGGACGATGACGCCTCGATGTTGTTCAAGATGGCCGGCGGCGCGAGCGGCGTGTTGATCGCCAGCCAGGTCTGCGCCGGTGAAGAAAACCCGCTGAAGATTCGGGTCTACGGCGACAAGGGTGGGTTGGAATGGCGCCAGGAAGAACCCGCCAGCCTGATCCACCGCGCCCTCGATCAACCCCTGCGCATCTTGCGTTCCGGCCTTGGCCAGCCCTGGTTGTGCGCGGCCGCCACCCGGCGCATGCGCTTGCCTGCCGGCCACCCTGAAGGCTATCTCGAAGCCATGGCCAACCTCTACGGCGATTTTGCCAACGCTATTCGTGGCGAGGTCGCGGGCAACGACGCCCCTGGCGTGCCCGGTATCGAGGTGGGACTGCGCGGCATGGCCTTCATCGAAACGGTGATCGCCAACCATCGTGGCGACGCCAAGTGGACCGAATTGGTGTGCACCCCATGACGCTGGAGAATCTTGCCGTGAACGATCAACCCAAAACCATAAAAGGCCTGCGTGGCCCAGGGATTTTCCTCGCGCAGTTCATGTCCGACGAAGCACCGTTCGATAACTTGACCAACATTGCCCACTGGGCGGCGGCGCAAGGTTACAAAGCCATTCAATTGCCGACCCTCGGCACTCAATTCATCGACTTGGCGCTCGCCGCCGAAAGCCAGGATTACTGCGATGAATTGAAAGCCGTTTGCGCCCAGGCCGGCGTCGAGATCAGTGAGTTGTCGACGCACCTGCAAGGGCAACTGGTGGCGGTGCATCCGGCGTTCGACACGCTGTTCGATGACTTCGCCCCGGCCCATCTGCGCGGCCAGCCCCAGGCCCGAACCGAGTGGGCCATTGAACAATTGAAGTTGGCCGCCCGCGCCAGCCAGCGCTTGGGATTGAACGCCCACGCGACGTTTTCCGGTGCGCTGCTCTGGCCCTACATCTACCCGTGGCCGCAACGGCCGAGCGGTCTGGTCGAGCAAGGTTTCGCCGAACTGGCCAAACGCTGGTTGCCGATCCTCGATTGTTTCGAAGAGGCCGGGGTCGACCTGTGCTACGAAATCCACCCCGGCGAAGACCTGCACGACGGCGCATCGTTCGAGCGTTTTCTGGAGGCCGTTGATCATCATCCGCGCGCCGCCATCCTCTACGACCCGAGTCATCTGCTGCTCCAGCAAATGGACTACCTGGGCTTCATCGATCGCTACCACGAGCGCATCCGCATGTTCCACGTCAAGGACGCCGAGTTTCGCCCGGATGCGCGTTCGGGTGTCTATGGCGGTTATCAGGGCTGGGTCGAGCGGCCGGGACGTTTCCGTTCCCTGGGCGATGGCCAGATCGATTTCAAGTCGATCTTCAGCAAATTGACCCAATACGACTTCACCGGTTGGGCCGTGCTGGAGTGGGAATGTTGCCTGAAGGATTCGGCGCAGGGCGCCGCGCAAGGGGCGGCATTTATTGAGCGGCACATGATCAACAAGACGCAAAAGGCCTTCGACGATTTCGCCAGTGTGTCGGCCGATGAAGGTTTCAATCGACGATTGCTGGGGTTGCCCGACGCCTGATCACAACCTTGCGTGACCCGCTCTCCAACAAGAAAAACAATAAGAAGGTGACAGTTATGACCACGATGACCGCGCGATTGAGCGCCATGATGTTCCTGCAATTTTTTATCTGGGGTGGCTGGTTCGTCACCCTCGGTACGTTCCTGGCCAGTAACCTGGGCGCCAGCGGCGGGCAGATCGGCATGGCGTTCTCGACCCAATCCTGGGGCGCGATCATCGCGCCGTTTGTGATTGGGTTGATCGCTGACCGATTCTTCAATGCCGAGCGCATCCTCGCCGTGTTGCACCTGATCGGCGCCGTGTTGCTGTACCAGCTCTATCGCGCCCCGGACTTCAGTACGTTTTACCCGTATGTGCTGGCCTACATGATGATCTACATGCCGACCCTGGCACTGGTCAATTCAGTCGCGTTCCGGCAGATGAGCGACCCGGCCCTGGAGTTTTCCCGCATCCGCGTGTGGGGCACCATTGGCTGGATCGTGGCGGGCGTGGTGATCAGTTTTGTCTTCGCCTGGGACTCCCAGGCCGCCATTTCCTCCGGCGGGTTGCGCAATACCTTTTTGATGTCGGCGATCGCGTCGCTTGTGCTCGGGCTCTACAGCTTTACCTTGCCGCGCACCGCACCCCTGAAGCCTGAAGCGGGCAGTGGCGGCCTCAAGCAAATGCTCGGGCTGGATGCCTTGGGTTTGCTGAAAGATCGCAGCTACCTTGTGTTCTTTATCGCCTCCATTTTGATCTGCATTCCGCTGGCGTTTTATTACCAGAATGCCAATCCGTTCCTGGCAGAAATTGGCGTCACCAACCCTACGGCGAAAATGGCCATCGGGCAGGTTTCCGAAGTGCTGTTCATGCTCCTGTTGCCGCTGTTCATTCATCGCTTCGGCATCAAGATCGCGCTGCTGGTGGGGATGTTGGCCTGGGCCTTGCGCTACCTGCTGTTCGCCTACGGCAACAATGGCGACCTGGCCTTCATGCTGTTCACCGGCATCGCCCTGCACGGCATCTGCTATGACTTCTTCTTCGTCTCGGGCCAGATCTACACCGACGCCAAAGCCTCGGAACGCTTCAGAAGTTCCGCTCAAGGCCTGATTACCCTGGCGACCTACGGCCTGGGCATGTTGATCGGCTTCTGGGTCGCAGGGCAGGTGACCGACCACTACGCCTCGGCCAGCAGCCATGACTGGACAAGCATCTGGCTGTTCCCGGCAGGGTTTGCGTTGGCGATCTTTTTCTGTTTTTCACTGGCCTTCAAGGGGCGGCAAGCGGTGGCTGTGCAGTCGACCGTTTGACGATCGCCCCTGGAAATGGCCGCTCACTGTTTGCTTGATTGCTCTCTGATCTGCGTCAGGCTGAGTCGAGGGGTCAATGCTTCGGGGTCGACTCTGACTTCAATCAACGATGGCCGGGACATGGTCAGGCAGCGCTCAAAGGCGGGCGCAAAGTCGGAGGTCTCGGCGACCACTTCGCCATGCAATCCATAGGCTTGGGCCAGTGCAGCGAAATCCGGGTTGTGCAATTGCGTACCGGACACGCGCCCAGGGTAATTGCGTTCCTGGTGCATTCTGATGGTTCCGTACATGCCGTTGTTGACCACCACGAAAATCACATGGGCCCCGTATTGCGCGGCGGTGGCGAGCTCCTGACCATTCATCAAGAAGCAGCCATCCCCGGAAAACGAAACCACCACGCGATCCGGGCAGGTCAGTTTGGCGGCCACGGCAGCCGGCACGCCGTAACCCATGGAGCCGTTGGTGGGGCCTAACTGGGTGCGGTAATGGCGGAACTGATAGAAACGCTGAAGCCAGACGGCGTAGTTGCCAGCGCCATTGGTCAGGATCGCGTCATCCGGGAGCCGGCGATTTAACCACTCAATGATGTCGGCCATTTGCACTGGGCCAGGGGAGGGTGTGTGTTCCAGGTTTTGCAGATAATGCTGATTCAGCGCGCGCGTCCACTCACTGGTTTTTTGCGGGCTTGCGGGCGCCAGTCCTGCGGCGGCTTTCGCGAAACACGACATGCTGCTGTTGATCGCCAGCGCAGGCTGGTAGACCCGTCCCAGCTCTTCAATGCCTTGGTGAATATGAATCAGGGTTTGCCTGGGGACGGGAATATCCAGGGCCGCGTACCCGCCCGTCGAAACTTCCCCCATTCGCGAGCCGACGACCAGGAGCAGGTCAGCCTCTTTCACGGCTGACGACAACTGTGCGGACGCCGCGAAGCCAAGATCGCCGGCATAGTTGGGGTGTCGATTATCGAACAGGTCCTGACAACGAAAGGAGGCGGCCACCGGGAGATGTTGCTGTTCTGCAAAAAGGCGAATGTCCTGCACGGACTCGGCATCCCAGCCGCTGCCGCCCAACACCATCAATGGACGTTCCGATTGCTCAAGCAGGTGCTGCATGGCCGCCATTTGCTCGGCTGCGGGCGTCATCAACACCCGTTTGAACGCACCGGCATCACTGACCTCCGCCATTTCGGTCAGCACGTCTTCTGGCAGTGCGACCACGACCGGCCCCGGCCTGCCATTGACCGCTCGGTGAAACGCCTGGCTTACGAGTTCGGGAATTCTTCGGGGGTCGTCGATTTGTACGACCCACTTCGCCAAGGGGCCAAACATCTGGCGAAAATCAACTTCCTGAAACGCTTCGCGATACTGCTGATCGCGAGCGACCTGGCCAATGAAAAGGATCATCGGTGTCGAGTCCTGGAAGGCAGTGTGGACGCCAACCGCGGCGTTGGTTGCCCCTGGGCCGCGAGTCACGAAGCAGATGCCCGGCTCGCCAGTGAGCTTGCCGTAGGCCTCCGCCATATAGGCCGCCCCGCCTTCCTGGCGGCAGACGATCAGGTCGATGTCTTCTTGCACGTCATGCAATGCGTCGAGAACCGCCAGGTAGCTTTCTCCTGGAACACAAAAAGCCCTTTTGACGCCATGAATGCGCAAGGCATCCACCAATATCTGACCTCCGCTACGACGAGAAATGGTTTTATTCATTGTGATCTCCTGAGGCGAATGGTGAAGAGGAAAAGGGCTCACTTTCCGGCGGTTCTGACGCGTTCAAATGGAAGAGCAACGGGTAACGTCTGCGCCCGATTCTGAGCATCATCGCGTGGGGGGACAAACGATGATTGCTCAGCACTTCATTCCCTCAGCTATTGAAGTCGGACTGAATAATGGGACGTTATCCTTCGCTGGCCCAAACCCCGGTTGCCGCCGTGCGCCGGACATAATCGCCAAAGTCCCGCGCCGGCCGGCCCAACGCCCGCTGCACGCCATCGGCTACCGGCGTGTTGCGGCCATCGAGCACGGTGGTGAAGAGATACAGCACCAGGTCGATCACTTCCGCTGGAAGCTCTGCCTGTTCCAACGCTTGGCGATAATCGTCCGCCGGGACTGAGGCGAACTGAATTTCACGCTGGGTCTCACGGGCGATTTCCTCGACGGCTTCGGCAAACGTCAGCGCGCGTGGGCCGGTCAGTTCATAGAGTTGGCGTGAGTGTCCGGGTTGGGTCAGCGCCGCGACGGCGATTTCGGCAATGTCTTCGGCGTCGATGAAAGGCTCGGCGATAGTGCCCACGGGCAGGACGAGCGCCCCTTGCTGGATGGGTTCGAGGAAGTGCGCTTCGCTGAAATTCTGGAAAAACCAACTGGCGCGCAGGATCGTCCAGTCGACGCCGCTGTTCTGTATGACTTGTTCGGCCTGTTCAGCTTCGACCTCACCGCGCCCGGACAGCAACACCAGTTTACTGACGCCGCTGTTGACCGCTTGATCGGTGAAGGCCTTAACCGTTTCGAGCGCACCCGGGACGGCGAGGTCGGGTTGGAATGAAATGTACACCGCGTGAATGCCATCCAGCGCCGCTGCCCAAGTGCTTCGATCTTCCCAGTCGAAGGCGGGACTCGCCGCCCGTGAACCCAGGCGAACGGGCCGCCCGGCAGCTTGCAGACGCAGGGCAATTCGCCGTCCGGTTTTGCCGGTGGCACCGAGAATCAGGATGGTTTCTTGTTGGTTTTTCATCGTTTCATCTCCCTCGGGTTAATGTGAGTGATACTCACGTTAAAAAGATGATAGACCCTCATGTTTTGCTGTCAACGGGCAGAATTGCCAAGCCCGACGTACGGCAAATACCCCTGTAGGAGCTGTGGTGTCCATGTATCGGTCCGATGCTAAAGTGAGCCTATGTCATGTTCTCGTCCGGGAGATTTACCCCAGTGCCCAAGAAAACCCTCGAAGCCGTCGAACCGCCTGTCGCAGAGCCGACGCGGCGCACTCCCACGCAGCAGCGCAGCCGCGAGCGCCAGGAGCGGATTCTCGCCGTCGCCACTGATTTGATCGCGAGCAAGGGCAGTGACCAGGTCAAGATGAGTGAGATTGCCGAGCGTTCAGAGATCTCGATCGGCTCGCTGTATCAGTACTTTCCGGACAAGAGCTCGGTGATTCGCACGTTGGCCGAGCGCTACAACGTTGAAAGCCGTCGCTGTATCGAAGAGGCGCTGGTTGCCGTCGAGGACGCGCAAGGATTGCGAACGGCGTATTCCGAGCTGCTCGATCTGTATTACGAAATCGTTCTGGCGACACCGGCCATGCGTGATATCTGGTCCGGGATGCAGGCGGACAAACAGCTCATGGCGCTGGAGTTGCAGGAGAGTCGCGTGGCGGGCGGTTTATTGAGCGATGCGATGCTGCGGGTGTTTCCCGATAGCGATGCGCGGCAGGTCCGGGAATCGGCGTTCCTGATCTGGCATCTCGGGGAGGCGACCATGCGCCTGGCCGTTTCATGTTCCCCGGAGGAGGGACGTGGCCTGGTCGAGGCTTTCAAATCCATGTCATTGCGCGAAATCATGGCGCCGGGGGCCGGATCGAGTGAGTCTGATCCAGCCGCCGACGAAATCAGCTAAGCCAGATCATCGGCCTGGTGCCGCTCAGGCACCTGGCTCGCCTCGTCGCCCCACGTCCGGTTGACGCGTTGCCCACGGATGACCGCAGGCCGATTGGCAATCTCCTCGGCCCAGCGCTGCACATGGGTGTATTCGTGCGCCGACAGAAACTCGGCCGCCGAGTACACGTTGTCCCGCACCAGTTGGCCGTACCAGGGCCAGACCGCAATATCGGCGATGGTATAGGTGTCACCGGCCAGGTAGGGGCTTTCACCAAGACGACGATCGAGGACATCCAGCTGACGCTTGGCTTCCATGGTGAAGCGGTTGATCGGGTACTCGAGCTTATCCGGCGCGTAGGCGTAGAAATGCCCGAAACCACCGCCCAGGTAGGGCGCAGCACCCATTTGCCAGAACAGCCAGTTGAGGGTTTCGGTGCGTCCGGCCGGATCAGTCGGCAGAAAGGCGCCGAACTTTTCCGCCAGGTACAGCAGGATCGAACCGGACTCGAACACTCGGATGGCGGGTTCAACGCTGCGGTCCAGCAATGCGGGGATCTTCGAGTTCGGGTTGATCTCGACAAAGCCGCTGGAGAACTGGTCACCTTCGCCGATGCGGATCAGCCAGGCGTCGTACTCGGCGTCGGTATGCCCCAGCGCCAGCAGTTCTTCGAGCAGGATGGTCACCTTCACGCCATTGGGCGTGGCCAGCGAATACAGCTGCAACGGATGCTTGCCTAGGGGTAACGCCTTGTCATGGGTCGGCCCGGCAGTCGGGCGGTTGATGCTGGCGAATTGGCCCCCGGACGGCGCGTTATTTTTCCAGACCTTGGGCGGAACGTAGGACGCTTTGCTCATGAGACGAACCTTATCTAGTGTGCTTGCCGTGATCACGTGGACCGCGGATGGACAGTTCGTGGGGACAAGCATCATCCCCGTTGTTCGGCCACCAACAGCAACGACTGCGGCACAGGGCTTTGCGGGTGCTGCGGCTCCTGCAGGCCGGCCAGCCGAAACCCGGCCATGTCCAGCGCATTGAGCCAACTGGACAACGTGCGAAAGTACCACGGCATGGGTTGCCATTGCCCCTTGAACCCGGCAAAGGTCTCTTCCCGCCAGCCATCCTGATAATCGCCCGCCGCCACCGCCCACGGATGCAGGGTCTGGATCACCAGCGCGCCGCCCGGGGCGAGCAGGGCGTTCATCGCGGCGAGCAGCGGAATGATGTCCTGATGCAGCAGGGCGAAGTTGGCGCAGATCAAATCATAGCCACTGCCGATGTCCACCTGCGCCTCGACCAACTGTTTATAGCTTGCCACCTGCACCGGCTCAGACCCCGCCGCCCGCGCCGCCTCAACCAGCGTCCCATCGCCATCCACCCCGACCGCCTCGATGCCCCGTTTCGCCAGGGCCCGCAACAGCCAGCCTTCGCCGCAGCCCAGATCAAGCACGCGCTCGGGTTGCCGGCCGAGTATCGCCAGCAGGATAGCCTGGTCGGTGACCTGGACACGGCTTTCGAGCGTGCCGTTGCGGATGGCTTCGATCCAGGACTGGGCGTTGTGGTGCCAGCTCTGGAGAAGGGTGGATTCGGGGCTGGGCATTTCGATCTCCGGAGTCGGGGGGTGGATGGAAGGATAGGACAAGCGCTCTATTTGACGAACCTGAGGCACGCAAAACCTGTCTTGATGCGCAGCTGTTGTATAGGTTCGACGCTCTCTTGAGTCCCGGCTTTTTTGACGACGTTAATTCCGCAGTGATATTGGTCATTG
Source organism: Pseudomonas sp. ADAK7 (assembly GCF_012935675.1). Lineage (NCBI taxonomy): Bacteria > Pseudomonadati > Pseudomonadota > Gammaproteobacteria > Pseudomonadales > Pseudomonadaceae > Pseudomonas > Pseudomonas sp. ADAK7. The sequence goes on along the minus strand of NZ_CP052861.1, from coordinate 1,604,287 downwards.
GTGAAGATTGGCAGAAGGCCTGGCTTGGACTCACTCCAGGCGCCTGCTTGCACGGTGTAAATAGCGCCTGCCTGAGGGGTGAAGGAGAAGGGTATCCGGCATATCGTTCCTGCGACGACGTTCTCGTACGTCAATACCAACTCCTTACCCACGGCCACCTGCGATTCGATGAAGTCATCGGCCAGGGCATTCAATGACGAACCCCCCGCATAGCAACCCTTTTCATTGAAGGTTATGGCGTCCAGGCTGGTCCCGCGTGTGTATTTCAGGCGAACCGTGGCCGAGGGTTCATCCGGCTTGGGAAAGTCGTACGGCTTGCCCTGAAAAATTGAAGTACAACCACTGAGCAGTACTGCTCCAGCCAGTAACGCGCACAAACCAGACTTGCCATTGCTGTACATCAACCGCTCCTTTGATACCGGCGGACGTCCCTGAAAACTTCAGAGGCCGGGTGTTATTGAATGATGGCCTTATGGTACTTGATCTTGTGAAGGTCCAGTCAGCAGGGCAAAAAACACAGCAAAAACCCGCAACTCAGTGCGGGTTTTTTTTACGTATGAAAGACGCGCTATCCCTTACACGCCGGTAGCCAGTTTTCCCGTCGACAACCGACGCTTGTAGGCACTGTCCCGACTCGCCAACCAGAAATACAACGGCGAAGTCACCAGCAACCCCACCACCCAGGACAAGTCCGCGCCATTGATGTGCTCGGAAATCGGCCCGACGTACAGCGGTGTGTTCATGAATGGAATCTGCACGATGATCCCGATCACATAAGCCAACAGTGCCTGCGGGTTGTAGCGGCCATAGATCCCGCCATCGACGTGGAAGATCGAGTCGATGTCGTACTGACCTTTGTGGATCGCGTAGAAGTCGATCAGGTTGATCGCGGTCCACGGCACCAGGACCACCAGCAGTACCAGCACCATGTCGACGAAGTGGCCGATGAAGTCCGCCGAGGCACCGACGGCGGCGAAGCAGCAGGCGCCGAGGACGATGATCGAGAGCACGGCGCGGCTCTTGGCGGTGGGGATCCAGCGGTAGGCGAAGGTTTGGATCAGGGTGATCAGCGACAGCACGGCGCCGTAGAGGTTGAGGGCGTTGTGGCTGATGACGCTGAGCAGGAACAGCACCAGCATCAATGGGCCGATGGAGCCGGTGGCGAGTTTGACCGCGTCCATGGTGTCCATGCCCACGGGTGTGGCGAGGACGGCGACCGCGCCGAAGATGAACGAGAGGCTGGAGCCGAGCACGGTGCCCAGATAGGTGGTCCAGAACGTAGAGGCGACGGGGACGTCCGCCGGCAGGTAGCGCGAGTAGTCGGAGACGTACGGTGCGAAGGCGATCTGCCAAAGTGCGGCCAGCGATACGGTGGCCAGCCAGCCGGAGATGTTGAAGCTGCCGCGGGTGAGGAAGTCGGTGGTTTGCACGTGGGTGAAGATGTAGCCGAAGCCGAGCACGATGCCGGCACCGAGCACCCAGGTGCCGATGCGGTTGAGCACGTGGATGAAGCGGTAGCCGATGATGCCGATGATGCCCGAACCGAGGGCGCCGATAACGATGCCCACCGGTACCGGCACGCTGTCGACCACGCCGTGCAGGGACTTGCCGGCGAGGACGATGTTGGAGGCGAAGAAGCCGATGTACATGACCCCGGCGATCAGCACCACCAGCAGCGCACCGAGGGAGCCGAATTGGGCGCGGCTCTGGATCATCTGCGGGATGCCCATCTGCGGGCCTTGCGCTGAGTGCAGCGCCATCAATACGCCGCCGACCAGATGCCCGACCAGAATGGCGACGATGCCCCACACCAGGTTCAGGTGGAACAGTTGCACACCGAGGGCGCCGGTGACGATGGGCAGCGGCGCGATGTTGCCGCCAAACCAGAGGGTGAACAGGTCCCGGACCTTTCCATGGCGATCTTCCGGGGGAACGTAGCCGATCGTGTGTTTCTCGATCAGCGGGGCGGAGGTTGTTGCAGAGGTGACCATGACGAACTCCAAGGCAAAGTGAGTACGTGGACGTACTTCGGTGAGCGCCGCGTGGGCGACGCTTTTCTTGTTGGAGTGATGATGTGCAATGCACCGGGATAGATAAATTAGTAAGTTTGTTGCCTTAAACCTTAAAAAATATATGCCCGGGGTTTGGGTGGGTCCGGTATGTTCTGGGTGCGGTGTGTCTGGTTTCAGATCCGGCCGATGCTGAACCTGTAGGAGCGAGGCTTGCCCGCGAAGACGGTCTGACATTCAACATTCTTGTCGACTGACACACCGCTTTCGCGGGCAAGCCTCGCTCCTACAGGGCGTGTGTGGTGTGTGTTTTTCTGGAGGTCCGCATGGCCGCTTACAACCTGCGCCAGCTGCGCTATTTCGTCACCACCGCCGAGTGCGGCAGCGTGGCGGAAGCTTCGCGCAAGCTGTATATCGCCCAGCCGTCGGTGTCGACGGCGATCAAACACCTGGAAGAAAGCTTCGGCGTGCAGCTGTTTATCCGCCATCACGCCCAGGGTGTTTCGCTGACGCCCAGTGGCTCGCGGTTTTACCGCAAGGCGCTGGAGCTGTTGCGGGTCGCGCACGAGTTTGAGCAGAACGCGCTGGCGGACAATGACGTGGTGGCCGGGCAGATCGATATCGGCTGCTTTGAAACCGTGGCGCCGCTGTACCTGCCACGCTTGATCGCCGGGTTCAAGGAGCGCTGGCCGGGGGTGGAGATCCGCATTCGCGATGGCGAGCAGCAAGAGTTGGTGCAGGCCCTGACCGCCGGCAGCATCGACCTGGCGATGCTGTTCGAGCACGATCTGGACAGCACGATCGAGACCGTTTCCCTGATGCCGCCGCAACAGCCTTACGCCTTGCTGCCGGCGGACCACCGCTTCGCACAACAGGCAAAAGTGTCGCTGGACGACCTGGTGCTGGAGCCGATGATTTTGCTCGACGTGGTGCCGAGCCGAACCTACTTCGTGAGCATTTTCGAAGAGCGCGGGCTGACCCCGCACATCGTTTTCAGCTCGCCTTCGATCGAGATGGTGCGGGGCATGGTCGGGCGCGGTTTTGGTTTTTCGATTCTGGTGACCAAACCGTTTTCGCCGTACACCTATGACGGGCAACAACTGGTGTGCATCCCGCTCGCGGAAACGGTGACGGGCTCGGGGTTGTCGGCGGCGTGGCTCAGAAGGTCGCAACTGACCAAGCCGGTGCAGTTGTTCGTGGATTATTGCCAGGAAGAATTGGCCCGACTCTATACCTGACGGTCGGGCCCGACACTCAGCAAATCGACAGCAACATCCGTTGCAGCAGGGCATCGCAGCCGTGCAATTGTTCAACGCTGACAAACTCGTCCGGCTTGTGACCTTGATCCATGCTGCCTGGACCGCAGACCACCGTTGGAATGCCTACCGCATCAAACAGCCCGCCCTCGGTGCCGAATGCCACCGTCCCGAATTCCCGTGAACCCGAGAAGGCGGCGATCAGTTCAGCCGCTTCGCTGTGCGCATCGGTTGCCAGACCGGGATAGGCCGACAACTCACTGAAGCGGATGGCGCTGTGCTCGCTCACGGCGCGCATGCGTGGCAAGACCTGTTGCTCGGCATAAGTCTTCAGTTCCTGCGCCACATCGTTTGGATCAAACGAGGGCAGTGCGCGGACTTCAAAATCGAAACGGCAATCGGCCGGGACGATGTTCAACGCCTTGCCACCGGAAATCACCCCGGTTTGCACCGTGCTGAACGGCGGATCAAACCGCGCATCGTGATGCTCCGGCGCCTTGAGCCGCTGGCCAATCCGCCCCAGTTCACCGATCAATTCAGCGGCGTATTCAATCGCATTGACCCCTAGCGGCGCGTACGCCGAATGGCAGGCTTCGCCATGAATGTCGCAGCGCATTGCCAGTTTGCCCTTATGACCCAACACCGGTTTGAGCTCGGTCGGCTCGCCAATGATGCACAGCATCGGTTTGACCGGGCGCTGTTCCAGCGCTTTGAGCAGCGAGCGCACGCCAAGGCAGCCGACTTCTTCATCGTACGAAAGCGCGATGTGCACCGGCCGCTGCAACGTGGCCTTCACCAGCGACGGCACCAACGTGAGCACGCAGGCGATGTAGCCTTTCATGTCCGCCGTGCCGCGGCCGTACAGCTTGCCGTCGCGCTCGGTGAGTTCGAAGGGCGCCACGGTCCACGGCTGGCCGTCGACGGGCACCACATCGGTGTGCCCCGACAGCACGATGCCCGGCACATCCGCCGGGCCGATGGTCGCGAAGAGGTTGGCCTTGCTGCGCTCGTCGTTGTAGACCAACTCGCACGGCACCTCGAAGCGGGCGAGGTAGTCGCGGACAAACTCGATCAAGTGCAGGTTGGATTCGCGGCTCGTGGTGTCGAACGCCACCAACGTTTCAAGCAAATCGCGGCTGGTGCTCATCGGTCGTCTCCGGCGACGCCGTAGCCAGGGGATCTGTCGGGCGCAAGAGCGCGGTCGATGTAGTCCTGAAGCTGCGGGCGATAGGCGTCCCAGAGTTTTTCAAGTTGGCCAATCGGGTCTTCATCGGCCCAGTCCACCCGCAGGTTGACGATCGGCCAGGTCAACTCGCCGACCACCACCATCGCCGCCGAATGCACCGGCCCGGCTTCACCACCTGCCGCGATGGCCGCTTTCATCGCTGCCAGCAAGCGATCAGCCAACTGACCTTCACCTTGCTCGAAGGCGCGGACCATGGCCTCGATCACCGAACGATCCGCCAGCATATTGCCGGCCGCCACGCATTGTTCGCCGGATACGGCGTTGTGGGTGCCGAGGGTTTCCGAACCACTGAAATGCGCGGTGCGGCCGAGGTGGTCAATCGCGGTGACCTGGCGATATTGGCTGTAGCCGTTGCGGGTCAGGACTTTGTCCAGCGCATCCGCGGGCGCGAGGCCTTGCTCCATGAGCGCGAGGGTTTCCGGGCCGAGGGATGGCAGGGTGATGTTTTGCGTCGAGACCGCGCCGACGCCGGGCTGCAGCCACGGGCAGCGGGCGCCGACGGCGATGCTGGAGGAACTGATGGCAATGCCGAGCTGGCCGGTGTCGGGGCAGCGGGCGGTGATGGAGAAGGTCATGGGTTTTGCTCCTTGTCTGGCCTTGGAGAAAGTGTTGTTTGGGCGGACGCCTTCGCGGGCAAGCCTCGCTCCTACATTTGGAAAGCGTTCCCCTGTAGGAGCGAGGCTTGCCCGCGAAGGCCGCGCCTCGGTCGACCTGCGCTTACTCGGGAATCACTGCAATCACATCAATCTCCATCAACCACTGCGGTTGCCCCAACGCCGACACCACCAACCCGGTCGAAATCGGAAACACCCCTTTGAGCCACTTGCCGACTTCCTGATACACCGGCTCGCGGTAACGCGGATCAATCAGGTAGGTCGTGGTTTTGACAATGTGGCTCAGGTCGCTACCGGCTTCTTCCAGCAGCTGTTTGACGTTGCGCATGGCCTGTTCGGCCTGTGCACGCGGGTCGCCAAGGCCCACCAGCTTGCCATCGAAATCGGTGCCGACCTGGCCGCGAACATAGACCGTGTTGCCCGCGCGGACCGCTTGGCACAGGTCATTGTCCAGGCTCTGGTTCGGGTAGGTTTCCTTGGTGTTGAACATGCGAATACGGGTGTGGGTTGGCGTGGACATGTGAAGCTCCTGAACAAGAATTAAGCGCTGACGATGGTTTTGTGGGCGACCTGGGCGGCTTCGGCTTCGGCTTCACGCTGGTCGGCATCGCGGTAGTCGAGGTACGAACGCTGGATGGCGATGTGATCGGCGACGTACTTGGCGTCATGCCAGACACCCCAGATAAACGACGAGCCGCGACGGGACTGCCAGGGCAAGCCGAGGAAATACACGCCGGGCTCGCTCGATACGCCACGCTGATGCTGCGGCTTGCCGTTGTCGTCGAAGGCGTTGACCTTCAGCCAGCTGTAATCCGTGGCAAAACCGGTAGCCCAGATGATCGAAGTGACGCCGGCCTTAGCCAGATCGAGCTCAAGAACCGGGTTACTCACACAATCCGGGTCCGGGAAGGTATGCCGAGCTTCAGGTTCTTCCGGCAGGTCCAGGCCATTGCGCTCGATGTAGGCGTCGGCGGCATCGAGCAGCGCCTTGTAGTTTTCATCGCCGCGCGCCAGGTTGTCCGCCAGGTTGGGCTGGAAGGTCGCCACGGCGCCATTGAACGACTGGGTCAGGCCGACCAGGGTCATGCCGCGATGGGCCAGGCCACGGAAATCCACGGTGCGACCACCATGGGCGCCGCTGACCGCAATGGTCACGTGCTCGCGACCCGGCTTCATCGCCGCTTGATCCCATTCGCCGAGTACGCCCAGCCACCAGCAGAAATCCCGGTTGCGATAGGCGCGAGGAGGGCGGTCGTGCGCACCCACCGAGAGGTAAACCTTCTTGCCGGCGCCCTGTAATTCATCGGCGATCTGCACCCCCGACGACCCGGCGCCCACCACCAGCACAGCGCCTTCGGGCAGTTGCTGAGGGTTGCGGTATTCGGCGGAATGGATCTGGGTGAACGGCGCGTCTTTCGGCGCAATCGGCGGGATCACTGGACGCTGGAACGGTCCGGTGGCAGCCACCACGCGGTTGGCTTCGATCACGCCTTCGGAGGTTTCAATGGTGAAACCCGGGCGACCGACATTGCGCTCGACCTTCAACACGTCCACGCCAGTGCGGACCGGGGCGTTGAACTTCTTGGCGTAGGCTTCGAAATAATCGGCTACCCGCTCTTTCGGGGCGAAGCCGTCGGGGCTCAGATCGTCGAATTCCATGCCGGGAAAGCGATCGTGCCAGGCCGGACCATTGGCCACCAACGAATCCCAACGCCCGGTGCGCCAGCGTTCGGCAATCCGATTGCGCTCCAGCACCAGATGCGGCACCCCGAGTTTGCTCAAGTGTTCACTCATGGCCACGCCAGCCTGACCGGCGCCAACGATCAGCGTGTCTATTTTTATTGTTTCAGTGGTCATCTCTTTACCCTTCGAAGTGGGAGTCAGGTCGGTTATGGCCTGCCATCTCTTGGGTTCAAGACTAGGGTTCACCCCGGTATCGGTAAAATATTATTAAGCTGGGAACTGAGCATAAATAACGGATGCAGAGCGTTTGGCCCTGGCTTTAGCAGGCTGGAAGGGAGAGATTGAGCCATGAACAAACAAACACTCAGCGACACTTAACGCGCCTACATCGACTGTCTCAACCTTTTAAGGGTATCGACTACTTCACTTTCCAGTGACCGCCACCCGACTCGCAATCAATCCTGGCTTGCTCGAAGTGTTCTACGCCGTAGTAATAGGTCGTCACCTGGGCATTGTCGGGAATGTTCAGCGACTTGGCGTTTTTGTCCTTGCTGGTGGAATGCGGGTTGGCCAGGGATTCCTGGGTCAACGTGGCGATGCAGGTGGCCTGGTAATGATCGGCGCAGTGTTCGACCTTTTTCTTGGTGCTGCTGAGCATGTCCTTGCTCTCGTTGCTGCAGGACCAATCGATGGCATTCACCGGCATGCCTTCGTACTCATAGCAACTATGGGTTTCGACGGCAGGCACCGAAGGGCTCCCGGATCGGGTCAGCACGTCACAGCCTTCAGCCATGGCCCAGGCGGGACTCAGGCTGGCGATCAAAAGCAGAAGCAGGCATCTACTGTTCATCGGTGTTTCCTCTTCAGTGGCGCTCAACCCGATCAAGGATCAGCGCTTATGAAGTTTCGAAACGCGATGAGGTGCGGGGTTCAATTCGTTTTTGACCCGCGGTGGTGGCGCAGGCAGGAACACTTTGTGGCGAGGGGGCTTGCTCCCTCGCCACAGGGGGATAAGGCGCGATCAGGCTTTGCTGGCGGCCAGGTAAGCACCCAGTCGGCTGCCCATTTCAGCGCCCAAGGCCTGCAAGCCACTCAATGGGCGGACCATCACTTCAAATTCAACGATTTTCCCTTCTTCATTGAACCGGATCATGTCGATCCCTTTTAGCTCTTTGCCGCCGACCTGTGCGCTGAACTCGAGTACGACATTCAAACCATCCGCTGTCGCCAATTCGCGGTGGTATTCAAAATGCTCGAAGACATTGACCACGGTGTTCAGAATCATTGCCACCACGGCTGCGCCCGGATAAGGCGTGTGCGCCATGGGCGAGCGGAACACGGCTTTCGGGTCCAGCAATTCGGGCAAGGCCTGCAAGTCACCCTTGCGGATCATCTCGTGCCATTGCTTCAAGGAAGCTGCGGCTTTGGGGTGCAGGTTCAGTTCAGACATGTTCAGTTCCTTATTTTTGTTTGGGTCCGTAGAAACTCCGCCATCGCGGCAAAGCGCTGGCGTGTTTCATGTTCGAAAATACGATTGACCAGCGGATCCAGCAACCACCCCAGCCAGCGCGGCCGCAAACGGACGCTGAAGGTGTAGATCAACTCCGAGCTGTTGTCACTCAAGTCACGATGACGCATCGACGCCGCCCACCACGCAAACACGCCTTCCGGCTCGACCAACAGCGCTGCCGCGACTTGCCCGGGCTGAAAGTTGACGAAACGGGTGCGCATTGAGAAGTAACGCTTCCAGCCCCGGCCTTCATTGAAGGTAATTGCACCGATATAAGGACGAATGCCGCCACCCTCGACACCGGCGCGGGACAAGAGCGTGTCCCATTGCATGCGCACCGTGTGATTGTGGAAGGCTTCGAAGGCATCGGCTGCGCTGGCGGGCATGAGCAGGGTGATTCGATGTTGGGTCATCCGTCATCCTCGACGATTTTCGCCATCATGCCCCAGCGTGGAACCAGAATGATATGAACCGCCACCACCACGCCAACCAGAACGGCAGCAAGGCTAGAGGCCTCCAAAAGCGTCGGCAACCGGCCCTGAAACAACAAGCCCAGCACGCTGGCGAAGAGCGATTCCAGCGCGATCAGTTGCCCGGACAACACCATGGGCAGGCGCCGGGACGCGGCATTCCACGCCCAGGCGCCGGCGAACGAAGACATCACCGCGATCACCAGGGCCCAGACGTACAAGTGGCCGGCCACGGAAACGCTGAAGCCCAGGCTCGGCAGCTTGAGCAAGCCCAGTGTCTGCACCACCGGCAACAGGCACAAAGTACCTATGCTGGCGCCCGCCATCATCAGGCCTGTCCAGATCCCGGTTACGCTGGCCGGGAGTTTTTCCAGGGCCCTTTGGTTCAGCACGCTGAAGGCCAGCCACAACGCCACGGCGCTGATTGAAAAAACCAGCCCCAGCAGCCACGAGCCATGGTCTGCGGCGGGTTGATGGAGGCTGCTGAGGTTTGACAGCAACAGCCCACCGGTCAAAAAAGCCAGCGGCAGGGACAATCGGCGCCATTCAATGGTTTTTTTCGTGGCGTTGCCGAGCAGTGCCAGGAGCACCGGCACGATGCCGATAAACGCCGGTGTCAGCACCGGGCCGCCAAAAATCACGCCGGCCGCAATACAACTGCTGTAGCCCAGGTAGCCAATCAACCCCAGGCCTGCGGCAGTAAATTGCTGGTCGCGACGTAAGAACCGCAGTTGGGCGCGACAGAGCACCACCAGGCCGGCACCCAGCGCACCGGCGATCAGAAACCGAACGATCAACAAATCGAAGATGCTGTAGGCGCCGGTGACGTTGGGCGCTATGAAATTCAGCGCCCAGCTCAGGGTTGCAACCACGGCCAGGGTCACGCCGATGAAGATGTTTGCATGAGCAGAGGTCATAGCGTGGTGTCCGCGAGGTATTCAGTGCATGTTGCACAGCGTCGCCGGTGTGCTACAAACGAGTTCTCGGTCCTGGATGCATAACCTCAGATTATGAATACCCTTGGGAAGTCATTGCCGCCACTCGCCAGTTTGCTGCCGTTTGAAGCAGCGGCCCGACTGGAAAGTTTTTCAAAAGCCGCCGATGAGTTACACATCACGCAAGCGGCGATCAGCCGCCAGATCCGCGGGCTTGAAGATAATTTGGGGCTGAAGCTCTTTTGCCGACGCAATCGCGCGGTGTTCCTGACGGAGGAGGGGCGTGAGCTCGGGCGCGTGGTCAGCAGCGCGTTGCAAAGTATCCGCGACAGTGCAGTAACCCTGCGTGAATCACCGCGCAAAAACCGCGTCGTTTTACTCTGTCAGTTGTGCGAAGCGTTCTATTGGCTGATGCCGCGCCTGTCGACGTTCCACCAGCAATACCCGGATATCGAGATCCAGGTCGCGACCTCCACCCGACCGCTGACTGAATTCAACGAGCACTTCGACGTCGCCTTGCAAAGCACCGGGCGCGCCAGCGGCTTGCATGTGCTGGCGTTCACTGCCGCCGATGAAGTGTTTCCCGTGTGCAGTCCCCATTACCTGACGGCCCGCCAATCACTGGCCATCAGCGATCTGCGCAACCACACGCTGTTACACCATCGCGCCACGCCACCTCACTTGATGGAATGGGATAGCTGGCTGCTGGCGTTTGGGCAGACGTCGGATGGTTTCACCAACGGTGCCGTGTTCGACAGTTACCCCTTGATGCTGCAAGCCGCCGTCGAGGGGCATGGCATTGCCATGGGTTGGCAGCGAACCGCCGGCAAGCTGATTGAAAGCGGGGCGCTGGTGCGACCTTGCACCGAAAGCGTGCCTTTACCGCAGGCGATTTCCGTGTACAGGCAACAGGGCGGGGAGGATCGGCTCGAGGTGCGGGCGCTGATTGGCTGGCTGGAAGAAGAATTGCTCAGTGAACGCTGAGGCCGGTGCTATTGGAAAACACCGCCAAAGCTCGGCGCTCTCGGATACACTCCAGTGATGCCAAAACATCATCATGCACCGCTTGATTTCACCCGAATCGGTCACAGCATTGTCACGCGACTGCTGTTACTGGCGCTGTGCATGGTCATTTTTGGCGCCGTGGTGCGCTATTACGTGTTAACCAACTTCCTGCGTGAAGATCTGAGTGCCGTGGTGGAAGGTCAGCAATTGACGCTGGCCACGTATGTCGCCCGCGATATCGATAGCAAGATTGTCCGGCGCCAGCGCTTGCTGGAGCAGCTGGCCGCCGCCATCCCCGCCGATTTGCTGGCGCAACCCGAACGGTTGCAAGGGTGGTTGAAAGAGCATTACGACTACCAAACGATGTTCACCGGCGGATTGTTTGTTGTGAACACGCAGGGACGTTCACTCGCGAACTACCCCGATACCGCTTACGTAGAACATGACGACGTTCAAGCAAGTTTGAGCGGGCGTTCATTTATCAGCCAGCCGCGGGTGAGTGCTGCAACCAAAACGCCCATATTGCCCATGTCGGTGCCCATCAAGAATACCGTCGGTGACGTCCAGGGCGTGCTGGTGGGCGTCACTGCACTTGGCGCTTCCGGGCTTCTGGACTCGCTGCTGCTGAGTCGCACGAGTGATGCCTCCGGTGATTTCCAGCTGGTGTTCCCCGACAGCCAACTGTCCGTGGACTCCTCGCGACTGGATGTGGAACTCAAGCCAACGTCGCCTGCCGGCGTCAACGAACTGCATGATCGAGCGATGGCAGGGTTTCGCGGGGCAGGACTCACGCACAATGCCAACGGCGTCGAGGAAGTTGCCGCAATCGCGGCGGTCCCCAGTGCCGGCTGGTTCATCGTTGCTCGTCTGCCGACCAGCGAGGCGTTTGCCACGGTGACGCGAACCCAGCACTTTTTGATCAAGGGCGCGTTTTTATCGATTTTGTTCTTCGCCACGTTCGCCTCCACTGGCTTGTATTTTGTCTTTCGCCATCTGTTTCGTGCCGCCACGCAGGCTGACCGCATGACACGCGATGAAATGCCCCACGCGCCGTTGCCGGTTGTGCGTAACGATGAAGTCGGGCATTTGATCTCGGCGTTCAATCGCTTGCTGGTCAAACTCAACGACAAGCAGGACGAACTCAAAAAGATTGCCCATCACGACACGCTGACGGGCTTGTCCAACCGGCATCATCTCTCGGGCCAGCTTCGGCAAGTGCTGGCCCTGGCGCAACGTAAAGAGACCCAGGTCGGTTTGCTGTTCATGGACCTCGATGGGTTCAAACACATCAACGACTCCCTGGGCCACGAGGCCGGTGATGAGGTGCTGCGTCAGGTGGCGCGGCGGTTTTCCAGTGTCGTGCGGGCCAGCGATACCCTCGCGCGCATCGGCGGTGACGAGTTTGTCGTACTGCTCAGCGACCTGGGGGCCGATGCCGAAGAGGCTTTGAGCAGTGTGGCGACGCAATGCATCGACGCCTTGCGAGCGCCGTTTTTCATCTCCGGCACGGTATGCATCGTCGGGGTGTCGATCGGCATTGCCTTGGGCGACGGGCAAAGCTCCGCCGATACCTTGCTGCTGGCCGCCGACCGCGTGATGTACCAAGCGAAGAAAACCGGGCGTGGGCGGTATGTGACTTACAAGCTTTAGGCCTTTAAGCTGGCGGCTTTCCCCGATGACCAAGGATGGAAAGTGGCCATGATCACAATCGGTAGTCAGAACAACGCCCCGACGCCGCAACATCAGCATCATGACGTTTATGTGTTTCACATCGACCCGTCCCGGCCCGACAAACCGTTGTGTTTCGAGCAGTCGATTGGCGGCGGGCATTGCGAGCAGGGCGGGGCGATATGGCTGGCGGTTGCGGAACTCCAGACCTGGCCCGGCGACTGGCGCCAGCACCTGGAAAAATCCGGTTGTGGCTGGGTGGCCGCACTGGTGGACGCCCATCCCGGTGCCGATCAGTCGACTATCATCGCCATGATCCTCAAACAGCACGCCAAGCCTCCCAGCCTGCGGGGTTCAATTGCCGGCTGGTTCAAACGCAACTTTTCCATCACCGGCCGCTACGGCGTTTAATTCAGGAGCAACCCGATGAGCCAGACTCTGGAACGGGCGATCGCAATCGCCGCGGCCGCCCACGAGGGGCAGGTCGACAAGGGCGGATCGCCTTACATCCTGCATCCGCTGAAAGTGATGTTGCGGGTGACGACCCTGGAAGAACGGATCGTCGCCGTGTTGCATGACGTGGTCGAAGACACCGGCATCAGCCTCGAAGCGTTGCGCCAGGAAGGTTTCAGCGAAGCGGTGTTAGAGGCGATTGCTTCGGTCACCAAAGTTGCGGGTGAATCCTATGAGGCGTTCGTCGAACGCGCAGCGCTGAACCCGATAGGCCGAGTGGTCAAACTCGCGGACCTGGAAGAAAACAGCGACTTGTCGCGAATTGCGCAGCCGTCATGGGAGGATCTGGAACGGGTCGAGAAGTATCGGCGGGCGATTGGCGTGTTGCGGTCGTAACACGCCAGATCAATGTGTGCAGAGAGGGTTTATCACCGCGCCGTGGTCGCGCTCAAGGCATCCCATACCGCCATAACTTGAGTCACCGACGCATCCATCACCGCATGGGGTATCCCGTCTCTGGCCAGCGCCGTCAGGCCCAGCAGGAAACTGTCAAACATGGCGGCCAGGGCTTTGGTGTCGGTAGCGACCGGCAGTTCGCCCTGCGCGATCGCGCGTTCGATGCAGGCGATGATGCCCGCCCGGTTGCGTGCCCTGGCTTCGGCCAGCGGTGCAGAAACGGCGGTGGGCTGTGCCGAGCAGGTGTGCATGACGCCCAGCGTCACCAGGCAGCCCGGCGGATGACCGGTTTCGCTCTGCATTTTGGCTGAGCGGCGCAAGGTCGATTCGATGGCTTCGCGCGGCGCCAGGTTTGTGTCGAACAAGCCCTCGGTCACACGGCCGTGGGTGTTTTGATAGCGCTCCACCACCTCCTGAAACAACGCCTCTTTCGAGCCGAACGCCGCATAGAAACTGGGCGCGGAGATGCCACCGCCGATGGCGCTCTTGAGTTGGCTCAGCGAGGTGGATTCATAACCATGCTCCCAGAATAGATGCATCGCCTGTGTGATTGCCGTGTCACGGTCGAACGTGCGCGGGCGGCCCATCGTTGCCATTTTCACCTCCGTTTTTTCATGACTTAGATACTAGTCGATACAAAAGTCATTGACCATGCTCTTGGCGTCCTTTAGATTTATACCACTCGATACATAAGTGCGTAATCAGGAGCAGGGCAATGCCAGACAGTCAGATTGAAAAACAACGGTTACCTCTCGGCGCGCTGCTGGCGCTGGCGATGACCGGGTTCATTTGCATCGTGACCGAGACCTTGCCCGCCGGGTTATTGCCTGAAATCAGCAGCGGCCTGAATGTTTCGCCTTCGCTGGCCGGGCAGATGGTCACGGTCTATGCCTTGGGGTCATTGCTGGCGGCGATCCCGCTGACCATCGCCACCCAGGGTTGGCGGCGGCGCAATGTCTTGCTGCTGACGATTGTCGGTTTCCTCGTGTTCAATTCCATTACGGCCTGGTCGTCGAGTTATGGCATTACCCTTGTCGCCCGATTCTTCGCCGGTGTGTCCGCCGGGTTGGCCTGGAGTCTATTGGCCGGTTATGCGCGGCGCATGGTGGCGGTGCATCTTCAAGGTCGCGCCATGGCCGTGGCGATGGTGGGCACGCCAATTGCGCTGTCGCTGGGCGTGCCGTTGGGCACCTGGCTGGGCGCTTTGGTGGGCTGGCGTACCGCGTTTGCGCTGATGTCGGTGCTGACGCTGGGGCTGATCGTCTGGGTGCTGGTGAAAGTCCCGGACTACCCCGGCCAGGCCGGTTCCGAGCGTATGCCGCTGGGGCAAGTATTTTTCACCCCCGGCGTGCGTCCGGTCCTCGGGGTGGTGATGACCTGGATGCTCGCCCACAACATTCTTTACACCTACGTCGCGCCCTTCGTCACCCCGGCCGGGCTGGCCAGCGATATCGATGTGGTGCTGCTGGTGTTCGGCATCGCCGCGTTGCTGAGCATCTGGATCACCGGGCGCCTGGTGGACCGCTATCTGCGCAACGCCGTATTACTCAGCCTCGCCACGTTCGCCGCGACAGCCTTTGTTTTCGGGTTCTTTTCCCAGTCCGTGGTGGTTATTTACGTCGGCACTTTCGTCTGGGGCCTGACCTTCGGTGGCGCCGCGACACTGCTGCAAACCGCACTGGCTGATACGGCGGGCGAGGGCGCGGACGTCGCCTTGTCCATGAACGTCGTGGCCTGGAACGGCGCGATTGCCATCGCCGGCCTGTTCGGTGGTGTTCTGCTCGATCAGGTCGGTGTCGTTTCGTTTCCTTGGGTGTTGCTGGTGTTGCTGCTGGCGGGGTTATGGATTGCCGTGGCCGCGCGGGCGCATGGCTTTCCGCAGGGGCAAAGGCAAGGAGGCGCAGCAGTGGTCGGTCATTGATGGGCGCGGGGTTTACGGCGCCTGGTTCAAATCGAGCGCTGATTCACCCGCCGGGTCAGTTCTTCGGCGGACTCCTTGCGCTCCGAATAGCGATCAACCAGATCCGGGCGATCGCGTAGCAGCAGCGTGAACTTCACCAGTTCCTCCATCACGTCCACCACTCGGTCATACAGCGCCGAGGGTTTCATGCGGTTGTCCTCGTCAAACTCCAGATAGGCCTTGGGCACCGAGGATTGATTGGGGATGGTGAACATGCGCATCCAGCGCCCCAACACGCGGAGTTGATTGACCACGTTGAAAGATTGCGAGCCGCCACACACCTGCATCACCGCCAGGGTCTTGCCCTGGGTCGGGCGAATCGCGCCGATGGCCAGCGGCACCCAGTCTATTTGCGCCTTGAACACCGCCGACATCGAGCCGTGACGCTCCGGCGAGCACCACACCTGGCCTTCGGACCATTGCATCAGTTCCAGCAGTTCCTGGACTTTCGGGTGATCGTTTGGCGCGTCGTCCGGCAGTGGCAAGCCGGAGGGGTTGAAGATCCGCGTCTCGGCACCGAAGTGTTCGAGCAAACGCGCCGCTTCTTCGACCATCAGGCGACTGAAGGAGCGGGCGCGGGTCGAGCCGTACAGCAGCAAGATCCGTGGTTTGTGCGGACTGATTTGATCAGGGGATTGAATCAGCGAGGTGTCGAGGTTGGGCAGTGGGTGAGTCATGAAAGGCTCCAGTTACAAGGTGCTGATGCGGTCGAGTTCCCGCTTCAAGGCAGCGCGATCAAGTTCGGCGAAGGGCAGGGCGAGGAAGGCGCGGCAACGGGTTTCGATACGTGCCAGGGTTGAGTGGAAGGCGGCGGATACCGCGGCTTCGTCACCCGTGACCTCCGATGGATCTTCCAGTCCCCAATGGGCTTTCAACGCTGGCCCGAAATACACGGGGCAAGCTTCACCGGCCGCCTTGTCGCAGACCGTGATGACAATGTCCGGCGGGTTGGCTTCGAAGGCGTCGTTGCCTTTGCTGCTCAAGCCATCGATCGCAATCCCGGCTTCTTGCAAGGTGATCAGGCTGCGCGGCAGGACCTGGCCCTTGGGAAAGCTGCCGGCGCTGACCGCTTTGACACCCGCTGGCGCCAGGTGATTGAACATTGCTTCGGACAGGATGCTGCGGCAGCTGTTGGCGGTGCACATAAAAAGAACGCGCATGGAAACTCCGTTGGGTCTGGTCAGCAACACGCTGTGGAATTGAGCGGACGGTCGCTCATCTGTTTGAGACGGGCAGTGTTTTCCTCAAGCCAATCGGCATTGGCGTGCAGCGTGGTTTCAAGCACCGCGCGAACCCAGGCGGGCAGTTCCGGGTTGAGCCGGTAATACACCCATTGACCCTGGCGTCGATCAAGCAGCAGGCCGCATGCCCGCAGCTGTGCCAGATGGCGCGAGATCTTTGGCTGGCTGTCGTCCAGCGCACAGACCAATTCGCAGACGCACAACTCGCCTTCACGGGTGATCAGCAGGGTGGCCCGGGTGCGGGTTTCGTCGGACAGGCATTTGTAGATGGCAGGAGGGCTAAGCATGGAGTGCCTTCGATGTTTGGAAATTCGAATATACGGATATCCATATGTATCGGACAAGCTGATTTTTGGTTCGATACGCTCTTGCGGGGTGCGCTGCGCAATAAGGCGTTGGGATTTGTGTAGGCACGAGCGGTGCGGCGATCCGACTTGCCCGCGAAAAACGATGACGCGGTGTACCAGACCTGACCCCTTCGCGAGCAAGCCCGCTCCCACAAGGATCTGAGTCGACCACAAATCCTGCGAACGACACAAAACAACTGTGGGAGCGGGCTCGCTCGCATAAACGGCGTATCAAGCAACATTGAAGTCGACTGTGATACCGCTGTTTCACCCTTTGTCGCCTCACCACCGGCCACGCCTTTTAGGGTCTCTACTTCTAATAGATCCTGCAGGTAAAAGAGGAGCGCGCAATGAGCATCGAACAGGCGGTACCTGAAACGAAAGGCGTCACGGTGACCTTACTGTCAACGATTGACCTCGGTCCTGAGATCGAAGGCATGGCAGGCCGTCAACTCAGAATGCGCAAGGTGACCATCGAGCCCGGAGGCGTCTTCGGGCCGATACACAACCACATCGACAGGCCAGGCACCGTCTACATATTGCAAGGAACGATCACCGACCATCGCAATGGTGTCGCCACGGATTACGGGCCGGGAGTAGGCTGGCCCGAGGACAGGAACACCACCCACTGGCTTGAAAACAGAGGCATGGAGGCGGCGGTGGAGATCTCGGTCGATATTGTCAGGCAGGCCTGAGTTCCGGGCTTTCCTGACCATTCGTTCAATCGATAGTCATCATCAAAAAATGCGAGTTCTGTTTTTCCGGCATCGGAGGAGGATAGCGTCATACCGATCTCGCTTCTGAAGGAACCTGCGCGATGAGACTCCCAACTGTTTTTGCCCTTGTCGCCGTACTGACCGGCGCTTTCGCCGCCACCGCCCCGGCCTACGCCGCCGACCTTCAGGCCTGCCACTTTGTGCCGATGGGGGACAGCAGCGCCAACCTGCAACATTCCCAATCGGTGGGCGTGCTCTACAGCGAAAACACCGTCAACACCCTGCAATACCTTGAGAACTACCATTCGGTCGCTGTCAACGGCAGCAAAAACGCCGCCCTCGATTCGCGCATCAGCAACGCGTTCATCAAAAGTTCCGATCCGACACTGGCGATCAACTGGCTGATGGGTTCGCTGCAAAAACAATTCGCCTCGGTGACCGTCTACGACAACCTTGATGCACTGGTGGCTGCGCACCCGGATGTGGTGGTCATGCTGGACACTTACAGCCGCTTGGTTTCGAAGCGCAACAACCAGGTCGAAGCGCGTTTCCTCGCCAAGTTCTACGACGCGAACCTGCAATACATCGGCAAGGCTGAAGGCTCCCGCGAACAGCAAATGCCTTCGGTCTGGGTCCATGGCAAAGCGGCGCCGGAGATTGCGGCGCAAATCGACCAGCAGACCGCGTTGCAGGTGAATGCGTTGAAACAGTTCGATGCGTCGCTGAAGGCGTTGGTGACCTCGGGCAATGTGGCACGGGTGGCGACTAACTGAGGCGATTGCTGCCTCAGTCTTTCTGCCCGTTTCCCAAGACGGCTGATAAGTGATCCACGACCCGTGCCTCGACAGAACCTTGGTCGTCGCCGTCACAGAAGACCGCGCACGTTGCCGAGTGCCCGTTCACAGTACACCGGTAAACCGCCACGACACTGCCGGGTCCGCTTCCGGTATGTCCACTCAGGATCAGGCCACTTTGCACGGCACCTTGCATCAGGCCGAGCCCATAACCCGGGGCAGTCCAGGGACGTCCGGCAATGGGGCCGCCGAGGGGATGCACCGTTTGCATGTCCTGTCGCAGAGCGCGGGGCAGGAGGTGGTCGCTCAGCAGGCGATCCAGGCACAGCGCCGCTTCCCCAAGTGGCCCGACCAGCAAACCGTGATAAACCCAGCCTGGGTCGTACGTCGCGCACACATCCTGCAAATCGGCTGGGGACGTCGCCAGGCGAACCTGCGATAAGCCGAGGGGCGAAAACACCCGTTGAGTCAGCGCCTCTGCGAGTTCGAGACCGGTTACCCGTTCAATGAGCCTCGCTACAAACAGATAGCCGACATTCGAATAGCGCCATCCGGTTCCCGGCGCATAGCGCAACCGGCCGGCATCGAGACGTTGCAGCATGTCATCTGCCGACCAAGGCGAGTCATTGCGCGCAACGGCGGTGTGGTAATCGGCCAGTTCACCATAGTCCGCCAACCCCGCCTCATGCCGCAGCAGTTGGCGCAGGGTGAAGGGGCCTTCAGGCATCACATCGTCCAGTTCGACCAATCCGTCACGCACCAGTGACAAAGCCGCAGCCGAGAGCACGGTTTTGGTGAAGCTCCACCACGGCACGCTTGCGTCGGGCTGTTCGACAGCGGCTAGGGATCCATTCGACACAAGGGAAAAAAGCATGGCTGGTGGCTCAGGAGAAAAGGGTTACGACCTTAGGGAGGCCCGCAGTTTGCCAGAAAACAAAGCCACCACCGCTGCGATTGTTTTTTTGCGGCGCTTTGGCTAACCTCGCATAAACCCGCAAGATCAGGCATAAACATGCATCCCGTCATCGAACTTCCTTCCTTGCGCCGACAAAAAATCCTCTTGATCCTCGAACGCGACGGCAAGGTCATGGCCTCTGAACTGAGCCAGCATTTCGCCGTGTCCGAAGACACCATCCGCCGCGACCTGGCGGAACTGGACACCGCCGGCCTGGTGCAGCGGGTGCACGGCGGGGCGTTGCCGCGGCCCAAGGACACCGGCAAGGACTACTTCACCCGCGTCAGCGAAACCGATGAAGTGAAAACCCACCTGGCGCAACTCGCCGCGCGGTACGTGCAGGAGGGCCAGATCGTGATTTTCGATTCAGGCTCGACCACGCTGCAGATCGCCCGGTCGTTGCCGGCGGATATCACCATTACTGCCGTTACCGCCTCACCGATGATCGCGATCACTCTGGCGGAATTCAAAGGCATCAAGGTCATTCTGGCAGGCGGTCAGCTCAATCCGGCGACGATGTCGGCGAGTGGGCATGACACGTTGCGGCTGTTTCAGGGAATCAAAGCGGATCTGCTGTTCACTGGCGTTTGCGCGATTCATCCCGATGTCGGCATCAGCTCGCTGCATTTCGATGAAGTGCCAGTCAAGCAGGCGATGCTCGACAGCGCGGCCCATGTTGTGGCCGTGACCACGGCGGACAAACTGGGCGCGGTCGAACCCTTTGTGGTCGCGCCATGCCGGCGCATCCAGACGCTGATCACCGAGCGTCATCTGGCCTCGGGCAATGTCGAGGATTACCAGCGGCTGGGGATCGAGGTGGTGCAAGCCGATACGGCGGTTTAAGCGCTAGCGCAACAGGTGCACAGCCAGGCCAATCAACCCACAGCCGATCAATACCTCGATCACTCCGCGCTTGAAGCGAAACAACGCAATGGCTGCTGCAATCGCGATCAACGCTGAAGGCCAGTCGAGGTGGCCGCTGAAGCCATTGGGCCAGAGTACGTGGTAGCCGAAGAAGCACGCGAGGTTGAGGATCACCCCGACCACGGCAGCGGTAATGGCGGTCAGCGGCGCGGTGAATTTCAGTTCGTTGTGCGTCGATTCCACCAACGGGCCACCGGCGAGGATGAACAGAAATGACGGCAGGAACGTGAACCAGGTGACCAGCGTGGCGGCGAGGGCGCCAGCGAGGAACACGTGCTCGGCGCCGAACACCTGCTGCACATAGCCACCGACAAAAGCGACGAAAGCCACCACCATGATCAGCGGCCCGGGCGTGGTTTCGCCCAGGGCCAGGCCATCGATCATCTGCGTCGGCGTCAACCAGCCATAGTGACCGACCGCGCCCTGATACACGTACGGCAGCACCGCGTAGGCACCCCCGAATGTCAGCAGCGCCGCTTTGGTGAAGAACCAACCCATCTGGGTCAAGGTGCCGTCCCAGCCGAACAACGCAGTGAGCAACCCCATCGGCAAAACCCACAACACGGCGCCGATGAGGGCCAGGCGCAGCAACTTCATCGCGCTGAAACGGGCATGTTCGGGCGTCGGCGTGTCGTCGTCGATCAGCGCCGGGCCGTAGGTTTTGTTCGCGGTGCTGTGGCCGCCGTTGCTGAACTTCTCCGGGGCCAGGCGTCCGCCGAAGTAACCGATAACCGCCGCCCCCAGCACAATCAACGGAAACGGCACATTGAAGGCGAAGATGGCCGCGAATGAGGCCGCCGCGATCCCCCACAGCCAGTTGTTCTTCAACGCCCGCGAGCCGATGCGATGAGCTGCCTGCAGCACAATTGCGGTCACCGCCGGCTTGATCCCGTAAAACAACCCGGCCACCACCGGCACGTCCCCGAAGGCGATGTACACCCAGGACAAGCCAATCAGGATAAACAACGACGGCAACACAAACAGCACACCGGCAATCACACCGCCCCAGGTCCGGTGCATCAGCCAGCCGATGTAAGTCGCCAACTGCTGCGCCTCCGGGCCGGGCAACAACATGCAGTAGTTGAGCGCATGCAGAAAACGCCGCTCCGACATCCAGCGCCGACGCTCGACCAGCTCCTGATGCATGATCGAAATCTGTCCGGCCGGGCCACCGAAACTGATGAAGCCGAGCTTGAGCCAGAAGAGGAAGGCTTCGCGTAGGGGGACGGCTTGGGGTTTTGCGAATGTATCGCTCAAGAGGTGAGCCTTTTTCATAGACCGGCGGTTTGCTTACAGTAGCGGGGAATAGGTGCGCGCGTTTGATCGTTCCCACGCTCTGCGTGGGAATGCCTCAGGGGACGCTCCGCGTCCAGTGACGCGGAGCGTCACGGGCTGCATTCCCACGCGGAGCGTGGGAACGATCAGTGTCGGGGCTTCAACGCTTAGTACATTCAGCAATGTTGTAACTGATACACCGCTTTCGCGAGCAAGCTTCGCTCCTACAGGAGATTGCGGCGGGCGCTTACTGCGTCCCGAACATCGCCGTCCAGTAAATCCCGCCATCACTTTTCGGGTCCACCGCATACGCCGCGCCCAGTTCGCGGAACTGCGGGTTCATCAGGTTGGCGCAGTGCCCCGGACTGCCGAGCCAGCCATCGACGACCTTGCGGGTGGTGTCTTGGCCGGCGGCGATGTTTTCGCCGATCTGCTGCGCGATGTAGCCGCCCAGTTCCGCGCGGTCACCGGGGGTGCTGCCGTCGCGGCCCTTGTGATCGAAGTAGTTATTGTTGGCCATGTCACGGCTGTGGACTTCGGCGGCGGCTCCCAACGTGGCGTTCCAGGCCAGCGGCGTGGTGGCGGCGAACGGCTGGCCGCCGCACTGACGCGGCTGCGCGCGGGCGGCGTTAAGCAGTTCCATCAGCTTTTGGCCTTCAGCGGAAGCATCGCCCAGACGCCCGCTCAACAGCGGCCGCGCGAGGACGATGCGCCATTGGCTGCCTTCGCGACTCACGCCGACATCGATGAATTGCGGATTCAGCACCACCTGGCAGAAGCTTTCCTGCACAGCCTTCATGGCCGCCGTCGCATCACGCGGCCCGGCCAAGGTAATCGCCTGCACATTGACCATCGGATACTTCGCTTGCGCCATCGCCTGTTGCAAGTCGACGTTTTGCGTGGCGGACAGCACCAGGCGCGGATCGGCCGCCAGCGGTGGCAACTCCGGCGATGCCTGGCCGCCACAACGTTGCACTTGGCTGCGATAGGCATTGATCGACTGAATCAGTTGCGACTCGTCTGTGGCCAGGGCCGTGGTAGCGAACACCAGGCCCGACGACAACGCCGCAACACGCAAAACGGATGATAGGACGCGCATGAAAATCCCCCTTGAACGGACTGCGCCCATGATGCGCGATTTCGTGCCGTTCAGGGCACTGCCTTTTCCAATGATTTGCCGACTACAATGAAGCGAAGTCGCCCGTCGACGCCCTGAAGAGCCTGCCCATCATGCGCCTCCCGTGGATAGCCGCCTGCCTTGCCGCCACCCTGCTTGCAAGCCAGGTTTTCGCTGACGACCAGGAGCAAAAAAAAGAAGTGGCCGTGGACAAGGCCCAAGTGCTGGAAGAGAAAGCCGCCGACAAAGGCAGCGCGGCACCGGCGCCGAAAAAGGCCGAGACCATCACTCAATCCGAAGTCCAGGCTGTCGACCCGGCAGGCACCGCGCCGCTGGACGAAGCCATCACTTGCATGGCTCGCAGCATTTACTGGGAAGCGAAGGGCAAGAACGCCGCCGACATGGAAGCGGTCGCCAACGTGGTGATGAATCGCCTCGGTCACGCGGGCTTTCCGGACACGGTGTGCGGGATCGTCAAGCAAGGCTCGGAGAAGCATGCCTGCCAGTTTTCCTGGTGGTGTGACGGCAAGCCGGACACGGCCCAGGAAGACGTGCCCTATGCGATGGCCAAGGAAATCGCGCGCAAGGCGCTGAACAAACAACTACCGGATCGCACCCACGGCGCGATGTATTTTCATGATCGGACCGTGAAGCCGGACTGGGCGCATGAATACATCAAGACGGCCCAGATCGGGTTGTTCACGTTTTACAAACCCCATGACGGCGATGCGAAATAGTGCTGTCAGGCGTGGCCCAGCGCAATGGCAAAGGACACCACGATCAGGCAAGCAAGCGCCACATTGATATTCATGAAGAGTTCGTCCGAGCTGTTTTAGGTGGTGCCATGGTGAACAGGTCGGGGGGAAATGAAAAATTCGCTTTCGTGATGTGAATGATCGAAAGAAATGATGGGATCAATACCCCTTCCAATGCCCCGGCACCCACACCCACTCGTTGTGCGCCCAACGATACTGCCCGGCCACCCAGTGATAACCCGGCGCGGGCATCACCGGGACCATTTCCACCCGTGGTGGCGGTCGGTGCGGGCGGGCCGGTTCGATGACGCAACCGGACAGGGTGATTGCCATGAGGCCGGCGATCACAGTGGTGTTGAATAGTCGGGACATAGTCAGATTCCTTGATTCGTTCGAGCAAGCAAGTGATTCAGCGTTGTTGCAATCGGCGGATCAGCGCACCCAGCGCCCCTCGATCCAATACCAGTTCGGCCCGCGCGCTTCCCAATGACCGGGCATCCAGCGCCCGCCGTGGTGCATCCGTTGCCAGTGACCGGGCGCCCACACATAACCCCGACCGTCCCAGCGCCAGTGGCCGTTATCCCAGGCATAACCGGGGCGGGCCATGGGTGCCTGCTCCATGCGCGGGGGCGGCGGGGCCTGGCGACTGATGATCTCGGGCTGGGCAAATACCGGCGTGCTCGCCAGCGCCGCCAGCGCCAGGGGGACGAGCAACAAATGCCGCAACTTGATCAGGGGGCGCACAACGTTCATGACAACTCCTCAGGCCTGCATCCGAAAGTGGATGTTGCTGATGAATTGGACGTCGAATCGGCAAAAGATTGGTCCCGGGGAAAATGAAATTTTCTTCAGGTTGGGAGCGGCGTACAGTACGGGTCAATTGGCCTGAAAACCCGTCAGGCCACGTTTAAGGTCAACACAGATGCACGCCATCGGCCTCATCGTTTACCCCGGCTTCCAGGTATTGGGCCTGGCCATGTGCGCCACGTTCGAGATGGCCAACAGCGCCGCCGACGAGCCGATCTACAGCATCGCCTTGCTGTCGGAGCAGGGCGGCACGGTACAGACGTCGGCCGGATTCGGCGTAGAAACCACGTCGTTCGACCAGCGCACCTTCGACACTTTGCTGGTGATGGGCGACAACCTGATCCGCCCGGTATCGTCGGGGATGGTCGAGTTCCTGCGCAACGCCAGCCTGACCACCCGGCGCCTGGGCTCGATTTGCACCGGGGCCATCGCCGTCGCCGAAGCCGGATTGCTCGATGGCCGGCGCGCAACCACGCACTGGTGTCACGCTCGCGCGTTGCAGCAGGCTTACCCCAAGGTCATCGTCGAAGAGGACCGGATCTTCATCAACGACGGCAACGTCTGGACGGCGGCGGGCATGAGCGCTTGCGTCGATCTGGCGCTGGCCCTGGTGGAAAAGGATCTGGGCGCCGAAGTTGCGCGTCGGGTAGCGCGGCAATTGGTGGTCTATCACCGGCGCGCGGGCGGTCAGTCGCAGTTTTCGGTGATGCTCGATCTCGAACCCCGGACTGACCGCATCCAAGCCGCGCTGACCTACGCCAAGCACAACCTCAAGTCCGCGCTGTCGGTCGAAGAACTGGCCAGCGCGGCGAACCTCAGTCCGCGCCAATTCAGTCGGGTGTTCCATGCCGAAACCGGTCAATCACCGGCCAAAGCCGTTGAAAACCTGCGGGTGGAGGCGGCGCGTTTGATGATGGAAACCGGGCGGCATTCCATTGATGTGGTGGCCACCGATACCGGTTTTGGCGACCGCGAGCGTATGCGTCGCGCGTTTATCCGCGCCTTCGGGCAGCCGCCGCAAGTGATCCAGAGGGCCAACCGGAGTTGATGTCCTAAAAGGTGGTCTATTCGGCATTTAAGACAAAATATGATTAACGTAATCTTGATCTCGTTGAAGCCCAATCCCTCAATGAGATCGCCGTCATGTCCTTCGTCAAAGCCGCCGCCGTACAGATCAGCCCGGTCCTTTACAGCCGTGAAGGCACCGTCAACAAAGTCGTGCACAAGATTCTGGAACTGGGAGCGCAGGGTGTGCAGTTCGCCGTATTCCCGGAAACCATCGTGCCGTACTACCCGTACTTTTCCTTCGTGCAGTCGCCGTTTGAAATGGGCGCCGAGCACTACAAGTTGCTGGACCAGGCCGTCACCGTTCCTTCGGCTGCGACCGATGCCATCGGCGCTGCCGCTAAAGAAGCGAACATGGTGGTGTCCATCGGCGTCAATGAACGTGACGGCGGCACGCTGTACAACGCGCAGTTGCTGTTCGACGCCGACGGCACGTTGATCCAGCACCGCCGCAAGATTTCCCCGACCTACCACGAACGCATGATCTGGGGCATGGGCGACGGCTCCGGTCTGCGGGCCACCGACAGTGCCGTGGGGCGCATCGGCCAACTGGCCTGCTGGGAACATTACAACCCGCTGGCCCGTTATGCGCTGATGGCCGACGGCGAACAGATCCACGCCTCGATGTACCCCGGCTCGTTTGCCGGGCCGTTGTTCACCTCGCAAATGGAAGTCAACATTCGCCAGCACGCACTCGAATCGGCGTGCTTCGTGGTCAACTCCACCGCGTGGCTGAACCCGGAACAACAGGCGCAAATCATGGCCGACACTGGCTGCCCGATCGGTCCGATCTCTGGTGGTTGTTTCACCGCGATTATCAGCCCGGATGGCGTGGTGTTGGGCTCATTGCAAGAGGGCGAGGGCGAGGTGATCGTCGAACTCGACATGGGCCTGATCGACAAGCGCAAACGCATGATGGATTCGCGCGGCCACTACAGCCGTCCGGAGTTGCTGAGCTTGCTGATCGACCGCACACCGACCGCTCATGTGCATGAACGCAGTGCGCATCCGAAACAAGTGGAAGAAGTGTGATTCTACTGAACGCTTGAACGCTGGAATGCTTGACCTGTAGAAGCGAGGCTTGCCCGCGAAGGGCGTCATTCCGGTCGATGAAGATGTTGACTGGGATGACGCCTTCGCGGGCAAGCCTCGCTCCTACAGGGGGGCTGCGCTACGTCTTAGAGCTCCATGCCCAGGAAAATCAGGGTATTGCCATGGGCCTCAACCGCCGCACGCTGGTTGTAACTGTCGCGGTGCGAACAGTTGAAGCCATGCTCAGCTTCCGGATACACCACAATCTCCACGTTGTCGTTGGTGTCGAAACGCTCGGCGATTTTCTCCACGGCTTCCAGTGGAATGTGGCTGTCCGCTTCGCCGAAGTGCATCAGAATCGGCACTTGGATTTCGTCGGCGCGGTCCAGTTGGTTCTGAATGCCGCCGCCGTAATAGGCGATGGCCACGTCAACAAAACCGTTGGCGGCGGTGTGGTACGACAGCAGGCCGCCGAAGCAATAACCGATGGACGCGATGCCGCCATCCAGGCCCGGTTGGGCTTGCAGGGCGTCGATGGCCAGTTTGATGTCGGCCTGTGCGGCGTTCACGTCGGTGGCATTCATCAACTCGACCGCGCGTTTCCAGCCGGCTTCGTCATAGCTCAGTTCGATACGCGGGCCGCTGCGCCAGAACAGGTCCGGTGCGATCACCAGGTAGCCGTCGGCGGCGTATTGCTCGGCAACCGAGCGGATGTGTTCGTTGACGCCGAAGATCTCCTGGATCAACACAATCCCCGGCCCTTTCTGGGTATGGGGAATCGCCAGGTAAGCGCCGAATTTACCTTCGGGGCTGTCGATCTCGATCCATTGGGTGGTCACGCTCATGGTGGCTCCTGTCTTCGTCAGTGAAAGTTGGATTTATTGCGGGATAGTGGCCTGGAAACTCGGCAAGGCCTGCAGACGTTTCCACCACTCGGCGAAACCGTCCACGGCAAACACTTGCGCTGCATCGGGTGTCATCGCGATGTAGGCGCAGGCCGGGGCCAGGTAGAAGTCGCTGAAACTGGGGTCAAGCCCGGCAATGAACGGGTCATCACCTTTGATCTTCATCAGTTCGCGGATGACGCGCTTGGAAGTTTCGATGCCTTTGCGCCGCGACTCTTCATTCTGCCCACCGATGAAATCCGGAAACAAGTGAAAACCGAACACCGAGACCAGCGCGCCGTAGCCATAGGAATCGTAGAGCCCCATGGCCATGTGATTACGCGCGCGGTCGTGGGCGTTGTCCGGGGTCAGCGACGGCCCGGGCAGCACTTCATCCAGATAGGCCATGATCGCTGCGGTTTCGAGCACCCGGAAACCGTCGTGATCGATCACCGGCACCTTGCCGAAAGGGTGACGCGCCAAGTGTTCCGGCAGGTGCGGTTCGCCTTTGATGACGTTCACCTGCACCTGATCGAAATCCGCGCCTTTCTCGACCAGCAGCATCTTCACCGTGCGCACGTAGGTGCTGCCGTCGAAACCGTAGAGTGTGAGGCTCATGACCATGGCTCCATTTTTATTGAGTATGGGACGTTATCGAGACACTGACGTTTCAGCGGTTGTGGCGACGCCAGAAGAATCGAGCGAGCAGGGCATCCAGGCTGAGCTTACCGGCGCCGGAGAGCAACAGTGGCATCAGGGCGGCGAGGTAGATCAGCGGCAGCTTGAAGTTACCGTGTCCTTTGTTACTGATGGCGTAGCCCTGGGCAAGTTCACTCAATGTAGACCAGTCGGCCGGCCAGTGAACCGCCGCGGTCGCCACCACCGTGACCACGATCAGGATGACCGCCGAGACCCGCGTGCCCAGGCCCACCAGCAGGGCGAGGGCGCAGATCAGCTCGGCCCACATCGACAGTTCCCAGTTCAGCGTGGCGGGTACGTGGTTGAACGGAAACGGGAAGGCGTCCTGGATATCGGCGAACCAGTTTTCGCCGTTCCATTTTTCCAGGCCCGACTCGAAAAACTCCCAGGCGAGGAAGATGCGCAGGGTCAGCGGCGCAATCCAGCTGCCGGCGCGGTCGAGGTTCAGGTGCAGGCCTTTGACGGCCGAAGAAAGGGAAGTGTTCATGGGCTTGATCTCCGTTGAGGACTTTGATCGGCTGGGCCAATCGACCAGCCCATTTCATCAATCGGGTGTATCTGCGGTGTGTCGTTGGGTTGAGGTTTTAGGCGAAAGGTGTATCGAAAGGGCAGCTGTACACACTCAGATACACGGCCGAACGCAGAATCCTGAAACAACGAAATACCCCCGTAGGAGCAGCCTTCTGCAGCTTCTACGGGGGGCGGCGTACTTCAATCAGGAGTAGGCGTGGCGCTGGCTGCGCTTGTTTTTCAACGCGAGTTTGCCTACCCATCGCACGGCAATCGCGGCGCACATGATGCCGAACGGCAATACATACCAGGCGCTCATCGGAATCCGTTTGAAGTTGGAGTAGGTAAACACCGCCGCAATCACCCACATCCCCGTCACATGCAGAGCTTTCCAGGCTTTGGGGCCGATCATTTTTGCGGTGGTTTTGAATGAAGTGATCGCCATCAACACAATGAACAGATAGCCGACCGAGCCCGGGATGTTGCCCACCGTGGTACGCCCCGGCCAGAACTCCGGATTCAACTGCCCATAGCTGTAGATCAACACCGCATGCACCAGATGCGAAAAGGCAAACGCCAAGCCAATAAAGCGCCGCTCACGCACCAGGGATTTCGTGAAGGGCGAAGGTACCAGCACGGCAAACGCAGATGCCAGGAACGCCGCCAGAAACAATGCAAACGAGGTCCGGGCCGTGGCGCGAATCGCGCTGCGGGTGGCTTCCACCAGATCCGGGTTGAACACCAGGATCAAACCGGTCATCAGCAGCACCAGCAAGGACAACAGGCTGAACAGCGACCAGCCGTGGTAACGCGGGATTGAGGTATTCATGACAGCTACTCCGGAGCAAGGGCCGACCGAGGTCAGCAGACAGCCGGAGTGTTCCAGTGTGGTGTGTGGGCGATATGTCCAAAAAGCATCGTCATGTATCAGCACGGCCGCCAGATACATTCCCCTACAAAACTGTGATCCGTCCCGCGCCAGTGGCGTCTAGCGACTGTGTCCCCGCAAACCCACGGGGCGAGACTTCGGAACCCGGCATGCAAGCGCTGTTGAACGAGATCCTTGACGCAGTTCGTCCCCTGATCGGCCAGGGCAAGGTGGCTGACTACATTCCCGCCCTCGGCACGGTGCCGGCCAACCAATTGGGCATTGCCGTGTACGGCAATGACGGCGAGTTGTACTGCGCCGGCGACGCCGAGACGCTGTTCTCGGTGCAGAGTATTTCCAAGGTGTTCAGCCTGGTGCAGGCCATCGATCATTCCGGCGAAGCGATCTGGGAACGCCTGGGCCACGAGCCGTCCGGCCAGCCGTTCAACTCGCTGGTGCAGCTGGAATTCGAACGCGGCCGCCCGCGCAATCCGTTCATCAACGCCGGGGCGCTGGTGATCTGCGACATCAACCAGTCGCGCTTCGCCGCACCGGCCTTGTCGATGCGCGATTTTGTCCGGCGCTTGTCCGGCAACCCGCAGGTGATGGTGGACGGCAAGGTCGCCGAATCCGAATACCAGCACCGCGCGCGCAACGCGGCCATGGCGTACCTGATGCAATCCTTCGGCAACTTCCACAACGACGTCGAAGCCGTGTTGCGCAGCTATTTCAGCCACTGCGCGCTGCGCATGAGTTGCATCGACCTGGCGCGAGCGTTCTGCTTCCTCGCCAACGACGGTTTCTGCAAGCACAGCGGGGAACAGATTCTGACTGCGCGCCAGACTCAGCAAGTGAACTCGATCATGGCCACCAGCGGGCTCTACGACGAGGCGGGCAACTTCGCTTATCGCGTCGGCCTGCCCGGCAAGAGCGGCGTCGGTGGCGGGATTGTCGCGGTAGTACCGGGGCAATTTACCGTGTGCGTGTGGTCGCCGGAGTTGAACGCGGCGGGCAATTCGCTGGCGGGGATGGCGGCGCTGGAGTTGTTGAGTCAACGGATTGGCTGGTCGGTGTTCTAAGGTACGGCGCCGATAATGACGCTTCGGCGATTTTCCTATACATTTTCCGGCCGCCCCCTGCATGGTGAAACCGCTTCATGTCCCTGATGCTCGAACGTCTCGTCGCTGGCACGCCGATCCCTTTTGCCGGGAACCGTGTCTCTGTGGTCAGCCCCGAACTGGCGGCGCGCTTCCAGCCCGGTGACCATTTGCTGGTGGAGCAGGTCAGCGGCGAATTGCTGTTGATCCCGGTGGTGGACCAGCAAGCGGCGGCCGGGGCGATCGAGCGTGCGCAAGCGGCGTTCAGCGCGATGTCGGCGGTGTCCGATGAGGCCATCAGCGAGTTTTTCGACCTGTTTGCCCAGCGCTTGGAAACCGCCGAAACCTGGGCGTTGATCGAGGCTGCGAACCTGGCCGACATCGAACGCGCCAAGGCCCGTGGGCGTTCCACCACGCGCTTGCTGGCCGATGAGCGCATGCGTCGCGACATGATCGCCGGCCTGCGCGCCTGGCGCGATGCATCGGCCACGCGCGGCAAAGTCATCAGTTGCGTCGAGCATGACGGCTGGAAAGTCGAGCAAGTGGTGTCGCCGCTGGGCATCGTCGCCTTCGTCTTCGAAGGCCGGCCGAATGTGTTTGCCGACGCCGCTGGCGTACTGCGCACCGGCAACACCGCCGTGCTGCGCATTGGCAGCGACGCGTTGGGCACCGCGCAAGCCATCGTTGAACACGCGTTGAATCCGGCGCTGGCCGATTCCGGCTTGCCGACCGGCGCGGTATCGCTGGTGGAAAGCGTCAATCACGCGGCCGGTTGGGCGATGTTTGCCGACCGGCGCCTGTCGCTGGCCGTGGCCCGTGGTTCGGGTCGGGCGGTCAGTCAACTGGGCAGCATCGCTCAGCAGGCCGGCACCGCCGTCAGCCTGCATGGCACCGGCGGTGCCTGGCTGATCGCCGATCAAGCGGCGGATGCCACGCGGTTTGCCGCCGTGGTGCGCAATTCCCTGGACCGCAAAGTCTGCAATACCCTGAACGTGTGCCTGATCCAGCGCGACCGCGCCGCGGAACTGGTGCCACTGTTTCTTGAAGCTTTGAAGCAGGCCGGCACGGCTCGCGGTCAGGGTTGCAAATTGCACATCGTCGAGGGTAGCGAATCGTACCTGCCGAGCGATTGGCAAACCGCCAGCGTCGAGGTCTACCGTGCCGAAGGTTACGTCACCGAAGCGTTGGCCGAGCCGCTGGCGGAAGATCAGTTGGGCCGCGAGTGGGAATGGGAGGAAACCCCGGAAGTCAGCCTGAAAATCGTCGACGACCTCGATCAGGCGATCACCTTGTTCAACCGCTACAGCCCGCAATTCACCGTGTCGCTGATCAGTGAAACCGCCGAGGCGCACGAGCGTTTCTACAACGCAGTGAATGCACCCTTTGTCGGCAACGGCATCACGCGCTGGGTCGACGGCCAATATGCGCTGAACAAGCCGGAACTGGGGCTTTCGAACTGGGAAAGCGGTCGCCTGTTCGCTCGCAGCGCGATTCTCTCGGGCGACGGGGTGTTCACCATTCGCAGTCGCATGACCCAGGTCGATCTATCGGTCAAACGCTGAGCCCCGCTACGGCCGAACTATACTCAAGGGGTGTCTGTGTTCGCGTCATGGAGGTTTTCACCATGAAACTTCATTCCTTTGATCAGTACTCCCATGGCCTGGCGACGGTCGCTCGCGACGCGTGGATTACCGCCAGGGTCAAATCGGCCCTGACTAAGGCCGACTCCGGCCTTGGCTTGCATATCCACGTCAAGACTCACGCCGGTACGGTGGCGTTGAGCGGCCTCGTCGACACCCATAGACAGTGCGAACAGGCAATGGACCTGGCTCGTACGGTTAATGGCGTTATCGATGTCGAGGCCAGTGGCTTGCGCACGCATGTGTTCAAGCCAGGCAGCACTTCAACACCGCCCAATGCGGAAGAAACCACTGAGCGTCGGCCTGACGACAGATAAAGCCGGAACGCAGCGCTCCCGTTAACCGGGGGCGCTGCGTCGGGCATCGACGTTCATCGCTCAAGCGGCGGCGTCTTCGGTTCGCGCTTGAATCGCGCACGTCACCGGATGCTCGGCCAGGGACACAAAGCTGCGGCTGTCAGCGTCCAGCGCATCAATCGAACCGGTCTCGATGTCGTACACCCAACCATGCAGGTTCAACAGACCTTTTTCCTGGGCCAGGCGCACGCTCGGGTGGGTCTGGATATTCGCCAGTTGCGCGATGACGTTCTCGCGCACCATCGAGCTGACCTTGGCCGCTTCATTGGCGTGGGTGCGGGATTCGTTGATCACCTTGGCCGACTCGGCGTGTTGTAACCAGCCGCTGACGGCGGGCAGGTGATCCATGCATTTGCACTTGGCCACGGCGGTCATGGCGCCGCAGTCGGAGTGGCCGCAGATCACGATGTCAGTCACGCCGAGCACGGCGACCGCATACTCAACCGTGGCTGAGACACCGCCCGGATGCGGGCTGTACGAAGGCACGATATTGCCGGCGTTGCGGATCACGAACAGCTCGCCGGGTTCTTGCTGGGTCAGCAGTTCCGGGACTACGCGGCTATCGGAACAAGTGATAAACAAGGTTCCGGGGTGCTGGGTGGTGGCCAGGTGTTTGAACAAGTCAGTCCGTTGTGGAAAGGCTTCGTTCTGGAACTTCAAAAAACCGTCGATGAGCGCTTTCATGTGTGCTTCCTCATAAGTGCTGAACGGTGGCGGCTCAGTTCGAGCAACCGGTGCCGAATTCGCTGTATTGCAGAATGTGGGTCTCGCCTTTGGAGTCGAGGTAGGTCATCTCCACCGGGGCCGGGCCGCAGACATCGGCGACCGGGGTGATGCTGACGACCTGGGCGACATCCAGGTCCATGCCGTACTGGTAGGCGACGGCGCTGTCCTGGGCCTGAGCCTGGGTTGCCAGGCTGGCGATCAGCGAGAGTGCGAGCAGAAATTTGTGCATGGGGCAGCCTCCAGATGAACGTGGTGAGTGGCAGAGGTCGGGGGGGTGGCCCGCACGTTAAGCGCGGGCCGGTACTGAGTTAGAAAGGACGCAGTGGCAGGAACTTGCCGTCCAGGGTGATCACGGCGCGGGAGCCACCTTCCGGGTCTTCGACTTTCTTCATGTCGAGCTTGAAGTTGATCGCGCTGATGATGCCGTCGCCGAATTGCTCATGAACCAGGGCTTTCAAGGTGGTGCCGTAGATCTGGATCATTTCGTGGAAGCGGTAGATGGTCGGGTCGGTCGGCACGCCCGAGAGGCTGCCGCGCAGCGGGATGATTTGCAGACGGGCGATGCTGTCAGCGTCCAGGTCCAGCTTCTCGCCGACCACTTTGGCGGCGGCTTCGGGCAGTGGGTGCTGGCCGAGCAGGGCGGCGGTGACGTAGGCCAGGCCCAGGCCAGTGCCGTCGGTCAGGTCCTGCCAGGACAGGTTTTTGCGCGCCTTGGCGTCGAGGATCGAAGTGGTCAGGGCCAGACTCTGGTCGTTGTAAGCGTGGGACTGTTGCATGGTGTGACTCCTTTATCGGATTGGGTTGTTGCTGTGTGTGGAGCAATCTTCTGCCGATTGATCCATAGCGTCCAAGACCGATATACAATGCATCGCATAAGCACAGCCTATAGATGGATTTGCCCATGCTGCTCCGACATCTGCGTTACCTGATCGCCGTCGCCGACCACGGCGGCTTCACCCGCGCCGCCGAGGCGCTGCACGTATCCCAGCCGACCCTGTCGCAACAGATCCGGCAATTGGAAGAAACCCTCGGCGTCAGCCTGTTCGACCGCACTTCGCGCACGGTCAAGCCCACCGATGCCGGCGTGGCCTACATCGAATGCGCGCGGCGGGTGCTGGTGGAGCTGGAGGCGGGCAAGCGTGCGTTGCATGACGTGAAGGACTTGTCCCGTGGCACCTTGCGCCTGGCCATGACGCCGACCTTCATGGCGTACCTGGTGGGGCCGCTGGTGCGCGATTACGTGGCACGCTTTCCCAACATTCACCTGGAGATCTTCGAGTTGTCCATGGACGACATCGAGGCCGGACTGGCGGACGACTCACTGGACATCGCCATTGCCTTCACGCCGGTTCGCAATCCCGAAATCGAGTGCATCCCGGCGTTTGTCGAGACGCTGGGGCTTATGGTCGGGCGTGATCATCCGTTGTACGAAAGCCAAGGGACGTTGGCGCCAAGCGAAGTGGCGCAACTGGAATTTGCGCTGCTGGCGCCGGAGTTCATCACTCGCTCATCCATTGATGAATACTTTCGCCAACAAGCCATCACGCCCAAAGTGGTGATCGAGGTGAATTCGGTGAGTACGTTACTGGAAGTGATTCGGCATACGGCGGTCGCGACCATATTGCCGGAGGCGATTGCGACCGAGGATCGGGCGTTGCGCAAGATCGCGTTGCAGGGTGAAGCGCCGCAGCGGGGGGCGGCGTTGTTGCGTCGCCGGAACAACTACCACAGTGCGGCGGCGTTGGCGTTTGTGGAGTTGGTGTTGGGCCTGCACCCCGGATGAGCTGACACAGGCAGCCAAGCTGCTTTCACCGGCTATTGCCAGATTTCCAGATCGATGGAAAAGAGGTTGTTCCAATACCATTTGTCCCAGTCATTGGCAAAGCATGTCAGCGGTCCATCAACGGGTGCGACCCAACCATCCTGCCAGCGTGAACCGTCACCAATGGCGAACACGCTGGCATCCTCCCTCGCGATGCCGCCGATCAGCGTGAACCAGCCAGCCTCGTTAGCCGTGCAACGCAAATGATGCTTGAAACGATCCAGGTAATGGCGGTTGTAACCATTGGCGTCGCAACGAATCAAGGCGTCCCACCAGTTGCCGCTGGCCCTGAAGAAGTAGCGCTCACCCTGTTTGACTGACAGGGTGTCAACCCATTCGGCGCGGGAGGAAATGCTGACGGTTGTCAGGTGTTTTGTTGCGCCGGGT
The DNA here is from genome assembly GCF_012935675.1 of Pseudomonas sp. ADAK7. NCBI lineage: Bacteria > Pseudomonadati > Pseudomonadota > Gammaproteobacteria > Pseudomonadales > Pseudomonadaceae > Pseudomonas > Pseudomonas sp. ADAK7. Next base: position 1,569,005 of record NZ_CP052861.1, on the reverse strand, counting down.
GGGGCGGGGCGGGCAACGTCGTTCATGAGGGACTCCTGTCGATGAGAGGGAAAACGTAAGGGTTATCCCTTGAGCCACTCAAGTAGCGTGTTGGCGGTTTCAGGCTGATTGAAATACCGGGTATGGGCGACTCCTTGCTCCCGGGTGAAGTAGAGGTAGTTTTCTTCAAGGATCTGCCGCTTTCCGCCCCAGGAGTACATCCCGTCGTCGGGCACTACCAGGTCGTTGGCTGCATCGCCGAATATCCGATCGGCCATGGCGTCTGCGATTCTGCAAAATGCCGCTTGAAGACCGAAGTCTTTCGGTTCGAAATCCGAGCCGATGCCATAGGTCGTGCTGTCGGGAATCGGTGTCTTGTCGAGACTGTGCAGAAATGGGGCGCCGGGGGCCATCGCTTGCAGGCCGTCGAGTACCTCCAGTGCGGCGTGCCCCAGGATTTTGACCAGCGTGAGAACGCCTTCAAGAACCACGCCGACTCCGCTGTCCGGGAACTTATCGAGGCAGGTGGTAAGGCGATCGAGGTAGTGCACCATATGGTCAGCATTGACCAGTTGCGTGCCCATGTTCGGCACACCGGCCATGACCAGGCGTTGCACCCGAAACTGGTCGGCGGGCACCTGCCAGGTTGCCGATTGCCCTCCCAGGCAGCGGCTGACTAATCCGCCACGGCTGTGGCAGATAATGTCCAGGTTCAACTCGAGTCCGGGTGGCCGCTGCTTGAAAAACCACTCTGCATTTTCCAGCGGGCTGACCGATAGCGTCGGATGGTCAAAAGCAAAGACCCGTCCACCATAGCGCGCTGCCAGCTCACTCCTGGCCGTCAATTCGCCGAAGCCGGCTTGCGCAGTGCTGAAGGTGCCGTGCACGTAGAGTAACGCTCGTCCACTTGCCAGCCGGTGCCAATCCGCGACGCTTAGATCATTGTTGTTATCGGGTAAGAAGTTGCGCACTCGATGAGGCCGGTTATGCAGTTCCCATTGGCTGATAGCGGCTTTGATCGACGGCCCGAGCAATACATCTGCAATGGGATAGACCAGCACTTTCAGAATTTTTTTTGTGACGGTTTTGAAGAAGCCATAGGGTGCTATTCCGGGATCCGTCTCGGGGGCGATGGGGATCACGTACGGGATGCGGAAAACGTTGTATAGGCCCACTGAGTGACTGGCAACTTGAGCATTCAGCACGTCCGGCTCAGGAATATGCCATTGCTTCGCTCCGCCTTCATCAACTGACAACACCACTTGCGCCATTCCGGGCGATTGAACGAGGACCCGGAATTCAATGAAGTCAGGAGACGCCGAGAATGCAGCGGGAGAGCGTTTCTCCAGGTTCAGTTCATAACTTTTCACTTCCTGCATATCCGCAGCGGCAAGCGCCTGATCAAGCTCTGGACTGAGGGCAAGGGAGAAGACCAGTCCGGCATTCAAGATTTTGTCGGGAGAGGGAGTGCCCGCGGTGCCTTGCAATCCCGGGGCTAGCAGGATGTAACCGTCGTCGAGCGTAATGGGGTCATTGCTGCCGTCAACGATGATGTCTGGCATGTCTATAGCCTCTGGAGCTCCTTTATGTCTCAGGTACTCTAGTTCACTTTCTTTAAACCGTTATTGGTGGACAGGTCGACATGGGATTGCGTTGCCCAGCACTGTAAAGCTGCATTAACAGTAGGGGACTTATCATTAGCTTGCATCAATATGTCGGGCATAAAAAAGGTCCGTTCCTGAGTAGGAACAGACCTTTAAATTCAGACGCGGCAGCAATGAATGCCGTTAGCCGAACTCAGTAGAACCGATCAATCACCCGAACTTCGTTCTGGTTCTGCATCGATGCCCACGCCTGTTTCAGGGTTTGCAGAACATTACCGATAAAGTCCTTGTCGGCCGCGGCTTTCTTGCCGACGTAACCCTGACCGCGACGGTACATCTTCAGTCGAGCCAGTAAGTTCTGGTTGTTCTGGTCGAACTCTGCTTCGTGAGCATGGGGCGACAGGCAATCCATGTGCACCTGGCCCGACTTGCTGATCCACAGGATATGGCTGTCGTGGCTGTCTTTTTGCTCAGCGAACATACGAGCCAGTTCATCGATAGTCGGTTGATTGTTCAGATTCATAATAAAGCCCCTTGACCATTTGGTGATCTTTCAAAGTTGATTCGCTAATACAAGTAGCCCATCGGTTAGTTGATCCCTGGCACCGAAACCAGGACGTCAGCGCTCAGCCGCCAAATTGACGGGGTCACGCGTCTGTTGCATGTAGTCGTGTTGAATAACTGCTACGCAATAGCGTCACAACGAAGAGAAGCGGCGAAAACCTGGAGGCCACTGCCGACGTTTTCAGAGTCGGCCACAAGCTTCATGAGTACGTTTCGCCAGCGCTTCTCGTCCTTGTACTGGACGTTCGGGCCAGGTCAGCTTCTTCAATCTGCCTTGTGGGCAGCGTGTATCCGGGAAAAACAGCTCGGCGGTCAGACGAGCTTGCTCAAACATGTTGCCGGTACTCCCGATCGGGGAGCTGTCTGCATCATGCAAGGGCAAATCGACGGCGTCAACGGTTATGTAGTGATTATTTTTGGTCACTACATATTGTCGGACAAAGTGGTTTTGGAATTAGGGAAGGGGGACTGAAGGGCTGTGGGGCACGGTTTCAAAGCGGTAGAGCGTGCACGGATAGCCGTCCACCGTCAGTTGATGCGTTGTGAATCCGTCGTGCGTGAAGTCCGGGATCACTCGGGCCCAAAACCGCCGCGCAGGCGGGTTCGCATCAATGTGGAAAATTTGCCATTGACCGGGCAATCGGCTCAAGAGGGCAGAGGCGACAAACTTCGCGACACCTTGGCCACGAAAGCGTCGGCAGACAAAAAAATAGCCAATGTTGAACTCGGCGCCGGCCAAGTGGGTTTCATCATCCACGGTCACAAACCCGGCCAGCTCGCCGTCAACCTTGATCAGGAACGGCTGCGTCGCCGGATTGCGCCAGTAGCCCGGTTTGGGCTGGATGTTGAATAAACCCTGCTCGCCAAGCTTCAGCGGCAGCCACTCGCTGAAGTCGTACACGTAGAACTGCATCAGGTTTTCAATCGTCTCCAGCTCATCGCGCTGGGCGGCGTGCAGTTCTATGGACGACATGGCAGGCTCCTGATTTTGCGGACCGTCCGTGGTCCGCAGCTGTTCACTCAGTGGGGCGCGAAGTCGTACTTGCCACCGGTTTTCAACGCGGCGGCATAAGCCGGACGCGCCTGAAAGCGTTCAACCCAGGCCGCAATATGAGGGTAGTCGCGCAACTTGCCCTGGGCCCTGGCGATCTCGCCGATAAAACTCATCTGGATGTCGGCGGCGCTGAATTCATCGCCGAGCAGGTAATCGGAACCGCTCAGTGCCGTGTCGAGGTAGCTCAGGTAATTGGCCACTTCCGAGTTGATCCGCGGATGCAGTGGCGCGCCGGCTTCACCCAATTTGCCGACATACAGATTCAGCATCAATGGCAGCATCGCCGAGCCTTCGGCGAAGTGCAGCCACTGCACGTATTGATCGTAGGCAGCGGTAGACGGATCAGGTTGCAGGCGACCCTGGCCGTGACGGCGAATCAGGTAGTCGATGATCGCGGCGGATTCGATCAGCTTCTGCGCGCCATCCTCGATCACCGGGGACTTGCCCAGGGCGTCGATGGCTTTCAACTCCGGCGGCGCGAGGTTGGTCTTCGGATCGCGCTGGTAGAGCTTCAGTTCGTAGGGGATCGCCAGTTCTTCCAGCAGCCAGAGAATGCGCTGGGAACGGGAGTTGTTCAGGTGGTGGACGATGATCATGGTCGGTGCCTTTTCAGAAAGTGGGGCGAACGCCTGGCTTGAGCAACACTAGACCATTCGGGGCTTGCCGAAGTGCCCTCAAGTGTTGCGGTCATAGTCCACCTTCCGCCAAATAACCAGCGAGCCGGTGCCGTGTTGATCGCTTGTATAGTTAGCTGGCGAGGAATAGATTCGATCCTCAAGGATGCCATCTTGCCATCAGCCAAAGGGAAATTGCCGTGACTGACTCAAATTCGCTTGGTTACAACCTCATTCATTGATCTCAACAACATCAATTTTTTGCAGGAGGCCGATAATCCTGGTCCCTGAGACGATGTGAAGTTGCGTGTCAATCCAGTGAGGATTACCAAATGCGAGTGATGATTCTGGATGATGACCCCTGGATATCCGATCTTTTAAAGCAGCTTGTGTTGAGCATCCGCCCGGTTGCGCAAGTCGATTGCTTTATCGATGTCGCTAGTGCGTTAGACGCTTGGCAACCAGGCATCTATCAGTTGGTGATGGCCGACTGGAATCTACCGGATGCCCCCGGCGTCAACCTGTTGCAGAAAATTCGCGAAAAAGACCAGGACACGCCGCTGATCATGATCACCGGACGCGCTGATCGAGACAGTGTGCTGGCGGTAAAATCGCTGAGGATCAGCGCTTTTTTCACCAAGCCATTCCAGGTTTCGCGCGTCGTCCAATGCCTGGATACACTCCTTCCGCTTGATGAGCCCCCCCGAGCGACTGCTGTCAACACTGAAGACCTGATGAGCTATCTCAGTGGTTTGTCTGCGGGAGAGTTGGACTTGCCTTTACTGGCTTCGGTGAAAGACAAGCTTCAGCTCGGCTATGGCGGGGCGTTGATGGATTTGCGAGAACTCGCCAATGATTGGCAGTATGACCCGGCGCTATGCGCCCACTTGATCGCCGCAGCCAACGGTGCCGCGTATCTCGGGCTCGGGCAGCCCTGCACGAATTTGAACGGTGCCCTGACACGGCTGGGAGGGCTTACCAGCGTGAATCTGGCGATCAGCCAGGCCCTGCGACAGACCAATACTCAACCTGACGGCATGCTGATGACGTTCATCCAAGTGCATTTGGATGAAGCTGAGCGTTTGGCTGAAAGGGTTGTCCTGTTGGCTCAACAATGCGGCCTGGACCCCGCACCCCTGCAGAGTGCAGCCCTGTTACACCGTATGGGCGAACTCTGTGTTTTGTTCCAAACTCAGAAATGGGAGAACCAGGGTAATAGCGTGGACGAAGAAACGCTCCTGCACGCTGTCCGCGATTTTGCAGCGCCTTTTGCCGTTCGCTTGAAAGCACGCTGGGGACTGCCTATGGTTCTACGTGAGTTGATAGGCGCTATTTATGCGTTACCTCCCATGCACGTTCGCCGCGAACAAGTGGTGATGCGCCTTGCCGCCGCCATGAACAATGATGAGCCCGAAGCAGACCTTGAAAGACTTCAGCGATTAGCCGGCCTGGCCTGAGACTGATAGGAACTGACAGGCGGGATGTTCTGGCGCAGGTCGAAGCTGTTCAGGTTTGCTTGTTATCAAATGCAAGGGATTTGCAAGGAGCAACGGAATGCGCGACAAGTCGTTTAGTCTCAAACCGGTCCTCCTGATCGTCGATGACCAAGCCACCGACCTGAGAGTTCTGAGCACCGCAGTGCGAGATTTAGCTGAAGTCCATATCGCCCTAAGTGGCGAGCAGGCGCTTGAGATTGCTCGTCAATGCCGGCCGGATGTGGTGTTGCTCGACATCGAAATGCCAGGAATGAATGGCTTTGAGGTCTGCCGTGCACTGAAGTCTGACCCCGAACTTTTGGATGCTGCGGTTATTTTTGTCAGCGCTCATACACAGACAGACCATGAGCTTCTGGCTCTGGAGTGCGGCGGCGTGGACTTCATCCAGAAACCGCTGAATATCCCGGTTGCCAGAGCCCACATCAAAGCGCATATCGCCTTGCGCAGTGAGGCCAAGCGGCTTGCCAATCACGATGCATTGACCGGACTACCCAACAGAATCCTGCTGCAGGATCGTACCGAGCAGGCGATACAAAAGGCCCGTCACAACAACGGTCGTGTGGCGATGCTCCTGCTTGATCTGGATAACTTCAAAGTCATCAACGATTCGATGGGCCACTCGATCGGTGATTTGGTGTTGCGAGAGGTTGCATCGCGGTTATCGCGATCCATGCTCGTCGAGGACACCGTCAGCAGGCAAGGAGGGGATGAGTTCATTCTCCTCCTGCCCGAGGTGGTCGGTTTCGATGCCGTGGGCGACTTCGCTGAAAGGGTACTCGCCACAATCTCCAGCCCCTTTTCAATTCAGGGAAACCGCTACGACCTTTGCGCGAGCATCGGCATCAGTGTCTTCCCTGAAGATAGCGATGATATGGAGTCCCTGTACCGGCATGCCGACGCAGCCATGTACCAGGCGAAGCTTGCAGGTCGTAATCGCTATTGTTTTTTCTCTTCGCATATCGAAAGCAGCATGCGTGCCAGGCACCTGCTTGAGCGGCATATGCGCAACGCTTTGGAAGAGGGTGTCTTCGAGGTCTTTTACCAGGCGAAGATTGATGCACGGCATAACCGGATCATTGGGATGGAGGCGTTGATTCGCTGGCGCAACCATGACGATGTCTTGATCTCGCCTGCCGATTTCATCCCTCTGGCAGAAGAAACAGGCCTGATCATTCCGATTGGCAAATACGTTCTGCTTCAGGCCTGCAAGGATACGAGGGTGCTTCGTGAACGGGGCCATGACATTTCTATCAGCGTCAACATCTCTGTCGTGCAGTTTCGCGAGGCGGCCTTTCTGGACATGGTGAAAAATATCCTGGCCGAATCTGGCTTGGAAGGACAATTCCTCGAGCTGGAGATTACCGAAGGGGTGCTGGCAAGAGATATTGATAACGCGCGAGAAACCCTTTTTCTTCTCAAGAAGCTCGGTGTTCGCATTTCAATCGACGATTTCGGCACCGGTTATTCAAGCCTGGCTTATCTCAAGCGGTTTCCCATTGATGTTCTGAAAATAGATCAGAGTTTTGTGCGAGATATGCTCACCGACAAAAGCGATTCGGCGATCATTGAAGCGATCATCAAGCTGGGTCAGGCGCTGGGTCTTGAATTGGTGGCCGAAGGTGTAGAAACCCAGGAACAGGCCGATGCGCTTTTGGAGCAAGGCTGTCAGATCATGCAAGGTTATCTGTATTGCCGCCCTGTTCCTTTTGCTCAGATATCGTCATTTTTATCCGCGGGACTCAACGTTAATGTTGCGCATACGAACTAAGCTGCGGACGCCCCAATAGGGTCCGAACCTTAAAAATTGAAGGCTTGCAGGTCTTCTGCAACGGGGCAATGCGGGTGAGAAAACATAAGTTTTTTGCATTGAGCTGGGGCGTGGTCATCACTCTGGCGGTGGGGTTGGGGGCAAGCATTCTGGGCGGCTGGCTCCTTGACCGCATCAACCAACAGCAGGCTCAAGAAGCGATCGTAGCGGCCACCGACGAAGCCGCAGATTTGGTTTTAACTCGCCTTAATCTTTACCAATACGGATTGCGAGGCGCTCGTGGAGCGGTGCTGACTGCGGGTGAGCATGGCGTCAGTCGTGAGATTTTTGATCAATATAACCAAACGCGCGACCTCGCTGTCGAGTTCCCCGGCGCCAGTGCCTTGGGCTTTATCAGGCGTGTCCTGGAGCAGGATGAAAGCGACTTTCTCAAGCTCGCTCGGGCCGACGGAAAAACCGATTTCTCCATTCGCCAATTCTCGCCCCATTCAGGCGAGCGTTACGTTGTCCAGTATGTCGAACCGGTTGAGGGTAACCAGCCTGCAATTGGCTTGGACATCGCTTCAGAAACATCGCGGCGAGAGGCGGCACAAGCCTCGATACAAAGCGGTGCGGCACGAATCACCGGGCCCATTACGCTGATACAGGCCCAGGGGAAACCGCAGCAGTCTTTCCTGGTGTTGTTGCCCATCTTTCGCGGCGCAGTGACTCCGGCGACTGCTGCTGAACGCGATGCCGCCGCTTTTGGCTGGAGCTATGTCGTGTTGCGCACAGAGGAAGTACTCAGAGGCCTGCGCATAGAAAATGAGGCGGTACATCTACGATTAAGGGATATCACCGTCCCAGGGCAGGAAAAACTGTTTTATGAAAGCCTTGACGCCTCGGCTCGCCGTGAACCGCTGATGACCCATCAGTTGGAGCGCGAGGTATACGGGAGGCGGTGGCAAATTGAACTCGACGCCAACGCGCTGTTCATTCAGCGACTGCATCAGGTCTCACCAAAAGTTGTGCTGTTTTTCGGTGGTTTTCTCACGCTTCTAATGGCGACCCTGGCAAGTGTTGTGAGTGTCAGCCGTCAACGTCGGCGGCAGATATTTGTCGAGCAGGCAAGGCTGGCTTCCATCGTTGAAAGCTCGGCAGATGGCATTATCGGAAAAACACTCGATGGCGTCGTCACCAACTGGAACAAAGGTGCTGAGCGCCTTTTTGGGTACACCGCCGAGGAAGCGGTGGGACAGACGCTCGCCAATTTGATTGTTCCGGCAGCACTTGTCACAGAGGAAGCTCATATCCTTGCGCGCATCAGGGCGGGAGAGCGTATCGATAGCTTTGATACCCAACGCCATCACAAAGACCAGCGACTGATCGATGTCTCCGCCAGCATTTCACCCATTTATGGCGAGGGCGGTCGCGTCGTTGGAGCCTCCAAGACATTAAGGGATATCTCGGCGAAAAAAGCAGCTGAGGCGCGGATTCTCGAACTCAATTCCAACCTTGAGGAGCAGGTTGCGCAGCGAACGTCCGAGTTGCGGCATCTCAATCTGTTGTTGGGCACGGTCCTACGCTCGGCTACCGAGGTTTCGATCATTGCGACGGATCTCGATGGCGTTATCCGTGTGTTCAACAAAGGTGCCGAGCATTTGTTGGGTTATGACGCCGATGAGTTAGTCGGTAAAGACACCCCGACGCTCTTCCATGTACCCGAAGACGTTGCTGCCCGTGGTGTGGAGCTGAGCGAGGAGTACGCTCAGACAATCGACGGTTTTCGGGTACTTACCTATAAGCCTGAGCTTGAAGGAGCGGAAACCCGAGAGTGGACTTACATACGCAAGGATGGCTTGCGGGTTCCTGTCACGCTGGTGGTCACCTCCATGCGCGACGCCGATGGGGTGTTGAGCGGTTACCTGGGTATCGCCGTAGACATCACCGAACGTAAAGCGGCAGAAAAGGAATTGGCTGCGAGCCTGAAAACAACACTGGAACAACGTAGCGAACTGATGGCGGTGCACGATCAGCTGCTGATGGCGGCTGAAGTGGCCGAACTGGGCGTCTGGTCCTGGACCTTGACTGACAATGCCTTGAAGTGGAATGACCGCATGTTCGAGTTCTACGGGCAGCCACTGTCGTTGCGCAATACCGGCCTGGGTTATGAGCACTGGTACTCGCGTGTTCACCCCGAAGATGTTGTGGCAGCGGCTGAAAAGCTGAAGGGGGCGGTCGAGGGGACTGATGTGTATGACACCATTTTCCGCGTCGTTCGCCCGGATGGCCAGATCCGCTTCATACAGGCCGGCGCGCAGGTCGAACGTGGTCCAAACGGTATAGCGTTGCGTGTGACGGGTATCAATCGGGACATCACTGCCCAACGCGAACTGGAGTCACATCTGCTTTACGCCAAGGAACAGGCCGATGCAGGGAGTGCCGCCAAGTCTGCATTCCTGGCCAACATGAGTCATGAGATACGCACACCGATGAACGCCGTGTTGGGTATGTTGCAGTTGGTGCAGAACACCGACCTGGATGGTCGCCAACTCGACTATGTGAGCAAAGCGCAGTCCGCTGCGAAATCACTGTTGGGTTTGCTCAACGACATCCTCGATTACTCCAAGATTGAGGCGGGCAAGCTGCAACTCGATGTGCACCCGTTCGAGCTCGAACCGCTCATGCGTGACCTCGCCGTAGTGCTGGCAGGCAACCAGGGCCAGAAAGACGTTGAGATCATGTTCGATCTGGACGCCAATTTACCCAGCGACCTGATCGGCGATAGCCTGCGACTGCAACAGGTACTGATCAACCTGGCGGGCAATGCCCTGAAATTCACCCTGGAAGGCCAGGTTGTGGTCAGCGTGGAACAACGGCTGCGCACGCAAAGTGCGGTGAGCTTGCGCATCGCCGTTTCTGATACCGGCATTGGTATCAGCCCGGAACAACTTCAGCGCATTTTTGAAGGCTTCACTCAGGCCGAGGCTTCAACTTCCCGGCGCTTTGGTGGTACAGGCCTGGGCCTGGTGATCTGCAAGCGGTTGGTCGCCTTGATGGGCGGCGAACTTCAGGTGCAGAGTCAGCAAGGTGTGGGGAGTCGTTTCTGGTTCGATATCACACTGGATGTAGCGCCCACGTCACTGCCGAAATCCACCCGCCCTGAAGTCGATGTGTCCATACGGATTCTGGTCGTCGACGACAACGCCATGGCGGGTGAACTGCTGTTGCGAACCGTTCATGCTTTGGGATGGAAGGCTGACCGCGTGAGTGGGGGCACGCAAGCGGTGGAATGGGTGAAGAAAGGCCAGGCGTCAGGTGAAGCCTACGACGTGGTGCTGATGGACTGGCGGATGTCCGATATGGATGGGTTGAGCGCTGCGCAATTGATCCGGCAGCAGGGTAACGGTGTGTCACCTCCGCTGGTCATTATGATCACTGCATACGGCCGCGAAGTATTGGCCGATGCCCACCAGGCGGGAGACGCTCCCTTCGTGGGTTTTCTCACTAAACCTGTCACACCCAAGCAGCTGGCCGACGCTGTTCAGCGAGCACTCAACGGCAAAGACCTGCTGCATTCCCCCCTTTCCCGGTCAACGGTTGACCGGCCGCAGCGTCTGGCCGGGCTGCGGCTATTGGTGGTGGAAGACAACATGCTCAATCGCCAGGTAGCCGATGAGTTACTGACAAGGGAAGGCGCCGAGGTGAGGCTGGCGGAAGGCGGACTGGAGGGTGTCAGCAAGGTGATGAGTGAACGATTCGACGTCGTATTGATGGACATCCAGATGCCGGATATTGATGGCTTGGAGGCGACCCGTCGCATTCGATCGAGCCCGCGTTTTGCAACGCTTCCAATCGTGGCGATGACCGCCAATGCCTCCAATAGCGACCGTGAGGCGTGTCTTGCCGCGGGGATGAATGAGCATGTTGGCAAGCCCATCGACCTGGAACAACTTGTCGCAACGCTGCTCTTGCAAGTGGGCCGCGAGGGTCGCCAGGTAGCTTCAAGCCAGGGGCAAACCCTTGCGCGGGAAGGCGTCATCGATTCTCGTGCATCAATCATTGATCGCTTTGGTGGTGACCTCGATTTGATCCGTATCGTGCTGAAAAACTTCGGCCCGGAGCTGGAAAAGCAGCTTGTCCGGTTGCACGATCAGATCCAGCACCAAGACGCATCGGGGGCCGCTTTTGTACTCCATTCCATTAAAGGCAGCAGCGGCACCATGGGCGCCAAGGCGCTGTCACAGCTGGCCGGCAACCTGGAGCAGACCCTGAAAGATCCAGAGTCTGCAGCGAGCGTCTTTGCTGACGTCACCTGGTTTGACGAATTAAGCAGGTTGCTGCAACTCAGTCTTGAGCAGATGAGTGTCGACTTTGGTCAGAGCCCACGAGCAACGATCAGTGCTGGCAACGAAATCATGGAACTGACGCAATGGAAGGAATCCCTCGAAGAGATTTTGCTATTGCTGGAAGCCGGTAACCTTCTAGCCTTAGAGTTGACCGACGCATTGGTGTCAAAAACGCCACCATCCCTGCGACCCCGGTTCGATGAACTGGTGGCCAGTGTCCAGTCGCTGGACTTTTCGGCTGCGATGCCGATTGGTCGTGACCTGCTGAAATCTGCCTGATGGATCAATCGATGGAAACCTGGTTGCCGCATTCACACAACCGTCCAAAATTACTCATTGTCGACGACCAGCCGACGAATATCCGGGTACTGCATGAGCTGTTTCGTGAGGATTTTGATGTATTTATGGCCACCAGCGGTGAACAGGCGATCACCGTATGCCAGGCCCAACAGCCCGATTTGATCCTGCTGGATGTGGTCATGGAGGGCATGGACGGGTATGAAGTGTGCCGTCGACTCAAGGCTGGCCCGCAGACCCAAGGCATTCCCATCATCTTCATTACCGCACAGCAACAGGAGTCAGAGGAGCTGCTGGGCCTGGAGCTTGGTGCGGTGGACTTCATCAGTAAGCCCATTAATCCAGTCATTGTTAAAGCACGGGTGCGAACTCATCTGACCCTGAAGTTACAGAGCGATCTGCTACGGAGCATGGCGATGATGGATGGCCTTACCGGGGTGGCCAATCGACGCAAATTCGATGAGGACATTTCGGCCGATTGGCGCCAGTGCTTTCGAGAGCAAAAGCCGCTGTCACTGATCTTGGCGGATGTCGATTTTTTTAAGCGCTACAACGACCGTTATGGGCATCAGGCAGGCGATGGCTGCCTCAGATCCGTTGCCCGAGCGTTATCGGAAACGGTTGGACGCCCCTACGACCTGGTGGCTCGGTATGGCGGCGAAGAGTTTGTCTGCGTCTTGCCCAAGACGGACCTTTCTGGAGCCGTCGAGATTGCACAAAGAATGCAGGAACGTGTTCGAGCACTGGGCATTGAACATGCTGCTTCTGATGTCGATCGTGTAGTGACTATCTCTCTGGGTGTCGCAACATTGATCCCCGCGGTTGATCTTGAATACCAGGCCTTGGTGGAAGCTGCAGACAAGCAACTCTACAAAGCGAAGAGCGCTGGCAGGGGCAGGGTGTGCTCAGCTTCAATGGCGCCCAGTTAAGGACTCCCTTTTTGGCTGAGTCCTGAAGGCCAGTGGTGAATCAAGCGCTTTTGCCCATCAAAAGCGCCCAGTTGTCTGGCTGCCCACAACCTAGGCTTTGCTCGCCGGTTTGGCCACGCGTTTTGTGCCGGTGGCAGGTTTGCGGGGGGCGGTTTTGCGTTTTTTCTTCCACGGCGTGGCGCCGCGACCGGCGGGGCTCGCCGGGCCGCTGATGGTCATGCTCAGGCCGGCGCAACGGGCGACCTGCTTGCTCATCCACGCCGCCTGTTTGGTGACGAATTCTTCCAGGCTCATTTCACCGCTTTGCACCATGTCCAGCGCTTGCTCCCAGATCGCCGTGGTGCCCGGATCGGCGATGGCCCGCGGTACGGCGTCGATCAGGCTGAACGCTGCCGGCGTTGCGGCCAGGGCCTTGCCATTCTTCACCAAGTAACCCCGGTCGAGCAGGCCCTGGATGATCGAGGCGCGGGTCGCTTCGGTGCCGATCCCGGTGGTGTCCTTGAGTTTCTGTTTGAGCAGCGGGTCTTCCACCAGTTTGGCGACGTTCTTCATCGCCTTGATCAGATCGCCCTCGGTGAACGGCTTGGGCGGTTGGGTCCAGAGATCCTTGAGTTTGACCTCGGCCACTGCGCAATCCCGTCCTTCGGCCAGGGCCGGCAGGGTTTGCGGTGCGGGTGCCTCACGGCCCTTGGCCGGGGCCAACGCCTCGGGCAGAGCACGCTTCCAGCCCGGTTCGACGATCTGCTTGCCCACGGCGCGCAAGGCTTCGCCGGCACAGTCGAAGTCGGCCTGGGTGCGGTCATATTCATGGTTGGGCAGGAACTGCGCCAGATAACGCGCGCGGATCAGCGTATAGACCGCCCGCTGCTTGCCGACCAGCCGTTCGAGGTTCTTCGCTGCGGCGGTGGGGATGATGCCGTGGTGTGCGCTGACCTTGGCATCGTTCCAGGCCCGTGAACGGCGCTGAGGCTGCAGATGCTCATTCAGCGCGTTCAGGCTCGGATCGGCCTGGCGCAGGGCGGCGAGAATGCCGGGAGCTTCGCTGTGCTGGCTCACGGGCAGGAACCCGCAATCGCTGCGCGGGTAAGTGATGACTTTGTGGGTTTCGTAGAGGGCCTGGGCGATGTCGAGGGTTTCCTGGGCGCCGAGGCCGAGTTTCTTCGAACAGACTTCCTGCAAGGTGCCCAGGTCGAACGGTAACGGTGCGATTTCACGCATGCGCTCGGTGCGCAGCTTGATTACCCGGGCACTCGCCGCGCCGCTCATCGCCGCGGCCGCTTGCTGCGCCAGGGCCTGATTCAGACAGCGATCCTGATCGTCACAAACATCCGACGCCGCGCGCCACTGGGCGGTGAACGCGGTGCCATCGTGCAGCAGTTGCACATCGATGGCCCAATAGGCGACGGGGACGAAATCGGCAATGCTGCGATCCCGATCCACCACCAGGCGCAAGGTCGGCGTTTGCACGCGACCCACCGGCAACACCCCTTGGTAACCGGACTGCCGGCCCAACAGGGTAAACAGCCGACTCATGTTCATCCCTATCAGCCAGTCCGCCCGGGAGCGGCCCAGCGCCGAGTGATACAGGCTGAACGTCTCGGCCCCCGGCTTGAGCGCCGCCAGGGCCTTGCGGATCGAGGCATCGTCCAGCGCCGACAGCCACAACCGCTGGATCGGCCCGCGATAACGGCAATGCTCCACCAATTCCCGGGCGATCATTTCACCTTCGCGGTCGGCGTCAGTGGCGATCACCAGTTCCGTAGCCTCGCCCAGCAGACGCTTGACTGCCTTGTACTGGCTGGCGGTACGCGGTTTGACGGTCATCTTCCATTTGTCGGGGATGATCGGCAGGTCGGCCAGCACCCAGCGTTTATAGCGCGCGTCGTAGGCATCCGGCGGCGCGGTTTCCAGCAGATGGCCGATGCACCAGGTCACCGTGACGTTCGTTCCCAGCCAGCAACCGTCGCCCCGGCGCTTGGCGCCGAGCACTGCCGCGATGTCTTTGGCCTGGGAAGGTTTCTCACAGAGGTACAGCTGCATAACCACCATCGTTCAAGTCGGTTTGAAGAAGGCGTACAGAATGCGCAGGGATTTTGATTGGGGCAACCTTTATCTGTATGGATATACAGATAAAAGATTGCCGATGATGACGAGACTTAGACAGACACTTCCGAGCCTGCGACGGCTTTCCAGCTGGCCAATGGCGTCAGGAAGTGCAGCTCGAACCGGCGTTCGGTAAAGGCCCAGCGCCCATCTCGCCGCTCGAATCGGTCGTGATACAGGCCGCTGATCTGCACCTGCCCCATCTCGACATGGGTACACAAACAGTCCACCGCCACACGCCCGGTGGCGGTTTCGCCGTCGATATCGATCACGGCGTTGGCCATCCAGTGGTGCATGTGCGGCATGCTCGCCCAGTTGATATGGGCCGACTCGATGATCGCCTCGATGCCTTGGTAACTACCGAATGCAGCGCCCAGATCCAGAACCGCGCCTTCGTGCCAAATGCTATGCAGCAGATGTTCGTCGCGGCCATCGAAGGCCAGCGCATATTCGGCGATCAGGCGTTCCAGCGCGACGCGGGTTTCGAGCAGTTCAATACGTAAAGTCAGCATGTTCATACCTCATTGAAGTCCGTGGACAGCGACAGGTCGCGCCACTGGTTGAGTTCTGCGGCCACAAACGCCAGTTTGTCGTCGACCACCTTCACCGCATCGGTCCCCGCGACAAAGCGCAGCGGCGGCTGGGGCAGGGCGGCCAACGCCACAACCGCGCGCCCCAGCCGATCCGGATCACCGATCTGCTGATGATTGCGTGCCTCGAAAACCGCCAATGTCTTCGTACGCAAATCGTCGTAGTCCTCCAGCGCCCGAGTCCCCAGTTTCAGCATGCGACTGTCGAGGAATTCCGTGCGAAACGCCCCCGGTTCCACCAGCGTCAGCTTGATCCCGAACGGCTCGATTTCCAGCGCCAGGGCTTCGGAAAAACCCTCGATGGCGAACTTGCTGGACGAGTACATCGACGCCCCCGGCACCCCTTTGAAACCACCATTGGAAGACATGTTGATCACATGCCCGGAACGCTGCCGACGCATTACCGGCAACACCGCACGGGTCACGTTGAACGTGCCGAACACATTGGTCGCGAACTGACGCTCGATGGCCTCGGGCCCGACCTCTTCGAAAGGCCCGAACTGCCCGTAACCGGCGTTGTTGACCAGTACATCGATGCGCCCGAAGCGCTCGATAGCGGCCGCAACCACGGCGTCGGCCTGGGTGAACTCGCGAATATCCAGCACGGCATTCAGCGCACGGTCGCCGTACATCGCTTCCAAACTTGGCAGGTCAAGATCCGTCGCAACCACCGCGTCACCATGGGCCAGCGCAGCCTTGGCAATGCCCGCACCCAAACCGTTGGCGGCCCCGGTAATCAGCCATACACGCCGCCCGTTCATAGCGGCATCTCGTTGCTGATCCAGTCCAGAATTGAGGCATGACGCGGTGTCCAGCCCAGTTCTGCACGTGCGCGTTTGGCGATCACCCGGCTATTGGTGCCGAAAGTGAAATGCACGTGCATCGGGTCCCAATGCTGCGCGGCTTCCACCACCGACCACGACTGCACCGGCCCCAGCTCCATGCGTTCGGCGAGGGCCGGGCCCATGTCGGCGAAGGACGCTTCACCGTTCTCGACGAAATAGAATGCGCCGGCCGGGGCTTTTTCCAGGGCCAGCACGTACAGCTCGGTCAAATCGTCGATGTGCACGTTGGACCAGCAATTGACCCCTTTGCCGATGATCCGCAGCACTCCGGTTTCCCGGGCCCGGGCCATCAGGAACGGCAACTGGAAGCTGTGATCGGTCAGCCCGTGGCCGACGCCGTAGATGTTGCTCGGGCAAATCACCACGGTGCGAATGCCTTCGCTGGCGGCTTTGATCAGGCGCAGGTCGATGTTGTAGCGCGGCTGTTTCAACGGATCGATGATGAACGGCGTGTCTTCGTCGAAGATGTGCCCGGACAGATAATCGCCCTTGGCGTCATCGCCGATGATGCTGGAGCCGCTGGTGTGGATCAGCAGTTTGCCGGTGCCCTGCAACGCTTCGATAAACGACTCGACGGCGCCGGCATGGTCGCTGTTAGCCGCGTCAATCACTGCATCGGCCCGACGCGCTTCGGCCATCAATAACTCGTGATCATCGAGGCTGCCGAGCACCGGCGTGATGCCCCGTGCCTTGAGCTGTTCGGCTTTCTTTGGGTCGCGGACCAGTCCGCGAATCGAGTGCCCGTCAGCCATCAGCCGATGAGCGACGCTGCCGCCAACGAAGCCGTTGGCGCCGGTCAGGAAGATATTCATAAGGCAAGAACCCTTGGAAGATGAGCGAGCACTCACCTTAGCCTCGGGCAATTAGCGGAAAAATAGGCCGCAGTTCTGTTTAGAATGGACTCCAGAGTCATCAATGGAGCCATCATGGAAAGCCTGAACGCCATCGGCGTATTCGTCGCCGCCGCCGAAGCCCGCAGCTTTGTCGGTGCGGCCAGGGCCTTGGGGATCTCGGCCTCGGCGGTGAGCAAAAGCATTGCGCGGCTGGAGGCCCGGTTCGGGGTGCGGCTGTTCCACCGCAGTACTCGCAGTATCACCCTCACGGCCGAAGGCACGCAGTTTGTCGAGCGTTGCCGGCGGGTGCTGGCGGAGCTGGAAGTGGCCGGCGAAGAGCTCTCGCAGAATGTATCGCTGCCCCAGGGACCGTTGCGCATCAGCCTGCCGATGATCGCCAAGCCCTTTGTGTCGATTTTCGGCGAATTTCAGTCGCGCTATCCCGAGATTCAGCTGGACCTGGAGTTCACCGATCGCCTGACCGATGTCATCACTGAAGGCTTCGACGCGGTCATCCGCAGCGGCGTACCCAGGGACTCGGGGTTGTCCGCGCGACCGTTGGGCACTTACCGCATGCTCACGGTCGCATCCCCAGCGTATCTGGCCTCCCGAGGCGTGCCCCTACAGCCGGAAGACTTGCACCAGCACGCGTGCATTCATTTTCGCTTTCCCAAGTCCGGCAAGTTGCAGGCGTGGCTGTTCAATCGGGACGAGCAGCCCGTTGAGCTGGAGCTGCCGCGCTCGATGATTTGCAATTCGGTGGAAGGGCGCATGGACCTTGCCGTGCAAGGCCTCGGCATCACCTATGCCGCCGATTTTGTGGTGCGCGAGGCGTTGGCGGATGGGCGGTTGGTGGAAGTGCTTGAGGCGTTTACCTGGGAGAAGGGCCAGTTCAATCTGCTTTGGCCGTCCGGGCGGCAAGTGCCGCCGAAATTGCGGGAGTTTATTGAGTTCTTGGTGAGCCATACGCCGTTTAGCCGCTGACACAATAGGTTTAGTGTGAGGAGACAAACACCGAATCAGCCACCGGCGGCGGCAGGGCAAATGCGCCTTTCATCCGCGCCACTTCCTCGGTGGGCGTGCGCCCAAACAGCCTTTTGAACTCGCGACTGAACTGCGAGCCGCTTTCATACCCGACGTCGGATGCCGCACGCGCCACGCTGTAGCCGTTGCGCACCATCAACAGCCGCGCCTGGTGCAGGCGTGTCGATTTCAGGTACTGCATCGGCGAAGTGTGGGTGATGGCTTTGAAGTGCGCGTGGAAGGTCGGCACGCTCATGTTCGCCTCCGCAGCCAGGTGTTCGACGTCGAGCCGTTCGCCGAGGCTGCCGTGCATTTTGCGCAGGGCCCGGGAGATGCGCCCGAACTGCCCGCGAGCGGCGAGGGCGGCGCGCATTGAACCGCCCTGGGCGCCAGTGAGAATGCGGAAATAGATTTCCCGCACCAGCGCTGGCCCGAGCAGGCGACCGTCCAGTGGCGAATCGAGGGCTTCCAGCAGGCGCAGGACGGATTGGCTCAGGCGCGGTTCCATCGGCGAGGCGTACATGCCTTTGGGTGCGGCGGTGGGTTGGTCGTCGAGTTGCAGCATCAGGTCGGCGGCGAGGTTGAAGTCCAGATGAAAATAGATTGCCAGCAGCGGCTCTTCGGCGCTGGCGTCGGTTTCCATGGTGAACGGCACGGGCACCGCAACCGCCAGATAGTGTTGGGCATCGTAGAGGTAGGTCGCGTCGCCCCAGTACCCGCGCTTGCGGCCCTGACAGACGATAACGATGCCTGGATCGTAGAGCACTGGCGTACGCTGCAACGCCCGGTTGGAGCGCAGCAAGCGCACATCGGCCAGGGCGGTGAGGTTGTAACCCTCATCCGGGGCGAGTTTCGTCAGCAGCGCAATCGTCTGCGCCTGGCAATCGTTTTGATCTATGCCTGATTCGCTCAAAAAACCTTTCCCACCCGAGAACACGAGACTTGAATGTGAACTGCTGCGAGCCGCAAATCAATCGGCTCATAGGATTAGGCAAAAGTCCGACAGTAATCGGCGTTCAGCCGTTGCGGTAGCATCCCTATCATGACCAACACACCACAGCGGAGCGCGACCATGACGACGACAAAGACCCTTTTCATCACCGGCGTCAGCAGCGGCTTCGGCCAGGCGCTGGCCAACGAAGCCCTGGCCGCAGGTCACCGGGTGATCGGCACCGTGCGCAGCGAAACGGCGCGCATCGAGTTTGAACAACACCCGTCGAAAAATGCCTTCGGCCGCTGCCTCGATGTCACCGACTTCACTGCGATCGACGCCGTCGTCGCCGAAGTTGAAAACACCCTCGGCCCGGTGGATGTATTGGTCAACAACGCCGGCTACGGCCATGAAGGGGTTTTCGAGGAATCGGCGCTGGAAGAGATGCGCCAACAGTTCGACGTTAACGTGTTCGGCGCAGTGGCTGTAATCAAGGCGTTCGTGCCGTTCTTCCGTCAGCGCCGGGCCGGGCACATCATCAATATCACCTCCATGGGCGGCTTTATCACGATGCCCGGCATCGCCTATTACTGCGGCAGCAAATTTGCCCTGGAAGGCATCTCCGACACCTTGAGCAAGGAACTCAAACCCTTCGGCATCGCGGTCACGGCGGTGGCGCCGGGATCGTTTCGCACCGATTGGGCCGGGCGCTCGATGCGCCGCTCCGAGCGCAGCATCGCCGACTATGACGCAACCTTCGACCCGATCCGCACCGCGCGCCAAGCCAAGAGCGGCAAGCAACTGGGCGACCCGATCAAAGCCGCCCAAGCCATGCTGACCTTGATCGCCAGCGATGCACCGCCCGCGCATTTGTTGCTGGGCAGCGATGCGTTGCAACTGGTTCGTGAACGGTTGGCGAATATGACGCAGGAGATCAATGCCTGGGAGGTGCTGAGTCGATCCACGGATGGCTATTGATCAAGAGCGTTTATCAGGTGATGCATTCTCTCCAGCAGATCGTCGTAGGTGATGACCTTGACTGTTTGATTGGTATTAAGGCCAAACAACACCTCTTTCTTTTCTGCTGTCAGTTTTCGTGAGCGGCCGATCACAACCAGGCCCTCGACGACGTAGTTGCCCTGCAACCAGTCCGGGATGTCTTGTTTGTTTTCCCTGATCTGGCGTATCCAGTCGTTTACTTGCTTGATTGCATGGGTGACTTTGTGTCTTAGCTGATTGGTTTTGGTGAAAATTTCGTCGCTATGGCGCTCCAGTTCAATCAGCACGATACGCTTGTCCGCCTGATTGTATTGAAGGACCAGGTCGGCTCTGCAGTTGCCAATGCGAACCTCGCTGTATAGCTTGGCGAGATGGCAGTCGAGGATCTGTGGGTAGGCCTTGATGAATTTGTGCAGGTCTCTTTCAACCGTTGATTTGTTTCCGAGCAATCTGCAGAACTTGATGAAAACACTTTCGAATTGGGTTTGGGGATTGTTTGCCGGTGCAAGTCCTTTCAGCTTGTTCTTGAGCATATCCTGCTTGCTCAGCCTCGGCCGGGAGGAGGGTTGACGGCAGGGTGAAACGGAAATGGGCGGAATGAGTTCCGAGAAACCTCGCCCCAGCACCTGAACGGCAGTGTTTGAGAAGGGACCGATAATAACGGCTGGAACCCGGTCTATTTCGATGACGTTATAGGCCAGGTACGCCAGATAATCATCATCCATTATGAGTTGGCCGTTTTTTTCATAGAGGACCAGTTCGTACGCGGGCCTGCCAGACTCGATAGCATGCGGCATGAACGCCTTGATTCTTTCTTCCGGGATACTCAGTGCATGGTCGATATCCCAGGGTTGAACCGCGTCCAGAGGTACCATTACCCTTGTGCAAGCGACTTTATTTGCATACGCCTGGGACAGGAGTTTTATCAAGTAGTTATTGGTGGGACGATTTGCGGATTCTTCATCGATAATAGAATCCAGCGGCAACATCCTGTATTTGTAGTTGTAGTAAGCGGCCAGGCATTGGAAGGCGAAGGCTGACGGTGGAACTGATGCTATTTCGTCCCTTGGAATACGTACCCAACCATCACCTGTACAGGCTGACATGAGCGGTTCAGGTTCTGCTTGATAAGCCCTGATGTCAAAGCGGTATATTCGATTTGTAAGGTCCTGCAAGTTATACAAGGTTGCGGAGTAAACGATTCCGCCGCCCTTGAGATGTTCTCTATGAAACATAATGCCGTAGCGAACATCTTCGAGTATGGAGGAGACGAAGAAGAATTCCGGAAGTGTGTTGGTTTCCAGCAAATAAAGTTTATTGATGCTGTCCTCCAGCGACGGGAGGTCATCTCGGGTCAACACTAAATCTTCTTCTACCAACATGATGGCTTTCATCATGTCGCCGACGATCGGGTTTTCCTGATAGTGCTTCAGTATCCAGGAGGTGATTTCATTTTTGCTTCCGATCCTTTTTTCGCCTCCGGATATTTCTAACAGTAAGGCTCGTCTCAAGTGCGTCAGTACAGAGACGGGCTCATGTGCTGGCAGGTTAATCATCTGCGTGTTGATATCTGAAAAAATACCGCCTGTTTCTTCTATGAAGGGCACCGATCAAGAATGGGTTGTAGTCACTACGCCTGCAAACCGAAGCGACAAAATATCGGCTGATAATCAAAGGCGACAGTGGTTTTTCTGAGTCAGCGCTAAAAAAGTGTATCAATTTTCCTCTGTTTTTTTACCCAGACAGTCTTTCCGTGCAGCGATGCCTGGAAAACCGCTATCGAGAAATTGATTAGCGCCACGTTTCAAGCTGTGTCAGTTTCACCGCGCCTGCAATGGGGCGAGTGACAGGACGATCTCGCCAAGGGATCGCCGTGGTCTGTCGAAACTGACTACTTTGAACAAGGACGTAAACCATGTCTCTAGCAAAAGCCCGGACCAGTGACGCCTACTCCACCGTCGATACATTCAGCCACTTGTACGACCGGGGCGGCAGCGCGCTGATCAACGGCAAACCATCGTTCACCGCCGATCAGGCGGCCGACCAGATCCTGCGCAAAGGCGCGTCCTGGCACGATCAGAATGCCGACGGCAAGATCGACCTCAGCTACACCTTCCTCACCTCGAAACCGGCCAACTACAACCCGGCCCTCGGCACGTTCGGCGAATTTAGCGCCCAGCAAAAAGCCCAGGCCGTGCTGGCGATGCAATCCTGGTCGGACGTGGCCAACGTGACCTTCAGCGAAGGCAAGGGTGGCGACGGTCACATGACCTTCGGCAACTACAGCAACAACACCGGCGGCGCGGCGTTCGCCTATCTGCCCCAGGGCAGCCAGTACGATGGCCAGTCCTGGTACATGATCAACGACCAATACCAGGTCAACAAAACCCCGGACACCAACAACTACGGGCGCCAGACCCTGACCCACGAAATCGGCCACACCCTGGGCCTGTCGCACCCGGGCGTCTACAACGCCGGTAACGGCAATCCGACCTACAACGACGTGACCTACGCCCAGGACACCCGTGGCTACAGCCTCATGAGCTACTGGAGCGAAAGCAACACGCACCAGGACTTCAGCAAGGACGGCAGCGGCGCCTACGCCTCGGCACCATTGCTCGACGACATCGTCGCCGTGCAGAAACTCTACGGCGCCAACCTGGACACCCGCGCCAGCGACACGGTCTACGGCTTTAACTCCAACGCCGAGCGCGATTTCTACAGCGCCACGTCGGCCGCCTCGAAAGTGGTGTTTTCGGTGTGGGACGGTGGTGGTAACGACACCCTGGACTTCTCCGGTTTCAGCCAGAACCAGAAGATCAACCTCAACGAAGGCGCGTTCTCCGATGTGGGCGGCCTGGTCGGCAACGTTTCCATCGCCCACGGCGTGACCCTGGAGAATGCCATCGGTGGTTCGGGCAATGACCTGCTGATCGGCAACGCCGCGGCGAACGGTCTGGAAGGCGGGGCCGGCAACGACATCATCTACGGGGCCGGTGGCGGTGATTCGTTGTGGGGCGGGGCCGGGGCGGACACGTTTGTGTTCGGCGCCGCCAGCGATTCGACCATGACCGCGCCGGACTGGATCATGGATTTCACCAGCGGCCAGGACAAGATCGACCTGTCCGGCATCGCCGAGTTTGCCTCGGGTAATGCGACGTTGAACTTTGTCAGCGGTTTCACCGGGCATGCCGGTGATGCGATCCTGACCTGGTTTGCCGAGAGCAATCAGACCAGTTTGATGGTCGATTTGACCGGGCATGGCGCGGTGGATTTTGCGGTGGGGATGGTCGGGCAGGCAGCGGTGAGCGATATCGTCGCTTGATGTAAAGCAAGATCAAGAGATCGCAGCCTTCGGCAGTTCCTAAACGGGATCGCGTTCACCGACATAATCGCGGCGAACACCAATCCCGTAGAAGCTGCCGAAGGCTGCGATCTTTTGATTTTGTGATTCCGTTCGGCTGCGAAGCCGTCGCGATGCCGAAACATGGGTTATACCTGACAGTCGTGGTCTAAGGTTTTGGGGCTGCTGTATTGCCCATCGCATAGGTTCATCACTGTCATGAGGAACGTATTCCATGAAAAGCTCCGGTCCCAGTCCTGTCATCACCATTGCCGAGCAACCCGGCTGTCTGTTGGTGAAGTTCCACGGTATTCAGGTGGCCGCGTCCGCCCGGGCGCTGGTGCTGCTCGAGGCCAATTACCCTCCGGTGTACTACGTCCCGCGTGAAGACATCGATGAAAAATATTATGCCCGCACCGACCACACCAGCTATTGCCCGTACAAGGGCGACGCCAGTTACTTCAGCTTGCAGATCCCGGGGCATGAAGGCGCCAACGCGGTGTGGAGCTATGAGAACCCCAAGGTGTCGGTCGATCAGATTAAAGACTATGTGGCGTTCTACCCTGACCAGGTGACCTTCGAGATTCTCAAAGATGTCTGACCGATTTTTTTATCAGAAGCGATCGAGCCGGTACGGTTCGATGGCCGGTAAACCATGAGCCGGGGTGACCGCAGCCATGTGCGCGATCAACTCGGCCGTGACGGCTGCCTGAGTCAAACCCAAATGCTGGTGGCCGAAAGCGAGCAGCACCTTGCCCTCGCACACCCGGTCGATGATCGGCAGGGAATCCGGCAAGGACGGACGAAATCCCATCCACGGCGTGGCATCGTCAGCGTTCAAGTCGCGGCGGAATAAGCCATTGCTCAGCCGGTGCAACTGCCAGGCACGCTGCATGCTCGGCGGGCGGTGGAGGCCGGCGAACTCGACGGTGCCGGCCAGCCTCAGCCCATCGGCCATGGGCGTCATGATGAATTTACGCTCCAGCGAAGTGACGGCGAACGGCAACCGATGCTGCTCGTGGGGCAACATCAGGTGATAACCGCGTTCGGTATCCAATGGGATCTTTTTGCCAGTCAGCGCAGCGGTAAGCTTCGCGGAATGGGCACCGCAGGCGATCAGCACCTGGCGGGCGTTGATATGGCCCTGATCGGTGATCAGCGCGACGCCGTCCTCCTGTAAGTGCCCACCCTGAACCTGTTGTTTCAAGAACTGCACGCCGCCGGCCTTGGCCGCGTCGACCAGTTCGCAGACAACCCGGTAAGGATCAAGAAAATGCCCGGTGCTCGGAAAAAACAAGCCGCCCTGAATCTGTTCACTAAGCTGCGGGGCCACCTCGAGAATGGCCTCGGACTGCCAGAAATCCACCGGCACCTGCTGCTGACGCATCCGCGCCTGTAACGCTTCAATCGCCTGACGCGACTCGGCACGCTCGAACACCAGCAACGAGCCGTCTTCCCTGAGCAAATCCGGGCGGGCAATGTCCGCCAGCAACCGCTGCCACGCGCCAAGGCTGCTTTCGTTGAGCGCGCGGAGGCCGGCCACGGTGCGTTGGAACGGCACCGGGCGCAGGTTCAACAACAGGCGCATAAACCAGGGCAGGGCGCGCGGCAGGTATTTCCAGTCCAGGCGCAGCGGGCCCATCGGGTCCATGAGCATAGCGGGCAGGCGCTTGAGGATCGACAGGTCGGCGATGGGAAACACCTGCTCGGTGGCCAGGTGCCCGGCATTGCCGAACGAGGCGCCATGGCCGGGTTCCTGCTGGTCGATCACCACCACCCGCAGGCCTTGGCGGGCCAGGCGCAGGGCGCAGGCGACGCCGATGATGCCGGCGCCGACCACGGCGATGTCGTGCGGGTCGTTCGAAGTGGAGTGATTAGACATTGGCTCAGTCTTCCCTCTGGCCATCGAGCAGGCGCCGCAGTTGCAGCGGATTGCCGTGCTTGAGCGCGGCCGGCAACAAGCTGTCCGGGAAATCCTGGTAGCAGACCGGGCGCAGGAACCGCAGGATGGCGGCCGTGCCGACCGAGGTCGAACGCGGGTCGGAAGTGGCCGGGAAGGGGCCGCCATGGACCATGGCGTCGCACACCTCGACCCCGGTGGGCCAGCCATTGACCAGCAGGCGGCCGGCCTTGCGTTCCAGCATCGGCAACAACGCCCTGGCGCTTTCCAGATCGGCGTCATCCAAATGCAGGGTGGCTGTCAGCTGACCTTCCAGGTGCTCGATAACCTGCCGGATTTCGTTGTCGTCGGCACATTGCACGACCAGCGATGCGGCCCCGAACATCTCGGCTTGCAACGTTGGGTCGCGGAGAAAATCCTGCGCCTGGGTCACGAACAGATGCGCTTGGCATTGGTTCGGTGTTTCGCCCTTCAGACCAATGGCGACCGTTTCTGCTCGCATCAAATCCACGCCAGCCTTGTAGGCAGTGAAGATGCCGGGCGTGAGCATGGTCTGCGCCGGGCTGTGCTGAACGAGATCCGCCGCTGCGCTGATGAAACGCTCCAATGCAGCGCCTTGATGAGCGATCACCAATCCAGGGTTGGTGCAGAACTGGCCGGCGCCCTGAGTGAGTGAAGTAACGAAACCTTGCGCCAGCGCTTCACCGCGCGCTTGCAGGGCTGCCGGAAACAGCAAAACCGGATTGATCGAGCTCATTTCCGCATACACCGGAATCGGCTCGGGACGCGCCTGAGCCGCTTTGCACAACGCCATGCCGCCACTGCGCGAACCAGTGAAACCCACGGCTTTGATTCGCGGGTCGCTGACCAGCGCGATGCCCACTTCGCGGCCAGAGCCGAACAACAGCGAAAACACACCTTCATGCAGCCCGGATGTTTTCACCGCCCGAGCCACCGCGCGACCCACCAGTTCGCTGGTGCCGGGATGCGCGCCATGGGCCTTGACGATCACCGGGCAACCGGCGGCGAATGCCGAAGCCGTGTCACCACCAGCGACTGAAAAGGCCAGCGGAAAATTGCTCGCGCCGAACACCGCCACCGGCCCCAACGGCACCTGACGCTGACGCAAATCCGGACGTGGCAGGGGCTGACGTTCCGGCAGCGCGTTATCGACCCGTACATCCAGCCATTCGCCGGCGCGCACGGTGCGGGCAAAGGTTCGCAGTTGCTGGCAGGTGCGACCACGTTCACCCTGGATACGCGGGCGCGGCAAACCGGTCTCGGCGACCGCACGCTCGATCAGCTCATCGCCCAAGGCTTCGATCTCATCGGCAATCGCTTCGAGGAACTGCGCGCGTGCCGCCAATGGTGTTTCGCGATAGCTGTCGAACGCCGCCGACGCCAACGCGCAGGCCTGATCGACCTGCGCCTCGGTGCCTCCGGCATAGGCCGGTTCGAGTGGTTTGTCGGTGGCTGGATCAATCGCCCGGATCGCTTCGCGGCTACCGGTAATGGCGTGCTGACCGATCAGCATTTGGCCCGTCAGAGTCATGGCGCTTTCCTGAAAAAGAGGAGGGGGCCCGACGGCGAAACACGGCGGTCTCGCAGCGGGCACGAACACAGGGGAGATCAGGCGACGTTCTGCTCGGCCGACCAGTTTTTGTACCACTGGCGGAACAACGTGTACTGATTCTCGGCGTAATGCCGTTGGGCATCGCTGAGCGCATCGGTGTCGTTGAAGTGCAGGGTGTATTCCTTGTCGCCATTGAGCACCATCAAGTGCTTGTAATAGAGCACCAGGTCACAGCCCTCATCGAACGACGACAGCACCGCCAGCGCCGACTCCAGCTCCCGGGCCAGACGTCGGGCCTTTGCATCGCCCTTGGCCGCTTGTTTGCTCAGGGCCACCAGTTGCAGCACTTCGCGGGGCAGCGCGTTGCCGATGCCAGTAATGGCGCCGGTGGCGTTGCAGTTGACGAAACCATGCACCACTTGGGTATCGACCCCGACCATCAGCGTGACGTTGTCGTCCTTGGACGTGATGTTTTCGGCGGCGTAGCGCAGGTCGGCAGCACCGCCGAACTCCTTGAAGCCGATCAGGTTCGGGTGCTCGCGGCGCAGTTCGAAGAACAGGTCGGCGCGGGTGGCGAAGCCGTAGTAAGGGCTGTTGTAGATCACCGACGGCAGGTTCGGCGCAGCGTTGAGGATGGCAGCGAAGTGGGCTTTTTGCGCGGCGGGAGAGGCGCCCCGGGACAGAACGCGAGGAATGACCATCAGGCCATGAGCGCCGACTTTCGCCGCATGGGCCGCGTGGGAAATCGCCTCGCGGCTGTTCACCGCGCCAGTGCCGACGATGGTCGGAATGCCCGCCGCGACCAGACGCGCCACGCCTTCCTGACGTTCGGCTTCGGTCAGCAACGGCCAGTCACCCATGGAGCCGCAGTACACGACGGCGCTCATGCCGATATCGATCAGTTCGCGACCCTTGGCCACCAACTTGTCAAAGTCCGGCTTGCGCTCGGCGGTGCACGGGGTCATCAGTGCAGGGATGCAGCCAGTGAAAATGTTCTCGCTCATTGTTCTAACTCCTCGAAGCATTCAATTGAAGGTGAAGTGGCGCGGGGGCAGCTCAAATGCCCCACGCGAAGGGATCCTGTTCGTCGATCAGCAACGTAGCGTCGGCGGTCATGAAAGCCTTGCCGGTAATGAACGGGCGCACGCGTTCGCCTTCCCATTCGAAGCTGCCGATGAACTGGCTGCCGGTGATGCTTGCTTGGACCCAAGGCTTTCCAGCGGCCAGTTTTCCATCGGCGGCCAGGCACGCCAGTTTGGCGCTGGTGCCCGTGCCGCAGGGTGAGCGGTCGTAGGCTTTGCCGGGGCACATGACGAAGTTGCGGCTGTCGGCGTGATCGTCGTCGGCAAACAGTTCGACATGGTCGATGAGCGCGCCGTCTTCGCCATGGATGCCTTGGTCTTCCAAGGCCTTGAGCATCGCCCAGGTGTAATCGGTGAGGGCTTCGACGTTGTCCATTTGCAATGCTTGGCCGTGATCGGACACCAGGAAAAACCAGTTGCCGCCCCAGGCGATATCGCCGTAAACGGTGCCGTGCCCCGGCACGTCGACCGGCACTTTTTGGCGATAGCGGTAAGCGGGCACGTTGCGCAACGTCACCGTGCCGTCTTCATGCAGCGTGGCGCTGACCGGGCCGACGGGCGTGTCGATCTTGTGCACGCCGGGGGCGATGTGCCCCAGGTAATGCAGCGAGTTGACCAGGCCGATGGTGCCGTGGCCGCACATGCCGAGGTAGCCGGCGTTGTTGAAGAAAATCACGCCGCACGTGGCGTCCGGCGACACCGGTTCGCAATACAGCGCGCCGACCAGTACGTCGTTGCCACGGGGTTCCAGCAAGCAGGCGCGGCGCCAGTGGTCATGCTGGTCGCGCAGGGTATCGCGCTGCTCGGCCATGGTCTGGCCGGCCAATTGCGGAAAACCTTTGATCACCAGGCGCGTCGGTTCGCCGCCGGTATGGGAGTCAATCACATGAACCCGTTTCATAAATCCGTCCTTTAGAAGTGTGCAGGCGCAGGGCGGCCTGTCGCAGTGTTCGCGAGGGTCGAATCGGCTTCGCTTTCATCGTCCTCGGATTCCAGACGCACCAGGTGCGCCGGCACGCCAGTCGCCGCGCCCCAGCAATAGATCCCCATCGCGCAGACCGCCACCACCAGGGTGTCGAACGGATGGCTGAGCACGCCCAGGCCGCCGAAACTGCCGAGCTTGGACAGCACGATGGTCACGGCGTAGAAGCCGATCAGCCACGCCGATGAGCGCACTTGCTGGGCCAGGCTCAGGTGGTTGGTCGGCACAAAACGACCGCACAACAGGTACACGATGAACATCAGGATTTGCAGGCCGAGCAGCCAGGACACGGTGTCCCAACCCGACCAGTAGACGATCAGCGCGGCGATGATGAATGACAGCGGCCCGAGCACACCCATCCACTTGACCCGGAACGGGCGTGGCATGTCCGGTGCATTGCGGCGCAGGGCGGCGACGGACACTGGCGCGACGGCGTAGCTCAACACCAGCGCGGCGGAGACCACATTGATCAGCGCTTCCCACGAAGGGAACGGCAAGGTCCAGAACACCGACAGGGCAAAGGTCAGCCACAGCGCCGGGCGCGGGATGCCGGACTTTTCATCGATACGGGTGAAGACCTTGAAGAACGTGCCGGTTTGCGCCCAGCCGTAGATCACGCGCGGTGTCGCGTTCATGTAGATGTTGCCGCAACCGCTGGGGGAGATCACCGCGTCGGCGACCACCAGATAGGCCAACCAACCCACGCCCAGGGCCAGGGCGATATCGCGATAAGGCAGCGCCAGTTCCTTGGCCACGCCGGCCCAGCCGTTGACCACCATTTCGGTGGGCACGCCACCGAGGAAGGCGACCTGCAACAGCACATAAATCAACGTGGAGAGCAGCACCGACAGGATCAGCGCAATCGGAATGGTCCGCTGCGGATTCTTCACTTCACTGGCTACCGAAATGATCGGCGTCAGCCCCAGGTAAGCGAAAATCACACCGCCCGCCGACACCGCCATTTCCACACCCGACAAGCCGAATGGGGCGAAGCCCTGGGCCTGGAAGTTGGCTGGTTTGAAGAAGGTGAACAGCACACCGATCACCAGCAGCGGCACGATGAACTTGAACACGCTGACCAGGTTGTTGGCCATGGCGAAGGTCTTCACGCTGCGGTAGTTGAGCACGAAGAACAGGCACAGCAGGGCGAATTGCATCAGCCAGCCAAGGATCGTCGGATCGCTGGAACCGGCCTTGGTCAACTCGGGAAACCACGCCGCGGCATACTGCCGGGAGGCGACCACTTCGATCGCCACCAGACTGGTGAAGGCGATCAAGGTGATGAAGCCCATCAAGTAGCCGAGCAGCGGGCCGTGGGAATAAACCGGATAGCGAACCACACCACCGGCCCGGGGCAGCGCCGCGCCCAATTCACAGTAAACAATGCCCAACAGCAACACGGCAAAACCGCCCAGCAGCCAGGAAAAAATCCCTGCTGGACCCGCGATTGCAGAAACGTGACTGGCGGCGAATAACCAGCCGGAACCGAAGATGGCGCCCAAGCCGATGAACGTAAGGTCCATCAACGAAAGTTGCCTTTTGAACTTGCCTTTGCCTGACATAGCGTCGCGCCTTCTTGTGAGTTATTGGATAGGCAGGGGTGCATGCAATGGCCATAGAGTGAACGCGACGGCGCGCTGGCGATTGATGTTTTGCGTGGGTATGGATGACGAAATCAGCACAATGCAGCAGTGCTCGACACCGCACTCACGACGAGGCAAGGTGAGCGAAAAATGCCTCAAGAGTGAGAGGGTGAGATTGATGGCGCAGAGCGCGTTGGCGATGTTGTGCGAGGGGAACGACGGCACTCGTCCGGAAACGATCGAAGCATTATTGGCCGGCGTGGCACCGCTGTTGCCGATGCTCGATGTGATTCCCAATGCCGCGATCTTTATCAAGGACGTCCAGGCGCGCTACGTCATGGCCAACCTCGCTCTGGTCCAGCGCTGCGGAATGAAACAGCTGCTGGGCAAAACCAGCGCCGAGGTGTTTCCAGCGCAATTGGGGCCGGGTTATACCGAGCAGGATCGCCGTGTGCTGGAGCAAGGCCTGGTGCTGGAAGATCAACTGGAATTGCACTTGTACGGGAGCCGGGAACCCGGTTGGTGCCTGACGCACAAACGTCCGCTGTATAACCGCAACGGTGAAATCATCGGCCTGGCGGGGATTTCGGTTGATCTGCAATCGGCCAGCGATACACATCCGGCTTACCAGCGGCTGGCGGCGGTCGACGAACACATTCGCGCCCATTTCAATCGACGGGTCACCTTGGGCGAACTGACGCGCATCGCCGGTATTTCAGTGGCGCAACTGGAACGCTACTGCAAACGCGTGTTCCACCTCACGCCACGGCAGATGATCCAAAAGGTGCGCCTGGAACATGCGCATCGTTTGCTGCACACCGACATCCCCATTACCGAAGTCGCGTTGCAGTGCGGCTATACCGACCACAGCGCGTTTACTCGCCAGTTCAAGGCCTTGACCGGTTTCACTCCGCGGCAGTATCGGCAGGCCACCGCGCAATGAGCGGCAGAGGTCGTTGATCGTTCCCACGCGGAGCGTGGGAACGATCTTCACTAGCGGACAGCGCTCACCAACGTCGATTCATCAATCTGCGCAATTGAAGTCACCCCGGTCAACGTCATGGCCACGCGCATTTCCCGGGCGAAAATATCCAGCATGTTTTCCACCCCGCGCTGTCCATCCGCCGCCAGCGCATACGCCATCGAACGCCCCAGCAACACGCCTTTCGCCCCCAGCGCCAACATCCGCACCACATCCAGCCCCGAGCGAATCCCCGAGTCGACCAACACCGTCAGATCATCGCCGATGGCTTGCATGATCGCCGGCAAGGCCTTGGTGGTCGACAGCACGCCATCCAGCTGCCGCCCACCGTGGTTCGACACCACGATGCCGTCCGCGCCAAAGCTGACCGCATCTTTTGCATCCTGAGGATCGAGAATGCCTTTGATGATCATCGGACCTTCCCAGAAATCCCGAATCCACTGCAGATCGGCCCAACTGATCGACGGGTCGAAGTTCTTCGCCAGCCAGCCCATGTAGTCTTCGAGCGTGACGGCTTGGCCCAGATACGCCGAGATATTGCCCAGGTCATGCGGCCGCCCCATCAGGCCAACATTGAACGCCCAGTCCGGCCGGGTCATCGCCTGCAACATTCGCCGCGACGAAGCGAAAGGGCCGGACATGCCCGAATGCGCATCCCGATATCGCGCGCCGGGCGTGGGCATGTCGACGGTAAACACCAGGTTCTTCACCCCGGCCGCCTTCGCCCGCTCCAGGGCGTTTTTCATGAAGCCCCGGTCTTTCAACACGTACAGCTGAAACCAGATCGATTGTTGGCTTTGCGCCGAGACTTCCTCGATCGAACACACTGATACCGTGGACAGGCACAGCGGAATGCCTTTGTTCTCCGCCGCTCTCACCGCCTGCACCTCACCACGCCGGGCAAACATGCCCGTCAGGCCCACCGGTGCGAGGATGATAGGCATGGCCAGGGGTTGGTTGAAGAGGGTGGTTTCAAGGCTCAGGGTTTCAACGTTTTTCAGAATGCGCTGACGCAGGCTGATGCCCGTCAGGTCGGCACTGTTGGCCCGCAGCGTGTGCTCGGCGTAGGCGCCGCCATCGATGTAATCGAACAGGAATCGCGGAAGTTTACGGCGTGCTGCCTCGCGGTAATCGGATGCGGATGAAATGATCATGGGGCCTCGTTTTTTGGAATGGCGGGGCTGAAATGTTCATTGAGCTTAACCTGTGGCGAGTGACTTGTAGCAGCTGCCGAGGTACGAGGCTGCGTTCGGCTGCGAAGCAGTCGTAAAACCTGAGCACTCGATCTTCCTGAAACACCGCGCCGCCTGATTTCACGACTGCTTCGCAGCCGAACGCAGCCTCGTGCCTCGGCAGCTGCTACAAGCCGAACGCAGCCTCGTACCTCGGCAGCTGCTACAAGCCGAGCGCTTGCGGGCTCGGCAGTTGCTACAGAGCCCGCGCATTTCTCGGTATCAGTTCTTATCCAGATCCACGTTCTTGGTCTCGCGCAAACAAATCAACCCCACAATCAAACTCACCCCGGTAATCACCACCGGGTACCACAGTCCATAGAAGATGTCCCCGGTGTACACCACCAACGCAAACGACACCGTCGGCAGGAATCCGCCGAACCAGCCATTGCCGATGTGGTAGGGCAGGGACATCGAGGTGTAGCGGATGCGCGTCGGGAACAGTTCGACCATCAGCGCCGCCAGCGGGCCGTAGCACATGGCGGAGATGATGATCAGCACGACCATCAGCGCCACGATCATGGTTTTGTTGACCTGCTGAGTGTCGGCTTGCGACGGATAGCCCGCCAGGGTCACCGCGCCACGCAGGGCCGCTTCGTCGTAGCCATCGATTTTTACGTCGCCGATGCTGACCTGCACGGCTGCGCCAGTTGGGGCAGCGGCGCTGGTGTAAGGCAGGCCTTGCTTGACCAGGAAGGTCTTGACCTTGTCGCACGGGCTATCAAATTTCGCCTTGCCCACCGGGTCGAACTGGAAGGTGCAAGTAGCCGGGTCGGCCATGACAGTGATCGGTGCCTGTTGGCGGGCCTGGTCGACCGCCGGGTTGGCGTAGTGGGCGATGGATTTGAAGATCGGGAAGTACAGCGCGGTGGCCAGCAGCAGGCCGATCATCAGCACCGGTTTGCGCCCGACCTTATCCGACAGCCAGCCGAAAAAGATGAAGAACGGCGCGCCGATAATCACGCTGACAATCAGCAAACTATTCGCCAGCGCCGGGTCCATTTTCAGGAACTGGGTGAGGAAGAACAGCACGTAGAACTGCGCGGCGTAAAAGGTCACCGCTTGCCCGGCGTTGATGCTGAACAGGGCGATCAACACGACTTTGAGGTTTTCCCATTTACCGAAGGAATCGCGCAGCGGCTGCTTGCACAGCTTGCCTTCTTCTTTCATTTTCACGAAGGCCGGCGACTCGTGCAGGCTCAGGCGAATCCAGGTGGAGATGCCCAGCAGCACGATGGAAAACAGAAACGGAATACGCCAGCCCCAGACTTCGAACTGGTCGCCGGTGAAGTAGCGACAACCGAGTACCACCAGCAGCGACAGCAGCAGGCCGAGGGTGGCGGTGGATTGAATCCAGCTGGTGTGGAAGCCGCGTTTGCCCATCGGCGCATGTTCCGCCACATAGGTCGCGGCGCCGCCGTATTCGCCGCCGAGGGCCAGGCCCTGGAGCATGCGCAGCACCACAAGGATGATCGGCGCGGCGATGCCGATGCTGGCGTAGGTCGGCAGCAACCCGACACAGAACGTCGCCAGGCCCATGAGCACGATGGTCGCGAGGAAGGTGTATTTACGCCCGATCATGTCCCCCAACCGACCGAACACCAACGCACCAAACGGCCGCACGATGAAGCCGGCGGCAAACGCCATGAGCGCGAAGATAAACGCCGTGGTGTCGTTGACCCCGGCAAAGAACTGCTTGCTGATCACCGCCGCGAGGGCGCCATAGAGGAAAAAGTCATACCACTCGAACACCGTCCCCAGAGACGAAGCGAAGATGACTTTCTTGGTGCCGCTGCTGACGCCCGCGCTGCGCGTGGCTTCCAGGGGCTGAACGTGTTCTGACATATCGGTATCCCTCACAGTGATTGTTTTTGTTGTTCCACTGTCGGCGCCAGCCTTGTGGGCGGGTGCCGCGTTTATCCATAAAGCGGGGTGTACTCGTTCCCTGTAGGAGCAAAGCTTGCTCGCGATGGCGCCTCTGAAATCGCCATCGCGGGCAAGCCATGCTCCTACAGGTGTGTGATTCAGGCGTTACTTAACAGTTCCTTCTCCGGGGCGAAGCTCCTGGTGTCAGGGTCAAGGATCAACTGCGCAGCCTTCTCGGCAATCATCAGCGTAGGCGAGCAGGTATTGCCCGAGGTAATACGCGGCATGATCGAGGCATCGGCGATACGCAATCCAGGGATGCCACGGACATTCAACTGTGCATCCACCACCGCATCCGCGTCGTTACCCATCCGGCAAGTCCCCACCGGATGAAAAATCGTCGTGCCAATCCGCGCCGCCGCTTCATGCAATTCTTCTTCGCTCTGCAAACTGTCCCCCGGCAAATACTCGACCGGTTTGAACGCCGCCAGCGCCGGCGCGGCAACGATGCGCCGGGTCAGGCGAATCGCATCCGCCGCCACCCGCAGATCCTCAGGATGACTCAAATAGTTGGGCTGAATCAGTGGCGCCTCCTGCGGATCAGCACTGCGAATCTCAACCCGACCACGGCTCTGCGGCCGCAAATCACACACCGACGCCGTAAACGCAGGAAACGCATGCAGCGGCTCGCCAAAACGCTCCAGCGACAGCGGTTGCACGTGGTATTCAAGATTCGCTGAAGTTTGCTCCGGCCCCGAGCGGGCAAACGCCCCCAGCTGGCTCGGCGCCATGGACAGTGGCCCACTTCGGTCATACAGATAACGCAGGCCCATGCCCATCTTGCCCCACACGGTGCCGGCGATTTGATTGAGGGTGCGGGCGTTTTCCAGTTTGTAGATCAGCCGCAGTTGCAGGTGATCCTGCAGGTTACCGCCAACACCCGGCAGCTCATGCACCACGCCGATCCCCAG
Organism: Pseudomonas sp. ADAK7; assembly: GCF_012935675.1. Taxonomy (NCBI): domain Bacteria; kingdom Pseudomonadati; phylum Pseudomonadota; class Gammaproteobacteria; order Pseudomonadales; family Pseudomonadaceae; genus Pseudomonas; species Pseudomonas sp. ADAK7. Next base: position 1,533,534 of record NZ_CP052861.1, on the reverse strand, counting down.
GCGTTGCAGCAGCGGACGCGGGCCGATCCCGGAGCGTTGCAGAATGCTTGGCGAACCAACGGAGCCGGCACACAGGACGATTTCCTTGCGTGCCTTGAAGGTTTTCGCCTGGCCCTGCCAGCGGGTGACGACCGCTGAAGCACGACCGTTTTCCAGCAACACGCGGTCCACTTCAACCTCAGTCAAAACCGTGAGATTGGCGCGATTTCGGATCGGTTTGAGAAACGCCTTGGCCGCGTTCCAGCGAATCCCGGCCTTTTGATTGACCTGGAAGTAACCACAGCCTTCGTTATCGCCCTGGTTGAAGTCATCGATGCTGGCGATGCCGCTTTGCTCGGCGGCGCTGCGGAAGGCATCGAGAATCGGCCATGACAGCCTTTGACGTTCAACCCGCCATTGCCCGGTGGCACCATGAAATTCCGAGTCGCCGGCAAAATGGTTTTCGCTTTGCTTGAACAGCGGCAGCACGTCTTTCCACGCCCAACCGGGATTACCATCCGCCGCCCAGCCATCGTAATCGCCAGCCTGGCCACGCATGTAAATCATGCCGTTAATCGAGGAACAGCCACCGAGCACTTTGCCCCGAGGGTAGCTCAGCGTGCGGTCTTGCAAACCGGGTTGCGCCTCAGTCTTGAAGCACCAGTCGGTGCGCGGATTACCGATGCAGAACAGGTAACCGACCGGAATATGAATCCACGGATAGTTATCGCGCCCGCCGGCTTCGAGCAGCAGCACCCGATGTTGCGGGTTGGCGGACAATCGATTGGCCAGCAAACACCCGGCCGGCCCGGCGCCGACCACGATGTAATCGAATTCATCCTGAGAGGTCTGCATCCCTTACCTCGTCTTGTTTTTGTTGTTGGGCTTCATCCTAGTTGTTAGCTTTCGTATAAAGAATGTTAGTTTTTGCGCAGCCGCTGTGCGTTTTCAGACAGCGTAGCCCTAAGGAAGCATGATGTTCGATTGGAATGACCTGCGGTTTTTTCTCGAATTGCAGCGCAGCGGCCGCTTGCTCACCGCCGCCCGCCGCTTGAACACCACCCACGCCACCGTGGCCCGGCACATCGAGGCGATTGAAAAGAGCCTCGGCACCGCGCTGTTCGTGCAGCACGCCCAGGGCTATCAACTGACCCCGGCCGGCGAGGCGCTGCTCAAACACGCCGAAGCCATGGAAAACGTCGCGCTGCTGGCCCAGGAAGAAATCACCCAATCCACCGCGCCGCTCGGCAAAATCCGCGTCGGTGTGACGGAAGGGCTGGGCATCATGTTCCTTGCCAGCCGCATGAACGGCTTGTTCGAACGCTACCCAGGCCTGGAAGTGGAACTGGTGGCCGTGCCGCGCTTCGTCAGCATCCTCAACCGCGAAGCCGAAATCAGCATCCACCTCGAACGCCCGGCCGCCGACATGCTCGTCACGCGCAAACTCACCGACTATCGCCTGGCGCTCTACGCCAGCCAGGCCTACCTCGACAAGGCACCGCCGCTCAACAGCCGCGAAGACCTCGGCCGCCATGCGTGGATCGGCTACGTCGACGACCTGTTGTTCAGCCAGGAACTGATGTTCCTCAACAGCTTCTGCCGCAACCCCCAAGTCGTGTTCCACAGCACCAGCGTCATCGCCCAACAACAAGCGGCGCGGTCGGGGCTGGGGATTGCGGTGTTGCCTTGTTACATGGCCAGTGCCGATCCGGAACTGGTGCCGTTGTTGCCGGATGAGAGCATTCAGCGCAGCTATTGGATTAGTACGCGGCGGGAGTTGCACAAGTCGGTGAGGTTGCGGGTGTTGTGGGATTACGTGGTGGAGTTGTGTGAGCGCGAGCAAGCCTTATTGCTAGGCGCAACCTGATCGGTGCGCCCGCTCACACCTCAAAACGTTCCGACGCTCTTTGCAGTAAAAGCCAACTTAACGACGTTGTTGGCACCGCCCTGCAACGTTGGCGCTTTGGTCGAGTCAGTGTCGTCGCGCACAATGCACTTCCACTCCACATCTTTGCTGTCGTCCGCGCCGGGGAAAAGTACTTTTCCGGTCCATGTGGAGCCAGCATTGTTGAGCTTTATGGCCTTGGTCGGGTCCCAGTTCCCCGGGTTTGGATGGTTGCCGACGACATACACGCTGGAGCCCGACTGCGCGACAGCGTTGTCACATTGGAAGGTCACTTCGTCTCGTATGGGCGTCCACTGGCCGGCGTGGGCATCGTGGAACACCGGCAGCATCGCCAACAAGAGAACGCCCAGTGGCAACAGGTAACGATCGTGAGACACGATGAACACCTCAATTCATTCCAGCGCTCGCAGCTTATTCCAGGCTGAATTGGAAGTTACCTGTCATAAATGACAGTTGTTTAGAACGCTTCGCGATAATTTCGATGGTTGCTTATTAGCAGGGTTCGTTACGCGCCATTTCAGTCAAAAAGGGACGATGAAGTAAACTCCAGCACCAGCCGTTTATCGGAAAATCACGCAGACCTGTAATTTCTGACAGTAGTCAACCTTTCCTGATCGAGCGCTTGATACCCCCATGGTCGCGGGTTATCACATCGACAGGAGCACACCATGAGTCAGCCATCCAACCCAACGAACGCACCGGGCCTTCTCGCACTGGACTTTCTCACCATTCCCGGCTCGGTATCCCCGATTCAGCCCCCGGGCCTGGCTTTCTTGGGGGTCCCGATTCGCGTCGCTGAACCGCCGAGCCCCACCCTGGGCATGCTATGCGTCATCGACCCATGGCCGGATAGCGTATTCGCGGTGTTGGCGACTTTTGATACGGTCAGCCTCCACGTCAATGGCAGTGCTCTGGCCGTGGACAGCAAAACCATCCTTCCAGGGGAGGAGATTCAACGAATTTCTCTCTACGTGCCCGTAGGCACACTGCGCGATGGGGTCAACCAAATTCAGTACAAGGTTCAGCGCATCAGTGGTAACCATGACGAATCGCTCCCGATGGATGTGCTGTTCTATCGCCCGGGGCCCTCGGGTTTGCGCCTGGTCTTGCCCGCCGATGTGGTGAGGGATGGCGTCAATGCCGCACGCGCTGCGCAAGGAGTTGTGTGCGAATGCCATTTCACCCCAGTGCATCTTTATGACAAGGTCGTGCTCACCGGCAATAGCGCCAATGTCGACGTACCGGAGCGGCAAACCTCCCCCCTGTTGATAACGCTGAAAACCGATTTTTTCCGTCGGGCCGGCGACAACCCGAGAGCCGAGTTCTTTTTCACCGCCACGGATCAGCTGGGCAATCAAGCGCGTTCCTCTTCCGTTTTCATCGATATTCACGTCGGTCGCGTGGACCTGGACTTGCGCCCGCCGGTCGTACTAGAAGCGAAGGAAGCCAGTGGTGCACGTTTGAACTTCCAGAAAGATTTCTACGAAGCGGATTTCGCTACTGTGACGGTCAATTACACCGGTTCCGCGCCCGGGCAAACCGTGAAGGTGTACGCCATTGGCCGCGCCAATACCTACGGTTCGGGCATCCAGACCGTTCAAGTCACCGGGCAAACTTTGACCTTCAGGGTTCCGCGACTGGAAGTGGTTGACTCCATTGGGGCGCGCATGACGTTCTACTACACCGTCAGGCTGCCGGGCACGAGTGAGGACTTGCCCTCCAGATCGCTGGAGATCAGCGTCACCGGTCAACCTCTTCACCTTCCCGAACCAACACTTAATGGCAGCAGGAACAATGCCCGGGTGTATTACCCAACATTGGTTGGCGAATACAGAGTGCGGCTCCGGTTATACGGTGTTGTTATCAGGGATTCCGACGAAATCTATATCAATCGGCCCAATTACATGGATGTCGCCATCCCGTCAAACTGGCTGACGGAAAACATGAGCAGGGACGTTATCTTCAATTACACGCTGAGAAAAACCGGTACGAATGAACTTATCCAGTTTTCCTGGTGTTTGAGAGTGCGCCTGTAACGCGGCATCTAAAAATCAACTTACGCCCTTCTAATAAAACTTGAATACGGCGGGTCTTCGAACGTCGTGTTCAGGCAAGGACTTGTCATGCGCAAAATAATTGCACTGTTATTAGTGGCATTAATGGCCGGTTGCGCCCAGCAACCTGTTATTGACACAACTGCTCCGATCACGTCATTGAGTCAGACATTATCCGGCCCGGAAATAGCGGCTCAACTGAACACGTTGTATGGTCGTCGATTTCCCAATTGCAATAATTCGAACTCGCAACCGGCATTTCTGTGTTCTGGCGTGACCTTGCGTGTCACCGTCAAAGACCCGGCCAATAAATATAAAGTCTGGGACCCCAGCCCGACGTCGGTGGCCAGCGGTGGTGTTTCATTCTCCTACTTGCGTGCTGATTCCAATTTTGGGCAATTGGCCTGGGGTAATACCAACGGGTTGATCTTTTATCCGATCTTCGAAGCGCCGAACGACAAAATTGACGTGGAGTATTTGTGTGCGTACCCCATGGATGGCTGGAATTGGTACCGGACCTCGCCGTGTGGCATCTACGCCCCATACCCTGACAGCGGGGCCTGTCACAACGCGGGGGTTACCACCGCCGAACAATGGCTAGCCAAGTGGAACGGTTGGGCATCGGACAAGAACCGCCACCAGTGCAGTTTCGATATCCGGGATGAAAGAAATGCCCTGGCTGGCCCCGCGTTCTACCAATTTGTGCGGGCCAAGGGGCTGCTAGGCACTGTGGGGTTCCGTGAGCAAAACGAGATTGTGGTCAAAACCTGGACCGCCGGTCGGCCTAACACACTGCCGTTGATGGCGTTCTTTTACGTGCAGGGGGGGCCTAATACCGCACTGGCCGATGCCCGATACAATCAACAGGATTTCTACAACTCCACCAACCCGCACATCACCGTGCCGATTATTCGTCTGACCTTGCCTGCCTCGTCGACGGGGACCGCGAACTTTTCATATGTCGCGGCCGATCAGGTGCTGGCTCCATGAACCCGCATCGGAAGGAGAGCAGGGCGATCTCCCGGTGGACCCGGTGGCGTATCCAAGCAAACAAGCTGCTGGCGGTACTCGGGTTCAGTGTAGTGGTTGGGTGCAGCCAGACGTCCTCACCACCTGACAATGTGCTGGTCGGCGGCTTGACGACCAGCACGGGATCCGCCGTTGCGGCGAGGCTCCAGGCCCTCTACAACGATAAAAAGGCGTATTGCGGCGTGACGTCTGCACCGGCGTTCTTGTGCTCCGGCGTGACGCTAAGAGTCACCCGTCAGGACAACAACTATCACGTTTGGGACCCCAGTCCCACGTCCGTCAGAACCGGAGGTGTCCATGTGTCCTACCTCAGGGCGGATTCCAATTTCAGCAAAATGGCCTGGAGCAATCCAAAGGAAAACAGCAACGGTTACATCCTGTACCCCTTTCTAGAACAGCCTGCAGGGAAACTCCATTTGCATTATCTCTGCGCGTTTCCCGTTGATGCTTGGGGCTGGTATCGCCAGGCACCCGGTTGCGGCCCCAGCAGTAACTATCCAACACAGAGCAGGGCCTGCAATACGATTGGCATTACCACGGGCGAAAGATGGCTACAGCACTGGAACACGCCAGGTGTGAGCCCCAGTTTGTATCAATGCGGTTTCGATACTCGCGACGCGATGAACGTCCAGGGTGCACAAGGTTTTATTGAGTCCTTGCGCGCAAAAATCCTGCTGGGAAACCGGGGGTTTACCGAGCAGAACGACTTGATCATAGCGACCTGGGCACAGGGCCAGCAAAACGTGCTGCCGATCATGGCATTTTTCTACATCGCCGGTAGCCCACCCGTTGGGCTGACAGATGCTCGGTGGAATCAACGCGACTTGTACAACTGGACCAATCCGCGAATCGTGGTGCCAATCATAAGAGTGACGCTGCCAACCACGGCCAATGAAAAAGCCCGGTTTGAATACATCGATGCAGACCAGATTCACCGATAGAAGAGTCACATCCCCGTAGGCGCGAAGCCTGCTCGCGAAGGCATCAAGTCTGGTTACCCGCGTTATCGTTTTTCGCGAGTAAGCCGAAACGCCGCACCGCTCGCTCCTGCGGGGATTGCATTTCAGGGAACAAATAGAGAAGTTAAGCAAAAAAGGAGTTTGCACCATGACCGATGATTCAAAAACAAAAGGCCCGGCGTCGTATTTCCCCTCGATTGAAAAAAAGTATGGCCAACCCATCGACCACTGGCTGAGTCTGCTCGGAACCGTGAGCGACAAGAAGCATATGGAATTGGTGGCGTGGCTGAAGGCTGAGCATGGAATGGGGCATGGCCATGCGAATGCGTTGGTGGCGCATTATTTGGCGGGCGCTAAATCGTGAACTCTATGTAAGCGGCATGCCGTTAGATGGATGCCGGATGTGCCGACGTCTTCGCGGGCAAGCCTCGCTCCTACAACACAAATCAATGCTCCCAATTCGAGCAAAGCATGATGCTGCACAGATTGGTGCGCTGAAACCCCGGATCCTTGAACGCCAGGAAGTCATCGTTGAAGGTCCCGAATGTACTGGCAGGCCTGTGTTTCATCCCGAGGTAAAACTCGTCGATCATCTTGTGCGCGAAATCGGGCTCGCGGGGATATTCGGTGATCACCGCTTCACGCTGTTTTTCGGTGAATTGCTCAAACCCACGGCCCGCGACGTCCATGCCCGCACCAGCCTGCAACAACGCAATCTCTGGATGCATGTGCTCTGGAATGCCCGGTGTCGTGTGCAGCGCGATGGCATTCCAAACCCTCTCTAAATCCCCCTCGCCAATCCCCCGAGCGCGCAGAAAATCACGCGCGGCATTTGCACCATCCACCTCAAAGCGAAGTTGGCTGTTGTGGTAGGCGCAAGTCAGGCCGATGTCATGGAACATGGAGGCCGCGTAGAGCAGTTCGGGGTCAACTATCAGTTCTTTCCGTTTGCCGATCAGGGCGGCCCAAAAGTAGACACGCGTGGAGTGGGCAAACAGCAATTCACTTTCGGTGTCGCGAATGAGCTGAGTCACCTCGCGGGCTAATGAGCTGTCGGGAATGCTGACGCCGAAAAGATCGTTAACTGCCATGATTCTTTATCCCAATCATTTGAGGTATTAGACGTTGAATACCCTACGGGGCGTCTGTGTGGTGATGAAGTGCAATTTTCATAAGATGAAAATGCATGCGCTGCATTTTGATAACAAATCAGGCCTGCCTATCCGCCACATGCTGTGCCGAGTCAGCCAGCCTGTTACGCAGCCATTCGTGCCCGGAATCATGAGCATGCCGCTCATGCCAGACCATCTGCATGGCGCGTGGAGGAGAGTGCCAGGGCAGCTCCGAGGCGCACGCTGTTCCTGATTGCTGGAAAACCTTCGCCAGTGCGGCCGGCACAATCGCGGCCATCTCTGTGCCGTTCAACAGGCTGGGAATGGCCAGAAAATGCGGTTGGACGAGCTTGAAGTCTGGCGCCTTGCCAATCGAGTTGAACGCGGACTTCAACGCCGCGCGATCAAACATTTCAGTGCGCCGCGTCAACCCGCGCTCGGACAGCAAACCCTCCTCCGAACCGCCAGTCGATACGGTCAGCAACGGCAGGCGGGAAAGGGCTTCCAGTCCAATGTCGGTGCCGGCGAGCGAGTGATTCGGGGCGACCACCAGCATGTCCCGCTCCTCGAATAGCACTTGTTCGCGCAGCCGATGAGGAATGCTGGAAAAAGAACCCAGGGCGATGTCCACGCGCCCGACATCGATCTGCATGCTCAGGTCGATCCTGCTGGCAGGCAGGACGGTAACGCTGGCATGGGGTGCGTCGATGGACAGGGTCCGCAGAAAATGTGGCAGTACCACCGCCGTCATATAGTCGGTCGCGGCGATACAGAATTGGCGGTCAGTGACGCCAGGATCGAATTGATGAGGCCCCAGTGCACGCTCGATGGTGACCAGTGCATCGCGCACCAATGGCGCCATCTCCAGCGCCCGGACGGTCGGCTCCATCCCCGCGACTGTACGCACAAACAACTCGTCCTTGAGCAATGCCCGCAGTCGCGAAAGCGCATGGCTGACGGCTGAAGGGCTGAGACTGATGGCTTCGCCGGCGCGCAGCACATTCTTTTCGCGGATGACGGCGTCGAACACCCGCAGCAGATTCAGATCCAGATTTTTCATTGCGCGTCACCACGAGGCTGAAAGCAGCATCATGACATGCACGCCATGCATTCATCAGCGCTTCAACCTGCGGGTGGCGGTTCCCGGGTGGTTCGCTGCAACGGGTCATGTGGCTGGCCGTCGGGAATCGACAGCGTCGCGCGCAACCCGCCTTCCGGCCGATTCACCAGTGTGATCCGCCCTCCCAGGCGCGTCGCAATGGTGTTGACGATCGTCAGCCCCAGCCCAGCCCCTTGCGCATTGCCGCGACTGTAAAAGCGTTCGAACAAGCGCCCGCGATCCGCTTCGTCGATGCCCGGTCCCTGGTCCTCGACACTCAGGCAATAGAACCCGTCCACCTGACTTAACTGCACGGTAATCACGCCCTGTTCGGGGGAAAAGTTCGCTGCGTTGCTGATCAGATTGTTCAGCGCTATGTCGATCGCGGCGGCGTCAGCGACGATGTTGAAGGGGCGGTCGCTGACATCAAACGCCAGCTCCAGATTCTTGCTCAGCAGCCACGGCGTCAGCTGAACCAGGCTGTCGCGTACGGTTTCGGCCAGGTCGATGCGATGCAGCACCGGCGCCACGGCTTTGGGTTCGAGGCGAGCCATGGTCAGCAGTTGATTGACCAGCCGAGTGGTGCGGTCCACTCCCGAAATCAGGAACTCCAGAGACTCGCGGCGCTCCTGCTCGGTGCCGGCCTCCAGCAGGTTTTGCGCATGCACCCGCAACACCGCCAGGGGCGTGCGCATTTCGTGGGCGGCGTCGGCGATAAAGCGGCGTTCGCGGCCCAGCACTTCCTGAATCTGCGCGAGCATGCGGTTGAGCGCCGCTTGCATCGGTTCCAGCTCGCTGGGCAGGGGCGCCAATTGCAAGGGCTCCAGGGAACCGCTGTGCCGCGCCCGCAAGGTCGCCGCCATATTCGCCAGCGGCTTGAGCCCCCAGCCAATCGCCAGCCAGACCATGGCCGCCAGAATCAGGCTGCCCAGAATATTGGGCCATAAGGTATGGCGCACGATCCGGTCCACCAGGTCGGAACGCACGTCATCGCGTTCGCCCACCCAGATGCGCAAGTTGTTCTGTTTGTCTTCGAGCATGAACGCGCGCCAATGGCGGTTGTTCAGGTCCACCACATCGCTGAACCCTGGTGTGGTCGGTGGGGTACTGAAGGTGGGCGCGCTCGCGGTGTGCACCAGAACTTCGCCCTTGGGGTTCCACACCTGAAAGGCAATCTTGCTCTCATAGGGATGACCGTCGACTCGTGGCACCGCTTCGCTCAGGGCTTGATTGAACGCCTGATACAGCTCGGCGTGTTCCTTGCTGGCCAGCGGCATGCGCATCACGCCCTGCAGCAGTCGGGCGTTCTGCGCCAGTTGGGCGTCGTAGACTTCGGCGATTTCGTGGTTGCTGTCATGCAAGTTGAACACGCTGATGATCGCCAGCCCGGCCAGTAACAGGCCGATGATCAGCGTCAAGGTGCGGCGCCGGATCGACGTCATCGACGCTCCTCCACCAGGTAGCCGACGCCGCGAATCGTGCGGATCAGCTCGCTGGAGAACTTTTTGCGCAGATGATGGATATGCACTTCCAGGGTGTTGCTTTCCGCTTCCTCGTTCCAGCCGTAGAGCAACTGCATCAAGTGATCGCGGGTCATGACCCGGCCCGGTGGCGAGAGCAATTCATGAAGGAGTTGATATTCCTTGGGCGTCAGGGCCACCGGTTCGCCCTGATAGCTGACTTGCTGGGTGCCGGGGTTCAGGCTGATGCCGGCGTGTTCGATCAACACTTGGGCGCGGCCGGCGCTGCGCCGCAACAGGGCGCGCAAACGGGCCTTCAACTCGGCCAGGTCGAAGGGCTTGATCAGATAGTCATCGGCCCCGGCATCGAGCCCGGCGATCCGGTCTTCGGTGGCATCCCGGGCCGTGAGGATCAGCACCGGCAGGTTGGAGCCGCTGTCGCGCAGGCGGCGCAACACCTCCAAACCGTCCATGCGCGGCAGGCCGAGGTCGAGCACCGCCAAATCAAAGGTTTCGCTGAGCAGCGCATGCAAGGCGCTGCTGCCGTCCTGCAACCAGTCGACGGTGTAGCCCTCACGCCCCAACGCCTGATGGATACCTTCGCCAAGGGCCACGTCATCCTCGATCAGTAATAAGCGCACACGGACTCCTGTCAGTCGAGTTTCTTGTTCACGTCCACCAGCAATGTTTCGATCTCTTTGCGCCGTCCCGCGTCAGCGACTTCCCGGCCGGGGCGCGGGGCGGCTTGCAGGGCTTTTTGCAGGGCGTCTTTGGCTTCGCTGTAACGTTTTTGACGGTAGAGGTGATCGCCCCAGAAGTACAGACTATCGATGCCGTTCGGGTTCAGTTGCAAGGCCTGCTTGAGCAACTGTTCGGCCTTGTCCGAGTCGCCGAAGCCGATGGGCCAGCCAGGCACGCGGTCATACAGCGCGGCGAGGCTGGTGTAGGCCGAGCCTTGCAAGGCCTTGGGGTCCAGGGTCAGGGCTTTCTCCAGGTCGGCCTTCGCCGCTTTTGCCTTGCTCAAGGCGCCGAGACCGCCCTGGGCGCCGGCCCAACTGCTGGTGACAATCCCGGACCAGATCCAGGCTTCGGCCACCGCCGGCCGTTGCTGGGTGAACGCCGATGTTTGGGCCGCGAGCTGCTCGAAAGCAGCGGTGCGTTGCTCGGCGGCGACTTCGTACTGAATGTGCCCCCAATTTTGCTGGATCCCGGTCAAGCGTTGCTGGTCGGCGGCGTCCAGCGCCCAAACGCTCTGGCTCAATGTACCCAGCAGCAGGCAAGCGATCATTTTTTTCATGGCTTGAAGTTCTCGTTATCAGGCTTGTGACTGAGGCGGCGGATCAGCGGCAATTGCTTGCGCAGTCCCTTGTCCACCAGGTGCGGCAGCAGGCTGTTGAGGCGCACGAAAAAGCGCTCCGGCCAGCCCAGGTACAAATCGCGGCGGTCACCGGCAATCGCGTGCATGACCGCCGATGCGACGGTTTGCGGGTCGTCGACATTGGCTTTCAGCGCATCATTCAAGGCCTGCGCAGCCGCGCTGTTCATCGTCGTACGCGTAGCGCGTGGCGCGACATAGAGCACGCCGACCCGGGTGTCCGCCAGCTCCCGGCGCAGCGCTTCGGAAAAGCCGCGCAGGGCAAACTTGGTCGCGCAATAACTGGCGTAACCGGCATAACCGATGGAGCCATAAGTCGAACCGACGTTCACCACCATGGCGCTGTCGGCTTGCTTGAGCAGCGGCAGCAGCAGTTTGGTCAGGCAGATCGGTGCGCTGATATTCACCGCCAGCATGGCGTTGATCTCACTGTCGTCGAGCTGTTCCAGCATGGCGAAGTGATTGACCCCGGCCGCATTGATCAGCAAGTTGACGCCGCCGATGGCCTCGGCGGCGGCCAGGACCTTGCGGCGATCGGCGAGAAACGTCAGGTCGGCCGCGACCCAGCCCAGCTGCTGCGGATAGCGCGCAAGTAACGGCTCCAACACCTCACTGTGGCGGGCCACGGCCAATACCCGCGCCCCACTGGCGCACAGGGCGCTGGCGATCGCCAGACCAATGCCGCCGCTGGCGCCGGTCAACACCACGCGAGCCTCAGACAGGCGCATGCAGGTTCTCCCCGTCGCGCGGCAGGCCGCGGAACATGTCGGCGTAAAGCCTGTAGACGACTTTCGAGGCGTGAATGACGGCCGCCTGGTCGGCCGGGTCGTCGAGGGTGTTCATCAGTCGGCGATAGGTTTGCATGTGCTCCACATCCAACGAGCCATGAGAACTGAGGTAGCTGAAGGCGCTTTCCGGCAACACCAGGCGCTCACGAATGCTGCCCGCCGCGTGGGTGGCCAGGGCGATGCTGGTGCCTTCCAGCACGTTGACCATGCCGAACAATCCCACCGGGTTGTCCCGGGCAATCAGGTCGTAGAGGAAACTGACCATCAGCTCAATCGGCAACGACGGACGCCCGTCGCGCACGGCTTCCTTGTCACCGCCGCAGGCCTCGATGTCATCGAGCACCCACTGTTCGTGGCCGTATTCGTCCTCGATGTATTCGCAGACGGCTTTGCGCAACCATTCCAGGCGCGACGGTAGACGAGCGCCACACGCCATCATCAACGGCACGGTGTGGCGTACGTGGTAATAGGCTTGCGCGAGGAAGGCGCGGTAGCTGTCCAGGCTGACGTTGCCTTCGAGGGCGTCGCGAATGATCGGCAGGTTGAACAGCGCGTGGCGTTCCTGCTGGGTGGCTTCTTGCAGCGTGTCAAAAAAGGTCATGATGCGGATTCCTGCGCGAAAACAGATTCAGTGAGTGGCGCTCGGTAACGCTCAACGATGGCGTCCCGGCGCGGTCGGCCATTGGCGGTGAGCAAGCCGTTGGCGGGTGAGAAGGGTTGATCCAGGCGCGTCCAGTGATGGACCTGGGCGTAATCGGGCAAGGCCTCGTTGGCTTCGGCCACGGCAGCGGCCAGGTCGGCGTCGGTGCAGTCCGGGCGATGGGGCCAGAGCAAGGCGTGGTTGCGCGGCATCGCTTCGCCGTAGACGAAAGCCTGGGCGATGTGCCGACGCTGAGTCAGTTCGGCCTCGACCCATTCGGGATTGACGTTGCGCCCGAAACTGGTGACGAACTGATGCTTCTTGCGACCCTTGAGGTAGAGAAAACCCTCGGGGTCGAACTCGCCGAGATCGCCGCTGGGCCACCATTCATCACCGTGTGGCGCCTCGCCCAGATAGCCAAGCAGGGTCGAGTCCTTGATCAGCACTTCACCGTCTTCCGCCAGGCGAATCTCCACGTGGGGCAGGGGCCGGCCAACGCTGCCGGGGCGGCGTGCGCCGGGCCGGTTCAGGCACACCACCGACGCGCATTCCGACAGCCCGTAGCCTTCGTAGATCGGCAAGCCTGCACGTTGCGCGCGGTGCAACAGTTCCTCGGACACCCGTGCACCGCCGACCGCCGCGAAGCGTAGCGAATGTGGGCTGAAGGCTTTTTGCTCGGCGGCGCTGACCAGTAGCAACAGCAATTGCGGCACCAGGATCAGACTCTCGGGCGCACGGCTGGCCAGGCAACCGAGCAGCTTCGGCAGGTCGACGCCGCTGGCGCCCTGGATGCCCAGGGTTTTTTGACTCGGCACGCTCAACGTTGCACCGGCATACAACGCGGCGTAACAGCCGATGTTTTCCAGCAGGATCGCCAGGGGCAGCAGCGCCAGGTGATGCTGCGGATCGGTCGGTTTACTGGCCTGATCCAATTCGCGCGCAACCCGCAATATGCTTTCGGCGCTCAGGCAAACACCCTTGGGCGTGCCGGTGGTGCCTGAAGTAAAGGTCAGCTTGGCGGTGCCTTCGTGCATCGGGTTTGGGCCATTGAAGGTGCGACGCCAGAACTCTCCGCTTTTTTCATACCCGGCGGCTTGCAGTTCGACTTCCAGATCCGGCCCGGCAATCACCCGTTCGGCCTGGCTTTGCTCCAGGCAATGCTTGCGTTGCGCGGGGCTGAAAAACGGCGGCAGCGTCAGGCAGGTCAAGCCTTCGAACAGCGCGGCGAGGTCCCAGAGCATCGCTTCGGTGCCATTGTCCAGCGCCAGTGCGACAACCTTGACGTGTTGGTCACGCAGACGCTGCTGGCGATAGATCACTTCAGCGTAGAGCGTGGCGTAGTCCACTTTCAGTTGATCACCCCACAAGGCGATGGCGTGTCCCTTGCGTTCGGCATGACTGCGCAAGGTCTGTTTGAAGCGCTCGACTTCAGGCGACATGACTGGATTCCTCCAGGGACGACGGCAACCCCAGGCGATTGAACATCCCGATGTTGCGCAAATGAATGAACCCGGCGCGGATGTTGCCGACGTGGACCCAAGGCTTGCTTTCGTAATAACTGCCCCAGTTGTGCCGGTCATCGCCCAGCCGCTCGGGATCGGCGGCGCAGAGGGTGACCGGTTTCAAACCGAGGCGATGGAAGCTGTTCACCAGGCCGATATTGCCGGTGAACGCCACCCATTCCAGGCCGCCCATGGCCAGCAGGTAGGTGATGGCGATGATGCTCAGGCGCGCGCTGCCGGTGTCGCTGGCGGCCAGGTTGCCCACCTCGACGATGCCGGCGCGATCCACCGGGCGGTCGGCGGCGGCACTGATCAGCGGATCGATGGATTCGTCCAGGTAGCGCTCCAGAAACAGCGGCTCTTCATCTGCCCGACGTACACCGGCCACGGCGCAGAGCTCCCCGTCCGCGTTGCTCATGCCGAACAGCTCCGGCATGAAATGGCGGATATCGGCCCCGTGGGCCTTGCGAAAACGTTGCTGGATATAGGCCTCGAAAACAGCGCGCTGAGGCCCATCCGGCAATGCTCTGGCCAGACTCATCGGCGGGGTTTCGGCTTGGCCGAAGTGCAGCGGCAAGGGGATGTTCCAGTCGAAGTCAGGCATTGAATGGCGCCTCCCGGGATAAGTTTGGGAGGAGTATCAGAGGCATTTCTTAACGGAGTCTGAAGGTGGCGCAAGGAGGTTGCCCAGGCACCTTCAGATTGCCTTAAGGCGGGGCGGGCAGGGTGGCGTCGGTCGAACCAGGCTGCGCGAATGAGTCGCCAGCCACTGTGAATTCATGAGGCCCGTTATGACCCGCGATTCAACTGCTCATCGCTATGGAAAACTGTCGATCACCCTGCATTGGCTGATGCTGGCGTTGTGTTTTTCGTGGGCCAGTCGGATCACCGCGCCGCTCGCTCCTGCGAAGGCGGGCGTTTAATGGTGCGTTTAACGACACTCGGTGTTACGTCATAAGCGGCTACAACGCCTTGCGCCGTTGCCTACGCGTACGCCAGAATCCGCCGGCTTGTGCGGCTTTGGGGCGGGCTATATCGTTTCCCGGTCACTGAAAAACAGTGATCGGGTTTGGTAGCCCGCCTCGAAACCGTCGCATGGCGACACCTTATGCAGTCTCTTTTTGGGGACTCAGCTTTATATGGTGGGCATGCGTGGGGCTCCTTGTGAGCGCCGGGTTTCCCGTTTCGACCGGTCTACCAACCCACGTATGGCCGCCACCCTTCGTTTGGTAGCGAGGGTGATGGCTCCTTAATTTTCGAAACCGGAGCTTCATCTATGTTCAAAGTAACGCCCAACCCCCCAGATACTGATCCAGTACCCTACGACGCTTCTTTTGATCTTGATCCCCAAAAGCTGAAAGCGTCGGCAGACCGCGCACTCAACTACTACCTCAACCCCGGGGCGACGAAAACGCAGATACCGCCCTGCAAATCCGGCACCTTTTTCACCATCGACGCAGCGGTGGATGACGAAACGTTGCTGGTTGAGGTCTACGAATCGTTGTCATCGGCCCGCAAGATGGTCAACGATCTCGTTGAGCTGACGGACGGCCCGCGACGCCACACGATGCTGGTGCTGCACCGGACGCTGCTGATGGGTGAGCTGGCGGTCAATCGCGTACTGGATAACCACAAGCCCGGCTAATCACCGGGCCCTGTAGGAGCGAAGCTTGCTCGCGATGGCGTCAGGTCTGACACACCGCGTTATCGTTCATCGCGAGCAAGCCTCGCTCCTACGGGGATCGTATTTCAGGGGAGGATTTCAAATGAGGTACTGGCCAGCCGTTCGCCGTTGACCATGATGTGCACGGCATGTTCGCCCGCGTAATGCCGGCGTGTGGTTAGTTCCTTGATTTGCTGCCCACGGCTCACGTGTTCGCTGGCATGGCCGGTCAGGGTCAGTGCTTTGAGCTTGAACACCTTCGCGGAAGTGCTGCCGTTGGCTTTGACGTAATCAATCGCATAGTCGATCACCAGCCGCTGACTGTCCGGCACTGTGGATTTCACAGTAAAAGAGAGCGTGATTTTCTCCCCAAGCCGAATAACCTTCGGTTCCACTTTCACATCAATGATCTCAACCTCAGGCTTCCCACCCGCCCCAATCACCGCCAATGCCCGCTGATTCCCCTGTTTGATCAAACTGCGCAATGCATGCTTGGCAATCCACGCCGTGTGCTTGTTCTCCAGCGACCAGCCCTCAATCAAATCCAGCACCCAATCGGGATGATCCTTGGTGATGTCATTCAGGTGATTGGCCACGGACTTGCGCACGTAAAGGCTTTCATCAGCCTTGAGATTATCGAGAATCGCCGCCGCCAACGTCGGATCCGCCTGAATCGGTTCCAGGCGAAACGACCACGGCAAGCGCGGCCGACTGCCTTCACTCGCCAGACGCCGAACGTGTTCGTTTTCATCCAGCGACCACACCTGCATCAACGCCAGCGAGCGCTCAAGATCGCCGCGCAGAAAATGCCGGATCGCGAATTCGGAAGATCCGAACGAGGTGAAAAACTTGAGCGCTTCCATCGACTGTTCAAAGTCATGAGCGCCATACATAGCGACGTAATTCGGCAACGAGATGCTGACAAATCCGCTGTTCAGCCGAGGGGCGAGGGCGCGCAACACGTCGAGGGATTCTGCGTAATCCAGCGGCAACACCGCATGCAGACACTCACTGACCCGTGCCATGCGCTGCATGATCGACAGTTCAGCGAGGCCTTCATTGGCCATCTTCAGGAAGGCCTTGGCGTTGAACGCCGGGTAAACCGCCGTCATTTCGGTCGCGATGTGCTTGAGGCGCTCGGCGTTGAAGATTTCCTTCAGCGCCGGGGCGGATTGTTCAGCGGCAGTCATGGGCGAATCCGTGAAGAAGGGCGGCTCAGGTTATCGGGGTAGCGATGAACGCCTCAAGCTTTTCCGCCTGCGCGGTGAAATGAGCGATGTGCGGGAAGCGTGCGGCATCGACCTGATCCGGGACTACCAGATTGGTGAAGCTCCAGGCGACCGCGACGGTAATGCCGTCCTGGGCAATCTCGGAATCATTCAACAGCGGCTGCTTCGCTAGCTCCCGCTCCAGCGCCGAATAGGCCGCCGCGAGTTGCCCTTCAACCCGCTCAACCCACGGCTGATACTGAATATCCGCCGGTCGCAGATTCCGCTCGTAGTAAAGCTGCACCGACTTCTCGCACGCCGCCAATGCCAGACCAATCACCCGCAACGAACGCAAGCGTTGCTTCAGATCGCTCGACATCAAGCTTTTCGACGGGCCGGCAAGGGCTTCGAGATAGTCGATGATCAGCGTCGAATCCATCAACACTTCGCCATCATCCAGCACCAGCGTCGGCGCCTTGACCACCGGGTTGATCTGCTGGAATTGCTCGAAGTGGCGGAACACCGACACCGATTCATGTTCCAGGTCGATGCCCAACAACCGGGCGGAAATAGCCGCCCGACGCACATAGGGCGAATCCAGCATGCCGATCAGTTTCATCAACGTTCTCCTGTAAACGCTTTGATGTCAGTCCTCAAACCCCACCTGTTCGTGAATCTCATCCACCTTCAATTCCAACCGATACGCCACCGCAATAAACAACGCCTGGCACAAACACAACGTCGCACTCAACGACCGAAACGCAAACGAACTGCCTTCATTGACCAACAACACCGTGCTCGCCCGTTTGGCCAAGGGTGAGAGGTTGCTGTCAGTGATGATCAACGTTTTCGCCTGATGATGCTGGGCGATGCGCAGGCAGTGCTGGGTCTCCTTGCCGTAGGGCGTGAAGCTGATGGCGATCACCAAATCATTGGCGCGCACGCTGCGCATCTGCTCGCGGTAGCTGCCGCCGAGCCCGGACACCAGGTGAATGCGCTTGTTGGTGTGTTGCAGGTTGTAGACCAGATAGTCGGCCACGGCGAACGAACGACGCACGCCGACCACGTAGATGTTGTCGGCATTCACCACCAGATCGACGGCTTTGTCGAAGGCGACATCGTCGAGTTCCATGCCCAAGCGTTCGATGCCCGACAGCGTGGCGTCGATGCACTCACGCGCCAGATCGCCGCCGCTGGCCTTCTGCGACTTGTTGGCGATCATGCTGCGGATGCGCTGCTGGTAGTTCTGCACCGGCGTGGTCTTGTGCGTGTACGCCTCGCGGAACAACGCCTGCATCTCGCTGAAACCGCTGAAACCAAAGCGCTGGGAGAACCGCACGATGGCCGACGGGTGCACTTCGCACTCACGGGCAATGTCGCTGATGCGGTCGACCATGATCCGGTCGCTCTGCTGGCTCATGTAGGTGGCGATGCGTTTGAGCTGGCGCGGCAGGCTTTCGTATTCGTTGGTGATCAGCTGCAGCAAACGCTCGGCATTGATCGGTGGGCTCTCAAGATCGCTCTCGGGCGTGCTCTCGGTCGTGGCCGGCTGATCGGTGCGGGACATAAAGGATCCTTCTGGCTTGTTCTTATAGGAATGACGAATCGGTCATCCCCTGACAATAGGTTGGCTGTGCGCAGTCTACAGGGTAGGCCGGAATAAAATCTTGAGCTTGCCGTCGGCATACATGCTGCTGAAACGATGCACTGTGCTCTGGAACGCTCGTACCGGAGTTTATTGGAAAAAATATTCCACGTAAAAAATATATAGAATAAATATTGATTGTTCGGTCCCGGTCGTTTTAGTCTGCATCCACCAAGAGTGTTCGGCACGTCCATCGTCCCGAACGCAGGCTGATAAAAATAACAGGAGCCAGCATGGGCCAGACTCGTTTTGCCAGTGGGCGTCAATTGGATCTGATTTGCCTGGGGCGCCTTGGCGTCGACCTTTATGCGCAGCAAGTCGGGGCGCGGTTGGAAGATGTTTCAAGCTTCGCCAAGTACCTCGGTGGGTCGTCCGCCAACATCGCGTTCGGCACCGCCAGGCTGGGCCTCAAGTCGGCGATGCTGAGCCGGGTAGGGGACGACCACATGGGCCGTTTCCTGCTCGAATCCCTGGCTCGCGAAGGGTGCGATGTCAGCGGTATCAAGGTCGATCCGGAACGCCTGACGGCCATGGTCCTGCTGGGCCTCAAGGATCGCGAAACCTTTCCGCTAGTCTTCTACCGCGAGAACTGCGCCGACATGGCGCTGCGGGCCGAAGACATCAGCGAAGCCTTTATTGCCTCCAGCAAAGCCTTGCTGATCACCGGCACCCACTTCTCCACTGACGGCGTCTACAAGGCGAGCATCCAGGCCCTGGACTATGCCGAGAAGCACAACGTCAAACGCATTCTGGACATCGACTATCGCCCCGTACTGTGGGGCCTGGCGGGTAAGGCCGACGGTGAAACCCGATTCGTCGCCGATCAGAATGTCAGCCAGCACGTGCAGAAAATCCTCCCGCGTTTTGACTTGATCGTCGGCACTGAAGAAGAGTTTTTGATTGCCGGCGGCTCCGAGGATTTGCTCACCGCTTTGCGCAATGTGCGGCGCCTGAGTGACGCGACGTTGGTGGTCAAGCTTGGGCCGCAAGGTTGCACGGTGATTCACGGGGTGATTCCGGTGCGTCTCGAAGACGGTGCGATCTACCCGGGCGTGCGGGTCGAAGTACTCAACGTCTTGGGCGCAGGCGATGCCTTCATGTCCGGGTTCCTCGCCGGTTGGCTGGAAGACGCCAGCGACGAGCGCTGCTGCCAGTTGGCCAATGCCTGCGGTGGGTTGGTGGTGTCGCGCCACGCCTGCGCCCCGGCGATGCCGACCCGCGCCGAACTCGACTATTTATTCAACAGCCCGG
The DNA here is from genome assembly GCF_012935675.1 of Pseudomonas sp. ADAK7. Taxonomy (NCBI): domain Bacteria; kingdom Pseudomonadati; phylum Pseudomonadota; class Gammaproteobacteria; order Pseudomonadales; family Pseudomonadaceae; genus Pseudomonas; species Pseudomonas sp. ADAK7. The sequence goes on along the minus strand of NZ_CP052861.1, from coordinate 1,513,864 downwards.
TACCGATCACCCGGCCGGATCAGGACGCCACGCTGCAACGTTTGCATCAGGTCAGCGTGCCGCGCAAACAGTGGAAGCAACTGTTCATCTTCGCGTTCGACCACCGCGGGCAACTGGTGGAACTGGCGCACAAGGGCGGACGCGACCTCAACGCGATCTGCGAACTCAAGCAACTCTTTATAAAGGCTGTGGAACGGGTTGAAGCCGATTTGCGCGAGCAGGGCATCGAGGCTGATGTCGGCTTGCTGGCCGATCAACGCTTCGGCCAGGACTCGCTGAATGCCGCCACCGGGCGTGGTTGGTGGGTGGCGCGGCCGGTGGAAGTGCAAGGTTCGCGGCCCTTGGCCTTTGAACACGGGCGCTCGATTGGCAGCAACCTGATTGCCTGGCCACAAGAGCAAATCATCAAGTGCCTGGTGCAATTTCATCCGGACGACGAGCCGCTGTTGCGCTTGGAACAGGAAGCGCAGATCAAGGGTTTGTATCAGGCGTCCCAGGTCAGCGGGCATGAACTGCTGCTGGAAATCATCCCGCCCAAGGATCACCCGTCGGCGCACCCGGACGTGTTGTATCGCGCGCTGAAACGCCTCTACAACCTGGGTGTTTACCCGGCGTGGTGGAAGATCGAAGCGCAAAGCGCCGAGGAATGGAAACAGCTGGATGAGTTGATTCAGGAACGTGATCCGTACTGCCGTGGGGTCGTGTTGCTCGGCCTGAATGCCCCGGCGGCTGCCTTGGCCGAGGGCTTTCAGCAAGCCAGACAGAGCCAGACCTGTCGCGGGTTTGCCGTGGGCCGGACGATTTTCCAGGAGCCGAGCCGGGCGTGGATGGCCGGTGAAATCGACGATGAAACGTTGATCCGCCAGGTGCAGGGCACGTTTGTCGAGTTGATTGATGCCTGGCGTAGCGCCCGCAACTGAATAAATTGCCTGAGTGGTCGTGCTTTTTGTGGCGAGGGAGCTTGCTCCCGCTGGACTGCGAAGCAGTCCCAACTCAAACAACCCAGTGTTTCAGGTAAACCGCATCCACAGGTTTACGGCTGCTTCGCAGCCGAGCGGGAGCAAGCTCCCTCGCCACAAGTGATCGGTTGAACATTTTAGAAAAAACAATAAAAGGTGCAGCCATGCCCGCTATTCGAATTGGCATCAACCCGATCTCCTGGAGCAACGACGACCTGCCGTCCCTCGGTGGCGAGACGCCGCTGAGCACCGCGTTGAGCGAAGGCAAGGAAATCGGCTACGAAGGTTTCGAACTCAACGGTAAATTCCCCAAGGATGCCAAAGGCGTCGGTGACGTGCTGCGGCCTTACGATCTGGCGTTGGTCTCCGGCTGGTATTCCAGCCGTCTGGCCCGCCGTTCCGTGGCCGAGGAAATCGACGCCATCGGCAGCCATGTCGAGCTGCTGGCGAAGAACGGCGCCACGGTGCTGGTCTACGGCGAAGTCGCGGACTCCATTCAAGGCCAGCGCATTCCACTGGTCGAACGCCCGCGCTTCCACACCGAACAGGCGTGGCAGGAATACGCCGACAAACTCACCGAACTGGCGCGCTTCACCCTGTCCCAGGGCGTGCGCCTGGCGTATCACCACCACATGGGCGCTTACGTCGAATCCCCGGCGGACATCGACAAGTTGATGGCCCTGACCGGCAGCGAAGTCGGCCTGTTGTTCGACTCGGGCCATTGCTACATGGGCGGCGGCGAACCGTTGCAGGTGTTGCGCAAACACATCGAACGCATCTGCCACGTGCATTTCAAGGACGTGCGCAAACCGGTGGTGCAATTGGCGCGCAACAACCTGTGGAGTTTCCCGGACTGCATCATCAACGGCACCTTCACGGTGCCGGGGGATGGCGATATCGACTTCGGCGCGTTGCTCGACGTGTTGCTGGGCGCCGATTACCACGGCTGGTTGGTGGTTGAAGCCGAGCAGGATCCGGCGGTCGCGCCGAGCTACATCTACGCCAAGAAAGGCTACGACACCTTGCGTACCTTGCTCGACGAGAGGATTGCATTATGAGCCTGCTGGTCAAAAGCAATGCCCGTGGCCGGACCATGGTCGAGTTGGGCAATGGTGAGCTGGAATACGTTGGTTTCGCCGCCTACCGCTTGAGTCTCGGCGAAACCTTGCCGGTGTCGGCGGGCGATAAAGAATTGTGCCTGGTGCTGCTCAGCGGTCGCGTCAGCATCAAGGGCGAAGCGCCGGGGCAGGGCGCGTTTGACTGGGACAATATCGGCGATCGGCAATCGGTATTCGAAGACAAATCCCCCTTCGCCGCTTACTTGCCAAGCGGCAGTCAAGCGCAAGTGGTCGCACTCAGCGACGTGCAAATCGCCGTCTGCGCTGCGCCCGGTTCATCCGCCGACAACCTCGGCCCGCGTCTGATCAAACCCGAGACCATGAAACGCAGCGTGCGCGGTAAGGGCGCCAACACTCGCTACGTCTGCGACATCCTGCCAGACACCGAACCCGCCCATTCGCTGCTGGTGGTGGAAGTGCGCACGCCGTCCGGGCATTCGTCGAGCTACCCACCGCACAAGCACGACACCGACGACCTGCCGCACCAGAGCTTTCTCGAAGAAACCTATTACCACCAGATCAACCCGCCCCAGGGCTTCGTGTTCCAGCGGGTCTACACCGACGACCGCAGCATCGACCAGGCCATGGCCGTGGAAAACAGCGACCTGGTCGTGGTGCCCAAGGGTTACCACCCGGTCAGCGTGCCGTACGGCTACGAGTCGTACTACCTGAACGTGATGGCCGGGCCGAAACGCGTCTGGCAGTTCCATAACGATCCGCAGCACAGTTGGCTGCTGGATCTTTGAACTGAAAAGCCTGAATTCCAACCTTTGCACGGAGAACAAGAACAATGAGCAACGCCCCGGTTTTAGGCCATTACATCAACGGCCAGGTGCAAGACAGCGGCAGCGAACGCTTCAGCAACGTGTTCAATCCAGCCACCGGTGCGGTGCAGGCGCGGGTCGGATTGGCCAACGAGAAGACCGTCGACGAAGCGGTTTCCTCGGCACTAAAAGCCTTCCCGGCCTGGTCCGAGCAATCGTCTCTGCGTCGCTCCCGGGTGATGTTCAAGTTCAAGGAACTGCTCGACCGTCACCACGACGAACTGGCAGAAATCATCAGCCGCGAACACGGCAAGGTGTTCTCCGACGCTAAGGGCGAAGTGACTCGCGGCATCGAAATCGTCGAATACGCCTGCGGTGCACCGAACCTGCTGAAAACCGAATTCAGCGACAACATTGGCGGCGGCATCGACAACTGGAACCTGCGTCAGCCACTGGGCGTTTGCGCCGGGGTCACGCCGTTCAACTTCCCGGTGATGGTGCCGCTGTGGATGATCCCGCTGGCACTGGTCACCGGTAACTGCTTCATCCTTAAACCGTCCGAGCGTGATCCGTCGGCCAGTTTGCTCATGGCCCGTTTGCTCACCGAAGCCGGATTGCCGGACGGCGTGTTCAACGTGGTCCAGGGCGACAAAGTGGCGGTGGATGCCTTGCTGCAACACCCGGACATCGAGGCGATTTCCTTTGTCGGTTCGACGCCGATTGCCGAGTACATCCACCAGCAAGGCACCGCTCGCGGCAAGCGTGTGCAGGCGCTGGGCGGGGCGAAGAACCACATGATCGTCATGCCCGACGCGGATCTGGACCAGGCTGCCGACGCCTTGATCGGCGCGGCTTACGGCTCGGCGGGTGAGCGCTGCATGGCGATTTCGATTGCTGTGGCGGTGGGCGATGTCGGCGACCAATTGATCGCCAAGTTGCTACCACGCATCGACCAATTGAAAGTCGGCAACGGCATGCAGGGCGACAGTGACATGGGGCCGCTGGTCACCGCCGAGCACAAGGCCAAGGTCGAAGGCTTTATCGGCGAAGGCGTGGCCCAAGGCGCACAACTGATCGTCGATGGCCGCAACTTCAAGGTGCCGGGGGCCGAGAATGGTTTCTTCGTCGGCGCCACGTTGTTCGATAACGTCACGACCGAGATGAGCATCTACCAGCAAGAGATTTTCGGTCCGGTGCTGGGCATCGTCCGCGTCCCGGATTTCGCCAGCGCCGTGGCGTTGATCAACGCCCATGAGTTCGGCAACGGCGTGTCCTGCTTCACCAGTGACGGCGGCATCGCCCGCGCGTTTGCCCGCACCATCAAGGTCGGCATGGTCGGCATCAACGTGCCGATTCCGGTGCCGATGGCCTGGCACTCATTCGGCGGCTGGAAGCGCTCGTTGTTCGGCGACCACCATGCCTACGGCGAAGAAGGCATTCGTTTCTACAGCCGCTACAAAAATGTGATGCAACGCTGGCCCGACAGCATCGCCAAAGGCCCCGAATTCAGCATGCCAACCGCCAAATAATTCACCTGCGGAGAACAACAATAATGAGCAAGCCCCTGCGTTTCGCCCTGAACCGTATGGTCGCCCCACGTTTGTCCCTGCCGGCGTTCATTGAGCTGGCGGTGACTCTCAAGGCCGACGCCATCGAGATCCGCAACGACCTTAAAGGCGTTGAGATTGAAGACGGCACCGCGCCGGAACGCGTGCGTGAATTGTGCGCGGCCAAAGGCATCACCGTGCTGTCGATCAATGCGCTGTACCCGTTTGATGTGTGGAATGACGAGCGCCGCGCGCAAGCCTTGAAGCTTGCCGCGTATGCCCGGGATTGCGGCGTGCAAGGCTTGGTCATGTGCCCGTTGAATGATCGCGCCGATAAGCGCAATGAAGCCGAACGCGCTTCGGGGTTGCGCACGGCGTTGACTGAGTTGGCGCCGATCCTGCGCGATCACGGCATTCTCGGTTTCATTGAACCGCTGGGGTTTGAAGAGTGCTCGCTGCGGCGTAAACGCCCGGCGGTGGATGCGATCAAGGCCATCGGTGGTTTGGATGTGTTCCGGCTGGTGCACGACACCTTTCACCATCACCTCGCCAGTGAACAGGAGTTTTTCCCTGAGCTGACCGGGTTGGTGCACATCTCCGGGGTCGAGGAGGCCGAAGCACCGCTCAACAGCATCCGCGACGGCCATCGAGTGCTGGTGGGCGCGGGCGACATTCTTGGTAACGCGGCGCAGATCGAGACGTTGCTGGGTAGCGGTTACAGCGGCTACCTGTCGTTCGAGCCGTTTGCCGACAGCGTCCATGGCCTGGCGGACATAGAACAGGCGATCGGCGCGAGCATGAACCACCTGCAAAAATCCTTGGCCTGAAAGGGGCGCACATGACCACTACAAGACTGACCATGGCCCAGGCCCTGGTGAAATTCCTCGATAACCAGTACATCGAGGTCGATGGGGTCCAGAGCAAATTCGTCGCCGGGGTCTTCACCATTTTCGGCCACGGCAATGTGCTCGGTCTGGGCCAGGCCCTTGAGCAGGACAGCGGCGACCTGATCGTCCATCAGGGTCGCAACGAACAAGGCATGGCCCACGCCGCCATCGGTTTCGCCAAGCAACACCTGCGGCGCAAGATTTACGCCTGCTCCTCATCGGTCGGCCCCGGCGCCGCGAACATGATCACCGCTGCCGCCACCGCCACGGCCAACCGCATCCCGTTGTTGCTGCTGCCCGGCGATGTCTACGCCTGCCGTCAACCGGACCCGGTGCTGCAACAGATCGAACAGTTTCACGACCTGAGCATCAGCACCAACGATGCGTTCAAAGCCGTGAGCAAATACTGGGATCGCATCAACCGTCCCGAGCAACTGATGACCGCGGCGATCCACGCCATGCGCGTGCTCACCGACCCCGCCGAAACCGGCGCCGTGACCCTGGCCTTGCCGCAAGACGTGCAGGCCGAGGCCTACGACTACCCGGATTACTTCCTGCAAAAACGCGTGCACCGTATCGAACGGCGTCCGGCCACCGAAGCGATGCTTGGCGATGCGTTGGCGCTGTTCAAGGGCAAGCGCAAGCCGCTGATCATTTGTGGTGGCGGGGTGCGTTACTCCGGGGCCAATGCCGCGTTGCAGGCTTTTGCCGAACGCTTCGACATTCCCTTCGCGGAAACCCAGGCCGGCAAGAGCGCGGTGGTGTCCAGCCATCCGCTCAATGTCGGTGGCATCGGCGAAACCGGTTGCCTGGCGGCGAATCTGCTGGCCAAGGATGCTGATCTGATCATCGGCATCGGCACCCGCTACAGCGACTTCACCACGGCGTCGAAGTCGTTGTTCCAGCAACCGGACGTGCAATTCCTCAACCTCAATATCAGCCCTTGCGATGCGTTGAAACTCGACGGCGTGCAACTACTGGCCGACGCCAAAACCGCTCTGCTGGCACTGGCCGACGCACTGGGCGATTACCGCTCCAGCTGGGGCGATCAACCGCGCCAGGCCAAGGCGCAACTGGATGAGGAAGTTGATCGAATCTATCAGGTCGACTACCAGGCCAAGGATTTCGTCCCGGAAATCAACGACCACATGGATCCGGCCGTGCTGCGTGAATTCATCGAACTGACCGGTTCCTGCCTGACCCAGAGCCGCGTGCTCGGCGTGCTCAACGAAACCCTGGCCGACGACGCGGTGATCGTCGCCGCCGCCGGCAGCTTGCCCGGCGACTTGCAGCGCAGTTGGCGCAGCAAGGGCGTGAACACTTACCACGTCGAGTATGGCTATTCCTGCATGGGTTACGAGGTCAACGCCGCGCTGGGCGTGAAGCTGGCCGAGCCGGATCGCGAGGTCTACGCACTGGTCGGCGACGGCTCCTACATGATGCTGCACTCGGAGCTGGCGACCTCGATTCAGGAGCGGCGCAAGATCAACGTGGTGCTGCTGGACAACATGACCTTCGGTTGCATCAACAACCTGCAGATGGAACACGGCATGGACAGCTTCGGCACCGAGTTCCGTTTCCGTAATCCTGAAACCGGCAAGCTCGATGGCGGCTTCGTCCCGGTGGATTTCGCCATGAGCGCGGCGGCCTATGGCTGCAAGACTTACAAAGTGAACACCGTTGAACAGCTGCAAGCGGCGCTGGCCGATGCTCGGTTGCAGAGCGTTTCGACGCTGATCGATATCAAGGTTCTGCCCAAGACGATGATTCACAAATACCTGTCGTGGTGGCGGGTCGGCGTGGCGCAAGTCTCCACCAGTGCGCGCACCGATGCCGTGGCCAAGACCCTGAACGAACGACTGGCGAAGGCTCGTCAGTACTGATTGCCCTCAATCCAATAAGCGGGAGTGTTTATATGTCTTTGAAGATCGGCGTCATCGGCACCGGGGCCATCGGCCAGGACCATATTCGTCGTTGCAGCCAGACCTTGCTCAATAGCCAGGTCGTCGCGGTCACCGACATCAATTTGCAGCAAGCGGCGAAAGTCGTGTCCGACCTGAAGCTGACCGCCGAGGTCTACCCCGATGGCCACGCGCTGATCAAGGCGCCGGAAGTCGAGGCGATCCTCGTCACCTCCTGGGGTCCGAGCCACGAAGAGTTTGTGCTGGCGGCGATTGCTGCGGGTAAACCGGTGTTCTGCGAGAAGCCCCTGGCGGTCACCGCCGAGGGCTGCCGCAAGATCGTCGAAGCCGAAGTGGCCCACGGCAAGCGCCTGGTGCAGGTCGGTTTCATGCGCCCGTACGACGAAGGTTATCGCGCCCTCAAAGCGGTAATCGACAGCGGCCAGATCGGCGAACCGCTGATGCTGCACTGTGCGCACCGCAACCCGACCGTGGGCGAAAACTACAAGACCGACATGGCCATCACCGACACGCTGATCCATGAACTGGACGTGTTGCGCTGGTTGCTCGACGACGATTACGTCTCGGTACAAGTGGTGTTCCCGCGCAAATCCAGCAAAGCCCTCGCACATTTGAAAGATCCGCAAATCGTCCTGCTGGAAACCGCCAAGGGCACGCGGATCGACGTGGAGGTTTTCGTCAATTGCCAGTATGGCTACGACATCCAGTGCGAAGTAGTGGGGGAGACCGGCATCGCCAAACTGCCGGAGCCGCAACAGGTGCAATTGCGCAGCGGCGCGAAATTGTCGAATGCGATTCTGATGGACTGGAAGGATCGGTTTATTGCCGCGTATGACGTTGAACTTCAGGCCTTCATTGATGGCGTTCGCGCGGGCCAGGTGGGCGGTCCATCAGCATGGGACGGTTTCGCCGCTGCAGTAGCCGCAGACGCCTGCATCGAAGCGCAAAACAACGGCCAGATCGTCAAAGTCAGCCTGCCGGACCGTCCACACTTCTACGGCTAACCGCTGATCGTTCCCACGCTCCGCGTGGGAATGCATCCCGGGACGCTCCGCGTCCCAAGAGCGGACGCAGAGCGTCCATGGCGGCATTCCCACGCAGAGCGTGGGAACGATCAGCGTCAGGTGAAGGAGAACAAGAACATGCGCATCGCACTAGACCCCTACATGTACCGCAGCCTGTCCCTGGGCAAGATGGTCGATAAGGTCGCCGAACTCGGTTACGAGCACATCGAGCTGTCACCCCGCGAAGACTTCCTGCCGTTCTACAAGGCCCCGCGCGTCGACAAGGCGCGGATCAAGGAGTTTCGCAAAGCCTTGAGCGATACCGGGGTCAAACTCTCTTCCTTATTACCGATGTACCACTGGGCTGCCGCCGATGAAGGCCTGCGGGTCGCTGCCGTGCGCAACTGGAAGCGCGCGATCCAGATTGCCGTGGAGATGGACTGCGAACTGGTGAACACCGAGTTCACCGGCCAGTCGGACAACCCGCTGGTCTGCGAAAACCAGTTCATGCGCTCCATGGACGAGCTGATCCCCGAGTTCGAACGCGAAGGCATCAAGCTCGACATTCAGGCTCACCCGTACGATTTCTGCGAGCGCAACAACGAGTCGGTGGACATCATTCGTGGGCTGGATCGCGACTGGATCAACTACCTCTACGCCGCGCCGCACACGTTTTTCTATGACGACGGTGTCGGTGATATCGCCTCGATGCTCAAGTACGCCGGCTCCAAGCTGAGCCACCTGATCATCGCCGACACCTACAACCACAAGGCGTCGTCGGGGTTGCGCTACATCGTCAACCCGCCGGGCGTCGTTGCCACCGTGCATCAGCACCTGGACATCGGGCAGGGTGAGGTCAATTGGGAGGCGTTTTTCAGCACGTTGCGCGAGATTCAATTCGATGGGATTGCCACGGTCTCGGTGTTTGCGTGGGAAGACCGGCCGGATGAGTCCAACCGGATGATGCTTGAACGGGTCAAAAGCGAACTCTGCCGCTAACGACCACCGCATTACCCTGTAACTGATCGCTCCCACGCTCCGCGTGGGAATGCAGCCCGGGACGCTCCGCGTCCCAAAAGCGGACGCAGAGCGTCCATTGATGCATTCCCACGCAGAGCGTGGGAACGATCAAGAAGGAGTTGAATCATGCGTATCGGACTTGTCGGTTACGGCCATGGCGGCCGGTTTTTCCATGCTCCGCTGCTCAGCAGCTTGCCGGGCGCCACGTTTGTTGGCGTGGTCACTCGCTCCCCGGAGCGCCGCCAGTTGCTGGCCACCGAACACCCCAACGTGCCGGCCTTCGACAGCATCGGCCAACTGGTGGAAGCCGGGATCGACGTGCTGGTGGTGTCCACGCCGCTCAAAGGTCGCCCGGCGCTGGTGCTCGATGGCATCGAGCACGGGGTGGCGGTGGTCAGCGACAAACCGTTCGCCGCCGATGCGCAACAGGCGCAAACCCTGATCACCATGGCCGAGCGCCAGGGCGTGCGGCTCAGCGTCTACCAGAACCGGCGCTGGGATTCGGACTTCCTCACCGTGCGCAAACTCATTGAGTCTGGCGCGCTGGGGCAGGTCACGCGTTTCGAATCCCGGGTCGAACGCTATTCGCCGCAAGCGGTGAACAATGGCAGCGGCGGTGGTTTCCTGCGGGATTTGGGCAGCCATCTGGTGGATCAGGCGTTGTTGCTGTTCGGCCCGGTCACCAAGGTCTACGCCGAATTGGAATACCTGGAAAAAGACCAGACCTACGACAACGGTTTCTTTATGTCCCTGACCCACGCCAACGGCGTGACCTCGCACCTGGGCGGCAGTTGCCTGCAAAACACTCCCGGGCCGCGTTTCCGGGTCACCGGCACCCAGGGCTGCTACAGCGTCGATGGCCTGGACGGGCAGGAGGCGTCGGCGCTGGCCGGGCGCTCGCCAAAAACCGAAGGCGAGCGCTGGGGCGTGGAAGAACACCGGCGCTGGGGCTGGTTCGAACAGGGCGAAGTGCGCGAGCGAGTTCCGTCCGAACGAGGCTGCTGGAACCAGTTCTATTTACAGCTACAAACCGCGTTACAGAGCGGTGGCCCACTGCCGGTGGAGGCCCGTGATGCACTGGCGACCACCCGTGTTCTGGACGCTGCGCGCTTGAGTGCCGAGCGCCGGCAAGTGGTGGATTTGGGCCAGTTTGATCACCGTGGAATAAAATCAGAATAAAATTCTAAAATGAGTTGATATAGAAATTATATTCCAATAGAGTCATTTCCAGCGACCTGCCTCGCGACCCGTTTTACTCTTTTCCCGCTTACTGAAATCGTCACGCCATATCCATAAAACCAACAAGAATGTGGAGAAAGACTTTTCATGAAGACCAAGATCCGTTTCACCGCACTTGCCTTGTCCCTGATGTTCGCCAGCGGCGCTGCACTGGCCGATATGAAGATCGGCGTGAGCATGTCCCAGTTCGATGACACCTGGCTGACCTACCTGCGCGAATCCATGGACAAGAAAGCCAAGACCTACCCTGAAGGCGTGCAGCTGCAATTCGAAGATGCCCGCAGCGACGTGGTCAAGCAGCTCAGCCAGGTCGAAAGCTTCATCAGCCAGAAAGTCGATGCCATCGTGGTCAACCCGGTGGACACCGCCGCCACCCGTAAAATCACCGAAGCCGCGGTCAAGGCTGGCATTCCGCTGGTCTACGTCAACCGCCGTCCGGATGACCTGAAGCTGCCCAAAGGCGTGGTAACCGTGGCCTCCAACGACCTGGAGGCCGGTGAAATGCAGATGCAATACCTGGCCGACAAAATGGGCGGCAAGGGCGACATCGTGATTCTGCTCGGCGACCTCGCCAACAACTCCACCACCAACCGCACCAAGGGCGTGAAAGAGGTGCTGGCCAAGTACCCGAACATCAAGATCGAGCAAGAACAGACCGGTATCTGGCTGCGGGATAAAGGCATGACCCTGGTCAACGACTGGCTGACCCAGGGCCGCAAATTCGATGCGGTGGTGGCCAACAACGACGAAATGGCGATTGGTGCTGCGATGGCCCTGAGTCAGGCCGGCGTCGACAAAGGCACCGTGCTGATCGCCGGGGTCGACGGTACGCCGGATGGCTTGAACGCGATCAAGAAAGGCAACATGGCGGTCTCGGTGTTCCAGGACGCCAAGGGGCAAGCCGACGGTTCCATCGACACCGCCGTGAAAATGGCCAAGAACGAAACGGTGGAACAGAACGTCTGGGTGCCATACCGCCTGATCACCCCGCAAAACGTCGACACGTTCAAATAGCCCGTCCGCTCAATAACAACAATAAGCACGCAAGGCCGCCACCGCGACCTTGCTGATGGAGTACCTGATCATGTTCGCTTCAGCGACTGCTTCGAGCACCACCCCGTTGGTGGGTATCCAGCCAACCGCAACACCTGTCGATGAGCCGTACCTGCTGGAGATCATCAACGTCAGCAAGGGTTTTCCCGGTGTCGTGGCCTTGTCCGATGTGCAACTGCGAGTGCGCCCCGGCTCGGTACTGGCCCTGATGGGCGAGAACGGCGCGGGCAAATCGACCCTGATGAAAATCATCGCCGGCATCTACCAGCCGGACGCCGGTGAAATTCGCCTGCGGGGCAAACCCGTGGTGTTCGAAACGCCGTTGTCGGCACTCCAGGCCGGGATCGCGATGATCCACCAGGAACTCAACCTGATGCCGCACATGAGCATCGCCGAGAACATCTGGATCGGCCGCGAGCAACTCAACGGCCTGCACATGATCGATCACCGCGAGATGCACCGCTGCACCGCCGCTCTACTGGAACGCCTGCGGATCAACCTCGATCCTGAAGAACAGGTCGGCAACCTGAGCATCGCCGAACGGCAGATGGTCGAGATCGCCAAAGCCGTGTCCTATGACTCGGACGTCCTGATCATGGACGAACCGACCTCGGCCATCACCGACAAGGAAGTCGCCCACCTGTTCTCGATCATTGCCGACCTGAAAAGCCAGGGCAAAGGCATCATCTACATCACCCACAAAATGAACGAAGTGTTCGCCATCGCCGATGAAGTGGCGGTGTTCCGTGACGGCGCCTACATCGGCCTGCAACGGGCCGACAGCATGGACGGCGACAGCCTGATTTCGATGATGGTCGGTCGCGAGCTGAGCCAGTTGTTCCCGGTGCGCGAGAAGCCGATTGGCGATCTGCTGCTGTCGGTGCGCGACCTGAAACTGGACGGGATTTTCAAAGGTGTGTCCTTTGACTTGCATGCCGGGGAAATCCTCGGGCTCGCCGGGTTGATGGGCTCCGGGCGGACCAACGTCGCCGAAGCGATTTTCGGCATCACCCCGAGTGACGGCGGCGAGATTCGCCTCGATGGCCAGGTGGTGCGCATCAGCGATCCGCACATGGCGATCGAGAAGGGCTTCGCGCTGTTGACCGAGGATCGCAAGCTCAGCGGCCTGTTCCCGTGCCTGTCGGTGCTGGAAAACATGGAAATGGCGGTGCTGCCGCATTACGCCGGTCACGGCTTTATCCAGCAGAAAGCCCTGCGGGTGTTGTGCGAAGACATGTGCAAGAAGCTGCGGGTCAAGACCCCGTCGCTGGAGCAGTGCATCGACACCTTGTCCGGCGGCAACCAGCAGAAAGCCTTGCTCGCGCGCTGGCTGATGACCAATCCACGGATCCTGATTCTCGACGAACCGACCCGTGGCATCGATGTCGGCGCCAAGGCCGAGATCTATCGGCTGATCTCCTACCTCGCCAGCGAAGGCATGGCGGTGATCATGATTTCCTCGGAACTGCCGGAAGTGCTCGGCATGAGCGACCGGGTGATGGTCATGCACGAGGGCGACCTGATGGGCACCCTCGACCGCAGTGAAGCGACCCAGGAACGGGTGATGCAATTGGCCTCGGGTATGTCCGCGGTTCACTAATTGATGCCGGCGCTGGCTGCGGCCAGCGCGGGCGACGCGATAGAAGGGTGAGTGGTTATGAACGCGATACTGGAAAACAAGCCAGCAACGGCACCGGCCAAGAGTCGTCGGCGCTTTCCGACCGAGTTGAGCATCTTTCTGGTGCTGATCGGCATCGGCCTGGTCTTTGAAGTGTTTGGCTGGATCGTGCGCGACCAGAGCTTCCTGATGAACTCCCAGCGTCTGGTGCTGATGATCCTGCAAGTATCGATCATCGGCCTGCTAGCCATCGGCGTGACCCAGGTGATCATTACCACCGGTATCGACCTGTCTTCCGGCTCGGTGCTGGCGCTGTCGGCGATGATTGCCGCCAGCCTGGCCCAGACGTCGGACTTCGCCCGGGCGGTGTTTCCATCGCTGACCGACTTGCCGGTGTGGATCCCGGTGATTGCCGGGCTCGGGGTCGGGTTGCTGGCGGGGGCGATCAACGGCAGCATCATCGCCATCACCGGCATCCCGCCATTTATTGCCACCCTCGGCATGATGGTCTCGGCCCGTGGCCTGGCGCGCTATTACACCGAAGGCCAACCGGTGAGCATGTTGTCCGATTCCTACACCGCTATTGGCCACGGCGCGATGCCGGTGATCATCTTCCTGGTGGTGGCGGTGATCTTCCACATCGCCCTGCGCTACACCAAATACGGCAAGTACACCTACGCCATCGGCGGCAACATGCAGGCGGCGCGGACCTCCGGAATCAACGTCAAACGGCATCTGGTGATCGTCTACAGCATCGCCGGGCTGCTCGCAGGCCTGGCTGGCGTGGTGGCCTCGGCCCGTGCCGCGACCGGCCAGGCCGGGATGGGCATGTCCTATGAACTGGATGCGATTGCCGCGGCCGTCATCGGCGGCACCAGCCTGGCGGGTGGCGTCGGGCGCATCACCGGCACGGTGATCGGCGCGCTCATCCTCGGGGTGATGGCCAGCGGCTTTACCTTTGTCGGGGTCGATGCCTATATCCAGGACATCATCAAGGGCTTGATTATTGTGGTGGCGGTGGTCATCGACCAGTACCGCAACAAGCGCAAACTCAAGCGCTGAAGCCGAAACAAACCGCAAAATGCGCCACGCCTGACCCGCGTGGCGCAGCCGTTTGTCTTCTATATACAGCCGCTGGACTGAATTTCTTGCTATAAACGCACTCCGATAACCACCACAACGACTGCCATAGAGCACTTTCCGGGTGTTGTCGGACAAATTCGCTGTCTTTTCAGTTGCTGAGGTCTCAAGTCGGCCTTAGACTGCCGCCCCTCGTAAATTGAGTGCCGGGTGGCGCTTGGAATAAATGGCGCCTTTGCGACGGACGAACGAGGTCCGGCGCAACGCTCCCTAATTCGCCTTAATGCACGTTTTTTTATAGAGATATCAATGACAAAGGACAAGTTGCTGGCCATGCCGGCGGATGACTACATGAATGCCGAGCAACATGCTTTTTTCTCCGAGCTGTTGCAGAACATGAAAGTCGAAACCCACGAGCGTATCGAACAGAATCGCATCGCCATCGAAAGCCTGGACACCCCGGCTGACCCGGCCGACGCAGCTTCCGTTGAAGAAGAGCGCACCTGGCTGGTCAACGCGATCGATCGCGACCAGCGCATGCTGCCTCAGTTGGAACAGGCTCTGGAACGCATCAAAGAAGACAGCTTCGGCTGGTGCGACGACAGCGGCGAGGCCATTGGCCTGAAACGCCTGCTGATCAGCCCGACCACCAAGTACTGCATCGAAGCTCAAGAGCGTCACGAACAGATCGACAAGCACCAGCGTCAGGCCTGATTCCGTAGCGCCCCCATCGCGGGCGAGCCTTGCTCCTACAGGAGCGGGGCTTGCCCGCGATGCTTTTTGCCGTCTGCGAAACCTCTGCACTTCTATTGATCTGCTGCAACATCCACGACTAACGGACCATAGATAATGGCTCATTAGTGGCGTTTAATGCAGTCACAACAAATAGAAGACGCATGGGGTGACGAAGATGACGAGAGACGGATCTCTGGTTGGGCATGTGCCTGCACCAGTGCTTGCGCCGAAAGCCCTTTGGCTGACGCCGACCTTGCAAAGCATCGCCCTGGTGCTATTGCTCTGCGGCATGTCCCTGGGCGGTGCATCGCTTTATATCGGCCTGCCGGTGGCCGTGCTGATCATCTGGCTGCCGCGCCTGCGTTCACGGGCGATCCCCGATACGACCCCGGCGGACAACGCCAGTGCGATCGCCGAGCTGACTCGCGACCTTTCCTACACCACCAGTCACAACGCACTGTCTGCAGCGGGCGTGGCCTTTTCGGTCAAGCAGCTGGCGGAGAAGGTGCAATCACAACTCGACGCGGCCAAGCGAATCGTCAGCAACGCCGAAGTGATGATCAGCACCGAACAGGCGACATCGTCACTCAGTCGCGAAGCCTTGGGCGCCGCCAGCGAAGCCCATCAGAGCAGTGCCGTCGGGCGTACCGAGTTGATTGAATCGATCTCGCGCATGCATCAGCTCAGCCAGCGCGCCAGTGCCAGCCGTGAACTGATCGAAGCCCTGAGCCTGCGCAGTGACGACATCCAGCGGGTGACCCTGGTGATCCAGTCCATTGCCAGTCAGACCAATCTGTTGGCGCTGAACGCCGCCATCGAAGCCGCGCGGGCCGGGGAACACGGTCGCGGGTTTGCCGTGGTGGCGGATGAGGTTCGTGGTCTGGCTGCGCGCACGGCGACGGCCACCGGCGAAGTCGGGGAGATGGTCGCCGACATCCAGCAACGCACCGCGCAAGTGGTGGAGCAGATCCGCCAACTCTCCAGCGACCTGGACATTGGCGTCAAGCAGGTCGAACACACCGGCCAGCATCTGGAAAACATTGCGCGGCTGTCTGCCGGTGTGGAACTGCAGGTCGGGGAAATCGCCCGTGGCGCCGACACCAACCGCGAACAACTGGATAGCCTGTTTCATGCCATCGAGCAGATGCGCAGCGACCTGGCGATCAGCGACCAGCAAACCCAGCGTCTGGCTCAGGCGGCGGTGCAGATGGAAGGCCAGGCCGAAACCATCAGCGAACGCCTGGCCGAAGTCGGGCTGGACGATTACCACCAGCGGATTTATGACCTGGCCCGCGAAGGCGCCAGTCAGATTGCCGCGCGCTTCGAAGCGGATATCGACCAGGGCCGGGTCAGCCTCGATGACCTGTTCGATCGCAATTACCAGGCGATTGCCAACACCAGCCCGGCCAAGTTCCAGACCCGTTTCGACCGTTACACCGATCAGGTATTGCCGGCGATCCAGGAACCGTTGCTACCGCGTCATGAAGGTTTGGTGTTTGCCATCGCCTGCACCCAGCAGGGCTATGTGCCGACCCATAACACGGTGTTCAGCCAGCCGCTGACTGGCGATGCTCAGGTTGATGCCGTGCAAAACCGGACCAAGCGCAAGTTTGCCGATCGCACGGGGATTCGCTGTGGCAGCCATCAGCAGCCGGTGTTGTTGCAGACCTATACGCGGGATACGGGCGAGTTGATGCACGATCTGTCGGTGCCGATCATGGTGAAGGGGCGGCATTGGGGTGGGTTGCGGTTGGGCTACAAACCCGAAAAACCAAGGGGACCTATGTAGCAGCTGCCGAGGTACGAGGCTGCGTTCGGCTGCGAAGCAGTCGTGAAATCAGGCGATGCGGTGTATCAGGAAGACCGCGTGCAGCCGAACGCAGCCTCGTACCTCGGCAGCTGCTACAACGCCAGTTGCTACATGGTGCGTGTTTCGTCTAGTGAACCTGATGCATCCGCAGGTTCAAATCATCGACCACCCGCGCCCAATCAGCGTCTTCACGCAGTTGTTCTTTCAGGAAACCGGCTTGTTGCGGGGTCCAGAACTCGGCGTCGATCAGTTTCTTGTCATCGGGAAGCGGTGAGTGGCTGGCGATGAAATCGTCGATGGCCTTCTGGCCGGAGTCCAGGCCGAGCTGGTCGAACAAGCCTTTCAAATCGTGTGTAGGTGAATCCATGTTCATCTCCTTGCGGGTCGCGTCGAGTGCGAGGTCTGAGGTGCGGTCTCACTGCATCTGAGGGAGCCGCGCTTCAGGAGTTCGATTGCGATGGTCGAAAGCAGGAGAGAGCATAGACGGCAAAGCGGGATCAGGCTTTCAACGCGCCGCCATCAACTGCCAGCTTCAGGGCCTTGGCGGCTTCCTGAGCGGCGATGGCCGCAACGTCGGAGGTCTTGAACCAACGATCCTTCTCGACCTGGTGGTAGGTCACGGTGGTCAAGGGAGGTTTGGCACGCATGACAATGACAGCCTGGAATTCGCCTTCGACCTCTCTGGCTTCGCCCCGGATAAAAAATTCACCGATATCAAATTCCGTCACGTAGCTGCCTTCCCTTGGAAATGTTCTGTCGTATTGAACGCCGTCCACCGAGGGGCCGGGATTCATGGGTCGTGCAGTATGGCAGTAGTTGTCGGCCGACGGCTGAGTTAAGTCGTCGGCGTGACGAAACGTCATTGGAGATAAAGGCAATGGTCGACCTCAGGTACGCGCCGCCAGTGAGCGGGCGAGGGCGCAGGCTTCGTTGTGATCGGTGCGGAAACCTCTGACACGACCGGTGGAAGTTTCCTTGATATGAAAGAAAGACTTGCCCGCCGGTACCACCTGAAAGCGCGGCAAGGCCAGCGTCTGATGGGGCAGGGCATAAGTCTGGAGCACCGCCGGATGCACGGGCGCGGGGTTGTTTGAGTGACGTGTGGAGAGATTTGCAAAGTGGGTCATCGTGCACATAAGAAGTCCTTTTCGTGTGTTTACCGACGTGTGTCCGTCGTTTTGAGTAGTCTCGATGAGCATCGCTGCTCTAGAATCGCCATCACTGGTTGGCGATCGCTTCCATCTAAAGCAATTTTTTACGGGCGATATGTCGGAAAAGTGCTTTTCTTAGAGAGAATTTTCCCTAAAGTTAGTAGTCCGCTTTTTCTGGCCGCGAGAAGGGCGTTTTCCTTCAACGTCTGGCGAATGTCAGGGGGGACGGCGCGAGTGACAATCCAGTAATCTCATTTACCTCGCAATGGATGAGCGCTCAGCTCAGTTCAGGATTCAACCCGGCTCATTCGGCAACACTTTCGCCATGGCCTTTTTTCTGCTGTGCGTTTTTCCTGCGTACGGCATCATTTTCAGATGTGGGGATGTTTCCTTGGCAGTAAGTAATCTTGATATGCACGCGTTATTCGTCCTGGGTGATTTGCGTGCGAAGTTGGTTAAGCAGTTTCAGTCCCGCTTTGTCTATGTCACCGAACAGAACGCTGAAGGCATCTACATTGCCGAAATCGATACCGAAGAAGCGCTGGTGGTGGATGACAAGCCTGGCCTGAAGCTCAAGGTCGGCGATCATTTCAGCGCTTCGGTATTGCCCAGTCGCGAAGGCGGCAAGCTGGACATCAAGTTCCGTGAAATCAAACTGACGGTCTACGGCCTGGGCGATTACGCCTTCGTCACCACGGCGGACGGTCACGGCATCGTGTTCAAGGAAGGTCATAGCGTGGTGATGGTGTTCGCCGCCCACCAACAGTTGCAGGAAGGCCTGACCAAAACCCTGAAAGCCGTGACGGCCAAGGCCGCCAAGTGGCGCAAGGGTGAACTGGTCACCTTCAAGGCCAGCGAGTAATGCCGCTGACCCGCGCGGATTTCCATGTGCAGAACCTCGCCAGTGCACAGGTCGAGGCCCAGCGCCTGTTCGATCAGAAAGCGATTCTGCAAGGCGGTTGGCTGACCTGGGTGGCGTCACAGATCTACACCTTGCGTCCGGCGGAGTACGCCAGCATGGTGCGAAGGGAACTGGCGCGCTTGCAGCAACCTTCGGAAAAGTAATCCTCGCACCTCGTAACCTCTAAAAAGCAGGAACCTCTACTACAGTCAGTGGACTGAGTATTCAGAGGCTTGCGGTCTTGTCTGTCAGGCCATCCTGCTATTGCTGTGAAAGCACGAGGTGCAAAAGCATGAAAGGACTTCGACGGTTACTGGCCGCTACCCTGGCCACGCTCGGCTTGTTGGCTGCGCCGGTCCCGGTGTTCGCCGCCCAGGCCCCGATCCACTTCGCCGACCTGAACTGGGAAAGCGGCAGTCTGATCACCGATATCCTGCGGATCATTGTCGAGAAGGGCTACGGCTTGCCCACCGACACGTTGCCGGGCACCACCATCACCCTGGAAACCGCCCTGGCCAACAATGACATCCAGGTCATTGGTGAAGAGTGGGCCGGTCGCAGTCCGGTGTGGGTCAAGGCCGAGGCCGAAGGCAAGGTCGTGAGCCTGGGCGACACGGTCAAGGGCGCCACCGAAGGCTGGTGGGTGCCGGAATACGTGGTCAAGGGCGACCCCGCCAAAGGCATCAAGCCCCTGGCGCCGGACCTGCGCAGTGTCAGCGACCTGCCGCGCTACAAGGATGTGTTCAGCGACCCGGAAAGTCCGGGCAAGGGCCGCTTCCTCAATAGCCCGATTGGCTGGACCTCGGAAGTGGTCAATAAGCAGAAACTCACGGCCTATGGCTTGAACGACAGCTACGTGAACTTCCGCAGCGGCTCCGGCGCGGCGCTGGATGCGGAAATCGCCTCGTCGATCCGTCGTGGCAAACCGGTGTTGTTCTATTACTGGTCCCCGACACCGTTGCTCGGGCGCTTCAAACTGATCCAGCTGGAAGAGCCTCCATTTGACGCTGAGGCCTGGAAAACCCTGACCGACGCCGATAATCCGAATCCGAAACCCACCCGTTCCCTGGCGTCGAAATTGTCTATTGGCGTGTCCACGCCGTTCCAGAAGCAGTACCCACAGATCGCGGCGTTCTTCACCAAGGTCGATTTGCCGATCGGGCCGTTGAACAAGGCGCTGGCGGATATGAGTGAGAAGCACACGGCACCGCGCCAGGCGGCCGAGGCCTTCATGAAGGCACATCCGGACGTGTGGCAGGCATGGCTGCCGAAGGATGTGGCGGATAAGGTCAGTGCCTCACTGAACTGACCGGATGCCCTGTAGGCGCAAGGCTTGCCCGCGATGGCGATCTCACGGACGTCATCGCGGGCAAGCCTTGCTCCTACAGGAGGAGGGGTTAGAACCTTGTCTGTACGGCTAACTCAAACGTGCGCGGCGTCCCCAGGTAATACGCCGGCGAAACATGCGCAAACTCGGCATACACCTCGTTGGTCAGGTTGCGCACCCGGCCGGTGACGGTGGTGTGTTGGTCAACCTTGTAGCTCAAGAAACTGCCGAACAGCGTGTACGACGGCACGGTCATGGTGTTGGCGCTGTCAGCAAACACCGACGCCACGTACCGCGCATCGACACCGCCTTGCCATTGCGGCGCAAAGTCATAGGTCAACCACAGGTTACCCACCCGATCCGGCACGTTGGTCGGCGTGTTGCCCTTGCGGGAAACCACTGTACCCGCCGCGTTCTTCTCGGTGAACTCGTCGTATTGCGCATCGACCCAGGCGAAGTTGCCCTCAGCCAACAGCTTGTCGGTGATCCGGAAAGACGTGGCCAACTCGATGCCTTTCGACGTCTGCTGACCCACCGGGATGCTTTGGGTCGGGTCCAGCGGATCGGTCACAGCGAAATCCTTGCGTTCGATCGTGTACGCCGCCAGCGTCGCCGAACCGCGACCGTCCAGGTAATCGAACTTGCTGCCCACTTCCCACTGCTTGCCGGTGGACACATCAAAGTCCTGAGTACCATTGGGCTGTTCGGCGGCGGTGCTGTATTGCACGTAGACATTGGCCGAGGGAATGAACTGGTAGGTCAGGCCCACCCGGCCGGTGACCGGCTCCCAACTGCGCTTGAGGTGCCGCGGATTGCTGGCAGTTACTGCCCGGTGGTTGGTCACGTCGAGGTCGATGTCGTCGTATCGCAGGCCGGTCAACAGCGCCAGTTTGTCGGTCAACGCCAAACGGTTCTCGACGAACAGCGCCTTGGTGGTGACCTCGTTGGTCTTGTCGCTGATCAGCTTCGGATTAGTGCCAGGAATGTCATAGAAATGCCCCGGCTGGAAGTTGTTCGGATTGACGCTGCTCGCACCTTTGACATTCAGCGGCGAGTTGGTGGTCTGGTTGACCTTGTACTCGAAGCCGCCGGACCAGGTAGCGTCCAGCCCAAACACTGTGTTGTCGTGACGCAGTTCGAACTGGTTGCCGTTCTGCTCACCCTGATGCCGTACCTGATACGCCGTGGAGCGGTTCACCGCGCTGTTGTCGGCGTTGTACTGGTAGGTTTCCAGATTGCGGTAATCGCGCTGGCTGTCGAGGTGATAGAGGGTGTTGCGCAGAGTGGTGCTGTCGTTGATCCGGTAATCAATGATCGAGCGGACCCAGATCGTGCGCTGCTCGTAGCGGCCATCCTCGACGTTGTAGTTATTGAAGCGATTGTGTTTGTCGACCTTTAGCTCGCCAGCCTTGGGGTTGAGCACTGGCGTGCCCCAGTATGGGCTGTCCTCGTGCTCGTCCTGGTATTCCAGGGCCAAGGTGTGGGACAGATTGGGCGTCAAGTCGCTGAGCAGCGAGAACGCCACGCTCCAGGCATCGCGCTCCTGGCGGTCGATGTAGCCGTTGCTGGTGTTGTGGCTGACGTCGAGTCGCGCGTAATGCTGCACGTCCGCCCCGGCTTCGCTGAGGGCGTGGTTGAGGCCGAATGCGGTCTCGGTGGTGTCGTAGCTGCCGTAGCTGATCCGGCCTTCGACGGCTTGCTCTTCGCGGGTCGCCAGTTTGGTCACATAGTTCAGCGAACCGCCCACAGAGCCGGCGCCATTGATCAATGACGATGGGCCGCCAACCAGTTCGACCCGATCATAAATCCACGCGTCCACCGGTCGTGCCAGACCGCCCGATACGTTGATGCCGTTGAACATCTGGGTGATCTGGCTGCTGGTGAAACCGCGATACGACACGAATCCGCCGAATCCCGGCGGTGCACTGGCGTTGACACCGGGTAAGGTGTTGGCGGCGTCCTGGAAGTTTTGCGCGCCGTGGCGCTCGATATCGTTGCGGTTGGCGATGGCCACCGAGGCCGGCGTGTCCCGCACGCTGAGCCCCAGGCGCGAGGCCATGCCGCTGGATTGATCGAGGCTCAGGCCGGGTTCGTTGCCGGCCTCACCGTCAATGGTGATCGGCGCCAGATCGACCGTGGATTGCGCCCAGGCGCTAACGGACAGGCAGCCAACCAGGCTCGCCAGTAAAGGGATGTGTTTCATCGATTGAATCCTGAATTCTTGTCTAGGAAACAGCGCACAGGCAAACGTCACGCGTTAGCGCAGCGGGCTGATCGGTAAAGGCGAAGAAAGTCAGGCCAAAGGTGGGGCGCGGGGATTGGCCGAAGGCCAGGTGTAGCGGGCAGGCAGGTCAATGCTGGCGACGACGGCCAATGGTGGGCTGTGTTGTTGCGGGAGAATCGCCAGGGTCAGGCTGGAATTGAGCGCCGGACCCATGCCGCCAGTGGAGCACAGCGGGCAGCCGAAGGCCTTGGACAGGGTCGGCAACTTCTCTTCGGAGGTGTTTGACGAGGCGGGTGCCTGGGTCGCGGGGTCCACGGCGCAGAACTGGCCGCCAAGACCGTTGAGCTGCATCCCGACCATCTGCCCGTGACCGATACTGCAGGCGAACACATTGAACAGGACGCAGCAATAAAGCATCCAGGCCATCAATGTGCGATCAGTTCGGGCGAATTTCATGGGGCGGCACTTTACCACCGTCGATACATTTGCCCTTACAAAAATGCGCGAGGAAGTTCATCCTGCTGCGACATTTAACGCTGGATGTCTGAATATGAGCCTAATGGTCGCGCAATGGATGGCTGCAATCTTCCTGTTGATCAGCCTGATTCACGTGTATTGGGCGGCAGGTGGAAAGCTCGGAAGCGAGGCGGCGGTGCCGCGCGTGCCTGGGGAGGGCGGTGGAGAATCAAGGCCGGCGTTCAAGCCTTCGGGCTTTACCACGTTGCTGGTCGCGGTGGGCTTGCTGCTGATTGCGATGCTGGTGTGTTTGCGGGTCGGCCTGTATCTGCCGACGGTGCAGCATTGGTCGCTGCAATGGGCGATCAGTGCCATTGCGATGCTGATGTTTGCCCGGGCGATTGGTGATTCGAACTTGATGGGGTTCTTCAAGCAGGTCAAGGGCTCGAAGTTTGCCCGGCTCGATACCTGGGCGTATTCGCCGTTGTGTGTGGTGTTGGGGGCGGGGTTGTTGGCGGTAGCCTGGATCTAAAAGCTTCGCGGGCAAGCCTCGCTCCTACAGGATTCGTGTTGAATCACACATTTGTGAACAACCCAAACCTGTAGGAGCGAGGCTTGCCCGCGAAGAAGCCCGCCCAAACACAGCGAGACTCTGAACTTAACCCTCGATTTCGGTGTGGCGACTACTCACCTCAGCCGGCACATCATCCCCCGCCATGCGCTTGCGAAACAACGCCGCCCGCGCCAGCAGCAGCGTGGTCACCGGCACCGTGATCGCCAACAGAATCGGTATCAGCCAGGCATGCAGCACCGGCGCGGACTTGAGTGCTGAAAAGTAGATGATCGACGCCAACGCCACGCACCACGCGCCCAAAGTCGAGGCCAGGGCCGGCGGGTGCATGCGCTGGAAGTAATCCTTCATCCGCACTAGCCCCACCGCGCCGATCAGCGCAAACAGACTGCTGAGCACCAGCAGGATCGCGACCGGAATCTCGATCCACAACGACAGTTCGCCAGTCATTCGATCACCTCGCCACGCAGCAGGAATTTGGCCAGGGCAAACGAGCCGACGAAGCCGAACAGGGCGATCAGCAGCGCTGCCTCAAAGTAAGTGTCACTGGCATAACGAATGCCCAGGGTCAGCATCATCAGCATGGCGATGATGTACAGGTAATCCAGCGCCAGAACCCGGTCCTGCGCCGATGGGCCCTTGAACAGCCGGATCAGCGTCAGCACCATCGCCAGGGAAAAAATGAACAGGCTCAGCAGGATCGCGTTCGACAGCAAGGCGCTCATTCGAAAATCTCCATCAAGGGCCGCTCGTAGGTCGTCTTGAAGTGTTCGATGAACGACGCTTCGTCATCCAGATCGAACACGTGCAGCAACAAAATGCTGCGGTCCAGCGACAGTTCCGACCACACCGTGCCGGGCACCACCGTGCAGATCATCGACAGCGCGGCGAGGCCATTGGCGTCGCGCAAGTCCAGCGGGACCTTGATGAACGCTGAGCGCGGTAGCCGGCGACCGGCATTCAAAACGCCCCAGGCGACCGCAAGGTTGGACACCACCACGTCGCGACCGACCAGGAAAAACAAGCTGACAATCACCCCCGGCCGCCGAATGCGGATCGGCAGCGGCCGCAATTTGCGCATCATCAACGGTGCGCAAAACCCTAAGGCTGCGCCCAGCAGCAGGTTGCCGGGGCTCAGCGACAGGTTCAGCAGCAGCCATAACAGCCACAGAGCCAGGGACAACCACGGTGCGGGAAACAGGCGCTTCATGGTTGCACCTCCGCCATCGCAGCCTTGGCTTCAGGGCTGGGAACCGCGCGGGTGCCGAGCACCGCCATGACGTATTGCTGCGGGTTGTTCAACGCGTCCGCAGCCGCCTGGGTGTAACGCAGCAGCGGTTCGGCCTTGAAAGTCAGGGCAATGCTCAGCCCCAGCAGGACAATGATCGGCACGCATTCAAAACGTCGCAGCAGCGGCGACGGCCGTTCTTCCGGGGTCCAGAAACGCTGGATACCCAGGCGCGAGAACGCAATCAGCGAGGCCAGCCCGGACAGGATCAGCAACGCCAGCAAGCCCCAGGCCGCGTTCGAGATCGGCACGTCGCCGCTGTTGCCAATGCCCAACGGGTTGAGCAGCGCGCTGAGCAAACCCAGCTTGCCGATAAATCCTGAGAGCGGCGGCATGCCGACGATCAGCAGCGAGCAGGCAATGAAACTCAAACCGAGGAAGGCCATGGTCCAGGGAATCACCTGGCCGACCACGGCTTTCTGTTCGTCGTCGAGGTTGATGCCTTTGGGCGGTTGCAGGGATTCCATCGGTCGTGGCAGCAGGTCACCGTCGTCGTACAGCGGCATCTCATTGACCGAACGGGAGCGCTCGATCAACTCGGCCAACAGGAACAGCGCGCTCAGCGCCAGGGTCGAGCTGACCAGATAGAACAACGCCGCACCAATCAGGTTCGGCTGGGCGAAACCGATGGCCGACAGCAGAATCCCCGCCGACACCAGAATGCTCAGGCTGGCCATGCGTTCCAGGCGTTGCGCCGCCAGGATCGCCACCGCAGCGCAGACGATGGTTGCCATGCCGCCGTAGATCAGCCAGTCGCCGCCAAAGTACGCGGACGCCCCGGCCTGACCGGAGAACAGCAGCGTCCACAACCGCAATAAGGTGTAGACGCCGACCTTGGTCATGATCGCGAACATTGCCGCCACCGGCGCACTGGCGGCGGAATAGGCCGGCACCAGCCAGAAGTTCAGCGGCCACATCCCGGCCTTCGCCAGGAACGCCACCGCCAGAATCGCCGCGCCGGCATGCAGCAGGCCGCGATCGGCTTCCGGCACCAGCGGGATTTTCAGCGCCAGGTCGGCCATGTTCAAGGTGCCGGTGACGCCATAGATCAGCGCCGCGCCAATCAGGAACAGCGACGAAGCCAGCAGGTTGATCGAGATGTAATGCAGCCCCGACGACACCCGCGCCCGACCCGAACCGTGCAACATCAGGCCGTAAGAGGCGGCCAGCAGCACTTCGAAGAACACGAACAGGTTGAACAGATCGGCGGTCAGGAAGGCGCCGTAAAGGCCCATCATCTGAATCTGGAACAACGCGTGGAAGCTTGAACCGGCACCATCCCAGCGGGCCATGGCGAACAGCAGGGCGCTGACGCCGATGACACCGGTCAGCACCAGCATCATCGCCGACAAACGATCGACCACCAGCACAATGCCGAACGGCACCTGCCAGTTACCCGGCAGGTACACGCCGATGGAGCCAGGCACGCCGGTGCTTTGTGTCCATTGCAGCAGCATCACGGAAATGCCCAGCCCGACCAGGCTGGAGAACAGGTTGATCTTGGCTTTCAGCGGCCGGTGTTTCTCGCCGAGCATCAACATGATCGCGGCGGTCAGCAGCGGCAGCAGAATCGGTGCGGCGATCAGGTGCGTCATCGCATTCATTCTTTAGGCTCCCGGCCATCCACATGGTCGGTGCCGGTCAGGCCCCGGGAGGCCAGCAGCACCACCAGGAACAACGCGGTCATGGCGAAGCTGATGACGATCGCGGTCAACACCAGCGCTTGCGGCAGCGGATCGGTGTAATGCAGCAAATCCTGGGGCACGCCGTCCTTGATGATCGGCTCCTTGCCGATAAACAGGCTGCCCATGCTGAAGATGAACAGGTTGACGCCGTAGGACAGCAGGCACAGGCCCATGACCACCTGGAACGTCCGTGGCCGCAGGATCAGCCAGACACCCGACGCGGCCAGGACGCCGATGGCGATTGCGATGACTTCTTCCATCAGACGGCTCCTTTGGCGGCAACGGATCGGGGCAGGGCAGCAGATTTCGGTTGCGCTGCCGTTTTGTGACCCCGGACCGATTGGTGGGCAATGGCGGTGAGCATCAACAGGGTTGAGCCGACCACCACCGCGTACACGCCGATGTCGAAGAACAGCGCGCTGGCGATGTGAATGTCGCCCAGCACCGGCAATGAGAAATGCAAGGTGTGGGTGGTCAGGAACGGATACCCGGCCGCCATCGCCCCCAGTCCGGTGACCGTGGCGAACAGCAGCCCGGTACCCATCCAGCGCAGTGGCCGCAGGCTCATTTGCGCCTCGACCCACTGCGTGCCGGCGACCATGTATTGCAGGATAAAGGCGACCGACATCACCAACCCGGCAACAAAACCGCCGCCCGGTTGGTTGTGACCACGCATGAACAGGTAGAACGACACCACCACGGCAATCGGCAGCAACAGGCGCACCAGCACCGCCGGCACCATCATGAAACCGAGGGCGGTGTCGCTCGCCTGGCGCGGGTTGACCAGGTCGGTGACTACGTCCGGCGCGAGCAACCGCTGCTGGGCCGGCAGTTGCAGGCTTTCTTTCGGTGGGCGGAAACGACGGAGCAGGGCGAACACGGTCAGCGCCACGGCCACCAGCACGGTGATTTCACCGAGGGTGTCGAAGCCGCGGAAGTCCACGAGCATCACGTTGACCACGTTGCTGCCGCCGCCTTCTGGCAGGGCGCGGCTGAGGTAGAACGAGGAAATGTCGTTCGGTGTCTGCCGCGTCAGCATCGCGTAGGCCAGCAACGCCATGCCGCCACCGACCACGGTCGACAGCAGCAAGTCACGGATACGGCGGATGCGCGCTTTGCGCAGGCTGCTCGGCAACGGTGACACCTCTTCGATTCGCCGCGGCAACCAGCGCAGGCCCAGCAGGATCAGGACCGTGGTCACCACTTCGACCACCAGTTGCGTCAGGGCCAGGTCCGGCGCCGAGAACCAGACGAAGGTCACGCAGGTCATCAGCCCGCACACGCTGACCATGGTCAGGGCGGCGAGACGGTGATACTTGGCCTGCCACGCCGCGCCGAGGGCGCAGGCAATCGCCAGCAGCCAGAGGATCACGAACACGATCGAGCCCGGAATCTTCGGCCGGTCGCCCCAGCTCAGGCTGCTGTGGAGCATCGGGATCAGCCCGGCCAGCACAGCGGCGAGTACCACCAGGAACAGCTGGGTTTGCAGGCGTTTGGTACTGATCCGCCGCTCCAGGCGCCGGGCCAGGCGCATCATCACCACCAGGCTACGCTCGAACAGGCGCTTGCCGTTGAAGCGGCCAATGATGGGCGGGTACTTGAAGCGGCCGCGCTTGAGTTGATTACGCAGCAACAGGTAGAGCACGATGCCGCACGACATGGCGACCAGGCTCATGATCATCGGCGCGTTCCAGCCGTGCCAGATCGCCAGGCTGTACTCAGGCAACGTGCCGCCGACCACGGGCAGGGCCGCCGCCGCGAGCAATGGGCCGACCACTTGCGCCGGGAAAATGCCGACGATCAGGCAAGTGAACACCAGCAACTCCACCGGCGCGCGCATCCAGCGTGGCGGTTCGTGCGGGGTGTGCGGCAGGTCGGTCGCGGGTGGGCCGAAGAACACGTCGACGGTGAAACGCAGGGAGTAGGCGACGCTGAAGGTGCCGGCGATGGTCGCCACGATCGGCAAGGTCATTTCGACCCAGGCCGTGGCGTTGATGAACACGGTTTCGGCGAAGAACATCTCTTTGGAAAGGAAACCGTTGAGCAACGGCACGCCGGCCATCGAGGCGCTGGCGACCATCGCCAATGTGGCGGTGAACGGAATCAGCTTGATCAGGCCGCTGAGTTTGCGAATGTCCCGGGTGCCACTCTCGTGGTCGATGATCCCGGCGGCCATGAACAGCGAGGCCTTGAAGGTGGCGTGGTTGAGGATGTGGAACACCGCGGCCACGGCCGCCAGCGGACTGTTCAGGCCCAGCAGCAGGGTGATCAGGCCCAGATGGCTGATGGTCGAGTAGGCCAGCAGGCCCTTGAGATCGTTCTGGAACATCGCGCAATACGCGCCGAGCAACAGGGTGCAGGCCCCGGCCCCGCCGACGATGTAGAACCATTCTTCACTGCCGGACAGCGACGGCCATAGCCGTGCCAAAAGGAAAACCCCGGCCTTGACCATGGTCGCCGAGTGCAGATAAGCCGAAACCGGAGTCGGCGCCGCCATCGCGTGGGGCAGCCAGAAGTGGAAGGGGAATTGCGCGCTTTTGCTTAAGGCGCCGATCAGGATCAGGGGGAGCAGGATAGGGTAGAGGGCATGTGCGCGAATCAGATCGCCGGCGGCCAGGACCTTGTCCAGGTCATAGCTGCCGACCACATGGCCGAGCAGCATGACCCCCGCCAGCAGGCACAAACCCCCGGCACCGGTGACCATCAGCGCCATATAGGCGCCGCGCCGAGCATCGGCACGGTGGTGCCAGTAGCCGATCAACAGGAACGAAAAGAGGCTGGTCAGCTCCCAGAAAAACACGATCTGGATCAGGTTGCCGGAGATCACCAGCCCGAGCATGGCGCCCATGAACGCCAGGAAAAACGCGAAGAACCGCGGCACCGGATCGTCCGGCGACATGTAGTAGCGGGCGTACAACGACACCAGCGTACCGATGCCCAACACCAGCAGCGAGAACAGCCAGGCAAACCCGTCCATGCGCAAGACGAAGTTCAGCCCCAGGCTCGGTAGCCAGAAGAACTCTTCGCGGATCACGCCGCCATGGGCGATTTGCGGGTACAGGAGGGCGACCTGGATGGTGCCAATCAAAGCCACCAGGCCAGCCAACAGCGATTCGGTGTTACGCGCGTTGTGTGGCAGCAAAGCCGCGACACAGCTGCCGATAAAAGGCAGAAGCAGTAGAACTATCAGGGACATAGGCTTCTAATCTGCGGAAGTTTGTGAAGCATCATACGTGCCAGCTCTCGGATCGCAAAACGCCAACGTGTGGCAGGATCCTACAAGGTAGGCGGGATAGCCTGATTGTGCTCGTTCCCATGCTTTGTGTGGGAATGCCTCATTAGACGCTCTGCGTCAGCTTTTGGGACGCGGAGCGTCCGGGGCTGCATTCCCACGCCGGAGCGTGGGAACGATCAGTGCTCTGTTTCGCGCTTCAGATCATCCTCAACCTCAGCGACTGCCTTACCCTTGGTCTTCAACTCACTGACAATCACCGCCGCCACAATCAACCCCGCCCCCAGCAACGCAATCGCTGGCAAACGCTCCCCGGCCAGACGCCCGACAATCCCGGCCCACACCGGCTCACCGGCATAGATCAATGTCGCCCGGGTTGGTGAAACACTCTTCTGCGCCCAGTTCATCGCCACCTGGATCGCCGCACTGGCCGCACCCAGGCCCAGGGCGCTGCCCAACAACAGCCAGGAGAAGTGCGGGATCGCTTCCTGCGTAGGAACCACCATCAGAAACGCCAGCATCGAGGTGACCGCCAATTGCACCACCGTCACCCGACGCACATCGACCTGGCCCGCATACGTGCTGATCAGAATGATTTCAGCGGCAATCGCCACGGTGCTGATCAGCGTGGCGATTTCGCCGGGGCTGAAATCCAGCGAAGCACCGGAAGGCCCGGACAGCATCATCAACCCGGTGAAGGCCAGCATGATGCCAATGCTTGGCATCAATCCTGGACGCTTGCCGAAGACCATCCATTGCAGCAACGGCACAAACGGTACGTACAACGCGGTAATAAAAGCCGACTGACTGCTGGGAATCGTCTGCAACCCCACGGTCTGCAAGCCGTAACCGAGCATGATCGCCACACCAATAAAAGACCCGGCCTTGAGCTCCAGCAACGTCAACGCCCGCAGGCTGCGCCAGGAAAACAGCGAGACAATGCACGCCGCCGCAGCAAAGCGCAGGCCGACGAAAAACATCGGGCCACTGACGGTCATCGCATGCTGCACCAGCAAGAACGTCCCGCCCCAAACCATGGTAATCAGCACCAGCACGCACTCGGCCTTGCTGAACCGCGAAAAACGAGAAGAAGCCTGGGGGGAATTCACCGACGTCATGACCTTGCGCGCTACCTGAGGTGGACGCACAATGCGCCCGAAGTTGCGCAGTATACTGCCCAACCCCATCGAGTGAGCAATATAGTGCACAAAGATTCTCCGCCCCGGGCTTCGGTCCTCCAGCACGTCAGCCAGAACGTCAAACGGCTGCGCCACGCCGCCGACATGAGCCAGACCGCCCTGGCCGAAAAGTCCGGGGTCAGCCGGCGCATGCTGGTGGCCATTGAGGCCGGCGAGAAAAACGTCAGCCTGACCACCCTCGACCGCGTGGCCGAAGCGCTGGAGGTGGCGTTCAGCGACCTGATCCAGGCCCCGGACGCCCGCGACCCGAGTCGCATCAACGAAGTGGCTTGGGCCGGGACCATCCCCGGCAGCAAAGCCGTTCTACTCTCCAAAGCCACCGCCACCCGCGAGGTGGAACAATGGGAATGGTGCCTGCAACCAGGAGAGATTTATCCATCGCAACCGGATGCCGACGGCTGGAGCGAGCAGCTCTACGTGTTCGAGGGCTGCCTGACCCTTATGCTGGGCGACACGCCCCACGAAATTGCCGCTGGCGAGTTTTATATGTTTGCCAGCAACCAGCCTCATACCTATCGCAATGACGGGAAAGTGGCGGCGCGGTTTGTGCGTAATGTGGTGATCTGACTGTTTCCAGGCCAACAGTGGATGAACACTTTGCTGTTTTTAAGCTTCAAGTTTTTCTTGGATGGCTATGCAAGGCATTGAAATAAAAGGTTTTTAATATCAGGCACGACTCCTGCAAAAGGTCTTGGGTATTCACCCGGAACCACGGAGTCGGCCCCATGACCACCTCACCCAACACCGCCCATGTCATCCGCTCGGACGCCGAAGCCATCGCCGTCGCGCACAGACTCGCAGCACGTTTCGCCGTCGAGGCCAGCGTTCGCGACCGCGAGCGACGCCTGCCGGTGGCTGAGCTGGACGAATTCTCCGCCAGTGGCCTGTGGGGCATCACCATTCCCAAGGCATACGGCGGCGCCGGCGTGTCCTACGTGACCGTCGCCGAGGTAATCAGGATCATTTCCGCCGCCGATTCGTCCCTCGGCCAGATCCCGCAGAATCATCTCGGCGTGC
Organism: Pseudomonas sp. ADAK7; assembly: GCF_012935675.1. Taxonomy (NCBI): domain Bacteria; kingdom Pseudomonadati; phylum Pseudomonadota; class Gammaproteobacteria; order Pseudomonadales; family Pseudomonadaceae; genus Pseudomonas; species Pseudomonas sp. ADAK7. The sequence continues at coordinate 1,482,057 of NZ_CP052861.1, read as the reverse complement.
TCGACATCCTGCTGCAAACCGCCACCGAAGAGCAGAAGCGCTACTACTTCGGCAAAGTCCTGCAGGGCTACCGTTTCGGAAACGCCTTTTCCGAATCCAAAAGCAAAAACGCCGGGGCGTTTGAAACCCGCATTCGTTTCGATCAGGACACCGCGCAACTCGACGGCGAGAAGTTCTACTGCACCGGCGCGTTGTTTGCGCACATTGTGCCGGCGGTGGCGGTGGATGAAGACAACAAGGCGTTCATCGCCTTCATCGAGCGCGACAACCCGGGCCTGACGGTGATCGACAGCTGGGACGGTTTCGGCCAGCGCACCACCGCCAGCGGTGGCGTCACGTTGAACGCGGTGAAAGTCCCGCGCAGCGCGGTCATCCCGGCGCACAAAGCCTTCGACGAACCCACCGCCGACGGCCCGATCTCGCAAATCATCCAGGCCGCCGTCGACACCGGCATCGCTGTCGGTGCTCTGGAAGAAACCAAGCGTTACGCCCGCGAATCCCGGCCGTGGATCGACAGCGGTAACGATCACGGCTGGCAGGACCCGTTCAGCATCGCCGCCATCGGCGACCTCGAATGGCGGGTCCACGGCACCGAAGCCATTCTGAAAAAGGCCGGCCAGGCCATCGACCAGGCCTTGATCAGCCCCAACGAAGACACGGTCGCCCACGCCTCAGTGGTGGTGGCCCAGGCCAAAGTCCTGTCCGCCGAAATCGCCTTGCTCGCCAGCAGCAAACTCTTCGAACTGGCCGGCACCCGCTCGGTGCTCGGCAAGTACAACCTCGACCGCCACTGGCGCAACGCCCGGACCCACACCCTGCACGACCCGGCACGCTGGAAATACCACCTGATCGGCAACTACCTGCTCAACGGCGTGAAGCCCGCGCGCCACGCCTGGAACTGAGGAGCCCACCATGAACGCCTTGACCCAACCGATTGCTGCCAACGAGCCCCTGGCCAAAAGTCAGCACGACTTGCACAACGCCCGCAGCCTGCTTGATGCGACCTTGCGTTTCGTCCGCCAACAAGCTCAGGCCACGGATGATCCCTATGTCATCAGCCGCTTCGGCGATTTGCACATTCGCATCGAAGTCGCTGCCGCACTGTTGGAACGTGCCGAAGACTTTCTGCACAGCGCCGAGGACGACACGGAAATCAGCGTCGCCATCGCCGAGTCGCACCTGGCCAGCGCCGACGCCCTGAATGCCGTGAGCAACGCCGAATTTGAACTCACCGGCCAACGCACCGCGCTGCATGGCTCGCTGCATGATCCACTGCGCTGGAAACTCCATCTCATCGGCAATTTCCGCCTTAACGGCATCCATCCTCCAAGTTTCAGGAGCGTCGTTTGATGGCTCGCCAAATTCGACTCAACGCGTTTGACATGAACTGCGTCGGCCATCAGTCGCCGGGTTTGTGGGCGCATCCCCGGGACCGCTCCTGGCAGTACAAGGACCTCGAATACTGGACCGATCTGGCGAAAATCCTCGAGCGCGGCAAGTTCGATGGCCTGTTCATCGCCGACGTGCTTGGCATCTACGACGTCTACAACGGCAACGGTGACGCGGCGATCCGCCAGGCAGCGCAGGTGCCGGTCAACGATCCGCTGCAACTGATCCCGCCGATGGCGCTGGTCACCGAGCATCTGGGTTTCGGCCTGACTGCATCGTTGTCCTTCGAGCATCCGTATCCGTTCGCCCGACGCCTCTCGACCCTGGATCACCTGACCAAGGGCCGCGCCGGTTGGAACATCGTCACCTCGTATCTGGAAAGCGGCGCGAAGAACCTCGGGCAGAAAAACCAGACCGAGCACGACGCCCGTTACGACTTCGCCGAAGAGTACCTGGAGGTTTGCTACAAGCTCTGGGAAGGCAGTTGGGAAGAGGGCGCGATCCTGCGTGATCGTGAGCGACGGGTCTTCAGCGACCCGAGCAAAATCCACGAGATCCAGCACGTCGGCAAGCACTTCCAGGTGCCAGGGATTCACCTGTGCGAACCGTCGCCGCAGCGCACGCCCGTGTTGTATCAGGCCGGCGCGTCGAGTCGCGGCAAGCAGTTTGCCGCTGAGCATGCCGAGTGCGTGTTTGTCGCGGCACCTTCGAAAGTGCTGCTGAAGAAAACCGTGGCGGATATCCGTCGTAGCGCGGCTGAAGCGGGGCGCGATCCGAAGAAGATTCTGATCTTCAACTTGCAAACGGTGATCCTCGGCGAGACCGATGCCAAGGCCAAAGCCAAGTTCGAGGAATACAAAACCTGGGTCAGCTACGAAGGTGCGATGGCGTTGATTTCCGGCTGGACCGGGATTGATTTCAGCCAGTTCAAACCGGATGAACCGCTCAAGCACGTGCACACCAACGCGATTCAGTCGGCGGTGGAAGCGTTCTCCACGGCGGACCCGAACAAGGTCTGGACCCCGAATGAATTGGCCGATTGGGTCGGGATTGGCGGGTTTGGGCCGTTGTTTGTCGGCAGCCCGGAAACCGTTGCTGACCTGTTGCAAGAGTGGGTCGAGGACACCGACGTGGACGGCTTCAACCTGGCCTATGCGCTGACCCACGAAACCTTCATCGACGCCGTGGAATTGCTGGTGCCGGAGTTGCAGAAGCGTGGGGTGTACAAGACCGAATACGCGCCGGGGACCTTGCGCGAGAAGTTGTTTGGCGAAGGGCCGCGCTTGCCGGAGATTCACCCGGGGGCGGGGTATCGGGACCTGGCGGCGTTGCGGCAGCAGGAGAAGAAGGTGGTGTCGGCGTGATGATCGTTCCCACGCTCCGCGTGGGAATGCATCCCGGGACGCTCCGCGTCCCCAGCTCCAACAGCGGACGCAGAGCGTCCATGGCGGCATTCCCACGCAGAGCGTGGGAACGAGCAGATGAAGAGCCAGCCCAGCGGACCACCGCACGCTTTTTCCCATGAACAGGAGGTCACCCCATGAGCGTGCACGAACTCAAGCGTCCGCCCACCGCGGACACTGCCGAATGGCAAGTCAAGGCGCCCCAGGCTCTGGAACAGTTGCGCCACTGGGGCCAGGTCAGTCCGCTGCAAACCGCGCTGCGGCATAAGCGTCACGGCCAGTGGTTTGCCTGGCGCTGGATCGATGCCTTGCGCGATGTCGAGCGGCTGGCCGATGGCCTGCGCCAGCAGGGTTTTACCGAGGATTCACGGCTGGCCCTGAGCGGTGCTTTCGAACCGGATCTGTTGCTGTTGGCGCTGGCGGCGAGGCATGTCGGCGGTGAAGTACTGACGCTGCCCGACACCCTCGATGCGGAGTCACTGCACAAAGCGCTATGGCGCAGCCGTCCCACCCACGCCTTCATCCAAGGACGGCAAACCCGACAACTGTGGCTCAACCACGGCCAATCACTGCTGAATTTCGCCGAACTGCTCGGCCCGGTGGAGCCGCCGCAACGTCTGCGCCTCGGCCTCGCCGGCGCCCAGCTCTGGAGCGAAGAGGGCAGCGATTGGCAGGACGGCCTGACGGTGGTGCTCGATCAATGGCTGGCCAGCGGCCAACCCCTGGCTTTTCCGGAAAGCCCCGGCAGCGCCAGCCGTGATCGCCGGGAAGTGGCGCCGTCCGGACTGCTGCTATCCGCCGAACGCCTGCAACGTCTGGCCGATGAAATCGAAAGTCGCCTTGCCCCGCAAAACACCTGGCGCCGACGTCTCTGCGACTGGGCCATCGCTCACCCGGAAAAACCCCTGCAACGCCTGATCAAGAACCGCGTCCGCCGCCTGCTGGGCTTTCACAACCTGCATTTCATCTGGCAAGCCCCCCGCACCCCTGACGCTCAACCCGCGCCAACCTGGCTCGCCGAATTCAAACGGGACATCGCATGAGCTCGACCGATTCCATCCTGCAAGTCAGCGGCATTTCCCTGTCGTTCAAAGGCGTGAAGGCGATCAATGAATTGTCCTTCGACGTGCGCCGGGGCGAGATCTGCGCATTGATCGGCCCCAATGGCGCCGGCAAGAGTTCGCTACTCAATGTGCTGAACGGCGTGTACCCGTTCGATGCCGGCGCCATCGTGTTCGAGCAACAACCGTTCAAACGCATCGACCCGCTGACCGCCGCCCGCCGGGGCATCGGGCGCACGTTTCAGAACAACGCGCTGTTCAAGAAAATGAGCGTGATCGACAACGTCCTCACCGGCCTGTCCCGGCACTTGCGCAGCAGCTTTATCGAGCAGGCGCTCAACCTACCGCGTGCCCGCCGAGAAGCCGCAGACTTCCGCCAGCAGGCCCAAGGCATTCTCGAATTCCTCGAACTGCAAGCCCACCGCGACGTGCCGGTAGGCAATCTCTCCTACGGCCTGCAAAAACGCGTAGAGCTGGGCCGCGCCTTGATCGCCGGCCCGCGCCTGTTGCTGCTCGACGAACCCATGGCCGGGATGAACGCCGAAGAGAAACACGAAATGGCCCGGTTCATCGCCGACATCAACCGCGACCTCGGCACCACCGTCGTGCTGATCGAACACGACATGAGCGTGGTCATGGGCCTGTCCGACCACGTCGTGGTGCTCGATTACGGACGCAAGGTCGGCGATGGCACACCCGCCGAAGTGCAGGCCGATCCCGACGTGATCGCGGCGTATCTGGGAGTGGTGCACTGATGACGTTCTTCTTCGAAACCCTGCTCGGCGGTTTGCTCGCCGGCACCATGTATTCGCTGGTCGCCATCGGTTTTGTGCTGATCTACAAGGCCAGCGGCGTGTTCAATTTTGCCCAGGGCTCGATGCTGCTGTTCGCCGCGCTGACCTTCGTCAGCCTGCACGACCAGGGCGTGCCATTTGCCTTGGCGCTGTTGCTGACTGTCGTGGTGATGATCATCGGCGCGTTGCTGATCGAACGGCTGGTGCTGCGGCCCCTGGTCAACCGTTCGCAAATCACCTTGTTCATGGCCACCCTTGGACTGTCATTCATCATCGAAGGGCTTGCCCAGGGTTTGATGGGTTCGCAGGTGCGGGCGCTGGATCTGGGCATCGATGACGTGCCGCTGTTTATCGGCGGGATGATGGTCAGCCAGTTCGACCTGATCGCCGCTGCTGCCGCCATCGTGCTGGTGACGGTGTTGGCGCTGCTGTTCAACAAGACCCGGATCGGCGTGTCCCTGCGCGCGGTGGCGGATGACACCACTGCGGCGTTGTCGATTGGCATCAACCTCAATCGCATCTGGCAGATCGTCTGGGCGGTGGCCGGCGTGGTCGGGCTGGTCGCCGGATTGCTCTGGGGTGCGCGCCAAGGGGTGCAGTTTTCCCTGTCGCTGGTGGTGCTCAAGGCCTTGCCAGTGCTGATCATCGGCGGCTTCACCTCGATTGGCGGGGCGATTGTCGGCGGGCTGATCGTCGGTGCGGCGGAGAACCTTGCCGAGGTCTACATCGGCCCGTTGATCGGCGGCGGCATCACGCCGTGGTTCGCTTATGTCCTGGCCCTGGCCTTCCTCTACATCCGTCCCGCCGGTCTGTTCGGCGAGCGCGCCATCGAGCGAGTCTGAACCCATGTCGATTTCCCTTGCCCGCGAAACCGCGCCATCGCTGTTGGTCCAGCGCCGTGTACCGTTTGCCTTGCTTGGCCTGTTGTTGATCGCTTTCGTCATCGTGCCGCTGACTGGCAACGACTATTGGCTGAACGCGATTCTGATCCCGTTCCTGGTGCTGTCCCTGGCCGGGCTCGGCCTCAATTTACTGACCGGTTATACCGGCCAGACGTCGGTCGGTGCGGCCGGGTTCATGGCGGTTGGCGCCTTTGCCACTTATGGTTTTCTGCTGCGCTTGCCTGAATTGGGTTTGCCGGTGGCGCTGCTCGGCGGCGGATTGATCAGCGCCGTGGTGGGTTTCGTGTTCGGTTTGCCGAGTTCGCGGATCAAGGGTTTTTACCTGATGGTCACCACGCTGGCCGCGCAGTTTTTCCTTGAGTGGCTGTTCGTCAAATTCCCCTGGTTCTACAACTACGGCTCGTCCGGGACCATTTCCGCGCCGAAACTGGCGCTGTTCGGCCATGACCTCAATACCCCCGTCGGCCGCTATTTGCTGACCCTGACCACGGTGCTGCTGTTGACCTGGGTCGCGGTAAACCTGGTGAAAAGCCAGATCGGTCGCAACTGGATGGCGATCCGTGACATGGACACCGCCGCCGCCGTGATCGGCATCCCGGTGGTGCGCTACAAACACCTGGCGTTTGCCGTCAGCTCGTTCTACCTCGGCATCGCCGGGGCGCTGTGGGCCTTTGCTTACCTGGGCACCGCCAGCGCCAGCAGTTTCGATATCAATCGCTCGTTTCAGATCCTGTTCATCATCATTATCGGCGGCATGGGCAGCATCGCCGGCAACTTCGTCGGCGCGGCGTTTATCAGTCTGCTGCCGATCCTGCTCAGCCACGCCGGGCAAGCCATGTTCGGCGGTTCGGTGGACGCCGGGCAACTACAGAACCTGCAAAAAATCATCTTTGGCGTGCTGATCATCCTGTTCCTGATCAAGGAACCGGAAGGCCTGATTCGCCTGCTGGGCAACCTTCGTGAACGGCTGAGCCACTGGCCGCTGCGCTTCTGAATTCCTATCTGAATAGAGAGACAACATGCGTGCAACCTTGAAACGTTCCTTGCTCGGTGCGGCCCTGACGCTGGCGGTGTTCAGCAGTGCAGTGCCGCTGGTCCAGGCCTCGGCGGACCAGCAGTTCTTCCCGTTGGCCACCTACCGGGTCGGTGCCTACGCCTCCAGCGGCGTGCAGGTGTGGGCCGGGATGCTCGACTACCTGAACTACATCAACGAGGTGGAAGGTGGGATCAATGGCGTGAAACTGGTCTGGCAGGAATGCGAGACCGAGTGGACGGCGGAGAAGGGCATCGAGTGCTATGAGCGCTTCAAGAACGGCCTGGATGGCGCCCCGGTGGCGATCTATTCGCCCAACGGCGCCCCGGCGGCTTACGCCCTGAGCGAGCGCGCCGAGGTCGACAAAATCCCGCTGATCACCCTTGGCTACGGTCGTACCGAAGCCACCGACGGCACGGTGTTTCCCTACAACTTTCCGGTGATGCTGACCTTCTACAGCGAGGCATCGAGCCTGATCAACTACATCGCCCAGCGCGAGGGCGGCTTCGACAAACTCAAGGGCAAGAAGATTGCCACGGTCTATCACGACTCGGCTTACGGGCGCGAAACCCTGGGGCCGTTGAAACTGTTGGCCGAGAAATACGGCTTCGAAAATATCCAGATTCCGGTGGCGGATCCGGGCAACGAACAGTCGTCGCAATGGCGGCAGATTCGCCAGGTCAACCCAGATTGGGTGTTCTTGCGCACTTGGGGCGTTTCCACGCCGGTAGCGGTGAAGACCGCAGCACGTTTCGGCTTCCCGGTGGACCATATCGTCGGCGACATCTGGGCCAGCTCCAGCGAAGACGTATTGCCCGCCGGTGCCGCCGCCAAAGGCTATCTGGCGCTGACACCATACCCGGCCGGCACCGACTTCGAGATCCACAAACGCCTCAAGCAGTACATCCTCGACAAGGGCAAAAGCGACCTCAAGGACCTGAAGAATTTCGGCAGCGTCTACTACAACTCCGGGTTGGTGAACGCGGCGGTAATGGTCGAAGCGATCCGCACCGCCCAAGGCAAGTTCGGCAAACGTCCGCTCAACGGCGAGGAAGGCCGCTGGGGCCTGGAACACTTGAATATCGACGATGCGCGGCTCAAGGACATGGGCTACTTCGGGTTGATGCAGAACCTCAAGTTGTCGTGCAAGGATCATGAGGGCGGCGGTTCGGCGCGGGTGCAGCAGTGGGACGGCGCCAACTGGACGCTGATCAGCGACTGGATTGCGGCGGATCGCGCCTTGCTGCGGCCATTGATCGATGAAAAATCCGCGGCGTTCGCCAAGGAAAAAGGCCTGACGCCACGCACCTGCACCGGGGATGAATAAGCCATGAGCCAAACCGCCAGCGACATCGCCGCCCATGACCTGTTGCTGGTCAAGGACATCGAAGTGATCTACGACGGCACGATCCTGGCGGTGGCCGGGGTCTCGCTGACGGTGCCCAAGGGCGGCATCGTCGCGTTACTCGGGGCCAACGGCGCCGGTAAAAGCACCACGCTCAAGGCGATTTCGGGGCTGGTGCGGGCCGAGCGGGCGGAGGTCAGTCGCGGCAGCATCGAGTTTTTCGGGCGTGATCTGGCCGGAATCGATCCGAGCGAGCGGGTGCACCAGGGCATGGTCCATGTGCTGGAGGGTCGGCACGTGTTCCCGCAATTGACGGTGGAGGACAACCTGCGCAGCGGCGGGTTTGTCCGGCGCTTGAGTCGCCAGGACCTGGCCCGTGACCTGGAGCGCATCTACGCCTGGTTCCCCCGCCTGAAAACCAAGCGCAAGACCCAGGCCGGCCTGACGTCCGGCGGCGAGCAGCAGATGGTCGCCATCGGTCGTGCGTTAATGACGCGTCCTACTTTGGTACTGCTTGATGAACCTTCCATGGGTTTGGCGCCTATTATCGTCCAGGAGATTTTCGAGATCGTCGCCCAGCTCAATCGCGACGAGCAGGTGAGCTTCCTGATTGCCGAGCAAAACATTAATGTGGCGCTCAAGTATGCGTCCCAGGCTTATGTGCTCGACACCGGACGGGTCGTATTGTCCGGCAGCGCCGAAGAGCTGCTGGCCCGAGGCGATTTGCACGACTTTTATCTAGGCAAACATTGACCGTGAGATTGCGATGAATCAAACCCCCAGCGGACAGGCGACCGACGCCATCCGCCACGCAGACATCCTGATCATCGGCGGCGGCCTCAGCGGCGCGATGCTGGCGGCGCAACTGTTGCGTTTACCCGGCAAGCGTTCAGTGCTGGTGATCGAACCCCGTGCCGAACTGGGCCGGGGCGAGGCGTATAGCGCGGTCGAATTGGGCCACACGCTGAACGGCAATGCGGCGCGGATGAGCGTCGACCCGGACAACGCCGATGACCTGACCCAATGGCTGACCGATTACATCGCCGCTGGCGGCTGGCCGGAGTCGGACGAGCAGCATGTGCCGGTCAGCGAGTTGTTTCCGCCACGGGGGATTTTCGGCTTGTATGTGCAGCAGCGTCTGGCGGAAGCGCAGACGGTTGGGGCGGTGAACGGCTCTTCGGTTGAGCACGTACGGGCCGAGGCGGTGGACCTGCAAGCCTTCGATGATTGCGTACGGTTGAGTTTGAGCGACGGGCAGCAGTTACAGGGCGCTTTTGCAGTGCTGGCCACGGGGATGTTCCCTGCGGCACGTACGCCGCAGACCGAATCCAGCGGCTTGAATGCGGCAGCGCTGGACCCGTGGGACGTGGCCGCCATGCGACAACTTGACCCGCAATCCACCGTGCTGATCATCGGCTCGGGCCTGACCATGGTCGATGCCGTGGTGTCGCTGGAACAGGCCGGGCATCGCGGGCCCATCGAAGTGTTTTCCCGGCATGGATTGCTGCCGCATGTCCGGCGCCAGCCGCCGGCGTGGGTGGATTTTCTGGCCGAGGATCACAGCATTCGCACGCCGCGCCAGTTGCTGCGCGAGCTGCGTCGGCATTGCCGGGACGCCGTCGCCCAGGGCATCGATTGGCAATCGCCGCTCGACACCGTGCGCGCGCACATTGGCCGCTTGTGGAATCAGGCGACGGACGTGCAGCGCCGGCAGTTTGTGCGGCACGTGCGGCCGTGGTGGGAAAGTCATCACCATCGTTCGCCACCGTTGAGCGCGGAGTTGGTGGAACGGTTGCACGGGGAAGGGCGGTTGCGGATTCAAGCGGCGTCGTTCAAGGGGCTGGAGCCTTCGGTGAACGGTGGCGTGAACATTCGTATTCGGCGGCGTGGCGAAGCGCAAACCGTGGTGGTCAGCGGGGCTGCGCTGATCAACTCCAGCGGCATCGAATACGACTGGCGCCGGGTTGCCCGACCGTTGCCACAGCAGTTGCTGGCGCGTGGGCTGATCAAACCGGGACCGTTGGCGCTGGGGATCGCTGCGGCAGTGGATGGTGCGGTGCTCGATGCCGACGGACAGGTCGCCCAACGGTTGTTCGCCATGGGCCCGCCGTTGCGCGGCATGTGGTGGGAGAGCACGGCGGTGACGGATGTGGCGAGCCAGGCCAAGGCGTTGGCGGCGCGGCTAGCGGGTTAAAGCGCTTGATAGATTTTCAGTCAAACAAAAAACCTGTGGCGAGGGAGCTTGCTCCCGCCGGGCTGCGAAGCGGCCCCCAAAGAAGGGGACTGCTGCGCAGTCCAACGGGAGCAAGCTCCCTCGCCACAGGTGCGGTGTCAGACTTGACTAAACCACACGACACTCAAGCATCGATCCGCTGATACTTCGAACCGAACTCAGGACGGTTTTCCGCGACGAAGAGTTTGGTTTGTTCGGCGTTCTGTTGCAGGTTGACGCTGCCTTTGCGCTCGGTGTCGACGCCAACGGTGTTGACGTTCTGGGCGGCCGGGTGGCCGACTTTCACGGCGGCAATGGCTTGTGGTGCGGCGTACGCCGAAGTGGCGCCAAGGACGGTAAGGGCGAAGGTAAGACCGATGAGGTTTTTCATGATGTTGCTCCAGAGAGTGGGAAGAAGATGTCGCCACTCTAGTGCTGGAGCGTGGCGATGAAAAAACACCCTGACGCATAGTCGATATCGAGCGTGTTGATCCAGCGTAAAACCCCTGTGGGAACAGGCTCGTTCCCACAGTAGATTTCGGGCGTGTTGTAGATCGTGATCAGTAGCGCTGATATTTCGAGCCGAATTCCGGACGGTTTTCCGCAACCACGACACCGCCGCGTACTGCATTGCTCGGGCTGATCAGCGCCACCCGTTCGCGCAGTTCTTGCAGACGGTCGGCGCCACCTTCGGCCACGCGGTTCTGGATCAGGCGATCGGAACCACCTTCAGCCACACGCTCACGCAACGCTTGCAAACGATCGGCACCGCCTTCAGCGACGCGATTCTGTTGCAGGCGATCCGAGCCACCTTCCACCAGCAGTTGCTGGGTCGAGGTGTGCGACACCGCTTGGGTGTTGGCCGAAGCCAGGTTCGACAGACCGAGGCCGCCAACCAGTGCCAGACCGAGTGCCAGGGACGAGACTTTCGAGAAGTTGAACATGGGTGATTCTCCGTGCGTTTAAGTTGAGTGAGTCAGCAGCACCGAGTGGGTCAGTGCTATCTGGTGGTCACAGTTAAACGCCGGGGTGTATCGGTGATGTGTGCCGCAACGCCACGAAATCGGCTGCTTCGTATCTATCGCGGGTTCTTATACAGACGGATACAAAACGCCTTTCATGTTTGCTCGCCGAGCAATTCCACCGGATAGGAAAACACATAGCCTTCGCTGCGCACGGTCTTGATGTAGGTCGGTTCCCGGGAGTCATCCAGCAGCCGCTGGCGCAGGCGGCTCACCAGCAAATCGATGGAGCGGTCGAACAGGTCGGCATCGCGGCCCTGGGTCAGGTTGAGCAACTGGTCGCGGCTGAGCACCCGTTGCGGGTGATCGAGGAACACCCGCAGCAGGCGGTATTCGGCGCCGCTGAGGGCGACCATGGTGTCGTCTTCGTCGAGCAAGTGGCGGGCGCTGGTGTCCAGGCGCCAACGGCCAAAACCCAGGAGCCGGCCGGTTTCGGTGATCAGCAGGTTCGGCGGCAGCATGCGGGTGCGGCGCAGCACGGCGTTGATCCGCGCCAGCAGTTCGCGGGCGGCGAAGGGTTTGGTCAGGTAATCGTCGGCGCCCATTTCCAGGCCGAGGATGCGGTCGGTTTCATCGTTGCGCGCGGTGAGCATCAGGATTGGCGTGGCTTTGTGCTTGCCCGAGCGCAATTCCCGGCACAGCACCAGGCCGTCGTCGCCGGGCATCATGATGTCGAGCACGATCAGATCGACTTGATTGGATTCCAGGAAATGCCGCATCTGCCGGCCGTCGGCGACTACGGTGGTGCGCAGGCCGTTTTTCTTCAGGTAATTGCCGACCAGCTCGCGGATCTCGCGATCGTCGTCGACAATCAGAATGTGGTTCACATGTTCCATTGCCCAACCCTCTTATTATTTGCTCGTTGGCATTTTAGGGAGCGACGGCCTGCTTGCCCATGGGCTTTGTATCACACTGTATCCGGGGCCCTGTTTGACACCTTACGCCTTAATAGCGGGGTTTTTACGACACATGGCAGATACCTCGGGGCGATTGAATGGGATCCATCGAGCCAAGGCGACTGACCTCGCAACGCTCTTCACTGGCAGCCCTGAGGAAATCACCATGAACTGGAACACACTCGCTACAGCCAGCTTCTTTGCGGTCTTGAACGTTGCGGCATTTTCGGCCCAGGCCGATGTTAAAATCGCGGAGCCGGTGACGGCCAGCGCCGCCACCCTCAAGGCCGACCCGTTCGGCGCGCTGAATCACGTCAACGCCGGGTTGCTGAATGTGGCGTACGCCGAGGTTGGCCCGGCGGACGGTCCGGTGGTGATTCTGCTGCACGGCTGGCCCTACGACATTCACAGCTACAGCGAAGTGGCGCCATTGCTGGCGGCCAAGGGTTACCGGGTGCTGATCCCGTATGCGCGCGGCTATGGCGATACGCATTTCCTGTCGGACAAGACCCTGCGCAACGGCCAGCCCGCCGCGCTGGCCAGTGATGTCATCGACTTCATGGACGCGCTGAAAATCAAGAAAGCCGTGTTGGGCGGCTACGACTGGGGCGCGCGCTCGGCGGACATCGTCGCGGCACTGTGGCCGGAGCGGGTCGAGGCGCTGGTGGCGGTGAGTGGCTACCTGATCGGCAACCAGGCCGCGGGCAAAAATCCATTGCCGCCCAAGGCCGAATTGCAATGGTGGTATCAGTTCTACTTCGCCACCGACCGTGGCGAGGCCGGCTACGAGAAGAACCGCCACGACTTCGCCAAGTTGATCTGGCAAACCGCCTCGCCGAAATGGACCTTCGACGACGCCACCTTCGACCGCAGCGCAGCGGCGCTGGATAACCCCGATCATGTCGCGATCACCGTCTTCAACTACCGCTGGCGCCTGGGCATGGTCCAGGGCGAACCGCAATATGAAGCGCTGGAACAGCGACTGGCGAAGGCACCCAACATCACCGTGCCGACCATCACCATGGAAGGTGACGCTAATGGCGCGCCGCATCCGGCTGCCGAGGACTACGCCAAGCGCTTTACCGGCAAGTATGAGTACCGGCTGATCAATGGCGGTATCGGCCACAACCTGCCGCAGGAAGATCCGCAGGCCTTCGCCAAGGCGGTGATTGATGCGGATCACCTGTAACGCATTAATCGTTCCCACGCGTCCGCGTAGGAATATGGCGTGGTGAGTACCGTTTTGGAAGCTCCCGCTATTGCGGCTGCGGCGCTCATGAAAGACGCATGATCGTTCCCACGCTCTGCGTGGGAATGTCTCAACGGACGCTCTGCGTCCGCTTCTGGGACGCGGAGCGTCCCGGGCTGCATTCCCACGCAGAGCGTGGGAACGATCAACGTAAAGGCTTACTTCATGTTTGTTATGCAACCACTTGATAACACGGCACATACGCCGCGCCACCCGGCAGTTTCATCCGGTGCTGGGCGACGAAGGCCTTGAGCAGTTGGTCCAGCGGTTGCATCACCGCTGCGTCGCCACGGATCTGGTAGGGCCCGTGTTCTTCGATCAGGCGGATGCCCTTGTCCTTGACGTTGCCGGCGACGATACCGGAGAACGCGCGGCGCAGATTGGCTGCCAGTTCGTGGGCCGGCAGGCTGCGGCTCAGTTGCAGGCTGGCCATGTTTTCGTGGGTCGGGTCGAACGGGCGCTGGAAGCCTTCGTCGATCTTCAGCAGCCAGTTGAAGTGGAACGCATCGTTGCGCTCGCGGCGGAACTGCTTGACCTCTTTGAGCCCGGCCGTCATGTGCCGCGCCACTTCCGCCGGGTCGTCGATGATGATGGTGTAGTGCTGTTTCGCGGCGTCACCCAGGGTGGCGCCAACGAACGCGTCCAGTTGCTCCAGATACGGCGCCGCATGCTTCGGCCCGGTCAGCACCACCGGGAAAGGCAGGCCTTTGTTGTCCGGGTGCATCAGGATGCCCAGCAGGTACAGGAACTCTTCGGCGGTACCGGCACCGCCCGGGAAGATGATGATGCCGTGGCCGACGCGCACGAAGGCTTCCAGGCGTTTTTCGATGTCCGGCAGGATCACCAGTTCATTGACGATCGGGTTCGGCGCTTCGGCGGCGATGATCCCCGGCTCGGTCAGCCCGAGGTAGCGGCCGCCGTGGATACGCTGCTTGGCGTGGGCAATGGTCGCGCCTTTCATCGGGCCTTTCATCACGCCGGGGCCGCAACCGGTGCAGATGTCGAGGCTGCGCAGGCCCAGTTCGTGGCCGACTTTCTTGGTGTATTTGTATTCTTCGGTGTTGATCGAGTGGCCGCCCCAGCACACCACGATCTTCGGCTCGACGCCGGGGCGCAGGGTGCGGGCGTTGCGCAGCAGGTGGAAGACGTAGTCGCTGATGCCTTGCGAGGTGCTCAGGTCGATGCGCTGGGCGTCGAGTTCGTTTTCGGTGTAGACGATGTCGCGCAGGGCGCTGAACAGCATTTCCCGGGTGCTGGCGATCATTTCGCCATCGACGAAGGCGTCGGCCGGGGCGTTCAGCAGTTCCAGGCGTACGCCACGGTCCTGCTGGTGAATGCGGATTTCGAAGTCCTTGTAGGCTTCGAGGATGGTCTTGGCGTTATCAACGTGGGCGCCGGTGTTGAGGATGGCCAGGGCGCACTGGCGGAACAGGGTGTAGGTGCTGCCGGAACCGGCTTCGCTCAATTGCTGAACTTCGCGTTGGGACAGGGTTTCCAGGCTGCCTTTAGGGCTGACCGAGGCATTGATTACTTGGCGTTGAGACATTCAATGATCCTTAAAACGATGCCAGTCATACAGGAGGAGCGATTGGCATCCGAATAAAATGTATCCATGAAAGAAGATGGCACGAACTGCGCAGTCTCGCCATGTTCCCCGTTTGACGATGAAAAGATGAAAAGGAGCCCCAGCATAGCTAAATCCCCCGCAGAGGCGATAATGCCCCGCACTCTTTTCGCTCACTGATTCAAGGACGCTTGCCACTATGTTCGAAATCCAGCCGATGAATGCCGAAACCTTTCGACGCCAGACCCGGCGCAGCACGGTGATCATCGCCCTGATTTTCCTGGCGCTGGCGATGGTGCTGTCGACCGCGGCGGTGGCGCTGTTCGGCGAGCCTGGCGGCGACAACCTGCGCTTTAACGTCGGCGGCGTGTTTGTCGCGGTGTTGCTGATGGCAGCGCTGATGCGCGGCCGGTTCTGGCACGAGGAATGGATGGCGCCCGCCGTCTATGGCTGGCGGCTCAAGCGCAGCCTGATGAGCGTCACCAATGTCATGCATCAGGTGACGGCGGCGGTGGAAAAGGATGATCCGGACGCCATGAAGCTGCTGCGTTTCTATCACCTGGGGCTGCACCAGATGCATGAACTGGACGCCAACTCCAGCGACCACAGCCAACTCACCCGCGAAATGGACCAGCATAAGGCGCGGATGGAAGCGTTGGGCCTCGACACCGAGCAGACGCGCTTGAACCCGGAATGGCTTGAAGCGCTGAAACAGACGCCGCGCTGAACCGTGGTGTGGGCACAATCTGCAGTATGGGATCCAGGGTTTCGGAGGCGTTGCGGGTGGATCTTGCGGCGGTGACGTTGCCGTCGGTGTTCGCGATTGCGCTGACGGTTTGGGCATTGAAAGCGCGACATCAGCTAATCTGATCCATGATCGGGCATAATAAAGCGGTCATTTGACCCAAGAGCGATCAGGAAGCATCGCCTCTACATCAAGACTCAGGGAACGTCATGGGACATCCAGCCGTAAAGGTTCATATCCAGGCCCTGGAGTCTGGCGCGGTGTTGCTCGCCGAGCAGGTCGAGGCCAAGCTCAAGGTTCGTTATGCGGTGGTGCTGCTGCTGGCGGTGTGCTTGTCCATGACTGCCTTGGCGATCTGGGAGGCCTGGAATTCGCGTCATTACCACTTGCATGACAAAGAAGTGGCGATGTCCAACCTGGCGCAGACACTGGCCTCCCAGGCGCAAGCCTCGATCAAGCAGGCCGATACGCTGCTGTTTTCCCTGGTGGATCGCCTTGAAAACGAGGGTATGAGTCAGGCGCAGGTGCCGCGTTTGCAACGTTTGCTCAGTGCCCAGCGCAGCGAGTTGACCCAACTTCATGGTTTGTTCATTTTCGACGAAAACGGCCATTGGCTTGCCAACTCCAATGGTCCCAATATGCCGGGCGCCAGCAACTCCGACCGCGAGTACTTTATCTTCCATCGCGATCATTCCGACCGGGGCCCTCATATCGGCCCGTCGATCAAGAGCCGTTCAACCGGCGACTGGATCATGACGGTGTCGAGAAGGATCAATCATCCCGACGGCAGTTTCGCCGGCGTGGCGCTGGCAACGATCTATCTCAACCATTTCCTGGATTTGTACGACAGCATCGACATGGGCGAGAACGGCGTGATCAACCTGATCGCCAACAATGCCACTATCGTCGTGCGCCGACCGTTCAACGAATCCGATATCGGCAGCAGCGTCGCCAAGGGCCCGCTGTTCACCCAATTGTTGCCCATTGGCAATTCCGGTACGGCAACGGTCAAGTCGGTCATCGATGGCGTCGAGCGGGTGGTGGGATTTCGTCGGGTCGACGGCTATCCGCTCATTGTCTTTACGGCCCTCAACAAGCAGGAAGTGCTGAGCGGCTGGCGCCAGCAGTCCATAAACAGTGCAATCATCGTGGCCTTGCTGCTGGGGATCCTTGGCGCACTCGGTTATCGGCTTATCCGTGTCATGAAGCAGCAGAATCACATTCAACGCGTATTGCTCGACGCCCAGGAAAAACTCATCGAGGTCAATCGCAGCCTTGAGTTGCTGGCGCTGGAAGATGCGCTGACGGGACTGGCCAATCGGCGCCAGTTCGATCTGTTCATGGTCGCGGAAATGGGCCGCGCCCGGCGCAGCCAGACCGGCCTGGCATTGCTGATGATTGATGTCGATCACTTCAAGCTGTTCAACGATCACTACGGGCACGTGGCGGGCGATGTGTGTTTGCGCCAGATCAGCGCGATCATCACGGATAACATCAAGCGCCCCGGCGATCTGGCCGTGCGCTATGGCGGCGAGGAGTTTGCGGTGGTGTTGCCCGGCACCGACTATGTCGGGGCGTTCCTGGTGGCGGAAAAAATCCGCCGCGCGGTGCAACTGGCGAGCATCGAGCACAGTGAAAGTGCCGATGGCATGGTCACGGTCAGTCTGGGTGTCTGCGCTTACGACCCGGCGTCGCAAGCCACGCCTGACGACCTGGTCAGTGCGGCGGACAAGGCGTTATACGTGGCCAAGGCCAGTGGCCGGAACATGAGCGTGATTGCCAACTGAGATAAGACAAAGCAGTCACGGCAGAACTGTAGGAGCAAAGCTTGCTCGCGATGCGGCCACTGCGATCTGCCTGAGGATCCATGTTAACCGTGCTGGCGCTATCGCGGGCAAGCCTTGCTCCTACGGGGGCGGTGTTGGTTAAGCGGCTCTACGCAATTTCCACGTCCGGATCAACCGCACATAAACCGCCAAGTTGACGGCCAGCACCACGCTGCCCAGCCCCAGTTGAATCGCCGGGGTCAGCCCGGCCGGGTAAATGACCGGCAACACGTAGTGCTCGATGAAACCGCCGCCATACGCGGTTTGCCCTGCCGCCTCGCGCATCAGGTTTTCCCAATAGGTCAGCGGGCAGGTCAGGTGGAAGACTTCCACGATTACACCCCACGCAGCGGCAGGCAGGTGCCACCAGATCAGCGGGCGCCATTTGAGCACCAGCAGCCCGCCGAACAGCACGAACAGAATGAACAACAGGTGAAACAGCACCAACCCGTCGGCGGCGATTCGGTAAAGCATGTCGACTCCCTGACTCTTCAAGTGAATAGCGCCATGTTACTCGGGCCGGTGGCCTGCGCTCTATCAATTCAGTGCGAACGCCACAAGTGCGCAAGATTGTTCAAGCCTTCGGCCGCGTCTGCTGGCACAGTCGGCGGTCTTTCCCCAGGTTGTAGAGCGTTATGTCGAACTCACTCATGCCGCGCAGCGCGTTTTTGCGTGGCGCGGCGGCGATCATGCCGTTGTCCCTGGCCACCGCGCCCTGGGGGCTGCTGGCCGGCTCGATGGCCATCGAGGCCAACCTCACGCCGCTGCAAGGCCAGGGCTTGTCGAGCATCGTGTTTGCCGGTGCCGCGCAACTGGTCGCGATTGGCATGCTCAAGGGTGGCGCCGGGGTCTTTTCGATTCTGTTGACCACGCTGCTGCTGACCTCCCAGCACTTGCTGTACGGGATGAGCATGCGTTCGGTGATTTCACCGTTACCGGGTCGTTGGCGGGTGGGGCTGGGCTTTCTGCTCACCGATGAACTGTTCGCGCTGACCAGCCAACACGACAAACAACAGTTCAATCGCTGGTACGCCCTGGGCGTGGGGCTGACGTTCTACATCGCCTGGAACCTGTTCACCCTGGCCGGCATCGTCCTGGGCAGCAGCATTCCGGGGCTGGAACATCTGGGCCTGGACTTCTCCATCGCCGCGACCTTTATCGCCCTGATCACGCCAGTGGTGCGCAACGTGCCAACGGTGGTCTGCGTGGCGGTGTCGCTGTTCTGTTCGGTGCTGTTCAGCTATTGGCAATGGGGCTCGGCCCTGGTGTTGTCGGGGCTGGCGGGCATGACCGCCGGGTTTATCTGCAACAAGCTGTATCGGGAGCGCACATGATCGTTTGGGTAGTGATTATCGGCATGGGTGTGCTGGTATTTTTAAACCGCTATGTGTTCCTCGAACCGCGATTGCCGCTACGGTTGAGCAGCAATGCACGGCAATTTCTCGGGTTCGCGGTGCCGGGCATGCTTACGGCGATCTGCGGGCCGATTGTGTTCATGCCGGACAAACAGCTGAATTTGCAGTGGGATAACCCTTATCTGCTCAGTTCGTTGGTGGCGGTGGGGTTGGTGATTTACACGCGCAGTACGTTGCTCAGCATGCTGTTGAGCATGGGCTTCTTCTTTTTGCTGCGTTGGTGGCTGTGAGCCGGGCGCACGGAAGTGTTCTACGCTTGAAGTTGATATCCCTTCAGGAAGAGAGGTGGACATGGCAACCGAACCCAAGCAGCCGGACATGGATGAAGACACGGATGAACCGAGCGAAGAGGAGATCCAGCGGCAACGGCGATCGACGCCGGACTGGAAGCATCCGGACGATGGCAAGGAATTGTCGGACCGTGATGTAGAGATTCCGCTTAATCCCTGAGAAAGAACAAAAGATCGTAGCCTTCGGCAGTGCCTACGAGATTGTGGGGGCCAACGGAGGCTGCGATCTTTTTTGCATCGATGCTTTAAATCGCCTCATTCCAGCGAATCTGCGTAATACCCAATTGCTGAGCTTTATCGCGCGCCGTTTCGAGGCTCGCGTGGGAGGCAATCTTGCGCTCGGATTCGGGATAGGCGTGAGCAGAAGCCGAATGGATCGCTTCTACATCGGAAAACCCCGCCGCCAGTTTGAAAAAGTGTTGTCGCACACCGTCGAGCAGGTAATGCACGGCATAAGGGACAAGTTCGCTCATGTATTCCTTTTTGGAGCCAGCCAGGCCATCGGCTTAGTCGTTGAGCGGAGAATTCAGAAAGATTTGCGGTGCAAGCGTCATGCAGAAATAGGGGCGCCTGAAAAACAAGAGGCCAGCGTGGCCTCAATGTTCAGAGTGTTTGCAGGGCGGGTTCGTTCAGTTCTTCTGCCGTATGACCCGCGAGCGTGGCGTCAGGCGTCTTCCAGCTGAGGGAAGTCGGGGTGGGCGGCGCGGTAACCGAGGGTCTTGTCGATCCAGGCGTTGACTTCATTCACCATCACCGGCGGTTTGCCCGGATAGTGTTGCAGCGTGGAGCGCAGAATGCCCTCGATATCAGCGACCGAGCGCAGGTTTCGAGTTTTTATGTAATTGCCGATAAAGCAGTTGAGTTGCAAGTGTTCTGTCATCGAAAGATAGACACACTCCAACCCGTCGACTTGTTTGATTGCAAAATCGTCGCGCAACTTATTTCTCTGCAAGGCGTGTAAAAATTGTAGGGATTTCCTGAGGTTGTTGACTCTTTGGTCAACTGGGCATGCTTATGGAAATGCGGCGCGCATGCTATCTGTAGTCCTGTTGAATGTATGTATGACGTTTGAAATGTCAGACCGGCGGTTATGCGTCAAACAGCCGCAGTTATAGTGGTGTCTCGTGCTTGAAACACTTGATGTAACGTTTGAGTGCGTTGGTTATATAGGCAACTTTTCAGTAAGGGTACTCAGGCTCGCTGGATAACCGTCAAGGCAGCTCGTCAATCAACGTGGCGCCCTGGTTTCTAACATTGCCCACGGCCTTACCCACCCTGTACCACTGGAAACTGTCGCTGGTTTCGCCCTGCATCAACACCATCTGTTCCGCACGCTCCCTGGGCGTGGCCGGGTCGAGCCATTCCCGCGCCAGCTCTGCCGACAACACCACCGGGCGTCGGTCGTGGACGTCGAGCAAGCCGCCTGCGGCGTCGGCGGTGATGATGACAAAACCGTCGTCGTCCCGAGGCTCGGCACCCGCGGCCGGAAACTGACCGATGGCTGCGCAGTAAATCGGTGTGTGGTCGCGATGACGGATCAGCCACGGCTGGCGCGTCGAATCCCCGGCATCGACCCATTCAAACCAGTTGTCGATCGGGCAAATGGCCCGGTGCGGCCAGATGGCGCGGAAAAACGGGCCATGGGCGACTTTCTCGACCCGGGCATTGATCGGTGCCGCGCGATCCTTCGCCCAGTGCGGACGCCAGCCCCAGCGCACGTTGTCGGCGTGCAGCCCATCGCTTTGCCGATGAAACAGCGCCAGTTGCGTCGTGGGCGCGGCGTTGTAGCGGGCCAGCGGCTCATCGCCGACGTGGTTGATCAGCGCGTCGGGAATGCTCAACACCGCCACGAAGTCGTGAATGCCTCGGTACTGCGACAGTCGTCCGCACATCTGCGAAACCTCCCACTGGAGATTTCAGCTTAGATGACGTGGGCGCGCTGCAACTCGGTCAACGACAAGGCCTTGAGCTGCGCCAGCAGCGGATCGCGACGATCACGGGGATGCGCCAGCTCCACCGCCAGTTCCTGTCGAATGCGGCTCGGCCGATTGTCCATCACCAACACCCGGTCGCTCAGGTACAGCGCTTCATCGACATCGTGGGTCACCAGCAGCAGGGCGATGGCGTGGCGCTCGGCCAGTTGCAGCAGCAGGTCCTGGAGTTTCATCCGGGTGAAGGCGTCCACCGCGCTGAACGGTTCGTCCAGCAATAACACCTGCGGGCGCGAATACAGCCCGCGAGCAATCGCCACCCGTTGCGCCATGCCGCCGGACAGGGCTTTGGGCAGCGCCTGGGCGAAACCGCCGAGGCCGACTTCTTCGATCAATTGCGCGACCCAGCCCTTGTCGTAATGGCTGTCGGCGCTGAAACCGATGTTTTGCTCCACCGTCAGCCACGGCATCAGGCGCGGTTCCTGAAACACGAACGCCACTTCACCGGCATTGTTTTTCAGTTCGCCCTGAAAGTCCTTTTCCAGCCCGGCGACGATCCGCAGCAAGGTGCTTTTGCCGCAACCACTGGGGCCGAGCAGGCTCACGGTTTCCCGGGGTTTCAATTGCAGATGAATGTTGTTGAGCACCGTGGTGGTGGCGAAGGTTTTGCGCTCCACGCGAATATCCAAAAGGTGTTCGGTCATGGCTCAATCCTCCGCGCTTTGGCCGTTGAAGGTGTCGCGCCAGGCCAGGAAACGTTTCTCCAGGCTGGCGAGGATGCCGTCGCTGAGTTTGCCCAGCACCGCGAGCACAATGATCGCGGCGAGCACGATGTCCGGGCGCGAGGTTTCACGGCCGTCGCTGAGCAAATAACCGAGGCCTTTGGTCGCAGCGATCAGTTCGGCGGCCACCAGGAACATCCAGGCCAGGCTCATGCCGCTGCGCAACCCGGTGAACAGGCCGGGCAGGGCGGCGGGCAGCAAAATTCGCCGCACCAGGCGAGCGCGGCTGAAGCCGTACATCTGCCCGACTTCCACCAGTTTGCGGTCGATGTCGCGAATCGCCGAAACGCCGTTGAGGTACACCGGGAAGAAGGCGCCGATGGCGATCAGGACGATTTTCGAGGTTTCGTCGATGCCCAGCCACAGCAGCAACAGCGGTACCCAGGCCAGGCTCGGAATCGAACGCAGACCGGCGAAGGTCGGCTCCAGATAAGCTTCGGCTTCGCGGCTCAAACCGACCCACGCGGCAAACACCAGGGCCAGGCTGGCGCCGATGGCAAAGCCCAGCAGCACCCGCAACAGACTGGCGCTGATGTGCTTCCACAGCGCGCCTTCGGCCAAGTCGCGCAGGGTCAGGGCCACTTCGCTGGGGGCGGGCATTTGGTAGGAGGGGAGCCAGCCGATGCGCACGACCAGTTCCAGAATCAGGATGATCAGTACCGGCAGGGCCAGGCCTTTGAGGCGCAGTTGCCAGGCATTATTCAGTCGACGAGGGGCAGGTAGTGCCAAGTGCGCGGGGAGGTCTTTGCTTTTGCTGGTCATGGGGTTCTCCAGGCAGATCACAGCCCCCTACAGGGGGGCTGCGTTCTTTATTGACGGGCCACGGTTTCCTTGGTGTCGATCAATTGATCAATAACCTGACCAACGTTCACCCCTTTGCGAACCAACTCTTCCGACACCAGAATCGGCGCCGCAGCCTTGGAAGCAATCACATCCTTGGCCGTCAATTGCGGACTGCTCAAATCAGTGCGCGACAATTGCAGCTTCGCCACTTCCAGCGGCAGGCCGGATTCAGTGGCGAGCAACTTGGCCAATTCTTCCGGGTTCTTCACCGCCCATTCCCGCGCCTGTTCATAGGCGTTGAGCACGCTTTCGATGGTTTTCGGGTGTTCCTTGGCGTAGCTGTCAGTGACGCTGACCACGCCGTAACTGTTGAAATGGGTGTTGCGATACAGCAACCGCGAACCGGCCTGGACCTGGCTCGCGGCCATGTGCGGATCGAGCCCGGCCCAGGCGTCGACGTCACCTTTTTCCAACGCGGTGCGACCGTCCGGGTGCTGCAAATGCACCAGTTCCACATCGTCCTTGCTCAGCCCGGCCTGTTGCAGGCTGCGCAGGGTAAACAAGTACGGGTCGGTGCCCTTGGTGGCGGCGATTTTCTTGCCTTTGAGGTCGGCCACGGTCTTGTAGGGCGAATCCTTGCGCACCACCAGCGCGGTCCATTCGGCGCGGCTGTAAACGTACACCGACTTGATCGGGCTGCCGTTGGCGCGACTCAACACCGCCGCGAGGCTGGCGGAGGAGGCGAAATCCACGCCGCCGCTGTTGAGGTATTCCAGCGAGCGGTTGCTGCCCTGGCTCAATACCCAGCCAACCTTGGTCTGGGGCAGGGCTTTTTCCACGAAGCCGAAGTGCTTGAGCACCAGGCTGACCGGTGAGTAATAGGCGTAATCCAGATGCACTTCGGCCGGGGTGGTTTCGGCAGCCTGGGCCAGGGGTTGCAAACTCAGGGCGATGGCGACGGCGCTGATCAGGTGCCTGGCTTTGGGGAAACGGAACAGGGTACTCATGGATGAAACTCCGGCAAGGCAACGGGATTCTTATGTCCTGATTAATGGTTTTAATGAATGCTTCCTGCATAAAAGGAATATTGCAGGCTCTGTGCCATGTGGCGGATTTCACCGGTTTCCGGGGCTTTGCGGGGCTTGGAGGGGTCAATCGATGTACCCAGCGCAACAGTCTGTTTCGCCACTGTTGCTGGGCGAACACCGCGCTGTACAGGTCATGAGCTTATGCATAAATCGAATTTAAAAAGCTTGTAGTAAGAGCGTTATGGTCTATCGAAACAACACCTCCCGGAGCCACCGATGACCCCGTCCCGATTCCTGCGCAGCCTGCTGATCAGCGTGCTATTCAGCGCACCTTTTGCCTACGCCGCCGAGCCCGTCGTCCTGCACGTCGGAGACCAGAACTACTACAACGTCCGCGCTTCGGTCGAGGCCTCGGGTGTGCTGGAAGGAGCGCCTTACACCGTCGACTGGAAACACTTCCAGGCCGCCGCGCCCCTGGCCGAAGCGCTGAATACCGGCGCACTGGACTTGGGCTTTCTCGGCGATTCGGGCTTTCTGTTCCTCGCCGCGAAACAGGCGCCGGTGAAGCTGATCGGCGTATCGCGGCAGAACCCGGACACCATCGCTTTATTGGTGCCCAAGGACTCGCCGGTCAAGACCATCGCCGACCTCAAGGGCAAGAAAGTCGCCTATTGGCCCGGCGCCTGGAGCCAGCAATTGACCTTACGCGCCCTGGAGAGCGCCAACCTGCCGGAGAACTACGTCGACTTCATCAAGTTGATGCCCATTGATGCGGCGGCGGCATTGCCCCAGGGCAGTATCGATGCGTTCCCGGTGTGGGAACCGTACATCTCGCAACAGATTCTGTTCTCCGGCGCCCGGCCGATTCTCACCGCGAAGAACCTGATGCCCGGCCTCAGCGCGATTGCCGCTTCAACGCCATCCATCGACAGCAAACGCGAAGCCATCGCCGACTTCCTCGGGCGCCTGAAAAAGGCCCGGGCCTGGGTCGACAACCACACCGACGAGTACGCCGATCTCTGGGCGAAGAAGGCCAACCTCGACCAGGACGTCTCCCGCCATTGGTTGCGCCAGGCGCACATGACCGTCGGCCCGGTCGATCAGCAAGCCGCCGCCGATCTGCAAAGCACCGCGGACTTCCTGTTCAAGGTCAAGGCACTGCCGGCAGCCTTGGCCACGGCGCCGATCATCGATAACTCATTCCAGCGGGCACTGACACACTAAACCGTAAGCGCGTGAACCAAACAGTGTGTACCCTTATCCAACCTGAGCCCGCAGCCACCTGCGGGTCCATTGGAGGATCACCGGGCGAGGGGTTTTTGCCATTAACGTGATGACCGCAACGGTCTGGCCCAAGGCAAAACATGACGCAACTGTTCAAGGTTCTCTCGGCGCTCGCCCTGGCTATCGGGCTGGCAGGCTGCATCGCGGCACCCATCGAACTGACCCCGCAGACACAACAGAGCCTGCAAGCCCAGGCGCCGATCCGGTTTGTACTGACCTTTGATGACGGCCCCAGCGCGTCAAGCTTCTGGAACCCGACCGAAACCGTACTCGACAGCCTCGCGCAAAACCCGGTGCAACCGAACATCAAAGCGGTGTTCTTCGTCCAGACCGGCGCGCCACGGGCCGGCGACAGCGACATCGGCCGTCGGGTCATGCAACGCGAGCACGCCGAAGGGCAGATCCTCGGCTTTCACACAGCCACTCACTCGCACACCAATCATCGTTCGCTGGACCCTGAAGAACTGGAACAGTCCCTGAGCAAAGGCAGTGCTGACATTGCCGCGATTACCGGGGCACCGCCGACCCTGGTGCGTCCGCCGTTCTGGAATTACGACAAGCGCACCTTCGCCGCCTATCAACGCCACGGTATGCACGTGTTGTTGACCGACGTGAGTGCCAATGACGGCAAGATCTGGGGCTTCAACGCCAGCCCTCGGCGCCGAGCGAATATGCTGCTGCAGTTGTCCGAAGTGCGCGAGCGTATCGCCAAAGGTGAACTGCCCACGGTCGACGGGGTGATTCCGGTGGTGGTGACCTTCCACGACCTCAATCGCTACACCGCCCGGCATACCCGCGAATACCTGCAAATCCTCCTCGACAGCGCCCAGGCCACCGGGGTGAAAACCGCGCCGAAGCCGTTTTACGACGATCAAGGGCAATTGCAGCGCGCGGCCATGGCCCGCACCGTCAGCGAAAGTGCGGAGCCGGTGCAGTTGCCTGGGATCTGGAACTGGCTCTGGGATGGGGATTCCCACTGAATGTTCGCCAAAGTGCTAACCCGATCGCAGTAATTGTTGGCGTTTGCGGGGGCAGATTGGTGAAAGCGGATCTATGCTGAGCAGGCTTAATCCGATCAATCGCCATGGAGGCACCCGTCATGGTTTCGATTCCAGAGCTTTGCGGCATTTTGCAGTCCGGTTTCCGTCCACTCTCGTGCGACTGCACGGAGAACCCTGATGGCTCGTTGCGGATCAAGGTCTACGACCTCGCCACCGGGCGGATCGATCTGTTGCTGCCCTATGTCTCGCCCTCGCGCCTGACCACAGTTCGCGACATTTCCAACCTGATTGGCGAACTTCGCACCGAAATGCGCGCGGGGCGCCGGGCGTTTGCCGGCTGAAGGGATTAACTTTTAAGCCACAGGTTATTCATCGCTCGCTTTATCCCGTGGCAACAATTCATCAATCATCTGCAAACAATGATTCAACCCCGGCGACACGTCGCCCACCCGTCGGCTCAAGATGATCGGCGAAGTGGCGTTGTCTTCCAGCAGTGGTGTGAAGCCGATGTCGTCGCGGTGCAGCAGTTGCACCGAGGCAGGGACCAGGGTAACGCCGATGCCAGCACCGACCAGACCAATTGCCGTTTGCAACTCGTTGGTCCATTGCGCCACATGGATGCTCACGCCATAGGATTCGAACAGCGCGATCACGTGGTCGGCATAGCTCGGTCGCGGGTTGCCAGGGTAAAGCACGAACGGTTCCTTCGCCAGTTCCCGCAGGCTGATCGGACCCGCGAGCAGCGGGTGACCGGCGGGTAGGGCGGCGACCAGGCGATCCTCGGTCAGTACGGTCTGGATGATCGCCGGGTCGTCGATGCGAATTCGACCGAAACCCACATCAATGCGCCCGGCCTTGAGCGCCTGCACCTGTTGCAGGGTGGTCATCTCCGACAATCCCAGTTCCAGTTCCAGATGCTCATGGTTGCGCAGGCGGCGAATCAGTTCCGGCAGTACGCCATAGAGCGTCGACGGCGCAAACCCGATGCCCAGCCAGGTCTTTTCGCCGAGGCCGATCCGCCGTGTGTTGTCGCAGACCTTGCCCAATTGCTCCAGTAACGCACTCGAATGCTCATGGAAAAACCGCCCGGCGTCGGTCAGCTTCAGCGGCCGCCCACGTTCCAGCAATTGCACGCCAAGTTCGTCTTCCAGGTGCTGGATCTGCCGGCTCAGGGGCGGCTGGGCGATGTGCAGCTGCTCGGCGGCGCGGGTGAAGTTGAGCGTGCGAGCCACGACCTGAAAGTAACGCAGGTGACGCAGTTCCATGGGACCTCCAGATGCGTATGGGTTGAATACCTTTAAGGTATCAAGCCAGACCAATTCTATATTGGCCGCCACGGAAAAGCCGTATGAGAATCCGATTCAGAACTTCAAGAACCTGACGGGTATCGACATGCGTGCAACAGCTATTGAATCGATCGAGACGATCATCGTCGATCTGCCGACCATCCGCCCGCACAAGCTCGCCATGCACACCATGCAGAACCAGACCCTGGTGATCATCCGTGTGCGCTGCGCCGATGGCATCGAAGGCATCGGCGAATCCACCACCATCGGTGGCCTGGCGTATGGCAATGAAAGCCCCGACAGCATCAAGACCAACATCGATCAACATTTCGCGCCGTTGCTGCTGGGCCAGGACAGCGCCAACGTGAATGCGGCGATGTTGCGCCTGGAACGCAGTATTCGCGGCAATACGTTTGCCAAGTCCGGCATCGAAACCGCGCTGCTCGACGCCCAAGGCAAACGCCTTGGCCTGCCGGTCAGCGAGTTGCTGGGCGGGCGGGTTCGCGAGGCGCTGCCGGTGGCCTGGACCTTGGCCAGCGGCGACACCGAACAAGACATTGCCGAAGCGGAAAAAATGCTCGACCTGCGCCGCCACCGGATCTTCAAACTGAAAATCGGTGCCGGCGAGGTCAATCGCGACCTGGCCCATGTCATCGCGATCAAGAAAGCCCTGGGTGATCGCGCCAGCGTGCGGGTCGATGTCAATCAGGCCTGGGATGAAGCGGTTGCACTGCGCGCTTGCCGGATTCTCGGCAGCAACGGCATCGACCTGATCGAACAGCCGATCTCACGCAACAACCGCGCCGGCATGGCACGGCTGAACGCCATCAGCCCGGCCCCGATTATGGCCGACGAGTCCATCGAATGCGTGGAAGACGCCTTCAACCTGGCGCGGGAGGGCGCCGCCTCGGTGTTCGCCCTGAAGATCGCCAAGAACGGCGGCCCGCGCGCTGTGCTACGAACCGCCGCGATTGCCGAAGCCGCCGGCATCGGCCTCTACGGCGGCACCATGCTCGAAGGCGGGATCGGCACGCTGGCCTCGGCCCATGCCTTTATCACCCTGAACAAACTGGCCTGGGACACCGAGTTGTTCGGCCCGCTGCTGCTGACCGAAGACATACTTGCCGAGCCTCTGGTCTATCGCGATTTTGAACTGCACGTGCCGAATACGCCGGGCCTCGGCCTGAGCCTGGATGAAGAACGCCTGGCGTTTTTCCGGCGCGACAAGACGTCCACTGCCATCTATCAAGCCTGAGGAGCGCATCATGCTGTTCCACGTAAAAATGACCGTGAACCTGCCACTCGACATGAACCCCGAGCACGCCGCCCAGCTCAAGTCTGACGAAAAGGCCCTGGCCCAGCGCCTGCAAGAGCAGGGCAAATGGCGCCACCTGTGGCGTATCGCCGGGCACTACGCCAATTACAGCGTGTTCGATGTCGACAGCGTCCAGGAACTGCACGATCTGCTGATGCAACTGCCGCTGTTTCCGTACATGGCCATCGAGATAGACGCGATGTGCCGGCATCCTTCTTCGATTCGCGAGGATGACCGCTGAGCCCCGCCAGCTCAGTTCGCTACGCTAATAACTACAAGATGAGGAACCCCCATGAACGTCAAGATTTCCCACACGGCCAGTGCCCAGAAGTTTCTCGAAGAGGCCAGCGGTTTGCTCAACGAGGCTGGTGATCCGCGGGTCAAGGCGCTGGTGTATCGCATCCTGCGCGACTCGGTGAACATCATCGAAGACCTGGCCGTAACCCCGGAGGAGTTCTGGAAAGCGGTCAATTAC
The DNA here is from genome assembly GCF_012935675.1 of Pseudomonas sp. ADAK7. Classification (NCBI taxonomy): domain Bacteria; kingdom Pseudomonadati; phylum Pseudomonadota; class Gammaproteobacteria; order Pseudomonadales; family Pseudomonadaceae; genus Pseudomonas; species Pseudomonas sp. ADAK7. The sequence goes on along the minus strand of NZ_CP052861.1, from coordinate 1,453,026 downwards.
CTCAACGTGCTGGGTGCGCGTCAGGAGGCGGGTTTGCTGGTGGCCGGGCTCGGCCTGGAGCATTACCTCGACCTGTTGATGGACGCCGAAGACGAACGGGCCGGCAAGGCCGGTGGCACGCCGCGGACCATCGAAGGGCCGCTGTACGTGGCCGGTGCGCCGCTGTCTGACGGCGAGGCGCGACTTGATGACGGCGTCGACCCGGGCGTGGTGCTGTTCATGCAAGGCCAGGTGCGCAATACCGCTGGCGAACCGCTTACCGGGGCGGTGGTGGATGTCTGGCACGCCAATACCGGCGGCACTTATTCGTATTTCGATACCACGCAATCGGAGTTCAACCTGCGTCGGCGCATCGTCACTGACGCTGAGGGGCATTATCGTTTTCGCAGCATCGTGCCGTCGGGCTACGGCTGCCCGCCGGACGGTCCGACCCAGCATCTGCTCGATCAACTCGGCCGCCATGGCCAGCGCCCGGCGCATATCCACTTCTTTATCTCGGCGCCGGATCATCGGCACCTGACCACCCAGATCAACCTGGATGGCGATCAATACCTGCACGACGACTTCGCCTACGCCACTCGCGATGAATTGATCGCCCACATCACCTTCAGCGACGATCCACAACGGGCGGCGGCCCACGGTGTCAGCGGCCGGTTTGCCGAAATCGACTTCGATTTCACCTTGCAGTCGTCCGCCCAGCCCGAGGAGCAACAACGCCATGAGCGGGTTCGCGCACTGGAAGACTGAGGGCTTTAAATAGCCGAACCAGGCCACGGGATAACCGACCGTTTATCTCGTGGCCTTCTGCGTTGCGACCGGTGCCTTAGAATCGCCCGACGTAACCGATAACAACAATGAGAGTGACCCGATGATGCACGCGCAACTGTTGAGTCAGCGCAGCAGAATTTTCGACCACGCCGACCCTTACGCAGTGTCGGGCTACGTCAATCAGCACGTCGGCAACCATTGCATCCTGATGCCCCGTGTCGGCCGACCGCTGGCCAGCCTCGATCACCGCAAGTTCGCCAGCCTCGACCTGTGCCGCATCAGCTATGGCGCCAGCGTGCGGGTCACCTCCGGCGCGCTGGAAAGCATTTATCACCTGCAAGTGCTGCTGCGCGGCCACTGTCTGTGGCGGGGACATGGCCAGGAACATTACTTCGAGCCCGGCGAATTGTTGCTGATCAATCCCGACGATCCGGTGGACCTGACCTATTCCGCCGATTGCGAAAAATTCATCCTCAAAGTCCCGACCCGTTTACTGGAGTCGGTGTGCGATGAGCAACGCTGGCGGTATCCGGGGCAGGGCGTGCGGTTTCTGGAGAACCGTTATCAGCTCGATCAACTGGAAGGTTTCGTCAACCTGCTGGCGATGATTTGCCAGGAGGCCGAGGCCACCGAGCAGATACCCAAGGTGCAGGAGCACTACGCGCAGATCATCGTCAGCAAGATGCTCAGCCTGATGAACACCAACGTCAGCCGGGTCAGCCTCGGCTCGCCGTCGGCCACGTTCGAGGTGATTGCCGACTACATCGCGCGCAACCTCAAGCAGGAGATCGACAGCGAACAACTGGCGCGCCAGGCACGGATGAGTGTGCGTTCGCTCTATGGTTTGTTCGAACGCAACGCCGGGGCCACGCCGAAAAACTACATCCGCCAGAAACGCCTTGAGCGCATCAACGCCTGTCTGAGCGACCCGACCTGCAACGTGCGCAACGTCACCGAAGTGGCGATGGATTACGGTTTTCTGCATTTGGGACGGTTCTCCGACAGCTACCGCAAACAGTTCGGCGAACTGCCGTCCGACACCCTCATGCGCCGGCACTAAATCACCGGCACCACCCTCTGATGATCGTTCCCACGCTCTGCGTGGGAATGCCTCAACGGACGCTCCGCGTCCGCTTTTGGGACGCAGAGCGTCCCGGGCTGCATTCCCACGCAGAGCGTGGGAACGATCAGGGCTGCACAAACCGGATAAAGGTCTGCACCCATCGGATAGTCCGCCCCATCCCCCCGTCCTAGCATGGCCCTGCCTGAATAAAAACAATGGAGGCGGCGGCCATGTCCCTGCGACCCGAATACCTTCACTCCCTGCTGGAAGACGACAAAGAACAGGGCATCTATCGCTGCAAGCGCGAGATGTTCACCGATCCGCGGTTGTTTGATCTGGAGATGAAACACATCTTCGAAGGCAACTGGCTGTACCTGGCCCACGAAAGCCAGATCCCCAACCTCAACGATTTCTACACCACCACCATGGGCCGCCAGTCGATCTTTATCGCGCGCAACAAGGCCGGTGAACTCAACGCCTTCATCAATGCCTGCAGCCATCGCGGCGCCATGCTCTGCCGGCACAAGACCGGCAACAAAAGCTCCTACACCTGCCCGTTCCACGGTTGGACCTTCAACAACTCCGGCAAGCTGCTCAAGGTCAAGGACCCGGCCGAAGCGGGTTACCCGGCGAGTTTCAACTGCGACGGCTCCCACGACCTGACCAAAGTCGCGCGGTTCGAGTCCTATCGCGGCTTCCTGTTCGGCAGCCTCAAGGCCGATGTGGTGCCACTGGTGGAACACCTGGGCGAGTCGGCGAAGATTATCGACATGATCGTCGACCAGTCCGCCGATGGCCTGGAAGTGCTGCGCGGTTCTTCCAGCTACATCTACGAAGGCAACTGGAAACTCACCGCCGAAAATGGTGCCGACGGCTACCACGTCAGCTCGGTGCACTGGAACTACGCGGCCACTCAGAACCAGCGCAAACAGCGCGAGGCCGGTGACAGCAATCCGACCATGAGCGCGGGTACCTGGGCCAAGCAAGGCGGTGGTTTTTACTCGTTCGACAAAGGCCACATGCTGCTCTGGACTCGCTGGTCGAACCCCGAGGACCGTCCGCTGTACGAGCGCCGCGACGAGTTGGCCCAGGACTTCGGCCAGGCCCGTGCCGACTGGATGATCGAGAATTCGCGCAACCTGTGCCTGTACCCGAACGTGTACCTGATGGATCAATTCAGCTCGCAGATTCGCATCGCCCGGCCGATCTCGGTCAACCGCACGGAAATCACCATTTATTGCATCGCCCCCAAAGGCGAAAGCGACCACGCCCGTTCGAGCCGGATTCGTCAGTACGAGGATTTCTTCAACGTCAGCGGCATGGCCACGCCGGATGATCTGGAGGAGTTTCGTTCCTGCCAGACCGGTTATCAGGGCAGCGTCACCACCTGGAATGACATGTCCCGTGGCGCTGAGCACTGGGTCGAAGGCGCCGATGAAGCGGCCAAAGAAATCGATCTGCATCCGCTGCTCAGCGGCGTGCGCACTGAGGACGAAGGCCTGTTCGTGCTGCAACACAAGTACTGGCAGCAGACGATGCTCAAAGCCCTGGCTGCTGAACAGCCCGAGCTGATCGCCGTGGAGGCCGTGCAATGACCATCACTTACGACACCGTGCGCGATTTTCTCTACCGCGAAGCGCGCTACCTCGACGACAAGCAATGGGACGACTGGCTGGAACTGTACGCCGCCGACGCGTCCTTCTGGATGCCATCCTGGGACGACAACGACGAACTCACCGAAGACCCACAGCGGGAAATTTCGCTGATCTGGTACGGCAACCGCACGGGCCTGGAAGACCGCATCTTCCGTATCAAGACCGAGCGCTCCAGCGCCAGCATTCCGGACACCCGCACCTCGCACAACATCAGCAATATCGAGCTGCTGGAACAAGCCGACGGCCTGTGCAAGGTGCGCTTCAACTGGCACACCCTGAGTTTTCGCTACAAGACCGTCGACAGCTATTTCGGCAGCAGTTTCTACACCCTTGATGTGCGCGGCGAGAACCCGCTGATCAAGGCCAAGAAAGTGATCCTGAAGAACGATTACGTTCGCCAGGTCATCGATATCTATCACTTGTGAGGCCGCCGTCATGACGCATTCCATTGCATTCAATTTCGAAGACGGCGTTACCCGTTTCATCGACGCCAGCCCCGGCGAAACCGTGGCCGATGCCGCGTACCGCCAGGGCATCAATATTCCGCTGGACTGCCGCGACGGCGCCTGTGGCACCTGCAAATGTTTTGCCGAGGCCGGGCGTTACGACCTGGGCGAGGAGTACATCGAAGACGCCCTCAGCGCGGACGAAGCCGAACAAGGTTTTGTCCTGACCTGCCAGATGCGCGCCCAGAGTGATTGCGTGGTGCGGGTCCCGGTGTCCTCGGGCGTGTGCCGTACCCGCCAGGCCAGTTTTGAAGCGACCATCAGCGCCGTGCGCCAGCTGTCCGACAGCACCATCGCGCTGTCGATCAAGGGCGAGGCGCTGAGCAAACTGGCGTTTCTGCCGGGGCAGTACGTGAACCTCGGGGTGCCCGGCAGCGAGCAGACCCGCGCGTATTCCTTCAGCTCGTTGCAGCGCGATGGCGAGGTCAGTTTCCTGATTCGCAACGTGCCCGGTGGCCTGATGAGCAGCTTCCTCACCGGCATGGCCAAGGCTGGCGACAGCATGACCCTGGCCGGACCGTTGGGCAGTTTCTACCTGCGGGATATCCGCCGTCCGCTGTTGTTGCTGGCGGGCGGCACCGGACTGGCACCGTTCACCGCGATGCTGGAAAAAATCGCCGAGCAGGGCAGCGAGCAACCGCTGCATCTGATCTACGGCGTGACCAACGACTTCGACCTGGTGGAACTCGATCGACTGGAAGCCTTTGCCGCGCGCATCCCGAATTTCAGTTTCAGCGCCTGCGTGGCCAACCCCGACAGCCGGCATCCGCTCAAAGGCTACGTGACCCAGCACATCGAGCCGCGGCATCTGAACGATGGCGATGTCGACGTCTACCTGTGCGGTCCGCCGCCGATGGTCGAGGCCGTCAGCCACTACATTCGCGAACAAGGGATCGCCCCGGCGAATTTCTACTACGAGAAGTTTGCAGCCAGCGCGGCATGAGCATCTTCGCCGCGACACATTTTTGTAGCAGCTGGCGAAGCCTGCGTTCGGCTGCGAAGCAGTCGTGACATCAGGCCGCGCGGTATTTCAGGAAGACCTCGCGCTCAGGTTTTACGACTGCTTCACAGCCGAACGCAGGCTTCGCCAGCTGCTACAGATCGCGTTTTGCGCAAGGAGGTATGTATGAACAGATTCCACGAAAAAGTCGTGCTGATAACCGGGGCGGCCCAAGGCATTGGACGGCGCGTCGCTGAGCGTATGGCGGCGGAGGGCGCGCGGTTGATTCTGGTTGATCGCTCCGAGCTGGTATTCGAGGTGCAACAGCAATTGGGGCAGGGCAGCCAGGTACTCGCCCTGACTGCTGACCTTGAGGACTACAGCGAATGCAGTCGCGTCATGAAAACCGCCGTCGAGCGCTTTGGCCGGCTGGATGTGCTGGTCAATAACGTCGGCGGGACGATCTGGGCCAAGCCCTTCGAACACTATGAAGCGTCGCAGATCGAGGCCGAAGTGCGTCGCTCGCTATTCCCGACGCTGTGGTGTTGCCATGCCGCGCTGCCGTTCATGCTCAAGCAAGGCAGTGGGGCGATCGTCAATGTTTCGTCTATCGCCACCCGCAGCGTCAATCGAGTGCCGTATGGCGCGGCGAAAGGCGGGGTCAATGCGCTGACCGCGTGTCTGGCATTCGAAACCGCCGGTCGCGGAGTTCGGGTCAATGCCACGGCGCCGGGTGGCACTGAGGCGCCGCCACGGGTGATCCCGCGCAACAGCGCCGGGCAAAGCGCGCAGGAAAAGGTCTGGTATCAGCAGATCGTCGATCAGACCCTCGACAGCAGTTGGATGAAACGCTACGGCACGCTGGATGAGCAGGCCAGCGCTATCTTGTTCCTGGCCAGCGACGAGGCTTCCTACATCACCGGCATGATCATGCCGGTCGGCGGTGGCGATCAGGGCTGAGGCCGGGGCTGGGGCCTACAAACGGCGCTGAAACGCCTTGACGATCCGCAGCGTGGCGTCGCTGATTTTCAGGTTATGGATGGCGTCCAGCGGATGCCACATGCAGTCGATGATCTCGTTTTGTGGCCGGGCTTCGTCGAGGTTCAGCACCGACGCTTCGTAGACATGGTGCCGGGTGCTGCCGTCTTCCAGCTCCATCAGGTACAGCATCCCGTCGACCCCCAGCCCGGTTTCTTCCGCCAGTTCCCGGATGGCCGCGTCCATTTTGGTTTCGCCGGGCTCGACTTTTCCTCCGGGCAAAGTCCAGCGACACCTGGGCTTGCGCACCAGGAGCACGTGTCGATCTTGTTCGCAAATAACGGTGGCGCGTACTTTCATGTGTTACCTGATTGCCCGGCTGTCACAAAACAGTCATAAAAATGCAATATTCGAGCCGAAGCCCTGTATTCCGGGAGCTTGAAGGGTTGGAGTTGTCGTGCAAGGCGAAAGTGCAACCGAATATCGCGACGTCTGGTCGGCACTTGGGCAAAGAGCGGGTGTAGGGTAGGCAAGTCAATCGTGGATGTTCACTGCCCAATAAGGAGGTGACTATGAGCATTGAGATGCTGACCAAGATGCACATGAACGGTTACGACGTACTCAGCGTCAATCATGGCCCATGGCGGGTGTGCACCAAAGGTGACCGCCTGGCCGCCTTCGCCAGCCGCGAAGAGGCACTGGCGTTCGCGGCGTCTTTGCCGGCCTACAAGGCGCGGTCGAAACGCCCGGCGACTGATCAGTAGTCGATCTTGTGTCTGTAGCCCCGGCCTGCGTCGGGGCTTTTTATTGGCTGCTCGGCTAGTAGCCGCTGCCTCCGATGCCGCCCATCCCGCTCGTGGAGTGAGAGGGTTCTCTGGCTTTGCGTTGGGCATTGCTCCATTCCGCGCAGCTCATGAAGCTGGTGTGATCCACCTTGCCCGCGCCATTGAAGCTGACGTTGTAGGGTTGCTGGCGGCCGTCCTGCATCAGTTTGTAGTCAAAGCAGGTGCCAGGCACCACCGTGCGATCGGTAACGGCCAGCGGTTTGCCGCCGATCTGCTCGACCTGATCCTGGCTCATGCCGCGCTCGACCTTGGCGACCAGCGGCTGGTTGCGGTAGACGTGTGAGTCGGTGCTGCAACCGCCCGACGCCGCCAGCACGGCGAGCAATGCGAACAGGGACTTGTTCATGGCAGTGGTCCGGTCAGTGAGCCTTCGTTCGATTGATGTGCCGTGCCTTTACTTCTTCGGCGTAAGTCTTCAGTAGCTCTTCGTCCCCCTCAAGCACCTTATGCAACCTGAGCGCTGCTTGGGCGTCTACCTCATTGCCAGCCTTGCGGAATTGCTCTGCCAGGCGCAAAAGTTCTACCGCCGACCACCGCAGATCCGACTCCACACTTTGCAAGTCGCGATGAAGTTCCTTCTCGAATTCGTTAAGCAACATAATGACCTCCTGCGTATTCCCGCTACGAAAGATTAGTCCGGTTTACCGTGTGGGGTGTTGCGTTTGCAAGGGCGCGCGTCGGTTAAGTCGCTTTAGTCGATCGTTCGCTGGATGTCTGAGCGGGTACGCGCTACATTCGCCGTTTTTCGGGATGAGGAAGCGTCATGCGGATGTTGATAGCGGGGGTAGCGGTGGCTATGTTGGCGGGCTGTTCATTGCCCGCGTCCCTGGTGCCGGGTGAGCCCAATGTCAGCAAATACAGCGCCAAGCCGCCAAAGGAATACGCCGCGTGCGTGCTGCCGTTGTGGCAAGCGCAAATTTCCAATACCAAACAAATGGCCATTTCCAACGGCTATCGCCTGACCGCGCCAAGCATCATCACGGCGGACGAGATTCTCGATATCGTGAAATCGAAGGATGGCAGCCGGGTGTCGCTGTACCAGGGGCCGCCGTGGGCGAAATCGGCGGCGATGCGGCAGGCGGTGCGTGACTGTCTGTAACGCCTGAATCGAAGTTGAAAAAAAGCAGAAGCCGGATTTTTTCGGCTTCTGCTTTTTTTGTAGCTAGTCGGTGATATCGGTCACCGCAATGCTCTGCTCGGCGCTGGTGCCGCTTTTCTTTTCTCTTCGCTCAATAAGCCATTCATCCACCTGCCCGGAAAACTCCGGCGGGGCCTTGCGTCCGACCTTTCTCGCCAGATCAATCAGGGCGGTCTGGGCGAGGGCGTCTTCCATGCGCTTTTGCGCCGTCATCATCGCCCCGTGCACCGCGCAACCACCGTCCAGCGCCCAGGCCGGCGCCGAGCCTTCGAACAAGGCGCAGCGCCCGCGAATCTCACGGCAATCGAAGATCAGCTTCTGGCCGTCGATGGCGTTGACGATGTCCAGCAGGGTGATTTCATCCGAAGGCCGGGCCAGTTTGAAACCGCCGCGCACGCCTTCAGTGGCCACCACCAGTTTGGCCTTGGCCAGTTTGGTGAAGATTTTCGCCAGGTAGTCCAGCGGCACGCCTTGCAACTCTGCGAGGTCGCGCACGCTGGCCTCACGGGAGTCGCCGCCATTGCCCACCAGAAAAAGCAGGCAATGAATCCCGTACTCAACGCCTGCGCTGTAAAGAGACATAGTGATCTCCGACTAATGTAGTCGCAAATATTAGCAGCGGAACAGGAGGGCGACAACGCGCTTCATCGGGCAACAGTGCTTCGTTGCTTATTGTGCAAGGGGCTGCTGGGTCGGCAAGGGCCGGTTTAGAAAGGTTTTGAAGACCAATCTGATAAATCGATTGGAATGATCAGTAAAGTTGACTTGTTCAAATTAAATGCGACTAATAAAGTCGTAGTTGTCCGGTCAGGCAGCAGTCATGACCCTGAACACATTCACAACCTGGTTTTCCACTCGGAGTTAAAAAATGAAACAACAGATTCTGGTCATCGGCGCAGGTTTTGGTGGCATGTGGACGGCGTTGAGCGCCACGCGTTTGTTCGATATTCATGGGCACGACAGCGTTGAAGTCACTGTCCTGGCGCCGCAGGCCGAGCTACGGGTGCGTCCGCGCTTCTACGAACCGAATGCTCACCAACTGGCTGCGCCGATTGGCGAGCTGTTCGAAGCGGTGGGTGTGAAGTTCGTCCAGGGCGCCGCTGAAACCATCGATGTCGAGCAAAAACGTGTCGGCTATCTTGATGCGTCGGGGGCCAAACAGGTGCTCAGCTACGACAAACTCGTTCTGGCAACTGGCAGCCGTCTCGCGTCGCCAAACACCCCTGGCGTGGTCGAATACGCGTTCGACGTGGATCAGATCGAACAAGCCGTGCGCCTGGAAAACCACCTCAAGTCGTTGGCCAATCAGCCAGAAAGCACCGCTCGAAACACCGTCGTGGTGGCTGGCGGTGGCTTCACCGGGATTGAAACTGCGACCGAAATGCCTGCTCGCCTGAGAGCAATCCTGGGCGATAAAGCGAACATCAACGTGATCATCGTTGATCGTGGCGAGAAAGTCGGTGCCTCGATGGGCGCCGAAATCAGCCAGTCCATCGCCGAAGCGAGCACAGAACTGGGTGTGAAATGGCAATTGAAATCGTCGGTCGTCGCTGTCGATGAAAACGGTGTAACCCTGGCCGATGGTCAACGCATCGAAGCTAAAACCGTGATCTGGACCACCGGCGTGCGCGCCAGCTCCTTGACCGAGCAGATCCCCGGCGAACGTGATCACCTTGGCCGCCTGCACGTGGACGCGCACCTGCAAGTCATCGGTCAGGACGACATCTTCGCCACCGGCGACGTGGCCTACGCCGCGAGCGACGACATCGGCAACCACGCGCTGATGACCTGCCAGCACGCCATCGTCCTCGGCCGTCACGCCGGGAACAACGTGGCCGCGCAGATGCTCGGCGTGGACCCGACGCCGTACAGCCAGCCCAAGTACGTAACTTGCCTGGATTTGGGCGCCTGGGGCGCGGTCTATACCGAGGGTTGGGATCGCCAGGTCAAACTGGTGAAACAGGAAGGCAAGGCGCTCAAGACGCAGATCAATACCGTGTGGATTTACCCGCCAGCCGCCAATCGCGAGACCGCTTGGGCCGCCGCCGATCCGCTGATTCCGATTGCTTGAGCCGTAGAAGTCCGCACAAATAGTGTTGATATATAAGGGCTTACGATTTTAATTAACCGAACGGTGCGCAGAAATATATTGTTTCAAAGTGTTTTAGTAGGTTAATATCGCCCCGCGTTCACCACCACGGTTTATGCATTTTTAAGTCCCAGGCGTCCATCAGCTGCCTGGGATTTTTTTTTGCCCGCGATTCAGTGCTCAAAACGCGTATTGCAGGCGGGTGTAGTAGTAACCGCCGGTGAAGCCGAACGGTGAATAGCTGCCCCAGTTATCGCCGAACGACGAGTTGGGCACACCGATATGGTCGGGGTATTTGTCGAACAGGTTCTGCGCGCCTACCGCCACGGTCAGTTGTTTGTTCAGCGCATAGGCCACGTCGAGGTCGGTGATCCATTTGGCTGAGTACTCGCGATCCAGGCTCGAATCGCTCGAACTGTTGACCTCGGTGTAGGTGCCATAACGGGTCAGGCGCAGGTTGACGTCGAAGTCGCTGATGCCCCAGTCGGCGGCGAAAATCATCTTGCTGCTCGGCGACGTCTTGGTGATCAGCGCCCGGGACTGGCGGCCCATCAGCTGGAAATTACCGCCCAATGCCGTCAGTTGTTCCGGGGTGTCGTTCACGCTGAGGATCTGCGTGTGGTTGTAATTCAGCGCCGCCGTCCATTTCACCGTGCCGTAGCGGTTGAGGTTCTGCCGGTAATTACCGACCACATCGACCCCGGACGTGCGGGTGTTGGCGCCATTGGTGAAGTACTGCGCGCCCGCCGTGGCCGGCACGCCGATGCCGTCGAGCAGGGCGGCGACGCCCGGGCCCTGGAAGCGTTCGCTGAGGACCAGCCGGTCGCGCAAATTGATCACGTAACCGTCGACGGTCAGGCTCAAGTCTTCGCTTGGGGTCAGGGCAAAGCCGAGGCTGAAGTTGGTCGAGCGCTCGGGTTTCAGCGCTTCGGCGCCGAGGGCCTGGGCGCCCGTTGAGTCCACCGGCAGAATCACGTAGTTGTAGGACTGGTAGACGCCATTGATGGTGTCGAACCCGGTCGAGCGCGCGGTGAAAATCTGGTTGGCCAATGACGGCGCGCGAAAGCCATTGCTGACACTGCCACGCACCGAGAACACCGGGTTGAACTCATAACGCGTACTGAGCTTGCCGCTGCGGGTGCCGCCGATGCCTTCGTTGTAATGCTCATAACGACCGGCGACGCCGACGTACCACTGTTCAACCGGATAGAAGCCGAGATCGATGTAACTGGCGACGCTGTTGCGGCTGACTTTCTGCGCATCCTCCGGGGTGATGCCATTGGTGACCTGCGCCCCCGGATCCGGACGTTGCCCGGCGCGCGGACTGTCGGCCGGGAACACGTAGCCGCCATCGATATACGAAGCTTCGGAGCCGGCGCGCGTCTCGTAGCTTTCCCGCCGATGTTCAAAACCGAAGGCCACGTCCATGGGTTTGGCCAGACCGATCTCGTAGCTTTTTTTCAGATCGAGGTTGCTGGTGAGTTGGTCAGCAATGTAGATACCTGAAGTGAACTTGTTCGGGGTGTTTTCGCCCAGGGATGGGTTCTGGTTGTCGTAGGTTCGCTGCTTGGCGTAGTTGCGGCCGTAGGTGCTGCTCAAATCCCAGGCCCAGCCGCCGAAGTTGTCACCTTTGGCACCGAACGCGGACTGGAAGTCGGTTTCGTTGACCAGCCAATAAGGGCTGTAGCCATCGGGAAAGCCATTAGGCCCGGTGGTGATGGTGTTGCGTCCGCTGGGCAGGCGGAAATTCTGGCCGTCGTTGTTCTCGCGGGTGGCCACGGTCGAGAACGAATACAACGTCAGCGCATCGTTCAGCGGCAGGTCGAGGTTGTAGCCGGCATCGGCCAACTGGCTGCGGGGCAAGCCATAACCTTTGTAGGTGTGGTGGCTGGCGCCGGCCTCGCGCGGATCCGGCGAGCCATCGGCCTGCGGGTAGTAATGGGCGCTGTAGCCGTTGCTGCCGGCCTTGTTGTCCCGCTCCTGATAACGGGTGTCCAGCGAGACATTGAGCACGCCGGCTTCACCGACCTGAAACCCATAATTGAGCGCTTCCTGCCCGGTGCCGCGCTTGCCGTCGTAACCCTGGCCCAGCGTGGTGTCGGAACTGCCGCCGGTGGTCTGCTTGAGGATGATGTTGATCACCCCGGAAATCGCATCCGAACCGTATTGCGCCGCCGCACCGTCGCGCAGCACCTCGATATGGTCGATGGACGCCACCGGGATCAAGTCCAAATCGCTCGGCGCCGCGCCGCTGTTGATGCCGTTGATGTTCAACGTCGCGCTGGTGTGTCGGCGCTTGCCGTTGACCAGCACCAACACATGGGATGCGGTCAGTCCGCGCAGGGTGGCCGAGCGCACCACGCCGCTGGCATCCCAACCGGCGCGGTCGGGCAGGTTGAACGACGGGATGAATTTGCTCAGCGCTTCCAGCAGGCTCGGTTTGCCCACCGAACGCAGTTGTTCGCCGGTCACTACATCGATCGGCGTCGGGCTAGTGGTGACGGTGCGTTGCTCGGCGCCACGGTTGCCGGTGACTACCACGGTGTCGAGGGTCGGCGCGCCGGTTTCAGCGGCTTCGAGGCTGAACGAGGTCAGGCTGCAAGCAAAGGACAGCGGCAATAACAAAGGACGATAGGCAGGTACTGGGCAGTTGCGCATAAGGGTGAAGCTCCTGAATGTCGGGTGTTGTCCGTGTCACTTCTTGCGCGCGGCGACGGCTTCGATTTCCACCAGGCCGCCGGGCAGCGGCAGCGCGACGACTTGAATCGCCGTGCGCGCCGGTTTGTTCGGTTGCGCGGCACTGCCGAAGTACGGCGTATAGCCTTCCTGCAACCCGGCGAAATCGAGTTTGTTGCCCTTGGCCGGATCGCCCACCAGGAACACCCGCAGTTGCACCACATCGCCGAGGTCCAGGCCCTGGCTTTGCAGCACGCCTTTGAGCTTGTTGAGGATCGAGGTGGTCTGGGTCGCGGTATCGCCATAGGCGGCGAACGAATCTTTCGGCGCTTTCGGGTCATGCAAATCTGCAAGCAATCCGCTGACGAACAGCAACTCCGTTTGCGCCGGCACCGACACCGCCAGGGAAATCGGGAAGTTCGAGTTGGGCAGGGCGATGCGTTTGATTTCGTCGGCCTGACTGGTGAGGGCGGTGGCGGTCATGAGCAATCCTGTGAGCAAGGTAATGGCTTTCATCGTTCAGTCCTTTAAGAGAAAAGAGTCAGGCAGCAACGCCCGATTGAGTGCGTTCGGCATGCCGGCCAATCAGCGCGACGATGCGTCGGGCCGAGTCAGCGGCACTGTTTTGCCAGATGCCAACGCCGCCGTGGGCGAGGGCGTCGCTGGCCAGGTAGGTGCGGCCCTGGGGTTGGTTGAGAATCGCGTAAGCACTCTCGCCAACTTCGTCGTTGACGATCCACGGGCCTTTGCTGAAGGGCACCTTGGCCCAGTTGATCGCCACCGGTTTTTGCAATTTGGCGCTGTGGCCGGGGTGCAGCAGTTCGACGGCTTGCCGGGAAGAGGCGAACTGTTCGGCGATGGATTTCTTGCTGAAGGCCTGGGCCGGCTCGCTGGTGTTGTAGGCCGCCACCAGAATCCCTTGAGCGCTGTTGAGCCGATCGCTCGGATACCACAAGCCTTTGACTTCGTGATCGAGGTAAGAGAGCCCGCCGTAGATGTTGAAGTCGGTTTCCCAGAAACGCGGCGACTGCCAGGCCACTTTGTTCGCCTGATCGCTTTGCGCGCTCAGAATCGCTTGCTTGAACGGTTGGCTGAAGTTGCTCGGCAGTTTCGCCAGCAACGGCAGCGGCACGGTGACCACCGCGTAATCGGCGTTCAGGGTTTGCGTCTTGCCGGTCTTGCGATCCCGGTAAGTGATGCGGCTGCCGCTTTCGGACGTCTGGATATCGCTGACCTCGGCGTTGAAGCGCACCGCGTCCTTGAGCTTGTCGTAGAACGCGTAAGGAATGCGGTCCATGCCGCCGACCGGTTGGAACATGGTCGAGGAAAACTCGGGGATTTCATCGAACACCAGCGCGCCCCAGAGCTTGGGATTGAGCAGGGTTTGCAGTTCCAGCGGGGCTCGGGTCACCCCGGTTTGATCGCCGGCACCGGGCACGCGGGTGTAGCCCGAGCGCACCGAGCCCTTGTATTGGAAGTCGGCATTGAGGTCGCCATAGACCTTGAGGAAATTCAGCAGCGCCTTGCGGTCATCGATGCTCAAATCCTGGTCCAGGGCTTGGCGGCTGACGGTGCGCGCCAGCAGTTCGGAGAGTTGACCACGGGTGTCGTTGACCGCCTGGCGCAACTGGAAGGCCGGTTTGCTCGGATCCGGCAGGGCCAGGGCATTGCGGCTGCTGTTGACCAGTACTTGCAGTTCGACACCCAACTCGCGGCAGTAGCCGAGAATGGTCTGGTGATGGCTGGGAATCCGCGCCGGACCGGCGTTGAAAAACTGCCCGTCATCGAAGTCGACGGTCTGGCTCACGCCGTCGTCGAAATCGACTTTGGTGCCACGGCGCAGGGTCCAGTTGCGTCCGCCTACTCGCTCCCGGGCTTCGAGAATGGTCACGGTAAAACCGGCCTTGCGCAGCTCATAGGCACTGACCAGCCCGGAGATCCCGGCGCCGACCACCACCACGTTTTTGCCTTTGCCGCTGCTGCCCAGTCGCAGCGGGTTGAAAGTCGATGCCACGGCCTGAGGCGTCAGCCCCAGCGCGCCGAGGGCGCTGACGGCGGCACCATAGCCACCGACAGCGGCGATGCGGGTAATCATTTCTCTGCGGGAGAGGGCCATAGTGTGCTCCTTGGAATGTTCTCGTGAGAAAGATCAGAGGTCGTAACGCAGCGACAACAACAGGGTTCGCGGGTCGTTGATCGAGTAGTAGCGAGCGCCACTGGACGGCACGTAGCCGACCGATTGCGGGTAGGCGCGGTCGAGCAGGTTTTTCACCGCCAGCGTCGTGGTCCAGTGGCCGTCGCTGGAGATGTAGCGGGTGTTGGCGTTCCAGAAGGTCTGCTTGGGAATTTCCTGGACGTCGTCGTTCAGCGCGTTGGCGTAGGACTTGGTCTGGAACTGCGCATCGGTGCCCGCCAGCCAAGTACCGGGAAGGCCCGCTGGAATCGTGTAGTTGAGGCCGACGCTGGCGTTCCAGCGTGGCGAGAACACCAACTGCTTGCCGTTGGCATCGACCCCGGCGCCGCTGGCGTTTTCGAAGTCGTCGTACTGGCTTTGCAGGTAGCCGACGTTGGCGGTCAGTTGCAGGTCGCGGGTCAGGGCGGTGAGGGTTTCCAGCTCGACGCCGTAGGTGTGCGCCTGGCCGACGTTGGTCCGCAGGCTGACGCCCAGCGCCGGGTCGTAGGCGTTGGTCTGCAAATCCTTGTAGTCGTTGTAGAACACCGCGACGTTGGCCCGCAGGCGCTGGTCGAAGAAGTCACCCTTGAACCCGGTTTCCCAAGTGGTCACGTCTTCCGGCGAGAACGCCTGTTCGGCAGCGGCCCGGGTCGGCGCGCGGTTGTCGTAGCCGCCGGCCTTGAAGCCTTTGGCGACGTAGGCGTACTGATTAAGGTGTGGCGTCCAGGCGTATTCGAAACCGATTTTCGGGCTGGTGGACTGCCACGACTTGCTTGAATCAGCGCTGAAATTGGTCCCGGTAATCTGCCGATCGGTGTTGATCGCGTAGTTGGTGTAGTCGAAATTCTTGTGCTCGCGGGTAAAGCGCAGTCCTGCGATCAGCGACAGTTGTGGGGTGATTTTGTAGCTGCCCTGGCCATACAACGCGTAGCTTTCGGTGTTGGTCGTGCTGTATTGGCCTTGGCCGATTACCCGATTGCGCGCCACGGAATAGGTCAGGTTGTCGCGGTCGGCTTCGAACTTTTCGCGGTACAGGTACAGGCCGGTGCTGAAGCTGAACTTGTCGTAGTCGCCGTTGAGCTGGAATTCCTGGGTGGCGTAGTCCTGCTTGTAGGTGATCAGGTTTTGCTGGATCAGCGCCGCTTGACCGGAGTTGTCGTAATCCACCGGTTGGTTGAACCCGGAATAGGCACTCACCGATTTGAAATTCAGGTTGTCGTTGATCGTATAGATCGCCCGTAGCACCGAACTGCCCTGATCGAGGCGGTTCTTCGGATCGAGGCTGCTGTAGCTCTTGAATTTGTCGAAATGGCCGTTAGCGTCGAATGGCGTGTAGCTGGTGGTGTCGCCACGGTCGAAGGTGCCGGCCAGGGTCAACTGCACATCCCATGGCGAATCGATCGGGTTGAAGCGCAGCTTGCCGCGGTAGGACTGGATGTCGACGTTGTTCACATCCTTGCCGCGGGTCGGGTTGGAGACGGTGCCGTCGCGGGTCAGGCGAATCGCCGAGAAACTGCCGAACAAGGCGTTGTCCACCAGCGGGCCGCTGATCAGGAATCGGCCGTTCTGCGCGTTGTAATTGCCCGCGCCGAGTTCGAAGAACCCACGGGTTTCCTGGGTCGGATCGCGGGTGATCACGCGGATCGCACCGGCGCTGCTATTGCGCCCGTAGAGCGTGCCTTGCGGGCCGCGCAGCACTTCAACGCGCTCGACATCGTTGAAGTCGAGCATCGAGGAAATGGCGCGCGGGATGTACAGGTCATCGGCGTACACCGCCACGGCGGATTCCTGGATCGGGTCGGTCTCGCCGATGCCGCGAATCCCGTAGGTCTGGGCGCTGTAGGAGATCGACTGACGGCTGAGGGTCAGGTTCGGCACTTGCCCGGAGAGGTCGCGGACGCTTTTGATCTGCTTGTCTTCGAGGGTTTTTTCGTCAAACGCGGAAATCGCCAGCGGGGTTTTTTGCAGGTCTTCGCTGTGGTGTTCGGCGGTGACGGTGACAACGGGGAGGGCACCCGACTGGGTGTTTTCTTCGGCGTGGGCCGACGCGCCGAACAGGGCCAGCGACACGGCCAGCGTCAGACGGTTTGCAGTGAAGGTGTTGTGCATGGTGAGCCCCAGGTGTGTCGTTGGCGTTGTTGGTTTTTTTAGGCAAAGCGTTGCCGGGGCCATGGATCGAAAGCCATGGCGGCGGGGGCTTGAGCCGATTTCAGTTTTGGGTGAAGCGGTTGACCGTGGAGTGGTGTCGGCCGGAAAAACAAGCAGTTCCGTGGGCCTCCACCTGGTCAGGGGTCGGTGATGGTTGTAACAGTATTTGTATAATACGGCGCTGTAAAAGTCCGATTAGTTATAAGTTAATTATAAAAAATAGGCATTAAATATGATGTAGAAATGCGTAAAGCTGATGTTGATGTGGGGGCTTTTAAAACGCCTTCGCGGGCAAGCCTCGCTCCTGCAGGTGGGATGCGTTCCCCTGTAGGAGCGAGGCTTGCCCGCGAAGACGGTGGGTCGGCGGGTATCAATACCCGCGCTGTACGTTCGCCAGATTCTCCGGCGCCAACCCATTCAGAAACCGCTCAAGATTGGCCAGGAAACTGTCAGCAATCTCATGCCGACTGTTGCTGGAAATCGCCGAGGTATGCGGAGACAAGCGAACCCGTGGATGGGCATAGAGCGGATGTCCATCGGGCAGCGGTTCGGGCTCGGTGACGTCGAGCGAGGCCAGGCCAATCGCGCCACTGTCCAGCGCTTCCAGCAGCGCGCCATGATCCAGCAAACCACCCCGGGCAATGTTGATCAGGTGCAGGCCCGGCTTGGCGCTGGCGAGTACCGCGCTGTTGACGATATGCCGCGTCGCCTCGGTCAACGGCGCGGCCAGCACCAGATGATCGGACCGGGCAAACAATTCATGGATATCCCGCGCCGCCTCGACGCCTTCCACCTCGAACGGCGTCGGGCTCTGGCGTAATGCAACCACGTTAATGCCCAAGGCGTGGGCCTTGGTCGCCAGGCTACGGCCAATCGCGCCGAAGCCGAGAATCCCCAACGTAGTGCCCTTGAGCGGCGTCAGCGCAGTGAAATTCCATTGCGCGTCATGCACCCAGATGTCCGGCAGATGCTTGGCGGCGGCGAAGATCGCGGCCAGGGCAAACTCGGCGATGTTTTCGGCGGCGCTGCCCCGGGACGTACTCACGGGCGGACCGTTGAACAACCATTTGGGATAGAAGTCGATGCCGGAAGACACCACCTGAATCCACTTCAACCCATAGGGCCAACCCGGCGGCGGCACGTCCGGCGCCAGGTAGCCCCGCACATTGATCGGCCGCGCCAGCAGAATGCTGACTTCGGCGGGCAGGTCGCTGGGCACACCGGCCGGCACGCCCAAGACCTCGGCGTCGGGATGGGTTTGCGCAAGGCGCTGGCGGATCACCTCATTGAAATCTTCATCCAGTTGGCTGGCAATCACGAGCTGGCTCATGGGCGTTCCTTCTGCTGGCGCTGGGCGAACACCGCTTTGCCGACGCCTTGCAGCACGGCGTCGTTTTGCGGCGTATGGACGCGACTGCACAGCACATCGCGGTAGTGCCGTTGCAGCGGATTGTGCCTGGATAAACCGGGATTGCCGGAGGCCTCGATGGCCAACTCGACGGCGCGGATGGCATTGCCGGTCACCAGGTATTTCAGTTGCGCGGCGTTACTCGCGGGCGTCCGTCCTTCAGCGGCCGAATCCAGCAGGCTGCGGTTGGCGAACAACAGGGTGTCGATGTGGCCGACAGTTTCCTGGAAGCGCGGCAGGGTCGACAGCGCCGCGCCAAGGTTGGACGGCTTGCGTTGTTCCAGCCAACTGACGAACCAGTCGCGGGCGGCTTGGGCAACGCCGTGGTAGACCGACGCCAGCAACACGGACATCCACAGGAATCCGTCGCCATCGAGTTCGGGTTGCGGCGCGCTCCATGGGCTGACGCTGACGGCGTGATCCAGCGGCACCAGCACGTTGTCGAAAATGACTTCATGGCTGCAAGTGGCGCGCATGCCGAGGTGATCCCAATCCTCGATGATGCTGATGCCCGGCGTGTCCTTGTGCACCAGCCAGGCACCCACCAGCGGATCTTCATCGGTGCTCCGGGCCCAGACGCTGAACCAGGTCAGGCCATGGCTGCCGGTGGAGTAGATCTTGCGTCCGCTGATCCGCCAACCGGCGGCGGTGCGCCGGGCGACGGTGGCCGGCAAACCGCCACGGGCCGGGGTGCCGAGGTCGGGTTCGACGCGCAAGGCGTTGATCAAAGCGCCTTGCTCGACGGCATCTCGGGCCACTTGCAGGCGCAGGGTTTCGGGCCAGGTTTTACTGTCTTGCAGGCGCGTGTGCTGCAGGTACTGCATCACCAGGATCAGCGCCGTCGAAGGCTCACCCTTGGCAATCGCGCTGATGGCTTTGCGTGCCTGGGACAGGTTTGCGCCACCGCCACCCAGGGCTTTGGGCACGGTGAGCGCGACCAGACCGTGCTCGTGCAGCCGCTTGAAATTGTCGTGTGGAAAGGCACCGCTTTCGTCATAGACGTGGGCGGTGGCGGCCAGTTGTGCGCCGAGGGTTTCCAGCAATGCTTCGAAATTCGCCGCCTCGATAGAGCGCAGCGGCGGGGCGTGTTGAGAAGAAAGACTCATGGTTAATTCATCCGATCAAATAGGCTGGAAATCGGTTCATAGCGGCAGCAACTTGAACTGTTTGTCCCACAACGGCGCGACATCCAGGCGCTCACTCAACACCCCGGCATCAAAGAACAAATCCGCGACTTCCTGCTGTGAAGCAATCGCCTGGTCGTCCACTTCGAGGACTTTCCACGGCTGGCTGCGGCTGTTGTACATGTCGAGGAACACGGCTTTATCGACACCCAGCAACTGCGCGGATTTGCTTGCCCACGGTTCGGGATTGTTGTTGATCCATTCGAGCGTGCGCGCGGTGCGCTGCAAGTAGTCCTGAATCGCCTGTTTGCGCAGCGGATCGTCGAGGGCGGCCGGGCGTGCCGCCATTAAATAGTTGCCGGACAAATAACCTTGGGCAGTCTTCAACACCCGGGCGCCGCTGCGGAATTTCGCCAACTGGATAAACACGCCATAGATCACCCAGGCGTCGAGCTGGCCGCTCTGGAACGCACTGAAACCGTCCTGCGGCGTCAGCGCCACGGCCGTGATGTCCTTCATGGTCAGGCCCTGTTCCTTCAAGGCCTTGATCAGAAAGTAATGCGAGGTGGTGGAACGCACGTAGCCGACCCGTTTGCCGCGCAACTGCCCGACGGATTCGATTTTCGAGTCCTTGGGAATCAGGAACACCTGATTGTTCACGTCACCTTGAATCACCGCGATCAGCCGTGGCTGACGATGGCTCTGGATCGAAAAGATCGGCGGGATCTCGCTCATGGAACCGATGTCCAGGCTGCCCGAGGCCAGGGCTTCGACGATCAGGTTACCGCCGGCAAATTCCGCGTAATCGACTTTGTAAGGGCGGTTAGCGGTGCCGGCGTCTTCGGTGAAATACGATTCCTGGCCGCGGTAAGTGGCAACGCCCAGGGTCAGGTCCGACAGCGACGGGTTTTGCGCGAATGCGCGGGCGCTCAAGCCCAGGGAGGACAATCCCAACGCACCCACGGCAATCGAACTGGCCGTGAGAAAGCCGCGACGATTGAACTGTCCTTGGTGAATATTTTTCGTCATGGTCAGGCTCTGGTCAGATAGCGATTCGCGCGGGGATTTGCCCGAGCAGTTGTTCAACGGCGCGCAACACCGGGTCGGCTTCGGTGCGCACCAACCAATCGGAGCTAACCTCGGCGAACGCGACGCTGCCGTCCTGGGCGATCACCACCACCGTCGGCTGCGGGAGTTCCCAAGTGCCGGTGCCGGTGGTTTCGCCGATGCTTTTGCCCTTGGCCAGCGAAGCTCTGCGCGAGGCTTCGTCGAAGCTGTAGAGAATGCCCAGGCGCCGGCCGAACTGGTTGTCCGGGTCACTGGCCACTTGCAGTTCGAGGTTGTGGCGGGTCTTGATCTCGATCAGGCGTTCCGGCACTTGCGGGCTGACCGCCACCAATGGAACCCCTAGCGCGTGCAGTTGTGGATGGAGCCGCCGCTGATAATAGGGCAGGGCGATGTTGCAAGCCGGGCAGCCAGCGAAGCGGAAGAAAATCAGCACCGCCGGACCGTTGGCGAGCAACGTGTCGCGGCTCAGGTCGCCGCCTTCAACCTTCAGCAGTGTGAAGGGCTCAAGGGTGTCGCCGACCTTCACGAAGTCCTCGGTCCTGGCTTCATCCACCAGCCGTTGACGCTGGTCGATATTGACTTGCAGAGCCGCCGGCTCCCAGGTCGCCAGGCGTTCGGCGTGCAAATCCGCGAGCAATTGATTGAGAGATTCGCTCATGCCACGGCCTCGCTTTTTTCTTCAATAGGAGTGCTTGCGTGACGGTTGGCAGGGACTTCCAGCCCCAGGTTGTCACGCAGGGTTTTACCGCTGTACTCATTGCGAAACAGGCCGCGCTGTTGCAGTAACGGCACTACCAGTTCGGTGAAGTACTGCAAGCCATCCGGCAGCAAGGAGTTGATGATGAAACCGTCGGCGGCGCCTGCTTCGAACCAGGTCTGCAGCGCGTCGGCGACCTGCTCGGGTGTGCCGACAAAATCGCGCCGTGGCCGGGAGAAGCGCAGGGCGACCTGGCGCAAGGTAAGGCCCTCGTCCTTAGCCAGTTGCTTGATCCGGTCGGACCCGCCTTTCTGGCTATTGGCGCCCAAGTCACCCAACTCGGGGAATGGCGCGTCCAATGGGTACTGGCTGAAATCATGGTCATTGAACGGCCGGCCGAGGGCGACAATCGCGTCCTCGATGCTCACCAGGTCCACCGCTTGCTGATAGCGGCTTTCCACTTCGGTTTCATCGCGGCCAACGATGGGACGAATGCCCGGCAGGATCGACAGCTTCTGCGCATCCCGGCCAAAGCCGCTGGCCCGTTGTTTCAGGTCTTGGTAGTAGGCCTTGGCTTCATCGAAGGTTTCGGGGCTGACAAAAATCGCGTCGGAATTCTCGGCGGCAAAATTACGCCCGGCCTCGGAGGTGCCGGCCTGAAAAATCACCGGCTGACCTTGCTGTGAACGAGCAATATTCAGCGGACCTTTCACCGAGAAAAACTCACCCTTGTGCTCCAGCGCATGCAACTTGCCAGGGGTGAAAAACTCGCCGCTTTGCTTGTCGTAGGCGAAGGCGTCGTCTTCCCAGGAGTCCCACAAACCCTTGACCACATTCACATGCTCCTTGGCGATGCGGTAGCGCACGGCATGGGGTGGGTGCTCGGCCTTGCCGAAGTTATCGGCGGTGCCGCTGAGCCAGGAAGTCACCACGTTCCAGCCGGCGCGCCCGCCGCTGATGTGGTCCAGGGAAGCAAACTGGCGCGCGACCTGGAACGGTTCGGTGTAGCTGACGGTAACGGTCGCGACCAGGCCGATATGCTGTGTGGTCGCGGCCAGTGCCGAAAGAATGGTCAGCGGCTCAAAGCGATTGAGGTAGTGCGGGCTGGATTTCTCATGGATGTGCAAGCTGTCGGCGATGAATACGAAGTCGAACTTCGCCCCTTCAGCCAGTTGCGTCTGCTGCTTATAGAAGTCGAAGTTGACGCTGGCGTTGGGTTGCGCCTGCGGGTGGCGCCATTCGCCCCAGCCGTGGCCGACACCGTGGACCATCGCGCCGAGTTTCAGTTGGCGTTGTTTGCTCATGGTTGTTACTCCTGAATTAGCGCGATACCTGGGTGACGGGGGCACGCTGGGCGTTGAAGCTCTTGTCGAAGCCTTGGGAGACGTCGATGTGCTTGGTGAGAATGCCTTCTTCCTGATAGATGTCGGCGGTGGTTTGCAGGCCGCTGATGACCGTGTCGTCAATCGCTACCGGTTGCATGTGCGTGCCTTTGGCTACGGCAACATGCACGGCCAGCGGCAGGCCGGTGACTTTGGCCTGGGCGGCGGCATATTCCTCGGGATGAGCATTGGTCCAGCGGTAGGCGCGATCGACCCGGGCCACGAAGTCGTCCAGTTGCTGGCGTTTGCCGGCGATCGCCTGACTGGTGGCGGCCAGGTACAAATGGTTGGTCAGCAGCGTGTCGCCGCTGGCCAGGACCTTGGCCTGGCTTTGCGTGGTGGAAATCGTGGTGTACGGGTCCCAGGTTGACCATGCATCGGCGCTGCCGTTGTCCAGCAGAATTCGGGATTCGCTGGGCAGCAGGTAGATGAACTGCACGTCGTGGGTGCTCAGGCCGACGCTGCGCAAGGCTTTGATCGCGAGGAAGTGGCCGATGGAGCCGCGGGTGGTGACGATGCGCTTGCCCTTGAGGTCGCTGGCGTTGTTCAGCGGCGAATCCTTGAGCGCGAGGATCGCCGTGGTGTAGCGACCCTCGGCGTGGATGATGCTCACAACCTTGAGCGGTGCCCCGGCACCGAGGGCGAACACGTAAGGCGCGTCGCCGAGCGCGCCGATATCCACGGCGCCAGCGTTCAGCGCTTCGCCCAGCGGCGCGGCGGCGGGGAACTCGGAGAACTGGATGTCGTAAGGCACATCTTTCAATTCGCCGGAGACTTCCAGCAGCACTTTGATCGAAGATTTTTGATTGGCCACCAGCAGCGGTTGCAGGTCGGCGGCGTGGCTGACGGCGGTGAAGCCCAGGGCGCAGAAGAGGCTCAACAACAGCGGTTTGATTGACATGACAAGCTCCAGGCGGGTTCGTGTGGCCTCCGCCTGGAGAAGGGGTCGGTCTGGGGTTGACGTTATCTCTATAAAAACTCGATGGGAAAGTCTTTCTGGTTATATGCTAATTATTAAGTAAGCTGATTATCGTGATAATCAATATGAAATAAATGCATTTAATGCGTACGCCGATCGTTCCCACGCTCCGCGTGGGAACGATCATGCGGGGATCAGAAGTTGTACGCCAACCGCGTGTAGTAATACGCCCCGCCAAAGCCAAACGGCGAGAACTGCCCGTATTTATAGCCGCCGGCCCAATCCTTGATGCCGTTCTTGTCCGGGTACACGTTGAACAGGTTGTTCGCCCCCAACGCCACGGTCAGGTGCTTGGACAGGTCGTAGGCCGCATCCAGGTCGGTGATCCACTTGGCGCTGAATTTGCGGTCGTTCACCGGGTTGTTGTCGCCCTCGGTGTAACTGCCGAAGCGGGTCAGCGCCAGGTTCAGGTTGTAGGCGGTGACTTTCCAGTTGGCTGCCAAAATCAGTTTCGATTGCGGCGTGGCGACGGTCAGGTCCTTTTGCAGGCGTCGGTCGAACAGTTGGTAATTGGAGCCCAGGCTGGTGAGTTTGGCCGGGTTGTCCTGGAGCTTTTCGATCTTGGTCTGATTCCAGTTGTACGCCGCGCCCCAGCGCACCTGGCCGTACTCGTCCAGTTGCTGGCGGTACTCGTTGACGATGTCGATGCCGCGGGTGCGGGTGTCGACCGCGTTGGTGTAGTACTGGGCAAACAGGCCAGGTGACAAGCCGTTGGCGACGAGGATCTGTGAGACCGCCGGGCCGCCCAGCAGGCTGGTGGAGACGATGCGGTCGCGGATGCCGATCTGATACAGGTCGGTGGTCAATCGGTAGTTGGCCGTCGGGTCATAGGTGAAACCGAGGCTGTAGTTCAAGGACTTTTCCGGCTTGAGCTTTTCCGCGCCCAAGGCCTGCGCCTCCGGCGTGTCCACCGGCAACACCTTGACCGGCACCGAGACCTGCTCGCCATTGACCACGCCGCCGGAGGTGAAGGTGGAAGAGGCGTAAATGGTTTGCGCCAGGGACGGCGCGCGGAAGCCATTGTTGACCGTGCCGCGCAGGGCGAAGGCGTCGGTGATTTTGTAGCGGGTCGAGAACTTGCCGCTCCAGGTGCTGCCGATGTCCTGGGTGTAATGTTCGTAGCGCGCGGCGGTGCCGACGTACCATTTATCCGTCACGTCCAGCCCCAGGTCGACATAACTGGCGACGTTGCTGCGACTGATTTCCCCGGCGTCGTCGGGGCTGGTGCCGTTGTAGGAGGCGAGGCCGGGCAGCGGCGTGCGGCCGGCGAACGGTCCGCTGGGGATTACATAGTCACCCGGCGTATAGGACGCATAGTCACCGGGCTCGATCTGGTATTTCTCCCAGCGGTATTCGAAGCCGAAGGAAGTTTGCAGCGGATTTTTCAGGCCAATGTCGAAGCCGCGACTGAAGTCCAGGTTGTTGGTCCACTGATCGAAAATCTGTGACGCCAAGTGAAACGAAGTAGGGCTGGTCGGTCCCCAGGACGGATTAAGGGTGTTGCTGGCATTGAGCGTCGAATCGTCCTCGCCCCAGGTCGAACTGGCGTCATAGTTCCAGCCACCGACCTCGCCCTTGAAGCCGCCCGCGAACTGAAAGTCGATGGTGCGGTTGCGGCGCTGGGCGTGCACGCCGTCGGGGTAGGGCGTGTCCGGGTCGCCGGCCAGGGAGGTGATGTCGTTGGGTCGATAGTTGCCGGTGACCTTGGTGGTTTCCATGTAGCTGGCGGTGGAAAAGGAGTAGAAGGTCAGATCATCGTGGATCGGCAGTTCGAGGTTGTAGCTGGCGTTGGTGACTTTCTCCCGACCCAGCCCATAACTGGGATTCCAGCCGTGGCGGTTGGTGGTCTGGTCGCGGCTGTCGGGGAAACCGGGTGAGGAATACAGGTTGCCCGTGGCACTGCCGGTGCGGTCGAAGGGTTCCTGTTCCTTGCTGTCCAGCGCCAGGTTGGCGAAGCCGTCATTGGGCAGCGCCAGGCCGTAATTGAACGTCTGGTGCACGGTGTCGCCATCGCCACTGCCGTAACGCCCGAATGACGTTTCAGCGCTGCCGCCGCTGTCGTTTTCCTTGAGGATGATGTTGATCACCCCGGCGATGGCGTCGGAGCCGTATTGCGCCGAGGCACCGTCGCGCAGCACTTCGATGTGGTCGATGGCCGAGACCGGAATCAGGTCAAGGTTGACCGGCACTGCCGCCGTGCCGATGCGCGCCAGGTTGTTGATCAGCGCGGTGTTGTGCCGGCGTTTGCCGTTGACCAGCACCAGCACCTGATCGCCGGACAGGCCGCGCATGGTCACGCCGCGCACCGACCAGGACGTGCCGCCGCCGTTGATCGCCGGCAAGTTAAAGGAGGGCAGCAGACGCGCGAGCAATTCCTTGAGCCCGACCTTGCCGCTGGCCTGCAATTGTTCGGCGCTGATCACATCGATGGGCGAGGGGCTGTCGGTGATGGTGCGCGGTTGATTGCCACGGTTACCGGTCACCACCACCGTGCTCAGGGTCTTGTCCGGTTCGGCGCTTTCGGCGTGGGCCTGAATGCTGGCGGCCAACAGGCTCAGGGCTGCTGCGGCGTAATAATCGTATTTCACTCGGGGGCTGGATGAGGTCATGACGCGAATTCCTGAAAGAAGGCCACGCAAAAACACGCTTCCTGTAGCAGATGGCGAGGCCTGCGCTACGGCTCGTAGCAGCTGCCGAGGCACGAGGCTGCGTTCGGCTGCGAAGCAGTCGTGGAACCTGAGCATGCGGTCTTCCTGAAACACCGCACCGCCTGATTTCACGACTGCTGCGCAGCCGAACGCAGCCTCGTGCCTCGGCAGCTGCTACAGGTGAACGCAGCCTCGTGCCTCGGGAGCTGCTACGAGTGAACGGAGTCTTGCGGGCACGGTAGCTGCTAGGAGTCGTGTGACGGCTAATTGATCGCTGATGTTTTGTTGGGGGAAGGTCAGGCCGCGTTGGCGCGTTTTACCCGATGGGGAATGTCGTCATAAGCGATCAGCACCCGTTCCATGCGGCGCGGGTAGTCGCCGTAGTTGTAGACCGGGTAGTGCAGCGTCGAGCGGTTGTCCCAGAACGCCACCGAGTTTTCACGCCACTTGAAGCGCACCTGGTGTTCCGGTTTGTTGAATTCCAGCAGCAGGCGATCAATCAGTTGCTTGCTCTTTTCCGGCGTCCAGCCGATGACGGACGGGTTCTGCGAGAAGTTGATGAACAGGCCATCCTCGCCGGTTTCCGGGTGGGTACGCACCAGTGGATGGGCCAGGATCGGGTAGTCGTAGCCAACCTTGTCCAGGGCTTTCTTGAAGTCGTGGACCACATGCAAATCATCGATTTCCGCCCGCAGTTCATCGGGCAAAGCGCGATAGACAGCGCCAGTATCGGCCCACAGGGTATCGCCGCCCACCGGTGGCAAATCGACTGCGCGTAATACGGCGCCGAGGGTCGGGCGCAGCAGCCAACTGGTGTCGGTGTGCCAACGGCCGCTGATCCTCGGGCCGTAGAGTTTGCGTTCGTCCTGGGCTTGAATCAGGTGCGCTTGCGGTTGCGTCGGGTCGTTCTGCTGGGTGGTTGGGTGCACATACAGCTCGCCGAATTCCCGGGCGAAGGCGATCTGCTGGTCGGTGCTGATGAGCTGGTCGCGGAAGAAAATCACCTTGTGTTCGAGCAGCAGGTGACGCAGTTCATCGCGCAGCTCGGGCGTCAGTGGCTGGCGCAGGTCGATGCCGCTGATCTCGGCGCCGATGGTGGGTTCCAGGCGGGTGACCTGGAGTGTTTGCCGGGGGCGTGAGTCGGTGCGGTGCAGGACGGCGGACATGGTGTAACTCCTCTCGGTTGTGAATTCAGCCTCCGCCTGGAGAGGGGTCGGATGTGTGATGTGTCTTGTGAGTGGTGGGTCCTGTAGCAGCTGTCGAGCAACGCGAGGCAGCGTTCGGCGGCGAAGCCGTCGCAAACCCTGCGCACGCGGTTTACCTGAAAGATCGCGTCGGCAGATTTTACGACGGCTTCGCCGCCGAACGCTGCCTCGCGCTGCTCGACAGCTGCTACGACGGATTGCGGTTAGATCACGAAAAAGCCATGGGTGGCGTCGCGGGCCAGTTGTGCGACCAGGCCATATTCCCAATCCAGATACGCTTGCATCGCTTCACGCGGGCTGTCGGTACCTTCATAAGGGCGGCGATAGCGATCGATGCGCGGCGAGGCCAAGTGTGTTTCGCCATCCTCCAGCGGCAATTGCGCGGCGACCCAACTGGCGGTGCCGCCCTTGAGCAGGAACACTGGTTTGCCGGTCAGGGCCTCGACCTCGGCGACCGCCAGCCGCGCCAATTGGCTGCTGCCACAGGTCAGCACGTAACGTTGCGCGGTCGGCACATTCTTCAGCGCTTCACTTAATTGCCCCCGCAACGTCCACCACGCACCGGGGATATGGCGTTTGACGTAGTTGGCGCTGCTGGTGAAATCCAGCACCACGCTATCGCCATGAGTCAGCCATTCGGCCAACGTCTCGGCGCTGATTTCCTCGGCCTGTTGCGGCGCAGGCACGGGCGCCTGCCACGCACCGGTTTCGCTGAAATGCGCAGGTTGCACGTCATCCAGCACATGCACCTCCCAACCGAGTTGCGAGAGCCAGGACGCCGACATGTTGGCCCGCACACCGTCGTCATCCACCAGCACCAGCCGCGCACCGCGCACGCTAGCGAAGTGATCGGTTTCCTGCACCAGTTGGCCGCCGGGGGTCGAGCGGGCGTTGGGCAAGTGGCCTTGTTCAAATTCTTCTGGAGTACGAACATCGAACAAATAAGTGCTGCGCGTCGACTCCTGCTGCCAGCGCTGAAGATCGGCCTGGGTGGCGCGGCCTACCAAGGCTTTTTCGGCGACACGACGGGCATCCTTGGCCGCGATGTGCCGATGCTCGTCGCTGGTCGGCGCAAACCGGCGCGACTGGCCGTGTTGCAGTTTTTGCCCGGCGAGGGTCCAGCCGATGGTGCCGTTGCGCAAGGCGGAAACCGGGTTCGGAATGCCCGAGTTGATCAACGACTGCGTGCCAATAATGCTGCGGGTGCGTCCGGCGCAGTTGACGATAATCCGCGTCGCCGGGTCCGGCGCCAGTTCCCGGGCGCGCAACACCAACTCGGCGCCCGGAACGCTGATCCCGGTGGGAATGCTCATGGTCTGGTATTCGTCGAAACGCCGGGCATCGAGCACCACCACATCGGCTTCGCTGTCGAGCAGCGCCTGCACTTCTTCGGCCGCCAGGGACGGTGTGTGGCGCTGGCTTTCCACCAGTTCACCAAAAGCCTTGCTCGGCACGTTGACGTCGATAAACAACTCGCCCCCAGCACGCCGCCAACCGTCCAGGCCACCTTCCAGCAGGCCGACATTCACATAGCCCAGACCCTGCAAACGCTGCGCGGCAATCTGTGCCAGGCCTTCGCCATTGTCGTAAACGGTGACTTGAGTGTCGAGCCGTGGAATCCGCGAATACACCTCAAGCTCAAGCTTGGACAACGGAATGTTGGCCGCGAACAACGGATGCGCTTGCGCGAAAGGCGCTTCTTCACGGACATCCACCAAGGCCAGTTCTTCCTTGTTCAGCAGCGCTTTTCGAATCTCGGTGAAGGAGCGGATCGGTTGGTTGCTCATAGGGCTTGGCTCTCTTTGGACAGATCCCAGATGTTGGGGAGAAAGGCGTTGGAATAACCGGAGATAAACAGTTTCTCGCTGCCGTCGGGCTGATACACCGCACGGCGCACGGCACCGATGTTGGCGCCATACACATGAATGCTGATGGACACTTGGTCATCGAAGGCGTTGCTGACTTGATGGATATCGCCAATCTTCGGTGACACGGCCTCGACCTGACCGGGTTGCAATTGAATTCGGTTGCCTTCAGGCACCAGCGTGCCGTCGGTATGACGCGCAAAACCTTGGGAATATTCCGCGCCGCGCAACATGCCGATCAAACCCCAGACCCGATGATCGTGGATCGGCGTGCGTTGTCCCGGCCCCCAGACAAAACTGACGACGCTGAAGCGCTGCCGCGAATCGGCATGCAGTAGAAATTGCTGATAACGCTCCGGGTCGGGGCGGGCGAAGTCGTCCGGCAGCCAGTCGTCATGGCTGACCAATTGCCCGAGCAGCTTGCCGCCGCGATGCAACAGGTCACCCTCGCGCGGATTGCTGTCGATCAATTCCGCCAAGGCGCCTATGAATGCTCTGAGTCTCTCCGGGTGTCGGGCCTGGGTCATGGCGATTCCATCGTTGGTTTCGAAGGTTGTTGTAGTTATCTAAGCATAATGATTCGGCTTAATATGCAATTTTTAAATGATTAGCTTATAGCTGAAGGGAATTTAGAACTCGATTGAATAGCGTTAATCGTTATCGATCTGGACGCCTGAAGCTTCGAGCTATCCAGATTTCATCAATGGAACTATGCTTTTCAGACATCTTATTGACTGTTCTCTATGTGCGGACCAAATGAAAATTGATGATATCGATGCCTTCGTCGAAGTGATTCGTTGCCAGTCCATCAGCCATGCGGCCGAGTCCTTGCAACTGACCCAGCCCGCCATAACGCGGCGCGTGCAGAACTTTGAGCAAGCGCTGGGTGTGGAATTGTTCGACCGCAACACCAAGCCGCTCAAGCCTACTTTGATCGGAACTCGCGTGTATGAACAGTGCCGTTTGATCCTTCGGGAAATGGACGCACTGCGCGAACTGGTGGCGACCGACGCACCGCCCACCGGGCTGTTGCGCCTGGGCGTGCCGCAGACCATCGGCGACGTGGTGCTGCTCGATGCCCTCAAGCACCTGCGCGTCGAATAC
The DNA here is from genome assembly GCF_012935675.1 of Pseudomonas sp. ADAK7. Classification (NCBI taxonomy): domain Bacteria; kingdom Pseudomonadati; phylum Pseudomonadota; class Gammaproteobacteria; order Pseudomonadales; family Pseudomonadaceae; genus Pseudomonas; species Pseudomonas sp. ADAK7. The sequence goes on along the minus strand of NZ_CP052861.1, from coordinate 1,422,567 downwards.
CCCGAATTGCGCACCCAGGTGGCGACGGGTTGGGGCAGTCAATTGGTCGGCAAGATCGAACGCGGTGAGCTGGATGCGGCCGCAGCGCTGTTCCCGGCGGGCAAGATTTTCCCGGACAACATCATCGGCGAGTCCATCGGCAAAATGGAACTGGTGGTGGTCTGCGCCAAGGACCAAGTGCCCAAGCGCCCGTGCAAACTTGCCGACGTCTACCAGAGTGGCTGGATTCTCAACCCCGATGGCTGTGGTTTCCGCGCCGGGTTGCAACGGACCTTGTCGGATCAGGGCCTGGCGCTGCGGGTCAACCTGGAAACCTTCGGCACTGAGTTGCAACTGGGCCTGGTTGCCGACGGCCTGGGCCTCGGACTGGTGCCGCGCCCGTTGCTGGAGCGCAGTGCGCATTTCGAGCAGTTGGCGGTGGTGCCGCTCAAGGACTTCAAACCGGTGATGGATTTGTGGCTGATCTATCCGCACTTCCTCGGCAACCTGCAGGGGCCGGTGGATGCCTTTGGCAAACTGGTCGTCGGGTCGCTGCAGAAGATTAAGAGTGCGGCATGACAGCAGGCTCAAGACATAAAAAAAAATGATAATTAGCTTAGATTAAAATGTGCTTTTTATTATTTTTTCGCTTCCCCTAGGCTGGCTGGAATTCTTAAGGCCATCCAGGAAGTTTTGCCATGAGCAGCGTCAGCCCGTTATCCAGCGTCTCGAAAAATGTCCGCCAGCGCGTCACCCCCGAAGAATGGGAAGTGCGGGTCAAACTGGCTGCGGCCTATCGGTTGGCGGCGCTGTTCAAGTGGACCGATCACATCTACACGCACTTTTCCGCGCGGGTGCCGGGGCCCGAGGAGCATTTCCTGATCAATGCTTTCGGGCTTTTGTTCGATGAAATCAGCGCCTCCAACCTGGTCAAGGTCGACCTCGACGGCACGATTGTCGACGACCCCACGGGCCTGGGCATCAACTACGCAGGCTACGTGATCCACAGCGCCATCCACGGCGCGCGCCCTGATCTGCAAGCGGTGCTGCATACCCATACTCGCGATGGCATCGCGGTGTCGGCCCAGCGTGACGGGTTGCTGCCGATCTCCCAGCATTCCATCGGTTTTTCCGGGCGTGTGGCCTATCACGGTTACGAAGGCATTGCCCTTGACCTGGATGAGCGTGAGCGGCTGGTGGCGGACCTGGGGGACAAGAGCGTGCTGATCCTGCGCAACCACGGCCTGCTGACGGCCGGTGTCAGTGTTGAACACGCGTTCCAGCAACTGCATGGCCTGGAGCGGGCCTGCAATATCCAGATCGCCGCTCAGGCCGGTGGCAATGCCGAGCTGATCTTCCCGCCGGCCGAGGTGGTGGCCAAGGTCGAGAAACAGGCCGAAGTGTTTAAAAGTGGCGACGGGCCGGGCGTGGCACGGCATTGGAATGCGCTGATCCGGCAATTGGAGCGCAGTGATACGGCTTACAAGGAGTGATATACAACCTTGTGGCGAGGGAGCAAGCTCCCTTGCTTAAGGCGCGCGATCCGCCAACTCTTCAAGTAAATCCGCCGAAGGCACAAAGAACAACCCGCCGGTGACCGCCGTGCTGAAATCCAGCAAGCGGTCATAGTTGCCCGCAGGCCGACCGACAAACATGTTCTCCAGCATCAGCTCGATCGGCTCCGGCGAACGGGCATAGCCGATGAAGTAAGTGCCGAATTCGCCTGCGCCTGGGCGCCCGAACGGCATGTTGTCACGGAGGATTTTTACCTCCTCGCCGTCCTTGGTGATGGTGGTCAAGGCACTGTGGGAATTGCTCGGTTTGACCGAGTCTCCCAGTTCGATATCGGACAGTTTCGTTCGCCCGATGACGCGCTCCTGAGCCTCGACCGACAGCCCGTTCCATGCGTCCATCTTGTGCAGATACTTCTGCACCAACACGTAACTGCCGCCGGCAAACGCCGTATCTTCATCACCAATGATGGTGAATCTGGCCATGTGCCGATCATCCGGATTCTCCGTGCCGTCGACAAAACCGATGATGCTGCGCATGTCGAAATAACGGAAACCCTGGACCTCATCGACCACCGAAACCGCATCGCCCAGCGCCGAGAGCAATTGCGTGGCCAGCTCAAAACACAGGTCCATCTGGTCCGCACGAATGTGCAGCAGGATGTCGCCCGGTGTTGCCACCGCGCGACGTCCCTCGTCACCGAATTCGCGAAAGGCGTGCAGCGAGGCCGGGCGCGGGCCGCCGAAGAGCGTGTCCCAGGCACTGGAACCAAAGCCGCAGACGCAGGACAGGTAACCGGTAGGCACGCGTTTGCCGACGGAGCGGGTGAGGGCGGCGATGTCGCCGCACCAGGCTCGCACTTTTTCTGCGGCATCGCTGCCGGGAGCCAATGTGGCGACGATGAAAATTGCGCTGCGGGTGATCGGGGCGCAGACGGCTTGAGGGTCAGGCGTTGGGTTGCTCATGGGCGTGAACGCTTTCATCGATGCAAAGTGCAGAGACAGTAGCAAAAAACTGAGGCGAGAGGGTTTCTTGTAGCGAGGTGGACGGTAGTGAGGGGCTTTCTGTGGTAGGCATCAATAACTGGGGCTTACTGCACAGTAAGCCCCTTTTGTGTGCGTTTGTAATCAGGCCACTTTTTCCGCCGCCTGCCGCTCCCGCTCAGCCACCAATTGGCGAGTCAGCGGTATCAAACGCTTGCCATAGTCGATCGCGTCATTGAGCGGATCGAAACCACGGATCAGGAACGTGGTGATGCCCAGGTCGTAGTAATCGAGCAGCGCTTCGGCGACCTGTTCCGGCGTGCCCACCAGCGAAGTCGAATTGCCCTGCGCACCCAGCAACCCGGCAATGCCAGTCCATAGGCGCTTATCCAGCCGCGAGCCCTGGGCCGCCGCCGCCAACAGACGTCGCGAACCCTCGTTCGGTGGCTCGCGCCGCACAAAGCCATTCTGTTCCGCCAGCGCCGTGGCCTGTTGCAGAATCTGTTCCGCACGTTCCCAGGCTTGCGCTTCGGTGTCCGCCAGAATCGGCCGCAACGACAAACTGAAGCGAATGCTGCGCCCATGCCTGGCCGCTTCCGCGCGCACCTGATTCACCACTTCGCGCACCTGTTCGTAGGTTTCGCCCCACAGCGCATAAACGTCCGCGTGCTTGCCCGCTACCGCAATCGCGGCCGCCGATGAGCCACCGAAGTACAGCGGAATGTGCGGCTGTTGCGGCGACTTCACCGATGAATGCGCGCCCTCGACCTGGTAGTACTTGCCCTGATAGTCGAAGGGCTTTTCGCGGGTCCATTCCTGACGCAGCACATCGAGGTATTCATCGGTGCGCGCATAGCGCTCGTCCTTGCCGATGTAGCTGCCATCGGCGCGCAGCTCGCGGTCATCGCCACCGGTGATGATGTGCACGGCGGTGCGCCCGCCATTGAACACATCAAGGGTGGTGAACTGCCGCGCGGCCAGCGTCGGTGCGGCGAAACCCGGGCGATGGGCAATCAGGAATTTCAGGTTTTTCGTGACACTGGCGGCATGAGAGGCAATCAGCGTGCTGTCCGGGCTGTTGGAGTGGAAGGCCACCAGGGCACGGTCGAACCCGGCCTCGTCATGAGCGCGGGCGACGGTTTCCACGTAATCGGGCTGCAACACCGGGCCGCTGCGTGGATGGATTTCCGAGGAGTGGTGGCCGCCGATGTAGCCGATGAATTCGATGCTCATGCTCAGTTCCTTGTCGTTGGATAGGCGTAATGAAAAGCCTCCACCTGGCAGGGGGTCGGTTTGTGCTATCGAAAGTAGGCGCAGCAGGGCAGGGCTGTGAAATGCCGATTTGTTCTAAGTTAATTATTAATTTAATGAATCATGTGAAATCTCAGATATCAGCAATACGCATTTTAAGGTCAGGTCATGGATAGACGCCGCAAAGGCCGCGGCCTGAGCCCTTTAATTATGCAAATAATTTATCTGGATCATGTTCTATCTGATTTTTAATCATATTAGGTTATTCCTAAAAAGCCTTTCACTGGCGTTTCTTATACGAATAGCATGAATCCGAAGCCATGTTATTGATGAGGAAGGAAGCCTGATGACCGAAAAGACCTTCGATACACAGAGCGCCAGCAGCTCGTTTTCAGTCAATAAGGTGGTTGATCGCCCCGAGGCTTCAAGGCTGCTCCCCAACTGGCTGCGCAACTGGCGAACCCCTGAAGTTTTCCTGCGCTTGCTCAGCCCGATCGCGTTGCTGTTGTTGTGGGAACTGGCCTCACAGTTCGGCCTGATCCCGCAACGCATCATCGCCGCACCGTCGCAAATCGGCGGCACGCTTTGGGCGATGATCATCTCCGGTGAGTTGGGCAAACATCTATTGGTTTCCCTGCAGCGCGCACTGTTGGGCTTGAGCATCGGCGTCAGCATCGGTGTCGTCGCGGGGCTGATCACCGGGCTGTCGAAGCGCGGCGAGGTGATCCTCGATTCGCCAATGCAGATGCTGCGCACCATTCCGTCCCTGGCGCTGGTGCCGCTGTTCATCCTCTGGTTCGGCATCGGCGAGTTCACCAAGATCGCGCTGATCGTCACCGGCACCACCTTCCCGGTGTACCTCAATCTGTTCTCCGGCATTCGCAACATCGACCCCAAATTGATCGAGGCCGCCAACACTCTGGGCCTGAATCGTCGCGAGCTGATCTGGCACGTGATCCTGCCAGGCTCGCTGCCTTCGTTCTTCGTCGGCCTGCGCTATTCCCTGGGGATTTCCTGGCTGGCCCTGGTGTTCGTCGAGCAGATCAACACCACCGCCGGCATCGGCTTCCTGGCCAGTGACGCCCGGGACTTCATGCGCACTGACGTGATCGTTATCTGCCTGCTGATTTACAGCGTCCTCGGCTTATTGATCGACGGACTGATCCGCACGCTGGAGCGTTTCGCCCTGGCCTGGCGCCCATCTTTTGTGAGGAACTGACATGTCGACTCTTGCAGCGAAAAACCTGCAATCAGAAGCACCGGTGCAACTGCGTAATGTGGTGCGCCAGTTCGGCCAGCAACGGGTTATCGATGGACTTGATCTGGACATCGCGCCCGGCGAATTCGTGGCGCTGCTCGGGGCCAGCGGTTCCGGAAAAACCACGTTGCTGCGTAGCCTGGCCGGGCTCGACAGTATCGACAGTGGCCAGTTATTGGTGCCCAAGGCCCGGGCCGCCGTGTTCCAGGAACCGCGCTTGATGCCGTGGAAACGTGCCTGGAAAAACGTAATCCTCGGCCTGCACATCCCGGATGCCAAGGCCCGCGCGGTGCAGGCCCTGACCGAAGTCGGGCTGGCCCATCGGCTGGAAGCCTACCCGGCGACCCTCTCTGGTGGCGAAGCCCAGCGGGTCGCGTTGGCCCGTGGCCTGGTGCGCGAACCCAAGCTGTTGCTGCTCGACGAACCGTTCGCTGCCCTTGATGCCCTGACCCGAATCAAGATGCATCGGCTGATCATCGAGTTGTGGCGCAAACACACGCCGGCGGTGCTGCTGGTGACCCACGATGTGGACGAAGCGATCCTGCTGGCCGACCGGGTCATCGTGCTGGCCAACGGCAAGATTGCCGAGCAATTGACCATCGATCTGCCCCGCGCCCGCGACACCGGGCAGGACGGTTTCCAGGCCATTCGCGCACGGTTGCTGAGCCTGTTGGGCGTCGAAGTGGAAACTGCGGCGGTGGTTGAGCGTCAGTCTGCGATCCGGCGGTTTGCCCATGCGTGATCGACGTTTATGGAAATCGGCGATGGTGTTGCTCTCAGGTGCAGCGCTGTTGCTCAGCGGCTGCGGTGACGCCATCGAGTCAAAAAACCAGGCCGACCTGTCCAGCGTCACGCTGATCCTCGGCGATCAAGCCAAGGGACTGCGCACGGTAGTCGAGGCGGCGAATGCGCTGGAGGGCATTCCGTACAAGGTCCAATGGGCCAACTTCCAGGGCGCCGCGCCGCTGTTCGAAGCGTTGCGTGCCGGGGCGGTGGATCTGGGGCCGGCGGGGGATACGCCGGTACTCGCGGCGGCCACCGGTGGCACGCCGTTGCGCATTGTCGCGGTACGGCGCAGTCAATCGCGAGGAATCGCCATTCTCGTCCCGCACGACTCACCGATTCACAGCGTCGCCGATCTGAAAGGTCGCAACGTGGTGGTGTCGTCGGCGCGGGGCAGCATTTCCCAATACCTGTTGATCCGCGCCTTGGCCAACGCAGGGGTCGATGAGAAAGACGTCAACGTCGGTTTCGTCCTGCCCACCGACGCCCTGGCGGCGTTCAACGCCGGCAAGATCGAAGCCTGGGCTACGTTCGGCATCTACCAGGCATTTGCTGAGCAGCAGGGCGCCCGGGTGCTGGTCAGCGGCGAGGGGATCAACACCGGGCTGACGTTTATCACCGCTTCCGATGAAGTGCTGACCGACACGCTCAAGCGCCAAGCGTTGAGCGATGTGTTGCAGCGTTTCGCCAAGGCCTTCGAATGGGCGCGGCAGAATCCCGATGAATACGCGCGGGTGTTCGCCAAGGTCAACGATGTGTCGCTGGAAGTCTCGCAGCGGCTGCGCAGCTGGGGTGATGAGTCGCTAATGCCGATCGAGGCGCGGGATGTACAGGCGTTGCAGCAGGTTGATGATTTGTTCGTGGAGAAGAAGATCTTTCCCCATCGCGTCGACGTGGAAAAGTTCACCGATGCGCAGGTGTTTTCCAGTCAGTAAGAATCTGCGCCAGCGTTAGATCGATTATTTCTTTCGGTTATTTATATAGGTTCGCATCGCATATCGATAACCGAGAGAAACGCGCTCCAGTTTGTATCTCATCTGCAATGAAAGCTGAATGTTCGCAGCAGCGGATAATCCCGTTCCACCCACCTGTTTAAAGTCGCTTGAGCATGCATTCCGGCTGTTTGATCGCCATCTTGCCGCGTGTTGGCCAATCCTTAGAATCCTCCCCATCAGCTTCGTCCACCTATCGAACCTTCGGGGAACACCACCATGATGAACGCCATGCAGATGCAAATGCCGATGAACGCCAACATGCCAATGATGCCGATGATGGGCATGCCGATGATGATGGCGACCATGAGCTGCGACATGATGGACGACGGCATGATGTGCAAGATGATGCCGGCCGCTGGCATGGACATGGCGATGTTCAAGAACAGCGCTGAAATGATGCAGATGATGATGAACTGCGGCATGCCGATGATGATGCATTGCGGCAACATGAGCATGATGTGCATGTCCCCGGCGGCCATGGCCATGCCAATGATGAACATGATGATGCCGATGCCGATGATGGGCATGCCGATGCCATCGATGAAGTGCGTGATGGAATGCACCCTGATGGACGACGGCATGATGTGCAAAATCATGCCGATGGCTGGCATGAACATGGACATGATGAAAAGCTGCTGCACCCTGATGATGAAAATGATGAACGACTGCAGCATGCCGATGATGATGAGCTGCAACGGCATGCCGTTGATGTGCTGCACCTGCTGATCCATCGCCATTGAAAAAGCCCGGCTAATGCGAATTAGCCGGGCTTTTTAATGTGCTTTTGCTTTTTGTAGGAGCCGTCAGTCCAGGCGTTCGGGGTAAGTCACGACCAGATACGCCACCGCCTCGCTGTCGGCGGGGTTGCGATAGCGGTGCGGCTGGTCGGCATAAAACAGAATCGAGTCGCCTGTGGAAAGCAGGTAACGTTCATCGTTGACGCTGATTTCCAGCACGCCTTGCGACACCACCAGGTTCTCCTGTACGCCGGGGCCATGGCCCTCGGAAATGTCCTCACCCAGTGGGCTCAAGCGCAGTTCGTAAAACTCCGATTGGCGCGCCACGTCGAACGGAAACAGCGCCCGGCTTACAAACGCGCCGCTGGCACTCACCAGCCGTTTGCTCTGGTTCGCCGACAACACCGCCACGCCTTCGAAAGCCCGATGCTCCAGAAACGCCGCCACCGAAACCTTCAAGCCCTTGGCGATTTTGCACAGCACTTTGATCGACGGCACGCTGCGTCCGGATTCGATCTGCGCCAGCATCGCCCGGCTCACACCGCACTGGCGGGCGAGGGCATCGAGGGACAGATGCCGCTTGCCGCGCAGGCGTTGCAGGTTCTGTGCGACGCGATCGCAGATCGGGTCTTCTTCCAGAGATTCCAGGTTATTCAAATCCAGCACGGGTTCATCGGCGCTCGCCAGAAAGCGCGAGGGTTGCTGCCCGTTCACGCGTGACGCGTCTCGGTGGCCAGTTGGGCTGCTTGCACCCACTGATAGGCCTGTAAGCCGGCGTTGCGTGCGTACATTTCCCACATGGCCCGTGCCCGTTGCTGAGCCTGTTTGCGTTTGCGGTAGCTGGCGAAGTCGATGAGGTTGTCAGTCGGATTCATGGGGCACTTCACTGTGTAATGAATGACGGGATGAGCTGACCATACGCGGATATTTTTATAACGATAAATACTGATTTTGTATTTATTAATTCGTTTTAGTTCTTTAGTGGTCTGCTTAAAGTGAGGCCATGGGAACTAGGGTTTCCAGATCTCGACGTCTTTGGCATCCACCGCTTTGGGCAACAAACCCTCGGCGAAAAATGCATCGGCGATTTTTTGCTGCTCGCCCAACTGATCGGCTTTCACCGGTTGCACCTGATAACTGCGATGGGCATTGGCGGTCTCGACGGTTTCCACATCCAGGTTGCCCCATAGCGGGCCCAGCACCTGTGCGGCGTCACGCGGGTTGTGCTTCACCCAGTCGCCCGCCTTGTGCAACTGCTCATAAACCAGCTTCAGGACTTGCGGGTGCTCTTTGGCGTAGGTGTTGCTGGTCAGGTAGTAGCGCTTGTAACTGGCCAGGCCGGTGCCGTCAGTTAGGGTGCGGGTCGGCAGTTGGCGTTGCACGCCGCTGAGGAAGGGTTCCCAGGTGACCCAGGCGTCGACCTTGTTGTTCTCGAAGGCCGCACGGCCATCGGCGGGTGACAGATAGGCCGGTTCGATATCGGAAAACTTCAACCCGGCCTTGTTCAGCGCAGCGATCAGTAAATAGTGCGAGCCTGCCGCTTTGGTCACCGCGACTTTCTTGCCTTTAAGATCCGCCAGTTGCTGCAACGGCGAGTCCTTGCGCACCACGATTGCCTGGGCTGAAGGTGAGGGTGCTTCCTCGGCGAAGTAGGTCAATTTGGCCTGCGCGGCCTGGGCGAAGATCGGCACGGTATCGGCCACGTCGGCGCTGATATCGACATTGCCGACATTCAACGCTTCCAGCAGCGGCAAGCCACTGGAGAACTCATGCCAGGTGACGTCAATGTTGTTCTGCGCGAGAGTCTTTTCCAGGGTGCCCTGGGTTTTCAGCAGGGTGATGAGGGTCGATGACTTCTGGTAGCCGATGCGCACGGTTTCCCGGGCCTGGGCCGTCAGCGTGAAGGACAAAGCCAGTGCGACAACCAGGCCGGCGAAGACAGCGTTCTTTATGGGTTTTGACATGATCAGCTCGACAGTTAGCGGAGGAGAAGGTGGCTATCTGTCATGAGCATAGGGTTCTAAGAATTATTCCTTAAATAATTTTTGGGTCTTAGCTTAGGGGGTTTGCATATGCGATATAGGAATATATAAATCGTTATTTATTCCTTTTGTTATCGCTTCCGCCGGTGCATTTTGAAGGCCTGCACCTCAGTGCGGTTTTGCCCCACCTCAGACAGGAAGCCTCAACATGACCATCAAAGCGATCAACGTTCGTAACCAGTTCAAAGGCGTTATCAAGGAAATCCTGGAAGGCGAAGTGGTCTCGGAAATCGACGTGCAAACCGCGTCCGGCATCGTCACATCGGTGATCACTACCCGTTCCGTGCGCGATCTGGAATTGAAGATTGGCAGTGAAGTGATTGCGTTCGTGAAGTCGACTGAAGTGTCGATTGCCAAGCTCTGATTTGGAGTCCGCGCAAAACACGCTTTTTGTCGCAGCTGCCGAAACACTGTTCGCTTGTAGCAGCTGCCGAGGCACGAGGCTGCGTTCGCTTGTAGCAGCTGTCGAGCTTGCGAGGCTGCGTTCGGCTGCGCAGCAGTCGTAAAATCAGGCGACGCGGTGTGTCAGGAAATCCGCATGCTCAGGTTTTACGACTGCTGTGCAGCCGAACGCAGCCTCGTGCCTCGGCAGCTGCTACAAGCGAACAGTGTTTCGGCAGCTGCTACAAGCGAACGCAGTGTTTCGGCAGCTGCTACAAGCGAACGCAGGCTTCGACAGCTGCTACAGATTGCGTACGGTTAGCGGGAAATCAGTCCGCGTTCAATCGCGTAGTTGAGCAACGCCGCCGGTTTGTCGATGTTGAGTTTGCGCCGAATGCTCAGCCGATGGGTTTCCACCGTGCGCACGCTGATATCCAGTTCGCGCGCCATTTCCTTGTTGTTCAGCCCCAACACCATCTTGCACAGCACCTCGCTCTCACGCGGGGTCAGTTCGTTGTCGGTCGGCCGGTCCGCCGCCAGTTTCTGCGCGATTTCCGCACTGTAGAACGTCCCGCCACTGGCAATCGCTTCAATCGCCGCGATGATTTCCCGAGATGGGGAGTTCTTCAGCACATAACCACTGGCGCCCGAGCGTACTGACTCGCTCACGTATTCATTGTTGTCGTACATGCTGAGGATCAGGATCTTGATCGACGGGTGTTCGCGGCGCAGCAACCGGGTCAGTTCCAGGCCGTTCATGTCCTTGAGACCAATATCCACCAACAGCAAATCGGGCTGGGTATCGCGGACCATTGCCACCGCGCTCGCACCGCTGTCCGCTTCACCGACGATGGCGAGGAAGTCCACCACCGCCAGCAAGGCACGAATGCCGTCGCGCACCAGGGAATGATCGTCGACCAGGGCGACACGGATCGGGAAGGGCAGGCTCATCAAGTCATTTCTCTTATTGTGTTGGCCGTCTCGCTCAGGGGCAGCAGCACATTCAGCTCACTGCGCCCCGGCGTCGAATGCAGGTCGAGTCGGCCACCAAAGTGCTCGACCCGTTCACGGATATTGCGCAAGCCGATACCGGCATTAAGGCGGTCAACCCGATTGACGTTAAAACCGATGCCGTCATCGACCACGATCAATCGCAAGGCCTGCGGCGAACCCTGCAGTGTGATCGACACTGTGCTGGCCTGGGCATGTCGTTCGATGTTGGTCAGCCCCTCCTGGGCGATGCGGAATACGGCGACGGCGGCACCGTCCACCAGATCGCAGTCGATCAGGTCGCTTTGATAATTGACCTGCAAACCACTGCGCTGCTGGAACTCGGCGGCCAGTTGCCCGATGGCGGCGGGCAGGCCCAGGGTGTCGAGCAGCGATGAACGCAAGTCATGGGAAATGCTCCGCACCTCGCCGATGGCACTTCCGAGGCGCTCGGTGGCTTCGCGCAAAATGTTCAAACCGTTGTCCCGACCGGCCTCGATCAAATGACTGGCCAACTCAAATTGAAACTTGATCGACACCAGTAACTGGCTGATGCCGTCATGCAATTCTCGGGAAACCCGTGAGCGTTCCTCTTCCTGCAAGCTGACGATGCGTTGGTTGAGGCGCTGCAGTTTTTTGTCGGCCAGGCGATGCTCGCTGACGTTCAGGGTCATGCCGCTGATAAACACCAGCAGCACGGCAATCAGCGCCACCGCCGCAATCGCCAGCATGGTGCCGTGGATGCCATGGGCGACTTCGTCCCGGGCTTGTTGGGTGGCCTGTTCGACGTCTTCGAGGTAGATGCCGGTGCCGAGCATCCAGCCCCAGCGATCCAGCATCACCACGTAGGCGAGTTTGTCGGTGACCGCGCCGGTCGAGGGTTTTTTCCAGGCGTAGCGTTGGAACCCGGCGCCGGATTCGGCGCTTTTCAGCAAGGCCTGGATCACCGGCAAGCCGTGGGGGTCGGTCATGTCCCAGAGGTATTTGCCGACCAGTTCGGATTGCCGCGCGTGCATCAGGCTGCGGCCCTGGCGGTCGTAGACGAAGAAGTAGCCATCGACGCCGAAACTGAGTTTTCGCAGTTCTTCGAGCACCCGCTGCTGCGCCACCGCATCGCCGTGGCCATCGTCATACAGTGGCTCGATCAGGCTCTTGGCCATTTCCACGTAGTTTTTCAGCTCGGCGCGTTTGCTGGCGAGAATGCTGTCTTCGATCAACTGCGCCTGCTGCTCGCCCAGTTGTCGGTTCTGGAAAATCACCAAGGCGCAAATCACTGCAATCGCCAGGATCAGCGGCAGGATGCCCAGGGCAACGATTTTGTGTTTGAGCTGCATATCTACTCCTGTCCAGACCGGGCGACGGTGCGGCAGGGCCGTTGGCGGGTGGCGTGGTGGGGGCATGATAGGCCAAAAAGACCTGCACTTCGCCAGCGCAAAGTGCCGTCGGACTAATGGATAGAGCCGGTCTGCGTAGTACTACGTAGAAGGGCCTTACGTAGTACTGCGGATTCCGCTGCTGGCGACATGCGCGGATATTAGGCGGGCTCGCATAACGGGCACCATTATAAAAATTATCGCCGCGGCCTATCGGACTGCCGGCAGGAGACACGCAATGACCCGTCTGGTTAAACACCTCGCCTGGTTTGTCGTGGCTGTCATTGGAGCGATTGCGCTGAGTGTCGTGGCCCTGCGCCGCGGCGAAGCGATCAACGCCCTCTGGATTGTCGTCGCCGCCACCGCCATTTACCTTGTTGCCTACCGCTATTACAGCCTGTTCATCGCCAACAGGGTGATGCAGCTCGATCCCAATCGGGCCACTCCCGCCGTACTCAATAACGATGGTCTGGACTATGTGCCGACCAACAAACACATCCTCTTCGGTCACCACTTCGCGGCAATTGCTGGCGCGGGGCCTCTGGTCGGTCCGGTGTTGGCGGCGCAGATGGGCTACCTGCCCGGCACGCTGTGGCTGATTGCCGGTGTGGTCTTTGCCGGTGCGGTTCAGGACTTCATGGTCCTGTTCATGTCCACCCGCCGCAACGGTCGCTCCCTGGGCGACATGGTCCGTGAAGAAATGGGCCGCATCCCCGGCACCATCGCGCTGTTCGGCTGCTTCCTGATCATGATCATCATCCTTGCGGTGCTGGCGCTGATCGTGGTCAAGGCCCTGGCCGATAGCCCGTGGGGCATGTTCACCGTGATGGCGACCATCCCGATCGCGATGTTCATGGGCGTGTACATGCGCTACATCCGCCCGGGTCGCATCGGCGAAATCTCGGTGATCGGTGTGGCGTTGCTGCTCGGTTCGATTTTCGTCGGCGGGCAGATTGCCGCTGATCCAGCCTGGGCCAAGGTCTTCAGCTTCACCGGTGTGCAAATCACCTGGATGTTGATCGGCTACGGCTTTGTCGCGGCGGTATTGCCGGTGTGGCTGATCCTGGCACCGCGCGACTACCTCTCCACCTTCCTGAAAATCGGCACCATCCTCGCGTTGGCGGTCGGCATCCTGGTCACCATGCCGGAGCTGAAAATGCCGGCGCTGACCCAATTCATCGACGGCACCGGCCCGGTGTGGAAGGGCGGGTTGTTCCCGTTCCTGTTCATCACCATCGCCTGTGGCGCGGTCTCGGGTTTCCATGCGCTGATCGCCTCCGGCACCACGCCGAAACTGCTCGCCAGTGAAGGCCATGCCCGTTACATCGGTTACGGCGGCATGTTGATGGAATCCTTCGTCGCCATCATGGCCATGGTTGCCGCTTCGGTGATCGAGCCGGGCGTGTACTTCGCCATGAACAGCCCGGCCGCGGTGGTCGGTGGTGATGTGATTCAAGTGGCACAAACCGTCAGCAGCTGGGGTTTTGCGATTACTCCGGAAGCGCTGCAAGCAGTGGCCAAGGACATCGGGGAAACCACCGTGCTGGCCCGCGCTGGCGGCGCCCCGACCCTGGCAGTCGGCATCGCACAGATCCTGCACAGCGTGTTGCCGGGTGAAAACACCATGGCGTTCTGGTACCACTTCGCGATCCTGTTTGAAGCGCTGTTTATCCTGACCGCCGTCGATGCCGGTACCCGTGCCGGACGCTTCATGCTTCAGGATCTGCTCGGCTCCTTCGTCCCGGCGCTCAAACGCACCGAGTCCTGGACCGCCAACCTGATCGCCACCGCCGGCTGCGTGGCGATGTGGGGTTACTTGCTGTACCAAGGCGTGATCGATCCACTCGGCGGCATCAACACCTTGTGGCCGCTGTTCGGCATCTCCAACCAGATGCTTGCCGGCATCGCGCTGATGCTCGCCACGGTTGTGCTGATCAAAATGAAACGCCAACGCTACATCTGGGTGACCTTGTTGCCGGCCGCGTGGTTGCTGATTTGCACCACCACCGCTGGCTTCATCAAGCTGTTCGACGCCAACCCGGCGATCGGCTTCCTGGCCCTGGCGAAAAAATACAGCGACGCCTTGGCCAACGGCCAGATCCTTGCGCCGGCCAAAGACATCAACCAGATGCAGCACGTGATCTACAACGCCTACACCAACGCAACGCTGACCGCGCTGTTCCTGTTCGTGGTGTTCAGCATCCTGTTCTATGCGCTCAAGGTCGGTATTGCGGCTTGGGGTACAAAAGAGCGTACGGATAAAGAATCGCCGTTCCAGGCTGTGCCGGACGCTTGATCGAGGATTGCCCACATGTTCAATGACCTGAGTCGCCTCGGTAAATACCTCGGTCAGGCCGCACGCCTGATGGTCGGCATGCCCGACTACGACAACTACGTCGAGCATATGCAAACCAAGCACCCGGACAAACCGCTGATGAGCTATGAGATGTTCTTCCGGGAACGTCAGGAAGCGCGTTACGGGAGCAAGGCTGGGCCGAAGTGTTGTTAATCAACGCGATGTTGCAGGCCTGACACTGACCTTGTGGCGAGGGAGCTTGCTCCCGCTGGGTCGCGAAGCGGCCCCCTCACCCAAAAGAGGAGGGGACTGCTGCGCAGTCCAGCGGGAGCAAGCTCCCTCGCCACAGGTTTTTTATCGTTCGTTCGATCCTCGTTCTGATCAGTGGCCTTGATTGCTCTTGATCAATTCATAAGCCCGCCGCACCAACGGATTCACCGTATTCGGCCGAATCCACAAGTGATACGTCACATCCGGCAATCGCGGCAACCCATCGTTTTCCCCCAATACCCGCATATCCGGCCCGAGCATTTCCATGCTTCTTGGGGTCACGCCCAACCCTGCGCGCGTCGCAGCTTTGATCCCGATCAGGTTCGACGCCAGGTACGCCTGGCGCCAGGGAATGTTCGCCCGCTCCAGCGCCTCCAACGCATAACGCCGATAGATGCTTGGCTCATCCACCAGAATCAGCGGCAACGGTTCGTTGGGGTTGTGAATGTACTGCGCCGAACAAATCCACCACACCGGCGAAGTACGCAAGGCGAAGCCTTCGAGGGATGGGTCGGCGCGGGTGGAAATCACCATATCGACCTTGCCCCGGTGCAAGTCGTCCATCAAAAACGGACTGCGCCCGACGTCGATCTCCAGGCGTAAACGCGGCGCCGAGCGGGCGATGTGGCTCAGCATCGGCGGCAGGATGGTGTCAGCAATGTCGTGGGGCGAACCAATGCGCAACACGCCGCTCAAGCTGCTTTCACGTAGGGAGTTGAGCGCGTCATCGTTGAGCGAAAGCATCTGCCGGGCATGGCGTAGCAACTGCTGACCCGCTTCCGTGAGCTGCTTTTGCCGCCCACGCTTCTCGAACAGACTTACGCCCACCTGTTGCTCCAGGCGTTGCATGTGCTGGGTCACCGACGACTGCGTGCGGGCCAATTGCGCGCCGGCTTCGGCAAAGCTGTGGTGATCGACCACGGCAATGAAGGTGCGCAGTAATTCGAGATCGAGGGTCGACATGGGGGCTGCTTTTTATATCAAGGGTAGGAAGCTAAACATTACATATTTTTATGTGTTGCTTGCCATGGATTTTATTCGGTGACAGTGAGAGGCAACAAATTCGGGGTTATAAGCTTTTTTCACAGATGGGAAACACGGCAAGTTATAACGATATTAGATATTTGTATTTCCGTTACCTCAGCGCTGTACCCAGGATGCCCACTCATCAGGTCGGGGTACGCCGATCATCCATGAGGGGAAATCCATGTTGTTCGAGCGCTCACCCGTAAAACGATTGTTGCCTGTAATGCTGGGCGCCTTGATCTCCTTGTCCGGCATCAGTGCCGCGCAGGCCGATGCCACCCTCGACAAGATCGAGCAACGGCATGTGTTGGTGGTCGGCGTGCTGCTGTCCGGCGGACCCTTTGGCGGGATCGATCCCACCAGCCAGAAACCTCGGGGCTTGAACGTCGACCTTGCTAACGAGCTGGGCCGACAACTCGGCGCCGAGGTGCAACTGGTGCCGGTACTGCCCGCCAACCGCGTGCAGTTCCTGCAACAGGGCAAAGTCGATTTGCTGATCGCCAACATGGAATGGACCACCGAGCGCGGCGAGATCCTCGGCTTCGTGCCAACGCCGTTCTACCGCGTCGGTGGCACTGCTGCGGTGCTCAAGGACAGCAAGATCACCCGGTGGGAAGATTTGAAGAATCAACCGGTCTGCACCTCCCAGGGCAGCAGCTACGTCAAGCCGCTGACCGAGTTGGGCGCCGAGATCAAGGCGTTCAAGAGCTCGTCGGAATCCTTGCTGGCCCTGCGCGGCAACAACTGCGTCGCCGCCGTGCACGATGCGACGCTGATCAACCCATTGATTGCCGACACCGCCGAATGGCAGGGCTATCGCGCCATCGAGCCGGAACTCAATCCGGCGCCGTCGGTGATCTGGACCCGTCGTGGCGAAAACGACACCCAGGCCAGACTCGACCCGATCATCAAGGCGCTGCACCGCAGCGGCTGGTTGATCGAAGCCCAGACCCGCAACCACATCACCCCGGCGTCCCCGGCGCTGGTCGAGTTGCAGAAGCAATTCCAGGCCAATGGCGCCTGAGCCCGGCACCTCATCGTTTTCCACCGACCGTCGCCCAAGGTAGCCGTGCATGAAGCCACTTTTTTCCGCTAGAACCCTGACCACCCTGTGCCTGGCCGGGTGCGCTGCGCTGGTCGCCAGCCTGGCCCAGGCCGACGCCACGCTGGACAAGATCGAGCAACGCCACGCCATCAGCGTCGGGGTAATTCTCAGTGGCCCGCCATTCGGCACCCTCGACCCGAAGACCGGCGAACACCTGGGCTACAACGTTGAGTTGGCCAAGGGCATCGGCAAGGCACTCGGGGTCGAAACCAAAACGGTTTCCGTCCTCGCACCGAACCGCGTGCAGTTCCTGCAACAGGGCAAGGTCGACATCCTGATCGCCAACATGCAGTTCACCGAAGAACGCGCCGAGATCCTCGACTACGTGCCGACGCCGTACGAAGAAGTCGGCGGCGCCGCGCTGATTCGCAAAGGTGCGGGTATCAGCCAGTGGGCCGATTTGAAAGGCAAACCGGTGTGCGTGTCCCAGGGCAGCAACTTCATCAAGCCGTTGCAGGAAACTTACGGCGCCGAGATCAAGGCCTTCCGCAGTCAGTCGGAATCGTTGTTGTCATTGCGCGGCAATGGTTGCTTGGCGGCGGTGCATGTCAGCCCGACCATGCATGCGTTGTTGAGCGAGGCCGAGTGGGCAGGTTATGAAATCCCGCTACCGGGGGATCTGATCCCGTCGAACTCGGTGATCTGGATTCGCAAGGGCGAGCACGATACCCAGGCCAAACTCGATGCCATCGTCCGCGATTGGCACCGCAGCGGTTGGCTGATTGCCTTGGGCGAACGCACCGGCATGGCACCGTCCCAGGCCTTGCGTGACTTGCATGAGCAATATCGCAACGCTGCGCCATTGGCGGTTCAGCCATGAGCCAAGGTTTGTTCGAGACCTTGCAGCAATTGCTCGGTGCCAACCATGTGCAGAGCAACGAAGACGCCGCGTCGTACCTGACGGATAAACAGGGCCGCTACGTGGGGCAAGTGATCGCCGCCGTGCACCCGGCCAACACCGACGAAGTGGCGGCGGTGGTCCGCGCCTGCGTGGCCAATGACACGCCGGTGGTGGTGCAGGGTGGCAACACCGGTCTGATGGGCGGCGCGACCCCGGACGCCAGTGGCCGCGCCGTGTTGCTGTTGCTTGATCGCCTGAACCGCGTGCGCAACGTCGATACGGATAACGACACCCTGACCGTCGAGGCTGGCTGCATTCTGCAAACGGTGCAGGACGTGGCGCGTGACGCCGGACGCCTGTTTCCGTTGAGCCTTGGCGCCGAAGGCAGCTGCACGATTGGCGGCAACCTCGGCACCAACGCCGGCGGCACCGCAGTGCTGCGTTATGGCAATACCCGAGAACTGACCCTGGGTCTGGAAGTGGTCACCGCCCAAGGCGAAATCTGGAATGGCCTGCGTGGTTTGCGCAAGGACAACACCGGCTACGACTTGCGCGATTTGTTTATCGGCAGCGAAGGCACCCTCGGCATTATCACAGCCGCGACCCTGAAACTGTTCCCGCTGCCCAAGGCCCAGGCCACGGCGCTGTTGGCGTTCGACTCGTTGGCGCAGGCCGTGCAATTCCTCTCCCATGCGCGCGCCGGTTTTGGCGCCAGCCTCACCGCGTTCGAATTGCTCAGCGCCGATTGCCTGGCGTTGCTGCGCGAGCAATTCCCCCAAGGCCCGCAACCGTTTCTCGGCGCCGTGCAGCCGTGGTTTGCGCTGCTGGAACTCTCCGACAACCACAGCGAAAGCCATGCCCGGGAAGCCTTCGAAACGGTGCTCGGCGAAGCCTTCGAACAGGACTTGCTGGCTAACGCGTTGATCGCCGAAAGCCTGGCCCAGAGCGAGGGCCTGTGGCTGTTGCGGGAAAACATGAGCGAGGCGCAGAAGCGCGCCGGTCGCAATATGAAGCACGACATCGCGGTGCCGATTTCCCAGGTCGTCGCCTTCGTTGCCCACACCGATGCACTGCTGCAACAACACTTTCCCTGCGTGCGGAATTTCACCTTCGGCCATTTGGGCGACGGCAACCTGCATTACAACGTCGCGCATCCGCTGGACTCGACCGTTGAGGCGCACATGTCCCATTACGCGGCACTCAGCCTGTTGGTGCACGACAGCGCCCATGCCCACGGTGGCTCGATCAGCGCCGAACACGGGATCGGCCAGCGCAAGGTCGGTTTGCTGGATCGCTACAAAAGCCCGGTGGAGCTGGACCTGATGCGCCGCATCAAGCACGCGCTGGACCCGAAAAACCTGCTCAATCCGGGCAAGGTCGTGGAGGTGGTTACGCCATGAACCTTCGTCTATCCAAATGCGTGCAGCGCGTGTCGCTGTCGGCCAATGCCGCCGCCAAATCCCAGGCCACGGCGTTGCGTGAGTTGGGTCGCGACATCCTCGACCTGACCACCGGCGAGCCGGATTTCGATACCCCGGAGCACATCAAGCAAGCCGCCTATGCAGCCATCGCCGCCGGCGCCACCAAGTACACGCCAACGCCCGGCGTGAAAGCGCTGAGACTTGCCGTACAACGCAAACTCCAACGCGAGAACCAACTGGAGTACCCGCTGGAATCCATCGTGATTGCCAACGGTGCCAAACAGATCATCTTCAACGCCTTCGCTGCGACGCTCGATGACGGCGACGAAGTGCTGGTGCCGATGCCGTACTGGCCGTCGTTCCCGGACAGCGTGCGTTTCAATGGCGGTGAACCGGTGTTTATCGAGTGTGGATTGGAACAGGGCTGCAAGCTGACGCCACAACAACTTGAGCAACACATTGGCGAGCGTACCCGCTGGCTGATTCTCAACGGCCCCGGCAACCCGAGCGGCGCGGTGTACAGCGCCGCCGAGTTGCAGGCGCTGGCTGAAGTACTGCGACGTCATCCGCAGGTGCTGATTTTGCTGGATGAGCTTTACGAACATATTCGATTCGACGGCCAACCACCGCAGAGCCTGCTTAACGTCGCGCCAGATTTGCAGCCGCGTTGCCTGTTGGTGGGCGGTGTCTCCAAGACGTATGCCATGACCGGGTGGCGCATCGGTTTCGGTGCCGGGCCCAAAACGCTGACCACTGCAATGGCAGTCGTGCAGTCGCAATCGACTTCGGGCGCGTCCTCGGTCGGACAAGCCGCGGCGCTGGCAGCCTTTGACGGTGGACTGGATTTCTTGCCGGAGCAGGTGGCGGCCTATCAGCAACGGCGAGACCTGCTGGTGAAAACCTTGAGTGAAGTGGACGGTCTGGAAGTGCTCGAACCCCAGGGCGGCTTCTTCGTGTTCGTCCGCTGCGAAGGCTTGTTGGGGCGCCATCGCCCGAATGGTGAACGACTGAACAACGACGCCGATGTCGTCGCGTACTTGCTCGAGGAGGGCGTCGCCGGCGTAGCGGGCAGCGCTTACGGTTTGTCGCCGTGGTTCCGCCTGTCCATCGCCACTGCGACCGACAGCGTTGCCGAAGCCGGACGCCGCATCGCCCACGCCTGCGGCCAATTGCGGGGCGCAGCATGAGTCATCTGTTGGAGCTGTTCGTCCACTGGACCGCCGGGCTCGGTCTCAATTACAACTTCCTGCTGGACGCCTATCAACGCGGCACCCTGGAACAAGGCGCGTTGACCACCGCGCTGCTGTGCCTGTTCACCATCGTCGGCAGTCTGCTGGCGGGTGTTGGCCTGGCGGCGATGCTGACCTCGGGCAAACCCTGGCTGGCCAGACCGGCGCGGGTCCTCATTGAAGTCACCCGCAACACGCCGACCCTGGTGCAGCTGTATTGCGCGTTCCTGGTGTTGAACATGTTGCTGACCCAAGCGGTCGGCACGGCGAACCCGCTGACACCGTTCGCCTGGGTGGTGATTGTGATCTCGCTGCACAAGGGCGCATTCCACGCCGAAGCCTTGCGCGCCGGTATCGAAGCGGTGCCGGCGGTGACGATGGAAGCCGCCAGTTCCCTGGCCTTCAGCAGCCGCCAGTTGCTATGGAATGTGCAATTGCCCCTGGCCCTGCGTTTTGCCTTGCCGTCGCTGATCAACAACCTCATCGACCTGGTGAAGATGACCGCCGTCGCTTCGGCGATTGCCGTCGGCGACATCACCTACGCGGCGATCATGATCTGGACTCAGAGCGATAACGTGCTGGAGCTGATGATCCTGATCCTGAGCTTTTTCGGCCTGCTGAGTTTTATCGTCAACTGTGTGGGGCGTCTGCTTGAAGCGCGCCTGAGGATGCCCGGCTATGGCCATTGAATCGTCCGTCAGCGCACCGCTGGCCTGGCCGCGGCGGCATGTTGGCAAACTGTTGCTGGCGGCTGGCGTCGTGTTATTTCTCTTTTACTTCGCCCCGCAGAGCCCGGTGTTCACGGCTTTGTTGCAATGGTCACCGGCCCTGGCCGTGGGTTTTGGCCAGAACATTCTGATCAGCCTGGTGGCGATCGGTTTGGGCTCGGTCCTCGGCTTGCTGGTGGGCGCTCTGGCGGTGTCGCCGCTGCGGTTGTTGCGCCTGCCGGCACAGATTTGGGTGCAGATTTTCCGTAACGCGCCGTGGTTGGTGCTGATCTATTTCACCACCTACGTGTTCCCGTTCGAGATCAAGCTCGGCAGCAGCTATGTCTCGTTCCCGGACTGGGTAAAAGTCACCATCGGCCTGGCCTTGCCGGCGAGTGCCAACGTTGCGGAAATCTTCCGTGGCGCCATCGGCTCGATCCCCAGCACCCAATGGGAAGCGGCGCGTTCCCTGGCCTTCACCCGTGGGCAGATCTTTCGCTCGATCATCCTGCCGCAGTGCTTTAAACGCATGTTGCCGCCGTGGATGAACCTCTACGCAGTGATCACCATGGGCACCGCGCTGGCCTCGCTGGTGGGCGTGCATGACGTGATCGACACCGCGCAGATCGCCAGCAACACCGTGAACCTGACCGGTTTTACCGTGGTGATTTACCTGAGTCTGCTGGTGCTGTTCTTTGCCTATTGCTACCCGATTTCCCGACTGACCCAACGCCTGGAGCGACGTTATGCCTTCTATTGAAACCGTCGCCGAGCCCCTGGTCAGCCTGCGCGATTTGCACCTGTCGTTCGGCGCCAACCCGGTGCTCAAGGGCATCGATCTCGACGTTCATCGCGGCCAGGCCGTGTCGATCATCGGCCCGTCCGGCTCCGGCAAATCGACCATCCTGCGCTGCATCACCGGCCTGTTGCAGCCCCAGCGCGGCAGCATCCGCGTCGGCGCCACCGAAGTGCACAGCCTGGCCAAGGAAACCCAGCGCATCGAGTTGCGTAAACGCGTGGGCTTTGTGTTCCAGCAGTACAACCTGTTCCCGCATTTGTCGGTGCTGGAAAACCTGGTGATCGCCCCGCGCAAGGTCTTGGGCCGCAGCCGCATCGACGCCGAGAAAGACGCCCGGGCCTTGCTGGCCAAAGTGCGCATGGAACACAAGGCCGATGCCTATCCGGGGCAGTTGTCCGGGGGCCAGCAGCAGCGGGTGGCGATTGCCCGTGCCCTGGCCATGCGCCCGGAACTGATCCTGTTCGACGAAGTGACCTCGGCTCTCGATCCGGAAACCGTCGGTGAAGTGCTGACGGTGATTCGCGAGCTGACGGAGGAGGGCATGACCTGCGTGCTGGTGACCCACGAAATGCGCTTTGCCGAAGAAATCAGCGACATCGTCTACTTCACCGAAAACGGCGTGATCGTCGAACACGGCAGCGCCGCGCAAATCTTCCAGCACCCCACCAGCGAACGCACCCAGGAATTCCTGCGTCATGCCTTGGGTGATCCGGGCCGTCGCCCGGCAAATGCCAATGATCCGTACCTGTTGACCAACCTGAGCCGCTACAGCCTGTCCGTGTAACACCGAGGAGCTAATTCATGAGTACCGATAACCGTGCCGTCGTCATCGAGGATTTCCTCAAGAAAATCCGCGTCATTAATCAACGGGGCGTTGACCGCGCCGCGCTGGTGGAAATCGTAGCCTTGCTCGAAACCCTGGCCGAGCGCCGCGACCTGTTCAACTTCGACGCGTTTCCGGCGCCTGTGCCGGGGCAGGGCAGCACCGCATTCCGCTATCGCCTCAACGACGATGGCGACACGCCGACGCTGTACCTGAACTCGTTGTTGCCGGGCAAAAGCACCATCGCGCACAACCACGAGACCTGGGCGATCATCAGCGCCGTCGAGGGCCAGGAAATCAACTACGTCTACGGCCGTAGTGACGAAGGTCGCGAGCCTGGGTTCACGACTTTGCACCTGGAAAAAGAAGTGATCGTGCAACCCGGCACGTCGATCTCGTTCCTCGGCGAAGACCTGCATGGGATTCGGGTGGAGGGCGAACAGGCGACCCTGCATTTCCACCTCTATGGCTTGCCGCTGGAATCCCTTAACGGTCGCTACGGTGTGGAAGCCGACGGGCGAATCCTCAATTACAACGCCTCGCAAATGGCGCCGTCGATCAAGGCCTACGCATGATCGACTTGTACTACTGGCCCACCGGCAACGGGCTGAAGATCGGCATCCTGCTCGAAGAACTCGGGCAGGACTACCGCGTGCTGCCGGTCAACATTCGCACGGGTGAGCAGAAAGAAGCGGCGTTCCAGCGCATCAGCGCCAATGGACGGATTCCGGCGATTGTCGATCATGCGCCCGAAGGTCTGGATCAGCCGCTGAGCCTGTTCGAATCCGGTGCGATCCTTAATTACCTGGCCGACAAGGCCGGGCGTTTTCTGCCGCCATCCGGTACGGCGGAACGACAAAAGGTTCAGGAATGGCTGTTCTGGCAGGTCGGGCATGTGACGCCGTACCTGAGCCAGTTGCAGCTGTTCAAGGAGAAGGCGCCGGAACCGATTCCGTTTGCCCTCGACCTGCTGAATACCGAGGCGACGCGGTTGTATCGAGTGCTGGAAACGCGTTTGGCCGAAATGCCGTATGTCGCGGGCGAGTATTCCATCGCCGACATGGCGATCTTCCCGTGGATTCAGCCGCTGCGACAGGGCCAGGACTTGGCGGATTACCCGCATATCCATGCCTGGCGCGAACGTCTCAAGGCCCGGCCGGCGATTCAGCGCGCCTATGCCAAGGGCCGCGACATCGCCGCGAATGAGCGCTCCCTCGCACTTCAATAACTCTATTTTCCAAGCGGGACTCCCATGAGCCAGACCGTAACTCCAGGGCAATTGCAGCAGTGGCTGTTCGACGGGCAGGAAATCGCCCTGTTTGACGTGCGTGAGCATGGCCAATATGGCGAAGCCCATCTGTTTTTCGGGGTGAATCTGCCCTATAGCCGCCTGGAGCTGGAGGTGCGGCGGCTGGCGCCGAATCCGCAGGTACGGCTGGTGATTTATGACCAGGACGGCGGCGACGTTGCGGCGCGCGCCGCCCGGCGTTTGCAGGCGCTGGGCTATGGCCGCGTGCACATTCTCGATGGCGGTGCCGAGGGTTGGCAGGCGGCGGGTTTTCAGCTGTTTGCCGGGGTGCATGTGCCGTCCAAGGCCTTTGGCGAGTTGGTGGAAGAGGCCAGCCATACGCCGCATGTCACCGCCAGGCAGTTGGCCGAATGGCAAGCCCGGGGCGAACCGTTGGTGGTGCTCGACGGTCGGCCATTCGATGAATACCGCAAGATGACCATTCCCGGTTCGGTGTGCTGCCCGAATGGCGAGCTGGGTTATCGCGTCCACGACCTGGTACAGGACGACAGCACGCCGATCGTGGTCAATTGCGCCGGCCGCACCCGCAGCATTATCGGCGCGCAGACGCTGATCAACCTGGGGCTGAAGAACCCGGTCTATGCCTTGGAGAACGGCACCCAGGGTTGGTATCTGGAGGATTTTCAGCTGGAGCATGGCAGCACGCGGCGCTATGCCGATGAGGTGTCAAGCGATGCCTTGCCGGGGCAGCGCTTGGCTGCCGCGCAACTGGCGGAGAAGGCTGGGGTGAAAACCGTCGGGACTGCTCAAGTAGAAGCGTGGGCGTTGGATAATGGGCGCAGCCTGTTCCTGTGCGACGTGCGTACCGCCGAGGAGTTTGCCGCCGGCAGTCTGTCGGGCGCGCAACACACGCCGGGCGGGCAGTTGATTCAATCCACCGATTTGTACATCGGCGTGCGCCGGGCGCGGTTGGTGTTGGTCGATAGCGATGGCGTGCGCGCACCGATTGTCGCCAGTTGGCTGCGGCAGTTGGGGCATGAGGCTTATGTGCTTGAGGGTGGCGTCGGCAGTTCTTTGGCGTTGCCGGTACTTGAAGCCGCTTCGCCTGAACCATTGCCATTGATCTCGGCGCAGGCCTTGGCCGATGCATTGAAGGATGACGCGGTCGCGCTGATCGATCTGCGCCCGAGCATGGTTTATCGCAAAGGTCATATCGGCGGGGCGCGCTGGTCGATCCGCTCGTTGCTGGCGGCTGATGTGGCCGGGGAGCAACGGCCGTTGGTGTTGCTGGCGGATGACCCAAGGCTGGCGGCTTTCGCGGCGCTGGAGTTGCCCGAGCATCAGCGCCAGCAAACCCGGTTCGCTTCGAGTGCACCCGGTTTTTCCCTGCAAGAGGACGTCAACACACCGCCTGACGAGCAGTGCATCGATTTCCTGTTCTTCACCCACGACCGCCACAGCGGCAACAAAGACGCGGCGCGGCAGTACCTGGCCTGGGAAATCGGCCTGCTGGCGCAGATGAGCGCAGAGGAAATCGCCAGTCTCAAACCGCTGAAAGCTTCCTATGGTGATCGGGTTCGCACTCGACTGGTCCATTCGGCGCGCACCGAAAAGGGCAACGGCGGTCGCGCGGTCAACGTCCCGGTCACGCGCTTGAGCACGGTGCTGTTCGACAGCCTCGCGCAAATGCGCGACGCCCGTTCCCGACGCGACCATGAGCGCGTCCTGAGCTATGGCGCCCGGGGCAATCCGACGGCGTTTGCCCTGGAGGACCTGGTCACGGAGCTTGAGGGCGGCTACCGAACTCGCTTGTTCGGCACCGGCCTGGCAGCGGTCGCGCAAACCTTCCTCGCTTACCTGCGCCCCGGCGATCATGTGCTGATCACCGACGCCGTGTACTCGCCCGTGCGGCGCCTGGCCCGGGAGTTTCTGCAGCCGTTCGGGATCGACGTCAGCTCCTTCGCCCCCGACGCCAGCGACTTGCCTGCAAAGCTGCGAGCCAATACCAGAATGGTCTACACCGAAGTGCCCGGTTCCTTGCTCTACGAACTCTGCGACCTGCCGGCCCTGGCCGCACTGTGCAAGCCGCGGGGCATCCTGTTGGCCGTGGACAACACCTGGGGCTCGGGTTACCTGTATCGACCGCTGACCCTCGGCGCCGACATCTCGATCATGGCGCTGACCAAATACCTGTGCGGCCACAGTGACGTGGTCATGGGCAGCGTCTGCACCCGCGAAGATGTCTGGCAACCGCTGGCGGCGATGAGCGACACCTTCGGCAGCGCCGTCAGCCCCGACGACGCTTACCTGGTGCTGCGCGGCGCCCGAACCCTCGCACCACGCCTGGAAGTCCACGAACGCCAGGCGCTGGAAATCGCCCATTGGTTGCAGGCTCAGCCGCAAGTGAAGCGAGTGTTCCATCCAGCACTGCCCGAGCACCCCGGCCACGCCTTGTGGCAGCGGGACTTCAAGGGCAGTAACGGTTTGCTCTCGTTTGAGTTGCGCGACGTTGACGCGGGTTACATCGAGCGCTTCATCGACGCGCTGCAGTTATTTGGCCTGGGCGCGTCTTGGGGTGGCTATGAAAGCCTGGTCACGGTCGCTGAGCTCAACGAGCGCGATAGCGAGCAGGATCGCGCGCTCAATCCGGTGCTGCGATTGCACATCGGGCTGGAGGATGTCGAGGCGTTAATCGAGGATCTGCACCGGGGATTCGCTGCGGCGGGGTGAACCCGGGGTCGAGGCAGCGAATCGGTGAGGCGCGGCAGTTACCAGAGTTTGTCGCCTTTCGCCGGATCCGCGTTGCGCCGATCCGGGCCATCGGGGTTGCCGAGGTTCACAAGCCTTCTTTCCAGCAGAACATTCTGAAGCGCCTGTCGTTCCTTCGGGTCCAACTGATGCTCGCGCTCCTTGAGCTCAAGCAGGATAGGGCTGGACCAGGCGCGACAGGTTTGCTCGTCAATTCGAACGGATGCCATCTATCTCTCCTTAGATAAAGCGTGCGCGATGAAGCGGGCGCTGTTCGATGAGGTAGAAACACTAGTCGAGGAAAGGGGTTATCGCCAGCCATCGGTCCGGCTGTTTCCTGGCCATGATCTGAAAGCACTGTCCTACTAGCCAAAAGCCACGTAACTTAACGCGCAAAATAATTAGACATTCAAGGATGAGGCGCGTGGGAGCTTTTCGACTGCTGCTGGCGGTGCTGGTGGCGATTTCAAATATGGGCGTGACGTTTGCGGGGCTCAATCCCGGCGTTGTCGCGGTGGTTTCCTTTCTGATCATCAGCGGCTACGTGATGACGTCCCTGATCGAGAGGAATTACAACAGTCCTGGGCAGTTTCCGTTGTTCTACGTGGATCGACTGTTGCGGCTTTACCCGCAGTTTCTGCTCTATTTCATCGCCTCCTGCGTGGTGATTTATTTTCTGTTACCCGGTACGCCGCCTGCGGCAGCGCTGACCGTCAAGAACATCGCCCTGAGCCTGACGATTGTTCCGCTGGATTTGTACATGTACGGCTTCACCATCCCCGAAATCCTGCCGGCAGCCTGGTCGCTGGGGCTCGAAGTGTGTTTCTACCTGCTGATCCCGTTCCTGATCGT
Source organism: Pseudomonas sp. ADAK7 (assembly GCF_012935675.1). Lineage (NCBI taxonomy): Bacteria > Pseudomonadati > Pseudomonadota > Gammaproteobacteria > Pseudomonadales > Pseudomonadaceae > Pseudomonas > Pseudomonas sp. ADAK7. The sequence continues at coordinate 1,394,917 of NZ_CP052861.1, read as the reverse complement.
CTACAAGCTGCGAGGCCTCGCGTTTGCGCTGTCGGTGGCGGTGTTCATGGTCGCGTCCCTGGGTTACATCAACACCGACGTCTACGGCTACAGACTGCTGCCCGGTGTGCTGTTTATCTTCCTTTGCGGCAGCTATATGTACAGGTTACAGGCCAGGGGCGGGATGATGGTTGCCGCTACCGCCATCATGGCCGCGCTAATGTTCGTGGCCATTGCCGCGGGGATCATTCCTCGGCGCCCCTTCAACGCCGAGGTGACCGCCGGCATCGCCCTGGGCGTGCTGGCCGTATTCTTGCTGAGCAGGCTGAAATACCACCGCATTGACGAGTTGCTGGGCAACATCAGCTATGGCGTGTTTCTGAACCACTTTGTGGTGATGTTTTTCCTGCGGGGGTTCTGGCCTGCTGCCTGTAACGTCCCGACGATGCTGCTGCTCTCGTTTTTGCTGAGCGGCGTGTCTTACTGCTTGGTCGAACGGCCGGCGCTGAAGCTCCGTCACTCGCTGCGTGCGGGCGGGGGATATGGCCTGGGACGGGAGCAGCGCGGTGCAAGCACCGCGTAGGGCGGGGCTTGCTGCACGCCAAATGTCGAGTCATCTGGCGTGTGACAGGGAAGTGTCGGATCAGGCGCAGGCGTGGCCGAGTGGGTTGTCTTGCGCTGCCGTGATCAAGTGCAGGGGCACGTGCGGTGGTGCATCGACGCAGGGCAATTCGAAATGGCCCACTATCTGAAGATGTCGCTCGTTCAGTCCGGTCGACTCTTGTGCCTTTGCCATAGCCATTCTCGCGTGGTTCGCTGCGATTTCATTGAGAGTTGACACGTTACATCTCCGGGGACTGAGCAAGCTGATTGTGATTGCCGCCGCGTCAGAATTACGTCGTTCTGGGGCCGCTAGACCGGCCTTTGCAATCCCCACGCCAGACAGGCTCGCGCATGCCACGCCACCTTTTTGCAGGCGACGAATGGTGTCATCCAGCGCCTGTTAACGTGCACCGACCGTCAGGCTGCGTGAATTATCGGTCATGGCCGGACTCCATTGATCGAGGGGCAATTGTTCCTCGATGGCGGTGTACTCCGCACTGAGGCAACGTAATGACATCGTTCGAAGATTTCAGAACCCAATCACACGCGCTCTTGATCGAGCTGGATGCCGCGACGATGGGAATGATGACGTTGGTGACATCAAAATGCGTTTCAGGGCCGGAATGGGACGCGGCCACGAAAAGACAGCACGATGCGTACGAACGCTGGAACGCCTTCCTTAATATCCGCGGCTAACACCTGCGAAGGGGCCAAGGCTCTCGCCGACAAGATGCTGAAACACAGAAAATAACCGCCGCCCAGCCATCGCGCTGGGCTTTTTCATTGGCGCGCGTTACCGGTGATCGGCCGCCGTGAATCATTCACCGAATACCGGCTCAATGTTCCTGAAGCCTTTGCTTCTCTGTTTTGGCAGGTCAATGGGAGTGGACGCAATGACGTCAGTCGACGATTTCAGGATCAAGTCCCACGCACTGCTGATGGATCTCGATGCGGCAACCGCGCAAATGATGCAACTGGTTTCCGCACGGTCGGTTTCAGGGCCGGCATGGGAGGAGGCCGTCAAACGCCAGCACGATGCCTATGTGCACTGGAACGCCTTTATCAACAATCGTGACGGCGCCGATCCGGCCGATGGTCCGCCTGACGCTTGAACAGCGAGCAATGGGCGAAAAAAAGCCCGGCGCTGGGCCGGGCATGTATTGTTTCGATTCAGCTCCCAGAGCCGGTACCCCCTTTACCCTCACCACCCCCTTTGGAACCTCCGGCGGGAGCAGGGCCGTTATCGGTCGTGCCAGAGTCGGCGCCATTGGATATGGTTCCCGTCGTGCCATCAATGCCGGTGGCCGACTTGCCACCGTCCGTACCCGTCCCGACGCTGTTCGTTTCGTTACCTTGCGGCTGCGCGGTCCCCGGTGGAAGGGCGGAGCCTTCGGTCGTCTTCTCGGCAGCCAGGCCATAAAGCGAACAGGTGGAGAGCAGACCGGCGAGGGTGAGCACTGCAAATTTGTTTTTCATGGTTCAAATCTTCCATAAGCGTGGTTGACACAATATTGGAAGAAGGGGAAATGCAAAGGTGCTGGGGAGCGGACGGGCGGTGGTTAAGTTGGGGGTGGGTGTGTGGCCCGCAACCCGATACGACAGGGTGTTTTATGTGTTTTCCTCGACCGTGCTGAGCGCCGGGACCCGGACATAGGTGCCGAACACGTGATCCCAGAGTGGCGAGGACACGCCGAAATTCTTCTCGACGCCTTTGCGGTGATGCAGGTCATGATTGACCGCCAGTCCCGAAATAAAACGGTAGGCCCAGTGTTCCGGGCGGTGCATCACGTAGTGCAATGAGATGTAGAAGAAGTAGCCGACGATCACGCCGGTGAAAGCCGACGTCAGGCCGGTCAACCACGCAAGTACCAAAAGTCCGGCATAGGCCGAGCTGGTCTTCCAACTGGAAATGCCGATGAAAGCGAGCACATCAAGATGATGGGTCCAATGTTCCCGGCGGTATAACGAGTGGAACAAGAAGCGGTGCACCAGGTACTCAACCAACGACCAGGTCAGCAGGCCGGCGAGTGCCTCACCGAGATGTAAGGGGGCGATACACAGGGCGAGGGCGACAAACAGTGGAACGGTAAAAAAATCGAGGTAATACGCAGCCGATGACATCAGCCATTTGTTGGACGCAGCCATGCGCAAGAATTCCTTGGTGTGCCCGATAGGCATCATTTTATGAGTCGATGGGGTGAAGCGCGGCAAAACTAACATAAGAGCATTGGATTGCATATTTCGGCTGCTCACTTTCTTGGCTGCGGGAGTAAAACTCACGTACATCCTTATTGATTGGATCCAAAAAAAGTTATAACCCTATTCTTTAACGGTCTGCGATATCAGTCGGTTTTACTGCTAGGTTGGCAATGCGCGACATCAACGTTGCTAATTGCAAACAGTGTACGGTCTGCCCATAAAAGTCCTCTTTGAACCCGATACTTGCACCTCGCGGCTTGAGATATAACGTGCCGTTACCCGGCCGATCAAGAGCAATGCGGTAGCGGCTTCGATAACGATCATCCGTCAACATCCGGCCAGGTAAACATCATCGCTTTTCAGTGTTGCTGTAACTGAAGGACTGCCGCCGCGCGGGCTGTTTTTTTGCAATTAGGAGCATTCATGTTTGCAGCGGCACTGATTTACATCATGGCGGTCATCAGCCCGGGCCCGAACTTCATTATTGTCAGCCGTTTTTCATCACTCCATTCGGTGACCGCCGGTGTCGGCGCCACAGTGGACCGATAAGGTGCTGGTGGTGCTGTTATGTTCAACGCTGGAGTTGATCTGGTATTCAACGGTGGCCTTGCTGTTCGGACAAGGCCGGGTCCGGGCGCTGTTTCTGAAATACACGCGCCAGATCGACGTCGGGCTGGCTGTCTTTCTGGTGGGGTTCTCGTTGAACAATGCCATCCCCGTTTTTATTGGCAGTCACTGAGGATGGCCTGTTCTACCTCAGCCCTGGCGCGATGCCGGTGTTCTGCGGTAGCGATGGGTCAGCAGCAAGGCCAGCATCAGGCCCAGCAGGCTGGCACCATAGGACATTTGCAGCGCCAGGAAGTAATCCACGGTTTCGCCGGGACGCACACAGCTGTAGCCATAGCTTTGGCCTTCCTGAGTGACGCCCGGCGCGTCGGTCAGGTCAACGGGTGGCAGGGGTTCCTGGGGTGCCGTCGGAGCATCGGGCTTGCCGATGTAGCTCGGGCTACTCCAGCTTTGCTCCGACAACTGATTTATCGCCGCCAGTTGCCCGGCGTTGCAACGATTGAGCGCATAGCCTCCGATGATAATCACGGCAAATACCAAGATCAGCATCGGCACCACGTAGTAGCGCTGTGCAGGTAGCAAGCGCACCACCACCAGTCCGGCAATAAAGCCCGAGACCCATGGGTTGGCCCAGAAAGCCCAACTGCCGCCCCAGCCCTCGGGGATCAGGAACATGAGCGTGTAGGGCACGACAAATCTCACCAGCAGATTGCACAGGGCAGCTACCAGGACGGCGATCAGCAGGGGTTTGATCAAAGACTTCATTGGGTAGTCATAACCTTGGGTGGGCAGTGTAGAGCGGGGAGAAAAAAAGGCGCGGCCACGCGACCACACTAAGCAGCGAACGCGGGACCCGTCTTGTCAGGCAGCAGGAGACGCCGTGAAGCCACAGGGCTCGCGACGTATCCATTTACTGCCGGGTATCAGGAAGCGTTCTGCTGATAGCTGCAACCCACGTAGAGATCGCTGTCCTTGTCTTCCGTGGAAACCACTCGCAGGGTTGCGCCGTTGTCGAGGCTGCGCTGGAAGTCGACATAACCGTCGGTATCCAGGACTTTTTTCAGCTCCAGTTTGCTGGCGATCTGCTCTGCATCGGCCTTTGGACTGCTGCTTTTGGCCTGGAGAAAGAAGCTGGCGCGGTCAGTCATCACTGCGGTGGTCGACGATACACCGTGCACCGTCAGCGCCGGCGTGACCTGCCACGCGCCGCCGCCCCATGGGCTGTGTGGCACATCCTTGGGCAACGACAATTGTCCAGCGTCCACCAGGCCATTGAACTCGGCCACCTGCTGCGCACTGGCCTGGCACTCCGCCAGCGCTTTGAACAGATCGCTTTGGCTCGGGCCGGCGGCCAACACAGAAAAGGTAGACAGGCACCCAGCCAGGGCGACGAAACCAAGAGAGACTTTCATGACGACATCCTTGTTCAGTTGAACCAACAGGTGATGGGCACCCGCGGTGAATAACAGCAGTTATTGGGTATTGAGCTTCCTGCCCGGCTGCACACGGGTTGGCGCTGCGGGGCAGAAGCTTGCCATCGCTGACGTTAATATGCCATCAGGGTATCCCCGAGAATGGGCTGCCGTGGAAAAGCCTGTTTTTTAGGCTGAAACCAATCAGTGTCCACCTGTTGAAAGGCATGAGTCAGCACTAAATATTCAACTCTTTATTGTTCCCGCCTTTAGCCGTTGTATCGTTTTTCTCCAAAGGTTCGACTATGCCGAATCGTGGTGTGAGCTTAAGTAGAGGCGCAACGTCAACCGCCCGGGCCATGCTCTACCTATGAGTCTGAACTATACGATGATCATCAAGTCAGGATGGTTAGCTGTACTTCTAGCCATATGAGGATGCCACCGTGCGCAACTTCACCCTGGAATACCTGTTCAACGGCGAGCCCCGCACGTACATGTTCCAATTAAAGCAGCTTCAACTGCCCGTCCACGAGGCGGCGATGCACCTGTTGCAGCTGCACTTCGGCGATGGGGAGAACAGCTTGATCATGCCTAATGCGGACGCGACGCCGGAGCAGGTTCTAGAGCAGGCTGAACGGGTAGGGCTGACGCAGATCAAGGTCGCCGATCAACCCCGATGACGCCAGGACTTGGCATCTGCGCTGCCGTATTTTTCAGAGTCCTTTTTTTGGCATCTCTTGGAGCAAGGGGGCGCATCGCTGACCAAGCCGATGCACGTAGCGGCCGACAACTCAGGGTTTATCTGGAGCTTGCCCGAACAGCTTGCCCGCACCCGCCCAGTCCGATGGCGCAATGTCTTCGAAGATGACGTAGATGTAGTTCGCATCAGTACCGGTGTACCTGACGATGCTTTCGGTGATGTCTGCGGCAACCGCAGCTTTTTGCTCGTGTTCCTTACCTTCGAACCAGCTCACACGTACGACGGGCATGACGTATTTCCTCTTTTAGGCATGGATCAGAGATGCGGCTTTGTTGGCGTCGAGCCGCATCGATGTCTTTCGAGAGCCCATGCTAGTGTGGAGTCTGCTGGCGATAAACAGCCTGAAACTATAATCTGGGTAGACATAGATTCTACAATCAGACGATTTTTTATGGTTCCTATCGATTCCTTTCAGGGTGTGATCACGTTTGTGGTCGCGGCGCGATCCACCAGTTTCACTCAGGCGGCCGAGCGCCTCGGACTCTCCAAGTCGGCGGTGGGCAAGTCCATTGCGCGGCTAGAAGAGCGTCTGGGAACCCAGCTGTTTCATCGCACCACCCGACGGATTTCCCTGACGGCCGATGGCGAGGCTTATTTGACGGCTTGCTCCACCGCCCTTGAAGAAATCGGCGCTGCTGAAAGCGGGCTCGGTCCAAGGGGCGCAGAACCATCAGGTCGCCTGCGGGTAGATATCCCGGTGGCATTCGGTCGTCGGGTAGTGGCCCCATTGCTGTTCGAGATCGCCAACAAATATCCCGCGCTGCAATTGCACATGACGTTTTCCGACCACATTGTTGATCCCTTCGAAGAGGGTATTGATCTGCTGGTGCGCTTCGGCGATTTGAAAGACACCAGTGGCCTGGTGGCGCGCCGGTTGACGCGCCAGCGCTGGGCGATTTGTGCCGCGCCCAGCTATCTGGCACGTTTTGGTGTTCCGCAAACACTGGAAGAGCTGAGCCATCACCACTGCATTGTCGGCCATCGCCGGGGCCAGCCGCTGTCATGGCGCGTCAGGCAAGGGGCAGAAACGGTGCGTTATGCACCACTGTCCGCCCACCAGATTGGTGACGGGGAAGCCATGATTCTTGCGGCCGTTGCCGGGACAGGCTTGTGCCAGATGCCGCGTTGCCTGTTCAGAGAAGACATCGAAGCGGGCAGGTTGGTTGAAGTGCTTGAAGCATACGAGCCGGATCCGGTGGATGTGCACGCCGTCTGGCCAAAGGTGTCGCATCTGCGTCCCAAGGTCAGGTACGTGGTCGATGAGCTGGTCAAGCTCTGTGAGCATTGGCAGTGAGGCTGTCGAATCCGACTTTCAGTATCAGTAACGCAGCGCATCAACGACCACAGCAAACGCGGACGAGGAGCTGATTCAGTTCGCCCCTAATTTGAGTTTTATGTTGTTGGATGGCCACCAAGACCATGACGGCGCTGGGGTATAGCAGCCTGGCTGATTGGCTGGTGTTGCATCGCAGCGGACGGTGTAGCCTTTGTTGTTGAGTTCCCTTCCGCCTTCGCCGGTACCGCGCTCACTGTATGAGGAGCAACCACCGAGTAAAGCCGCAATCAAAAGAATCGTTGTGTACTTCATAAATGCCTCCCTGCGTGGAGCACATAGCTTAATCATTGAATCCCGCCGAGTGCGGGCTTTTTTTCGCTCAGAGAAAAGTGATGCCTGTTATCGGGAAGACCGCGACACCCTTGCTCGCCTGCTGTGGGGCGAAGCCTCTAGCCGTTATGTCGAGGTCGTAGAGCTCTTTGCGAACTTTTGCGAGCTGCCCGGACCGCTGTCGAAGATTGCTCATTGCTTCCTCGCGGATACTGGCGCGCAACCAGGTTCACTCTAGTGAGATCAGTCTGGTGCTGCTCAACGACCGATTTAGCCGGCGAAGGTGGGGCAAGGACTTAAATTTGCTGGTTGGCTTTGTGCCTGTGGCAACGCTTTTTACTCTACGTAGGCGGGTCCGAAACCATTTTGCAAGTCAACCATGGCGTGGACCTCGGAGTGACATGCCCCCTATGGGCATGGGGCGTGAGCGCCGTTTAAGCCTGCAAGGTGTATGGGGCGGGCGCTTACATTACAAAAACCGTTGGTCAGTTTTCAATGCAACCCAACAAGCTAGAGGCTACGTTTGTGAGCGAGTCCGTAAAGCGACGGGAGAAACCAAGAAGTAGCTGAAGCGTTAATTTGAGCTGGACCCAATGACGTTGATTCCAGGATGGAACTTGAATAGGGCGCGGTACGTCGTTCAGGCGATGCGTAGTCAGACTTCCAGTCTGTAACGCAAAACCCGCCACCTTTAGCCTGTTAAGGAGAACATAGATGGCAATCAGCCAAGTACTCGAAACATCAGATAAGACAGCCCTCGTCAAAGCTGAGGTTTACCGTTGGTATAACCTCTTCTTTCCGTGGTCGCGCGGCGTGTCTTCTCAGTCAGAAGGCGCCATCAAACCCTTATACGATGCGCTGGCTAGTGAGTTCCGAGTGGTGCTCACGGATGGCCAGATCATGGGGCGGGCGGACTACTGGGAGCGACTCTGGGGCCTACACGGAAAGCGTGTCGGGAGCCCCGAATCGCACATCACTAATCTGTCGATCACACCCCTTCCAGGGGACTTCTTTCTAGCGGTATTCGATCTCGTAAAGGACGGTATTACCAAGAAGAAAATTGATTCGGCCCTCATGCGCATCGACCACACCTCCCCATCGGGAATCTCGTGGATTTACGTCCATGAAAGCGAGCATGAGAGGTTGCTCACGTGAGTCGCTGCGAAGCAGTGCATTCGATGAGTTTGAACAGACTGCGCTGCACTTTATGCTCCCGCACGTGAAAGAGAAGCTGTAGTTGTTGGACTGGGGTGACTACCTCGTCGCCGAGATCAAGCTTCAGTTCAGCAAGGCTTTCATTTCGAAATATCTTCGCCACGTTTTCGCTTATTTGCACTTTGTGGCGTGGACTTTCTATTGCCTGGTAGCGTACAGGCAACAAAAAGCCCGGACTTTGCCGGGCCTCTTTGAACATCACTCAGCGAGAATAAAGCTTCCTCACTTGCTCTTTGCGTTCGTAAATGGATTTACTCTTTCGCCTTTGAACCCAACCCCAGAGTGCGTGCACGGGGTGAAGTACGGCTCCAAGCACGCAAAGCAGCATGATGATGAAGAGCGAAATAAGCGGGATGCTTTCGTGCGAGAACATGGTGGGTTACTCCTGTATTCACTATGTCGGAACCTTGAGGGTAGACACCTGCAGCGGCGGCAGGATGAATGTATGTTCATCTTTCTCTGCTTGAATTGCGGCGGATCAGCTGTTACCCAACAACTCATTGATACTGCGGAACGAGCAATTGCAGGTGCTCCGTCGATAAGAGATAGGGTGGCGCCTTTCAGGGCGAGGAAGAATCAAGCGGATTTTGATATGGACGTTGTCGGGGGACATCGGCTGAGCCGCGTTCTTCGACCCCGTTGGCAAGCTCTAGAATGGCCGCTCATAGATATGGTTCAGAATCATCAGCTCAAGCACGGCCACCAACACACAGAATGCGACAAATCCCCGAGTAAAGGCCCGACGAGGCTTTTCGTAAGACGAAATATTGCCGAAGAGAGTGAGGAGGTCGGATAGAAACTCAAGAAGCCCCATAGATGTATGCCTTCGCTCCGTCAATTTACCCAGCCTGCAACTGGATGGCAGGCTGCCTCGTACATCACTTAATGGAGCGTCGCAACCCTGCGACTCTCGCCAATTCTGATCCGATCCAACGCTCTGTTTAGCGAATCCAAAGCATCAAGCAGCGCTTTCGCCTCAGATTCCCGGCCATCACCCCAAAGGCGTTCAGCCATTTTGTTCAGGGCCTGGATAGAGCGCTCAATGTCCGCAGCGGTCGCCGCCGTTTTATTTTCCTGCTGTTTCTTCGGCATTCAGTAACCCTTTTGCTGGACATTGCTTGGCTCTCAGGAGCTCGCGCGAGTCCATCGTTCGCTAGACCCTGTATTTGGTCGACTCCGCCAAGCCCAAAGCGCGAACTATGGCCGCTGGAAGGTCAGCGTAGCATCGTGTTACATGACGAATAATTAACGATCGGCAGGACGCCGGACGAGGGGTGTAACAGGTAGGGTTATGGGACACATGCCAAAAGGCAGCGATTTCACCAAATCCCAGAAACGAAAAAGCCCTGACTAATCAGGGCTCTAACGTATTCAAGATGGCGGAGGCGATGGGATTCGAACTCATGGACCTGTTACAGTCGACGGTTTTCAAGACCGCTATTCGAAGCCGCTGAAACCGGGCCCTGTAGCTGTTTTTCGTTACAGTACTTTCGTTTTACGGCTCCTCTGAAGGCCGCATTCTACAAGGGGTCAAGTTTGAGTTTTGTAACGGGTTTTTGGGCTACTTTGACGGCTTGGCGATGGCGCCGATGCGGCGGTAAACACGTTCGGTAATGTCGCCCTTTGTGTGACCCAGAAGCAGGCTCGCATCGCCGACGTCGAGGATTTCCGACGCGGCTTTCGGCCTAATGTCACGGAACTGGAAGCTGCCGATTTTCTCGGCCAGTTGAACATCGCCTTTCTCATCAGCCTCTTTCTTGGCTTTTTCACGAGCCTTGTCCCATCGGTCGCGGAGCATCTTCGCGGTCATGCGTTTACCGCGCGCACTCACAATCAGATAGCTGCAAATGTGCTGAGCATTGCGCTCAGCCATTTTTGCGATCAGCAGCCCCAGGCTGTTGGCCTCGTCGCCGTCGGTCATTTGAATACGCAGCTTTTTGTGTGTCTTGTTCTGCTGTACACCCAAATATTTCCCCTCGACATCGTCCTTTCTCATGACCAGGACATCTGCCGGCCGCTGCCCGGTCAGGTAGGCCAGGTCCATCGCGTCTTTCAGCTCTTGAGCAGCCTTCTTGTAAACAGCATCCCAAACAACATCATTCGCGTAATAGTCCCGCGGCGTTTCCTTGTTTTTACGAACACCCTGGCAGGGATTCTCTTTGGTCGTCAGCCCCCATTCCCGAGCGATATTGAAGACGTGGGAAAGGGTGGCGATCTCGCGATTCGCCCGTACCTTGGCCGTCCGCGCATCCCGGTAGCCAGCAATCGTGGCCGGGGTGATCGAGTCGATAGGGGCGCTGTCGAACATCGGCCGGAGCTGCTTGATCTCTGCCAGGTTGTCCTTCTGGGTGCGCGCCGCTTTCTTCGAGACGATATCGCGGATGTATCGGTCGAAGATGCCCTTCATGGTGCGCAGGTCGAGCGGCTTTTCCTTGGCTTCGAGCTCCGCCCATTTGATCCTGGCCAGGTCCAGGTCTTTACCCAGTGGAATCGCCTTCCCGGTCAGGTCGAGGTAGTAATAGGCGATCCAGTCTTTTCCGCTTTTCCGTGGCCGCGTCCATTGATACATCCGGGGCGGCAAATTACGTGTTTCGGCCTTGCGGGGTCGCATATCAGTTCACTCGCGAGAAGTCAGGCGTCCATGCCGGCGCCGCCGGCGGTGGGTTGGGGTCCATGATGGTCGGGGAGAGCATGCCCAGCTTCATGCGGGCGTACATCCGGCCCACGAGCGGCCGCTTGCCGCGGCTTTCGATAAACACCCACTGGCGATCAATTAGCCACCGGCGTTGGTAGGCCCTGGCCTTGTAGCCGGTAATATCGGCGAGCTCTTCGTCTGAGAGGATTTCTGTTTCCATGTTGTTGCTCCATGCCGCGCGTGACGGCAGAAGGTGGTTATTGGGCGGCTTTGGCGATTACTGCTTCAGCGGGGGCGAGGGCGGCGTTGTACTTGTCGAGTCGTGCGGAGCCAAGCCTGGCCAGACCGACGAGATTGGTGAGGCTTTCCAGCAGTTCTTTGCTTTGATCCGTCAGCTTGATCACCTCCTTGCGGAGCTGGTCAGCGTCCTCCATCCATTCCTCTGCCATTATTTCGAAGTGTTCGGCAGGCTCCCATGGGGATGGGACGACGTTCGTTACCCAGTCGGGCCAGTGCTCAACACTTTCGCCGCGTGCGATGCGTTCAGCCTTCATCGTGTCGCCCATGGCTCGCAGCTCTTTTGCTCGGCGCTCGGCATCTTCCCTATTGAGGCAGGGATATTCTTCGCCCGGGCCAACACTGTGGATTGCCCAGAGCTGCAAGACTGGCTCAGCCAGAATGCACCGGAGCGCCAGAACTTCAGATGGTGTCGCGCCTTTATCCTCGAGCGCCGTCAATGCTGCTTCGGCAAGGATGCGGGGTACGGTGACGACTTCGGCTGCTGGTGGCGATGGCGCAGCCATTTCTTCAAGCATTCGTTCTATTCCGGACATGATTGAGCCTCGCCCGCCTTTTCACCGGCAGGCCTTGTGGTTTAATGAGAGAAATTAAGGAGAAGTTGCTATGGAAAACGCGTTTCGAAACCCGTTGTTTCTAACAGGGCTACCACTGACCGTTTGTGGCTTTGCTATCACCGCGCCTGGCTTGTGGATCCCAGGTTTGGTTTTGATGGTGTGCGGATGGGCCAAGGGGAAGAAGCAAGACTGAGGTCATCATCGCGGCCCCTTGTAGCAGTACACGTAGGCGAACTAGGCGAGGGCGATCATGGCTTCACCTCGCGGCGCGCCCAGCTGACGAAAGCCCCGTTTTCGGTGTCAAAGATTCCCAGCAGGAACCATTCAGGCCCGGGTGCGACCGAGTCCGAGCCGAGCCCGCAGCACATATGGAAATGTTTGAAGGTTCGTTTCGCTAGTAAGTAAGACTCCGTGCAACCACAAAACTATAGGGTGGCGTTAAATTGAAAACTGGGATAAAAAGATGTCAAGATTGGGCTGGGATCAATGAGCTGGGTAGTAGGTGAAACTATGGAAAGAAGCAAGGCTAGAAATCATCACTATATATCGCAAGTTGAACAGCGGCTAAATGCGATTGATAAATCCGTCAGTTCAGAAAATCAGCGGATCTTCAAGTTTGAGGTCGTTGATGCTGAGTCAAAAATAATAAAAAATCTGGATCTTGCAGGTAAAAAGATAGAAAAGAATCTTGCGATTAAAGATTTGTATGCTCTTAAGATGTTAGAGGGAGGCGGTCAAGAAAATTTAGAAGCTGCCTTTCAGGTCTACGAAAATGATATCGGAGAGTTAACGAAATCTCTGCTTGAAAAAATTGCGGATCCAAATTCAACAGATTTCAAAGTGGAAATTTTAAGGCTTTATCTTTTGAAGTTTCTAAACTCATTCAGAAATCCCTATTCAATCAAAAAAACACTACACACCCTTGCGTCGTTGAAAGGCGTTGTGCCGGGTAGTGCGCAGTTGGCGGAAAATTTCTCTAGCATCGACGATGGTCGTAGAAGCCAGGTTGCAAGAATTTGCAGGGAATATGGTGTATCGGAAGATGAATATATTGAGTGGTTAAAGGCCATATATCTTTTGATTCTTCAGCCGCTTGATAATGGACTAAATTTGCTTGAAACAATGGTCAAGTCTTTGGTGGAGAATGAGCGCCTAGTAAAAGATATTACGGTCTTTAGTTACGACAATGAGGGTGGTGGTGTCGGTATTCTACTTTGTGATCGTGGAATGGTTGAAGGTAATGTCGATGATGGTGTTTTGATACAGCTGTTTAATTTAGATGCAAATAACTTTGTGTCTTTTATGTTTATCGATGTTGCGGCTCAGCAAATAGTTCCAGTTCCGCCAAGATATCTTGAAGGCATAGAGCGACTAGCCAAAGAAACTAAGGTTAGTAACCCTGTCAACGACATGAACATGCTTGCTGCATACAATCGGTATTGCGTATGGCAGGCAGCTAGTCACGTATATTGCTCAAGGGTAATTGTTTTCGGTATTGAAGTTATCCATTAGCAGTAACTTCCTAGAAAGAGGCGCCCGGGATGTTGTGATAGGTGGTGTTAGCTAGCATGCTGCAACTGCTCGTCGCCAGTGGCGATACTGCCGTCGATTCATATAGCGTAGATTTCAGCCGGTAGCTTGGCGGCGATACGCCAGAAGAGACTGATCATGCCGCACGCTCCTGCTGATAGAAGTCCCACGCTGCTTTGTCACCCTGGGCCACGTACCAAGTCAGGTCGCCGTTATCTTCCTGATCGCGGACTGAGCCGCCGTACTGGCAGCCGGGGAATTTGAACGTGGTGGACATGACGATCCACGGGTAGCCAATCTTAAATTCGCCGAATGTTAGGTCGGGGCGCTCGGCCAGCACCCTGACCTTGAAGGATTCACCCTTGGCGTTTGCATCTGCGATCAGCTTGTCCCGCAAGTCTTTGCAGTCCTGATCGCAGTAGGCGTGCCGGCCGGCGTAGATGAGCGTGAGCGGATTACCTTCGTCGTCCTCGGCGTCCTCATAAAGCGGGGTTTCGCAGTTGTTGCAGTACAGCCACCAGCCTTGGTCGTGATACGCCTTTGCTGGAATGAAAGATTGCCCGGCGAATTCATCTGCCCACGGCGCGCGCCGGCAAAAGCTCACTTCCTCGAAGGCCAGGTTCAGTTCGTTCCCGCCTTCGCGGCGAGCCTGGGCGCTGCTGCTGGCGAAGGTGATGACATGTTCGCCTTCGGACCCTTCACCAACGTGATAGGCCTTTTGTTTTTCTGTGGGCATGGAGCGTCCTCGCCGGTAGTGGCGTATTGATATTTTCTTGGCGGTGAGTTAAATTTCCTGCCGCTCAGCCTCCTGCGGAAAGCAAAAGCTTTCCAGAGGTGGCAGAGTGGCCGATTGCACCGTCCTAATAAGTCGGCGAATGGGCAACCGTTCCATGGGTTCGAATCCCATCCTCTCCACAAAACCCCTTCCAGCAATGGAGGGGGTTTTGCGGTTCTGGGGTATGGGATTAAGCGGCGGCCGCCTGCCTTTCTATTGCTCGCCACGGGTCGTTGGCGCGAGCCAATGCTGCCATTGGCGGCGGGCTGACGCTGTTCCCGCACATGTGCACCTGCTGGGTCTTGGTGAATGGTTTGCCATCGGCGCCGTGGCTGATGATGTAGTCAGCGGGGAAGCCCTGAGCCTTGTAGAGCTCTGCCGGTTGCAGCATCCGCAGGCAGATGTCGACGATCACGTACGGAGTGCCTTTGATGGTGACGGTGACCAGGGCCAGCCGGTCCTTGGTGGTGATGGTCGGTGCGGGCTCGCCAGCGGCGCTCACGTTCTCAGTGCCGTAGTAGCTGATCAAGAATGCTGCGACCAGCAGCGCGCCGGCTTCTACCTCGGGCGAAAGCTGAAACTCGACCAGCGAGCTTTTGCCGCCGCCTCCCGCCGTGATGGTTGGTGCGGGTTCGTCCACGGCCTGGCCAACGCTGGCGCCAAACTGGCGTTCCATGAAGGCGGTGACCAATCCGTGGTGGGTGCCGCCGGCGCTGATGGTGTGTAGCGGGTCTGCTGCGTCCCGCGCGTCGCAGTTGCCGCGCAGATGCACCAGGTTCGCCGTCACCAACTGCTGCTGGCTGCCAGTGTTGGTGACCGTCGTCATCGGGTCTTCGATGCTCTTGGCGTCGGTGGTGTTGAAGCCGCCATTCATCTGGGCCATGAACACCGTCGAGATACCCATCGCGTGGGCCGCTCCGGCTGGGCGCTGATAGTTGCCGCCGCTGGTGATGGTCGGCAGCGGCTCATTGAGTGCCTTGCCTTCATCCGAAAACCGGAACTTCACTAGGTGCGCGGCGGCGATCGCGCGGTGGTTCTGGGTCATCAGCGTCCCGGCCGGCTGATCAATCGATGCCGGCTTGCCCGAGTACTCAGGTCCACCGGTACCGACCAAGACAGCACTGGTGAGAGCATGCTTCACACCGCCGGCTACCACTGTGCCAAGCGGCTGATCCAGACCAGGCACGCGCGGCTCCTGTCCCGGGCGTTCGCCGTATCCGGTCTGAATGAGCGTCGGACTGATCAGCGTCAGCTCTCCGCGGTTGGCGCAGGTCACCGTCGGCAGCGGGGCGTGTGGGTCGTTGATCCGGTCGCTGCCCTGGTGCGTGGCTGGCGCGATGATCGGGCTGGCCATTGCGAAGGATCCGCCGCGCGGCCAAGAGGTGACAGTGCGCAGCGGGTCGTGCGCTGACTGCACGCTTTCTCCGGACCAGTTTGCGATCGGCACGATAAAAGGGTCGGCGGCATCGATGACGAACTTCTTCATGCCCTTGGCGATTCGGCGCAGGGTGGCGGGTGCCAGCGGCTTGGGCCGATCGAAGATGCTTTTGCTCGGGATCGTCCAGTCGATGCATTCGGCGGCGGTGCGCCACTTCTGCTGACCCTTCACCGGGTGCTTGGCGTGTGTCGGCGCCGGCCAGACAATGGGCTCACCGTCACAGCGGGCGATCATGAACAAACGTTCCCGACTGGTTGGCGCGCCGAAGTCGCAGGCCTTGATGACGCGCCACTCGACGACATAGCCCAAGCGCTGCAGCTCGGCAACGAAGGTTGCCCAGGTCTGGCCGCGGCGCTTCGGGTCAGGCACCAGGAACTGCTGGTGGACCGGGACGACTTCACCCAGCTCGGCAATGGCTCCACCCAACTTCATCACTCGGCCAGTTGCCTTGCAGCGTTTGGCGATCAGCGGCCCCCACTGGAGGATCTGTTTCACGTTCTCTAGGCTGATGACGCGGGGCTTCTTCTTGCCGGCCCACTTCAGACCAATCCATGACAGGTTACGAATCTCACGCTTACGCGGCTGGCCGCCGGCGGCCTGGCTGTGATGTGTGCAATCCGGCGACATGTGGAACCAGCCAACGGCCTTGCCGCCGCATTCGGTATCCGGATCACCCTCGAACACGTCGGTGGTGTAATGAACAGCGCCCGGGTGATTCACGGTGTGCATGCTGATCGCTTGAGGGTTGTGGTTCTTCGCTACGTTCACCGCGCGGCCCAAGCCCATTTCCAGACCGGTACCGGCGCCACCACCACCACAAAAGAAGTCGACAACGATCTCATCGTCCTGAGTGCTGAAGCCAAGTCCGTATTGGGTTTTGAAATCGAAGGGGTGTTTCTTCTGTTGTGCGGACATAGGGGATCCTCGCCGGCTGGCGTGATTCAAAAAGTTGGGGTATTTATTTATGTCGAACTCAGCCTGGCTGGAGGCCGACATGAGACTGCAAAGCGATATCGATGCACTCGCGGCGATCGAGGAAGACGCGCGAATGATGCTGAAGCGAATAGGGATACCCGACGACAAGCAGAAGCTGGAAGTCGTGATCTGTTTGCGGCAGATCATCGACCTGGCGAATTACAGGAAAGCGACTGATCGATTTTCAGAGTCGTCAGCGCGGTAGGTGGTGCCTTTCGGCTGCTGGCGTGATTCGTTGAAGTGGGTTATTTGTGTTCGGCCCGACATGGGCTGGACACATTCGAGAGAAAGCAATGGCAGAGCGAAACCAGCATGGACTTGGCCGGTACGTGCCAAAGGATGTCCGTCGTGAAATCCGGACTCGGTGTGGGTTCGGCTGCGTGATATGCGGCTTGGCTTACTATGATTACGAGCACTTCGATCCCGACTTCAAGGATGCGAAGGAGCACAATCCAGCCGGGATGACTCTGCTCTGCATGCAGTGCAATCAAAAACGAGCGCGTGGAACTCTATCTGCCGCAACTGTTGCCAGAGCGAACGATAACCCTGTGTGCAAGCAGCAAGGGTTTGCCTCAGAGTTGTTTGATTTCGGCCCTGATCCTATTGAAGTTCGATTTGCCGGCGTCAGCTTCGTTGATTGTAAAGTTCTAATTCAGGTCCATGGAGTGAACCTGCTATCTGTTCGACCTCCCGAAGAGCCGGGTGCACCGGTTCTACTATCGGGATTTCTTGCGGATACAACAGGCGCAACAACACTGAGGATCGATGACAACGTGTGGTCAGCCGGTGACGACAATTGGGATGTGGAAATTGTCGGGCCTTTGATAACAATTCGTCGTGGCCCTACGGACATTGCTCTGCAAGTGCGGACATTACCTCCGCATGCAATCGCTATCGAAAGAATCGATATGCTATTTGAAGGTTATTTCTTAAGTGGCGACGAGAGTGCTCTGCGGATATCCACTGATGGAAAGAACTGGAGTGCTTTTTCAACGGTAGGGATGCACGGTTGTGACATCGGCATAAGCTTGCGCTGAAGAGTTTGATCTGAAGCAATAAATTATGACTAATCAGGCGCGCCGAACGTTAAAGTGCAACATCGCCTTTATGCTGTGGCAGTAATCCTGAAGCCGCTCGTAGGCCTTGTATTTGGCCTGACTTCGAGTGGCAGCCCACACCCCTGACCAGATCTTCGCGGGCCTCGCGGTTCCAGTCCAGATCATCCCAGTCATGCTTGAACTGCAGGGCCAACCACTCTTTCAGCGGCAGCGTCTCGGCCATTTCGCCGTACTGCATTTCGTGCGTTGGGTGGTAGTTGCCGATGCGCTTCTTCGGGGCTTCATCCAACGCCACGCCGATGTAGTGGCCACGATCCGCCAGGATGACGCCGGGCTTCCCGTGGGCAATCACGCGGCGGCCGATTTCTGCGGGCACTTGATAGTGCTGCCGGACGTATGCGCAGTTGTGGGTCAAGGATTATTTCCAGTCAGGCGCCGCCCTCCGTGACCGGTGGTGGCATTTTGATTTGGGTTAAGGTATTACGGTTGACCGGCATGGAGCCGGGTCAGATAGGTATAAATATATGAAGAAAAGAATTAGTGCTGAAGCAATGATCGCTGGCGGTGTATTGGCAGTATTAATAGCATATGTTGGCTATTATTATTTTTTGTACTCAGGTTATTCCTCGTCGGAGGCTATTACTGATTTGAAGGGGGTTCGCAGTGGGACATTTGGAGATGCATTTGGCGCCCTAAATGCCCTTTTTTCAGGCTTGGCGTTCTCTGGCGTACTAATCACGCTTTATTTTCAGAGAAAGGATTTAAAGGAAAGTCATATTCAAAACGCTAAGCAGCAAACAGAGTCACAATTTTACAATATGCTTGCCCTTCAGCAGCAAGTTGTCCAAGGATTTGATTTGCATCGTAGTGGTCCCGATGCCCATACGATACAGGGACGAGATTGCTTTCGCGATTGGAAGCGAAAAATGCAGGCGCGGTACGTCGCTCTGAGCCCAGATTTTCAAGGCAAGCCGGATATCAGCCGAGGAATTGAAGCTTTTAAAAAAATATACAGAGCTCATCAGGGCGATTTGGGTCTTTACTTTAGAAGTCTTTATTCTGTATTTAGATTTCTTGATGGGGTGGATCCTTCGCAAAGAAAACATTTAGGAGCAGTCATGCGCTCTTTGTTATCTGATTATGAGCTGGTATTTATTTTTTATAATTGCCTTAGTGAAAAAGGACGAAAATTCAATCGTTTTGCAATTGAGTATGCTTTGTTTGATAATTTGGATGCTCAACGGCTGCTGAACTTCGAACATGTGGCTCATGCGGATCGATTATCGCTAGGTGAAAACCAACTCGCATTGAAAATCAGAGAGGCCGCATACACTAATAAGTAAAACTAATTCAGAAGCGGAACGATTAGAACATTTATGGACTAACAATTTCATCGCCAGGGTTTTTTCGAATCTCGATCAGGCTCTGATTGTGAAATTTCCGCGCCACGTTATCGCTAATTACGATTTTGTGGCGCGCAGTTAATGCCATTCGAGCACCCTCAGGTCCGAGCGAATGCACATAGCGCAGGCAGCCTTCAATCACTGAGGCCTGCTCGGTATCATCGTTCCAGGCCATGAGCGTTTCCAGCGTCTGCCGCGTACCGAGCCTGACCCGGTGCCGCAGTTCCTTCTCGTCGTACTCGATCCGCTTCTCGGCGGCCTTCGCCGATCGCTCTTGTCCACTCTTGGCCATGGCCAACCTCTTCTATGCCACTGGCCGGCAGCGCCAGCCAGGTTTGTCGTTTGCGTTGTTGTGACCGGCTCTTCATCGAAACGCCGGCTCCAGCTTCGGATAATCGATGTCGTAATCCTTGATCAACCGGTAGAGCAGCGTTGAGCTGATGCCCAGGGTTGCGCAACACCGCGTTCGGTTGATGCCTTTGGCTATGCAGTCCTTCACCTGGGTGACCAGCAACGAATCGGATTCAAGCGCCGTCTTGTTCGGCGCGAAAGCCTTCTTCGGGCCGGCGGTGAACTCAATGGCGTAGCGCGCAGCAATGCCCCGAAGAACCCCCATCGTTATACTTTCTTGCTCGCATATTTCGGCCCTGGTCAGTTTCTTGGCCAAGGCGCGGATCCGCGAAATCTGCTGCGACGTTTCGGATTTCACCGCGGGCCGTTGGAAGTTCGGAGGCTGGCGCCCGCTGGATAAAGACCATGGCCAGGAACTGCGCGACCTGGGTGGCGAGTTCCATGGCCACTGGTTGGCGCTCGTTGATGATGTTGAGGTGGTTGCTGATCATGATCAGGCTCCTAAACGATGGGCTTGCGCACGAGCTTTGTCCGCGACCTCATCAACCATACGATTCAGCTCCAGGTTGAACTGGACCAGTTCAATGTGCAGGTTTGCGATGTAGTCTTCGTCGCGGTGAATCGTCTCGATGTAGAGCTGACACTCTTCATCCTGGCGAGAATCGAACGACAGAAAGTCCCACCATTTTCGGCCCGTAACGAACATGCAGCCCTGGACCTGCGGCATGTGTTCCTCTGGCATGCCTTCGAGCCATGTCCTGACGTGAATCGCTTCATTGAAAGGGCACTTCGACTCTGTGCCCCCGTCATCTTGGACCAAGCCGTCTGGAGAGCAGCCAAGCCAGTCGTACTTCGGGTGGACGATGAACTCGGACGGTATGACGATGTTGCCGGTTAACATCTCGTAGGCGTCCTGCGCCTTCTGCTCTTCGGTGTGGCCCCACTTCATGGAAGCACTGCTGACGTTGTGTTTCGACTTCTTTGCCAGTCGCTCGAAGCACAGTTCGCGCATGTAGGAGGTACGCGCTTGCATCGGCTCGCGCTTGCCATTTTTGTCGGGCTTACCCCAGGCCAGCACGTCTTTAAACCGGCTGGCGGTCACTCGGCCAGACCGGTCTGCATTCCACTTTTCAGTGCCCTGAAGTTCCGTTCTCACTATGCCGCTTCCCCGGCCTGAGTCAGGCCGTCGTGGGTGCCATTCATGTCGGTAAAGTCGGCATCAACGGTAGCCGCCATGTTCTTCAGCGCTTCGTGGCATTCCAGGCCGATGGCTGCACGCTGTTTAGGCTTGAGGCCTGCCCAGGCTGTCGCATAGGCTTCGATGTCCTGCTGTTTCGCGACGACCAAAAGGTCCGCAAATACTCCGTCGATTTCCGGAGATGGGGATTTCGGACCGAACGACACGCCAGCAGTGGCCGCGGTGTTTGAAGCCTGCTTGGCAGGAGTGATATCGATTTCGCCGCCGTACGAGTCTTCGAATTCGTCGGGGGTATAGACGCCGAGGATGACGTCAGGGCAGAAGAGTCGCGCCCATTTTTTTGTCACTAGGTAGGCGATCTGCTGTTTGGGGTCTTCCGCCCAAAGCGTAGAGTTCCGCGTGCGGACCTGGGTAAGCAGGAGTTCCAGAACGCGCGGCTCGTCTTCACCTTTGAAGGTTGCCCAGACCTTGATGCCGAGGCCCTTCTCATCGTCAAAGCTCCATCCGGGAACGCGATACTTCTTGAACTCGCCAGTGTCCTCGTCCTTCTTGGTCCGGCTAGTGACTTCGCGCATCTTCCCGATGACGTTTTCCCAGGCACCGAACCATTCGAAGTTCAAGCGACCCTTGACGGGGGCCTTGGCGATGATCACCGCGTTGACGAGTTGCGCCTCATAACTCAACGCGCCGCCATTGACGATGAATGTCTTCTGCGCAACAGCGAATGGGTTCATCTGCCACTGCATCGCCTGTAACACCACCGCCATGCAGTCAGCTTGATTGCCCCTCAGATGCTTGGGGACCGCTGTCACGCCTTTCGACATCATCAGCGCGAGGTCGCTCATCGACTTCATGGTGCCTGGGTCGAGAATGAGCGCTGCCGCGTTGTGCGATGGATCGTGGTACGTGGCGAGGCCGGTTTGTGCTTGGTTGTCTGAATCGGTCATTGCGCTCTCCGTGGCCGGTCAGGAGTTGGTCGGCCTTTAGATGGAAAGAGGGGAGTTAGAAGCGGATGGCTTGAAGCCAGGCGCGAGCAGTGTCGAGGTCCACGTCGAAGCCCAGGGCTACAACCTCGACAATGTCGTCAACCGATGGGGCGGTCGTAGTTACGTCGTCGGATTGAGCGGCGGCTGCATGTGCGCCGATGGGCACGACTTCGACCTTCTCTGCGACCACTGGCGCGGCCACCGGGGTGACTGGAGCAGGCGCGGCGGCCTGGGCGCGGAGACGGACCAGTTCTTCCTGGTCACGTTGATACTGTGCATCGCGCTCGCGCTGTTGGCGTTGCTGGGCTTCCATGTCGCGGCGCTGCTGGTCCAGTTCGTCCTGCTGCTTCTTCAAGCGCAGGCGGTCCTCCTCGGCACGTTGCTTGCGCAACTCCTCAGCCTCAGCGTCGGCAATGCGCTGCTTCTCGCGCAGCTCATCAAGTTCTTTCTGCTGGACCAGCAGCTTGGCGGCAGCCTCTTCTCGATCCAGGGCAGACTTGTGCAGCGTTTCCAACTGCTCAATAGCGTTATCGCGAGCGATGGTGCCTTCAGCTTCGAACTCTGCATATTCTTCCGGCAGGATCACCGATAGCTTCACGCCTTGCAGGATTTCGGCGATATCGACGGCGCTACGGCTCGCATATCCAGCAGCCACCGAGCTGAAGCGGGTAATCTTTGCCCTGATGGCTTCGACACGTTCGGCCTCGACGCGCTCGCGCTCGGCCTTGGCGTCAGCTACGCGCTTTTCTTCGGCCTTGATTGCTTCGTCGACAGGCGCCTCGATCGCCAGCACGCGATCCTTCAAGGCCTCGCCGAACTCCTTCACCTGGTTGACGCGAGCCTGGGCGTCTTTGACCTTCTGCTGATACGGAACGAGCGCGGTCTTGGTGGTGTTCGCCAGGGCATAGCGCACGTCGCGGATATCGACGCGTACTTCTTTCGCATTCGCCAAGCCTTCGCTGGTCGAGCAGTCAACGACCAGCTTCGCGTAAGTCGTTTCCAGGCGGACGATCTGCTCTTCGTGCGGGCGATATTCAGCGATGTCGGTGACGGCTACCGCAGGGACTACAGCTTTTGGTGCGTCGACGGTTTCGCTCATTTCGAGCGATTCTTGTACGGAGGCTTGCTTGGCATTTGCGGACATGACAGTTCCTTGCCGCGCGGTGCGCAGCTTTGAAAGGCGTGAGGGTTATTGAGTGACGCGGTCAGCGAGAGCGCTGAGCAACATCAGGAAAGCGAAGAGGCCGAGGGCGGGGAAAGAGCCGCGCCAGATCAGCAGGCGCCGCGCCCGCTGGCGACTGGTCACCGGAACACCCGGTAGGTCGTCGAGTGCGGCACCTGGCATACACCAGAAGCTTCGCGCTTGACGTTGTAGGCGAGCATCACCACAAGCAGGCCGGCGGCGAGTAGCCAGAAGACTGGCTTCATGGTCGAACCCTCACAGCGATCCGACCACCCTTCATGGTTGCCGCCAAACGACGTGGCAAGCTGGCAACCAAGGATTCGCGGGATTTTCCGATCACCTCGTTGAAGGGAAGGCCGAAACCCAGCAGGACCAGCTTCGATTCGATTTCATCGAGCTGCTCGTCGATCAGGGATTTAACCGGTGGGGTCGTCATGCTGCAGCTCCTTGCTTGATCGATTCGTTGTAGGTGGCGTAGATCTGGTCGACCCGCGCCCGGTAGTGGCGGTGCTCGTTGTCGTCGATGGCGCGCAACAGGTAGGCCAGGGTGATGACCGATGTTGCTGCCGAACTGGCGTTGGGCTTCCCGAGGTCGCGGATCATGTTGTCGATCTCGCCCTCGATCCAGCCGATCGCTGTTTGGTGATCGCGCTGCTGTGTGTTCACGACGACTTCTCCTTCAAGCCCCAGAATTCGCCGATCGCATCAGTGGCGGCGGCGACACGTTTGGCACTGGCCTTGCGCTCATCCAGTTCACGAACTGACCGATCTGCCAGTGCCTGGGTGCGCTTCAGCGCCTCGGCCTCGTAGTCGTGGAACTCTTCCGGCTGAGGCCTCTTCTCTCGCCCCCAAGCGTCGTAGCGCCTGTCCCACTCCCGGGCCTGGGCGCTGTCTGCATAGCTGGTTGCCATGGTCGCCTCCAGAGTGGCGGGGTGATTCAGTCTGTGTAAGCGATGTACTTAAATTTGCCTTCGCCGAGACGCTCGAAGCGACCACCGAAAGTGCCGCGCACCTTCGCCAGAATTTCTTCTGTAGTTGTGCCTTCGGGGTATACGCCTTCGCAGATCTGCGAGGAGTTGGTGTGCGAGCAGATTCTGTAATCGATCTTGCTCGGGTCGAGTGGGCGAGGTTCCCAGCTCCGGTAGATGCCGGTTGCCTTGTCCACATTGACGACGTAGTCGTTGACGATCACGTCGTCAGCTTCGTCCCACTCGCATTTGTCACAGAAGTGGCGCGCATCGGTGCAAGCCGAGCAAGGAGGGTTGATGTGGCAGCTACAGCCGTCCGCCTTGCGTATCTTGATCAAGCCTTGGCAGCCTTTGCGACGGCAGACATCACCTTCGCAGTGTCCGAAATCGCTCATGGCGACCTCCAGTGTTTGGGGTTAGGCGGCAGGAGTGACTTCAGCCTCAAGCTTCGCAAGCTGCGTGCGCAATTCTTCGATACGCTTCAGTGTTTGCTTGTGCTGCTCAGCGCTGTGCTTGTCACGAACAGCCTGAGGGATGGCGATGCCTTCGATTTTTTCCCAATCGGTTAGATGGATGCTGATCCGATCCGAAGCGAGGTAAGCGGCGGCGTCTTTGTCTAGCTGCGCCTGGGCCATAGCCAGCGCATCTTCGTAGCTGGTAGCGGGGTAGATTGTCTTGCTGCTACCGCTACCGTCGCGGTAGTCATGCAACCGATAGGCGAGGTCGCCATCCGACTTGCCCATCAGGGAGACGAGCTTGATACCTTCGACTCTTGTGCGACCACCGTAGGAGTCGCAGTCGTAGACCTTGCTGCTGTCTGCCCAGCTGATGATTTCGGGCGAATAACCAGCGACAAAGAGGTGGGTGATCTGGCCCGCCATGAAGAGCTTCAACGTTTCAATCTGGCCTACGTCGCCCCCCTTGACGAAACTAAGCAGCACGTCGGCATGAACCTTTGCCTTTTCCTTCGCCAGTGAAAGCCGGCTGCCCTGCTGGTCAATCTGGGCTTGGAGTTTTTTCCGATCACTTTCGTAGCGCTGCTCAAGCTCGCGCAGGTTCTTTTCCTTCCACGACTCAGCGGGCTGATCGTGAAGGCTTTTCACAACGAAGTTTTCGCCGCTCGGGATTTCCTGCCCGGCGCTGACGAATATTTCCTGGACGATGGTTTGTTCAGCGTTGAGCTTGCCGACGACCAAAACCTTTTTGCCGTCGCTGGTGTATTTGATATCGGTCATCACTTGCTCCTGATGGTTGATCCAACAAAACTCGGCTGCACTCATCCGTTCCGCTCGTTGCCGTTGGGCGCAGAGGGGAGTGCATGCGGGTGGTGTCGGGAGGAGGGTGCAGCCGGCCCGATTAGGCCAGCCGGAATTTTCTTTCAGGGAAGTCCCTTTCGAACTCCTCAAGAATGCGGCCCGCAAGTTCCGGGCATTTGCGTGGAAGGGCGTGGTCGCGGTTGTCAGTCGTTTCCAATTTCTTCCCAATGAAGCAAAAGACGAACGCCCAGCCTTTGTCCGTTTGGACTTGAAGCTTTTCCATGTGGCGGCTCCGTTTTGAGATGTGGGGCCCAGGCCCGCTACTGGCGACGGCCTGGGTTTGCAACGTCAAGTTGTCCTGGTGCGCTGGGGTGGCCTACCGGAATCCCGGCCGATGCGCGGTGACATCGACGGCCTACTGTCCGCTGCCTGAATGAGTGTTGGGCGCAGCCTTCAGGCTTGCTGTGCCACGCAGGTGAATCGTTCAGCTACTTCATGGCGCGCCCTCCGTGCGGGGTTTCAACTGCGGGAAAGCCCACTGGCAGTTGGTGTTGCAGATGGCCGGAGCTGATCCCGGCATGAAGTACTGAGTTCGTCATGTCACTGTTCCGCATGACCGGCTTCGATCCTCGCCCCTGTAATCCCGCGAGGTATCCCAACAAGGCCCGAGCCCTCTGCGCATCAGCACTGCGCATTCATCTGCTTGCCGGTTACGTCTCCGGCGCCAGCCTTTGCTGGCCGTGGCCCAGGGTTTTGAGTCCTTCTGCTACTGGTGCTCTACAGGACTTGATGCAGGTGGGCGGTTATAGGCCGCAGTTTCGTCCGCATCGGGGTGTGATCTGGCCGGTACTGAACTCCGGCTTTGCGGATAGTCACCGCTTGGGTTACCCCAATTCCGCTGGACCTTAGCCAATCAGTCTTGGCATTCAGATCACACCCCGATGCGCTCTCATAGAGAGGATCGGGCAGTTGTAAACTCCGGGTTTACAACTCAATTACCTTTCATCAATTCGAGCGTTGTGATGGCCGAGTTGTAACCGCGAGCCCACTCTGCCGGTTTTCCGCGCATCTCATCCTTCAGCTTGATGATTGCCTCGTCGATAACCAGATTTCTTTCCGCCTGGTACTTCTTCTTCCAATTGATCGGCGGCTTCGTCGGTGCGGCGTGGCGCTTTTTGAAGCCAGCTACGTAGTCGCTTGCTGTGACCATCTCTGTTGCCTCCGAACCGTCAAGCCTGACTTGTCAGTTGATTTCCCGTCTGGCCCTGTCGCCAAGGCCAGACAGTGGAATCTTCACGCCTTCAGTTCGGCAGCAGCTTCGGCTGGAGTGCAGCCATCGGCGTAGTAGTCGAACGCATCGCTTTCTTCATCCGACCCTGCAGCAATGAAGTGGCCGAGGATTGCGCCAAGGCGCGAGATCCAGCGGCTGTAACTGATTTCAGCAGCGTCGGTGCGGCACTCGTCGGCCGCCATGGTTGCCATGTTGAACATCGTGTTGCCCTCCGGTTGTCATCCCAAAACCCGCTCATTGAACGGGCTTCAGTGATGCTTTCCGCCGTGACCCGCTTCTGGCGTCGGTCACTGGCCTATCCCAAATTATTCGTCCAGCCGCGGGCCTTTCGGCTTGTTCTCCCGCTGGATAACTGTTCTTGGCGTTTTACGCTGCACGCCTGGGTCAGTTGCCAACCCTCTGAACCGTTGAGGCCGGTTCATCGCTGCCTTTGAATCTGGGCCGGTGGTGATCCGGCAAGGTGAAGCGGAGAAGCTAAAGAGCGGTTGTGCGTGCTGCTTTGCTGTCTCGACTTCCGGTCCCGATGTGGGGACTGGGCTTCGATGGAATGAACATTACCTATGGGTAACTTCATATGCAATACCTTCGGGTAATTATTTTTGCGTGGGCGAAAAAAAGCCCGCGCGCGGCGGGCTTTGATCTGGCTATTTATTTTGCGGTGGGGGTTAGCAGCCCCGTACGTCGATCCTACAAAACATCAGCGACGGCGCAGCATCTACCAATTACAAACAACCAGGTGAGCTGCAATGAGCGAAGATCAAAAAGAGAAGGCGATAGCTACTTGGCGCAGGCTGCTGGAAGAACCTGAGATCCGCATGAGCGTCGAAGAACAGTTCGAAGCCCTGGTGATGATGGCGGACGAGCTGAAGCGCACCGGGGTGATCGACAGAGAGGAATGGCGGGAACTGGCGGAGGAGGCCAGCGCCTTCTATGCGCACACCATCGAGGGGCTGGAAGGCGGGACGTGACAGAGGAGTTTCAGGCAAAAAAAGCCCGCCAAGGGGAGGTGGGCTGTAAAAAGTCATGAGGACATGTAGCAGCATAGGCAACCACTACTGCCACGCAAAAAAGCAAAGAAAAATCCGCGCTCGACTACGTCTGGCCACCATTGGTCGCGCGAAGTGCCATCACACTGAACGCCTCCAACGCTCCGCCCTCTACCCCCCAATAGAACAATAATAAGGTGCTCCAAATGAGAGAGGCACAGCGAAGACTGGCCATGACAGCCTGGCGTGAGCTGTTCGGACTGGCTGGAAGTCAAATGGATGCAGAGGTTAAGTACTTCGGGTTGTTGAGGCGGGCTGACGCCATGGAGCGCGCCGACCTCATCACCAGCGACGAGTGGCGAAGGCTTGTTCAGGAGGCAGGGGCATCACTTGCGAGCACCGCAGAGTGCATGGGAGGACCAGGGTAGGGTGGGGAGAGCAGCTCTGTAATTGCCCTATCCATCACCTCCGCGTTGAATCTCAGATCGCCAACGCGAACCCTCAGCTTCTGCGTCGTTTCTGTCGCACCTTCTTTATCCAGCCACGCTGCGATTTCCTCGAAGGCCTCGCCGATCATCATTTGATTCAATTGAAGGCTGGCCAGCACAGCCGGGAATAGTTTTGGGTGGGCCACGACTCATTCCTCCATAAGGGCATTGGGCGCAGACAACAAAAAGCCCGCACTGGGCAGGATATTTGTCGAAGGGGCGCCGATCCGTCAGCCCGGCCAGTGTGCAGCCACGCGATGTGACCGCTCAACAGCGATACGACGAAAGGCGGGAATGAAAAAGCCCGGCGCTGGGCAGGGCTCGATGATGGATACCTATGCTGCTACCGCCAAGGCATTACCCCTCACAAGCAGTCGGATCTTCATAGACTTCGCACCACGCAGCCTTCATCAGCGGCTTGCACTCCGCGTCATACTTTCCCCTTAGCTTGGCAGTGCTGGCCGGGGTCATTGGTCCTGGGATTTCCTCGCCTAAATCCACCATCTTTTGCGCTACGGCGTCCTGGGCTTCTTGGGTATCGCCGGCGCGCTTCAAAAGTGCATAGAAAGCTTTTGACGACTGTTTGCGACTTATGTCGGGCTGGTCGCCAACAACCGACAGTAATTCGTAGTAGGCCGCACAATGAATGTCCTTCTCATTTGAAGCATCGGCTAGGGCAATAGACGAAGCGCTGCAGCAAAGGACAGCCAGTAGCCAAGAAATTCTGATCATTACTTTCTTCCAATAAATGTGTTGCGCAAGTGCGCAGCCATAGTATCGGCGAGAAAGTGAGGGTCTAGAGTGCGGGGAGAGGGGGCAGTCAAAAAAAACGGCGCTGGGCCGGGCGCGGTTGATGTGCAGGGGGTAGAGTGGCATCGTGACAAGTTACGAAATCAAATATCGGAGCAAGTAATGTCAGTGGAAGAAAATGGCAGCAATCAGCCAAAAAATAACCAAATGCTGTTCACTGATGAGGAGACGGAAGTAAGTCTTAGATTTGACTCCGAGGACCAGTCGCTCTGGGCTACAGGCCAGAATATTGCTCAGCTCTTTGGCGTTGACTATTCAAACGCGTTAAAGCATATCAAGAACGTTTATGCAGACGAGGAGCTTGATAAATCGGCAACCATGGCAAAATTTGCCATAGTTCAGAATGAGGGTGGTCGGGATGTGATGCGCGCGGACGTGCCTCACTACAACATCGACATGATCATCTCTGTTGGTTATCGCGTAAATGCCAAAAGAGCGGTGAAGTTTCGTCAGTGGGCCACTAAGACACTGAAAACCTTCATTGAGCAAGGTTATGTAATCAACGAAAAGGCTCTGCGGGAGTCGCCAGAAAAACTCAACAAGCTTGCCGCTGCAGTACGAGCTCTCCGGTCTGAGGAGAAGCAGGTCTACGCCAAGGTGCGAGAGTGTTTCAAAATTTGTTCCTCGGACTACGACTCTGGTTCGAAAACGGTCAGAAACTTTTACTCGTTACTACAGGATAAATTTCATCACGCAGTTACTGGAATGACAAGCTCAAAGCTGATCCTTGATCGGGCGAATCATCATACTGAAACAATGGGCATGCAATCAATTCGCGGCGACTTTCCGACACTCGAGGAGGCTAAAACAGGAAAAAACTATCTGAATAGTGACGAGCTTTACCGCCTTCACTTGCTGTCTGAGCAGTTCATGTTATACGCGGAGAGTACAGCCCTTACGAAGCGTCCCATGACCATGGAGTCACTTCACGGAAAGCTTGACGCCCTGTTGGTCTTTAATGATTACCCAGTATTCAGCGGATATGAGGATTACATTAAAGAAGAGGCGATCAGTCATGCACGTCAAGAACTGGGGTTGTATAAAAAGCGTAAGAAAATCGAGTCGCTGGGCTATGCATACGACGAGGACGCCTTGGCTTCCGGCGAATACGACGAGCTTCTAATCGATTAAAGAGTCAGGCAAATGACTGGAATCTGATCCTAGCCAAACTGCTGGCAATACTCGCTTACTCAGCCTTGCCCCGCACAATCCTTCCCGCCTTCACCTCATCAGCGTGGCGGCGAATCTTTTCTTGCTGAGCTTTCAGAAGAGCGGAGATCTTCATAAGCGCAACGGCATCATCGGGGGATCTGCCGCGGCCGGCCATGCTGGTCAATTCGGCCACTGACCAGTCGATGACCGCGGACGCATCGTCTAGGTCGTAGAACAGCTCTTGCTGGGCTGTTCTGGGGCCGTCGAGGCCTTGTATGAGATCTGCCATCTATTTGATTGTCCTGGTTATTGCGCCGGCTTTGATCTCGTCTGAATACGCGGTTAACCGGTCTTCGTCCGAATGGAACGCAGTGCACATCTTCAACAATGCCTGGACATCGCCTAATGCGCCTGCATCATCGGTCGTACCGCTTGCCGCCCGTGGAGATCAGATAGAGCGACTCTGAGTAGGGTAGGCGGGCGAGAATTTTCGTATTGTTCACCACGGCACCCATGGTCACCCCTCGGCAAAGCAGACTAACGCTGCCCTGCAGGCGCTCGCACATGGCGTCGGCACTGTCGATAAAGTTGGTCTTGTTCAGCCGCAGCATTATCACCGTGCGCCCCTCGGGCACTGCGCCGATCGGCGGCACGGCAAAGATAGTTATCTGGGTGTAGATGACTATCGCAACGAGAGCGACGATTCCAGTAATCACCAGCTTTTTCATGGAGTCCATTCCTTTTGGTGTGTGGTGCGAGCGTTGCGATTGTTATCGGGAGTACATTGCCCACCAAAACACGTGACCCAGGATCGCGATTTGCTGCTCCTGAATCTCGGCGAAGGTGTAGTCCTCATCCGGGTGCTCGTCACGATTGAAGCTGCGCAGGCGGATACCGGTTGGCAGGCGATAGACCTGCTTCACCCGGAGCTGGCCGTTATGGTTGATCGCGTACATATCGCCGTCGACGATATGGCCTAGCGAATTTTTGCCGACGTTCACGCCTACCGTGGCACCGTCGCGCAGCACAGGCAGCATGCTGTTACCACTCACCACCACACACTTCGCGTTGCTGAACTGCACGTTGTTGTGTCGGAGGTCTTTCTTGAAGAAGCGCAGCCTGGCGCTGTCGCTTTCAGCGATCGCGAACCGGCCCGAACCCGCGGCCAACTCTACTTCTTGGAGGAATGGCACGTAGACCTCGTCGTCATCGAGCGGGGTTTCGTCATCCCATGTATCGATATCGGAAAGGTGATCGGGCGGACTTTTTCTAGATCCGTCGCTATCCGCTGGCATTCCTACTTTATCGAGCTGATACCGGTCCAAGCCCAGTGCCTGCTCAATCTCCCGCGCAAAATCCTCGCCGATGTTCTTCCTGCTCGATGCTGGCATCGATGTTGAAAGGCATCGCGATATGTAATTTGCGCTTTTGCCGAGGGCGTCAGCCAGGCGGGCCTGCTTTCCCTCGAAGCGCTGCTTCATGAGCGACCGCAAGTTTTCGCGGCGAATTTCTGAAATTTCCATCGCCAAATCATCCCTTCCTGTTACCAAAAGGTAAATTCCCTGTAGGTATTGCTTTGTGATTACCTGCGGGTAATAATCAAATTACCTAAAAGGAGGCCCGACATGCGGACCAAACACCCAAGCCTGCTGGCCTGGCTCAAGGCGGCAACAGACACCGATGTCGCCCGCACAGGGACCACTCGCGCATATCTGAGATTGATCGCCTACGGGCACAAAACTGCGTCTGCCGAAATCGCTGCTCGTACAGAGAGCGCGACCGGAGGGTCGGTTACGCGCCAAGAATTAAGGCCTGAAGACTGGCGCCAAATTTGGCCTGAGCTTTCCGCCGCCTAACCCAGCCCCGTCACACCGAAAGCGGAAGTGAACCTATGGCCTACGACGATAAAGCGCACCGGCACGAACACCAGGTGAAGGTGCGCCTCGATGACGAAGTCTTTCAGGAACTGAAGGACGTAGCCCGCGACATGAAGCTGCAACACAGCGTGCTTAGCCGAGAAATCATCGAGGCCGCGCTTGAGGTCAAGCGAACGCTCGGAGAGCTGCCGTTTGAGCTGGAGAAAAGACGCGCCTGAGAAGGCCATAGAGGGGGATTCATGCCCAGTGCAGTAGTTGAACTCAGGAAGGGCGCAACAGAAGAACTGGCGCGATGGGCGTCGGAGATCGGAATCACCCCGGATGCCTTGGCCTCCGAGCTCTTGCGACTGGCCATGCCAGGACTCAAGAAAGCGATCTGCGACAGCACACCACCCGAAAGCAACGTGGTTGCCTTCCCTCCAAAGCGGTGATTCACAGCCCTTATTAGGGACCGCAGGGCGAGCAGGGCAGGCCGGTAGCGGGTTTCAAGATTGTCCACGGTCCCTGTTTCGGGACTGGAGAAAAAGAAGGTCATGGATTCGTCCCTGATCAGTTGATGAACGAATTATTTCCTTGTTGGCGTATCGCCACCACG
Source organism: Pseudomonas sp. ADAK7 (assembly GCF_012935675.1). Lineage (NCBI taxonomy): Bacteria > Pseudomonadati > Pseudomonadota > Gammaproteobacteria > Pseudomonadales > Pseudomonadaceae > Pseudomonas > Pseudomonas sp. ADAK7. The sequence continues at coordinate 1,362,767 of NZ_CP052861.1, read as the reverse complement.
GAAACAGAAACGAGGTTTTACGAATGGAAGATTTCCTGCGGGCCTGCCAGAGCGCTGTTCTGGACAACGAGGCAAAAGCACTGGCGGCAAAGATGGGCGTTCCGCATGTAGGTCTTCTTCAGCGGGCAAACCCTGACAACGATGCGCATCACCTGACCGTGGAGCATTTGTTCGGGATCTTGCTGCACACCGGCGACATGCGCCCGCTGCTGGCCTTGGCCAACGAGTTTGGTTTCGACCTGGTCGCCAAGACCGCGCCCAAGCCTCAGGCGCTGACCAAGTCGCTGATCAACGTCGGCAAGGAAGTGGCGGACCTGACCATCGCAGTTCACCAAGCGCTCGACGACGACCGCGTCAACACCTTCGAGAAAACCCTGATCCGCCAAGAAATCAACCATGTTCGTCAGAGCCTGGACGTGATGGATGCGTCGGTGAAGGCCGCCTGATGTTCCCGCATGCACAAGCTTTATTTGATGGTGCAGATGGAAAAGCCCAGAAAAAGGAGGGCTCCCCAACACTATTTGGGTAACGGCTTCAAAACCCAGGCACAAAAAAGCCGACGGTCGAGGTCGGCTAATTCATTAACACTTTGTGGGACAGATTATGCAGAGCCAACTCACTTCAAGCAATACCCCGAACCATGTCGCGACACGTTTTCTGCAAACGCAAAACGTGTCGCGGAATGAAACCATGAGCAGCTTTGAGCTTCTGGACCTGGTCAACTCGGCGCGGTCCTCGTTCGGTGAGGGAGAAGTCCGGCGCAATGATTTCGCTGCTCGCTGCAAGGACGAGCTGGAAGGGGAGCACTACGAAACTTTCGTAGTGAAGAACGCCAACAATACCGAGTCCGAAGGCATCCGGATGACCAAGGATCAGTGCATGTGCGTGCTGATGCGGGAGTCAAAGGCCGTGCGCCGCAAGGTAGTGATTCGACTGAACGAGCTCGACGCCAAGCCAGCCTTCGACTACGCAGCCGCCCTCAACGACCCCCGCACCTTGCTGGCCTTGCTCACTGACAATGTGAAGAAGGTCGTCGCCCTGGAAGCGGACAACACCGAGCTTTCCCACGAAAACCTGATGCTCGAGCAGAGGGTTGCCGCCGATGCGCCAAAGACAGCCTTTTTCGACGCAGTGACCGTCACGCACGAAACGTACTCGGTGGCCGAGGCCGCAAAGCTGATCGGCACCGGCCAGAACCGTCTGATGGCGTTCCTGCGTCAGCGCCGCTGGGTCACCCTCCGCAAAAACGAACCAATGCAGGGGCCGATTGAATCCGGCTACCTCACCGCAAAGCTCAGCACCTTTGAACATCCCGAAAACGGCAAGACCACCGTATCCACGCCACGTGTCACCGGCAAAGGCCTGACCAAGCTTCAAGCCCTATGGGCGCGGCGTGACGCTGACCTGCTCAACATGGAGGGCAAGTAATGGCCCGCGCACGCAACCTCAAGCCCGCCCTGTTCAAGAATGAACTGCTCGGCGTGGCAGACCCAATGCTCACCCTGCTGTTCGAGGGCCTGTGGCTTCTCGCTGATCGGGAAGGGCGCCTGGAAGATCGTCCACTTCGCATCAAGGGTGAACTGTTCCCGTATCGCGACGGCCTCGACATGGACGACATGCTCAACTGGCTTGCCGAAACCGGCTTCATTTTTCGCTACACCGTGGGTGAAAAGCGTTACATCGAAATCGACAACTTCGTGAAACATCAGAACCCGCACCGTAATGAACCCGAGTCGTTTATCCCTTCAGTATCAGATGGATGTATCACTTCGGATTTTGGCAGAAGTACTTCCGATAAAATCGGAAGCGCTCCGGCTGACTCCCTCTCTCTTGACTCCCTTAACCTGACTGCTGACTCCCTCACACCACCGACGCCGGCGGCATCGGCGACCGAGGATCTGTTCCCGAAGTTCTGGAAGCTGTACCCGAACAAGAAGGGCAAGGCGAACGCCGAGAAGGCCTGGAGGAAACTCAAGGTCACTGACGAACTGTTTGCCCTGATCGCCAGAGGCCTGGCCCGGCAAGTCGTCTGCGCCGAGTGGACCAAGGACGGCGGCCAGTACATCCCACACCCGGCGACCTGGCTGAACGGCAAGCGCTGGGAGGACGAGGTCAAGCCTGTCAGCAACGTGCACCAGTTCCCGCAATCCCGTCACACAGGCTTCGCTGAGCGCGACTACACCGCCGGCCTGACCCAGCGGGAGGACGGCAGCTATGCGATCTGAAAAAGTAATCGCCATGCCAAGCACGGCGCCCGCACCGCAAAAGATCACCGGCATCTGCGAAGACCACGGCCAGTTCCCGCAAACCGTGAACGTGATTTTCGGCAAGGTGTTCAAGACCGGCTGCCCGGAGTGCACCCGGATCGAGAAGGAAGAAGCTGCTGAGCAGGCCAAGATTCACGAACGCTACGAACTTTCCATCAAGCTCGGCTCGGCTCTGATCCCGAAGCGCTTCGCGGGCAAGACGCTGGCTAGGTACGTGGCCACCACGCCCGAACAACTCAAGGCCCTTGGCACTTGCCGCCGGTACGTCACCGAGTTCCCGCAGATCTCCGAATCTGGCCGTTGCCTGCTGATGCTCGGGAAGCCCGGCACCGGCAAGACGCACCTGGGCTCCGCCATCGCGAACGAGCTGATGCGCAAAACCGCCGCTACGGCCGTGTACCGCACGATCGGCTCAATCCTGCATGACATCAGGTCCACCTACGGCGGCGGAACCGAGCGCACGGAGGGGATGATCCTGGCCGGCCTTATCGCTCCGTCTCTGCTCGTTCTGGACGAAATCGGCGTGAGCAAGGAAACCCCGAGCGACTTCGAGCTGACCACGCTGTTCTCAATCATCAACGGCCGGTACGAGCAGATGCGCCCCACGGTGATCATCTCGAACCTCGACGGCAAGGCGCTGCCGTCGGCCATGGGCGAGCGCTGCGTGGATCGTCTGCGGGAGGGCGGGGTGATCGTCATTCCGTTCGAATGGGAATCTCAGCGCGGCAAGGAAGGCTTTTGATGGCTATCGACAAAGAGAAATTGAAGGCGCTGCTCTGGGCTGAAGCAGCCTCATTTCGAGCCGACTGCTCTGACTGGAAACGCAACACCGAAGCGCTGCAAGACTTCCTTGGCGAGAAGACCGTCGAGGAAGCGGCGCTGGAGCTGCTGGCCGAGAACGAGGCGCTGCGCAAAGATGCCGAGCGGTTCCAGTACCTCGACGCAAACCCTGATTTTCAGATCGCGTACACCGGCGATATGAGTCTCGGCCATTACATCGACGCCGCAATGGGCAAGGGAGAGCAGTTATGAGCGTGATCATCTGCCCAAGCTTCCTCGTCGCCAAGGCATTGTCGCGCCTCGACACGTTTTACCACCTGCGGGAGCGGGATCGTAACAGTGCAGTTCCAGCCTTGCGCGGTCTTGCTATTGCAGCGAAAGCCTACGGCATCGTTTCGCATGATCGGACGTTGGCATGTGCAAGCGAGGGCGCCCGATGACCGACAAGATCAGCGTCAACAGCCAGGCCAAGCTCACCGAGGCCATCACCAGTCTGACCACCATGTACAAGGACAAGAAGTTCGTCGTTGTCTCACTGCGCCCGGGCAAGGACCGCACCCTCGACCAGAACTCTCTGTGGTTCGGGATGTACAAGCGCATCGCCGAGATGACCCAGATCGGCGATGCGGCCGACGCCCGGCGCTACTGCAAGCTGCACTTCGGTGTGCAGATTCTGCTGAACGAAGATTCAGGGTTCCAGGCTGCGTGGTATCGGGTCATGCGCCATCTGCCCTACGAGGAGAAGCTGGCCATGATGGGCGAGTGCAAGCTGTTCGGTCCGGACGGCTTCCCCGTCACCAGCCTGTTCAATCGCGCCCAGGGCATCCAGTACACCGACCGCATGGCCGCGTTCTTCACGGGCCAGGGCGTTGTCCTCACCGATCTGCTGAGCAAGGAAGCCGCATGAAGCGCACCCCACTACAACGCAAGACCCCGCTCACGTCCGGTGGCCCGCGCCGGAAGCGCTGCCCGTCCTGCCGAGTGATGTACACGCCTGCCCGCGACTCGCAAGCCGTATGCGGGGAGATCGAGTGCGCAATCGCTCACGGACAGTCAGAGAAGGGCCGGGAAACCACGCGTAAAGCCTTCGCGGATGCCGGGCGCCGGGAGATCAAGGTTCGCAAGGAGAAGCTGAAGAGCCGGGCCGAGCATCTCAAGGACACGCAACAGGCCTTCAACGCCTGGGTGCGCGAGCGCGATGCCGAACTGCCGTGCATCAGTTGCAGCCGGCACCACCAAGGCAAGTACGACGCAGGGCACTACCGCACCGTCGGCAGCAATCCCGCGCTGCGCTTCGAGCCGCTGAACTGCCACCGCCAGTGCTCGCCATGCAACACCCGGCTTTCCGGGAACATCGTGAATTACCGCATCGAGCTGGTGAAGCGGATCGGCGCCGAGCAAGTCGATTGGCTGGAAGGACCGCATGAGCCGAAGAAGTACACCGTCGAAGAACTGAAGGCGATGACCGCCGACTACCGGGCAAAAACAAGAGAGCTGAAGGGGAGAGCAGCATGAAAATCCATTCCGCGCGCCAGGCTTGGCACGACTGCAACTACAACCCGGCCCCCGGCCAGACTTCTGACGCCGCTGAACTGGGCGTGGTGGTGCAGGGCACGGAGCGAGGCCCGACGGCTAACCCTGCCATGCACGGAGCGCTGGCCGGCCACATCCAGTCAGCAATTGCTCGGCTTCATTTTCAACTGCGGGCTTTCGGCAATGCCATGTATGCGGCCGAGCCGACAGATGATGATCGGGAGGAGGCAGAAGGTGCTGTTTTCAACCTGGCATGCTCACGGGTAGAGCGTATGACCGCCAGCAAGCGGGAGCGGGCCGAGTATGTCGCCAAGGGTGTGTTCCGTCGTTACCGCTACATGCACCAAGGCGGGCAATCGGCCAATGCCGATCCGCTGATCAAGCCCGAGTTGTTCCGCGCCTGGATGAAAGGAGAGTACGACGTCGAGCTTCCGTCAGCGGCATGGGGGCGAGATTGGGAGCCATTCGTGCAGCTTTGCTTCGATGCCTGCTATGACATTGACGCTCGTGCGTTGAGTCCAATTGGCGGTGTAATTTACAAGATGAAAGAGGCTGCTTGACTTCCCGCACGGCTGAGGGCATGATTTCCCCATAGTTAGTATTTTGCCTTCGGCAAGTTACTTAGAAAGCCGGCCACTGTGCCGGTTTTTTTATGCCCGCAAGAAAGCAAAAAGCCCCGACAAGTTCGGGGCTTTTTTATGCGCGCAGAAAAAGAGAGGGCGATTCCAGAGGGTGCGCGAACACCCAAAAGAAACGCCGGATCGCAGATAGTGCCTGCAAGCCAGCCAAGGCCCTCACTGCTCGCGCGAGCGGGACGGAGCCTAGCAGAAATCAAACGGACTTGCAGATGTTGAAAGAATGCAGATGTGGAAATTGCAAACGACTTCTCGCCCGAGTGGGTGAGTTTACCGAGCTCCAGATCAAATGTTCCCGATGCGGGACGTTGAATCATGAGAAGGCCGCGAGCCTCGAGCGATCGCCTTTGAGCGACATGAAAGCGGAATCCTCCGCGAACAATCATTCGATTTAAAGGTGAAAAAAATGGAACCAGTAACTATTGGTGCAAAGTTCTACAGCTCCGACACATATAGTGTTGAAGCGATCATCAAGCCAACTGAAAACGTCGCAGGTGCCGTAATTCGTACAGCCTCGGTGAGCGGCACTCATCTTTCCGGCCTAATTACCGGAACTGTGGCTCCGAAGCTCGGCTCGGACTATGATGGGAAGCCGATCCTGATGACTCTGGGTAGTGGCTCCCAAAATCTTTCGTATCCGATCCAACTGCCGCCTGGCTATGGTCTGTGGATTACTGCAAACAGCAGCACCCCGAGTCGCGCTTGCGTGACTTACGATTTGCTGCCTTAAGGAGCGAAGGGCTGCATAAACAGCCACTTGTTGTTGCTCTGTGGTTACGTGACAGGGTTTAGGCCCCAGCAGATGCTGGGGCCTTTTTTGTTTTCAGCTCCACCACGCCCATCACTCTGAGCGGCAAAGATTACGCCCCTATTCAAGATCGTGTACCGAGCGGGGCTATCGTGTTTCACCGTTCGTCCAGCGCCCGGCACTCGCCGATCCGCGCCGCCTCTCAAGTTCATGCACGGATATCCCGCGCCTCAGAACGGAGACTCAGCATGGACATCGACGAGAATGCGCCAGGGAACATTTCCCAGAAGGGCGTGACGAGTGATACGGACAACGAAACAGGCCATGATCCTAAGCGGAATGAGCCAGAAGTGCCGCTGCCTGCGGATGACGAAGCACCTGTCGAGGCAGATATGTCAGACGTGGATGCCAACAATTCGGTGTCGAGTGAGCATACAGAATCTGGAAAGAGTGGGCGCGTCGATGATCCGGACGCAGACCCACTGATGAATGATCAGGACGAAGACGATAAGGAGGCTCGCGGCCTACCTGCGAGCGACCCTGAATCAGGGGCCTGAACAAATCTTTGGATTATTCCAATTGCCCGCATAGCGCGGGCTTTTTTACGCCTCAGATTTACCTGTAGCCAGAGCAGCACCCGGGAATGCCTGGACGTCGATAGCCGAACAGTACGACGTACGGAAATAACACCGACAGCCCGCGCACCCTGACCTCACCAATGCTGCAGGGTGGCGTGAGACTGGACTGCGAGATCGATGCAAAGGCGCGTCGACGCAGAGAAGGTCTTCGGCGGACAGGAGAGGAAAGACCCTCACGCCTATTCAGATTGCAAACTGCTTAGGTATTTTTTGCAGAAATCAGATTCTGTAATTTTTCGAGCGCGACCCTTCCACACTTCAACGGTTGAATTGGGTACGCCGAATATCTCACTCATGATCTTTTCAGTATTGGCAGTCTCTTCCGCAGGAGTGTCTTCGAGATTGTGCTCATTCATATACTGAGCAACTACGCCGGCGGACTTGATTAATGTCTCTGCGTTGGAGTCGTCATCCATCGCATATGCGGCTTCACATCGGTTAACCTGGAATACGTAATCGTCTTTGCTCTCGCTTCCGTACAGCGAGAGGCATGAAGCCGAAACCAGTGCTACAAAAATTTTAGATCCTTTCACTTTTCCTGTCCCTATTACGCCAAGATTTCGCGGTGGGTTATACCTCCTGCGCTGTCTTTATGCTCTTATCCAAGGCTTCGCTATCGCGCGGGGCCTTTTTCGTTTTCGGCTCCACCACACCCTTCGCTATGGCTGGGAGTGCTGCTGGAGCCGTACCTATCACGCTCCCCGAAAGGGAGGACATCGGATGAAGCTCATGCCCGAAAAGAACCCGGACGCCTGGGCCGCTATCTGGATGGCCCTGAGCAATCCACTTTGGCAGGGCGCAATTATGGCGATCCTTATCTCCTTCCTGCGCGTCCTGTATGACGCTAAAGAAACCAGCAAGCGCCGGATCTGCTTCGAAGCGTTGATCTGCGGTGGATTGAGCTTGTCAGCCAGTAGCGTCATTGAGTGGATGGCCTGGCCATCGAGTTTGTCTGTTGCCGCCGGCGGGACCATTGGGTTCCTCGGCGTCACGGCCATTCGCGAGATGGTGACCCGCTTCCTGGGTCGCAAGGTGGATTCGCTATGAAGGCCTTCGCCGCTGCAGCAATCATCGCGCTCGTTGCCTGCCTGTTGCTGGGTATCCAGCACTACCAGGTCATTGCGCTTGAAGGTCAGGTGACGATCGAGGCTAAGGGCAAGCAGGACGCCATTGCGGCCAACACCGAGAGCCAGGCGACGATCACCACACTTCGCGCCGAAGCCCAGCGCAACGCCGCCTACACCGCAGACCTCAACAAGAGAATCAAGGCCAGCGAAGACAAAGCCAAAAAGGCGAGGAAAGATTTTGAAGATCTCAAGCGCAACAGCAAGCCTGTTCGTGACTGGGCTGCTCAGCCTCTGCCTGACGGCCTGCGCGGGAAAGCCGGCAGTGGTAACAAAGACCCAGGCCGTAAGAATTGAAGCGCCCGAGCTGGTCCCGTGTGAGCGGGTAGACCCTGACGAGTCTGACCTTCGCCTCAACGGCGATGTGTGGGAGCTCAAGGATCAGGCGATCAAGCTGCTCGACACGTGCGCCGACCAGGTGGACGCCCAGATCAAACGCAGCCAGAGCAAGTAACCGAATCCGCGACACGTTTCGCGAATCAGTAAATCGTGTCGCGACCTGCGACGAGGGAATCACCATGGCTTCGAACACCAATTTATCCAAAGCAGTATCCACTCTCGGCTGGATCGTAATCGCGGTCATTGCCTTGGGCGTTGTTGCGCTGAGTCTCGTGTGACGGCATGACCAACGTCACCCGTCTGCGCCACGTCCTGCCATTGAGCCCGGACATCAACAAGGCCGTCGCCGATCTGGATAGCGCCATCGCCAAGGCGGTAGATGCTGCCAAGGCCGCCGGCCTACCTCAGGGCCTGGTCGTTTCCCTGCTGCACGGGCACGCCCAGGTGCAGACCACCATCATGGTGAGCTAATGACAGTCAAGGTTCTGGAGTTCAAGCGGAAAGGACTGGCGCGACGCCGCCAAGACCCTGCGTAAGATTGCTGATGATCTCGATGCTGGCGAGCATCCGGAGTGCAGTGTTGGCGCCTTAACCCTGATCGGCCCAAAAGGCGAGGTGACTGTATTCGGGTTGGGGCCTAAGTGCGACGACCTGCAATGCCTCGGTGCCATGCGCCTGGGCGAGCAGAAGCTGATTGATGTGCTGTTGGATGCTGATGACTAACGGCTTGAGCGGATCAGGTAAGAACGAACTGGCCCAGTATTGCCATCATGGTGATCACCAATACAGCAAGCCCTACCGCAGATGTCCATTCGGATTCTGGTGATTGGGAAAACCATGAGCCTTTCGCCGGATACTTCCCGAGCGTGACTACCCGCATTACGGGCCACCCGATAGGGAAGCAAATTGCGCGAAATACCGTTTCAACCAGTATGTCCATCAAGATCGCGAGTCCTTTGCTGGGTTAGTGTGCCGCAGGTGAGTGCGGCACGGATAGATCACTCTTTGTGTTCGGCGTTCAGCTTTGCGCAAACAGAATCCGCATCTGCCCTGTCGTCGTACACGCCGTGCTTATTGGCATCGCCTCGATTTTTTCCGTCATAGATCCGGTAGCGCGTGGCTCCGCTAGTGGCGTGAATGAAGTCCAGCACCTTGAATCTCGGTTCCATGGTGATTGCCCTTTGAGAGTTGATCGTCAGCAATACCGGCACCCCGCCACCTTTTCAAGTAACAGAGCGTCCCGACGGCCATCAAACAACCCGACCGGGAGGCAATTGAACGCGCCTTTCAGTCGGGCTGCTGTCAAACACCTACGGACTGATGTGCTTAAAGAAGCATGGACCAACAGGTTGACCGTATGCTGCACATTCGGCATGGATTTCGGTTATCCCCTGGGTAAAGCTCCCGATACACAACCCCAAAAGTGCCGCAACGACTACAAAGGCCCATACCCGATCGGTTGGCATTGGCTGCTTCTTCATCCACGAGTCAAAACATCTGGCTCCGTAGAATAGAAAGTACAGGACGATCAATGCGGCGACGCCGATTGCCGAGTAAATGCCCAGCGAAAAGATACTGAGCGGTTTTAGAAACTCCATTGCACATCTCCTTTTTTAAAGTGCGACTCGATTGAAGCATTCCGTCATCACCCTCGCCACTCAACCACGTGTAGTTTCTCGCACTTGTGTGGTTTGCCCCCACAGGATGACTCCAAATGCGCAGACCAATGCCTTCGGCACCAATGCTTGAGCTGTCCGACCTGTCCGACTTCGGTATTCGCCTGACTCCAGCCCCTGATGTGTGGGAATGGCTCCAGGCTGAGATCCTTGCCGATACCGGGAGTATTCACAACGAAGACCATGCCCATCTACTGGATGCAGACATCCGGGTGATGTGGGCGTCGGCAGCCTTCGATAAGCAAGGACGCACCGTCCTGGGACAAGCCGAGCAGGTAGCGTTCCGCGCCGGCGGTTGGCAGAAGGCCCGGATGGAGCAACAGATGCGTGATTGGTTTGGCGATGTGCCGGCCTTCATCATCACCTTGGCCGCTGACTACAGCGCCCAGTGTTCCGACGCCGCCTTCTGCGCGCTGATCGAGCACGAGCTCTACCACATCGCCCAGGCGACCGATAAGTACGGTCAACCAGCCTTCACCGAAGAAGGTGCACCCAAGCTGAAGCTGCGCGGTCATGACGTCGAAGAGTTCGTCGGTGTGGTCCGCCGCTACGGTGCGAGCCCTGACGTTCAAGCGTTGGTGGATGCTGCAAACAGTCCTGCCGAGGTGGGGAAATTGAATATATCGAGGGCCTGCGGAACCTGTCTGCTCAAGTCGGCCTGATTCCATGACAGGTATTGACGGATGACAACCATATGGCAGTACTACGAAGCGAGGTCAAAGCCTTCATCGTTCAGGCACTGGCCTGCTTCGATACGCCATCCCAGGTGGTAGCAGCGGTCAAGACAGAATTCGGAATAGAGATCACCCGACAACAGTGCGAAACACATGACCCGACAAAGTTTGCTGGCCAAAGGCTGGGGAAGAACTGGGCCGACCTGTTCCACGCCGCCCGTAAACGATTCCGCGAAGAGACAACCGACATCCCGATCGCCAATCGTGCCTACAGGCTCAGGGGGCTGGGTCGCATGGCCGAGAAGGCCGAGAACATGCGAAACCTGGCACTGACCGCTCAGTTGTACGAGCAGGCCGCCAAAGAGGTGGGCGATGTCTACGTGAATCGCCGTCTCGAATTTGAAAAACCCCTGGGCTCCCAAGCGGACCAGCAGCACGCAGTTGCTGAGTACACCCTGGAGCCTGATGAGAATGTCCCGACTACCCCGCACCTTTGACCCGCCGGTAAAGCTGACGCCGAAGCAGGCGAACATTTACTGCTGGGGGTTTCAGCCTGAAGCACGCTTTCGTGATGCTGTGTGTGGTCGCCGGTTCGGCAAGACGTTCCTGGGCAAGGCCGAGATGCGCCGAGCGGCCCGTCTTGCTGCCGAGTGGGGTGTAAGCGTTGAAGACGAGATCTGGTACGGCGCACCGACCTTCAAGCAGGCCAAGCGTGTGTTCTGGCGGCGACTGAAACAGGCCATCCCAGAAGCCTGGCGTTCGCACCGTCCAAACGAGACGGAGTGCTCGATCACTCTGAAGTCAGGCCACGTCATGCGCGTGGTCGGGCTTGATAATTACGACAACCTTCGGGGCTCTGGTCTGTTCTTCGTCCTAGTGGATGAGTGGGCGGATTGTCCGTGGGCTGCGTGGGAAGAAGTTCTTCGGCCGATGCTTTCGACCTGCCAGTACACGATCCCTGGCATTGGGCTGCGCAAGGGCGGGCACGCGCTGCGAATTGGGACCCCGAAAGGATTCAATCACTGCTACGACACCTACCTTGACGGTAAGCCTGGCGGAGAGCCGGACCACAAAAGCTGGCAGTACACATCGCTGCAGGGGGGCAACGTACCAGCCGAGGAGCTGGATGCTGCCCGTCGCAAGATGGACCCCCGCACGTTTCGGCAAGAGTACGAGGCCGGCTTCGAAAACTATGCAGGCGTCGTGTATTACACGTTCAACCGCGCCGAATGCCGCACCAGCGAACGAATCAAGCAAGGCGAAGCGCTGCACATCGGGATGGACTTCAACGTCATGAAGATGGCGGCAGTGGTCTATGTCGTGCGCGACGACCTGCCGCTTGCACTGGATGAGTTTCACGGGGTGCGCGATACGCCGGAGATGATCGAGAAGATCCAGGTGCGTTTCCCAGGACACGCCGTTGCGGTTTACCCAGATGCCAGCGGCCAGAACACCAGCAGCAAGAACGCCAGCGAGTCCGACCTTTCGTTGTTGAAAAAAGCCGGATTCACGGTGGTGGTTGATTCGACTAACCCGGGCGTCAAAGACCGCGTTAACTCGGTCAACGCGATTTTCTTGAACACCTACGGCGAGCGGCGATTGAAGGTCAACATCGACCAGTGCCCTCAACTTACCCTATGCCTGGAGCGGCAGACCTACACCGACAAGGGTGAGCCGGACAAAGATCCGAAAAAAGGTCACGACCACATGAACGACGCCGCCGGCTACTTCATCGCTAAGCGTTACCCGATCAAAACACGCACAGGCGGAACGCGCCGTATTGGAGGATTGGCCTGATGCCAGTGCAATCGACAAACCCCGACTTCGACGCACACATCGCCGAGTGGGAAATGATGGACGACGCGCTCGAAGGTGAGGGCGCCATCAAGCGCAACGATCGGAACCTGCCGAAGCCCAGCGGCATGGTGGAAGCTGAAAAGCTCGACGCCACCGGCAACAAATACCTGTACCAGAACTATACAAACCGGGCTCAGTACGAACACTGGGTGCGCGACTCACTTCGGTCGATGATGGGTCTGGTGTCTCGGCTGATTCCTGAAATTGAGCTGCCGGCTGGGCTGAAGGGCTTGGAAGACAACGCCACGTCTGACGGCTTCGGCCTGAAGCAGTTGTTCTTCCGCATGGTACGACAGGCGATCTCCCACGGCCGGGTGCCGCTGGTGGTGAACATCGACGACAGCAGTGAGCCGTATTTCTCGACTTATGCCACCCGCAACGCGATCAACTGGAAGGTAGGCAGCCAAGGCGGCGGCCGGCAAGACCTGGTGCTTGCCGTATTCATCGAGTTCCGAGACGACAAAGAGGACGAGTTCGACCACGACTGCAAGATGGTTTATCGCGTCTTCAAGATGGTCGGCGAAGTTTGCTACAGCGAAGTGCTGGGTGAAAACGGGGAGGTCATCGAAGAGCTGAAACCGCTCGGCACGACCGGCACAGACAATCGCCTGGTGAGGGGCCTGGAGTTCCTGCCGGTGATCTACTGCGGCTCAACGGACAACTCGCCCGACGTGGATGAAGTGCCGCTTCTAACGATGGCCAGGGCCGCGCTGAAGTCCTATCAGCTCAGTGCTGACTATTTCACTGCTCTGCACCAGACCAGCCACCCGCAACCGTGGGTATCTGGCTTGGATGAAACGGTAGAGTTGAGCGTAACCGGGCCATCTGCCGCGTGGGACCTTGGGCCGAATGGCAAGTGTGGCTATCTGGAGTTCCAGGGCGCCGGCATTGAAGCCGTCCGCAAAGCCATGGATGACCAACGCAACGCCGCTGTTGAGGCTGGTGCCAAGGTAATGGACGTCGGCGGAACCGAGTCGGGAGAGGCGCGCAAGACGCGCCAGAACGATCAGCACGCAACGTTGCACAGCATCGTCATCACTGTGGCCGAGGCCGTAGAGCAGGCGTTGCGATACGCCGCTGAATGGAAGGGCTACGACCCGAAACAGGTGACATTCAAGGTCAACCCTGAGTTCGTTATTCCTCAGGTCGACCCTCAGGTCTTGGCTGAGCTTCAAAAGAGCGTCATGGCCGGCACGGTCAGCGCCGACACCTATTGGCAGTACCTCACGACCGGGAAGCTACCGGAACGTCTTTACGACGAAGAAGCCGAGCTGATCAGCGAAGAGCGCGAGTCGGTCGGCCTCAACCTGGACAACGAAGATGCCAACAGCAAACCAGGAACAGGCCGACAGCCAGCTACTGGAGCAGACGACCCGTCACTCAGTGATGATCGAGCGGCTTAAGGCCGGCGAGGTCAAGAAGTTCGAGAAGTACTTGCGCAAAATCGACGCCCTGGTGCGGGAGCAACTGACGCGCAAGGAGTTGACGACCTACAGTCGTGATCGCCTTGAGCAGTTCCTTGCCCGGGTCGACGGCAAGTTGCTGGAGATCTACAAGGCCTTCGGCGATGTGGTGCAGGCCGATCTGGTGGATATCGCGCTGTATGAGTCGACCTTCGAGGCCAACAGCCTCAGTCATGCGATGTCGATTGATGCCGTAGTCCCGGCCAACGCCGTGATTCGCGCCGCGGTGTTCTCGTACCCGCTTCAGGTCAAAGGGTTGGACGGCGGCAAGCTGTTGAAAAGCTTCCTCAGCGGCTGGACCAGAACTGAAACAATGCGGGTGACGAACACGATCCGGCTCGGCTTCGGCCAAGGCCAGACGAACGCCCAGATCATTCAGGCCGTACGCGGCACCGCGGCGCAGAATTTCACCGACGGCATTCTCGCCGTGAGCAACCGTAACGCGGCGTCAGTCGTGCAGACGGCCATCCAGCACGTTGCGACCACTGCGCGCATGGAAACCCTCAAGGCCAACAGCGACGTGGTGCTGGGTTATTACTGGTTGTCGACGCTGGACCGCAAGACCTCTCAGCAGTGTAAAGGCCTAGACGGCATGCGCTTCGACCTGGGCAAAGGGCCGTTGCCGCCGGCCCACATTAACTGTCGATCCACAACGGTACCAATAACGAGGCTGTCTGAGATGTTCTCAAAAGGCGCCACGCGAGCATCGGTGGGCAATACTGGCGGTGGCCAGGTCGATGCAAGCATGAACTATTACGAGTGGCTGGCGACGCAGCCGGCGAGCTTCCAGGATCATGCGCTCGGACCGGTGCGAGGCAAGCTGTTTCGCGATGGCGGCCTGACTCCAGAGAAGTTCGCCATGCTGCAGCTCGACAAGAAGTTCAAGCCGCTGACCTTGGCCGAACTGAAGGTCATTGAGCCTGACATGTTCACCCGGGCAGGCGTTACACTCGGTGCTCCACCAGGTTGAGATGACCGATGCAGATCATTGTTGAGGACGGGCAGGGAAGGCCGGATGCCAACAGCTTCGTGCTGCTGGAGAAGCTGACCTTCTACCGCGACTACTATGGCTTTCGAATCCCTGAGGAGGAGGCTGATCAGGTCGCGCTGCTGCTGCGCGCTGCGGCGGATATCAACGCCCGGCAGTGGAAAGGGCGCAAGGCCAATCCAGATCAGGCAATGGCCTGGCCCCGGCGTGACTGCAAGATCGAATACCAGACGCTTTCAGAGACGTTCGTGCCCTTTGAGCTTGAATGGGGGCAGGTGCGGCTTGCTGCCGAGCTGTTCGCCGCAGAGCAGGGCTTTCAAATTGACGAGCCAACGCACTGCACTGAGCCGAACGGTCGGCGGACACGCTTAAATCGTGACAATCCGCGCGTCCGAATGCGCCCACCGCCATACGCGCCGAGCAGGACGCAGTTCGCCGATTACCTGGTGATGCGCGGGCTGTCGATAGTCCGATAAAACATAGAATTCACACCAAGCCGCCCAATGGGCGGTTTTTTTATGCCTGCAAAGCGGGCCGACCATACCCAAGGGGTGCACCAAGTGGCAGACGAAAACCAGATTGATCTTGAAGACCCGGCCGTTCAAACCGCCATTGCAGCAGCTGTTGAGGCTGCGACACTGGGTCTCAAGAACAAAAACACCGAGCTGCTTGGCTCGCTCCGAACCACCAAAACCGAACTGGACGGTTTCAAGACCCAGTTCGAGGGCCTGGACATCAACGCGGTGAAGGCCTTGCTCACCAAGGTCGGGCAGGACGAGGAAACTCGGCTGCTGGCCGAGGGCAAGCTCGACGAGGTCATCACCAAGCGTACCGAACGCCTGCGCACGGACTACGACACCAAGCTTGCCGCCGAGAAGACCCGAGCCGACAAGGCCGAGGCCTTCGCTGCCAAGTACAGCGACAAGGTGCTGGCCGACTCCATCCGTGCTGCTGCCATCAAGGCCGGTGCGCTCCCCGAGGCTGCCGAGGACATCATCCTGCGCGCCCGGGGCACTTTCAAACTCAGCGAGGACGGTGAGGCGATCGCTACCGACCGTGACGGCGAAGTCGTTTACGGGAAGGACGGGAAAACCCCGCTGTCACCGCTCGAATGGGCGGAATCGTTGCGTGAAACAGCAACACACCTGTGGCCAAGGGCTCAGGGTGCCGGTCCGACCGGCGATCAAGGTGGCAAGGCCACGAAAAAATGGGGCGAGTACACGGAAACCGAGCGCGCTGCGCTGGCCCGCGATAACCCCGAGCAGTTCAAAAAACTCTTGGCCACCAAAGGAACCTAATCCATGGCAACTACCCAACTGGCAGACATCTTTGTCGCCGACTATTACGGCGCTCTGGCGCCGGTCAACTCCCCGGAAAAGACCGCGGTCTTTGAGTCGGGCATCATCACCAAATCCCCTGAGCTTGATGCCATTGCGCAGAACGGCCAGGGTACTTCGGAAATCAGCTACTGGCAGGACCTGGACGCTGACGAAGAGCCGAATATCTCCAACGATAACCCTGACGACCTGGGTGAAGTTGGCAAGGCAGAGCAGGGCAGCATGCGCGCCCGTACCCTGTACCTCAACAAAGGTTACGGCGTAGCGGATTTGACCTCGGAGCTCGCCAACTCCGAACCGATGCAGCACATCCGTAACCGTTTCGGCACCTACTGGACTCGCCGCTGGCAGCGTTACCTGCTCGGTGCAGCCCGTGGCGTGATCGCTTCGAACATCGCGAATAATGCCGGTGACATGGTTGTCGATGCCGGTGCGACCATCAGCGCCGGCGCGTTCCAAGATGCAGCTTTCACTTCGGGCGATGCTGCTGATGTGTTTGCTGCTATCGGCGTGCACTCCGTGGTGATGAACCAGATGGTGAAGCAGGACCTCATCGAGTACCTGCGCGACTCCGACGGCAAGATCATCCTGGCGACCTACCTCGGCAAGCCGGTGTTCATGGATGACAGCCTGATCTACGGCCCTGGTCGTTATCTGTCGGTCTTCTTCGGCCAGGGTGCGTTCGGCTACGGCGAAGGCAATCCAACCGTGCCTGTCGAGCTGGAGCGCAAGGCTTCCGGCGGTAACGGTGGTGGTGCGGAGGTCCTGTGGGAGCGGAAGACGCTGATCCTGCAACCGGCGGGCTTCAGCTGGAAGGGCAGCACCAACCAGAACCTCAGCCCTACCGCCGCGCAGTACGCGGCTGCTGGCAACTGGGAGCGCGTCTTCGACCGCAAGCAGGTTCCTTTCGCGGCTGTGATCAGCGGCACCGCCACCCCGTAAGACAGCCTCGGCGGGGCGCCAGGTGGCGCTCCGACCGCAACGGAGAGAATCATGAAGGTTATCTATACCGACAAGCCGAGTGCGGAGCCTGGGGTTTGCTATCGCCTTACCGATGAGTTCTTCGGTGTCATCAGCGCAGCAACCAAGGTAATTGTCGACGGCGACTTCCCGCATATCACTGCGGCCTATCAGCGTGCCGGCATCGCGGTTGAAGACGGGAAGCAGTCGGCAGGCCTGCGCGAAGACGGCCCAACGGTCGCTGAATTCGTCGCTGCCGGCTACAAGGCGAGCAATTACCCGCCTGAAGGCTACGCCTCCCGCAGCACTGCCGAAGAAGTCGCAGAGGCGATGAAGATCGAGCAGGCCGCACCGGAAACCGATCCTCTGAAAATGAAGGTCCCCGAGCTGAAAGAGTGGCTCACCGCCAAAGGCATTGCCTTCGACGCAACCGCTAAGAAAGAAGACCTGCTGGCCCTGGTGCCGGCGGAATAAGGACAAGCAAATGACCGACTTCATCACTGTTGCCGATGTTGATGCCTCGCTGGGTCCTGGCTGGGCCGGCACCGGTGATCCGGTCCTTGCTGTGGCCATGGCCAACGCCTGGCTCACGGCCAAGATTAAGCGGGCTGTCCCCGACCCGGTTCCGGCCGAGATCAAGACGGCCGGCGCCCAGGTCGCCAAAGAAGCGGCGGCGGGCAATTTGTACAAGGCCACCCATAAGGAAGTGCTGAGCAAGACGGTGTCCGCTCAATCTGGCACCTCGACAAGCAAGACTTACGCAGCCGGGTCAACAGACCTGTCCGCTGGCGAGAACTTCGCCCTAGCTCTGCTGGTGCCGTGGACCAAGCGTTCCGGTGTGATGATGCTCAAGAGGATCTGATAATGGGGATGCGCGACGAGATTCAGGCTGAGATGGCCGAGGCGTTCGATGATCCCGACGGCCTAGCCGATGCTGTGAAGCCGGTGCTCGGCGTGCGGAAGGTGGCAGGCGAATACGACCCTGACACCGGTACCGCTCCCGAAGTGGTTGTCACCTATGGCGGCCGCGGAGTGTTCGGCAGTTATCTGGCCAGGGAGATTGATGGCTCACTGATCCAGACGACTGACGTGAAGTTGCTGATCTTGCAGAACGAGTTATTCGTCACGGTTGCTGGAGTTCCCACGGCTGAAAGTGCTACGCCTGTCATTGGCGACATCATCAGCGGGAAGCGAGCCTTAAATGTCAGTCAGGACCCGGTGGGCGCCACCTGGACAATTCAGTTGAGGGTTTGAAGATGGCATCCAAATACGCCGGCCAGTCCGGCAGCTTTGCGTTGAGCCTTGCCGAGTTTGCGGCCCAGGCCACGGAAGCCATCGACGCCAGCCTTCGCGAGATCATCATTCAGGTCGGCATAAGCGTTATCAAGATATCTCCGGTAGGCAACCCTGAGATCTGGGCGCAAAACGCCGTCGCGAGCCAGTACAACAAGGCCGTGGACGAGCACAACAGTGGCCTGCGCAGCGATCCCGCCAACCTGACAAAGGCGGGGCGGTTGAAGGCTGGGCGCAAGCTGAACGACGGCATGGACATCTCCGCGCCGAGTGGCTACGTCGGCGGCCGGTTCCGCGGGAACTGGATGTTCAGCATTGGCGCCCCGGACAGCACCACGACCGAAGAGGTCGACCCGAGCGGAGCCAAATCAACGGCGCGAATCATTGCCGGTGCAATCGAGTTCAAGGCGGGCGACACCTGCTACATCACCAACAGCCTTGGGTATGCGATTCCGCTGGAGTTCGGGCATTCGACCCAGGCACCGGGTGGCATGGTCCGAATCACCGTGGCCCGCTTCCAGCAGATCGTGCTGGAGGCCATCAGGAACAACCAGGTATGAGCCATAACCTGATCGCATCAATCTACGAAGCCAGGCTGATCGCCTGGGCGAAAGCGTTGCCGGTACCGCTGAAGGTCGTCGTCGAAAACGAGGCCTTCACGCCCGTCGATGGCATCACCTACCTGAGGGCGTTCACGCTGCCGGCCGATACCGCCAGCAACACGCTCGGCGGAGACCACAAGCTGTACACCGGCGTGTTTCAGGTCAGCATCGTGACGCCGTCGGGTAAGTACCGCGGCGCGGCCGGCGCACTGGCAGACCAGATCGCCGCTTTATTCCCGCTGTACCAGCGGAACACCAAGGGGGCGCTTACGGTGGTGACCATGACGCCGGTCGACCCTGGCCCCGGCATTCCAGACGACACCACGTTCACCGTGCCCGTGTCGTTCCAGTACCGGGCCGACACCACAACTTAATCCGCCCATTGGGCAAACCCAGAACCCGCCATTGAGCGGGTTTTGTCATTTCTGAGAAGAGGAAGCACCAATGGCCGTTTTTCTACCCAATGGCTCGACCGCCGCCATCGCTGGCTCGTATGACGCGCCGATCATTTTTACCGCGATCACCAACGCAACCGAAGCTGTTGTGTCGTCGGCCGGCCATGACCTTGAGGTGGGCGACTTTGTCGAAGTCACCTCGGGCTGGGCACGCCTGAACAATCGTATTGCTCGAGTTAAAACGGTGACCACCGACTCGTTCGCGCTGGAGAAGATCAATACGCTCAATGCGGCACGCTTCATCGCCGGTGCCGGTGGCGGTTCAGTGCGGAAGATCCTGACCTGGGTACCTATGAGCCAGGTCACGGAGTCGAGCAAGTCCGGCGGCGAGCAGCAGAACGTCACCTACTCCTTCCTCGAGGAGGACGATGAGCACCAGATCCCGACGTCCAAGTCGGCGTTGTCGTTCACTCTGACTATGGCGGATGACCCCGAACTTCCGCACAACGAAGTGCTGCTGGAAGCTGACGACGACAAAAAGCCGCGCGCGGTCCGTGTAAACCTCGCCTCTGGCGGCGTCATCGCCTACAACGCTTTCGCCTCGTTCGATAACGTGCCCTCGCTGACCAAGAACAACATCATGGCCGTCACTGCCGTGTTCGCTGTGGTCGCAAAATTCATCCGCTACGGCGCTTAAGGGGTATCCATGGCCAAGTTCAAGATCGCCCAAAATGCCACGTTCAAAGCCGACGTGGACATTCCGCGCGTCGGCGGTACCACGATCAAGGTGCCGTTCGAGTTCAAGTATCGCGACCGCAAGGAGCTCGCCGCGTTGTTCGCGGGCTGGCAGGAGAGCGCTAAGGAGGATCAGGAGCGCTTCAAGGCGAAAGGTGACGAACTCACCCTGATCGAAATTACCGACTCCCACATCGAGCGCCAGGTGGAGCAGGTCACTCAGTTGGTCGCCGGCTGGGGCTTCGACGACAAGTTGAGCCCTGATTCAATCCGTGCACTGGTCGAGACTTCGGCCGGTGCTGGTGATGCCGTGGTCGATGCCTACCAAAAAGCATTTTCCCCGGCCCGACTGGGAAACTGACCGGCGTCGCGCGCTCCCTCTATCAGCCGAGCATTCAAGGGCAGGACGCCTTTGGCTTCTCGGCTGAGGATTACGGTGATGAATGCGAAGTATGGCCAGACAACTGGCCGGCCTTCTGCCTCTTCAATGCCCTGTCCACGCAATGGCGGACAGGGGCGTGCGGCGCTACCGGGCTCGACTACACGTCCATCCGCGACGTGGCCGGATACCTCGGCATCAAGAAAAAACAAATCGCTGAGATTTTCCACGACCTCCAGGTGATGGAGGCCGAAGCCCTGCTCGTCATGAGCGAATCGAAGTAACGGAGCACTCATGTCGGGCACAATCGCGCAGTTGGGCATCGAGGTAGATTCGGGTGATGCTGTCCAGGCTGCCACGGATCTGGAGCGCCTGACTCAGGCTGGCATCAAGGCAGAGAAGGCAGCGGAAGGTGTGGCTGCCGGCTTTGACAAGGCGGCGACGGCGTCGACTGGCCTGGCCACGGCCGAGGGCAAGCTGTCCGAATCCACCGAAGACGCAATGAAGCGTCTGACGGCCATGGCCAAGGCTTCGCTGGACTCAAGCGACTATTACCAGCGCCTGACCACCAGCGTGGCCACCAACTCGTCGGCACTGGACAATTCCAGTTCATCGGTCAGTAGCCTGGCCGCGCTTCAGCGACGGTTACAGGCTGAGTCTGACGCCCTGGTCGGCTCGACAGATCGGCAGGCTGAGGCAGCGAAGAAGGCGGCGGCAGCCACCGGCGTTCAAGCCGAGGGGCTGCAAGCGCTGCTGGCCAAGATCAACCCCGCTATTGCCGCACTCGATAAGCTCGATCAGCAGCAGGCGCAGTTGCAGAAATACAAGGCTGCCGGCCTGATCGACGCCGAAACGTTCCGGGACTACTCGACCCGCATTGACGCCTCCCGGCAGAAGCTGGGCGACTTCGACGAGGGGCTGCGCAAAACCGGCGTGTCTTCGGCACAAACTCAGGCGGCATTGCGTCAACTGCCCGCGCAATTCTCGGACATCTTCACCAGCCTGGCGGGCGGCCAAAACCCGCTGATGGTGCTGATCCAGCAGGGCGGCCAGATCAAGGATTCGTTTGGCGGCGTTGGCAACACCTTCGATGTATTGAAGGACAAGTTCCGCTCGCTGTTCAGTGGTGGTGCCGGCGCGGCAGTGCTGGGCGAGTCGCTCGCCGGCATCGCGACTAATGCCAAGGACGCGGCAGAGAACACCGGCAAAGCAGGCGAGGGCCTGTCCAGCCTGGCTGAAGGCACGAATACTGCCGCAGAAGCCGCAGAGAACGCGAAAAAGGCGTACGGCGCTTTGCCTCCAAGTGTCACTGGGGCCTCGATGAGTGTCGTAGGCATGACGGTTGCAGTGCTGGCCGCAGCGGCTGCTATTGGCATCCTGATTTACGGTTACAGCCAAGGCAGCAAAGAGGCTCAGGAGTACAACAAAGCCCTGATCCTTACCGGCAACTACGCCGGCACTTCGGCGGATCAGATGGCCAATTTGGCCCAGCAGGTCAGCGCCACCAACGGCACGACTGGCGAGGCAGCGGCATCGCTGACCAAGCTGGCGGCAAGCGGTGTAATTGCCGGCGACAGTTTCAAGGAAATTGCAGACGCCGCCGCAGCGATGGAGGACGCAACCGGTAAATCGGTCGATGCGACCATCGCTGAGTTTGTCAAAATCGCCAAGGACCCGGTCGCAGCAGCGAAAGAGCTGAACGACCAGTACAACTTCCTCACGGCGTCGACCTATGCGCAGATCGTTGCGCTGAAAGAGCAGGGCGACACCATCGGCGCGGCCGACCTGCTCACCAAGGCGTATGCCGATACCGTGCAGAATCGCTCCAAGCAGGTAACTGACAACCTGGGCTTGTGGCAAAAAGCCTGGAAAGGCGTAAAGGACGCCGCAAGCGGTGCTCTCGACGGATTGAACAACGTTGGCCGGGCCAAAACCTACAGCGAGCAGATCGAGGATCTGAAGGCGAAGCTGACAGGCTCGAATGCGTATGACGTTGGCGGTTTGAGGATGAACCCCGGCGCCGTCAGCGACAAAGAACGTGAGGATATTAAGGGGCAGATCAGATTCCTTGAGCTGCAAGAGGATGCTGAAAAAAGCCTCAATAAGTATCTGGGGGATCGAACTCAGACTCAGAAAGAGGGTATTTCCGCTGAGCAGCGGCTCAAGCAGATCAGCGACTCGAACCTCTCCAATGCAGAGAAGCGCGACAAGTTGAGCAAGGCGTACCTTCGGGACGTAGAGACGCTGAGAAAAGCCAACCCTGATGATCCGAAAGTCCAGGCCGACTATGTCGCCAAGACGCTTCAGAACATCAAGGATAAGAACAAGGACCCGAAGGCGGCATCGTCCGCTGGCGCCGTCGATCTCACCAGTGTCAATGCCACTCAAAATGCCCTCAAGGCGATCCAGGCTGAATACGCGAACACTGAGAAGCAACTGGATGCCGCGCAAAAGGCTGGGTTGATCTCG
Organism: Pseudomonas sp. ADAK7; assembly: GCF_012935675.1. NCBI lineage: Bacteria > Pseudomonadati > Pseudomonadota > Gammaproteobacteria > Pseudomonadales > Pseudomonadaceae > Pseudomonas > Pseudomonas sp. ADAK7. The sequence goes on along the minus strand of NZ_CP052861.1, from coordinate 1,339,875 downwards.
CAGGACGCGTACGCGACACAGCGTTCCGTACTTATCAAGGCCGAAAAGGACGAGGTCACCTCGGCCTACGAGGCAGAAATCGCCGCTCTCGAAGAGGCCAAAGGCAAAGCGACAACCACTGGCGAGCAGCGAATCCAGCTCGACCAGAAGATCGCCGATGCGCGCGCTGACATGGTCAAAGCGCAGAAGTCGGCAGACAGCGAACTGGAAGTGCTGGCCACGAACGAGCAGGGCCGGCTGAAGAAACAGGAACTGGCGGTCCAGACCTATACCAGTGCGCTGCAGCAGCAAGTCGACACGTTGCGCCAGCAAGGACAGCGCGCCGCGGCCGGACTTGGCCAGGGTGATCGGCAGCGTGGCCTGACCGACCAACAGAACGCTATCGACGACCGCATCAACTCGCAGAAGCTCGACCTGGCCAACCAGTACGGTGACGGCTCGCGGGGCATGAGCCTCGACGAGTACACGAAGAAGCTGGCGGCGCTGAAAACCACGCAGCAGGATCTGCACGACACCGTGCAATCCAACTATGACGAGATGACCGACGCCCAGGGCAGCTGGAGCGCCGGCGCATCGTCGGCGTGGCAGAACTACTTGGAGTCCGCACGGGACGTTGCCGGGCAGACGAAAAGCCTGTTCACCAACGCCTTCAGCTCGATGGAAGACGCGATCGTCAACTTCGCCATGACCGGGAAGCTGTCGTTTGCGGACTTCGCGAAGTCGATCTTGGCTGACATGGCGCGGATTGCGACCCGGCAGGCGAGTTCCTCGGCACTCAGCGCGATCTTCGGTTTGGCTGCCTCTGCCGGTGCGTCGTACTTTGGTGGCGGCACGGGTTCGGCCGGCTCCACACAGGCTGGCTACACCGGCACCGATCTCTCTGGCTTCACGCCTGGCAGCGTTCAAGCCAATGGTGGCGCGTGGTCGGGCGGCGTGCAGATGTTTGCCGATGGTGGTGCCTTCTCCAATAGCGTGGTCAGCAAGCCGACAGCCTTCGGGATGGCCGGCGGACAGACTGGGGTTATGGGGGAGGCGGGGCCGGAGGCGATCATGCCGCTGACCCGCACTGCCGGCGGCGCGCTTGGCGTGCGCGCGCTGGGTGGCGGATCGGGTGGCGGTACCGTCATCACCGTTCAGGTCAACGTTGCCAGTGACGGTTCGACCAGTTCCACCACTGACGATCCTGCCTATCAGCAGTTCGGCAAGGACCTGGCCGACTTCGTTGATCAGCGTTACCAGAAGTTGGTGAGCGTTGACTTGCGGCAAGGCGGGAAAATCAACAGGGCCATCAAGGGGTGATCCATGGCAATCGAGCGATTCACCTGGCAAATCGAGAAGGGGGCGACTGGCGAGATCAAGCAGCGCAACCGATCCAAGCAGTTCGGCGACGGTTATGAGCAGTCGGTCTCGGACGGCATCAACAACAAGGTGCAGTCCTGGCCCATCAGCCACACCGGGAGTGCGACGCGGATCAAGGAAATTATCGACTTCCTCGATCGCCACAAGGGCGCGAAAGCTTTCCTGTGGACGCCGCCCCTTGGTGAGCTCGGCCTTTACAAGTGTCCCAACGGCTACCAGCCATCACACAAAGGCGGATCGGTCTACACCCTGACCGCCACCTTCGAACAAACCTTCCACCCTTGAGGTAATGCCGCATGGCTTTGATTACGGACATCCAGAAACTGGAGCCCGGCGGGGAAGTGCGGCTGTTTGAAATCGACGGTACTGAATATGGCGCCGACGTGCTGCGCTTCCATGCTTACGCGATCCCGCACACGCCGGACGAGTTGCTGGCCTATGAGAGCTCGCCGGACGAACTGCCGGCGAAGTCGATTATTTGGCAGGGCAATGAGTACGCGGCCTGGCCGGTGCAGATTGAAGGCATCGCCGCCGACAGCAGCGGCAGCGCAAGTCGGCCGACTTTCATGGCCGGCAACGTCAACGGGCGAATCACCGCGTTGTGCCTAGCCTTCGACGACCTGCTGAAGTTTCAACTGACCGTGCGCGAGACGCTGGCCCAGTACCTGGATGCAGCGAACTTTCCCGACGGAAACCTGACCGCAGACCCAACCCAGGAGGCGCTGGAAATCTGGTTCATCGACCAGAAGACCGGCGAGGACGGCGAGGTCGTGCAGTGGGAACTGTCTTCCCCGGGCGAGATCGACAACCACGGGCTGCCTGGGCGTCAGATGACGACCTTTTGTCACTGGGCCATGACCGGTGGCTACCGCGGGCCGAACTGCGGCTATACCGGCGGCGGGATGTTCGACGATGACGACAACCCCACGGATGACCCGAGTAAGGACGAGTGCAAGGGCGGGCTGAAGTCCTGCAAGTTGCGCTTCGGTCAGAACAACGAACTTCCCCACGGCGGATTCCCCGCAGTGTCACTGATCGCACGGAGCTGACCATGCGCAAGCACATCCTGAGCGCGATGGAGGCGCACGCGATCTCACAGTATCCGAAAGAGGCCTGCGGCCTGGTGCTGGCGATCGGGCGCAAGCAGAAGTACTTCCCGTGCCGAAACATCGCGACCGAGCCGGCCGAAGAGTTCCGAATCGATCCAGAGGATTACGCCGCAGCGGAAGACGTGGGCGAGGTGATAGGGATTTTCCACACTCACCCGGACGCAACAAGTCGGCCGTCCCCGCATGACCTGGCGATGTGTGAAGCCACTGCCTTACCCTGGCACATCTTGAGTTGGCCGGAGGGTGACTTGCGCAGCATTACCCCTACCGGCAGCACGCCGCTGCTCAATCGCCCGTTCGTGCACGGCGCTTGGGACTGCTGGCAGGTTTGTGCTGACTGGTACAGGCGCGAGTGGGGGCTGGAGTTCGAGGCTTTCAAGCGCTCCGACGGCTGGTGGGAGAGTGCAGAGGCGGAAAGCCTGTACGAATCGAATTACGAGGCCGCCGGCTTCGTGAAGGTGGACCGGCCACGGCGTGGCGACATGATCGTCATGACAGTCGGCCGCACGGCGCACCCGAACCACGCCGGGATTTATCTCGGCACTGAGCCGGCACTGCCCGGCGAAGAATCGAACACCTTCGGCCCTGGGCCGTTCCTGCTGCACCACCTGTACGGGCGCCCGAGCGAGATCATCGTCTTCGGTGGGCCGTGGCTTGACCGAACACGCCTGATCCTTAGGCACAAGGATGCACAACCAACCAAGTGATGCGGGAGGGCCGCTGGAGAAGGGGGATTCGTACAGCACTTGGAGGCCATGCAAGTACAGCTGGAGTATTAGTCGGGCCCAGCCGGAAGATTAAGCATCACTCCGATTTTTGGTCGTTCGCCAAAGCCGCCAGTCAGTTTGGCGCGAATTTGGAAGCACGACTCTCCGAACACTCCGTTTCCGCGCATCTGCGTCACGTAGTCCCTGGCAGCGTCACTCGGAAGATATCCAACCTTGAATGAGTCGATGTAAACAGCGCAGGCGTTTTCATCATGAGGGTTGTTCGGTTCGGTCACAATGAATGCTTCTAGATCGTTGTCGTAAGCTACTGACATGTTATTTCGTATGTGCCTCAGCTCGACCTGAAAATACGATTCGCCAACAACATGAAAGCCAAAACCTGTCGTTCCTCGGATTCGTCCGGTAAGGGCCGGAAGATCTACGCGTTGTAGCTTACTTGGTCGTCGGGACATCTTTATAGTCCGGTTGCGGAGAGAGGGGCTGCACCAAGCATAGAGCAGCCAATCGAAGCGGTGCTACAGTCGCTCCTTTCAGGACGAGGAATAATCATGCGGATTTTGATAGGGGCAGTGGCGGTGATGCTGTTGGCGGGGTGCTCGACTTCTGGGCTTGAGCAAGATAAACCAGTCTTTTCGAGCCAGTCTAAAAAGACCCCTCAGCAGTTTGCTCGCTGTCTTGCTCCCAAGTGGCAGGAATTCAATCCATCCACAAGCTCTATAGAAACGGAGCATGGGTACAAGATTGCAGCCTCTGCAACTTTCTCGGGGGTTGTGGCTCTGGCGGTTGTTGACCAGGCGAGCACCGGCTCCTCCATTCGTGTTTTCCTTCCTATGGATTGGGCGGGAACGAGTGGTTGGAAGGAGGCTGCAAGAACGTGCATTTGAATTAGTGACACTAAACCGCCTCCGGGCGGTTTTTTATTGCCTGGAGAAACGCTGTGTCAAAATTTTCAATTGAGTATCAACCGCTGACCACCATCAAGCTTTATGGAATTCTCAGGCAGTTCGGTCGAGAATTCAAACTGTCTGTTCGGACGCCGGCCGAAGCAATAAAAGCTCTTTGCGTGCAGGTTCCTGGTTTCGAACGCTTTATTTCGAACGCTAAATCCAGAGGGATGGAGTTTGCAGTCTTTCGCGGAACGAAAAACATCGAAGAAAAGGAACTAGGTTACAGCGGTTCTGGAGAAATTAGGATTGCCCCGATCGTGACCGGCAGCAAGCGAGCAGGGGCGTTACAGACGATCATTGGAGCGGTCCTTATCGTTGTGGGCATGGTAGTGAGCGGAGCTTCATTCGGAGCCGCCGCTCCTCTTGGTGCTGCGATGATCTCTGCTGGCATTGGCATGGTAGCCGGCGGCGTGATCCAACTGCTCAGCCCGCAGGCTGGCGGCCTCAAAACGAGCGCCGCCCCCGAGAACACGCCCGGCTACGCCTTCGGCAGCGCCAAGAACACCACAGCATCTGGCAACCCGGTCCCGCTTTGTTACGGAAAGCGCCGAGTGGGCGGGGCCATCATCAGCGCCGCGATCTACGCCGAAGACCAGATGTAGCCAATACCCGAACACCGCAGCCGCCCATGAGGCGGTTTTTTATTGCCTGGAGAAAAGCATGGGCGTAGCACAGCAGCTCGATATTTACGGCGCCAAAGGTGGATCGGACAAGCCAAAGACCCCGACCGAAGCGCCGGACAGCCTGCGCTCGGTGGCCGTGGCCAAGATCCTGATCGCCATGGGGGAAGGCGAGTTTGCTGGCAACCCTACCGCGCAGGACATCTACCTCGACAACACTCCGTTGCAAGATCCCCAGGGCAACATGAACTTCCCGAACGTGAAGTGGGAGTACCGCAACGGCTCTGTCGAGCAGGGCTACATCCAGGGCATCCCGTCGGTAGAGAACGAAACAACTCTGGGCATTGAGCTGCGCAGCGGCACGCCCTGGGTTCGAGCGATCAGCAACACGGAGTTGTCGGCGGTGCGCCTGCGCTTCGCCTGGCCGGCCTTGCAATCGATCGACGCCAGCGGCAACGTGAATGGCTACCGGATCGAGTACAAGGTCGAACTGGCCACAGACGGAGGCGCCTATCAGCAGGTGCTGAGCGAGGCCGTGGACGGCAAGACCACCAGTACTTACGAACGCACCCGGCGTATTGATCTGCCGGCGGCAACCAGCGGATGGCTGATTCGTGTCACCCGGGTCACGCCGAACCAAAACAACAACAAAATCGCTGACACCATGCAGATCGCAGGTTTCACCGAAGTCGTTGACGCGAAACTGCGATACCCGAACACCGCGCTGCTCTATATCGAGTTCTCGGCCGAGCAGTTCCGCAGCATTCCGGCGGTGACGGTCGATACCGAACTGAAAATTATGTCGGTGCCGAGCAACTACGACCCTGTGTCGCGCTCGTACACCGGGATTTGGGACGGCACTTTCAAGCAGGCGTGGACCGATAACCCGACCTGGATGACCTACGACATCACGACTGTCGACCGATTCGGCCTGGGTCGTCGCATCAAACCATGGATGGTCGACAAGTGGGAGCTGTACCGGATTGCCCAGTACTGCGATCAGTCGGTACCGAATGGCAAAGGGGGCATGGAGCCGCGCTTCATCTGCAACCTGAACCTGCAAGGCAAGGCTGATGCCTGGTCGCTGCTGCGCGACATCTCGGCGATCTACCGCGGCATGACCTACTGGGCTCAGGGCCAGGTTTTCTCTCTGTCGGACATGCCGCGGGCTACCGACTTCGACTTCGCCTACACCCGGGCGAACGTCATCGACGGCAAGTTTACCTACTCGAGCGCTTCGGAGCGCACCCGGTACAGCCGCGCTCTGATCAGTTACGACAATCCGGCGAACAACTACGACACCGACGTCACGGCGGTAACCGATGCCAAGCTTCAGCGGCGCTATGGCGACAATCCGCTGGAGATCAGCGCCATTGGCTGCACCCGGGAATCCGAGGCGCAGCGTCGCGGTAAGTGGGCGCTGCTCACGAACTCGAAGGACCGCGCCGTCAGCTTCCGTGTCGGCCTCGACGGCCGCATTCCGCTGCCGGGCTACGTCATTCCCATCGCTGACGAACTGTTGGCAGGCCGGCCAATTGGCGGTCGCATTGCTGCGGTGAATGGCCGCGCTATCACCCTCGACCGAGACACCCAGGCCAAGACCGGCGACCGGCTGATCCTGAATCTGTCGAATGGCAAGTGCGAAGGCCGCACCGTTCAATCGGTAGCGGACCGCGTAGTGACTGTCACGGTTGCGTATTCGGCCGCGCCAGAGCCTGAGCTTGTTTGGGCGCTGGACGCCGACGATCTGGCTGTGCCGCTGTACCGCGTGACCAGCGTGTCGCGCCCGGAGTCAGGCGTATTTGAGATCTCGGCCGTCCAGTACGACCCCAGCAAGTTTGCGCACATCGACACCGGCGCCCGCCTGGAAGAGCGCCCAATCAGCGTGATCCCCATCACCGTCGTTCCGGCGCCGGCCAGCGTGACAGTGTCGTCGAACTCGGTCGTGTCCCAAGGCATTGCTGTCGCCACCATGACCATCACCTGGCCGGCGGTGAACGGCGCGGTCGCTTATGACGTGGAATGGCGCAAGGACAGCGGCAACTGGATCAAGCTGCAGCGCGTCGGCACCACCAGCGTCGACGTGGTCGGGATCTACGCCGGTGCGTACCTGGCTCGCGTCCGTGCCGTGAGCGCCTTCGACATCTCATCGATCTGGCGCGCCTCGATCCTGACGAACCTCAAGGGCAAGGAAGGCCTGCCGCCGGCGGTGTCGTTCCTGACGGCCACGCCGCTGCTGTTCGGCATCTACCTCAAGTGGGGTTTCCCTGCCGGTGCCGAGGACACTCAGCGCACGGAGATCTGGTACGGGCCGTCGACCAGCCTGGAAGCGGCCACAAAGCTGACCGACCTGTCGTATCCGCAAAGCGATTTCTCGATGCTGGGCCTGCGCGGGGGCGTGACCTTTTATTTCTGGGCGCGCCTGGTGGACCGGATCGGCAACATCGGTCCGTGGTATCCGATCGGGCTTGGCGTGCAGGGTCAATCGAGCGCGGACGCAGCGGCAATTCTGGAGATGATCGCCGGCCAGATTGGCGAAACCGAGCTGGGTCAGGACCTGCTGGACGAAATCAATAAAATCCCGGGGCTTCAGGCGCAGATCGATGCCCTTGACGGCCTCAAGACCTACGACCCGGACGCCACCTATGTGGAGTACGACCTTGTCGTGGTCGGCAAGCGGATCTACCAAGCCACTGGCGCGGTGCCGATCAACACACCGCCGCCGAATGCTGCGTACTGGCTGGACGTTGGCCAGACCGTGCAGACGGCAAATGGTCTGGCGCAACAGGTTGCGACCAACACTGCCGACATCACCGAGATCGACGGAGTGGTCACGGCGCAAGCGACTGCGTTTCAGGCTCTGCGGGCGTCCTTCCGTGATGACAACGGGGAGGGTGATCTTGCGGATGCAATGAAGGGGTGGAGCAGTACGGCGGCCATCGCGAGCGAGGAGAAAGTCCGAGCCTCTGAAAACCTCGCCACAGCCCAGAAAGTCACCACGCTGACCTCGGCAGTGGGTGACAACCAGGCGGCCGTCACGGACCTTCGGCAAACCGTGGCCACGGACAAGGAGGCCACTGCCACAGCGATCACTCAAGTGAACGTGAAGGTTGGCGAGAACAGCGCGGCGATTCAGGAAACCTCGACCGCTTACGCGAACACGTCCGGACAGCTGTCTACCATGTGGTCGGTGAAAATGCAGATCACGGCCGACGGCAAGTACGTAGCCGCAGGTATTGGTCTGGGCATCGAGAACACTGGTGCCGGCTTGCAAAGCCAATTTCTGGTGAGTGCGGACCGCTTCGCCATCGTCAACACCATCGCCGGGGGCGCTATCTCGGTGCCGTTTGCGGTGCAGGGCGGTCAGGTCTTCATGAACTCGGCGTTCATTGCTGACGGGACAATCACTAACGCGAAGATCGGCAGCTACATCAGCTCGACAAACTACATCGCCGGCCAGCAGGGCTGGATCCTTAACAAGGATGGAACCTTGGAAATCAACGGCATTGTTCCTGGGCAAGGTCGACTGGTGATCAATTCTCTGAACGTCTCTGTCTACGACGCCAACAATGTGTTGCGTGTTCGTCTCGGCTATCTGGGGTAATCAATGGCTCTATTTGGTCTGCGCGTTTTTGACGGGAGCGGTCAGCTCGCCATGGACACCAACTCGTTTACGTATCAGGTGATCTGGCAGGGCGCTCTAGACTTCAGCGGAATCGTGCCCAGCTACACCCTGAATATTCCCGGTTTCAACCCGGCCAACTGTGTATTCATGATCATCCCGACAAGGGCGCAGGATGTGCAGTCGTCCGAAACTGACGGCAGCGGAAACCAAAAGTCATATCCGTTCGTCACCACTTCGATTGGTCAGGTTGTTGTCAGGAAAAAGAACCCCTCTGCTAGTGCCTCTACGATCGGCTCAACGACTGTCGCCAAGGGCTACGCAATAAGGTACTCAACATGACCTATGGGTTTCAGAGCATCAATGACAATTCATTTGTCCAGATTGATTCCGAGGCGCCGCGACTCTGCCTGCTCGCCAAGGGGGCATATTCGGGCGTGGCGACCGCGTCAGGAGTATTCGCAAGGGCAGTGACAAGCCAGGATCCTCCGCTTGTTTTCATCAGGCCTGATCAGACTGGAGCAATTCAGGTTCCGATATCGGTGTGGTTCACCGGAGGGCCAGGCAACTGGACCGGGTTCGCCATGAATGCATCGAAGGTCAACGAAACATTGAGTGGCCAGTATTTCGTCGCAGCGTGGGCGTCCATGGGCACGGCGGCATACGGGATGCGCTTATGGGATCAAAACAGCACCTTGGTCTATGACAGCGGGGCTCCTGCGGTCCTCGTGACGTTTGCGGCAGGAAACTGGACATACCTTGGAACAGAGCAACTAAGTATTAGTCGCCGGTATTTTTGGGGCATAAACAAAATCCTTGGAGCTGGAGAATATGTTTCTCTTAACCCCTTTACGATGAATTGCCATAACGACGGAACGGGGGGTGGCTGCGCTCTTGGCGTTGATTACGCAAATGGCCGAATCATGATGTACAGCCTCGCATTCACCGCCTGGACCGACCAAGGCCACAGGCCTTTTCTCTGCGCCAAATTGCTGGCCTGACCCTTATTTTCTGGAGATATCCAATGCCCTGGTACAAATCCGGGACGGTTTCTGTCGTCCAAAATTCCAATGCCGTGATCGGTGTCGGTACCGCCTTTATTGCCAATAGCCGGGTCGGTGATGCCTTTCGCGGTCCCGACGGTGGCTGGTACGAAGTCACCAACATCGCCAGCGATACTGCGATGTCGATCGCGCCGAACTACCAGGGTGCAACTAATTCAGCAGGAACTTACGCACTGGCGGCGATGCAGGGTTACGTCAAGGATTCGGCCGATGCACTTCGGACGCTTGTGAATCAGTTCGGTGGTGTGCTGGCAGTCCTTGGAAACACAGCTACAACGGCTGGCGTGCGCGCCGCCCTCAATCTGACCAGCGCGGATGGCTTGCCCGATGGGGCGACAAACAAGTACCTGACGAATGCTCGAGTTCTTGCATCGGTCCTTACCGGGCTCGACGTCTCGGTAACCGGGGCTGTGGTGGCGACCGATGGGATACTGGCTGCCCTGGGGAAGCTTCAGGCGACCAAAGCTGATTTGAGTGGTTCGAACAAAGCGGTGTCAATCGCACAGGGCGGTACCGGTGCGGTAACGGCTGTAGCCGCCCGCGCCGCTCTTGGTGCGTCCGGCGGGAAAAACCTACTCATCAATGCCAGCTATTCCATAAACCAGCGTGGGTATGTGTCCGGAACGGCGACGACGGCGGCGAACCAATACACCTTTGATCGCTGGAGAGTGGTGACCAGCGGGCAGTCGGTGGTTTTCGCCGCCAGCGGCACGGGCAATCAAATCACAGCCCCGGCGGGAGGAGTCGAGCAGGTCATCGAAGGCATCAATATCGAAGCCGGTGTACACACATTGAGTTGGGGCGGAACCGCCACGGCCACTGTGAACGGCACCCCGATTGCGAGCGGCGCGCAAACATCTGCATTAGCCGCGGGGGCAAGCGTCACGGTGAGATTCACGGGGGGCACCGTCAAAGAGTGCCAGCTTGAGTTCGGTTCGGTTGCTACGGGATTTGAAAAGCGGCTTAGAGCCGCAGAGCTATCACTGTGCGCCTGGTACTTCGAAAGGATTACCTGGCCTGCAGCGTACGAAAAAATCGCCATTGGGCAATGCACCAACACCTTTGTGGTGGCAGGGATGGGGTACTTCCAGCATCCAAAAAGAGCCGCCCCAACCATTACGCCCGGCCCATCCAACACCTATTCGGTCCAGACTGCTAATGGGGGTGGTGATACGGCTGCCAACGTGAGTTTTAACCCGTCCTCTCAAAACACCTTCAACTGGGCCGCCACGTCATCCTCAGCATCCCTTATCACGGGCAATGTAACTGCACTTGTTGGTAAAGCCTCTGGCGGCAACTACATCGATGTATCGGCGGAGATTTGAGCATGTACAAGATTCAAAGTTACGGAGTTTTAAGGGTTGAAGACAATGCCGCCATCCCCGGCGACCCCGATAATTATGATTGGAAGGCGTATTTATTGTGGTTGGCCGAAGGCAATACGCCGGCGCCAGAATTCACCGATGATGAGTTGGCTGCCCTGCAGTTAGCTAAGGATATTGAAGCGGCCAGCGCCTGGAGATTTACGGAGCTTCAGTTGACTGCTCGCCAGCTCGAAGCCATCGAAGAAGATGAAGCGGACGAGACTCCAGCTGATCTGTTGCCCGGAACTCGTAAGCAGTGGCTGAAGTATCGCGGTCAAGTCAGCAACTGGAAGGAAGGCACCGAATCATTTCCTGATATTGAGCATCGCCCCGTGCGCCCGTCGTAACAAAACAACTGCACCTGCCGGCCCGCCATCGAGCGGGTATTTTTTTGCCTGGAGAAAAGTGATGCCTGTTACCGAGAAAGACCGCGATGTCCTCGCGCGCACGCTGTGGGGTGAAGCCCGCGGTGAATCGTTGGCTGGGCAGATCGCAGTGGCCTGGGCCATCCGCAACCGCGTGAACGACGGCAAGCTGAAATCGTGGTGGGGCGAGGGGTACGCCGGAGTGTGCCAAGCCCCGTACCAGTTCAGTTGCTGGAACAAGAACGACCCGAACTTCGACTACCTTTCCGGCGCGAGGGCGATCCCGTTCCGCGAGTTGGCCCAGGCACGAATCGCTGCTGACCAGGTGATCGACGGCAAGGTGCCCGATCCTACCGGCGGCGCCACGCACTACTACGCGCTCGCCATGAAGAAGGCGCCGGCCTGGGCGGCGAAGGCCAAGCAGACGCTGCGGCTCGGCGGTCACATTTTCTTCAAGGATGTCCCTTAAAGCGAGCAGGCAGCTATCCTTCAATCCATTCTCCGAATGAAGGGATGGCCGTATGGAAGGTGTGTCGCTGAGCCCAAAGATTGAGCGCGAGGCCGATAAGCTTCTTGCTCAGATCGCACGGGCTGATTCGATGATTGTTGCGGCGAAGGCGGGGGCCCGGGCTGAAGGATTCGTCCTGGGCCTAGAATCGTCCGGAGCTTTGAATGATTCAACCATTGATCAGCTCTATGTCATCTTCGATGTTGCCACTGAAGATCGACTGAAATCGCTGGCTCCTATTTAGAACAAGCTGTCTGGCTCCATTGGCTTTATCAAATCAGGTCTGTGATTGCGGACGTTCCCAATAGCTCGATCCACTTGGAACCATTCGAACGCCTCGGTCGGCTCACCCTGGAGCAGAACCATCTGCTCGGCGCGCTCCTTGGGCGTGGCCGGGTCCAGCCATTCCCGCGCCAGTTCTGGGGAAAGCGTCACCGGGCGGCGGTCGTGGATGTCGACCATGCCGCCGGCGCTGTCGGCAGTGATGATCACGAAGCCGTCGTGCTCGCCTGGCGGGTGCTCCGCGTTGGGGTATTGGCCAATCGCGGCGCACAGGATCGGCGCCCGGTCCTTCCGGCGAATCAGGTAAGGCTGCTTCTTCGGTCCGCCTTCATCCACCCACTCGAACCAGTTGTCGATGGCAATGATTGCCCGATGCGGCCAGATCGCGCGAAAGAAAGGCCCGTGGGCGACTTTCTCCACCCGGGCGTTGATCGGCGCGGCGCGGTCTTTCGCCCAGTGCGGACGCCACCCCCAGCGAACCATGTCGGCCCGTAGAAATTCGCCTTCCTGGTGGAAGAGGGCGAGTTGCGTTGACGGTGCGGCGTTGTAGCGTTCGAAGGGCTGATCGCCGGTGTAGTTGAGCAGGGCATTGGGGATGCTCAGCGCTGCAACAAAGTCGTGAATGCCCCTGTACTGGGAAAGTCGTCCGCACATGGCTAAACCCTCAAGCTGAATACAGAGCTTAGATGATCGTTTTCGAGCCGGGGGTGAGGCCGTCCAGCAAGCCGCGCAGCCGATCAGCTTCCCGTTTGTAGCCTCTCGCTGCGATATCGAGGTCGTACAGTTCCTTTCGGACCTTTGCGAGCTGCCCGGCGCGCTCGCGCAGATTGCTCATTGCTTCATCACGTTGTGCCGAGGCTTCGTCGTACATTTGCACCAGGCCGAATATGGTTTCTCTCGCTGCACGCAGTTGCAGATTCAACTCCTGGACTTCGTTTTCCAGCATCTGTTTGTAGTGGGTGATGGTTTCCAGTTCCGTCGGGCATCCAAGCCAGTCGCTGGTGTCTTCGATGTCGAGAGGGTCCACGGTTATGCCTTAACAATACTGTTCGAATGTACAGTAATTGAGGTTGGCATGATCGAGCGAGAGTGAGGCGACGAGCTGTAGGGTTTTTGGTGTTGTACGGTCGGCAGGGCGCCGGGGAAGGGAAGACTGCTGTAGGAGTATCCAACGCTAAGTTATTGATTCTTATAGGAAGTATAGCGGTTTTTATCCGCTAGAAAATAGCTTGTTTTTCTTTATAAATCAGTAGGTTATGGATGGTTAAAAGTCACCTTGACATGGTGGCGATTATGCCACTCGATTATGGATTGGATTATCACCAGTTTGGAAAGTCCAGGATCAGCGATGGCAACCGTTCTGCTGCGACCAGGGGAGCGAAATCGTCAGCGCGTCCCCACCACTCGTTGATGGGCATAATCGTATTGGCGAAGCTCAAGTAGTAACCCTCTGGTACTGCTTGCCCGATATTGGATTTCGATAAGACCGCTACACCGAGTAGCGCGAAAATCACGCGGTCAGAGAGTTGAACTTTCCCCTTCTCTATACGAATTCGAGTTTTTCCGTCTGTTACCGAGGCATTCGGCCAAAGGTCGAATCCTTCAGGTAATTCATCGCCGTGCCCATGAGCACAACGATGGACGCCATAAATGACGTCTGCTATGTCGGGTAAGCCGCCAGGAGCTTTAGGGCTTTTCACCGTAACTGGCCAACGAGTCTCTTCCAAATTTATGCCGGGAAGACCCATAGGCCCAAAAATAGCGTAGTTGTCTCGGATCATCTTCGTAAAGCGTGCATTGTTTTGCAGGTTGGGGAATACCTTCTTCGCAGTGCCATCTACTGCATTGCAGGCATGGAGCATTGCGAACTCAAACTCGCCAATGGACCAGTCTTCAATTGCTTTTCGAACTGAGTTACCGACACTTGCCATCAGCATTTCTCGCAGAATTTCCTATGAGTTGTGGGAACTCGAGGGAAGAGGTAGACCCACAGCACGATCTGATAGCAGATAGATACATGTCAAGCGCTCAATAAACGGCGAGGTTGCGCAAAACCTCCTCTGGAGGCCGCGTGGTTCCGTTTGCATAAGCGCAAAAAAAGCGGATGTTTTGCCATCCCGAATACAGGGTTTTATTTTTATAAAACAATTGCTTGGGTCGAGACCGTCCCCAGCATAGGTGCTAGGACTCGAGTGTGTTTCTTGATCGATTACCATCACTCTGGCGCCATCAACACCGCCAGCGTCAGCTTAATGAACTCTTCGTTCTTGTCGATGGCGTCCAAGGCGCTGCGCACGTTATCGGCGACATCGGCTGAGCCGCGTGCTTCGACCCAGTTTGTGAGCTCCAGGATGGCCGCCTCAAGGGCGAGCTGGTTCTCGTTGATCTTGTACAGCAGGGAGGGGAGAAGGTCTGAATGTGGCATCGCGAATCCTCGGTTTTTGAGGTCAGCGTAGCAGTGGAAATGTCGTGACACATATAGGAAATTGAAGCCGTCGGCAGGACGCCGGAGGAGGGGGTAAAGCGGAAAGTTTTGTAACGGTTACCAAATAGTTTTGTAACGCCTCCAAAAAACAGAGCGGATCCCCAAACCCCAGAAACGAAAAAGCCCTGACTAATCAGGGCTCTAACGTATTCAAGATGGCGGAGGCGATGGGATTCGAACTCATGGACCTGTTACAGTCGACGGTTTTCAAGACCGTTGCCTTAAACCACTCGGCCACACCTCCGTTTGCGTTGCGGGCGCCATAATACCTGAATGAAACACACTGTCAAACTCTCTGCATGGCTTGTTACAGAGCGTCTGTTATGATCTTTGCGACTGAACGTTTCAAACCAACAGGAGTGTCGCCATGCGCGAACAGGATTACGCAGTTAATAACAGCGTGCAGGCTGAGCAGCTAGAGGTTAGCCGCGTCCTGCGCAACACGTACGGCTTGCTCGCTCTCACCCTCGCATTCAGCGGTGTGATGGCGTTCGTAGCTCAACAGATGCGTGTCGGCTACCCGAACATTTTCGTGGTGCTGATCGGCTTCTACGGCCTTTTCTTCCTTACCAACAAGCTCCGTGACTCGGCCTGGGGCCTGGTGTCGGCCTTTGCGTTGACCGGCTTCATGGGTTTCCTGCTCGGCCCGATCCTCAACCGTTACCTGGGCATGCAGGGCGGGGCTGAAGTGGTCAGTTCCGCTTTCGCGATGACTGCCCTGGTGTTCGGTGGTCTGTCGGCCTATGTGCTGATTACTCGCAAGGACATGAGCTTCCTGGGTGGCTTCATCACCGCCGGGTTCTTTGTGTTGCTGGGCGCGACGCTGGCCAGCATCTTCTTCCAGATCAGCGGTCTGCAACTGGCGATCAGCGCAGGTTTCGTGCTGTTTTCCTCGGTCTGCATTCTGTTCCAGACCAGCGCCATCATTCATGGCGGCGAGCGTAACTACATCATGGCGACCATCAGCCTGTATGTATCGATCTACAACCTGTTCATCAGCTTGTTGCAGATCTTCGGCATCATGAGCCGCGATGATTGATCGCAGCCCTGAGTAATAAAAAACCCGCTTCGGCGGGTTTTTTATTGTCTGCGATTCAGGATACTAGTTGATGATGATGCTGCCATCGGCTTGCTGTCGGTAGATGGTGTAGGGCAGCAGCAATGTGTCCAACGCGCCGGAAAGGACTGCGTCGACCAGTAAAACAAAGGGGACAGAGGTATGTGTCTGCGCATCGATTCCTTTCTCAAGCGGCGCATTCAGATAGCAGAAATCGTACGTCACACCGCTATAAATCCATGGAACAGCGCCGCAGTAACTTTTCCGCTCCTTGAGGCTTTTCACCGCCACGGCATCACCGCGCACCACGGTCTGGACCGTGCCGCAGCCCGCCAGCATCAGTGCTCCCAACAGCAAAATATAAGCTTTCATACAGCCAGTCCTTTAGCCGAAAAACCATCAATCTATCCCATTCAGCCCCAAACAACACTCACGCCATCGGTGGCAACCGGCGCTTGACCGGGGTTTTCTTCACGATCGCGGTGTTGGTTTCAGCGTGGCTGTTAAGGCGGTCGAGCAGGCTGTCCAATTGCTCCATCGAGCGCACATGCAGGCGCGCAATGAAGCAGTCGTCACCGGTGACCTTGTCGCACTCGGTAAATTCGGGAATGGCCTGGATTTGCCGCTCGACTTCCTGCAATTGCCCAGGCAGCGGGCGAACACGCACGATGGCCTGGAGCTGATAGCCAAAGCATTTGGGGTCGATCTCGACGGTGTAGCCTTTGAGCACGCCACGTTCTTCGAGACGGCGCAGACGCTCGGCGACACTGGGCGATGACAACCCGCTGATCTGCGCCAGCGCTTTGAGCGAACGCCGTGAGTCTTCCATCAAGGCGCTGATCAGCACTTGATCAATGTCGTCGGTCATGGCGAAACCTCGATTAGGCAATTAAACAAAACGGCCTCGATAAAAAAGGCAAAAACCGAGTTTAGCCTGATTTTTGCGCTGGAGAAGGCCCTCAGCGGATTGGCATAATTTGCGCTCGAACACAGGAGTTTGATGATGGACAAAACACTACGTCGCGGGTCATTCGAAATGACCGCCGCCATGCTCATATCCGGGACCATTGGCTGGTTTGTGCTGGTGTCGGGCCAGCCGGTGCTGGATGTGGTGTTCTGGCGTTGCGTGTTCGGCGCCGGCACGTTGTTGCTGATTTGCGCCGCATTCGGCTTCCTGCGCCCCGGCATTCTGACCCGCACCACGTTCCTGTTGGCGGTGCTCAGCGGGATGGCGATTGTCGGCAACTGGGTGCTGTTGTTTGCTTCCTATTCCCGCGCATCGATTGCGATTGGGACGGCGGTGTACAACGTTCAACCGTTCATGTTGGTCGGCCTGGCGGCGCTGTTTCTCGGGGAGAAAATTACCCTGCAGAAGCTGTTCTGGCTGGGTGTTTCGTTCCTCGGGATGCTGGCGATTGTCAGCGCCCATGGCGAGCAGGGCGCGGGCGGCAATGATTACTTGATGGGGATTGGCTTGGCGCTCGGCGCGGCGTTCCTTTACGCGATTGCTGCGTTGATCATCAAGCGCCTGACCGGCACGCCACCGCACCTGATCGCCTTGATCCAGGTCTGCACCGGCGTGTTGCTGCTCGCGCCTTTTGCGCACTTTTCGGCATTGCCCCAAGCGCCGAGTGCCTGGGCCAGCCTGGTGACCCTGGGCATCGTGCACACCGGTTTGATGTATGTGTTGCTCTACGGCGCCATCCAGAAACTGCCGACGGCGCTGACCGGCGCACTGTCGTTCATCTACCCGATTGCGGCGATTTTCGTTGACTGGTTTGCATTCGGCCATCGCCTGGAACCACTGCAATGGCTCGGCGTGGCCGCGATCCTGCTGGCTGCCGCGGGTATGCAACAGGGCTGGGGCCTGAAGCTGCGCCGGGCGGCTACGCAGTAAATCTCAGAGGTTCCAGCGCGGCGCGGTCTTGGCCAGGCGCTGGCGCATTTCGCCGACGTTGGCGGCCAACTGCCGGGTCAACAAACGGTAACCATCCAAAGGGCTGTAGACCGGCGCGTCGAGACCGGCGTCCGGCAACTCCACCGGTCGATTCAGCCGCTGTGAGGCGCCGGATTTCAAGGCTCGGGCCATGCCAATCAACTGAACGCGGATCTGCCGATGCTCAGCCTTCAGCGCCGTTTGCAGGTGACCCATGGCCACCGGGTCACTGGCATCCGGACGCGTATTGCCAAGGATTTCCAGGGTGCTGACGCACATCCGCAGGTTACGTTGAATGGCATCCAGTTCAGTCATGGAAATCCGCACTTCCTTGGACACCGACGGCATCAGCGAGCGCAGTTGTACCAGCACCGTATTCAGGCGGCCCATGATCTTCAGGTGTTCATCCGCGGTGACCGGTTGGCCATTGATGATGCGCCCATAAAGGGTCGCGCAATCGCGCAAGGCATCGGCCAGGTTGTAGCGCCAAGAGAACACCGCGTACAGCGGCAGGGCGAAGGAAAATGCCAGGGCCAGGGCGATGCCGATCAGAATGTCGACCCCGCGCCATAACCCGTCGGTGACCGGGTTATCGCCATGCCCGGCGACGATAAACACAGTAATCGCCGACAGCAGCGCCGTGTATCCGCCCTTGCCGATGGCATGATACGAGAAGAACCCGCACACCACCGACATCGCGAAATAGGTCAGCCAGGGCATACCGAGCCAGGCCTGTTGCGCCACCAGCAGTAAGCCGACCCCGGCGCCAATCAAGGTGCCGATCGCACGTTCGGCGGCTTTCTTGCCGATGTTGCCGTGGTGCTGCAAGCCGCCGATCACCACCAGCATGGTCACCGACGCCCACTCGCCGTGGGGCAGGTGGATGCCGGTGGTCAGCAGGATGGTCGCCAGCAATCCCAGCGACACCCGCACCGCGTGGATCACTCGCGCGTTGCGATAGCGCCGATACGGATCCAGCAATGGACGCAGCAATCGACGCATCAGCGGTGGCAGGCGATAGGCGCTCAGATAGCGTCTCCTCAGAAAATGTAATCGGTGGTCAGGAAGCTCGAATCCCGCCCGCGAATGATCTCGCTGATCAGCGCTTTATTGCTGTCCTGGAACTTGGTCGCCACCAGCGTGCGGATCGAAAACACCCGCAGCGCATCATGGACCGACAAAGTGCCTTCGGCGGAGTTCTTGCGACCGTTGAACGGGAAGGTGTCCGGGCCGCGCTGGCACTGGGCGTTGATGTTAATGCGCCCGACCTGATTGGCAAAGGTGTCGACCAGTCGGCCGACCGCCACCGGGTTGGTGCCGAAGATACTCAACTGCTGGCCGAAGTCCGATTCCAGGACGTAATCGATCACCGTGTCCAGATGCCGGTAGGGCACGATCGGCACCACGGGGCCGAACTGTTCTTCCTGATAGACGCGCATCTGCGGGTTCACCGGGAACAGCACCGCCGGGTAGAAGAACGACGCCCGGGCCTGGCCGCCGTTGGGGTTGACCACGGCAGCGCCTTTGCTCACCGCATCCGCCACCAGCGAATGCAGGTAATCGACCTTGCTCGCTTCCGGCAGCGGGGTCAGGGCCACGCCGCTGTCCCACGGCATGCCGGGTTTGAGGGTGGCGAGTCTGGCGTTGAATTTTTCGATGAACGACTCGACCACGTCTTCGTGGACGAAGAGGATTTTCAGCGCGGTGCAGCGCTGGCCATTGAACGACAGCGAGCCGGTCAGCGCTTCACTGACGGCGTTATCCAGATCCACCTCGGGCAGCACGATGCCAGGGTTCTTCGCGTCCAGGCCCAAGGCCGCGCGCAAGCGGTGTGGTTTTGGATGGAGTTTCTTCAGGTCGCTGGCGGCCTTGTTGGTGCCGATAAACGCGAAGATATCAATCTTGCCGCTGGCCATCAGCGCGCTGACGGTTTCGCGGCCGCTGCCGTAGATCACGTTGATCACGC
This sequence comes from Pseudomonas sp. ADAK7, assembly GCF_012935675.1. Lineage (NCBI taxonomy): Bacteria > Pseudomonadati > Pseudomonadota > Gammaproteobacteria > Pseudomonadales > Pseudomonadaceae > Pseudomonas > Pseudomonas sp. ADAK7. Next base: position 1,320,463 of record NZ_CP052861.1, on the reverse strand, counting down.
CGGTCGGAAAGCTGTCGCGAAAGGCTTCCAGCAGCGGGCGAATCAACAGCACGCCGAGCTTCGCCGGTTTGAACACCACGGTGTTGCCCATGATCAACGCCGGGATCAGCGTGGTGAAGGTTTCGTTCAGCGGGTAGTTGTAAGGCCCCATGCACAAGGCGACGCCCAGCGGAACGCGGCGGATTTGCCCGAGGGTGTCCTGTTCCAGTTCGAAACGGCTGGAGCGGCGGTCGAGCTCCTTGAGGGCGTTGATGGTGTCGACGATGTAGTCGCAGGTGCGGTCGAACTCTTTTTCCGAGTCCTTGAGGTTTTTGCCGATTTCCCACATCAACAACTTCACCACCGCCTCACGCTGTTGGCGCATGCGCCCGAGGAAGGCCTCGACGTGCTGGATGCGTTCGGCCACGCGCATGGTCGGCCACAGCCCCTGGCCACGGTCGTAGGCACGGACGGCGGCGTCGAGGGCGGTCAGGGCGGTGTCGGCGTCCAGCAGAGGCGTGCTGCCGAGGATCACTTGTTCGTCGCCATTTTCGCCGGTCAGGTACACCGGGCTGCGGACCTGTGCGAGAGGACCGTTCCAGGTGCGCAGTTCGCCGTCGACCAGGTATTCACGCTGCTCGGTCTGGCCGTCGAGGCGGTATTTTTCCGGGATGTCGCTGCTGTCGGGAAACAGATTGCCAAGGATGTGTGCTGTGGTCATGTCGCTACCCCGTCTGGATTCTGTGATGCGCTGATGAATCGTTTTAGCAGACCTGGGCCTTGCTTGTCATGACTCATCTCAGCGTTTGCGCCGCGAGGTCCGCTGGATGGCGGGGCGGGTCATGGCCTCAGATGCCCCCCTTGTTGGCCCCCAATGCCCTCAACCCGGGCGCGCCGGTGCCTTAGTGTTGACCTCGCCTTGATCACAATAAAAAGGTGCCTTGCACTGCGGGGCACCACAAGAGAGGACCGCCATGCGGGCACGTCGATTCACTGAAAAGCCTAGCCGTTGTTTTGCGTTGGTGGGCTGTGTCTTCGCCGCACTGCTCAACGGTTGCGGCGATGAACCGAAAACCCCGACCACCCGCATCGAAGCGGCCAACGCCATGCCCACAGACGCGGCACTGGCCCAGGTCTACGCCAACAGTTGCAAGCTCTGCCACGCCAACCCCGCCGCCGGAGCACCGCTGACCGGCGATCAAAAAGCCTGGGAACCGCGGGTGCTGCAGGGTACCGACACGCTGCTCGATCATGCGATCAACGGCTACAACGGCATGCCGCCGATGGGCTTGTGCATGCAGTGTTCGGAGCAAGAGTTCCTGGCGCTGATTGCCTTTATGTCCGGTCAGTCCATCCCACAATAAGAACGGCAGGTGCACTCATGACGATGGACCTGACTCGACGTCAGTTACTGCAACGGGCGAGCGTCATCGGTGCCTTCACCGCGCTCGGCTCAACCCCGGCGCTGGCCGAGTTCCTGCGTGCACCGCGGCTGATTCCCTGGCGCAACTGGTCCGGCGGCCAGAGTTGCCTGCCGGCAGCGCGTCTGGCGCCAAAAAACCTCGATGAGCTGACCCAGGTGATTCGCCAGGCGCCCAGTAAAGTAAGACCCGTCGGCTCGGCCCATTCCTTCAGTGCGCTGGTGCCCACCGATGGCACGCTGGTGTCCCTGAGCTACTTCACCGGTCTGCTCGATCACGACCCCAACACCTTGCAGGCCGAGTTCGCCGCCGGCACGCCGATGTCACGCATGGGTACACCGCTCAAGGACATCGGCCAGGCCCTGCCCAACATGGCCGACATCGACTACCAGACCCTCGCCGGCGCCATCTCCACCTCGACCCACGGCACCGGCAAAGCCTTTCAGTCCTATTCGGCCCACGTCTGCGGCCTGCAACTGGTGACCGCCAGCGGCGAAGTTGTGGACTGCGACAGTACCCGCCATCCCGAAGTGTTCAGCGCGGCCCGTGTGTCACTTGGCGCTTTGGGCGTGGCCACCAGAATCAGGCTGCAAAACCGCCCGGCGTATCGTTTAAGAGAGCGCCAATGGATCGCCAGGACCGAAGAGTTGCTGGAGGACATCGACAAAAACACCCAGGAAAACCAGCACTGGGAAATGCTCGTGGTCACTCATTCCGACTACGCCTTGTCCATCGCCCTGAACGAAACCACTGACCCGGCCACGCCGCCGATCCCGGCGGATGAGGAGGGCGGCAACGAGTTCGTGACCCTGATCGAGAAGATCGACAAGTACGGCAGCGACTACCCCGACCTACGCCGCACGCTGCTCAACAACCTGCGCCACCTCGCCAGCTTCGATGACCGGGTCGGCGACTCGTTCGACATCTACGCCAACGTGCGCACCGTGCGTTTTAACGAGATGGAATATTCGGTGCCGGCGGAACACGGCCCGGCCTGCTTGCGGGAAATCCTCAAGCTGATTCAGGACAAGGACCTGCGCACCTGGTTTCCCATCGAGTATCGCTATGTGAAGGCTGACGATATTCCGCTAAGCATGTTCGAAGGCCGCGACAGTTGTTCGATCTCGGTCCACCAGCATTACCAGATGGATCATCACAACTTCTTCGCCGCCGTCGAGCCGATCTTCTGGAAATACAACGGCCGGCCGCACTGGGGCAAGTTGCATACCCTGAACGCTAAAAACCTGCAGCCGTTGTACCCGCGTTGGCGGGAATTCATTGAGGTTCGACAGGCGCTGGACCCCAGCGGCAAGTTTCTCAACGCGCACCTGTCGTCGATTCTGGGGGTGAGCTGATGGCCGTCAATCGTCGCAATTTTCTGCTTGGCACCTTGGGCGTGGGCGCCTTGCTGGTGGGTGTGGGCGCCTGGCTACGGCCGGGGGATCGAGGAGGGTCGTACAGCGATTATTTCCGCGCCTTGAACCGTGAACTGAAGGCTCACGGCCCGATGCGTCCGGTGATGCTGATCGATCTGGATCGCCTCGATCACAACATCGACGTGGTAATGAAGTCGGTGCAGCGCGCCGGTAAACATCTGCGACTGGTGGAGAAATCCCTGCCGGCGCCGGGGCTGCTGAGCTATATCGCCCAGCGCGCCGGAACGAAGCGCTTGATGTCGTTTCACCAGCCGTTTCTCAACCATGACGCCGTGCAGTTTCCCGACGCCGACATCCTGTTGGGCAAACCGCTGCCGGTGCGCTCGGCGCAGCTGTTTTATGAAACCCACAAAGGGCCGTTCGACCCGGCCAAGCAGCTGCAATGGTTGCTCGATACTCCCGAACGGCTCCAGCAGTACCTGGCTTTGGCGCAAGGATTGGGCACGCGGTTGCGGGTGAATATCGAACTGGACGTTGGCCTGCACCGTGGCGGCATCAGCGACCTGGGCGTACTCGGGCAAATGCTGACGCTGATCAGCGCCCACCCGCAACACCTGGAATTCGCCGGGTTCATGGGGTACGACCCGTTCGTGGGCATGGGTGTGCCGGGGATTCTCGGTTCGCCCGAGGAGCTGTTTGCCAAGGTGATGCAGATCTACCACCGCTGTGTCGATTTCACCCGTCAGCAGTATCCGGGGCTATGGCATGAAGGGCTGACGCTCAACACTGCCGGCAGTCCGAGTTATCGCCTGCATGAGAAGGAAAGTTTGAGCAGCGAAGTGTCGGTGGGCACGGCGATGCTTAAGCCGACGCACTACGATTTACCGTCGCTGGTGGAGCATGTGCCGGCGGCGTACATCGCCACGCCGGTATTGAAAAGCACCGGGGCGGTGAACATTCCGGCGCTGGATGACAAGTCGAAGTTGTTCTCGTGGTGGGACGCCAATCAGCGCGAGACGTTCTTTATTTACGGCGGCAACTGGATGGCCGAGTTCGAATCGCCCCAAGGCTTGCAGAGCAACAGCGTGTATGGGCGCAGTTCCAATCAGGAAATGGTCAATGGTTCCAGCGCCGTGGGGTTGGCGGTGGAGGATCAGGTGTTCTTGCGTCCGACGCAGACCGAGTCGGTGCTGTTGCAGTTTGGGGATTTGCTGGCGGTTCGCGAGGGAAAAATCGTCGATACCTGGCCGGTGTATGCCTGACTTTCGTTAAAAGATCGCAGCCTGCCCCCCTGACACACAAGTGCAGCAATGTTCAGGCAACAATGGCAAAGGACGCTCGACGAACAAGAACGACAGGGAGTCATCGATGGCATTCATAGAACCCGCAGGGCTTCAAGACACTGACAATTATCGCTGCCGCGAAGTGCAAACCGAATCCTGGCTGGCGCTGGCGGCCGGGATCGAAGCCGAGGTGGCGCAGTACTTCATGGTCAGCGCAAGGTGTGGCTGCTTCATGCAGGCCGCGCGCAGCCTCAACGTCAGGACGACCGTGTTACGCAAGCAACTGGGGCAACTGGAAGCGCAGTTGCAGCGTTCCCTGTTCAACTTCCAGGGCAGCAACCTGACCCTCAGCCGCGAGGGCCTGCAACTGCATGCCCAATTGATCGCGCTGGCCCACGAACGCACATTGCCGCTGGTCGAGCAGCCGCTGATTCGCCTGGCGGTGGCCGAGTCGATCCTGCATGACATCCTTGGCCGCGACCTGATTTCGCTGCTGCGACGTAACGCCAGCGTGCGCCTGGACATCATTTCTCTGGACAGCGAACTCGCCTTGCAAGCCGTCAGCGCCGACGTGGTGCTGTGGCTGGGAGCCGTTGATTCACCGTTGCCCGGGCCGACGTTTGCGACCGATGAGCCGCAACACCTGGCGCGACTGGACTATTTTCCGCACATTGCCAAACGCTATTCACGGGTGACGTCGCGGCCAGACAGCCTCGACGATCTGGCGGATTTCATGTTGGTGCACTGGCAGCATGACCGGCAGATCGACAGCTTTGCACCTTGGAACCAGCTGGTGGAGCAACGCCTGGCCGGGGTCGTGCAATTGCAATCCTACGAACTGATGCTGGAGATGATCCGATGCAGCGCGTGCATTGGCTTGCTGCCCGGCTACATCAGCCGTTTCGACCGCGCCCTGATTGCCTTGCCAGGCTTGTTCAGCGAACCGATGCAGCGACATGCCTGGCTGGCGGTCAATGCCGATTCCCGGCAACAGACCGAGGTGCAGGAACTTGCGCAGCTGATCCGCAACACCTTCCATGAGCGGCGGGACTGGTTCGAGCCTTAATGGCCAACGCTGGAGGAGGTCGCTGCCACAGGAGATCTCGCCAGTCAGGTCGATCGCGGGTTAGAGTCAGGGGCCACTCAAGGAAGAATCACCATGGCTCCGACCGACTCCATCATCACTATCCAACGCTTCAGCGAATCCCACATCGACGGCATCACCGCGCTCTACAACGACCCGGCCATTACCCGTCAAGTGCTGCAAATGCCGTTTCAGTCCACCGAGGTCTGGCGCAAACGCCTGATGCCGGAAAACGAACGGGTGGTGCAATTGGTGGCGCTGCATCAGGGTGTGGTCATTGGCAATATCGGCCTGGAGCAGTTCTCGCGCATCCGCCGCAGCCACGCCGGCAACCTTGGCATGGGCGTCGCGGTGGAATGGCAGGGCAAGGGTGTCGGCTCAAAACTGCTGGCGACGGCACTGGACATCGCCGATAACTGGATGAACCTGCGCCGGGTCGAACTCTCGGTCTACGCCGACAACGAAGCCGCCATCGGGCTCTACCGCAAGTTCGGCTTTGAAGACGAAGGCCTGTTCCGCGACTACGCCGTGCGTGACGGCGTGCTGGTGGATGCCTTGAGCATGGCGCGCCTGCGCGCCACGCCCAAGGTCGGTTGAGTCACTCGCCTAATGCAAACGCCACCGCCGCCTGTGCATGCAGTTCGGTGGTGTCGAGCAGGGGCAGGGCGCTGTGCTCGGGTTTGATCAGCAGGCCGATTTCTGTGCAACCGAGGATGATCGCCTGGGCGCCCCGGGCAGTGAGTGATTCGATGACTTGCTGATAGACCTTGCGTGACGCTTCGCTGATCACCCCGACGCACAGCTCGTCGTAGATGATCCGGTGCACTGCCTGGCGCTCCTCGGTTTCCGGCACCAGCACCGTCAGGCCCATGGCTGTCAGGCGATCCTTGAGAAAGTCCTGTTCCATGGTAAATGCGGTGCCCAGCAAGCCCACCTTGAGCGCTCCGGCCTCGACCGCCGCTTGACCGGTCGGGTCGGCAATGTGCAGGAACGGGATGCTGATCGCGGCCTGAATCTGCGCGGCCACCTTGTGCATGGTGTTGGTACACAGCACTACGCAGTCAGCGCCACCGGCCTCAAGCCTGCGCGCGGCATCCACCAGAATCGCCGCCGCGTCGTCCCAGCGCCCGGCATGCTGGGCCTGTTCGACAGGCCCGAAGTCGACGCTGTACATTAGCAATTGCGCTGAACGCAACGGCCCGAGGCGGTCGCGAACCTGCTGGTTGATCAGGCGATAGTATTCGGCGCTGGACTCCCAGCTCATGCCGCCGATAAGGCCGATAGTGCGCATGCTGTGCTCCTGTTTGATGGCAACCCTTTGATTGAGAGTCTCCCGTGGATTCGAGCGTCGATCTATCAGGAAATTTCACATGCTGAGCCAACGCCTGCTGGACGATCAACTGTGCCTGCAACTGCTGCCGCGGGCGGCGTACAGCGCACGGGACCCGGCGCAATGGCACACGCTCGGCGTGACCCTGGAGCGTCAGCAAGGCGTGCATGCCATCGATTCCGACCGGCGGGTGGACTTCGACACCTTGCCCGGCGTACTGGCGCGCACCCCGGTTGGCGTCGAGGTGTTTTCCGAATCGGCCAGTGGTGGCGAATACCTGCTGCTGCGGATGGACGAACAGTTTGCCCGTCAACACTTGCCTTCGGTTAATCACCGCGTGCAGTCCGCAGGCCACGGCCCGGCGCTGGGATTGGCGCGGACGTTGCGGCGCCTGCTGATCAATCCGCAGCCTGACCGGTTGGCCCTGGAACAAGCGGCGCTGGCGTTCGTCGGTCTGGCGAACGGACAAGCCGATGCTGCACAAAGGCTCACGCCCAAGGCGTTCAGCCAGGTTTTGGATCAGATTGCCGTGCAGTTCCATCAACCCCTGAGCCTGGAGCAGTTGGCCGCCACCTACGGGCACAACGAACTGCGCTTTCTGCGCGACTTCACCCGCGCTATCGGCCTCACGCCCCATGCGTATCTGGTCGAAGTGCGCCTGCAAGCGGCGCGGCGGCTGATCGAGCAAACGAATCTGTCCCTGGCCACTATTGCCCTGGATGCCGGCTTCGCCCATCAATCGCACATGGGCAGCGCCTTTCGCAAACACCTGGCCATGACGCCCAGCCAATACCGCTCGCGCTTTTAGTCGTACGCCGGCCGCTGGCTTCTGCCATGCTCAAAGTCCGCAGCACTGCTTCAATCAAAGGAACACCGCAATGGACGACATACGGCAACTGGGCGAGATGCTTCGCCACTACGCAGAAAGCGAAGCGCACAAGAAGCAATTGTTTGAATCGCAATCGGCCGTGTGGGCGACGCGCATTGGTGAGGTGTTCGATCAGATCCAGCAATGGCTGGAACCGGTCCAGGCGCCGAACCTGCTGGAAGTCAGCCGCGAGCTGTACGTCGCATCCGGGCCGAGCGTGCCGGTCGAGAGCTCGACCTTCAAGACCGAAAAACTGACGATTGTGATTGCCGGAAAACCGGTGGAGTTCGTGCCGGATGTAATGGGCGCCGGTGGCCAGATTTCATTGGCGGTCATGGGCTTGACCGCAGCGCGTTACGGCAGCATTTCACTGGTGTGCCTGCCGCCGTCCACCAGCTGGCAATGGCGCAAGACCAATGGCCTGAAAGACCCGGATACCTTCGCGTTTGATGCGGATTTCCTGGCCGTGCAATTGCAGAGCCTGATTCCCCGCGAGCGCGGTTGATCGAACACCTGACGCTGTGTGGCCTCAATGACTCTCGACGTTTAGCGTGTAGGTCCGTTGCGCCGCCTGGCCGGTGCACTGGGTGCCGTAAGTGTTGAGGTAAATCGAGACTTCATAGCGTCCGGGCTTTGTCGGTGTGCCGACGATAACGGCATGGTTCTGGCCCTCTTCATAAACCAGTTTCAACCCTTCAGGCAGCGGCTGCGCCGGGTCGACATAAAACCCGGCGACGGCGACGTTCGGTCTTTCTACCTCGACATCGACGCGATAAGGCTTGCCGGTTGTAGCACTCGCGAGACTGTCGGGTTGGATCGTCAGCGGTGCGCGCCCGGCGCAGCTCGCCAGGGTGCTCAGCTCACAGCCGCCGAGCAGCAGCGAGAGCGCGATTATTGAAAAAAGTGCACGTTTCATGGTGGCTCTTCTATTGGCGATCAAGAATCCTGCTGATTGCTTGAACCCAACCGCGAACGTTCCTGGCAGTGTGTTTTCAACGGGCGGATTCTAGATCAATCCGTCGTTGAAGGACGAGCATCTTCCCGCTGCCTTGGGACTTGATCGTTCCCACGCGCAGCAAAGGAATGCAGCCCGGGACGCTCCGCGTCCCATTGGAACGCGGAGCGTCCCTTGAGGCATTCCCACGCAGAGCGTGGGAACGATCGGTATCAGACTTCGAGGTTGCCCCACCCCGGTTTCGCCTCTTCCGGCGCCACCGCTTTCACCTTCTTCCCCGTCGCCAATTCCACCCGCCGTGCCACCTCCGGGTCATCGGCAAACGGCATCAGACTCGCCTCGTCGAGGCTCTCGGGCGTTTGGTGTTTCAGGCAATACTCGATTGCTAGCCAGAACCCCACGACCCCGAACAGATTCAACGCTATCTCGATCATCTCAAACCTCACGCAATCTGCGCTTCACGCTCGGCCATCGCCACGTCGGATACCCGCACGGTGCGCCAGCAGTTGTAGGCCATCAGCAGCATGCCGCTGAGGAAGAACACCCCGCCGGCAAACCGCACCACGAACCCCGGATGGCTGGCCTGCAAGGCTTCGACGAAGGAGTAGGTCAGCGTGCCGTCGTCGTTGATCGCGCGCCACATCAGGCCCTGAGTGATGCCGTTGACCCACATCGAGGCGATGTAGAGCACGGTGCCGATGGTCGCCAGCCAGAAGTGCAGGTTGATCAGCGGCGTGCTGAACATCTGCTCGCGGCCGAAGACTTTCGGCACCATGTGGTAGATCGCGCCGAAGGTGATCATCGCCACCCAACCGAGGGCGCCGGCGTGGACGTGGCCGATGGTCCAGTCGGTGTAGTGGGAGAGGGCGTTCACCGTTTTGATCGCCATCATCGGCCCTTCGAAGGTCGACATGCCGTAGAAGGCCAGGGACAGCACCAGGAAACGCAGGATCGGGTCGGTGCGCAACTTATGCCACGCGCCGGAGAGCGTCATCATGCCGTTGATCATCCCGCCCCAGCTCGGCGCCAGCAGGATCAGCGACATCGCCATGCCGAGGGACTGCGCCCAGTCCGGCAACGCGGTGTAGTGCAAGTGGTGAGGGCCGGCCCAGATGTAGAGGGTGATCAGCGCCCAGAAATGCACGATCGACAAGCGATAGGAATACACCGGCCGGCCCACTTGTTTCGGCACGAAGTAATACATCATCCCCAGGAACCCGGTGGTCAGGAAGAAACCCACCGCGTTGTGCCCGTACCACCACTGCACCATGGCGTCGGTGGCCCCGGAATACACCGGGTACGACTTGAACCAGTCCACCGGAATCGACAGGTGATTGACCACGTGCAACATGGCGATGACCACAATGAACGCGCCGAAAAACCAGTTGCCGACGTAGATGTGCTTGGTCTTGCGCTGCACCACGGTGGTGAAGAAAACGATGGCGTAGGCGACCCAGACCACGGTCATCCACACCGCGCCGGAGAACTCGATCTCGGCGTATTCCTTGGTGGTGGTGTAGCCCAGCGGCAGGGTGATCAGCATGATGACGATCACCGATTGCCAGCCCCAGAAGGTGAACGCGGCGAGTTTGTCCGAGTACAGCCGCACCTGGCAGGTGCGCTGCACGGCGTAGTAACTGGCGGCGAATTGCGCGCTGCCGGCAAAGCCGAAAATCACCAGGCTGGTGTGCAGCGGGCGCAAGCGGCCGAAGGTGGTCCACGGCAGGTCGAGGTTCATTTCCGGCCAGACCAGTTGCGAGGCGATAAACACGCCCATGGCCATACCCACCACACCCCAGACTATGGTCGCGACGACGAATTGGCGGACGACCTTATAGTTATAGGCCTGCCCGATTGTTGCTGTGCTCATGGTCAGTTCATCCATGCAAAGTCTTGCCAGGCCACCCGGTCTGGCATGGGATGCACTGTAGAAACCTCGCGGGAAACAAAACAGACTCAGGAAAACTCGATTTATACGGATCAGATTGAGGCAGTCCTGCGGCGATCTGACGCGCTCTGATACGGTTTTTTAGGTTTCAGGTGGGTCTGTAACGTGCTGCGCCGTAGGTTCATAGTCGCTTCATCGAAAACGGGCCGCAGAGCCCGATCAACCTTGATGAGGTGGCCACATGTATCAGTACGACGACTATGACCGGGCGCTGGTGTTCGAGCGGGTTGCGCAGTTTCGCGATCAGGTCGAGCGCTTCATGGCCGGTGAACTGAGCGAAGAAGAGTTCTTGCCCCTGCGTCTGCAGAACGGCCTCTACATGCAAAAGCACGCCTATATGCTGCGGGTCGCCATCCCCTATGGCACCTTGAACGCCGGGCAGATGCGCACCCTGGCGAGCATCGCCCGGGACTACGATCGCGGCTACGGCCACTTCACCACCCGGCAGAACATGCAGTTCAACTGGATCGAATTGGCGCAAGTGCCGGACATCCTCGAACGCCTGGCCCAGGTGGAAATGCACGCGATCCAGACCTCCGGCAACTGCGTGCGCAACATCACCACCGAAGCCTTCGCCGGGGTCGCGGCGGACGAGTTGATCGACCCGCGTCCCTTGGCGGAAATCCTGCGGCAATGGTCGACGATCAACCCGGAATTCCTGTTTTTGCCCCGCAAGTTCAAGATCGCCATCTGCTCGGCGAAACAGGACCGCGCGGCGATCATGATGCATGACATCGGCCTCTATCTTTATCCGGGCAGCGACGGGCAAATGCTGCTGCGAGTGATCGTTGGCGGCGGTCTGGGGCGCACGCCGATCCTCGGGTTGCAGATTCGCGAAGGCTTGCCGTGGCAGCATTTACTGTCCTATGTCGAGGCGGTGCTGCGGGTCTACAACCGCCACGGTCGGCGGGATAACAAGTACAAGGCGCGGATCAAGATCCTGGTGAAGGCGCTGGGCATCGACGCCTTCGCCAAGGAAGTCGAGGAGGAGTGGCAGCACCTCAAGGATGGCCCGGCGCAATTGACCGACGTCGAGTACGAACGGGTGGCCAGCGCCTTCGTCCCGCCGGTGTATCAAGCGTTGGCCGGCACCGACCTGGACTTCGGCACACGCCTGGCGCAGAACCCGGCCTTCGCCCGCTGGGTCGCGCGCAACGTGCAGCCACACAAAGTGCCGGGCTACGCCAGCGTCGTGCTTTCGACCAAACCAGGCATTGCTGCACCGCCGGGAGATGTCACCGCCGAGCAGATGGAGGCGGTGGCGGACTGGTCCGAGCAGTTCGGTTTCGGCGAGATTCGCATCGCCCACGAGCAGAACATCGTGCTGCCGGACGTGACTAAGGCTGACCTGTATGCCCTGTGGTGCCTGGCCTGCGACCAAGGGCTGGGCTGCGCCAATATCGGCTTGCTGACCGACATCATCGCCTGCCCCGGCGGTGACTTTTGCGCCCTGGCCAATGCGAAGTCGATCCCGATTGCCCAGGCGATTCAGGGGCGCTTCGAAGACCTCGATTACCTTCACGACCTGGGCGACATCAGCCTCAACATCTCCGGCTGCATGAACGCCTGCGGCCATCACCACATCGGCAACATCGGCATTCTTGGCGTGGATAAGAACGGCAGCGAGTGGTACCAGATCACCCTCGGCGGCGCCCAGGGCAAGAACAGCGCATTGGGCAAAGTCATCGGTCCGTCCTTCAGCGCCGCCGAAGTGCCCGACGTGATTGAGCGGATCATCGGCACCTTCGTCCGTTACCGCGAGAGCGAGGAGTTGTTTGTCGATACGGTGCAGCGCATTGGTCTGGAGCCGTTCAAGGAACGGGTCTATCCGAAAGTGCTGGAGGCGTCGGTATGAACAATCTGTTGCGGCTGGAGGAGGGTGTGGCGCGCATTGATGTGGATGATCCGTGGACGCTGGTGCGGGAAGTTGACGCCGAATTGCCTCCGGGGCGATTGATTCTGCCGTTGGCCCGTTGGCTGGATGAACCGACTCGGCACGCGGTTTGGCTGGGGCCGGACGATGAGGTCGAAAGCCTGAAATCCTGCTTCAACCTGCTGCCGTTGATCGCGCTGGACTTTCCCAGCTTTCGTGACGGACGCGGTTACAGCCAGGCGTATCTGTTGCGCACGCGACTGGGCTGGACTGGCGAATTGCGCGCGATTGGCGATGTGTTGCGCGATCAACTGAGCCACATGCGTCAGTGCGGGTTCGACAGCTTTGCGGTGCGTGAGGACAAGTCGGCTGAAGATGCGCTCAAGGGGTTGGCGGGGATGAGTGTGTTGTATGGGCGGTCGGTGATTGAGCCTCGGCCATTGTTCAGACGCCGCTGAGTTTTTTGTAGCAGCTGCCGAGCAACGCGAGGCTGCGTTCGGCGGCGAAGCCGTCGCAAACCCTGCGCACGCGGTTTACCTGAAAGATCGCGTCGGCTGATTTTACGACGGCTTCGCCGCCGAACGCAGCCTCGCGTTGCTCGGCAGCTGCTACAGGGGCGAGCGTGTTCAGGGAGGTTTTTGCTTGGGCCAGTACTGGCATTTTGGTAGAGTCCGCGCATTCGGCCGTTTTTTTGGCTGCATGGACGAAATCAAGAAGGGAGTCTGGCGTTGTGAGTTTCGGCAAGAAGATTTTAGGGCTGACGGCATTTCTGCTGATGTTGACCCTGTGGGCGGGCTACTTTTACGTGTTCCAGGAAAACCGCGGCGGGCAGTTGGGCGGCGCCTACGACAGCACCGCCTGGTGCGGCACGCCACCGTCGGCCGATGCGCTGTCTTTGGGCAAGGATCAACTGACCCTGCGCATCACCAACAACCTGCGCGGCGAGTTCATGCTCGGCGGCTCGGTGATCGTTTCCGAGCGCACCTTCAACCGCTACGACCTGGGTCGCAATGAATTGCGCCTGCGCCTGGAACCGCTGCAATGGTCCTTCGGCGCCACGCCGATCTTCCTCGAACAGGTGCGGATCAAACCCCTGAGCCGCAACCTCGCCGCCGACAATAAAAGCGCCTACGCCGAACTGGAATCGCGTCCGATCGGCGTGCAAGGGCGGGCCACCGAGTTTCCGTTCGACACCTATCGCTACGGCTACAAACCAGTGCTGTATTACCTCAAGGGTAACGAACGCATCGACCTGCGCTTCCGTCACATCACCACGCTGATGGAGATGTCGAACACCTTTACCCCGATCCAGAAATACAACCGCGTGGAATACATCAACGAGAAGAACTCGATGGTGCGCGATGAGGATTACAAGGCTTACAGCGCCAATGAATGCGCGTTCAGCGTTGAGCGCAAGGTCTCGTTCAAGGTGATCGTTTTGCTGTTGCTGCTAGTGATATGCCTGCCGTTGATGCACGTGTTTTACCGCGACGAGCCGGGGATCGATTTCCTGGCGACGCTGGTGGGGATTGGTGCGGTGCGGGTGATGCTGGTGGGGCCGTTGCAGGATTTCCAGTTGTACTCCATCGACTTCCTGTTTGGCGCGGCGATTCTGCTGGTGGGGACGGTGTCGTTGATCAAGGCGATGCGGGCCAATAGTCGGCGGGCGTTGGCGGCGCAGAGTGGGTCGTCCTGGTGATGATTGGTCCAGAGATTTGAGTTGGCTGAGCTGACGTCTTCGCGGGCAAGCCTCGCTCCTACAAGGATTGCGCAATCCCCTGTAGGAGCGAGGCTTGCCCGCGAAGGGGCCCTCGGATCAAACCACGATCATTTCAACGCCGGATCCCCCATATTCATCTTCTTCCAACCTTGCAACAGCACCTGGGCTTTCGGCTCCTTGCCGTTCTCCAGGTAATACTGGATCAACGACAACCGCGCATTGCGATTGGCGGGCTGCACCTTCAACAACCGCTCCAGCTCCTCGCACGCTTCATCCACTTTGCCACTGTCATGCAGCGCCACCGCCAGCACATAACCATACTGCGCACTCTGCGGTTCCAGCGTCGCAGCTTTGCGCAGCAGCGGCATGGCTTGCGCCGTTTGACCCGCACGAATCAACGACAATCCCTGGGTGTGCAATAGCAACGCCGCTTCCGGGTGTTCCTTGACGCTCTGTTCCAGCAGCGCTTGCGCCTCGGCACCGCGCCCACCGGCCTCCAGCCATTGCACCAGCGTCACCAGCGCCGGGTAGAAATCCGGGTCGCGCTTGAGCGCCGCACGTAGCAGCGGCTCGACATCCGCCGGGCGTCCACTGGCTTGATAGAGCATCGCCAGGTTGAGGTTGGCTTCGGCCCGTTCCGCCAGGCTCTTCTGTACATCTTCGTACTCGGCGATGGCCGCATTCCAGTTGGCCTGGGCACTGCCCAAACCATTGCGTGCAACGTTCAGCAGGTCCCGGGCGGCGACGATCCGTACCGCCTTCACCGGATCGCCGAGCAATGGCGTCAGCAATGGCGCGCGCTCTGCTGGCGGCAGGAACGCACTGATCACCCGCACTGCGCTTTCCCGCACTTGTGGCGCCGGATTGCTCAAGTCCGCCGTCGCCAGTTTCAACGCTTGCTCGCTCGGGTACAGCGGTAGCTCGGACAGCAGGGTCGCCCGTTGAATCGCTGGCAGGTTGCTGCGCTGTAATTGCTCGTACAAGGCCTGCGCCGCGCCCGGTTGACCATTGCGGATCAGCCACAGGCTTTCGTCATAACGCGGCGCTTGAACAGCAGACGCCGACGCTGTGTTCCAGAGCTTGAATTGCTCGGTCACCTTGTCCCCGGCCTTGCCCTGGTGACAGGTCAGGCACGCATCCGGTGTCCCCAGTCTCAAAGCGCGCTCGGGGTTGGGAATGCTGAAGCTGTGGTCATGCCGAAAGTCGTTGCCCATGTAGAACTTGCCCGGCAGGTGGCAATCCACGCATTGCGAACCCGGCTGACCCATGGCGTGGCGCGTGTGTTCGACGGAATCGTAGTTCTTCGCCTGCAGGCCCTTGCCATCGACACCTTCCTCCGCGGTCTTGCCGGCAGTGTTGTGGCATTGCAGGCATACGCCAGTGCCCGGCGCCTTGAGCTGGGTGCTGTGGGGGTTGTGGCAGTTACTGCAACGCACGCCCTTGTCGAACATTTTGCTTTGGGCGAAGGAACCGTGTTCGAACACTTCGTCCTTGATCTTGCCGTCCAGCGCGTACAGCTCACGGGTCAGAGTGCTCGGTAGGTAATCGTCCATCAGCCGGTTGCCAACGGTATAACCATCGCCCAATGGCGCGCGACGTGAGTGGCAGCGGGCACAGGTCTCGAGCTCGACCGTGGCGTTCTTGTCCTTGAGGTCGACGGCAAATCCGGAGTGGATCAGATCGGTTTTTTTCGCCGTCCATTCAACGTGATTGGACGCCGGACCGTGGCACGCCTGGCAGCCGACACCGAGGCTGTTCCAGTGACTCTCGAAGGTGTTTTTCGCCGCATCGAAATTGCGCTTGTAGCCGGTGGTGTGGCACTCGACGCACATGAAATTGGCGTTCTGGCTCGGCTTGCTCCAGTGCAGCGGATTCTTGAAGTTCACCCCCTGGCCCGGATAGAGATGAAACCACTTGTGCTTCTCGGTATCCCAGGCCACGCCGAGGGCTTGCAAGCGACCTTCGCCGACCTCGATCAGGTATTGCTGAAGCGGTGCGATGCCGAAGGTGTAGGCGGCCTTGAAGTCCGCGTTCTTGCCATCGATTCCCGGGGTGTTGACCCAGAACTCGTCACCCTTGCGCGAAAACACGGTGGTCTCTTTTTCCGCCTTGAAGGTGACGTTGTTGAAGTCCCCCAGCATCGTGTCGGCGGTGGCCGGCTGCATCGCCAATTGATGATGGGAGCCTTGCCAGTCCTTGACCTGCTCGGTGTGGCAGCCCTGGCATTGCTGCTCATCGACCATCGTCGCCGGTGCGGCAATTACCGCCGGTTTGGCCGGTTGAGCGATGGGCGTGCTGACGGGGGCAGGCTTCAAAGGTGCCGGCGTGCTGCTACTGAACAGAAACCAGCCAATCGCCGCCACGGCCAGCAGCAATACGCCGATGGTGACGGGAAACAGGTAGCGGTTGATCAGGGACGGACGCGAATCAGGGTTTGGGTTTGCAGCTTTATTTTTATGCTTCGGCATTGCGACTTCCGTAGTCCGAGTGCGTTGGCCGTTCAAGGCGCGCTTTGAAGCTCGGTGCAGCTTTGCCGGATGGCAAGCGCCTGTCAAATAGGCTTTGTGCGCTAAGCCACAGCCTTAGATGAATCTTCGATGATGCTGACGGCAAATTATTGATGTTTGGCTATAACTACCTAGTCCAGTCGCGTTATCGACCTCTTACAGGAGTAACAGCATGAAGCTTGCGTTAATGATGAGCACACTGTGTATCGCCTCGATCGGGGTGGTCGGCTGCTCCAGCAAAGTGGTCGAGCCCGACCAGTATTCGGGGTTTCTCAAGGACTACAGCCAGCTAAAGGAAGCCAAGTCGCCATCGGGCGCCGAGGTCATGCGCTGGATGGACCCGAAACTCAAAATCGACAAATTCACCAGCGTCTACATCGAGCCGACCCAGCTCTACCCCCAGCCACAACCGACCGTGAAAATTCCCCAGGCCACCCTCAATGGCATCACCGGTTATTACGACCAGGCGCTCAAGCGCGAACTGGGTAAATCCTTGCCATTGGCCGCCGGTCCAGGGCCAGGCGTGATGGTGGTGCGCGCGGCCATCACCGCCGTCAGCAGCAAGACTGAAGGCCTGAAACCGTATGAAGTGATCCCGATTGCGCTGGTGGCGGCGGCGGTCAGCACGGCCAGCGGGATTCGGGATCAGGAAACGACCTTGGCCACTGAGGCAGTGTTCCTCGATGGTGGCAACAACACGGTGGTGGCCCAGGTGGTGCGCAAAGGCACCGGCAAACCGCTGGAGAACGACACCCAGGTGATGAAGGCCGATGACGTGAAAAGCGTGATCGATGGGTGGGCTTCGGATTTGCATCAGTCGTATTTGAAACTTAAGTCCAAGTAGCCCTCACAGATCGTTCCCACGCTCTGCGTGGGAATGCCTCAAGGGACGCTACGCGTTCCAATGGGTCGCGGAGCGTCCCGGGCTGCATTCCGACGCGGAGCGTGGGAACGATCAGTCAGGGGGTCACTGCCCGACAAACCACCGGTAATACGGATTCCCGCCATCCCCGCGCATCACGTCACCAATGTCCCGCGCCCAGGCATCCCGATCCCCGTCATAGGCATGCAGACTCGCCCGATAAAACTGCATCAAGCGCTGGCGGTGGGCGTTCATCCGTTCGTTGAACCCCGCATCGACATTCACCAGGGTTGGCGCGACGTGCAAGTCGAGCAACGCCGGCAACACGCGGCTGATTTCCTTGGCCCGCACCCACGGCGCGTACTCGATGCGCGGGTGATCGTCGGTCACCGCTGGCGCGTCGGCGGCAAAGTGTTCGAGCCCTGCGCGGTCCGTCACCCACGTCGCGAGCAACGCCGCAGCCGAGCCAATGCCCACATCCTGCAAGGTGCTGCGAACGCTGTCCTGCTGGAAGCGCTGGGTGATCTTCGCCGCATCCAGCTCAATCGGTTCCATCGAACCCACCAGCAGCATTTCGTGGAACTCGCTGGTCCACAGGGTGGCGTAGGGGTAGACGTCGAGGAAGCTGCGCACCAGCGAGCGCGAGTCATCGATGTTCTGCGTTGGCAGCGGCAGCCACTGCGCAACCAAACCGTTTTTCTCCAGCCGACTGGCAGCCAACTGGTAGAAGTCCCGGGAATACAGATTGACCACGCCGGCAGCGGAGGGCGGTGGCGGTTCGAGGGTGATCAGGTCGTAAGTCTGCGGGTTGCGCAGCAGTTCCTGGCGACCATCGCGCAAGCGTACATCAACGCCCGGATCGCTGGCGGCATTGAAATTGCCCTTGAACAGCGGCGCAGCCTTGACCACCGACGGCAGCAACTCGGCGACCACTCGGTGGTCCAGCCCCGGATAACGGGTCAGGGCCCCAGCGGTAATGCCGGTACCGAAGCCGATCACCAGCGCCGACCGCGGCTCGCCGTTGTGGATCAGCAGCGGCAGCAGCGCCTGGATGCGCATGTAGCGCAGGGACGGCATGGCGTCGCCAGTGTTTGAAACACCTTGAATATACAAGCGCTGAAAGGCTTTCTCGCCCTTGCCCTGGGTGACCACCGCCACGGTGCCGCCGCGTCCTTCTTCGTAGAACGCCAGGCTCGCGTTGCGAGCGCCAGGGAGCAGGCTGGCGAGTTTGTTGACCGGGGTGAAGATCGCCAGCACCACGGACAACAGGCCGACCGCGACCACGGCCTGACGCCGGCCTTTCTTCACATGGTGACCTTTGCGCACCGCGAAATAGCCGATCCCGGCGGCGACAACCGCCAGCAGTCCGAGGGTGCGCACCAATCCGAGCCATGGAATCAGCAAGAACCCGCAGAGCATCACCCCGACAATCCCGCCAAGGGTGTTGAACGCCACCACCGCGCCGACATCCTGGCCGATTCGCTCACGGCCTACGCTTAAGCGCAACGCCAGTGGAAACGCCGCGCCCAGCAGCAGGGTCGGCACAAACACGATGCTCAGCGCCGCCACGGCAAAGCGGGTGCTCATGCCCACCAGTTCACTGGCGCCCAACGACAACACCCAGGCCTCGGCGACGCTTTGCGCGAGCACCAGCCAACGGCCGAGCAGGGCGATTTCCAACAGGGCGATCAACCCTGCACCGGCAATCAGCAAACCGAATACGCCCCAGGGATCACGAATGCGATCAACCCGCCGGGCCAGCAGCGCGCTGCCGAGAAACAATCCAGTGAGGTACGTCGCCAGCACCACGGCAAAGGCATAGGTGCGAGTGCTCATGAACTGCACGATCGATTGCGACCAGACCACTTCGTATCCCAGGGCCACGCCGCCCGCGATGGAGTACAGCCACAGGGCCAGGCGATCCGGGGCTTTGTCCGCGTGATGCTTCACCGGCGCGTCAGCCACAAAGGGACGGTGACGTTGAAACCACAACGCACCGGCGGCGGCCAGCAGGTTCAGCATCGCGGCGGCCAAGGCGCTGCCGCGCACGCCGAGAGTCGCGATCAGCACAAACGCCGCAAGCAACGTGCCGGCGATGGCGCCTGCGGTGTTAGCGGCATAGAGCTGGCCGCCAGCCTTGCCCAGTTGCTGCGGATCGGCGGCCAGCGAGCGCACCAATACCGGCAGCGTGCCGCCCATCAACAACGCCGGGAGGCCGACCAATGCGAAGGGCAGGACCCAGGCCAGTACGCCGATATGCTGCTCCAGCCAGGCGAAGGGACTGGCCGCCAGGCTCATGGCGAACGTCGCGCCGACGCCGATGATCGCCACCAACACTTCCAGCCCCGCATAGAGCAACACCGGCTGCTGCAAACGATCCGACCAACGTCCAAACAGCCAACCGCCCAAGGCCAATCCGGCAAAAAACGCACTGGTGCCGGTGGTGATGGCATACACCTCGACGCCCACCACCAGGGACAATTGCTTGATCCACAGCACCTGATACACCAGCGCCGCGGCGCCGGAAACGAACAGCAGCAGGGCAGGGATCAACAGCGCCGGGGAGGCGACATGCGGGGCAGGTATGGCCGACGACTTGCTGGCGACACGTGAGGACATTGCGGGGTGCCTTGTGCATGATCGTTCCCACGCAGAACGTGGGAACGATCAGGTTCAAAAAATAAGGCCGCCCGCCGATGAAGGCGAGCGGCGGTCCAGCGTTTTACTGTGCAGCCGGTGCCGCTTTCATTTTTTCTGCGATTTTCGCATCCACGGCAGCACGGATCTGGTCGATGCTGAAGCTCGCCGGTCTTTGGCTCGGTGGATACTCGATGAACGTCTGTAGGAACTCAGCCGATTTGGTCACCGCGACGCCTGCCAGGTAGACGTTTTTGGTGTTCCAGTCGTAGAACTGGTCCGACACCACGTCGGCCCGTTCATACGGGTCCATCCGCAGGTTGAGGATTTTCGGCACCCGCAGGCACACGAACGGCTCGCTCCAGACCCGGAAACCGCCCGGTTGGCGCTGCTCGCAGAACACCACTTTCCAGTTGTCGAAGCGCATCGACACCAGCACCCCGTCATCGTTGAAGTAGTAGAACTCCTTGCGCTCGCCTTTAGGCTGTTGGCCGGTCAGGTACGGCAGTTGGTTGAAACCGTCCAGGTGCACTTTGAAGTTGGTGCCGCCAGCAGTCGGCGTCCAACCCTTGAGCAGCTTGTCCTTGACCTGGGCATCGCCCGCCGCCGCGAGCAGCGTCGGGAACCAGTCCATGCCCGAGAACATCTCGTTGGAGACTTCACCGGCCTTGACCTTGCCCGGCCAACGAATGATTGCCGGTACGCGATAGGCGCCTTCCCAGTTGGAGTTTTTCTCGTTGCGGAACGGCGTGGTCGCCGCGTCCGGCCAGGAGAACTGGTTCGGCCCGTTGTCGGTGGTGTAGACGACGATGGTGTTGTCGGCGATTTTCAGGTCGTCGAGGGTTTTCAGCAGTTTGCCGACGTCGCCGTCATGCTCAAGCATGCCGTCCGCGTATTCGTTGCCCGGCATGCCGCTCTGGCCCTTCATCGAATCGCGCACGTGGGTGAACACGTGCATGCGCGTGGTGTTCATCCAGACGAAGAACGGTTTGTCCGCCTTGGCCTGTTTCTCGATGAACGCTTGCGCGGCCGCCGTGGTTTCGTCGTCGATGGTTTCCATGCGCTTGGTGGTCAGCGCGCCGGTGTCTTCGATCTTGCCGTCGGCGAAGCTGTGGATCACCCCACGCGGGGTGTTGGCCTTGACGAACTCAGGGTCATCCTTGGGCCAGTACGGGCGTTCGGGTTCTTCTTCGGCGTTGAGGTGGTACAGGTTGCCGAAGAATTCGTCGAAACCGTGGTTGGTCGGCAGGTATTCATCCCGGTCACCCAAGTGGTTCTTGCCGAACTGGCCAGTGGAATAGCCAAGGCCCTTGAGCGCCTGGGCGATGGTGATGTCGCGTTTTTGCAGGCCCACCGGGGCGCCCGGAATGCCGACTTTCGACAGGCCGGTACGCAGGGGCGTCTGGCCGGTGATGAAGGATGACCGTCCTGCGGTGCAGCTGTTCTCCGCGTAGTAGTCGGTGAACATCATGCCTTCCTTGGCAATCCGGTCGATGTTCGGAGTCTTGTACCCGACCACGCCCATGGAATAGGCGCTGATGTTGGTCTGGCCGATGTCGTCGCCGAAGATCACGAGAATGTTGGGTTTTTCAGCGGCCCCGGCAGTCGCCGAAAACGCCATGACCGAGGCTGCCACCAGGGCGAGTTTCGGTAGCCACTTGCGTATGCGAGTCATCTGACTTGCTCCTTTTGCTCACTTGCGTCGCCTCAGGGCGACCTACGTTTTATGCGGTCCTGCGTAACGCTGTTGTTATTGCACTTGCTCGGTGGTGGCCTCGAACGGGTAGATCCGCTGCCAGTCGGCAGCCATGTCCACGATAGTCCAGCCACGGGATTTTGCTTCGTCCAGCGCCTTGTCCAGCTTGCCGACCGGGGATTGACGGTCGTAGGCCCATTCGCGCTTGGCATCGGTGTGGTGCACCAGGCCCATGAAGCGTTTGCCGGGTCCGGCGGCAGTCCACTGCAGCATTTGCAGGTCGCCGTCGGAGTTGCCGAACGCCAGGATCGGGCGTCGGCCAATCACCGCGTCGATGGTCTCCGGTTTGCCCGGGCCGTCATCGTTGTGCGCCAGTTTGGCGGTGCGCAGGATCGATGGCTGGCCGTCCTTGAGCTGGTAGGCGGTGACGAAGGTGGTGCCGATCACTTGTTCCGGCGGGATGCCATAGACCTTTTCGGCGAAGGCGCGCATGAACGCGGTGTCGCCGCCGGAGACGATGTAGGTCTTGAATTGCTGGCCGCGCAGGTAGTCGAGCATTTCCAGCATCGGCTGGAAGATCATCTCGGTGTAGGGCTTGCCGGTTTTCGGATGGCGAGCCTGGCTCAGCCAGGTCTTGGCGTAGTCGTCGAAGGCTTCGGTGGTCATGCCGGTGTGGGTCGCGCCGAAGATTTTCAGGATGCCGTCCATGCCCGCAGCGGCCAGGGCTTTGTGATCGTTTTCCAGCACGGCTTTGAAGGGTTGGGTGGTTTTCCATTCCGGGTGCTGCGGCGCGGTGCGCTTGACCTCGTCGAAGGCGAACAGCAACTCGAAATACGCTGGCTGCTCGCTCCACAGGGTGCCGTCGTTGTCGAACACCGCGATGCGTTCGGCGGGTTTGACGAAGTCCTTGCCGCTTTGATCGGTGACCGCTTGCACGAATTCGATGATGCTTTGCTTTGCCGGGCCGTCGTTCCACGAAGGCAGCGGTTCGGTGGCCTGGGCCAGCAGCGGCAGGGCCAGGGTCAGCAGCAGGGTCAACCCGTAGCGGCGGCGGATCGATAGCGGGTGCGTCATGGGAAATCCTTCTCGTGAACGGGGTTGAGTGGCCGTAACGCGGGAGGCGCCGGGGCCTTGTGACGCTGGGCCTGACTTTGCAGCGTAGCCAAGGATTGCTTGAGCTGGCGCAGGGCCTGATCTTCGGTCGGCGTGCGGCCGTAACAGGCGCGCAACAGGGTTTGCAGGCGTGGGCCGAGGTCAGTCAGCTTCAGGCCCTGGCGGCTGCGCCGGAGCCACAGGTACAGGGCGCTCAATTGCGCGGGTTTGCCTTCGATTTGCCCGGGGATCTGCTGCCAGGCGTAGTCCGCCGATTGCAGCCACGCCGTTTGCCGGACCTGATGTCGCGCCTGTCGGGCGAGCCAGGCGCGGCGGACGAGCGGGCGGAGGAAGTGGCCAAGCAACGCCACGATCACCAGGATCGCCAGCCCGCCCAGCCAATGCCCGGACAGGTGCACGCGGCTCTGCTGGCCGAGTTTTTTCAGGTCTTCGCTGATGGAGAACACCGGGCGATAAGCGCTGTTGGCGGCGGCTTCAAACGTGACGGCCGGCACTTCGGCGGTGCGGGTCTGCCGGGTGCTGGCGTCCCACCATTTCACTTGGATGGCCGGCAGGCTGTAGCGACCTTGGGTGTCGATCCGGTAGGTCACGGTGTCGATGCGCTGCCCGCCGTTGAAGTGGCCGCGCCCATCGTCCAGGGTGCTGACCTGCGGGGCTTTCGGGTAACGGCTGAGGCCGCTGACCTCGGCCATTGACGGCGTCGGCAGTGACATCGCCAGGGCGCCATCCGCTTGCAGGGTCAGTTGCCGGGTGAGGCTGTCACCGACCTTCAATGGCGTTGCCGAGCTGAAAGTTTGTTGGCTGAAACGCAGACCGCTGGCCACCAGTACCGCTTCACCAGCCTGGAACCCTGGCGGTTGCGCGGCCGTGAAGTGCAGCGGTTGGCTCTGGGCGCTCAGTGGCGCACTGGCTTGGGCCGGCGTGGCACGTACGGTCAACGCCGGAATGTCGAAACCCTGGGCCAGGCTGGGCGTGATCAGGTAGCTGTAGCGCATACCGTTGAAGGATTTGCCGTCAAGGGTCTGGTTCAAGTGTTGCGCGTGACCGTTGGGCGGCATGACCAGCGCGCCGTTGAGTGTCAGGTCGGGCAAGGTCGGGGCGTCGGTGAACCAGGTGTCGGTAAGGACATCAAGCTGCAGCTCGACGAGGCCGCCGACCATGATCGAATCCACCGGTTGCACCCGGGCCTGCACCCGCAACAGGGGTTCATCGGCGAATGCAGTCGCCGACAACAGCCACACCAGCAACGCGCCAATAATCCTCATGGCGCCCCCCGGGTCTGCTGATCCTGCAAATTGAATTTCTGCTTCAAGAACTTGGCCGGCGATGTACTGAGGTTCTGCAACCACACCTCATCCGACGCCGCTTGTTCGGTCTGCACCGGTTTGCTCTGGCCCTTGCCCGGTGCCTTGTCCATCTTGATCTCGTCCGGCTTGACCTCGGGAGCGTTCTGCTCGGCGCTGTCGGTGTCTTTTTGCAAGGCGATGGCCAGTGCCAGATTAGCCGTCGCTTGCGGGAATTGCGGTTGCAACTTCAAAGCCTGGGTGTACGCGGCAATCGCCTGATCGAACTTGAAACGCTTCACGTAGATATTGCCCAGGTAGAAATACGCCTGAGGTGTTTCCAGTCGCGCAAAACTCGCCAGTGCCAGGTCGTAATCGGCGGCGTTGTAGGCGGCAATGCCTTTCCAGTACGGATCGACAAACAGCGCCGCCGCCTGCGGAAAATGCTGGTGCTCGAAGGCCCAACGACCTTGCTGGTCCCGGGTAAAAAATGCATCGGTGAGCCCGTTGGCTTCGGCGCTGGAAGGTTGCAGGCCAATGCCCAGCGCCAGCAGCAAACCGGCCATCCAGTTCAGGCTCCAACCCTTGCGCACGCTGAAGAACGCGATCAACAGCAGCGGCCAACACAGCCAATAACCGGCGTCTTTCCAGTGCAGTTCGCGCTGTTCGGCACTGGCACTCTGGAAATGCTGCTGGGCGTGCAGTTCGACCCAGTCGAGGTCATCGTTAGTCAGCGTCAGGCTGCCCAGTGGCGCATCCACCGCCGAGGCCAGTTGCTTGAGCGCCGCCTGATCGAAACGGCCCAGCGCCGGCCGCCCATTGCTGTCGGTGCGCGGCTGGCCGCTGGCGTCGTGGATGATCCCGCCGTCTTCGCTGCCGACGGCAAGGATCAGCACTTGCAACGGGCTGTTATCCAGCAGCTTGTTGAGACCGTTCAGCTGGGGCGTGTCTGCGCCATCGGTGATCAGCAACAACGTGCCCGGAGTTTTCTCGGCGGCCAGCAGGCGCTTGGCTTGCTCGACCACCGCGCCGACGTCTTTCCCGGACTTGGCGATCAGGTCAGTGCTCAAGGCCTGGATAAAGGTGTCGAGCAACGCTGGATCGTCAGTGGGCGGTAACACCAGGTGTGCGCTGCCGGCGTAGGCGATCAAGCCGCTGCGGGCCCCGGCGCGGCGCTGGATCAGGTCGTGGAGCTTGTGTTTCGCTGCTTCCAGGCGACTCGGTGGTACATCGCTGGCGTCCATCGATGGCGACAGGTCGATGGCGATGATCAGCGGCGCACGGTTTTCCAGGAAGTCCGGGCGATCCTGTTCCCAGGTCGGGCCGGCAGCAGCGAGGGCGCCGAGGATCAACAGGGCGCAGACCAGATGCACCGGGCGCAGCCGCTGCTGGTCCTGCGGCGTGATCAACAAGTGCGGCAGCAAGTGCTCGGCGATAGTGCCGCGCAAGCGCCGTTGCAGATCATGGCTACGGCGCCACAACAGCGGTAGCAGCGCGCCGAACAGTGCAAGTAAAAGCCACAGTGGGCGCAGGAAATGGAAGTCGCTGAGATTGATCTCCATCTCAGACCTCCTGCCGTTGACGGGCCATCGACAGGCGCGGACGGAGCAGGGCGCCCAGGTGATACAACGCCAGCAACGCCATTGCAGCGCCCAACGGCCACCAGAACAGATCACGTTTGGGCTGATGGCTGAGGGTTTTCACCTGATGCGGGGTGAGTTGGTCGAGGGTGCTGTAGACCTTATTCAGCGCCGTGCGGTCTTCAGCACGGAAGAACTTGCCGCCCGTGGCCTCGGCGATTTGCTGCAAGCCTTGCAGGTTGACCTTGGTCTCGCCTTCCGCCGTCGGGTCGCCGATGCCGATGGTGTGAATCACCACGCCCTTGGCTGCAGCCATCGCGGCGGCGTGGTCCGGGGTGATGGCGCTGCTGGTGTCGTTGCCGTCGGTGAGCAGGATCAGCACTTTCTCTTGTTCGTGGGCCTGATCCAACAGTTTCAGGCTCAGGCCGATGGCATCGCCGATGGCCGTATTGGGTCCGGCCATGCCGATGCCGGTGTCGTCCAGCAACAACGACAGGCTGGCATGATCGAGGGTCAGCGGCGCTTGCGGATAAGCGCCGCTGCCGAACACGATCAGGCCCAGGCGATCATCTTTGCGCTTGCCAATAAAGCCGTGGACCACCTCTTTGACGGCGGCGAGGCGATTGATCTTCTGACCGTTGGCATCGGTGAAATCGGTGGTTTCCATGGACTGGGAAATGTCGATGGCCAACATCAAATCGCGCACCGGTTGCTGACGCTCGATGGGTTTTTCGACGTAGACCGGGCGAGCCACGGCGATCAGCAACAGCGTCCAGACCAGCAGATTCAACAGCAGCTGCCAGCGGTTGTTGCGACTGCCGGGGGTGCTGGGCGCCTGGCCGATCGCACGGCTCATGGCGCTGAAGAATGGCACGCGAACGGCGCTGCGAGCCTCGCGGTAAGCGGGCAGGTAGCGGTAACCGAACCACGGCAACGGCAGCAGCAGTAACAGCCAGGGGTAATCAAACTGCCACATGATGATGCTCCACCCAGCGTTTGCAGGTGGCGAAGAGCTGTTGGCGGTGTTCGTCCGGTAGTGCCAGCAATGTCGCGTCGGGGGCGTAGGCCAGCTGCGCCAGTTGCTGGCTGAAATCGGCGGGCAGTGGTTGCGCACTGTGCCGCACCAGAAAAGCCTGCCAGTCATCACCTCCCAACGCACCCACCCCCTGTAGGAGCGAGGCTTGCCCGCGAAGAACGATGACGCGGTCTTTCAGAGGGACCGCGTAACGGCCTTCGCGGGCAAGCCTCGCCCCTACAGGATTGGGGATCGACAGGGCGACGCGTTTTAGCAGTTCAGGAAGTTCACGCAACGCACTCAAATCATCACTACGCCGTTGCAACTCCGCCAACCGCACCAACCCTTCCCGCCGATAACGATCCCGGCGCCATTGCCAAACCTTGCGCGCGCTCACCAGCAGCACCATGACCACCAACGCACCGAGCAACACCCACCAGCCCCACGTCTGCGGCGCGTAACTGACCGGCGCGGGCAATCCCAGCTCCTGGAGCTGTTCGATACTCGGAACGTTCGGGTTCATCGCCGGCCGCCGCTGAGTTTTCCCAATTCGGCGCGCAATTGTTCGTGGGCCGCGGTGGCGGTGCTGAACATCATCAGCGGCACCTGACTGCGGCGCAGCAACGTGGCGACGTCCTTGAGCCGCCCACTGAGAAAGTCCCCCAGCGGTTCATGCACCCGCCGCTGTTCCACCGCCAGTTCCACCTGCAACTGGCCCTGGGTCACCAGCAAACGCCCGTTGTTCGGCAGGTTCAGCGCCAAGGGGTCGTAGACCTGCATGGCGATCACATCGTTGTGGGCCGCCAGTTGCCGCATCAACTTCAAGGTGCGTTCGCCGGCCCCGGCAAAGTCGCTGACGATGCAGATCAAATGATCGTGACCGGCCACGGCCAGGCAATGCTGCAAGACCTTGTCGAGTTGATCTTCATCTTCAAAGTCCGGATTGGCGGCGTTCAGCTCCTGATTGTGCTGGGCGATGCGGCTGCACAGCGCTTCGAGCCGTTTACGGCTGCGCAGCGGGGCGATGCTGTCGATGCGTTGATCGTTGAACACCAGCCCGCCAACCCGGTCGCCGGCGTTGAACACCATCCACGCCGCGAGTGCGCCGAGTTCGGCAGCGATGGCCGATTTGAAGCTGTGTTGCGAGCCGAAGAACATCGACATGCGCTGATCCACCAGGATCAAGGCCGGGCGGTCGCGCTCTTCGGTAAACGTGCGCACCACCGGTTTGCCGGTGCGCAGGGACGCGCGCCAGTCGAGGTGACGCAAGTCGTCACCCGGCTGGTAGCGGCGCAACTCATCGAAATTCAAGCCACGACCACGCAAACGCGAGGCGTGGTTGCCGGCGAGGATGCTGCCTTGCGGCTGGCGCGTGAGGAAACTCAGGTCACGGGCCTTGAATTCCAGCGCCATCAACTGCGCCAGAGAGACATAGACCAGACCGTCGGTGTTCATGCGGGAATCGCCACTGTGTCGAGCAATCGATCCAGCACCTGATCCGCCGTCACGCCGTCAGCCACCGCGTCATAACTCAATTGCAAACGATGACGCAGCACCGGATGCACCACGGCGCGCACGTTGTCCGGCGAGACGAAATCCTGCCCTTGCAGCCAGGCATCGGCGCGGGCGCAACGGTCCAGGCCAATACCGCCACGGGGGCTGGCGCCAATGGCGATCCAGCGCCCGAGGTCGGCGTCGTAATCCGCCGGGTGGCGCGTAGCGTTGATCAAGTCGATCAGGTAGGTATCGATGGCCGGGGACACATGAATGCCGCTGACCTCACGGCGTGCAGCAAAAATCACTTCCTGCGACAGCGCAAAGCCCGGCACCGGCGCGGTCTTGGCGCCCAACGCAAACTCCTCTTCGCGCAACAGCCGCAGCACCTGGCTCTCGTTTTCCGCGCTCGGGTAATCCAGCAGCACTTTCATCAGGAAACGATCCATCTGCGCTTCCGGCAGCGGGTAGGTGCCTTCCTGTTCGATGGGGTTTTGCGTCGCCACGACAATGAACAGGTCCGGCAGCCCATGGCTGTTGCCGGCCACGGTGATCTGCCGTTCTTCCATGGCTTCCAGCAAGGCAGCCTGAACCTTGGCCGGGGCGCGGTTGATCTCATCGGCGAGGATCAAATTGCCGAACAGCGGCCCGGGCTGGAAGCGGATTTCGTTCTTGCCTTCAACTTGATGCAGCACCTCGGCGCCGGTGATGTCCGACGGCAGCAGGTCCGGGGTGAACTGGATGCGGCTCATCTTCGCGTCCAGGTGCTTGGCCAGGGCCTTGACCGTGCGGGTCTTGGCCAGGCCGGGCAGGCTTTCCAGCAACAAATGACCGTTGGCCAGGAGTCCGAGCAGGATCTGCCGGATCACCTGATCCTGGCCGAGGACGGACTCGGCGATACTGGCTTGCAGGGCGTTTAAATCAGTGAGTGCGGTCATGGCTGTCCCTCGCTCAAAACATAAAGGTCGGAATGACCGGGATAAACGACAAACGGCAATTCCAGCGGCGCTCCGTTACCAGGCGTACTGCAAGCGCAAGGTCCAGGTGTTGACGTCCGGTGAACCGGTACGCTCCGAAACCGTGTCCGAGTAGGCGATCAAACCGCCGAACTGCGGCGACAGCATGAACCCGACGCTGGCGCCGAACAGGCCGTTTTCCTGTTTGTTGTCCTGCCAGTCGCCGTTGATTCTGGTTTCGCCGCCACGGTTATACGTGGCGTCGAGCGAGGCCCATAACGCGCGGTTGAGGGTGTAGCTGTAGTGGGTTTCGATGGCGTAGAGCGGTTTTTGCTCAAGCTTGCCGTTGCCGTGATAGTCGTCGTTGTCGCCGTACATCGACACGTAGGTGTTGAACTCCAGCCAGGTCGGGCCGATGGGCGTACCGAAAGCAATTTCCGGCTTGAAGGCCCAGCGGTTGGAGCCGATGTTGATGATCCGGTCCTTGTCGTAATCCCCGGTCGGGGCGGTAATCCACAGCGCACCGGTGAGGAAGGTTTCCGGGGTCCAGTTGGCGAACTCTTCCTTGGTCAGCGCCGGGCCGCCGAACAGGTTGTGCACCAGCACAAACTGGGTGTCGGCCATGCCGCCGTTGTGCTTGGTGCCATCGAAAAACTGGGCGTTGTCGAACGACGCGGAAATGTCGGCGTAGGGTTGCAGGATCTGGATCGCACTGTTGCGCCCGTCCACCGCAAAGGATCGGGCGTAGCGGGCGATGTACAGGTTGGCGTCCAGGGACAGGCCATCGATCGGCAGCGCGGTGTCGATCGGCGTGTTGGTGTCGATGCGGTTGTAATAGCCGAACACCATGTTCAGGTCGGTCGGCAGGTTCTGCCAGTCGCGGGCGTTGTCGGCCTGGCTCAATAGCGGGGTCAGGGCCAGCGTCAGCGCCGTCATTCCTTTTCGGGGTGTCATCACGCGCATGCGTTTGCTCCTGCAATGTTGTGGGCCGCGGCTCATTTCTTAGGGCCCGACTTTATTGAGCAGCGGCATTTGCCACTGGCCGCTGGCAACTTCCGGTTTTGGCAGGTACAGGCGCAAAACCCCATAGAACGGGCCGTCCGGTGCAGGCAGCCAATTGCTTTGAAGGTCCTGGGCCGGTGCCTTTTGCTGGACGTACAGGGTCAAGCCACCGTCGGCATCGAGCTTGAGGTCGGGCAGCATCCGCGAGTTGATCAGGTAGCGATTCAGCGGGTTGGCCACCAGCAATTTGTTCTTGCCGTCGTACATCGTCAGGGACCAGAACGCATCAGCCGGGGGCAGGGCGCCCTTGTTGAAATGCAGGGTGTAGTCGTGTTTCGAGGCGTCCACCGGCTGGCCGTCCTTGTCGACGAAGTAACCAATGTAGTTCGCCTCTTCCGCGGAGCCGAAGATCCCCATGTTGGCGCCGGCGTAGCGGTACAGGTAGTTGCCGTTGAGGTGATCGCGAGTGCCGAAGAAATCGCCGCTGCTGACCTCGTGGGTATCGACCTTGGTTTTCTTGAACTCGGCGAATTCCGCCTTGGCGTCGCTGATGCCGTCTTCAAGCGCCTGGCGTTGATCAGCGGTGAAGTCCGTGAGCTTGAACGGCTCGCCGGCCTCGATCCCGATTTTGGCGAAGCGCGCCAGCAGGTCTTTTTCCGCGTCCTGGGCCGGGGCGAAGGCGAGCATGAAGTTCAGGTAGCGGAACAGGTCCGGGGTGTCGCTCATGGTCGGTGTCGGCTTGGGCCAGGCGACTTTCTTTGCGGCGGGCGGGGCTTTGTGTTTGACGTAATGGCTCAGGGTTTCGACCTTGTAGCCTTTCTGGATCTGCTTGACCTTGGCCAGGTCTTTGTCGTCGAACAACTGCGTGCGGAACAGCGCATAGGCGATGTTGCTTTCGCTGCGCACCAGGCGATCCATTTCCACCGGTTGCTGGCCCTGCCAGTTCGGCCCGGCAATCATGAAATGCCCGCCATTGTTGCCGGTGCTGCGGGTGCCCAGATAGGCAAAATTCTGCGTATAGGCGTCGATCAATTGCACGGAGTAATAGCGGTGCTCTTCAATCGGCGGCAGGGTCAACACCAGTGGTTCGGCGCGCAGGTCCATCCAGATGAACGAGTAGGGCGTGTCGGCATTCGGCGTGACAAACGCGGTGTCCTTGGCGGTGAAGGCCTTGGCGGTGTTGCCGATTTTATTGAACGGCGCCTTGAAGTTCTCGCCCGTGGTGTCCACGGCCTGGGTGTAGAGGGTCTTGTACATCTCCACCACCGGGAAACCGTACAAATAGGCTTCCTTGGCGATGCCCCGGGCTTCTTCCGGGGTGGCGGTGAAGTTGGCCCAGGTGCTGCCACTCAACAGGATTGAGAGACTGGCGAGTATCAAGCGTGGGGCTTTTTCAAGCTGCATGGGGTGTCCTTTCAAAGTAAGGCCTGCCACAGGTTTTGGGTTCGCCGTACATCTGTCCGACGGCGTCATTCCACCGCCGCAATGTCATCAAGCTTCCAGCTCTTGTCGAAATAGGCTTCGGTCGGCGCATACAAACGGAAGTAGCTGAACCAGTGTTTGCCCGGCAGGGTTTGTACCCAGTTGTTCTCGAACCCCTTGGGCGCGGTCGGGCCGAAGTACAGGTCCACCGAACCGTCGGCGTTCTTTTTCAGGTCCTGGCGGGATGACAGGTCGGCCTTGCGCTGTGGGTTATCGATCAGGCACCGGCTATTGATGTCGTAAACCGTCATCGACCAGAACTGCTTGGCCGGCGGATTAGCGCCGACGTGCAGGCGATAGCTCTTGCCGCCGTCGAGCCAGTTGCCCTTGGCGTCGGTATAAGCGCCGAGGTAGGTCTGGCCCAGCCCCGGGGTTTTCGAAACCATGCCTTTGGTGTTGGTGACCGCCTCGTAGAACCAGGCGCTGCGCTCCCACAACTGGTCGTAGTAGGCGACCCGTTGCGACGGCTCGGCGATGTTGAGCACGGTGTCCCACTGCCGGTCCTTCCAGTACTGCGCATCCGGGAAACGTTTGGCGAAGGTGTTGGCCTTGGCGATCAGTTCACCGACCTGTGCACCTTGCTCCAGGGCCTTGCGCTGGTTGTCGTTGGGGTTGAACGGTTTGTCTTTCTCGATGCCGAGGCTGGCGAGCATCGCCATATAGAAACGGTCACGTTCGTTGACCGGTTCTTTCTGAATGATCTGGTGCAAACGCTGCCAATACGTCAAACCTCGTGGCTGAGTGCCGGACCAGGCCTTGCCGCCGGGGGAGAGCAGTTTGGTCTTGCTCGGTTCGGCGCGTTTGGCGTAGGGGTACATCTTGAACTGTTCGACCAGCGCCTTGCCTTTCGCCGGGTCCGGATCGAGCACGCGAAAGCCCACCAGCACGTTCATGGTTTCGGATTTGGTCAGGTAATACTTGCCGGCGTCGGCCGGTGGCTCGGCGCCCGGTGGCAGTACCAGGTACTTGCCGCCCTTGCCCTTGTCCGGGCCGGTCTGGCCCATGTCGATGATCGCCCGTTGCCAGAAATCACCGATGCCGCCAGCGGTCGGGCCGGGCGGCAGTTCAATCACCAACGGGCCAGTTTCATTGAGGTCGACAAAACCGAGGATGTACGGCGTGGTGGCGTTGGCGGTGATCACACCGAGCTTGTCCTCGTAACTGTTGAGCACCATCAGGTCGCCGCTGTGGGCGCCAAGCTTGTCGCGGAATTCTTCCTGCCACTGGGCGTAGGACACCAGCGGCAAGGCCCACAGGTAACTCTGGGTCGCCTGCTGGAAATCCAGCTCGGCGTAGAGCTTGGCGATGGATTCATGGGCCGGCAGTTCACCTTCCATGGCCACTTTGCCGAGCCGTGTATCGAGGTCCTGGGCGTGCGCCTGGGCGCCCACGCCGCAGCTGACGAACGCCGCCATGATGCTGAAACCCGCCGCACGCAGTGCAATGTGCATATCTATGTCCTTATTTGCCGAAGGTGACGTTGATCCCGGCGAACAGTGTGAATTGCGGCAAACCATCGCCTTTGCGCTCGACTGTCCATTGGGGTTCTACGAAGGCGTTGAAGATGTTGGTCCCGGATTTCCAGACCTTGCCGCCACCCAAACCGATGGGGATGTAATGGGTGTCGTTCTTCAGGTCAAAGGTCCACGTGCCGGTGGAGCGCAGGTACCAACCCTTGGGCAGGTTATGGATGATGAAGGGCTGCAGCGTCGCGGTTTCGACGTGGGCGCGATCATGGTCGCCGGCGAACGAACTCTGGTACTGCACCAGCGCGCCCAGCAGGCCACGGGGTGACGAGTCGATGGCAATCGCGGCGAGGCCGGCCTGCCACTTGCCGGTGCCCAATTCATCCTGCTCGGCGGTGGGCGCTGTAATTTGCGGGCCGATGCCCAGCTGCACGCCGTCGGTCTTGAGCAGGAAAATATCGAACAGGTTCAGGTCACCGATGCCGGTGCTGTAGCCGTTGTGCGGGTCGGGTCGGGTGCTGATTGGCAAGGTCGCGCGCAGCAATTGCGGGACGCCGATGAAATCGTTGGGGGCCACCGGCAAGGTGCCGCGCAGCAAGGCATCGTTGGTGTGGACGTTGGTGTCGTAGAGTTTGGGCGTGTAGTAGTCCTGCAGATTGGCGCCCGGCGCCAGATTCAGCGGGTTGTTACTTTTATTGGCTTCCTCGGCGTTATCGGCGTGCGCACAAAAGGCAGACGCCAGGAGTGCCACCGATAAAAAGGCGTGGTTTCCCTGGATTTTCGACATGATTCCCCGGTTCCTTGGTGGCTCAGTGGACGAACTTGGCCATATTTTTGGCCTTTACTGCGTAGTCTTTTTCCTAATGAAGCCTGTAGGACACGTCTTTTGAAGCTAGCAGCTAACCGTGGGTTATCCAGTCGAAAGGGTTAATTCTTTGGTTTTGTGAGCGAATTGGCGTTTTTTCTGTGTACTAGAAAGTTAATAAGAAACAGTAGGTTGGCGGCGGGGGTTGATGCGGGACGTGAGGATTTACAGGGGGAGGCGGGCACGCAGGCTGTGCCCGCCGGGATATCGATTCAGCTCTTTTTCGACTGCGCCCGGATTCGTTCTTCCTGCTCACGCAACTGCGGCGTGAACTCGGGACCGAAATCGTCGGCCGAGTACACCGGACGAATCTCGATCTCGGCGTCTGTCCCCGGCATCGGGTTCGGACAGCGTTTGACCCATTCGATGGCTTCCTCTTTCGATTTCACGTCCCAGAGCCAATAACCGGCGATCAGCTCCTTGGTTTCGGCAAACGGACCGTCGATGACCGTGCGTTTTTCGCCCGAGAACCGCACGCGGGCGCCTTTGCTGCTGGGTTGCAGGCCATCGCATGAAAGGAGGATGCCAGCCTTGGCCAGTTCCTCGTTGTAGTTGCCCATCGCGGTCAGCAGTTCCTCGGTGGGCATCACACCGGCCTCGGAATCCGGGCTGGCTTTCACAATGATCATGAATTGCATGGTGTTATCTCCGTTGGAGGTGAGTGATTCACTGACTAGTCGAATGGCCGTTTCCTGAATCGACACCGTTGCCAACAAAAATTTGCAACGTACCGATATCCCATGATGCTTCCTTAGAAAGATGCTCCGACATCATGGTCCAAAAACATTGAGCCACAACAGCCTCGCTCCTACAGGGTTCTTGTGTCGCTTGTAAGTGGTGTATCCAATTTGTGCGTCGGCTTATCACAATTTGTATCCGGGCATAGGTCGTTGGGCCATTTCGTGGTTAACTTCGGCCTCTTCAAATTTTCCAACAACACCTCCAGAAGGACTCCGTTCATGGCTCAAGTCACTCTTAAAGGCAACCCGGTTCAAGTCAACGGCCAACTGCCACAAGCCGGTTCCAAGGCGCCAGCCTTTTCCCTGGTTGCCGGCAATCTGTCGGACGTGACCCTGGCGAGCTTCGCCGGCAAGCGCAAAGTGCTGAACATCTTCCCAAGCGTCGACACCCCGACCTGCGCCACTTCGGTTCGCAAGTTCAACGCCCAGGCCAACGACGTCGCCAACACCGTGGTGCTGTGCATCTCCGCTGACCTGCCATTCGCCCAGGCACGCTTCTGCGGCGCCGAAGGCCTGGAAAACGTGCAGAACCTGTCGACCCTGCGTGGCGCCGAGTTCATCGAAAACTACGGTGTTGCTATCGCTGACGGCCCGCTCAAAGGCCTGACCGCTCGCGCTGTCGTGGTGCTGGATGAAAACGACAACGTGCTGCACAGCGAACTGGTTAAAGAAATTGCAGAAGAGCCTAACTACGAAGCGGCACTCGCCGTTCTGAAGTAAGGCTTTTACAATTGTTAACGGCCTGGCTCTGTCCAGGCCGTTTTCATTTGTGCTTCAGTGTCTTAGCAAAACCTCCTGATACGTAAGCCAAAGGTAAATTGCCGGTAAAGGCGCTTTGCTTAATCCCCGCCAGTGCTTATCGTTCAGCCTCCCGTAGAAGAAGCCCACGCGCCCAATGGTTGATCATTCAATGCAATCCTCCTCCCGTAGTCCCCGTCGCTGGCTGTTCGGCCTGCTTGTCCTGTTGGTCGTCGCTGGTGTGTGCTGGAAATTCTGGCCTGCCGGTTCCGAGCATAAAGCAGGCGAAAAGCCGAAAGCCGTTGCCGGGCATACGGGCAAGTCCGGGGGCATGCGTCCGGGCTTTGGCGGCGCGACCGGGCCGATCCCGGTGCGGGTGGCCCCGGCGGTCAAGGGTGACTTCCCGCTGTATTACAAGGCATTGGGCACGGTCACGGCGCTCAACACCATCAATGTGCGCAGCCGCGTGGCGGGCGAGTTGATGAAGATTGCCTTCGAGGAAGGGCAGATGGTCAAGGCCGGGGACTTGCTGGCTGAGATCGACCCGCGTCCGTACCAGAACGCTTTGCTCCAGGCTGAAGGCACCTTGCTGCAAAACCAGGCGCAACTGAAAAACGCCCAGGTCGATGTCGAGCGCTACCGCGGCCTATATAAAGAAGACAGCATCGCCAAGCAGACCCTGGACACCGCCGAAGCACTGGTCGGCCAATACCTGGGCACGGTCAAGACCAACCAGGCGGCGGTCAACGACGCCAAGCTCAATCTCGAATTCACCAAGATCCGCGCGCCGATTACCGGGCGTGTCGGCTTGCGTCAGCTCGACGTCGGCAACCTCGTCGCTGCCAATGACACCACCGCACTGGCAATCATCACCCAGACCCAACCGATCAGCGTTGTCTTTACCTTGCCGGAAAATAGTCTCGACACCGTGCTCGCCCGCTACCACACCGGCGCCAAGTTGCCGGTGGAAGCCTGGGACCGTGGCGACATGAAAATCCAGGCCAACGGCGTGTTGCAGAGCCTGGACAACCAGATTGACGTCACCACCGGCACCCTGAAATTCAAGGCTCGTTACGATAACCGCGATCAGGCGTTGTTTCCCAACCAGTTCGTCAACGTGCACCTGCTGGCCGACACCCTCAAAGACGTGGTGCTCGCGCCCTCGGCAGCGATCCAGTTCGGCACCAACGGCACCTTCGTCTACGCCATGGACGGGGACAAGAAAGTCACGATCCGTCAATTGAAAGTCGGCGCCAGCGACGGCGACAACACCGTTGTTACCGAAGGTCTGGCGGTAGGTGATCGTGTGGTCCTTGAAGGCACCGACCGCCTGAAGGAAGGCAGTGAAGTGGAAGTGGTCAACGACAGCCAGGATGTACCGACCACCCCGACCGAACACCTGCAAGGCAAATCCGCGGCAAAAACCACCGAAGCCACCGCCAACGACAAGGTGAAGAAGGGCGCATGAACATCTCGCGGCTGTTCATCCTTCGCCCGGTCGCCACGACCCTGAGCATGCTCGCCATTATCTTGGCCGGCATCATCGCCTATCGTCTGCTCCCAGTGTCGGCGCTGCCTCAGGTCGATTACCCGACCATCCGCGTCATGACGCTTTATCCCGGCGCCAGTCCGGACGTGATGACCAGTGCGGTGACCGCGCCCCTTGAGCGCCAGTTCGGGCAAATGCCCGGCCTGACGCAAATGGCGTCGACCAGTTCCGGCGGCGCCTCGGTGCTGACCCTGCGTTTCAGCCTCGACATCAACATGGACGTCGCCGAGCAGCAGGTGCAAGCCGCGATCAACGCCGCGACCAATTTGCTGCCCAAGGACCTGCCGGCACCGCCGGTGTACAACAAGGTCAACCCGGCAGACACCCCGGTACTGACCCTCGCCATCACCTCCAAGACCATGTTGTTGCCCAAGCTCAATGATTTGGTCGATACGCGCATGGCGCAGAAAATCGCCCAGATCAGCGGCGTCGGCATGGTCAGCATTGCCGGCGGCCAGCGTCAGGCGGTGCGGATCAAGGTCAACCCCGAAGCCCTGGCGGCCAATGGCTTGAACCTGTCGGATGTGCGCACTTTGGTCGGTGCTTCCAACGTCAACCAGCCCAAGGGCAACTTCGACGGCCCGACCCGGGTGTCGATGCTCGACGCCAACGACCAACTGACCTCGCCCAAGGATTACGCCAACCTGATCCTCGCCTACGCCAACGGCGCGCCGTTGCGGCTCAAGGATGTGGCGGAAATTGTCGACGGTGCCGAGAACGAACGCCTTGCTGCCTGGGCCAATGAAAACCAGGCCGTGTTGCTGAACATCCAGCGTCAGCCCGGGGCCAACGTTATCGAAGTGGTCGACCGGATCAAGGCCTTGCTGCCGAGCATCACCGACAACCTGCCGGCCGGCCTCGAGGTCACCGTCCTGACCGACCGCACCCAGACCATCCGCGCTTCCGTCACCGACGTGCAACACGAACTGCTGATCGCCATCGCCCTGGTGGTGATGGTGACGTTCCTGTTCCTGCGCCGCGCCAGTGCGACGATCATTCCCTCGGTGGCCGTGCCACTGTCGTTGATCGGCACCTTCGGCGTGATGTACCTCGCCGGTTTCTCGGTCAACAACCTGACCTTGATGGCCCTGACCATCGCCACCGGTTTTGTGGTGGACGATGCGATCGTGATGCTGGAGAACATTTCCCGGTATATCGAAGAGGGCGACAGTCCGCTGCAAGCGGCGCTCAAGGGTGCCAAGCAGATCGGTTTCACCCTGATTTCCCTGACCCTGTCGCTGATTGCGGTACTGATTCCGCTGCTGTTCATGGCCGATGTAGTGGGGCGCTTGTTCCGTGAATTTGCCATCACATTGGCGGTGGCGATCCTGATTTCCCTGGTCGTCTCCCTGACCCTGACGCCGATGATGTGCGCGCGGCTGCTCAAGCGTGAACCGAAGGAAGAAGAACAGGGCCGTTTCTACCGCGCCAGCGGCGCGACCATCGACTGGATGATCGCCGCCTACGGACGCAAGTTGCAGTGGGTGCTCAAGCACCAGCCGCTGACCTTGCTGGTGGCCATCGCCACCCTGGGCCTGACGGTGTTCCTTTATATGGTGGTGCCCAAGGGCTTCTTCCCGGTGCAGGACACCGGGGTGATCCAGGGCATTTCCGAGGCGCCGCAGTCGATTTCCTTTGCGGCGATGAGCGAGCGTCAGCAGGAATTGGCCAAGGTGATTCTTGCCGATCCTTCGGTGGAGAGCCTGTCGTCCTACATTGGTGTGGACGGCGATAACTCGACGCTGAACAGCGGTCGCATGCTGATCAACCTCAAGCCCCACAGCGCTCGCGACCTCAGCGCCACCAAGATCATTGCGCGCCTGCAACCGGAAGTGGACAAACTGACCGGAATTCGCCTGTTCATGCAACCGGTGCAGGACTTGACCATCGAAGACCGGGTCAGCCGCACCCAGTACCAATTCAGCATGTCGTCGCCGGACTCGGAGTTGCTGAGCCTGTGGAGCGGTCGTCTGGTCGAAGCCCTGGCGCAACGGCCGGAGCTGACCGACGTTGCCAGCGATTTGCAGGACAAGGGCTTGCAGGTGTACCTGGTGATCGACCGCGATGCGGCGTCGCGGGTCGGAGTGTCGGTGTCGAATATCACCGATGCGCTGTACGACGCTTTCGGACAGCGGCAGATTTCAACCATTTACACCCAGGCCAGCCAGTACCGCGTGGTCCTGCAATCGCAGTCCGGCGAGAAGATCGGCCCGGACGCGCTGAACCAGATTCACGTCAAGACCACCGATGGCGGTCAGGTGCGCCTGTCGAGCCTGGCGCATGTCGAGCAACGCCAGACGCAACTGGCGATCACCCACATCGGCCAGTTCCCGGCGGTGATGATGTCGTTCAACCTCGCGCCCGGCGTGGCATTGGGGCATGCGGTGGACATCATCGATCAAGTGCAGCAGGACATCGGCATGCCGATTGGCGTGCAGACCCAGTTCCAGGGCGCAGCCGAAGCATTCCAGGCCTCGCTGTCGAGCACTTTGCTGCTGATCCTGGCGGCGGTGGTGACCATGTACATCGTGCTCGGCGTGCTCTACGAGAGCTACATTCACCCGATCACCATCCTCTCGACTCTGCCCTCGGCGGCGGTTGGCGCCTTGCTGGCGCTGCTGTTGACCGGCAATGACCTGGGGATGATCGCGATCATCGGCATCATTTTGCTGATCGGTATCGTGAAAAAGAACGCGATCATGATGATCGACTTCGCCCTCGACGCCGAGCGCAATCAGGGCATGGCGCCGGAGCAGGCGATTTATCAAGCGGCGCTGTTGCGGTTCCGGCCGATCCTGATGACCACCCTGGCGGCATTGTTCGGCGCGGTGCCGTTGATGCTGGCCACCGGGTCCGGCGCGGAATTGCGTCAACCCCTGGGTCTGGTGATGGTCGGCGGGTTGCTGGTCAGCCAGGTGCTGACGCTATTCACCACGCCAGTGATCTACCTGTACTTCGACCGCCTCGGTCGACGCTGGGGCCGCAAATCTGAAACCGTGGAAGCGGTAGAGCAGCCATGAACCTGTCCGGACCTTTCATCAAGCGCCCGGTCGCGACCATGTTGCTGAGCCTGGCGATCATGTTGCTGGGCGGCGTGAGCTTCGGCTTGCTGCCGGTGTCGCCGCTGCCGCAGATGGACTTCCCGGTGATCGTGGTCCAGGCCAGTCTGCCGGGTGCCAGCCCGGAAGTGATGGCCTCGACCGTAGCGACGCCGCTGGAGCGTTCCTTCGGCGCTATCGCCGGGGTCAACACCATGAGCAGCCGCTCCAGCCAGGGCTCGACCCGGGTGATCTTGCAGTTTGACCTCGACCGCGACATCAACGGTGCGGCGCGGGAAGTGCAAGCGGCGATCAACGCCTCGCGCAACCTGCTGCCCAGCGGCATGCGCAGTATGCCGACCTACAAGAAGGTCAACCCGTCGCAAGCACCGATCATGGTGTTGTCGCTGACGTCGGATGTGCTGGAAAAAGGCCAGCTCTACGATTTGGCCTCGACCATCCTGTCCCAGAGCCTGTCCCAGGTGCAGGGCGTCGGTGAAGTGCAGATCGGCGGCAGCTCCTTGCCAGCGGTGCGTGTCGAGCTCGAACCCCAGGCGCTGAACCAGTACGGCGTGGCCCTGGACGATGTGCGTAACACCATCGCCAACGCCAACGTGCGCCGACCCAAAGGTTCGGTCGAGGACGACCAGCGTTTGTGGCAAGTCCAGGCCAACGATCAGCTGGAAAAGGCCAAGGATTACGAGTCGCTGATCATCCACTACAACAACGGCGCGGCCCTGCGCCTGAAAGATGTGGCCAAGGTCAGCGATGGCGTCGAGGACCGCTACAACAGCGGTTTCTTCAACAACGACGCAGCGGTGTTGCTGGTGATCAACCGCCAGGCCGGCGCTAACATCATCGAGACGGTCAGCGAGATCAAGGCGCAGTTGCCGGCGTTGCAAGCGGTGCTGCCGGCCAGCGTCAAGTTGAACCTGGCGATGGACCGTTCGCCGGTGATCAAGGCCACGTTGCACGAAGCGGAAATGACCCTGCTGATTGCCGTGGCGCTGGTGATTCTGGTGGTGTTCCTGTTTCTCGGTAACTTCCGTGCCTCGTTGATTCCGACATTGGCGGTGCCGGTGTCGCTGGTCGGCACGTTCGCGGTGATGTACCTCTACGGCTTTTCCCTGAACAACCTGTCGCTGATGGCGCTGATCCTCGCCACCGGGCTGGTGGTGGACGACGCCATCGTGGTGCTGGAGAACATTTCCCGGCACATCGACAAAGGCGTGCCGCCGATGAAGGCGGCATACCTCGGCGCTCAGGAAGTCGGCTTCACTTTGCTGTCGATGAACGTGTCGCTGGTGGCGGTGTTCCTGTCGATCCTGTTTATGGGCGGGATCATCGAGAGCCTGTTTCGCGAGTTTTCCATCACCCTGGCGGCGTCCATCGTCGTCTCGCTGATTGTGTCGTTGACCCTGACGCCGATGCTCTGCGCCCGTTGGCTCAAGCCGCACACCCCGGGCCAGGAAAACCGTCTGCAACGCTGGAGCCAGCGCGCCAACGAATGGATGGTCGGAAAATACGCCACCAGCCTCGACTGGGTGCTGCGTCACCGCAGGCTGACCTTGCTCAGCCTGTTCGTGACCATCGGCGTCAACGTCGCGCTGTACGTGGTGGTGCCGAAAACCTTTATGCCGCAGCAGGACACCGGCCAGTTGATCGGCTTTGTGCGTGGCGATGACGGCCTGTCGTTCAGCGTGATGCAGCCGAAGATGGAAATCTTCCGTCGTGCCGTCCTGAAGGACGATGCGGTGCAAAGCGTGGCCGGGTTCATCGGCGGCACCAACGGCACCAACAACGCCTTCATGCTGGTGCGGTTGAAACCGATCAAGGAACGCAATATCTCGGCGCAAAAGGTCATCGAACGCCTGCGCAAGGAAATGCCCAAGGTCGCCGGCGCGCAGTTGATGCTGATGGCGGATCAGGACCTGCAGTTTGGCGGCGGTCGTGAACAGACCACCTCGCAATACTCCTACATCCTGCAAAGCGCCGATCTTGGCTCGTTGCGCGAGTGGTACCCGAAAATTGTCACGGCGTTGCGGGCCTTGCCGGAGCTGACGGCGATTGATGCCCGCGAAGGCCGTGGCGCACAGCAAGTGACTCTGGTGGTTGACCGTGACCAGGCGAAACGCCTGGGCGTGGACATGGACATGGTCACGGCGGTGTTGAACAACGCCTACAGCCAGCGGCAGATTTCGACGATCTATGACAGCCTCAACCAGTATCAAGTGGTGATGGAGGTCAATCCGAAATACGCCCAGGACCCGATCACCCTCAAGCAGGTTCAAGTGATCACTGCCGATGGCGCGCGGATTCCGTTGTCGACCATCGCCCATTACGAAAACAGCCTGGAAGACGATCGGGTCAGCCACGAGGGCCAGTTCGCCTCCGAGAGCATTTCCTTCGACATGGCCGAAGGGGTCACGGTGGAGCAGGGTACGGCCGCCATCGAGCGAGCGATTGCCAAGCTCGGCATGCCGGAAGACGTGATCGTTAAAATGGCCGGCACCGCCGACGCCTTTGCCGCGACCCAGAAGAGCCAACCGTTCATGATTCTTGGCGCGCTGGTGGCGGTGTATCTGGTGTTGGGCGTGCTCTATGAAAGCTACATTCACCCGCTGACCATTCTCTCGACCTTGCCCTCGGCCGGGGTTGGCGCGTTGTTGTCGATCTATGCCTTGGGCGGGGAGTTCAGCCTGATCTCGCTGTTGGGGCTGTTCCTGCTGATCGGCGTGGTGAAGAAAAACGCCATCCTGATGATCGACCTCGCGTTGCAGCTGGAACGGCATCAGGGCATGACGCCGCTGGATTCGATTCGCAGCGCCTGCCTGCAACGGCTGCGGCCGATCCTGATGACCACGCTGGCGGCGATCCTCGGCGCGCTGCCGTTGTTGCTCAGCCGGGCCGAAGGCGCGGAAATGCGCCAGCCGCTGGGCTTGACCATCATCGGCGGGCTGATCTTCAGCCAGGTGCTGACCCTTTACACCACTCCGGTGGTTTACCTCTATCTCGACAAACTGCGCCATCGCTTCAATAAATGGCGTGGGGTACGTACCGATGCAGCTCTGGAAACTCCGCTATGACTGACCGTTCGCTTATCACTCTGGCTGCACCGATTGCCTTGGCCCGGGGCTCGCGCTTGTTGAGCCTGGCGCTGTGCATGGCCCTGGTCAGTGCCTGCGCCGTCGGCCCGGATTATCAGCGCCCGCGCACTGCCGAGATCGCGCAGTACAAAGAAGCCGAGGGCTGGCGTCAGGCCAGTCCGAGTGACTCCCTGGCCCGTGGCGCCTGGTGGGAGTTGTACGGTGACCGGCAGCTCAATGGCCTGGTGGAGCAACTCAACAGTGCCAACCAGACCGTCGCCCAGGCCGAGGCCCGCTATCGCCAATCGCAAGCCTTGGTGAAAAGCGCCCGGGCGGCGTTTTACCCAACGGTCGACTTGAGTGCGGGCAAGACTCGCTCCAGTCAGGGCGCCGGCAGCAGCAGTTCCAGCCTGAGCAGTTCCGCCAGCGGGATTCGCAATACCTACAGCACCGAATTGGGCGTCAGTTGGGAAGCGGATATCTGGGGCAAGTTGCGCCGCGGGCTGGAAGCCGATACCGCCAGTGCACAAGCAAGCTTTGCCGATCTGGCGGCCATGCGCCTGAGCCAGCAGTCGGAGATGGTGCAGAACTACCTTCAGTTG
The DNA here is from genome assembly GCF_012935675.1 of Pseudomonas sp. ADAK7. Classification (NCBI taxonomy): domain Bacteria; kingdom Pseudomonadati; phylum Pseudomonadota; class Gammaproteobacteria; order Pseudomonadales; family Pseudomonadaceae; genus Pseudomonas; species Pseudomonas sp. ADAK7. The sequence continues at coordinate 1,276,915 of NZ_CP052861.1, read as the reverse complement.
CGGGTCATCGACCAGCAGAAACGGTTGCTCGAATCGACGGTCGTGGCGTACCAACGCTCGCTGCAAATGACCCAGAACCAGTACCGCGCCGGCGTCTCCGGACGTGACGCGGTGGCCCAGGCCCAGGCGCAGCTCAAAAGCACCCAGGCCGACCTGGTGGATCTGATCTGGCAGCGGGCGCAGTTTGAAAACGCTATTGCGGTGTTGATCGGCCTGCCACCGGCGCAGTTCAACCTCGCGGAAACCCAGGACATCCCGAAACTGCCGCAGATTCCCCTGAGCCTGCCGTCGCAACTGCTCGAACGCCGCCCGGACATCGCTTCCGCCGAGCGTTCGGTGATCTCCGCCAACGCCAACATCGGCGTAGCGAAAGCTGCGTACTACCCGGACCTGAGCCTGAGCCTCAGCGGCGGTTACAGCAGCAGTACGTCGAGCAACCTGATCAGCTTGCCGAACCGCTTCTGGTCGGTGGGGCCGAAATTGAACTTGCCATTGTTCGACGGTGGCTCACGCTCGGCGGAAGTCGATCGCAACGAAGCGCTCTACGACGAAACTGTGGCCAAGTACCGCCAAACCGTGCTCGATGGCTTCCGCGAGGTGGAAAACTACCTGGTGCAACTCAAGGTGTTTGAAGACGAAGCGGCGGTGCGCCAGGAAGCGCTGGACGCGGCGCGCGATTCCCTGCGCCTGACCGAGAACCAGTACAAGGCCGGGTTGATTGCGTATCTGGATGTAGTGGTGGTGCAAGCCACGGCGTTGAACAACGAACAAAGCGTGTTGAACGTGTTGCAGAGCCGGTTGATTGCCAGTGTGCAGTTGATTGCCGCGTTGGGCGGTGGGTGGGATGGGCAGTTGCAGGTGAGTGACAAGGAATAACCCGCACCGATCGTTCCTGCCCACTGCGCAGAGCGTCCCTGGCTGCATTCCCACGCAGAGCGTGGGAACGATCATCGGTGGTGTCAGGCCGATTAAAAGGTGTCAAACAAGCGTTTCATCGGCTTGATGGCCTTTTGATAATTTTGTCAGTGCGTTCTTCCGCGCAATCAGTACAATCGCCGACTTTGCCCCCCGAGAACGGATGCAGTACGGCGGGCTGTCACGAGAAATCCCATGCTCATCGGCACCTATTCCCCCACGCTGGTTTTCATTTCGCTGTGCGTGGCGATTCTCGCTTCGTACACCGCCCTTGACCTGACTGGCCGGATTGCCACGACCAAGGGCCGCGCCGTTCACCTGTGGACCGCCGGCGGCGCCGTCGCCATGGGCATTGGCGTGTGGTCGATGCATTTCATCGGCATGCTCGCGTTCAAATTACCCATCGACCTCGGCTACGATCTCAGCCTGACCGTGCTTTCGCTGGTCATTGCCATCCTGTCCTGCGGCTTTGCCCTGTGGCTGGTCAGCCAGCCGAAGCTGCCGGCCTGGCAACTGGCGTTCGGCGCGCTGGTGATGGGCGCCGGGATCAGCGCCATGCATTACACCGGCATGGCCGCCATGCTCATGGTGCCGGGCATCGATTACGACCCGACGCTGTTCGGCGCCTCGCTGCTGATTGCTGTGGGTGCGTCGGCCGCGGCGTTATGGATTGCCTTCCGCCTGCGCCAGCACACGCCCTACGTCGGCCTGATCCGTGGCGGCGCCGCGGTAATCATGGGCTTCGCCATCGTCGGCATGCACTACACCGGCATGGCCGCAGCACGGTTCCCGGACGGCAGCTTCTGCGGCGCCGCCCTCAGCGGCTTGAGCGGTAAAGGCCTGGACAATCTGGTGCTGATCACCACCCTCGCGGTGTTGAGCATTGCCTTGCTCACCTCGATCCTCGATGCACGTTTGGAAGCACGCACCGCCGACCTCGCGCACTCGCTGACCGAAGCCAACCGCGAACTCACCCAACTGGCTTTGCACGACACCTTGACCGGCCTGCCGAACCGCATGCTGCTGGCGGATCGCATCGAACTGGCCATGTCCAAGGTGCAAGAGCAGGGCGGTTGTTTTGCGCTGATGTTCATCGATCTGGACGGCTTCAAACCGGTCAACGATGCCTTCGGTCACCACATGGGCGACCAGTTGTTGCGTGAGGTCAGCCTGCGTCTGCGCGAAGACTTGCGCAGCCAGGACACGTTGGCGCGGATTGGCGGTGACGAGTTCGTGCTGCTGGTGCGCCTGAGCGAACCCAACGATGCGTTGAACCTGGCGGCGCGTCAGGTCGGCTTGATCGCGCGCTCGTTCCGGGTGGCCGAGCATGACCTGCAGATTTCCGCCAGCGTCGGCATCGCCCTGTACCCGGGCAATGGCCACACCGCCCAGGAACTGCTGATGAATGCCGACGCCGCGATGTACCACGCAAAAGGCGCGGGCAAAAACGGCCACAGCTTCTTCGATGCCTCGATGAACAGCAACGCACGCAAACAGCTGCAATTGCTGCAAGACCTGCGCGCGGCCCTGGAGCAACAACAGTTCAGCTTGTATTACCAGCCCAAATTCGACGCCAGCAATGGTCGTCCGGTCGGTGCCGAGGCCTTGCTGCGCTGGGAACATCCAACCCAGGGCATGTTGCTGCCGGACAAGTTCATCGAACTGGCGGAAAAGACCGGGCTGATCATTCCCATCGGCGACTGGGTGCTCAACGAAGCCTGTCGGCAGATGCGCGAATGGTATGTGCTCGGCTACACCGACTGGCGCATCGCCGTGAATCTCTCGGCGTTGCAGTTCTGTCACGCCGGCCTGGTCCAGAGCGTGGCCAAGGCCTTGGCCACGCACCATTTGCCGGCCAACAGCCTGACCCTGGAAATCACCGAAACCACCGCCATGAGCGACGCCGATGCGAGCATGACCGTGCTGCAGGAACTGTCGGAAATGGGCGTCGATTTGTCGATCGATGACTTCGGCACCGGTTATTCGAGCTTGATGTACCTCAAGCGTTTGCCGGCCAACGAACTGAAGATCGACCGGGGTTTTGTCCGGGATCTGGAACATGACAGTGATGACGCCGCCATCGTCTCGGCGATCGTTGCGCTCGGTCAGGCACTGGGTTTGCGGATTGTGGCAGAAGGCGTGGAGACCGGTGTGCAGCAGGACTTCCTGACCAAACTGGGGTGTGATTCGTTGCAGGGTTACCTGCTCGGGCACCCGCTGCCGGCGGAGCGTTTCATGATCGATATTCACCGTGGCGAGCAATTAGCGGCCGGCTGATCCCCCGTAGCAGCTGTCGAGCACCGCGAGGCAGCGTTCGGCGACGAAGTCGTCGCAAACCCTGCGCACGCGGTCTGCCTGATACACCGCGTTGGCTGATTTTACGACGACTTCGTCGCCGAACGCTGCCTCGCGGTGCTCGACAGCTGCTACGGGGTCGCTGCCATGACAATTGATGCAGGCCCATGCAAAACCCGCCAATGGCGGTTATTCTTGCCCCCGACTGCTTAAGCTTGAAATGGGGAATGTCAGCATGGAAAAAGTCATCGTCATCACCGGCGGCAGCCGCGGAATCGGCGCCGCCACGGCGTTGTTGGCCGCTGCGCAGGGCTATCGGATCTGTATCAACTACCTGGCTGACGAACAGGCTGCGCAAAGCGTGCTTGAGCAAGTCCGCGCGCTGGGTGCGCAAGCCATAGCGGTACGGGCTGACGTCAGCATCGAAGACGAAGTCGTCGCCATGTTTCACCGAGTCGACACCGAACTGGGCCGGGTCACGGCGTTGGTGAACAACGCCGGCACCGTCGGCCACAAGTCCCGGGTCGATGAAATGTCCGAATTCCGCATCCTCAAAATCCTCAAGACCAACGTCCTGGCGCCGATCCTCTGCGCCAAGCACGCGATCCTGCGCATGTCGCCCAAGCACGGCGGGCAGGGTGGCAGCATCGTCAATGTGTCTTCGGTGGCCGCACGCTTGGGCGCCCCCAGCGAATACGTCGACTACGCCGCGTCCAAAGGCGCGCTGGACACCTTCACCATTGGCCTCTCGAAAGAAGTGGCGGGTGAAGGGATTCGGGTCAACGCCGTGCGTCCCGGCTACATCTACACCGATTTCCACGCGCTGAGCGGCGATCCGGATCGGGTCAGCAAGCTGGAATCGGCGATCCCGATGGCCCGCGGCGGGCGCCCGGATGAAGTGGCGGAGGCGATTGTGTGGTTGTTGTCGGATAAGGCTTCGTATGCGACGGGGACTTTCGTTGACCTTGGTGGTGGGCGCTGACCCTGATCGTTCCCACGCTCTGCGTGGGAATGAATCCCGTGACGCTCTGCGTCACATCCGAAGCCAAACGCGGAGCGTCCGTGGCGGCATTCCCACGCAGAGCGTGGGAACGATCAGGCGGGGCGCGTGGGAACGATCACTGTCAGAACGACCTGACGATCCTGCCCAACGTCTCCATCGCCTTCTCCGAAGCCTCATCCCACGGGCTGCCGTAGTTCAGGCGAATGCAATTCCTGAAACGCTGGGTCGGTGAAAAGATCGGCCCCGGCGCGATGCTGATGCCTTGGGCCAGCGCCATCTGGAACAACTTCAACGAATCCATCTGCGGTGGCAGCTCCAGCCACAGAAAGTAGCCGCCGGCCGGCTGGCTGACGCGGGTCTGCGCCGGGAAGTAGCGGGCGATGGCGGCGAGCATGGCGCTTTGCTGTTCTTCCAGGGCGTAACGCAGTTTGCGCAGGTGGCGGTCGTAGCCGCCGTGTTGCAGGTAATCGGCGATGGCTGCCTGGGCCGGCATCGAGGCGCAGAGCGAGGTCATGAGCTTCAGCCGTTCGATTTTCTGCGCGTAACGCCCGGCGGCGACCCAGCCGATGCGGTAGCCGGGGGCCAGGCTCTTGGCGAATGAACCGCAATGCATCACCAAACCCTCGGTATCAAACGCCTTGGCCGGTTTCGGCGCTTGTTGGCCGTAATAGAGCTCGGCGTAGACGTCGTCCTCGATCAGCGGCACTTGATGGCTGCGCAACAATTCCACCAATTCCTGCTTCTTCGCCTCAGGCATGGTCGCGCCCATCGGGTTCTGGAAACTGGTCATGCACCAGCAGGCCTTGATCGGGTGGCGCTCCAGGGTTTGCGCGAGCACGCCGAGGTCGATGCCGTCCCGCGGGTGCACCGGGATTTCCACCGCTTTGAGCTTCAGGCGTTCCAGCACTTGCAGGCTGGCGTAGAACGCCGGGGCTTCGATGGCCACCAGGTCGCCGGGTTCGGTGACGGCTTGCAGGCACAGGTTCAGGGCTTCTAGGGCGCCGTTGGTGATCAGCAACTCTTCCATCGGCAACATCAGCCCGCCGACCATGTAGCGCAGGGCGATTTGCCTGCGTAGCTGCGGGTTGCCCGGCGACATGTCGGTGACGACCATGCGCGGGTCCATCTCCCGGGCGGCACTGGCCAGGGAGCGGGACAGGCGTTGCAGCGGGAACAGGGTAGGGCTGGGGAACGCCGAGCCGAACGGCACGGTGTTGGGGTCCTTGATCGAGTCGAGGACCGAGAACACCAGTTCGCTGACGTCGACTTTGGTGGACTCGTTGACCTGGCTGCTGATCACCGGCTCCGAGAACGGGCTCGGGGCGTGGGTGTTGACGAAGTAGCCGGAACGCGGCCGCGCCCGGATCAGGCCGCGCCGTTCCAGCAGGTAATAAGCCTGGAACACCGTGGACGGGCTGACCCCGTAGGTCTGGCTGGCGTAGCGCACCGACGGCACGCGCTGGCCGGGGCCGAGGACCCCGGAGCGGATCAGTTCAGCGATGTCATCGGCGAATTTTTCGTAGCGTTTCATCTAGAACCCGGTTTGAAATTTTTCATGTGTACACAGTTGTGGCGAGGGAGCTTGCTCCCGCTGGGGTGCGTAGCGCCCCCAAAATCTTTGCGACTGCTTCGCAGCCGAGCGGGAGCAAGCTCCCTCGCCACAATGGACCGCGCCTGACAATGGGCGGCATCTTAACGGCTCAGCGATTCATCGGCGCAACAAACCGGCTCTGCGCCACGCTGTAGATGTCCGGCTCATCGCTGTCGACAATCTTGAAGCTGATGGTTTGCGAGCTGCTGCTCGGCCGTTCCGTGGTCATCGCCACCGACAGCGGCACATCGACAATCTCGCCCGGCGCCAGGCTCAACTCAGTCTTGCCTTGCAGCTGGAAACCCTCGCCATCCACCAGGCTCAAGCGGTAATCCTGGCGCTGCTGGGTCTTGTTGATGACTTTGAGGCTGTAGATGTTCTCGATCAGGCCTTCGCTGTTCTCACGGTACATGCCACGGTCCTTGGTGACGTCCAGCGACACCATCGGCCGTTCCACCAGCGCTAGGGCCAGCGCGCCGATCATGATCAGCAGCACCGCCGTGTAACCGATCAGGCGCGGACGCAGCAGGTGGGTCTTGCCACCCTGCAACTCATGCTCGGAGGTGTAGCTGATCAGTCCGCGAGCGTAGCCCATTTTGTCCATGATCGAATCGCAGGCGTCGATGCACGCCGCGCAACCGATGCATTCCATCTGCAAGCCGTCGCGGATGTCGATGCCGGTCGGGCAGACCTGCACGCAGACCTGGCAGTCGATGCAATCGCCGAGGCCGACGTCGGCCGGTTTCACCTCGCGTTTGCGCGGGCCACGGTTTTCGCCGCGGGCCACGTCGTAGGAAATGGTCAGGGTGTCCTTGTCGAACATCACGCTCTGGAACCGCGCATACGGGCACATGTGCATGCACACCGCTTCACGCAGCCAACCGGCGTTGATGTAAGTGGCGCCGGTAAAGAAGATCACCCAGAACAGACTGACGCCGGCCATTTGCAGGGTCAGCAGTTCTTCGGCCAAGGGGCGGATCGGCGTGAAGTAACCGACAAAGGTCAGGCCGGTGAGCAGGCTGATTGCCAGCCACAGCGTGTGCTTGGCCGAACGCCGCAACAGTTTGTTCAGGCCCCAGGGCGCGGCTTGCAGCTTGATCCGCTGGTTGCGCTCGCCTTCGGTGATCTTCTCGCACCACATGAAGATCCAGGTCCAGGAGCTTTGCGGGCAGGTGTAGCCGCACCAGACCCGGCCCGCAAACACCGTGATCGCAAACAGGCCGAACGCGGCAATGATCAGCAACGCGGAAAGCAGGATGAAATCCTGCGGCCAGAAGGTCGCGCCAAAAATGTGGAATTTGCTTTCGGACAAGTCCCAGAGCACCGCCTGGCGGCCGCCCCAGTTCAGCCACACCGTGCCGAAGAAGGCGAGGAACAGGAAACCGGCACCGCTCATGCGCAAGGTGCGGTACAGGCCGGTGAAGCTGCGGGTGTGGATCAGGTTGTCGCTGGATTTGGCCTTCATCTTTGGACGCGAAGGCTCGTATGTCTCTACGGTTCGGACGGGGATTCTCTCGCTCATGGTCGTTCGCTCATCAGCCTCCATCAGGCCGGTGCACTATGAGCGGCGATCTGTTTGCATAACAGACTCAGGTATAGCAATAAAAAGCGGATCAGATGGGATTTGAACGGGTGCCTGCGACAACTTGATGCACCCGCGAACGCAGGCCGCAGGCGCCTATCCCAGGCGCCTGCAGGCGTTGTTGATCCGGGTCAGTCAAATCACCGAATCACTGTCGGTGGCCTTCAAATGCTTACGACCGTCAACGGCACCTGCTACGGTCAATGCGTCGGCTTCTGCTTCGGTGATGTAAATACGCTGGCCGTTGATCTCCACCGCCGACATGGCTTTTTCCGAGTCGGTGATGACGGTGACGTCGGGGCACAGGCGAATTTCTTCGCCGTTTTCGGTGGTGAAAAAGCAGGTTTGGCTTTCGATGCGCACGGTCATGGTTCTGTCCTTTTTTCGGCGGAGACTGAAACGTTAGGTCGCCAGCGACGGCTATCGTTCTGTGCAACCGATTAATGGTCGGCGCGGTCCACCCTCTATCAACTCTCACAAGGACTGCGCGATGGACGCCTGGTGGCATGAAGTTTGGGTGACGCTGCAAGCGGAGTTCGCCGACGTTGGCGACGCTTCGCAACTGACGCGCATTACCGTGCGCCTGCTGATGGCCGCGTTGCTGGGCGGCATTTTGGGTTTCGAGCGTGAGCACAAGGGCAAGGCTGCCGGGGTGCGCACGCATATGTTGGTGGCCCTGGGCGCAGCGCTGTTTGTGCTGGTGCCGCAGATGTCCGGCTCCCAGGCCGATGCCATGAGCCGAGTGGTGCAAGGGGTGATCGCCGGGATCGGCTTTCTCGGCGCCGGGACCATCCTGAAGAACACCGAAGGCGATGAGGGCCACGTGAAAGGCCTGACCACCGCCGCCGGTTTGTGGATGACCGCAGCCATTGGCGTTTCCGCCGGGATGGGCCGCGAAGCGACGGCGGTGCTCAGCACGTTGCTGGCATTGGCGATTTTCAGCGTGATGCCGATGGTGGTGCGGATGCTCGACAAGAACAACAACCGTGAACCGTAAGATCGTTCCCACGCTCCGCGTGGGAATGCCTCAAGGGACGCTCCGCGTTCCACTGGGACGCAGAGCGTCCCGGGCTGCATTCCCACGCGGAGCGTGGGAGCGATCTTACTCGGGGCTGACGATCACCGGCGGCATGGTCTCCGGCGGGTCTTCGCGAGGGGGCGGGGTGGTGCCCGGCGGCTCCTGTTCCGGGACCGGATCCGGCTCGGTCGGCGGTATCGTCGGGTTGTCGATGTTGGGATCAGGCGTTTCAGCCGGGATCGGAATGCTCATCGTTGAAGCCTCCTTGTTGCACATGGCGTGAGTCGTGCTTAAGTGAGTTGACCACCGCGTGCAGGTTTTGATTCCCACTAATACTCAAGCAAATCCCCGTGAACTTTTACCGGCGCCTGTCGCTCGGAACCTAAGTGAGTTCATTCCGGGACGGACCGGCCCACGGGGATGAACATCAGGCACAAGAGCGTCCTTGGGGGCGTAAAGGAGAGATGCTCGATGATCGCTGAAAAGCCGACAGAACTCAGCTACAACCCGCACATGCCGCTGTCGCAGGCGTTGTTGCTGCCGCGCATTGCGATTGAAAACGTCATGCCGACCCTCGATGGCGGGCAGTTTGCCGTCAAGGCAGTGGTCGGTCAGGACGTGCTGGTGACCAGCAAGGTCTTTGCTGACGGCCACGACAAATTGGCCGTGCGCATCCGCTGGCGCGGCGAGGGCGAGGAGTCCTGGCACAGCGAAACCATGGCGGACCTGGGCAACAACGACTGGCAGGGCCGGTTCCGGGTCGAGCGCCAGGGCCGTCACGTGTTCTGCATCGAAGCCTGGATCGATCAGTTCGCCAGCTTCTGTTATGAACTCGAAAAGAAACACACCGCGCGGGTGCCAGTCAGCCTGGAATTGCAGGAAGGCCGTACGATGGTGCAACAGGCCGGCGAGCGCAGCGAAGGTGAACTGAGCGAGCAACTGGCGGGCCTGCACCATGAACTGTCCGGGCTGCTCGAAACCGAGCAGGTCGCGCTGTTCCTGCACCAGCGTAGCGCCGACCTCATGGCCGAGGCCGATCACCGCGCCTACCTGAGCCTGAGCCAGGAATACCCGCTGGACGTCGAACGGGAAATCGCCCAGTTCGCCAGTTGGTACGAGCTGTTTCCGCGCTCGATCACCGACGATCCTGCACGTCACGGCACCTTTAACGACGTGCACTCGCGGCTGCCGATGATTCAGGACATGGGCTTCGACGTGCTGTACTTCCCGCCGATCCACCCGATCGGCCGCAGCTACCGCAAAGGCCCGAACAATTCCCTGACCGCCGGCCCCGACGATCCGGGCAGCCCGTACGCCATCGGCAGTGCCGAGGGCGGCCACGAGGCGATTCATTCCGAGCTGGGCACCCGCGAAGACTTCCGCCGACTAGTCGTCGCGGCGGCCGAGCATGGGCTGGAAATCGCCCTCGACTTCGCCATCCAGTGCTCCCAGGACCACCCGTGGCTGCAGCAGCATCCGGGCTGGTTCAACTGGCGGCCTGACGGCACGATCAAATACGCCGAAAACCCGCCGAAGAAATACCAGGACATCGTCAACGTCGACTTCTATGCCGCTGACGCCATCCCCAGCCTCTGGGTGGAATTGCGCGACATCGTAGTCGGTTGGGTCGAGGAGGGCGTGAAGATCTTTCGCGTCGACAACCCGCACACCAAGCCGCTGCCGTTCTGGCAATGGCTGATCGCCGATGTGCGGGCGCTGCACCCCGAGGTGATCTTCCTCGCCGAAGCCTTTACCACCCCGGCGATGATGGCGCGGCTGGGCAAGGTCGGGTATTCCCAGAGCTACACCTATTTCACCTGGCGCAACACCAAGTACGAGCTGTCGACCTATTTCAGTGAACTGAACGAGTCACCGTGGAGTGAATGCTTCCGCCCGAACTTCTTCGTCAACACCCCGGACATCAACCCGGCGTTTCTCCATGAGTCCGGACGCCCCGGTTTTCTGATCCGCGCGGCGCTGGCGACCATGGGCTCGGGCCTGTGGGGCATGTATTCGGGGTTCGAACTGTGCGAGGCGGCACCGATCCCGGGCAAGGAGGAATACCTCAATTCCGAGAAGTACGAGATCCGCCCGCGGGACTTCAATGCGCCGGGCAACATCATTGCCGAGATCGCCCAGCTCAACCGCATCCGCCGGCAGAACCCGGCGTTGCAGACGCACCTGGGGCTGAAGATCTACAACGCCTGGAACGACAACATTCTGTATTTCGGCAAGCGCAGCGCCGACGGCAGCAACTTCATTCTGGTGGCCGTCAGCCTCGACCCGCACAACGTCCAGGAAGCCAATTTCGAATTGCCGCTGTGGGAAATGGGCTTGCCCGATGACGCCAGCACTCAAGGCGAAGACTTGATGAACGGTCACCGCTGGACCTGGCACGGCAAGTATCAATTCATGCGGATCGACCCGGCGCATCAGCCGTTCGGGATTTGGCGAATTACCGTCTAGCACGATCGACACGATCATTCCCACGCTCTGCGTGGGAATGCAGCCCGGGACGCTCCGCGTCCCTTCCAGAGCCGAACGCGGAGCGTCCGTTGAGGCATTCCCACGCAGAGCGTGGGAACGATCTGGGTCGAGGCGTTTTCTGTTTTCAACAGGAGTTTCAAATGGCGAAGAAACCCAAGGCCACAACTTTTATCAAGGATCCACTCTGGTACAAGGATGCGGTGATTTACCAGGTTCACGTTAAGTCTTTTTTCGACTCCAACAATGACGGGATCGGCGACTTTCCCGGGCTTATCGCCAAACTCGATTACATTGCCGATCTGGGCGTCAACACCATCTGGCTGTTGCCGTTCTATCCATCGCCACGCCGTGATGACGGCTACGACATCGCCGAATACCGCGGCGTGCATTCCGATTACGGCACCATGGCCGACGCCAAGCGCTTTATCGCCGAGGCGCACAAACGCGGTCTGCGGGTGATCACCGAGCTGGTCATCAACCACACCTCCGATCAGCACGCCTGGTTCCAGCGTGCGCGCAAAGCCAAGAAAGGCTCGGCCGCCCGGGATTTCTACGTCTGGTCCGATGACGACCAAAAGTACGCCGGCACCCGCATCATTTTCCTCGACACCGAGAAGTCCAACTGGACCTGGGACCCTGTGGCCGGCCAGTACTTCTGGCACCGTTTCTACTCGCACCAACCGGACTTGAACTTCGACAACCCGCAAGTCATGAAAGCGGTGCTCTCGGTCATGCGCTACTGGCTGGACATGGGCATTGACGGTCTGCGTCTGGACGCGATCCCGTACCTGATCGAGCGCGACGGCACCAACAACGAAAACCTGCCCGAGACCCACGACGTCCTCAAGCAGATCCGTGCCGAAATCGACGCGAACTACCCCGACCGCATGCTGCTGGCCGAGGCCAACCAATGGCCGGAAGACACCCAGCTGTACTTCGGTGACGCCGACGCCATCGGCCTGAACGGCGACGAATGCCACATGGCGTTCCACTTCCCGCTGATGCCGCGCATGTACATGGCGCTGGCCCAGGAAGATCGTTTCCCTATCACCGATATCCTGCGCCAGACCCCGGAGATCCCGGCCAACTGCCAGTGGGCGATTTTCCTGCGCAACCACGATGAGCTGACCCTGGAAATGGTCACCGACAAGGAGCGCGATTACCTGTGGAATTACTACGCGGCCGACCGTCGGGCGCGGATCAACCTGGGGATTCGCCGCCGTCTCGCGCCGCTGATGGAGCGTGACCGTCGCCGCGTCGAATTGCTCAACAGCCTGCTGCTGTCGATGCCCGGCACGCCGACCTTGTATTACGGCGATGAAATCGGCATGGGCGACAACATCTACCTCGGCGACCGCGACGGCGTGCGTACGCCGATGCAATGGTCGATCGACCGTAACGGCGGCTTCTCCCGCGCCGACCCGGCCAGCCTGGTGCTGCCGCCGATCATGGACCCGCAATACGGCTACCTGTCGGTCAACGTCGAAACCCAGGCCGGCGACCCACATTCGCTGCTGAACTGGACCCGGCGCATGCTCGCCGTGCGCAAGCAGTCCAAGGCGTTCGGCCGTGGCACGCTGAAAATGCTCTCGCCGAGCAACCGACGGATTCTGGCTTACACCCGTGAATTCACCGGTGCTGACGGCAAGCACGAAATCATCCTTTGCGTGGCCAACGTGTCGCGCAGCGCGCAAGCAGCGGAACTCGACCTGTCGGCCTACGCCGGCATGGTCCCGGTAGAGATGCTCGGCGGTAACGCTTTCCCGCCCATTGGCCAGTTGAACTTCCTGCTGACCCTGGCGCCGTACGGCTTCTATTGGTTCGTCCTGGCGGCGGAAAACCAGATGCCGAGCTGGCACGTGGAGCCCGCGCAAAGCCTGCCGGACTTCACCACCCTGGTGCTGAAAAAACGCATGGAAGAACTGCTCGAAGCGCCGTCCCGCGGCACGCTGGAGCAGGACATCCTGCCGAACTGGTTGCAGAACCGGCGCTGGTTTGCCGGCAAGGACGCGGCCATCGACAAGGTCAACATTGCCTACGGCGTGCGCTTCGGCGATCCGCTGCACCCGGTGCTGTTGAGTGAAATTGATGTCACCAGTGGCGGCCAGACCAGTCGTTATCAACTGCCGTTCGGCTTTATCTCTGAAGATCAGGTCGGCGCGGCACTGCCGCAGCAACTGGCTTTGTCGCGGGTTCGGCGTGTGCGTCAGGTCGGCTTGATCACCGATGCGTTCGCCCTTGAAACCTACGTCCACGCGGTGCTTGACGGCATTCAGGCCAGCACTGTGTTGCAGTCCAGCGAAGGCGAGATTCGGTTCGAGGCGACCCAGGAACTGGAGAAACGCGGCCTGAGCGCAGAATCGGAAGTGCGCTACCTGTCCGCCGAGCAGTCCAACAGTTCGGTGGTGATCGGCAACAGCCTGGTGCTGAAACTGATCCGCAAAATCGCCTCGGGCGTGCACCCGGAACTGGAAATGAGCGCGTACCTGACCCACGCCGGTTTCGCCAATATTTCACCGCTGCTGGGTTCGGTAATTCGCCGCGATGGCAAGGGTGAAGACACGTTGTTGATGATCGCCCAAGGCTACTTGAGCAATCAGGGCGATGCCTGGGAATGGACCCAGAACAACCTCGAGCGTGCGTTGCGTGATGAACTGGCCGATGCCATGTCCGAGCAGGAGCAGCACTACAACGCCTTGGGTGAGTTGCGCGATTTCGCCGGCATGCTCGGTCAACGCCTGGGGGAAATGCACCAGATCCTGGCGGCGCCGAGCGACAACCCCGACTTCGCCCCGCAGGTCACCACGGCGAAAGAAGCCCTGGCCTCGGCCAAGGACGTGGCGGCGCAGCTGGAACACGCGCTGAAGTTGCTCAAGCAGCATCAAAGCGAATTGAACCCGGCCGACAAAGCGCTGGTCACTCATTTGCTGGACAACAAAAAAACCATCCTCGGCCATGTCCAGGAACTGGGCAAGAAAGCCGTCGGTGGATTGCGGATTCGCGTGCATGGCGACTTGCACTTGGGCCAGGTGCTGGTGATCAAGGGCGATGCCTACCTGATCGACTTTGAAGGCGAACCGGCGCGGCCGCTCAGCGAGCGCCGGGGCAAGCACAGTCCGTATAAAGATGTCAGCGGTGTGCTGCGCTCCTTCGACTACGCCGCGGCGATGGCGATCAACGTGCACAACGTCGACAACACCGCCGATGCCCAAGCGGCGCGGCAACGGGTCGCTGATCGCTATCTAATTGAAGCGCAGCAGGCATTTATCGACGCTTATCGGCTGGCGGCAGCTAGTCTTGCTCATGCGTGGCAAGATCCTGAAGGCGAGGACGCCGCACTGGCGTTGTTCGGCCTGGAGAAGGCGGCCTACGAAGTGGCTTATGAGGCGGAAAATCGCCCCACCTGGCTGCCGGTGCCGTTGCACGGTTTGTATGGGTTATTGAGTGGGCTCAAACCCTTTTCCGATCTTGGTGGAGAGTAGTCATGAGTTTCTCGAACAAGGAACAGGGGCATCACAAAGAAGCGCTGCTACCCAGGGCGCGAGACATTGATGCGCTGGTACGCGCCGAACACCACGACCCGTTTGCGATCCTCGGCCCCCACGGCGATGAGCATGGCGGGCAATTCATCCGCGCCTATCTGCCCGACGCATTGAGCGTGCAGGTGTTGGCCAGGGATTCCGGCGAAGAGCTGGGCAGCCTTGAAGCCACCCAGACGCCGGGGCTGTTCGTCGGCCACTTCGACCGCGCCCAGCCCTATCTGCTGCGCACGCGCTGGGCCGGTGGCGAGCAGGTTGCGGAAGATCCTTACAGCTTCGGGCCGTTGCTCGGTGAGATGGACTTGTACCTGTTCGCCGAAGGCAATCACCGCGACCTCAGCGCCTGCCTCGGCGCGCAACTGAAGAACGTCGATGGCGTCGATGGCGTGCGCTTTGCGGTATGGGCGCCGAACGCCAAGCGTGTTTCCGTCGTGGGCGATTTCAACGTCTGGGACGGCCGTCGGCATCCGATGCGCTTGCGCCATCCGACCGGAGTCTGGGAATTGTTCATCCCACGCCTGCAAGCGGGGGAGGCGTACAAGTACGAAATCCTCGGCACCCAGGGCATTCTGCCGCTGAAGGCCGACCCAATGGCCCTGGCCACGCAAATGCCGCCGGACACCGCGTCGAAAGTCGCGGCTCCGTTGCAAATCGAGTGGCAGGACCATGAGTGGATGCAGGCGCGCGGCGACAAGCAGAAACCCAGTGCGCCGCTGTCGATCTACGAGTTGCACGCCGGTTCGTGGCAGTGCGAACTGGACGATCTGGGCGAGGTCGCCCGTCAGTACACCTGGCATGAGTTGGCCGACCGGTTGATTCCGTATGTGAAGGAACTGGGCTTCACCCACATCGAACTGATGCCGATCATGGAGCACCCGTTCGGCGGTTCCTGGGGTTATCAATTGCTCTCGCAATTTGCCCCGAGCGCCCGTTACGGCACGCCGGATGACTTCGCCGCGTTCGTCAACGCCTGTCACCAGGCTGACATCGGCGTGATCCTCGATTGGGTGCCGGCGCATTTCCCGACCGATACCCACGGCCTGGCGCAGTTCGATGGCACGGCGTTGTACGAGTACGCCAACCCGATGGAAGGCTTTCACCAGGATTGGGACACGCTGATCTACAACCTCGGGCGCACCGAAGTGCACGGCTACATGCTCGCTTCGGCGCTGCACTGGCTCAAGCATTTCCACGTCGATGGCCTGCGGGTCGATGCCGTGGCGTCGATGCTCTATCGCGATTACTCGCGCAAGGCCGGCGAATGGGTGCCGAACCGCCATGGCGGTCGCGAGAACCTGGAAGCCATCGACTTCCTGCGCCACCTAAACGACGTGGTGGACCTGGAAGCGCCCGGTGCGTTGGTGATCGCTGAAGAATCCACCGCTTGGCCAGGTGTCAGCCAGAACACCCAGCAGGGTGGTCTCGGTTTCGACTACAAGTGGAACATGGGCTGGATGCACGATTCGCTGCATTACATCCAGCAGGACCCGGTTTACCGCGCCCATCACCATAACGAGCTGAGTTTCGGCCTGGTGTATGCGTGGTCCGAGCGTTTCATCCTGCCGATTTCCCACGATGAAGTGGTGCACGGCAAGCATTCGCTGATCGACAAGATGCCCGGCGACCGCTGGCAGAAGTTTGCCAACCTGCGTGCTTACCTGAGTTTCATGTGGGCGCACCCGGGCAAGAAACTGCTGTTCATGGGCTGCGAGTTTGGCCAGTGGCGCGAGTGGAATCACGATCAGCAACTGGATTGGTACCTGTTGCAATACTCCGAGCACAAAGGCGTGCAAAAACTGGTGGGCGACCTCAACCGGTTGTACCGCGAAGAACCGGCGCTGCACGATCAGGACGATGCGCCGCAAGGCTTCCAGTGGTTGATCGGCGATGACGCGGTCAACAGCGTTTATGCCTTTATGCGCTGGAGCAAGGACGGTCGGCCCGCGCTGGTGGTGGCCAACTTCACGCCGGTACCGCGTCCGGCCTATCGCATCGGCGTGCCGTTTGCCGGGCGCTGGGCCGAACTGATCAACAGCGATGCCGACACCTATGCCGGTTCCAATTATGGCAATGGCGGCGGGGCGTTTACCGAAGAAGAACCGAGCCATGGCCAGGCATTGTCGCTGGTGTTGAACCTGCCGCCGCTGGCGGTGCTGATCCTGCGGCCGGAGGGTTGATCCTCTAACACCGCGTCGCTCCCTTCGCGGGCAAGCCTCGCTCCTACGGAATTGATCGTTCCCACGCTCTGCGTGGGAATGCCTCAAGGGACGCTCCGCGTTCCAATGGGACGCGGAGCGTCCCGGGCTGCATTCCTTTGCTGCGCGTGGGAACGATCAACCCGTAAGGCTTCACCACCGCATCCGAACCCCCAAACTGCCAATCAACCCGTTCAAATCATTGTCATCCACATCACTGCTGTAATCGGCGCTGACGTACAGGCTGACGGCGGGCGTGACCCTGGCCACCAACCCCAATCCCACATCCACGGTCGATGAATTGCGACTGCTGCTGATCTTGTCCACCTGATCCAGCGTCACGGTATTGCCGGTGTACACCGTGTGCCACAAGTTGGTCCGCACATAGGGTTCGACGGGCAGGCCATTGATGTCGTAACTGCCTTTCAACCGCGCACCGACCCGGCCGCTCCAGGACGTCAGGTCGCTGGATGAGGCGTTATTGGCCCCGGCATAGGGCGTGTCCAGGGTAATACGCTGGTTGATCAACTGCGCCTGGGGTTCCACCACCCAGTTCTCGCCCAGGCCAATGGGGAAGCCACCTTCCACCGACACCGTCATCGCGCTGCCCTCGGCGGTTTGCCGCATGCCCTGAGCATCGCGGCTGAAGCCGTTGACCCGGCCTCCGCTGGCGGTCAAATCGACGTGCCAGCCTTGTGGTCCG
Organism: Pseudomonas sp. ADAK7; assembly: GCF_012935675.1. Taxonomy (NCBI): domain Bacteria; kingdom Pseudomonadati; phylum Pseudomonadota; class Gammaproteobacteria; order Pseudomonadales; family Pseudomonadaceae; genus Pseudomonas; species Pseudomonas sp. ADAK7. The sequence continues at coordinate 1,259,587 of NZ_CP052861.1, read as the reverse complement.
GTCAGGCTCCAGTAGGCGCCCAGACTCTGGCCTTGCAGGTTGAGGGTGTCATTGCCCGGATCGGCCATGGCGCGGCCGGTCAATAGGCCATCGCTATTGCCCTGGTACTGACTGGTGCCACCGATCAGCCCGACCCGTTGCACATGACCGCTGCTGCTTTGCAGGGTCAGGAGGGCCGGGCCTTTGAATTCGTCGGCGCCTGAGGCCGTAAAAGCCCCGGACAGAACATCGGTTTCTGCCCGGCGCGAAGCCTGGCCATAGAGTTGATCCCAGGCAGCAGGCGCGGCGTCTTCAGTGCTCAGGTGTGAACTTCGCAAGTCCGGGTTGAAGGTGTAGCGGCCAGGGTAGGTGGCGGCGACGTTGGGCAAGGTCAGTGTCGGCACTTCCTGGCGATACCAGGGAGTGGCGTCGTCCTCGGCAGGACCGGCCTGTACATCCATGGATGAACACAGCAGGAGTGTGCTCGAGACGGTGCAAACAGTGAATCTGATCTCTTGGGGGGTGAATGAAGTTTTCATGGAGGTCTACCTTGCAAACGCATGCCGTTTCTCGCTTTGGCGTCTCTCCTACCCCGAATGAGGGGCGACCGAATGGAATGAGGCAAGCCTGTGGCCGCCCGTTTTCGCGGGTGTCTGAAGGTTTGTCCCTGGTGTATTTCCGGGGGTAGTAACGTGTAGCTAAGAAGACCTGTGACCTTGCGTCAAGAAAATGGCCGATAAATGGTAGGGCTATTTTAGCGGTTACAAGTGTCTGTTTTCCGGCGTGTCCATAAGTGATTGTTTGTACAAAAAATCATCAAGAAACCCTCAAGCCAGCGGCTTTTGATAGTTGGCTAAACACCTACCAACTCAACCTGACGCCGACATTGCCCACCACGCCGCGCAACTGATTGCTGTCAATATTGCGGGTGTAATCGGCACTGGCGTACACGCTGACGGAAGAGGCGAGGCTGAGCACCACCCCGACACCGAGATCGGCACTGGAGGACTTTTGTTCGCTCTCGATCCGGTCGACATGATCGAACGTCACCGTGTCGGTCCCCGAGAACGTGTGCCACAGATTGGCCCGCAGATACGGCTCCAGCGGCCGGCCACTGACTTCATAGCGACCCTTGAGGCGCGCACCGAGGCGACCGGTCCAGGCGCCGTCGGAGTCGAAGGACACCCGGGAAATGCCGTCGTCCTGACTGTCCAGGGAGATTTTCTGGTGAATCACTTGCGCCTGGGGTTCCACCACCCAGTTGCCGGCCAGGGCGATCGGGTAGCCGGCCTCTGCCGACAGCGTCAGGGCGTGACCACGGTTGTCGAGCTTGAGCCCGCGCTCGGAACGGTTATCGCCGTCGAACCGCGTGCCCATGACCACCGTATCGACGTACCAGCCCTTGGGATCGGTCAGCGTCCAGTACAGGCCGTAGCTGTCGCCTTCCAGTTCCACGCTGCCGGCACGCTTGCCTTCAAAGCCTTCGTTGAAACCGTCGACATCGCCCTGTAAGCGGGTGTGCCCGACGAAGAACCCGGTGCGCTGGGTTTGCCCGCCGTCGGTTTGCGCGCTGTACAAATCGTTGCCCACTTGAAAACCGTTTAGCGAACCGTTGAGCCGTGGCGTCACGGTGCCGGCCCAGGTCTGGTCGAAGTTCTTGCCATAGACCCGCGCCCAACCTGCGCTGAAGGCGCCGGTCTCGGTGAGCAGGCGCTGCTCGCCCTGGCGATCGTGGAAGGTGCCGAGGGCGCTGAGGGTCAATTGCGCAGCGGCCGGTGGCAGCACCGACCAGGTCGGGACTTCCGGGCGGTACAAGGGAATCGGCGCTGCGCCGGGGACGGCGGCGGGCAACACCGGCAGCGGCGAACTGCCGGCCGGTGCGGCGGGCACTGTGATCAGGGTCGGTGGCAGGGTCGGGTCGGCGTTGGGAATGCTGATGACCGTGGGTGTCGCTGCCGCCGCCACGAGGATCGGGGGCAAGGTTGGATCGGGGTTGGGAATGCTGAAGATCGTCGGCGTGGCTGCAGCCACAGGTGTCGCCACCGCCGGCACGATAATCGGAGGCAAGTCTGGATCGGGATTGGGAATGCTAAAGGCCGCCGCCGGCGCGACCACCGCTGAGCGCAGGTACCAACTGTTCTCGGTGCCTGCGGTGACGCCGCCCTTGAACAGACGGTAATCGTAGGCGCCCGCCGACACTGTGCTGTTGAGCACAAACGCGCTGTTATCGCTGACGGCCGTGCCTTGGGCCTGGACCAACTGGATGCCGTTCTGCTGGGTCAAACCGCCGACGCCGCCCAGGTTGCTGACGCTGATCACGGTGCTGCCGGTCAACGTGCCGTTGTTTACCACCAGTTTGTCGCTGGGGGAACTGTCGTCGCCGACCACGCTTTGCAGCCGCAGTTGGCCGTTATTGCCGGCGTAATTGCCCTGGACGGTCAGGGTGTCGTCGGTGCGGGTGTTGCCGCTGGCCAGGTCAATCACCCCGTCGTTGTTCAGGGTCGCGAACTGCCCGGCGGTAAACGGTGTGATGCTGCCCTGAGTCGATGTCAGGGTGCTGCTCGCATCGATATTGAACACCCCGGTGCCGCTGGCGCTGTCGCCCAGGACGAAGTTGCCGGCCAGGTCGAATCGCGAGCCGTTGCTCAGGTTCACCGTTTCCCAGTTGATGTAGCGGGCGGGGTTGGCGGTGGCGGTGCGGTCGAAGGTCAGCAGGTCGTTACCGGTTCCGCCGTCGATACTCGGGGTGAGGGCGAGGATGCTTTCATCGAGGTTGCTCAGAGTCGCGCGGTCGTTACCTTCGGCCATGAGAATGGCTGAGCGGATAATGCCGCCACCGCTCCAGTTCAAAATGTCATCGCCGACACTGGCGCGGATTTCACCGACGATCTCGCCGCCGGTCACTGTGATGCTGTCGTTGCCGCCGCTGACGCTGATATTGCCGCCGATGAAACCCCCGGAAACGATGATGGTGTCGGTGCCGAACCCGGTCACCAGGTTGCCGAGGATCTGCCCGCCCGACAGGTCGAAAATATTGTTGTCGAGTTTCATGTCGACCCGGCCGATGGTGCCACCGGTCATCCGCGCCACGTCGCCGTCCTCGAAGGCGCCGGTGATCGTGCCGCCGGTCATCAGGAAGGTGTCACGGCCATCGCCCTGGGCCAGGGACTGAATCGTGCCGCCGCTCATGACGAAGTCGTCGATGCCGTTGCCCTGGCTCACGGCGCCGGTGATTTGCCCGGCGCTGATGCGCAGGCGGTCGCTGCCATCGCCCAGATCGAGCGCGCCGGCGAGGGTGCCGGAGTTCATGTCGAAGGTGTCGCTGCCGGCGCCGAAGGTCACGTTGCCATTGATGCGGCCCGTGCCGTTGGCGGGGAAAGTCAGGCTGTTGTTGCCCGCCAGATCGGTCAAGGCACCGCTGGTGCCGCTGTCGCAGGTGAAGGCATCGTTGCCGGGGCCGGCGATCAGTGAGCAGGCGCCGGAGGTGGGGGGACTGACGAAAATCAGGAGTGAAGCAGGAACAACGAAGACCTGCGGCATTGTCCGCAGCAGCCAGGCATAGCGACTCATGGTGAATCCCTTCTCGTGTTTCGGGGGATGTCATCCTTGGTGGTTCGCCGGACTGTAAAACAACCCTAATTCATGAACTGCGTGAGGCACGCGCCCTAACGAATTGAATGTGCTAGTCCTTAAGCTTTTTTAAGGTGTAGACGCATTCTTTGACCAAGGGGAGCGCTACTGACGAATGGTTCTGTCAACCCTGACACCGTGGCGAGGGCTTGTTGTGGCGAGGGAGCTTGCTCCCGCTGGGCTGCGAAGCGGCCCCCGCTTTTGCTTGAAGCGCGGGACTGCTGGCGCAGTCCAGCGGGAGCAAGCTCCCTCGCCACAGGGTACTCAACCGACTTACATCACTTACAGGTGCACTTCCACCGCCAACGGCAAGTGGTCCGACAGGTGCGTCCAGGGCCGGTTACCGAGGATGGTCGGGTGATGGCTGCTGGCATTGCGCAGGTAGATGCGGTCCAGGCGCAGCAGCGGAAAGCGCGCCGGGTAGGTCTTGGCAGGGCGGCCGTGATGGCGTTCGAAAGCTTCGTGCAGGTAGTCGCGTCGGGCGAGGGCGGCATTGCCTTGCAGCTGCCAGTCGTTGAAGTCGCCGGCGATGATCACCGGTGCATCTTCGGGTAAGGACTCGAGTAGTTGGCAGAGCAGCTGAAGCTGCAATTGCCGATGGCTTTCGAGCAGGCTCAGGTGCACACAGATCGCATGGACTTCGGCGTGGCCCGGCACGTCCAGTACGCAGTGCAGCAAGCCGCGGCGTTCGGGGCCGGTGATCGAGACGTCGAGGTTGCGGAATTCGCGGATCGGGTACTTCGACAACAGCGCGTTGCCGTGGTGGCCGTCGGGGTAGACCGCGTTACGGCCATAGGCGAAATCACTCCACATGCTGTCGGCGAGAAACTCGTACTGCGACATCTGTGGCCATTCGTGGTAACGGGAGGAGTGACGCTCGTGTTCGCCGATCACCTCCTGCAGGAACACCAGGTCCGCCGAGGTACTGCGTACTGCTTCACGCAATTCCGGGAGGATGAAACGGCGGTTGAGCGCGGTGAAGCCTTTGTGGGTATTGACCGTCAGCACGCGCAGTCGATGGATGGCGGTGGGTGTGTTCAAGGGCACCGATTGGCGCGTGCGGTGTTCTGAATCGCTGGTCACGTTGGCTCCTCTGAATCCAGGCTGCATAAGTATGCGACTGATGGAGCAGCGGGCAGTTCAGCGGGATTCTCTGTCGGAGCAAGGCTTGCCCGCGATGGCGTCTTTGAGATCGATATCGCGAGCAAGCATTGCTCCTGCAGGGCACGTTCAGACAAACACTATTTCATACGGCAAACGAATCCGCTCCAGCAGCGCCTTGGGCAGCAGCGGCGCAATGCCGATGGCCGGTTCGCCATCGAGTTGGCTGGCATAGGCATGGGTCGCGTGGCTTTTGCGGGCGATGGTCCAGGAGTCGATGCGCAACTTGCGGGCCCGGTGCCAGGGGATCTGCCCTTGGTCGCGCGTCGGCAAGTGCCAGGCCCAGACCGGCATTTCGTAGAACGCCACGCCGACGATCGCCGCGGCCCTGGCAGCTGCCCGGCCGACAGCGTCATGGTCATCGGTGCCGTCTTCGCGCCAGGTGCTGAACAGCACATCGCCGGGGCGCAGGTAGCGCGCAATGTAGTGACTCAATTGTTGTTCGCGCTCGACCAGGGCGTTATCGGTAAAGCCGCCACGAATCCATTTCAGGCTGTGCATCGGCAAGCCGAGGCGGCGCAAGGCTTCGACACTTTCCTGGGGGCGGAACACGCTCAAGCGCTTTTCCGACCATTGCTGCGAGCCCGGATGGCTGGCGCTGCCGTCGGTGATCGAGATCAGTTGCAGGGGATGGCCAAGGGTGGACAGCAGCTGCAACAAGCCGCCGCACATCACCACTTCATCGCCGGGGTGGGGCGCGATCACCACGGCGCGGGCGCCTTCGGGGACCAGGGTCTGGGTGTTGATGACGGGAATGTTGTCCAGTTGCGCGGCGTTGTTCCAGATTTGTGAAGGCAGGCTACTTTCGCTGAGGTAAACCGTTTTCATGGGCTACGTCCTTGTTCTGTCTCGCCCTCAGTCGTGCAACGCTTGATCGATCAAGCCCGGCAGACCCGTGAAGGCTGGTTGATAGCAATGTGCCGCGCTCCGAACCCTGGATTGCAGCCAACAGAGTATTGCTCATGCAGCTCTGTTCGTCGCCTCGCTGTGTCATCTGATATGGTTTTTTTATTCAATCTGTACCATGTTCCGCAAAAAATCCCCGAAACCACCCCGTGCACGGCTGTCCAGTCGGGCGCTGGTCAGCACTTGCGGCTGATGGCTCCAGGCGATGTTCGCCCCGCTGAGTTCCAACTGGCGCACCAGTTGCACATCTTCATCGCAGGCCAAGGCTTCAAACCCGCCGGCGCGCCGATATGCCTCGGCACTGATGCCCAGGTTGGCGCCGTGGATATGCCGGTGACCGTCGCGGGCCTGATAATGCTGGTGATAGTGAATTTGCGCCGACTGATCGAACTCGGCAGTCCACTGATCCACCGTGACTGTGCCGCACACCGCGTCGGCGCCCAGGGCCAGTTGCGCCACCAGCCAGTCCTTGGCGACCAGGCTGTCGGCGTCGGAACAGGAAATCCAGCGCGCGCCCTGTTCCAGCAGATAGCGCGCCCCGGCGGCCCGGGCCTGACCAACATTGCGCGCCTCGATCGCCAGGCTGTGCACCGGGTATTGCTCGACGATCCGCGCGGAACGGTCAGTGCAACTGTCGAGCACCACCAGCACCATCACCGGTTCACCCTCCAGCCGTTCATGACACCCGGCGCGCAGGGCGGCGCGGATGCAGCCTTCGAGCAGGTCTTCCTCGTTGTGTGCCGGGATCAGGATTCCAATCATCGCAAGCCCTCCAGAGCCGCCACGGAGCGAGGTTCTCGGCTCCAGAGTTCCAACAGGAAATCCGCTTCCTGATGCAGGACCAGGCGCGGCAGGTGCAAATGTTCGTGGAGCAGGTCATGGACCTGACGGGCGTTCAGCGGGCAGCCGTCGATGGGCGGACGCCAGTGACAGGCGAGCAGTTGACCGTCGGCCGTCAGCGACTGTTCGGCCTTGGCAATCAGGCGAATCAGGTCGTCGGCATCCAGGTAATAACCGATCTCGCTGATCACAATCAGGTCGAATTGCTCTTCAGGCCAATCGCCGGGCAGACGGCTCTGGCGCACTTCGGCGTGATCGAACAGGCTCAGGCGCGTGCGGGCCAGGGCGACAGCGGCGGCTGCGGTGTCGCAACACAGCAGGCGATCGCAACGGCTGGCCAACTCCGCGCTCAGCTCACCGTTGGCGCAGCCGGGTTCGAAGATCGCACGGTAATGCGGTCGGGGCAGGGCGGCGAGGGTGATCGCGCGTTTGCGTTGTTCGTACCAACGTTGGCGAAACGCCCAAGGGTCATCGTTGCCCGAGAACAATCCGTCGAAATAGCGATCCTCGACACTCATACAAACACCACTTCGAACGGTTGCAGTAATCGCTCCAGCACGTAGGGCGGCAGCACAGGTGGGAGACCGATCTGCGGGTCGCCTTCCAACTGGCTGGCGAAGGCATGGATTGCGTGACGCTTGCGTGCGATCAGTGGCGGGTCGAGCAGAATCTTGCGCGCGCGATGCCACGGCACAAAACTGTCTTCCGGGGTTGCCCAGTGCCAGGTCCACACTGGCAATTCATGCAGCGTCGCCCCCACCCGTTTCGCCGCCTCGGCACTCGCACGGCCTACGGCTTCATGGTCGCAATGACCGTCCTCGCGCCAGGTGGTGAACACCACATCGTCGGGCCGCAAATGCCGTTCGATGAAATCGCCGAGCTCAGCTTCCCGAGCCGCCACCTGACTGTCGGCAAAGCCGCCCCGCAACCATTTCAGGCTGTGCAGTGGCAGGCCAAGTCGGCGCAAGGCTTCGGCGGATTCCTGCGGGCGCACGGCGCTCAAACGCTCCACCGGCCAACGCCGGGAGCCGGGGTGACTGGCGCTGCCATCGGTGACCGAGATCAGCTGCAAGGGCCGGCCCGCATCGGCGAGTAATTGCAGGAAGCCGCCGCAACCGAGGACTTCGTCGTCCGGATGCGGGGCGATGATCACGGCGCGCGAACCTTCCGGCACCAGATCGAGGATGTCGATCACCGGCAGTTGCGCCAGATGTTCAGAGGTTTGCCACAGGTGCAGGGGCGTGCCCTGGCCGACGATGGGGTTGGCTTTCATAACGTCCACGCCCCGTTGCTGACCTGTTCGCCGAGGGCAGCGAGATCCCGTTCGGCGTGGCTTTGGCGCAGGAACACCGGCAGGTCGGCCATCAATTGGGCAAATTGCCGATCCTTGCAATAAGGCCCGGCGCCGAGGGCATGGCCGACGTGCAACATGACCTGCTCGGCGCTGTGCTCGATCACCGCACGGGCGCGTCGGGCCAGCAGTTCGGCGTTGTCCGTGGGATTGGCGTCGATGGTCAGCGCACTGACCCGCAACACTTCGGCCGCCGCGTGCAAGGCACTGTCGACCGCGCCGAGATGGGCGAGGGCATGGGGTTCCGGGCGTTGCGCGCAATGCCGGCGCAGGCGCTCGGCAATGCTCTGGGCTGCGCCATACCAGCAAGCGGCGATGCCGATCCCGCCTTGCCAGAACCCCGGCCGCTGCAAGTAGTCGCCGGGGTTGCCGATGGCTTGCGCTTCGGCCCCTTCGAACAACACTTCAACGCTGCCGGTGGCGCCCATGCCCACTGCTTGCCAGCCATCCGTGGTGACGTTGACGCCCGGTTGATCCAGCGCCACCGCGACCAATTGCTGCCGTTCATGATCATCCCACGCCGTGAGCAAGGCATGGCTGAGCACCGCCGCGCCCGAACACCAGGCCTTGCGCCCATTGAGCAGCACCATATGCCCCGAAGGACTGACCCGAACCTTGGCCTGCGGCGGTTCGGCGGCCCACATGCCCCACGTGCTGGCCGGTGTCGGCGACCCACCGAGTTGCTGGATGATCGCCAACGCGTCGGTATGGCCCTCATACAATTTGCACAACCCGAGGTCATGACCGCCGACCTCGGCCAGACGCTGGAAACGCGCCAATGTCTGGCCATCGCCGGGCAGTGGCAGCCGATCGAGACCGGCCTCCACCATTGCCCGCAAGCACCGGCCTAGCGCTTGAGTGTCAGCGTAGTCCGATGGTTGCTGTTGAAGAAATGCCTGGAGGTCCATTTCACTCGTCTTCCTCATGCTGCAATTCGAACAGCAGCAGCGAACGGCCGGTGACCGAATATTCGTGACCGATCTCAAAGCGTTCCTGACCGCGAATCGACGGTTGATTGGTGTCGATCATGCAGGTCCAGTGACCACCATCCGGCACTTCGGGCAAGGTGAAGTTGACGATGTCGTGGTGGGCGTTGACCACCAGCAGCAGCGTCGCATCGCCGCCCTTGCGGCGGATGCCGGTTTCCTGGGCGCGACCGTCGAGCAGCATACCGAGGCAACGACCGTGGGCTTCCTGCCATTGCTCGGTGGACATCTCGCTGCCGTCCGGGGCCAGCCAGGTCACGTCCTTGACGCCGATGTCCTCGTTGTAATTCCCCACCAGGAAGCGCCCGCGACGCAGGATCGGATAGGCCAGGCGCAACTTGATCAGGCGTTTGACGAACTTGAGCAAGGCCTTGCCGTCATCGCTCAAGTCCCAGTTGACCCAACCGATGTCACTGTCCTGGCAGTAGGCGTTGTTGTTGCCGTCCTGGGTGCGGGCGAACTCATCGCCGGCCACCAGCATCGGCGTGCCCTGGGACAGCAGCAGCGTGGCGAAGAAGTTGCGCATCTGCCGCTGGCGCAGTTCGTTGATCTCTGGATCATCGGTCGGGCCTTCGACGCCGTGGTTCCACGACAGGTTGTTGTTGCTGCCGTCCTGGTTGTTCTCGTCGTTGGCTTCGTTGTGTTTGTCGTTGTACGACACCAGGTCGTTGAGGGTGAAACCGTCGTGGGCGGTGATGAAATTCACCGAGGCATACGGCCGCCGCCCACGCTGGTTGAACATCTCGCCGGAGGCGGTCATGCGGCTGGCAAAGTCTGCCAGTTGGCCGTCATCGCCTTTCCAGAACGCACGCACGGTGTCGCGGAATTTGTCGTTCCACTCGACCCAGCCCGGCGGGAAGCCACCGACCTGATAGCCGCCGGGGCCGCAGTCCCAGGGCTCGGCAATCATTTTCACTTGGCGTAATACCGGGTCCTGGCGGCAGGCGACGAGGAAGCTGTGGCGTTCGTCAAAGCCGTCGTGATAACGCCCGAGAATGGTCGCCAGGTCGAAGCGGAAACCGTCGACGTGCATTTCCGTGGCCCAGTAGCGCAACGAGTCAGTGACCATTTGCAGCACGCAGGGGTGACTCAAATCCAGGGTGTTGCCGGTCCCGGAATCGTTGATGTAGAAACGTTTGTCGTCGGGCATCAAGCGGTAGTACGAGGCGTTGTCGATGCCGCGCATCGACAGGGTCGGGCCTTGTTCGTTGCCCTCGGCGGTGTGGTTGTAGACCACGTCGAGGATCACTTCCAGATTCGCTTCGTGCAGGTGCGCGACCATTTCCTTGAACTCGGCGATCTTGCCGCTGGCCAGGTAGCGCGGGTCCGGGGCGAAGAAGGCGATGCTGTTGTAGCCCCAGTAATTGGTCATGCCTTTGTGCAACAGGTGCTGGTCGTTGACGAAGGCGTGGATCGGCAGCAATTCCACGGTCGACACGCCGAGCTTGCGGATGTGCTCCAGCACGTCATCGACCATCAACCCGGCGAAGGTGCCACGCACGTTCTCGGGGACGGAAGGGTGACGCATGCTGATGCCGCGTACGTGAGTCTCATAAATGATCGTTTTGTCCCACGGCACGCTGACCCGATGGTCGTGGCCCCAGGTATGGGCCGGATCGATGACTTTGCACTTGGGCACGAACGGCGCGCTGTCGCGTTCGTCGAAACTGAGGTCGGCATCTTTATGGCCGATGGTGTAGCCGAACAGCGCTTCCGACCATTTCAACTGGCCGACCAATTGCTTGGCGTAGGGGTCGATCAGCAGTTTGTTGTGGTTGAAGCGATGACCGTTGGCCGGGTCGTATGGACCGTAGACACGGTAACCATAGATCAGCCCCGGGTGGGCGTCTGGCAGGTAGCCGTGGTAGATCTCGTCGGTGTACTCCGGCAGTTCGATGCGTTCCAGTTCGACTTCGCCGGCATCGTCGAAGATGCACAGTTCGACCTTGGTGGCGTTGGCGGAAAACAGCGCGAAGTTAACCCCCAGGCCATCCCAGGTCGCGCCCAGCGGGAAGGGCAAGCCTTCACGGATTCGCGAGGCCTCGGCTTGAGGTTCTGGCGCGGCTTTCTTTGGATTGGTCATAGATGCTCCTGCAAAAAGGGGTGACGTAAACGGTGCCGGTCGGTCTTGACGTGTAGGGCTGCCAAAGGCGGCTCCTACGGGGGAACGGTGGCGTTCCGGTTTTTTGCGGGCGAACGCGCCCACAGTGGCGAGCGAACCCGCCACGAGATCAGTCAGTTCAAAAGCGTGAAACGTCAGACCGCTGGTGGTTTCTTCGCGGTACGTGGTTTCTTCTCGGCGGCTTTTTCCCCCGGCGGGGTTACTTTGGCAGCCGCGGCCGGTTTGGCCTTGGCCTTCACTGCCGGGGCCTTGCTGTCGAGCTTGCCGTTAGCCTTGCTGGCGGCCGGGGTCTTGCCGGTGGCAGCCTTCGACGATTTCTTGGGCGCCAGGGCTTCCGCTTCCGCCAGTTTGCGCGCCATCTCCCAATGACGTTCTTCCTGGCCTTCGGGCTTGCCTTCGGACTCCCAGATTTGATAGGCAAATTCGCGAACGCGTTTATCTTCGGTACTCATCGCAATGCTCCTGAACTGAACTCAAGTGTGGATAGTTTGGATAAAGAGATTGACCGGGAAATCCCCCAGCGCGGCGCTGATGTTCAGCTCCCTGTGATTTGTGACTGCTACGGTGGAAAAAAGTCCCTTCAGGTTTTCGTCCGGGGCGGCGAACGGTAATTTGACCCGCGTATCGCCCCACTGCAGCGCGTCCACCTGAGGCGTGGCACTGTTTTCCAGCAACCCGGCGCTACGGATCGGCACGATCACGATGGCGCGGCTGCCTGGCAGCGAGCGCGTAAAGGCCAACACGCGATGCGCCTGGTTGCCCACTACCTCAAGTGCCTCGTAAGTCCCTTGGCGGAACAACTCGGCATGCTCGGCCCGCCAGTTCAACGTGCGGGCGATCAGTTGCTGCTTGATGCGCCCGTCACGCCAGCTCGCCAATAGCTCGGGCAGGTCCGGTGGCGATTGCAGAGACTGCTGGCGACTGGCGTAATCCACCGGCCGGCGGTTGTCCGGATCGACCAGGGTAAAGTCCCAGTAGTCGTCGCCCTGATAGAGGTCCGGCACCCCCGGCACCGTCATGCGCAGCAAGGTTTGCGCCAATCCATTCAGCGCACCGGGTGCGGCAATGGCCTGCGCCGCGTCGCCGAGGGCCGAACGCAAGGGCTGACCTTCGGCGCTCAGCAACAGTCGATTGAGAAAGGCTTCGGTAGCCTGCTCGTAAGCATCGTTCGGTGCGCTCCAGCTGCTTTGCAACTTGGCTTCGCGCAAGGCTTTTTGCTGCCACTGCCAGAGGCGCTTGGCATAGTCCGCCAGCGCCGTTTGATCGTCACTGCGCAAGTCCAACGGCCAACTGCCGAGGATCGCCTGATAGAGAATCAACTCGTCACCGGCCGATGGCGTGCTGTCGTCGCTGCGCAGTTCGCGCGCGAGGTTGCGCCAGTGCTCGACCTGTTCGGCATACCAACCGCTGCGCTCACTCAACACCGCGAGCCGGGCTCGGGTGTCTTCGCCGCGCTTGTGGTCGTGAGTCGCCGTGGCCAGCAGATTGTTTGGAAAGGTGTCGAGCCGATTGCGGCACACGGCATGGAAGTCGCTGACCGGCGCACTGAACTGCTCGGTGCTGAAGCCCACGTCGTTGCGCGACAGTAACACCGCCGAGCGATAGAACGCCGTGTCTTCCACAGCCTTGGCCGCCGCCGGTGAAGTCAGTTGCTGAAAGCGCACGCAGGCATGCTTGAGGATCTTGCGCTGGCGGCCCACCGGGCGTTTGCGCCACGGCTCGCCGCCGAGCCAGCCGGCCAGGCAATCGAGCACTGGCCAGTCGGCCTCGCTCAAGGTCAGCCGCGCACCGTCCATGGCTTGCTGGAAAAACACATCGTCTTCAGCCGAGCGGCCACGGGGGCTGATGTAGGTGCGGTACACCGGGAAATGCACGATCAATTCCTGCAACGCCCGACGGATCGCACCGAGGGTCAGGTCGCGGGTCATCAGGTCATCCCTGGCCACTTGCAGCAGGGCCTGGGCAACACTTTCGAAATCCCCGGCCAGCGAACCGTTGAGAATTTGCTGGCGTGCCAGTCGCGCTTCCTGGATGAACTCGGCGGGGCGTTCGCTGTGACGGCTCCACAATTCACCCAGGGTTTCGGCGCCGGCCGGATCGTGTTGCAGCAACGACAACTGGTTCATGAACTCGTAACCGGTGGTGCCATCCACCGACCAGTCGCGGTGCAGGGTTTCACCTTCGCCGAGGATCTTCTCGACGTAGATCGGCAAGTGCCGCTGCGGTGACAGGCTGTCGACGCGACGCCGTAGTTTGCGGCAATAACCCCGCGGGTCGGCGAGGCCGTCGATGTGGTCGATGCGCAGGCCGTCCACCAAGCCTTCGGCAACCAGCTCGAAGATTTTTGCGTGGGTCGCTTCGAATACGGCCGGGCGTTCGACGCGCAAACCACCGAGCTCGTTGACATCGAAAAAACGCCGCCAGTTGATGTCGTCCGCCGCCGTGCGCCAACTGGCCAGGCGATAACTCTGGCGCTCCAGCAGGTTGTGCAGGTTCTGGAAGCCTTCTGTTGTCTGCGAGTCATACGTGCTGATTTGCTGTTGGATGGCGTGCAGGATGGCCGGGTCGGCCGCCAACTCGCGCAGTTCCTCTTGCAGGGGAATCGCCAGGCTGTGGGCATCGGTCTGGTAGCTCAGGGCTGCAAATCGATCGGACAGAAATTTCAATTGCTCGGTCTGTTCGGCATTCAGCTGTTCGCCGGGCTTGAGCAGTTCGCCGTACCAGGTCGGGCAGATCGGGAAGTGATGATCGTAGTGCTCGACATAAAACGCACCGTGCGCCGCATCGAAGCGCAAGGGCAGGGTGCCGTCCTGCAACGCCACGCCGTAATCGCTGCCGAGGAATGGCAGCAACAATTGGCCCTCCATCAACGGGTCCGGCGAATGCCACTGGATGTCGAAAAACTCGCCGTAGGGACTCAGGCGCCCCCATTCCAGCAAATCCAGCCACCACGGGTTATCGCCACCGCCGACGGCCATGTGGTTGGAAACGATGTCGAGGATCAGCCCCATGTTCTGCTGGCGCAAGGCATCGACCAAACGGCGCAACGCCGCTTCGCCGCCGAGCTCCGGGTTGACCGTGGTCGGGTCCACGACATCGTAGCCGTGCATGGAACCGGCCCGGGCGCTGAGCAGCGGCGAGGCGTAGACATGGCTGATGCCCAGGCGGGCGAAGTACGGCACCAGCGGCACCGCATCGTCGAGGGTGAAACCTTTATGAAATTGCAGCCGCAAGGTTGCCCGCAGCGGTTGGATCAGCGCCTGGTTCATTGGTCACGCTCGGCCGCCTGAAGTCGCGCGCAGGCGAGCAGTTCCAGGCGTCGGGCGGCGTCCAGGTGATCGAGCAAGGCTTCGCTGCCACCGGCCAGACGCCGCGACCAGTTGGGGTGCGTATCGATGGTGCCGGGCAGGTTGGCTTGCTGTTCGATGCCCAGGGCATCCTCCAGCGGTAGCAACACCAGCGGCGCCCGGGTGTGGCCGAGGAAACGGATCGCCGCGTCGAGCACCTGATCGGCTTCGTGGGACTCTTCGCGAAAGTTCTGCGGGTCCTCGCTCAGCACCCGACGCAGGCCTTCGCGCTCGCGTTCGCGATGGTGGCGCCATTCGATCTCGCCGTTGGCATCGACCAGGCCGAGGCGGGCATTCCAGTCGATATCGTGGCCGTGCCACCAGCCATTGATCGTTGGCAGATCATGGGTGCTGGTGGTCGCCAGGGCGTTGTCCGGCCATTCGAGGATCGACTTGAAATGGCTGTTGTCCTGTTCAAACAGCAGCACGCGCATGCCGAGGATCGAGCGCGCGATGAGTTTTTCCCGCAGGCCATCGGCCACGGTGCCCAGGTCTTCGCCGAGGACAATCGCCTGGTGCCGGTGGGATTCGAGGGCCAGCAGACGCAGCAGGTCATCGACGGGGTAATACAGATAAGCACCGTCGGCTGGCACGGAGTCGTTGGGGATCACCCACAACCGTTGCAGACCCATCACATGGTCGATGCGCAGGCCGCCAGCATGGGCGAAGTTGGCCCGCAGCATTTCGATAAAGGCACGGAAACCATTGCGCACCAGACCTTCGGGAGAGAACGCGGAAATCCCCCAGCCCTGGCCGGAACGGTTGAGGATGTCCGGCGGCGCGCCGACCGTCAGCGAGGCGAGTAATTCGTCCTGGCGGCTCCAGGCCTGGCTGCCACCGCCATCGGCGCCGACCGCGAGGTCAGCCACCAGGCCGATGCCCATGCCGGCGCTGATGGCTGCGCTTTGCGCCCGCGCCAGGCAGCGGTCGATCAGCCATTGGCAAAAGGCGAAGAAGCCGATGCGGCCGGCGTTTTCTTCGGCAAAGTCGGCGAGGGCGGCGCTGCGTGGGTCTTGCCATTGCTCAGGCCAGTGCCTCCAGTCCAGGTCTTCACCGCGAGCGGCCCGGGCTTCCTGGATGGCTTCGAAACGGCAGTGGTTTTCCAGCGCTTCGCCGCCGGCATGGCGGAAGCTGCTGAAGTCTTCGTGCAAGGGATGTTCGCCCTGGACAAAACCTTCGTACAGCGCCTGCAACAGCCGATGCTTGGCTTCGGCGGCGACCGGCCAATTGATCAGCGGCAGGGCTTCCAGTGCTTGCAGTTGCTCGGCCAGCCCGGTGGCGTCAATCGCATCACGCAAGGCGCGCTCGCCGAGGATCGCTCCCGGCGCCGCGTACAAGCTATTGAGGAACAAACGGCTGGACGGTGAATACGGGCTGTAGCGATGGGTGTCGCTGCTGAACATCGCGTGCATCGGGCTGATCGCCAGCGCCTCGGCACCTCGTTCGCCGGCCACGCGGGCCAGGTCTTCCAGCGCTTGGGTATCGCCGAAGCCGCCATCGCCGGAGCGGCGCAGCGAATACAACTGCACGCTCAGGCCCCAGGTGCGCGGGATCGGGCTGTCGACCGCATCGCCTACGCTGTAGCAGCGCTCGGGCGCCACGGCCAGGGTGAAGGATTGTCCGTCGATGTCGACGTGCTGATAACCGACCGGAATCAAACCCGGCAGGACCGCGGCGGCATCGAGTTTCATGTGCAGGCGCGAACCGTCTTCGAGGTGCACTTCGCACGGGGTTTCAGGTTCGAAATAGCGCGCCAGGTCGAGGCCTTTACCGACGTCTGCGGTGATCAGCGGCGGCAGGTGGCGGGTCTGTTGAACTTGCTGCAATTGCAGCAGGCTGGCGTCGATTTCCTGAGCAGTGCCGGCCGGATGGCCAAGCCCGGTCAGAACCGCGCGCAGCGCCGCCGGGGCGACTTTCTGTGGGCGACCGTTGGCGTCGATCCAGTCGACTGCCAGGCCAGCACGGCTGGCCAGTATTTCCAGTTGCGCATCGCTCATAGGCGCTCTCCATCAGGTAGCAAAGGGTTTGCAGCCGTGAGGCTGACGAGCACGCAAAATGGGGCGAGGCTGCTCTGGTTCAGCAGGTCGGACGCGGGAGGGTGTTCAAACAACAGCAACGCGTCGGCCTGTGGAGGGTGGACCACGGGCGCGTCGCTGAGGTTCAGGTCAATACGCAGCAGACTGCCGTTGCCCAACTGCCAGCGAGCGCTCACTGCGCCTTCGGCCAGCACCTCGGCCCCTAGCGCGCGGGCGCCGGGCAGGTGCGGGATGATGTGCTCGTGGCGCAGTTTCAGCAGCTGCCGATACAGGTCGTGAATGGCCTGTTGCGCCGGTTCATCGGCCGGGCGCGGCTGTGACGCCTCGAAGGTTTGCGGCGCATTGGGATCGGGGATTTTTTCGCGTTTGTGCGGATCCTTGAATGCGCTGAAGGCCGCGAATTCATTGCGCCGGCCTTCGCGCACCAGTTCCGCCAGTTCACCGTGGTGACTGGTGAAAAACAGGAACGGTTGCTCAGCTGCAAACTCGTCGCCCATGAACATCAACGGGATCATCGGCGACAACAGCAGCAACGCGGTGGCGGCTTTCAGCGCATCGGTCGGGGCCAGTTGATGCAGGCGTTCACCAAAGGCGCGATTGCCGATCTGGTCGTGGTTTTGCAGGAACAACACAAAAGAACTCGGTGGCAGATGACCGCTAGGCTCACCCCGTGACTCACCGTGACGATTGACGTGGCCTTGGAACACAAAACCTTCGCTCAGGCAGCGCGCCAGTTGCTCAGTGGGGTTTTCGGCGTAGTCGGCGTAATAGGCGTCGGTTTCGCCGGTCAGCAGCACATGCAGGGCGTTGTGGCCGTCGTCGTTCCACTGCGCGTCGAAACCTTGTTCCAGCAGGCTGGCCTGATTGTGTTCGTTTTCCAGGTTCAGCCACACATGGCGGCCTGGCGTGGTCTGGCGGCGGACCCGTTGCGCCAGTTCCTGGAGGAAGTCCGGGTCTTCGATGGCGTGCACCGCGTCCAGGCGCAAACCGTCGAAGCGGTATTCCTGCAGCCACATCAGCGCATTTTCGATAAAGAAGTCCCGTACTTCGCGGCGGCGGAAGTCGATGGCCGCGCCCCACGGCGTGTGTTTGTCTTCGCGGAAGAATCCCTTGGCGTAGCGATGCAGGTAATTGCCGTCGGGGCCGAAGTGGTTGTAGACCACGTCGAGAATCACCGCCAGGCCATGGCCGTGGGCCGTGTCGATCAGGTGCTTGAGTTGTTCGGGGGAACCGTAGGAGGCCTGGGGCGCGTAAGGCAGGACGCCGTCGTAGCCCCAATTGCGCTCGCCGGGGAATTGCGCCAGCGGCATCAGTTCGATGGCGGTGATGCCCAGCTCGACGAGGCGCGCCAAGTGCTGCTCGACGGCACTGAAACCACCGAGGGTGCCGACGTGCAGTTCGTAGATCACCGCTTCATTCCACGGCCGACCTTGCCAGTCGTGGTGTTGCCAGTGGTAGGCGAGGGGATCGACCACCACGCTGTGGCGGTCGAGGTCCCCGGCCTGGGCGCGGGAGGCCGGGTCGGGCACCTGCTGTTCACCATCGATGTTGTAGCGGTATCGCGTGCCGGCCGGGCAGCGGGTCTTGATCACAAACCAGCCATCGGCCTGGGGTTGTAGCGGTATGGATTGTCCATCATCCAGTTCGACACTGACGTCAAACGCATCTGGCGCCCACAAGGCAAAACGCGTGTGTTCTGCGTCCAGCATGATTGCGCCGTGGGGCCAGGTCTCAAGGGTCCGTAACGGCATCTTTGAAAACCTCTTTTTTATTTATGGCCCGATTTGCCCAAGGCTTTCGCCACCAGTCGTTCGTAGAGTTCGGCGTAGGGTTCGACGGCCTTGCACCAGTTGAACGGTGCGGCCATGGCGCGGCAGCGCATGGCGTTGAGCAGTTCCGGGAAGGCAAATACCTTGAACGCGCGGCCCACGGCTTCGCGGTAGCTCTCGACCGTGGATTCGTCGAACAGGAAGCCAGTCACGCCGTTTTCAATGGTGTCGGCCAGGCCGCCGGTGTTGCGAGCCACCGGCAACGAGCCGAAGCGCTGGGCGTACATCTGGCTCAAACCGCAAGGTTCGTAGCGCGAAGGCATCAGCAGGAAATCACTGCCGGCGAACATGCGGCGGGCGTCGGTTTCATTGAAGCCGATACGCACCCCGACCTGGCCGGGAAAGCGCAGGGCCAATTCACGCATGGCTTGTTCTTCTTCCGGCTCGCCACGGCCGATGATTGCGATCTGGCCGCCGTTTTCAACGATGAAATCGGCCACCGCTTCTGTCAGGTCGAGGCCCTTCTGGTAGACCAGGCGCGAGACCACGGCGAACAGCGGACCTTCGGAGTCTTCGAGGCCGAACAACTCACGCACATGGGCGGCGTTGACCGCTTTGCCGTCCCAGTCGCCGATGGTGAACGGGCAGAACAGGTGCGGGTCGGTGGCCGCGTCCCAGCTTTCATCGATGCCGTTGGGAATCCCGCTGAGCAGGCCCTGCTGGGTCTTGGCGGCGAGAAAACCGTCGAGGCCACAGCCGAAGGCTGGCGTGGTGATTTCCTGGGCGTAGGTGGCGCTAACGGTGGTGATGTGGCTCGCATAGGCCATGCCCGCCTTGAGGAACGACATCTTGCCGTAGAACTCCATGCCTTCCTGTTGCAGCGCGTGCATCGGGATACCCAGTTCCGGGCAGGAGCCGAGACTGGTCACGCCTTGATAGGCGAGGTTATGGATGGTGAACAGGGTCGGGGTGCGCTGCCCACGCCAGTGCATGTAGGCAGGGGCGAGGCCGGCCGGCCAGTCATGGGCGTGCACCAGGTCCGGGCACCAGTGGATTTGCGCAAGGTTGGCGGCGATATCGGCTGCGGCCAGGCCCAGGCGGGCGAAACGAATGTGGTTGTCCGGCCAGTCGCGACCGTTGTTAGCGCCGTAGGGCGAACCTTCGCGCTCGTAGAGTTCGGGGCAGATCAATACGTAAATGACCAGGCCGTCCGGCATGTCCATGCGCCCGATCTTGCAGGGCGGCAATGCGGCATGACCGCCAAGTTCACCAATGATGTGGATCGGGTTCTCGCTGTGCAGCACTTGCGGGTAACCGGGGATCAACACACGCACGTCGTGCAAGTGCGCCATGGCCCGAGGCAGCGCGGCAGAGACGTCGCCCAGACCGCCGGTTTTCACCAAGTCGGCGATTTCCGAAGTGACGAACAGGACTTTTTTCTTGTTGGGGTTCTGACTGGCGACGGGGGCCAGGGTCTTGGTGCCGGGGACGCTGACTACTTTGGTGCTCGGGGCATTCACGGCGCTCGATTCGCCGACCTGCTGATGAGCACGTTCTCCCTGAATATCTAAAGCCGCACTAATCATATGAATCTCCCGTGTTGTTGATCTAATTCTAGGCCTGGCACAAACGGTGTTCGTGGCCAAATCCTGTGGCCGGGCGCAAACGCGCTACGCATCGAGGAGCAATGGCTGCCCAATACGCTAAAGCACAAAGGGTGGAGCGGCTCATACAAGGGTTACTGCAAGGATTGCACCAGTCGGAACGCCCCCGTCTAAGAGAGGACTCTGCACAACACGCAAAAGTTTCGACTATTTTCCCGCTTTGTGACCGACCGGTTTCAACCCGCGAAAATCAGTCTAGGCCAGAACTTAGAGCGGCACGGAGCAAATGGCAAAATTGTTCGACAATCGGTTTAAAGAGGTACGGACGTACTGATTTGGAGGGCAAACGCACCGACGAAGGGCATGTTTTTTTGGAATAGCGGGCCAAAATGTCACGGGGGATTCATATCGGTGTGCACGGGGAGCGAGTGTTTTGCACCGTTGCGGTGCACAGATCGCAGCCCTGTAGGAGATGCCGAAGGCTGCGATCTTTTGATCTTTGCTTTATTTCAACAACCGGATCGGTGCGCCCGCCGCCCAACCCTGTATATCCTCGATCATCTGCGAAAAAAACTGTTGGTAATTCTGTCGACTGACATACCCGACATGGGGCGTAGCCAGCACATTCTCCAGCGTGCGGAACGGATGATGTTCAGGCAACGGCTCCTGCTCAAATACATCCAGCGCCGCACCGGCCAGTCGATTTTTCTGCAACGCCTTGATCAGCGCCGCTTCATCGACAATCGGCCCACGGGCGGTGTTCACCAGCAGTGCAGTGGGTTTCATCCAGTCCAGAGCCTGAGCATCAACCATCCCGCGACTACGGTCGCTGAGCACCAGGTGCACCGACAGCACGTCAGCCTGTTCGAACAGCTCCTGCTTGTTCACATAGGTCACGCCGGCTTCAGCGGCGCGTTCGGCGGTGAGGTTTTCGCTCCAGGCGATCACGCGCATGCCGAACACCTGGCCGAACTGCGCCACGCGCTGACCGATGCTGCCCAGGCCGAGAATCGCCAGGGTCTTGCCATGCAGGTCGCCGCCCAGGCCTTGCTGCCAAAGCCCGGCGCGCAAGGCGTTGGCTTCGGCGACGAGGTTGCGGGTGGCGGCCATGATCAGCGCCCAAGTCAGTTCCGGGGCCGCATGTTTGTAGCTGTCGGTGCCGCTGACCTGAATCCCCAGCGCGGCGGCGGCTTTCAGGTCCAGCGCCGCATTGCGCATGCCGCCGGTGACCAGCAGTTTCAGCTTGGGTAAGCGGCGCAGCAGGTCTTCGTCGAACCGCGTGCGCTCGCGCATCACGCAAATCACCTCGAACCCGCCCAGGCGTTCGGCCAGGACATCGTTGTCGGCCGGGTAATCGTGGATAAAACTGACTTCGCCAAGGCTATCGAGCACTGACCAGTCCACCACGCCACTGGCCACGTCCTGCCAGTCATCGATCACCGCAATCTGCACTGCCATCAGCCTTACCTCATCCGCGAACAGGGTTGTATTTGCTTAGCCAGCCCAGCAGGGCCTGGTGGAATTTCGCCGGTTCCTCCATCTGTGGCGCGTGGCCCAGGCCGGGGAATTCGATCAGCGTCGATTGGGGAATGAGCTGGGCCACCTGCTTGCCGAGCACTTCATAGTGACCCATTTTCGCCTTGACCGCCGGTGGCGCGATGTCCTTGCCGATGGCGGTCGTGTCGGAGGTGCCGATCAGCAACAGCGTCGGCACTTTCAAATCCTTGAACTCGTAGTACACCGGTTGGGTGAAGATCATGTCGTAGATCAGCGCCGAATTCCATGCCACCTGGGCCTTGCCCGGGCCTTTGCTGAGACCGGCGAGCATGTCGACCCAACGGTCGAACTCGGGCTTCCAGTGCCCGGCGTAATAGGTGCTGCGTTCGTATTCGCGGATGCCGTCGGCGGTGACTTTCAGTTCACGGTCGTACCATTGATCAACGGTGCGATACGGCACGCCGAGGGCTTTCCAGTCTTCCAGGCCAATCGGGTTGACCAGCGCCAGTTGCTCGACCTGTTCCGGGTATTGCAGGGCATAACGGGTGGCGAGCATGCCGCCGGTGGAGTGCCCGAGCAGGGTGGCTTTCTGGATGCCCAGCGCCTTGAGCAACTGCTGGGTGTTGGTCGCCAGTTGCTGGAATGTGTATTGGTAATTGTCTGGCTTGCTGGAGGTGCAGAAGCCGATCTGGTCCGGGGCGATCACCCGGTAACCGGCTTCGCTCAAGGCCTTGATCGAACTGTCCCAAGTGGCGCCGCAGAAATTCTTGCCGTGCAGCAGCACCACGCTGCGCCCATTGGCCTTGCCATGGGCGGCGACGTCCATGTAACCCATTTGCAGGGATTTGCCTTGGGATTGAAAGGCAAAATGCTTGACCGTGTAGGGATAGTCGAAGCCTTGCAACTCCGGGCCATACGCCGGGCCTTCGGCGTGGGCCAGGACGGGCAGCGCGGCGGTCAGCAGCAGGCAGGGCAGCCAGCGGGAAGGGGACATAGGTTAACTCCATGGGAAATGCACGGATGCTGGAAGGGCATGATTAGGGCGACATTAAACACAGGCAATCAACGACCCTGATCGTTCAACTCATCCAGCCCAGGGTTGCCAGGGCCAGCACGGCGTAACGGGCGCCCTTGGCGAGGGTCACGATCAACAGGAACCGCCCCAGCGGCTCGCGCATAACGCCCGCCACCAGGGTCAGCGGATCGCCGATCACCGGCACCCAGCTGAGCAACAACGACCAATGGCCGTAGCGCTGATAATGTTTTCGGGCTGTTTCAAGATGCCGCGGGCTGACCGGAAACCAGCGTCGCCCGCGAAAGCGCTCGATGCCGCGACCCAGCCACCAGTTCAGCAGTGAGCCGAGGACATTGCCCAGGGTTGCGACGGCCAGCAGCGACCAGAGCCAATATTGGTCGCTTAGCAACAGCCCCACCAGCACCGCTTCGGACTGCAACGGTAGCAGCGTCGCGGCACCGAATGCCGATAAAAACAACCCGATGTAAGCGCCCAACATCAATGGGCGGGGTAGTCCGCCACCACGGTGTCAGTCCCGTCCTTTTTCAGGCCGATGATTTGATAAGCGTCGCTCATGCCGTCCATTTCCATGCCAGGCGAACCCATGGGCATGCCAGGCGCGGCGACCCCCAGCAGATCAGCACGCTTGCTCAGCGCCAGCACTTGCTCGGCCGGCACATGGCCTTCGACGAACTTGCCGTTGATCAACGCGGTATGACACGACGCCAGGCGGGGCGGCACGCCGTGCTGTTGCTTGAACGTGCTCATATCGGCTTCGACATGATCCTCGACCTTGAAGCCGTTGGCTTCCAGGTGGCTGATCCATTTCTTGCAGCAGCCGCAATTCGCATCGCGGTGCACTTCGATCGGGATCAGGTCGGCGGCCTGGGCCAGGGAGGAGAGAAACAAGGCGCTCAGGGCGAGCAGACGCAGGTGGGTTCGCATGGGAAGGTCTCGACTCGGGTGGCGGTCAAAAAAAGAGGCATTTTGACTGCTTTAGCCAATGAAGAGGAGTGAGAGTGTTTCGAAGTAATACGAGAACGACACCAATCCTGTAGGAGCGAAGCTTGCTCGCGAAGGCGTCGCGTCAGCCAACATCATCGTTGGATGTACCGTCGCTTTCGCGAGCAAGCTTCGCTCCTACAGGGATTTTGTTGACTATCGAACCTTGAACCGTCCCATGATTGAGCTCACCCGGCTATTGGCTTCCAGCAACTGCTGAGTATTGAGTTCACTCGCGTGACCACTTTTCACCAGTTCATCCACCATATGGCGGATCTGCACCATGCTGCGGTTGATCTCTTCGGTCACGGCGCTTTGCTGTTCGGCGGCGGTGGCGATCTGGGTGCTGAGGCTGTTGATGTGGCTGACGGAGCCGGCCATTTCATCCAGCCCGGAGTTCACCCGCGCCGTCGCGTCGGCGGCGGACTGGCAACTGGCCTGGGTGTTTTCCATGGCCGCTACCGAGGAACTCACGCCTTGGGTCAGGCGCTTGAGCATTTCGTTGATTTCCGAGGTGCTGGCCTGGGTCCGGGCGGCGAGGGCGCGGACTTCATCGGCCACCACCGCAAAACCACGACCCTGTTCACCGGCGCGCGCCGCTTCAATCGCCGCGTTAAGCGCCAACAGGTTGGTTTGCCCGGCAATCGCGCCGATCACCCCGAGAATCTCGGTGATCCGTTGCGCGTCCTGCTGCATGTTTTCGACTTTATGGGTGGCGCTGGCCACTTCTTCAATCAATGCCACGACACTGCTGGAGGCTTCACCCACCACGACTCGAGAGCGATCCGCGTGTTCGCTGGCGCGCTGGGTGAACGACGCGGTTTCGGCGGCGTTCTGCGCCACGCTGTCGGCGGTGGAGCTCATTTCGGTGATGGCGGTAACCGTCTGGTCGGTTTCCGAAGCGTGACGCACCAGGATCTGACTGGTGTGCGCCGAAGTCCGTTGCAGGTTGTCCAGGCTCGACGCCATGGCGCCGGTGGCCTGGGTCACTTCGCCGATCATGTTCTGCAAGTAGATGATGAAGGCATTGACCGAATGGCCGATGGCCCCCAGTTCGTCTTCGGCGCGAATGGTGATGCGCTTGGTCAGGTCGGCGTCGCCGGCCGACAGTGCATCAATGTTGGCCTTGAGAATCTTCATGCGGTTGATCAGTTGGCGAATCGCGTAGATCTGCAGCAGGACCAGCAGGATCACCATTGGAATCTGCAACAGGCTCAAGGTGTTCAGGACATCGTCACGCTGGGCGGTGATCAGTTTGGTCGGCAGGGCAGTGGCGAGGAACCACGGCGTGCCTTCGATCGGGCGCATGAAGAAGGTATTGGCTTCGCCGTTGTTGTCGAATTCGACCCGTTGTGCCTTGTCGCGGTTCTGCAAGCCGGCCTTGACCTGGCTGGCGAACGGCGAGTTGCCGGCCAGCTCACTGATGTTCTTCAGCACGACCGGCCCGCTGATGCGCGAGCTGTTGCTGATGATTTTGCCGTCGGCTTCGACGATCAGCATCTCGGCGCCGAGGTCTTTTTCCTTGCGCGCGATCAAGTCGTTGAAGAAGCCCAGGGTCACGTCGATGGTCGACACGCCGTAGGCCACGCCATTTTTCTGGATGGCCATGGCGCAGTTGGTGCGCGGCTCGGCGCTGGCGTCATCTTTATAGGCCGCGGCCCATGCGCACTGACCGCGAGGGGTGGCCATGCCGCCCTTGTACCAGGTCTGGTCGTAATAGTTGGGTGCGGCGTCGCTGTTCCAGAAGGTGTTCACCGCCAGTTTGCCGGAGCTGTCGCGGTGCCAGAAGGTGCTGAACTTGTTGCGTCCCGCTTCACGCTGGCCGGGCAGTGGCCAGATCCCGCCGCCAAACACTTTCAGCTCGCCGTACTGGTCCACCAGGCCGGGCAGCACCGTATCGATGGCGGCGCTGTCGAGCAGGGGAATGGTCTGGGTGATGCTGCGTTGCTGGGATTGCACCTTGTTCAGTTCGCCCTGGATCTGCTCGGCGACTTCGGCAATGCGATTGAGGGCCACCTGTTCTTCGGTGTGGCGCAGCTTCGGCGCGACCAATTGGCTGATGCCCACGACCGTGAGCACCGAGAGCAGCAGGATGAACAGGACCAGAAACAGCGTGTAGCGAGCCTGAATGGTACGAAATGCGGGCATGGGACCGGTCCTTGTGTTGCGTTTTTATTGTTGGAGTGTCGTGTTTGAAAAGGGGCTATCCAAGGCTTATCGGCCCGCCGGTGGCGAGCTTTAGTACGGACGTGCACGAAATGAGGTAGAGGGACAAACGGTACAGGAGAGGTGAGTGTCGAAACCGGTACAAACGGACAGACCCTGTAAAAAATGACAATCAATGTAGTGGCTATACCATGATCAAAAATTTCATCCAGGCCAATAAAACCGGGCACTTGGTGCTTTGTATCGAAAATGTACGATAATTGTAAAAAGTCGAAATATTAGTAGGTGGACCGTCGTTTCGCGCCGATACTTCCCCGCAATCATCTCGCTTAAACAAGGATTTTTTATGTTCTCGCAAGGACATCCGAAACTCGTCGCGCTGGCAGGAGTACGGTCATGACTATTGGTGTGGTCGGTAGCTGGACTGCCAAATCGGGCCTGCTGGTTCGCCAGGGTTCACCCAATTCCAAGCCGGTGTCCCAGAGTGCCAAGGTGCGGGAAATCCTGACCATGGTCGGCACCAACCCGACGATCCTCGATCGGGCGAAAATGGATGGCTTGCAACTGTTCAAGCAGGTCAAGGGTTTCGATCCGACGAACATCTCGACCAAGCAACTGGGCAACATGAGTACCTTTCTCAAGCAGAACGGCATCATCGGCGATGTGACCGCGCTGACCTTGCTCAACGCGGGTTCCCAGTTCGACAAGTTTGGTATTCCGACTGATCCCGACGCCAAGTTCAACGCGCTGGAATACTTTGCTACGCAACTGGACTCGATCCAGAACAACAACCTCAAGGGCAACAAGTACGCCAACTACCTGGTTCCTGAGTTCAAGAAAGCGATCTACGTGCTGCAGAACCTGAAGACCTACGGCGAAGGTAACGGCACGACCGTCAAGAAGAAGGACAAGTAACCTTCTGCCCCGATCAACCTATCGAGCGGGGCAGAAGTCGATGGCTCAGCGGTCGAGCAGCTTCATGACCTCTTCCGGGTAACGCAGGCCGGCGGTGGCATCGGCCGGGAAGATCGCTTCCAGCGCCTGCAGCTCGCCGGCACTGAGTTTCACGTCGAGCGCCGCGACATTTTCCTCCAGGTATTTACGTTGCTTGGTCCCGGGAATCGGGATCAGGTAATCGCCTTGCGCCAGGACCCAGGCCAACGCCAGTTGCCCGGCGGTCACGCCCTTGTCGGCGGCCAGTGTTTGCACCTGCTGCACCAGCAGCAGGTTTTTCGCGAAATTCTCCCCTTGAAAACGCGGGCTGAAGCGGCGGTAGTCATCCGCGGCGAAGTCGTCCGGGCTTTTCAGTGCGCCGGTCAGAAAGCCGCGACCCAGCGGGCTGTAGGGGACAAACGCGATACCCAGACGCTGGCACGCCGCCAGGCAACCGTTGTCTTCCTGATCGCGGCTCCATAACGAATATTCACTTTGCAACGCGCTGATCGGATGCACCTTGTGCGCCCGTTCCAGCGTGGCCGCCGAGGCTTCACTCAAACCCAGGTAACGCACCTTGCCGGCCTGCACCAGGTCGGCCATGGCGCCGACGGTTTCCTCGATGGCCACTTGCGGGTCGATCCGGTGTTGGTAGTACAAGTCCAGGGTGTCGACGCCCAGGCGCTTGAGCGTGCCATCGATCGACTGGCGGATGTATGCCGGGCGGCCATCGACACCCCGCGCGGTCGGGTTGGCCGGGTCGCGCACGATCCCGAACTTGCTGGCCAGGAACACCTGGTCGCGCTTGCCGGCAATGGCTTTGCCGATCAGCTCTTCATTGGTGTGCGGGCCGTACATGTCCGCGGTGTCGAGCAGGTTGATCCCCAGTTCCAGCGCCCGGTGCAGGGTAGCGGTGGCTTCACGGGTATCGGTGCCGGTGGTGTAGAAATCGGTCATGCCCATGCAGCCCAGACCGATGGCGCTCACGTGTGGTCCGTTCTTGCCCAATTGACGTGTTTGCATCAGATCAGCTCCTTGAAAGGTGAGCCGTCATTGTTCACCTCGACACAAAGCAGATAAACCGGCTAAAACTGCTATCACTATTCGTTATTTCTAAATAATCGGCAGGTACAGCAGAACCATGGACCGTCTCAACGCCATGCGCGTGTTTACCCGGATCGTCGAGTCGGGCGGCTTCGCCAAAGCGGCGGACAGCCTGCAAATGCCCCGGGCCTCGGTGACCATTCTGATCAAGCAATTGGAAGCCCACCTCGGTGTGCAACTGTTGCAGCGCACCACCCGGCACATCAGCCTGACCCTCGACGGCGCGGCGTATTACCCGCGTTGCGTGCGCCTGCTGGCGGATCTTGAGGAAACCGAAGCGGTGTTTTCCGCGGCCCGGCACAACCCCAAGGGCTTGTTGAGGGTGGACATGCCGGCGGGGATCGGGCGGCTGATCGTGATTCCGGCATTGCCACAGTTCACTGCCAGGTACCCGCAGATCGAACTGGAAATCAGCTTGAATGACCGCACGGTGGACCTGATTCGCGAAGGCGTGGATTGCGTGCTGAGGGGCGGCTCACCGCTGGATGAGTCACTGGTGGCGCGGCCGCTGGTCATGCTCGATCAGGTCACCTGTGCCAGCCCCGATTACTTGCAGCGTCATGGCGTGCCCCGGAGCCCGTCGGATCTGCAGGGTCATCAGATGGTGGAGTATTTCTCCGCCACTACCGGTGCGCGCTTCGGCCTGGAGTTTGTGGTCGAGGGGCAGGTGCAGCAGGTCAATCTGCCCAGGCAGGTGTCGGTCAACAGCGCCGATGGGTACATGGCGTCGTGTGAGGCCGGGTACGGGTTGGTCCAGGCCCCGTACTACCACGTTGCACGGCAATTGGACGAGGGGCGCCTGTGCGAGGTGCTCAGGGACGCGCCGCCACCGGGCATGCCGCTGACGGCGCTGTACCCGCCACACCGCCAGTTATCCCGGCGGGTGCGGGTGTTTGTCGACTGGCTGGTTGAGCTCTGCGCGCAACCGGGCCAGCATTTTTACCGAAGCGTCTCAGGCCGCTGAACGGGTGGCTTCGGCGCGTGTGGCGAGTTGCAGATTGTGATGCAGCTGTTGCATATGCGGGCAGAGCAGGTCCAGGTGGCGCACCCGGGCGCCGCGATGAAACAGGGCGAACCATCGGCCTTGATCAGGTGCGGGGATCAGCCCGCAGAAGACGAAACCTTTACTGTTCAATCGCTCACTGTCCTCGGCAAAGTTCGCTGACAGGGCCAGCCTGGCCGACATCAGCCAGCTCCCCGGCAATTGAGCCAACTGATCGAGCAGGCGTTTGCCCAGGCACTCGATGACGACATCCACGCGTTGGTGATGCTGTTTCATTTGCAGGGGCCGCGACGGGGAGTCCGGCACGCGCGGGTCGATACCGAACACCGAGCCCAGATGCTGCACGAACGCCCGGCAGCTGTCCGGCCAGGCAATATCGGGTAGCGGGCATGCACGCTCGGCGAGCGGATGAACACCGACGACAATGGTTTCCGGCAATGCCTCGGCGAAAGGCGAGGGCACGTAGTCCGGGAGCAAGCCGGTGCTATGGAACCCCAGTGTGTGCGCCATGCGCTGGGTGTAAGGGTGGTGGGTGACTTGTTTGATCAGGACACACCGGCCGGTGACCGCAGCGCATTGTTCCAGCAACTCACGGCCCAGACGGGTCGCGATGCTCTGTCCGCGCGTCGCCGGGTGCACGACGCTGAGGGCCAGTTCGGGGTTGTCGGTCGGGTGTTTGTCCCGGCATAACGCGGCATGACCGAGGACCTGCGAGCCCTCCACCGCGAGCATCGATTGCCAGCGACCCTCGTTGTTGTGCTGGGTGATCAACTTCGGCAGATACACATCCGGCTGCACGTAGTGATCGCCGTACACCTGTCGAAAAAGTCCGCTGACCGCCGTGGCATCGGAGGGCCTGAAGGGGCGGAAAATCAACTGACTCATGGCCCCGCCTCCGGTACAGGCGTGTACACCCGCAAGTCGAGGACTCGCAGTTGTTTGCCCGAGCGCGGGTGCAGCGCGAGATCGGTAATGGCACAGGGACTGACCTGGAAATCCAGCAGACCATCCTGGTCCAGGAGGTCGATGGCGGGGTAGTGGGCGATGAGTGCCTGGCGCAACGCCAGACTCTGCGCTTCGATGTTCCGGGCGCCGTCTTCGGGCACCCAATGCACACTCAACAGGTCTTTGTATTCGACCTGTTCAATACGCAATTGCCACTGATCGCTGTGGGTCATGCGCTGGATGATGTCGTGTATTTCGTCGGTCAACAGCGACATTACCCCCACGCGTACACGCTGACTGTGAACGCTGCGGCCCCTGAGGGCGAATTTGCGCCTCGGCGTTTCAGCAGGCTCAAGCCAGCAGGCGCGATCGCCCACCGGGTAGCGCAACAGCGGCATCAACCGACGATTCAGGTTGGTCACCACCAACAGGCCCACGCGGTTGCACTCGTCAATGATTTCGCCGCTGAGTTCGTCGATGATCTCCAGCACCGTGTGATGGTCGAACACCCGATGTTCGCCCAGTGCACAGTCACGGTCGCAGCTCCCGATCAAGCCGGCGTCGACACTGGCGTAACCGATGGAGGCGACGCGGGCATTGGGGAAGACCTTGGCGAAGATCGCCAGTTGCCCGGCAAATACGCTTTCCCCACCGTAGAGCAGGGTGGCGACACCGTCCAGCACGCGACCTTGTTCTGTCAGGTACGCCGCATACTTGAGCAACTGGGCCGGTACGCCCGACAGGACATTGATCCTGTGGTCGCTGATCGCCGCTGTCAGCCCCTGGAAATCGACGTGGCCGGTAAACGGGAATTCACTGATTGCAACCCGGACATGGGCCAGTGAATCGTGGATAAACAGGAAACTGGCGCACAGGTCCCCGGCAAAAAACAGATTGGCAACCCGGTCGCCATTGTTCAGTTGAGACGACAGGTTTTCACCGAAAGCGGTGACCAGCGTTTGCCATTCATCGTGAGTGTAAACCGCCAGCTTGCCCACGCTGGTGGTGCCCCCGGTTTTAAACAACAGCCCATCTTCGACAGTCGCTGTCAGGACCGGCCATTGTTTTAAATCATGGCTGCCGGCCCAATAGTCACTTGCGTCGATGACGGGAATATCGTTTAACGTGAATCCCTGCGGGGGTAAATATTTAAGATGGTGGTTATAGAAGCGTGAATGTTCGCGTATGTATTGCACCAATTGTTCAAGCGTAAAAAGTTCTTTCATTGGAATTCCATTCCCGGTATCAGGCGTCTGGTTAAATAATTAACTGCCGATAAAATTTATTGTTGTTTGCGCCGATCGATCACTAACGGCGTCTTGCCGCTGTGGCTGTTGCGTTCAAACTGGGTGGCTGCGCACGTATCAACTTCCAGTATCAACAAAGCGCCCGTTACTGCTGTATTCAGCGGGGGATCGGACAACAGTTGGTCGTGAACCTGTTGCACGTCGCCATCGGCACGGACCCTCAGGCGTTCGACTCCGTCAGGCCCATGGTCGAGCACTAGCTGAATAGGCACACCTGCACAGCGCACCAGGTGTGAAGGCGAAATGAATTCGGTGCCGATCCGCAGCCATTGCCCATGTCGCTCCAGCAACTCGAACCGTGGCGAACTTAGCCCGCAGGGGCAATCCCCGGGAACCCAGCGCCCGGTGTCACCCACTTCGTAGCGCCGCACGGTCTGCGTGTCGCGGGCCCGTGAAGTGAACAGCAGGCGTCCGACTTGACTGTCGCGAACAGGCACATCCTGTTCCAGCTCAACGATTTCCAGATGCTGGGTATCGCACATCAAGTGAAAGATGCCATCGCTGGTCGCCGTGCAGGCATGGCCCATGGGGCCGGCGTCGACGGAGCCGTAAATTGCCGAGCGAATCGTCGACACCCCGCAGCTTTCCATCAACTGGCGGCTGGCCAGTCCGGGATGCTCGCCACCGAGGAACACTTTGCGGATCCCTGCGTACGCCCGCAGGGTCGCCTGTTCATTGAGGAACAGCCGGTGCAGGGTGCTTGGCATGCCGATCAATACACTGACTTTGTGCTGCACGATCAGCCGGGCGATTTCGCTGAAGTCATCGTCATGGGGCGCGCCCATGGGGAAATGGGCGGCGTCCATGAGGTGCAGAATCCAGGAAAAACTGGAAAAACCGCCGTACAGGCCGCCGCCGTAGAACAGGTTCATGACCCGGTCCTGTGCCGGATCAAGTCCGGCAGCGAACAGGCCGTCAGCCGCTGCACGCATTTGCCGTTGAAAGTCGCGATAGCTGAAACCGGCCAGCGCCGGCGTACCGCTGCTGCCGCCGGAGCGAAAGTACAGTTGCGCCGTCCGGGCGATGGGCTGGGTCTGGAAGGCGTGTTTGTCCATGATCGCAAAGCCCGTCGTGTCCAGGACGGGTGGCAGTGCGTCGAGGCTGGCATGAGTGTTCAGCACATCCGCGGGCAGGCTTACCGAGAGGCGGCGACTCAAGCGAGTCAGCGCGTACACGCCATCATGGGGCTCACCGGCGTAGCCTTCGTGGATCGACTTGGCTGGCGCAATGCGGGTGACGCCAGCATTAACCAGCGTTCGCACCAGCGCCGCCGTTTGTGCCGGAGGGCAAATCAATGCGCAGCTTTGCAGCACAGTGCGCCAAGGCAGCAGCGTTTCGGCAATCAGCGGCTGTGGCACCGGTTTGAGCACCAGGGTGCGAAACAGCGGGGAGGGGGCGAGGGTTCGATGATGTTCCCAGATGACTCGCCATCGCGCTTCGCTCCAGACCCCACCGGTTTGCCCGGCAAAATTCTGCTCCAGCCGCGCCATCGCACAGCGGGTGGTGATTTCCGCGGCCTCTTGATCGGTTGGAACCAGCGCCGGCCAGTGCGCACCGCGACGTTTGAACGCCTCGGCCAGGCGCGATCCGATGTCGTGCAGAACGACCGGGTCGTCACTGTCCACCAGCACCCATTGCGGGCTGGAACAGGCTTGTTGATCGAGGCGACAGACTTCGTCCACCAGGGCATCCAGTGCGTCCGGCTGCGCCGCTTCGGGCGAAAGATAAGCGAAACTGATGCGGTGCCCCCAGTCGATCCAGCGACAGCCGATGGGCACTTGCTGACGAATCGCCCTGAGCGCAGTTTCGCCACCCCACGCCGCCACGGCATCGGCGCGGGTGCAGAGGCGCGCAATGTCCGCGGTCGCCACCGGCAGCACCGCGATAAAGTCGGCCAGCCGGCCACTGTTGTCGCACCGGCCGAGGGCGCCCAGCAGGCGGGCCGTCAGCCCCTGATCGCTGGAACTGGGACGCAGCCAGTTGATGTTCCCGGCCAGCAGACTTTCCAGTACCGCACAAAACGCCAGCATCGGCGCATTGGCCGGTGTGATGTGCACCACCAGCCCCAGCGGGTGCCAGCTTTCGAAGCGTGGTTGCCGGTAGTCGTTGCGTCGCAGGGAGCGCGGTTGTACGCCCAGTTCGCGCTCAAGCTTGCTGTTCAAATGCTCGGGCTGGCAGAAGTCGATCAGTGCCAGGCGTTGATCGTCCTCCAGGCCGACGTCCAGTTCGCCAGCCTGTAATTGCCGGGCAAAGCGCGCGGCCGAAGCCACGACGATGTCGCTGTCGACAGGCGCCATCAGTAATCGTGGCAAGGCCTGGTGCAGACGGTCCAGGGCGGTATCGAGGGCAAGGTCGGCGTGCAGGTGGCCATTGATCAAAAACATATCAAGCCCTCCCCAGCAGTTCGGCCGCGGCCATGGCGCAGCTGCGGCCGGGACTGGTGCCGGCGCGTCCATGCAGCTGGAACCAGTCGGTGGCCAGGCCGCAACCGCAGGTCGCGCCGGGATACAGGGTGGCCAGGTCACTCATCACCACGGCATGGGCCGGGCTCGACGAAATATAGGGCGATACGAAATTCAAAAGGCCGCTTTGGCCATAAGGCTGGACACTGAAGTCGGATGGATTGCGCACGAACACCTTCGAGTAAACCGGTACATGGAAATGGTGATGGGCGCATTCGATATAGGGCACGGCGTGCTCGACCGCGCCATAGCCGTCGCGGCAGCGCGCCGGGTCGATGCCCAGTTGCCGCGCGATCCGTTCATAAAGCCGGGTCCGGGGGATCTCCTGCGCGGCGTGGTTTTTCCAGCCGCCGCCGAGAAATACCAATGATTCTGCCGGCAATTCAAGTGGCGCGATGTCGGTCGCTTCCATCCGTTGCAGCGCCTGCCAGAGGAACGCCGGAAAGCCGAAAATGCGCACCGGCAGTTGTTCTTCGGCGAAGGCCTGCAACGCGCGAATCACACCAAAAAGGTCGAATTCGTGGCCATTGCCGGTGCGCCGCAAGCCGTAGACGACTCGATTGGCAGGCGCATAACGGCACAGGAACTGATCGGTGTAGGCGGTGCCGAGGCGGTTGTCAGGCTCGGGTTCGTAGCTCAGCAGCAGGTAATTGCAGGGGGTGTCCGGGGTGTCCCAGCCGTACTGCTGGAAAATCCGTGTGACCATGCCCTGGGCCGCGGCCATGCTGCGATCGTCATAGCGCATGCGGCTTTTCTGCCCGCTGGTACCGGAAGAGGTCAGTTCCAGCGCGCCTTCGCCGGTGGGGCTCAACAGTAGATGCTGCTTGAAAAAGTTGGCGAAGATCGGCGGCAGTCGCGACCAGTCTTCCAGCGTGTCCAGGGCCTGGGCATCCAGGCCGTGGGCGTGCAGCCAACGTTCGTAGCCGGGGGTATGGTGGCAATGAAACAGGCTGATTTCAGCCATGGCGCGATCGAACAACCCCGGCGGCAGGCCATCCAGGTTGTAAGGCTGCGCCAGCGCACAGAGTGCGTCGGTGTAGGGCAGGT
The DNA here is from genome assembly GCF_012935675.1 of Pseudomonas sp. ADAK7. NCBI lineage: Bacteria > Pseudomonadati > Pseudomonadota > Gammaproteobacteria > Pseudomonadales > Pseudomonadaceae > Pseudomonas > Pseudomonas sp. ADAK7. Next base: position 1,225,375 of record NZ_CP052861.1, on the reverse strand, counting down.
TAATCATCAAAACTCCTTTTTGATTGTTTAATTCAGACGGCGACCGAGTGGCGGCACCGTCGCAGGAAAGCGTGCAGCGGCACGAGGCATACAAGCCCCGCAATTGCGGCGATCAAGGCAAACGACTCCAGGCTGTCACCGGCACCGAGCGCCGCAATCAGTGACCCGGCCCCGCCCATGATCGAGATCGAGATCATGCCGATCATGGCCGACACCAGCCCTTTGCTGTCCTCGCTGGAAAACAGCGCCAACCGGTACAACGCGGCATTGCTCATGCCCAGGCCGACGGCGTAGATCGCCAGGCACCCGACCAGTAACCCGATCGAAGCACCCTGGAAACCAACGATCAACAGCGCGACGAGCCCGGCGCAAAACGGCCAGAGTGCATAGCGAATCAGCTGTGGCAGGGCTGATCGGGCGATCAGGCGGTCGAGCAGCAGATTGCCGAGAATGACCGCGCCGAACACCGGGATCTGCCAGAGCCCGTAATGCAGAGGCGATAAACCCTGGCCCTGGATCAACAACAGTGGCGACAGGCCGATCCAGGCAATCAGCGGCAGGCTCATCAGCCCCAGGGCGACGGACGACAGCACAAACGCCCGGTTGCGCAACAACCTGCCGTAGCGGCGTACGGTTGCGCGCACGTCAAAGGGTTTGCCAGGGGCGACGGTGCCCGAGGTTCGCGGCATGAAGACATACAAGCCAATCCACACCGCCAGGGCGGCGATACCGAGCACCAGAAACAGCTCCCGCCACGACAGCCATTGCAGTAGCACACTGCCGAGCAACGGACCCAACAGCGGCGAAAGCAGGGCAATGTTCCCCAGCCACGCCATAATCCGCACCGCGTCGGCCTCGCAGAACACCTCTTGCAAGGCGGGATAACTGACGGCGATGACAAAGCCCAGACCCATGCCCTGGATCAGCCGCAAGCCGTTGAATGCCTCGATGCCTTGCACCCAGTACGCCGCGGCGCAAGCCAGGGCAAACAGCGCACTGCCGAGGAGCAGTAACGGACGACGGCCGTATTGATCCGACAGCGGGCCGATCAGCCATTGCAGCAGCACACCGCCGGTCAAATACAGGGTGAATGCATACGGAACATGCTCGGGGCTGGCCTCCAGTTGTTCGGTCACGGTCAACATGGCGGGCATGATCAAATCGCTGGCCATATAGGTCAGTAGTTCAAACACGGCGATAGCCAGGCAAAAACCGGTCAGTTGAAAGGGGCGGGTATTAATCAGTGATGAGTGCATGGCGTCCTTATCGATACTTGAAGTTCAAGCAGCCACTTCTGTCGCTGCGTATCGAGAGTAAACAGGGATGCATACGCGCTCTAGCGAGCGATTGAGACTTGGGGTTTCAATGGATTGCCATGTATTGCAAGTTGTCGGGACACGTCACGGCAGAGGAAAGTTTGGATCCAAACTTACATGGATGCGATCAATACGCTGTAAGAAAAATGCCCGCAACAGGGCGGGCATTTGTTCAGGATTGATTTAAAAAGCTTGTCTGTCTTACGTGGCCTTCAGGGATGTGGACTACCGGTGCTGGTAATAACCCGGTCCGCCCCGATCGTAATGGTGGTCGCCGTGCCAGCCTCCGTGGGGAAAAATGATACAGCCGCTCAGGGACAGGAGCGCGATCAGGGGAATCAGCAGTGTGATTCGACGAAGCATTTCAGAATCCTCATGGTTAGCGCCGCAATGAAGCCAAAACTCTTCATCGGCTGTAACATGAGACTCCGTTCAAGCCTGTTCATCCCCGCCCGAAGGTAGGGGCTTGGCATGAAAGCGGATACAAACCGGATACATTTCAAGCTTCAGGAACCCGCAATGACCCAGTCGCAACGTTTGAAATACTCGATTCTGATCTCCCTGGTGGTCCTGGGGATCATGTTCGGCCTTTCCTATCTGCAAAACGCAGGGATCATCAGCGAGAAGCTGTTTCAGTACATCGCCATCGGCGTGGCCGTGATCGTGGTCGTCGTCAATGGCGTGATGCGCCGCAAGGTCAAGCCTTGAGCGACGCGCCTGCAGCGGATTCGCTATAGAGAATGGCAATGGCCTGCGGATGCAGGCTATAGCTCTTGTCCGGATTGAGCGTGATCACGCCCTCGCTGCATAACCGCTTCAAGACCTCCCGCACACTCAGGAAGGACAGGGGAATATCCAGGTCCAGCAAATGCGTGTGCACGCCGCGCACGCCCAGGTTGCGCTCGCTTTCGGCGGCGCTGAGCAGGGCGTCGATGACTTTCAGGCGAATGAGGCTGGTTCTCAGGCCAAAGCTCTTGAGCAGCACTCTGATTCGTTCGTTTCCGTGGCGCTCGGCCCGTTCAAAGATCCCGGAGCCGTGGCTCATGGAAACGCTCTTTGGCGCATGGCTACCGTCCGTTGGCAGTTGCGAGTTGTACATGCAAAAACTCCTTTTCAGAGCCTGATCAGGAAAAAAGTGATGGTGCTCTCAATCATTAAGACGAACGAGCTCGGCAAATCATGAAGGCTTTGATGTAGAAAATTTGTCGAGGCCATGTGAGCGCTATGTGATGGGGCCGCCGCTGATCGTTGCGCCGCCTAAATTTCCTGATGATTTTTTCGTTCCTAAGGCCAGGCACATTCCGTGTTGTCCACAGGATGTGATTTTCCAAGCCTATGTCCAGCAGGAGCGAGCGTGATTATTAGCAGGCAGTTAACCCGGTTAAGTCTGGCAGGTGTGTTACTGGGGTTGAGTCTGGCGGCAAGCGCGCGCAGTGCGCCGGAACCGTCGTCCGTCGATATTCGCCGCACCAGCTTCGGCGTGCCGCACATTCGTGCTGAGAACGAGCGCGGGCTCGGTTACGGTATCGGCTACGCCTATGCCCAGGACAACCTGTGCCTGATGGCCAACGAGATCGTCACCGTCAACGGCGAACGCTCGAAGTATTTCGGCCCGGACCAGTTCACCCTCGAAGAACGCGCCAACCTGGCCAGCGACCTGTTTTTCAACTGGCTCAACACGCCGCAAGCGGTCGCGGGTTTCTGGCAGGCGCAAACCCCGGAAGTAAAGGATCTGATCGACGGTTACGTGGCGGGCTACAACCGCTCGCTGGCCGAGCGCCAGGCCCAGGGTTTGCCGGCGCAATGCCAGGGTGACTGGGTCCGGCCGATTGCCGCCCAGGACCTGGTGAAGCTGACGCGGCGCCTGCTGGTCGAAGGCGGGGTCGGGCAGTTTGCCGAAGCGCTGGCCGGGGCCATGCCGCCAGCGGCCGTCGCCCAAGGGGCGGGTGGCGCGCCGTCGTTCCTGGCGGCCGCCGAGCGTCAGCAACGCTTTGCCCTCGACCGTGGCAGCAACGCAGTGGCGATTGGCAGCGAACGCTCGTTCAACGGTCGCGGCATGCTGCTGGCCAACCCGCACTTTCCCTGGGTGGGCGGGATGCGCTTCTACCAGATGCACCTGACCATTCCCGGCAAACTGGATGTAATGGGCGCGGCCTTGCCCGGTCTGCCGATGATCAACATCGGTTTCAACCAACACCTGGCCTGGACCCACACCGTCGATTCGTCCAAGCATTTCACTTTGTATCGCTTGGAACTGGACCCCAAGGATTCGACCCGGTACCTGCTCGATGGCAAGTCCCTGCCGCTGGACAAGCAGACCTTGACGGTCAACGTCAAACAGCCCGATGGCCAACTCAAGCCGGTTTCCCATGTGGTCTACAGCTCCAAATTCGGCCCTGTGGTGCAGTGGCCGGGCAAGCTCGATTGGGACAATCAGTACGCCTACAGCCTGCGCGATGCCAACCTGGAAAATGACCGCGTCTTGCAGCAGTGGTACGCGATGAACCGCGCCACCAGCCTCAAGGATTTGCAAGCCTCGGTGCACAAGATCCAGGGTATCCCGTGGGTCAACACCCTGGCCGCGGATGATCAGGGGCAGACGCTCTACATGAATCTGTCGGTGGTGCCGAACGTCAACGCCGACAAACTGGCCAAGTGCAGCGATCCGCGCGCCGGGTTGCAGATGATCGTGCTCGACGGCTCCAACAGTGCCTGTGGCTGGGACATCGACCCGAATGCCGCGCAAAAGGGCATTTACGCGGCGGACCAGTTGCCGCAGCTGCTGCGCAAAGACTTTGTGCAGCATTCCAACGATTCCGCGTGGCTGGCCAACCCGGCGCAACCGCTGACCGGTTTCTCGCCACTGATCAGTCAGGACAGCCAGCCGTTGGGGCTGCGCTCGCGTTTTGCCCTGGATCGCCTGGGCTCGCTGGCCAAGGCAGGGCCGGTGGCGGCGGCGGATCTGCAACGGATGGTGATGGATGATCAGGTGTATCTGGTGGCACAAGTCATGCCAGACCTACTGAAGTTCTGTGGCACGGATCTGGGTGCGGATGCCGCGACACTTACACCAGTGTGCGCCAGCCTGAAGGCGTGGGATGGCCGGGCGAATCTGGACAGCGGTCTGGGGCTGGTGCATTTCAATATCGTCATGGAGTCGTTGCAGCCATTACCCGGCGTCTGGCGTGTGGCCTTCGACCCGAAAGACGCGCAACACACCCCGCGCGGACTGGCGTTCGAACGACCAGAAGTGGCCAAAGCCATCCGCGAGGCGATACTCGCGTCCGTGGAACTGACCACCCATATGGGAATCAAGCCGGACAGCCGCTGGGGCGACATTCAGGTGGTCAGCAGCGGCGGACAGCAAACCGCGATCCACGGTGGGCCGGGCACATTGGGCATCTACAACGCCATCCAGAGCGTCCCGAGAACCGACGGCAAACTGGAAGTGGTCAGCGGCACCAGTTACCTGCAAATCGTGACCTTTGATGACAAAGGTCCGCACGCCCAGGGATTGCTGGCGTTCTCGTTGTCCAGTGACCCGGCGTCGAAATATGCCCGGGACCAGACGCAGGCGTTCTCGAAAAAGCAGTTGAGTGTGTTGCCGTTCACAGAGCAGCAGATCAAGGCGGATCCGCAATATCAAGTGCAGACGCTTCGCGAGTCGGATGAAAAAGCCGGGAAGGTGGCCGCTCAGTAAACACCGCACGACCGGTTGCAGCAAACACGAAGGCCGCACCCCTCAGGGGCGCGGCCTTCAGCTTTTTGGCGCTTGTTGCGGAATCGAATTGAGCACCGGATTGCCGTTCTCGTTGCGAGTCAGGTAGACCGGCAACACCCGGGGCAGGGACGCCACCAGGCTGTTGAGTTCCTTGACGTTGTAGATGCCGCCGATGCGGATCGCCGCCGTGCTGCTATCGGCCACCATCAACGGTTTGCTCAGGTAACGATTGATCAGCGGCAACGCCTCGCTCAGCGGCAGGTCATCGAGCACCAGTTTGCCGCTGCGCCAGGCCAGTGAATTGTCGTTGGCGTAGGTCTGGCTGATCTGCGGCATGTAGTCGCCGTGACGAAAACGCGCCTGCATCGCCGGCCCCAGGCGCAACCCGTCGCCGTTCTGGTGGTCATTGCTGGTCACCAATACCGAGCCTTCAATCAGGTTGACCCGCACCTGGTCTTCATACAGCCAGACGTTGAATTGGGTCCCGGTCACCCGGATCCTGCCTTCGGCTGCCTTGACGATGAAGGGATGGGTCATGTCGTGGCTGACGCTGAAAAACGCTTCACCTTTTTTCAGCGTGACCCGACGTTCATCCTTGTAATTGCTGAAGGTCAGTTCACTGCCCAGGTTCAGCTCCACCTGGCTGCCGTCGCTCAGGGTGACGTGACGCACCGTGTCACTGGCTTCGAAATGCTGATAGGCATTGGGCACCCACCCGAGGTTCCAGCCGGTGTACGCCGCCAGCGGCAATGCCAGGGCGCAGACGGCCGCGGTGATGCCGAAGGTGCGCCAGCGCGTCGAAGGGCGGGCGGGCGGTACCGGCCGGGCGGATTCCGGGTGCGGCAGATCGCCCGCGACTTCCCAGATTTCCAGCATGGCTTCGAACTCGAACGCATGCAGCGGATGAGCTTCGCGCCATTGTTCGAACGCCTGGCGCTCCTCGGCCGTGCAGTCGATGGCGTGCAGACGCATGCACCAGTGCGCAGCGGCATCGGTGATGGCGTCGTATTCGGCTTCCGAGAGGGTGTGTTCGGTCATTGACTCATCCTGATTTGCTGCATTCTAACCTTTGGGGCAACGTCGCGAGAACATCCGTCATGGCAATTACCCATCAAAGTGGAACTTATTTTTTTCCGTGAGGCCCTAAAAACAGGACATCACCACGCAGTATCCACAAATGGAGTGAAAAAATGATCAAGAAAACCTTAGCTGCCGTCATTGCCGCTGCGACATTGCTCAGCGCCGGTGCCGCCATGGCGGATCGGCCCGGCGCAGGCTGGGTCACGATCGAGAAGGCCATCGAAACGGCGAAGACCAAAGCCGGTTACGTCGAGGTCTATGAGATCGAAGCCGATAACAACGGTTACTGGAAGGGCGAGGGACGCAAGGCGGACGGCGTGGTCTACGAATTCCGTATCGACGGCGCCTCGGGCAACATACTGCGCGATCAGAAAGACTGATAAAACGAGGGCATTGACCTAACGTCAATGCCCTTTTTTTGCGCTTTTTCTGCTTCAAGGGGTGCTGGTGTGCAACTGGCGCCCCAAGTGTGTGATTAACCAGGACACCGAGTCCGCGTTGGCCAATTGCACGGCGAGCCGGACCTCGGCATTACGTTTGAACGTCTCGCGGGCATCGGCGATGGTCAGCTGCCCGGTCAATGCCACGACCCGATTCATCGCTCTGCTGGTGTCTTCGTACAGGGTGTCGCCCAGGTCCTCCCATTCCTGGGTGTCAGAGTTGAAAACCGAAAACAACTGCGGCATCGGCGACTGGCTCGACAACGCCTGGTTTTGCAGTGCCGTGAGTTCAGCGCGCAGCAATGTGGCCCGGGGTGTCGTGGTCTCGATCAGATCGACAAAGGGCCGTGTGACGTCCAGATAGGAAATGTCCTCGGTCTTGCAGACGATATGCGACAGCTCATGGATCAACGTCGCGGCACGGGCATGGGCACGGATCGGAAATGCAGCGTCGGTCAGGTAATTGCGGTAGTGGTCGAAATTGGGCAGGAAAAACTTCTCTGCCAGATAAATCCGGTGTTCCGGATCCGAGGGCACGGTAAAGCCAAACGTACCCTCGCGATCGTGTGTGACACGGCCCACGGCCAGACGCTTGGACTTGGCGTCTCTAAGGGAAGGATGAAGCAGGGCGGCGAAGATCTCCTCGACGACTTTTTCAATCTGGGTGACATGCTCGGGCAAGATCTTCGGTACATCGATGAAGTCCATGATCAGCCGATGCACCGCCGTCACCTGATCACCCTCGGCGTTCAACAGCCGCAGGTTTTGCAGACTGTTCCAGGCGTAGGTGGTGGCCAGGTCCAGGCTTTCATCGATCAGCCGGGCGCGGACCGGGAACAGCTGACGAATCTGCTCCATGCCTTCAGCCTCGACATTCATTCCGTCCTGGACGGTCATCCACGTACGCAAGCGCCTGAGCATGCCGAAGCGCGGTGCCTGGCCTTGCGCCTGAATCTCCAAACCCCACTGTTTGGTCGACCCCAGTTGACGCAGATACGGCCCATAGCCGTTGTCACTGTGAATGCGCCAACGCTTGCCGCACTTTTTCAGCGGATAGACTTTGCCGTCCACGGCCCCGAACGTTTTGTCAGTGGCCGCTTCGGTGTAAAGCCCGAGGGCGGTGTCGTGGAGCAGCGTGCTCAGGTCGGTGTCGGTACTTTCGTGGCGCTGCAAGCGGGTGCGCTCCACGGCGGTGATGTCGATGTCGTGCCAGGGTGTCGCAGCGGTCGGCACCGGCGGTTCAGTGGCGCTCGACGGTACGGTGTCGTGCACTTCCATCGACTGGCGCAACATCGCCAGTTGCGCGATGCCGCTGATAAACGCCTTCAGCGCGAGGCCCCATCGGTGCTGCTGGAGCGCCTCGGCGGAGACCTTGATCTCGCGATAACTGCGCCAGACCGTGAGCGGATAGGCCAGTTTGCCGGTCAGGAAGGTAAACGCCTGGTCCAGATCCTCGCCCAGGACCCGCTTGATGGTGGCCCAGTCACCCTGATGGTCGTTGTCGGACTGACTGCCCAACAGTTTCTCCAGCAGATGCGCGTTGTCGTTGAACAGGTGCTTGAACAGGGCGCCCTTGATCGGGCTGGACGCTAGGCTCACGGTGTCGCTCAGCAGGCTTTTACCGCGAGCCCGGTCCGCCACGGGCAACGTCTTGAGCACCCAGTCTTGCAACGCGCCCGCCGATTTCAGTTCCTCCAGTAAAGCGTCTTCACTGGCATATTCCTTGAGTCCATGCCGCGGACTGTAAGGCGCGAGGAGGACCACCGGGCCCGCTGTGTTTTTCCCGGGGCCGATCAAATACACGCCCGTCGTCTTGATTGCCGCGGTACCGGCCGCCCCCAGCAACGCCAGGGGGCGGATGATCGCATTGGCGCCTTTGACGGCCTCACGGGCCAGAGCGTCGGGCATGTCCATGATCTGCCGCACGAAGTCGTAACCGGTCTGGCTCAGGCGCTCCTGGAGTTTTTCCCCATGGGCGTAGTGCATCAACTGCCAGGGCACTTGCGCGGCGAAACGTTGCCGACGCAGCTTCGCATCGGCGTGGGTTTCGGCCAGTTCGGCACTCAGCAGGGCCTGTTGCAACTGGCCTGGATTGAGGTTGCGCACCAAGTCTTTGACGTACGTTTCGTCCAGCCCTGTGGACAACGCTGTGGTGCCCAGCGCGCTGAGGCTCAAGCTCAGGCGGTCGAGGTCGTGCAGGTGCGTCAGGGCAAAGGCCGACAGGGTCTGGGTTTCAGCGACCGCCGTAAGGCGCGATTTGACCTGCACCCCGACGGTGTCCGGGTCGATGTCGAACGTGTCGGCCTTGAGCTGGGCGTGCAAGGCTTTGTGGGCGGTGCGCGGCAGGGTCGGGATGTCGCTGAGGTAGTCTTTGTCCTGTGCGGCGTTATTCAGGTATTGCTGAAGCAGTTCGGCGTGTTCGATCTGATCTTCGATGGACGCCCTGGCCAGCCAGGCCGGGAGTTTTTGCTGGGTGAGCAGCGACTGGACAATGTCGGTCGGCCGTTGCAGCCCGGTCTGCGGCGTTCGCAGCGCCACCCGTTTCAGTAAATGGCCCTGGGGCGTGGCGGGCAGGGGCGTGGCCAGTGCGCGCTTGAACCCTGCCTGGTCGAGGTCCACATAAGCGTTTTGTACATGCTCGAGAAAGTGCCCATGCACCAGTTGCAACGGGGCCAGGGTGTAGGTGTGGCCGGGTTGTCGTTGACTGGGGGGCAGATTTTCCAGCAGCTCGGGACGCCGGTCGTCATTGCGCAGCCTGCGCTGCAGTTCGGCCAACAGCGGTGGCAAGGCGCTGAAGGCTTCGAAGCCCCGGGCCGGCGTCCACAGCAAGGCTTTGCCCGAATGCACCGGGTCCAGTCCGCCGCGTTCGGTGAGCACGAAGCAACTGGCCAACGGCAGCAACCCCGGATCGTTGGCGGTCTTGAGCGCCAGGGAAAACACATCGGGCAGGAAGCCGTTCAAGGCGCCGCGCTGCTGGCGAACCGGTGTGTCGAGCACTGTTTCCAGGATGGCCTGGTCCGTGGCATCCAGCGTCCGCGTGACGCCGCGCAGCTGCAGTTCGCTGCGCAGCGCCGTCGCCAGGGCCTGCGTGAACGTCGGCCGGAGTTGCTCCAGCGAAGTGGCCACGTGAGCTTGTGCCTGGCTGAGCGTCCGAACGGTGGAAGGCAAGGGCGGATGGGTCTGTCGCAGTCGATCAAGCGCCTGCTCGGCCTGGGTCAACAGCGTCAATTGCTGCTTTGCCGATTCGGCGCGCACAGTGGCCGGTCGAGCACTCCAGCGCTGGTCGGCGCGGGTGCTCCAGCGTCCGTTTACATTCCCGGCCAACAGTCGCTTATCGAGCAGGGCGCGTACATCCAGAGCGTTGTCGATCAGGGCGTGGGGGGCGAGCCGGCCTTCGTTTTCGCGGTAGCGGCTCAAGGCGAAGGACAGGTTGTGCATCTGCTTGCCCAGAATATCCGCCATCAAGCCCGGGAACACCGGACCGCTGAGCGGTTCTGCGAGCACCTGGCGTTGCGTGGCCTCCAGGGACAGCAAGACGCCGCGCTCTTCTGCGTGCAAAAACTGCAGCAGGTGATCTTCATGACCGGCGCTGTCGAGCATCGCCAGCACCGTGCTTTTGAGAATGTCCACCGTGGACGTTGCCTCTATTCCGCGCTGGGAATACAGGAAGGCGCCAGTCTTGGTGGTGTCGCTGATCATCACGGTATGGGCCAGTTCGACATAATGTTTGAACGGTGCCGTGATGCGCGGCTTGTCGATGCGCAGTTTCGCCGCCTGCGGTTCATCGGTACCCGCCAGCAGCACATTCATCAGAAGCTGATATTCCTCGGCACTCAACAGCCCTTGCTGGCGCTTGAGCAAGGCATCGACGCAATAAGTGTTTTGCAGGCTCTCGGCGAAAAACGCCGAGCGCGCCAGGCCGTTGGCCATGGGGCTGTTCCAGAAGGTCTCGAGCTGACTGCGCAAATACGGGGTCAGACTCTGCGCGATTTCCTTGATCGCGCTTTCCCAGGCCTGATGGTCGGCATCGCTGTTCAAATGATGGCCGGGGCGGGTAAACCGTCGGTAATCGCCGTCCGGCCACTGGTTGGTCAGGTAGTAATGCAGCACCGCATCGGTCAATGCCAGCGATGACACCCGCCGCTGGTATTCAGTGTCGTCAGGGCCGTCGGACGGCGAGCCGCTGAAACTGTCGAGCCGCGTCAGGCGTGGGTCCAGGGTCGGGAACGGTTTGCGCAGCGTCATCGTCAGTGCCTGATCAAGCATCGCGCGCAGTGTCGGCATCAGCACCAGTTCGCCGAGCATGGCCGTGACGTTGGCTTGCTGATTGGCCTCGATCAGGAGTTGCTGGTCCTGAAACACGGCGCCGTCGATCGGTTGCGTCGACACCACGACGCTTTTCGCCGCACTGACGGTTGTTCGCTGTTCGATCGAGAGAAATCGCAGCAGCGCCTGTTGGTCCGACGCCTCCTTGAGCCAGCCTTGGAGCTTTGCCTTGAGTTCTGCCATGTCGGCAAATTTGATCAGGCCTTTCCAGGGGGTGTAGAGCGTCGCCTCGCCGTCGTCGGGTTTACTCATGGCGAACGCCCCGGCCAGGGGGATGGCGGTACCGTCGCCCGGGGTCAACAGCAGGCGTGCGGCATGCATTGCCGGCTTGTTCGCAACGCGGGAAGCATCGGTGGCGAGGTAAATCGCGTTCAGCCACTTGAGGTCATCAAGGGTCAGTTTCAGGGCTTTTTCACGATCACCCGGTTGTCGGGCATTGGACGCCAGTTCGGCCTCGTCAAAAAAATAAGGCAGTGGGGGAGCAGTCATGGTTTTCCTCAATGGGTTGCAATCGGCAGTGATCGCAGGCGCTTGGATTGAGGCAAAACAGTAGAGCCGTCGGGCGGCGCAGGTGCGGTACATATTGCTTGGCTTGATCGGGTGGTCGAGGCTTGACAGAGCACCGGTACAACAGCGCTTAATCGGCATCTATTTTGTATTCCACCCTGTTGCCCGCACTCAAAAATAAAATTGGAGCTACAGATGACCGCAACGCCCGAAACGGCCGTCAGTTCGAACACGCAAACGCTCGATTTCGACGGGCTCGTTCAACTGCTCGAGCAAATCTTCCTGCGCCATGGCACCTCGGCCGACGTCGCCCGAACCCTGGCCCTCAACTGCGCCGGCGCCGAGCGCGACGGCGCCCACAGTCACGGTGTGTTCCGCATTCCCGGATATGTGTCGACGCTCAACAGCGGCTGGGTCGATGGCCAGGCCGTGCCGGTGGTCGAGGACGTGGCTTCGGGCTTCGTCCGGGTCGATGCCGGCAACGGCTTTGCCCAGCCGGCCCTTGACGCCGCCCGAGCGTTGTTGGTGGAGAAAGCCCGCAGCGCCGGGATTGCCGTGCTGGCGATCCGCAACTCCCATCACTTTGCCGCGCTCTGGCCGGACGTCGAGCCCTTTGCCTATGAAGGCCTGGTGGCCTTGAGCGTGGTCAACAGCATGACCTGCGTGGTGCCTCACGGTGCCGATCGTCCGTTGTTCGGCACCAACCCGATCGCCTTCGCCGCCCCAAGGGCTGACGGCGATCCGATTGTCTTCGACCTGGCCACCAGCGCCATTGCCCATGGCGACGTGCAGATTGCCGCACGCAAGGGCGAGCGTCTGTCGCCGGGCATGGGTGTCGACAGCCTCGGCCAGCCGACCCAGGACCCGAAAGCGATTCTTGAAGGCGGTGCGTTGCTGCCGTTTGGCGGGCACAAGGGTTCGGCGCTGTCGATGATGGTGGAGCTGTTGGCGGCGGCTTTGACTGGCGGCAATTTTTCCTTCGAGTTCGATTGGTCGAACCATCCGGGCGCCAAGACACCGTGGACCGGGCAATTGCTGATCGTGATCGACCCAAGCAAGGCCGCCGGGCAGAACTTCGCCGAACGCAGCCAGGAACTGGTGCGGCAGATGCACGGCGTGGGGCTCAAGCGTTTGCCGGGGGATCGGCGTCATCATCAACGCGCCAAATCGGCGGCTGAAGGTATTCAGTTAGAAGCTGATGTGCTGGCCAATCTGCGGGAACTCGCCGGGCTCTGAAGCCCTGCGCACGCGGTCAACCTGGCACACCGCGTAGTCTGACTTCACGACGGCTGCGCCGCCGAACGCTGCCTCGCGGTGCTCGACAGCTGCTACAAGGAATCGCGGGTACAAAAAAGGCGAGCATCACGCTCGCCTTTTTTATGCCGGACCGATCAACGACGCCCGAGCAACAACCCGACCACCAGGCCAAACCCGGCGGAAATCGCCACGGTTTGCCATGGATGGCCACCGATATAGCTTTCAGTGGCGTCGACCGCCGGTTTGGTTCGTTCGCGCACACTGGTGACCGATTCCAGTGCCTGTTGCAACTTCTGGGCGACTTGCCCACGCAAGGTGTCGGCTTCCTCGCCAACCAAAGTGGCGCTGCTTTTGAGCAGTTTGTCCGATTCTTCGATCAGCGCCTGAAGTTCGCTGAATGCCTGATCCTTGATTTGGTCTGCGGCAGCTTGTACGGGAGTTTTGCGGGCCATTGAGTATCTCCTTGCGGGTAAGTGGGCAGTGAACAATGGAGTCTGCGGCGCTTGAAAAAGTTGCAGTCATTTTGCGTACAGGTTCGACCCTGAGGAAAAATCCAGGGTCGGACCTTTCCTCCTACAGTGTAAGATGTCGCCTATTTTACGCCGCAGGTATTTCCCATGAGCTTCAATCTGGCCGACAAACCCCTTGCCGAGCGCGCTGCGCTTGAAGACGAAAAATCCCGTCTGTTCGACCTCTGGCAAAGCAACCTGGGCAAGTCCAAGGGCGAAGCCGCACGGTTGTTCGGTGAACGGGCCAAGCGCAAAGGCAAATGGGCCGAATGGGTTCGCTCCGAGCTCGACCTCCTGTCGCCGCCCGAGTACGCCAACATGGTGCGCAGTGAAGTCAATCGCTTGATGGCCGCCAAATAACTCCCGGCTGACCCATCAATTACGGCGCGCAAAACCCTATAGGAGCGTCGTTGAGACCGCCATCGTGGGCGAAGCTCGCGACAATCGCTTCGCGCACCTTCAGCACCACCGGATCAAGCTGCGTGCTGGTGCGCCAGCCCAGTTCAATCGGGTAACGCGGCAGCGCCAGCGGGCAGGGCAGCAGCGCCAGGCCGCTGAGTGCCGCAATGCTTTGCGCGGCGTGGGCCGGAATGGTCGCCACCGCCTGACTGCCCTTGAGCAGATGCGGCAGCGCCGCAAAGTGCGTGGTCGAGGCGCACACCCGACGACTCAGCCCCAACGCCGCCAGTCCCTCATCGGTGATCCCGATAAAACCACCCGACGACACCAGAATGTGCTCGCGCGCGACAAACTCCTCCAGGCTGAGCGTCTGCTGCCCCGGCGCCAGGCTGATCGGGTCCACCAGGCACAGATAACCCCCTTCGCCCAACACCTGCCGGCTGAGCAGACGCTCGGCAAACCCGCCAGCCGTAATCGCCAGATCGATGCTGCGTTCCATCAAGGCCTGGGCCACGATCTGGCTGTGGGTCTGGCGGAAGATCAGCCGCAATTTCGGCGCGGCCCGGGCTATTTTTTCAATCAGCCGCCGCCCGTAGGCGATCTCGAAGTCATCCGACAAACCCACGGTCACTGAACGACCTTGGTAATCACTGGCCGCCGGGTCGACCATCGCCAGACTCTGCCGGCATTTATTCAACGCATCGCTGACCACCGGTTTCAACTGATTGGCCTTGAGCGTCGGCGCCAAACCGCGGCCGGTGCGCACGAACAACTGATCGCCATACACCTCCCGCAACCGCCGCAAGGCAGCACTGACCGCCGATTGCGTAACGCCCAGGCGCAGCGCGGCACGGCTGGCGCTGGACTCCTCGTGCAAGGCTTCGAAGACTTTCAGCAGATTGAGATCGACAGTGGCGATATTCATGGTGTTCATATCATTCAGCAGTGAACGGGGCTTTATTCATGATCCGGCGGCGGCAGAGAATGAGCAACACCTCAATCCCCACGGAGTCATCGTCATGTCCAAGTCCATCGTTGCTGCCCTGCAAATCGGCGCCTTGCCCGGTGGCAAGGGCGAAACACTGGAACAGATTCTTTCCTGGGAGAACGCCATTATTGAATCTGGCGCCGCCCTGGTGGTCATGCCCGAAGCGCTGCTGGGTGGCTACCCCAAAGGCGAAGGATTCGGCACGCAATTGGGTTATCGCCTGCCGGAAGGGCGCGAGGCATTTGCGCGGTACTTCGCCAACGCCATCGACGTGCCCGGCATCGAGACCGAAGCCCTGGCCGGGTTGGCGGCGCGCACCGGGGCCAATCTGGTGCTTGGCGTGATCGAGCGCGCCGGCAGCACCTTGTATTGCACGGCGCTGTACTTCGATCCTGTGGGCGGGTTGGTAGCCAAGCACCGCAAGTTGATGCCGACCGGCACCGAACGGCTGATCTGGGGCAAGGGCGATGGCTCGACGTTGCCGGTGATCGACAGCCAGATCGGGCGCCTCGGCGCGGTGGTGTGCTGGGAAAACATGATGCCGTTGCTGCGCACCGCGATGTACGCCAAAGGCGTCGAAGTGTGGTGCGCGCCGACCGTGGATGAGCGGGAAATGTGGCAAGTCAGCATGCGCCACATTGCTCATGAGGGCCGTTGCTTTGTGGTCAGTGCGTGTCAGGTGCAGGACTCGCCACAAGCCTTGGGACTGGAGATCGCCAACTGGCCGGCGGATCGTCCGTTGATTGCCGGTGGTAGCGTGATTGTCGGGCCGATGGGCGACATTCTGGCCGGGCCGCTGCGGGGAGAGGCGGGTTTGCTGACTGCTGAAATCGACACCGATGAGTTGATCCGCGCGCGTTACGACTTCGACGTGGTCGGCCACTATGCGCGGCCGGATGTGTTCGAGTTGAGCGTGGATGAGCGGGCCAAACCGGGCGTGCTCTTCACCGCATAACCCACGATGGGTCAACGAAACCCCTGTAGGAGTTGCCTTCGGCAGCTCCTGCAGGATGGCGTTCGCTTATTTACGGGGTGTCATTCGCGCTATTTATTGAATGTTTGCAACCACTCTTCGCGAGTGATTTCCCAGATGTCGCGCTGGAATCGGCCGCTGACGAAGTTGTCTTCATCGCTGCGAATCAAGCGCATGCCGGCCCGTTCCGAGAGTTTGCGCGAGCCGATGTTGGGTGTCGCTTTCGGCACGCGCATCAGCGGCCGGCCAAGGGTCTGGAACCAGTATTCGGTCACCGCTGCACTGGCTTCGGTCATCAGGCCCTGGCCCTGGCAGTGGGGTGCCAGCCAGAAGCCACGGTTGTTGTCCTGATGGTCCATCAGGCTGACATTGCCGATCAATTGCCCGGGCGCCGATTTCAAGCGGATCGACCAGTGCCACTCTTCGCCCCTGGCAATCGCCGGCAGGGCAATGTCGCGCAGATAGGTCAACGCGCCGTCGGCCGGATAGGGCCACGGCACGAGGGCATTGAGATAGCGCACCACTTCCCAGTGCGGGAACTGCTGCTGGATGGCGGGGGCGTCGGCCAGTTCCAGCGGGCGCAGGATCAGGCGTTCGGTGTAGAGCGTGGGTGTGACTTCCATGGGTGCTGGCTTCCTTGTGAATCTGTACTCAACGATATCGCAATGGCCAAATTTACCAGGTCGCCGCGCTCGACCCCGGAAAACTCAGCTTGCCGGTATCGACAAACCGCATCGTGCCAAACAACCCGCCAGCCAGTTTGCCGCGCAATACGTACGGCAGGTTGTCGAGGGTTTGGGTCTGGCTCAGGCCCAGGGTCTGGCGCAATACCGAAAACGCTGAGACGCTGACCGGCACGGTCAGCACGGCTTCGGAAAAACGCGGTATCGAGCCCGACTGATCGCTGACCCCCGACGCCAATGGCCGGCCGTTGACTTCCAGGTCCAGGGCGACGCCGTTGTAGTCGATCGCAGTTTCATTGGGGTTTTGCACGCGGATCTTCACCGCGAAGCGCACTTCCAGGTCCTGGCTTTGCAACGGTTCGATGCCGACCACGTTGATGTTCAGCGGATCGCGATTGGGGAACAGCGCGCAGGCGCTCAGGGAGAGCAACAGCAGGGACAGGGACAGGGCAAGAAGTCTGCGCATCTAAAGGCTCTCGACAGAAAAAGGGACTGAACCGCCATCGGCCAAAACCTGGCGGTTCACCTGTGCGACCACGCTCACTGTGAGGGGTTCGCTGCAAGCTGTCACTTGTTCGTGATTGCCCGTGGTTTCAGTGGCCCTTGACCGGCGTCGGCAAGGTCACAAGGTTGACGTAGCCGTCCCAGAACTGTTTCTGGTCAATGGCGAACACCACCTTGGCTTTTCGCGTGCCCACCGGTGGGCTCTTCTTGTAGCCCAGTGCCCGGCCGTAATCGGCGCCGAACTGCGCGTCGACATCGACCCACAAATCCCGGGACTCGGTGACGATGCCCGGCTCGACCAGAAACAGCGCTGGCAGGCTGTCCCAGGTGAAGCTGTGATACGCCGGATCCTTGTCGAACAGCGCGCCGAATTCATGCTTGTACAGGTCGGCAATCGGCCCCGGTTTCGCGATCACCCGTTTGTACACCGCGGCATCGAACGTGACCTTCTCGCAGACATCGTTGGGGAAGATCACGTGTTCGATGGGCGAGCGCAGGACGATTTTTGCCGCCTCGGGATCGAACCACCAGTTGAACTCGGCGGCCGGCGTGGTGTTGCCCGGAATCTCGAGGGCGCCGCCCATGTACACGATGCGTTTGATCAGCGGCACGATGTCCGGTGCGGAACGGATCGCCAGCGCGATGTTGGTCAGCGGCCCGACCGCCAGCAGCGTCACCTCATGGGGATTGGCGCGTACGCTGTCGATGATGAACTGCGCGGCGGTTTCCTTGCGCAGTTTGGTGTGGGTGGCCAGACCGTCCGGTGGTGCGATCAGTTGCGTGGCTGACGTCGGGCGCGGCGCCTTGAATGCGCCCGGCCAACCGGCGCCGAACAAGGCTTTTTCCTGCTCATAGGTGGCGAAGTCATGCAGCAGCGGATACGCCGCGCCGGAATAAACACCAACGTCTTTTTCCACGCCCATGCGCTCGACAGCCTTGAGCGCGTCGACCTGTTCCTGATCGACCCAGGCGTTGCCGCTGACCAGGGTCATACCGAGCAGGTCGATGCGTTTTTGCGCGTGTAACTGGGCGAGCATGATGAAGGCCTGGCCGTCATCGTTGAGCACGTTGAAGTCGGTATCGAAGATGACTTTCTCCGCCGCTTGCAGGGACCCGGCACACAGGCCGGCGGCGACAAGCAGGGCACAGCGTTTGATCAAACCTTGCATGAGGGACACACCTGATAGGTTGGAAATGAACACCTGTGGGAGCAAGGCTTGCCCGCGATGACGTCCTTGAGATCGCCATCGCGAGCAAGCTCGGGGGGTTAGCGGTTAACCAGTTTGGCCGGCAACGCGATCACCAGGAAACTGCTGAGGATCAAACACCCGGCAAAGAACCATAGTGCCCCCGCGCTGCTGCCCGTGACATCGATGGCCACGCCCATCAGCGAATTGCTCACCAACCCGGCAATGTTCGCCACCGAGCAGGCCAGGGCAAACCCGGTGGCCGCCGCCGTGCCCTTGAGAAACGTCGCCGGCAGGCTGAAGAACACCGGCACCGCACCGATGATCGCCGCCGAGGCAATGGCGAACAGCGCCACGGTCGCCACCACGTTGTGCACGAAGAACGGCGCACTGGCCATGGCCGCCGCACCGACCAGGAACGGCACAATGATGTGCCAGCGCCGTTCGCGGTGTTTGTCCGAGCTGGCGCCGATCAGCAGCATGCCCAGCAACGCGGCGACGCTCGGCAATGCGGTGAGAATGCCGATGTGGAAGGTGTCGAC
The DNA here is from genome assembly GCF_012935675.1 of Pseudomonas sp. ADAK7. Lineage (NCBI taxonomy): Bacteria > Pseudomonadati > Pseudomonadota > Gammaproteobacteria > Pseudomonadales > Pseudomonadaceae > Pseudomonas > Pseudomonas sp. ADAK7. Next base: position 1,206,943 of record NZ_CP052861.1, on the reverse strand, counting down.
GATCCCGGCGTTGCGGATAAAGGTCGGCATCCAGAACCCCATGGCGTAGGCGCTGAGCAGGATCGAGAAATCGATGCCGCCGAGCATCCATACTTTCAGGTTGAAGAAACCGTCGCGAAAGCTGTGTTTGCTGTCGCTGGCACCGGCCTCATCGGCGCGCAGCTCCTGTTCCAGCAGGACTTTCTCTTCATCGTTGAGCCACTTGGCTTGTTGGTAGTTGTTAGGCAGCGCCCAGAACGTCAGCACGCCGAGCAACACGCTGGGCACCGCTTCGATCAGGAACAGCCATTGCCAGCCGTGCAAACCGCCGAGGGTGTCGAAATGGCTCATCACCCAACCGGACAGCGGCCCGCCAATCACGCTGGACAGCGGCAAGCCGATCATGAACAACGCAATGATGCGGCCACGGCGATAGGTCGGAAACCAGGTGGTCAGGTAATACAGGACGCCCGGCAGAAAACCCGCTTCAGCGGCGCCGAGCAGGAAACGCAGGACATAAAACTGGGTGGTGGAGGTCACGAGCATGGTGCAGGCCGAGAGCAGGCCCCAGGTGATCATGATCCGGGCGATCCAGATCTTCGCGCCGACCTTTTCCAGCACCAGGTTGCTCGGCACTTCAAACAGGATGTAGCCGACAAAAAACAGCCCGGCGCCGAGGCCGAACGCGGTTTCGCTGAAGTGCAGTTGATCGAGCATCTGCAGTTTGGCGAAGCCGATGTTGATCCGGTCGAGGTACGCGGCCAGGTAGCAGAAGCACAGGAACGGAATCAGCTTCCAGGTGATCTTGTGGTACAGCGCTTGAATCGGGTCGGCGACCGTGGTCGCGGGTGCTGCGTTCGCAATGGGCATCGGATGTCTCCTGGCGGTGACTTATGGTTTTTATACAGCCGCTTTTTCCAGCGCTCTGGCGCGCTGAAAGCGGCGTCCAAAGGCAGTGTCAGAAGACTGGGCGCTCGCTCGTGGGCGAGTTGGGCTCAGTTTTTTTCGTTTGGGTTTGGCAGGCCCGATACCAGCCAGACAATCTTCCGTCATGCACTGTTTTTGTGGCGAGGGAGCTTGCTCCCGCTCGAGTGCGCAGCACTCGCAAAATCAGTCGGTGCGACGACCATTTTGGGGCTGCTTCGCAACCCAGCGCGAGCAAGCTCGCTCGCCACAGGACAGTGTTCGACTGGAGGTCTTGACTGTGTGGCCGTTGTCCCTTTCAAACCCGACAAGACCAGCGCTCTAACTGGCGCGGGTTCTTGTGGCACGCATTACATTTTTTCGAAGTGGGCGATGGCCTCCCGCTTGCTGACGACATCGCCGTACTTGCTGTCGATGTCGAACAGGTTGGCTTCGTGGGGCGCCGGATGCCGATCGCCGACACACTCGCGCACGACGATGGTGCGGAAACCGTGTTGCACCGCGTCCACCGCCGTCGCCCGAATGCAGCCGCTGGTGGAGCAACCCGCCAGCACCACGGTGTCGATGCCTTGGGCGTGCAGCATCGAGGCCAGGCTGCTGCCGAAAAAGGCGCTGGCGTACTGTTTGCTGATCACCACTTCATCGTCCGTTGGCAGCACCTCTTCGCAAAACGCCGCCAGGGGATTGCCCTCGACCATGTCCTTCATCACCGGCGCCTTCTTCACCCAGATCCCGCCATCGGCGAAATGGCCGGGATGGTAGCGGATATTGGTGTGCACCACCGGTATGCCCTGACGACGAGCACTGCTCAGCAACTCGACGCTTTCAGCCACGGCACTGACCACACCGGGGGCGAACAGCGGCGCGCCTTCGGTGGTGTAGCCGCGCATGAAATCGATCATCAGCAGCGCAGACTTCTGCCCGAAACCGATGCGCTGGCCCCACACGCCCTGGTAGTTGTCATTGGCGGTTTGTTCGCTCATGTCGCGTACCTCTTAATAAGCGCCGGAGAGCAGGGCGCCGGCGCCGGGAACAATGGGTTCCAGGTCCAGGGCCTTGAGCATGGCGTAGGTGGTGGCAATGGCTGCGGTCAGCACCGGTTTGCCGGTTTGCGCTTCGACGTGCGCCACCACCGGCAGCGACTGCATCTGCACACAGGCCGACAGCACAATCACATCAACCCCTTCCAGATTCATGCCAGCCACGATGCCGGGCAGGTTCGCCGGGTCGTGACGGGCGACGGCGAGGTTGTCGGGGATCTCCAGCGCACGCCAGTCCACCACTTCAAAGCCTTCTTCGCGAATGTAATTCACCACCAGTTCGGTCAGCGGCTTCATGTACGGCGCGACGATGGCGATGCGTTTCGCACCCATGACTTTCAAGCCTTCGATCAAAGCGCCGGCACTGGTAATCACCGGGGCGTTGGCATCGTTATCGGCGGTGGCCTTGCGCAGCCGTTGCTCGGATTTCCGATGATAACCGAGCCCCATGGCCATGATCGCGACCAGGCAGGCATAGCCCAGCACATCGACCTTGGCGTCGGACAGTTCCACGGCGCAACGGTCGGATTCGCCGTCCATTGCCGCCAGTTCTTCCTTGCGCACCTGCTTCATGCGCATGCGGCTGGAGTGAAAGGTGAAACGCTCCGGGCGGATCAACTGGCGTGCGTTGAGCATCGCCGGGATCTCGGTTTCCATGGTGGTGTTGGAGCTCGGCACAATCTGGCCGATGCGGTAGGGCTTGAGCATAAAAATCTCCCGATTCGATTAGTTGAGACGCGGGCCGAGGAAATCACCGAACGCGGCGAAGAAGCCTTCGAGGTCATCCCACGGGATCATGTGCCCGGCGTTGGCGACGTGGACGCTGCGAATGTTCGGTTGCAGGTCGAGGATTTCCGCTTCGTCCTCGGGCGCAATCACACCGCCACGGCCGGCGATCATCAGCAATGCGGGTTGCTGGAGTTTCGGCAGGTCCTGATGGAAGTCCACGTCATGAAAATCGTTGAAGGCACGGACGATGGCCGGCTCGTAGCAGGTGTGCAGCCATTCGGCGCGCAGTTGCAGTTGTTCCTCGGTCCAGGTGGCGCAGAAGGCGCGCATCGCCTCGGCATCCATTCCGATCAACGACTGGCGGATCGAATCGACGTACCACGGCAGTTTGCTCGGGTACTCGCGGCGACCTGGGCCGGAGACGGGCGGGTCGATCAGCACCAGACGAGTGACCCCGGCCGGATGCTTCACGGCGCTGCGCACGGCAAACCGCGCGCCCATGGAGTGGCCGACCAAGTGATAGTTATCGAGCTGCATGGCTTGGGCGAAAGCTCCGATGTCGTCGGCGCAGGCATCAGCGCTGTAATCCAGATCGGGCCCGGTGGAGGAGAGGCCACGCCCGCGCACGTCCAACACGTAAGTATCGAAATGCTCGCCGAGACGTTCCGCGACAAAGCCCCAGGTGATCGCCGGACTGGTGATGCCGGGGATCAACACCAGCGCCGGGCCTTTACCGCCATAGCGCAAGTAATGCTGGCGAATGCCATTGGCCTGGACGTTGCCGCCATAGACGAAAGTGCTCACGCGGCCACCCCCGATTTCAGCTGTTGGGCGTACAAGTCATAACCGTAGACCCAGGCCGGATCTTCCTGAGTGCGCAGCCAGGTGTTGGCGTTGGACACCGATTGCACGCGAGAGGCGCGTTCCTTGCGGTTGGCTTCATAGAGTTCGAACGCGGTCCGGTAGTCGCCGAGGCCGGTTTCCTGCAAGCAGCGGGTCAGCATTGCGGCATCTTCGATGGCCATGCCGGCGCCCTGGGCCATGTGCGGTTTCATCGGGTGGCAGGCGTCGCCGAGCAACACCAGGCGCCCACGGCTCCACAGCGGCAACGGATTGCGGTTGCGCAGCGGCCATTTGGTCACGCTTTCGGTGGACTCGATCAGCGCCTGCACCGTTGGGTGATAACCCTGGAAGGCTTCAAACATTTCTTCGCGGCTGCTATCGACAAACGCGCCCTGGAAGTCCCATTCCGGGTGCGGCACGCCGGTGACGTAGTAGTACTCGTCGCGCTTGCCGGTGGTGTAGTAGACCATCATGTGCCGGTCCTCGGTCCACCACTTGATGCAGTCCTCGAACTGCAAATCGTACTTGGCCAATTGATCGCCACGGATCAACGCGCGGTGTGCGACCCAGCCGCTGTACAGCGGTTTTTCCGCGCCCAGCAACTCTTCACGAATCTTCGAATTGATCCCGTCGGCACCGATGACGATGTCGGCGTAGGTGACTTCGCCGTCGCTGAAGGTCAGGCGCACCTGGGTGTCGGTTTCTTCGAGGGTTTCCAGGCGTTTGTTGAAGTGCACCGTGCCCGGTTTGATCGTCGACATCTGCAACGCGTGGAGGTCGCCGCGGTGCACGGTGATGTAGGACGCGCCGTATTCCTTGCGGGCGAAGTCCCCCAGCGGGATGCGCGACAGGTAGTCGCCGCTCAAGCCATCGCGGCTGAACCAGTGATCCGGGTGTGAGCCCATCAGGTCGAGCTGCTGCTCAATGCCCATGCGCCGGAAGATTTTCATGATGTTCGGGCCCATGTGGATCCCGGCGCCGAGGCGGGAGAACTCCGGGGCCTGTTCGTAGATGTCCACCTGGAACCCGGCTTGTTGCAGCAACGTCGCGGCGGCTGCACCGCCAAGACCTGCACCGACGATGGCGATTTTTTGCGTATTGGCCATGGGGCTTGTTCCTCTTCTTCGAATGGTCGCTGGCGGTGTCGCCGCAAGGTTTTTAAAGTGTATACGCTGTATTTTTTAAAAAGAAAGAGCCGTTGGTAAAAATTAAATTTTGGCGGTTTTTCGCCTTGGTCACCAAATGTAACCTTTGTTTGTTGGGTTTGTGTGGGTTGGTAACGTTGTGGTCTGGCGCTTGCAGTCCGCTCTCAATTCAGGTCTTATCGTTAACAACTGGCGTATACGCTATAAAATTGCACTAGAGTGAGGCAGGGCGCCTCGACTTGGTGCGCAGCAGACGATTGAGGAGATTGGAAAATGCCGGTAAGCGATTGCGAACTGACCCAGATGTTCGAGCACGTGTTGAAGCTGTCGAAGGTCGACACGACCCAGAGCGTCGCCGTGCTCAAGAGCCACTATTCCGACCCGCGCACCGTGCGTGCGGCGATGGACGCCGCGCAGCGCCTGGGCGCCAAGGTCTACGCGGTGGAATTGCCGTCGTTCAACCACCCGACGGCCATGGGCAACGACATGACCGCCTACTGCGGCGACACTGCGCTCACTGGCAACATCGCGGCGCAACGGGCGCTGGAAGCGGCGGACCTGATTGTCGACACGATGATGCTGCTGCATTCGCCGGAACAGGAGCAGATCCTCAAGACCGGCACGCGCATTCTGTTGGCCGTCGAACCCCCGGAAGTGCTGGCGCGGATGCTGCCGACCGAGGCGGACAAGGTGCGGGTGATGGCGGCGGAGAAGCTGCTGAAACAGGCGCGCTCGATACGCGTCACCTCCCGCGCCGGCAGCGATTTCCACGCGGCGCTGGGGCAATATCCGGCCGTCACCGAGTACGGTTTCGCCGATGAACCGGGGCGTTGGGACCATTGGCCCAGTGGTTTCCTGTTCTCCTGGCCCAACGAAGAAACCGCCGAAGGCGTGCTGGTGCTGGACATCGGCGACATCGTGCTGCCGTTCAAGACCTACGCCCGGGAGAAGATCACCCTGGAGATCGAGAAGGGCTTCATCACCTCGATCCACGGCGGTTTCGAGGCTGAATACCTGCGCGACTACATGAAGTATTTCAACGATCCCGAGGTGTACGGCATCTCCCACATTGGTTGGGGTTTGCAGCCAAAGGCGCAGTGGACGGCCATGGGCTTGCACGACAAGAACGACGGCATGTGCATGGATGCCCGGGCGTTTTATGGCAACTTCCTGTTCTCCACCGGGCCGAACACCGAAGTCGGCGGCAAGCGTAAAACGCCGTGCCATTTGGACATTCCGCTGCGCAATTGCGATGTGTATCTGGATGATCAGGCAGTGGTGATTGGTGGGGATGTGGTGGCGCCGGAAGCCTCCCGGGTTCGCTGAAATTGACTTGTGTGGACTTGCTGAAACGCTGAACCCTGTAGGAGCAAGGCTTGCCCGCGATGGCAATCTCACGGGCGCCATCGCGGGCAAGCCTTGCTCCTACGGGAAGCGGTTCAGATGTTTGCCCCAAACCGCTCTTGAGTCCGCCCCTCAACCTGTCCATCATGCCTCCCCACCACTCATCGCCTTTCGAGTCTGCCGTGCCTGAAACTCCTGATGCTTCCTACGTTTTCTCCGAACAAGTCGGGCATTTGCTGCGCAAGGCCTATCAGCGGCACATGGCGATTTTTCAGCAGAATGTCGGCGATTCGCAGCTCACGGCCGTGCAATTCGTGACCCTGTGCGCCGTGCGCGATCACGGTCCCAGCTCCCTGACCGAACTGGTCAAGGCCACCGCCGTGGACCAGGCAACCATTCGCGGCATCGTCGAGCGGCTCAAGGCTCGGGAACTGATTACCCTCGAACCGGACCCGCAAGATCGGCGCAAAGTCATCGTCGGCCTGTCCGAAGCCGGCGACCGTCTGGTGCAGCAAACCGTGCCGTGCGCGGGGAAAATTACCGAGCTGACCCTGAGCAATCTCAACCCGGCAGAGCGGGTCGCGGTGCTGTTCCTGCTGCGCAAAATGATCGACGACCCGCAGGACTGACACAGCCACTGGCAAAACACGTGCTCTGTAGCAGCTGCCGAGGCACGAGGCTGCGTTCGGCTGCGAAGCAGTCGTGAAATCAGCCAACGCGGTGCATCAGGAAGAACGCGTACTCAGGTTTGACGACTGCTTCGCAGCCGAACGCAGCCTCGTGCCTCGGCAGCTGCTACACGCAGCCGAACGCAGCCTCGTGCCTCGGCAGCTGCTACACGCATCGAACGCGCCTCGTGCGTCGGCAGCTGCTACATGCCGGATGCAACCTTGCAGACTGTGTATTGGTCGCTGGCATCGTTTTTGCTCCTGTTTCATGTAGTAGCCACTTCACCAGTCGAGTGTGTCGCGTCGCCACAACCCAATCCGGCCCGCGACTTTTTTTTCGACCTTTTGGTGTAGCGGATACTTCATCAAACGAAGCAGGCGAAGCGAATGACGAGTCAGGAAATCACCGTAGCGCTTGAGGTCAACGGCCTCACGACCACTGTCACCGCCATGGCGGACACGCCGTTATTGCTGATTTTGCGCAATGACCTGCACCTCAACGGCCCCAAGTACGGCTGCGGCCTGGGCGAGTGCGGGGCGTGCACGGTGATCATCGACGGCGTAGCCGCGCGTTCCTGCGTGTTTCCGCTGGCCGGCGCCGTGGATCGGCAGATCGTCACCCTCGAAGGCCTCGGCACCCGCGCCGAGCCGCACCCGGTGCAACAAGCCTTTATCGATGAGCAAGCGGCGCAATGCGGCTACTGCCTCAACGGCATGATCATGACCACCAAGGCCTTGCTCGACCGCATCCCGCACCCCAGCGAAAGCCAGATCCGCAACGAACTCTCGGCCAACCTCTGCCGTTGCGGCACCCACATCGAAATCCTCCGCGCGGTGCTGCGTGCCGCCCGCCAAATGCCTTGAAGGTGGATCAATGACCATGACTGACGCCATCCCGCCCTCCATCCCGACCCGCGACCAACTGCTGGCCAAGACCGGCGTGCTGCTGATCGTCGACGACATCCTGCCGCCGTCCGGCCCGGTGGCGAAGGGCGGTACACCGCTGATCAAGCCCAAGGAGCTGGGGTTGTTCATTGCCATCAGCGATGACGGGCGCGTGTATGCGTTCAATGGCCATGTCGATCTCGGCACCGGCATTCGCACCTCGCTGGCGCAGATCGTCGCTGAAGAACTCGATTTACAAATGGAACAGGTGTGCATGGTGCTCGGCGACACCGAGCGTGCGCCGAATCAGGGCGCGACGATTGCCAGTGCGACGTTGCAGATTTCGGCGATTCCGTTACGCAATGCGGCGGCCGAGGCGCGGCGATATCTGCTGGAAACAGCGGCGGAACGTTGGTCACTCGACGCCGGGAGTCTGAACATTGAAGCCGGGGTCATTCGCGCCGAGGACGGCCGCACCGCGACTTACGCCGAACTGGTCCACGGCGAACACGTTGAATTGCGCATCTCCGGCACTGCGCCTTTGAAACCGGCCGAAGAGTATCGCCTAGTAGGCAAGGGCTCCGCCCGGGTCGATATCCCCGGCAAGGCCACTGGCGAGTTGACCTACGTCCACGACATGCGCGTGCCAGACATGCTCCACGGCCGGGTGATTCGCCCGCCCTATGCCGGGCTCGATTGTGGTGACTTCGTCGGCAACAGCCTGCTGAAAGTCGACGAATCCTCCATCGCCCATATCGCCGGGATCGTCGCGGTGGTGGTGATCCGCGATTTCGTCGGCATCGTGGCGTTGCGCGAAGAGCAGGCGATCAAGGCTGCCCAATCATTAAAAGTCACCTGGAAAACCTGGAATCAAGGCTTGCCGGACCTGAGCGATGTCGAGCAGGCGATCCGCGACAACCCCCGCGTGCAACGGGTAGTCCTCGATCAAGGCAACGTCGACGAAGCCTTGGCCAACGCCAGTCAGCGCATGCCGCGCACTTATCTGTGGCCGTATCAGATGCACGGTTCCATCGGCCCGTCCTGCGGGGTAGCGGATTATCAACCGTCCGGCAGTCGTGTGTGGTCCGGAAGCCAGAATCCGCATTTGCTGCGCGCCGATCTCGCGTGGCTGCTGGAGTGTGAAGAGGAATCCATCGAGATCATTCGCATGGAAGCCTCCGGTTGTTATGGGCGCAACTGTGCCGACGACGTGTGTGCCGATGCCTTGCTGTTATCCCGCGCCGTGGGCAAACCGGTGCGCGTGCAATTGACCCGCGAGCAGGAACATCTGTGGGAGCCCAAAGGCACCGCGCAACTGATGGACGTCGATGGCGGCCTGAACGCCGATGGCAGCGTCGCCGCCTATGACTTCCAGACCAGCTACCCGTCCAACGGCGCGCCGACGTTGGCCTTGCTGTTGACCGGCCGGGTCGAGCCGGTGGCGGCGATGTTCGAGATGGGCGACCGCACCTCGATCCCGCCCTACGACTTTGAAAACATGCGCGTGACCATCAACGACATGGCGCCGATTGTCCGCGCCTCGTGGATGCGCGGGGTCTCGGCGTTGCCCAACACCTTCGCCCACGAGTCGTACATTGATGAACTGGCATTCGCGGCGGGCGTCGATCCGGTGGAATATCGGCTGCGTTATCTGCACGACGAGCGTGCCATCGACCTGGTGAAATCCACCGCCGAACGTGCGGCCTGGACCCCACGCACCGCGCCGATGCAAACGCCCAATGAAGACCAGTTACTGCGCGGTCGCGGTTTTGCCTACGCGCGCTACATCCACAGCAAGTTCCCGGGTTTCGGCGCGGCGTGGGCGGCATGGGTGGCGGATGTGGCGATTGATCGCCAGACCGGCGATGTCTCGGTCACCCGGGTGGTGATCGGCCATGACTCGGGGATGATGATCAACCCGGCCGGCGTGCAGCATCAGATCCACGGCAACGTCATCCAGTCCACCAGCCGCGTGCTCAAGGAGCGGGTGACGTTCGAGGAATCGACGGTGGCGAGCAAGGAGTGGGGCGGCTATCCGATCCTGACCTTTCCCGAAGTGCCGCAAATCGACGTGCTGATGATGCCGCGTCAGGACCAGCCGCCGATGGGTGCAGGCGAATCGGCGTCGGTGCCGAGTGCGGCGGCGATTGCCAACGCGATTTATGACGCCACCGGCATCCGTTTTCGCGAACTGCCGATCACCCCGGAACGGGTCTTGGCCGCGCTGAATGCCGGCACTTGTGATGAGCCGCCGAAATCCCCGACCAAACGTTCGAAATGGCTGTTCGGTTCACTGTTTGCCGCGTTCGGCGCGGTGCTCGGCATGGCCGCGACCGCGTGGCCATTCCACGCTGAAATCGCACCGATTGCCCCGCCGAGCGCCGGCACCTGGTCAGCCGCTACCCTTGAGCGCGGACGCTTGCTGGCGGCAGTCGGCGATTGCGCGGTATGCCACACCGCTCCCGGCAGCGCGACCAATGCCGGAGGTCTGGCAATGGAAACGCCATTCGGCACGCTGTACAGCAGCAACATCACACCCGATGTGAAAACCGGGATCGGCAGTTGGTCGTATCCGGCGTTCGAACGGGCGATGCGCGATGGCATCGGCCGCGACGGACGCAATCTGTACCCGGCATTTCCCTACACCGCATTTCGCAACATCAACGACGCGGACATGCAGGCGCTGTACGCGTACCTGATGTCGCAAACACCGGTCAGCCAGCCGGCGAAGGCCAACGACATGCGTTTCCCGTTCAACCTGCGGCCGTTGATGGCGGGGTGGAATGCGTTGTTCCTGCGCAAGGGGGAAATCAGCGTGCAACCGCAACGCAGCGAGCAGTGGAATCGCGGCAATTATCTGGTCAACGGTTTAGGGCACTGCGCGGCGTGCCATTCGCCGCGCAATTTGATGGGGGCGGAGAAGGGCGGTGCTTCATTCCTCGCGGGCGGCATGGTTGATGGTTGGGAAGCGCCGGCGCTGAACGGTTTGTCCAAGGCGCCGACGCCGTGGACCGAGGATCAGTTGTTCGGTTACTTGAGCAGCGGTTATTCCGCTGAACATGGCGTAGCGACCGGGCCGATGGGGCCGGTGGTCACGGAATTGGCGAAGTTGCCCAAGGATGATATTCGGGCGATGGCGGTGTATCTGGCGTCACTTAATGGCGCGCAGGCTGAAGCCCAAGTCGTAGAGAAAGCCACGCGTCCGGTGGTCACCGTTTCCCTCAGCAATGGCCAGCGTGTATTCGAAGGTTCGTGCAAGGCCTGTCACGCCGATGGTTTGGGGCCGAAGCTGTTTGGCGTAAGTCCGTCGCTGGCCACCAATACCAATGTGCACAGCGATCTGCCGGACAATTTGATCAAGGTCATTTTGCAAGGCATCGATACCCCGGCGACCAAGGACTTGGGTTACATGCCGGCGTTCAAGGACAGCCTGTCGAACACGCAGGTGGCGGAATTGGCGGCGTATTTGCGCAATCGATTTGCGGGGAATGCGCCGGGGTGGGAAGGGTTGGAGTCGAAGGTGGCGCATTTGCGGGCGAATCCGGGCAGCCATTAAAAGCATCGTGAGCAAACCTCGTCCCTGTAGGAGCGAGGCTTGCCCGCGAAGAGGCCGGCCCATTCACCGCAAATCCTGCCCCGGCAACCTCATCACCCCCCGCACCACCAAATCCTGAATAAACCCCAACCAATCCTGCTGCTGCCCCTTGTCCGCCAAATCCTCTCCCAAAAACGAACTCAGGGTATGCCGGTTGGAGTTATAGAAGTAGCAAAGCGATGCAATCATCAAATACACATGCTTGATGTCCAGCACCTCACGAAACAACCCTTGTGCCTGACCCGCCTCAATGATCGGTTTCAACACGCCAACCGCTTCCCCGGAGAGCCGTCGCAACTCGCTGGACTGCTGCGCATGCTTGCCGCCATGGAGGTTTTCATTGCTCAGGATCGCGACGAATTCCGGGTGTTTGACGTAGTAATGCCAGACGAACGCCACCAGATCCTGCAACGCCACCAGCGGCTGGCTCAGGTCGAGTTTAAGGCGGCTTTCGGCCTTGTTGAATTGCTCGTAGGTGTGTTCCAGCACGCAGATGAACAGCTGCTCCTTGCTGCCGAAGTAGTAATAGAGCATGCGGTCGTTGGACTCGGCTTCCCGGGAAATGCTCTCGACCCGCCCCCCGGAATAGCCGTCGCGGGTGAACACTTTCACCGCCGCTTCGAGAATCCGTGTGCGGGTCTGCTGGGCCTGGGCGGCCCGGATACCGGTCTTCTTGTTCAACGTGCGATCAACCTTGTGCCAAGCGGAGTCGCCACGAATGTAGCACGCGCGCTTCAGCGGTTCAGGCTGCTGGCGGATTCCGTGGCTTGCGGGTTTTCCATGACTTGCAGGATCGACGCTTCCGGGTCGAAATCATCCTCTTCCAGCGCCATGAATTCCTCGGGCAGGAACACATTGAGGATGATCGCGCACAGTGCCCCCACGGTAATCGGCGATTCGAAAATGTTGTGCAGGGCCAGCGGCAACTCGCGCAACACTTCCGGCACCGCCGCGATGCCCAGGCCCATGCCGAGGGAAATCGACACGATCAGCATGTTGCGCCGATGCAGGCCGGCTTCGGCGAGGATCTTGATCCCGGCCACGGCCACGGTGCCGAACATCACCAACTCCGCGCCGCCGAGCACCGGTTTCGGCATCAGTTGCAGCACCGCGCCGATCATCGGGAACAGCCCCAGCAGCACCAGCAAACCGGCAATGAAGAACGCCACGTAACGGCTGGCCACGCCGGTGAGCTGGATCACGCCGTTGTTCTGCGCGAAAGTCACCATCGGCATGCTGTTGAACACCGCGGCCATGGCCGAGTTGAGGCCATCGGCAAGCAGGCCGGACTTGATCCGGCGAATGTAGATCGGGCCCTTGACCGGCTGCCGGGAGATCATCGAGTTGGCCGTCAGGTCGCCCGCAGCTTCCAGCGGCGACACCAGGAAAATCACCGCCACCGGCACAAACGCGACCCAATCGAAGTTGAAACCGTACTTGAACGGCACCGGCACGCTCACCAGCGGCACCGCCGGCAGGCTGGCGAAATCGACATCGCCCATCAGCCAGGCGACGACATAGCCGAGGGTCAGGCCAATCACAATCGCGCCGAGGCGCAGGAACGGCACATCGACCCGGTTCAACACCACGATGGTTCCGAGTACCAGTGCTGCCAGGGCCAGATGATGACTGGCACCGAGGTCCGCCACGCCGAAGCCGCCGGCGATGTCGGTCATGGCAACCTTGATCAGCGACAGCCCCATCAACGTGATGATGGTCCCGGTGACCACCGGAGTGATCAACATCCGCAGTTTGCCGATGAATTGGCTCAACACGACTTCGATAAACGCGGCGAAAAAGCACACGCCGAAGATCGTCGACAGAATCTCATCGGTGCCGCCGCCCCGGGCCTTGACCATGAACCCGGCGCTGAGAATCACGCTGATAAAGGAAAAACTGGTGCCTTGCAGGCACAGCAAACCGGAACCCACCGGGCCGAAACGCCGCGCCTGGACGAAGGTGCCGAGCCCGGAGACGAACAACGCCATGCTGATCAGGTAGGGGATTTCGCTTTGCAGGCCCAGCGCACCGCCCATGATCAGGGTTGGCGTGATAATGCCGACGAAACTCGCGAGTACGTGCTGCAGGGCGGCAAAGACCGTGGCGGTCAGGTGCGGGCGGTCGTTGAGGCCGTAGATGAGGTCGGAGCGGGGCTGGGATTTTGCGTGTTCAGATGAGGTCACGAGGAAAGCGCCAGGGGCCAGGTCAGAAAAAGGAGGCGCAGGATGCCAGAAAAATCAGATTTTGGTGTGCCTGATGATCGTTCCCACGCTCTGCGTGGGAATGCCTCAATGGACGCTCTGCGTCCGCTTTGGGACGCGGAGCGTCCAGGGCTGCATTCCCACGCAGAGCGTGGGAACGATCATCAACGATCAGGTCAGGTGAATGCCGCCAGCAAATCCTCCTCAAACGCCTTCTGCGCATCCCCCGGCACCTGCGCCCGATGCCGCGCCAGGTGGAATCCCACGTCGAAACTCATTTCCTCGACCCGCACCGCCCGCAGCAACCCTTTGTCCTCCCAGCTACGGGCAAAGTGACTCGGCAGATAACCCACATGTTTCCCGGACAGAATAAAGGCCAGGGTGCCCTCGACCTGCTCCGAACGCGCCGAACACAATTTCCCCTGAAACGGCTCATCACTGCGCAGAAACCGATAAGGGTGATCCACCCGGTCACACGCCTGTAACGCCAGATCATCCGGCGCGTCATTGGTGAACAGCGGATGCCCCGGCGCGCAGTACAAATGCTGGGTTTCGCTGAACAGCTCTCGGTAGTCAAACGCACTTTGCACCTGTGAGAAATAACCGATCGCGAGGTCCAGTCGTTGCTGCAGCATCAGCCGCTCCATTTCCCCCGGCATGGCGCTGATCAACTCGATGCGCACCGATTCGTCCCGTTCGCGAAAGCGCCGGATCGCCTCCGCCACCCGTTGCAGCACCGATTGATCGAGGGCTTCGGACAAACCCAGGCGCACCTCGCCAATCAACCGTCCGGCCACGCCGTTGGATTGATGACGGAACGCTTCGATCGACTCGAACAGTCCGCGAATGGCGATCAGCAGTTGCTCACCCTTGGGCGTCACCCGGAATCCACCCTTGCCACGACTGCATAGCCGATAACCGAGGCGGGTTTCCAGCCTGGCCATTTGCTGGCTGATGCTCGACTGGCTCAAACCCAGTTCACCCTGGGCGGCGCTGAAGCCACCGCACTCGACCACGCTGACAAACAGGCGCAGCAGTTGCAGGTCCAGATCATGCAGTTGGCCGAGCATCACACATTACTCCTGGATAAAGTCAGGTTAACAAACTTGATATTTTTCCAATGTATCCGACGGCGCACGCTGCAACCACTCCAACTGGTCAGGTGTGTGTCATGGCTCCTCTCTTCAAGCTGTGTTTCCCCGCGCTGTTACTCGCCATGGCCGTGTCTGCCCAGGCTGAGGACAAGGTCGTCAACCTCTACAGTTGGGCCGATTACGTGGCGCCCGAAACCCTGCAGCGCTTCGAACAGGAAACCGGTATTCACGTGCGCTACGACACGTTCGATGCCCCCGAAGTGCTGGAAACCAAATTGCTTACCGGCGGCAGTGGCTATGACGTGGTGGTGCCGTCCTCCAGCGTTCTGGCCCGTGGTTTGGCGGCGGGCGCGTTGAAGGCGATTCCTCACGAAGGCCTTAAGGGCTACGCCAACCTCGACCCGGACTTGCTGGAAAAACTCTCCGCCGTCGATCCCGGCAACCGCTACGGCGTGCCTTACACCTGGGGCACTTTGGGTCTGGGGATGAATGTCGAAGCAGTGAAACAGCGCCTGCCAGACGTGCCGCTGAACAGCCTCGACTTGCTGTTCAAGCCCGAATACGCCAGCAAATTGAAAGACTGCGGGATTTCGATCATTGATTCGCCGCAAGAAGTGATCGGCCTGGCGCTGCATTACCTCGGTAAAGATCCCTACAGCACCGACCAGAAAGATCTGTCAGCCGCCGAGGCGTTGTTGCATCAGCTCCAGCCGAATGTGTTGTACGTCGCCACCGGCCGGCAGATCAGTGATTTGGCCAACGGCAGCGTGTGCCTGGCGCTGACCTATAACGGTGACGCGAGCATGGCCGCCGATCAGGCGCGCAAGGCCAACAAACCTTACGAAGTGGCGTACCGCATTCCGAAGGAAGGCACGCTGGTGTGGCAGGACAACTTGGCGATTCCCAAAGACGCGCCACACCCCGAAGCCGCGCGTCAGTTCATCGAATTCATGCTGCGCCCCGAATCCGTCGCCGCACTGACCAACACCCTGTTTTTTGCCACCGCCAATACCGCCGCCACGCCGCTGGTAGATGAAGCAGTGCGTACAGACCCGGATATCTACCCATTGGCCGACGTTCGCGACCGCTTGTACGCCGACCGCAGCATGAGCCTCAAGGACATGCGTCAGCGCACCCGCCTGTGGACCACTTTCCGTAGCCGCCAATAATAAGGAACTCACCATGGATGTCCCTGTGCAAAACGACCAGGCCATGACCCGCGACAGCCTCTACGGGACTGCCGCCGAAAGCACCTACGCCGGTATCACCAGTTTCATGCGCCGACGTTACAGCCGTGACTTGCGCGGTGTGGATGTCGCAGTCAGCGGTGTGCCGTTCGACACCGCTACCAGCAACCGCCCAGGCGCACGTTTCGGACCGCGGGGCATTCGTGCCGCGTCCACCGGGATCGCCTGGGAACGTCATTGGCCGTGGACCTTCGATCCGTTCGATCATTTGGCGGTGATTGACTACGGCGATTGCGACTTTGATTACGGCACGCCGCACTCGATCCCGGAAAGCATCGAAGCCCACGCCGAACACATTCTGAACGCCGGCAGCGCGATGCTCACGTTCGGTGGCGACCACTTCATCACGTATCCGCTGCTCAAGGCCCATGCCCGCAAGCACGGCACCTTGTCGCTGATCCACTTCGACGCCCACAGCGACACCTGGCCGGACGAAGAGGGCAAGCGGGTCGATCACGGCACGATGTTTTGGCACGCGGCCAAGGAAGGGTTGGTGGACCCGTCGCGTTCGGTGCAGATCGGCTTGCGCACCACCAATGATGATCACATGGGTTTTCAGGTGCTGGACGCACGGCAGGTGCATCGCCAGGGTGGCGAGGCGATTGTCGAGGCGATTCGGGCGCGGGTCGGTGACAACCCGGTGTACCTGACGTTTGATATCGACTGCCTGGACCCGGCGTTCGCTCCGGGCACCGGAACGCCAGTGTGCGGCGGATTGAGCACGGTGCAGGCGCTGGAGATTCTTGGTGGCTTGCGCGGGATCAATCTGGTGGGCATGGACGTGGTGGAAGTGGCCCCGGCCTATGACAGCGCGGACATTACTTCACTGGCGGCGGCGACGTTGGCCATGGAAATGCTGTGTTTGTATGCGGCGAAGCATAAGGTTGATCGTTGAGATAGATGTGTGGCGGTCATGAGGACGCCTTCGCGGGCAAGTCGAATCGTCGCACCGCTCGCTCCTACAGGTTTTGCGCAGTGTTGAAATTGGCGCGTAACCCGTAGGAGCGAGGATTGCCCGCGAAGCTTTATCAGGCCACCGGAATCTTCGGCAAATCCAGGGTCTCAACCCCGGTATACCGCGCCACCGACCCGGCGATCATGGCGTGTGGCACGCCCGGTTCCACATCGCTGCTGCCATCCAGCCGCGCCAACTGCTCGTCACTCAACTGCACGTTCAATGCGCCCAACGTAGCGTCCAACTGTTCACGGGTGCGCGAACCCAGAATCGGAATCAGCGCGGTGGTCGAACGCTTGGCTTTCTCGCGCAACCAGGCAATCGCCACATGGGTCGGGCTCGACTCCATTTCGGCGGCTACCGCCAGCAAGGTGTCGAGCAGGGCGGTTTCCCGGGCGCTTTTCTCGCTGTGGATCAACATGCCGAGTTTGGCCGCGCGGTTGTTTTCATCGTTGGTGCGGTACTTGCCGGTGAGGAAGCCGCCGCCCAGCGGGGACCATAAGGTTGCCGCCAGACCCAGGGCTTCGGCCATCGGCAGTAATTCTCGTTCAGCGGTGCGTTCGGCCAGGCTGTATTCGGTCTGGATCGCGGCAATCGGCGAGAAACCACGTACTTCAGCCAGTACGTCAGCGCGAGCGATGCGCCAGGCCGGGAAGTTCGACAGGCCGGCGTAGTGAATCTTGCCGGCGCGCACCAGGTCGTCGAAGCCACGAAGGATTTCTTCCATCGGCGTCACGCCGTCGCTGATGTGCGCCCAGAACAGGTCGATGTGATCGGTTTTCAGGCGTTTGAGGCTTTCTTCGGCGGCGCGGACCATGTTCTTGCGGTTGTTACCGGTGAAAGAAATATTGGCCGTGCGCTCAGTGCCCATGGTGAATTTGGTGGCGATCACCAAACGATCGCGCTCGGCAGCAATGAACTCGCTGAGCATGCCTTCCGATTCGCCGCCCTGATAGCCATTGGCGGTGTCGATGAAGTTGCCGCCGGCTTCCAGGTAGCCGTCGAAAATCCGCTTGGCTTCATCGCGCTCGGCGCCGTGGCCCCAACCGGTGCCGAAGTTGCCGGCGCCCAGCGCCAGTTCCGAAACCCGCAAGCCGGTTTTACGGCCAAAGACTTTGTAATGCATGGGAGGACTCCTGAAGAAAACATCGGGGTTGAATATAAATGACTAGCAACATGTATTTAATATGATGCGAGTAATATCCAGCGTCAAGACGCTTTTTTCAGAGGCGATGAAAGGGGCAACCACTCCTGCCAGTTTCTGACAGCAGCCTTTGCTAAGCTTCCGCCACTTTCCTGGACAGAGCGTGCCGATCGTGTCGCGAACCACTCGTTTACTGACCTTGCTCCAAGTGTTGCGCGGGAAAAGCCGACCGGTGACCGCCGCGACCCTGGCCAGCGAACTGGAGATCTCCGAACGCACGCTGTACCGCGACATCGCCGAGCTCACGGCCCTCGGCGCGCCGATCTATGGCGAGGCGGGGATTGGTTACGTGTTACGCAGCGGCCTGTTTCTGCCGCCATTGATGCTCAACGCCGACGAAACCGAAGCCATCGTGCTGGGTTTGCGTTATGTCGATCAGCGTGGCGATGAGGTGTTGAGCAAGGCGGCGGCGGATGCGCTGGCGAAGATTGCTGCGGTATTGGCGCCTGAGGCATTGGAGGCGTTACACAACCCGACGGTATTGCCTGGCCCGTCAGGTTACGGCTTTGCGCAAAACGCGGTGCCGTTGAATGTGTTTCGCCAGGCCATTCGCAATCAAGCCAAGCTGCACATCGATTACGCCGATGCCAATCAGGTGCCGACCCAGCGCTTGATCTGGCCCTTGGCGCTGGGCTTTCTCAACGAAGTGCGGATCATCGTCGCCTGGTGCGAGTTACGCAGCGCCTATCGGACCTTTCGCACCGACCGGATTTCAACCGCGAGCGAGCAGGGCGAGCGTTATCCCGGCCGGCGCAGCGACCTGTTGCGCACCTGGCGCAAGCAGATGCAACTGGATGAAGCCGGGCGCTTCACTCCTGACAAGAACTGACACAGCAGTGTTTTAGCATGGCTCCAGAATCAAACAACAAGGAGCCTTCAACATGTCTAGTCCAGCCGCTTCACTGGCCCCGGCCATCGCCGCTTACATCGCCGCCGCCAATGCCCGTGACACCTCGCGGGTCGCCAGTTTCTTCGCCGAGGATGCCAATGTCTTCGATGAAGGCGAGCATCAGGTCGGCCCCCAGGCCATCGCCCAATGGATGCAAGACACCGCGCAACGCTACCAGCCACGGGTCGAGGTACTCGATGTTCAACTGCGCACCGGCAAGGTGCTGGTTCACAACCTGATTTCCGGGACATTTCCCGGCAGCCCGCTGGAATTGCGCTACACGTTTCGCTTGAACGAGCAGGGCAAGATTGCCCGGTTGGACATTTCGTTGTGACGCAAAGCCCCTGTCTATACAGGGGCTTTTTGCTGGCATACTGCGCAGCTTCAGCCCGGAACTGCGGCCTCTATGACTTTCGATTCCCCGTTAAGCGCCTGGCAGTACGCCATTGAACACAAAGGCTTCATCCAGGACGAAGCCCAGGAACATGCCGTCTGGGCCCTGCAAAAGTGTCACGAATCCCTGCACGAAGGACGCAAGCCAATCACCGGCGTTTACCTGTGGGGCCCGGTCGGTCGGGGCAAGACCTGGTTGATGGACCAGTTCTACGAAAGCCTGCGGGTGCCGGCCCGGCGTCAGCACTTCCACCATTTCATGGGCTGGGTACATCAGCGCTCGTTCCAGTTGACCGGCACCGCCGACCCACTCAAAGCCCTGGCTCGCGAGTTGGCCAAGGAGGTCCGGGTGCTGTGTTTCGATGAGTTGTTCGTCAACGACATCGGCGACGCGATCATTCTCGGCCGCTTGTTCCAAGTCATGTTCGAAGAAGGCGTGGTGGTGGTGAGTACCTCCAACCAGCCGCCGGACCAGTTGTATGCCGATGGCTTCAACCGCGACCGTTTTACCCCGGCCATCGAAGCGATCAAGCAGCACATGCAGGTGATTGCGGTGGATGGCGGCGAAGATCATCGCCTGCATCCCGGCGCAGCGTTGCAGCGCTATTGGGTGGGGGCGCTGGATGAGCCCAGCGGGTTGGCCGAAGCGTTCAAGGCCCTGACGGCCGGGCAGTCGGTGTCCAGCGATCCGATCCAGGTCGGCTATCGCAGCGTCCACGTCGTGCAGGCCAGCGCCTCGGTGCTGTGGTGTCGTTACGCCGACCTCTGTGAGCAACCGTTTGCCGCCATGGACTTCATGGCCCTGTGCGACACCTTCAGCGCTATTCTGATGAGTGAAGTGCCCAACCTCAGCGCGCAGAAGCGTGAAGGGCGGATCGCCAGGGGCACCGAAGATGGCGTGGAGCGGGTGGTGGCCGGCGACCGTGAGCTGCCGCAGTTGTCGGTGCACGACGATGGCGTACGGCGCTTCATCGCGTTGGTGGACGAATGCTACGACCGCAAGGTGCCGTTGTACCTCGAAGCCCAGGTGCCGATGGAGGCCTTGTACACCGAGGGTTACCTGGAATTCCCGTTCCGCCGCACCCTCAGTCGCTTGCAGGAAATGCAGTTGCAACGGTTTGCCGAAGCTTGAACACAGGAGGCGCGACGATGACTCAACCCCTGTCTCACCATTTGCTGACCATGGCCTACCAGAATGCCTGGGCCAACCACCGACTGGCCAAGGCCTGGGGTCAGTTGAGCGCGGCGGAATTGACGGCGGCGCGGGTCAGTTTCTTCCCCAGTATCTGCGCCACCCTCAACCATATCCTGACCTGCGACTGGTTTTATGTGGACGCCTTGGAGCGCGAGCTGCGCGGTGATGTGCCGCATCCCGATTGCTACGTGTTTTTCAACGACGAGCAACCGTTTACCGTGGGCGCCGACCTCAAGCGTGAGCAGGTTCAGGTGGATCGTCGGCTGATCGCCTATTGCGAGCAATTGCGCGACGCCGACCTCGGGCGACTCGTGACCATCGCCCGGGACACGCCGCAACACGACAGTCGTCTGCGCATGCTCTCGCATCTGTTCGAACACCAGATTCATCATCGGGGGCAGGTGCATGGGATGCTCAGTGGCACGTCGGTGAAGCCGCCGCAATTGGATGAGTTTTTCAGTGCCGGGGAGTCGGGACTACGGGCCGAGGATTTTGCCGAGTTGGGTTGGACCGAAGAATTGATTTGGGGTCACTAAGATCCGGTTGTCGGCACGCCACCGTCACGCTAATGTCCTTGGCCAATTTGATGTATGCGATCGAGGGTGGAAATGGAATCCGCAGAAATACTTGTCCTTCAGGCCAGCTACACCAACCCGGTGCATGCCGAAGCCATTTGCCTGGTGTTGAACCACTACGCCGAAGACCCGATGGGCGGTGGCGAGCCGCTTTCAGCCGATGTCCTGCAGCAACTGCCGGCGGAACTGGCCAAGCGTCCTTATGCGTTCAGCGTGCTCGCGTTCGTCGGCGGTGAACCGGCGGGGCTGGTCAATTGCTTTGAAGGGTTTTCAACCTTTGCCTGCCGACCGTTGGTCAACGTGCACGACGTGGCGGTGGTGGCAAAGTTTCGCGGTTTGGGGCTGAGCCAGAAGATGCTGCAAAAGGTCGAAGAAATCGCCCGCCAACGCGGTTGCTGCAAAATCACCCTCGAAGTCCTGGAAGGCAACGCCGTGGCCCAGGCGTCCTACGCCAAGTTCGGCTTTGCCGCCGGCATGTTCGACCCGGCCCATGGCCGCATGTTGTTCTGGATCAAGTCGCTGTAAATCCCGGGCATAAAAAAGGGCGTCCATCAGGACGCCCGAAGTGTCAGCTCTGGCGATGGAACAGGGGTCGCCAAAGGTCCATCGGTTAAGTTCTGTAGGATTCGGTCACTTGTGCGGTTTGATCATCCGGAACCCGCAGTTCGCCACTTGGACGATGATCGGTCTGGCTTTGTGCGGAGGGAACCGGGAAGTTGTCCCAGTGATGCTTCATCCGTTCCGCGCCGCCTTCGGCAAACGCGCTGGTGGAACCGACGATGAGCAGACCGGCGAGGATCAAGCTGACTCGTTTCATGATGTATCTCCCACTAAGAATGACGGGGTGCCTTTCATCCGTGATTCAAGGGCGTGGGCGCAGTATTGGCAGGCCTCATTAAATCGAGGTTAACCCCGACCGAAACGTGGGAGCCAAGGCGCTCCCACGGTAGATTGTGGCGGTGGCTCAGAGTTTCCAGTCCAGGCTGAGCGTCACGGTGCGCGGGTCGCCCCAGAACACACCGTTATAAAAGCCGACGTTGTCGTAATACTTTTTGTCGAACAGGTTATCGACGTTCAGCGAGGCCGACAGGTGCTTGTCGAACTCGTAACGCGACATCAACTTGACCACGCTGTAGGCCTCCTGGCGGATCTTCGTGGGTTCGGTGACCAGGCCACCCTCGGCATTGCGTCCGACCGGGCGATTGGAGTTGCCCCAGATATCGCTCTGCCAATTCACCGCGCCGCCCACGGTCAGCGCATGCCAGTCGCCGGGCAGGCGATAGGCCGTGGACAGGCGCAACATGTTCAGCGGTTGAGTGGTGTTGGCCCGCTGCTTTTCGCCGTTGGCCGCGTGGGTGTAGGTGTAGCCGGCGGTCATGTTCCAGTCGGTCATGACTTCGCCGGATACTTCGACTTCGAAGCCCTGGACCTTCTGCCCCTTGCCCCCGGACTTGTAGAATTCCTTGCCCGTCACCGGGTTTGGTGGCACCGAATCGTCCACTTCGGCGAC
This sequence comes from Pseudomonas sp. ADAK7, assembly GCF_012935675.1. Classification (NCBI taxonomy): domain Bacteria; kingdom Pseudomonadati; phylum Pseudomonadota; class Gammaproteobacteria; order Pseudomonadales; family Pseudomonadaceae; genus Pseudomonas; species Pseudomonas sp. ADAK7. The sequence continues at coordinate 1,184,528 of NZ_CP052861.1, read as the reverse complement.
GTTGTCCTGCTTGCTCCAGAACAGCGCCGTGGCGACGTTCAGGCGTTCATCCAGCAAGCTGCCCTTGAGGCCCAGTTCATAGTTGCTGCCGACCACCGGGTCCAGGTATTTGCGATTGGCATCGCGGTTGTCCTGGGGTTTGAAGATGTCGGTGTAGCTGACGTACACGGTGTACTCGGGTGTGAGGTCGTAGAGCAGCCCGGCGTATGGCGTCCAGATATCACTGTGTTGCTGCGACGTGGTCTCGACGCCGGTCAATTGCAGGCTGTTATCGTAGGTCTTGGTGTTTTCCGAGGCTTTCCAGCTACCGTACCGACTGCCGAGCACCGCGTGAAAGCGGTCGGTCAGGTTGAGGCGGGTGGCCAGGTAGCCGGCCTTCTGCCGGGTGTTGTCCGATGAGCCGTTGAGGCCGGTGACGGTGTCGGGGAACTTGGCGATACCGCCCATGTATTTCCAGTCGGCAATGTTGTCGTAGCCTGCGGGTGTGGCGCCTTCCACGGCGTACGGCGACTCGGCACTGCGTTCGGCTTCGCCGTAGCCGAACATCAGCTCGTGCTCGCGCCCGAACAACGCGTAAGGGCCAGCGACGTTGAAGTCATAGGTTTTCATTTTCTGCGTGCCGACCATGTGGCCACGGTAGGCGCTCATGCCGCTGCGGTCGTCATTCGGGAACCCGCCACCGCCGTAGTAGACCTTGCCGTCGGTATCGCTCTCACGGTGGGTGTAGGCCGCCTTGAGGTGCCAGCCGCCGCCCAGTTGCTGGTCGAGGTTGGCGAAAGCTGTTTTGTCCCTCAATGGCCATGAGCTCCAGGAAGTCGCCATGTTGGTCGAACGCCCGAGGTTGGCCTTGCCACCGGCAGCATTCCAGTACGGCACGGTGCCCCAGGACGTGCCCTGGACCTGTTTGTCCTGATAGTCGTAACCCACCGCCAGCACGGTGTCGTCGGTGAGATCGGCTTCGAGCACGCCGTAGCCGACTTCCCGCTGCATCTGGTAGTGGTCGCGGAACGACTGACTGTCGCGGTAGGCCAGCACGCTGCGCCCGCGCAAACGTCCGTCGAACGCCAACGGACCGCCGACGTCCACGTAACTGTAGTAATCGTCATAGCTGCCGCCACTGACGCCGGTCTGGGCTTGCCATTGTGCGGTCGGACGCTTGCGCACCATGTTGATGGTGGCCGACGGGTCGCCGGCGCCGGTGGTCAACCCGGTGGCGCCGCGAACCACTTCGATGCGGTCGTAGATGATGGTGTCGGAGTCAGACTTCATCCGCCCGAAGGTATTGAGCATCCCGTCAATCTGGAAGTTGTTGATCGTGTAGCCACGGGATGAATAGCTGACCCGGTCCGAGTCATTGTGCTGGACCACCACGCCGGTCGTCTGGCTCATCGCTTCGGACAGCGTGCCGAGTTTGAAGTCGTCCATTTGCTGGCGAGTGACCACGGACACTGATTGCGGGGTTTCCTTGATCGACAGGTTCAACCGCGTGGCGGTGCTCATGGCACCGGTGGTGTAGGACTGGGTGTTTTCGGTGGTGCTGCCCAGGCCTTCGGCGGTGACGTTGGTGGCGGTGAGCTCCAGGGCGCTGGTAGCCGGGTCCTTGTCGGGCTCGGTTTCGGCCAGCAGATCAGGGCTCAGGGCTGCACTGCACAGCCCGAGGGTCAAGGTCATGGAACGGGTAATAGGCGCGAACATCGCGGCCGACTCCTTGTCTTCGAGGGAAAAATTCCGTTTGCTCAAAGACGAAGGGGAGCGGGGATATTTAGCGATAGACGAGAATAATTGTCATCTGAAGGCAGGCTGTGGGAGCGAAGCTTGCTTGCGAAAGCGGTGTGTCAGCCGACATAAATGCTGATTGACACGACGCCTCGCGGGCAAGCTTCGCTCCTACAGGGAGAATTGCGGGGTTACTGCTTGACCACTGCCGGCTCTGGAACCGCCGCAGTTTTCGGCTTCATCAAACTGAAATCGATCAGCGGACGTTCCTGGCGTTCATATGGGTTGCCGATCATCAGCGGTCGTGGCTTGAAGCTGTCGCTGACCAGGCTTTTGCTGCGGTCCAGTTCATCGAAACTCAACCCGGCCATGTCAGCCCAGGTGTGGATCAAGTGCGAGCTGCTGTAAGGGCGGCTCAGGTCGGCGGCAAAGTTCCAGTCGTGGGTTTCACGCCATTTTGGCGAGGCCCAGGCCATGAACGGAATGGTGTACATCGGCGCGGTCGGCTTGTTCTCGTTACGCCCCAGGGTGCTGTGGCCCGGGGAGTCGAACACGTCTTCACCGTGGTCGGAGAGGTACAGCAGGAAGCCGTTCGGATCGACCTTGGCGTAGTCCTTGATCAGGCTCGACACCACGAAGTCGTTGTACAGCACCGCGTTGTCATAGCTGTTGTAGGTCGGCACTTCGGCGTCGCGTACACCGGCCGGAACCCCGGCGCGATCCTTGAACTTGTCGAAGGTCGGCGGGTAACGGTACTGGTAGCTCATGTGCGTACCGAGCAGATGCACGACGATCAACTTGTGCGCCGCCGGGTCACCCAGGGCCTTGTTGAACGGCTCGATCACGTCGCCATCGTACTGGGCGGCGTTCTGGTTGCGGTTGTTGTTCAGGTACACCTGCTCGTCGGCCTGTTCGGAGAACGTGGTGAGCATGGTGTTGCGCTTGGTCATGGTCTGCTGGTTGGTGATCCAGAAGGTCTTGTAGCCCGCCTGCTTCATCATGCTGACCAGCGACGGTGTCGACAGGTACAGGTCCGGATTCTCTTCGTCGGCGAAGGTCAGCACCTGTTGCAGCGCTTCGATGGTGTAGGGGCGCGGGGTGATGACGTTATTGAAAATCGCCAGTTGATCCTTGAGCTTGTCCAGTTCCGGGGTGGTTTCCCGGTTGTAACCGTACAGGCTCATGCGCTGGCGGTTGGTGGACTCACCGATCACCAGCACCAGGGTCGATGGCTGGTCGGCCATGGTGTTCTTGAGGTTTTTCAGCGGCTCGATCTTGCTGGCATTGTCGAGCATGTCTTGCATGCCGGCCAGGGTGTCGAGGTAACGGTGATAGGCCACGGCCATCTGCCACGGCACGGCCGGCTCGATGCGGGTTTCGAACTTCTCGAAACCGCCGGCAAAACTGCCGGTGCGCGCGGTTTGCTTGATCAGCGGATAACCGACCACGGCCACCAGAATCGCGGTCGCGGCGACCAGTGCGCGGCCACGGGGCATGTACACCGGGCGCAAGCGGGTCCAGAGGAAGTAGGCGAACGCGGTGTGGGCGAGGAACGCGAACACCATCCACCAGGCAAAGTACTGGGTCATGTACTCGCCGGCTTCAGAGATGTTCGACTCGAACATGATGAAGATGACGCTCTGGGAAAACTCCTGCTGATAGATGAAGAAGTAGCCCAGGCTGGCCATCGAGCAGGCCCACAGCACGACGCCGATCAGCGCGGCCAACAGGCGGGTACGTTTGGGAAACAGCAGCATCGGCGCCAGCCAGATTGCGCTCATCACAAAGGCCTGGCGAAACCCGGTGAACCCGGAAGTCCCGGTCAACTGGATCAGCAGTTGGGTGATGCCCGAAAAGTACCAGAAGAACACAAACAGCCAGAGGAACCCGGCCCAATCGAAACCTGTCGCAGACGTTTTGCTGCGTTTGAACACTGCCATTCAGAACTCCCACCGGCATCAGCAAGCCACCGGCGTCATCAAACGAAACCCACGAGACACCACTGTCCGGGAACCGAACAGCCACAAGGATCGGGAGTATCGCTAGGCGAATGTGAAAACTTTGTGAGTTTTGTTCAGGGTCGCGACAGGTAACGAGGCAACCATTGGGAGAAGACTGTGTGGAGAGGGCTTGCTGTGGCGAGGGGGCCACCCTCACCACAAGACAGGTTCAGGACATCTGAAGAATGTGCTGCGGGGGAATCAGGCGTTCAACGCAGGCATCGACTGCCCGGATAGCTGAGCCTGTTGCTGCAACAATTGCCTGAGCTGCGCCACCTGGTTCTTCAAGGTGTCACGCTCGTCTTTCAATTGGCGCAGTTCATCACGACGAATCGTGACGTAGAGAGTTTGTGGGGGACGTGCGGTAACGATTGTGTCCATTGCTCACCTCGCAAATGGCCTGCATCAACTGTGATTGTGTCGTCCTTGGGAGCGACACCTTCACTATCGGCAGCGATTTTGATTTCTTTTGCCTGTGAATGGAACTTTTTTATTTTTCACGGTCGGTGTGTCTTTGCCACGATTCCCGACGTTATCAGTCTGGATCGGGCACAATGCCCGGAAACTTCATCCCGCCGCTCTGGACTAACCCACATTAGTCGCGTTGGGCTATAACCTTTGACACACTTTATTTGTAGTAAGGAGCATCAGCACATGCAACTCGGGATTATTGGACTGGGCCGCATGGGCGGTAATATTGCGCGGCGCCTGATGCTCAACGGGCATACCACCGTTGTTTACGACCGCAATACCGCCTTCGTCGAGAACCTGGCCAAAGAAGGTTCCACCGGCGTCGCCGACCTGCCAGCCCTGGTGGCTGGCCTGGCCAAGCCGCGTGCGATCTGGGTCATGCTGCCGGCCGGCGCGCCGACCGAAGACACCATCGAGACCCTGAGCAACCTGCTCGAAGCCGGTGACACCATCATCGACGGCGGCAACACGTTCTATAAAGATGACATTCGCCGGGCGAAAACCCTGTCGGAGAAAGGCCTGCACTACATTGACGTCGGCACCTCCGGCGGCGTCTGGGGCCTGGAGCGCGGCTACTGCATGATGATCGGCGGCGACGCCGAGACCGTGAAGCGCCTCGACCCGCTGTTCGAAAGCCTGGCCCCGGGCCTGGGTGACATTCCGCGCACCAAGGACCGCAAGTCCGACGACGACCGTGCCGAGCGCGGCTACATCCACGCCGGCCCAGCCGGCTCTGGCCATTTCGTGAAGATGATCCATAACGGCATCGAGTACGGAATGATGCAGGCGTTCGCTGAAGGCTTCGACATTCTAAAGACCAAATCGAGCGAAATCCTGCCGGAAGACCAGCGCTTCGACCTCAATGTCGGCGACATCGCCGAAGTCTGGCGTCGTGGCAGCGTGGTGTCTTCGTGGTTGCTCGACCTGACCGCCGATGCACTGGCCAGCGATCCGAAGCTGGAAGGCTATTCGGGCGAAGTCGCCGACAGCGGTGAAGGTCGCTGGACCATCGAAGCCGCCATGGAGCAAGCGGTGCCGGTACCGGTGCTGTCGAACTCGCTGTTCTCGCGCTACCGCTCCCGCGGGCAGGGCACCTTTGGCGACAAAATCCTCTCTGCCCAGCGCTTCGGCTTCGGCGGCCACGTGGAGACTCCGAAAAAATGACCAACACGATCCGCAGGAAATCCAAGGCAGAACCCGCACCACCGACCACGCTGTTCCTGTTCGGTGCCCATGGTGACCTGGTCAAGCGTCTGTTGATGCCGGCCCTGTACAACCTCAGTCGCGACGGCCTGCTGGGCGATGGACTGCGGATCATCGGCGTTGACCACAACGCCATCAGCGATGAAGCCTTCGCGCAAAAGCTCGAAGACTTCATTCGCACCGAAGCGGCCACCAAAGTCGGCAAGGGCGATCAGGTTCTTGATCCTGCCTTGTGGGCCAAACTGGCCAAAGGCATCAGCTACGTCCAGGGCGATTTCCTGGACGACAGCACTTATCAAGCCCTGGCGGCGAAAATCGCCGACAGCGGCACCGGCAATGCGGTGTTCTACCTGGCCACCGCGCCGCGTTTCTTCAGTGAAGTGGTGCGCCGACTCGGCAGCGCCGGCTTGCTGGAAGAAACCCCGGAAGCCTTCAGAAGGGTGGTGATCGAAAAACCGTTCGGTTCTGATCTGCAAACCGCCGAAGCCTTGAACGCCTGCTTGCTCAAGGTCATGTCGGAAAAGCAGATCTACCGGATCGACCATTACCTGGGCAAGGAAACCGTGCAGAACATTCTGGTCAGCCGGTTCTCCAACAGCCTGTTTGAAGCGTTCTGGAACAACCATTACATCGACCACGTGCAAATCACCGCCGCCGAAACCGTCGGCGTGGAAACCCGTGGCAGTTTTTACGAACACACCGGCGCCTTGCGGGACATGGTGCCCAATCACCTGTTCCAGTTGCTGGCGATGGTGGCCATGGAGCCGCCGGCCGCGTTTGGCGCCGATGCGGTGCGTGGCGAGAAAGCCAAGGTGGTGGGCGCGATCCGGCCGTGGTCCGTCGAGGATGCGCGGGCCAACTCGGTGCGCGGGCAGTACGCTGCTGGCGAAGTCGATGGCAAGCCGCTGGCTGGTTACCGCCAGGAGGGCAACGTCGCGCCGGACAGCAACACTGAAACCTACGTCGCGCTGAAAGTGATGATCGACAACTGGCGCTGGGTCGGCGTGCCGTTCTACCTGCGCACCGGCAAGCGCATGAGCGTGCGCGACACCGAGATCGTCATCTGCTTCAAGCCGGCGCCGTACGCGCAGTTCCGCGACACCGAGGTCGATGAGTTGCAGCCGACCTACCTGCGGATCCAGATCCAGCCCAACGAAGGCATGTGGTTCGACCTGCTGGCCAAGCGGCCGGGGCCGGCGCTGAAGATGGCCAATATCGAGCTGGGGTTCGCCTACAAGGACTTCTTCGAGATGCAGCCGTCCACCGGCTACGAAACCCTGATCTACGATTGCCTGACCGGCGATCAGACGCTGTTCCAGCGCGCCGACAACATCGAGAACGGCTGGCGCGCCGTACAGCCGTTTATCGACGCCTGGCAGCAGGACGCGAGCGTGCAGAGCTACCCGGCCGGTGAAGACGGCCCACAAGCCGCCGAGGACCTGCTGGCCCGCGATGGCCGCGTCTGGCACAGCCTCGGATGAGTGAGGTTGCGCAACATCCCATCCGTTTTCTGCTCAGCGACATGGACGGCACCTTGCTGCTGCCCGATCACAGCCTGAGCCAGCGCACCATCGACGCCTTCCGCGCATTGCGCGAGGCCGGAGTGTTGTTCAGCCTGGCCACCGGGCGCCCGCCCAAAGCCATGTTGCAGCAGATCGAGGCCCTGGGCGTCGATCTGCCCACCGCGGCCTTCAATGGCGGCACCATCGTCAAACCGGACGGCAGTCTGCTGGTCGCCCATTACTTGCCGGCGACCGCTGCACTGACCGCGCTGGCACTGTTTGCCGACCGGCCAGACATCGAAATCTGGGTGTTCAGCGGTGGCGATTGGTTGTTGAAAGACCCGAACGGCCCGATGGTTCCGCGTGAGCAGCACGGTTTGGGCTACCCGCCGGTGGTGGTCGAGAGTTTTGAGCCGTACCTGGAGCGCATCGACAAGATCGTCGCCACCAGCAACAACACTGACTTGTTGATCGAACTGGAAGCGCTGTTGCTGCCCAAGGTTGAAGGCCAGGCGCAAGTATCCCGTTCTCAGCCGATATACCTCGACGTGACGGCGATGCAAGCCAACAAAGGTGATGCGCTGGCGACACTGGCCGAGTACCTCGGCGTGCCGCTGGAGCAAACCGCGGCACTGGGCGACGGCGGCAATGACCCGGCGATGTTCCATCGTGCCGGGTTGTCGATTGCCATGGGTCAGGCGGAGGAGGCCGTGAAACGCCAGGCTGACGTCGTGACGGGCGCCAACACCGAAGACGGCGCGGCCCAGGCGATCGAGCGGTATATCCTCCCTCACGCGTAATGATCGTTCCCACGCTCCGCGTGGGAATGCAGCCCGGGACGCTCCGCGTCCCATTGGAACGCGGAGCGTCCCTTGAGGCATTCCCACGCAGAGCATGGGAACGATCAATGCGGGGTTACAGCCAGAAACTCACCGCATACCACCCCAAAACCCCCATCACCACCGTATACGGCAACGCCATCCACACCATCCGCCCATAAGACAAACGAATCAGCGGCGCAATCGCCGACGTCAGCAGAAACAGAAACGCCGCCTGGCCATTGGGCGTCGCGACGCTCGGCAGGTTGGTCCCGGTGTTGATGGCAATCGCCAGGGTCTCGAAATGCTCGCGGCTCATGTGGCCGGAGATGAACGCCTGTTTCACTTCGGTGATGTAGATCGTCGCCACAAACACGTTGTCGCTGATCGCCGATAACAGCCCGTTGGCGATAAACAGCATGCCCGGCTGTTGCTCCGCCGGCAGGGCCAGCACCCACTGAATCAACGGCGTAAACAGTTGCTGATCGTGAATCACCGCCACCACGGCGAAAAACACCACCAGCAGCGCCGTGAACGGCATGGCGTCCTTAAAGGCGTTGCCGATGCGATGTTCGTCGGTGATGCCGGTAAACGCGGTGATCAACACGATCACCATCAAACCGATCAGCCCGACCTCGGCAATGTGGAACGCCAATCCGGCAATCAGGATCAACGCCGCCGCGCCTTGCACCAGCAACGCCGCGCGCTGGCGCGAGGTGCGTTCGGCGTTGTCTTCGGCGGCATAGTTGGCCAGCACTGTGCGCACGTTGTCTGGCAGTAGCGTGCCGTAACCGAACCAGCGCAGCTTCTCCAGCAGCACGCAGGTCACCAGGCCGGCGGCCAGCACTGGCAGCGACACCGGGGCGATCTTCAGGAAGAACTCGGCGAAATGCCAACCCATCTCGTGGCCGATCAACAGGTTCTGCGGTTCGCCCACCAGCGTACACACGCCGCCCAATGCCGTGCCCACGGCGCCATGCATCAGCAGGCTGCGCAGAAAGGCGCGAAATTGTTCAAGGTCTTCGTGATGCAGTGTGGGCAGATGCTGATCGTCGCTGAACGCGCTGTCCTGGCGCGGATCGTTGCCCGACGCGACGCGGTGATACACCGAGTAAAACCCCACGGCCGCACTGATGATCACCGCCGTGACGGTCAAGGCATCGAGAAACGCCGAGAGGAATGCCGACAGGAAACAGAACATTAACGCCAGCAATGCCTTGGAACGCACCCCAAGCAACAGGCGCGAAAACAGAAACAGCAGCAGGTCTTTCATGAAGTAGATGCCGGCCACCATGAACATCAGCAGCAGGATCACCGGGAAGTTGTGCACCAGTTCGTCATACAGCGCCTGGGGCGTGGTCATCTTCAACAACAACGCTTCGACCAACAGCAGCCCGCCGGGCATCAGCGGATAACACTTGAGCGCCATGGCCAGGGTGAAGATGAATTCCAGGACCAGCAACCAGCCGGCGGCCACCGGCCCGACCGTCCACAACACCAAAGCGTTGAGGATCAGAAAGCCAACAATGCTGGCTTTGTACCAGCGGGGTGAATGCCCGAGAAAATTATGCGCGAACGCCTGGGCCATCGAACCGGACATCGGCTACTCCTTGTATTAAGAAGCGCGCAACTTGCCGTATGCGAAAGGGAAGATCAAGCGCAGGTGTTAGCTCAGGTAGCGCGCCACCACCGCCCGATAGTTGCCGTCCAGTGAATAACCGCCGACGACGATCCGGCCGTTGTCCTGCACGGCCAGGGAAGTGGCCGTGTCGAGACTGCGGCCCAGACGCGTGCGAACCCAGCCAATGCCGTTGGCAAAGCTGCGATCCAGATGCCCTTGTGGCAGATAGCGAGCGAGGATGAAGTCGGCTTCGACGCCGCCGATGGTGGCGCCGACGGCCAGCACGCTGCCATCCGGCTGCACCTGGGCGGCGGTCCATTGGCTGCCGCTGTGGCCGATTTCCAGGCGTTGTGGCTGGCCCCCGTTGCAATGATTATCCGGACGACCGTTGCTGTGCAGTTTCAGTGACAGGCAATGCATCGGGTCGCGGCTGCTGCCGAAACAGTGCAAGTCGCCATTGGTTTGCTGGACGATCTGGCTGATCTGCGCGCTGCGTCCCTGGGCCTTGAAGGTCATGAAGCCATCTACGGCGAAGCTGTCGTCCAGCGTGCCATCGGCGTGGTAACGCGCCAGCAGGCCTTCCTCGGGGAAATTGATCGCGCCGCCGGCCAGGATTCGTCCGTCCCGCTGCACCATCAGGCTGCCGAGCCAGGTATTCATCAATAGATGCCTGACCACGACGAAACCGCGGCCGTTGAAGTCGCGGTCCAGTGAGCCGTCGGTATTGAGGCGGATCAGCAGGCCGACGTGATCGGCCAGTTCGAAATGATGATTGGCCAGCAGCAGGATCCGCCCGTCATCCTGCACGCAGATGTCGCAGGCTTCGGCGCCCGGCACGCCGGGCGGCAACCAGTCGTCACGCAAACCCATGGACAGATCGCCCGGCAGCCGCACCACCAGCCGGCCCTTGTCGCCAAAGCCTCGAACCGGCTGGCCATCGGGGTCGAACAGCGCCAGGGCGGGCAGGGTGCGACGGGCGTTTTCGTAATGCAGGCCGGCCAGCAGGATCGACCCGCAAGGCAGAACATGGACCTTGCTGCCCATGGCCTCGAAGCCCAGCGCGAACTGACCGATCAAACTGCCTTGATTGCCAAAAGCCAGATCCGCCGAGCCATCCTCCAGCAGGCGGGCCAGGCCAAAGCGGCTACCGCCATGGGTACCAACCTTGGCCGCGACCAGCAGGCGCCTTTGCGGATCGAGGGCAATACCGTTGGCCATGCTGGAGGAGCTGCCGGCGAAATACACCTGGGTTTTGCCGGCGGCGGCAAAATCCGGATCGAGATGCCCGGCTAGATTCAGGGTGGCAGGGCGGGCCAACGCGGTTTGGGTTTGCATGCACGCATCTCCTTGCCAGTTGACCTTATCCCTGTAGCCGGGAGGGTCACGGCGCGTGCGAAACATTCAATCCCTGAATGCCTGGACGCACAACTGTCATAACTAACAGGTGGAGGGTCGCTGTGTGCCAGAACAGTGTCTTTTGGAACCACTGATAAGCTGGCCAAGTTCCATAAAGCAAAAGATCGCAGCCTTCGACAGCGCCTACATTGGAATACGATCCCGTAGGAACTGCCGAAGGCTGCGATCTTTTGGCTCTTTAATTAATGAGGCATGGACCACGACTGCAGCGTGTAGCCATCTTCGCTCAGCGCTTTACGTGCCTGTTCCAGCCGATGTTCAAGTTGTACCGGATCGGAATAAGCGCTGCATGGAATCTGCGCGCGGCCGACGCGGTTATTGGTGAGGTCGATGACACTCAGGCTGAGTTCGCCGTTGCCTTCTTGTGGCGCCCAGGCCACGCATTGAAAGGGTTCGAATGCGTGTTTGGCAATCAAAAGAGCTTCGTTGATACGGAGCGGGGCGGTCATGGGGTCTTCTCTCTGTATGCCCAATCAAGTGATGTGCCGTCGGTTGGGCTTACCGTTCGGCTGGTTACTTGTACTGATGCCCTCAATAGGGGGTCGGGTCACACACAATCCAAAGAAAATTCAACTTTCTTTCATATACTCAATGTTCGGGCCGTGTTTGAAAGCTGAATGAAAGGTTCAAGTCGTTAGGTAACTAACAAAACACCTTCTTATAACTAATTAGTTAAGACTCCTATAGTCAAACGATACAAGGCCCTGTCAAATTATTGCTAATGTTACAGCCAGGTCCGCCAAATGACTGTTTTTAATAATATTTCCTTAAATTTGGCGCCAAGGAACAGTCATGATAGAAGCGCCTGCTTTACGACGTCTGTTAGTGGTTGATCCTTGCGATGATTGCCACCGTCTTTTGCCGGGCTTGCGCGCGGTAGGGTGGGATGTCGACAGCTGTACGCTGGAAAACGCCGCCGATCGCACCTGCGATGTCGGGCTCCTGCGATTGCAGCCCTTCCACCTGGAGCGACCCGAAGCCGTCAAGGAATTGATCAGCCGCAGCGGCACCGAATGGATTGCCGTGCTCAACCAGGAAGTCCTGCGCCTGCAGAACGTCGGGGATTTTGTGTGCGAATGGTTCTTTGACTTCCACACCCTGCCGTTCGATGTGTCCCGGGTTCAGGTAACCCTCGGGCGCGCGTTCGGCATGGCGCGGCTGCGCGGGCAGGGCACGATTCACATCGATCAGCCAGAACACGAGTTGCTCGGTGACAGCAAGCCGATCCGCGAACTGCGCAAGCTGCTGAGCAAACTGGCGCCCACCGAGTCGCCCGTGCTGATCCGTGGTGAAAGCGGCACCGGCAAAGAATTGGTCGCCCGCACCTTGCACCGACAATCCCAGCGCCACAGCAAGCCCTTTGTGGCGATCAACTGCGGCGCGATTCCCGAACACCTGATCCAGTCCGAATTGTTTGGCCACGAGAAAGGCGCCTTCACCGGCGCGCACCAACGCAAGGTGGGGCGGATCGAAGCGGCGAACGGCGGCACCCTGTTTCTCGATGAAATCGGCGACCTGCCGTTGGAGTTGCAAGCCAATCTGCTGCGCTTCCTCCAGGAAAAACACATCGAACGAGTCGGTGGCAGTCAGCCGATTCCGGTGGATGTGCGGGTGTTGGCGGCGACCCACGTCGACCTTGAAGCGTCCATCGAAAAGAAACGCTTTCGCGAAGATTTGTACTATCGCCTCAACGTCCTGCAAGTGGTCACCGCGCCGCTACGTGAACGCCACGGCGATCTGTCGATGCTGGCCAACCACTTTTCCCATTTCTATAGCCATGAAACCGGTCGCCGTCCGCGCAGCTTCAGCGAAGACGCGCTGATCGCCATGGGCAAGCATGACTGGCCGGGCAATGTTCGCGAGCTGGCCAATCGGGTACGTCGCGGGTTGGTGCTGGCCGAAGGACGCCAGATCGAAGCGCGAGACCTGGGGCTGATCAGCCAGCAGACCGTCGCCGCGCCGATGGGCACGCTGGAAGACTACAAGACCCGCGCTGAACGCCAGGCCTTGTGCGATGTGCTTAACCGCCACAGCGATAATTTGAGCATCGCCGCCAAGGTGCTGGGGGTGTCCAGGCCTACCTTCTACCGTTTGTTGCACAAGCATCAGATCCGTTAGCGAGATCAGAAGATCGCAGCCTCGTTTCACTCGACAGCTCCTACACCGGAACCCCTGTAGGAGCTGTCGAGTGAAACGAGGCTGCGATCCTTTAATGATCCAAACCAAAAAAGCCCCGCTGCGGTTGAAGCCGCCGCGGGGCTTTGCTGTTGTGGATCAGAAGTAGTACGGGAATTTCAGGCTGAAGGAGAAGTCTGGCGAGTCGTCGGTCAGGCCGATGGCCAGGTTGGGCACGATCGTCAGGTTGTCGGAGGCTGCCAGGGTCATGCCGATGTTGAAGTTGGCCGAGTTGTAGTCGCTGTTGGAAATCGACTGCCAATCACCACCGTCCGGTCTGATTTTGCTCTTGCGGGCGAACTGGTCGGTGAACGAAAACGACATACTCATCTTCTCGTTCAAGGCGAATGCAATGCCGGCGCCGACCTGCCAGGAATCGCCCAGTTTCACGTCGCCTTTGACTTTGGAACCGACCTGCGGGCTGATGTCGCTGAAAGAGTCCTGCATGTTGTAGGTGTAGGACAGCGTGCCGAACAGCACGGCCGGGTCGAAGGTCTTGACCAGCGAGAGCCCCGGGGTGATCGCCCAGACACCATTGCCGGTAGGCAAGTCCTCGGGTACCGCGAGGTTATCGTTGGTTGGATCCTCGACCAGCTTGATGCCGTAAGGGTCCTTGCCGGTCGGCGCCTTGACGCGCAGTGTCGCGACCGCGTCGGGCCAGTTGGCCGACTCATCCAGAAACTTGTACGCAACGCCCACGTTCACATCGCCGATGGTCGGGTCGCGGGTAACGGTTGCGTCCGACGTCACCGGGCCTGCGCCACCCGCGCCGCCGGAAGAATACGTGGATTCGCGATAAACCACGGGGACGTTAATGTCGAACTGCCAACGTTGTGCCACGTTGTAGCGGGCGGTCAGGTCCAGGGTCCAGTTGTCGGCCTTGATGCGGTCGAGGTTGATGTTGCCGAGAAAAATCGAGTCCAGTGCCAGGAAGCCGTTGAGCGTCAATGCCCGGGTATCGTAGTGCGTGTAGGTCACGCCGGTTTCGAGGCTGAACTTGCCGCCACCGAAGAAGCCGCTGGCTTCGTCATACAAGTTGGAAACGCTTTGCGCAGGCTCCGAATCGTCCTTGAGCGATTGGCCGTATGAACTGCCAGTGGTTCCGGGCGCACCGGCGGCCACCGCCTGTCCACCCTTGACCGTTTCGGCGGGGGATTTGGTCAGGCGTTTGGGAGCAGGTGTCGCGGGAGCTTCTTCGACTTGGCGAACGCGTTGCTCAAGTACCATCAGTGCATTCTGTTGTGCTTCGTAACGCTGCTTCAACTCCATGAGTTCTTGTTTTAATGCTTCGACCTGAGGGTCCGGGGCTGCGTAGAGCAGTGTCGCCGGGGTCAGGCTACTCAAACAGACGATAGCTCTGAACGTTAACGATCGGTGCATGGGTTAGCCGTCCCTTCTGATTAGATCTGAATGAGACTGAGCGTAGATCAGAATCCGATAGTGCGAAGGCCTTTGAGCTGGTCCAGATTGCCACTTACAGACCCGGCTGTCGGCACGTTGTCACGCAGCACAACATTAAAGGACGTGAGGTTGCGAACCTGGTTGCTACTGCCGAGCAAAGTCGTGTTCTGCATCAGTCCACCCTGAGCCAGGCGTTGTACGGTACTGCCCTGGTTGTTGTTAGCCACGATGTTGAGTTGCACGCCAGCACCGGTCGAGGAAACGCTCAGCGAACCCGCGCCATTGTTGCCGACCAACGTCGAGCCTGCGGCCAATGCCTGGCCCTGCGGTTGCGTTGCCTGGCTGGCTTGTTCGACCTGGCTAGCCTTCGCTACGTTGATATCCACGTTGTTGTAGGCGGTGTTGTGGTCGCCGGCAGCGCGCACGACTTGAGTGACGCCTTCAGTGCTGTTGAGGCCGCCGCCGCCGGTGACGCTGCCTGTGCCTGTTGCCGTGCCTGCGTCGGAGCCTTGCGAACGCGTCTGGCCAGTAGGTTTTTCGTCGATCATCGACACATAGAACTGTGGCTTGATGGTCGATTGCTGGATATTCATCGAGGACCTCGCCCCGATCACTTCACCTTTGGCATTTTGCCAAGTGCTGGTCATGACAATGCCGAAACTGACGATCCGTCCCGGCATGACAAATCGGCCGCGCAGGGTCGCCAATTCCTGATCCTTCAGTTCAATGGGTTTGAACGTCTCTGCCTGGATCGGCAGGCTGGCGGCCAGGCAAACCATGGCCAGCCAGGTTGAAGTTTTCATTGGATGCTCCCGGAGCTTCATGCTCCCTTGTTATTAGAAGAAGTCGCTCTGGATGAATCCGAAATCCATCAACTCTGCGTCTTGCACCGGGCTGAACATGTTGACGCGGTTCTTGGCAGTCAGTGGCATGGGAGGGTCGAGCAGTGCGTTGGTTTTGTCGTAGCCCTGGCCGATGACGGCGAAAATGATGCCGTTCCAGCCTTTGACAAAATCATCGACGCTGAAACGTTTATGACCGAGTACCGGATCTCCGATATAGACCCAGCCCTTTTGGACTTTTTGCAAGACCACAAAGTGTTTGTAGCCACGGATGTCCATGAGGACCACTACCGGAATTTTGATCTCGTTCAACGTTTCCGTCGCGACCCGATAGCCACGGGCGCGCATGCCGATACTTTCCACGTAACGCTTCATGTCGAGCATGGAGAAGCCCTGGACGCGGACAAGATCTTGATCGGAGTGTGCCAGCATGCCTTCAATGATCTGATTTTCACTCACGTCCAGCCAATAGGCCTGGCGCAAGATGGTTGCCAGCGCCGCGGCGCCGCAACTGAAGTCGGTTTTCTGTTGCACCAGGTCGGCAAACTTACGTTCGCGTACGCTCTGGATCGGCTTGTACACCACCGCACCACCCGGCAGGACGGCAAGCGGCATTTGGGCAGCCTCGATCACACTGGCCACGCAAAGCAAAATTGCCAAGGCGATAATGCGCATGGTGGGATGCCTTCTGGTGGTGGTTGAAAAAGGCCCCCGTGAGGGGGCCCCAAAGACAGCCATTAGAACGATTGGTTGGAAATGGCCAGCGAGTTGCTTTGTTGGTTGCCCACACCAGCAGCCACGTTGACGCCCAGGTTGCCGCTGCCGCCATTCACCGAACCGCTCAGGGTTGCAGTGTTGGTCACAGGGTTGGCCCAGCCAGTTGGAGTCAGCACTTGATAAGAGTAGGTGTTGCTCAAATCATAAGAGCTGCTTTCGCTGTAGCTTTTCGCTTTGTCATACGCAGACTCGGACGATTTGCTGCCCGATTTTTCGTACGAGGAGTCAGACGACTTCGAGTACGATTTGTCGTACGATTTTTCAAACGACGAATCGCGAGATCTGTCGTACGAAGAATCGCGCGATTTGTCGTACGAGGAGTCGTGCGATCTGTCGTAGGATTTGTCTATCGATGCATCAAGCGTCGCGTCGAGCGATGCGTTCAGCGATGCGTCGGAAGACCTGCTGCGGGTGCGATCGCCGAAGCCATTGTTGAAGGTAGTGGAGCTGGAAGCCGCCGCCGCAGCGTCCAACGTAGCGTTCAAGGAAGCGCTCAAAGAAGCACTCGAAGAACCGCTTGCACTACTGCTGTTGGAACCGCTGGCATTGCTGCTGTTGGAACCGCTGGCATTACTGGCGCTGGAACCGCTTATATCCACGCTTTTTGAACCGCTGGCGTCATAGCTTCTGGAGCCGGCTGCGTCCCAGCTCGAAGAAGCGCTTTGACTGCCGCTGGCTTCGGAGGACTTGTCGCGAGAGAAATTACCGCTGGCCGAATTGGTCACGGTGATCGTATCCACGCGATACGTCCGATCGGCGTTGTTATTCACCACCAGGCCAGGACCTTGTTGATCGGCAGAAGCGGTGGCAGTTGCGTTACCCAGCGGGGCACTGGTGTTGGCAATGGCCATGGTGTTTTTCTGCTGGTTGAGGTCGCCGCCAGCAATGTTGATGCCCATGTTGCCGCTGCCGCTATTACCCGATCCGCTCATGACGGCAGAAGATGTGCTGCCGAAGTTGTTGACCCGGTTGTCGTTGCTGTATTGCTTGACGCTAGCGGTGGCGGA
Organism: Pseudomonas sp. ADAK7; assembly: GCF_012935675.1. Classification (NCBI taxonomy): domain Bacteria; kingdom Pseudomonadati; phylum Pseudomonadota; class Gammaproteobacteria; order Pseudomonadales; family Pseudomonadaceae; genus Pseudomonas; species Pseudomonas sp. ADAK7. The sequence goes on along the minus strand of NZ_CP052861.1, from coordinate 1,167,579 downwards.
GGCAGTGCCGAACACGAAGCTGTTATCCAGACTGGAGTCTGAGGCAGCGTTTGCAATGGCGGCCGCGTTGTCTTGTTGGTTGCCGTTGCCTGCAGCCACGTTGACGCCGACGTTGCCACTGGTGCCTGTGGCAGAGCTGGTCATCTCGGCTTCGTTGACAGTCCCTTCGTTACGGATGCGGTTGCCGGTACTGCTCTGGTTATCCCAGGCATTGGCAGTCGCGTAAACAGGGATCTTTGTTGGAGGAGGAGTGTGGTGACCATTGTTGTTATGGCCATTGTTATGGCCATTGTGGTCGTTGTCGCGCTGCCCAGCTTGTACAGCAACAGCCATGACCGCAGCAATTGCGAAAACCAGAGGCTTGATTGCCATCGAAGGTTTCATGGTGATTCTCCGTACTTATTTTAGGTTAAGTGTTGTTTCCTACCTTTTTGGGTCAATCCGCGACCCGTACGCTCAGGGTGTTGGCCATTCGGTTTCCCACTCCGGCGCTCTGATTCAACTGGATTACCCCACGGCTACCGGTGAAAGCCTGATCGCTTGTGGCGACCTGGCGATAGCCTGGTGCAGAGTCAGTTGGATCGGAGTTGTTGATCAGCGCCACGTTCTGCTGCATGAGGACACTGTCGTCGATACTTTGCGGCTGTGTACTGATGCTTATCCGCAGGGCATTGGCTTGCTGGTTACTGGCGCCCGAGCTCTGGTTGACACCCAGTACGCCGTTGCCGTGGCTGAAGGAGTCGCCTTGAATGCTGGATCGAGCATCGATCCTGGGGTCGACTTGCGTACGCAGCCGTTGGCGAATCTGTGTGGTAGCACTGGCATTGGTGCCAATGGCGATGGCCCGGGCGTTGGCTTGTTGCTGCAGATCGCCCGCTGCCTGGTTGACCGAGAGGTTGCCCTGATACTGCGAGCCCGAACCGTTGATGTCGGCGTTATCGATGACGGGAGATTGGGCAAAGGACGACGCACTGCAAAACATGGCGATAATCAGCAGTGAGCGATTCATCTTAACGGTCTCCCGTCAGGATTTTGAGAGCACCCAGGCCTTGCTGGATGTTCGAATTGACCATGTTGGCAATGCCGTTGCCCGAATTTCCCGAACGTCCAGCGGGGAGGTTGGACAGTTGGGACTGGTTGCTGATATTGCCGCCCAGGTTGTTGGTGTTTTGAGTGACCAGGCGGTTGATGCCCGCACCGCTGGCGACGTTGGCAAAGTCGCCGTCGCTCAACTCGTTCGTTTGCGTGAGGATTTGTTTGGACGGGTTGGCATTGACGGTCGTGGGGTTCGGGTCGGGGATCAGCGGAGGAATCGTTGCGTTGCGCGTCTGGACATCACGTTTGATCGTGATGATGCCGTTGTCAGCCTGGACGGGCAGGCAGAAACTTGAGCCGAGAGCGCATCCGATCAGCAGGAGGCGGTAGATGCTTCTATCAAATTTCCCCACGGCGGCAATTCCTTCTGTAAATGGAACGCTGGCCCTTATCAGCGTTGCGAGGTAGAGAGCAGAAGGTGTGCCGGTTTTTGTTTTTCTATTAAAAACAGTTAGTTGAATCTTATTGTCGGGATGGTCAAAAAATTTTTGTAACGCCACTGAGACACAGCCGCGCAAAAAACGCCGTCGATGCTGGCGGCACTGCGTGCCAAAGCACTTATTGGCGACGTGTATCAGCGGCTTAACAGTTGTGTTCTGAAGGGGGAGGACCGCTTTAGTTCGCAGGTTTGCTTGGGAGGGGCTGTATCAGAAATGGACATTGCGGCACCGTCAGGCTTCAAGCAGGCGCCGCACAACCTCGAATGCCGTGTCCTTGCGTTGTTGCCAATCACCGTGCAGTACCTGATAGGGCTGGCGGTGCAGGTCAAGCCATTCATGGTTGGCCTGGAAAAATGCCTGGCGCTCTGCCAATTGCGGCTGGCAACGTTGCCCATCGTCATGCCAGGCGACGGTTTCAGGGCTCAGCAGCAAATGCAGGTCGTAGTGCCGTGCCAGCAATGCGTGCTCGATCCACGTCGGGCAAGCGCCAAACAGCGTGCGACTCCAAAGGATATTGCTCAAGAGGTGGGTATCGAGGATCAACAATGACGGTCGTTTGGCGCGTGCTTCATCTTCCCAGGCCAACTGGCCACGTGCGATGGAAGTAATGTCATCGTAGAAGGTGTCGCGGGCTTCGCTGTCAATGAAATGCCGAACGTACTCACCGACCAACAGGCCGCCAAAATGGGCGTGGATCTCGCTCGACAGCCAGCTTTTTCCGCTGGATTCCGGGCCTGTCAGCACCAGCACTTTCATGCGTGCAGCGCCGGATCGGCGCGCCATTCGCGCCAGCCTTGCACGGCAATCACGGTGAACAAGGCGTACAGGGTCGCGGTCAGGTACAGGCCCTTGTAGATGAACAGGCTGACAAAGATCACATCGAGGACGATCCACAGCGGCCAGCATTGCACGCGTTTTTGCGCCATCCATAACTGCGCCACCAGGCTGAAACCGGTCAGCGCCGCATCGAGCCAGGGCTGCGCGGCGTCGGTCCAGTGGGCCATGGCCGCGCCCAGCAGCAGGCTGCCGATGGCGCCGACGACCAGCCCGAACACGATCGAACGGGCCCCCAGTTCACTCACTTGCCGGCCGTCATGAGTATCGCCGGCGCGGGTCCACTGCCACCAGCCATAGAGTTGCAACGCGGCGTAGATCACCTGCAGCAACATGTCCGAATACAGCTTCACCTCGAAGAAGATCCAGCTGTAAAGCAGCACCATCACCAGCCCGATCGGCCAGCACCAGGGATTCTGTTTGACCGTCAGCCAGACGGCGATCACGCCGAGGGCGGCAGCAAACAGTTCAAGCCCGGACATGGGGGTTCCTTGGGGGAGTCGAAAGAGGGGGCGGATTGTAGCCGCAGGACCGGCCAGCGCAAACCCACAGGGATCCGTTACACGCGGAACTGTTTGAGCAACCCGTTCAATTGCTCGCTCAATTCCTTGAGGTGAACACTGGCCAGGCTCGATTGCTCGGCCGCCAGCGCCGTGCTGTGGGATAGCCCGGCTGCCTGGGTGACGTTCTGGTTGATGTCTTCCACCACGTGCGCCTGTTGCAGAGTCGCGCTGGCGATGGAGGCGTTCAGCCCGTTGAGGTTGCGCAGGGCCTGGCCGATGGCGCTCAGGCTCGCGCCGGCCAGCCCGGCCTGTTCGATGGTCAGTTGCGAGGCGCGACTGCTGTCGCTGATCACCTTGACCGCCGCTTCGGAGTGGTTTTGCAGGCGTTCGATCATCGCCTGGATTTCCGCCGTGGACTTCTGCGTGCGCTGGGCCAGCAGGCGCACCTCATCGGCCACCACCGCAAAGCCGCGACCTTGCTCGCCCGCCCGGGCGGCTTCGATGGCCGCGTTGAGGGCCAGCAGGTTGGTCTGTTCGGCAATCGAGCGAATCACTTCCAGTACGCTACCGATCTGGGTGCTTTCGGCAGCCAGGGTGCGAATCACTTCCACCGCCTGGTCAATGGTGCCGGAGAGTTTGTCGATCTGCTGCAAGCTGCCATCAATGTTGACCTGGCCTTGCTGCGCCTGGGACTCGGCGTCGCGCATTTCACTGGCGGCGTGCTCGGCGTTCTTCGCCACGTCCTGCACGCCGTAGGTCACTTCATTGATCGCGGTCGCCACCAGTTCCATCTGCTGGGACTGCTGCTGACTGCGTTGCTGCGCCTGCGCCGCATCGTTGCCCAGGTCGCTGGACGATTGGCCCAACGCGCTGGCGGACACCTGCAACTGGCTGATCACCAGACGCAGCTTGGCGGTAAAGGCGTTGAAGTGGTGCGCCAGTTGCGTGACTTCGTCCTGGCCGTGGGTGTCGAGGCTGCGGGTCAGGTCGCTTTCGCCGCTGGCAATGTTGGCCATGGCGTTCACGGTTTCCTGCAACGGCCGCACGATGCTGCGGGCAATCATGATCACCAGCAACGCCATGATCAGCGCAATCGCCAGGCCGATAAACGAGGCTTTCCAGACCTGGCCGTAGAACTCGGCCTGCATGTCATCGATGTACACGCCGGAGCCGATGATCCAGCCCCAGGGCTCGAACAACTTGACGTAGGAGGTTTTTTCCACCGGCGCACTGGCGCCCGGTTTCGGCCAGCGGTAATCGACCATGCCGGCGCCCTTGGCCTTGGCGATGATGACCATCTCGTTGAACAGCGCGAAGCCGTCCGGGTCGCGGATCGCCGAGAGATTCTGGCCTTCGAGTTTCGGGTTGGCCGGGTGCATGATCATCACCGGCGTCAGGTCGTTGATCCAGAAGTAGTCGTTCTGGTCATAGCGCAGACCGCGAACCGTGGTCAGCGCCTGTTTCTGCGCCGCTTCGCGGGTGAGGGTGCCGGCAGTTTCCAGGTCATGGTAGTAGTTGAGGATGCCACTGGCGGTCTGTACCACGTGCTGGGTCTTCTGTGCCTTGGCGTGGTACAGGTCGTCGTGGATCTGTTTGAGCATCAAGACGCCCAAGGTCAATAACATCACGATCGCCACGATCAAGATGAGCCACAAGCGTCGGCTGATCGACACACTGCGCAAGCTGTTCATAACGCTGTCACTCCAGATTCTTTTTCTTGTAATAAACGATCGCCAGCATCCAACCACACTTTGCCGGTGGGGCCTATCCGACCCAAGTCCAATTACGCGGCGGCGTAAACGGGGCTTGTCTGATAGGATTTCGGCCTCGCGCGGAAAAACCTGAATCCAAGTTGATTTTTCACGGAATTTTTACGGTTTCGTAGGGATCCTGTGCGCGCGGGACTTCAGCTACGCTGAGCGCAGTGAACGTACTAAAAATATTAACGGGGCAGGCCTTTGAGCACTGTCTTTGGGGGATTGATGGATCTTTGGACGGCCTTCCAGGCACTGATTCTAGGCGTTGTAGAGGGGCTGACGGAGTTTTTGCCCATTTCGAGTACCGGACACCAGATCATCGTCGCGGATTTGCTCAACTTCGGTGGTGAACGGGCCATTGCATTCAACATCATCATCCAGTTAGGCGCGATCCTCGCGGTGGTCTGGGAGTTCCGCCGCAAAATCCTCGACGTGGTCGTCGGCTTGCCGACCCAGCCGAGCGCGCGACGCTTCACCGCGAACCTGCTGATTGCCTTCATGCCGGCCGTGGTGCTGGGGGTGATTTTTTCCGATTTGATTCACCACTACCTGTTCAACCCGATCACCGTGGCCGCGGCGCTGGTCGTGGGCGGGATTGTCATGTTGTGGGCCGAGAAGCGTCAGCATGAAGTGCATGCCGAAACAGTCGACGACATCACCTGGCAGGACGCGCTGAAAGTCGGCTTTGCCCAGTGCCTGGCGATGATCCCGGGGACTTCGCGTTCCGGCTCGACGATTATCGGTGGCCTGCTGTTCGGGCTGTCGCGCAAAACCGCGACCGAGTTCTCGTTCTTCCTGGCGATGCCGACGATGGTTGCAGCGGCCGTGTATTCGGGGTTCAAGTACCGCCATCTGTTCGTGCCGGCGGACTTTCCGGTGTTCGCCATTGGTTTTGTCACCGCGTTTATCTTTGCGATGATCGCGGTCAGAGGCCTGCTCAAATTCATTGCCACCCACAGCTATGCGGCATTTGCCTGGTATCGCATTGCGTTTGGCCTGGTGATCCTGGCGACCTGGCAGTTCGGTTGGGTTGATTGGACAGCTGCCAAGCCATGAATGATTCCAGCGCGCGACATAACCCCGGCCGTAAATCCGGGGGCGAGGTCCAGCATCTACGCTTGAAACTGCTGGTGTTTGCCGCCCTCTGCGCGTTGCCGTTGTACGGCTCGCTGATGCTGTGGCTGCGCGCGGTGTCAGTGATTCCGCTGGCGGCCTACGGCGTGGTCAGCGTGGTGGCGTTTTTCCTGTACTGGAGCGACAAGCGCAAGGCCCGCGCCGACACCTGGCGCACGCCGGAAAACGTCCTGCACGCGGTAGAACTGGCCGGTGGCTGGCCGGGCGCCTTGCTGGCCCAGCAAGTGTTCCGGCACAAGACCCGCAAAGTCTCGTTTCAACTGGTGTTCTGGCTCATCGTATTGATGCACCAGGTATTCTGGATCGACCAGTTGTTCCTCGGCGCGAACTTGCTCGCCTTCTTCTAAAGGACACGCACATCGGATGTAGCAGCTGTCGAGCGGAGCGAGGCAGCGTTCGGCGGCGAAGCCGTCGTAAAACCTGCGCACTCGGACTTCCTGAAACACCGCGTCGCCTGACTTCACGACTGCTTCGCAGCCGAACGCTGCCTCGCTCCGCTCGACAGCTGCTACACGGGCCGGACGCAACCTTCGGCTGTTGTTACAGCAGCAGCCCGACCTGAGTGCGCTTGGGCAACTTGCTCACCACCAGCTGGTGGGAACGTTGCAGCAGCGCCTTCAGTTCTTCGGCGCCCAGCGGGTAGGGCGTCTGCATGATGATCCATTGCGCCCGGGCCAGGTACGGCGCCGGGTGAATGCCCGGTCGGTCGCAATGACCGAGAAACAGATCCTTGTCGACCTTGAACGCCAGGGACTCGCCCCGCAGGTTCTGCAAGGCGAACATCTTGTTCCCGGCAATCGAAAACACCCGCACGCCGCCCCATTTGTAATCCTCCCGCGCACCCGGCAACCCCAGGCAAAACTCGGCGACGTCCGCTTCGCTCATGCGACCAGCCTTCATATCAAACGGTCCCCACAGGCATTGAATGATTCGATCAAGTGGTCGAGCCAGGCGCGCACGGCCGGCATCACCCCGCGCCGATGAGGGTAGACCGCTTGCAGCCAGCCGCCAGGCATCGACCAGTCGGGCAGCAGTTGGATCAATGAGCCGTCCGCCAGCTCCGACTCGCAATACATCATTGGCAGCACCGTAAAACCCTGGCCGGCGAGGGCGCAGGCGCGGCGCACGATAAAGTCGTCGATGCCCAGCCGTGCTTCCAGCGCCAGGTCATAGCTTTTACCCTGTTGATCGAGCATACGGATATGCACCATACGGTCGGGCTCCAGCGCCCCGAGTACCGGTAAACCCTTGAGGTCTTCCGGATGGTTGATTTCCCGGCCGTGGAGGAAGGCGGGGCTGGCGACCATCAGCGTCTGCGCCTGACGCAGGCGTCGGGTGACCAGCAACGGGTCCTCATCGCCCAGTTCGCGTACGCGCAGGGCAACATCGACTCCTTCGGTGACCAGATCGACACGGCGGTTGACCAGCATGACCTCCAGCTGCACCTGCGGGTATTTCCCGAGAAAGTCGCTGATGATCGTCGGCAACATTTGATTGGCCAACCCTACCGGGCAAGACACCCGCAATCGCCCTCGGGGTTCGCTGGACATGCTGGCCACCGCTTCGTCGGCCATCTCCGCTTCCAGCAACATCGCCTGACAGTGGCGCAAGTAACGTTCGCCCACGGCGGTCAGCTTGAGTTGACGGGTGGTGCGTTGCAGCAGGCGCGCACCCAGGCGTTCTTCCAGCTCGGCGATGCGCCGCGACAGCCGCGACTTGGGAATTCCCAGCAAGCGCCCGGCCGCCGCGAAACCACCGGCTTCGACGACTTTGGCGAAATAGTAGAGATCATTGAGGTCTTGCATGGTCTGGGCTCGATCGTTCTATCAGTGGGACGAACTATCGCATTGTTGCGGGCTAATCAGCTATTGGTTTCATCTGTAGCATCAACTCCATCAGATCGCCCGGTGGCGATCCTCACCTGGAGATCCTTATATGAAACTGTTGCATATCGATTCGAGCATTTTGGGTGACAACTCGGCTTCCCGTCAGTTGAGCGGCGAAGTGGTGAAAGCCTGGCAAGCTGCTGACGCTTCGGCTGTCGTGACTTATCGCGACCTGGCCGCTGACGCCATCAGCCATTTCTCCTCCACCACCCTGGTGGCAGCTGGCACCACCGCTGAACTGCGCAACGCCGCACAACAGCATGAAGCGGAACTCAGCGCTTCGACCCTGGCTGAATTCCTCGCTGCCGACGCCGTAGTCATTGCCGCGCCGATGTACAACTTCACCATTCCGACCCAGCTCAAGGCCTGGATCGACCGCATTGCCGTTGCCGGCCAGACCTTCCGTTACACCGAAGCCGGCCCTGAAGGCCTGTGCGGTGGCAAGAAAGTCGTGATCGTTTCGACTTCCGGCGGTTTGCACGTGGGTCAGGCGACGGGTGTTGCTCACGAAGATTACTTGAAAGTGCTGTTCGGTTTCCTGGGCATTACTGATATTGAATTCGTTCGCGCCCATGGCCTGGCTTACGGTGACGAAGTCCGTACCAAAGCCATGACCGATGCCCACACACACATCAGCGAGCAACTGTTCGCCGCGGCATAAGACCTGTGTAAGGCTGGCGTAAAAAATACTAAACAGCTCAGGCAATACCCGAAAAACTCTGTATTCTGATCATCGTAATGATCAGTTACAGAGTTTTTTTGTTTTTGACGGTTTTATATGTAGTGGCCCAGGTTATGCAGTCGAGGGTTAACGTCCCCGTTGCGCAATGACCTTGGTGGCCGCCAACACTGGCACAAGGCCGCGTCCTCCGCATATCGGAGCACTACGGGCTTTTCAGCAAGTATCAAAGGTGGGGCATCCCATGGTGCGTCTTTGTGCAACGTTACTGATATGCCTGCTCAGCAGCCTGCTTTCAGTGCACGCCGCGCCGGGGCTGCATGCGCACTGGGGCGTCGGCTATCACGAGATGACGTTCCTCGATCCGCTGGACCTGCAGCCGATGCGCGCCATCGCCTTTTATCCCTCCAGCGATAAAGAACACACCAGCAAGCTCGAAGGCTACACCGTCGAGGCGAGCGAAGACGCCCGCGTGGCAATCGGTCGTTTCCCGATGCTGATGCTGTCCCATGGCAACGTCGGCACGCCGCTGGCCCTGCACGACCTCGCCACCTCGCTGGCCCGCAAGGGCTTTGTGGTGGTGGCGGTGATTCACCCTGGCGACAATTCCAAGGATCACAGCCGTCTCGGCACCTTGAGCAACCTGTACGGTCGGCCGCTGCAAATTTCCGAAGCGATTACCGCGACGCTCGGCGATGCCATGCTCGCGCCGTTCGTCAACGCCGATCAGGTGGGGGTGATTGGTTACTCGGCGGGCGGCGAAACGGCGTTGATCCTGTCCGGCGCCACGCCGGACCTGGATCGCCTGCGCCGCTATTGCCAGGAACGCCCGGACGATCGCGATGCCTGCAATACCCAGGGCGAACTGATAGTCGACCGTGACGATTTGCAGCCGGTGGCTGATCCGCGGGTCCACGCCTTGTTGCTGATGGCGCCGCTGAGCCTGAAGTTCGGCCGCCATACCCTGGCCGATGTGCATGTGCCGGTGCTGCTGTACAGCGGCGACGGCGACAAACTGGTGGCCTTCGACAAAAACGCTGCCGCCCTGGCGCGCAAACTGCCGACCGCACCGGACTTCAAGTTGCTGGCCGGGGCAGGGCACTTCGTGTTCATGGCGCCGTGCAACGAAGAACAGATCATTGCCATGCCGGCGTTGTGTACCGATGCCGACGGCGTTGATCGGGAAGACATTCACCGCAATCTGATCTCGGAGGCGGGGCGGTTCTTCTCCCATGCGTTGGGTAAACCGAGCCGGGCCGGGATGCAGACCGCCGATCAATAAAGGCTGACACGACCTCTGTCGGAGCAAGGCTTGCCCGCGATGGCGATTTCACGGACGCCATTACAGGGATAGGGGGGGATCAGGCCATTGCGCGGCGTTTGAGCATCAGCGTCAAACCGAGCCCGGTCACCGACAACAATGCCGCGCAAAAGAAAATCCACGAATACCCCAGGTTCAACGCCACCGCGCCCATCAGCGGCCCGGCAATCGCCAGCGCCAAGTCAAAAAACACCGCATAAGCACTCAACCCCGCGCCACGACTGGAGTTGGGCACCTGCTTGATCGCTTCGACCCCCAGCGCCGGATACACCAGCGACAGGCCAAACCCGGTCAGCCCGGCGCCGATCAACGCGTAGCCGGTGGACGGCGCGAGCCACAGCAGCACCAGGCCCACGGTCTCGATGGTCATGCAGGCAATGGCCGAGGTGAAGCCGCCGAATCGGCTGATGCTGGAAATGAACAACAGCCGCGACAGAATGAAACACACCCCGAACACCGTCAGGCAATACGCCGCGCCGCTCCAGCCGCGATTGAGGTAATACAGGGTAATAAACGTGGTGAGGGTGCCGTAGCCGATCGACGCCAGGCTCAGGCTCGCGCCGAACGGGGCAATGCGCCCGAACACGTTCCAGAACGGCAGGCGTTCCCCCCGAATCACTGGCACCGACGGTTTGTTGCGGATCAGCACCAGTGCCCCCAGCGCCAGCACCGACAGGACAATTCCCAGGCTTTCAAAGCCGTAATTGTCGACCATCACCACGCCCAGCGGTGCGCCAATGGCGATGGCGCCGTAGGACGCGATACCGTTCCAGGAAATCGAGCGCGCGGTGTGTTCTGCACCGACCTGGCCCATGCACCAACTGATGGTACCGACGCCGATCAAGCCCTGAGCGATCCCCAGCAGCAACCGACCAGCAATCAGGATCATCAGACTCAGCAGCGGCAGGCTTTGCAGCAAGGTCGAGAGCAACGTCAGTAAACCGCTCAACACAATCCCCGACAACCCGTAAACAATCGCGCGCTTGGTGCCGACGCTGTCCGACATGCGCCCAGCCATCGGCCGGCTGAGCAAGGTGGCCAGGTATTGGCAGCCGATGGTCAGCCCCGCGATGATCGCGCTAAACCCCAGCTGTTCATGGACATACCCCGGCAACACCGCAATCGGCAGGCCGATGCAGAGGAAGGCGATAAAGGTATAGAAGACGATAGAGACGATCTGCAGGGTGATCGCCAGGGAGCTTTGCGGGGGCAGTGGCTGCGCAGACATGAGGGCTCGTTCGCGGGCGGCGGTGGGAGACCTGCATCATGGCGTGGGCCGGGAATAAAAGGAAGCAGGCTAACTATGTTCTCCGCACAGATCGTTCCCACGCTCTGCGTGGGAATGCAGCCCGGGACGCTCCGCGTCCCATTGGAACGCGGAGCGTCCCTTGAGGCATTCCCACGCGGAGCGTGGGAACGATCGATCTTCAGGCAAAAAAAAGCCCCGTCACCAGGACAGGGCTTTTCAATTACAGCGGACGCTTAGAAAACCACGCCTTGGCTACGCAGGTAATCATCGTACGTACCGCTGAAGTCGATCACGCCGCTAGGGCTCAACTCGATAATGCGCGTAGCCAACGACGATACGAACTCACGGTCGTGGCTGACGAAGATCAACGTGCCCGGGTAGTTCTCCAGCGCCAGGTTCAGCGCCTCGATGGATTCCATGTCCAAGTGGTTGGTCGGTTCGTCCATGATCAGCACGTTCGGCTTCTGCAGGATCAGCTTGCCGAACAGCATGCGACCTTGCTCACCACCGGAGATGACCTTGACCGACTTGAGGATCTCGTCGTTGGAGAACAGCATCCGGCCGAGGGTGCCGCGAACCATCTGCTCGCCGCCCTGGGTCCATTGGCCCATCCAGTCGAACAGGTTGCAGTCGTCTTCGAAGTCGTGCGCGTGGTCCTGGGCGTAGTAGCCCAGTTCCGCGGCGTCGGTCCACTTGACGGTGCCGGCGTCCGGGGTCAGTTCATTGACCAGGGTGCGCAGTAGGGTGGTTTTACCGATGCCGTTCGGACCGATGATCGCTACGCGCTCGCCGGCTTCCACCTGGAAGCTGAAGTCCTTGAACAGTGGCTTGCCGTCAAAGCCTTTGGCCATGCGCTCGACGATGACCGCCTGACGGTGCAGCTTTTTGTTCTGTTCGAAACGAATGAACGGGCTCACACGGCTCGAAGGCTTGACCTCGGCCAGTTGGATCTTGTCGATCGCCTTGGCGCGGGAAGTAGCCTGCTTGGCTTTCGAGGCGTTGGCCGAGAAGCGGCTGACGAACGATTGCAGCTCGGAAATCTGTGCTTTCTTCTTGGCGTTGTCCGACAGCAGTTGCTCGCGGGACTGGGTCGCCACGGTCATGTACTCGTCGTAGTTGCCCGGGAACAGGCGCAACTCGCCGTAATCCAGGTCAGCCATGTGGGTGCACACGCTGTTCAGGAAGTGACGGTCGTGAGAGATGATGATCATCAGGCTGGAGCGCTGGGTCAGAATGTTTTCCAGCCAGCGGATGGTGTTGATGTCCAAGTGGTTGGTCGGTTCGTCGAGCAACAGCACTTCAGGATCGGAGAACAACGCTTGAGCCAGCAATACGCGCAGTTTCCAGCCTGGAGACACTTCGCTCATCGGGCCGAAGTGTTGCTCGATGCCGATACCCAGGCCCAGCAGCAGTTCACCGGCACGGGATTCGGCGGTGTAGCCGTCCATCTCGGCGAACTCGGTTTCCAGCTCGGCCACGGCCATGCCGTCTTCTTCGGTCATTTCCGGCAGCGAGTAGATGCGATCGCGCTCGGCCTTGACCTTCCACAGCTCTTCGTGACCCATGATCACGGTGTCGATCACGGTGAATTCTTCGTAGGCGAACTGGTCCTGGCGCAATTTACCCAGACGCACGTTCGGCTCGAGCATGACCTGGCCGCCGGACGGCTCGAGATCGTTACCGAGGATCTTCATGAAGGTCGACTTGCCGCAACCGTTGGCGCCGATCAGGCCATAGCGGTTGCCCGCGGCGAACTTGACCGAAACGTTCTCGAATAACGGCTTGGCGCCGAACTGCATCGTGATGTTAGCTGTAGAAATCAAAGGTTTTTCCTGCGAAGCATTCAGAGTAGCTAGGGGTGCGGCAGTACCGATTCAGTACCCGGTTCCGTTATCCGATCCACGGGACATGCATCCCGGTCAGAAGCGGAAGGTCCATCTGGCAATAAGTGGACAGCAGCAATGGAGCGCTTGGCCCGAGTCGAAGTGCGCTGAGGCGGGGGTCATTCCCGTCATCAACCAAGGGGGGCGCGTAATGTTTGGCGGCGATTGTACTGGTCTGGCTCTTTAAACGATAGGGCGTTGAGCCTGCGCGGGCACTTTGGTGGCATCAGTGGACAGATTTTCACATCTGGATGCTAACTATTTGTTACAAATCGTGGCTAAAATGCCAGCTATCAATCCAATGCCATTTTGGCATCGGCTCAAGGACGTGCCACCTGGACCGCTGTTTCGTATTCAAACACTGCGCCAGACCGCTTGGCCGGCTAGGCGCAGTTTGCTCTCTTCTGACTTGTGACGATTGCCGTGAAACTCATCATTGCCGCTATTTATGTTGTCTCCATCGCGTATGTTCACCTGCGCGGTCGCGTGCGCCACAAGCTGGGCCGCCAACTGAGCGACCACTCGACGTTTCTGGCGCCGATCAATTGCTTCCTTTATATGTTCTCCAAACTCCCGAGCAAGCCGTACCTCAACCCAGCCGACTTCCCGGACCTGAGCCCGTTGCAGGCGCACTGGGAAGAGATTCGCGCCGAAGGCCAGAACCTGCTGCGGGCCGGGGAGATCAAGCGCTCGAACCAATACGATGACGTCGGTTTCAACTCGTTCTTCAAGAGCGGCTGGAAGCGTTTCTACCTGAAGTGGTACGGCGACAGCCACCCTTCGGCCGAGAAGCTCTGCCCGCGCACCACTGAACTGGTGCAAAGTATCGGCTCGATCAAGGCCGCGATGTTCGCCGAGCTGCCACCGGGTTCCAAACTGGTGCGCCACCGCGACCCGTATGCCGGCTCCTATCGCTATCACCTGGGCCTGGAAACGCCGAACGATGCCGGTTGCTACATCAACGTCGACGGTGAGAACTACCACTGGCGCGACGGTGAGGCGGTGATGTTCGACGAGACCTTTATCCATTACGCCGAAAACACCACCGACCAGAACCGCATCATCTTGTTCTGCGATGTCGAACGGCCGATGAAGTACCGCTGGGCGGCGGCGTTCAATGCCTGGTTCAGCCGTACCGTGATGTCGGCGGCGGGCGCGCCGAACGATGCGGGCGACAAGACGGGTGGCATCAACCGGTTGTTCACCAGAATCTACAAGGTTCGTTTGCGTGGCAAGGAGTTGAAGAAGCGTAACCGTGCCCGTTATTACCTTGAGAAATGGGCGATTTTTGGTGGGTTGTTGGCGGTTTTCGTTCTGATCTGAGTTTTGCATTCGGGCGTCTGACGCCTTCGCGGGCAAGCCTCGCTCCTACAGGGTTTTGCGGCGTTCGAATAACGGGTGAGCGACACAAGCCCTGTAGGAGCGAGGCTTGCCCGCGAAGAGGCCGGTAAACTCACCACAACACCTACGGCTTCTTGCCCCCCAACTGCTTCCACATCTTCGCCGTAATCTTCTGCCGATTGGCATACCCCGCCCACGGATCAGCTTTCAACCCTTCCAGCCGCTCGAGCAAATTGACCACGGTCCATTCCTGCGAGCCATGCAGCGCCGTCAATTCCTCCCGCGCAATCGGCACCGACACCGGTAGCCCCGGCCGTGCCCGCACAGAGTACGCCGCCACCGTACTGGCCCCGCGGGTATTGCGCAGGTAATCGACGAAGATCTTGCCCACCCGGTTTTTCGGGCCCATGGTCGCGGTGATCCGTTCCGGCAACTGTTGCGCCATGAACTGGGCGATGGCTTTGGCGAAACCCTTGACCGTGTCCCAATCATCCTTGCGCGCCAGTGGCACAATGATGTGCATGCCTTTGCCGCCGCTGGTTTTCAAAAACGCCTCCAGGCCGATTTCATCGAGCACCGACAGGGTCAGTTGTGTGGCTTCGACCATGCTTTTCCATGGCAGCGCGGGGTCAGGGTCGAGGTCGAGGACAAACAGGTCGGGGGTTTCGATCTTGTCGTGCGTCGCGCCCCAGGTATGCAACTCGATCGTGCCCATTTGTGCGGCACCGATCAGCGCTTGCACCGTATCGATTTCCATCAGGCGTGCATGCCCAAGGTCGATATTCGGGTCCAGGTGCTTGATGTTGGGGATCGCCAGCCGTTCGGCGTGTTTCTGGAAGAACTGTTCGCCTTCGACCCCTTCCGGCGCCCGCAACAGCGACACCGGCCGGTCGCGCAGGAACGGCAGGATCCACTGGCTGATGCTTTCGTAGAACTGCACCAGTTGCAGTTTCTGCGTGCCACTGTCCTTGTCGATAACGCGATCGGGGTGAGTAATCTTGACCCCGGCGACGGTACTGTCCTTGCTGCTGGTTTTCTTTTCGTTCACGGGTTTGTTCGCCTTGGGAGATTGTGGTTGTTCACGCACGATCTCGGTCGCCGGTTTATCAGTGCGCATGGCGATGAAGGCCGCTTGGCGGACCACGCCTTCGCGGGTCCATTCGGCGAACTCAGCCTCGCATACCAGCGTCGGTTCCACCCAGTGCACGCCTCGGGCCTGCGCCGCTGTCAGCGACTTGTCCAGCGGCGATGTTTTGCGTTCGATTTTCTGCAATTGCCCATGAAACAGCTTCAGGTTGGCCTGATTGAACCCGGTGCCGACCCGCCCGGCATACACCAGCCCTTTATCGTCGTAGACACCCAGCAACAGGGCGCCGAAACCACTGCGCGAACCTTGCGGCGCGGTATAACCGATGATCACGAACTCCTGGCGCAAACGGCATTTGAGCTTGATCCAGTCCGGGCTGCGGCGTGACACATAAGGGCTGCCGGCGCGCTTGCCGATCACGCCTTCCAGGGACAGCGCACAAGCACTTTCGACGATGTCCTGATGGTTCGCGGTGAACGCTTCCGAGAAGCGCAGTACCTGCCGTGACTTGCGACCCAAGGCTTTTTTCAGCGCGGCACGGCGGTCTTCCACCGGCAATTCGCGCTGATCAACGCCGTGCAGGAACGGCGCGTCGAACACGAAATAGACAATGTCGACCGAGCGCCCGATCTCGAACGCGTTCTGCAACGCCTGGAAGTCCGGAAAGCCTTTGTCGTTCAGCACCACCACTTCGCCATCAAGCCAACTGCCGTCGAGTTTCATCTCGGCCAGGGCCTTGGCCTGCAGCGGCAATTTGGCGGTCCAGTCGTGGCCATTGCGTGTCAGCAGCCGCACCTCACCGTTGTCGATGCGCGCGAGTATGCGATAGCCGTCGAACTTGATTTCATAGCGCCAGTCACCGGCCGGGGCCTTTTCCATCAGTGTGGCCAGTTGCGGGCTGAACGTTTCGGGCAGGGTGGTCGGTTTGGCTTTTTTAACGGTTTTTTTGACGGCTTTTTTGGTGGTCTTATCGCCCACGGTGGCATCACTCAATACGCTTTTGGGCAGCTCGGCGACCACGTCAAACTCGCTGATTGGCCGTGCCTGTTGATCCTTCTCCTTGATCAGCAGCCATTGTTCCTTGTCGCCACTGCCGCGCAAGTGAGTGCGCACTAACGCCCAATCGCCGGAGAGTTTTTCGCCGATCAGAGTGAATTTCAGCTTGCCGGCCTTGTAGGTTTCTTTCGGGTCGCCAATCGGTTGCCAGACGCCGTGGTCCCAGACAATCACATCCCCTGCGCCATATTGGCCTTCAGGAATGCTGCCCTCGAAGGTGCCATAACTGATCGGGTGGTCTTCGACGTGCACCGCCAGGCGCTTTTGCGTCGGGTCCAGGCTAGGGCCCTTGGGCACCGCCCAGCTTTTCAGGGTACCGTCGAGTTCCAGGCGAAAGTCGTAATGCAGGTTGCGCGCATCGTGTTTCTGAATCACGAAACGCAAGGCCGAGGCGGCTTTCTTTCCACGTTTGGCCGGCGCCGCTTCGGGCGGTTCCGAAGTGATCTCGAAGTTGCGTTTGCGCGTGTATTCACTCACCGGTTTAGCCATGGCGGACTACCTTGTGCTGCGAGTTTCGGGCCGTCAGCCGCGAGAACTCTTCGTGGCTTTTTTCGCCGGGGCCGGTTTGGCGGCGGCTTTGCGCGGTTTGGCCGCTGGTTTGGCGGCTGCCTTGCCGCCGAGGCTGCGTTTGAGCAACTCGGTCAAATCGATAACATCAGCGGTTTTGCGTTCTTCTTCGCCGCTGGTGCTCTCGACATCCTCGATCTTGCCTTCATGGGCCTTTTTCTCGACCAGGGCCATGATCTTGTCTTCAAAGCTGTCGCGGTAATCCTCGGGTTTCCAGTCGGCGCTCATGTCTTCCACCAGGCGCTTGGCCATCTCCAGTTCACCCTTGGCCAGCTCGGGTTTGGTCACTTCACTGCCCAATGCCAATTCATCGAGGCTGCGCACTTCCGCTGGCCAGCGCAACATCACTAGCACCATGGCCGACTCCAGCGGCATCAGCGCCGCCAGGTGCTGACGGGTGTGCAGCACGACATGGGCGAGGGCGACCTTGTTGGTTTTGCTCAGGGTTTCACGCAGCAGCGCATAAACCTTGCCGCCACGTTTGTCCGGCGCCAAGTAATAAGGTGTGTCGATGTTTTGCAGCGGGATCTGCTCACTGTCGACAAAGGCAAAGATGTCGATGGTCTGGGTCGACAGTGGGTGCGCCGAGCGGATTTCCTCTTCGCTAAGCACCACATAGCGGCCTTTTTCGTAGGCCACGCCTTTGACGATGTGTTCCTTGGTGACTTCCTTGCCGGTGACCTTGTTGACGCGCTTGTAGCCCACCGGGTCCATGCTGCGGCTGTCGAGCCAGTCGAAATCCACCCCTTGGGAGGAGGTGGCCGAGACTAGTGCTACAGGGATGTGCACCAAGCCGAAACTGATTGCGCCTTTCCAGATTGCCCGGGCCATCGTCGTCTACTCGCAAGTGATGATCAGGTGACCTGCGGCCCGGCGCAAAAGTTTCAGCGGCTTGCGCCCAAGCCCTGCGGGGGGATCAGCGGTGCGGCAAACGGGTGTTACATCTGTGAAGGAGGTTTCAGTTAACAAATGCGAACCTCGGGCGTAGCGTGGCATCGAAGACTCTATTCCCGCATCCGCAGTGAGGCTCCCCATGAACAGATTTGTGCTCGGTTGCACCGTGTTGGCCTTGAGCGCTTTGCTCGGCCAGGCGGCCCAGGCCCAGAGCCCGACGGGCAGCAGCAACAACAATCCCTACAACAGCCCGATTCACCGGGCCAATCCCAACAGCATGCAGGGCACGCAGCCGGCCACTCGGCAGCCGACGTTCGCGCCGACGCCGCGGCCGCCAACCCTGGAAAACGGTGGCATCGGCAACCGCTATCCCCAGGACAAGTCAGCGCCAAGCGCGCCACCGAAATTCATTCCCAACTCACCGCCCCGTGACTCGGACAGCAGCAACCGTTGAACGGCAGGACTGAGGTTCTGTCAGCCATTCGAACGACAAAAGGAAGCGTGCATGTTGCGTAAAACCCTCCTGGCCACCTTCTGCGCCAGCGCACTGATCACCGCCGCGGCGCCTGTTTTCGCCGCGCCCACCCAGGAACTGAAAAGCGAACAAGGCACCCTTGAAGTCACGCCGATTACCAAAGGCCTGGAACATCCGTGGGCCCTGGCGTTTCTCCCGGACAGCAAAGGCATGCTGGTGACCGAACGGCCCGGCAACCTGCGAGTGGTCACGGTCGATGGCAAACGCTCGGCGCCGATCAGCGGCGTACCCAAGGTTTGGGCCAAGGGGCAGGGCGGTTTGCTCGATGTGGTGCTGTCACCGGACTTCAAGCAGGACCGCATGGTCTATCTGTCCTATGCCGAGGGTGGCGGTGAGGGCGACAAGGCCGGGACGGCGGTCGGTCGCGGGCGTTTGTCCGACGACCTGACCACCCTCAAGGATTTCAAGGTGATCTTCCGCCAGGAGCCGAAGCTTTCCGTCGGTAACCACTTCGGCTCACGGCTGGTGTTCGACCGTGACGGTTATCTGTTTATCACCTTGGGCGAAAACAACGACCGCATGACCGCCCAGGACCTCGACAAGTTGCAGGGCAAAGTCGTGCGGATCTACCCGGACGGCAAGGTGCCGGATGACAACCCCTTTGTCGGTCAGGCTGGCGTCCGCCCGGAGATCTGGTCCTACGGCCAGCGTAATCCGCAAGGCGCGGCGCTCAATCCGTGGAACGGCACGCTGTGGGAAAACGAACATGGCCCCAAGGGTGGCGACGAAATCAACGTCATCGAGCGTGGCAAGAACTACGGTTGGCCACTGGCAACCAACGGCATCAACTACTCCGGCCAACCGATCCCGGAGGCCAAGGGCAAAACCGCCGAAGGCACCGTGCCGCCGCACCATGTCTGGGAGGTCTCCCCCGGCATCAGTGGCATGGCGTTCTACGATGCCGATCGCTTCAAGCCTTGGCAGCACAACGTGTTTATCGGCGCGCTGGTGAGTCAGGAACTGATTCGCTTGCAATTCGATGGCGACAAAGTGGTGCATGAAGAACGTTTGCTGGGGGAACTCAAGGAACGGATCCGCGATGTACGGCAGGGCCCGGACGGGTATTTGTATGTGCTGACGGATGAGGAGGACGGGGCGCTTTACAAGGTTGGGTTGAAGTAAAGTCTCTGCGCTGATCGTGCTGATCGTTCACACGCTCCGCGTCGCTGATCGTTCCCACGCTCCGCGTGGGAATGCAGCCAGGGACGCTCTGCGTCCCAAAGCGTGACGCGGAGCGTCACAAGAGGCGTTCCCACGCAGGAGCGGGGGAACGATCACTGGTGGCGGGCATACAGGACAACCGCCGCCCGAAGTTTCCCCCGCCCAAAACTGCACATCTTCTCAAACTCCCCATGACTGACCGGCAAATGCTGGCAATCCATGGGCTGTCGATGCTGGCTGTGATCCACATCCGGATCATGCAGATACACAAACTCTTCGTCGCAATCGGTCACCATCACCCAATGCGGCGCCTTGGAGCGGGTCAGGCGATAACTGCTGATCAGCACCAATGGCTGACCGCCAGCGTCCAACAACCGTGGCAAATCCAACGTCCCGCCAATCACCCGCTCCACATCTGTGTCCTGCAACTGCGCCGTGAACTCTTCGTGCACCAAACGCATTACGTCCTTTTTATGCTCATCGCGCACGCCATCGAGAAACAACGGCCCGGCCATGCTCAGTTGCAACCGCACCCGAAACCCGCGGCGCCACGCCGCCAACGCCAAACCTTGCGGGCTGCAACCACCGTGCCCCGAGGTCATGAACACCGTGGTCGCCTCGCGCCAGATTTGCAGTTCCTCGCGCCGCTCCAGCAATCGTCCCTGTTGCAGCGCACCCATGGCCATCAGCAAACACGCCGGGCCGCAGGTGAAGTCAGTGGTCTGCCGATACCAGGGCACCTGGATATTGCGCGAGTCGCGGTGCTGGAGGATGCGTTTCTCCAGGCGCAGCGCGTCGGCGTGGTCCTGGTAATAGTCATGAATCAGCGCAAACCGCCGGTAACCGTTGCGCTCATACAGGGCAATCGCTGCCGGGTTGTCGATGCGCACTTCCAGGCGCAGGTAAGCACAATCGTGCTCAAGGGCGCAGGCCTCGACCCGCTCCAGCAACTGTTTGCCCAAGCCGATGCCTCGAGCCTCGGCAGCGATGGCAATGGAATACAGCCGCGCCAGCGATGTGCCTCGGTGGAACAGCACCACCGCGTAGCCGAGCAGTGCATCAGCGTGTTCAGCCACCAGCAGTTGCCCATTGGCCTTGGTGATCATCCACTGAAAACTGCGACTGTTGAGCCGATCCGTGGTGAAGCATTGCTCTTCGAGTTTGAGCAACGCCGGTAAGTCTTCAACTAGCGCCAGGCGAAAGACAGGATTCATATGACCACCGTAAAAGTTACGTAACGAAACGGGACTTTCAAAAAACTTCGTGCTTAATAGGAAAGGTCTTGTTCTCCAACGGATCAATCACTATGTCAGCGGTACAAGGTCATTGGCGCGAAGTATCCGAGCAAAGTTTGCCGGCGGCAACTTATTTAAATGACGCGGTTAGCACTTCAAGTCAGTTGATTATCATCGTCGAACGCAAGGAAGACTGGGCGTCCTATTTCCCCAGTGAAGACATCGTCACGGCCCAGGAATACCTGGAGCAAACCCGCGACAACGAGCAGGGCAAGCGGGTACAGGTGATCAACCTGTGCCGCAGCTACAAGTACCTGGGGCACGGTTATTACTGCTCGCTGCTGGCCGAAGCCCGGGGGCACAAGGTCATTCCATCAGTGCGAACCATCAGCGAGCTGACGCGTAAATCGCTGTATGGCCTGGCCCTGGACGATCTGGATAAACCGCTGGAAAAAGCCCTCAGTAATCATCTTTACAGCGATACCGAAGGCTTTACGCTAACGCTTTATTTTGGCAAGACTAATATTGAGCCGTTGCAGGATCTGGCGCGGCAGTTATTTGAGGTTTTCCCCTGTCCGATATTGTTAGTTGAATTCAGAAGAACTAACGGCTGGCACATCGAAGGTATAAAGTCCGGCGCCTTGCACAAGTTGCGTGAAGATCAGGAAGATCAATTCGCCAACGCCCTGGACAGTTTCAGCCGCAAGATCTGGCGCATGCCGCGCTCCAAGCGTCTGGCTCGCTATGACCTGGCGATCCTGCATGACCCGCAGGAAGCCTTGCCGCCGTCCAACGCCAAGGCCCTGGACAATTTCGTCCGGGTCGGCAAAACCCTGGGCATCGACGTCGAGCTGATCGAGCGCAAGGACTACGCGCGCATCGCCGAATACGACGGGCTGTTGATCCGCGAGACGACAAGCGTCGACAACCATACCTACCGTTTCGCCAAGAAAGCCGAGAGTGAAGGGCTGGTGGTGATGGACGACCCGACGTCGATCCTGCGCTGCACCAACAAGGTCTACCTGACCGACCTGCTGAAAAGCCACCAGTTGGGCATGCCCGTCACCGAAATCCTCTACAAGGAACGACCGGAAGACTTCGAACGGGTCGGCGAGCGTCTGGGCTTTCCGCTGGTGTTGAAGATTCCCGACGGCTGCTTTTCCCGGGGCGTGATCAAGGTCGAAAGCCAGCAGGCGTTGCTCGAAGCCACCGCCGAATTGTTCGAACACTCGGTGCTGTTGCTCGCTCAAGAATTCTTCTACACCGAATACGACTGGCGCATCGGCGTGCTCAACCGCAAACCGATCTTCGCCTGCCAGTACTTCATGTCCAAGGGCCATTGGCAGATCTACAACCACAAGGCCAAGGGCCAGGACATCAACGGCGAATGCCGCACCCTGGCGGTCCACGAAGCGCCGCGCGCGGTGGTGGAACTGGCGGTGAAGACCGCCAACCTGATTGGCGATGGCCTCTACGGCGTCGACCTCAAGCAGTCCGGCGACAAAGTGGTGGTGATCGAGGTCAACGACAACCCGAACATGGACGCCGGCATCGAAGACGCCTATTTGCAGGACGATTTGTACTCGCTGGTGCTGGAAGAGTTCGTCCGTCGCCTGGAACTCAAGCGTCGCGGCCAGGCCTGGTGATTGGCCGATGATCAAGA
Organism: Pseudomonas sp. ADAK7; assembly: GCF_012935675.1. Lineage (NCBI taxonomy): Bacteria > Pseudomonadati > Pseudomonadota > Gammaproteobacteria > Pseudomonadales > Pseudomonadaceae > Pseudomonas > Pseudomonas sp. ADAK7. The sequence goes on along the minus strand of NZ_CP052861.1, from coordinate 1,145,259 downwards.
GCTTTCAACTGACCCAAGGCGCCTTGCACGCAGTCGAACGGCTGGACGCCGAAGTGATGCTGTTCAGCAACCCCGACGCCGCCGAGCGCGACTTGCTGCACAGCCATTTCAAGCTCGATGAACACGCCCTGGCCTCGGCCCTGGACCCCGACGAGGTGTCGCGCATCGAGTTTCACCCCGACAACCTGTTCCTGATCTGGAAACGTCCGGAAAACTATTCCGGCGCTGGCAGCCTGGCGTTCGAGGTGTCGTCCTGCGGCCTGCTGTTCTCGCCGGGCCGCTTGCTGGTGATCGCCACCGACGATTCGCCGTTGCACGGGCTCGGCACCCGGCAACGGCTGAACACGCCGCTGGATGTTTTGCTGGATCTGCTGTTCAACAACATCCATCACTATTTGGGCCACCTCAAGGTGATCAAACTGGTCGCCCGGGAGCTGCAGCAGAAATTCAACGCCTCGATGGAAAACCAGCACCTGATCCAGATGTTCAACCTCAGCGAGAGCCTGATCTATTACATCAACGCGATCCACAGCAACGGCGCGGTGCTGACCCGGCTGCGTAACCACGCGGAAAAGGAACACTTCAGCGCCGAGGCCATCGGCCTGATCGATGACCTGATCATCGAAAACAACCAGTGCTACAAACAGGCGGAAATCTACTCCACGGTGTTCTCCGGGCTGATCGACGCCCGGGGCAACCTGATGAACAACAGCATGAATAACCTGCTGCGCAAACTGACGCTGATCAACGTGGTGTTTTTGCCGTTGAATTTGATTGCGAGCATTGGCGGCATGTCCGAGTTCAGCATGATGACGGCCGGGACGCCGTGGTGGGTTTCCTATCCGTTGTTCTTGACAGCGATGATGCTCGGGGCCGGGGTGATGGTGCTGGGGCTCAGGCGGCTGGCGAAGTGAGCGCCTTGCGCCGATCCTGCAAGCCACGCACAACCAGGTACAGCAACGGCCCGATCGACACGAAAATGGCGGTGAGCAAAAGATAGGGAATCACGGACAGTGCTGACTGGCCGCGTTTGCGCGCATCGCGGTACATCCAGATGCCCGCCAGCGTCGCCAGCAGATAAAGATCAATCACCACCTGCGCCGTATCCGGCCGCGACATCAGGCTGATCCCGAAGTCAATCAACGACTGTTCGGCCTGCAGCATCACCGACACGGTGTAGCCAGCAAACGCGAGCAAGGCAAGCAGGGGCAGGGCGACAGACTTCATGGTTTCCATCCTTGGGGACAATGAGCAGAGTCGCCAGCCTACAGAGCCCCGGCGAAATTGGCCATTGACTTGCCTGCGGCGCCCGGCTAATTTCCAGCCATGACTTCCACCGTATTGCGCTGCCAGCCAAGCATTATTACCGCCATTCCTTATTTGGCGGGCTAGCTCACGACTGCAGCACCCAACCCGCCCTAGAGGCGGGTTTTTACTTTCTGTCTCCTGGGTTTTGAATCGACGCAGGTCGTGTGAAACAGGAGATGAGCATGAACAGTACCGTCGCCCAGCAGGCCTTGCTTGAGCACTACGTAAAAAAGATCCTCGCCGCGCCGGTGTATGAGCTGGCGGTGCGTACGCCGCTGCAACCGGCGCCGGCACTGTCCGAGGCGCTGGGCAATCAGATCCTGCTCAAGCGCGAAGACCTGCAACCGACCTTTTCCTTCAAGATCCGTGGCGCCTACAACAAGCTGGTGCAGCTCAGCGATGAGCAAAAGGCCCGCGGCGTGATCACTGCTTCGGCTGGCAATCATGCCCAAGGCGTGGCGTTGGCGGCGCGGGAATTAGGGATCGCCGCGACGATTGTCATGCCTTGCACGACGCCGGAGTTGAAGGTGCTCGGTGTGCGCAGTCGTGGTGCCGACGCAGTGTTGCATGGCGAGAGTTTTCCCTTCGCCCTGGAATACGCCCTGAACCTGGCGCAGCAATCCGGTCGCACCTTTGTCTCGCCCTTCGACGACCCGGACGTGATCGCCGGGCAGGGCACCGTCGCCATGGAGATCCTGCGTCAGCACCAAGGGCCGCTGGACGCGATCTTCGTCCCGGTGGGCGGCGGTGGCTTGATCGCCGGCATTGCTGCGTACGTCAAATACCTGCGCCCCGAAGTGCGCATCATCGGCGTCGAGTCGGAGCATTCCGCGTGTTTGCAGGCGGCGTTACAGGCGGGTGAGCGAGTGGTTTTGCCCAATGTCGGTACATTCGCCGACGGCGTGGCGGTGGCGCAGATCGGCGCTTATGGTTTCGAGGTGTGCCGGTTCTGTGTCGATGACGTCATCACCGTCAGCAACGACGAACTGTGCGCGGCGATCAAGAACATTTATGACGACACCCGCTCGATCACCGAGCCTTCCGGTGCCTTGGCCGTGGCCGGGATCAAGCAGTACGTGGCGCAGACCGGCGTCCGGGGCCAGACGTTGGTGGCCATCGACTCGGGCGCCAACATCAATTTCGACAGATTGCGCCACGTCGCCGAACGCGCCGCGGTGTGTGGCGCCCCGGCGTGAGCGCAAGTCAGGCCAGCATTGGGCGCAGGAATGTGCGCTCGTAGCTGACGATAAACTTCTTCTCCACCAGCGAGGCCACCAGCGCGGTACTTTCCGGATCGGTCATCGCGATGTGGCGATAGCTTTCGTAGTCTGCCAACGACGGAAAACTGAACAGGCAGTAAGCGATATTGCTCGCGCCCTCGGACGGCAGGAAGTAGCCGTGATGAGTGCCGCCCAGGCGTTCAACGATACCGAGCCAGGCATGGGCGTAGGCTTCGAACTCGGGCAGTTGATACGGATCGATCACATATTTGACGTGGCAAGTAATCAAAAGAAGCTCCTGTAGAACATGGCGGCAGTGAAAGAAATTTCGCCGCACCGCACGCTATATGTAGCAGCTGGCGCAGCCTGCGTTCGGCTGCGAAGCAGTCGCGAAATAAGACGACGCGGTATATCAGTAAGACCGCGTAATCAGCTTTCACGACTGCTTCGCAGCCGAACGCAGGCTGCGCCAGCTGCTACAACAACAACAATGGATCGGGCTACTCCTGGACGGCTTTCTCGACTTTGCTCGACGCCGTCCAGATCCGATAACGAACCTCCACATCCTTGGGCACGTAAAGCACGATCGGCAGCTTGCTGTTATAGCGCAGCATGAACCCGTCACCGACCACCGGCACAAAGTCCTTTTTGGTCTTGCCATCGGGGCAGGCCATCATCGTGCTCATCGGCCCGATCACCGTTTCCAGCCGATAAAACGGATAACCCCAACCCTCCAGATTCTTCTCTACGAGCATCCCGCCCAAGCGCTGACGGTTGCAGTCCACGGTCAACGTCTTGCCGGCCAGAATCTCGACCTGATAGCCGTCTTCCTGGGTTTGTGGCGCGAGGTGGATGACTTGGCGAGTAAAACCGCTCTCAGCCTTGGGATACGGCGCGACTTCTTCGAGTTTCGCGGCGTGCGCGTTGCACGACAACCCCGCAACTATTAGCCCAACGGTCGTGTTTAAGGTCAAAGAACCCATGATGCCTCCTTGCGTGTGAGTGGGGTCAGCGGATACTGAAATATCGGGTAGCATTTTTACTGCCGAACACGATGAATGCAAACCCACTGCTGATACCTGCATATTGCAGGGCTTTTACCGGCCCTTCTTGCATCTTGCATGAGGGCAATCTGATGGCGCGCAGCCTAAACCTTTGATTTGCCGACGAGGTGCAGAGCGAATTCTTGGGCATGTTTTATGCTGTAGCTGGTCTTAAGCTGACCGACGACTTCATACGAGTCAGCGTTGCTACGAGAGAACGGCCAGGTAATGAAATGTTCAGGCTCGCAAGGAAGACAAACGGGTTTTTTCAGTACCGACCGATGATTATTTTGATTGGCAGTCTCACATTAAGGAGAGGGTCGCCATGTTTCTTTCTGCCCTGGAACTTCGCAACATCATTGAAAGCAGCTTCCTGCCGAAGCGCTGTCAATGCACGCTAACGCCTGACTTGTCGATGACCATAAAAGTGTATGCCGACACGCACACGGATCAGCTGGATCTGATGGTGACCGGTATCAACGCCAAACACTTGAATGGTTGTCGCGAAATCAACGACCTGATTGCCGAACTTCGATCAGACATGCAGCACAGGGCATCCGCCCAGACACTGCATCCGGATCGTAAAGCGCTTTAACCCGCCGTTTCGAGCTCGACCGATACGCGCCGGGTCTGGAAAAATCCCAGACCCAGCGCCAGTTCGACCCCGACCGCCAGCAAAATACCTGGCCCGGCATGGCCATTCAGCCATTCGCCGAAGCCCAGTGCTGCCAGCCCCCAGCAGCCGACAATAAAACCATTGCTCAGCGCACTGCGAGTCGCGGACGGCGCCTCGTTGCGAACCAGATAAAACATTACCCCCAGCGCCGCAAACAGTACTGCGCTACGTCGCGCGACCAATCCCGCCGCCGACGAATACTCGATACTCCAGACCGCCAACAACTGATCCGGCATCAAGCCCCACACCAGCGCCAGCACGAAACACAGCGCGGCGGTGAACGTCGACAACGTACGAAACGATAACTGCATGGCGAATCCTTGCGGCAGTGAGGGAGGCGCCCAAAGCATAGCGCCAGAACCCTCACAGGCAAACCGCAAAGCGCCGAATCAGAGCCTTCTGTCAGTTCTGATAACTGCAGGCGTCAGACAATTTCCGATAGGTGATTTCCGACGGCTTGCCGGTCGCGCTGTCGATGTATTTCATGTCTGCCGTAACCACTTTGCAGTCCAGCGTCGATGGTTCGTTCAAGGCAATCACCTTGCCCACGTGCAGCGGCATGCCGTACTGGTACGGAGTGGCCTGGGAAGTTGAAGCGTCATTGGCTTGGGCCAGACCGGCGAATGCGGTGCAGGTGAGGGCGGTGGAAATCAGCAAGGTGCGCATGTTCATGGAAAGTCTCCGGTGCAGGCTTAAAGTCAGCTCGACGTGTAACGCGTCGAACCTGCCGCACTGGGCATCAGGAGTGTCTGAAGGCGTGCGGTCCAGTAAAGTTTTGGACCGCGGCGTTAAGCGATGGTTAACCCGGTTGAACGCCACCTGTCGTAAGGCAGTTTCTGACAGAGGTTTCATGTGGGACCGGTAAGTTAGTTGTTGGAACGCCTCTCCAAGTGCACGACTTTAAAACCGCGCGTCTCGGGAAGCGTGTCAATGCCGATAGCCGTTTCAGCCTGGCCTTTGCCGGCCACGTAGTCATAGAGCAGCAACTTCGTCGGCACTTCATAGCCTTCGTTTGGCATGACCAGGCGCATTTGCTGCGGCCCCAGATAGAGCCAACGGGGCAGGGCCTTCTCGGCGAAATCGATTTGCTCGACGCTGTGCGTGATCGGGTTTTTGCGCAGCACGACGCCTTTCATATAGGGCGAGCCATATTCGAGGGCGAACATCAGGGTGGAGGACACGCACTTTGCCAGGACGATGCGGCCGATGAAGTCCTGTTGGGGCATGTCGGTGAAGGCGATGTGGGTGTTGCCGTCGAGTCTTATGAAAAGACGATGGCCGTCTTCGGCGGGTTCGGCCAGCAGCGATACCTTGGAGTTGCCGGCTAAAGGGCAGGTGAGGATGGTCTTGAGCGGTTGCGCGTAGGCGGGGGTGGTTAGCAAAGCTGCGATCAGGTACGGCCAAGGTGATTTCATTGGGGCGGGAATCCTTTCGGTTGTTGGGTCCTACATTGCTGCCCGTGAGTCGTAAAAAATCCTAAGAAAGCTTCGCCCCGTTCCTACAAGCTTGGGCGCTTTGTCGACTTTCGCCTAGTGGGTTCCAGCGGGTACTGTTTGGGCATCGCTGCAAAATCAGCGAACAGGTTTGGTCACCTGATAACACTGCACATATGTGCCATCATTCGCGCTGCGGACTTCTACGTTTCGCAGTGCGTTGCAATGGTGGCTGTGTGCAGGACGCTTTCGAGCGAGCCGTTTTGAGTGTTAGCGGTTGACCAAGCCTGTACACAGCCGCCTCCATCGTTTGGTCACGGTGCTGGCGATTACTAATTAATGCTCGAGTAATTACTATGCCAACGCTAAATCCTTTTCCCGATCGCTATCGTTCAATCAAAAGCAGCGTCACTGATTCAAGTCCCATGGTCATCGACACCGAGGCCAATCCCCAAGACATTCTCGAAGCCGCACTCCAACGCATCCGTGCCTCCAGCAACTTGCTGGAAACGTTGCATTGCCAGTGCTTCAAAAACGGTGACGTCCAGGACATTCCACACCTCACCCACGCGCTGTATCTGCTGACACAGGACGGCTGCGATCTATTGCAAGTCGCGCAGCAACAGATGCTGGGCTGGACAGCGCCAGCCTGACGCCTGCTGAAACACGCCTGCCTTCTACGAGGCAGGCGTTAACACGGCAGAGGCGGGTACCCGGCTCAAGAACAGCGCCAAACCTTGCTGATACTGCTCGGCGTCCATCACATCGCTGCGTTTGGGAATGTGATAGGCCTTGTCCTTGCGATCCGACTCAGCGCAGGCCACCGAGTAAAAGTCAGGCGTTTCCTTGAGACGCACAATCTTCCCCCAAGCCAACCCGCCTTTTTCGCCCTTGGCATTGATCAGACTGAAACCCTGATCGTCGAGCAGCAGGCGATACGCGCCCTCAGCAGCCTTGAGGTTAATACGCAGTTTGGCTTCGATAAGGCGCTGATTCGTGCCGCGCAAAGGCGTGCGCGGCTTGGCACCGCTGGCGGCCATACGTGCGCGCAGGTGGCCCAACCATCGACTGGAGAAGAACCACCAAAACACCGCGAAGATCGCCCCGAACAACACCATCGTGATGATCTTCTGGGGGGTGAACTGGCGCTCAGGAAAATAGATCGCCAGCATCCCGCCGACCAGGCACAGTACAAACAACAGCGGGGCGAGCAGACGTTCCTGCAAGCGTGCGACGTAACCCATCAGTTGGGCCTGCTGCTGATCATGCTTGAGCATTTCGCGCTCCAGCTGTTCGCCGACCCTGATCTGGGTGTGCTCGGGGGTAATGGTGAATTGCAGTTCCATGGCGTTGAATCCGAAGTCCGTTTCCTGAAGAGGGCGGGAGTTTACGTGTTTGCGGTGTTCCTGGCATAGGCAACCAGGTCTTTGGGATAAACCATGCTATCGATTTGGCTGTCGTCGATACCGTATAAAAAGGCAATGACGCCTGCTTCAAAAGCCCAGTAACCGACGTAGTTGCCATCGTCGTCTTCAATGTCCAAATGACTGTCATGCCAATTGGTTTGCAGCGTGGCGAAAGCGGGATACCACGCTTCGCAATAGTGCTTTAACAAGTGACTCGATTCTTCAGGTTCGGTGGCATACATGGCCCGAATCAGCGGCGTGTAGAGGTCGTGGAACCACTCGTCCAGATCAGCGCGGCCAGGTAAATACTTGCGCAGAAGATCTTCGTAGAGCGTGTCTTCGAAGGCGTATCCCCCGCGATCTATCAGGGCGACGAAACGAGTCAGCAAGTCGGTGCGATGCAACAAAATGCAAAGGCTGATGACTTGAACGCACTCTTCATAGTGTTCAGGCCAGTCATCAATGGCCAAGGGTGAAATATCAGGTTCGCGTTCCTCGGCAGCCAGCGCTTGTTGGTAAATCTCGTAGCTATTTATCAGCTTCTCCAGCCGGGGAATAAGACTGTCAATCGGCTCGCCTGCTGTGTAACTGATCAGCAAGGCATTAAATGCCGCCTCCTTGAAGTACCCCGTGCGCAATGCATTCTCCTGGTCTGGAGAGTCTGCCTGCATCGTCCCTGCCCAGCGCGATTCGGTCGTATCGTAGAGATGGATGGACTTTTGATAGTAGGAGTCGGCGATGAAATGCTGGCGTCTGTTCATGGCGATGCTACGCGATAGGGGGGATGTGGTTTCTGGCGAATTCAACCAACGCTTTTGGATACACCATAGGGTCAATGTTGCTGTCGTCGATGTCGTACAGAAACGCAATGGCTCCCGCTTCCAACGCCCAGTAGCCAACGTAACTGCCTTCGTCGCCATCCTTGTGCGAATCATACCAAGGGGCTTGATCAAAGGACGAATACCAATTTTCACAGTATTTTTTCAATAGTTCGGGTGCGTTGTTTTTATCTTCGACGTAAATCGCTTGAATTAGCGGGGTGTAAGCGTCGTGATACCACTGATCGATATCTTCACGGTCGGGAAGAATCTTGATTAGCAGATCTTCATAAAGCGTATCCGTGCCTGCATAACCGGCATTATCTATCAGCAAAACGAATCGCTTTAGTAAGTCTCGCCGATGCAGAAGGATACACAGACTGATCACCTGCAAACATTCCTGGTACTCGTCAATCCAGTCATCAATTGTCAGCGGCGTGATGTTTTCTATCTGTTCATACTGAGCTAGCTTTTGTTGCAGCACCTCATAGCTATCTACCAACTCCTCCAGCAGAGGTGGCAAGTTGAAGATCTCTTCTCCAGCGGTATAACGCATTAAAATATTGTTCAGATAAAGCGTTTGAAAATGCCTGGCTCGTAAAGATTTTTCTTGCTCGGGAGAGTCGGCTTGAAACAGCTTGTCCTGCCAAAATATAAACGACTCTTTATAATTGTCTAAAAAATTATCGTATCTCTGCTCGGTAAGGAATTGTTGTCTTTTTGTCATGTGTCTTTACTTTGGTTTAAAGTGGGGTTGTGGCTTCTGGCATAGTCGACTAAAGCTTTCGGATAAACCATGTGCTCGACTTTACTATCATCAATGTCGTATAAGTAAGCAACTGCAGCAGCTTCAATAGCCCAATATCCTACATAGCTGCCTTCGTCCCCATTCAAGTGCGAATCGTGCCAAGGAGCGTGGCTAAATGCCGCGTACCATTGTTCACAGTAATCCGTTAGTAACTGAGACGCCTCGGCTTTTTCATCTGCATAGATAGCTTCGATTAAAGGAGTGTAGACATCGTGGTACCACTCATCGACATCCTCTCGGTCGGGTAGCCGTTTGCGCAGCAAGTCTTCGTAGAGCGTGTCCTCACCCTTGTAATTTGCATCGTCTACAAGCTTGGCAAATCGTTTGAGCAAGTCCGTTCTGTTGAGCAGGATGCACAGGCTAAAGACTTGTACGCATTCTTCAAATTCATCTGGCCAGTCATCAATGGCAAGGGGCGAGATGTTGATTACCCCCTCGTAGATCGAAAGTTTTCTCTGACGCTCTTCGTAGGCTGATATCAATTCTTCAAGCAATGGCACCAGCGAATGGATTTCCTCTCCCGCTGTATAGGAAATAAATAGTTTTCTTCGCACCACACTTTTGAAGTGAGCAGCCCTGAGGGACGCTTCTTGTTCGGGAGAGTCCGACTCGAATGTGTGGGTCTTCCAGAAAATTTTGGTCTCTTCGCTGTAAGCCAGGAAGTTCGCGTATCGGGTCTCAGTGAGGAATTCTTGTCGTTTATTCATGACGACCATGTAAGGGATCAGCAGTTGTTTTATGGTTTCTGGCGTATTCGACCAAATCTTTCGGATATACCATGTGATCGATTTTGCTGTCGTCTATATCGTATAAAAAGGCGATGGCGCCTGCTTCCAACGCCCAGTAACCGACGTAGTTTCCATCCTCTCCTTGATGGTGGGTGTCATGCCACGGGGCATGTTCGAAGGCGCAATACCATTGCTCGCAGTACTGTTGAAGCAGCTCAGAAGCCTCTTCTTTACTGTCGACGTAGATTGATTGAATAAGAGGCGTATAGACGTCGTGATACCACTGGTCGACATCGTGCCGGCCAGGTAGAACCTTCTTCAGCAAGTCTTCGTAAAGCGTGTCGAAACCTGCATAGCCCGCATTGTCCATGAGCCTGACGAATCGAGGGAGCAGGTCGGTGCGGTGTAACAGAATGCACAGGCTGATGACCTGAGCGCCTTCTTCAAATTGATAAGCCCAGTCATCCATCGCTAAAGGCGAGATATCCGGGGATTCCTCATATATTGCCAATGTTTTCTGGCGTACTTCGTACTTTGCAATCACATCCTCAAGCAGAGGAATAAGAGAGGCTATGTCCTCTCCGCCGGTATAGGCGGCGAATAACCTGTCACGTGCCAGGGTTTTAAAGTAACTTGCACGAAGAGAGGCTTCCTCCTCGATCGAGTCAGATTTAAATGTATTGCTTTTGAAGAACTCTATGACTTCGTCGTGTTCGCGGAGGAAATTTTCATAGTGTTTTTTACTGAATAGATGTTGTCGTACGTTCATAGATGTTATGTCTCAATCCTGCAATAGATTGCTTCTTGCGGTTGTATGAGTGCCTTAATCGGTACAGCCAGGATAAATAGTACATGTACGCCCATTCATCCTGAAGGTCCTGAAGTCCTTCGTATTCCCTCGACAGAAGCCGTAGGGGTCTTCAATACCTTTGCCCAAGCAGGGTTTCCAGCCGTTCGGGAACTTTTGCCATTTGGCGTCGGATGCCGGAGTTTCATCGGGTGACTGACGCAATTCAAGATGAACGACTTTCCCGGCTAGATCGCTACGATTTAAGGCGCCGCCGGGTTTGCCTCGTTCGTAACGATCTTCTGATACGTTCCACCTTTCGTCTACTGCATCGCAGGACAGGATTTTGGATATGCCATCTTTTTGGATTCTTGCGACACTTAGTTGAAACATCCACGTGCAAATGCCGCGAAATCTCGGTTCTTCAGTTGGTTCTGGTCTGCGTTGATCGTCAATATTTCGGATAGATATTCCGCCACCGTCGCCACCTATATCGAGAGAACTGGGACCATATCGTCCTTCAAGTTCGGTGTTGACCCGCATCAAGTCCATGGTGCATCCAGCAATATGGAACTCAAGAGGTATCTCGAAGCGAACTGTTTGCTCAATGGTCTTTGCGTCGGTCCTATCTGTTTTTTGCTGATGCCTTGTGACCTCGCCACCCAAAGCAGATACGTAGACACTGCATGTTTGTCCGGCCCGAGGAAAATACTGTGCTTTGGAGCTGAAACCGAAGTTCGGTGGAATACTCGTGACAAGCGTGAAGTGTTCACTGCTGTAATAACTGGTTGCATCCGCGGCAGAATCCTTGGCAATCTGCCCCGCCAAACTGCAGGCGCCCATCAGCGGAAGCGCAAGAAAAAATGCAGATTTGATGCAGTATGGAAAAAAATCGTTACTCATTAGATGCTCACTGCAACGGTTAAACGAGCCAGCCCTCTGAGGACACTGACTCGTTTATGGGGCGTTGAAAACTACGCTGTCCTCATTTGGCTGCTGCCCGCTTGAGGAATCATGGCGAGTTGGACTTCGACTTTGTTTTCTTTTTTCGCCATCCAGCGTTCCACATTGAGTTCATGTTCCGGCGCCTGTGTGGCCGAGCCGTATATTTGCTCTGGCCCCACTTTGAGGAAGCTCAGGGCATGGATTCGTCCGCGGGCTGTATCCAGACGTCCTATTTCCGCTCTCAATACATTCGCTTCTTGCTGATATTGCCGACGATCAGATGAGAAGGTGGAATTAAGCTCGACCTCTTTCGACTTCAAGCGATCCTGCATTTCTTGTAGTTGGAGGTAAACCTGATCGTATTCAGTTTTGGTAACCACCGTGGTTCCTCTTTCCTGAGTTTGCTGCCAGCGACGCAATGTTGCCCAGGCATAGGGAATATAGGAGGGCACCATAAAGTGATCGCCCATCTGGAACATTTGAAGCACAAATGCATCGCGGTCGGGCATGTCCCCGAATTTTTTTATTGCCTTGGTGCAAGCCGCTTCTTCGATGGACTCACAACCCGGATCCCAGAGCACAGCGGATTGCTCACTTCCTTTAAAGTGGACAGGCATGAAGTGATGCAACTTTCCGTGGTGTTCATAGGCCGCGCCACCGGTTCTTGAGAGACCAATGGCGAAAATCAGTGCGCCTAACGGAGCGGTAACAAAACTGAGGACTAAGCCGGGGACCCAGATACTTTTACGAGTGTTCATCCATGGCGCAGGAACACTTGGGATCGGGTCGTTGTTGTTGACCATGCGGTGGTGGGCAAGTGTTTCGGCGCCCGCTACGAAATCGGCGTCTCCTGCTCGCGGGGAACCGTAGGTGTAAAGCAGTATGTCGTACCCATTTGGACTGCGCCGTAATGCCTCTGCGAGCAACGTTGCGATTGCCCCGCCCAGACTATGCCCACAAATAATGATCTTTTGCCCCATGTGGAACTGATCGAGATAAACCTGAACAAACTTACTAATTGCCTTATAGGCTTTGTAGAAGCCCTGGTGCGCTTTACCTATTCCTTCTTCAAATGGAACTTGTTCCGCATCGGTGTCTCGTACAAAGTCCATGGGTTCTTGGGTTCCGCGGACAGAAATCAGAACGACTTCGTCCTGATGAGTGATAAATGCCTGAGTTTCAGTGCCGTCTTTTGCTTTACCATCATCAAAAAAATGCCATTTGGCGGGGTGTTCCTGTTCTTCGCCTAGTTCCGGTTTGTTTTTTTCATAGAGTGTCGGATCGAACGGCAGGATTTCGAAGCGTTTCGAGTACGGCACGTCCTCATAAAGAGGGTAGTAAGGAGTTGTTTGAGTCGGGTTGATTTTCCAAACTTCATTGAAGCTGGCGAGTGCATTTCCAAAATAGTAGCCGACGCTCGGTTCGAGAGGAAATCTAACAGTGTCGGTTGGCTGATTGGTTGGTGCTTGACCAAAACCGCAATAGCTATGACTGGCAAACAAAGAAAGCTGATACAAATTCAAGGCGCTGAATTCATTATCTTTTGAAAGCATAGGGCGAAAAGCACGTAGGGGCCGAACTTCAAGAACAGTATGTTTGTTGGGCAGCAAACTGATTCCGTAGAGTTCTGACTCTTCTGGTCCGAATCCTAAGTCACCCATAACTTTAAGCAAACTGAAGTTCGGCGGCGATTTTCGCGGAGAGCCTGGAGGTAAGTGCGCGAAATTTTTTACTAGATCTCTCACTTCTACGTGAAAGAACTGATCTGCTTTTTCCCTTGCCGGGTTTTTTTCTACTCGTAAACCATCTTTGCGAACAAAACGGCTTTTTTCCGCTCTTACCTGAAGCTCGGTTATAGGAAGCGGATAACTTTTTCGTTGTGAAAGGGCACTGTATAAATCCTCAGGTCCGGTGTAAGGGGCGTCGATTTGTAGTACTACAGACCCTTGATAACTATTGAGGATTTTTGCCGTCCCATTAGCGTCCAACGTCCCAGAGTACGTTTGATTCGCATCACCCTGAAGGATATAGGAGAGCCCCGCATAAGGTTGGCCATCGCCGGACTCATCTACTACTTGAAAACTGATCCAGTCACCCCGCAATGGACAAGCTTGTGATTTGTCACTTAAGAGTGGTTCGCAAGGCGCCTTTGGCTCCATAAAAAATATCCTTATTCAGTACAGTTGGGGTAGATGGTGCACTCACGTCCATCGGGCATTTTAAAGGGCTTGAAGTCTGTAGTGTTGCCCCGACAAAACGCGTAAGGGTCATCGAGGCTCTTGCCCATGCACCGCTTCCAGCCTTCGGGAAATTTAACCCACGTATCTCCCATATAGGGTTGTTCTTCCTTAGCAACTGAGAACACAACTTTTATTGTCTTTCCTGCGAGTTGAGCGCGTTGCAACGGACCTTCCGCAACGGTGCCATTTGCTTGTTCCGGAGTTGCTGCAGACTTACATTTCAGGATTTTAGCGATGTAACGATTGGTTCCTACTGTACGGAACAACCATTCGCATTGTTTATAACGTATTGTGGGTGAAGGAGGCGTTAGCGTTTCTGCGTTTCCATCTTCAAACGAAATTCCTGTGAAATCCCGACCTAGATTGAGTCGGGCTGCTCCGTACTTTGCGTCGACTTCATATCCAAAGCTTTTCAGTACTAAAGGGCAACCTCCTTCATTACTTGTCAGGGGGACTTCGAAGTGTGCTGTCTGCGCCTCATCATTAAGCTCCTGCTCAAAAAACTGTTTGCCAGGATAGTTTTTTCCACTGCGAGGAGGGACCGTACAGTTCTCTCCCATGCGAGGCACGTAAGAGGCTTCGCCTTTAATACCGAACCCAGGTGGCAGCTCTGTGATCAGCGTGAAGCTATCCTGTTGTGCGACGGCGCATCCTGTAGCTCCAATCGTTCCTAAACCGATGGCCACTACTCGAACAAGTCCAGTGAAAAAGTCTCGAGAAAACATTTTATTGTCCTTGTTCGGTGCAGTTGGGATAGACGTCGCAATCACGTCCATCCGGCATTTTGAAGGGCTTGAAGTCGGTCGTATTTCCATTACAAAACGCAAAAGCGTCTTCGAGGCTTTCCCCCATACATCGCTTCCAACCTGCGGGAAACTTCACCCAGTTATCGCCAACGGCCGGTCTTTCATCGCTGGAATCAGCAGATGTTTAGCTGCGCCTGGCGTCTTAACTTCACTCACGCTCCGACTTACCCAAACTCGCATCAAAAACCCGCTGGGTCCGCTCAAAATGCTGCTCTGGCGTTTCACTTGGCAATGGCTGCCAGGCCACGTCGTCCGCGCATTTGGGGTCAAGTCTCAAGCTGAGCATGAATTCGCGTTGTTCCGGGGTGTTCCATTTCCAGGTGTCGAGCAGGTCCAGCTGTTCTTCCAGCCATTCGCGAACGTTGCGGGTTTCGGAGAGTTTGGCGGCGGCTTCGACGTGGTGCACGAGCAGCCAGCGCTTTACGTTTTCGCGCAGGATGGCGCGGCCGCGTTCCGGTGAGTTGGGGATGCGCAGCCATGGCGCCGGGTTGGGTACCGGGTACAGGCCGGGGCGGGAGTTATCGGCGGTTTTCCATTGCTCCTCGTCCCAATACAGCACGCTGCTGATCGGACCTAACAACAACGGCCGCTCGGTTTCGCTCAGGTTGGCGAGGCAGCGCGCAATCACGCGGTTGTCCTGGAAGCGGAACAGAGAGCGCTCACCATCTTCGTTGATGATCATCCGCGCGCGCCAGTGTTGGGTCAGGCCATCGAGGTCGGATTGTTCCATGCTCCCGATCCAGCCCCAGTTGCGCTGTGGGTCGTCCAGCAGTTGGCGGAAGGCATCGGCGCTGGAGTTGGGCAGTTCGGCCAGCCATGGGCTGATGGGGGCGAATTCAACGTACTGGGTGCCGCGATAGAGCTGCACCGAGCGCTGCATCAGGCCGGCGCTGTACAGTGGGGTGACCGGGTTGGGTTCGGCGAGGCTGTCGAGGGCCAGGATCAACACACGATTGAGCCGGGCTTGTTCGTCCAGCCAATGATTGAGTACGTCGCTCATGCTGTCGCCCCCAGGTCGCACTTGCCTTCGCGGCAGGCTTCGCAAATCGGGCAGCGGATATCGCCAGCCGCGCGGGCGGCTTTGGCCATGGCCATTTGCACGGCGGCCGGGACGAGCGGGGCGCCGGGCTTGTCCCTGGCGGCGGCCCAAGGGATGACAGGGTCGAGAATCTGGATCCCCGTGCCGGAACCCGGCCCACCACCGGAGTTAACCTTCACATTGGCGCCACTAATCGTCACACCCCCCGCATCCACCTTCACAAAGCTCCCGCCAGCCTTCGCCGTCAGCTCCATGCCACCCTCAACCACTACCTTTTCCCCAGCGTTGTAGTGAATCTCCTGCCCAGCCTCGACAAACAACGCCGTCCCCACCTTCACATGCTGGGTCACGCCAACCGTGAGGTGATCATTCGCCCGGGATTCGGTCTTGCGATCCAGGTGGGTGATGCGGTGTTCTTCGACCTTGAATTCGCTGAGAACATTGGCTTCGACCGTGTCGTGGCGCTCGTTGCCGACGCGAATTTTCTGGTCGTGCTCGATGTTTTCATCCCAATCCCGCTGGGCGTGCAGGTAGATCTGTTCTGCACCTTTCTTGTCTTCGATGCGGAATTCGTTGTAGCCCTTGCCGCCCGGTGAGCTGAGGGTCTTGAAGGTGCTGCGGGTTTTGTTGGCCGGCAGGTCGTAGGGGACGACGTTTTCCTTGTGGTACAGGCAGCCGGTGACCAGTGGTTGGTCCGGGTCGCCTTCCATGAACGAGACCAGCACTTCCATGCCGATGCGCGGGATGGCGATGCCGCCGTAGGCGTTGCCGGCCCAGCCGGTGGCGACGCGTAGCCAGCAGGTGGTGTTGTCGTCGGCCTGGCCGTCGCGGTCCCAGTGGAACTGGACTTTGACCCGGCCGTATTGGTCGGTGTGGATTTCTTCGCCCTTGGGGCCGGTGACGATGGCGGTCTGGCTGCCGAGGATTTTGGCTTTCGGGTGTTCGAGGGCCGGGCGGAAGTGCGCGTCCCACGGGGTGGCGAGGAAGCGGTTGCGGTAGCCTTGGTGGAAGTCGTCCTTGTTGTCGGTGACGTCGCTGGTGGTGTTTTCGCCGAGCACTTGCGGTTGTTTGCCTTCGTGGACGACTTCCAGCAGCAGCCAGAGGTCGTTCCATTCGGCGCGCGGGTGTTCGCTCAGGGCCAGGAAGTGGCCGCTGACCAGGGTCGGCTCGTCGCTTTTGCCTTCGGCGAGTTTGTAGTCGCTGCGATGACGCTCAAGGGCGCGGGTCGCCAGTTGCTTGCCGCGTTCGCGGTCGGTGAAGCGGCCGGGGTAGTCGTAGTCTTCGAGGTCCGGGGCGAAGGTGCTTTTGGCGCTGCCTTCAGGGAGGATGCGTGGTTTTTCGAAGTCGTAGTCCCGGCGGCTGACGCGGGTGGTGCGGGTTTCCAGGCGCAGGTTGAAGCGCTTGATCACCGGTTTTTCGGCGGCCATGCCGGAGTCTTGCTGGTAGCTCACGGGCGCGAGTTTGCGGAACACCGTCTGGTCATCGCCGAACACCAGTTTGTGGCCGCTGGCGGAGTGCTGGAAGTGGAAGTGAATGCCTTCTTCTTCGCACAGGCGCTGGATGAAATGCAGGTCGGATTCGTCGTACTGCACGCAGTAGTCGCGTTCGGGGTAGATCGCGCCGAGCTGGAAGCTGTAGGCATCGGCCAGAATGCCGCGCGCTTCGAGGACCTGGGCGATGATCTTCGGCACCGTCAGGTGCTGGAAGATTTGCTGGTCATGGTTGTGCCGCAGGTAGGCAAGTTGCGGCACCAGGCTGACGCTGTAGCGCGTGAGTTTTTTGCCGGAGTCGCCTTGCTCGATGCGGTAGACCTGGCCGTGGATGATGCCTTTGCCGGTGGCGCCGAAGGTCAGGCAGCCGGGCTTGTGCAGCAGCTCTTCGAGTTTGAGGTCGGGGCGGGCGCTGACCAGTTCGATGTCGAAACAGAACGGTTGGTTGAGGGCTTCGCGACCGACGAAACTGAGCACTTGAAGGTCGGTGGAAACACCTTCCAGCGTGAGGGAAATATGGGTTGCGTTCGCGTCCAGCATGCCTTGAATTCCGTCCTTTGAATAAGCTGGGGCGGATGGTGCAGGATTAGCCGGCCCCGTTCAAGGCGCAAATGCCGTGCTCGGGGGTAGGGACATCCCCTATGTGCAGGGTTTAGGTCAATGAATCCGGGGATTTGGACCTACCCGGTTCCAACAGGAGGGGGCTCCAACTGAAGAACTGCCAGTCAGTTTCAGACTAAAGTCGCCTTCAGTACGTAAAAGCCTTGTGCCATCATTGCCGCTCACCCCCGTGTGTTCACTTCACTCTGGCCCGTCACCGGTTCAGGGCGGAAGCTATTTTCTGGCTTATTGCGCCTTGCGCAAACGCTGCACTGTTGGAGCTTTTTTTCATGCGTCCCCCATTTCCTCTCATCACGGCCCGCCAGTCATTCGGCTTCGGCGCTTTAGTCCTGTGCGCCGGTTTTACCGCGCCGGTTCAAGCCAGCGGTTTTATCGACGACACCACGGCGAAAATCGAATCGCGCACGGTGTATTTCAACCGCGACTTCCGTGATGGGCACACCAGCAACGACCAGGGCGCGTCCAAGCGTGAAGAGTCGGCGCAAGGTTTCATTCTCAATCTGCAATCGGGTTACACCGAGGGCACCGTCGGTTTCGGCATTGATGCACTGGGCATGCTCGGGCTCAAACTCGATTCCAGCGCCGACAGCAGCAACAGCGGTTTGCTGCCGTCGTCCGGCGAGAACCCGCGCGGTTCGAAGGACCAGTACGCCAAGCTCGGCTTGACCGCCAAAATGCGGGTATCGCACAGCGTGTTGAAGTACGGCGCGTTGCTGCCGGATCTGCCGCTGCTCAAGTACAACGATGGCCGTCTGCTGCCGACCCTGTTCAACGGCGCGATGCTCACGTCCAAAGAGGTGAAGGACCTGACCTTTATGGCTGCGCGGCTGGACAAGTACACCGCCCGGGATTCGACCGATTCGCAAGACATCCGCGTGCACTGCAAGAACAAGCGTTACGCCTGCAATGTCACCGCTGACCATTTCGACATGTACGGCTTCGACTACAAGATCAACGAACGCCTGACCGCCCAATACCATTACGCGGAACTGGAGGACATCTACCGCCAGCACTTCGTGGGTGTGTTGGCCAACCAGCCACTGGGCGACGGCGTACTGAAAGCAGATCTACGGCTACTGAAAAGTGCCGACAGCGGCGCCGCCCGTGCCGGCTCCATCGACAACCGCGCCCTGAGCGGCATGCTGTCCTATGCGTTGAGTGGCCATACCTTCAGTGCCGGTTGGCAGCGCATGAACGGCGATAACTCGATGCCGTATCTGGATGGCACTAACCCGTACCTGGTCAACTACGTGCAGGTCAACGACTTCGCCGCCGCGCAAGAGCGTTCGTGGCAGTTGCGGTATGACTATGATTTCAAGGCGATTGGTATTAACGGGCTGAGTTTCCTGACCCGCTATGTGAATGGCGATCACATTAAAGTGCTGGGCAGCGATCAGGACGGGAAGGAGTGGGAGCGCGACAGCGAGTTGAAGTACGTGGTGCAGAGCGGGACATTCAAGGACGTGAGTTTGCGGCTGCGCAATGCGACGTACCGGACCAATTACGAGCAGTTTGCCCGGGATGTGGATGAGACGCGGCTGATTGTGAGCTACAACTTTTCGGCTTTGTGACGGTAGGCCTTTGTAGGAGCCGCCGAAGGCTGCGATCTTTTGATCTTAAAAAAGCAAGATCGCAGCCTGCGGCAGATGCCACGGGGTTTAAAGCCAATGCCAGAATCGGCTCCAGAACCCTCGATTCAGATCGTTTTTACACCCGGCGTACTGCTGCGCATACATGTCGGATCGGCCCTGAACCTTGCCGGCCGTGGCCACCAACCACGCTTTACTGGCGTAGGTTTTCTGACGATAGCCACCCCAGCCTTCGTGATAGTTGAGGTACTGCCCGTAGGCGTCGTATTTGTAGACGCCGTTGATGCTGGCGGTCTTGTCCATGTACCAACCGACAAAGTCGATGGCGTCATCGAAATCCTCGCGGTCGGCCCCACCTCTGCCTGTGCTTTTCTGATAGTCGGACCAGACTTCATCTTTGGCCTGGGCGTAGCCTGATGCCGTCGACACACGGCCCCACGGGATGATCCACAGCAGGTATTTGCGCGGCGTCTTGGCGTCGTAACGATAGCCAGACTCTTGATACATGATCGCGAAGGGCACCTGGATCGGCACGCCCCAGCGTTTTTGCGTGACTTGCGCAGCGTCGTACCAGTCGCTCTTTTCCCGGAAGATCTCGCAGATATCGTTGGGGGAGCGGGGTGGCGAGGTGCCGCAACCGGCCAGCACAGTCGTGAGTAACAAAAGTCCAGCGGTCTGCCTTGAGTTCAAAAGCCCGTCTTCCCGTCATGCGTATAAAAAGGGCGATAGTTTACACAGGACGTGGGGTGGCGGTGTTTTGATCGTTCCCACGCTCTGCGTGGGAATGCCTCAACGGACGCTCCGCGTTCGGCGGTTGATGGGACGCGGAGCGTCCCGGGCTGCATTCCCACGCGGAGCGTGGGAGCGATCGAGCGTGGGAGCTATCGGTCAGGTTAACTGCTGGCGATACGGCAAATCCGGCCCGGTCTTGCTGCACGTTAGCGCTGCTGCCTGCACCGCAAACTTCAACATCCCGTCAATCTGCTCCCGACTCAGCCGCTGCACACCGTCCACTGAGTCCAGCTGATGCTCGGTCAACCAGGTAATCAACGCGGCCTGGAAGGTATCGCCAGCCCCGACCGTATCGGCAATCTTCACCGTACTGGCCGGCACCGACCACGAACCATGGGCCCGACTGAACACCGTCGCGCCTTCGCCACCCCGGGTCAGGAACACCAACTGGCAACGATGCTGCAACCAGCCCTCGATCACCCGCTGCGGATCCTGCTCGGGGTACAGCAGGCTCAAGTCTTCATCGCTGACCTTGATCAGGTCGGCCAACTCCACCAGTTCGGCGATCCGCGAACGCCACAGGTCGATGTTCGGCTCCGGATTCAAGCGCACATTCGGATCAAGGCTGATCAGGCGTCTGCCGCTTTCGCGACCGACCAATGCCAGCAGCGTATCGGCAATCGGCTGCACCACCAGCGAGTACGAACCGATGTGCAAACCGCGCACTTCAGGTCCGAGTTCCGGCAGATGCTCCAGGCGCAATTGCCGATCCGCGCACCCTTCACCGCGGAAGCTGTAGTGGGGCGAGCCGTTGGCGCCGACCGCGACCATCGCCAGGGTGGTCGGTGCGGCGAAATCCACCAGGTAATCCGGGCGTATGCCTTCGTCCTGCAGCACTTGCTGCAAGCGGCGACCGAGGTAGTCGGTGGACAACCCGGCAAACAACGCCGAATCCACGCCCAAACGGCGCAGACCCACCGCCACGTTGAACGGCGAACCGCCGGCAATCGCCTTGAAATTCACTTTGGAAGCCAGACCGTTGGCATCGTCTTCGCTGAAGAAATCGAACAGCGCTTCGCCACACACCAGATACATAAAATTGTTCGCTCTTTAAAGGGTTGCGACGTGTTGTTGATAGCGTTCGTAAGCGTACTGGGCCGCCGCTACGTTGTCGGCGACCGGCAGGGTTTCGCTGGCCAGGTCGAGTTTCACGCAGCGCTCGCACAAATCCGCCAGGGTGCTTTCGTGGCCGTTAGACCAGGACTTGCACCACGCCGCTTGAATGGCCGCGCCGAGGGCCGCCGCTTCGCTTTGTTCGGTGCAGATCACCGGAGTGTTCATGATGTCGGCGACGATCTGTCGCCACACCGCGCTTTTCGAACCGCCGCCGATCAAGCAAATGCTGCGGCTTTGTAAGCCATTTTGCCGCAGCAGGTCCAGTCCGTAACGCAAACCGAAGGTTGTGCCTTCGACGGCGGCGCGGCACAGGTTGGCCTGGGTCAGGTTGGTCATGGTCAGGCCGTGCAGGCTGCCGGTGGCGTGGGGCAGGGCGGGGACGCGTTCGCCGTTGAGGAACGGCAACATGCACACGCCGTCCGCACCAATCGGCGCCTGTTCGACCAGATCATTGAAGCGTTCGATATCCAGCTCGAACAACTCGCGAATCACTCCGGTGGCGTTGGTCAGGTTCATGGTGCAGATCAGCGGGAGCCAGCCGCCGCTGGAGGAGCAGAACGTGGCGACCGAGGCGTCCGGGCTGACTTTGGGCTGTTCGGCATAGGCGTAGACCGTGCCGGAGGAGCCGAGGCTCATGGTGATCGCCCCGGGCTTGATGTTGCCGGTGCCGATGGCGCCCATCATGTTGTCGCCGCCGCCGCTGGACACCAGCGCCTGCGGGTTGATGCCCAGGTGTTCGGCGATGCTCGGCAGGATGGTGCCGACCGGCTGATGCGCGTCGATCAGCTCCGGCAGCGCTGCTTGCAGGCGCCCGGTGGGGTCGATGTCGCGCAGCAGTTGCAAATCCCACTGGCGGGTGCGCACGTTGAAATAACCGGTGCCCGAGGCATCGCCGTATTCGCTGCAACTGCGGCCGGTGAGCCAATAGTTGAGGAAGTCGTGGGGCAGCAGGATGCGCGCGATGCGGGCAAAAATCGTCGGGTGTTGTTCTTTGGTCCAGAGCAGTTTGGACACGGTGTAGCCCGGCGCAATGACAATGCCGAGGCGTTCCAGTGAGCCTTTTTCGCCGCCCAGATGCGTCAGCAGACGGTCGTTTTCCGCGGTGGATTCGGTGTCGCACCAGAGCTTGGCCGGGCGCAGGACCTGGCCTTGATCGTCGAGCAGCACCAGTCCGTGTTGCTGGCCGGAGACGCCGATGCCGAGGATGTCCTGACCGTCAACATTCGCGGCGAGCAAGGCGCGGCGGGTGGCGAGGGCGAAGGCGTCCAGCCATTGATTGGTGTCTTGCTCGCGGCGGCCATTGGCGCCGCTGATCATCGTGTGAGCGGCGGCGCCCTGGCCCAGCACCTGACCGCTGACGGCATCGAGGATGATGGCTTTGGTGCCTTGGGTGCCGCAGTCGATGCCGAGGAATAGTTGTTGGTTTGCCATGTCATGACCCTACCGAAGATCGTTCCCACGCTTTGCGTGGGAATGCCTCAATGGACGCTCTGCGTCCGCTTCTGGATGGGACGCGGAGCGTCCCGGGCTGCATTCCCACGCAGAGCGTGGGAACGATCAGGCGGCGAGTATTTTTTCAAGGGTTCGCGTAACCCCTACTTCCCGCAAGCTGTTACAGCACCACTCAAACGCCGCGACAAACTCCGCCGAACGCGGGATCGCTGTACCAAAGATCTCCTCGACCTCCAACAACCGCTGGGTGATCAACACATCATCAGCCACCAGCGCCTGACAGAACGTCGCCCTTGGATCGGGAATCGAGTAGGTATCACCGTTCTCATCCACGCCCTTCAAATACAAGGCCCAGGCCGCCACGACGAGCGCCGCACGCTTGGTCTCCTGGCCGTCAGCGATCAACCGATTTATCGTCGGTACAGTGAATTTCGGAAACTTCGACGAACCGTCCGAACACACCCGCTCCAGTTGATCGGCAATCGCCTGATTGGAAAACCGCGCCACCAGGGTGTTTTTGTATTCCGTCAGGTCAATCCCCGGCACCGAAGCCAGTTGCGGCGTGACATCCAGATCCATATACGCCCGCATGTAACGCACAAACAGCGGATCGTTCATGGTTTCGTGGACGAAGCGATAACCCTTCAAGAACCCCAGGTAAGTCAGGGCCAGGTGACTGCCGTTGAGCAGCTTGATTTTCATTTCTTCGTAAGGCGTGACGTCGTTGGTGAACTGCACGCCGACCTTTTCCCAGGCCGGACGACCGTTGACGAACTTGTCTTCCAGCACCCATTGCACAAACGGTTCGCAGACCACCGGCCAGGCGTCGTCGATCGCGGTTTTGTCGTGCAATTGCAGCTTGTGCTCGGTGCTGGTCATCGGCGTGATGCGATCAACCATGGCGTTCGGGAAGCTGACGTTCTGGTCGATCCAGTCCCGCAGATCGGCATCGCGCAGCGCAGCAAAGGCCAGCAGTGCCTTGCGGGCCACCGCGCCGTTGTGCGGCAGGTTATCGCAGGACATCAAGGTGAACGCGGGCGTACCGGCGGCGCGACGTTTGGCCAACGCGGCGCAGAGAAAACCGAACACGGTTTTCGGTGCGTTCGGGTGCGCCAGGTCGTGCTGGATCAGCGGCAGGTGCGCCATGAACTCGCCGTTGCTGTCGTCGATGCAGTAGCCGCCCTCGGTGATGGTCAGCGAGACGATGCGGATCTCGGGGTTGGCGAGTTTGTCGATCAACGCCTCGGCGCTGTCTTCGGCCAGCAACATCTCGCGAATCGCGCCGATGACCCGGACTTCGGCGTCAGCGTTGTCGCCCAGTTCAAACAAAGTGAACAGAAAATCCTGTTCCTTTAGATCGTCACGGGCGCGACGGTCCTCGGCCCGCAGGCCGACCCCGCAAATCGCCCAGTCCAGGCCTTCACCGGTGTTCATCAGCGCATCGGTGTAATACGCCTGATGCGCCCGGTGGAAACCGCCGACGCCGATGTGGGCGATGCCTTGACGTGTATCGCTCAGGGCGTAGGCGGGCAGTGCCACCTCAGGCGCGAGGCGATTGAGGTTCTGTTTATTCAGTTTCATCGCATAGTCTCGTCAGGCAGCGGCGCGCAGTGGGCGGGTTAACGCCACGCCGTCGGCATCGAATAAATGGCAGTGTTCGGCGTCCAGGTGCAGGCTCAGCGACTCGCCATAACGGCTGGCCAGGTCGCCGCGCACGCGCATGGTCAGCGCTTCGCCGGAGGAGGTCACGACGTGGCAGAAGGTGTCGCTGCCCAGGCGTTCGCTGACGTCGGCGGTCACTTGCAGTGTGCAGTCGCCGGTTTGCGCCAGGTTCAGGTGTTCCGGGCGAATCCCCAAAGTCACCGCGCCACCGACGCTCAGGTTGGCGCCGCTCAATGGCAGGGTGATGCGGGTGCCGGCGTCCAGCAGGACTTCGACGTTCTGGCTTTCGACGCGGGTAACCTTGCCCTTGAGGAAGCCCATCTTCGGCGTGCCGAGGAAACCGGCGACAAACAGGTTGGCCGGCTGGTGATACAGGTCCAGCGGCGAGCCGACTTGTTCAACTTTGCCACCGTTGAGCACCACGACTTTGTCGGCCATGGTCATGGCTTCGACCTGGTCGTGGGTCACGTAAATCATCGTGGCTTTGAGTTCTTTGTGCAGGCGCAACAACTCCAGGCGCATCTGTACGCGCAGGGCGGCATCGAGGTTGGACAGCGGTTCGTCAAAGAGGAAGATTTTCGGGTTACGCACGATGGCGCGACCGATTGCTACCCGCTGGCGCTGGCCACCGGACAGTTGCTTCGGCTTGCGTTCGAGCATCGGCCCGAGTTCGAGGATGCGCGCCGCTTCGCCGACTTTCTTCTCGACTTCGGCCTTTGGTACGCCGGCCAGGTCGAGGGCGAACGACATGTTCTTTTTCACGGTCATGTGGGGGTACAGGGCGTAGGTCTGGAACACCATCGCCAGGTCGCGCTTGGCCGGGCTGACTTCGGTGATGTCGCGGCCATCGAGCTCGATGGTGCCGCCGCTGACTTCTTCCAGGCCGGCGATCAGGCGCAGCAGGGTGGACTTGCCGCAGCCCGACGGACCGACGAACACCACGAATTCTTTGTCGTTCACTTCCAGGTCGATGCCCTTGATGATGGAAAAGCCTTCGAAGCCTTTTTGCAGATTCTTGATTTTCAGGTTGGCCATGATGGCGCTCCTTTATGCGAATTCTTGGGGGCTATTTCACAGCGCCGAACGACAGGCCGCGGACCAGTTGTTTCTGGCTGATCCAGCCGAAGATCAGGATCGGCGCACAGGCCAGGGTCGACACGGCCGACAACTTGGCCCAGAACAGACCTTCGGGGCTTGAGTACGAGGCGATCAACGCGGTCAGCGGTGCGGCTTTGGACGAGGTCAGGTTCAGCGACCAGAACGCTTCGTTCCAGCACAGGATCAGCGACAGCAGCACTGTGGACGCCAAACCGCCCTTGGCAATCGGCAGCAGCACCCGGACCATTTCCTGCCACAGCGTTGCACCATCCAGGCGTGCGGCTTCGAGGATGTCTTTTGGAATGTCCTTGAAGTAGGTGTAAATCATCCAGACCACGATCGGCAGGTTGATCAGCGTGTAGATGATGATCAGGGCGATACGCGTGTCGAGCAGGCCAAAGCTCTTGGCCAGCAGGTAGATCGGCATCAGCACGCCCACCGGCGGCAGCATCTTGGTGGAGAGCATCCACAGCAGCGTGCCTTTGGTGCGTTTGGTTTCGTAGAACGCCATCGAGTAAGCCGCTGGGACCGCAATCAATAGGCAAAGAGCCGTGGCGCTGAAGGAAATCACCACCGAGTTCCAGGCGAAGCTGAAGTAGTCGCTGCGCTCATTAATGTGCAGATAGTTTTCCAGCGTCGGGGTGAAGATGAATTGCGGCGGCGTGGCGAACGCGTCGATTTCGGTTTTGAAACTGGTCAGCACCATCCAGAAGATCGGGAAGAAGATCAGGATCGCGATGGCCCAGGCCAGGGTGCCGAGCAGCAGGCTTTGCAGACGGCGGGATTGTTGAAGAGTCATGGCGCAGGCCTCAGGCTTTGTCTGTCAGGTTTTTGCCGATCATGCGCACCAGCACGATGGCCGCGACGTTGGCAATCACCACCGCGATCAAACCGCCGGCGGACGCCATGCCGACGTCGAACTGCACCAGCGCCTGGTTGTAGATCAGGTAGGCGAGGTTGGTCGACGCATAGCCGGGGCCACCGTTGGTGGTGGTGAAGATTTCGGCAAACACCGAGAGCAGGAAGATCGTTTCAATCATCACCACCACGGCAATCGGCCGCGCCAGGTGCGGCAGGGTCAGGTGCCAGAAGATCGCGACCGGGCCGGCACCGTCGAGGCGCGCGGCTTCTTTCTGTTCCTGGTCCAGCGACTGCATGGCGGTCATCAGGATCAGGATCGCGAAGGGCAGCCATTGCCACGAGACAATGATGATGATCGACAGCAGCGGGTAGTGGGCCAGCCAGTCCACCGGTTGCGCACCGAACAGCTTCCAGACGTAGGCGAGAATCCCCGACACCGGATGGAAAATCAGGTTCTTCCAGATCAGCGCGCCGACGGTGGGCATGATGAAGAACGGCGAGATCAGCATGACCCGGACGATGCCGCGACCGAGAAACTCACTGGCCTCCAGCAGCGCACTGATCAACACGCCGAACACCACGCTGATCAGCAACACGCTGCCCACCAGCAACAACGTGTTGGTGGCGCCGGGCAGGAAGCCCGAGTCGGTGAGGAAGTAGGTGAAGTTCTCCAGCCCCACGAACTCGTTCTCACCGGGGTTGAGCAGGTTGTAGCGGATCACCGAGAAGTAGAGGGTCATGCCCAGCGGTACGATCATCCACAGCAGCAACATGGCGACCGAAGGGCTGACCAGAAACCAGCCGGGGTTGGCCAACCGGCTTTTACGCACCGGTTGGGGAATGTCCATTTGAGCTTTGGCAGTTGAAATATTCATGGCGATAGAACCGATTGGGAACAGGCAGATGAAGATCAACTGTAGGAGCGAGGCTTGTGTGGCGAGGGAGCTTGCTCCCGCTGGGTCGCGAAGCGACCCCAAAAGCTTTGCGACTGCTTCGCAGCCGAGCGGGAGCAAGCTCCCTCGCCACAAAAAGCGCTCCTACAGAGGGCGCGGGTTATTTCGGATAACCGGCGCGCTTCATCTCACGTTCGGTGGTTTGCTGGGCGGCGGCCAGGGCCTGGTCGACCGTGGTCTGGCCGATCAGCGCTGCCGAGAACGACTTGCCGACCTGGGTACCGATGCCCTGGAATTCAGGAATGGTCACCAGCTGAATGCCGATGTAAGGCACAGGCTTGATGCTCGGCTTGCTCGGGTCGGCGACTTTCAGCGACTCGAGGGTCACTTTGGCGAACGGCGCGGCTTTCATGTACGCATCGCTGTAGGTCGAGGCCCGGGTGCCAGGCGGTACGTTGGCAATGCCGTCTTTCTCGGCAACCAGTGCGCCGTACTCCTTGGAAGTGGCCCAGGCGCTGAAGGTTTTCGCTGCGTCCTTGGCCTTGGAACTGGTCGGAATCGCCAGTGCCCAGGAATACAACCACGCCGAGCCCTTGTCAGTGGTTTCGTGCGGCGCATAGGTAAAGCCGACGTGCTCGCTGACCTTGCTTTGGGTCTTGTCGGTCACGAACGAACCGGCGACGCTGGCATCGACCCAGATCGCGCATTTGCCGCTGTTGAACAGCGCCAGGTTTTCGTTGAAACCGTTGCTGGAGGCGCCGGGTGGGCCTGAATCCTTCATGGTCTTGACGTAGAAGTTCAGCGCGTTTTTCCACTCGGGACCATTGAATTCCGGCTGCCACTTCTCATCGAACCAACGCGCGCCAAACGAGTTGGCGACGGTGGTGATCAGCGCCATGTTCTCGCCCCAACCGGCCTTGCCGCGCAGGCAGATGCCGTACTGTTCCTTGTCCTTGTTGGTGAGTTTGCTGGCGAATTCGCTGATCTGGGTCCAGGTCGGATGCTCAGGCATGGTCAGCCCGGCGTCTTTGAACAGGTCGGTGCGGTAATAGGTGATCGAGCTTTCGGCGTAGAACGGCAGGGCATACAGCGAGCCTTTGACCGACAAACCTTCACGCACCGACGGGAACACGTCGTCGAGGGCGTAGCTGGCTGGCAAGTCCTTCATCGGTTCCAGCCAACCTTTGGCCCCCCAAAGTGCGGCTTCGTACATGCCAATGGTCAGCACATCGAACTGTCCGCCCTGGGTTGCAATGTCGGTGGTCAGGCGTTGGCGCAGGACGTTTTCTTCGAGCACCACCCAATTGAGCTTGATGTCCGGATGCTCGGTCTCGAAAGTTTTCGAGAGCTTTTGCATGCGAATCATGTCGCTGTTGTTGACGGTGGCAATGGTCAGGGTCTGGGCGCCAAGGCTGACGCTGCTGAGGGTCATGCAGGTGAGGGCAAGCAGAGCTTTTACAGAAGGTTGCATCGTGCACTCCTTTTCCGCACCCAGGGGTGACAGAAGGACAGTTATTGTTTTTGTGTCTTCCGGATGAGGGAAGAATGTGCACTGATTACAGCCTTCAAATGCGGATGTGACAAATCATCCATCGCACTTGAATCGATACTTTTTTGCACTGGGGTTTGGGGCTGAAAGTACGGGGTAGGGCTTTTCGGGGATTGTCGGCGATGAAATGCGTATCGGTTTTGGATGGAACCCTGTAGGAGCGAGGCTTGCCCGCGAAGGCGTGTTGTCTGACACACCGCCTTCGCGGGCAAGCCTCGCTCCTACGAAAAGCAACTTAACCGCGGTTTTGTTCGGTCAACCGCTGCACCGCCAACCGGCGGTAATGGGAAGGGGTCATGCCCTTGAGTTGCTGGAATCGCCGGTTGAAGTTGGAGATATTGTTGAAGCCCGACTCGAAACACACATCGGTCACCGGTTTGTCGCCATCGGCCAGCAGTTCACAAGACTTGCTGATTCGCAGGCGATTGACGAATTCGATGAAACAGCGCCCGGTGGCCTGCTTGAACACCCGGCTGAAATACGTCGGCTTCATGCCCAGGTGCTCGGCGACTTCTTCCAGCGGCAGTTCCCGGGCGTAATGGGCAAAGATGTAATCCACCGCGCGGTTGGTGCGATCGACGTTGTGTTCATCCGCCAGTTGCGGCGTCGTCGCTCCCGACAGCAGCTGATAGTCATCAGAAGCCGCGAGCAATTCCAGCAGAATCAGAAAATGCCCGAGCCGGGTCACGCCTTTGGTGTCGGCGATGCGCTGCATCAGTGTCATGGCCTGGCGGATGGTGCGCTTGCAACGGAACTCGATGCCGTACTGCGCGCGCTCCAGCAGCGGCACCAGGGTCTTGAGTTCGGCAAACACGAGATGGCCACTGTCGAACAACTCATCGGTGAAGTTGACCAGCATGTCGCGCTTGGGCACCACTTCGTCTTCGGCGACCTGGCTGATCCAGTTGTGCGGCAGGTTGGGGCCGGTCAGGAACAGCGTTTCCGGGTAGAAGTTACCGATGTAGTCACCGATGAACACCTTGCCGGAACTGGCAACGATCAAGTGCAGTTCGTATTCCTTGTGGAAATGCCAGCGCACCAACGGGCACGGGAAACCATGCTGGCGATAGATGATGGACAACCCGTTATGGTCGTCCATCAACTCGTAGGAAGGATCGGTAACTCTGGCAGTCCGGGTCATGGCAGCGCGCTTTATTGTTATCGCACCGTGATCATGCCTCTTTCCGGGCCGTTTACGCCAGCGACCGACTGTGCTCCACCGCCTTCATGCTGTTGGCGATCCAGCAATAACCGACGATCTGCGATTCGTCGAAAAAGTCGGTACTGATGATCGAGCAGCGCGTCACCCAATCCCGGGATGAATGAAACCAGTCGTTTATGTGCTGCTTGATGTCCACTGGCCCGCCGAGGAACGTGTAACTGGTGGCGGTCAATGACCATAGGTAAGAGCCGGATCTCGGAGTATCCAGAGTGCGGACGATATGCTGACGCAACTCAGTAACATTGGTAAGCCGACTGCCGCTCCATCGATGGGGGATAGTGCCCCAGAAGTAGTTCAGATCCAGTTCTACCGAGACGCGGCTTGCAAGAATCACGCGTTTTTTGCTGCTCGCCGCCTTGAGTTCGCCAATGGTCTTCTCCTCGTCATCGGGCGAAATGGCGCGGTCGCCGAGGCGTTGTTTCATCAAATCGTTGAATTGGCGGTGATCGAAGCGCGGGTCGCCATCGAGCAGTTGATGGAAGTCGAGAATGATGAATTCATCGGGGTTGCGATCAAGAAAACTGTTCACCGCATCGATCAATTCATCCAGTACCCGATGGGATTTGTAGCCATTGTGATGAAAGTAGAACGTGCCCTTGGGCGAACCAGGCTGATAACCCAGGCGCAGGTCGAAAGCACGGGCGCCCTTGGCGAGTTGCCAGGCGAACGAATCGTTCTGGCAGGTCGTCCAGTTGCCGACGACGATTTCGTAGTTGGGGGCTTTCTTGTCCATGCCCGAGTTGTGGGTGCCGGGCCAGATTAGATCGGTGAGTTTCAGTTGGTCGATACCAGGGACTTTGTTCATCCAGCATTGAGTGTCGACATTGGAGGTAGGGTTGTTTGGCATGTTGCAAGGCTCCTGCCTGTGGTTCGGCTCCCCATCCGTGAGGAGCGCGGTTGAACTCATGAGCAAAGCCTAGAAGCCGTAAATGAATTTTTCAATGCACGGAAACATCCACATAAACATAGCTTTGCGCCACTTATCTGATGCGAACAATCACCCGCGAGAATCGGAAACGGACGACTCACCGTGACGATTTTTCGCCTCGATCCACTGCGCCATGTACTGCGTACTTTTGTGCGCATGATGCCGAAGCATGGCGCCGGTGAAGTTGTCGCGGCGGCGTTCGACCAGGTTTTGACGGCAGGCTTGCAGGCGCTCAATCAGGGCCGGACCGTGGTCTGACTGACGGTATTGCGCGGTGAGCAATCGGTCGCCATGGTGTTGCGCCTCGGTCCAGAGAGCCTTGTCCTGATAAAGCGCAACGGCTGCGGTGGCCAACGCTTCGGCGGATTCACCGATAACGCCGGGCCAAGGCAGGCCGTCGCTCATGCCCTCGGCGCCGATTGGCGTGGTAATCGTCGGCGTGCCACAGAGCATGGCATCGACAATCTTGCCCTTGATCCCCGCGCCAAACCGCAGCGGCGCCAGGCAGATCCGCGCGGCGGACATCACCTGCAACGCATCCTCGGCCCAGTTCATTACATGAAAACCTTGCGCCGGGTTGTGCAATGCCGTGGCTTTGGGAGGCGTGTAAGCGCCGTAAAGATGCAACTGCGCGCCGGGCAATTGTTGACGGATCAACGGCCAGACCGAAGTTTTCATCCAAAGCACCGCATCCCAGTTCGGCGCGTGGCGGAAGTTACCGATGCTGAGAAAGTGCGCCCGTTCTTCAAACGCCGTATGAGGCGTCGTTGGCAGCGACGGCATCAAGGGACACCAGTGCAGCAAGTCCCGCGGCAGCTTGAATTGTTCGACCAGCAAGTCGATTTCCACCGGAGAAATCATCAGGCTCAGATCGCAGCGATACAGCGCGGCAATTTCGCGCTTGGCCAGGTCAGTGCCGGCCATCAACTCGAACTCCTCACGCAGCGCCGGGGCAAACAGAGCGCTGAAATCGTTTTCGTCGGCACTGGCCTTCAAACGGTCCTTGAGCCGTTGGTGCCGCGCGTGACGAAGGCTTTGCAGGTCGGAAGTCTCGAGCACGCGCAAGGCGTCCGGGCAGTGCTTCTCCACGCGCCAGCCGAACTGTTCCTCCATCATGAACTGATCGAACAGCACGATATCCGGGGCGAGTGCGCTGATAAAAGTGTCGAAACTGCTGTTATTCAACTCGATCGGGCATTCACGAATGCCCAGCGCGTTGAGGTCGGCTTTATGTTCGCCGACGCCCGCCGGACTGCTGAAGGTGATGTCCCAGCCTTCCTGCAAAAACGTCTCGAGAATTTGCATCACATGCCCACTGGCCGCCGAAGAGCGGGGTTCGGGCCAGACGTAACCAATGACCAGGACTTTGGTTGTGGGCTGACTCATGGACAGGGTTCCTTTGCGGCAGGTAAGGGGGCGAAGCAAAAGGGCGCAATTAAAACACAGGAGCCACCGATGGCGAGGAGGCAACCTTTTGTTTGTGCCCTGTCAACCTAGTGCAGGCCAGGCGAAGACAAATTCACGACGACAGCGTCATTGATGTGTTCACCGTGGGCGGCGGAGTATTTGGTTTCCATCTCGAGCAGATTTTTGAGGAACTGCCCTTGATGGGTTGACCTTTGATTCAGCAGTGCCACCGCCAATGCATAAGAGTCGGCATTCAACAGCCAAGGCAAGCGCCCCTTAAGGGCGAGGAATTGCGCCACACTTTCAAACCGGTTCAACTAAAACGCGACAATCCCGACGCGTAAAATAGTCGGGATTGTCGTGCCTTGATTTACTGACCCGGGGTGCCCGGCAGTGTTCCGCAAAACGCCTCATCAGCCGGTGGCGCCTGAGTCGGGTTGGTGTCTGGAAGGATTTTGACCATGGTCGTTTCAACATAGCCATTGGCGAACTCGGCTTCAAAAAATTCGGCGCTCCAGCCCGTTTTTGGCGCCTGCTGGGTTGCCTGGACGTTGGTTGAGACGGGCAGCTGCACCGCGCTGTAGCGCACGCCGCAGTTGTACCGGAAGTCCCGCGCCAGCGGGTTGTGGGCCGTCCACCGAGTCAACCTGATCGGTAGCTCGGCCAGGGTCAGTCGCAGCTCGGACGACGTCGCACTGAGGCGCTGTTCCTGTGCTTTTAACAGCGGTGTGGTCTTGCCGGCCTGCCGCCGCTTGATATAAGCAATCAGGTTCTCTTCAACAAACGGCCGCACATCATGGGCGGAATTGGGAATCACCCGAAGAACACTGGCATTGTCCTGCTCCAGCTCCGGGAAATACTGGCGCGAAGCATCCGGAATGAAAAAGTCATCGCCACTGGCATTAACGATGTACTTGGGAATACTCAACCGGCTGGCGTAGGCGGGCGGATAAGTCATCGGGTCTTCGACTTGCATCAGCTTCTTGAACGCAGGTGTCTTGCGTTGGGCGATCACCCCTTGCTGGTAGTAGTCGATGTACGCCAATGGCCAGTTGCCGCCGTACGCCAGAAACGTCTGGTCGAAGACTTTTTCGGTGTTCAAGACGTCGATGACAAACGGCACGATGCTATCGACGCGCGGGTCCGTCAGAGCCGCCAGCCATACCGCCCAACCGCGTTTTGACGCGCCAGTGGCCAGGAAGCTCTTCAGCTGGCCGGGCGGCGTTTCCTTTTGCGCCAGGTCCATGGCCTTGACCAGCGCTTCCATCATCGGCACATGCACCGACATGAAGGGACGTTGTTCCGGAGCCTGCATGAACAGTTTCCAGCTGTGGGCCACGCTGCCGTCTTCTGTGCGCTCCACGCCGTCATCGCTGTAGGTCAAATACTGGTTCGGTACATTGCTGACCGCCACGACGATGGAACCGGTTTGCCGGGCGATGTTGAGCAGCGTCTGGCGGGTAAAATTGGGCGGTACGTCAGGAGCCGGTTTGGACGGAGGATGGTTGACCCCATCGTTGGCGACCAGCACGGCTCGCGTGCCGCGGGGACTGTCAGGAATGTACAGGTCGACGCCATGAGTCCAGTCGGCCGGGGCGACTTTACCGCCCTGATCCCAGGACTGCGACGTCAGTTCGAATTTCCGGATGGTGACGCCGGATACCTGTTCCTGACCCTTGCTTTCGTAGCGCAACGGCTGCGCCGCCTGGGCCTTGTAATAACAGCTCAACACTTCGCTGAACGCCTGCCCGCTCTGTTCGAAGCAGTGTTGTGGGTTGTCGGAAGTGGATGACTGGCAGCCCGTAAGCATCAGCAATAATGCACTGGCCTTCAAATAACGCGCATAGAGATCGGTTCGACTCGGCATGGACTCAGTTCCTTATGAGTGGGAATGGCCGGTCTATTCAAACGCCAGTGGGGCAACTTTATCTACTGTCAGACTTGACAGGTCAATGCCACGAAGAGGGTGTTTCGCGTGGGCAAACGTCAGGCCAGCATGCCCTTGACCTTGTCCCGCAATTGATCAATCGAGAACGGCTTGCCAATCACCTGCATGCCCGCCGGCACGTCGATGCTTTCGGCGTAACCGCTGGCGAACAGGATTGGCAGTTCGGGGCGCAGCATCCGCGCCTGGGTGGCCAGTTCACGGCCATCCATCACCGGCAGGCCGACGTCGGTCATCATCAGGTCGATGTACTGGTCTTCGTCATTGAGAAACTCCAGGGCCTTTTCGCTGCCATCCGCTTCCAGCACCTTGAAGTCAAGCTCCTCCAGCACATCGACGATCAGCATGCGGACGATGGCATCGTCTTCGACGACGAGAATGATGGACGGCTCGGAGGACATAGTAGAAAGCTCTCAATGGTGGATTTACGGGTCGGCGGTCGATCGAAATCGCCGGTCTCTTGCTTGAGTAATTGCCGGACCCCGACAAGTTCCCGACCCGATACAAAAAACAATGGTGGTGGCTGGAACCAACAAGGATAACGCGCGGCATTGATTACGCGCAGTTAATTGCAGGAATTTGCCGTCTGACCTGTCAGAAAATTAGATCAACGCGGTCGTTTTGGGGCAAACTCCCTGGTTTTCAACAGTTCGACAAGGCCTTCCCCATGACCTCTGCGTCTTCGGTTGATGAGCAACGATTTCGTAAACTCCTGAGCCGCAACGTCAGCTTGCCGTTGGGCGTGGGCGTCATCAGCGCGGTTTTCTTTGTAGCGTTGATCACGTACCTGTTGTCGGTGATCCAGTGGGTCGAGCATACCGACCGGGTGATCAATAACGCCAATGAAGCGGTGAAGCTGACCGTCGACCTGGAAACCGGCATGCGTGGCTTCCTGCTCAGTGGCGACGAACACTTCCTGGACCCTTACGAAACGGCCAAGCCGAGAATCGCGGTCGCGCTCAGTACCTTGCTCGAACTGACCGCTGACAACCCGGTCCAGACCGATCGCTTGCACCGGCTCCAGGCCTTGCAAACCGAGTGGGCCAACTACGCGCAATCGATGATCGAATTGCAGCGCGCCAGCGGCGATTATCGCGGCGCGGTCAAGGCCGGGCGCGGCAAGCGCCTGACCGATGAAATCCGCAAGCAATTCGAAGACGTGATCGACATGGAGCAGCAGTTGCGCACCACGCGCAACGAAGAAGTGCGCCGCACCACGATCTGGAGCATCACCCTGTACCTGCTGTTTGTCGCCGGTATCAGCGCGATGCTGGCCTACATCGGCCGCCGCGACTTGCTCAACCTTTCCGAGAACTACAGCGCCAACATGGCGGCCCAACAGGCCGCCGCCGCGCGCCTGGAGAAGCAAGGCTGGCTGCGCAGCGGCCAGACCGAACTGGCGGAGCAGGTGCTGGGGCAACTGACCCTGAACCTGTTGGGGCGCAATATCCTGCAATTCTGCGCGCAGTACCTGGGTACTGCCGTGGCTGCCATTTACGTGCGGGAAGAACATGGCGGCCTCAAGCGCGTGGCCTCTTATGGTTTGTCCCGCGAACAGGAAGCACAGGAGCAGTCGATCTATGACGGCGAAGGCATCATCGGCCAGGCAGTGAAACAAGCCCGGCTGATCCGTCTGGATAACGTGCCTGCCGATTATTTCAAAGTCAGCTCCGGCCTCGGTGAAGGCTTGCCGCACAGCGTGCTGGTGGTGCCGACCTGTGACGACGACCGGGTCAACGGCGTGATCGAACTCGGCTTCCTGCGTCCGCTGGACGAGCGTGACATCGAATTGCTCGAGCTGATCGCCGGCAACATCGGCACCTCGATCGAGGCCGCGCGCTACCGCCAACGCTTGCAGGAAGTGCTGGCCGAAACCCAGCAGCTCAACGAAGAGCTGCAGGTCCAGCAGGAAGAACTCAAGACCGCCAACGAAGAGCTGGAAGAACAGTCGCGGATTCTCAAGGAGTCCCAGGCGCACCTGGAAACCCAGCAGGTGGAGCTGGAGCAGACCAACGAACAGCTCGCCGAACAGGCGCAGATCCTCGCCGACCAGCGCGACGCCATGGACCTGAAGAACACCGAACTCAATCAAGCGCAGATTCAGTTGGAAGACCGCGCCGAAGAGTTGCAGCGCTCCAGCAAGTACAAATCCGAATTCCTCGCCAACATGTCCCACGAACTGCGCACGCCGCTGAACAGTTCGTTGATCCTCGCCAAGTTGCTGGCGGAGAACCCGCAGGACAACCTCAGCGCCGAACAGGTCAAGTTCGCCGAGTCGATCTACTCGGCGGGCAATGACTTGCTCAACCTGATCAACGACATCCTCGACATTTCCAAAGTCGAAGCCGGCAAGCTGGAAATGCGTCCGGAAAATACCAGCGTTGCCCGCCTGGTGGACGGCCTGCGCGGCATGTTCCAGCCGATGGCCGCGGACAAGAATCTGGAGTTCGAGATCGAGTTGCAGCCCGGTGCGCCGCTGATGATCTACACCGACCGCCAGCGCCTGGAACAAGTAATCAAGAACCTGCTGTCGAACGCGGTGAAGTTCACCGAAAGAGGCACCGTCAGCCTGACCGTGGCCAGTCAGCCGGGGGATGGCATCGCCTTCATCATTCGCGATTCCGGGATCGGCATTGCCGAGGATCAGCAGGAAAGCATCTTCGAAGCCTTCCGCCAGGCCGATGGCACCACCAACCGCCGTTATGGCGGCACCGGGCTGGGCCTGTCGATCTCCCGCGACCTGGCGAACCTGCTGGGTGGTTCGATCAGCGTCACCAGCGAACCGGGGCAGGGCAGTACGTTCACCCTGGTGTTGCCGCTGCAGTATGTCGAACCGGGCGACGAGCCGGTTGAACCGATGCGCGCGACCCCGGTGGTCCATGTGCCCAAACCGCCGGTAGCTGCGCTGGTGCCGCTGATTGCCGAAGTCGACATCCCGCGTTTCAACGATGACCGCGCCAAGGCGCCGTTCGCCACGCGTTGCATCCTGGTGGTGGAAGACGAAGTCAATTTTGCCCACATCCTCTACGACCTGGCCCATGAACTGGGTTACCAGTGCCTGGTCGCCCACGGCGCCGATGAAGGGTATGACCTGGCCAGGGAGTTCATTCCCGACGCCATCCTGCTGGACATGCGCCTGCCGGATCATTCCGGGCTGACGGTGTTGCAGCGCCTGAAGGAACACGCCGAAACCCGGCACATCCCGGTGCACATCATCTCGGTCGAAGACCGCGTTGAAGCCGCGATGCACATGGGCGCCATCGGCTACGCGGTCAAGCCGACCACCCGCGAAGAGCTCAAGGACGTGTTTGCCCGCCTGGAAGCCAAGCTGACCCAGAAGGTCAAACGGGTGCTGCTGGTGGAAGACGATGACTTGCAGCGCGACAGCATTGCCCGCCTGATTGGCGACGAAGACATCGAGATCACCGCCGTCGGTTTCGCCCAGGAAGCGCTGGACCGCCTGCGTGAGACGGTTTTCGATTGCATGATCATCGACCTCAAACTGCCGGACATGCTCGGCAACGATCTGCTCAAGCGCATGTCCACCGAAGACATCTGTTCATTCCCGCCAGTGATCGTCTACACCGGGCGCAACTTGACCCGGGACGAAGAGGCCGAGCTGCGCAAGTATTCGCGCTCGATCATCATCAAGGGCGCCCGTTCGCCAGAGCGCTTGCTGGACGAGGTGACACTCTTTCTGCACAAAGTCGAATCCCAGTTGTCCCATGAGCGGCAGAAGATGCTCAAGACCGCGCGCAGTCGCGACAAGGTCTTCGAGGGTCGCAAGGTGCTGCTGGTGGACGACGATGTGCGCAACATCTTCGCCCTGACCAGTGCGCTGGAGCAAAAGGGTGCAGTCGTGGTCATCGGCCGGAACGGTCGAGAAGCGATTGAAAAGTTGAATGAAGTCGAGGACATCGACCTGGTGCTGATGGACGTGATGATGCCGGAGATGGACGGTTTCG
The DNA here is from genome assembly GCF_012935675.1 of Pseudomonas sp. ADAK7. Taxonomy (NCBI): domain Bacteria; kingdom Pseudomonadati; phylum Pseudomonadota; class Gammaproteobacteria; order Pseudomonadales; family Pseudomonadaceae; genus Pseudomonas; species Pseudomonas sp. ADAK7. The sequence continues at coordinate 1,107,412 of NZ_CP052861.1, read as the reverse complement.
AGGCCACCACCTTGATCCGCCAGGACCCGCGCTGGCGCAAGCTGCCGATCATCGCCGTGACGGCCAAGGCCATGAAAGACGATCAGGAGCGCTGCCTGGCGGCGGGTTCCAACGATTACCTGGCCAAGCCGATCGACCTGGATCGCCTGTTCTCGCTGATTCGTGTGTGGTTGCCGAAGATGGAACGCATCTAGTGGATAGCATTTAGTGGAAAAGAACACCGAAATCGAACTGCGGCTGCTGATCGAGGCGATCTACCTCAAGTACAGCTATGACTTTCGTGATTATTCCGGCGCTTCGATCAAGCGCCGGGTCGCGCATGCCTTGAGTCAGTTCGAGTGCGCGACCATCTCGGCGTTGCAGGAGAAAGTCCTGCACGATCCGACCGCGTTCATGCAGTTGCTGCAGTTGCTGACGATCCCGGTCAGCGAGATGTTCCGTGACCCGTCGCACTTTCTGGCGATCCGTCAGGAAGTGGTGCCGTTGCTCAAGACCTATCCGTCGATCAAGATCTGGATTGCCGGGTGCAGCACCGGTGAAGAGGTCTACTCGATGGCGATCCTGCTGCGAGAAGAAGGCTTGCTCGAACGCACGATCATCTACGCCACCGACATCAATCCGCGCTCGCTGGAAAAAGCCAAGCAAGGGATTTTCTCCATGGAGAACGTCCGCGCCTACACTTCCAACTACCAGCAGGCCGGTGGCCAGCGTTCGTTTGCCGACTATTACACGGCGGCCTATGGTTACGCGATTTTCGACAAGAGCCTGTGCGAGAACGTGACCTTTGCCGACCATAGCCTGGCGACTGACAGTGTATTTTCAGAAACTCAATTAATTTCGTGTCGCAACGTATTGATTTACTTTAATAAAAAACTGCAGGATCGGGCGTTTGGCTTGTTTCATGAGTCGCTGTGCCATCGTGGATTCCTGGTGCTGGGCAGCAAGGAAACCCCGGATTTCTCGGCGTTCGGCAAGCAGTTCGAGCCATTGGTCAAACAAGAACGGATCTACCGTAAATCATGAACAACGAAGCCGGTTTGCCCACCGTAGAGGCTATCGTGATCGGCGCTTCGGCTGGCGGAGTCGAGGCGCTGTTGAATATCCTCAGCCCGCTGCGTAAAGGTTTTGCACTGCCGATCATCGTGGTGCTGCACCTGCCTGACGATCGTCGCAGCCAGTTGACCGAAGTGTTTGCCCGGCGGGTTTCCCTGCCGGTGCTGGAGGCCAGCGACAAAACCCTGGTCGTACCGGGAACCCTGTATTTTGCCGTGCCCGGCTATCACCTCTCGGTGGAGCAGGACCGCAGTTTCTCCCTGAGCCTTGAAGACCGCGTGCACCATTCGCGGCCGGCCATCGATTACCTGTTCGAGTCCGCCGCCGACGCCTACGGGCCGACCCTGGCCGCCGTGTTGTTGACCGGCGCCAATCGCGATGGCGCCAGCGGCCTGGCCCAGGTCAAGCACCGTGGTGGCTTTACCGTGGTGCAAGACCCGGACGAAGCCCAAGTCGCGACCATGCCCCAGGCGGCGCTGGACTTGCATCAACCCGACCACATTCTCCCTATACGCGGCATCGGCCGTTTGCTTGTCGAGCTGGAACGAATAGCATGCTAAGTAACATCCAAGCCAAACTGCTGATCGTCGACGATCTGCCGGAAAACCTGTTGGCCCTCGAAGCGCTGATCAAGCGCGAAGACCGCACGGTCTACAAGGCGCTGTCGGCGGACGAAGCGCTGTCGCTGTTGCTGCAACACGAATTCGCCATGGCCATTCTCGATGTGCAGATGCCGGGCATGAACGGCTTCGAGCTGGCCGAGCTGATGCGTGGCACGGAAAAGACCAAGAACATCCCGATTGTCTTCGTCAGCGCCGCTGGCCGTGAGCTGAACTACGCGTTCAAGGGCTACGAAAGCGGCGCGGTGGACTTCTTGCACAAACCGCTGGATATCCACGCGGTCAAGAGCAAGGTCAACGTGTTCGTCGATTTGTATCGCCAGAGCAAGGCCATGAAGCAACAGGTCGAAGCCCTGGAGCAGAGCCGCCGCGAACAGGAAGCGCTGCTGAAAAAATTGCAGGCGACCCAGAACGAACTGGAGCAGGCCGTACGCATGCGCGATGACTTCATGTCCATCGTCGCCCACGAAGTGCGCACGCCGCTCAACGGCCTGATCCTCGAAACCCAGTTGCGCAAGATGCACCTGGCCCGGGACAACGCGGCAGCGTTCACCCTGGACAAGATGCACGCGATGGTTGATCGCGACGAGCGACAGATCAAAAGCCTGATCCGTCTGATCGAAGACATGCTCGATGTCTCGCGCATTCGCACCGGCAAGCTGTCGATTCGACCGAGCCGGGTCGATCTGGTGAAGCTGGTAGAGAACCTGCTGCAAAACTTCGCGCCGCAAGTCGATGCCGCCGAATCCTCGGTGACGTTCAGTGCCGAGGCGCCGGTGGAAGGGCAGTGGGACGAGTTCCGGATCGAGCAGGTGATCTCCAACTTGCTGACCAACGCCCTGCGTTATGGCGGCAAAGGCCAGATTGACGTGCGGGTGTACTGCCACGAAGGTCAGGCCCGGGTCGAGGTCCAGGACCGTGGCATTGGCATCAGCGAAGAAAACCAGAAACGTATTTTTCAACAGTTCGAACGGGTTTCGGCCAAGACCGTGGTTGCGGGACTTGGGCTCGGGCTATTTATTTCCGAGCAAATCGTTGCCGCCCATGGCGGTTCCATCGTCGTCGAGAGCAGAATCAACGAAGGCGCCTTATTTCGCGTTTGTCTGCCGCTGTAGGAAAGCAGCCAGATAAACGCAACCTCTGAACGACCTCACGGTCGTATCAGCAGCTATTGACCGAACAAAGGCTTCCCATGAGTGAAGATGCGCAAGATGTAGTACTCATTGTCGAGGACGATCCCTCGATTTTGATGGTGTTGTCTGCCTATCTGTCGGGCGAGGGTTATCGGGTGTTGCAGGCCGAAAACGGCGAGCAAGCCTTCGAAATCCTGGCCAGTAAACCGCACCTGGACATGATGATTACCGACTTCCGCCTGCCTGGCGGGATTTCCGGCGTGCAGATCGCCGAACCCGCCGTCAAGCTGCGACCGGAGCTCAAGGTGATTTTCATCAGCGGTTATCCGCAGGAAATCCGCGAGACCGACAGCCCGATCACCCGCAAGGCTCCAATTCTGGGCAAGCCGTTTGATCTGGATGTGTTGCAGGAATTGATGCAGCAAATGCTTTCCTGAGTTGAAAAAACGCCTGTCGGTGCACGGTTTGACGGTGAGGGTGATCTTGAAATCGCTTTCGCGGGCAAGCCTCGCTCCTACGGGGGGTGTGTTCTGTAGGAGCGAGGCTTGCCCGCGAAGGCATCCTTGAAATCGCCATCGTCGGCGAGTCATGTCGGGCGTTTTAGATTCGAATCATCTCCCGCACCTTCGCCGTCAACAGATCAAAGGTAAACGGCTTGGTGATCATCTGCATCCCCGGGTCGAGGAAACCACCGCGCACCGCCGCGTGCTCGGCGTACCCGGTAATGAACAACACCTTGAGATCCGGCCGATACTGGCGACCGATTTCCGCCAGTTGCCGGCCGTTCATCCCCGGCAACCCGACGTCGCTGATCAACAGATCAATGCGCTGCCCGGAATCCAGGATCGGCACCGCGCTGTCGGCATCGCCGGCCTCGACGAAGGCGTAGCCCAACTCGCTCAACACCGCACTGACCAACACCCGGACCGCCGGGTCGTCTTCGACGATCAGCACCGTCTCACCGTCCTGGGCGAAAGGCGCTTGCTGGACATCTATGAGCGGATCCTGCGCCAGGTTGCCCATGTAGCGCGGCAGGTAGAGGTTAACCGTGGTGCCGTTGTCGACCTTGCTCTGAATGGTGACATGGCCACCGGACTGCTTGCTGAAACCGTAGATCATCGATAACCCGAGCCCGGTGCCCTGGCCGATGGGTTTGGTGGTGAAGAACGGGTCAAAGGCACGGTTCATCGTGCTTTGCGGCATGCCGCAACCGGTATCGGTAACGCTCAGCACCACGTAATCACCTGATTGCAGATTGCCGTGGGCCTCGGTGAAACCTTGGTCCAGGTGCTGATTGAAGGTATTTACCACCAATTGACCGCCATCGGGCATGGCGTCGCGGGCGTTGAGCACGAGGTTGAGCAGGGCGCTTTCCAGTTGGTTGGGATCGGCTTCGGCCACCCACAGTTGATCGCTCAACTGCATGTCCAGTTGAATGCTTTCGTTGATGCTGCGTTGCAGAAGTTCGCCCATTGAGGTGACCAGGGCGTTCATCTGCACAGGTTTGGAATCAAGCGACTGGCGACGGGAAAACGCCAGCAAACGATGCGTCAGGCCCGCCGCCCGGTTGGCCGAAGTGACACCCAGATCGATCAGGCTGTCGAGGTCTTCGGTGCGTCCGCGGGCCAGGCGCCGACGCAGTAGCTCCAGGCTGCCGATAATGCCGGTCAGCATGTTGTTGAAGTCGTGGGCGATGCCGCCGGTCAACTGCCCGACCGCTTCCATCTTTTGCGATTGGCGCAGCGCTTCTTCGTTGTGCCGCAGTTGCGCGGTGCGTTCCTCGACTTGTTGTTCGAGTGTTTCCAGGGTGGTTTGCAGGCGCAATTCACTTTGGCTCAGGTCAATCAGCCGATCCCTGGCTTCGTACTGTCGTCGTCGCCCACGCAATGCGGTGGTCACCAGGCTGATCAGTGTCACCGGATGGAATGGCCGTTCAAGAAAGGTCACATTGCCCAACTGCGGGCCCAGTCGCGAGGCCGGGTTCTGTTCCGGGCCGCCGTGGTAGGTCAGCAGCACAATCGGCAAGTCCGACCAGGCCGGTTGTTGCTCGATAAACCCGAGCAGGGGATCCAGATCACCGCCGAGCAACGCTTCGGAAGAAATCAGCAGCAGGCCGGCGCCGTGCTCCAGCTCGCTGCACAACCCTGGCAGATCACGGCTGATGACGCCGTCATAGCCGGCCTCGTTGAGCATCATCAGCGCAATCTGGCTGTCGCGGCCCAATGGCGCGAGAATGATCGCGCGCTCGGACGTCGCTGCCTGGGCCGTCACTGGTTGTCATCCTGGAGCAACGGCATGCTCGCGCCGAGGTAGGTTGGTACGCCACGCAAGACGCCCTGGAACGCATCCAGCGGTTCACCGATCTTCATGCCATTGCCACTGATGCGGTATTCGCGAATGGTCGACTCATGGCTGCCCGTGCGTTTCTTGATGATCGAGATCGCCCGGCGCACTTTGCCCAGGGCTTCGAAGTAGCGCAGCAGAATAACGGTGTCGGCCAGATAAGTGATATCGACCGGCGCCTGCATGTCCCCAACCAGTCCATGTTGGGCGACGGTCATGAAGGTCGCCGCACCCTGGCGGTTGAGGTACAGCAGCAACTCGTGCATGTGCAACACCAGGGCGTTTTCTTCGGGCATTGCCGCCTGATAGCCGTTGATGCTGTCGATCACCACAGTTTTGATATCGCGTTCATCGACGCAGCGCCGCACTCGGTGGGAGAACTCGCCGGGGGACAGTTCGGCGGCGTCCACTTGTTCGATCAGCAGGTTGCCGGTGTCTTGCAGGGCCTGGAGGTCGATGCCCATGTTCTTCATGCGTTCGAACAGCAGACCCAGTTCTTCATCGAAGATAAACAGCGCGGCTTTTTCGCCACGGGCCACAGCAGCGGCGGCGAAGATCATCGAGATCAGCGATTTACCGGTACCGGCCGGGCCGAGGATCAAGGTGCTGGAACCGGTCTCGATGCCGCCGCCGAGCAGGGCGTCCATTTCCTTGATGCTGCTGGTCAATTGTGTGCGGACGTACTTGCCGCGATGTTCAGCCGCCACCAGCCGCGGGAACACATGAACACCGTCGCCCATGATGGTGAAGTCGTGAAAACCGCCGCGGTATTTCTGGCCGCGGTATTTCACCACGCGAATCCGGCGGCGTTCGGCGCCGTAGTTGGGGGTCAGTTCTTCCAGGCGAATCACCCCGTGGGCCACGCTGTGCACAGTCTTGTCGAGGGCTTCGGTGGTCAGGTCATCGAGCAGCAACACGGTGGCGTCATAGCGCACGAAGTAATGCTTGATGGCGAGGATCTGCCGGCGATAGCGCAATGAGCTTTGCGCCAGCAGGCGAATTTCCGAGAGGCTATCGAGGACCACGCGGGTTGGCTTGACCCGTTCGACCACTTCGAAGATCTGCTTGGTGGCTTCGCCCAGTTCCAAGTCCGATGAATAGAGGAGGCTTTGCTGGTGCTCGGCGTTGAGCAGGCTTTCCGGCGGGGTTAGCTCAAAGATGTGAATGTTCTCATCCAGCTCCCAACCGTGGGACAACGCGCCTTGGCGCAGTTCGCGTTCGGTTTCCGACAGGGTGATGTACAACGAGCGCTCGCCGGCTCGGGCTCCGGCGAGGAGAAAATGCAAGGCGACGGTGGTTTTACCGGTTCCGGGTTCACCCTCCAGCAAAAACACATGGCCGCGAGACAATCCACCGGCCAGGATGTCATCCAGACCTTCGATGCCGGTGGCGGCTTTTGCACTGAACAACTCGTTAGATGTAGACAAAAAAAGCCCTCTCATGACTAGGGGAAGCGAGGCAGCAGGCCTGAAGTGCCTGAATTGACTGCCTGTTTCTCTTGACCCTAGGCCGAGACGACGGTTCAACGAAATTTTGCGGCGGTTAAAGACCTTGCTGCAACGCCGGATCATCCGGGTTCATCTGTTCCAGCTGCGCCAGCAGAATCTGCACGTTCTGCAACTGGCCGCTTTCCTTCCAGTAATTGATCAACAGCACCCGCGCCTTGCGGTCGGCCGGGTGACGCTGAACGATTTCCTGTAGCTGTTTCTGCGCGGCTTCCAGCTCTTCCTCGCTGCGCAGCGTGGTGGCCAGGTCGTAGCGGTAATCCTTGTTGTCCGGCTCCAGTTCAACCGCTTTGGAGAGGCCGAGCACGGCGAACTCACTTTGCCCGTGGTGCAGCAACCAGAGGCCGAGGGCATGTTGCAGGTAGGCGGAATCCGGTTGGGCCTTCAACTGTTTGGCCAACAACTGCCGGGCGGCGTCGCTCTGGCCTTGCTTGTCCAGCACTTCGATTTGCATGACCAGCGCCGGCAAATTGCCGGGCTCCAGCTGCAAGGTGCGCTCCAGCGCCTGTTGCGCTTCTTTCAGTTCGGCGTTGTGCAGGTGCAGCCGCGCCAGTTGATAGTGCGTGTTGGCACTTTCCGGTTCGGACTTGAGGATTTGCTCCCAGGCATCGATCGCCTGCTGCAACGGACCGAAGTACAGGCCCAGATCATCCGGTGACAATCCCAGTAACGCGTTGACGGCAGCCAGGCGCACGGTTTGCTCGCTGTCATCGAGCAACGGCCCCAGCAACAGGCTGCGCTGCCCACTGGGAACCAGGCCGACGATACTTTTGATCGCCGCCACCCGAACCTCTGCCGAGCTGTTTTGCAAATCGGCATCCGCCAGTTTCAAGGCTTGCGGGCTGGGGTAGTTGGGCAATTCGGCCAGTAACCAGAGCCGGCGTTTGGTCGACAGGTCTGGCCGGCCCAGTTGCTGGTAAAGCACCCGTGCCGCCCCCGGTTGGCCGGCGCGCGCCTGGGCCAGCGCTTCGCTGTAGCCATGTTTGATCGCCTCCGGCACCACGGGCGTGGTACTGCGCAGGAAAAACCAGGCGAGGGCAAGGGCGAACAGGACGCAGAGGCTGATAAGCAAGTAGCGGCGGGACTGGGGCATGCACGGATCCGGGGGCTGGCGAGCTTTTGCAAAAGACGTCAGCTTCGGTCAGGCGCGGCCTTGAGTCAAACCCTGGCTCAGTTCAAGACGTACTCGATGGGTTCGAGGGCCGGCGGCAAATCGGTTTGCCCCAACGCCGCCAGCACTTCGCGCTCCAGGGTGCGCAAAATCGCATTGCACGGCAAATCGTTCTCATCGAAGCCGAACGGGTCTTCGAGGTCGTCGCCGATTTCGTCGAGACCGAAAAAGGTGTAACTGACGATGGCGGTGAACACCGGGGTCAGCCAACCCAGCGGTTCGGCCATGGCAAACGGCAGCAGGATGCAAAACAGGTAAATGGTGCGGTGCAGCAACAGGGTGTAAGGGAAGGGCAGCGGCGTGCTTTTTATCCGCTCGCAACTCGCCTGGACCTGGCTCAGGCTGACCAGCCGGGCTTCCAGTTGGGTGTAGCGCCATTCACTGATCCGGCCGAGCTCGGCCAGTTCCGAACAGCGGGCGCCGAGGCGTTGCAACAGCGCATCGGGGATGTTCGGGTGCTGATGGTCGATGGGCGTGGAAGTCCAGGGCGCGACGGCTTGCCGCTCACTTTCAAAGCGCAGGCGCGCGATCAGGCCATGGGCGAAGCCGCACAGTTCACGCAACAACAATTCGCGTTCGTCCGCGTCCATCAGACCTTGGGTCTGGCGGATCAGCGAGCGCACCTCAATGATCAATTGCCCCAGTTGCTTGCGACCTTCCCACCAACGGTCGTAACAGGCGTTGTTGCGAAAACTCATGAAGATCGACAGCGACAACCCCAGCAGGGTGAACGGCGTCGCATTGACCTTGGAGAAATACGCCGGGTGCCAGGTTTCCACCAGCACAATCACCGACGCGAGCAGGGTCACCAACAGGCTGCGCAAGGCAATGCGCTTGGCAATCGAGCCTTTGAGGGAAAACAGGATGCCGATCAGGTTCGGCTTGGGACGTACGATCATGGGGGCGGGGGCTTTATTGAATGACGCTTTCGCAGCGATTGAAGCCTAGGGGCTGGGCGGCTTTCTGTCCAATTGCTATGGCTGACGGGGCTATCGAGCGCATCTATCGTGGAGGTCTGACTCATCGTCGAATTTGCCTACAACTGCTGTCGACTTTGAAACCTGTCGAGGTCTTGAAGCAGTGACTACGCTTGCTTGAGATGAGTCGATGAGTGCGCCCATGCAACCGTTTCTCCACTACTTCAAGATGCTGCTCAACCCCGGCCAGGGAGGACTGCTGTTTGCCTTGCGAACCATCGCGGCTGGTTTGCTGACCTTGTACCTGGCGTTCCTGTTCGACCTCGACCAGCCGAAGTGGTCGATCATGGCGGTGGTCATCGTCAGCCAGCCCCAGGGTGGGATGGCCTTGGCCCGGAGTTTCGGCCAGGTCATCGGCACGACCCTCGGCGCCATGGTCGCGGTACTGATCATGGCGATTTTCCCCCAGGCGCCGTTGCCCTTCATTATTACCCTGGCCCTGTGGCTGGCACTGTGTACGGCTGGCGGCACCTTATTGCGCTACACCAGTTCTCAGGCCTTTGTGCTCAGCGGGTATACGGCGGTGGTCGTGGCGCTGCTGTCGGTGCCGGACCAGGACGGCACGTTTCTGCTGGCGGTCACTCGGGTCACGGAAACGTTGTTGGCGGTTGCTTGCGTGTGCGTGGTCAGCCTCCTGACCGCACGCCCGGAGACGGTGGCACGCAACTATTTCGCCAAGGTCGATCAGGTGATCAAGCTGCTCGCCACTCACGCGGCGGCGGTGATTCGCACCGAAGAAAGCGAAGCCGATTTCCACCACCGGCAGATGCAACTGCTGGGCGAGATCAGTGCGCTGGAGGGGTTGCGTCGGCATTTGTACTTCGACGCGCCTCGCTTGCGCAGTGCCAATGGCCTGGTGCAACTGCTGGGCAACCAATTGGTGCTGCTGACTTCACGCCTGACAGCGTTGCGGCACCAGCGAGTGCTGCTGGCCGAGCGCTGGCAGGGTGCATTGCCCGAGGAAATCGAGCTGTTGCGCGCCGAAGAGCTGGCGTTTCTCGATGAGCTGGCGATTCAGGGGCGCTCATTATCGACCGAGGCGCGCAAGCATTTCGTCGCGCTACAGCAACGCTTCGACAGCCAGGCCTACAAAGCCGAGCAGCTCACCGAAACCATGACCGCCACCTTGCGCTCGCTGGCCTGGGCGTTGCGTTGGGAGCAGGCGCGGTTGCTGCAACAATTGGAGCAGATTCTGGAACTGAGCGATGCGATTCAGGAAGGGCGCGAAGCGAGCTGTGTGTTTCGCGGGCAGGAAAATCCATTGCATCTGGATTTCACCCTGGCGGCGATGAACGCCATTCGCGCCTTTACGGCGTTGGTGGTGGCGGGGCTGATCTGGATTGAAACCGGCTGGGACGGTGCCCGTGGCGGGATGGTGCTGGTGGGTATTCTCTGTTCGCTGATGGCGACGTTTCCGCGACCGCTGCTGGCCGCCCAGAGTTATGCGAGGGGGCTGGTCATGGCGCTGATCGCTTCAGCGTTCTACCTGTTCATGCTGTTGCCGATGATCAGCAATTTCGAGCTGTTGGCATTGCTGTTGGTACCGCTGCTGTACGCCGTTGCGATCGGGCTGACTACACCGCCTACCACCGGGACGGCCATTGGCCTGGGGCTGACGACGTTCCTGTTGTTGGGGCCGCAAAACATCGGGATCGGCCAGAACACGGCGATCCAGTGGTTCGAGTTCGCCGCTGCTTATACCTGCGCCACCGTGCTGGCGTTGAGTGTCTACGCGTTGATCTTCCCGTTCAGACCCGTTTTGCGCATGCGCCGGTTGTTCAATGAGAACTGCGAGCAGGTCTATGCCTTACTCAAGACGCCCGCCACCGATGAGCAGCAATTTGCCTTTGAAAGCCGCATGGTCGATCGCCTGACGATGATGCTCGGATTGCTGCCGGCGATTACTGATCGGCGCTCCCGAGAGTTGTTCGAAGTCAGCCTGGGTTGCATGGCGCTGGGCGTGGCGTTGAACCAGCTCAGGCAACAAGGACGGAACCACGCTTTGCTGAGTACCGATCAACAAAATCGTTTGCTGGCGGCGGTCCGTGAGACCGGGCGGTTGATTGCCGGGCGTCCCGGAGTCGATCTTGAGCATCTGCTCGGCAACTTGCGCAGCCTGGGCGATGAAATGGATGACCTGCACCTGGATGTACATGAGCAGCTGTGGTCCGTATTCCGGATGCGCGTGTCGTTGCTGATCGTGGTGTCGTTTCTGCAACGCTACCGTGACTATTTTCAACTTGCAGACATGGAAGGAGTACCGGCCCTTGCCCATTGATCTGGAATTGGGCGGCGTCTATCTGCCGCCAATCGCCCAGGCCCTGTTGCTGGCCTTGCCGATTTTTCTGCTGCTGGACTGGCTCTTGAGGCGCCTGGGTGTATTGCGTTTCGTCTGGCATGAAGCGCTGTTCGAGGGGGCGTTGTATGCCTGCGTTTGCGCCACGCTGATCCTGGTCATGGGAGCCTGATGCCTTGAAGAAGATCCTTGCCCGACTCGCGACCGTCGCGGTGGTATTGCTGGCGTTCATCCTCGGCTGGTTTGCCTGGGAACATTACACCCGCGCGCCGTGGACCCGGGATGCCCGGGTGCGGGCGGATGTGGTGACTTTGTCAGCCGATGTCGCGGGACGCATCGTCAGCCTCGGCGTGCAGGACAACCAGCATGTGGAGAAAGGGCAGTTGCTGCTGGAGATCGATCCGGCGCGCTACAGCCTGGCGGTGGAGCGGGCCAAGCGCTCGGTGGAAGTTTCGAAAGCAACGCTTGGCCAATCTCAGGCCTCGATAGTCTCCAGCGAAGCGCTGCTCAAGCAGCGTCAAAGCGAGGAACAGCGGCGGCGCAAGTTGAAACAGGGGTTTGCGATTTCTGGAGAGGAATGGGAGAAGTCCAGCACCGAAGTCGCGGTGGCCCAGGCCGAGTTGTTGCGCAACCAGGCCAACCTCGGGCTGGCCCAGGCTAACGTACAACTGGCCATCGCCGCGTTGACCCAGGCCGAACTCGATTTGCAGCGCACCCGGGTCGAAGCGCCCGTCAGCGGCTATGTCACCAACCTGCTGACCCGTCAGGGCGACTACGCCACGGCCGGGGGCGCGTTGCTGGCGCTGGTGGACAGCGACTCGTTTTATGTCAGTGGTTACTTCGAAGAAACCAAGTTGCCACGAATCGAGGAGGGCGACCGGGTGCGGATCGAGTTGATGAGCGGCGAGACTTTTGGCGGCACGGTGCAAAGCATCGCCTTCGCCATCGCCGACCGGGAAAACGCCCCGGGCGGGCGGCTGTTGGCCAACATAAATCCCAGTTACACGTGGGTAAAACTGGCGCAGCGGGTGCCGGTCCGGATACAGATCGACGCCGATTATGCGGCTAAAAACCTCTTGCGCGCGGGTACGACGGCCACCGTGACCGTCATGGAAAACCACAAATCCGAAGAGCACCGTTAACGCCCTGTAGGAGCGAAGCTTGCTCGTGAATGCGGTGGACCAGGCAATATTGTTGTCGACTGACACACCGCTTTCGCGAGCAAGCTTTGCTCCTACAGGGGAATGCGGTGTCTTTCGAGCAGGCAAAAAAAGCCCCACGACCGAATGAGACGCGGGGCCAAAAAAATTGGTTGGTTGCGGCCAACCAAAGGAGCTCTTTAAAAACTTATTTGCTGGCGACCGTCTCCGGTTGCCAACCGCCACCGAGGGCTTTGTAGATCGCGACGATGCCGCGATACAGATCGACTTCGGCCTGGGCCTGGGAATCTTCGGCGGCCAGGCGTTCACGCTGGGCATCGAGCAGAACCAGGAAGTCCGCGGTGCCTTCGCGGTAGCGAATCTGCGCCAGGTCGGCAGCGGCGCGGCTGGATTCGCTCTGACGGATCAGCGAAATCAGGCGTTGCTGACGTTTGCCGTAATCGCTGAAGGCGTTTTCCGATTCTTCCAGGGCCAGCAGCACTTGTTGCTCATAGGTCGCCAGGGCGCCTTCGGCATCGGCGTCGGCACCGCGTAAACGGGCCCGCACGCTGCCCAGGTCGAACGCTGCCCAGGTAATGCTTGGGCCGAGTGCCCAGGCATTGGCTGCCGCAGAACCGATCTGCGAACCACGCCCGGCGGTAAAGCCGAGGAAGCCGCTGAGGCTGACCCGCGGGAACAAATCAGCCTTCGCCACGCCGATACGAGCAGTAGCGGAGGCCAGTTTGCGTTCGGCGCTGAGGATGTCCGGGCGACGTTGCAGCAGTTCACCCGGATCACCAATCGGCAGGGCCTTGGCGATCGCTGGTAGGTCTTTCGGGCTCAAGTCGACGGTCAGCTTGTCCGGACGTTCACCCAATAGGGTGGCGATGCGGTTTTTCTGCCGAACCTGTTCGGCCTGCAATTGCGGCACGCTGGCTTCGACGGACGCCAGGCGCGCATCGGCGCGGACCACATCAAGCTGATCGCCGACGCCGGCATCACGCAGGCTGACGGTGATCTTGCTCGATTCCTGCTGGTTGTTCAGGTTGGCCAGAGCGATCTTTTCCCGCAGTTGTGCACCGCGCAGTTGACCGTAGGCGTCCACCAGCTCGGCAATCATGCTGACTTGCAGTTGGTACAGATCAGCTTCAGCCGCTTGTTGCTCGGCGTCGCTGGATTCCAGGTTGCGCTGGATCCGGCCGAAAAGGTCCAGTTCCCACGCCATGTCCAGGCCCAGGTCGTAGCGTTCGCTATTGACCCGTTTGGTGGTCTGGCCAGGGATTTGTCCCTTGGCCAGGTCACTGCTGGCGCGGCTGGTGATGGTCGGCATGGCGTCATTGCTGGCGTCATCGCGAATCGCCCGTGCCGCTTTCCAGCGAGCGAAGGCGACGCGCAGGTCACGGTTACCTTGCAACGATTGCATCACCAACTGGTTGAGGGTCGGGTCTTCGAACTGTTGCCACCAGATGCCTTCGAAACGCGAGCGGTCATAGTTCTTTTGACCGCTAGCGCCATCGGTGACGGCCGTGATATTGGCCGGCTCCGTGGCAGGGGTTTTGTAGTCCGGGCCGACGGCACAGGCGCTCAGGGCCAGTACCAGCAGGCTCGGCAGGAAGGCTTTCAGGCTCATTGTTGCGACTCCAGTTGCTTTTGATTAGTCAGCGCCTTGGCTGCTTTACGAGCTTCACCGCGCTCCACAAAGTTACGAATCAACACGTAGAACACAGGGGTCAGCAACAGACCGAAGAAGGTCACCCCGAGCATCCCGGAGAACACCGCCACGCCCATGGCATGACGCATCTCGGCACCGGCACCGCTGGAGAACACCAGTGGCACAACACCCATGATGAACGCGAAGGAGGTCATCAGGATCGGGCGCAGACGCAGGCGGCACGCTTCCAGCACCGCAGCCAGAGGGCTGAGGCCTTCGTCCTGCTGTTTATCCTTGGCAAACTCGACAATCAGAATCGCGTTCTTACAGGCAAGCCCCACCAGTACGATCAAGCCGATCTGGGTGAAGATATTGTTGTCGCCTCCCGAAGCAATCACACCAATAATCGCCGACAGCAGCGTCATCGGTACGATCAGGATCACCGCCAATGGCAGGCTCCAGCTTTCGTATTGCGCCGCGAGTACCAGGAACGCCAGCAGTACGCAGAGCGGGAACACGAACAGCGCGGTGTTGCCGGACAGAATCTGCTGGTAGGTCAGATCGGTCCATTCGTAGGTCATGCCGTTCGGAAGTTCATCCTTGAGCAGTTTCTCGATGGCTTTTTCGGCTTGGCCGGAGCTGTAGCCCGGGGCTGCCGCACCGTTGATTTCAGCGGTGATGAAGCCGTTGTAGTGCATCACGCGGTCCGGGCCCGAGGTGTCGCTGACCTTGATGAAGGTCGCCAGCGGGATCATCTCGCCTTTGTTGTTGCGCACTTTCAGCTGACCGATCTGGTCCGGCTCGAGACGGAACTGTTGTTCAGCCTGAACGTTGACCTGATAGGTGCGACCGAAGCGGTTGAAGTCGTTGGCATACAGCGAACCCAGGTAAATCTGCAGTGTGTCGAAGATGTCGCTGACGGCCACGCCGTGGGTCTTGGCTTTTTCCCGGTCGATGGCAGCATCGACCTGCGGAACGTTCACGGTGTAGCTGGTGAACAGGGCGGCCAGTTCCGGCACGTTGTGGCTTTTGTTGATGATGTTCATTGTTTCTTTGTACAGCTCGTCGTAGCCCAGGTTGCCCTTGTCTTCGATCTGCAGTCGGAAACCACCGATGGTGCCCAAACCTTGTACTGGCGGCGGCGGGAAAATCGCCATGTAGGCTTCTTCGATGCCGGCGAACTTGCCGTTCAAGGCACCGGCAATCGCACCGGCGGACATGCTCGGGTCTTTACGTTCGTCGAACGGTTTCAGGGTTACGAACACGATGCCGGCGTTCGGACTGTTGGTGAAACCGTTGATCGACAGGCCTGGGAACGCCACCGCACTTTCCACGCCAGGCTGTTTCAGCGCCAGGTCGGACATGCGTTTGATCACGTCTTCGGTACGGTCCAGGCTCGAAGCGTCCGGCAATTGCGCGAAGGCCACCAGGTATTGCTTGTCCTGGCCGGGTACGAAACCGGTCGGGGTGTTGGCGAAACCGAAGAAGGTCAGGACCATCAGGCCAGCGTACAAGAGCAGGGCGATACCGCTGCTGCGGATAACCCGGCCAACGGTGCCGACGTAGCCATGACTGGCCTTGTCGAAGAAACGGTTGAAAGGCTTGAACAACCAGCCGCCCAACAGTTTATCAAGCACTTTGGTAAAGCGATCTTTCGGCGCATCGTGGCTCTTGAGCAGGACGGCGGCCAGGGCAGGGGACAGTGTCAGCGAGTTGAACGCCGAGATCACGGTCGAGATGGCAATGGTCAGGGCAAACTGTTTGTAGAACTGGCCAGTGAGTCCGGAAATGAACGCCGCCGGGATAAATACCGCACACAGCACCAGCGCCGTCGCGATGATCGGCCCGGTCACCTCACGCATGGCTTTCTTGGTGGCTTCGACGGGCGTTTCTCCCAGCTCGATGTGCCTTTCGACGTTCTCCACTACCACAATGGCGTCGTCCACCACGATACCGATGGCCAGTACCAAACCGAACAGTGACAAGGCGTTCAGCGAGAAGCCGAACAAATGCATCACCGCGAAAGTACCGATCAGCGACACCGGCACTGCCACCAATGGAATGATCGAGGCGCGCCAGGTTTGCAGGAACAGAATCACTACCAGAACTACGAGGATCAGCGCTTCGAACAGGGTGTGAACCACTGCCTCGATGGAGCCGCGCACGAAGATTGTCGGGTCATAGACAATGCTGAAGTCCATGCCTTCCGGGAAGCTCTTCTTCAGTTCGGCCATCTTGTCGCGAACTTCGTTGGAGATCTGGATCGCGTTGGAACCCGGACGCTGGAAGATCGGGATCGCCACCGCCGGTTGGTTGTTCAGCAACGAACGCAGGGCGTATTGGCTGGAACCCAGTTCGACCCGAGCGATGTCTTTGAGGCGAGTGATTTCACCATTGTCGCCGGAGCGAATGATGATGTTCTCGAACTCTTCCTCGGAGACCAGACGGCCTTGCGTGTTGACCGACAACTGGAAGCTGGTGGCATTCGGTGCAGGAGGCGCGCCCAGGGCACCGGCAGCGACCTGGCGGTTCTGCTCACGAATGGCATTGACCACATCGGTCGCGGTCAGGTTGCGTGAAGCGGTCTTGTTCGGATCGAGCCACACCCGCAATGAGTAGTCGCCCATACCAAACAGTTGCACATCCCCGACACCGCCCAGGCGCGCCAGCTCATCCTTGATGTTGAGCAAGGCGTAGTTGGACAGGTAGAGCATGTCGTAGCGTTTGTCCGGCGAGGTCAAGTGGACCACCATGGTCAGGTCCGGAGAGGCCTTGTCCACGGTGATACCAATGCGCGTCACTTCTTCTGGAAGCTTCGGCTCGGTCCGGGTCACACGGTTCTGCACCTGCACCTGCGCGTTATCCAGGTCAGTGCCCAGGGCGAAGGTGATGGTCAGGGTGATCTTGCCGTCGGCGGTGGACTGCGAGGACATGTACAGCATGTTCTCGACGCCGGTGATGGCTTGCTCCAAAGGAGCGGCCACGGTTTCACCGATGACTTTAGGGTTGGCACCCGGAAAGTTCGCGCGGACCACAACGGTCGGTGGAACCACTTCCGGGTATTCGCTGATCGGCAACTGGAACAGCGAGATGGCGCCGGCGATCAGGATCAGCAGCGACAGTACCGCCGCAAAGATCGGCCGTGAAATGAAGAATTGGGAAAAATTCATCGTAGAGATCCCTTAACCGCGTGGGGTCGCAGCAGCCAGTTTCACAACCGCACCCGGCGCGACCTTGGCAGGTGCGACTTGGGGCAGGTTGCTGGCTTCCAGCGCTTGTCGTTGTTGAGCCAGAGCGGCGAGGGTTTCCTTGGTGGCCATCGGGATCACTTCAGGGGTGACCGGCGAACCCGGACGAACCCGTTGCAGACCCTTGACGATGACGGTGTCGTCCTTGTTCAGGCCGCTGCGCACGATGCGCAGGCCTTCGATCTTCGGACCCAGCTCGACCGAGCGGTACACGGTCTTGTTGTCGGCATCCATCACCAGCACGAACTTTTTACCCAGGTCGGTACCGACTGCTTCGTCGTTGATCAACACAGCGGAGTAGGTGCCGCTGCCGACCAGTTTCAGGCGTGCATACAGACCGGGGGTGTACTGACCGTCAGCGTTATCGAACACCGCACGACCGCGAATGGTGCCGGTCTTCGGGTTGACCTGGTTGTCGACGAAGTTCATCACGCCCTGATGCGGGTTGCCGTCTTCGTTGGACAGGCCGAGGTACACCGGAGTGGTAGCGCCGCGTTTGCCCTGGCGCGCGAGCTGGGTGTATTTGAGGAACACACGCTCGTCGGCGTCGAAGTAGGCGTAGACCTTGTCGGTGGAGACGACGCTGGTGAGCGCGGTGGTATCGGCGGTCACCAGGTTACCGGCGGTGATTTCCGCACGGCTGACGCGGCCGCTGATTGGCGACGTCACGCGGGTGAAGCTCAGGTTCAGTTTGGCCAGGTCCAGTTGCGCCTGGAGGGCGCCGACGGCAGCGCGGGCTTCTTGCGAAGCGCTGGTGCGCGAATCGGCCAGTTCGGCGGAAATCGCGTTGCTGGTGCGCAGGCGTTCGCCGCGCTGGGCTTCGTTTTCGCTGCGGGTGGCGTTGGCGCGGGATTGGGCGACCAGCGATTCGAGGCGGCGAACCTCGGCCTGGAAGGGGCGGGGGTCGATCTGGAACAGCACGTCGCCTTTTTTGACCAATGCGCCTTCAGTGAAAGCGACTTCATCGATCTGGCCGGAGACCCGTGGACGAATTTCTACGGTTTCCGGTGCTTCGAGGCGTCCGGTGAATTCGTCCCACTCGTTGACAGGTTGCTCCAGCACCTTCGCCACGCTGACCTTGGCCGCGGGCATGGTGGCGGCGGTCTCAGGAGCCTTGCCGCAAGCGCTCATCACCAGCACGGCCAACAAGGCCAACGGGAAGCGCAAATGTTTGAGTGACTGTTCCATGGATGCATCCGCCAATGTATTAAGAATGGACGGATGATGCTCGGCGATGTTGTATCGCACGAATCGAATGAGGCAAAGGTAACTATCATTCGGAATGATATAAGCGCGAAGCAAGCCCTCTAGCATGCGCCTTTCGTTAGGGTGCTATCAATTGGGTTGATGACAAATCTGTGTTGCGGGGAATGCAAAGGTCGGACGGATTGAAAGTGTTGTCAACGGCTCAAACAAAGAGACGGCCATTGCGGCCGTCTCGATTAGCGTTTCGTCACTGACTTCAGTTGATCCCTTTAGGGTTCGGACCGAAGCGGTTGACGCCAGGGGTGCTGTCCTGGGCCAGGAAAACAATGTTCACGATCGGCAGCAAGATCCACCAGCCACTGCGATCAGTGTCGTGCATCCGGCGAATGGCCGCACCGAGACCCGGGAGGAACACTGCCAGGCTATAAATATTGTTGAGGATCCCTTTGGTGCCCAACAAGGCGTCGATAACCATGAAGCCGATACCGATCGCAACGTTGATCAGAATAAACATCCAGTATTCCCGGCGGCTTGCGCGGCCGCTGAACACAGCATATTTCTTCAATACTTCAATGTAAGGATTACCTTGCGCCGCACCAGCGTTTGGCGCTGTAAAGGCTTGCTCGCTCGCTTGCGGCGCGCCGCATTGCGGACAGGCTTTGGCCAGGGTACTGATTTCCTTGGCACAACCACGACAAAAAACCATGCTCATATTTTTTCCCTAAAATTAGTCTAATGACAGTCCGATGAAAACAAGCGTCGCAATAGCCGACAAGATAACGCCGGCGATTGCCAAGTTATTTCCTGGTTTTTTCTGGTTGATGCTGATGATCCCGCAAACGAGACCGGCGACGGAAAAAGTGCTCATGCCGACGACGGTATCTCTATCCCATTCGGAGTCATCAAGCAGGGTGAGTAAGCAGATGATGCCCAATATCAGCGAGAGGATGGCCAGCCACGGTGAACCGATGCCAGGGGTTGCCGCCAGGGCAACTGGTTGGCTCGCTCCGCATTGGGGGCACGCTGGGGCCGTCTCGTGAATTTCCTTGGCGCATGCGCGACAAAATACCATTGTCATTGTTGTCCTTAACTTCGAATGCTGAATACCCGCCCGTTTATCGACCGGGCCTGGAATAACTTTACAGCGCTTCCCTGTGTTTTTTCGCGGCAATCAGGCACTGCTATTGGAGACTGTCCGGGTCCCCGAAGAACATCTGGATCCTGGACCGCAACCAACGCTCGCCCGGATCGTTATCCTGCGACCCGCGCCAGGCCATGTGCAGTTCAAAACTGCGCGTCGGCAGCGGCGGGTCTTCAGCCCGGACACCGCCAGCCGCAGTCAAGGCTTCAGCGGTGTAGTCCGGCACGGTGGCGACAATATCAGTGCCGCTGATGAGCGTGCTCAGACCGTTGAACTGCGGCACGGCGAGCACCACATGGCGCTTGCGCCCAAGCTTCTCGAGTTCTTCATCTATAAAGCCACTCAGGTCGCCGGCGAATGACACCAGCGCATGAGGTCGTGCGCAGAAGTCGTCGAGGCTCAGCGGCCCGGGCACGGTATCGGCCCGTAACAGCTTCGGCATGCTGCGGCGCAGTACCTTGCGCTTGGCGTTGGCCGGCAGGTCGGCGGTGTAGCTGACGCCGATCGAGATTTCGCCGGAGGCCAGCAAGCTCGGCATCAGAATGTAGTTGGCCCGCCGCACCACCAGCACGATACCCGGTGATTCGGCGCGCAGGCGTTTGAGCAGCATGGGCAGCAAGGCGAATTCCACGTCGTCCGACAGGCCGATGCGGAACACCGCGGTGCTGGTGGCCGGATCGAATTCCGCCGCACGGCTGACCGCTGTGGAAATCGAGTCCAGGGCCGGGGAGAGCAGGGCGAAGATCTCCACCGCCCGGGCGGAAGGCTCCATGCTGCGGCCGGTGCGCACGAACAACGGGTCGTCGAACAACCCGCGCAGACGCGAGAGCGCCGCACTGATGGCGGGTTGGCCGAGGAACAGTTTTTCCGCCGCGCGGGTCACGCTGCGTTCGTGCATCAGTGTTTCGAATACGATCAACAGGTTCAGGTCGACACGACGCAGGTCATTACGATTCATCTGGAGTCCTGGCAGAGTCAGCAAACTTGACGTGAGCGGCCATATGAGAACAATGGCCGGCATGAATCTTACGGGCAAAGGCTGCTACTCTGCACCGTGTAATTCACTTTTTACTTAAATGGTTGCTTCGGTTTTTACGGCATTTGATGATGTCGCCGGCGCTGCGGAATCAATGACAGGCATGTCGACTATTAATAGCCACTGATGGTCTTGGGTAGAAAGCCCAGATAGAGTTCAGGGCATTAGAGGTTACTTTGACGAGGTTTGCGATGTCCCGCACGATCCGTTTTCACAAGTTTGGTCCAGCCGAGGTGCTCAAATGCGAAGAGCATGCGGCCGCTCTGCCTGCACCAGGTGAAGTGCAGGTGCGCGTCGAAGCAATCGGCATCAGCTGGTACGACATTCTCTGGCGCCAGAACCTGGCGTCGTCCCACGCTCGTCTGCCTTCAGGCCTTGGCCATGAAATGGCCGGTGTCGTGACGGCGGTCGGCGACGGTGTCGACGACCTGGCGGTGGGTGACAAGGTCGCCAGCTTCCCGGCAGAAAGCCCTAACGATTATCCGGTCTACGGCGAACAGATTGTTCTGCCGCGCTCGGCACTGACCCGGTACCCGGACGTGCTCAGCCCGATCGAGGCCAGCGTGCATTACACGCCGCTGCTGATCGCCTACTTTGCCTACGTCGATCTGGCGCGGGTCAAACCCGGTCAGTTCGCCCTGGTGACCGACGCAAGCCATTGCGCAGGGCCGTCCTTCGTACAACTGGGCAAAGCCTTGGGTGTACGGGTGATCGCCGCGACCAAGACTGCAGAAGAGCGTGAAAACCTGCTGTCCCTCGGCGCCGAGAAAGTCATCGTCACCGAAGAACAGGATCTGCTGATGCAGATCAACAAAATCACCGACAACCGTGGCGTCGACGTGGTGTTCGACGGTCTCGGCGGGCCACAGATGTCACTGCTCGGCGACGTGCTCGCACCCCGTGGCAGCCTGGTGCTCTACGGCCTGCAAGGTGGCAACCAGACGCCATTCCCGGCCTGTGCGGCGTTCCAGAAGAACATTCAGTTCTTCGTGCACTGCATCGGTAACTTCACCGGCAAGCCGGAGCTGGGTATCGTTCAGGACCAGGTGGCGTTGCAACGAGCGTTGCGCGACATCAATCAGCTGACCGCCGACCGCGTGCTGCTGCCGCTCAAGACTCGGGTCTTCCCGTTTGCCGAGTTTGTCGAAGCCCACCGCTACATGGACGAATGCCCATGCCGCGAACGGGTCGCCCTTCAGGTCGAGCCTGCGTAACACCCTTCAAGCAGTCCCCCGATGCCCTCGGTGCTCCCCGCACCGAGGGCATCGTCGTTTCTGGCTGGCGTATTTGAGCAACTGAACCGGTTTTTGCCTTCGATCTGTATCTT
Source organism: Pseudomonas sp. ADAK7 (assembly GCF_012935675.1). Taxonomy (NCBI): domain Bacteria; kingdom Pseudomonadati; phylum Pseudomonadota; class Gammaproteobacteria; order Pseudomonadales; family Pseudomonadaceae; genus Pseudomonas; species Pseudomonas sp. ADAK7. The sequence goes on along the minus strand of NZ_CP052861.1, from coordinate 1,085,566 downwards.
CTAATCATCATATAAGCCCTGATAATTGAATGATTACTTTCATCTCAAGGAACGAGTCATGAGTGGGCGTTCAATTGATATTAATCAATGCAGTTGCGTGGCTGGCGATGGGCCGGTGTTGTATCGGCTAATTATCAACAATATATCAGTGATCTCTTTCTCTATTTTTTGTACTCAATGTCTGTGGGACGCTGTCAGAAGTTTCCTAGGAAGTCAGGGCCAACCTAAAGAGCCTTGCCCTGCGGGGCTTTGCGAGGAGGTGGCTGTCGCCTGGGTATAGGCAGAGTGCAAACATTTCAAATAATTACTCAAATTCAAGTGCTAGCATTTTATGACAGGATCCAGCACTTCATCACCGAGAATCGGTCGCGCAGTGTTTAACACTGTTTGCGTGACAACGAACTTCCGAATACCAGGTAAAACACTGATGACGACAATCCACGATCAGGCAATGAACTATGTTTATCAACAAGTACTGCAAAGGCTGCTGAGTTTTTTCTCGCGTGCCGAGCGCACCGCATTGCAGCTTATGATTCAGCGTCTGGTGGTGGCCGCCGGGGGGATGGAGCGAATCGGCGATTTCAAGATAATGTCGATTCAGTCCGGGACACTGGACAGTTGCTACACCCTGGCATTGCTGCGTGCTGCACAACTGAGTATCGCCAGCCGTGCACCGGCGACCTTCCAGCTGCGCGTGGCGACCTTGCGCCTGAACGGGACCTGCTCGACAGCGCTGGACAATATCCACCGCAGCAGCGCGGCTTTGTTCCTCTACGACGATCCCCGGGTCGAACTGTTGATGGTGGATAACCGCGAAGTCCTGCCATTCGACCACTTGGTCCCTATCTCCAAGGCCGGGCACGAGTCGAATCGGCTCAATCTATTGATGGTCGGCCACCGCCGGACCTGGGACGGTCCGCTCGATCTATGGGATGACGGCTACCTGAGCACCGGCGAGTTCTACGGGCAAATTGCTCGCTGGGATAACGGCGTCGATGCCTTGATCAGCAGCGAAACGCCGCGCCAACAGAAGCAGTTTCTCGACGGATTGAGGCGAGCAGCGCAAAAGGCCGGCCTTGGGACCTTGAACTGCAATCCCTCTGGCTTCGAGGCGTTGTTTGCCATGCTCGATGAGCTGGGCGGCGACTACTACCGCGAGTTCTATTTCGGCCACGGGTACGCAGCCTGGCGCCCGATGGACCGATTCGAAGCCTGCCGTCGCACCACCAATCTCGACATTCACGACATGATCGTCGGCAAACTGGAAGAGCGCTGGCCTCTGCTCACCGACTTCCTGGGTGTACGGTCCGACGAAATGGCCGCGCACCTGAGCGATAACGAATACGTCAGCCCTGCGATTGCCGCGCACCTGCGGGGGCTGCAGGCGTGCTTTGTCTCGGGGCAAAGCTACGAAAGCGGGGTCGCCGAGTACTTGCAGCGAGCCTTGGTGATGATGCGTCGCAAGCAGGTGCCGGAACGTATTTGCGAACTGGCTCTGGAAGCGTTCGGTAACCCGGCCACCCTGGGCGAACAGCGCTTGCTGGCGGCGACCGAGGCGCAAAAAACCCTTGGGTTGACCGAGGCCCAACTGATCTGCCTGCTGTTTTCACCCTTTATCGATGGTGGTGCAGGGCTGGAGCGCTTCCTGCGCAGTTGCCACCCCGGCATGCTGGTGGCGATGCCGGACTTGCACAAGGCGATGCAGGGCTATCAGGTGCCCGAACAGGTGGTGCAATGGATGGTCGATGTCAGCGGCTTGCCGGTCAGCCTGATCGGCACGCTTTATCGCATGAAACCGGTGACGGTAGAGGCGGGCAGTTGCGCCGAAGACCTGCACAAGGATGACACTGCCGTGGTTGGTGAATTGTCCGCGGGGCATTGACGGTGCAAGGGCTGCCGCGATCCGCAACCGCTGAAAGACATGTTCGCACCGTGCCGGGTCATTACCGATGAAAGGACCCAGAGAAACCGATTTTGCTTACCAGGCGGTTTACCGATACCTGACGCACCTCATCCACAAGCCGGGCTGCGGTACCCCCATTCGCTTGCCTTCATTAAGGCAGTTGGCGGTGCGCCTGAATGTGTCGATCTCAACCATCCAGTACGCTTATTCGTTGCTGGAGAAGGAGGGCAGGGTCTACTCGGTAGCCAAGTCCGGCTATTACTCCCTGCCGGTTACTGCCATTGGTCCACTGACCAGCGGCAATGATTTGCTTGAGTGTGTCTATGCCAATGCACGGCGTCCGGAAATGCTGGTGTTGAGCGCCGATGAGCCGGCCTTGTTGCAGCCGCTGGACAGCCCTTTACTGATGTTGGAGCGGGAGTTGCTGCGCCAATACCCGCGTCAGCCGACATTGGCGGCGCAACCCTGCGGCGAGCTGGAACTGCGCACGGCCCTCGCGGCGCGCTACACCACGTCACCGGCGCGTTGCTGGCATGCCGATGAGGTGTACATCGGCGCCGACCTGCGAGGGGTGCTGGAAATACTGATCGCCGTCCTCGGTCTCAAGGGCACCACCGTGGTGGTCGAGTCGCCCTGCGACTGGGTCATTCTGCGCTTGTTCGAGGCGGCGGGTGTGCGGGTGGTCGAGTTGCCGTTGCAAGCCTGCGGCGCGCTGGACCCGGACCAGTTCAAGGATGTGCTGGAGACCCGGCCGGTGCGGCTGGTCGTGCTGTCGTCAGGGCTGAGCATGCCACGCGGTAGCCGGATCCCGGATGACAACCGACAGTCAATCGCCCGGCTGTTGGCGCGGCATGGCAGTTGGGTGTTGGAAAACGATAGTCATGGCGAACTGGGTTTCGAGCCCGACGGCCCGAAGTTTCGTGAACTTCTGGACCCTGACCGGCTGATCGTGTTCTCCACCTTCGAGAAATTCCTCGGGCCGGAGGCACCCTACGGCTATCTGCTCTCGCGCCCCCTGGGTGATGAGTTGCAGCGGCATTTTTTGCTGCGCGCTTTTCGCCTGTCGCCGATTCGCCAGAAAGCCATCGCACGTCTGTACAGCAATGGACGTATCGACCAGCACCTGCAAGTACTCAGGCGCTTGCTCAAGGAACGCCAGATGCAGATGACCCAGCTCTTGCACGAGCGCCTGGGCGATGCCTTGCAACTGGTGGAGCCGCAGGGCGGGGCGACGATCTGGGCGCGCTCGTTGCGTCAGGTCGATGTGCGCCGGGTGTTCCGGCGTTTGCTCAAGCAACAGGTGGTGATTGCACCGGGCGAGCTGTTCAGCCTGCAAGGCCTGTACGGTCAGCACTTGCGCCTGAGTCATACATTCAGTGGTGATCATGATCCGGGAGTTGCCCTGGGTTTGCTGGGGGATGCGCTGCGTCTGGAGTCGGTTGATTGAGCCAGGTTAAAAAACGTCGTTGATGGCCCGGATCGTTACCATCGCGCTGCGGTCAAACTGCCAGTAAACTGCGTTCCTATTCCTGAACCACTCTATCTAGAGGTTTTGCATGACAATCAGTCCTTTTGCGGGCAAACCGGCACCGGCAGAATTGTTGGTCGACATCCCGCGACTGGTTACGGCCTATTACACCGGCCAGCCTGATGCCGCCATCTCTACCCAGCGCGTTGCCTTCGGCACGTCCGGTCACCGAGGCAGCTCGTTCGACTTGAGTTTCAACGAGTGGCACGTTCTGGCGATCAGCCAGGCCATCTGCCTGTACCGTGAGGCCCAGGGCATTGACGGCCCACTGTTTGTCGGCATCGACACCCATGCGCTGTCGACCCCGGCCGGTGCGAGCGCCCTCGAAGTGCTGGCGGCCAACGGCGTCACCGTGATGATCGCCGAAGGCGACGAGTACACGCCGACCCCGGCCATTTCCCATGCGATTCTTTGCTACAACCGTGGCCGCACCTCGGGCCTGGCGGACGGTATCGTCATTACGCCGTCCCACAACCCGCCACAAAGCGGCGGCTACAAATACAACCCAACCAACGGTGGCCCGGCCGATACCCACATCACCAAGTGGATCGAAGCCAAGGCCAACGAGCTGCTGGGCAACAAGCTGGCTGGCGTCAAGCGCATCAGTTACGAGCAGGCACTGAAGGCCAGCACCACCCATCGTCACGACTACCTCAACACCTATGTCGCCGACCTGATCAACGTGATCGACTTCGACGCCATTCGCGACGCCAAGCTGCACCTGGGTGTCGATCCGCTGGGCGGAGCAGGGGTGCGCTACTGGTCGGCGATTGCCGAGCATTACCGCCTCGATCTGGAAGTGGTCAACACCCAGGTCGATCCAACGTTCCGCTTCATGACCGTCGATTGGGATGGCCAGATCCGCATGGACCCATCGTCCACCCACGCCATGCAAGGGTTGATCGGTCTGAAAGATCGCTTCGACGTGGCCTTCGGCTGCGACCCGGATCATGACCGTCATGGCATCGTTACCCCGTCCGGTGGCCTGTTGGCGCCGAACAACTACCTCGCGGTGTCCATCGACTACCTGTTCCAGAATCGCCCGCACTGGCGTGCCGATGCCGCCGTGGGTAAAACCGTGGTCAGCAGTGGCTTGATCGATCGCGTGGCCAAGCGCCTGGGTCGTCGCCTGTACGAAGTGCCGGTCGGCTTCAAATGGTTCGCCGACGGCTTGTTCGACGGTTCCCTGGGTTTTGGCGGCGAAGAGAGCGCTGGCGCCTCGTTCCTGCGCAAGGACGGCGGCGTCTGGAGCACCGACAAGGACGGTCTGATCCCGGCCTTGTTGGCGGCAGAAATGACCGCACGCACCGGTCGCGACCCAAGCCAGGCCTATCGCGCCCTGACGGATGAGCTGGGCGAGCCGTTCTCGGTACGGGTCGATGCCAAGGCCAACCCTGAGCAGAAAGCGCTGCTGAGCAAGTTGTCCCCGGAACAAGTGACCTCGACCCAACTGGCTGGCGAAGCGATCCAGAGCATCCTCAGCCATGCGCCGGGCAACGACCAGGCCATCGGCGGCTTGAAAGTCATGACCGAGAACGGCTGGTTTGCGGCGCGTCCGTCGGGCACCGAAGACATCTACAAGATCTATGCGGAAAGCTTCGTCAGCGACGAGCATCTCAAGCAGTTGGTGGCTGAGGCCCAGACGTTGGTGGATGGCGCTATTTCCGCGAAGTGATCGAGGGCCCCATCGCGGGCAAGCCTTGCTCCTACAGGGGGCGTAATCGACCACAGATCATGTGATCGACACTGACCCTGTAGGAGCGAGGCTTGCCCGCGAAGGCGTCAGCATGGACGCAGAAGATCTCGAACCAAAAAAAGGGCGACCAAAAGGTCGCCCATTTTTTTGCCTGGCACTTACGCCAAATCCACCAACACAATCTCACTGTCCTCAATCGCCGTCACCCGCAACACCTGCTCATCGGCGACCGCGACACCGTCTCGAGCTTGTGCCCGCAAGCCATTGACTTCAATCACTCCAGTGGCCGGAACCAGATACGCACGGCGCCCGTTGTCCAGACGATATTCCGCCGATTCCCCGGCTTTCAGATTTGCCGCCACCAACCGCGCATCGGCGCGAATCCGCAGGCTTTGATCATCGCCTTCCTTGCCGCTGGCCAGGGTCACAAAACCTTCGCGCTGGCCTTTCGGGAACGGCTTGGCGCCCCAGGATGGTGCCGAACCGGCCTCGTTGGGGATGATCCAGATCTGGAAGATCCGGGTTTCGCTGGATTCAAGGTTGTATTCGCTGTGAGCGATCCCGGTGCCGGCGCTCATGACTTGCACATCGCCCGCTTCGGTGCGGCCCTTGTTGCCGAGATTGTCCTGGTGGGTGATCGCACCTTCACGCACATAGGTGATGATTTCCATGTCGCGGTGCGGGTGCTGTGGAAAGCCCGTGCCAGCGGCAATCACGTCATCGTTCCACACTCGCAGGTTGCCCCAGTTCATGCGTTTGGGGTCGTGGTACTCGGCGAACGAAAAGTGGTGATGGGCATCCAACCAGCCATGGTGGGCGCCGCCCAAGGTATTGAAAGGTCTGAGTTCAAGCATGATCGTCTCCTGAAAAGGTTCGTCATGGGGCGGTGCGCCTGAGCCACGAAACAAGAACCGGTGGTTGATGGCGTGCATCATCTATCAGGCGATAATCGATAAAAAGCGTAAAAAATGCCTTAAAACAATCGAATAGATTGATATTAAAAGACCTCGAAATAGTCTCACCCAGCCTTCACTTCATCGCATAAGCCAATGACCTGTAAGCATTTCACTAGAACAAAATGGCAAATGCAGACACCATAGCCCTCAACAGCCTCACACCCTGGAGTCCGTCCGCGTGCCGCAACACACCCCCGATCTTCCTCCTGAACTTCGTCCCCTGTCCGAGATGCCTTTGCTCAAGCGCCTCGCCGCGCGGTTTTTCGGCTACGGCTTGACTCAAATGCGCGCGCAACACCGTGCGTCGTGGCTGCACGGGCAAGCCGACGGCTTCCGCAGCGGGCACAGCGCCGGGGTGGATTACGGGTTCAAGGAAGGCAGGGCTGAGGGGCTGGAAGAAGGCCGGCAGGTGTTGTTGATCCGAGATTCGCGCTCCACCGAGCACCGTGCGCCGAATGTCGACGACAATCTGTTCGATGACTGGCGCCTGCCGCTAACGGCCGAGATCAGGAAGGGCATGAAGGCCGACGTCGCGCGATTGCTGCCAGCGCACGCCCAGCCCAGCGTCGCGCAATGGAAGATGATCTTCAGCGATACCCCGTCGACTTCGGTGATCGCCGGGGCGGGCGCGGGTAAGTCGACGACCTTGGTGCTGCGCATTCTGCTGCTGACGCACTACTTGGGTTTCGAACTGAGCTCGATGACCGTAGTCACCTTCACCCGCGAGTCGCGCAAGGACTTCATTAATAAGCTGATCGAATTGTTTGCCCTGTGGGGCCGGGCACTCAGCCTGAAAGAAGCGCGGGACCTGGTGCGCACCTTCCACTCGCGGATTCTGCCGATGGTCCGCAGCTTGCCGGGGTTCGAACGCCTGCAAGCCTTTGAAAACCTCAGTCATCGTACGCAAAACGGCGACGATGAGGTCGACAGCAACCCATTCGACCTGCGCATCAATGACGCCCAGCGCCAGCAACTCAACGCCTGCTATCACTCACTGTTCACCCGCAACGAACGATTCCGTGAGCTGATCCAGCCCTTGTCCCGCCACGCCTTACAGCTCAAGGAGCTGGAGCGCGATCACCCGGACGTGCAGAAACGCATGGCGGTGACCGAACTGGCGGCCAAGCGCGACGAAGAGCTCTGCGACACGATAGAAGACCTGTGGTTTCGCGCTGGTGCCTGGCCGATCAAGGGCATCGAACCCAACCGCCAGACGTTCGATATCAACGGCTCGACGTTCCATTGTCATGGCTATATTCCGTCCCTGGACGCTTGGGTGGTTTTGGGTTTCGATCCTCGGGAGAACCCGCAGGTCAGCCGCCCGAATGCCAAGCTGACGGTTCGCGCCGAGTGGGCTGTGAAGCGCACCCTGTTTCAAGCTTTCTGTCGTAAGCCATTGATATGGTTGGATAGTTACGAGTCTTCGAAGCGCGTTTTGGCTTCCCTTGCCGGGGATGCCAGCGCTGGGCCGGGCTTCGATTACAAGGTCAAGGGCGAGTTGGCTTCAGCGCCCTTACTGGACAGTTTTGTCGCCGCCGCCGGGTTTATCGAGAACCTGGGCCTGGACGTTCCGGATGCCGTGGGCCGGATGAATTTTGCCAAGGACGATCCGGACCGGTTTTTCTTCGAGGCCCTGAGTCTCTTCTGGCGTGCGCTGGAAGACCACTTGCTCGATCAAAAGCCCCCGGTAATGACCTACAACCGCATGTTCGCCCTGTTCAGCGAACATTCACCGGAAAATCTCAAGCTGTTGAGTGATGAGCTGCTCAGACCGCTGTCGCACCTGATGATCGACGAATTTCAGGACGTATCGCCGCAGATCGTTTCCTGGATTCGCGCCAGCCTGGCCGAAATCCGTAGCCGTGGCCCGGCGATGCATGTCGGGCGCGGCGCGCAGCGTTCGTCGCTGCTCTGCGTCGGCGATGATTGGCAGTCGATCTACGGCTGGCGCGGCAGTTCGCCGACGTACTTCATGGAGTTCAACAAGGAATTCCCATCGCCAGCCACGACCCGGGTGATGCTCAGCGACAACTACCGCAGCCATCAGCACATCATCGATGCCGCCGAACACATCGTGCGGGCCGCGCCGGCCATCCCCGGCAAGAAGGCCAAGGCCAGTGGCGAGCCCAAGGCGTTGCAGCCGGTCAATGTGCTGGATCGCGACGATCAGGGCATGGCGCAGCGGCTGATGGAGCACTACAGAAAAGGCGATTCGATCCTGATGCTTTATCGAAAAAGTAGCGATAAATCATTGATAGAGCAGCATATTCAGTCTGTAGTTAATGTGGATTCTAGCTTGCCGTACGAAGCTCGACGCCTCAAGCAACTGACCTATCACAGCGCCAAGGGGCTTCAGGCGGACGCGGTGTTCTTGCTCGGTGATTGCCAGCACCTGACCAGTTCGCCCTACAAAAACCAGGTGTATCGCATGGCGGGGCTTGGCAAGGCTGGCGACAGCGAAGCGTATGACAGTGCGCAGAAAGACGAAATTCTGCGGCTGGCCTATGTCGGCATTACCCGGGCGGTAAGTCATTGCTATTGGTATGTCGATGCCCAGGACACCCAAGCCGTCAATATGCCGAAGGCGTCGGACAAGGTCGTTCAGGGCAAGGCGTTCTTCACGGATCATCGGCAAGGTAAAAAATCGGCGTGATGGCGGATCGATCGCGCATAAAAAAGCCCACATCCTGTGGGCTTTTTGCCAGGCGAAGCGACTTCAGGCATAACTTCGAAGCGCAACCGGCGGTATAAACGCTTCCAGCTCATCTTCGACGGCTTCGATTATTCGTTCTACATCCGCCGCATTCATCACGGTCGCGCAGGGGATGCCGGCGATGGCGATCATGGTTTCGCCACTGGCACGGTCAAACAGACGGGCAATCATGCTGCCCGGCGCGTCCATGCTCGCCTCGAAACCCATGGGATGAAAATGCCAGCGCATCAGCTGGCAGGCGTTGGGAAAAGTGACCTTGCTGAATGTCCCTTTGTTCATGTGTTGCCCGCCTTAGTCATCGAGCGCTTCCTTTAGCTCATGTGAGGAGGGGTAGAACCTTCATTGGTTCAACCGTTGGATGCCTTTAAAAGTAGCATCCAGATGTGAAAACCATGTGGATTTTTTCAGTCCGTTTGGCGATTGGTTCAATTTTTTTTGATATGGGTCACGTCGCCGGTTTTTATCGCCAAAACGCCAGTATCGATTGGGCATTGAAGCCAACGCGGAACTTGGGCAAGCTCGGCTTTTTTCGCCGAGCCCTTTATGCACGCCGATGATGATGGCCCGCTGCAAACCCAGGCCACGGGCGAAACGGTCATGCGCTACCACTTGTGCTGGAAACACCGGGACCTGGACGGCGTCATGGCCCTTTATCACCCGGACATCCAGTACAGCGACTTTTTCCAGAACCGCGTGATGGGGCTCGACGAACTGCGCGAGTACGTACGTGACAGCATGCCGCGCAAGCCTGACGAAGCGCTGGAGCACTCGGACCGTATCCGGCTGGACGGCAACACGGCGTTCATTCAATACCAGATGACCCTGCGCGGCACCGACGGGTTGGTGTCGTTCCGCTCCAGCGAAGCAATCACCGTACGTGACGGCTTGATCTGGCGCGTCAACGAATACGCCTCCCTGGTACGCGAGCAACCCGCCAGCAAAACCACCAATAACTTGCGTCCGGCGGCCAGTCGGCTCGGTTTGTCGCCGCGACAACTGAGTTTCATGGCTGAAGACCTGCAGCAGTACTTCCAGCGCCAGCAACCGTACCTGGACCCCGAGCTCGACTTGCAGCGGGTGGCGAAGGAGTGCGGGTATAGCCGCAATCAGATTTCCTACCTGCTGAACCAGGTGCTGGGGCAAAGCTTCTACCGCTACGTCAACCAGGCGCGGTTGCAGCATTTGCTCGCGGCGCTGGACAAGGCCACGCCACCACTGCGGGTCGACGAGTTGGCTTTTGCCGCAGGCTTCAACTCGCTGTCGGCGTTCTACAGCTGTTTCCGCCAGCACACCGGCCAGTCGCCCAAGGCCTACGTCAAACAAATTTCTTTGCGTGCACGCGCGCAAGACAGTCTCTGAGGTCACGCACTAGGATCGACGCCATCGATGTTTTGAGTGGCGGAGTGGTGTATGTCGGCGTGGCGCGGGATCAGTTTATGGATGGATCAACTCGACGAGCCGTTGCAGGCGCGGCCGGCCCTGGAGCACGACCTGGACGTCGACGTGGCCATCATCGGCGCGGGTTACACCGGCCTCTGGACCGCTTATTACCTCAAACGACAGGCCCCGGGGCTGGAGATCGCCATCGTCGAAGCGCAAACCGCCGGGTTTGGCGCGTCCGGGCGCAATGGCGGCTGGCTGATGGGCAACCTGCTGGGCGAAGACCGTTTGCTTGCCGATCTGCCGGCCGAACAACGCCGTACCTCGTTTGATCTGCTGCACAGCATTCCTGATGAGGTGGAGATCGTCCTCGAACGCGAAGGCATCGACTGCGATTACCGCAAGGGCGGGGTGTTGTATTGCGCGGCGCGTTATCCCGAGCAGGAGACCAGCCTGCGCAGTTACCTCGACAAACTCTATAGCCAAGGCCTGACCGAAAACGATTACCGCTGGCTGAGCCCCGAGCAATTGGCGCAACAGATCAGAGTTGCCCAGCCTTATGGCGGTATCTATGCACCGCACGTCGCGACCATCAATCCGGCAAAGTTGGTCCGAGGCCTGGCCCGGACGGTGGAACGCATGGGTGTCAAGATCTACGAGAACAGCCCGGTCACCCAGTGGCAGTCCGGCAGCCTGCGCACGGCCAAAGCCCAGGTTTGCAGTCGCTGGGTGGTGCCGGCGGTAGAAGGTTATTCGGTCACGCTGCCGCCGTTAGGCCGTTATCAGTTGCCGGTGCAAAGCCTGCTGGTGGCCACCGAACCGCTGTCCGCCGCGACGTGGGACGACATCGGCCTGAGTCAGGGCCAGGCCTTCAGCGAAGCCAGTCGCCAGGTCACTTACGGTCAGCGCACTGCCGACAATCGCCTGGTGTTTGGCGCGCGGGGTGGCTACCAGTTCGCCGGCAAATTGCGCCATGACTTCAACCTGACCACCAGTGAAGTGGAGTTGCGGCGCTATCTGTTCAGCGAACTGTTCCCGCAGTTGAAGAACGTGCGCATCACCCACGCCTGGGGCGGCAACCTGGGCATGTCCCGCCATTTCAAGCCGCACATGCTCTGCGATCGGGCCAGTGGCATCGCCTTGTCCGGCGGTTATGGCGGGGAGGGTGTTGGTGCCAGCAACCTGGGCGGACGGACCCTGGCCGATCTGATTCTGGAGCGCGATACCGACCTTGTCCGCCAGCCGTGGGTGATTCCGCAGGGTGGCCTCGATGCGCTGAGAGCCTGGGAGCCAGAACCCTGCCGTTGGCTCGGCTACAACGCGATCATTCGCAGCTTTGTCCACGAAGACCAGACCCTCGCCAACCCGGCCACCTCACCCTGGCGCCGCAAGTTGGCCAGCGGCGTGGCGGGGTTCATGGAAGGTTTCATGCACTAAACATTGATGGGTATTCCAATGAGCATTACGCAGTTCAAAAACACCGCAACCCTGAAACTGGACGAATCCAGCCCCGTCGCCGTGCCGCTGGGTACGCCCGTGGCCGTAGCCTCGACCACCAGCGTCGAGCGCGATGACGGCGTGGAAACCGGCGTCTGGGAATGCACCCCCGGCCGCTGGCGCCGGCAGATCGTCGCCCAGGAATTCTGTCACTTCATTCAGGGCCGCTGCACCTTCACCCCGGACGACGGTGAAACCTTGCACATAGAAGGCGGCGATGCACTGATGTTACCGGCCAACAGTCTCGGGATCTGGGATATCCAGGAAACCGTGCGCAAGACCTACGTTTTGATTTTTTGATTTTGATCTTTTGATTGCCTGCCAATAACAACATCCATACAGGAATCGACTCATGATCCGAAAGACACTGGCCCTGGCGCCCCTTGCACTCGTCGCCACCCTCAGCCACGCGGCGGAAACGGTGAAGATTTACAACTGGTCTGACTACATCGCCCCGGACACCACCAAGAACTTCCAGAAAGAAACCGGCATCGGTTTCAGCTACGACGTCTACGACAGCAACGAAACCCTCGACGGCAAGTTGATGACCGGCAAATCGGGCTACGACGTGGTGTTCCCGTCCAACCACTTCATGGCCCGGCAGATTCAGGGCGGGGCTTTGAAGAAGCTCGACAAGAGCCAGTTGTCGAACTGGAAAAACCTCAATCCGGTTCTGCTCAAGGCTTTGCAAACCAACGATCCGGGCAATGAACACGGCTTTCCGTACCTGTGGGGCAGCACCGGCATCGGCTACAACATCGCCAAGGTCAAAGCGGTGCTGGGGGACAACGCGCCGGTGGACTCCTGGGACTTGATCTTCAAGCCCGAGAACATGGCGAAACTGCAGAAGTGCGGCGTGGCCATCCTCGACAACGGCCCGGAACTGCTGCCGGCCGCCCTGAACTACCTGGGCCTGCCGCACCACAGCAAAAACCCGGAAGACTATAAAAAGGCCGAAGCGTTGCTGCTCAAAGTCCGGCCTTACGTGAGTTATTTCCACTCCTCCAAATACACCAGCGACCTGGCCAACGGCGACATCTGCGTGGCTGTCGGTTTCTCCGGTGACATCCTGCAAGCGGAAACCCGTGCGAAAGAAGCCAAGAACGGCGTCGACATCGGCTACGCCATTCCCAAGGAAGGCGCCGCCATCTGGTTCGACATGGTCGCCATGCCCGCCGATGCCCCGGATGACAAGGCCGGATACGCCTTCATGAACTACCTGCTGCGCCCGGATGTGATGGCCGGCATCAGCAACTATGTGCATTACGCCAATGGCAACGAACAGGCCGATAGCCTGATCGATCCGGCGATCAAGAACGACACCAAGGTCTATCCGAGCCCGGAGATGATGGGGAAATTGTTTGCGCTGGAGGCGATGCCGCTGAACATTGACCGGATTAGGACGCGGGTGTGGAACAAGATTCGGACGGGGAGTTGAGGGTTCATATTTAGTAGCTATTGGTGTTTATCGGGTTTGGCGGCGACGTTGTAGATTCCAGGCTTCCTTTTTAGTAGGTAAGGAGGCAATGGAATGCCTTTCTGTACGAATGCTGGTCTTCTGCGCATTGGCCGCTTTTCCGAGCCCGGACGTATTTACCTGATAACGGCTGTCGTTGACCAACGACAGCCGTTTTTTGCTGATTGGCGTCTGGGTCGATTGGTTGTCAAGCAGCTGCGCGAGGCGCAGGAAGAAGGTTGGGTCGATTTTTTGACTTGGGTTGTAATGCCGGATCATATGCACTGCCTGCTACAGCTAAGGGATAAAACATTGGCCGAGGTTATGTGTCGGATCAAGTCTCGTAGCAGTTTGGCCGTCAATCAGGCGTTGGGGCGGCAAGGGCGGTTGTGGCAGAAGGGTTATCACGACCGAGCGGTTCGAAGGGAAGACGATGTGAAGGAGCTCGCGCGATACGTCGTTTGCAATCCCGTGCGTGCGGGACTCGTTGCACGAGTTCATGACTACCCGCTTTGGGATGCGTGTTGGCTCTGATATACCGCATCGCTCGTTTTACGACTGCTTCGCAGCCGGACGCCGCCTTCGGCAGCTGCTACAAGGTCTGTGCACACCGCGGTTTTGTAGCAGCTGGCGAAGCCTGCGTTCGGGCGCGCAGCGGCCGCTGAACCGTTCATCTCGGTGCCAACTGACAGGCGACTGCTTCGCAGCCGGACGCCGCCTTCGGCAGCTGCTACAAGGTCTGCGCACACCGCGCTTTTTGTAGCAGCTGGCGAAGCCTGCGTTCGGGCGCGTAGCGGCCGCTGAACCGTTCATCTCGGTGCCAACTGACAGGCGACTGCTTCGCAGCCGGACGCCGCCTTCGGCAGCTGCTACAAGGTCTGCGCACACCGCGGTTGTTGTAGCAGCTGGCGAAGCCTGCGTTCGGGCGCGCAGCGGCCGCTGAACCGTTCATCTCGGTGCCAACTGACAGGCGACTGCTTCGCAGCCGAACGCCGCCTTCGGCAGCGGCTACAAGGTCTGCGCACACCGCGGTTTTTGTAGCAGCTGGCGAAGCCTGCGTTCGGGCGCGTAGCGGCCGCTGAACCGTTCATCTCGGTGCCAACAGACGGGCGACTGCTTCGCAGCCGAACGCCGCCTTCGGCAGCTGCTACAAGGTCTGCGCACACCGCGGTTTTTGTAGCAGCTGGCGAAGCCTGCGTTCGGGCGCGTAGCGGCCGCTGAACCGTTCATCTCGGTGCCAACTGACAGGCACTGCTTCGCAGCCGGACGCCGCCTTCGGCAGCTGCTACAAGGTCTGCGCACACCGCGCTTTTTGTAGCAGCTGGCGAAGCCTGCGTTCGGGCGCGCAGCGGCCGCTGAACCGTTCATCTCGGTGCCAACTGACAGGCGACTGCTTCGCAGCCGAACGCCGCCTTCGGCAGCGGCTACAAGGTCTGCGCACACGCGGTTTTGTAGCAGCTGGCGAAGCCTGCGTTCGGGCGCGCAACGGCCGCTGAACCATTCACCTCGATTGTTCTCTGCATGTTTAATTAGTTGATGGCAATGCACTGGCACTCATATTAATAAGTCCAGAAAAGTGAGACGCCTTCGACAAAAAACAAACTACCCATATTTAATATTTAAATATGAAGTTGTCAGACAATCTGTCAAAAACAACCCCCTCAAAACTATATTCTGGCCCCGCAGCCCTTGTTTCCGGGCACTTGCCGGAACACAACAATTTGACCTCGAAAAAGTACTAGACGGTTGATTTCAAATTGTGTCAGTTTTCTTTCGCCTTCATTGGGCGAGTGATAGGACGATCTCGCCAGAGATTGTCCTATCGGACAAAAACTGTTCCATTGTTTAACAAGGAAGTGTGTTTATGTCGAAAGTAAAAGACAACGCTGTTGATTCATTGAACGCATTGGCGGCTACCAGCTCTGCGTGGAACCAGATCAATAGCTTCAGCCATCAGTATGACCGTGGCGGCAATCTCACGGTCAATGGCAAACCCTCCTTCTCCGTCGACCAGGCAGCTACCCAGCTGCTGCGGGACGGCGCTGCCTACCAGGACAAGGACGGCAGCGGCAAAATCGAACTGACCTACACGTTCCTGACCTCCGCGTCCTCGAGCACGATGAACAAGCACGGGATCTCCGGGTTCAGCCAGTTCAGCACCCTGCAAAAAGCCCAGGCTGTGCTCGCCATGCAATCCTGGGCGGATGTGGCCAATGTCACCTTCGCCGACAAGGCCACGGGCGGTGATGGTCACATGACCTTTGGCAACTACAGCAGTGGCCAGGACGGCGCCGCAGCATTTGCCTACCTGCCAGGCACGGGCGCAGGTTATGACGGCACTTCGTGGTACTTGACGGGCAGTGGCTATGACGTCAACAAGACGCCGGGCCTGGGCAACTACGGTCGTCAAACCCTGACCCACGAAATCGGCCACACCCTGGGCCTGGCCCACCCTGGCGACTACAACGCCGGTGAAGGCAACCCGACCTACAATGACGCGTCCTACGGCCAGGACACCCGCGGTTACAGCGTCATGAGCTACTGGAGTGAAAGCAACACCAGCCAGAACTTCAGCAAGGGTGGCGTCGAAGCGTATTCGTCCGGCCCGCTGATGGACGATATCGCGGCTATCCAGAAACTCTACGGCGCCAACATGGAAACCCGTACCGGTGACACCACCTACGGCTTCAATTCCAACGCCGGTCGTGACTTCCTGAGCGCATCGTCGTCGGCCGATAAACTCGTGTTCTCGGTCTGGGATGCGGGCGGCAAGGACACCCTGGATTTCTCCGGTTTTACCCAGAACCAGAAAATCAACCTCAATGATGCCTCGTTCTCCGACGTTGGCGGCCTGGTAGGTAACGTGTCCATTGCCAAGGGCGCGATCATCGAGAATGCCATCGGCGGTTCGGGCAATGATCTGCTGATCGGTAACAGCGTGGCCAACGAGCTGAAAGGCGGTGCCGGCAACGACCTGATCTACGGCGCGGGCGGTGCGGACAAGCTGTGGGGCGGTTCGGGTTCGGACACCTTCGTGTTTGCCGCCAGTACTGACTCCAAGCCAGGTGTAGCCGATCAGATCCTCGATTTTGTCAGTGGTCTGGACAAGATCGACCTGACTGGCATCACCAAAGGCGCAGGCCTGCACTTCGTGAGTTCGTTCACCGGTGCGGCAGGCGATGCGGTGTTGACCTCTTCGGGCGGTAACAGCCTGTTGTCGGTGGACTTCTCCGGGCACGGTGTAGCTGATTTCCTCGTCAGTACCGTTGGCCAGGCAGTCACCACGGACATCGTGGCCTGATTCAAGGCAAAAAGGAGCGCGGCGCCTGGTGCGCCGTGCTCTGTCCTTGCATCGATGCCCGTAGTGGGTAAGGCTACACGCCGGAGTAAAACGTCCTATGACCCATAACGCCTTTACCTACAAAGCAAGCGCGTGGCTATTGGCGACGCTGATGATGTTTTTTGGAGATGTAGCCATGGCAAGCAGCCTGAAACTGGCGGACCCCTCAGAACTTGCCGGCAAATGGCAAGCGACGTTGAACACAGCGCAAGACACCCCGCAATCGCAAAAAATGCAGGACAAACCATCGAACGTTTGTGTCATCGACCTGCTACAAAAACAGACCCTGGGCGAGGGTGCCGATTGCCTTGGCGCGTGGCTGGAAGAACAGCCGATTGGCTGGTTCCCGGAACCCGACGGCATCTCGATTACCGGCAAGGAAGGCTCAAGAATTGTGTTTTTCAGCAGACAGCGTGACGGGCTTTATAAAAGCACGTTGAAGTCAGGCCTGATCATTACGCTTGAACGCGCCGCGCGTTAAGCAAGAAACGGGTTGGACGATGAACGCTGGATATATAGCCCGATCGTGCAGTTATAAGTAGCCCATTAATAACGGCAACTGTTTCAACAGTAAAAAGAGTTGTTATTAATGTGTAAGCGATAACTGGCAAAGAATGTCTCGACCCGTGTGCGGACAGTTAATTGAATCTCGCCAAAGAATGGCGAGGCCTATCATCCCAGGAAAACTCAATGAAGATGGCGAACGCCCCAGCCACCGCACCGTTATTCAAGGCACTGGGCGACTATAAGAGCATCCTGATCAGCGTCGGTTGTTTTACCGCACTCATCAACGTACTGATGCTGGTCCCGTCGATTTATATGCTCCAGGTGTATGACCGGGTGCTGTCTTCGCAAAACGAAACCACCCTGGCGATGCTGTCATTGATGGTGGTCGGTTTCTTCGCCTTTATCGGCTTGCTGGAAATCGTGCGCAGTTTCATCGTCATCCGCATCGGCAGCCAACTGGAGCGCCGTTTCAACCTGCGGGTCTACCAGGCCGCGTTCGAGCGCAATCTGTTTAAAGGCGAGGGCAACGCCGGGCAATCTCTCGGCGACCTGACCCACATTCGCCAATTCGTCACCGGCCCGGCCCTGTTCGCCTTCTTCGATGCGCCGTGGTTCCCGGTGTACCTGTTTGTGATTTTCCTGTTCAACGTCTGGCTGGGCGTGTTGGCCACGGCCGGCGCCGTGCTGCTGATCGGGCTGGCCTGCCTCAACGAGGCCATGACTAAAAAGCCGTTGGGCGAAGCCGCAGGGTTTTCCCAGAAGTCCAGCCAATTGGCGACCAGTCACCTGCATAACGCCGAAACCATCCAGGCCATGGGCATGCTTGGGGTCTTGCGCAAGCGTTGGTTCCAGGTGCATTCGCGGTTTCTCGGCTTGCAGAACCAGGCCAGCGACACCGGCGCTGTCATCAGTTCCGTGAGCAAAACCCTGCGCCTGTGCCTGCAATCGCTGGTGCTGGGGCTGGGCGCGTTGCTGGTGATCAAGGGCGACATGACCGCCGGGATGATGATCGCCGGATCGATCCTGATGGGCCGCGTGCTCAGCCCGATCGATCAATTGATTGCCGTGTGGAAGCAGTGGAGTGGCGCCAAACTCGCCTACCGTCGTCTCGACGCGTTGCTGCAAGCCTTTCCGCCCAGCGATGAAGCCATGGCACTGCCTGCGCCGAAAGGCCAGATCAGTTTCGAGCAAGTCAGCGCCGGCCCTCCGGGTAAGCGCGCGGCGACCTTGCACATGGTCAATTTCAGTCTCGGCGCCGGCGAAGTGTTGGGCGTGCTCGGCGCTTCCGGTTCCGGCAAATCGACCCTGGCCCGCGTGCTGGTCGGTGTCTGGCCGACCCTCGGCGGCACGGTGCGGCTCGACGGCGCGGACATCCATCGCTGGAACCGTGACGACCTCGGCCCGTACATCGGCTATCTGCCGCAAGACATCGAACTGTTCAGCGGCAGCATCGCGGAAAACATCGCACGGTTCCGTGAAGCCGATCCGCAGAAAGTCGTCGAGGCCGCCAAACACGCCGGTGTTCACGAGCTGATCCTGCGCATGCCCCAAGGCTACGACACCGTGCTCGGGGAAGACGGCAGCGGTCTGTCCGGCGGCCAGAAGCAGCGCGTGGCCCTGGCCCGCGCCCTGTACGGCAACCCGAGCCTGGTGGTGCTGGACGAACCCAATTCCAACCTCGACACCGTCGGCGAAGCAGCCCTGGCCGGTGCCATTGCGCACATGAAAGCCAACGGCACCAGTGTGATTCTGGTGACCCATCGTTCATCCGCACTGGCCCAGGCCGACAAGTTGCTGGTGCTCAACGAAGGTCGCTTGCAGGCGTTCGGCCCAAGTCAGGACGTGCTCAAGGCGCTCTCTGGCAATCAGTCCGGCACCCCGTCGGCGAATCAGGAACAGAAGGCACCACAGGCACCCGGCGGGCTCAGCATGAGTCGGCAGTACCAGCCTACGACAAGGAATTCGGGTGTATGAGCAGCACACGCATGAACACTGAAAACGAAGCCAGCATGGAACACGACTACATCGCCGAACGCCCGGAACGCGATGCCAGATTCTTCGCGCGCATGGGCTGGATTATGGCAATCGTCGGCGCTGGCAGTTTCTTCACGTGGGCCAGCCTCGCGCCACTGGATCAAGGGATTCCGGTGCAAGGCACGGTGGTCGTATCCGGCAAGCGCAAAGCCGTGCAGTCGATTGGCAACGGCGTGGTCAGCCAGATCCTGGTGCGCGAAGGTCAGGTGGTCAAACAAGGCCAGCCGCTGTTCCAGCTCGACCAGACCCAGGCCGCCGCCGACGTCGATTCGCTGCAGGCGCAATACCGCATGGCCTGGGCCAGCGTCGCCCGCTGGGAGAGCGAACGGGACAACCTCAAGCAGGTGAATTTCCCTGCGGAGCTGAGCAAGGATGCCGATCCACGCCTGGCCCTGGTCCTCGAAGGCCAGCGCCAATTGTTCAGCAGCCGCCGCGAAGCCTATGCCCGCGAGCAGGGCGGACTGCGCGCCAACATCGAAGGCGCTAGCGCGCAACTGGCCGGCATGCGCCGTGCGCGCACCGACCTGACTGCCCAGGCCAGCTCGTTGCAACAGCAATTGAGCAACCTCCAGCCCTTGGCCGACAACGGCTACATCCCGCGCAACCGGTTGATGGAATACCAGCGCCAGTTGTCGCAAGTGCAGCAGCAGTTGGCCGAGAACACCGGCGAAAGCGGCCGGGTAGAGCAGGGCATCCTCGAAGCGAAACTCAAGTTGCAACAGCACATCGAGGAGTACCAGAAGGAAGTCCGCACTCAATTGGCCGACGCGCAACTCAAGAGCGTGACCCTGAAGGAGCAACTGACCTCCGCCGGGTTCGATTTGCAACACCGCGAGATCATCGCCACTGCCGATGGCATCGCGGTCAACCTCGGGGTGCACACCGAAGGCGCGGTGGTGCGCCAGGGCGAAACCCTGCTGGAAATCGTCCCCCAAGGCACCACCCTGGAAGTGGAAGGTCACCTGCCGGTCAACCTGATCGACAAGGTCGGCACCCACTTGCCGGTGGACATTCTGTTCACTGCGTTCAACCAGAGCCGCACGCCGCGGGTGCCGGGGGAAGTCAGCCTGATTTCCGCCGACCAGATGATCGACGAAAAAACCGGCGCGCCGTACTACGTGCTGCGCAGCAGCGTCAGTGACCAGGCCATGGAAAAACTCCACGGACTGGTGATCAAGCCCGGCATGCCCGCGGAAATGTTCGTGCGCACCGGTGAACGTTCACTCCTCAACTATTTGTTCAAGCCGCTGCTCGACCGGGCAAACTCCGCGTTGACCGAGGAATAAGGATGTTCGGCTGTATGAATAAGCTTTCCATGCTCGGGGCCGCCCTGGCGTTGCTGACCTGCAACAGTGCGATGGCCCTGGGGCCGTTTGAAATCTACGAACAGGCGTTGCGCAATGACCCGGTGTTCCTCGGCGCCATCAAGGAACGGGATGCCGGCCTGGAAAACCGCATCATAGGCCGCGCCGGGCTGTTGCCCAAAGTGGGTTACAACTACAACAAGGGGCGCAACACCTCCAAGGTCACGCAGATTAACGAAGGGCGTCCAGACTTCACCGAGGACCGCAATTACAGCAGCTACGGCTCGACCTTGACGGTGCAACAACCGTTGCTCGACTACGAGGCCTACGCGTCGTATCGCAAAGGTGTGGCGCAGTCGTTGTTCGCCGACGAAGCGTTCCGTGGCAAGAGCCAGGAATTGCTGGTGCGGGTGCTGGAGAACTACACCAAAGCGTTGTTCGCCCAGGACCAGATCGACATTGCCCAGGCCAAGAAGAAGGCGTTCGAACAGCAGTTCCAGCAGAACGAACATATGTTCCGCCAGGGTGAGGGCACGCGTACCGACATCCTTGAGGCCGAGTCTCGCTATGAATTGGCCACGGCCGAGGAAATCGAGGCCCGTGACGAACAGGACGCGTCGTTGCGTGAGCTCGGCGCGCTGATTGGCGTGCCGGCGGTCAACATCGGCGATCTGGCGCCACTGGACCAGAACTTCCAGACCTTCGCCCTGCAACCGGCCAATTACGACACCTGGCACGAGATGGCCGTGGCCAACAACCCGAACCTGGCCTCCCAGCGCCAGGCCGTGGAAGTGGCGCGCTACGAGGTCGAACGCAACCGCGCCGGGCACCTGCCGAAAGTCAGCGCCTACGCCTCGGTACGCCAGAACGAATCGGAAAGCGGCAATACCTACAACCAGCGCTACGACACCAACACCATCGGCATCGAAGTCAGCGTGCCGTTGTACGCCGGGGGCGGGGTCTCGGCGATGACCCGCCAGGCCAGCCGCACCATGGAGCAGGCCGAGTACGAACTGGACGGCAAGACCCGGGAAACCCTGATCGAACTGCGCCGCCAGTTCAGCGCCTGTTTGTCGGGGGTGAACAAATTGCGGGCTTATCAAAAAGCCCTGGTCTCCGCCGAAGCGCTGGTGGTGTCGACCAAGCAAAGCATCCTCGGCGGTGAGCGGGTCAACCTTGATGCGCTCAATGCCGAACAACAGCTGTTCACCACTCGAAGGGACCTGGCCCAGGCGCGGTATGACTATTTGATGGCGTGGACCAAGTTGCATTACTACGCCGGGACATTGAACGACCAGGACCTGGCCAAGGTGGATGAGGCGTTCGGCCAGGGCCCGAAAACCCGATAAACATTTCAAGAAAAGATCGCCTATCCCCGCAGGAGCTGCCGAAGGCTGCGATCTTTTGATTTACCAGCGATCTTGCAGACGCCAAAAGATCGCAGCCTGCGGCAGCTCCTACAAAAACAAAAAAAGCGAGAAGACATGGAAGTACAGATCAAGCCGATATCGGTCGGCACGTTATTGCTCCTGGTTTCTGCCATCCCACAAGCAGCCCAGGCCCAATACCTCGAAACCGGCAAACCCGGCGACGCCGCCAGTTGGCGCACGGCGGAATTCCAGCGCGATTGGGGCCTGGCCCGCATGCAGGCCGATCAAGCCTACGCCGCCGGCATCACCGGCAAAGGCGTGAAGATCGGTGAACTGGATTCCGGCTTCGATGCCAGCCATCCCGAGTTCGCCACCGACCGTTATCACGCGGTCATGACCCGCGGCACCTACGTCGATGGCACGCCGTTCAACGTCGACGGCACGCTCAACCCCAACAACGATTCCCACGGCACCCACGTCACCGGCACCCTGGGCGCGTCCCGTGATGGCACCGGCATGCACGGCGTGGCGTACAACGCGCAGATCTACGTGGCCAACACCAACAAGAACGACAGTTTCCTGTTCGGCCCCAACCCCGATCCGCAGTATTTCAAAGCGGCGTATAACGCCCTGGCCGATGCCGGTGTGCGTGCGATCAACAACAGCTGGGGCAGCCAGCCGCCGGATGTCAGCTACCGCACCCTCGATGACTTGCACGCGGCCTACGCCCAGCACTTCAACAAAGGCACCTGGCTGGATGCCGCCGCCGATGTTTCTTCCCGTCGCGGTGTGATCAACGTGTTCAGCGCCGGCAACAGTGGCTACCCCAACGCCAGCGTGCGTTCGGCGCTGCCGTACTTCCAGCCGGGCCTCGAAGGCCACTGGCTGGCGGTCTCCGGGCTCGATCAAGCTAACCAGCAAAAGTACAACCAGTGCGGGATCGCCAAGTACTGGTGCATCACCACCCCTGGCGCGAAGATCGACAGCACCATTCCGGACGGCGGGTACGCGATCAAGTCCGGTACCTCGATGTCGGCGCCCCACGCCACGGCCGCCCTGGCGCTGGTGATGGAACGCTACCCGTACATGAACAACGAGCAAGCGCTGCAAGTGCTGCTGACCACGGCGACCCAGCTCGACGGTTCGATTACCGATGCGCCGAACACCCGGGTCGGCTGGGGCGTCGCCAACCTGGACCGGGCGATGCGCGGGCCGGGGCAATTGCTCGGCGCGTTCGACGCCAACCTGGGGGCAGGGCAGAGCGATGTGTGGAGCAACGGTATCAGCGACAAGGCGTTGCTCCAGCGCCAGACCGAAGACGCCGCCGAACACAGCGCCTGGCAACAGACCCTGAAAGATAAAGGTTGGGAAAACGGCGTGGCGGCGGGCGCCAGTCAGCAGGATCAGACCGACTACGCGGTGGGCATGGCGCGGGATAGCGCGGCGGCCACGCGCGTCTACGAAGGCAGCCTGATCAAGTCCGGCGCCGGGCGCTTGATGCTTACCGGCGACAACACCTATCGCGGGCCGACCACGGTCAACGGCGGTCTGCTGGCGGTCAACGGTTCGCTGACTTCTGCGGTCACGGTGAATGACAGCGGCACGTTGGGCGGCT
Organism: Pseudomonas sp. ADAK7; assembly: GCF_012935675.1. Taxonomy (NCBI): domain Bacteria; kingdom Pseudomonadati; phylum Pseudomonadota; class Gammaproteobacteria; order Pseudomonadales; family Pseudomonadaceae; genus Pseudomonas; species Pseudomonas sp. ADAK7. Next base: position 1,062,267 of record NZ_CP052861.1, on the reverse strand, counting down.
CCGGACGAATCGGCGCATTGACCGCCAATGCCGGCGCCACGGTGGCCCCGGGCAATTCCATCGGCACCTTGCAAGTCAGCGGCGATGTGACCTTTGCTCCGGGTTCGACCTACGCCGTCGAACTGTCGCCGACAAACAGCGACCGGATTGTCGCCGGCGGCACGGCCAACGTCAGCGGCGCCACCGTCAGCCTGTCCCTGGAAAACAGCCCGACCTTGCTCAGCACCGCCCAGGTGCAAAGCCTGCTCGGTCATCAGTACGACATCCTGCAAGCGGCCGGCGGTATCCAGGGGCAGTTCGGCGCGGTATTGCCCAACTACCTGTTCATCGGCGGCACGCTGGATTACGCGGCGAACAGCATTCAGCTGAACGTTGAGCGCAACGCCACGAGTTTCGCCAGCGTCGGCCAGACCCCGAACCAGCGTGCCGTGGCCGGCGCGGTGGAAGGGCTCGGCGCAGGGAATGCGGTGTACGAAAGCCTGTTGCTGTCGCCGACCGCGAGTTCGGCACAACAGGCGTTCCAGCAGTTGTCGGGGGAAATCTACCCGGCGCTGGGTTCGGTGCTGATCAACGACAGCCGTTACCTGCGCGATGCCGTGGGTGAACGCCTCAACGATGCCAATAGCGCGCACAGCAACGGCTGGATCAAGGCCCTCGGTGCCTGGGGCAAGACCGATGACCGTCACGACACGGCGGGCTACACCACCTCGATTGGCGGTTTGCTGGCGGGTGTCGACGGTGCGGTGGATGAGCAAACCCGGATCGGCCTGGTCGCCGGTTACAGCGACAGTTCGGTGAACATGGGGTCGGGCACGCATTCCTCGGCGCAGGTCGACAGCTATCACCTCGGCGCCTATGCCGGCCATGAGTTGGGCGCCTGGCGCCTGAGCGCGGGCGGTGCCTACAGCTGGCATCGCGCGGATGTGAAACGTGACCTGCAATACGGCGACGTCAGCGCCAAGCAGAAAGCCAAGGTCGATGCGGCCACGACCCAGGTCTTCGGTGAGGCGGCGTATCGCCTGAACCTGCAACCCCTGGCGCTGGAGCCGTTCGCGAATCTGGCCTACGTGCACCTCGACACTGAGGGCTTCACCGAGAAAGGCGACGCCGCCGCGCTGAAAAGCCATGGCGACACCCGCGATGCGGTGCTCAGTACCTTGGGCCTGCGCGCCTTGAAAACCGTGCACCTGTCGAGCCAGCAGCAACTGGACCTGAGCGGCAGCCTCGGCTGGCAGCACAACCTGAGCAGTGTCGATTCCGAGCAGCGCCTGGCGTTTGCCAGCGGTGGCAGCGCCTTCGCGGTGGAAAGTTCGCCACTGGTGCGCGACGCCGCGCTGGTCGGTGCCCACGCCAGCCTGGCGCTGAGCCGTGATATTCGCCTGAACCTCGATTACACCGGCCAACTGGCCAGCCGCGAGAAGAGCCATGGTGTGGGGTTGAGCCTCAACTGGCAGTTCTGACCGGCCCTCGGTGACCGCGGGCTCGAGTCGACGCGGTCCATGTAGCAGCTGCCGAGGCACGAGGCGGCGTTCGGCGGCGAAGCCGTCGTGAAATCAGGCGGTGCGGTGTTTCAGGGAGACCGTGTGCGCGGGATTGACGACTGCTGCGCAGCCGAACGCAGCCTCGTGCCTCGGCAGCTGCTACATGGCCGAACGCAGGTTTGGCAGCGGCTACAAGTCGCGGGAATAAAAAAGTGCGCCTTGAAGGCGCAGGGATTTTGGCAACACAACTAAGGAAGGTAGCTGGATGACGATTGAAAACAACAACAAGTTCGCCCTCAAATCCCTCAACCTCGCCGTGCTCTGCGCACTGGCCACGCTGGGCACCGCCCACGCCGCGCCTTACGTGGAAAACGGCAAGATCGGTGATCCCAACAGTTGGCGCAGCGCCGAGTTCAACGCCGATTGGGGCGTCGGGGCGATCAACGCCCAGAACGCCTACGCCGCCGGCTATACCGGCAAAGGCGTGAAACTGGGGATCTTCGACCAGCCGGTCTACGCCCAACACCCGGAGTTTTCCGGGACCAACAAGGTGATCAACCTGGTCACCAGCGGCATCCGCGAGTACACCGACCCGTACATCCCGGTCAAAGCCGGGGACGCGTTCCTTTACAACGGCGCGCCCTCGGTCGGCTTCGACGGCAAGCTCGGTGCTCACGGCACCCACGTCGGCGGGATTGCCGCCGGCAGCCGCGACGGTGGCCCGATGCATGGCGTGGCCTTCGGCGCGCAGATCATCAGCGCTGACAATGGCGACCCAGGCCCTGAAGACGGGATCATTCGCGGCAACGACGGCGCAGTCTACAAGGCCGGTTGGGATGCCCTGATCGCCAGCGGCGCGCGGATCATCAACAACAGCTGGGGCATCGGCATCACCGATCGCTTCGACCTCGGCGGGCGCGACCCGGCGTATCCGCACTTCACCGTGCAAGACGCGCAGTTGCAGTTCAACGAGATCCAGCCCTTGCTCGGCACCAAGCCGGGCGGCGCCTATGACGGCGCCATCGCCGCGGCCCGCAGCGGCATCGTCACGATCTTCGCCGCCGGCAACGACTACAACCTCAACAACCCGGACGCCATCGCCGGCCTGGCCTATTTCGTGCCGGACATCGCGCCAAACTGGATCACCGTCGCCGCCCTGCAAAAGAACCCGGACCTGACCAGCAGCGAGCTCTACAACATCAGCGTGTTCTCCTCGCGTTGCGGCTACACCGCCAGTTACTGCGTGTCGGCACCGGGCAGCAAAATCTACAGCTCGATCATCAGCGGCACCGACCCGAACAATGTCGGCACCGGCTACACCAACTACAACGGCACCTCGATGGCCGCGCCGCATGTGGCCGGTTCCATGGCGGTGTTGATGGAACGCTTCCCGTACATGACCGGCGCCCAGGTCGCCAGCGTGTTGCGCACCACCGCCACCGACCTCGGCGCACCGGGTGTCGACGCGTTGTACGGCTGGGGCATGATCAACCTGGGCAAAGGCATCGATGGCCCGGCTATGTTGGTTACCGAGCAGGACATCCCTGAGGAATTCCGCATTCAGGGTGCCTACGGTGACAGCCAGTTTGTCGCGGACCTGCCGGGCATCGGCGCGATTGTCGACGCCGGCAAACCCACCGAGCGCGTGTGCAACGACGTGCACTGCGGGCTCGACACCTGGCGCAACGACATTTCCGGGCATGGCGGTTTGACCAAGCAAGGCATCGGCACCCTGGTGCTGACCGGTGCCAACACCTACACCGGCCCGACCCTGGTCAATCAGGGGCGCCTGGCAATCAACGGTTCGCTGGCCTCGGCAGTCACGGTCAATGACAGCGGCATCCTCGGCGGTAACGGCCGCATCGGCGCACTGACCGCGAAAAGCGGCGGCACCGTGGCACCGGGCAATTCCATCGGCACCTTGCAAGTGGCGGGCGACGTGGTCTTCGAACCGGGTTCGACCTACGCCGTGGAACTGTCGCCGACCAGTAGCGACCAGATCATCGCCGGCGGCAAGGCTGTGATCGACGGCGCGACCGTCAGCTTGTCCCTGGAAAATAGCCCGACCTTGCTGACCACGGCCGAGACGCAATCCCTGCTCGGCCATCAGTACAACATTCTGCAAGCGGCGGGCGGTATCCAGGGCCAATTCGGTGCGGTACTGCCGAACTACCTGTTTATCGGCGGCGCCCTGGATTACACGGCCAACGGCATTCAACTGGCGGTGGTGCGTAACGCGACGTCCTTCAGCGCTGTCGGCCAGACCCCGAACCAACGCGCCGTGGCCGCTGCCGCCGAGCAATTGGGCGCGGGCAATGCGCTGTACGAAACCCTGCTATTGGCGCCGAACGCCGCAGTGGCGCAGCAAGCGTTCCAGCAACTGTCCGGCGAGATTCACCCGGCGGTGGGCACCATGCTGATCAACGACAGCCGTTACCTGCGTGATGCGGTCAGTGATCGCTTGCGTGAACGTGATCTGTTCGACGCCGGCGCGCCGACCGATGACAAAAGCAACCTGTGGGTCAAGGTTCTTGGCGCCTGGGGCAAGAGCGATGGCGGCAACGAAAACGCCAGTTCCAACAGCTCCATCGGCGGCTTGCTGGTGGGTGGCGATGGCTTGATCGCTAAAGATACCCGTCTCGGTTTCGTCACCGGTTATAGCAACAGTTCGTTGAGCATGGGCGATGGCACGCATTCGTCGGCCGACGTCGACAGCTACCACTTGGGTGCGTACCTGGGGCATGAAATCGATGCCTTGCGCCTGAGCGTCGGCGGTGCCTACAGCTGGCATCGGATTGATGCGAAACGTGACCTGCAATTCGCGGACGTCAGCGGCAAGCAGAAAACCAAACACGATGCGACCACCGCGCAAGTGTTCACCGAAGCCGCTTATCGTCTGGACCTGCAACCCCTGGCCCTGGAACCGTTCGCCAAACTGGCCTACGTGCACCTGAACAGCGAAAGCTTCACCGAGAAGGGTGATGCCGCCGCGCTCAAGGGCGGTGAAGACAACCGCGACGCGGTGCTGTCGACCCTCGGCCTGCGGGCGAGCAAAGCCATTGCGCTGTCCGACCAGAAACAACTCGAACTGTCCGGCAGCCTCGGCTGGCAGCACAACTTGAGCAGTGTCGATACCGATCAACACCTGGCCTTCGCCAACGGCAACACCGGGTTCAACGTGCAAAGCGTGTCGATGGATCGCAACGCCGCCGTGGTCGGCCTGCGTGCCGGGCTGGCGTTGAACAAGGCAACCCGGGTGAACCTGGATTACAACGGACTGCTCGGCTCCAACGAAAAGGATCACGGCGTGGGCCTGACGTTGGACTGGCAGTTCTGATTTGACGCAAAGGAAGCAAAAAACATGGGACTGTTTGATTACAAAAATGCCGGCAGTGCGGCCGGCAAGGCGCTGTACAGCGACGCCATCGCGCTGACGTTGTACGCCTACACGCCGACGGGCAAGCCATTGCCCGCCACCGGTTGGGCGCCGATTGGCGCCTCGGCCCTGGGCTATAAAGGTACGGTCGATGCCAAGGGCAGCTTCTTTGGCGAGAAGGACGGCTTCACCAGCGCCGAAGCCGAAGTGCTCGGCAAGTACGACGCGGCCGGCAAGCTGATCGGCCTCGGCGTGGCGTTTCGCGGCACCGGTGGCCTGGGCTACAGCGATACGTTCGGCGACATCAAGAACAACCTGCTGGCCGCCATCGGCCCGGTGGATTACGCGAAGAACTACGCGAAAAGCGCCTTCGACACCTTGCTCAAGGACGTCGCCGCGTTCGCCATCGCCCATGGCCTGAGCACCAAGGACGTGCTGATCAGCGGCCACAGCCTCGGTGGCCTGGGGGTCAACAGCCTGGCGGAACTGAGCGGCGATAACTGGGGCGGTTTCTTCAAGGACGCCAACTACGTGGCCTTCGCTTCGCCGACCCAAAGCGTCGCGACCAACGTGCTGAACATCGGTTACGAAAACGATCCGGTGTTCCGTGCGCTGGACGGCACCACATTCAGCAGCGGTTCGGTGGGCAAGCACGATGGTTATCAGGCGTCGGCGACCAACAACATCGTCAACTTCAATGACCATTACGCCTCCACCGCGCAGAACCTGACGCCGTTCAGCATCCTCAACCCGCTGAGCTGGTCGGCCCATGGCTCGTTGGGTTATGCCGACGGCTTGAACCGGGTGATCGGTTCGAGTTTCTACGACCTCACCAGCAAGGACTCGACGCTGATCGTCTCCAACCTGGCGCTGGATTCCCGGGGCAAGACCTGGGTCGAGGATTTGGGCCGCAGCGGCGAGCCGCACACCGGCAGCACGTTCATTATCGGCACCGACAGCAATGACTTGCTCAAGGGCGGCGCCGGCAATGACTTCATCGAGGGCCGGGCCGGTGACGACCGTTTCCGCGATGACGGCGGCTACAACATCCTGCTGGGCGGCAAGGGCAGCAACACCTTCGAGCTGCAAAAGCCGTTGCAGAACTTCAGCTTTGCCAACGACGGCGACGGCACGCTGTATGTGCGCGACGCCTACGGCGGCATCAGCCTGACCCGCGACATCGGCGCGCTGGTGAGCAAGGAGTCGAGCGGCTGGTGGGGCATGACCAGCAAGGAGATCACCTACAGCGTCAGCGCCAATGGCTTGCTCAACGGCAGCGAATTGACCCACTACAACCATTCGCTCAACGGCGACGCCTACGGCAACACCCTGGCGGCCACCGTCGATGGCGACTGGTTGTTCGGCAATGCCGGGGACGACCTGCTGCGCAGCGACAAGAGCCACGTCACCTTCGTCGGTGGCGCGGGCAATGACGTGATGCACGCCTCGGGCGCCGGTAACAACACGTTCCTGTTCAGCGGTGCCTTTGGTTTCGACACGATCAATGGCTACCAGGGCAGCGACAAACTGGTGTTCATGGGCGTCCAGGGCGCGGGGCAGGGCTATGACTACAAGCAGCACGCTTCACAGTCGGGCCATGACACGGTGCTGAAGATTGGCGATTTTGCCGTGACCCTGGTCGGGGTCGGACTGGATAACCTGTCGGCTTCCGGCTTCACGTTCGCATAACAAAGCGGCATGCACTGAAATGCTCCGGGGCGCCTCGTCAGTGAGGCGTCCTGGTTGTGAGCTATCTCTGACAATTCCAACAAAGAGAGGCAATACCAAATGGGTGTGTACGACTACAAAAACTTCAGCACAGCCGATTCCAAGGCGTTGTTCAGCGATGCCATGGCCATCACGTTGTACTCCTATCACAACCTCGATAACGGCTTCGCCACCGGTTATCAGCACAACGGTTTCGGCCTCGGGCTGCCGGCGACGCTGGTCACGGCGCTGATTGGCGGCACCGATTCCCAAGGGGTTATTCCGGGGGTGCCGTGGAACCCCGATTCCGAAAAACTCGCACTGGAAGCGGTACAGAAGGCCGGCTGGACCCCGATCACCGCCGCGCAACTGGGCTATGACGGCAAGACCGATGCACGGGGAACCTTCTACGGCGAGAAGCCCGGGTTTACCAGCGCCCAGGTCGAGATCCTCGGCAAGTACGATGCCCAGGGTCATCTCACCGAAGTCGGCATCGCCTTTCGCGGCACCAGTGGCCCGCGGGAAATCCTCATCGGCGACTCCATCGGCGACGCGATCAACGATCTGCTGGCGGCGCTTGGCCCTAAGGATTACGCCAAGAATTACGTCGGTGAAGCCTTTGGCAAACTGCTCGGCAATGTCGCGGCATTTGCCAGTGCCAATGGCCTGTCGGGCAAGGACGTGCTGTTCAGCGGCCACAGCCTCGGCGGCTTGGCGGTCAACAGCGCGGCGGACCTGAGCACGGACAAGTGGGGCGGTTTCTACAAGGACTCGAACTACATCGCCTACGCGTCGCCGACCCAGAGCAGCAACGACAAAGTGCTCAACGTCGGTTATGAAAACGACCCGGTGTTCCGCGCCCTCGACGGCTCGACCTTCAACCTGGCGTCAGTCGGCGTACACGATGGGGCCAAGGCTTCGGCGACGGACAACATCGTCAGCTTCAACGATCACTACGCCTCGACGGCGTGGAACGTGCTGCCGTTCTCCATCCTCAACATCCCGACCTGGATTTCACATTTGCCGACCGCGTACGGCGACGGCATGAACCGGGTGATCGAGTCGAAGTTCTACGACCTCACCAGCAAAGACTCGACCATCATCGTCGCCAACCTCTCGGACCCGGCGCGGGCCAACACCTGGGTCCAGGACCTGAACCGCAACGCCGAAACCCACAAAGGCAGCACCTTCATCATCGGCAGCGACGGCAATGACCTGATCCAGGGCGGCAAGGGCAATGACTACCTCGAAGGCCGCGACGGCAACGACACCTTCCGCGACGGTGGCGGCTACAACATCGTGCTGGGCGGCAAGGGCAGCAACCTGCTGGACTTGCAGCAGTCGGTGAAGAACTTCGTGTTCGCCAACGACGGCGTCGGCAACCTCTACGTGAAGGACGCCAACGGCGGGATCAGCATCACCCGTGACATCGGCAGCATCCTGACCAAGGAACCGGGGTTTCTGTGGGGCGTGTTCAAGGACGACGTGACCCACAGCGTCACGGCGGATGGCTTGAAGGTCGGCAGCAACGTCACGCAATACGCCTCGACAATGAAGGGCGGCGCGGGTGCCGATACGTTGACGGCGCATGCCACTGGCGACTGGTTGTTTGGCCTGGACGGCAACGACCATTTGATCGGCGGCAAGGGCAATGATGTGTTCGTCGGCGGCGCGGGTAATGACCTGCTGGAATCGGGCGGCGGCATCAACACCTTCCTGTTCACCGGTGCCTTTGGCCAGGACAAGGTCGTGGGCTATCAAGCCACCGATAAGCTGGTGTTCATGGGTGTTCAAGGGGTGACGCCGGACGATAACTTCCGCGCGCATGCCTCGGCGGTCGGGCATGACACGGTGCTGACGTTTGGCGCGGATTCGGTGACGTTGGTGGGGGTTGGGCTGGAGAGTTTGTCTGGCTCCGGGATTGTGATCGCCTGATAGGGACCCTTCGCGGGCAAGCCTCGCGCCTACAGGGATCTGCGGTGTACACCAATATTGTGTAGGCCGCCAACCCCCGTAGGAGCAAGGCTTGCCCGCGAAAGCGTCGTATCAGTCAACATCCCTGTTGAATGTGAAATCGCCTTCGCGAGCCAGCTTTGCTCCTACAGAGTGCTAATAAGCCTTGATGCCATAGGCCAGCGCCGTTCCTGCGTCCCAGCGACCGATGGCCTGTCCGTCCCCGGGAATATGGACGACGTAGTGATCGGTCCTTGTTCCGACCCGCTCCGAGGACCAATAGAAGTCCGCGCCCATGGACCAGCGGTTTCCATACTGGGCGAGGACCTGGCGTATTTCATCAATGCTTGGTAAACGGCCTCCTGCGCCATTCGCTGCGTTGTTGGCTGCCCCCCACTGGACACGTCCCAGGCCAAAGCACTGCATAACGCCTGTCACCGTCACGGTATAAGACTTTATCTGTTCGGCGCTGTCTTTTGCGCTGATCGTTGCCTGTCCGTTTTTTCTTACGGTCACCAACCCATCGGCATTCACCACGGCAACGACCGTGTCACTGGAGGTGTATTGGTAGGGCGGGATACCACCACTGGCGCGGTGATGAACGGAGGTTCCCGTGCCAAATACCGGCAACGTCGCTGGACTTCCCGGGAGGATGTAGCACCTGCCGCTCAGCGTGACCGGGGTGGTGTTGAAGCTGAAGGGGGGAGCGGCCCTGACCTGGTAGCTCCTGACCGGAAACCCCACCGCCCCCGCCTCATTCGCCACCCCATCAAAGTTCACCTTGAACGTAATCCGCAGCTCTCTTCCATCCTTGAGCCCTTTAAGCCAACCCACCGGCGCAGGCGTGTCCAGCCCCGGCGACGTGGTGTGAACGTCACCCTGAAGGTCGGGATATGTGACCGGGTTTCCTGCGCTGTCGGTGCCGGCATAGTCCAGCCACAGGCGCTCACCCGCCACATGCGGCCACGGCGTTACCTTTAACAGGGCGGTGGCCTCTAGCTCCATCACGTTCAACTCGGTTCCGGTGTTGCCATTAATGGTCGGCGTCGGCAACCGCGTATCCCCATCCGCAATCCGGTTCACCTGCAACACCAACGGCAACGATTCCCCTATCGGCACCCCGCCACGAATCAACGCCCAGGTCAGCTCGATATCCTTACCCTGGCGTGCCGCGAGAAATTCCGGGCTGAGGGTGAAGTCGGATTGGCCGGCCGAGAAGTCCTGCTCTGGAAACGGCGTCGCGCCCGGTGGTGGGTTGATTTCCTTGAGCTGCGCCTTGTCCCCGGGGTTGTTGGCAAACGTTACCCGCACGGTCACGCCACTGGGGTAGGCCAGCACATCGAGCGGGCTGATGGCCGGGGCCACTAGCGTCGGTGGGTTCAGGATGGGGCTGTCGGCGCCAATCACCGGTACCGAAATTGTTCTGGAAACGCCAACGGTGCTGCCGCCTCTGAGCAGCGTATATGACGCTCGTACCACGTCGTGGAGTATCACGTTGACGTTGGGGATTTGCATGAAGCAGGTCTTTAACTGAAAGCCGTCGGTTTCGATGGTGCCGGTGAAGGGCACATCGACGCCCGAAGGTGCCCCGGTAAACCGGCCCTCGACTTGGTCGCCCGCTGCAAACACGGGCGCCCTGGGTATCACCACCACGATCAGGGGCGCGCCCTTGAGTTTGTCGAGGTCCACCGTCAGCGGATCGTCCATCGGGTCGGTGAGGTCTTCACGCAGGATCGGCGCATCCAGCACCTCCCGATCCACATCCACATCCGCCTTGAGGGTCTTCGACCAGCGCCGCCGCTGCGTCGGGTTGCGCAATTGATCGACCACGGTGTAGGAAATCGCAAAATCCGCGCTATTGCCGGCCTGTTCAAACATCGCCCGGGTCAGGATGATGACCACCGCTTGGCCGACCTGTGCGGGCTGCACGGTGAAGGTGAACCGCTCGCGCCGCAGCTCGACGGTGATGACGTCGTAAGCCTTCATGAACGGATAAAACACGGTCAACGCCACGCCTTTGTCCGCGTCGTCCTTGCCAATCACTGGCGGGTCGCCGAGTTCCGGCGGCAGGCTGATGTCGAGGTACGGATGGTCGTCATCGCCGGGCACGCTGTTGCCGCCGGGTAGCTGCGCGCTGTAGATCAACCAGAGGGGGATCGAGTCGGCCACGTTGCCGCTGGGACGGTGGATTTTGTAGGCCAGGCGGTTGTTGACGCCATCGAGCAACAGCGACTCGAACAGCGTGAATTCCGTGCGTTTGTCGCGGTCGGCAATCGGGATGGGGCGGTTTTCCAGGGCTACGCCGTTGAGCCACAGCTCGATGGAAATGCTGTCGTCGCTTGGGCCGTCGTGCGGGGGCGGGTCGATCAGCACGTTCACCGCATTGGCCAATACACCCTGTTGATTGAGCACCGGCGTGAACAAGGCCAAGGGCAGGCCCTCCACCGGTTCGTTGGGTGGCACGGACGTGTAGGGGATGACGTTGGGAGTGGCGCCCAGGATAATGGGCGGATAGATGACCAGGATGTCGGCGTCGGATTGTTCAGTGGCCATGGTGCACCTATGGGCTCGGTGGGCATGGCTCATGAAATAGCGACGGTGCGGGTTTGGCTACTGTCAGAAATTACAGGTTGGGGGTGGTTTCGGATGAGTGGACACACGCCTGTTTGCGTACACCGCGATCAGGGGTAGGAGCGAGGCTTGCCCGCGAAGAGGCCCTGATGGCTGGCCTCAAACCGGCATTTAACCCCGAGCCCGAATCCGCCGCCCCAACACATCCATCACATCACAGTCATCGCGCAACAACTTGTGGGCGCCTGCTCGCGTAGAACGCTAACGCAATCATCTGCCTGTCACCGTGACTCGAAGGTCACGCCTGGACTCCAATACCCTGCACCAACAGGAACCGGCACTAAAGCAGCCGCCCACTTCTGCGTTATTTCTACAACGCACGAGCGGCATGCCGCCATTGAGTACAGGAGATTCAGTCACGTGAGTAACAGCAAGAGGTTTGTCTTGGGATTGGCGTTGGCCGTGTTATCGGCAAACGCCGTCGCAGAACTGCCTCACAGCTCGATTTTGAGCCGTTATGGCATGACGCCAGATGAGTTGCCGAAACCGGCCGCCATCGAAACCCAGGCACCCGTCGAAGAGAAAAGCCGTTTTCAGATTGAGCCGGAGCAGCCCTGGGCGACGATCCGCATCGGTGACGGGAAGAAGCCGGAAGTGACCGGCAACATCAGCATCGATCATTCGGTGCAGCAAGAATATGACCGGTGCCAGAAGCTGCGGGCGGAGATGATCAAGCGCGGGGAGCGCTATATCGTTTGTGATACCAGCATTCCGGGAATGCCTTGATTTTGTAGCGTCAGTGATGCCCCCATCGCGGGCAAGCCTTGCTCCTACAGATCGCGCAACCCGGAGCAAAGCTTGATCGCGATGGCGTCATCCCAGCCAATACATCACTTACGCTCAGGCCCATTCCCGATCTGCCACACAAACGGCGGCTCTGTCCCGTTAATCACCCAATCCCCCACAATCCGCGCCTTGTAGATCACCGGATTGTGCGACGACACCGTCCGCGCATTGCGCCAATGCCGATCCAGGGATTTGCCTTGACGAATATCGGAAGCCCCCAGCGCATTGAACAGCTCAGTGGTCGCGCGCTGGATCAATTCGGTGACCACCACCTGCGCCTTGGCCGATTCGATTTCCGCCGCGACATTGGCTGCTCGTTCCAACGTTTCATCACCCGAGAAGCGTGCCTCGTAGGCTCTCTGCGCCGGTTGCGCCGCCTTCAAGGCGCTGGCCTCGGCGGCATACACCAACGCCGCAATATCCCCGACCACTTGCTGCACCTGCGCATCCTGGCTGACATGGTGGGCATTGCCATGGCTGTAGATGCGTTTGCGTTCCCGCACCTGATGCGCCACATCGCGTAGCGCGGCGCGGCCGATGCCGGCCAGGGTCGCCAGCAGCACCAATTGATAGAACGCGGTCTGGTATTTGAAGCGGGTGGCGAAGTCGATGATGTTCTCGGCGTCCACTTCGGCATCGACAAACCGCGAGGTGCCGCTGCCGGTGGTGCGCTGGCCGAAGCCGTCCCAGTCATCGCTCTGCACGATGCCGGGTTGGCGGGTGCGCACGGCGGCGATCACGTCGCCACCGGTATCGCTGCGCTGGGCGTAGACGTCGATCCAGTCGGAGAAAATGCTGCCGGTGCTGTAGAACTTCTCGCCGTTGAGCCGCCATTGATCGCCATGGGGCGAGACTTTGGTGATGACATCGCCGATGGCCACGCTGCCGATTTCCGTCCAGGCGCAACCGACGATATCGCCGGCCACGAAGCGTTTGAACCAGACATCCCGCGCCGGGCCGGGTGCGGCGTTGAGGCGATCCTCGGCAAAGGCGAAATGCCCGCGCAAGGCCTGGGGCACGTTGGAATCGGCTTCGGCCAGTTCGATCAACAGTTCGAACAGCTGCGGCACCGAAGCACCGCCACCGCCGTATTCCACCGGAACGCGCACGGCGCCGAAGCCGGCCTCCTTGAGCCATTGGATGGGCTCGTAGGGCAGGCTGCGGGTTTGTTCGCGCTCAACGGCACCGGCGGCGATGCGCTCGAAGATCGGCCGGAATCGTGCGGCCAGCGTTTCATAGTCAGTGCCGGTGGATAGGGGGTTGATGATCTGGTGGTCGGTCATGGAGGCTGTTCCTTGGATCGGCAGTAGAGACAGTGGGTGATTGCACGGTCCATGCCGGGGCTGTCGGGCCAGGGTTTATTGAGCGATGTGGGTTTCAACGAGACTTGAACTGTTGCTGTGCCAACAGCGCAGCAGCAAATTGCCCCTGACACACCCTCTATCTATGGCAAAAGAATCTCCTTGTGGCGAGGGGGCTCGCCCCCGTTGGGTCGCGAAGCGGCCCCAAAAAATGGGCCTGCTGCGCAGTCCAGCGGGGCAAGCCCCCTCGCCACAATTCTCATACCCTCCAGATTTCTGCCGGTGGCACGGTTGCTGCTCTAACCCAAAGACTTCCCAAAAGTCCCGAGGACACGCCAATGAGTCAGCAAGCCGTCAAATTTGCCTACTGGGTCCCGAACGTCAGCGGCGGGCTGGTGGTCAGCAAGATCGAACAACGCACCCACTGGGGCATCGACTACAACCGCAAGCTGGCGCAACTGGCCGAAGCGGCGGGGTTCGAATATGCCCTGACCCAGATCCGTTTCACCGCCGGTTACGGCGCCGAGTTCCAGCATGAATCGGTGGCCTTCAGCCATGCGCTGCTGGCCGCCACCACCACCCTCAAAGTCATCGCCGCGATTCTGCCCGGCCCCTGGCAACCGGCGCTGGCGGCCAAGCAACTGGCGACCATCGACCAACTCACCAACGGCCGGGTGGCGGTGAACATTGTCAGTGGCTGGTTCAAGGGCGAATTCCAGGCCATCGGCGAACACTGGCTGGAGCACGATGAGCGCTATCGCCGTTCCGAAGAGTTCATTCGCTCGCTCAAGGGCATCTGGAGCCAGGACAACTTCACCTTCCGCGGCGATTTCTACCGTTTCGATAATTACAGCCTCAAGCCCAAACCCCTGGGCCAACCGGAAATCTTCCAGGGCGGCAGCTCCCGCGCGGCCCGGGACATGGCGGCGCGAGTGTCGGATTGGTACTTCACCAACGGCAACACGCCGGAAGGCATCAAGGCTCAGGTCGATGACATTCGGGTGAAGGCGGCGTCGAACAATCATTCGGTGAAGGTCGGGGTCAATGCCTTCGTCATTGCTCGCGACACCGAAGAAGAAGCCCGCGCGGTGCTGGCGCAGATCATCGACCAGGCCGACCCCGAAGCGGTGAATGCCTTTGGCGATGCAGCTAAGCAGGCGGGCAGGGCGTCACCGGAAGGCGAGGGCAATTGGGCCAAGTCGACGTTCGAGGATCTGGTGCAATACAACGACGGCTTCAAGACCAACCTGATCGGCACGCCGCAGCAGATTGCCGAGCGCATCGTCGCGTTGAAAGCGGTGGGCGTGGATCTGGTGCTGGCGGGGTTCCTGCATTTCCAGGAAGAGGTGGAGTACTTCGGCAAGCGCGTGTTGCCGTTGGTGCGCGAGCTTGAGGCCAAGGCCGGTGTGAAGGAACACGCCGCAGTCGCCTAAACACCCTAACCCCTGCCTAATGATCGTTCCCACGCTCCGCGTGGGAATGCATCCCGTGACGCTCTGCGTCACATCGAACGCGGAGCGTCCGTGGCGGCATTCCCACGCAGAGCGTGGGAACGATCGGTCTCGGTTTACAGGCCGAGATCGGACAGGCCCGGATGATCGTCAGGACGACGCCCCAGCGGCCAATGGAATTTGCGCTCGCTTTCCTTGATCGGCATATCGTTGATGCAAGCAAAGCGGTTGGCCATCAAACCATTCTCATCGAACTCCCAGTTTTCGTTGCCGTAGGAGCGGAACCAATTGCCCGAGTCGTCGTGCCATTCATAGGCGTAGCGCACGGCGATACGGTTGCCGGTGAAGGCCCAGAGTTCCTTGATCAGCCGATAATCCAGTTCCTTGGCCCATTTGCGGGTCAGGAAGCCCTTGGCTTCTTCGCGGTTGTAGGCGAATTCGGCGCGGTTGCGCCATTTAGTGTCCAAGGTGTAGGCGAGGGACACGCGCTGCGGGTCGCGGGAGTTCCAGCCGTCTTCGGCCAGGCGAACTTTTTCGATGGCCGATTCACGGGTAAACGGCGGTAATGGCGGACGAACTTCGGCATTAGATGACATTTAAATGTCTCCTTATAAAACTAAAGTTAAAACACGGCTTGATTAAGCAGTTACAG
Source organism: Pseudomonas sp. ADAK7 (assembly GCF_012935675.1). Taxonomy (NCBI): domain Bacteria; kingdom Pseudomonadati; phylum Pseudomonadota; class Gammaproteobacteria; order Pseudomonadales; family Pseudomonadaceae; genus Pseudomonas; species Pseudomonas sp. ADAK7. The sequence continues at coordinate 1,046,929 of NZ_CP052861.1, read as the reverse complement.
GTCCAATAACTTTCGCGCCATGCATTGCGCATTATCGGCGGCACTGTGATCACCCATCACAAGCGCTACGGTAATGGCTCCATCGATCAGGATCAGCAGCTGTTTGGCCAGTGCCTGCGGGTCGGTGGCGCCATGTTCGGTGCAAAGCTCGCACACGTAGTCGAGCAGTTTCTGTTTGTGGTCCTTGGCGACCAGGCGCACCGGGTCTTGCGGGTCGCCGGTTTCGCCGCTGGTGTTGATGAAGGCGCAGCCGCGAAAGCCTTCGGAGTTGAACCAGCCGGTGAGCACGGTAAACAGGTTGAGCAGCCGCTCGGCCGGGGTCGCGGCCTTGTCGACTTCGGTCCTGAACCAGAGCATCCAGCGTTCGTCGCGGCGTTGAAGAGCGGCGACGGTCAGCTCCTCCTTGTTGGCGAAGTAGCGGTAGATACTTTTCCGGGAGACGCCGGCGGTTTTCACCAGAAGATCCATGCCCGTGGCGGCAATGCCACTTTTGTAGATCAACTTTTCGGTGACGTCCAGGATGATGTCGCGTGTGTCGTTGCTGGTGATTTCGTTCATGTGGCGAACAGTAGAACGATCGTTCTCCTTGGTCAAGCGGATATTTCTACATGCTCGTTCCCACGCTCCGCGTGGGGAATGCATCCCGTGACGCTCCGCGTCACATCACGAACGGAACGCAGAGCGTCCCAGGCGGCATTCCCACACGGAGCATGGGAACGATCGGTGTGGCAGGAAGACCCAAACGGATCCATGGTGTAAGCTCTCGGGTTCTTCGGATTCGACCTTTTTGCGAGCCCTATGCCGTCGCTTTTCAAACGCTCTCTGCTGCCCAAACTGCGCAGTTTTCCGCTGACCGCCGATGCCGTCACCATTCTTTCCGGCGCCGCCGAATATCGTCGTTGCCTGCTGGAGAAGATCGCCCAGGCGACCCAGCGCATCTATATCGTCGCGCTGTACTTGCAACAGGACGAAGCCGGCCAGGAAATCCTCGATGCCTTGCACGCGGCCAAACTGGCCCGTCCGGAACTGGACGTGGTAGTGGTCGTCGATTGGTTGCGCGCCCAGCGTGGCTTGATCGGCGCCGGCAAGCAGCCGGGCAACTCGGCGTGGTATCAGGAGATGACCCGCACCCACGAAAGTGTTGTGCCGGTGTATGGCGTGCCGGTGCAAACCCGCGAATTGTTCGGCGTGTTGCACTTGAAGGGTTTCGTGATCGACGATTGCGTGATCTACAGCGGCGCGAGCCTGAACAACGTTTACCTGCACAAATTCGACAAGTATCGCTACGACCGCTATCACCTGCTGCAGAACAGCGCGCTGGCCGATTCCATGCAGCACCTGATCCAGCACGGCTTGATCGCCTCCAAAGCGGTGCATCGCCTCGACCTGCCGAACCTGCCGACCACCCGCAGCCTGCGCAACGACATCGGCGACCTGCGCAGCCGCCTCAAGCACGCGACGTACGACACCACATTGGGCAGCACCGCCAAAGGTGGCCTGTCGGTCAGTCCGTTGCTCGGCGTGGGCAAGAACAACCCGCTGAGCCGGGTGATCTGCGAGTTGATCGCCAGCGCCCAGCATCAACTGACCATCTGCACGCCGTACTTCAACCTGCCGCTGCAAGTGACCCGGGAAATCAACCGCGCCCTGGCCCGTGGGGTGAAGATCGACATCATCGTCGGCGACAAGACCGCCAACGACTTCTACATCCCGCCCAGCGAGCCGTTCAAAGTCATCGCGGCGCTGCCATACCTCTACGAAATCAGCCTGCGCCGCTTCGCCAAGCGCCATCAGCGCAACATCGACAGCGGCCAGTTGAACCTGCACCTGTGGCGTGATGGCGATAACACCTATCACCTCAAGGGCATGTGGGTCGATCTGCGCTACACCTTGCTGACCGGCAACAACCTTAATCCGCGGGCGTTCCGGCTCGATCTGGAAAACGCGCTGCTGATCGACGACCCGAAAAGCGAATTGCAGGCACCGCGCAATAAAGAACTGGCGGAAATTTTCGAGAACACCCGGCGCGTCGAGCGTTACCTGGACCTGGAAACCCTGCCGGAATACCCGGCGGCAGTGGCCAAGTTTCTCAAGCGGGTGAGTCGAGTGCGGATTGAGCGGTTGCTCTATCGGATGTTGTAAGGCTTAAAAGCAAAAGAACGCAGCCTACGGCAGCGCCTACATCGGGATGAGGTACACCCTGTAGGAGCTGCCGAAGGCTGCGATCTTTTCGCAAACAACGCCGATATTTAATTCAGCCCCAACTTCCCACGCAACGTCGACAAATCTTCAGCCAACGTATTCACCGGCCCAACCAGCGCCTTACGGTCAGCGTCCTTCACCTTGTCGTAAGTCTCGAAACCGCCATCCTTGGTTTTGTACTTGGCCAGGATCTTGTCCACGGTCGCGAAGTTCTTGTCGACCTTGGCAATGAACGCCGCGTCTTGCTTCTCGATCTGCGGGTGGAACAGGTCGACGATTTTCTTCGCGCCGTCGATGTTGCCCTGGAAGTCATAGAGGTCGGTATGGCTGTAGCGGTCTTCCTCACCGGAGATCTTGGTCGCGGCGACTTCTTCGAGCAGGGCAGCGGCACCGCCGACCACTTTTTCAGGCGGGAAGGTCAGGCCGGCGACGCGAGTTTGCAGATCCTTCACGTCTTTGTTCAGGCCGTCAGCCAGTGCGTCGAGGCCCTTGGTACTTTTTTCCGAAAACAGCGTGTATTCGATGCGGTGGAAACCGGTGAAGTCTTCGGCTTTCACGCCTTTTTCGTGGTCGTCGACACGGGAGTCGATGGATGCATCGAGGTCACTGAACAGTTCGGCAATCGGCTCGATCGACTCGTAGAACACGCGGGTCGGTGCATAGAGCTTTTGCGCGGTAGCCAGGTCACCTTTCTTCACGGCGTCGGTGAACTGTTGGGTATGCTCGCCCAGTTGGTCCAGTTGTTCGGTGACGTAGATCTTGTAGTCCGAGACCGGTCCCACCAGATCCAGCGGCGCCGTCGCCGCGAAAGCCGAAAACGGGGTGGTGAGCAAGCCAAGGGTCAGCATTAAAGCGAGTGGCGACTTTTTCATGGGACGGTTCCGAGTTGGGGGTTATGCAGTTTTTGTGGGCTGTGTAGCGTTGAGCAGCGAGCGACCGATGAAGTCCTTGTCGCCGGTGACACCCGGCAAGGTGAAGAAGTACCCGCCGCCCACCGGCTTGAGGTATTCCTCCAGCGGTTCGCCGTTGAGTCGGGTCTGGACCGTGATGAAGCCTTTTTCCAGGTCCGCCTGGTAGCAGATGAACAGCAGGCCCATTTCGAGCTGGCCGTTCTTGTTCACGCCGTTGGAATAGTTGAACGGGCGGCGCAGGATCAGGTTGGCCTGGGTCGCGGCGGTGCGCGGATTGGCCAGGCGGATGTGCGCGTCGAGCTTGGTCAATTTGCCTTCTGGGTCCTTGGCGTAGTCCGGGACCTGGCCTTCATGCTCGCCGCCCATGGGCGCGCCGGTGCTCTTGACCCGGCCGAGGATGCTTTCCTGTTCCTGCAGAGGCGTGCGGTCCCAGCGCTCGACGAAATTGCGGATGATCCGCACCGCCTGGTAGCTGCCATGGGCGGCCCAGGCCGGTTCGTCGCTGCCGGGCTGGACCCAGACGATGCTGTCCATGGTCTTGGCATCGTTGGAGTCGGGGTTGGCCGAGCCATCGCGAAAACCCAGGAAGTTACGCGCACTCTGCGGCGGTACACCGGGTTTGGCCGGGGCTTGGGGCGGTACGCTGCCTTCCTGTTTCCAGCGCACCAGCAGCAAGTCCGGCAGGTTTTTCACGATATCGCGCAGGGCGTGGATATTGGTGTCGGTGGTGTTGGCGCAGAACTGCAAGCTCAAGTCGCCGTGGCAGCAATCGGCTTCCAGGGCATCGTTGGGAAAGCCGACCATGCGGATCAGGCGCTTGGGTTTGGCACTGGCCAGGCCGAAGCGCTCGTCGAACAGCGACTCGCCGACCGATACGGTGATGGTCAGGTTGTCCGGCGTCACCACCGGCCCCAGAATCCCCGAATCCACCGGCGGCAACTTCGGATCAACCTGGGTCACCGCGCCGCCCTTCATCAGGAACGCGATACGCTGGTTGAGGGTGCGGAACAGCCGCTCCAGGTCTTCCCTGTCGCTGGCCAGCACATCGAACGACACCAGCATGCCCGACGCCGGGCGCGGGGTAACGATGCCGCTTTGGTGCTGGCCATAAAAGGCGTGGCGATCTTCGGTCTTTTCACTGCTCGGTGCTTCGGTGACCTGGCTGGACGCGGCCATCGCCGGGCAGCTCAGGGCGCTGCCGGCCAACGCGACACCGGCGGCGCCCATGCCCATCAAGACACGGCGACGCTGGGCGGAAAACTGTTCTAAGTCTTTCATCTAAAAGTCGTCTTCTACTTACAGGCCGGAAAGGCCAAGGGCTGGATCGATTTCGTCGAGTACGGCGGCCAGGGCCTTGGCCTTGTCGGCGATCTGTTTGCGCTGCTCGGTACTGACCGTGTCGTAGCTGGCGTAGCCGTCCTTGACCTTGAAACCGTTGAGTTCGGCGTCGAATGCGGCGATGGCGCTGTCGATCTTCGGCAATAGCTCGGCGGCAGACTTGCTCAGCAAGGGCCGCAACAGGTCGACGACTTTGCGTGCGGCGTCGAGGTTGGCGGCGAAGCCGTTGAGGTCGGTGTGGCTGTAGCGTTCTTCTTCACCGCTGCTGGCGCGTACCTCGGCGATGCTGTTGAGGTTGCGCACCACGATGCTCACCAACTGCTCCGGCGGCAGGGACTGGGCGAGCAACTGCTGCTTGAGCGTGGTGATGTCGATGATCAACTGCATGGCCACCGGTGCCAGGGCGTCGAGTTTGCGTTGCTGGAACAGCGCGTATTCGAGGCGGTGGAAACCGGTGAAGCCAGGGTCCTGCTCGCGTTTTTCGAAGTAATCGGCGCGGGCGTTGACGGCGTTGTCCAGCTCGGCCAGACGCTGGGCAGCCGGGGCGATCCGTTGATAGGCCGCGCGAGCCGGCACGTAAAGGGCCTGGGCCTGGGCCAGATCGCCCGCTTCGATTGCTTGCTTAAGCGCCGTCACCGCTTTGATCAGCGCGCCGCTCTGGCTGCTCAGGTACACCCGGAATTCCGACAACGGACCGATGAACGCAACCATCGATGGCCGGGCCTTGGCGGCGGCATCGGACGCGGCGGTCGGGGTCACGTGCAAGGTGCCGCGCGGGTTGCTCAGCAAGCCGCAAGTGATGGCGTAGTCGCCGGGCGCCAGGTTGGCGTTGATCACCTGGCTCAGGCCCGGCGCGATGTTTTCCCGTTCTTCGACCACCAGCACGCCGTCGAGGATTTCCCATTCCACCGCCCGGTCCGAGCGGTTGACGATGCGGAAACTCGAATGCCCGGCCGGGACCGTCAGCGCATTTGGCTCGCAACTCTTGGGGTGAATGCTCACCAGCACTTCGTCATGGTTGGTCTGGCGCTTGGCTGCGGCCATTTTCGAGGCGTAGTAGAACAGGCCACCGGCCGCGATCATCACGATCACCGAACCGGCCACCGCCCAGCGCAGCGCGCGGGGAGGGGAAGCCACGGGAGGAGTTGGCGTTGACATGAAAGCCCTTACTGGCTGGAAACGGAAGAAGATTGCTTGGCGGCCGCCGGGGCGGGGAGGAAAAACATCACCAGCGCCACCACCAGGTAAATCAGATACACGCCGAGGGTGCTGACGGTCGGCGCGTCCTGGTAACCGAACATGCCAGCCAGCACCGAGCCCAGCGGGCCGTCCATCGGCAGCGTGGCGCTGAAGTCGAAGAGTACGGTTTGCAGGTGATTCCACACCCCGGCTTCATGCAGCGCTTGCACCGAGTTGGAGAGAATGCCGGCGGCCACCACCAGGATGAACAGGCCGGTCCAGCGGAAGAACGCGCCGAGGTTCAGGCGCATGCTGCCGGTATAGATGAGGAAGCCGACGATGATCGCCAGGATCAGGCCGAGCAGGGCGCCAATCGGTGCCGCCGGGCCTTCGCTTTGCTGGAACACCGCGAGCAGGAAAAATACGGTTTCCAGGCCTTCCCGGGCCACGGCGAAAAACACCATGGCGATCAGCGCGGTGACCTGATGCTTGGAGCCGGCCAGGGCGTGATCGAGGGAAACATGCAGGGAATGCTTGATCGAACGCGCCACCTTGCGCATCCAGAACACCATTGAACTGAGGATGCCGACCGCCACCAAACCGACGATGCCTTCGAACAGTTCCTGTTGCTTCTGCGGGAATTCTGCGCTCATCAATTCCAGGCCACCGCCGACCAACAGGGCCAAAGCAGCAGCGAGGAACACACCAATCCACACGGCGGGCATCCATTGACCGCGACCGGTTTGCTTGAGGTAACTGGCAATAATGCCGACGATCAACGCCGCTTCAATGCCTTCGCGCAGCATGATCAGAAAGGGGACAAGCATTCAGCACCGTTGAGTTAGTTAGGCAGCTAAGTTGTAACATAATGACACTCATTCTCACATGCAATTGATTGACTTTTGCTGAACCTAAGCTGAACGCCCCCAAAAGATTACGCCACCCGATCATTCCCACGCAGAGCATGGGAACGAGAGTGGATTCAGCTAATATGCCCAGCACTCAAACAGGCACAAGGCTCACCCCGCGCGATGTCGGAAAAAGACACCATCTCCATTCAACTGGTGCGTGAAGCGCTATTGCAAAGTTGTGCCCCCGGCGCGGCGACCGAAGAGGTGTTGCACAAGGTCGGCATCGACCCGCAGTTGTTGTTGAGCCCCGACGCCCGGGTTCCAGCCACTGCGTATGCCCGTTTGTGGCGCCTGCTGGCCCGGCGCGGCGACGATGAATTTTTTGGCATGGACCCGCGTCAGCTCAAATCCGGCAGCCTCGAATTTTTATGCCGCTGCGCCATGGTCCAGCCCAATCTGGCCGCCGGCCTCACTTCGGGCCTGAGCTTTCTGTCATTGATGCTCGAACACCTGCCCGCGCAACTGGTGCGCCAGCAGAGTCTGGCGGAAATCGTCTTGCTCGAAGACGACCAGGACCCGCGCCGGGCCTTCACCTATTTCACCTATTGGATGATCGTCCACGGCGTCGCCTGCTGGCTGGCGGGGCGGCGGATTCCAATCCTGGCCATCGAACTGCGCTGCCCGGCGCCGGATTTCTGCGATGACTATCAGGTGATGTTTTCCGAAAACCTGCGTTTCGACCGACCACGCACGCGGATGATTTTCGCCGCCGATTGCCTCGACCTGCCGATCAAGCGCAGCCCGGAAGAACTCAAGCGCTTCCTGGCCCACGCGCCGGCCAACATCCTGGTCAAATACCGCGACCCGGAAAGTCTGGCCAGTCGCATCAAGCACGATTTGCGGCAACTGCCCGCCGAGCAATGGCCGGAAACCGAGGCGTTGGCGCAGCAACTGTGTATGTCGGCTTCGACCCTGCGCCGTCGTCTGGCCGAAGAAGGGCAGACCTGGCAGGGTTTGAAAGACAGCGTGCGCAAGGAACTGGCGATTGTCTGGCTGGCAGAACCGAGCATCAGCTTTGTCGAGATTGCCGCGCGATTGGGGTTTGCTGATGCGAGTTCGTTCTATAAAGCGTTTCGCAAGTGGTCGGGGACCAATCCGGGGCATTACCGGAGTTTGATTCTTAACGAACCCAGCTAGACGCCGATCGTTCCCACGGGTCGCGTGGGAACGATCAGGGGGTGTGTACGCCCCGGTCCTTTAGGAGCGAGGCTTGCCCGCGAAGGCGGCCTTCCAGGCGCCACGACTCTCAATCCTTGGCCAAACCAGTCACGCAACTTGATAGCTTTGACCATTGCCCCACACCCCGCGCAGCGCGAGTATTCCTCTGTTAATTACGGTTCCCCCAACCTAATAAAAATACAGAGGGATTCTGGCAATGCGCGATTACTTGTCTGCCACTTCACAGTTCGATTACCTGCACACCGTGACCGCCGCGCTCGACGGCGATTTGACGGCGCTTAACGCCTGCGTCGAATGCTGCGACCGTCATGCATTGCCGGGACGTATCGCGCTGTTCTGGGAAGGCCGAGATGGCTCCAGCGCGACGTACACCTTCAGCGATTTGCAGGACAAAGCCGCGCGTTTCGCCAATTTCCTCCTCGCCCAGGGCGTGCAGAAGGGCGATAAAGTCGCCGGCCTGCTACCGCGCAACATCGAATTGCTGATCACCGTGTTCGCCACCTGGCGCATCGGCGCGGTCTATCAGCCGCTGTTCACCGCGTTCGGCCCGAAAGCCATCGAACACCGCTTGAGCAGCTCCGGCGCCAAAGTGGTGGTTACCGACGCGGTCAATCGACCGAAACTCGCGGAAGTCGCCGATTGCCCGACCATCGTCACCGTTGGCGGCGCCAAAGGGCAGGGCATCGTTCGTGGCGATTACAGTTTCTGGGCCGAACTGGCCAATTATTCCCCCGAGTGCGAACCGGTACTGCTGAGCGGTGAAGACCCGTTCCTGCTGATGTTCACCTCGGGCACCACCGGCCCGTCGAAAGCGCTGTCGGTACCGCTGAAGGCCATCGTCGCCTTCCAGAGCTACACCCGCGACGCCGTGGATTTGCGCCCGGAAGACGCGTTCTGGAACGTCGCCGATCCGGGTTGGGCCTACGGCATCTATTTCGGCGTGACCGGGCCGATGTCGATGGGGCATCCGATCACCTTCTACGATGGCCCGTTCACCCTCGAAAGCACCTGTCGGGTAATCAACAAGTACGGGATCACCAACCTCACCGGTTCGCCGACCGCTTACCGCTTGCTGATTGCCGGCGGCGACGAATTTGCCAAGTCGATCAAGGGCCGACTGCGCATCGTCAGCAGCGCCGGCGAGCCGCTGAACCCGGAGGTGATCCGCTGGTTCGCCGACAACCTCGGCGTGGTCATCCATGACCATTACGGCCAGACCGAACTGGGCATGGTCCTGTGCAATCACCATGGCCTGGAACACCCGATCCACATGGGCGCCGCCGGTTTTGCCTCGCCGGGTCACCGCATCGTGGTGCTCGACGATGAGTACAAGGAACTCGGCGTCGGCCAACCGGGGATTCTGGCCATCGACCGCACCCAATCGCCGATGTGCTGGTTCAACGGCTACGAAGGCGCGCCGACCAAAGCCTTCGTCGGCAACTATTACTTGAGCGGCGACACCGTGGAGTGGAACCCGGACGGCAGCATCAGCTTCGTCGGTCGTAGCGACGATGTGATCACCACTTCCGGCTACCGCGTCGGTCCGTTCGACGTGGAAAGCGCGTTGATCGAACACCCGGCCGTGATCGAAGCCGCCGTCGTCGGCAAACCCGACCCGGAGCGCACCGAACTGGTGAAAGCCTTCGTCGTGATCTGCGCGCAATACCGCGCCACGCCAGAGCTGGCCGAAGAACTGCGCCAACACGTGCGCAAACGCCTCGCCGCGCACTCGTACCCCCGTGAAATCGAATTTGTCAGCGAATTGCCGAAAACCCCAAGCGGCAAATTGCAGCGCTTTATCTTGCGCAACCAGGAAATCGCCAAGGCTCAAGAGGCCGCGGCTCACAAAGCTTCTGCTTGAATCGAAGGAAAATAAGATGCAGATCGAAAACAAGGTTTTTCTCGTCACCGGCGGTGCGTCCGGCCTCGGTGCCGCCACCGCTGAAATGCTGGTGGCGGCCGGTGCCAAAGTGATGCTGGTGGACATGAATGCCGAGGCCGTTGCGGCGCAGGCTCAACGCCTGGGCGCGCAAAGCGTCGTGGCTGATATCAGCAACGAAGCCGCTGCTGAAGCGGCGGTCGCGGCGACGGTGAAAGCCTTCGGTGGCCTGCACGGCTTGGTGAACTGCGCCGGAATCGTGCGTGGCGAGAAGATCCTCGGGAAAAACGGTCCGCACGCGTTGGCCAGTTTCAGCCAGGTGATCAACGTCAACCTGATCGGCAGCTTCAACATGCTGCGCCTGGCCGCGGCGGCCATCGCCGAAACTGAAGCGGACGCCGACGGCGAGCGCGGTGTGATCATCAACACCGCCTCGGCCGCGGCCTACGACGGCCAGATCGGCCAGGCTGCCTACGCCGCGTCGAAAGGCGCGATTGTCAGCCTGACCTTGCCCGCCGCCCGTGAACTGGCGCGCTTCGGTATTCGTGTGATGACCATCGCTCCCGGCATTTTCGAAACGCCGATGATGGCCGGCATGACCGAGGAAGTCCGCGCGTCCCTGGCCGCTGGCGTGCCGTTCCCGCCGCGCCTGGGCAAACCGGGCGAGTATGCCGCGCTGGTCAGGCATATCATTGAAAACAGCATGCTCAACGGCGAGGTGATCCGTCTCGACGGTGCCTTGCGTATGGCCGCCAAGTAAGGAGGATTTGTCATGACCCTTTCCAACGATCCGATTGTAATTGTCAGCGCCGTCCGCACCCCGATGGGCGGTTTCCAGGGCGAACTGAAAAGCCTGACCGCGCCGCAACTCGGTGCGGCTGCGATCAAAGCCGCCGTTGAACGGGCCGGTGTTGCTGCCGACGCGGTCGATGAAGTGCTGTTCGGTTGCGTGCTGCCCGCCGGCCTCGGCCAGGCGCCTGCACGTCAGGCGGCGTTGGGCGCCGGGCTGGATAAATCGACCCGTTGCACCACCGTGAACAAGATGTGTGGTTCCGGCATGGAAACCACCATCCTCGCCCACGACATGCTGGTCGCCGGCAGTGCCGAGGTGGTGATCGCCGGTGGCATGGAAAGCATGTCCAACTCGCCGTACCTGCTGGACCGCGCTCGCAGCGGTTACCGCATGGGCCATGGCCGGGTGCTGGATTCGATGTTCCTCGACGGCCTCGAAGACGCCTACGACAAGGGCCGCCTGATGGGCACCTTTGCCGAGGATTGCGCCGAAACCAACGGCTTCACCCGCGAAGCCCAGGACGCGTTTGCTATCGCCTCGACCACCCGCGCGCAACAGGCGATCCAGGACGGCAGCTTCAAGGCTGAAATCGTGCCGCTGACCGTGACCGTCGGCAAAGAACAGGTGCTGATCAGCCACGACGAGCAGCCGCCGAAAGCCAAACTGGACAAGATCGCCTCGCTGAAACCCGCTTTCCGCGAGGGCGGCACGGTGACGGCGGCCAACTCCAGCTCGATCTCTGACGGCGCGGCGGCGTTGGTGCTGATGCGTCAGTCCGAGGCGCAGAAGCGTGGGCTCAAGCCGTTGGCGGTGATTCACGGCCACGCCGCGTTCGCTGATACCCCGGGCCTGTTCCCGGTGGCGCCGGTCGGTGCGATCAAGAAGCTGATGAAGAAAACCGGCTGGTCGCTGGATGAAGTCGAGCTGTTCGAAATCAACGAGGCCTTCGCCGTGGTCAGTCTGGTGACCATGACCAAACTGGAAATCCCTCACGAGAAGGTCAACATCCACGGTGGCGCTTGCGCCTTGGGCCACCCGATCGGTGCGTCCGGCGCGCGGATCCTCGTGACCCTGCTCTCGGCCCTGCGCCAGAAAGGCCTGAAACGCGGTGTTGCGGCGATTTGCATCGGCGGCGGTGAAGCCACCGCGATGGCCGTGGAATGCCTCTATTGATGCGCCCCCGCTCCTACAATGAAAGGCGCACCAAGGCTCAAATTAAGGATTCAGCATGATTCCCAATGACGAACAACTGCAGATCAGCGAAGCCGCCCGGCAATTTGCCCAGGAACGGCTGAAACCGTTCGCCGCCGAATGGGACCGCGAGCATCGCTTCCCCAAAGAAGCCATCGGCGAGATGGCCGAGCTGGGTTTCTTCGGCATGTTGGTGCCCGAAGAGTGGGGCGGTTGCGACACCGGTTACCTGGCCTACGCCATGGCCCTGGAAGAAATCGCCGCCGGTGACGGCGCCTGCTCGACCATCATGAGCGTGCACAACTCGGTGGGTTGCGTGCCGATCCTCAAGTACGGCACTGACGAGCAGAAAGAACGCTTCCTCAAGCCGTTGGCCAGCGGTGCGATGCTCGGCGCTTTTGCCCTCACCGAACCCCAGGCCGGTTCCGACGCCAGCGGCCTGAAAACCCGCGCCAAGTTGAACGGCGATCATTACGTGCTCAACGGCTGCAAACAATTCATCACCTCCGGGCAGAATGCCGGGGTGGTGATCGTGTTTGCCGTGACCGATCCGAGCGCTGGCAAACGCGGGATTACGGCGTTGATCGTGCCCACCGATTCGCCGGGCTATAAAGTGGCGCGGGTTGAAGACAAACTCGGTCAGCACGCCTCCGACACTTGCCAGATTCTGTTCGAAGACGTGAAAGTCCCGGTGGCCAACCGTCTGGGCGAGGAGGGCGAAGGTTACCGCATCGCCCTGGCCAACCTGGAAGGCGGGCGGGTCGGCATCGCCTCGCAATCGGTGGGCATGGCCCGCGCGGCGTTTGAAGCGGCCCGCGACTACGCCCGTGAACGCGAAAGCTTCGGCAAGCCGATCATCGAACACCAGGCCGTGGCCTTCCGTTTGGCAGACATGGCCACCCAGATTGCTGTCGCCCGGCAGATGGTGCATTACGCTGCGGCTCTACGTGACAGCGGCAAACCGGCGTTGGTCGAAGCGTCGATGGCCAAGCTGTTTGCCTCGGAAATGGCCGAAAAAGTCTGCTCCGCCGCGTTGCAAACCCTCGGCGGTTACGGTTACCTGAACGACTTCCCGCTGGAGCGGATCTACCGCGACGTGCGGGTGTGCCAGATCTACGAAGGCACCAGCGATATTCAGCGCATGGTTATTTCGCGCAATCTTTAAGAAGGAATGTACTTGTGAACTACGAAACGATTTTGCTGGAAATTCAGGGTCGTGTTGGCCTGATCACCCTCAACCGTCCGCAAGCCTTGAACGCGTTGAACGCGCAGATCGTCAGCGAGCTGAACCACGCCCTCGATGGCCTGGAAGCCGATTCCAACATCGGTTGCATCGTGCTGACCGGCTCGAAAAAAGCCTTCGCCGCCGGGGCCGACATCAAGGAAATGGCCGCGCTGACCTACCCGCAGATCTACCTCGACGACCTGTTCAGCGACAGCGATCGCGTGGCCAACCGCCGCAAGCCGATCATTGCTGCCGTTAACGGTTTCGCCTTGGGCGGTGGCTGTGAACTGGCGCTGATGTGCGACTTCATCCTCGCCGGCGACAACGCCAAATTTGGTCAGCCGGAAATCAACCTCGGCGTATTGCCGGGCATGGGCGGCACCCAACGCCTGACCCGCGCCGTGGGCAAGGCCAAGGCCATGGAAATGTGCCTCAGCGGTCGCTTGATCGATGCGGTGGAAGCGGAGCGTTGCGGGATTGTCGCGCGGATCGTCCCGGCAGATGAATTGCTGGACGAAGCGCTGAAAGTCGCGGCGCTGATTGCCAAAAAGTCGTTGCCAATCGCGATGATGATCAAGGAAAGCGTGAACCGTGCGTTTGAAGTCAGCCTGTCGGAAGGCGTGCGCTTTGAGCGTCGGGTGTTCCACGCGGCGTTTGCGACGCAGGATCAGAAGGAAGGGATGGCGGCGTTTATTGCCAAGCGTGAGGCAGAGTTCCAGGGCAAGTAACCCCCACCGATCGTTCCCACGCTCCGCGTGGGAATGCATCCTGTGACGCTCTGCGTCACGCTTGCGAAGGGACGCGGAGCGTCCCGGGCGGCATTCCCACGCAGAGCGTGGGAACGATCATTTAGATCTGGTAATTCTTCAGCTCCCGCGCAATCACCATCCGCTGTATCTCGCTCGACCCTTCATAAATCTGCGTGATCCGCGCATCCCGGTAGTAACGCTCCACCGGGTAATCCTCCAGATAGCCATACCCGCCATGAATCTGCATCGCCGACGAACAGACCTTCTCGGCCATTTCCGACGCAAACAACTTGGCTTGTGAAGCCTCCGACAGACAAGGCTTGCCGGCGCTGCGCAACCGCGCGGCATGCAGGATCAGCAGGCGTGCGGCGTTCAGCCGTGTGTGCATGTCAGCGAGCATGTTCGCAATGCTCTGGTGCTCGTTGATCGTCTTGCCGAATTGCACCCGCTCCCGGGAATACGTCAGCGCCGCTTCAAACGCCGCTCGCGCAATGCCCAACGCCTGCGCGGCGATGCCAATGCGGCCGCCTTCGAGGTTGGAGAGGGCGATGGCCAGGCCTTTGCCGCGATCACCCAGCAGATTGGCTTCGGGAATCGTGCAATCGCTGAGGGTTACCGCGCAGGTGTCGGAGGCGCGAATGCCCATCTTGTGTTCGGTGCGATCGACGATAAAACCGGCGGTGTCGGTGGGCACCAGGAACGCCGAGATACCGCGCTTGCCCAGGTCCGGGTCGGTCACGGCAAACACGATCGCCAGTTTCGCCCGCTTGCCGTTGCTGACAAATTGCTTGGCGCCGTTGAGCACCCACTGGCCATCCCGCAGTTCGGCGCGGGTGCGCAGGTTGTGCGCTTCGGAACCGGCTTGCGGTTCGGTCAGGCAAAAGCAACCGATGGCCTGACCGCTGGCCAGGTCCGGCAGCCAGGTTTTTTTCTGTTCTTCAGTGCCGTAATTAAGCACCGGCCCGCAACCCACGGAGTTGTGGATGCTCATCAACGCGCCGGTAGCACCGTCGCCGGCAGAAATCTCTTCCACCGCCAGGGCATAGGCAACGTAGTCGACATAAGTGCCGCCCCATTCTTCCGGCACCACCATGCCCAGCAGGCCCAATTCCCCCATCTTCGCCACCAGACCGTCGTCGATCCAGCCAGCCTTTTCCCAGGCCTGCGCGTGGGGCGCGATCTCGCCACGGGCAAAATCCCGGGCCATGTCGCGGATCATCACTTGCTCTTCGCTCAATTCGATATCGTGCATGACTCAGTTCCCGCTCTGCTCAAAACCACTGAAGAAACTCTCGACGTGCTCGGCATGCAGCGCCTGCAAGGTCGGCGGGTTCCAGCGCGGTTTCTTGTCTTTGTCGATCAACAAGGCGCGCACGCCTTCGATCAGGTCGCCGCGCTCGAACCACTGGCGGTCCAGGTGCAGCTCCAGGGCAAAGCATTGTTCCAGGCTCAGCTTGCGCCCGCGCCGGAGCATTTCCAGGGTCACGCCCATGGCCAGCGGCGAACGGCTTTCCAGCAGGTCGGCGGTGGTCTTCGCCCATTCGTGGCTGTCGGCGACCGTCACTTCGCGCAGTTGCTCCACCATACTCGCCACGTCCGGCAGGGCGAAGAAGTGGTCGATGGCCGGGCGCAGCGCAATCAGCGGCGCGTCGGACAACTGTTGCACCGCGAGTTTGGCCAGCACACCTTGCAGGTCCTTGAGCGGCGTTTCGTGCCATTCAAGGTGATCGAGTTTCTCGTCCAGCGTGCCCAGTTTGTCGCTTTCCAGGTACCAGTCGGCCAGGCCGCAATACAGCGCATCGGCGGCGCGGATCTGCACGCCGCTCACGCCCAGGTAAATCCCCAGTTCGCCGGGCACCCGTGGCAGGAAGTGGCTGCCGCCGACGTCCGGGAAATAACCGATGGCCACTTCCGGCATCGCCAGTCGACTGCGTTCGGTGACAACCCGCATGTCGGCACCTTGCACCAGGCCCATGCCGCCGCCCAGGACAAAGCCGTCCATCAAGGCCAGGACCGGTTTGCAGTAGTGGTGGATGGCGAGGTCGAGGGCGTATTCCTCGACGAAGAAATCTTCGTGCAGGGTCTCGCCGTTTTTGTAGCTGTCGTACAGCGAACGAATATCGCCGCCGGCGCAGAAGGCTTTCTCGCCGGCTCCGCGCAACACCACGGCGTTGACCTGCGAATCCGCGGCCCAGGCATCGAGCTGGCGTTGCAGGCGGCGGACCATGTCCAGGGTGAGGGCGTTGAGACCGGCGGGGCGATTGAGGGTCAGGTGACCGATGTGATTGCGAACCTCGGCCAGCACTTCATTTTGCGTGGCATCCATGGCTTTGGCCTCCTGGGATGAAACCTGAGCAGTCATCGATAACTCCCTGCTTTTATTGTTCTTTATAGAGAAGCTCGCGCGCGAGCGATGCTGGATCGTAACAGTGCAAATTTGTGATGTACAACCGGCATACGTGCAGGTTCTGTCTGCGTTTTTACCTTAGTGCAAAATCAAAAGATCGCAGCCTGAATAGTTTATTGAAGGCGCACGAACCCTGTGGCGAGGGAGCTTGCTCCCGTTGGACTGCGCAGCAGTCCCTTTTCTTTGATGGGAAAAACGAGGGCCGCTTCGCAGCCCAGCGGGAGCAAGCTCCCTCGCCACAGGGGCTAGTGTTTGTTCAGGTTCTGCTGCTGAGCACTTCGCTGATACTACGCCGCTTGGCATGCAATTCACTGGCGTGAATCAACTGCTCAAGGTCTTCCGGGGTGACGTCGAAAAACGCCTCCATCTCCGCCAACGCCAGTTTCAGATCCTCGGCGGTAATCGCCTGATTGTCCGCCGACGGCATCACCGACACCGCTTCGGCGGGCCGTTTGGGATAGCGAATCCGCGTCAGGTTGTTATACGCCAGCGCGCTAAGCAGCATCGCCGAGGCGCTGAGCATTACCGGGCCGAGGGCTTTCCAGTCCAGGGCGATGGTCGCCGGGTCGGCCAACACCAACAACAGCGCCAAGGCCCCGGCCGGTGGGTGCAGGCAACGCAGCCAGCACATCAGCATCAGCGCCATGCCCGCCGCCAGGCAAGCGCTGCCCAACGTTCGGCCGAGCACGTGCGCCACCAGCAGCGCAACCACCCCGGCGCTCAAGTAGCCGCCGAGGATCGACCACGGCTGGGCGAGGGCGCCGGAGGACACGGCGAACAGCAGCACCGCCGAAGCACCCAGCGGACCGACCAGGTGCTGCGCCACTTCAATGCCGAACACTTGGCTGCACAGCCACACGCTGAACAACGTGCCCAAGGACATGCCAATGGCCGCGCGGCTCCATTCCGAGGGGCGGGTGTGGATGGTGGCGGGTAACCAGCGAGCGAGCATGACGTTGATCCGTTGACAAAAAACCGAAGCAAAAAAAAGGCTTAGCTGGGAAACCCAGAAAGCCCTTGAAGGTTGTTCCAACTATTGGGGGAGGAACGGGGCACAGTGTGCCGCGCATTCGATGTGCTGACAAATTCATATTAATGCAGTTTCAGTGCATTATTTTTGCAGTAAAGCCGCCCGCCGACCCGCCAGGAAACACAGCGATCCGCCCATGGCCGTCAGCGCGCAGAGGGCATAGAACATCGTCGGGGCCGGGGTGTGCATCAGCAGGAAACCACAAATCACCGGACTCAACGCGCCGCCCAACGCTGCCAGGTTTTGCGCGCCGTAGTAACTGCCGCGCAGTTCTTCCGGGGCCAGGGTGTCGACGAACAGGAATTCAGCCGGGTAAATGATCATTTCGCCGAGGGTGAAAATGAACATCGCCACGCACCAACTCACCAAGCCGTCTGCCAGGCTGAAACCAATCAAACCGACGATGAACAGACTGGTGCCACCGGCAATCCAGTAGCGCAACTGTTCACGCTTGAGGAAGCGGCCGATCTGGTATTGCAGCAGGATCACGCTGATGGCGTTGCAGGCGAGCAGGGCGGCCATGGTTTCCAGGGCGCGCTTGGAGTCGTGGGTCACCAGCAGGTATTGCGACAGGTACAAGGTGAAACGGCCGTGGACCACGGTGCTGAACAGGCAACCGCAGGTGAACATGATCAGCGTGCGGTCGTTTTTGAGCGTGGTCAGGGTCTTGAGAAAGCTCTGCGGCTGGCCGATGGCGGGTACCCGCGCGGGGTCTTTCGGAATGCCGCTCATCAAGAAGATGCTGAAGAAGGCGATACCACCGGCAATCAGAAACGGTGCAATCGGGTACACCCCGGCGATCACCACGCCGAGCATGGGCCCGGTGGCGTAGCCGATGTTGGTCAGGGTGTAGCGCAGGGAAAACGCTTTGGCCCGTTGGCCCATGGGCAGGTTTTCGCTGAGTATCGCTTTTGAGCCGATCAGGAACAGCGCCGAGGCGGTTTCGGTGATCACCAGGGTGGCGGTGGTCAGGTAGAGGTTCTCGGCGAAGGTCAGCAGCACAAAGCCGATGGCGCTGGAGAGCATGGCCAGGATCAATAGCCGGCGCTTTTCCAGACGATCAATGATGTATCCGCCGTAAAGCGCGAGCAGCGTGGCGATAAACACCGCGATGCCCAGCAGCAGGCCAACGTCCTGTTGATTGAGACCGAGTTTGTTGCTCAGGAACAGCGTGAGCAACGGGCTGGTGATGGCGCGGCTGACGACGATGGTCAGCGAGCAAATCATCAGCCGGCGGATAACGAGCGAGTAAGTGGCCACGGTGGTGCACAAGTCCTTGTTTTAGTGATGATCGTTCCCACGCTCTGCGTGGGAATGCCTCATCGGACGCTCTGCGTCCGCTTATGGGACGCGGAGCGTCCCGGGCTGCATTCCCACGCGGAGCGTGGGAACGATCGATGTATCAATTGATTCCAATTCTTCCAACCGCCACAACTGCCCAAGCAACTCTTCAGCCTGCCGCACCGGCATCACCCGCCCGGCCAGACTGAAAAACTTCTCCTCCAGCGCCGCATCACTCAGCGGATTGCCCGGCGCCCCCAGCGGCACCTCAACGCAAAGACTCGCCTGCCGACCGTCCACGGTCCGCACGCTCACCACGGGCTCGCCATCCTCGGACAGCCGCGGGTCCAGTTCAAGCCGGATACGTGACATCCACTGTGCCAGGCGCGGGTCGCAGCGCCGCTCATCGTCATAGGCTTCCAACCGACAATGCCCCAGGACCAACCGAGCGGCGAGGGCGTAGCGCAGGCTCATTTGCGCCGCCGCCAGGCTGGTGACTTCCTGCCCACCGCACATGTCCTGCAGGAATCCGCACAGCGACACTTGAATGTCCTCGACCTGATCGGCGCTCACCTGCAACTGCGTCAGTAACAGGCCAAGGGCATCAATCGCCGAATGCGTCCCGCGACACGCGGCGTAAGGCTTGATCGAACAGCGGGCCAGTTTCCACACTCGCCCCAGATCCGCATCCAGCGCCTCGGGCACGGCGGCCTCGCCAGCGAGGGTCTTGAGAAAACCGCCCCAGACATCCTCGAACAGTTTCGTCGGCCCGGTAATCCCACGCTGGGCAAACCGCGCAGCCAGCAAGCCGCCTTCAGCAGCACGGCCACTGTGGAGCTTTTTGCTTTGAGAACCATCATGAATAAAGGCCCAAAGCCCGCCACTGAAGCTCCCGGCAATGCCCAGGGCCGACAGGGTTTGCGCGGCGTCCAGCCCCAGAATCCGCGCACTGGCCGCCGCCGCGCCAAACACGCCGCAAGTTGCCGTGGAGTGCCAACCGGCGCCGTTATGCGCCGAATAGCTACCACAGGCTTCAAGCACCCGACGGCCGATTTCGTAGCCGATGACCACGGCGGTGATGAACTCCCGGCCATTCACCGGTTTGTCCGCCATCGAAATCGCCGCCATCACCGCCGGTAACACCACCGCGCCGGAGTGATCGCAGCCGCCGGTGTCGTCCAGCTCCAGGGCATGGGCGGCGATACCATTGAGCATCGCGGCTTGCGCCGCACCGACTTGCCAATCGGTGCCCCAGACCGGCGTGCTGCCGGTCTCGCCTTCGAACACCCGGCGCGCCTGTTTCGCCACATCACTGCCAGCCCCGGCCAGGGTCGCGCCGAAGGTGTCGAGGATGTGCCGCTTGGCTTGCTCAACCAGCGTCAGCGACAAGTCCTCAAACCTCGTATCAACGCAAAACTGCGCCAGGTGCTCCATGCGCATCACGCCTTTGTAGGCGCTGTTCTGATGATCCTGCTCGTTCATACCCCGTAATCCCGATAATGCCGCTCGTAAACTGCTGACGGATGATCCTCCGTCACGCGGACCGCAGAATCTGCCCACCATTGCGCGACCTCGCCAGCGGTGGCAATCCACACGTCCTGATGCTGCTGGATGCCTTGAAGCAACTCGCGCAACACGCCAATCCGCCCCGGTGTCGCGATGATCTCCGGGTGCAGGCGCAGCACATAGCACAGGCCAAATCGATAGAACCCGGCGAAGTCCATTTGCAGGTTGCCCAGGGTGTGGCTGTAGGAGGCGATCCGCGATTGTGCCGGCGGCACCGCCGGGCTGAGGTTGAAGGCGAAGTAGGGTTCGTCTTCCAGTTCGTAGTGCAACGGCAGTTCGATCACTTCGGGCGCCGTTGGGTGGGCGAACGGCAAATCATCGCCGCGCCAGGATGACGACCAGCGGATGCCTTGGTCCCTTAACGCTTCGATGAATCCCGGCGCACCGTTGCCGGCCGGGATACGAAACCCGGTTGGACGCACGCCGGTCAGCGCGGCCAATGCTTGGCAACCTTTGGCGATCTCGGCGCTCTGCTCGGCGAGCGTCAGGGTGTCGTAGTGCTGATGGCGATACCCGGCGCAGGCAATCTCATGCCCACCGGCCAGGATCGCCTTGATGTGTTCGGGGTTTTCATCGGCGACGATGCCGGGGATGCACCAACTACTTTTGACGCCGAGTTCGGCGAACAAACCCAGAAGTCGGTCCACACCACGCTGGCTGCCATAGCGCCAGACCGACAGCGTCTTGTCGCGCCCGGCGACTTCCGGGGCCTGGGTCAGGATGCCGTGGATGTCGTTGTAATCGACGGTCAGCACGACCGCGCAGCGATGGCCGTTGGGCCAGACAGAGGAATCAGCCATGGTGATGCTCCTTCAGCCACCACTGGGCGACATCGCGGCAGGTGGCAAACCACACGTCATCGCGCTGGCGCATGTGTTCGAAGAGTTTTTCCAGCAACAGGATGCGTCCCGGTTTGCCAGTGATCTTGGGGTGGAACAGGGTGGTCAGGCACAGCCCTTCATCCATGGCACCGTCGAATTCGCGGCACCAATTGTCGAGGGTCAGTTCGTAGCTGGCGGTGCGATCCAGCCCCGACGGGAAATCCGGGGCACGGGTGTAGGCGAGGGAGGCGTAGTCGTCCATTTCCCAGCGGCCGGGGATTTCCACCAGCGGCGTGTCGAAGCCCGGGACGTTGACCAGATAAGGCCGGTCATCGCCGCGCATGCTGCTGGAATAGGTCACGCCGGCTTCCACCAGCATCGCCGGGGTTTCGGCGCGCCAATCACCGGACGGCGTGCGAAAGCCTTCGGCGCGGATGTTCAAGTGCTTCCAGAACACCTCGCGGGATTTCTGCATGACGTCCTTCTGCTGGTCCAGCGTCAGGGCGTAAAAGGATTCGTGTTTGTAGCCGTGGTAAGCCACCTCATGCCCGCGCTCGACAATCGCCTGGCACTGTTTCGGCCAGTTCTCCACGACCCAGGCCGGGACGAAAAAGGTGGTCGGGATCTGGAAGGCGTCGAGCAAATCGAGGATCCGCGGCAAGGCGCGGTAGGGGCCGTAACCGCCGAAGCCGAAGTACTCGGGCTTGCGCCAGATCGAGCCGTTGAGCATGGCATCGCCGGTCGGGCCGTCGAGGTCGAAGGCCAGCGCGAGGCAGGCCTTGTGCGGCGTAGGCCAGGTGGGTTGGGGCGAGGAGGACATCAGTAGCACTCCAGTCATCTCTAGGTAAAACACAATCCCCGTAGGAGCGAAGCTTGCTCGCGAAGAGGCCGGCACATTCAACATCATCGTTGACTGATACTCCGCCTTCGCGGGCAAGCCTTGCTCCTACGGGGCAAGCATTACTTGCCGGCGTTAACCGTCACTGTCTTGATCGCGCCCAACTCCAGGTCCCACTTCTTGAGAATGGTCTGATAACTGCCGTCATCAACCATGCTCTGCAACGCCACTTTCACCGCTTCACTCAACTCAGGCTTTTTCTTGCTCACGCCCAGCCCGGTGAACTGCACGGAAATCGGCAGGCCGACGGTCTTGTACATGTCCTTTTCCTGCGTCTTCAGGTACGACAACGTCTCGCTACCCTGCATCGCCGCATCAATCCGGCTCTGGCGCAGTTGCGCACGGGCATCCGCCGAGCCTTCGGTGCCGATCACCACGATCGCCGGCTTGCCCGCCGCTTCGCAGTTGGCCTTGCTGTATTCAGCAATTTCCGCCGGGAAAGTGGTACGGCGGCTGGTGCCGACTTTCTTGCCGCACAGGTCGGTGATTTCGTTGAAGTCCTTGTTCTTCTGCAAGGTGTAGAACTGCGGACCGCTGGTGAAGTAGTCGACGAAGGTCACGCTGGCCTGGCGCTCGACGGTGTCGGTCATGCCCGACAACACCATGTCCACGCGGTCAGTGGTCAGCGCGTTGATCATTTGTTCGAAGCCGGTTTCCTGCCATTTGATCTTCACGCCCAGCCGCTCGGCCAGGGCGTTGCCCAGGTCATAGTCCAGACCGGTGAGGGTGTTGGTCGCCGGGTCCTTGAAATCCATCGGCGGGTAGTTGGGCATGATCGCCACAACGATCTCGCCCTTGGCCTTGATGCTGGCCGGCAATTCGGCGGCGAAGCTGACGCTGGAAGCCATCAGGCCTGCAAGTACTGCTGGAATTACGAAATTCTTCATGGTCGTTCTCTTATGAGTGTTGTGAGGCGGCTCTTGTTTTCCAAGCGCGGCACCTAGGTTCGAACGGCAGAAATGAAGCTTTGGGTGCGCGGGTTTTGCGGACTTATTAGTATTTCTTCGGGGCTTCCAGCCTCCACGATCTGCCCGCCGTCCATAAACACCATGCGATTGGAAACCTCGCGAGCGAAGCCCAGTTCATGGGTGACGACGATCATGGTCATGCCGGTTTGCGCCAGATCGCGCATCACCGACAGCACCTCACCGACCAATTCCGGGTCGAGTGCCGAAGTGGGTTCATCGAACAGCATCAGCTTCGGTCGCATGGCCAACGCGCGGGCAATCGCCACCCGTTGCTGTTGACCGCCCGACAGTTCAATCGGGTAGCTGTTGCGTTTGTCGGCCAGGCCAACGCGTGCGAGCAATTCCACGGCTTCTTCGTGCGCCTCTTTGGGCGAACGCTTGAGCACCTGGCACGGGCCTTCGATGATGTTTTGCAGCACGGTCATGTGCGGGAACAGGTTGAAACGCTGGAACACCATGCCGGTGGACAGGCGCTGGCGAGCAATCTGTGACTCGTTGAGTTCGTGCAGTTTGTTGCCGACCACGCGGTAACCCACCAGTTCGCCGTCGACCCAGAGGCCGCCCTTGTCGATCTTCTCCAACTGATTGACGCAGCGCAGCAAGGTGCTCTTGCCCGAGCCGGACGGGCCGATGATGCACAGCACTTCGCCTTGCTCGACTTCGATGTTGATGTCCTTGAGCGCGTGGTACTGGTCGTAATATTTGTTCAGGCTCACGGCCTTGACGATGTTTCTCATGGGAGGCTCCTCAAGAACGCTTGCCGGCGCCGCGAGCGAAACGACGCTCCAGACGGCTTTGACCAAAGGACAGCACGGTGACGGCGACCAGGTACCAGATGCCGGCGACGATCAGCAACTCCATGACGCGGGCGTTGGCGTAGTAGATGTTCTGGGCGTTGTAGAGCAGTTCCGAATACTGGATGACGCTCGCCAGGGAGGTCATTTTCACCATGCCGATGAATTCGTTGCCGACCGGCGGAATGATGATCCGCATGGCCTGCGGCAGGATGATCCGGCGCAGCGCTTGCAGGCGCGGCATGCCGATCGACTTGGCAGCTTCGTACTGCCCGGTGTCCACCGACAACAGGCCGGCGCGCACCACTTCGGCGGTATAGGCGCCCTGGTTGATGCTCAAGCCGAGCAGGGCGGCCACGAAGGGCGTCATCAGGCTCACGGTGTCCATTTCGAACAGGCCGGGGATGCCGATGGTGGGGAAAATCAGCGCCAGGTTGAACCACAACAGCAGTTGCAGGATCAGCGGCGTACCACGGAACAGCCAGGTGTAGGTGATCGCCACATAGCGCAGGATCGGGTTGGCCGACATGCGCATGATCGCCGTGATCACCCCGAACACAATGCCCAGCGCCATCGCCAGCACCGCCATGACGATGGTGTTGAACAGGCCCCAGAGAATCGCCTGGGACGTGACGAACTGGCCGATATACGACCATTCGATCTTGCCTTCGGCGAAAGCGCGGACCAGGCCGAGAATGGCGATGACGATCACGGTGGCGAAGAAGATCCGCCCGTAATAGCGCCGTGGCACATGGTGGTACTGGGTGATATCGAACTGGTTTTCCGCCAGTTTGCGCTCCGACTGGAGACGTTCTGCCTGAGTCTGGCTCATGTTGGTTCTCCGTACGCCGCCCAGTGACTGCGGCGCGTGTTGCTGTGGTTCAAAACGGCGTCGACGGCCCACCGCTAATCTTCGTGTTAAACGCTCCTACAAGGTTTTCGCTCTGATTCAGAGACGGAAGCCTTGATAGTTCTCGGTCCATTGCTGCTGGGCGGCGAGGGCGGTTTTCAAACGGCCGATCTGCTCGCGCACCTGTTGCGGCGCGGTGCCGCCCCAGCCGCTGCGGGCAGCGATGGCGGCTTCCAGGGTCAGGCTGTCGCGCACTTCCGGGGTCAGGCGTGGATCGATCTCGGCCAACAACGCCGGGGAGGCTTCCCACAATTCGATGTCGTGTTTCTCACAGGCTTGAACCAATGCACCGGTAATTTCATGGGCTTCCTTGAACGGTACGCCGCGCATCGCCAGCCAATCCGCCACTTCAGTCGCCAGGGTGAAGCCCAGAGGCGCCTGACGCCGCAGCTCTTCGACATTGACCTTCATCGTCGCGACCATCCCTGCCATGGCCGGCAGCACCAGCAGCAGCGTGTCGACACTGTCGAGCACGCCGTTCTTGTCTTCGCTCAAGTCGCGGTTGTAGGACAGCGGCAGGGATTTGAGGGTAGAGAGCAGGCCGGTCAGGTTACCGATCAAGCGACCCGCCTTGCCCCGCGCCAGTTCGGCGATGTCGGGGTTTTTCTTCTGCGGCATGATCGAGCTGCCAGTGGCGTAGGCATCGTCCAGCGCAACCCAGCGAAATTGCCGCGACGACCACAGGCAAAACTCTTCAGCGAGGCGTGAAATATTGATCCCGAGCATGCTGGCGATAAACAGGAATTCGGCGACATGGTCGCGGCTGGCGACGGCGTCGATGGAGTTTTCGCACACACCGCTGTAGCCCATTTCCTTGGCCGACTGCTGGGGCAGGCGCGCGATGGCGGAACCGGCCATGGCCGCCGCGCCGAGGGGTGACAGCGAAGTGCGCGCGTCCCAATCCACCAGGCGTTGCACGTCACGCAGCATCGCTTGGGCGTGGGCCAGCAAGTGATGGGCGAAGACGATCGGTTGCGCTTGTTGCAAGTGGGTGAAGCCGGGGCAGATGCTTTCGATGTGTTGCTCGGCCTGATCCACCAGCGCTTGTTGCAGGGCCAGGACTTCAACGGCCAGGGTGCGCACGTGGTCACGCAGGAACAGACGCAGGTCATTGGCGGTCTGGTCGTTACGCGAACGGCCGGCCCGCAGCTTGCCGCCCAGAGCGCCGAGGCGTTCGGTCAGCAGGCGTTCGATAAAGGTGTGGACGTCTTCGTCGTCCAGGGTCGGGGCGATGCTGCCGGCGCGGAAATCAACACCGATCTGGTCCAGCGCACCGAGCATGGTGCGGGTTTCTTCCTCGCTCAGCAGACCGGCGCGTTGCAGCTCCCCGGCATGGGCCTTGGAACCGGCGAGGTCGTACGGGGTGAGGCGAAAATAGCGCTCAGGGCAACGGGACAGGGCCGCCAGGGCTTCGGATGGGCCGCTTTTGAAGCGTGCACCCCAGAGACGGTCGGTGGTTTGAGACATTGTTGTTTTCCTCGTCGGTAAAGCGAACTGAATACGATCTGCCAAGCCCTGGCACCGGCCGAAAATCATTCGGGCGTGGTGGGGCTCAAGCAGTTTTCAAATGGGCAGTTACGAAGTGGCGAGAGCTGATCGAAGTGTCAGCTTTTAATAGTGCGAAATCAGTGAGTTGGCACTCAGGTACGGAATTTATTAGCGGTTGCCAAGCCTTGTTTTCTGTGTTCATTATTATTGGCCAGCTATGTTTTTGTTGTTGGGCACAGATTGTTTGCTAGGGCGTCAGAGGTAAATAAGCATTATGGAAACCCCACTTTCCAATTCCGGAAACCCAGCGCCGAAACCGACTCAGCGAGCGCCATTGGCACTCAGCGGCCTGGACTTCAAACTGCTCAAAGTGTTCAAGGCGGTGGTCGAGGCCGGCGGTTTCAGCGCGGCTCAAAACGAGCTGAACGTGGGCCTGGCGGCCATCAGCAAGCAGATTTCGGACCTTGAGATTCGCATCGGCATGCGCCTGTGTACCCGTGGGCGAGAGGGGTTTCACCTGACTGAAGAAGGACGCCTGGTGTATCAGGCGTCGATTGATTTGTTTGCCTCGGTCGATAACTTTCGTGATCGGCTTAGTTCGGCGCAGAATGAACTTATTGGTGATCTTGGGGTGGGGGTTATTGACAACACATTGACCGATGAAGGCTCACCGTTAGTTGCTGCACTTAAACGGATTAATCAAGAGTCGCCCAAGGTCAGATTTCAACTTCAAGCGTCACAGTTAGATGAAATAGAGCGCGGTGTGGTCGAGGGTCGATTAGTGGCGGGCATCGTCCCGGTTTATCAAAAGCGCGAAGAGTTCGATTACTACGCGCTGTACGAGGAACGCTCGCAGGTTTACTGCGCGGTAGGCCACCCGTTGTTCGAGGTGCCGGAGGCGGAAATCGGCAGCAATGTGCTCAAGGACTACGAGTGCATCAACCATCGCTACGCGATTCATCGGGACAAACTGAATTTTGCCCGCTACGACAGCTTTTCCGCCTCGGCAACCCAGGTCGAAGCCGTGGCTTTACTCATCAAGACCGGCCGTTTTGTGGGCTTCCTGCCGCAACACTACGCCGCCACCCTGGTGGCCCAAGGGCAATTTCGCGCGGTGCGCCCGGACCTGATTCACATCGTCACGCCATTCAATCTGATCCTGCGCCACAACACCGTGCGCAGCCCGCTGGTCAAGGCGTTTGCCCAGGCGTTGGGTGTCGATTTGAAGGCGCCGGTGTAAGGTGCAGGCACATCGCACACCGCCGCTCACCGGGCAAACCGTGGGCGACTTCCTCTCGCAAAATTGCTAATAAACGAGGGCTCGTTTCAGCAAGGCTCAATGTTTTAAAGCCTAACCGCCGATAAAACCCTTCATTCCATGGCACGTCGCGAAATGTAGTCAGCGTCAGACTGCGGAGTTCTCGTTGGCGGGTATGTTCGATCGCCACTAACAGTAACTTTCGACCAATGCCTCGGCCCTGGAAGTGTTGGCTGACGGACAGTTCCTGAACATGCAGCTGATCGTCGACTTGTTCAGCGCTGAGAAACCCCGCAAGTGCACCATCGGCGGATAACGCGACCCACACGTCAGCGGTTTCTATGGCGCGCAGATGTTGTTGTGCGTCGGTCACGGGTGAGTCAGCGAGCCAGGCGAGGGAAGGGTCGTTGCGAAACAACGCCGCCGCGGAACGCTCGATGGCGGGGAGGGCGGCAGCGTCAGAGAGTAGGGCGCGGCGTAAGGTGATGGTCATCGATGTGCGTCATGGCTTGAGGTGCAGCAGCACATAATCGTTTTTATCGAAACGCCCGGTCAAGGCTGGCTGCAAGTCGCCCAGCGGTGTGCCCTTCAGTGCTTTGAAATCACTCCGATCCAACATCACCCAGGCCGGCGCCGGAATGGTTTCCAGTTCCTGGACCGATTCGGTAAACACCGGTTGCAGGTCCTGCTCGATATTGACCATAAACTTGATCGCCTTCGCGTCCTTGCCCATGCCGAACAGCACCAGCGGCGCAGGCTCATGCTGCACCAGCGCAAAGGCCGAGCGGCTGAAGGTGCGCGTATCGTAGAGCTGCCGCTCCACCGGTTCGAGCACCAGGATGTAGACCGACCACAACCCCAGTACCGCGCAGAACGCCAGGACTTGCGCTCGCCACCTCGTTTTGAATAGCGCGACGATGGCGATCACTTGCAGCACGCCGAGCACACTGAAAACCGCCGCCAGCGAGGTCAGTTGGGACGGAAAGCGTCGTTGAGTGACGATCAACACCACGATCAACAACCCCGGAATCACCAGCCACAGCCCTTGCATCACGCCCCGCAACACAGCGAACAACCGCCCTTGCATCACTTGAAACGGATACGCCGCAATAATCGCCGCCATCGGCAACATCGGCAGCAGGTATCGGGCTTTTTTCGCCTGGGGAATCGACAACCCGACCATCACGATCAACCCCGCCGCCGCGCAGTACTGCACCAGACGTAACGACGGTCCGGCCTCGCGCGGATTGCTCAGGAAGATCGCCGCCAACGCCAACAACCCCAATGGATACGCCAACGCATAGTTGCCCATGGAGCTGGTGAAGTAATACAACGAACCGCTGACGCCTTCACTGCCGTCCATGCGCCCCATGAACTGCATGCGAATCACGTCCTGCATAAAGGCCGGGCCGCCGCTGAGCTTGGCCAGTAACAACAGCACGCCGACGCCGCCCAACAGCAGCATGGCGGCGAGCAGTCCGAAGGCCAGCAGCCGTTGCCACTGGCGGTTGAGCAGCAAATAACTGCATAACATGCCAGTCGGCACGACGAGGCCGATCGGTCCACGAATCCCGAAACCCAGCAACAACAGGGCAAAGATCAGCGGCCAGCGCCGGGGTGCATCGAAATGATCGGCGGCATAACCCAGGTAGAACACCGAAAACGCTACCGCCGCCAGCATCAAGTCCAGGGACACGGCGCGGGTTTCAGTGACGAAGGTGTTGGTCAGCAGAAGCAGGGCGATGCTCAACAACGCCCAGCGCGTGGAGTAGGGCGCCAGCAGCCGGTACATCAACGTGACGATGACCGCGCCGGCAATCGCACTCGGCAGCCAGGCACTGAAGGCATTCACCTCGCCGAATGGCAGCGACAGTAACCAGACGAACAGCGTGCTCAGCGCCGAATAGTCGGCATAGGGCTGGCCATAGGTGGTCGGGAACACCGTCGGCCCGTGGCGCAGCATTTCCTGGGCGAACAACACAAACCGCGAATCAAAACCGATGGCCGCCTGCTGATACACCCCGGCCATGAACAACAGCAGCGCCAACAGCCCCACACCGAGGGACTGTCGACGGATAGCGTCATTCACCGTCAGGCAACCGACGAAATGGCTGACCATTGCTGATACGGCATCGGCAGGTTACGCGAATCCCCACGGCCCATCGGGAAGTACAGGAAACCGGCGCGGGACAGCCGCTCGGCGTCATACAGGTTGCGTCCGTCGAAGATCACTGGCGCGGTCAGGCGCTGGCGGATCAGGTCGAAATCCGGGGCCTTGAACTGCTGCCACTCGGTGCAGATGATCAGCGCATCGGCGCCGGCCAACACCGATTCCGGGGTACCCATCAGCATCAGTTTCGACTCGTCCGGGTACAACTGCTGGGTTTCCTGCATCGCTTCCGGGTCGAACGCCCGCACATTGGCCCCGGCCGCCCACAACGATTCCAGCAGCACCCGGCTTGGCGCATCGCGCATGTCATCGGTATTGGGCTTGAACGCCAGGCCCCATACGGCAAAGGTCTTGCCGGCCAGGTTGCCCTTGTAGAACGCATTGACCCGCTCGAACAGCTTGTGTTTCTGCCGCTGGTTGATCGCTTCCACCGCTTGCAGCAAATCGCTGGAGCAGTGCGCCTGTTCGGCACTATGGATCAGCGCGCGCATGTCCTTGGGAAAGCACGAGCCGCCATAGCCGCAGCCCGGGTAGATGAAGTGGTAGCCGATGCGCGAGTCCGCGCCGATGCCCAAGCGCACGGACTCGATGTCGGCGCCCAGGTGTTCGGCGAGTTCGGCGATCTGGTTGATGAAGCTGATCTTCGTCGCCAGCATGCCGTTGGCGGCGTACTTGGTCAGCTCGGCGCTGCGCAGGTCCATGAACATGATGCGGTCGTGATTGCGGTTGAACGGCGCGTAGAGATCACGCATCACGTCGCGCACTTCGTCACGTTCGCAGCCGATGACGATGCGATCCGGGCGCCGGCAGTCGGCCACCGCCGAACCTTCCTTGAGAAACTCGGGGTTGGAGACGATATCGAATTGCAATAGCCGATTAGCCTCCTGAAGCCTGCGCTCGATGTGCGCGCGCAGGGTGTCGCCGGTGCCGACCGGCACCGTGGATTTTTCCACCAGGATCACCGGTTGCTCGCGATGACGGGCCACGGCATCACCGACCGACAGCACGTATTTCAGGTCCGCCGAGCCGTCCTCGTTCGACGGTGTACCCACCGCGATAAACAACACCTCGCCGTGCTGCACGGCGAGTTTTTCGTCGGTGGTGAACTGCAGGCGTTTGGCCTCCAGGCTGTCCCTGACCAGACTGGCCAGCCCCGGCTCGAAGATGCTGACGTGTCCTTGCTGGAGCAATTCGACCTTTTTGGCATCGATGTCCATGCAGATCACATCGTGGCCGACTTCAGCCAGAACGGCAGCCTGTACCAGGCCAACGTAACCACTACCAAATACACTGATTTTCATGGGTCATTCCTGAGATCGGCGACGCGAGCAGGTCGAGAGTTGATGGTGATGACACCCAGGATGACCAGGGCCACCCCAAGGCTTTTTGCAAGACTGAACTGTTCGTTGAATGCCGGCAGGCTGGCGGCCAGCAGGTACACCAGCGCATAGCTGATGCTCAGCAGTGAATAGGCTCGCCCCAGCGGCACATCGCGCAGGGCCAGCAGCCAGCTGAGCATCGACAGCCCATAGGCGAGGATTGCCGCCAGCACCACGCCGACAGCGACCAGACCGACGCTGCCGTTGCCGAGGGCGGTCAGCCACTGATCGGGTTGTGGCAGGCGGCTCATGCTCCAGCGCATGCCCAACTGCGCGGCGCTGGCGAGCATGACGCTGCCCAGGGCGAAGGTGATTCCACGGCGCAGGCTCATGTGTGTTGCCCCAGCAACACCACACCGCCGATCACCAGCGCGACACCGAGCCAGTGGCGCCGGTCGATGGATTCGTGAAAGACGAAACGGGCGACCAAGGTGATCAGCACGAAATTGAGGCTCAGCATCGGATAAGCGACGCCGACTTCCAGGCGCTGCAACACCAGCAGCCAGACCAGCAGCCCCAACCCGAGGGAGAACAGCGCCAGCCACAGCCACGGCGAACGCGCTTTCTCGCCCCAACCCGACGCCTTGCCGCGCCAGCTCTCGACGGCGTATTTCTGCGCGACCTGGCCCAGGCACGTCAGCAAGCACGCGGTCAGCAACAGCAGCAGGCTCATGCCGCGTCCTTGGGGATTATCAGAATCACCAGGTTGCCTTGCTCATAACGCTTGCCCTCTTTTGGCAGCAGTTCCACTTCCTGCAGTTCGTCGTCACCCTTGACTCGCATGACCACGCCCACAGAGCCTTGCTTGCGAGCATCGCGCATCCACTGTTGCACTTTGTCGAGAGTGATTCGCCGACTCGCCGCTTCGGGGTAATTAAGGCCGTATTTCAGCTCGCCGACGGTGTTGTACATCGCCACTTGCGGACGTTGCAGGCGCCAGGCCAGCGCCGATGCCGCGCCCAGGTCGTTGCTCATCAACTGAGTGGTCTGGCTCAGTTCCTGTGCGTGTTCGAGGATGAATTGGTCAGGCATCTTGTTCGACACCACCGAGTTGGGCAGCGCGGTCGGGATCAGCCCGATGAACAGCAAACTGCCGAACGCCGGTGCCGCCCAGCATTGCAACGGCCGGAAGGCTTGCAGCAGGTTGGCCATGATCCAGCCCATCAGCGCGATAAACACCAGCACCAGGTTGTGCAGCTCCAGCTCGTACAGCGGCTTTTTCAGTTGCAGGTAAACCAGGGCTAACAGGACCGCCAGGCCCAGCAGCAAATTCAGCAAACCGTTGAGCCCCAGCACCCGGCCTTGCTCAAGCCGCAAGCGGTCGGCCAGCGCATGGCCCAGCAACAGCGCCAAGGGCAGCAGGCACGGCAGGATGTAGGTCGGCAGTTTGCCGTTGCTCAGGCTGAAGAACACCAGTGGCATGACCAGCCACAGCAACAGGAAGCCGATGTGCGCCTGGCCTCGGGTCTGCCAGGCCTGTTTCAGTGCAGGCGGCAGCAACACCGCCCACGGCAGGCTGAACGCCAGCAGCAGCGGCAGGTAAAACCACCATGGCGCGTCATGCTGCGCATCGTCGCCGGCAAAGCGCCGAATGTGTTCGTGCCAGAAGAAGAATCGCCAGTAGTCGGGCTCCTGGGCGTGCACGGCCAAGGCCCACGGCAGGCTGACCGCGATGGCGATGATGATCGCCAGCGGGCCGTAGATCAGCAGTTCACGCCAGCGTTTCTGCCAGAGCATCCACGGCACGGCGATCAACACCGGCAGCAACCAGGCGAGAAAGCCCTTGGTCATGAAGCCCATGCCGCAGGCGAGGCCCAACACCGCCCAACTCAACAGCCGCTGACCGCGGCGTGTACTGTCCAACGCAAACCACAGGGCCACCAGGCTCAGATTGACCCAGAAGGTGAATTGCGGATCGAGATTGGCGTAACCCGCTTGCCCGGCGACGATCGTGAAACTCATGTACAGCAAGGCGCAGGCGAAACTTTTGCGCGGGTCGTTCCACAGGCGGCGGGCGATCAAGAAGCACAGCAACACACTCAGCCCGGTGCTCAGGGCCGAAGCGAAGCGCACGCCGAACAGGTTTTGGCCAAACAGCGCCTGGCCGAGGGCGATCATCCAGTAACCGGCCACCGGTTTCTCGAAATAGCGCACCCCCATGAAATGCGGCACCACCCAGTTACCGTCCAGCAGCATGTCCTGGCTGATCTGGGCATAGCGGGTTTCGTCGGGAATCCACAGGCCATGGGTGCCCAACGGCAACAGGTACGCCAGCAGCATGATCGCCAGCAACACTGGCAAGGCCCAGCGTTTAGTCATGCGCCTTGCACTCCCAGCCAGCCTTCACGACCTTCGAGGACACCACGCACTACACGCCCGGCCGGCAGGCTGGCGAATGACTCGGGCAACAGGTCGCCCAAGGGTTGAAAACGGATGTCACGCTGGCGCGCATCGGCCAGCAGTTGACGAAAATCGTTGGCCATGAGAATCCCTTCTACTTCGGCGTGGATTGTGTAGACGTTGAGTCTTTCAGGGGTGAAGCGCTGCAGGATGAACCCGTTGAAATCCCTGGCGGATACGCTTGGCCCGACCACCTCGTCGAAGGTCGGCAAGTCTACCGGGATTTGCGGCGCGCCCAGCAGGCCATTGGCCAAGATTGGCCGGAACAGGTTCCGGCCCCGGCAATCGCTGTTGTAGCGAAAGCCGAACGCCTGCTTGGCTTCGATCACGCGCTCGTCCGCGCGCCAACCGGCGGACGCCGAGCAATCGACTTTTGCCCCGAGGATATCGCTGAGGCTGTCGACGCCCCGGCGAATCTGCTCGATCAGTTGCACATCGCTCCAGCCCCCGGCATTCGCTTGCCAGCCATGGTGATCCCAGGCGTGCAGGCCGACTTCATGGCCGGCGTCCCGGGCCTGGCGCATCAGGTGCCCGAGGTCGCGCCCGATAGGCTTGCCCGGCCACGCCGTGCCGGCCAGCAAAATGTCCCAGCCATACAGGCCGGCGGCGTTGGAACGGAGCATTTTCCAGAGGAATTGCGGGCGGATCAGGCGCCACAAGTGGCGCCCCATGTTGTCTGGCCCGACGCTGAAGAAAAACGTTGCCTTAACCTGGGCCTCATCGAGGATTTCCAGTAACCGCGGCACCCCCTCACGGGTGCCTCGGTAGGTGTCGACATCGATTCGTAAGCCTGCCTGCATTAGTGCTTGTCCGCGATTTCGAGCATGGCTTCACGCAGGAAGAAGTCCAGGGTGTTGCCGATGGTCTCGCTCATCTCGACGGTCGGCGTCCAGTCCAGCAAACGCTTGGCGTTGTCGATGCTCGGTTTACGGTGCGACACGTCCTGATAACCGGTGCCGTAGAACGCCTTGCTTTCCACGTCGCGGAAACCGGCGAACGGTGGGAAGTTGGCACGCAGCGGATGCGCTTCGAACTGCCGCAGCAGCTCTTCGCCCAACTGGCGGATGCTGGCTTCGTTGTCCGGGTTGCCGATGTTGATGATCTGGCCGTTGCACACGTCATTGTCGTTATCGATGATCCGCGCCAGGGCTTCGACGCCGTCAGCGATGTCAGTAAAGCAGCGTTTTTGCTCGCCGCCGTCGAACAGCCGAATCGGCGTGCCTTCTACCAGGTTGAGGATCAGCTGGGTGATCGCCCGGGAGCTGCCGATCCGTGCCGAATCCAGGCGATCCAGGCGTGGGCCCATCCAGTTGAACGGCCGGAACAGCGTGAAGTTCAGGCCTTTCTGGCCGTAGGCCCAGATCACGCGGTCGAGCAGTTGCTTGGAGACCGAGTAGATCCAGCGTTGTTTATTGATCGGGCCGAGGACCAGATTGGAGGTGTCTTCGTCGAAACGCGCGTCCTGGCACATGCCATAGACTTCCGAGGTCGAGGGGAAGATCACGCGTTTGTTGTACTTGACGCAGTAGCGCACCAGTTTCAGGTTTTCTTCGAAATCGAGCTCGAACACACGCAGCGGATTGCGCGTGTATTCGATTGGCGTGGCAATGGCCACCAGCGGCAGGACCACGTCGCATTTCTTGATGTGGTACTCGATCCACTCGGAGTGAATGCTGATGTCGCCTTCGACGAAGTGAAAATTCGGGTGGCTACGCAGGCGGTCGATGGCGTCGGAACCGATGTCCAGGCCATAGACTTCATAACGGTCGTCTCGCAGCAGGCGCTCGGACAAGTGGTTGCCGATAAAGCCGTTGACGCCGAGGATCAGCACGCGGGTACGACGGGGTTTGCGCCCGGACTCAGCGCCACGCAGCACCGAACCGTCCACCAGGCCCAACTCATTGGCCAGTTGTGGGCCGCTCAGGTACAGGCCGTTGTCATTGCGCTGACCGGCCGTGACCACCAGCGAGTCTTCGCCGCAAGCGATGCGCAACGGGTCAACGCTGATGACACGGCCCGGCGCCAGACCTTCATTGCCCTTGGCGATGCGTGCGCCCCAGACAATCAGCTTGTGTTCGCCGACGTCGCAAAAAGCGCCCGGATACGGTTGGGTCACGGCGCGAACCAGGTTGAACAGTTCTTCGGCCGGTTTTTTCCAGATCAGCTTGCCATCGGCAGGCGTGCGGCGGCCGAACACCGTGGCGTTGGATTCGTCCTGCGGGGTTTCGCTGACCTTGCCTTGCAGCAGCATCGGCAGGGTGTCACGCAGCAATGAACTCGCCGCCTCGCGCAGCTTGCCATGCAGGGTCAGCGCGGTGTCGCTGCGCTCGATCCCGACTCGTTGCTGGGAGAGGATGGCGCCGGCATCGGCACGCTTGACCATGCGGTGCAGGGTCACGCCGGTTTCGGTTTCGCCGTTGACCAGCACCCAGTTCGCTGGGGCACGCCCGCGGTAGCGCGGCAGCAACGAACCGTGCAGGTTGAATGCGCCCTGGCGGGCGGTGGCCAGCAGTTCTTCGCTCAGCAGGTGGCGGTAGTAGAACGAGAAGATGTAATCGGGCTTGAGCTTGGCGATGCGCTCGATCCACAGCGGATGGTTGGCATCTTCCGGGGCGTGCACGGGGATGCCTTTATTGGCGCACAGTTGCGCGACGGAGCCGTAGAACGCATTTTCCTTCGGGTCATCGGCGTGGGTGAACACCGCCGCGATCTCAAAACCTGCGCCAAGCAGGGCGTCGATGCCGGCACAGCCGATATCGTGATAGGCGAAGACAACAGCTTGTTTGCTCATGAGAGAACCTGATCTGAAGAAGTGGAAGTGAGACCGTCGACCGTGACAACGGGAGCAGGAGGGGCGGGTTGGCTACGCAGGACTTTTTCGATAAAAAACCGCGGACGTGCCCGGACGTCGCTGTACATGCGGCCCAGGTACTCACCCAGCAGGCCCATGCCGATGAATTGCCCGCCGGTGAAAACGAACAGCACGGCGAACAGCACGAACATGCCGTCGCCCGCCCATTGGGCGCCGAAGGCCAGGCGCAGGACGATCAAGGCGAACGCGAACAACACGCCCAGACCAGCCATGGTGAAGCCGACGATACTGAGCAGGCGTAGCGGGGTCGTGGTCATGCAGGTGATCAGGTCGAACATCAGGTTGACCAGGCGCATCGGGCTGTACTTCGAATCGCCGTGTTCACGCTCGGCGTGGGTCACGAGGATTTCCGTGGTGTGGCGAGCGAAGCTGTTGGCCAGGATCGGGATGAAGGTGCTGCGTTCGCGGCAGGCGAGCATCGCGTCGACAATGGTGCGCCGGTAAGCGCGGAGCATGCAGCCGTAGTCGCTCATGACTACACCGGTAGATCGTTGCACCGCCAGGTTGATCAGCTTCGACGGCCAGCGCCGCAGGGCGGAGTCCTGGCGGTTATTGCGCACCGTGGCGACCACGTCATAGCCGAGTTCGGCCTGGGCCACCAGGCGCGGGATTTCTTCCGGCGGGTTTTGCAGGTCGGCGTCGAGGGTGATCACCACATCGCCCTTGCACTGTTCGAACCCGGCCATGATCGCCGCGTGCTGACCGTAGTTGCGGTTGAGTATGACCGCGACCACCGGGCTGCAGTCGCGGCTGGCGGCCTCTTCAAGGATTTGCGCCGAACTGTCGCGGCTGCCGTCGTCCACCAAGACGATTTCGTAATCGTGGTGCAATTGCTGACACGCGGCTTCGGTGCGCCTGAGCAACTCCGGAAGGCTGTCTTGCTCGTTGTAGACCGGGATGACGATCGACACGCAACGGATCGGATAAGGTTTCACAGGCGGGCATCCATACTGTTTTCAATGGCACCGACGACACGTTCAACGTCGTCAGTGGTCATGTCGGGGAACAACGGGATCGAACACAACCGCGCCGAATTCCATTCGGTATTGGGCAGGGAAACGCCCGGAAAGCGCTGGCGGTAGTAGGTGTGCAGGTGAGTGGCGATGAAGTGAATGCCGGTGCCGATGTTCTGTTCCTGCAAGGCCTTCATGAACGCTTCGCGGTCGAGGCCGCAGCGTTCGGCGTCGATGCGCAGGATGAACAGGTGCCACGCGTGCTGTTGCGGATACATCGGCAGCGCCAGCGGTTGCACCGGCAGGCCTTCGAGGCGTTGCAGGTAGGTCTGGGCCAGTTGCGTGCGCTTGGCGTTGATTTCGTCCAGTCGCTCCAATTGCACCAGGGCAATCGCTGCGTTGATGTCGGCCAGGTTGTATTTGAAACCGGGCTCGATGACCTGGGCCTGGGGTTTGCGGCCACCGGTCAAACGGTCATAGGCGTCAACGCCCAGGCCGTGAAACTTGAGCATGCGCACGCGACTGGCCAGGTGTTCATCGTCGCTGACAAACATCGCGCCTTCGGCGCAGGTCATGTTCTTGATCGCATGGAACGAGAAGATCGCCGTGCCCTGGGAACCGACGTGCCGACCTTTGTAGAAGGTGCCGGCGGCGTGGGCTGCGTCTTCGATGACAGGAATTCCGTGTTTGTCCGCCAAGGCATAGAGCGGGTCGAGGTCGAACGCCGCACCGGCGTAATGCACCGGAATGATCGCCCGGGTCCGGGGCGTGATCGCCGCTTCGATGCTTTGCAGGTCGCTCATCAGGGTGTCGCGATCGACGTCGACAAACACCGGCTTCGCCCCCAGCAGGCAGATCATGTTGGCGGTGGACACCCAGGTCTGGGATGGGGTGATGACTTCGTCCCCGGGACCGATGCCCAAGGCCAGTAAAGTGATGTGCATACCGCCGGTGGCTGAAGACAACGCCACGGCATGCTTGCAACCGACATAGTTGGCGAAGTGCTCTTCCAGTGCCTGGTTTTTTGGCCCGGTGGTGATCCAGCCCGAACGCAATACTTGCTCTACGGCGGCAATTTCTTCATCGCCGATACTGGGGCGGGAAAAGGGGAGAAAAGCCTGACTCATAAGGACCTCGGGGCTGTCACAGCAACGGAATTTCAGGTGCACGAAAGGGCCCCACATTTAAACGTGGACGCAAAAAAACAATCCGCATCAATGAGTTGCTACATAAATATTACAAAGGACTCAGGTTGACTTTTTGCCATCGGCTCGTCAGGTTGTGGGGCTGAGCACGGGCGACCTGTTGGAATTAGAGTAGGCGCGAAAATGTGAAAGGGACATGAAAAACCGGTCGGCGAATCGTTTATCTGAAGTTCAGACAGCTCAAGTTCAGACTTCTACCGTTTATCGCGTTTATTCCACCGCCAGCCGCTTCTTACAGTAAGTAAGCAAACTCTTTAGTTGTTGTGTTGAACCGTTTTCTTCAAGGTTTTTTCGTTTGATTGACTTATCCGCTATTGAACCCACGGCTGTAAAAGCCAACCCATTGACCGTGTATCTGGCGCGCCTGGCGCCGTCCAGCCAACTGACCATGCGCTATGTCCTGCAAGACGCGGCGGATCGTTTGGGCTTCGACGACATGAACATCGAGGAGATCCCCTGGCATGAGCTCCAGCCCGAGGATGTCATCGCCTTGGTCGCCGCTTTGCGTACTGACGGTTACGCGCCGAATACCTCTTCGCTGTACGTGAACGCTGTTCGCGGAGTGATGAACGAAGCCTGGCGCATGAGCCTGATCAGCCAGGAACACTTGCTGAAAATGCGCTCGGTCAAAGGCATTGCCGGCACGCGGCTGTCCCAGGGGCGCAACCTCAAGCGCACACTGATTAAAGAATTGATGGACGTCTGCGCCGCCGACCCTCGACCGCAAGGCCTGCGAGACGCGGCGATCATCGCGGTGTTGTACGGCTCGGGGATGCGCAAGTCGGAGTCGGTGAACCTGGACCTGAACCAGGTCGATTTCAGCGAGCGCAGCCTGCGGGTCACGGCCAAGGGCAACAAGCAACTGATCAAATACGCCCCGGCCTGGGCCTTCGCCAAACTGGAGGCGTGGCTGGAGTTGCGTCGTTCGCAACTGGGTGAAGGGCTGGAGGACGATCCGTTCCTGTTCAACCGTATCCGCCGCGGTAGCCACATTACCCGCGAGCGCATCACCAAACATGCGATCTATTACATCGCCCGCCAGCGCGGCGCCCAGGTCGGGGTGAAGATCATGCCCCACGATTTCCGCCGCTCGTTCATCACCCGGGTGATTGAGGAACACGACCTGTCGATTGCGCAGAAACTGGCGCACCACAGCAACATCCAGACCACTGCCAACTACGATGTGCGCGATGACAATGAACGGCGGCGGGCGGTGGATCGCTTCGATTTGTGAGGCGTTTACAAAACCTGCAGGAGCATGCCTTGCCCGCGATGGCGTCTTTGAGGGCGCTATCGCGAGCAAGCTTTGCTCCTACAGGGTTTGGGGGTTGCAAGGTGGATCAAGGGGCCGACGGGCATCCCGGTTGCCGTCCCGTTGCCGCCTGACTGATCACCGCAGCCAGGCGCTTGACGTTGTTTTGCTGCGCCGTCACTAAATCCTCGATGGAAGGCCCCGACGGCGTCTGCAAGGTACTGCGGCAAGTCATCAGCGCATTATCGCCGGCGCCCAACGGCCGCAGGCGCCATTTGACGTCGATCAAACCGTACTGGCCAGGAATCGAGTCGAAACGCTGCACATCGACGCGTAGCGAGACTTTGCGCTGGGCGTTGGCGTTGGACAGTTGATCCACCAACGCGCTGCGCAATTCGTCCGACAGGCTCGCGCCCCACCAATCGGTTTCAAGGATCGCCAAACCACTGCTGCCCTGGCGAATGACGATCTGCGGCCGATCGACCTGCGGCGGCACGCTGATGCCTTCGATCATGATCTCGTCGCCATTACCCCGAGCAAGCTGCGCCGGGGTCAGGGTGTGAAAGTGAATCGGGTCGCTGCGACACGCCGCGAGCAGCAGCAACGCGGCGACCAGGGTGATCTTCGGCGAAAAAGCCATGGGTGTTGCTCCTGTGGTCAGTTACGCGGTGGCCCTTGCAGATCGGCCGGCGCTGCATTGCCGGGGCGCCCGCGGATCAGCGATTCCGGGTGCCGTCCCAGGTAATCCGAGAGTTCACGCAGGGAACGCGACATGCGTTTGAGTTCGTCCAGGGTCTGGGTCAGTTGTTCCCGTTGCGGCGAGTCTTCGGCCAGGGTCGAACTGGCCGAGTTCAGGGTCTTGCTCACGTCCGCCAGGGTGGTCTGCACGCCGGGCAGGGTCTTGGCGTTGAACTGCGCCAGGCCTTTGCGCAACTCGACGAGGTTGCTGTCGAGGTTGCTGGCAATCCGTTCCACCGGCAGTTGGTTGATCTTGTTGACCATGGCCTCGAGTTTTTCCTGCAATTGCTCGAGGCTGCCCGGGATGGTCGGGATGCTGACCGGCCGCGCGTTTGGATCGAACGTGACTTTCTCCGCTTTCGGGTAGAAATCCAGCGAGATGTACAACTGACCGGTCAGCAGGTTGCCACTGCGAGCCTGGGCGCGCAGGCCGTTTTCGATAAACGTGCCCATCAGGCGTACGCCAGCCGCTTCGTCATTCGGATCATGCAACAACGCCTTGATCATTTTGGTATGGGCCTGACCCAGGCGTTGCGGGTAGATCACGATGCCGACATTGACCGGGAAGCTGCGTTTCTTCTCGTCGAAATCCAGATTGATCGCCACCACCTTGCCGATTTCCATGCCGAGGAATTCCACTGGCGCATCGACCTTGAGCCCGCGCAGGGCCTGGTCGAACCGCAGGCTCAGGTACTGCGCCTTGCCATTGGGCGGGGCGAGGGCGGTGGTCTGGTCGTCGAACAGCTCGAAGGTCTTTTCTTCGGCGGCGGGTTGATCGTTGGGGCTGTACGGCGGGGCGAGAAAGGCGATGCCACCCACCAACAGCGAGGACAGCGATTCGGTTTTCACCGCGAACCCGTTGGCGCCGATATTCAGATCGATGCCGCTGGCGTTCCAGAACCGGGTGTTTTCGGTGACGTAGGCGTCATTCGGCGCATGGATGAACAGTTCGAGGTTCACCCCTTTGCCATCGGCATCCAGCGCATACGCCACCACCTGGCCGACCGGGATCTTGCGGTAGTAGACCGGCGAGCCGATATCCAGCGAGCCGAG
Organism: Pseudomonas sp. ADAK7; assembly: GCF_012935675.1. Lineage (NCBI taxonomy): Bacteria > Pseudomonadati > Pseudomonadota > Gammaproteobacteria > Pseudomonadales > Pseudomonadaceae > Pseudomonas > Pseudomonas sp. ADAK7. Next base: position 1,005,929 of record NZ_CP052861.1, on the reverse strand, counting down.
GTCCTGGGAGTGCAAGGTAAAGCGCTTGCCTGGCTCGCCGTAGGTGATGGGCGGTGGATTTTCCAGGCCGGTGAAGTTCTTCGCACGGTTGTCGGCGTGACCGATATCGGCGCCAATGTAGTCGCCGGACAACAGGGTATCGATGCCCGAGACCCCACCCGCGCCGATACGTGGGCGCACCACCCAGAACTGCGAGTCTTCGCGGGTGAAGGTTTGCGCCTGTTTGGCGAGTTTGATCGTGGCATCGACACTCTTCTGGTCGTGGCTCAACTCCACGTCCGAGACATGCCCGATCACCACGTTGCGGTACTTGACCTCGGTCTTGTTGGCGGTCAGGCCGTTGCCGGTCTTGAAGGTCACGACAATGGTCGGGCCTTCCTGCATGACGCTGTGCACCACCAGGGAAATCCCCACCAGCACGGCCACGATCGGCACGATCCACACCAGCGAAACGCTGAAACGGCGGGTCTTGATACTGGCCTGTCCCGGGGCTTGCGGCCCGTCAGTGGCTTGCGACTTCATCCGTGACCTCCTCGTTATGGGGCGCTTTATCCCAGATCAATCGTGGATCGAAACTCATGGCCGAGAGCATGGTAAACACCACCACCAGGCCAAAAAACAGAATGCCCGGACGCGGCTCGATGTCGGCCAGGGCCTGGAATTTCACCAGTGAGGCAACCAGCGCGACGACGATCACGTCGAGCATCGACCAGTAACCGATGACCTCGACGAAGCGGAACAGCTTGGAGCGCTCCTTGCGCGCCCACAGGCTGTCACGCTGGACGGTCACCAGCAGCAGCGTCAAGGCGACGAATTTGATGCCGGGCACGGCGATACTGGCGATGAAGATGATCAGGGCGATGTCCCAGGCACCGGCCTCCCAAAACTCCAGCACGCCGCTCATGATGGTGCTGTCGGCGCCATTGCCGACCATTCGGGTGTTCATCACCGGCAGCAGATTGGCCGGGACATAGAACGCCAGCGCGGCGAACAAGTAGGCCCAGGTCCGGGCCAGTGAATTGACCTTGCGCCGATGCAGCGGGGCACCGCAGCGTTCGCACTCGTGAGGATCATTGCTCGTGTCACAGGCCATGCCGCAGCTGTGACACAGGCACAGGCCCAGTTCGCTGGCGACCGGTGGCGTTGTCATAGGTCGTCCCACAATTCACGGATGTCGCGCCCGGCAATGCGGATCATCATCAGGCTGAGAATGGCCAGGGCAAACAGGCCGATGCCAGGCAACACATCCAGCAACCCGGCGAGCTTGATCACCGCTACCATCGCCCCCAGCAGACAGACTTCCAGCATGCTCCAGGGCCTGAGGGTTTCCAGCCAGCGCATGCTGAAGCGGAACCCCGGCGCGCGCTGACGGGCGAGGGCGAAGCTCAGGACCCAGATCAACAGCACCAGTTGGATAATCGGCGCGATGATCATGGAGATGGCGGCGACCATGGCGATAAAGGTGATCGGCCCCAGGCTCAGGGCCAGTACCGAATCCCAGAGCGTGGCGCTGTTTTTCAGGCCTTTGAGGCTGATGCTCATGACCGGGAAAAAGTTGGCGAAAATCCACAGCACCAGCGCCGTGAAGGTCAAGGCCAGGCGCTGCTCCAGCGTCAGGCCGTTATACCGCTGGAGCACGCCGCCGCAGCGGGTGCACAGGGTTTTCTGATGTTTGGCGAGCGTGACTTTTTCATACACGCAGTCGCAGTGCTCGCAGATGATCAACTGGTCAGTCGTGGCCATGGGTCGCATTCGCAAGGAGGCAGGAAAGTCAGAGCACCTCCTCAATATAGAAGTGCCTTGCGATAGAGCAAATCGAAAGGGCGATTGGTTCTGAAGGCGAGCCGGGTAAGCCGGGTGATGAATAACCTGTGGCGAGGGAGCTTGCTCCCGTACGGTTGCGCAGCAACCGCCGTCGGGGGCCGCTTCGCAGCCCAGCGGGAGCAAGCTCCCTCGCCACAGGGATCAACGTCAGCCAGAAAGCCGTGATTTCAGCCAAGCATCTCGCGCAAGCGATACCAGAACATGCCCAGCGCCAGCAGCGGTGAACGCAAGGCGCGGCCGCCGGGGAAGGTCATGTGCGGCACGGCGCTGAAGACATCGAAACCTTTGCTGTGGCCGGCGTGGATCGCTTCACCCAGCAGCTTGGCGCACCAGTGGGTCACGTTCAGGCCATGGCCGGAATACCCTTGGGCGTAGAACACGTTCGGGTGCTGGCTCAAGCGGCCGACCTGGGGAAAGCGGTTGGCCGAGATGCCGATCTTGCCGCCCCATTGATAATCAATGCGCACGTTGGCCAGTTGCGGGAACACCTTGAGCATGGCCGGGCGCATATAAGCGCCTATGTCCGAAGGATCGCGCCCGGAGTAGTGGCAGGCGCCGCCGAACAGCAAGCGCCGGTCCGCCGAGAGCCGGTAGTAATCCAGGCCGACTTTCTGGTCGCACAGCGCCAGGTTCTGCGGGATCAACTGCGCGGCGACCTCTTCGGGCAAAGGCTCGGTGGCAATGATGTAACTGCCCGCCGGCAGCACCTTGCCGCTGAGTTTCGGTTCCAGTTCTTCAAGATGCGCGTTGCAACCCAGCACCACGCTGCCGGCGCGGATCGTGCCGCCAGCGCAACGGACCTGCACGGTACTGCCATGGATCAATTCCAGCACCGGGCTTTGCTCAAAGATTCGCACGCCGAGGGATTCCGCCAGCCGCGCTTCGCCAAGGACCAGGTTGAGCGGGTGCAAATGCCCGGAGCCCATGTCGATCAGGCCACCGGCATACACCCCGGAATTCACCACTTGCTGACGAATCTGTTCCGGCCCCACCAACCGGGTCTCATGGGCATAACCCAGCTCGATGAGACCTGCCTGTTCCACCTTGAACGCCGCAAACTGCGCCGCCGTGTTGGCCAGTTCACAGAAGCCCCAGCGCAGGTCGCAGTCGATCCCGTGTTCGCGGATGCGATTGCCCACCAGCGCCACGGATTCGACCCCGGCCTGCTCCATGTAACGCACGCCTTCTTCACCGACATAGCGGGCAAAACCGCTGACATCATGGCCGATGCCGCGAATCAACTGCCCGCCGTTGCGCCCGCTGGCGCCCCAGCCAATGCGCCGGGCCTCCAGCAGGATCACCGACAGCCCACGCTGCGCCAGTTCGATGGCGGTATTAACACCGGTGAACCCGCCGCCGATCACGCAGACATCGGCGTCGAGGTCCGCGGCCAGCGTGGGGTAGGGTGCCAGGCTCTTCGCCGTGGCAGCGTAATAGGAATGGGCGTGTTCGTTGCTGAACTGATTCATTTGTTGGACTTCACTTTGCTCCAGGAACGGGTCATCAAACGCATGATCGCCTGGGGCGGGGTGGTAGAAATGTAGAGTTTGTCGAGGACTGCCTGGGAAGGGTAGACCTCAGGGTTGTTCACCAACGCTTCGTCCATGTATGGCTTGGCGGCCGGGTTCGGGTTGGCGTAACCCACCGAGGCGCTGACCTTGGCGATCACTTGCGGGTCCAGCAGGTAATTGATGAAGGCGTGGGCTTCTTTCGGGTTGCTGGCGTCGGCGGGAATCGCCAGCAGGTCAAACCACAGGTTGCTGCCTTCCTTTGGAATGGCATAGGCGATGTTCACGCCGTTCTTCGCTTCCTTGGCCCGGTTGGCAGCCTGGAACACGTCGCCGGAGTAACCGAACGCCACGCAGATGTCGCCGTTGGCCAGGTCAGACACGTACTTCGACGAGTGGAAATAGGTGATGTACGGCCGAATGCTCATCAGCTTGGCTTCAGCCTTTTTGAAATCCTCGGGGTTCTCGCTGCGTGGGTCCATGCCCATGTAGTTGAGCACCGCCGGGAACACTTCATCCGCCGAGTCCATCATCGACACGCCGCACTGGCTGAGTTTCTTGATGTTCTCCGGTTCAAACAGCACGGCCCAGGAATCGATATGGTCGATGCCCAGCACTTGCTTGACCTTGTCGACGTTGTAGCCAATGCCGTTGGTGCCCCACAAGTACGGCACTGAGTGCGCGTTCTCGGGGTCGTTTTTCTCCAGCAGCGTGAGCAGTTTCGGGTCGAGGTTCTTGAAGTTCGGCAGCTGCGAGCGGTCCAGTTTAAGGAACGCCCCGGCCTTCACCTGGCGCGCGAGGAAGTGGTTGGACGGCACCACCACGTCATACCCGGTGCGGCCGGCAAGCAATTTGCCTTCCAGGGTTTCGTTGGAATCGAATACGTCGTAGATCACCTTGATCCCGGTTTTGCCCTGGAAGTCGGCGAGGGTGGTTTCGCCGATGTAATCGGTCCAGTTGTAGACGCTGACCTGTGGCTGAGCCTGGGCAACGGCGCTGAACAGGATCGCCAGCGCGACCGGAACCACGGATTTCAATAGACGCATTCGACACCTCATTGAGTTGTTGGATTTTGGAAGATCGTTCCCACGCTCTGCGTGGGAATGCAGCCCGGGACGCTCTGCGTCCCCCCTGGAACGCGGAGCGTCCCTTGAGGCGTTCCCACGCGGAGCATGGGAACGATCTTTACGGGGTTAAACGCTCAGCAGCAAAAACTCCCGCTCCCAGGAGCTGATCACGCGCTTGAAATTTTCATGCTCGGCGCGCTTCACCGCGACATACCCGCGCACGAATTTGCTGCCCAGGTAACGGCCGACGGTTTCGCACTCTTCCATCTGGCTCAGGGCGTCTTCGATGGTGATCGGCAGGCGCAGGTTGCGCCGTTCATAGGCGCGGCCCTGCACCGCAGCGCTCGGCTCGATCTTCTCGACCATGCCCAGGTAGCCGCACAACAGGCTCGCGGCAATCGCCAGGTACGGGTTGGCGTCGGCGCCCGGCAGACGGTTTTCCACGCGCATGGCGTCGGGAGTCGAGGTCGGCACACGCAGGCCGACAGTGCGGTTTTCTTCGCCCCATTCGACGTTCACCGGTGCCGAGGTGTCCGGCAGGAAGCGGCGGAACGAGTTCACGTTGGGCGCGAACATCGGCAGCACTTTCGGGATGTACTTTTGCAGGCCGCCGATGTGGTGCAGGAACAGCTCGCTCATCTTGCCCTCGGCATCGGCGAAGATCGGCTGGCCAGTGACGATGTCGACCACGCTCTGGTGCAAATGCATGGCGCTGCCTGGCTCGTCACCAATCGGCTTGGCCATGAAGGTCGCGGTGACGTTGTGCTTGAGCGCCGCTTCGCGCAGGGTGCGCTTGAACACGGTGATCTGGTCGGCCAGGTCGAGGGCATCACCGTGACGGAAGTTGATTTCCATCTGCGCCGGGCCGTCTTCGTGGATCAGCGTGTCGAGGTCCAGGCCCTGGAGTTCACACCAGTCGTAGACGTCTTCGAACAGCGGGTCGAATTCGTTGGCGGCGTCGATGGAGAACGACTGCCGGCCACTTTCCGCCCGACCGGAACGGCCCAGTGGCGCCTTGAGTGGCAAGTCCGGGTCTTCGCAACGCTGGGTCAGGTAGAACTCCATTTCCGGCGCGACAATCGGCTTCCAGCCCTTGTCGGTGTACAGCTGCAAGACTTTCTTCAGCACGTTGCGCGGCGACAGTTCGATCGGGTTGCCGAACTTGTCGAAGGTGTCGTGAATCACGATGGCGGTCGGCTCGATGGCCCATGGAATCACGTAAACCGCGTCGGCCACGGGCTTGCAGACCATGTCGATATCGGCCGGGTCGAGCAGGTCGTAGTAGATGTCGTCGTCGACAAAATCCCCGGTTACTGTTTGCAAAAGCACACTTTCCGGCAGGCGCATGCCTCGCTCATGCAGGAACTTGTTGGTGGGTGCAATCTTGCCGCGAGCGATGCCGGTCAAGTCGCTGACCACACACTCGACCTCAGTAATCTTGTGATCTTTCAGCCACGTGAACAGCTGATCGAAAGGGACATTCATAAAGACCTCGTTATTGGTTTTGGTAACGCCGGGGAGGGCGGTCGCATCCGACAGACACTTCCCCTGAAGCGCGTTGACGACTATCTTGGGCGAGCCTTGCAGTTCCATCTATCCACTTTAAGCAGCACCAAAACGCACCAAACGAGTGCGTAAGGTCACCCATGACAGCGTGCAATCCGTTACAAGTCCAAGCGTTCAATACCGCCGATGTCGCCGAGCAAATCCGCGCCACACCGGGCTGGGTGCAGCATTACCAGCAGATGTCGCCGGGGCATTTCGCCGGGCTGGTGCGCTATCTGGACCTGCAAGGCGTGGAGATTTACGAAGAACACATGAACACCCGGGTCGAGCAGAATTTCAGTGCGCCGCAGGGTTCGCTGGCGTTCTGTTTTGATCGCAGCGACAACTCGCTGTACGTGTTGAATGGCGAAAGTCGCAACATCTGGATCACCCCGGAGAACTACCAGGAGATCGCTGTGGTGTTCGGTCCGGAGTTCGTGCAGCGCCATGGTTTGAATGTGGCGCGCCTGGAAGGGCTGTTCATGTCGCCGCTCAATTGCCAGCAGAACGCGCTGTTCAGCCGCTGGTTAAGCGGGACGTTGACCCGGTTGGCACAAACGCTGGACCCGCCCAGTCGCGAAGCCTTGACCCTGCAATTGCTGGAAGACTGCCTGTACATCCTCGATAACGCCTGTGTGCGCCTGGATCAGGGCGGGTTGCAGCGACGGACCGAGGAGCGAACGATCATGAAGCGCGTCGGCGAATGGGCCGCGGATGCGCCGGAAGAAACCCTCAACTTGCTGGAGCTTTCCCAGGTTGCCGGGGTTTCGCTGCGTCAGTTGCAACATGCGTTCAAGGCTTTTACCGGCATGACGCCGACCCATTGGTTGCGCTTGCGCCGGCTCAATAGCGCGCACCGCGAATTGCTCAGCCGCACGGCGATGCAGACCACGGTCGCCGAAGTGGCGATGCATTGGTCGTTCTGGCATTTGGGGAGGTTTTCCAGCAGTTACTTCGCGTTGTTCAAAGAGTTGCCGAGTGAGACGCTCAAGCGTGGAACTCGAGTGTAACTAATACAACAATTAATACTTATCTGTAGGACCTGTCCTGCATATGTAGCTCGATGTTTCTAAATTGGTTGAGCTCTAGAATTATTCCCTTATAAGTCAAGTAGTTGAGGATTCTTACAGTCCTTCAGGTCATTTGACGCGCCTCAAGGGTCATCTAGCTTCTGTTCGTCGATACAACCGGTGTATCGAGTTAAATGAACAGAGGAAAACAACATGGCTGTTGTGCTGAAAGATTCAGACAGTAGTAATGACCTGCCCAAAGCAGTACTGCATCTGATTTCAGGGGAATATCCGGGTGTTGCGCGTAGCGCAGGGGTATTGACCAAAGAAGACGTGATCAAGATCAAACAGTATGTGAAGAAAGGCTTGTCGCTGCCGAGCGAGTTGCCGGAAGTCGAGTCTTATCTGAAATACACCAAAGTGAATATCGCCGGCCTGGAGCCAAGCGATATTCAAGTTTTATTCAAAAAAATCCGCATTCACGCCGCCAGTTGGGATGCGGTGGAAAACAAGATCGTCCAGCAAAGCATCGACTTGAGCTCTGCGGCTAAAAACATCGTCAGCAGTGGCGGGGAAATCATTTCCGTGATCAAGGAAATGCCGATCATGGAGCGGGTCCGAACCACCCTGGGCGGGCTGAGCAACCGTGATCTGGAAGGCATCACCTACACCTCTGACGACGGTGAAGTGGCGTCGGCCGTGACAGAAATCATCGAGTTGATGAAGGTCGATATCAAACGTCAGCAGGGCGCAACGAAAGAGCTGAAAGACCGAATTTCAAACTTCAAGATCGAGCTGGCGGGCGGCGAACTGTCGACGGGCAAGCGGGTATTCGGGTTGCAGTCCGAGGTCAAGGCCAAGTACGACTTGATGGAGCGCAGTAACTTGCTCGAATCCATCGCCAGTTCCAAGGAAACCATTCGCACCAAAAAAGACCGGATTACCCAGTTGGACAAGGACTACGACTATTACGTCGGCATGTCGTTCTCCGGCGGGCTGCCGATCTTCTGGCCGATTTCAGGCTCGATCTTTGGCCCGAAAGCCGAAACCGCGCGCAAAGAGCGCAATGCGCTGAAGGCCGAAGTTGACGCGTTGGAGTTGGCTGTCAGCGGTAAGGAAAACCTGCAGAGCGCGATGGAAAGTTCATTGTCGAGCTTCGGCGACCTCGGCATTCGCATGGCCGGCGCTGAAGCGGCGCTGAATATCCTGAACACAATGTGGCAAACCATCCTGAGCAAGATCGATGCGTCGGCCGAGCAATTTGGCCGCATCAACAATGCTTTGCGCCTGACGTCCTTTGTCGCTGAGTTCGCGCTGGTGATTGACCCGTGGCGCGACGTGAAAAACACCGCTGGTGAGCTGGTGGCCACGTTTAATGAAGCCCTGGAAGAATACAAAAAGAACTTCGACTGATTGCTCGGCGACCAAAGGATGACTGCCATGAACAATGTGACACCGATCGACACCCAACTTATTCCCGATATCGATGTAAAAAAAATCATTCAAACCATCCGCGACGTTTCGAGGTTGGCCAGCTTCAGAAAGGACCGGTCTGACGTCTTGCAGGAAAGGGCGCAACGGATCGCCGCGTACTTGAACAACATCGACAAAACCATGCGCGAATCTTTCCCCGTATTACTGACCGCGCTGAATGGCGCCTCTGGCCAGAGCTACTTTGATGCCCTTGCCGAGTTGAACGACGCCTTGGCCAGGAACGATCTGACGGCGCAGGATCGGCAAGTCGTCAGCGAGGAAGTGCTGAACATCAAACGCAACATCGAGGCCATGCTGGAAGGTGTCGAGACCAAGTTTACCGATCGCTCGCGGTTTCTCGAGAACGAAGTACGCAGCCTCTACAGGGTCGAAATAGATGAGCGGGCGGATGAACCGCTGAAAGTGGCCAGGGCGCGTAAAGCCAGAATCCTGCTGGAGCTCAATGATCACAGCCTGAGCAAAGCCAAATACGAGCAACAGCGGGACACGCTGATCAAGGCGCAAGACGTGATTCGCGAATTCAACCTGGCCGACATGTATAAAAACTACATCCCTGACGCCAAAGCGCTGGATGGGCTGGACATGGAGAATCCGAAAAAAGAAGCGGTGAAGCAGGGGATTGAACTGGTCAGAAAGGTGCTGGGCGTTGTGTCTGACGGCATCAAATACAGCGAGCTGGCGACCTCGCGAAATAATCTGGACAAGGAAATTCAGGCACTCACTCAATCGATGGAAGGACTGAACAAGGAGCTTCAGGCCGCTGAAGATGCTTTATCCGATATCAGCGCCATTGTAGAAATAAGCGGCCAACGCCGAGTCGTCGGTGAGGAACTCATCGCCGTGGCGGGCGTGTGGCTGGGCTTTTCGATGAACCTCGATCATCTGAAAAGCACGGATTACACCCAGGCCGAGTTATCCAGGTTTCTGAATCGCTACACAGCGCATCTGGAGAAGCTGAGCGGCGATTACAACAGCATCATGATCCACTAGAAAACCAGCGACCCAAACGAAGTTCGCCCCCAGGTCGAATGACATCGGCCTGGGGGCGAAGTTTGAGAGCGTCTGCGCCAGGGCTAATCAGCCCCTGACACGGCTCAAGGAAAATGACAGGGATTTTTTGATCAGTCTGGCAATCGGGGTTTCTATTTTTTTGTGGATGATATGAGACACAGCAATCATCAAGGCGATGGTGCCCCACAACAGCAAGTGCGGATTCACCGCCGGATAAGCCACGTTAAAGATCATAAAGCCGATCATTTGATGCAGCAGGTAAAGCGGGTAGGTCAGCGCGCCTAATGCCGTCCAGTTCAATGCCCCTATGGCTGCCGTTTTGTTCATCGCGATCAAGAAAAACGTCATGAAGAACAGGGTAATGACGCTGCATACGATCAGAGGATGGAATTCGGTTGGATATTTGGTTTCAAGCAATGCGGCCCAGACGATTGCGGTATAGCAAGCCAATGCCAGTGCGCCTGCCAACAGCAGAACTCGTGTTTTTGTGAATCCCTTGGCCCAGATAAGGTAGAACGTTGCCCCCGCTATGAAATAGGCGGCGTAATCAGTAATCAATATCGAGCGTAATTTTTCAAAAGCGAGGACTTCGGCGGTGGCAGAGATCAGTAGCCAGAGCACGAGGCAGGTCTCTATTTTTTCGATTTTCTTGAAACCCAGGAGAATGGAGATCATCAGGTAAAATTTTATTTCTACAAACAATGACCAATAAACGCCGTCTATCAACGGCACATCCATCAGGTCTGCAAGGAATGCCATGTTAATCATGTATTGATAAAGATCAGCCGTAAATCTGGGTGGTCCGATGGCGAGCGTGATTATAAAAGTGAGGGTGCAGCACACCCAGAAAGCCGGGCAGAGGCGAACGACGCGGGAGATGAAAAACACCTGGAGATTATTGCTCGAAGCGGTCATCAGAATGACGAATCCGCTGATCATAAAAAACAGCTCGACACCTAAATAACCGTATTTGGCTGTCTCCGCCAATAACGGGTAGGGCATTGCAGACATGTCACCCTTTGCATAGCCGCGAAACGCATAGTGAAAAAACACGACGGCGATTGCCGCAAGAAAGCGCAGCAAATCCAATTCTTTGAGCCGACGGTTGATCACGTAGAGGCGCTCCAGACATGTTAGCGCTGATTGAAAACTGACCACCTTGGCGATTGAAACCCGGCCCAGAGCGGACGCTATGGCAGCAGTAGCGCTGACACCGTTTGTGCAACGGCTATCGACGGCGTTGCCACACCTTGACGTAGTCGACTTCGAAGGTGGAGGGCAGGTCCGCATCGTCGACCACGCCGAACCATTTCCACATGGCCTCGCTGTCAAAGACGATCTGCATGGGGAAGAAGAAGTGGGTGTTCTTCGACTCCCGGACCAGCACGCCATCGACGTACCAGCGCAGGGTGTCGGGCTGCCAGTCGAAGCCGTAGACATGAAAGTCGCTTGCCAGGCGCCAGGGGCTGATCCAGGTGCTGCCATTGGCGATATGTTCGGTGCTTTGCGGCGTGGCCCATAGGTGGGCGTTCATGTTGTAAGACTGGTCTGAGGCTGCGTTTTTGGTCTTGCCGCCGATTTCGAAAATGTCGATTTCGGTGGCGTTGTCAGCCATGCCCGTCCACGCCAGCCAGAAGGCGCTGGACGCTGCGGAGTTCATGGGTTTGGCCCGTGCTTCGTAATAACCGTAGAAGCCGCGTTCAAGGGTGCGGACCATGGCTGAGGTGTAGTCCTTGAAACCGAGCTGGACGTATTTCTGCGGCAAGGTTTCCTTGCGAAAGACAATGTTCAGGTGGCCATTGTTGACGGTGGCGTTGGCCGGCGTGAACAGCGCCGGTTTGCGTCCGAGCGATTCGTTGCCGATGGCGTTGTTGACGTGCCAGCGCCCGGTGTCGAGGGTGGTGCCATTGAAGTCGTCGGACAGTTTGGTGTCGAGCACCCACTGACCGGCATTGGCCTGATCGGACAGCGGCAGCTGGGCGCTGGTCCGGTTCGGCGATGGGCCCAGCGGTCCGACACGGGTCCAGGTATTGGCGTGTGCCGGGATGGCCACTGACCACTTGTCCGCCAAGTACTGAAAGGCACGCTGGCGCTCGGCGAGGGAGGCAAATGGACGGTCGTACACCAGCACTTCAGCGATGTCGCCGCGAAAGTTTTCGGAGTGGCCGACGGCATTGCGCCCGACGGCGTACGGACCAATCGGCACGTCGTACAGCTCAAGGACAGAAACCGTTGGTTCATACGCGGCGGGCTGTTGCAGGCTGATGGCGAAATTCGGCAACACGTTATCGTTATTGGCGGTTAGCGGGCGTGAACTGAACAACCGTTGCCAGGGATCGACCGGGGTTTGTTCGGGCAATCGACGGGACACGATCAATACCGTCACAGGGCCTTTGGCGGTGCGGATTGTTTTGCCGATAAACCCTGAGGCGCCACTGAAACGCACGACCGAATGGCCATTCAGGGCGTTGTCGATCCGCTGTGGCTGCGAGGTGGCATCGTCGACCGTGGCGTCATTGGCCTCGCCGGACTTGTCGCGCCAGCGCTGGAGACGGTTCTGCGCATCCAGGGTCATGGTTGACCCATCGGCGGCGTCCAGCCACAACACGAGCCCGGCAGTGGGTACGCGGGGAGGCGCTTGTGCTGCGTTGCAAACAAGCGACGCCGACAGCAGGAGTGCCAGTAGACATGCTTTGAACATCGACATCACTTCACCGCAATGGGCGCCGGAATTTCGAATGAAGACTGATACCCCTGCGGGTTGCATGACTGCCAGCGCCAGGTATCGATGATCATTTGTTCCAGGCCGCGTTGCGCGTTCCAGCCCAGTTCGCGTCCAGCCTTGCTCGGGTCCGCCCAGCATTTGGCGATGTCACCGGCGCGGCGCGGGGCGAAGTGGTAGGGAATGGTGATGCCGGTAATGTCCTCGAAACTATGGATGATCTGCAGCACGCTGTAGCCGATGCCGGTGCCGAGGTTCCAGGCATTGAGGCCGCTGTGGTGCTGCAACACCTGCAACGCTTTGAGATGACCGTTGGCCAGGTCGACCACATGGATGTAGTCGCGCACGCAGGTGCCATCCACGGTGGGATAGTCGCAACCATAAACCGTGAGTTCGGGAATCCGGCCAATCGCGACCTGCGTCAGGCACGGCAACAGGTTGTTGGGGCGGCCCTTGGGGTCTTCGCCGATCATCCCGCTTTCGTGGGCACCGATCGGGTTGAAGTAGCGCAATAAGCCGATGCTCCAGCGTGGGTCGGAGTTGCACAGATCGGTCAGCAACTCTTCGATCATGAGCTTGGTGCGGCCGTAGGGGTTGACCGGTTTGCCGGTGCCGAAATCTTCGGCAATCGGCGTTCGTGTGGGTTCGCCGTACACCGTGGCCGATGAGCTGAACACCAGTTGGAACACGTTGTTGCGCGCCATCGCTCGGCACAGGTCAAGCGTGCCGGCGACATTGTTGGCGTAGTAGTCCAGCGGCTTGCGCACGCTTTCTTCAACGGATTTGAGGCTGGCGAAATGAACCACGGCCTCAATGTCGTAGCGGCTGAAGATCTCGTCGAGCAGGATCGAGTCGCGAATATCGCCATTGATGAATTCGACCCGGGTCCGGGTCAGTTGCTCAAGGCGCGCGATGCACTCTCGACAACTGTTGCACAGGTTGTCGAGCACCAGCACATGCTGTCCGGCATTGATGAACGCGAGGGCGGTATGGGAGCCGATGTAGCCGGCCCCGCCAGTGATCAGCGTGGTTTTGCGCATGGTGAGGTCTTCCTGTCTCAGGGACTGAATTCAGCGAGCGGTGAATACCGATTTGAATTCTTGCGGCCAGCGCGGATGCATGACGCTGTAGGCCACGGCGTAACTCAGCACGCCCACTACGATGCTGCAGAGCAGGTGCAAGTAGCCTTGAAAACCCAGCCGCGGCGACACCACCAGGACGGTGGCGGCCATGACCAGCGAAGCGATCACGCTGCGGTAATTAGCGTCGAGGAAGCGTTGCCAGCTGTAACCAATGGCGGCGTTAAGGCCGCGGATTTGCAACGGTGTGATGACCAGCATCCGCGCCAGCAAAGCGAGGGCCGCGGCCATGCCGCCATACAGGTTGCCCAAGCCGTAGACCAGCGCCAGCGCCAGCACCGTGGTTGCCACTTCCGCCTTGATCGTGAGGTGGCTGCGATTCACCGCCACCAGCGCGGTGGTGGCGTACATCGCGCTATTGCCGATGGCCGCCGTGCAGGCCAGCACTTGCAGCAGCGGAATGGCTTCGGCCCACGTGGCGCCGAATATCAACAGGATCAGGTCGTTGGCCGTGAGCGCGATGCCGATGAACAAGGGCGTCAACAGAAAGCCGCTCACGGCCGTCGAATCGCCAATGATCCCGAGCAGGCGCAACGGCTCTGCGCTGCGCCGGGCAAACACCGGCAGCGCATAGCTCAGCAGACCGTTATAAATCGCGGTGCGTGGCAGCTCGATGATGCGCATCGCCATGTTGAACATGCCAACCGCGTTCGCGCCGGCCGTCATGCCCAAGACCACGTTGACCCCACGTTGCAGCGTTTGCGAACTCAGCGAGTTGATGGCCACCGGTGCGCCAGCCTTCAACAGTTCGCGCAGGAACGGGCCGTCGATGTAAAAGGCAATGCGTCGCGGGTCTGCGCGCATCAATACAACAATGGACACGAACTCCATGATCAGCGCCTGGGCAATGACCGCCCAGGCTCCCAACCCCCAAAGCGCAACAGCGACGCCGCCGACGCCACCTGCCACTTTGCCCAGTAATGTGCGCGACGCCAGCATCCTGAAGTTGCCGCTACGGCGCATCTGCGCCACATAGACCCGCGCCATCATGGTGAAGAGGATTTTCACCGACGCCACTGCCGTCATCCATTGCAGCACCGGGTCGGGCGTGTACAGCATCGCCGCACCCGAGATGACGGCGATGGACACCAGGCTCACGAGTACCGCCGCCCAGAACGCCGTGGAGATGTGTTTGTCTTCCAGCCGTTCGAGTCGTACCAGCGGGTCTTCCAGCACCGATGAATACACCAGGCCGATCAACTCGACGATGGCGATGATGACCGTGCCCACCCCCAACTCGGCGGGCGACAGCAGCCTGGCATACGCGACAAAGGTAATCATCGAGAGGAAGATCAGGCCGAATTTCTCGGTGAAGATCCAGATCAATGTCACCAGACGATGGTTGGCCATGGCGAATACCGGTTCAATGAGCGGTGGTTGACGCCGTTGCCTTGCGCCAGGATCGGGCGCAAGCATTGAGGTAGCGCAAGGTCGGTTTGCCGCTATCGAAGATCAGCGCTTGCCAGGAATAGTCGAGCATTCGCCGGTAGACGCCGAGCACGTCGGCGTACTCACCTTTGCGGGAAAAGGCATTGAGAAAGTCGGTGTGGTTGCCCAGCACGAAATCGATCCGCTGTTGCTTGCTGAGCTGTGCGCCATAGCGCGCGAGGTAAACCTCGATGAACCTGATCTTGTTCGGGTAGTACTTCTTCGGTTGCGCGGTCATGTTGCCGCCGTTGACCGTGCGCTCCAGCAGCACCTGCGGCACCGTGTGAATTTCCCAGTGTTCGGCGATCCGGGTCCACATGTAGCGGTCTTCGGAGTAACGCAGGCTGGCATCGAAGCCACCGAGTTGCATGATCACGTCGCGCTTGACCAGCGCGGTGGACACGCCATTGACCACGTTGGCGTGGATGAAATCGTAGAAATGCCGGCCGTTCTTGCGCCGGTTGTCCAGTTGCCGCCTGCCGTCGCTGTAATTGACCTGCGCGTAGCAGTCGATCAGCCCGACCGGATGTCCCTGACGACTGAGTTCGTCATACAGGGCCAGTTGCAGCTCCAGCTTTTGCGGGCGCCATTGGTCATCGGCATCGAGCATCGCCACAAACGTTTCCTCGGAGTGGCGCATTCCGTGGTTGCGCGCGCTGGCCTGGCCTTCGTTGGCTTGCTGCAACAGCGTCAGGCGAAACGGCGCCGCAAAGTCCTTGACCCGTTGTGGTCCGTCATCGGTGGAACCATCGTCGATGACGATGACGTGATCCGGCAGGCGGGTTTGCCCGGCCAGGGACGCCAGTGTTTGCTCAATGCTGTCGGCGCCGTTGTACATCGGAATCACGACGCACACGGAATGCGGTAACGCGGGGGCTTGGTTGGGCACGGGTGTTTCTCCTTTGATTACGCCTTGGCTGAATCGCGCGGTAATGCCCTGCCGGACGGACGCTGGCGCAGGGCTGCCGCTGATAACTCGGGGTAGGTCGCGTGGTGGTGCCGAAAGGACAGGGCCAGGGTGCAGAACACCAGAAACTCGGCGGAGCGGTAGTTGGGAATCACGTACGCCACGTAATTGGTGACGGCGAACAGGCCGATGATCACCAGGGCGCTGGCGCGAAACTGCGCCGTCTGGTTGGCCGTCACGGCGCGGTATTGTTTGAGCAGCGCTTCGCCAAGCAGAAGCGCCAGTGCCGTCAGTTGGATAACGCCGCCGTTGAGCAGGGTTTCCATGTAGCCGCTGTGAGCGTTTCCGATATAGCCCCAGCGGGTAATGAACGCATCGGCATCCGGGCTGGACCAAAAGGCGCCGAAGCCATACCCCTTGAGAAACTGTCCGTCGATAAACGGCGCGAGCAGCTCCCAGATCAAGGTGCGGTCGGTCAGTGACGGGTCACGGCCGGCCATTTCCAGCAATACCGCAAAGTTGCTGTACAGAAACAGGCAAACCAGCAGGTAGAGGAGGGTGCAGCCCAGGAACATCAACTGCGAGCGATTGATGCGCAAGCGGATCAATGTGAGGAAGTACCAATAGCTGATGGTGCCGGAAATAATCAGCACCACCCCGGTTGCCGACTGGGCGAGGAAGATGGCAACCAGCGAACAAAACGCACAGAAGAGTGCCCAGGGATTGCGCTGGCGAATCATCGGTAGCAACAGCAGGATGGCAATCGCGTTGAGCCGTGCGCCGGCGTTCTTCTCGGCAAAAATCCCCTTGAAGGCGCCGTCGCGAATGCCGCCGGACAGGAACGCGACCCCAGGCATGACCACGGCGAGTATCAACCCGATCAACGCCGCCGCGCCGATGGCACAGCCGAGCATGAAGGTGATCTTTTCAAGGGGGTAGTTGTAGGCAATGAAACCGGCAAAAAACACCACGCTGAGCATCGCGATAAAGCGCTTGAGACTCAGCATCGGGTCATGGGACCAGCCTATCGAGGCGATGACACAGAACATGAACAACAGCAGGAAGAAGTTGCTGCGGTAAAAGGTTTTGCTGAGGAACACCTTGTTGCGGATGAAAAAGAAGAGTGGCACCAACAAGGTGATGAGGCCGCAGACCTGGTTGGCGACGCTGCCTTCGAGGTCTTTATCGATGTCGCCGAAGCTTGCGGCGCCACCCAGGCCGAGGACAAACGTAATCACCTGGATGTAGAACAGCACGCCGAACAAGGTGAAGCCATCGCGCAGCGTCGAGTATCTGATCTGCAATGTGCTCATGAGGATGGGCTCCCGAGCAACGCGGTGAGGTAGGTCTGCACTGCGCTGGCGTTCATGAATCGGGTGGCGGCATCCAGGCGCGAATGACGCTGCAGATCTCGCGGCGTGGACAGTTGCAAGGCAATCGCCTGCGCCAGTGCGGGCGGGTCGTCGACGGCGACAAGCGGTGCGACGAGGCCGCCGATCAGGATGTCCTGAGGCCCATGTGGGCAGCGGGTCGCCACCACCGGCGTGCCGGTGGACAAGGCTTCTACCAGCGCGTTGGGACTGCCCTCGAAGCGTGACGACAGCACAAAACAATCGGCCGCGGCCACTTCGGCCAGGGGATCACCGGTGTAACCCGGCAGGTCGAAGCGATCTGCCACGCCCAGCGCGCGGGCCTGATCAAGCAATTGCGCCCGAAGCGCGCCTTCGCCAAAAATGATCAAGCGGGCGTCGGAATCCGGCATTGAGGCGAACGCCGTGATCAAGGTGTCGAAGCCTTTTTGCGGCGCCAGGCGACCCACCGCCACGATCACCGAGCTGGACTTTTCCAGCAGCCAACGGTGGCTGGGCAACCCCGGGGGCTTGTCGCGGAAGTCGTTGTCGAGCACCGGGTTGTCGGCAATGGTCACGTCCTGGCGGCGGGCAATGGTGGTATCGATCAGGTCCTGGGCGACACCGCGCGAGACGCAAATCACCGGGTTGGGAATCAGCCGATACAGCAGCGGCGCCACCAGGTACGCGGCCCGCACCATGAAGTCGGGGTTAACATGCTTATCATGGGAAAAGGCATTGCGCTCACTGACGTGCAGCCGTGCCAGCGTGCCGGACAGCGCGGCAGCAGCGATCGCCACCACGTTGACGTGAGTCAGGGCTGCCAGTTGCGCGTCAAAGCGATTGGCGCGAAGAAATCGCGCGAGTGCCGGCACCGCACGGGCGCTGCGTGGGCTGCGCAATTCAACCTTTTTCACCCGCGGGTCGAGGTGCGCGGCGTGAAGGCCGCCGCCGGTGAGCATCAGCAACGTCACGTCGTTGCCCGCGTCGACCAGCGCTCCGGCCAGGCGCGCCATCATTTTTTCCGCCCCGCCTGCGCTGAGGTCATGCAGGATAATCAGCAATTTTTTCATTGATTCCATACCTGGTAATACGCCTGCGCCGCGTACTGGCTGGTGTATTGGCGGATGGCGTCGGTGACCATTTTTTCGCTGGGTGCAACCTGATCCCGTGAAGTCAGGCTTTGCAGCATTCCATTGGCCAACGCCGGTACGTCGTTGACCTCGACCAGTTGACCCAGTCGGCCGTTGTCCAGCAGTTCCCTGGGCCCGGTCTCGCAGTCGCTCGCCAGCACGGGCGTGCCCAACGCCAGCGCTTCGATCAGCACAGTCGGCATGCCTTCCTGCACGGAACTCAGAATGAACAGTTGCGCGTGCTTGAGCAGTGGATAGGGGTTGCTGAGGAAACCGGTGAAGTGCACCCTGTGAGCGATGCCCAGTTGATTGGCTTGAGTGGTCAATGCGTCGCGCAACGGGCCGTCGCCAGCGATCACCAGATCCGGCAGCGCTTCGCTGTGCAACGCCAGGGCGTAGGCCTCGAGCAACAGGTGCAAACCTTTGGGTTCTACCAGACGGCCCAGGCTCAACCAGTAATCGCGGGGTAATCCGGCGAGCAGCGGTGCCTGTGAGGCTTGCAGCAGTTGTTCGGTGACGACTGCGTTGGGGCAATAACGGATTCGCTGCTGCCCCCATGGCATTAAATCGACGAGGGTCTGGCGCAGGGCCGTGGAGACTGTCACGACCTTGCCGCTGCCACAGAGGTACAAGGTGTAGAGCAGGCGCAGGCTTGAGGGACCGGTTTTCTGTTCAGTGCAATCCAGTGTCGCGTGTCGGCTATATATGACTTTGCAGGAGCTGCCCAACGTGGCGAACCAGGTGCAGAGGTTCGCCTGCTCCTTGGCGGCGATGAGGTGGGTGACGCCGTCGCGGCGAATGAGCCGGCGCAACAGGACGATGGACTTGAGCAGACCGACGATGCCGCTGCCGCCGCCGTTGAAGCTTTGCACACCTTGCGTGTCGGGCAGGTCTGCGTTCATGACGAAAAAACTCACCCGTCGGCCGTCCTTCAGAAACTGCTCGGACAACCGTTGCTGGACGCGCTCGACACCGCCACCCGACTTGAAATCCTTGAGAATAAACAGGATGTGCATGGTCATTCCTCAACGCTGATGGCGACTTTGCGTGAAGCGACGAGCGCCAACAGGTGCACAAAGTTATTGGGGTAGTCGATGAGGTAGCGCTTGATCGTATGGGGCTCGCGATACATGCGATAAAACGCGCGCAGATGCAGGCGATCGATCACGGCCGGGTAATAGTCGCGGGTGGCCATGGCTTCCTGGCGAATGAACCCGCCACAGGTGAAGGCGACACCGCTGAAACCGGCACGCAACGCATCCTGCTCGAATTGCTCTTGCAACCCGGCGCCCAGGCCGACGATCAGGATGTTCGCTTCGCTGCGGCAGATGTCCGCCTGGATGGTCCTGGCCTGCGACGCATCAAAGTAGCCGTTGTGCTGACCGGCGATGGTCAACCGCGGATAGCGGGCCTTAATCTTGCTGATGAACAGGTCCAGTTCAGCTTGCCGGGCGCCAACGAAATACACGCGTTTGCCCAGTTGCTCGGCGCTGCCCAGTACAAGGTCGGCAATCGAGGTGAAGTCAAAGCTGACCCTGCCGATCGACTTGCCGGTCACGCGAGACATGAACGTCGACATCAGCATGCCGTCGCAAAAATAGGCGACGGTGCTTGGGGTCTGCTCGAAGAAGCTGCTGATGGACGCAAAGTTGATGAAGGAATAGGCCTGGTTGGCCTCCAGTAATTTCGGCGAGTAATGCCCGACTAATTCCAGCTTGACCATGGCGCGGCTCCTTTCAGATGACTGAAGGGGTCTGCCGCCCCACGGATACGTAGGTGAAGCCGCGTTTGCTCAAACGCTGCGGATCGAACAGGTTGCGTCCATCAAAAATCAGCGGTTGCTTGAGCCGCTGGCTGAGCAGGTCGAAATCCGGCGCCCGAAACGCTTGCCACTCGGTGACGATGATCAACGCGTCGGCATTTTTCAGTGCCGCTTCCTTGGTGCCCGCCAAGGTCAGGTCATCGCGCGAGCCATAAATGCGCTGGGCCTCTTCCATGGCTTTGGGGTCAAACGCCTGGACGCTGGCGCCGGCCTGCCACAAGGCCTCCATCAATACGCGGCTGGGGGCTTCGCGCATGTCGTCGGTGTTGGGTTTGAAACTCAGCCCCCACAGGGCAAAGGTCTTGCCGCGCAGGTGGCCGTCGTAGTGATCTAAAATTTTTCGGTACAGGCTGGTTTTCTGTTCCTGGTTGCGCGCTTCGACGGCCTTGAGCACCCGGGCGTCAATGTCGACATGGGTGGCGGCATGGATCAGCGCCTTCACGTCTTTGGGAAAGCACGAACCGCCGTAACCGAGCCCCGGGTAGATAAATTGATAACCGATGCGTGGATCGGAGCCGATGCCGTGGCGCACCTTCTCGATATCCGCGCCCAGTTTTTCCGCGAGGCAGGCCATTTCGTTCATGAAGCTGATCTTGGTCGCCAGCATGCAGTTGGCGGCGTACTTGGTCAGTTCGGCGCTGCGAACATCCATGATGATGATTTTTTCGTGGTTGCGATTGAACGGTTCATACAGTTCTCGCATCACCTCTTCGGCGTGCGGGCTGTCGGTGCCGATGATGATGCGGTCCGGGCGCATGCAGTCTTCGACCGCGCAGCCTTCCTTGAGAAATTCCGGGTTGGAGACCACATCGAACGTCAGATCGCTGCGATGGTTGTCGGCCAGCACTTGCTCGATTCGTGCGCGCACCAGGTCACCGGTGCCCACCGGCACCGTGGATTTGCCGACAATGATGTGATGACGGTCCATGTTCAGCGCAATGGTTTGCGCTACGTCCAGCACGTATCGGAGATCGGCCGAACCGTCTTCGTCGGGCGGCGTACCCACAGCGATCAACAGCACGTCGCCATGATGAACGGCGTCGGCCAGGTCGGTGCCGAACCGCAGTCGCCCACTTTGGTAATTGTCGCGCACCAGGCTTTTCAGGCCCGGCTCGTAGATGGGCAGGGTGCCTTCCTTCAGCGCCTCAACCCTGGCGGCGTCGACATCGACGCAGAGCACGTGGTGCCCGACCTCTGCCAGTGCGGCGCCTTGGACCAGGCCCACGTAACCAATACCGAATACGCTCACATTCATGGTCAAACCTCAGGTGGTCGTGACAGAAATCAACGGTGGGGCAGGGGGACAGCAGAGGCGGGGCAGGGGGTCAGTAGATGTTTTTCGAGAACAGCGTGAAGGGGGTCTTGATGAGGATCTTGATGTCGAGCCACAGCGACCATTGGTTGATGTAGTTGAGGTCCTGGGCCACGCGCAGCTGCATCTTTTCCACCGTCTCGGTTTCCCCGCGATGCCCGGTGATCTGGGCCAGCCCGGTGATGCCTGGCTTGAGGCGATGCCGGGCCATGTAGGCGCGGACCTTGCCGGTGTAATAAATGTTGTGGGTGACGGCATGCGGGCGCGGGCCCACCAGGGCCATCTGGCCGAACAAGACATTGAACAGCTGGGGCAATTCGTCGATGGAGCTGCGGCGCAGGAAGCGTCCAACCGGCGTGATGCGCTCATCGTCGCGGGTGGCCTGGCGCACTTCGCGGTCGTCGTGGACGCGCATCGAACGAAACTTCCAGACCTTGATCACTTCACCGTTGCACCCGTGGCGGTTTTGCTTGAACAGCACCGGACCTGCAGAGGTCAGCTTGACGGCGGCCGCCACCACCAACAGCAATGGGCTGAGCAGAATAATCGCCAGCGTGGCCAGGCTGCGTTCGAACAAATCCTTGCAAAACAGGCTGGCGGGATGCGAGCTGATCAGGCTTTCATTGAGGTAAATGGCGGGCATTCGCTCGATTTCCGAAATCGAATGATTGAGCAACACCATGCTGCCGAAATCCGGGATCCACACCACGTCGACATTCATGTCCAGCAGGTCGATGTAGAGCGCTTCGATGGTCGCGGCATGGGCCATCGTCAGGACGATGTAGACGCGGCGCACTTCCAGGCGGGTGATGATCTCGCGGATCGCATCAACACGACCGAGCAGCGGCAGAATACTGGGGGCCGGGCCGCTGTCATCGGCGGCGGCGATGAAGCCCAGAACCAGCGCGCGGTTCGGCCTGGAGAGTTTTTTCGCCAGCTCATGAGCGGTCGGGCAGGTGCCGATGATCACCGAGCGACGCTCGTTACAGACCATCCGCGAGTGCAGGCGGGCGAAGTAATGCAGGGGTAGAAAACTCGCGGCCTGGACTACGAAGCCCAGTACCGCCCAGACCATAATCACTTGGCGCGAATAAATCGCACTGGTCTGCGTGATGAAGGCAATCGCCGCCAGCACAGCCAGCAGGATCAACCAACCCGCGAGCAATCTACCGAGCCCGACCAACAGGCCATGGCGTTTGTGGTAGACCTGCATCACGCTGTAAATCGGCACTGAACCGAGCACCGTCAGAATGATCAGGATGCGGTATTCGCTGGTCAGACTGCCAACGCGCCAATACACAAGCGCCATCAGCAGCGAGGTGGCCAGTGTCAGTGCACACAGCCACTGCCCCCAGAATGTCAGGCCTCGGCGATGTGTCATGTGAGCGGTATAGAGCGGTGTCATGGGCTTGACCTCAAGGCAGAAAAATCCATCAGCGCTGATCGGCAGGCACGGCGTGTCTTCCGCAGGCTTTTCCGTAGCTCGGCAGAGGTGAAGCAGGGTGTGTGAGGGCAGAAAAGGGGTGTAGCGGCGGGCTGGGTCGCCCGGTGTTACCTGGGCGCGAAGTCGTAGTTATAGAACGCCCGGGAATGGTGATAGCCGTACTTGCGCGCCTTGCGCAGGTCCACCTGGTTGAGCACGGTGCCAAATACCGGCACCTGGCTCTGCTGCAACATGGCGATGCCTCTTTGCACCTGGCTGATCGGCGTGCTGTCGGCCTTGACCACATACACCACGACATCCGAATGCTTGGCCAGCAACAGCGCGTCGCTGATCAACTCCGCAGGCGGGGAGTCGATAATGATGTGGCGGTAACGCGACCTCAGCGCCTCCAGCATGCGCGCCATGCGCGGCGAGCTGAGCAGATCCTGCGGCGGCGGCTGGCGTGAGGGGTTCAGCGCATCGGCAGGGGACGGCAAGCGTGGCGCGGCGAACAGATCCAGCGAAGGGGGCATGACTTTTCCGGCCGGCAACATGTCCAGGTTACCCACCGAGACGATGCAGTCTTCGAGCCTGGCAGTGCCGGCAATGACATTCGCCAGTCCCGGGCTGTCAGGTGGGAAATCAAAGTTCAGCGACAAGGTTGGCTTACGCATGTCGGCATCGATCAGCAGCACACGCTCCAGGGACGTCAGTGAACTGGCCAGATTGTTGGCAATGGTGCTTTTACCCTCACCGGCAACGGTCGACGTTACCAGCACCACCTGCGACGGCATTTCGCTGCTTTGCAGCATCAACCAGGTGCGCAGATTGCGAATAGTCTCGGAAAAGCGCGGGTTATCGTTGTCTTCGAACAGGCGCGCCAGTTGCCGGCGACTTTTCTTCATGACCAACGGCACGACGCTGAGCAGCGGAATGTTAAGCGCGCTTTCGATCGTCTCGTCGGATTTGAAAGTATTGCTCAGACTGTCGAACAACAGCGCCAACGCGACGCCGATCACCGCCGCGATTAACCCGACAATCCCCACAATGAGTGTCTTACGGGGTTTGCTCGCGTCGACGGGAACAATGGCCGGATCGACGATGCGCACTTTTGTCGAGTCCATGTCGGCGGTGGCCGTGGTTTCCTTCAAGCGGGTGACGAAGGTTTCATACAGCGCGCGGGAGCTGTCGACCTCGCGCTGGAACTCGCGCAACTGGAACTCTTTGCGAGCGATGTCCTGGATTTGCGCCTTGTTGCTATTGAAGGATTGGCGGAGCGAGGCTTCGCTGGCCGAGGCAAGCTGGTATTGCCGTTCAATACCGGCCACCACCTGTTGCACCTGCAGTTGCAGGCTAGTCGTGGCGGTGCGTAATTCGGACTGCGCGGAAATCAGGCTCGGGTGTTTTGGGCCATAGCGTCCCGCCAGTTCCTCCACCTTGGCCTGGGCCGCGGCCCGGTCCGCCTGGAATTTCTGGACCAAGGGGTTGCTCAAGACCGCAGGCACGCTGGAGAGTCGGCTCAGATCGCCGTTGCTCAAGGCCTTCGCCTGGCGGTACTCGCTCTCGGCTTCAGCGCGGTTGCGACGGGCATCGACCATGCGATTACCGGTCATTTCCAGTTCGTTGGCGCTGATGGTAGCCACCCCGCCAACGTCGACCAGACCTTGCTCTTCCCGGTAGCCCTGCAGCCTTTTCTCGGCGACACGCAAGTTGTCGCGCAGCTTGACCAGGCGTGTGTTCATCCAGGCCGTGGTGGTTTGCGAGGATTTTTCGCTGGTGTCGAGCTGGCTGTCGGTAAAGCCTTGGGCCAGCGCGTTGGCTGCCGCTGCGGCCAGAACAGGGTCCGGCAGCTCGACCTCGATTTCGAGCAATTGGCTCTTGCCGACGAACTTGACGCTGGTGTGCAGCATGAGGTTCTGCGTGACCTGATTGAAGACGTCTTCTTCAGTGGGCGCATCTTTGAGCGGCATCAATAGCCCCAGGCCCGGGACCCATTGATCAAGGTCAAGATCGGCCAGCCATTTGCGCGGCGTGAACCAAGGTGTCGGTTGTTGGCGCGGGTCGGTGACCGGGTGGGTCGTCAGGCCGAGTTTTTTCACTGCGCGCTCAGCAAGGTCCCGCGATTGCAGGAGTGCTTGTTGTGTCTGCAAGTAATCAGTGGCGTTGCCGCCTGAATCCTTGACCTGCTGGAAGGACATCAGCGGCGGGGTTTTATCGTTGAACAGCAAGGTGGTGCTGCCGACGTATTGCGGGGTAATGGTCGAGACCACAACGGCCGCCAGCGCACCGCTCAGCAGGACCAGCCAGCCGATGCTCCATTTGGCGCGCCAGATCACTCGCCAAAGCTTTAGAAGATCAATGGTGTCCTTGTCTTCGCTGTACTGCTGGTGCAGATGCGTTTGCAGAGGACGTTCGACGTAGGTGCTAGGGCTGTTGTCCATGATTAGAAAAAGCCTTGTGCAATGGAAATGGTGTCGCCGGGAGCAATCGTGGTGTTTCGCGTGACGTTGTCAGTGAGGGTCGCGCCGCCATCGCCGCGCATGATGGTCACGCGTTTGATTGAGGCGCGCTCGGTCAAGCCACCGCCCAAGGCAATGGCTTTCTCCAGCGTCAGTCCGGGCACGAACGGATAGCTGCCGGGCTTTTGCACTTCGCCATTGATGTAGAACGAACGGTATTCGATCTGGCTCAGGCTGACTTTCGGGTCGATCAGGTAACCCTGTTTGAGCCCGTCGACGATGATCTTTTCAACTTGCCCCGGGGTGAGTCCCTTGGCGGAAATTTCTCCCAGAAAAGGGTATGAAAAGGTACCGGCATCGCTGAGGCGGATCTTTTTCAGGCTCAACTCCGGCTCCCCGAACACGATGATGCGCAAGACATCGCCAGCGGCCAGTTTGTACTGAGTGCCAGGGTCTGCTGCGTAGATAGGGGGTATGAAAACCAGGGCGAATAAAAAACCCAGCGTTTGTGTGTGCATGTCGAGACCCTCTTAAAGGCTGACGTTGAAGCTGATCTGAAACGTGTTGCGGGTGAAACTTTCGTTGTTGGCATCAGAATCGTTGTCGCGGTATCGATAGCCGAGCTCGATATCCAGCCATCGGCGCATCGCATACACCACCGCCAGGTTGTAGTCCTGATAATTGTCGGTGCGGCTTTGGCCTTCATAGACATAACGCCCGATCCCGGCTTGTGCGACCGTGGTGATCCGTTCGGTCCAGCCATGGCGCCAACCGACCTGGGTGAACGTCGACTTCACGGCGTCAGCGCCATCGTCACCTTCGGCGAGCGCCTGGCGCGCGACAAAAGTAAACGTCGAGTAAGTTCGCGGCTTCCATTGCAGGTCTACTTGCCAGGTGGGGTTGTTGAGGTCGTTGGATTCGCTGTTGTCGAAGTTCTTTCGCTCATAACCGAGGCGGACTTTACCCGTCGTGCGGGCCGTGAAATCCCAGACGGCACCGGCAAGCAGCGCATCGGATTTGCTGCTGCGCGGGCTGTTGGCTTGCTGGTAATCGAAGTTGGTGTGGTCATATTCCAGCAGGCCTCGGGTGTTACTGCCGATCCGGTGGTACCAGGTGCTGGTGAGTGCGGTGGTATTGCGTTCTTTGTCGTCGTTGATGCCGTCGGCATTGTCGTAGCGCAGTTCAGCGTAATTGGCGCCGAAATCGATTTGATTGTCCGCGCTTTTGGCGCCGAAGGTATAGAGACCGCCCACTCGCTTGTTGTTGAGCTTGTCATTGATGCCTTCGACCGCAGTCGATTCCGTGCGCTCGTATTTGCGATATTCGGCTTCGAGTTTCAGCCGATGTCGGTCGGTGAACTCCATGATGCTGTCGGCACGGACCCGTTGCGCCGTGTTCGAGGCGTCCGACTCGTCGTGATAGATGTAGCGAGTGGGTTGCCAGATCAGCCGGGTGGCGCTATTACGATCTTCGGCCTTGAGTTCGAAGGAGGGCGCCAACTTGGTGATCATGGAAGACTGTTTATTGTTTTCCAGCTCGCGAAAGTTATCGTCATAACTTTCTGAAAACAGGAACGTCGGCGTGAAATCGAATCCGTAAACATCAATAGGTTGCGGATCAATACTCCAGGCCATTCCAGGATAGAGAGAGGCCATAATCAGTGCGACAGGGCATCGTGACTTCAAGGCCATGCTATAGCTCCTGAGCAAAGGCATACAAAGCGAGTGATTAGTTGTTGGTTTGAAAGGCGGGTTGTTGGCGTTCAATCACGTTTAATGGCAGGCAAACAGGTTGTTCCCGATTAAGAAACTGCAGCAGGATCATCACCCGGTCGGTGCCGTGCGGAGCAAGGAACACCCCCTCCAGTGGCGACAGTGGTCCGCTGATGATCTGCAAATGCTCTCCGGGTTTCAGGGCTTCGTCCGCGCTCGACGCCGATGAATCGAAACAACGTCCACGCAGATGCTCAATGACGTGCTCTGCCACCGTCGCAGGACCATGATTGAATTCGACAATACGACTGACACCTCGCGTCGAGCGTAAGGGCGCCCAATTGTCGTTGCGGCTCAGATGAATAAACAAATACCCGGGGAAGAGAGATTCCAGCACTCGCTGTCGTTTCCCGCGAATGATGCGCTCACTCACTAGCTGAGGGTGGAAGACCACATAGTTTTGTTGAAGCAGGTTGAGGTGGGCACGCTCATCCTGACGTGGCTTGCATTGCAGAAGGTACCAATTAGACCGTTCGGTGCTGATTGCTGACATGCTGGTAAACTCTGTAGTTAGCGAAAGTTTATTCAGGCAGGGCTCTAATGAGGGCTAAAAAGTGTCAAGCAGCGGGCGTCTGGGCATTATGTTGTAACGCGAGGGTGTATCAATAATGAGTCATAACGTGCTTCATGAGCGTGCACACTACTGTGACGTGACGTTATACAGTGCAGCGCATCGGGAATTAAGACAGGGCCAACTTTGCGAGAGACAAAGCTACCGCACGATCCGCACACCGGACCTTTAATGATAGGCAACCAAGTAGTTGTCTCTAAAACGACAGGCGACGAATAAATGAGCGCTCGTGCCTTGTTCAATTGGACCTTGGTAGTTATCGACCAGTCTTCGCAACCTGTCAAACGTTCCCAGTCAAAAAACACGCCATTTATCCAATAGTGAGTTGGCCAACTCTCAAACAGTTGTTTTTTCGGGTTATTTTCATTTCGTCGGGTGAGTGGAAACTTTTTCCGTTCTTTATAGTCGTGAACGATTTGTTAAGTCAGCAGCCCCCATAGTTGGGCATTGTTATAAAGTCTGGACCCTGGTGTGTCATCCAGCGCTTTAACTAATCACCTTTCGGGTTGATGGAAGCAGGGACCATGACCGTTCTTGTCACTGGCACTTCGAGCTTCATCGGGGTGCCGCACGGTCAAGCGAATGTGCCTTGAAGGCCTTGAAGATCGTTCCTTTACCGTCAACGGGCCTTGGGGCTGTCCGGGCATGCACTGGAAAAGGTGTGGCGCGGGGAGGGCGACAGTTTGGTATATTTCAATCGACTGTTTCTCCGTATTGAACATATTGGCAAGCAACCATTAAACAACCAGCAAAAATACATCTTCATTATTATTTTGCGAAAACCTTAATATATGTAGTTGGCGATGGCAATTAATAACTACACTAAATGACCGTTTAGTTTAGTTATAAAAAACAACTTATATCAGCCTCATTATGAAAGAAGGAAACAAGCCGATGCAAAGCCCACCGAATGCTCGAGAACTGATCGCAACCCTCGAGCTGGAAGAACACGTTGAAGGCGGTTACTACCGCAGAACCTTTCAATCGGATCGCCACGCCATGGTCGACACCGAGGGCGGCGAGCGCTATTTGATGACCTCCATTTATTATCTGCTGACCCAGGATTTGCCCATTGGTTACTTTCACTTCAATAAGTCCGACATCGTGCATTACTACCATTTGGGCGATGCGATTCAGTACCGCCTTATTTATCCCGACGGCACCTTGCAATCCGTGGTGATGGGCAGCGACGTCAAGGCCGGCCAGCTTTTACAACTGCATGTGCCTGGTGGAATCTGGAAGGCATCGCAACTCATGCATGGATCTGCAGGTTATGGCCTGATCAGTGAAGCCGTTTCACCAGGGTTCGATTTCACGGATATGGAAATGGGCAGCAGGCAAATACTTACTGAGCGGTTTGCCGAGCACTCAGCGTTGATTGAAAAGCTGACACAGGAGTAACGGTTGCAGTGAGCTGAAAGCGGATGCGGTGTTGGCGCGGGGTGAACGGCCGACGGTGGAACGCGTACGCCTGGAATTGGGGCGTGGCAGTCCGGTGCGGGTTGGCAGCCTGCTGGATCAATGGTGGGCACGCTTGGCCGAACGCCTGAGCGGCGAGACCCGCTTGCCGACGTTACCCGGCGAAGTGTCACAGGCTTTTGTCTTCGTGTGGCAGCAGGCGATTCATCTGGCGCAGGGCATCGCCGAACAGGCGCTAGCGGAGCAACGTCAGGTGCTGATCGCTGATCGCAGAACGCGAACGGGTGGCGGCAGTCGAGAACCAAGCGCGTCAGGACGCGGCGCAATTTCGCCAGCAGGCGGCAGAAGCCGTGGCCGGGCGCCAAGCGGCCGAGGCGCGCCTGGCGGATCTGGAATTGTTACTGTCCCAGCGCCAGCTGCAGATCGAGGACCTGCAACAGCAGCGTGAAAGTTGGCTGCACGAGCTTCGTGAAGCTCAGCAGCACAACCAGATGTTACAACAGGAGCTGCAGGCGCTGCGGCTCAAGCCGAGCAGGAGCGTGTTGCTCAGGAGAACTACGTGCGCGGGGATGAAGACCGCGCGTACCGCGAGGTCGATCGCGCCCGGGAGGAAGGCAAGGATTCAGCAATCCAACTAAAGGAAGTCGGGCGCCACGTCGAGCAGTTGCAACGGCGGCTGGAGTCTAAGCAGGATGAGTTGACTCGTGCTCAGCAAGACGCAGTAGCGCAGCGCGCTCGAGCTGATACGCTCGAAACGCAGTTGCAACTGGCGTTCCAGCCGGCTAAAGCAAAGTCGCGGCCGAGCAAAAAAGCATCCAGTGGGCGTGCGAAAGCACATAACGTCGCTGGTTCGTCCCCTCCATCACGCCAGGGAGGCAAGTAAGCACATTGCCGACATCGTACCGGCTGGTACCCAGCTCACGTCGGCATCCTTTTTGTCCGTGATTGCGGCGTCCAATTCGGGGGGCTGACGGCGATCTATGGAGAGCTGCCGTCAACACTTTGATCCAGTTTCCATGCATTCGCGATTGGGGGGCAGTTGAAGCACGAAATCCTCGCAGATGAGCGCCTCCAATTCATGAGAGGACGTTCTGTTCATTTCAGGGGCTCGCGCCAAGCGGCACTATTCGATCAGGTGCGGAGCTGGCTCAGAACCACCAAGCTGCGAACAATTGCATCGGGGGGCATTACACTACATGTAATGAATTAGTCCTTTACCTACAGTCCTTAATAAAGGCTCAAATCAAAAAAAAGCGCTCAATTAACGCCATTCATACCTTACCCCTCGGCATCGACTGCCCGCTACAGACCGGATGTGGATAGTTCACTAACAGTGGTTCTCCACGTCATGTCCCAGCGATTGCAAATACAATGCGAACAATTCGGGTTGCGACGAAATGCCAAGCTTTCTATAGAGATGTCGTCGATGTACCTTGACGGTTTCCGGAGAGATCATCAGAAGCCTTGCAACGGCTTTTGTGGAATGGCCGCGAAGGATGAGCAAGGCGATTTCCATCTCTCGATCAGAGAGTACGGACGATCCGAATTGACCGAGAGCGTCCCTCATCTGAGAAGTTGACGCACTGCTGGTCAGTTGTAAACTCTGGCTGTATTCCTGCCAATGATGCTTCATAAACGCTAAGACCCATGGGCAGATCGTGGTCAGTATTCCGTGCTGTTCGATCAGAAAAGGCCGACTTGTGCCCAATGACAGCGACAACGTTCCCTGGCTAGGTATCTGCAAAATGAACTGCTCCTCGTCTTCCAACACATTGGCGTGGAAGTAACTGAGGAAGTACTCGGATTGGCGAAACTGGTCAGGAGCTACTTCCTCCAGGCGATGCAGTCCGCTGGAAATTCCGTCGCGACAGGCTTGGTAGAAAGGGTCGAGCTGGTATAGCCCATTGAGATAGGCAGGCAAGCCCAAACCATCATGTGGTACGGCATCGTATAGCTCCAGTACTATTGGCGCGCCACTGTTTGGATAAAAGATTGCCAACGCATTGTCGAACGGCACCCACTGCTGCAACAACAATGTCAGCTGCGTCCAAAAACGGGGCTTCCCAATATGCTCGATCACTCGGCCTAGGTTGGAGTGCATGCTGATTTCGCGAAACATCTGATGCGTCCCTGTGCCCCTCAAAAGTACAGTCGGTTTTCCTCTACTTCACATATCCGCGTCAAGAGGCGTAACTCTTAACGATGATTGGTTGTGCGCTGTTGCCCAACTAGATTGCGTCCGGGCAGCGCCCGTCATGAAAGATGCGGTGTCGTTCTTTCTTGCAGCCTCATTCTCAAAGGAGTTCCCATGCGTGCTCGTCAACTTGGTATCACGGTAGGTTCCGGTACCACCGGCGAATTCAATGCCATTACCGACGTCCCCGGTGTTCGCATCGGCCACAGCACCCTTATCTCCGCAACCGATGGTAAGCCGCCCCATATGGGCGTGACTGTGGTGCAGCCGCGGGCCGGCGCGGCTCGATCCTTGTTGCGCGGGCTTGCATGTACTCAACGGTGACGGCGACGCAACGGGGCTGGAATGGATTCGCCAGGTTGGCCTTCGCTACGTGTTGCACCAGTCGATAACAGCATGGCAATGTTCTGCCCAACTTGATCATAGTTGGAGTCCTGCAGGTACTGGATTGGAGCGAGCAGGGCAACTCACCTCTAGACTCAGTGGTAAGGATGGCAGCGCTCAATCCACTTGTGTGGTGCTGAGGCATCAACCAATTTTTTGCCCCTTCGGATCCTGATGCCATACCTAGCGTAAACAACCTATCCCCCATCAGGTGTTGGGTAACGCCTGATTCCGTGTTTTTTACTTCCTCCTGTAACTCACCTCACTCCACCGACTAACCCTGGCAGAGTAACTCGTTGCAGTGATTACCATGCCGTCCCGCCCCCCTCATACTCATCACCAGCCCCGGCGGGGGATGTACGCAGTTTTCTAGTACCTGACTTGGCTGGAAACACCGATTGCTCAATGAGCGGGCTCTCCCTTTGCTTGTCGCACGAGAAATTTCTTTGAGTGCCCGAGAAAGGTCGTCTTGAAGGAGGCGACAGAGCTCTGAACAATCCACCATCAAAACTTTATCGAGTAGTCAAAATGATTTGCCCTCGTGTTCTCGTCCTGGAGAGCTACCTGTCTCAACGCACCGTATTGGTACGGATGCTATATCGACTGGGCGTACGTGATGTCCTGCAAGCCAGCGAACCTGAGCAGGTAATGGACCAGATAAGCCGGGCAGGTGATGTCGACATCATTATTTGCAGCCTGAATCACAAAGGGCTCGAGGGACTGGACTTTCTTGGCCGAACTCGAGAAAAGCAGCGGGTGCAGGCGGTGGTGTTATGCGGAGAATGCAGTGCGGACTTGCACAGGGCGTTGGAGAGCTTGGGAAGTCTTTCGGGACTACCGATACTCGGAGTTTTATCTGCGCCTTTTAAGCTCCGATCGCTCTATGAACTGTTGCTGCGTTATGGGCTACGAGGGGCGATCGGTCAGCCCTGTGCTGCGCCTCAAACTGTGCTTTCAATGCTGCCCAATGAAGTGGAAATACGCCGCAGCCTGGCCTTGGGGCATTTTCGTGGCTGGTATCAACCTAAATTCCAGCTGGCTGACGCAAGCCTGGCCGGTGTCGAAGTTCTCTCGCGCTGGGAGCATCCGCGTAAAGGTGTGCTGATGCCCAAAGATTTTCTGGCCGCCATGGTTGCCTATGACCTGATCGATGAGATGTTCAAGCAGTTACTGGATCAGGGGCTGACGTTGCTACAGACGCTCGACCAACATGCGCACCTGGGGTTAGCCTTTAATCTGCATATTTCTCAACTGATCAAGCGTGAACTTGTAGAGCATATAAAAACTTCTCTTAAACGCCATGGGTTCGCTGGAAATATCTTAACATTCGAGTTGGCGGAAAATGGTCTTTCTGACCTGTGTCCAACAACAAGAAAACATATTTTTGAGTTGCACAATATGGGCTGCAATCTGTCGATCGACAACTTCGGGAGCGGGTTTTTTTCTCTTTCCTTGTTAAGCCAACTGCCGCTCAGCCAGATAAAGCTCGACGCAAGTGTTATCGAGGGAATAAAGGGTAGCCATGATCATGCGCTGATATCCAGCGCTCAGGCGCTTGCCCATGCCTTGGGGAAAGGTCTTGTGATTGAGGGCATCAGCAATCGGAATATGTTGGGGCGCTTGATCAATATGGGTTGTACGCTCGGGCAAGGCTACTATTTGGCCCGTCCCATGAGCGGGCAGGATTTTCAGAGTTGGCTGAGTCAGGAAGACATTGAAAACCACCTAAAACGAAATCGCTAACTTCTACTTCTTCAATATCACGCAATCCATTGGACATTTTATGTATAAGGCAATTATAGCGGACGATCACCCGCTGATCAGACTGACACTCAGAAATATCTTATGCGAACGGGGTTTCGACATAGTTGCGGAAGCGGAAAACGGTGCCGAAGCTTTGCAACTGGCCCGACTGCATGTGCCGAACATTATGGTGCTCGATATTTCCATGCCCAAGATGGATGGGCTTGAAGTCATCACGCGCATCGGAATGATGGACCTTCCCATCAAGATCATGGTCTTTACTTCGCAGGCCGCAGAGATTTATTCATTGCGCTGCATGAAGGCCGGAGCAGCTGGTTTCGTATCAAAAACCAGCCATCAGGATGAGTTGATCAGAGCCATCAGAGCAGTCATGGACGGCTATAACTTCTTCCCCAACCTGTCTGCCAGTTCAGTGCGGAGCAGCGATATTCATGTGTCAGATGCTGATTTGATTAAAAGCCTGTCGGACCGCGAGTTGAGCATAATACAGATGCTTGCAAGTGGTCTGGGGAACAAGGAAATAGGAACAGCTCTGCTGATCAGTAATAAGACAGTCAGCGCCTACAAGGTCAAACTTATAGAAAAACTCAAGGTGAAATCAGTTATTTATCTGGCCGACTTTGCCAAGCGCAATAATCTGATATAGGCGGATTTTTAACGGTATATCTGTTGGTCACTGGCTAAAAACTTACTCTGCATCAAGAGTGCGCGAGCAAAACGCTAGTATTGTTTCTTTTCGCCATCTACTGCATCTGGTTGACTGAGTCACAATAGTCGGCTGAATTTAGTGAACTTTACGGTTTCGTTCGATGAGTTACTTCATGTGCTTGCTTATTGTTTTTATCTTGCTTTCGGTAGTCCTGCATATTGCTCAGTACCGTCTTTCGCGCCATGCACAGAAGGTCCTCGCAAATGAATACCGCCTGCTTGAAAGTCGTTACGAACTGACTCGCAAGATGCTGGATGGAACACCTCACCCTCTCTACATCCGTGATCGAATGGGGCGAATGCTCCTCTGCAATAGCAGTTACCAGAACATGATCGGTCTTAGCGAAAGCGACCTCATTGGTACCTCAGCACTTGATGCACCGCTTGCCGATAGGACCGAGGCGGAAAACTACCACAGCTATTGCCTGGAGCTGATGTGCAAAGGAGAACCCCATCTACATGATCGAGACCTGACCATGACAGATGGGCGAGCCTTGAAAATCTACCATTGGGCATTACCGTATCGAGGGTCCGACGGTGAGGTCGCCGGGATGGTCGCCGGTTGGATTGATGTCAGCGGACGCCAGCAACTGCTGCATGAGTTGAGCGAAGCCAAGAATGCCGCCGATGCGGCCAACCGGGCAAAAACTACCTTTCTGGCTACCATGAGTCATGAGATTCGCACGCCGCTAAATGCCGTTATCGGCATGCTCGAACTGGCCTTGAAGAAAGCCGAACAGGGTGTAACCGACCGCTTCGCTATCGAGGTGGCGTCTGGTACCGCAAAGGACTTGCTCGGCCTGATAGGAGATATCCTTGATATCTCCCGCATCGAGTCTGGAAAGCTTTCGCTGGCGCCGGAGCGCGCCAATCTGCTGAATATCGTTGAGTCGGTGACCCGGGTATTTGAGGGCGTCGCCAAGCAGAAACATTTGTACTTGGTCGTGGAGTTGGACACTTACTCAGATCGCGACGTATGGATAGACCCTTTGCGGTTCAAGCAGATCCTTTCCAATCTGTTGAGCAACGCGGTCAAGTTCACTGAAGAGGGGAGTGTCTGGGTGAAGATGCGTGCCGAGGCAGCTTCGGATGGCAAGTCTATCCAGATAACCCTCAGGGTCGAGGACAGCGGAATCGGCATCTCCCGGCAGGACCAGCAAATCCTGTTCAACCCTTTTGCCCAGGCCAGCAACAATCCGCAGTCATCTTATAGTGGATCGGGTTTGGGCCTGATGATCAGCCGCTCGCTGTGCGAAATGATGGGGGGAACCCTGACCCTTTCCAGTTCCTTTGGCGAAGGTACGCAAGTTGTGGTTGCTCTGCACCTGCCTGTTCTCCAGCCACTGGTTGAACGGCCAATAGTCGAGGAGTTGCCAGTGGGTACCAGGGAACGGAGCCTGCGTGTCCTGGTAGTGGATGACTATCCCGCCAATCGTCTTCTGCTGTGCCAGCAGATGAGCTATCTGGGGTATCAGGTCGAAGATGCCGTGGACGGCGCCCACGGCCTGCGGGCATGGCGCAATCGTCACTTTGATGTGGTCATCACCGACTGCCATATGCCGATCATGAATGGCTATAACCTGGCACAGGCAATCCGGGAAGAGGAATCTGTCCGTGGGCTGGAGCCCTGCTTGATCCTGGGGCTCACCGCCAATGCGCAACCTGAAGAAAAGCTGCGTTGCCTGGAGGCTGGCATGGATGACTGCCTGTTCAAACCGATCGGCCTGAAGGCGCTGGAGGTATGGCTTAGTGCCGCGCCCGAAGTGATGAATCCTGCCAGGGCCGAGATTGAAGCTCGGGATGATGGCATCGAGGAAATTGACCTCACCAATCTTGAGCAACTGACCCGTGGTGACAAAGACGCTATAAGAAAGATTCTGCAGGAGTTGGACGCCAACAATGAAGAGGACATGACACACCTACAGAAGTTGTTCGCCCAACATGATGTGCAAGGGCTCTCCAATCTCGCCCATCGAATCAAAGGGGGGGCCAGAATCATCAGTTATGCAGCCTTGACTCAGTGCTGCGAAGAGGTCGAGGCCGCCTGTCGCGAAGAGGAGCGTGCGGCTCTCACAGAAACGATCAACAGTCTCTATCAGTGCATGGAGCGGTTGTCTTTCTACCTCAGGACTAAATATCGCCTCAATGATGGACGTGATTATGGCTGAGTCGCGGACTGCTAAATCCTAGGCAAGATAATTCAGAGCTATCGCGAGAATTTTCCTATCGCGCGATAGTCTTTTCCCGGCGCAAATGACGCCAACTCCCCACACAATTGCGTTGTTGTTATTCACTCTCCAAGCCACCGTAATCGCCTGCATATAAAACTGCTGCCTAAAAAGCAATAGCCCGGCGTTAGTATTGTTGAGCGAAACAATTAAATATTGTGCAAGAACTTACTTGACCTGAAGGAAATACCGCTATGAAGAAAAGTTTGATCGCTGTAGCGCTGCTGACTGGTTGCGCATTTGCAGGCATGGCCAACGCCTATGACGGCACCATCAACTTCATCGGCAATATTACTGATGCAGCGTGCACCGTTACTGCAAACACCGCCAACCAGACCGTCACATTGGGTAAGGTCCAATCCACTGCCCTGCCGAGTGTAGGCGCGACCGCTGCGCCAACGCTCTTCAGCATTGTGCTAGCCAATTGCCCGGCAGCCGTCACGGGCGCCTACATCAAGTTCGACGGCCCGGCCGACACTCTGAACAGCAAGCTGCTGGCTCTGACCAGCGGTACTGGCGTGGCAACCGGTGTCGCTATCGGCTTGTATGAGCAGGACTCCTCTACTCAGATCCCGGTAGGTGGCTCGGCGAACCCTCATGGTATTACGCCCCCTGATGCTACCTACAACTTCATTGCCAAGTATGTTGCCACTAAGGCTGCTGTTACAGCAGGTCCCGCGAACGCGGTCACCAACTTTACCATTATTTACAATTAAGTCGTAAAGCTCGGGCATTAGCATACTTAATGCCCGGCACGACTGAGTGATTAAGTCGTACCAACTTTCCTGGAAAAGAACAGGGAATGAGGACAATTCAAGGAGCATTTATCAATGCATTGGCTCAAGTCCGTTTGTATCACCGGCTGTCTCTTGGGTATTACCCATACTTCCTGGGCCGGCGTGGTGGTGGGCGGAACTCGTGTGGTGTATGACGGCTCGAAAAAAGAAGCCTCCATCTCGGTCATGAATCCGGAAAAAACCACACCCTATCTGATCCAGTCCTGGGTCGAGAGCACGTCGGCTACTGCCACTCAGAAGGCCCCCTTCATCGTCACACCGCCATTGTTTCGCCTCGATGCAGGGCAAGAAAACGTGCTGCGAATCATCCGTACCGGTGGCACCTTTCCAGAAAACAAGGAGTCAGTGTTCTGGGTCAATATCAAGTCGATTCCCTCCTCGGAAAAATCTGACACCAATCAATTACAGATTTCGGTAAAAACCCGAATCAAATTGTTCTACCGTCCGCTCGGTTTGTCCGGCTCCGCCAGTGAGGCCTATAAATCCCTGAAGTTCAGCCGCTCCGGCAATCAATTGCAGGTCAACAATCCAACGCCTTACCACGTTTCTTTTTATCGCGTGAGCGTGGGTAACGCCGAGATTGAAAATGCCGGCATGGTGGCGCCACAAAGTTCACTGACATTGACAATTCCGGCCGGTGCGACTGGTGTTGCAAGTTGGCAGTCGATCAATGATTTCGGTGGTATCTCTCCGGATGTCAGTGCGCCACTCTGATTAAGTTCAAAGGCCTGCCCCCCCTCGCTTAATTAAATATCAATCCGCTGGATCAATTGCCCGCAGCCAGTGGGAGCGGCTTACGTGCCATACAGTTGAGTGGAGTTTATTGACATGAAAAAACATTATCAAAGTCCTGTGCCATGGCTAAAAGCAGGTGGTCGTTCATATGCGTTCACTCCCACGCGTCTGACGACATTAGTAGCAACCCAATTCGTTCTGGGGATGAGTTTGCAACCCGCCTCGGTATTGGCGCAGGACTATTTCAACCCTCAGGCATTGGAAATAGATACCCTCAGCCAGCAGTCCATCGACCTTGAGCGCTTTTCGAGCCAGGGTGGGCAGCTTCCCGGTACCTACCGGGTTGATATTTTTCTGAACGACACTCGCATCAGCAATCGAGACGTCAACTTTGTCGATGTAGAAGGCAAGTTGCAGCCCGAGTTGACGACTAAGCAATTAAAAGACATGGGCGTCAAACTCGAAGCCTTCCCAACACTGCAGCAATTACCGGAAGCGCAAACGATCACTAAGCTGCGGGACTACATTCCGGACTCCAGCAGTCGGTTCAACTTCGGCGAGCAACGCCTGGATCTCAGCATTCCGCAAGCGGCGCTGAGCAGCGAAGCCCGTGGTTATGTGGACCCCTGCACCTGGGACCAGGGGCTAACGGCTGGCTTGCTGAATTACAACTTCAGCGGCGCCAATACTTCGCGCGACAACCGTTCGGGAACCGACGACAGTTATTACCTGAACCTGCGCAGCGGGTTGAATTTGGGTGCGTGGCGGCTGCGCAACTATTCCACCTACAACCAGAGCAGCGGCAAAAGCGGTTGGGATAACGTTAACAGCTATGCCCAGCGGGATATTCACTCGTTAAAGGGGCAACTGACCCTGGGTGATAGCTCGACGCCCAGCGATGTGTTCACCAGTGTCCAATATCGAGGGGCGCGGTTGGCATCGGACGACAACATGTTTCCCGACAGCCTGAAAGGCTTTGCACCCGTGGTGCGTGGCATCGCGCAGAGCAATGCCCAGGTCACCGTGCGGCAAAACGGCTACATCATTTATCAGACCTATGTGCCGGCCGGTGCCTTCACCATTACTGACCTCTATCCCACATCGTCCAGCGGTGATATGGAGGTCACCATTACCGAGGCCGACGGTACCGAACGACGCTCCCTCCAGCCGTTTTCCGCCGTGCCCGTCATGTTGCGTGAAGGGCGCCTGAAGTACTCGGTGGCCGCGGGTGAATACCGCTCGACGGCCAGCGAGAGTAGCAAGCCGGCCTTCGCCCAGGGCACGCTGATCTACGGTATGCCTTATGACTCCACGCTGTACGGTGGCTTGCTGGCGTCTGGAAAATATTCCGCGACCAGCCTGGGGGGCGGCCATGGGTTTGGTGACTGGGGTTCGCTGTCCACCGATGTGACACAGGCCAAGACCGAATTGCGCGATGGCTCTCGTCATGATGGCCAGTCGTATCGCATTCAATACGCCAAGGACATCGCCGTCACCGGCACCACCTTTACCTTGGCCGGTTACCGTTACTCCACCAGCGGTTACTACGACTTCCAGGAAGCCAATGAAATCGATCCTGGCAACTTCAATGATTGGCGCCGGACCTATAACAAGCGCAGCAAGGCGCAGATCAACATCAGCCAATCGCTGGGCGAGTACGGCAACTTCTATGTTAACGGTTATCAGCAGGACTTCTGGCGGCAAAAGGGCTACGAACGCAGCCTGAGCACCGGTTACAACCTGAGCTACAACGGCATCAGCTACAGTGTGGACTACACCTATACTCGGGCGCCGATCTATGAAGGTCGCAACAGCAAAGATCAACAACTGTCCTTTAGCGTGCAGGTTCCCTTGGAGAAAGTGCTGCCTAGCAGCTGGGCTCGCTACAACTTCAACACGAGCAAGAAGGGCAATACCACCCAGGATGTGAGCCTGAGCGGCACCGCCCTGGCGGACAACAACCTGAACTACAACGTACAGCAGGGCTATGCCAACCAGGGCATAGGCTCGAGCGGTAGTGCCAGCGCCAACTACAAGGGCGCCTATGGTGAAGCCCGGGCGGGCTACAACTATGACAAGAACTCGCAACAGGTGAACTACGGGTTCCAGGGCGGGGTCGTGGCCCACCCTTACGGCGTGACCTTCTCCCAGGAACAAGGCGAGACCATCGCCTTGGTCCGCGCGCCGGGCGCGGCGGATGCGAAGGTGCAAAATAATACCGGTGTGCGCACGGACAGGTGGGGTTACGCGGTGGTGCCGTACGTCAGTACCTATCGCAAGAACCGTGTCGCGCTGGATAGCGAGACGCTGGCGGAAGATGTGGACATCGACACCAACACCCAGACGGTTATTCCAACCAATGGTGCGGTGGTACTGGCCAACTTTAAAACTCGCGTGGGCAGCCGCGTGCTGATGACACTGAACTACCGGGGCAAACCCGTACCGTTTGGCGCCACCGCCTCCCTGCGGCAAGAGGGCGGTGCCATGGAGAACAGCAGCATTGTCGGCACGGATGGCCAGGTGTATCTGAATGGTGTTCCGGAAAAAGGTCACTTGCTGGTTAAGTGGGGCAATACGGCGAGCCAACAGTGTCAGGTTGACTTCACCTTGCCAAAAGTAAATCCCCCATCATCAGTGGCGACATCCGATTTTATTTGTCGATAATCGGACACTTAGAGAGTAAGTAAATGAGAAACATCGAAGCAGTTATTGCCTCGCTACTTGGTATGCTGATAATTCTTCCCGGGGCAGCTTGGGCTGCATGCGCTTACGAATCTGGCGAGAGTAAGGACACAAAAACTATTAACTTCGGAACTGTGACGGTTCAGCGAGATACTCCCCTTGGAGCGGTCCTGTCAACCAAATCAGTAAGTTTTCAAAGTGGGAGCTACATCTGCTCATCGACTTATAATATTACCGGAAATATAGGTAAATTCAAAATCTTCAGCTCTTATGGGAAAAACGTTTATAGTACTAACATCGCCGGCGTGGGGCTATTGTTAGAATACATTTTTCATGAGACTACCTATCCATATCCATTTACGTTTCAATATGGCCAAGGCAATTGGTATCATTACGGCGTCGTTAATGCCTCTTTAATCAAGACATCAGTTGGCTCTACTGGTAGCGGCACCTTGACCCCTGGCACATTGGCATTTGATAACGCCGACACCCTTAGGCTTTTTGATCTAAATTTGACAGGAATCAACAATATTGTTCCTGTCGCTTGCTCAGTTACTAATACCGCCATCAATGTACCGATGGGGAATGTACAGCGCAGCACATTTACAGGCGTAGGGTACATAGCGAGTCCGGTTCAGTTCCTTATCCCGCTTAACTGCGACGCTGGTACTCGGGTTAATTTAAGACTAGACGCGACCACTGATAGTTCTGGTGTGCCGGGGGTGATGGCAATTAATTCATCCGCCACGGGCAATGCCGCCAGTGGAGTGGGGATAAAAATCACACGCGATGGTGCACCAGTGACCTTTGGTGAAACAGTCCCGGTAGGAGTAATGGCTAATAGTGGCACGTACAACATTCCGTTTGTTGCGCAGTATTATCAGACCAGCCCCAATGTCAAGGCCGGCTTGGCCAACGGAACAGCAACTTTTACCATGACGTATAACTGATTTCCCTACCTGTACTTATGTCGCATGCCGTTGCGGAGCTATCAAACATCAACGACCACCAGAACAAGGCGTTGGTGCAGCACACCGAAAGACACGATTTTTCCGTCACCGATTAACGTTGCGATTTGAAAACAACCGATTCAAGCCACCTAGCAACCTGAACCCTGTGGCGCCAGAGCAAGGAGCTGGACCAAGCACATGCGCAGTGAGTACTTCATCAGATCAGATTGTTGCGTTTGGCCACGTCTGACAGATACACCAGGGAGTTCACATTGAGCTTCTCGAACAGTCGGGCTTTATACATGCGTTTGATCTTATTGCTGAGCAGCATGTCTTCGCCGATCTGCTTGTTGCTCAAGCCTTTGGCAAGCTGCTGCAGGATCAACAGTTCCTTGGAGGAGAGGCTCTTGAACAAGGCCAGTTCGGTGGCTTCCATGCCCCCTCGGCGCACCGAGTTCAGGGTCAGGTCAGGAAAAAAAGTATTGCCAGACACAGCGATTCTCGTGGATTGGGTCCAATGGCTCTTCCAGCCAAAATTCAATCTGAAAACAGATGCAGTCATTGGTGTTGAAGTGCTGGCCCGCTGGCGACATGCGTCCGGCAAAACTCTGATACCTGCTTGTTTCGTGACCACGCTGGATCGCTGCGACTTGCTCGATGAACTGCTGCGCCAGCAACTGTATCAGGGGCTGGTCCTGCAACAGCAATTGAGGGCGCAGGGGCATGAGCTCAATTTCGTCTTCAATCTGCACGCAGTGCAATGGTCCAACGGTATGCTCGCTTCACAGATCCGAACCTTGCTCAGCGAGTACGGCGCGCGCGGTTCGAGCCTGACCTTCGAGTTGACTGAGAGTGACCTGCTGCAAGCGCCAGAAACCAGCCTGGAGTGCCTGTTTAGCTTGCAGATGATGGATTGCCGGTTGTCGATCAAGAATTTCGGCACCGACTATTCTTCGCTGCAGCGCTTGTTCCGGTTGTCGTTCAACGAAATCAAGCTGGGTGCCGGGTTCGTCCAAGCACTGCCCCGTGAGCTACGTTGCCAGGCGGTGGTCGGCAGCACCTTGGCGCTGGGTGAAGCCCTGGGGGTGGCGGTTGTAGCGGAGGGCATCGAGACCGGCGAGCAACGGCGACACCTACTAAACATGGGCTGTACGCAAGGGCAGGGGGATTGGTATGTCAGGCCCATGAGTGGCGCGGACCTGCTCCAATGGCTCGGGCGGGCCCAACAAAGTAGCCCGCGCGCATGACCAGCAAGGCTCTGCGCGTCCTCCTCGCCGATGAGCATCACAGAGCAATTGTTGCGTATCGAAAAACTGCTAAAACCGACCGGGACATGCCAAGTAATCTTCTCACTCAAGTCCGGTGAGGAACGCATGGATGTTCGCCTTCTTTACGCTGAGTTTCAAATAAACGAGTGCAGCTCTGCTGGGGTTCATTTACACAGTCGGTCTGCTGGTAGCTACGAGTTTTGTATAAGCCACGGTCACCGCAATGTGTAGTTATCTGCCATAGGTGGACCTGGTTAACACTACATTTAATATAGGCATTGCCATCGTCGACAAAAGTACGCCGCTGGGGGATTAAAAGAGCTTCGATCACGTCGTTCTGGAAAACGCTGCTTGCTGGTTGGCTTACTTAGGGTAGACATACCGCTCTTTGCGGGATAACTGGCGTTGGTCTTTTAAGGTCTATGGCATTTTCTCTCGGTCTCCGAGAAATTTCCTGTAGGGATAGAGCTGTTTCTACTGTTGGCCCCAAGGGTACTCCCGGAAAATTGGCGGATTCCCCTCGCAACC
Source organism: Pseudomonas sp. ADAK7 (assembly GCF_012935675.1). Lineage (NCBI taxonomy): Bacteria > Pseudomonadati > Pseudomonadota > Gammaproteobacteria > Pseudomonadales > Pseudomonadaceae > Pseudomonas > Pseudomonas sp. ADAK7. The sequence continues at coordinate 962,776 of NZ_CP052861.1, read as the reverse complement.
GGGTGCCCTCTAATGTCCAGCATGCTGCTCCGTGTTCCGGGGCTTGAAGATCCTTTAGTTCAACGTTCTGTTATTTTCAGTTCATTGGTGCAGTTGGGTCGTGCTGGGGGGTGGAGTACTGGCAACGTTTGTCTTGAGGTACTGAATATAACTACCTGACCGCATGGGTCAAGACTTATGCGGACGGCACCCTGCGTCTAAGTTTTGGAGATTGGTTTACGCCAAATTGAAAATGAATAAATTTTTTTCTGTGGTCTGGAGTTTTTCACTGGGGTGCTGGGTGGTGGCCTCGGAGTTTGCGTCGAGCAATAAAAAGAAATCTACTACCAACTTCTCTGCAAACTCGGCAGGCAAAAAGACTGAAAATTGCCTAATAGCAATTGGTCTGTTAGGTAGTTGTTTTTTTCTTTTCCCGGTAGGTGCAATGGGTGCGGCTCCCGACTTTAATTGTTACGTAGTAAGCACTTCGTATGGATGCACTCCAACTGCCAATCCCGGGCTTACATTTTATGCTAACGCTAACACTCAAGCTGCCCAAGGCGCGGATTTACTCTTAGCGGCTGTAAACGGCGCGACAAATACCGTTTATGAGCTTTTTAAAGGTAATGCGGATACTCCCAATATGGCCAACGTCTGGTTGGGTGACTCTGGAGCAACCGCTTCTACAACCACCATTTACGCAAATAAGTTTGCCTTTGGTGATGCGTCTACTGTGGCCAACGGGGTCAATGCCATAGCCTTTGGGGTAGGGGCATCCTCCGTTTCCGATGCGGTAGCCATTGGTACTGCTTCCAGTGCTCTGGCTGTCAATGCACTCGCTTTTGGTAAGTCGGCAACAGCGCAAAGTGCCTCTGCCATGGCTCTGGGTGCGGGTTCGACCGCCAGTAATACCAATGATGTGGCGTTGGGGGCGGGCAGTGTGACCGCCGCACCCCATATAGGTACTACCGCCTTTTATGGTGCTACCGCCCAAGGCATTGCCAGCGCGGCCAACGGCGTGGTATCGGTGGGGGCCGCAGGCACGGAGCGGCAGATCCAGAATGTCGCCGCCGGGGTGCTGTCCGCTACGAGCACTGATGCGGTGAATGGTTCTCAACTGAATTCGGTGGTGACTGGTGTCAATAAACTCGGCGTCAGCACCGCCAGCACTCTGGGGGGGGGCGCCACCTATTCGGCCACTACGGGGCAGATTAGTGGCTTCAGCCGACCGATCAACAGTATCAGCGCCACCGGAGTGGTTGGCGCAACCACTGCCCAAACCAGTGTGGCGGGGGCGCTGACCGCGCTGAACAGCGATGTGGTCAACACGGCCAATATCGCGGTGAAATACGATGCCCTGGGCGGCAATTCCATTACCCTGGGGGCCACCGGTGGCGCAGGAGCTCCGGCCGGTGGTGTGAAAATCACCAACCTGACGGCTGGCACCTTGAGTGCGGCATCGACCGATGCAGTCAACGGCTCGCAGTTGTATGCCACCAACCAGGCCGTCAACAACATCATCACCAATGGCACTAGCACCAAGTACTTCCATGCCAACTCGACCCTGGCCGACAGCACTGCCACGGGGACCGATAGTGTGGCAGTCGGCCCGGCTGCCAGCGCTTCGGCAACTAACTCGATTGCTATGGGTAATGGTGCAGCCTCTACGGTAGCTAACTCGGTGGCCCTGGGCAGTGGTGCAACCACTGCAGCAGCCGTGGCTAACACCAGCGGTTTGATTAACGGCACCACTTACACTTACGCCGGCGGTGCGCCGGTGGGTGTCCTGAGTGCGGGCGCCGTGGGTTCGGAGCGCCAGGTCAGCAACGTGGCGGCGGGACGAGTCAGTGCGACCAGCACCGACGCGGTCAACGGCAGCCAGCTGTTTGCCACCAACACATCGATGAATACTCTCGGTACTCAAACCACGACCCTGGGCAACACCTCGGCCAGCACCCTGGGCGGCGGCGCGACCTATTCGCCTGCTACTGGTCTTACTGGTTTCAGCCAGCCAATCACCGCTGTCAGCACCACCGGCGCGGTAGGCTCCACCACGGCACAAACCAGCGTAGCGGGGGCGCTGACCGCGTTGAACAGTGATGTGGTCAACACGGCCAATATCGCGGTGAAATACGATGCCCTGGGCGGCAACACCATTACCCTGGGGGCCACCGGTGGCACGGGGGCTCCGGCCGGTGGTGTGAAAATCACTAACCTGACGGCTGGCACCTTGGGTGCGACATCGTCCGATGCGGTCAATGGTGCGCAGTTGTATGCGACCAACACTGCTGTCAATGGCGTTGGCACTTCGCTGAACAACATCGTCAACAACGGTGCAGGCATCAAGTACTTCCATGCCAACTCGACCCTGGCCGACAGCACTGCCACGGGGGTCGATAGTGTGGCGGTCGGCCCGGCTGCCAGCTCGACGGCTACCAATGCGGTGGCTATTGGTAATGGTGCCATCGCCAGCGTGGCCAACTCGGTTGCTCTGGGTAATAGCGCTACAACCGTTGCCGCTACAGCGACCCCGAGTGGCGTGGTCAACGGCACCACCTATACCTATGCGGGATCTGCACCGGTGGGTGTGATGAGTGTTGGTGCTCTGGGTAAAGAGCGTCAGATCAGCAACGTGGCCGCTGGCCAAGTCAGTGCGAGCAGCACTGATGCGGTCAACGGCAGCCAACTGTTTGCCACCAACACATCGATGAATACTCTCGGTACTCAAACCACGACCCTGGGCAACACCTCGGCCAGCACCCTGGGCGGCGGCGCGACCTATTCGCCTGCTACTGGTCTTACTGGTTTCAGCCAGTCGATCAACACTGTCAGCAGCACTGGTGCAGTAGGTTCCACCACGGCCCAAACCAGCGTAGCGGGGGCCCTGACCGCGTTGAACAGTGATGTGGTCAACACGGCCAATATTGCAGTGAAATACGATGCCCTGGGTGGCAACACCATTACCCTGGGGGCTACCGGTGGCGCGGGGGCTCCGGCCGGTGGTGTGAAAATCACTAACCTGACGGCTGGCACCTTGGGTGCGACATCGTCCGATGCGGTCAATGGTGCGCAGTTGTATGCGACCAACCAAACCATTGGCGACATCGTCAACAATGGTGCTGGCATCAAGTACTTCCATGCCAACTCGACCTTGGCCGATAGCACTGCCACGGGGACTGATAGTGTGGCGGTCGGCCCGGCTGCCAGCTCGACGGCTACCAATGCGGTGGCTATTGGTAATGGTGCCATCGCCAGCGTGGCCAACTCGGTTGCTCTGGGTAATAGCGCTACAACCGTTGCCGCTACAGCGACCCCGAGTGGCGTGGTCAACGGCACCACCTATACCTATGCGGGATCTACACCGGTGGGTGTGATGAGTGTTGGTGCTCTGGGTAAAGAGCGTCAGATCAGCAACGTGGCCGCTGGCCAAGTCAGTGCGAGCAGCACTGATGCGGTCAACGGTAGCCAACTGTTTGCCACCAACACTGCGGTCGATGGACTCGGTACTTCGGTGAACAACATCGTCAACAACGGTGCAGGCATTAAGTACTTCCACGCCAACTCGACCCTGGCCGATAGCACTGCCACGGGTACCGATAGTGTGGCGGTCGGCCCGGCTGCCAGCTCGACGGCTGCCAATGCGGTGGCTATCGGTAATGGTGCGGTCGCCAGCGTGGCCAACTCGGTTGCTCTGGGTAATGGCGCTACAACGGCAGCCGCTACGGCGACCCCGAGTGGCGTGGTCAACGGCACCACCTATACCTATGCGGGGGCTGCCCCGGTGGGTGTGATGAGTGTTGGTGCTCTGGGTAAAGAACGTCAAATCAGCAACGTGGCCGCTGGCCAGGTCAGTGCGACCAGCACCGACGCGGTCAACGGCAGCCAGCTGTTCGCCACCAACACATCGATGAGTACTCTCGGCACTCAAACCACGACCCTGGGCAACACCTCGGCCAACACCCTCGGCGGCGGCGCGACCTATTCGCCCTCCGCTGGCCTTACCGGTTTCAGCCAGCCAATCAACACTGTCAGCACCACCGGCGCGGTAGGTTCCACCACGGCCCAAACCAGCGTAGCGGGCGCCCTGACTGCGTTGAACAGTGATGTGGTCAACACGGCCAATATCGCGGTGAAATACGATGCCCTGAGTGGTAACACCATTACCCTTGGGGCTACCGGTGGCGTGGGGGCTCCGGCTGGCGGTGTGAAAATCACCAACCTGACGGCTGGTACCTTGGGTGCGGCATCGACCGATGCGGTCAATGGTGCGCAGCTGTATGCGACCAACCAGACCATTGGCGACATCGTCAACAACGGTGCAGGCATCAAGTACTTCCACGCCAATTCGACCCTGGCCGATAGCACCGCCACGGGGACCGATAGTGTGGCGGTCGGCCCGGCGGCCAGCGCTTCGGCAACTAACTCGATTGCCGTGGGTAATGGTGCCGTCGCCAGTGTGGCCGACTCCGTTGCTATTGGTAATGGTGCAACCACCGCAGCAGCCGTGGCCAGCACCAGCGGTTTGATCAACGGCACGACCTATACTTATGCTGGCGGTGCGCCGATGGGTGTCCTGAGTGTTGGGGCCGTGGGTTCGGAACGTCAGATCAGCAATGTGGCAGCGGGTCGGATCAGTGCGACTAGCACTGATGCAGTCAACGGTAGCCAATTGTTTACCACCAACACTGCGGTCGATGGACTCGGTACTTCGGTGAACAACATCGTCAACAACGGTGCAGGCATCAAGTATTTCCACGCCAATTCGACCCGGGCCGATAGCACCGCCACGGGCACCGATAGTGTCGCAGTCGGCCCGGCTGCCAGCTCGACGGCTACCAATGCGGTGGCTATTGGCAATGGCGCTGTAGCCAGCTTCGCCAACTCCGTTGCTCTGGGCTCCAATTCGGTTACAGCTGTGGGAGCTGAAAGTTCTTATACCGCCTATCGGCTAGCGGCTCCTCAGTCTTCAGTTGGGGAGGTTGGTGTCGGCACTGCCTTGGGACAGCGGAAAATAACCGGAGTGGCGGCGGGTTCTGAGGCGACAGATGCCGTAAACGTGGCTCAGTTGACTGCACTGGGAAATCAGGTAGACCAGAACACAACTGACATTACGGCGCTTGATGGGCGCGTTACCACGGTGGAAAGCACGGTCAACAACATAAACAACGGAGGCGGGGTCAAGTATTTCCATACCAACTCTGTAAAGGCCGATTCCATTGCAGGTGGTAACGACTCGATTGCGGTCGGGGGAAATGCCAAGTCGTCCGGTACTGGAGCAATTGCCATAGGCGCGGACAGCAGCTCGTCGGCGGCTAACTCGATTGCCATTGGACAAGGGGCGAAGTCGACGGCAAGTGGAAGCATCGCGTTAGGTCAAGGAGCCAGTGACGACGGAAGAGGTGCCCTTACCTACACCGGTGCATATTCAGGGGTTGTGAACTCTTCCAGCGGTACTGTTTCGATCGGCAATGCCGCCACTGGACAAACGAGAACACTCACTAATGTAGCCGACGGAAAAGAAGCTACCGATGCCGTCAACTTGAGGCAATTGGATGGTGCAGTCGCGGTGACTAAAAAATACACAGATGACTCAATCAGAAATGTGAACACTTCAGTGGCCAATATGGATGGCCGAGTCACCGAGGTGGCGGGAGATGTCGCCAACATCAAGAATGGCGCCGATGGCATGTTTCAGGTGAATAACGGCAGTACAGCCATCAAACCCATAGCTTCAGGTACAGGTTCCACGGCGGGCGGGGCGGGGGCCAAGGCTTCTGGATCAAACAGCACGGCAATTGGTAACAACGCTCACTCCATTGCGCAAAATACTGTAGCCGTAGGCAGCGGTTCGCAAGCTACGGCGAAGAACTCGGCAGCCATCGGTAGCAATTCGATCGCTGACAGGGAGAACAGCGTGTCGGTGGGTAGCTCAGGTAATGAACGTCAGATTACCAATGTGGCTGCGGGTACCAAGGGGACGGATGCGGTCAATGTTGACCAGCTGTCAAAGAGCGTTGCCAACATCACCAACAATGCAAATGCTTACACTGACCAGCGTTACTCCGAACTTCGGCACGACCTGAAAAAACAAGATGACACTCTAAGCGCAGGTATTGCCGGGGCTATGGCTATGGCCAGTTTGCCCCAGCCTTATGCTCCTGGCGCCAGCATGACTACTGCGGGTGTCGGTAGCTACAGAGGCCAGTCTGCGGTGGCATTTGGCGTGTCTCATATATCCGACAACGGTCGTTGGGTGAGCAAGCTGCAGGGCAGCAGCGATACACAGGGCCAGGTGGGATTGGCACTCGGTTTAGGTTATCAATGGTGATTTGATCTCTGGGCTGAGATGCTAGTTTGGCATCTCAGCTTGGTTCAGTGCGCTATCGAGCAGCTAATCAGAAAAACATGAAATAAAGATGTCCTGCGCAAGGCAGAGATCGGTTGTATCTATAAATTATCAAGGTGAGTTATGAAATCCAAGATCGCTATTAGCTTTCTAGTCTGTTGTTCTGTGCTTGTCTCAGGTTGTGGTTCCGAAAAAAATGAACCAGCTAAAGTTTCAAACATGCCGCGAGGATCGATAAAGATCCCCGCGCTGGCCATTATTCAAGATGCGGTATTGGAGCTTGCCCCGAGTTTCAATGGACAACGCAATAATATATTTTCGAGCCAGGCCTGTGCTCTGGCCAGAGGGGAAATCAATACCGATAAGCTAAAGGAAATATTGGCGAAGGAGGAGGCTGGAAAAAAATCCATGACGGATGATCAACTCGCAGTGCTGTTAGGCGCAGACGTACAGGTGCAGTCTTCAGCATGCGCTGCGTTTCTAGCGACCTCGGTTCTGGTGCCTATCGATGTCACCGAGTTTACGACGGTCGTCAACGGAGTGGGAGCGGAGCATTCGAGCACATTAAAGAACCAATCCCTTCAAATAAACAGGGATAAACTCGCGCAGGTCCTGCCCGCAAAATTTGCAGTGGCTGGCGTGAATGCTGAAGTGTTTGCACTGATTGCAACCGAATTGCAACGCCGACCTGGGCTTTCACTGCGCCAGTACCGCGATATTTCAAAGGATCTCTTTGTAAAATTGTCCAAAACCTATTTGATCCGTCTTGAACAATATCGGCCGGCAGCCAGCACTAAGTTCGAAATGGTCAAGATGAATGATCAACACTTTACCTTCTCGGCCTCGACAGGTGGGGTGTTCGACTTTAGTCGGGATGGCTTGGTTCTACGACAGCGAGGCGTTATTTTCTACGGCAAGGGGTTGCTTATTGGTGAAGCTTATCCGGTTGATGTTGCCTTTCTGCCAGATACGGAAAATTTGTTGGCGCCATAGGTCAAATCGATATCACTCGACGCGAGTTGCAGACGTTCCCGGGTTGGTTCGCTCTTGATCATCACCTGAAAGAGCTCACTTCATTATCAGGCGACTGGCCACGATCCTTCTACGATGCTCCAGAAGGATCACTCACAGTAGATATTCCGCTTCTACATGGCAATTACCGCAATTAAGACCAAAGGCATTTTCTTTTGGTTTTCGAGAAATTTCCTATAAAAGTGTGGACTGTTTCTACTGTCTTCGTTCAGTCGACTCCCGGAAAATTGACGCATTCCCTTTACAGCCGAGTGCCCCCCAATGCCTAGTCTGCCGCTCCGTGTCCTGGTGCTAGAAGAGCATCTATTTCAACGCTCGGTAGCCGTCAGCCTATTGATGCAGTTGGGGTGTCGAGAAGTGCTTGAGGCCAGCAGTGGTGGTGAGGCCCTTGCCATCCTGCAAGAGGCCGGGCCTGTGGATGTGGTTCTGTGTGACTTGCAGATGGAAGGTATAGATGGTCTGGAGTTCATTCAACGAGCTGGGGCAACCGGACAGGTGGGGGCCATCATTATCAGCAGTTACCTGCCTTTCGATGTGCGCCGTACGGTTCGGCAGATGGGCGCATTGCTGGGGCTGCACATGCTCGGTGATATCGGTAAACCCTTGCAGGCTGAAACTATGCGGCAACTGCTTGAAGATTATTTGAGCCGACAGCCGGCCACGTTGTCGACACTGACGGATATGGAGTTGGCCAACGAGGAGCAGGTGCGGCTGGCCTTTCTCGACGAACAATTGGAGCCCTATTACCAACCCAAGTTCGATTTGCAAACCGGCGAGGTATTGGGTGTAGAGGTCCTTGCGCGCTGGAACCATCCGTTCAAGGGCCTGCTTTCGCCTGCGGCGTTTCTGCCGACGGTGGAGCACTGTGGGTTGATGGATGAGTTGCTGTTCAGCTTGATGCTCCAGGCGTTGAGCTTGCAGCGGCAGGTCAGGAGTCGGGGAGGGGAGCTGAACTTGGCGTTCAATCTGCAAGCGGCGCAGTTGGCCAATGTGGAATTGACGTCGCAGATCAAACGGATCCTCGCCATGTTCCAGGCACCCGGTTGCAGTTTGACCTTTGAGTTGACTGAGAGTGGTTTGCTGGAAGCTCCAGCGGTGTCCCTGGAAAATCTAGTGCGTCTGCGCATCATGGGGTGTCGCTTGTCGATCGATGATTTCGGCGCAGGCTTCTCCTCATTGCAGCGCCTGTGCCAACTGCCTTTCAACGAAATCAAACTTGACGCGGAGTTCGTCCGCGGTCTCAAGCACGAGCCCCGTTGTCGGGCTGTAGTCGCCAGTACCCTGGCGCTGGGACAGACCCTGGGCATGTCTGTAGTGATCGAGGGTATCGAGACCGCCGAGCAGCACCAGGAACTACTGGAACTGGGCTGTGCCCAGGGCCAGGGCTACTGGCATTCCCGAGCCATGAATGGTGCCGATCTGTTGCGCTGCCTGCAGCGCACAGCTGAACCCCGTCAACAACCGGTCGGTCGCTAGGAGCAGCCTATGATCAATAAAGCATTGCGTATTATGATTGCCGACCCACAGCACTTTCAGCGTTTGCGCCTGGAGCGGGACTTTAACCGCGAGGGCTACTACTGCATCGCGCCGGTTTCTAGCCTGGAGGAGATGCTGACGTTGCTGGAGTACGGCGACACCGCCTTCGATCTAGTGCTGATCAATGCCAGCTTGACACTCGACGTCCGTTTCAACTTGTTGGCTTTTTGCCTGGACCATCCGCTGATTCGCCAAGCCTTCATCTACGATGTACCGGAGCACCGATTGGCGAGGCTTGGTGCCAAGGTCAAAGCCCGGATTGTCTTCAGTTCCATCCAATTGCCCGAAGGCGTTCCGATCAAGCAACTGATCCACAAAGTCGACCCGCCACCCAACGACCCAGCACACAAAACGGTAAGTCACCTGTGATGGGGCAGTCGCCGGTTATAGTTCATTTAAAAAGTTAATCAGCTCGCGAAGTTCCATGGGTGTGAACTATAGGGGCATATGTAAAGGTAAGTCCACGGTGGTGTCATCAGGTATGGGCGGCAACCATTTACGTATGGGCTTTGAAGGGTTTCGGATAGGTGTTTCGCCGGGTATTGTTTGTTCTGAAAAAGGGCGATAGTGCCCACTTAAAGATAAGTGAAGACTATCGCCCTCTGAGATATTTCCCGCTACCTGTTGAACCCTTGCCGCCATCAACAACAAAATATTAGTTTCTGGTCGGCCTGGATAAGACATTGGTGCTGTTAGTTATTATCCTGGTAATAGCGCTGTTGCTGATGACGGCGATGCTTTGGTGGTGGCGGGTCATAGTCGTCATCGGAACTGTATCTGGGAGCACCGAGCGCAGTGCCAGTCACATTGGCGGCCCCACCCAGCGCTGTCCCTGTAACGTTTGCTGCGCCGCCGAGTGCTGTTCCAGTGATATTCGCCGCGCCTCCAAGCGCAGCGCCGGTGACATTGGCGGCCCCACCCAGCGCCGCCCCGGTGATATTGGCTGCACCGTTGAGTGCCGAGCCAACGATGCCTTCAGCCTGAACGGATGATTGAAAAAAACCACCCATCAGGATGCCCGCCATTGCCAAGCTCGGTGCCTTCTTGACGATATACATACGCCACCTCTACCTGAGAATTGAATCGAACTGTAATGACCGAACCAGATCGGCCAAGTATTTTTTGACAACAATTGATCGCCGTCAATCTTAGAAAGTATTACCAAGAGTAACCGGGGTGGACAGTTCCGTTTCTTACGTTCTCGGGTTAACGCTCGAGTTACTATAAGTGGCAGGACGATACCCAATCCAAATACCTACGACAGGTAATGCAGGCACGGCGTCATTAAACTATCACGTTGCGTTTAATTGACCAAAACTCTCCCTGTTAGTTCAAAAGGTCGTCTCACCGTTCATGAGTCAGGACTTAAGACCGAAGGTGTCATACACAGGCTCAATTCCCGTATATGGTCGGGAGGTGACAGGTTAGTGATGGGGGCCATCTCTTTTCATTTTTCAGGTGAGAAATTCGGCCCCGAATGTTCCGGCGTTGTCGACGATGTGACCTGCGTGTGGTGCCTCGAAATGCCCGGTAGCAGTAGCGCGCCGTTGTCGACGCAGAACCTGAGTAGCTCGAACCGACTCTTGCCTGCTAGCACGCGATCCTCACACATCTTGCTGCTCCATTCCCAAAAGGCGAGTGCAGCATGTCGCCGCTGAATACCCCGCGCAAGCCCTGGGATGACAACTCGAAACGGACATGAGGCGAAGGCGCAACTGACAGCATCGACCACTGCTACGAACGCCTGATCGGTCTGCCTTGACGCGGTTCGTAAGAACCGAACGCCGCATCGGCTTTTGGCAGCCCCTGATCTGGTCCACGGTGAAGTGTTGCTACTGTATACGCCGCCGGCTTGTTCCAGTGCCGTTTGCGGATAGAACTTCATCGCACCGCCATTCAACAAGCCCTTGGCCAGTTCCTCTTCCTGATTGCTGATGACCGTGAATTTGTATCCTGCATAAGTCCAGCCATGCGTTGGGGCTTTGCCGTCGACTTCGAGTTTCCGAGTGAAGGCTGTTGGGTCGGACAGAGTCGACAGTAGCGCAATCGGGCCATGGCAAACGAGGGCGGTTGTCTTGCCGTTGTTATGGAAGTTGTTCAGCAACTTCCCCAATGCGGCGCTATGCAGCAGATCCTCCATAGGTGCATGGCCACCAGGTACATAGACAGCATCGAAGTGCTCGTAGCCGATCTGTTCGACCCGCGACAGGCTAATGATCGGTGACTCACCCGGCGAGGTGATCTTGAGGTACTCCAGCAGCGCCTTGTACTCCTGCAGTGCCGCAACGTCATCGTTGAAATACACCTTGTCGGCGGACGATTTGTCCAAAGTCGGCGCCTTGCCTGTAGGCGTCGCAAAGGTCACCGAGTGCCCGGCATCGAGCATCAGTTTTACCGGTTGCATCAATTCGTTCAGGTAAAAGCCGGTTGCAAAGACTTTCTTGTCCTTGAGCTCAAGGTGGTCTGAATCAGACATCACGACTAGGACGTTACTGGCCTGTGCGTTGAAGGCTGAGGTGCAAATGGTCATTGCAAGGGCGAGACGAGTGATAGGGCGCATGGGATTTCCGAGCAATAGAGAGTGAATTCGATCAGCAGGTGTCTGATCCCGATACGACTATATTCATGCCTCCATGCCTGCTCGCCGTTGTTCCTCTGAAGTGGACATGGGCCCCTGCATATTAAGTATTCACTCCGCTCCTAACCCCACAGCCTCTCTCCTCTCGGTATATGGCCTTCGATCCTTCGATATTTGGCCCTTGCTCACCTGTTGAGCGCAGTACCTCGACCGTACTATTCAAAAACTTGTCTGCCATTGCGGACACTAGGCCGCGCCGATTTTTTCGTTACGTGAAGGGTGCGATTTCTTCCCTGCTCGCCTCGTGACTCCGTATTTGTCGGAATTTCTGGCCTGCATTGAAAGACTTTTTCCTCGCTTGAATAAGCACGTGCTGAAAGCCATCACATGGACGGTCGCTTACGACTGAGCAGGTTCTCTTACGGTAACAGGGCGCGCTTAATCTCTGATTCTCGCCCCCAATCAGGTGTCGGCAGAACACCACGATGGCAGGCCATCCCAAGACCGTTTTGTTGTTAGAGGTTGCTCTCTCTGACCCGATTTTTTAATGCGTCGATGAACGAAGTTCGTATCTGTATGGAAGGGTAATCATATGTCAGCAGTAAATTGGCCGGATCCGCTCAGCAAATCTAAAGAACTCTATGACCGTGCCGCCGAAGTGATGCCGGGGGGTATTACGCGGATTCTTCCTTGGCAAGACCCATTTCCGGTCTATGCCAAGAGTGGTTCTGGGGCCTACGTTACGGATGTCGACGGCACTCGTCGGCTCGATCTCCTCAACAACTTCGCGTCCCTCATTCATGGGCACGCGCATCCTGCCATTGTCTCTGCAGTCCAGGAGCAAGTGGCGAACGGGACGGCGTTTACGTTGCCTACTCAACCCGAAGTTGCCCTGGCCGAGACTATTTGCGGTCGTGTCGAGGGGTTTGAGTGGGTTCGTTTCTCCAACTCGGGCTCCGAAGCCGTCATGTGCGCCATCAAAGCGGCCCGGGCTATCACCGGGCGCTCGAAGATCGTTAAGGCTGAGGGTGTTTATCACGGTTCGTATGATTACGCGGAAGTCAGCCTGGACTCCTCACCTGAGAACTGGGGTGAGGACCCTAACTCCATTGGCTACTCCAAAGGGACACCGGAAGGGGTCAAGAATGATGTTGTTGTCATTCCTTTCAACGACACCGAATCGGCGGAAAGGATCATCCGTGCCAACAAGGATCAGATCGCTGCGATCATCATTGATCCCGCACCTAGCTACTTCGGGTTTGTGCCTGTATCCCAATCCTTCATTGAAATGATCCGGCGGGTGTCCACCGAAATCGGCGCGGTATTCATCCTGGATGAGGTCATCACCTTTCGTGTAAATCGTGGTGGTGCGCAGACACGTTTCAACATCAGGCCTGACCTTACTGTGCTGGCGAAGATCATCGGTGGTGGTTTTCCGGTGGGGGCCGTTGTCGGTTCGCGCAAGTTCATGGAGGTTTTCGATCATCGCAATGGCAAACCGTTGTTGCCCTGGAGCGGTACGTTCACCGCAAACCCGGTCACAATGACGGCGGGCAAGATTGCGTTGGACCTGTACACACAAGCCGACTCTGATCGCCTGGATGTTCTCGGTGATCGGCTGCGTGCGGGTGTTACCGAGGCTTTTGCAAAGGCCGATTTCCCCGGTCAGGTGACTGGTTTCTCTTCGATGTTCATGGTGTTCGGGCATCAGCGCACAGTGCTGGATTACCGTTCCGGGTATTCCAGCAAGGAAGAATCCAAGCTCATTGCGAAGTTGCAGAAGAACTTGGTGCTTGAGGGCTACCACATCGCCAAAACCGGCAAGGCGTTCCTGTCCACGGCGATGACTGAAAGCGATGTTGATGGCTTCATTGCTGCGACAGAACGTGCAGCCAGGCAGGCTGTGTCGCAAGGTTAATCCTTCGCCCCTGATGCTCAGCGTAACGCCAGTAACGTAAAGCACGGCTCATGCATGGCCTTCGAATTGCCGATGGTCATGCAGGATGTCTGCTGATACGCAGGCGTTACGCTGAGCTTTTTTGTGGGTGTTTTTTGAGATCACAGAAACGACAAAGCGAGACTCATCCCCTGAAGGAAAGAAGTCCCGCTCGTTATTTTTGTTTTGGATATCCGCTGAAGCTACCGAACGTCGATGGGTTGCTGTACAGCGTTTATAAACGAGGCTGCCTTTTCGAGAAGCTCACGCCCGGTATCGATTTTGCCGGCAGCGGTGAAGATTCCGTGCATATGCTTCGGCAAATGGTGATGGATGACGCGTGTACCGCTCCGGGCTGCCCGTGCTGCATATTCGATACCTTCGTCTGCGAGCGGATCGAGCCCGACCGTGACGATGAACATCGACGGTTGAATGCTCCGATCTTTACGTAGCAGCGGCGAGAGCAGCTCATCGGTGAGGTCTGTCCCAGGGGAGGTATACATCTCTCGAAACCAGTACATCGACTCTGCGGTCAGCGCGAACCCACTTGTGATGTTTTGGTAGGACGTCGTGCCTGCCGTGAGGTCGGTTACCGGATAGAACAGCACCTGGGCAGCGAACTTCATTCCCTCAGGACGATAGTCACGTTGATTGGCAAGGACGGTGGCCATGTTGCCTCCGGCACTGTCTCCCACGATGACTGCTGTTGAAAGATCCAACTGCCATTCATCTGCGTGGACCATGACATAGGTCAGCGCATCCCGGCAGTCATTGAGAGGTATCGGGAACTTGTATTCCGGCGCTCGTCTGTAGTCCACCGCCACAACAGTCGATTGGGTATGGTTGGCCAGATATCGGCACAGGCTGTCATGGCTGTCGAGATCGCCAATGACCCAGCCACCGCCGTGAATAAAGAACGTCAAGGGCGTCTTTTGATCTGAGGGTAAGCCGCTTGCTCGATAGATTCTCAGTGCAGCGAATCCGTTTTCGACCGGGAACTCCAGCGTCTTGATCGAGCCGACGTCCTGCTTTTCCAGTCCGTTGATCGCGCATGACTTCAGGTAGTTGGCCCGCACCTCCGTCAGAGGGGAATCCTGAAAGGACACCCCGCCATTGGTCCGGAATGCTTCTACCAGGGCCACCGCATCAGGAGCGACATCGTCTAGAGAAATGGCATCCGAAAGGTCTTTGCTCATCCTCTTTTGAGCTCCTCGACCGAGAGGTAATGGTAGTCGTCGCGGTTCCAATGCGCCGCCAGTTCTCGGTATTCGTCGACAGTGCCTGACCAGTTGTTGATGACCTTGCCCGCAGCGTTTTTGTACCAGCTGGAGCATTCGGAGGAAAAGGCCGAGGACTGCATGTTGGTCTGCAGGTTGTCGTTGTAGCTGTTGAACGTAGCTTGCTTGATATCGATAGCCTGCCGGCCATGACCCAGCCCTTCGATAGCCTGGATGATGTACGTCTGCTGGATCTCGAGCATGGTGATGATCGAGTTGTGGTTAAGGTTGGTGTTGGGGCCGTAGATCATGAACATATTGGGGAAGCCAGGAACGCTCATGCCCAGATAGGCCTCGGCGCCTTCGGCCCAGCGGTTGTGAAGCGTTTGTTCCTGCAGGCCAACGACCTGAAGGTCGCCCTGAAAGGCCTGGCTTTCAAAACCAGTGCCGAAAATCACCACATCGAACTCGTGCAGTTTTCCTTCCTTGTCGATGATGCCTTCCGGGACGAACTCGGCAACGGCAGCTGTTTCCAGCGCTACGTTGTCACGCATCAGCGCCGGGTAGTAGTCATCCGAGCGCAGGATACGTTTGCACGCGAACTCGTAATCCGGGGTGAGTTTGGCCCGCAGTTCGACGTCTGGTACTTGGGCTGCCAGATGCCCGGTGGCCATTTTGATCCCTTCCTTTTGAGCGTCGGTGCCGTGACGGGTGCGAGCGAAACCGTCCTCCCGGAATGCGTGTAGCTTCTCTCGGCTTTGCGCGAACAGTTCTGGCGTGCGTTCGAAAGCGTCCAATTCTTCCCGGACAAAGACGATCTGATTGCGCGGCATGATCCAGTTGGCGCTGCGCTGAAACACGGTCAACTGACTGGCGATTTTGGCGACTTCCGGCACGTACTGTACGGCGCTGGCCGCGGCGCCAATGCTGGCGACTTTCTTGCCCGACAGATCTGCATCGGCAGGCCATTGTGCGGAGTGGAAGTACTCCCCGGCGAAGCTGTCCAGGCCCTTGAAGCCCGGGATAGCCGGTTTGTTGAGTTGCCCCCAGGCCGGCACAAAGAAGCGTCCCTTCAAGCTGCGGCCATCGGCGAGCTCGAAGCCCCATTGATGGGTGTCTTCGTCCCACTGTGCACGGGTGAGCTCGGAGTTCAGGCTGATGTGGCTCATCAGCTCATAACGTGTGGCCATGGAGTCCATGTAGCGCAGCAGCTCGTCTCGGTCTGCGTACATTTTGCTGACTCGCAGGTGCGGATGAAAACTGTAGCAATACAGATGTGATTCGGTGTCGCAGGCAGCGCCAGGGTAGGCGTTGTCGCGCCACACGCCACCAATACGATCACCGCGTTCCAGGATGATGAAGTTATCGATCCCGTGCATTTTCAGTTGCGCGCCCATGCCCAGGCCACCAAAGCCGGCGCCGAGGATGACGATGTCGTAGGTTTGCGGATGGGTGTTCAACATTTATCAATACCTGTTGGATGCAGAGAGAAGAGGCAGGGACGAATGGGTTGATGGCGTTCGTCATGGAAGTGCCCGAATGTGTTCTGTTGTTGAGAAAATCACGATGCGCAGTGTTAGAAGGCCTGGCGGTACAGCGCCAGCGCATCGGCTTCACGGACATCGACCGGGTTGTTCATCAGCAGGCGCTCCTGCTTCATCGCATCGCTGGCCAGCAGCGGCAGACTTTCCTGTGTGACTTTGACGTCGCGCAACCGGCGCGGTGCCCCTGATCGGTTCATCAAGTCTTCCATGTGTTCGACGAAGCGCGCGGAACGCATGGACGTCGAGGTATTGCTACGCCCCAGCAGGGTGTCGGCCAGTTCGGCATAGAGGGGGGCTGCAGCCGCCATGTTGAAGCGCAACACCGGGCCAAGCATCAACGCGTTCGAGAGACCATGAGGGATGTGATAGTGACCACCCAATGGGTAGGCGAGGGCATGTACGGCGGCGACGGGCGCGTTGGCAAATGCCTGCCCTGCCATCGTCGCACCCAAGAGCATGGCTTCGCGGGCGATACGGTTTTTGCCGTCCTCACACGCAGCGATCAGGCTGCCGGAAAGCAGGCGCAGGGCTTCGCGTGCGAGGGTGTCGGAAATCGGATTTTTCCGATGACGGCTGGTGTAAGCCTCGATTGCATGAACCATCGCATCGATGCCGGTAGCGGCGGTGTGCAGCGCCGGCAGACCGATAGTCAGTTCGGCATCGAGAATGACTTTGTCGGCATACAGTTGGGATGACACCACGCCCATTTTGGTCGTGGCGCCAGTGGTCAGGATGGTGATGTTGGTCACTTCGGAACCGGTGCCGGCGGTGGTCGGTACCTGGATCAGCGGCAAGCGTGTGCCCTTGACCTTACCGATACCGTAGAGCTCGGACAGAGGCTGGTCGGAGGTGATCAACACGGCGGCCAGTTTAGCAATATCCAGCGAAGAACCACCCCCCAGGCCGAGGACGATGTCCACGCCAGCAGCTTTGGCTTGTCCGACGCAATCGAGCAGCACGGCCTCTGGTGGATCGGCGACGACGTCGTCGAACACGTTGATGTTGAAGCCCGCGGCGGCAAGCGAAGCCTTGGCTTGATCCAATAGGCCGCCCTGATGCAAGAACTTGTCGGTAACGATTAACAGATTGCGTCGATCGGTCCAGTCGCTCAGTAGCTCACCCATGCGCCGTGCCGCACCCCATTCGGTGACGATCGATGCGACGGTGTCGAAGGTGAAGGCTTTGAAAATACTCATCTTTACGGCTTCCTGGGCTGGTAGCGGGCAAGCGGGCATCGAATGCAAGGATTCGAGCCGCTTGGGTCGATGGCGTATTTATAAACAGGCTGCCTGGCTACGGCTTCAACCTTGGGGTGGAATTTGCCGGCAGTGGGGGTGGAAAACACGGGTGGGAGCGTTAAAGGCAGAGGCTTCATTTCCACCCTCTAGGTGGGAAAATTCCACCCAGGGGTTGAGGCTGATTGCGCTCGATGCCTCTATAACCTAGGTCTAACAATTACAAGATATTGAGCAACAGGAGCAGCGATGAGCCTTCCCCATCAGCCGAAATTCCTTGAGGCGACCCCCAGCTATCACGACTCTCCCTTGTTGATAGGCGGCTTGCTGGAAACCGGCTTGCTAGCGGCAGGTCGTAATGAAATCGTCTACCGCGACGAGCGGCGGTTCGACTACCCGACCCTCAACCGGCGAATTCATCAACTGGCGCATGCGCTCTCTGAACTGGGTGTCAAAGCGGGTGATACGGTGGCGGTGCTGGATTGGGACAGCCATCGCTATCTGGAGTGTTTCTTCGCCATACCGATGCTCGGCGCCGTACTACACACGGTCAACGTTCGGCTCGCGCCGGAGCAGGTGCTGTTTACCATGGCGCATGCAGAAGATAGCCTGGTGTTGGCGCATGGGGATTTCTTGTCGATGCTGGCGTCCATTGCCGGGCAGCTACCGAGCGTGCGCGGATATGTGCTTTGTCAGGATCGCGATCAAGCGGTGCAAAGTGATTTGCCATTGCTGGGTGAGTACGAGTCACTGCTGGCAAGGCAGCCGGTTGAGTTCGACTTCCCGACGTTCGATGAAAACGCAGTCGCCACGTTGTTCTACACCACGGGCACCACTGGCAACCCGAAAGGCGTCTATTTCACCCATCGTCAATTGGTGCTGCACACGTTGGTCAGTGCGAACGTGCATGCCGCGGCCGGCGTGGAGTTGCTCAGTCGCGACAAGACCTACATGCCCATCACCCCGATGTTTCATGTGCATGCCTGGGGCGTTCCCTATATCGCTACCATGATGGGCAGCAAGCAGGTCTACCCGGGGCGTTATGAGCCCAAGGTGCTGGTCGATCTTATTGTGAGAGAGAAGGTCGACTACTCGCATTGTGTGCCGACGTTATTAAGCATGGTGCTCGGCGCGGCAGAGCAGACGGATGCGGACCTTTCGGGGTGGCATGTACTGGTCGGCGGCTCTGCTTTGTCAGTTGGGTTGGCACGCAAGGCCAAGGCAATGAATGTTGATGTTCGAGGCGCTTATGGTATGTCGGAGACCTGCCCGATCATTTCGCTGACAGCACTGCCCCTCGGCATCGAAGATGAGCCGGAAGAGCAGCAATTACATTGGCGTTGCAGTGCCGGGGTTACCACGCCGCTGGTGCAGATGCGTCTGGTGGATGAGGCGCACGCCGACCTGCCGCAGGATGGTCAGCATATTGGCCAGTTACTGATCCGCAGCCCGTGGCTGACGCCGGCTTATTACAAGGATCCGGATAGCAGCGAACAGCTCTGGCGTGATGGCTGGTTGCATACCGGTGATGTCGCTAGCATCGATGCCCATGGGTTGGTGCATATCCATGACCGCCTCAAGGATCTGATCAAGACGGGTGGTGAATGGATTTCTTCTCTGGATATCGAAAGTCTTGTCAGTCGCCACCCGGCCGTTGCGGAGTGCGCGGTCATTGGTATTTCCGATGCGCGCTGGGGTGAGCGGCCGGTGGCCTTGATCGTTACGGTGGCCGGGATGGAACCGGTCAACGAGGAGCAGATTCGGACGCATCTGATGAGTTTCGTCGAGCAGGGCTGTCTATCAAAATGGGCGATTCCGACTAATGTTTACCCAGTGACGGAAATCCCTCGGACCAGCGTTGGGAAGCTCGATAAAAAGCGTATCCGGGCACAGTTTGAAAACCGCCGAGAGTAAGATGCTGAAAAGATCCGTTGCGTTAGTAAGGTTGCTGCATTGAAGACTCCCATCGATCTGAGCAAATTTCGCCCTGCGCAGCTGCCACGGACGTTGATCCAGCGTTCGCGGTTGGTTAAGCGGATGGAGGATGCCTCGGCGCAAGGTTTCTGCCTTACGTTACTGCGTGCACCCCTGGGGTACGGGAAGACCACGTTGCTCAGTCAGTTTGCCGCAGCCTTGGGCACTTCGTTTGGCTGGTACCGGATTGACCGCACGGACAACGAGCCTGTCAATTTTATTGGTCATCTGTATCGCTTGCTGCTCAAAGTCCCGGCGCCTGACGAAGCCAATACCAGTGAGATGTGGGCGACCATTCGCAGCCACCTGGATGGCTTGGTTGCACCTTTCACGCTGCTTATCGATGAGACAGAAAAGTTACGTTCGCCACGTTCGCTTGGTTATCTGGAAACCCTGTTGCATAGCGCACCGAACATGCTGCGCATTGTTGCCGCCAGTGAGGGGCGGCCGATGCTTGCTCTGGGGCATTTGCGTCGTGACTCACGTTTATTGGTGCTGGACCAGAATGACCTCGCATTGACCGGAGAAGAAACGCAGCAACTGCTCTCGGCCCAGGGCATCGGTCTTGATCCCGCTTTCGTTTACCGTTTGCAGGCGGGCAGTGAGGGCTGGGTTAGCGGTGTGTTGTTCTGGTGCGCGGCCTACCGAGAGATGACTTTCTCGGGTAGCCAGGCTGAACGTTTGCAGCGTGCGACTCAGCAGTCTTATACCGAGATCGCTCAATTTGTTCAGGAGGAACTGCTGAACATGTGGTCGCCGGGGCTGTTGGCTTTCGTTGAGCGGACGTCCGTTGTGGGTGCCTTTGACCTGGATTTGGCCGCAACGCTGAGTGGCGACACGAATCCGGGGACGATGATCCGTAAACTGCAGCAGGCTGATTTGTTCATTACGCAACACACTGGTGAACGGCTGGAATTTCAGTTCCATCCAGCCTTGCGGATTACGGCTCAGCAGCGACTGCGAAAACGTGACCCGCAGGCTCTTTTGCAATTGCATCAGCGTGCCGCTGATTGGTTGTTGGTCAACCGGTTTTATGCCCAGGCCGTGTACCAATATGGACGGGCGAAGAACTCGGCGGCGCTGTTCAAAACCGTGGAAGAACACACCTTCGATCTACTGCGCGAAGGTGAAATAAATGCCATCGTCGACTTCTTGACCCATGCTCTGCGTCATAGCCCGAGCGATCATCTGAATCTGGCCATGACCGAGGCCTCGACCTTGATTGTCACCAATGACATCGACAGGACGCGGGCCTGTATTGCCAGTTTGCGGCGTCTGGCGAGTCAAAGCACCGCTCAGCGTTCGGACAGGGTCATGCAGACAATTGCGTTTCTACGCAGTCATCTGGCTTTGCTCGGCGGAAACCTGCGCCACGGCGTGGAACTGGTCAGTACCGCGCTGGAACGATACCCTGAGCCGAATGCCGGAATGGCGATCCTGCACGCCAACAGCGCCGGATGCCTGGCTGCGTTGGGTCGCTTGAATGACGCCAGGCGCCAGGTCGGCGTGGCACTCGACCAGCTTCAACGTCTCGGCTTCAAAGGCTATACCCGCAGCTTGCAACTGCTTCTGGGTCAAATCGAATTGGCCCAAGGGGAGAGCGAGAGGGCTCATCAGCGGTTTTTTGATGACGACATGCAACACGCTTTGGGTGAGGGCTCAGGTAATTTCTACGACTCGTTCGTGCATCTGGGACAGGGGCTGGTATTGATTCAGCAAAACCTGCTGCCAGCGGCGACCCTGAGCCTGACCAAGGCCGAAAAAATCGCCCTCGACTTCCCCCACAGTGCCGGGCTCACGCTGATCTTTCACCAGCAAGCCTGCCTGCTCGATGCACAGGGCGATACCCCACGCGCGCTGGCGCGTTGGGATGAGGCTCGACGGCTGGCGGCGCAGTTCAAGCAATGGCGGGTTTATCGTCTTGCCGGCGCCTGGAAAGCGCGTAGCTCGGTGCGTAATCGTGACCAGAATTACCTGCTGGCGTGGCTCAAGGAGTGGCATTGGTGCCAGCGACATTACCGTGAGGATATCCAGCCTGAGGAGACTCTGGCTTACGCCTGGGTGCAACGGCATCTTGGGCAGCGAGCGGTCTGCATGCAGCTGTTGTCGGAATTGCGAGAACTGGCCGAGGAACACCACAACCAGCGATTGAACCTTGATTTATTGGTGCTCGAAGCAAGCCTTGCGCACGACAACGGTGATCAAAAGCAAGTGATGCAGCTGTTGGATCAGGCCTTGGCCCTGGCTTGCCAATACCGTTTGGGTCAGTTGTTGCACCATGAGGGCAGTGAGCTCAGAGACATGTTTCGGCAACTGGTCACCCCTGAAGCACGTCGTCAGTATGAACTGCATTCACCATTGCCGACTGCTGAGCAACTCAGCATGGTCATGCCGCAACTTATCCGGTCTTCGACCGAGGCAAATCGTCTGGTAGAGCCAGTCACACGGCGCGAGCGTGAAGTGTTGCAACGTATGGCGCGAGGCCAGAGCAATGCGCAGATCGCCGAGTCGCTGTTCGTCAGCCTTAGCACGGTGAAAACGCACATCAACAACCTGTTCCGTAAGCTGGAGGTCAATGACCGAGAGGAGGCTTTGCGCAAGGCTCGTAGTGTCGGCTTGCTGAGCTGATAGATCTCTCAGCCTGGACTGGAGGGGCTCCACCCCACACCGAATCAATTCCATCTCAAACTCCACCCGCGGTTTGACGAATCAACCGCTCGCGCTTGTTACAACATCAATGTCGGCTCATCGCTCTCGAAATGTCCAGGCGGGATTCCATCATTATGTTGCTCAACGAACGTGATCTGAATTTTCTACTCTACGAACTGCTCGATACTCAGGCACTGCTCAAGCGCGAGCGTTATGCCGAGCATGATCGCGCCGTGTTCGACGCGACGCTCAACACGGCGCGCCAGGTGGCCACTGAGTTCTTCGCCCCACACAACCATAAGGGCGACAGTCAGGAGCCCAGCTTCGACGGCGAACGCATTACCTTGATCGAGGAAACCCAGCACGCCTGGAATGCTTTCGCACAGGCTGGTTTTCTCGCCGCGCATCACGACTTCGAGGATGGTGGCCTGCAGCTGCCTGAAGTGTTGCTGCGCGCCTGCATGGCTTATTTCAATGCCGCGAACATCGCAACCACCGGTTACCCGTTCTTGAGTATCGGTGCGGCCAATCTGATCAAGAGCTTTGCGTCTGTTGAGCTGCAAGAACGATTTTTGCCTGCCATGTTTGAAGGGCGCTTCAGTGGCACGATGGCGTTAACAGAGCCGGGGCAGGGGTCTGCGCTAGGGGACTTGCGCACACGTGCGCAGCCGGCGCCCGATGGCACCTATCGGGTCTTCGGCCAGAAGATGTTTATCTCTGGTGGCGATCATGAGCTGACGGAAAACATCGTCCATCTGGTGCTTGCCCGGATGGACGGTGCACCGGCGGGAGTCAAGGGCATTTCCTTGTTTGTGGTGCCAAAATTTCTGGTCGAAACCGACGGAAGTCTGAGGTCGCGCAACGATGTCGCTTTGGCAGGGCTGTTGCACAAGATGGGCTATCGCAACACCACCTCTACTGTCCTGAGTTTTGGCGAGCAGGGTGGTGCTGTCGGTTATCTGGTGGGTGAGGCGCATAAGGGACTGGCGTACATGTTCCAGATGATGAACGAGGCGCGAATCGGCGTCGGCCTAGGGGCCGCGAGCCTGGCCTACCAAAGCTACCTGCACGCCCTCGACTATGCGCGTGAACGTCCGCAGGGACGACACGCCAGTTGCAAGGATCCCCTGACGCGTCAGGTGTCGATCATTGAACACGCCGATGTCCGTCGCATGCTCCTGATGCAGAAGGCCTATGCCGAAGGCAGTCTGGCGTTGTGTTTGTACGCTAGTAGCCTGGTGGAGGATGCCCACACTGCCACTGATCCAGACAGCCGAGAGGACGCCGCCCAATTGCTCGATCTGTTGACGCCAATGGTCAAGACCTGGCCTTCGCGTTATGGCTTGAGCGCTTGCGACTTGGGTATCCAGATCCTCGGTGGCGCGGGCTATACCCGCGAGTACCCATTGGAGCAGCTGTACCGCGACAACCGGCTCAACCCCATTCATGAAGGCACCGAGGGTATTCAGGCGCTCGACTTGCTGGGGCGCAAGTTGGGGCCGAAGGGCGGACGAGGTTACGCGTTATTTCTGTCGCAGGTTCGCCGCAGTCTCGATGACGCCGCAGGGCTGGCGCATTCATCGGTGCTGGCGGCGCAGTTGGCCGAGGCACTGGCGATTCTGGAGGACGTGACGGCGTCATTGCAGCGTCAGGTCGGTATCGAACCTGACCTTGGGCTTTGCAATGCCACCGCGTACCTGGACCTGTTTGGTCGAGTGCTGGTCGGCTGGATCTGGCTACGCCAGGCATTAGTCGCAGAGCGGGCACTCGCTGCGGCTACAGCCGACAGCGAAAGCGATTTCTATCAGGGCAAGTTGCATACCGCTGCCTATTACATGGAGTGGGAGTTGGCGTCGTTGCAGGGCCAGGCGGATTTGCTGTGTGCCGGTAACCGCACCACGTACGACATGCAAAACGCCTGGTTCTGACATGGTTGGCCAAGCCCTTAATCCAATGGGAGACAGTTGATGAACACCTTGATCCACTACCGCGTCGAAGAAAATCTGGCCCTGATCGGCCTGGCCCGTCCGCCCGTCAATGCGCTGGGGCAAGCCCTGCGTGCTGCTTTGGCTGAAGCCTATGATCGAGCGATCGCTGATCCGGATGTGCGGGCTATTGTGCTGTACGGCGAGGGTCGAGCCTTCAGCGCGGGCGCCGACATTGCCGAGTTTGGCAGCGCATCGGCCTTTGCCACACCAGACCTTGCCAGCCTGTTGAATCGACTGTCGCAGTCTGAGAAACCCTTGATTGCCGCCATCGGTGGTCTGGCGTTGGGCGGTGGGCTGGAGGTGGCATTGGCCTGTGGTTATCGAATCAGTGAAGTCAGCGCTCGGTTGGGCCTGCCAGAAGCAAAAATAGGTCTGCTGCCGGGTGCTGGAGGAACGCAGCGATTGCCACGGCTAGTGGGTGCCGAAGTGGCATTGGATATGATCCTTTCCGGAGAACCCGTCTGGGCGGTTCGTGCTCGTGAAATCGGCTTGGTGGATCGTCTGGTAAAAGGCCAGCAAACGCTGCTGGACGCTGCCTGTGATTTTGCTCGGGAGCTCTTGACCCAGGCTGCACCAGCCCAGCCTGCCTGGCGCCGACCACAACCGGAAGATCAACTGCCTGCCGGTTTTTTTGACGATTTCGAGCGGGCTCGTGCCGCGCGCTGGCGTGGGCAAATCGCACCTGGGCTGGCGCTCGCCGCGGTGAAGGCTGCCTGTGAGCTGCCACTGGAGCAAGGCCTGGCCCATGAGCAGGTGCTGTTCAAGCAAGTGGAGGCATCGCCGCAATCAGCGGCTTTGCGTCACCAGTTTTTTGCCCAGCGTGAAGCCGCCAAAATCTCTGGGGTCAGTTCAGATACGCCACTTCGTACCATCGACGCCGTCGCGATTATCGGCGCTGGCACCATGGGCGGCGGGATCGCCATGAACTTCGCCAATGCCGGCATCCCCGTCAAGTTGCTTGAACTCAAGGCCGAAGCCCTGGATCGAGGCTTGATTCAGATTCGCAAAGTCTATGAAACCAGCGTCAAGCGCGGCAAATTGAGTGCCCAGGCGCTGGAGTCGCGCATGGCGCTGATCTCCGGGACTCTGGACTATGCGGATATCGCTGAAGCCGACCTGGTCATCGAAGCGGTGTTCGAAAGCCTTACCGTCAAACAGGCGGTGTTCCGCACGTTGGATGAAGTTTGCAAGCACGGCGCCATCCTTGCCAGTAACACCTCGACTCTGGACGTCGATCTCATCGCTCAAGTGACGCGCCGTCCGGAAGACGTCATAGGCCTGCATTTTTTCAGTCCGGCCAATGTCATGCGCCTGCTGGAAGTGGTGCGCGGTAAGCAGACCGCTCCCTCGGTGTTGGCCACGACTCTGGCCTTAGCCAAACGTATCGAGAAAGTAGCGGTCGTTTCCGGGGTCTGCTTCGGCTTTATCGGTAACCGCATGTTGGAACCCTATGCGAGGGAAGCCCATCGTCTGATTCTGGAAGGTGCGACGCCGGCTCAGGTCGATGGCGTACTCACGGAACTGGGGTTGGCCATGGGCGTGTTGTCCATGTACGACCTGGCCGGGATCGACGTGGGTTATCTGGTGCGTGAGTCACGTCGCGAGGCCATCGCCCATGACCCGAGTTATTGCAAGCTGGCCGATGAGTTGTATGCCCGGGGTCACTACGGGCAGAAGACCGGGCGCGGGTTCTATCGCTATGAAGGGCGTGAGCGACAGGAAGATTATGAGGTAATCGCCTGTGCCGAAGTCCTTGCCGCAGAGCTGGAGATTTCTCGGCGAGCTATTTCCAATCAGGAGATTCACGACCGCTGTCTGTTCATGCTGATCAATGAAGGCTTTCAGTTGCTTGATGAGGGCATTGCCGAGCGCAGTGGTGACATTGATCTGGTCTGGGTCAATGGCTACGGCTTCCCGGCGTGGCAGGGCGGGCCGATGTACTACGCCGAGCAACTGGGATTGGAGAAAGTACTGGCGGGTATCGAACACTATCGGGAGCAATTGGGCAGCTACGGCGACATGTGGTTTACCCCAGCCGATTTGCTCAAGCGACTGGTTGCGGCCAAGAAAACTCACATCCACACATTGTGACTCTTCCGGGCCACCTGCTCATGGGTGGCCAAGACTTATCCTGGAACCCAGACCATGCAAGAAGCCGTGATTCTATCAACCGCCCGTACCCCCATTGCCAAGGCTTTTCGAGGGGCTTTCAATCACCTGAAATCACCGAGCATGGCCGCCTTCGCGATAACCGCTGCCGTTGAAAGGGCCGGGGTCGATCCCGCAGAAATCGAGGACCTGGTCATGGGCACCGCAATGCCGGGAGGCACTGCGGGCTGGAACGTGGGGCGCATGAGCGCACTGGCGGCAGGTTTGCCCCATAGCGTCTGCGGCCAGACCATTGACCGTCAATGCGCTTCGGGTCTGATGGCGATTGCTACTGCGGCCAAGCACATTATCTACGACGGCATGCGCGTGACCATCGGCGCCGGTCAGGAAAATATCAGCGCCGTGCAGACACGCAATATGGAGTGGGCATTCGCCGAGCGTGACTTGCAAGTCGAGCGTTATGCCGCGCATGCATACATGCCGATGTTGCAGACCGCGGAGCATGTCGCCAAACGTTATGGCATCACCCGCGAGATGCAGGATGCCTATTCGTTGCAATCACAACAGCGGGTTGCGGCGGCGCAACAAAGCGGCGTATTCGAAGAGGAAATTATCTCAGTCAGTACAACCCGGGCGGTGACTGATAAAGCCAGCGGCGCGGTGAGTTATGAGTCGGTTACGCTCAATCTCGATGAGGGCAATCGCCCGGGTACCCGTCTTGAGGACCTGGCCAATCTGAAGCCGGTGATCGAGGGCGGCTGCATCACGGCGGGTAACGCCAGCCAACTGTCCGACGGAGCCAGTGCTTGCGTGCTGATGGACGCGCGTCTTGCGCAACAGCGAAATATCGAGCCCCTAGGGCTTTATCGCGGGATCGCCGTGGCGGGTTTGGCTCCTGAGGAAATGGGCATTGGTCCTGTTTTGGCGATTCCCAAACTGTTGAAGAAGCATGGTTTGAAAGTGGATGATATTGGCCTGTGGGAACTCAACGAAGCGTTCGCCTGCCAAGTCATTTACTGTCGCGACAAACTCGGCATTCCCAACGAGCGACTCAACGTCAATGGTGGTGCCATTGCGATTGGTCATCCCTACGGCATGAGCGGTGCCCGGATGGTCGGGCATGCCTTGCTGGAAGGTAAACGGCGCGGCGTGAAGTACGTCGTAGTGACGATGTGTGTGGGCGGTGGCATGGGTGCCGCTGGCCTGTTCGAGGTGCTTTGATGAATACGATTTTTTCTTTAGCGGGCAAAACCGTGCTGGTCACCGGTGCCTCCAGTGGCCTGGGCGAACACTTCGCCCGACTGGTGGCGAAGGCGGGCGGTCGGCTGGTGATTGCGGCGCGTCGCGTCGAGCGTCTTGAGACGCTGGCCACTGAACTGCAATGGCATGGGGCCGAGGTGCTACCCGTGGCGCTGGACGTCACCCAGCGTGACAGTGTTGAAAGTGCCTTCGATGCGGCTCAGGCCGCTTTTGGTTGTGTCGACGTGGTCATCAATAACGCCGGCGTCGGCGGAGCTGTTCGGGCGCTGGAGGTCAGCGAAGAAGAGTGGCGTGCAATGCTCGCGACCAACCTGGACGGTGTCTGGCGCGTGGCTCAATGCGCTGCGCAAAGACTGGCCAAAGCGGAGCGGGGTGGCAGCATCATCAATATCGCGTCAATTCTTGGCGAGCGTGTCGGCAACGGCCTGAGTCATTACTGCGCTGCCAAGGCCGGGGTCGTGCAGTTGACCAAGTCACTTGCCCTGGAACTTGCTCGTTACGACATTCGCGTCAATGCGATAGCCCCCGGTTACTTTAAAACCGAGATGAATGGTGACTACTTTGACACGGATAAAGGCCAGGCATATATCCGCGATACCGTGCCGATGCGTCGTTTGGGACGAGTTGAGGAGCTGGACGGGCCGGTGCTGTTGCTGGCCAGTGACGCTGGCAACTTCATGACCGGTTCAGTGTTGGCGGTCGATGGCGGACATCTGGTTAGTTCGCTGTAAGCGTCAATGTGATAACGCGCAGGGGCTCAGGCATCTGGTTTGATCTCTTGCGCGCTGTCTGTCACCCGCAGGTTTGAACCTTGCGTCAGCAGTACGGATACACCCGCCAGGAATCGCCCCGCAATTACCCCTTCGAGTGATCACCGGAAGTCTCTTCTTGGGAACTTCTTTGATCCGTTTTTTGAATTGTCCGCCCTTCAGCCTGTTACCACTGATTGAGAAAATTACCTGCAAGGCGCCGAAGGGAAGGTCTGTCTTTTCTCATCACTGGTTTCGCATCTTATAAGCTGCCGAAAGCAGATCAGGTGTTTAGCAACCAGTGCTCAGGAATGTTGAACGCGGTTTTTTTGGATTCTGCAAGCTGGATCTTTGCGGGGGGAGAGGGTAGTTGCTAGGACACCGCCCCATAAGGGGCGGTTGAAAGGAGGGGATTTAAAGGCTGACTTTCAGGCTGCCTGGCGTTGCTTCTAATGCTGGGCGGCTAAACTCTTTATCCACAAGATTGTAGCCACCTTTTTTCAGCGGCAGTGCAATAAGGCGCATCGCCAAGTAGTAAGCAATACCCGAAAGCACCAGGACTGGAATAGAAGCTCCGAAGTAACGGAAGCCTGGGCTCATTGCAGCAGTGACGGGATCATAAAGTTTTAGATAACCGTAGATTGCAATAAATGTGACCGCAACAGCGACCCAGTTGATGCCGTTCCAGAAAGTGTATTGGCTGTTCTTTGTGGCAAAGAGGCTGGCAGGGTCGAGTTTCTCGTTGCGCAGGAAGAAATAATCAACAAGTGTTATACCGGTGATGCCGACAAACATGACGCCATTGTAGGACAACCAACTCATTACCGATGCCAGCAGCCATTCTGTTTTAAATGCAAAGTAAAGCCCTGGCGCTAATATAAGGGCCAGTAACAGCCCCCAGTTGATTCGGGCAAATAGTTTGATCTGCTGAATCGACACGGCTGACAAGTAAATCATGACGACCATGGTGGCGATGTTCGCTGATAGAACAATCGTCATGATGATTGAACCAAGTACTTTGCCACCCACTGCAATCATCCACACCGTAGGGTCATAGGTCCCGGCACTGATGGCGGCCAACGCTGCAACGGTGGAGATGATCGCGGCACCAAGAATGCCGACCCCAATGACCGAAGGTCCGATCATGTGTTTTTTATGCTTGACCAGACGGGTCAAGCCGCCCATTACCGGCCACCAGGTCAGGGCATTGGCAACACCAAACTCGACTGCCAGGGAAAACCCCTGGATAGGGTCCTTGGTCAACATTTGATCCGCAGCTACCTGGCTATGCCAAAGCGTCGGCACGCCAAACTTATTGATGAGGATACCTAGCATTACTACGGTAATCACCATATGCAGCGGCCCAATGTAGCCATTGAGTCGCTCGAAAAGTTTCGGTCCCTTGAGGGCGATAGCCCACACCAGAACCAGCGCCGCCAACGCCACGCCGATGACGAGGTGTTCATGGGCGTTGCCGGTGATTTCTGAACCTGTCACCGTCGCCGCAATGTTGGCCGCGCCTCGGGCCGTCAAGGCTTGAACGACAAAGGTCCAGCCGACTAATGTCGCGAGCAGGCCAAACAATGGGATGATCGCGCCTCTATAGCCAAACGATGACTTGGCCGTGTCGATGACATCGGTTCCATATTTGTAACTGGGAACGCCAGAAGCCAATGTGACGACAGCCATCCCGATAATCAGCCCTACTACGTAGCCCATGACACCTAATCGCCAGTCTCCCACGTAGGGTAGATAGCCACCGATCAAGAAGGCCCAGGTAGCCGCGCTAAATGTGCAACAGGTCCAGAGGAATGAACCGTACGACTTATAAATCCGTTCTCCACTCAACACTGGCAATCTGCCTGCCAGCGCTTCCTGTTCTATCGAATGAGATGATTCAATTGATTTCATTTATTTGTACTCAAGAAATGATCAACAGTGTTGAAATCCAGAGAATCACACCCAGTGCAATCCAATAAACGGCTTCATTTATTGTTGATTTAGCAGACGACCAGCATTCGGAAGTGGAGTGTTCTCCATTGCACATCTCCTCCAGCTGCATCAGTAAGTCCTTATTCAAGCTTTCGCTTGTACTGATCATCCCTGAGCTCGGTTCTATATTAGCTTTGCTCATATCTATGCCCTCTGGATGCAGTCCGAAAACATGATCCGTTTTAGTCTTTTACTGTGAGTTGGGCAGGAATGGTTAGACATTACAGTAGCCTTCTTATTGTTAGATTAGCTCAACGGGCTGCCTGCAGGACTCGCGACGCACGCAAACAAAGTGCTTCGCTGAATTGAGGCTGCGCTGTGTTGAGACCGCTGCTTTTTCGAATTCGGCAATCATCGACTGCTCCCTTCGTTTACCTCATTACTGTGCTGTGTAAGCACCATCGACCGTCAGGAGCGATCCGGTCATCCACTGGGCGTCGTCGGAGGCCAGGAAGGTGACCGCTTTGGCCACGTCCTGGACGTTTCCGATTCGCGGCCAAGGCGTCAGGCTTTCCAAAATGGCTTTGATCTTCGGATCGTCCAGCTCCTGACGAACCATGGCGGTTGCCAGAAAACCCGGGCAGATGGCGTTGACGTTGATCTTCTCGGCAGCGAAATCCACCGCCAGCTGACGGGTCAGATTATTCACCGCGCCTTTGGAGGCACAGTAAGAAGGCTCCTGGGCCAGCCCTACCAGCCCGCCGATCGACGAGACATTGACGATACGTCCGCGAGTACCGTCGGCACGCGGTGGTTGCTTGAGCATCTGAGTGATCGCGAATTTACAGCCCAGCCAGACGCCTTTTGTGTTGACGTTCATAGTCAGGTCGTAATCTGCTTCGGTCTCCTCGACGATGGTCTTCAGCTCGATGCAGACTCCGGCGTTGTTGATCATCACATCGAGCCGACCAAAGTGTTCGACTGCCTGCTTCACGAGGTTCTCGACATCGGCGGATTTCGAGACGTCGGCTTTCACGTATACAGCCTGGCCTCCTTGCTTGCGGATCAAGGCGTCGGTGTCGATGTCCAGGTCGGCTTCAAAACCTTCCGGGCGTGCCTTTTGAACCAGATCCGAACACACGATCCGGGCCCCCTCTGCCGCCAAGGCCAGTGCAATGGCCCGGCCGTTGCCGGAGCTCGAACCGGTGACGATGGCTACTTGATCGATAAAACGCATGGAGTTGTCCTCATTACAGGGTTTCTGGGTGAGCAGGGTTGTTCGGTTCCGGGTGCTTTCGCCGGTTTGAAAAATGAAGCGCGTTGCAAGCAGCTTAAGGTGCGAGCGATGCGTCCAACAGGTGAATGGCGGCCATTCGAAATAGTGAAACTGGACACTTTTTCAGTACGCAGACCAGACATCTACGTCCACCTGTCAAGGCACTTGCTACTTGGAAATACCGGCACCCTGACGCTTGTTCGTGGAAGCGCTGGTTGCCGGGCTGACTCGCCCGGGTGTCGGATCGAGTCATGCAAGTTGAGTCGAGCCGAAGCTCAACCCGTTTATCAGAGACTGAAGGCGCTCACGCTGTGGGGGCTGCCGTAGTTTTTGCCATAGCTGAAACTCACTGGCTGTTCGTGTCCTCGATTGAGCACGCGGTACTCTCGAGGCGAGCGTCCGGTCCAGCGTTTGAAGGCGTGCCTGAAGTTGGCTGCATCGCTGTAGTTCAAATGCTCGGAAATCGCCTCGGTGGTCATGGGCGTGTTCAGCAGGTAGCGGATAGCGAGTTTTTTACGTACTTCGACCAACAATGCGTTGTAGGAAGTGCCGAGGGCGTCCAGACGGCGGCGCAATGTGCGCGGCGACAAATGCAGTCGGTCGGCGACGTCGGAAAGGGAGGGGATGCTGCTGCTCGAATTGAGCAGCAGGTTTTGTACCTGATAGCTCAAGTCGTACTTCTGGATTATTTCCTTGTGCTGCGCCTGGCAGACCAGTTTGCAGCTGCTATGGGTGATGCTGTTGGATTGGGGCAGTTTGCGCTCCAGCCATTCCTCGGCAAACACCAGGCGAGTCTCACTGCTGTTCAGCCGTACCGGAAGACCAAGAATCCGGCCAATTTCTTCTGCTTCGCTGGCGTTTCCGGTAAGGCTCAAGTCGATGTATTCGGGATTGAAGTCTTTGCCCAGAATGTCTTGCAGCAGCGTGAGCAGCTTGGACACTTCCAGGCACAGCCAGTACTTCCACTCCAGAGAGACGAGCCCATATTGATCAAAGAGTTTTAGCTCGGCGTGCCCTGCTTGGCGATGCAGGCTCAAGCCGAATTTAAGATTGATCAACACACCAAAGGTGCTGGCCGTTTCCAGAGCTTCCAGCAGTGTCGCACTGCTCAACATCGCAAAACCGACGATGCCATAGGAGGTCAGGTGCAAGCGCTGACCCACCGTCAGACTGAGCAGAGGGTTCTGTGCAGTTTGTACGAATGCGCTATGGATCAGTTCCTGTTGGTTCAGCGAGATTTTTGTCTGTGGGTTGTACAGGTCCTGGATCGAAAGCGACCCAGTCTTGACGCAGCTGCTGAGCGTGGTCTCGTCAAAACCGAGCAATCCCGCTGCGGCCAAAATTTCGGTCGTTGAAAATACCTTATCGTCCAAGGTGACAGGGGTTGCTTCATTGATGCTCATCGTACGGCCCTCGCAGGTGTTGCCAAGCAGGAAAGACTGGGGTGATGTCCGAGGTGTTGTGCCTGGAGATCACTTCAGTTCATTCATGTGTAAAACGCGGTCAGGGCAGGCCGGGGGCGTGAGCAGGAGATTGGCGTCGACAGGTGGCGCGCAATGTTTGCTCGGTAAACGAAGAGTCCATCATGGCCGGTGGTCATTTGTGAACGATGACCATTGTCCGTGTTGTGAGCTGTCATTCTCATCTTTTTATCTCCTGACCTAAGGCGCTGCGTACAGGCCCTGTTTTTGTTGATCTATGTAGGTAGGAATCGCTTTTATCTGACCTGGACTTCATTAGTAGGTCGTGTGACCTATTTAATTCGGTCGGACGACCTAAGTCAAGCGTGTTTCAAAAAATGCTGCGCCCTGATGACGAGCGGAAGGGGGATTATCGAAAAACTTGGCGCAGGCGTGTGCCAGAGCCATCAGGGCTCTGGTATGGCGCATCATGATTGCAGCCGGAGGGGGCGCAGGCATCAGAGGAGGGGACCGCGCTGCCGATAGTCGAGCAGCGACTGCTAGGTGGATTGCCTATGTCAAGCGCGGAACTGCTGAACCTTTCCGCTGAGTGTCTGGGCCAACTGATCAAGTTCCGAATTGATCTGAGCGGATTCGTTGCCGCTCACGCTCAAGGCTTGGGTCAGGTCTCGAATATTGTTCACGTTCAGATTAACTTCCTCGGCTACCGCGCTTTGCTCTTCAGTCGCGGTAGCGATTTGCAGGTTCATCTCGTTTATCTGGCCGATGGCATTGGTAATGTTTTGCAGCGACTCGACCACCTTACCCACTTCGACGACGCTGACCTGTGTCAACTCATGGCTGTCTTGCATCGCACCGACCACGGTATCGGTGTCCTCCAGCAACGATTCGATGACTTTCTGGCTTTCAATGACTGAGTCCTGAGTGCGCTTGGCCAGCGTCCTGACTTCGTCGGCGACGACGGCGAAACCTCGACCTGCTTCACCTGCCCGGGCAGCCTCGATGGCAGCGTTCAGAGCCAGAAGGTTGGTCTGCTCGGCAATGCTTCTGATGACCTCGAGCACACTGCTGATCTGGCTGCTGCTGGTGGCTAGGTTTTTGACCTGAGCCATGGTTCCGGTCATCCCCAGAGCCAGCTTGTCGATGGCCTGGGTTGCATGCTCAATAATGCGCCTGGCTTGTAACGCTGCCTTGTCGGTGTCTTGCGCCGCCTGCGCAGCGCAAGAGGTACTGCGTGCGACCTCTTGGGCCGTGGCGGCCATTTCGGTAGAGGCGGTGGCCACCTGATCGACTTCGCCAGCCTGTTGCTGAAGACGTTCATGTGACTGACTGGCGACGAGGGAGGCCTGAGCGGCCGCTTCTCGGGTTTTCTGGGCGGCGTCCTGGATGTCACGAACGATGGGCTGTAGTTTGTCCAGAAAACGGTTGAGCCAGCCAGTGAGTTCGCCCAGCTCATTTTTCTGTGCGTAGATAATGCGTTTGGTCAGATCACCCTCACCGATTGCGATCTCTCGAATCATGTCCGTAATGGATTTGAGCGGCCGGAACACTTTATGCGTGCTCAACGCGATGAGGGCCAAGCCTATGATCGCCAGCAGGGCACCGAGCCCCACAAGCCTGAACGTTGAATCATAGCGTTGGGTATCGAGTTGCGTGCCCAGAGTGTTGGCCGGTGCCATCAACACCTCCCATGGCACGTCTATCTTCACTGACCAAGGGGCCGCTCCAGGTAAGGGCTCGAAGGACGACAGCAGTTGAAAGGTGTCGCCATTCTGTTGGCTGCGGGTCGTTCCAGCCGTTTCTGCGGAATTGAATTGTTGCTGGCTGCCAAGTCCGACTGCGTCGGCCATTTTTCCGCTGGCTTGCTCATTCGAGCTATTGGCGGCGACCACGCCAGTGTTGCTGATAACGCTAACAGTTGCTTTACCAGCATAGAGCGATGCGGCCAATTCCTGGCTCTGTTTCTGGAGGTCGGTGATGTTGATGTCGATGGCAACAACGCCTATAAAACGGGCATTTTCAATCACGGGTACCGCCAAAGAAATCAACCGGACAGGGTTGCCGTCGAGTACGTCGGCGTAGGGTGAGGTGAGGCAGGGGGCCAATGTCTGTTTTACGCAGACATACCAATAGTTGTACGGAACTCCGCTGGCATCCGGGGTTGTTCTGTTGAACATTTCCTCTTCGAATATGCTCAACTCTGGGTGTCCAGGGCGGGTTTGTGACCAGTAGCTGGAATAGCGGCCTGTGGCATTGCCACCCAGTTCGGAATTGCCTTGGAAAGAGGCATCACCCGCTGCGAGGGCATTTGGCTCGAACGCAACGAAAATACCGAGTAGCTCGGGATGGGCTGCCAAACTAAGCCTGGTTTGCTGCAGGAGATTGCGGCGAGTATCGCTTTCGTTCGAAAGTCCTTCGGTAATCTGCCCACGCATATACAGAAACAGCCTGGACAGGTCGTTAGCCAGCAACAACGCATCATCGAACTTTTTCTTCACCAGCAGACGCTGAACTTCACCACTGCTCGTCAGCTGTCGACGCGCGGCCTCTTCGAGAGTTGCACTGCTGCGTTCGCGTATGAGGCGGTCTGCTTTGTTCGCTTCGTAGAGGTTGGTGCCGATCACCGCGCCCAGTGTCAGTGTCGAACACAGCCCGGTCAGGGCCACGATTTTGAATTTGATCGAGAGAGTACGTGGCATGTCGACGCAGCCTGATAGCGAGAGGAGAGAGGGGCGAGTCAAACGCCGGTCATGGTTCCAGAATGGCGCCGCAATCGGTGCCCAGATAGGTCAACGAACTGCTGAGTTTCTGGCACAGCGGTTTCAGGCGTTCGAAAGCCCGGCGTGGTCCGGAGCAACGGAGTTGCCAGGCGCTGTGGCTTGAGTCTGGCGCGGGGCTGTCGAGGCGGATTTCCAGGTAGTCGATATGCTCGCTACGAGCCCATTCGCCCATGGAACGTGCCGATGCGGCGGGGCGCGTGTGCGAAGTGTTGAAACTGATCAACGCTTTGCCGTGCAGGCCAAAGGTGGTTTCAGGACTGCACAGCCGTGCATTCATCAGGAGCTGATCCGGAAAACAGGCAATGACCACATCGCTGGCTTCGATGGCCTGCTCCAGGTTGCGCAGCAGTTTGACGCCATCGCAGGGCGCCACCAGATTGCACCGCAACGGATCGAGCCCTGCCACCTGGAAACCCTGGCCCGCCAGGATGCGTGCGATGTTGCTGCCAACAGTGTCCAGGCCGATGATTGCGATTCTGTGAGGCGTTGTAGTCATGTCAATTCTCCGTCAGTCGAAGAGGGCTATGTCAGGGATGCATGGCGCGGAACAGCGAAGCGATGTCTTGCTCGCCCATGCCTTTGTTCTGGGCCATGTTGCAGTAGGTAAGGAACGCATCGGTGGCCGCGAATGGGGCGTTGGCACTGCGCAAGGCATCGCGGACGATTTCCTGGCCGGCGACATGGACATCGACAGACGCCTGATCACCGCCGTAGTTATCGTCCTTGATGCGATCGCTGGCTGTTTTGATCCCGTCTGCCAGCATCTCGATCATGATCGGCGAAAGCTGCTCGAACGCCTGTGGCGTCACGCCGGCGCTGCTTGCCAGAACGGCACCTTCGAGCCAGGCGGCGAGAGCGCCGAAATAGAACGCATACAACGCAAGATAGGTCGGGGTGCAGGTGGTTGGGTCAGTCCCGAGGTATTTCGGGTTGCCAGCCAGCACGCGCAGCGTGGTTTCATGCTGGGTGTAGGCGGCGTGATTTCCGGAGTACAGGATGGCTGTGTTGAGCCCTCCAATGTCCTTCGGATAACACATGATTCCGCCGTCCAGATAAACGCCGTTGTGCCGTTCAACGAAACTGCAGATACGTTTCACATCGGCCACGGCGCCGGTACTGAGATTGACGATGGTGCGTCCCTGTAGATCCAGGGAATCGTGTAAGTCATGCAAAACAGCTTCAGCGGCCAACTTGTCTATCATGCAAATAATGATCAACCGACTGCTGGTGACTGCGTTTGCAACATCGATGGCAACCGTAGCGCCGACGCTTGCTAGTGCAACACAGCGCTTCGGGCTGCGGTTCCAAACCGTCACCGGATAACCGTTCTGTAGCAACGTCTTCGCAAGCGTGCTGCCCATTGCACCCATGCCTAGAATGCTGACGCTGTTGTCGACCGAGTTAGTCAAAGACATGGCAAGCCTCACAAAAAAAGCCTAAAACAGGCGATCCAACAGCAAACATATGCCGGGAAAAGGCCGTTACTTGAAAGCAATGAAGTCAGGCTCGAAAAAACCGTGGACAGTCTTGCCGAGCACTATCCACGGTTTGCGCGACAAGGCTTATTTCGGAGGATTCAGGCCGATGTAATCGGCGATCTCTTCGTAATTGACCTGCCACAGACCAGGCAGGCCATACAGGTCGGCGGTGAAGGAGCGGAATCCCAGGATTTGCTGCACGCGCGGTGTCAGTGTCCGGACCAGGTCCATGTTGACGACAAATGGATAGGCCTCTTCTGGCACGAGCCAACCCAGGTTGAAGGTGAAGGCCACGCCGCGGCGGTACTGATCGGCGGTAACGTTGGCGCCGCCGCCGTGGGCGATCTTTCCGGTAAAGAACAATGCATCGCCGGGTTCCAGGATCGCCGGTACGGTCTGATCATGGGTGCCCCGGTCGTTGTAGTCGGGCCAGTTCTGACTCCCCGGGATGATCCGGGTGGCACCGTTCTCTTCGGTAAACGGTGTGAGTGCAATCAGGAAGTTACAGATCACATCCGGGGCCTTAACGCCCATTTCCTTGAATGCCATGTAGTTCTCGAAATCGCGGTGTAGCGGTTGAGGCTTGTTACCTGGTCCAATCTCGATGACTTGAGCGGTGCCCATCCAGTATGTGTCACACCATGGACTGAGGATCGCATGGGCCAGTTGATGGACTTTGTCGTGATCGATGATTTCTTCACGGAAGGTCTTGCTGTGAGTTACCAGGTTGGTCAAACGTTTGGTTTGAGCACCGTGAAAATCCTGGGCCCCTTCATTGATCTTGGAGGAGCCGGCAGGAATCTTGTCCATTTCCGGTTGGATCTCGGTGTTGAATCGAGCGACTTGCTCTGCGTTCAACAAGCCCTTGATGATGACACCCGCGTCCTCGGCGAGGATCTTCAGAACCTCTTCTTTGGGAGTATCAATCGTGATTTCCTTGAAGACGTTTTTGCTTGTGCTGGCCATGGTCAAAACCTTTCGTCAGGCTGAATAGGGTGGGTGGATTGAAGGGGGCAGAAGCGGCTTTGCGCAGAGGAAAGCCCCAGGCTCATCGCGACCCTCAAGCGGGGTGGCTGTAATCGACTGGGGTGCCCAGCCAGCCATCCCAGCGTTTGGTCCAATAAAGGTTGTGCAGTGTTGTTGTCAGTTCGCCAGGGCCTGCTTTACCCCCGAGCACTTTGCCGTCGACGGAGTTGACCGGCATGATTCCTCCAGCGGTGGAGGTCAAGAAGGCTTCGTCGGCATTGCGCAGTTGCTCGACGTGAACTTTTTCGACATGAATCGGCATACCGATTTGTGCTGCCAGTTCAAGGGCGGTTTTTCGGGTAATACCTTCCAGGCAGCCGGAGTCGGGAGTGAACAGTTCCCCGTCCTTGATCAGGAAGATGTTTGAGCCGGGAGCTTCAGTCAGGTTGTCCTTGGCGTCACACAGCACCGACCAGTCGGACTTGTTCCGCCCGGCCTCGAACAGCGAAAGCTTGAGGTCCATCCAGTGGAAGTTCTTGGCGGTCGGGTCCACGGACTCGGGGGGGATACGAAGGTATTTTTGGCTGACCATCAGATCGATACCGCGAGTACGCTGTTCGTCCGGGCAGATAAATACATACGGCACTACGAAGGCGTAGAAGCGGCTTTCGTAGTTGTCCGGATTTTTGCGCCGTGCGCTGTCCTGCGGTTTGCCACGGGTGACCGCCCACCAGACGTAAGCTTCTTTGGTGCCCGCCTGTTTCACCAGTGTGGTGAGGATGTCGATGGTCTGAGTCTTGGTGTACGGGTTGCGCAAGTAGAACTTGGCACAGCCCTTTTCGAAGCGTTCCAGGTGATCTTCCAGACGAAACAGCCAGCCCTTGCTGACGCTGACTACGTCATAGACGGCGTCGGCCTGTGTGAAACCCAGATCGGACAAGGGAACGGTGGCGTGATCAAGATCGACGTAGATGCCGTTGGTGAAGGCCGACCCATAAGAGTACTTCGGATCGAAGGCGGCACGGGCGTGAGCCGGGTCATTCAGCATGATGTGTTGTGCTTGGATGATGCTCATTTTTGATATCTATCCACCGTTGAAGATGGGCTTTGCCGCCGCGTCCGCCGCTCGGTCATCTAGCCCGTGAGCTCATAGTAGAGGCGTCCCGACATCCTCCAACAGGTGAGCGGGGGCCAAAATTCAAATGCTCGACGGCCACAACTTTTGGCACTCGCCTTTGGTCGTTTCAACCTCTTTGAACAGTGGAAAGGTGTTGGTCCGCTCACGGATGTCACGATCAACCAAGGACTCTTTGTTGGCCACAAATCACCTTTTTCAATCATGCGGGCCTGCCTAGAGTTAGCCCGGCATCACGCTATGTGTCGCCGAGTTGTTCATTAGTCAGAAGGGATTGATATGGAAAAGTCCGACGTTACGTTCATTGGTTTGGGGCAAATGGGCGCTGCCCTGGTTCTGCCATTTCTTGAGGAGGGGTTGACTGCCACGGTGTGGAACAGATCGCCCGAAAAAAGCGTGGCCCTGGTGAAATCGGGCGCTCGTTTGGCGACCAGCTTCGAGCACGCCATTGCCGCCTCAGAGCTGATCATTGTCTGTTTGGCCGATTACGAAACCAGTGACGCGTTGTTCCATGTCGAGGCGATAAAGCCGCTACTCAAAGACAGAACGGTGGTGCAGTTCACCACGGGTAACGAAAGCGAAGCGCGTCTCG
Organism: Pseudomonas sp. ADAK7; assembly: GCF_012935675.1. Taxonomy (NCBI): domain Bacteria; kingdom Pseudomonadati; phylum Pseudomonadota; class Gammaproteobacteria; order Pseudomonadales; family Pseudomonadaceae; genus Pseudomonas; species Pseudomonas sp. ADAK7. The sequence continues at coordinate 923,064 of NZ_CP052861.1, read as the reverse complement.
GCGCTCAGTGGGCCGAGCAATTCGGCGTTCGCTATCTGGACGGGGCAATCATGGATTACCCGACCCAGGTGGGTAAGCCTGAGTGCATGTTGCTGGTATCGGGTGAGTGCGACGTCTGGGACAACTGGGCGTCGAAACTCAAGCTGCTGGGAGGGCGTATGACCTATGTCGGCGAGAAGCCCGAGGCCGCCAATCTGCTCGACGGTGGGCTGTTGACCATTATGTACGGCAGCGCCTTCGGCCTGATGCAGAGTGCGGCGATGCTGGCTGCCGAGGGCGTCGATATCAAGACGCTGAAAGGCGCGCTGGATGTCTTCAAACCTGTCATTGAAGCCACCTGGCAACGTACGGTCGATCTGGTCGATAAACAAGACTACTCCGGTAATGAAGCGTCCGTTCATGTGCATGCGCTAGGTGTACGCTCTTTGCTCAAGCGCGCGAAACATGTAGGGGTGGAACATGGTCTGCTCGAGTTGTTTGCCGGCTATGTGGATGAGGCTGCAGCCAAAGGCTATGAGAAGGATGAATTGCCGGCGGTGTACGAAGTATTTCGACGCTGAAAGCCGTTTAGCGGCTGGCGATTTTTTATCAAGCTCCGATCGTTGATCGGAGCTTTTCTCGTTCAACCGGGTCAGGTTGCGTCAAGTGTGCCTCACGCTCGGAATACTCGATGATCGACTATTGCCTGCAATAGCGTGCAGACCAATGGGCATGCAGTCGATCTCTCGATTCTGCAAACGAAACGCCTTTGGGCCAGTGCCGGTCCAGCGCTTGAAGGCATGACGAAAATTTGCAGCGTCGCTATAGCTGAGTTTTTCGGAGATGGCTTCAGTCGTCATGGGGGTGTCAAGCAGATAACTGATGGCCAGCTTTCTGCGAACACCTTCAAGGATCTGGTTGTAAGAGGTCTTCCCCGCTTCCAGGCGCCGTCGTAATGTACGGGGAGACAGGTGCAGTTGGTCAGCGATTTCCGGGAGGGTTGGAATGCGGTGGGTCGATGACAGCAGGATCCTTTGCACTTGATAACACAGGTCATAACGTAGGCTGATTTCCCGAAGCTGGTGTTTGCACAGGGTTTTGCAGGTGTTATGGGTGATGCTGTGAGACTGTGGCAACGAGGTACCCAAATAGCGGGTGTCGAAACAGATGCTATTTTCCGGGCTGTTCAGAGTCACAGATGTTTGCAGCAAACCGCTGATGGATTCGGCATCCTGTTCGCTTCCACTGAAATTCAAAGTGACGCGGGCCGGTGAGAAATCCTGTCCCAGAATATCTCTGAGCAGCGTGAGCACTTTCGCGGTTTCCAGCAGCCCGCAGCAGTATTTGTCCGCGCCAAGTAAGGAGAGATGGTCGATCAAAGTAATTTTTGTCAGGCCATCCTGGTGCCCCAGGTGCAGCTGTTGTTTCAAGTTCATCAGCAAGGCGAAGTCATTGGCAATATTGATTGCCTCTTCCAGCGTTGCGCTGCTCAGCAGTGTAAATCCGACCATGCCGTAGGCGGTCAGGTGCAACTGCTGGCCGACCCGCAGCGCCAGCAATGGGTCCTTGATGGCGGAGCAGCAAGAGGAGAGGACCATGAAAAGCTGATTCAAGGAGACCCTGGTCGAAGGCTCATCCAGGGCCTGTTGTGTGAGCGCGGCGCTAGCAAGGCAATCTTCCACCGTATCTGGCCGATGTTTGGCGAGCGCGACCACGGCGAGGAGTTCGGCAGTCGAGAAAACCTTGTCGTCCAAGGTGATGGGTGACGTGTGTATTGAGACCATTTCACAACCCTCGTCGATTGATCGCGTGCAAACCCTGATCTGATTGGGTTCCATCAGTCAGGAGCCGATACGGATTACTCGGTTATGGCGGGCCGGGGAGGGTGATGATCACAGTTAAGAAAAATCGCTACAGACTGAACGCGGCGATTAATCGCTCTGATTGCTCGGTCGTGTTTGACGCAAAAATACGCATAGGTCGATTGACCTATAAAATACGGTCGATTGACCTATGTCAAGCGAAGGAACTAAAATTCGTTGCAATCTTTTCGGGTGGGCGACGTCAACCGGACGTTGCAGGGACTACCCTTGCGTCTGGACCGGGACCGAGCAAACTGGCATGTTCATGAAATTAATTTGAGTCTGGAGGGAGCGTCTAATGCCAACGGAAACTGCACGAGCCGAGTCGTTGTTTGAGAGAACGGCAAGTCCTCGCGAAAAAAAACGTGTTCAGCGTATCGAAGACATCATAGAAGTCGCCGCGAGCATTTTCGTCAGCGACGGCTATGCGCAGTTTTCCGCCCGCAAAGTGGCGAGCGAACTGGGCATCAGCTTGAGCAACCTCCAGCACTACTGCGGGACGACTGAAAACCTGCTGGCGTCGATGATCAGGGCCAAAATAGAGAGTTTTGTCACGCTTTTTCACGATATCGCCAGCAACACCGCTATGCCGCCTCAAGAGCGCTTTATGGCAATACTCGATGGAGACATGGCCGCCACGCTAGACCCGTGGATTGCTTCGTTTTCATTCCAGGTCTGGGCGTTGGCAGAACATGATGAGGTTGTAAATGCCTTGCTGAAGAGGATTTACGGTGATTTTTGCCAGACACTCAGCGAGTTGATTGTGGAAGTTAACCCTTCGATATCGCTCGAGAAAGCAAGGGTTCACGCGATCCTGATTGCCTCTCAAATCGAAGGCGTAATGTTTTACAACAAACAGATCGGAGCCGAGTCGGTGAGTTGGGACGCCCTGCTCAAGACCATGAAAACCTTGTGGTTGAAGACGATCCTCGAGGGGTGATTTTCAAGGTGTGGAGATCGGCCAGTTCCACGTGCATTATTGGTCATTTACCACCTGTTTGATGGCAAAGGCCAAGCCTACCCTTCCTCTCATGATTGTTATCGAGGGGGATCCACGTCATGGCAATGTCCACGGATCAAGAGATTGATCGGATGGCTACGATGCATTTCATCGCACTGGTCGACTCACTGATTTGTGAGACCGGACATGCAACTGAAGCGCTATTACAGGGAGTCGATCTCAAGGCTGAAGAGCTTCATCAGGGCTTGAAACTCATTACATCAGCCCAGGAATTCACGATTCTACGCAATGCCTTGCGTCTGACAGGCGACAGGCACCTTGGGCTTGTGCTGGGAAGTCGATGCAAGTTGGCGTCCTATGGGATTTTCGGATTCACGCTGCTTTCCAGTAGTAATCTCAGAGCCGCACTGGCCTTGTTGTTTGAATACCCATTACCTCTCGGCACGGGTTACGTCCTGAAATTGACCGAAGACAACGGCGTTGCGACGCTCCATATCAGTGACACCTTCGAGATAGAAGCTGAACTGCGTTTATTGGCCGTCGAGTTCTGTTCGATGGCATTGCAGAGGCTGATAAGCAACCTGCTCTGGAAAGACCTGCCATTGCTGGCCGTCAATATTCGCGGTGCTACGAGCGCCGACTGCACTACCTATCAAGCCCATTTCAAGTGCCCAGTGTCGATGGGGCCGGGATCGTCCTGTGCGCTAATGTTTGATGCTTGCTGGCTCGATCTGCCGTTGCCGTGGGCTCATCCGGCAGCGCACGGTGAAATGCAGAAGCAGTGCTCTGAATTGAAGTTCAGCCTTGAGGTTCCGCGTAATTTTCTGAGCAATGTCCGTTCAGCCATTTGCGCCCAATTCGACAAGTCTCCAACCCTGACGAACGTTGCCGACTCCGTGGACTGTTCGAGCAAAACATTACAACGTCATCTACGTGCCGCCGGTACTAGTTTCAATGAGGTGCTGGGCGAGCTGCGTTATGAACGTGCGCAGAAATTGCTGTTGCAGCAGGTGCCGGTGGCGCGGGTTGCCGAGCAACTCGGTTTCAGTGAATCGGCGGCCTTTCGCAGAGCCTTTCAACGCTGGAGTGGCTGCACGCCCTCCCAGTATCGATCTCGCGTTCGGCACTGATGTGTCGCTGCCAGGCTGGATCGATCTGTGTCTTGTTCGATCCCCTTTTTGACCCGTTTGCGCCTTTAGCCCTTTGCCACTAACTCAGACAATCCTTATCAAGTCGCCAGTGGTTGGTGCGTCAATTTTCACATCATGGCTATTGAGAAAGGGGCAGGTTATGAAAGTTTCGGTTCGCTATTTGGCTGCGGGCGTGGGGGCTTTGTACGCGGGTTCAAGTTTTGCTCTTGAGAGCTTCAATGTAGGTGATGTGCTTGTAGAACCCTCGGTGACGTTGGGCGCTGCCTATCTGAATCATCGCGATCAAGCGTTTGGTGGGCGCACGAGCAGCATCGGACTGGAAACCGATCGCAACTCCAGTCGATTTGAAGGCTTTGCACTGCCCGGGGTGAAACTCACTGGTCCGCAGACCGCCTACGGTACCGTATTCGGTGGGGTTTCAGCCGTCGGTGCAATGACCCGCGGTGGCAGCGATGCAGGCGGTTTCACTCACGATGATCCGGAGTCCATCGGTTTGGAAGCAGCCTACGTCGGCTGGAAAAGCGGTGACCTGTTGCCCGACCTTGGCAAAGATGCAATCAAGCTGAGTGCTGGTCGACAGAACTTCATGATAGGCGACGGCTTCCTGATCGGTGATGGTAATACGGACCAGGGTAAAGACGCCGCAGCCTGGATTGGGCCGCGCACCGCTTTCAAACAGACGTTCATCGCTCAACTCGATACCGGCAAGATTCATGCTGACCTGTTTGATCTGATCGCAACTTCTGATCTGGACTATGCCAATTACAAAGAAAACCTGCGTATGCGCGGCGGCAATCTCGAATGGCGAGATACTCTGGGGACACTTGGTGCGACTTACTACCATACCCTGGACGCCGATAACCCCTTGCGGGATGGGGTCGATGTCTATGACGTGAGGGCGAAGGGCACGCCAATCGCGGCGCTTCCTCAGGTGGGCATGGCGGGTGAATACGTGTGGCAGAAGGGCGGTGATGGAGACAAATCGGCTCACGGTTGGTACGCGCAACTGAGCTATGCCTTCACCGACGTGCAATGGAAGCCGACCTTGACCTATCGCCGCACTCAATACTCCGATGATTACGATCCGATGACTTATGGTTACGGCGGCGAATACGGTACCTGGTACCAAGGCGAGATTGTCGGTGAGTACATGCTCTTCAACAGCAATGTGAATATCGATTTGCTCAAACTGGCTATCCAGCCAAGGGAAAATGTCACGGTTGGTTTGATGGGCTATCGCTTTCGCCTGGATAAAGCACCGACCGGGATCGACAGCCGTGACTTCGGGAAGGAAGTGGATTTGTACGTGAATTGGACAGCTACGCCATCACTTACAGTTAGCGCACTGTATGGCGTTGCCTTGCCGGGAGATGCCGCGAAGCAGTCATTCGGTGCCAACGATACTTCGCACCTCTTTCAAACCTTGGTGACCTGGAGTTTTTAAACTCATTTGTTTATCGCGCTGCAGTCCGAGTTTCAAAAAAACACGAACCATATAAGTAGATTTTGCGAAGGGGTTGAGTGATCGCTTTGCCGAAAGATCGTGCGTCATTACTAATAGTGGATGGATTGAAATTATGAAAAAAACGACTCGTTTTTTTGCTTCCCTTGCGGTTGTTTCTTCGCTTGCAGTGGGCGTGGCCTTCGCCGAAGGAACAACAGTTGACGTAAAAACACCCTTGCCAGGAACGACGGCAGTTACCAAGTCGGGTGGCTTCGAAAATAACAATGTCAATGCACTTCTGTGGCTTCAGCAGTCGGCGGAGGCACGAGCACTGTTCTATCAGGCCTTCAATTTAGGTGGAATGATCCTGGATAAGGCGCTGGTGGATAAAAGCTATAAGAAAAAGCCGGCAATCGTGATAGACATTGATGAAACCATTCTGGAAAACGGCCCTTATCTGGCGTTGCTAGCGCTTGATGGAACGGATGATTACCCATTCTGGGACGAATGGGCCGATGTTGCGGATGCAGCCGCAACGCCGGGTTCTGTTGAGTTTCTCAATGGCGTAGCCAAAAAAGGTGTGGATATATTCTACGTGTCCAACCGTTATCTGGAGAACGTTCCGGGAACCCTGAAAAACCTTAAAAAACTCGGGTTTCCTCAGGTCGAGGAAAGTCATTTGCTGTTCATGGATAGAAACGGCAGTTCGACCAAAGAGCCGCGCAGACAGAAAGTTTTACAGACGCACGATATCGTTCTGTTGATGGGCGATAACCTGATCGATCTTTCTAAAGCCTTCGAAATGCCGACCAGCGAAGAAAGAAACAAAAAAGTTGACGAGTTGAAAGATCAATTCGGAAAACGCTTCGTAGTACTGCCAAACCCGACCTACGGCTTCTGGCTTGACCATCTGCAAGAAGGGTATGGGAAGATGAATGCCGAACAAAAGCGCGAGGCAAGACTTCATGCGCTTGAGTACTGGAAAACCGATCTCCTAAAAGTTTCTCGCTAACCCTAAATCATCAAGTGCGCGCCGGAATAGGCGCGCGGCTTGGCGGTGCTCTTTGTTGACAACTACAGCGTATGAATGAGCAGAGCCATCTATAAGGTCAACGAGTTGAGGTGGATAAAATGACACACAAGGTACAGTCTTTTAAGCAGGGGCTTATTGCGCTGGCAGTTACCATCGCCGTGCCAGAATTGGTAGAAGCCGATGAACGTGCGAACACTTCATCTGCCACAAAAGGTTTTATCGGTGATAGTAGTTTTGAGCTGCTTTTGCGTAACTACTATTTCGGCCAGAACAATACACGAGGGGCAAAAGACAAAAAGGATTGGACGCAGGGATTTTTGGCCAACTACAAATCAGGATTCACCGAAGGGCCGATTGGATTCGGCTTCGATGCCTTTGGCTATTTGGGGGTGAAGCTCGATGGCGGAGGTGGGACCACACGTACCGGTAACCTGCCGATAGGGCGTGATGGAAAACCGGAAGATGACTACGGCCATGCCGGCGGGGTATTGAAAGCCCAGGCTTCAAAAACCTTATTGAAGTGGGGGCAGATGCAGACAACTGCTCCGGTCTTTGCGGCAGGCGGAAGCCGCCTCATGCCACAGATGGCGACAGGTTTTAATCTGCTCAGCAAGGAGATTGAAGGGCTGGATCTTGAGGCGGGACATTTCACCGCGGGATACGGGCCGACGACGACCAGTTCCAAAGGCGAGTTGTTTGCTTACTACGCCAACAAGACGACGCCCAGCGTCGATTTCGCCGGTACCAAGTACAAGATAAATGACGTGCTGTCCGCCTCGCTGTACGGTTCCCAGTTCAAAGATATCTGGAATCAGTATTACGCAGACCTGAACTACCGTCAGCCGCTGTCTGATGGACAGACGTTGGCGGCGAGCTTCAACATCTACAGGACGTTGGACGAAGGAAAAGCCGAAGCAGGGGACATCAACAATACATCTTGGTCCCTGTATACCGGTTATACATTTCTTACCGCCCATACGCTCTCTCTGGCCTATCAGAGCGTGCGAGGGGATACGCCGTTCGACTATGTTGCTTTCGGGGATAACGGGGCGGGCGCGTATGGCGACTCGATTCTCCTGGCCAACTCTGTCCAGTACTCTGACTTCAATGGCCCCGGAGAAAAGTCCTGGCAGGCACGTTATGATTTGAAATTCGATACCTACGGCGTTCCGGGTCTGAGCCTGATGGCGCGCTATATCAATGGCAGAGGCATTGATGGGACGAAGATGGATGAGGACAGCCCTTATCAAGTCTACGGTTACGGTAAGGATGATCGAGAGCGTGAAACCAACGTCGAGCTCAGGTATACAAAGCAATTCGGTCCAGCCAAGGTGCTGTTGCGTGCCCGCCAGGCCTGGCACCGCGGGGATGCCGAGGGAGCAAAAGTCGATCGCAGTGAAGTCCGCTTGATTGTCGACTACCCCATCAAGTTTTTGTAGGTTCCGGTTTTTTCGATTCGTTGGTTTCAGGGCCGGGGTGTCTTACGACTCCCCGGTTTTTTTGCGCTTGTAATGCCCTTTGGGGCGCAATGAATGGCACAAAAAAAAGGCGTCCAGAGGACGCCATAAAATCACCTGAACCAAGGGCATTGCCAGGTGAACCCGAACGAAATGGTGGAGCGTTGGTAAGGCGCAAATTTCGTCGGGTCTCGCAGGAGAGCGAGTGGAGCTACTTTAAAACTAACCGTGATTTTCTAAAGGTGCACCGTGGCCAATGGTCGGTGATGGATGGCCAGTTTGTTGTGTATCGACATCTCATCCTTATTTGATGCAGTGGCGTAATGAGAGAAACACGTTGATTCCAGTTCCCCCCGAAGGCGTTTGAGCTGGCCGGATGATCCATGCATTTTGGCCGCCACGCACCTGTGAGGCAGTAGCCACCATCCCGATACTTTGAACAGCTATCCGGTTCGCCAGTCGAGACCGGTCAGTTCATTTATCGACACAGGGGCCTGACAGATGCGCACCGATATAAGCTTTAAAACAACCGACGGTTTGACCTTGAAAGGGTGGCTGTTTACACCGGGGGACAATTTCAAGGCGCCTTATCCAACGATTGTCATGGCCCATGGTTTTACGGCGGTAAAAGAACAATATCTGGATAAATACGGCGAGGCCTTTTCCCGTGAAGGCTTTGCTGTGTTGATCTATGACAACCGCAATTTCGGTGCAAGCGAAGGCCAGCCACGTCAGGAGGCCGATCCGCTGCTTCAGGTTCGTGATTACCGCGATGCAATCAGTCACGCCAGCACGCTCGACGTCGTCGATGCGCAGCGTATTGGCATTTGGGGCTCAAGCTACAGCGGTGGCCACGTACTGCAAGTTGCAGCGTTTGATCGTCGGGTTAAATGCGTCGCCTCACAGGTGCCAGCCATCAGCGGTTCCATGGACGTACGTTTCGCTATTCGTCCCGACCTGCTCCCAGGTGTGATCGACTACTTTGAGCAAGATCGCGCCGCTCGTTATGCCGGTGAGCCGCCGATTGTCATGGAAGTGGTGAATGAAGATCCGAAAAGTGATTGCGCCTTGCCAGGCCAGGACTCGTACGACTACTTCATGGATAGCCACCGCGCCGTTGCCCCAAGCTGGCGCAACGAGGTCACCCTCAAAAGCATCGAACTGTTGAACGAGTACGAACCGGCTTACGCAATCGACCGCATCAGCCCAACCCCACTGCTGATGATTGTGGCGAAAAAGGACACCGTTACCGTTCCGGATCTGGCACTGAAAGCCTACGAGCGAGCGTTGCAGCCCAAGCAGTTGATGCTGCTCGACTGCGGGCATTTCGATCCCTACTTGAGTGAATTCCCTGCCTCAAGCTCGACCGCGATTGAGTGGTTCAAACAGCACCTCTGACTTCACGCGATGAGTGTTCACCTGTTGCACTTTCGAAGGCAATGGGTGAGGAACTCTAACGGGTCATACCACCGGGCATGTTGCTGGATTGTGAATAGACCTGAGGTTACGACTTCAGGGTGAACAGTGCATTTGGGGTAATCGTATTGACTCACCGTATCGTTATCGTCGGCGGCGGCGCTGGCGGGTTGGAATTGGCAACTCGCCTGGGTAAAACCTTGGGTAAATCGAACAAGGCCCACATTACGTTAGTGGATGCCAACCTTACCCATATCTGGAAACCGCTGTTGCACGAAGTCGCCGCGGGTTCTCTGAATCCTTCGGTTGATGAACTCAACTATGTGGCCCAGGCCAAGTGGAATTACTTTCACTTCCAATACGGGAGGATGAGCGGACTCTGCCGTGAAGACAAAAAGATTCGATTGGCGACCAGCATCGATGGAACCGGCGAGCCCATCAGTGACGAGCGCGAAATAGCATACGACACGCTGGTATTGGCGGTTGGCAGTCAAAGCAACGACTTCGGTACAAAAGGGGTCCAGGAACATTGTCTTTTCCTGGACAGTCGCGCTCAGGCTGAGAGGCTGCACAGAGCGCTGCTGAGTCGTTATTTGAGTGGGCATGCCTCCAACGCGGCACAGCCTTTGCGCATCGCCGTTGTAGGCGCCGGCGCGACAGGTATTGAGCTGTGTGCCGAGCTGCACCACGCCGTACGCTTGATGCAAGGTTATGGCGTGAGAAAGGCCTGCCCGGAAGACCTGTGCATTACCTTAATCGAAGCGGGGCCGCGAGTTTTACCGGTGCTGCCGGAACGCATCAGCCAGGCTGTTCATCGCGAGCTGCACAAGCTCGGCGTGGAAGTGTTGAGAAACTCTGCGGTCAATGAAGTGACTGACGACGGATTAACGATCTGTGGTGACGAGTTTATTCAGGCCGATATCCGGATCTGGGCAGCGGGGATTCGTGCGCCGGCCTTTTTGCAAGATATTGATGGTCTCGAAACCAACCGGATCCATCAATTGATGGTGCAAGGCACGTTGCAGACTACCCGCGATGAGTCGATTTTCGCGCTGGGCGATTGTGCCGCGTGCCCGATCCCGGAGACTGAAGGCCGTACTGTACCGCCGCGCGCGCAGGCCGCTCACCAGCAAGCACAGTTGATGGCACGAAACATAGCCTTGCGCATCGCGGGCAAGTCCCTGCGGGAGTTTCATTATAAAGACTACGGGACACTGATTTCTCTGGCTTCGTTTAGCGCAGTAGGCACCTTGATGGGCAACTTGACCGGCAGCCGATTTGTTGAGGGTTTGCTGGCCAGGGCGTTTTACCTTTCCCTGTATCGCATGCACCAGGCTTCGTTGTATGGCGTGCGAAAGGTGATCTTCATGATGATCGCGGACCTGCTGCAACGGAAGGTTCGGCCGCGCTTGCGTCTGCATTGATAAAAATCCCCTCGTCAGAGGGGATGTGAACTTCAGACCGAGTAGCGGGAAAGGGTTTCACCGCCGTCGATGCGCACCAGTGCGCCATGGATGTAACTTGAGCGCTCGGAGGCGAGGAACACCGCTAGATCGGCAACATCGTCGATTTCCCCCCAACGCTTGAGTGGAATCGTTTCACTGAAGTCATCGACATAGCCGGGCTGCTCCATCAAGGCGCGAGTCAGGGCGGTTTTGGCATACGTCGGACAGATACCATTCACGCGAATGCCTTCGTGACCATATTCGATGGCCAGGCAACGCGTCAGGTTGGCCTGGGCGCCCTTGGAAACGTTGTACACAGATTGCCATGGGTGACCCTGCAGGCCTGCGGTGGACACCAGGTTGATGATGTTGCCGCCCCCGCCTTGGTGCAGGAATGCCCTGACTGCGGCTTGGGAACCGAAGAAAGTGCCTTTCACGTTGACGTTCAGGCACAGATCCAGTTCTGCCTCAGAGAACTCATGAATCAGTTTGCCGTCGCGATAAACGCCGGCATTGTTGATCATGATGTCGATTCGCCCGAACGTCCGGGTGGCTGCCTCGACGAGTGCCGTCAAGTCGCTGCTTCGGGTCACGTCGCAATGTTGGAACAGCGCTTGGCCACCACGTTGAGTAATCAGCTCGGCGGTTGTCAGCTCAGGTCGCTCGTCGAAGCCGCCAGGATTGCTCGCCTCGCTGATGTCGCCGATCACCAGGTGAGCGCCTTCCTCGGCCAGTTTCAATGCGATGCCTCGACCGAGCCCCGTGCTCGCGCCGGTGATCACTGCGACTTTTCCAGCCAGTTTCATATCCATTCAAGGGTCCCTTGTAGTTGTGAGTTCATGGGCTACGCCTGCGCGTTACCGGTGAACTCAGCGTAGGGCGACCTTGACGATGACGAACAGGTGAACGAGGGCCAATTTTCCGCTGCTCAATGGCCATGTCCTGAGCGGACGTAGCGCAAGGCGTCAGTGGTCGAGCGTTCGCCTTGAACACCGTGATGACGTGTCGCCTACGATCCCCTTTTTGACCCCTTTGCGCCTTTAAACCCGGCGACCTTTGCCCGGAGAATCAATGGCAAGCCATCCTGATTGGCTGGATACATCAAGAGTGAGTCTCAGCGCTTTGCGCGTATTTTTCCGTTGTCGATCGCCTGAGAAAAACCACCCCCCCATCCTGAGGAATACATTCATGTCCAAGCTGTCCCTTGTGACCCTGCCGGGCAACGCTTCGGTAGAACAGGTCGTTGAGATCATCGAGCGTGATGGCGGTGTCATCATTGCTGACTTCATGCCAGATGATGTCCTCCTTGAACTCAACGGGCAGATCGAGGCGGCGCTCGACACCTCCAGTTTCGGTCATGAAAACGTTTTCGTTGGCACATCGACCCGCCGGGCAAGCCGGTTGTTCGCGCGCTGCAAGCGCATGGTCGATGTCGTCATGCACCCCTTGTATCTGGGGGCTGCACGCAGGATCCTGCAGAAACCGGTGGATGTATGGTTCGGCCAGGAGCGGACAACCATCACCCCGCAAATTCAGATCGGTATGACCCAAGCAATCCAACTTCACCCAGGGCAGGGTAAGCAACCGCTGCATCGCGACGATACGAGCTTCCTTTGGCGTCACCCGCACTATGGCCGTGAAGCGCGGTTGCAGATCATGGTCGCGCTAACTGATTTCACCGCGGCCAACGGTGCCACTAAAGTGATTCCTGGTAGCCACAAATGGGACGACGAGCGTTGCCCCATGCCTGAAGATACTGTCGATGCTGAGATGGCTGCTGGTTCCGCGTTGTTGTTTATTGGCTCGACTTATCACGGAGGTGGCACCAACTCCACTGATAAACCCCGTACTGGATTAACCATGGCCCTCGACCTGGGCAGTGTCCGTCAGGAAGAAAATCAGTATTTGTCTGTACCGTTCGACACGCTCAAGCAGTTACCCAGCGAAGTGCAACGTCTGCTGGGGTGGGATGCGGGTGACAACTACATGGGTTGGATCGAGACGGGGGGAAAGATGGTGAGCCCACATACTTTCCTACAGGCTGATAATGTTCCTGAGGCATTGGGGTTGATCAGTACAAATCGCTGACAGACCGCTTACATACTGAAAGCCAAGACTGAATGATTGCAGTTTTGGCTTTTTTATTTTCAGAAAGTACCATTGTGCTCTGGGATGGCCTGCCACTATGTAAAAAGCATTCGAAGATGCCTGGATGATCACAAGTCCAAAGTGCGGGGAATAACTTGAACAGCATGCTCGATAGGGAACAGGGGAATGCAAGTGTAAGTTTTTTCTCAATGCAGCACACAGAGACATCTAAAAATGTCAAATGGCCAAAAAATGACCATTTGAATACAGAAGCTACTTCGATAATTTCAAGCTTGAAGCATTCCAGCCTGTGGCCGGGGGCACGCCATAACTTGAGTCAATCAGGGTGACAGCGGCGTAGCCTTGCAGCAATGCACCAACGTCTGTGTCTGTGTTTTCTTTATCTCCAGTAAATGAATATCCGATTTCATAAATTCCAGGTGCTTTTTGAGCATAGGACGTAGTGAATGAATCCTTCGTTGCGAGAGACGTATACTTGGTACCTTTCGCTTCGTGCCTTGGGTAGTTGACATTAAGTACGGTGTGTTGCGGAAGTAGGGCGTTTTGATCGGCGTTATTAATCAGTGCTCTAACAAGGTTAACCAAGTAGGAAGATGCATGGCCAAAGTCAGGCGTCTCAGTGCTGTTAACATCATAATCACCTCCGATCTCCTGGCTGATCGCAATGGCGGGAATACCTTCTTTTGCGGCTTCAAGAGCGGCACCAAATGTGCCCGAGTTGCTGACCGTTGACCCGGTATTTTGACCGGAGTTTGTCCCTGCGATCACCAGGTCTGGCTTTTTATTCTCAAACACTGAGGAAAGCCCAAACAGAACAGAATCTGCGGGAGAACCAGGAACCGCACTGCTACCTTCACCGGCGGTTGTTCCATTTTTTACAGGGCCTACTGACCATACATCCGCATTTTTATATTCTGGTGATTTGGAGAGGTCGGGATGAACAGCGGAAATTTTACCCCAATATGTCTTTCGAGCTCCTGAGCCAGACTGTCCGTTAGAAGGAGCCACCACCGTCACTATGTGGCCATCTTTAGTCAGCGCAGCGTAAGCGGCTCTAATTCCAGGTGCATTCCAGCCATCATCATTGGTTAGGAGTATGCGGAGATGCGTTGACTGAACAGCCATTTTAAGTGGCTCGGTGGCCGTCTCCGATGCCATGCTGAGGCTGGTGAACAATGTGGAGCTCAACATTGCCGACAATAGAGTTAGTTTTGTATTGTTCATTCTGATTCCTTGGGTTGGTTAGTGTTTGGTGAGGCATGATTGATAACTATGCGGGCACTGTGTTTAGTCGATGAGGTCGATAAGGGCTCACTCTCTGGCGTGCTCCCCGTTATTGTCAAACTGTTGAAATTATGTAGGGTCTGAAATTCTAAAAAAAGGCGAGAACAGGCCAAAATAAGAGATCGAAAAAGACACAGGTCGGCGCCACGAAATAGTTAACGCAGACAATTTCCAGAAACATTAAGTAACTTCTTATTTTGCTCACTACGGATAGGATTCAATTCCGGCGATGAGGGCCGTAAGGTATTGCACTTTCCCATAGCCTGGCGTTGATCCAGCCTGATTGCTCCGGAAATACTTTGCGTAGCTCACCCCAAAGTGAAAAAGAAAATCTTACAGTCGAAGGGCAACTACCAATGCCACTGACAAGCCCTGCACCGGATTAACAATGGCCCTCGACTTGGGCAATGTGCGTCAGGAAGAAAACCAGTACTTGTCTGTGCGTTTGATACGCTCAAGCAGCTGCCCAGCGAAGTGCAACGTCTGCTGGGATGGGATGCAGGTGACAACTCCACGTTTGCCATTCACCGTCTCCAGACTAGGTGTGCCACCTCGCTGGGAGGCGGCGGTAATCTCGGTGGATTGTCTTCCTTGGACGATTCCTGACACCTCCATAGCCGCGGAGCACGCCTGATTGGGCCGCTCCTCTCAGAGGAGGATATTTGGAGATGCATACTAGAACGCCATTTTTCATTCGTCCTTCATCGTGGCCAACATTGAAATTACACTCTCCAGCGCAGCAGACGGCCGTAAGCTTTGTGCTCGGTCGGATCCGTAGATCGGGAAATAATCGACACTTTTATGGCGCAAAGTAAAAAACTTTCCGGCCTGCTTCTATTTGCTTGGCTGCGATCTGGGGTTGCTGGAGCGGAACTGTGCGATTTTCAAGATATCGTTCGCCGTCACGCAGGTATTGCTTCGAAGGATCTCAGTTTTCGCCTGTGTAACACTCGGGCCTCGCGCAGTGACGTCGACGGCACCGGCTTTTTAAGAACCATCAGGGAGTTGTAAAGCTGCATTGGGGGGGGGGCTTAATGCGCATCGAGCTTTGGAGTTGCCGCGCGCAGCGCCATGCCTCCAAAGGACGTGCTCGCGTCCACATACCGAAGCGCCGACTTCACATCCTTCCACCCCACATAACTCATCAATCCTTTGATATCCCAGCCGTTAGCTGAAGCCCAAGTCGCAAATCCACGGCGCATGGAGTGACTGCTATAAAGCTCAGCCGAGACACCTGACTGCTTGAGAATACGTCGAAGTAGAGGAATCAAGCTGTTCGAGTTGATGCCGCTCTCGGCGATGTTACCCCAACGATCCACCTTCCTGAACACCGGCCCGCGCGCAATGCCGGCCACTGTGATCCAGTTGATGTAAGCCTGAACGGGACACAGCTTTTTTAGGGCAGGGGTGTGGAATGTCACTCCTAGGTGTTGTCGATCGCCTTTCGTATGAGGCAGATAGAAAGTGATACCTGGCGTGGACAGAACCAGGGGACACGGTCGATGCCGAGTCCGAGGTACCACGTAAAACCATTAACACCTATCGATCCGAGGAGAGTGGAGACGGCCCCGTCGATGTTCAACTGGCGTCCATGCACTCCGTAAAGGGCATGACTCATTCGGCGACCCTAATTGTGGAAACGTTCAGTGGGCAGCGCTTCCTGGAAATGATGCTGCCTTGGCTGGAGAGTAAGCCTCTGGTGAAGAAAGAGCAAAAAGTGACTTACCGGAAGAACAGGATGCTCATGTACGTTGGTATGACTAGGCCAACGCACCTGCTGTGCCTGGCTATTCGAAGCAGCGCGCTGGGCGAGGGGGAGGCGAGAGCTGTGCGAAAGGCAGCGCTGGAGGCGCAAGGGTGGCTGATCAATGAACTCGGAATGTTAGAGCAAACCGTATAGCTCGGCTTCCTAGATGAGTGCCCCGTCAGTATGGGCTTCGCCTGGTAAAGCAGCGTCCGAGCGTTGCGGTTTTTGTCCTGAATACGTAAAACGAGCAATGGGCTGAACGCCTTTATTCACAAGGCCTCCAGAGCGACAATCACTAGTTTGTCCTCGTTTCGCAACGGTCACAGCTGATCCAGAGCCTGGGTGAGGCTGGCAAGCCATCGGGCACTGAACGGCTAGGGTGCACCATGCAATATCCGAGTCTGAGCGCTATCAGATATTACTAACAGCTTCCGGCAGGGGTGCCCGAACCAAACCAAGGTAAGTTAGTAACTCAACTAAATAGATGTTTAGTTGAGTTGGTTGATGTTCTCCAAATAAAGACTGTTAAGGTACCTCTGGCGGTCGGTGGTGCAAAGACTATCTTCAATAGCGCAAATCACTCGTCAGACATGACGTTTCATGACGTTTCATGACGTTCTGATGAGCTCCAACCTAATCTAACAGGGAGCCAAATAATGGAAAAGCCTGTTGAAATTTGCACGTTTGAGCTCGACGTTATATTGGTAGATAAGGCGGGAAAACGCCTACCGAATCCGATGATTACGGTCGCTGTTGACAGTGAAACGCAAGTGATAATAGGGGTATACATTTCGACTGGCAAACCCCGGAGTACGGACAGCATTACGGAGCTTTGAATTCCCAGGCGCGCCAGGAGAATCAAGGGCTAACACGCAGGTTCAGTATTACTCTTTAAACTTGTTTTTTGACTTGTTAACCACCGTAGTTAACAAGTCAAAATTGTAGTTAACAACGGTATCGGACTAGTATTTTCTGAGCTTTTCGTCCAGCCAAATTCTGGCGAGCTTTCAGGGTATTTGGTGGGAGGAAAGCACCACAGGCTTCAATCGCAAGGTGGCACCGCCTAACCTGCAGCATCTGCATTTAAATCAGCCGGCGTTTGTCTTTACCACGCATAGCAGCCCTTCAAATCTGCGCACCAACCCACGCTGAACGCTTCAGATTTCACGCAGCGACGTGTTTTCGGCTGGACTCGCCGCGTAAGTAATACCGTAAACGAGCGAACTGGTCGCAAAAAAGCTCCTTCAATCAAACGAATAGGCGAATCCGCATACGATGCGCGATCACTCTCATCAAGGGCGACATTTCTGGATCCGCTGCTCATGACGTAGAATCATGAACGATGACGGTCACAAAGGCCGCGCCAGAGCCTGTAGTGCGCTGATGATTGCTGGACAAGTGATCTGCAAGCAAATCCGTGAACGTGAGGCGAAAGGCTCGATTTACACGATTACTTCCCATTTTTTTACACGTTACTTCTGAGAACTGCTGGCTTGATCTCCAGCACAAGTATTTCTGCGCAATATTCGCATTCTGTGTAGAAGGTTCAGGAACAAGAAAGGTCGCATGGGCCGCACGGAACGGGCTCTGAAGCCTGCAGAAGTAAAGTCTTTTCCTGGCAGCGAAGCACCCAAGCAAGGGATTTAGTTCTCAAAATGAAAAGAGATTACTTCCGAGAGCTGCTGCAATCTGCGGGCAACCAGGCTAATCCTGAAATACTTTGTTACGTGTAATGTATATTATGTTAAATGATATGTCTGGCTGGAACTTCCCGTGCTTGAGA
This sequence comes from Pseudomonas sp. ADAK7, assembly GCF_012935675.1. NCBI lineage: Bacteria > Pseudomonadati > Pseudomonadota > Gammaproteobacteria > Pseudomonadales > Pseudomonadaceae > Pseudomonas > Pseudomonas sp. ADAK7. The sequence goes on along the minus strand of NZ_CP052861.1, from coordinate 905,393 downwards.
TTAAGACTCTGCCGTCTACCGACGCTGTTCCACCACTCAGACCGCCGAAGCAATTTTGCAGATAAAACGTGAACTAATCGCAAGATAACCTCCCTCTCAAGCGCTATCCATACATTACTTCGGGGTTTTCACGGTCGCTGCGAAAATCTGCGGTCATATCCAATTAATACTTCAGTCCCTGTGGCTCTAGCAATTTTTTACTGCTGCGACCTGTCAGACTGATTCACTATATTTTCTTTACTCGGGTCGGTGCTGCGGTTGCTGGGCTTTAGAGCTGATGGCCAATGTGGTTCGAACTGCGAACGGTGAGCAAGATCATGCAGAGTAGTTTTCAGATTTCCGGAATTCGCGTGCTTGCCGCTTGCGAAATTACTAGTCACCCTCCCCCGGGCTTCAATTGCCTGATTCGGCCGGGTGACAGCGGAAAATTTACCATCCTGGATGCCATCGAGCTTTGTCTTGGCGCCAGGCGTAGTGCTCCCTTTGGGGATACCGACCTTTACAACCTCAACGTCAATGTGCCCATCAGCATTTCAATTACGTTGGGCGACTTGCCGGACGACCTGATCAATTCGGTGCAGGCCACCATGCGCGACGCATCAAATCGGGCTAGGCTAGCTTCAAATGTCGCAAACGAAGTCAGCCAGATGGTTTCTCCTCCTACCCAAACAGCTAAATCGACACCGCCAGCCCGTAAGCCTACGGAATACTTGACCCAAGTCAAAATCGAACAGCTCAGCCAGCTCAGTATTTTCTTGCTGGCCAGGGAGGGTTTCGCCCTCAAAGATGTTCAGGCCATGCTCTCGGTCTCTGAGCTTTACTCGTCATCGAGGGTCATCGGGCGGATCGTCGGCAAGCCCATCCGAACGAGCCAACGTCAGGGTGATGACTCGAAGACAGCTCGCCTTAACGTCCAGCAGAGCGCGGTGGCCTTTCAATACGCGAAGGTTCTAGAACACGCGACGACTGTTTTTGGCACACAGCGGCTTGCCGAAGAATGGCTCGATCGACCTTGTAAGCACCTTGCAGGCAACGTCCCTCTTGATCTTATCGATAACTCTCTTGGGTTTCAGGCTGTCGAAGACTACCTGGAGCGGGTTGAGTTAGGGGTTTATCAATGACCAACGGCCTCGGATGGGTAGGCAAGAACATGGTCATACAGGCCAAAAACTCCACAGGTTCTGTGGGCAACACTGCGGTGTTGCAGGCGATCTCTGCTAAAGCGTTCTACGGCTGTGATGAGGCCATGGTTGTCACGAATTCCTACTGCTGGACGATTTCAACCAGAAGCTGATTGAAGTGTTCCAGACGCAGACAGAACGAGCGTAGGTCCGGCTGCCATTGCAGTGACCATGGCAACCGCTACGGCTATGTGCAACACGCTGCAAGGCCGCCATTCTCGGCGCCCGGATAGGCTTATGGTTGGCTCGGACTCTTTTGATCATGTGCAAGTGAAGCGGTGTCATTGGGTGAAAGCGAAGCTAATTCTATTTCAATATTTTTGAGAAGATCGGATACATTTTGCCGATTTTCTTTGTGCATATATGCAACAACCATCATGGTCAGTGGATGGACGTTGAGCACTGAGGACAACTGTTCCAGCTTTTCCAGTGTGGGGCTTTTCAGGCCTCGCTCCAAGGTGCTCAGATACGTCCGGCTGCTGATATTTGAAAAGTCTTCTTGGGTGAGCTGCTGTCGCTTACGGACCTGTTTGAGCGCAAGGCCAAACGCTGTATTGAGTTCCAATTTGCCGATTCCGCAAAAGGAACGATGAAGCGCTCTCGAAACCTATAGAGCTACAATCTATAGTGTTCATTTTGAGGTGGCTATGTTCACTACTTACCGTCATACAGAAATCGGATTGGAGCTGCCCGATGAGCTGTGCTCCGCTCCCAACCAGCAATTATGGAGCTGCGTCGAGCAGGAGTTGATCTTGCCTTGGTTCTACCTACAGGTGGTACGCCGCTATGGGCGGGAATTAAATGCCACCATGCTGATGCTATATCACGCCCATGAGCTTAAGCAGTACGTCGATTACCAGTCGAAACGAACGTGGATCGAGCAGGTGCAGTTGGTAACCCCGCCATATATGAATGGTCAAGCCAGATGGTTAATGGAGCCGCTGCAACAGGTCTCGCTCGTAGAAGCTCCCACGGATGGCGCCCATTTCCTAGTATTCAAGGTGACCAGCGGCTCTACCTATTCGTTGAGGGACGACATCGATCTCACACTCCCTGCTATGCGTGTCTTGTTCTGTGCAGAGACCGATCTTCGTCACACCAGATAGAACAGAGCGGAGGCGAGACAGCTTTGCTTCAATCATCGCCTGGTAAGCTGAAAACGGGCCCGATGAGCCCTGTTAACAAAGCGGGTTGCTCCTCGAGTCGGGCTGCTAGCACCATGTCAGCTTTGCTTGGGTAATGTCGCAAAAGAAACTTGGCATCGCGCCTTATTTTTTCGGGAAGAGATTTATCGCGGTATAGCTCAACTAAGAATTCGCGAGTCTGAATCACCGCGCGAGTGCGCTCTTCCGGCATGGTCATTTTGATCTCCCAGCAGCTTCAGCAAAAGTTTAGGGTGAAGGTTGATATAATATGCAAGCTCCACCGTACACCCGCGCCTGTCACTTACGAAAGGTGCACACCGATCAGCTTAATTCAAGCCTGATCCTCATCCTTGCTAAAGCTCTAGGTCGCAACGGGGAAACGGTATGTGTACGTTCATGTCGGTTTTTGAGGGCATAGCCACGATTGGGTGGCTCGTCCATGGCGTTTGTACGCCCGCTGCCGCCGCTGACCAAGGCAGCCATAATTCCCTCGCCATCGCGCTAGCTCCAACTGATAGGTAATGAGGTAAGGCAGGACCGCATCCATTTCGGCATTTTGCAATCTAGAAGTTTGCGAAACTCTTCATTGCTCAGCGTATCAGTGATTTTTGACAGAATCTCCTTGGACATCCCCGGCTTTCCAACGTAGTGGAGAGCCGTGAGTACTAATCCTAGATTCGTACCGGCATGCTGAAGGCGGTCTTTAGATACATGCTTGAGACGCACCAAGGCAATCCCGATTTTGATTTCGCGTGAAGAGCCGCTTGTATAATAAGTTGGTAGCACCTGCATTTGTGTGCTGAGGCCTAACCTGCGGACTGCCTCCGCTCCATGTACCTGTATCGTCTCACCGTTAGCTGTGGTGATTACCTTCATAACCGTGAGGGGGCTCGGACGTACTGGACCGATGTAGCTGTTCAACTTGGGGCGCATGTATACGCCTCGGGCCACGCGTTCTAGTAAGCCTGCGAGTACCAATTTGGAAAGTGCTTTATTGACCGCAGAGCGAGAGCCGACTGAGGCGAACTTCGTGCCGATGAAGGGCTGCCCTTTCTTCAGGCGTTTGACTCTCTGGTAGATGACATACGCAACGGACACAAATGCCTCCCCCCACTGGGAAACGTAGAGCTGACCCTTCAGTACCGGCGCACTACACGCCTATGCATTCAACTAGCCAAGCCCGCAGCGTGTGTCACTCGCTCAAGTCGTCTGATAGTCCAAATATTCTGACAGCGCAGATTGCACCAGGCCAGCATAAACGAGTCACGTGTATCAGCCTATGCCATTTTCATTTCTGCGTTTCATGAAATAAAACATGTCTGTTAGCTTAGCTGTACTATTGCAGAGCTGCCCTAGACCGTCCTCTCCCAGAAGCCTTGGCATGCTGGTGATGACGTTAGGTCGATCAACAAGCACTTACTGCCATTGTGCTGCACAACAAAACCAAAAAGGCTGGAATGCAATATCCGATAACGCGCAGACCCGGATATTGCATGGTGCACCCTAGCCGTTCAGTGCCCGATGGCTTGCCTGCCTCCCCCCAGGCTCTGGATCAGCGCGACACTTCCCTGACTGGGTTCTGCTCGGCTTGCGGCAACACCAGTTGCTGGGTAAGCACCGCCTCTTGGCTGACGGTGCCAGCGCGCAACTGCGCCTCCTGACTACCGAACATTGGCCGCCGCCGAGCGTTCGGCAGCCACCACATCGGGGCGGCGCAGGAGCAGGGTCGAAGGCAAGGTCAGCGGTGGCCGAGGCAGGACGAAGGTGAAGTCATTTCGAGATGCTACAGCAGACTCGCTCGGTGCTACGCCCACCAGCACCGCCAAGGCATGTTCGTATTGCTCGCGATCGCGCAGCGAGGTCTGCAGATCGGCAATTGAGGTAGTCAGTTGATCCTGGGCTACCAGCAGTTGGGCGTTTGTGGCAACACCCTGAGTGTACTGGGAATGGATCATGTCCAGCAGCTGCTGATTGATCTTCTGTTGCTGTTGCTACAACCGCACATCGATATTCATCTGCCGCAGCGCGAAGTAGTTACTGGCTACGCTGGAGCTGATGGACAGCCGCACCCCAGCCAGCAAGGCATCGGATTGCTGGGCCGTCGCTTGGCTCGACTCGATGCTACGGCGTACCTTGCCCCACAGGTCCGACTCCCAACTGGCGGGCAAGGTAGCGCTGACGCTGTTCTTGACCCCGCTTGAGGTGGTGTTGGTGGTGCTATCTCCGCCCTCCCCCCGCGAACCCGACAAGCCCACGCCAACCGTCTGCGACAGCCCGGCCCGACTCGACGCCACCTGCGACTTGGCCAGACTGGTCTCGGGTATTGATTCCAACGTCCAGCAGGCTCATTTTTAGTTGGTTGCGACAGGCTGAAAACGGCCAAAAGCAGACCATGGACACGCAGTTAATACGTCAGTAATGTGCAAAGTAATATGTCGCTTTCCCCCTTCTTGATGTCGCGTTTACAACGTCGATTTTTTTGGATTGCTCAAGGGGTTACGCTTAAACATGGAATGTTATGCCAAAAGCCGTTTGGCACCTAAAAGTTGAATTCAAGGAACAATAAAGTGGAAATCAAGATTGATGTATTGGGTTCTCCAACAGAAAAGGATAAAGGAGTTCTGAGTAATAGGTTTTCAGAATATCTTCGAATTCAATATCCAAATCTACCACCAGAATCGGAAGATAAAATATTTATGGTGGTTGCACACGATGAAGTAGGCGACTACATCGGTGCAATAAGCTGTAGTTGTTACTGGGATGGCTTAGAAATTGACACCTTTTGGGTTAAGGAATCTCATCGCGGTAAAAAAGTAGGATCTATGCTTTTGGAAAAAGCAGAAGCGATTGGTGCCAACAATGGGGCAGTAGTTGCATTCTTAAAAACCGTTGATGCTAAAAATTTCTATGAGCGGCATGGGTATGAGATTTATGGTGTTCTTGAGGATCGCCCAATCGGCACTAACCTGTATCATTTAAAGAAACGGCTAGTAAAACATGCATAACAACTGGTTCAAATCGTTCACTTCGCTCAATGGGACGGGCTAAAGCCCCCCCCCTTTAACCAAATGCTGGTCAGAGTCCGCTATGGGTCGGTTGCCGTCCTTCGCGACAGGCAAAGAACGGCCATTAGCAGTCATTCGTAGCAGGGGGAAATTCAACTGAGGGAGCTAGGTGGTTTCAATCAACGTGTTACGGGACTGAACCAATAGATCACCGAGATGACTGTCGCGATCCATATAATACAAAGACATAAGTGCAGAGCGACAAAGTGGTTGTCTTTCATGGGTAGATTGTAATGCTCGAGTGGACGATCAATTAGGGTCTCAAACAAAGGGCCCTCACCTTCGCGATGAGCTTTGCCCATTAAGCTTTCCGAGGTAGCCCTTGCTCCGCAACCACAGGCTGACACTGGCAAACGCTTCTGGAAATTTAGTCTCCGAAGCTAAGGCTCCAGTTTTTCGGTTTTCCGCCAGTTGGCGCTAATGAGAAGTTAATGGTTGACCAACGGTAACGTCACCACGAACTCACTCCCCTTCCCATTACCCTCGCTCGTACCGATGACCTTGCCGCCGTGTGCTTCCACCAGCTCCCGAACTACGGTCAACCCAATGCCCAAGCCGGCCCCGTTGAAACCTATGGCGTGTTCGTCCTGAACGTAAGGGTCAAAAATAAAAGGCAGTGCTTTAGCCGAGACACCGATTCCATTGTCGGAAATACTTATCTTCAAAACGTCGGCCTCTACCGTTACAGACAGCTTGATACTACCGTCGGCCGGAGTGTACTTGGCCGCATTCGCCAGTAGATTATGGAGAATTTGAGCCAGGCGTCCTGGGTCACCACTCACCATCAAGATGCCATCAGGAAGATGGGCGTCGAAATGCTGTTTTTGCTCGGTCATCACAGGGCCACACGCATCAACAGCGTCACTCAGAATTTGCAGCATGTCGACATCGCGGCGATCAATTCGCAACTTGCCCGTGCTCGCGCGGGAGACGTCAAGCAGATCGTCGACCAGTTGTGAAATATGCTGTACTTGGCTCTCGATCAACTCACGCATTCGAGGTAGCTGATCGCTAGGTAGTCGAACCATACGTTCTGCAATCATGCTGATGGGTGTTAATGGATTTCGCAGCTCATGGGCCACCATCGCAAGTACGCTTTTCTGCTGACTCAATGCACGCTCGGCTGCAGCCTGAAGGTCTTGAGCGCTGAGCGCAGCTATGACCAGCTGCGCGTTAGCCTCGCGCAGCTCCTGGTACAAACGCTGCTCCTCCAAGTGAGGGGGGGCTGCAGCATCTGATTGTGCTAGCAGAATCGCCAGCACCAACTGCTGATTGGCCTCGATCACTTGCTCGACCTGCTGGGTATCCACCAGCCGGCTACTGGCGTCGTTCAATTGTTTTTGCAGTGCTGCTAATACGGCGCGTGCTTCAACAGTTTTTTGGCCAAGCAGGAAGAGTTCGTGAGCCGCATTGGCCATCTCACGCTCATTCTTGCCTCCGGCGTTACTCATGAGTCGAGCTCAAACATTTTTATCTCCTGTGCGTACCGCTCCAAAATTCTGTTTTGTCGGTCGACCACCGAGCAGCCCCTCCTGATCTGGCAGCATTTCGCCGATCTGCAAACCGTTATTGTCGATGTGGTACTGGCGCAATTCATCGGAATGGGCGCTGGCCCGCACCTTGACCACCGCCATGATGCGCAGCAAACGGCTCTGCACTTCAATGTAGCGCTGAACGATGATGGCGTCGGTAAGAAATGCTGTGCCGTAAGGGCTGAAGCGCAAGTCGGTGTAGCGGTCTTCCAGCTCTGAGGTCATCAATACGCTGACCCCGGCGCTCGTCAAGGCAGTGACCATGCGCGACAGCGACTCGCGAAAATCTTCGCGGAAGGTCGGTGCCAGCGCCAGCTCGAAGCCAGACAACGAATCGATCACCACGCGGGTGGCTTTCAGCCGGCTGATCTCGCTGAGCAGAAAATGCACGATTTCATCGATGGACAGGTCCGGGGCGCGGCTGTCCACCAGGCCGACCTGTCCGCTCTGGATCAGGCCCGAAAGGGTGGCGTTCTGCGAGTGGTTGGGCCGTTGTTCGAACACCGCGATCACGCCGTTTTCGCCATTGCGCGCGCCTTCGGCCAGGAAGGTCGCTGCCAGAATACTTTTACCCGAGCCCGACGGCCCGGCCACCAGCAAGGAATAGCCACGGGGCAGGCCGCCACCCAGCATCTCGTCGAGCTGTGGCACGCCCATTTTCAGGCGCTTGATCGGGAATTCCAGCGGTGCTTCAACCGGGTTGAGGGTGGCGGGTGCAAAGACCTTGATCCCGGATGTGGCGATGCGGAAGGTGTGCAGCCCGGGCAGCGTCGGCTGGCCGCGCATCTTCATGATTTCCATCTTGCGCACCATCGAATTGCGCTCAACGCTTTGGCGCAGCCAGATCAGGCCGTCGGCCACGGTGAAAATCGGATTGGTGTCGGTTTCGGTGAAGTACTCACCGATCAGGAAGGTCGTGGCCTGCCAGGTGGTCATCAACATGCCCAGTTGCTGAACGAACTGCGGCAGGTTGTTGTTCGGGTTGTCCTGGGTCTGGCTGGCCAGCACCACGGAGCGGAATGAATCGACAAACACCAGCGACGGAGAGTGAGCCTCCACCTCGCTGACGATGCGCCGCAGCACCTCGTCCAGATTCCCGGCCAGGGTGTCGTCAGCCAAGTTGATATAGCGAATCGACTGGTTGATCGCTTCGCTGTCGAAAAAGTCGAATTGCTGCTGGTAACGCAGCATCTTCAGCGGCGGCTCGCCGAGCACCGTGAAAAACAGCGCCGGGCGTTCGGGTGTCGCCAGGGCGAACATCATCTGATGCGCCAGGGTGGTTTTGCCGCAGCCAGGCGGGCCTGCAATCAGGTTGAACGAAAACTCCGGCAATCCTCCTCCCAGCACCTCGTCCAGTCCTGGCACGCCGGTGGCCAGACGGTTGATAGTCACTTTGGTGCTCATGGCGAATTTTCCTGCGAAGGGGTGTCGCTCAAAGAAGGTTCCCACATGCCACGAAGCAAACGTTCGGTGAGCGAAGGCCCGATGAGCGTGGTCAGCAGCTCGTAGAAAGTGGTCAGCAACACTTCACCGAAAAACAGCGCATCGGCATTGCTTTGCTCAACGATTATGGACTTGAGGGCAGTCAGATCCATGCCGGACTGCACTTTGTCGTAGGTACGGGCCAGAAGCGGATGAGTGGAGGCGCACAGATGGAGGCTGCGGCGAAAAAGCGCGACAACCCCTTGTTTGCCGATGATGGGCGTGAGAGCCACATCCATATCACGCAAGGTTGAAATGATTGCCTGGGCGATCCTTGCGATGTCAGCGTTGGGGCCAACACGGTGCGCCAGAGAAGCTACGATCTGGCGGCTCTCTTCGCTTAGCGTGGACATGGCTGACTGATATCTGATGGACAGAGTTTGATGGTACACCCTATAGCTAGCTATCGAGCCCCAATCGGACGGAGCATTACAATTGCTGTCATTTACGTTGGCGGAATAAGTTTCTTTGCAAAACAGTTTGATCGACCGCTTTGGGTCGGTTTCAGCCGGTCGCGACAGGCAGAAGTCGGCCAAAAGCTGACGGCCGATACATGACTGCGTCAGACCAAAAGCAAGATCGAACTATCTGGGAATACACCGACTCACCGTCGCACAGGGATGAGCTGATTGGATCTCCCAACCTTATCCCGGGACTATCACCTTCACTTTTGCCCGAATCAGTCCTTCGGAGGGATAAAGAGGTTCACCCAATAAATCGAATCGCGAGTAGGATCAATCCCATACGCTGGTCAACGTTTGCACCCTTCATACTGAAGCAGCTGATAAATCTCTTCCGAATCTAAGAGCTAATAGCAATGACGCCTACGGAAAGACTTCTGCAGTGGCACGCGAAATGGAAGATTTCAGAGGATACTTTCATTTGTAGGACCTGCCACGCTGAACAGCGAGAGGCCGGGGTTGATTTCGTCCATGTGTCGGGATGCAGGGAAGCGACACTAGGAGTTCAGCCATGGCAGGCACTAGCCGAGGTCCGAGATGCATTTGCAAGCTAGTGCCCTATACTCCTCGTCAGATGAATCGCTCACTTCACGCCTCCTATCACGCCTCTAAATCACTATGGGGCCAACCCGGTAATGTTTTTGGCAGCAAGCGCTCCTGTATGTCTATGGCCTCGAGCATTTCTTTCAGCTCTAAAATTCGATTATTGAATATCTCTCGCTGTTGAGAAAATCGCTTACGTTCCTCCGATACCTCCGCAGCCAAGGAGCGTATGGCCACCCTGTGCTGAGCAGACGTATTCACCAAGGCGTAAATTCCCGACTGGGGACGTTGATCTGATTTATCTGTTAAATTTGAAATAAGAGAGGAAGACATAGCAGCCCCTATGGTTTCGTGTGTTTTCCAATAACGACCAGGTCGTTGGACCCATGTAGTCACCTAGAAAGACGGGCGATTTCATACAAGGTAGCTTTTTCCGAAGAAAAAAGGACACGCTTGTGAACGTAGGATGGAATCATTTACTTCCCGTATCAGGGGAAATTATAGTCATTGAAGACGACCCCACCCTGTGTGCGCTCATGACAGATATTTTGTCTGAAATCGGCATCGAGTCTTGCGCCTTCGGAAGCGCTGACGATGCGTTAACTTATCTTTTAGAGGCTCATGGCCACTGCCCGCTTGTGATCGTGGATCAGGGGCAACCAGGTCAGATACAAGGCGCCGAATTCATCGCAATGGTGAAGGGCAAATGGCCTAGCGTAGCTTCGATTTTAACATCGGGATATGCAATCGAAGAGGCGATGGTTCCGCCATCAACGATTTATCTGCATAAACCATGGGCGTTGGACGATCTCGTACTTGCGGTAGCGACGCTCCTCCAGCCTGGATACCCCCTCCAGAAGATCTGACCTTTCCTACAACGCTCAACATCGGCGCTGGTTTCAGTTGGGTGAATTTGAACGGCTGCTTTGGGTCGATTGCAGCTCCTAACGACAGGCAGAAATCGGCCAGCAACGGCCGCTGGAACGTCGTTTGTCGCGGATCGAGCCCAAGGTTGCGCGAATATGCTGTCAGCAATTGACTTCATCTCGCGAGACCGCCATACCTGTTTTTTCTAATTCGACGGAGGTTGATCTGACAATGGTGCGAGTGGATGCAAACCTGATAACTGACTGGCAAACATTCCACAGCGTATTCGCAGAAAAATTCGGTTTCCCTGGTTTCTACGGCCGCAATATGGACGCTTGGGTTGACTGCCTTGCATACCTCGATGACCCCAGCGCAGAAATGTCGTCTGTCCACGTTCAAAGCGGACAAACACTCTCATTGGTCATCGACAATGCCCAGAGTTTCAAGCATCGCTGTCCTGAACAATTTGAAGCTCTGGTGGAATGCGCCGCTTTTGTGAACTGGCGAGCCGTCGTTTCGGGTGGCAGCCCGATCCTGGCACTTGCTTTCAATGTCTAAGTGCTCGCGCACGTCAATCAACGGGGGTTATCAATGACTGCAATGGGAGGAAAGTCGATCGTCCTGACAGGCTGTTATCGGCCAGAAGCAGTCGGTCGTGAAGGACAGAGAACGGCCAGAAGCGGTCACTCACCTGAAATAAATTTCGATCCCAAACGGCGCCAACGCTTTAAATGAAAGGGCCGCCGTGGTGGCGGAGCGAAGCACCTGAGCTGCCTATCAGAGCGTTGTACATTGAGTACTTTGAAGGAAATATTTGAGAGCAGCCTGATAAATAGTTAATGGTTGGTTATCGGCTTCTAGTATGGCAAATGGAATCAATAATAGATGTGAAAATGATGTGGAGCTTATTGAGTAGGTTTTTTGCCTGCAAAAGCCGTGATCGTTATTTAGGGTGAAATTAAACTTAAACAGGTTTGGCCTTGTACACCAACTAGGAATCAAACCAAGACTCAAGCCAGTTAAATATTCTTGTCCGCAAGCACCGCCAAATGGAAATTCTGAGATCTTTATCTCTAACGTAGGGAGTGTCGAATCTGTAAGCTTGGAGCTAAGATCCTTTGCATTTGGAATGGTTTTTTGTGTCACTGCGTATGCGTCTTTGCCAAAGCGACTGCCTTTCAATGGGGAGTCCATTTCGTAGCTGTAGCTGGAGATAATTTCTATTATTCCGGTTTCAACGTGTTCGTTGATTGTCGGTTTGGACGCATATGATGTACAGCCAGAACAGAGTATTGCAATGCTGATAAAAATAAATCTATTAGCCATTAATTGGTGCATGCTCAGGGTTATCCGAATTATTCATTGGCCAGTTTTCTGTCGCTCGACACCTTGGCTAACATCAAGCGTCTCGCCTGTATATACAACTCTCGCTTGAAATAGCAGGGCAAACATCGCGCATGATATCTGAAGACCAAAATGCCTATGTGAGGAATCGATAGCCAATAGGATCGGTCGCCGCATTGTCAATATAAGTGAAAGTCCATTTCTAGCCGATTGGTGCCTGTCGCGATGGGCAGTTATCGACCTACAACAGACATCAATTCACGGGACACTGGTATAGATGAGCAAGGCTATGAATGCTGCGAATGGAGAGAGCAGAATCAGCCCACCGACGACAACTGCCCAGCCCCAGGCAAAACCACTCTCTCCTTTGAAACAGCCGCCACTCAGCAAGCCCAGCACAAAAACGCCAATGCGATGAGCTATCAAATCGATAATGAAGTCCATTGACCCTTTCTCCTTGTCGATTTTCCCAAGAACGTCAGGGCGTCCGCTATTGGCCGAAAGCAGCTGTTCGCGACAACCCTATGGGGGCATTGAGACTGAGCGACGGCGCTTGCCTATGCCCACGAACCTGGAAACCATAGCGCCCAATGCTGTGGCGCATGCCGAACGCTTTCAGAGACTTCGAGATGATGGTCAGGGCAGAGGTTGGAGACTGGTTTTGATAGTAGTGACCACACGGTTACGGCCTTCGTGTTTAGCGTGATATAGACGTTGATCGGCTGCACGTAAAATTGCCTCGATGGTGTCGCCGTCGCGGCCAAATTGCGATACGCCGATGCTCACTGTGACCACGGTTAACCGCTGTAGGCCATGAAAAGAATTATTTGCAACGGTGCTTCGCAGACGCTCAGCGATTACGTGCGCGCCTTCAAGTGAGGTCTGAGGTAGCAGTATCATGAATTCTTCTCCGCCTACTCGGGCTACGCCGTCATACGGCCGGATGGAATGGAGGCACTTCTTCACGAAAATCTTCAGGATGTCATCGCCAACCTGATGCCCGAAGCGATCGTTGATGGACTTGAAATTATCCAGATCGAGTGCCAACACGGAGAACGGCTCACCGCCGCGCTTAGCCCGGCCAATTTCGATTTCGACCCGTTCCATAAACCTACGCCGATTATCAGCGCCAGTCAGTGGATCGGTCGCCGCAAGGTGCCCGAGTTCTTGATTGGTGCGCTGGAGCTCCTGCAGGGCGCTCTCGGTATACGCCATCGCTTCGGCAAGACGTGCCATTAATTCCTCTTGGCTGTAAATCTTCGAGAACGACTGCGTGGTGAGGAACGCTTGCACTACCCCATAGCTCAACATGAAGAATCCACCGGCGAAGATCGCATGAGCGAGCCACCACATGTGGTTCCACGGACGGGCAAGGATGAAGGCAAGAGATGACAGCGAGAACGCAGCGACCGAGATGACAAAAATCATCATCAACGGCGAACGGATACGACGCAGCAGGAGTATCGCCACGGTCAAAGTGGAAAGAACGAGGGCACCACCTTCCATCGAGAGGCGCACCGCAAGGTTACCGGCGATCGGCGAATTTGCGACGTACGCGACTGCCACGTCAACCAACAGGAACAGTCCTATCCAGGTCAGCCACGGGCGGGACTTCATTCGTTGGTCCGCGGCATCAGGTGGGTGGTGGTACGACAGCATTCCGACTAACAGCAGAGTCGCCATGACCAGTCGAGAGGCCGGACCATAAAGCAGGAAGAGCCAGATATTGTGGTGTGCGAGCCCAGTGAACACACCATGCAACGCGTAGATCAGCACAAAACCGAGAAAGCCAAGCGTCATCCAGCGCAGCAGCGGGTCTCCCGATGACTGATAGCACCGCCACGTTACGTACGTCACAAACAACCCCTCCAAGGTGGCTGCCGTGATCGCAATGATATGGAACAGGTGGTTCTCGAATATAAGGGCGGGGTCTTGAAAGAAGTATAAGTAGACAATCAAAAAGGCCGGAACGAACGCAAATCCGACGAGCAGCAAGTGAGCGTAAACCTTGACCATGACGCGAACGGCTTCAGGTGGCTCGCCGCTGGCGATGAGATTGCTCATGGTTCCCTCCAAGATTAAATCCATTTAGCCAACACCGGTCCGGTGTTGGCTCCAAAGCCACCTACATGCCAACGGTCCCTCGCATCATCACGCAGATATGGGAGGGAACTGATCTATGGCATTTCAATTTTAGACTCCCTACCAATTTCTGCTGAAGAAGCAGGTAAAAATGTTCACGCGATCGCAATTAAATAATAACGAATGTCTCGTTATTCTCATCGTCCAAGGGTTAGCTGTCCTTTCTAAAAATCAGGTGGACACCATGGCTGGACTAACGGAGTTAGCTAGGTGACTTTGCCGGACGCATACGGGTAATTACCCCAGTCTCGCTAGACATAGGAAGATGTCTGACGGGGTAGCTTTGGGTTTTGGATTTCGGTCAGTCGTGAGAGGCAGGAATTGGCCGATCTCTGCCGGTAGTGTCCGGCAGCAACCAACCCAAATCCAACAAGGAGATGGTTCGCAAGGTATCAGACGGGGTCAGTGACATCTAGGCAACTGGGCCGATTTGGTATCGTCGCCAACAGTCAGAGGGCATCTTCGCTGCCAGATATTACCGATGGGGGGTAAGTGATCAAAGATTGGCTCTCGAAAGTGTGCACCATCATTTCCTCCGAGATAATTTGCATTGGAAAGGCGACCACAAGCCAGCTATTTTCCTCAAGCGCTGTTTAGTCTCATCAAGACCGGACCACCCGGACTCGCCCATATGTGGAAAAGCTCATTCATGCTTACAAAACCCACACCTTTTGCCGCAGTGCTGTTTGTTGGTGCCTGGTTGCTGCCGGAGCTTGGTCACAGTGCAGATATGACCTTTTCCCGTGGCGGGGTAACTCAGCCCTGCCGGGATCCGGGCACTTGCCTCGCCTGGATCAATGCGAAGGGCGAAATCACCGATAAGACAACTGCAGACTTCATGGCTTATCTAAAAACCCATCCTCACGAGCCACCGGTCATCCGGCTCGACTCTCCAGGAGGGAGCCTTCGCGGGGGGATTCAGTTCGGAGAAACCATACGCAAACTGGGATACTCAACTCAGGCAACCTTCTGTGCCTCGTCCTGTACCTATGCATTCATGGGTGGGGTAGAACGCTCCCTCGTTGGCGATGGTGCGAAGATAGGCGTCCACCGCTTCTACCGAAATTCGGCAGTATCCGAGCCTTCAACTAAGCAGTTTACGGGAGAGGATCTGGACACCACTCAGAAAACCATGGCTGGCCTAATGCTTTATGGCGTCGAGATGGGGATAGACCTGCGCTTGATTGCTATGACGGCAGAAGCGGGACCAGGAGAGATGCGCTGGGTGTCAAAGCAAGAGGCCATAGACCTGAAGCTCACTTACCAACCAAATAAATGGCTGCCCTGGCGCGTGGAAGGTGATGCGGATAAGGGTTTGTTCGTCGCTTATTCCGCAACCCAGGATAGTGCCAAAAGTATGCAGTTCAGCTGCGACAGCGATAACGCGTATTTTTCGCTGCAGGACGATCGGCAGGATGTTGCCTGGTTTCGCCAGTGTGCGGCAGTGTCCGGCATGGGGCACCCGGTTCTCGGACAGTGGGTGCCTGACAGCAATGTCAAAGTTCAACCCTGGCACGGTCAGGGCGCTGTTATCGATTTCATTCTGCCGAAGGGCAAGTTCGATTTTAGCAATCCGTCCCTATTTTCGACGTGGGACACTTACTCTATGGCGTGTCTTGACTTAGATGGTGACTATGTCGGTACGAGCGAAAAGTTCAAGACGATGGCGACGTTAGTGCTTTCGGCATGTAACCGTTGATAGCACCGTGATCAGGCGCTTGCGGCTCAGGCGTAGGTCGTTACGCCAGCAGCGATAGTCGGGCGCTCGCATTAACGCCTAACGGTCGAAAGGAATTGTATGCCCTGATTCAACGCCAAGGCGCAGTCGAATTTCAAGTAAATGGTAGTTGAACGTATAAGATTTTCAGCTGAAAAAACTGTCAGGCAATCGGCGGGCGAAAAGTCAGATCCTTGGGCTTATGTTTCACCGAAGTACCGGCTACGAACTACCTGCAAAGGCGAGTGAGGGTTATGCCAACTTATCCTACCAGATCTTGTAGGTGCCAAGGCTGAACAAGTCCTCTATAAAAAACCGCACTTCCCCCAGCCCCAAGGAACTCCCAGCCATGCACATGGAAGAGCACACGCTGAGCGCAATGAGCGACGAACTTAAACTCATGCTAGGCCGCTTTCGGCACGAACAGTTCGTCGAGAAACTCGGCTGGCGGTTGCCCGCCCATCCGCACCAGGCAGGTTGTGAATGGGATCAATACGACACCGAGCATGCCCGCTACCTCCTGGCGTTCAACGAGCACTGCGCCATCGTCGGCTGCGCCCGCCTTATACCCACCACCTTCCCCAACCTGCTGGAGGGTGTCTTCAGCCATACCTGCACAGGGGCGCCGCCCAAGGATCCTGCCATCTGGGAAATGACGCGCTTCACCACCCGCGAACCGCAATTGGCCATGCCGTTGTTCTGGAAAAGTCTCAAAACCGCTAGCCTGGCGGGCGCTGATGCCATCGTCGGAATCGTCAACAGCACGATGGAGCGTTATTACAAAATCAACGGGGTCAACTACGCGCGGCTGGGGCCGGTCACCGTGCATCATGACGAAAAAATCCTCGCCATCAAACTCTCGGCTCACCGTGAACACCACCGTGGCGCCCGCCCACCTTCAGCCTTTATGCCCGGCACATTGTTGAAAGACACGGCTTGATACCGGCCGAGTCGTCCTTTTGGTCGGCTCGGCGGTAGTCGATGAACTTCAGATATACCCTAGCGCTACGGCGTAAGACACTGCCTGCACGCGGTTGCTGGCGCCGATTTTGCGTTGGATGTTGCGGTGATGGTAATTCACGGTGTCGGTGCACACGCTCATGATCACGCCAATTTCCTCGGAGGTTTTGCCGTCGGCGGTCCAGCGCAGCACATCACACTCCCGACCGCTGAACGCCACATCCGTATTGAACACACGAACGTCGCTCTCCAGCTCAGAAATTTTCTGGTGGGCCGCTGCGGCAAACGCTTTAGTCACCGGCTTCAATACTTCGAACTCCTGAAGGCTGATGACGTTGTCCTTGCGTGCCAGGCTCAACACCCCTACCCGACCCTGGGTGTTGAACGAAGGCTGTGCCAGGCCGTGGCATAGATACGAGTCGTTAGCTTCAGACCACAAGTCCTGGCAACCGCGGAATAGCTCATTGCTCCACAAAATGGGTGCCGACGAGACTTTGCTGTGTTTCACCGTGGGGTCGATCACCGCATAGTTCGCGGCCTGATATCGCTCTATCCAGTCCTTGGGATAATTACTGTACATATAGGTCTTGGGCCGCATGAACGGCGTTGCGCTGCACATGCCATAGGCAAAAAAATCAAACCGTAGTTCACGCAAAGCCTTCAACGCGGCTGTCGTAAATTCCTGCATGTTCGTGGTTTGCGCAAAGGTGCTGTAAAAATAAGCATCCCATCCTAACAGCTGTCCTAATTCCATTTTGAACACCTCTGAAGTTGGAAAAGAGTCGTGAGACTAGACGAACCTGAACTCATGTCAATACGCAAAATCTCACTGTTATAGATTGCTTCACACTAGCACTAGATTTCTTTGTGTCTACCCAACTAACTAGCCATAGGCCATTGATAGCCTGATGATGTTAGTTGGCTATTGCCGCCTCTCAGCCGACGACTGGACCTACCCGTTCACGATAATGCAACAGTCCATCCGACGGATCACGCCCCGCCCAATCATGCCTCGATTCACTACAAGATCTGGTAGTTCCAACTTCAGGAAGTGCGGGTGTATAAAAAACACCGCTCAGCACAGCCACCCAGGTGCAAAAGTTAAGAACTGTAAATATGGCCCTGCGCAATTAACTGATTATTTACTTGATTTTCCAAAGCTTCAACTCATCTAAGGAGAACACTGCCCATGTCTACTTTGCTTCCTGCTAGCGGCTTTAAGGATCAGCTTGAACTTCGCCGA
This sequence comes from Pseudomonas sp. ADAK7, assembly GCF_012935675.1. Taxonomy (NCBI): domain Bacteria; kingdom Pseudomonadati; phylum Pseudomonadota; class Gammaproteobacteria; order Pseudomonadales; family Pseudomonadaceae; genus Pseudomonas; species Pseudomonas sp. ADAK7. The sequence goes on along the minus strand of NZ_CP052861.1, from coordinate 887,711 downwards.
AAAAATCGCGCCACCGTCGAACAGTACATGCGCACTAACGGCAAAGATCGCCTGCGTCGCCATGAACTGTTCACCCCGAATGGCAGTGGCGGCTCCTGGAACACCGAAACCGGTGAACCCCTTGTATTCAAGGGGCACGCGAAGCTCGCCGCTCTTGGGGGGTGGTTGGAAAAGTGCTTTCCAGACTGGCAGTTTCACAACGTGCGGGTGTTTGAAACCGACAACCCCAACCACTTCTGGGTGGAAAGCGACGGCCGTGGCGAAACCCTTGTCCCGGGCTATCCGCAAGGTTATTGCGAAAACCATTACATCCATTCCTTCGAACTGGACAACGGCAAGATCACGCAAAACCGTGAGTTCATGAACCCCTTCGAACAACTTCGCGCACTGGGCATTCCCGTGCCGAAAATCAAGCGTGAAGGCATCCCCGCCTCATAAGCCCTCATCATTGGAGAGTGAACATGTCTACTAACGCAGCGCGACAAACAACCGCACACGACACCCTTGAACTGCGCCGTAAGAACCGCGCCACGGTCGAGCAATACATGCGTACCAAAGGCCAGGACCGCCTGCGCCGCCATGAACTGTTTACCGAAGACGGCTCGGGTGGTTTATGGACCACGGACACCGGCGCGCCGATTGTAATCAGTGGCAAAGCCAAGTTGGCCGAGCATGCGGTTTGGTCACTCAAGTGCTTCCCGGATTGGGAATGGTACAACGTCAAGGTATTTGAAACCGATGACCCCAACCATATCTGGGTCGAGTGCGATGGTCACGGCAAGATTCTCTTTGCGGGTTACCCCGAAGGTTATTACGAAAACCACTTCCTGCACTCCTTCGAGCTGGAGGACGGCAAAGTAAAACGTAATCGCGAGTTCATGAACGTCTTTCAACAACTGCGCGCCCTAGGCATTCCCGTCCCGCAGATCAAGCGTGAAGGCATTCCTACTTAATCCTTTTGGGAGAGTGATCGCATCATGGAAGACTTACTGAAACGGGTTCTAAGTTGTGAAGCGTTCCAGCAGCCTCAATGGAGCGAGCCCTTACAATTGCATGACGCGCAGGCCTACCTAAGGGACAGCGCGTCACTGATTCGCGTCGAAGACATTCTGGTCCTGCGTGCCACCTTGGCCAGGGTCGCGGCGGGCGAAGCGATGATCATCCAGTCCGGTGACTGCGCCGAGGACATGGATGAAAGCGCAGCCAGCCATGTGGCGCGCAAAGCTGCGGTGCTGGACATCCTGGCCGGTGCGTTCCGGCTGGTGACCCAGCAACCGGTGGTGCGCGTCGGGCGGATTGCCGGGCAATTTGCCAAGCCGCGCTCTAACAACAGCGAACGCATCGGCGATGTCGAACTGCCGGTGTATCGCGGTGACATGGTCAACGGTCGCGAAGCCATCTGCGACCATCGCCAGCATGATGCGCAACGCCTGGTTCGAGGCTATCGCGCCGCGCAGGACATCATGCACCACCTGGGCTGGAAAGAACCGGCCGGCAAGGAGCAGCTCAGCGGCTCTCCTGCCTGGACCAGCCACGAGATGCTGGTGCTCGACTACGAACTGCCGCAAGTGCGCCAGGACGAACAGGGTCGGGTATTTCTCGGTTCAACCCACTGGCCGTGGATCGGCGAGCGTACCCGTCAGTTGACGGGCGCTCATGTGGCACTGCTCAGCGAAGTACTCAACCCGGTGGCCTGCAAGGTCGGCCCGGACATCACCCAAGACCAATTACTGAGCCTGTGCGAGCGCCTGGACCCGAGGCGTGAACCCGGCCGCCTAACCCTGATTGCCCGCATGGGCGCCCACAAAGTCGCCGATCGCCTGCCCCCCCTGGTTGAAGCGGTGCGCCATGCCGGCCATAAGATCATCTGGCTCAGCGACCCGATGCACGGCAACACCATCGTCGCGCCCTGCGGCAACAAGACCCGCATGGTGCAAACCATCACCGAGGAAATCACCGCTTTCAAACATGCCGTGACCTCGGCCGGTGGCGTGGCCGCCGGCCTGCACCTGGAAACCACGCCCGATGACGTCAGCGAGTGCGCCTCCGATGCCGCCGGCCTGAGCCAGGTTGCCAGCCACTACAAAAGCCTGTGCGACCCGCGCCTGACGCCCTGGCAAGCCATTACTGCGGTGATGGCCTGGAAAAACCTGCCTTCCTCCACCCTTGCTTACCTTTGACTGGAGTTTGCCGCCATGACTGGTATTCCATTGATCGCGCCTTACGCCCTGCCGACTTCCCGCGACCTTCCCACCAACCTCGCGCACTGGCACATCGACCCCGAGCGCGCCGTGCTGTTGCTGCATGACATGCAACGCTACTTCCTGCGGCCCTTGCCGGACGCCCTGCGTGAAGCCGTGGTGAGCAACGCCACGCGCATTCGCCAGTGGGCAGCCTACCACGGCGTGCCAGTGGCTTACACCGCGCAGCCCGGCAGCATGAGCGAGGAGCAGCGCGGCCTGCTCAAAGACTTCTGGGGCCCTGGCATGAAAGCTAGCCCGACCGACCGTGAGGTGGTCGACGCCCTGACGCCCAAGCCTGGTGACTGGCTGCTGACTAAGTGGCGCTACAGCGCGTTTTTCAACTCCGACCTGCTGGAACGCATGCACGCCAACGAGCGCGATCAGTTGATCCTGTGTGGGGTGTATGCGCATGTTGGGGTGCTGATTTCTACCGTGGATGCCTATTCCAACGACATCCAGCCGTTCCTGGTGGCCGACGCGATCGCCGACTTCAGCAAGGAACACCATTGGATGGCCATGGAATACGCCGCTAGCCGTTGCGCCATGGTCATCACCACCGACGAGGTGGTGCTATGAGCCAAGCCGCCGCCCGCCTCATGGAACGCATCCTGCAACCTTTACCCGAGCCGTTTGCCCTGTTGTATCGTCCAGAATCCAGCGGGCCCGGGCTGCTGGATGTGCTGATTGGCGTGATGTCGCAGCCGCAGGTCCTGGCCGATATCGAATTGCCTGCCCCCTCAATCGGTGCCCCGCGCCTGGATGTGCTGACGCTGATTCCCTACCGCCAGATTGCCGAACGCGGCTTCGAGGCGGTGGATGATCAGTCACCACTGCTGGCGATGAACATTACCGAGCAGCAATCCATCGGCATCGAACAGTTGCTGGGGTTGCTGCCCAACGTGCCGATTCAATTGAACAGCGAACGCTTCGACCTCAGCGACGCGCGCTATGCCGAGATCGTCAGCCAAGTGATCGCCAACGAAATCGGCTCCGGGGAAGGCGCCAACTTCGTGATCAAGCGTACCTTCCTGGCGGAGATCAGCGAGTACGGCCCGGCCAGTGCGCTGTCGTTCTTCCGGCATCTGCTGGAGCGCGAGAAAGGGGTCTATTGGACATTTATCATCCACACCGGCAGCCGCACCTTCGTGGGAGCGTCTCCCGAGCGCCACATCAGCGTCAAGGATGGGCTCGCGGTGATGAACCCCATCAGCGGCACTTACCGCTACCCACCCGCCGGCCCAAGCCTGACGGAAGTCATGGAGTTTCTGGCCGACCGCAAGGAGGCCGATGAGCTGTACATGGTGGTCGATGAAGAGCTGAAAATGATGGCGCGCATTTGTGAAGACGGCGGCCACGTCCTCGGTCCTTACCTCAAGGAAATGACGCACCTGGCCCACACCGAGTACTTCATCGAAGGCAAGACCCGTCGCGATGTGCGCGATATCCTGCGCGAAACCCTGTTCGCCCCGACCGTCACCGGCAGCCCGCTGGAAAGCGCCTGCCGCGTGATCCAGCGCTACGAGCCGCAAGGCCGCGCGTACTACAGCGGCATGGCCGCGCTGATCGGCAGCGATGGCAAAGGCGGACGCTCCCTGGACTCGGCGATCCTTATTCGCACCGCCGACATCGATAACAGCGGCCAGGTACGCATTAGCGTGGGCTCGACCATCGTGCGTCACTCCGAACCGATGACCGAAGCCGCCGAAAGCCGGGCCAAGGCTGCGGGCCTGATCGCCGCGCTGAAAAACCAGACTGCCTCGCGCTTCGGCGACCACCTGCAGGTGCGCGCGGCATTGGCCAGCCGCAATGCCTACGTCTCGGATTTCTGGCTGATGAACAGCCAGCAACGGCAACAGACCCAGGCCGACTTCAGTGGCCGCCAGGTGCTGATCGTCGACGCCGAAGACACGTTCACCTCGATGATCGCCAAACAGCTGCGGGCTCTCGGGCTGGTGGTGACGGTGCGCAGTTTCAGTGACGAGTACAGTTTCGACGGTTACGACCTGGTGATCATGGGCCCAGGTCCTGGCAACCCAAGCGATGTGCAACTGCCGAAAATCGACCATCTGCACGTGGCCATCCGTTCCCTGCTCAGCCAGCAGCGACCGTTCCTCGCGGTGTGCCTGAGCCATCAGGTATTGAGCCTGTGCCTGGGCCTGGAGTTGCAACGCAAGGCCATTCCCAACCAAGGCGTGCAAAAACAGATCGACCTGTTCGGCAACGCCGAACGAGTGGGTTTCTACAACACGTTCGCGGCGCGCAGCTCCAGTGACCGCCTGGACATCGACGGCATCGGCACCGTCGAGATCAGTCGCGACAGCGAGACCGGCGAGGTACATGCCCTGCGTGGGCCGGCGTTTGCCTCCATGCAGTTTCATGCCGAGTCGCTCCTGACCCAGGAAGGCCCGCGCATCATCGCCGACCTGCTGCGGCACGCCCTCATCCACACGCCTGTCGACAGCAGCGTTTCGGCGGCCGGGAGATAACCATGCACAACTACGTCATTATCGACGCCTTTGCCAGCGTCCCGCTGGAAGGCAATCCGGTCGCGGTGTTCTTTGACGCCGATGATTTACCGCCCGCGCAAATGCAACGCATCGCCCGAGAAATGAACCTCTCGGAGACCACCTTTGTGCTCAAACCGCGCAACGGCGGAGATGCGCTGATCCGGATTTTTACACCGGTCAACGAACTCCCGTTTGCCGGGCACCCGTTGCTGGGTACGGCCATTGCCCTGGGAGCACATACCGACAACCACCGGCTGTATCTGGAAACCCAGATGGGCACCATCGCCTTTGAACTGGAGCGCCAGAACGGCAGCGTCATCGCCGCCAGCATGGACCAGCCGATCCCGACCTGGACGGCCATGGGCCGCGACGCCGAACTGCTCAAGGCCTTGGGCATCAGTGACTCGACCTTTCCCATCGAGATCTATCACAACGGCCCGCGCCATGTGTTTGTCGGCCTGCCGAGCATCGAAGCATTGTCGGCCCTGCACCCCGACCACCGTGCCCTGTCCAGCTTCCACGACATGGCGATCAACTGCTTTGCCGGCGCCGGGCGGCGTTGGCGCAGCCGCATGTTCTCACCGGCCTACGGTGTGGTCGAGGATGCGGCCACAGGCTCGGCTGCGGGGCCATTGGCGATTCACTTGGCGCGCCATGGCCAGATCGAGTTCGGCCAGCAGGTGGAGATTCTTCAGGGCGTAGAAATCGGCCGCCCTTCGCTGATGTTCGCCAGGGCTGAGGGCCGCGCCGATCAACTGACGCGCGTCGAAGTATCAGGCAATGGTGTCACGTTCGGGCGGGGGACCATCGTGCTATGAACAGCTCAGTACAAGGCAAACCGCTGTTGGGTAAAGGCATGTCCGAATCCCTCACCGGTACACTGGATGCACCGTTCCCCGAGTACCAGACACTGCCCGCCGACCCTATGTGCGTGCTGCGCAACTGGCTGGAGCGCGCACGACGCGTGGGCATCCGCGAACCCAAGGCGCTGGCGCTGGCCACCGCCGACAGCCAGGGCCGGTCCTCTACGCGGATCGTGGTCATCAGTGAGATCAGTGACACCGGGGTGTTGTTCAGCACCCATGCCGGCAGCCAAAAAGGCCGTGAACTGACCCAAAACCCGTGGGCGTCGGGCGTGCTGTATTGGCGCGAAACCAGTCAGCAGATCATCCTCAATGGCCTGGCTGTGCGTTTGCCGGATACCAAGGCTGATGAGGCGTGGCTCAAGCGCCCTTATGCCACGCATCCCATGTCATCGGTGTCGCGCCAGAGTGAAGACCTGCGGGATGTTCAGGCCATGCGCAACGCCGCCAGGCAACTGGCCGAGGTTCAAGGCCCGCTGCCGCGTCCTGAGGGGTATTGCGTGTTCGAGTTGCGACTTGAATCGCTGGAGTTCTGGGGGAATGGGCGCGAACGGTTGCATGAACGGCTGCGCTATGACCGTAGCGAGACAGGCTGGAGGGTGCGGCGTTTACAACCCTAAATAACGTATGTATTTGTACGAGATCTGCCGCGTTGAGGGATGGCGTCAGGGGAGATATATCCGTTGCTGCCGCGGTAACGGCGACTATGGCTTCGCTTTTACAGCGACTCGCTTTGGTAGCGCCCTCTGGAATCGTCTCGGTATTCCCGACAGCCAGGACATGAAGGCAACCTCGTCCACCACAGTAATCGCGGAGTGCAGTATGTATCCATCAGGTACTCCGAGCGACTGGCAGACGCAGATGTTGAGCCTTCGGCGCGCAATGTCGGGGATTCTTATGACAACGCTTTGGCCGAAACCATAAACGGCTTATACCAGGCCAAAAGGGTGAGGTTGTGGAACCAACATTGGAGTTGGTGGACTGGTTAAACCATCGATGCTTACTGGAACCGGTTTGTCCTTCCTACCGCCCAAGATGAAGACAACTATTATCAGCAACTTAACGAGTCTGCCAAGGTGGCATTACTCGAACTAAAGAGTTCCGACAAACCTGGCACGGATCAATGATTAATTACAGGAGTTACTAAATGTGCGGTCTCACAGGGTGGGTAGACTATACGCGTATGCTCGAAGGGGAAACCCCGGCGATTTACGCTATGACCAATACGCTCGCACTTCGCGGGCCTGATGCTGAAGGCATATGGAAACACAGACACGCCCTTCTGGGGCATAGGCGGCTGGCGGTCATCGACCTGACCGGCGGCGCCCAGCCAATGGTCTATGGTTTTTCGGGCGGCCAGGAGGTATCGCTAGTCTACACTGGGGAGGTCTATAATCATGATGAATTGCGCAACGAGCTACGACATGCGGGGCATGAGTTTCAGACTCACAGCGATACCGAGGTTGTGCTGCATGCCTACTTGGAATGGGGCGAGCGTTGCTGTGACCACCTGACAGGCATGTTCGCCTTCGCCCTGTTCGACGGGCGCGATGGCCACCTGCTCTTGGTACGTGATCGCCTTGGGATCAAGCCGCTGTTCTATGCCCGGCATCGTGAAGGGCTGCTCTTCGGCTCAGAGATTAAGGCCATTCTGGCTCACCCAGAGTTCACTACGGCGCTGGATGTGACGGGGTTGGTCGACGTGCTCACGCTGTCGAAGGGGACCGTTCAGACACCTTTCAGAAATCTGATGGAGTTGCTTCCCGGCCACCTCTTGTCCTGGCGACCCAATGGGCAGGTGAAGATCCAGTGCTACTGGAAGGTACGCCGTCAGGAGCACCAGGACGACCTGCAGACGACAGTGCAACGGACCCGCGAGTTAGTCACCCACGCGTTGGGTTCGCAGTTGCATGCCGACGTTCCCGTGTGCTCGCTGCTCTCCGGCGGACTAGACTCCACCGCCCTCACGGCTATTGCGCAGCGTATTGTAAAGGCGAAGACCGGCGGGAATATCAATTCCTTTTCGGTGGACTTCACTGGCCAGTCCGAGCAGTTCAAGAGCGACGACCTGCGTCCCGATCAGGACCAGCCCTTTGCCGTGTTGGCCGCGAAATTCATCGGTAGCCGGCACCAGACCGTCCTCATCGACAACGAGGAACTGATCTCCGAGCTGGCACGCGAGGAGGTGTTCCGCGCCAAGGACGTGCCTTTCACCTTCGGCGACATGGATACCTCGTTGAATCTATTGTTCAGGGAAATTCGCAAGCACTGGACGGTGGCAATCTCGGGGGAGGGTGCCGATGAGGTCTTCGGTGGCTATGGCTGGTTCCGCGATCCCCAAGTCGTGGCGTCCGCGTGCTTTCCATGGTCGTCACGGGTGCAGTTGCCGGCCGGTTTTATCAATGCCGACTTCAACCGCCTATGCGATCTCGCAAAGTACCAAAAGGCAAGCTATGACGATGCGCTGCGACAGGTAGAACACCTAGTACAAGATAGTCCATACGAGCGCCGGATGCGCGAGCTTTGCCACATGCACCTGAAGCGGTGGATGGTGATGCTGCTGGATCGCAAGGACCGCCTGAGCATGTGCAACAGCCTCGAGGTACGTGTGCCGTTCACCGATCACGAATTGGTCGAGTACGTCTATAATGTGCCTTGGTCGATCAAGAGCAAGGATGGCGAGGAGAAATGGCTGCTCAAGCAGGCCTGTGCCGACTTCGTACCGGAGGCGGTGCTCAAACGCAGGAAGAGTCCCTATCCGACCTCAGCCGACCTGGGCTACGAACGCTTCCTTCGCCAGAGTGCACGGCGGCTTCTGCAGGACCCGGGGAACGCGGTGTTCGGTATCGTATCCCACGCCCATATGGCCGAGGAACTGCGCCAGCCCGAGGGCAACTTCAATACGCAAATGAGCCGACACAGCCTGGAAACAGCGCTGGCGCTGGATGCCTGGCTGCGCTTGCACGGGATGTCGGTCTGATACGAGCCTGAGGTAGCCACGGCAGTTCCGGTCGGGTACCGGGTATGCCTGTGGCTTACACTGGCGGTATGGTGTTTCTACCTTGATTCGCCACGATTGGTTTACACGCCGCCTTTCAGGTTTTTACTGTTCAAGATCATTCAGCTGCCCTTTTCTCGGTTCGGCTGGATCGCGCCAGGTTTGTCGGACACCCTTTTGTTTGAGTCATGCCACCTTGACAGGCTCGTTCAGCTGTGGCTGGCAGCCTGTCGCCGGTTGGCTTCCCATCTGTAGCGAACGCCAGTATGGCGCATAGGCGCTTGGGCTGAGTGGCATCCGGGAAATCAGTGAGCGGACGTTGCGGCTATCTGGCTTAGACGCTTATCGCCGCCCAGCAAGAGCTGTTTTATGGCCTTGAGGACTCTGCCGCAATCCTCGGGTGGTCGGTGATTGAGCTGAAAGATATGGCTAGTAAGTCCAATGAAAGCCAATCTGCCTTTTTTATGAAGATTTGCAAGATGTTGAATGCCGAGCAGGACAAGCTCCGCGTCTATGCGGCAGAAGTGAAGACTGGAACCATTGTGCGCGCCAAACCCGAATAAGTGCCGTGGTAGGAATTTTTACGAGGTAGTCATGGGGCCAAGAAAGCCTGTGGTGGGATTGAAGCGTGACCTTAAGGACATAGCTGATAATTTGGAGCTTGTCTCTGGTGAGCTGAGCAAGCTGGCTGAACGCATTGATGGAGTTGTATCACCGCAGTCCTCAATCTGATGTCGATGCTGTACAGCGACGCAGACAAGCTCAGGGCTTATGCGGCAGAAGTGAAAGCGGGGAGGATTGTGCGGGCCAAGACGGGGTGAAAATCCATTCGCGGAGCCCTGACCGGCGTCTTTTTTCTAACACCCTGGCAAGATGCAAGTGATGGTATAAACTTTCATTTGATCCTCATGACTTTTTACAGCCCGTCTCCCCTTGACGGGCTTTTTTTATCTCTACCCTTTGCGCCCTTGCCTCAAGTCACTCACTCACTCGCTTGAGCACAGACCGAGCCCGAGTGACTGCTCAGCACGAGCTATTCTGTTCCAGTGATCAGTTTTTCTTCAATCGCAGCTACCATTTCCCAGCAGTTCGGCATGCGTTTTAGGGCCTGGCAGACAGAGCATCAGATTATTCCAACCATGCCCTGCTAGATTCAGTTAGATAAAGTTCTCTAATGTCCGTTTTCCGTCTGTCGCGGTGTGCGGCTCTCGACCCGCACTCGCCTTTCAGGCCACCAAAAGATAAATGGCGGCTGCCAGTGGGGGCTTCCGTCATCCGCCGCGCTGGTCGCGGCTCGAAGTCCATCGCTGATCGGGTACAGTCAACGCGCGCGACGTCTGCGATAATGACGACGGAAGTGGCTCGATGGCATATCGAGTGCTCGTGCCAGCACCCGGCATTCTGGTTTGGAGGACTCCATGCGTGACATTATTGACGGCTTTCTGCGCTTTCAGCGCGAGGTTTATCCGCAACGCGTCGAGCTTTTCAGGCAGCTCGCGACTACACAAAATCCGAAGGCGTTATTCGTCACCTGCTCGGACAGTCGTGTTGTGCCCGAACTCCTTACACAGCGCGAACCGGGCGAGCTGTTCGTGATTCGCAACGCCGGCAACATTGTGCCGTCGTATGGTCCTGAACCCGGCGGCGTCTCGGCCACCGTCGAATATGCGGTCGCAGTTCTCGGCGTACAGGACATCGTGATCTGCGGCCACTCGGACTGCGGAGCGATGGGCGCGATTTCACGCTGCACGTGTCTGGATCATCTTCCGGCGGTCGCTAACTGGCTACGTCACTCGGACGCCGCGAAAGCGATTAACGCGGCGCATGAGTTCGACACACCCCGCGCGAAGCTCGATGGCCTCGTGCGCGAAAACGTGATCGCGCAGCTGGCGAATCTGCGTACGCATCCATCGGTGGCCCTCGCGCTCGAGCAGGGGCAAATGAATCTGCACGGTTGGGTCTACGACATCGAGGCGGGGTGCATCGATGCGCTTGATGGCGCGACACGACAGTTCGTTTCACTTGCTGATTCGCCGACCACCGTTGCGATCGCTGCGCGCAACGGCAGACAGGTGCGATAGCGACAGACACTTGAGGGTGGCCGCCGCATTATTTCCGAAATACTTTCGCCCCGGCTAAGGCTAGCGATGTGGCATTACCTCTATCGGGCAAGTTTCGGAGCGGACCAGCCGTTCGAATGATTGCTCGGCGGGAATGGCGAACGACCAGAACTGGCCGAATTATGCCGATGCTGACCGGCAGCTATGGGTCGGTTGCAGCCCTTCGCGACAGGCAACAATCGGCCAAAAGTAGACAATCATAGACGACCGCTTTCGGCCCAGGCCGTGTGAAAACGCACTGAATACGTCGAAAGTTGAGAGCTACGGGCGTTGCCTGCGAAACCAGCAGACTGAAGCGCGAATTGCCCTCGTCAGCTACATAGGCGTTCGTAAATGCTGTTTGGGCCGCGTCAGCGGCCCAAACAGCCACTCACGGACGATCAAACGGCTGGATTCACGCCCTGATCGCCTCAAGTAGTCCTGCGATGCCGAAAATGCTCATCATTCGTTTGAGGTTGTAGGCGAGCACATGAAGGCTCATTTCGGTGCTTACCCTTGGTAGGGTTTTGGTCAGGAAGTGGGTGGCTCCCATCCAATATTTGAGCGTTCCAAAAGGATGTTCAACGGTCTGTCGGCGACGCCTCATCATCGTTGGATCATTTTCCAGCCGTACCTGCATCGCATCGATTACGGCTTCATGTTCCCAGCGCTTTACCCGGCGCTCCTTACCCGTCGTACATTGCTTGTGCATTGCGCAGGACTGGCAGCCCGAGAACCAATAACAGTGCAGTAGCATGCCGTCTTCCACCGAAGAATGCCGCCGGGTCAGTAACTGTCCCGCAGGGCATCGATACTCGTCCGACGCAACAAGATAGATGAAATCCTGCTTGCCGAATCTGCCTTCGGCTTTGCTGCCAGATGTCAGGGGTTTCGGTACGAAGGTAGTGATGCCGGCTTGCTCGCAAGCAAGGATTTCCAGACCTTTGTAATAGCCTCGGTCGGCCACCACCGTTAGCGATTCAGCCTCGATTTCTTCACGCGCCTGGTTCGCCATATTGCTCAGTTGCCCACGGTCATTGCCAACGTTGGTCACCTCATGGGCAATGATCAGATGGTGCTTGTCGTCGACGGCTGTTTGTACGTTGTAGCCAACCGTTCCGGTGCCTCGGCCGCTCGTGGCCATTGAGCGTGCATCTGGGTCTGTGAGGGGGATCTGCTGGTCTGGACTTTCGTGGAGCTGCGCCTCGATGTCCTTGAGTTTCTGCATCTGCTTTTTCAGTGTTTCTATCTTTTCTTTAAGCCGCTCTGCTTTGGCCTCGGCCACTTCGGGCGTTGCCCGATCCGCCGAATCCATCGCCGCCAGATATCGATCAATGCTCTGCTCGATCTGCTGCATGCGTGCCTTCACCTTGCCCTGAGTGAAGTTGCGGTCGCGATTATTGACGGCTTTGAATTTGCTGCCGTCGATGGCGATGATCGATTGGGAGAAGAGATTGAGGTTGCGGCAAAGCACTACGAACTGGCGGCATACGCTGCGAATGGCTTTGCCGTTGTCTTTGCGAAAGTCGGCAATGGTTTTGAAGTCCGGAGCCAAACGCCCCGTTAGCCACATCAACTCGACGTTGCGCTCGGCCTCACGCTCAAGCCTGCGGCTGGACTGAATCCGATTGAGGTAGCCGTAGATATAGATCTTCAGTAAGACCGCTGGGTGGTAGGCCGGACGACCAGTTGCTGCAGGATCGACGCCCTCAAAACCCAGTGCGCCCAGGTCGAGTTCATCGACGAAAACATCGACCACGCGCACTGGATTTTCTTCGGCTACGTAATCGTCCAGACACTCTGGCAGCAGCGTCACTTGCGTCCGAGCCTCACCTTCAATAAATCGCTTCATGATCGCCCCCGATACGATCTAGACGATCAGAAGGTTAGACAATCACTGGCGTTTTCACACAGCCTGGACCCATAGCTGCCGGTCATCACGGCAAAATTTGGCCATTGTTACCCGTCGTGAGGAGCTGCAATCGATTCCAAACCGATCGGTCGCATCATTGATGCGTTTCGGGAGGCGGTCACCGTTCCCAGTGAGCACTCATTCAGGCTTCCAGAATTCATTCCTTTGCATCAAATCACTCACCCAGTCAGTGACTGCCCTGACGCGAGCGGACAAGTGCCGGGTATACGGATAGACCAGTGAAAGGGTAATCGACTCTAGCCTCCAATCCGGGAGAACCTCGGTCAATAGCCCCTGCTCAATAAGTGGCTGCGCTTCCGCCCTCGGTACAAAAGCGATTCCCAGTCCGGCAACCGTAGCGGCGGTATGGGCGCTACCGTTGTTGAAGTACATCGATACCGGCACATCCAGGCTGAATGATTTGTCACCACGAAACATAGTGGGCAGGTACCGTCGGTTGTTAGCCGAAAATCTGTATCCCAAATTACGATGTTGGAATAAATCTTCCGGCGCTGAAAGGCTCGGGGCTTCTCGCAAATAGTCAGGAGAAGCACAGAGTGCCAGTTGAACTTGCCCGATGATCTTGCAGACCAGGTTTGGGTCCGTTACGACGCCGCCCCTGATCGCGCAATCAATGCCTTCTTGTACTAGATCCACTACCCGATCGCTACAGCCTATATCCAGATGGATATTGGGGTACTGCACGGTAAATTCGCGCAGTGCCGGGACGACTAACAGCAAGCCAACCCCCGCTGGCATTTCAATGTGTACCCGGCCACGCGCAGCGCTGCGGCTCAAAGAAACGGAGGCTTCCAGATCGTCGACATCTTCTAGAACGGCTCTGGCACGCAGGTAGTACGCAGCCCCTTCAGTAGTGGGGGAGACCTTTCTGGTGGTGCGGTGCAACAGCTTGATCCCCAGTAGTAACTCCAAGGTCTGGATTTGTCCCGAAACGGTCGTTTTCGCAAGCCCCAATGACTCGGCGGCACCGCCGAAGCTTCCTATCTCGACGATCCTGCAAAAGGCCCGCATTGCTTCCAGTCGATCCAGTGCCATTGTCCGAGTTCTCGTATTATAAAACCGATTGTGGCTAGATTATATCGTGTTTACGTTCAAGTAAACTGCGCAGGCTTAATAGGTGGTCCTTACATGGCAGGCCTATACATCAACTAGCTATGTTCAATGTTGTCTGGAAAAAGTTTATGAACAGTGTTCTGAAAGTGTTTTCTATTACGTCTTTGATAGTGGTCCCTATCGCGAGTTTTGCTGCTGATGGTGCGGAGGCGCTTCAACGGCATCATGAACGTAACAAACAACGGTTTAATGAAGCTGAAATGCGGGTACAGAGTAAACAGGCTATTGAAACAGATAAGCCTGATGTTTCTCAGGAGGAGAATAAATCTTCAGGCGAGGTGGAAGAAGCTAATGCACGCGCTGCTAAAGAGGCAGTCTGATATCGGCTTGGTTAGTCGGTAGCTTCTGGCGAAATTACCAATGTTGAATTGAATGTATTAATTTATAGGACACTTATGAGTAATCAGGTTCGAAAAGCACTTATCGTTGTCACTCACCCTGTTCCAGGTTCCCTCAGCCATGTTATTGCCGATCGTATCAGCGAAGACCTTGTCGGGCGGGACATCGAAGTAGAGATCGCAGACCTTCATGCGGAAGGCTTTTCGCCCGCAATGACTGCGGGGGATGTAATGCTCTACCGCGGGGTCGGTGAAGTTGCCCCTGAGATCGCGCGTGAACAGGCGAGGGTAGATCAGGCTGACATGCTCGTGTTCGTTTTTCCTGTTTATTGGTGGTCTGTCCCCTCGATGCTCAAGGGATGGTTCGAGCGCGTATTTAACGGAGGATGGGCTTATAGCGTCGATGAGAAGGGGCGTGTTATTGGCACCATGCGCGACATTCCCGTGCTGCTTGTCGCAACGGCAGCCGGCAATGAGAGTGGCTATGAACGCCATGGCTATGCACAGGCGATTCAGAATCAGATCGTGGAAGGTATCTTCGGATATATCGGCATGAAAAATACGCAGGTCGCATATTTCTATGACGCGGACAACGCCACGAACGAGCGGATTGAACAGTTCGTTGAAGCCGCAACCCCGCAATTGGAAAAAGAGCAGCTTCTGTCCACGATGTGACGGTCAAAACCGTCACAAGGCATCGGCTCATCGTAAAGGAGATAGCGTGGAAAAAGTATTGATCCTGGGCGCGACCGGCAATATCGGCGCCCTTGCAGCAGACCGGCTCGTTCGTGAAAACGTAAGTCTGCGCCTCGTGTCAAGCCGCGAAAGCGGCGTCAAGTCGCTCCGTGAACGTTTTCCCAGTGCTGAGGTTCTGCAGGCGGATTGGTATGACCCCGCGAGCCTGAAAGCGGCGATGCGAGGCGTGGATCGGCTGTTCATCGTCACGCCAGACTTCGTGACGGACGAAACGGTGGTGACACCTAACATCATTGATGCTGTCCGGGAGGCGGGCAGCGTTTCGCAGATCGTGCGCCTGACCGCGATGCCACCCGGTTTGAAGGCGACAGATATTTCCAGGGAAGTGCTGGCAACCCGCTGCGGTGCAGCCCAGCATATGGTTGCCAAGCCGCTCCTGGACGCAAGCGGATTGCCGATCACCTATCTTAATGTCGCTTGCTGGATCATGTTCAACATGTCCTGGTACCTGGCGGAACCGGTCAAGACCCAACAGCAGCTTCTTATGCCGGCTGTGACCGATGCACGCCGCCGTTGGGTGTCCGAGGAGGATATCGCTGATGTTATCGCCAGAATACTCATGGACACACCGGAGGACCATATTGGGCAAGACTACCTGATGACCGGTGCGGAACAATTCGATTACAAGGATGTTGCGCAATTACTCAGCGATGTGACCGGCAAGACAATCACTTATGTCGACGATGATTCAATGTTAAAGACTTCGATGGGCGGCTGTTTCGACACATTGATGACCTACTACACCCACGAGTCGCGCGATTATCTGTCGGTACCGGCCAGCGATGCGAAGTTGAAGATTTTGGGAGTACGTCAGACTACGCTGGCGGAATACCTGACTCAGAATATTACTATGTTTATCTGATGCGTCTGCGGGCGTATTTGATTGAAGCGTCATAACTTGATTCTGGATTAGTAGCTTTTTGCCGAAAATGGTCCCGCGATGAATGTCAGCTAATGGCCGTTTTCAGTCGGTCACCGCAGGCAGAAACGGCCAAGAGCAGACGCTTTCCCTAAGTGCTTGTTGTTCGGGAGTGGTACGCGGACGGATAAACAATGGACGGCCTAACGATACCCCTCGTCTCCGAACAAATCGTCCCTTGCGGCCAAGCCAAAATCATCAGGGGCGTCAGCAGCTGTGTCGCTGAACAAATTCTCGGTCCTCCGTTCCTGCTTGAGGTAAGCAATAGTCTTGAAGAACCAGTCCTTACAGAGATGCAGCTCATACCGCTCGCCGTCATGTCTGGTGCCATAACCCCACTCAGCGTGGAGGCTGGCGTATTGAAGTCCGCCATTCTCAGAACGCGTGGAACTGCTGCATGCATCACACAAGACGTCAATGACTGTCTCGATCTCGACTCTTCCCGTGATCTTCATTGCTGCCCTCTACCTATGTCTTGAATCAACACGTCAGCATACAGCTTGCGAGCCGACCTATTGAACCGTTCGATGCAGTAACATTGACGCCACAGTGTTTGCTTGGGGCGGTTGCAGCCCTTCCTGACAGGCACCTTTTCGACCCAGCGATAGCAGTGGCGACAGGCAAAAATTAGCCAATTTCTGCCTTTCTCGAATGTCTGTTTGGGTTGTGGTCCTTCGATTATGGAGGCTCCCCCTGAAGGAAAGTCTCGGGAGCGGCAAGTCGCGGCTGATATGAACACGTCAAAAGTTACGTGTGCTATCCGTCGCCCCAGTCAGCAGTGGTTCGGCCTCACGTAGCCGTATCGATAAATGGAGAACCTAAATCCTCCAGCCGTGGTTGCAAGGGATTAGACCTGAGCAGACGGGACTCTCGACTGGATAAATTCGCCATGCTGATAGAATCGCACTAGCAACTCATAACACCCCTCTGAGAATTGGCATGAATCCAGATTTAACTGAAGAAGAAATGCGCCGGGCGCTGTTCGGTGGTAGCGAGCAAGCTCCGCAATGCAGTGAGCCTCCAGTGCAAAAGCCTGTCTCGGATATCGTGATCACGCAGCCGGCGAAAGTGGCAGAGAAAAAGAAAGTCGCGAAAACATTTACACCCAGGCTGAGAGTCACGCTTCGAGTGGGCAATGAATTTGAAGGCGAGACGCACGAGATGGTCCATGAGGCCGATACGCTAAGTACCCTCCTAGCCGAGCAAGAAGCTACTAGGGCGGCCAAGAAAAAATTCCGATTTGTGAAAGTGGTTTCGATCAAGTCGATGTAAGAGAATTTTCGCGAGGCTTGCGGGCTGGGCGTGGAACGCCTTTCATTTGGTGGCCGACCCGAACGATCTCTCTAGTATGGGGGATCCAGGCCTGACGTCACTGGCGGAAATCGCCCCAGTACGGCCTGTCGCCGTCGCAATTTATGCCCAATTGCCATCGCTGATATGTGATGGTCGCTTACAGTTATAGCGCTGTGCAAGCGAACGCGGAATGTGTACTTAGTATGCAACTCAAAACAATACCTAGAAATTCACAGCGGCGTTTCTTTACCCTTAAACGCATCAAGACTCCCCCTGCTCATTTTGGGCGCCACCTTCTTCGCTTGAGACTTGAGTCGCCCGGCGCGCTTCAGTGGCCCCGAACAATCGTCCGAAAAAACCATCTGACTTAGGCGCTCATGCGCATATTTGAGGTCAAGAGTGCTTGCAACCGAACCGCGGCACACCGCGTCAAATGTGATCAATTTAACTCTCCTTTGGCCTTATCTCGTGGAGCTTTCATTGTCAGTGTGCGGATGACCCGCGGCTTGTCGTAGCTGAGTGAGCTCCGCTGAATAGTGCAACGACAACCTCGTGGCTTCGACCAATTGCGCACTTGCCCGTGAAAGGCCCTCCTCTAACCGCTTGGATTCCGCGCGCGACATACCGAGCTGTTCCTGAAGCGCTTCTTTCGCACCGTCAGCCTTGGCGACTGCTGTCTTCATGGTGGCAATCTCACCGGCCAATCGAACCGCCGCATCTTCATGCGTCGCCGCCGCTTTGGCCAGCTGCCGAGCCTCGCTCAGCAAGCGCTCGTTATCTCTGTTGAGTCGAGTCAGTTCGTCCTGCTTGAGCATCAACGTTTGCTGCAGCTGTCGCAGCTCAACCTGAACTTGTTGCACCTGCCCTTCGTGACGACGTTGCTCTTGGTCGCGCTGATCCTTTACGGCCGATCGGTAGTGCTCAAGTGCGTCACGAGCATGCGAGTGCTTTTCTTCCAGCGAGCGAATCTGCCCGTCTTTCTCATGCACCCGGACCTCTAGGTCAGCACAGCTTTGGCTCAAGCGAGCATTGCGGGTGAGCTCGGCTTGCAGGCTTGTCTGACAAATCTGCAACTCATCCGCTTGAAGCGCTAACGCTCCTTTCTGAGTATCCACCTCACGCTGAAATGAGGTGAGTTCGGCACTCAAGCCGTCGACCTTTTGCTCCAGCTCAATGCGCTGCTCGTCAAAACGCGCCTGGGCGTACGCAAGAGCTTCGCCGCCCTCCTCCGTCATTCGCTCTAACAGGCCGGCAACAAGCTCGGTCAATTCATCACTCAGCCGCTCTCTAGAGGCCCGCGGTCGAGGGTCAAAATCTTCTATTTCCTTCAAGTAGCGGTGAATAGTGGTCTTTGAGCCGGTATTTCCCAGCTCGATGCGCACGGCGTCGATGCTCGGGTTCTCGCCGCGAGCAAGCAGCGATTCCCGCGCTTTTTGGACAATCGCCTTGTTAATTCCGCCGCGTGCCATTTTTTTCTCCTACGATTTCGTACCGTTTTACATACCACGTATATACATAGCACTTTACCAACTAAAAAAGAACGATATGAAGTCGGTTCTTTGATAAAATAATGGAGCGTTATCGCATCATAGAGCTGGTTTTGGCCATTTCCGTCGCCGGAAAAGGTACGTTTCGCGTGGAGGGGTCGAGATGAACAAGGCAGATCGGTACCTGCAGGCCGGCACCCGGGAAAACACCCGGCGCAGCTACCGCACGGCAGTGGAGCACTTCGAAGTGACCTGGGGCGGGTTTCTGCCGGCGACGGGCGATGGCATCGTTCGCTACCTGGCCGAGTACGCGGATAAGCTCGCCATCAGCACGCTGAAGCAGCGCCTGGCCGCGTTGGCTCAGTGGCATATCACTCAGGGATTCCCTGATCCCACGAAGACGCCAACCGTTAAGCAGATGATCAAGGGCATACGGACGTTGCATCCAGCTCAGGAGAAACAGGCCGCCCCTCTCCTGCTACTTCACCTGGAACAAGCGGTAGGCTGGCTCGATCACGAGGCAGCCCTAGCAGCGGAGCGCTGCGCATTTGGAAGTGTGATCAGGCATCGACGAGACATCGCTCTAGTGCTGATTGGGTTCTGGCGGGGTTTCCGGGGTGACGAACTGGCTCGTCTGCAGGTTGAACACACTCAGGCAGAGTCCGGCGCCGGTATCACTTTCTATCTGCCTCATACGAAAGGCGATCGACAACACCTAGGAGCGACATTCCACACCCCTGCCCTAAAAAAGCTGTGTCCCGTTCAGGCTTACATCAACTGGATCACAGTGGCCGGCATTGCGCGCGGGCCGGTGTTCAGGAAGGTGGATCGTTGGGGTAACATCGCCGAGAGCGGCATCAACTCGAACAGCTTGATTCCCCTACTTCGACGTATTCTCAAGCAGTCAGGTGTCTCGGCTGAGCTTTATAGCAGTCACTCCATGCGCCGTGGATTTGCGACTTGGGCTTCAGCTAACGGCTGGGATATCAAAGGATTGATGAGTTATGTGGGGTGGAAGGATGTGAAGTCGGCGCTTCGGTATGTGGACGCGAGCACGTCCTTTGGAGGCATGGCGCTGACAAAAACCGCAAGGCCCTCTCCAGACGGCGTCACGACGACACGCTGGTCCTTGCCGACGGCCAGATGGGCGACTGGACGCCACATGACCTGCGCCGCACGAGCGCGACCATGATGCAAGCTTTGTGGGTCAGCCTGGACGTCGTCGATCGTTGCCAAAACCATGTGCTGGCCGGTTCCCGGGTAAGGCGCCACTACCTGCATCACGACTATGCCGAAGAGAAGAAACGTGCCTGGAACCTGTTGGGCGATCGGCTCAGTGCCGTGCTGTCTTCAACCTATGAGCATGCGCCAAACGAGTCGATGTTGTCTTTTCCAGCTTATGCGACGACAGAGACGCGGACACCCTCATAGGGCTGTTCCACCCAGAGCTCTCCGGAATTCAACATCCGCGACAACCCGTGTCGTGACCTTATAAAATTCACGATGAGCAAAGTGACAGGCTTACATTGGCGGAAAACAACTTCCCAAGCAATCTGGACAACCGATTCAAAAACCTGTCTGCGGAGCATGGCAACCTGTTCCATTTTCGATGACGAGACTGAGATTTAGCTGAGACAAATGTAGGTGGCTGATCGTAAATGCCAGCTTGGATGCAGGAAACGTGAGTGTGCTCTTGCTACTGCTCATACGAATTTGGCTTTGAGCGATTCGAGGGAGTCTTCATAGAAACCCAGGAAAATCGCCTCGGCTTCTTGGGTACTAACACCATTGGCGGTGAAATCTCCGGACCACTCAACAATCGACGCATTTTCACCATCAGGTAGTACGGTAAATATCGAAAAATAATCGGTAACCGGGAACGCCCCTTCGGTAATGGAATAGCTATAAGTGCGCCCTTGGTTATCGAAGTACTCGAGTCGCTCGACGATGATTTCACCACTTTCTAGACAGATGCTGCGTAAGCGCCCGCCTTCGCTAAGTTCGCTGGTTGTCACACCCGGCATCCAGTCAGGCAACGAATTGAATCCACCTGCCAAATCCCAGACCTTTTCCGTTGAAGCTGGTACATGTATTGATGCCGCTGCATTGGCCATGACTGTTCCTCATCAAAGTTGGATCGACAACAATTCATTCAAGCCGCTGCCTATGCCGCGTCGGTGTTGTTGCGCCTTGGTGCATCCATCTAGGGCATCCAATAAACCTGCACTTCGAGGACGCAGGCTTTACCGCTTTAACTCAGCGCTGACTCAGCGTCAGCGCTTTGTCCGTAACCGTGAGAGTGAGTTATCCGAAGGAGATCAGCCTTTCCACCCGCCTCCCAGCGCCTTGAACAAATCGATGGAAGCTACTCGCTCGGCTAACTGATCAGTGATCAATGCTTGCTGTGCAGCGAACAGCGTCCGTTGCGCATCCAGAAGAGTCAAAGAGCTGTCAATGCCTGTCAGGTAGCGACTTTCCGCGAGCCGATAGTATTTGGCACTCGCGGTGACCAACCCTTGTTGCGCCTCAATCTGCTGCCCAAAGGTCTCGGTTTCGGCCAGCCCATCGCTGACTTCTCTGAAGGCTGACTGGATAGCCTTTTCATAACGCGCCACTTGAATGTCCTTCTCGACTTGAGAGACATCCAGGCTCGCCTGCAAGCTGCCCGCATTGAAGATCGGCAGGCTGATCTGTGGAAAAAAGCTCCAGGCTCCCGACCCTCCGTTGAACAGCCCGGACAATGCCTCGCTGGAAGAACCGGCGCCTGCCGTCAGGCTGATTCGGGGAAAGAACGCAGCCCGCGCTGCGCCGATATTCGCATTAGCAGCCTTCAACAGTAATTCGGCTTCCAGTATGTCGGGTCGGCGACTGAGCAAATCCGAAGGCAACCCGACGGGAACCTCAGGCAAATATTGTCGCTCCCAATCACCGGCAATCAGGTCTGCCGGAAGTTCGCCTCCGATCAACAACACCAACAGGTTGTGGTCTTCGGCCACTTGCCTACGATACCGCGCCATCGAACCGCGAGCGCCTTGTACCAGAGTTTGTGACTGGCTCAACGCCAGGTCCGACGCCGTGCCCACTTCAGCGCTTCGCCGGGTCATCTGGTAGCTGTTTTCATAAGTGTCGAGTGTATCGCTTGTCAGTCGCTCCAGCGCCTGATCGGCCTGCAGGGTGAGCCAGGCGCTAGCAACGCTCGCAACCAACCCGATGTGGGCTGAGCGCTGAGCCTGTTCGCTGGCCAGATAACGCTGCAGCGCCTCTTGATCGAGGCTGCGCACACGGCCGAACAGGTCCAGCTCGTAGCTCACGTTCAGTCCGACCGAGTACTGACTCTCGATCGTGGCTTTATCATCAGGTGCCAGGTCTGCCGGAACGCGCTGACGACTGTCGCTTCCTGCTGCCGAGACGTCCGGCAACAGATCCGCGCGGCGAATGCGATATCGCGCCTGGTAGGCCTCGACGTTCAATGTGGCGACTCGGATATCCCTATTGTTGGCCAGTGCGGTCTCGATCAGGCGATGCAACGCCCGATCGGGAAAGAATTCGCGCCAATCGAGCGCAGCCGCACTCTCATCACGAGTCATGGGCGCCAATGGATAAACGGCCGGCACCGGAGCCTGTGGCTGCTGATACGCCGGAATCAGGGAGCAACCACTGAACAGCAGCGAAGCGAGTACTAGAAAGCTGAAAGGCTTGATCATGACATGACCTTCTCTTGAGCGGCCACGGCCGGAACGACGGACGATCGACGTGCGAAGAGTGACGACACCGAAACATAAAAAAGCGGTACCCAGAAGATGGCCAGGACGGTGGCGGTCAACATGCCGCCGATCACACCTGTGCCGATGGCGTGCTGACTGCCAGAGCCTGCGCCGGTAGAGATAGCCAACGGCACCACCCCAAGGATGAACGCCAGGGATGTCATGACAATCGGGCGCAAACGCAGGCGTGCCGCTTCAATCGCCGCTTGCGTGTAGCTCATACCCTGCTCATGCAATTCCTTGGCGAATTCCACAATGAGGATGGCGTTTTTCGCCGCCAGCCCTACCGTTGTCAGCAGGCCCACCTGGAAGAACACGTCGTTGGACAGACCGCGCAAAGTCGTCGCAAGCAAGGCACCGACAACACCCAGCGGCACCACCAGCATCACGGCCAACGGGATAGACCAGCTTTCGTACAAGGCCGCGAGACAGAGGAACACCACCAGCAGCGAGAGCGCGTACATGACCGGCGCTTGAGAACTGGACAGCTTTTCTTCATACGACAAACCTGTCCACGCCAGCGCGACCCCGGGCGGTAACTGAGCCGCGATGGCTTGTGCTTCAGCCATGGCATCACCCGTGCTGTAACCCGGTGCCGGGCTACCCAGTATTTCCTCCGCCGGCACGCCGTTGTAGCGCGCCAGTTTGGGAGAACCGAAGACCCACTCGCCAGATGCGAAAGCGGAGAACGGCACCATTTTCCCGGCGGCGTTGCGTACGTACCATTTGTCCAGATCTTCTGGGGACATGCGGGCGCTGGCCTGGCCCTGCACAAACACTTTTTTGACTCGGCCACGGTCGATGAAATCATTGACGTAGTTGCCGCCGAAGGCCACGGACAGGGTGGTGTTGATGTCTGTTTGTGAGACCCCTTGCGCCCTCGCCCGCCGGTCATCGATCTTCAACCGATACTGCGGCTCATCGTTAAGGCCGTTAAGCCGCACCGCCGTCAGCACTTTGCTTTCGGACGCCAGACGCAAGAACTGATTGCGCGCCTGCACCAGCACCTCGTGGCCGACGCCGGCCTGGTCTTGCAGGAATAAATCGAAGCCCGAAGCATTGCCCAGCTCGCGCACGGCAGGTGGCACTACGGCAAATACCATCGCATCGCGCATGCCTCTGTATTTCGCTTGTGCGCGCGCGGCCAACGCGAGCGCCGCATCCACAGGACCGCGCTGTCCCCAGGATTTGAGCAGCACAAAAGCCATGCCCGAGCTTTGCCCGCGTCCCGCGAAGTTGAATCCATTCACGGTAAACACGGCGTCTACCGCGTTGGCCTCACCGCCCTCCTCATGCGTGGCGAGCAAGTACTGACGCACACTGTCGAGTACTTTCTGCGTGCGCTCGGCACTGGACCCCGCCGGGGTCTGCACCTGAGTGAAAATCACGCCCTGGTCTTCATCAGGCAGAAACGCGGTGGGGATGCGGTTGAACAGCAGGACCATGCCCGTGACGATCAGCAGGTAAGCCAGAAATGCCGGCGCCTTGTGCCGCAGCATCCCGGCGACGCCACGCTCGTAGCATTGCACGCCGCGATCAAATCCACGATTGAATGCACGGAAGAAGCCGAGCCGTGCGAGCCCGTGTGAAGGGTCATGTGGCTTGAGCATCGTGGCGCACAAGGCAGGCGTGAACACCAACGCGGTCAGCACCGACAGGGCCATTGCCGAGACGATGGTGAGGGAAAACTGGCGATAGATGACGCCGGTTGAACCGTCGAAGAACGCCATCGGCAACAGCACCGCCGACAACACCATGGCGATGCCGACGAGCGCGCCCTGGATTTGTTTCATGGAGCGAATCGTGGCTTCTTTCGCCGACAAATGCTCCTCTCGCATAACGCGCTCCACGTTCTCGACCACAACGATGGCGTCATCCACCAGCAGACCGATGGCCAACACCATGCCGAACATCGACAGCGTGTTGATGGTGAAACCGGCGACCGCGAGGATGCCGAACGTACCCAGCAGTACGACGGGCACAGTCAGCGTGGTAATGATGGTGGCGCGGATGTTCTGCAGGAACAGCAGCATCACGAGGAACACCAGCACGATCGCCTCGCCCAAGGTATGGAACACGCCATGGATCGAGTCGCGCACAACGGGCGTGGTGTCGTAGGGGTAGACCACTTTCATGCCGCGAGGGAAAAACGGTTGCAGTTGATTGAGGGTGTCGTGGATCGCCTTGGTGGTGTCTAGCGCGTTAGCCCCGGGGGCGAGTTTGATGGCGATGCCGGATGCCGGCATCCCGTTGAACTGGGCGTTCACGCTGTAGGTTTCGCCACCCAGCGCGACCTCGGCCACATCGGCCAGGCGTACTTCGGAACCGTCGGGGTTGACCTTGAGCTGGATGTCCTTGAACTCATCCGCCGACTGCAAGCGGGTTTTGCCAATGATGGTGGCATTGAGTTGTTGGCCCGGCAGTGCTGGCAGGCCGCCGATCTGACCGGACGACACTTGCACGTTTTGGGCTTGTATCGCACTTTTCACATCGACGGGCGTCAGACCGAAACTGACCAGCTTCGAAGGATCAAGCCAGATCCGCATGGAGTACTGCGCGCCAAACACCTGGAAGTCGCCGACGCCAGAAGTGCGCGACAGCGGATCCTGCATGTTGGAAACCACGTAGTTGGCCAAGTCTTCGCGGGACATGCTGCCGTCTTCGGAGACAACGCCAATGACGATCAGGAAATTCTTGACCGCTTTGGTCACCCTGATGCCCTGCTGCTGCACTTCCTGCGGCAACAGTGGCGTGGCCAGGTTCAGCTTGTTCTGAACCTGAACCTGGGCGATGTCGGGGTTCGTCCCCTGGTTGAACGTAACCGTGATCGCCATGGTGCCGTCGGAGTTGCTTTCCGAGCTGACGTAGCGAAGGTTGTCGATGCCGTTGAGCTGTTGCTCGATGACCTGGACCACGGTGTCTTGCACAGTCTGGGCCGATGCCCCTGGGTAGGTCACCTGAATCGAGATCGCTGGTGGAGCGATATCAGGGTATTGGTTGACAGGCAGCTTGAGGATTGCCAGCCCGCCGGCCAGCATGACAATCAATGCGAGTACCCAGGCAAAAATGGGCCGATCGATAAAGAACTTGGACATACTCAGTTCCCCCCAGCCACGGCACCGGCCAACGCCGGCGCCACGATTTGAGCGGCGGTCACGGTGACCTTCATGCCCGGCTTGACGAACTGCAACCCCTCAGTGATCAAGCGATCTCCCGCCTCGAGGCCATGCTCTACCAGCCATTGGTTGCCCACAGTGCGATTGGCCGTCAGGGGACGCTGTTCCACGATCCCGTCAGCGCTGACCACCAGTGCGCTGGGATTGCCCTTCAGGTCGCGAGTCACCCCTTGTTGCGGAGCGAGGATGGCGGCCTGCCGCACACCGTTCTGGAGTTTCGCCCGAACAAACATGCCCGGTAGAAGCAGATGTTCGGGGTTGGGAAACACCGCGCGCAGGGTCACCGAACCCGTAGAGGGATCGACTGACACCTCAGAAAACTTCAGGCGCCCAGGCAGTCCGTACGCGCTGCCGTTTTCCAGCGCGAGGGTCACCACAGCGGCGTCCGCACCCGCGTTCTCCAGGCGACCTTGCTTGAGGTCGTCACGCAACTTGAGCAGGTTCGCAGAGGACTCGGTGATATCGACGTAGATCGGGTCGAGCTGCTGAATGGACGCCATGGCTCCCGTTTGACCGTTGTTCACCAGCGCCCCTTCGGTCACGCTGGAGCGTCCGATGCGGCCGGCAATCGGCGCGAGCACACGGGTATAACGCAGGTTGATCTCGGCACGCTTCAGATCAGCCTCCGCCGTCAGTTGTCGCGCCTGCGCATCCTCGAACTCTTGGCGGCTCACGGCTCTTTCTCCGATCAGCTGTCGATAGCGATCTGCGAGGGAACGGGCTTGTTGAAACGAGGCGCGGGCACGAGCCACGTCTGCTTCGTATGGCGATGGATCAATGCGGTACAACGCTTGTCCGGGTTTGACCTCGCTTCCTTCGTCGAACAAGCGCTGCTGAATGATTCCGTCCACTTGTGGCCGAACTTCCGCGACGCGAAAAGGTGCGGTACGCCCCGGCAGTTCGCTTTGCACGGTGTAAGTCTGCGATTGAAGCGTAACGACTCCAACCTGGGGCGGTTTGACGTCTTGCACGGGCGCCTCTTGCTTGCAGCCCGCCAGCACGATCGACAGCGCCAGAGCGGAGACGATCAAGGGAACCGTCTGTGTAGGTTTCATGGGGCATTCCTCATACTTTCGCCAGGCGATAGCGAGCCGTAGCCGGCCGAATCGGGGCGAGTTCTAAACGAAAGTTTTTGTCAGTGGCCGCGGGATGCTGCTTTGACGACCGGGGTCAGTTGATGGGTGCCACTGTACGAACACGAGCACGCGGGGAGAATCGCTGCCCTGTGCAAGGCTTCATTGCGCATTCGGCAATGCTGCTTTTGTCCGAACGGGCAATCAGAGCGACCGACCGCGCGCCGCGCTTGTATTGGCCGGCAGTCAATTCGATCAAAAGCGACGCGCAACGCGGTCTTGCCTGATGCACAGGACGTGCTTAAGGCGCGAGAATTTCCTGAAGAAACTCGATGAATACATTGATACGACTGGAACCACGATGGTTGGGCAGATACAGCGCATTGATGCAGGTGCTTGCACTGCCTGGGTTGACTTCATATTGCTCCAGCACTCGCGTCAGCCGACCTGCACTGACATCCTCACTTACCAGCCAATCGGCCAATAGCGTCACACCGCCACCGGCCAAGGCGGCCTCGCGCAGAATATCGGCATTGTTGCTTTGCAGCCGTCCCTGCACATTCAAGCGGATGACGTCCTCATCTCCCTGGAATGTCCAATTGTGGTGGCCCGTGCGGTAATCGAAACGCAAGCACTGATGTTCCAGCAGGTCGCGAGGGTGTCGGGGCAGTCCGGTTCGAGTCAGATATTCGGGACTCGCCACCACCCAACGCTGGAAATCGCCCAGCCGCTTGCTGACGATGTCATCACTGACAACCGATGAACCGAGACGTACTGACACATCGATTTGTTCGCTGAGCAGGTCACTGACCTCGTCACTCAGCGAGAGACTGATTTCCAGACCGGAATGGCGTTCAAGCAACCGCCCCAAGTGCGGGGCGATGATTCGCCGGCCGAATTCCACCGGGACGCTGACCCGTAAACGCCCCTGAGCTTCGCTGCCACGGTCGGCAACGACCGCATCCGCTTCATCGATGGCCTCGAGGATCGCCACGGCTTTATCGAAATAGTGCTGCCCCGCCACCGTGACGCTCGTATTGCGCGTGGTGCGATTGAGCAGGCTGGCGCCCAACTCACTTTCCAGCCCCGCAACTTGCCGCGTCACTGACGACGTGGAGATCCCGAGCTTACGCGCCGCAGACGAGTAGCCCCCACAGCGTACCGTTTCGACAAACATTTTCAGCGCCAGCAACTTATCCATGAACGGATTCCAAGATCGAAAGGTAAAGGTAGCGACTGTGCATGACCAGGCATTGGGAGTCTTGCATGGCTGTGCTCAGTGGCCGGATTGATAAAAGAGGCTTGCGACCTTACAATTGATCAGATGATAATCAAAAATCATCAAATGATCGATTGATCAATAGAGCATTTCGGAGCAGGTACATGCCCACGGCGGAAACCAGTCGCTTAGTGGCCGCGCAAGCAACCAGGCACGCACCTGAACTCGCTACGACAACAATAAAAAGGAGATCAACGATGCAATGCCCCTGCTGTCTTTCAAAGACCCGCCGCCAACTGCTGGGCATCATGGCAGCTACCGCGGGTGGCCTGCTGGTTACTCGTCTATCACCCTCCTCAGCGGCACCGATCAAGAAAGACGCCTACGTCCCGGTGCGATCGGTGGACATCCACGCGCATTACTACCCTGAAGAGTTCTTACACCTCTTGGGAAGTGAAGGCAAAGCGTTCGGTGGAAGCTATACCCGCCAGGAAACGACGTTCAGCTTCGCCACCCCGGCCGGTGGATTAGGCCCCCTGCCCTTGAAATTTATTGATGTGCAGGCGCGCTTGCTCGACATGGACCACTCCGGCGTCGATGTTCAGGCGTTGTCCCTTAGCGTGCCGATGGTGTACTGGGCAGATCGACAACTCAATGCCCGCCTGGCACGTGCCTGGAACGATGCCGCATCGACAGTGCATCGCCAACACCCGCAACGTTTTGTGGTGCTGGCCACGTTGCCGATGCTAGAGGCTGACGATGCAATTGCCGAGTTGGAACGCGCAGCCGAATTGCCTGGGGTTCGGGGGGTGTACATGGGTACCAACATCAACGGCCTGGACCTGGACAATCCGCGTTTCGCGCCAATCTTTGCCCGCATAGAACAGCTGGGACTCCCGGTATTCCTGCACCCGCAACAAACGGTCGGCGGCACCCGCCTGAGCAATTACTACTTGAGCAATTTGCTGGGCAACCCGTTCGATACCGCTATCGCCGCGTCACACCTGATCCTCGGCGGAGTATTGGATCAATACCCACAACTGCATGTGTCATTGCCTCACGCCGGTGGTGCTTTGCCAATTCTCGTGGGACGTCTCGATGCCGGGTGGACCTCACGTCCTGAGACACGGCGCCTGGCCCAAAAGCCGAGCAGCTACTTGACGCGATTCAGCTACGACACCGTGTCGCATTCCGGTCCGGTGCTGGACTATTTGATCGCGAACGTCGGTATCGACCATCTGGTACTGGGCAGCGACTACTGCTTCGACATGGGCTATGAACAGCCGGTGCGTTTTGTCGAAAGCGTAGGCTTGGGTCCGCGCGAGAAAGCGGCAGTACTCGGCGCCAACGCGGCCAGGATCCTGAAACTCCCCGTATAGCGTTTACGAAACTCTCGATTTCCCTTTGGCCGGTCTGACCGGCCTTTTTTTGCGTGCCGTTCAAGGAATCATCGAATCGCCTCAGTCGTTACGCCCGACAACATAGCCCGATTGATCGACCCAAGTTAGTTAAATACTAATTAAAAGATTTCTCATTGAGCGAACATGGAGAAACATCACTTTCGTCAATGTCCAGTATCCAGTCTGAGTATTTTTATAAATAAGCTGGCGCCACCATAATTCGTTCCAGAAGCAAACAAAGAGATATTGCTTCCTCTCTTACTCTTACTGGAAGATACCCTGATGAAATATGCAATGCTCGCCTCACTCATGATGTTTAGCGTTTACGCTTCAGCCCATGATGGCGCCCACAGCACTGCCTCTGCCCCTGAACCTGAGCAGTACAACTATTCCGAATCCGAACGTCTGGATATCGCCAAGGTCATCGACATCACTACGGTCGAAGACACTCAGAACGCTTGTGGCCCAGTGGACGCACACATGGTGTACGTCGATCACAAGGGTACAACGCACGACCTGCAATACAAGATACTGGGTGGTGCCTGCCAGAATGGTTAATGCTTCAATGTTTACAGATGTCAAAAAGAGGAGATAGCTTCGATCTGAAGCTAATCTCCTCTTTTTATATTCAGCCTAGAAAAACCGCACTAACTCCACGGTTATATCCCGCTTGATCCCGCCAATAAATCCGGTGTGAGCCGCACTATCAGGTTTACGCGATGCCCATTATCCGATTGCCCATACTGACTCCCCAATCCCCCATGCGTTTGCCTTCTGCAAGCTGCTGTTGCTGCCAGGCCAACAGGGCGTTATCGAGGTCGCCGATGTCGTCGATTGCTTGCGCCAGGGACAGTGCATTGCGGGCTGCTTTGGCCGTGCTTCCGGCGGTATGAGGACGCGGCACAAAAGCGGCGTCGCCAGTCAACAGCACACGGCCAAACACCATTTGCGGGACTTTGAGATCGAGGATCGCCTGCACAAAAATATCCCTGGTCTGGCGAATCAGTTCCCGAAAGGCCGGATTCGCCTGCCGCTCACCCATTTCCCGGATATAAGCATCCTGACCAGTGGCCAAGGCCCCGGGTGGAATGGAATGACTACGCCGATGGCCATCACTGTCAGTGAGCACAGCGTCCAGTTCCGCCCCTTGTGCAGCTTTCAAATACCACAGCCAATTGAACCGACGCTCGCCAGGATTCACAGAGCCACTCATGCTCGGCACCATGTATTCCAGCATCAGCGATTCAGGGTCTTGTTGAAAAACAAAGTCCTCGTAAAGCTGCACTTTGGCGAAGTCTGGAAGTTGCTCTTCATCGACCAGCCCGCGCCACACCACATACCCCGAATAGCTGGGCACTGTTCCAGGCAACACCACGCTTCGCACGGTTGAACTCGCGCCATCAGCGCCAATCAGCAGGTCTGCCTCGGCACTGCTGCCATCGGCGAAAATCGCAGTCACTCGGTGCTCATTCTGAGTCAGATCCACCAGCGTCACGCCACGGTGATAATGCTCGGCGGGAAATGCAGAAAACAATGAGCTGTACAGTGTGTTCCAGGACGTCTGGGTTTGCGGCATCGGCTCTTTATGCACGACGCTACCAGCTCGATCCAGATAGAGACGATCATGGGACCGGACGCCGAGCGCACCTGCCGGATGGATGCCCGCATAACGAAAATGGTGCAGGACCTCCGCTTGCAGAACGATGCCCCCGCCACGACTGTCCATCGCCGCAGGGGATCGCTCGTAAATATCGACCTGCCAACCAATCGCGCGTAACGCCGTGGCGGCGAACAGCCCTCCCAGGGAACCACCAATGACCAAGGCCTTCGGAACGCCTGAACTCTTCATTACCTTCCTCCTGGTTGCACGGTGATTTCCCAGCTGCGGTTTACCGTTGCGTTATGCCAACACCGGATAGTCGATGTACCCCTTGGCGTCGCCGCCAAAAAAGCTGTTGCCGTCAGCCACGTTGAGTTCGTTGCGACCGCGCAAGCGAGCCGGCAAGTCGGGGTTGGCAATGAACGGGCGACCAAAAGCGATCAGGTCTGCACGGCCCTGCGCAATGGCCTGTTCGGCCGTTTCGCCGGAGTAGCCACCCGCCAACATCAGAACGCCGTGGAAGTCAGTACGCAGTTGCTTGATGATCGCGTCCCAGCGTGGATCGTTACTTTCATCGAGCACTGTGCCGACCATCATCGGTTCTACCAGGTGCAGGTAAGCGAGATTCCAGCCATTGAGCCGGGATGCGATGTAGCCAAAGGTTTGTTCCGGGGTGTCATCGCCCATTCCCATGAAACGTCCCATCGGTGTCAGGCGGACAGCTACGTATTCGGCACCTACTTCCGCGGTCACGGCTTCCACGACTTCAAGTAGCAACCGCGCACGGTTTTCGATACTTCCCCCGTAGCGATCACTTCGCTGATTGCTGGCGCTGTTGATGAATTGGTCGAGCAGGTAGCCATTGCCCGCGTGAATTTCCACACCATCCATACCGGCCAGAATCGCGTTGCGAGCGGCCTTGCGGAAGTCGGCAACGATCGCTTCGATCCCTGGAATGTCCAGCTCTTGAGGGACAGGTACATCACCCCATACGCCCTCGCCCTCTTCATTCAGGATGAAGGTCTTGCCGGGCACTGGCTGCGCGGTCGGTGCCACCGGCAAGCCGCCACTAGGCTGGAACACCGGGTGCGACACTCGCCCCACATGCCAGAGCTGCAGGAAAATGCGCCCGCCTTCTGCGTGCACGGCCTCGCTGACAGCCTTCCAGCCCTGAATCTGCTCGTCGCTATGGATGCCGGGCGTCCAGGCGTAACCCTGGCCCTGCTGTGAAATCTGCGTAGCCTCGGTAATGATCAACGCCGCACTGGCACGCTGACGGTAGTACTCGACGTTCATCGATGTCGGTACGTTGCCAGGTTGCCCCGCCCGCGAACGAGTCAGAGGCGCCATGGCGACACGGTGATCGAGGTTGAATTGACCGAGTTTGATAGGGCTGAACAAGTGATGAGTCATGATGATTTCCTGAATGGATAGGGATTGAAAAAACGCCTTAGGCGGCTTGGCTTCGTTTCAGTATCTGGATCATTATTTCGATGGGCTGGGCGCCACTGATCACGTCATCTTCGATCTGAATACTCGGCACCGAGCGCACACCGGACGCCTTGGTTTTGGCTTCGAGCTTCAAGACTTCCGCCGTGCCTTCATCGGCCTTGAGAAAGTCGACAATGACCTCTCGGCCCAGCCCGGTTTCGGCAGCGATGTCGGCCAGCACAGTGAGGTCGCCGATATCCCGCCCTTCGCAGAAGTACGCCTTGAAAATGGCCTTGACCAGCAAGGAAGCGTCTCGACCCGCCTGTTGCTCGCGCCATACCAACCGATGCGCGGCCAGGGTGTTGGGCGTTTTTTCGACTCGCCCATAATCAAACTCAAGGCCGACGGCCTTACCGGCGTGGGTGACCTGTGCGTCCATGGCCTGGCTACGCGCCCAACTGCCGAACTTGCCAGAGCGATAGGCTTTGCGATCCATGCCTCGAACAGGCATGTCGGGGTTTAACTGATAAGGCAGGAAACTGATTGGGCGGTCCGTTGAAAAACCCGAAGCGGCCAGCGCGCGCTCAAGATTTTCTTCACCGATCCAGCACCATGGGCAGATGAAGTCGTAAGTCACCTGAATTTTGGATGCGTGCAAACTCATGACGGTCTCCGTGGTTGAATTTTTCACCCCCCCAAGGTAGGTGCCGGAGCGCCGTCAGAGAATCCACCCGTTGCACAACGTTGCTTTTCGCAAAACGCAACGATGAGCCCATCACGCCTTTGATTGGCTTTGCGACTTGAGTAATTGGGTGAGGAAATCAATGAACGCATTGACACGTTTCGAGCCGCGATGATTGGGCAGGTACAAGGCCGAGATCGCTGAACTGGCACTGTTCGGATTGACGACAAAAGAGTCGAACAAGGACGTGAGTCGACCACTGTCGATGTCATCATTGACCAACCAATCGGGTAACAGCGCCACCCCGCACCCGGCCAGCACCACTTCGCGCAGGACCTCGGCATTGTTGCTCTTGAATGGCCCTTCGACGGGCACGCGCAGCTCTTGGCCCTGCTCTGTAAATGTCCAGAACTGCTGTGGCGCGCCATAGTTGAAGCACATGCACTCGTGTTGCATGAGGTCCATGGGCCGGTCGGGAAACCCACGAGCTTTCAGGTACCCGGCGCTGGCGACTACGCGACGGCGAAAGCTGCCGATGCAGCGGCTGACCACCGTTTCCATCGCCGCTGGCGACCCCATCCGGATCGATAGATCGATGCGTTCGCCGAGCAAATCGACGATGTCGTCCGATAGCGTCATATCCAGTACGAGCAGGGGATAGCGCGCTAAAAGCGCGCCGATATGAGGGGCAATAAGACGCTGTCCAAATGCCACGGGCACTGAGATACGCAACTGTCCCGCAGGCACTTCACCGCGGTCCGAGACTGACTCGTCGGCGTCAGCCATGGCGCTCAGAATATCCCGACTTTTCAGGTAGTACACACCACCGGCATCGGTCAACGTGACTTGCCGGGTAGAGCGATTCAGCAGTACGGCACCCAGGTCATCCTCAAGCCTGTCGATCATTCTGGTCACTGAAGAGGTCGCCAGATTAAGTTGCCTGGCGGCAGACGAAAAGCCCTTGGAATCTACTGACTGGATGAACATTTTCAGTGCGAGCAGCTTGTCCATGAAACCCCTTCCGTCATTACGTTCCTTGAGCGCGTATCTTTGGACATGGGCGCACCCTGCGCGAGTTAACGGTTGTTAATTCTGCCTCCGTTGCGCCTGGCGCAATGTAGCGTTGCGCATTGATGGGGTACTCCATCACAAGCGCCCTCTCTAAGCTCACGACATGGAAAATCGCCGTACGCCAATCGCACGCGGTGGATTGAAAAATCTGTCGTTAATTCAGCTCGAGAGGTAAGGCGATGAAGCGCAAGACGATCATCGGTGCCGTTCTGGCAATCGGCGTCGTGGGATTAGGGTTTGCGTTCTGGATGATGTGGAGGCCGGAAATTG
Source organism: Pseudomonas sp. ADAK7 (assembly GCF_012935675.1). Lineage (NCBI taxonomy): Bacteria > Pseudomonadati > Pseudomonadota > Gammaproteobacteria > Pseudomonadales > Pseudomonadaceae > Pseudomonas > Pseudomonas sp. ADAK7. Next base: position 853,476 of record NZ_CP052861.1, on the reverse strand, counting down.
CCACTGTCAGCCAACACCTGAATGCTGATCGCGAAACGCTGGACAGAGGCCGTCGCGTCGTCGAAGCGGGCGACTGCGCGGTCTGTCACACACGGCCAGGGGGCGCCTACATGGCCGGCGGTTTGCCGCTGGTAACCCCCTTCGGCACCCTCTTCACCACCAACATCACCCCGGACCCGGAAACCGGTATCGGTCAGTGGTCGCTGGACGCCTTCGAGCGGGCCATGCGTGAAGGCATCGCGCGTGACGGCCACTTTCTGTATCCGGCTTTCCCCTACGTGCATTATCGGAAGATGAGCGATGCCGATATTGCCGACGCCTATGCCTTCCTGATGAGCGTGGACCCGATCAAATACACCGCACCGCCAAACCATATGGTCTTCCCCATGAACTTCCGCCCGCTGGTGTCTTTCTGGAACTTACTGTTCCTGCATGGGGATCCGCTGGAACCACTTCCCAACCAATCAGTGCAATGGAATCGCGGACGCTATCTGGTCGAGGGCGCGGGACACTGTTCATCCTGCCATTCGCCCCTGAATCCGATTGGCGGGGAGAAAGGCAGCGAACTGTTCAACGGTGGCGTCGTCGACGGCTGGACAGCTCCTGGCCTGCGCGGAATGACCGAGGCACAGCATCCCTGGAATGAAGCCCAGTTGGTCGCCTATCTGACGGGCGAGGTCGCCGAAGGACATGGCGCAGCGGCGGGCCCGATGTTGCCGGTCAGCCTGAGCATCGCGCAATTGCCGACGGAAGACGCGCATGCCATCGCACAGTACATTCTTGACCTCAAGAAAACTTCATCGGATGCCCCATCGCCGCCCTGCACCTCTGGAGTCAAGCCCAGCGCCAGGGCGCTTCTGGGTGCCGCGTTGTTCGACGGGGCCTGCGCGAGTTGCCACGGCAGCGCGGCCCCCATGCGCGTCATTGAATCGCGGCCGGCACTGGCGAACACCTCAGCGGTGATGGCGGACTCGCCACGCAATTTGATCCAGACCATCCTGCAGGGCATCCCGATGTCCAGCGCCGCTTCCAGCCACTACATGCCTGCCTTCGCCCACAACCTGGACGACACCCATGTAGCTGCACTTGCCGAGTACCTGCGCAACGAAAGTTGTGCGAACCGCCCCTGGACGGATCTCGACAAGACAATCAAAAGTATTCGGGCTCAGGAGCAGCAACCGTGATCACACTTGACATCAACGGCAAGACTCACGAACTGGACATCGCGGACGACATGCCCCTGCTATATGCCTTGCGCAATCAGATGGGGCTCAATGGCGCCAAATACGGCTGCGGACTGGGTCAATGCGGCGCTTGCACTGTGTTAGTGAACGACAAACCGGTGTTTTCCTGCCTGACGCCATGCGGCGCGCTGGCGGGCAAATCGGTGCGCACCGTCGAAAGCCTGGGCAGCGTCGACCAACCGGGGCCGTTGCAGAAAGCCTTTATCGATGAACAGGCCGCCCAGTGTGGTTATTGCATCGCGGGGATGATCGTACGGGCGCAGGCACTGCTGGAGGCCAACCCTCATCCAGACGATGAAACGATCCGCCGCCACATGGCACCGAATTTATGCCGCTGCGGCACCCATGTGCGGATCTTCGCCGCGATCAAATCGGTTGTCGCGAAGGGAGGCAAGGTATGAAAACCCCCAGGCAAGCCGTCAATCTGAGCCGCCGTGCCTTCGTGATAAACGGGGCTTTGGTGATGGGGTTCGCGATGCTTCCGGACATTCCCAGCGCTTTCGCCGACACCGAAGTGGACACCCTGGGGACGTCAATCCTGGCACCCGATCTGCCCGGCAGCCTGCGGGCCACGCCCTATCTGGACGCCTGGATACGCATCGATGCGAAAGATGGCATCACCGTCTACACCGGCAAAGTGGAGCTGGGCACCGGTGTCAAAACTGCGCTCCTGCAGATCGCCGCTGAACGCCTTGAAGTGCCACCTGAGCTCATCCGCTTTCTCACTGCCGACACCGCGCTGACACCCAATGAGGGTTACACCGCCGGCAGCCATACCATCGTCGACAGCGGCACTGCGCTGTTCAACGCCGCGGCCCAAGTGCGTCAGTTGTTACTCGAGTCCGCAGCACGGCAATGGCAGCGCAGCATCGACAGCCTGACCACGCGGGATGCGGTGATCTACGATGCACAAGGCCGCAGCATGACCTACGCACAGGCAGTGGTAGGGGTTCAACTGCATCGCTTTGCATCGGCCAACTCGCCCTTCAAGCCAGCCAGCAGCTTCACCCTGATCGGCAAATCGTTGCCTCGGCTGGACATACCGGCCAAAGTCAGTGGCGGCGCGGCCTATGTGCAGGACATGCGCCTGCCCGATATGCTGCACGCCCGTGTGATACGTCCGCCCCGGCGTGGCAGTCAGCTTCTTGAAATTGATGAGGCCGCCATCAGGAAACTACCCGGAGTGGTGAAACTGGTCCGCAATGGCAGCTACCTCGCCGTGGTCGCCACCGATGAATGGCTGGCGGTCAAAGCGATGCGCGAGGGCTACGCCAAGGCCCGCTGGACAGAAGGGAACCCGCTACCTGACTCGACACACATCCATCAACTCCTCACCGAATTACCGGCGCGGCGCTACCCGGTGAGTGCCAAGGGTGACCTCCCGCAACCGCTACCGCGAGCTTACAAAGCCCGAGTGACCAAGCAATACTTGATGCACGGCTCCATCGGGCCTTCCTGCGCAGTGGCCTGGTTCAAGGATGGAACATTGACCGTCTGGACCCATACCCAAGGTGTATACCCCCTGCGCTCGGGTATCGCCGAGATGGTCGGGCTGCCGGTGGCCCAAGTGCGTTGCATCCACGCTGAAGGTTCCGGTTGCTATGGCCACAACGGCGCCGATGACGCCGCCGCCGATGCCGCATTGATTGCCATGGCCATTCCCGGCAAGCCGATACGGGTGCAATGGATGCGCGAACAGGAAAACCTCTGGGAACCTTACAGCTCGGCCATGCTTGCCGAGGTGGAAGCGGGACTGGACGACAGTGGGCGTCTTCGCGACTGGAAATACGAACTCTGGAGTACCCCGCACAACGAACGTATCGTCAATGCCGGGCGCTTGTTGCCGGCGTGGCTGTTGGCCAACCCCTTCACCCCCGCACCCTCAGTCCCGATTGCTCAGCCCGAAGGTGACGGCGACCGCAATGCCGTTCCGTTGTATGAGATACCCAACCTGAAGGTCGATCTGAACTTTGTGCTGACCATGCCATTCAGGACCTCGGCCATGCGTTCGCTCGGTGCCCATATCAACGTGTTCGCCATCGAGAGCACCCTCGATGAACTGGCGGCCACGGCCACCATCGACCCGGTGCAATTTCGCCTGAATCACTTGAGCGATCCGCGAGCACGGGCGGTGGTGGAGCGCGTGGCCGCTGAGTTCCGCTGGCCGCAAAAAGCCACGGGCCCCGGCAGCGGGATCGGCTTCGCCTTTGCCCGCTACAAAAACATCATGGGTTACTGCGCGATCGCCGTGCAGTTGCATGTGCAGCGCCAGACTGGGCAAGTGACGATTGATCGCGTTGTCGCCGCGGTGGATGTGGGGCAAATTGTCAGCCCCGACGGGCTGCTCAATCAGATCCAGGGTGGCATCGTGCAGTCCGCGAGTTGGACGCTCTATGAACGAATCCTCTATGACGCAGGCGGCATGCATAGCTTCGACTGGAGCGGCTATCCGATCATGCGTTTTACGGATATGCCGCACCAGGTCGAGGTCCACATGATTGATCAGCCGGATCAACCATTCCTTGGTGCCGCAGAAATCGTCCAGGGGCCCATGGCCGCAGCATTGGGCAATGCCATCAACGATGCCACCGGCAAGCGCTTGCTCGACCTGCCCCTGGCACGACGTGGCTGGCAGGATGCATTGGGGTCATGATCGATCCGGGCGGTATTGACGTTAAGCCCTGTAATGTCTGGCGAGCAGGGCTGACGTCGCCGCCCACAGTTCCTGGCAGGCGGTGACGTTATCCGCTGGAGGCGTAGGCTGTATAGGTTTCGCGTCCTTCACCGAAAAGTAGCCACCCGATGCCGGAGAGAGATCTGAATCGGTAGCCAAGCGGACGATGATGTCCGCACCGCGCTGCGGATCACCGATGCGCAACCCATTTAGAGCCCTGGCCAGCAACGTAGAGAATCCCAGCTCGCGGCCAAACCCCGTGACGTTGAAGCCTGGGTCCAGACAGTTCACCGCAACGCCGGTGTCTTGAAGCTGACGCGCCAGTTCCTGCGAAAACATGATGTCCATCAGCTTGGTTTTCGAATAGCTCTTCGAAGAGCCAAGGCGCGTGAATGGAGCGGTGTCGAAGAGATCTCGTTCCAGATCCAGCCCGCCGCTGCGTCTCGACGCCTCTGAAGCGACAGTGATAATTCGCGAAGGAGCCGACCGAACCAGCGTATCTCGCAAGCCGTTTGTCAGCAGCCAGGGGGCGAGGTAGTTCACCGCGAGCATCTCGGCGTGACCATCAACGGTGACACGCTGCTCAAATGCGTGAATGCCAGCGTTGTTGATCAACACATCAATACGCTCGTATTGCGAAGCGAGTTCAAAGCCGAGCGCCGCAACGGAATCGAGGCTGCTGAAATCCGCGTAATGAACGTCGATACGCGCATCAGGTGCAGCCGCATGAATGCGCTCGCAGGTTGCAGCAGCCTTTGTCTTGTCACGCGCAGTCAGAACGAGATGGGCACCTCGCTTGGCCAACTCGATGGCAGCAAGCTGACCAATTCCGCTGGTGGCGCCTGTAAGGACAATGGTGACGTTGGTATTCATTGTGTTTTTTCACTGTCCGCGAAGGCATTTAATGGATTAAAGTCCACTATAATCTCGAATGCATATTTGTCCATGAACAAACCGCCGACAGGCTTTCGCAGGCAGAAACGGGAAAAGACGGGAATGGAACCACCAAAAAACAAATCGCTCACTCAGCCCGCTCACGATCGAGAGCTTCTGGTTCTCGCTCTGGGTGAACAGTTCAGTGCGCTGCTGAGTGCCTCGCGTGCCCTGACGGTCGCGACATCAGCCGAATTTCACCCAGAGTTGCCACCCGCAGCGTTCCATATCGCGCACTGGCTGCACGCGTTCGGGCCGGCGAAGGTAAGTGGTGTCGCCGAGGCTGTAGCGATGGATCGCAGCGCGACGAGCAGGTTGACGGCGAGACTCATCCACTTGGGACTGGTAGAGGCGCAACCGGATCCTTCGGATGGTCGAGGCACCCTTTTGAATGTGAGCCATCAAGGCCGTGCCAGAATCCGCCAGGCCATTGCTCACAAAGGCGACGATTTTCGGCAGCGTATCGACGGCTGGAACGATGAGGACCTGGAACAACTGACGCAATTGCTGCGTCGATTCAACAGAATGTCAGCGTGACGGAATAAAAAAGGCGGTGAAGGATCACTTGCACCGCCCTACCCCATCGAAGGGAAATGTTGCTCTTCTATAAAACATGCCGTTGGAAGAGAACGACATGTACACGCAACACTTGTAAAAGCGCTGCCTGTCAGTTACAGCGGCCCGTCACACTCGACCGGTCCACCGAATACATTTTTGATACCTGAATATCTGCCCTGAAGCGCCCTCGATCAAGAAACTAAAACAACGCCAGTTGGTAATTGATAATCACGCGATTTTCGTCTTGCTGACGAGCGTTGGGGATGTTGTTACGCACCATTGCATTTTTCCACATCACGCCAAAGCCTTTTAACGGGCCCGATTGCACGACATAGGCCAACGTAATATCACGTTCCCATTCGCTGGAATTGCTGGAAGCAACAGTATTAATATCATCCCCCTTGACATACACAACACCCGCTGTGGCTCCTGGCAAACCCACTTTTGCGAAGTCAAAAGAATAACGGGCTTGCCATGACTTTTCGCCGGCACGAACAAATTTCTGAACCTGCATTTCAGTAATGGTATAGGTGGTTGGGCCATCGCCCTGGTTTAAATACGGGAAGTCGCTTTTACCATTGCTGACTTCATAACCTGCTCCAAAGGTATGGCCCGCGACGGCGTAGGTAAATAGTCCACTGAACAGATTATTATCGACCTCCCCTTTTAATGTATTTCCACCGTAGTAGCCTGTCGTGAAATACGCAGGATCATGGCCGTTTGCGTCATCATTTTTGCTATTAAAATATCGAACATCACTGGTCAGCACCCCGGGACCGATTGCCCAGTTGTGAATGAGCCCCAAGAAGTTTTGCTTATAAAAATCTTTCAGATTGCCGTAATAGTATTGCAAGGTTAGATCTTTGGTCAGCTTATAATCGCCACCGGCGTAGATGAATTTATTACTGAAGCGACCTGTGACCGCATTGTTCGCACCCGCGATGGACATATTTTCATTGTTGCTGGAGTTACGCCCCTTCACCTCGTCGATTTGGCCGCCCACCAAGGTCAGGTCTTTGATATCTGCCGAAGTAACCTGGGTTCCTTGCCAGGTTTGTGGCAATAACCGTCCGTCATTGCTGAAGATCACTGGCAGTTTTGGAACCAGGGTTCCGAGTTTCAGTTCGGTCTTGGATATTTTTACCTTGCCGGTCAACCCGAGGTTGGAGACATCGTCAACCGCATGATCGTCGTCGCTTGGAAACACGATGCCGCCGTAGTTTGTCCCCGTTGGGTTGCCATGCTTGCCAGCACTTGAATCCAGTCTGACACCCAACATGCCTAACGCATCAACCCCGAAGCCTACGGGCCCGGGGGTGTAACCCGATATGAACTCTAGTTGAAAGGCTTGTCCCCATTCAGCTTGATAGCTCTGGTTGGCGGCTTTCTGAGCGGGTGTCGCTGAATCTCGGTAATCGCTATTGATATAGAAGTTACGCAGTTTAAGCGCCGCTTTACTGTCATCGATGAAACCCGCCGCATGGGCTTGCTGCGCCAATACACACATGGCGACTGCAACAGTCAAAGTACATTTCATTTATTCACACCAAAGTTGAGATTATTATTGTTGTATAAACTACATAGTAACTTTTCAGGCGCAAGTATTCACATGAGCTGCACTTTCATGCAGCAAAGAGTTAATGTGGAGAGTAAAAACCCGAATTAATCAGCTTTCAGCTGCGCATTCCATGTAGCCGGCGTACCCAGTTCAGAATCGACCAGCTGATTTTCGAATCGATTGCGTTCATCGATGGCACTGACCGAGCGATCGGTAATAGAGAACCAAAAGATACCGACAAATGCTACGGCCATGGAAAACAAGGCTGGATATTCGTATGGGAACCAGGCTTGCGAATTATGGAGGATCTTGACCCACACGGTCGGGCTAAGAATGCATAGGGTAATGGCTGATACGAGCCCCAGCGATCCGCCAATCACGGCGCCACGTGTCGTCAGGCCCTTCCAGTAAATCGACAATAACAGCACGGGGAAATTGGAACTTGCGGCGATGGAGAACGTTAAGCTCACAATAAATGCGATGTTCTGTTTTTCAAAAGCAATGGCCAATAGAATCGACAGCACACCCAACACTATGGTTGTAACGCGAGAGACGCGCATCTCTTCACGGTCGCTGGCGGTGCCTCGGCGCAAGGCATGTGCATAGAGGTCATGTGAAACAGCAGACGAGCCTGCAAGGGTGAGCCCTGCCACTACCGCCAATATCGTCGAGAACGACACAGCACACATGAATCCCAGGAAAACATTACCGCCAACGTTGTGTGCGAGGTGAATCGCAACCATGTTAACTCCGCCTAATATGCCACCTGATGCATCGTGATAATCGGGATTGCTGGCAACCAGGGCGATAGTGCCGAAGCCAATGATAACGATCAGGGCATAACCGATGCCGACCAGACCTGTGGCATAAAGAATACTTTGGCGCGCGGCCTTGACGTTACCGACAGTGAAAAACCGCATGAGAATATGTGGAAGGCCTGCCGTGCCGAAAACTAATGCCAATCCTAGGGAAATCGCAGACACCGGGTCGGTAATCAGGCCACCTGGACTCATGATTGCGATATGGGAAGGATGCACTTGGGTCGCTTGAGTAAACAGGTGGTTCAGGCTGAATCCGAATTGCGACAGCACCATGAAAGCCATGAACACGCAGCCGGTCAGCAGTAATACGGCCTTGATAATCTGAATCCAGGTGGTTGCTAACATCCCACCAAAGAAAACATAAATCACCATAAGCGTGCCCACTAGAAGCACCGCTGCGGTGTAATCGAAACCAAACAGCAACTCAACCAGTTTTCCGGCACCTACCAGTTGAGAAACCAGGTAAAGCAATACGATCACAATGGAACTGGAGGCCGAGAATGCTCGTATGGGGCGCTGCTTTAGCCGATAGGACAGTACGTCTGCCAGGGTGTACCTCCCCAGATTTCGCAATGGCTCCGCAATCAGAAACAGAATGATTGGCCAACTGGCAAGGAAGCCGATCGAGTAAATCAGCCCATCAAATCCACTGGTGAAAACCAAGGCAGAGATACCTAGCAAAGACGCCGCAGACATATAGTCGCCCGCGATAGCCCACCCATTCTGGAAGCCGGTAATTTTTCCTCCTGCGGCATAGTGATCCGCGACGCTATTGTTTTTGCGTGCCGCCCACCGTGTGACGAACAGAGTGAAAATAACGAATGCCAAAAACATGCCGATGGCAATGGGATTATGTTTTTGTACGGCGCCAGGGACGTCGGCCGCGTATACCGTTACCGAAGCAAGCATGGCGTAGATTGCAATAAGTAGACGCTTCATTTGTTGAAGCTCCTGATAATTGTTTTTAGTTTAGGGTCGTAGCAGGTGTTAGTGCGCCAGACATAGACAGCAACGAGGAGAATCGTGAAAGCGAGCATTCCAAAACCGATTGGCACGCCCCACGTCATCGGCTGCCCTTCTGTGATAGGCGTACCCAAACGGGCAGGTATAAAGGCCAGGGAAAGAATAAAACCAAAATAGACGGCGAGCATAAGTGCCGTCATGCTCCACGAAAATAGTCGGCGCTGTTTTACCAAAGCACGAAACTCCGGATTTTCGAGAATCGGGTTTTGAATAGTATCGTCAACCTGCTCAGCGGGCATGGTCGGGCCACCGTCTTGCGGATATGCATGTTCCATGGTGATCTCCTGCAAATGGCTTTTGGCTGAATTAAAACTTCACGGGCACTGCAGTCTCACGCATCACGGCTTCCGGGGTCCGGTACAACTCCGCCATTTCACGCTCTTCCTCGCTGCTCAGTTGCGCCTGCATATACGCGCCAAGATGCCTGGCGTGCTGAACAATCGACGCCCCGAAACGACTGCGTTGCTCGCTATAGTCCGCTAATGCCACTTCAACGGATGCATGTCGCTCCAGTGCCTCTACGATTGCCAAAGCATCACCGGCGGCCTTGGTAACCCCCATCCCGCAATGGGGACGCGCCACAAATGCCGCGTCGCCGAGCAATGCGATACGTCCGAAATTCATCTTCGGTACTTCTAGATCGTAAATTGGCTGGAATAACGGCTGAGCAGCTTTCTTGACGACTTCGGCAAACTGCGGAGCCAGTAATGTCTCTGCGGACTTGTACATATTGTCGAGCACGTCACGGCGTATCAGCGCCGGAGGAATACCACCTTCAAATTGTTTACCGCTTTCATCCCTCAGCAAATCCTTCAAGTCATCGTCACCGCTGGTGCGGTACCACACAAAGTTGTAACGGCGCTCGCCGACCAGAGTGCTGTTGGAATGCCCGGCGACTGGATACCCCAGTATCTGTTCATGCGGGGGCAAACAAAATGCGAATTTATCGAAAAGTGCGGCGTGGGCAGCATCAGACAGAGCACTTTCATCGACTAACCCGCGCCATGCGATATAGCCGGCATATTGCAGGTGCACATCGGGTAAAAAATGTTGGCGAATCGTCGACCGAAACCCATCAGCCGCAATAATGACGTCTGCTTGATGAGTCGTCCCATCGGCCAATGTAACGCTGGCATGGGTTTCAGTACTTTCGACCGACACCACACTGCCACCGCAGCGATACAGCGAGTCTGGGAATGCAGAGCGAAGCACTTGGTACATCTTCCCCCATGCAGTTAGCGTTTGTGGGAGTGCGTTCTCAAGTACGACATCGCCGTCCTGGGCCAAAGTGACGCGCGAAAGCACATCAATACCCACAGATGCGTCGAGGGGAATTCCCGCTGCGGCCATCGCTTCGAACAATTCAGGATGTGTAACGATCCCCGCGCCTCGTCCAGCGAGTTCATCCGGAACGCGTTCAAAGACCTCAACGTCCCAGCCTTTGCGCAACAGCATATTTGCTGCAAACAGGCCGCCCAGCGAGCCGCCCACGACAATGGCGCGGGACTTGGTCAAGGAACTCATCATGGCTGCTCTCCCACAGTCGCAGCGGCATGGGAGGCGTAAGAACCCACCGCATCGATCTCGGAGGCCGGGAAATTAAGCTCGATGGTGACACCTGACGGATCTTCGATGAACACCTGATGCAGGCCAAGACTCGGAACGGTGCGATCACGCCACGCAATCCCTTCGGCTTTGAAGACGTTCCAGAACTCGACCAGGCCGGTGACCAGAAAAGCAATGTGATCAACGGTTCCAGTGCCTGTGAGCGGGATTTCTTTGTCGCCCAGGTATTTCTTCAGGCCTTCAGGGTTGGAAGGATCAACCCCGATAATGTGGACCGTGCCGAAGTCCTTCTCATCTCCTCCCATGTACAACCAAACGCCAGGAAAATCGAATGGCGGCCGGTAGCCAGGAGTAAAACCGAGCACCCTTTCATAAAATCGGCTGGACTTCTCCAGGTCGAACGACCGTATCGAGTAATGAGCGAGCTTCACGACTTGCATGGTGCCTCCAACAGTTTTTTGTATTTATTTATCAGTTGATAAACAATACGACCTGACGAAATCGAAGTAAATAGATGGAGGATCAAATTTTTGAGGACAAGCTTGAACCACGATGTGGCGTCGCCCACAGAGATCGGGCTTCAGGCGTTGGGAAAGGGCTTTTCAGCACAGGATGGTGCGCGTGCGCCCTTCAGCACCCGTTCAGTTGAAGGCTGAAACAGGTGATGAGTGGTCGACAAAAAAGAGGGGCAAAACAGGAGATCAGGAGGCAGGAAACGGCGAATCGAAGCCGATCAATTCAAGCGAGGCTTCCCACCGAGATCGTTATCGACTTGCTGCAGTACGTGAGGACTGCCGTTAAGGAACGCATCGACCATTTGCTCGATCAGTGCATCAATGTCTTCAGTCACTGGAAGATCGTAAATCCATTTGCGCACACCGATATAGAAAATGCTGGCATGCAGACTCCAGATCAGTTCGAGCTCTTTTTCATTGATCGTTTCACCTGAGGACGGCGCCAATCCATGAGCGTGGCGGATTTCTGCAATGACAGGAATGAATACCCGCTCACGCAACTTAGCCAGATACCGATCATTGATACCTTCACGTGTCAGCCCGGCAAATACGAAGATACGAATCCACTCTCGGCGCAGAATCACACGAGCATATGAGGTGTAGAAATGCACCAGGCGAGACTGGAGGGGCTCGGATCGATCCTTGATCATCGACTCCCACGAAGAATCCCACTGATACACCTCGTCGTACACGCGGTCTATGAGTGCCTCTTTGCTGGGGAAATATCGATAGAGTAAAGGTTGGGTAATGTCCAATTGTCGCGCCAGCTCACGGGTACTGCCCGAGAATCCGCACGTCGCAAAATGCTCAATAGCTTTCTGCACGATTTGCTTTTCTCTGACCTCGGGCGAAAGGCGCCGAGTCGTCGGTTTCGCTGATTTTCTCGATTCGTTCCCGTCGCTATCTTTTGAGTCTTGCATAACGCCTCGCTGGAGCTTCATTGAGGCATCATACAAAACAAAAGAATGTACTGGCTATGAACCCCACCTATTTGTCCAGACGGCTTTCAATATCCTTCTTGAACAAGGCGGGTCGGCTTAAGTAATGCCCCATGGCCAACACTTCCATTTGGCCATCGATCTCCAGCGCAAATGCCGGAAAGCCGCGCGCATTCAGAGCTTCAAGCATCCCGTTGCTGCGGTCGATGTGGTCCTGCAATGAGTCTGCAGTGATCGCATCAAAAGTTGCCATAAACACTTCGGGCTCATACCCAAGCTCATCGGCAATTCCAGCGATTACCCTTCGGTCAGCAATGGCCTGGCCTTCTTGGTAGTAGGCAAATTGCAGGCGTTTGAGCATTTCGATGCCGCGTCCGGAAAGCTGTTGAGCGGTCAACATCGCTGCAATCGGTGGTGAAGAGTCCAGTTGGACATTTTCATGTTCCAGTACGCCTTGAACATAGGCGTCCGCGAAGGTTTGTTTGCTGAATGCAGTAATCCGGGCTTCGTGAGGACGAACAAAATCGCGCCACTCACCCGACATCAACTTGCTTTTGTCCCCCGAGAGCATGCCCACGCCATGAGCCTGTATTTCCAGACCAGGAATCGCGGTGGCCGCCGTGATCATCGGCGCCGCGCCATAGCACCAGCCACAGAACGGGTCGTAGATGTAATGCAATGTCGCAGTGCTCATTCAATTCTCCGGGGATCTGCCGTGCCCACACGGCGAAAGGGGTTTGTTTCGTCAAGTGCTCGAAAACAACAATGAAGCGATCAGCTCTCGACTAAGCCTTCAGGCCCTAGCAATTCGCTAATGAAATCGATAAACGCATTGACGCGCTTGGAGCCACGATGATTGGGAAGATACAGCGCAGAAATGGCCGAACTGGCCTCGTTCGGATTGATAACAAAAGGCTCAAACAATGAAGTCAAATCACCGCTGCCGATATCGTCGTTGACGAGCCAGTCAGGTAACAAAGCCACCCCGCCACCCGCCAGCGCAACTTCACGCAAAACTTCCGCATTGTTACTTTTGAAGCGGCCCTCAATCGGAACTCGAGTCTCCTCACCTTCCTTTAAGAAAGTCCACACCTGTTGCTTTGGGCCATAACTGAAAAGCAAGCACTCGTGCTGCATGAGGTCCATGGGATGTTCAGGAAAACCATGTGTATCCAGGTACTCGGCGCTGGCCACCACCCGGCGTCTGAAATGACCGACGGGACGACTGACGACACCATCCATGACTGCTGCCGACCCCAATCGGATCGCAAGATCGACGCGCTCCCCCAGTAATTCAACGATGTCGTCGGAGAGCGTCATGTCCAACACAAGTTGAGGGTAACGCTTCAACAGCGAGGCAATATGAGGCGCAATCAGACGGCGCCCAAGCGCTACAGGCACGGAAATACGAAGATGCCCTGCAGGGAGCTCCCCGCGGTCAGTGACCGAGGCATCCGCCTCGGCAACAGCATTCAGTACCTCCCGCGCTTTCAAGTAGTAGGCGGCCCCGGCATCTGATAATGAGATTTGACGCGTGGATCGATTAAGCAGGACAGCGCCCAGTTCCGCCTCAAGCCCATCGATCATCCGAGTAACAGAAGACGTCGCCAGGCCTAACTGTCGAGCGGCAGAAGAAAAGCCCTTCGAATCCACAGCCTGGACGAACATCTTCAATGCGAGCAACTTGTCCATGACACTCCTTGCCTCAGCCGTTGTTCATCTAGCGCATTGCGCCAATTCGGGTCCGACGAGAAACCACCGAGAAGACGACTAGAGCGATCAATGACAATGCGCTTCCCGCCGCAGCAATCGCCAGCCACCCGGCGTGTTCATAAAGCGAACTGGCCACCGAAGAACCCATTGCGCCGCCAATAAAGATACTGATCATGTACAACGCATTCAGGCGGCCTCTGTTGGCAGTGCCCAGGGCATAGACAGCTCGCTGGCCCAGCACCATGTTCATTTGCACAGCAAAATCCAGCGCTACACCGGTGACCGCTAACCCAATCACACCGTAAAAGGGATTGATGAAGGCAGGAAGGAAACTCAATACTCCCAGCACCATGGCCAGCTGGGACGCTCGTCGGGTATGCCCTGCATCAGCAAGTCGGCCACTGATAGGCGCGGCAATGGCACCGATGGCGCCAACCAGAGAGAAAATCGCAATCTGACTTTGCGTGAGGCCGAACTCACGACTCAATATCAGCGGCACGGCGGTCCAGAACAAACTGAACGCCGCAAACATCAGCCCTTGATAGAGCGCGCGATGACGCAATACAGGCTCACGGCAAAACAGTTCGCCGAGGGACTTCAGCAATTGACCGTAAGACGCGCGATGGGTCGGCTGCCATTTGGGCATGGTCATGCCAATCACGATAGAGATAACGAGCATCAAGGCAGCGGCGCCAATAAATACGGCCCGCCAGCCCAAATGATCGGCAACCAGACTCGACAGCGGACGCGCAAGCAGAATCCCCAGCAGCAATCCCCCCATAATCCCGCCAACCACCCGGCCGCGAGACTCCTCCGGTGCCAGATGTGCGGCCAATGGGATAAGCATTTGCACGGAGACTGAGCTGAAACCGATGAGCGCCGATACCACCAGAAATACACTCGGCTGCTTGGATAAACCGGCGGCGATCAGGCTGAAGATCGTAATCACGATCGTCGTGATCATCAGCCGGCGGTTTTCTACCAAGTCCGCCAAGGGCACCAGGAAAAACAATCCGAGCGCATAACCAATCTGGGTCAGCGAAACAATGAAGCTCGCGCTTCCATTCGACATGCCAATATCCGGGGCGATCAAGCTAATAATCGGTTGTGCGTAATAGATGTTGGCCACGATGGCACCACAACAAAAAGCAAACAGAAGCACCAGCCCCTTCGTCATCGATGCTTTTTGTACCGTCGCTGCTGTATCACTTGTAGAAACGCCCATGTCATAGACTCCTGAGGTTCGACAGCGGTGACTCTCCGTTGAAGGTCACTTGCATTCATGTTTGCCAGGCCAACAACATAGGCGGCACTGCACCTCGAGAGAATATGGACAGGACGCAACGTCGCGTTGCGTCGTGCGCAAGATACCCGCGCTCAGTGAACGACCCCGCTTGATTCAATGAAGAGGAGTTGATCGAGTCACTCATTGTTGGCCACTCCTACTTTTTGAAATCGATACCTGCCCGCGTGGGGTGAAACCTCCATCTATGGCCGAGCATCGACAAGCGGTTTCCGCTGGGCGTAGACTACTATTGATCAGTCGATCATTAAAGACTCTTTTCATAAAAATGGAGAGCCGAGCTTCAACCAAAAACACCCCCTACTTTTATGCCGCGCTGAGCCAATTGGCTCAAGGTAAAAATGGGTGGGTCACAATAAAATCTCTTGAGTGAGGCGAAACTCATCGTGACGCTTAATCTTCGTAGCAAAGTCATCCTTCTGGCGATTATCCCCGGCCTTTTACTGGCGTCGATGATCAGCGGCACCACCTTTTGGGTTTTGCAAAAGCTGGCGTCCGAGGAGGTTGCGCAGACGCGCGAGCTCCTGATCAACGAGCGAAAAACGTCACTGAAGCACTATATGGAAATTGCCCAAGCTTCGATTCAGTCGATATATGACGCTTCCCGCTATGGAGATCTGGAGGCTCGCGATCAGGCCGTGAAAATTTTGCGAACGCTGAGTTTCGATAAACAAAACTATTTTTACGGCTATGACTCCACGTCTGTTCGAGTGTTCTCTGCAAACCTGAACACCGATATCGGCAAGAGTTTTGTCGATAGCAAAGATGCCAACGGCGTGTATGTCATTCGCGGGCTGGTTGAAGCAGCCAAGACCGGCACTCATTTTTTTCGCTACGATTGGCAGACGCCCATCAGCCCTAAACCTACGCCCAAGCTCGGTTACACCGTTTACCTGGACAAGTGGGATCTGATCTTGGGCACCCAAGTAAATCTGGACGATCTTGAAGTTCAGGTGCAGGCCATCGCCAGTGAGCGCTATACGCGGATCGGCCAGTACACGTCATACATACTCACCCTTGCTTTTTGCGTGTTGCTACTCGTAGCGCTGATCGCCATTTGGCTTGGCAACAGCATTGTGAAACCAGTGCTGGTCATCAAAAAGAACCTGGACGACATTGCCGCTGGAAATGGAGACCTGACACACCGTTTGCCGATTTCAAGCAACGATGAGCTGGGCGATTTGGCTCACTCGTTCAACTTCTTTGTGGAAAAAATCCATAGCCTTGTGCGACAGATTGCCGAGATGACCGGGCAATTATCCGAACTGGTCGAAGATATGGCGGCCCAAGCACAAAGGTCGGAGCAGGCCATGGATCGTCAGCGCCACGAGACAGATCAGGTAGCGACCGCCATTCATGAAATGTCCACGGCTGCGCAGCAGGTTTCCGTCAGCGCCCAAGGTGCTTCACACGCAGCGCGAGAAACCAGCGATGTAGGTGGGCAGGCAAGAGATGTCGTCAACAAGAGCATCGATAGCATTCATTCATTGATTGAAGAAATCGGGCAAAGCAGTTCGTCTCTCGACAGCCTGAACAAGGATGTGCAGTTGATTGTTGGCGTAGTAGACGTCATCCGCTCTATCGCAGAACAAACCAATCTATTGGCATTGAACGCTGCCATTGAAGCCGCAAGGGCCGGCGATGCAGGACGTGGATTTGCAGTGGTCGCGGACGAAGTTCGAGCCCTGGCCAGCCGTACGCAAAAGAGCACTCAGGAAATCCATGGGATGATCAGTCTGCTTCAAAAAGGCACTCAAGACGCCATGGTCACAATGAGCCGCTCCAGCGAATCAGGGAAACTAACGGGTGAGCTGGCAAATCAGGCAGGATTGTCTCTGGATGCCATCAGCCGACTCATTTATACAATTAATGACATGAATGCTCAGATCGCCAGCGCTTCCGAAGAACAGACCGCCGTCGCCGAGGAAGTAAACCGCAGCATGACTCACATCTCCCAGGCGGCTGACGTAGTCGCCGGGGACGCAAAAAATGGCGCGCAAGCCTCTAGAAATCTCACTGACCTAGGCAACCGGCTGGGCCGTTTGGTTGGACAGTTTCGGATTTAGATGTGAGCCTTTGAATTAGTTTGCGGATTTAAGGCGGGTTTCTCCATCCTAACGGAATAAGCGAAAAAGACTCCGTGACGTTTCACCGGCGACTCTCAGTGGTGCTTTCCCAACAAGCAAGATGATCAGCATGTGGACGTGAAAGTGGTGAGCAAACAGGTCGGCGATCGCCAGGCCCGATTCAAAAACCGCAAGGCCCTGTCACGACGGCGTCACGACGACACGCTGGTGCTGGCCGACGGCCAGAACGGTGACTGGACGCCGCATGATCAACGCCGCACGGGCGCGACCATGATGCAGGCTTTGGGGGTCAGCCTGGACGTCATCGATCGTTGCCAAAACCATGTGCTAGCGGGTTCTCGCGTCAGGCGCCACTACCTGCATCACGATTATGCCGAAGAAAAGAAACGCGCCTGGAACCTGTTGGGCGATCGGCTCAGTGCCGTGCTGTCCTCAGCCTACGAGCACCCACCGACCGAGTCGGTGATGTTTTTTCCAGCATCCGCCGTCACTGGATCCCTGCCGCCTTCATAGGTCAGATTCATCAATACTGAATTGACCTAGCTTACTGAGACAGACACGAAGGGCCTGTGGTGTCCGGTTATTGTCGGTGCTCAGCGGTAGCTTTCGGCCGATTCTGGTGAAAAAGCCGGGGTAGTCACAGCAGTCGAGTTTGAGGCTAGAAATGCATCATTTACGCGCTCGTATGAAAAAGCTGACACGGTTCGTCACTCAAAACCCGGCAGATTTCAATCTCCATTGCGTCATTTTTCACGGCGACGATTTCGGCGTAATTTTCAACAGGGTCGGCCAAAAGCGCAGTCAGAAAAATCAAAAACCATATTCGCCACGCTACAGCCTGTGAAGCGATCTGGCTGCACCTTTGCCATATTCATTACCGTGTTATAAAACTAGAACACGTTAGGTGCCCGTTCGAGTTCACGCTTCCAAAGATCGTTACTGGCCTGATACTCATTCCCCCCTCACATCATCGCACCTCAGCAAACACCTCCCCTAACCAGTCCACAAACACCCGCACCCGTGGCGACATGTGGCGGTTGTGCGGGTAAAGCACCGAAACTGGCATAGGCGGCGGTGGCAGGTCAGTCAGAATCTCTTTCACCAGCCCTTGGACAATCTGCGTTTCTATTCGGTAATGCGGGCACTGAATGATGCCGAGCCCGGCAATCGCCGATGCCGCGTAGATCTCTGCGCCGAATACTGACAGTGCGCCCTCGATGAGCACTTCCTTCAGCTCGCCGTGGACCATGAATTCAAACGGAAACAGCTTGGCCGTGGTGCGCGAAACGTAGTTCACCGCGCGGTGATGACTCAGGTCGGCGAGGCTTTGGGGTTCGCCGTACTTGCGTAAATATGCCGGGCTGGCGCAGGTAATCTGCCGCAGGTTGGCCACGCGTTTGCCGATCAATGCCGAGTCCCCCAAAGTGCCGGCGCGCAACACGCAATCGACGCCTTCGGCGATCAGGTCGACAAAACGGTCGGCTTCGCTGATTGACAATTCAATGTCTGGATAACGGGCCATGAATTGTGGCAATGCTGGGATCACAAAATGCTTGGCCAGCGTGCCATGCAAGTCCACGCGCAACCGCCCCTTCGGCGCCACACTGCGAAACGCCAACTCGGCTTCTTCCAGTTCCGCCAGCAACTGCACGCAACGCTGGTAATACGCCTCGCCGTCCAGCGTCGGCTGCACCTTGCGCGTGCTGCGTTCCAGCAAACGCGTGCCGAGCCAAGCTTCGAACTGGTTCAGCGTGTGGGTCAGAGTCGCCCGCGGCAGATGCAGGTCCTCAGCCGCGAGAGTGAAGCTGCTGCGCTCATAAATCCGCACAAACACCTTCATTGCTTTGACTTGATCCACGGCCAACTCCAGGCGTTCGATTGTTGGTGTTTTTTGAACAGTAAAGCCAACTTTCGTGCATTTATCGCCCTGAGTAAACATGTGAATCTGGCTTCACCCCATAAAAACCACTTCCCAGGAATCATCATGACGGCTCAAACATCGAAAGTTGCAATCGTCACCGGCGCCTCCCGCGGCATCGGTGCGGTAATCGCAAAACACCTGGCCAGCGAAGGCTTCGCTGTCGTCGTCAACTATGCCAACAGCGCCACCGAGGCCTCGAAGCTGGTGGTCGAATTGCGTCAGGCTGGGCATCAAGCCATAGCGGTCAAGGCCGACGTGGCAAGTGCCGATGACGTACGCCGACTGTTCGACGAAACCGAGGCACAGCTTGGAACAGTGAGTGTGCTGGTAAACAACGCCGGCATCCTCAAGGTCATGCCGCTGGCGCAACACACGGACGAACTGTTCGACCAGAACTTCAACATCCACGCTCGCGGCACTTTCAATACCCTGCGCGAAGCAGCGACCCGCTTGAATGCCGGTGGGCGAATCATCAACTTTTCCAGCAGCACCGTCGGCATGAACCTGCCGGGCTACGCGGCGTACATAGCGAGCAAGGCGGCGGTGGAATCACTGACCCAAGTCTTCGCCAAGGAAATGCGCGGTCGTAACATCACCGTCAACGCCGTGGCACCAGGCCCGGTCGCTACTGACCTGTTCCTGCATGGCAAGAGCGAAGAACAGATCCAGACTTTCGCCAAGATGTCTCCGCTTGAGCGTCTGGCTCAGCCAGAAGACATTTCCCGGGTGGTTTCCTTCTTGGCTGGCCCTGATTCGGCCTGGGTCAATGGGCAAATCCTGCGCGTCAACGGCGGCCTCGTTTGAGCCGTTCCATCGACCTTGAAAGGAGTGATGATCATGAGCCATCCAGGCAACACCACCGCTCGCACCGGGCAATCGAAACTGATGTTCACGCTATTTACCGCTGTCGCTGCCGCCACCGCCGCACTGGCGGCAGGTTCCAGCTTGCTGCTGAGCCTGCCGGTCTGGGCGATGTTCGTCGGTTGGGTCGCATTCTTCAGCCGCGGGTTGACCTTGCGCGATGGCTTGGTGAACCTCGGTTGTGTGCTGATGGGCATCGTCTTCGGCATGGGCGCGGCGCTGAGCATCGGTGCCCTGTCCCCCACCTTCGGCCTGTTTGCTCTGCCCATCGTGGTGTTTGTCGTGGCGATGGTCGTGGTGTCACTGCGGGCCACCCGGACGATGAACAATATCGTCGCCTACTTCCTCGGCCTGATCGCTTACTTCGCCGCGCACCTGGCACCGTCCCTGGAAAGCTTCTTTGAACTGGGCGGCGCCGCCAGCCTCGGCTCCTTTGCCGGCTGGTTGTCCCATGCCATACAACGACGACTTTCCCGTAACGCCTGAAACCACCCTCACTGTGCAGGAGATCAATACCATGAAATCCGTCATTCTAATTACCGGTGCCTCAAGCGGTTTTGGTGCACTGACTGCCCGCGCACTCGCCGACGCTGGCCATACAGTCTATGCCAGCATGCGTGAAACCCTGAGCCGCAACGCGTCACAAGTGGCTCAAGTACAGCAGTACGCCGACCAGCATCAGGTCGACCTGCGTAGCGTCGAACTGGACGTCGCTTCAAGTCAATCGGTCGAGGCCGGCGTTGCGAAAATCATTGCGGATTGCGGTCGGCTGGACGTGATCGTTCATAACGCCGGGCACATGTCCTTCGGCCCCGCCGAGGCTTTTACGCCTGAGCAGTTCGCCCAGCTCTACGACATCAACGTATTGAGCACTCAGCGGGTCAACCGCGCCGCACTGCCGCAATTGCGCAAGCAGGGTCGAGGGCTCGTGGTTTGGGTTTCGTCCAGCAGTGCACGCGGCGGTACTCCGCCTTATCTGGCACCGTATTTCGCGGCCAAGGCAGCGATGGATTCGCTCGCGGTGTCCTACGCCAGTGAGTTGGCGCGCTGGGGTGTGGAAACCTCGATCATCGTGCCGGGCGCCTTCACCAAGGGCACCAATCACTTCGTACATTCCGGCTCGCCCGCCGACCAGGCCCGCGCCGCCGAATACAATGAGGGTCCTTACGCCGGTGTACCGGATCAGGCACTCAAAGGTCTGGCGGCCCTGGAGCCGGAGGACGCGGATGTCGGTGAGGTAGCTAACGCCATCGTCGAAATCGTCGACATGCCCTTCGGCAGCCGCCCGTTCCGCCGCCATATCGACCCGTCCGAGGACGGTGCCGAAATCGTCAACGCTATGGGCGACCGGGTGCGGGCTGAAATGTTCCGCCGCATCGGCCTGGAAGACCTGCTCAAGGCCGCTATTCGCTAAAGCAATCCTACCCATTAAGCGGCCCAAGAACTCCTTGGGCCGTCATCATCGCCATCGATCGTATTGGTGCGCCACGCACTACCTTACGCCTGTCTTCAATCGGCGAGCGGCACTGATGGCATATTCAAGTGCCTGTTCGACATCCTCGAGATCAGCAGATTGAACGTGTCCGACGATATCGCGCAAATCCGAAGGATTGCAGACCGACTTTGGATCACCGGGACGACCCACTCCGCCTAATATAGGGGCCGCCGTCCATTCAGTGTTTACGGTTGCGAGTAACGCACAGGATAGTGAGGCAAGGCGATGCTCATTCGCCAAGTCGATCCCAGAAGAGTTCGAGCGATCTACACCATACAAATTCCTTGGCAACGAAATTTTCGGATGAGGAAGACCATAAGCCCCATCCTCAAATGCCATCGCATCCACCGTCAGTACCGGATCGGCAACCAATTCCTGGACAGTGATCGAATGGTCAGCGATGCGGTTGACAAATGACGTATTGGCGCCGTTTTCGAGTAGACGCCGAACCAGATACGCCAAGAGAGTTTCATGAGTTCCTACGGGGGCATAAACGCGGCAGGGCCTGTTCAGTTTCCCTTCGGACGCCTTACCGACGACCTGTTCATAGAGCGGCTCGCCCATGCCATGAAGGCATTGGAACTCATATTGCCCCGGGTAGTAGTTCTGGCCAGCGATGTGGTAAATCGCTGATAGCGTATGGGCATCGTGCGTTGCGAACTGCGGATAGATTGCCTCGGGAACAGCCAGCAGTTTGCGTGCGCAGGCAATATAGGAAACATCGGTGTACACCTTGCGGGTATAGACCGGATATCCCTCCAACCCCTCCACTTGGGCACGCTTGATTTCACTGTCCCAGTAAGCGCCCTTGACCAGCCGGATCATCAGGCGATGACGGCTTCTGCGTGCCAGATCGATCACACAGTCGATCACATAAGGGCAGCGTTTCTGATATGCCTGAATGACAAAACCTATGCCATTCCAGCCTGACAGCTCGGGTTCGAAGCAAAGCCGCTCGAGCAGATCGAGCGACAGCTCCAGACGATCAGCCTCCTCGGCGTCGATGTTCAAGCCGATGTCGTAGCGCTTGGCCAACAACGTCAATGAAAGCAGGCGCGGATAAAGCTCAGCCATCACTCGATCGTATTGCGCGCGACTGTAGCGCGGGTGCAGCGCCGAAAGCTTGATGGAGATTCCTGGCCCTTCATAGATTCCCCGCCCGTGAGAAGCCTTACCGATGGCCTGGATGGCCTGAGTGTAGGACGCCAGGTACTTTTGTGCGTCGTGCTCGGTCAAGGCGGCTTCGCCCAGCATGTCGTAAGAATAGCGAAAGCCTTTGGACTCGAATCGGGTCGCATTGGCCAGCGCTTGGGCAATGGTTTCGCCAGTGACAAACTGCTCGCCCATGACCCGCATAGCCATGTCCACGCCTTTGCGAATCAGCGGTTCTCCGCCTTTGCCGATAATGCGCGTGAGCGTTGAAGTCATGCCGGTTTCGCTGTGGGTGGAAACCAGTTTCCCAGTCAACAATAGTCCCCATGTCGCCGCGTTCACGAACAATGAGCCGCTTTTACCAATATGCGTCTGCCAGTTGCCATTGCTGACTTTGTCGCGGATCAAAGCATCTCGCGTGCCCTTATCTGGAATGCGCAGAAGCGCTTCGGCAAGGCACATCAGGGCGACGCCTTCCTGCGATGAAAGCGAGAACTCCTGAAGCAAGCCTTGAACAAGTCCCGCTCTACCGCTGGCGTTTTTCTGATTGCGCAGCTTCTCGGCGATGCCGGAGGCTAGTTTAATAGTCGATGAAGCCATCTCTTCAGATAATCGTGCCTGTTCCAACAGCATCGGCACCATCTCTTCTTCCGGCCGTCGATAGGCTGAAGTGATCGCCGCTCTGAGCACCGACTGCGGATGGATATTTTCCGCCAGATCCAGAAAAGGCTGACAAGCCGACTCCACCGGCAGCTCACCTTGTTCTTCCGGACCGCCGAGGTTGGTGCCGACCAACTCATCCAGCGTGGCTCCACCTTCGAGCTTCTCCAAACAATTGAAGAGTGCCTGCTTGATCAACCAATGCGGAGTTCGATCAATCGATGCGGCCGCAGTTTTGAGACGTTCACGGGTCAGGTCGTCGAGTTTCACGCCGAGGGTAGTCGCCATTATAAAAGCTCAGCCAAGGAAACCGTTAAAAGGAAAATGGAGCAGTCATGGACCGAATTGAAGACGTGCACAAGCGACCCTCATGGCTGCTTCAGCGCGCTACAAGGCAATGGTTGCCACCAGGTGAAATGACGCTACGAGCGCCACAACCGCGGTTACGGCATCAGCCGATAAACGCGGTATTCGCCGCTCTCATTGCAAGAGCGAAATCTTCAGAGCACCGAGCGTAAAAAGTCAGCTGTTTCAGCTTTTTCCGGACGGTCGAAGATCTGCTCGGGAGTCCCTAACTCGTGGATCTGCCCTTTATGGAAGAACGCAACACGATCTGAAACCTCGCGGGCGAATCGCATTTCATGGGTGACCACGATCATGGTCATCCCTTCATGAGATAGCATGCGTAATGTATCCAGCACCTCACCGACAAGTTGCGGATCGAGCGCGGACGTCACCTCATCGAACAACATGTAGTCCGGCGACATCGCAAGCGCACGCGCAATCGCCATCCGCTGCTGCTGTCCACCTGACAGACGCGTTGGAAACGTCGTCAGCTTTTCACCCAGGCCCACATGCCTGAGCTTTTCGACAGCGATCGCCTCGGCTTCCTGCTTCGACTTGCCCAGGACTTTTCGCGGGGCGAGCATCACGTTTTCGAGCACTGTCATATGGGGAAAGGCATTCCATTGCTGAAATACAATACCGATCTTTTGCCGAAGTTTATTGAGGTCGGTTTTTTTCGAATGGACGTGAATGCCATCGACACTGATACGACCTTGCTGGATATCTTCCAGACCATTGATACACATCAGCATGGTCGACTTGCCGGAACCCGAACCACCGATCATCGATAACACTTCGCCCTTGTTCACACTCAGGCTGACACCCTTGAGAACATGCAAGGCGCCAAAGTGTTTATGTACGTCGTCAATTTTAATCATTGTATTTGCCACCTTTTCTCAAGACGAGCGCCGAGTCTCGCAATGGGGAAGCTCATTAAGAAGTAGATCACGCCTGTAATTGTCAGAATTATCAGCGGTTCCTGAAGTCGAGTTGTGACAATTTGCGAACTGCGCAGCAGTTCGATAATGCCAATCCACATCACCAGCGAAGTGTCTTTCATGATACCGAGGGCCAAACCGATCCAGCTCGGGAACACGATCCTGGTGGCGATCGGCAACGTGATCGAGACCACTTCCTGACGCCAGGTCAAACCCAGTGATCGCGCGGCGCGACGGGTTGTCGTCGGTACTGCCGCCACTCCGCTCCTGACGATCTCGGTGCACAGTGCGGCGGCATAAACCCCGAGACAAATACACGCAACAACATAAGTTGGCCAGTGCAGGCGAAACATGCTGTTGAACGAATTGAATATCACCAATTGAATCAACAGTGGCACCGAACGGAAGATATCCAGAATCCAGCCGACGGGGGAACTTATCCACCACGCTGCACCGGCCCTTATCAGACCGAACAAAGTACCGAACAAGGTACCTATACCGACGGCAGCCAAAGTAATAGCGATTGTGACAACAGCACCCTTCAATAAAAACAGGATGTCGCTCCACGCTAATGTCCCTTCAAAAAACATGGCGCACCTCTCAATAACGAAACAGGCGCCAAGCTAATAGCCGCGCACAAATCGTGAATATTTTCGATATCAGGTAGTACAGGCAAGCAGCGACGAAGAAGAACTCAAATGTCCGATAAGTCGTGACATTAAGTTGTTGAGTAACACCCGTCAGGTCGCTCGTCAGACCAACAATAGTACCGAGAGAAGTCATCAGGATTGACCAGACCATCTGGTTAGTCATGGCATGGAACACCGCCCGCAACATCTGCGGAAGTACGATGTGCCATAGCGTCTGAGCCGCCCCCATACCCAACGAACGAGCAGCGCGGACTTGCGTTTCCGGGACGGCGGAGAAGCCGCCCCGGAACGTTTCTGCCAGATAGCCTGCGTTGTTGAACGTAATACCGAGTAAGAGTGCATAGTACGAGTCGATACCCACTCCAATGGAGCCCAGCCCGAAATACACCATGTAAATCTGAAACAGTGCCGGGGTGTTGCGCGCCGTTTCAATCCACACACTCGCCAGACCTGAAAGGGTTTTGTTACCCGATCGTTTTGCAAGCGCCAACAGCACTGCCAACACCGTACCAATTGCCATCGCAAGCGTGGCAATCTCCAGAGTGACAACCGCCCCCGATAACATATCCGGAAGCGACTCCAGAACTGGGCGCCACTGGAAGGTATAAGACATACGATTACCTTTTTACGCGAAAGGTTTTTGTTTTCCGGAACGAGTGCTCCGCTTCCTTAACGATAAGTACCTGGAATGGTCAGTTCCGGAGCTGGCCCGCCCTCTGTTCCTACCCACTTGGCATACAGCTCGGCATAACGCCCAGAGCGTACTTGGCGGTTAAGGAAAAGATTCACGTAGTTAAGCAGCCCCTGCTCCTGGCGTTGCACAAGGAACGCGCAGTAATCGGGATCGACTGGCGCATCTCCGACGATCTTCAGGCCCGGGTATTTCCCCGAGCTGATCACGTGGGTGGCGATTGTCGCGGTGGTGTACGTCGCATCGATCTTCTTCTGGCTGAGCGCCAGAAAGCTGTCCGATTGGGACTGATAGGTCAGCAGCTTGGTTGCCGGGTCATTGAATTTCTGCACCGTCTCTTTCAGAGCAGCCGTTTCGTACGCCCCTGCCGGGCCTCCCACCGTATGTCCCTTGATGTCAGCGGCGCTTTTAATGCCGGAGTCTTCGCGGGCCAGAATGATGGTCTTGAAGACGAAATAGGGAATCGAGAAGCCGATCGTCCTTGCACGCTCCAGCGTGTCGGAGGCCACGGCGATACCAACATCGGCTCGTCCCGACAGCACTGCTGGGATGCGGTCTGGGTCCGGGGTGTCGACGATTTCAGCCTTCACGCCAAGGGCGGCAGCTAGATCATTGCAATAGTCGACGTCGAAGCCGATCGGTTTGTTGTCCTTGTCCCGGGCGCCGTTGGGCGGAAAGTCGAGCTCCACGGCACAGCGCAGCTTGCCCGACGAAATGATGTCGTCCAACTGGTCTGCATGAACCGCGGTGGTACCCAAAGCAGCAAAGGCCGTGGCCAGGATGAGTTGGTTGATGCGCATTTTTGTTCCCCTCGTTTGTTGGCTGAACTCAGAAACAAGACATGCTGATTTTAGCGTATCTTGGATATCGTATACGTATTATCGGGGCAGTAAAATTACAACTCTTAGATCATTATTGTTGGTATCACTGGACTAGAAAACCGTAGGTAAGTGGATCTGTCTCGTCGATGATCCAGTTGGCGAAGCCGCAGATATGAGCCTTACCGCTCACTTCAGGGATGACCGCGTCCAAAGGGCCTACCTTGGTTTCGCTGAGCACGCGGCCTTTGAACACAGTTCCGATGATGGACTCGTTAACCAATGCATCGGCGGCCGACAGCTCGCCGCGCAGATAGAGTTGCGCGACTCGGCCCGCGGTGCCGGACCCCGTCGGCGATCGGTCAATCGCCCGATCCGCATAAACACAGCAGTTGGCCTGGGTTGAACCCTCGTGACGAGGATCGCCATACACCATGACGCCGTACACGTCATTGAATTCAGGGATTTCAGGATGGATGAAGGAGCCTCGGGCATTGACAGCGGTTTTGATTTCATAGCCGAACTGGGTGATCGTCGACAGGTCTTTCTCACGAATGGCAATATTGTGTGGCCGGCCATCAACGTAAAAGTAGGTCGCACCACCGTAAGCGATATCACCCGTTACCTTGCCGAAGGTCGGCGTGGTCACCGTCACGTCCCGCTCGAAGATGAATGACGCCACATTTACAAAACGTACTGCCCCTACCCGATTGCCATCCCACTCGACAAACGCCTCGATGAACCCGCAAGGAGCGTCGATACCCACGCGGGTCTCAGGGGATTTGCGCTCGATCCAACCCAATTCAACGGCAGCCGTTGCCAGCGCGATGACACCGTGCCCGCAGTGAGGGCTGTAGCCCATATTGTTGAGAAAAATAATGCCGAAATCGGCCTCTTCACTCACCGGTTCGGTGAGAAACCCACCGTACAGATCCTTGTGACCACGAGGTTCAAGCATCAAGGCACGTCTGTAATGGTCGGCGTTCTTTTGCAGCCAGGCGCTGCGCTCGACAATGGTTGCGCCGACCACTTTGGGGAGTCCCTGGGTAACGAGGCGGAATGTTTCCCCGCTCGTGTGCAGTTCAACCGTGGCAAATGATCGTTCGTACTGCATTCTTATTCTCCATATCTCAGCGTTCGAAAGCGGTTCATAGCATGGACTAATCGCAATTTCAGATATGGTATACGATAAACGAATAGCGTCAACTATCAAATTGATCGGCGCCGTCCATCGCGGCAACACCAAGAGGCGAATAAAGCGGATGTCTATAAAAAACAAAAAAAAACGGCGAGACACGTAGTGCCACAATGTCGTTGACAGCAGATAGATGGTATACGATATTCGATAAAACATTAGGTAATAGTTGTATGACCCATTCAGAAATCGATCTCCCGGCAGTGATCGGCTACGTAACGCCACTGAGCGCACAGCCCGGGGAGTTGCTCGAATTCAAAATTTCCTCGACGGGTGATCGGGACATGCGCGCCAAAGTCGTCAGGCTGGACTGCTGCGATCCCAATCCACATGGCCCTGGCCTCAAAAGCACGGAAGTGGATTTCGGCCTGGAGCAAAGCTATCGCGCGACCGAGCAAAAGACCCACCTCGGATCATGTGCAATCGGCCCCCTGCCCTTCCTCTGCGACGCACGCAACCTGACGCTGTCGCTGCTCATCAAACCCACACTGTTCAGCACCACCGACCAGGTTATTTGTTCGCTGCAGAATGAGGCTGGGACGACGGGCTTCGCATTAGCGCTCAATCAAGGAGCGCTGCTTTTGAAAAGGCTGGGAATGCCCACCGGCCAAAAGCTCGACGTGCTTCTGGAAAGCAACCGATGGAGCCACTTGGAAATCTGCTTCGGCCTGCAAGACGTCATCATCCGTTCGACGCCCATGGGCAGTCGAAAAACCGCCGAATCCAGTACCCGGCTGGAGGGGCTTCATGCCACTCTCAAGAACTGCGGTCACCTCTGTCTCGCTGCAATCTGGAGCGGCCATCCTGTCGATTGCTTCAACGGTTCCATCGAAGCGCCCTGCCTGCGCAGCTCCTCGTTTGCCGCGACAACTGACACTGAAGTCCTCGCGCGCTGGTCTTTCGCAAAGGATGTGCACAAGCAAACGGTTGGAGATGACATTGATCCTTCGCGCCATCTGAACTTGGTCAACATGCCGATGCGCGGCGTGCGGTCTTCGGGATGGACCGGTCGAAACATGGACTGGAAATCCGCGCCTGATGAATACGCAGCCATCACTTTTCACGCCGATGACCTGAGTGACTGCCAATGGAGCACGACCCTGGCAGTACGAGTGCCCGCAGGTGTGCCATCTGGAGTCTACGGCCTAATCGTCGACAACCCGTCAGGCAGCGACACCATTCCCTTCTACGTTCTGCCTGGCGCAGACACGCCCCGCCGAAAAATCCTCTTCCTGGCACCCACATTCACCTACATGGCCTACGCGAATCATGCTCGCGGAACATTCTTAGGCGCGTTGCAAAACCGGGTCAGAGAATGGAATGCCTATCCGCATAACCCGGATGTGGTCGGAGCCTTCGGCTACTCAAACTACAACCGCCACCCGGATGGCTCAGGGATAACCCTTTCGTCCCGGCTGCGGCCGATCATGACAATGCGCCCGGCCTACCTGGTCTACCCCGACGAGAATGGCTCGGGCATGCGCGGCTTTGCATCGGACTCACACCTGACCGACTGGTTGAGAGCCAAAGGCTTTGAGTTCGATGTCATCACTGATGAAGACCTCGACCGTGAAGGCGTCGATGCCCTGGCGCACTACGATGTCGTGCTGACCGGCACGCAGCCTGAATATCACACACGCCGCACGCTGGAAGCCTTGATCGCTTATCGCGAAGGCGGGGGAAAATTGATGTACCTCGGCGGCAACGGCTTCTACTGGAAAATCGGCCGCGACCCAAACCACCCGCACATGATCGAGGTGCGTCGGGCGGAAGGCGGCATGCGAGTTTGGGCCAGCCAGCCCGGCGAGTATTACCACCAACTCGATGGCGAGTACGGGGGGTTGTGGCGCCGTAACGGCATCGCACCTCAAAAAGTCGCCGGAGTGGGCTTCACCGCTGAAGGCGCATTCGAGGGGACGTATTACGTGCGCACCCCGGAATCGTTACGCACTGAATTGGCTTTCCTGTTCAAAGGCATCCCTCCCGAACAAAGAATCGGCGACTTCGGTCTTTCGGGAGGCGGCGCTGCCGGCTTCGAGATCGATCAGGTCTGCTCGGACCTGGGAACCCCGGACTTCGTAACGGTGATTGCCGCCTCCGAAGGTCATGGCCCGACCTTTGAAACCACCTTCGAAGAGCTGCTGCTTCCGGGCGTCTTTGACGGTGGCCCGCGACCTTACGGTGGCATCCGTTCCAACATTATCTACGGCATTGACGAGAACGGCGGCGGCTTGTTCTCGGTCGGGTCCATCACGTTTTGCGGCAGCCTGTCGCACAACCACTACGACAACAACGTATCGCGCCTGCTGGAAAACTGCCTGCGCAAATTCCTCGCGGCTTCAAGCAACACTGATGACCCTCCGCCCTACTCATCCTGCTCCGACCTTTCCTTCAAAAAGTGATTGACGCCATGACAGACGAACACCGTGTAGTGCACATGGACTTCGACGAACTCACAGCGCTACTGAAGGAAATCTTCATAAGCCATGGAACGTCCGCGTTCGTCGCCGACACTCTGGCCGCCAATTGTGCAGGCTGCGAGCGAGATGGCACCCTCAGTCACGGCGTCTTCCGCATGCCCGGTTATGTGGCCTCGCTAAAGACTGGATGGGTGGATGGACAGGCTGAACCCGAGGTGAAGGCTGTCAGTCCCTCATTCATCCGTATCGATGCCCGCAACGGATTCGCCCAACCAGCCCTGGCCGCCGCCGCGGGTGCAATTGATGAAGCGATCGAGCGCACTGGCGTGGTCGTTGTTGCCATCCGCAACTCCCATCACTTCAGCGCACTTTGGCCAGACATGGAACCGTTTGCCCGCAAAGGAATGGTCGCGATCAGCTTCGTCAACGGTCTGGCCAATGTCGTCCCGCATGGCGGACACACTGCGGTTTTCGGTACCAACCCGATTGCCTTTGCGATGCCGGTCGCCGACGCCGATCCGCTTGTGGTGGATCAGGCAACCAGCGTCATGGCCAACGGTGAAGTCCTGCTTCATGCGCTAGACAACCTGCCACTTCCGCCCGGAACCGGTGTCGACAGCGCAGGTGCCGCCACCACCGACCCGCATGCGGTACTGGCCGGCGGCGCGCTGAATACGTTTGGCGGCTACAAGGGTTCCTCGATTGCACTCATGGTCGAATTGTTGGCAGGCGCATTGACCGGAGGGCAATTGTCGTTTGAGAACGACTTCGGCCATTGCGTTGGCGCGCAGACACCAAAGGCCGGGCAGCTGTTGATCGTTATCGATCCGGATCGCGGCGGCTCAACCGATTTCAGTCGACGTGCGGCATTTCTGTGCAAGCGATTAGTCGAGGCGGGACAGGATCGGCTGCCAGGCGAACGACGCTACAAGAACCGGCACACCGCACAGACCCTCGGCATTCCCCTTGCGAAAGACACCTTGGCGGACCTGCTTCACCTAGTCACCAATAGCACCACGCTGGTCCCCTGACCTTCACCACAGACACATTTAACCCACATCACAAGCACTATTCTGGAACAGACATGAGCAACCCATCGCGTGACACCGACAAACTGAAATTCCATCGATCGCTGGCCCCTTTACACATCGATCAACTGGTGGCGCTTTTTCAAACCGAATGGTGGACCAAGGGACGCAACAAAGCAGACGTGGAAAAAATGCTGCAATCGGGCGGCCCCCTTTTCGCTTTCATCGACCCGCACAACGACGAACTCGTCGCGTTCGCGCGAGCGATGACTGATGGTGTCTACAAGGCGATGATCTTCGACATTATCGTCAAGGAGACGTGGCGCGGAACGGGCCTTGGCAGTGTATTGATGAACACCGTGCTGAACGATCCAGCGCTGGTAGGCATCAAACATCGCGAACTCTATTGCCTGGATGACATGGCCCCTTTCTATGAGAAATGGGGCTTTGCCACCGCCGCGGCCGGCCTGAACTTCATGCGAAAATCCGAAGGATAATTCCGACGCCCACCGCGCTCCCATCAAAGGGAAAAACACTTGGCGCTGAAGGCTTCCAGATTCTGCGCAGGCGCACGCCCGGCGACCATCTGTGCGATGACTGCGTTAAATCGAGGTAATTTTGGATGAATACGCAACTCTTAAAACCAATTCGCCGTAACAAGAGCTACGGCGATGCCCGGCATGTAACGTTAGGGGGCTTACTTGCGGATGCTATTCAAAAGCGACTCGCAAGCTTTGGTGATGTGTTGATGCAGCAACTTGGCGGCTTTATCTGCATCGCCCTTGCGGCAAGCCGCGAGGATTTGCCGATGCTCGCGATCATCCACCCCGGTGCCACCGGAAAGCGTCAGCTGAATTCTCAGATAGCGCTCGATTCGGTCGTTGACCGAGCGGATCAGGTTCATCAGGAACGGCCGGTTGGCATCTTCATAGAGGCAGGAATGAAACTGCCAGTTGAGTTCCGCCCAGCGCGCCACGTTCGTCTCTTGCGCGAACTCGTCGCAATACTGCTCGGCTCGCTTAAAGGTGGCTTCGGTCATCAGCGGCACGGACAGCTTCAGCGCACTGGACTCCAGCATCGCCCGAACTTCGAAAATTTGCGCGATTTCCGGCTCTGAAATGCTTTTGACGACAGCGCCTCGGTTGCGTTGGAACTCGACCAGCCCCTCGGCTTCGAGCCGTTTAAGTGCCTCGCGCACCGGAATTTTACTGACATCGAAAAGCTTGGCGACGTCGTCCTGGCGAATCGGTTCGCCTTCGTCGAAGTCGCCAGTGATTATCGCCTCTCGAATGTGATTGGCGATGATGTCGGACGCCGTTGGCGCGGAGCCAAGTGACGGCAGATCTGCAGGACTTAGGGGCAATTTGAACTCCATGTGTGCAATCGGGAAGCCACGATCGAATAACGTATTCTATATCACATCGCAGCTCACCACCGGCCAGTCTGTCAGGTGACTCAGCCTCGCCGGGGTCGCTGACGCGCACCATCAACTCCTAAAAACGCGTTGACAACGCCATAAACGTATACGATATTCAATCTAGAGTTTGACTCATCCGGTGTCAAGCGGCGAACCACAGGGTTCGCGCTTCACCTCTACCAATAAAAACAACAGGAGATGCCCTGCATGCAAAACCCGAAAAAAAACGCAGGCGACAAATCGCAAACATACAGAGGCACTGACGAAGTCCGCGGCCACCAGCAGCGCGCACAGAAAACCGCTGAGCGTGACAACGTCAGATCCGTCCTCCACGACCTGATGTGGGCACCCACCGCCAATGAACACATGCTGATACTTTGATACGGGTCTGACGCCCCCGCGCCTTTGAACCTCGCGGTTCAAACACTCAAGAGAACCCTGGAATGCCGATAGTAAGAATCGAAATGCTCGCTGGGCGACAAGACGAGAAAAAACACGAACTGGCGCGCGAGATTACCGCTGCCTTCGCCAGAGTCCTGGGGTCCGCCCCGAAGGACGTCACCATCACCTTCACCGATGTGATGGCGTCCGACTGGGTGATTGCCGGGGAGCCGCTCAGTGCTTCCGTCACTGCATGCCCGCCGTCGCCTCAGCGGTAAAACGGCTCATTGAATTCCGGTTTCGGATTGAAAACGGTCAATCCCGAAAGCGCTGTGCTTACCCTCATCCAATATCGAGTGTCTCTTATGTATTTGAATGCCCAACAACTGGCCGACGCACTGCCCTGGGACGCGCTGATGGGTGCGTTGTCCGATATCTTCACCCGCCCCGTGAACTCCCCTGTGCGTCACCACCACAAAATCGAAGTACCAGGCGACCCCGCCGCCATGCTGCTACTGATGCCGGCCTGGATCGAGGGTGAGTACCTGGGGGTCAAGCAAGTCACCGTGTTCCCTGGCAACAATGCCAAAGGTCAGCCGGGCCTCAGCAGCCACTATCTTCTGAGCTGCGCAAAAACCGGTGTACCGCTGGGCCAGTTTGACGGCAACGAACTGACGGCCCGTCGCACCGCCGCCGCCTCCGCCCTGGCCTCACGTTATCTGTCACGTGCCAACTCGAAACGCTTGCTGATGGTCGGGGCTGGCCGCATGGGCCGTTATCTGGTCAGTGCGCACCGCTCGGTTCGCGACCTTCAGGAGGTGCTTGTCTACGATCTAAACATCGAGGCAGCAAAAGCATTCGCCAGCGACCTCCGCGCCCAGGGACTCCAGGCGCAAGCGGTGACACTCCAAGAGCTGCCCACTGCTGTGGCGGCCGCCGACATCATCAGCTGCGCGACGTTGGCCACCGAACCGGTGATCAAGGGCCAGTGGTTACAGCCGGGGGTGCATCTGGATCTGGTCGGCAGCTTTACCCCTGTCATGCGCGAAGTCGACGACGATGTCGTGGCACGCTGCAGCATTTTCGTCGATACCCGCGAAGGTGCTCTCGCAGAGACCGGTGACCTGATCCAGCCAATTCGCAACGGCGTCATCACCGAAGCCGATGTCATCGCCGAGTTCAGCGAACTGTGCGCTGACAAACATGCCGGCCGCTCCGCCCTCAAGGACCCGGCCCAGGCCATGACAATGTTCAAGTCGGTTGGCGCGTCAGTAGAAGATCTCGCGGCGGCGATCTTGGCTTACCAGCGGAGTTCGACTACCAACTGACCCATGACGCGTTCAAGCATGAATAATCTGTGGCACCTGGAAGTACGTCGAATCAATTGATGATTCATGTTCACAACACCTTTGCGTAAATCAACGTTCTCTCGGTGGATGCCTGAAGGGATACTGACGACCGTAAGTGTGGCGCACCCATGACCACTCGAAGCCTGTTGCCGGATTGAAATAGCTTCAATCCGGCCATTCATGAGGACTCTCGATGCAAGCTGATTTCGCTGCCTGGTCCTGGACCGCTGGTCAAGGTATTGACGGATTACAACTGATCCGCAAACCCCTTGTGCAGCCTGGCCCAGGTGAGGTTCTGCTTGCCAACCGAGCGCTGGCGCTTAACCCGGTGGACTGGAAAATCATCGAATGGGGTCACCCTGCCTGGAACACCGGCCATGTGCCCGGCGTGGATGGCATGGGCGTAGTGGTTGCCTGCGGTACTGGAGTGCCAATCAAACCGGGGACTCGCGTGGCGTATCACCAGTCACTGGAGCGCGATGGCAGTTTTGCCGAGTTCTGTTTGCTCGATTGGGCGACCGTAATGACGGTGCCGGCAGCGCTAGATGACGCCATCGCCGCGTCATTCCCCTGCCCCGGCCTGACAGCCTGGCAAGCATTGGACAAAGTTCCGGTTAGCGTGCCGAGTGACATGTTGGTAGTCGGTGCAGGTGGCGCGGTGGGCCTGCTATTGGTACAACTGGCAGTGCAACGTGGTTGCCGGGTGTGGGCCACGGCGGGCACAAAGCATCATGCGAACTTGAAAGCGCTGGGTGCCGTTGGAGTATTCGACTACCAGGACCGCAACTGGCAGCAAAACCTTCAAGCTAGCCTGGGTGAGCGTCGCCTCAAGGTTGTTTTCGATACTGTCAGTGGCGCGCATGCAGCGGCCCTGGCACCTCTGCTGGGTTATAACGGTCATCTGGTGTGTATTCAGGATCGACAGGAAACTGCACCGCTGCCGGCCTTCAGCACCGCGATTTCCCTGCATGAAGTTGCACTCAACAGCTTCCATTCCTACGCAAGCCTGGGCGATCGACAACTGCTTCGAGACGCTGGCGAACACCTCCTCGAAAGCATGCTGGGCGGTCGCCTGACAATACCTGAACGTCGAATCTTTGATTTTCGTAACCTTCCTGAAGCCCTGCTGGCTCTCAAGCAAGGTGGCGAAGGTGGAAAATGGATTGCCCTGTTGAACGAGTCAGGCGTCACGCCTTCCGGACAGCCGTAAAAAGAAATCGCCCGAGGCTCTTTTAGGGAGCACTCGGGCGACAGATCAGCATGACCGAACGGAGGCGCTCTGGTTATACCTCCGCGAGATTTTCCTTTTTCTCCAACCAATCGATCATCAGCTCCCCCCAAGCGATGTCCGCTTGCAGCGCGTCTTTGGCCTTGGTCGAGTCTCGGGTGCGCAAACCTTCCAGTACTTCGAAATGCTTGTGTTTGGCACTGGCCAGCTCCCGCTTGGGGACCTCGGCGTGAAACCGGCTCAGCAGCGGCCCCATGATAACCCACATATTTTCGAGTGTTTTCGACACCACGGGCATGCGTGCCGCAGAGATCAACCCGAAGTGAAACTCCCGGTTGAGCAACGCCGCTTGTTTGTAATCGACCGTTACCGCTTTCTGGAACGCATCCTGAATGGCTTCGAGTTTCTCCAGTTCAGGTCGGGTGATCCGCTGGGCCGCTACACCCGCCGCCTCGCCTTCCAGCAAATGGCGGATCAGCTGGATTTCACGCAACTGGCTGACCGTCAGCTCCGGCACATAAATCGAGGTCGCGGCTTTCATGTCTAGCGCATGGTCGCTGACCAGACGGAAAATAGCTTCCCGCACGGGGGTGATCGAAACACCGAACTCTTCGGCCAGTGTGCTGATGCGCAACCGGTCTCCGGGTTGGTATTGCCCGTCCATCAACGCGGTGCGGATGATGGAATACACCCGTTCGCTCAAGTTGCCTTTATCAATGGGCTTATGCACGGTCACTGTTACTCGATCTCCATGGTCGATTACTGTGCGTCGGGCGACAGACTTGTGAATCTGCCGTCCTGAAACGTCGATAACGCATCATACATCATCAACTTGCGCCTGCCACTCCGGCTGACGACTCGCTTATATGCGTGCATCGCGCCGACCGACGCCTTGCAACAACACCGCGATGACGATAATCGCGCCTTTGATGATCTGTTGTGGATAGGCCGGCACACTCAGCAAGTTCATGATGTTGCCGATCAACCCCAACACCAGCACACCCACGACGGTGTAGAAAATCGTGCCTTTGCCACCGGACAGCAGTGCCCCTCCGATCACGCAAGCGGCGATGGCGTCCAGTTCCAGGGCCATGCCGGCGCTGGGTGTGGCTACACCTGAGCGCGAAGCAATCACCACCCCGGCCAATGCTGCCAGGCCGCCGCAAATACCATAGGCGGCCAGTTTGTAGCGCTCCACCGGAATACCCGCCAGGCGCACAGCGGTTTCATTGCTGCCACTGGCAATGGTCAGGCGGCCATAGGCGTTGTAGCGCAGGATCAAGGCAAATACCACCGTCACCAGCCCCGCCAGCCACACCGGCCACGGGATCCCCAGCACGCCGTCGGCCAACCGGCCGAAATCACGTAACAGCTGGGCACTGACCAGTCTGTCATCCAGCCGTTGTGGCTGACCGTTGGACAGGATGAACGCAAGGCCACGAGCAACCGTCATCATGGCCAGCGTCGCGATAAAAGGGGCCATGCGGAAGTACGCGATAAAGGTGCCTGTCACCAGTCCCATCAGGACACCGGCCGCCACCGCAATCGCCACAGCCAGCAGCAACCCGAAACCACCTTCAACCGGAAGCACATTGAGGGTCATCGCAACCACGATTCCACCCACGGCAGCGACCGAGGCAACGGACAAATCGATGCCCGCTGTCAGGATCACAATCAACATGCCGATGCTGACCAGCAGCAACGGTGTCAATTGGCGCAACAGGTTGCCGAGGTTCTGATACGTGAAGAAGTCCGCCGAGAGCACGCTGGCGACGACGGCCAGTACCACCAGCATCACCAGCGCGTTGTGTTCTAGAAACAGACGCTGTAACGAACGACGGCCTGCCCGGCTTTCTCGAGCGTGATTGTTTTCCTGCAAAAGCTCGGCCGTGGCCAGCTTGGAATTAGGGTTACTCATGGTGCTCGACTCCCATTGCCAGGCAAATCATTTCTTGTTCTTTAATGCGCTCGCCCACCAGTTCGCCAGCGATCGCGCCTTCTCGCATCACCAGCACGCGATCACACATGCCGATGATTTCAATCATTTCCGAAGAGACCATGATGATCGCCACGCCCTGTTCAGCGAGGTCATTGATGACCCGGTAGATTTCCGTTTTCGCGCCCACATCCACGCCACGGGTAGGCTCGTCGAGAATCAGCACGCGGCAGCCCGCATCGACCCACTTCATCAGGGCGACTTTTTGTTGATTACCCCCTGACAGGTCACCGACCAACTGCTCGATCGAATGCGTCTTGACGGCCAGTTGCTGGCGCAAAGCTTCGATACCCTGGGTCTCCCGGCCATTGGCAATCCAGCCCATACGCCCGGTATAAGGACTGTCGGGACGCAGCGCGCCGTTGACCCGTATAGACATCTCCAGCAACACACCTTGTTGCTTGCGGTCCTCGGGCAACAGGCCGATGCCATTGGTAATGGCTTCCCGTGGTGTTCGGTTGTGGATCTCCCGGCCATCGAGGTACAGCGCGCCGGAGGTTTTCCGATCAGCCCCGAAGATCGCGCGCATGGTTTCGGTACGTCCGGCACCGACCAGCCCACAAAAGCCGAGGACTTCTCCCGCCCTTACCTCAAAGCTCACATCGCGCACCAGACGTCCCGCGCACAGGTGCTCGACTTTCAGCAACACCTCGCTGATGCATGGAGTGCGCGGAGGGAACAGGTCACTCAGTTCGCGACCAATCATCATCTCGATCAATCCACGCTCGGTAATGTCAGCCAGTTCCAGTGTTCCGACCGTCTTGCCGTCCTTGAGCACCGTGGCGCGATCGCAGATCCGGAAAATTTCATCCATGCGGTGCGAGACGTAAACAATGCACGCGCCCTTGCGGCGCAACTCATCGAGGATTTTGAACAGTTTTTCCGCCTCGTGAGAGGTGAGCACCGCCGTCGGCTCATCGAACACCAGCACCGACGAATTGCGCGACAGTGCCTTGCAGATCTCCACGGCCTGTTGATAGGCCACCGGTAAACTGCCGACCGGCTGACGCACATCGATATCGCTGAAACCCAGCTCATCGAGAATCGTCCGGGCTTTTTCGCGCATCGCCGTCCACTGCACGAAACCCTTGCTCTTGCCCAGATCGTCGATGCAAATGTTCTCGGCCACCGACAAATGCGGGGCCAGGGCAAACTCCTGGTAGATGATCGAAATACCCAGCTTGAGTGCATCGCCGGGGTTGCGGATATCGACTGTTTCACCGTTCAGGCTGACCCCGCCCGCATCGCGTACATAGGCGCCGGAGAGGATTTTCATCAAAGTTGATTTGCCTGCGCCGTTCTCACCCATCAGCGCGTGGATTTCACCTGCGCGGGCCGAAAAACTGGCACTGTTCAGCGCGCTGATACCGCCGAACTTCTTCGAGATGTCGAGCATCTCCACGGCTGGTTTGTGCATCGCATTCATTCTGTTCACCGTCTATAAACTGTCGCCATTCCAGCTGTGACCGCCGCCCGAAATCGCAGCGGTCACAGGCCGTTTCACACTCGCGAAATCACTTCATCGCGGTTTTGATCTGCTCGATCGAACGGAAAGGTGGAACGGTCGCGGTAGACGGCGGCAGGCTGTCTGCCTTGATGTAGGTGTCGACGTTGTCCGGTGTGATCAGCGTGACCGGGAAGTACGAGGCCAGCGGCAGGTTGTTGGCATTCAGGCCCTTGTCGAGCATCTGATGGATCAATTCGATGGCGGCCACTCCGGTTTCCGAACCACTGTTGGTGGCGGTGACCAGCAATTTGCCTTGCTTGATCAAGTCCAGCGCCACACGAAAACTGCCGGCACCGGACGCGACCATCACACCGTTTTTCCTGCCGGCATTCTCCAGGGCATTGATCGCACCAATGGCAATGAAGTCGTTCTCTGCCAGGACCAGGTTGAGCTTGTCCCCCTGGGACGAAAGAATGTCTTCCGTGGCCGCCAGACCCCCTTCTTCGGTCCAGTCACCACGGCCCCACGCCAGCACATTGAAGCCGCCTTCCGGCCAGTTGAAGCTGCCCTTGGCCTTGACTTGCTGGAACAACTTGAAGCCCTTGAGCATCGCATCTTCCCTGGACAGCCCGAGCTTGCGCTCTTCGGAACGGGCATAGACGATCCCGGAAATCATGCCGTTGAGCCGGCTTTCGGAAGTGGAGTTGCCCATCACCCCAATGACCATCGCCGCATTGATTACCTTCGCCGGGTCGGTCTTGGCGGCAACGTAACGCCCGGCTTCGAAACCACTGCCGTAGGGATTGCCGGTGCTAGTGGTGATCACCGGCGCGCGTGCGTCCGGGGCAGTACCGACGGTGATCACCGGAATCCCGGCCGCCACCGCCCGCTCGACATCCGATACCGAACCGAGAACATCGGTTGGGTCAATTACGATCAGATCGACGCCCAGGGTGATGAAGTTATCGACCTGTGCACTCTGCTTGGCGACATCGCTGTCCGCCACTTGCAGCTCGATGTCGTAGTTGTACTGTTTGGCGATGGTTTTGGCGTCGTCAATCATTGAAACAAACCAAGGGTTACCCAAGGTGATTTCAGTCCAGCCAATGCGCAGGCGCTCGCCCTTCTTTTTCAGCGGCAAGGCTTTGTTGATCGAGGTGCGATCCGGCATGTCAGGGTCAACCACCCCCGACAACGCGGTGTTGGGCATCAAGCTATAGATTTCATGCTTGGGCGCAGCCCACGCGTGATTGGCGATAAGGCTCGCCAGAGCCAGTGTGGCGATCGAACGGACAGCTGACAGCTTCATAATTATTATTCTCCAGTGCGCTGATTTTGATCGGTGATGCAGGTGCTGTGTCGAACAGCACCGGTGTCGGGTTGGCGGCTCAGTCCTGCAAATCGATCCACGCCGATTTGAGTTCCGAGTACTTGTCCAGGGCGTGCAGTGACCGGTCACGGCCATTGCCCGATTGCTTGTAACCACCAAACGGCATGGTGATATCGCCGCCGTCGAAACAGTTGACCCAGACGCTGCCGGCGCGCAGCGAGCGGATGATCGAATGGGCACGCGACAGGTCGCTGGTCCAGAGACTGGCCGCCAGGCCGAAGGGCGAATCGTTGGCGATGCGCACCGCGTGCAGATGATCCGTGGCGCTGATCACCGACAGCACCGGCCCGAAGATTTCCTCACGGGCAATGGTCATGTCGTTGGTGACGTTGTCGAAGATCGTCGGCGGGATGAAGAAGCCGTCGGCCAACGCACCGCTGGCACGCTCGCCACCCAGGATGATGCGAGCGCCCTCCTCCGAACCTTTCTTGATGTAGCCCAGTACGCGGTCCATCTGTGACTTGTCGACCATCGCGCCCAGTTGCGTGGCCGGGTCGAGCGGGTCACCAACGGCGATGGTCCGCGCGACCTTCAATACTTCGGCGACAAACTCGTGGCGAATGCCCTCCTCCACGATCAACCGCGACGGCGCCACACACACTTCGCCCTGGTTGAAAAACATCGATTTGGCCGCAGTGGCGGCGGCTTTCTCCAGATCGCGGCAGTCATTGAGAATGATGTTCGGGGTCTTGCCGCCGCACTCCAGCCACACCCGCTTCATGTTCGACTGACCGGCGTATTGCAGGAACAGTTTGCCGACTTCACCCGACCCGGTGAACACCAGCGTATCGACATCCATGTGCAGGCCAAGCGCACGGCCAGCAGTTGGACCGAACCCCGGCAGCACGTTGAACACACCCGGTGGAATGCCGGCCTGCGCGGCCAGTTCGGCGATGCGCAGCGCGGTCAGCGGCGACTGTTCGGCGGGTTTGAGAATCACCGAGTTGCCCATCGCCAGCGCCGGGGCAACTTTCCACATCGCCATCAGCATCGGGAAATTCCACGGGGTCACGGCGGCGACCACGCCGATGGCTTCACGGGTAATCATGCCCAGCGCGCCCGGTCCCGACGGAGCGACTTCGTCGTAGACCTTGTCACAGCATTCGGCGTACCACTGCAGGCACTCGAGCACCGCATGCACGTCGAAACCGGCGCTTTCGGACACCGGTTTGCCCATGTCCAGCGTCTCCAGCAACGCCAGTTCGGTCATGTGCTGCTCGAACAAAGCGGCGAAACGCAGCAGGACTTTTTTGCGTTCCTTGGGCGCCAGTTGCGACCACACGCCGCTGTCGAATGCCTGCCGGGCCACCTTGACCGCGAGGTCGACATCTTCAGCCTGGCAGGACGCCACGTGGTTCAGCACTTGGCCGTTGCGCGGGGAAATGTTGGCGAAGGTCGCGCCGCTCAACGCGTCGACGAACCGGCCGTCAATGAAGGCTTGCCCTGGCAGTTTCAGGGCGGCGACACGCTGCTGAACCGCAGCGATATCAACGAGAGTGTTCATGCTGTTGCGTCTCCTGTTTCTTGTTTTAGGCGTAGGCGCCCGACGACGATATATCATGCATTATTAGAATCGCAAGCGAAGAAATGCCCTGATTCAGGGGTTTTTCTTCACAACTGCTGTT
Source organism: Pseudomonas sp. ADAK7 (assembly GCF_012935675.1). NCBI lineage: Bacteria > Pseudomonadati > Pseudomonadota > Gammaproteobacteria > Pseudomonadales > Pseudomonadaceae > Pseudomonas > Pseudomonas sp. ADAK7. The sequence continues at coordinate 811,536 of NZ_CP052861.1, read as the reverse complement.
CGTTTAAACCGCGTAATCCTTAGAAACTGACCTCGGTTTTCAGGCCAAACACCACCACGCTTTTATCCCCGCTCAACCCACCGGGATTGGCCACGTATTGCACATTCGGTCGCAGCGTCAGGGCTGGCGTCACGCTGATGCCGTAGTACAACTCCACCGGGTATTCGGTGTCCGGCGCCGGTTGGGTGTAAGCGTTTTGCTGACGGATACGCTTGGCGGATTGTTCATTCACCTCAAGACGACCGATCGCTAGGCCGATCTCATCCTGAGGGCGCGCGGCAAACGGACCGCTGATAAACGCGCCGACGTGAAAGACTTTTTCCACGTAGGACACGTCGCGATCCGACTGGATGAAGTTGGCGAACAGGGTCAGGCCGCGAACGCTGTTGTCCGGGTCCTGATAAACCCGTTGCTCGGCCATCGCGTAATACCCGCTGGCCTGATCGTGCTGATCCGGCGCATTGCCGGTCAGGCCGATGGGCTGGCCATTGATGTCGTGATAGACATCGTTGAAATCACCGGTATTGCGCCAGATCCCCGCCCGATAGCTGCCGGGCAGACCGTTCAGGGTCGGCGTCCACGCCAACTCGCCAACCGCCAGATAACCGGTGGTGCCCGAAGGACTGCCGAAGTTCAGGCCCTGGGCGTTTTCGGTGAAGCGAGGGTTGACCTGGTACAGCGAGGCATTGAGCGACAGCTCGTCAGTCAGTTTCGCCGCCACCGCAGCCCCCCACTGGCTGACGGGCCAGGTGAACCAATTGGGAGTGATGTAACCCGGCACCGTGCCGCAGAACGTCAGGTTTTGAAACTTGCAGGAAAACGGGAACACATCGCCACTCATTGGCAAGCGCCCGAGTTTCACCACCAGTCGATCATCCAGCAGCGCCTGCTGGTAATAGAACTGCACCAGGCGGGTAACGCTGCCGTAGCCGTAGATTTCCTGGGCAGCCAGCAACGTGTTGGTCCCGGCCTCGGCGGTCAGACTTTCGCCATTGCGGTTGCTCAAGGTCATGCGAAAACTCGCCCCTTGCCAGCCCACCAACTTCTGCAGATCAAAGTTGGTATCAATCATCAACTGATCGCTGTAAGTCCCTTTGTGCTCGTCGCCGCCCTGGGTGTTGTAGGCCAGTTCGTTAACGTAGGTCAGCTGAAAATCCACGCCCTGCTCATGCAAGCGAGTGCGTTCGCCGTTCCAGTCCCCCAGCAGAAAATTATTCGGCGAGTAACTGGCCGCATGGGCACCCGGCAATGCGCAGGCGCTCAAAAGTCCAACGGCAACTATCGTTTTGTTGGTCATTATTGTTGTTCCCGAAACTGTTTTTATTGTTGGTCTTAGTGTTTTTCGAGCATGCAAAACCCCGCCAACCCAACTGACGGGTCGGTCAAACTGTTTTCTTTAGAACCTGGTGACAGAGACTTCGGTTAGAAACACATTCTGACGATGTCGGCGACCTCCTCTTTGCTGTTGATTTTCTTCGGATGACAGGCCAGGTCCTGGTTGAAACTGGTCCAGACGGTTTGGGCAAACGCTTCAATCTGCTCCGGGCGCAGACCATAGCTGCGGAACGTGTCGGTGACGCCCAGGGTGGTAAACAGTTTTTGCAGGATGTCCGGAAGGCGCGCGGCGCGTTCGGTTTCAGCAAGGCTCAGCGTCGACGGATCAAGAATCCCGGCCACCCGCGCGAATTTGTCGGCACCGACCGGCAGCGTCCAGCGGATGACATGAGGCGTGCTCGCCGCGACGGTGCCGCCATGCGGCGCATCGGTCATCGCCCCCAATGGCTGGCCCAGCGCATGGGATACGGTGACGCCGGCACTGGCAATCGCCATACCGCCGAGGGTCGAGGCAAACGCCATACGGGCGCGCGCCTCCAGGTCATCGCCGTGCTCCACGCACTGCCGGGCATTGGCCGCGAACAGGCGAATCGACTCCAGCGCGACCATTTCCACCCACGGCGTGCAGTGAATGCTGATGTAGGCTTCGAGCGCGTGGCAGAAGGTGTCGACTGCGGTCAACGCGGTCAGCTTCGGCGGTTTCGACACCAGGATCTGCGGGTCGATCAAGGCGACATCAGGGTAGATGAACGGGTTGACGATGGCGCATTTCAGGCCCAGTTCAGGATTGTTGATCACCGCAAACGGAGTCGCTTCGGTGCCGGTGCCCGAGGTGGTCGGCACCACCAGCAAGGGCAGCCCACGGCTTTGCGGGCGGGTGACGGCTTCACCGAGACGCTCGGTATAGTCCCAGCAGCTGCCGCCGTGAACGGCAACGAACGCCACGGCTTTGGCCGAGTCGATCGCACTGCCGCCACCCACCGCCACCACCACATCACACGCGCTATGGCGAACGTGCTCGACCGCTCGATCAATCGTGGTATGCCGAGGGTTGGGCACGATGTCGTAGAACTCGACAAACGCAATGCCCCGCTCGGCGAAACTGCCGGTAATTTGCGCGACCAGATCGCTGCCCTGGAGAAACGGGTCGACCATCAAGAAGACCTTTTTGCCGAACGGCTCGACCTTCCCGCCCATGCGCTTGATCGCCCCGACCTCAAAATCCAGAGTCAGCGGCAGACTTGCCTGAAATGCTTTCATCAGTTCACCTGTTGTCAGGGAGGGTGCGTGCAGGCGGCTTCATCCAGCCAGCAACGACCCGCCTTTTTTATAGAGTTGGCCAAGGTCGCTGGCCGCGATCAGGGCTGCTTTCATTTCGTCGAAGGTCACTTCGAACGGTTCGACCTTGCTGGTCTGGTTGGGGTCGGCGGCGGTGCGCGCCACGCAGTCGAGTTCGTGTGCCGAGATGTCGGCCAACCCGAGGTCTTCGAAGGTGACCGGCAAACCGATACTCAGGCAAAACCTCAGTACCGTATCCAGTTCGCGGCTGGACTTGCCTTCGAGCACCAGCATCACCAGAACGCCGAAGGCCACGTATTCGCCGTGGTACATCGTCGCCCGCGCGCCCAGCTCACTGAACCCGCAATACACCGCATGCGCGGTCGCCACGCCGTTGCTTTCGAAACCGATGCCGCTCATGAGCGCATTGGCTTCCACCACGCGATTGAAGGCTTTGGTCACGCATCGCTGTTCAGCGGCGCGCATGGCTTGCAGGCCATCTTCCAGCAGCACCCGATAACACAGCTCGGCGATGGCCATCGAGGTCAGCGTCGATTTGCCACCGCCGCCGCTCTCCTTCAATCCCGCTCCAGCGTTGCCGAGAAAATTATCCCGGTGCGATTCGACACAGGTACGCGCTTCAAAATAGGTCGACAGCGCGTCGCCCATTCCGGCCACCAAAAGGCGCACCGGCGCCTGGGCGATGATCCACGTATCGACCACCACCACATCCGGACTGCGTTCATAGAAAAGCACGTCATCAAACGCGCCCGCTTCGGTGTACAGCACCGACAGAGAACTGGTTGGGGCGTCATTGGAAACGATGGTGGGCACGATGCACAGCGGCACTCTGGCCTGGTTGGCCACGGCTTTGGCGGCGTCGAGCACCTTGCCACCGCCGACACCAATCACGCCGTCGCACTCGAAGACGTTGAAGCTCGCCGTCAGTCGCTGGATTTCCTGGCGGGTCACTTCACCGGAAAAAATGGCGTAGTGAAGTTGCGTGAGGCCGGTATCGAAACTGGCACTCAGGGTCTGTTTCAGGCTATCGAGACGACCTTGAGTGGTAATCACCAACAGCCGTCGACCGAACCAGGCCACATGCCGATGCAGTCGTTCGAGTTCCTTGTAGCCCTGGATATAGCGTCCGGGTGCAGCAAACATTTGAGTCATGTGATCGTCATCCTGGCCCCGTCGTGGAGGCTTTTTGTTATTGCTTTGAGGACGTTTGCGAGAGGCTCATCTCTCGGCGGATCGATGATATATCATATTTAATTTTCAACCACCAACAGCTTTTTTGCAGAAACGACACCTCGCAAAACCCGGGATTGACGCTTGGGGGGCACGAAGATATATGATGCATGAAAACAAGAACAACACTGTTCGGAGGAAGACATGCACGATTACGTTGTCATTGGAGGCGGCTCGGCGGGTTGCGCGTTGACCGGTCGCCTGATCGAGGCCGGCGCCTCGGTTTTGCTGATCGAGGCCGGGCCTCGCGATACGCATCCGCTGATTCATATCCCCGCCGGCTTTACCCGGTTGTTGTCCAGCCCGCTTTTGTCGCGTCACCAGACCGAACCGCAAACGGCGATGGACGGCCGCCAGCGCATTCTTCCCCAGGGCCGGGTGCTGGGCGGTGGCAGTTCGGTGAATGCGCTGATCTATATCCGCGGCCAGCACGAGGATTACGACGACTGGGCCAGCGCAGGTTGCGAGGGCTGGTCGTACCGCGAGGTGCTGCCGTACTTCAAGCGTGCCGAAGACAATGAGCGCTTCGACAATGGCTATCACGCCACCGGCGGCCCGCTGGGGGTCTCGGACCTCAAGCAGGTGTGTGAATTGTCCCGTGGGTTTGTGCGTGCTGCGCAACAGGCCGGCATTCCGTTCACCCCGGATTTCAATGGCGAACGCCAGAACGGCGTCGGCTTCAACCAGATCACCGCGCGCAACAACCGCCGCTGCAGCGCTGCCGTGGCGTATCTGCGCAAGGCGGAAAAAAGCGATCGGCTGACGGTCGTGACTGACGCGACGGTGCAACGAATCCTGATCGAAGGTGATCAGGCCGTGGGGGTCGAGTACCTCCATAAAGGCCAGCGAGTGCAGGCTCGCGGCAGCAAAGAAGTGATCCTCAGCGCCGGCGCCATTCAGTCACCCAAGCTGTTGATGCTGTCCGGTATCGGTCGCGCCGAAGAACTTCAACGCCATGGCATTCCGTTGCTGCACGAGTTGCCCGGTGTCGGTCAGAACCTGCAAGACCATGCCGAAGTGGGCACGATTGCCTACTGCCACGGCAAGTACGGTTACTACGGCCAGGACAACGCTTTCAACACCATGAAAAACGGCTTGCAGTATTTGCTGTTCGGCAGCGGCCCGGTCAGCTCGAACGTCACTGAGGCCTGCGCCTTCGTCAACACCGACCATGCGCAGGAACGCCCCAACGCCCAGATGCATTTCGTGCCCATCGTGTTCTTCGACCTCGATCAAGACACCATCAAGAAACCCGGCGCGACCATCAACACCTGCGTACTGCGCCCCATGAGTCGCGGCGAAATCCGCTTGAGCGACAACAAGGCAGACACGCCTCCGCGCATTGACCCACGTTACTTCGCTCACCCGGAAGACCGGCGTGTGGCGATCAAGGGATTGAACCTGTCGCGGGAAATTCTCGCGCAACCGGCCATGCGCGCGTACACCGGCGAAGAGGTTTTCCCGGGACTGAGCGTGCGCAGCGATGAAGCCTTGTTGAGCTACATCAACCAGCGCGCCAAGACTGTTTACCACCCGGTCGGCACCTGCAAGATGGGTGACGATGAAATGGCCGTGGTCGACCCGCAACTGCGCGTTCGCGGCTTGCGCAATCTGCGGGTGGTCGATGCTTCGATCATGCCCAACCTGATCTCCGGCAATACCAATGCCCCGTCCATCATGATCGGCGAGAAAGCCGCGGACATGATCCTCGGACGCGCCGCCTTGCCCGCGTCTGCAACCCTTTATGAAAGAGGAATATCCCCATGCCCATCACCGGTAAAACCCGAGTCGTCGTACACCTGACCTACCCGGCCGAACACTTGCGCACCCCGGAATTTTTCAACCCGTTGCTGGAACGGCTTGGCTACGACGGCGTGCTGGTGCCTTGGGAAGTCTCACCGGGCAACCTGGCCACCGCGTGGGAAGGGTTGCGCGGGATCGAGAACCTGGCGGGGGTGATTGTCACCGTTCCGCACAAGCTGGAGGTCGCGAAATTGTGCGATGAACTGCAAGGCACGGCCCGTCTGCTCAAGGTGTGCAACGTCGCCAAACGCCTGCCCGACGGGCGCTTCAGCGGGCGCATGTTCGATGGCGACGGCTTCGTCGGCGGCCTGAAAAAACAGGGCCATGACCTGACCGACAAACGTGTCCTGTTGCTGGGCGCGGGTGGCGCGGCGACCGGCATTGCCCACGCGTTGCTCGCCGAAGCCATTCAAGAGCTGGTGATCAGCAACCGCACACCGGCCAAGGCCGAAGCGCTGGCCCGTGAGCTGCGGCAGATGTTCCCCGGGCGGCAGATCAATGCCGGGCCCGCCGATGCCACGGGTTTCAATGTGGTCATCAACGGCACCGCTTTGGGCCTCAAGCCTGAAGACCCGCTGCCGCTGCCCGTCGAGACGCTCGCCCCCCGCACGGTGGTCGGCGAAGTGGTGATGAACCCGGACATCACGCCGCTGTTGAGCGCCGCCGCCGAGCGTGGCTGCGTCATCCATAAAGGTGCGCACATGATTACCGGCCAGATCGATCTGCTGGCCGAATTTCTGTTTTCCAAAACCGGCGTTTGATACGCCCTTCTCCGTATAAGGAAAGACCATGAAAAAAACTGCAATCGTCACCGGCGGTGGCTCCGGCATTGGCCTGGCCACGGCACAACGTCTGCACGCCGACGGCTATGAAGTGTTCACCGTCGGGCTCGGCGAACCCGAACAGCGCGTAGAGGGCATTCATTATCAGGAGCTGGATGTCACCAACGACGAGGCCGTGGCGGGTTTCTTCGAGCAGTTCGAGCGAGTCGACGCCATCGTCAATGCCGCCGGCATCATTGACCACAACCGCGAGTGGCAGCTGGACGGTTTCAGCCGGGTCATCGACGTCAATCTCACGGCCGTGTTGCGCATCACCAATGCCGCCCTGCCCGGCCTGAAAGTCGCACGCGGTGCGGTGGTGAACTTTGCCTCGATGCATGGGATTTTCGGCTCCGCGAAAACTCCGGCCTACGCGTCGAGCAAAGCCGCCATCTCCGAACTGACGCGCTGCATGGCGGTGGCCTGGGCGACCGATGGCGTTCGCGCGAATGCGGTTGCGCCGGGCTGGATTCTGACCAACCTGTCGCGGCGAGCATTCGAAGATCCGGCGCGCTCGGAAGGGATCATGGCGCGTATCCCGATGAAAACCTGGGGCGCGCCGGAAGACGTGGCCAATGTGATTGCCTTCCTCGTTTCCGACAACGCGCGCTACGTGACGGGTACGACGTTGCCGGTCGATGGCGGGTATTCGATCGCCTGACGTCATCTCGTCGCTTGAGTGCTTGACCGTTAAAAAACATGATATATCATGCATCACAACAAGACCGAGCACTTGGCAGTCTGCCGCGGAGCCTCGAATAACAATAAGCAGTGAAGTGAGAGGTGCTGAATGAATCTGGTTTTCGGCTCGCCCGGACGGTACGTCCAGGGCACTGAAGTGCTCGCTCAGGCGGGCACTTATCTGGCGCACTGCGGACGCAAGGCCGTGGTGGTCATCGACAGCTACGTGCTGGGTCTGATAGGCCAACGACTCGATGACACTTGCGCGCAGTCGGACGTCGAGTTGCACTACATCACCTTCGACGGCGAGATCACTGCCGGCGGGATTGCCGGCCTGCGAGCGGCCGTCGCTGAGGTCGGGTTCGACATGATCCTGGCCGTCGGTGGCGGCAAATGCATCGACGCCGGCAAAGCCCTTGCCCACACCTCGGGCCGTGCACTGATCACCATGCCGACCGTGGCCTCCAACGACGCACCCACATCAAAAAACTACGTGGTCTACGACGCGCATCATCAACTCGCCGAAGTCGGCCACCTGCTCGTCAGCCCTCGCTACGTGTTGGTGGACACCGCGTTGATTGCCCAGGCTCCACGTCAGTTTTTGCTCGCCGGGATTGCCGACGCGCTGACCAAAAAGTTCGAAGCCGAGCAGTGCTACAAGTCCGGTGGCGTGAACATGTTTGGCGCACGCCCGGCGCTCTCGGGGCTGGTACTGGCGCGCGAGTGCTACCACATCATTCGTCAATACGCCGAACCGGCGCTGGCCCAGGCCGGTACCGGCGAGGTAACGGTGGCCTTCGATCACTTGATTGAAGCGGTGCTGTTGATGAGCGGCCTGGGGTTCGAAAGCGGTGGCTTGTCCATTGCCCACGCGATGACGCGCGGCCTGTCGAAAATCCCCGGTGCGCAACAGCAGGTTCACGGCTGGCAAGTGGCTTACGGCCTGCTCGTGCAATTGGTGCTGGAAGACCGCGACGCCGAACTCATGGGCGATATGTTGAGTTTCTATCAGCGTATCGGCTTGCCCCGCAACCTGACCGAACTGGGCGTGCCAAACGTCGACAATTCGGTGTTGATGCAGGTGGCAGAACCCACCCTGAAAGCCCCTCACGCACGCAATTTTTCCTCGGTATCAGGCGGCGCACTGACATGCGACGAGCTGATCGGGGCGATGCGCGCGCTGGAAGGCCTGACCCACTGAGTACCGACTCAAAAGCGCCGTTGAACCTACGACCATCCGGTTGAAGTTCAAACCCCGCCACTGAGATTCAACTTCAACAAATTCATGCCTGTGATTGGAGGTAGAGATGTCTGCACCCCGCAAAACACTCGAACAGTGGAAAGCCAGTAACTACGTGCCTTCCGCCGAGACGGTCATCAAGTTGAAAGACCGGGCGAAATTCGTCCGACTGGAAACCATTCGCCTGATTGAAATCGCCAAGACCGGCCATTACACCTCGGTGTTTTCCGCCGCCGAATTGTTCTCCGCGCTGTACTACGACGTGATGACCATTCGCCCCGACGAACCAAAGTGGCCGGGCCGCGACCGTTTCCTGATGGGCAAGGGCCACGCTGCCGTGGGCCAGTTCCCGATTCTTGCGGACCTTGGCGTGTTCCCCAAGGAGTGGCTCGATGAATACACCCGCCTGGGCAGCCCTCTGGGCGATCACCCTGACATGCGCAAAGTGCCCGGCATCGACTTCTCTTCCGGCTCCATCGGCCACGCCCTCTCCGGCGGTCTGGGCATGTGCCTGGCCCAGCAATTCACCGGCGAAGTCTACGACGTGTTCGTCATGCTCGGAGACGGCGAAATGCAGGAAGGCCAGGTCTGGGAAGCCGCTATGAGCGCTGCCCACCACAAAGCCAGGCACTTGATCGCGATTGTCGACCGCAACGGCTTCCAGCTCGACGGCTCGGTCGACGACGTGATCGGCATCGAACCGCTGGACGAAAAATGGCGCGCCTTCGGGTGGGAAGTGCACGTCATCGACGGCCACAACATTGCCGAAGTGACCGAAACCCTGCGTCGTGTCAAAGCCGATGAAACCCGCGACAAACCGGTGTGCATCATCGCCAAAACCGTCAAGGGCAAAGGCGTTTCCTACATGGAAACCGAACCCGGCTGGCACCTCGGTTACCTCGACCCGGAAGACGCCAAACGCGCTATCGCTGAAATTGAAGCCATGGAGATCTGAACATGAACGCCCCTCTTTCCCCCAATTCCTGGCAGTACCGTGGCCTTAACGCGCTCAACCCGGGTTTGTCCTACCTGTCCGACGCGCTGATTGAACTGACCGAAGCCGGCTACCCGGTGATGGCCGGCTCCGCTGACTTGCAGTACTCCAACGGCCTGAACAAGTTCGCCAGCCGCTACCCCGAGCGCTACCTGCAATTCGGTATTTCGGAACAGAACATGGTCACGGCCGCCGCCGGCCTGGCTACCTGTGGCGTGATGCCGTTCGTGGCGACCTTTGCCTCGTTCCTCGGCCTGCTGTGCTGCGAGCAGATCCGCATGGACGTGGCCTATTCCGCACAACCGGTGCGCCTGATCGGTCACCACACCGGCATTTCCCTGGGCTTCTACGGTACCTCGCACCACGCCACCGAAGACATCGCCACCATGCGTTCGATTGCGGATCTGGCGGTGGTTTCACCGGCGGACGGCGCACAACTGGTCGCCGCGATCAAAGCCTCGGCCACCTATGACAAGCCGGTTTATTTCCGCATCGGTCGCGGTCGTGATCCGGTCGTTTACGAGGACGGTGTGGTCTTCGAATTCGGCAAGGCCCATGAGCACTTCGAAGGCGAAGAGCTGACCATCATTGCCTGCGGCATCACCGTGCACCCGGCACTCGCCGCCGCTCGCAAAATGAACGCTGAAGGGCGTTCCGTGGGCGTGATCGACATGGCCTCGATCAAACCGATCGACCGTGACGCCATCCTGCGCGCCGCTGCCCGCAGCAAACGCATGATGACTGTCGAAGAGCACAACGTGCTGGGTGGCCTGGGTGCGGCGGTAGCTGAAGTCCTGTCGGACGAAGGCGTCGGCGTGAAGCTCAAGCGCCACGGCATCTACGACGAATACAGCCTGATCGCTCCGCCGACTCATTTGTACGAACACTACAAGCTAGATGCGGCCGGTATCGAGGAAGTGGCACTGGCGCATATGAAGGCCTAATCACCTTTCTGGAGTGAGGTTTGCCCGATGGTGGGCAAGCTTCGCTCCAGTATTTTCGTCGTATTGGACACCTCTTTTCCTCAGGGAGCCTCACGCAATTCACCTCCACCGACCACACCCCGTGGTTTTTGAAGTATCTCGGAGCTAACAATGAATAACATCACCGAGACCATGCCCGACTACTCGATCGGGCAGGCCAAAACACATACATCCCTGCGCAGAAAGTCATTGATGGCCACCGGCGTCGGCAACTTGCTGGAGTGGTTTGATTGGACTATCTATACCGTCGCGTCGGTGTATATCGCCGCCGCACTCTTCGATAAAAGCAACGCAACTTCTGCACTACTGAACACCCTCGCGGTATTTGCTGCGGGGTTTCTGTTAAGGCCGATTGGTGGCATCTTCTTCGGCATCCTCGCCGACAAACTGGGCAGACGCGTGGTGTTACTCAGTACCATGTTGTTGATGGCTGGCGCGAGTCTGCTGATCGCCTTTATTCCCTCTTATGAATCGGTTGGCAGTTGGGCTTCAGGAATGTTGCTGCTGGCCAGGCTGGTACAAGGTTTTGCCCATGGCGGTGAAACCACCACCTCCTACGCCTACATCGCTGAAATTGCACCGCCGAAACGCCGGGGACTGTGGTCAAGCACAGTGTTTATCGCGGTGGGTTGCGGCTCCTTGCTGGCAACGTTCTACATGGCATTGCTGACGTCACTGTTGTCCGTAAGTGACATGCAGGAATGGGGCTGGCGTATTCCCTTCGCGACGGGTGGTCTGTTGGCCGTCTTCGCCTTGTGGCTGCGTCGCAACATGATGGAAAGCGAACACTCGCCGAGCGCTGGCGGTGAATCAACAACGCCGGCCTGGAGCCGTGGCAAGATCGTCCAGCACGGCGTTCGTCTGTTTCTTTATGAAGCCGGAGCAACGTTGACCTACTACACCTGGGTCACCTCGGCCTCAATCTACGCCATCAGTGTCAAAGGCATGGACCCACGCAGTGCATTTACCATGAGCTGCATTGCACAAGTCATTTACCTGGTATTCCTGCCGATCTCCGGCTGGATATCGGACCTTTGGGGGCGGAAGATTTCAGCGTTGATTTCCTTGCTGGGGATTGCCGCCACGCTGTTTCCGCTGTGGGGTCTGATTTCCAGCGAACCGTGGACTTTGATGGTGGCGCAGACGGCGGGCTTGTTGTTGGTGGCCTTCATCACCGGGTGTAAACCGGCATCGATCTCCGAGCAGATCCCGACCCGCTATCGCACGCGAATGTTTGGGGTATGTATCTCTCTGGGCGTTGCGGTGTTTGGTGGTACAGCCTCCTATCTGACGACCTGGCTGTACTCGGAAAACATCGGCTGGATGTTTAACATCTATCTCATCGTGGTCGCGGTCATTGCCAGTGCCGTGGTCTTGATGTGGAAAAACAACCACGGTGTGCCGATCGATAAAATCTGAAATCAATAAACTGTGAGAACGAGTTTGCCCGCGAAAGTGGCAAGTCAGTCAACATTGATGTTGAATGTCCGGCCGCTTTCGCGAGCAAACTCGCTCCCACACAGGTTTTCTACAAGGTTCTACAACCTGGTTAACCGCCCAACGCATTCACCAACGCCGCTTGATTCTGCCACTGTGCGGTCTTGACCTGCGACAGCGCATTCTGCGCCGTCAGTTGCACCCGCTGAGCCTGTAATACATCAAGGAACGGCGTCTCCCCCGCCCGCCAGGCCCGCTGAATCTGCTCGGCAGCTGAGCTGGCTTGACTGGCCGCACTGGCCAGAAAAGTCTGGCGTTCGGCATTGCGTTGCGCAGCAGCCAAGGCTGACTCCACCTCGGAAACGGCCGTCAGCACGGTGCGTCGATAACTCAGCAACGCCTGACGCGCTTCGGCATCCCGAAGATCGACCACGTTACGCCGACGTCCGCCGTCGAACACCGGAACGGTGGCATTCAAACCTGCCAACCAGAACGTCGAACTGGCCAGATTGGCGGCGCTCACACCGTCAATCAAAGACCCCAGGGCCGCTGACAGGCTCAAGCGCGGCAACAGATCCGCCTTGGCCACACCGACTCGCGCATAGGCCGCAATCAAACGTGCTTCGGCGGCGCGTATATCAGGACGCCGACGTAACAGATCCGCAGGCGTACCAGCGTCCAGCAACGACACCGTCGAGATCTTCGCCGGACTCTCCTTGAACTGCTGATAAAGCGTCTCGGTCGGCTGGGCGAGCAGCACCGACAAGCGATGCAGCGACCGTTGCCAGTTCAGTTGCAGTGCTGGCACTTGGGCGGCGGTGGAGTCCGACTGCGAACGTGCGCGAAGCAAATCCGCTTCAGGACTGTCCCCCGCCGCATACAGCTGCTCAGTCAGCTGCAAGGTCTCAGCCTGGCTGGCCGCACTTTGCTTGACGATCGCCAGGCGTTCCTCCAGCCCTCGCGCCTCGGCATAGGCTTGAACCACTTCAGTGATCAGCGCCACACGCACACCCCGCGCCTCTTCCTCGGTCGCATTGAGGTCGGCGTCGGCAGCACGCACACCTTCACGGATGCGGCCGAACAGATCGATTTCCCAGGCCGCACTCAATCCCAGTGATGTCGGCTCGGTGATCAGCGCGTCGGTGAAACCTGCTTGATCAGACGAGATACGCTGACGAGCGACACTCGCCCCCAGATCGATCTGGGGACTGCCGGAAGCTCCGGCGATGTTGCGCAATGCGCGACCGGCATCGATCCGCGCTAACGCAATCTGCAGGTCAAGGTTTTCCCCTTGGGCGCGCTCCACCAAACGGTCGAGTAACGGGTCTTGATAAAGCTTCCACCAATTGTCGGTCGCGCTAGCAGGTATGACCGTTTGAGCGTTGACGTAACTGTCGACCGGCAAGTCGCTTTTGGGCGGCATGACCGGGGAGGTACAGGCGCTCAGTAGCGCGGCCCCAAGTAACAGACCTGGAACGCTGAGATAGTTATTCATGGGCCACGCCCTGTTCAGAATGTTGGGTTTTAGGCTGTGCCTGACGCTCGCCACCAGCCATTCGGCGGATCAACACATAGAAGACCGGAGTGAACAACAGACCGAACAGCGTGACGCCGATCATTCCGAAGAACACTGCCGAACCGACGGCCTGACGCATCTCGGAACCCGCGCCCTCGGACATCACCAACGGCAACACACCCAGGACGAAGGCCAGCGAGGTCATCAGAATCGGTCGCAAGCGAAGACGACACGCCTCGACGACTGCATCAACGATGCCTTGCCCTTCTTTCTCCTGCTGCCTTGCCACTTCGACGATCAGAATCGCGTTCTTCGCCGCCAGTCCCACCAGTACGATAAAACCGATCTGAGTCAGGATATTGATGTCCTGCCCCATCAGACGTACGCCACCGGCAGCCGCCAGCAGACACATCGGCACGATCAACAGAATCGCCAGCGGCAGACTCCAGCTGCCGTACTGCGCCGCCAACACCAGGTAGACAAAGATCACACACAGTGGGAAGACCAGCAGGCCCATGTTGCCGGCAGTGGTTTGCTGGTAACTGAGGTCGGTCCACTGGTAAGTGATACCGGCCGGCAGCGTCTCTTGAGCCAGGCGCTCCATCGTCTTGATCCCGAACTCGGAACCCAGTCCCGGCAGTGTATCGCCGTTGATTTCCGCAGTAGGAAACAAGTTGTAGCGCGGGAATCGCTCCACACCCAGAGCCTCATGCAGACGCGTCACGCTGGCAATCGGCACCATCTGACCGGCATCGTTGCGCACCTTGACCCGTGACAGATCCTCTGGCGTGACGCGGTACGGCAAGTCCGCTTGTGCCGTTACTCGATAGGTACGTCCCACGAGGTTGAAGTCGTTGATGTAAGACGAGCCAAAGTAGGTTTCGATAGCCTGGTTGATCTGGCTGCTTGGCACACCCAGCATTTCGGCGCGTTCGCGATCCAATTCAACGAACACCTGTGGCGTCCGGGCCGAGAACGGTGAATAGACGCCGGTCATGCCTTGAGTGCCGTTGGCGGCAGCAATCAGGTCGTCGGTTGCTTTGGCCAATGCTGCGGTACCCAGCCCGGCAGTATCCTGCAAACGCATGGAGAAGCCGCCCGTGCTACCCAAGCCTTGAACCGGTGGTGGCGTGGCGACAATGACCGTTGCACCGCTGACCGCTTTCAAGCGTTCACGCAAGTCTTCGGCGATTTTGTCCGACGTCAACCCGTCCAACTTCCGCACGGACCACGGCTGGAACACGGGCGCCAGACCGGCCGAATTCGATGAGCTGGTACCGGTCACCATCGAGAAACCGGAGAACGTCGGTACTCGATCCACCCCCGGCACATCTAGGGCAATCGCCTCGATCTGCTGAGAAATTTCGTTGGTCCGCTCCAGAGAGGCACCGTCAGGGAGCTGCACGATGACCACCAGGTAGCCACGATCCTGAACCGGGATGAAGCCCTTGGGAGTCGACACCATCAGATAAGCGGTCGCGGCAATCAGCACCGCGTAGATCGCCAGCATCAATGGAGTTTTTGCCACGAGGCCACGCACACTGCCGGCGTAGCCTGAAGAGAGTTTCAGGAAGCCGCTGTTGAAGCCATCAGCGGCACGCTTGGGCAAACCAAAGACGCCTTTTTTCGGCTTCTGATGGGCTTCAGGATCATGTCGGCGCAGAATCATCGCCGCCAACGCTGGAGACAGCGTGACCGAATTGAACAGCGAAATCGCAGTGGCCACCGCAATCGTGATCCCGAACTGGCGGAAGAACTCACCAGAGATACCCGGAATGAACGCAGTCGGAATAAACACCGCACACAACACCAGGGTAATGGCGATCAACGCACCGCCGATTTCCTGCATGGTCACGATGGTCGCTTCCAGCGGATTCTTGCCATCGGCCAGATGCCGCTCGACGTTCTCCACCACCACAATGGCGTTGTCGACCACGATCCCCACGGCCAGCACCAGCCCGAACAGGGTCAGGTTGTTGATCGAGTAACCGAGCATCGCCATGACAGCGAAGGTACCGACGAGAGACACCGGGATGGCCAGGATCGGAATGATCGACGGCCGCCAGCCTTGCAAAAAGATCATGATCACCAGCACCACGAGGATGACCGCCTCGTAGATGGTCTTGCCCAGCTCGCCGATACTGTCGGCAATAAACGCCGTCGGGTTGTAACCGATGCTGTATTCGATGCCTTCGGGGAAGTCCTTGCCGATTTTCTCCATGGTCTCTTCGACCACTTTCATCGTCGCCAGCGCGTTGGCGCCCGGACGTTGCAGCACTTGCAGACCGATCGCCGGGTTACGCAAGTAATAGGTGTTGTTGACGTACGCCAGCCCGGCGATTTCCGTGCGTGCGACGTCCTTGAGACGCACAAGGCGTCCGGCAGTACCCGACTTGAGGACAATGTTGTCGAAGTCGGCAGGCTCTTTCAGTCGACCCTCGAAGATCAGATTTGGCTGAAACGCCTGAGACGCCACCGGAGGCTGGGCGATCACCCCGCCGGCAACCTGGGTGTTTTGCGAACGCACGGCGGCGATGATCTCTGCTGGCGTCAGGTTGAAGGCCGCAACGCGCTCTGGATCGAGCCAGATGCGCATTGAATATTCGCGAGCCCCCAACGGGTTGATGTCGCCGATACCGTCGATACGCTTGAGGACATCAGCGACATTACGGATGGCGAAATTCGACACATACAACTGATCGTAGGTGCCCTTCGGCGACGAGATGAAAATCGTCGACAGCTGCGTCGGCGATGACTTGCGCACCGTCACACCACTGCGCTGTACCGGTTCGGGCAGGCGCGGGGTGGCCAGCGCCACACGGTTCTGCACCAACACCTGGGCCTTGTCGACATCAGTGCCGCTCTTGAAGGTCACGGTCAGGTTCAGGCTGCCATCGGAAGTTGCCTGACTGTACATGTAGAGCATGTCTTCAACGCCGTTGACTTCCTGCTCGATCGGGATCGCCAGCGTCTCGGCCACAGTCTGCGCTGAAGCGCCGGGGTAAGTTGCGGTCACCACCACGGTGGGCGGTGCGATGTCCGGGTACTCGGACGTCGGCAACACCAGATAAGCCAGGCCACCGATGATCATCAAGACGATTGAAAGCACAATCGCCAGCACCGGTTGTTCGATGGATGTGCGTCCCAGGCTCATAGCGGCGCTCCCTGGGCTTCAGGGGTTTTCGCGGCCTGAGCCAACACACGATCCTGGGCCGTCGCGGTATCGCCAGCCCGAACGCGTTGCAGACCATCGACGATCACCCGATCCTGCGCCTGCAAACCGCTGGAGATCTCGCGCAAACCGTCATGCAGTTTACCGAGGGTGACGGGCCGGATTTCGACCTTGTTCTGCGGGTTGAGTACATAGACAACTTTGCGAGTCGCATCGACGCTGATCGCGGTGTCCGGCAGCAACAGTGCCGGGTAAGCCGCCTGGCTGGAGAACTGCACCCGGCCAAATTGCCCGGGGCTGAGCTGCAGATCTTTATTACTGACCCGGGCCCGCTGGCGCAATGTGCCCGTGGACGAGTCGAGCCGGTTGTCGATGAAATCCATGCGCCCGGTCATGCTCGGCTCGACTTCACCCGGCAAGGCAATCCGCACCTGACTCTGGTTGGCCGCGCTATTGCCCTGCCGACGGTATTTGAGGTAGCTCTGCTCATCGATATCGAAGTAGATATCAATCGGGTCAATCGAGACGATGGTGGTCAGCAACGTGGCGCTGCTGTTGCCGCCGTTGACCAGGTTGCCTTCACTGATCAGCTTGCGGCTGATCCGGCCGCTCATGGGCGCGGTGATGCGGGTGAATTCCAGATCCAGCTTGGCTGCGCTCAACGCCCCCTCGGCACTGAGGACTTCGGCTTGCGCGGCCTGAAGCGCCTGCAAGCGTTGGTCGTAGAGACTGCGGGCGATGGTTTTTGATTCGATCAAAACATTGGCCCGGGCGAATTCCTGCTCGGCGAGTGCCAGTTGCGAGCGCACTTGAGACAGCTTGCCCTGCGCCTGGACCACGGCAGCCTGGAACGAACGCGAATCGATCACGAACAGCAAGTCGCCCTTCTTGACGATGGCGCCATCCTGAAACGCGACTTTCTCCAGATAGCCGCTGACCCGCGAGCGAACCTCCACCGAATCGGTCGCCTCGAAGCGCCCGGTAAAACTGTCCCAGTCAGTGATCACCGACTTGACCGGCTGACTGACCGTCACGCTCGGGGCAGCGGTCACGTTGCTGTCTTTATCCGGACCACAACCGCTCAAGGCCGCCATCAGCGCAAGGCTGAGTGCTGAAAACGCCGCGCCTTTTATCACCTTCGATTTGATTGGGGATACTGTCGGTTCCCCCGTTGTATGCAAGTTCACTTTTGTGCTCTCCGAAGTTAGCAAAAACTAAAACAACAGTTCATTTATTTAGAACAGGCTTAATTAACTTCCGACAGCGCGTTCATTCAGTGCTTTATTGCGATCAACAAAGGCGCCAGACTCTTCCGCCTGAACTGAAAAAGATGCAGAAAGAGCAGTCAGGGTAGCCAGCAGGGCAACGGCTTTTTTGAAGTACGTCATGAGGGACAATCTCGGTAGTGATTAAGATGGAATAGATTTTCCAGCACCACCCGCCGAAGATAAACCGCAGGAATACGAAAACAATATTGACTAAAAGACAAGAGCGAGCGCTCTAGCACAGGACTTTTGTGAATACCACCGCACTGATCCGGCACCGGACGACAATGACTTGTGAAACGCATTCACCGCTGAGTGCCACTTATTAAGGATGGATCAATACATAAAAAAACCGGGATTATTTAACTTTCAAAAAACCAGGAGATGGCCTGTCGACCATCTCCCCGAGCTATCAGCGGTCAATACCTCCCAGGCAGAGATACTTTATCTCAAGATAATCTTCGATCCCGTACTTGGAACCTTCACGACCCAGTCCCGACGATTTTACCCCGCCGAACGGCGCCACTTCCGTAGATATCAACCCCTCATTGATCCCGACGATGCCACACTCAAGCGCTTCGGCCACGCGCATGATCCTTCCAATATCCCGACTGTAGAAATACGAGGCCAGACCGAACTCGGTGTCGTTGGCCATCTCGATGGCCTGCGCCTCGGTACTGAAACGGAACAGCGGTGCCACGGGACCAAACGTCTCCTCACGGAACACCTTCGACTCCCTTGGCACGTTCACCAAGATGGTCGGCTGGTAGAAACTGCCCCCCAACGGATGGCGTTCACCCCCCACCAGGACAGAGGCTCCGCGCTCAACGGCATCGGCGACATGCTCCTCGGCCTTGCGCACGGCGGCGTCGTCAATCAGCGGGCCGATCGTCACATCGTCCTCAAATCCGCTGCCCACTTTCAGGGCCTCGACGGCGGTTTTCAGTTTGGCGGCGAAAGCATCATAGATACCGTCCTGGACCAGCAGACGGTTAGCGCACACACAGGTCTGCCCGGCGTTTCGGTACTTGGACGCGAGCGCACCCTGCACCGCAGCATCCAGATCAGCATCGTCAAACACGATAAAGGGGGCGTTGCCGCCAAGTTCCATGCTGGTCTTTTTGATCGTCGGCGCGCATTGGGCCAACAGTGTGGCACCGACCTCGGTGCTACCGGTAAAGGACAACTTGCGCACATCCGGGTTGGAGGTCAGTTCGGCCCCGATTTCACTGCCCGGCCCCGTAATCACGTTGCACACGCCGGCAGGCAGACCGGCACGCTCGGCCAGCACTGCAATTGCAATCGCCGAAAAGGGTGTCTGACTGGCGGGACGCAATACACCGGTGCAACCGGCCGCCCAGCCTGGCCCGGCCTTGCGGGTGATCATCGCTGCCGGGAAGTTCCACGGGGTAATCGCGGCAAACACACCGATCGGTTCTTTCTGGACGATGATGCGGCTGGTCGTTGAATGGGAGGCGATGGTATCGCCATAAACGCGCTTGCCCTCCTCCGCGAACCATTCTATGAAAGACGCGGCATAGGTAATCTCGCCACGACTTTCGGCCAGCGGCTTGCCTTGTTCGGCCGTCATGATCCGCGCAAGGTCTTCGCGGTGGGTGATCATCAACTCGAACAAGTGGCGCAGTTTTACCGCGCGCTCTTTGGCAGTGAGCGCTCGCCACGCCGGTTGCGCGCGCTTGGCGGCGGCGATGGCCAGGGCGGTCTCACTGGCCCCAAATGAAGGCACGCGCCCCAGTACCTTGCCGGTGGCCGGGTTCGTAACGGTAATGCTGCGTCCCTCACCCACCTCCAGCCACAGGCCGTTGATGTAGTTCGCCTCACGGAACAACGTGGGGTCGTCGAGCGTTGCCAGGAAGTTTGTATCGGCCATGCTGTCGCTCCTCAAAATTCAATGACCTGACGGACCGCACTACCATCGTGTAGGCGGTCAAAACCTTCGTTGATGTCGTCCAGTTTGAGCCGGCCGCTGAGCAGCCGATCCACCGGCAGGCGGCCGTCACGATAGAGTTCGATGAAGCGCGGAATATCGCGCAGCGGCACACAGGTGCCGATGTAGCTGCCCTTGAGCGTGCGCTCTTCGCCCACCAGTTGAACGACGTTGACCGGCAGCGCCGAACCGGGCGGTGGCAAGCCTGCGGTCACGGTCATGCCACCGCGTTTGGTCATTTTCATGGCGTTATCGAGTGCCCGGATCGAACCGGCCATTTCGAAAACGTAGTCGGCGCCACCACCGGTCAGTTGCCGTACTTGCTCGACAGCGTCCGGGTCGCCACCGTTGACCACAGCGGTTGCACCGACTTCTTTGGCCAGGGCGAGCTTTTCCGGTGACAGGTCAACAGCAATGATTTTGCTCGCCCCGGCAGCTCTTGCACCCAGCACTGAAGCCAGGCCGACACCACCCAGACCAATCACCACGGCAGTCGAGCCCACGCGCAATTGCGCGGTATTGACCACGGCGCCAACCCCGGTCAACACCGCGCACCCAAAGAGCGCAGCTTCTACAAAGGGTAAATCACGGTCGATTTTGACCACGGAGTTACGCGACACCACGGCGTACTCGGCAAACGCCGAAACGCCCAGATGATGGTGGACATGACCTGCCGGGCTGCTCAACCGCACCGAGCCGTTGATCAACGTCCCAGCCGCGTTGGCTTTTGCTCCCGGTTCGCAGAGGGCTGGACGACCTTCTGCACAAGGCAGGCAGTGGCCGCAACTGGGCATGAACACCATGACCACATGATCACCCGGCTCGAGGTCACTGACCCCTTCACCCAAAGCTTCGACAACGCCTGCCGCTTCATGGCCGAGCGCCATGGGCATCGGCCGAGGACGGTCGCCATTGATCACCGACAGGTCGGAATGACAAAGGCCGGCGGCGCGGATACGCACCAGCACTTCGCCCGGCCCCGGTGGTGCCAGTTCGATTGTCTCGATCACAATCGGTTTGCTCTGGGCATAAGGTGGGGCAACATTCATGTGTCTTAGAACAGCAGCTCTGACTTGCATCTTGTGTCTCCGACGCAGCTGGACTCGATAGTGAGTACTCATCACTATGCCGCACGTCCTGCGCCTCAGAAATGCATCAACGGGCGTAGCTGTTTGGAATTGAATTCGCAAAACCAACGCCACCAGACCCACACAGTTGTTATTTGAATTCTCAAATCTTGTGCGCGGTCACTGCGTTCTCCGCTACCCGCCCAATGCTTATCCTGAACCCACAAACAACATCACAGCGTTCCTCAAAGAGCGCCTGAATGAGGGTTTCAAGATGTCCGAAGTAATCACCCGAAAAAAACTGGTAGAGGCAGCACCTCACGCCTCGTTCGATCTCAATGCGATCGTCAAAACGTTCCCCGAGACCGCTGACACACTCTTGGTTGATACCCGTTTGACCGACGAAGACGAAGCCAGCGGACGTGTTTTCCGGGTCTACCACCCGACGCCTGCCCACTATCATGCGACCTGTGATGAGTACCTCATCATCATGTCCGGGCGCGCGCGCTTTTTCATGGGTGACCGCGAACCGTTCGAAGTGGGTCCAGGCGAGATGCTGTTCTTCAAGAAGTTCACCATCCACGGCATGCCAGAGATCCTCGAACACCCGCTGTTCATGGTCTCGGTCGACACGCCACGGCGCGACCCCAGCGACATCATCTTCGTCGACCCAACTACCGGCACCGCGGCCTCTTTCGTCAAGGCGCTGTCATGAGCACTCATCAACTGGAGATCTTTGCGACATTCCCGGTCGAGCGGCCGGGGAATCCGACCGTCATGCCCGACGGGCGAGTGCTGGTGTCGGTATCCGCCATCATCGCACCGGACATTTCAGTGCGCGCGGTGGCCCAGGACGGTCAGCACCCGGCTTACCCCAACGAAACCTGGGCAGGTAAGCCCACAGCGGATGGCCGCGGGATGTCCGCCGTGATAGGCATCCGCACCGACCCCGAGGGCACCGTCTGGATACTCGATATGGGCGGCCCGCAGCAACAGCCGCGGCTGATTGCCTGGAATGACCACGAGAACCGGCTGCAACGCCTGATCGTGCTGCCTCAGAATGTGCTCCGACCAAGCTCATTCACCCAAGATTTTGTGATCGACTGGCGACGTCAGCGCATTTACATCGCAGACATGACGATGAACCCTTCTGGCGAAAGCGACTATCCGGCCATAGTCGTGGTCGACTTGCAAACCGGCCTGTCGTGGCGATCACTGGAGTGTTACCCAGGGTTGATGCCCGGCGATGTGCCACTGATGGTCGACGGAAAACCGCTTTCGCTGCGCACGCCAGAAGGCGAAGTCATTCCTTACCGCTATGGCCTCAATCCTATCGCCATCGATCCGTTGGGCCGCTGGGTTTATTTCGGCTCGATGTCGGCACGCAAGGTCTATCGGATAGCCACCGAAATCCTCGCACAACCGGCAGGCGTCACACCTCAGGACGAAGCTGTAGAGTACTGGTGCGAGAAACCGCATTGCGATGGTTTTGATGTCGACGCAGAGGGCAACGTCTACGTGACCGACATTACCAGCAACGCGATCGGGTTGGCCTCTCCGGCAGGCTACCGCATTCTGGCCAAAGACGATCAGTTGCTCGGCTGGCCGGATGGCGTTGAGCTCGATGCCCAGGGGGAATGGCTCTACATCACAGCCAACCAGCTGCACCGCCACCCACTGCTCAATGCGGGTGAGGACGACAGCCAGCCGCCGTTCCATGTATTGCGGTTGCGGGTGGATGCACCGATGGGTTCGAGCGAAACACCATGAGCTATAGCCGTGTTGCGTTCGTTGTCATTGCACTGCTGCTCACGGCCAGCGCCATAGGCTTGGCGCTGGCCGAAGGTGACGCCGGTCTCGGCGTCTGGATATACGCCGTGGTGGCCATCGCCGCAATAACGTTTTCGCGAGCCAGGCCAGACTTTTGGCCCGGCCGCCTGTTCGAGGCGTCGAGCCCTTCACGGATTTCGCTGGCCCATCGTCTGCTGACCCAGATAGCGGCTCTGGTGTGTCTGCTGGCCGCCCATGCTTTGAGCGGGAAAGTATCGGCAATTCTCTCGGTTGCTGGCCTGCTGCTGTTCATTCATACCCTAGTGCTGGCGCGTCTGCCCCGACTTGCCCGATCACAAAGGACCCACTGACCGATGACAACGAAGACTTCGTTGTCGGAACACCCCGGAATGCGTGCCGTCCCACCATCGCCTATGCCTGGACGCCTTTCGCTGCTGATGGGACCCGGACTGTTGATTGCAGTGGGTTACATGGATCCTGGCAACTGGGCCACCGGTATCGCTGCTGGCGCTCAGTTCGGTTACAGCCTGCTATTCATGGTGGTGCTGTCGAGTCTAGCGGCCATGCTTTTGCAAACACTCGCCTTGCGTCTGGGCGTCGTCACAGGTCAGGATCTTGCCCAGACCTGTCGTCTTCGCTACGGCCGACCAGCCACACTCGCGCACTGGGCAATGGCGGAGATTGCCATCATTGCCACCGATATTGCCGAGGTCCTGGGCGCGGCGTTGGCGTTCAAATTACTATTCAACTTGCCAATGGCCCTCGGCATCGTGCTGACGGCTGTCAGCACACTGGTCATCCTGGGCTTGAAGGGTGCCGCCAATGGCCGAGTGCAGAAGATCGTCCTGGCCCTGGTGGCGACCATTGTCCTGTGCTTCGCCATTGAGCTGGCATTGATCACGCTCGATGTAAACGCCCTGTTCCAGGGGTTCATTCCGTCATTGGACACGCTGGCTCAGCCAGGGGCACTGTTCATCGCGGTGGGTATCATCGGCGCCACCGTCATGCCCCACAATCTGTACCTGCATTCATCACTGGCCCGGTCCAATAGCGTCACGCATGACGGAGAGCAGGTAAAACGGTCCCTGCGCCGGGGTTCCAACGATACGATCCGCGCGCTTTCAATTGCGGCCGCCGTGCAAGTTGCCATTTTGTTGGTGGCCGCCGCCGTCTTTCACGACAGCGGGCACACTGATATTGGCGGTATCGAGCAGGCCCATCAATTGCTGGCCCCCCTGACAGGTGTGGCCATCTCTGCCGTGCTGTTCGCCCTGGCACTGCTCGCCTCGGGCCAAAGCTCGACGTTGACCGGCACCCTCGCCGGTCAGGTCGTGCTCGAAGGGTTCTTAAAGCTCAAAGTTTCATTGTGGAAACAGCGCGTCGTCACCCGCCTGCTGGCCATGGTGCCAGCGCTGTGCGGGATTCTCTGGCTGGGCGACGCCGCGGTGGGTGATCTGTTGGTGTTTTCTCAGGTGGTGTTGTCAGTGCAACTGCCGTTTGCGGTGTATCCGTTGATTCGTTTCACCAGCGATAAAACGCTGATGGGTGATTTTGCTATCTCACGCCCGGTCGCCGTCATGGCCTGGTGTATTTTCCTGCTGATCAGCGCCGCCAATCTCTGGTTGGTTACATCAGTCATTCTTTGAATGCCTTCCTCCCATACAGGTTAAAAACATGAGTGAAGTCCGTATCTTGATTAGCATTGCACGTCCAGCCGAACAGGTCTGGTCGCTACTCGGCGGGTTTGATTGGCTACCTCGCTGGCTCGATGTCATCGCCAGCAGCACCCTCAGTGATGGCGGACGTTTGCGTCACCTCAAAACTGCCGACGGTGCGATCATTGTCGAGCGTTTGCTCACGTTCGATGAAGACGAAAAGCACTACAGCTATGCCCTGCTTGAGGGGCCTTCGCCAGTCACTGACTATGTAGGCACGATGTCAGCGAAGGACGATGGCAACGGGGGGACACTGGCGTCCTGGTCCAGCACCTTTCTCGTCCAGGGCGCAGATGAGGCCGGGGTCATCGGGCATTTCGAGGCACTCTACCGCGCAGGGCTGGAGCGCCTGAAGGCCGTCGTCGAATCCACGGACTGACGACGGCACGCGGTTCACCCCCTATTCATGAACGCTTGCAGACGCGGCACCATAAAGTCGAGGAACGTTCGGATACGCTGGGGCACATGCTGTCCACCCTGATACAGCACATTGACTTCCTCGCTGTCATGGCCTGTTTGCGCGAGTACCTCGACCAACCGGCCAGCGGCGAGATCCTCATCGATGTGAAAGTCCGCCAATCGGGCAATCCCCACCCCGGCGATGGCCATACGTCGAACGGTCTCGCCATTGTTGGCTTGCAGGTTGCCCTGGACGATTCGATCAACGATGCGGCCACTCTGATGCATGGGCCACACTGGACTAGAGCGCCGAAAGTTGAAGCTCAAACAATTATGCTCGGCGAGGTCTTCGAGGGTGTCGGGGACTCCGTACTTTTCCAGATACTCAGGTGAAGCCACCATCTTGCGCCGAGCAATACCGATACTCCTCGCACGTAGGGTCGAGTCAGTTAACACGCCAACACGGAATGCAACGTCTGTTCGATCCAGGTACATGTCAACGATATCATCACTCAAGGACAGGTTGATCTGGATGTTCGGGTGGGCTTCCCAGAAGGCCGGCAAATTGGGTTCGATCGCCATTGTGCCAAACGCAACCGAGGCATTGATGCGCACGGTTCCGCGTGCTTTCTGTGCGCCTTGGGCCAACACTCTTTCAACGTCGTCGAGTTCTGCCAGCAAAGCGTTACTGCGTTCATAGTAGATGCGTCCTTCATCGGTCAGCGACAGCTTACGTGTCGAACGCTCGAGCAGACGTACACCCAGACGCAGCTCTAGTCGAACAATCAATTTACTGACCGTCGAAGGTGTCATCAGCATCTGTCGCGCTGCTTGTGAAAAGCTGCCGGCGTCGACGACCCGTACAAATACCTGCATCTCGCCTGCTCTGTTATCCACGTCCGCCTCCCCACTCATTGATTAGTGAAAAAATATCACAAGCGCTACTTGGCGATACGTAGCAATAAGTGGAAAACGTTCATTTATCTTGTGAAACCAATTCCATATACAGTGGAAGCGAATGCACAACGCAGCCAAGCTCTGCAGGGTTGAGTAAACTGTGAAACGGCTTCACAAATCATGTTCGGCCGGATCGGGTTATCAGTTTGCTATGTCAGGCCTACCTTCTTGAGCAACATAAAGAAAGGACAGGTCCCCATGAGCTCATTATTTGATCCCATCCAAGTCGGCACTCTTACGTTGCGCAACCGTATCGCCATGGCGCCGATGACACGGGCGCGGTACCCGGATGGCGTCGCCAACGACCTCACTGCGCTTTATTACAGCCAGCGCGCCAGCGCCGGACTGATCATCACCGAAGGCACCCCCATTTCGCGCTCGGCCGAAGGCTTTTTGGCCATCCCCGGCATCTACACCACGCCACAGATCGACGGCTGGCGCAAAGTAACCCAGGCAGTGCACGCTACCGGCGGCGTTATCTACACGCAGCTATGGCATGTCGGGCGCGTTTCCCATGTCAGTATTCAGCCAGGCTGTATTGACCCGGTCAGCTCGACCTCGCGGATTGCCCGTAACTCCCAGGCCTGGGGTTTGACCGAGCGTGGCGAGCCCGGTCCGGTCGACGTCTCCCAACCCCGCGCCCTCACCACGCCGGAAGTCAAAGCGGTGATTCGTGACTTTGCCCAGGCAGCCGCGAATGCTATTGACGCCGGTTTCGATGGCATTGAACTGCACGGCGCCAACGGCTACCTGATCGAACAATTCCTCAACCCGTTGGTCAATGACCGCACAGACGAATACCACAGCGATACCCTCGAAAACCGTTCACGCTTCTTGCTGGAAGTGGTCGACAGCGTCATTGAACGTATCGGTGCGCAACGCACCGCCATTCGCCTGTCACCCTTTGGCGGCCTGTTTGACATGGGGCTTTACGAGGATGTCGAAGAAACCTATCTGTATGTCGCCGACCAACTCTCCCGACGCGGTCTGGCCTATGTTCATTTCATGGATCAGCTGTCGCGGGGCAGTTCGCCCATTCCTCGGGATTTCCTGCAAAAATTTCGCACCCACTACCATGGCACGCTAGTGCTCGCAGGAGGCATGACTAAGGAACGAGCGGAACAATTTCTTCGCGATGGGATGATCGACATCGCAGCATTTGGTGAACCTTTCATCGCGAACCCCGACCTGGTTGAACGACTACGCAACGACTGGCCATTGTTGAAACCGGACCGGGCATTGAGCTATGGAGGAGGCGCCCAGGGCTATACCGACTACCCGACCTATCCGATCGCTTGACGCTCGTTGAGTGGCGTGTGGGCTTGATCTGCCACCCCGCGAATCAGGAAGTCGATCAGCGCCCGGGACGCAGCCGATAGCTGGCGATGAGGCGGGAAAATCACCGAGAACGGTCGGGACCGTCCACCCGACTGTTCGAGCAGCGGCACCAGGCGTCCGCTTTGAATCCGCTCCCGAACAATAAAATCGTAGGTCTGACAAATCCCCATACCGTGCTCGGCCAAAGACACAGTGCCAAGTACGTCGTCGGACACTTGAACACTCGCCTCAGGTATCCACTCCCGATCAATACCCTGCTCACAGAACAGCCAGGGGCCGACCCGACCGCTGCTGGGCATCACAAATGGCAGGCAGGCATGCGCTGGCAGTTCGTCGACGCTGTGCGGCGTACCTGCACGCCGGAGATAATCCGGCGCGGCGACCACGCACAAACGCGCATCCTCAAGTTTGCGTCCAATCAGGCCACTGTCAGGTAATGGCCCAAGGCGAATGGCCAGGTCATACCCTTCGGCCACCAGATCCACATTTCGATTGCTGATGCTCAACTCGATGCGCACCTGCGAGTACTGCCGAGTAAAGCGGCAGAGCAATACCGGCAGCCGGTAGTGGCCGTAAGTCGTCGGCACACTAAGCCGTACACGGCCAGTCAACGCGCCTTCCTGCCCCTGGATCGTCCGCTCTGCATCATCGATCAGCGAGAACGCCGCGCGGGACTGTTCGAGGTAAAGCAGTCCCGCCTCGGTCAGGCTCAGGCGTCGAGTCGTGCGCCGTAACAACTGAACACCCAGGCGTGTTTCCAGACGTGAGATCGCACGGCTGACCACTGACGGGGTAGTTGCCAGAAGAACGGCCCCTGCGCTTAGGGAGCCCTTCTCCACCACAGTGATGAAGACTTCTACGTCTGCGAGATAATCGAATCGCCGGCTCACCTTTACCTCCAAAGAACAAGTGCTTTTCCCTTGCGCAAGTTTATCGCCCATGGAGGCATGAATATAGTCGTATCGGGATCAGACACCTGCTGATCGAATTCACTCTCTATTGCTCGGAAATCCCATGCGCCCTATCACTCGTCTCGCCCTTGCAATGACCATTTGCACCTCAGCCTTCAACGCACAGGCCAGTAACGTCCTAGTCGTGATGTCTGATTCAGACCACCTTGAGCTCAAGGACAAGAAAGTCTTTGCAACCGGCTTTTACCTGAACGAATTGATGCAACCGGTAAAACTGATGCTCGATGCCGGACACTCGGTGACCTTTGCGACGCCTACAGGCAAGGCGCCGACTTTGGACAAATCGTCCGCCGACAAGATGTATTTCAACGATGACGTTGCGGCACTGCAGGAGTACAAGGCGCTGCTGGAGCACCTCAAGATCACCTCGCCGGGTGAGTCACCGGTCATTAGCCTGTCGCGGGTCGAACAGATCGGCTACGGGCACTTCGATGCTGTCTATGTACCTGGTGGCCATGCACCTATGGAGGATCTGCTGCATAGCGCCGCATTGGGGAAGTTGCTGAACAACTTCCATAACAACGGCAAGACAACCGCCCTCGTTTGCCATGGCCCGATTGCGCTACTGTCGACTCTGTCCGACCCAACAGCCTTCACTCGGAAACTCGAAGTCGACGGCAAAGCCCCAACGCATGGCTGGACTTATGCAGGATACAAATTCACGGTCATCAGCAATCAGGAAGAGGAACTGGCCAAGGGCTTGTTGAATGGCGGTGCGATGAAGTTCTATCCGCAAACGGCACTGGAACAAGCCGGCGGCGTATACAGTAGCAACACTTCACCGTGGACCAGCCATATCGTCATCGATCGCGAACTGGTGACCGGTCAAAACCCTGGTTCAGCGCTGGATGTGGGTAAGGTGATACTCGATCGACTCAAGTCCCAGAGCCAAGCGAAAGGCTAATCGATTCAAACTAGTACATTGCCGCAGGGACTGTCTTCAGGCCGCCGCTTACGCAACGTATAGGCGTAGGCCTGAAGCTCCTCCACTTGGGAAATAGGGGAACAAATGAAGTGAACGAACCACGACTAGTCGGCCGGGCAGTCATTACCACAAATCACGCACAAACATAACGCCGCTCAATTAGCGGCATTTTTTTGAGTTTTGAACGGGAAGCGAGACTCGCAGCGATTGCCCCTTCCTCCTCCTGACAGGAAAACTTTCTAATCGTGCATTTTAATCAAGACTATTGTGCTGTCTGATGCATTTTTCTCCGGGATGGAGCCGCAGATACTGTCGGTATTCACCCATGGAGTCGCCCTGCATCATGCAAGGCGCAGGAGACCTGATGAACTCACATTTTCAACGTTTGCTCGGCCCCAACAACTTCTCTATCGGATTGGAATTACCGCTGGACAATGATTGGTCCACTGCCGGCCAACGCTTGCGCATGTCGGAAAGGTATGCAGCACTTCGACGCTCATCTCGCTACGCCAGAAAAAATACACTGGGTAATGTCCGTGAGGCATTGCCCCTTAACCGCAGTCCCGCTACAGCTAATCCCGCCTCGAGGCGAACGAAGCGACCACGCTCTCTATCTCGGCCAGTGCGCGTGAGCAATGTTCGTATAGCAACTGGCCATCCTCGGTCAAGGCAAAGCTGCGAGTAGTACGCTGAAACAGCCTGACGCCCAGGCGTTTCTCAAGCCTTGCCACGGCATTACTTACGGCGGCGCGGATCAAGTGAAGCTGTTCACCGGCTGCGGAAAAACTACCCGCTTCGGCGGCGATCATGAAGGTTGAAATACCAGCCAATTTGTCGCTCACCACCGCCCCTCTTTTTGTAAATCCAAGGAAACCTAATGCAGAAAATCATCCTTGGCGGATGCTCAGTGCAAAGGTGAAAACGTCGCGGGCAAGTAAACCGAAGACTGCATCTCTAGCAATTGCGGCGCGGAGTTTTCAGGCGGCCACACACCATCGCTCACGGCCCGGGTGCGCACCTGCAAGCGTTGTTCGAGACTCGAATACGGCCAGATATGCAGATAGCGCGGCAGCTTCCCACTCGTGGCGTAGAACGCCGCATACACAGATGAATAGCCGTCACCGGTGCGCGGCCCCACCGCCTTGCGCCAGCCAGCAAGCGTCGGAGCCAACCCCGAAGGCACCAGGTCGTATTCACGTAGCTCGTAGAACGGCCCATGAGCTCCTGGTGGTAAAGGTTCAAGGAACGGGAAAAGCCGATAGTCGTCAATCTGTTGACTCAACACGAACTCGCCGATGCCGAACGCGTCGCTGGCCAGCAGACAGCGCTCACGTTCCTGCTGGCGGATTTGGGTATCGGTAAATCCACGAAGGACTGCAATACGGTTCTGCTGGCCGATTTCGGACAGCCAACAGCCCATCAGGCTAACCCCCTCCGGCGCCTCCTCAAGGGCTTGTTGCAGACGAGGCAACGCTTGCGCCGACGTGCGCACACGCAGCGTGAAGGTGATCAGTTCGTACAGTTCCATGACGTCATCCCCGGCAGATCGATTGAGCGTGGATGTCTGCCAGCCAGTCGGGGCTTAGGTCCGCGATATCGGCGCAGCCCATCAGGCTGAGCGTACGGATGAACTCTTCGTGGAGCAGGTCCAACGCGCGACCGACACCCTGCTCTGCGGCCACGGTGACGCCATAGAGGGTGGCGCGACCCAGCAATACCGCATCAGCCCCAAGGGCCAAGGCTTTGGCGATGTCACTGCCACGCCGGATACCACTGTCGAGTAACAGTGCCATCTTGCCTTTAACCACAGACGCGATGAGCCGTAGCGCATCCAAACTCCCGAGCGCCCCCTCAAGCTGGCGACCGCCGTGGTTGCTCACCACCAATCCATCGAGCCCCAGCGTCATGGCTTTTTCGGCATCTGCCGGGTGCAGCACGCCCTTGAGTAGTAAGCGCCCGGACCACTGATCGCGCAGGCGAGCGAGCATGGACCAGTCCAGCAGCGTTTCCATCTGCTCTCCAATGAACTTCATCGAACCCAGGGCATTGCGCTCAGCGGGCGGCAGGTATGGTTCCAGGTTTCCCATAGACGGCAAGCCGTTCGGCCACATGACCTGACGTAGCCAGCGGGGATGGCGCAGCACATCGAGTTTGTTGCCCAGACTCAATTCGCGCGGACGAACGAAATTACGGCGGTCCCACTCACGATTTCCCAGCACCATCGCATCACTGGTCAACAGCAACGTGTCGACGCCAGCCTCATGTGCTCGAGACAGCAGACTGGCCTGTATTTCAGGGTCGCGCATGGCGTATAGCTGGAACCAGAGATTAACGTCCGGCACTTGCGCCTTGATCGCTTCCATCGAGACGTTGGATACGGTACTGAGGCAAAACGGCAACCCGCGTGCGGTCGCGGCCCGGGCCAGGTGAAGATCGGCATCGCGGTGCAGCATGCCGTTGTAGCCGGTCGGTCCGATCAGCATCGGTACGGCCAGTTCACGCCCCAGCAAGCGACGCTGGGTCACCGGTGGATGACACGGAACCAGCGTGCGCGAATGCAAATGTACTTCGCTAAATAACGCGCGGTTACGGGCCAGGGTCAACTCGTCCTCGGAGCCGCCAGACAAGTATTCCCAGGCAAAATGCGGCAACCGATGGCGAGCCAGCTCCGCAAGTTCGGCGATGCTGTGAACGCGATTCAGGTCCCGACCACGGTAGAAGCTACGCATACACACTCCTCGAAGAAAAAAACCCGGCGAGCAACCGGGAAAAGGGAACAGTGAAAATAAACGGGTCAGCGACTCAGTCCTGCCACGATGGCAGGGCTTTGAGCGGGTAAAGGCGCTCGAATAGTCAACAATGTCAGCGTGGTCAGCACCCCAAAGAGCACCAACATCATGGAGACCGGCCAAACGCCGTGGTAGCTTGAGTCGTACCAGCCATAGAACACTCCTGCACCGCAGTGTCGGCACGGTGATGGGTTATTTTCAGGCCGGTTCATTGTTGGGCAGTAAAGCAACAGAGCTCCTTAAGGGGAGCGAGTGAATATCACCCCCGGTCGGTCACCTCGACCAATAGGCTCCCGACCAAATGCGAGGTAGGCAAGAGAGCTTGTGATGACCGCTAGTTGCTAAATCATAACGCTCATGCACTCCATCAGGCGCAAAACTCCGTCGAGAGGGCAACGACCTCGAGAATGTCTACTGGCCAGTTGAATGGCGCTCCCGGTGTAGTCGGGCGCAGAGAGCGCTACCTTTGCGCTTCGATCTGCAGCAGTTTTCCAGTGCGAACACTGCCACCCACACTTATACATCTTCGCGTTGAATTACTGGAACAAACAGGTAATTTTCGAGGTTATCAAGTTCACCTAAACCGGAACAGCAACACGAAGGGATGGACATCAATTCAGGGTGATTGCTATGAGTTAGCTTAGACCGTAGACGTGCGCGGCTGTCTAAACGTAAATATAACGCCTTTGTCTAACATGATGCCACGCGTGACACCGGAGCACGAAAAGAGTTTCTCGCGGCACATTAGGAATGCCGACATCGTCTGCAACGACATAGTCCATTATCATGCTTCCGTTCCCCCTACACTTACATCTAGCAAGGCTTTGGTTGAGCAAGAAATCCGCTTTTACAAAGTAATGATTTTTTAATTGTCCTGAATCGACGTGACGGGTCTGTAACGAAAAATTTGGGTGGATCAAATCAAATTGACGATTGGCTCGGATGAGTATCGCAGCCTCAAAAGAGTCGCTTGACTCCGCGTCGTATATTTCAATTCCGGCCCAGATATCAAAAAAAGCAAGCCAAATTTCGAGGAGGTAGCCTGGTAAGTCACGTACCCTTGGCTCAGGGCAAGACCGTCTATGCTCGGCATAGGGGTCTAACCTCGGATTTCTCAGATCTCGCATGGTGTAAATGTTAAAAACCCTCACCAGCCAGCAATAGTATGCGAGTGAGCAGCTACACCGTCGGTCACTGAGGAGTGCGTTGCATTGATTAAGCGTTAGACTTCTAACGATGGAAATGCAGGACCGATGCCGTCTGAGGAAGTGTCTACATATATGACGGCGGACGGATTTTATGCCAGAAATCAGAGATGATCTGTACTCTAGCTCTCCATCATCAGGGATTTTATGAGGGAGGTCTAACGCCGCTCGCGCGGCCTCGTAGTTGACTTCTGGAATTGATATAGGGGCGAGTCCAACCCGGGATTCGAGATATCGCCAGAACACAAATCGGAGCTTTACGTCCCAATGCTTCAAAGGAACTGAGACCACTCGCGCAAACTCGCCTGGCATTACCATAGCTGCCCGGGATAACCACTCCACAACGGACCGAGCCCATACTGTGTATTGATCAATTTCGATATCTGACAATAATGATATTGGGTACTTCTGCTTCCTGAATGGAGCCAAGTGATTGCATCGACCGCCTCTTTCTGCATTCCTAATTTTGATCAGACTATTATCTCTCAAGAACGAGGTGCAATTTTTGCACTCCACTAGCGGAGCGTCATGTATAGGGCAATGCGTGACCCATGAAAGTTGAAACAAAGCACTATGAAAAAGATGCTGGATACACACCCGGCAATGACGTACGGTGGCTGGCCCAATAGGACGGTTAGATCCCATTAGAATGTCTATAAACGAATTCTCAACCGCTGGCAATGGAATAGATAGCGTATGTGAAATTTTTGACACATTGAACTGATGGCTTTCCAGCCAGTAAATTTTGGAGCCGTTCCTGGGCGCATCAGTCTTTAACACTAAGTTCATCAGATCATTTAGCGAAATATCGTTGACCAACAACGCTTTAAGCATAACTAACCATGATGACTCATAGGGTGCCATTTTTTTATGAAATGTAAGGACCGCTGGCATGTTGCTCCTCACTTAAATATACTTGAAAACTCGGCCATGTTTGACTGAGCAATTGCACTAGCGATGACTTCACTGGAGAGTTCAAAGCCAAGAGTATCATTCACCCGAGAGCTGATCAGAAGATACTCGATTGTAATAAACAAATGCTCGATGGGGATAGGAACCGATACGCCCCCTACTGCCTGCTTAGCTATTTTAAATATCAGCGGTGCGTAGGCACTTAGCCTGAAACCATCTGCGAAAGCGTTTGGTAAAAAAAAACGGGTATAAGAGCAATCTGAGTTTGGTGGGTAAATGAGGTTGCTGTCAAAATTTTCCAGTAGGGCTGTTAACCATTTTTCGTCGGTACAGCCTTCAAAAGCAATGCGTTGGCTCAGAAACCGGGCTAAAATGGCGTCTTCCTTTGCCAGACGAAAGCTACTGTGTCGGCTGTTTATGTCCGACTGTGCAAACCCAATCGTTGTAGTTGCAATGCCACTGATTTTGAGATCGTTTTGGATGACCTGTAAATGCTTGTAATCATCAAGGTCCAAGGCCTGCATCTCGTCGAGAATTAGCAGGAAATGACTGCCCAGCAAGGATGAAAGCTCGCATGCGATATGCGTGGTCAATCGCCCCCTGAGTTTAGCGAGGTTTTCTCGACTTTTCTGCATGAGACTCAGGGATTTGGCCATACTTTCTACTATCGACTCAGTTTCCGAGACGTCACACGAAACTAGGACGACGAATTTATCCGGAAACTCTTGGTTAGCAAGGTGCTTAATTGCAAGTGCGCACTGCGATTTTCCCATTCTCGGGGTTGAATAGAAGTAAAGGCTCGGGCGTCCTAGCCATATCTGCTCGCGTATCATGCCGTACGCGCGTTCAATCGTTTGTGTTAACGTCGTAAATGACTTTTTTCTAATGGGGTGCGAATTCAACAAATTGTCGCGTTGAGGTAGGTCAGACGGATCGAAAACGTTCATGAGATCATCCTATTGAAAACCTTTCATCAGACCCTTTAGGTCTGGAATAGTCGTAGGCATAACGGACTTAACAACCGAACTTGTTGACAAATCTGGAACTACCAGACCGCTGGAGTCCATACCTTCGCACTTGTTATCAGTGTCCTCCGCGCCCATGGATGGCAACTCACCCAAATATTCCGATAATAAATCTGGTCGTTCAACGGAAACCTCTTGATTTACCCTACCTATTTCAGTGGCAACAGATCTCGAACTCACCGAGCTAAGATGTTTAGAAGCCACCCCTTTCGCACGTAAAACTTGGGTATGTAAATATTTTAAATAGTACTCAACCGGGTCGTCGGACTCTGTAATCGTAAGAACTCGTAGTGAGCGGAGTTGATTAATGGCTACTCTTGTTTTTCGGCTATGCTTTGTCCGTGACCATTTGCCTGAGGCCGTAAGCACACCAATGGGTGCCCCGTCTGGAAAATACGCCTTGACCGTTCTGTAGTCTTGCTCGTCAATTTCTACAGAAATAGCCGCATCTTTCAACCATGGCGATTTTTTGAGAATCGCGTTGCTGTAGCGCACTCTGTCAAGCTGGACGTATGGCCGAATGCCACGCTTCGGATAACACTTTACTTTCACTTTCCGAACGGTGCGATAGTTTAATGTTCCGTTTACCTGACTTCTTAAAAGTCGTCTCGGAATAAAGTGTTGATCTGAAAGATTTAACTTCTGCCGGATAAACTCTAGCGGAGTCAAATATCCTATACCCTCACTTTGCAAAGCGTTATGCTGCGCAAAGTGATGATAAGCCAGCTCCTCTACCACCTCGGCTTCAATCTGGTACTTCCTAGCAATTTCTGCGCTTCTTCCTGCACGGCCCACCATCGGGTTTGAACCGGTAGTGTTTGGCATGCGCTGAAAAATTCCTTCAGCAATATTTTTAAAGGTGTGCTCGACATTGGGCCTACACTCAAAGTGCCCCGGCGGTCCGTAGTTCAGGTAAAATCCCAATCGGCGTCTTAAATCCATTGAAACAGGCGCAGCCAGATTTGAAAGCGCATTGTCAGGCATCAAGATTCCAGGTAGCGCATGCTGCAGCTCGGGAATCTTTTCACTAGGAAAACCCGCGTCGCCCTTTATTTGCATTCCTAGTAAATCTTTAACAGGGACTGGCAGCGTGTCTCTAAGACTCTCGGTGATCAGTCGAACGACATCTGTCGCGCTTACCTCACTGCTGTAGACAACCAAAAACCACACAACCGCTGTCGAAGCCCTATCTACCAAAGCTAGAATATTGATCCTCTTCAAGTTGATATCGCTCATGAGACCATCGGCGTTCCTAACCCCAATCGAAAACTCAGCATCAACTTTGTGACTGTCCACCTCCCACGCTTCGTATACCTGGTTAACCCGAATGGTTGGTTCCGTTCCATTGCCAACTGACAGATGCGCTTTCGCTCCCTGCTCATGATAAATTTCAACTTGCTTGTCAAAATTTAGATCTAAAATTTGCTTCATGAATTCCGAAATCGTTCGCCCACCTTGATACTTCGTATTGAACGGCCACTCCGTGCTCGGGTGACCGACAATTTTAAGCTCATCAAGGAATATTCGATGTAATGTTTGAGGCTTCAGCCTGAACTCCAGCAGGTCCGGATTCTTTCCAAGCTTCAAGATCTTCCTTGCCAGATCGGTCTGCAGGTCAGGGTATCTTCTTAGAATGCCCCCCATCACTCCTGCATACCCTCCCTTTTGCTCAGGAAGTTTCGGTCTGACCGGAGCTTCTCGCTGATACTCTTTAATACGGTAGTGGGGTATTAATGCCCTCGCCCCCCAGACCAAGCCATCTTCCGCGATTGATACACAACGATTCATCAAGCGATGCAGATCGCTGGTCTTGATTTTTGTTTTCAACAAAATTTCCGCTTGCGGAGCGCCGTTAATATACAAGTCAATTGCTGATATCCGCCGCTGGAAGACGTCTCTGTCTGCGGAGCTCATATCTCCCACGAAAACCTCATCCCAAGGCATCGTTACCCTGACTGAATGTTCAATTTGACTCCGATGGCGTCTGATTTTCATTGGCCAGACCTCAACGACCATCGAGTGCACTTCCCAAAGCACGCGTCGTTGAACTCTATGTTTAGAGTTCCTGTAACCGCCTCCCTGGCAAACACGCCCAACACAATCATCGGGTCCTGATGATCAAGATCATCCAATAATGCACCTACCGTCCCCGCAACGCGACTTCGAATGTGCAGATTGACCATATCTGTTTGGGCAGCAAAGACTTCATTTCTAATCTGATTCAAAAAAGTGAGGAGCTGAAACCAACACATAGCCATAGGGACAAGCATACGCACATCTTTCGCGCTTATTACCTGGACTGTTTCGAGCTCAATATTCTTTTGTTCGTATAAGATTAATGCTTCGACTGGCCCGGAAGGGCAAGAGTTGGTCGCGAGTTGGTGCAGCTCGAGCGAATTGTCGGTTTTCTCTACCAAGATAAAATCACGGCGACGAAACTGTTCCTCCCAAGGGTATTTTGCCTTAAGCTCACACCCGAACTTGAACGACCTCACGAAAGGATTTGCCTCCAGAGCAGCCACCCAGTACAAGCATTCATTGTTACTGGCAAGAGTGATGTCTTTGGTAACTTTATGACTATAGTTTATCCAGATGTTATTTCTCGTATTTTTACGGGCCCCATGGGAAGCCATCAAGTGACCGCGTAGTTTAGACTTCAACGAACTCATATGTGCACCCTAATATGATGGACTAGTCCACTTTTGACCGGCACCTCAACAAAGCTGCTTGGCAGTTCAGCCTTGGCGGTGGAGTTAGCCATCTTGTTCTTTAGTCAATTGCTCGCCGTTAAGCGCACAACCTGGCCGCTGCTTCTAGGCAAACACTGCCATCGGGGCAGTGGCCCCTTAGGTGCAATGCCATGGAGAGCTTAAATGACCAATTTTTTTTTAGGGAACACGTGAAACCAGCTGGCTTGACAGCTACGCGTTAGAAATGCAATATGAGGGCGTCAGGCGTACTAATTCTTGACGACTCAATAGAAACCCAGGGCACCACCCCTGGGCTTTTTGCGTTTCTGTCCCAGATCACTTTTCTGGCTCTTAACCAGTATCCATAACAGCAACTCCTGCTTACGGCGGTTTACTAGTCGAAGTTAAGCTTTTGCTACACCCAGTCGCTGGCTCGCGATCCATTGAGCGACATCATGGGCGAGCGCAAACCTACCACGCCTATTGCTGACTTCGAAGACAGGAATGTCTACTGTGCCGCGAATCAGCGCCTGTCTAAATGCGTTGGGACTTGGGTACCCCAGTTCCCTCCAAAGGTCCTTGCTCCCGAGCATCAAGCCATAACGCTCACACAGACGATGCTCAAGTTCGGAAGCCAGGCGCTCGTAGTCTTGTTGTAGGGTCATGGCATGCACTGTGTTGTTTAGTCACACAAATCTTAAACATTAGACGAAGACTTTCACAGAGGGCAACTTCCGACTATTATTACTCTATGTTCTGCTTAAAAATCTTAGCAACTTATTGATTTTGTTGGGATTATTATTTTGCGTTTGCTTGCGCAAGCCTTATGCGCGGTATATGCCAATGACTGAAATTGTTACTCTGGAACCCCTCCGAAGCCTGTGCATCCGGTATTGGTATTCCAAGCTGCGTGCCCGTGCAGGCCTAACGTCCGACTACAGTATGGAAAAGGCATTTGAGCCGGATGCTTTTTCCTACTCCACTGGGGGAGCAGTCGAGTATCGCAAGAATAAATGGTCAAACTATCGCAAGGGTATACATCGTCCACAGCTTAAGCTGCTTAAAATGGTCGAAAAAATAGCTCACGGTTCAACACGGGAACTTAACCACCCTCTTTGGTTGGTTCTTGATCTGACTAATGTCAAGATATTCGACGATGACAGCTTCCTGCGATTGCTGGTACCCGAGGTCCAGCGGCTAGTGCTTCCAAGAAATAACGACTCGGCGGCCCCATTTGAACGTCTGAAGATTTCCTCTAGAAGTCTTGAAAAATTAAGTAGAAATGCCGACTCAGATGTATTGGCTTGTCTTACCTGGCTGCTTAGAGAGTCTTGTGGCGAATCAGTTTCTGAGCCAACCCCGCTCTTCTTAGCACTACATAAAGCCCTTATCCTGTTGGCCGCGCATTTCGAGGAGTTGAACCTCGCAGAAGCCTTATTACAAAGATACATTGAAGAGATATTACCGTTAGGGTTACCCTCGCATCTCAAGTTAGATATGACCCCAGACGACTATTTGATACCATCACTAATACTTAACACGAGCGCGGAGAAGACACTTATTTCGCGAAATGATACTGCTTCAGCTTCATGTCAAATGGCGCTGATGAATGAGATGCTAAGCGGTAAATATGGTCTCGACTTGGCTTTTGCGGCGCAGCCAAAATACTCATTTATTGCCACTAATGACAATGAAGCGCTCGATCGTTGTATCCATCAAAATAACCTGCGAAATAGCGCTATAAGCTATTTAATTGAGGGCCCGCGCGATGCCCCATGGAAGCCGAGCTTTTTGAAAAGCTAGAGATACTCGAACGTAAGCAATGGTTTTTCCACATTTGGAGCCCCCTAATCAAGAAGCCATGTCTGAGCATCTGGATGCAGTGGAGTTAATTTTGAATGCCGCTCCGTTCTCGTGCGTTACGCATTATCTATTTTTTACTTATTCATATCCCGCTATCCTTTTTTTGCTGGCAAAAATCGGAGACTAAAAAAGTTACAAATCCTAGGGTAAATGTCATCAACCTAGCATAACCAACTGAAATATCTGGGGTTACTAGAAGATGCCGCTATGCTGATCGTTACTTCGGCGTACTCACTCGATACTGCTAACGATCTATATCTACGGCTATCTCACCGAATCAAGGCCGGCGCAGCAAGCTTCGCCTACGGGGCATCGAAGGACCTTATAGATCTCAGAAATGACCTGCATCGTTGCGTCTTCGATCGTTCCTTCATTACGGCATAGAACCCAGCCATTATCTGCAACCGCTCGCTCGAACGCTTCAGTACAAGCCACATGTTCTTCCAGCTTATGCATCACGGTACTGCTCAGCCCACGGCCTCGTGCCGCGGCCCTCGCCCATGAAATTTCAGGGGCGGTGACAACCCCGACATGCAGGTCTGGCACTTGCACGTTTCGATCGATATTCAACTGCAGAATCTCTGAAAACGGGACTATCCGGCGAAACGCGGCATCAGACGGGTACCAGCGATCGATCAAGATGATGCTGTCCGGTGGCTGTTTAGTGAGCACGTGCTGGGAAATCCAATGACGGCTATCAGCAAAGCGCTCACAAACCTCCAACTCCAAATCCCGGGAAGGATTTCTGACGAGTTTGTTAACGAGGGCCATTGTTTCACCCCTGTAGGGATCGCTTTTACTCTCGCAAAGCCGGATCACCTTTTTGTTGTCTGCCCTCAGTACTTTCGTAACGGCTTCCAGAAGTGTGGTTTTGCCGGTTCCTTTGGGCCCATCTAGAGAAACAAACAGCGGACGATTCCTTCTTCACATAACGATTGATATACGGCTTTTTTTGCCCGGTTCGTTCGCTGGAACCGCTTGGCGCGACCAGGCGAATCGAGTGGAGAGCCCTTTTTGAACAGACATTGATCAACACTCTAACCGAGTTTCTGGCTGACGGGTCTCAAAACCTAAATGCCCAGAAACCCGGGCTTTGCAGTATTCAGACCGTCTCTGGCTTGTCATTCGTTGGCGGCGGCAATAACCAATGTCGTTCGCTGGTCCATCCGAGAAAAACCTGAGCCCCTTCGCTTTTCTGCCGGCTCAGGGTTAACGGCAGCCCGGAAGCTGCTACACGCAACCCGATCATGGCCGGTAGAAATCGCGCCCGGAATGCAGCAGGTTGAGCGGCAAAATGAGCTTCGATGCGGTTGATAGCGCTGCCTCTCTCGGCGTCATCCAGCATCGACAAATAAAACACCATCTGCCGCCAGGCATAGGCCGTATTTTTGAGCATCACCAAGCGCGAGTGGTAGAACTTGATTTTGAGTTGCTGTCGCCTGCAGATCCATTGGAAACACTCCAGAGCAAGTGTCCCCAGGCGATGATGCAGTAGCGTCTTCAGACCGAGTTCACCAAACAGAAGCGCGAGGTTTTGCGTCGTCAGAATCTGTTGTTGCTCGATGATCCTTCCGTTAGTTGCTGAATGCCATTCACCCAAGGGCACATTAGCCCGCTGCGCACACAGGGTGGCCAATGCATCACTGGTACCCGAATGACGCCAGGAAACCTTCCGTCTCTTCGGTTTCGGTTTATCGGGAAGAGTCGCCAGTTGATTGGCGTCGATGTCGTAATAACGGGCGTAAAGGCTGCCGCCTATCAACGAGGCCGCTCGCCTGGCTGCTTCCACGAATTTGTTCGAGAAGGCCCCCATGAAAATGTCCGCCGCGACCTCTTCCACAAAAGGAAGATCCAGCTTCGCTGTGACAGCAAGCGAGCCAAACTCCTGAAGTAGCTTGTTCGCAAGGATTGCCTGAGGGAAAGCGGACAGGGTCGTTGCCGATGATTCGATCAAGGCTTGTCTGGCGCCCTCCGCAGCCGCAGCGTCTGCCACGCGGTCAACTTCTACGGCGGCCACCCAAGGCAACTCGCTGAGTTTGACTTGGCTTTGCAGATTGAGCAGCAGCAATGAACGGCGCCGCCGAAAAGCACGGTATGTTGCGATCGACAACGCACGTAGCGTTGTATCGCGAAATCCAGCGCTGCAGATTTCGGCCGTCAACGTTGGTAGCACTCGCGCCACGGTATCCCCGGAGGTAATCACTCCCTGCTCAATCAAGTCAGCGATGGTTCCCTTTCGACAGCGCTCGAGGCGTCGACGAACCGCTAGCGGAATGGCAACGCCTGTAATCAGCGCATATGCCTTCGCCTCGCCATGGGTAATGGGCTCCAGCAGGGGCGAAAAATCAGAGATACCTTCTGAGCTTGGATAATCGGTCAGACGCTCAGCAACCGCTTTGGCTATCAGATGATGTTCGGGTGCGGCCACATGATGGCGCTGCGTTGCCCGGCTCTGTAGATGACCTTCAGATTCAGGATGACCATGTTTGCTGACAAAATCGTTGACGATCCGCCGGATTCGTCCGACCTGACGGCCTGTGAGCGAAGCTGGGTCGCGGGAACAGAGCTTCAGCAGCGCGTGCAACTCCCCTACCCGATCCCTGAAAGGTTCACCGGTGAGATTGTCAGTGCCACAGGTGGTATCGAACCGGCTGCTTAGGGTATTCGCCTGCTCGAGCCAGCCTTCCGGATATTGCCGACAAGGCCAGTCATCCTGGTACGTTAAGAGGAAGAGCGAGATAGCTGCGTCGTAGAAAGGCAACCGGGTTGTAACCACGTGTTTGTGCAGCGCCAGACGCGGCTGCGCCGGAAGTTGTGAAAGCAGCTGTTTGATATCGCCGACATCGTAGATCTGCACGTGCGCCGCCGTGAGCGGCAGCCCGTCAGATTCCATTGGAAAGAAACGCAGTTGCTCAAAAAAAGGCGCAATCGACTCGATCAGTTCGCGCGCTGCCTCCGAGCGCTGCTGGCCCAACAGCCAGGCTACGGTCAGTAACGCGGCCTCCTCCGGGACATCG
Source organism: Pseudomonas sp. ADAK7 (assembly GCF_012935675.1). Lineage (NCBI taxonomy): Bacteria > Pseudomonadati > Pseudomonadota > Gammaproteobacteria > Pseudomonadales > Pseudomonadaceae > Pseudomonas > Pseudomonas sp. ADAK7. Next base: position 769,148 of record NZ_CP052861.1, on the reverse strand, counting down.
ACCCGATAGTCGCTGTTCACCAGACGCGCTTGCAGCGATGCGATCCCCTCATCCGTAAGGTGCCAGGCATTGAGATCCAGTCGTTCAAAGCCAGGGCGGATGCCTGGGATCGAGGCGGCCAACTGCCGCTCGTGCTCGGTCAGTGCACCACCGGCCAGATGCTGTCCGGTAGCAAAACCGCCGGTGACAACTTCCAGCGTGACCCATTCAGGCACATCCACGAGCGGTGTGCGTGAGCCAAACTGGGCGGTGCCCCGCACCATGTGTTCGACCACCTGCTGCCAGCGCTCAATCCGCTTGAGCGTTTTTGCCTCAGTGTCGAGACCGGACGCGGTCAATGCACGAGACAACTGAAAGACTGCATAACCGGTGTTAATGCCGGCCATTTCATCCGATTCCCTATCGTGCCTGGACATGTGTCCTTCTGATCCTGCGATGTAGTGGGTCCGGGGGCTGGATTCGAACCAGCGCCCACCCGGTTAAGAGCCGAGTGTTCTACCGCTGAACTACCCCGGAGCAGAGGGCGCATTGTCGACTAGCAACAAAGGGATGTGAAGACCGACGGGAGAAAATTTGATTTTTGCACCCCGTCGCCCTCCTCTACGAGGATAACCTCAGTTCTGACGTTCTCTCCATCGGGCGCAAACGTCTGGGCCGCAACGTTTCTCGACGCTACGGCCGCCAGCCGGTGTGGCAAGTTTCGAGCGCTGACGTACACTGCGATACACCCAACAAGAACGAATGAATGTTCAACGGGATCAACCGGTCCACGGGCAATCCGGGCATCTGGGTGAAGCCAGCATGAAAACGTTCACATCCCGTTTCACCGCTCTACTCGCTGCCAGCCTGTGCGCAGCGGCAAGTACTTGCGTCGACGCCGCCGACCCGCCGCCACCCCTCAAGACCACCTTCGACTGCGCCACGGCCAGGACCACCCTCGAAAAACTGATCTGCCGCGATCCGCAATTGCTGCAGATGGACATGGAACTGACGCGCCTGTATCGCCTGGCGCTCACGGATGAACGTTCCGTCCCGCCGCCCGACAAAATCGTGATCGATCAGAAGTTCTGGGTTGTGACCCGTGATCAGTGCGCCTCCGATCCTGAGCCCAAGCCGTGCACGATCCGCAGTTATGCCGAGCGCGCGCATCAGCTGCGCCAAGGCTCGGCGATTGTGCGAACCAAGGATCCCGACCGACTCACCGAAGGCCCCCGGACGATTCGTTGCAGCGGGTTCAACACGCCCATCGCTGCGACCTTCTTTAACTCGCAGACGGCGGTCGTGTACCTGAAATGGGCCAGCACTTCGATCACGTTGAGCCAGGTGCCGAGTGATTCCGGCACCCGATACGCCGGCAAGGATCGCCAGGGCAATTACAGCTTCTGGCAAGACGGCAACACGGTCCTTTTCCAGAAGCCGGGCTCAGGGCAAATGAGTTGTACGGCCGAGCCTGAGGGTTGATTCAACCCAGGCAAACGTCGTCATCAAGCGCGAAAGCATCTCGCAGATAATCGATGAACGCCCTCACCCGTGCCGATTGCCGACGATCCGCAGGAAACACGGCATGGATCGGCAGCGACGACGGTGTGTACTCGTCCAGCAACGCCAACACGCGCCCGGCCTGCACGTCCTCGCGAAACAACCACGAGGGTGAAAGCGACAGTCCCAAGCCACTCAGGACCATCTGCCGAATCGCTTCGCTGTTGTTGCTGCGCACATTGCCCTGGACCTGGATGGTGCGCGATTGACCGCTGTGCTCGAAGCGCCAGTGGTCGGACTGTTCCAGTTGATTGAAGACCAGGCAGTTGTGGTCGCTCAGATCATCCGGTGTCGCCGGCACACCGTGCTGTTCAAGATAGCTGGGAGCGGCGAACACCCGGCGCCGCGTCAGGCCTATGGGCCGGGCGATCAGGCCGCTGTCCTTCAACTCGCCAATGCGCACGGCGACATCGATGCCCTCGCTGACCAGGTCGACGTTCTCGTCACTCAGTAGCAAATCAATCGTCACGTCAGGGTGTTGCTGGAGAAAACCGTGCAGCCGCGGCGCAATCTGAATGCGTCCGAAACTGCCGGAAGAGGCAATGCGCAATGGCCCGGCCACCCGCTCCTGGCCGGTCTGGAAACTGTGCTCGGCATGGTCTACCGCCGCCAGAATCTGCCGACAATGCTCGTAATAGCGCTGACCTTCATCCGTCAGGCTGAGGTTGCGTGTACTGCGGGCGAACAGCCGGCCACCCAGTCGGTTTTCCAGGGCGCCGATCTGTTTGCTGATGGTTGGCTGGCTGAGCCCGAGTTCCCGGGCTACGGCCGAGAAACTGCCCCGCTCCACCACCCGCAGGAAAATCGTCATCGCTTCTAACGTGTCCATCAGCACCTACTTGGCGATTATTTGGAATGAATACTATAGGTATTTACGCGCTTATCGGAATCGTCCGACTGCCTGAAACTGGACCCATCGCCCCTAAACAGTTCCACAGGAGTTCCCATGAGCCAGACCACCATGCGCGCCGCCGTCGCTTTGAAGGCCGGAGCCGCACTGCAACTGCAAGACCTGCCACGACCTGAAATCAAGGCAGGCCAGGTGTTGATCAAGATCATCGCCAGTGGCGTGAACCCGTTGGACACGAAGATCAGCAACGGCCAGGGCGGCCATGCGCGGCAACCGTTGCCTGCTGTCTTGGGCATGGACCTGGCCGGGATTGTTGAAGTGGTCGCTGCTGATGTCACAGCCTTCACCGTCGGCGACGAGGTCTTCGGCATGGCCGGTGGAATTGGCGGCCAGCAGGGTTCGCTGGCGGACTACATCGCCGTCGATGCCGATTTGCTGGCGCGTAAACCGCGGAACCTGAGCATGCGCGAAGCTGCCGCCCTCCCCTTGATTTTCATCACTGCGTGGGAAGGCTTGGTGGACCGGGCCAACGTCCGGGGCGGACAACGGGTGTTGGTGCAAGGTGGCGCCGGTGGTGTCGGGCATATCGCGGTGCAGATCGCCAAAGCCCACGGGGCTGAAGTGTTCGCCACCGGCAGTGGCAAAAGCCTGGCAATCATCGAGGGCTTCGGCGCCACGGCCATTGTTTACCGCAGTCAGGCGCCTGCCGATTACCTTGAGCAACACACCGGCGGCGAAGGTTTTGACATCGTGTATGACACCGTCGGCGGCGCGACACTGGACGCCTCGTTCAACCTGCTGAAGGTCTACACCGGCCACGTCGTCAGTTGCCTAGGCTGGGGTGAGCATACACTCGCGCCGCTGTCGTTGCGGGGTGCCACCTATTCCGGTGTCTTCACGTTGCTGCCGCTGATCACCGGCAAAGGCCGCCAGCACCACGGTGAAATCCTCGCGCAAGCCACGCGGATGGCTGAAGCCGGACAACTGCGGGTGCTGCTGGACGACCGAAGCTTTACCCTGGAAAACGTCAATGACGCTCACGCCATCGTTGCCGCGGGACAAGCAATCGGTAAAGTAGTGATCGACATCTGCCTGGATACCCATGAATGAGCGATAAACCGAAACTTCAATTGCTGTGCTGCGCCGTACTCGGCCTGTCCGCCCTCAACGCCCAGGCCAGCGCGCCACCCGAAACCTTGCAACCGCTGTTGGTGACGTTGAACGAACGCCTCAACATCGCTGATCTGGTCGCCCTGACCAAATGGGACAGCGGCAAGCCGATCCAGGACAGCCCCCGGGAAGCGCAGGTGATCGCCAACGCCAGGAAGCTGGCCGAAGAGCGAAAACTGGACCCGGAAGATGTTGGCCAGTTACTGGCGGCGCAAATGGAAGCCAACAAACTGGTGCAGTACGGTCTGCTGGCCCAATGGCAAGCGGCCGGCCAGGCGCCAGACACGCCGCGCCCGGACCTCGCCAAGCAAATCCGCCCACGCCTGGATGAACTGCAAAATCGACTGTTGCAGCAATATGCCGACTTCACGCCTTATCGAAAGGACCCACAGTGCACGGACTGGATTGCCAAGGCTCGCGCCAGTCTGGCGACGGATCAGCTGCATGAACTGGCGCTGATCCGCGCTACGGGGGAGTTGTGTACGGCTGATTTGCCTCGGTAAATCCTAGTTCAAAGAGCCCATCAAACCTTCGGTCAGCAACGACACCAGCGGCTGGACCAGATGCCGGGTGCGAACGTCGTCGCCAATCACGGCGACTTCGGTGCTGGGTAATGTCGGCAACTTCTCGGACGGTTCTACGATCCGCATGCCTTCCTGCAGGAACGAGGTCCCCAGCGCGGTAATCCCCAGTCCACCGGCGACGGCGGCCTGGACGCCCATCAAATTGCTCGCCAGGCAAGCTGAAACCCATTCCCGTCGCACCGACGCCAGGGCCTCGATCATGATGGCGCGGTACGCGCACGGCGGGCGCATCATCACCAGGCGTATGGGTTTGGAGGCTTCGATTTCGAAGTCCTTCGCGGCGATCCAGACCAAAGGCTCGCGCCAGATAATTCGACCGCGCTGTGCGGTGGCACTGGCTTTTTGCTTGGCAATGACCACGTCCAGCAACCCGGCTTCATGGTCGGCCAGCAGGTCGTGGCTTAGACCGGTGGTGAGTTCCAGTTTAATGTCCGGATAGACCTTGCAAAAACGCGATAACAACGTGGGCAGTTGCGTAGGCACGAGGTTTTCGGAGATCCCCAGGCGCAGGAGATTCACCGTGGCGGGCGCCTTGATCTCACGGATGAACGTCTCGAAATGCACCATCAATTTACGCGCCCCCACCAACAGTCGTTCGCCATCAGGTGTGAGTGTCAGCGCGCGGCTGGTGCGTTCGAACACACGAAAACCGAGCAGGTCTTCCAGGCGAATAATCTTCTGGCTGACCGCCGATTGCGACCGCGCAATCACGTCCGCGGCGGCGGTGAAACTGCCGGTCTCCGCCACTGCGATAAACGCCCGCAGCAGGTCGATTTCCAGGTCGCTGGCTTGCATGGTGAATTCGCTTTTCAACTGGATGCCATTAAATTTATGCGCTGGAGTTCTGGATAGCAAATGTCGAACATCGTGCTTCATCTGAATAAACGAGGCGTTCGACATGACCGACAACACCGCAGTACACATCGTAGAAAGCTTCTGGCGCGAGGTGTGGCAAGCCAAGGACCCGCAAGCCGCCGCGCGCTTCGTTGCCGAAGACTTCGTTATCACGTCCGGTGGCGTGGATATTGTTGGCCGCGAAGCCTTCATTCGCTGGATCGGCGCCTTCCTGTCGACCATCGAAGATTCCGAGTTTGGCGCCATCGAGACATTCCAGAATGCCCAAGGGACCCGCGTCGCTTCCCGCTGGAAGTTGGCCGGGAAAAACCAGGGATTTATCGGCGGCCGCTCCTGCAACAGCCCTTTTGAAATGCTCGGCACCGCCGTCTGGGAAGTGCGTCCGGATGGGCTGCTGGCGCACAACTGGGTCGAGCGTAACGCGCTGGAAGTTCACCGGGACGTGATCGGTCTCGGTTGAGTCGGGCTCAATACCAGCCCCGAAGCAAACACCACTCCCAGAATGACGCCGCTGGCACCGAGCAATTGCCAGACGTTCGGCAACACGCCGAGGATCGAGGACACCAGCATGGTGAACACCGGCGCCAGGTTGAAGAAAATCGAGGTCCGCGCGGCGCCGATGGCATGGATGCCTTTGAACCACAGCAAGTAGGCAATCAACGACCCGAAGACCGCCAGGTAAATGACCGCGCCATGAATCGGCAGTGAAGCGCCACGCATGTCCGCCAGCGGGTCTTCGTAAATGAAACCCAGCACGATCAACCCGATGACCCCGAACAACATGGAATAAGTCGTGGTTTCCAGCGGTGTCGAGTCTTTGACGAAGCGTCGGGTGCCGACCATGTTCGCCGCCCAGGCCATGCTGCCGGCCAGAATCATCGCGTCACCACTGGCCACTTTCAGCCGGAGCAGCACCTGGATATCGCCGCGGGTGATCACCAGCCCTACTCCGAGCAAGCCCAATATCAAGCCAACGGCGCGACCACGATCAATCCGTTCCCCTTCCAGCAACACGGCAAAGATCATGGTCCACAGTGGCGTGGTCGCCAGGATCAGCGCACCGTTGATCGGCGTGGTGGTTTGCAGGCCAAAGAAGGTCGCGAGGCTGAACGCGGTAAACCCAAGCAACCCCAGGCCGATAAAGGCCGGCAGGTTGTGTTTCAGCGTGCCGAAACGCAGCTTTCCGGCCAGACTGAAAATCAGGACCAGCAACACTGTCGAAATGGCAAAGCGCTCAATGGACGCGCTGATCGGTGCCATGCTCTTGATGATGTAGGCGCCCGCATTGAAATTGGTGCCCCAGAAAAACGTGGCACCGACAATTCCGGCATAGGCCAGAGGCGTTGATTTTGACATGGCTGTTTCCTCGCAAATCAAACCTGCCCATCAGGCTTTGGAGGATTCTTGCAGGCTTGCCGATGGGGCAGAATTCCCCATTTATTCACCCTTTATGTGAGAAAACGCCCATGTTCGATTGGGAGGATCTGCGTTACTTCATTGTCTTCGCCCACGAGCAGTCGTTGTCGGGGGCGGCACGCACGCTCAAGGTCGACCATGCCACGGTGGCGCGGCGCATCAGCGCGCTGGAGCGTTCGCTGAACCTGAAGTTGGTGGACCGACGCCCCCGTGCGTACGTCATTACCGAGGACGGGAAACGCATTGCCGAGCTGGGGTGGCGGATGGAAAGCGAGTCGTTCGCGGTCCAGCGTACCGCCCTGGCGGGGCAGGAAAGCTACGTCGGCGAAGTCATGGTCAGTGCCCCACCCGCACTGGCCTGCGCGCTGATAGCGCCGCGAATCAATGCATTGCGCACGCAGTATCCGCAGCTGTCGTTGCAGTTGATTGGCAGCCTGGGCAGCGCTTCGTTGTCCCGACGCGAAGCCGATATCGCCGTGCGCCTGAGCCGCCCCAAGGAACCGGACCTGGTGGCCCGCAAGGTCGCGACGCTGCCGTTTTACCTGTATGGCGCGGCCGGTTATTTAGCCAACACTGCCCCGCAAGACCTGGCCTTCATCGCTTACGACGAAACCATGGAGCAATCCCCACAACAGGCCTGGTTGAAGAAACAGGCGGGTGATCGACCGATCCTGCTGCGCAGCAATGATTTGAACATCCAGGCGACCATTGCTCAGGCGGGTGCTGGTGTCGCCGCATTGCCCTACTTCCTGGGCGAGCGCTACGGCCTGCAAGCGCTGCCATCGGTGGGCGCCGACCTTACGCGGGACGTGTGGCTGCTGGTCCACAACGACATCCGGCACACACCGGCCGTGCAGGCGGTGATGGGGTTCCTGGTGTCGTGCTTTGAACAATAAGCGCCGGGCGGCGCTCAGGTACTCGGCGATTTATGCCACGGATAGCCTTTCGCACTGAGTTCAAAGGCGTAATCGAATAACCGCTTCATATACGCGCCCTCGAATCGGTGATTGCGCGCGTCATCAAAATCGGCGCCGATGTACGCCAGGTTGAAGTCCGCGCCGTCCTGCTGGGCAATCCGGTAGATTCGATCGAGGTCGCTGATGCCCTGGGTCTGGATCAACGTGCTGATGGCTCGGCCGCCAATGCTCAAGGTGCGGCGCTTGGTGCCGGACCACTGCGGTTCCAGTTTGCCGTTGCGAATCACAAAGAAATGCCGCTCCCGGCGCAAGCGCGCGCCAGTCACTTGGTTCAGCGCCATCACCGTGCCCGGCGGGTAAAGGAACACCTGGGTGAGGACGCCGCCGTCCACGTGCATTTCCTGGAACTGTTTGCCGTCAACTTCTACATCGATCATCACCGGTGACACGGCGCCGGGAATACTCATCGACGCCACCATGATGTTGCGAAACAGTTCGAGCGCTCCCGGTGCATCGCTGGACGCAATCGCACCCATGTTCCAGGTGACGGCCCGCCCTGAATCAAGGTCGGTGGTGCCGATCATCAGCAGTCGCCCCTTGGCGTATTGCCCGGCGATGGCTGCCAGCACTTCGGCAGTGACGTACTTGGCAATCAAGCGAGACAGTGGCTTGCTGTCCGCCATACCGTCGCTCGCCAGGCGGGTCAGCATGCTGCGCGGATGGAACACGTCTTTGGGGCCGATGCCCTTGCAGATCCCCAGAATGATCCCGTCATACTCAGGCCCCAGGTAAGCGAACGGGGCGACCAGCGCACCGGCGCTGATGCCGGTGACGACCTTGAACACCGGTCGGGTGCCATGCAGGGACCATCCGGCAATGATGCCTGCCGCGAAAGTGCCGGCGTCGCCGCCCCCCGAAACCGCCAGCATATCGGCCAGCGGCAACATGTCATTCGGCTCCTCGATGCGGCCGAACGCCTCGTACTCTCGATGGTTGGCCTCACTCGCGTCCCGGATAAACGGCGTCAGATCCTGGTCCAGCCAGTAACGCGCATTGGGGATGCCGGGGATGGCCGCTTGTTCCGTCAACGCTTGCGGCACTGCATCACGGCGTTGCAGGCAGCCTTGACGCAACATGTTCAGCGTTGCGGCGCTGGGCCTGGGTAGAAAGGGTTTCAACACGCCTCCTCCGGTCCCTGCCATCGACAGAGAACGTGCTCGACTATTCGGTGAAATGGCCTCGCCCATCATGCGCGCGCCACACAACCATGACTACCGGCTCAATCAGGCGGCGGTCTCCTGAACACCAGCAGTCTTCCGGTGGCGCGCTGCACCACTTTGTCGTGTTGATTGCGAGTCTCCATGAGCATGGTCACCACGCCCCGGTCGGGCTTGGTGGCGGACGGTTCGATGACCTGGACGGTGGTGGTGAGACGCAACAGGTCATCCGGATACGTCGGCGTCGGCCAGCTGAGTTCGATCCCCAGGCCAATGATCCCGTCGGCCAACGGTACGCTGGCCACCAGCAGTTTCATGGTCAGTGCCGCGGTGTTCCAGCCACTGGCCGCCAGACCGCGAAACAAGCTCAGGTCGGCGGCTTCGGGGTCAAGGTGGAAAGGTTGCGGGTCGTATTCTTGCGCAAAAGCCAGCATCGCCCGTCGCTCGACGCGAACGGCGTCGCTTTCGAACACCTGCCCCAAGGTCAAATCATCGAGATAGAGTTTTTCCCAGGCATGGATGGTCATGATTCAACCCTCTTCAGGAGAGTGGCACGTACACCTTCCATGCTAGCCCAAGCCCTGGCAGTCATGCCGGCGGCAGGACACCCGGTCTGTGCCGCAACGGACTCAACGCAACTTCAACGGATCAACCAATTGCGCCGCAATCGCCATCCCCACCAGATCCGGCAAAGTATTGGCCTGCATGCGTTTCATCACCCGCGAGCGATACAGGTCGACGGTTTTGGCGCTGACCCCCAGTTGTTTGGCGATTTCCCGGGTGGTGTAGCCCTGCACCAACGGCAGCAATACATCGCGTTCCCGAGGGGTCAGGGTCAGCATGCGCGCCTGCAATTCTTCGTGGCCCAGATTGCCCGTGCGATTGGCCGCGCAGTTGCTGAGCGCCTGTTGCACGCTGTCGAGCAGCAGCTGTTCGTTGTAGGGTTTTTCGATGAAGTCATGGGCGCCGGCCTTGAAGGCGCGGACCACGATCGGCACGTCGGCGTGGCCGCTGACGAAGATGATCGGCAAGTTCAGTTCGCGTTCGCGCATGGCTTCCTGCACGTTCAAGCCGCCCATGCCCGGCATGCGCACGTCCAGCAACACGCAGGCATTGAGCCGTGCATCGCAGGCCTCCAGAAACTCGACGCCACTGGTGAACGGCAAGGCCTTGAGGCCCACCGATTCCAGCAGCCAAACCGTTGAATCGAGCATGCCTTGATCATCGTCGACCACGTAAACCACGTGTTCCGTCACTGCTGCCATTGCGTCATTCCTGTTGTTGTTTTAGTGGGCCGGCCAGTGGCAAACGGCAGTAAACGAGCAGCCCGACCGGTTGCCGGCGCGCCCGCAATTCGCCGCCAAAGCCTTCGATGATGCTGCGGCTCATGGACAATCCCAGGCCCAGGCCATCCGGCTTGCTGGTGTAGAACGGGGTGAATATTTGCTCCAGTTCCGGCTCACTGACGCCCGGCCCCTGGTCGTGGACGCTGATTTCCACGGAGGTAGCACCACCCTGCCCCGCAGCCATCACGATCAGCGACGGCCGGCCCGGATGTTGCTCGCGGTTGGCATCAATGGCGTTGCGCAACAGGTTGAGCAGCACCTGCTCCAGCAGCACCCGGTCGGCATACACCGGCGGCAGATTATCCGGCAGTCGATCGTCGATTGTCACTTGGCATTGGGTCGCTTCCCAGGCACACAACCGTACCGCTTCACGGGCGACATCCACCATGTTCAGCGCCTGCATGCGCCGCTGGCCCTTGCGCAGGAAACCGCGCAAACGCCGGATGACTTCCGAAGCGTGGGTGGCGTGCAACGTAATGCGTTCCAGGCCCTGGGCCACCCGTTCCGCCGCCTGGGGATTGGTGCCCAGTGCCTGCATATACCGTTGGCTGGCGTTGGCGTAATTGACCACCGCCGCCAATGGCTGGTTGATTTCGTGGGCGATGCCCGAAGCCAATTCCCCCAAGGTCACCAGGCGCGCGGTGTGGGCCAGTTCGTCTTCCAGGCGTCGGCGTTTTTCTTCGCCCTGTACCCGGGCGGTAATGTCCCGGGACACGCACACCACTTCGACCACCGCCCCGGTGTAGGTCTCGCGAATCGCCCGGCAGGCGGTTTCAAACCACAGGTAATGCCCGTCGCGATGGCGGATTCGGTACGCCATGGTGTGATAACCGTTCTGCTCCAGGGCATCGCGCGCGGTTTGCACCAGATTCGCCAGGTCCTGGCCGTGGAACAGGCCCTGGGCCATCTGCCCGCGCAGTTCTTCGGGCCAATAGCCGAGCAAGGTCCAGGACGCTGGCGAGGCATCGAGAAAACGCCCGTCCGGGGTATGCCGGGAAATCAGGTCGGTGGTGTTCTCGATGATCAGCCGGTACAGGCGCCGCGCCGTAGCGGCCTCGCGTTCGGCCAGCACTTGCGCGGTGGCGACGTAGCAACGGCCGAACACGCGGTTGTGCGGCGGATCGGGGATAAAGGTCCAGATCAGGATCTGCGTCTGGAATTCGGCCTCGACCCCTTCGATGGCGCGCTGCTGCGCCAGGCACGCACGCACCAGATCGCGATGATTGTTCGGCAGGAACCCCAGCACGTAGCTGTGCGGATGCTGCGCGAGCAAGGCCAGCAATGCCGCATTCAACTCCAGCGGTTGGCCCTGGCTATCGAGCAGCACGCTTGGCTGAGGGTCATGGCTCAATAAGGGAGAGTCAGGCGTCATCACAGGTCCGCTGCGTGGGGGGAAGCCAAGAATATACCGGCCGTGGAGCAATCGCCGCATTCATTTAGCGCATGAAGAATGGCATATGGTATATATACTATACAACCTAGGTTGTACTTCCATATCTAGGGTTGATTGTTATATAAAGCAGACCGGACATAAAAGTTGACCTCAGCGGCTACGCTGAAAGGTCAGCCATAGAGCTAACAATCAGCCACCGAGTACCCGTCATGTCGATCTTCGAACAAGGGCTTAGCCCTACGGCTGTCAATCACATCGCCTTGTCGCCGCTCAGCTTCCTCGAGCGCACCGCCCACGTTTACCCCGACTACCCCGCCGTCATTCATGGCTCGATCCGCCGCACCTGGGCGCAGACCTACACCCGCTGCCGACGCCTGGCTTCGGCCCTGGCCGGGCGCGGCATTGGTAAGGACGACACCGTCGCGGTCATGTTGCCGAACATCCCCGAGATGCTCGAAGTGCATTTCGGCGTGCCGATGATCGGCGCGGTGCTCAACCCGCTCAACGTGCGCCTGGACGCCGAAGCCATCGCGTTCATGCTGCAACACGGCGAAGCCAAGGTGTTGATCACTGACCGCGAATTCCACAGCGTGATTCACGCGGCCATCGGCATGCTCGACCACCCGCCACTGGTGATCGACGTCAACGACCCGGAATACGGCGAAGGCCAGGCCGTCAGCGACCTGGACTATGAAGCGTTGCTGGCCGAAGGCGATCCGGCGTTCGCCTGGCAATGGCCGGATGACGAGTGGCAAGCCATCTCGCTCAATTACACCTCCGGCACCACCGGCAATCCGAAAGGCGTGGTCTATCACCATCGCGGCGCTTATTTGAATGCCTTGGGCAACCAGATGACCTGGGCCATGGGCAACCACCCGGTGTACCTCTGGACCTTGCCGATGTTCCATTGCAACGGCTGGTGCTACCCGTGGACCATCACCGCACTGGCCGGTGTGCATGTGTTCCTGCGCCGGGTCGACCCACAGAAAATCCTCACGCTGATCCGCGAACACCAGGTCACCCATCTGTGCGGCGCGCCGATCGTGCTCAATGCACTGGTCAACATGCCGGACTCGGCCAAAGCCGCCATCGATCACCCGGTCAACGCCATGGTCGCCGGTGCCGCGCCGCCGGCCAAAGTGATCGGCGCCGTGGAAGCGATGGGCATCAAGGTCACCCACGTTTATGGCCTGACCGAAACCTACGGTCCGGTGACGCTGTGTGCCTGGCATGCCGAGTGGGATGAATTGCCGCTGGATGAACGGGCGCAGATCAAATCCCGTCAGGGCGTGCGCTATCCGACGCTCGAAGGCGTGATGGTCGGCGACTCGACCACCCTGAAGCCGACCCCGCGGGACGGCAAGACCATCGGCGAAGTCTTCATGCGCGGCAACACCGTGATGAAGGGCTACCTGAAAAACCCAACCGCCACCGCCGAAGCCTTTGAGGGCGGCTGGTTCCACACCGGCGACCTGGCGGTGTGTCATCCCGACGGTTATGTCGAGATCAAGGACCGGCTCAAGGACATCATCATTTCCGGCGGCGAGAACATTTCCACCATCGAACTCGAAGGCGTGCTCTACCGCCATCCGGCGGTGATGGAAGCCGCAGTCGTTGCGCGTCCCGATGAGAAGTGGGGCGAAACTCCCTGCGCCTTCATCACCTTGAAGGCTGATCACCAGGACGTGCGCGAGGCGGACATCATCAGTTTCTGCCGCGAACACCTGGCCGGGTTCAAAGTGCCGCGCACGGTGATCTTCACCCTGCTACCGAAGACGTCCACCGGCAAGATCCAGAAGTACGTGCTGCGCGACCGGGCCCAGGCCCTCTAACCCTCACTCACGCTGAACACTTCAAGCGGCAGGTCGCGAACCTGCCGTTCCGGGCTCGTGCGCGCTCAATTCGACGCGCCCTCGCCCTGCCCCTCACACACTGACAACAAAAACAAATGTGGAGCTACCGATGATCGACATCCATTCAACCGACACCCAGCGCTGCGAACGGATTCGCGCGAATCCGAAATTCCTCCAACTGGTCAGCAGCCGTTCGCGCCTGGCCTGGACGTTGAGTGCCACGGTCTTGAGCACTTACTACCTGTTTATGCTGGTGGTGGCGTTTGCCCCGCAATGGCTGCATGCGCCGCTGGGCGAGAACCGGATGTTGACCCTGGGAATGCCGGTAGGCGCGGCGATCATCATTTTTTCCTGGCTGCTGACCGGTTGGTACGTCTACAGCGCCAATACCCGGTTCGATGCGCTGGGTGCGGCGATTCTTGAGGAGAGCAAGTGATGAGCCTGCTCAAAAAGCTGTTCCTTACGGGTGCAGGTTTGCTGTCGTCCTGCGTCGTGCTCGCCGCGCCACTGACCGGAGCCGTCGAAAAACAACCGCTCAACCTGAACGCGATCAGCATGTTTTTTGTGTTCGTGCTCGGCACCTTGTGCATCACCTGGTGGGCCGCGCGGCAAACCAAATCCACGTCGGATTTCTACACCGCTGGCGGCGGCATCACCGGGTTTCAGAATGGTCTGGCGATTGCCGGTGACTACATGTCCGCCGCTACATTGCTGGGGCTGTCGAGCCTGGTGTTCGCCAAGGGCTACGACGGTTTCATTTACACCATCGGCTTCTTCGTCGGCTGGCCGATCATCACGTTCCTGATGGCTGAGCGCTTGCGCAATCTGGGGCGCTACACCTTCGCCGACATCGTGTCCTATCGGCTGGACCAGAACAAAGTGCGGATCTTCGCCGCGTTCGGTTCGCTGACGGTGGTCTGCTGCTACTTGATCGTGCAGATGGTCGGTGCCGGGCAGTTGATCAAGTTGCTGTTCGGCCTTGATTACCCGGTGGCGGTGGTGATCGTCGGTGCGCTGATGCTGGTCTACGTGATCTTCGGCGGCATGATCGCCACTACCTGGGTGCAGATCATCAAGGCTGTGTTGCTGCTCGCCGGTGGTACGACCCTGGCGGTCATGGCCATGTCGCAATTCGGTTTCAGCTACGAAACCCTGGCCGCCAAAGCGGTTGAGGCCCACGCCAGCGGCTGGAACATCATGGGCCCGGGCTCGATGCTTGCCGACCCGATCAACACTGCGTCGATGTCCCTGGGCCTGGTGTTCGGGATTGCCGGTTTGCCGCACATCCTGATGCGTTTCTTCACCGTACCGAACGCCAAGGAAGCGCGTAAATCGGTGTTCTACGCCACCGGGTTTATCGGCTTCTTCTTCCTCGTGGTCTGCACGTTGGGCTTCGCGGCGATGGTGATCATCGGCACCGACCCGCAGTACTACGTCAACGGTGAAGTCGGCGGTGCCTTGATCGGCGGCGGCAACATGGTCGCCATGCACTTGGCCAAAGCCGTAGGCGGCAACCTGTTCTTCGGTTTCCTTGCGGCGGTCGCGTTCGCCACCATCCTGGCGGTGGTCTCCGGGCTGGCCCTGGCCGGTGCCTCGGCGATTTCCCATGACCTGTACGCCACCGTGTTCAAGAAAGGCAAGGCCAGCGAGAAACAGGAAATGCGCGTCACGCGCATGGCCACCGTAGGCCTGGGCATCGTCGCGATTCTGTTGGGCATTCTGTTCGAGAAGATGAACGTCGCGTTCCTGGTCGGCCTGACCTTCGGCATCGCTGCGTCAACCAACTTCCCGGTGCTGATCATGGCCATGTACTGGAAAGGCCTGACCACCAAAGGCGCGATCCTCGGCGGTTTCGCCGGCCTGATCTGCGCGTTGGTGCTGGTGATCCTGTCGCCAGCGGTGTGGGTCACCGTGCTCGGCCATGCCCACGCGATTTTCCCTTACGACCACCCGGCGCTGTTCTCCATGCCGTTGGCGTTCCTGGTGATTGTGGTCGTGTCGAAACTCGACCGCAGCGTGCGGGCCGACAAGGAACGCGACGCCTATGCCGACCAGTTCGTCCGCGCCCAGACCGGCCTCGGTGCCGCCAGCGCGTCCAGTCATTGATTGAAAAAGCACGGCCCGCCGTGGCGGCGCCGTGCCCACTGTCCCAACGAGGTTCACGTTATGCCCGAATTCAACGCTCCCTTGCGCGACATGCGCTTCGTGCTGCATGAAGTATTCGACGCCCCAGCCCTGTGGGCGCGCCTGCCGGCTCTGGCCGACAACGTCGATGCCGATACCGCCGACGCCATTCTTGAGGAAGCGGCCAAGGTCACTTCACACCTGATTGCGCCACTCAACCGCAGCGGCGACGAAGAAGGCGCGCATTGGGTCTATGGCCAGGTCACGACGCCGATCGGTTTCAAACAGGCTTACACCACTTACATTGAAGGCGGCTGGGTCGGGTTGTCCGGCAATGCCGATTTCGGCGGCATGGGCATGCCGAAGATGCTTTCCGTGCAATTCGAAGAAATGCTCTACGGCGCCAATTCAAGCTTTGCGCTGTATTCGGCGTTGAGCTCCGGCGCGTGCCTGGCCATCGATGCCCATGCCAGTGAAGAACTGAAAAATATCTACTTGCCGCCGATGTACGAAGGTCGTTGGGCCGGCTCCATGTGCCTGACCGAAGCCCACGCCGGCACCGACCTGGGGATCATCCGCACCCGCGCCGAACCCCAGGCCGACGGCAGCTTCAGCATCAGCGGCAGCAAGATCTTCATCACTGGTGGCGATCAGGACCTGACCGAAAACATCATCCACCTGGTGCTGGCCAAACTGCCGGACGCACCGGCCGGGCCTAAAGGGATCTCGCTGTTTGTGGTGCCCAAGGTGCTGGTCAATGCCGACGGTTCCCTTGGTCATACCAACGCCGTGAGTTGCGGCTCGATCGAACACAAGATGGGCATCAAGGCGTCCGCCACCTGCGTGATGAACTTCGACGGCGCCAGCGGTTGGCTGGTGGGTGAAGCCAACAAAGGCTTGGCGGCGATGTTCACCATGATGAATTACGAACGCTTGTCCATTGGCATTCAGGGCATCGGTTGCGCAGAAGCGTCCTATCAAAGCGCCGTGAAATATGCGCGCGAACGGGTGCAGAGCCGCTCCCCTACCGGCGCCATGGCACCGAACCAGATCGCCGATCCGATCATCGTCCACCCGGATGTGCGGCGCATGCTGCTGAGCATGAAAGCCATGACCGAAGGCGGCCGGGCGTTTGCCAGTTACGTCGGCCAGCAACTGGATTTGGCCAAGTTCTCCGACGACGCCCGGGAGCGTGACAACGCGCAAACCCTGGTGGCGCTGCTGACGCCGGTGGCCAAGGCGTTTTTCACCGACACCGGCCTGGAAAGCTGTATCCACGGCCAGCAAGTGTTCGGCGGCCATGGCTATATCCGCGAATGGGGTCAGGAGCAACTGGTGCGTGACGTGCGCATCGCGCAGATCTACGAAGGCACCAACGGCATCCAGGCCCTGGACCTGCTCGGGCGCAAAGTGCTGGCCGACAGTGGCGTGGCGCTGCGCCAGTTCACCGGCGAGATCCGCCACTTCGCCCATCAACCGGACGCGCCCTACTCCATCCAACTGTTCGATGCCGTGCTGCGCCTGGAAAACCTCAGCGACTGGCTGCAAGACCAGGCCGCGACCAACCGTAATGAAGTCGGTGCCGCGTCGGTGGAATACCTGCACCTGTTCGGCTACGTCGCCTACGCCTGGCTGTGGGCGCGGATGGCCCAGGTCGCGAAGAAAAAACGCAGTGAAGATCGGGCCTTTTATGGGGCGAAGATCGCCACCGCGGACTTCTATATCGAGCGTTTGCTACCGCGCATCTTGAGCCTGGAGCAATCCATTCGCGCCGGCAGTGGCTCGTTGTACGGCCTGAGCGCCGAACAGTTCTAACGATTGAACCGCACGCGGCGCCCGCCCCGCTCCTCTCTTTGGGCGTTCGCGTTTTTTACTGAACAAGCCCTCGCCCGTCTGGCGAGGGTGTGTGAATCGCTTTTCAAAAAAAAAATAAAAACACAGGGGCTTCACCATGGACCGTCACACCTGCACTCTCGCTACCCGACTGTTACTGGCCGGCGGCGTCATCAGCCTCTCGGCCCCCGCCGCCGCTGACTTTATCAAGGACAGCAAGGCCAGCCTCGAGCTGCGCAATTTCTATTTCAACCGCGACTTTCGCCAGGACAACGCCGCGCAATCCAAGCAAGAGGAATGGGCCCAGGGCTTTCTGCTGCGCTATGAATCCGGCTTCACGGACGGGTTGATTGGTTTTGGTGTGGATGCCATTGGGATGCTCGGGGTCAAACTCGATTCCAGCCCGGATCGCGCCGGTTCCGGTTTGCTGCAACGCCATCGCACCACCAGCAAGGGTGCTCAGGACGAGTACGGCGACTTGGGCGTGACGGCGAAGGTTCGCGCCTCGAAAACGGTGTTGAAACTCGGCACTTTGCTGCCGAAGTTGCCAACGGTGCTGGCTAACGATTCACGGCTGTTGCCGCAGACGTTCGAGGGCGGTCAGCTGACGTCGCTGGAGGTCGAAGGCCTGACCGTGGACGGCGGACGGCTGAAGCAGGTCAACCAGCGCGATTCCTCCGACTACGAAGACATGGGCATCACCAAGACCGGCGCCAAAGGCATCATCACGCCGCACGCCACCAGCGACAGCTTCGACTTCGCCAGCCTCAACTACAAATGGACCGGCAACCTCGCCACCGGCTACAGCTATGGCCATCTCGATAACCTCTACAGCCAGCATATGGTCAATCTGACCTACGTGTTGCCGGTGACGGCGGGCCAGTCGTTCAAGAGCGATTTGCGTTTCGCCCGTTCTACCGACGATGGCGGCAGCAACGTCGATAACAAAGCGTTAGGGGCAATGTTCACCTACAGCCTCGGCGGGCATGCGTTCGGTCTGGGTTATCAGGGCATGAGCGGCGACACCGGGTTTGCCTACATCAATGGCACCGATGCGTTCCTGGTCAACTTTGTGCAGATCGGCGACTTTGCCAGCAAGGACGAAAAGTCCTGGCAGGCGCGCTACGACTACAACTTCGCGGCCATTGGCGTGCCGGGGTTGACCTTCATGACCCGCTACCTGACGGGCGACAATATCGATCTGGGCGGCAATCGCCCGGAGGGGAAGGAATGGGAGCGCGATACCGATATCGGTTATGTCGTGCAGAGTGGCCCGTTGAAGAACGTTGGAGTGAAATGGCGCAATGCGACCGTGCGCTCGACGAATTTTGGCAGTGACCTGGATGAGAATCGGTTGATTGTCAGCTACTCCCTGCCGATCTGGTAAGCCGTAGTGATCGTTCCCACGCTCCGCGTGGGAATGCCGCCTGGGACGCTCCGCGTTCCAAGAGCGGACGCAGAGCGTCCATGGATGCATTCCCACGCGGAGCGTGGGAACGATCACCCTCTCCGCAGCACCGGCGATAGTAGGTTAAGATGCCTGTAAATCAGGCTCGCCGCGAGACGCCCCGCATGACCGATAACAATCGCAACACCCCCCGCCTGATCAAGAAGTACCCCAATCGCCGCCTGTACGACACCCATACCAGCAGCCACTTGACCCTGGCCGACATTCGGCAACTGGTGGTCGATAAGGTCCCGTTCCAGGTGGTCGATGCCAAAAGTGGCGAGGACTTGACCCGCAGTATTCTGCTGCAAGTCATCCTCGAAGCCGAAAGCGGCGGTGAGCCGATCTTCAGCAGCGACATGCTGATGGGCATCATCCAGTTCTACGGCCCGTACCAGGGCGTGCTCGGCAGCTACCTGGATAAAAGCATCCAGACCGTGATCGACATCCAGTCCCAGACCGGCGCCCAGTCGTCCGAGGCCTGGAGCACCTTCATGCATCAGCAGGCGCCGGTGATGCAGGACTTGATGCGTCAATACGTCGATCAATCCAAGGCGCTGTACCTCAACACCCAAAACATGTTCGGCCTGTTCGGCGCCAAGCCGGGCACCGATAACGGGACGAAAAAAAATGGCGATGGGGAATAATCCCATCGCCATCGGTGCTGCTGGCCTGATCTGACTTATTTGTTGCCGTTGGTAGCCTTGGCGCTCGCTTCTGGAGCGGCTTTGCCGGCGGCAGCCGTGGCAGCGTCGAAGCCGCTCTGGGCCACATCAGATGCCTGCTTTACCGCTTTCTGTGCGCTTTCGAACACGGTGCCGGCATTCGCCAGGCCCGACTTGAAGGCCGCGACCACTGGCTCGGAGCCAGCCGGTGCATTCTTGCTGATCGACTCTACGAACTCATTCACCTGCTGGGTGCCCGCCTGGACTTGACCTTCGGTCAGTTTGGCGATGTCCGACTGGGTGCCAACAATCAGCGCCTGGACCTGACGGTTGAATTCAGCCAGGCGTTCGGTTTGCGCGCTCGGTTGGGTGAACGATGCCTGCAAATCGGCGAAACCTTGTGGATCACGCACTGCCAGCAGCTTGCGCACGCCTTCAAAGTGCTCTTCGGTGGAGTCGCGCAGTGCCTTGAACTGCAACTGGCTCAGCTGTTCAACGCTGGCGAAGACTTTACCGCTGATCTGCTGCAACAGGTCGAGGTTGGCTTTCTGAGTGGCTTGCAGTTTTTCCGAGTTGAAAAAAGACATGCTGAAATCTCCTGGTACTGGAAGGCCCATTCAGGCCTGAGGACGCGACAGCGATCGGGGCAGTCGTCGCGTTAGCCTTGATATTGCAGTGCACAAAACCGTTTGGCAACGGATATTTTGTGCGCTGCAAAATAATCGGTACGCCTTAAGTGGTTTTTCCCTATAGACTCGAGAAAATCCGATGATCGGCCTAGCAATCGCTAGTCTGGCTGACGACTCCCCCGCACCGTGTCAGGAGTTCACCATGGGCCAGGAAGAAAATATTGCGCTGCAAGATGAAGGGCTTTCCCCGGCGGCCGGTTTGTTCGAGCACCTGAATCACCTGCAACAGCTCAATACCCGCAACGTGCTCGACGCGGTGCAGCAGCGCCAGGCAAAAACCTTCGCGCCGCTCAGCCAGGGCCAGCTCAAACCACCGACGGCGGCTGACTGGCAGGAATACTTCACCGACCTCAGCCAACGCAGCCTGTTGTTCTGGGACACCTTGCGCCAGCGCGGCGACAACACCCTGGCCCACGAGCGTGCAGGCTTTCCGCTGCTGCTCAAGTTCGAGCATGAAACCCTGGTCAACGGCGCCGACCTGCCGCGCCCGGTCAACTATTCGTTGTTGCGCATCCTCGGCAACCCCGAGCAATCGATCGACAGCCAGCCACCGGTGATCATCATCGACCCGCGCGGCGGCCACGGCTCCGGCATCGGCGGTTTCAAGCAGGATTCGCTGATCGGTGAAAGCCTGCGCGCCGGCCATCCCACCTACTTCATCGCCTTCAGTCACTCGCCGGCTCCCGGGCAAACCCTCGCCGACATTGTCGAGGCCCAGGCGCGATTCATCGAAGCGGTCAGCACCCGGCATCCGGCCAGCGCCAAACCGGTGGTGATCGGCAACTGTCAGGCGGGTTGGGCATTGATGGGTTTGGCTGCCACCCGGCCAGAGCTGCCAGGGTTGATCATCGTCAACGGCGCACCGTTGTCGTACTGGGCCGGGGTCAACGGACGCAATCCGATGCGCTACACCGGCGGCTTGCTCGGTGGTGGCTGGATGGCGCGTTTGGGCAGTGACCTGGGCAACGAACGGTTCGACGGCACCTGGCTGGTGAGCAATTTCGAAAACCTCGACCCGGCGAACACCTATTGGGGCAAGTACTACCACCTGTTCAGTGAAGTCGACACCGAAGCCGCGCGCTTCCTCGACTTCGAGCGCTGGTGGGGCAGCCCGACCCTGCTCAACAGCGAAGAAATCGAGATGATTGTCGACGACCTGTTTATCGGCAATCAGCTGTCCGGCGGCCTTGGGCGCAAGAGCGGCGGGCTCGACCTCAAGCGCATTGAAGTGCCGGTGGTGGTGTTCTGCTCCTATGGCGACAACATCACCTCGCCGCAACAGGCGCTGGACTGGATCGCCGACGTTTATCCCAGTGATCTGGCCCTGCAAAACGCCGGGCGGACCATTGTCTACCTGCGTCACGCCAGCATCGGTCACCTGGGGATTTTCGTCTCGGGTGAGGTGGCCCGACGTGAACACCGAGAGCTGCTGGGTGCAGTCGAGACCATCAACGCCCTGCCCGCCGGGCTTTATGAAATGCTGATCGACGATCTGCCCGACACGCAATACGCCGTGCGTTTCGAACCCCGGCGCATCGCCGACATCCATGGCGAGGTGCCGCCGCCCCGGGATGATGATCGCGAGTTCGCCCTCGTTGAACGCGCCTCGGACGTCAACAACAGCCTGTACGACGCGTTCATTCGGCCGTGGCTACGCCCGTTGATCAACGAACCGACCGCCGAACTGCTGCGCAAGGCGCATCCGTTCCATCAGCAGCAGGTGCTCTGGAGCAGTTTGAACCCGGCGTTATGGTGGTTGGCCGGCAGCGCCGCGCAGGTGCGCCATGAGCGTCGCCCCGCCGCCGCGAGCAATCCGTTGCTGGCCTGGCAGGCGTTGTTCTCCAACCAGGTTCAAGACGCGTTGAACGGCTACCGCGATCTGCGCGATGCCACCCAGGAACTGTGTTTCTACGGTGTCTACGGCGCACTCAACAGCCTCGGTGCCAAGGTGCCGCAGCGCGATCTGCAAGCGCACGCCGAGCACCACGACAAAGTGCTGCTCGAACGCCTGCAAAACGCCCTGCCCCTGGGTGGCCTGATGGAAGCGCTGGTGCGCATCCTGTTCCTGCTGGAACGCGACAGCGACGCGCCGGGCAAGGCCAACGTCGACAAACTGCTCGAGCAATTGCAGCTATTGCTGCAAGACCACAGCGCCGAACCGCTGGACCTGCGTGAGACCCTGCAAACGCAGAAAATGCTGGTGCTGACTCATCCGCAGGAAAGCCTGCAAAGCCTGCCGCTGCTGCTGACTGAAACGGAGGAGCGCCAGCAGGTGTTGGCGGCTGTGGCCAATCTATTGCCGGAATTGTTGAACGAGAATGCCGCCGGGCACGGGTTCTGGTGCGAGTTGCACACCTTGCTTGAAGTGCCGCTACCGGGTTTTGACCTGACTCAACCGCCCAGCGAAGCTGATGCAGTTCTTGAACAACCCGCGCCTGTCGCCAAGGTTGAAGTCCCGACGCCACAAACCACCAAACCCCGCAAAACCTCGAAGAAACCACCCAAGAAATAAAACCGGACCGCATCGGCCAGATCAGGCCGATGCGGCTTTCGCGACTTCGAATGATTCATCCGCCCGATACTGCCCCGGCGTCATCCCGAACCACCGGCTGCACGCCTTGTTAAAACTGCTGTGGTCATGAAAACCAAGGAGATACGCCACATGCTTCATGTTGAAATGAGAATGGCGCAGGTAGTGGTCAGCCAATTGCCGGCGCACGGCATTCTGCACATCCTTGAATTGCGTCCCTTCCTTTTCCAGCGAGCGCTGCAGCGTACGTTTGCTGATGTTCAGCGCCGCAGCAATCGATTCCATGTCGTATTGCCCCTGGCCCTGACTCAGCCGCTCGCTGATCAGCGCGCGAATCCTGCTGACAATCGAGAAGCCAAACAGCAAGTCCAGTTGCGCTTCGGCAAAACTGTCGTGCAGCACCGCCAGCGCTTCATTGGCCATGCTCAATGGGCGCAGCACTTCCTGGCCGTCGAACAGAATGCTGTCGTAGGGCGCATCGAACTCCAGGTTGCAGCCAAACAAGCGCCGATGTTCCGAGGTGTCAGCAGGTTCCGGATAGCTGAACTGCACCTGCAACGGTTGCGGCGAGTTGCCGCCCGCCAGCCATCGGCAAAACCCCATCAGCGACGCCAGCGCGGCGTCGACGTATTGCCGGGGTTTGACCGAGCCGGCCTGCTGATGATCCAGCGCGACCAATCGGTAGTTCTGCTGCTCGGCGGTGAAGAACAGGCTGAAACCGGTGCCGATCAACGGGCTGAAACGCACCAGCCGTTCTATCGCCCGTTTCAGGTTCAGGCTGGACATCATGGTGTAGCCGACAATCTGGAAGCTGCCGGGATGAAAGTTGCCATAGGCTTTCAGGCCGATGTCCGGGTCGGCGCTGGCTTGTGCGGCCAGGGCCCACAGTCGATAGATCGCCCGGCGCTCGCAAAAGGCGCCCGGCAGTTTCGCCAGATGGACGTCCAGTCCAGCCTCCCGACACAGACTGGCAACATCCAGCCCTTGAGCCGAGAGCGTATTCACCAGCACGCTGGCATAGCCTGAACTCATTCTGTACATGGCGTCCTCAATGACCTGTGGTGCCGAACATCCTGTTCGGGCCATACGGATCTGCGTTGAATCAAAGAATAACGGGCCGCTCAGTGTCGAGTGTTGATTCCAGTATAGGTACTCCTCGCTTTTAGCCATGTCTGTCACCGATGGACACCACACAGTCACCTCACAACACTTCCCGCAACCCCCGCCCATACCGAACAATCCTTGCATCTTGCAGCGCAAAATAAAAAAGGGAAGAAGTCTATGAAGTCGCTTGGTCGTATTGCATTGGTAACCGGCGGTATGGGTGGGATTGGTACGGCGATCAGCCAGCGTCTTTCCAAGGAAGGTTTCAAGGTTGTAGTGGGTTGCAGCGCCAACTCCAGCCGCAAGGAAGAATGGGCCGCCACCCAGTCGGCCGCTGGGTTCGAGTTCGATTTTGTTTACGGGGACATCACCGATTGGGAATCGACCCGCGCCGCCTTTGAGTGGGTCAAGGAGACCTACGGACCGGTGGATGTGCTGGTCAACAACGCCGGCATCACCCGGGATGCTTCGTTCCGCAAACTCACCCCCGAAGACTGGAACGCGGTCATCGGCACCAACCTCAGCGGCATGTTCAACACCACCAAACAGGTGATTGAAGGCATGTTGGCCAAAGGCTGGGGCCGGATCATCAATATTTCCTCGATCAACGGTCAGCGCGGCCAGTTCGGCCAGACCAACTACAGCGCGGCCAAGGCCGGCATCCACGGCTTCACCATGGCCCTGGCGCGGGAAGTCTCGGGCAAGGGCGTGACCGTCAACACCGTGTCGCCGGGCTACATCCAGACCAGCATGACTGCGGCCATTCGCCCGGACATCCTCGACGGCATGATCGCCGCCACACCGGTCGGTCGCCTCGGCCAACCGGAAGAAATCGCCTCCATCGTCGCCTGGCTGGCGTCCGATGAGTCGGCCTACAGCACCGGTGCCGACTTCTCGGTCAACGGCGGCATGAACATGCAGTAACCCGCGCAGGGCAAGGAGGCCCTGCTGCCGTTCGACATATTCTTAATGAGGTCACGCATGAACGAAGTCGTAATCGTTGCCGCTACTCGTACCGCCATTGGCAGCTTCCAGGGTGCCTTGTCCGCGATTCCGGCCACCGAACTGGGCGCGGCGCTGATTCGCCGCTTGCTGGAACAGACCGGTATCAACGGCGAACAGATCGATGAAGTGATCCTCGGCCAGGTGCTCAGCGCCGGTGCCGGGCAAAACCCGGCACGCCAGACCGCCATCAAGGCCGGCCTGCCCTTCACCACCCCTGCCATGACCCTGAACAAGGTCTGTGGCTCCGGGCTCAAGGCGGTGCAACTGGCCATTCAAGCCATCCGCTGTGGCGACGCCGAACTGGTGATTGCCGGCGGCCAGGAAAACATGAGTCTGGCGCCTTACGTCCTGCCCAAGGCCCGCACCGGTTTGCGCCTGGGTCATGCGCAACTGCAAGACAGCGTGATTCAGGACGGTTTGTGGGATGCCTTCAACGATTACCACATGGGCATCACCGCGGAGAATCTGGCCGAGAAGTACAGCATCACCCGTGAGCAACAGGACACTTTCGCCGCCGCCTCGCAGCAAAAAGCCGCGGCCGCCATCGAAGCCGGTTACTTCAAGCGTGAAATCACCCCGATCCTGATTCCCCAGCGCAAGGGTGAACCGCTGGCCTTCGACACCGATGAACAGCCACGCGCGGACAGCACCCTCCAATCCTTGGGCAAGCTGAAGCCGGCGTTCCAGAAAGACGGCAGCGTGACCGCGGGTAATTCTTCGACCCTCAACGATTGCGCCGCCGTGCTGATACTGGCCAGCGCCGCCAAGGCCCAGGCCCTCGGGTTGCCGGTACTGGCGCGGATCAAGGCGTACGCCAGCGCCGGTGTCGACCCGTCGATCATGGGCATCGGCCCGGTGCCGGCCACTCGCCTGGCGCTGGAAAAGGCTGGCTGGAATCTCACCGACCTGGACCTGATCGAGGCGAATGAAGCCTTCGCCGCGCAGTCCCTGGCGGTCGGCAAGGAACTGGGCTGGGACACCAGCAAAGTCAACGTCAACGGCGGTGCGATTGCCCTCGGTCATCCGATCGGCGCCTCGGGTGCGCGGATTCTGGTGTCGCTGTTGTTCGAATTAATTCGTCGCGATGGCCACAAAGGCCTCGCCACGTTGTGCATCGGCGGCGGGCAAGGCGTCAGCCTGGTCATCGAGCGCTAGTCACACTGAACTGCTTGCCTTAGCTACTGACGCGGCACCGTACGCGGTGTCGCGCTTTTTTCTGCCCGGTTGACCTTTGTGGGCAAGGAGTTCCATGGATAACAACGCACACACCTTCAACACTTACTGGTCTGGCCAGGTTCCGTTCATTGCTTCATTTGCAGTGCAACAATTACGCCTGTGGGTCAGCACCAATCCGTGGTTTACAGGGCAAGAATATAACGAATGGTTCGACCTGCCCCGGGGCACCCTCGACAGTTTGCAGTCCGACTACCAACTGCAATGGGGCGATCTCGGCCAGCGCCTGATGACCGGCCAGCCGTTCACCTTCGACGATCGACGCTTCGCCAGCGGCGCCTGGAGCCAGCCGCTGTTTGGTTCCCTCGCTGCGTTTTACCTGCTCAACGCCGGATTCCTGCTGAAGCTGCTGGACAAACTGCCGATCAAGGACAAGAAACCACGCCAGCGCCTGCTGTACCTGGTGGAACAAGCCATCGCCGCCGGCGCGCCGAGCAATTTCCTGGCGAGTAATCCGGATGCCCTGCAACGGGTGATCGATACCCAGGGCGCCAGCCTGCTCACGGGGTTGCTGCACCTGGCCAGCGACCTGCAAGAAGGCAAGATGCGCCAGTGCGACAGCAATGCGTTCAAGGTCGGCGTGGACCTGGCGACCACACCCGGAGAAGTGGTGTTCGAGAACGAACTGTTCCAGTTGATCCAGTACTACCCGCAGACCGAAACCCAGTACCGTCGCCCGGTATTCGTGGTGCCGCCGTCGATCAACAAGTACTACATCCTCGATTTGCGCCCCGACAACTCGATGATCCGCCACCTGCTGCAACAAGGGCATCCGGTGTTTCTGATGTCCTGGCGCAACTTCGACCAGGCACATGCCAACACCACCTGGGATGACCTGATCGAAACCGGCATTATCAAAGGCCTGCAAGTGACCCGTGAGATCAGCGGCGAGCAACGGCCCAATTGCGTCGGTTTCTGCATCGGCGGCACGTTGTTGAGCAGCGCACTGGCGGTACTGGCCGCGCGCGGCGACAAAGACATCGCCAGCGTCAGCCTGTTGACCACCTTCCTCGATTACCTCGACACCGGCCCCATCGACATTTTTGTCGACGAACAACTGGTGGCCTACCGCGAGCGCACCATCGGCGGCCTGGACGGCCCCATCGGCCTGTTCAAAGGCGAGGACATGGGCAACACCTTCTCGCTGCTGCGGCCCAATGACTTGTGGTGGAACTACAACGTCGACAAATACCTCAAGGGCCAAAAGCCGATAGCCCTCGACCTGCTGTTCTGGAACAACGACAGCACCAACCTGCCTGGCCCGATGTATTGCTGGTATTTGCGTCACACCTACCTGCAAAACGACCTGAAATCCGGTGAGCTGGATTGCTGCGGGGTCAAGCTGGATCTGCGGGCCATCGAGGCCCCGGCGTACATCCTCGCCACCCATGACGACCACATCGTGCCGTGGCGCAGCGCCTACGCCAGCACCGAATTGCTCGGCGGGGACAAGCGCTTTGTGCTTGGCGCGTCCGGGCATATCGCCGGGGTGATCAACCCGCCGGCCAATCAGAAACGTCATTACTGGACCAACAACCGCGTCAGCGAAAACCCGGACACCTGGTTCTCGGAAGCCGAACAGCATCCGGGCAGTTGGTGGAACGACTGGTTTGTCTGGCTGGCCGAGCATGCCGGGGAGCGTCAGCCTTCGGCGCTGCACGCCGGGAATACCGAGTACCCGGCGATCGAGTCGGCACCGGGGCGGTACGTGAAGCAATGAGCCAAAGCCCTGCGCGATGAATCAACATCGCGCGGGGCTGACAACAACGCCAAACACAGCACATCGACTCAATATCCCCGCTTGAAACTGCGCCACCATCACAGCCCCTGCCCGCGGGTCTTGCGCAGGCGCTGTCCGGTGGTGATTGATCCATGAAGCTTTCCTCGCACTCCCTTTGGTTATTGATATCAGTTGCCGGCACCGCCCTGGCGGACGAATCGGCGCCCGCAGCCCAGGGTTTTCTCGACGGCGCAACGCTGGGTGTGCTGAGTCGCAACTTTTACCTCAACAGCGATTACCGCACGCCCTCGCCCTCAGGCAAAAGCTACAAAGCCGAATGGGCTCAAGGGTTTATCAGCTCTTTTGAATCCGGTTTCACCGAAGGCACGCTTGGCTTTGGCCTCGATGCTCATGCCTTTCTCGGGCTCAAGCTCGATGGCGGCAAAGGGCATTCCGGCACCGGGTTGCTGCCGGTCGATGATGACGGCCGTAGCGAAAGCAACTACTCCAGTGGCGGCGGCGCGCTCAAGTTCAAGGCCTCCCGCACCACCCTGGCCTTCGGTGAAATGACCGTGGAAACGCCAGTGTTCGATACTTCGGACAAACGCCTGCAACCGGAGTACGCCACGGGTTTTCTGTTAAACAGCAAGGAAATCGACGGCATGAACCTGGTGGCCGGACACTTCACCGCGTTCAAGAACCAGGACAGCTCTTCGAGCAAGGGCGACTTTTACGGTTACGGCGCCAACACCGAGGCTGGCGGAATGTCCTTTCTCGGTGCCGATCTGTTCACCAACAGCCCGGTGGGCGGCGCGTTGTATGCCTCGCAGCTGAGCGACACCTGGCACCAGTACTACGGCAATCTGCACTTCAAGCAATCGGATGTGTTCCTCGACGCCAATCTGTACCACACGCAGGACACCGGCCGGGCGTTGGCGGGCGCCATCGATAACACCGCCTATAGCCTGTCGGGCAAATACAGCCGCGGCGCCCATGGCTTCACCCTCGCCTATCAGCAAATCAACGGCGATACCCCGTTCGATTTCGTCGGTGGCGACTCCATCTACCTGGCCAACTCCATCAAATACGCCGACTTCAACGGCGCCCATGAACGTTCCTGGCAGGCTCGCTATGACCTTGATCTGGGGGCATTCGGCATTCCGGGGCTGAACTTCATGACCCGCTACGTGAGGGGCAGCAACATCGACGGCAGCCATGCGCCCAAGGGCGGTGCTTACAACCCGTTCGACGAAGCGAGCGGCGAGTACGTGCCGCAACAAGGGGATGGCGGACGGCATTGGGAGCGTGACATCGATTTGCGCTACGTCGTGCAATCCGGTTCGGCCAAGGGCTTGTCGCTGCAGTTGTCCCATGTCTCGCACCGGGGCAACACCGCCCAGGCGGGCGATGACATTGACCGGGTGTATGTCGTGGTCCAGTACCCGTTGGCCTTCGGCCACCTTTAACCCATTGACGGCCCGTAGCAGCGGTCGAGCCCCGCGAGGCCGCGTTCGGCGGCGCAGCCGTCGTAAAACCAGACGACG
The DNA here is from genome assembly GCF_012935675.1 of Pseudomonas sp. ADAK7. Classification (NCBI taxonomy): domain Bacteria; kingdom Pseudomonadati; phylum Pseudomonadota; class Gammaproteobacteria; order Pseudomonadales; family Pseudomonadaceae; genus Pseudomonas; species Pseudomonas sp. ADAK7. The sequence continues at coordinate 740,114 of NZ_CP052861.1, read as the reverse complement.
CGGTGTGTCAGTTAGACCGTGCGCACAGGGATTGCGACGGCTTCGCCGCCGAACGCAGCCTCGCAGGCTCGGCAGCTGCTACAAGCGGTTGCGGTGAATGGCCCAGTCATAATGAAAAAAAACACTCATGCTGAGCATAAGTGATGCCCCCCGTAGCAGCGGTCGAGCCCCGCGAGGCCGCGTTCGGCGGCGCAGCCGTCGTAAAACCAGACGACGCGGTGTGTCAGGTGGACCGTGCGCACAGGGTTTGCGACGGCTTCGCCGCCGAACGCAGCCTCGCAGGCTCGGCAGCTGCTACAAGCGTTGCGGTGAATGGCCCAGTCATAAAGCAAAAAAGCCCACTCATGCTGAGCATAAGTGATGCCCCCCGTAGCAGCGGTCGAGCCCCGCGAGGCCGCGTTCGGCGGCGAAGCCGTCGTAAAACCAAACGACGCGGTGTGTCAGTTAGACCGTGTGCACAGGGATTGCGACGGCTTCGCCGCCGAACGCAGCCTCGCAGGCTCGGCAGCTGCTACAAGCGTTGCGGTGAATGGCCCAGTCATAAAGCAAAAAAGCCCACTCATGCTGAGCATGAGTGGGCTTCTTTGTCGTCGCTGTTGGTTTACTTCACCTGACGCTGCGGTGCCTTGTGCACCATGGTGTAGGCGTAATCCACGCCCATGCCGTAGGCGCCGCTGTGTTCGCGCACCAGTTCCATCACCGCATCGTAGGTTTCTTTATGCGCCCAGTCGCGTTGGTATTCGAGCAACACTTGCTGCCAGGTCACCGGCACCGCGCCGGCCTGAATCATCCGCTGTACCGACATGTCATGGGCTTCCTTGGTCGTGCCGCCGGAAGCGTCGGTGACGATGTACACCTCGTAGCCTTCGGCCAGGGCTTCCAGCGCGGGGAAGTTCAGGCAGACCTCAGTCCACAGCGCGGCCATGATCAGCTTCTTGCGCCCGGTGGCTTTCACTGCGGCGACCAGCGCCTTGTCTTCCCAGGAGTTCATCGAGGTGCGCTCGATCGGCTGCTGGTCCGGGAACACGCCGAGCAATTCCGGCCAGATAAAACCGCTGAAGCTTTCGGTTTCCACCGAGGTCAGGATGGTCGGCACGTTGAAGATCTTCGCCGTCTTGGCCAGGGCCACGGTGTTGTTCTTCAGGGTCTGGCGATCGATCGATTGCACGCCGAAGGACATCTGCGGCTGGTGGTCGATCAGGATCAGGGTGGAGTTGGTTGGGTTGAGCAATTCACGGATGGACATGGCGAGTTCCTTTTGATGTCGATGAGGTGTGTTTAATGGGTTAGCCGTTGTTTGCTTGGCTTGGCGCTAATGTAGGTCCTGGCCATTAAAGGAACAATTCCCTAGAATCGGGAATCATTGATTCCAAATTGGGGACAATCCTTGGATCGTATCGAATGCATGCGCGCGTTTATCGTCACCGTGGGTGAAAACGGCTTCGCCGCCGCAGCCAGGGCGATGGATGTGCCGCGCTCCAAAGTCAGCAAACAGATTCAGGCGCTGGAAGAAGCCATCGGCGTGCAGTTGCTGCAACGCACCACCCGCAGCCTGCACCTGACCGAGGCTGGTGCCGAGTATTACGACGCCGCGCGGGAACTGATCGCCTCACTGGACGAGGCCGAGCAACGGGCGCGGGACGGTATCGGGGAATTGCGCGGCGTGCTGCGGATCAACGCGCCAATGTCCTTCGGCTTGCGGCGATTGGGGCCGCTGATTCCGCTGTTCCATGAACAGCACCCGAACATCGAGTTGCAGCTGGTGTTGAGCGATCAGCAAGTGGACCCGGTGCGCGGTGGTTTTGATGTGACGCTGCGGATTGCCAGCATGCCGGACTCATCGATGATCGCCCGCCTGATAGCCCCGGCCCCACGAATCATGGTCGCCTCGCCGGCCTACCTGAAACGTGCCGGCACGCCCCAAGTGCCAAAGGACCTGACCACTCACCAATGCCTGAACTATGGCTATCTGCAAAGCGGCGTCAGCCTGCAACTGAGCAATGGCAAGGACTCGCAACGGGTCAACGTCACCGGCCCGCTGCACGCCAACAATGGCGACTTGCTCGCCCAGGCTGCCGAGGCCGGGATGGGCATCGCCCTGCTCCCGGATTTCATCGTTGAAGACTCGTTGGCCGCCGGTCGTTTGGTGCCGGTGCTGTGCGAATGGCAAGCGCCACCGATCACCATCAACGCGGTGTACCCATCGGCGCGGCGAGTGCCGCAGAAGACCCGCACGTTTATTGATTTCCTGATCAAGGAACTGGCGCCACGGTGAAACTGGCGGAAGGCAGCCGGAGTCGAACCTGCCCGGGAACGGATGCCGTCCCCAACCGGGTTTGAAGCCCGGCCGCGCCACCGGGCGCGATTGCCTTCCTTATTCGTTGGCCTGAGCCAATGCACTGTCGAGACGGATCTGGCGGCGATCACCCATGCGGCGAGTCAGGCCGATCCGGTCGAAGTACTCAAGAATCTGCACGCTGCGTTTGCGCCCCAGCCCCACCGCATCACGAAACGCCGCCACCTCGATCACCGGATTTTCCCCGGCCAGTTGCATCAGCATAGCCGCCAATCGTCGCAGCACCGCGTCGGTGTAGAACAGGTCGCGCACCACTTGATGCAACAACCCCAGCCGCGCCATTTTGCGCAGCAGCGCGCGCACCGCCGCTTCGTCATGCCCGAGGTCGCGCACCCACGGCGGGTTGAAACCGGCCTGTTCGAAGGTTGGCTGCAATTGCTCCCACAAGGCTTCGTCTTCGGCGCTCAGGCGCACTTGATGATCCGGCAGATGCAGCCACGGCCCGCTGCTGACGAGGGCGCCACTGACGAGCAATTCGTCGAGCAGGCTGATGAAGGTCGGGCGATCCAGCGCAGTGCCGGTGAAGCGACGCAGGCGATCGCGGTCCGGGCCCATTTGGTCCGGTTCCAGTTGATGGAAGCGTGCGAGGTGCTCCAGTAACGGCGGCTTCAAGGCGTCCCAGCGAATCGCACTGAACAACAGCGGGCCTTGTCGGGTGTTGATCAGGCGCACGTCATCGGGCAAAACCCAGCTATCGCGTGGGCGATTGAACTGACGTTCGAGACGTTGCGGATCGAGGCCAGTGTCGCTGTGGGCCAGCAGCGCGGGCATGACGGCTTCGAGGCTGTCGGTGCTGGCGAGGACGTGTAGCTGCGCCAGTCGCTCGGGGCTGCGGCGATGCCGGCTCGGTGCGAAGGGGTCGAGCACGCGGCCGCCGCCTATCGTGCGTTGGGCGCTCTGGTCGCGCAGGATCAACGGATCGCCCTTCACCGCGTGTACCGGCGCATTCAGCAGCAGTTGCGCGAACATGCGCGCGCCGGGGGCCAGGCTCGGGCCTTCGAGCAACGCTACGCGTCCGGTCACGTCCTGAGTGCCGAGGTGCACGTGCACCGGGTGGAAATGCGGGAATGCGGTTATTTCGCTGGGCAACAGCTGCATGTCGATGTCCAGGCGCTGGGTCGGCGCGTGCAGCCACTCGGGGAGTAACCAGTGGCCACGGTGGATCTGCTCCAGGTTCAAGCGATCAGCGCTCAAATTCAGCGCGACTCGTTGCCCGGCGAAAGCATGATCGGCCGCCTGATTCTGCGCATGCAAACCCCGCACTCGCACCGGTTTGCCCAACGGCCCGAGCAGCAACGTATCGCCCACCGCCACGGCCCCTGACAACGCCGTGCCGGTGACCACGATGCCGGCGCCCGCGACACTGAAGGCACGGTCAATCGCCAGGCGAAACCCGCCAAGGGTACTGCGTTGAACAACGTCCTTTTGCACCTTGAGCAAGGCTTCACGCAAGGTCTCGACACCCGCGCCCGTCACACTCGATAACGCAATCAACGGTGCAGCGGCAAAAGGCCCGGGCGCCAACAATGCTTCTATCTGCGCTCGAACCTCCTCGACTCTGGCAGGCTCAACCCGATCACACTTGGTCATCGCCACCAACGCCCGAGGAATCCCCAGCAACTCGACAATCGCCAGATGCTCACGGGTCTGCGGCATCACCCCGTCATCCGCGGCCACCACCAACAGCACCAGATCAATTCCTTGCGCACCGGCGAGCATGTTGTGGGTGAAGCGCTCATGCCCCGGCACGTCGATAAACCCGGTCAACGCCGCACCTGGCTCCAGCGCCGCATACAGATAACCGAGGTCGATGGTCATGCCCCGCTCACGCTCTTCGCGGCGACGATCCCCTTGCTGGCCGGTCAACGCCTCCAGCAACAACGTCTTGCCGTGGTCGATGTGCCCGGCGGTACCGACGATCACCCCTGCCCTCCGACCCACTGATCGAGTTGCGCCAGCCATGCGGCTTCATCGTCCAGCTGCCGCAGATCCAGCCATACCGCGTCATCGTCAATGCGCCCGAGCACTGGAATCGGCAAGGCGCGAAACGTGGCTTCCAATCCATGTAAATACCGGCCACGCAGACGCTTTGACACCAGCGGCCGCAAGCACAACGCCGCACTGGGTAAACGCGCCACCGGTTGGCTGCCACTGCCGATCATGCCCAGCGCCTGAATTGCGCTGACATTCCAGTTTTCCCCCAACACCTGCGCCAATGAAGGTTGCAGGCGTGCAGCCTGCGCGAGGATGTCAGCCTGAGTCCGAGTCAACAGCCGCAAACTCGGCAAGCGCTCAGCCAGCCGATCCGGATCACGGTATAAGCCCAACACCGCTTCAAGCGCCGCCAAGGTCAGTTTGTCGACCCGCAACGCCCGTTTCAGCGGGTTCTTCTTGATCTTCGCGATCAAATCCTTGCGCCCGACGATCAACCCGGCCTGCGGACCACCCAACAACTTATCGCCGCTAAACGTCACGATATCCGCACCATCGAGCAGCGCCTGACGCACCGTCGGCTCGGCCGGCAAGCCCCAGCGCGTCAGGTCCAGCAAACTGCCGCTGCCCAGGTCCTCCAGCAGCGGCAAGGCATGCTTGTGCGCCAACTCGGCCAGTTCCGCCGTCGGCACGCTGGTGGTGAAACCCGAGATCGCGTAGTTGCTCGCATGCACGCGCATGATCAGTCCGCTGCGCAGTCCGATAGCCGCTTCATAGTCCTTCGCGTGGGTACGATTGGTGGTGCCGACTTCAACCAGCTTCACCCCGGCGCGGGCCATGATGTCGGGGATGCGAAACGCGCCGCCGATCTCAATCAGTTCACCCCGAGAGATGATGCCTTCCTTGCGCGCGCCCAGGCTGTTGAGGGTCAGCAGCACGGCGGCGGCGTTGTTATTGACCACGGTGACTGCTTCAGCGCCGGTCAACTCGCGGATCAGGCCTTCGATCAAATCATCACGATCACCGCGCCTGCCGCTGTGCAAATCGAATTCAAGATTGATCGGATAACGTGCCGCCATCTGCACCGCTTCAATGGCTTCTTCCGGCAACAACGCCCGCCCGAGATTGGTATGCAGCACGGTCCCGGTGAGGTTGAACACCCGACGCACCTGGCTGCGATGTTGCGCAATCAGCCGCTCTCCCGCCCTGCCCGCCAGCACTTCAGGCGCAATCTCGACCGCCGTCAGTTGCCCTGACAACACTGGCTCGCGCAGGTCATCCAGCAACTGCCGCAAACTGGCGAGCAAGGCATCGCGTCCGTAGCGCTCGGCCAGCGGCTGGCACGCCGGATGGCGCAATAGACTGTCGATGGAAGGCAGACGCAGGTTGGACATCAGCAGCACCCGAAAGCAATGGACCGTCGCGCCTGAGTGTAGACGCTGGGCTTAATCGCTTCCGGGGGCCAACAGCAGATTCGGCGCCAGGCGCTGATAACCTTCCTGCTCCAGACGCATGTCCAGCAGCAGGCTGGTCAGGTCGGTCGACAGCGCTTCGGCTTCAGCGTCGTTTTCCAGATAAAGCAATTTCAGGTAGCTGTTGCAGCCCGGACAGACTTCTGCGCGCAACGGCGCCTGATTCGCCGCGTGCCGATCATCGTCGAGGCTGACGTATTCCAGGCCTTTGCTCTGTTCGCAATACACGCACTTGACCCGCACCACATGCCATTCACAGGCACACAGCGAACACACCAGATAACGCAGACCGTTGAACTTGCCGCGATGGCGAATCACCCCGGCCATGGCCGGTGAACCACAGGCCGGGCATTGGCTGAGGCTGTCGCCGGGCTTGAGCTCCAGGTTCGGCGTGTCCAGCAGCCAGTGGCTCCAGGCAACTTGCAGCGCTGCGCCGAGGAATGGCACCACTTCGGCGGGCAATAAAGAGTATTGACCGCTGACCAACGCAACACCCCAGGCCTTGAGCTCTCCGGGATTGGCGCCTAGCAGTATGTTGATCGCGCTTTTGACCGCCGCCTGTGGCGGTGGCTTATAGCGCAGCAACAGCGCGTACAGAAACGGCAGCCAATCCGCCTCGCGCACCAGAGTGTCAGCGGCGAACGGTGGCAAACCGTGTTGCTGGCAGACCTTCAGCCGTTCGGAATCGGGCATCTCATCCACCGGCAGGTCATCCAGCATTTCCTGTTGCAGATGACACAACCCGGCCACCAGCCGCAGGTAATCGGCCAGCGGGTGCCCCTCGGCCAACCGCTCCAGCCCCAGCGCGCGCAGGGTGAACAGGTTACGCGGTGGCAAATGCAGAAACGGCGGAGAACTCGCCGCCGCTTCGATTTCGCCAGGCTCAAGAATCGTCGCCAAGTGCTTATCCTTTTCTGATCGGTGGATCGGGGTCTTCGTCGCGGGTCACTTCCCGGTACCACAGTTCATGGTGCTTTTTCGCCCAGGCGCGGCTGACCCAACCGTGGACCATGGCGCTGACCGAGCCCTTGATCCAGATCCCGGCGTAGATGTGCACGATGATGCTCAACACCAGTACAAACCCCGCCAGCGCGTGCAGCAGCATGGCCCAGCGAATGGTGGTGATGCCGAAGTACTCGCTGAAGTACGCGCGCCAGATCACCAACCCCGTGAACAACAACCCTAACATGCACAACAGCAACGTCCAGAACAGCAGCTTCTGGCCGGGGTTGTACTTGCCAATCGGCGGCACGCCCTCTTCCTCGTTTTTAATCACCCTGTCTATTCGCTTGAGCCACAGTCCATCGTTGCGAATAAAGAAATTGGCCGTCCAGAAGCGGATCACCAAGCCGAGGAACAGCACAAACATCACCACCCCCATGAACGGATGCAAAATCCGCGTCCACGGCCCGCCGCCAAACAGATTGCTCAGCCAGAACAACGCCGGGTGAAACAGCGCCAATCCCGACAGCGCGGCCATGAAGAACAGGATCGCCACCAGCCAGTGATTGGTCCGCTGATTGGCGGTGTAGCGCAGGATCTGCTTGCGGATCATGGTCTGTCCTCCCCGCGCGGATCAAAGGTGTGCACCGATGGATCGACTTCGTGCACCGCCGGATCTTTCAGCGGTGGCAGCTCATCCTCTTCGACAATCTGCGGCCCGACGCGCACGTAATGGAAGAATCCGACCACCACTGCCAGGCCCATGGCCAGTAAACCCAGGGGTTTGCTCACGCCTTTCCACAGGCCCACCAACGGACTGATTTCCGGGTCCTTCGCCAGCCCGGCGTAGATCTGCGGCGTGTCGGCGTGGTGCAACACATACATGACGTGGGTGCCGCCAACCCCGGCCGGGTCGTACAAACCGGCATTTTCGAAACCGCGACTCTTGAGATCGACGATACGTTCGGCGGCGTGTTCCTTCATGTCTTCCTTGGTTCCAAAGACGATGGCGCCGGTCGGGCAGGTTTTCACGCAGGCCGGTTCCAGCCCTACCGCCACCCGGTCCGAGCACAGCGTGCACTTGTAGGCCTTGTGGTCCTTTTGCGAGATGCGCGGAATGTTGAACGGGCAACCGGTGATGCAATAGCCGCAACCGATGCAGTGGTCCTGGTCGAAATCGACGATGCCATTGGCGTGCTTGATGATCGCCCCCGGGCTGGGGCACGCCGCCAGGCAACCGGGCTCGGCGCAGTGCATGCAGCCGTCCTTGCGGATCAGCCATTCGAGGTTGCCGGCGTCGGTTTCGTGTTCGGTGAAGCGCATCAGCGTCCAGGTTTCCGCCGTCAGGTCCTGGGGGTTGTCGTAGGTGCCGAGGTTATGGCCGACGTCGTCACGCAACTCGTTCCATTCCGAACAGGCCACCTGGCACGCCTTGCAGCCGATGCACTTGGTGGTGTCGATCAGCTTCGCCACTTCTTCCTGGTTGCGCGCCGACGGCGGCACGGTGGTGGTGGCCGAGCGGGCAATAATGTCTTGGCTGGCCATTTAGACTTTCTCCACGTTGACCAGGAATGACTTGGATTCCGGGGTCTGGGAATTGCCATCGCCGAGGAACGGCACCAGGGTGTTGGTGAGATAACCGTGACGCGTCAACCCGGTAAAACCCCAGTGCAGCGGGATACCGATGTGGTGCACCACCTGGCCGTTGACCTGCAGCGGCCGAATGCGCTTGGTCACCACCGCCACCGCTTCGATAAAGCCGCGCTTGCTGCTGACCCGCACCTTGTCGCCGGCAACGATGCCTTTCTCCTTGGCCAACACTTCGCCGATCTCGACAAACTGCTCGGGCTGCGCAATCGCGTTGAGCTTGCAGTGCTTGCTCCAGAAGTGGAAATGCTCGGTCAGCCGGTAACTCGTCGCCGCGTATGGATAATCCTTGGCCACGCCGAGGGTGTCCCACACTGAATCGAAGATCCGCGCCGCCGGGTTGCTGGTGGCTTTCTTGTTGTTCGGGTGCAGCGGGTTAATGCCGATCGGGGTTTCGAACGGCTCGTAGTGCTCAGGGAATGGTCCTTCGTTCATCTTGTCCACGGCGAAGAAACGCGCCACGCCTTCGGGGTTCATGATGAACGGGTTCATCCCGGCTTCTGGCGGCGAATCGGCCTTAAAGTCCGGCACATCAGTGCCGGCCCAGGCCTTGCCGTTCCACCACACCAGGCGTTTTTTCTCATCCCACGGCTTGCCTTGCGGGTCCGCCGAGGCGCGGTTGTAGAGAATTCGCCGGTTGGCCGGCCAGGCCCAGGCCCAGCCCAGGTGTTGCTTCATGCCGTATGGATCGCTGTTGTCGCGGCGGGCCATCTGGTTGCCGGTTTCGGTCCAGCTGCCGCAGAAAATCCAGCAGCCGGACGCGGTGCTGCCGTCGTCCTTGAGCTGGCCGAACCCGGCCAGTTGCGCGTTGCCCTTGATCGCCGCGCCGGTGGCATCGGTGAAATCGAGCGTGGCGTTGCCGTTGATTTCCTTGGCCAATTCTTCAGGTGACGGTTCGTCAGGGATTTTGTATGGCCACGACAGTTTGAGGATCGGATCGGGATACGCCCCGCCCTCGGCTTGATAACGCTTGCGCAGGCGCAGGAACAGTTCGCCCATGATCTTGATGTCGGTCTGCGCTTCGCCCGGCCCATCCGCGCCCTTCCAGTGCCATTGCAGCCAGCGGCTGCTGTTGACCAGCGAACCGTCCTCTTCGGCGAAACAGGTGGTGGGCAGGCGGATGACTTCGGTGTGAATGTCCGCCGTGGTCACGTCGTTATACGGCCCGACGTTTTTCCAGAACTCCGAGGTTTCCGTGGACAGCGGGTCCATCACCACCAGCCATTTCAACTTGGCCAGCGCCGCCATCACCCGGTTTTTGTCCGGCAACGCGGCAATCGGGTTGAAGCCCTGGCACATGTAACCGTTGACCTTGCCCTGGCCCATCAGGTCGAACATTTTCAGGATGTCGTAGTTGGGGATGTCGAGTTTGGGCAGGTAGTCGAAGGCCCAATGGTTCTCGGCGGTGGCGTTGTTGCCGTACCAGGACTTCATCAGGCTGACGTGGAACTTGCTGTAGTTCTGCCAGTAGGACAACTGCCCTGGCCGCAACGGCATTTGCGTACGTTTGTTGATGTAGTTGGCATAATCCTGCTCGCCGTCAGTGGCCAACGTCAGGTAACCGGGCAATGCATTAGAGAGCAAGCCGAGGTCGGTCAGCCCCTGAATATTGGAGTGTCCGCGCAAGGCGTTGACCCCGCCGCCGGGCATGCCGACGTTGCCCAGCAACAGTTGCACCATTGCCGCGCTGCGGATGATTTGCGAGCCGATGGAATGCTGGGTCCAACCGAGCGCGTAGAGAATCGTCATGGTCTTGCCCGGTGTCGAGCACGTGGCGATTTCTTCCCAGATTTTCTTGATGGCGTCCACGGGCATGCCGCAGATCTGGCTGGCCAGGTCGATGTTGTAGCGGCTGTAGTGGGTTTTCATCAGCTGATAGACGCAGCGCGGGTCTTGCAGGGTCGGATCGACCTTGGCAAAACCGTCCTCGCCCAGTTCATAACCCCAGCCGGACTTGTCGGTGTACAGGCGTTTTTCCGCGTCGTAGCCACTGAAAATCCCGTCCTCGAAGCCAAACCCGGCTTTGACGATGAACGAGACGTCGGTGTAGTTGCGCACGTACTCGTGCTGGATCTTGTCTTCGGTCAGCAGGTAACTGATCAGCCCGCCCATGAAGGCGATGTCGGTGCCGGTGCGGATCGGCGCGTAATAGTCCGCCACGGACGCGGTGCGGGTGTAGCGCGGATCGACCACGATCAGCCGGGCCTTGTTATGCGCCTTGGCTTCGGTCACCCATTTGAATCCGCAAGGGTGCGCTTCTGCTGCGTTGCCGCCCATCACCAGGATCAGGTTCGCGTTGGCGATATCGGTCCAGGTATTGGTCATGGCACCACGGCCGTACGTCGGGGCAAGACTTGCCACCGTCGGACCGTGTCAGACACGCGCCTGGTTATCGAACCCCAGCATGCCGAGGCTGCGAATCACCTTGTGGGTGATGTAGCCCGCTTCGTTGGACGCCGCCGAGGCCGCGAGGAACCCGGTGGTCAGCCAGCGGTTCACCGTTTCGCCCTTGGCGTTCTTCTCGATGAAATTGGCGTCGCGGTCGGTCTTCATCAGGTCGACGATGCGGTCCAGGGCTTCATCCCAGGAGATGCGCGTCCATTCGCTGCTGCCCGGCTTGCGCACCTGCGGGTACTGCAAGCGGCCGGGGCTGTGAATGAAATCCAGCAAGCCCGCGCCTTTGGGGCACAAGGTGCCGCGGTTGACCGGGTGATCGGAGTCGCCTTCGATGTGGATGATACTTTGGGCGACGTTCTTGGCCTGGTCGCCCTGGCTGTACATGATCAAGCCGCAACCCACCGAGCAGTACGGGCAGGTGTTGCGGGTTTCATGGGTGTGGGCGAGTTTGAAATGACGCACTTGCTCGGCGAAGGCTGTCGCGGGGAGCATGCCCAGCGCGCCGAGGCTCGAGCCCGCAAGGCCGATACCGGCGACCTTGAAGAACTGACGACGGTTGAGGTCCATCGTGCACTCCTGATCAGGTGAAGACCCGGTGCTTTGCCGGGTTTTTCTGGACAGACACGGTCGCGGCAGCATGGCTGCCGGTACTTCAAACTTTAGGCCAAGGTGATGAGTTCAAATATGAAAACCGACCGTCGGCACCCCGCAGATCCCTTGTAGGAGCGAGCGGTGCGGCGATCCGACTTGCCCGCACCGCTCGCTCCTACAGGAGAATGGTGTGCTCAGTGAGGGTTGGGGCTTATCATGGCCGCCGTGATTAATCCCCGCCCTTTATGAGACTGAGCATGACCTTCGATTTCGATCAGGTGTTCGACCGCCACGCAACCGGCAGTACCAAATGGAGCCGTTACCCGGCCGACGTGTTGCCGATGTGGGTCGCAGACATGGATTTCGCCGCGCCGCCGGTGATTATCCAGGCCCTGCAAAAACGCCTGGAACACCCGTTGCTCGGCTATAGCGTGGCCCCGGACGACCTGCGCGACGCCATCGTCGCCGACCTCTGGAACAAATACGCCTGGCGGGTACACCCTTCGGAGCTGGTGTTTTTGCCGGGGGTGGAATCGGGGTTCAACATGGCGCTGAACGCGCTGGTCGAGCCGCAGCAAAACGTGGTGGTGCAAACCCCCAACTACCCGCCGCTGCGCCATGCGCCAGGGCACTGGGGTTTGAACAAGGTTGAGCTGGAATTCGTCGCCCAGGCCGACGGCTCCTACGCCACACCCCTCGACGCCTTGCGCCAATCCCTGAACGGTGGCGGCGCGCTGCTGCTGAGCAACCCGCACAACCCGCTGGGCAAGGTGTTCCCCCGGGAAGAACTGCAAGCCGTGGCCGATATCTGCCTGGAACAGAATGCCTGGATCATCTCCGACGAGATCCATGCGGAGCTGTGTTACGACGGGCGCGTGCACATTCCTACGGCGTCGCTGAGCCCGGAAGTCGCCAAACGCACCATCACCCTGATGTCGGCGAGCAAGGCTTACAACATCGCGGGTTTGAAGACCTCATTCATGATCATCCAGGATCCGGCGCTGCTGTCGCGGGTCAATCACGCCCGTTGCGGGTTGGTCGATAGCGTCAACCCGCTGGGCCTGGAAGCCACCCGCGTGGCTTACACCGAGGGCGGGCCGTGGCTGGCCGGGTTGATGGCATACCTGCACGGCAACCGTGATTATCTGGTGGACGCGGTGCGTACGCGGCTGCCGGGCGTGACCATCAACGTGCCCCAAGGCACCTACCTGGCGTGGCTCGATTGCTCGGCGCTGGGGCTGGAGGATCCGCAGCGGTTCTTCCTGGAACAGGCCAAGGTCGGGTTAAGCGCTGGCCTGGATTTTGGCGATCACAGCAAACAGTTCGTGCGCCTGAACTTCGGCTGCCCGCGGGCGTTGCTCGAAGAAGGGATTGCGCGGATGGAGCGCAGCCTGAAAGCCTGACCGCCACCCTGTAGGAGCGAGGCTTGCCCGCGAAAGCGGTGTGTCAGTCAACTTAAATAGCGACTGGACCGCCGCCTTCGCGGGCAAGCCTCGCTCCTACAAAAGCAAAATCACGTGTGATATTTGCCATCTGAAATCCAACCGAACTCATCGCAAAAGGCCGGGGTCAACCCACCATGAGCGGCATCCGCCCTCGCCTTTTTCCCTTGAGAACGGAGATCGATGATGACTGACTATCCCAAACCGCCCTTCGCCAAGCAGCCGCAACCCGTCCCTGGCTCGCAGAAGAAAATGGACCCGTACCCCGACTGTGGCGAGCAAAGCTACAAGGGCTCCGGCCGGCTGGAAGGCAAGATCGCCTTGATCACCGGCGGCGACAGCGGCATCGGCCGCGCCGTGGCCATTGCCTTCGCCCGGGAAGGCGCCGACGTCGCCATCTCATATCTGAATGAACACGAAGACGCCAAAGAAACCGCGCGCTGGGTCGAACAGGCCGGGCGCCAGTGCCTGCTGCTGCCGGGGGATCTGGCGCAGAAAGCCCAGTGCCAGGCCATTGTCAGCCAGACCGTCGAGCGCTTCGGCCACATCGACGTGCTGGTCAATAACGCCGCGTTCCAGATGACCCACCAAAACTTCGAAGACATCCCGGACGACGAATGGGTGATGACCTTCGACGTCAACATCACCGCCATCTTCCGGATCTGCCAGGCCGCGCTGAAACACATGAAGCCTGGCAGTTCGATCATCAACACCAGCTCGGTCAATTCCGACATGCCAAAACCGACGCTCCTGCCCTACGCCACGACCAAAGGCGCCATCGCCAATTTCACTGGCGGCCTGGCGCAGATGCTCGGGCCGAAGAACATTCGGGTGAACAGCGTCGCGCCCGGGCCGATCTGGACGCCGCTGATCGTCTCGACCATGACCGATGAAGAGGTGCAGAACTTTGGTGGCGAGACGCCGCTTGGTCGCCCCGGCCAACCGGTGGAAGTGGCGCCGATCTATGTGCTACTGGCTTCGGATGAAGCCAGTTACATCACCGGCCAGCGCTACGGCGTCACGGGCGGCAAACCGATTCTTTAAAATTGAACCTGTCACCGATTCCAGAACTCAACCCTTCATAGGCCTGCCCATGGCGGGCCTTTGATATCTGGAGGTCGTCATGTCCGCACCTATTATCAAGCTGTTTACCCAACCCAACTTCGCCTGGACGGATATTCGTCACGAGGAAGAAGAACATCCACGGCACTACCTCGCGCATCTGCTGCTACTCGCGTTGATTCCGGCGGTGTGTCTGTTCATCGGCACCACCTATGTCGGCTGGAGCCTGGCCGAAAATGAAGTGGTGAAACTCAGCCCCGCTAGCGCGCTGCAACTCTGCGGGTTGTTGTACCTGACTATCCTGGCCGGGATCACCCTGATGGGGCTGTTCATCCGCTGGATGTCGCGCACTTTCGACGCCCGGCCGACGGTCAATCAGTGCATTGGTTTTATTGCCTACACCGCGACGCCGTTTTTTATCGCCGGGTTCGCCGGGCTGTACCCGAACCTGTGGTTGGCGGTCATCGTGCTGGGGGCTGCTTGCGCCTATGCGACATTCCTGTTGTTCGTCGGCTTGCCGACCTTCATGCATGAGCGCAAGGAGCAAGGCCTGTTGTACGCCGCCAGTGTCTGGGGCGTCGGCCTGCTGGTCCTGGTGACGATTCTGGTCGAGATGATATTGCTCTGGACCAACGTGCTGGCCCCTGAATACCTGCGCGCAACCGTCGGTTGAGCTTGAGCATGCACCCACCCAGCGAGCGTCCGGCATGAGCTTCATTTTATGGGTGGCGGTGTTGGGTGCGGTGCTGCTGACACTGGCGCTGACCTCGTCGTTTTTGCGCTGGATGCCGGTGACCACTTCGGCGGTGTGTCTGGCGTTGGGTGTCGCCATTGGCCCGGCGGGCATGGGCCTGCTCAAGCTGGACATCAAGGACGCGGCGAACTGGATGGAGCACCTGACGGAAGTCGCGGTGCTGTTTTCGCTGTTCGTCTGCGGGCTGAAATTGCGTCTGCCGTTCAAGGATCGCAAGTGGCGCATCGCGTTTGGCCTCGCCGGGCCGGTGATGGTGCTGACCATCCTCGGCGTCAGCCTGTTGCTGCATTACGGCTTTGACCTGGGCTGGGGACCGTCGATGCTGATCGGCGCGATCCTGGCGCCGACCGACCCGGTCCTGGCGTCGCTGGTGCAAGTCAACGACGCCAAGGATTACGACTCGGTGCGTTTCGGGCTGTCCGGTGAAGCCGGTTTGAACGACGGGGTGGCGTTTCCTTTCGTGATCCTCGGTTTACTGTTTCTGCAACAGACCGGCAGTTCCAGCGCCTGGCTCACTGACTGGGCCTTGAAAAGCCTGTTGTGGGCAGTGCCTGCCGGTTTGCTGACCGGTTACTGGATGGGCCACGGCATCGGTCGAGTGACTTTGTCGATGCGCATCCGCAATGCCGACAGCACCCTCTCCCCCAATGATTACCTGACCCTGGCGCTGATCGCACTGGCGTATGTGGCGGCGGAAGCGATTCATGGTTATGGCTTCCTGTCTGTGTTCGCCGCCGGCCTCGGCTTGCGCCAGGCCGAGGTCAAATCCACCGGCGATACCCAGACCCCGGCCGAGCACCTGGTGCAGCCGGTAGTCGGTCATCAGAACGTCGAGCCCGAAGCGGCGGTGCATGGCGACGTCAATAACCTGGAAGACACCCAGGTCGCGGCCGGCATCATGATGGGCGACATGCTGTCCTTCGGCAGCCTGGTGGAGCGCGCGATGGAAGTGTTTCTTGTGACGATGCTCGGGGTGGTGCTGGTGACACACTGGGACTGGCGGGCCCTGGTGATTGCGGCACTGTTGTTCTGCGTGATCCGCCCATTGAGTGTGTGGCTCATCCCCTGGGGCAAATTGCTCGATGGGCGCCAACGCTCGTTGATCGGCTGGTTCGGGATTCGCGGCATCGGCAGTTTCTACTACCTGTTTTATGCCCTGAACCACGACCTCCCGCCTTCCGTGGCGACCCTGTGCACTGACCTGACGTTGTCGATCGTGGCGTTGAGCATCCTGGTTCATGGCATCAGCACCCAACCCATGCTGGCCCGGTATGAACGGCTAAATCATCAGGATTCCTGATTTATTTTTACGATAGCCTCCTATGCATCCATCCATTTTCTCGCCTAAAAATTATGAAATTCCCGTAGGGGCAGGCAGTCACAACCTTATCCGGCCTGCATGGCTCCTCCCCAGAAAAGGTGATCGCAATGACGTACTACTCGGCCCCTCCAGTACACCCTCAGGCTTGCCGCGACTTCGCGCTCGAATGTAATCGTCAATTGTTCGAAGACGCGCAACAGTTGAGCCAAGAGGCGTTTGAATTACTGGAAAAGTCCGAGCTGGATGCCGAGTTATTCACCCGTTATCAGGCATTGCGCCACAAGGCAGATTTGAAGTTTCAGGAAGCGATTGATCATCTGCGGTTGATTGAAGAGGAGTTTCCGTCGGCGGAGACCCTGGCGTCGCTGCGCTCGAAATCGGCGGGTGGGGCTTTCGATTCGCGGGTTTGAGTTGTATTGGTTGTATTGAAAGATCAAAAGATCGCAGTCTTCGGCAACTCCTACGGGGGTGATGTCGAAGGCTGCGATCATTTTTTTTGGCGGTAAAAACCAATGCCGCGATCTGCAATAAACACCGTCGTCAATTCATGCACCTTGCACGGTATATATTGCCATTAGCCACGCCAACTCATTGTTTTATCGAGACTTCATCGCAACCGAAATCCGGCACAAGAAATGCTCTTGCACAGTAAGCGACTGACGGCAACGCGATCGTCTGCGCTGTCCCGTGACTAAACAAGAGGTTCGACCATGAACGCCATTGACCTGTTGAAAGCCGACCATGAACGCGTAAAAGGCATCCTCAGCCAGTTGAGCGAGTCCACCGAGCGCGCGCTGAAAAAACGCGTGGAGTTGATCGGCAAGCTGGAAATGGAGATCACCATTCACACGCGTCTGGAAGAGGAAGTGTTGTACCCCGCGTATAAAAAGGCCGGTGGCAAGGAGCAGGACATCATGTATTACGAAGCCAAGGAAGAGCACCGCACCGTGGACTCCCTGGTGCTACCGGACTTGAAAGTCACCGACCCTTCGACGCCCGAATTCGCCGGCCGGGTGAAAGTGGTCAAGGAGCTGCTGGAGCACCACATCGAGGAAGAAGAAACCGAGATGTTCCCCCAGGCCAAAAAGCTGCTGGGCAAAGCGACGCTTGAGGAATTGGGGCAGCAGATGGAGATACTCAAAGCGCAATACAAGAAGGAAATGACGGCGGCCACTATCGCGGCATGAGTCTGAAGTGTGAGGCAAGAGGCCCGGTCAATACCGGGCCTCGCGTTTATGCCCCGGGATTCGTCACCTGTATGTAAACCGCATAACTTCCCAGCAACATCCAGAACGTCGCAAAGATCCACGGCGTGCGCACCGAGAACAGCAGCGACTTGCGATAGCCCTTATGACTCGACTCCATTTCAGCGAACAGCGGCGACTCATCGTAAGCCAGCCCCATCAGCGGTTCGCTGCTCAGCAACTGGCTTTGCTTGAAGTGCCAGTGATCGATGATGTCGTACGCCGCGCGAATCCCCGGCCAGGCATTCAATGAACTGAGCACGCCCAACAGCGCCAGAAACGGTGGCACTACCAGTGTGAACAGCTTGCCCCATTCGGGGTTGAGATTGGCCATGCAGGACGCGAAGGCAATCACCAGGAACGATTGCGCCGCCAGGTAAGCATCGGTGCGGTTGGCCAAAATGCTGGTTTCGTATTGGATTTCCCGGCGATAGAAATCCAGGCGTTCCTTGGGCGAACCGAACATCTTGGCGTTGTGTTCGGTCAAGGCTTCTTCGGCCAGGGTATCGGTCAATATTCTGGGCACGGCGTTCTCACACAGAGTGGAAAACATTTAGAAGAAGCGTCGATTGGCAAAGTTCAGCCTGTTTGCCTCAGCCTGGTCGCCAGGGTTACTTCAGCGCCTGGGCAATGATTTCTACCAGATGCAGTTGCGTGAATGGTTTGGACAAGCGCGGCAGTTCGGTGACGAAGCCGTCCAGGCGCTCGGCGTAGCCGGTGGCCAGGATGATCGGCAGGTCTGGCTTCAAGCCCCGAATTGCCTGTGCCAATTGCGCGCCATTCATATGCGGCATGGCCATGTCGGTGATGACCAGATCAATCGCATGTCCGCTATTGAACGCTTCCAGCGCTTGCTTCCCCGAGGTTGCACTGATCACCCGATGCCCCAGGTCTTCGAGCAACAGGCTGGTGCTGGTCAACACCAGGCTGTCGTCATCCACCACCAGTACACACAGGCCGGGCATGGGCGACAGGGCCGGCGCCTCGATAACCGGCGCGGCCATCGTGCCCGGCGTGGCGACCGGCAACCAGAGTTCGGCGGTGGTGCCGATGTTCTTCTGGCTCTTGAGAATAAACCGCCCACCCAGTTGCGCGATAAAGCCATGCACCATCGACAACCCCAGGCCGGTGCCTTTGCCGACGCCTTTGGTGGTGAAAAAGGGATCGGTCGCCGATGACAGCGTGGCCGGGTCCATACCCTCCCCGGTATCGGCGACACTCAGGCACACGTACCGGCCGACCGGCAAGGCTGAGCGGGCCGGATCGCTGACCTCCTCGATTTTAGCGTTGATGACAATCTTGCCGCCGTCGGGCATCGCATCACGGGCGTTGGTTGCCAGGTTCAGCACTGCCAGTTCGAGCTGATTAAGGTCTGCCGCTGCGGGCTCGAGATCTGCCGCGAAACGGGTTTCAAGGGTCACCGAAGGCCCCAGCGAGCTACGCAACAGCCCGGTGATGCCCTGGATCAGCGCCGGGATTTCGACCGGTTCGGTCTTGAGTTCCTGGCGCCGGGCGAACGCGAGCATGCGCTGGGTCAGGGACACACCGCGCATGGCGCCTTGGGTCGCGTTGTCGAGCAGGCGACCGATCTTCGGGTCATCCGGTATGCGTTTACGAACGATTTCCAGATTGCCGAGGATCACCGTCAGCAGGTTGTTGAAGTCGTGGGCGATCCCGCCGCTGAGTTGGCCGATGGCCTGCATTTTCTGCGCCTGGAACAGCGCTTCACGGGTTTGCTCAAGGGCCTGCTGGGCTTGCGTCACCTCGGTAATGTCCCGGGTGATTTTGGCGAAACCGAGCAGTGTGCCTGTTTCGCCCCAGATCGGGTCCACCACCACATGCGCAAAGAACCGCGTACCGTCCTTGCGCACGCGCCAGGCCTTTTTTTCGAAGCGGCCTTCCCGTGCCGCTGTCTCCAACGCCTGCTGCGGCTCGCCAGCTTCGCGGTCTTCCGGGGTGTAGAACATGGAAAAATGCCGGCCGATGACTTCTTCCGGGCGGTAACCCTTGATGCGCTGGGCGCCCGGGTTCCAGTTGGTCAGATGCCCGTCCGGCGAAAGCATGTAGATGGCATAGTCGGTGACGCTTTGCACCAGCAAGCGGAACTGCTGCTCGCTTTGCTTGAGGGTTTCCTCGGCCATTTTGCGGTCGGTCAAGTCCCGGGTGATCTTGGCAAAACCCAGTAACGTGCCCGATGGATCGATAATCGGATCGATCACCACATGGGACCAGAACAGCGTGCCGTCCTTGCGCACCCGCCAGCCTTCACCCTCGAAACGACCTTCCGTTCGCGCCGTATCCAACGCGCGCTGGGGCAACCCGGCCAGCCGATCCGCTTCGGTATAGAAGCGCGAGAAATGCTCGCCGAGAATCTCCGCTTCCTCATAGCCCTTGAAGCGCTTGGCGCCGGCGTTCCAGCTGGTGATGATGCCATCGGGGTCAATCATGTAGATCGCATAATCCACCACGGCATCGATCAACTGCCGAAAGCGGCTGTCCTCGAAAGCACTGGTTTTGGTCCGATCGACGCTCATTGATACTTTCCCGGCTTTTAGATGTGTGGAGTATGCGACAAACCACAGGATAGGACAGCCGCAATCACCGAGCCATGGCTGGTTGTGGTGGAGCGACGGTCACAGAACACCTATTCTCGATGCCACCTGCCGCTGCTGGCCAAGGAAGCTGCCTTGATGATTCTGATGCTGTTGCCGACCCATGATTACGATCCGACTGAAAGCAGCGTGCCCTGGCAGGCCATGCGCCAGGCCGGAATCGACGTGCGCTTCGCCACGCCCGAGGGCCTGCCCGCCTACGCCGACCCGCGCTTGGTAGACGGCGGTTTCGGCCTGTTGAATCCCGTACTGATGACGCGCAAACCTGACCTGGCCAGCTACGCCCGGATGATCGAGGACGAAGCATTCCACCAGCCATTGACCTACGCCGATGTCGACCCGACGCAATTTGCCGGGCTGCTGATTCCCGGCGGCCACGCCAAAGGCATGCGCAGCCTGCTCGAATCCGGCCAGGCCCGGCGCATCGCCCGGCACTTTTTCCAGACCGGCAAACCGGTGGCCGCGGTTTGCCATGGCGTGCTGTTGCTGGCGCGCACCCTTGACCCTGACACCGGGCGTCCGGTGCTGGATGGGCACAAGGTCACGGCGCTGGTGGCCGGCACCATGGAACAACCGGCCTGGCTGCTCACCGGGTTGTGGCTGGGACGCTATTACCGGACGTATCGGCAGACCGTCGAAGCCGAAGTACGCGCCGCCCTGCGCCAACCGGCGGATTTCCAGCGTGGCCCGTTGTTCTCCAAACGGGATTCAGCAGACAAGCCGGAACGCGGCTTTGTGGTACGCGACGGTCAATTGCTTACCGCTCGCTGGCCAGGCGATTGTCATCGCTTCGCGGCGCAATGGGTGCGGATGCTGAGTGAACCGACCACCAGCGCGGCAACAACTGCTTGACCTTGCTGTCACCAAAGCGGTCATCGATCAACATCACCACGCCCTGATCCTGTTGGGTGCGAATCACCCGCCCGGCGGCTTGCACCACTTTCTGCACGCCGGGGTACAGGTAGGTGTAGTCGTAACCCGCACCGAATATCGCCGCCATCCTGTGTTTCATTTGCTCGTTGACCGGGTTCAGTTGCGCCAATCCCAAGGTGGCAATAAAGGCGCCGATCAACCGCGCGCCCGGCAAATCGATGCCTTCCCCAAACGCCCCGCCCAGCACTGCGAAACCAATGCCCTGGCTGTGGCTGGTGAACTGGTCGAGGAAATCCTGGCGCTGACGTTCGGCCATGCCTCGGGACTGTGACCACAGCGTGATGCGCGGATGCCGCTCGGCCAGCAACTGCGCCACTTGCTGCAAATAATCGAAGCTGCTGAAAAACGCCAGGTAGTTGCCGGGGCGCTCGGTGAACTGGCGGGCAATCAGCTCGACAATCGGTTCAAGCGACGCCTGACGATGGACGAAACGCGTTGAAATCTGGCTGACGATGCTGACTTGCAACTGGTCCGCATGAAACGGCGACTCAACGTCGATGCACACGGTATTCGGCGGCGTGCCGAGCAGGTCGGCGTAGTAATGCCGCGGGCTCAGGGTCGCGGAAAACAGCACGGTGCTGCGCGCTGCGGTCAGGCGCGGGCGGATGAACCCGGCTGGCACCACGTTGCGCAGGCACAGCTGCGACAGGTTGCGCTTGCGCTCAAGGTCACGCTTGCTGATGTCGAACAGGAACTGTTCATCGAACAACTCCGCCACCCGGCCAAACTGCAGCATGTCGAAGTAGAAATTCTGCAAGGCGCTGTCAAGGCCCTGGGGATGGTCATTCAGGTAGTCGCCGATGCTCGCGCTGCACGAGGACAAGGCTTGCAGAAGCTTTTCCGGGGCCTTGTCATAAGCCTGATACGGGCTGAGTTGCGGGTCATGCAGGGCGTTCCATTCGCGATTGACCCGCTGCAAGGATTTCTTCAGCGGCTCCGGCGCGGTTTTGCGCACGCTGTTGAGCGTCGCTTGATCAAGGCTGGCGCTGTACATCTGCCGGCCCCGCTCTACCAGGTTGTGCGCCTCGTCCACCAGCACCGCGACCCGCCAGTTATTGGCCTGGGCCAGGCAGAACAGCAAGGCGCTGAAGTCGAAGTAATAGTTGTAGTCAGCAACCACCACGTCCGCCCAACGGGCCATTTCCTGGCTCAGGTAATACGGGCACACGTTGTGTTCCAGCGCCACTTCACGCAAGGCGCTCTGGTTCAACAAACTCAATTGGCTGGCAGCCTGACGTGCGGCGGGCAAACGATCGTAGAAGCCTTGGGCCAACGGGCAGGACTCACCGTGGCAGGCTTTGTCCGGGTGTTCGCAGGCCTTGTCCCGGGCGATCATCTCCAGCACGCGCAACGGTGGCGCGCCGGCGCTGTCGAGGATCACCTGTGCCGCGTCCAGCGCCAGTTTGCGTCCCGGAGTTTTTGCCGTGAGGAAGAACACCTTGTCCAGTTCCTGCGGCGCAAGGGCCTTGAGCATCGGGAACAGCGTGCCGACGGTCTTGCCGATCCCGGTGGGTGCCTGCGCCATCAGGCAGCGGCCGGTGCTGACGGCTTTGAACACCGACTCGGCCAGATGGCGTTGCCCCGGACGAAACCCGGCATGGGGAAACGCCAACTGCTGCGCCGCTTGATTGCGTGCGTCGCGATGGGCCATTTCCTGCTCGGCCCAATACAGGAACAACTGGCAATGGTGTTCGAAGAACTCGCCCAGTACATCGGCGCTGAACCCCTCGACCAGGCAGGTTTCCTTTTCGCTGACGATGTCGAAGTACACCAGCGCCAGGTTGATCTGTTGCAGTTGCAGCTTCTGGCACATCAGCCAGCCGTAGACCTTGGCCTGAGCCCAATGCAACTGGCGGTGGTTGGCCGGTTGTTTGCTGAGGTCACCGCGATAGGTTTTGACTTCTTCCAGGCAGTTTTGCGCCGGGTCGTAGCCGTCCGCCCTGCCCTTGACCTTCAAGGTTTGGTACAGGCCTTCCAGCGCGACTTCGCTTTGGTAGCTGTCGTTACGGCGTGATGCCACGGTGCGATGGCCGACGATGCCTTCCAGCGCCGTCGGTGATGGGGTGAAGCGCAGGTCGAGGTCTCCGACCTTGGCGGTGAACTCACACAGCGCCCGCACCGCAATGCTGTAGCTCAAGCGCTCTGCTCCGCCCATTGCACGTAGCACACGGCAATCGGCATCTGGTGTTCGTGGCAGAACTCCAGCCAGCGCAGTTGATTGTCTTGCAGGCGATCGCCGGGGCCTTTGACTTCGATCATGCGGTAGGTCTTGTCCTGCGGCCAGAACTGGATCAGGTCCGGCATGCCGGCGCGATTGGCCTTGATGTCCAGCAGCAGGCGGTTGAACCAGTGCTTGAGGTGCTCGGCCGGCAGGCAGTCCAGCGCCTGATCGAGCAAGTCCTCGGTCAGCGCGCCCCAGAACACGAACGGCGACTGCACGCCCCACTTGGCCAGGTAACGCTCGCGGATGGTCTGGCGGTAGCGCCCGTCATCCAGTTCGGCGAGACAGGCCTGGAACAAATTGGCCCGGCGCGGATGAAAGTCTTCATTGAGCAAATCCACCGGCCCGCGCTGGAACGGGTGGAAAAACGCCCCCGGCAACGGCGCGAAGATCGCCGGCCAGCAGAGCAAGCCGAACAGCGAGTTGATCAGGCTGTTCTCGACGTAATGCACCGGCGCCGCCTCTTCGGCCAAGTGCGCCTGCACGTAATATTCCACTGACAGCGCCAGATCGGTGCGCGGCAATTGCAAATCCAGGCGCTCCATGGCCCGCGGGCCTGCGCGTTTGATCGGCGGCCCACCCAGTTTGCGCCGCAGCCTTGGCAGCACGCGGAGCAATTGCTGCTGTTCGGCGGCGCTTTCCGGCGATGACTCGGCGATGATCGCCAATTCCAGGGCCAACGCGTATTCAGCGCAACGTTCCAGCACCCGGATCAAGCGCAGGCGCGCGCCGGGGTAAGCACATTCACGGTAGATGCCCAACGCCGTGGAGAAATCGGCGACGCGTTCGCAGTACTGGCCGATCTGGAACAATAACTTGCCCCGCCGCCGTTGCAGCCAGGGATTGCTCAGCACCAAAGCATTGATCTGCTCGACAACGGCACCGACCTCTTCACCGGCCTCGAAACGCTGCTGACACTCATGCAGAAACACACAGGCGTCCACGTCTTCACGGCTGCGCAGGCCTCGAGAGTCGGCGCAGAATTCGACTTTTTCATAGGTAAAGATACCGAGATCCGCCAACACGAACTCCGACCAATCCTGGTAAAGATTGCCGAAGAACATCAGCCGCAAGCGGTCACACAGACCCATGATGGTCAGGCTGAACAAGCGGTCATCCAGGGTCGGGCACCACTGCGCAAAATGGCGGGATTCGGGGAATTGCTCGCTCAAAAGCGGCAACCAATCGGTCTTTTTGCCTTTGGGCTGGTCGATAGCGTGCCCCAGGCATTGCAGGATTTCGGCCTTGAGCAATACGTCGAACAGTTCTTCTATTAATAACGGTGCCTGCTCATCGATCCAGCCCAATTCCAGCAATGGGCCAGCCGCAATGGCGATATCGCCGATCTCGATGTAATGCAGCTTACCGGCCCGGAAATGCAGGCCCTTGCGCATCACCATCCGCACCAGCAGTGCCCGAGACTCACGGGGCAGCCGATTGAATTCGGCAATGAAGCGTTGCTCCTCTACACTCAACACGTCGGCATAGCGATGCTCAAGCCAATCAAGCACTTGCATGAAGTTGTTCAAGTAATAGAACGGATTGTCGAGCGGGTTTGCAGTCACAGGAAATAAGGGCCATGGCGAGCGAGTACTGGTTATGC
Organism: Pseudomonas sp. ADAK7; assembly: GCF_012935675.1. Taxonomy (NCBI): domain Bacteria; kingdom Pseudomonadati; phylum Pseudomonadota; class Gammaproteobacteria; order Pseudomonadales; family Pseudomonadaceae; genus Pseudomonas; species Pseudomonas sp. ADAK7. The sequence continues at coordinate 715,585 of NZ_CP052861.1, read as the reverse complement.
GTACAGATACCAGCTCTGCCCGGTCCGGTGCAAACGGAAAAGGATGGGCGGCGCAGCCAATCGGGCATTTTTGCGGTGACCATCGAACTTTCCGAGCACCCATGGCACCAACCACCATAGAGTCACAGTGATGACAGTAGCCGTCACACTGTTTTTTTCAGCATCATGAGAGGTATGTATGAATATCAAGACCCTGGGCCTGCCCCTGGCAGTAGCAGCCTTTCTGGCCCTGGCCGGTTGCTCGACGCCAACGGTGGTGACCCTGCAGAACGGCACCCAGTATTTGACCAAGGACATGCCGAAAACCAAAACCAAAGATGGCTTCTACGAGTTCGAGGATATTTCCGGAGCGAAAGTGAAGGTCAATGCCAATGATGTAGCGACGGTGCGCGAGGAAGATTAAAAGACCGCGTTATCGTTCTTCGGGGCTCGCTCCTACAGGTTGCGCGATCTGTAGGAGCAAGGCTTGCCCGCGATGAGGCCAGACGGGTCGCCGCAAGAATTTGATCGTTCCCACGCTCTGCGTGGGAACGTTCAGCTGTAAGAAGCCGGCTTTCTAGGTAAGATACCGGCCTTCCCCGCAGCCCTTTCTGCGCCCCGCCGAATAAGCCGATTCCATGCCTTTCGAACTCAGCGTTGACCTCACCACCCTGGCCATTCTGGCCGTTGTCGCTTTCATTGCCGGTTTCATCGACGCCATCGCCGGCGGTGGCGGGCTGTTGACCACGCCTGCGCTGCTGACCGCTGGCCTGCCGCCGCACCTGGTGCTGGGCACCAACAAACTCAGTTCGACCTTCGGCTCGGCCACCGCCAGTTTCACCTTCTACCGGCGCAAGCTGTTTCACCCAAGGCAATGGGTGCATGCCATCGTCGGTACATTGGTCGGCGCGCTGACCGGCGCCGTGGTCGCCCATTACCTGCCCGCCGAATGGCTGAACAAGATGCTGCCGGTGATTGTCTTCGCCTGTGGCGTCTACCTGTTGTTTGGTGGCACGCCGAAAGCGCCGCTGGACAGCGACGCACCGATCAAGAAAAAGTGGCAATCGACCCAAGGCTTCAGCCTGGGTTTCTACGACGGCGTGGCCGGCCCCGGCACCGGTGCGTTCTGGACCGTCAGCAGCATGCTCATGTACCCCATCGACCTGGTGAAGGCCAGCGGCGTGGCGCGCAGCATGAACTTCGTCAGCAACATTGCGGCGCTGTCGGTGTTCGTGTTTTCCGGGCAAGTGGATTGGGTGATCGGCCTGAGCATGGGCCTGTCGGTGATGGTTGGCGCGTTCTTCGGCGCCCGCTCCGCCATCAGCGGCGGAGCCAAGTTCATTCGCCCGGTGTTCATCACCGTGGTGCTGGGCTTGACCGTGCGGTTAGCCTGGCAACACTGGTTCAGCGTGGCCTAAACGCCGCGCCAGATAGACGTCGATCAGGTAACGGGCAATCGAGCGCGAGGCCGGCAATGGCGGCATCGCGTGGATGTTGAACCACTGGGCGTCTTCGATCTCGTCTTCCTGGCAGACAATCTCGCCGCCCGCGTATTCGGCGTGAAACCCCAGCATCATCGAATGCGGGAACGGCCAGCACTGGCTGCCCATGTACTGGATGTTCTTGACCTCGATCTGCACTTCTTCGCGGACCTCACGAATCAGGCAATCCTCGGCCGACTCACCCGGCTCGGCAAACCCCGCCAGCGTGCTGTAGACCCCGGTCACGAAGCGTGGCGACCTTGCCAGCAGGACTTCGTCGCCACGGGTGACCAGCACGATCATGCTCGGCGAAATCCGCGGGTAATAGCGGATATCGCACGGCTCGCAGTACATCGCCCGCTCGCGGGGAACCTGATGGGTCGCCTGCCCGCAGTTACCGCAAAAACGGTGTTCACGGTACCAAGTGCCAATCTGCGCGGCGTAACCGAGCACCTTGTAGACGGTGTGATCGCCCTCCAGCATAAATGCCCGCAGGCCTTTCCAGTTGCATCCCGGCACTTCGCTGGCACTGCGCAATTCCAGCAGGTAAACCGGTTCGCCATCCAAGTGACCGATGCCATGCTCGGCAAGAATCGACAAGTCCTGGCGCTTGAGCCATTCCCGGGGGAACAGCGCGCCGTTGTCATCGAACAGAAAGCCTTCAGGGCTGCGTGCCACGGCCCAGCCGCCGGGTTGATCGGTGTCCAGTACTGCGGTGGTCCAGCGTGAAGTCATGTTTAATCAGTCCAGAAATTCGGGTTTCTGTTTGCTCATATGGGCGGCCATGGCCACGCGCAAGTCGGTGGATTGCAGCATGGCGGCGTTCCAGGTGGCGACGTATTCGAGGCCGTCGTCGATGCGATGGTCGCGCATGTAGCTGATCATTTCCTTGGTGCCGGTGATGGCGATCGGCGACTTGCCGGCGATCTCCCGGGCAATGCCCATCACGCCATCGAGCAGGCTGTCGCGGTCGTTGTAGACCCGATTGACCAGGCCCATGCCGCGCGCTTCTTCGGCACCAAACTGGCGACCAGTGTAAGCCAGTTCACGCAGCATGCCGTCACCGATGATCCGCGGCAAGCGTTGCAGGGTGCCAACGTCGGCGGCCATGCCGATGTCGATTTCCTTGATCGAGAATTGCGCGTCGTCGGCGGCGTAGCGCATGTCGCAGGCGGCGATCAGGTCGATGGCGCCGCCCAGGCAGTAACCCTGGATGGCTGCGAGCACCGGTTTACGGCAGTTATCGACCGCATTGAACGAGGCTTGCAGGGCGAGGATCTTGCGTCGCAGCAGGCGCGCATTGCGGCCGACGTCCTTGCCCAGTTCGTTGGCCACGCCGGCCAGCATCATCAGGTCGATGCCCGAGGAAAAGTGTTTGCCGGTGCCGCTGAGGACCACCACGCGCACTTCGTCGGTGTCGTCGATCCATTGGAAAATATCGATGATCTCGCTCCAGAACGCGGCGTTCATCGAGTTGATCTTGTCCGGGCGGTTGATCTGCACATGGGCGATTTTGTCGGCGAGTTCGACGGTGAACGCAGTGTACTGAGACATGGCAGTGATCCTTGACCGGACGGAAAATGAGGCCCGAACTATAACAAGGCATCGCGGGTGGGAGTAAGGCAGCGGTTCGGCCAAATGCGGGACTGGTCCGGGAGGTGTGGTGTCTGGGCGGGCACACCACCCATTTAACTGCCTTTAACAGCCACAAACGCCGCCGTCACATAAGGCACAGTAATCATCTCCTTGCCGCACAACTCCGGCTCGCCCTCAACCAACGCCCTGAGCTGCGCATCCACCCTGTCCCGCTGCACCTTGGGCAACGCCGCAATAAAACTGGTAGACCGTACCCGATTGAAAATCACATCTTCCGGCGAACCCGTGTGCCCATGCCCGAAATGCTCGGCCTGCAACGGCCCGAAAGCCGTATGCGGAAAGGCCAGGCGCCAGGCGCCGGTGTAATAACGCGGGGTGTCACCTTCCAGCGCATTGACGATCGCATCGAGCTTCGGCACCCAACTGACTCGGGTATCGCGCAGGTTCCACACCAGGCCAAGCTTGCCGCCCGGCTTGAGCACCCGGGCAATTTCGCTCAGCGCTTCAGGGCTGGCGAACCAGTGAAACGCCTGGGCGCAGACCACCACATCCACCGAGGCATTCGGCAGCGGCAGATCAGTCGCGGTGCCGCTCACCGCCAGCACGTCGGGCAATGCGGCGGACAATTTTTCCAGCATTTCCGGCACCGGCTCCACGGCAATCACCTGCGCGCCGGTGGCCACCAGCCGTCCGGTGAACTTGCCAGTGCCGGCGCCGAGGTCGATAACGGTTTTGTCGGCATTCAAGCCCAGGGTGCCGGTCAGCCAGTCGGCCACTTGCGGCGGGTAGTCCGGGCGGCCACGCACGTAGGTGTCGGCGCCGGTTCTATAGCCATCGGCGGCGGCAGGGTGAATGTGCTCTCTCATGACAGTTCTCCCGCTCATCAGCGATGCTGTCGAGCATAGCGTCTGGGCTTGGGCTTTCCTTGCAAAGACCCGCACAAAAAAATGAATAATTGTTCACACAGCGGTGTTCACCTTACATCGCCCAAGAGGATTGCCCATGACCCGCACGAACGCCGATTCGCCGACACGTTATGACCGCCTGACCATGACTTTGCACTGGCTGACCGCCGCGCTGGTGATCTTCATGTTCGCCAGCGCGCAAATCTGGGAGCAACTGGCCAAAGGCACGCCGCTGCGCAAGGGTTTGCAGTCGGTACATATCTCCTGCGGCATTCTGTTGGCGGTGATTGTGATCGGGCGGCTGCTCTGGCGCTTGTCCCGTGGCCGGCGTTTGCCACCCGCCAATCAAGGCATGATGAACATTGCGGCGAAAACCGCGCACCTGGCGTTGTACCTGTTGTTGCTGAGCCAGATCGTGCTGGGTTTTCTGTTTCGCTGGGCCCAGGCCGAACCGTTCAACTTCTTCGGGCTGTTCGATGTCCCAACACTGATGACGTTCGATAAAAGCATAAAATCGGTGTTTGGTGGCCTGCATGAAAACGTGGCCTGGGCCATCGTGATTCTGGCCGGGCTGCATGCGGTGATGGCGCTGGTCCATCATTACGGCCTGCGTGACGGCACCCTGCGCCGGATGCTGCCAGGACGCGATTCGAACTGAAACGTATCAACTTGTGGAGGACTGCCCCAATGACTCTCCGTTTTGCTGTTTTGACCGCCCCGCTGCTACTGGTCGCCGCGCTGTCCAGCGCTCACGCATGGGCCAATGGCGACGACGACGCCCCGGCCAAGCCCAATTGCCCCAAAGGCCAGGTGTTCGACAGCAAGTCGGGCAAATGCGCGCTGCAAACCAGCCGCCTGGTGCCGGACGCCGACCGTACCGATTACGCCTATCGCCTGGCCAAGGACGGGCGCTACGAAGAAGCCCTGGCGGTGCTCGATACCCTCAAAGAGCCCAACACCGCCAAAGCCCTCAACTATCGCGGCTACGCCACGCGTAAACTGGGCCGAACCGATGAAGGCATCGGCTATTACCTGCAATCGGTCAAACTCGACCCGCAGTATGCGCAAGTGCGCGAATACCTCGGCGAGGCTTATGTGATCAAGGGCCGACTGGACCTTGCCCAGGAGCAGTTGCAGCAGATCAAATCGATCTGTGGCAGCACTTGCGAGGAATACCAGGACCTGGCCGAAGCCATCCACGATTCATCGAAAACCTGACACCGAACGGACGGAGGTCGCCATCGCCAGCGATCAAGCAATACGAGCAGAGTTGGGCCAGCATCTGGCGCGGTTATGGCGCTACGGCTTGCTGCTGTCCCGGCAACGGCATGTGGCCGAAGACCTGGTGCAAGCCACGTGCGTGCGGGCGCTGGAACGGGCCGGGCAATTTGTGCCGGGCACGCGCATGGACCGCTGGCTGCTAAGCATCTTGCACTCGATCTGGCTCAATGAAGTGCGCGCCCGGCGTGTGCGCCTGGGCCAGGGGTTGGTGAACGCCGACGAGGCGCTGTCGTTCGACGGCGAACACGCGGCGCAAACCCATGTGCTGGCCGCCCAGGTGATCCGGCGCGTCGATGCCCTGCCCGAAGCCCAGCGCGAAACGGTGTACCTGGCCTATGTCGAAGGCTTGTCCTACCGCGAAGTGGCCGAGGTGCTGCAAGTGCCGATTGGCACGGTCATGAGCCGCCTGGCCACCGCCCGCCTGAAACTGGCGGAGTACCCGCCCTTGCACGCCGTACCGAGCCCCACCACTGGAGAACGTCGATGACCGACCCCCTACGCCCGACGATCCCGACCGATGAACAGTTGGTGGCCTACCTCGACGACCAGCTCGACACCGAACAACGCAGCCACATCGACGCCGCCCTCCACGATGACCCGGCGCTCAGCCTGCGCCTGCAGTGGCTGGCCCGCAGCAACCTGCCGTTCAAGGACGCTTATGAAGAGCTGGGCAAGCAAGCGCCGACGGATCGCCTGCAAGCCATGCTCGACACCCTGCCCAGCCCTGCCCGTCCGGCGCTGAACCGTCGCTGGTTTCTGGCGGCAGCCGCCGGTTTGGTGGTGAGCAGCGTGGTGGCCGATCGATTGTTCCTCGGCTGGCAGTTGAGTCAAAAGAAAAGCAACTGGCGCGGGCTGGTCGCCGATTACATGTCGCTTTACGTGCCGCAAACCCTCGAACACTTGCCTGGCGATGAGGCGACTCAGCGCGCGCAACTGCGCACCATCGACAGCCGTTTGGGCCTGAGCCTCGCGCCGGCAAAACTGGCTTTGCCGCGCCTGGAGCTCAAACGCGCGCAAATCCTCGAGTACGAAGGCGTCCCCATCGCCCAGATCACCTATCTCGACCCCACCCACGGCCCGATGGCGCTGTGTGTCACCCGTTCCAACAAAGGCAGCCGGCCGTTTGCCCATGAACGTCGGCACGACATGAACGTCGTGTTCTGGACCGACACGGAGCACGCCTGGATGCTGATCGGGCACAACCCCGTGGCGGATCTTGAGGACATGGCCAAAGTCTTGAGAAGTCGGCTGAGCGTATAACGCCAATCATCACTATGCTTGGCGCCTGACTTCCAAGGAGGAAACACCCCATGCCGCATCCCTCGCTCTACCCTTCACGTACCGCGTTGCTGGTGATCGATGTTCAGAACGACTTCATCCCCGGCGGCCAACTGGCGGTGCCTGAAGGTGACCTGATCGTGCCGTTGATCAATCAATTGGGCGGCCAATTCAAGCAGGTGATCATTGCCCAGGACTGGCACCCCGCCGGGCATGCCTCGTTTGCGTCCAGCCACCCGGGGCGCCAGCCTTACGAGATGATTCAATTGCCGTACGGCGAGCAGACGTTGTGGCCGGTGCACTGTGTGCGGGATACCCCTGGGTCGGCACTCCACGCAGATTTGGACTTGCCCCACGCACAACTGATCATCCGCAAGGGCTGCAATCCGGATATCGACAGTTATTCGGCGTTTCTGGAGGCCGATCGCACGACCACCACGGGCTTGGCCGGGTACTTGAAGGAACGCGGCATCGACACGGTTTATATGGTCGGGTTGGCGCTGGATTTCTGCGTGATGTATTCCGCGCTGGATGCGCGGGCGGCGGGGTTCAATGCGATTGTGGTGTTGGATGCGTGTCGGGCGATTGATCTGGACGGTTCGCTGGCGGCGGCGATTGAGCGGATGCAGGTGGCTGGGGTCGGGTTGATTCAATCCACCGCGATACTCGACTGACACCGCACGACCGTAGCAGCTGCCAAGGCAAGCGTTCGCTAGTAGCAGCTGCCGAGGCACGAGGCTGCGTTCGGCTGCGAAGCAGTCGTAAAACCTGAGCGCACGGTCTTTCTGAAACACCGCGTCGCCTGATTTCACGACTGCTGCGCAGCCGAACGCAGCCTCGTGCCTCGGCAGCTGCTACGAGCGAACGCGTGCCTCGGCAGCTGCTACGAGCGAACACCGTGTCTGACCATCCGAGCGTCAGGTCGGGGTTGGCAACCACAACCTGAACCGCGCCCCACCCAGCGGCGAAGCCTCGACCGTCAACGTCCCGCCCTGCGCTTCGAGGGCGCGGCGGCTGATGGCCAACCCGAGTCCGAAGCCACCGGTGGCACGATCCCGACTGCGATCCAGCCGATAAAACGGTTCAAAAATCCGCTCCCGCTCATCCTCCGGAATGCCGATCCCATCGTCATCGACCCAGATCTCGCAGCCCTTGGCACACACCTGCACGCCAATCTGAATGCGCTTTTCACAGTAGCGCATCGCATTGCGCAGCAGGTTTTGCAGCGCCCGCGCGGTCAGGCGCGGGTCGAGGGTGAAGCGCTCAAGCTGACCATGCAGCAATACATCAATCACGATATCCGGCGATTCCAACTCTTCGTCGACACTGCCCAGAATGCTGTCGATGAATTCATCGAGCGACACTTCAACCCGCTCCGGCAAGCGCGCCGGATTTTGCAGGCGGCTGTAGGACAGCAACTCCAGCACCAATTCATCCAGTTCACGGATGTGCGCAACCAACCCTTGCAGGCGCTCGCGGCTCGCTGTCGGCATGTCGTCGGACAGGGCCAGGGCCAGGCCGAAATCCAGGCGTGTCAGCGGCGTGCGCAGTTCGTGGGACACCGCGTTGAGCAAATCGCGCTGTTGATTGAGCAGGTTTTCGATATCGCCGGCCATGGTGTCGAACACGTTGGCCAGGCTGCCGATATTGGACGTGTGGGAGATCTTCGTGCGTTCGCTCAAGTGCCCTTTGCCGAAACGCTCCGCCGTGCCTTTCAGGCGTTCCAGGTCGCGCCAGTGCGGGCGCAGCCACAGCAGCAGACATGCGAGCATCATCGCGCCGATCAGCACGTTGATGCTCCAGTACAACAGATTGACGTCCAGCGGGTCCGGCGGCACCACCATTTGCACGACGGTCTGCTCGTTCAGCGGCGCCACCGCCAAGGTGCGCCAGCCCCAGTCGCCGATGCGCACCACGTTCTCGCCACGGTGCAAACGTTCGCGCTCATCCAGGGTGAAATCCTCGTCATCCTTGCCACTCAAGACGATGTCCAGCGGCTGGAACTCCTTGTCCATTTCCGCCGCCAGCGCTGGCCATTGTTCAGTCGGCACAGCGTGGAATTGCTTGACGATCAGGGTCTGCAAGCCACGGGAATAATCGAGGTTGTAGGTGACGAAGCGTTCATGGAACAGCTTGATCACCACGTCCGGTACCAGATAAATCGCGGCGCTGTAGGAAACGATCGTCACCAGGTACAGGCGAAAGAGGATTCTGAACATCGCCTCAGCATTCCCACTCGGAGCGACTGAACAGGTAACCCTTGCCCCACACGGTCTTGATCTTGCGCGCTTCGCCGGCATGGTCGTCGAACTTGCGGCGCAGCTTGGAAATGGCCACGTCCACCGAGCGGTCGGTGCCATTGAATTCGATGCCACGCAGGCGTTGCAGGATCTGATCGCGACTCAGCACTTCGCCGGCATGCCGGGCCAGCACCACCAGCAGGTTGTATTCGCCGCTGGACAACTCCACCAATTGTTCGCGCCAGGTCACGGTGCGCTCGGACAGGTCGATGCACAGGTTGCCCATCAGGATGCGGTCGTTGGCGGTCTGCGGTTCGCCGAGGCTGCTGCGCCGTAGTAAGGTGCGCACCCGGGCCAGCAATACGCGCGGCTCGCAGGGTTTGGTGACATAGTCGTCGGCGCCCATTTCCAGGCCCAGCACCTGATCGTGGCTGTCGTCCCGGGCGGTGAGCATCAGGATCGGCAACGTTGCCGAGTCCGCGCGCAGCAAGCGGCAGACTTGCAGCCCATCGAGGCCCGGCAGCATCAGGTCGAGGATGACCAGGTCCGGCGGATTGACCCGCGCACGTTCGCGCACATGGTCGCCGCGGCTGATCACGCTCACGCTATAGCCGTTGCGTTCCAGGTAGCTGGCGATCAGTTCGGAGAGCGCGGTGTCGTCTTCGACCAGGAGGATGTTGGGCATGGGGTGTTTCCAGAAAAAGTGCTGTGGCGATCTTTCGGGCCTCTTCGCGGGCAAGCCTCGCTCCTACACAGGTATCGCATTCCCCTGTAGGAGCGAGGCTTGCCCGCGAAGGCGCCCGAACGGTCGCTGAGAAATTCAAGGGCCCAAGGATATACGCCCTCACGCACCCGCGAGTAAAACCCTTACACAATTTCACACAGCGCCTACAAAGCTTCACCGCTACTCTCGCCGACTCCCCGTAGGATGCCGGGGTCATTATTGGGGTATTCACATGTCAAAGAACCTGCTTGCCACGCTCAGCCTGATTGCACTGGCGTTGACACTGAGCGCATGTGACAAGTCTTCGACCGCTGAAGAAGCGGCGCCACTGGCCACCGTGCGCATCGAAACCATCGAAGCGCGGCCACTGTCGATCAGCAGCGAACTGAGCGGGCGGATTGCCGCGCCGCGCATTGCCGAAGTCCGCGCCCGGGTCGCCGGCGTGGTGCTGCAACGCACCTTCCGCGAAGGCAGCGACGTGAAACAGGGCGACGTGCTGTTCCGCATCGACCCGGCACCGTTCAAGGCCGATCTGGACAGCGCCGAAGCGGCGTTGCGCAAGGCCGAGGCCAATGCGTTCCAGGCCAAATTGCAGGAGCAGCGCTATTCGCAGTTGATCGAAGGCAATGCCATCAGCGGCCAGGACTACGACAACGCCCGGGCCAATGCCCGGCAGACCGCCGCTGATGTGGCGGCCAACAAGGCAGCCGTCACCCGGGCCAAGCTGAACCTCGGTTACGCCACCGTCACCGCGCCGATTTCCGGGCGTATCGGGCGCGCCCTGGTCACCGAAGGCGCACTGGTCGGACAGAACGAAACCACCCCGCTGGCGTTGATCCAGCAATTGAACCCGATTCACGCCGACCTCACGCAGTCGACCCGGGAACTCAACGACCTGCGTCGGGCATTCCGTTCCGGAAACCTGCAGCAGGTCGGCCAGGATCAGGCCAAGGCCACGCTGATCCAGGATGACGGCAGCCTTTATCCGCTGCCGGGCAAACTGCTGTTCGCCGAAATCAGCGTTGATCCGGGCACTGGCCAGATCATCCTGCGCAGCGAGTTCCCTAACCCGGACCTCGACTTGCTGCCTGGCAGTTTCGTCCGTGTACGGATTGAACAAGCGGTCAATCAGCAAGGCATCAGCGTGCCGCAACGGGCTATCCAGCGTGACAGCGCTGGGGTTGCCCAAGTGATGTTGCTTGATGCCGAGCAGCGGGTCGGCCTGCAACCGGTGCAACTGAGCGCGGTGCAGAACGATCGCTGGATCGTCAGCGGTGGCCTCAAGCCCGGCGACCGCATCGTCACCGAAGGCCTGCAACACGCCAAGCCCGGCGAGAAAGTGCAGATCGACGACACCCCTCTTCCACTTGCCCAGGTTTCTGGTCAGTAAGCAGGACGCTTTTTTATGCCGCAGTTCTTTATCGACCGCCCGGTTTTCGCCTGGGTGGTCGCGTTGTTCATCCTGCTGGCCGGTGCCCTGGCCATTCCGCAGCTGCCGGTGGCGCAGTACCCCGATGTCGCGCCGCCGCAGATCGAAATCTACGCCGTGTACCCGGGCGCCTCGGCGCAGACCATCGATGAGAGCGTGGTCAGCCTGATCGAGGAAGAGCTCAATGGCGCCGATCACCTGCTGTATTTCGAATCCCAAAGCAGCCTCGGCAGCGCCACCATCAAGGCGACGTTCCAACCGGGCACCAACCCCGAGATGGCGCAGGTCGATGTGCAAAACCGCCTCAAAGTCATTGAGTCGCGGCTGCCCCAGGCCGTGAACCAGCAAGGCTTGCAGGTGGAGAAAGTCTCCTCCGGCTTCCTGTTGCTGATCACCCTGACCTCCAGCGACGGCAAGCTCGACGACGTGGCGCTCAGCGATTACCTGGCGCGCAACGTGATGAACGAGATCAAGCGCCTCGACGGTGTCGGCAAGGCCCAGTTGTACGGCGCCGAACGGGCGATGCGGATCTGGATCGACCCGCAGAAGCTGATCGGTTTCAACCTGACCCCGGCTGACGTCAACGCCGCGATCGTCGCGCAGAACGCCCAGGTGTCGGCCGGCAGCATCGGTGACTTGCCGACCCGCAGCACCCAGGAAATCACCGCGACCATCATGGTCAAGGGCCAGTTGTCGACGCCGGAAGAATTTGCCGACATCGTGCTCAAGGCCAGTCCCGACGGCTCCACGGTGCGTATCGGCGATGTGGCGCGGGTCGAGATCGGCAGCCAGGAATACCAGTTCGGCACCCGCCTGAACGGCAAGCCGTCCACCGCCGTCGGCGTGCAGCTGTCACCGGGGGCCAACGCCCTGAACACCGCCACCGCCGTGCGGGCGAAGATGGACGACCTGGCGCGCTACTTCCCGGCCAACGTCGAATACAAGATCCCGTACGACACCTCGCCCTTCGTCAAAGTCTCGATCACCAAAGTGGTCTACACCTTGGGCGAGGCGATGTTGCTGGTGTTCGCGGTGATGTTCCTGTTCCTGCAAAACATTCGCTACACGCTGATCCCGACGCTGGTGGTGCCGGTGGCGTTAATGGGCACCTTTGCCACCATGCTCGCGCTGGGTTTCTCGATTAACGTGCTGACCATGTTCGGCATGGTCCTGGCCATCGGCATTCTGGTGGACGACGCCATCGTGGTGGTGGAGAACGTCGAGCGGATCATGGTCACCGAGGGTCTGTCGCCCAAGGAAGCGACGCGCAAGGCGATGAAGCAGATCACCGGTGCGATCATCGGCATCACCCTGGTGCTGGTGGCGGTGTTTATTCCGATGGCGTTCATGCAGGGTTCGGTGGGGGTGATTTACCAGCAGTTCTCGCTATCGATGGCCACCTCGATTCTGTTCTCGGCCTTCCTCGCCCTGACCTTGACCCCGGCGCTGTGCGCAACGCTGCTCAAGCCGATTGCCAAGGGTGAGCATCACGAAAAGGGTGGTTTCTTCGGCTGGTTCAACCGTCGCTTCGAACAGCTGACCGTGCGTTATCAGGGCTGGGTCGCCTATGCGCTGAAACGCACCGGGCGTTACCTGCTGATCTACGGCGTGCTGCTGATCGGTTTGGGCCTGTGCTTCAGTCGCCTGCCCTCCTCGTTCCTGCCGGTGGAAGACCAGGGTTACACCATCACCGACATCCAACTGCCACCGGGCGCAAGCAAGAACCGCACGGTGCAGGTGGTAGAGCAAATCGAAAAACATAACGCCTCGGAACCCGGCGTAGGCGACAGCACGGTGATTCTCGGCTTCAGCTTCTCTGGCAGTGGGCAGAACGCGGCGTTGGCCTTTACCACGTTGAAGGATTGGTCCGAGCGCAGCAGCGATGACTCGGCCAGCTCGATTGCTGACCGCGCCAACATCGCCCTCAGCCAGATCAAGAACGCCGTGGTGTTTGCCGTATTGCCGCCACCGGTGGACGGTCTCGGCACTTCCAGTGGTTTCGAGTTCCGCCTGCAGGATCGCGGCGGCCTCGGCCATGCCACGCTGATGGAGGCACGCACGCAGTTACTGGCGGCGGCGGAGAAAAGTCCGATCCTGATGAATGTGCGCGAAAGCGCCCTGGCCGAAGCCCCGCAAGTGCAACTGGAAGTGGACCGTAAACAAGCCAACGCGCTGGGGGTTTCGTTTGCCGATGTCGGCAGCGTGCTGTCCACCGCCGTGGGTTCGGCCTACATCAATGACTTCCCGAACCAAGGGCGGATGCAGCGCGTCGTCGTCCAAGCCGAAGGTGATCGGCGCAGTCAGGTCGAAGACCTGCTGAAAATTCACGTGCGCAACAACGCCGGAAAAATGGTGCCATTGTCCGCTTTCGTCCAGGCCAAATGGACCCAGGGCCCGACGCAATTGACCCGCTACAACGGCTATCCGGCGATCAGTATTTCCGGCGAACCGTCGCCCGGTCACAGCACCGGCGAAGCCATGGCGGAAATCGAACGGCTGGTGGCGCAAGGCCCGGCGGGATTGGGCCAGGAATGGACCGGTCTGTCGTTGCAGGAACGTTTGTCCGGCAGTCAGGCACCGATTCTGCTCGGGTTGTCGCTGCTGATCGTGTTCCTGTGCCTGGCGGCGTTGTATGAGAGCTGGTCAATCCCGACCTCAGTGCTGCTGGTGGTGCCGCTCGGCGTACTCGGCGCGGTACTGGCGGTGACCTTGCGCGGGATGCCCAACGACGTGTTCTTCAAGGTCGGGCTGATCACCATCATCGGCCTGTCGGCGAAAAACGCGATCCTGATCATCGAATTCGCCAAGAGCCTGTACGACGAAGGCCACGACCTGATCGACGCCACCCTGCAAGCCGCGCGGTTGCGCTTGCGACCGATTGTCATGACCTCGCTGGCATTCATCCTCGGCGTGGTGCCGCTGGCGATTGCCACCGGGGCCAGCTCGGCGAGCCAGCAAGCCATTGGCACCGGGGTGATCGGCGGGATGATCACGGCAACCCTGGCAGTGCTGTTTGTGCCGGTGTTTTTTGTGGTGGTGATGAAGTTGGTGGGTAAGCGCCACAAGGATATCTGACCCAACTCGAATCAACTGTGGGAGCAGGCTTGCTCGCGAAGGGGCCGTGTCAGTCAGCATTAATGTTGTCTGACACACCGCTTTCGCGAGCAAGCCCGCTCCCACAGGGGAATGGCGTCGTTATCAGGTATGTGGTCACAACACACCCCGCTGGGCTAAGGTAATCAAAACCCTGACCCAACGAGCCTCCATGCCCCTCCTCGCCCGCACCCACCCTCGCCTGTCCGCCGCTGCCACGCTCGGCATCGCGGTGGGTATTCTGGCCCCCGCCGACTCAGTCATCAGTAAAATCCTCATCGGCTGGAACGCTGGCGTCTGGACTTATCTGGTGTTGATGGTCTGGCTCGCGACACGCGCCAAGGCACCGGACGTCAAACGCCTTGCCGAGATCGAAGACGAAAACGCCGGGCTGGTGCTGTTCGTCGTTTGCATCGCCGCGATTGCCAGCCTGGCGACCATCACCTTCGAACTGGCCGGCAGCAAAGACCTGGAAACCTCCCGCAAGTTGCTGCACTACGCCTTCACCGCGGCGACGGTGATTGGTTCATGGCTGCTGATCGGGGTGATTTTCAGCGTTCACTATGCTCGCCTGTTCTACACCTGGGACGGCAAGGAGCCGGCGCTGCGTTTTGCCGAAGGCCTGACCACTCCCAACTACTGGGACTTCCTCTACTTCTCCTTCACCATCGGCGTCGCGGTGCAGACGGCGGACGTTGGCGTGGCGACAAGGGGTATTCGCAAGATTGTGTTGGCTCAATCGCTGATCGGGTTTGTGTTCAACACGGCGATTCTCGGGTTCTCGATCAACATCGCGGCGGGACTCTTCAGCTAATGTGGGATCAATGAGCTGCACAAACGTTCTAGTCATCGCCCGTACTGCAGACGTTAAATAAGTCGGCAAACCGACTGACAGGTGCCGTATGCCCCCTCATAACTGGATCGACCTGACCCAGGACGCCGACACCGGAATCGAAACCCTGCGGGCGCATTTTAACGAGGGCCACGCCTACGACCCGCACTGGCATGACAGCTATCTGGTAGGCGTTACCGAGCAAGGCGTGCAGCAATTCAACTGCCGCCGCGCCATGCATCAAAGCACACCCGGCAAGGTGTTTCTGCTGGAGCCGGGCGACATCCACGATGGCGATGCGCCGACCGAGAGCGGCTTCACCTACCGCATGCTGTACCTCGACCCGCACTGGCTGGAACGCGAACTGAACGCCGTGTTCGAAGACGCACCGCTCAACAGCCAATTGAGTTTCGCCAACACCCTGACCACCGACCCGCAACTGGCCCAGGCCACCAGCCTGGCGTTCCAGACCTTGCACGGTGGCGAGTTGAAGATCGTGCGCCAGACCGCCCTCGACGGTTTGCTCGAACGTCTCACCAGCCACTTGCACTGGCGCACCCGCTACCGCGAAGACCCGCGCCTGCCGCTGGTGGCGCAAAAAGCCCGGGAATACCTGCACGCCAACGCTCATCTGGACATCGGCCTCGATCAATTGGCCGCTGCTACCGGTGTTGACCGCTTTCGCCTGACCCGCGCATTCAAGGCTGCCTACGGACTGGCGCCCCATGCGTATCTGGTGCAACTGCGCCTGTCCAAGGCCCGACGAATGCTTGCTGGCGGTGTGCAACCGGCGGCGGTGGCCGTGGAGTTGGGTTTTGCTGATCAAAGCCATTTAGGTCGCTGGTTTGTTAGGGCCTATGGGCTGACCCCTGCGATGTACCGCAAGCGCTGCTCAAATCTTCCAGACGCGTGACCTGTGGCTTGTGAATATCGACCCCATCGATCATTCACAGGAGCTCAAAGATCATGTTGTCCACTTTCCCTACCCTGCTGCCGTTTTTGTTGTTTGCGTTCGTGGCGTCGATCACGCCGGGGCCGACCAATATTCTGGTGCTGAGTAACAGTGCCCGTTATGGATTCAAGGCTGCGTTGCCGATTGTTTTCGGGGCGTGTGCCAGCGCAGCATTAATTGTGTTGCTGGTGGGCAGTGGTTTTGGTCACGCTCTGAGCCACCACCCAAGCCTGCAACGTGCGATGCAATGGGCGGGTGTGCTTTGGCTGAGTTATCTGGCATGGGCATTGTTCAAAGCGCCGATGGACATTATTGATCCACGGCAGCCTCGTCGACGGCTGGGAATTTGGGGGGCCGCAGCTTTGCAGTGGGTCAATCCAAAGACCTGGGTGATGGCGGTGACGGTGGTCAGCGTGTTTGCGGGAGATGAATGTGATCGCCAAAAACAGATATTGCTTTTGGCCGGGATTTTTTTCTGTATTTCATTGCCTTGCCTGACAACTTGGGCACTCATGGGAGTCAGTGCCCAAGGGTTTTTCGGGTCGTTAAAAAACCAGCGCAGATTTAACCGGTTCATGGCGCTGCTTTTATTATTTTCCTCTTGGTTAATTTTTTATTAACAACCCAGGCACACAACTTCAGTTAAAGATATTCAGTTTAGGAATATGCGTGACGCATGCAATAAACAAAAAATCACAGAGGGCACATAAAGCACAACTTGTAAACTGTCAACTATGCCAGTTTACAAGCCATTGCCGTTTCGGCTTTGATAGTACTTCCAGAATTAGGACTTAACAGTCTTTGGATATTTTTTATCACTAAGCCCGGAGATAAGCTCATGAGCCAAGCAGCGCGAAATGCTTACGTGGCAACCTACCAAGCCCCTGCGCAAACGTATTTTTATGCAGCCGTTAATAAAGGTAGCGGTCCACTTCCCTCATTACCTGTACCTTTTGACTTCAATGCCACGGCGAAAGTGGCATTGGAATACGTGGATTATCCATCCCGAAAAGTGTTGCGTTTGAGAGCCACTCACACCGAGCAAGGGCAGAGCAAGTTTTTCGAAATGATTTTTTCCACAAGACCAACTCCCGGCATACATGACCTTGAAGCGGAGAATGATGATCTCGCAATCACGTATTACTCGGATCCTGTTAATGGTGTTTCGCATCGTGCAACCAGTGGCTACCTCGTTATTAAACAATTTGATGATGAAAGCATCGAAGGAAGTTTTGATGGGGTATTTGGTTCTGGCGGTGCAGATGGAAATGCATTTTTTCCGATCGACGGCAGGTTCTTTGGCGAAAGCGATAGTTCTACGCGAGGTTAATGTCGATATTCGATAAGCAGTAGATATAAAAAAGGAAGCTGAACGCTTCCTTTTTTATGACGACCATCTGAATGAAAACAGCCTTCAAATCATGATTTAGAAACTGTAACTGACCCCCATACTTCCTCCCAGGTTCTGCGTGACTGTACTGCTACGACTAGTACCCAACTCACCATAAACCTGCCATTTTTTGTTGACGGGCGCCCAGTTCAGTCCACCGGTCAACTCCAGGCTGGTATTGGACAGGTCATTGTTGAAATCAGTGTCGTTTACGCTGACACGATTATTGTTAACAAACTCGTGACTGATCGCAGCGCGGAGCCTCGGCTGAAGCTTGCTGCCATTGTCCAGAACAATCTCACGCCCCACAGTCATGCCGACCTTACCGAGCAGGGAACGTGTCTCGTCGTTATCCACGCGAAGACCGTTATCCAGCGTGTAATCTTTTCCTGCGACAACCGCTGCATTGAGTTGCGCCGATGGCTCAATGAAGAACCCCTTGTCCAGCATAATGTGTTTACCCACTTCAACAGAGCCGCTGACTCCCATGTTGCTGAAGTCGCCCTTGGTTTGAGTACCATCGCTTAGCGAGACTTTGGCGGTGTTATTGAAGCGGTTGATTTTGGCAACGGTATCCACGTAGTAACCCGTAGCTTCGTCATACCAAGTCAGGTAGCTGCCGAGATACACGCTATCGATCGAACCCGAACTACCGCGTTTCAAATTCAGGTTGGTCGTGCTGTAGCCAGCGAAGGCGCCGATCAACCATTGACCATCCCCGATTGCCAGGGGACCATCAACGCCCGCCGAGACCCCAGTCTGATTTTGCGTGTAACCACCACCATACGCGTCCTTAACGTTGTACTGATTACCGTAGGTACGCATCCACACGCCATACTTTGAGGTATTGGCATCCGTATCCAATGCGTTGACAGACTGCTTCGTGGGTTGAGTGCCGGTCATGCGGCGATCCCCGAGACGAGTATTGAGCATCGACATATCACCATAGATCGCAGTAATAGCCGTGGCCGAAATGGCCTGTGCCGTTTGGGTACCACTGCTGGGGGTATCCTTGTCGGGTTGCAAGTAAAGACCTTCGCCATCTTTCACCAGCTTGTAGGTAAATGCTCCAGCATCAACACGGTCATTTTGCAGAGCGAAGGCGGCATCCCCTGAGGCGATGTTGCCGATCTGAACCGGAGTGCCGCTGACCGGCTCGCTACCGGTGGCAGCCACCAGTAACTGATGGTTGCCAGTAGCCGACCCGGTCACATTCAAAAAGTCGGTCTGACCGGTGGCCAGGTTGGTGCCCATCTGAAACTGCCCATTGCCGGACAAGTTGACGACATCCAGTCGAGTGAACGCTTCGTTCGTCCCCAAACGAACACTGCCGCCGTTCATGTTCAGTGTGGTCAGCGCATTGTTGCCAACCATGTTCCACTCGGCACCACGGCTGACAGACATGTCACTGACGCCGCTAACAGCGCCCTGAAATACCGAATTGTTGTCCAGCGTAACCACCCCGGCACCTGTGCCTTGCACATTGCCGATCAACGTACTTTGTGTATCGACCGTCACCGAATCAACGCGAGTGAGATTGCCCGTCAAACTGGCGGAATTTTGCAGTTGCACACCGGCTGAACCACCGGAAGCGACATCGACATTACCCACCAGTTTGCTGTTGTTAACGCGTAATTGGGCCGCACTTCCCTCAGTAACCTCAAGCAGGTTGCCATTGCCTCCGGTCAGGGATGAGCCGTTGAGCACATCGATCAGTACCGGCTGACCTGCCGGTGTCACGACGTTGACACTGATTGCCGCGCCAGTTCCGCTCTGGACGCTAGAGTTGTCCAGCGTCAGATGGCTTGCGGGGGTAATCGTCGAAGGATCTGCGAAAGTATCTGCTTCGAAGCTCACACCATTGAACCCGCCGAAGATTTGACTGCCGGCACTGGCATTGGCGTGACCGCCATGCAAGCTCAAACCAACTGCATTTGCGCTGGTGCCTTCAACCCGAGTATTGATCAGGTTCAGCGTACTGAGAGAAGTGACTGCGGCGCCACCAAGATTCCCGAGCAAAGTACTATTAGTGAGGGTTGCCGAGGACCCCACCGGCGCGAGTAGATCGCGTACGAGTTTCAGCGCAATCTCCTGACTGATCAACGTACTGCCCATCACTGTGCCAGTACTGTCTGTCAAGACTAAAGCAGCATCAAACACCGTACTGGTAACCGTAGAGTTGACTAAATTTATATTAGCTGCCGTCGATCCGTTGATGCCTGATGTAGTTGCATTATTGGTATTCAGTGTGCCCGCAGCGACATCGATATCCAGTGCGCCGGTGCCGTTTATATTGAGTGTCGCGCCTGTTGGAACAGCCCATGACTCCGGGGTAGAACCTACCGCAACAGTGGCACTCTCTCCTGGAAGCAGTGCTCTTGAATAGGCTGGTGCAGCCGCCATCATCAATATAAACAAACATGAAACCACACCGACAGGCCGGTTTAATTTCAGATAATGCAGCTTTTCATATTTCATGGTCAGCGACTCACATATATCCCCGGTCAAGGAGAGAGATAATAATCGACCGTTTCCCCATTGATACAGGGTCAACTACGGCAACGGAGATTACCGATATCTCAGTGACAACTATGTAGGAATAATCCTGTTTTTCTCGGGATTTATTACCGACAACCATAAACAGCCACCCGTTTATTGCACACCCAAAAAAACTGCAGGGAGAGGTAGCCCCTCTCCCCGCAATCGCGCTCACGCGCCGTACTCCTCACTATGCTATGGGATCCATCCAGGTTCTGATTCGCAATACAGGAAGTCAGCATTAAGTAGATAAATGGTAAAGTCCTCCGGCAATGACCCCCCAAGAGGGATCGTGTACTGGACTTCTACATAGCCAAAATAATCGACTGCTGGATCAGGCGTGGCGGGAGGCGGTAAAGGAACATTCCGAATGACTGGATCATAAGGTCCAACATCAAAAAGCATCCCGGAAACTGTCTCAGCGGCCGTTATCCTCCTCGTAGCAGTGAACTCTGTATTGGCGGGAGCCGGGATCGTTTTGGCAGCATCGCGCCATCCGCGCCAGGTAAAGGTCACTTCTGTATCGGTCGGGAGATCCACACTTGGCGGGATACGGAATCGGGCCACTCGATTAGGAGCAATCAACGTATTACAAATGATGAAACCATCAGGCGTCCCAACATCCAGTGGGTCCCGGACAAGTTCCGGAACAGGAAGGTCAAGAGCCACCGTATTGACCGTTACCGTGGTTTCTGCAGCTTTCTGGCTATTAGTGCGATTGGGGTTCTCCACTACCCACCACATCTGTTTCAATCCCTGCCCCCCAGCGTCGACGATGTTCCAGGACAACAAGATTTCGATCGTTGTATTGATGTTCCCCACCGTCAAAGCTGCTGAGCCAACCACAACGTCACCACCATCACCAAAATAGTGCACGGTTACCTGGTCACCTGGCTCAGGGTCTGGCCATGTTCCAGGCGTTACAGGTGTGAGATCAATAACGACTCTGGCGGTTTGATTGATATCTTGCGGACCGAGTTGGTTATCTATCACTGGCGCCTGTCCGCGTACAATCAGCGGTTTCAGTTCAGGATTGACATCGGGCGGCGGATTGACCGGATCAATCGGATAAGGATTACCGGGCACTGAGTAGTCCGTATCAACAGTAACATCAGAGGTGCTGATGGACGAACCACCCCGCATCAAATCAGCCGTCACCGTGACCGGAACAACCCAATTCGTACCGCTTTGCTTATCAAGATATTCACTCGACAGTTTCGACCAGGGAATGGTAAATAGCAGAAAATTGGCAGTACCAAACAGCAAATCCTCAGCAGCTTCGTCGCCCCAGGCAAGACTGATTCCGTCAGTATTTAGCGAATTGGTCGGGCGGTTAACGCGTACTTGAATCCCTTGCGGGCTACGCACATCGTCCAGATCAATAACGTTGTCCGCAGGAGTGCTGGCCAAAAGGACGATAGGCGGGGCCAATATCGGCAGTGGCAGAAACAATACATCTCTGAAGTTCACCGAGTAGTTGCTGAAGTTACCCGCAACATCCGTTATACGGAACCACACCTGAAGCCTGCCAGTGGTAACACTGCGTATGGTGCTCATAGGGATCACTACTTCACCACCGACGGGCATGGCGGCGGCACTGCCGGAGGGTCGGTGCGAGTTCCGTCTGCATACAGCGTGAGTCGATCGTCTGGCTGCGGATTAGCGTAGGCAACGCCAGGCACCACCCTCAGCCCCGCGGCGTTGGCTGGTATCGATGCCCAGGCATCGTCCAGTCTTGTGCCGACGGGAGCGTTGGGAAATGTTACGGCTGGAGTGCCTTTGACGCCGGGTTGCGTCCCCGGAAGTGTCCCGGTCTGTGACGGCTTCGCCTGATAAGGTGCAGTGCGGTCGACAAAAAACTGCACTGTGGGAGATGTCAAGGCGTTTAAACCTCTTTCCCTGAGTTTGAGCCGTACCCAAATGGGAGTCGGGGTTGCTGGTGTAGCATTTTCTCCCAGATACCCGGCCGGTACTGTGATGTCAATTTCTGCTGGTCGCGCAGCCACTGGGCCAAACCGGACAATCGGCAGACGTGGCAAAAAATCCGAATCAACAGGAGGTGTTGAAGGCTGCGTGCGCGTTACCTGTACCTCGTATGTGTCGTTATCATTTGGAGTGACCCACGTCGTTGTCGCTATCCTGAGCACCAAATCCCGCCCAGGCGGAATGGCTGTCACTGGAATGATATTGCCCGCTGCCCCGCGACCGTCCGGCAATGTGGGTGTCGGTGCAACAAGAACCCCACCCCCCGACGCACCTACTTCACTATCTTGAACAATGGTCATTTTTGATTCTCCATAACGATGTGAACTTCAATAAAAAAAACAAGTCAGCGTAATGAACGAAGGGAATAGAACTAGCAATACCGCCACGTTCCAGACAACTAAACTTGCAGGACAGCAACAATAGATTCTTGAAAAACAACAAGCGACCACCCAAACAACCGATTGCTGGCTTGACAACTGCAATCAAGCATCTACCACAACAGACAGATAGATAATTACCTCATTCAGGGTGCGCTCTTGCAAAACCCTGACTCGCCGGGTATTTTCCGGTCAACTTTTACTATGCCTTTGAAGGAAGTTAGTTGCGGAACACCGTTGCGTACCAACGTATAAGTCGCATCCGCGGAATTGTTAGTCGTCATCGGTTCGATCCAGGTGTTGAACGGCAGTATGACTATACGAATGTTATTCCTGCCGCTGATATCTGCCGCAGTGATCTGCTGTAAAAAGGTTCCTGGAGGCGTCAAAGCCGGGCCGGAACCGTTTAAATTCGTCCAGCACTGCCAAACCAGTTGAATGACATCGTTTGCAAGAAAACGATCATCAAATGGAATCGATATCCGAATACCCTCCCAAACAAATAATGCATCCGGATCGGGAGGTTCTCTTACTACCTTGTTGCAGTTTATGTATCCATAGATGGTGGCATCGGGAAAAATGGGGGCTGCAAGTTCTTGCGGCGGGGGGGCGACCCGGAATGTCAAACGTCTTATAGGAGATGTTGTTGGATTCGGGGTGCGAACATTATAAAAAATCTCAAACGATGGTGTAACGGGTAACAAGGCTGCCGGAATCGGGATAAAGAACTCCGGCGCAACGTCGGCAGCGCGATAACTGCGCTGAGCGACGGCGTTTATAATGCCCACAATGTAAATATCCACGGTATGCACTTGGACGCCCGTCGGAAAGTTCGGCCACTGCGGAATGATTACAGTGATCCCGTTCAGTCTGGCATCGGCTGGCAAGGTTCCTGAAGGGTCCAGGGGATCGACACCCAGTACACGTGGTTGATCAAGCAAAATACCTGCATCGGAGGTACTCGCAGCAACGGGTTGCTCTGGGTCGCTATGCATAGACATTTAAGTAGCTCTTCATGTGAAATTTTGAACATTCCGCTTGAAGAAAATTTAGCGCTCGTACGCCAAATCTGGCTACTGTCAGATCTGACAGGTTTGTCGACCGTCTGTCTGGAAAGGCCTATATCCAGGCTCGACCTCCGCCGAAATATAGTTGACGCCAATGGAGTTATAGGTTTCCCTGAAACCGGTTTCAGTCACCATTGACGAAACATCGGACAACACGAATAACAAGGTCTATCGATGTGAACGATTTCTCCGCCGCCCAGCGCAGCCGCGTCACCATGCTCGACGTCGCCGAACACGCCGGCGTGTCCAAGGCCAGCGTCTCGCGCTTCATTGGCGATGACCGCGCCCTGCTCTCCGACGCCACTGCCCTGCGCATCGAACAAGCCATCAGTGAATTGGGCTACCGCCCGAACCAGATGGCCCGCGGCCTCAAACGCGGACGCACCCGCCTGATCGGCATGCTGGTGGCCGATATCCGTAACCCTTATTCGATTGCCGTGATGCATGGCGTGGAAACCGCTTGCCGCCAACACGGTTACAGCCTTGTGGTGTGCAATACCGATCGCGATGACGAGCAGGAACGTCAGCATTTGGCGCTGTTGCGTTCGTACAACATCGAAGGCTTGATCGTGAACACCCTGGGCCATCACCGCGATGAACTGCGCGAGTTGCATCGGGAAATGCCGCTGGTGCTGGTGGACCGCAAGGTCGAGCAGCTCGAAAGCGATTTGGTGGGCCTGGATAATCCGGCTGCTGTCGCCATGGCCCTCGCCCACCTGGAAGAGCGCGGCTATCGCGATGTGCTGTTGGTGACTGAACCGTTTGACGGCACCAGTTCGCGGATTGAACGGGTGAGCAGTTTCAAGGCGCAAATTGAGCAACGTTCGGCGCTGCAAGGTGCAGTGGTCGAAACCGGCGGCGAGCTGACTTCTCGTTTGAAAACCTTCCTCGATACACCTGGCCCTGGGCCGAAAGCGCTGTTCTGTGCCAACGGGATTGCCGCGCTGGCCAGCACCCATTCGTTGCGCGAACTGGGGTGCAATCTGTTTGAAGACATCGGCCTGATCGCCCTTGATGATCTGGATTGGTATCCGTTGGTGGGCAGCGGGATCACCGCCCTGGCCCAGCCGACGGCGGAGATTGGCGCGAGTGCGTTTGAGTGTTTGCTCAAGCGGTTGCGCGGGGATGTCGGGGCGGTGCGTACGGTGGATTTTGCGGCGCGGTTGATTGTACGTGGGTCGACCCGTGGGGTTTTGGGTTGACTGTGCTGGCGCCTTCGCGGGCACACCATACAAGCGGCCCTTTTTTTTGAACAAAAATGAAACCGGTTTCAGAGGTAAATAACAATGAATAAACCACCCGTTTCCATCAGCCTGTCGAGTTACGGCGCCGACCTGGTGCGCCAGCGCGGTCAAGGCAGTTTTGTCGACGTATTGGCCGCCGCCGGCGCTACACGCATCGAATGGCGTGAAGAGTTGTTGACGGTTGAGGACCCGGCACAACTGGCCGATGCCACTCAGGCTCAAGGTCTGGAAAGCGTCTACTCCTCACCCATGGAACTGTGGCTGGCCGGTCAATCCCGGCCCAACGCTGAACTGGCCAGGACCCTGCAACGGGCTCAGACCTTCGGCGCCAAGTGGCTGAAAGTCTCGCTCGGCTACTTCACCGACAACAACGATCTCCAGGCATTGGCCAGGCAACTGAGCCAGTGCCCGGTGCAACTGTTGGTCGAAAACGACCAGACCTTGCACGGCGGCCGCATTGAGCCGTTCCAGCGTTTCTTCAATGAAGTCGAGCAGCACAACTTGCCGATCAAAATGACCTTCGACATCGGCAACTGGCAATGGCAGGACCAGTCCGCCGCCAGCGCCGCGCGGTTGCTGGGTCGGCACGTTGGCTACGTACATTGCAAGGCGGTAGCGCGCCGCGCCGACGGCAAACTGGTGGCGATACCACCCGGCGCCGCCGACCTGCATCTGTGGGAACAACTGCTGCGGCACATGACCCAAGGCATCATGCGGGCGGCGGAATATCCGTTGCAGGGCGATGACCTGGTGCAACTGACCAGCGAACACGTGGCCACCCTCGCCCGCCTCGGTCAATCACGGTTGGAGAGCGCGCATGTCTGAGATCGATATTCTGTCGTTCGGCGAAACCATGGCGATGTTCGTCGCCGAGCAGAACGGTGACCTGGCCGAGGTCGGGCATTTTCATAAACGCATTGCCGGGGCCGACAACAACGTGGCCATTGGTTTATCGCGGTTGGGGTTCAACGTCGCCTGGCTGAGCCGGGTGGGTGCTGATTCCCTGGGTCGGTTTGTTATCGATACGCTGGAAAAAGAAGGCCTCGATTGCCGCCATGTCGAGCTCGATTCGGCCCACCCAACCGGTTTTCAACTCAAGTCGCGCACCGACGATGGCAGCGATCCGGTGGTCGAGTATTTCCGTCGAGGTTCAGCGGCCAGTCACTTGTCGGTGCAGTCGATCAAACCTGAGCTGTTGAGCGCCAGGCACTTGCACGCCACCGGCATTCCTCCGGCGCTCTCGGCAAGCGCCCGTGAGATGTCTTTCGAGTTGATGAGCCGCATGCGCAATGCCGGACGCAGCGTGTCCTTCGACCCGAACCTGCGCCCGAGCCTGTGGGCCAGCGAGCAACAGATGATCAGCGAGATCAACCGCCTCGCCGCCCTCGCCCACTGGGTGCTGCCGGGTTTGAGCGAGGGTCGCTTGCTCACCGGTTTTGAAGACCCGGCCGACATTGCGGCGTTTTACCTCGATCAAGGGGCGGAAGCGGTAGCGATCAAGCTTGGGCCCCACGGTGCGTATTACCGCACGCATCTGGATCAGGGTTTTGTGGCCGGCGTGCCGGTGGCAACCGTTGTCGACACCGTCGGCGCCGGCGACGGGTTTGCCGTCGGCATGATCAGCGCCCTGCTGGAAAACCACAGCTTTGCCGACGCCGTGCAGCGCGCCAACTGGATTGGCAGCCGGGCGGTGCAGAGTCGGGGGGATATGGAAGGATTGCCGACCCGAATGGAACTGCCGAGCCACATACCCGATCGTCCCCACGCTCCTGCGTGGGAATGCAGCCCGTGACGCTCTGCGTCACATGGGACGCGGAGCGTCCCTAGAGGCATTCCCACGCAGAGTGTGGGAACGATCAATGAAGATTTAGACCGTTACCTGCTGCGACAAAAACAACAAGCTCAGGAGCACCAAACATGAAAACCGCAACACTCGCCACCCGCCGCTGGTGGTACATCATGCCCATCGTCTTCATCACCTATAGCCTGGCGTACCTGGATCGCGCCAACTATGGGTTCGCCGCCGCCTCCGGGATGGCCGAAGACCTGATGATCACTCCGGGCCTGTCGTCGATGCTCGGGGCGCTGTTCTTCCTCGGCTACTTTTTCTTCCAGGTGCCAGGCGCGATCTATGCGCAGAAGCACAGCGTGAAGAAACTGATTTTCGTCAGCCTGATCCTTTGGGGCGGCCTCGCCACCCTGACCGGGATCGTCTCCAGCGCCTATTGGCTGATTGTCATCCGCTTCATGCTCGGCGTGGTTGAAGCCGCGGTGATGCCGGCGATGCTGGTCTACCTGTGCCACTGGTTCACCCGCGCCGAACGCTCGCGGGCCAATACCTTTCTGATCCTCGGCAACCCGGTGACCATGCTGTGGATGTCGGTGGTCTCGGGCTACCTGGTGCAGCATTTCAGCTGGCGCTGGATGTTCATCATCGAAGGCTTGCCGGCGGTGCTCTGGGCCTTTATCTGGTGGCGTTTGGCCGATGAACGTCCAGCCCAGGCCGAGTGGCTCAGCGACCAGGAAAAACAAGACCTGGAAAGCGCCCTGGCGGCCGAACAAGTCGGGATCAAAGCGGTGAAAAACTACGCCGAAGCCTTCCGCTCACCCAAAGTGATCGTGCTGGCCTTGCAGTTTTTCTGCTGGAGCATTGGCGTCTACGGTTTCGTGCTGTGGCTGCCATCGATCCTCAAGGCCGGTTTGCAGATGGACATGGTCGAAGCCGGCTGGCTCTCGGCGCTGCCGTACCTGGCGGCGGTGATCGGCATGCTCGCGGTGTCCTGGGGTTCGGACAAATTGCAGAAGCGCAAACGCTTCGTCTGGCCTCCACTGCTGATCGCCTCAATTGCGTTCTACGGTTCCTACGCCTTGGGCGCTGAACATTTCTGGTGGTCCTACACCTTGCTGGTGATCGCCGGGGCTTGCATGTATGCGCCTTACGGGCCGTTCTTTGCGATTGTCCCGGAAATCCTTCCGGCCAACGTTGCCGGTGGCGCCATGGCCCTGATCAACAGCATGGGCGCCCTCGGTTCGTTTGGCGGTTCTTATCTGGTCGGTTACCTGAATAGCACCACCGGTTCGCCCGGCGCTTCTTATCTGTTGATGAGCGGCGCATTGATGCTCTCGGTCGTGCTGACGATTTTCCTCAAGCCCGGTGCGAGTGACCGGGTCGTGGCCAAAGCCGTTGCGAAACGGCCGGTGCCTGCTCACCCTTGAATTGAAGTTGAGATGATGACGATGAAAAAGCAGGTCGTGCTGTACAAGAAACTCTCGCCGTTGCTGATGGCTCGCCTGCATGAGCAGACCGACGTGACCCTGATCGACAGCCTCGATGCCGAGGGTTTGGCCAAGTTGCGCGATGCCTTGCCCCGCGCTCAGGGTTTACTCGGCGCCAGTCTGAAACTGGACGCTGGCTTGCTCGACCTGGCGCCAAACCTGGAAGCGATTGCCAGCGTTTCGGTGGGCGTCGACAACTACGACATCGACTACCTGACCGAGCGCCGGATCCTGCTCAGCAACACCCCGGATGTGCTTACCGAAACCACCGCCGACACCGGTTTCGCGCTGATCCTGGCCTCCGCGCGGCGTGTGGTGGAACTGGCGAATATGGTTCGCGCCGGCCAGTGGAATCGTAACGTCGGCCCGGCGCAGTTCGGCACCGATGTGCATGGCAAGACCCTGGGCATCATCGGCATGGGGCGCATTGGTGAAGCGTTGGCCCAGCGTGGCCATTTCGGCTTTGGCATGCCGGTGATCTATCACAGCCACTCGCCGAAACCGGCGGTGGAACAGCGTTTCAATGCGCAATACCGCAGCCTGCCGCAGCTGTTGCAAGAGGCGGATTTCGTGTGCCTGACCTTGCCGCTGACCGCTGAAACCGAACGGTTGATCGGTGCCGAGCAATTTGCCTTGATGGGCCCGGAAACAATCTTCATCAACATTTCCCGGGGCAAAGTGGTGGACGAAGCGGCGCTGATCCAGGCCCTGCGTGAGGGACAGATTCGTGCGGCGGGGCTGGATGTGTTTGAGCGTGAGCCGCTGAATCACGATTCGCCGCTGATGCAGTTGAACAACGTGGTGGCGACGCCGCACATTGGCTCGGCGACCCATGAGACGCGGGAGGCGATGGCCAGGTGTGCGGTGGACAATCTGCTGATGGCGTTGGCGGGTGAGCGGCCGGTGAATCTGGTGAATGCCGGGGCCTGGAAGGCCTGAACGGTGATCGTTCCCACGCGACCCGTGGGAGTGCATCCCGTAATGCTCCGCGTCACATTCAAAAGCGGAACGCGGAGCGTCCCTGGCGGCATTCCCACGCAGAGCGTGGGAACGATCAGGCTCTACGCGCCTCCAGCAAATCCGCCGCACAAAGGGCTATCCGCCGACACGCATCCGCCAGTTTCACCTGATCCACCACCAAGCCAATCCGGATATGCCCCGCCGCACTCGGCCCGAAGGCTTCACCCGCCAACACCGAAACGCCATACCCTTCCAGCAACCGCTCGGCAAACCCCTGGGCACATAGCCCGGTCGGGCGTATGTCGACCATCACGAACATCCCGCCATCGGGCACGATCGGCCGGATACCCGGGCATGCGCTTAACCGTGCGCACACCAGGTCGCGTCGCTGGCGATACTCTTCGCGCATTTGCGCCACTTCCGGCAAATCTCCATCCAGCGCCACTTGTGCGGCTTTCTGCACGAAGTCCGGAATGCCAAACAGCATGCACAACGACAGGTGCATCAAGTGCTCGGCCAAGGGTTTGGGGCCGATGACCCAACCAACCCGCCAGCCGCTCATGGCGTGGGATTTGGACAGGCTATTAATGGTCGCGGTACGCTCGGCCATGCCGGGCAAACTGGCGGGGCTGACATGCTCGCCTTCGTACAGCAAGTCGCTGTAGACCTCATCGCTGATCAGCCATAAGTCGTGACGAACGCACAGCTGCGCCAGCTCTTGCCAGATCTTCAATGAAAGACTGGCGCCGGAAGGATTGTTCGGACTGTTGAGTAAAATGACCCGGGTTTTGGGCGTGATCAGCGCCGCGACATCGGCCGGGTCCACGCGAAAGCCGTTCTCCGGCCGCACCGCAACGGGCACCACTTTGGCCCCGCAGGCCCCGAAAACGCCTTCATAGGTGACGTACATCGGTTCGGCGACGATCACTTCATCGCCCGGATCGAGCAAGCATTGCGCCACCGAGTACACCGCACATTGCGCCCCCGGCAAGACAATCACATGCCCGGCATCCACCGCCTGACCACTGCGGCGCCGGTGACGGCTGGCGATGCTGTCGCGCAGCGCCCGAGTGCCGCGCACATCCGAGTAATGGGTGTCGCCGGCCAACAAACTGTCGATGGCGGCCTGGACGATCGGTCTGGGCGTGTCGAAATCCGGATCGCCCACGGTCAGCAGCAACACATCAACGCCCTGCTCTCGTAACTCCAGCGCTCGATCATGAATCTGCCAGGCTGCCGCTCCGTCACCGGCGATGCGTTGGGTCAGGGCTGAATAGCGCATGTACTTCTCCTATCGCGCGTGTTCCAGACTCAACCCTATCTCAAATTACAAAACGCGCCACCATCGCATTCAAATCCACCGCCAATCGCGACAGTTCATGAGTGGCGGCGCTGGTCTGGTTGGCACCGGCGGCGGACTGGGTGGCGAGATCGCGGATGTTGACCAGGTTGCGGTCGACTTCGCGGGACACCTGAGCCTGTTCTTCCGAGGCGCTGGCGATCACCAGGTTGCGTTCGTTGATCAGGTGGATCGATTGGGTGATCTGCTCCAGGGCAACGCCGGCGGCGCGGGCCATTTCCAGGGTGCTTTGGGTGCGCTGGTTGCTTTGCTGCATCGAGGACACCGCTTCACCGGTGCCGTTTTGAATGCCGGCGACCATTTTTTCGATTTCCTGGGTCGATTGCGCGGTGCGATGGGCCAATGCCCGAACTTCGTCCGCCACCACCGCAAAACCACGCCCGGCTTCACCGGCACGGGCGGCTTCGATGGCCGCGTTAAGCGCCAGCAGGTTGGTCTGTTCGGCGATGGCGCGGATCACGTCCAGCACCTTGCCGATGTCGCGACCTTGCGCGGCCAGGCCTTCGATCATCACCGAAGTGTTTTGTACGTCGTGGGTCATGGTCTGGATCGCGTCGACAGTTTCCACCACACGGTTGCGGCCCTCGCGAGCGGCCAGGGTCGATTGGTTCGAGGCTTCGGAGGTCGACACGGCGTTGCGCGCCACTTCTTCCACGGCTGCGGTCATTTCATTGACTGCGGTGGCCGCTTGTTCGATTTCGTTGTTCTGCTGTTGCAGACCGCGCGAGGCTTCTTCGGTGACGGTGCTCAGTTCTTCGGCGGCAGCGCCCAACTGGGTGGCGGAACCGGCGATCTGCTCAATGGTTTTGCGCAGGTTGTCCTGCATGGTGGACAAGGCGCCGAGCAAGCGGGCCGGTTCGTCCTTGCCATCGACTTCGATGGCTTTGGTCAGGTTGCCGCCGGCGATGGTTTCCGCTGCCTGCACCGCGCGGTTCAACGGTGTGACGATGCTGCGAGTCAACAACCAGGCCAGCAGCACAGTCATCAGCGCCGCCACCACTGACACGACGATGATGCCGTTCACGGCGGTGTTGTAGTTGTCTTCAGCAATAACCCCCGCGTTTTTGGCGCCGTCGATGTTGTACGCCACCAGTTTGTTGAGCTGTTCGCCCATCAGGTCGGTGCCTTCCTTGATCCGCGTGTTGATCAGGCTGCGCATCTCATCGACTTTGTTCTGGCGCGACAGGTCGAGCATTTCCCGCTGGGCCTGCATGTAATTGTCGAGGGTGGTGCTGAACACTTTGAACAGCGCCGCTTCCTCCGGGCCTGCCGGCAAGTTGGCATAAGCGGCCTGCGCCTTGCGGGCCTTATCGGTGAGCACGCCAATGCGGGTTTCGGCTTCCTGCAGGCTGGCCGGCTCGCGGTTGACCAGGATGCGGAACGAGAGAATGCGCATGCGCAGGATGTTTTCGGTGACATTGCCCAAGAAACTGACGCTGGGCAGTTGGGTACTGCCCATGTCAATCGAGGACTGGCGGATGATCGACATGCGATTGACCGCAAACACACCCAGCACGATCACCAGCAAGGCGATGAAGGCAAAACCGAGGAACGCTCGAGGCGCGATATTCAGATTACGCAGGGACATAGGATGATTCTCGGGTGGGTGAGCGTCGAAGCATCCGTGCCGTAATCACTTTCCGAGGGGCATGAAGGCCGGCCGGATAGCGTGGCGACACTGTTGTAATAGGTTTGTGCGCGCCTATTGGGGTTATCGGCCGGGCTTGAGGTTTTTTGCGGGGGGAGTGGAAATATATTTCAAGGGGTTAGGGGTGTTTCAACGGTGAAACACCACCTTAATGGTGCGAACTCAAGTTTCGTAGCAGCTGTCGAGCACCGCGAGGCAGCGTTCGGCGGCGAAGCCGTCGCAAAATCAGCCACCGCGGTGTTTCAGGCAGACCGTGATTGCAGGGTTTACGACGGCTTCGCCGCCGAACGCTGCTCGGCAGCTGCTACAGGTCAGGCGTTGCGAGCTGCAATGCGCCACACCCGCGCGATATCGCTCGCCCGCTCGCGCAACAATCTCGGTGCTTCGGCGCAAGCCTGCTCCAGCGTCATCGGCCCGCTCGCCAGGGCAAACGCGGCGTCGATGCCGTGCTCGTACAGTTCCTGATAACCCTCACCCAGGGTTCCGGCGATCACAATCACCGGCACACCCTGCTGCCGCGCAATCCGCGCCACGCCAAACGGCGTCTTGCCGCGCAGGGTCTGGGCATCGAAGCGGCCTTCACCGGTAATCACCAGGTCCGCGCCCTCCACCGCTTCGGCCAGGCCGACCAGTTCCGCGACCACTTCCACACCGGCCTGAAATTGCGCACCCAAAAACGCCTTGGCCGCGAACCCCAGGCCACCCGCCGCGCCGCTGCCCGGTTCATCGCGCACGTCTTTGTCCAATGCCTGCGCACACAGATCGGCAAAGTGCCCGAGCGCCTGATCCAACTGCTGGACTTGCGCCGCAGAGGCGCCTTTCTGCGGGCCGAAAATCGCTGAGGCGCCATGAGGGCCGCACAATGGATTGTTGACGTCGGCAGCGATGTCGAAGCGCACCGCGTTCAAGCGCGGATCGATGTCGCTCAGGTCAATGCGGGCCAGTTGCGCCAGCGCCAGGCCACCGGGCGCGAGGATTTGGCCTTGGGCGTCAAACAGTTTGACGCCCAAGGCCTGCATCGCCCCGGCGCCAGCGTCATTGGTGGCACTGCCGCCAATCGCCAGGATCACCCGTTGTGCCCCGGCATCCAGCGCGGCGCGGATCAGTTCGCCGGTGCCGAAGGTGCTGCTGATGCAGGCATCGCGCTGCCCCGTCGGCACCAGTTGCAAGCCGCTGGCCTCGGCCATTTCGATGATTGCGGTGTGATTGTGCGGCAGCCAGCCCCAGGCTGCGTCAACCGTTGTGCCCAACGGGCCGCGCACGGTGGTGCGGCGCAATTCGCCCGCGCACGCTGCCAGAATCGACTCGACCGTCCCTTCTCCGCCGTCAGCCATCGGGCACTTGACCAACTGCGCCTGCGGCCAGACCTCGGCCAATCCCAGCGCGATGGCATCGGCTACGCCTTGGGCACTCAGGCTGTCCTTGAACGAATCGGGGGCGATGACGATTTTCATGAGAATTCTCCGTTTTCAATGCATCCATGCTGCCAGTTGCCCGGAGTGATGACGCCTGTCCGCTGCACAAGCCCGGGTGGCGTTTATTGTTCATTTCTACAAAGTGGGCGTTGCAGATGCGGGACCGCTTTTGTAGGAGCTGGCGAAGCCTGCGATCTTTTGATCTTGTTCTTAAAAGTCAAAGTCAAAAGATCGCAGCCTTCGGCAGCTCCTACGGGACGGTGATCATTAATCAGTTTGCGGCAGAAGCTGCACACCCAGATAAAGCGCCAACATCCCATCCAGCCGCAACGGATCAACCCCGCTCAACTCGGCAATCCGCTCCATGCGATAGCGCAGACTATTACGATGAATGCCCAACGCATCCGCACACGCCTGGCTCTGCCCATCGTGGTCACACCAGCAACGCAGGGTCGCCAGCAATTGACCGTTGTTGTCCTTGGCGATGACTTTGCGCAGCGGCTTGAGCAACTCGTCCAGCGCATCGTCGTTGCGGTGCCGCCAGAGCATCACCGGCAGCCGATACCGGTTCAGCGTCAACAACCGCGAGCGCGGCAATACATCGCGTCCGTAGGCCAGCAAATCCCCGACCCGCCGATAACAGCGGCGCAAACCCGGCAATCCATCGGCCTGGCCGCCGACCGCGATGCGCAGAATGTTCCAGCCCAGGCCGTCGAGTTTTTCCAGCAACCGCTCATGCTCGATCGCCTGACTCGCCGGCCGGCACCACAGCAGCGACGACTTGGCGGAACTCACGCACCAACTGTCGGGGTAACGACTGATCAGCCAGGCGCTGAGGGCTTCGACGGTCTGCCCCGGCCCGTGCTCCAGGCCCAACTCGAACAGGTACGGCACCCGCGATAGCTGAGGTTTGAGTCCCAATTGCTGCGCCTCATCCACCAGCCGTGGCGAATCCCCGGCGTCGGTCAGCAGCAAGGCGAGCAAATCATCGCAACGTTGGCGCCGCCATTGCTGCTCAGCCTGCTGATTACGCTGGCCCACCAGCATTTCCGCAGTCATGCGCACCAGCTCGGCGTAGGTGCGCAATTGCTCGGGTTCGCCGGTGATGCCGAGCACGCCAATCAGCCGTTGATCGAGCAATAGCGGCAGGTTGATTCCCGGCTGCACGCCTTTGAGGTGAATCGCCGTTTGCGCATCGATCTCCACCACGCGCCCGTTGGCCAGTACCAGTTGCGCGCCTTCGTGGCGGGTGTTGATCCGCTCCGGCTCGCCGCTGCCGAGAATCAGCCCCTGGCTGTCCATGACGTTGACGTTGTACGGCAGGATGGCCATGGCCCGGTCGACGATGTCCTGGGCCAGGTCGTGATCGAGTTCAAACATTGGGCAGATCCTTGAAAGCGTGGTGGGACGGGTTGTTCACCCGCACAGGCCTTGTCGGCAAACCCTGTGCTCAGGCACAAAGACAACCACCCAAGCGGTGGCCGAGACTCACAGGGCGATCAACGTTACCCTTTGCATCGCAAAAAATCATAATAAAGAGAGAGCCCGCCATGTCACAGAGCGCAGCCGTTACCCAGACCATTGCAGACGACAAAAACGCTGTCTACAAACGCATTACCCTGCGTTTGATCCCCTTCATCTTCATCTGCTACCTGTTCAACTACCTCGACCGGGTGAACGTTGGATTCGCCAAGCTGCAGATGCTCGACGCCCTGAAATTCAGCGAAACCGTGTACGGCCTCGGCGCCGGGATCTTCTTTATCGGCTACGTATTGTGTGGCGTGCCGAGCAACCTGGCCCTGACCAAATTCGGCCCACGGCGCTGGATTGCGCTGATGATGATTGTCTGGGGTTCGCTTTCGACGTGCCTGCTGTTCGTCACCACGCCGACCGAGTTCTACACCTTGCGTCTGTTCACCGGCGCGGCCGAAGCCGGGTTTTTTCCGGGCGTAGTGCTCTATCTTTCGCAGTGGTTCCCGACCTTCCGCCGTGGTCGCATCATGGCGCTGTTCATGTCAGCGATCCCGGTGTCCGGCCTGCTCGGCAGCCCGTTCTCTGGCTGGATCCTTAACCACTTCGGCGCCGGCCAAGCGGGTTTGGCGGGCTGGCAGTGGATGTTTTTGTTGCAAGGGATTCCGACCGTGATCCTCGGCGCCCTCGCCTACTTTCTGCTCAGCGACAGTTATGCCAATGCCAAGTGGCTGACGCCGTTCGAGCGTGAAGTACTGGAAGCGGACCACGCTGAAGACTTGGCCAACAAGCCGAAAACTACCACTGATTCGCTGCTGGCAGTGTTCAAGAACCCGGCGATCTGGGCCTTTGGTTTGATCTATTTCTGCATCCAGAGCGGCGTTTATGCGATCAACTTCTGGTTGCCGTCGATTATCAAGAACCTGGGCTTCAGCGATAACCTGGTGATTGGCTGGTTGAGTGCGATTCCGTATCTGCTGGCGGCGGTGTTCATGTTGCTGGTCGGTCGTTCGGCGGACCTGCGCAAAGAGCGGCGCTGGCACTTGGTGGTGCCGATGTTGATGGGCGCTGTTGGCCTGTTGATCGCGGTGAACTTCGCCACCACGCCGGCGATTGCGATTCTGGGCCTGACCATTGCGACCATGGGCGCCCTCACCGGCCTGCCGATGTTCTGGCCGGTGCCGACTGCGCTGCTCAGTGCTGGTGCGGCGGCGGGCGGTTTGGCGTTGATCAACTCCATGGGTCAGATGGCCGGTTTCCTCAGTCCGTACCTGGTGGGTTGGGTCAAGGACAGCACCGGGTCGACCGATGCGGCGTTGTATCTGCTGGCGGGCGTGATTGTCGGTGGCAGCGTGCTGGCGCTGCGGATGACGCGAACGTTGAAGGTTTGATGATCGTTCCCACGCTCTGCGTGGGAATGCAGCCAGGGACGCTCCGCGTCCCAAAGCGGACACGGAGCGTCCATTGAGGCGTTCCCACGCAGAGCGTGGGAACGATCAGGCCCAAGTCGATATTCCGGTTGCTCCCGGCAACCGTTCTGGTATTTGATTGAAGCCTTTTCCTCACTGACAAAAGGATTTCGTTCATGAGCTATCGCACCCTCGGCCATTCCGGATTACAGGTGTCCACTCTGACCCTGGGCACCATGATGTTCGGCGAACAGACCAGCACCGAAGATTCCCTGCGGATCATCGACAAGGCCTGGGACCAGGGCATCAACTTCATCGACACCGCGGACGTCTACACCGGTGGCCGCTCCGAAGAGATCGTCGGTGAGGCGATCGCCGGCAACCGTCACGAATGGGTGTTGGCCACCAAAGTCGGTTTCGGCCCGGTGGACGGCGTGCCGAACCGCAGCGGCCTGAGCCGCAAGCACATTTTCAACGGCATCGACGCCAGCCTGACGCGCCTGGGCACCGATTATGTCGACATCTATTACCTGCACCGCGAAGACCACAACACGCCGCTGGAAGTGACGATTTCGGCCATCGGCGACCTGATCCGCCAAGGCAAGATCCGCAATTGGGGCCTGTCCAACTACCGTGGCTGGCGCATCGCCGAGGTCATTCGGGTGGCCGACAAGCTTGGCGTCGACCGGCCGGTGATCAGCCAGCCGCTGTACAACATCGTCAATCGCCAGGCTGAAACCGAACAGATCACCGCCGCCCACGCCTATGGCCTGGGCGTAGTGCCTTACAGCCCATTGGCCCGTGGCGTGCTCAGCGGCAAATACGCACCAGACGTCACGCCGGACGCCAACAGCCGCGCCGGGCGCCAGGACAAACGCATCCTCGAAACCGAATGGCGCGTCGAGTCGCTGCGCATTGCCCAGCAGATCCAGCAATACACACAGGGCCGTGGCGTCGGCATCGTCGAATTCGCCATCGCCTGGGTGCTGAACAACAGCGCCGTAACGTCGGCCATCGTCGGGCCGCGCACTGAGGAACAGTGGGATGCCTACACCAAGGCGCAAGCGGTGAAGATCACGGCGGAAGATGAGGCGTTTATCGACTCGCTGGTGACGCCGGGCCACTCCTCGACACCGGGCTTCAATGACGTGAGCCATTTCGTCCCGGGTCGTAACCCCCGCAACAACTGACTCGGACTGATCGTTCCCACGCGACCCGTGATCGTTCCCACGCTCAGCGTGGGAATGCCTCAATGGACGCTCTGCGTCCGATTTGGGACGCGGAGCGTCCCTGGCTGCATTCCCACGCTGAGCGTGGGAACGATCATCTGTGAACGATCTTCAATGTTCTACGCTAAAACCACGTATCCTCCGCCCCCCGTTTCACGTTCAACCCCGCGAGGACAGTTTGTCTAAAGGTATCGCTCTATCGGTCACAGCTTCGGTGCTGTTTGCCGTCATGTATTACTACACCTCGCTGCTCACGCCCCTGAGCGGCGTAGAAATCTTCGGCTGGCGGATGCTGCTGACAGTGCCTTGCATGTCGGTGTTCATGCTGGTGTCCGGTGAATGGCGGCGCTCGCTCGACATCCTCAAGCGCCTGGGCGGTAAACCCAAATTGTTCGCCGGCCTGGTCGTCTCGGCGACGCTGCTGGGTTTGCAGCTCTGGCTGTTCATGTGGGCGCCACTTAACGGCTACAGCCTCGATGTATCCCTGGGCTATTTTCTGTTGCCGCTGTCGATGGTGCTGACCGGGCGCATTGCCTATGGCGAGCGTTTGTCCTACCTGCAAAAGATCGCGGTGTTCTTCGCCTCCCTCGGCGTGCTCAACGAGTTGTATCAGGTGGGCGGTTTCTCCTGGGCGACGTTACTGGTGGTGGTCGGTTATCCCCTGTACTTCGTTTTGCGCAAATGGCTGGCGACCGACAACCTCGGCGGTTTGTGGCTGGACATGACCTTGATGCTGCCGGTGGCGTTCTGGTTCGTCTGGGGCGGAGAGCAAGGTTTCGCCGTGTTCGATCAATACCCGTGGCTGTCGCTGTTGATCCCGTTACTCGGGTTGATCAGTGCATCGGCGCTGGTGGTGTACATCATCGCCAGCCGCCTGTTGCCGTTCAGCCTGTTCGGCTTGCTGAGCTATGTCGAACCGGTGCTGTTGCTGGGTGTGGCGTTGCTGCTGGGGGAAAGCATCAAGCCGGGGGAATGGTTGACGTATATTCCGATCTGGTTGGCGGTGGTGGTGCTGGTGTTTGAAGGGTTCAAGCACCTGGTCCGGCAGCGCCGCAAGCCTATGTAAATGTATGAGCGAGGCTTGCCCGCGAAGCTTTTGGCACCCTCAAGGACGCCTTCGCGGGCAAGCCTCGCTCCTACAAGGGAATGTGTCAGCCAAAGAAAAGCCCGGCCAGCATTGCTGCTGACCGGGCTTTTTTACATCTGCGGTGGTTTAGTCCGTGGACAACACACCACGACGAACCTGATCACGCTCGATCGATTCGAACAACGCCTTGAAGTTACCCTCGCCGAAACCATCATCGCCTTTACGCTGGATGAATTCGAAGAACACCGGGCCCATCAGGGTTTCCGAGAAGATCTGCAGCAGCAGGCGGCGGTCGCCCGACTCGGACGAACCGTCCAGCAGGATCCCCCGCGATTGCAGTTGATCGACCGGTTCGCCGTGGTTCGGCAAACGGCCTTCGAGCATTTCGTAATAGGTTTCCGGCGGCGCGGTCATGAAGCGCATGCCGATTTTCTTCAGGCGATCCCAGGTGTCGATCAGGTTGTCGCTGAGGAACGCGA
Organism: Pseudomonas sp. ADAK7; assembly: GCF_012935675.1. Taxonomy (NCBI): domain Bacteria; kingdom Pseudomonadati; phylum Pseudomonadota; class Gammaproteobacteria; order Pseudomonadales; family Pseudomonadaceae; genus Pseudomonas; species Pseudomonas sp. ADAK7. The sequence continues at coordinate 676,860 of NZ_CP052861.1, read as the reverse complement.
CGTGCTGGATGCCTTCGCCGTTGAACTGCATCAGGAACTCTTCGATCTGCCCGGCGCCCTTGGACGATTCTTCGTTCAACGGGATACGGATCATGCCATCCGGCGCGGTCATGGCCTTGGAGGTCAGGCCGGTGTATTCGCCCTTGATGTCGAAGTAGCGGATTTCACGGAAGTTGAACAGCTTCTCGTAGAAGTTGGCCCAGTAGGCCATGCGTCCGCGATAGACGTTGTGGGTCAGGTGATCGATGATCTTCAGGCCCGCCCCTTCCGGATTGCGGTCAACGCCTTCGATGAACACGAAGTCGATGTCGTAGATCGAGCTGCCTTCGCCAAAACGGTCGATCAGGTACAGCGGCGCGCCGCCGATGCCTTTGATCGCGGGCAGGTTCAGCTCCATCGGGCCGGTTTCGATATGAATCGGCTGCGCGCCGAGTTCCAGGGCACGGGCAAACGCCTGTTGCGCGTTCTTGACGCGAAACGCCATGCCGCACACCGACGGACCGTGCTCGGCCGCGAAGTACGAAGCGACGCTATGGGGTTCGTTGTTGAGGATCAGGTTGATCTGGCCCTGGCGATACAGGTGCACATCTTTGGAACGGTGGGTCGCGACCTTGGTGAAGCCCATGATCTCGAAGATCGGCTCCAGGGTGTTCGGGGTCGGCGATGCGAACTCAATGAATTCAAAGCCCATCAGGCCCATTGGGTTTTCGTATAAATCTGCCATGGTTGGCGCCTCATCATCATTCTTAGAATTAACGGATCGTTAGTTGCTAGCAATGCTGACGCTGACGGGTGGCGCGCAGGAGATGCCCCGAACGCTGCGGGCGAGGAAGTCACCGTAGATCAGTTGAAACCCAAAACTCTTCATTATCGACCCAAGGCTCTTGCGGGCGAGGCTTCTGGTGTCAGAAGGCGTTTATTATTGTATGCGTAACCCGATTCTACACAGCGTAAAACGGTTTGTCCGCCTTCTGTATCAAATCCCCTTTTTCCCAGGCGGCGCAAGCGGTTTGTTGCACAGGTAAATCCCCGCCAGGATCAGCCCGCCACCCAGGCACATGGCCAGCGTCAACTGCTCGCCCAGCAGGAGCGCACCGAGGATCACGGCGGTCAATGGATTCAAGGCAATGAACACGCCGGAACGGGTCGCGCCGATTTTACGAATGCCGTCGTAATAGCCTATGTAGGCCAGCGCCGAGCCGAGTACACCCAAGTACATCAGGCTCAGCCATTGTTGCGGACCCAGGTTGAGGAGCGCCTCGACACTCAACTCGCCGCGCACAGCGCTGGTGAGCCAAAGCATCGCCGTGCCCAGCAGAATCGAATACGTCACCGTCTGCACCGGCCCCAGCGTTTGATTCAGGCCCTTGGAGAACAGCGAATAAACACCCCAGCTCAGCACGCAGCCGAAGATCAGCAGATCGCCGATCCACGCATCGGCATTGGCCGCGAGCAATTGTGGGTTGCGATTGACAATCACCAGCCCTGCCCCGGCGATACAGATCGCGATCCCCGCCACTTTCGCCCGGCTCAAGCGCTCCTTGAACAGCAGCCAGGATGCCAGGCCAATCACCGCCGGATTCAACGCCACAATCAGCGACGCCCGGGACGCGTTGATGTAATGCAGCCCGTAAAAGAAGCACAGGTTATAGAAGAAGATCCCGAAGAACCCCAATAACGCCAACTGCAGCCATTGCCTGAGGCTGGGGCGCACCAGCGGCACGCGGGCCAGCAGCACAAACAGCAGCAACGCCACGCTGGCCAGTAAAAACCGCAGGCTCGCGGCAAACAACGGGCTGAGGCTGTCGGTCAAAAACCGGCCCGCCACGAAAGTCCCGCCCCAGACCATCGTTACCGCCGCCAGCTTCAGATATACCGGCATATCCGACGGTTTCGTCAGGTTTGGTTCATAGCTAGTCATAGGTCACCCGAAGAACAGATGCCGTATGATCCGGCTAATATCTGATCATCGTAAAATGAGTAAACACTCATGACCCTGACCCAACTGGAAATCTTCTCCCTCGTCGCCGAACTGCACGGTTTCACCGCCGCCGCCAATCGCCTGGGAATCTCGCAATCGGCGGTGTCCCATGCGCTCAAGGCGCTGGAGCAAGAACTGGGTGTCGAGTTGCTGCGTCGGCATCAGTCCCAGGTCGAACTCAGCGATATCGGCCAGCAACTGTTGCTGCGCGCCCGGGCAATGCTCGGGTTAGCCAACACCCTGCGCCAGGAAGCCGCCGATGCCCGTGGAATGAAACGCGGCACGCTGCGCATCGGCTCATTCGGCCCGACGTCATCGATCAAGTTGCTGCCAAAGATTCTGGAAAACTACCGCGCGGCTCATCCCGGCATTGAAGTGCATATTGACGAAGGCCCTGACCGTCAGGTGATTCAGTGGTTGGAAGAGCGGCGCATCGATGTGGGTTTTGTGGTGCTGCCCGAGGAGCGTTTCGACACGTTTGCGCTGATCGAGGACCAGATGGTGGCGTTGCTGCCCGCCAATCATCCGCTGACGGCGCACGCGAGCTTGAGTTTGAACGACTTGTGCCAGGACCCTTTCGTGCTGACCGAGGCCGGTTCTTCGGAGCTGGTGTCCCGGCTGTTCAACGCCGCGAGGCTGACGCCAAACATTCGCTTTCGCTGCTCGCAACTGCTCAGCACCCTCGACACCGTGGGCCGTGGCGATGCGCTGACGGTCGTTGCCGAAAGCTCATTGCCGGAAGACGACGACCGCCGCTACGTGAAACGGCCGCTGTCACCCGCGGTCAAGCGCCAGGTCGGGTTGGCGGTGCTGGATCAGCGTCAATCTTCGCCGGCGACACTGGCCTTTATCCAACTGGCCTCGGGCCTGAGCTATTGATGACGGCATAAGCGCGAACGGCCATCTATTCTCCTAATTTCATCGCCACAGGTTTCGCCAATGCCACTGACCGTCAAATCCCGCCGCAAGCGCAGCACCCGGATTGCTGTGACCATTTTGAGCGGGGTGCTCCCGGTTCTGCTGGGCTTCGCCATCCTATATATGCAAGCCGGACGCGCGCTGAAACAAAGTACCGAACAAACCGCCGACGAAGCTTTGCGCCAATTCAACCTGATGCTCGACAACACCGCTGAGGCGGCGCGGGTGTTGCTGCCACTGGCGGGCGATAGTTGCATCGACGCCAAACTGGCGTTGCGCGAACAGGTGACGCGCCGGCCGTTCGTGCGTTCGACCAATCTGGTGTGGGACAACAACCTCTATTGCAGTTCGTTGTTCGGCGACTATCAGGAAAAGGTCAACCCCGGCGACTACACCCAAGGCCAGTTGTGGTTGATGAGTGGCAACCCTGTGACGCCCAACACCGCGTTGTTGGTCTATCGCCTCAGTGATGAAAAAAAGGGTGCGCTGACCACCCTCGACGGCTACCACTTGAGCAATGTGCTGCGGCTGATCGGCCGCCAGACTTCGTTGTTGCTGCAGGTAGGCAATCACTGGTTGTCCGCCGACGGCAAGGTCCAGGACGGTGCCCTGCCCGTCTTGCCGGTGGCGCAAAGTGTGCGGGTTTCCGAGCACTATGCGTTTACCGTGGCCGCCGGTTTTCCCGAGGGTGAAACCTGGCGCTACATGAGCAGCGAGTACCCGCCGCTGTTCAGCCTGCTGATCTTCTTTGGCGTGGTGTCGGGCTCGATCGGGCATGTCCTGCAAAAGCGTGCTTCGTCGCCCAGCGTTGAACTGCAGCGCGCGCTGGAGGCCGGTGAGTTCATTCCGTATTTTCAACCGGTGGTGCATGGCGACACTAAAAAATGGAGCGGCGCCGAGGTGCTGATGCGCTGGAATCATCCCAAGGAAGGTTTGGTGCGGCCGGATCTGTTTATCCCGTTTGCCGAACACTCGGGGCTGATCGTGCCGATGACCCGTTCCTTGATGCAGCAGACTGCCGCGCTGCTGGCACCGCTATCGACCTCGTTCGACCGCCCGTTTCATATCGGTGTCAACATCACCGCCAGCCATTGCCAGGACCTGGAACTGGTGGAGGATTGCCGAACGTTTCTCAGCGCTTTTGCGCCGGGCAGCGTCAGCCTGGTGCTGGAGTTGACGGAGCGCGAACTGATCGAACCGACGGCCCTGACTCATCAGCTATTCGAGCAACTGCACGGCTTGGGCGTGATGATTGCGATCGATGATTTCGGCACCGGCCATTCAAGCCTGGGGTACTTGCGCCAGTTCAACGTGGACTTCCTGAAAATCGATCAAAGCTTCATCGCCATGATCGGTGCCGATGCGCTTTCCCGGCATATTCTGGACAGCATCATCGAACTCTCGGCCAAGCTGGACCTGGGAATTGTTGCCGAAGGTGTGGAAACCCAAGAGCAAAGCGATTACCTGACGGCGCACAACGTAAACTTCCTGCAAGGCTACCTGTTCGGTCGACCCATGCCCGGTGCGGACTTCATTAATGCATTAAGTCACCATTAACTGGCTGGGTAAATAACGAAACGTTGCACCAAATTGCATCAAAAGACTGCTGTTGTTACATGAAGAAAAAGACATGATTTACTCTTGGGCCATTAACTACTACAATTTTTCATGCCTGCGCAAGATTGGCAGGCGAGCCATTATCACCGAGTCGCTTCAAGGCTCTTGGCTTATAGCTTTGTTTGCGGTTGGTATCAGCCAAACACACTATTGGAGTAAAGATATTGTCCAGACTCGCTGAATTTCGTGCAGCTGAAAAGGCTCTTCAAGAACAGCTCAAGCAGCTCGAATCCTTGAAGAACGATGCCGGGCTCAAGAAAGAAATCGAATTCGAAGAAAAGCTCCAGGGGCTGATGAAAACCTACGGCAAAAGCCTGCGCGACATCATCGCCATTCTCGATCCGAACCCGGCTAAATCGGGCCTGCAACAGGCAGCAGCGCCTAAAACCCGACGTGCCCGCGTCGTCAAGGTCTATCACAACCCGCACACCGGTGAACTGATTGAAACCAAGGGCGGCAACCACCGCGGCCTGAAAGCCTGGAAAGAACAGTACGGTGCCGCCACCGTCGATTCCTGGTTGCGTGGCTAACCCTTCGCGGCAACAAAGAAAAGCCCTGCTAATGCAGGGCTTTTTTATGGACAATATCTAACAAATGCAACGATAGTCGCCCATCAAGTTGGAAACGCCTAGTAACGGGGACAGCCACCTCCGCCGGTGCTCGATACTTGCCGGCAAACTTTGTGTTTAATCCCTTTGGGCATGTAAAAGCCGGACCTGCCAAAACCCGTTGCCGCTCAATTCTTCATCTAAAGTTTCAAGCTGTTGCGGGCAGCCGCTATTTCGTCCTGACTTGCCTTATAAACCTCAGCCTGCCCCGCGTAGGAAAGAACATAGGCCCTGTCCGCTTCCACAGCCGCGACCAATGTTTGAGACAGCACATGTCGACCGTTCTGAGTGACCGTACAAGTGGTTTCAAGCGCTGACAGTCGGCTCAACATCGTGGGGTGAATCCGGTTACAGACACTTTGATACCCGCCCTGGAAAAAGTCCTTTTGCAACGACTTGCGCATTTCCAGCAACACACCCTGCAAGTTCACCTGGTGGTCGCTTTCCACCGGGGTCATCGTCAGTTCCATCACCAGCACCTGATTGCCATCGGCGTCGTTTTTTACTGCGCGCTGGCGGGACACCTGCGGCGTGGCGTCATTTGGCGTAATGACTTCCACCTCCCAGCCACTGGGCCAGGTAATGCTCGGGGTGTCGGCCTGCGACGCCGTGGCCAGCGCCAACAAACCCATGAAAACGAATAGCGATGCAAACGGTCGGATCATTACGAGAGGTACTCACAGATTGAGCCACAAAGTCTGAGCCTCACCCGCCCGACAGGCAATAGCCGGGCGTTTTGGTTTGGCGATGCCGGGCCGCTTGCGTATCATTGCGACCATCGCCAGCCCCACTTATTTTCCGGAGGGCCCATGAGCCTGCACGAATTGAACACCTTCCCCGGCGTCACCGCCCAACCTGATACCGCTACCCAGAAGTTCGTCTTCAACCACACCATGTTGCGGGTCAAGGACATCACCAAATCCCTGGATTTCTACACACGCATCCTCGGTTTCTCGCTGGTTGAAAAGCGCGACTTCCCGGAAGCCGAGTTCAGCCTGTACTTCCTCGCACTGGTCGATAAAAACCAGATCCCGGCCGATGCGGCGGCACGTACCGAGTGGATGAAGTCGATCCCCGGCATTCTGGAACTGACCCACAACCACGGCACCGAGAACGATCCGGAATTTGCTTACCACAACGGTAACACCGACCCGCGTGGCTTCGGTCATATCTGCATTTCGGTGCCGGACATCCGCGCCGCGTGTGAGCGTTTCGAAGCGCTGGGCTGTGATTTCCAGAAGCGCTTGAACGATGGCTGCATGAAGAGCCTGGCGTTTATCAAGGACCCGGATGCTTACTGGGTCGAGATCATTCAGCCGGCGCCGATGTAAAAATACACCACCGCCGATCGTTCCCACGCTCTGCGTGGTAACGATCAGCGGCGTAGGAACGATCAGCATCAGGCACAAAAAAACCCCATGATCACTCATGGGGTTTTGTGTTTTCAGCGTTGGCGTTTAAGCCGGGGCCGAGGTCCGGATCAGGTGATCGAATGCACTCAGGGAAGCCTTGGCGCCCTCGCCCACCGCAATCACGATCTGCTTGTACGGCACGGTGGTCACGTCACCAGCGGCGAACACACCTGGCAGCGAGGTTTCGCCACGCGCATCGACAATGATCTCGCCACGAGGCGTCAGCTCGACGGTGCCTTTGAGCCAATCGGTGTTAGGTAACAGGCCGATTTGCACGAAGATCCCTTCCAGCTCGACCGTGTTGAACTCACCCGAATCGCGATCCTTGTAGACCAGACCGGTCACCTTCTGGCCATCGCCTTTCACTTCGCTGGTCAGCGCGCTGGTGATGACGTTGACGTTCGGCAGGCTGTACAACTTGCGTTGCAGTACGGCATCGGCGCGCAGCTTGCTGTCGAATTCCAGCAGCGTAACGTGGCTGACAATACCCGCCAGGTCGATGGCTGCTTCGACGCCGGAGTTACCGCCACCGATCACCGCCACTCGCTTGCCCTTGAACAACGGACCATCGCAGTGCGGGCAGAAGCACACGCCCTTGGCCTTATATTCCTGCTCGCCCGGCACACCCATTTCGCGCCAGCGGGCGCCGGTGGCGAGGATCAGCGCCTTGGTTTTCAGGCTGGCACCGCTTTCAAAGCGCACTTCGTGCAACTCGCCGACATTCTTCGCCGGGATCAACGCGGTAGCCCGTTGCAGGTTCATGATGTCAACGTCGTACTGCTTGACGTGTTCTTCCAGGGCGCTGGCCAGTTTCGGCCCTTCGGTTTCCTGCACGGAGATGAAGTTCTCGATGGCCATGGTGTCCAGCACCTGACCACCAAAACGCTCAGCCGCCACACCGGTACGAATGCCTTTACGAGCCGCGTAGATCGCCGCCGAAGCACCGGCCGGACCACCGCCGACGATCAATACATCAAAGGCTTCTTTGGCGCTGATTTTTTCGGCCTGGCGCTCGGCACCGCTGGTGTCGATCTTGGCGAGGATTTCTTCGAGGCCCATGCGGCCCTGGCCGAAGAGTTCGCCGTTGAGGTAGATGCTCGGCACGGCCATGATCTTGCGGTCATCGACTTCAGCCTGGAACAGCGCACCGTCGATGGCGACGTGGCGAATGTTCGGGTTCAGCACAGCCATCAGGTTCAGCGCCTGGACCACGTCCGGGCAGTTCTGGCAGGACAGCGAGAAGTACGTCTCGAAGCTGAACTGGCCTTTGAGTGAGCGGATCTGTTCGATCACTTCAACGCTGGCTTTCGAAGGGTGGCCGCCGACTTGCAGCAAGGCCAGCACCAACGACGTGAATTCGTGGCCCATCGGGATGCCAGCGAAACGCAGGCTGATGTCAGCTCCCGGGCGGTTGATCGAGAACGATGGTTTGCGAGCATCATCACCGTTGTCGAGCAAAGTAATTTGAGTGGAAAGACTGGCAACGTCTTTCAGCAGTTCAAGCATTTCCTGGGATTTCGCACCGTCGTCGAGGGAGGCAACGATCTCGATCGGCTGGGTGACCCGTTCCAGGTACGATTTCAACTGGGCTTTAAGATTGGCGTCCAACATACGGGCGATTTCCTTTATTTGTGGCGAAAAAAAACGCCCGAGCGAATCTCGCCCGGGCGTTTTTATTGGGCGGTTGCAGCTTACTGAGGTGCGGAAACCCGCCCTGATATTGCTGGTGTCACAGACTTAGATCTTGCCGACCAGGTCCAGGGACGGAGCCAGGGTGGCTTCGCCTTCTTTCCACTTGGCTGGGCAGACTTCGCCCGGGTGAGCAGCAACGTACTGAGCGGCCTTGATTTTGCGCAGCAGCTCGGAAGCGTCACGACCAACACCGCCGTCGTTCAGTTCGACGATTTTGATCTGGCCTTCAGGGTTGATCACGAAGGTGCCACGATCAGCCAGGCCAACTTCTTCGATCAGCACGTCGAAGTTGCGGGAGATGGCGTGGGTCGGGTCGCCGATCATGGTGTATTCGATTTTGCCGATGGCTGGCGAAGTGTTGTGCCAGGCAGCGTGAGCAAAGTGGGTATCAGTGGAAACGCTGTAGATTTCGACGCCCAGTTTCTGGAACGCGCCGTAGTTGTCGGCCAGGTCTTCCAGTTCGGTTGGGCAAACGAAGGTGAAGTCGGCTGGGTAGAAGAACACGACCGACCACTTGCCTTTCAGGTCAGCGTCCGACACTTGTACGAAGTCGCCATTTTTGTAAGCGGTAGCTTTGAACGGTTTTACTTGGCTGTTGATGATAGGCATCGGTGACTCTCCGTCAGGGTTGAAAAGTTTGGGTTGAGAAGTTGATGTGGTGAATCCTACCCACTCGATGGCCGGATGGCTCATTGGCAAAGCTCATGCTGCTCATTGGTTTTCGCTATTAGCCGACAGTATTAATAGAAGAAAACTTACTGAGCAGCGCCAATGGTTTTTTCCGCGAGGGGTGTCATCCCGAGAAACGGGCTGGCTTCAACATAGCGCATGGCGGATTTCATATCCTTCCAGCCCACGTAGCTCATCAACGACTTCAAATCCCAACCACTTTGATGGGCCCATGTTGCAAAACCGCGTCGCAAGGAGTGACTGGTGTAGTGCTCGGCGGGAATTCCGGCGCGCTCCAGCGCCTGGCGCAGCAGCGGAATCACGCTGTTGGCGTGCAAACCCTCCTCGCTCAGATGGCCCCAACGGTCGATACCGCGGAACACCGGCCCGCGAACCAATGCCGCTTCGGTGATCCAGTTGATGTAGGCCTGCACTGGACACAAACGCTGCAACGCCGGGGTCTGGTAGGTCTTGCCGAGGTTTTCGCGGTCGCTCTTGCTGCGTGGCAGGTAGAGCGTGATGCCGGACTGGGCGATGGCCTTTACGTGCTCGATTCGCAAACGGCACAACTCATCACTGCGAAAGCCACGCCAGAAGCCCAGCAGGATCAACGCCGTATCGCGCCTTGCTCTCAGCAAGCCGGGTTGATCACCTTCAGTGCGGGCGGTTTGAGCTTCCTGCTCCAGCCACGCCACCACTTGTTCCAAGTGCTGAAGCTGCAATGGCTCGGCCTGTTTCTCCTGGGCCGGGTGCAACGCGCGAATCCCCTTGAACACCTGACGCACCACCGGCGCCTTGGTCGGATCGGCAAAGCCTTGGCTGTTGTGCCATTGCGCCAACGCTGAGAGGCGCAGTTTCAGCGTATTGATCGACAGCACGCCCGCATGTGCGACCAGGTAGCGCGCGACGCTGTCGCTCGTCGCCGGCAGGAACCCACCCCAACTGACTTCGAAGTGCTCGATGGCCGCCCGGTAGCTGCGGCGGGTGTTGTCGCGGGTGGCGGCTTGCAGGTAGCGATCCAGATCGGTCATGGGCTCAACTCTTGAAAACGTACCGCTTTGGCGGGTGAAAACCCGGCGATCAGCTCATCACACGGGGTAATACCAGTATATCCCGCGTCAAAAACTTAAAGTATTTAACTTTTATTGTGGAATGGTACACTGCGTACTTGATGATATGTACCACAGTACGAAATCGTAGGAGAACTCATGGCTCGTGGCGGCGTAAATAAAGCGGTAGTACAAGCGGCCCGCTCGGCGATCCTCGCCCGCGGCGAAAACCCAAGCATCGATGCTGTACGGATCGAGATGGGCAATACCGGCTCGAAAACCACGATTCATCGCTATTTGAAAGAGTTGGATGGCGGCGCGGAACGCGCTGAAGAAACGGCCGAACCGATTGACGATGAGCTGGCAGGCTTGGTGGCGCGCCTGGCGCAACGCCTCAAGGAACAGGCGCAAGAGCCCATCGATCAGGCGCGCGAGCAGTTCGATCGCCAGCGCAAGGCGCTCGAGTCTCAGCTCGAAGAAGCCCGCGAGGCCAACACCGAACTGCATCAGCAATACGAGATTCAAAGCCTGGCACTGACCCAGGAATCCGATGCGTTGCTGGAAACCCGCTCGATGCTGCAGACCGAGCAGACCCGCAACGCCGGGCTGAATCAGGCGCTGGCAGATTTCGAATTACGTTTGAAAGACAAGGACGAGCAGATCCGCTCCCTTGAAGAAAAGCACCTGCACGCCCGGGAGGCGCTGGAGCACTATCGCAATGCGGTCAAGGAACAGCGCGAGCAGGATCAGCGCCGTCACGAAGGCCAGGTGCAACAGATTCAGATGGAATTGCGCCAGGCCCAGCAAAGCGCCCTCGTTCGCCAGGATGAGATCACCCAGCTGCACCGCGACAACGAGCGTGTGCTGACCGAGAACCGGGGAACGCTGCGCGAGCTGAGTCTGTTGCAGGAGCATCTCAAACAGGCCAATACTCGCCAGGATCAACTGCTGGAGCAAGCCAACCGCGTCGACAGCGAACGCACCCTCCTCCAGGAACGTCTGCGCATTGCGCTGCTGGAAAGCCAGGCGCTCAAGCAGAACGTCGACGAGCAGTCGCAGATCAATCAGTCATTGGAAATCGAATTGGCGAAGACCCAGGCCAGCCTGGATGAAAGCGTGCGCCTGGCGGCGATCGTTGCGACCGCGCCAGACACAGCGAAGGACGATTAACCGGCGACTGGCGTACGCATGGTCACGAACTCTTCGGCGGCCGTCGGGTGCACGCCGATGGTTTCATCGAAATCGCGCTTGGTGGCGCCGGCCTTCAGGGCAATCGCCAGACCCTGGACGATTTCCCCGGCATCCGGGCCGACCATGTGGCAACCCAGGACCTTGTCGGTCTTGGCATCCACCACCAGTTTCATCAGCGTGCGCTCCTGACACTCGGTCAGGGTCAGCTTCATCGGCCGGAAACGGCTTTCGTAGATCACCACTTCGTGCCCGGCTTCCCGGGCCTCCTCTTCGGTCAAACCGACGGTGCCGATGTTCGGCAAGCTGAACACCGCCGTCGGGATCATCTTGTAATCCACCGGGCGATACTGCTCAGGCTTGAACAAGCGACGCGCCACGGCCATGCCTTCAGCCAGGGCAACCGGGGTCAGCTGCACGCGACCGATCACATCCCCCAGGGCAAGGATCGACGGCTCGGCGGTCTGGTATTGCTCGTTCACTTCGACGAAACCCTTCTTGTCGAGTTTGACGCCAGTGTTTTCCAGCCCAAGGTTGTCGAGCATCGGACGCCGGCCGGTGGCGTAGAACACGCAATCGGCTTCCAGCTCGCGACCATCCTTGAGGGTGGCTTTGAGGCTGCCGTCAGCCAGTTTCTCGATACGCTCGATGTCGGCGTTGAATTGCAGATCCATACCGCGCTTGGTCAGCTCTTCCTGCAAGTGCTTGCGCACCGCGCCATCAAAGCCGCGCAGGAACAGATCGCCGCGATACAGCAGCGTAGTTTCGGCGCCCAGGCCATGGAAAATCCCGGCGAACTCGACGGCAATATAACCGCCGCCAACCACCAGTACACGCTTGGGCAATTCTTTGAGGAAGAATGCCTGATTGGAACTGATCGCGTGTTCGTGCCCCGGAATTTCCGGGATCTGCGGCCAGCCGCCAGTGGCAATCAGAATGTTTTTGGCGGTGTGGCGCTCGCCATTGATCTCGACCGTGTGCGGGTCGATGATCTTGGCGTGGCCTTCATGCAGGGTCACGCCACTGTTGACCAGCAGGTTGCGGTAAATGCCGTTCAGGCGATTGATCTCGCGATCCTTGTTGGCGATCAGCGTCGCCCAATCGAATTTCGCTTCACCCAATGTCCAGCCAAAACCGGAAGACTGCTCGAAGTCTTCGGCGAAGTGCGCCCCGTAGACCAGCAGTTTTTTCGGCACGCAGCCGACATTCACGCAGGTGCCGCCCAAGTAGCGACTTTCGGCCACGGCCACTGTCGCACCAAAACCGGCCGCGAATCGCGCAGCCCGCACCCCGCCGGAACCGGCGCCAATCACATAAAGGTCAAAATCGTAGGCCATTTCTATCTCCTCGGCAGGCCATCAGCATACCCGCAGACGCCCGCTGGGCAAACGCTGCGGACAATATGGGGCCGGAAAACGAAAAAACCACCCGAAGGTGGTTTTCTCAGTACAAGTGGGTCAGGCGCTATCAGTAAGCCTTGCCAGTCTTGTAGAAGTTCTCGAAGCAGAAGTTGGTCGCTTCGATGTAGCCTTCAGCGCCACCGCAGTCGAAACGCTTGCCTTTGAACTTGTAGGCAATCACGCAACCGTTTTGCGCCTGTTTCATCAGGGCGTCGGTGATCTGGATTTCGCCGCCCTTGCCTGGCTCGGTTTGCTTGATCAGGTCGAAGATGTCCGGGGTCAGGATGTAACGGCCGATGATCGCCAGGTTCGACGGTGCATCTTCCGGCGCTGGTTTTTCAACCATGTTGCGCACGCGGTAGAGGTCGTCGCCGATCAAGTCGCCAGCGATCACGCCGTACTTGTTGGTTTCCAGCGGATCGACTTCCTGGATCGCGATGATCGAGCAGCGGTACTGCTTGTACAGCTTGACCATCTGGGTCAGGACGCCGTCACCGTCGAGGTTGACGCACAAGTCGTCCGCCAGTACCACAGCGAAAGGTTCGTCGCCGATCAGCGGACGGCCGGTCAGGATCGCGTGGCCCAGGCCTTTCATTTCGGTCTGGCGAGTGTAGGAGAACGAGCACTCGTCGAGCAGTTTACGGATGCCGACCAGGTATTTTTCCTTGTCGGTGCCCTTGATCTGGTTTTCCAGCTCGTAGCTGATGTCGAAGTGGTCTTCCAGAGCGCGTTTGCCGCGACCGGTCACGATGGAGATTTCGGTCAACCCAGCGTCCAGTGCTTCTTCGACGCCGTACTGGATCAGTGGCTTGTTTACCACCGGCAGCATTTCTTTGGGCATGGCTTTAGTCGCTGGCAGGAAGCGAGTACCGTAACCGGCTGCTGGGAACAAGCATTTCTTGATCATATAAGTCCTTGAAAGGGCTGTGTGTACGAGTTTCGGCGCAGTCTAATCAGGCGGCGTGCACCTTACAATGCCCCGCACTGGCTAACCGATGCCATCATAGAGAAATATTCTGGCGGATAGTTCCCATAAGCTTTTATTGATAGCACAGACCACCGGCTTTGCGCCGACCGGCAATCGCACCACCATACGCCCATCAGCCCCCGTTGAGTGCATTTGGCGGTATCATGGCGCGATTGAACCCAGCCAACGAGGCAGATAGATGTCGGTAGCAAAAAGCGTCAACGGGTACCTGATCAATCAGGCGAAAGACGGCCAATGGTGGGTAGACAGCGTCGCTGGCGAGAATATCGCCGGACCTTTCCCGACCGAAGCGTTGGCGATCGAGGTGGCATCGGTGTTGCAAGATCAACCCGCAGGCCCGAAGCGGCGCGGCAAGGACAAGTCCTGACACGCAGCTGATTCGAGCAGCCCTGCCATTGCGCAGGGCTTTTTTATGTTTGCCCGCAACAAAGTGGCCAATCGCTATAACCTTTTGACAGCGCTGCGGTCACAGGCTTAGCCCCATCATCTGACGACGACAACGACATGAACAAACTTCTGGCACTGATTGCGGTACTGGCGCTCACTGGCTGCGCCACCTCCGAAAAGATTTACCTGAACAACGGCGAGCAAGGCCTGACCATCGATTGCTCCGGGGAAGCCAATTCCTGGGCCACCTGCTACGAAAAGGCCGATGACTCGTGTGCCGGCACCGGCTACCGGATCGTTGGCACCGACGGCACCCCGGCCACCAGGGAAAGCGACAAGACGCTGGGCGTCGACGTGGGCAACTTCAAGAACCGCAGCGTGGTGGTGGTCTGCAAGTAAGGCGCCCTGCCCTACATGTGGATTTCGGCAAACTTGATCCCGAGGCCGCGCACGGTCTCGATCAAATCATCCAGGCGACTGAAGGATTCGACTTCATCGTTGTCATCCACCAGGAAATAACTGCGCCCGGCGCTCTTCTTGAAAAACACGATCCATTCCCCCGGATTCGCCGGGTTCTGAATCACGTGGGTGGCAGAGATATGGCCCTCTGCATGGCGCTCCCGAACTTGCTCTCGCTTCATGCGCGGCTCCAGAAATGACAATGCCGCCAAAGCAGTGTTTGGCGGCATCGAGGCTAACAACGACAGTCTATCAGCCGGAAATGCACGCGGTGGCGGCGCGCTGTATATCCTTGGGACGTACCGGCACATTGGACATGCGCTCATGGAGCTTGATGCTGCTGCCGCCGGAGCGATCTTCGATCTCGAAGACCGCTGCCGGACCCGAGGAGAGTTTGCCTGGAACGATCACCCGCACGCCTTCCTTGTGCGGCTCAAGCTGCAAGGCTCCGCGGCTGGAGGCCAGTTTTTCCACCAGGCACTGCGCATACTCATGGGGCTTTTTACCTGAGATCACGCTCATGGTCGGCAGTGTCTCGTTGATTTCTGCGACATTGGCACAACCACTCACCGCCAGCGCTAGCGGCAGGACCAGGACACCCCATTTCATACAAAACCTCCGATAAAGACCCTCCGACAGCGTAATGACTGTTTTTCTCCGAGGCTCGTTGCATTTATCGCTCATAGAATTCCGAATAACCGTTTTTAATTGTCAAACACGACGCCGACAGCCAGATAATAACCCGTTCGGGCTGATAAACTGTGCCAATTGCCCTGCTATCGTTTTGATTTTGTAGAAAAAGCCCTTCTGGAGGCGCCTCATGAAATTTATCCACCAGCGCGAGCACCTCAATGAGGACGACATTGTCGTCATCCAGTGCTCCCAAATGTGCAACATCCGCTTGATGAACGACGCCAATTTCCGCAGCTTCAAGAATGGCGGTCGTCACACTTACCACGGCGGCGCCTTCGACACCTTCCCGGCGCGCATCACTGCACCGAGCACCGGTTTCTGGAACATCACCATCGACATGGTCAACAGCCGCAAGGCCATCAGCGTTACGCGCAAGCCGACCCTGACCCATTCGATCAAGATCGTGCGCCGCTCCAGCACAAAACTGAGCTGAGCAACGCCCTACACGTAAAGAGGCAGTCATGACCGTGGCCCAAACGACCAAGTACGTCATCAAATACAAACTCAACGGCGAGCGCCGCTTCGAGTTCGCCCAGCTTGAAAACGGCACCGAAGCCGAAGCCAAGGCCGCACTGGACGCCATTCATGGCCAGAGCGACGACGTGATCAGCGACATCGCCGTCAGCAAAGCGCTGTAACGCGACCGGGAGCGACAACAGGGATGTCGGCTCCCCCGCCTGAAAAAGTTTGACCGCAAGCGCCGGAGTGTTCGCTCGACCAACGCGCCCTAGTCTGGCTACCTCAACCTTGGGTTCAGGAGTCAGAACATGTCTACTTCCTCGATTCGCTATATCCATGGCACGTGCGCGCTGGGCGATGTGCTGCTGGCCTTCAGTGACAAAGGACTTTGTGCGCTGTTGCTGGGCGATGACCTGGCCAGCCTGGAACAGGATCTGGCGCGGCGATTTGCCGGCAAGTTGCAGCGCGATGAGGGTTTGGCGCCTGCACTTGAGCAAACCCTGCGCCATCTCGACAATCCGCACCTGGCGTTGGATCTGCCGCTGGATCTGGCGGGCAGCGCCTTTCAACGGCAAGTCTGGGAAGCCCTGCGGCAAATCCCGGTCGGACAGACCGCCAGCTATCGCGAAATCGCACAACGTCTCGACCAGCCCCAGGCTTTTCGTGCGGTGGCCAATGCCTGCGGGGCGAACCCGGTGGCGGTGATCGTGCCGTGTCATCGGGTGTTGCGCCAGGATGGAAGCCTTGGCGGTTATCGCTGGGGACTGGAACGCAAACAGCAGTTGCTGGATCGTGAGGCGCAGCCATGAGCAAGCTGGATTGGGCGCTCTTGGAGCAACAGCTGGACCAGGATGGTTGCGCCATTATCCGGTCGTTGGTGAGCCACCAGACTTGTGATGAAATCAGCGCGCTGTACGCCCAACCCGAGCCCTTTCGCTCACAAGTCATAATGGCCCGCCACGGCTTCGGACGCGGGGAGTACAAGTACTTCAAGTACCCGTTGCCGGAACCCGTGGCCAGATTGCGCAAGGTGCTCTACCCGCGATTGGTGCCCATCGCTAATCGCTGGTACGAGCACATGGACCTGCCGACCCGCTTCCCCGACAGCCACGATGCCTTTCTTGAGCGTTGCCATGCCGCTGGTCAGGAGCGACCGACACCGTTGTTGCTGCAATATGGCCCACAAGACTACAACTGCCTGCATCAGGATTTGTACGGTGAACACGTTTTCCCACTGCAAGTGGCGATTTTGCTGTCTGAGCCGGACGAAGACTTCACCGGTGGCGAGTTCGTGTTGACCGAGCAGCGGCCGCGAATGCAGTCGCGGCCTCAGGTGGTCGGATTGAAGAAAGGCGACGGGCTGATTTTTGCCGTCAGCCAGCGTCCGGTCAAAGGCGTTCGCGGCTATTACCGCGTGACGCTGCGCCACGGAGTCAGTCGCCTGCACAGCGGAAAACGGCATACCCTTGGAATCATCTTTCACGATGCGTTATGACACCATGACCCCGACCACCCTCGATCTGTTCGATGACGTCGAACCCGAGCAACCGCCCCGGCGCGAGCAGATCGGCGAACAGTCCTACGTCCTCCGGGGCTTTGCCCTGCCCCTGCTCGACCGGTTGTTGCCGGCATTGGAGGCTGTTCTCCTGGCCGCGCCATTTCGGCAAATGGTCACGCCCGGCGGTTTCACCATGTCGGTGGCCCTGAGCAGTTGCGGCACGCTGGGCTGGACAACTGACCGCAGCGGCTATCGCTACACCCGCCACGACCCGCAAACCGGACAACCCTGGCCAGCGATGCCCGAGGTGTTTTTCGAGCTGGCGCAAGCGGCGGCGCGGGAAGCCGGATTTGCCGATTTCGTGCCGGATTCCTGCCTGATCAACCGCTATGTCCCAGGGGCCAAGATGTCGTTGCACCAGGACAAAGACGAAGGTTCCTACGCGGCGCCCATCGTTTCCGTGTCTCTGGGCTTGCCGGCAATGTTTCTGTTTGGTGGTTTCGAGCGCAGCGACAAGAGCCAGCGAGTGCCGTTGTTTCATGGTGATATCGTGGTGTGGGGCGGCGTCGACCGTTTGCGTTACCACGGCGTATTGCCTATCAAGGAGGGGCAGCATCCGCGACTGGGCGAACAGCGGATCAATTTTACGTTTCGTACCGCTGGCCGAGTTTGACCGCAAGACCCGGAGTGTTGCAGCCTGGCTCGCGGCTTAACCTGTCTGAAACCCGTCAACGGACCTGAAGCCATGACCCTCTCTTCGACCAACATCGCGACCGAGAACGACCCACGCTGGGCCGCCGTCGTCGCGCGCGACCCCAAGGCTGACGGGCAGTTTGTCTACGGAGTGAAAACCACCGGCATTTATTGCCGCCCCAGCAGCCTGGCGCGTCTGCCGAAACCGCAGAACGTCGAATTCTTCGATACCGCCGAGCAAGCCCAGGCCGCCGGTTATCGCCCGAGCAAACGGGCGGCGAAGGATCAAAGCGAGGTCGCCGCACAACATGCCGCGACCGTGGCGGCTGCCTGCCGTCAGATTGAATCGGCAGAAGAACTCCCAACATTGAGTGAATTGGCCGAGGCCGCCGGCTTAAGCAGTTTCCATTTCCATCGCGTGTTCAAAGCCGTGACCGGCCTGACGCCCAAGGGGTATGCCAGCGCCCACCGCTCACGCAAGGTTCGCCAGCGTTTAAGCGACGGCGGCTCGGTGACGGAGGCGTTGTATGACGCGGGCTTCAATTCCAACAGCCGTTTTTATGAGGCCGCGGATCAGTTGCTGGGCATGAAACCCGGCGATTACCGCGCCGAAGGCCAGAACAACGACATTCGCTTTGCCGTTGGTCAGTGCTCCCTCGGGGCAATTCTGGTGGCGCAAAGTGAACGGGGGATTTGCGCGATCCTGTTGGGGGACGATCCGCACCAACTGGTGTGCGATCTGCAGGACAAGTTTCGGCGTGCGAACCTGATTGGCGCCGATCACGGCTTCGAGCAATTGATCGCCCAGGTGGTCGGCTTTATCGAAACGCCGGCCATTGGCCTGGACTTGCCCCTGGACGTGCGCGGCACCGCGTTTCAAGAGCGCGTCTGGCAAGCCCTGCGGGAGATTCCGGCGGGTAGCACGGCCAGCTACGCCGATATCGCCTTGCGTATCGGTTCGCCGAAAGCGGTGCGCGCCGTGGCCCAGGCCTGTGGCGCGAACAGCCTTGCCGTGGCGATTCCCTGTCACCGGGTGGTGCGCAGCGACGGCAACCTGTCGGGTTATCGCTGGGGCGTGGAGCGCAAGCGGCAGTTGCTGGAGCGTGAAACCCAGCCTTAGACGATGCCGATGTGCACCGCTACTGACTCGGGGCCGGTATAGGCTTCAAAGTCGGTAGCAAACTTCGCCGTTTCAGCGGTTAGTTCCGCGCTGTTGCGGGTACGCACCCGCAGCCCGGACACAGTGAACGGGCTACGTAGACTTGTTTGACTTCCATTGCGACGCCATTCCCTTGATTGAGATCTGCGGCCCTGACGAGCCGCAATGGCGCCCACCTTGTCAGCGATTGACGTCGACGACAACCCTTCCCCGCAGTTGACCGGCGAGCAAGCGCGGCGCGGCATCGATCGCTTCGCTCAAGCCGATTTCGTGGCTGATCAGCGGCAACAGGGCAAAGTCCAGATCCTCGGCCAGGCGACTCCAGGCCAGTACACGCTTGGCTTTTGGCTGGGTCACGCTGTTGATCCCGGCGAGGGTCACACCGCGCAAAATGAACGGTGCGACGGAGGCCGGGAAATCCATGCCCTGGGCCAGACCACAAGCGGCGACCGTGCCGTTGGCCTTGGTGCTGGCACAGGCGTTGGCCAAGGTGTGGCTGCCCACCGAATCAATTACCGCAGCCCAACGCTCCTTGGCCAATGGCTTACCCGGCTCGGACAGGGTCGCGCGGTCGATGATTTCGCTGGCGCCTAGCTGTTTAAGGTAATCGTGTTCCGAGGTGCGTCCGGTCGACGCCACCACTCGATAACCGAGTTTGCTTAATAGTGCGATGGCGAAACTGCCGACCCCGCCATTGGCGCCGGTCACCAGCACTTCGCCCTGTGCCGGGGTCACGCCGTTGTGTTCCAACGCCAGGATGCACAGCATCGCCGTGTAACCGGCCGTGCCGATGGCCATGGCCTGCGCCGTGGTGAACGCCTTCGGCAGTGGGATCAGCCAATCGCCATTGAGCCGCGCTTTCTGCGCCAATCCGCCCCAATGCCCTTCACCCACGCCCCAGCCATTGAGTACGACAAGGTCACCAACCTTGTAGTCCGGATGCCCACTGACTTCGACGCTGCCTGCCAGATCAATCCCCGGCACCATGGGGAATTTTCGCACCACCGGACTGCTGCCGGTAATCGCCAGGCCGTCCTTGAAATTCAGCGTGCTGTACGCCACGCGCACCGTCACGTCGCCCTCGGGCAGTTGATCGTCATTGATCTCTTGCAGTGTGGCCCGGTAACCGCTGTCGTCTTTGTCGATCAAAATGCCTTTGAACATCGCTGCCTCCCAATGGGTTCGCTGAGGTTGTGAAGTCATTGAAATAACACAAAGCAACACATTGCCCTACCCGACTTTCATCCAATCCCGATTTCCGGCGAGCGTTTCCCTGACCGGCGGCTATGCTTTTTTTCGCGGCCCTGAAATGCCTGAAAAGCCGCCCTGTCGATGGAGCTGACAATGCCTTACCTTCGCTCGTTAAGCGTTTTGCTGATGCTGTGCCTGTTGGCACTCAGCAACGTCCAGGCAGCGCAGCCGCCCGCCCCTGCCGCTCAAACCGCAGCGGTCCCGACGTGGCCGCAAGTGCTGACCGCCGGCGAGACCAAACTGACGATCTATCAGCCACAACTTGATAGTTGGGACGGCTATACCCTGCAAGCGCGGGCGGCGGTTGAGGCCACCGGGACCGACGGAAAATCCACGTACGGCATCGTGCAATTCAGTGCTCATACCCTCGTGGACAAGGCAACGCGTTGGGTATCCCTCGATCAATACACCCTGACCAAAGCGGATTTCCCGTCCAGCGCAGCGCAGGCCGAGACCTGGGTCGCCGCGCTGAAAAAAGACGCGGCGAGCCGCAAGAAAACCATTTCCCTGGACCAACTCGAGGCCGCGGTCGGCGTGCTCGCGGCCGAGCAGAAATCCAGCGGCGATCCGATCGAAAACACTCCGCCGATCATCATCACCTCCGACGTACCGGCGCTGTTGGTGTACATCGACGGCGAGCCAGCTTATCGGCCGGTGGACGGCACGGCGTTGCAGCGGGTCATCAACACCCGTCCGTTATTGCTCAAGGATGCCCAGGGTAAACATTACCTGCATGTGTTCGACGGCTGGATGGTCGCCGATCAACTGGACGGGCTGTACGCACCGCTGACCTCGCCTTCAGCCGATCTGGAAAAAGCCAAGAAGGCCGCGATCCAGAGTCGTCAGGTCGACTTGCTGACCGGCCAGAGCGACCCGAAGGATAAAATTCCTACGCTGACCAAACCACCAATCCCACAGATCCATATCGCCACGACGCCCACCGAGCTGATCGTCACCGATGGCGCGCCGCAATGGCAGCCGATCCAGGGCACGCAGCTGCTGTATGTGACCAACACCACCGGGCATATCTTCAAGGAAATCGGCGACCAGGACAGCTACGTGCTGATCTCCGGGCGCTGGTTCAAAGCGACCGATATGAAAGGCCCATGGACCTTCGCTCCGGCGGATAAATTGCCCGCCGACTTCGCCAACATTCCCGATGACAGTGCCAAAGAAAACGTCAAAGCTTCGGTGGCCGGTACGCCCCAGGCCCGCGAAGCGGCGATCGCGGCAACCATCCCGCAGACCTCGGCAATCAAGAAAAGCCAAGTGAAAATGACCGCGCCGCAGTTCGACGGGCAACCGCAGCTCAAGGCCATCAGCGGGACGCCGCTGCAATACGTGGTGAACACGCCGACGCCGATCATCATGGTTGATGCCAAGAGTTGGTATGCGGTGGAGAACGGAATCTGGTTCAACGCCACTTCGGCTCAAGGGCCCTGGTCCGTCGCAACGTCGGTGCCAGCGGTGATTTATTCGATTCCGCCCAGCTCGCCGATGCACTACATCACCTACGTGAAAGTCTATGAAGCCAACGGCGATACCGTGGTCGTCGGTTACACGCCGGGATATCAAGGCTCGACAGTGGATCCGGCCAGCGGCGTGGTGGTGTATGGCACCGGTTATCCGTATACGCCGTGGGTCGGCAGTGTCTGGTACGGGCCTCCGGTCACCTACGGGTTTGGCGTCGCGATTCGTTATACGCCCTGGACCGGTTGGACCTTCGGTTTCGGTTTTGGCTGGAGTTGGGGCGGCAGCACCGTGGCCATGGGCTGGGGTTGGGGTGCTTACCCTTGGTGGGGCAATTACGGCTGGGGTTATGCCTGGGGCCCTCGCCTGTACCCGGCGCCGATGCCGTGGGGTGGCGCGGCTTATGGTTATCACGGTGGCGCAGTCGCCTGGGGTCCAGGTGGTTGGGCTGGCAGCACCGGCAACATCTATCGCCAATGGGGTGATCGTGCTTCGGTCAGCCGTTACGGCGCCGGCTACAACGCCTGGACCGGCAATCGCTGGGCCGGTCAGGTCGGTAATTCCTACAACTCGCGCACCGGTATCGCCACGGCCGGCCAGCGTGGCGCGGTGCACAACGTGTACACCGGCAACTACGCCGCCGGACGCAGCGGCGAGATTGTCGGCCCCAATGGCGGCGCGATTGCAGGCGGAAAAGTGACGGCAGGCAACGTGCGCAACGGCACTCAGGTGACCGCCAATCGTGGCGCCGTCTACAACCCCAACACCGGTAACACCACTCAGTACGGCGGCGTACGCGGACGCAACAGCGGCGCCGCTCGTGTGGGTGACAACGTTTACGCCGGGCATGACGGCAACGTCTACAAGAAGACCGATGATGGCTGGCAGTCGATGGTCAAGGGCGGCGGGACACGGGTCAATCCGGCCAACACTGCGCAGTTGCAGAACCTCAATCGTGAATCGGCGGCACGCTCGTTCGGCAACGAACGCTTCAACAATTTCCACGATTCGTCCCGGGTCATGAATCGTTCGTTTGGCGGAGGTGGCGGCGGGCTGCATCGCCGTTGAGTTGATCGTTGATTCATCGCTGAAGGGGCTGCCATGTTTCGTTTTATCAAAACCACTTCATAAACTGCTGCCGATGTTTGCCGAGTACAGCGTCGCCGGGGTGACGCTGCTCACCGTGGTGGCACTCGCGGCACCCTGGCTGCCGCAGGCGTAAACACCTTTCAGCAAAACCGACGCTGGCCATTCAGAAAAACAAACTGGTCCGCCCCCCTTCATTGCTGCTACAAAACGGACATTACCGTCGACGTCGGAGAAGCATTCAAATGAGCCAATGGCCAGATACCCGCATTCTTGACCTGCTCGGCATCGAGTTGCCGATCATCCAGGCGCCCATGGCCGGTGCTCACGATTCAGCCATGGTGATTGCGGCCAGTAACTCTGGCGGCCTGGGCTCGTTGCCCGCTGCGCTACTGAGTCTTGAGCAATTGCGCGACGAGCTGAAAACCATCCGCCAACACAGCCAGCGTCCATTCAACGTCAACTTTTTCTGCCATCAGCCACCGCCGCCGGATGAGCAAAAGGCTCGTGACTGGAAGAACCTGCTGGAGCCTTACTACCGCGAACTGGGTGTTGATTTCGATGCACCGACGCCAGTGTCCAATCGTGCGCCGTTCGATGACGCGACGTGCGCCGTGGTCGAGGAGTTTCGCCCCGAGGTCGTGAGTTTTCACTTCGGGCTGCCCGAGAAATCCCTGCTGGATCGGGTGAAAGCCACCGGGGCAAAAATCCTGTCTTCGGCTACCACCGTAGAAGAGGCGGTCTGGCTGGAGCAACACGGCTGCGATGCGATCATCGCCATGGGTTACGAGGCCGGAGGGCATCGCGGGATGTTTCTCAGCGATGACTTGAGCAGTCAGGTGGGGACTTTCGCGCTGGTGCCGCAGATTGTTGATGCGGTGCAAGTGCCGGTGATTGCTGCGGGCGGCATTGGTGATGCCCGGGGGATTGCCGCCGCGTTTCACCTGGGCGCCTCGGCGGTGCAAGTGGGCACGGCGTATTTGTTTACGCCGGAAGCCAAGATCAGCGCGGCGCATCACAAGGCGTTGCGTACAGCCAAGGAAAGCGAGACAGCGCTCACTAATCTTTTCACCGGGCGTCCGGCGCGGGGAATTCTGAATCGGGTGATGCGTGAAATCGGCCCCATGAGCGACAAAGCCCCGGCCTTTCCGTTGGCCGGCGGTGCGCTGATGCCGTTGCGGGCCAAGGATCCGGCGGATTTTGCCAACCTGTGGGCCGGACAGGCGTTCAGGCTGGGCATCGAGTTGCCCACCGCTGAATTGACCCGGCGCTTGGCCGAGGAAGCGTTGGCGAAACTGACTCACCACTGACCCGAGAACACTGCAAACGCCTGTGGCGAGGGGCCTCGCCACAAAAAGCTCCGTCACCACAGAGCAATGCCCAACAAGTTCCGTTTACAGGCATTTCGCTATATATTCCGATATATAGCGTTTCACCCCTCGCATCGGCGCAGTTCACCCCTATAAAAACTGCCCCTGCACTTGCCTACCACGGAGCCGTTCCATGACCATTCGTGCCTCACGTTTTGCCCCTACTTGCCTGGCGAGCCTGTTCGCGGTCTTCGCTTTCGGCTCGGCCCAAGCCGATGAAGTGCAGGTAGCTGTCGCCGCCAACTTCACCGCGCCGATCCAGGCGATCGCCGCCGACTTCGAAAAAGACACCGGGCACAAACTGGTGGCAGCCTATGGCGCGACCGGGCAGTTCTACACCCAGATCAAGAATGGCGCGCCGTTCGAAGTGTTCCTCTCGGCGGACGACACTACCCCGCAAAAACTTGAAACCGAAGGCGACACCGTCAAAGGCTCGCGCTTCACCTACGCCACCGGCACCCTCGCGCTGTGGTCGGCCAAGGAAGGTTACGTCGACGCCAAGGGCGAAGTGCTGAAAAAGAACGAGTACCAGCACCTGTCCATCGCCAACCCGAAAGCCGCTCCTTATGGCCTGGCCGCAACCCAGGTACTGGCCAAAGAAGGCCTGACCGACAAGGTCAAGGACAAGATTGTCGAAGGCCAGAACATCACCCAGGCCTACCAGTTTGTCTCCACCGGCAACGCGGAACTGGGCTTCGTGGCCTTGTCGCAGATCTACAAAGACGGCAAAGTCACCAGCGGTTCGGCCTGGATCGTTCCCGCCAGCCTGCACGACCCGATCAAACAAGACGCGGTGATCCTCAACAAAGGCAAAGACAACCCGGCCGCCAAGGCACTGGTTGAATACCTCAAAGGGCCGAAAGCCGCCGCTGTCATCAAGTCCTACGGTTACCAACTCTAAATGACGCTGACGAGTGCCGATTTTTCCGCCATCTGGCTGACCCTGAAACTGGCGTCCCTGACGACCGTCATCCTGTTGATTATCGGCACTCCGATTGCGTTGTGGCTGTCGCGTACCCGTTCCTGGTTGCGCGGCCCGGTCGGGGCGATCGTCGCCCTGCCCCTGGTGCTGCCACCGACGGTGATTGGCTTCTATTTGCTGCTGGCGCTCGGGCCTCACGGCTTCGTCGGCCAGTTCACCCAATCACTGGGGCTGGGCACCCTCACGTTCAGTTTTGCAGGGTTGGTGATCGGCTCGGTGCTGTATTCGATGCCGTTCGTGGTGCAGCCACTGCAAAACGCTTTCTCCGCCATCGGCACTCGCCCATTGGAAGTGGCCGCCACGTTGCGCGCCAATCCTTGGGACACCTTTTTCAGCGTGATCCTGCCCCTGGCCCGCCCCGGTTTCATCACCGCCGCGATTCTCGGTTTCGCCCATACGGTGGGCGAATTTGGCGTGGTGCTAATGATCGGCGGCAATATTCCGGACAAGACCCGCGTGGTCTCGGTGCAGATCTACGATCACGTCGAAGCCATGGAATATGCCCAGGCCCATTGGCTGGCCGGGGCCATGCTGGTGTTCTCTTTCCTGGTGTTGCTGGCGCTCTACTCCAGCCGTAAAACCAAAGCGGGCTGGAGCTGATTGATGATTTATACCCGCCTGAAACTGAACTATTCGGGGTTCGCCCTTGATGTGGATTTGCAATTGCCCGGCCGTGGCGTCACTGCGCTTTACGGCCATTCCGGCTCGGGCAAAACCACCTGCCTGCGCTGCATTGCCGGCCTGGAACACGCCGAAGAGGGCTTTATCCAGGTCAACGATGAAGTCTGGCAGGACAGCGCCAAAAAGATTTTCATCCCGCCGCACAAGCGCGCCATCGGTTATGTCTTTCAAGAAGCGAGCCTGTTTCCACACCTGTCGGTACTGGCCAACCTGGAGTTCGGCCTCAAGCGCATCCCGAAACATCAGCGCCGGGTCGACATGGCCCACGCCACCGAGCTGCTAGGCATCAGCCATCTGCTGGACCGTCATCCGCAGCACCTGTCCGGTGGCGAACGCCAGCGCATCGGCATTGCCCGCGCCCTGCTTACCAGCCCGAAACTGTTGCTGATGGACGAACCGTTGGCGGCACTCGACAGCCAGCGCAAGAACGAAATCCTGCCGTACCTGCAACGACTGCACGATGAACTGGATATTCCGGTGTTGTACGTCAGTCATTCCCAGGATGAAGTGGCGCGACTGGCCGACCACATTGTCCTGCTCAGTGATGGCCAGGCCCTGGCCAGCGGCCCGATCGGCGAAACCCTGGCTCGCCTCGACCTGCCGTTGGCATTGGGTGACGACGCGGGCGTGGTGATTGAAGGACATGTCAGCGCCTACGACGCCGACTATCAACTGCTGACCCTGCAACTGCCGAACACCGCCCTGAGCATCCGCGTAACCCATTCGCCGATGACCGAAGGCCAGGCCTTGCGCTGCAAGGTGCAGGCGCGGGATGTCAGCCTGAGTCTGCAAAGCATCGAGCAAAGCAGCATCCTCAATCGCCTGCCTGTCATGGTCATCAGTGAATTGGGTGCCGACAATGCCGCCCACGTTCTGATTCGGCTGGACGCTGGCGGCACGCCGCTACTGGCGAGGATCACCCGCTACTCCCGCGATCAACTGGGCATCCATCCCGGCCAGCAACTCTGGGCGCAAATCAAGGCCGTGGCGGTGCTGGCCTGAATCTGTTGGCACCACGGCGACGGCACGCGGTCAATGGCAGTACAAGCCCCTGATTCGCTGCCAAGGACTACTGCCATGCCCGATACCGCGCTGACCGATGTGTTGCCGCCCGACCTGCATTACGTCGATGACACCCAGCCTGGCATCACCCGCAGGAAACTGCGCGGCAAGTTCTGTTATTTCGATCCGGCGGGCCAGCGCATCACCGATGCCGACGAAATCAAGCGCATCAACGCCCTGGCGGTGCCGCCGGCCTACACCGACGTGTGGATCAGCGCCGACCCGCGCGGCCATCTGCAAGCCACCGGCCGTGATGCCCGGGGCCGCAAGCAATACCGTTATCACGCGCGCTGGCGCGAAGTGCGCGATGCCGACAAATACTCACGGCTAAGGGATTTCGGCCAGGCCCTGCCAAAACTGCGCAAACAACTGGAAGCCCTGCTGGAGGCCCCGGGATTCAGCCGGGACAAGGTCATGGCCACGGTCATTACCTTGCTCGATGCGACGTTGATCCGCGTCGGCAACACTCAATATGCCCGGGACAATCGCTCCTATGGCCTGACCACCCTGCGCAGCCGGCACGTCGAGGTCAACGGCAGCGCGATCATGTTCCAGTTTCGCGGCAAGAGCGGCGTCGAGCACCAGATCACCGTGAAAGACCGGCGCCTGGCGCGGATCATCAAGCGTTGCCTGGAAATCCCCGGGCAAAACCTGTTTCAGTACCTCGACGAAAATGGCGAGCGCCACACCGTCAGCTCCTCCGACGTCAACGCTTACCTGCAAACTCTCACCGGCGCCGACTTCACCGCCAAGGATTACCGCACCTGGGCCGGCAGCGCGCTGGCGTTGGCGGTGTTGCGCGAGCTGCAATGGGAACCGGAATCCGACGCCAAGCGGCACGTGGTGGAGATGGTGAAGAACGTCGCCAAACAGTTGGGCAACACCCCGGCAGTGTGCCGAAAGTGCTACATCCACCCGGCGGTCCTGGATGGTTTTATGCTGGGTGCGCTGGCTCAATTACCGCGGCCAAGGGTGCGCAAAGGCCTCAGGGCCGAAGAGGTTGGGCTGGCGATTTTTCTCGAACAAATGGTCGAGGCTGCCGAAAAAACCTTACCTTGATCGAACCGCGTGACTCGACTAGGCTTGCGACCTACTCATCTCGCAGGACGACTGCCAACGTGAACAACTAAGCCTTCCAAAATGTTTCCGCGACAAGCCGCCTACGGCGCTTGTTGGTTTTTCGACATTTTTCGGAGGTGCCGATGACTCACGTCACGCGTCTGCCTGCACTCGTTTCCCTGAACCAACTGGGTTTTCAGTTCGCCAATGGCGAGACGATTTTCGATTCACTGAACCTCAGTTTCGACCGCGTCCCCACCGCTATCGTCGGCCGTAATGGCGTCGGCAAGAGCGTGCTTGGGCGATTGATTGCCGGGCAACTCAATCCCACCGCTGGCAGCCTGACCTGCCAGGGCCACGTTGCGTATGTCCCGCAAACGTTTTCAGCCCTTGAAGGACAAACCGTTGCCGACGCCACCGGTTGCGCACCGGCGTTGCAAGCCCTCGCCAGGCTGAATCTCGGCCATGCCTCAAGCGAAGACTTCGACACCCTGGCGGATCGCTGGGACCTGCCTGAACGCTTGCGCCTGTTACTGGATGAGGCGGGGCTGGCGGATATCGATCCCGAAGACCTGACGCAACACTTGAGCGGAGGACAACAAGCGCGAATCGCCCTGATCGGCGCCCTCCTGGGCCAAGCGCAACTGTTGGTGCTGGATGAACCCACCAACCACCTGGACACCGATGGACGTCGCTGGCTGATGCACAGGCTTGAGCAATGGCGCGGCGGCTTGATCGTGATCAGTCATGACCGGCAGCTACTGAACCACATGACACGAATCGTCGAACTGACACCCCACGGTGCTAAAGTCTTTGGCGGCAGTTACCAGGCGTTCCAGGCCCAACGGGACATCGACCAGGCCACTGCGCAAATGGTCGTCAATCAGGCCCGAACCGAGCGCCATCGCGAACGAAACCGCTTGCAGCGCGAGCACGACACAATTCAGCGCCACGCCGCCAGCACCTTGAAAAAGGCCGACAGCGCCAATGTGTCAGGCTTTGAAAAGGCCAAGATGAAAGGCGCAGCCCGGGACGCCATGGGGCCGGTGCGCCAGGCGCATCAAACCCGCAAAAACGGGCTCGATGCCCAAGTCCGGGAAGCCAATGCCAAGGTCCTTCCTGAAGCCTGTGTGGTGGTGAGCCTGCCAGGCACCGCTGTACCGGCAACCCGGCAGGTGTTGACGCTGGTTGACGCGCAACTGCCCTGGTCTGCGACCCGACTGACGTTGGCATTAGCAGGTCCGGTGCGCATCGCCGTCAGCGGGCCGAACGGTTGTGGCAAAACTACCCTGTTGCGCATGCTGGCCGGGGATTTTCCACCGCGCTCGGGTCAATGCACTTCCCACGTGTCCAGCGCTTTTCTCGATCAGCAACTGGCCTTGCTTGATGATCAACGCTCCATCGTCGAGCAACTGGGCTTGCTCGACACGCCGTTGAACGAAGGCACGTTGCGCAGTCACTTGGCTCAGCTGCAACTGGACGCAAGCCGGGTCACCCGGCCGAGCGGCTTGCTCAGTGGCGGCGAACGCCTTAAAGCAGCCATCGCCATCGCACTCTGGCGCAAAACACCGGCGCAGTTGCTGCTGCTCGACGAGCCCACCAATCACCTGGACCTTGAGTCCATCGAGGCATTTGAACAGGCGTTGGGCGACTTTCCCGGAGCGATCATCGCGGTATCCCATGACCAGGCGTTTCTCACGGCGCTGGCACCGACCCACACCTTGGAATGGCACGGGTCAGGCTGGCAATTACGACCGTTCAGCGCTGGATCAGCGTGCTAACCGACGAACTGACCTGTCTATTTTTTGCACGATCGCAAAGGGCTTCTATAGTTGATCTCAACACGAATCAGCTACGGTGGTGCCATGGAAGACATTTTCGTTGTGAAACGTTGCAACAAGATCATCATTCATGGCCGCCGCGCCGGAGAAATCGACCACGCACCGCCCGACGCCGAAGTCTGGTACCGCATCGCCGATACCCGCACCCGCGGCTTTATCGGCGACGGCTTCGACCTTGAAAAAGATGCCCAACGTGAGTGCCAACAGCTCAATGCACGCTCACAAGTGACAGCCCGGCAAAGCTGAAAAGGCTCATGATTGCCAACCGGGTCTATACTGAAAAAAGCTGAAGGACCAGCGACCCCATCGGCAGAAAGCTCGCACCAGCGGGCTTTTTGCTGCCACTTGTCAGATTCCTTCAAGGAGGTGTTTGTCATGTCCGAAAAAGAGTCCATCACCACCCTGCTCACCCTGCTCGACTCCCGTCAGGCCCGCCTCGCGGCCGCCTGCAAGGAAATCGCCGACTGGGTCGACCACCAAGGCGGGCACCCTACGGCCCTGAAAATCCGTGACCGGCTGAACGACATCGAGAAAGACGCACCGCTGATTCGCAGCACGCTGTCGTCGCTCCACCCCGTCGAACCGCCACTGCCACGGTTTAGATAACATCCGACTCAAGGACAGGCCTGATTCAGGAAGCATGAACGGCGACAACCGTGTCACCGAGACCCTGCCTGCCTGATAGCCTCCTGCCATACCCGCAACCCGGCCACGCGCTGGGGTTTTTTTTGCCCGAGTCCTTTCACATCCTGTTCACAATCGACGGCCTACTGTGGAACCACTCCTTTGAAGAATCCCTTGGCCCGCCCGCATGCGGGCTTTTTTTTTGCCTGATGTTCCCATTACGAACGCTGACGACGGCTGGAGGTCAAACAAACACACGTCACGAAGGAGACGTTCCACATGGTTACTCACTTCAAAGTCGGCGGGCATCTGGCCTGCGGTCATACCGGTACCCAGTTGGTTTCGAGCAAAATACTGAACCAGGTGAAATGCAGAAGCTGCCGCAACACCGATGCGTTCAAGGACGCACGTAAAGAAGAACGCAACGCAACACGTCGTGCGGCGCGCAAGGCCAAGGTGACTCATACCGCCAATGATTGGCGGGCAGAGTGGGTTCAGCGGCTGACGGCCATGCCAGGGCGACAGAGATTGCCGCGAGGATTCCGCGGACAGGCATTCGTTTGATATTCCCGTCGGGCCGATCTGATCGGCCCGACTCCTTTCTGAAGCACCCCCCAAGAACACGCCAAAGCTGAAAATTACCGCCCGTCCCCGCATAATGGCGCGGCATTTTCAGAATGGACTCTTACTTGAAAACACTAAAAAATCGCTGGGTCGCCTTCGTGGCGGCCCTTCTGTGCTCCGCCAGCTTCTGGGGTAGCCTTATCTACATGGCCTGGTTCTGGTTCGATCACTCAGCCAAGCGTCATTTTGAAATCTTCGCGGTCCTGCAAATCAGCGGCGTTTGCGTGTTCTTTCTGCTGTCCTGCTTTGTGCGCTGCCCCGAGTGCAGAAAGTTCATGGAATTCCTTTACCGGCCTGGAGACGAATCACTCAACAGCCGCCGCCTCCTGGCCTATCAGGTTTACACCGAGTGCGAAGCTCAATGCATCCGGTGCAAGACCGTCATGAAACTGGGCGATTAGCACCGCATTGCCCTACCAGGGCCAGAAACCCTTGGGCGGTTCAAAATTCCTGCATACCAAGGCAACTGCCGCCCTGCCTGTTATGTCGCCCTCGGTCTTATCCCGGGCCAACTGAATTTCCTGTTCGTAGTCAGGGGACTTGTCGGCGATGAGAATTTCTTTTTTCATCTCCTCCGTCAGCCCCGACTGCGGGTCATCCATGACGTTGCGAAGGGAATATTTCCCGGCAGGGTTCAAGTGTGAGCACGTCCTCTTCATCGCAACAGTCATCACCGCGACCTCGCGATTGGTAGGCTCCTGGGCCATTGCCGCCGGAATACCACTCAAGCCCACCAGCGCAATGCTGAGTACGAGGGCTGTCTTTTTCATCAATGAAATCAAAATCCAAGCTCCATGCCTGTCAAAAATAATGCAGCAGAAACAACAAGGCCTGCATGAGAAACCTCACGCAGGCCTTTGATATATAACTTAAAGCACCACTACTCCGTAGCGATCATTTCTTTACAGATGCTTTTCAGAAGGCCTAGGCCGTCGGGCGTAGTGAAGAAATCGTACGATTCCTTCACTTCACTGGCGTACACAGGGTTTGTCCCCGACTCTTTGATGGTTTTCTCCATCTCGGGAGTCAGGCTCGCCTTCTCTTTAAGCACGTTTTTTTCCAGGGATATTCCCGCGTCGGGATGTTGCTCAGCACACGCTTGGGTCATAGCGACCAGCGCAATGGCCGTGTTGTGATCCTTGGCAGCGTCACCAGTAGCCTGGGCTGAAACAACGTACCCACCCGCGATCATCACAATGCCTAGACGTGCGAACATTTTACGCAGAACCATTTGAAACTCCCTTACTCAAGTTGATTGGCATCAATGCCTGGCCCGAAAACGTATCGGCCAAACAGGTCGGTTTCTTGAGTGCTTTAGGCAGGAATGATCAAAATGAATGGACCAGAAACAAACAAGGGTTTGCATCAGCTTTCGCCCGCAAACCCTTGATTTTAGATGGTGCCCGAAGCCGGAATCGAACCGGCACGCCCTTACGAGCGGGGGATTTTAAGTCCCATGCGTCTACCAGTTTCGCCATTCGGGCGGTAGCGCGGTGAAGCGGTCTGAACACTGCGGAGATACAACCTGGCAGTTCTGACGCTTGTGCAGCAGAGGTGGAAATATATACATCCCTCCCCCGTGAAGCAAGTTCGCAGATGGCCTTTTCAAGACTAAATCTTGCAGGACAGCGAAAATAAAAAAGCTCCGTAGATCAAGGATCTACGGAGCTCGTTTAAAGTGGAGGCCGAGGTCGGAATCGAACCGGCGTAGGTGGATTTGCAATCCACTGCATAACCATTTTGCTACTCGGCCTCAAACATCTGATGTCAGTAGCACGACACCAAATGCATACAAACGCTGAGCTTCGAGAGTTGATTAAATCATTCTCTAACTCGTTGAAAACATTGAGCTTTTTCAGCCGTCAGTGCTTTCGATGGCGTGAATTATGTACTGATTTCCCGAGGCTGGCAACCCCTTGATTTCAAAAAAATTTCTGCCCGGCTGATCGCCCCCGGTTTCACGCTACGTCACGTTCGCAATTCAGAATTTCCCACCCAGCGGATACTCCACTGCCAGCCGAATCTGGTTGGCATCCAGCTCCGCCTGCGCCGCATTCCCCCGGTGCACCGCATGGCGCAAAGTGAACGCGAGGTTTTTCGCTGCGCCGGATTGCACCACGTATTTGGCCTGGAGATCACGTTCCCAGTGTTTGCCGCCCTGCCCGTAACCCAACCATTTGTAACCGCCGTTCGGGTCCATGTGGCTGCCATCGATCCCGCTGCCACGAACATACAGTGCGCCGAAGGTCAGGCCGGGGATGCCGTAGCCGGCCATGTTCAGGTCGTAGCGCGCCTGCCAGGACGCCTCCTGCGGGGCGTTGAAGTCGGACAGGGCCACGGCGTTGCTCAAGTAGATCGCGCCGCGGGTGACGTAGTCGTAGGGCGTGTCGCCGTCGACTTTCTGATAACCCAGGCCGAAGCTGTGGGCTCCGGCCTTATATGTCGTGAGAAAACTCCATGTCGTGTTGTCGATCCGGCCGGACAAGGCTTTGCCAGTGTCCTGGGTGCGATACAGATTGAGATCGAAGGTCAGGTCCTGACCTTCGGCCAAAGGTTGGGTGTAGACCGCGCCCAAATAGTGCTGGCGCCAGGTATCGGCGTAGACCGCACTGAACAGGCTGGCATTGAGCCCTTTGACAGTGGTGTTGCGCACGCCCACCAGGTCGAAGCTGTCGCCCTGCTTGCCGTTGGAGTAATTGACCACAAAGCCTTGGTCGTGGCTGGTGGCGTTGCGATCGGTGCTTTCGTTGAAGTGACCGCCATACAGCGTGGTCGCGGGCAGTTCGCGACTGGTCAGCAGCCAGCCGGTGGCGGTTTCCGGCAGCAGGCGGCTGTCGGAGGAGCCGAACACCGGGGTTTTCACCCGTTGCTCGCCGTAACGCAGTTCGGTGGAAGAAAAGCGCAGCTTGGCCACCGCGCCACCACGACTGAATTCATCCTTGGGATGGCCGTCGTTATCCACGCCGAGCAACCGCGCCTTGCCGGCCCGCCCGCCTCCGCTGTCCAGTTTCCAGCCGGAATAGACATGGGCGTCGACACCAAATCCTACGGTGCCACGGGTGTAGCCGGAGGTGAAATCGGCCATCAGGCCGTAGGCCCATTCCTCGGCGAGGTCGCTACGTTGGGCGCGGGGTTTGTAGGCATTGCGCGCGCCGTTGCTCAGCGCACCGTGTTCATAGTCGCGGCGGTCGTAGACGCTGCGGTTGAGCAGGCTCCACTGGCTGTCTTCGACAAAGCCTTTGGCGTTGTCTTGTTCCGAAGCCAGGGCGAGCAAGGACTGCCCGCCCAAGGCCAGTAGCAGGGTGTGTGTCGATAGGGTTTTCACAGGGCAACTCCACAGCATTCGGGGTCTGCAAGGTGTCCCGCCAACCGGGGGACACCATTGGGCAACTCAGAGGTATTTGAGGATCGCGATGTCGCGACGGCGCTGCTTGAGGCTGGCGAACCAGCGCGTCGGGAAGAACAGCAACACGCCGAGGATCACGCTCCACAGCCACACTGTGGGCAGGTTGTCGAAGCCGTAATACGCACCCTGATTGGCGCCCCAGATCGCGACGGCCACCAGGTACATGGCTTTGAGCACGTACAGGTGCAGCAAATAGAAAAACATCGGCGCCCCGCCGTAGATCGCCAGTGTCGCGGTGGACCAGCGATCCTGCAGCTTCTCGAACAACGCCAGCAGGAGCAGACCGAGACCAAGGGTTGGCATCAGGAACATCAGCGACGGCGGGTACTTCTTCGCGCTCATGAAGCTCATGAAGGTGCGCAACGAATCGCCGGTCTGCACCCACGGCTTCTCGCCGTAAACGTTCAGGTAACGGATGAACACAAAGGCCACCAGCAAGCCCGCGCCGAGCTTGACCAGGCGGGAAATCCGCTCCGCCGGTTCCATGTCCTTGCCGAACCACGGCCCGATGCCCCACCCCAGAAGAATCACGCCGATCCACGGCAGCACCGGATAGGTCGTGCGCGCCCGGGTGAACTCGGTGATGTCGATAAACACCTTCTGATGCAGGATCGACCACGGCACATAGAACGGCGATTCCGGCCCGACGACGACGTTATCGAACAGGTTATGCCCGGCGACGATGACCAGCCCCAGCACAATCAGCCAGCTGCGTTTGAAGTGCAGCAACCCGGCGAGCACGATCATGCAGATACCGATGCACCAGATCACCTGCAGCCACAGGGTCTTGGGCGGGAACTCGGCGTTCCAGGCGAAGCAGACAAAGGTGATCTCCAGAAACACCAGAAAGAACCCGCGCTTGAGCAGGAACACCGAGGTTTCGCTGGCGGTGTGTTTCTGGCTGTAGAGCCAGGCTGACAGGCCAGTGAGGAAGATGAACACCGGCGCGCAGATTTCGCTGAGCATGCGGGTGAAGTACAGGTCCGGCGTGACGCTCAAGGCGTCGATCGGGTCGGTGACCTGACGGTGCAGCAGAAAGGTTTCGCGCACGTGGTCGATCAGCATCAACAGCATGACAAAACCGCGCAGGGCATCGATCGCCAGCATCCGGGTGTTGGCTTTTACCGCGGGGGTGGCCAGCGCAGCGGAAACACTTCCCGCCTGCCCGGCCAATCCTGAAGATTGGGACATAGTGGTGACTCCTGTGGGGACGATGGATCAGGCCTGTTTCTTCAACCGGGCGACTTCGGAGGCCGGCAGCTGCGACGGTGCCCGCGGCAATGGCGGCTTGCCCTGGGCCCGATAGAACGACAGCGTCGAGCTGAAGCTCTTGAGGTCGTACGGCTTGGTCTTGCCTTGCGGACCGACCCGTTCACCCGGCGTTCGGTCCTTGTATTCGACCGCCACCACATACGTGCCCTGCCAGGGCAACTCGAAGCTGACTTTGCCCGTCGCATCGGTGCGCTGGGTGAAGACTTCACCGGAACCGGTTTCCAGCATAACGTCCTGATCCGCCAGCGGTTTTTGCGAATAGTACACTTGGAACTGCGCTTTGTTGCCGTCGACGAGGCCGGTGGGCACGATGTCCAGGGTCAGTTCCGGGGTTCGGGCGCGCAAATCGCCGACCCAACGGGTCGCCGGCGTCCAGTGGGCCTTCAGGGTTTTATCCGCTTCGTGCAGGTCGAAGATCGGATAATGCGGGTCCTGAGCCAACAGGGAGTCATCACTCTTGGCCTGATGCGCCACCGCAAACGCCTGGCGTTGCAAGGTCAGATTCAATGGTTTCGAATTGTTGCCAATCGACCAACCCTTGAGTTGCTGGAACCGGTCCATCCCGCCCGGTGTGACTTCCAGGATGTTCTTGTCATATTCGCCGTAGTACAACGCCAAGGGTTGCCCCGGTGGCTGTTCGTACCAGATCTGATGCGCTTCGCTGCTGCCCGCCAGCAGGAACGCGCCGTAACCCAACAGTGCTTTTGCGTTGCTCATTCGCATTTTTTTGGCTCCGATTGGTGTTATTCAGCGATTCGCTAACGCCGCCTCGAAATCAGCGACTCAACAAACCGCACCCCTCTCTCTGTACGCATTACAGCGCAGAGACTTTTGCGCTTTGTTGCGAATTCATGACTCAAGGGGTACCTGGACACTGTTTTGAGGGCTCGAAACAGCTATTTATGCGGCTTGCGCCAGGATGAGGCGGGTAGACGGGATCTAGCGGGGGAATGTCCAAACGCGGTGCATTGAAGAATTCGCAGCACGCACGCTCTGTAGCAGCTGGCGAAGCCTGCGTTCGGCTGCGAAGCAGTCGTAAAATCAGAAAATGCGGTCTTTCAGGCACACCGGCAAACCGTATTTGCGACTGCTTCGCAGCCGAACGCAACCGAACGCAGGCTGCTACAGGAGTGATGGGGGGGCTTCAGTGCCGCAACAACTTGCGCAACGGCACGCCGTCCTTGAGCACGGGGGATTTGATGACGATGTAACTGAAGTACTTCGAGATGCCAATATTCTTGTCCAGCAGGCTTTCGATCACTTCCTGGTAATGCTGAATGCTGCGGGTCATGAAGCGCACCAGGTAATCGTAGCCACCGCTGATCAAATGGCACTCGAGCACTTCATCCACCAGGCGGATGTTGGACTCGAACTTGGCGAAGTCTTCGCGCTTGTGGTCGCTGAGGGTGATCTCGGTGAAGACCGTCACCGAATCAGTGATTTTCGCCAGGTTCAGGTGCGCCTTGTAGCTGGAAATATACCCGGCCGATTCCAGCCGCTTGACCCGTTGCAGGCAGGGGCTGGCTGATAATCCCACGGCATCGGCGAGGCTGACGTTGGTCATGCGCCCGTCCTTTTGCAGCTCAACCAAAATGCTGATGTCGATCCGGTCCAGTTTGACTAAACCTTCCATTACGTACCTCTTGACTGCCGTTTGTAAGACAATCTTCTAGCAAAATCAGCGCCGTAAAGACAGCTGATGCTGAGCCACCAGATCCGCCATGCTGTTGATGCAGTAATCCGCCGCGCACGGTGTCGGGGGTTTGACCCGGCCGCGGCAGATCAGGCACACATCGCGACTCGCCTGACCACTGGCGGAAGGCCGGGTCACTTGCAGGATGTCGCCGGGCTTGAACCCGTTGTCCTGCAGCCATTGCGTGTCTTGCAAAGGGTCACTGGCCAGGGAGATAAAGTCATCGGGCATGATCCCCAGGCGCTCGCAGAGCAACCCGCGATCCTCGGCATCCCGATCACCCTGCACCAGCAGGCGATAGAACTTGCGCAGGTACAACATCGCTCCCGGCGCGTCCTCGAACAGCGACCATCCAGCCACCGAACGGGCGAAGCTCATGCCCTCCTCCCAACTGGCTTTCAGACCCCAGCGCTCGGCCAACTGGCGATGGGCGAAACACAGCAGTCCACTGAAGCCTAGCTCACCGAAGCGCGGGTACAGCGCACGCACCACTTCGCCGTACTCGGCCAGCACCTGTTCCTTGTCCGGGTGCCCGCCCCGGTTGTCGAGCAACGGTTGCAACGCCGCCCAGACGCCCGAGTCGCGGTCGACCAGGACTGCATCGCAATCGATGAGCAGCGCTCGGTAATCAGTCAGCCCCATGGTGTGCAAAGCCTCCAATGATGCATTCCATCCATCCATGCTCCATAAAGGCTCACGGGCACTGCCTTGCAGCAGCGCCCCGAGCCGGCTGGAGCTCAGTTCAAGACCCGTGCCAAAGCCGCTTCGAGAATCTGCAGCGCTTCATCGACCTGTGCTTCGGTGGTCACCAACGGCGCGAGGAAGCGCAGCACGTTGCGGTACACGCCGCACTTGATCACCAGCAAACCACCCTTGCGCGCTTCATCGATCAGCCGCTGGTTCAGGTCCGCGTCCGGGGTGCGGGCCTCGTCGTTCTTGATCAGCTCGATGGCGAGCATGAACCCGGTACCGCGCACGTCGCCGATTTGCGGGTGACGGGTTTGCAAGCGCAGCAGTCCTTGACGCAGGCGCTCGCCCAACGCTTCGCCGCGCGCCAGCAGTTGTTCTTCTTCAAAGGCATCGATTACCGCCAGTGCCGCCGCGCAAGACAAGGCGTTGCCGCCATAGGTGCCACCGAGGCCGCCGGGCAACGGCGCGTCCATGATCGCGGCTTTGCCGACCACACCCGACAGCGGCAAGCCACCGGCCAGGCTCTTGGCGACGGTTACCAGGTCAGGCTGGATGCCGGCGTGCTGGAAACCGAACCACGTGCCGGTACGGCCGAAACCGGTCTGGATTTCATCGAGGATCAGCACGATGCCGTGTTTTTCGGTCAGCGCCCGCAGCCCCTTGAGGAACTCCACAGGCGCCGAAAGGAAACCGCCGTCCCCCTGCACCGGCTCGATGATGATCGCGGCGACCCGCTCTGGCGCAACCTGAGTGGCGAGCAGTTCGTCCAGTGCCTTGAGCGCCATGTCGCTGGTGACCCCGCGATAAGCATTCGGATACGGCGTGTGAAACACCTCCGGTGCGAACGGCCCGAAGTTCTGTTTGTACGGCTGGCTCATGCCGGTCAGTGTGGTGCCGAGCAAGGTCCGTCCGTGGAAGCCGCCGCGGAAAGCGATCACCGCCGAACGATTGGTGTGCGCCCGGGCGATCTTCACCGCGTTTTCCACAGCCTCGGCGCCGGAAGTGAAGAACGCCGCTTTATAGGGGTCTTTACCACCGATCATTTCGCACAGGCGCTGGGCCAGATCCAGATAAGGTTGATAGGCGACTACCTGGAAGCAGGCATGGGAGACCTTTTGCAGTTGCGCCTGCACCGCCGCGACCACTTTGGGGTGGTTGTGGCCGATGTTCAGCACACCGATGCCGCCGACGAAATCCAGGTAACGCTTGCCGTCCACGTCCCACAATTCGGCGCCTTGGGCGCGATCGATCACCAACGGGTGAGCGGTAACCAGGCCACGCGGCACGAATTGATCGCGCTGACGGAGCAAAAGAGGGGTGTCGTCGACTTTGCTATTCATGGCATTTCCCATCGTGAGTCCGGCAACCGGAAGGTGGTTGCGATGGTGTTCAGGTTAAGGCTTGGGCGAAACGAACTACGCCGAACTTGGCCCCTGAGAAATTCGGATCGACTGTTTTCACCCTGCCAAACGGCAGATTCCTTTTGCCCGCCGAATCTGCCGCCACTTCGCCGATACAACATGGCGCAAGCCGTTTAACCCGGCCCTTTCGACAGATCCTGCGCTGGCGTTGGGCGATGATGAGAGCACCTTCATTTATCAGGAATTGCCCATGGCCCTGCTTTATAAAGCTGACCCTGTGCGCGGCGAACAGTGGCAAGCGCTGTTCGCCGAACACGCCCCCGATATCGAATGGCGCGCCTGGCCGGACATTGGCGATCCGTCGCAGATTGAATATCTGGCGGCGTGGCAGGCGCCCGACGATCTGGAGGCTTTGCTGCCGAATCTGAAAGTGCTGTTTGCGCTGTCCGCCGGGGTTGATCAACTGGATCTCAGCCGTTTGCCTGAAAGTTTGCCGGTGGTGCGTTTGCTCGATCCGGGCATCACCCGCGGCATGTGCGAATACGCCAGTTTTGCCGTGCTGAGCCTGCATCGCGACATGCTGCGTTATCGGCAGCAGCAGATGGCGCGGTGTTGGCAGGCACATCTGCTGCAACCGGCGAGCAAGCGTCGAGTGGGTGTGATGGGACTGGGTGCGCAGGCGCAGCAGATTCTGGCGACATTGCAACCGTTGGGGTTTGCGTTGAAGGGTTGGGCGCGCAGTGCGCATCAGGTGCCTGGCGTGGATTGCTTTGCCGGTCGGGAGCAACTGCCGGCGTTTCTCAGCCAGTGCGATATTTTGTTGTGCGTGTTGCCGCTGACTGAACAGACCCAGGGGATTCTTGATCGGGAGCTGTTTCGCCAACTGCCACAGGGTGCGGCGCTGATTAACATGGGTCGTGG
The DNA here is from genome assembly GCF_012935675.1 of Pseudomonas sp. ADAK7. Classification (NCBI taxonomy): domain Bacteria; kingdom Pseudomonadati; phylum Pseudomonadota; class Gammaproteobacteria; order Pseudomonadales; family Pseudomonadaceae; genus Pseudomonas; species Pseudomonas sp. ADAK7. Next base: position 636,597 of record NZ_CP052861.1, on the reverse strand, counting down.
CGGGCATCTGGTGGAGAGTGATCTGCTGGAGGCGCTGGAGAGCGGGCAACTCAGTGGCGCGGTGCTGGATGTGCTGCAGGAAGAACCGGCACCGGCGGATCATCCGTTTTGGGGACATCCGCAGATTCTGCTGACACCGCATATTGCCGCGATGACTCAGCCGGAGAGTGCGTTTGGGGTGTTGTTGGAGAATATTCGGCGGTTTGGGCGGGGGGAGCCGATGGTGGGCCAGATCGACCGCACTCAGGGCTACTGAACATACCTCGCGCCTACAGGTAGATCGTTCCCACGCTCCGCGTGGGAATGCCTCTTCGGACGCTCCGCGTTCGGCTCTTGATGGGAAGCTGAGCGTCCCAGGCTGCATTCCCACGCGGAGCGTGGGAACGATCATTCGCTCTAGAGAATGTCCGCGATGGCTTTACCAACATCCTGCGTCGAGCCCTTCCCGCCCAGATCCGGCGTGATCGGCCCGTCCGCAATCACCCGCTCAATCGCCTGCAAAATCCCGTCATGCGCTGCGCGATAGCGCTCGTCGCCATTGCCCAGGAAGTCGAGCATCAACGCCCCGGACCAGATCATCGCAATCGGATTGGCGATGTTCTGCCCGTAAATATCCGGCGCCGAGCCATGTACGGGCTCAAACAACGAAGGAAAGCGCCGCTCCGGATCAAGGTTGGCCGAAGGCGCAATGCCAATGGTCCCGGCACACGCCGGCCCGAGGTCGGAGAGGATGTCGCCAAACAGGTTCGACGCCACCACCACATCAAACCGATCGGGTTGCAGCACAAAGCGCGCGCACAGAATGTCGATGTGCTGCTTGTCCCAGGTGATCTCCGGGTACTTCGCCGCCATCAATGCCGTGCGTTCGTCCCAGTACGGCATGCTGATGGAGATCCCGTTGGACTTGGTCGCCGCCGTCAGGCGTTTGCGCGGGCGGGTCTGGGCCAGTTCGAAGGCGAACTTGAGAATCCGGTCGACGCCACGGCGGGTGAACACCGATTCTTGCAGCACAAACTCATGCTCGGTGCCTTCGAACATCTTGCCGCCGACCGAGGAGTACTCGCCCTCGGTGTTCTCGCGAATCACCACGAAATCGATGTCCCCCGGTTTGCGTCCGGCCAACGGGCACGGCACACCCGGAAACAGCCGCACCGGGCGGATGTTCACGTACTGGTCGAAGTCGCGGCGAAACTTCAGCAGCGAACCCCACAGGGAAATGTGGTCCGGCACCTTGTCCGGCCAGCCCACGGCGCCGAAGTAGATCGCATCAAAACCCTTGAGCTGTTCGAACCAGTCGTCGGGCATCATCTGCCCGTGTTCCAGGTAGTAATCGCAGTGCGCCCAGTCGAGCACTTCGATGCTCAAATCGAGCTGCCATTTCTTCGCCGCCTGCTCCAGCACGCGCAAGCCTTCCGGCAGCACCTCCTTGCCGATGCCATCGCCGGCAATCGCGGCGATTCTGAATGTCTTGCTCATCAATCGTGCCTCCCCAGTGTCTGTGAATTACAGCCCGCCAATGTGGAAGGCTTTGACTTCAAGGTATTCGTCGAGGCCGTACTTGCTGCCTTCGCGGCCCAGGCCCGATTGCTTGATGCCACCGAACGGCGCGACTTCCATGGAAATGATCCCGGTGTTGAGGCCGACCATGCCGAACTCCAATGCCTCGCCAAAACGCCATGAACGGCGCAGATCCTGAGTGAAATAGTAGGCGCCCAAGCCATAAGGCGTGGCATTGGCCAGCGCGAGGGCTTCGGCTTCATCGGTAAAACGCATCAGTGGCGCGACCGGGCCGAAAGTTTCTTCGTTGGCCAACAGCATGCCGGCGTGGGTATCGCCGAGGACCGTGGGCTGCACGAACTGGTTGTCGCCTTCGGGAATGCCGCCGCAAAGCAGTGTCGCGCCCTGGCTCAGGGCATCGTCGATGTGCCGGGCGACTTTGCTCACCGCAGCGGGGTTGATCAGCGGGCCAATGGTAATGTCGGCGTCGAGGCCGTTGCCGACCTTGAGTTTGCCGACCTCCTCCACCAGCCGTTGGGCGAAGCGTTCATAGATGCCGTCCTGCACCAGAATGCGGTTGGCGCAGACGCAGGTCTGGCCGGCGTTGCGAAACTTGCTGAGCATGATCCCGGCCACGGCCTGCTCCAGGTCCGCGTCGTCGAACACAATAAACGGCGCATTACCGCCCAGTTCCAGGCTCAAGCGCTTGATGTGCTCGGCGCTTTGGCGCATCAACAAGCGGCCCACGGCGGTGGAACCGGTGAAGGAAATCTTGCGCACCGTCGGGTTGCCGGTCAGCTCTTCACCGATGCCGGCGGGCATGCCGGTTACCACGTTGAAGACTCCGGCCGGAATGCCGACCCGTTCAGCCAGTACCGCCAACGCGAGGGCCGACAGCGGCGTCAGGTCAGAGGGTTTGACGATGATCGGGCAACCCGCCGCCAATGCCGGCGCGCATTTGCGGGTGATCATTGCGTTGGGGAAATTCCACGGGGTGATCGCGGCGCAGACACCCACTGGTTGTTTGAGCGTCAGCAATCGGCGGTCGCCGCTGGGGGCCGGCATGGTTTCGCCGTAGACCCGCCGGGCTTCCTCGGCGAACCATTTGACGAAACCGGCGCCGTAGCGGATTTCGCCCTTGGCTTCGTTCAGCGGTTTGCCCTGTTCGCAGGTCATGATCAGTGCCAGGTCGTCAAGGTTGTCGATCATGGCCTGATACCAACGCTCCAGCAGCGCCGCTCGTTCCGCCGCCGGACGTGCGCGCCAGGCTGGCCAGGCTTTATCGGCAGCCTCAATGGCACGCCGGGTTTCCGTGCCTTGCATGGCGGGGACGCGGGCGAGTAACTGGCCGCTGGCCGGGTCGATGACGTCCAGGGTCGCGGCGCTGTCAGCGCCGATCCACTGCCCGTCCACATACGCGAGTTCTGCCAGAAGGCTGGGGTCTTTCAAACGATTCTTGAGCATGGTCGAGTCCTGATCCGAGACATGCTCAAGTCTAGGGAGGTGTGGCGGATGAGGATGCTGAAAGCGATTTGAGGACAGTGTCGGATGCTGAAATTGGCGGTGGAACGGCAGATGATCGTTCCCACACTCTGCGTGGGAATGCAGCCAGGGACGCTCCGCGTCCCATTCAGAGCCGAACGCGGAGCGTCCGTTGAGGCATTCCCACGCGGAGCGTGGGAACGATCATCTCTACAACTTCAGGGAACCGAGCAAACCTTCAAGAAACCGCTCCCCGGCCTCCATCTGGCTGATCTCGATAAACTCGTCCGGCTTGTGCGCCTGTTCAATCGAGCCCGGGCCGCAAACGACCACCGGCACATCCAGACGCTGCTTGAACAACCCGCCCTCGGTGCCGAACGAGACCTTGGCCGTGCCGGTATCCGGCGCGGCGAAGTTCTTCAGAAAGCGCACCGCTTCAACACTCGGATGCGTATCGAGGCCGGGGTAAACGTTGATGGTTTCAATCTCGATCGCCGCCACGCTCGACAACAACCGCGCCTCGCGCACGATCAGTTCGGCGCGTTCCTGCATCTGCTCCAGGAACTGATCCAGATTGTCCGCCGGCAGGTTGCGCACTTCGAAATCCAGGGTGCAGAGGTTCGGCACAATATTCAGTGCGCGGCCGCCGCCAATCTGCCCGACGTGCACGGTGCTGTAAGGCACGTCGTAGTCGGCATCCTGGGCGCCCTGCTCTTGCAGTTGCTGCTGGCTCTGCCGCAGCGCGGCGATGAAGTCACACGCGACGTGAATCGCATTGACCGAACGCGGTGCCAACGAAGAATGCGCCTCCAGCCCCCGGCAGTAGGTGCGATAGGAGCCCTTGCCTTTGTGCCCCAACACAAACTGCATGTTGGTCGGCTCACCGATCAGGCACAAAAACGGCCGCACTGGCGTCAGGTGCAATACGTCGAGCAAGCGGCGCACGCCGACACAACCGGTTTCTTCGTCATGGGACAACGCCAATTGCAACGGTCGACTCAGGGAGTGGTCAGCGGCGTCGAGCATGGCGTCAATGGCCAGGGCGATGAAGCCCTTCATGTCGCAACTGCCGCGCCCGTAGATCTTGCCATCCTGCACCGTCGCCTGGAACGGCGGCACGGTCCAGGCCTGCCCCGCCGCCGGCACCACGTCGGTGTGGCCGGACAGCAGAATTCCCGGCAGCTCTTTCGGGCCGGTGCTGGCGAACAGGTTGGCTTTCTTGCCGGTTTCATCCTTGACGATCAGCGACTCGATGCCCTTGCTCAGCAGCAGGTCGCGCACGTAGTCGATCAGGGCCATGTTCGACTCCGAAGAGACGGTGTCGAAGGCCATCAGGCGTTTGAGAATGTCCAGTACACGGGGTTTCATGAGGCCTTGCTCCGTTGCTCGGCTAAATGGGCGAACCGGCGAATGGAGAACGGCTCAATCGAAGTGCTGGTGCTGCCGGTGCTGATCAGTTCGGCCATCACATCGCCGACACCAGGGCCGAGCTGGAAGCCATGACCGCAGAAGCCGAACGCATAGAACAAGCCATCGACCGTACCGCTTGGCCCCATGATCGGCAAGGAATCCGGCAGATAACCTTCGATGCCACTCCACACGCGGATGATGTTGAGGTTGCCGACACCCGGCAGCAGACGGCGCATTTGATCCATCTGATTAAGGATGCTGCGCGGCTCGACATAGGCCCGGCGATTGAGCATGTCCGGTTTACTGCGATAGCCACCGCCGATGACGATGTTGCCTCGGGGGATCTGGCGGAAGTAGATCACTTCTTCGGGAATCTTGGTGTAGACGCCGATTACCGTGGGCAAGGCGTAGGGCACGGGTTCGGTCACGGCCATTTGCGGGCCGTGGGTGTCCAGGGGCACCGGTTCGCCGAATTGTTGGGACAGCTTCTGCCCCCAGGCTCCAGCGGTAATCAATAGTTGTGCGGCGCTGAACTGGCGACCGTCGGTGGTGGTGACGCTGAACTCGCCACCGACCTTCTGCACTTCGGCGACTTCGGTCTGTTCTTCGATCTGCGCGCCGATACGCCGGGCCGCGCGGGCAAATGCCGGGGCGGCCAGACGCGGGTTGGCGTGGCCATCGTGAGGCGCGTAAGAGCCGCCCTTCACATCCGGCCCAAGGAATGGGAAACGCTCATGCAGCTCGGCACCGCGATAAATCTTCAGGTCCAGTTGCGCGGCTTCGGGTGCCGCGGCATAGGCCTCAAGCTCAGCAATTTCGTCCTCGCGATAACACACACGCATATGCCCGCTGGCGATGAATTCCAGATCATCGTCGATCAACTCCGGCAAGCGTTTCCACAACGCCCAGGAGCGATTCGCCAGTTCCAGTTGCCCGAGATAACGCCCCTGACGCCGGACGTTGCCGAAGTTCACGCCGCTGGCGTACTGACCGATCTGGTCACGCTCCAGCAGGATCACCGACTGCCCGCGCTTGCGCAGGAAAAACGCCGCCGCCGAGCCCATCAGGCCGCCGCCGACAATCAGCACATCGGCTTTCTGTACGGTCATGGCGACACCTCCTCGGTGAGCATCGAAAGCGGTTTGACCGGCGCCTGTCCGCGTTGGCGGCCAACCTGTTGCACGCTGACGCCCGCCGCTGCGGCGATCACCTCAGCGCCAGCCTGGGAGCAATAACGCCCCTGACAGCGACCCATGCCAACCCGGCTGAAGGCCTTGGCCCGGTTGACTTCGCAGGCGCCCTTTTCGCTGACGACCGCACGTAATTCACCGGCGCTGATCATCTCGCAGCGGCACACGATGGCGGTATCGGGCAAGGCTTTGGCTTGTTCGGCAGGCCAAGGGAACGCCTGGGCCAGGCCGAGGCGAAACTGGTCCATGACCGCCAATGCTTGACGTGTTTCGTCGCGCAATCCGGCGTTCACTGGTTTCTGCAGGTCTTCCAGCAGCGCCATGGCCACCAGGCGACCGGCGTGTTCGGCGGCGTCCGCGCCGCGAATCTTCGAGCCATCACCGGCGGCATACACGCCGCTGACTGAAGTCCGGCCTTCCTCATCCACCGCCAGCCACCATTGGCCGGACGCCTCGTCGAAGCGCATGCGGCAACCGGCCAGATCCGCCAATTGGGTTTCCGGGCGCAGGTGATAACCCAGGGCCACGGCATCGCAATCCACATTTATAGTCTCGCCACGCGCCGTCAATGCCCGCACACCACTGACACCGTTGGCCGCGTCTCCCTTCACTTGCAGCGGTTTAATGCCGAGGTGCACCGGGATCTTCGCCCGATACAACTGCGCCAACAGTTTCATTCCGGTGAACAGCAATCCGGGTCGCGCCAGCAATTTAGGCAAGGCACCGATGCGCTTGCTGAACGGCGAGGTGTCGAGCACCGCCGCCACCTTCGCGCCCGCCTTCACGTATTGACTGGCGACCAGATACAACAACGGCCCGCTGCCCATAAACACGACGCTGTGACCAATGGAAACCGCCTGGGACTTGAGCGCAATCTGCGCCCCGCCGAGGCTGTAGGTCCCCGCCAGTTGCCAGCCTTCAATCGGCATCAAGCGGTCGGTGGCGCCGGTGCAGAGGATCAGCGCGTCGTAATCCACCGTCGTGTGCTTGCCTTGTGTGACACAGCACAACTGTCCCGGCGTCAGGTTCCACACCAGGGTGTCGGGGCGGTAATCAATCGAGCCGCGCAAGCGATCGAAACTCAGGTGCAGGTCTTTAGCCTTGGCGGCTTCGGTTCCATAAAGCGTGGCGTAATTACGGGTAAACCCTTCCGGCTGCCGCCGATAGATCTGCCCGCCATCCCGGCGATTTTCATCGATCAGAATCGGTTTGAAACCCGCCGCCAGCAACGTCTCGGCACAGCGAATACCCGCCGGCCCGGCGCCGACAATAACTATCCGTGCAGTGGCCATGTCGCCTCCGGTTGTGTGGTGACGATGTCCAGCCCTTCACGGACTTCATTGGAACAGGCACGCAGACGCTCGCCGCTGCGGGTCCAGACCCAGCAATCCTGGCAGGCACCCATCAGGCAGAAACCAGCGCGACGGCCCGAATCGAATTCCGACTGGCGCAACGCGTTGCCCTGAGTCAGCAACGCCACCATCAAGGTGTCGCCCTGCAACGCCTCGATGGCCGTGCCGTCCACCTGCAAACTGACGGTCGGCCGGCCCTGCTCGGCCAGCCTCACAAAACGCCCCTTCATGCATAGGCTCCCTGGGTCATGGTGATCAGATCCTGCTGGGTTTTCAGCAACTCGGCGCTGTCGTGGTGGCAGAGGATTTCACTGCCGCCGTCGATGATCCGGCGGCTCGGCGCGGTGCGATTGCACAAGCCATCGACCCGCACCGGACAGCGACTGAGAAAAGTACAGAGTTCCGGCACGTTCGCTTTGGGACCAATCGGCGGTAGCTCACCGCAGGTGGTGCCGCAGTTTTCCAACCAGCCTTGGCGCAACTCCGGCACCGAATGGATCAACAGGTCGGTGTACGGATGGAACGGTGCCTGGGCAAACGACTGCCGAGTGCCGGCCTGGATCTTGTGGCCGCTGTACATCACCACAATGTCATCGCACAGCGCCCGAACGGTGGAGATGTCGTGGCTGATAAACAGGTAGGAAACCCCCAGTTCCTGGCGCAGGTCGCGCAGCAATTCGAGAATCGCCGCACCGACCACCGTGTCCAGCGCCGAGGTCACTTCATCGCAGAGGATAAGATCCGGTTTGGCCGCCAAGGCACGGGCCAGGTTGACCCGTTGTTTTTGCCCGCCGGACAGTTCATTCGGGCGTCGTTCGGCCATGGTCCGCGGCAGGCGCACCAGGTCCAGCAACTCGCCGATACGCTCTCGCAACGCCGCGCCCTTGAGGCCGAAATACATCTTTAGTGGCCGGCTGAGAATGGTGCTGACGCTGTGCATCGGGTTCAGTGCCGTGTCGGCATTCTGGAACACCATCTGGATGCGGCGGAACTGTTCGTCGGTGCGCTCCGAGAGGCTGCCGCCCAAGGGTTGACCGTCGAAGGTCAGCCCGCCCAACGCCGGGGTCAGCAACCCCGCCACCACCCGCGCCAAGGTCGATTTTCCGGAACCCGACTCACCGATCACGCCGATGGCCTGGCCCCGGCGCACGGTCAGGTCGATGTCCTCCAGCACGCGGATCGCCGGCATGCCTTGCATGTTCTTGTTGCCGTAACCGGCCGTCAGGCCCTGGATCGTCAGCAACGGCGTCTCTTCCGCCACGCCGCACGGAGGGCGAATGGTCGTGTCGGGCCGCGCCGCTGCCAACAGGCTTCGGGTGTATTCGTGGGCCGGACCTTTGAGCAGCGGCGCGGTGGCGCTCTGTTCAAAGATCTGGCCACCATTGAGCACGACGATTTGATCGGCCATTTGTGCGACGACCGCCAAGTCGTGGGACACGTAGACCGCCGTCGCCCCACGTTCACGGACCACGCGTTTGAAGGCTCTCAACACATCAATCTGAGTAGTCACGTCGAGGGCAGTAGTCGGTTCGTCGAGCACCACCAGCAACGGATCGCTGATCAGCGCCATGGCCGCCATCACCCGTTGCAGTTGCCCGCCCGAGACCTGATGCGGGTAGCGCTGGCCAATGCGATCGGGATCCGGCAATGCCAGGTCGCGGAACAGTTCGATGGCTTTGGCTTCAAGCACCGCACGGCTGCCGAGGCCATGAATCAATGCGCCCTCCACCACTTGGTCGATCAACTTCTTCGCCGGGTTGAACGCCGCCGCCGCGCTTTGCGCGATGTACGACACCCGGTTGCCGCGCAGGCCCTGCAATTCCTTTTCGCTAAGTGCGAGCATGTCGTGCTCGCCGACCTGCACCACCCCGCCGGACAACCGGCAACCGCGCCGCGCATAACCCAGCAGCGCCAGGGCGATGGTGGTCTTGCCAGAGCCCGACTCACCGATCAACGCCAGCACTTCACCTTTTTCCAGGGCGAAGCTCACGCCCTTGACGATTTCCACCTCGCCGCGCTCGCCACAGGCGACCACGCGCAGGTCTTCGACTCGAATCAATTCACTCATCTCAATGACCTCCCGTACGGCGACTACGTCGGGACGACAGTCTGTCGATAAACAGATTCACGCCAATCGTCAGCGTGCCGATAGCCAGCGCCGGAATCACGATGGCCGGCGCGCCCTGATTGAGGCCGCCGATGTTTTCCCGGACCAAGGAGCCGAGGTCGGCGTCCGGCGGTTGCACGCCGAGGCCGAGGAAACTCATGCCGCTGAGCAGCAAGACGATGAAGCCAAAGCGCAGGCCCAGGTCGGTCAGCACCGGGTTAAGCATGTTCGGCAGGATTTCCACGCAGGCGATGTACAAGCGGCGTTCGCCACGGGTACGGGCGACTTGCACGTATTCCAGGGCTTCGATGTTCACCGCCATGCTGCGGGCAATGCGGAACGCGCCGGGGGTGAAGCTCAGCACCGCCGTGCAAATCAGCAAGGTCACCGAAGAGCCGAAAGCCGAGACCATGATCAGCGCCAGCATCTTGCTCGGGATCGAGATAAACGCATCCATCAAGCGACTGATCACTTCGTCGAGCCACTTCGGCGACACCACTGAAAGCAGCGCACAACTGGTGCCCAAACCACTGGCCAATACCGCCGCGATCAACGCCAGGCCGACAGTAAATTTCGCGCCGACCAGAACGCGGCTGAGCATGTCGCGGCCCAGGTAATCGGTGCCAAACGGGTACACGGCACTGATGCTGTCGAAGACATTGTCGGAGACCACTTCCCCCACCGGGTGCGGCGCCAGCCATGGGCCGAAGATCGCCACCAGCAACCAGATCACGCACATCGCAGCCCCGATCAGACCCAGCCACGCCGGGCCATGGGACACCTTGCCAACCGACAGGTCGGGGGTCGCAGGCGTCGATTTCACAATGAGATTGTTCATTGGTTTCTCAGCCTCGGATTGGACAGAATCGCGCACAGGTCGGCAATCAGCACCAACCCCAGGTACGCCGTACAAAACAACATGGTGCAGGCCTGGACCAGCGCCATGTCGCGGTTAGTCACGGCATCGACCATCAGGCTGGCGATGCCGGGATAGTTGAAGATCGTCTCGACAATCACCACCCCGCCCAGCAGGTACGACAGGCTCAGGGCGATGGCATTGGCAATCGGCCCGATCGCATTGGGCAAGGCATGGCGCAGCACGATGCGCATCGGGCTGACGCCTTTGAGCCGGGCCATTTCCACGTAGGGGCTGTCGAGTTGATCGATGACGGCGGCGCGGGTCATCCGGGCCATTTGCGCGACGATCACGCAGCACAGGGTCATCACCGGCAAGGCGTAAGTGCGCATGAATTGCCACGGTGAAGTGATGTCGCTGGCGTAGGACAGCGCCGATAACCAGCCCAGGTTCACCGCGAAAATCAGCACCGCCAGGGTCGCCACCAGAAACTCCGGGACGGCGACCATGGCCAGGGTGAAGAAGCTCAGGAAGCTGTCGATACGCCCGCCACGGCCCATCGCCGAACCAATGCCGAGGATCAACGCCACCGGCACCGACACCAGCGCCGTGGCGGCCGCCAGCATCAGGGTGTTCGGCACCCGGCCCGCCATCAACTCGGTGACCGGCATCGCGTTGGACACCGACAGGCCCATGTCGCCGCTGAGCAGGTTCATCAACCAGTGCAGGTAACGCAGCACACCGGGCTGGTCGAGCCCCAGTTTCAGGCGCAGTGCCGCCACCTGTTCCGGTGTGGCGAACTGCCCGAGGGATTGTTGCGCCGCGTCCCCCGGCAATACCGCCGTGATCGCAAACACGACCATGGACACGATCAACAAAGTCACGATCGCGGCGCCCAGGCGCCTACCGATCAACCACAGTGTGTTGCTATTCATCGCCTACCCTCCTGCACTGTCCCTGACGTACTGCGAAACCACCCATCAAGCATCCAGCCAGACCTGTTCGGCGAACATGTAGCCCATGAACCCGCCCAGCGGGTTGCTGCCGTAGCCTTTGATGCGCTGGTCGACGCCGTCGATGTTGCTGATGAACACCGGCACGCCGATGCCGCAGTGGTCATGCACCAGGGTTTGCATGTCCGCGTACATCTTGCTGCGCTTGGCGTCGTCGGTTTCACCGCGAGCGAGCATCAGCAACTGGTCGAACTGGTCGTTCTGCCAACCGGATTCATTCCACGGCGCCTTCGACTGGAAGAACTGCGAGAACATCACGTCGGCATTCGGTCGCGGGTTGATGTTGCCGAAGCTCAGCGGGTGCTTCATCCAGTGGTTGGACCAGTAGCCGTCGCTCGGCAAACGGTTGACGTCGAGCTTGAGCCCGGCCTGTTTCGCCGATTGCTGCAACAGCACGGCGATGTCCACCGATCCGGTTGCCGCAGGGGATGCGACCAGCGGCATGCTGATGCTTTCCATGCCAGCCTTCTTCAGCAGGAACTTGGCTTTTTCCGGGTCGTAGACGGTTTGCGGCAGGTCGGCGTTGTAGTAGCGCGAACCCGGGGCAATCGGATGGTCGTTACCGACCACGGCAAAGCCACGGAATACGGCGGATTTGATCTGTTCGCGGTCCAACAGGTGCTTCATGGCCTGGGTGAATTCCGCGCTTTTGCCCGGCATCTGATCCTGACGGATGATCAAGTCAGTGTAGTTGCCCGACGGCGCATCGACGACCCGGTGCTTGGCGCTGGCCTTGATCCGGGAGGTGGAACGCGGGTTGACCTCGTTGATCATGTGCACGTCGCCGGACAGCAGCGCGTTGACCCGCGATGCCTCGTCGCCAATCGCAATGAACTCGATCTCGTCGAGGTACGGCAGGCCCGGTTTCCAGTAGCCGGTGTTGCGCGCGGCAATCGAGCGCACGCCGGGTTTGAATTCCTTGACCTTGAACGGCCCGGTGCCGATGCCCTGGTTGAAGTCAGTGGTGCCTTCGGGAACGATCAACAGGTGCGACACGGCGAGGATCGATGGCAACTCGGCATTCGGCGCGCTGAGGCGGATCTGCACTTCGTTGGTGCCGGTGGCCTTGATCTCGGCGAACTGTTCCATCAACGGCATGACTTTGGAACCGGTCAGCGGGTCCTTGTGCCGTGACAGCGAGAACACCACGTCGGCAGCGCTCAGGGTCTTGCCGTTGTGAAAGGTCACGTCCTTGCGCAGGGTGATGGTCCACAGCGTGGCATCGGTGTTGTCGATGCGCTCGGCCAGTTCCAGTTGCGGCACCAGGTGCGTGTCGAAACGGGTCAGGCCGTTGTAGAACATGAAGTGGCGTACGTAATCGGTAGAGAGCGCGCCTTTGGCCGGGTCGAGCGTATCAGCGGTGGAACTGGACATGCCGGCGACACGAATGCGCCCGCCGGGTTTGCCTTTGCCCGGTGTTGCGGCTTCCTCGGCAAACAGCTTGCCAGCGGCGCCAAACAGGCTGCCGGCGCCCGCTGCTGCAACACCCGCCACACCGAGCATTTGCAGGGCGTTGCGGCGCGACATGCCACGATTGAGGCCTTCGAATACGCGCAGGCTGTCCTGGCCGGAAATCAGGGGTGAGTCGATCTTGTTGTCAGTCATATCAGTTGTACCTGTCGAGAAGGAGAAGGCTCCGGTTGTCCGGGGCGTTGAAACGCAAACGACGGTGACGCCACAACATCAACTCAATGCAAATAGTCCTGGAAGCGGTAATAAGCGCCCACGAACGGCAGGAACCACGGCTTGCCGAAATGCCCGGGAATCGCCGGCCAGTCGAGTTCGCGCCAAGGGTTGGCTTCGACGTTGCCGGCCATCACCTCGGCCATGACCTGGCCCATGTGCACCGACATCTGCACGCCGTGGCCGCTGTAGCCCATGGAGTGATAAACGCCGCCGTGCTGGCCGGCCCTTGGGAGTCGGTCGGAGGTCATGTCCACCAGGCCGCCCCAGCAGTAATCGATTTTCACGTTGGCCAATTGCGGGAACATCTGCACCATCGCCGCTTGCAGGACCTTGCCGCTTTTGGCGTCATTCACGCTGTCAGACATGGCAAACCGGGCACGGCCGCCGAACAGCAAACGGTTGTCCGGGGTCAGGCGGAAGTAGTTACCGATCATGCGGCTGGTGACGTACGCGCGGCGACCCGGCAGCAGTTGCTCAATCAACTCTTTCGAGAGCACTTCGGTGGCAATCACAAAACTGCCCACCGGCACGATCCGCCGCCGATACCAGCCCAAGCCGCCGTGCTGACACGCGCCGGTCGCCAGCAAGACTTGCCCGGCGTGCAACGAACCCTTGCTGGTGTTGACCTGATAACCGCCGGCCTGGGCTCTCCAGTCCAGCACCGACGTGCCTTGGTGGATCAGCGCACCGTGGCGTGCCGCAGCCTCGGCCAGTCCGACGCCGAAGCGCCCGACGTGCATTTGCACGCCGTTGCGCTGCAACAAACCGCCGTGAAACTGCGCCGAATTCACTTCGGCGCGGGTCTGTTCGGCGGACAGCAACTCGACCTCGGCATCGACTTCCTTGCGAATCAATTCGCAGGTGCGCGCCAGCCCTTCGTAGTGCATCGGCTTGGCGGCCAATTTGAGCTTGCCGTTGCGGATCAGGTCGCAGGCGATCTGTTCCTGTTCCACCAGCGACACCACGCTCTGCACCGCGCTTTCGTAGGCCTGATAATAGGCCCGCGCCTTGTCGGCACCGAGGCTGGCGCTGAGCCCGGCGTAATCCTGGGCCACCCCGGTGTTGCACTGGCCGCCGTTGCGCCCCGAGGCTTCGCCGATCACCCGCCCGGCTTCGAGCACCACCACACTGGCGCCCTTCAAGGCCAAGGCCCGGGCCGCCGCCAAACCGGTAAAACCGCCACCGACGATGGCCACGTCGACCTGCCCGGGCAACGCGCCGAGCTGGGCACCGGTGAAGGCCGGTGCGGTGTCGAGCCAGTAGGATTCACTGCCCATGTCCAACCCCTTATGCGGTGATGACTCAGAGACCGACCAGTGCCGCGAGCCCACCGATATCGGTGATCTGCTGGTAGCCGTAGAACGCGTTGCCCGGCACTTCATGGCCTCGGGCGACGAAGGCCTTGTTCTTGATCTTCATGTCGTGGGCCGGCATCAGGTCGTAACGGAAGCTGGAGGACACATGCAAGATGTCTTCCGGGCCGCAGTTGAGGTTGTCGAGCATGTACTCGAACGCGGCCAGGCGCGGCTTGTAGGCCTGGGCCTGCTCGGCGGTGAAGACCTTGTGGAACGGCGCGCCGAGCTTGTCGACGTTGGACATGATCTGGCTGTTGCTGGCGTTGGAGAAAATCACCAGGGGGATCTTGTCGGCGATTTTCGACAGGCCGGCCGGGACGTCCGGGTGCGGGCCCCAGGTCGGCACGGCGTCGTAATACAGCTGACCTTCGTCGCGGTATTCGATGCCCCAACGCTTGCAGGTCCGGGCCAGAGCGGTCTTGAGGATTTCGTCGTAAGGCATCCAGTCACCCATGACCTGGTCCAGGCGATAGGCCGAGAAATCCTTGACGAATTGGTCCATCTGCTCGGCAGGGACGCGATCAGCGAAAAGCTCGCGGGTCATCGTGCCCATGTGGAAATTGGTCAGCGTACCGTAGCAGTCGAACGTAATGAATTTGGGGCGAAGAAAGCTCATTGAGTGCGGTCCTGAAGTTCGTTGAGGTCATGGCGTGACTGGCATTCGCGTCGTGGGTAAGGCTCAGATGCAACGCTGCAGCACACCGTCATTACAACACCGTGAAATCAGCAGATGGCGTTAAAAGCGACCTCTGCTCGATACAAACCACCGTTTTGACCGCCCCCCTCAGCAGACTTTGCGGCCCGCTCCAGCCTTGGGCAAACCCCGTATTTGTGCGCTCTTATGGACCTTTATAGACCTGTGCGGCCCGCGTGTGCCGCGATTGGCCGCAGAAACTGCGCCGGGCGGAATGAAAACGGGCGCGTCCCTGAGGAAGCGCCCGTTTGGCTGAGATTGTCGAGCTTGCGTTCGCTTGTAGCAGCTGCCGAGGTACGAGGCTGCGTTCGGCTGCGAAGCAGTCGTAAAACCTGAGCACTCGGTGTAACTGAAACACCGCATCGCTTGAATTCACGACTGCTTCGCAGCCGAACGCAGCCTCGTGCCTCGGCAGCTGCTACAAGCGAACGCAGGCTCGGCAGCTGCTACAAGCGAACACAGGCTCGGCAGCTGCTACAAGCGAACACAGGCTCGGCAGCTGCTATGGGGTATCTATTGGAGGATATCGATCAAAACGCTCTTGAAGCGCAGGTTGGCTTCAAACGCTTCTCGCCCCAAATCCTTGCCGATCCCCGAGCGTTTGTAGCCACCGGTCGGCAGGATGTAGTCGTTACTGCGACCGTAACGGTTCACCCACACCGTCCCCGCTTCCAGCTTGCGCACCAGTCGCAAGGCGCGATTGATATCGGCGGTGTGCACGCCCGCGGCTAACCCGTAAGTGGCATGGGCGGCCAGGCTCAGGGCCTGTTCTTCGTCATCGAACGCCTGCACCGTCAGTACCGGGCCGAAGATTTCTTCGCAGACCGCCGGGTTCTGGTTGTCGAGGCCGGCCAGCAGCGTCGGTTGGTAATACGCACCGCCCAGTCCTTCGAACAATCCGCCACCGGTCAGCACTTCGGCCCCGGCCTGGCGCGAGCGCTGGACGATGCCGTCGATGCGATTGGCCTGGAGCCGGGAAATGATCGGCGACAGCGTGCTTTCAGGCGACCAGGTCGGCCCGGGGCGCAACTCCTCGAAGTACGCCTGCAAGTGCGCGATAAACGGCTCCATGATCGAGCGTTGGATCAACAATCGCGAACCGGACACGCAAACCTGCCCGGCATTCCCGGTAATGGCCAGCGCCACGGTGCGTGCGGTTTTCGCGATGTCCGGCACATCAGCGAACACCAGTTGCGGACTCTTGCCGCCGAGTTCCAGGGTCACCGGTTTCGGCCCCACCAACGCGCAGGTGGACATGATGCTCGACCCGGTCGCGGTGGAACCGGTAAAGGTCACCTTGCCCACGCGCGGGTGCCGGCACAAGGCGTCACCCGTGACGCGGCCATCGCCCTGCACCACGTTGAAAATCCCCGCTGGAATGCCGGCCTGAAACGCCAATTCGGCAAAACGCAGGCTGGAGAACGGCGTCAACTCCGAAGGCTTGAGCACCACGGCATTGCCGGCGGCCAAGGCCGGGGCGACTTTCCACGACGCCATGCTCAACGGGAAATTCCACGGTGCGATGGCCGCGATCACGCCGTAGGGTTCGGCGATCTGCATGCCCAGCCGATCAGTCTGGGTCGCCGCGACCTGGCCGCCGTGCTTGTCCGCCAGTTCGGCGAAAAAGCGAATGCCTTCGGCGACATAAGGAATATCCCAAGCGATCACATCTTTATGTGGGCGGGTCGAGCCGACGGCTTCCAACGGCGCAAGAATCTCCGCATCCGCTTCGATCAAATCAGCCCAACGGCGCATGACCCGCGCCCGCTCCCGGGGCGGACGGCTGGCCCAATCGCTGCGATTGAACGCCTGCCAGGCATTGTTGACCGCTTCATCCACCAGGTCGGCATCGGCGATCGGTAACTCGGCGTAGACCTGGCCATCCGACGGCCGCACGACCTCAAGTCCGGGTTGGGCATCGCGGTACTGGCCGCCGATAAAGTGAGCGCTGCGCACAGCGATAAGACGAGGATCGAAGCTATCCATGGAGCACTCCAAAATAGGGCTGGCGAGTCATTGATTCAGGCTTCCATCGTAGAAAAAAAGCCCAAGCATTTGCTGCCGACCTTGCCGTGCAATTAAGTAGTAAGTGTGGTCTTGTGGCCTTTGCCTCGCGGAATCTGCCGAATGTTCCGGGCCCTCTTGTCAGGCCTTCATGCAGATGGGATACAGGCTCCATCACGCCGGAAAACCGGCCGTTCGTGCACATTGTTCAACGGAGACTCGCCATGTCCGCCCCTTACCTTTATCGCCCGATGACCGCTGCCGATCTGCCGGCGGCCCATGCCTTGTCCGTGCAGTTGAAATGGCCGCATCGGCTGGACGACTGGGCGATGGTGCTGCGGCTCAGCGATGGCTTTGTCGCGCTGGATGGCGAGCGTCTGATCGGCACGGCGTTCACCTGCCCGCAAGGGGATTTCGCCACCATTGGCCTGGTGATTGTCAGCGACGATTATCAAGGCAAGGGCATCGGTCGCCAGTTGATGGAACAGGCACTGGATGCTTGCCAGAAACGCACGCCATTGTTGAACGCAACCCTCGCCGGTGCGCCGTTGTATGTCAGTCAGGGCTTTGTCGAGTTCGGACGGATTCAGCAGCGCCAAGGCCTGGTGCAAGCGCCCGATCCGGCGCCGCTGGCCGAGGGCGAAACCTGTCGCCCGCTGCGGGACGCCGATAAGGCGCGGGTGCTGGAACTGGCCAACACCAGCACCGGCATGGATCGACAAACCGTGCTCAACGACCTGTTCGATGTCATCGAGCACGCCGTGGTCATCGAGCGCGACGGCCAAGTGCACGGCTTCGCCATGCTGCGCCCCTACGGCCGAGGTCGCGGTGTCGGCCCGGTGGTCGCCGAAAACCTCGAACAGGCCCAACACCTGATCGCCGTGTTACTGGCCCTGGTGCCGGATACCTTCGTGCGTATCGACATTCCGGCGGACAGCGGCCTTAGCGACTGGCTGGAAACGGCCGGCCTCAAGCAGGTCGACACCGTCGCGCAGATGGCCCGTGGCACCCCGCCACAAGCGGCCGACGGCGTGCGCCAATTTGCCGTGGTCACCCAAGCCATCGGCTGATCGCTTGGCCCGATCAAACCTGCGTCACCCCACACCTTTATTTGCATGGAGCGTCACCCGTATGTCCCAACCCACTGTTCTGCTGTTGGCGCGCGCCGACGGCAGCCGCGTTGTCACGCCTTTCAAAACGCTGCCGTTGAGTGCTGCCGATCCGTTTATGGACCAGCGTCGGGTTGCCTGGACGGGTATTGACGGCGTGTCTGCCGGCATTGTCGAAACTGACGAAGTGTTTGCGATCGAGGATTTCCCGCACACCGAAGTGCTCGTGGTTCACGCCGGCCATGTGCGGCTGAACACCCCGGAGCAGACCCTGGAGCTGGGTGTGGGTGACAGCGCGGTGATCGGTCGCGGCACCACCCTGCGGATCGAAGCGCACGCCGGTACACAATGGGCCTTTTGTGCCATGACCACCGCCGTGCCGACGCCCGGCCTGACCCTGCTTGATCCTCTGGCGATGCTCTCGCCTTCGGCGGCACCGGAGCCGCAAATCCTGATCGGCCCGACGCCGCAATGCCGGTCACGCAATGCCTTTGAAGACGAGGCCACCGATCTGCGCGTCGGCGTCTGGGACTCCACGCCTTACGAACGCCATGGCCGTGCGCACAAGCTCAATGAGCTGATGCACTTGCTCGAAGGCAGCGTGACCTTGCTCGCGCCCGATGGCTCAAGCGTAACGGTCAACCCCGGTGACAGCGTGTTCGTGCCGCAAGGTGCGCCGTGCGCGTGGAAAAGCACGCGCTATGTGCGCAAGGTGTATGCGGTCAGATAGCGGTATGCGCCAGCAGGCACTGGACCAGGGCGTCGAAGACCACTTTGCAGCGCGGGCTGTTGCGCAGGTCTTCGTGCATGGTGACCCAGGCGTCCAGTTGGAAGGTCAGGTGCTCGGGTAATACCGGCACCAGACTCGCGTCACGCCTGGCCACGGCCGACTGGCAAAAACCGATGCCCGCGCCCGCGCGGATCAAGGCCAGTTGCGCCAGGTCGCTGTCGCAGCGCAGGGAAAAGCCTTCACGGCCCCAGCCTGGCACCCGTTTGCTGGCGGCGCGCAGGAACGGCGTCTCGGTGTCGAAGCCAATCACGGTGTGCCGAGCCAGATCCGCCGGCAGTGCCGGCGTGCCGAACTGCTGCAGGTAATCGGTCCGGGCATGAAGTCCGACCTTGACGTGGCCGACACTGCGCGCAATGAGTTGCTCCTGTTTCGGCGCGGTCATGCGCACGGCGATGTCGGCCTCACGTTGCAACAAATCCTGCACGCGGTTGGTGGCCACCAGCTCAATGGTGAGTTGTGGATGCGCCTGACGCAGTTGCGCCAGTGCGGGCGGCAGCACTTCCACAGCAATCACTTCACTGGCGGTAATGCGCACCGTGCCGCCGGTCGTTTGCCCCTGCCCGGCCATTGCCCGCTCCAGCGCCGCCGCGTTGCTGTGCATGGCCTCGGCGTAACTGCGCAAGGTCAACGCGGCTTCGGTCGGCATCAAGCCGGTTCTTGAGCGCGTGAATAACGTCTGTTTGAACGAAGCTTCCAGTTCGGCAATGTGCCGGCCCACCGTGGGTTGGGTAATGCCCAGCGCTCGCGCAGCCGCAGACAGTGAGCCGTGGGTCAGCACCGCCAGAAAGCTTCGATAGAGTTCCCAACCGATATTTTTAGTCATACATAAATGTATAGCTAGTGGTGGATATTCAGCAATTTCTTTGATCCCGCCTGCGGTACCAGAATAGATCTCGATTCGGGAGAACGTGATATGGCGCAGAAAGTTCTGGTACTGGGTGCAACGGGCGGCATCGGCGGTGAAGTGGCGCGGCAGTTGCGCGACGCGGGGTGGCAGGTCCAAGCGCTGCAACGCGGGCTCGCGCAAAGCAGCGAAACCCGTGACGGCATTCTCTATTTGCGTGGCGATGCACTGAATCGCGATGACGTGATGCGCGCCGCGCAGGGTTGCAGCGTGCTGATCCACGGGGTCAATCCCCCCGGCTATCTTCGCTGGAACGAGCTGGTGCTGCCGATGATCGACAACACCATCGCCGCCGCCCTGAAGGAAGGCGCCACGGTGGTGTTGCCCGGCACGGTCTACAACTTCGGCCCGGACGCCTTCCCCGTGTTGACCGAAGATTCCCCCCAGCATCCACTGACCCGCAAAGGCCAGATCCGCGTCCAGCTCGAACAACGCTTGCTCGCCGCAACGCAGCAAGGAGCGCGGGCGATTGTGCTGCGGGCAGGGGATTTCTTTGGTCCGCAGGCCGGCAACAGCTGGTTTTCCCAAGGGATGGTCAAGCCTGGGCAAGCGGTGAAACGCATCCATTTGCCGAGCGATCCTGGTGTTGGCCATCAGTGGTCGTATTTACCGGATGTGGCGCAAACCGTCGTGCAATTGCTCAATCATCGCGAGCAGTTGGCGCCCTTCTCTACCTTCCATATGGACGGGCATTGGGACGCTGATGGTACGCAGCTCGCTACCGCTGTAGCGCGTTGTGTCGATCGCCATGGCGGACAGGCAAAACTGCGCCCATTTCCGTGGTGGCTGGCGCGCTTGGTCTCGCCGTTCGTGACCACCCTGCGTGAACTGCTGGAGATGCGCTACCTGTGGCAACAATCGCTGCGCATGGACAACAGCCGTTTGCTCGCGGTGCTCGGGACCGAGCCGCACACGCCGCTGGAGCAAGCGGTCGAAACCACCCTGAAGGGTTTGGGCTGTCTTTCGCTGCCCAATCGTTGAAACTTTCAGCGATACTCGGCGCACCTCTCATAGGATTTGAAAGTGAGCGCCGAACCGATGAACAACAAAAAACACACACTGCTCTTCTGTGGACTGCTAGCCCTGCCCTGGGGCGTGCAGGCACAGGAAACACCGTCGCATCTCGATAGCGTCATCCAGCAAGGTGTGCTGACGGTGTGCACCACCGGGGACTACAAGCCCTACACCTACAAAACTGAAAACGGCGAATACGAAGGCATCGACATCGCGATGGCCCGCTCGCTGGCTGACAGCCTGGGCGCCAAGGTGAAATGGGAACAAACCACCTGGAAAACCCTGATGCCTGACCTGCTGGCGGGTAAATGCGATATCGCGATGGGCGGGATTTCGGTGACGCTGGAACGGCAGAAAAAAGCCTTTTTCAGCAGCACCCTCGACGTCGATGGCAAGGTGCCGTTGGTGCGCTGCGAAGATCAGGCGCGTTACCAGACAGTCGAGCAGATCAACCAGCCATCAGTGCGTTTGATTGAACCGGCGGGCGGCACCAACGAGGCGTTTGTGCATGCCTTCCTGCCCAAGGCGCAGTTGCTGCTGCACGACAATGTGACGCTGTTCCAGGCGCTGCTGGATAAGAAGGCCGACGTGATGATTACCGACGCGTCCGAGGCGTTGTATCAACAGAAACTCAAGCCCGGGTTGTGTGCGGTCAATCCGAGCCAGTATTTCCAGTATGGCGAGAAGGCTTATCTGCTGCCCCGAGATGACATGGCGTGGAAGCAGTATGTGGATCAGTGGTTGCATCTGAGCAAGGTGACTGGGAATTATCAGAAAGTTGTGGGCCAGTGGTTGGCGATCCCGTAGCAGCTGGCGAAGCCTGCGTCCGGCTGCGCAGCAGTCGTAAAACCAGACGCCGCGGTCTGTCAGGCACACCGCGTGTACGGGATTCACGACTGCTGCGCAGTCAGACGCAGGCTTCGCCAGCTGCTACATAGAGAGGGTTGGGCCACTGGGTTTTCGGTGGACTGGAAAATGAGCGGGCTTTACCAAAGCCCCACGGTATAGCTGACGATCAACCGATTCTCATCCAGATCATTGCCAAAGTTCGAACGCACCGACGCGTTGCGCCATTTAAACCCGAGCCCTTTTAGCGTGCCGTCCTGCACCACGTAGGCGATGTCGGTGTTGCGCTCCCATTCCTTGCCTTCGCCCGGCGCTGTGCGCTGCACGTTGTCGCCAGAGATGTAGCGAGTCATAAAGCTCAAACCCGGAATACCCAGTGCGGCAAAGTTGTAGTCGTAGCGGGCCTGCCAGGAATGTTCGTCGATGTTGGCGAAGTCACCGATCTGCACGAAGTTGACCAGATATGGATCGCTACGACCGATGTACGGAAACGGATCGTCGCCGCTCATGCGCTGGTAGCCGAAACCCACCGCATGCCCGCCGAGACTGTAGGTAAACAGCGCGCCGAAGGCTTGGTTGTCGATCTTGCGAAAGTTGCCGTCCTCGGTACTGCGCGCATACCGCACGTCACTCTTCAGCGATTGGCCAGCGCCCAGGTCCAGGGCATGGACGAAGCCGAGGTAATTCTGCTGATAGATGTTTTCCAGCTTGCCGTAGCGGTATTGCGCCGTGAGGTTGGGCAGAAACTGATAGTCCGCGCCGGCGAACTGAAACTTGTCGCTGCTGCCGCCGATGCGGTTGGCGCTCATGTCCTGATAATCGGTGGAGTCGACAAAATTGATCTGGGTGAATTGCCCGGCGGTCAGCTTCAACCGCTCGATTTCCTGCACGCTGAGCAAGCCGCCCTTGAAGGTGCCCGGCAACAGCCGCGTGTCGTTGGAACTCACCACCGGGTCCTTGATCTGCAACGTCCCCAATTTCAAGGTGCTGTTGGACAAGCGCACCTTGGCGGTCAGGCCCAACTCGCCATATTGGTCCTGCGAACCGCCAGACGAATCCGGCGGCAACAGATTGGTGCCCGCCGTGCCGCCGCCAGAGTCCAGTTTGAAACCGGCCATGCCCAAGGCGTCCAGGCCAAAACCCAAGGTGCCCGCGGTGTAGCCGGACTCCATGCGCAACAGAAACCCCTGCGCCCATTCTTCGGCCTTGTCCCGCGCCCCTTCCTGGCGAAAGTCGCGGTTGAAGTAGAAATTGCGAGCTTCCAGGCTGCCTTTGCTGTCGGCGATGAAATCCGCCTGGGCGTTGGGCACACCGATCAGGCCCAAGCCGAGCAAGGTGCCGAGCGGGGTGTAGATGAAATGGCGCATGACGTGCTCCTTTTGCAGACACGAGCGAACCCTCTCGGGGGCGTGGCGGTCGCGTCCGATCTTGTTTTTATAAAGGTGTCGTGGGGGGAGCGAACGCAGTGACCTGCGTCGGGAGCGGATTCTTCGGGTCGAGGCCCGGCGCCGTCAAACGGGAAAAAAGCGAGGTCGGGCATAAGAAAATTTGATGCGCTCATTGGCCGGATCTGGAGTAACAATTGCAACCAGTCCTCTTCATAAGAACCACAAACGCCAAGAGAGCCGCCATGAACCTCAAGTTCCTCGAAACCTTCGTCTGGGTCGCGCGCTTGCAAAGCTTCAGCCTGACCGCCGAGAAAATGTTCAGCACCCAGGCCGCCATCTCCAGCCGGATCGCTTCGCTGGAAGAAGAGTTGGGCCTGCGCCTGTTCGTGCGCGACTCTCGCGGGGTTTCGTTGACGCCCGAGGGCCTGAAGGTGCTCGACTATGCCGAGCAGATGCTTGAGGTCCAGCGCGCGTTGAAGCACTCGCTGGACACCACTAGCCCGCAGCAGGGCCTGGTGCGCATCGGCGTGATGGACACGGTGATCCACACTTGGCTCAGCCCGTTGATGTCGACCCTGATGCAGACCTTCCCCGCCGTGGAAATCGAGATCACCGCCGACGCCGCGCGCAATCTGTGCGAGCAACTGCAAAAGGGCTATCTGGACATCGTGTTCCAGACCGACCTGATCCGCCACGAAAGCGTGCGCAACCTCGAACTGGCGCATTACCCCATGCACTGGATCGCCGCCAGCAACTCGATCTATGCCCGGCCCTATGCATCGCTGATGGAGATGGCCGGCGAGCGCTTCATCACCTTCGTCAAACACTCGCGCCCGCACCAGGATGTGCTCAACCTGCTGCACGCCCACGGCATCAGCGCGCCACGGGTCAGCTGCGTCAACTCGGTGTCGGCCATGACCCGGCTGATCCGTGACGGCTTCGGCATTGGCGCGTTGCCGGCGGCGCTGGTGGCCAAGCCCCTGGCCAGCGGCGAACTGATTCAGCTAGAGCCCGGCACGCGCCTGCCGCAACTGGATGTCGTGGCCTCGTGGCGCGCCGGCGTCGGCCTGGAACTGATCGAAAGCATCGTCGACATGAGTCGCCAGGTGGTCGGCCAATACGCCATCGATGTCGGCCCGCAACGCATGGTCGCGGTACCGGGCCTGAACAGCCACCGGCCCGTCGAATAACTTTTTGTTGTCTGGGGGTAACAACATTCCTGGTTGGACGCCGTCGCCACGGTTTTCTAAAAAGAACCCACAAACCTGTGGAGATGCCGTGATGAACCAACCCGCCCTGTCCTTCGAACAATTACAACAGCGCGCGCCGCTGGCCCTGCGCCAGACCATCGCCGCCGGGCACTATCAAGGACACACCAGCGGCCTCGGCCAGGGCCGGGTGCAAGCCAATATCGTGATCCTGCCCAGCGATTGGGCTAACGAATTCCTGCGCTATTGCACCCTCAATCGCCAGGCCTGCCCGTTGCTTGACGTGACCGAGCCCGGGGATCCGTTTTTCCGCAACCTCGGCACTGCCATCGACATTCGCCATGACGTGCCGCGCTACCGGGTCTATCGCCACGGCGAGTTGAGCGATGAGCCGCTGGACATCGAGTCCCTGTGGCAAGACGACCTGGTTGCCTTCGCCATCGGCTGCTCGTTCTCCTTCGAACAACCACTGCTCGATGCCGGCATTGCGCTCAAGCACATTGATCTGGGGCGCAATGTCGCCATGTACCAGACCAACATCGACACTCGCCCCACTGCTCGCCTGGGCGGCAAACTGGTGGTGAGCATGCGCCCGATGAAAGCTGCCGCGGCGATCCAGGCGATCCAGATCACCGCGCGCATGCCCAACGTCCACGGCGCCCCGGTGCACATTGGTGATCCGGCGCTGATTGGCATTCACTCGCTGGACACGCCGGATTACGGCGATGCGGTACCGATCGCCGCCGATGAAATCCCGGTGTTCTGGGCTTGCGGCGTGACACCGCAATCGGTGGTGCAAGCTTCACGCCCACCGCTGTGCATTACCCATGCGCCGGGTTGCATGCTGGTGACGGATTTATGGAACAACGCAGTGTGATTCGTTAACCAGCCTGCAACCGCTGCCGATACTCGCTCGGCGTTTCCTGCATTTCATGGCGGAAGTGCCGATTGAAATTCGACAGGTTGGCGTAGCCGACTTCAAAGCAGATGTTGGCAACGCTGAGGCTGCTTTGCGCCAGCAAGCGACAGGCCCGCTGCACGCGCAGTTTGCGGGTCAGGTCGACGAAGGTGTGGCCGGTGGCGCGTTTGAAGAATTTGGAGAACGCCGGTTCGCTCATGTCCAGGCGCTGGGCGATGACGGACAGGCGCAGTTCGTCGGCGAGGTCGTTGAGGATGTAATCGAAGACAATGCTCATGCGCTGGGCCGTCAAGGCATCGAGCATTGGCGCGTATTGCAGGCTGGCGAGGGTTTTTCGTTGGCTGTCCGGCGCCGAGGCCAGCAGTTGCAGCAACGACAGGAACAGGCACAACCGTTCAAACCCCTGGCTCTGGCCGATCTGTTCCAGAAGCTCGGCGGCTTTTTTGCGGGTCGCACCGCTGAACTCGATCCCCTGCGCCGCTTGGCGAAACAGGCCTTGCAGCTCAGTGAGTTCAGGCACCAGGTTGCGCAGTTGCATCAGTGCCTGGCCATCGAACTGCAACACCACGTCACGCCCCGCGATCACCTCGCCTTTGCCCAGGTCGCTGATCCAGTCGTGGGGCAAGCCAGGCCCGATCAGCGCCACATGGCCAGCCTCGAACAGGCCGATGTAGTCACCCGCCAACAACCGACCGCTGCCTTCGCGGATCAAGTGAATCTCGAATTCGGGATGATGATTCCAGCGCGCCAGGTCGAACGGATAGTCATGCTGATACCAGCGAAAGCTGTGCTGCGGCTCGTTGAGGATGACTTCGAGCGCGGGCTGCTTGTCCGCGGTGGCGTACTGGCTCATCACTGTCGCGTCCTTCTTGTTTTTGTAGGTCAAGCAAGATTCACACTAAGGCGCAGGGGTTGCCTAGCGCAATGATCGGCCGCGACTGATACTTTTTTGCCGCCACTGCACCCGGTTAAAAAAGTATCAGTGGGGCGTGTGCCGTTGATTTGTGAGGCCTCTGGGGAGCTGGTGTAATCGCTTCGCCATCCCGGATTACAACAATAAAAGATTCTGCTGCCCATGCCGCAGAGCGGAGAACACCATGAAGCTATTGCCCCACGCGCTGTTGCTGTCCGCCAGTTTTTCCTGCGCCCTGCTCGCCCAGGCCGCCGATACCGTGACCATCGCTACCGTCAACAACAGCGACATGATCCGCATGCAAAAGCTGTCGAAAACCTTCGAGGCCGCCCATCCGCAGATCAAGCTCAATTGGGTGGTGCTGGAAGAAAATGTCCTGCGCCAGCGCCTGACCACTGACATCGCCACGCAAGGTGGGCAGTTCGACGTGCTGACCATCGGCACTTACGAAACACCGTTGTGGGCGGCAAAAAACTGGCTGGAACCGATGAAGGACCTGCCCGCCGGGTATGACGTCGAGGACATCTTCCCTTCGGTGCGCCAGGGGCTTTCACTCAACGATACGCTCTACGCCCTGCCGTTCTATGGCGAAAGCACCGTCACTTATTACCGCACCGACCTGTTCAAGGACGCCGGGCTGAGCATGCCCGAACACCCGACCTGGACCCAGCTCGGTGAGTTCGCCGGCAAGCTGCACCAGCCGGACAAAGAACAATACGGCATGTGCCTGCGGGGCAAGGCCGGTTGGGGGGAAAACATCGCGCTGCTGTCGACCATGGCCAATGCCTTTGGCGCGCGTTGGTTTGACGAAAAATGGCAACCGCAACTCAGCGGTCCCGAATGGACCGCCGCCGCGAATTTCTACGTCGATACGTTGAAGCGCTACGGCCCGCCCGGTGTGTCGAGCAACGGCTTCAACGAAACCCTGGCGCTGTTCAACAGCGGCAAGTGCGCGATGTGGGTCGATGCCAGCGTCGCCGGTTCCTTCATCACGGACAAGACCCAGAGCAATGTCGCGGACAAGGTCGGCTTCGTTGCCGCACCGACGCAGGTCACGGACAAAGGCTCGTCCTGGCTGTATGCCTGGTCGCTGGCGATCCCCACCAGTTCCAAACACAAGGACGCCGCCAAGGCCTTTGTGACCTGGGCCACTTCCAAGGAATACATCCAGCTGGTCGCGCAGA
The DNA here is from genome assembly GCF_012935675.1 of Pseudomonas sp. ADAK7. Lineage (NCBI taxonomy): Bacteria > Pseudomonadati > Pseudomonadota > Gammaproteobacteria > Pseudomonadales > Pseudomonadaceae > Pseudomonas > Pseudomonas sp. ADAK7. The sequence goes on along the minus strand of NZ_CP052861.1, from coordinate 609,676 downwards.
AGGACGGCATCAGCAACGTGCCGCCGGGCACGCGGATGTCCACCTACAGCGACGCCTATTTGCAGGCCGCGCCCTTTGCCAAAGTCACGCTGCAAATGATGCAGAACGCCGACCCGGCGCACCCTTCCATGCAGCCCGTGCCCTACGTCGGCATCCAGTACGTGACCATTCCGGAATTCCAGGCCATCGGCACCTCGGTCGGCAAGCAGTTATCCGCAGCGCTCACCGGGCAGATGTCGGTGGAGCAAGCGTTGGCCAATGCCCAGCAGAGCACCGAGCGCGAGATGAAGCGCGCCGGGTATCCGAAATAAAGCCATGACATTCAGCATTAACGAACGGATGAAAAAGATGAAACGTCTGGAAGGAAAAAGCACGCTCATTACCGGTTCGGCCAGAGGCATCGGCCGGGCCTTCGCCCAAGCCTATATCCACGAAGGCGCGACCGTCGCGATTGCCGACATCAACCTGGAACGGGCGCAAGCCACGGCCGCCGAGCTGGGCCCGCAAGCGTATGCGGTCGAGATGGACATTACCCATCAGGCGTCGATAGACGGCGCCATTTCTGCGGTGGTCGCGAGAGTCGGCAAGCTCGATATCCTGATCAACAACGCGGCGCTGTTCGATCTCGCGCCGATCACCGAGATCTCCCGCGACAGCTACGAACGCCTGTTCTCGATCAACGTGGCCGGCACGCTGTTTACCTTGCAAGCCGCCGCCCGACAGATGATCGCCCAGGGCCATGGCGGCAAGATCATCAACATGGCCAGCCAGGCGGGTCGCCGCGGTGAAGCGCTGGTGGCGATCTATTGTGCGACCAAGGCTGCCGTTATCAGCCTCACGCAATCGGCCGGTCTTGACCTGATCAAACACAAGATCAACGTGAATGCCATCGCCCCCGGCGTGGTCGACGGCGAGCATTGGGACGGCGTCGATGCCCTGTTCGCGAAGTATGAAAATCGTCCGCTCGGGGAAAAGAAAAGGCTGGTGGGCGCCGAAGTGCCGCTTGGACGCATGGCGACGGCGGAGGACCTGGTGGGAATGGCGATTTTCCTGGCTTCGACTGAAAGTGACTACATCGTGGCGCAGACCTATAACGTTGATGGCGGTAACTGGATGAGTTGAGGACACACTGCGAGCGGCGCTAATTGAGCCTGGCCTCACCTTTTCGCGTATTGTGCAGCGCTGTGAAATGCACCGTATGACTGTGAGGGAATGAACGTTGAGTACTGAAGAAAAAATGACCGGGGATCTGTTCGAAGTCGATAAACGCCTGGGGCTCAAGCCTGTCGTCGACTTCAACGCCTACCTGCTCGCGGCCTTCGGCGACGGTCAATGCACCTGCATCCGCTGTGTCGACAGCCAGGGCGACGAGACCGGTTATGAGTACCAACACACCTTCAACCTGGAAGGGCAAGTGCTCAACCGCCGCTTCGCCTCCACCGCCGGCAGCGATGTGCTGATGGCGCTGAAGAAAGCCTGGCTGTCGTATACCAAGGTGGAACTGGAGGTTTACGGCAGCCTGGCGCTGGCGACCGTCAAGGAATTTGTCGAGCCGCAGTTGCACAAGCGATTGCAGCCGCTGTTCCTGGCCAGTGGGCTGGTCAAGGACGTGGACGGGAATCTGCAATTGCAGCAACAAGTTGCTGGCTGAACATCACTGCACACACCTTCCACGCCAATAAAAACGCCACTCCATTGAGTGGCGTTTTTGTGAGCAGTTTCCCGGCGTACGACTAGAATCCGAGTACGTAGATATTTGCATGATGCCTGTATTTTCAACTTTCAGGGAACGGAAGAACATTATGCAAATTCGCAGCGGTTATAAATGGGTCACTTTCTCGGCAATCGCCCTCACCACATTGGCGGCGTTATTATTCCTTTTGTACAAGTCGTACGCCTATGAAACGTCGACCTACTTCGAATCCCGCGATTTCGTTCGTCAATTAAAACAATTGGATGCCAATTGGGGGGTCAAGATCCTCAGGGCAAAAATCGGCATCAACAGCAGCTTGCTGCTGGGAGCGCCCGCCGAATCCGGTAACCGCTGGGATCAACTGGACAAACTGAACAATTCCGGCCCGCTGCCGGCCTTATGGAATGATCGCCGACAAGGCTATCTGAACGCGGTGCAAAACAAGACGCTACTGGTTGATCAATTTAAACAGCACAACACAGTACTGCGCGCCGCCCTTGATGCGTTGCCCGAAGTAGAAAACATCATTCAAGGCTCGCTGAAAGATATCAATGCCCAACAACCGCTGGAATACCTGACCCATTCCTCAAATATATTGAATCTTTCATTGAGCACCCTCGAATATGCCCTTTATGCCTCCAGCGATAAAGCCAAGGAAATTGACGACCAACTGAGCGTACTCAGCCAATACATGAGTCAGCTCCCTTCTGAACGCCTTCCGCCTTTCAATACTTTCGTCGCTCATGTGAACTCAATCATGCGCGAACAACCCATCGTCAATGACCTGCTTGACCGGATTAATGTAATTCCCGTCGCCCAGCAACTGGACAGCATCAATGAGTTGCTGAATGAAACCCAGCGCCGAACGGAAGCCCAGGACCGCCAATACCATATCTACCTGGCCGTCTGCGCCAGCATCCTGGCGTTGTTGTTGGTGTACCTGGCCGCGCGCTTGATTCGCAGTTATACCGTGATCAACAAAATCAACGGCGAGTTGCAAACGGCCAACGAGCGGCTTGAGCAGCGGGTCGAGGAGCGCACGCGAGAACTGATCGAAGCCGAGCGCGAATTGGTGGATGCCGCCCGCATGGCCGGCATGGCGGAAATCGCCACCAACGTGCTGCACAACGTTGGCAATGTGTTGAACAGCGTAAACGTCTCCGCCGATGTGATCGCACGCCGATTGTCGACCAGCAAGACTTTAGGCCTGGGTAAAGCCGTGAAAATGATGAACGATCATCCCGAGGACTTAGGACAGTTCATCACCCACGATGAAAAAGGCAAACTGCTGCCGCTTTACTTCAATCAACTGGTCGATTCCATTGCGGTCGAACAATCGGGGATTGTCGAAGAGCTGGAGCAACTGACCAAGAGCATCGATCACATCAAGGACATCGTGTCCACGCAGCAGGCCTACGCCGGCGCGGCGCGGGTGGTCGAGCCGCTGAACGTGATCAATCTGTTCGAAGATGCGCTGCGCATGAACTCCGGCGCCTTGAGCCGTCACCATGTCACGGTGATCAAGGACTACCAGGACGTCCCGACCATCATTGGCGACAAACATCGGCTGCTGTTGATCCTGATCAACCTGATCAGCAACGCCAAATACGCGATGTCCACCGTCACCGAGCAACAGCGGGAAATGACCTTGAGCGTCAGCGTTACCGATCATTCAACCTTGCGTTTCAGCGTCAAGGATCAGGGCGAAGGCATCGTCGCCGAGAACCTGTCGCGCATCTTCAATCACGGTTTCACCACGCGCAAGGAAGGTCACGGTTTCGGCCTGCACAGCTGTGCGCTCGCGGCGGTGGAGATGAATGGACACTTGAACGTCCAGAGCGATGGGCCGGCCCTGGGCGCCGTGTTCACCCTGGAGATTCCTTTGGAATTGGCCGACAGTCCGGGCAATGCACAACCGGCGGCGGGAGAAAGAGTAAGCCTGACGGATTGAGTCACTGCCGTCCTTGATCGAGTCGTTACTTCAGAACCTCCCGGTGCAGAGTACAAGCGATCACGCCTTAAAGATGCAGCACCGGACCGGCATCAGCGCCGTACGCTGGTGCTTCAACCTTGACCCGCATCCCAATCAACAACGCTGCGAGCAGCATCAGGATGCCTGCGGCGACAAATACGCCGGCGATGCCACTGAAACTGAACATGGCGCCCCCTGCTGCGGCACCTGCTGCGATTGCGGATTGCACCGAGGCCACCACCATTCCTCCCGCGCTTTCCGCCTGATCGGGCACCGCACGGGCCACCCAGTTTGACCACGCCACTGGCACGCCGCCGAAAGCCATGCCCCAGAGTGCCAACAACAACGCCTGACACGGCACAGAAGCGGGCAGCAACACCAAGGCTAACGCCGCAACGCCAACCAGCGCAGGCATCAGGACCATTGTCCCGCGCGGGCTACGTTCAAGTAGCCAGCCGGCCAGCAGCGTGCCAACGAAGTTAGCCGCGCCGAAACCCAGCAGCATCAGCGCCAGTCCTTCGGCCCCCACGCCGGTTGTGCTTTCCAGAAACGGTCGGATGTAGGTGAACAGCGCGAAGTGCCCGGTGTGCACCAGCACGCAGCCCAACATGCCCACGGCAATGCCCGGACGCAGCAGCACTTCAAGCACCGTTCTCAACCGCGCCGTTTTGCGCGGCGCCAGAGGCGGCAGCGTGAACAGTTGGAAAATCAGCGTCACCACCCCGACGGCGGCGGCCGCCACAAATGCACTGCGCCAGCCGTACAGCCCGCCCAAATAGCTGCCAAGCGGCACCGCCACCACAGTGCCCACGGCAATCCCGCTGAAAATAATCGACAGGGCCCGCGGCAGCAGCGCCGCCGGCACCAGGCGCATCGCCACGGCCGCCGCCATGCTCCAGAAGCCGCCCAGTGCGATGCCCAGCAGGATCCGCATGATCAGCAACACCACCAGGCTGGAAGAGAAAGCCACCAGAAGGTTGGAGGCAATCATCAGTGTGGAAAAGCACAGCAGTACCACACGCCGGTCGATCCCTCGCGTCAAGCCTGGCACCAGTAGTCCGGAAAACAGCGCCACCACCGCCGTCACGGTTACCGCCTGCCCTGCCAAGGCTTCCGACACCCCCAGTTCAACGGCCATCGGCGTCAGCAAGCTGGCCGGAAGGTATTCCGCCGTCAACAATCCAAACACGCCCATCGCCAGCGAAAATACGGCCATCCAGGCCGGTGTCTGTGCTTCTGCACAAGCCTCGTTGCCAAATCGCACATCGCCTGCAACCTCACACACCCCATTGTTCATCACTCACCACCTCTGGAAATTATCTCAACCAGAAGTCTATGGACGCAGAACCGGATGTTCTATGATGCAAACTCTTTAGTTTTTGACCGAAACCCCGAAATGACCTCTCTAGATCAGTTCGCCTTATCGTCCGATCTCATCAACGAACTGTTGCGCGGCATGCGCCTGCGGGGCGTCGAGTACCGTCGCATCCAGGCCGGTCCCGCTTTCGGACTGGGCTTTGCTGCCAAACCAGGACACGCCTACTTCCACTTCCTCGCCGTCGGCACTGCCGTTCTGCGTGCGGAGGATGGCGCGTTATACGAGTTGTCGGCTGGCAATGCCGTGTTCATCGCCCAGGGTGATTCCCATCAGCTTCTCTCAAGCCCGGACGTTCCTGCTCAAGACATCGGTAGCTTTGACGCGTCCCCTCTCGGCGACGCAGTCTGCGCGGTGAATGCTTCGCCCGGTGCCGATGGCAGCCCCAGCAGCATCATCTTCAGCGGCTGCATGGAGTTTGAACTTGGAAGCATGCAGGGTCTCGGCGGGTTGATGCCGGACCTGATGCTGATTGATGCCAGAGGGCAGCGTTACCCTGGACTGATGCCGATTCTCACCGCCATGGAGCGCGAAGTTCGCTCCGCACGCGTCGGCTTCGCAGGCATCCTCGCTCGCCTCGCCGATGTAGTGGCTGCAATGATCGTACGCGGCTGGGTTGAATGCGCCTGCGGCAACGCCTCTGGCCTGGTGGCCGCGTTACGCGATCCCCGGCTGGCCCGCGCGCTACTGGCCTTGCACCGAGAGCCGGCGCGTGACTGGACCGTGGCGGAACTGGCAGCGCAATGTAATACCTCTCGCTCGGTCTTCGCGGAACGCTTCCAGGCCACAATCGGCATCCCCCCGTTGCGCTATGCGACAGAACTGCGGATGCGCCTCGCCAGTCAATGGCTGAGCCTCGATCGACTGCCTATTGAGGCCGTGGCGCTGCGCCTGGGCTACACCTCGCAGGCGGCCTTCAGTCGCGCCTTCAAACGCATCACCGGCCAGCCACCAGGTGCAAGCCGGCAAGTGGCCCGTTCAAATGCCTCCGAAGATAGTTATGGATGAGAAGGCAACGTGGAGCGATGCCTCTATCTTCAATGCCGACCACAAAAAACGCGCGCAAAAAAAGCGCCACTCAATGAGTGGCGCTTTTTCTATATTTGGAGCGGGAAACGAGACTCGAACTCGCGACCCCGACCTTGGCAAGGTCGTGCTCTACCAACTGAGCTATTCCCGCGTCTTGGTGTGGCGCATTCTATAGAATCCAGAAGCCCCGTCAACCCTTTGATTCAAAAAAGTTTTATTTCTTTTCTACATCAGTCTTCAGATGCGGCCAGGCAGCCCGCAGATACTGGACCATGGACCACAATGTCAGGCCTGCAGACACCAGCAACAACGCATAACCGAACAGCACCCAGAACGTGAAGTCCGACGGGTTGGCCAGCAGGATCACCAGCGCCAGCATTTGCGCGGCGGTTTTCCATTTGCCCAGGTTCGACACCGCGACATGAGCGCGGGCGCCAAGTTCGGCCATCCACTCTCGCAGCGCCGAGACCACAATCTCGCGACCGATAATGACCGCAGCCGGCAACGTCAGCCACAGGTTGCCATGTTCTTGCACCAGCAACACCAGCGCGACGGCAACCATCAATTTGTCAGCCACCGGATCGAGGAAAGCCCCGAACGGTGTGCTTTGTTCCAGGCGGCGGGCCAGGTATCCGTCGAGCCAGTCAGTGGCAGCGGCGAACGCGAAGACCGAGCTGGAGGCCAGGTAACTCCATTGGTAAGGCAGGTAAAACAGCAAAATGAAGATTGGGATGAGCAGGACGCGTAGAACGGTAATCAGATTAGGGATATTCATCGGCACAACTGGCTACGAGGTGAGTTGGCATTCTACTCGCTGTGCAGATTTGCATAAATCGACTCTGCGAGCTTTTTACTGATCCCGGGTGCTTTGGCGATCTCTTCGATGCTGGCACGAGACAGCTCCTGCAATCCACCAAAATGTTTCAACAAATCGCGCCGACGTGTCGGTCCGACGCCTGCAACGCCCTCCAGCGTGGACGTGCGACGGGTTTTGCCCCGCCGCGCCCGGTGCCCGGTAATGGCGAAACGGTGGGCTTCGTCGCGAATTTGCTGGATCAAATGCAGCGCGGGGGAATCACCGCGCAACGTGAATTCGTGTGCGGCGTCATTCAGGTACAAAGTTTCAAAACCGGCCTTGCGTGTCGCCCCCTTGGCCACGCCCAACAGAATCAGGTCGGGCACTGCCAGTTCGTTGAGGACGTCACGCGCCATGGATAACTGGCCCTTGCCGCCGTCCACCAGCAAGATGTCCGGCAGCTTGCCCTCGCCGTCCTTCAGCTTACTGAAGCGTCGGGTCAGGGCCTGGTGCATCGCCGCATAGTCATCGCCCGGCGTTACGCCTTCGATGTTGTAACGGCGGTAGTCTGATTTGATCGGGCCTTCCGGACCGAACACCACGCAGGACGCCACGGTAGCTTCACCGCTGGAGTGACTGATGTCGTAGCACTCCAGGCGCTGCGGTGGCTCATCCAGGTTCAGGACCTCGGCCAGCGCATCGAAACGCGCCGCAACGTGCTGACGATTGGCCAGCCTTGCGCTCAGCGCCTGTTCGGCATTGGTGACCGCCAGTTGCTGCCAGCGCGCGCGCGTACCGCGAACCCGGTGACTGATCGACAATTCGCGACCGCGCAGCTCGTCGATGGCCGAGATCAGCACCGGGAAATCGTCGTGGACCACGTTGACGATCAACTCGCTCGGCAAATCCCGTTCGGGACTGCTGATGTAGTACTGGCCCAGAAACGCCGCCATGACTTCAGAAACGTCCTCTTCAATCCCCACTTGCGGGAAGAAGTTCTTGCTGCCCAGCACGCGGCCACCACGAACGCTGATCAAGTGAACACAGGCACCGCCCGGGTTGATGAACGCGGCGATCACATCGATATCACCGGTCCCGCCTTCCATGCTCTGCTGGTCCTGGACCCGACGCAGCAATGAAATCTGATCGCGCAATTCGGCGGCGCGCTCAAACTCAAGGTTGATTGCCGCCTCTTCCATTCCGGCAGACAGCTCGTCCGTCAGTGCGTTGCTGCGCCCCTCGAGGAACATCACCGAATGCCGCACATCCTCGGCATAGACCTGCGGCTCTACCAGACCGACACACGGCGCCTTGCAACGCTTGATCTGGTATTGCAGGCAAGGTCGCGTGCGGTTCTTGTAATAGCTGTCTTCGCACTGACGAACAAAAAAGGTCTTTTGCAGCAGGCTCAGGCTTTCCCGGATGGCGCCGGCACTGGGATAGGGGCCGAAATACTTGCCCTTTGCCTTTTTCGCGCCACGGTGGATGCTTAGCCGAGGGAACTGGCCATCCGAGAGGAAGACATAAGGATAGGATTTGTCGTCGCGCAGCAGGATGTTGTAGGGCGGACGCCATTCCTTGATCAGCGTCTGCTCAAGTAACAGGGCTTCGGTTTCGTTGGCCGTGATCGTGGTTTCGACCTGGGCGATACGACCCACCAACGCAGCGGTCTTGGGTGCAAGACCGGTTTTGCGAAAGTAACTCGCCAGGCGCTTCTTGAGATTCTTGGCCTTGCCGACGTAGAGCAGGCGCGCGTCGCTGTCGAACATGCGATAGACGCCGGGGCGTCCACTCACCGTCGACAGAAATGCACTCGGATCGAAGACTTCAGTCATTTTCAGAGATTGGCATCAACCATGCCATGACGAACCGCCAACAGTGTCAGCTCGACATCGCTGCTGATCGAAAGCTTCTCGAAGATGCGATAACGGTAGGTGTTCACGGTTTTCGGCGACAGGCAGAGTTTGTCGGAAATGATCTGGACCTTCTGGCAGCCGACAATCATCAAGGCGATCTGGATCTCGCGCTCCGACAACGCGTCGAAAGGCGAATCGTTGGTCGGCTGGAAGGACTTGATCGCCAGTTGCTGGGCGATCTGCGGGCTGATGTAGCGCTGCCCGGCAAACACCAGCCGAATGGCCTGGACCATTTCCGGCAAACCTGCGCCCTTGGTCAGATAACCCGCCGCCCCGGCCTGCAACAGCCGCGTAGGAAACGGATCCTCCTCGCACACTGTGACCGCGACGACTTTGATGTCCGGATGACTGCGCAGCAGTTTTCGCGTGGCCTCAAGACCGCCGATCCCGGGCATCTTGACGTCCATCAGAACCACATCGGGTTTCAACTCACGCGCCTTGAGCAGGGATTCCTCCCCTGACTCGGCCTGGCCGACTACTTGCAGGCCATCGATGTCAGCCAGCATTCGTGTAATGCCTGTACGAACGAGATCATGGTCATCGACTACTAGCACCCTAATCAAGCAGACACCTCGCGATATGGTCGTATTGGGTTGCCGACACCTTAGCAAAAAGCGACTGGCAGACCTAGCGGCAAGCGTCATATAAAAAGTTTCAATTCATCTTTCAAGGCTTGCCCTCTGCATGTTTCAGCGACGGGGGGCATCGACTTCGCGCTGCATTCTCAGGAAACACTCGTCCTCACCAACCACCTCCAGGCCCATTCGCCGATACAGCGCCTGCGCCGGATTATTTTTGAAGACGGTCAGGCGCAAGGCTGGCCGTCTTTCCGTCCGGGCCATCGCCAATACCTGATCGATCGCCCAGGAACCGCCACCCTGCCCCCGAAAGGCTTCGCACAAGTGCAGCTCACGGATGTACAAGGCTCTGGCATCACGACTGAGGCTGACATACCCCACCGGAACATCGTCTTGCACGATCAGCCAGTTTTCGCGCCCCGCCCAGGCCACATCGAAGGCCTCATCCAGCCACGGCAGTTCGTACTTAATGTAGTAAGGCAACATGTTTTGACAGGTCAGTTCCCGAGCAAAACCCAGATCCCGGGAGGTCGCCGGACGTAATTGGTAAATCATTCAAGCCCCGTGATGATGACCGTATGTAACGAAGCATCGAGTGTGTCACAACCCACTAGGCACTCAACCGATAGAAACCGCCGCCGGTGCCCGATAGCATTTTCTGATTGAATCCGCCTGCCGCCCTCTAGTAAGCTCGGCGCATTCATCGGAGACAAGCCATGTTCAACACCCTCTCACAGCTTCGTACCGTCAGCGCACCGCGCTCGGTGGCGGCTGCCCGGGCGAACGGTGTTTGTGCTCCGGTCAGCTTTTATTTTGGGTATTGGTTTAGCCACTGGCGCGCCTGATACCCACACGGCGCCCACTTTAAACGGGTCGCCACCAGAGAATTCTCAACCCCCGGTCGGCCTCCCGACCGGGGGTTTTGTTTTTTCAGCGCCCGGTATTCAGTTGCATACATTTTTAGCGACACACCAGACAACTTGAGGATTCACGACATGAACTACGCCACTTATTACCGTCACGACAGTTTTACCGCCTGGCGATTTACCAGCCTCCGCTCGGGACAGCCTGCCGCCTCCGATCGGTCACCCACAGGTGGCAAGCACACACACGCAGCCAATCCGGCCAATTGTCGAACACCCCAGTAGGGCCGAGCACGCGGGAACGAACCCGCTGCCAGCCCAGGAAGCCTGAACATGAACTCGTCCGTCTCTGCTTTGCCAGTGTCCACCTTGAGCCCGGCCAATGAAGCGCTGACCTTGCGCCTGCCCAGCTCATTGCAACTCAAACAGCAATTGCCACTCAGTAACGCCCTGACTCAGCAAGTCGCTACCCAGCGCCGTGCGGTTCGCGCGATCCTCAACGGTGAAGACTCCCGGCTGTTGGTCATCGTCGGCCCCTGCTCTATCCATGATCCCCAGTCAGCACTCGAATACGCCGGCAATCTTGCCCGCCTGGCCGCCGAGGTCAGCGATGAAATGCTCCTGGTGATGCGCGCCTACGTCGAAAAACCCCGCACCACCGTCGGCTGGAAAGGCCTGGCCTACGACCCGCGACTGGATGGCAGCGATGATATGGTCGGTGGCCTGACCCTGTCGCGGGAGCTGATGCGTGAAATGCTCGGCCTCGGCTTGCCAATTGCCACCGAATTGCTGCAACCGATGGCCGCCGGTTACTTCGACGACTTGCTCAGTTGGGTCGCCATCGGCGCGCGCACCACCGAATCGCAGATCCACCGGGAAATGGCGAGCGGCCTGAGCATGCCAGTAGGCTTCAAGAACGGCACCGATGGCGGCGTCACGGTCGCCAGTGACGCCATGCGCTCGGCGGCCCATCCCCATCGGCATTTCAGGGTCGATAGCCAGGGGCATCCTGCAATCATTCAAACCCCCGGCAATCCGGATACCCATCTGGTATTGCGTGGCGGACATCACGGCCCCAACTACGACCGTGATAGCGTTTCACGGATCAACCATGACCTGACCAGGCTGAAGATCCCCGCGCGAATCATGGTCGATTGCAGTCACGCTAACAGCGGCAAAGACCCGTTGCGTCAGCCGGCCGTGTTCAACGATGTGCTCGAACAGCGCCTGCAAGGTGATCGCTCGTTGATCGGAATGATGATTGAAAGTCATCTCTTCGAAGGCTGCCAACCGTTGAGCTCGTCCTTGCAGTACGGGGTTTCGGTAACAGACGGCTGCCTCGGCTGGACAGGCACGGAACAATTGCTGCGCCAGGCTGCCGACCGTCTGCGGACACCGTACCGCGCACAGCAACCAGCGTGACAGACAGCCTCCTTCCAGTCTTCGCTCGAAGACTGGAAGACCCGGCACTGCTTACCCTTGCACCTGCACCAGCACCAGCACCACTTCTGACAACTGGCTGACATCATCGAGTCGTTCGACCGAATAACCGACCCGAACTGTCGAGCCTTGATGCTCTCTCCAGAACCGGTAAGGCACGATGAACACCAGAGGTTCACCGGCCATCTCCCGGGAGATCTCACGCTCATCCCGGTGACTGAATTCAGTGCCGTCGCACTTGAGATACACCAGCTCACCTTCCTCGGTTCGAGCACCATCGATCACGATCGTGACACCATCGATCGAGTCCTGCAGATCCAGCCAGCCTTCATCGGCCTCCAGGACGATGGGGGCGAACAGCGGCGCTCGCTCCAGCGGTCCGATGGACAACTGCATTGGCTCCGAATAAAGCGGCGCCTGCCCATGCTGTTCAATGCAGTAACGCAGGGTTACCGACGATCCGAGGCCTGAGACAATGAACTCCGGACTCACCCAGAACGATAGTTCGTGCCCCACCGCGAAGGATTCGATATTCAACCTGTCGTTGAAGCTTGTTTCGGGTGTAGTACCTTCCCAGAACAGCACCACCCGATCGCCGGATGCCATCCGGGCGTAAGGTCGAATCGTTATGCGTGTGCCTTCACCCACCCGGACCGGGTCGAGCGTACCGCCCACGGCATCATTCACGAACAACGGCAACACTCCGGAAGGGGTATCACCAACATTCAACTGCAAACGTCGAGACTGCACGGGTTCCGGCAAACAACGACTGGTAAGCGTGTAGTAGACCTCCAGGTAACCGCCATCCAGCGCACCGATGTGGGGACTGGCGACGATAAAGACAACGTCCTTGCCTACCTGCCTCTGGCTGACAAAATGCGCGACCTCATGCCGATAGGCCAACCCTTCGGCGTCGAGCCCGGACCAGTGCAGTACCAGCCTGTCTCCGCTCGCCATACCTGGATAAGGCAAGATATTGACCACGGCTTTCTTGCTGGCCGGATCCAGAACGGCATTTTCAGCCTGTACCAGCTGTGGAGCCGACAACACTCGCTTCGCTGTATCTATTTCAAATGTGCTCATTCATTTACTCCAGTCCTTGGACATACGTACCGGCCCGCAGGTCGGCGTCGAACGAAGCCTATTTAAGCCCATCGCTGTGCGCGGCGATGTCAGGTAATTGCTTCAGATGACCGGGACAAATGCCGATCACTGGGTAGGCCACTGTTGAGAATCTCTCTTGACCGCTTAAAAAGATGTCGAAATGTTCCGACGTAGACTTCGTCCTGTTCCGAATTTTCATACTTTTCCTATACCGCTTTCCTTCAAGCACAGCGGATTTTTCAGACATCGCCTGGCGGCGGGAGTGTTTTAGAGTGGCGTCCGGGTCACCTCTACGAACTTCCGCGAAAAAGGTACGAACATGCAACGGAATGCAACAACTCAGCATCCAATCCTTCTGGTACACGGCCTCTTCGGTTTCGACCGCATCGGCAGGTTCGAACTGTTCCATGACGTCAAGCAGGCATTGAGAAGCTATGGCGCCAGGGTCTTCGTACCGCACCTGTCGGCTACCCATAGCAACGAAGTGCGCGGCGACCAGCTATTGGCACAGATTGAACGGGTCCTGGAAGGAACCGGCGCAAGCCAGGTCAATCTGATCGGCCACAGCCAGGGCGCACTCGCCGCACGTTACGCGGCCGCTGTCGCGCCGCAATGGGTAGCGTCAGTGACGTCCGTCAGCGGCCCGAATCATGGATCGGAATTGGCGGATTTTTTGCGCAAGGCCCTTACGCCCGGACGCTTGCCGGAGCATGTAGCCAGAAAAGTCGCGACCTCGTTCGCTGACTTCCTGTCGTTGTTGAGCGGCAACCAGCAGTTGCCACAAAACGCAATCGCCGCGCTTAACGCGCTGACCACCGAGGGCGTTGGCGCCTTCAACGACAAGTACCCTCAGGGGCTGCCGAAAACCTGGGGCGGCAAGGGTCGAGAGCTGGTCAATGGTGTGCGCTATTACTCCTGGAGCGGCACCCTGCAAGGGACCATCCTTGATGAAGGGCTCAGCGGTTTCGACCCGGCACACGCTTTTTGCCGGGCGTTTTCCGAGTATTTCATCACCGAGGCCGGGCAAAACGACGGGCTGGTCGGGCGATACAGTTCTCACCTGGGTAAAGTGATCCGCTCCGACTATCCAATGGATCACATGGACAGTCTCGGTCAGACAGCCGGACGGGGTCGCAAAGGTGTCAACCCGATCGAGTTGTATGTACAGCACGCCGAGCGCTTGAGACATGCTGGCCTGTAAACCCTTCACTTATATAAATGTCCCCATGCCCGACCGGTTTCAGATGGAACTTTGAGAAGAAATAGGCCACTGAATCCGGTAGGCTCAGCACTTTACTGAACATTGAATGGAGAATTTTCCCATGGCTAAAGCCACTGCCCGTCACATCCTTGTTGCCAGCGAAGCCAAGTGCAACGAACTCAAGGCCCAGATTGAAGGCGGCGCTGATTTCGCCGAAGTTGCCAAGGCTAACTCCACTTGCCCGTCCAGCCGCCAGGGCGGTGATCTGGGTTCGTTCGGTCCAGGCCAGATGGTCAAGGAATTCGACACCGTGGTTTTCAGCGCACCGATCAACGTGGTGCAAGGCCCGGTCAAAACCCAGTTCGGGTACCACCTGCTGGAAGTGACCAGCCGCCAGGACTGATCTGACGCCTGAGTTTTCTGCACAACGGCCCGCCTTTTGGTGGGCCGTTGTGTTTTGGTTACGTGTTTCGACTGGCGAGGGACGCGCCGCTAGCGTACAAATTGTGCTTATCGATCACCCGGCTCTAAGGCTGACAATGCGACTGGCTTTCCCCACTTTGATATTCACTGCCGTGGCCCTGCTGCTAAGTGGCGCTGGTGTGAATGCAGCACCGCAACACGCGTTGACCGTGTATGGCGAACCGGCGAAATATCCCGCGAGCTTCAGTCATTTCGCCTACACCAACCCGCAAGCCCCCAAGGGCGGCACGATGCGTCGCTCAGCCATGGAAATCGGTCATTTCGACCACATCCTGCCCTACATCGACAAGGGCATCGGCGTGAACCAGATCGATGGCCTGCTCTACTCCCCCCTGGCCCAGCGTTCGCTGGACGAGCCTTATACGGTTTATGGCCTGGTGGCGCAGAAGATGGAGCGCTCCGAGGACGGTCTGTCCCTGCGCTTCTATCTGAACCCCAAGGCGCGCTTCGCCGATGGCACTCCGATTACCGCCGAAGACGTGCGCTACACCTTCGATCTGCTGATGACCCAGGGCAGCCTGCGCTATCGCACTCAGTTTGCCGACGTCAAAGGCACTGAAGTCGAGTCGCCGCTGACCATTCGGTTCGACTTCAAAAGCAACGAGAACCGCACCCTGCCCCTGGACATCGCGACCCTGCCGGTATTCCCCGAGCATTGGTGGAAAACCCGCGACTTCGCCAGCGGCGGCGGTTACGAACCACCACTGGGCAGCGGCCCGTATCGGGTCGGCAAGGTCGACTCCGGACGCAGCATTACCTTCGAGCGCAACGCCGACTGGTGGGGCAAGGACCTGCCAGTCAGCCGCGGCCTCTATAATTTCGACCATTTCAGCATCGAGTACTTCGGCGATACCGACGTCGCTCGCCAGGTGCTGCGCGGCGGCGCCTACGACTACAACCGCGAGTTCTCCGCCACCGGTTATTCAATCGGCTACGAAAGTCCGGCCCTGAGCGACGGCCGCCTGCGCAAGGCCCACTTGGCCACTGACGCACCGCAAACAGCCCAGGGGTTCGTCTTCAATCTGCAAAATCCGATATTCCAGGACCGCCGTGTGCGCCAGGCCCTGGCCATGCTCTGGGATTTCGAGTGGAGCAACCGGCAGATGATGCGCGACTTGTACATCCGCCAGCAGAGCTTCTTTTCCAACACCGACCTGGCTGCGCGCAAGCTTCCCGATGCGGCGGAGCTGGCGATTCTCGAACCGTTGCGCGGGCAGATTCCCGATGAAGTGTTTACCCAGGTCTTCCAAGCGCCGAAGACCGATGGCAGCGGCGTGATCCGCGACAAACAATTGCAAGCCCTGGAGCTGCTCGAACAGGCCGGCTGGAAACCCGATGGCGATCAACTGGTGAATGCCCAGGGCGAGCCGCTGAGCTTCACCTTCCTCACCAGCCAGAACGGCATCGATCGGTTGCTGCTGCCTTATAAGCGCACGTTGAAACAGATCGGTATCGACCTCAACATTCGCCGCATCGACTCGTCCCAATACGTTAACCGCCTGATGTCCAGGGATTACGACATGGTCATCACCGGCTATCCGGTCACCACCTCCCCCGGCGGCGAACTGGTCAACTACTTTGGTTCGGCCTCGGCCAACGATCCCGGCGCCAACAATTACATGGCGCTGAAGAACCCGGCGGTCGATACGCTGATCAGCGGCCTGATCCGCGCCAACACCCAGGCCGACATGCTGCGCTACGCCCATGCCCTGGACCGGGTGCTGCAATGGAACTACTACTGGATTCCCAACTATTACCCGCCCGGCAGCTCCACCGTTTGGTGGAATCGCTTCGGCATTCCGAGCGTGCAGGCGAGCAATGACGAAGCCATCGAGAGTTGGTGGGAAGTGAGCTCCACGCCCTTGACCAACGAACAGATGACCGCCGAATTGATCAAGCGCGGCAAATCCGGAGGGCCGCGCTGATGTGGGCCTACATACTGCGGCGTTTGCTGCTGATCATTCCGACCCTGGTGATCATTCTTCTGGTCAACTTCGTGATCGTCCAGGCCGCGCCCGGTGGTCCGGTGGAACAGGCCATCGCGCACTTGCAAGGCATCGGCGGCGCCACGATCGGCGGTGGCTCCAGCGAGACGATGCACGGCAGTTCCCGGGCCAGTCGTGGCCTCGACCCGCAGTTGATCAAAGAGATCGAAAAACAATACGGCTTCGACAAGCCGGCGCCGGAACGCCTGTGGCTGATGCTCAAAAGCTACGCGAAACTGGACTTTGGCAAGAGCTTCTTCCGTGGCGCCACGGTGACCGACCTGATCCTGGAAAAAATGCCGGTGACCATTTCCCTCGGGCTCTGGGCCACACTGATCACCTATCTGGTGTCGATCCCGCTGGGGATTCGCAAAGCGGTGCATCACGGCAGCCACTTCGATATCTGGAGCAGCACCGCGATCATCATCGGCTATGCGATGCCGGCGTTCCTGTTTGCGATGTTCCTGATTGTGGTGTTTGCCGGTGGCACGTCGCTGAACTGGTTCCCGGTGCGCGGTCTGGTCTCGGACAACTTCGAGTCGCTGTCGACCGTGGGCAAGATCGCCGATTACTTCTGGCACCTGGTACTGCCGGTTACTGCGCTGGTGATCGGCGGCTTCGCCACGTTGACGATCCTGACCAAGAACTCCTTCCTCAATGAAATCACCCGCCAGTACGTGGTCACCGCCCGCGCCAAGGGCTTGAGCGAGCGTCGCGTGCTGTACGGCCATGTGTTCCGCAACGCGATGTTGCTGGTGGTGTCGGGGATTCCCCAGGCCTTCATCAGCGTGTTCTTCGCCGGCTCGTTGCTGATCGAGGTGATTTTCTCCCTCGATGGCCTCGGCCGCATGAGCTACGAAGCGGCCGTGTCACGGGACTATCCGGTGGTCTTCGGTTCGCTGTTCATCTTCACCCTGTTCGGCCTCTTGATAAAACTGGTCGGGGACCTCTGCTACACCCTGGTCGACCCGCGTATCGACTTCGCCGCGAGGAACGCCTGATGTTCAAGCTCTCGCCCCTGGGCCTTCGTCGCTTCGAACGCTTCAAGAAAAACCGCCGGGGCTGGTGGTCGCTGTGGTTGTTTATCGGGTTGTTCCTGCTGACCCTCGGCGGTGAACTGATCGCCAACGATAAGCCGCTGATCGTCAGCTTCCAGGGTTCGCTGTACTTCCCGGTGTTCAAGCGTCATACCGAGCAGGAATTCGGCGGGCAACTGCCGTTCCAGGCCGACTATCGCAGCGATTACGTGCAGAAGCTGATCAAGCAGGACGGCGGCTGGCTGCTGTTTCCGCCGATTCCGTTCAGCGACGACACGCCCAACTACGATTTGAACAAACCGGCGCCGAGCCCACCGTCGAAGGTCAACTGGCTGGGCACCGACGATCAGGCGCGGGACGTGCTGGCCCGGGTGATTTTCGGCGCCCGCGTGTCGATTCTGTTTGCCTTGATGCTGACGTTTGTCAGTGCGCTGATCGGCATTGCCGCCGGTGCGCTGCAAGGCTATTACGGCGGTTGGGTCGACTTGCTCGGCCAGCGCTTGCTGGAAGTCTGGTCGGGGTTGCCGGTGCTGTACCTGCTGATCATTCTGTCGGGGTTCGTCGAGCCTAATTTCTGGTGGTTGCTGGGGATCATGGCGCTGTTTTCCTGGTTGGCCCTGGTGGACGTGGTGCGCGCCGAGTTCCTGCGCGGGCGCAACCTGGAATACGTCAAGGCGGCTCGGGCGCTGGGCCTGACCGACCGCAAAGTGATCGTGCGGCACATCCTGCCCAACGCGATGAACGCGACCTTGAGTTACCTGCCGTTCATTTTGACCGGCGCAATCTCGACGCTCACGGCCCTGGACTTTCTCGGCTTCGGCATGCCGGCCGGCAGCGCCTCATTGGGTGAGCTGATCGGTCAGGGCAAGCAGAACCTGCAAGCACCGTGGCTGGGCCTGACGGCGTTTTTCACCCTGGCGCTGATTCTTTCTTTATTGGTGTTCATCGGCGAGGCATTGCGTGATGCCTTCGACCCTCGATCATGAAGCGGACATTAGATATGAGTGACAACCTGATCGAAATCCGTGACCTGAGCGTGGCGTTCAGTGGCCAGACGGTGGTGCGCAACCTGTGCCTGGATATCCGCCCCGGCGAGTGCCTGGCGCTGGTCGGTGAGTCGGGCTCCGGTAAATCGGTGACAGCCCATTCGATCCTGCAATTGCTGCCGGAAACCGGTACTCAAACCTCCGGCAGCATTCGTTATCGCGGCCAGGAACTGGTCGGTGCCGACGCCTCGGTCCTGCGCAAGTTGCGCGGCGACCGGATCGCGATGATCTTCCAGGAGCCGATGACCTCGCTGAACCCGCTGCACAGCATCGAAAAGCAGATTGGCGAAACACTGCTGGTGCACAAAGGCCTGGCCGGCAAAGCGGCGCAAGGGCGGATTCTCGAATTGCTGGAGCTGGTAGGCATCAAGCACCCCAGGGAACGACTCAAGGCCTATCCGCATCAACTGTCCGGCGGCCAGCGGCAACGGGTGATGATTGCCATGGCCCTGGCCTGTGAGCCAGAACTGCTGATCGCCGACGAACCGACCACCGCGCTGGATGTGACGGTGCAGCGCAAGATCCTGTTGCTGCTCAAATCACTGCAACGGCGGCTCGGCATGTCACTGCTGCTGATCAGCCATGACCTTAATCTGGTGCGCAGCATCGCCCAGCGCGTGTGCGTGATGAAGGCCGGGGAAATCGTCGAGCAGGCTCCTTGCGAGCAGCTGTTCACCGAACCGAAGCACCCTTACAGCTGCGTGCTGCTGAATGCCGAGCCGGAAGGCGAAGCCCTGCCCCGGGACGAACGCGAGAAAGTGCTGGAAGTGGACGACTTGCGGGTCAAGTTCGCCCTTGGCGGCGGTCTGTTCCAGCGCAAGACCTGGTTACACGCGGTGGATGGCATCAGCCTGAACGTCCAGCGTGGCAAGACCTTGGGTATCGTTGGCGAGTCCGGTTCGGGCAAGTCCACTTTGGGTCAGGCGATCCTGCGGTTGCTCGATTCCGAAGGCAGCATTCGCTTCCAGGGCGAGGCGCTCGACGGCCTTACGCAAAAGCAGCTGCGGCCGTGGCGCAAGAAGATGCAGGTGGTGTTCCAGGACCCGTTTGGCAGTCTGAGCCCACGGATGTCGGTGGCGCAGATCATCAGCGAAGGCCTGGAAGTGCATAGCCAGTTGACCGCCGAGCAATGCAAGGCCGAGGTGATTCGGGCCCTGGAAGAAGTCGGCCTCGACCCGCAAAGCCGTCACCGTTATCCCCATGAGTTTTCCGGCGGCCAACGGCAACGTATCGCCATCGCCCGGGCGCTGGTGCTCAAGCCGGCGCTGATCCTGCTGGACGAACCGACCTCAGCCCTGGACCGCACCGTGCAGAAACAAGTGGTCGCGCTGCTGCGCGACCTGCAGAAAAAGCACGGCCTGACCTATCTGTTCATCAGCCATGATCTGTCGGTGGTGCGCGCGCTGGCCCATGACATGATCGTGATCAAGGACGGCAAAGTGGTGGAAAGCGGTGCCAGCCATGATGTGTTCGAGTCGCCGCAGCATCCGTATACCAAGGAACTGTTGGCGGCGGCGCATCCGGGGTAAGCCGTGCCCGCGAAGAGGCCCTCACAGACAACCACACTCTGGACATGACAGACATGAACACCACCGAAAGCCTCAAGGACTACCAGCGCGTGCGCCTGCTGGCGATCCGCTCTTTGTTCGAGATCATCGAGCAATCGAGCGAAGGCACGGTGATTGTCGACCGCGACGCCAATATCGTCTGGATGAATGAACGCTACGCCCGGCGTTTCGGCCTGGAATCGGCGGAGGTCGCGATCGGCAAGGCCTGTGAAAGCGTGATCCCCGGCAGTCTGCTGCGTGACGTGGTGCGCACCGGCCGGCCGATCCTGTTGGACATGCAGGACACGCCCAAGGAACCACTGGTGGTAATGCGCCTGCCGATTCACGACGATGCCGGCGCGGTGATCGGCGCCATCGGCTTCGCGCTGTTCGACGAATTGCGCAGCCTGTCGCCGATGCTCAAGCGCTACCTGAGCATGCAGGAAGAACTGGCCTCCACCCGCTCGCTGCTGCGGGCGCGGCAAACCAAGTACAACTTCGCCCATTTCATCGGCACCAGCGCCGCCAGCCTGGAAGTCAAACGCCGCGCCCGGCGCAGTGCCAGTGCTGAATCCCCGGTGTTGCTGCTCGGCGAAACCGGCACCGGCAAGGAGTTGCTGGCCCAGGCGATCCACGGTGCTTCGCCCCGAGCGCATAAGGCGTTTGTCAGCATTAACAGTGCGGCGATTCCCGAGGCATTGCTCGAAGCCGAGTTCTTCGGCACCGCCCCCGGCGCGTTTACCGGCGCTGATCGCAAGGGACGCGTGGGCAAGTTGCAGATCGCCCAGGGTGGCACCTTGTTTCTCGATGAGATCGGTGACATGCCCTTGCCCCTGCAAAGCAAGTTGCTGCGGGTGTTGCAGGAGAAAGAGTTCGAACCGGTAGGTTCCAACGAAGTGATCCAGAGCGATGTGCGAGTCATTGCCGCCACCTCGACGGATCTGGAAGCGGCGATCAAACGCGGCGAGTTTCGCGCCGACCTGTATTACCGCCTCAACGTGCTGCCGATCCAGGTGCCGCCGTTGCGTGACCGCCTCGACGACATACCGGCCCTCAGCGAAGCGATCCTGGAAGAACTGCGCAGTCAGCATGAGTTGAACCGTGAAGCACTGGAGCTGCTGGGCCAACACGCCTGGCCGGGGAATATCCGCGAACTGCGTAATGTGCTGGAACGCGCGGCGTTGCTCAGTGATGACTTGATGTTGAATGTGGCGGATATCCGCGCGGCGATTGGGACATTTACCCCGGTGACGCGGGTGGCGGCGCAGGCGATTGAAGCCGTCGGCCATGAGACGTTCAGTGAGGCTCGGGAGCGATTTGATCGGCAGTTGATTGAATCGGCACTCGCACAATGTGGCGGCAAGGTGATTGAAGCGGCGGCGCGGTTGGGGCTTGGGCGGTCGACGCTGTACAAGAAGATGGTGGCGTTAGGGATTGCCGAGTCTCAATAACGAGACATGGATCTCTATTGGTAGATGCGGCCTCTTCGCGGGCAAGCCTCGCTCCTACAGGTGCGAAGTGTACGCGTCACCCCCGAGCGCCACCTCCCCATGTAGGAGCGAGGCTTGCCCGCGAAGGCGCCCGCCAGATCCCCCCCTATCTCAAAACAGAGACATAAAGTCCGAAGCACCGCCAAAAAGAAACGATATCTCTTTATATTTCAACACCTTAGCTATCTGGCACGATTCCCGCTAAAGCCCTCTCCCACAAAAGATCCACCTTACAAAAATAACAATTCAGGAGAGACACACCCATGAGTGTGATCATTGCCTTGGCAGCCCTCGCGCTGCTGATGCTGGCTGCTTACCGTGGCTACAGCGTTATCCTCTTTGCCCCGATTGCCGCCCTCGGCGCTGTACTGCTCACCGACCCTTCCGCCGTCGCCCCTGCCTTCACCGGGGTGTTCATGGAGAAAATGGTCGGCTTCATCAAACTGTATTTCCCGGTGTTCCTGCTCGGTGCGGTGTTCGGCAAGCTGATTGAGCTGTCGGGCTTCTCGCGTTCTATCGTTGCGGCGGCCATTCGTTTGCTTGGCACTCGCCAGGCGATGCTGGTGATCGTGCTGGTCTGCGCCTTGCTGACCTACGGCGGCGTGTCGCTGTTTGTGGTGGTGTTCGCGGTGTATCCGTTTGCCGCCGAGATGTTCCGCCAGAGCAATATCCCCAAACGGCTGATCCCGGCGACCATCGCCCTCGGTGCGTTTTCCTTCACCATGGACGCCCTGCCCGGCACCCCGCAAATCCAGAACATCATCCCCAGCACCTTCTTCAACACCACCGCCTGGGCGGCGCCGTGGCTGGGCCTGATCGGCACGATCTTCGTGTTCTGCGCCGGCATGCTGTTCCTGCAGCGTCAACGCAACAAGGCTCAGCGCGCCGGCGAAGGTTATGGCACCGAGCTGCGCAACGAGCCGGAAACCGCTGCCGACATCAAGCTGCCGAATCCGTGGATTGCCCTGTCGCCGCTGCTGGCGGTGGGCATCATGAACCTGCTGTTCACCCAGTGGATCCCGCAGTGGTACGGCAAGACCCACAGCCTCTCGCTGCCGGGCATGACCACGCCGGTGACCACCGAAATCGCCAAGCTCACGGCGATCTGGGCGGTTCAAGCGGCGTTGCTGGTCGGGATCATCATGGTGCTGGTGTTCGGCTTCCAGGCGATCCGCAGCAAACTGGCCGAAGGCAGTAAAAGTGCGGTTAGCGGCGCATTGCTGGCAGCGATGAACACCGCGTCGGAATACGGTTTCGGCGCGGTGATCGCCTCCTTGCCAGGCTTCCTGGTGCTGGCCGACTGGCTGAAAAGCATTCCCAACCCGCTGGTCAACGAAGCGATTACCGTGACCCTGCTGGCCGGCATCACCGGTTCCGCATCGGGCGGTATGAGCATTGCCCTGGCGGCGATGGCCAACGACTTCATCGCCGCAGCCCATGCCGCGAACATACCGCTGGAAGTGCTGCACCGAGTGGCGGCGATGGCCAGTGGCGGCATGGACACCCTGCCGCACAACGGCGCGGTGATTACCCTGCTCGCGGTCACCGGCCTGACGCACCGCGAAGCCTACAAAGACATTTTCTGTATTACGATCATCAAGACCCTGGCGGTCTTCGTGGTAATCGGCACTTTCTACGCCACTGGCATTGTGTGAGGTATTCATGACGACTCTTACAGGCAAGACCGCACTGGTCACCGGTTCCACCAGCGGCATCGGCCTGGGCATCGCCCTCAGCCTGGCCAAGGCCGGTGCCAACGTGGTGCTCAACGGGTTCGGCGACGCCTCGAAGGTGATTGCCGAGGTTGAGCAATTTGGCGGCAAGGTCGGGCATCATCCGGCAGACGTCAGTAAACCCGAGCAAATCGCCGAGATGATTGCCTACGCCGAGCGCGAATTCGGTGGCGTGGATATTCTGGTGAACAACGCCGGGATCCAGCATGTGGCGGCGGTGGAAGACTTTCCGCTGGAGCGTTGGGATTCGATCATTGCGATCAACCTGTCTTCGGTGTTCCACGGCACGCGCCTGTGCCTGCCGCGTATGCGGGCGAAGAATTGGGGGCGGATCATCAACATCGCCTCGGTTCATGGCCAGGTGGGTTCGGTAGGCAAAGCCGCTTATGTGGCGGCCAAGCATGGAGTGATCGGCTTGACCAAGGTGGTCGGCCTGGAAACCGCGACCACCCAGGTCACGTGCAACGCCATTTGCCCGGGCTGGGTACTGACGCCTTTGGTGCAAAAGCAGATCGATGACCGCGCCGCCACCGGCATCGACCCGCAGCAGGCGCAGCATGATTTGCTGGCCGAGAAGCAGCCGTCCCTGGAATTCGTGACCCCACCGCAACTGGGTGAACTGGTGCTGTTCTTGTGCAGCGAGGCCGGCAGCCAGGTGCGGGGCGCGGCGTGGAATATTGATGGTGGGTGGTTGGCGCAGTAACCCGCCACCCGGATCGTTCCCACGCTCTGCGTGGGAATGCCTCAATGGACGTTCTGCGTCCGCTTTGGGGACGCGGAGCGTCCCGGGCTGCATGCCCACGCGGAGCGTGGGAACGATCTGACTGAAGAGAGGCAAACCATGTCCGACATCCTCTGGCAACCCAGCGCCCAGCGCATCGGCAAGACCCGCATGGAAGCCTTTCGGCGCTTCATCAATCAGCGCCATCACCTCAAGATCGATGACTACCCTGCCCTGCACCAATGGTCCATCGATCAGCGGGAGGCGTTCTGGCAGGCGATTGTCGACTGCTTCGATATCCGCTTCCACGATCAACCCGACGAGGTGCTGCGCGAAGGCCCGCACATGCCCAGCGCCGAGTGGTTCCCCGGCGCAACCCTGAACTTTGCCGAGCACTTGCTGCGTCGGCGCGACGATGCGGTGGCGGTGGTCGCGGTCGCTGAAAACGGTCAGCGCGAACAGCTGACCTGGGCCGAACTGGCCAGCCATGTCGCTGGTTTCCAGAACAGCCTGCAAGCCGCCGGTGTTGGCCTCGGCGATCGGGTGGCGGCGTGCATGCCCAACACTTGGCAAACCCTGGTGGCGATGCTTGCCACCACCAGTCTCGGGGCGATCTGGTCCTGTTCGTCGCCGGATTTCGGCACCCAAGGGGTGATCGACCGTTTCGGCCAGATCGAGCCGAAAGTGCTGATCACCTGCGCCGGTTATCGCTATGCCGGCAAGGACATCGACCAACGCGCCAAGGTCAACGAAATCCTCGAACGATTGCCCACCTTGGAGCAGTTGATCGTCGTGCCTTACGCCCGGCCACAGACGCACATCGACGAATTCCACACCCAGGCCAACGTCACGCTCTGGGACGATTTTTACGACATCGGCGGCGAACCGGATTTTGTCCCGGTGCCATTCGCCCATCCGCTGTACATCCTCTATTCCAGCGGCACCACCGGCGTGCCCAAATGCATCATCCACAGCACCGGCGGTGTGTTGTTGCAGCACGCCAAGGAACACGGTCTGCATGGCGATCTCGGTGCCGGCAGCCGTTTGTTCTACTACACCACCTGCGGCTGGATGATGTGGAACTGGTTGGTGTCAGCCCTGGCCGTCGGCAGCGCCGTGGTGTTGTACGACGGCTCGCCGTTTCACCCTGGCCCGGAACGCTTGATCGACCTGATCGACGACGAGCGCATCAACGTGTTCGGCACCAGCCCCAAGTTCCTCGCGACCCTGGAAAGCAGCGGCCTGAAACCTCGACAGAGCCATGACCTTGGCAGCCTGCAAACCTTGCTCTGCACCGGCTCGGCGCTGTCACCGCAAAGCTACGACTTCGTCTATCGCGATGTGAAAGCAGACGTGTGCCTGGCTTCGATGTCCGGTGGCACCGATATCGTCTCGTGCTTCGTCAATGGCAATCCGCTGTCACCGGTCCGCCGGGGCGAGATCATGGGCAAGAGCCTGGGCATGGCGGTCGAGGTGTGGAATGACGAAGGCCGACCGGTGATCGGCGAAAAAGGCGAGCTGGTGTGTACCCGACACTTCCCGGCGATGCCCGTCGGGCTGTGGCATGACCCGGACGGAGAAAAGCTGCGCAAATCCTATTTCAGCCTGTTCCCCGGCGTCTGGGCCCAGGGCGACTACGCCGAACAACTGCACCACGGCGCGATGATGATACACGGCCGCTCCGACGCCGTGCTCAACCCCGGCGGCGTGCGCATCGGCACCGCAGAGATTTACCGTCAGGTGGAAAAAGTGCCACAGGTGCTGGACAGCGTGGCGATTGGTCAACAATGGCAGGATGACGTGCGGGTGGTGCTGTTTGTGCGCCTCAAGGATGGCGTCACTCTGGATGAAACCCTGCAACAGCAGATACGCCAGGTCATCCGCGCCAACACTACGCCGCGGCATGTGCCAGCGAAGATCCTGAGCGTGACGGAAATTCCGCGCACGATCAGCGGCAAGGTGGTGGAGTTGGCGGTGAGGAATGTGGTGCATGGGCAGGCGGTGAAAAACACCGATGCCCTGGCCAACCCCGAAGCGCTTGAGCAGTTCCGAGATCGACCAGAGTTGAAAGATTGAGCTCGTCAGAATGGGCAATGACCGCCGATGCCGCAGGACGATCTGCGGCATCGAGAGCAACTTTAATCGGTATTCAGATTCACCAGCACTTCAGTGTCAATGGGGCGGCCTGCACTGCCGTTAATGGCTGCGCTCATGATGCCGATGTTTTTCAGATACCCGGCTTTGTCAGTTTTACTTTGACTGAGTAACGCTGTTATCAACGCAAAAGAGTCCGCGTTTGCAAGTGCTTTTTGGCTATTGTGATAACGAACTGGCCTTTCATTGGCAGCCAGTGGCAGGCGACCGGCAGCAAGGTTTAACAGCGGAGCCACGTCCATGCCTTGGCCCTGCGTTGCTGCCTTGGCGCACACCACGTCGATTTTTTTAGGCCCGGCACGGAAGACTTCATGAATCAGATCATCAGCAACCGCACCGTAGCTGGAACCTGTCGAGCTGAAACGATCAACCAGGTTTTGGGTGTTAATGGTCAAAAACTGATGATCGGCCGCCCCCGTACTGACAGACTTTTTCCATAAGTCGTACTGGAGAGGATTTACCTCGACGAGGTTCGTATTATCCTTCGCGCCGTCCAAAATAAAATTACTGATGGAAAAGCCGTTAAAGTCTGTTTTGATCAGTCTCAAAAAGAAGAACAAGTCGTCACGTGACTGAGGCGTGCTGCCCAGAAGCAGGCCGATTGCAAGATTGGTTTCATTATTGAGCGCCGGCGTAGACAACACCGAGATTGCGTCGTCAATTTTACGACTCGCTATTGGCAAGCTTTGCTGAATAATCTGGCGACTGTAGCTCGCAGGTAGTGGCCCACGGAAACCGGGGAAAGAAAACTCCTGGTACTGGACGAAGTCGGTGAGCCGTTTACCCCAAGCATTGCCGTTTCGATTAACAGCGAACCAGTCGTTGTTTTTACGCAAAGCACAAATGTCCACTATGTCTACCGAACTACCTCGAGGACGCCATGTACCTTGTCCAAGGTGCGGAAAATTTTCAACACGTAGCAGCGCCACAGAATCGGCTTTGCCAGTCAGTCTGCGCAACTGAAATGACGCAGTTTCAACCAAATGAGCCCCTTGCCCCCCCAATCGCAATCCGCTTTTATAAAGTGCTTTCGAGCCTCGATAAACACCGGTGCCCACGCCGTCGAGCGGATTAAATATCGAGAACGTAAGTTTCAATCCGAACTTCGCAAAACTTTTAAACTTCGCCGACAGAGAGGCGGCCCTGCCGGCAATACTCAGTACCTTGCCCGGCACACCGACGAAGGCAAAGAGAATACCGATAGCATCCATCGTGCAGCCGAATACCCCGTCTACAACTCTGTTGCGTTCTCCTGAGGCAATGTCCTCAATGCATTTCTTGAACGGTACCACCAGATCAACAACATAGGTCGTGATCCTGTCCAGCGTCGCTTTACCCTGCTCCCGCTCTGTGTACTCGGTCGCTGCTTCCGTGAGTTCCTTGACCGAGGCTAAAGGGCGATTAACGACAATGAACTGGGCAACATCGTTGATCCGCGGATTGGAGAAGTGTTGATAAGCGTTGCGTCTTTTCTTGGGTCTGGATGTGGGCGCCGGCAGAGTGCCAAGTTTCTCGATAACCGCCTCACTACTGTAGTCGTTCCGAGGCTCAGTCCCATTGGTATAGCTCCGCAGATCGATCGGCAGATAAAACGGCGTGACGGGTGGCTTAGGATCTGTCATTCCCCCGTTGAAATCGATTCTGGCGGGCATATTCATTTTCCCTGAACCATGAATCATTTCACCCAACCGAATATTTTTCCGACACTTGGCGCGCAAGCTAAACATTTCATAGCAGACAAATTTGCCGTTACTGTGTGATGCGCACATCACGACACTATAACGGCCGGTAGCCTCGTCTTTTTTGGCCTGGCTTTCCGTCGGCGGGGGGTTCTTAATATTTGCCCCGGTGTAACCAACACTGCCTTCAGGCATTGGAATCCGCTCGGCAACGGATGGACGAAGCGTGAAAAAGGTGATTGCGTTGTTCTCGAAGATCTCGCGATCATCGTTTTCCATTTGCGCCATCGCCACTTTTATATTGGTGGCCAAAGCTTTATGAAGTTCACGGTGATGGTCGGACACCTGCGCTTCGAACACTGGTTCATTAGGCGCCAGCGCATACAGGTATGGATAGCGCTCATAAAGGCTCCCCTCCTCCCGCCAATCCCAGTCTCCGCTTGCCAGCTCACCTTCTATATGGAGATCAAGCATGGACATTTTGTAGGAATGTGACAGGTTATCACTGTAGTGTCTGAGCACCCGATCCTTCAGGAAATCACAGCCGGGTGCCGCCTCTTCCAGCGCCGCCAATGCGATCTTTTGTCGGCTCGGCAACGGCGTAGTAAATGCCTCTGCCCCCTGAACAAAGTGCTTTACGTATTCCTGATACGCCAACATTGCCTTTTCAGCAGCGTCCTTGACAGATACCGCAAGGGCCTCATGCGTAATGACTTCGTTGATTAAAGCCCAGTCGATAATTGATTTAATAGCCACCACACTTTGCAACTGGGAGACCGACGAACTGACTGCATCCACATTGCCGAATTTCATGACCTGCTCATAGGTCATGAAACGAGAAACCCCTCTGAATGTTTGCTCGACCAACGCTACTGCCTGAGTAAAACTCACCCAACCTATCGAACCCGCTTTGAGTTCGGAGGGCAGGTCCTTGACCAGAAAACCGGGCGCCATGGAAGCCAGCAGCAAATGCGACGCCAATGGTGCCATCGCGAGGGAAACTCGCTGGCTACTCACCAGATGGCGCTCCAGGCCCTGACGAATATCAGCCAATGGCTTATCAACAGATTCTCGCGGCTCATAAATATCATATGTGCCGACGCTATTTCGTTTCTCTTCCGTGCCAATAAAGGGATTGATATCGAGAATAACGGCGGTTATCAGGATTTGTGCGCGATCGTGCGCGGTGACGTCTTCATCGTCAGCCGAACCATACCAACCCAAACCATCCAGGTATTTTCTTGCCATTTGCCTAAAAGACTTATGACGTACCAGCAGCCCTATTGTCTCATTCGCATTCCCCCAATCAACTTTCCCAGATAGCGCTGGCTGCGCATTTTCCCACAGCGTATCCAGTAAGCTCTTATCTTTGGCGACAAATTTTGCAGTCAATGCGCGAATCTCCGCATACTGAGCGGGCGTCAACACAATGGCCTCATCGAAATCACCGGTCAGGTGCGCCCAGTAATTACCAAACTCATCAGTTTTAGGCCACTCCCATTCTAAAAAGGCCAACAGATTCTTGGTTTGCTCCACATCTTCTGGAACTTCCAGACCGTGAAACCGCATCCATTGTGAGCAACTCGCCTTATCACCCTGCCACACTTCTCCACCTGTCTCTTTTGCAGCCTCGATCAAGTTGCGTAGTCGCGGGCCGACCACTGGATCGGAGACGAAGTGATGAGTGACATTCAGCCTGACAGAATCCAACAATAGCGCCATATAGCCATTGCCGGTCACATAGATCTCGTCAGAGCCATCTAGTTCCTCCCTGTCCAATACAGCTTTAACCTCCTTCAAACCACGCATTTCACTCAGCAATCTACTGACGGGCTGGTGCACATAGTGAAGCGATGACCTCATCTGCAGCGTGATAAAAAAGAGCCCCCAATTAACAACTTCATTATCGCGCCGACCTTTAATATAATTTTTAAGCTGACTCACTAACGCGCGGCGCTCCGTCGTATCAGCGTTCACACAAGACAAATATTCCTCTGCTACGAACACAGCAGACTTATCAAAATTATTTCTGACTTTCATATTATTAATCCTTCCAGCATCCAATGCATTAATCACGAGGAAGGAACTCTAATGCAAAATCAAAAACCATCAATCGCCAAAGTTTTATTTAAAGTTTCTGACACTGTAAAGACCCAACACACTCACAAAGCCTTATTAAATAAAAAATCATTACTCAACCAACCCCCATTCGCCTGGCGGCAGTTGTTGAGTCGTCGTTGAGTCGACATAAAGCTTTAACCGCAGTCGTAAATTGTTAACGGAATCGGCATGCTTTAATGCTTCATCCTCACTGATAACACCTTCCACGACTAACTTATAAAGCGCCCCGTCAAATGTCTGCATCCCCAGTTCCACCGACTTTTCCATAATCCCCTTCAGTTCATCAAACTCATTGCGCCGGATCAGGTCGGCAATGGTCGGTGTGCCCAGCATTACCTCTACCGCTGCCCGGCGCTGGCCGTCGCGGGTGCGCACCAGCCGCTGGGAAACGAAGGCCTTGAGGTTGTTGCCAAGGTCGTGCAGCAACTGCTCGCGGCGCTCTTGGGGAAAGAAATTGATGATGCGGTCCAGCGCCTGGTTGGCGTTGTGGGCATGCAACGTGGAGATGACCAGATGGCCGGTATCGGCAAACGTCAGGGCATGTTCCATGGTCTCGCGGTCGCGAATCTCGCCGATCAGCACCACATCCGGCGCCTGGCGCAGGGTATTTTTCAGCGCGGCATGAAAACTGCGGGTATCGACGCCGACCTCGCGCTGATTAATGATCGATTTTTTGTGACGGTGGATATACTCCACCGGATCTTCGATGGTGATGATATGGCCGCTGCTGTGGCGGTTGCGGTAATCGATCAGGGCCGCCAGGGACGTGGATTTACCCGAGTCGGTCGCGCCAACGAACAGCATCAGCCCCTGCTTGAGCATCAAGGTTTCCAGCAGCACCGGTGGCAGGTTGAGGTCTTCGAAGCGCGGGATGTCGAGCTTGATGTTGCGCGCCACGATCGATACGTCGTTGCGTTGTTTAAAGATATTGACCCGGAAACGACCGACCCCGGCGAGAGAGATGGCCAGGTTCATTTCCAGTTCCCGATCGAACTCCAGCCGCTGTTCGGCGTCCATGATGGACTCGGCGATGGCTGCGATTTCCCCCGGTTTGAACCGTTGATCAGACAGGACTTTGAGCACACCGTCGAACCGCGCGCTGGGTGGCGCACCGGTAGAAAGGTAAAGATCAGAGCCTTCCTGGCTGGCCAGTTGCCGCAACAATAAATCGATTTCCATGGCAAAAAGCACCCGCGAAGCATTCAATGAGCAAATATGACCCGACCGCGTGACGCTTCGGGTCATCCAGCGACTACCGCCCTGCAAGGATAGTAGACGTAGCCACACCGACTGACGTGCAGGACATTTTGATGAACGCATCACCGACCGGCAGCGATGCCCAGGCCCTGATCGCCCGACTGGACTGGAGCCGCAGCCCCTTGGGCGCCGCCAGTTCCTGGCCGCAGAGCCTACGCACCGCGGTGGACATCGTGATTCATTCGCCGATGCCCATGCTCTTGCTGTGGGGCCCGCAGCTCACGCAAATCTACAACGACGGCTTCGCCCTGCTGTCCGGCAGCAAGCATCCGCACGCTTTCGGACAGCCCACGCACCAGATATGGCCTGAATTAAAAGACTTTACCGACCCGATCTACAGCGCCGTCCTACAAGGCCAGGTGCGGACCTACAGCGAGCAGCGCTTTTCCTTGCAGCGGGACGGGCAGGATTCCGACTTCTGGCTGGATTTGACCTACAGCCCGATTCGCGATGAAAGCGCCCAAGTCGCCGGGATCCTGGTCACCGCCATCGAAACCAATGAACGGCGACGCATCGCCCTCGAACTCGAACAGCGCTCCGCCGCCAGCCTCAAGGCCCAGCACGAAACCGAACAGCGCCTGCAACTGGCCCTGGCCGCCACCGATGCGGTCGGCACCTGGGATTGGGACATTGGCGAAGACCGCTTCATTGCCGACGCGCACTTTGCGCAACTGCACGGGGTTGATCCGGAGATGGCCAGCCAGTTACCGATCAGCGAATACCTGCACGGCGTACACCCGGAAGACCGCGCCATGGTGGCGCGCAGCATCAAGCATTGCATCACCCACGGCACCGAGTACGCCGAGGAATACCGTCTGTTGCAACCCGACGGCCAACTGCGCTGGGTATTTGCCCGGGGTCGTTGCTACAAGGACCACCATGGCCGGCCGATGCGCTTTCTTGGCGCCGCGCTGGACCTGACCGAGCGCAAGCACACCGAACAGGCCCTGCGCCAGAGCCAGACCGAGCTGCAGCTGATCATCAATGCGATGCCGATCCTGATCAGCTACGTCGACCGTGAAGAACGCTTTCGCCTGAACAACGCCGCGTACCTCGACTGGTACGGCCTCACGCCTCAGGAACTGTTCGGTCGAACCATCCATGAAGTGCTCGGCGACGACGCCTATGCCTTGCGCGCCGAATACATCGCCGAGGCGCTGGCCGGGCGGCCCTGTTCGTTCAGCATCGACGCCGCGCACCGCGATGGCAGCATCCGCAGTGCCCTGATGAATTACCTGCCACGCCACGGTGCGGACGGCGCGGTCAACGGTTTCTATATCTTCGTGATCGATGAAACCGAGCGCAAACAGACTGAAGAAGCCCTGCGCAACCTCAATGAAACCCTCGAAGAACGCGTGATCGCCCGCACCCAGCAATTGGCCGAAGCCAATCAGCGCCTGCAAAACGAGATGTTCGAGCGCGAGCGCGCCGAAGACGCGTTGCGTCATGCGCAGAAAATGGAAGCGGTCGGCCAGCTCACCGGCGGCATCGCCCATGACTTCAACAACATGCTCACCGGGATTATTGGCAGCCTCGATTTGATGCAACGCTATATCGCCGATGGCCGCAGCGCCGAGATCGGCCGCTTCACTGAAGCCGCTGTGTCGTCGGCCAACCGCGCCGCCGCCCTGACCCATCGCCTGCTGGCGTTCTCCCGGCGCCAGTCACTGGACCGCAAACCGTTGAACGCCAATGAGTTGATCCATTCCCTGGAAGACCTGCTCAGCCGCACCAAGGGCGATCATATCGAGCTCGCGCTGCAACTGGCCGACGAAGTGTGGCCGGTCAGCACCGACGTCAGCCAATTGGAAAACGCCTTGCTCAACCTGGTGATCAATGCCCGGGACGCAATGCCCGATGGTGGCCGGCTGCTGATCGAAACCGCCAACGTCTACCTCGACGGCAACGACCTCGCCCCCCTGGAAGCGGTCAAGGCCGGGGACTATCTGATGATCGCGGTCAGCGACAACGGCACCGGCATGAGCGCGTCGGTGCTGGCCAAGGCGTTCGATCCGTTCTTCACCACCAAACCCATCGGCCAGGGCACGGGCCTGGGGTTGTCGATGATCTACGGTTTTGCCCAGCAGTCGGGCGGCCATGTCAGCCTCGACAGCGTGCCGGACCAAGGCACTTGCGTGCGCCTGTACCTGCCGCGCCTGCACCTTGGCGCGCCGCAGGACACCTTGCTGCCAGTCACCGGCGAAGCGCCCTCGGCGATTGCCGGGGAAACCGTGGTGCTGGTGGAGGACGACCCGGCGGTGCGGATGCTGGTGCTCGATTTGCTCAATGA
This sequence comes from Pseudomonas sp. ADAK7, assembly GCF_012935675.1. Classification (NCBI taxonomy): domain Bacteria; kingdom Pseudomonadati; phylum Pseudomonadota; class Gammaproteobacteria; order Pseudomonadales; family Pseudomonadaceae; genus Pseudomonas; species Pseudomonas sp. ADAK7. Next base: position 576,166 of record NZ_CP052861.1, on the reverse strand, counting down.
GCTGGGTTATCACGCCCACGAAGCCGAAGACGCCCGGGCCGCCCTGCCCTTGCTCGAATCCGATTTGCGGGTTGATTTGCTGGTGACTGATGTCGGGTTACCGGGGATGAACGGCCGGCAACTGGCGGAAATCGCCCGTCAGCATCGCCCGGACCTGAAAGTGCTGTTCATGACCGGTTACGCGGAGAAAGCCGCCGAACGCCAGGGCTTCCTGGAGGAAGGCATGGACATGGTGGCCAAGCCGTTTTCCATCGACCTGCTGGCCAACAAGATTCGCACGATGATCGGCCAACCGGAGTGAGTTGAGGCATAATCCCGCGCCCAGTTGTCACCACCGTTACAAGGTCTGCCTCATGAAAGCTCAAGCCCGCCATATTCTGGTGAAAACCTCGGAAGAAGCCGAGCAGCTCAAACAACGCATCGCCAAGGGCGAAGCCTTCGATGTGCTGGCCAAAAAGTACTCCACCTGCCCGTCCGGCAAACGCGGCGGCGATCTGGGTGAAGTGCGGCCGGGGCAGATGGTCGGGGTGATCGATGCAGTGATTTTCAAGAAACCGCTGCGGGTGGTCCATGGGCCGATCAAGAGCAAGTTCGGGTATCACCTGGTGCAGGTGTTTTATCGGGATTGATGGGGTGGCTTGAGGGCCCCCTCGCCACAGGGTCGCATTTCAATCTTTGGGGATTAGCGCTCCGGGGACCTGGATCACTCTGCTCGCCAACCGATGCCCCGCCTGCGCCGCCTCAACCGGGCTGCCGCCCTTGAGCCGACTGGCCAGATACGCCGCGCTAAACGAATCCCCCGCCGCCGTGGTATCGACCACGCGCTCGACCTTCCGTGCCGGTACTTCGAACGACTCACCAGCGCAACGAATCAAGCACGCCTCGGCGCCGCGCTTGAGCACCACTTCCGGCGTGCCGATCTGCTCATACGCTTCAAACACCGCGTCGCAATCGGAAAAATGAAACAGCGCCTGCTCGTCATCAACGGTCAACAACGCCAGGTCCACGTATGGCAAGACACTGCGATACGCCGCCCGAGCCTCCTCCAGCGACGCCCACAAACGTGGTCGGTAGTTGTTGTCGAAGACGATCCGCGCATCGCGCTGTCGGGCTTCGATCAGGGTTTCCAGTAATTTCTCGCGACCTTGCTCACCGAGCACCGCCAGGGTGATGCCGCTGAAGTACAGCACGTCGTAATCCGGCAACGCCGCCAGAATCGGCGCGGCCGCCGGGGTGGTGAAGCAACTGCGCACGGCCGCTTCGTTGCGCCAGTACAGGAAGCGGCGCTCGCCCGCGGCGTCAGTCTGGATGCAGTACAAACCCGGCAGACGGCCGGGCAAGCGCTGGACCAGGTCCAGGCCGATGTTCTCGGCGGCCCAGCTCTGGCACATGGCGTCGCTGAAGCTGTCATCGCCGAGCGCCGTGACGTAATCCACCGTGCCACCTTCGCCCAGTTCCCGGGACAGATAGACCGCGGTGTTCAAGGTGTCACCGCCGAAGCTTTGTTGCAGACTGCCGTCGGGCCGTTGCTGCAACTCGATCATGCACTCGCCGATCAGAGCGATGCGTGGGGTGTTGGGGCCGAGGGTGTTAATGGTGTTCATGGATTTAGGGTTCTCTGGTGTTGATCGTTCCCACGCTCTGCGTGGGAATGCAGCCCGTGACGCTCCGCGTCACATGCCGAAGCGGACGCAGAGCGTCCAGTGAGGCATTCCCACGCAGAGCGTGGGAACGATCAATTAGGGGTTAGAAACAGGTTTCCATGGTTTCAATCACCTGCAACTGCTCATCCACCAGACACCCCGTGCGCCATTTATCAAAGGTCAGGCACGGGTGCGAAGTGCCGAACGAAATAATGTCCCCCACCCGCAGTTCAACCCCAGGCGCCACGGTCATGAACGCATGCTGGTCCATCACCGCCGTCACCTTGCAGGCACTCACGTCATCGCCAATCGCCGGCACGACACCCGCCTTGTAACGCAACAACGGCACCGGCAAACCGGCGTCATAGGCCACGTCGCGCTTACCCAGGGCGATCACCGCAAATCCCGGCTCCGGCATCGACTGCACGTGCGCCCAGACTTCCAGCGCCGGGCGCAGGCCTTCGTGCAAATCGCTGCGACGGTCGAGCACGCAGCATTGCGCTTCCTTGTAGATGCCGTGGTCGTGAGCGACGTAACTGCCGGGGCGCAGCACGCTAAGGAAGCGTCCGCCGGCGTTCTGCGCTTCGAAGGATTCGGCGATCAGGTCGTACCAGGCCGAGCCCGAAGCAGTGATGATCGGCTTGGCGATGGCGAACGCGCTGCTGTCCTGCAACTGCACCGCCAGGCGCACCAGGGAGGCGGCGAACTCACGGATGCCGGTCTCGGCGTGGTCACCGTGGATCACCCCTTCGTAGCCTTCGATACCGGTCAGCGCCAATGCCGGTTGCGCGGCGATGGCCTTGGCCAGTGCGATCACTTCCTGCTCCGTGCGGCAACCGCAACGACCGCCGACCACGCCGTATTCGATCATCACGTTCAAGCGTACGCCGCGCGAGGCGAAGTACGCGCCCAGGTCAGCGACGTTGTCCGGGTGATCGACCATGCAATGGAAATCGAAGCTTGGATCAGCCAGCAAATCGGCGATCAGCGCCATGTTCGGCGTGCCGACCAGTTGGTTGGCCATCAACACCCGGCGTACGCCATGGGCATAGGCCGCACGGGTCTGGGTGGCGCTGGCCAGGGTGATGCCCCAGGCGCCGGCGTCCAGTTGCCGGCGAAACAGCGCCGGGGTCATGCTGGTTTTGCCGTGGGGCGCCAGTTCCGCGCCGCTGTTGCTGACGAACGCCTGCATCCAGCGGATGTTGTGTTCCAGCGCTTCACGGTGCAGCACCAGCGCCGGCAGGCTGACATCGCGCACCAAGTGCGCGCCGGTGTGGGCAAAGCCTTTTTCTACGGCAGCAGAAGACATGATCGAACTCCTTACATTCACGGCCGCCAGCAGCCGCGGTTATTCGTTGATACGCCGGGCGAGGTTGTTGGCGCTGTCGATCAGCACCCGGCGATAGTCGTTGTAGTTGTTCTTGGCATCGGCCCGTGGGGCGACGATGCACAGGGTGGCAATGGCCACGCCGTTGGGGTCTTTGACCGGGGCGGCGAAGCAATGGGTGAAGGTGTCGGCGACGCTATCGAAGGAGAAGAAGCCGTCGATACCGGCCTGGCGGATTTCCTGGAGAAACTGATCCAGCGGCAAACGTTCGCCATTGGGCAGGATGAAGTCGTCGTGGTCGATCAGGTCGATGATGGACTGGTCGCTCAAGTGCGCCAGCAACAGGCGCCCGGACGCGGTCCAGGGAATCGGCGCGTTTTCGCCGATGTCCGAGGAGATGCGGAAATGCCGTTCGCCCTCTTTCATCAGCGCCACGGTGTACTTGCGCCCGTTGAGCAGGCACATCTGCGCGGTTTCGTGGGTCTGGCTGACGATTTCCTGCAAGGCGTGATCGGCCTCGCGGGTCAGGTCGAAATGGCGCAAGTGCGCCTGGCCGAGGAAGTACAGTTGACGGCCCAGGTAGACGTGACCGTCCTTGCCCACGGGTTCGAGGATGCGCCGTTCCAGCAACGAGGCCACCAGTTCGTAGACCGTGGATTTCGGGCTGCCGATGCCGCTGGCGATTTCGTTCGGGCGCAGTGGCTGGCCGATTTCCTTGAGGAAATCGAGAATATCGAACGCCCGGTCCAGACCACGTGCCCGGCGCTTGATGGTGTCTTCGGTCATGTTTCAGGTTCCCATTCAAAGTGCCGGGAGTTTACCGCTAATGATCGTTCCCACGCTCTGCCTGGGAATGCATTGCGTGACGCTCTGCGTCACATCCGAAGCGAAACGCGGAGCGTCCCAGGCGGCATTCCCACGCGGAGCGTGGGAACGATCATGTGTACGGGGTCAGGCCTTTTTCTTGTACGCGATGCAGTCGATCTCAACCTTGCAATCAACCATCATGTTCGCCTGCACACAGGCCCGGGCCGGGGCGTGTTCGCTTTTGAAGTACTCGGAAAAGACCTTGTTGAAACTCCAGAAATCCCGCGGGTCTTCCAGCCACACGCCGGCGCGGACCACGTCTTCGAGGCCATAACCGGCTTCTTCGAGGATCGCGATCAGGTTCTTCATGGTCTGGTGGGTCTGTTCGACGATGCCGCCGACGATGATTTCGCCATCCAGCGCCGGCACCTGCCCGGACACATGCAGCCAGCCATCGGCTTCAACGGCACGGGCGAAAGGACGAGGCTGGCCGCCACCGGCGGTGCTGCCGGCGCCGTAACGAGTAATGCTCATGAGTGTTTCTCCTGCTAATAAAATTAAAAACGGGTGTTCTTGAGAAATTCCGCCAGACGCGGCGATTTCGGGTGTTCGAACAATTCCTTGGGTGGCCCCTGCTCTTCGATCCGGCCCTGGTTCATAAACACGATCTTGTCCGAGACTTCGAAGGCAAAGCGCATTTCGTGGGTCACCAGCAACATGGTCATGCCTTCATCGGCCAGGCCCTTGATCACGTTCAGCACTTCGCCGACCAGCTCCGGGTCGAGGGCCGAGGTGACCTCATCGAACAGCATCAGGCTCGGGTTCATCGCAATCGCCCGGGCAATCGCCACGCGCTGTTGCTGACCGCCGGACAACTGACCGGGATAGTGATCGCGGCGTTCATACAGGCCGACGCGCTCCAGCCATTTTTCGGCCAGCGCCACGGCTTCATCCTTGTGCAGCTTCTTGACCTTGAGCAAACCCAGGGTGACGTTCTGCAACGCGGTCAGGTGCGGGAACAGGTTGAATTGCTGGAACGCCATGCCGGTCATCGCGCGATGGCGGGCGATGACTTTTTCCGCGTGGCGCACGCGTTTGCCGTTGACCTCGTCATAGCCGATGGATTCGCCGTCGAGCAGGATCTGCCCGCCCTGGAATTCTTCGAGCATGTTCACGCAGCGCAGCAGCGTGGTCTTGCCCGAACCGCTGGAACCGATCAGCGTGACGACGTTGCCGCGCTGCATGGTCAGGTCGACGCCCTTGAGCACTTCAAGCTTGCCGTATTGTTTGTGCAGGCCGCGAATGTCCAGCAGGGCCTGGCCGTTTGGTGCAACAGAAGTCTGAGTCATGGCAAAGCCACCCGCTTTTCAATGTGCCGGCCGAGTAATTCGATGGCGTAGTTGATGACGAAAAAGAGGAAACCGGCGAACAGGTAGAACTCCAGGGTCATGAAGGTCCGGGCGATGATCTGTTGCGTGCTGAGCAGCAACTCGGCGACGCCAATCACCGAGAGCAAGGTCGAGGCCTTGACGATCTCGGTGGACGAGTTGACCCAGGTCGGCAGGATTTGCCGCAACGCCTGAGGCAACAACACATAGCCCAGGGATTGATAAAACGTCAGGCCAATCGCCTTGCTCGCTTCCATCTGCCCGCGTGGCAAAGCTTGCAGCGCACCGCGTACGATCTCGGCGACGTGGGAGCCGCAGAACAGCGTCAGCCCCAAGGCACCGGCCTGGAACGCACTGATCTGCCAGCCCAGCGCCGGCGCCATATAGAAACAGGCCAGCACCAGCACAAACACCGGCGTGCCGCGAATCAGATCGACGTAGAAGCGAAACGGCGCGCGCATCCAGACATTGCCGTAGGTCAGCACCAGTCCGGCGACGATGCCGATCAGCGTGCCGAGCAAAATCGCCAGGGCCGAGCACTGCACCGTGACCAGAAAGCCTTGCCAGAGCACTTCCCGCGCCACCCACAACTCATGCAACCAACTTGGGGATTCGTACATGGGAGGCTCCTATCGGCGGATCGCCAGACGCTGCTCGAGGTAACGCAGGATCATGGCAATGAGGTAACAGGCCGCAACATAGAGCGCTGTGGTCACCATCCAGGTTTCAATCACCCGGTAGCTCTCGACATTGATCTTGCGCGCGTAATAGGTCAGCTCCGGCACCGCGATCGCGGCCGCCAGCGAGGTGTCCTTGAACAGCGAAATGAAGTTATTCGACAACGCCGGCAGCACGTTACGCAGCATCACCGGCACGGTGACGTAGGCCTTGACCTGCCACTCGCCCAGACCGATCGCCAGCCCGGCTTCACGCTGCCCTTTTGGGATGCTCAACAGCCCGCCACGGAACACTTCGGTCAGGTACGCCCCGGCATACAGCGACAGGGTGATGATGAACGAAGGAATCTTGTCCAGGCGAATGCCCAGGCTCGGCAAGGCGAAGTAGATCAACAGAATCAACACCAGGATCGGCGTGTTACGGATCACCGTCACGTACACCGACGCCAGCACCCGCAACGCGCGATGCTTGGACAACAAAGCAAACGCCATCATCAGGCCGATCACGCAACCGATGGCGATCGACACCAGCGCCAGCTCCAGGCCCAGACCGAGCCCTGCCAGCAAGGTGTCGAAATCGCGCCACACGGCGGCAAAGTTCAACTGATAGTTCATGGTCAGCAATACCTTGAACGGGGCGCTTTTACAGCCGCCCCGCTCTCACGGGATCATTTGAATTCGACGGGAAAACCGATAGCCGGGGTCGGCAAGTCAACACCGAACCATTGTTTGAACGACGCCGCGTAAGCCGGGAACTCGACGCCAGTCATGGCTTCATGCAGCGCGGTGTTGACGAAGTTCAGCCAATCCTGGTCGCCACGTTTGACCGCGCAAGCGTAGGTTTGCGGGCTCCAGGCGTAGGTCGGGCTGCGATAGCGGCCAGGGTTCTGCACCATCAGGTACTTGACCGAGGACTGGTCGGTGGCGGCGGTGTCGGCTCGGCCGGAGTTCACGGCTTGATACATCAAGTCGACGCTGTCGTACTGGTCGACCTTGGCTTTAGGCAGCGCCTGGTGCACCAGTTCTTCGGCGTACACGTTCTGCAGCACGGCCACAGTCACGCTGTCGCCGGCGGCTTTCAGGTCTTCGATTTCCTTGTATTTGCTGTTCGCTGGCAGCAGCAGGCCGACACCTTCGCGGTAGTACGGCAGCGTAAAGGCGACTTGCTGCGCACGGCTGGCGGTGACGGTGATGAACTGGCAGCTGATGTCGACCTTGTCCGTCAGCAGGTTCGGAATCCGCGCATCGGATGACTGCACCACGTACTCGACCTTGCTCGGGTCGTTGAACAAACCCTTGGCGATCATGTGGCCGATATCAATATCAAAACCCTGCAACTTGCCGTCCGCTCCCTGGAAATGCCACGGCGCGTTGGTACTGCCTGTACCGACAATCAATTTGCCACGGGCCAGCACGCTATCAAGCTTGCTGTCCGCCGCCTGGGCAACACCCACGGCAGCAGCCGTAGCCGCAAAGAGAAAAACACACGCTTTGAACATGGAAGGTCGGCGATGCATGGCAAGCACTCCAGATTGTTGTGTATTCCGTTATACCGGATATAAGTGTGTAACAACGGAATAGACAGCAGAAAGTGTGCCATAGGATAGGGTGACTGTGGTGGAGAGATTGAAAGGTGTTTTGAATCAAAGGGATGCGGTTTTGCACGGGAAAAGCGTTACCGAACGCATGGGCGGGAGAGCGCTACCGGGGGACACACGTGGGCGGGTACTTGCACCACATTCGGCGGGTGGCGATTCAAAATGTGGCACCGTGACGTTTGCGGACCCACCTGTAATTTCTGACAGTAGACCCACCCGCCACCCTCCTTTACCGTCAACAAGCCTTCACTGATCGTTGTGAAAAGGAGACTTCAATGACTTCGAACACCCCTCAAACGGCATTGGCCCCGACCTACCGCAAAGCCCTGAAAACCTGGCGTCCGGTGATCCTGTACTTTGGCAATCAGCACTGTCCGGCATGCGAAGAAGCCGGACCGGTGTTTCGGGCGATTGCCGAGGCGTTTCGGCATCGGGCGGATGTTTATATGTTGAGTACCCGCGAATCGCCGCGGCATCCGGAGGTTACGGGGACGCCGACGGTGTTGTTTTACAAGGATGGGAAACTGGTTAAAAAGCTTAAGGGGATTGGTAGTCCACAATCGCTGGCGGAGGATTTTGTGGCGCATGTCGGGAAGGTGAAGCCCCGGCAGGTGGCTCGGAAACCGGGGCATGATCGGGCTTGGCTGCGGCGGACGTTGCGTTCGCTGTGCATGGTGCCTCGGGCGCGGTCCTTGGTTGGGGCTTGAGGTTTTTGTTGTCAGGTAGATTGCTATCGCGAGCAGGCTCGCTCCCACAATGGACTTGCGTACACCGTTCCATGTGGGAGCGAGCTTGCTCGCGATGAGGCCCTGATATCCAACCCAAATCACTAGCCCATACGCTGGAGCAACACCCGCACCACCCGCCGCTCTTCAACCGCCATTACCGTCATGGTCCAGCCTTCCCGTTCATGGCTGTCACCGATTATCGGCAACCGATCCAGCACACTCATCACCAACCCGGCCAGTGTCTGGTAATCCTCGGTCGGTTCAGCGCTAAAACCGGTCAACTGTCGCACCCGCGCCAGGTTCAACGCGCCGCTGACCATGAACCCGCCCTGCTCCTCAAGCACATCCGGGCCTTCGATTTCGCTGGCATCCGGCAGCTCGCCAGCAATCGATTCGAGAATATCGGTCATGGTCAGAACGCCGACAAAATCACCGAATTCATTGACCACAAAAGCAATGTGGGTCGAGGCTTGGCGCATCTGTTCCAGGGCATTGAGGATCGAGTAGCTGTCGAGCAGATTGATGGTCGTGCGCGCCAGGTCTTCAAGGTCCGGGTCATTGCCGGCCAGGTACTCTTTCAACAACTCCTTTTTGTGCACGAAGCCCAGGGGTTCATCCACCACGCCGTCCCGGACCAGCGGCAGGCGTGAGTAGGACGAATGCATCAGGCGTGTACGAATGGTCTCGGCATCGTCGGCCAAATCGAGGTGATCGACGTAAGCCCGCACCGTCATCAGCGTTCGAATCGGCCGCTCGGCCAGTTGCAGCACACCACTGATCATCACCCGTTCACGGCGGTCGAACAGCACTTCACTTGGGGCTTCACCGTTATCCAGCAGGTCGGCAATCTCCTCGCCGACTTCTTCCGCCGCCAACCGGCGACCACCCAACAAACGCAACACCGCATGGGCCGTACGCTCACGCATCGGTCGCAGCCCCTGCATGGAGCGCTTGCGCCGGGACCGGGCGATCTGGTTGAACACTTCGATCAGGATCGAGAAACCGATGGCCGCGTACAGGTAACCCTTGGGAATGTGGAAGCCCAGGCCTTCAGCGGTCAGCGCGAAACCGATCATCATCAGGAAGCCCAGGCACAGCATGATCACCGTCGGGTGTTCGTTGACGAAACGGGTCAGCGGCTTGCTGGCGACGATCATCAGGCCGATGGAAATGATCACCGCGATCATCATCACCGCCAGTTCATCGACCATGCCCACAGCGGTAATCACCGCGTCGAGGGAGAACACCGCGTCGAGCACCACGATCTGCGCCACGATCGGCCAGAACATCGCATAAGCCGCATTGCCCGCGCGCTGGCCGACATGGCCTTCGAGCCGTTCGTGCAACTCCATGGTGGCCTTGAACAACAGGAACACACCGCCGAACAACATGATCAGGTCACGGCCCGAGAAGCTCTTGTCGAACACCTCGAACAGCGGCTGGGTCAGGGTCACCAGCCAGGAAATACTCGCCAGCAAGCCCAGGCGCATCAGCAGCGCCAGGGACAAACCGATGATCCGTGCACGATCGCGCTGATGCGGCGGCAACTTGTCCGCCAGGATTGCGATAAACACCAGGTTGTCGATGCCCAGCACCAGTTCCAGCACGATCAACGTCAACAAGCCCAGCCAGGCGGTGGGGTCAGCTATCCATTCCATAAAAATATCTCGATCTGTTCAGCGAATTCAGAATGCCGGGCACGGCAAGGCGCGGCGCGAGGGCCGTGGGGGCGTAGAAGCAAAAAGAGACAGAGGTCGGAAAACCGGGTGTTTGACGTGCGTCAGGGTTGCGCGAAGGCGCGAGAGGGAGGGCTGACTGGGGGGCTCCGAGAGGGTGTTCATGCGGGTCCTGAAGGGGAAAAAGGACTTGGAGCGTACAGGTGAAAGTCACAATCCCCACAGCGGGAAATCATTACAAGATCTGTAGAAACATCAAAAGATCGCAGCCTTCGGCGGCGCCCACAGGCGCGTAGGAGCTGCCGAAGGCTGCGATCTTTTCGCTTTTAACGCCCTCTCTTCACGTGCTCGATATACCTGGCCACCGCCGGCGACTTCTCAAACCGCCGATAAATCATCGACAACCACGAACTCGCCTCGCACCCTTCAATTTCCCGGTACACCACTCCCGGCAACCCTACATGCCCGACCACCGATTCCGGGACCACCGCCACGCCCTGCCCCAGCGACACCAGCGCAATCACCGCCACCAACCCACCGGGTTGGTGCCCTAAAACAGGCGCGAATCCGCCCTCAGCGGCGACCTGCAACGTACCGTTGATCTGCTCCGGCAGGATGAAGGTTTCGTTCTGCAAATGCGCCGGGCTGATCTGCGGCAAGCGACACAGCCAGGATTCACTCGACAGCGCCAGCACAAAACCTTCCGCATCGAGCCTTATCGCCTCCAGCCCATCGGGCAAGGTCATCGGCGAGCGCACGTAACCGATATCAAATCGGCCCTCGATCACCATGCCCGGCAACGCTGCCATTGGGCTTTCCCGCACATTCAGGCTGACGTCCGGGCACTCGCGACTAAAGGCTTGCACCTGTTTTTGCAGCAACCCCGAATACACCGCAGAGGCCACGTAACCCAGTTCGATATGGCCAATATCACCGCGACCGGCGCGCTGGGCATTGCGCTGGGCGTACTCGAATTGGCGCACCGTGGCTTCGGCCTCGATCACCAGCGCCGCGCCGGCCTCGGTCAGGCTGACTTCCCGTTGCTGGCGCAGGAACAGCCGCGTACCGAGTTCGGTTTCCATGTCCTGGATCTGCCGGCTCAAGGTCGGCGGCGCGATGCCCAATTGCTCGGCGGCGCGGGTGAAGTTGCGTTGCCGGGCAACGGCCAGGAAGTAGCGGAAATGGCGTATATCCATGGCGTGTTAGCTCAAAGGTAATGAAGTCCCGACTGACAGCTAATAAAACCTGCCAAGGACCGGGATACGCTGTCGAGGCACCCACAGTAGAGAGGCAAAACCATGCCCGTCAAACACCTTACTCAAAAGGCAATCCCATCATGAGCAAGGTCAGCCCCCGCCTGACGCTGCTGACCGCCTCCGGGGTGTGTTCGCTGATCGTCCTCGACACCAACATCGTCGCCGTCACTTTGCCGACCATCGCCCGGGACCTGGGCGCCAATTTTGCCGACATCGAGTGGGTGGTCAGCGCCTACATGCTGGCCTTCGCTGCGTTGTTGCTGCCGGCGGGCAGCATCGCCGATCGCTTCGGCCGGCAGAAAACCCTGCTCTGGGGCCTGGGGATTTTCATCCTCGCCTCCCTCGGTTGCGGGGCGGCGCCGACAGCGTTGGTCCTTGATATCGCACGGGCAATCAAAGGTGTGGGTGCGGCGTTGCTGCTGACTTCGGCGCTGGCCTCCATCGGCCATGCCTTTCACGATGAAGTCGAACGGGCCAAGGCCTGGGCGTTCTGGGGCGCGTGCATGGGTGTGGCGATGACCGCCGCGCCGACCTTGGGCGGTTTGATCACCGAATACATCGGCTGGCGCTGGATTTTCTACCTCAACCTGCCGGTGGGTGCGCTGCTGATGGCGATGGTCTGGCGCAATGTGCCGGAATCCCGGGACGCCCAAGCCGCGCGCCTGGATCCGTGGGGCAGTCTGGCGTTCAGTGCGAGTTTGTTGTGCCTGATCTGGGGCCTGATCGAAGCCAACCGCATCGGCTGGAGCAATCCGCTGACCTACGCCCGGCTGATCGGCGGGGCCTTATTGCTGGGATTGTTCGTGGTGATCGAACGGATGCAGCAGCGGCCCATGGTTGATCTGCAATTATTCAAGCATCCGCGTTTTATCGGCGCCCTGCTGGGGATGTTCGCCTACGCCGGTTGCGCTCAGGTAATGATGACGATGCTGCCGTTCTACCTGCAAAACGGTTTGGGTTTCTCGGCCATTGCCTCCGGGCTGGGGATGTTGCCATTTGCCGTGACGATGCTGATCTGCCCACGTATCGGAGCGCGGCTGGCGAGCCGTTTTACTCCCGCGACCTTGATGGCTGCGGGCCTGACGCTGGTCGGCGGCGGCAACCTGCTCAGCGCCTGGGCGGTCAACAGCGGCGGCTACATACCCTTCGCCTTGGCGATTGCGGTGACCGGCGCCGGTGCCGGGTTGCTCAACGGCGACACCCAGAAAAACATCATGGCCTGCGTGCCCCGAGACCGCGCAGGCATGGCCTCGGGCATGAGCACCACCATGCGTTTCAGCGCAATCATGCTGGCCATCGGCGTGTACGGCGCGTTGCTGGCCAGTCATACCGAGCTGTTGTTGCGTAATGGCTTGTCGGGGCAATGGGTTGAGCAGACTCGCGGTATCGCCTCGCGGGTGGTGGCTGGGGACATGACCGCGGCGTTGGGCCTGCTGCCGGACACCGCGCGTGGCGTTGTCGAACCGTTGGCCCGGCAAGCGTTCGTTGGTGGTTTCAGTTTGTTGCTGTTGGTCGCGGGGTTATTGGCGCTGCTGGGTGCGTTGGTGGTGGGTACGTTGATGCGTAATCCGATACCGAGTCCTTCAAACCACTTATCGGGAACCGTCGCCAACCCGTAATTTCTGACAAAGGAAGCTTCTTGTGGCGAGGGTGTCAGTCTCAACTGCATGCGGCAATCAGCGCGGCTGTTTGAAGGACGCCAGCACCCGCTCGGCATTGGCATCGCAGCCCATGCCTTCGGGCTTCGCCTGGATATCGTCGATCACTGCCAGCAGCTTCGCCTTGCTCTGCGCCAGGTGTTGCTGCATTTCTTCGATCTGTTCGACTTTGCGCGTCAGCCCCGCCAGCAGTTCGTCGTGCTTGAATTCACCGGTGGCGGTGTCCGGCATCAACTGCTTCAACTCTTCCAGGCTGAACCCGGCCTGCTGGGCGCACTGGATCAGGTACAGGGTTTGCAGCACTTGCTCCGGATAGTGCCGGTAGCCGTTGGCCCGGCGCTCGACTTTCTGGATCAGCCCTTGCGCCTCGTAAAATCGAATGCGCGACGGGTTGAAGCCACTTAATTCCGCCAATTCACCAATCTTCATCTGTGCCTCAATTGCCTGCTTGACATTAAAGTTAACTTTAAGCTTAGCCTCCACTCATTACTGATGAGGAGTCAAGCATGTCGCCCTTTCAAACCCTGAATTTGCCCAACGGCCAGACCATCGGCAATCGCATCGCCAAAGCCGCGATGGAAGAAAACCTTGCAGACACCCGCCAGGCACCATCGGATGCCTTATTGCGCTTGTATCAAGCCTGGGCCGAGGGCGAAGCCGGGTTGTTGCTGACCGGCAACGTGATGATCGATCGCCGCGCCATGACCGGCCCCGGCGGCGTGGTGTTGGAAGATGAGCAGCACCTTGAACGTTTTCGGCAATGGGCGACCGTTGGCCGGGCCGGTGGTGCGCAGTTCTGGGTGCAGCTCAACCATCCGGGGCGCCAGACCATGGCCAATCTCGGCCAGCAGGCCTTGGCGCCATCAGCGGTGGCGCTGGACCTTGGGGGCTTCTCGAAAATGTTCGCTGAACCGAAACCCATGTCCGAAAACGATATCAATGAAGTGATCCAGCGCTTCGCCACCAGCGCGGCCCTGGCGGAGAAAGCCGGGTTTACCGGCGTACAGATTCACGCCGCCCACGGTTATTTGCTCAGCCAGTTTCTGTCGCCGCTGACCAACCGCCGCACCGATCAATGGGGCGGCTCCCTGGAGAATCGCGCACGCTTGCTACTCAACGTAGTCAGTGCCGTGCGCAACGCGGTGTCGCCGCAGTTCTGCGTCTCGGTGAAGCTCAACTCGGCGGACTTCCAGCGCGGCGGCTTTGACGCCGACGATGCCAAGCAAGTGATCCAATGGCTCAACGAGCAGCAGATCGACTTGCTCGAATTGTCCGGCGGCAGCTACGAAGCCCCGGCCATGCAAGGCGAAGCCCGGGACGGCCGCACCCTCGCCCGCGAGGCCTACTTTCTGGAAATGGCCGGCGAACTGGCCAGTGTGGCGCAGATGCCGGTGATGGTGACCGGCGGGATCCGTCGCTTGGCCATCGTCGAACAGGTGCTCGACAGCGGCATCGCCATGGCCGGGATCGGCACGGCGATGGCGATTGAACCGCAGCTGGTCAAGCACTGGCGCGAAGGTCGCAACAGCCACCCGCAACTGCCGCCGATCCTCTGGAAGCGCAAACCCCTGGCGGCGCTGGCGAACATGGCAGTGGTGAAATTCCAGCTGCATCGCTTGAGCCGTGGACTCAAGACCCGCCCGCAGGTCTCGGCGCTCTGGGCGTTGATCCGCGATCAGCTGTACATCGCCCGGCGCACCCGCCAATACAAAAAAGCGATGACTGTCTGATGCCCGTAGCAGCTGCCGAGGTACGAGGCTGCGTTCGGCTGCGAAGCAGTCGTGACATCAGACGATGCGGTGTATCAGGAAGACCACGTGCTCAGGTTTTACGACTGCTTCGCAGCCGAACGCAGCCTCGTACCTCGGCAGCTGCTACGGGCCGAAATCGCAGATCGGGTTGAGTCATGCCAGCCGTTGAGTTGTCCCTTTTTCTATCCCAAGGACAACTCATCGATCACTGGAGCACCCCATGGCGAAAATCACCATTGCCCAGCAACTGGCAACCACCCTGGAACAGGCCGGCGTCAAGCGCATCTGGGGCCTGACCGGCGACAGCCTCAACGGTTTGACCGAAGCCCTGCGTACCATGGACAGCATTGAATGGATGCACGTGCGCCACGAAGAAGTCGCGGCGTTTGCCGCCGGCGCGGAGGCAGCCGTCACCGGCGAGCTGGCGGTGTGCGCCGGCAGTTGCGGGCCGGGCAATCTGCACTTGATCAACGGGCTGTTCGACTGCCACCGCAACCATGTGCCGGTGCTGGCGATTGCGGCACAGATTCCTTCGTCGGAGGTCGGCCTCAACTACTTTCAGGAAACCCATCCGCAGGAGCTGTTCAAGGAGTGCAGCCACTTCGTCGAACTGGTCAGCAACCCGGCGCAGATGCCGCAGGTGCTGCACCGGGCGATGCGCAGCGCAATCCTCAATCGTGGCGTCGCGGTGGTGGTGATTCCTGGTGACGTGGCGTTGCAGGAAGTCGAAGACAACCTCAAGCCTTGGCCGGCCCTGTCCAAGCCGCGCACTCTGCCGGCACCTCAGGACCTGGATCGACTTGTAGAACTGCTGAGCCAAAGCAAAGCCGTAACCCTGATGTGCGGCGCCGGTTGCGCTGGCGCTCATGATCAAGTGGTGGCGCTGGCCGATGCCCTCGGCGCGCCGGTGGTGCACGCCTTGCGTGGCAAGGAGCACGTGGAGTGGGACAACCCTTTCGACGTCGGCATGACCGGGCTGATCGGCTTCAGCTCCGGTTATCACGCGATGCTCAACTGCGACACGTTGGTGATGCTCGGCACCGACTTCCCTTATCGCCAGTTCTACCCCACCGACGCCACTATTATTCAGATCGACCACAACCCTGAAGCCCTCGGCCGCCGGACCACGCTGGACCTGGGCATCGCCGCCGACGTCGGCGAAACCCTCGCCGCGTTGCTGCCGCGCCTGCCCTATCGCGGCGACCGCAACTTCCTGGAGTCGTCCCTCGAACACTACAAGAAAGCGCGTCAGGGCCTCGATGACCTGGCCCAGCCCTCCGCGCCGGGCCGGCCGATTCACCCGCAATACCTCACCCGCCTGCTTAGCGAACTGGCGGATGACGATGCGATCTTCACCGCTGACGTGGGCACGCCAACGGTGTGGGCGGCGCGATACCTGAAGATGAACGGCAAGCGCCGGTTGCTCGGTTCGTTCAACCACGGCTCGATGGCCAACGCCATGCCCCAGGCCATCGGCGCCCAGGCGACGTTCCCGGATCGGCAGGTGATTTCGTTGTCCGGCGATGGCGGTTTCAGCATGTTGATGGGGGACTTCATTTCCCTGGCCCAGTTGAAGTTGCCGGTGAAGATCATCGTCTACGACAACGCTTCCCTGGGCTTCGTCGCGATGGAAATGAAGTCCGCCGGGATGCTCGACACCGGCACCGACCTGCACAACCCGGACTTTGCGGCGATGGCCAATGCCATGGGCATTCTCGGGATTCGAGTAGAAGAGTCGGAAGACCTGGAACCGGCGTTGCGCCGGGCGCTGGCGCATGCCGGGCCGGTGTTGGTGGATGTGATCACGGCGACCCAGGAACTGGCGATGCCGCCGACGATCAAGCTGGAGCAGGCCAAGGGGTTCAGCCTGTACATGCTTAAAGCGGTGATGAGCGGGCGTGGGGATGAGGTGATTGAGTTGGCGCGGACGAACTGGTTTCGCTGAAATAGCAGACCCCATTCTGTAGGAGCAAGGCTTGCCCGCGATGGCGATTTCGAAGGCGCCATTGCGGGCAAGCCATGTTCCTGCAGGAGGTTCTCTATCGGCCGGAGAAGCGCAATCTGGAGAGCTGCCGCAAATCCCCCTCCACATAATAATCATGGGTCCAGCGGTCATCCGCCGCCAGCGGCTGAACCTCTTTCAACGCCAGTTTCTTCGCAAAATACCTGAACCGGTAATGCTCATAAAACCGCAACAACTCCAACCCATAGCGGTCCGCCAGATCGGTATCGCCGCGAATGATCAGGTAGTTCTCATCATTGCCATTACTGGCCGCCGCACTGAGGTTGTGGCTGCCACTGATGATGGTCGGCGTGTCGGTGGTGAAGTCGGTGACGATGGCTTTGGTGTGCACCAGCAGGTTGCCCTTCTGGCCTTTCATATTCTCCCGCAGCCAGCCTTCCAGCCCGGTATTGAGCAGCGCGGTGGCGGCAAACTCGGCGGTGCGGTCGGCGTGAAAACCGGTGATGCGGCTCACGGTGTTTTGCAGGCCGTAGCGCAGGATGTCGTCGTGGGGTTCGCCGAGCAAGGCGTTGAGGATGTCGTTGGGCAAGGCGAACGCGGTGACGAACAGGATGTCCTTTTCGGCGCCGTTGATGATCTGCACAAACTCGTGCAAGTCGCCCTGGCCGGTGCGCGGTGAGAACCCGGCGAACAGCGCTTGCGTCGGGTCCATGGGGTTGTTTTTCGTCAGCCAGGTGCGCGTCGCACCAACGTCTGCCGGGTTCGCCCAGACCGCTTCGAAGGTTTGCAGGTAACTGGCGCCGATCCGCGCGTCGTCGAGCACATGCACCACGTTGGCCTGGCGATAGACGCCGTTGGGAGTGAAATTGGTGCTGCCGCAGAGCACCGCTTGCGGCCGATGTTCGCCGCCCTCCAGTTTGCTCAGGACGATGAACTTGTTGTGGAAGATGTTGTGCGTGATTCGCCCGCGCTTGTTGGCCGCCGGAAGCTTTTCCAGGCTGGCTTCGTTCATCGTCGTGTCGTCATCGTTCGGCTGCGCGTGATACAGCACCCGCACCTTGACCCCGCGGGCGAACGCGGCGTTGACCTCATCGACAATCGACTGCAACTGGTATTCGTAGATGGCGATGTCCAGCGCCCATTGGTCGTCCACGGCGCGCTGGATAAACCCCAGCAAACGCCCGAGCAAACCGTTCTCCAGCCACTGCTGCGCCGCCAACGGCCAGGCTTCGATGGGCATGTTCTTGTTGGCGCTGATCTGCGCGTCGAGGTCGGGAAATTTGCGCTGGAACGCCTGACTCGCCGCCACGGCGCGGTTGAAGATCACGCTCTGATGGGTGGGATGACCGTCGTCGGAGATGATCGTCAGTTCGAGGAACTCGCCCAGTTGCGGCGCATCGGGCGTGCCATAGGCCAGGTGCACGCGGTAGTGCATCGTCATGCCCGGGTTGACCGCGTAATCGGCCCAGCGAAATTTCTGCAGCGGCGCGATATCGCTCGGGGTGGCGTGGTATTGGGGGAAGGTGTGGAGTTTGCCGGGGAAGGTCAGGCTGTTGAACAGGAACAGCCAGGGTTTGCTTCCCACCTGCTTTTCGATGGCAAAACCGAGCAAGCCTTTGCGCCGGGGTTCGGCCAGGTCCATGGCCAACAACACGCCGTTGGTGCCGGCATAGGCTTTGACGCGGAAATCATCCTGATGGTTGGCGGCTAGAACGCGCATGGTTCACTCCTGTGAAGATCAAAAGATCGCAGCCTTCGGCCCGCTACACGTCATCGATATGCCGATACTCCGCCTGCAACTGCGTAGCCAACACCTTAGCCCGTCCGAGCCGAATCGGCCCGCGCTCGATATCAATCAGCAGCCCCGGACAGTCCAGCACCGGCAGGCCGGACCATTCCTTCAGTCGCCCATCGGTCACCAGCAACAAGCGCTGCTGTTCCGCCGGGTAGCGTTTGCGCCGCGTGCCCAGCCAACGTCCCGCCTCGCCGAGTGCCGCCAGCAACGGCGTGCCACCGCCCGCCCCCAGGTCGTCGAGCCAGTTGCGCAAACCGCTGGAAGCCTTCAAGCCTTGCACTTGCCATTTCGGCGTGTGGCCACTGGCAGTCAACAACGCCAGCCGCGCGCGCTGGCGGTAGGCATCGTCGAACAGTTGCGCCAGCAGGCCCTTGGCGTCGCTCAACGCCTGATGACGTCGGGTCGAGGCCGAGGCGTCGACGATCACCAGCCACAGTTCATGGGGCGAACGGGTGCGCAGGTGAAACAGCAGGTCTTCATGCTGGCGCGGACGGCCGTTGAGCAAAGTACCGGGCCAGTTGATCGAGCCTTGCGGTGCCGCACGGCGCTTGCCTTGTCGGCCATGGTCCAGCCGTCCGGCCCGGGGTCTGGCATTCGCCCCCGCGTCAGATCGAGGGCGAATGCCTAGGGCTTTTGGCCAGCTCGGCACTTCACGTCGGGCGCCGACCGGCAGCGCCTCGGCGGGCATTTCGCCCCACTGGCCCTGGCCTTCGCTCGGGTTGGCGTTTTGGCTCGCGGGGGGTTGCGACTGTTGCGGCGCCGGGTGGGAATGCTCGCGGCGGCGATGGCGCAAGGCAAACTCGGCGACCGCGTCGATGTCTTCTGCAGTGATCGCCCTGGCCCCGCGCCAGGCGGCGTGGGCCCGGGCGGCACGCAGCCAGACCAGATCGGCGCGCAGGCCATCGACGCCGGCGGCAAAACAGCGCTCGGTGATCTGCGCCAGTGCGGCGTCATCCAGGGGAATATTTGCCAATGTACCGCGCGCCTGCTGGCAGCGTTCGCGCAATGCGTGTTGCTGGCTTTCCCAATCGGCGCAGAAACCTTGGGGATCGCTGTCGAAATCCAGGCGTCGGCGAATGATCTGGCCGCGCTCCGTCGGCGCAGTGTGCCCGCTGAGGGCGACGTTCAGGCCAAAGCGGTCGAGCAGTTGCGGGCGCAACTCGCCCTCTTCCGGGTTCATGGTGCCGATCAGCACGAACCGGGCCGAATGCCGATGGGAAATGCCGTCGCGCTCGATCAGGTTGGTGCCGCTGGCGGCGACGTCGAGCAGCAGGTCGACGAGGTGATCGGGCAGCAGATTGACTTCATCGACGTACAGCACGCCGCCGTCAGCCTTGGCTAGCACGCCGGGGGAAAACTGCGCACGGCCGTCGCTGAGGGCGGCGTCGAGGTCGAGGGTGCCGACCAGGCGCTCTTCGGTGGCGCCCAGGGGCAAGGTGACGAACTGGCCGCTGGCAAGCAGGTCCGCCAAGCCACGGGCCAAGGTCGACTTGGCCATGCCACGCGGGCCTTCGATCAGCACGCCACCGATTTTCGGGTCGATGGCGGTCAGGTACAGGGCGAGCTTCAAGTCATCGGCGCCGACCACGGCGGAGAGCGGGAAATGGGGGGTGTCGGTCATGTCGGGTTGTCTCATCATGGTCGGTGGTGATCGTTCCCACGCTCCGCGTGGGAATGCCTCAGCGGACGCTCCGCGTTCGGCTTTTGGGACGCGGAGCGTCCCGGGCTGCATTCCCACGCGGAGCGTGGGAACGATCAGGTCCTCAAGTATCTTCTTCTATATCCAGCAACAAATTCTCCAGCGCCTCGCGATACTCGCCTGGCTCCTGCCACATCCCGCGCTGCTGCGCCTCCAGCATCCGCTCGGTCATATCACGCAAGGCGTGTGGATTATGCTCGCGCACAAAATCGCGCGTCGCCGGGTCTAGTAGATACGCATCCGCCAGCAACGCGTACTGGTGATCATCGATCAACTGCGTGGTCGCGTCGAAGGCAAACAGGTTATCAACGGTGGCCGCCAGTTCAAACGCACCTTTATAGCCATGGCGCTTGACCCCATCAATCCACTTCGGATTCGCCGCCCGGGAGCGAATCACCCGGTTCAGCTCTTCCTTCAGCGTGCGGATCTTCGGCAAGTCCGGTTGGCTGTGATCACCGTGATAACTGGCCGCCGCCTCACCGCTTAGGGT
The DNA here is from genome assembly GCF_012935675.1 of Pseudomonas sp. ADAK7. Lineage (NCBI taxonomy): Bacteria > Pseudomonadati > Pseudomonadota > Gammaproteobacteria > Pseudomonadales > Pseudomonadaceae > Pseudomonas > Pseudomonas sp. ADAK7. The sequence continues at coordinate 555,710 of NZ_CP052861.1, read as the reverse complement.
TTCCACGGCGGCGAGCATGCCGCCCTGGAATTGGTAGTAATCGTTGGAATCGAGCACGTCATGCTCGCGATTGTCCTGATTCTGCAGCACCGCTTGCACCTGGCTCAGGCGCTGGGCGAATTGTTCGCGGGCGGCGGTGCCTTCGTCGGAACCGCCGTAAGCGTAGCCGCCCCAGTTCAGGTACACCTCGGCCAGGTCCTCGCGACTTTGCCACAGGCGACCGTCGATGGCGCCCTGCACGCCGGCGCCATAAGCACCGGGCTTGGCCCCGAAAATCCGCCAGCCTGCCTGGCGTCGCGCCGCATCTTCATCCAGACCGCTTGCCAGCAACGCCTCACGCTCGGCGCGAACCTTCGCCGCCAGCGGGTTGAGATCATCCGGTTCGTCCAGCGCGGCGACCGCTTGCACGGCGGCGTCAAACAGACGAATCAGGTTGGCAAAGGCATCGCGGAAGAACCCGGACACACGCAAGGTCACGTCCACGCGCGGACGGTCGAGCAAACTGATCGGCAGGATTTCGAAATCGTCGACCCGCTGACTGCCCGTGGCCCAAACCGGACGCACGCCCATCAGCGCCATGGCCTGGGCGATGTCGTCGCCGCCGGTGCGCATGGTCGCCGTGCCCCACACCGACAGGCCGAGCTGACGCAAGTGGTCGCCGTGATCCTGCAAGTGCCGTTCGAGAATCAGGTTGGCTGATTGGAAGCCGATACGCCATGCGGTCGTGGTCGGCAGGTTGCGCACGTCCACCGAATAGAAATTGCGCCCGGTGGGCAGCACGTCGAGGCGACCGCGACTGGGCGCACCGCTGGGGCCGGCGGGGACGAAACGGCCGTTGAGGGCGTCGAGCAAGCCGCGCATTTCTGCCGGGCCGCAGGCGTCCAGGCGCGGGGCGACGACTTCACGCAGACTGTCGATGATCGCTTTCACCTCCGACCAGCCTGGCTCGCTCAATTGGTCGACTTCGGCGATCAACGCCTGCTCGATCAATTGCGCAGCGAATAACTCCAGACGCTCCCGGGTATCCCCCGCCGTACGCCAGACTTCATCACTGACCGCTTCCAACTCGTCAGGACGCGCACCGATCCACGGCTCAGCCAACTCACAATCGAGCGGATCAAACCCGAGCGCAAAGGCCTTGGCCAACGCCCGCAACAAACTCGACTGCGCGCCGCGCCCATCGCCCCGAGGAATCCGCAGCAACGCCAGCAACGTATCAATGCGCAAGCGCCCGGTCGGCGATTCGCCAAAAATATGCAGGCCATCGCGAATCTGCGATTCCTTCAAATCACACAGGTACGTGTCCAGACGCGGCAGCCAGATCGCCGCATCCGCATCGCTGTCGAGTTTTTCGTCCAGTTGCAGTTCGCGGTCGATGTGGGTGTCGCGCACCAGTTGCAAGATGTCGCGCTGCAACTCCCGGGCGCGCCGTGGATCGAGCAGTTGCGCTTCGTAATACTCGTCCGCCAGCAACTCCAGGTTACGCAGCGGACCGTAGGTTTCAGCGCGGGTCAGCGGCGGCATCAGGTGGTCGATGATCACGGCCTGGGTGCGGCGCTTGGCCTGGGCGCCCTCGCCCGGGTCGTTGACGATAAACGGGTAGATGTTCGGCAGCGGCCCGAGCAATGCGTCCGGCCAGCAGTTTTCTGACAGCCCCACGCCTTTGCCCGGCAGCCACTCAAGGTTGCCGTGCTTGCCGACGTGGATCACGCCGTGGGCGCCGTAGGTGTTGCGCAGCCAGAAGTAAAACGCCAGATAGCCGTGGGGCGGCACCAAGTACGGGTCGTGATAAACCGCGCTCGGATCGACCTGATAACCCCGGGCCGGTTGAATGCCGACAAACGTCAGGCCGAAGCGCAGACCGGCAATCATCATCCGCCCGCCACGGAACATCGGATCGTTTTGCGGCGGGCCCCAGCGTTCCAGCACCGCTTGGCGGTTGGCTTCGGGCAACGCGTCGAACATCAGCAAGTAAGCATCCAGCGCCAGGCTTTGCATGCACGGACGCTGGTCGAGGGTGTCGAGGTCATTGCTGACGCCGCCGAGCAACTGCTGGATCAACGCGGTGCCGCTGTCCGGCAACTCGGCGGGCAGCGGATAACCTTCCTGATGCAAGGCACGCAGGATGTTCAGCGCCGCCGCCGGGGTGTCGAGGCCGACACCATTTCCGATACGACCATCACGCGTCGGGTAGTTGGCCAGGATCAGCGCGATGCGTTTTTCGCCGTTGGGCACCCGCGCCAGATCGATCCAGCGCCGCGCCAGTTCGGCAACAAAGTCCATGCGTTCCGGTTGCGGCCGGTAGCAGACCACGTCGGACTGGCTGCGCTCGCTGCGCCAGGCCAGATCCTTGAAGCTGATCGGTCGGCTGATGATGCGCCCGTCGAGCTCCGGCAACGCGATGTGCATTGCCAGATCCCGTGGGCCGAGGCCCTGTTCGCTGGCGCGCCATCCGGGTTCGTTGTCCTGGGCGCAAATCGCCTGAATGACGGGAATGTTGCGACGAAACGGCCGCAAGTGCGGCGCTTCGGGGCTGGATTGGGCGAAACCGGTGGTGTTTAGAATCACCGCCGCTTCCACTTCATCGAGCCAATCCTCGACCACCGTCAGGCAGCCCGGCTCTTTCAAACTGGCCACCGCGATCGGCAACGGGTTCAATCCCGCCGCTTGCAAGCGCTGGCAGAAAACATCGATAAAACCAGTGTTCGCCGCCTGCAAATGCGAGCGGTAAAACAGCACCGCCGCCACCGGTTGATCGGCCAGCCAGTCGGCTTGCCAATCGCTCAGTTCAGCGGGGCTGTTGTGGGGGTGGTAAATCGCCGTGCGCGGCAGGGTTTGCGGCTCGGCCCAGACGTAGTCGCGGTCCAGCCAACGCGTGGCCAGACAGCGGAAAAAGTCCAGGGCATTGCCCATGCCGCCCTGGCGCAGAAACTGCCAAAGCCGGTCGCGATCTTCGGCGCTGACGGTGCTGAGGTCGCTGAGCTCCGGGTCCGGACGGTCATCGCCGGGTACCAGAATCAGTTGCACGCCGCGCTCGGACAACTCGACCAAGCGCTCGACGCCGTAACGCCAATAGGCGATACCGCCGTGCAGCGAGATCAGAATCACCTTGGCGTGACGCAACACTTCATCGACGTACAAATCCACTGACGCGTGATTCTGCACCTGCATCGGGTTGGCGAGGCGCACGCTCGGATAGTTATCGGGCAACTGCTGCGCGGCTTCGGCGAGCAACGCGAGGCTGGAGTCGCCACTGCACAGGATCACCAGCTCGGCGGGGGTTTGTCCAAGGTCGGCGATGTTGTCGTCCGACACGAAACCGCCGGGCTGGGTCCTGAGCAGGTGCATGGCTTAAACGCTGAGCGCGGCGCGCAATTGCGCTTCGAGTTGCGCGGCGTCCAGTTCCTGGCCGATCAGCACCAAACGGGTGGTACGTGCTTCTTCGGCGCCCCACTGACGGTCGAAGTGCTTGTCGAAACGGGTGCCCACGCCCTGGATCAGCAGGCGCATCGGTTTGTTCGGAATCGCGGCGAAGCCTTTGACCCGCAGGATGCCGTGCTTGACCACCAGTTGCGTCAGGGCGTCCATCAACAGGCTTTCGTCGGCTTGCGGCAGCTCGATGGAGATGGAGTCGAAGGCGTCATGATCGTGGTCGTCATCACCGTCACCGTGGTGGTGATCGTGATGGCTGTGACGGCTGTCGATGTGTTCTTCGGAACCGGCGCCCAGACCAATCAGCACGTCCAGCGGCACGCGACCGCTGCTGGCTTCGATGACTTTCACCGCCGGCGGCAGTTCTTCAGCGACTTCCAGGCGTACGCGGGCCAGGTCTTCCGGGCTGATCAGGTCGGCCTTGTTGAGGATGACCAGGTCGGCGCTGGCCAGTTGGTCGGCGAACAGTTCGTGCAGCGGCGATTCGTGATCGAGGTTCGGGTCGAGTTTGCGCTGGGCATCGACTTGATCCGGGAACGCGGCGAAAGTGCCGGCGGCGACGGCCGGGCTGTCGACCACGGTGATCACCGCGTCAACCGTGCAGGCACTGCGGATTTCCGGCCACTGGAAGGCTTGCACCAGGGGTTTTGGCAGGGCCAGGCCCGAGGTTTCGATGAGGATGTGGTCGAGGTCGCCGCGACGGGCGACCAGTTCGCGCATTACGGGGAAGAATTCTTCCTGGACAGTGCAGCACAGACAGCCGTTGGCCAGTTCATAAACGCGGCCGTTGGCTTCTTCTTCGGTGCAGCCGATGGAGCACTGCTTGAGGATTTCGCCGTCGATGCCCAGCTCGCCAAACTCGTTGACGATCACCGCGATGCGGCGGCCCTGGGCGTTGTCCAGCATGTGCCGCAGCAAGGTGGTTTTGCCCGAGCCGAGGAAGCCGGTAACGATGGTGACGGGGAGTTTGGCCAGTGTTTTCATCGGATGCCCTTTGGCAAGGTGGCGGGCATACGGGACGACGACCGCAGCGATGAAAGCGCGGAAGATTTCGCCACCGGATCACCCCGCCCGGTTGTAGTGAGAATTCGTTTCGAGGCAGGTCTCCTGGCTTTCGGTGCGCCGGCCTCGGGGGCCTGGCATTCGCTGCGCCTTCCCGCGAACCCTTTGCCAGGGTTTGCAGTGGCGTGGCAGCGAACATCACCGTTCACAGTTGCGGGGGCAGCCGCGGCATCGACCGCGTTCCCTTCTTAGCCTCGACAGACGCCGAAGAACCTCGAAAGCGCAAGGCTACGCATCGGTTGGGGGCGGGTCAATGTCCGCGGGGCGATGATCGTTCCCACGCTCTGCGTGGGAATGCCTCAACGGACGCTCCGCGTTCGACTCTGGATGGGACGCGGAGCGTCCCGGGCTGCATTCCCACGCAGAGCATGGGAATGATCAGGTCAAACGAGAACCCCTGCCAATTGACGCCCCGCCCCCGCCCATGCTCTCCTACACGCCTTGTTACGGGTGCCCTTCACAGGGTGAAACGGGAAACCGGTGAATCATGTGCTTTACTCAAAGCCATGTCAGTCCGGTGCTGCCCCCGCAACGGTAAGCGAGCGAAGAATCAGATCCACTGTGCCGGCAGTTCGGCATGGGAAGGCGATTCTTGCAGGTTTCGGCGCAAGCCTTGACCCCTCGTGAGCCCGGAGACCGGCCCGCAACACAAAGTGACCACTACGATCACTGAATGACAAACCCGCGGTGGGCGGGCGCTGTTTGAACCTCTGCGTGCACGCTCGCAGGGTTTTCATGCGCTCTATTCACCCGCTGACAGACCAGAGGGAAGCGCCATGTCGATCATCAGCAGCACCGACCACAGCAGCACCGCCAGCACCACCACGACCCTGAGCCAACGCCTGACCGCCGCCGTGTGCGCGTCGATCCTTGGCGCGTGCCTGGTGTATTTCGCCGGTTTCTCGCACATCGAAGCGGTGCACAACGCCGCCCACGATACCCGTCACAGCTCCGCGTTCCCGTGCCACTGAGACCTGCCTACATGATCAAGCGTATCGCGCAAACCGCAGGTTTCACCGGCCTGCTGGCCGCCCTGCTGCTGACCCTGCTGCAAAGTTTCTGGGTCGCCCCGCTGATTCTGCAGGCGGAAACCTATGAAAAATCCGAGCCTACCGCAGTGGTTGCTCACGAGCACACCGAAGGCGCCATGGCCGCCCACACCCACGACGCCGAAGCCTGGGAGCCGGAAAACGGTTGGCAGCGCGTGCTGTCCACCACCGGCGGTAACCTGGTGGTCGCGGTTGGTTTCGCGTTGATGCTCGCCGGTCTCTACACCCTGCGCGCGCCGACCAAAACCGCTCAGGGCCTGCTCTGGGGCCTGGCCGGTTACGCAACCTTCGTACTGGCGCCGACCCTCGGCCTACCGCCGGAACTGCCGGGCACTGCCGCCGCCGACCTGGCGCAACGGCAGATCTGGTGGATCGGCACTGCGGCTTCTACCGCTGTCGGCATCGCGCTGATCGTGTTCAGCCGTCACTGGCTGATGAAGATCCTCGGCGTGGCGATCCTCGCGGTTCCGCATGTCATTGGCGCACCGCAACCGGAAGTCCACTCGATGCTGGCGCCGGAAGCCCTGGAATCGCAGTTCAAAATCGCTTCGCAGCTGACCAACGTGGTGTTCTGGCTGGCCCTGGGCCTGATCAGCGCCTGGTTGTTCCGCCGCAAAAGCGACGGCCAATACCACGCATGACCGATACCAGCGCAGCGCCGACGCTAGTGGTCGGCCTGGGCTGCCAGCGCGGCTGCCCCGCCAGCACGCTGCGGGCGCTGCTCGATCAGGCGCTGCAGGCGCATCAAATCGAACTTCATGAGATCAAGGCCCTGGCCAGTATCGACCTGAAGCGTGATGAGCCTGGCCTGATCGAGTTGGCCGCGCAACTTGGGCTGCAAGTGATGTATTTCAGCAGCGAGCAATTGGCCGGATATCAACCACAACTCAGCCACCAATCGCAGATCGCCTTCGAGCGCACCGGTTGCTACGGCGTTGCGGAAAGTGCCGCTCTGGCCCTGGCCGAACACCTGGCCCAGGCGCCGGCGAAGCTGCTGATTTCCCGACAGAAATACGCTCAGGCCACCCTCGCATTGGCCAGTGCTGCGTAAAATCCCCGATAATCCCCGCCTCGATCATGAGCAATCTTCATCTGAAGTCTTGCCCAAGCCCTTTTTTTGACAGGAACCGACGATGACCGTCTACTTTATTGGCGCAGGTCCCGGCGACCCGGAACTGATCACCGTCAAAGGCCAGCGACTGATTCGCAGCTGTCCGGTGATCATCTACGCCGGCTCGCTGGTGCCCGCTGCTGTGCTGGAAGGCCATCAGGCAGAAACGGTGGTCAACAGCGCCGAGTTGCATCTGGAACAGATCATCGACCTGATCAAGACCGCCCACGCCAAGGGACAGGATGTGGCGCGGGTGCATTCGGGCGATCCCAGTTTGTATGGGGCGATTGGTGAGCAGATTCGTTATCTGCGCGAGCTCGGTATTGCGTTTGAAATCATCCCCGGTGTCACCGCTACGGCCGCGTGCGCGGCGCTACTGGGTGCCGAACTGACCCTGCCGGACATCTCGCAAAGCGTGATCCTGACCCGCTATGCCGACAAGACCGCGATGCCGGCCGGCGAGGAGCTGGGCAGCCTGGCCCAGCATGGGGCGACCATGGCGATTCATTTGGGGGTCAATCATCTGCAGAAGATCCTGGTGGAGTTGCTGCCGCATTACGGCGCGGATTGCCCGATCGCGGTGATTCACCGGGCGACGTGGCCGGATCAGGATTGGGTGGTGGGGACATTGGCGGATATCGCCGAGAAGGTTGAGGCCAAGGGGTTTCGGCGCACGGCGTTGATTCTGGTGGGTCGGGTGTTGGGGAGCGATCACTTTAGTGAGTCGTCCCTATACCGTGCCGGGCATGCGCATTTGTATCGTCCGTAAGATGATCGTTCCCACGCTCTGCGTGGGAATGCCTCAACGGACGCTCCGCGTTCGGCTTTGGAGGGGACGCGGAGCGTCCCGGGCTGCATTCCTTTGCTGCGCGTGGGAACGATCATAAAAAAACGGCACTCACGGGTGCCGTTTTTTACTTTCAGCAGACGAACACCTTAGTAGTAGGCGTTTTCTTTCTGCGTGTGGTCGGTCACGTCGCGAACACCCTTGAGCTCGGGAATGCGCTCGAGCAAGGTGCGCTCGATGCCTTCACGCAAGGTGACGTCGGCCTGGCCGCAGCCCTGGCAACCGCCGCCGAACTTGAGCACGGCGATACCGTCTTCGACCACATCGATCAGGCTGACCTGACCGCCGTGGCTCGCGAGCCCCGGGTTGATCTCGGTTTGCAGGTAGTAGTTGATGCGCTCGTTGACCGGGCTGTCGGCGTTGACCATCGGTACTTTGGCGTTTGGCGCCTTGATGGTCAGCTGACCGCCCATGCGGTCGGTGGCGTAGTCGACTACCGCGTCGTCCAGGAACGCTTCGCTGAACGAATCGATGTACGCGGTGAAGCTTTTGAGCCCCAGCGCGGTGTCTTCAGGTTTTTCTTCGCCCGGCTTGCAGTAGGCAATGCAGGTTTCGGCGTACTGGGTGCCAGGCTGGGTGATGAAGACGCGGATGCCGATGCCTGGGGTGTTCTGCTTGGAGAGCAGATCAGCCAGATAATCGTGGGCGGCGTCAGTGATGGTAATAGCGGTCATGGAAACTCCTCGCAGGCTTGGGCGCAGTTTACGCCAATCATCGCGCGGCACAAAGTCCTAGTATTTTTGTCGGGAAAGCGCCAGCACCGGTTGCGCAACCGTTTCGCCGTCAATCCGCGCTTTAAGCCACCGATAGCTGCGTTTTTCCACCCATTCGTAACTTGCCCAGGACGCCAGGCCGATGGTCGCCGCGCAAACGGCGAACATCGCGTAGGGATTTACGCCATAACGCTGTGCGATAAACCCACCGGCAGACAGCACCAGCACGTGCATCAGGTACACCGAGTAGGAACAATTACCGAGCAGTTCGAACACCCGGTTATTCTCGACATAGCGTTCCAGCGAGATGCACGCCATCACCAGCACGGCGCTTGGCAGGCCCCAGGCCAGGAATCGAGGCTCCGGGGCCAGGTGATAAATCGCCAGCAACGCGCCGACAATCCCCAGCAACGGCAGCCATAACCCCGGCTTGATCCAGCCCCGGCGATAAACCATGCCGATGGCGATCCCGAGCAAGAACTCATAGACGATGTCCGAACGGTAGAACTCGCTGACCCAGCCATAACCGGTCCAGGCCTGGCACACCGCGAACAACAGCGCCGCAACGATCAATAACCTGAAGTGCAACCGGAACAGCAACGCCCAGCCGAACAGCAGGTAAAACAGCATTTCGTAGTTCAGCGTCCAGCCGACATTCAAGGTCGGATAAATCCCATAACCGCCGGGGTTTTCCGTAGGAATAAACAACAGCGACAACAGGAAATGCGACCAATCCACGCTCTGATCGGGCAATACCGGCCGGGCAAACACCACCACCAGCGCCATGAGCACGGTGTACAGCCAGTAAGCCGGGACGATCCGGAACAGCCGATACAACAGAAACCGCGCGGGTGGCAGCGATTTCCCCTCGGTCGACAGGAAGATCACCAGGCCGCTGATAACAAAGAACACATCAACGCCCACCGCACCCTTGTCGATAAACGCCTGCCCCACCGGCCCACGGGCCTGGAAGTCGAAGAAAATCTGCATGAAATGGTGGCCGACCACCGCCCAGGCAGCGATGAAGCGCAGGGCTTGTACCGAAATCAACATCAACCGCCCTCCCGTCAAATCACCTCGTATCCCTGTAGGAGCGAAGCTTGCTCGCGAAGAGGCCGGCACATTCAACATTGATGTCGACTGTCAGACCGCTTTCGCGAGCAAGCTTCGCTCCTACACGGGATTGGCGGTGCATTACAGGTGGGACACCTGGCGATCTTCAAAGGTCATATCCAGCACGCCCTCTTCCACCGGGTCGGTTTCGTGGACGTAGGTGCTCAAGTCGTGGAAGTAAAACCAGAACTGCGGATGACTGCGCCGAATCCCCCAGCGCTCGACAATTTTCTCGAAACGATGGGCGTCCTTGGCGTTTTCCATCGCGTCGACAAACGCCGGCACTTGCTCGGCCGGGATATTGAACATGAAGTTCGGGTAGCTGCTGAGCACGCCCGGGTAAATGGTCAAGGTGTCGAGCCCTGGCTGATAACGCAGGGACTCGCCGAGCAGGAACGCCACGTTGCTGTGGGCACGGTTGCGCAACAGGCTGTAGATCTCGCGTTTGCCGCTCGCGGTTTCGATGCGCAGCATGGTCGCTTCCGGCAACTGATCGATCACCTTCAACCCCGCCGCCGGACGCGACGTCAGACGACTCAGGGCCTGTTCGGCGTTCTGCAATGCCGGGTCGATGTTCGGCCGCGAGCAATACGCGCCATCGCAGCGGTTGATCGGATCGGGCTTGGCATTGAGCTCGCCGTAACGGCCCAGCAACTGCATGGCAAAATCGCGTTTCGGGTCTTTTTCATCGAGTTTCAGCGCGGTCGGCTTGTCGTTGTCGATGGCCTCGTAATCCAGCCACATCTTGAACTTGCCACCGCTCTGGTACCAATCATCGAGGTAGTCGTCCCGGGAATCGGCCGGCATCAGGCGCAGGAAATTCTGCTCGGCGCCGTTACGGATCAGGTCGAAGTACAGGCGTGTCTGGGCCTGGTGGGAGACGTTGCCGAACACATCAAAGTTGACCGCCAACTGGTAATACGTACGTTCCAGCAGCGGGTAATCGAACAGCCAAATGGTTTGTGGCACGTCACCGATCAGCCCTTTATTCACCGAGGCGCTGTCGAAGTGCCGAAAAATGCTCAACAAAGCGTTGTCATTCCCGGCCCACAACGTCGACCAACTCGGGGCCGGCGCGTCGGCGTAGCTGTCCCGGCGCAAGGCTTCGTACTCGTTACGCTTGTCGCGGTAGTCGTGCCACAGGCTCAGGACGCTGCCGACATCGTCGTTCTGCCCTGGCATCGCCAACAGTGGCGTGGCCTGGCCACGGTAGTTCGGGTCGGTGATGTAGAGGTCGTGCTCCGGCGCCTGGAACAACGCCCAAAAGTGATCGCGGATCACGTCGGTGGCAATCTGGCCCCGGCACACCGGGCCGCGAATAAAGGTGCGGACGAAGTATTCGGCGTTATCGAGCATGAACTGATAGCGCGCCTGGGCCGGGATCGCCTCGAACGTGGTGAACGGATTGGCCCGACGCTCGGGGCCGTAACCCGGCAAGGCGTTGACCTGCCAGTTGCCGCTGAAGAACAGGCTCTTGACCCGGGACAGCTTCGCCGCGCTCAGCGGATAGGTGATGTGCGTTTTTTGCACGATCACCCCTTGCACCGGCCACAACCGGTAATAAACCTGGGTGCCTGGATCGTCGTTCGGACGGCGAGTATTGATCAGGTCGATCGGCTGACCAGTCGGCGTGCGCGAACGCACCCACTGAAAGAAATGCCCCGGCTCGCCATCCTTGAAGTAAATGTGCGCCAGGAACCAATGCTCGAACAGCCAGCGCCCTACCAGGCTGCCACGAGAACCCGGCGCGTTGAGCAGGTTTTCCCACTGCACCACCTGCAACGCTTCCTGCGCAGAAGGCATCAAACCTTGTTCGTCAATCGGTGCGCCGGACGCGAGCCAGCGTTGCAAGGTCTGGTATTGCTGATCGGTCAAGCCGGTCACCGCCAGCGGCATGCCTTCTTTCGGATGGGCGCCGGCATAACCGTCGAATTCCGCCGGCATTGCGCACATGTTTTCCCGGTTCAGGCCCAGCACGATGTCTTCCGGCAGCTTGGCGTTAGGCGTCAGCGGGGTTTTGTGGCCGAGTTCCAGCATCCGCGCCATCAGCGCCGCCTGGCTGCCCTGGGCGTCGAGCACCGAATAGAAGTCCTTGTGCTGCCAGGCGAGTTTGCCGAAGGCGTCATAAAACAGCCGGGTCGGTGCGGCGGCGACGCTGCGTTCGCCATCGTAGACCGGGACTTTGGTCGCGCCACGAGCCGCCCCTTCGCCACTGCCCAGGTTGAGCTGACAGGCGGAGTCGTAGCAGGCATGGCAGGCCACACACTTTTCGGTGAAGATCGGCTGAATGTCACGGGTATAGGAGATTTCGGGACTTTGCCCGGCGGCGCCCCAGCTTGAAAGCAGCACTAAAAGGCTGACGACGACGCGATACGACATATCCCTGGTCCCGATCATGAAAAAACGCCGCGATTCTACCGGTCCGGACCTGCCACCAACATGAGCGATATTCATGCAAAACCTTCACATGCTCTAAAAGCGCACAGGTTTGCTATTATCCCGGCCCTTCGTCATGGTCTTTCCGAGTAGTCCAAATGTCCGATCGCAGTGTTCGCCTTCAAGCTCTCAAGCACGCCCTCAAAGAGCGCATCCTGATTCTCGACGGCGGCATGGGCACGATGATCCAGAGCTACAAGCTCGAAGAGCAGGATTACCGTGGCAAACGCTTCGCCGACTGGCCGAGCGATGTAAAGGGCAACAACGACCTGTTGGTGCTGACGCGCCCGGACGTGATCGGTTCGATTGAAAAAGCCTACCTGGATGCCGGCGCCGACATTCTCGAAACCAACACCTTCAACGCCACCCAGGTGTCCCTGGCTGACTACGGCATGCAAGGCCTGGCGTACGAGTTAAACGTAGAAGGCGCGCGCCTGGCCCGCAAGGTCGCTGACGCCAAGACCCTGGAAACCCCGGAAAAGCCGCGTTTTGTCGCCGGCGTGATCGGGCCGACCAGCCGCACCTGCTCGCTGTCGCCAGACGTGAACAACCCCGGCTACCGCAACGTGACCTTCGATGAACTGGTGGAAAACTACACCGAGGCCACCAAAGGCCTGATCGAAGGCGGCGCCGACCTGATCCTGATCGAAACCATCTTCGACACCTTGAACGCCAAAGCCGCGATCTTCGCCGTGCAAGGCGTGTTCGAAGAGTTGGGCATCGAGTTGCCGATCATGATCTCCGGCACCATCACCGACGCCTCCGGCCGTACCCTGTCGGGCCAGACCACTGAAGCGTTCTGGAACTCCGTGGCCCACGCCAAGCCGATCTCGGTCGGCTTGAACTGCGCCCTCGGCGCCAGCGAGTTGCGGCCGTACCTGGAAGAGTTGTCGAACAAGGCCGACACCCACGTCTCGGCGCACCCGAACGCCGGCCTGCCGAACGAATTCGGCGAGTACGACGAATTGCCGGCGCAAACCGCCAAGGTCATCGAAGAATTCGCCCAAAGCGGCTTCCTCAACATCGTCGGCGGTTGCTGCGGCACCACGCCGGGCCACATCGAAGCCATCGCCAAAGCCGTGGCCGGTTACGCACCGCGAGTGATTCCGGAGATCCCGAAGGCCTGCCGCCTGTCGGGCCTGGAACCGTTCACCATCGACCGTAACTCGTTGTTCATCAACGTCGGCGAGCGGACCAACATCACGGGTTCTGCCAAGTTCGCCCGTCTGATCCGTGAAGACAACTACACCGAAGCCCTGGAAGTCGCCCTGCAACAGGTCGAAGCCGGCGCCCAGGTGATCGATATCAACATGGACGAAGGGATGCTCGATTCGAAGAAGGCCATGGTGACCTTCCTCAATCTGATTGCCGGTGAGCCGGACATCTCCCGCGTCCCGATCATGATCGACTCCTCCAAGTGGGAAGTGATCGAAGCCGGCCTCAAGTGCATTCAGGGCAAGGGCATCGTCAACTCGATCAGCATGAAGGAAGGCGTCGAGCAGTTCATTCATCACGCCAAACTGTGCAAGCGCTACGGCGCTGCGGTTGTGGTCATGGCGTTTGACGAAGCCGGGCAGGCCGACACCGAAAAGCGCAAGAAAGAAATCTGCAAACGCTCCTACGACATTCTGGTCAACGAAGTCGGCTTCCCGCCGGAAGACATCATCTTCGACCCGAACATCTTCGCCATCGCCACCGGCATCGAAGAGCACAACAACTACGCCGTCGATTTCATCAATGCCTGTGCCTACATCCGCGATGAGCTGCCGTATGCGCTGACTTCCGGCGGCGTGTCCAACGTATCGTTCTCGTTCCGTGGCAACAACCCGGTGCGTGAGGCGATTCACTCGGTGTTCCTGCTGTATGCGATCCGTAATGGCCTGACCATGGGCATCGTCAACGCCGGTCAGCTGGAGATCTACGACCAGATCCCGGCCGAGCTGCGTGACGCCGTGGAAGACGTGGTGCTCAACCGCACCCCGGAAGGCACCGACGCCCTGCTCGCCCTCGCCGACAAGTACAAGGGCGACGGCAGCGTCAAGGAAGCCGAGACCGAAGAGTGGCGCGGCTGGCCGGTGAACAAGCGCCTGGAGCATGCGCTGGTCAAGGGCATCACCACCCACATTGTTGAAGACACTGAAGAATCACGGCTGTCGTTCACCCGGCCGATCGAAGTGATCGAAGGCCCGCTGATGTCCGGCATGAACATCGTCGGTGACCTGTTCGGCGCCGGCAAAATGTTCCTGCCGCAAGTGGTGAAATCCGCCCGGGTGATGAAGCAGGCCGTGGCCCACTTGATCCCGTTCATCGAACTGGAAAAAGGCGACAAGCCGGAAGCCAAGGGCAAGATTCTGATGGCCACGGTCAAGGGCGACGTGCACGACATCGGCAAGAACATCGTCGGCGTGGTGCTGGGCTGTAACGGCTACGACATCGTCGACCTCGGTGTGATGGTCCCGGCGGAGAAGATCCTGCAAGTGGCGAAGGAGCAGAAGTGCGACATCATCGGCCTGTCTGGCCTGATCACGCCGTCGCTGGATGAAATGGTCCACGTCGCCCGCGAGATGCAGCGCCAGGATTTCCACTTGCCGCTGATGATCGGTGGCGCGACCACCTCGAAAGCACACACGGCGGTGAAGATCGAGCCGAAGTACAGCAACGATGCGGTGATCTACGTCACCGACGCCTCCCGCGCCGTGGGCGTGGCCACGCAGTTGCTGTCCAAGGAATTGAAGCCGGCCTTCATCGAGAAGACCCGCCTGGAATACATCGAAGTCCGCGAGCGCACCGCCAACCGCAGTGCGCGCACCGAGCGCCTGAGCTACCCGGCGTCCATCGCCAAGAAGCCGCAGTTTGACTGGAGCACTTACGAGCCGGTCAAACCGACGTTCACCGGTTCCCGCGTGCTGGACAACATCGATTTGAAGGTGCTGGCCGAATACATCGACTGGACGCCGTTCTTTATCTCCTGGGACCTGGCCGGCAAATTCCCGCGCATCCTCGAAGACGAAGTGGTCGGTGAAGCCGCTACCTCGCTGTACGCCGATGCCAAGGAAATGCTCGCCAAACTGATCGACGAGAAACTGATCAGCGCCCGTGCGGTGTTCGGCTTCTGGCCGGCCAACCAGGTGCGCGAGGATGACATCGAAGTCTACGGCGATGACGGCAAGCCGATTGCCAAGCTGCATCACTTGCGCCAGCAAATCATCAAGACCGACGGCAAGCCGAACTTTTCCCTGGCCGACTTCGTTGCGCCGAAGGACAGCGAAATCACTGACTACGTGGGTGGCTTCATCACCACCGCCGGGATCGGCGCTGAGGAAGTGGCCAAGGCGTATCAGGACGCGGGCGACGATTACAACTCGATCATGGTCAAGGCCCTGGCCGACCGTCTGGCCGAGGCTTGCGCCGAGTGGCTGCACCAACAAGTGCGTAAAGAGCACTGGGGTTACGCCAAGGACGAGACGCTGGATAACGAGGCGCTGATCAAAGAGCAATACACCGGCATCCGCCCTGCCCCCGGCTACCCGGCCTGCCCGGATCACACCGAGAAAGGCACGCTGTTTGCGCTGCTCGACCCTGAAGCCAGCGAAATGCATGCGGGCCGCAGCGGCGTGTTCCTCACTGAACACTACGCGATGTTCCCGGCGGCGGCAGTCAGCGGCTGGTACTTCGCGCATCCGCAGGCGCAGTACTTCGCCGTGGGCAAGATCGACAAGGATCAGGTGCAGAGCTATACGTCGCGCAAAGGCCAGGAATTGAGCGTGACCGAGCGCTGGTTGGCGCCGAACCTGGGTTACGACAACTAAGCCTCACATGATCGTTCCCATGCTCTGCGTGGGAATGCCTCAATGGACGCTCCGCGTCCGCTTTTGGGACGCGGAGCGTCCCGGGCTGCATTCCCACGCAGAGCGTGGGAACGATCAACCGCCTTCGCGGACAAGCCTCGCTCCTACAGGATTCGCGTTGATTGTCTATGCTTGCCTGACACACAAACATGACGAGGGATTTATGGACGATCCAGTCGACAACAAGCCACCGACCCTGTGGCAGATGCTACACAGCGTGGTAGCCGCAGCGTTCGGGGTGCAGAGCGGGAAGAACCGCGCCCGGGACTTTACTCATGGCAAGCCGAGTCACTTCGTGATTCTCGGGGTTTTGTTCACGGCGATTTTTGCGCTGTCGCTGTTCGGCATCGTGAAACTGATCTTGCTGCTGGCAGGGGTTTGAAGCGGATTCAGTGCATTAACGTTTGCAGGCTGAACGGATAGCGATAGGAGGTCGGCCGCCCCTTGGCCGACAGCTGGCGGAAGTTCACCCCGAAATCCGGCGCATCACCCATGGCCAGCAACCGCTTGGCCTGGGCCTTGTCGATCACCTGCAACAACGGAATCAGCCGGTCACGGCCACCGTACTGATTCAGGTCCACGCCCTGATCGATATCGTGCAGTTCCACCATTGCCCAACCGCCCAGGGTGAAATGTCCGCCGAGCAACACGCTCAGGCGCCCGTCAACGACAGCCTTCAGCGCGGCGGGAGAGGTATTGAAGGCGCTGAACCACCCATCCTTGCCCGGCGTGCCCCCGTTCTCCGCAAACGCCTGCATGGCACCGAACGCCATTTCATCATTGGCCGACCACACCAGCGTCACCTTCGGGTAACGCCGCAACAGCAGTTTTGCTTGCTCGTAGGCCCGTTCACGGGTCCAGCCGCTGTAGACCAGTTGCCGCAAGCGCACTTCCGGGTGCTCGGCCAGGGCCCGCAGCATGCCTTTTTCCCGCAGTTGCGCCGACGGGGTGATTTTCAGCCCGGAAAACGCCAGCAGCTCGATGGATTGGCCCGGTTGCACGGGCGGATGCTGGCGAATCAGTTCCTGAAGCATCAGGTAGCCGCCCTCCTCGTCGTTGGGCACCAGGCTGCCCAGGCGATCCGGGCGGTCACCCAGCAGGCTCAGTTGATTGTCGGTCAGGGACGCATTGACCATGAACAGCTTCACCCCGCTGCCCTGGGCGAGCCGCAGGATTTGCGGGGCGACGTATTGTTCGTTGGCGAATACCAGATAGTCCGGCCGATCAGGCCCTTGCAGCGCGGTGCGGGCCTGGGCAATCGTCAGCTCGGGCATGCGTTGGGAATAGAGAATCTGCAAGTCCATGCCCAAATCATTGGCCGCCGCCTGCATGAATTGCGAGTAGCTGATCCAGAACGCTTCCGTGGTGCTGCCGGGATTGAGAAACAGCACCGACGCCGCCTGGGCACCGGGTCCGAGGACCGAGCCAAGCGTCAGCAAGACAGCAAACAGAAACTTCAACATTAATGGTCCGAGCCCCGGAAATTCGCCGCGCATTATAGCCAGCGAACGCCCGCAAAACGGGGATTATTCCGGTTTTGTCCGACAATCCGTCGGAACCGGGCCCGGACGGTGTCGCTATTGGTGACTGACCCAGAATACTGCTGTTCCTACAACCAGGATGATCAGGAACAAAATGGCCCAAGCGTCCACCGTGCTATCGCTTTTCCGTGCTTTGGTCGGGTTGCTCATTGCATCGCCTCTTGTCGGTTTTATCGGTGATTGCATAAAGACTCGACCACAGTAAAGACGACGATTGCCCGCACCACAAATGTGGGTTTAGCAATAACGGTTCTCGTTAGGCGTTTTGGTTCTTTACATATACTCAAACATCACTTTTGCGCATAACTGCAAACTGGTATCTTGCCCCGGCTCCGTAGGGAGTGCGCGGCCGTGCGCGCAGAATTGCCGAGGCAGTATCGGAGACTTCAGCAAGCGAAAAACGCAACTGGAACCGACCGGCCCAAGCCTGAGAACAGGACTTATATGTACGTATACGACGAGTACGATCAGCGGATCATCGAGGACCGCGTCAAGCAGTTCCGTGATCAGACCCGACGCTATCTGGCAGGCGAGCTGAGCGAAGAAGAATTCCGCCCCCTGCGCCTGCAAAATGGCCTTTATATCCAGCGTTTCGCCCCGATGTTGCGGGTGGCGGTGCCTTACGGCCAACTGACTTCGCGCCAGACGCGAATGATGGCCAAGATTGCCCGCGACTTCGACAAGGGCTATGCCCACATCAGTACCCGGCAGAACGTGCAGTTCAACTGGCCGGCGCTGGAAGACATTCCGGATATCCTGGCAGAACTTGCCACCGTGCAGATGCACGCGATCCAGACCAGCGGCAACTGCCTGCGCAACGTCACCACCGACCAGTTCGCCGGTGTCGCTGCCGATGAGTTGATCGACCCGCGTCCATGGTGCGAAATCGTCCGTCAGTGGACGACGTTCCACCCGGAATTCGCCTACTTGCCGCGCAAGTTCAAGATCGCCATCAACGGGTCGACCTCCGACCGTGCGGCCATCGAAGTCCATGACATCGGCCTGGAGCCGGTGCACAACGCCGCAGGCGAGTTGGGTTTCCGTGTGCTGGTCGGTGGCGGCCTCGGCCGTACCCCGGTGGTTGGCGCGTTCATCAATGAGTTCCTGCCGTGGCAGGACCTGTTGAGCTACCTCGACGCTATCTTGCGGGTCTACAACCGCTACGGCCGTCGCGACAACAAGTACAAGGCGCGGATCAAGATCCTCGTTAAAGCGCTGACGCCTGAAGTCTTCGCGCAAAAAGTCGATGCGGAAATGGAACACCTTCGCGGTGGCCAGACCACGTTGACCGAAGCCGAAGTGCATCGCGTCGCCAAGCACTTCGTTGATCCGGACTACAAGGTTCTGGACAACCAGGCCCAGGCGCTGGCCGACCTCGACAAAGAACACCCGGGTTTCGCCCGCTGGCGTACCCGTAACACCCTGGCGCACAAGAAGCCGGGCTATGTGGCCGTGACCCTGTCCCTGAAGCCGACCGGCGTTGCGCCGGGTGACATCACCGACAAGCAGCTCGACGCCGTGGCCGACCTGGCCGAGCGTTACAGCTTCGGCCAACTGCGCACCTCCCACGAGCAGAACATCATTCTGGCCGACGTCGAACAGTCGCAACTGTTTGCGATGTGGGGCGAATTGCGCGAGCAAGGTTTCGCCACGCCGAACATCGGCTTGCTGACCGACATCATCTGCTGCCCGGGCGGTGATTTCTGCTCCCTGGCCAACGCCAAGTCGATCCCGATTGCCGAATCGATCCAGCGTCGTTTCGACAACCTGGACTACCTGTTCGACATCGGCGAACTGGACCTGAACATCTCCGGTTGCATGAACGCTTGCGGTCATCACCACGTCGGCCACATCGGCATCCTCGGGGTGGACAAGAAAGGCGAAGAGTTCTACCAGGTCTCCCTGGGTGGCAGCGCCAGCCGTGACGCCAGCCTGGGCAAGATCCTCGGCCCGTCCTTCGCCCAGGAAGCCATGCCTGATGTGATCGAGAAGCTGATCAACGTGTACATCGAACAACGTCACGAAGATGAGCGCTTCATCGACACCTATCAGCGTATTGGCATCGACCTCTTCAAGGAGCGCGTCTATGCAGCGAATCATTAAGAACAACGAAGTCGTCGACGAAACCTGGCACTTGCTGCCCAAGGATTTCAACATCGACGAGATCAGCAACTGCGACGACCTGATCGTGCCGCTGGCGCTGTGGCGCGAACACGGGCGTATGCTCAAGGCCCGCGATGGCGGCCTGGGTGTGTGGCTGGACGCCGATGAAGAAGCCGAGGAAATCGGTGAAGACGTGGACAACTTCCAGGTCATCGCCCTGAACTTCCCGGCCTTCACCGATGGCCGCAACTACTCCAACGCCCGTCTGCTACGCGACCGTTATGGTTTCAAGGGCGAACTGCGGGCGATTGGCGATGTGCTGCGCGACCAGTTGTTCTACCTGCACCGCTGCGGTTTCGACGCGTTTGCCATTCGCGCCGATAAAGACCCGTACGAAGCCCTTGAAGGTCTCAAGGACTTCTCGGTGACGTACCAGGCCGCCACCGATGAGCCGCTGCCACTGTTCCGCCGCCGCTGATCGTTGAAAAGACCTTGAGCCCCGGCCTGTGTGCCGGGGCTCAAGGTTTTTTTTCGCCTGGCGTAAAACCTGGTGCTAAAGGGTCGTATTTGAAGCCTGAAAGTCAGCGATGCGTTCCTCCAGCTTTGCCAGTGACGTAAGCGGGTCATTCCCATCAATCGCCGACCACAGCGACTCCAGGAAGATGTGGTCGCACAGGGCCGGTGACGCGTCCATTGCCTCCACCATTCGCCAGACCCGTTGTTGCAGCGCTGCGTAGCCCACCTGGAAATCGGCGGTGCGCCGGATCACCTCCAGCGTCCCGAAAAACCGCCCACTGCCCTCCTTCACTACCAGGCTTTGCCAATGCGACGCCTGTAGCGCCGTTTGCTGGGGTGAAAACCCCACAAGCCACGCGTCCGGCCGGAGCACATCGCGACTCGGTGGCCCCATCCACACGTTAAATCCATGTAGTTGCCGATGGGCCACCACCCAATGCAACGTGTCGACATCACTCAACGGGTTACCCGCCAACAACAGAATATCCGGGCTCACGGACTGTTTTCTGACCGCCTCGGGAATCCGCGTGATCAGGTTGTCACGCAGATCCAACCGTTGCAGATAAGGCTGATCGTGAACACCCACCGGACAGACAGTGATCTCGGTGGAACGCAGGTTCAACCGCCGCAAGGCCGGCATCTGCAGGACCATGGGCGGCACATCGAGCGGGTTCTCACTCAGGTCGAGTTCTTCAAGGCGGGTCAGCTCGCCGAGCTTGCCGGCGGTTTGCTCGGTCAGCGTCAATCCCGTCCCCCTGAGGTTAAGGTGGGTGAGTTGCGTCAACCGGTAGATGACCTCGGGCGGCTGCGTGTTCCAGCCACCCTGCGGCTGCGCAATACGCAGGTCGGTGCCTTGCAGATCCAGCGTGCGCAGATGGGGGAAACTCTCCAGAAACCCGGTCAGGCTCTCACGTTGCGTCAACTCGAAATCCGCGAACGACAACTCCACGACATCCTGCAGCTTGACGCTCAGTTGCGGCAGGCTGTGCAACTGATCGAAATCCAGGTTCAGGCGAAAGCCGACCAGTTCGCCTTCGACATACACGTGAGTGTCCGGCTCGCTGCGCCGCTGCCACAGCGCTTCCAGCTCAGTGGCCAGTTCCACTCTGGACTGACGTTCATAGGCCATGGCGTCACTGATGCGCGTGTCATTTTCGTATTCAAGCTCGTGGAGGCTCATGCCCTGGGCCTCCTCATCCTCCGGCTCCAGCAACTCGATGTCCAAATCCTCGGCATCGTCTTCGACTTGCTCAATCCATTCCGACAGGTCGTTACGCAACTGGTACAACTGAAAGTTGAGGCTGGCCAGCCGGGTCTGGACGCTGGTTCCCCAGCGCTTGATGCAGGCCTCCACTTCTTCTGCGGTCATGCCCGGATAAAGCTCCTTGAACTGCAATTTCACGATATCCAACGACAGCGTTTCGCCTTGAGCCGTGTTCGGAAAACCACCGCCGCGCAAGCCGAGGCTGTCGAACGGCATGCCTGCCTCCATTCGCTGTAGCCCCAACTCGAATTCGGCGCGGGGCAAGGCCGACTCACGGAGCTTGAGCTGCAAGTCCTGGAGTGCGCTGTCCGGGTGCAGGCCCAATGCAGAGCGTTCTGGTGGCGTAAGCGCATTGAGCAGTGAGTTCTGGAAATCCAGTGAGCTGCCTTGCCTGAACAGTTGACGGGCAGGTCCCATGCCCTGCGGACCGATGCTGTCCACGACCTTCGCCGAAGCACTGTCGAGCAGTTCGATCCGGGCCTGGAGCGACCATCCCGGCAATCGTTGCAGCGAATGCAGCGCCAGCACGTCGCTGTCGGCACTTGCGACCGACCGCAGGTAAAGACCTTCGTAGGCACGGGTCAGGCGCACATGCAACGCGTACTGCCTGGCCTTGCTGCTCATCTGGCTTAATACCCGCGTGGCATCGGCCGGGGTATGGGGTGTTCCGATGTTCACGCCGGCACGGTCGAGTATCTGTTCAATCGCGTTTTTCGGCAGCCCGGGATAGTGCTGCTGGAACAGCTTGACCCAGGCATGATCCGAACGTTGGAGCGCCGCATAACGCTGCTGGAATTGCTCGACACTCTGCACCTCCCGGTCGATGCGAAACCGGGCGATGGTGTCCGCCAGGATCGGCGTCGGCGGTCGGCGCCCTTCCTGCATCAGTTGCAGCAGTTCATTGTCGATGTCGCAGACGTGGCCAATCTGGCGCAACGCTTCGTCGCTCAACGACTCGACCTCGGGGCCGAGGCCACGCAGGAGGTGCAGCCGCAGGTCGGCCGCGACCGACGGTGCAGATTCTTCGATCGTCGCGGTAAGCGGTTCTTCGATCACCTCCGGCACGTGGACACTGGCCGAAGCGCCAGATTCTTCAGTCCTGATAGCCGCGCCAGCAACCGGCAACGCATTGAGCAAACCGAACACCGTACGGGTGACCCCGGCAGAGCGCTCATCCGGCGTCTTGCCCGCCACGGCCTGCTCCAGGCCATAACCGGCATCGATCAACCCGGCGAGGGCCAGCAAGCTCTCGCCGCCGGGAACGAACAAGGCCAGGGGCGCAAAGCGATTGATCCATTGCACCACCGGTTCGACCACGGCACTGAGGTTGTCACGATTGACCTGGGCATCGTCGCGGATATCGTCGACGCTCGCCTCGGCAGCTTGCTTCATCACTTGCACCCAGTGCGTGAACGGGTCAGTGACCTCGGTCGGCGCCTCCAGGTGAATGTAGTCATGCGCCGGCCAATAACCATCGTTGTTGAAGAAACCGTGGCCCTTTTTCAGCCGGTATCGCCGGGGGTAGGTGGCCATGCCCTCCAGCGCGGTCAGCACCCCGGCGTGGAAGGTGCCGTCCTCGCGGTCATCCTCGGCAAAATGCGCGGCCAACGCTTGGCGCCGGGCCGGGGCGCGAGCGATTTCGACCACCCATTGATGCAGGGCCGACGGATCCGAGAATTCCTGGAACGGCGATGAATTACCCGGAACATAGAGCACGATTCGTCCGGATGCCTTGTCTTTGAAGCTCCAGATATCGGTGCTGAGGTAACGATAGATCGACAAGCGTGCCGCTTCGATGGATGAATCAATCGCGGCCCGAACCTGCATCTGTCCAACCGTCAAGCTGTCCCATGTCTGTTGCCGGCTCAGTCCCGCAGCGCCTAATGCCAGAGCGAGCCCTTCCGCACTCAAGCTGTTTTCCCGGTGTTGTAACCAGGCCGCCATCACAAACGCAGCCTTGACGGCCGTGCGCAACGGATAGGCATCGGCGGCGAGCAGTGCCGTGTCCTCGGGCCAGGCATCGCGCACATAAGCGCGGTACAAGTCCTTGAACTCCAGCCTCCAGACCCACTGCTTGAACTCGGCCGGTTGCAGGGCCAGTTGCGTGTCCGGGCCGTAGCGCTGCGGGGCGGTCTGACGGTATATGCCTTCATAGTCACGAAAGCCGCCACCGGGGTTGATCGACTCGTCAATGTCGACGATCCGCACCATGGGCCCCGTCGCGGGCGGGGTGTACAGCCCGAACGCGGTTTCGCCGAAGCGTCCGGCGCCCACGGTCTGGTAGTTCCTCAGCAATGCGTGAACCAGGCTTTGCGAAGTTCGGACCTTGCCCAGGTGCACATCCCCAATGGCCGGGTAACCATAAAAATCGTAATTGAGATCTACCAGCAATGCTTTCGCCGGCTCAATGCCCCAGCGTTGCTCGATCAACTTCGCCGCGTATTGCGCCGGGGTCATGGGCAATATGTGGTCGAGGGCCAGGCTGGCGATGCCCTGCCGGTCGGTTGCGATCGGCGCGGGTTGTTCAAATGTCTTCATATGCAATCCTTGCACTGTTCAGTTTTCCAATCACCGGTGCGCGCTCAGCCGCCCGGCGTAACCGGTAGCGCAAGCCCGGGATGCCTTTGCAGGGCGTGTGATGTTAAACGCCGGTAGAATACCGCCCGCTCATTGGCAAAGTTGGTGACGATACCGTTCATGCTTTGGGTGAACTGCTCACGGGTGTAGTTCTGCTGGCTATCCAGATGCGCAAAGGCCGCCGCCGCACGTATGACCATTTCGTCAAATTGTTCGCGATGGGCGCTTTCCAGGTATTCGGTCCAGAAATCCTGGTCCGTGACCCAGTCAATCAACTGCGTGGTGTGCTCGGCCTTCACCACTTCGCTGTACACCCAATCGAGGGTCTGCGGGATGACCTCGACACCCAGGCGGAAATTCATCTCCAGAGGCTGCGCAGGCAATTGCAAGCGTTCGGCCAGGCCAATCCGATACGCCAGGCTGATCTCCATCGCCTGTTCATCCGTGACCGGCCCGGTGCGTCGGCGCGAAATAATGTTTTTCAGGGCCAGCTTCTCGACGGCCTGTAGCCGGAACAACCCGCGCAACAGTCGAGTCAACTCACCTTCCACGGTGTCGACCCCGCCCCGGGCGGCGGCCAGCGCCCGGTAGCACAGCACCCGAACGTGCAGGTCACTGAACAATAAGGTATAGCCGTCGACACTGATGCGGCCGGTGTCGGCCATGCGAAACAGCGCTCGCCTCAGGACATCGTCTTCGGCCGCCGCCGAGACCACATCCCACACCCGTTGGCTCAACGAGCGGTAGACCATGCGGAAATCGGCGGTATAGCGCAGCCGCGCCAACAGTGAAAAAAAGGGGCGGCCTTCCGGGTAGGCCAGCAGCGCACTCCACAGCAAGCGTTTCTGCACCGCGTCCTCAGCGCTCACGCCGGTCAGCCACGTGGAACTCATGGTCATGTCCGCCACGACCTCGACCAGTGCCTGCGCCTGCCCGGTGGCCGCCAGCCCGAGGCTGATTTCCGTGGTCAGTTGATAATTGACCACCCGCTGGACGGTCTCGGGGCTCAGGGGATTACCGGCAATGTCCGTCCCGTTGTTCAATCGATTGGAAGCGGCGTAGACATCTTCAGGGATCTGGCTGATGCGGTTGTAACGCAGGTCCAGGACTTGCAATCGGGGCAATCCGGTGGCGCCGGGCGGCCATTGATTGATGCCCGTGCTGCGTAAATCCAGGCGTTTGAGTTGGGTCATTTGCGCGACATTGGGCGCCAGGTTCAAGGTTGGGTTATTGCTCAAATTGAGGGTCTTGAGGTGGGTCAACCCGGCCAGCTCATCGACCGAAGCACTGGTCAGCCGAATCTGGTTTTCACTCAAGTTGAGGGTTTCAAGCAGGGGCATGTTGCCGATGGCCTGGGCCAACCGCGTCAGTTGATTGCCGACCAGCGACAACTTTCGCAGCTGTTTGAAGTTATGCAGAAAGCTGTTGAGCCCGGCGCTGGCGCCCACGCGATCCATGACCAGCGTCCCGACATGGCTGAAATCCCCGGTAATGAGCGGCAGCTCTCCCACTTGCAAGGGCGGCAACACCAGCTCATACAGCTGACCATCGAGGCTCAGCCTGCTGGGCGTTTCCCTGCGCCAGCAACGGATGATTTCCCGGGACGCCCTGGTTTTGGCGAGTGCCGACACTTTGAGCCGCGCGCCATCCGGTGCGTGATACCAGGTGTCGCGCATGATCCAGTTTTGCAGCACTTGCCGAATCGTCAGAAACTCGAGCCTGAGGCTCTCCAGCTTCCTGGCGGCCAGTACCTCGACCGAGCCCAGACCGGTCAGGAACAGATCAATCTGTTCCGGTGAATGGGTGGGATACAGCTCCTTGGCACGATGGATCAAGGCCGACGATTTGGCCGGTGGCGTCAGGGGCACGGAAGGCAACCCATCAGGTGCCGCGCCGAACAAGGGATCAGCCAGGCGCATGGGCGAGACATAACCGGCGTGCCGGAAGGCGATGCCCAGGACCTGACCGGCCATCCCGCGGCGTTCCAGCGCCAGCGCCGTGATCTTTTCCCGCAATGCCACGCCACGCTCATCCGCCGCCACGCCCAGCGCCGCGCGACGCGTGGGCGTCAGGCCTTCCCAGAGCGCCTGGAAGTAATGTTCACGGGTCCGTCCGGGAAGGTAGCTGCGGGTATCGTAATTTTCGTCGAGGACGTCGTAGCGATCCGGGTGGGCGTTCATCAACAATTTCTGCGTGGCATTTTCCGAACCCAGGCTGGCGACGTCCTCGGTGTAGAACGACCACTCCAGCAAGCGCAGATAAATATCGCCCGTCCAGCCGGGCAGATGCTTGAGGGTATTGAATACCAACCGGTCGGTATCAATTCCGCCGGCAGCGCTCAGATACAGCCCCTCGTAGGCCCGGCCGATGCGCACCACCTGCTGGAAGCGCCGGGCTTCCTCGGCCAGACGCAACGGTACTTTCCCGGCATCCAACTCATCCCACTCGACGGTGTCGGCATAATGGACCAACTCATCAAGCACGCTGAGCGGCAGGTCGGGGAATTGATGGCGCAACGGCGTTGAGCGACTGCCCTGCGCGGAGACGCCGCGCTGATACAGCCAGGTGAACAGCGTCATCCGTTGGCGATCGGCCTGTTCCGCCAGCACCTTGACCAGAGCCTCGATCTGTTCAGCCGGCACCAGGGTGGTCGTGTCCAGCAGGCTGGCCCGTTCTGTGGCGCTCAGGCCGGCCAGCAGGCCGGGGTAGAATTGCCCACTCTGAACCTGCGCCTGAGTCAGCGTGAGGGTGGTTGCCGTGGTCGTGGCGTCTTCGTGGGCGAACGCCTCAACGGCCCTCCCTTTGGCATCGACCACTTTGATGCGCAGCTGTTTCGGCCATTTCTTCAGGGTCATCAGTAAACGAAACTGCAGATCCGTATCGGCGAATGCGGAGGTTGTCGCGCTGTTCAATTGCTCGATAAAACGGATGACCTGATCATCCACCGCAAAGCGTCGAACAGTGTCGGTCAATACGGCCGGTGGTTTCATGCCGTCGATCAGTACCCGACGTAAAATGCGCTCGTCGATGGCGCTGACCGAGAGGATTTGCAGGGCCCGGGCATCCGGAATGTCCTGCTCCGGGTACCCCATTCGGCGAAATAGCCGCAGTCGATCCCATTCCTGAGGCAATTCGGAATCGTGGCGCCAGGCACCGGCGTCGTTGGTTTCCAGTCGCGGTGCGTAAGCTTCTCGGATGGTCGGCCCCATGACTTCCCACAAGCCAGTATCCGGCTGTGGGCGAACGGCATACACCTCCTTGCCGACAGCCAGATACGCTTGATCGTTGAACCAGCGCAGCCCCCGTTCATCGGCCTTCAACCAGGCGGGCAGCGTCATGTTCTGGCGATAAGGCAGCAGGTCCGGCTTCCACAGCCGCTCGTTGTCACTGGCCAGTCGGACCTGTCTCAAGCGTTCGACAAAACGCGAACCCCTGACGGTCAGGTAGGTCATTTTCGCCGCCCCCACACCGGCGGCCAGTGCCGTCATGACGATGAGGTTCTCCAGCGTATCGAAAAAGTAGTCGGTGGCCTGTTCCTGCTCCCCGGCGGCCCAGCTCTCGACGCCGTGATAGACACTGAGCAACAATTGGCCCGCGGCCAGCGCCATCAATATTTCACCCACCACCGGGATGAACGAAGCACCGAACACCGCCAGATCGAGGCCCAGTTCCTTGTAGGCTTCGTGCCGGGCCAAACGGGTTTTCTCGTCTTCGTCATCGGTGGGCACCACCAATTGCCGCGCGTCCGCCATCACCTGCACCACCCGCTGACGGTAGAGTTCGGCAAACGGATCGGCCGCGATCGTGAAGGCCATGACGGGAATGTAGGCCGTGGCGGCAGGGAGTAGCCAATTCGCGCCACCTCTCAACAGACGTGTCTTGAGCATGGTTTTAAAACCGACCCGATCGGACAGCGTAATAGACCCGCTGATAAACGATCCGAAAGTGTCGGTGCCAAGTCGCTCGCTGACAGCGAATTCCATTCGCCTGTAGCTCGGGTATTGCTTGAGCGGCTGCTCCGGATCCCCCGGCAGATACAATACGCAGGGGTTGTCGACATACGCCCCGTCGCTGACCGCCACGAACAATACCGCGCCGTGCAGTGCATGCTCCATCAACTCCAGTCGCTTGCAAGCCACGGTATGACTGCCGAGTTTGATCGACGGAATGTTTTCCAGAACCTGCCCGAGCATCTGAAAAACCTGTTCATCGATATGCCCCTTCATCAACGCCATTTGCCGATCGACATCAAGACGACGCCGCCAATGCACCACGCATTTTCTACGAACTTCACCGTTATCGGCATACGGTTCGAACACGCTGTCGAGATGCGTCTGATATTGCTTGCCCAAGTCCAGCGTACGACATAATTCTGCGAATTCATGGGGCTCGATCGCCAGGGCTTTATTGCCTCTTCCACTGACCCGTTCCGGTTGATAAATCAAGGATTGTTCATGGTAGTTGGCAGCCAGTGTTTCACTGGCTTCAAAGTTTTCGCAGGCGGCGGCCAACAAGTCTCTATCGATGGGCAATACGAGTTTTTTTCGAAGCCCGAGCAAACTTGAAGTTGAGCGGACATGTTGAAAAACAATGCCTCTTATATCCAGAGGCTCTCCCAACTTATCGGACATGGCTTTAGCCAGCAGCGGCGTACAGAACTGTTCCGGGCTTTTCAAGCCCGCCGTGGCCTTGACCGCATCGGCGCGGGAGTGATGACTGGCCACCAGGCTGGCGTGCAGCGCCTTGCGCCTTTCGGCCGTGGCGGTGAACAGCCATTGAGGAAACTGTTTACGTTTGAAGAATTCGAAAAAGACGCCTTGTTCTTCCGGCGTCATGGCCTGAGGTGTTTGATCATTTGCGGTTGAAGACATATTCAGCGAGCCTTGCGACTGATAAGAACAGCCAGTCTATCGACCGACTTTCCAAATAAAAGCGCTAATAGCCGATAGGAACTTCCATCTTCAAATCAACAATTCAAACTTAAACAATACATAGATACCACCTGCACTTTTGTTACTTGTGCCGTCCTATCAAAAACTTATCTAACGCGCATAAAAAAGCCCGGCCACTTGAGTGGCCGGGCTGCTGTTGGCGTTACCAGAAACGCTGTTGGGTCAGGCGACTCCACCAGTTCAGCAACACGCGGTCGATGGAACCGCTGGCCGCCAGGCCGACGCGTTCCTGAAGGCTTTTGCGTTCGGCGTAGTGCAGGTGGTACAACTCCGCACCCTTGGCGCGTTCGGAGAGGTATTCGTCACTGGTCTTGAGTTCGTCCACCAGTTGTTTGTCCAGGGCCGCCACACCGAGCCAGACTTCACCGGTGGCCACTTCATTGATGGCCAGTTGCGGGCGATAGCGCGACACGAAGTTCTTGAACAGCGCGTGGGTGATGTCCAGATCTTCCTGGAACTTCTCCCGGCCCTTCTCGGTGTTTTCGCCAAACACGGTCAGGGTGCGTTTGTACTCGCCGGCGGTCAGCACTTCGAAGTCGATGTCGTGCTTTTTCAGCAGGCGGTTGACGTTAGGCAGTTGCGCCACCACGCCGATGGAACCGAGGATGGCGAACGGGGCGCTGATAATTTTCTCGCCGATGCACGCCATCATGTAGCCGCCGCTGGCCGCGACCTTGTCGATGCACACGGTCAACGGCACACCGGCATCACGGATACGCGCCAGTTGCGACGACGCCAAACCGTAGCTGTGCACCATGCCACCGCCGCTTTCCAGGCGCAGGACCACTTCGTCCTTGGGCGTGGCGAGGGTCAGCAGTGCGGTGATCTCGTGGCGCAGGCTTTCGGTAGCCGAAGCCTTGATGTCACCGTCGAAATCCAGCACGAACACCCGGGATTTGGCCTCGGGTTTCTTCTTCTGTTTTTTCTCGGTCTTGGTCTGGGACTTGCGCAGGGCTTTGAGCTGATCCTTGTCGAGCAAGGATTGCTCCAGGCGTTCACGCAGGCCTTTGTAGAAATCATTGAGTTTGCTGACCTGCAACTGGCCGGCCGACTTGCGCCGACCTTTACTGCGCAATGCCGCGAAACTGGCCAGGACCACCAGAATGGCGATCACCAGGGTCACGGTCTTGGCCAGGAAACTGGCGTACTCGGCAAAAAACTCCACACAGGACTCCTTCAATACAATGCGCCGCTTGAAAACGCGCGCGCGGGATGGCTCCAGCATACCCATGCCCCGCCTTTGGGGCCAGCCGTGAAACCTCTGGCAACAGGCCTGTAACGGGCATTTCAAACAAGCGTATGTTTTTTCATTGACAGCTCACGGTCATCCTCATAACCTCGCCAAACCTTCAACGTACCGGGATGACGCGGACGTGGGCAGCATCTACTTGATTCGACATGGCCAGGCCTCCTTTGGTGCAGACGACTACGACGTCCTGTCGCCGACCGGTATCCGCCAGGCAGAAATCCTCGGCCAGCACCTCGCCGGGCTGGGTATCAGCTTCGATCGCTGCCTTGCCGGGGACTTGCGTCGCCAGCAGCACACCGCCACCACCGCGCTGGAGCAATTCGCCGCCGTGGGCCTGTCGACGCCGACCCTGGAAACCGATTCCGCCTTCAACGAATTCGACGCCGACGCGGTGATCCGCGCCCTGCTTCCGGCCATGCTCAAAGACGAACCGGAAGCGCTGGACGTCCTGCGCAACGCCGCACAAAACCGTGCCGAGTTCCAGCGTATCTTCGCCCTGATCATCGAGCGCTGGCTGGCCGGCACCTACGACACGCCGGGGCTGGAAAGCTGGCTGGGTTTTGTCGAACGGGTCCAGGCCGGGCTGAACCGCATCCTAGAACTGGCGGACAACACGCAGAAAATCGCCGTGTTCACCTCCGGCGGCACCATCACTGCCCTGCTCCACCTCATTACACAAATGCCTGCTCGCCAGGCGTTTGAACTCAACTGGCAAATCGTCAACACCTCGCTCAACCAACTGAAGTTCCGTGGTCGCGAGGTGGCTCTGGCTTCCTTCAACAGTCATGCGCATTTGCAACTGCTGAAGGCCCCGGAACTCATCACGTTTCGCTGAGTCCGGACTATTGTGACCCTGGCTGTAATCACCCAGCTCTAATTACCCAAGAAAGGATCGAACCATGACCTCCGTAGCTGATGCCGTACAAGCAATGAAAGCCAAGTTCAACCCAGCCGCCGCTGCCGGTCTGGACCTGGTCTTCGGTTTCCGCATCGACGAATCCAAGCACTTCTCTCTGATCGTCAAGGACAGCACCTGCGAACTGAAAGAAGGCGAAAACCCGGACGCCCAGGTCACGCTGGTGATGGACGCCGAGACCCTGGAAGGCATCGTCGACGGTTCGACTGACGGCATGCAAGCGTTCATGGGCGGCAAACTGCGCGCTGAAGGCGACATGATGCTGGCAATGAAGCTGTCCGAGCTGTTCCCGTCGTAAGATGACGGCTCCCCGCTTCGGGGAGCCTCTCTGGCTGCACACGAATCCCGCCCCTTGTGGCGGGATTCGTGCGTTTGGGCATCGGGAAATTGATTTGCGGTCTATATTCCTTCTGGCCGCATGCGTCAGACATCGGCTGTTCAATCCCGGTTTTTTCATGAAGAACTGAGCGGAGAACACTGCCATGAGCCCACCTGACGACCACGACGGATTCAATCGCCGCCGTGTACTGCAAGGCCTTTCGGCAGGCGCCGTCGGTGCCTGGGTCAGCCCACTATTCGCAGGGAGTAAAACCATGCCCGATGCCCCGGCCGATCTGATTCTGTACAACGGTCGCTTGCACACCGTCGACCGCAAGAAACCCCAGGCCAGTGCCGTGGCGATCAAGGACGGACGCTTCGTGGTGGTCGGCAGCGATGCCCAGGCCATGGCCCTGCAAGGTCCGGGCACGCAGATCATCGACCTGCACGGGCGCACGGTGATTCCCGGCCTCAACGACTCGCACCTGCACCTGATTCGCGGCGGCCTCAATTACAACCTGGAACTGCGCTGGGAAGGCGTGCCCTCGCTGGTCGACGCCTTGCGCCTGCTCAAGGACCAGGCCGACCGCACGCCGACGCCGCAATGGGTGCGCGTGGTCGGTGGCTGGAACGAATTCCAGTTCGCCGAGAAACGCCTGCCGACGATCGAAGAACTGAACAAAGCCGCGCCGGATACGCCGGTGTTCGTCCTGCACCTCTACGACCGCGCCCTGCTCAACCGCGCCGCGTTGAAAGTGGTCGGCTACACCCGCGACACGCCAAACCCGCCGGGCGGCGAGATCGTCCGCGACTCGAATGGCGATCCGACCGGCATGCTGATCGCGCGACCCAACGCGATGATTCTCTACTCGACCCTGGCCAAGGGACCGAAACTGCCGCTGGAACAGCAAGTCAACTCCACCCGGCAGTTCATGCGCGAACTCAATCGCCTGGGCGTTACCAGTGCCATCGATGCCGGCGGCGGTTACCAGAATTACCCGGACGATTACCAAGTCATCCAGCAACTGGCGGACGACAAGCAACTGACGGTGCGCATCGCCTACAACCTCTTCACGCAGAAACCCAAGGAAGAATTGACCGACTTCAAGAACTGGACCAGCACCTCCCGTTACGGCCAGGGCGACGACTTCCTGCGGCACAACGGTGCCGGCGAGATGCTGGTGTTCTCGGCGGCGGATTTCGAGGACTTCCTGGAGCCACGCCCGGACCTGCCGCAAACCATGGAGCAAGAGCTGGAACCGGTGGTGCGTCACCTCGTCGAGCAGCGCTGGCCGTTCCGTTTACACGCGACCTACAACGAATCCATCAGCCGCATGCTCAACGTGTTCGAGAAGGTCAATCGCGACATTCCGTTCGATGGCTTGCCATGGTTTTTCGACCACGCCGAAACCATCACCCCGCAGAACATCGAGCGGGTCAAAGCCCTGGGCGGTGGCATTGCGATCCAGGACCGCATGGCGTTCCAGGGCGAATACTTCGTTGACCGCTATGGCGCCAAGGCCGCCGAACACACCCCGCCCATCGCCCGCATGCTGGCCGAAGGCATTCCGGTCGGCGCCGGCACCGATGCGACACGGGTGTCGAGCTACAACCCCTGGACTTCGATGTATTGGCTGGTCAGCGGCCGCACCGTCGGCGGCCTGGAGTTGTACCCGCAAGGCTTGAGCCGCGACACGGCGCTGGAACTGTTCACCCATGGCAGCGCCTGGTTCTCGTCCGAACAAGGGCAGAAAGGCCAGATCAAGGTCGGGCAATTGGCGGACTTGATTGCGCTGTCGGCGGACTATTTCCACATCGAAGACGAAGGGATCAAGTGGATCGAGTCGGTGCTGACGATTGTCGACGGCAAGATTGTCTATGGCAGTGTCGAGTTTGAAAAACTCTCGCCACCGCCGATCCCGGTAGTGCCCGAGTGGTCGCCGGTCACCAAAGTACCGGGGCACTGGAAACCGTTGGCCGCGCAGGTTCACCACTGTGTCGGCGCGTGCGCGGTGCATGCCCATAGTCACCAGCGGGCGCGGTTGTCGTCGGCGCCGGTCAGTGACTTCCAGGGGTTCTGGGGGGCGTTTGGCTGTTCCTGTTTCGCCTTCTAAACACGAAACCTTGCAGGAGCGAAGCTTGCTCGCGAACGCGTCGTCACATTCAACATCAATGCTGACTGACATGACGCCTTCGCGAGCAAGCTTCGCTCCTACAAGGGGCTTTGTGCGAACGACGCGGCCAACAACTCCCGCGTATACGGATGCTGCGCTGCACCAAACAGCTCGGCAGTAGCGCCGCGTTCCAGCACCTCGCCATCCTTCATCACGATCAGATCATGGGCCAGCGCCCGCACCACGGCCAAATCGTGGCTGATAAACAGATACGTCAAACCATGCTCCTCCTGCAACCGGCGCAACAAACCGACAATCTGCTTCTGCACCGTGCGATCCAGCGCCGAGGTCGGTTCATCCAGCAGGATCAATTCCGGTTTAAGCACCAGCGCCCGAGCGATAGCAATACGTTGCCGCTGACCGCCGGAAAACTCGTGGGGATAGCGATGTCGGGTGGCCGGGTCGAGGCCGACTTCCCTCAGCACATCGATCACCGCTTGCTCGCGCTGAGCGGCATTCATGTCGCTGTGCACCTGCAAGCCTTCGGCGATGATCTGTTCCACACTCAGGCGCGGGCTGAGGCTGCCGAACGGGTCCTGGAACACCACCTGCAAGCGCTTACGCAGGGGCCGCAACTGCTTGCCGCTGAGCGACTCCAGCGCTTCGCCCCGGAAACGAATGCTGCCCTCGGATTCAATCAGCCGCAAAATCGCTTGGCCCAACGTCGACTTACCCGAACCCGACTCGCCGACAATGCCCAGGGTCTTACCTCGTTGCAGGCTCAAGTCGATGCCGTTGACAGCTTTGAGATACGACCTGGGTCGCAGCCAGCCGCCGCCCAACGGAAACCAGACTTTCACATCACTGACCGCCAGCAATGTCTCGGCATCGTCCCGCCACAGCGCCGTGCCACCCGGCTCGGCATTCAACAACTCAACGCTGTAGGGATGCTGCGGCGCGCTGAACAACTGCTCGCAAGACGCCTGCTCGACGATCACCCCGCCACGCATCACCGCCACGCGCTGGGCGATGCTGCGCACCAGATTCAAGTCGTGGCTGATGATCAGCAGCGCCATGCCCAAGCGCTGTTGCAGCGCCTTGAGCAGCAGCAGAATCTTGCGTTGCACCGTGACATCCAGCGCGGTGGTCGGCTCGTCGGCGATCAGCAACTCGGGTTCGCACGCCAGGGCCATGGCGATCATCACCCGTTGCCGCTGGCCGCCGGAGAGCTGATGCGGATAGGCCTTCACGCGACTTGCTGCATGCTGGATGCCGACCAGTTACAACAATTCCAGAATCCGCCTGCGCGCTGAAACACCGGCCAGGCCCTTGTGCAACGCCAGGGTTTCACCCAGTTGCCGCTCGATTGTGTGCAGCGGGTTCAGCGAACTCATCGGCTCCTGGAAAATCATCGCGATGCGATTGCCGCGCAGTTGCCGCAGGCGTTTGGACGACGTGCCCAGCAACTCTTCACCGGCATAACGAATGCTGCCGTCGATCCGGGTGGTCGAAGGTTCGAGCAATTGCAGGATGCTGTGGGCGGTCACCGATTTGCCGGAACCGGACTCGCCTACCAACGCCAGGCATTCACCGGGGCGGATATCCAGGTCAACGCCGTGCACCACTTCGCAGCCATTGAATGCGACCCGCAGGTTGCGCAATTCGATCAGGTTATCGGTCATCTCATTCTCCTGACTCAAGAGCGGGGATCAAAAGCATCACGGCAGGCTTCGCCGATAAACACCAGCAACGACAGAATCAGCGCCAGGGCGAAAAACGCCGTCAGGCCCAGCCACGGTGCTTGCAGATTGTTTTTGCCCTGGCCGATCAGCTCGCCCAGCGATGCGCTGCCGGCCGGCATGCCGAAGCCGAGGAAATCGAGTGCCGACAAAGTCGCGATGGCCCCGGTCAGAATGAACGGCAGGTAGGTCAGGGTCGCGCTCATGGCGTTGGGCAGGATGTGCCGCCACATCACCTGCACATCGCCGACGCCCAGCGCTCGCGCGGCTTTCACATATTCCAGGCCCCGGCTGCGCAGGAACTCGGCGCGCACCACGTCCACCAGGCTCAGCCAGGAAAACAGCGCCATGATCCCCAACAGCCACCAGAAATTCGGTTCGACGAAGCCCGACAAAATGATCAGCAGGTACAACACCGGCAGCCCCGACCAGACTTCCAGCAACCGTTGACCGAGCAAGTCGATCCAGCCGCCGTAATAACCTTGCAACGCGCCGGCAACGATGCCAATTAAGGCGCTGGCGGCGGTCAGTGCCAAGGCGAACAACAGCGAGATCCGTGTGCCGAAAATCACCCGCGCCAGGACATCCCGCGCCTGATCGTCAGTGCCCAGCCAGTTCTCCCGCGACGGCGGGCTCGGCGCCGGTTCGGTCAGGTCGTAATTGACCGTGTCGAAGCCAAACGGGATCGGCGCAAACAGCAACCAGCCGCCCTGCCCCTCGATCAATTCGCGCGACTGCAAACTGCGATAGTCCGGTTGGAACGGCAGCTCGCCGCCAAAGTCCTGCTCGGTGTAGCGCTTGAACGCCGGGAAATACCACTGGCCCTGATACGACACCAGCAGCGGCTTGTCATTGGCCACCAGTTCACCACCGAGGCTCAGGCCGAACAACGCCAGAAACAGCCACAACGACCACCAGCCACGCCGATGCGCCTTGAACCGCGCCCAACGCCGCAGGCCGATTGGAGACAATGTCAGCATCAGGCAGCCCTCGCGGTGAAATCGATGCGCGGGTCGACCAGCGTGTAGCAGAGGTCGCCCAACAGTTTTATCAGCAGGCCAAACAGGGTGAAGATGAACAGCGATCCGAACACCACCGGGTAATCCCGCGCCACGGCGGCTTCGTAGCTCATACGGCCGAGGCCATCGAGAGAGAAAATCACCTCGATCAGCAACGAGCCGCCGAAGAACACCGTCACCAGCGCTTGGGGCAATCCGGCGACCACCAGCAGCATGGCGTTGCGGAACACATGACCATACAAGACCTGGTTTTCGCTCAGCCCCTTGGCCCGCGCGGTCACCACGTACAGCCGTGAGATCTCGTTGAGAAAGCTGTTCTTGGTCAGGATCGTCAGCGTCGCAAACCCGCCGATCACCAGCGCGCTGACCGGCAGCACCAGGTGCCAGAAGTAGTCCGCGACCTTGCCCCAGGCCGACAGCTCGGCGAAGTTTTCCGAGACCAGGCCGCGCACCGGAAACCAGTCCAGAACGGTGCCGCCGCCGAACACCACGATCAGCAACAGCGCGAACAGAAATCCCGGCATCGCGTAGCCAATGATGATCGCTGCGCTGCTCCAGACATCGAATGCCGAGCCGTGATGCACGGCCTTGCGAATCCCCAGCGGGATCGACACCAGATAAGTGATCAACGTCGCCCACAATCCCAGCGACAAGGTCACCGGGAGCTTTTGCAGGATCAGATCAATCACCGATGCACCCCGGAAAAAGCTCGAACCGAAATCCAGCCGCGTATAACGCTTGAGCATTAGCCACAAGCGTTCGCCGGCGGGTTTATCGAAGCCGTACTGGCGCTCTATTTCCGCCACCAGTTTCGGGTCCAGGCCACGGGTGGCGCGGGATTCGCCGCCGACCGTCTCGACATGTCCACCACCCACCGCGCCACCAACGCCGATGCCCTGCAAGCGCGCGATGGCCTGCTCCACCGGACCACCCGGCGCGGCCTGCACGATGACGAAATTGACCAGCAGAATGCACAGCAACGTCGGCACGATCAGCAGCAAACGCCGCAGGCTATAACCCCACATGGGAATACTCCTGAGTGCGTTGTTCCATTTGGGTCTGGGTCAGTGCCGACGGGCTGATTTCCCACCAGGTTTCCAGGCCGGCGTCGTACAACGGCGCAATCGCCGGACGACCGAAACGGTTCCACCACACCGTGGAAATCCCCGGCGGGTAATAGTTGGGAATCCAGTAGTAACCCCACTGCAACACCCGATCCAGCGCCCGCGCGTGACGCAACATGCTCGCGCGGTCGGTGGCATGCACCAGCCCGGTGAGCAAGCCGTCCACCGCCGGATCGCGCAGTACCATGTAGTTGTTGGAGCCGGGATCATCCGCGCCGTCGGCACCGAAATAGTTGAACAGCTCGCGCCCCGGTGCCTGGCTCACCGGGTAGCCGGCGACGATCATGTCGTAGTCGCGGCTGCGCACGCGGTTGGTGTATTGCGCGGTGTCGACCTGGCGGATATCGAAGCCGATACCGATCTGCGCCAAGTTGCGCTTGAACGGCAACAACAACCGCTCGAAGCCTTTCTGGCCGTTGAGAAAAGTGAAGTGCAACGGCTCGCCCTTGGCGTTCACCAACTGATCGCCCTCGGGCTTCCAACCCGCCGTCGTCAGCAGTTTCAGCGCCTGCAACTGCTGGCCGCGAATGATGCCGCTGCCGTCGGTGTGCGGCGCCTGGAACACGTCGCTGAACACTTCATCCGGAATCTGGCCGCGCCACGGTTCGAGGATGTTCAGTTCTTCGGCGTCCGGCAGCTGCGTGGCCGAGAGCTCGCTGTGGGAGAAATAGCTGCGCTGGCGCAGGTACATGCTGCGCATCATCTGCCGGTTGCTCCATTCGAAGTCCCAAAGCAAGGCAATCG
Organism: Pseudomonas sp. ADAK7; assembly: GCF_012935675.1. Taxonomy (NCBI): domain Bacteria; kingdom Pseudomonadati; phylum Pseudomonadota; class Gammaproteobacteria; order Pseudomonadales; family Pseudomonadaceae; genus Pseudomonas; species Pseudomonas sp. ADAK7. The sequence continues at coordinate 517,923 of NZ_CP052861.1, read as the reverse complement.
CTTGCCGTACACGGCGGTCCTGGAACAACGGTTTTTGCAGGTTGAACACAAAACCCTGAGCGCCCTGGGCTGCGCCGGGGGCCAGGTGTTCGCGGATCAGGCGTCCTTGATCCAGTGCGGTGCCGGCGTAGCCGATGGTGAAATTGGTTGCGGAGAATTCGCGGTTGTAGTCGAAGCCGCCGGCCTTCAGCACCTGGCGCGAAACGTCGCTGTCGGCGAAGAACTCGACCCGCAGCGCATCGAAGTTGTAGAGGCCGCGGGTGATCGGCAGGTCGTTGCCCCACCAATTCTTGACTCGCTCGAAATTGACGCTGCGCCCGGCATCCACGGCGCTGACCCGATATGGCCCGCTGCCCAGGGGGGCCTCGAAACCGCCGCCGTCGGCGAAGTTGCGGGTTTTCCACCAGTGTTCCGGCAGTACCGGCAAAGTCGCCAGATCCAGCGGCAGCGTGCGGCTTTCATTGTTCTTGAACACGAAACGCACTTGGGTCGGCGACTCGACGATGACTTCAGCGACATCGGCGAATTGCTGGCGATATTTGAGGCTGCCCTGGGTGGTGAACAGTTCGAAGGTGTAGCGCACGTCCTCGGCGGTGATCGCACGACCATCGTCGAAACGCGCCGCCGGGTTCAGGTAGAAACGCAGCCAGGTGCGGTTCGGGGCCAGTTCCATTTGCTGCGCGACCAAGCCGTAGACGCTGTAGGGCTCGTCCTTGGATCGATAGGCCAACGGGGCGTAGAGCCAGGTGTCGATTTCGGCGACGCCGGTGCCTTTGTCGACATACGGGATCAAATGATCGAACGGCCCGCCCTCCAGCGAGGAACGACGCAGGCTGCCGCCCTTGGGCGCGTTCGGGTTGACGTAGTCGAGGTGCTGGAAGCCCGGGGTATATTTGGGGGCTTCGCCGTAGACCGTGAGGGCGGGTTGTGGTGCGGCGAAAAGGGTTGGGCTAAGCAGCAAGCAGAGGCCCAACAGACAGAATCGGGATGGCATCGGGAAGCAGCCTTTTTATCTTTGGCCGGGTGGGTGTTGCTGCTGGCCCGCGATAGGGCCCTGGCAATCACCACCCCCCCAAACCGTGACAGTCAAATCAGGACACCCACCCTTCCCGCCTGCCTGTTATGTGCAACAGACCTGCGGTTTTTATAGGGCGACAGTTAGAACACTTGGTTCCTAAAACCGGTCCTGACTACGTGGTTTCCAATCAAAAGTTGTAACTGACCCGCGTGTACAACGTCCGCCCAAACGGGTCGCCGTACTTCGGGTCGTAGCCGCTCTGGAAGGTGTAGGTCTGGTTGCTGAACGGCGGTTCGCGGTCGAACAGGTTCTTTACCCCGAGGGTCACGCCCAGGGTCTTGCGCCAGGTGTAAGTGCCCGCCACGTCCCACACGTTGTAGGAGCCGACGTAGTCGTGGGTCTCGCGGTCGGAGTCGTGGTAGCCGCTGGTGTAGCGGTTGGACAGGCTCGCGCCGAACGGTCCGCGGTTCCAGGTGCCGGTCAGGCTGTGACGCCAGCGCGCCACGGCACCGGCCGAGGAAAAGTCACCGCCACGGAAGTCGCCGAGCTTGTCGATGTAGTCGCCCTTGAGTTGCTGCTGATACTCGTAGCGGGTGACGTAGGTGCCTTGCAGGCCGATGCCGAAATCGCCAATCGAAGTGCTCGGCAAGCGATAGTCGAAGCTGACATCGACGCCGTTGGTTTTGATTTTGCCGAGGTTGGCCAGGCCGGTCACGATGTGGTCGATGGAGCCGTCCGGCTTGCGAATCAATCGTTCTGGATACAGTTCAGGATTCTCGAACACCGCCGATTCCGGGAATTCGGCGATCTGGTTGGCAATGTTGATCCACCAGAAATCCAGCCCGGTGGTCAGGCGATCAAAGGGTTGATAGACGAAGCCGAGTGTCACGTTACGCGCGGTTTCCGGGCTCAGTTCGGTGTTGCCGCCCGAGGTGCGGTTGAACTGCTGCGCGCAGTCGCGGTTGGCGATCCCGCCGTTGCTCGGGTTGCCGCCGGCGCACAGGCGCGGGTCGTTGTAGTTGGCGTTGGTGAACGAGGTGAAATTCGGGTTGTACAGTTCATACAACGACGGCGCGCGAAAGCCTTCGCTGTAGGCGCCACGCACCACCAGTTCCTTGAATGGCTGGAAGCGGAACGAGTATTTCGGGTTAGTGGTGCTGCCGAAATCACTGTACTTGTCATGGCGCACCGCGGCGGACAGTTCCAGGCTGTCGAGTACCGGCACGTTGACTTCGGCGTACTCGGCCGAGACGCTGCGATCCCCGGCCACACTGCCGTTGGGATCGACGCCGAGGCTTTGGATGTCGCCGGCAAACTGTGCGAAGTCCTGATGGAAGTCTTCCTTGCGATACTCGCCGCCCAAGGCCAGACCGGTTGGACCCGAACCAAACCAGTCGCCGATCTCGCGGCTGATCCGTCCGTCAATCGCCTTGACCCGACCGACCGCCGTGCCGTAATCACCGTCCACGGCGTTGGCTGCGAGCAAGGCATCCCCCGCCGCCGTCTGCGGGCCGAACGGGTTGATCACGCCGGTGGCAATACCCTGGCTCACAGCGCGGTCGTTGACGTAGCCGTCGAGGATCGAATTGACCACTTTGTTCTGGTTGTACGAAGCGCCGACGTTGTAATCCCAGCCCACCAGGTTCCCGTCGAAACTCAGCAACAAGCGTTGGCTGGTGTTGTCGTCTTCGTGCTGGCGCGCGCCGACATCGGTTTCACGCCAGTTCACGTCCACCGGTTGCGTCGGGTCGAGGGCAAAGCCGCTGGGGCCTGGGGTGACGCCGTTGCCCGGATAGTACGTGATGCCGGGGTTGACCTGATTGCCCATCAAGGTGCCGGGGCCGATCTGCGTGCGGTTTTCGTTGCGCGCCCAGAAGTATTCGAGGCTGACGTTGTGGTCGTCCGAGAGTTTGCCGGTGGCTTTGGCGAAGGCTGAGGTCTTCTCGGTTTCCGGCACCAGGTCGAGGTAATTCCACAGGCTCTGGCGGCAGATGCCGTTGCGCGACAACAGCCCCGGCGCGTTGCACCCGGAACCTGCCAACGGGTTGGTCGCGTTGCTGCCCTGGCTCCAGTTGGCCGGCGATGCGGTGCCGGAGGTGTAATCCAGACCGCGACCAGGCTGGTAGTTGTAGGTGTAACTGCGGTCCTCGGCGGCCAGGCGTTTTTGTTTGTCGTAGCTGACCACGCCGAACACGTTGAAGCGGTCGTCCTCCAGATCCCCGAAGCCCCAACTGCCGCTGAAGTTGTGGCTGTCTCCGCCGCCCGCATGAGTCGGCGTGTCGTAACCGGTGGTGAGTTGGCCGGTGGTCAGGCTTTTCTTGGTAATGAAATTGATCACCCCGCCGATGGCGTCGGTGCCGTACAGCGCCGAGGCACCGTCGCGCAGCACTTCGACCCGGTCGATGGCGGCGAAGGGAATGGTGTTCAAGTCCACGCCGGAGCCGTTGATCGCGCTGGTGGCGTTGTTGCTCAAGCGTCGGCCGTTGAGCAGCACCAGGGTTTTGTTCGGGCCGATGCCGCGCAAGTCCGCGTACGACGCGCCGCCGCTGCTGGAACCCACCGAACGCCCCGAGCCGACCGAGGACTGGTTGGCGGAGATGCGGCTGACCAGTTCTTCGGTGCTGGTCACGCCCTGCTCGCGCAACTGCTCGACCCGCAGGATGGTGATCGGCACGGCGGTTTCGGCGTCCACGCGGCGGATTGCGCTGCCGGTGACTTCCACGCGCTGGAGCTGGGTGGTGGGTTCGGCGAATGCTTTGGCTGAGGACGTTGTCGTCGTTGCGGCGCTGATCACGCCGTCGTCATCTTTCAAACCGCTGCCCTGCAAGGCCAGGGTCAACGCCTGGGCCTGGGTCAATTGGCCGTGGATCGCCGGGGCGTTGATGCCGTTCACCAGGGACTGATCAAAGGAAATCGGCGTGCCGGTCTGGCGCGAAATCCCCAACAAGGTCTGGTCCAGCGGCCCGGCCGGCAGGTTGAAATCGACACTGCTCGCGGCGAGGGCCGGCAGTGTATTCATGGCGAGCAGCAAGGCCAGGGTCAAAGGGGATTTGAGCGGTGGAAATTGAATCATGGACAGCCATCCCTGCGTTTGGTTTATGCAGGGTTGTGGGCTGGCGGGAGGGATTTTATAGAGCGGTGGTTAGACCGTTGGGTGATGAGGTTATGCCGTTTCTGTAGTCGCATAGCGATCGTTCCCACGCTCCGCGTGGGAATGCAGCCCGGGACGCTCCGCGTCCCAATGGAACGCGGAGCGTCCCTTGAGGCATCCCCACGCGGGAGCGTGGGAACGATCGGCGTGCAGCGGGTCAGCTACCAAAGTGATAACTCACATCCAGCCACCACTGCCGCCCATACGGGTCGTAATTGCCGGTCGGGTAATACGGCCAGCCGGCCGAGTCATCGTGCTTGATCTGGTTCAGCACGTTATTCACGGTCAGACCGACACTCGCCCGGTCATTCAACTTGTAGCGCGCGCTGGCATTGAATACGGTCCACGGCGATAAACGGCCATCTCCCGCGCCATTGGTGACGCTGCCATAACGGATGCCCATCAACGTCGCCGTCGCCTTCTGATATTCCCAGGTCAGGCTGGCGTTGACCTTGCTGCGCCAGTCGAAATTGGTCCGCGACGTGCGCCAGTCCTGGGTCGGTGCATCGTCGGATTCCTTGTAGAAGTGCGACAGCACCAAGGTGTAGCCCAGCGCCGAACTGAAGGCGCCGTACTGCCCAGCGCCCCAGCGAATGTTGCTCTTGAAGTCGAGTCCGCTGACCCGTTCGCTGGCGGCGTTGATCGCGTTGACGTTCACTTTGTTCAACTGGTTCGGGTCAACCGCTGCAGTCGCCAAGTTGCGATCAATCCGCGCCAAGGTCGATTGGCAACTGGCGGAGTTGATGTCCTGGGTGCCATTGCGGCAGGCGTTTTCGTCTTGCAGCAGACGGTTTTCATCGACGGTGGTCAGCAGGTCATCGATCTCCACCCGCCAAAAATCGGTGGAGAAATCGAAGTTGCGCGACGGCGACCAGACGAAGCCGTAGGTCCAGGATTTACCACGTTCAGACTTGAGGTCCGGGGTTCCGCTTTGGGTGTAATCGACGCGACCGCGATCGCAGGCGCCCTCCACGCCCTGGCTGCAACCGTAGTAGTCGATCTGCGCCGGGTAGTAACCGTTGCTGTCGGACTGATAGATGTAGTTGAGGTCCGGCGCGCGGAAACTGGTGCCGTAGCTGCCGCGCACCAACAGACTGTTGAGCGGACGCCATTCCAGGCCCAGGTTGTAGGTTTTCTGCTGCTCGGTGCGGCCGCTGAATTTGTATTGGTCCCAGCGTCCGGCGGCGGTGGCCAGCAGGCTGTCGGTGACCGGAATGCTGAACTCGCCACCCGCCGCGTAACGCTTGCGCGAGCCGCCCGAACTCTGGGATGGCGAGACGCCGTAGAAGGTGCCGTCGTTGAGCGCATCGTCGGTTTCGACGCGGTATTCCTGCTTGCCGGCCTCCAGAATCCCGGCGAAGCCCACCGGCCCGGCGTGCAAGTCGAACAATTCGCCATTGATCGAAGCGTTGTAGCTTTGGGAAACGGACTTGCTGCTCTGGGTCAGGTTGCCGCGAAACTGCTCCCACTCCTGGGGTGTCAGCGGCCGGTCGAGGCGCGAGGCGTCCGGGGCGAACACCGGATAACCGCCCTGCTCGCCCAGTTGCGGCCCGAGGTAGAAATCGCGGATGGTCGACAGCGGCGTGTAGCGCGTGGTGCGCACGCTGCGGTATTCCGAGCGGTTGGCCGCCAGTTCGTAGCTCCAGTTGCTGTCGGCAATCTTGTCCGACAGGCCGAGGGTGCCAGTCCACGAGGTGTCGCGCCATTTGCTGTTGTTGCTGGTGCGGCCGCCGATTTCCTCTTCGCCAAAACGCCGGTACCAGCGCTCAAGATTGCCGCTGTTCTGGTTGATGAAATCCGGCGAGGTGAAGGTCGGTCCACGGGTGTTGTTCTGGATGTGATCGAGGCCGTACATCAGGTCGGCGAACACTTGGCCGCTGTCGTTGAAATGCCAGGTGCCGCGGGTGTAGCCGTCGTAGTTTTCCTTTTGCGTCTGGATCGTCCAGTAATCGTTGTACGTCTGATCGGTTCGGCAGCGGCCGCCATTGTGGGTGAGTTTGTTGTCGAACACGCCTTGATAGGCGCCGCAACCCGGCCCCAGGTATTTGCCGCTGCTCAGGTCGCGGCGATAGCCGACATCGGCCAACGGGCTGCTCTGCATAAAGCCGCGATCCTCGGACCAGATCGGGTCGCGGTTGGTCAGTTCCAGGCCGAACAAGCCATCGAAGTCGCCCCAACTGCCGCCGCCGCTGAGTTGCAGGCGCTGATTGTCACCACCGCCGCGCTCGGTCGTGCCGCCCTTGAGGTTGACGTCGATGCCGTTCATTTGCTTCTTGAGGATGATGTTGACCACCCCGGCAATCGCATCGGACCCGTAGATCGCCGACGCGCCGCTGCTGAGGATTTCGATGCGTTCGATGATCGCCGAAGGAATGTTCGCCAGGTTGGTGAAGTTGACCTTGCCGTCGTACGGCGTCGGGTAATCGGCGACGCGCCGGCCATTGATCAGCACCAGCGTGTGGTTGGGACCGAGCCCGCGCAGGTTGAGCGCACTGGCGGCCGGTTGCCAGGTGTTGCCGTAGTCTTCGCCCTGGGTCATGCCGGTGTTTTGGGTCTGGGTAGCCAAGGCGTCGTAGACGTTTTTGTAGCCCCGGGCTTCCATTTCTTCGTGGGTGATGACGTTGACCGGTGTGGCGCCGTCGGATTGCGCACGGGCGATACGCGAGCCGGTGACCGTGACTTTTTCCATGCGGTAATCGGCGTTGCTGGTCGGGGCGACTGTACTGACTTTCGCCGTGGTGCTGGCCTCCTTCACCGTCAAACCTTGTTCACTGTGATCGACTTCCAGCCCGCTGCCCTGCAAGGCCCTCTCCACCGCTTGCCGGCTGCCCAACGCACCGCGAATGGCGGCGCTGCGTTTGCCTTGCACCAGGTTCTGGCTGAAGGAAATCGGCACGCCGGTCTGTCGCGAGATGTCCAGCAGCACCTCGTCCAACGGGCCGTTGGCGATGTCGAAGGTGAACACGGTAGCGATCGCTTCCTGAGCCCAGGCCGGCGCCGGACAGATGCCGATGGCCAGCGCGGCGGCCAGGGTCAGGTGCGGTAATTGTTGTTTGAGTGAAAACATCGAGAGGCTTCCCTGTTGACGGCGTATGCAGGGAATGAGCAGTCGCGTGGCGATTTTTATAGGGACGCGGATAGGCCAAGAAGTTATGGCGTTATAACCGCGCTTCGATGCTGACCCAATAGGCGCTGTGATACGTCACCCGAATCGGCAACGAATGCTCCAGCAACTGCAAGGTGCGGTCGCTGTCGTCCAGCGGATAGATCCCGCTCAAGCGCAACCCGGCGACCTCCGGGCTCAGGCGCAAAACCCCGCGCCGGTAACCGCGCAGGCTGTCGATCACTTCGCTCAACGGCCGGTCGCGGACTTCCAGGCGCCCCGACGTCCAGGCCATTTCATGGCCGTTAGTGTGTTCCAACGCAAGGATGTTCTGCCCGTCAAAACGCAAACTCTCCCCCGCCTCGACCACTTGCCGCGCACCGCCGCGGGTCACCACTTCAACCTGCGAGTGCAGCATCACCAACCGCGTCGAATCCTCACCCCGCTGCACCAGAAACTTCGTGCCCAAGGCGCGCATGCGACCGTGTTCGGTCTCCACCACAAACGGCCGTGTCGGGTCCTTGGCCACGTCCACCAGCAGCTCGCCTTCACGTAATTCCAGCAAGCGTTGACTGGCATCAAAGCGACTGATCACCCGGCTGCGGGCATTCAGGGTCAACGCGCTGCCATCGCCGAGGGTAAAATCGCGACGTTCGCCAGTGCCGGTATACAGCTCGCCCGCCTGAGGCAGCAGCCCATACCGACGCCCGAGCAAACCGGCAACCACCGCCAGCCCCAACACACTCAAACTGCCGGTGACAAACCGCCGTCGACTCGAAGGCGCATTCAAACTGTGCAACAGACTTTGGCTGGGCAAGCCGCGCAAAGCATTGCTGCGCAGCACATTCAACCCGCCGCTCATCTGCGCGATCACCTGCCCATGGCGCGGATCGGCCGCCCGCCAGGCCTCGAACGCCTCACGCTCCGGCGCACTGACGTCCCCTGATTGCAGCAACGCCATCCACTGCGCGGCTTCATCGACCACCGCCTCGTCCGGTCTCGGCAAGCTCATGCCTGGGCCATCGCCTGATAGCAGCGCTTGAACGCGTCCGCCATGTATTGCTGCACGCGACTGGTGGACACGCCGAGGCGTTCGCCGATCTGGCTATAGGTCAGGCCATCGAGTTGGTGATAGAGAAACGCCGCTTTGGCCTTGGCCGACAAGCCATTGAGCAGACGATCCACCGCCAGCAGCGCCTCGATCACCAACGCCCGCTCCTCCGGCGACGGATGCACCAGCGCTGGCGCCAGGGCCAGGCTTTCGAGGTAGGCGCGTTCCAGGTCCTGACGACGCCAGCCTTCATACACCAGGCGTCGGGCGATGGTGGTGAGCAAGGCCCGGGGTTCGCGAATGGCCAATGGGTCGGGCAATGCCAACACCCGCAAAAAGGTTTCCGAGGCAATGTCCTGGGCGCTGTGATGGCAGCCAAGCGTGCGACTGACCGAGCTGCACAACCACTGATAGTCCTTTTGGAACATCTGCCCGATCAACTGGTAATGAGGGTTCTGATTTCCACCCATGCCTTGCTCCCTCATGAAACGGGTCCGACCCGCTTCGAAAATCACTGGTTCTGCCGGGATCGTCCGGCTCTGGATTAGGGGAGCGACTGTGCAACAGGGCTTGATACATTTGAAGTAATAAAAAATCAGGATCTGCTAACCATCAGGAATAAGCAGCACACACAAGATTGATCCCGGTCAGGTGGATGTGCGCTTGCACTCTCTACTATCGCGCTTCCATCGAAAGCCAGGGACGGCTCATTGGGAGCCAGCGGCTAACCCGTTTCAAGGAAGAGGCAATCATGCGTTCACTGAAGATCATTATGCTGTCATCGGCCTTCAACGGCCTGACCCAACGGGCCTGGCTGGAATTGCGCCAGGCCGGGCATAGCCCCAGCGTCGTACTGTTTACCGACGAAAACGCGGTGTGCGAACTGATCGAACATTCCGGCGCCGACCTGGTGATCTGCCCGTTCCTCAAGGACCGTGTGCCACAACAGTTGTGGAGCAACCCCAAGCGCCCGCTGGTGATCATCCATCCGGGCATCATCGGCGACCGTGGCGCCAGCGCCCTGGACTGGGCCATCACCCATGAGCTCGATCGCTGGGGTGTCACCGCATTGCAAGCCGTGGAAGAAATGGACGCCGGGCCGGTCTGGGCCACCAGCGAATTCAACCTGCCCCAGGGCCTGCGCAAATCCGAGCTGTATAACGGGCGGGTCAGCGATGCGGCGATCCGCTGCATTCGCGAAGTCGTGGACAAATTCATCGCCGGTTATGTCCCGGTGTCGGTGGATTACAGCCAACACCAGGTACTGGGCCGCTTGCAGCCGAACATGAAACAGGCCGACCGTACGTTCAGTTGGCACGACTGCTCACGGTTCATCAAACGCAGCATCGACGCGGCCGATGGTCAACCAGGGGTGCTGGCCAGTCTGGCCGGCGGTCAGTACTACTTGTATGACGCACATCTCGATTCTCGTACCGGCACGCCGGGGCAGATTCTGGCGGTGCATGACGACGCGGTACTGGTGGCAACCGGTGATCACAGCCTGTGGATCGGCTCGTTGCGGCGTAAACCGCTGCCCGGTGAAGAAACCTTCAAGCGCCCGGCCCGGCATGTGCTCGGTCGGCAGTTGAGCGAAGTGCCGACCCTGGACTGGTCGATTGCCTCCCACCCGTTCAACCTTGAGGCCTATCAACCGATCAGCTATCGCGAGTCCGGCCAGGTCGGCGAGCTGACGTTCGAGTTCTACAACGGCGCCATGAGCACCGAGCAGTGCCAGCGGCTGGTCGAGGCGCTGCGCTGGGCCAAGGCCCGGGACACTAAGGTTCTGTTGATCAAGGGCGGGCGCGGCAGTTTTTCCAATGGCGTGCACTTGAACGTGATCCAGGCCGCCGAGGTGCCGGGGCTGGAGGCCTGGGCAAATATTCAGGCGATTGACGACGTCTGCGAGGAACTGCTCACGGCCCGGCAACTGGTGATCAGCGGCGTGACCGGCAGTGCCGGGGCTGGCGGTGTGATGCTGGCGCTGGCCGCCGACATCGTGTTCGCCCGCGCCGAGATCGTGCTCAATCCGCACTACAAAACCATGGGCCTGTACGGCTCCGAATACTGGACCTACAGCCTGCCCCGCGCCGTCGGCCAGGCCATGGCGGAACAACTGACCGAACAATGCCTGCCGGTCAGCGCGACCCAGGCCCTGCAACTGGGCATGGTCCAGGAAATCGGCCCGCGTTGCCCCGATGAGTTTGGTCTGTGGCTGTTGCAACGGGCCAATGGCGCGTTGAACGATCCGGCGTATGCGGCCATCCGTGAGCGCAAGGGGCGCAACGATACGCAACTGATGCAGCATTGCCGGAATGCGGAGTTGGAAGAAATGCACCTCGACATGGTGCAAAACCGCAAACAGTTCGCCGAGAAGTGCGGCAATTTCGTGTTCAAGCGCAAGGCGTGTGGCACACCGCAGCGGTTGGTCGCGGGGTGGTCGCGGCAGGTCGAGTTAACCGAGTAATGATCGTTCCCACGCTCTGCGTGGGAATGCAGCCCGGGACGCTCTGCGTCCCACTGGAACGCGGAGCGTCCCTTGAGGCATTCCCACGCAGAGCGTGGGAACGATCATCTTCAAGGCTGTAAAAGAAGCGCCACCAACGCCGTCCACCCCGTCTGATGGCTGGCCCCCAACCCGCGACCGGTCTCGCCATGAAAATATTCATGGAACAACACCAGGTCGCGACTGGCCGGGTCGGCCTGCAACTGCGCATAACCGGCCATCGACGGCCGATTACCCGCTTCATCCCGCAGAAACAGCTTGGTCAATCGCTGGCTCAAGCTGTCCGCCACTTCCTCCAACGAGGCCAGAAACCCCGACCCCGTCGGATATTCCACGGAGAAATTCTGATCGTAGTACCGGTGAAACTCACGCAAGGATTCGATCAGCATGTAATTGATCGGCATCCACACCGGCCCGCGCCAATTCGAGTTGCCGCCGTACAGCCGCGATTCGGATTCCGCCGGTTCATAGTGCGCGCACAGGCTGTCGCCATTGATCCGAATACCAAAGGGTTGCTCCGCGAAAGCCTTGGACAGGGAACGAATACCGAACGCCGACAAAAACTCACTCTCGTCGAGCATGCGCTTGAGCAAGTCCTTGGTCCGTTCGCCCCGCAACAGCGCCAGCAACATGCGATTGCCTTCGCCGGGTTCGGTCCAGCGCGACACCAGACTGGCCAGGTCCGGGCGATGGCGCATAAACCCCAGTAACCGTTCGCGCAAACCGGGCAAGCCTTCGTGTTCGTGCTGCTCCAGCACCTGCACGGCGAAGAGTGGCATCAGCCCGACAATCGAGCGCAAACGCAGCGGCTCATTCACCCCATCGGGACGGTGCAGCACGTCGTAGAAAAATTGATCCTGCTCATCCCACAAGCCTTCGGCCTCGGAGTCGATCTTGTTGATCGCCCCGGCGATGTAGAGGAAGTGCTCGAAGAACTTCACCGCGATGTCGACATACACGCTGTTGCGCTTGGCCAGTTCCAGGGCGATGCGCATCAGGTCCAGCGCATAGGCTGCGACCCACGCCGTGCCGTCGGCCTGATCAAGCTGATAACCGGGCGGCAGAATCGCCGAACGGTCGAACAGGGCGATGTTGTCCAGCCCCAGAAAACCGCCCTGGAACAGATTGCGGCCCTCGGCGTCCTTGCGGTTGACCCACCAGGAAAAATTCAGCAGCAGTTTGTGGAAGATCCGTTCGAGAAAGTCCATGTCCCCTGTCCCGGTCAGCGCCTTGTCCTGCTGATAGACGCGCCAGCAGGCCCAGGCGTGGACCGGTGGGTTGGCATCGTCGAAGCGCCATTCGTAGGCCGGCAACTGGCCGTTGGGGTGCATGAAGCGGTCTTTGACCAGCAGCAACAATTGATGCTTGGCGAACCCCGGATCGATCAGCGCGAACGCCACCGCTTGAAAGCCCAAGTCCCACGAGGCGTACCACGGGTACTCCCAGGTGTCGGGCATCGAGACGATGTCGAAATTCGACAGGTGTCGCCAATGGGTGTTGCGGATGTGCGTGCGCTCGGGGGGTGGCGCCGGTTGTGTCGAGTCGCCGTCCAGCCACTGGTTGACGTCGAAATAGTAGAGCTGTTTCGACCAGAGCAACCCGGCCAGGGCCTGGCGTTGCACATTGCGCGCGTCGGCGTCTGTGATCTCGGCTTGCAGCGCGGCGTAAAAGCCATCGGCTTCGGCGCGGCGCCGTTCGAACAAGGTCCGGGCATTGATTTGCGGGGAACCGGCCGGGGCAAAGCGCAGGAAGACGCTGCGGGTTTGGCCGGCGTCAAAGCTCAGGATGAAATGCGCCGCGACCTTGGTGCCACTGTCACGGCGCACGGCATCAGTGGCGCCCTCGACAATGAAATCATTGATCCCGTCCTTGAACGGACCTTGCGCCGACACGCCATCGAGCTTGGGGAAGTTGCTCTGGTTTTCGCAGAACAGCCATTCGCAATCGGCCTCACCCCACGCGGTGGCTTGGCGGTCGGCCAATTGCGGGTGCCGGGCGAGGACCTGATCGCCATCGAGGGTCAGGCTGGGTTTCTGGCCGTCGGCGACCCAGCTCCAGGTGTTGCGCGCCCACAGGTGCGGCAACACGCGCAGGCGCGCCGGTTGCTCGGCGCGGTTATGCACGGTGACGCGCATGAAGACATCGTCGGCGGTGTGCTTGGCGTACTCCACGGTCACGTCGAAATAGCGGTTGTCGTCGAACACGCCGGTGTCGAGGATTTCATACTCGGTGTCGGCCAGGCCCCGGCGAGCGTTTTCGGCCACCAGATCGGCATAAGGGAATTCGCCCTGCGGGTATTTGTAGAGCATGCGCATGTAGGCATGACTCGGCACGCCGTCGACGAAGAAATACAGCTCCTTGACGTCCTCGCCGTGGTTGCCTTCGCTGTTGTTCAGGCCGAACAGGCGTTCCTTGATGATCGGATCGCGCTCGTTCCACAAACCCAGGCCCAGGCACCAGTGCTGGGCCTTGTCGCTGAACCCGGCCAGGCCATCCTCGCCCCAGCGATAGGCGCGGCTGCGCGCATGCTCGTGGGGAAAATAGCGCCAGGCATCGCCGTCACGGCTGTAATCCTCGCGCACCGTGCCCCATTGCCGTTCGCTCAAGTAAGGCCCCCACTCGCGCCAGTCCGGGGCCTCGCTGCCGGCCAGGCGCTGGCCTTCAGGGGTGTCGAGGACAGTGGCGGTGGGTTTTGCCGGCATGAGGTCGTCCGTTGGGGCGGGAGATGGGTGCAGTGTAGTGCGCGGGGGTTGGGGGGAATGTGAAAACTCTGACACCTTGGAATCACCGCAAATTGCCCGTAGCAGCTGTCGAGCAGCGCGAGGCAGCGTCCGGCGGCGAAGCCGTCGTCGATCCAGCCACCTGGGTTACCTGATACACCGTAGTGTCTGGTTTTACGACGGCTTCGCCGCCGGACGCTGCCTCGCGGTGCTCGACAGCTGCTACAGGGGCATTGTGAGGTAGGCGTAGACAGGCGCGGCTCTTACAATGCGGACACCTTCAGCACCGGCCACCCCATGGACATCGACCTCGCCCGCACCTTCCTGGAAATCGTCCGCCACGGCAGCCTCGCCGCCGCCGCGGAAAAGCTCCACGTGACCCAGACCGCCATCACCGCCCGGGTGCAGAAACTCGAAAGCCAATTGGGCAGCACCCTGTTCGTGCGCAACCGCGCCGGCGCCCGTCTGACGCCGAACGGCGAGGCCTTTGTGGTCTACGCCAATCAACTGGTGCAAACCTGGGAAGCCGCGCGCCGCGACCTGCCATTGCCTGAAGGCTATCGCGACGTGTTGCACATCGGCGGCGAAGTCAGCCTGTGCAATCCGCTGATGCTCAGTTGGGCCGCCGAGCTGCGGGAGAAAATCCCCAGCCACGCCCTGCGCATGGAAATCCGCGACGGCGAAAACCTGCTGCGCCAACTGGAGCTGGGGGTGCTCGACGCGGCGTTGGTCTATCAGCCCGAATACTGGCCGCGCCTGCAAGTGGAGCAGATACTGGAAGAAAAACTGATCCTCGTGCGTTTGGCCGGCCAACCCGATCCCTACGTCTACATCGACTGGGGCCCGGATTTCCGCCGCCAACACGACGCCGCCCTGCCGGAAAAGGCCAAGGCTGCCTTGAGTTTCAACCTCGGCCCGCTGGCCTTGCAGTACCTGCTGGAGCACGGCGGCAGCGGTTATTTCCGCACTCGGGTGGTGCAAAGTTACCTGGAAAGCGGCGTGCTGGAAGCGGTGGCCAAGGCCCCGGAATTCAGCTACCCGACCTACCTGGTTTACTCCCGCGACCGCGATTCGGCGACCCTGCAACAGGCCTTCGATCTGCTGCGCAACGTGATCAAGACCGACGATGACTGGTCCCAGCGCTGGAACCCGTTGGGCTGAGTCCATCAAGTGGCGCTTGTGCCCTCAAGGTTCGCCAAGCCTGCGCGGCCGGATCGGCTAATCTGCTGTGATAACAACAATCGCAGGTGAGCGCAGTGAGGCAGACCACCCAGGCTTTTCGCAGCCGTTACCGTGCCGACATCCATCGGCTTTACAACCCGTGGCTGCACGGCGTCTTTGTGCTGCTGTTCGGCATCCTGGCCATCGGCGGTTTCTGGCGCACCGTGCAGCAGGTCCAGCCGCTGGAATGGCTGGCGGTGCCGTTGACGCTGCTGTTCTTCAACTTCGGCGTGTACATGGTGCATCGCCACTTGGGGCACCACAAAAAGAGCTTCGCGCGGATGTTCTATGCGCGGCATGCCGGCGATCATCACAGCTTTTTTACCCCCGGCCACATGACCTACGACAGCGCCCGGGACTGGCGGGTGATTCTGTTCCCGGCCTGGTTGATCGTGATTCATACCGTGGTCATCACCCTGCCCCTCTGGTGGCTGTTTTCCCAAGTCAACGCCAATGTTGCCGGGCTGTTCGGCGGCTGCATGGTCCTGGGCTACCTGACCTATGAAGTGTTCCATGCCTGCGAGCATTTGCCGCCGCGCAACCCGATCACGCGGCTGCCGTGGATCCGCCAGATGCGTCATCTGCATGAACTGCATCACCGCCGCGAAGTGATGCAGGAGCGCAACTTCAATATCGTGTTTCCGCTGATGGACTACCTGTTCGGCACCCTGTACTGGGAGCCGGAGCACGCCAACCCGCACCCGACGAGAACGCCCATGACCCGCATGCAGCACCAGATCGACATTGCCGGCAACCCGATTGCCGTGCTCGCCTACGCCAGCACCGTGACCCGTTGGCCGGAGTGGCATCCGTCGTCGCTCAAGGTCGATGGTCAGGGCGGGCCGTTGCATGCCGGGTCGCGCTTCGAAGAGGACATCCGCGCCGGCGGGCGTGACGGCCACTTGAGCTGGGAGGTCGAGGAGTATTTGCCGGGACGGCGCTGGAGTGCCCAGGCCCGGGGCGATCATGGTTTGTCGCTGGTGGTGACCTACGAGTGCGAGGCGCTCGGCGACGGCACGCGGTTTGTCCGCACCCTTGATTACCAGTTCAGCGGCCTGGGTATGCGCATCGCCAATCAATTGCTGCTCAAGCGGCGGATCGAGCAGGAATCGGCGGCGTCGATGCAGGCATTGCGCGACATGGCGCAAAAACATCTGGCCCCGGCAGGAGTCAGCGCGTGAGAACAGCCTTCAGGTTTCTGTTGTTGCTGATTGTCGCCACTGCCGCGTTTTTACTGCTGATGCCGAGCAAAGTCGAACCGGTGGCCTGGACACCGACACCGGCGCCGTCACTGGCCAGCGGCGTGTATGCCGACAATCAAAAGCTCAAGGACGTAGAACGGGTCGGCGCCTCCGACATCGACGGGCCAGAGGCGTTTTTGCTGGAAAACGATCTGTTGATCACCGGTTTGCACGACGGCCGGGTGATTCGCAGCAGCCTCGATGGCAAGGTCACTAAAGTGCTGACCGATACCGGCGGCCGGCCGTTGGGGCTGGCCCGGCATCCCAATGGCTTGCTGGTGATCGCGGACGGGGTCAAGGGTTTGCTGTCCCTTGATGCCCAGGGCCGGGTGATTCCCTTGACCACTGCGGCCAATGGCGTGCCCTTCGGTTTTACCGATGACGTGGCCATCGACAAGCCCGGGCATTATGCGTACTTCAGCGATGCGTCGAGCCGCTGGGGCTACGGCAAGGACGGTGAGGCGATCATCGAGCATGGCGGCGACGGGCGTTTGCTGCGCTATGACTTCCAGACCGGCAAGACCACCACATTGCTGGACAAACTGGAGTTCGCCAACGGCGTCACCCTCGGGCCCGACGATGCCTATGTACTGGTCAACGAAACCGGCGCCTATCGCATCAGCCGTTATTGGCTGAGCGGGCCGAAAGCCGGGACCCATGATGTGTTTATCGACAACTTGCCGGGGTTGCCGGATAACCTGGCGTTCAATGGCCGGGATCGCTTCTGGGTAGCGCTGTATGCCCCGCGCAATAAGCTGCTGGACGCCACGGCCCCGCACCCATTCGTGCGCAAGATGATTGTGCGGGCGATGATGGTGCTGCACACTCCGGTGGAGAAGCGGGCGTTTGCGTTGGGGCTGGACCTGGACGGCAAGGTGATTGCCAATTTGCAGGATGCGGGCAGCGGCAATTATTCGCCGATCACCTCGGTGCGTGAGTATGGGGAGTGGTTGTATTTTGGCTCGTTGAAAGAGCAGCACATGGTGCGATTGCCGCTAAGCAAGGCCTTGAACTGACCCAGCATCTTCGCTACATACCGCTCCTACAGGGGGTCGGCCTATGTGAGGGTCAGGCAAATCAACGCGGATCAATCTCGCCATCATGCTCGGCGTTGTCGGTTTCTTCGCGCACCCGCTCCGGGTCGAGGTCGGTGCCGTCGCGCTGCTCCATCGGCTTGGCGCCTTCGTTGTTCGGCAGTTCGTCGATGCCCGGTTCGTCCTCGGGGTGGACGGTCGTGCGGCCAGGGCTCAGCGGTTCGGGATGGGTCGGGATCGGGTCGTACCCGCCCTGCTCTTCACTGGGGAATTTTGGCTCTGTCATAAGGGCACCTCTGAGAAGCGAGTCATGGATGGAGAGACTCTGTACTTTCGAGGTGCCGGGCTTTATCGCCGTTCCAATTATTCAGTCACCGGTCGTCGGTGGCTCAGGAAGACGTCTGGAGTTGCTGGACGATCTTGTCCTTGACCAGCAATCGCTGCTCCTTGAGCTTTTTCAGGGTGTCGTCGCTGGGTGCATCGGATTGGGCGGTTTCAGCCTTGACCACCTCATTGTCCGCCTGCACATACTTATTGATCAGTGAATCCAGTAACGGATCCGTGGTGCGTTTTTCCTGGATAACTTCCTTTGGAATGTTCAGGTCCAGATAAAGGTTGTGTGGCACCGGCATGGAACACCTCCGTTTGTTGATCGGTAGCAAACGCGATCAATTGCGTTCACCAACCATCAGAATGGCCTCGGTTACCCGGTTCTGTCGACCTCCTGTCAGACCAGCGGTGGCCGTTCGTCGTCGTTTTGCATTTGCGATCAAACCTTTCGTCGAGTCCCGGCCTCCATTGAATAACGATCACCTCGATCGCTTATCAAACCCGTGTGGAGAATAACCAATGGACGGATTCACCCTGCGCCACCTCGCCCTGGCCGTTGCCTTGAGCACCAGCATGGGCACCGCGTTTGCGGCCACTTCCAATGATTTTGTCGACAACGCCGCAGCCGGCGGCATCGCTGAAGTCGAAACCAGCAAACTGGCCCTGGAAAAAAGCTCATCGGCGGATATCAAGTCGTTCGCCAACATGATGATCACCGATCACACCAAGGCCAATGATGAGCTGGCGGCCCTGGCGAAAAAGCATGACATCGAGGTGCCGGACAGCACGACGCTGGTCAAGCAGGCCAAGGCGAAAATCCTCGACCTGCGCGATGAATCCTTCGACGCGGCCTACGCCAACAATCAGGTGAAGGCCCACGAAGACACCATCGCGCTGTTCAAGAAAGAAGCCGAAACGGTAACTGACGACAAAAAACCGGGAGCCACCGAACTCAAAGGCTTCGCGCAGAAAATGCTGCCGGCGCTGGAAAAGCATCTGGACGCGGCCAAAGCCCTGCAAGCGAAGCATCCAAGCAAATAACCCGGGCAAAAAAAACCGCATCCGGTCGATGCGGTTTTTTTTCGTCTGCGGCTAGCCGCCATCGGTGTCGATATCGGCATCGGTGTCCTCACCGGGTTTTGGCCGGTCGGGATGCGGTTTGAAGCCGGGGCTGAACTCGTTGTCGTTGTCGGTGTGGCGGTTCTTCTGGTCGACCGCGGCGTCGGCGCTGTCCGGCTGGGCGGTTTTTTCGCCCTGGCTGCGATCACCTTCACCCGGGACCTGCGGGTCAATCGCCGGGTCATTGCGATCTACCGGCGCCCCGGATTGATCCTGTTGCTGGGATTGCTCTTTCATAGCTACCTCGTTCGTCACTGCACATGCGCGGCTGGAAACAGTCGGGCCATGAAGATTCGAAGCCATAGGCGGCGCAGGGTTCAATTGGATGCAACGCGCCTCCCGTTGGATGAAACGCGTTCCCCTGTAGGAGCGAGGCTTGCCCGCGAAGGCGTCTTTGAAATCGCCATCGCAGTTCAGCCATGCGCCTAAAAAAGCACGGAGCAAAAGATCGCAGCCTTGTGCAGCGCCTACTAGAGTTCTGCTCAGGATGAAAATATGCTGCCGTGGGCGAACAACTATTGCGCACGGCAAATGTCACTGATTTGCGCCGATCATTTTTGGGAAATCGGTCACTACTATTCAAGGAGTCAAGACACATGGCGGCACTGCACAGCAACACACTCGATGCGATGAAGAAAACCCAGGCGCAATTGCTCGCCGAATGGACGAACAGCCTCGAGGCCAGTGGTGCCACGCGCAACATCAAGGAGCAAGACCTCAAGCAACAGACCTCGGATTTCCTGCAACTGGTCATTAGCGGGCTGGAGCGTGGCAACGGGCAGAACATCGCCGCCCCGGGCTGGGACGAGATTCGCCAGTTCCTCGAAAAGCTCTCCCACAGCCGCGCCCTGCTCGGCCAGGACTCGCAACAAACCGCCAGTTTCATCTTTTCCCTCAAGGGACCGATGTTCAGCCTCCTGCAAACCCAGTACAGCGACAACCCGGCGTTGCTGGCCGAACAACTCTGGGAAGTCTCCGAACTGCTCGACGCCCTGGGCATGCACACCATTCGCACCTTCCAGAAATCCCGTGAAGCGGTGATCAAGCGCCAGCAGGAAGAATTGCTGGAGCTGTCGACCCCGGTGGTCAAGCTCTGGGATGGCGTGCTGGCACTGCCGATGATCGGCACCCTCGACTCGCAGCGCACCCAGGTGGTGATGGAATCGCTGCTGCAACGGATCGTCGACACCGGCTCGGAAATCGCCATCATCGACATCACCGGCGTGCCCACCGTCGACACCCTGGTGGCGCAGCACCTGCTCAAGACCGTCACCGCGATTCGACTGATGGGCGCCGATTGCATCATCAGCGGCGTGCGTCCACAGATTGCGCAAACCATCGTCCACCTCGGACTGGATCTGCAAGGCGTGGTCACCAAGGCCAACCTGGCCGACGCCTTGAAACTGGCCTTGACCCGCCTGGGAATCACCGTCAGCAAGGCGGTATGAGCCGATGGAGCGCATTCCGATTCTGCAAATGGGCGACTTCCTGCTGGTGACCATCCAGGTCGACATGCATGACCAGCTCGCCCTGACCCTGCAAGACGACCTGTCCGAGCGCATCAGCAATACCTCCGCCCGGGGCGTGCTGATCGATATCTCGGCGCTGGACATGGTCGATTCGTTTATCGGCCGGATGATCGGCACCATCTCCGGCCTGTCGAAAATCATGGATGCCCAGACCGTATTGGTCGGCATGCAACCGGCCGTGGCCATTACCCTGGTCGAACTGGGCCTGACCCTGCCCGGCGTCAGCACGGCGTTGAACGTCGAGCGCGGGATGAAACTGCTCCAGGCCCGAGTAGGCGAACAATGACCGTGCGCAGCAGCGGCAGCCAGCCGATTCAAATCGAGCAGGACGTGGTCCTGGCCCGGCAGACCGCGCGCAAACTCGCCCAGGAATGTGGCATGCGCCTGATCGACCTGACCAAACTGGTGACCGCCGTCAGCGAGCTGGCGCGCAACACCATGGTCTATGGCGGTGGCGGCGACATGGATTGGCAAATCCTCGACGAAAACGCGCGCACCGGTCTGCGCCTGACCTTTCGTGACGAAGGGCCGGGCATCCCCGACATCAAGTTGGCCATGACCGATGGCTGGACCTCCGGCAGCGGACTTGGACTGGGGCTGACCGGCGCCAAACGGCTGGTGGAAGAGTTCGAACTGGACACCGAGCCTGGCAAAGGCACTCGCATAACGATTACCCGATGGACATGAACATTGGCGGCACCCTGACGCTCGTCTTGCCGATCGAAGACAGCAGCCAGATCGGCCATGCCCGGCGCACCACGCAAAAACTCGCGGAGAAACACGGTTTCGATGCCACCGACGCCGGGCGTGTGGCGCTGGTCGCCACCGAGCTGGCCAGCAACATCCTCAAGCATGCCGCCCGGGGCGAATTGCATATCAGGACCTTGCCCCGCCCGACCGGCGCCGGGATCGAAATCCTCGCCGTGGACCGTGCCGGTGGCTTTGACTTGCAAGCGTGCCTGACCGACGGCTTTTCCACGGGCGGCACCCAGGGCATCGGTTTGGGCGCGGTGTCGCGCCAGACGGAAGTGTTCGATGTGTATGCCGACTCACGGGGTGCGGTGCTGCTGACACGCCTGTACCCACGCAGCGACAAGGCGCCGGACCGGCGCATCGGCGTCAGTCAGCATTCGTTGCACCACGACCCGGCGTGCGGCGATGTCTGGCACCTGGCGTTTGACGGAGCGCGCATCAGTGCGCTGGTGATCGATGGCCTGGGCCATGGCGAAGATGCCGAATTCGCCGCCCGCGCAGGAGAAAAGGCCTTCGCCCTGGCGCCGTTCGCCTCGCCGATGCTGTTGCTCGAAGACATGCATCACGCCATGATCGGCACCCGTGGCGGTGCGGCGGCCTTCGCGCAGTTCGACGGCGATGCCCTGAAATACGTCGGCATCGGCAATATCGGCGGCTGCCTGATCGCCCCGGACAAATCCCGTGGCCTGGCCTCCCACCCCGGCATCGTCGGCGGCCAATACCGGAAGGCCCAACCCTTTGACTATGCTCAAGTGAACGGACACCTATTGATCATGTACAGCGACGGCCTGCAGTCCCGTTGGAACCTGCAAGATTACCCCGGCCTGGTGCACCGCCACCCCGCCGTGATTGCCGCTGTCCTGCACCGCGATTTCTGTCGCGGGCGGGACGATGTAACGGTATTGGTCGTTGCCCTGGAGACCGCCCATGGCTGAGTCACCCAACCTGACGCCGGACGAACAAGCGTCGCTGATCGCGCAACTGCAGAGCGAAGCCACAGCGCTGCGCGACGAACTCGATGAAACCAACCAGGGGGTTCTGGCGCTCTACGCCGAACTCGATGAGCAAGCCGAACAACTGCGCCAGGCCTCCGACCTGAAAAGCCGCTTCCTGTCGTACATGAGCCATGAATTCCGCACGCCACTGGGCTCGATCCTGAGCATCACCGGCCTGCTCACCGATGAACTCGACGGCCCGTTGAGCCCCGAGCAGCACAAACAAGTGGCGTTCGTCAGCGGTGCCGCGCGGGAGTTGAGCGACATGGTCGACGACCTGCTCGACCTGGCGAAGATCGAAGCCGGGCGCATCAGCATTTCCCCGGCCTGGTTCGACATGCTCGACCTGTTCGCCGCCCTGCGCGGCATGTTCCGGCCGATTGTCGATGGCAGCGCGGTGGACCTGATCTTCGAAGAACCACAGGGCATCCCGCGACTGTTCACCGACGACAAGAAACTCGCGCAGATCCTGCGCAACTTCATTTCCAACTCGCTGAAGTTCACCACCCGCGGTGAAGTCCGGGTCTCGGCGCGCCTGGAAAACAGCGATCACGTGCGCTTTGCCGTCAGCGATACCGGAATAGGTATCGCCCCGGAGCTACATGGCGCATTGTTCGAGGACTTTTCCCAAGTTGACTCGCCGTTGCAGAAACGCCTGCGCGGCACCGGTCTGGGCCTGT
Source organism: Pseudomonas sp. ADAK7 (assembly GCF_012935675.1). Taxonomy (NCBI): domain Bacteria; kingdom Pseudomonadati; phylum Pseudomonadota; class Gammaproteobacteria; order Pseudomonadales; family Pseudomonadaceae; genus Pseudomonas; species Pseudomonas sp. ADAK7. Next base: position 495,475 of record NZ_CP052861.1, on the reverse strand, counting down.
CGCTGTGCAAACGCTTCGCCGCGCTGCTGGGGGGTGAAGTCGGGGTGCAGAGTACGCCGGGGGCCGGCTCGACCTTTTTCGTGATCATCCCGCTGGCCATTGCCGTGGAGCCCGCCGATGAAACGTGACATCTGTTTGTTGATCGTCGACGACAACGTCGCCACTCGCTACGCCTTGCGTCGGCGCCTGGAACGGCATGGCTACGCCATTCTCGAAGCCGGCACCGGCAGCGACGGCCTGGCGCTGATCGACAGCGAACGGATCGACGCGCTGATCCTCGACGTCAACCTGCCAGACATGAGCGGCTTTGACATCGTGCGCAAACTGCGTGCCGAAGCGGCCACCGCGTTGCTGCCGGTGATTCACGTCTCAGCGGCGTCGATCCAGACCGGCGACATCATCACTGGCCTGGACGCAGGCGCCGACGCTTATCTGATTCACCCGGTGGATCCGGATGTGTTGCTGGCGACCCTGCGCACGCTGCTGCGGGTGCGCGACACCGAGAACGCCTTGCGTGAAAGCGAGGCGCGGTTCCGCGAGATTTTCACCAATGTCTCGGCGCCCATCGCGGTGATGGACGCGGCGCTGAAAGTCCACGAATGCAACCACGCCTTCGCCCAACTGATCCAGGACAACCTCGACCCGGACACCCTGCGCGAATGCTTTGCCGACGCTCAGGGCGCGGTGATTGATGAACTGCGCCTGCGCCTGGCCTATGGCGAGCGCTGGAAAGGCACGCTGAACATGCGGGTCGAAGGTCAGGTACGGGAAACCGAATGGCAGATTTCACCGTATCGCACCCCGGAATTGAGCCTGGTGTTCGTCGAGGACGTCACCGAGCACCGCCACCGCGAACGCTCGCACCTGGCTCGGCTCGACGACGCCACCACCCAGTTGGCCAAGGAAGTCGCCGAACGGGTGCGCACCGAAGCGCAACTGCTGCAAGTGCAGAAAATGGATGCGCTGGGCAAGCTCACCGGCGGCATCGCCCATGACTTCAACAATCTGCTGACCGGCATCATCACCAGCCTGGAACTGATCCAGAAACGGATGGCCGATGGGCGTACCGACAAGGTGCAGTTCTACGCCGAGGCGGCGCTGAACTCAGCCATGAGCGCCGCGTCCCTGACCCATCGTCTGCTGGCCTTCGCCCGTCAGCAGCCGCTGGATACCCGGCCGGTGGACATCAACGAGAACATCCGCTCCCTGGAAGAACTGCTGATTCGCACCATTGGCGAGCGCATCACCTTGAGGCTGGAACTGACCTCCAAGGCGGCCATCGCGCTGGTCGATCCGATCCAGCTGGAAAGTGCCGTGCTTAACTTGGTGATCAACGCCCGGGATGCGCTGCCCCAGGGCGGCAATATCTGGGTCAGCACCTATGCCGCCTATTCCCACGGTGACCCCAATCTGGCGGACGGCGCGTATGTGGCGTTGGCAGTGCGCGATGACGGCACCGGTATCGAGCACAGTGTGATCGACAAGGTGTTTGATCCGTTTTTCACCACCAAGCCGCTGGGCCAGGGCACCGGGTTGGGGTTGTCGACCATCTACGGTTTCGCCCGGCAGTCGGGGGGCGATGCGCATATTCGCAGCGTGGCCCGGCGCGGTACCGAAGTGACCATCATGCTGCCGGCCAGCGCCGATCCGATGGCGACCGAATCGCCATCGGTGGTCGTCGATTCCCAAGGCTCGGGCGAACACGTGCTGATTGTCGAGGACATGCCTTCAGTGCGCATGTTCGTCGCCGAGGTGCTGGTGGATGCCGGTTACCGCTGCACTCAGGTGGGTGATATCGAAGGCGCGCTGGAGCGCTTGCAGAATGATCCGTCGATTGACCTGATGCTGACCGATGTCGGGTTGCCGCGCATGAGTGGGCGGGAACTGGCCGATGTTGCCCGGGGTTGGCGTGAAGGGTTGCCGATTCTGTTCATGACCGGCTATGCGGAGAATGCGCTGAATCGCCAGGTATTCCTGGGTGAAGGCATGGACATGCTGGTCAAGCCGTTTCAGATCAGCGAATTGCTGGACAAGGTTCGCCGCTCCCTCGACGGCGCCTGACACTACTGATCGTTCCCACGCTCTGCGTGGGAATGCAGCCCGGGACGCTCTGCGTCCCAGTGGAACGCGGAGCGTCCCTTGAGGCATTCCCACGCAGAGCGTGGGAACGATCATCATCGTGAGTGCAGCACTCTGGCCAAGAACGGCGCCGTGCGACTCTTTTTGTTTTTGGCCACGGTCTGCGGCGTGCCCGCCACGACAATTTTGCCGCCCTGATCCCCCGCCCCCGGCCCGATGTCGATCACCCAGTCACTCTGGGCGACCACGCGCATTTCATGTTCAACCACGATCACCGTGTGCCCCGCCGTCACCAGCGTATCCAGTTGCTCCAGCAGCCGATCGACGTCCCGCGGGTGCAACCCGGTGGTGGGCTCATCCAGCACGTACAGGGTCGCGCCGCGCTGATTGCGTTGCAGCTCGGTGGCCAATTTGATTCGCTGGGCTTCGCCGCCGGACAGTTCGGTCGCGGGCTGACCAAGCCTCAAGTAACCGAGGCCAATATCGCGCAGCACCTCCAGCGAGCGGCGAATCCCCGGTTGCTCGGTAAACACCGTGACCGCTTCGTCTACCGTCAGTTGCAACACTTGGGCGATGCTCAAGCCCTGCCAGGTGATGGCCAGGGTCTGCGGGTTGTAGCGCGCGCCGTGGCAGGTCGGGCATGGGGCGTAGACGCTGGGCATGAACAGCAATTCAACGCTGACAAAGCCTTCGCCTTCGCAAGTCGGGCAACGGCCCTTGGCAACGTTGAAGGAGAACTGCCCGGCGTCGTAGCCCTCGGCCTGTGCTTCTGGGGTGGCGGCAAACAGTTTGCGCACGTTATCGAACAGCCCGGTGTAGGTCGCCAGGTTCGAACGCGGCGTGCGGCCGATGGGTTTCTGATCGACTTGCACCAGGCGTTTGATCGATTCCAGCCCGGCCGTGACCTGACCGCCGCTGACTTGTGGCGCGTCGTCTTCCAGGCTCAGTTCTTCCGGTTCACTGGCGGTGCGGCCCAGATGCGCGCCGACCAGTTCCAGCAGCGCCTGGCTGACCAGGCTCGACTTGCCGGAACCCGAGACGCCGGTCACCGCCGTAAAGCAGCCCAAGGGAAACTCGACGCTGAGGTTGTTCAGGTTATTACGGGTGATGCCTTCCAGGCGCAGCCAATCCTTGGCCTTGCGGATAACGCGAGGTGCCGTGACCTGCTCGGCGAACAGGTAGGCACGGGTCTGGGAAGCGCTGACGTGTTCCAGGCCTGAAGGATGCCCGCTGTAGAGAATATGGCCGCCATGCTCGCCCGCCGCCGGCCCGACATCGATCAACCAATCCGCGCGGCGCATGGTTTCCAGGTCATGCTCGACCACAAACAACGTGTTACCGGCCGCTTTCAGGCGTTGCAGGGCTTCGAACAACGCCTCGCCATCCGCCGGATGCAGACCGGCCGAAGGCTCATCCAGCACGTAGATCACGCCAAACAACTGCGATCCCAATTGCGTCGCCAGACGCAGGCGCTGCAACTCGCCGGACGACAGCGTCGGCGTGCTGCGCTCCAGCGCCAGGTAACCGAGGCCCAGATCGGTCAAGGTGCTGACCCGCTCCAGCAAGTCCTGGGCAATACGTTGCGCAGCCAGGCGTTTTTCCACCGACAGGTTCGGCGTGTGGCGTACATCCGGCGCATTGGCGTGGCCACTGGCGCCGTGGGCGACCCGCTGTTCGCGAGCCTCGCGGGTCTGGTCGTGGGTCAGGACTTCGCCGGGCTCATCGGCCTGTTCGAGGTAACTGTGGGCCGCCACCGGTTTCAACACCTCGGCCACTTGCAGCAACGGCATCTGTGACAGCTCGCCGATGTCGTACCCGGCAAAAGTTACCGACAACGCTTCGCGCTTGAGGCGTTTACCGTCGCACAACGGGCACGGGCTGCCGAGCATGAATTGCGAGACGCGCTTCTTCATCAACGCGCTCTGGGAATGGCTGAAGGTGTGGAGAATGTAGCGGCGGGCGCCGGTAAAGGTGCCCTGGTAACTCGGTTCCATCTTGCGCTGGAGCGCGACTTTGGTTTCTTCCGGGGTCAGCCCGGCGTACACCGGCACAGTGGGGGCTTCTTCGGTGAAGAGAATCCAGTCGCGCTGTTTTTTCGGCAGCTTGCGCCAGGGGATGTCGACGTCGATGCCCATGGTCACGAGGATGTCCCGCAGGTTCTGCCCCTGCCAGGCCAGCGGCCACGAGGCAATCGCTCGTTGACGGATGGTCAGGCTCGGATCAGGGACCATCAGCGCTTCGGTCACCTCATAGACGCGCCCCAAACCATGGCATTCGGGGCACGCACCTTGCGGCGTGTTCGGCGAAAAGTCCTCGGCGTAGAGCATCGTCTGCCCCGGCGGGTAACTGCCGGCGCGGGAATAGAGCATGCGGATCAGGCTCGACAACGTGGTCACGCTGCCCACCGAAGAGCGCGTACTCGGCGTGCCCCGCTGCTGTTGCAGGGCCACGGCCGGCGGCAGGCCTTCGATGGAGTCGACATCCGGCACCCCGACCTGATCGATCAGGCGCCGGGCATACGGCGCCACGGATTCGAAATAGCGCCGTTGCGCTTCGGCGTAGAGGGTCGAGAACGCCAGGGACGATTTGCCCGAACCGGATACGCCGGTGAACACCACCAAGGCGTCACGAGGGATGTCCACGTCAACGTTCTTGAGGTTGTGTTCCCGGGCGCCGCGCACCCTGACCATGCCGGAAGGAGGGGTTGAGGTGCGCTTTGAAGTCATGAAATTACCTTGATTAGATCACTGAAAAAACGCAAATCCCTGTAGGAGCGTGTTAGCCATTGAGGACGGTGCGCACCATTTGCGTCAGCGCCTCCGGTCCATACGGCTTGCTGAGCAAATGCGTATCCGGGCTCAGTTGGTGATTGCGCGAGATGATGTCGCGGGTGTGGCCCGAGGTGAACAGCACCGCCACCGGCGGCTCCTGGACTTTGGCCCACGCCGCCAGATCTGAACTTTTGATCAGGCCCGGCATGACCACGTCGGTGAAAATGATGTCCACCGCCACGCCCTCCAGCAACATCTGCATGGCCATGTCGCCATTATTCGCGGTCAGCACCTGATAGCCCTCTTCGCGCAGCAATTCCACTGCCGCCACGCGTACCGCATCGTTATCCTCGACCACCAGAATGGTTTCATGCCCGCCGCGCTGCGCTGCTGCCGGGATCGCTGTTTCGTTGGGCAACGGCCGCAGGCTGCGCGGAAAATACAGCTGCACCCGCGTGCCTTCGCCGATCACGCTGGCGATCTCGATATGCCCGCCGCTCTGCTTGACGAAGCCGAACACCATGCTCAAGCCCAGGCCCGTGCCCTGGCCGTCGGCCTTGGTGGTGAAAAACGGTTCGAATGCCTGGGCCAGTATGTCGGGCGCCATGCCGGCACCGGCGTCGGTCACGGTCACGCGCAGGTAGTCCCCGGCGACGATGCCCTTGCCCGCACAAAAGCGTTGGTCCAGCACGATGTTCTCGGCGCTCAGGCCAATGGTGCCCTCACCCTTCATGGCGTCGCGGGCATTGATCGCCAGGTTGAGGATGGCGTTTTCCAGTTGATTGCGGTCGACATGGACACGCCAGGGATCGTCTACAAGCGCCACATCGATTTGAATGGTTTCCCCCAGCGCCCGTTGCAGCAACTCGCCCAGGCCTTCGAAGATCTGCCGGGGGTCGCAAACCGCCGGCGACAGTGGCTGGCGACGGGCAAACGCGAGCAGTTGCGAAGACAGTTTGGCCCCGCGCTCGACCGCGGCAATCGAGGCACTGACCCGGCGCTGTACGTTGGCGTTGTCCGGTTCGTGGCGGGCCAGCAAATGCAGGTTGCCGGCAATCACTTGCAGCAGGTTGTTGAAGTCATGGGCCACGCCGCCGGTGAGGCCGCCGATGGCTTCCAGCTTCTGCGCCTGGCGCAACTGCTCTTCCGCCGCCAGCCGTGCGCCGACTTCATCGGCCACCCGTTGTTCCAGGTTGCGGGTGAACTTGAGCAAGGATTCTTCAGCAGTCTTGCGTTCGTGGATGTCGATCAACACCCCGGGAAAGCGAAACGCCTTACCCTGTTCATTGAACTCGCAGCAGCCGCTGGCCAGCACCCACAGGTAGTTGCCGTCGGGACGCAGTACTCGGTATTCGGCGTTGTAAGGCGCACCGGTTTGCACGGCTTGATCGAGCTGTTCCTGAACCCAGGCGCGGTCGTCGGGATGAATGCGTGATTCGGCGATGCTCGACGGCAGGTCGGCCAGGTCGTAGTCCGGGGGATAGGAAAAGGTACGGGCGAAACGCTCGTCACCGGACAACACGTCGGCTTCGATGTCCCAGACGAACGAACCGATCAAGGCACCGGCATTGAGCGCCAGACGCACCCGTTCGTTATCGGCGCGATAGGCGTTTTCGGCTTCCTGGCGCCGGCGCTCGGAAATCACATGAGCGGTGGTTTCGACCACCATCGCCATGACCCCGGCGGGACGCCCTGCATCATCGGCGACCGGGCTGTAATAGAGGTCCATCCACACGTCTTCGGGCACGCCGTCACGCAGCAAAACCAGTTCTTTATTGTGATAGGACAAGGTGCCGCCCGCCAGGCAGGTGTCCACCACGTGGCGGTTGAAGTCGGCGACCTCCGGCCACCCGAGTTCCACCGGCGAACCCAGCAAATAGGGATGGCGGCCACCGGCGAACACCGAGTAGGCGTCGTTGTAAATCATGTAGCCCGCGCGCCCCCAGAGCATCACCATCGGCAGTGGCGAAGCGAGCATCAGTTGCACCGCACTGCTCAGGCTGCGCGGCCAGCTATCGATAGTGCCAAGCTCGGTCAGGCTCCAGTCGAACGCGCGAATGCGTCCGGCCATTTCGCCATTCCAGCCGGCACATCCGTGACTATCCGATAGAAACTGCATTGACTGATTCTGTGTCCTGTAATGGCGCCCGTTTGTTTCGAGCACGGTGGGCGCCAATGGTTTCATAGAGGTATAGCTGATTCACACATGCCAGGCTTTTTGTGGCGAGGCTGGTTCTGCTACTCCTCTATCACATGCTTGAGCGGATGGTAGCCAGTTTTCAGGGTGGCGGCGACGTCGCTGGTGCAAGCGTGGGCGCAGGCACCGGGGGGGGGCAAATGATCGTTCCCACGCTCCGCGTGGGAATGCCTCACGGGACGCTCTGCGTTCCAATGGGACGCGGAGCGTCCCGGGCTGCATTCCCACGCAGAGCGTGGGAACGATCATGGGTATTTCAACGGAAATCCCGGCTACGTACGCTGATGCCGTCGAGCAAGGGGCTCAGGTCGCTCAGCCGCCCGGCAATCAGGTGCCGCACTTCGCCTTCCCGTTCCCAGCGTCCGTCGACTTTGAGCAGTTGCGAGCCCACCAACACCTGGCGCTGTCGTTCGGCCAAATCACGCCAGACCACCACGTTGACGTTGCCGAACTCGTCTTCGAGGGTGACGAAGGTCACACCACTGGCAGTGCCCGGTCGTTGGCGGCCGGTTACCAGCCCCGCCACGCTGACCGGTCGGCCATGTTCGACGTCGAGCAATTCCTTCGAACTGCGACAACGCCGGGCCTTCAATTCCGCGCGCAACAGCGCCAATGGATGCGGACCAAGGGTGGTGCCAACCGATGCGTAATCGGCCTGCAAGTCTTCGCCCACCGTGGGTTTGGGCAAAGACACCTCAGGCTCTTCCTGACGCGGCAACCCGGCGAACAACCCGAGTTGCTTCTGCACCCCCGCCACTTCCCAGCGCGCCCGATGGCGGTCGCCGGCCAGCCCGCGCAAGGCCCCGGCATCGGCCAGTTGCTCCTGGGCGCGGGCATCGAGTTGCGCCCGTTCGCCGAGGTCGGCGATGTCGGCAAACGCGCCTCTTGATCGCGCGGCTTCGATGCGCCGGGCGTCGTCCTCGCGAAAACCCTTGATCATCCGCAGGCCCATGCGAATCGCCGGTTGCGCACCGCTGATCGGTTCCAGGCTGCAATCCCAATCGCTGGCACGCACGTCCACCGGACGGATCTGCAAATGATGCCGGCGCGCATCCTGCAGAATCTGGTCCGGGCTGTAGAAACCCATGGGCCAGCTGTTGATCAGCGCACAGGCGAACGCGGCCGGTTCGTGGCATTTGAGCCAGCAACTGGCGTAGGTCAGCAGGGCGAAACTGGCGGCGTGGGACTCGGGAAAACCGTAGCTGCCGAAGCCCTTGATCTGCTCGAAGATCTGCGCGGCGAATTCAGCCGTGTAGCCGTTTTTCTTCATCCCGGCGGCGAGGCGATCCTTGTGCGGTTCCAGCCCGCCGTGGCGTTTCCAGGCGGCCATGGAACGGCGCAGTTGATCGGCCTCGCCGGGGCTGTAATCCGCAGCGACGATGGCGATCTGCATCACCTGTTCCTGGAACAACGGCACGCCCAGGGTGCGCTGGAGCACGGCTTTCAGTTCCGGGGACGGATAAACCTCGGGCTCTTCCTTGTTTCGCCGACGCAGGTACGGATGCACCATGCCGCCCTGGATCGGCCCCGGCCGGACAATCGCCACCTCAATCACCAGGTCATAGAAATTCACCGGTTTGAGCCGGGGCAGCATCGACATTTGTGCCCGGGACTCGATCTGGAACACGCCAATCGTGTCGGCACGACCGATCATTTCGTAGGTGGGTTTGTCTTCGGACGGAATGGTCGCCAGACTCAGGTCCAGATTTCGGTGACGGCGCAACAGATCGAAACAGCGGCGAATCGCGCTGAGCATGCCCAGCGCGAGGATATCGACCTTGAGCAAGCCGACGGCGTCGAGGTCGTCCTTGTCCCACTGAATGATCGTGCGCTCGGCCATCGCCGCGTTTTCCACCGGCACCAGGCTGTCCAGCGGCTGCTCGGAAATCACAAAACCGCCAGGATGCTGGGACAAGTGCCGGGGAAAGCCGATCAGTTGCCCGGTCAGGCTCAAGACCCGGTGCAACACCGGGCTCTCGGGGTCGAAGCCGCCTTCCAGCAGGCGCTCGACCGGCGGGGTCTTGTCGCTCCAGTGGCCACAGCAATCGGCCAATGCGTTGACCTGATCCGGCGGCAGGCCCAGGGCCTTGGCCACATCACGCACCGCGCCGGCCGCATGGTAAGTGCTGACTACCGCCGTCAGTGCGGCGCGGGTGCGGCCATAACGCTGGAACACGTACTGCAAGACTTCTTCACGGCGTTCGTGCTCGAAATCCACGTCGATGTCCGGTGGCTCGTTGCGTTCTTTCGAGAGAAACCGTTCGAACAGCAGCGTGGTGCGATCCGGATCGATTTCGGTGATGCCCAAGGCAAAACACACCGCCGAGTTGGCCGCCGAACCCCGGCCCTGACAGAGGATTTTTTGTTCGCGGGCGAAGCGCACGATGTCGTGGACCGTAAGGAAATAGCTTTCGTAGCCCAGCTCGGCGATCAGCTCCAGTTCTTTGTCGATCTGCGTCAGTACCTTGGCTTGCGGTGCTTGTGGCCAGCGCCACTGGATGCCCTCTTCGGTCAAATGCCGCAGCCAGGAAGTGGCCGTATGACCTTCCGGCACCAGTTCCCGAGGATATTGATAACGCAACTGGCCAAGGTCGAAGGTGCAGCGCCGGGCGATGACCAGCGTTTCATCGAGCAAGGCGCGCGGATAGATTTCACCCACGACGTCGAGACAGCGCAAATGCCGCTCGCCATTGGGATACAGGCGCAACCCGGCCGCCGCCACCGGCAGGTGATGACGGATCGCAGTCATGGTGTCCTGCAAGGCGCGTCGGCCACGGGCGTGCATGTGCACATCGCCGCTGGCCACCGCCGGGATGCGCAGCTCCCTGGCCAACATCAACAGGTCGTTCAGTCGGCGGCTATCGTCCTGCCCACAATGCAACTGAACCGCCAGCCACAGGCGCTCGGCAAACATCTGCTTGAGCCAATGACCGCTTGGAAAATCATCCACCGCCTCCGGCACCCACAACGCCAACAGGCCCGGCAATGGTTCGCTAAAGTCCTCGCGCAACACTTGGTACTGGCCTTTTTGCGTACGCCGCCGGGCGCGGGTGATCAGTCGGCACAACGCCTGATAGCCTTCAAGGTTTTCCACCAGCAGCACCAGTTTCGGTCCGTCCTCGATGCGGATTTCGCTGCCGATGATCAGTGGCAATTCAACCGACTTGGCCGCTTGCCAGGCGCGAACGATGCCGGCCAACGTGCATTCATCGGTGATCGCCAGGGCCTGATAACCCTGCTGTTTGGCCCGTTGAAACAACTCCAGCGCGCTGGAAGCCCCGCGCTGGAAACTGAAGTTCGACAGGCAGTGCAGTTCGGCATATTCAATGCTCATGCAAACCAGCCTTGCAGCCACAACGGACCGCCCTCACCCACCACGCGATAGGCCCAGCCTTGCTGACCGGCGCGGGTCTGGATCAAGTAATAATCCCGGCGCACATCGGCACCGTCCCACCAACCGGACTCGATGCGTTCCGGCCCCATGAGGATGCGCGCCGAACCTTCGTGCACCGCCAGCGGTTCGGTCAGCAGCCAACCCGGCCGATGTACCCCCGGCAATCCGCCGCAGAACTGGCTGTCGACACTGGTTTGCCATGCACACTCGGGGCGGTGATCGGCCTGGAAACGCAGCCCTTGCACCGCCTCGTCCCCCAGCCGCGCCCGCAGGCGTTCGCGCAATTGCTCCCAGGGCAAGGACTGCTGCGGGCGGTCGTCGAACAGCTCCTGGCGCTGGGGCACGAAGCTCGGCAAGTCTTCGGCACGCAGGCGAAAACCGCGCACCGGGGCCGCGACCTGCACTTGCTCCAAACGCCCCCGGGCCAGTTCGAAGAGCATCGCCGGATCACGCTCGGCGCTGAGCAGGCCGACCTTGATCACGCTGTCCGGCAACCCGGCGTGTTCCAGGTGCAGGTCGAAACGCTGTACGCCACTGTCCCGCCCGCAGAGAAACGCCGACAGATCGCCGGTCAACCGGCGCAATGGAAACAGCAGCGCCTGATGGGATTGCACGTCGAAGTTGAGCTCGATGCGCACATCGAAGCGATCCGGCGGCAAATAGAACGCCAGGGCCAGGTGCCGCAGACCGAGCAAGGCATCCAGATGCTTGAGCACCGGGGCCTCGAAACGCCGGGCCAGGGTATGTCGCGGCAGCGCCTGCACCTGGCTCAGGGTGCGCAGGCCCATGCGCGACAATGCCGTGGCCACCGTGGGTTCCAGGGCGATGCGGTCGACGGGCAGTTGCCCCAAGTGATAGCGCAAGGCTTGATCGTCCGGCACCACCAAGCCGTCATACACATTGGCCAGCACCCGCGCCGCCACCGGGTTCGGCGCGGCGACAATCCGGTGGCGAAAGCCCAGTTCGTTGAGTTCAGTGCGCAGCCGTGCCTCAAATGTAGACCAAGGCCCGAACAGGCCCAGGCTCGACTCGATTTCAAACACCACCGCGCGCGGGTAATGCACGCTGACCTGGGAACTGAAGCGATAAGCCCAGGCCGCGAGAAACTGTTGCCAGTGTTCGATCTCGGCGGCGTCGTACTCGGCAGTGACAAAGCCTTTGCTCAGGGCCTGGGCCGCGGTCATTGACTGGCCCGGACGCAAGCCCAGCGCCCGCGCCGAACCGTTGACCGCTTGCAACACTCGGCGCTGGGCCGGGCCGGTCAGCAGCGCCAACGGCTCATCGGGGTCGGGGCGCTGACGCAGTACCGCGTCCAGCGCCAATTGTGGGAACAGAATGCACACCCAGCGCATGGCAACCTCAATGTCCCATGGCAAAGGCAATCGGCGCCGTACGCGCCAATCCGCCCCGGCACTTCAAGACCCGCAACTGCGCAGGCTTGGCGTCGATGGCAATGCGCAAGGCCGCCGGCGAAGGGTTGACCGCTTCGGCCAGCGAGCGATAGGCAAACGCCAGGGTCGAGCCGGTTTCCGCCGCCACCTGCAAGCGCCGCAGCGCCCGGTCATCGGCCTTGTGCGGCCAACACAGCACCGCGCCGCAACTGCCCGAGCGCAGACACTGTTCCGCCGCCCACAAGGCATCGCGTTCGCTGGCCTGGATGATCGACAACTGGCGCAGATCGACCCCGGCGTTCTGCCAGGCCTGGGGGTACGGCACGTACGGCGGCGCGATCAGCACGATGCGCTCGCCCGCCGCCGACAGCCGTGCCAGCGCCGGCCACACCAGTTGCAACTCGCCGACGCCCTGCCCGGCCAGGAGGATTTCGGTCAGTGCCGCTTCCGGCCAGCCCCCGCTCGGCAACGCTGCATCCAGCGCGGCATGCCCTGTGGGTTGCGGGCTGACCGCCGGTGGCGCAGGCCGGCCCTTCCAGACCTGGCCGCCATTGAACAGCGTATCCAGCGCAACGACGGCGCCCATCACCCTTGCCTCACCAGACCGCAGAACACCCCTTCGATGGCCAGGTCTTGATCGGCTTCAACGATGATCGGCTTATAGGCCGGGTTGCGCGGCAACAGCCGCACGGTGTCGCCAACCCGCTCGAAACGCTTGATGGTGACTTCGCCGTCGAGCCGCGCCACCACGATCTGGCCGTTCAGTGCCTCGGGGTTGCGGTGCACGCCCACCAGGTCGCCGTCGAGAATGCCGTCCTCGATCATCGAATCGCCCTGGACCCGCAGCAGGTAGTCCGGCACCCGGGAGAAAATTGCAGGATCAAACAGTAAGCGGCTGTGCACCTCGGCATCCGCACCAATCGGCACCCCCGCCGCCACCCGGCCGAGTACCGGGATGTCCAGCAACTCCGGGCGCGCCGGTTGCCCGAGCAAGCGAATGCCCCGGGCCTGATTCGGGTTGACCTCGATAAAACCGGCGTCGGTCAGCGCCAGCACATGCTTGCGCGCCACGCTGCGGGAGGCGAAACCAAAGGCCTCGCTGATTTCAGCGAGGCTCGGGGACTGGCCGTGCTCCGCGATTCGATCACGGATAAAGGTCAGGATGGCGGTACGGCGGGGAGTGAGAGTCGTCATGGAGTACATTTGTACTCTTTTGGCATTTTCCTGGCAAGCCTGTAGCAGCTGTCGAGCAGCGCGAGGCAGCGTTCGGCAGCGTTCGGCGGCGTAGCCGTCGTGAAATCAGACGCGCGGTCTTTCAGCTAAACCTCGCGTGTAGGGTTTGCGACGGCTTCGCCGCCGAACGCTGCCTCGCGCTGCTCGACAGCTGCTACGGGGGAAACCAAGTCAGTAACGACCGCAGTCATCACCCAAACCGCGATCCGCTAAAAATCCTGCGATGTAATCGATAAACGCCACCACCTTCGCCGTCGCCCGTCGATGGCTCGGGTACACCGCCAGAATGTGTGCGCCAAAGCTGTCCGGGTCGATGTCGTAATCCGCCATCAGCCGCACCAGCCGCCCGTCAGCGATGTACGGCGCGGCGCTCCATAACGGCGTGTGCAGCAAACCGCGTCCGGCCAGGGCATTGGCCAGCAGCAAGTCATAGTTGTCGCTGCGCAGGCGTGGCGACTGCGGTTGCGGCAGGCTCAAACGCTGGCCGTCGCGCTCGGCCCACCAGAATTCGCGGCTGAGCAACGGATGGCGATACAACAGCCATTCATGTTCATCGAGGGTTTGCGGCGTCACCGGCACGCCCTTGCGCGCCAGATAGGCCGGGCTGCCGCACAACGCCAGGCGATTGCTGCCGACGACCCGGGCGATCAGCCCCGGCAAGTCGTCATGCCCCTCACGCAGGGCCAGGTCGTAACCGCTTTCCAGCAGATTGACGAACTCGTCGCACAGGTCCACTTGCAGGTTGATCTGCGGGTATTGCTCCAGAAAACCACCGCACACCTGATCCAGAAACGCCTGCCCATACGCCAGCGGCGCGGTGATTTTCAGGCTGCCGCGCAGGCCATGCTGCATTTGCTCGACCTCTTCGCCGGCCTCCTCCAACCGCTGCAACACCTGGCGCGCGGTTTCCAGGTAAAGCCGCCCCACTTCCGTCAGCAGAATCCGCCGGGTGCTGCGTTCGAACAACCGCGCACCGAGCTCGGCTTCCAGGTGATTAACCGCTTTGGTCAGGGCCGACGGGGTCTTGCCCAGTTGCTCGGCGGCGCGGCTGAAACTGCCGAGCTGCGCGGTGACCACGAACATTTTTAATGCACCCAACTTGTCCATGCTTTTTCCATTTCGGCAAAAACGTTTTTCGTGAGGCAGGCGTTCTGCTGAGCGCGGGCAGCCACTAATCTGGCCATCAGACGCAATAACAAGGAAACATTCAATGAAAAGATTCATCCCGAATCTGTTGATGGCCGCTGTTAGTTTTGCCTCGATGGAAGCCATGGCCGCCACCGATCTGGTGCTGTTCAATGGCAAGATTTTCACCGCCGACCGCGCCCAACCGAAGGTGCAGGCCCTGGCGGTCGAAAACGGCAAGGTGCTGAAAGTCGGCACTGACGCTCAGATCAAAGCCCTGATCGAATCCGGCACCAAAGTCGTTGACCTCGGCGGCAGAACCCTGATGCCCGGCCTGATCGACAGCCATTCCCACGCGGTGTTCGGCGGCCTGGAAATGGTTTCGGCGAATATGGAAGACGAGGTGGTCAGCCTCGACGAACTGGAAAAACGCCTGCGCGGCTGGCGTGACGATGGCAAGGCCAAACACGGCGATGTGTTGAGCGTGGCCGGCATGAGTTCGGCGTATTGGGCGCAGGCCGAAGCCTTCGGCAAAAAATTCAACAGCGGCGAATGGGCCAACGTGCCCGTGGTCTTCACCGGCAGCGACCACCACACCGCGTGGGCCAATAACGTAATGCTCGAACGCGCCGGCATCGATGCCGCGCTGCTGAAAACCCTGCCGGACGCCGAGAAAGACACGATCGGCAAACGCGCCGATGGCAGCCCTAACGGATTCCTGGTGGACGCCGGTTGGGACCGGGTCGCCTCGAAAATGCCGGTGCCGAGCGCCGCCGACATGCTCAAGGCCGCGCAATCGGCGATGCGCTACAACAACAGCCTTGGCATCACCGCGTGGATGGACCCCGCCGCCAATGCCGCGCCCGGCGAACCCGTGTTCGCGCTCAAGCCCACCGAGAAAACCGTCGGCGTACTACCGGCTTATAAAGCGCTGTCCGAGACCGGCGACATGAGCGTCCACGTCGCCGCGCTGCTGGTGGCCAACCCGAAAAGCGTGCCGGCCGATCTCGACGTGCTGGACAAGGTGCGCCAGCAATTCCGGGGCATTCCCAACCTGACGCTGCCGGGGATCAAGATCTTCGCCGACGGCGTGATCGAATACCCGGCGCAGAGCGCGGCGATGATCGATCCCTACAGCAATTCGCACAAACAGGGTGAGCTGCTGATCGATCCCAAGCATTTCGGCGAACTGGTCAGTGCCATCGACCAGCGCGGCTGGCTGGTGCACATCCACGCCATCGGCGACCGCGCGGTGCGCGAATCCCTGAACGGCATCGCCCAGGCGCGCAAGGATCGCCAGAGCGGCATCACCCACTCGATCACCCACCTGCAAATGGTCAACCCGAAAGAGTTTGCGCGGTTCAAGCCGCTGAACGTGATCGCCTCGATGCAACTGCTGTGGGCCACCGCCGACGATTACACCCTGGACATGATCAAGCCCTACGTCAGCGCCCTGGCCTTCCGTTATCAATACCCGGCGCACTCACTGCTCAAACAGGGCGCGACCATTGCCGGGGCCAGTGACTGGCCGGTGTCCACGCCCAATCCGTTTAATGCCATGGCCCAAGCGATTACTCGCAAAGGTCCGCTGGGTGTGCTGAATGCCGATGAGCGCCTGGACCGCGAAACCCTGTTCTACGCCTACACCCTCAACGCGGCGCGGACCATCGGGCTGGAGAAGCAGATCGGCTCGCTGAGCGCAGGCAAACAGGCCGATTTCATCGTGCTGGATCGCGATGTGTTCACGGTCGATAACAAAGCGCTGAATGACACCAAAGTCTTGCAAACCTGGTTTGCCGGGCGCGAAGTCTACGCACCGACCTTATAAGAAAAACCCTTGCTGCCCCGCCCTGCGCTTGTCGCAAGGGTGTGGCGCAGCCTTGCCCGAAAACTGCCCAAAACAATCACAACAAAGGCACTGTCCCATGAAAGCGTTCACCCTGTTCGCCCTTGGATCCTTAAGCCTGCTGCCCTTGACGAGCCAGGCCATCCCCTTGAACGACGACTTCAACTTGCTGGTGGACCTGACCCTGGCCAGCGATTACCGCACCCGCGGCATCTCGCAAACCCAGAACGATCCCGCCGTGCAGGCCGGTGTCACCCTGGCCCACAGCAGTGGTTTGTACGCCGGTGCATGGAGTTCGAATGTCGACTTCGGCGGCGGCCTGAAAACCCGCCAGGAAATCGATTACTACGCCGGTTGGCTGTGGCAGGCGACCGATGCCGTGAGCCTGGACCTCGGCTATTTGAAGTACGCCTACCCCAAGGAAGGCCAGTTCAATCAGAGCGAGACCTACGGCATTCTCAGCGTTTATGGGGTGAAGCTCGCCGCCTATTACTCGGCGGACGCGCCGGGCATCGACAGCAAGCAGAGTTCGCTCTACAGCTACATCGGCTACGAAACCGAATTGCCCTACGGCTTGGGTTTGAAACTGCGCTACGGCGAAATGGACTTCAAGGACCCGCACCTGTACGCCTCGAACGGCCACGCCGAGGACGCGTACCACGAATGGGAAGTGAAGCTGACCCATGAACTGGCCGGGGTGTTGCTGGGGGTCAGCTACATTGGTACCGATCTTTCGCAAAGCCAATGCGCCAGCAATTGGGGGTTTGGTGATGTGTGCACGGCGACAGTAGTGGCGAGCATCAGCAAATCCTTCTGACCCGGTGATCTGTAGGAGCGAGGTTTGCCCGCGAAAGCGGTGTGTCAGACAGGCCGCCTTCGCGGGCAAGCCTCGCTCCTACAGGGTTTCGGTCAAGTCTGAGAGATAGGGCCACGGGTAGATGCCGCGTTCGTGGCCGTCGCTGAAGATCAGTTGCAGGCCGTAGCCCTGGCTATTCAACTTGACCACACGGATGCGCGAATCCACCTTCACCGCCAGCCCTTGCAGCCGAAACGCGCGGCATTGCGAGCACGGGCACTGGCGGCGCAGTTCGGCGTGATCGAGCAACTGCTCGCGCCCATCCGGCCAGTTCAGCCGCAATTGCTGTTTGCTCTGGGAATTACCCACCGCCAGCGGGTTCATTGCAGTTGACTCAAGGCGATGCGCACGGCTTTGCGCACTTCCGGGTCGCCGTCGTCTTGCGCGGCCTGCAGGGCGGCAACCGCGCCGCGATCATTCAACTCGCCCAACGCCAGCGCTGCTTCCTTGCGCAAATTGCTGATGCGATGGCCCAACGTTTCGATCAACGCTTCAAGGGCCGGGGCGTACCGCAAGCGGCCGAGGCTGCGGGTGGCGCGCAGGCGTACTTGCCAGTAATCGTCGCTCAAGGCTTCGACCAATGCCGGGCCTGCATCCACGTGGCCCACTTTGCCCAGGGTGGTGGCAGCTTCTTCGCGCACTTGCCAGGCGTGGTCCTGCAAGGCCTGGCGCAGGGCCGGCAGGACTTGAATGTCCGACGCCAGACCGAGGGCGCCAGTGGCGGCGCGGCGCACTTCGGTGTCCGGATCGTCGCTGGCCAATCGGGCCAACGCTGACAGGGCATCCAGTTGCTTGAGCCAGCCGAGTACGCCAACGGCCTCGCGGCGTACGCTGGCGTCTTGATCGTTCAATGCGTTTAACGCAGCGCCGGCAGCATCGGGGAAGCGCAACTCGCGCAAGGCCCTGAACGCCGCGACACGAACGCTGACATCAGCATGCCCGGCCCACGGCAAAATCACCCGACCCGCCGCTTCGCTCTTGAGCAGACTCAAGCTCTGCGCGGCAGCAGATTGCACGGCCGACGACGGATCGGTCAGCGCCTGGCATAACGCTTCAACGACCGGCTCATCCTCCCAGGCTTCCAGCAATCGCGCCGCCTCAGCGCGAACCTCTTCAGTCGGGTCTTCAGCCAGACGATTGACCAGCCACAGCAAGCCTTCCGGCTCCTCCAGATCAGCCAGTTCAATCAGGGCAATGCGGCGTACGCCGGGGTCTGCATCAGTCAAGCGCGGTTGCAGGGCGAGGATGTCGTCGTTTTCGGTTGCATCAAATAATGAGGTCATAGGGCAAATCGCGGCAGTTTGTTTTCTGGGGGAAGTCCGAGGGGGTTCAGGCGTGGCAGCTGCCGACCGTCCTCGTGACGCAAGAGCTCAAGGCAGTGACGCTTCAAGCGGGAAAACTCGTGGCTGGTCACCAATTCGGTGGTACGTGGCCGGGGGAAATCCAGGCGCAGGTCTTCGATGATTCGACCAGGACGCGAACTCATCACCAGCAAGCGATCGGCGAGGAACAGCGCCTCGTCGATGTCATGGGTGACGAACACCACGGTGGTGCGAATCCGTGTCCAGATGTCCAGCAGCAGTTCCTGCATGTTCAGTCGGGTCAAGGCATCGAGGGCGCCGAACGGTTCGTCCATCAGTAACAGGCGTGGGCGGTTGATCAGCACCCGGGCGATTTCGACCCGTTGCTGCATGCCGCCGGAGAGCTGATCCGGCCAGCGTTCGGCAAAGCCTTCCAGCCCCACCAACGCGAGGATTTCATCGGCGGCTTGGTGGCGTTCGGTCTTGCCGATGCCGCGCATTTTCAGGCCGAAGGCGACGTTGTCGCGCACCGTGCGCCAAGGGAACAGCGTGTGATGCTGGAACACCATGCCGCGCTGCGGCGACGGGCCGGAGATCGGCGCACCATCGACATTCAAGGTGCCGATGCGCGGTTGCAGATGCCCGGCCAACGCGCCGAGCAAGGTGGATTTGCCGCAACCGGACGGTCCGAGAATGCACACGAATTGCCCTGGCTCGATCTGGCAATCCAGGCCTTGCACGGCTTCGAACGCCGCACTGCCCTCGCCCAGGCTGATCAACAAATCGCGAATGTCGATGCGGCCTTCGGGGTGTTGAAAAACGCTCATCAGGCTTTTCCTCGTGGTCGATGCCAAGGCGTGAACAGCCCACCCAGGCGTTTGATCAGCAGGCTGCTGCCCATCCCGAGCACGCCGATCAGCAACATGCCGACGACGATGTCGGCGTAGTTCTGGATGGTGTAGGACTCCCAGGTGTAATAGCCGATGCCGAATTGGCCGGAGATCATTTCCGCAGTGACCAGGCAGAACCACGAGGTGCCCATGCCGATGGCCAGACCGGTGATGATGCTCGGCGCGGCGCCAGGCAAGATCACTTCCAGCAAAATCGCGCGGCGCCCTGCCCCGAGGCTGCGGGCCGAGGCGATCAGGCGTGGGTCGACGCCTTCGACGCCGTGGATGGTGTTGAGCAGGATCGGGAACAGTGCGCCGGTGAAGGTGATGAAGACCATCGACAGTTCCGAGGACGGGAACATCAGGATGGCCAGCGGGATCCACGCGACGGCGGGGATCGGTCTTAATACTTCAAGAGGCGGCAGCAACAAGTCCTCGGCCCATTTCGAGCGACCGATGGCCAGGCCCAGGGCGATGCCGATGACCAGCGCCGCGAGGTAACCGGCGAAGACCCGGCTGAGGCTGCTGCTCAGGTGCTGGGCGAGCTTGCCGGAGTCACTGAGGCCCAGCGCAGCGTGGATGACGGCCAGTGGCGTCGGTACGTTGGCGAAGGTCACCAGGCCGAGGTTCCAGTGACCACTCGCAGCGAATTGCCAGAACAGCAGGCAGAGCAGCAGTGAGGCGGCTCGGGGGATCCAGCGTGAATACATGTGTCACCTCTGATCGTTCCCACGCTCGGCGTGGGAATGCATCCCGTGACGCTCTGCGTCACATTCAAGAGCGGAACGCGGAGCGTCCCTGGCGCCATTCCCACGCAGAGCGTGGGAACGATCTGACTCAGCGGGTGGCGACGGCCTGGGTGGTGGCGTCGGTGAAGTCGAGGACTTTGCCGCCCTGGGCCGTGGCGAATTGCTGGGCCTGGCCTTTGAGCAGGAAGGCGCTGAGCCGCCCTTTGGCATCACTGGCAAACCACGCCTGATCCGCCAGCAACTTGATGCCGCTGTCACTCGCCTGGGCATACACCGCGCGGATGTTTTTGCCTTCAGCCTTCAAACCAGCCAACGCGCTGAACGCCGCTTCCGCCGAGGCGTATTGCCGGACTTTCGGCTCACCGCGCACCCAAATCTGCGCCACATGGCTGACATCGGTGATGGCTTTGCCGCTGAGCGCATCCACCGCGCTGAGCGGGGTTTGCGCGTAGTTGGCCAGTTGCGCGGTGTAGTCCAGGTTCGACGCCTTGAACGCGGCGCGAATGTATTGGTCGTCGATGAAGGTATTGAGGTCCAGCCCGCGATCAGCCTTCTTCAACAACTTGAGGGTATCGATGGCCGTGCCGACAGCCTGGCGGTATTCCGGTTTCCAGCTCAGGTCGCGGGTCTGTACGCCCAGCGGACCATGGAACAGGTAATTGACCTCCGCATCCACCCCCGTGACTTTGGCGATCAGCTCACTGTATTTCTCGGGTTCTGCGGCCAGCAGCTGATTGGCTTCAATGCTCGCCCGCAGGTAGGCGACGACGATTTCCGGGTACTTCTTCGCGTAAGCCTGATCCACCAACGCCCCGTGGAACGTCGGTGCATTGGCCTGGGCGCCGTCGTAAATCTTGCGAGCAAAACCCCGGCTCGGGAACAGTTCGGCAAACGGCACGAAATCAGCGTGAGCGTCGATCTTCCCGGCCTGCAACGCCGAGCCGGCAACCTCCGGCGGCTGGGCGATGATGTTCACATCCTTCAGCGGGTCCCACCCCTGAGCCGCCACCGCACGCAGCAACATGCCATGGGCGGTGGAGGCGAACGGCACGGAAATGGTCTTGCCCTTGAGCTCCGCCAGCGACTGCACGCCGGACGCGCTCGGCACCACGATGCCATTGCCGCTGCCCTTGATACTGCCCGACAGCACGCTGATAAACAGGCTGTGCTTGCCGGCGGTTTCAAACGCCACACCGTTGAACGCGCCGGGGAAATCGGCCATGGCGCCGAAGTCGAGTTTGCCGGCGACCATCTCGTTGGTCAGCGGCGCGCCGCTGGTGAAGTTCTTCCACTCCACGTCGTATTTGGCGTCTTTGTACTGGCCGTCATGGGGCAGGTATTTGTCGAGCAAACCAAGCTCACGGATCAACAAACCGCCAGCGGCGCAGTTGATGGTGGTGTCCTGGGTGCCGATGGCAATGCGGATGGTTTCAGCCGACGCGGACACGGTGAATGAGGCCAGTACCAGACCGGCTAATGCTGCACGCAATAACATGTGAATCCCCTCGAATCATTTATTGGATGTTCGTCTCCGCCACGATCAGGGCGCGGTGGGAAACGAGGGGGTGTGTGAATCAGGCGTCCGGTGTTGCCGGATGGCTTTAATGCAAGACGAGCTCAACGCAACAGATAAGGAATCTCGACCTTAACCGCCCCGGTCGGGCAGTCTTTTTCACAGGGCATGCAGTACCAGCATTCGTCGAACGCCATGTAGGCCTTTTGCGTGGCCGGGTTGATAGCCAGCAGGTCCATCGGGCAGACGTCGACGCACACGGTGCAGCCTTTGTGGGCGATGCAAAGGTCCTCGTCGACCGTCACCGGCGCGTTGGAGCGGAAGAAGATTTCCTGGGGTTGATAGGCCATGGTTCGGACTCTCTTTGATTGATCGTCAGGCCGCAAACGCGCCGACCCGCAGCCGGTCGTAGGCCTGCATTTCTTCGGCATCGAGCGGGATGATGTAAGGCTCGACGGCTTTCTTGAAACTGCTCATCTGGCCGTCGTCGCCCTTCTTCAGGTGGCAATGGCAGAACCAGTCGCTGTCGTTGCGTTGCGGGTGGTCAACCCGGTAGTGGTAAAGCCCCCAGCGGCTTTCAGCGCGGAACAACGAGGCGCGGGCGGCCATTTCGGCGCAGTCACGGATCATGCTGACTTCCATCGCGCGCATCAGTTCGTGGGGGTTGTGGGCCTTGATCTGATCGAGGTCGCGCTGGATATCGCTGAAGCGTTGCAGGCCGATTTGCATCTTCTTGGTCACTTTCGGCGGTTGCAGGTAGTCGTTCACGAAGCGTCGCAGCTTGTATTCGACTTGCGCGGGCGGCAGGCCGTGTTCGCGATCCAGCGGCGCGTAGACCCGTGCTTTTTCGATTTCGATCTGCTGGGCATCGACGGCGGAAAACTCGCGCCCGGCGACAAACTCCGCCGCGTTGGTGCCGGCAAACCAGCCATAGGTGAACGCGCCAAGCATGTAGTTATGCGGCACCGCCGCCATGTCCCCCGCCGAGTACAAACCCTTGACCGAGGTTTCAGCCTTTTCGTTGACCCACACGCCGGACGCCGAATGCCCGCTGCAAAAACCGATCTCGGAGATGTGCATTTCAACCATCTGCGTGCGGTAGTCCGTGCCACGATTGGCGTGAAACTGGCCGCGACTCGGGCGTTCGTTGCTGTGCAGGATTTCTTCGATGTTCTGGATGGTTTCCTCGGCCAGGTGATCGAGTTTGAGGAACACCGGACCGTTGCCGCTTTCGAGTTCCTGATGGAACTCCCACATCATCTGGCCGCTCCAGTAATCGCACTCGATAAAGCGTTCGCCCTTGTTGTTGGCGGTGTAGCCGCCCAAGGGACCGGTGACGTAGGCGCAGGCCGGGCCGTTGTAATCCTTGATCAGCGGGTTGATCTGGAAGCATTCGAGGTTCGCCAGTTCCGCCCCGGCGTGATAGGCCATGGCGTAACCGTCGCCCGCATTGGTGGGGTTTTCGTAGGTGCCCATCAGGTAGCCCGAAGACGGCAAACCCAGGCGCCCGGCCGCGCCGCAGCACAGGATCACCGCTTTCGCCTTGATCACATGGAAGTCGGCGGTGCGGCAATCGAAGCCCATCACGCCGTTGACCGCGCCCTCTTCGTCCGTGAGCAAACGGGTGCAGACCAGTCGATTGGTGATGCTCACTCGCGCCCGTTTCAACTGGCGATACAGCACTTTCTTGATGTCATGCCCCTCCGGCATCGGCAGCACATAAGCGCCCATGTGGTGGACCTTTTTCACCGCGTAGTCGCCGGTTTCGTCCTTCTCGAACTTCACGCCCCAACGGTCCAGTTGCTCGATGGTTTCGAAACTGTGCGTGGCATAGGCGTACACCGCCGCCTGATTGACGATGCCGTCGTTGGCGATGGTGATTTCCTTGGTGTACTGCTCCGGCGTCGAGTGGCCGGGGATGATCGCGTTGTTCAGGCCGTCCATGCCCATGCTGATCGCGCCACTGCGCTTGACGTTGGCCTTGTCGATCAACAACACGCGCAAATCGCGGTTGCGTTCCTTGGCCTTGATCGCCGCCATCGGGCCCGCGGTGCCGCCGCCGATGACGACGATGTCGTATTCCTGCTCCAAAGTGCTTCGGCTCATGCCTGATCCCCTTTTTGCCGGTCGATCCGCAAGCGGTACTGGAAAGCATCGCCGCGGTAGTAAAGGTGTTCGAAGTCCACGGGAACGCCAGCGGCATCGTGGGTCAGGCGTTCGATGCGCATGATCGGCGAGCCGGGTTCGACGTTCAGGGCCTGGGTCAGGTCGCTGTCGGCCAGCACCGCATCGATGGCCAGGTCGGCGTGGCCGAGGGCGAGGCCGCAGTCGTTTTCGAGGATGAGGAAAATGTCGCGGGTCACCAGGTCAGCCTTCTCCAGCCGCTCGCCGATGGCTTTGGGCAGGTAGGTGATTTCCAGGGAGATTGGCTCGCGGTTGATCAGTCGAACCCGTTTGATCTGCGCCACGGTTTCGCCTTCGGCCACCTGCAAACGCTCGGCGACCAGTTTGTCGGCGGCGATGAATTTGAAGCTGCGCAGGCGGTTGATCACCTCATAGCCGCGACCGGTCATCGACTCGGCCAGGCCTTGCAGGGTGCTGACGTTTTGGAAGGTCTTGGGCTTAGCGACGAAGGTGCCCTTGCCGTGGATCTTGAAGATCAGCCCTTCTTTCTGCAGATCGCCGAGGGCCTGGCGCACGGTGATGCGGCTGACTTTGAACAACGCACCGAGTTCGCTTTCGGACGGCATCTGGCTGTCTTGCGGGTATTCACCGTCGAGGATGCGGCTACGCAGTACGTCGCGCAGTTGGGTGTGCAGGGGAACGCTGCTGAGGGATAGAACGTTATCGGTCATCGGAGATCACTTGTTATAACGAGTTATGACGTGATCTTAGAGAACCGATGCGAGGGTTGAGAAATACTGTTTGAGCATAAGGATAGATTCGCGGCACGAACGCGAACCGACGTAGCAGCTGTCGAGCACCGCGAGGCAGCGTTCGGCCACCGCGGTGTTTCAGACAGACCGCGGCGCTGGGTTTGCGACGGCTTCGCCGCCGAACGCTGCCGAAAGCCGCCGAAAGCCGCCGAACGCTGCCTCGCGGTGCTCGACAGCTGCTACAGCGCTACAGCGCTACAAGACCGTGTTAGCGCTTGAGGATCTGGTCCATCACCCAATCGGTCTTCAGCGCCTCTTCGGCCACCGCCGGGTACCGTGCCTCACCACGGATATGCGCATTCATGCCCAATACGTGATGCCACTGGATGTGTTCGGGATGGTCGATGTGCAGGCTGAGGGTTTCGTCGGCTTCAAGCACCACAGGATGCTCATCAAACACCGCAAAACTGATCCGGCCCTGGCTGCCGATCACCTCCACCCGATCCTCACGCCGGTCCGCGACAAAATTCCAGCAACCCATGCCCAAGGCTCCGGAGGCAAAGCGCCAACTGGCGCTGACCGCGTCTTCCGCCGCATACAACCCGGCCTGTTGCGCGGTAAACCCGGCGACGTCGACGATGTCACCCAGCAGGTACTGGAACAGGTCGAAACCATGGCTGGCCAGGTCGGCAAAGTAGCCGCCGCCGGCAATCACCGGGTCGGTGCGCCAGTTGTCCGTGCCGCCCAGATCCGCCGGTGTCGGTGCCTTGGTCAGGGTCCAGGTCAGGTGCCGGACCTCGCCGATCCGCCCCTCCTCCAGCCATTGCCGCACTTGCTGGAAGCGCGGCAACGAACGTCGGTAGTAAGAAACGAACAGGTGCAAACCGGCATCGGCAAAGACCTTTTGCATCTCACGGCTTTGCCCGGCATTCAGCGACATCGGTTTTTCGACGCAGCAATGTTTGCCGGCGGCTGCCACCATCAAGGCATAAGCGCGGTGACTGTCGGGTGGCGTGGCGATGTACACCGCGTCCACTTCCGGATCGTTGATCAGCGATTGGGCGTCGGTGTAGACCCGAGCGATGCCGTGGCGCGCGGCGTAGTCGGTCACCGCCTCCTGCCGTCGCCCCATCACCGCCACCAGCGCCGAACCGGGTGCCTTGTAGAAGGCCGGCCCGCTCTTGCGTTCGGTGACATCCCCACAACCAATCATGCCCCAGCGCACCACGTTCATACTCACTCCTTGATGGGTTTAGCCCATGCGCAAAGCGCGCAAGTCCAGGTGACCGTCCTTCAGTGGCGGACACCAGTAATAGCCGCCGGTGATCGGGCGGCTGATGCGATACAGACCGTCGGTGATGCCGTCTTCCAGACCGCTCATGCGCCGCAGTTGGGCTTCGAACGCGTCGAGGGAGAAGCCGAACGCGAGGAACATCAGACCGGCGCGATCGCCTTCGATCCACGGCATCGAGCGGCGCACCACGAAGGCTTCGGGGGCGAAGCTTTCCTGGGCGGTGCGTTTGACGTGGGCGGAGATCGGCGCGTCGTCGAGTTCTTCGTTGTCGCTCAGGCGACGGCCCATGATGTTGTCCGTCTCGTGGGACGGCATGGCGCGGAAGCCTTTCAGGTCGTGCTGCCACTGTTGGATCGCGGCGAAGCTGCCGCCGACTGTGCCATCGGCGCCGTTGCTCACCAGCGCGGCGGCCACGGCGGCTTCGTCGTGGGGGTTTTCAGTGCCGTCTTCGTAGCCGGTCAGGTCGTGGCCGGTGAGGTGGCGGAAGGTTTCGTTCATCTGCACCAGGCGAAACGCCGGGGCCAGCGCAGCTTCGATGGCGGTGCTGCGATTGAGCAATTCACCGCGGTCGACGCCGTGCAGCCAGCACCACAGCGCATGTTGGGTCGATGGGTTATCGACGCCGACGCCGGTCATGGCCGGGAATGCGCGCAGGCCTTCGATCTGACCGTGCAGGGCTTTGACCAGGGATTCACCGAAACCGACCACCGCCGACTGGCCGTCCACCAGTTGCATCAATTTGTCGAGCGCGGCCGGCAGCGCGGCGGCGGACTCGAGGGCGAAGAACATATGACGGGCTTGAGGCGGAACAGGGGTGGCGAGAATGCCCGGCTGGTAGTAACTCATATGAACTCCTTGGGAAAGAAGCACGGAGTTTAACCGTTGCGGGGGTATGAAGGGCAAGGAAACTGCCACGGCTGGACACTGCCCGCTCCCACAGGGATTGGCGGCGCTCGCTCTATGAACTGATCCGAAACGCCGTCGGGCTCATCCCGGTCCAGCGCTTGAACGCCCGGCGAAAACTGCGCACGTCGCTGTAGCCGACTTCTTCGGTGATTCGCTCAATGGACATTTCAGGATTGGCCAACAGACTCAAGGTCCTGGCCTGGCGCACCTGCTCCAGCAACGTCTCAAACGTCAGCGCATGTTCAGTCAAGCGCCGACGCAACGTGCGGCTGCTCATGTTCAAGTCAGCGGCGATCTTTTCGATATGGCTGCCCCGAGTCAGATCCCGGGCAATCGCCCGCTCCACCGCTTGAATCAGATCAATCTTCTGATGCACCTGCGCCGCTTCCAGCTCCAGCAACTTGAGCGCCTGACGCAACGCCAGCGAATGATGATTGGGCAGCCGCACATCCAGCCAATGCGCAGCAATCACCATACGGTTTTGCAGGCAACCGAATCGCACATCCGGCCCCAGTAAGCGCTGATACTCCGCAAGGTAATCCGGCGCCGCGTGGACAAACTCCACCGCCATCGGCTTGAAATCGGCCCCCACCAACGCCCGTCCATACACCAGCAAACTGGCGAAAAACTCCTCCACCGCAAACAACTGCACGTCGGCAAACGGCAGGCGACATTCGATGTCGACAAACACCCGGTCTCCCGCCTCTTCCACGCTCGACACCACGATGCCGCCAGAGGTGTGCTGGTGCCGAATACCGAGTTCAAACGCATCGCGCAAGGTCTTGCACAGCGACAGCACATGCCCGAGCAAACCCAGGGTGCCGAGCACGTTCTGCGCGCCAACCCACAAACCCAGCCCGCGATCGGGCAGCACTTTGAGCGCGCGCTGGATCATCGCCACGGCTTGTCGATAGGAAATGCGCTGCGCCGGGTCCTGGAGGTCTTCCAGGGTAAAGCCCAAACCTCGACAAAGACTTTCGGGATTAACCCCATTGAGCTCGGCGACTTCGGCCAGGGTTTGCAGCAGGAATGGCGAGACGAGCGCCAGTTCGTAAGTAGGATCGACGACTTTCATTTGCATGGGGCAAGACATCCCGGATCAGGCTTCAATTCTTATTTTTGTTACCGGTTATGTCGAAAGAACTTAGCACAGGGTTTTGCGGCTGTCCGCAGAAGTCCCCCTATGTGGCCGCCAATACCCTGCCCGGCCAGGCCTGAAGCGCTTATTTCTATGCAACGGCCCGCGCGGCCGGCGGTGCGTCCCTAACAATAATAATGAGTACACCCATGAACCCGACCCGCACGACATTCTGCTTGCGCCTGACCGTCAGCCTGGCCGGCGTGTTTGCCCTTCATTTGCCGGCCCTGGCCACCGAGGCTGGCGTCGACAATATCGGCACCGGCACCGATGGCTTCTTCATGCTGCCGCTGGAGGTCGACAGCCTTCCGGACAACATGGTGGCCTTCAACGTCTACTACAACCATTACAAGTCCCGGAAGCTGAACATCAGCTCCCTCGGCGGCAAAGTATCGAATGTCGAAATCGAATCCACCGCCGTGATCCCGCGCCTGGATTATCTGAGCCCGTTGCACATTTTTGGCGGACGGTTGGCCGGTTACATCGCCCAGCCCTGGCTCAAGCAGGAAGTCTCGGTGTTCGGCTTGCAGGACACCCGTGAAGGCATGGGCGACACCACCATCGCACCGATCATTCTTTGGGACATGGGCAAAAACCTGACCCTCGGCGCCGCCGTGGAAATCACCGTGCCGACCGGCGAATACAGCACCGATCGCCTGGCCAACACCAGCAACAACTTCTACACCTACAAACCGCTGTTCTCCTTCACCTGGCTGCCAACGGAGCGAACCGAGGTGTCGATGAAGACCACCTACAGCTTCAACGAGAAGAACAAGGACACCGACTACAAGTCAGGGCAGATTTTCCACTTCGATTATTCCGCCAGCTACAAAATCACCGACAACCTGATGCTCGGCCTCAACGGCTACTACCTGAAGCAAACCACCGACGACAAACAGTTCGGCCGCACCGTGCAGTTCAACGGCGAGGACGTGAACGACGGTGTGCGCGGCCAGGTGTTCGCCATCGGCCCGGCACTGCACCTGACCTTCCTCAAATACGCCAGCGCCGAGATCCGTTGGGCCAAGGAGTTTGACGTGGAAAACCGGCCGGAAGGCGAGATGTTGTGGGCGAAGATCAGCATTCCGTATGCGTTTTGACGGATAACACCCCAATCAAACGGTGGGAGCGGGCTTGCTCGCGAAAGCGGTAAATCAGCCAACATCAATATTGAATGTGCAGGCCCCTTCGTGAGCAAGCCCGCTCCCACAAGGGATCTGCAGTGTGTGCAAAAAAAGTGATGGCTTTGGGGGTGGCGGACCATTCGTCCAAAACCACCCCACACCTGTAACTTCTGACAGTAGCCGAACCATCACCGCCCGGTATCTCATTAGCCATGCCCACACCGAACACACAGGTGCACCATGGCGATTGAACAACCGAACGCCGAGATCCTGGTCAACTATCCCCCCATGATCCCGGGCGCCACCCGTAACGTGATCCCCTACACGCCCGTGCCACCGGAGGAGGTGGTGGAGGGTGCGCCCCTGGCCCTTTTCAAACCGGTGCTCAATCAGCAAGGGGTGCTGGCCAACGCGGTGAAAGTCCTGGTCGACCCGCCCCCGCGCGACACCCCCAGCGACGACTCCATTTCCATCGAACTGCGGCTCAATGGTGTGTCCTTGGAAAACCGCCCCATTCCGGTCGCCGATCGGGACCAACGCACGGAATTCACCCTGTTCGAGTCCTCATTACTGGATGACCGCAACAATCGGCTGGAATACAAGATCCATCGCCCCAGCGGCAACGTGGCCGACTCGCGACCTCTCTGGGTGCTTTACAGCGAACAATTACCCGGCGGCAACACCGTGCCCGGCGATGACGAGCATCCTTACCTCGACATCAGCCTGCCGCCTGAACTGGGCGACCCGCCGGTGATTGGCAAGGACGACGTGGATAAAGGCGTGGCGCTGACCGTGTTCTACCCGTTCATGAAGGCCTACGACGACATCAGCGTGGAACTGCGGCGCGAGCGTTTCACTTTTACCGTTCAACCCGCACAGGTTGGCCAACCGGTGGTCATCCCCCTCACCCGCGCGATGTTCGAGCAGGCCGGGAACAGCGCGGACTTTGCGATTTCCTACACCGTGGTCGATCAGTTGAACAACCCGACGCAGAGACGTCGCTGGTCGATAACCCTCAAGGCTGATGTCGATGTCAATCGGGTGGTCCTGGACGCGCCGATCCTGCGCGAAGACCTGACCGACACAGGTGACGATGCCTCGATTGTTGATCGCGACAAACTCAACGGCGCCCCCTTGAACGTGGTGGTGGTGCCCAAAAAGCCACAATTCGAGGTTGGCGATCTTGTTGCGGGGCGCTACACCGGGACACCGTCCGGCATGGATGTCGAGTTTACCGGGCCCATCGAAACAGACGGTTTTGGCGGCTTCAAACTCTGCATCATGAGAATCCCGAATGACCAAGTGGTGCTGGACGATCAGGCGCGAGCGGCGTTTACGTTGCGCAGAAACGGCATCGACGTGGGCACTTCAAAAACAGCCACCGCCAGGGTGATTGGCAAAGGCGCCATCACCTTGAACCCGCCAACACTGGTGGCGCCGGCGACCAGCCCGATTGATGCACTGGCCTACACGAATGGCGTAACGGCGCGCGTGACGTTTGCAGCTAACCCCGGTGACAGGGCCTTACTCAAAGAAATCAATCCCGCACCAGGCGCCATGCCCTTTGCGGAACAGGACTTCATCGCAGGACGGTCCGACTTCATCCTCAGCCCGGCATTTTTGGTGGCGCGACAGGGCAAGGATATTGAGCTGACCTGGACGTTGATTCGTGGAGGAATGCCGGTCGGGGAGTCGTTGCCGTTGGGGTTGCGGGTGAACCCGATGGCCGATGGCGATACTCGGCTGCCAACGCCGACGATTACCGCCGTGACCGATGGCGTTACGCTGGATTTGACCCGTTTCAGCGGCAACACCAACGTTCTGGTTGACGCTTGGCGGGGGATCGCTATTAACCAACCGATCTGGATGCAGGGCGATGGCACAACTGTCAGTGGCGACCCGGTGACGTTGCCGATCCATCGGGGGGTCCCCATCACCTCCACTGGCAGCCAGGGTGGCGTCGTGACCCGGGCCTTTCTGGACCAACTAGCCGATGGTTCGACAATCAAAGTGATTGTGGCGGTCAATGTTGATGGCTTCCCGAATGAAGCAACGTCGGTGAAGTTTCCGGCCCGGACTTATACGGTCAAGGCCGTTGCGCTGGCCACCCCCGCCATCACCTCGGTCAAAGGCTCGCCCAGCGGGGTCGAGATCCCCCACGGCAAGGAGACCACCGAAACCAGCCTGACGCTGACCGGCACGGCCAGCGCGGGTCAGACGGTGCAGCTCTACAATGGCGGCAGTCCCATTGGCGGCGTCATCACGGTTGGCGCCGATAGAAACTGGACGATCACGCTCACAGGTTTGAGCGTGGCGACCTACAGCATTGTGGCGCGAGGACTGTACGGTACGCAGCCCCAGTCTCCAGCAAGGTCAGTGATCGTCACCGCCATCGTCACCCCGGCCATCACCTCGATCAAAGGCTCGCCCAGCGGGGTCGAGATTCCCCACGGCAAGGAGACCACCGAAACCAGCCTCACGCTGACCGGCACGGCCAGCGCGGGTCAGACGGTGCAGCTCTACAATGGCGGCAGTCCCATCGGCGGCATCATCACGGTCGGCGCCGATAGAAGCTGGACGATCACGCTCACCGGTTTGAGCGTGGCTACCTACAGCATTGTGGCGCGAGGACTGTACGGTACGCAGCCCCAGTCTCCAGCAAGGTCAGTGATCGTCACCGCCATCGTCACCCCGACCATCACCTCGGTCAAAGGCTCGCCCAGCGGGGTCGAGATTCCCCACGGCAAGGAGACCACCGAAACCAGCCTCACGCTGACCGGCACGGCCAGCGCGGGTCAGACGGTGCAGCTCTACAATGGCGGCAGTCCCATTGGCGGCGTCATCACGGTTGGCGCGGATAGAAACTGGACGATCACGCTCACAGGTTTGAGCGTGGCTACCTACAGCATTGTGGCGCGAGGACTGTACGGCACGCAGCCCCAGTCGCCGGCACGGTCAGTGATCGTCACCGCCATCGTCACCCCGACCATCACCTCGGTCAAAGGCTCGCCCAGCGGGGTCGAGATTCCCCACGGCAAGGAGACCACCGAAACCAGCCTGACGCTGACCGGCACGGCCAGCGCGGGTCAGAAGGTGCAGCTCTACAATGGCGGCAGTCCCATTGGCGGCGTCATCACGGTTGGCGCGGATAGAAACTGGACGATCACGCTCACAGGTTTGAGCGTGGCTACCTACAGCATTGTGGCGCGAGGACTGTACGGCACGCAGCCCCAGTCGCCAGCAAGGTCAGTGATCGTCACCGCCATCGTCACCCCGGCCATCACCTCGATCAAAGGCTCGCCCAGCGGGGTCGAAATTCCCCACGGCAAGGAGACCACCGAAACCAGCCTCACGCTGACCGGCACGGCCAGCGCGGGTCAGACGGTGCAGCTCTACAATGGCAGCAGT
Organism: Pseudomonas sp. ADAK7; assembly: GCF_012935675.1. Lineage (NCBI taxonomy): Bacteria > Pseudomonadati > Pseudomonadota > Gammaproteobacteria > Pseudomonadales > Pseudomonadaceae > Pseudomonas > Pseudomonas sp. ADAK7. Next base: position 463,384 of record NZ_CP052861.1, on the reverse strand, counting down.
CCCATTGGCGGCATTATCACGGTCGGCGCCGATAGGAGCTGGATCATCATACTCACCAACTTGGTCGTGGCCACTTACAGTTTTGTGGCCAGAGGGTTGTACGGTACGCAGCCCCAGTCGCCGGCGCGGACGCTGACCGTCATACGCCCAGTTTTAAGTGAAAACTTTGATAGCGTGCCTTCACAGTCAATTTCAACGGTAAAAATTGAGTTGCCCTCCATGACACTCTTTGCTGTCAGTGCTGACAGATGGGGGTATTTAGGGGAACCTATTTTTGGTCCTACACCTGGAAAACTTGAGAACAACTGCGTGATTCTTAGATATCACTCGATCGTGATTCGACTGGAGTTAAAATCAACTTATGTGGAAGTTGGATTTTGGTATCGCGCCCTTGAGTCCGCAAACCGCCCTTCAATATCGTTTTACGATGATAAGGGTATTTTTATAACGTCAGAGTCGTTTCCTGTTAGCAATCCAGCAGGCTACTACAAATACTCTTCCGCCAAAGGCTTTAAATACATAGAACTAAAAACCGGAAACAGTGATTTTATAATGGTCGATAACTTCTCTTTCAAAATCTAATCAGTTGAAAAAAAGGGACGCGTTTATCTAACATGCCGTACGTAGCCCCCGGTAGGAGCTGCCGAAGGCTGCGCCTACGAGGTCGGGGTCAGGTCCGGAAGATGCCTACAGGCAAAGCAGCTGTTTCGGGCGTTGCGTTGGTTGACTGCCCTGCCCTCACTCCCTATCCTCACGCCCGTCACGACTCATTCGTGATCGGGTTTGACGGCCTGGTAATTCCAAGCGCGCATAGTTCTCCAACTTGCTCGTGCACTCGTGCCCGACGCAAATTTCAATGGTGACTGTGTGCGGGGCACTTTCGAGTGCGCCGGGTACTTGGACCGGTCCGTCAACCTGCACACAGTTGCCACCCTATTCGTTTGACGGCGATGAAGTGGCAGCTCTCTGACTACCAAGGAGCTACACCATGACCAACGCAACCACAAAAACCACCCCCTTCTCCCCCTGCGACCACGTCGACCACCACCTCTTCGCCGTACAACCCGACATTCCCCTGCTCGACGCCCTGGAACACGCCTCGGTCTTTCTCAGCTGCGCGGAAGCCCTCGCCCAGCAAGCCCCCAACGCCACCGTTGCGGAACACACGGTGACCTTACGCTGGGCCAGCAAGCACATGCTCGGCACTGCCCGTTCACTCGTTCAAGCCTCGATTGACGGCATGCACGCCGCGCAAGCAGGAGGTGAGGCATGAATGCGCATATGCCGATGACCAGCAATGAAGGCGACATTCCGGTGTTGATGGTCGCCACCCAGTCGCCATTGGAGGTGTTGCACGGCTGCGCGGCCAGTCGTTTCCTGACGGTGACGCAGATGATGGAAAGCCTGGCCAGCCTGGATATCACCCAGGCCAAGGGCGCCGATGTGCAGCAACTGGCGCAGGCGGCGGCGATGTTGTTGCGTGATGGCTGTGATGTGATGGATGTGTTGGGGCGGCAGATTCGCGCGCGGGTTTAAGCGCCGAATTTGATGTTGGCTGAAAGGATGCCTTCGCGGGCAAGCCTTGCTCCTACAGGGGATCGGTGGTGCACATGGATTTTATGTACGACAACAAACCCTTGTAGGAGCGAGGCTCGCCCGCGAAGACGGCCTCACATGCAGCGATGACGTTGACCGTTACTACAGCGCCGGCACCTCGTCCGCCACCGCCTCGGCGGTTTGCGCCTGGGCTTGCAGGTTCGCGGCGTTCTGGCTGTATTCACGCAGGTAAACGATGAATTCCTGAAGCAGGCGATCCCACAATTCGAGGTTGCCCTTGAGGTGATCGGCGCTGACACCGGCGGTCACCACCACGTCCATTTCCATCACCAGGAACTCGCCCTGCACCGACAACCGGGCAAAGCGGCGCGAGGCGTTCCACAGTTCCGCGAGGCCGGCTGGCAACTCGCCCTGCACGCGCAAGGCGCAACTGAAAGTGAAGTCCACGTAGCTGCCCTGCTCCGTCGCCGGGTTGCCGAAGCGCACGGCGTAGCCGATGCCCTGGCTGGCACTGAGCAGTTGCACGATGCCGTTCTGTTCGGTCTGGTTGACCCGGTAACCGGCGGCTTGCAGCACGTCTGTCAGGGATTGCGGCGATACGAGGCTAATCAATTGCGTCATGGGTTCATCCTTGGTTGAGCGAGCGAGCGTCGCCTGGGCGCTTTCTTGGCTGAACAGTGCCGCGCGGGTGGGGCACGTTCAGCCCATTGCGCTTGGAGCTTAGACCGTTCTGCTTCTTTAGCACGGGCCCATCGCCCGCATCAGTCGCTGGGGGTCTGGCGGAAACTCACTGCCAGCCGATTCCAGCTATTGATCGTGGTCACGGCGAGGGTCAAATCCACCAGTTCACCTTCACTGAACTGCTCTCGCGCCAACGCATAGACATCGTCCGGCACGTGACTTTCAGCGAGCAGCGTCACCGCTTCCGTCCAGGCGAAAGCCGCGCGCTCCCGAAGGTTGAAGAAGTTGCTGTCGCGCCAGACCACGATTGAATACAGGCGTCGATCCGTCTCACCCAAACGCCGGGCGTCCACCGAGTGCATGTCGGTGCAGAACGCGCAGCCATTGAGTTGCGAGGCGCGGATTTTGATCAGGTGCAGCAAGGTCGGCTCGATGCTCAGGTTGCCGGTCAGCGCCTCCATGGCAATCATCGCTTTCATCGCTTTGGGCGACGCGCTGTAGTAGTCCAGGCGGGGATTCATGGCGGGACCTCGAAGCGCAGAAAATGGGTGCTTCCACGTTAGGCGCTGCTGCAGCCGCGTGACAGATCCAATTCCACGAAAAACCCATGGACCACCGGGCAGCAGACCAATCCGGCGCTTTTCGCCTGCGCAACTTCTACCCGGCGGCGCAATAAGGGTAATCTGGCGCGACCCACAGTCGCCCAACCGCCCCAGGAGCCCCGCCGGTATGGAACTTCACGTTGTCATCAACGGCCGCAAGGACCTGGCAGGCCAGTTGTACCAACAACTGCGCAGCGCCATCGAAACCGGGCGCCTGGCCGCCGGCACACAGCTGCCGCCCAGTCGCTTGCTGGCCGAACAGCTGGGGATTTCGCGCAAGACCATTTCCGACACTTACTCGCAACTGACCTATGAAAACTTCCTCACCGGCGTGACCGGCAAAGGCACCTACGTCAACGCGCGGCCGGCGAAAATCCAGCGCAAGCAAAGCCACTCGGAGCTGGCCAGCAGCGAGGTCATCGAGGCCTGGCGCAACTTGCCGGTGTTCCTGCGCCACCCGACCCTGGAAGGTTCGCTGCGCTACGACTTTATCGGCGGCGCCACCAGCAAGGGCCAGTTTCCCCAGGACGACTGGCGACGCTGCACCTCCCACGCGTTGCGGCAGATGGCCGGATCGAAAGGCTTTTACAGCCTGCCCGAAGGTCTGCCGGCGCTGCGTAACGCGATTGCCCGGCACATCGCGTTTTCCCGCGGGGTCAATTGCCAGGACGAAGACGTGGTGGTGTGCAACGGCGCCCAACAAGCCCTGGACCTGATTGGCCGGGTGCTGATCCGGCCCGGCAGCCTGGTGGCGATGGAAGACCCGGGCTATCCGCCTGCGCGGTTGTTGTTCGGCAGTCACGGCGCCACGGTGGTCGGGGTGCCGGTGGATGCTGAAGGCATTCAAGTGGAGCTGATCCCGGATGGCACACGGCTGATCTACGTGACGCCGTCGCACCAGTTCCCGCTCGGTATGCCCATGAGCCAGGCACGGCGTGAAGCCTTGCTGGCAAGGGCCCACGAACTGGGTGCGATCATTATCGAGGACGATTACGACAGCGAATTCCGCTACGAAGGCCGGCCCACCGATTCGCTGCAAAGCATGGACGAGCGCGGCATCGTCGCCTATGTCGGCACCTTCTCCAAAACCCTGCTGCCGGAGTTGCGACTGGGCTACACGATCCTGCCGCCAGCGATCCTCGAAGCGGTGATCCGCGCCAAGCAACTGACCGACCTGCACACCTCGACCCTGCCGCAATGGGCGCTGGCCAAGTTCATCGCCGAGGGCTGCCTGCTCAAGCACATCCGCCGTTGCCACACCATTTACGCCGGGCGCCGCGAGCGGATCCTGGCGCGCATGGCGGGCGATCTTTCGCCGTGGTTCGAGGCCGTGCCGACCGTCGCCGGGTTCCACATGGCGGTGCTGTGCAAGGTGCCGATTGACCTGGCGCTGATCATCGAGTTGGCCCGCAAGGTCGAAATCGGTCTCTATTCCATCGAAGGTTTTTTCTATCAGCGAGCACCGCGCGCCGGGCTACTCATGGGGTTTGGCGCCATCGAAACCCTGGACATCGACACCGCGCTGGACCGTCTGCGGGACATTTTGCAGCAGGTGGCCTGAGGATTGGTCTGTGGGTTTATCCGGCGATTGGCTATTGGCGGTCCCACGGTGCAGGACTATTGTGCAGGGGCGTTATCCCTCAATGAGCAGGATTCGTCCGGCCTGATTCAGGAGTGTGAGCAATGTCCAACGAAGTGATCAATACCGTACAGGTGCAGGCGGCTGCGGGCCGCTCGGAAGAACTGGGCAAGCAACTGCAAAAGATTGTCGACACCCTGCGCGAACTTCCAGGTTGCGATTCCTATATGGTCGACCGCTGCCCCGAGGACGACAACCGCTGGACCGTCAGCGCCCGCTGGCAATCGGAAGCGGCCATGCAATCGCATTTCAACTGCCCCGAAGTGCAAGGCTTTATCGGCTTGATTGATAGCCGATTGGCGAATGCCGTGGATTTCAATAGTTTTCCTATCGTCTAAAAACAACACCTCCGCCCGATGATCGTTCCCACGCTCTGCGTGGGAATGCATCATCGGACGCTCTGCGTTCGGCTTTTGATGGGACGCGGAGCGTCCCGGGCTGCATTCCCACGCTCCGCGTGGGAACGATCATGAGACCTGGATTGGTCCCCTCACCTTCTCGAAAATTGGCCGTTTTGTTACCTCGCCTTGCGGCTTACTGTGATCCCTGACGACTAACCACCCCCCAGGTGATCAACCATGAAAGCTCTGCATGTACTGGCCGCCCTGGCCCTGACCGTTTCGGCCACGGCCTTCGCCCACGACCCTTCGGAAAAGGTCACGGTGCTGCAGGATGAACTGCTGCAAAACGTGCCCGGCAAAAAAGCCATGATGATCGAGGTCGACTACAAACCCGGACAATCGTCCATCGCCCATAAACATGAAGGCACGGCCATGGCGTACGTGCTGCAAGGCCAGGTCATCTCTCAGGTCAAGGGCCAGAAAGCGATCACCTACAAGACCGGCCAGTTCTGGTATGAGCCGGCCGGCTCCGAACATCTGGTCTCGAAAAACGCCAGTGCCACCAAACCGGCCAAGCTGCTGGTGTTCATGGTGTTGTCGCCGGACGAGAAAGTGTTGATCCCCCTGGAAAACTGATCGCTGTTGCATCAGCCATAAATAAACAGGCTCGAATGGATGATTCGGGCCTTTTTATTACCGGGCGCAATTAGATCAAGACGCTTACAGCAAACAAAACTATGGATCAGGTCGATAAGTGTATTTATGGACGGTTTCATTCAGTGAAGACGGGTTTAGTCTGAGTCCATCGCCGGCATTACCGGTCACTCAACTTCCGTTGTTTCACTGGAGAAACACCATGAAACTTACACTTATCGGCACATTGACTATCGCCGCACTACTAACCGGCTGCTCGGTGCCCACCGCGCCCAAAGCCGTTTCATCGCTGGACACTTTATTGAACGCCCCGGTCGGCCGATCCAGCGCCACCCGTGTGGCCAATGGCGGCAATGTGTCTTTGGGCATCGTCTACAGCCCAAGCACCCAGGCCAACCGCGATTATTTGCGTCACTATCAGGCCAACGCCGGCACCGGTTTCGGCCAGAGCTTGCTGGTGCAACCGATCCACGATGCCTACGTAGCCACGTCCAACCCGGACTTTGCCGTGGATGGGGTCAAGGCGTCGTTGCAGCGCCAGTTCGGCTCGGTGACGGTCTATCCGGACATGCAAAGCCTGCGCGCCGCCAGACCGGATGTGGTGGCCATCGTCGACACCCACAGCCAACTGATGACTTCACGCAGTTCGGATATCAAGGCTGACGTCACTGCCGATTTTTATGATGCGAAGTTCAATTACATCGGCACTGCGCAGGGGCATGACGCCAAGTCATTGAGTCCGGTCTGGGCGGACTTTAAACGCAGCGAAGAGATCGTCGCGGATATTAACCAGCAACAGGATGTGCAAGTTCGGGCGCTGCAGAAGTTTGACCAGTCGCTCAGTAATTTATTGACCAGACCGACAAGTAATGTATCGATGGTTGATAATCAAACAGGTCAGAAGTTGTATTGAGGCGGATGGCCTCTTCGCGGGCAAGCCTTGCTCCTACAGGGGTTAGTGTTGTTCGCAAATAACGTGATTACCCGTCAATTTTGTAGGAGCGAGGCTTGCCCGCGAAGAGGCCCGCCCAGACACAATAAACCCCTGAGGCATAAAAAAGCCCCCGCATCTCACGACACGGGGGCTTTTTCATTCAGCGCCTATCAGGCCGCCGGTTCCAGCTCCAGGGCAGCAGCAGCGACAGGCACGACCGCCTGACCGCTCAACGCCAGGTCCAGCAACTCACGGTTGGCCACTGCGTACATGGCGTAGTCGGTGCCGCTGGCGGCACGGATTTCCACCAGCATCGCGCGCCAGCGTCCGATCATGCCTTCGTGCTCTTCCATCCACAGCGCCAGGCGTGTTTCCACGTCCTGGGTGCCGTCGCCCTGTTGCAGGACGGAGATGGTGATCGCACGTTGCTGCCAGTCCACATCATCGCGGAACGCTTCACGGGCCAGGGCTTGCCAGTTGTTTTCAACCGGCAGTGCGCTGATCTGTTGCAGGTACCAGGTGATGTCCAGGGCGCTGCCGACGGCGAAGTAAGCCTTCGCGACGTCTGCTGCGTTCTGGCCGGTCACGTCGGCCGCTTCGATGATCGGCAGCAAGGTGTACAGGTGCGAAGTGCCAGCCACCATGCGCGCGAGCAACTCCGGCACACCGGCTTCAACGTACGCCTCATAGCGCGACTGCCAGTTTTCGTGGATCTCGCCACTCAGCAGTTCGTCGAGCTTGAGACCCAGCTCCTTCAGGTGCGGACCGAAGTGCGCAACGTCACGGGCAGCGTTCTGCTCGTTGCGGCGGGCACGCAGGAACCAGCGCGTCGCGCGGCGGCCCAGGCGCATCAGCTCGTCCATCAGCTCCAGTTGCACGTCGGCGGAGACCTGGTAATCCAGGGCTTCAATCTGACGGAACCAGTGCGGGAGATGGAAAATGTCGCGCACGATCACATAAGCGCCGGCCACGTTCGCCGGGCTCATGCCGGTCGACTCTTTGAGTCGTTGAACAAAGGTGATGCCCATGTGGTTCACCAGATCGTTGGCGATCTGGGTGCTGACGATCTCGCGCTTCAGACGGTGACGGCGCATGGCGTCGGAGAACTTGCTCACCAGGCTTGGCGGGAAAGCGGTTTCCATGTCGCGGGTCAGGTAATCGTCGTCCGGCACTTGCGAGTTGAGCAGCGCTTCTTTGAGGTCAATCTTGCTGTAGGAGATCAGCACCGACAGCTCGGCACGGGTCAGGCCGTGGCCTTCCGCGAGGCGCTCGTTGATGGCCTCTTCCGACGGCAGGAACTCGATGGCGCGATCCAGCTTGCCGCGCCCTTCCAGATCGTTCATCAGGCGCTTGTATTCGGCAATCCGCACGTAGGCACGGCGGGCCGCCAGGGACAGTGCCTGAGTCTGCTTGTAGTTGTTGCCCAGCACCAGGTTGCCGACTTCGTCGGTCATGCTCGCCAGCAACTGGTTACGTTGCTTGTCGGTCATGTCACCGGCCTGAACCACTTCGTTCAGCAGGATCTTGATGTTGACTTCGTGGTCGGAGCAATCCACGCCACCGGCATTGTCGATGAAGTCGGTGTTGGAACCGCCGCCATTGAGGCCGAATTCGACTCGACCCAGTTGGGTCATGCCGAGGTTACCGCCCTCGCCCACGACTTTGCAGCGCAGTTCGTTGCCGTTCACGCGCAGTGCATCGTTGGCCTTGTCGCCGACATCGGCGTGGCTTTCGCTGCTGGCCTTGACGTAAGTACCGATACCGCCGTTCCACAACAGGTCTACCGGTGCCTTGAGCAAGGCGTTCAGCAGTTCGGTCGGGGTCAGCTTGTCAGCCTGAATGTCGAAGCGCTCTTTCATCTGCGGGGAAATCGCGATGCTTTTCGCGCTGCGGGAGAAGATCCCGCCGCCTTCGGACATGATGCTGGTGTCGTAATCGGTCCAGGCCGAACGCGGCAGATCGAACAGGCGCTGACGCTCGACGAAGCTGTTGGCCGGTTGCGGATTAGGGTCGATGAAGATGTGCAGGTGGTTGAAGGCTGCGACCAGTTGCAGCTTGTCGGACATCAACAAACCGTTACCGAACACGTCACCGGCCATGTCGCCGACGCCGACCACGGTGATGCTGTCTTCCTGGACATTGATGCCGCGCTCGCGGAAGTGGCGTTGTACGCCGACCCACGCGCCTTTGGCGGTGATGCCCATTTTCTTGTGGTCGTAACCGGCAGAACCACCGGAAGCAAACGCGTCACCCAGCCAGAAACCGTAGTCGATGGCGATGCCGTTAGCGATGTCGGAGAAGGTCGCAGTGCCCTTGTCCGCTGCAACGACGAGGTACGGGTCATCGTCGTCATGACGCACGACGTTGGCCGGCGGAACCAGCGCGCCGTCCTTCAGGTTGTCGGTGATGTCCAACAGGCCCGAGATGAAGATGCGGTAGCAGGCGATGCCCTCGGCCGCGATTTCGTCGCGACCGCCGCCCAGTGGCAGGCGACGCGGCAGGAAACCGCCCTTGGCGCCGACCGGCACGATGACCGAGTTCTTCACTTGCTGGGCTTTTACCAGGCCCAGCACTTCGGTGCGGTAGTCTTCTTCGCGGTCGGACCAGCGCAGACCGCCACGCGCGACGTTGCCGAAGCGCAGGTGCACGCCTTCGACGCGCGGCGAGTAGACGAAGATTTCGAACTTCGGTACTGGCTTCGGCAGCTCTGGAATCTGGTGCGGGTTGAACTTGAAGCTGAAGTAGGACTTGTTATGGCCCTGCGCATCAGTCTGGTAGAAGTTGGTGCGCAGCGTGGCCTTGATCAGGTCCAGGTAGCGACGCAGGATGCGGTCTTCGTTCAACACCTGGACGTCGTCCAGTGCGGTGACGATGGCTTGTTCCAGACGTTGCTGCTTGTCTTCCAGGTCGTCGCTGGTCAGCTTGCGCGCCAGGTAGAAACGAGTCTTGAACAACCGGGTCAACTCGCGAGCGATGTCGGTGTGGTTGTTCAGGGTGCTGGCGATGTAGCCCAGGTCGAAGCCCAGACGAATCTGCTTCATGTAACGCGCATAGGCACGCAGCAGCGCGACGTCGCGCCATGGCAGGCCGGCGGTCAGCACCAGGCGGTTGAACGCATCGTTCTCGGCATCGCCACGCACGATGTGGACGAAGGCGTCCTGCAGCGTGTCGTTGAGTTGCTGGATGTCGAGTTCCAGGCCTTCGGCAGCGGTGAACGCGAAATCGTGAATCCAGAACTCGCGGCCATTGTTGTGACGCAGGCGATACGGGAACTCACCCAACACGCGCAGGCCGAGGTTTTCCAGGATCGGCAACACGTCGGACAGCGCCAGCGGCGTATCGGCGTGGTACAGCTTGCAATGCAGCTCGCGCTGACCGGACACCTGGCCCAGCGGCTGATAGAAGCTCATCACCAGCGGATTTTTTTCGGTCAGGCTCAGCAGGTGCTGCATGTCGACCACGGCCGAATGCGCGGCGAAACGCTCGCGGTAACCGGCCGGGAAGCCTTTCGGGAAGTCAGCCAGCACGTTGGTGCCGTGGGCTTCGCCGAAGCTTTCCACCACGAGGCTGGCGTAGTCGTCCTGCCAGCTGCGGCAGGCCTGGACCACTTCTTTTTCCAGCAGGACCGGGTCGATGTCCAAACGGTTCTTCGGATCAACCCGCAGAATCAGCTGTACGCGAGCCAGTACGGACTCGGAGAAGAAGGTCCAGAACTCGCAGTCCGAGGCTTTCAGGCGATCCATCAGCACTTGCTGGATCTTCTGGCGCACTTCGGTGGAGTAGATGTCGCGCGGCACGTAGGCCAGGCAGTAGCAGAAACGGCCGTACGGGTCTTTGCGCAGGAACACGCGGATCTTGTTGCGTTCCTGGATCTGCACAATCGACATCACGGTGCTGAACAGCTCGTCCACCGGGGTCTGGAACAGATCGTCGCGGGGCAGCACTTCGACCACCTGCGCCAGTTCCTTGCCCAGGTGAGCCTTGGCCTGGAAGCCGGAACGGCGTTCGATTTCTTCGACCTTGCGGCGGATGTACGGGATAACCCGCACGCTCTCGCCATACACCGAGGAGGTGTACAGGCCCATGAAACGGCATTCCTTGATGACTTTGCCGTCGGCGTCGATTTCACGGATCGACACATAGTCCGGATACGCCGGACGGTGCACACGGCTTGGGTGCGCAGCCTTGGCGAACGACAACAGGGTCGGTTCGCGCAGGTAGTTCACGGCGTAGTCTTCGATGCGCAGGTCTTCGTAGGTCAGGCCGGTGCGCAGCAGTTTGGTCAGGCCGAGGAAGGACTGCTCGTCGTACTCGATGTGGCCGCCGTCGGCCTGGTCGCTGACCACGAATTCTTCGTAGCCCAGGAAGGTGAAGTGGTTGCCCACCAGCCATTCCAGGAAGCTTTTGATTTCGGCTTTTTCTTCTGGATCAACCTTGAACTGGCTGTTGTCCAGGCCCGTGAGGATTTCCTGGACCTTGGCTTTCATCGGCTCGAAATCGGCGACCGCAACGCGGACTTCGCCGAGAACCTGTTCCAGTTCCTTGCTCAGGACATTCAGTTCGGCCGCGTTGGCGCAACGGTCGATTTCCAGGTACATCAGCGATTCTTGCAGGATGCCTTCGCCCTGGGTGCCTTTGGGCAGGATTTCCAGCAACTCGCCCTTGCTGCCGCGACGCACGCTCAGCACAGTGGTTTGCAAGGTGTGGATGCTGTAGCCGCGACGGTTCAGCTCGGTACGCACCGAGTCCACGAGGAATGGCAGGTCGTGGTGCAGCACTTCGACCGCGGTGTGGGTCGACTGCCAGCCGTGGCGTTCGTAATCGGGGTTGTAGACGCGCACTTGCGGTTGCGCGTGATCGAAGCGCTCAAGCAGGCGCCATGCAGAAAGGGTGCAGCCGGCGAGGTCGGACAACCGACGTTGAGTCAGCTCGTCGAGGGAAATGATGCCGAAAAATTGTTCAGCAAACAGCGCCACTTGTGGCAGTGCCTGTTCACTGATGTGCTGCGCCAGTGCCGCTTGCAGTTGGTGCTGGAAGTCGGCTTTGCTGGCTGCGGTGAAGAACGCCATCTGTGGTACTCCGCTTGGGCTTGTTATTGATGGAAGCGTCGCGTGCAAAACCCCTTTCGGGGCGATCCGTCACCCTGTTCCTGATTCTCGGGCAGAGGAAACAGGGTGACAGGTGGGTGAAGCTGGACGAGACACTCAGGTCACATTCACCTTCCAAGAATGGGTATCGGCAAAAGCGACTGTACGATGAGTTGCACAATGCCTTTAGCGGTATCCATTCGATGCGCAGCTTAACGAGTGCGACAACGTGCCTGCTTGCGGTGCTGCGACATATTCGGTCATCGGCACGCAGCTTGCGCCTTGTGCATCGAACAACACTAGCAGCCGCACAGTAAAACGGGGAGTTTAACCCCGGTTTTGCGGCACGTCCGTACCCGAAATGACCAGCAACACACCGGATGTTCACGACACATCCTCTGACACTCAGGCAAGCAGAAATTCCCGGCGGCTGGCAGAATCGCCCTTTGTTCGTCTTCACAATGCTCGTCGAGCCAGGAATTCCCCATGCAAATGACCACCGCCCTCTTGATCGTCAACCCGTGCGATGACGAAGAAGACAACATGGCCATGCTCTGCTGCCACAGCGATCAGGGCGACATGTTCCTGATGACCCGCTACCCGGACGAGGACGCGCTGGACATCAGCCTCGGCGATGAGCCTTCGACCCTGGACGGGGTGAAAGTCACCCTCAGCCCTACCCGCCTGCTGATCGAGATCGCGGCAGGGGATGCGGATGCGTTGAATGGCGATGACTCGCTGGAAATCACCCACAGCACCGATGCCAGCGACCTGGCGGAAGTGGAAGAAACCTTGCAGAACATTCTCAAGGGGACCGGGACTTATATCAGCGAGCTGTAATTTTTCGGCGCCTGTACCGGCCCCTTCGCGGGCAAGCCTTGCTCCTACAGGTCCAGCAATGATCGTTCCATGCTCCGCGTGGGAATGCATCATCGGACGCTCTGCGTCCCGCTTTAGAGTGGTGACGCAGAGCGTCACGGGCTGCATTCCCACGCAGAGCGTGGGAACGATCACAATTTCCCTAACCATTTCCCACACTTTGCGCAAAATGCCGTTAGTCGCCACCCCCCGCGATGCATTAAAGTAACGCCCCCAGCCCTGGCGTTATTCGAACGTCTTCGGTCACCCTTTCCAGGAACAGTCATCGATGGAACATCGTGAAGCGCTGCTAGCGCTGCGAACCTTTCTTTCAACGCAGATTCTCGGCCAGGAAAAACTCATCGAGCGCTTGCTCATCGCCTTGCTCGCCGACGGCCACATGCTGGTCGAGGGCGCCCCGGGGCTGGCCAAGACCAAGGCCATCAAAGAGCTCGCCGAAGGCATCGAAGCGCAGTTCCATCGCATCCAGTTCACCCCCGACCTGTTGCCGGCCGACATCACCGGCACCGAGATCTATCGCCCGGAAACCGGCAGTTTCGTGTTCCAGCAAGGCCCGATCTTCCACAATCTGGTGCTGGCGGACGAAATCAACCGCGCCCCGGCCAAGGTGCAATCGGCGCTGCTCGAAGCCATGGCCGAGCGCCAGGTCAGCGTCGGGCGCAGCACCTACGAGCTGTCGCCGCTGTTTCTGGTGATGGCCACGCAAAACCCGATCGAGCAGGAAGGCACCTACCCGCTGCCCGAAGCCCAGCTCGACCGCTTCCTGATGCACGTCAAAATCGGTTTCCCGGACGCCGCCGTCGAACGGCGCATCCTGCAACAGGCCCGCGGCGAAGCTCTTAATGGCGAAACCAAGCCCGAGCGTCGGGTCAGCCAGCAGGCGATTTTCGCCGCGCGCAAGGAAATCCTCGGTTTGTACATGGCCGACGCCGTGGAGGAATACCTGGTGCAACTGGTCATGGCCACCCGCACCCCGGCCAAGTTCGATCCGGAGATGGCCGAGTGGATCGCCTATGGCGCCAGCCCGCGCGGCTCCATCGCCCTCGACCGTTGCGCCCGCGCCCATGCGTGGCTGGCCGGTCGCGATTTCGTCAGCCCGGAAGACATTCAGGCCGTGCTGTTCGACGTGTTGCGTCACCGCATCATCCTGTCCTTTGAAGCCGAGGCGGCTGGCATCGACCAGGACCGGGTGGTCCAGCGGATTCTCGACGTCGTAGCCGTCGCTTGACCCTGATGAACGCCATCCTGCCGCCCGAGCCGGGCATCCGTGTCAGCCTCGCCGAGCTGATCGAGATGCGCCATCGGGTGCGCGAAGTGCAGTTGTTCTCGACGCCGAGCCAGCGCAGCCCGCTGATCGGCCTGCACCACTCCAAGCTGCGTGGCCGTGGCGTCGACTTCGATCAGGTGCGGGTCTATCAGGCCGGCGACGACGTGCGCACCATCGATTGGCGCGTCACCGCCCGCACCCAAGAGCCGCACACCAAACTGTTCCACGAAGAACGCGAGCGACCGATTTTCATCATGGTCGAGCAGAGTCGTCGGCTGTTTTTCGGCTCGGGATTGATGTTCAAGTCGGTGCTGGCCGCGCAAGCCGCGAGCCTGATCGGCTGGGCCGCCCTGGGGCATAACGATCGGGTCGGCGGGCTGGTGTTCGGCGACAACGAGCACTACGAAATCAAACCCCGACGCAGCAAGCAAAGCCTGCTGCAATTGCTCAACCGTTTGGTCCGGGTCAACCAGTCGCTGCACACCGAAAGCGAGCAGAACCGCGATTCGCTGAACCTGGCCCTGCGCCGCGCCCGGGAAGTGTTGCGTCCTGGCAGCCTGGTGATTGTGATCTGCGACGAACGTGCGCTGACCGAAGGCTCCGAACAGCAATTGAGCCTGTTGTCGCGTCATTGCGACCTGTTGCTGTTGCCGCTGTCCGATCCGCTGGACCACGCCCTGCCCGCCGCCGGCCTGCTTCGTTTCGCCGAACGTGGTGCGCAACTGGAACTCGACACGCTGAATTTCGACCTGCGCCAGACCTACCGCGCCCAAGCCGAAGCGCGCATCGCCCACTGGGAATTGCTCGCGCAGAAGCTGCGGGTGTTGTTGATGCCGTTGAGCACCCAGAGCGAGATGGTCGAGCAACTGCGCGAATACCTGAACCCACAGAAACCGGGGAAAGGTCGATGAACAGCATTGAGCAACTGCAACCGCTGATGACCCCGCCGCCGATCGGCTTCTGGCCACCGGCACCGGGCTGGTGGCTGTTGCTTCTATTACTGCCGCTGATCGGCTTTGGCCTGTGGCAGTTGCGCCGCTTCATTCCGAACAAACGCCCCATCGTCCGGGCGGACCAACCGCTGGACCCGGTGCGTGTCGCCGCCCTCGCCGAACTGGCGCGGATGCCCAAGCCCTACGACGGCGCGCCGGCCGGTGCCTGGTTGCAGCAACTCAACGGCTTGCTCAAACGCTTGTGCCGCAACCATTACCCCTACAGCCAGAGCCACACCCTCAACGGCCGCAAATGGCTGGCCTTCCTCGACAACCGCTGCCCGGCCGCGGGTTTGACGCGTTGGATGGTACTGGTCGAAGGCGCGTACAAGCCCGAATGCAAACTCGACGACAAGGCCATCGCCGGCCTGACACAAGCCGTCGACACCTGGATTCGCAAACATGTTTGAGTTCGCCTGGCCATGGATCTTTGCCTTGCTGCCGTTGCCGTGGCTGATGCGCGTGCTGCTGCCGGTGGCCGACAGCGGCGAACCGGCGCTCAAGGTTAGCTTCTTAAGCGATCTCGAAGGCCTGACTCGCCGTCGTGCCCGGGCCAACCTGCCGGCGTGGCGTCAACAGGCACCGTTCATCCTGTTGTGGCTGTTGCTGCTGATCGCCGCCGCGCGCCCGCAATGGCTCGGCGACCCGCTGCCGATTGCCGCCAGTGGTCGCGATTTGCTGGTGGCGGTGGACGTCTCCGGCTCGATGGATTTCCCTGATATGCAATGGCAGGACGAAGACGTCAGCCGCCTGTCGCTGGTGCAGCATTTGCTCGGTGACTTTCTGGAAAGCCGTGAAGGCGACAGGGTCGGCCTGATCCTGTTCGGCAGCCAGGCCTATGTGCAAGCGCCGCTGACCTTCGACCGCCGCACCGTGCGCGTATGGCTGGATGAAGCGCGGATCGGCATCGCCGGCAAGAACACCGCCATTGGCGACGCCATTGGCCTAGCGCTGAAACGCTTGCGCCTGCGTCCTGCGCAAAGCCGCGTGCTGATTCTGGTAACTGACGGCGCCAACAACGGTGGCGAAATCGATCCGCTGACCGCCGCGCGGCTCGCCGCCAGTGAAGGGGTGAAAATCTACCCGATCGGCATCGGCGCCGACCCGGAGCAAAGCGGCACATTGGGCTTCCTCGGCGTCAACCCGAGCCTGGACCTCGACGAGCCGGCGCTGAAAGCCATTGCCGAGGCCACCGGCGGCCAATACTTCCGCGCCCGCGACGGTAAAGAGCTGGAGGCGATCAAGGCTACCCTCGACAAACTCGAACCGGTGACCCAGCAACCGACCCAGGCCCGCCCCGCCCAGGCCTTGTATCACTGGCCTCTGGCGCTGGCGCTGCTGCTGAGCATGTTGCTGGTGATGCGCGAGCGCTGGCCGGATAACCCGTTGCAACGCTTGCTGACCAGGGATCTGTTGCAAAGCCAACTGCCGGACTGGCGTCAACGGCTCAAACGCCTGCGCCTGCGGAGGCGTCGATGAGCGCGTTCTGGCCTTACTGGTTCCGGCCCTGGTGGCTGCTGCTATTGCCGTTGCTCGGCTGGCTGCTCTGGCAACTGTGGCACCGGCAGAAACGTGCCGGGCGCTGGCAGATGATTCTGCCGCCAGCCTTCCACGCCGCGCTGCTCAGCGGTGGCAACGGTCGCGACAGCAAATTGCCGTGGGTGGTCTTGGGCCTGGCCTGGGTGCTGACCATCGGCGCGCTGCTCGGGCCCAGTTGGGAACGGGTGGAACAGACCAGTCAGAAACCCGCCGATCCATTGGTGGTGGTGCTGGAACTGACCCCGGAAATGCTCGCCACCGACAGCCCGCCGACCCGCCTGGAACAAGCCCGGCGCAAGCTGTTCGACTTGCTGCAAAGCCGCAGCGATGCGCAGACCGCGATCGTCGTCTACGCCGGCAGCGCTCACACGCTGGTGCCGCTGTCGGATGACCTGTCCACCAGCCGCAATCTGCTGGATGCGCTCAAGCCTTCGTTGATGCCCGAGACGGGTCATCGCGCCGATCTCGCGGTGGCCAAGGCCTTGGCGCTGCTGGATCAGGGCGCACTTGGCCAGGGGCGGATCCTGCTGATCGGCTCGTCCCTGAGCGAACAGGAACGCTTCGGCATTGAACGGGCGCTGAACGGCAAGTCCACGGAATTCCTGATGCTCGGCGTCGGCACGCCCGAAGGCGCACCCGTCGCGCAAGAGGACGGCAGTTTCCTCAAGGATGACCAGGGCGCGATTCTCGTTCCGCACCTGGACAATCCGGGTTTGAAAGCCTTCACCAGTGATTTGGGTGGCCGTTACCACGCGGCGCGGCTGGACGATGCCGACCTCGGCGCCCTCGGCTTGCTCGATGGTCCGCGCAACCTGCGCACCGATGGCCAGACCCTGCGCCTCGATACCTGGGCCGATCAGGGTTACTGGCTGTTGCTGCCCCTCCTGCTGCTCGCCTCTTTCGCCGGGCGCCGGGGTTGGTTGTTCTGTCTGCCGCTGCTGTTTATGTTGCCGCAGCCGAGCTACGCCTTCGACTTTGAAGACTTGTGGTTGCGCCCCGATCAACGCGGCCTGCATTTGCTCAGTCAGGAACGTCCGGCCGAGGCCGCGCAACATTTCGCAGACCCGCAATGGCAAGGCGTGGCGTTGTATGAGGCTGGCGACTACAGCGGCGCCGCCCAGCGCTTCGCCCAAGGCAACGACGCCCGAGCGCACTACAATCGGGGGAATGCCCTGGCCAAGGGCGGTGAACTGGAAGCGGCACTGGATGCCTACGAGCAGGCCCTGGAACGCCAACCGGATTTGCGTCCGGCGCTGACCAACAAGGCGCTGGTGGAAAGCCTGATCAAACAGAAAGCCACACCACCGGCGGCGGAACCGGACAAATCCGAAGGCGACGAACCCGGGACCGCCAGTGATAGCCCGGCACCCGGCGCCGCCACCCAGCCGTCGAGCAGCGGCGAAGCGAAAACCGATGCCCAGCCTAACGCGCCGGGCAGCGAAGAGCCGCCCACTACGCCGCCGCAACCGGGGGCCAATGAGGTGCCGGGCAGCGAACTGGAAGACGAGCAAAGCACCACGCCCCCGCGACGCCCGGCCAATGACAGCCTTGAAGGCGAACAGGCCCAGGCGCTGGAGCAATGGCTGCGCAAGATCCCGGATGACCCGGGCGAATTGCTGCGGCGCAAATTCTGGTACGAACAGCAACAACATCAGGATCAGGGAAAAACTCGATGACCCGCTTCACCGCTTTCTTGCTCGCCTTGCTGTTCTGGACGTTTCAGGTCCAGGCTGCAGGGTTGGTCGCCAGTGTCGATCGCAGTCGCCTGAATTCCGGCGAGACGGTCGAACTGACCCTGGAATCCACTGACGTGACGCTGTTCGGCAAACCCGACCTGACGCCGCTGGAGTCCGCGTTCGAAGTGCGCGGCACGCGCCAGGTCAACCAATTGACCACGATCAACGGCGACAACCGCGCCACCACACGCTGGATCATCACCTTGCTGCCCAAGCAGAACGGCAGCGTGGAGATTCCATCGCTGCAACTGGGCGAAGTGCGCAGCCAGCCGATCACTGTCCAAGTGGTCGAGAGCGAAAACCAGGACACCGAGCACACCCTGGCGCCGGTCTTCATCGAAGCCAGCCTCGACCAGAGCAGCGTGTACGTGCAGGCCCAGGCGATCCTGACCTTGCGCATCTACCACTCGGTGTCGCTGTACGACGACAGTAGCCTGACCCCGTTGCAAATCCCCGATGCACGGATCGAACAACTGGGCGATTCGCGCACCTATGAGAAGGTCATCAATGGCCTGCGCCATGGCGTGATCGAAATGCGCTACGCGATCTTTCCCCAGCACAGCGGCGTGCTCAGCATTCCGACCCAGGTGTTCAGCGCAACCCTGGTGCAACCGGCGCAGGACGCTACGTCCCAAGGGCCGAAACCGGGCAAGCTGATGCGCGTCAGCTCCGCCGAGATTCCGCTGACGGTCAAGGCCAAACCCGAGACTTACCCCGCCGATGCGCCGTGGCTGCCCGCGCGCAGCCTTAGTTTGAGCGAAAGCTGGAGCCCGGAACCGGATCACGCCCAGGTCGGCGATTCCCTGACCCGCAGCCTGACCTTGAAGGCCGAAGGCCTGGCCAGTTCGCAGCTACCGCCGCTGCCCGCCACCGACATCAACGGCTTGCGCCGCTACCCGGACCAACCGGTCCTGGGCAATCAGAACAGCGAACGCGGGCTGATCGGCAGTCGCGAAGACCGTGAAGCCTTGGTGCCTTCCCACAGTGGCGCCATCGAGTTGCCGACAGTGGACGTAGTCTGGTGGAACACTTTCGAAGACCACCTGGAACACAGCAGCCTGCCGGCGCGGACGCTGCAAGTGACCAATAATCCAAGCCTGATGGTCGACACCCCGGCGAGCACCGCCCCCGTGAATTACGCCGCCGACAGCGAAGCGCTGTGGTGGTGGAAACTCAGCACGATGATCCTGGCCTGCACCACGCTGCTGGGTTTCGGCCTGTGGTGGCGCGCGCGCTGGCAACCGGCGATCCTGCGGGCCGCGCAAACCGGCCCGAGCCCGCGCACCGTGCTCGACGAACTCAAACGCGCCTGCCAGGCCAACGACCCCCACGCCACCCGCCAGGCCCTCGACGCCTGGGCCCGGCAACAACCGGAAACCCTGGCCGACATGGCGGCGCGGTTCGTGCCGCTATCGGATGCCCTGGATGGCTTGAACGGCGCGCTGTACAGCGAAACCGGCCAGCACTGGCAAGGCGAAGACCTGTGGCGTGCGACCCGGGCGATCCCGATCGCCGAACGGGTTCAGGATCCGGTGGGCGATAGCGGGTTGCCGCCGCTTTATCCGAAGTAACGCCTACCCTGTAGCAGCGGTCGAGCCCCGCGAGGCCGCGTTCGGCGGCGAAGCCGTCGTAAACCCAATGCACACGGTCTACCTGACACACCGCACACTCCGATTTTACGACGGCTTCGCCGCCGAACGCGGCCTCGCGGGGCTCGACCGCTGCTACAGAGGGCGTTACCAACCACATCCTCGGCGTTTGCCAGTAAACTCCCTCCCCTTTAGCCGCCATCCTTTCCCACGCGGCCATCACCTTATTTCCTACGGAGTACGCCTTGCGTCTGTTCCACACCTCCGACTGGCACCTTGGGCAGAACCTGCACGGCCAGGACCGCGATTTCGAGCACGGTTGTTTTCTTGAGTGGCTGTTGCGCCAGCTGAAGCTGGACCAGCCCGACGTGCTGCTGATCGCTGGCGATATCTTTGACACGGTCAACCCGCCGGTCAAAGCCCAGGAACGCCTCTACGATTTCATCGTCAGCGCCCACGAGCAGCAGCCGTTGCTGACCATCGTGATGATCGCCGGCAACCATGACTCCGGCTCACGGATTGAATTGCCCGCGCCTTTGATGCGGCGCCTGCGCACTCACGCGTTGGGCCGGGTGCTGTGGCTGGATGACGGGCAACTCGACGCCGAACGCCTGCTGTTGCCGCTGCCCGACGCCAAAGGCGAGATTGCCGGTTGGTGCCTGGCGCTGCCGTTCCTGCGTCCTGCCGAAGTCACGGGTGCACATCTGGGCGACAACTACTTGCGCGGCATCGGTCAGGTCCACGAATGGCTGATCGAAGCGGCGAATGCCAAGCGCACGCCGGGCCAGGCGTTGATCGCCATCAGTCACGCGCACATGGCCGGCGGGTCGGTGTCGGAAGACTCCGAGCGCAGCCTGATCATCGGCAACGCCGAAGCCCTGCCCGCCAGCCTGTTCGGGCCGAGCATCAGCTATGTGGCCCTTGGGCACTTGCACAAGCCGCAGAAGGTCAACGGGGAGGAACGCATTCGCTACAGCGGCTCGCCGATTCCGCTGTCGTTTTCGGAGATCAACTATAAGCATCAGATTCTCGACGTGATACTCGACGGCGAAACCCTGGTCAGCGTCGAACCGAAACTGATTCCCCGCGCCGTCGATCTGCAACGCATCGGCCCTGCACCGCTGGCGGAGATTCTGCTGCAACTGGCGGACTTGCCGAACATCGATCTGCTGGCCGATCTCCAGCGCCAACCATGGCTGGAAGTCCGGGTGCGCCTCGATGAGCCGCAACCGGATCTGCGTTACCAAGTGGAAACCGCCCTGCAAGGCAAAGCGGTGCGACTGGTGCGGATCGCCGCCGAATACGCCGGCAATGGCAGTCACGACGGTGCAGACGACGGCGCCACTTTGATCGAGCTGGATCAACTCTCACCCCAGGAACTGTTCAGCCGTGCCTGGCAGGACAACTACGGCAGCGAGGTCGATGAGCAAACCCTCAAGGACTTTGCCGAGCTGTTGCAAGACGTGCAGATGGAGAGCGAACAGCCATGAAGATCCTCGCGATCCGCCTGAAAAACCTCGCCTCCCTGGCCGGGCCATTTGAAATCGACTTCACCGCCGAGCCCCTGGCCAGCGCGGGGCTGTTCGCCATCACCGGACCGACCGGCGCCGGTAAAAGCACCCTGCTCGATGCGTTGTGCCTGGCCCTGTTCGGCGCCGTACCGCGCCTGAACAACACCGGACGCGACGCCAAGGTCCCGGACGCCGACGGCGAAATCGGCACCGGGGACCCGCGCACTCTGCTGCGTCGCGGCACTGGCGAAGGTTATGCCGAAGTGGATTTCGTCGGCATCGACGGCCGGCGCTACCGCGCGCGCTGGGAAGCCAATCGCGCCCGGGAAAAGGCTGGTGGCAAGCTGCAAGCCAGTCGCCAGAGCCTGCGCGATATCGATCAGGATCAATTGCTGGCCAGTCAGAAAGGCGAGTACAAGACCCAGCTCGAAGCCGCGCTGGGCCTGAACTTCGAACAGTTCACCCGCGCCGTGCTGCTAGCCCAGAGCGAGTTCAGCGCGTTCCTCAAGGCCGACGACAACGACCGCAGCGAACTGCTGGAAAAACTCACCGACACCGCGCTCTATACGCGTCTGGGTCGTCGGGCGTACGACAAGACCCGAGAGGCCCGCGAGGCCCACAAGTTGCTGCAGGATCAGGCCACCGGTGTCACGCCGTTGTCCCCCGAAGCGCGCGCCGAACTGGATGAGCGCTTCAACGAGGCCCAGCAGCTACTCAAGACTCAGCAAGCGCAACTCAAGCAGCTCGAAGAGCAACACACCAGGCTCAAACAACTGCGCCAATTGCAGGACGAGCAGCAGAGCGCCACCGAGCAACTGCAATCCGCCCAGCAACATTGGGAAAGCCTGGCCGGTGAACGGCTGAAGCTGACGCGCCTGGAACAACTGGCGCCGCAGCGGCATCAGTTTGCGCGCAAGACTGAACTCACTGCACAGCTCACACCGCTGGCGGCGCAGATTCAGCAACACACGCAACAGCAACTGGAATTGACCGAGCGCCAGACGCAACTGGAACAAAGCCTGACCAGCGCCCACACCGCGTTGACCGAGGCGCAAAACCAGCACAGCGCTGGTGCGCCGCTGTTGCGCCAGGCGTTTGAAGAGCAAAGCACCCTCGCCCGTTTGGTGCGTGAGGCGAGCCTGAGCGCTGATCTCAAGCAACAGGCGGAACTGGCCTGTACTCAGGGTCAAAGCACGATTCAGGATTTGACCGAACAACAAACACAGGTCGCCCAACGTTTACAGCGCATCGCCGGGGAGCTTGAGCAAAGCATCCATCTGGCGCCGCTCAGCGAGGCCTGGAACGCCTACCGTGATCGCCTGCAACAGCTGATGCTGATCGGCAATCGCCTGAACAAGGGCCATGACGAACTGGCCGCTTTGGAACAGAGCGCCACCCGCGCCGCCGAAGAACTGGCCGCGCAAAAGCAGAATCTGGAAGTGCTCTATAAAGAGGCCGGCGCCGAGCCCGAAGCCGTGGCCGAGCAGATCCAACTGCTGAGCACGCTGCTGCAGGACAACCGCAAGCAACTGCGCGCGTTCGAAGAATTGACCCGCCTGTGGGCCAGTCAGCAGGATCTGGACAAGCGCGGTGCCGAGCTGCAACAGCGCCAACTCGCAGCCCAGCAGGAACGCGAACGCCTGACTCAGGACGGAGTGAAAACCAAGGCCGAACTGACCGTCGCCGAACAGACCCTGACCGTCACCCGTGAGCTGCTGGAACGCCAACGCCTGGCCCGCAGCGAAAGTGTCGAGGAACTGCGCGCGCAGTTGCAGGACGATCAACCCTGCCCGGTTTGTGGCAGCCCGGATCATCCTTACCATCAGCCTGAAGCGCTGCTGCAAAGCCTCGGCCGGCATGATGAAAGCGAACTGACCAACGCGCAGAAAGCCGTTGACCTGCTAAAGGAAAAACTCACCGACCTGCGGGCCGAAGTGGGTGGTTTGATCGCGCAGCAAAAAGAACTGTTGCAACAACAGGAACAGCTCGCCAATCAACAACAAAGCCTGGCACCAAGCCTCGAAGCCCATCCACTGTCCGCACAGTTGCTGAACCAGGACGCCGCCAAACGCGACGCCTGGCTGACCCAGCAAAACAGCCAGTTGAACCAGAGCATCACCCAGGACGAACAACGCCAGAGCGCCCTGCTCACCCTGCAACAGGATGCCGCGCGACTGGCGCAACAGCTGCGCAGCGCCGAAACCGCGAGCCATCAAGCGACCCAGCACCTGAGCAATCAGCAACAGGCGTTGAGCAATGATCGCCAGCGTCTGGACGAAGAGTTGTCGGCGTTCAGCAGCCTGCTCCCGGCGGATACGTTGAAAGCCTTGCGCAACGAGCCGGCCGCGACCTTCATGCAGCTCGACCAACAGATCGCCCAGCGTCTGGAGCAACTCGAGCAGCAGCGCGACGAACTCGGCGAACAGCAACAACGTCAGCAGAAGCTTGAGAAAGAACAGGATCGACAACTGACGCGCGCCCAGCAATTGGAAGCCGCGCAACAGCAGTTCACGGTGTTGGCCGAGCAGCAACAAGCCTGTCAGCAAAAACTCGCGCAATTGCTTGGCCAACACAGCAGCGCCGAGCAATGGCAGCAGCAACTCGATCAAGCTGTCGAACAGGCGCGCCACGCCGAAGCCGCCGCCAATCAGGAACTGCAAACCGTGCGCACGCGGCTGGTGCAGTTGGCCGCCGAACTCAAGGCGCAGCAGGAGCGTTCCCAAGCGCTGGACACTGAAGATCGCGAGTTGAGCGGCAGGATCGCCGATTGGCGCGCGCAACATCCGGAACTGGATGACGGTGGCCTGGAAGCACTGCTGAGCGTCGACGACCACCAGGTCAGCGAACTGCGCCAGCAATTGCAGCACAGCGAAAAAGCCATTGAACAGGCCAAGGTGTTGGTCCAGGAGCGGGACAAGCGCCTGCTCGCTCATCAAGCCCAACACAACGGCAACCTCGACGCCGAACAACTGGCTAGCGCGCTGACAGAACTGCAAAACCTGTTTGCCGCCAGCGAACACCGCTGCGCCGAACTGCGCGCCGAGCAGGCTGAAGATCAGCGTCGGCAGAACGCCAATCAAGCCCTGGCCCAGCAGATTGCCGATGCCTATACCGAATACCAACGCTGGGCGCGCTTGAATGCCTTGATCGGTTCTGCCACTGGCGATACGTTCCGCAAGATCGCCCAGGCCTACAACCTCGACCTGCTGGTGCATCACGCGAACGTGCAATTGCGCCAATTGGTGCGGCGCTATCGTCTGAAGCGCGGCGGCAGCATGCTCGGTTTGCTGGTGATGGACACCGAGATGGGCGACGAACTGCGTTCGGTGCATTCGTTGTCCGGCGGCGAGACGTTCCTGGTGTCGTTGGCTTTGGCCCTCGGTTTGGCGTCGATGGCGTCGAGCACATTGAAGATCGAATCGTTGTTTATCGATGAAGGCTTCGGCAGCCTCGATCCGGAATCCCTGCAACTGGCCATGGACGCCCTCGACGGCTTGCAGGCGCAGGGGCGCAAGGTCGCGGTGATTTCCCACGTGCAGGAAATGCATGAACGGATCCCGGTGCAGATCCAGGTCCGTCGCCAGGGCAATGGCCTGAGCACGCTGGAGGTGAAATGACCACGCTGTATTCCTTCCGCCGCTGCCCCTACGCCATGCGTGCCCGCATGGCCCTGCGTTATTCAGGGGTTGAGGTGCAGATTGTCGAAGTCAGCCTCAAGGCCAAACCTGCCGAAATGCTCGCGCTATCGAGCAAGGGCACGGTGCCGGTGCTGGAGGTTGAGGGTCGGGTGATTGATGAAAGCCTGGACATCATGCGCTGGGCGTTGGCGCAGAACGATCCGCAGGATTGGTTGCTCAAGGAAGATCCTGCCGGGCAGCCGCTTATTGCTGAACTGATCGAAGAAAACGATCAGGTGTTCAAGGTGCATTTGAATCGCTACAAATATGCCGAGCGCTATCCCGAACAGCCGATGGAACATTATCGGGCTGAAGGTGAGGTGTTTTTGCGCAGGCTGGATGAGTTGTTGAAGGGGCGTGATTACTTGCTCGCCGGGCACATTAGTTGGGCGGACGTGGCACTGATGCCGTTTGTACGGCAATTCGCGCATGTTGATCGGGAATGGTTTGCGCAGACGCCGTATGTTCGGTTGCAGGCATGGCTGCAGCGCTTCCTCGATTCGGACCTGTTCACATCCATCATGAAGAAATAACCCGGAACCTGTAGGAGCGAGCAAGCTTCGCTCCTACAGGGTTAGCGTCAGGCCAGGACGGAACACATCCCCAACGCCGAGCAATCCACCTGAAACGGCCCGAGGAATCCGGCCCGGGCCTTCAGCGGCGGATTACCCACCAACAGCCCCAGCGCCTTGGCTGTCTGAATATTGTGCGCAATGTTGTGATTGCATTCGATGGCCCGTGCCACCGACCCCGCCGAGCCTTGCCCGACTCCCAACAATGAAGCGCCATTGGTCATGAACGCCAGGAAGGCAATGACCCAGAGTCTGCGTCCTTTCATGACCCGACAACTCCCGCCACTTCCACATGATTAATCACCGCGTTTTGCGAGCGATGCTCGAACTGGATACCGGGATAGGCGACTTCGATCGGCGCCTGCCGGTCGTGCTGCGATTGGGACGAAAGACTGACCACCAGGACCATGACCACGTAGAGACCGATGGCCAGGTAGGCGCCGTGTTTGGCATAAGTGAGGATTGCGCTGGCCATGGTGTTCTCCGTGGGCATGTTTCAGTGCCCACAGGATCGATCAAAAAAACCGAGGCAACCACTCAGGGTTTTCCATAGTGACCATCAGCCTGGTTGATCATTAAACCCGTCTATATCGGTGCTGAATAAAACCTATGACGCGGGGAAATACACGCGCACAAAAAAGCTGCCGAAGGCTGTGATCTTTTGCTTTTTAAAGTCAAAAGGTCGCAGTCTTCGGCAGCTCTTACAGGAAGCGACGGACTTTGCGGATTTCAGGCTTGGGTCTTGTGATCCAGGGCTGCGTAGAAGTTGGCGCTTTGCTGCAGGTATTTCTGGGTGTAGCTCTGGGTGTGGGATTTTTTGCTGTTGATTTCAACGTTGGCGCTGGCTGGCAGGGCAACGGTGGCAGAGATAGCGGATGCGGCGATGATGGAGAAGATATTGAAGTTCATGGCGGTGTTCCTCGGAGTCAGTTGGCTTGCTTGCCTGGTTAGGCCGTGAAGCAAACTTACTCTGCGAGGGTCCGCGCCTTGAAATGCTTTGTAGCATTAGCCGATATCAGTCTCATTAATACTAGGTTGCAGGCCCCATCAACCGGGGCCTGCGGCCTATTGCCGCACCTATTGACGCAGCAAGAACTTTAGATCGCTCGGGGCATCCATCGGCAATTTCTGCACGGTTTTGCCCAAAAGACCGGTCTTGGCGTCGCGCTCGACGACGACAATCTCGTTGCTTTTCTGGTTGGCGATCAACAGGAACTTGCCACTCGGATCGAGGCTGAACTCGCGCGGGTGATCACCCTCGACGGAACGGCGTTGCATTTCCTTGAGCTGGGCGGTGGCCGGGTCGATAGAGAACACCAGCAACTGATTGGCGGTGCCACGGTTGCTGACGTAGAGGAACTTGCCATCCTTTGAGGCGTGCAACGCCGCGCCGGCCTTGTCGGACGTCGGTTGCCCCGCCGCCAGATCCACCATCTGGGTTTGCTTGAGCGTGCCATCCTGGTAATCGAACACCGCGACCTGAGCAGTCATTTCCATGCTCAGCCACGCATGTTTGCCATCGGCACTGAACAGCAAATGACGCGGCCCGCTGCCCGGCGGCAACGACACCGACGCCGGGGTCGCAGGCGTCAATGGCAGTTCGGGATTGGCCTTGGGATTGAAGCGGTAGACAAAAATCTTGTCCGCCCCCAGGTCATTGGAGAACACGTACTTACCGTCCGGCGAGGAGATCGTCGAATGCACATGCGCCGACGCCTGCCGCTCCGGATTGACCCGGCTCGACGGGTGGCTGCTCAGTTGCACCACTGGCTTGAGCTTGCCGTCAGCGCCCACCGGCAACACCGCGAGGGTGCCGCCCGGATCTTCGACCACCGAGTAGTTGCTGACGAACAAGTGACTGGCATCGCCGCTGAGGCTCGAATGCGTCGGCTCGTTGCCCAGGCTCTGCACCTGATTGATCAGCTTCAGCTCAAAGGTCTTGGGGTTGATCGCGTAACTGCTGACCTTGCCGACCGGGTCGGCCTGGCCTGGGCCGTTTTCGTTGACCACGAACAGGTGCTGCTGATCCTTGGAAATCGTCAGCCAGGATGGGTTTTCACTCTTCACCACTTGCAGCGGCTTGGCGGCAATCTGCCCGGTGGCGCTGTCGAAGTTCAGGCGATAAATGCCCTGGCTCTGGCCCGCCGTGTAGGAGCCGACCAGCAACTGATAATCATCGACGGTAGCGGCCTGCACGCCCATGGCGCCGACGCTGCCCGCCATCAACAGTGGCCAGAAATTACGCATCTTCATGCTCTTCTTCCTCGTCGTCATGCCCGCCAATGGCGGCCATGCACACCAGCCGGTGCTCGCCGGAATCCCCGGTGATCAGCCAGCTTTGCAGGGTTGGATCGAAAGTCGCCGCCTCAATCTGGGCCATGCTGAACGCCCAGCGCTTGGCCGCACGGCCATCCATGCATTCGATGTGCAGGTTATCGTCTTCATCGAGGGAGAAATCGAAGGCGTGCAAACCGTCGATTTCCAGCATGTCGCAGTTTTCGAGGGCGTTGAGCAAGGTGTCGGTTACGGCAGTCATGGCAATCAATCATTCAAATGGAAAGACGCAATGATAGCTCATCACACCGCCCTCTCCCTCTGATCGTGTGATCGTTCCCACGCTCTGCGTGGGAATGCCTCATCGGACGCTCCGCGTTCGGCTCTGGAGGGGACGCGGAGCGTCCCGGGCTGCATTCCCACGCGGAGCGTGGGAACGATCGGGTGCAGGGGAGTTAGAGGGCGTCGCGGGATGGCTTGCCGTCTACCAGGCGCTGGATGCGCAGCGGGTTGCCGTTCTTCAACGCTTCCGGCAGCAAGCTGTCGGGATAGTTCTGGAAGCACACCGGGCGCAGGAAGCGGTCGATGGCCAGCGTACCCACCGAGGTGCCGCGCGCATCGGACGTTGCTGGATACGGCCCGCCGTGAACCATCGAATCGCAGACTTCCACGCCAGTCGGATAGCCATTGAGCAGGATTCGCCCAACCTTCTGCTCCAACAACGCCGTCAGCTCGCCGAACTGCTCGAAGTCCGCCGCTTCGCCAATGATCGTCGCCGTCAGTTGCCCGTGCAGGCCATGCAAAGCGGCGCTGAGCTGTGCCTGATCCGCCACTTCGACGAACACCGTGGTCGGGCCGAAGACTTCTTCCTGCAACACTTCATCGCCATCGATCAACAGGCTGACATCGGCCTTGAACAGTTGCGGCTGCGCCTGGTTCCCTTGCTGCGCACTGCCCGCCAAGTGCTCGATCCCAGGATGGGCGAGCAGCTTTTGCAGACCTTTGCCATAGCTGCCCAACGTCCCGGCATTGAGCATGGTTTGCGCCGGCTGATCAGCGATCAACGCGGCAACCTGCTGCACAAACGCACCGAATTGCGGCGAACGAATACCGATCACCAACCCCGGATTAGTACAGAACTGACCACAGCCCTGCACCACCGACGCCGTCAGGTCACGGGCAACCGTTTCAGAACGAACCGCCAATGCCTGAGGCAGGACGATCACCGGGTTGATGCTCGACATCTCGGCGAACACCGGAATCGGCTGCGGCCGTGCAGCGGCCATGTCGCACAGCGCGCGACCGCCCTTAAGCGAGCCGGTAAAGCCCACGGCCTGGATCGCCGGGTGCTTGACCAGCGCTTCGCCGACCCCGCCGCCAAAGATCATGTTGAACACACCGGCGGGCATGTCGGTTTTTTCTGCGGCGCGCAGGATTGCATCAGCGACGAACTCAGCCGTCGCCATGTGGCCGCTGTGAGCCTTGAACACCACCGGGCATCCGGCGGCCAATGCCGATGCGGTATCGCCGCCCGCCGTGGAGAATGCCAACGGAAAGTTGCTGGCGCCGAATACGGCCACCGGCCCCAGGCCGATGCGGTATTGACGCAGATCGGGACGTGGCAACGGTTGGCGGTCGGGTAAGGCCAGATCAATGCGTGCGCCATAGAAATCGCCGCGACGCAGGACCTTGGCGAACAAACGCATCTGGCCGCTGGTGCGTCCGCGCTCGCCCTGAATGCGCCCGGCCGGCAACGCGGTTTCGCGGCAGACCACGGCAACGAAGTCATCACCTAGCGCGTCCAGTTCATCGGCAATCGTGTCCAGAAATTGCGCGCGCCGTTCGGCGCTGAGGCTGCGATAAGCCGGGTAAGCGGACGCAGCAGCCTTGGCCGCAGCGTCGACTTCTTCCGGTGTCGCCTGGTAGAAATCGCCGGGCAAGTTCTCGCCCGTGCTGGCGTCAACGCTTTGCAGTTTGACCGCGCCGGCCGCGCTGCGCTGGCCGCCGATGTAGTTGTGACCAAGAATCTGGGTCATGAAAATCTCCTTAAAGGGTGCCGACAGTGCCGGGTTCGAACGCCGATTCGGCGGGTGCAATGCCATTGATCAATGGCGCGCCGAATTCGGCCTGGCTGATTTCAAACACGTCACCCGGTTGGGTGCGGATGCCATCGGCGAAGGACAGGGTCGCGGTGCCGAAGAAGTGAATGTGCACGTCCCCCGGGCGCAGGAACTGGCTGTACTTGAAATGGTGGTATTCGAGGTTCGCCAGGCTGTGGCACATATTGGCCTCGCCGCTGAGGAACTCGTTCTGCCACAACACTTCGCCGTCACGCAGGATGCGACTGGTGCCTGCCAAGTGTTGGGGTAGCTCACCGACGCGAAGTTCCGGGCCATAACTGCAACTGCGCAATTTCGAGTGCGCGAGGTACAGGTAATTCTTGCGTTCCATCACGTGGTCGGAGAACTCGTTGCCCACCGCATAACCGAGGCGATAGGGCTTGCCGTCGTGGCCAATAACGTAGAGGCCGCTGAGCTCTGGCTCTTCCCCGGCGTCTTCGGCAAACGGTGGCAGCGGGAACGGCTGGCCCGGTCGCACGACAATGCTGCCGTCGCCCTTATAGAACCATTCCGGCTGCACGCCGGCCTGACCGACGGCGGGTTTACCACCCTCCACGCCCCACTTGAAGATGCGCATGGTGTCGGTCATCGCCGCTTCGTCGCCAACCTGCTGGTGCATTTTGTCCCGGGCCGAGGCGCTGCCCAGGTGAGTCAGGCCGGTGCCGCTGACCAGCATGTGCGCCGGGTCCGGGTGATCCAGGGGTGGCAGGATGCGCAGGTGAGTCAGCAGTTCCGCGTAGTCGTGGCTAATGCCCAGGCCGAGGGCCTCGACTTGCTGTTGCAAGCCGATCCCCGCCTCGATTGCCGCCAGCGCCAGGTCACGCACCGTACGCGCTTCCTGGATTTCACGAACCAGACCGTTCTCGACCACGCCGACGCGGCGCTCGCCATTGAGCAATTCGAACTGAACTAAACGCATGATTTTCTCCTGTGAATCGACATTTCACCGTTGGGGGTCAGGTGCGCGTTGCGCCACGGGCGCTGGCGGCAAACTGATCGGCAGGCAACACGTGTTTGCGCTCCAGCAAGCGATAAACCACCCCCGTCAGCAGCAACCCGAACACCATCACCCCGGACAAGAAGTACAGCCCCGAGGCCAAATTGCCGGTGTATTCCTTCAGCGCACCAATCACGAACGGCCCGATGTAGCCGCCGAGGTTGCCCACCGAGTTGATCAGGGCAATCCCCGCCGCCGCACTGGCACCCGCGAAGAACCGCCCCGGCAAGGTCCAGAACACCGCCGTGCAGGAAAACAGCGCGAATGCCACCAGGCACAACGCCGCCAGTTGCGCCACCGGCAAGGTCAGCCAGGCACTGAGAAACAGGCCAATGGCGCCCAGCACATAGAGCACCGCCAAATGGCCGTAACGATCATTCAAGCGGTCGGAACTGCGCGGCACGATCAGCAAGCCGATGATGCCGAAGATGTAGGGCACCGAGGACACGAAACCGGTCACCAGGTCCGTGCCGCCGAACTGTTTGATCAGCGTCGGCAACCACAGGCCCAGGCCGTAAATGCTCAACGTCACCGGCAGATAAAACAGCGCCAGCAGCAGCACCCGTTTGTCTTTCAGCGCATGCAACGGGTTGCCATGGCGGGTCTGGCCATATTCGGCGAGGTCTTTTTTCAGCTCGCCGGTCAGCCAGTCCTTCTCGGCCTGGTCCATCCATTTCACTTGTTGCGGACCATCCGGCAACCAACGCAGGACCGGCCAGGTCAGCAGGATCGCCGGGGTGCCAATCACGATGAACAGCCATTGCCAACCGTGCAGGCCGAGGGTGCCGTCCATGCCGAGCAAACCGCCGGACACCGGACCGGTGATCATCATCGCGATGGGTTGGGAGAGGATGAACAGCCCGAGAATCTTGCCGCGATGGCGCACCGGAAACCATTGGGTGATGTAGTACAGAACGCCCGGGAAGAACCCGGCTTCGGCGGCACCGAGCAGAAAGCGCATTACATAGAAGCTGTGCGGGCCTTGCACGAACGCCATGCCAATGGTGATCGCGCCCCAGGTGATCATGATCCGTGCGAACCAGCGCCGCGCGCCGAAGCGTTCGAGCATCAGGTTGCTGGGGATTTCCAGCAGGAAGTAGCCAATGAAGAACAGCCCGGCGCCGAGGCCGTAGGCCGCATCGCCGATGCCGATGTCGGCGCCCATGTGCAGCTTGGCGAAGCCGACGGCGGAGCGATCCACATAGGCGATCAGGTACAGCAGGATCAGGAAGGGAATCAGTTTCAGCGTGATGCGACGAATAAGCCGCAGTTCCTGGCTCATGGGGATCGGTCTCCGATTGTTGTTGTTATAGAACCTCGGGGGACGCCTCTCGCGGAAAACCGCCAGGGCCAATCCCTCCGTCGAAAACGACTATATAGTATTACTAATTAAGCGACAACGCTTCCAAAGCGCCGAATTTGCGCTTATGTTATTCCTCAGATGCAACAATATAGTCATACAATAAGAGAATCGATCATGTCTGATAAGAAACCCACCCTGCGCTCCGCCCAATGGTTTGGCACCGCCGATAAAAACGGCTTCATGTACCGCAGCTGGATGAAGAATCAGGGCATCGCCGACCATCAATTCCACGGCAAGCCGATCATCGGTATCTGCAACACCTGGTCGGAACTGACCCCGTGCAACGCGCACTTCCGGCAGATTGCCGAGCACGTCAAACGCGGGGTGATCGAGGCAGGTGGCTGGCCGGTCGAGTTCCCGGTGTTCTCCAACGGCGAATCGAACCTGCGCCCCACCGCCATGTTCACCCGCAATCTGACGAGCATGGACGTTGAAGAAGCGATTCGTGGCAACCCGATTGATGGCGTCGTCCTGTTGACCGGTTGCGACAAAACCACCCCGGCACTGTTGATGGGCGCGGCCAGTTGCGACGTGCCAGCCATCGTCGTCACCGGCGGGCCAATGCTCAACGGCAAGCACAAGGGCCAGGACATTGGCTCGGGCACGGTGGTTTGGCAGCTCAGCGAACAGGTGAAAGCCGGCACCATCACCCTCGACGATTTCCTCGCGGCCGAGGGCGGCATGTCCCGCTCGGCCGGCACTTGCAACACCATGGGCACCGCCTCGACCATGGCTTGCATGGCAG
Organism: Pseudomonas sp. ADAK7; assembly: GCF_012935675.1. Lineage (NCBI taxonomy): Bacteria > Pseudomonadati > Pseudomonadota > Gammaproteobacteria > Pseudomonadales > Pseudomonadaceae > Pseudomonas > Pseudomonas sp. ADAK7. The sequence goes on along the minus strand of NZ_CP052861.1, from coordinate 430,628 downwards.
AAGCACTGGGCACTTCCCTGCCCCACAACGCGGCCATTCCGGCAGTGGATGCGCGGCGTTATGTGTTGGCGCACATGTCCGGCATGCGTGCGGTGGAAATGGTGCGCGAAGATCTGCGGCTGTCGAAAATCCTCACGAAAGAAGCCTTTGAAAACGCGATTCGGGTGAACGCGGCCATCGGTGGCTCGACCAACGCGGTGATCCACTTGAAAGCCATCGCCGGGCGCATCGGCGTTGACCTGGAGCTCGACGATTGGACCCGCATCGGTCGCGGCATGCCGACCATCGTCGATCTGCAGCCGTCCGGGCGTTTCCTGATGGAAGAGTTCTACTACGCCGGGGGGTTGCCCGCCGTGTTGCGTCGCCTTGGCGAAGCCAACCTGATTCCGCACCCGAACGCCTTGACCGTCAACGGCAAGACCCTCGGCGAGAACACCAAGGACGCGCCAATCTACGGCCAGGACGAAGTGATCCGCACGCTCGACAACCCGATCCGCGCCGACGGCGGCATCTGCGTACTGCGCGGCAACCTGGCGCCACTGGGCGCGGTGCTCAAGCCTTCCGCCGCCACTGCCGAGTTGATGCAGCATCGCGGGCGGGCCGTGGTGTTCGAGAACTTCGACATGTACAAGGCACGGATCAACGACCCGGAACTTGACGTGGATGCCAACTCGATTCTGGTGATGAAAAACTGCGGGCCGAAGGGTTATCCGGGCATGGCCGAAGTCGGCAACATGGGCTTGCCGGCCAAGCTGCTGGCGCAAGGCGTGACCGACATGGTGCGGATTTCCGATGCGCGCATGAGCGGCACGGCTTACGGCACGGTGGTTTTGCACGTGGCGCCGGAAGCGGCGGCTGGCGGACCGTTGGCGGTGGTGCAGGAAGGTGACTTTATTGAGCTGGATTGCGCCAGCGGGCGGTTGCACCTGGACATCCCGGATGCCGAACTGGCGGCGCGGATGGCGGATCTGCGGCCGCCGGAGAATTTGATCGTCGGCGGCTATCGTCAGCTCTACATTGATCATGTGCTGCAAGCAGACCAGGGCTGTGATTTCGACTTCCTGGTCGGTTGCCGTGGCTCCGAAGTTCCGCGCCATTCCCACTAATTCCCCTCCCCCTGATCGTTCCCACGCTCCGCGTGGGAATGCAGCCCGGGACGCTCCGCGTCCCCTTGGAACGCAGAGCGTCCCTTGAGGCATTCCCACGCAGAGCGTGGGAACGATCACTGCGCGCCTGCTATCATGCGCACCACCCCCACCCGCCCAGGATCGCGCCGTTCCCCATGGATTACCGCAAACCTTCCGACCGCAAAAGCATGCATTCGCGCATCGTCCAGGAACTGGGCATGCAGATCGTCTCCGGACGCTTCAAGCCCGACGACAAACTGCCCGCCGAAGCGCTGTTGTGCGAGGAGTACGCGGTCAGCCGCCCGGTATTGCGCGAAGCCACGCGGGTACTGGTCGCCAAGGGCCTGGTGTATTCGCGGCCGCGGGTCGGCACGGTGGTCAAGGCGCGCAAGGAATGGCACATGCTCGACCCGGACGTGCTGCACTGGTTAATGCAAAGCAGCCCGCAGAATGAATTTTTCGGCCTGTTGACCAGCGTGCGCAGCATCATCGAACCGGCCGCTGCCGCCCTCGCCGCGCAGTACGCCACCGACGCCGACATCGCCTCCATCGGCGAAGCCTACCAACGGATGGAAGCCGCGCCGACCCCGGAAGCGCTGCTGCAACCGGACCTGGACTTCCACAGCCGCATCGCCGACGCCACCCACAACGACCTGCTGGCCAACCTGTGCAACATGCTGTCGGTGGCGATTGCCGAGGCGTTGAAGCATTCCAACCAGCGGCCGAACCTGCATGAACTGGCACTGCCACGCCATAAGGCGATTCTGACCGCCATCGAGAATCGCGATGCGCTGGGCGCGCGGCATGCGACGCTGGTGCAACTCGATGACGCGCGCAGTGCGCTGAATGTGGTACTGGGTACAGATCATTCGTAATCAGTAACAGGTAAGTCTGCAAACATGTAAGCCGCTACCGACAGGTCGCGGCTTTTTTGTGTCCGTTGGCGGCGCGCCTTACCCCATTAAACCGATCAAGGTGCGGTAACCGGATACCGCACCCATCACGTGCCAAGGCTTTATGTTCAAGGCATCAACCATGCAAAGGATTGCAACATGCCTGTACCTTCGTCGCCCGCTGCGGGGGCGTATACCGAGATCATTGCCCGCACCATCAGTGCCCGATTCAATACCCGCCACACCCTGCGCTCGGCAACAGCCAGCCTGCTCAAGGACGAGCTGCTGGAAAAATACCCGCTGCTGGATTTCGACCCGACCCGCACCCTTCTCGCCCAACCGCAGCCGGAGGGCGGCTGGCGTCTGACGTTGCTGCTGGATGTGGTCCTGGCCTATCTGGCCAACGGCGTTTCGCCGGTGCTCAACGAACAGTTTGGCCGTGCGTGCTTCCTGACCAATACCGCGCCTGTGCACCTGAGCACTGGCAGACACGAACCGGACATGCAGGTCATCGCCGAGATCATTCTTGAGATGCCATCGCTGGTGTTCGTCGGTTTTCAGGAAGCGCTGCGTGATTACTGGGATGAGCCTGTCGACGCCGGGGTCAGTCGCTGGCAATGGCTGGGGGATTTGCTCAATGGCGTGCTGAAAGCGTCGGCGGTACGTCGGTCATCCACCCATACGCTGCACGCCGATATCCTCACAGAACTGACCCGCTATCCCGATCAACAACAGCGCCTTGAGGCACCTGGGGCAAACGGCGTGATCCACGCCTTCGTTGTTGAAACCACCCTGCGCAAAGATCAGCGCTCGGTCACGTTGCAAAGCCCCGATCTGCTGGTGTCCTGCGGGGAAACCCTGCTGCTGTGCAGCGTGGCCGGCGACATTGAATCATTCCCTTCTCTGGAAGCGTTTGGCCGGGTCTGGGGCGCACGGTTTGAACAGGCATTCGTCGCCGATGCCATCACCTGGAAACGCTACGAGCCCGACGGCAATCTCTTCGATACTCAGGCTGCCCTGCTACTGAACCAGCAACTGGAAGACCTGGCCGCGCTCAAGCTGCCAGCCGGCCAACCTTTGAAGGTTCTTGAAAAACGCTACGCGGCGATCACCGATGTGGCGGCGCGGTTCATGGGGGCCCAAGCGGCACCCAACCCGATGCTTTTCCAGCACATCGAGGCCAGCCTTCCCGAGTGGTTGCAAACGGCCGGCGCTGTTGATCGCATGGCCTACCGCAAGCAGGTTCTGGCGCTCGCCAGCCTCAAGCAACAAACCGCTGGCCGCACCTTCCAGACTGGCATCGACGACCTGCACACCTTCGCCAGAAAAGCGCTGCACACGCAGATGCTGGCAGACCAGCCCCAGGCCCCCGGCTACAACGCCGACGAACTGGAGCTGACCTTTCATGTGCCCGTCGGCGATCTGGGCAGCGGTTACATCGAACCGGTCAAAATGACCCTGACCGAGTTGGCGATCAAAAACCTGGCAAGCAAGCCCAAAGGCCGGATGACTATCCGCCACACGGGAGGACAACTGATCCAGGCCTGGACCACCGAGGCTTATCTGCTGGACCTGGTCAGCCGGGTCAACGTCGGCCAACGTTATCCCGAACTGATTCGCACGCAGTTGCTGGCCGACACTCCCGAGGCCCGCGAACGGGCGCGGCTGTTTGGCCTGGAACTGGCCGTCCACTTGCCGATGCAGGCACTCGAACAGTCGATCAAGGCTGAGCATGGCTTCACCCGCCAGGGCTACCGCTATGTCGAAGCCTTGATGCAGCGCACCGAGGCCGAGCGCTATGTCGATGAGCAGCAGATTGTCCTGCGCCCGCTGGCCTTCCAACGCAAAACCGGGGCTGATTGCGATGTGGCCAGCAACCTGTTCATCATCGAACCCCGCGACCTGACAGTCGATGGTCCGCGCATTCTCTACCGGCCCCTGTATTCGCCGGCCCTGCTGCAATACCCCAGCCGACAAGCCCTGATGAGTGCTATCGCCCAAGAGGGGCCAGTGCAGACCAGTGTGCTGACCTGGCTGTCGGATCGTGCCCGGCCGCTTTACCAACACAACGGTTTCAACGAGCCGCACATCGTTCACTTTCATCCGGGCGATGAATTCGCGCGCCCTGAAACACCAGAACCCGCGATTCTGCTGGGTAACGAAGCCGCTGAAGACTGGTTGGCCGCCCTGGAAAAAGGCCAATTGATGAACCGGTTGTTCGACAGCAATGCCCGCGCGCTGGTCGAACTGGCGGATCGGCAATCGGTGTCCAACACCGAAAGTCGCTGGGCGATCATCCTCGAAGGTGGCTGGCTGCTGTTCAACAACCTGGTCCTGCCGCTGCTGCGCGGTCCGGCCATGCTGGTGGGCTGGATGCTGCAACTCACCCACAGCCTGATCCAGGATCTTCCGGCCCTGGACAGTGAGGACGCCACCGCTCGGGAGCAGGCCTGGGTTGATGTGCTGCTCAATCTTGGATTAGTCCTGTTGCATGTGGCGCAGGGCCGGGAGACGCCGCTTTCCAGCGACTCTCAAGCCCCCCACATTGCCGCCGCCCCGCTGCGCCGGTCCGTATCCAACATGATTACCGACCCCGTCGTGACTCAGGCTGCGCCCGGTTTACCCTCCGAACCACCGGGCAGCGGCCACACTTTGCTCGACTTCAACCTGTCGACAGCCCGCGATTCATCCTCGGCCCGATTGTTCGAGAAGCTGCAGGCGGTACGCGTTCCATGGCCATCGCCGCTGCCGAAGCCAATCGCGAGCGGTCCGTTCAAAGGCCTGTTCAACCTCGGCGGCCCATGGCACGCCACTGTTGGCGGCTTGTTGTTTCGCGTGCGTATCGTGCCCGGCTTTGGCGAGGTCTTCGTGGTGCACCCCGACCATCCTGACCACCCCGGGATCAAGCTCAAGACCGATGGCAACGGTCACTGGTCGCTGGACCAAGGGCTGAAGCTGGTCGGTGGCGGTCGCAAAGGCAGAATCGCCGCCGAACGCGAAAAAAGACAACAGCGCATCGAAGAGTTGAACCTGCAATATGAAGAACACGTACAGCAACAAGTTCGGGTGCAACAGCGCGTCAACATCGCGGATGACTTGATGCTGCTCAAACTGCAAGACACCGCCAGTACCGAACAGGAGCGAACGACATTCCGCAAACGCTTCGTTCTGGAACTGGACAAGCAAACCAACGGTTATGTCACGCTGGTTGCCGGACTCCAGGAGAAGAGCCAGTTGACCGGTCAACCTGTCGACTATCAGTTGCTGAGCAATGTGCTGGAAAACATCATCAACAATGTTCGCAAACGGATCGTAATCGCTGACTTTGATCGTGAAGCCGCCAACGTGGGTTACAGCGAATACAGCAGCGGCACCGAGCAAGTCTATGAAGCCCTGAAGAGCGAGGGCGATGTGGTGGTGGGTCGTTACTTCGATTTCATGCGCCGAATCAGCGACATCAATGAAACCATGATCGAGTCCTTCGAAGAGGTAGACAGGCGGCTGGAAGAGCTGAAACAGATTCCGTTACTGGGGGCCAAAGCCTGGCAACGCTTGACCATCGGCCGAGCGGAAAATGAAATGACCGCCCTGAGGGTCAAGGTGTATCACTTGATCATCTTGCGAATCCTCAGCGTCAAGGGCTTGAACAACGACACCACGCTTGCCCTGGAAGAGGCGGTCGACCCTTTACTGATCTTGTCGCGATCCCATGCCGAGCTGCAAACCGCCCACGTCTATGAGCCCGGCGATCGTATCGATGTGCTCGATAGCCTGGTCGATCATTACAACAAGGCACAGGATGCATTGGGCAGCATCGGGATTTTCCGCGCCGATGAGCTGGAGATGCACGCCTTCAACCGCCTGCGAATAATCATCGACCAACTGCGCATCGATGCTGAGCAGCGCCTGGCTCAAGAGCTTCAGCGAAGCACAGAGGAACAGGCGCAAACCTCTTCGTCGGCCGGCCCTTCGACAGGTATCAGCAAAAAACCGCCGAAATCCCCTTCGGCCACGACACGCCGGAAAAAGGTCATCAAAACAACCAAAGGTACGTTGATTGGCGAAATTCGTCCGCGGATTGCCGATCAGGGCGGTGACATCGTCGATATCAATGGGCCTCTGGATGACAAGCCATTGGCCTCTTTCCATGAACATGAGCCCAATGTGTGGGTCGAGATTGTTGAAGCCCGGGAGCCGGCACCTTCGGTGATATCGCGTCCTTATCCGCAACTCAAGGGTGACGCCCGCAAGGCGGCGGCGAAGGTTGAAGAACAGGTGCAGAAGATCGAGGGCTACGCCAAGCGCGCCAGTTCACCCAGGGAAATTGAAGAACAACTGCAACGGGAAGCGAAAAAGCTCAAGCGCTATGCCGATGACCTCGAAAACCACGAGGAGGCGCCGCCCGCCAACGAGCGCGATACCGCGTTTATCGGCGAACTGCGGGACAAGGCTCGTGTCCTGGACAACAAGGCCATCGAACTGCGCACCCGCATGACGCTGGACCAGGCGCCAACCGGCGACGGCGTCGAGTACTTGCTGCGTCACAACGAATTGTATGTGCGTGCCGTCGGCACCCGGGTGCAACTGAAAACCGGACGTCGGGACTTCATGCAGGAGTACGCCTTGCTGAAAACCGATAATCAACCCTGGTGGTACGCCCACTTCCATTACGCAGCGCTGGACAATGCCAAGGCCGATTACACAGTGGCGCATCTGAAAACCAAAGCGCAGCGCTATGAAACCTACGAATCGGCGCTGGCCAAGACCCAGGATCCGAAGATGGCGATCGCGATTCATCACGGCGTTATCGGCAAATCCCTTGCCGAGCGTGACTTCTTGCCGCTGCAACCGCGCTGAATCATCGCCCATAAAAAAGCCGCAACCCTCGGGTTGCGGCTTTTGCTCCATCGCTGAAGGTCAGTGGGCAAACAACGAATTGCCCTTCTGCCCCGCCAGTTTCTCCGGTTTGATCAGGAACCGTGCCAGCGCCGGCAACAGCCACAGTGCGCCGAACATGTTCCACAACAGCATGAAGGTCAGCATCAGACCCATGTCGGCCTGGAACTTGATGGCCGAGAAGATCCAGGTGCACACGCCGATGGCCAGGCACAGGCCGGTGAACAGCACGGCTTTACCGGTGGACTTCAGCGTCTGGTAATACGCCTCTTGCAGCGGCAAACCGGCACGCAGGAAGCTTTCCAGGCGGCTATAAATGTAGATGCCGTAGTCCACGCCGATCCCCACCCCCAGCGCCACCACCGGCAGGGTCGCAACTTTCACGCCGATGCCCATGAACGCCATCAGGGCGTTGCCGAGCACCGAGGTCAGCACCAGCGGCAACACGATGCACAGGGTCGCCGCCCAGGAACGGAAGGTAATCATGCACATGGTCGCGACGCAGATGTACACCAGGATCAGGATCGTCAGCTCCGATTCCTTGATCACTTCGTTGGTCGCCGCTTCGATCCCGGCGTTACCAGCGGCGAGGATGAATTCCAGGCCGTCCTTGTTGTTGTCCTTGGCGAAGTCCTGCACCGCATGCACCGCGCGGTCAAGCGTGGCGGCCTTGTGATCGTTGAGGAACACCAGCACCGGCGCCAGGGAACAGCTGTTGTTGTACAAGCCGTCAGCCCGGGCGATGGAATTGTTCAGCACGTCCGGGTTGCGCGACAGGGTTTCCCATTTCAGGTTGCCTTCGTTCATACCCTTGATCATCTGCTTGGACACGGTCACCAATGAGATCGCCGACTGCACGCCCTCGGTGTTCTGCATCTTCCACATCAGCTCGTCGATCGGCGCCATGGCTTCGTAGCGCGAGCAGCCTTCGGCCTTGGTCTTGACCATCACCACCAACACATCGGAACTGGTGGAGTAGTTGCTGATGATGAAGTTGTTGTCCTTGTTGTAGCGCGAGTCCGGACGCAGCTCCGGCGCGCCCTGATCGAGGTCGCCGATTTTCAGGTTCTGGCTGTACCAGAGGCCGCCGCCAAAGGCGATCAGGGCCAGGGCAATGGAGATCGGTGCAACTTTCGGGCTGGCGAAGTTCGACAGCAGGCGCCAGAACGGGTGTTCGCGGTGCGCGTCCTTCTTGCTGCGCTCGACCGCACGTTTGCTGATGCCGACGTAGGAAATCGCCACCGGCAGCAGGATCAGGTTGGTGAACACGATCACCGCCACGCCGATGGACGCGCCGATGGCCAGCTCGCGGATCACGCCGATGTCGATAATCAGCAGCGTGATAAAGCCCACCGCATCCGCAAGGATCGCGATCATCCCCGGCAGAAACAGTTGGCGGAAGGTACGTCGCGCCGCGGTCAGGGCGTTGTCCGCCTCGCTGGACTGCAAGGCGATGCCGTTGATTTTCTGCACGCCGTGGGAAATACCGATGGCGAAGATCAGGAACGGCACCAGCATCGAATACGGATCGAGCCCGAAACCGAAGAAGTGCATCAAGCCGAGTTGCCAGACCACCGCCACCAGCGTCGTACTCAACACCGCCACGGTGCTGCGCATGCAGTTGGTGAACCAGTACAACAAGATCAGGGTGATGACGAAGGCGATGCCGAAGAACATCACCACCATGACAAGGCCATCGATCAGGTCGCCGACTTTCTTGGCGAAACCGACGATGTGGATTTGCACGTTGGGGTTCTGTTTTTCAAACTTGTCGCGGATCTTGTCTTCCAGCTCGTGGGAGAACTTGCGGTAGTCCAGGGCCAGCAACTTGCCCTGGTCCTGGGGGTCCGGGTAGGACTCCAGCAGCGGGATGTCGACGATGCTCGACTTGAAGTCGTTGGACACCAGGCGCCCGACCTGGCCGGACTTGAGCACGTTGTTGCGCAGCAGGTCGAGGCTTTGCTGGGAGCCGTTATAGCTCTGCGGGATCACTTCGCCACCGGCAAAGCCCTCCTCCGTCACCTCGGTCCAGCGCACGCTCGGGCTCCACAGCGACTTGAGGCCGGAACGGTCGACGCCAGAGATGTAGAACACTTCGTCGTTGATCTGGCGCAGGGTCTCCATGTACTCCTTGGAGAAGATATCGCCGTCAGTGGCTTCCACCGAGATGCGCACGGTGTTGCCCAGGTTCGCCAGATCGTTGCGGTGCTCCATCATCTTCTGAATGAACGGATGCTCGAGCGGGATCATTTTTTCGAAACTGGTGGACGGCCGGATCAGCGTCGCTTGCCAGAACAGAAAGATGCTCACCAGCAGGCAGATGACGATCACTGCCGGGCGGTTGTTGAAAATCAGGCGTTCGAGAAACGTCGCCTTGTCTTGATGATGACTTGTCATGGATGTCATAGCTCCGCCCTTCTTATTATGTGGCCCGGCTTATTTGCCCAGCTCGGCGCCGGTTGGCGAAGTGGCGCGAACGCCGCCCTGTCCTGCCAGAATCAGATTGCCGTTACCTGCAGCCGTCACCGACGACACGGAAATCCGGTCCGGTCGGTTGAACACGGAGAAGGTTTCGCCGTTGTCGCTGCTGCTGATCACCGAGCCGCCGTTGCCGACGATGACGATGGAGCCGTCCTCCAGCAGCGTAGCGCCGGACAGGCCGAACTCCAGGGTGCCGCGTGCGGCTTTCAGCTCGACCGGCTCCCAGGTGGTGCCGAAATCGGTGGAGCGAAACAGGTTTCCGCGCAAGCCGTAAGCCAGCAGCGTGTTGGGTTGAGCGGTGCCGATTACGCCGAACAGCGAGCCTTCATACGGGCCTTCGAGCTTTTCCCAGGTCTGCCCCCAATCGGCGGAGCGGAACATGCTGCCCTGCTCGCCGACGATGAACAGCCCGGCATCCTTGACGGCGGCGATGGCGTTGAGGTGGAACTGGTCTTCGTTGTCGAGGCGGTCACTGGCGTCTTCCCAGTTTTTGCCGCCGTCGGTGGTTTCCATCAACGCGCCATACGCGCCCACGGCAAAGCCGCTGTTGACGTCCTTGAACCAGACGTCGAGCAGCGGCGATTCGCGTTTGAGGTCTTCGAATTGTTTGGTCCAGGTGACGCCGCCGTCTTCGCTGGCGAGGATTTGCGCGTCATGGCCGACGGCCCAGCCGTGTTTGTCGTCGACAAAGAACACCGCCGTGAGCAGTTGCCGGGTCGGCACCTTGGCCTGGGTCCAGGTCGAACCCTGGTCATCGGAATACAGAATGTGCCCGCGATCCCCGACCGCCACCAGGCGTTTGCCGGCGTGGACGACATCGAGCATCAGGCTTTTGGCGGCCTTGGCGGACTCAACGGAATAAACGGCATCGGCTGCCGGCGCGTCGGCGGCCAGCACCGGTGCCGACAACGCGGCACAGCCCAACAGCGAGAGCGCTGTAGCCAGCAACGCGTACTTGCGTAATGCCGGCGGGCGGCAAATACCCACACCCATGACAGGCTCACTCATAGACCTTCCCCCATTATTATTGTTAGGTCGTTCAACCTTTCAGGGCGCCGTAAGGGTGCTCGTGGCGATTGACTGGTTAGGAGCATAGTCCTGAAACCCGCAACCCAGAGCCCCTTCGGAAGCTGGCTTATCCTATCGGGCTTTGGAAAGGTCTGACAATCGACGCCACGTTATGTTTTGTTAACCTGAGGGGTATGGGGTGTCGGTGAATGGTTGGGTATCAGGTGGGGTGATTTTTGTGTGTATATCCGTTTCTTCGGTAACGGCGGCTGGCGGTTTCGCTCTTACAGCGAGTCACTTTCGAAAAGCGCGAAAGTAACCAAAGCGCTTTTGCCCCTTTCGTTCGGTGCCTCGCTTAGGCTCGGCATGCCCTCGCTCCGGTCCTGCTCCGTGGGCCCGCCGCCATCGGCCATCCATGGCCGGGGGCGGCTAACCCGGCATCCATGCCGGGTTGCCCACTACGCAGAACCTCCACTCCGCCTCTCGAGGGGGCGTGCATCGCACGGCGAGGCGGCCTACCGGCCGGCCTGTTTCGCCTGCGCGTACACCCGAGCGACCGCTCGTGCCGACGCTCCGCGTGGGCATGCATCCCGTGACGCTCTGCGTCACCAGCGCGCAGGATTCAGACTTGCGTCGTTAGCGGAACGCAGAGCGTCCCCGGCGGCATTCCCACGCAGAGCGTGGGAACGATCACAAACACACCCCCCGTAGGAGCTGCCGAGTGAAACGAGGCTGCGATCTTTTGACCTTGACCTTGACCTTGACCTTGACCTTGACCTTGACCTTGACCTTGACCTTGACCTTGACCTTGACCTTGACCTTGATCTTGATCTTGCTTTTGATCTGCCCCGTCGGACGGCCGAGCGGAGGTTCTGCGCAGTGGGCACCGCGGCAGGGATGCCGCGGTAGCCGCCCCCGGCCATGGATGGCCGATGGCGGCGGGCCCACGGAGCAGGACCGGAGTGAGGGCATGCCGAGCCACAGCGAGGCACCGTACGTCAGGGGCGAAAGCGTTTTGGTTACTTTGGCGCTCTTCCAAAGTGACCCGCTGTAAGAGCGGAACCATAAGAAGCCGTTACCGCAGCAATGGATATGTACCCGATCAAAAATCCCGGTCGGCAGTGAGGCCGCCTTCGCGAGCAAGCCCGCTCCCACAAGGGTTCCGGGTGAACCCTGGGGGAGCGAGCCAGACTCAGGCCAGGCTTTTGCTGACCACTTCAAACACATCGCTGGACAGCTGCCCCGAAGCGCGAATCCGCTCCAGCTCCCCTTTCATCAACGCCTGACGAGCATCGTCATATTTGCGCCAGCGAGTCAGCGGCGCCAGTTGGCGTGAGGCGATCTGCGGGTTAAACCCGTTCAACTCAATCACCAGATCCGCCAGGAAGCGATACCCGCTGCCATCCGCCGCATGGAAGTTGATCAGGTTCTGCCCGGCAAACGCACCCACCAGCGCCCGCACCTTGTTCGGGTTCTTCATATTGAACGCCGGATGCTCCATCAACTGACGAACCCGCGCCAAACCACCCGGCAACGTGCTCCCCGCCTGAACACTGAACCACTGGTCCATAACCAGCGGATTGTCCTTGAAGTGCTCGGCAAAACTGGCCAATGCCTTGGCCTTCTCGTCTTCGAACGACGAATTGACCAACACCGCCAACGCCGTCAAACGCTCGGTCATGTTGTCGCTGGTTTCGAACTGTTCAAGCGTCGCCGCCAACACCTCAGGCTTGCCGCTGAGCATCAGGTACGACAGCGCAATGTTCTGCAACGCACGACGGGCGAAGTGCTCGGCCTCGGCCACGTACGGGGTTTTCTTCGACAGGTCGCGGTTGGCCTGATAACGCAGCCACAGCGCTTCGAACAAACCTTCCGCCAATTGCTTGCGGGCAAATTCGCGAGCGATGTGAATAGCGTCAACATCAGCCACTTCGCTGATTTCTGTCAGATACGCCTCACCCGGCAGCGACAGCATTTCCGCGACCATGGCCTGGTCCAGCGTTTCGTCGCTCAGCACAGTTTGCAATGCCGAAATCAGGCGCTGATCCAGCACCAGTTTCTCGCCCTTCTGCTGCTGGGCAATCAGTTCTTGCAGCACCTGCACCGACAGTTGCTGACCGGCATCCCAGCGATTAAAGCCATCGCTGTCGTGCTGCATCAGGAACATCAGTTGATCGCGGTTGTACGGGAAACTCAGCTTCACCGGCGCCGAGAAACCGCGCAGCAGCGAAGGCAATGGCTGTTCAGCGATGTCAACGAAAGTGAAAGTCTGTTCGGCTTCAGTCACCGAGATGACCCGCGAAGTGCCCTGTGCCGAAGCTTCGCCCGACAGACGCAGCGCAATCGCCGCACCTTTGGTGTCCAGCAGCCCCAATTCCACCGGAATCACGAACGGCAGCTTTTCAACTTTGTCCGGGGTGGCCGGGCAGCTCTGGCGGAAGGTCAGGCTGTAGGTTTTCGCCGCCGCGTCGTAGGACTCGCTCACCGCCAAACGCGGTGTACCGGCCTGGCTGTACCAGCGTTTGAACTGGGTCAGGTCAACGCCATTGGCGTCTTCCATGGCCTTGATGAAATCGTCACAGGTCACGGCCTGGCCGTCATGGCGATCGAAGTACAGGTCGCTGCCTTTGCGGAAGCCTTCGGCGCCGAGCAAGGTGTGGATCATGCCGACCACTTCCGAGCCCTTTTCGTACACGGTCAGTGTGTAGAAGTTGGAAATCTCGATAAAGCTGTCCGGGCGCACGGCGTGGGCCATGGGGCCGGCGTCTTCGGCGAACTGGTGGGTGCGCAGGTAAGCCACGTCCTGGATGCGCTTGACCGTGGCCGAGTTCATGTCGGCGGAGAAGCCGGAATCGCGGAACACGGTGAAGCCTTCCTTGAGCGACAACTGGAACCAGTCGCGGCAGGTCACGCGGTTGCCCGACCAGTTGTGGAAGTATTCGTGGGCGACGATCGCTTCGACCCGCTGGTGCGCGGCGTCGGTGGCGGTTTCGGCCCGGGCCAGCACGGCGCTGGAGTTGAAGATGTTGAGGCCCTTGTTCTCCATGGCGCCCATGTTGAAGTCGTTGACCGCGACGATCATGAAGATGTCCAGATCGTATTCGCGACCGTAGACCTCTTCGTCCCAGCGCATCGACTTCTTCAGGCTGTTCATGGCGTGCTGGCACTTGTCGATGTTTTCCGGCTCGACATAGATGCGCAGCGCGACGGTGCGCTCGGTCATGGTGGTGAAGGTGTCTTCGACGCACCACAAGTCACCGGCCACCAGCGCAAACAGGTACGCCGGTTTCATGAACGGGTCTTCCCAGCTCGCCCAGTGCCGGCCGTCTTCGCCAGGGCCCGAGGCGATCGGGTTGCCGTTGGACAGCAGCACCGGATAGCTGTGCTGCTCGGCGACCACGGTGGTGGTGAACTTGCTCATCACGTCCGGGCGGTCGAGGTAATAGGTGATCTTGCGGAAGCCTTCGGCCTCGCACTGGGTGCAAAACATCCCACTGGATTTGTACAAACCTTCCAGCGCGGTGTTGGTTTCCGGGTGGATGCGCACGCTGGTGTCGACCGTGAAGCGTTCGCTCTTGGGGTGCAGGGTCAGGTGGTTCTCGGTCAACACATAGTCGGCGGCGGTCAGTTCGCGGTCGGCCAGGTTCACCGACAACAACTCCAGCTGCTGGCCATCGAGCACCAGCGGTGGCAGGCCCGGGCCGCGCTCGGGATTGCGGCGCATCACCAGTTGCGCATGGACCAGGCTGTGGTCCTCGAACAACTCGAAGGTCAGGTGCGTCTCGTCGATCAGGTACTCGGGCGCCTGATAGTCCTTCAGGTAGATCATCTTCGGTTGTTCGGTGCGCATGCTGGAGTCCTTAACTATGCACGGCGAGTTGATAGGCCGTGTATTTACGAATATTGATCACGCCGGTGTCGAAGATCAGGTATTGGCCCTTGATTCCCAACAGCGTGCCTTCGGCAATCGGATTCTTGTCCAGGTTGAAGCTGACGATTTTGGCCGGGTATTGCTCGATCGGATAGCGGATCTCGAGGACATCGACATCGGCAATAGTCTGGATTGCCTGTAGGCCGAATCGTTCCTGCAAACCTTGCAAACCTTCAGCGCAGCTATCGAATAGTTGATCGCGAACCGCAGCCAGGTCCACCGATGCCGCGTCGCCCTTGAGTAAAGCACGCCAATTGGTCTTGTCAGCCACTTGGCTGCGGAACAGATCTTCGACGAAGCCCGACTGCTGACGGGTGGAGACGCGCATGATCGGCAATGCCTGACGAGCGCCCTGGTCGATCCAGCGGGTGGGCATCTGGTTGGCGCGGGTAATCCCGACTTTCACCCCCGACGAGTTGGACAGGTAGACGATGTGATCGGTCATGCAGAACGTCTGGCCCCACTCCGGCTCACGGCAGGTACCGGCATCGAAGTGACAACGCTCCGGGCTCATGATGCAGATGTCGCACTGGGCCAGTTTGGTCATGCACGGGTAGCAGTAACCCTGGCTGAAACTGGTTTTGGTCTTGCGTCCGCAATGGGAGCAGAAAATCGCCCCCAAGTATTCCAGGCGTACCGTCGAGCCGATCAAGGGATTGACCGGCACCTCAGTGTCGCCCAGACGAAAAGCGTACTGCACGTTCGGCCCGTCCAGGCGTGCCGACATTTTGCTGATTGCACCGCGGCCAATCTCGATCAATGGATGGCATCCGACTTGAACAGAATGTTCGGCACGCTGATCGACTTGGAACTGCATTCCTGCGGGCCCATGTAGCCGGTGCGTTGTTCCTCGGGCAGGTTCTGGATTTCCCAGGCGATCATCGCTTGCAGGGACAGTTCGCGCTGCTCGGCGGTGAGTTTGCCACCGTCGGACCATTTGCCGATTTCCACCGCCAGTTTCAGGCTCTGGTAGATGTCCGGGGTGATGTTCTTGATCATTTCGTTAAAAGAGGACATCAGGGTCTCCGCGCTCTTTATTGACATAACTATTTAGACGGCGAGTTTACGGCGGTTGTACAAACCACCCAACAAACCGGTGAAGCATCCGATGAGTAACCCGCCGACGTGGGCGGCGTTGGCAATTTCACCGAAGCCGATCATCGAGATCAGCCCGGACATGCACACCACCAGCCAGACCAGCATCATCACCAGCACGCCGCGGGGTAAACGATAGGCTGGGTTCGGCGACAGCAGCTGGAAGATCCAGCAGTGCCCGAGCAAGCCGTACAGCACGCCGGACAGACCACCAAACAAGGTCGCACCGCTGAACCAGTACTGGGCGTAGTTGGACACCAGGCTGAACAGCAACGTCAGGCCGATCAGGTTGACGCTGCCCTGCCGCGCCTCGATGCGCCGCCCCAGTTCCCAGTACCACATGCCGTTCATGGCCAGGTGCAGGAAGCCGAAGTGGATCAGCATCGGCGTCACCAGGCGCCACCACTGCCCCGCCGCCAGACCTTCGTCCAGCGGCGTGAACTCGATGTAGTCACCGATTACGCGGAAATCGAGGAAGGTGAACCAGTGCAGGGTGTTGAGGTTTTCACCGAGCACCGTCACCGCGCCGACGATCAGGCACAACAGCAGAATGCCTGCGGTCGCCTTGCTGTGGCGCAATTGCTCGACCAGGCCGGGACGGCGTGGGGTCTGCGCTACCGGGATGTCCAGTTGTTGATCCGGATCACCCGCCGGGAAGCGTTCGTACAGCGAACGCACGTCCTCGCTGATGTTGGCCGGCACCCACAGCACTTGCTCGCCCGCCTCTTCGCTGACGCGATGGGGCACTTGCATGCGTTGCAGCAGCTTGACGAAGCCGCTCAAGTCCACCGCCAACGGCAGACGCAAAACCGCCACCTTACTCATCGCAAGGCCTCCGGCCGCTCAACGTCGACCCAGACAAACTTATGCGGGTCGAGCCGGGTTTCCTGGTCCAGGCGGTAAGCCACCAGTTTGCCGTACAGCACCGCGCTGTAATCCAGGCAGGCCAGGTTCGGCCGGATCGGCGCCGGTTTGCCGCTGCGCCAATAGTGCCCGACGAACAGCAACGGCTCGTCGATGCCATAGCGCAGCAAGGTGTTTTTCTCAGTGGAAGACAATGGCGTACGGGCCACCGGCTCGGGCAAGGCGTCAGGCTGGAACACAATGTCTCCGTAGGTTTGCGGGTCGTCTTCCCAGAATTTGGTGCGGAAGAACGAACGCGTCAGGCCATCGCCACTGGTCATGGTCTGGCCATCGGGCAGGCGCATGTCGGTGCCGCGCAGCAGGCGGTCGAACACGGTGCAGGCAAAACTGCCGGGCACGGCCGAGGCCTGGAGGAAGTGTTCATCAACGCAACCGTCGGGAAATAGCGCGCGCAACGGTTCGATCAGGCCCGAATCCCAGCAGGCATGCACCACGCGGAAACGCCCGGCGTCGACGAACAATGGCAGGTCGTAGAACCATTGCTGGAAGTCATGCCAGTCGCCCGGATGATCTTCAAACTGAGTCAGGGTTTCCCCCAGCAATCGGGCGTGGCGCGGGGTGTGTTCGCGCACGAACTGCTTGCCGCTGCCGGGCGGCGCCGGGGTGCTCCAGCCGAGGGCATTGAATTCATGGTTGCCCATGATGCACAGCGCCTGGCCGGCCTCGACCATGTCGTGGACGATGTGCAGCGCTTCACGAATGCGTGGGCCGCGGTCGATGATGTCACCGACGAACACCGCCATACGCGACGGATGCCGCCAGACGCCACCGTGTTTGTGATAACCGAGCCGGTCGAGCAAGTGCTCAAGGGTCAGAGCGCAACCGTGCACGTCACCGATCAGGTCGTAGCTACGCGCGGGATCGAGCATCAGTCGCCTCCACCACCCAACCGACTGCCCCAGCCAAGCTTGGTCCGGCACACTTCATAATAGTTGTGGTCGAGAGGATGGATCAGCCGCAACTTCTGGGCTTTTTTGCTGATGGTGATGGTGTCACCCGGCGCGCAGGTGAAATGGTTCTGCCCATCACAGGAGACTTGCGGGTAGATCTGCATATCCTTGGACACGACGATTTTCAGCTCACTGTTGCCGTCGACCACAATTGGCCGGCCTGACAAGGTATGGGGGTACATCGGCACAATCACAATAGCGTCGAGCTTGGGATGCATGATCGGGCCACCCGCAGAGAGTGCATAAGCGGTCGAACCGGTCGGCGTGGCGACGATCAGGCCGTCGGCCTTCTGGCTGCAGACGAACTGGCCGTCGATGTACAGCTCGAACTCGATCATTCGCGTCGATTTGCCGGGGTGCAGCACCACGTCGTTCAGCGCATCGCCCTGACCGATGGCCTCGGCGTGGCGGCGGACTTCGGCCTGCAGCAGGAAGCGGTTTTCCACCAGGTAGTGGCCGTCGAGCACTTCGGCGACTTTGACTTCCAGCTCATCCGGGCGAATGTCGGTCAGGAAGCCCAGGCTGCCACGGTTGATCCCAAGCACCGGAATGTTGTGGCGGGCCAGCGCGCGGGCAGCGCCCAACAGACTGCCGTCACCACCGACCACAATCACCATGTCACAGACTTCGCCGAGCATCTTGCGCGACGAGGTTTGCAGGCCGTGTCCCGGCAGGACTTCGGCGATGGTGTCTTCGAGGATCACGTGCAGGTGACGATCGAGCAGAAACCGTTTCAGTCGGCGGACGGTATCCAGCACCTGCGAACTGCCCAGGCGACCGATGATGCCGATATTACGAAATTGCTCCATGGGGCTCCTGCGAGGTTCTGCGTCGGGCTAAAGCGACGATTATGGGCGAAAGCGCGGGATAGACAAAATCCTTTAAGCCATGACTTAAGAGGCTATGCTCGCAGAATGATCTTATTCCCGGATTTGCTCCAGCTACCCCACCAGTTACGCCACCCGGAAGTGCGCGACCTGGCGTGGGTCATCCTCGCACCGCCGATGCTCGGCGAACCGCCGTGGCCGCAGCGTCATCCGCTGGCCGGCAGCGATTGGGTGCAGGCGCCGGAAGGCCTGGAACGCTGGTTGCGGCAACTGGATCGCGACAGTTATGACTTGCTGCACTGGCTCGCGCAGTCGCGCACCCGGCGCCTGGGCCTGTATTACGAGCGCTTGTGGCAATACGCGGTGCGGCATGCGCCGGGTATCGAGTTGATCGCCGCCAACCTGCCGATCCGCCGCGAGGGTCACACCCTCGGTGAGCTGGACATGCTGCTGCGTGATCGCGATGGCGTGCATCACCTGGAGCTGGCAATCAAGCTCTACCTCGGCCCGCAGAATGGCGATGGCCACGACACCGCCCAGTGGCTCGGCCCCGGCTGTCACGATCGGCTGGACCGCAAACTGGCGCACTTGAGCCAGCATCAACTGCCGATTTCCGCCCGGCCGGAAAGTCGTGAAGTGCTGGCAGCGCTGGATATCCAGCAGTTCAGCGCGCATTTGTGGCTGGGCGGCTACCTGCTGTATCCGTGGCCGGGGCAGTCTAACTCGCCGAGCGGCGCGCATCCGCAGCATTTGCGCGGCAGCTGGCTGCATCAGAAGGATTGGGCGGACTTTGTCGTGCAGCGCCCGTCCGGACGCTGGCAACCCCTGCCCCGCCATGCCTGGCTGGCGCCGGCGCATTATCCGGCGGAGCAGACCTGGACCACCGAACAGTTGCGGACCTGGCTCGGCGAACTTGAGCCGTTGGCGCCGGCGCAGTTGATGGTGCGGCTGGTCGAGAATGCCAACGGGGATTGGGAAGAAGCCGAACGGCTGTTTCTGGTGGCGGATCTTTGGCCGAATGTGCCGGGCAGTGGTTGAGGATTTGTGGTGTCTGGGCGGGCCTCTTCGCGGGCAAGCCTCGCTTCCTACAAGGACGCGCGGACAATCTGTAGGAGCGAGGCTTGCCCGCGAATGGGCCGCCACGGTTTAAATGGACAACCGCACCGCCAACGCCGCCAACGTCACCAGCAACACCGGCACCGTCAGCACAATCCC
This sequence comes from Pseudomonas sp. ADAK7, assembly GCF_012935675.1. NCBI lineage: Bacteria > Pseudomonadati > Pseudomonadota > Gammaproteobacteria > Pseudomonadales > Pseudomonadaceae > Pseudomonas > Pseudomonas sp. ADAK7. The sequence goes on along the minus strand of NZ_CP052861.1, from coordinate 411,281 downwards.
GACCTTGAAGTAATACCCCCAGCCAATCTTGATGTTCTTGCGCTCCAGCACATGCAGCCACAACAACGTCGCCAGACTGCCGATCGGGGTAATTTTCGGCCCCAGGTCGCTGCCGATGACGTTGGCGTAGATCATCGCTTCCTTGACCACGCCCGTGGCCTGGCTCGCATCAATGGAGAGCAGGCCGATCAGCACCGTCGGCAAATTGTTCATGATCGATGACAGCAGCGCCGTCAGCACCCCGGTGCCCATCGCCGCGCCCCAGACGCCGTAACCGGCAAAGCCGTTCAACCAACCGGCCAGGTAATCGGTGAGCCCGGCGTTGCGCAGGCCGTAGACCACCAGGTACATACCGAGGGAGAAAATCACGATCTGCCACGGCGCCTCTTTCATCACCTTGCGCGTGGAAATCTTGTGGCCGCGGGCGGCGATGGCCAGCAGCAAGGCCGCGCACACCGCTGAAATCGCGCTGATCGGAATGCCCAACGGCTCCAGGGCGAAGCAACCGACCAGCAGGATCACCAACACCGCCCAACCGGCATAAAACGTGGCTTTGTCGTGGATCGCCGTGGCCGGGTCTTCCAGTTGTTCGGGGTCGTAGGCCTTGGGAATGTCCTTGCGGAAAAACCACATCAACATGCCCAGTGTGGCGGCGACGCTGACGAAGTTGACCGGAATCATCACCGCCGCATAGCGATTGAAGCCGATATGGAAGAAGTCGGCGGAAACGATGTTCACCAGGTTCGACACCACCAGCGGCAGGCTCGCGGTGTCGGCGATAAACCCGGCGCCCATCACGAACGCCAGGGTTGCGGCGGGCGAAAAGCGCAGCGCCAGCAACATGGAAATCACGATCGGCGTGAGAATCAGCGCCGCGCCGTCATTGGCAAACAACGCCGACACCAATGCCCCGAGCAACACCATAAAGGCAAACAGCTTGCGCCCGCTGCCCTTGCCCCAGCGCGCCACGTGCAACGCCGCCCAGGCAAAGAACCCGGCTTCGTCCAGCAACAGGCTGATGATAATCAGTGCGACAAAGGTGCCGGTGGCGTTCCAGATAATCTGCCACACCAGCGGGATGTCACTGAGGTGCACCACCCCGAAGAGCAGCGCCAACACCGCGCCAAACACCGCACTCCAGCCAACGCCGAGGCCTTTGGGTTGCCAGATCACCAAGGTGATGGTCAGCAGGAAAATCAACGACGCAATGAGCATGCACAGCAGCCTTGAACAGACAATCGGGATGGGGGACATGCAACAGAGTGAAAGGCCGGGGCGATAATTCCGTGGACGGACGCAAAATCCCGCCACACCTGAATCCCCTGTAGGAGCGAAGCTTGCCCGCGAAGGCGTCGTGTCAGTCAACATTGATGTTGAATGTGACGACGCCTTCGCGGGCAAGCTTCGCTCCTACAGGGATTGTTGTTGGGTCAGTAATTACAACTTGATGACATGCCCTTCGCCCGGCGCAACCTGCCCATGAAACAGCCGGGATATTACACGTTGCGCGGCTTCATAGCCTTCACTCTCAACCACCTCGAGCAACGGCGTGGACGTGGCCGTCAACAACCCATAAAACCGCTGCAACCCTTCGCCAATATGCTGGCTGACCTGTTCCGGGCCCCATTCGGCATTGCGTTTGCGAATCTGGATCGGCGCAAAAAAGAACACCGGCTGCGGCCCGGAGATCGCGGTCAGTTGCGCCTTATCGGTGCTCTGGGCGGAGCCGGCGAAACAGCTGTAGACCAATCGAGCGGCGAAATGCTGATGCACACGGTCGCGCAGCTTGAGGTCGCCGGAAAAATCCACATATAGCGTCGGACGATCATTGGGCAGGCTCTCCAGTTCGGCATAAGACACCGTGCGTTCGTAACAACCCAGGGTTTCGACAAAGGCTTTGTTATCGGCCGAGGTCAGGGCTATCCGTTCCAGGCCGGGACTGTTTTCCAGGCACATTGCGGTGCCAAAAGCGGTTTTGCTCGATGCACTGGAGAACACCACCCGGGTTGCACCGAAAAACGCCTTGTCTTGTAGGAAGTCCGCCAACATCCACGACGTCAGGAACAGCGGCTTGAGCAAAATCTGCAGGTTTTCGGTGCCTGGCGTGTAGTACGAATCCCAACTGCAACGGGTGTATTGGTTGTAGGCCGAGGCCAACGCCTGGCGGTGTTCGGCCGAATCGTAAAAGCCGCGCTCGGTAACCCGGCCCGGACGCATCCACAAATGGCTGGCAATCGGGAAGTAACCGTAGAAGCGCTCACCCACCTTGATGCCCACGACATCCGATGCCACGACATCGGCAAACCCCCACGCCGGGATGTGGCCCCATTCCGTCAACCCCGTAGGAAAGAACCCCCAGTAGTTCATCGAATCACCATACGCCGCGTAGGTAATGTTGTTGGTGGTCAACGCGCAGCGATCGATCTTCAGGATGATCTCACCGGGTGCCGGGATCAGGCTGCGTTGTTCCTGTTCGATCCGGCTCTGGTCAAGGGCATTTTTACGGGTGATGAGCCGTGTTACCGTGCTCGGGCTTTGCATCTTTCAAACTCCTGCTGCGAGTGAGTAGCGGAAGCACCAGAGTAGTCGCAGCCCATGAAAAGCGGGTTCGGAAACACCAAGGATGGCGCGGCAACCGTCAATCCCCGCGCCAAACCGCTGAAACGGCCAAGTCAGGCGCGCGCGATCTTCACCGTCGAGGCAATTTACCAGGCGTTTGTTCGGATTTGGCAGCGCGACGGCTGGTCGGGGCTGACCACCCGCGAAGTCGCACTGGAAGCAGGCGTGGCCATTGGCACGCTGTACGATTATTTCCCGAGCAAAGAAGCCTTGTTGTCCGGTTATATCCGGCATTCCCTCGATGAATTGTTACGGCACCTGGACGAACAGGTGGTACAGGCCAACGACCTGGACTGGCTAACCCGGATCAAACGTTTGATCTGCCTGACCTGCGAGCCGGACGCCGTGCGACAACCGCTGTTCAACCATGAAGTGTTTGTGATCGAACATCAAACCGCCGCCTGGCTGTCGGAAATGGAGACGATGATTTGTAGCCGATTGCTTGAGCGCCCTACCCCCTGTAGGAGCGAAGCTTGCTCGCGAAGGCGTCGTCCCATTCAACATCGATGCTGACTGACACACCGCTTTCGCGAGCAAGCTTCGCTCCTACAGGTCAGTTGTCAGACTTTTTTGTGTTGTTCCACCCATTGCCCGTAGGCATTGATGAAGCTCTGCAAAAACGGCTTTACGGATTCCGACAGTTTGCCCGCCTCGTCAAATGCCGTCCCCGCCCCGCCGAGATAGGCTTCCGGCTGCTGCATGCACGGCACATTGAGAAACACCATGGACTGGCGCAAGTGATGATTGGCGCCGAAACCGCCCACCGCGCCCGGCGAAACACTGATCACGCCTCCCGGTTTACCGCTCCAGGCACTCTTGCCATAAGGACGCGATCCCACATCAATCGCATTCTTCAACGGCGCCGGCACGGAACGGTTGTATTCCGGGGTCACGAACAGCACTGCGTCGGATGAGCTCACTTGTTGTCGGAAAGTGCTGTAGGCTGCCGGCGGTGAAGCGCCATCGATGTCTTCGTTGTAGAGCGGCAAGTCGCCAATTTCGACGATGTTCAATTTCAGATTGGCAGGCGCCAGATCAGCCAGGGCCAATGCGACCTTGCGGTTGATCGATTCTTTTCTCAAGCTGCCGACCACAACGGCGATCGTATAGACGTTGCTCATGGAAGATTCTCGACTGTCCGATGGAAAGAGCCTGTAGTTATAGATGACGATTCGATCAGCGGGCGAGCGAAAATCGCCGCCCCTGACTATTTTTTTCCTGTAGGAAAACTTACCTCGCCCAACCACGGTCTACAGAACCGCAAATTGAGTGATTTATCTCCAGAGGTTCTAAGCAGATGGCAGCAGTACTCGTCGGTCAGTTCCATGCAAGAGACGCGGAAGGCCGCGTTTATTCCGTGCATGAGTTCCAGGAATCCACCCCGTCGGCAGACGGGCTCGGCGGCACGGAGCCTGTCACCACCTATAAGCTGGCCATTGGCGATCGTGTTAAAAAGCTCGACGACAACCAGTTTCTGTTGATCCAGTCGGATGTCACTATCGTTCGCGAACCCGACACCTACGTCGGTAGCCTGCCGGAAACCACCGTCGCTTCATAACCCTGTGTTATGAGCAGAAGTCATATGCACGCACTTGAGTTAGGATTCAGCCACTGACTCCCTCACCTGCTGAACATGGACTTCACGCATGCGTTTACGTCATATCGAAGTGATCCAGGCGCTCTTGCAGACCGGTCACCTGGGCACCGCCGCCGAATGGCTGCAGTTGCCGGTGACCGAGGTCGAAGGGATTTTGCGCGACGCCGAGGGTCAGTTGGGCTTCATGCTGTTTTCCAGCGTGCGCGGCCGCTTGCAGGCCACGCGCGAGGCGCGGGAGTTGCAGGTCGAAATCGCTCACGTCTATGAAGCTCTCGAGCCGGTGCAGCGCCTGGCCAACAGTCTCAAGCAATACCTGGCGCCACCGCTGCGCGTCATCGGCACGCCGCCGCTGGCCCAACAGTTATTGCCCCACAGCATTGCGGCCCTGCGCCGACGTTTCCCCGATGCGCCGTGCACCCTCCTGAGCCAACCCACCCGCGAAATCGTCCGCAGCCTGCTGTTGCGCGAAAGCGATCTGGGCCTGAGCCTGCACGACCCCGACCACGCCGATATCGATTGCCAGGTGATTGCCCAGGGCAAACTCCAGTTACTGGCACCTCACGGCTGGCTGCAACCCAAGCAGAAGTATGTGTCGGTACAGGATCTGGCCGGTCAGTCGATGGTTGGCCTCGACGGTCACGACCCGTTGAGCCCGGCGCTGGAGACCAAGTTACAGGCGCTGCGTCCGGCCCTGGTGATCCAGACCCGCGTCCAGACTCATCAGATGATGCGCAGCATGGTCGAGGCCGGTGAAGGCCTGGCCATCGTCGACCCGTTCACCGCCCTCGGCGCCAAATCGTCCGGACTCGACGCCTGCCCGCTGGCGCCGGCCGTGCCGATCAGCCTCTACGCCCTGACCTTGAAGAACGGCGAGCCCTCGCCCGCCGTTGAGGCGTTGCTGGCGATCATCACGGAACAAGCCGCGGCGATGTTGGCGAGCTGAGCGGGTTTTCCAACGGGTTATCGAACAACCGATACCAGAACAACGCCACTTCGGCGGTGTTCGGGTCGATACCGCGATAGCGCAGATGATCGATCCCGCCAATCTGATAACCGCAGCGCTCATAGAGTCGACAAGCGCCCAGGTTGTTGTTCTGGGTTTCGAGCATGATGCCCGGCAGCTTTTTCTTGCGGCTCCAGAACTGTGCGACATCCAGCAACGACTTGGCCACGCCATGCCGCCGCGCCGGCGCATGCACCGCCAGTTCGTCGATATGGGCGAAGCCGTTCCAGTTGGTGCTGATCACCAGATGGCCCACCGGCTCGTCATCCAGGTACGCCATGAAAATCGCACTGTCGGCGGCATCGCGGAAACTGCTGAACTCTTCCGGATCGATGCCGTAGCACTTTCGATAAGGGGTGATTGGCGTCACCGGCCACTGCGCCACCGGCTTGCCGATTTCGGCAGCACCATAGGCGGCGACTTCAAAACTGAAATCGCTGCCCCAGATGTAGGCCGCAAAACCATCGTCGGCAACGCGCACCGACAGCCCTGGGTATTTCGGATTCATGACCGGTTGCATGCTGGGAAAGGTCCTCATTCCTTGATGCAATCGACGGTGTAGTGCCGTCCATTGCCCTCGTCTTCGTGTTGCAATCCGTGCACATCGGCGACAAATCCCGGGAAGCTGCTGTCGAAGGTACGGGCAAATGCCAAGTAATCGATGATCGATCGGGTCGACTCGGTGAAGCGCTCACCGGGCATGATCAACGGAATTCCTGGCGGGTACGGCACCAGCATCACGGCGGCGATTCGCCCATCCAGGGCGTCGATCGACACCGCCTCCACCTCACCGCGCACCAATTGATCATAGGCGTCGGCGGGCTTCATGGCGATTTCCGGCAGCACGGTGTACATGCGTTTGAGGTGCTTGGCCGTGGCATTGCTGCGGTAGCAAGCGTGCAGTTGATCGCACAGATCCCGCAGGCCCATGCCTTGATAACGCGCCGGATTTTCCTGGGCGACGCACGGCAGGCAGGTGTTCAGGCTGACATTGGCGTCGTAACTGCGCTTGAACTCCAGCAACTCGGTGAGCAACGTGCTCCATTTGCCCTTGGTGATGCCCATGGAGAACAGCACCAGGAACGAATACAGCCCGGTCTTCTCCACCACCAGCCCGCGCTCCCAAAGGAATTTGCTGACCACCGCTGCCGGAATCCCGCGCTCGCTCAAGGCGCCGCCCGCGGTCAGGCCCGGCATCACCAGGGTGACCTTGATCGGATCGAGCAGCACGTAGTCATCGGTCACGCCGCCAAAGCCGTGCCAGTCGGCGTCGGGTTGCAGCAGCCAGTCTTCAGTGATGACCTGGGTGATGCCTTCCACCGATGGCGGTTGCCAGATGGAAAACCACCAGTCATCCGCGGCAATGTGCTGGCGCAGATTGGCCAGGGCCCGGCGGAAACTCAGGGCTTCGTCGAACATTTCCTGCAACAGCGAACGCCCGGCCGGCCCTTCCATCATCGCCGAGGCTACGTCCAGCGAAGCGATGATGCTGTATTGCGGCGAAGTAGAGATGTGCATCATGAACGCTTCATTGAAACGGTCGCGATCCAGTTGCCGCGCACCACCGTCCTGCACGTGGATCATCGACGCCTGGCTGAACGCCGCCAACAGTTTGTGCGTGGAATGGGTGGTGAACACCAACGGGCTGTCTTCGCTGCGCGAGGTGCCCATGCCGAAGCGCCCGGCGAAGAACTCGTGAAACGCCGCGTAGGCGTACCAGGCTTCGTCGAAGTGCAAGACCTCGACGCTGTTGCCGAGGTTCTGCTTGATCAGCTCGGCGTTGTAGCAGAGGCCGTCGTAGGTGGAATTGGTCACCACCGCCAGTTTGACCTTGGGCTCGCGGCCCTTGGTCAGTGGGCTGGCGTCGATCTTGGCCTGGATCGACTCGCGGCTGAACTCGCTCAACGGAATCGGGCCGATGATCCCCAGCTCATTGCGCTCCGGGCACAGGTACAGCGGGATGGCGCCGGTCATGATGATCGAGTGCAGCACCGACTTGTGGCAGTTGCGATCCACCAGCACCAGGTCATCCCGGGCGACCATGGAATGCCAGACGATCTTGTTCGCCGTGGAGGTACCGTTGATCACGAAAAAGGTGTGATCGGCGCCGAAATTGCGCGCGGCTCGCGCTTCGGCCTCGGCCAACGGGCCGGTGTGGTCGAGCAGCGAACCGAGTTCCGGCACCGACACCGACAAATCCGAACGCAGGGTGTTTTCCCCGAAAAACTGGTGAAACGCCTGCCCCACCGGGCTCTTGTGATACGCCACGCCACCACCGTGGCCGGGGGTGTGCCAGGAATAGTTGGAATCGGCGGTGTGCTGCACCAGGGCCTTGAAGAATGGTGGCAACAGACCGTCCAGGTACTTGCGCGCCGCCCGCGCGACTTGGCGGGCAAGGAACGGCACGGTGTCTTCGAACAGGTACAGAATGCCGCGCAGTTGATTGAGCTCGGCCATGGCGTCGGCCGGGGCGTTTTCCAGGGTGACTTGCTCGCCCAGGGCGAAAATCGGCAAGTCCGGCGCGCGCACCCGGGCCAGGCCGATCAATTCGGCCATATTGTGTAACAAATGAGAATTCGTACTGGCGTCTTCGGCGGCGATCAACATGCACGACAGGCCGTGATGGGTCGATGCGACGAGCCGCCCTTCGGTGTAATCCACCGCGCTGAGAATGCTGAAACCTTCCTGCTCCAGCTCCCGGGCGATGCCACGCACGCGGTCACCGGCAACCGTGTCGGCCTTGATGTCGCGATGGACGATCAGGACCGGGAATTTCAAATCTTTATACATGGGGCTCAGTGTCCTGAGGCGGCAGACCGTGGCCTGCCAATTACCTCAGGGTAGAGGGTTGCGGCGGATGTGGCGAGGATGGCACCTTGCCCCAGGGCATGACTGTGTTGCCAGAAATGAAAAGATCGCCTACGCCTGAGCCTTGGCTTCCACCAACTGCTGCCACAACGACGGAGCACCAGCGGATTTAGCCACTGCCTCCAGGCGCGCAATGTGCTGCGCCAAATCATCTTCGCTCGCGCGGATGATCCGGGTCGGCTGGCGATCGGCCGGCAGGCGGCGAATTTCGGTGCCAGAGTTGTCCGCTCCCTCGCCCGAACCGTTGCCGTCAGACGCATTACCCGCCAGAGACAGGCTGGTCTGCCCGCCGGTCATGGTCAGGTAAACGTCGGCGAGGATCTCGGAGTCGAGCAAGGCGCCGTGCAATTCACGGCCGGAGTTGTCGACGCCATAGCGTTTGCACAAGGCGTCGAGGCTGTTGCGCTGCCCCGGGTGACGTTCCCGGGCCATCATCAGGGTATCGAGGATCGAGCAGTGCTGGGTGATGTCAGCGCGATCGTGCTGGCCCATCAGCGCGAATTCGTTGTTGATGAAGCCAACGTCGAACGCCGCGTTATGGATGATCAGCTGTGCGCCCTTGATGAATTCGAAAAACTCATCGGCCACTTCGGTGAAACGCGGCTTGCCCACCAGGAATTCGTTGGTAATGCCGTGGACGCCGATGGCGCCCTCATCACTCTCGCGATCCGGTTGCAGGTAAACGTGAAAATGCCGGCCCGTGAGGCGCCGACCAATCAACTCGACACAACCGATTTCGATAATCCGGTGGCCGTCGGTCACCGGCATGCCGGTGGTTTCGGTATCGAGTACAACGGATCTGGTGGCCATCAGTGCTCAGCTCTCAACGGGTCAATCGTGCAAAAGCGGCGATCTTAACACGCTCGCGGGATCCGGCGCGCGCTGCCGGGCGACCGGCGCTCACGCACTTTTTAACAATCATTAGCAAAGCTCATAAAGTCTGCAGGACAGTGGTTCGTTAGCGTGGAGGGCTTGAATTCCAAGGGTTTGACCTCGTCATGAAGACTGCACGATTGTTTCTATTGAGTACCTGTTTGCTGGGCCCAGGCGCCCAAGCCACCAGTTTTGTGATCAGCACCGATGTCACCGTGAGCCTGAGCATGAGTTCAACCAAAGGCACCAGCGGCTCGTTCAGCGACGACAAGATTGTGCTGGCGGCCAAGGATGACGCAGCGGCGTTTGTGGCCAGTGAGGGGAATATCCGAGGAGTGCGGATCGAGGCGGCGTTTGCGCGGATTCGTGAAATGATTCCGGAGACGTCCTACACAGATCAACAACTGGCAAGTGCGATCTTGATGCTGTGATGATCGTTCCCACGCTTTGTGGTCTGCACCCCAAAAGTTGGACGATTGTGGCTCTAGGCCTGAACGGATTGGGTCCTGTATTCCACAGGGCTCATTCCATTTAGTCTCAGCTTGATGCGCCGGTGATTGTAATAGTCGATGTAGTCCACTAATCCGGTCTGAAGCTCGTCAAGATTACTGAATTTGTTCAGGTAAAAGAATTCGGATTTGAGCGTGCCAAAGAAGCTTTCCATGGCCGCGTTGTCGTAACAGTTCCCTTTGCGCGACATGCTCGCTGTGACCGAGTGCTCTTTTAGGCGCTGGTCATAAATAGGCATCCTGTACTGCCAGCCTTGGTCTGAGTGCAAGATGGGTTTTTCGCCCGGTTTTAGTCGCGCAAAAGCTTTACTAAGCATTGCCCCGACCATGCTGAACAACGGCCGTCTGGCGATATCGTAGGAAATGATCTCGGCGTTATAGAGGTCCAGAATTGGCGATAGATACAGCTTCTGTCCTCCCACCTTAAACTCCGTGACGTCGGTTACCCATTTCTGATTGGGTTGTGATGCTTGGAAATCGCGGTTCAGAAGATTGGGGGCGGCTCGCCCCACTTCACCTTTGTAGGCGCGGTACTTCTTCACACGTACTCGGCATTTGAGGTCAAGTTCAGCCATAAGGCGTTGCACGGTCTTGTAGTTGATCAAGAAACCGGCCTTGCGCACTGCCAGCGTTACGCGGCGATAGCCAAACTTACCTTCTTCTTTGTTGAAGACCTCACATATCTTGGCTTTCAGCTCCGCATACTTATCAGCCGCCTGGAGCACTTTCTGCTGATAGTAGAACGTGCTGCGCGCCAATCCGGTGATTTTCAACAAGGCGTCGAGAGAGTGCCGCTGCCTCAGTTCAATTACGATTTGCGCTTTTTCTGTTGCGCTGCTCGTTTCTTCTGAACCAAGGCATCGAGCTTTTTTAGATAATCATTTTCCAGCCGAAGTTGATTCAGTTCTGCGATCAACTCATCCCGGGAACGGGACTCATCAGGTAACAGAGGCTGGGCAGGTTCGGGCGGTTTGGGCATTTTCTTTGTAGATCCAGTTCGTCTGGGTTGGCTGAGCAGGGCATTTTCACCGCCCTCATCATAGCGGCGCTGCCAATCGCCGACGATGTTGAATTTCCGGATATCAAATAGCGCGGCCACTTGACGGTAGGAAAGCTGCTCTTCACGCATCCGCTTCAAGACGGACATCCTGAATTCAGCACTGTAGTGCTGCACTTTTTTTACTTCCAGAGCGGCCGGGCCGTGCACCTTGTAGGCCGCGACCCACTGGCGCAACGACGAAAAATCCACGTCGTGACGATGCGCTACATCTCTAAGCCCCGCTTCGCCGGTGCAGTAATCCTGTACCGCTGACAGCTTCGCTTGAACCGTGTACTTCCCCATGAAACACCCCATCGGTTGTGTCCAACTTTTGGGGTGCAGACCATTGCGTGGGAGCGATCAGCACAGATCAATCCTGTTTGTAGCCGCGCACTTCATCAACGCCACGATTGGCCAACTGGTCAGCCCGTTCGTTGCCATGATGGCCAATGTGCCCACGCACCCATTTCCAGGTCACGGTGTGGCGGTTGACCTGCTCGTCCAGCAACTTCCAAAGGTCGGCATTCTTGACCGGTTCTTTCGCCGCGGTTTTCCAGCCGCGCTTCTTCCAGTTGGCCATCCACTCGTTGATGCCTTTCATCACGTACTGGGAGTCGGTCACCAGCAACACGTCGCAGGAGCGCTTGAGTTCTTCCAGGCCCTTGATCGCGCCCATCAGTTCCATGCGGTTGTTGGTGGTGTTGGCTTCGCCGCCCCAGAGTTCCTTTTCGACGCCCTTGCACACCAGCAATGCGCCCCAGCCGCCGGGGCCAGGGTTGCCCTTGCAGGCGCCATCAGTGAACAGTTCTACGCTATCGCTCATGCCAATCTATCCAGAAAAATGCGGTGGCTCGCCGATCCAGGATCGACGATGCCCGAGGCCGGGTTAGCCCGGCCGGGAAAATAAAGAGTGTTTACGGCTCGATATGACGACGATTGACCTTGGCCATCGGCAACGGAATCAGCTTGCCCATCGGTTCGCGTCGCTCCTGACGCACAGGGCGCAGGCCCACCACGATCTTGCGCGCGACCAATAGATAGAAGCCGCCGCCCGACAGTTGCCAGTCACCGGCCTTGCGTTCCCAACCGGCCAGACGGGTCTGCCATTTGGGCGACGCAAGCGGCGGACGATAGCACCCGAAGCGGCGTTTCTCCAGCGCGAAACCCAGCAGGTTCAGCCAGTCACCGACCCGCGACGGCGAAATGCAACGGGCCTTGCGCAAGGCGTCGTGGGCGAACACATGGCGCAGGCCCCACGTGCTCCAGGGATTGATGCCGACGATCAGCAGATGCCCACCGGGCCGCACGCTGCTCGCCGCTTCGCGCAGCAAACCGTGGGGCGACAGGCAGAAATCCAGCCCATGCTGCAACACCACCACGTCGGCGGCGTGTTCGCTCAAGGGCCAGGCCTGCTCCTCGCAAACGATCTCGACGCCGGGCAACGGCGCACCCAGTCGCACGTTGCGCTGTACCTGTGGCGCCGAGGGTGGCGTTTCGGCCGATGGACCGTAATGCACCAGGTAACCGCCAAAAAAACGGCCCAACTCGTCTTCGAGCATGCGCCGTTCTTCGTCCAGCAGAAATTGCCCGATCGGGCTGGACAACCATTCACGGGCGGCGCTGATCAATGTCAGCCACTCAGGATCGGCCTGAGCGAACGCTTTATCGGTCATTGCATTCTCCAAAGCGCCAGGAAGTTCTAAGATGCGCCATTGTTTTCCGCTTGGCGAATCCGACGATGATACAGATCAGTGCCCTGCCCGCCTTCACCGACAACTACATCTGGTTGTTACAGGACCACCGTACCCAGCGCTGTGCCGTGGTCGATCCGGGGGACGCCGCGCCGGTCCAGGCCTGGCTCGCGGCGCATCCGGGCTGGGTGCTCAGCGATATTCTGATCACTCACCATCATCATGACCATGTCGGCGGCGTCGAGCAGCTGAAAAATGCGACAGACGCGAAAGTCTACGGCCCGGCCAGCGAAACCATCCCGGCACGGGACGTGGCGCTCAAGGACAACGACCGCATCAGTGTGCTCGGCTGGGACTTCGAGGTGTACGCCGTTCCCGGTCACACCCTGGGGCATATTGCCTTCTATCACCACGGCCTGCTGTTTTGCGGCGATACCCTGTTTGCCGCCGGTTGCGGCCGGTTGTTCGAAGGCACGCCGGAGCAGATGCACACCTCGCTGACGCGCCTGGCCGCGTTACCTGAGGACACGCTGGTGTATTGCACCCACGAGTACACCCTGAGCAACCTGAAGTTTGCCGCGGCGGTCGAACCGGGCAATCCGCACACTGCCGCACGTCTGGAAAAAGTCACCGCGCAACGCGCAGCCGGAATCATGACGCTGCCCTCTACGCTGGCGCTTGAAAAGCTGACCAACCCTTTTTTGCGGGTCGACGAAACATCCGTTAAAGAAAAAGTGGACGAACGGAACGGAACCCAAAACCGGGGTCCGAGTGCGGTTTTTGCTGCCTTGCGGGCTTGGAAAGATAAGTTCTAAGCTAGCTGCCTGTTGGTACAAAAATTCTGAATGGTTGACCGCAAGGGGTACGCTTTCTAGAATCGCCCGACATTTTTGCCCGGAACTTACTTCCAGCCAATGTCGTCATCTATTCGTAAAGCCATCAATTCAGACGCATTGACCCGCTTGGCTCAAGCCATTGCGGTGGCTGTGTCCGCCACATTGGCGGGCTGTTCAAGCCATGTCCCGCAAACCGAAGCCACGCATACCCCGAATATCGCCGCGCGAGCCAAGCAGAAACCGATCTGGCTCAGCGAGAAACCAACACCGCAAATACCACAGGACGTCTGGGAGCGCATGCGCCAGGGCTTCCAGTTGCAGGACGGACTGGGTGTCAACCCGCGCATCGAGCAACAACGACTGTGGTTCGCCAGTAACCCGTCCTTCCTCGAAAACGCCGGCGAACGCGGCAGCCTGTACATTCACTACATCGTCGAACGCCTTGAAGAACGCAACATGCCGCTGGAACTGGCGCTGCTGCCAGTGATTGAAAGCGCCTACAACCCGATGGCCTATTCCCGGGCCGACGCGGTGGGTCTCTGGCAATTCATCCCTTCCACCGGGCGTTACTTCAACCTGCGCCAGACCCGTTTCTATGACGGCCGTCGCGACATTACCGCCTCGACCACCGCCGCCATGGATTACCTGACGCGTCTGCACGACATGTTCAACGGTGACTGGTTGCTGGCCCTCGCGGCCTACAACGCCGGTGAAGGCACGGTCAGCCGCGCCATCGAACGTAACGAAAAGCTCGGTTTGCCAACCGATTACTGGAACCTGCCGCTGCCGGCCGAAACCCAGGCCTACGTGCCGAAGTTGCTGGCCCTGTCACAAGTGGTGCTGGCGCCGGAAGCCTACGGCGTGAACCTCAACCCGATCGCCAACGAACCGTACTTCCAGGTCGTCGAAATCAACCAGCGCATGGACCTGTCCAAGGTTGCCGCGGTGGCCAACATCGACGAAGACGAACTGTTCCAGCTCAACCCAGCCTTCAAGCAGCGCACCACCATCGACGGTCCCCAGCATTTGCTGGTCCCGACATCCAAGGCGCAACTGCTGACTGCCAGCCTGTCGACCATGCGTCCCGAAGAGCTGATCAGCACCCGCCAGCTCAAGCCTGTATTCGAAGGCGCCGACGACAACGAAATTGCCAGACTCAAGCGTGCCTACCGGGTGAAACGTGGCGACAACCTCGCCAGCATCGCCAAGGCTAACAAGGTCGATGTCAAGGATCTGCAGCGCTGGAACAAGACGAACGGCAAGAACCTCAAGGTCGGCCAGACTCTGGTCATGCGGGACAACACGCCTGCCAAGCGTAGTGGCGGTCGCGTCAACACCGTCGTCGCCGCGAACAGCAAGGGCAACGGCAAGGCCACCAGCAAGACGCAACAGACCCAGTACAAGGTCAAGCAAGGCGACTCGCTGTATATGGTTGCCAAACGTTTCAACGTTGAAATGCAACACCTCAAGCGCTGGAACCCACGGGTTGGCCAGGCGCTGAAGCCGGGTCAGATGCTGACGGTGTCTTCGCCACGCTAATTGGCGTGTGAAGCCGAAAAGATCGCAGCCTTCGGCAGCTCCTACAGGATGGACACCTAATCCATGTAGGAGCTGCCGCAGGCTGCGATCTTTTTTTGTGCCCAAAACACCGCTTTAGAGCCCCGTCTTTTTCCTGTCGATACAAGCTGTTACTGTACGGCCCACAAAGCCCAAGCCGCCTGGATCGGATCCCTGACTTGAAGCGTCCCCTCCTCCTTCTCCTGATCAGCCTGGCCTTGAGCTCCACCGCAAGCGCGACGATCAGCGAAAGCCATGGTTATGCGCAGTTCGGCACGCTCAAGTACCCGGCCAGATTTACCCACTTCGACTGGGTCAACCCGCAAGCGCCCAAGGGCGGTACGTTGCGGGTGATGGCGTTTGGCACCTTCGATACGCTCAACCCCTACACGTTCAAGGGCTCAAGCCCGGTTTCCACGCCGAATTTCCTGCAATACGGCATCAACGAGCTCAACGAGCCGCTGATGGTCGGCACCGGCCAGTACGCGCCGTCCGGCGACGAGCCGACCTCCAGCTATGGCCTGATTGCCCAATCGGTGGAATACAGCGAAGACCGCAGCTGGGTGGTGTTCAACCTGCGCCCCGAAGCGCGTTTCCACGACGGCACGCCGATCACCGCCTACGACGTGGCGTTTTCCTACCGCTTACTGCTCAAGGAAGGCCATCCGCAGTACCGCACCAACCTTCAGGAAGTGCTGCGGGTCGACATTCTCAACCCGCAACGCGTTCGCTTTGTGTTCAAGCGCGCCGGCAATCCGTTGCTGATCCTGCGCCTGGGCGAGTTGCCGGTGCTGCCGCAACATTACTGGAAAGGTCGCGACTTCAAGGCCACCACCTTCGAGCCGCCGCTGGGCAGCGGGCCGTATCGCATCACCTCGGTGCAGCCGGGGCGGCAGATTGTCTTCGAACGGGTCAAGGATTACTGGGGCAAGGACCTGGCGGTCAATCGCGGCAAGTACAACGTCGATCGCATGGAAGTCGAGTTCTACCGCGACAGCGACGTGGCCTTCGAAGCCTTCAAGGCCGGCGAGTTCGACATCTACATCGAGCACCAGGCCAAGAACTGGGAAAACGGCTACAACTTTCCGGCCGTACGCCGTGGCGACGTGATCAAGGCACAGATCCCGCACCAGATCCCGACCCAGAGCCAGGGCCTGTTCATGAACAGCCGGCGCCCGACCTTCGCCGAGGTCAAGGTCCGCGAAGCGCTGGGGCTGATGTTCGACTTCGAGTGGACCAACCGCACGCTGTTCAGCGGTGCCTACAAACGCGCCATGAGTTACTACCCCAACAGCGAGTTCTCCGCCACCGGGCTACCGGTCGGTCACGAATGGCTGATGCTCAAGCCCTACCGCGAGCAGTTGCCTGCCAAGCTCCTCACCGAGCCCTTCAGCCTGCCGCAGACCGAAGGGCGCGGCATCCCTCGGGAAACCATGCGCAAGGCCCTGGGCCTGCTTGGCGAGGCCGGCTGGAAGCTCAATGGCCAGCGCGTGCAGAACGCCAACGGCCAGCCGCTCAGGTTTGAGATCCTGCTGGTCAATCCGAACCTGGAACGCATCCTCCAACCCTACGTCGAAAATCTCAACAGCATTGGGATCGACGCGCGGCTGCGCACGGTGGATCGCGCCCAGTACAAACAACGCCTGGATCAGTTCGATTTCGACATGATCCTGATGACGCTCAACCAGACCCTCAGCCCGGGCCTGGAGCAATGGCAGTATTTCCATTCCAGCCAGGTCGGGGTCAAGGGCAGTAAAAACTATGCCGGCATTGCCAACCCGGTGGTCGATCATCTGCTTGAACAACTGCTCGGCGCCCAGACGCGCGACGAACAGGTCGCCGCCGGCAAGGCCCTCGACCGGGTGCTGCTGTGGCAGCACTACAGCATTCCCAACTGGTACCTCAATTATCATCGCCTGGCCTACCGCAACCGGTTGGCCTTCGTCACCACGCCGCCCTACACCCTGGGCTTGAGCGCATGGTGGCTGAAGTCTTCGGAGAAAGATCAATGAAACCCGTACGCGCCCTGCTCTTGCAGGCCAGCGGTCTGTTGTTCGCCGGGCTGGCCTGCGCCGCCCCGCAACATGCCCTGACCCTGTACAACGAGCCGCCGAAATACCCGGCCGACTTCAAGCACTTCGATTACGTCAACCCGGACGCGCCCAAGGGCGGGATCTTCCGCCAGGCCGGTTTCGGCGGCTTCGACAGCCTCAACCCGTTCATCAGCAAAGGGGTGGCGGCGGACAACATCGACATGATCTACGACACCCTGGCCAAACAGGGCCTGGATGAACCGTTCAGCGAATACGGCCTGATCGCCGGCAAGATCGAGAAAGCCCCGGACAACAGCTGGGTACGTTTCTACCTGCGCCCCGAAGCGCGGTTCCACGACGGCCATCCGGTGCGCGCCGAAGACGTGGTGTTCAGCTTCCAGACCCTGACCAAGGACGGCGCACCGATGTACCGCGGTTACTACAGCGATGTCGCCGACGTGGTTGCCGAAGACCCGCTGACGGTGCTGTTCAAGTTCAAGCACAGCAACAACCGCGAACTGCCGCTGATCCTCGGCCAGTTGCCGGTGCTGCCGAAACACTGGTGGACCACCCGCGACTTCAACAAGGGCAACCTGGAAATGCCGCTGGGCAGCGGACCTTACAAAGTCAGCGAAGTGAAAGCCGGGCGCTCGGTGCGTTATGAGCGGGTCAAGGATTACTGGGGCAAGGACCTGCCGGTCAACCGCGGCTTTTACAACTTCGACGTGATGACCACCGATTATTACCGCGACAACACCGTGGCCCTCGAAGCACTGAAGGCCGGGCAGTTTGATTACTGGCTGGAAATGACCGCGAAGAACTGGGCCAACGCCTACAACATCCCGGCAGTGACCGAGGGCCGGTTGATCAAGGAACAGATTCCCAACGGCAACCCGACCGGCATGCAAGGCTTCGTCTTCAACTTGCGCCGCGCGGCGTTCCAGGACATCCGCGTGCGTCAGGCCCTGACGTTGCTGCTGGACTTCGAATGGACCAACAAACAATTGTTCAACGGCGCCTACGCCCGCACTCGCAGTTATTTCGAAAATTCGGAAATGGCCGCCACCGGCCTGCCGGACGCCGATCAACTGGCGATCCTCGACCCCTTCCGCAGCCAACTCCCGGCGCAGGTGTTCAGCGAGGCGTTCCAGAACCCGACGACCGACGCCAGCGGCATGATCCGCACTCAGCAACGCCAGGCCTATCAACTGCTGCAAGAGGCTGGCTGGCGGATCGTCGATGACAAAATGGTCGACGCCAACGGCAAACCGGTGACCATCGAGTTCCTGCTGGCCCAGACCGAATTCGAACGGGTGCTGCTGCCGTTCAAGCGTAACCTCAGCGACCTCGGGATCGACCTGGTGATTCGCCGGGTCGACGTCTCGCAGTACATCAACCGCGTGCGTTCCCGGGACTTCGACATGATTGTCGGCAGCTTCCCGCAGTCCAATTCGCCAGGCAACGAACAGCGCGAGTTCTGGATGTCCGCCGCCGCGGACAAGCCCGGCAGCCGCAATTCCATGGGTTTGAAAGACCCGGTGGTGGACCAATTGGTCGAGGGCCTGATCAACGCCGATTCGCGCAAAAGCCTGGTGGCTCACGCCCGCGCGCTGGACCGCGTGCTGCAATGGGGTTATTACGTGATCCCCAATTGGCACATCAAGACCTGGCGCGTGGCGTACTGGAACCACATCGGTCACCCGAAAACCTCACCCAAGTACGACATCGGCATCAATACCTGGTGGGTCAAGCCCGATGCAAAACCGGCGATAGAAGTCGAAACCAAACTGCAAGCCGACCCTGCGGGCACGGAGTAATCAGATGCTGGCGTATATTTTTCGGCGACTGCTGCTGATCATCCCGACCTTGTTCGGCATTTTGCTGATCAACTTCGTGATCATCCAGGCCGCCCCCGGTGGCCCGGTGGAACAGATGATCGCCAAGCTCGAAGGCTTCGAAGGCGCCACCAGCCGCATCGCTGGTGGCGGGGCCGAAGTCTCGGTGGCGGGTTCGGCCTATCGCGGTGCCCAGGGCCTGGACCCGGCGCTGGTCAAGGAAATCGAGCACATGTACGGCTTCGACAAATCGGCGCCGGAACGCTTGTGGATCATGGTCAAGAACTACGCGACCCTGGATTTCGGCGACAGCTTCTTCCGCGACGCCAAGGTCATCGACCTGATCAAGGAAAAGATGCCGGTGTCGATCTCCCTCGGGCTGTGGAGCACGCTGATCATGTACCTGGTGTCGATCCCGCTGGGGATTGCCAAGGCCACGCGCCACGGCAGTCACTTCGACGTCTGGACCAGTTCGCTGATCATCGTCGGCTACGCGATCCCGGCGTTCCTGTTTGCCATTTTGCTGATCGTGGTGTTTGCCGGCGGCAGTTATTTCGACTGGTTCCCGCTACGGGGCCTGACCTCGAACAACTTCGCCGAGCTGAGCATGGGCGGCAAGGTCCTCGATTACTTCTGGCACCTGGCCTTGCCGGTGACGGCGCTGGTGATCGGCAACTTCGCGACCATGACCCTGCTGACCAAAAACAGCTTCCTCGATGAAATCAACAAGCAGTACGTGGTCACCGCCAAAGCCAAGGGGCTGACCAATCACAAAGTGCTCTACGGCCATGTGTTCCGTAACGCGATGCTGCTGGTGATTGCCGGGTTCCCGTCGGCGTTTATCGGGATCTTCTTCACCGGTTCGCTGCTGGTCGAGGTGATTTTCTCCCTCGATGGCCTGGGCCTGATGAGTTTTGAAGCGGCGATCAACCGCGATTACCCGGTGGTGTTCGGCACGCTGTTTATCTTCACGTTATTGGGGTTGGTGGTGAAACTGATCGGCGACCTCACCTACACCCTGGTCGATCCGCGCATCGACTTCGAACACCGGGAGCATTGAGATGAGCCTGTCCCCCCTCAATCGCCGGCGTTTCGAACTGTTCAAGGCCAACAAGCGTGGCTGGTGGTCGCTGTGGCTGTTTTTGATCCTGTTCGGCCTGAGCCTCGGCGCCGAGCTGATCGCCAACGACAAACCGCTGGCCGTGCATTACGACAACGGTTGGTACTTCCCGGCGCTCAAGCGCTACCCGGAAACCACCTTCGGCGGCGAATTCCCGCTGGAAGCCAACTACAAGAGCCCGTACATCCGTGAGCTGCTCAAGGCCAAGGACGCGTGGATTCTGTGGGCGCCCATCCCCTACAGCTACCAGAGCATCAATTACGACCTGAAAGTCCCGGCACCGGCGCCACCGTCTACCGACAACCTGCTGGGCACCGACGATCAGGGCCGCGACGTGCTGGCCCGGGTGATCTACGGCTTCCGGGTTTCGGTATTGTTCGCCCTGACGCTGACCATTCTCAGCTCGATCATCGGCGTGATCGCCGGGGCCTTGCAGGGGTTCTATGGTGGCTGGGTCGATCTGGCCGGGCAGCGTTTCCTCGAGATCTGGTCCGGGTTGCCGGTGTTGTATCTGCTGATCATCCTCGCCAGTTTCGTCCAGCCGAACTTCTGGTGGCTGCTGGGCATCATGCTGCTGTTTTCGTGGATGAGCCTGGTGGACGTGGTGCGCGCCGAGTTCCTGCGTGGGCGTAACCTCGAATATGTGCGCGCGGCGCGGGCGCTGGGGATGCAGAATGGCGCGATCATGTTCCGCCACATCTTGCCCAACGCCATGGTCTCGACCATGACCTTTATGCCGTTCATCCTGACTGGCGCTATCGGCACGCTGACGGCTTTGGATTTCCTCGGTTTCGGCCTGCCGGCGGGCAGTCCGTCGCTGGGCGAGCTGGTGGCCCAGGGCAAATCCAACCTGCAGGCGCCGTGGCTGGGCATGAGCGCGTTTGCCGTGTTGGCGTTGATGTTGAGTTTGCTGGTGTTTATCGGCGAGTCCGCTCGCGATGCCTTCGACCCGAGGAAGTGAAATGAATCAGGACAATCTGATCGAAGTGCGCGACCTCGCCGTCGAATTTGTCGTCGGCGAGCGCGTGCAGCGGGTGGTCGAAGGCGTGAGCTTCGATATCAAGCGCGGCGAAACCCTGGCGTTGGTCGGTGAAAGCGGCTCCGGCAAATCGGTGACCGCGCACTCGATCCTGCGCCTGCTGCCCTACCCGCTGGCCCGGCATCCGTCCGGCACCATCGAGTATTCCGGGCAAGACCTGCTGAGCCTGAAAGAGAAAACCATCCGCCACATTCGGGGCAACCGGATCGCGATGATTTTCCAGGAGCCGATGACCTCGCTCAATCCGCTGCATTCGATCGAGAAGCAGATCAACGAGGTGCTGGGCATCCACAAGGGCCTGACCGGCAAAGTGGCGACCAAGCGCACTCTGGAGCTGCTGGAAATGGTCGGCATTCCCGAGCCGCACAAGCGCCTGAAAGCCCTGCCCCACGAACTGTCCGGCGGCCAGCGGCAACGGGTGATGATTGCCATGGCCCTGGCCAACGAGCCGGAATTGCTGATTGCCGACGAACCGACCACCGCGCTGGACGTGACCGTTCAGCTGAAAATCCTCGAATTGCTCAAGGAATTACAGGCCCGTTTGGGCATGGCGTTGTTACTGATCAGTCATGATTTGAACCTTGTGCGAAGAATTGCGCATCGCGTATGTGTCATGCAGCGCGGTTGCATCGTCGAACAGGCATCGTGCGAGGAGTTGTTCCGCGCGCCGCAGCATCCGTACACTCGGGAACTGCTGGCAGCGGAGCCCAGCGGCAAGCCGGCAACCAACGTAATTGGCCCGCCGCTGCTGCAAGTCGAGGACTTGAAAGTCTGGTTCCCGATCAAGAAAGGCTTCTTGAAAACCACGGTGGATTACATCAAGGCGGTCGACGGGATCAATTTCAGCCTGCCTCAAGGCCAGACCTTGGGGATCGTGGGAGAAAGCGGTTCCGGCAAATCGACGCTCGGCCTGGCGATTTTGCGGCTGATCGGCAGCAAAGGCGGCATCCGTTTTGAGGGCAAGCAGCTAGACTGCCTGACGCAGAATGAAGTTCGACCGTTGCGCCGGGAGATGCAGGTGGTGTTCCAGGACCCGTTCGGCAGCCTGAGCCCGCGGATGTGTGTGAGCCAGATCGTCGGCGAAGGCCTTAGAATCCACAAGATGGGTACTGAGGCGGAACAGGAACAAGCGATTATTGCGGCATTGAAGGAGGTAGGCCTGGACCCGGAAACCCGGAACCGCTACCCCCACGAATTTTCCGGTGGGCAACGGCAGAGAATCGCCATTGCCCGGGCATTAGTGCTAAAACCGGCGTTGATCCTGCTGGACGAGCCGACTTCGGCCCTCGACCGGACAGTGCAGCGCCAAGTGGTGGAGCTTTTGCGGTCACTGCAAACCAAGTACAACCTGACGTATCTGTTTATCAGCCATGACCTGGCTGTCGTCAAAGCGCTGAGCCACCAGTTGATGGTGGTCAAGCATGGCCAAGTGGTCGAACAGGGAGACGCGCAAAGTATCTTTGCCGCCCCCCAACATCCGTATACACAGCAGTTGCTGGAAGCCGCTTTCCTGGCACCAGCCACTGCGCAATAACCTGAAAGAGAGGAGCAACACATGGGTTTTCTCGCCGGTAAGCGCGTACTGATCGTCGGTGTCGCCAGCAAGCTGTCCATCGCATCCGGCATCGCTGCCGCCATGCATCGCGAGGGCGCTGAGCTTGCCTTCACTTATCAGAACGACAAACTGAAAGGTCGTGTTGAAGAATTCGCACAAGGCTGGGGCTCGAGCCCTGAGCTGTGCTTCCCGTGCGACGTGGCCAGCGATGAAGAAATCGCCAAGGTCTTCGAAGCATTGAGCAAGAAGTGGGATGGCCTGGACGTGATCGTTCACTCCGTCGGCTTCGCCCCGGGCGACCAACTGGACGGCGACTTCACCGAAGCCACCACCCGTGAAGGTTTCCGCATCGCTCACGACATCAGCGCCTACAGCTTCGTGGCCCTGGCCAAGGCTGGCCGCGAAATGATGAAAGGCCGCAACGGCAGCCTGCTGACCCTGTCGTACCTGGGCGCCGAGCGCACCATGCCGAACTACAACGTAATGGGCATGGCCAAGGCTTCCCTGGAAGCTGGCGTACGTTACCTGGCCGGCTCCCTGGGCCCGGACGGCACCCGCGTCAACGCGGTATCGGCTGGCCCGATCCGCACTCTCGCCGCTTCCGGCATCAAGAACTTCCGCAAGATGCTGGCCGCCAACGAAGCGCAAACCCCGCTGCGTCGTAACGTCACCATCGACGAAGTCGGCAACGCCGGCGCCTTCCTGTGCTCGGACCTGGCGTCCGGCATCAGCGGCGAAATCATGTACGTAGACGGTGGTTTCAACACCACTGCGATGGGCAATATCGAAGAGTGATCTTTGGTTAGCGCCTGAAAAAAACCCGCCTCTTCTGGCGGGTTTTTTTATGGGTTCAAGATCAAACACCGCGCAAACAACTGTTGAATCGGCTGCGTTCGCTGGCTGTAACGCTGCAACAACACAATCTCCCGGTAAAACGTCAACTCGCCCAACCGAATCACTCGCACCTTCGCCCCATACTCCACCCACAACCCCGACTCCGGCAGCAAAGAAACCCCCAACCCGCATTCGACCATTTTCACGATGGCTTCCAGCTCATCCAGCTCCAACCCAACCTGTACATCAATCTGCTGTTCCCGTAGAAACCGCGTCACCAGGCGTCCACCGAACGAGTTGCGGTCGTAGCGCACATGAGGATGCTCGGCGAGTATCTGTAACGGATCTTCACCTTCTAGATCTACCGGCACGATCAGCACAAACGGCTCCTTGCGAATGACCTGCGCCGACAATTCCTTGGGCAGCTCGAATGGCGGCTTGATCAGGATCGCCAAGTCCACTTCGCCGGTGTCCACCTGACTCAGCAGGTTCAGCGATACCCCCGGCACCAGTTTCGGTTCCAGCAAGGGCGCCTGTTGCCGCAACCGCAATAACGCCTGAGGCAGCAAACCGGTCTGCACCGTGGCCACCGCGCCGATCTTCAGTTCGCCGCGATACTCGCTGACGTCATCACTGACCGCCATGCGGGCGAAGGTTTCCAGCATCTCCCGCGCCATCGGCAATGCCCGCTGCCCTGCCGCGTTGAGCAGCGCCTGGCGCCCAGTGCGATCGAACAGGCGAATGCCCAGCGCCTGTTCCAGGTTACGGATCTGCGCGCTGACCGCCGATTGCGTGAGGCCGATGTGCATGCCTGCCGCGGCGAACGTGCCGTAACGGGTCACCGCGATAAAGGTTTTCAGTTCACGCAACATAACCGCCACCACTGATCGAAATAATTTGAGCTCGACGCAAAAATTATCGTCTTTTAATCAAAAAGCACAGGACTAAACTCAGCTTCAACTTCCGACCGTTGAGGATCTACCGATGCAGCTCTCCCCTTTCCACCTGGCGATTCCGGTGTATGACCTGGCGGCCGCGCGCAGCTTTTACGGCGACGTGTTCGGTCTGGAAGAAGGCCGCTCCAGCGATCATTGGGTGGATTTCAACTTTTTCGGCCATCAACTGGTGATTCACCTGGCGCCGAAGAACGCCTCGCAAGAAGCCGCTCACACCAATGCCGTGGATGGCCACAACGTGCCGGTGCCGCACTTTGGCGTGGTCTTGGGCATGCCGGAGTGGGAAGCCCTGGCCGAGCGTTTGCAATCGCTCGGTACGCAGTTTGTGATCGAACCGGGCATTCGTTTTCAGGGGCTGGTGGGCGAACAAGCGACGATGTTTCTCTTCGACCCCTGCGGCAATGCCCTGGAGTTCAAGGCGTTCAAGGACATCAGCCAGTTGTTCGCCAAATGATCCGCCCTGCGCTGGACGCCACCGCCCTCAGTGAGGCGGTGCTTGATGGCCAGGCAAAAGTCACGGCCGTTGCCCAGTCCTTTCTGGAACGCATTGAAACCCTGGAACCTGATATCCAGGCGTTCGTTTCGTTCAAGCCGCTGCAAGTGCGCCTGCAAGCCACGCTGCACAATGGCCGGGGTTTGCTGGCCGGCGTGCCGGTGGGCGTGAAAGACATCTTCGACACGGCCGATCATCCGACGCAGTTCTTTTCACCGATCTACGCCGACCACCAGCCGTCCCGGGACGCCCACGTGGTGACCCTGCTGCGCGAGGCCGGCGCGCTGATCATGGGCAAGACCCACACCACCGAATTTGCCTACATGCACACCGGCCCGACGCGCAATCCGCATGACCTGTCGCGCACACCGGGCAGTTCCAGCGCCGGTTCGGCGGCCGGGATGGCGGCGGATTTTTTTGCCATTGCACTGGGTACCCAAACGGCCGGATCGCTGCTGAAACCGGCGGCTTACTGCGGCTTGTTCGCCCTCAAGCCGTCGTTCGGGCTGGTGTCGCTCGAAGGCGTGAAACCGCTGGCGCCGAGCTTCGACACCGTGGGCTGGTACGGTCGCTCGGTGCGGGACTTGAATCTCGTGGCGCGGGTGTTGATTCCCGGTTTCGCAGCCCCTGAAATTGAACAACGCCCTTTGCGTTTGGGGTTCTATCGCACCGCGCGTTGGGACCAAGTCGATCCAGAGGTGGCCCACGCTCTGGAAAAGGCCCTTGAGCATTTGCGCAGCGCCGGCCATCAAGTCAGCGAAGTGCAACTGCCGGACGAGTTTGCCGGAGTGTTCGATGACCACCAGTTGATCAACGATTGCGAGGGCGCGCGCTCATTGGCGAAGGAGTTCCAGCAACACCGAACACTGTTGAGCCCATCGACGCTGGCGATGTTCGACCGCGCGACAGCCACCACATGGGAGCAGGAGTCCGCGGCCAAGGCGCGGTTGGCGGCACTTGCACCGCTTTTGCACGAGCGCTGCCAACCCTTCGACGCCATGCTCGGCCCTTGCTGCGGGATCGTCGCGCCGCAGGGCCTGGAAAGCACCGGGCCATCGGATTTCATCAAGTTCTGGGGGGCGTTCGGTTGGCCGCAGGTGAATATCCCGCTGCCTCGCGCCGAAGGGTTGTTGCCGATTGGATTACAGATGATCGGCCGCTTCAGGGATGACGGCTCGCTGTTAGGAGTGGCCGAACGGGTGGCCGCCGACCTGCTCGCCGACCGCCGCCAATAGGCCTTCCACGGTTTGGTGCAGCGCCGGATGAAACTCGATCTGGCGCACACTGAAGCGAATGTCATAACCGCGATGCACCGTGGCGTTGCGCTCGTCGAGCATCTCTTCGAGCCGCGCGCGGATGGCGCCGATCTCCACGGCGTTGGCACCGGTCAGCAATGCGGCAAATTCGTCGCTGCCCATGCGGCCAATCACATCGCTTTCGCGAAAGGCGATGCGCAACACATCGGCGAAGGTCTTCAGGGCATCATCGCCTTCGGCGCGACCGTACAGGTAGTTGATGTGTTTGAAGTGATCAAGGTCGAAAAACAGCAAGGTCGCCGGTTTGCCCATCCGCAAGCAGGCGTCCAGGCCTCGTTGAGCCAAGGCATCGAAGCCGTGGCGATTGGGCAGCAGCGTCAGTTCGTCCATGCTTGCCACCTGCACCGCCGTCAGTTCCTGCTCGGCCTGACGCGCCAGCTCACGCAGCAGTTCGCGCTCCTGCAGTGCAGTGTCCGGGCCGTGCAAGGTGTCAGTGCAAGTACCCGGTTTGATCGGTTTGCCTGGAACCAGCATGTGTCACTCCTGTGGGGATATATACGTTAGAGCCGCACATACCCGGTTTGACTCCTAATTAACCCGCCGTTGGTCAGATGCCTGCTACCGGGCACGGTCCTCCGGCGTCCGCCCAGAGCTTGAATTGCGTGACAAAGATGTCGTGCGGCACCGGCACTGGCGCCCGATTGCCACCCGGATTCCAGCCCCAGAGCACCAGTTTGTCGTCGCTGACGTGCTTGATCAGCGCCGCGAAATCCCGGTCACCGTTGCTGGAGCGATCCTTGATCATTGCGCAGAGTTTGTCGGGTGGCAGTCCGATCCAGGCCATTTTGTGCGCCGCCGGCGGCAGGCTCCAGTGCGGCGCCCCCGGTGGTGCGTGGGGGCCGTAACTGGCCGGCGGGTTGTTTTCCGCGTGGCAGGTGGCGCAGGGCAAACCGGCGGCGCCCTTACCGTCCATGCCGCGCACCACGTTCATCGCATGCGGGATGCCGGCGTCGAACTGCAACGGCGAATCGCCGGGGATATGACAGTTCTGGCAGCGCGGGCTCTGGAAGACCTTCTGCACGGTGCCGAAGGCTTCCAGTGCCGCCTGATTGTCCGCCGCGAACAGGTCTGAGGCGTAGCCGGACAGACCCACCAGCACCACCGCCCCAAGAATCAAATGTCGTCTCATGTCACACCCCCGACAGTAGCAACGGCAGCTCGCGCAGGCGCTGCCCGGTCAGGGCGAACACCGCGTTGGCCACCGCTGGCGCCACGGGCGGCACACCGGCCTCGCCGATGCCGCCGGGTTTGTCGGTGCTGGGCACGATGTGCACTTCCACCACCGGCATTTCGTTGAGTCGCAGCACCTGATAGTCGTGATAGTTGGACTGCACCACCTGGCCGTCCTTGAAGGTCAGCTTGCTGTGCAGCGCAAAGCCCAGACCGAAGGTGACGCAGGATTCCATCTGCGCCGCGATGCTCTGCGGGTTGACCGCGATGCCGCAATCCACCGCACACACCACCCGGTGCACGCGAATCTTCAGGTTGTCCTCGGACACTTCGGCGACATGGGCGACGTAGCTGCCGAACGATTCATGCACCGCCACACCCAACGCATGGCCGTCCGGCAGCGGCGCGTTCCTGTTGGCTTTCTCGACCGCCAGGTTCAGTACGCCGAGGTGCCGCGGATGGTCCTTGAGCAGCGTTCGTCGGTACTCCACCGGGTCCTTGCCGGCCGCCTCGGCCAGTTCGTCGATCAACGATTCCATGACGAAGGCGTTGTGACTGTGCCCCACCGAACGCAGCCATAGCACGCTGATGCCGGTCTTCGGTGAATGCAGCTCGACCTGATGATTGGCCAGTTTTTCCAGGTAAGGACTGTCGGCCACGCCTTCGACCGAGGTCTTGTCGACGCCGTCCTTGACCATGGTCGCGGCGAACGCCGTGCCGTCCATGATCGACTGGCCGACCATCACATGTTTCCAGGCCAGCGGCATGCCGTCGGCGTCCAGGCCGATGTTCGCCTGATGCAGGAACATCGAGCGGTAATAGCCGCCGCGTATGTCGTCCTCACGGGACCACACGGTTTTCACCGGCATGCCGGCAGCCTTGGCCACTTGCACCGCTTCGGCGACAAAGTCCGAGGTCGGGTTGGCCCGTCGGCCGAAGCCGCCACCGAGGAATTCGGTGTGGATTTCCACTTGTTCGGGTTTGAGCCCGGTGATCTTGCCCGCGATCATTTGATCAAGGGTCTGGAACTGGGTGCCGGTCCAGATTTCGCACTTGTCCGCGGTGATTTTCACCGTGCAGTTGAGCGGTTCCATCGGCGCATGAGCCAGGTACGGCACGCTGTATTCGACGTCGATGGTTTTCGCCGCTTTCTTCAGCGTCGCTGCTGTATCCCCGGCCTGACTGGCCGGCATGCCGGGGGTAGCGGCGAGTTGGCGGAAGCTTTCCAGCAGTTTCACGCTGTCGAGCCCGGTGTTCGGCCCCAGGTTCCAGTCGATTTTCAGCGCATCGCGCCCCAATTTCGCCGCCCAGTAATGATCGGCAATCACCGCCACGCCCGTGGGCACTTGCACCACTTTGTGTACGCCGGGCACCGCCAGCGCCTCGGCGCCTTCGAAGGATTTGACGCTGCCGCCGAACACTGGCGAACGGGCGACCATGGCGGTCATCAGGCCGTCGAACTGCACGTCCATGCCGAACTTGGCACGGCCGGTGATTTTCTCCGGGGTGTCGAGGCGCGGGGTCGGTTTGCCGATGATCTTCCAGTCCTTGGCTTCCTTGAACTTGATCGAGGCTGGATCCGGCACCGGCAGCTTGCCGGCATCGTCCGCCAGTTCGCCGTAAGTCGCGCGCTTGTCGCCAGCGATGACCACGCCCGATTCGGTGCGAATCCCGGACGGGGCGACATTGAAGCGTTTGGCCGCGGCGTCGATCAACATCAGGCGCGCAGCGGCACCTGCCTGGCGATAGCGGTCGAACTCCATCCAGGTCGAGGTCGAGCCGCCGGTAATCTGCATGCCACCAAACCCGGCCAAACCGTAGTCCTTGGCCGAGGCCGGGGAGTGTTCGACGCGGATTTTCGACCAGTCGGCGTCCAGTTCTTCGGCGATCAGCATGGTCAGGCCGGTCCAGATGCCCTGGCCCATCTCCGAATGGCCCAGCAGCATGGTCACGCTGTTGTCGTTGCTGATGCGCAGGAAGGCATTGGGCGCGAAAGCGTTGCCCTGGTTCTCGGCACCCGAGGCAAAGCGATGGCCGCCGGGGATGACAAACGCCACCACCAGCCCACCGCCGAGCACGGCGCTGCCCTTGAGAAAACCGCGACGTGAAACAGGATTGAGGCTGTTCATTGCGATGACTCCCCTCGACGTGGCATCAACCGATCTCCGCGGCGCGTTTGACCGCCGCGCGAATCCTTGGGTAAGTGCCGCAGCGGCAGATATTGCCGGACAGTGCCTGGTCGATATCGTCGTCGGTGGGTTTGGGGATTTTCGCCAACAGCGCGGCGGCGGACATGATCTGCCCCGACTGGCAATAACCGCACTGCACCACGTCGAGTTCGGCCCAGGCTTGCTGCACCGGATGGGTACCGTCGGTGGACAGGCCTTCGATGGTGAGGATTTTTTGCCCATGGGCCACGGCGGTGGCCGGGGTGATGCAGGCACGCATTGGCGCGCCATCGACATGCACGGTGCAGGCACCGCACTGGGCCATGCCGCAGCCGAACTTGGTGCCGGTCAGGTGCGCGACATCGCGCAGGACCCACAGCAGCGGCATGTCCGCGGGGACATCCAGCGCCTGGTCCTTGCCATTGATATTGAGGGTCAACATGTGTGGATTTCCTCAGACTCACGGTGTTCTGAAGGGGCGCCGCTGTGGTGATACAAGACCTACGCGCGCCTCGGGTTATCCATACAGCTAAGCGCAGATTGACCTGGCGGCCAGCTTCTGCGACCACCGGTCACCCGGAGGTTGAAGACGGATGCGACTTTGTAGCAGCTGTCGAGCACCGCGAGGCAGCGTTCGGCGGCGAAGCCGTCGTGAAATCAAGCGACGCGGTGTATCAGGTAGACCGTGTGCATTGGGTTTACGACGGCTTCGCCGCCGAACGCTGCCTCGCGGTGCTCGACAGCTGCTACACGTGCGGCGTTGTTAGAAATCGGTGGACTCAGAGAGTTTGCGCCAGGTGTTCAATTCACCGGTGACGAACTCGATCTTCGCCTGGATGTAACGCACCGAATCCGTACCCAACGGCAGGCGCAGTGGCGGGTTTTCAGCCTCGACCAAGGTGATCATCGCCTGAGCCAGTTTCTCCGGGTCCCCGGGCTGTTGCTGATTCACAGCCTTCGCCAGTTTGCGCACCTCCCCGGCAGTCGAGGCGTAGTCGGCAATCGTTTCCGGAGATTCGACCAGGGAATTGGTATCAAGGAAATCGGTGCGGAAGTAGCCCGGCTCAACCACCGTCACCTTGACGCCCAGCGGCGCCAGTTCGCCGTGCAAGGCTTCGCTCAGGGCTTCGACGGCAAACTTGGTCGAGCAGTAAACGCCGTAGCCCGGCGCCGACTGAAAACCGCCCACCGAAGAGATGTTGATCACATGACCGCTGCGGGCGGCGCGCATGTGCGGCAACACGCCACGGGTGACATTCAGCAGGCCGAAGACGTTGGTTTCGTAGAGCCGCTTGATCTCATCGCCGCTCGCCTCTTCCACCGCGCCGAGCAAGCCGAAACCGGCGTTGTTGACCAGCACGTCGATGCGCCCGAAATGTTCGATGGCGGCCTGGGCAACGGCGACGCCCTGGGCTTCATGGGTGACGTCGAGGGTGGCGGCCAGCAAGCCCGGTTGATCGCCAAAGCGCTGAATGATGGTGCTGGCGTCACGCGCCGTGGCGACTACCGCATCACCGTTGGCCAGCGCGGCGGCGACGATTTTGGCGCCGATGCCACGGGAGGCGCCGGTGACCAGCCAGACACGTTTGAAAGTTTGCGGAGCGCTCATGATCGATACCTTGTGTGGGTTGGGGATGTGCTCAAGGTACGCAGGAAGATTGGTCGGAAAAATGCCCTCGTGTTACAAGCACTATGAAACGCTCTTTCATAATGGCGCTCTTTCGATGAACCATGACCCGTTCGACGGCTTGACCGAATTCCTCGCGGTGGCCGAGCACAAAAGCTTCACCCTCGCCGCCACTCGCCTGGCGGTCACGCCGACCGCCGTCAGCCATGCGATCAAGCTGCTGGAGCGGCGCACCGGTGTGCTGTTGTTCCAGCGCACCACTCGACGCGTGGCGTTGACCGAGGCCGGCGCCAGTCTGTTTGCGCGACTGCGCCCGGCAGCCAGTGAAATCGATGAAGCGCTGGCAGTGCTCAGCGGCTTTCGCGATCAACCCATGGGCACCCTGCGCCTCACCGCGCCACGGCTGTCCGGCGCATTGTTGATCGAGCCGCTGATCCCGCTGTTTCGCCAGGCCTACCCGCAGGTCACCCTGGATATTTCCCTGGACGACGCCACGGTGGACTTGATGGCGGGCGGCTTCGATGCCGGGATCCGGCTCGGCGAGTCAATCGAGAAAGACATGGTCGCCGTGCGCCTGACGCCGGACTTGCAATGGTCGGTGGTGGGCTCCCCGGCGTATTTCGCCAAGGCCGGCCAACCCGCCAGCCCTGAAGAACTGACCCGCCATGAGTGCATCGGTTTTCGCTTCTCGACCTCGGGCAATGCTCATCGCTGGGAGTTTCGCCGCGACCGTCGCGACTTCACCGTAGGGGTTGCCGGTGGCGTGATCGTCAATGACCGCAAACTGCTGGTGGCTGCGGCCCGG
Organism: Pseudomonas sp. ADAK7; assembly: GCF_012935675.1. Taxonomy (NCBI): domain Bacteria; kingdom Pseudomonadati; phylum Pseudomonadota; class Gammaproteobacteria; order Pseudomonadales; family Pseudomonadaceae; genus Pseudomonas; species Pseudomonas sp. ADAK7. Next base: position 379,738 of record NZ_CP052861.1, on the reverse strand, counting down.
GATGGTTTAGGCCTGGCCTATGCCTGCGACCTGGAGATTGCCGACGAACTGGCCGATGGACGCCTGCAACGGGTGCTGCAGCCGTTTGTGCCGCTCAGTTCCGGGTTGTACCTGTACTTCCCGAGTCGCACCCAGACGCAGCCGAAGTTACGGGCGTTTATCGACATGGCCACTCGCTGGATTGCCGAACAAGATGGCCTCGGCGCTAAACCCTTGGCTTGAGCAGGATGCCGGTATAACGCGTCAAAAACAGCCCGAACGCCGTACACCAGAGTAGCGCCGACAGCCCGAGCCCGACTCCCGAGAACGGAACGAGCAACACTCGACACAGGCCGGCGAACACCAGCAAGACAAACCCCAGCACCACAGTTTTCGAGGGCTGGAGCAAGCGGCCGGTATGACCCAGGCTGACCCGGGCAATCATCGCCAGGATCAGTCCGCCAATCCCGCCGACCGCCAGCGCATGGGTGGCCAGGCTCTGTTGCGGCATCCACCCGGCATGCCACAGCGCCATGGCCAGTGTCCCTGCGACCAGCCAGGCGTAGGCCAGGTACAGCGACCACAGCAGCGGCACTCGCCAGATACCCCGGTCGTGCCAGCGCCATAAGCGCAATAGGTGCACACCGCCAAGCAGCAGGTACAACGCGGCCAGCCATCCCCTTGGCGTATCGTTCAAACCAGCGGCAAACGACAGCGCGGCCAGCATCCCGCCCAGCAACAATACGCGGGTGGCCAGTGGATGAGTCGCTGCGGGCGCGGGGCGATTCAAACCGCGTTGAATGAAGAATGGAATCACCCGCCCGCCAATCATGCTCATCAGCGCCGCCACCAGCCACAAGGCTGCCAACACGCCATGGCGCTGGAATCCGACGTCATCGGTCAGGATTCCCCACAGCGTCATCATCTGGCAACCGGCCAGCAACGTGATCATTAGCAGGATCGGATAGTTTTCGCGCTTGCGCGCCGCCAGCAGATCCCGTCCCAGACACCACGCCAGCAAGGGCAGAAACGGTAGCTGCATCGTCAGCAAAACCATTGGCGAGATCGGCAGCCACCAGGCCAGGCGCGCGATCAGCCACACCGACACCAGGCCGATCAATGGCCAACCGCTGAGTCCCGCCCTTCCCGTCCAGTTCGGCACCGCCGTCAGCAGGAACCCGGCGATGATCGCCGTGGCGAAACCGAAAGGCATTTCATGCCGATGCCAGGCCAGCATCCCACCGATCGGTTGCGCACCGGGCAAGCGGCCGTATAACCACAGTGCCCAGACCGCCACGGCCAGCGCGGCAAACCCGGCGCCCGCGAGAAAGAACGGTCGAAATCCAAGACTGAACGCCGGTGACGCCGCCAGTGTGCGCATCAAGCCACTGCCCCGATCATGTGGGTTGCCAACCGATGTTGGGCGAGCAGTCGCATCACGTAGCCGATTTTCAGCAGGGTCGGACCGAGGATGGTCATGGCGTGCATCGAGACCTGTACCGCAATTGGCAAGGGCCCGACGTGCAGGTAAGCGCCGTAGATGCCCACCAAAAGCAGCATCAGGCCGAGGCCGAGCACTTTGCTCGACAGGTGCAGGACGTGTTGTGGATGGCTGAAGAAATCGAACATTTTTCCGTACTCCCGAAGTCGATCAGTTGTACGTTTTCTCTTCCAAAAGCCGTGCCATGTTTTATACGGCGTTAAATCAACGGCTTGGCTGTCACGCAGTCAATATGACCCAGCCCCATTATTGTCTTAATGACTCCACTTAAAGTCATAACGACTACAACTCTCCAAATCATCACGCCCAACCGCCTAAAAGCAAACCAATATCATTTGCGCAGCCACTGACCATTTGGTTTAATCGCGACCAATTCTTATTTGCACCGAGGGCGTACGTCGCCCATGGACATGTGCTCACAATGACGGTCGCCGATTCCTCCAGCGTTCAGAACCTCTACCTCGCTCATCACCGCTGGTTGCATGAGTTGTTGCGTCGACGCTTGAATAACGCCTTCGATGCCGCAGACCTGGCGCATGACACGTTTATCCGGGTGCTCAAACGTCCGCCGGCGTTCGACTGCGAAAGCCGTGAGCGCTCCTACCTGGCGACCATCGCCCGGGGCTTGTGCATCGATCACTGGCGCCGCCGTCAGTTGGAACAGGCCTGGCTCGAGACCCTGGCCGCGCGTCCGCAAGCCGTGCAACCCTCGCCGGAGCAACGGGCGATCATCGTCGAAACCCTCTACGAAGTGGACGCCATGCTGCAACGGCTGCCCGCGCGGGTGCGCGATGCGTTCATTCTGGCCCAAGTGCATGGCCTGCCTTACCGCGCCATCGCCGAGGAAATCGGTGTGTGCGAACGCATGGTGAAGAAGTACCTGGCCCAGGCATTGATGCATTGCGCGATGCTGGAGGCCGAGCTCGACGGCCTGCTGATCGAGTAACCCATGCCCCGCCCTTCCCCGAACAGCATCAGCCACGCCAGCCTCGAACAGGCGGCGCAATGGTATGTGCAACTGCACGATCAACAGACCGGCGAACAGGACCGCGAACGCTGGCAAGCCTGGCTGGCGCAAAGCGGCGAACACCAGCAAGCCTGGGGCTACGTGGAGCGCGTCGGCCAACGCTTCGCGACCCTGCAAGATGACCAGCAACACGCCGCCGGGCAGGTGTTGCGCAACACCGCTCGCTCACCGATCAGCCGCCGCCAAACGGTCAAGAGCTTGCTTATCCTGGCGTCGGGCAGCCTGTTGGGCTGGGGCGCCTGGCGCCAGACTTCGCTCCCGGACACGCTGGGCCGCTGGACCGCCGACCTCGCCACCGGCACCGGCGAAACCCGGGAAAGCCTGCTCAGCGATGGCAGCCGGATCTGGCTCAATGCCCTGAGCGCGCTCAACGTACGCTTCGACGGCGCGCAACGCCTGTTGCTACTGCGTTGCGGAGAAGTGTTGATCGACACCGCCAAGGACAGTCGTCGACCGTTCCTGGTGCAGACCGAGCAAGGCCAGATGCGTGCGCTGGGTACGCGCTTCAGCGTGCGTCAGGAAGAACAGCGCACGTTGCTCAACGTCTACGAAGGCGCGGTCGAAGTCCGCACCGTGCACGGTCAGGTGCAGATCGTCGACGCCGGGCAACAACTGGCCTTCACCGAACACCACACGCCTGCGGCCACACCTGCTGCGGCCGGGCGCGAAGCCTGGCGTCGCGGGGTGTTGCTGGCGGACAACCTGCCGCTGGGGCAGTTGATCGAGGAATTGGGGCGCTATCGACCGGGGCATCTGGCGTGCGATCCGGCCATTGCCGGGCTGCCGGTGATGGGCTCGTTCCCGCTCAAGGACACCGATCAGGCCTTGCGCCTGCTGGAAGCGGCGTTGCCGATCCGGGTGCAAAAGACCATGAGCTGGTGGGTCAGCGTCGGCCCGAGGGCATGATTCGCAACGCCCGTTCGTTGGCGCTCGCGCTGGCGGTGAGTCTTGCGCCAGGCATCGCTCCGGCTGCCAATGAACAGCCCGCCAGTCAGAAGCGTCATTACGCGATTGCCGCCGGCTCGCTGGTCAGCGTGCTCAACCGCTTCGCCGAACAGGCCGGGATTTTCCTCGCCGGCCACAACGACCTGGCGGGCGGCAAACGCAGTCCAGGCTTGGAGGGCGACTTCACCGAACAGCAAGCCTTGCAGCGCCTGTTGCAAGGCAGCGGCCTGCAAGCTCAAGCCCAGGCCGGTGGCGGTTATATCCTGCAAGCCGTGCCCGAAGGTTTGCTGGAACTCGATACCACCACTATCGCGGCGCTTGGCTTGGGAGCCATCACCGAAGACACCCACAGCTACACCACCGGCTCGACCTCCTCGGCCACCGGCCTGGCGCTGTCCTTGCGCGACACCCCGCAATCAGTAACGGTCATCACCCGCCAGCAAATGGACGATCAGGGCGGCACCAGCATCGCTGACGTGCTGCGCCGCGCCCCCGGCATCAGCGTGCAGAACTACGACAGCGAGCGCTGGGAGTTTTCCAGCCGGGGCCTGCCGATCACCAATTTCCAGTACGACGGGGTCAATACCGACTACGACGGCGTCTACGATTACGGCACCACCAGCACCGACATGGCGACCTTCGACCGCGTTGAAATCATCAAGGGCGCGACTGGGCTGATGACCGGCTCGGGGGACCCATCGGCCAGCGTCAACCTGATCCGCAAGCGCCCGACCAAGGCCTTCAAGGCCTCGGTCAGTGGTAGCGTCGGTTCGTGGGACAGTTACCGCAGCGAGGGCGACATCGCCGGTCCGCTGACGGACAGCGGCAACGTGCGCGGACGTTTCGTCGGGGTCCATCAGGAGCGCAGTGCCCACGCCGATCACTATCAAAACACCCGGGACATCGCCTACGGCATCCTCGAAGCCGACCTGACCCCGGACACCTTGCTCACCGTCGGTATCGACCAGCAAAACACCCGCTCCCGTGGCGCCAGCTGGACCGGTTTCCCGATGTTCAACAGCGACGGCTCACGGACGAATTTCTCGCGTTCGTTCAACCCGGCCACTGACTGGAGCCGCCGGGATTTCAGCAACCAGACGCTATTCGCTTCGCTGGAACAGCAACTGGCCAACGACTGGACACTCAAGGTCAGCTACGACCGCAAACACCGCCGACACGACACCTTTCTCGGCTCGGCCAGCGGTGGCAACCCGGACCCGGTCAGTGGCGACGGCATGTTCATGTACATGGGCAAATTCAAGGGTGACGAGGTGCAGGACAACCTCGACGTCAATTTCAGCGGCCCGTTCAGCCTGCTTGGGCGCGAACACGAGTTGATCGCCGGGTTCATGGCGATGAACACCCGCCAGGACATTCCGGTTTATGGCTCGGTCTACCCGGCCCTGGAGGGCAGCATTTTCGACTGGCGTGGTGAATTTCCGAAGCCGGACATTCCCCAGGTCGGCCGTGACGATATCGTCCAGCGCCAGACCGGCGCCTACCTCGCCACACGCCTGAGGCCGACCGACGATCTGTCCGTGATCCTCGGCGGGCGGGTCAGTGATTTCAAGGGCAGCGACCACCTCGACTACACCGATACCGACACTCCGGACACCCGCGATCGTTACCGCCAGAGCGGCGTGATCACACCTTATGCCGGGTTGGTCTACGACCTCGATGACACCTACTCGCTGTACACCAGCTACACCAACATCTATCAGCCGCAGATGAGCAAGGACGCCAATCGCCAACTGCTCGATCCCGTGGAAGGCGACGCCTACGAAGCCGGCCTCAAGGCTGAATATTTCGGCGGACGGTTGAACGCTCGTTTTGCGCTGTTCCGCATCGAACAGGACAACCTCGCCGAGTACGTCAGTGGCGTCGATACCGAGTCGGTGTACCGCGCGGTGCAAGGCGCGACCACCAAGGGCTTCGAAGTCGAAGTGGCCGGTGAAGTGCTGGACGGCTGGAAACTCTCGGCCGGCTACACCTACAACCACACCCGCGACGCCCAGGGCGATGACGTCTATGGCTCAGTGCTGAAAACCACTGCGCCAGCGCAAGTGGTGCGGGTGTTCAGTACGTATCGGTTGCCCGGCGCTTGGGACGACCTCACCGTCGGCGGCGGGGTGAACTGGCAGAGCGAATTCTTCGGTAATGTGTTCCAGCCCGACCCCAGCGGCAGCGGCCAAAATGCGCGCATCACCCAGGACAGTTATTACCTGGTGGATGTGATGGCGCGCTACCGCTTCAACGAGCATTTGAGCACCCTGCTCAATGTGAAGAACCTGTTCGACAAGACCTACTACACCGGCCTCGGCAACTTCGGCACCGGGTTTTATGGGGAGCCGCGCAGTGTGCAGCTGACGACCAAGTGGGATTTCTAGCGCCACGCTTCAGGGGATTTTTACGTAGCTGCCGCCGTATTTGCGGTACTCGCCGTAACCCGTCACGACTGCCGCGCCGTTGAGCAACTGCAAGCGCAAGACCGGTCCACCCTGGGCGTCCAGCACGATGGCCAGATTGCCCGCCAGCAACGCCGACTGGTAATGGATTTCGCTCGGTGGATCCTTGAGCTGGGCGTAGTCGATAGTGATATCGACAGTCTCCGGCCCATCATCGATGCCCGGCAGTATCTTCACCGACAGCTGGCTGATTATTCGCTCTACGAAATGGGTCATCCGGTAGTCACCTTCACGCTGATTGCTGGCCACCCCTTCAAGTTTCTGCGGCGCAATCTTGAATTCGGCAAGACGCATGTTGGTGTTGAACGTGCGCTTGGGGCTGCGCCAGGTGCCGGTGTAGTTGCCCTGTTCGTCCGGTTCGCCTTTCAGGGTCCAGTCGCCGGTGATCTGCCCGTCATCGTCCAGTTCATGCAGCAACACACCGCGACCATAAACGTAATCGCCGACCAGCCGGATCGGTTTGCCGCTGCCGGTTTTGCCGTAACGCACTTCACCGATGTATACCTCGCCCTGGATTTGCCACCAGAGTTCGAACGCGATCTTGTCGTTAAGGGTGCCGCGAAACGTCAACGGTGGCTCGGCGTAGGGGCCCGCCAGTGACTGGTGTTCGATCCACTGGCCATCCTTGAGCTCGCGTTCGGTGACGTCCAGGTAGCCCATAGGCATGTAGGGCTTTGCTTGCGTCGGCATCTGCATCGCTTCGATCTTTTCGCTGACCATCACCGGCTCATTGTTCTCGATCTTCCACGTCGCGCTTTGATGCCAGCAGCAGCCTTGTTTCGAACGGGTGTCCAAGCGCTTGGCCACCGGATCAACGCCGAACATGCCCAATTGCTCATCGCGGGTCAGGGAGGAGAACGCCGGGCTGAAGACCAGCGTCAGGCTCGCTGGATCAGACAGGTAGATGTCATAGGAAGGACCGCCATAACCGCCCTCGCTACCGTTGCGTACGGCCAGATCCTGCTGCCCATCGAAATTGAAATCATCGAAGAACAACGCGCTTTGATCGCCATAGGCCGGGGCCTGGTTGATTTCCAGTTCCTGGCTGCCGGGTTTGTAGACGGCAAACGCCGCCGGTGAGTCGATGCGCTGCAACACCTGGCCACTGCTCTTGTCGCGCAAGGTGATCTGCGCCGGCGCGCCTTCGAAGCTCTGGGCGGGAGGCTGCGGGAACAGCACCTCGATGGCATATTTCTGCGCGGGATCGGTGAGGTGATAAGTCAGCGGCGCGGCACTCGCGCCGGCGCTGGCGAGCAGGCAGGCGACAGCCAATAAACGAGGGGCAACCATGATGCTGAGCGTCCTTGCGGCAAATCGGGGCGGCCAGTCTAGCGACAAACGGTGCGGGCTGATATTGCTTAACGACTCTTCGGTCTACGGCACTGCCAACAAAAAATCCGGCATCGCAACGCGCCTTTAATGACGAGAGCTAATACACTCGTACGCTGACCTGCCCAGGACGCCGACGATGAAACACACGGTTGCCAAAGATGCCGACAAAGCCCCGCGCTTCTGGCGCGACGACGCCCTGCCCTTCATCGAAGCCCGGGCCATCGCCGATGGCCGTGAGGTCTGCTACGCCCGGCACTCCCATGAGCATTTTTCCATCGGCGCGATCACCGCCGGGCGCAGTACGTATGTGCATGAGCAGTCGGCATTCGAGGTCAGTGCCGGCACCGTGGTGCTGATGAACCCCGGCGATGTCCACGCCTGCAACCCCATCGACGATCAGCCCTGGTCGTACCTGATGCTCTATGTCGAGACGCCGTGGCTGACCGACTTGCAACATCAATTGGGATTTAGCCAGGACCAGGCATTGCGGCGGTTTTCCATCACCCACTTGCACGACGCGAGTCTGTTTGCGGGCTTGAAGGATCTGTACACCGTATTGGTCGATGAGCAGCAAGACCTGCTATGCAAACACAGCGCCGCGGTAGAGTTTTTCACCGAGGTGCAACAACGCCTCAACCCCACCGACCCGCCATTGCGCGAACCCAATTTCAAACTGGAACGGGCCGCCGACTACATCCGCGACAACTGCACGCAACTGCTCAAGCTGGAAGATATTTGCGCAGCGGCGCAACTGTCGCCGTCCTACCTGATCCGCGCGTTCAAGCAACATTACGGGATGACGCCACACGCGTTTTTGCTCAACCGGCGCATCCAGTTCGCCCGGGACCGGTTACGCAGCGGCAAGTTGATTGCCGATGTAGCGCTGGAGGCCGGGTTTGCCGATCAGGCGCACTTTCAGCGGGTATTCAAACAACATCTGGCGGCGACGCCGGGGCAGTATCGTGGTTAACGGGTTATTGACTGCCCGCTTGAACCCATTGCAACTTCGCCCCACAAGCACATATATAAATACAACTCTCTGCACCCCCACTCCAATCCGATAATTACTGCACGCCAGCCGCTCTTTCATTCGCCCCTCTAACAAGCGAAACATAAAGCCATATAAATAGAATAACTGACTGCCTGATCACTCATTACTATCCGCCTCGTCCCGCGACAACCTTGTTAAGTTCCTGCATCTCTAAAACTCTCAGACAGTTAAAAGCCAACCATGCAAACTCAAGACAATGTATCTGAAAGCTCCGCAAACGGCCGTCAAAAACAGGCAATCATTACAGCGATCAATAACTTCCTCGCTGACGAGACAATCACGGACCTCGGATGGTCATGGGCAAGAATCGCAGTTACCAGCGTGCCCGGCACTGACTTTGATCAGGTTCATCGATCCGCCAGCGTTTACTTATCCATTCTGACCCGGCACCCCGACTTTCTGAAGATCCGGACTTCGCAATCCATACCGGCGCATGCCGTATACCTCGTCGATGAAAGCGGCCGACTGTATTACTCCTGGCCGAATGTCAGTACGTACAACGATCTCACCACCGCTTTTTTTTCGCCCAAGGACATCACGTCGCTTGTCACAGGCATTGCAACTTTCAACGGTGAGCTGAAACTACTGGCGAACATGGCCAAGTTGAGCGGTGGGTGGATCACCACCGGAAACAAAATAGTCGTCAGCCAATGGTTGCGCTTCCATGACTTGTCATTACCCGCCACTGAACAAGACGCCAAAGGGCTGATTGATCTGCTCAACTTCATGACCCTGCCCGAGCCACCACGGTTTGGTAACTATTGGCAACTTCTGGACACGCCAGAGGATTCGCCATTTAGACTCACCGAGAACAACCGCGCCATCATTCGCAAGGTCAACCACTCTTCAAGCGGCGGGAAAACTACCCTGGTGGCACACCTGGGTAAACATTTGCCGGTCGAAATCAAATCGGCAGGATTGCCCACCAGCCCTGAATACCGCTTACAACGATTGATCGAAATAACAGTCGGAGCCTCGGAACAAGGGCAAGCGTACTTCGATGCCCTGGGTTGGTTCACCGACACGACCCAGCCCAAACCGTCGCCAGTATTGATCGAGCAATTGCTGATTGCGGCCATGCTGCTCGATCTCGATCCCGCTCTGGACAGCGCCAACACCACATTTGCCGGCTTCAACCTCTATTCGGCCGAATACTTACTGCTTCAACCATCCGCGGTGCGCAAACGCCTGGAAGACCATCTGTACGATCGTTTTGCTCTTGATCGCACCTTCGCACCGCTGGTCGCGGAACTGGTGCTTGGCGGCATGGCACCTGAATACCTGGTGCGCGGTGTCCCGGCTGAACTGCAACTCGGCACCCCGGGCTGGGTGGTCCTCAGCCAGGCGGTACATTTAGTCGAGTCGCTCGTTCCCGGCGCCTCCCGGGCCATGTCTTATGAGCACCTGCTGGGCTTCGGCCAGGTCTCGGTGCTGACCCCGCAATTACAAGCGCTGCACACCACGCAAGCGGTCGATCCGATCATTACCTGGGCGTTGATGAACGGTCTGATCACACGAGAGGCTGACGGCAGCCTTGGCCAGGCCGCGGTAAAGCGTGGTGTCGAGCAATATAACCAGTATGTCGGCGCCTTATCGGGCGCGATCAGCCAAATTTCTCAGCCGATCCCCAGCCGCAAGGCACTTGCGTTGAAAGAACTGCGATCCATCGTGCCCGACAGCGTCTCTTCCGAACGGCTGGTCAAACACCGTGGCAGCGGAGGCGGTGCCGGCAGGCAAGTCTCCGTATTGGACCTGTATATAGGCGAGGAACTTCATACTCAGGATTGGGGCCGTACAAGGGGCGCCAATATTTACCAGCAATACCCTGGGCTGACAGCGTTGTATCCCGTGGCCAATCTGTATGAAGAGGCCATCCACAATCATTACAACCAGATGACTGCAGGATTAGCGGTCAATATCAAATATGCATTTTCGCAAATGGAGGAAGGACACAGAAAGTTTATTGAACAGGGTCGCCTGGCGATCTATCAGATCAACAAAATCAAGTACTACACTAACTATCGACCCAGTGCCGGCAATGTAATTACTACGCCGCCCCAACAGACCAAACCTGAAGAAGATGCCGCGCGCCATGGCCTCATCATTTTTGCGGTGATCGGCCCCTTGATTCGTTGTTATGAATTATTTCCGATGCGCTTGGAATGTCGATTCCGGCAAGACTTTAGTACAACGGTTGCTTCAAAACTTATCAGCCATTGGATTGATGAAAACTACAGTGAGCGTGAGCTGCTATTGAAAGCGCCGATCGACCTGGATGCCTACGTCAAAAACATAGCCCCGCGTGACGGCATCCATTCCGATGTTTACCTCACGCGAATCGCCGATCTGGAAGAGTCTGGCCACCCTACCCAGTCAACCAATCCGATCCGCTACTTCAACTCCGAGCGACTGGACACCATCAGCCATCTGGTTGCCCGGAACACCCCGATCTTCACTGAAAAGGAGCTGACCCAAATCGGACTTGACCAAACGGAGCGAGAACGGGCGATTGAAAAGACCGACGCGGTGTTCAACGTCATTCTCAACCTGATTATTCCGTTCAAGGAATGCGTGGAGGAGCTTTCCTCGGGTGTGGCTGAACGGCAACGCAATGCCCTCTTTGGTTGCGTCACTGACGTTTTGGTCGTCGCAGTCGCCTTCGCCGCCATCCCGTTGAAAGTGGCCGGCACCGCCGCCAAAGGCGCCTCCCTGACCAGCAAACTGCTGACGGCATCGCGAGTCGGCGCACAAACGGTGGTCAGCCTGTTCAATCCGCTGGACGGCATCCCGCAACTGCTCAAGGGCGGCGCCAAGCTGATAGGCAGGGGCGCACTGAAAGTGGGTCACTTCGCCGCTTCCAGTGCCCATGTCGCCCGCCAGCAGTTGCGATATCTGACTGGCGCCAACTCCTATGACCTGATCAGGGCCATTAACCACACCGGTGCGGCGTCGCAGATTCGCATGAGCCTGGACACCGTGGCCCATGCGCGGGCACTGTTCAGGAGCGACAGCATCACCACCATCGAACAGGTGGTGACCCGTTTGAGCGACAAGAAGCTCCCCTGGCCAAAGAATGCCGACCCCGCGGAACTGCAGCAGCTATTCAATCGTGCCGCTAAAGAAGCGGCGCTCCAAAACCCGCAGGTACGACATCTGGGGTCATTGATCGGTCAAGCGGCATTGGATGATGTGCTGACCACCTACATGGCCAGCAAGCCCATCAGCTACACCAATACGCTTCACTCAGCACAAAGCTATTCCGACACGTTGTCGATTGTTGCAGAACTCGAAACGAAAAAAGTCACCTACATGAAGAACTACCAGGAAAACGTACTGAAGCTGGATCTGGGTAAGGCTCCTTACAACGATGTGATGCCGGAATCCTTATTCAATCCGCAGGGCTATACCGACCCGGCACTACGAGCTGGCGCCTGGATGTTGAATGGTTCCACATCCAATAATGACTTCGACGCTATCGTTTCGGTATTGCGCGAATATGCGAGCAGCAACAAATCCCTGACCGATCCGGGCGTCATCAAAGAGCTGCACAGCCGACTGGTGCCCGACCTCGCGGGCTCCATACGCGAAGCCGGGGCACCAACGAAATATGGCAGTAGCATCACCGGTTTTTCATTGATGGAACAGCATCTGAAAACGTTGAACTCCGCTCATCCGCATTTTGACAAACACTTGCTCGCGACCGTTGTAGGTTTCCAAGGCTTCGGTGATGGCAATGGCCGAACCGCCAGTGCGCTGTTCGCCATCAGTCAATTGAGGACCGGCCAATTCAAGCCAATGCCAAAAGAAGTATTCAATTTGCTGAGCGGCATGGCCTGATATTTGTCGCCTGATTCCCTGCCAACCAATCCGTGCCCCGCTTGACGGGGTACGGATCTTTTCTGCGCGATTCAGGGATACAACAAATACACCGCACTCCCCGCCAGCAGCAACGCCATGCTCCGATTGAACAGACGCATCCCTGCCGGGTGACTCAAGTAACCGCGCAAAAAAGTCCCGGCATACACCCAACAGCCGACCGACAGATAACAAATCACCAGATACACCGCTGCAAATTGCCAGACCAGCCGCGCCTCGCCATCGGCGACAAACGCGCCCATGCCCGCGACACAGGCCAGCCAGGCTTTCGGGTTGAGCCACTGCATCACCGCGCCGTAGAGCATCGACGGTGCCCTTGCCGATTCCCTGGCATCCAGCCGCCCGTCATCGGTCGCCAGTTTGAATGCCATGAACAACAGAAACGCCACCCCCGCCCATTGCACCACGCGCGTCAGCATCGGCCATACGCGCAACAGCTCATGCAGTCCGAGCCCCATCAACACCAGCAGCAAGACAAAACCCAGCGTTGCCCCAGCCACATGCCGTTGACTGGCACGAAATCCAAACTGTGCGCCGGCGCTCAACGCCACAATATTCACCGGCCCCGGGGTTATCGAAGCGACCAATGCAAACGCCGCCATGGACATCATCAGACTCATCACAGACCTTCTTCAATTGAGTGGGAACAGCGCTCAAGGTAAAGAGCGCCCGCCCCCACGTATTGAAGAAAACTGCCTAATCGTCCTCATGCAATTTGATGCCACGGGCATGCAGCAGGTGCGGCACTACCAGCACCAGCAGGGTCAACGCGAGGAACGCGGCGGAGATCGGTTGGGTCAGAAAAATCGTCCAGTCGCCTTCGCTGATGGATAACGCATTACGCAGCTGCTTCTCGGCCATCGGCCCCAGCAACATGCCGACGATCACCGGGGCGACGGGAAAGTCGAAACGCCGCATCAACACCCCGCCCCAGCCGATGGCCAGCATCAGCAGCAGGTCGAAGGAAGAATGGCGCATGCCGTACACGCCAATGGTGGCAAACACCAGGATGCCGGCGTTCAGGTAAGGCCGAGGGATTTGCAGCAACTTGACCCACAGCCCCACCAGCGGCAGGTTCAACACCAGCAGGATGACGTTGCCGATGTACAACGAGGCCACCAGGGTCCAGACCAGTTCCCCCGAGGTCTGAAATAGCATCGGCCCCGGTTGCAGGTTGTAGTTCTGGAAGGCCGCTAACAGGATCGCAGCGGTGGCGGAAGTGGGGATGCCGAGTGTCAGCAGTGGCACCAATGAACCGGTCGCGCTCGCGTTGTTCGCGGCCTCGGGCCCGGCGACGCCCTCGATAGCGCCCTCGCCCTTGCTGCCGGCAAATTCTTTCGGGTACTTGCTCAGTTTGCGTTCGGCGGAATACGACAGGAACGTCGGAATTTCCGCGCCACCGGCCGGAATCGAACCGAAGGGAAAACCGATCAGGGTGCCGCGCAACCAGGCCGGGATCGAGCGTTTCCAGTCGGCGCGGGTCATCCACAGCGAGGTCAAGCGGTGCCGACTTGCCGTCTCCTCTTTCTGATAGAGCAGGCTGTACAACGCCTCGCCCACGGCAAACAAACCGACGGCCACCAGCACCACTTCGATGCCATCGACCAATTCCGGCACGCCCAAGGTGTAGCGGGCAATGCCCGAGGTCGCGTCGAGGCCGATCAAACCCACCATCAGGCCGATCCCCAGCGAGGCGAACCCGCGCAGCATCGAGGCGCCGAGCACTGCCGACACCGTGGTGAAGGACAACACCAGAATCGCGAAATACTCCGCGGGGCCAAACTTCAGTGCCAGGGTGGCCACGAGAGGCGCAAACAGAGTCAGCAAAATCGTGGCGATGGTACCCGCCACAAATGAGCCAATCGCAGCGGTGGCCAGCGCGGGCCCGGCCCGGCCGTTGCGGGCCATGAGGTTGCCTTCAAGCGCCGTGACCATCGACGACGATTCGCCAGGCGTGTTGAGCAGGATCGATGTGGTTGAGCCGCCAAACTGCGCGCCGTAATAGATCCCGGCAAACATGATCAGCGCTCCGGTCGGATCGACCTTGGCGGTGATCGGCAGCAGCAACGCCACGGTCAGCGCCGGGCCGATCCCCGGCAGGACACCGATCGCGGTGCCGAGCAAACAACCGATAAAGCCCCACATCAGGTTGATCGGTGTCAGCGCGGCGGAAAATCCGATGGCTAGGCTTGCGAGAATGTCCACCTTGTCGACCTCCTTCGGCCCGGATCAGATCCAGGCGTTGATCAAGGGCGGCAGGGAGACCCCAAGCCCGGCGTTGAACAGCCAGTAAATCGGCAGCGTCAGGGCAATCCCGATGGCCAGGTCGCGTAGCGGCCGGCGACTGCCGAAGCCCCGGGCCGAACAGGCAAACAGCAACCCGGCCGCCAGGACGAAGCCGATGAGGTTAATCAGCACGGCCACCGCCACCAGCCCGCCGGTGACCCAGGCCGCACCGAATTTGCCGCCGGGAATGACCTTGGCACTGTCGTCATCGTGGTCGGCCAGTTCGCGAAAGCCACCGCTCAGCGCTTGATAACTCAGCAACAGGCCGACGACCCCGAGAAACGCCGCCAACGCGTAGGGATACACGTGGGCACCGAGGATGACGAACCCCATCTCCTCTGGAAACCGGAAGGCGCCGACCGCCAACACGACGCTGATGACCATCACACCGACGCCAATCGCCAGTTGCGCCGGGACAATAGTGCGCGACGCGGTCATTTCGAAATCAGCCCGACCTCGACCAGCATCGCCCGCAGTCGCACGTGTTCTTCGTCGACGAACTTGCCGAAGTCATCCCCGGTCAGGATGCTCGGCGACCAGGCATTGATGGCGACATTGTCTTGCCAGCCTTTGGTCTTGGCGGCGGCCAGCACGGCGCCGGTCACTTCCTGGCGCTGCTCGGGCGTGAGGTTGGCCGCGCCGTACACGCCGCGCCAATTGCCGATAATCACGTCGTAGCCCTTCTCTTTCAGCGTTGGGGCATCGATGCCTTCAACGCGTGCGGGCGCGCCGATGGCGAGTACCCGGAACTGGCCGTTCTTGATGTATTGCCCCAGTTCGGCATAACCCCCGGTGATCACCTTGATCTGGCCGCCCAAGACCTGGGCCACCACTTCCCCGCCACCGGCGAAGGCGACGTAATTGACCTTGTTCACCGGGATGTCCATTTTGCCGGCCAGGTCGGCGATGCCGATGTGATCGATCGACCCTTTGGAACCACCGCCCCAAGTGATGCTGGAGGGCTTTTCCTTAAAGGCTTTGAGCAAGTCTTCCAGGGTCTTGAACTCGGACTCCTTGCGCACGGCAATCACGTTGTATTCGGTAAACAGCCGGGCAATCGGCGTGACATCCTTCAAGGTGATTTGCGGCTTGTTCTGCTCAATGCCAGCGACCATGATCGCACCGACCACCAGCAACGCATTCGGATCGCCCTTGGTGCTGTTGGCAAACTGCGCCAACCCCAACGTCCCGCCGGCCCCGCCCTTGTTCTCGAAGGTGACGGATTTGGCTGCTTTGGCTTCGATCAAGGCTTTGCCCAGATCCCGAGCCGTTTGGTCGTAGCCGCCACCCACGGATCCGGGGGCCATGAACTTGACGGTGTCCAGCGCAAAGACCGATGTCGTGAGCGCAGCCGATGTAATGGCGACAGCGATGGCGCGGGTGATTCGACGGAACATGGCCTGCATGGTGATCTCCCTCTATTGTTTTTGTGGGGATGGCGGTGGAATCTCGCTCAGGAGCAAGCCCTGCTCACTGAACATGCGTCTGTGGACAGCGTAGGTCATGGATTGGGTTTTTGGCGTGAAGGCCAAGTGTACGGTGACTTGCGTCCATCACTGTATGGCCAAAACCCCCTTCCATCCGTGATAAAAAAGGACTCCCGGATCAGGAGCCCGCACCATGGACCTCGCCACCCTCACCCTGTTTGTCCCGGCCTGTTTTGCCCTGAACATGGCCCCCGGCCCGAACAATCTGCTGTCCGTCAGCAACTCCACCCGCTACGGCTATCGCCGCGCCTGTTTGGCTGGGGTCGGGCGTTTGCTGGCGTTTGCCGGGATGATCGCCCTCGCCTCGGCCGGGCTGGCGGTGGTACTGCAAACGTCGGAACTGTTGTTC
This sequence comes from Pseudomonas sp. ADAK7, assembly GCF_012935675.1. NCBI lineage: Bacteria > Pseudomonadati > Pseudomonadota > Gammaproteobacteria > Pseudomonadales > Pseudomonadaceae > Pseudomonas > Pseudomonas sp. ADAK7. Next base: position 363,440 of record NZ_CP052861.1, on the reverse strand, counting down.
TACGGGATCAAGATTCTGGGGGCGGCGTATTTGTTCTATCTCGCCTGGCAATTGTGGCGGGCCGATCCCGGCGCACAAAACGCAGTGGCGGGTGCGCCGGTGGGGATGCTGGCGTTGGCGCGCCAGGAGTTTCTGGTGGCGGCGGGTAATCCGAAAGCGATCCTGATCTTTACCGCGTTTCTCCCGCAATTCGTCGACCCGACGCGAGCGATCACACCGCAATTCGCCGTGCTCGGCGCACTGTTCCTGATGCTGGAATGGGTCGCCATCAGCGCCTATGCCTACATGGGCTTGCACATGCGTCGCTGGTTCGCCGAACCGCGAGGCAAGCGGATCTTCAACCGTTGCTGCGCGGGGTTGTTGTCGGCGGCGGCTTCGGTGTTGTTGATGGCGCGCAGGGCCTGAACTCCCGCGATCCATGTAGGGTCGTCGAATGGAATTGCCAGTCAAGGTGCACTACCTTGTATTTGTAGCGCCTTCGTTTCGCCATCCTGTTCTGGTTGAGAGGTGGAATTCATGAACAACATCATCTACATCGTCGGGGTCGTTGTGATTGTCGTGGTGGTCCTGTCGTTCCTCGGGTTTGCATAGATTTTTCGGCACCCAGGAACTCGCCCCGGCTCCTGCTGCACAGCCACGAACACGAGCACACGCCGCTGCACCATAGTCATGCGCACTTTCCGGAGATCCATCATCGGCACCGGCATTAGCGTGATGAATTCTCTGTCGATTTTCCGGTGGAGGCGTCGGCAGACCGGCCTTATGCTCACCCCATGAACCTACAAAACGCTGTGCTGCCCCCCCACGCCGAGATGGTTCGCGCCATGCTCGAACGAGACACCGCCTACGAGGGGGTGTTCTTTACCGCGGTCAAGACCACCGGGATTTTCTGCCGTCCCAGTTGCACGGCGCGCAAACCCAAGCCGGAGAATGTCGAGTTCTTTGCCCATGCCGATGAGTGCATGTCCGCCGGCTACCGCGCCTGCCTGCGCTGCAAACCGCTGGACGCGGCAGCCATTGCCCCGGAGTGGGTGCAGCGTTTGCTCAAATTGGTCGACGCCGAACCGGACCAGCGCTGGACCGACACCCAGCTGCAAGCCGAGGGCATCGAGCCGCTGAAGTTGCGGCGCTGGTTCAAGCAGCATTTCGGCATGACTTTCCACGCCTGGCTGCGTACCCGGCGCCTTGGGATGGCGTTGGGCGGCATCAAGCAAGGCGAATCCATCGACAATGTCGCCTTTGATTCCGGCTACGAATCCCTGAGCGGTTTTCGCGACGCCTTTCAGAAGTCCTTCCACATCACCCCGGGTCGCGCCGCCAACAGTGAGCCGCTGCTGTTCACCCGGCTGACCACGCCGCTGGGGCCGATGATCGCCATGGCCGAGCGGCGCGGCTTGGTGCTGTTGGAGTTTCTTGATCGCCCGGCGCTGACCAGGGAAGTCGAAGAACTGCAAAACCGTTACGGCTACGTCGTGGCGCCGGGACACAACGGTCACTTGAAGCAAATCGAGACCGAGCTGGCGCAGTATTTCGCTGGGCAACTGACCGAATTCACGGTGCCGTTGCACCTGCCGGGCAGCGAATTCGCCCGGCAAGTCTGGGCCGAACTGGCGCTGATCCCCTACGGCCACACCAGCACCTATGGCGCCATCGCCGCGCTACTGGGCAAACCCGGTGCCAGTCGTGCCGTCGGACTGGCCAACGGGCATAACCGCTTGGCGATTGTGCTGCCCTGTCATCGGGTGATTGGCGCGGATGGCTCGCTGACTGGCTATGGTGGCGGACAACCGCGCAAGGCGTTTCTGCTGCGGCTGGAAAAGGCAGCGATGCAGATCACACAACAATTGGCGTTCTGATCATTTCATAGGGAAGGCAATTCGATGGAAGCGTTCGACCAACAGTTCCACAGGCTGCATCAGGACGGCCTGCTGATCCTCACCAACGTCGCCGACGCCACCGGGGCGCGGCTGGTGGAACAACTGGGCAGCAAAGCCGTGGCCACCAGCAGCGCGGCGGTGGCCTGGGCCCATGGTTATCAGGACGGCAACAGCCTGCCCCTCGAACGGCTGGTGGCGACGGTCGAGTCCATCGCCCGAATCATTAGCGTGCCATTGACCGTGGACATCGAGGCCGGCTATTCCGACGACCTGGCGCGGGTCGCCGAAGTCATCGACGCGGTGATCGCCGCCGGTACCGTCGGCATCAATATCGAGGACGGCGCATCGCCGCCGGAGCTGTTGGCGCGCAAGATCGAAGTCGCCCGCGAGGTCGCCGAGCGCCGGGGCGTGAAATTGTTTATCAATGCCCGCACCGACGTGTACCTCAAGGGCCTGGTCCCCGCCGAAGATCGCGTCGCCGAAACGCTCAAGCGCGCGGCGCTGTATCAGGCGGCCGGCGCCGATGGGTTGTTCGCCGCGGGCGTAACCGCGGAGTACGAGATCGGCGCAATCTGCCGTGGCACGCCCCTGCCGGTGAACGTACTGGGCAATGCCAGCCTGCCATCGCCCGACGAGCTGAAAACCCTCGGGGTACGGCGGTTGAGCGCCGGCTCCGGCATTGCCGAATTCCTCTATGGCGCAATGAGCGTCTTGGCGAAAAGCTTTCTGGAGACCGGCAAGCTCGATAGCCATGACCTGAAGGCGCTCACCTATGGCGAAGTGAACGCCCTGCTCAAAAAACCCTGACCGCCATGCCTGACATCTATCAGTCTGCCAGTACCTTTCTAGCGTCTATCGATGACGACTGGCAACGCCATATCGCCGCCATCGGCCCGTGCCTGCATCAGCCCCATCCGGCGCGTGATCCTTATGAGTCGCTGGTGCGGGCGATTGCCTATCAGCAACTGCATGCCAGGGCCGGGGACGCGATTGTCGGGCGGCTATTGGGGTTATTTGGTTCCAGCGCGTTCCCCAGGCCGGAGCAGATTCTGGCAACAGACTTTGATCAGATGCGCAGTTGCGGGTTTTCCGCGAGCAAGATCGCAACCATCCAGGGCATCGCCCAGGCGACGCTGGACGGTGTGGTGCCGGATTACGCCACGGCACTGGCCATGGATGATGAAGCGCTGATCGAGCGCTTGATTACCTTGCGCGGGGTGGGCCGCTGGACCGTGGAAATGTTGCTGATCTACAGCCTGGAGCGGCCCGATATTTTGCCGGCGGATGACTTTGGTGTACGTGAAGGGTATCGGCGGATGAAGGGGTTGGAGGTGCAGCCTACGCGCAGGCAGATGATTGAGATTGGACTTGAGTGGAGCCCGTTTCGGACGGTGGCGGCGTGGTATTTGTGGCGGGTGCCTAACCGTTAGACCGCGTTATCGTTCTTCGCGAGCAAGCTTTGCTCCTACAGTTCCACACCCCGAGCAAAGCTTGCTCGCGATGACGTCAGCCCATTCGATACACCTTCAAAAGCCCATCACAACCCCGACTTCAACCGACTGAACGCCCGAATCAGCGCCCGGTTAAACGCCTTGCCATTATCATTCTTGCTGTACAACGAAGCCCGCACCTGTTCCGACGGATAGGTCCCCGGATCATTGCGAATTGCCGGATCAATCAAGCTATCCGCCGCCGTAATCGCGTTGGCGTAGTGAATGGTGTCGGTGATCGGCGCAATCACCTGCGGTGTCATCAGGTAATCCATCAACGCCAGCCCCGCCTGGGGATGCGGCGCGTCCTTGGGAATGACCATCGCATCGAACCAGATCAACGTGCCCTCCTTGGGTATCCGGTAACTCAGCTTGAACGGTTTGTTCGCAGCCGTAGCCTGGCCGGCGGCGATGGCGACGTTGCCGTTCCAGGACATCGCCACGCAGGTGTTACCGTTGGCCAGGTCGCTGATGTTCAGGTCGTTGTCGAAGTAGCGGATGTAGGGCCGGATCTTCGCCAATTGCTGCTCGGCGAGTTTCAGGTCATCCAGGCTCTGGCGGTTGATGTCCAGGCCCATGTACTTCATCACCGCTGCAAACACTTCGTTGGGATCGTTGAGCAGGCTGACCCCGCAGTCGGCGAATTTCGCCACCACTGCCGGATCGAACAACATTGCCCAACTGTCCCGTGGCGCGTCGGGCAGGCGCTGCTTGACCGCCTCCTCCTGATAGCCAACGCCGGTGGTGCCCCAGGCGTAGATCCCGGCGTAGCGGTTGCCCGGATCGAACACTGCCATGTGCTGGCGAAACTCCTCGCCGACGCCGGCAAAATGCGGCAGTTGCTGTTTGTCCACGGTTTGGATCGCGCCGCTCTGGATCGCCCGGGACAGATGCTGCCCCGCCGTCAGCACCAGGTCATAGCCGCTGCGACCGGTGAGCAGTTTGGTCTCGACGGTTTCCAGGGAATCGAAGTGATCGGCGACCACATGAATACCGGTCTGTTTCTCGAAATTGCTCAGGGTGTCCGGGGCCAGGTACTCGCCCCAGATGTACAGATTTACCACCGGTTTATCGGAGTCGGCGGCCTGCACACACAGGGGTGCAAGCACCAGCAATAACGCTTGAGTCAGTTTGTGCAGGCTCACGATCACACTCCTTTGCCGGCGTATTGCGGCATGGTGATACAGGCGACGTTGCCGCCGCCGAGGAGGATTTCCCGGGAGTTTTCGATGCCGACGATTTTGTGTTGCGGGAACAGTTCGGCGAGGGTGGCTAACGCGGCCTGATCCTGACGATCACCGAACAACGGCACCACAATCGAGCGGTTGCCTGCGTAGTAGTTGATGTACGACGCGCAGATCTTCGTGCCGGCCTGACGGGTGTGGGTGCTGTCCTGCTGATCCAGGCCCTCGGCTTCTTCAGCGGTCCATTCCAGCACGTTCGGTTGCGGCAACTTGTGCACGATCAACTCGCGGCCACGGCTGTCGCGGGTGCTGCGCAGGATGTCGTAGGCCTCCTGGTAGATTTCCCATTGCGGGTCATCGCGGTTGTCGGTCCATTGCAGCACCACTTCGCCGGGCCGGACGAAGCACGCAAGGTCATCGACGTGGCCGTCGGTTTCGTCGAACTTGCAGCCCCGGGGCAGCCAGATGATTTGCTCGGCGCCGAGGTAATCGCTCAGGCGGCGGGTGACTTCCTCTTTGCCCAGATGCTGGTTGCGATTGCGGTTGAGCAGGCATTGTTCGGTGGTGAGGATGCTGCCCTGGCCGTCGCTCTGGATGCCGCCGAGTTCGGCAATCAATGGCGCGCGGTAACGGTCGAAGCGTTCGATTTCGAGGATCTTGCTGGCGATCTGATCGTCCTTGTCCCACGGGTAGTACAAGCCGCCGTCGAGGCCGCCATACGCGTTGAATTCGAAATCCACGCCGCGCACTTCACCGCTGGCGTCGTTGACCACAAAGCACGGACCACTGTCGCGAAACCAGGTGTCGTTGCAGGTCATCTCGACCACTCGCACCTGTGGCGGCAACTGCCGGCGGGCGGTGGCGAACTGTGCAGCGGAGGCACACACGGTCACCGGTTCGCTCTGGGAAATCGCGGTAACGATCTGCACCCAGACTTTCTGCGCCGGCTTGGCGCCGTTGCGCCACACGTCGGTGCGCTCCGGCCAGCCGAGCCAGCAGCCGGACTTGGCTTCGAACTCGCCGGGCAGACGGAAGCCGTCTTGTTTTGGGGTGGAATCGAGCAAACGTGCCATGGGCAAACCTCATCAGCGGGGATTGGAATGACCACAGGCTAAGGTCGCCAGCGCCCTCCTCGCCAACGATGATTATTTCGGAACAGTTGAATTCAACTCATCAATCGACCAGTTGATCGTTGAACCATTCGAGCATCTGCGCCACCGCCGGACGCTCCAGGCGAACACGTTCACAGACCAGCGCGTATTGGCCCAGCGCGGTGATGTTGGCCGCGAACGGCCGCACCAGCCGACCGCTGAGCAAGTCTTCCTGCGCCGTGAGGTTGTCGCCCATGGCCACGCCCTGCCCTTGCGCCGCCGCTTCCAGCGCCAACCCGGCGTGGGCGAAATACAGCTGCCGTTCCGGACGCGGGTCGCCGGCATGGCTGGTGAGCCAGGCGGTCCAGGTCTTGCCGTCCTGATCGTCGTGCAGCAGGCAATGGCGCGCCAGGTCTTTCGGGGTTTTCAGCGTGCCCTGGTTGAACAGGCCGGGGCTGCACACCGGGAAAAACTGTAACGCCGGCAAGGGCCGAACGAAGAACGCGCTGCTGTCCACCGGACCGGTGCCGTAGGTGATCGCCAGGTCGATATCTTCCCCTGGCGCGGTGGCGTCGATCGGTTGCTCGTAAAGGTGCAAGGTGATGTGCGGGTAGCGCACGTAAAAATCCGTGAGGCGACTCATCAGCCACTTCTGCGCCAGCTCGGCGGTGACCGCCAGACGCAGCACCGCCAGCGATGACGGATCGCGCAGCTCGTCACAGGCCTCGCCGATCAGTTCGAAGGCTTGTTGCAAGCTTTGCATCAGGCGCCCGGCGGCCATGGTCGGGCGAATCTGCCGGCCTTCGCGGATAAACAGCGACACGCCCAGTTGCTCTTCGAGCTGGCGGATTTGATGGCTGACGGCGCTGTCGGTCACGCACAACTCGGCGGCGGCCCGACCGAAATGGGCGTGGCGGGCGGCGCATTCGAAGGTTTTGAGTGCGGCCAGGGAAGGTAGACGTCGCATGAGTGGAGCCTCGATTTCGAGGGGCCCATGCTGCCCCGACCAGTCGCGGGCGTCCAGTGGGACCGCGCTATCGTTCTTCGCGAGCAAGCTTTGCTCCTACAGCGATGGGGCCAGCTTATTCACCACCAATCCCCCGGCCCATCACCCACCTTTATCCACCATGACTTCCCCGCACACCCGGTGCATGTTGATCCCTCAATCGGAGGGATTCGCCATGCTCAACGCACTCAAACAGATCAACTCAACCTCGGCGTTCAACCGCTGGGCCGGCATTGAAGTCACCCACGCCATCAGCGGCGAAGCGGACCTGTCCATGGCCTTTCGCGAGGCTGACATGGCGCAATATGCCGGGTTCCTGCACGCGGGGCTGATCGGCGCACTGCTGGACACGGCCTGCGGTTTTGCCGCCGGGACAGTGGCCGGCAACGTGTTGGCTTCGCACTTTTCAGTCAATTGCCTGGCGCCCGCCGTCGGTGAAGTGTTCATCGCCAAGGGCCGGGTGGTGAAGGCCGGGAAGAAGCAGGTGTTCGCCCGCGCCGAGCTGTTTGCGCAGACGGGCGATCAGTCGAAGCTGGTGGCGACCGGTGACGCGATTCTGGTGCCGGTCGAAAGCCGCTGAGGGTCTAGGCTGTCTTGAACCCATTCAAGAACAGTCGGAGGTTGTCATGCAGCTCGAAGGTTCCTGCCATTGCGGCGCGGTGTCGTTCAGTCTGGCCAGCGCCCACCCCTACCCTTATCAGCGTTGCTACTGCTCGATCTGCCGCAAAACCCAGGGTGGCGGCGGTTTTGCGATCAACATCAGTGGCGATGCGGGCAGTCTGAAAGTCAGTGGGCGCAAGCACATCGCGATCTACCACGCGCGGCTCAAGGATGAAGGCGACAAACGTGCGCACCGCAGCACGGCTGAACGACATTTCTGTTCGGTGTGCGGCTCGGGGTTATGGCTGTTCAGCCCTGAATGGCCGGAGCTGATCCATCCGTTTGCCTCGGCCATCGACACTGCGTTGCCGGTGCCACCGGAGCACACGCATTTGATGCTGAGTTCGAAAGCGCCGTGGGTGGAAGTCCAGGTTCAGTCCAAAGACAAGCAATTTGACGTCTACCCCGAAGAATCCATCGCCCAATGGCATGAGCGGCTGGGTTTGGGCCGCTGAAAGAAAATCGATTTTTTTGCGCACGACAGTTCCCCTTTGCATTTTTCGTTCGGTTAACCCTGCAGACGCATTCAATTACCGATCGATTCGATACAAAGGGACCGCCATGCCGCACCACCTCGCCGCGCGTTTTCGTTTTGCCTTGTGCCCCTTGGCCCTGGCCCTTCCGGCCGCTTTGCTGAGCCTTGCTCCCGCCGCCCATGCCGAAGAAAAAGGCGCAGCCAAGGGCGAAGCACTGCAACTGGACGCCACCAACATCGCCGGCCAGGCCTTGGGCGCGACCACCGAGGACACGCATTCGTACACCACCGGCTCGACGTCGTCGGCCACCGGCCTGCCGTTGTCGATTCGCGAAACCCCGCAATCGGTCACGGTGATCACTCGTCAGCAAATGGACGACCGCGGCGTGCAGAGCGTTGGCGATGCCTTACGCAACACCCCCGGCATCTCGACGCAGAAGTACGACAGCGACCGCACCGAGTTTTCCGCTCGCGGCTTTGCCATCACCAACTTCCAGTACGACGGGGTCAACCAGCCCTACGACGGCGTATACGGTGAAAACCCCAACAACAGCGACGACTCGGCCAGCCTCGACCGCATCGAAGTGATCAAAGGCGCGACCGGCCTGATGACCGGTTCGGGCGATCCGTCCGCCACCGTCAACCTGATCCGCAAGAAGCCGACCAAGGAGTTCAAGGCCTCGGTCAGCGGCACCGTTGGCTCGTGGGATGCCTACCGCAGCACCGGCGATATTTCCGGTTCGCTGAATGATTCGGGCAGCGTGCGCGGGCGTTTTGTCGGCTCGTATTCGGACAAGAATTCCTACCAGGACCATTACAGCCATAAGAAAGACCTGTATTACGGCATTCTCGAAGCCGACCTGACCCCTGATACCTTGCTGACCTTCGGCATCGACAAATCCAGCGCCACCCCGCGCGGCAGTTCCTGGACCGGTAACCCGACGTATTTCTCTGATGGCGGGCGTACCGACTTCCCGCGTCACTTCAACCCGGCTGCCGACTGGAGCCGTCGCGATTTCGACGAAACCACTTACTTCGCCTCGCTCGAGCAAGCCCTGGCCAATGACTGGAAACTCAAGGTCAGCCTCGACCAGAGAACCACCGACCACGACACCCAACTGGCCTCGGCCAGCGGTGGCAACCCGGACCGCGCCACTGGCGAAGGCATGTTTATGTACTGGGGTCGCTGGGAAGGTCATCGGGTGCAGAACACCGCTGACGTGAACGTCTCCGGGCCGTTCAGCCTGGGTGGTCGCGAGCACGAACTGGTGGCCGGCGTCATGACGTCCCACTCGCGCCAGACCGGTTCGACCTACGACACCAGCGCTTTCTCCGAAGTACCGGGGAGCATCTACGACTGGAACGGTCACCTGCCGAAACAGGAGTTCCCGAAGAACGGCAAATACGAACGCACCCAGAGCCAGAACGGTATTTACCTGGCCACGCGCCTGCGTCCGACCGACGACCTGTCGGTGATCCTCGGCAGCCGCCTGAGCACCTTCAAGTACAACGAAGATTACGGCTACAACCCCGGCGCCGGCCTGGACGACACCCACACCAGCTACAAGGAACACGGCGTGGTCACGCCTTACGCGGGTGTGATCTATGACCTGAACGATGTGTACTCGATTTACGCCAGCTACACCTCGATCTACCAGCCGCAAACCTACAAGGACAGCAACGGTACGACCCTGGCCCCGGTCGAGGGCGACAGCTATGAAACCGGGCTGAAAGCGGCGTACCTGGATGGCAAACTGAACGCCAGCCTGGCCTTGTTCCGCATCGAGCAGGACGGCGTCGCGGAATCGATCGGCACCAACGCCATCACCAACGAAGGCATTTACAAAGCCGTCGACGGCACCAAGACCCAAGGTATCGAGCTGGAACTGGCCGGCGAACTGGCAGAGGGCTGGAACTTGATGGCCGGCTACACCTACGCCCGCACCCGCGACGCCGATGAACAGAGGATCTTCGGTTACCCGCTGTCCACCAGCAAACCGGAACATGTGGTGCGCACCTTCACCACCTACCGCCTGCCCGGCGCGCTGGACAAAGTCACCGTCGGTGGCGGCATCAGCTGGCAGAGCGCGTTCTACGGCAAGATCTACAGCCCGACCGTGGGCGACTACACCCAGATCAAACAGGGCGGCTACACCCTTGTGGACCTGATGACGCGCTATCAGTACAACGAGCATTTGAGCTTCACGGCCAATGCCAACAACGTCTTCGACAAGCGCTACCTGACCGGTTTGGGCAACTTCGATACGACGTTCTATGGCGAGCCGCGGAATTTGACGTTGACCACCAAGTGGGATTTCTAACACCGCAAGGCTGAGCCTGACCCGATCCCTGTAGCAGCTGCCGAGGCACGAGGCTGCGTTCGGCGACGCGGTGTTTCAGGAAGACCGCGTGCTCAGGTTTTACGACTGCTTCGCAGCCGAACGCAGCCTCGTGCCTCGGCAGCTGCTACAAGTCGGACGTAGGCTTCGGCAGCTGCTACAGGGTTTCGGCTGCCGCCGCCCTTCACAGTCTTTGACAGTTTCCCGACAAAGCTCTCAAAGATTGCTCGTCACCCGCCGCCTAGCATGGGCGCATCCAAATTCCCTCGGGTGCTCTCATGTTTCGCTCCATGTGTCTGTCGCTGACTTCGCTGTGCCTGCTCGTTCCCTCCACCTCGGCCTGCGCCGAAGACTGGCGCTACACCCTGCGTGCCGGCGCCGCCAGCGTGCCGCGTTACAGCGGCAGCGACGAACGCACCGTGGCGCCGCTATTGGGCGCCAAGGTTGAGAGTCCTTATGGGATCTTCCTCGACACCGATAAGGGCCTGGGTTGGGCCTTTGACGAAGACGATTTCGGCCTCAGCGTCTACATCGGCGCCAGTGATGTGCGCAAGGACCGCAAGACCGGTTTCAAAGGCTCGGACGAACTCAACGGCATGGGCTCGATCAAGGCGCGGCCGGTCATCGGTCTGGATGGGAAGTACCACATGGGCCCGATCATTCTCGGCGCCAGCTTCGAACATGCGCTGGAAAAGGACGATGACGACCACGACACCGGCTCGGCCTGGAACCGCTTGAAACTGAGCATCAGCGCACCGTTTTACGAGGGTGAATACGGCAGCGTGGTCGGCAGCCTCAACAGTCAGTTCGGCGACAGCAACTACCTGCGCACCTGGTATGGCGTGAGCAACGCGCAGGCGTCGCGCAGTCAGTTCCGGGCGCATGACACCCATGGCGGGCTGGTCAGTCGCGGGGCGGACCTGACCTGGTCGTTGCCGATTGATGAGCGCTGGAGTTTTACCACGGTGCTGGCGGTGCAGTATCTGGCGAGCGAGGCGGCGGACAGCCCGATTGTCGAGCGGCGGCTGCAGACATCGGTGGCGGGACAGGTGGTTTATGCCTTCTAAGATCGTTCCCACGCTCTGCGTGGGAATGCCTCAAGGGACGCTCCGCGTTCCAAGGGGACGCAGAGCGTCCCGGGCTGCATTCCCACGCAGAGCGTGGGAACGATCATGCGACTAATCCAAATGCGCCCAAGTCATGCGAAACGATGCTCCACCCCACGGCGAATCCGCCACTTCCACCTGCCCGCCATGGGACTGCGAAACCCGCCGCACCAACGCCAGGCCCAAGCCAAAACCGCCGGTGCGCCGGTCCCGACTGGCATCCAGCCGCGAGAACGGTTCGAAGATTTTCTCCCGCCCGTCCAACGGCACGCCCGGACCGTCATCGTTGACCTGCACTTCGTAGCGATCATCGTTGCGCACCAACGACACCTCGACACGCCCGTCAGCGTAGCGAATGGCATTGCGCAGCAGGTTGATCACCGCCCGGGCCATGAAGCGCGGCTCGATGCGCACCTCATCGATCTGGCACTCGACAATCAGCAGTTGCACCCCCGCCGCCTCCGCCTCCAGCGCGACACTGCCGACCACGCTGTCGAGCCAGCTGCTGGCCTGGATGTTCTCGCGATTGATCACCGTGGCGCCACGCTCAAGGCTGGCGTAGGTCAGCAGTTCGGAAACCATTTCTTCCAGTTCACCAAGATCGGCGTACATGTCGGCGATCAATTCGCGGTTCTGGGTTGGATCGGGTTGCTGCTTGAGCTGATCGAGTTCGAACGACAACCGCGCTATCGGCGTGCGTAATTCATGGGACACGGCGTTGGTCAGCTCACGCTGATTGGCGATAAGCCCTTCGATGCGCGCGGCCATCAGGTTGAAGTGCTCAGCCAGGTCGCGGATGTTCGAGCGCTTGGACAGCTGAATCCGCGACGACAGATCGTTATCGCCGAACCGCTCGGCGGCCAGGCGCAGTTTCTCCAGATCCCGCCAGTGCGGTCGCACCCAAAAGAACAGCACGATGCCGATCAGCACGGCCAGCATCAGGTAGGCCGCCGAGATGTAGAACGGCATCAGGCTCGGCTCGGCCGGCAGCTTGATGCTCAGCAGTTGCGAGCCGCCATCAATGGTGGAAATGAACTGCGTGTACTTCTCGCGAATCACCAGCAAACCATTGGCCAACAGGGCTTTTTCCTGATCATCGAGCGCCAGTTGATCAGCCTCGACCAGCGTCAGCCCCAAGCCGTAATGCGGACGCAACGCCTCCAGTTGCTGCTCGCGCCCCGCCCCTTCCAGCCCACGCAACTGCTCCACCAGCGAATACGCCTGACCGCGCACCGCCTCGCGGTTATAGGCCTGCATCTGATTGTCGAGCAGTGCGTTAAAGGTGTGTTCGACGGTCTGCAACGCCAACACCAGCCCCACGGCCAGCACCAGGTACAACCCCAGAAATAACCGCAGCATTTAAAGCTCCCACGCGAACGGATTGAACAGGTAACCCTTGCCCCACACGGTCTTGATGCACACCGGTTCCCGCGGGTTGTCCTTGAGCTTGGCCCGCAGTTTGCTGATGTAGACGTCGACGCTGCGGTTGAGGCCGTCGAAGGCGATGCCGCGCATGCGGTTGAGGATGTCGTCGCGGGACAGGATCTTGCCGGCAGCGCTCGCCAGCAGCCACAGCAGCTCGAATTCCATGGTGGTCAGCTCGATGCCCTCACCCGCCAGGCGCACTTCGCGGCAGCTGCGGTCGATGCTCAGATGGCCGAACTCCAGGGCGCTACAAACGGCGGTATCCGGCACCTGGCGCCGTTGCAAGGCGCGCAAGCGCGCGAGCAGCACCGGTGGCTTGATCGGTTTGATCACGTAGTCGTCGGCGCCGGATTCCAGGCCGAGGATATGGTCGAGGTCGTCTTCCTTGGCCGTGAGGATGACAATCGGCGTGTCGGACACGCTGCGAATCTCGCGGCACACGTGCAGGCCGCTCTGGCCCGGAAGCATCAGGTCGAGCACGACGACTTTCGGTTTGAATTCAAGAAACGCGCCCAACGCCAGGTCGCCGCGATGCACCGCCCGAACCTCGAAGCCATGTTGGGACAGGAAATGCGCGATCAGCCCGGCGAGCTTCTCGTCATCTTCCACCAGCAATACTTTGCCAAAACCCAGGTTATCCATAACGACCGTGTGCCAACCCTTGTTTGAAGTGGGTGGCATTATGGCGGCAATCGGTGGCAAGACGGAGATGGCAGGCAGCAAAAACCGGCCATGGGGGCCGGTTTTGGGTGATGTTTCATACTCTTAAGAGTTTTTAACAGTTTGTAAGATCATTTAACTACGCGGCGGTCGGGATACCGCTGTGGAAGCGGAATTCCACGTCCGGCGACTCGATCAACTCCTGCTCGGCGGCGCGAACCCGGTCAATCACCTGAGCGATGTCCTTGGCGTCCCCATACTGGTAAGCCAGTTTCAGATAACCCTGAAAATGCCGCGCCTCGCTTTTCAGCAAGCCAAAGTAGAACGTGCCCAGTTCTTCATCCAGATGCGGCACCAGCGCCTCGAAACGTTCGCAACTGCGGGCTTCGATGAACGCGCCGACCACCAGGGTATCCACCAGTTTCACCGGTTCGTGGCTGCGTACCACCTTGCGCAGGCCCGAGGCGTAACGCCCGGCGGAGAGCTGGCGCAGTTCGATCTTGCGCTTTTTCATCAGGCGCATGACTTGTTCGTGGTGCACCAGCTCTTCCCGGGCCAGGCGTGACATCAGGTTGATCAGGTCAACGTGGGAGTGATACTTGGCGATCAGGCTCAACGCCGTGCTGGCGGCCTTGAATTCGCAGTTCTTGTGGTCGATCAGCAAGGTTTCCTGATCGGCCAGCGCGGCCTGGACCCAGCCGTCAGGGGTGCGGCAGCCGAGGAACTCGTGAATTTCGGGAAGGATCATGGGGCTCACGGATAAAAGGTTCAAAACGAAGGGCGCCGATTATACGGGCTTGTCGGCAGACCACCAGTCGCCGCCATTGATATGCATCAAGTCCCGTATTGTCGGGCAGCAACTATAGTTGTCCAACGCAGTGTTTTTTACTTCCTGGAGATCCCGACCATGCAAGCCATCCGCAGCATCCTGGTGGTCATCGAACCCGAACACTCGGAAAGCCTTGCGCTCAAGCGGGCCAAACTGATCGCGGGCGTGACCCAGGCCCACCTGCACTTGCTGGTCTGCGATAAAAAGCATGACCACAGCGCCATGCTGGGCGTGCTCAAGGCTGCGCTGGTGGAGGACGGCTACAGCGTCACCACCGAGCAGGCCTGGAACGAAAGCCTGCATGAAACCATCGTCGACGTGCAGCAAGCCGAAGGCTGTGGGCTGGTAATCAAGCAGCATTTCCCCGACAGCCCACTGAAAAAAGCCCTGCTGACCCCGGCTGACTGGAAGCTGCTGCGCTACTGCCCGACCCCGGTGCTGCTGGTCAAAACCTCCAAGCCGTGGACCGGCGGGGTCATCCTGGCGGCCATCGACGTCGGCAACACCGACGGCGAACACCGCACGCTGCATGCCTGCATTGTCGATCACGGGTATGACATCGCCAGCCTGGCCAAGGCGCAGTTGCACGTGGTCAGCGCCCATCCGTCGCCCATGCTGTCAGCGGCCGACCCGACGTTGCAACTCAGCGAAACCATCGAAGCGCGCTATCGCGAACAGTGCAAAGCGTTTCAGGCCGAGTTCGATATCGACGATGAACACCTGCATATCGAGGAAGGTCCGGCGGATGTTTTGATTCCGTTTATGGTCCATAAGCTTCAGGCGGCAGTGGTCGTGATCGGTACGGTGGCGCGGTCCGGATTGTCCGGGGCGTTGATCGGCAATACGGCGGAGGTGGTGCTGGATGCGGTGGAGAGCGATGTGCTGGTGCTCAAGCCGGATGAGATAATGGATCATCTTGAGGAAGTTGTGACGCGGCATTGAAGAGTGTTGTGCCCGCGAAGCTTTTAGACTTTAGGCGCCAAAGGCGTCCTTGAGGAACCCCGGCGCGATGTAGCGCTGGTAATGCGCTTCTGACAGCAGGAAAAACTCCCGATCAATGGCATCGCGCAGTTCCGGCAGGTTCCAGTCGCGAAACTCCGGCATCAGCACCATCCCGTAGGCCTCCAGATTGTTGATCACCCGTGCCCCGCGAGCGATCAACTGGTAGGCCCAGCAATATTCCGACTGATGCGGCACAAAGCGGATTTTGCGTTGCTCAAGCTGCAAACGCAGGCGCTGCGGGTCGAAAACCTCAAGCTTGCTGGCCATCACCTGGGACAGCAGTTGCTCAAGACGCAGCCACACCGCGCGTTTTTCTTCCTCGTTGTAACCGTTCCAGTTGATCACTTCGTGGTGGAAACGCTTGCAGCCACGGCACACCAGATCACCGTAAACGGTGGAGCAGAGGCCGACGCAGGGGGTCTTGATGGTCTGATTGGGCATAGGTAGGCAAAACACGGGAAAGCAAAACAGGTGGGCATGTTAGCCCTTTGTCTAACATTGATCACCCCTCAAAGTTAAAGGCGAAGGGCCTATTGGACTTTGGTGCCGGCCGCGTTGCGCGCCTACGAGCGCGTGGCTGCGTTGCGGGATTTACCAAGGGAACAACCATTAGCGGCATCCCGCGCCTTGCCTCGCACACGTAGGCACACAACGCGACTCGCCACCAAAGTCCAATAGCCCCTCACTTACCTTTAATTTTTTTTTGCCGTAGAATCAGCCAGCCTTTTAAGGCGCCAATGTCCGTTTGAAGCTGTTTTCAAAGCGTCACGAGCACAGTCGTTCCTTCAGAGCGGAGTTGGCGATGGGTTTTTCCAGCGGGGAAAAGCCCAACGCCAACCCTCATCAGCTCCCCGTTCTGCAGGCGTAAAACTTTGAAAGCAGCTTCTGTAAGGAATTGTCGGTAATTCTGGCTAAGTGGCCCACAACGCCACGCAGCGCATGAGTACGGCAATTTCGGGATGAGCGTCCCGGACACCCATTTGGGACCACTGATGAGGGTAATAACTGTGCTTGAAGCCTACCGCAAACATATCGAAGAGCGTGCAGCACTGGGTATCGTTCCCCAGCCGCTTAACGCCGAACAAACTGCAGGCCTGGTCGAGCTGCTGAAGAATCCCCCGGCTGGCGAAGAAGCTTTCCTCGTTGACCTGATCACCAATCGCATTCCACCTGGCGTGGACGAAGCGGCCTATGTAAAGGCTGGTTTCCTGTCTGCCCTGGCCAAAGGCGAAGCAACTTCCCCTCTGATCGACAAGAAGCGCGCGGTTGAACTGCTCGGCACCATGCAGGGCGGCTACAACATCGTGACCCTGGTTGACCTGCTCGACAGCGCCGAACTGGCCCCAGTCGCTGCCGCTCAACTCAAGCACACCCTGCTGATGTTCGATGCGTTCCACGACGTCGCGGAAAAAGCCAAGAACGGCAACGAACACGCCAAAGGCGTGCTCCAGTCCTGGGCTGACGGCGAGTGGTTCAAGAACCGCCCTGTCCTGGCCGACAAGATCAGCCTGCGCGTGTTCAAGGTCACCGGTGAAACCAACACCGACGACCTGTCCCCTGCCCCGGACGCCTGGTCCCGCCCGGACATCCCGCTGCACGCCCTGGCCATGCTGAAAATGGCCCGTGAAGGCATCGTGCCTGACGCCCAAGGCGTGACTGGCCCGATGAAGCAGATCGAAGAAATGCGCGGTCAAGGCTTCCCGATCGCCTACGTCGGTGACGTGGTCGGTACCGGTTCGTCGCGTAAATCGGCAACCAACTCGGTGCTGTGGTTCTTCGGCGACGACGTTCCTAACGTGCCGAACAAGCGTGCTGGCGGTTTCTGCTTCGGCAGCAAGATCGCTCCAATCTTCTACAACACCATGGAAGATGCCGGCGCACTGCCAATCGAGTTCGACGTGACCAACATGAACATGGGCGACGTGATCGACCTGTACCCGCATGCTGGCAAAGTCTGCAAACACGGCACCGACGAAGTCCTGACCACCTTCGAAATGAAGACTCCGGTGCTGTTGGACGAAGTTCGCGCTGGCGGCCGTATTCCACTGATCATCGGCCGTGGCCTGACCGACAAGGCCCGTGCCGAACTGGGCCTGGGTCCTACCGATCTGTTCAAGCTGCCTGAAGCACCTGTCGACACTGGCAAGGGTTTCACCCTGGCACAGAAAATGGTCGGCAAGGCGTGCGGTCTGCCAGAAGGCAAAGGCGTTCGTCCTGGCACCTACTGCGAACCGAAGATGACCACCGTCGGTTCCCAGGACACCACCGGTCCTATGACCCGTGATGAACTGAAAGACCTGGCGTGCCTGGGCTTCTCGACCGATCTGGTCATGCAGTCCTTCTGCCACACCGCGGCCTATCCAAAGCCGATCGACGTGACCACCCACCACACGCTGCCAGACTTCATCATGACCCGCGGCGGCGTTTCCCTGCGTCCGGGCGACGGCATCATCCACTCGTGGTTGAACCGCATGCTGCTGCCGGACACCGTCGGTACCGGTGGTGACTCCCACACCCGTTTCCCGATGGGCATTTCGTTCCCGGCCGGTTCCGGTCTGGTAGCGTTTGCTGCTGCCACTGGCGTCATGCCGCTGGACATGCCGGAATCGATTCTGGTGCGCTTCAAAGGCAAGATGCAACCGGGCGTTACCCTGCGCGACCTGGTTCACGCCATTCCTTACTTCGCGATCCAGGCTGGCCTGCTGACCGTTGAAAAGAAAGGCAAGAAGAACGCGTTCTCCGGCCGCATTCTGGAAATCGAAGGCCTGGACAACCTGAGCATCGAACAGGCTTTCGAGCTGTCCGACGCCTCGGCTGAACGTTCGGCTGCCGGTTGCACCATCAAGCTGTCGAAAGATTCCATCACCGAGTACCTGAACTCCAACATCACCCTGCTGCGCTGGATGATCGGCGAAGGCTACGGCGATGCACGTACTCTGGAACGTCGCGCTCAAGCGATGGAAGCCTGGGTTGCCAATCCTGAGCTGATGGTTGCCGATGCTGACGCCGAATACGCGGAAATCATCGAAATCGACCTGGCCGACATCAAAGAGCCTGTGCTCTGCGCGCCAAACGATCCGGACGACGCCCGTCTGCTGTCCAGCGTTGCTGGCGAGAAGATCGACGAAGTGTTCATCGGTTCGTGCATGACCAACATCGGTCACTTCCGCGCTGCCGGTAAGCTGCTGGATCAGGTCAAGGGTCAGCTGCCAACCCGTCTGTGGCTGTCGCCGCCGACCAAAATGGACGCTCACCAGTTGACCGAAGAAGGCTACTACGGCATCTACGGCAAGGCTGGCGCTCGCATGGAAATGCCGGGTTGCTCGCTGTGCATGGGTAACCAGGCACGTGTAGAGCCGAACTCGACTGTGGTGTCGACGTCGACCCGTAACTTCCCGAACCGTCTGGGTGACGGCGCGAACGTCTACCTGGCTTCGGCTGAGCTGGCGTCCGTTGCTTCGATCCTGGGTCGCCTGCCGACCGTCGAGGAGTACATGGAATACGCTGGCAAGATCGACAGCATGGCGGCTGATGTCTACCGCTACCTGTCCTTCGACCAGATTGCCGAGTTCCGTGAAGCTGCTGCGAACGCCAACATTCCGGTCGTTCAAGCCTAACGCTGCAACGCAATAGAAAACGCCGCCCATCGCGAGATGAGCGGCGTTTTTTTATGCCGGCGCCAACGCGCACGCCTGTTGCACCGCACCATCAACACTCAGGCCGCTGAGAATGACCTGCTCCAGTTCCTGCACCGGCAACGTCGAGAGCACCGCTTTGGCTTCGTGCTTGAGCCGCGCCAAAATCAGCAATTTATCCTCGGCCCGCACCTGCAAAAAGAAGCCTTCCAGCACTTCGATACTGGTGCCGTCCAGGTCGGGGGATTCTTCCAGGCTGAGAATAATCGTATGCACCGGCGGCTGTGCATGGCGGGCCAGACGCAGCGCACCACCGAGAATGCGTTCCACGTTGGCGAAGAACAGTGCCTCGCTGGGCCGTACGATCAAGACCCCGGGGATTTGCCGGGCGTCCGGGTGACGTTGCACATCGACATAATCGTGACCGCCGCCCATTTGCCCCAACACTTGAATATCCGCCGACGACATCTGCTTGAGCATCAGCACCACGCTGATCACCACCGCCACCAGCAAGCCGTCCAGCACACCCAACACCAACACCGCCGCCACCGCGCAGATCACCAGCACCCGATCGCGGCGCCAGATGAAATAGCGGCCCAGCGGCTGCAGGCTCAAGCCGCGCGCCAAGGCATGAATGACGATGGCCGCCAGCACCGGCTCGGGGGTCAGGGCGATGTAGGGCAACATTGTCATAACGATCAGCAACACCACCAGCGCTGCAACTACGCCGGACAACCGCGAACCGGCACCCGCCGCCTCGTTGGCTGAGGTCGCGGAGTAACCAGCGCCCGCCGGCATGCCATGGAACAGGCCGGACAGCAGGTTCGCCGCGCCGAGGGCCAGCAAGTCGCGGTTCGACGACACGCGGTCGCCATGCTTCAAGGCGAAGGCACTGATCGAGCCGTAGGATTCGGCATACAGGATCATCACCATGGCAAACGCCAACTCCCCCAGGCGCAACCAGTCGGTAAACGGCAACACCGGCAACCGCGGCACTTCGAGGCTCAGGTCGATGACGCCGATCAGGTCCACGCCATAGGCTGGCAGATTCAGCCACTGGCTGGCCGCGATACCGAGCGCCACCACCAGTAAGCCACCCGGCACACGACGAAATCGCGCGCACAGCGCCAACACCAACAACGCCACGGCCGCAACCAACAGGCCGACGCGATTCCACTGCGGCCACTGTTCCAGCAGTTGCGGGACGAAACGGATCAGGTTGCCGTTGCTCAGGTGCACGTCAACGATGCTCGCTACCTGCTTGAGAATGATCGTCAGCGCCAGCCCGAGCGCAAAGCCACGCAGCACCGGTTTGGCGATGAACGAGGTAACGCTGCCGAGTTTCAGCAATCCGGCCAACAGGAAGAATCCACCGGTCACCAGTACCAAACCGATCGCCAACGACAGGCGCAGGGCCGAATCCCCGTTGGCCAGCGTGGCGGTGGCGGCGGCGAGAACGGCGGCAGAGGATGAAGTCGCGGACACGATGGCAAAACGGCTGGTACCCAGCAGCGCGTAGCACAGCAAACCGGCAAATAAGGCGATGACCCCAGCCTGGGGCGGCACCGCGGCGATGCTGGAATAGGCCACGGCCTCCGGCAACAGCAAACCGGCAATCGACAACCCGGCCAACAGGTCCTGCCAACGGTTGGGGGTAGCGGCACGGGGTTGCACCAAAGCGCCTTGAGCACGAGCCATGCAGCGTCTCCAGAGAAAGATCAACAGGCCGTCTACGACGCGTCAATGAAGGCTCTAGGGTAGCTGTTTATCCGGTGGGGTGTATGCGCTGGGTCAGCTGCTTTGCGAGAATCGGGCGTGATCGTTCCCACGCGGAGCGTGGGAACGATCAGTGGCTATCAGGCCGTCAGCGAATAGATCAACGCCGAAATCGCCACCAGGCCCACCGCCGTCACGAAGACGTTGGAGGCCTGACCGCGATAACGTGCCATGGCTGGCACTTTGCGGATCGCGTACATCGGCATCAGGAACAGGATGGCCGCGATGACCGGGCCGCCGAGGGTTTCGATCATGCGGAGGATGCTCGGGTTCCAGGTCGCGACGATCCAGCACACCACCAGCATGAACGCAGCGGTGATGCGGTCCAGGTTTTTAGGTGACGGGCGCGCGCCCGATTTGACGATCAGGCCCTTGAAGCCTTCGCTGGCGCCGATGTAGTGGCCCAGGAACGACTTGGAAATGGCCACGAAGGCAATCAACGGCGCCGCGAAGGCGATGGTCGGGTTGCTGAAGTGGTTGGCCAGGTACGACAGGATCGACAGGTTCTGACTCTTGGCTTCCGCGAGTTGCGCCGGGGATAGGGTCAGCACACAGCTAAAGACAAAGAACAGCACCATGACCACCATCAATAGGTGGGCACGGGACAGGATCTGCGAGCTGCGCTCTTCGGCGTGATCGCCGTAGCGACGCTTCTGGTCCACCGCGAACGCCGAGATGATCGGTGAATGGTTGAACGAGAACACCATCACCGGAATCGCCAGCCATAAGGTGCGCAGCAGTGCCGACGGCTCCGGCAGCGTGGACGCGGTGCTGAGAATGCCGCCGTTCCAGTGCGGAATCAGGAATACCGCGAGAAACAGCAGCGCCACGATAAACGGATAAACCATCAGGCTCATGGCCTTGACGATCATCTGCTCGCCACAGCGCACCACACCCAACAGGCCGAGGATCAGCACGAGCGACAGCACCCATCGGCGTGGCGGCTCAATGTGCATTTGATGCTCAAGGAAACTGCCCACGGTGTTGGTCAGCGCCACACTGTAAATCAACAGGATCGGGAAGATCGCCAGGAAGTACAGCAAGGTGATCATCGCGCCGGCGCTGATGCCGAAGTGTTCTTCCACCACTTCGGTAATGTCCGCGCCTTTGCGGCCGGACAACACGAAACGGGTCAGGCCACGGTGGGCGTAGAACGTCATGGGGAACGCCAGCACTGCCAGGATCATCAACGGCCAGAAGCCGCCCAGGCCCGCGTTGATCGGCAAAAACAACGTACCCGCCCCGATCGCCGTGCCAAACAGGCCGAGCATCCAGGTGGTGTCATGGCGATTCCAGCTTTCGAGGGTCGCTGGTGCCGCCGCTACATAGCGTTCGTCGACGCTATTGGCCTGATCATTCATCCGGTGGGATCTCCGCATTCCGGTCAGTTGCTACCCGGCCAGGACGAGTCGGAAAAATCCGACAGGCAGCGCCCTGGCCGAAACAGGGGCGCGATTGTCCGGGATTAATGAGCAGAAGCAAAGACTTAGCTGAGGAGCGGTTATGCGGATCAGACGGCAAAAGCGCCAGAGCCCGCAGTGGTAGCTACTCACAGGCTCGCTCTTACATCCACCTTGCGTCGGGAATCAATAGATGTTTTAAAAAATCTATTCAATAAAAGACATACGTCATGTATTTTCAATCTCACCTGCTGACCGGCAGCCCCACTCGCGGAGTCTTCCCATGCCACTCGTTCGCATCGACATCAAAAAACACCAGGACCCGACGTTCGCCAAGCGTGTGGGCAAGTTGATCTACGCGGCGATGCACAGCGCCATCGATGTTCCCGAGAACGATAATTTCCAGATCCTCGCCGAACACGATGAAAACCACTTCATCTACGACCCGACCTTCATGGGCATCAACCGCACGGACGGATTGGTGATCATCCAGATCACCCTGATGGAGGGCCGTACGACAGAGAAGAAAAAACTGCTCTACAAGACCATCGCCGAGAGCCTCAATACCGAGTTGGACGTGCGTCTGGAAGATGTGTTTATCAACCTGGTGGAGGTCAAGCGCGAAAACTGGTCGTTCGGCAATGGCATCGGTCAGTTTGCCGTTTAAACGGTCTAACCTTTCACATCGCCTCGGGAGTACCGTCATGAAACAGGCCGCGTATATCGCGTTCGCATTGCTCGGCCTGATCTGGGGCACCAACTTCATTTTCATGAAGTGGGCTGCCGCCTGGATTACCCCAACCCAAATCGTTTTTCTGCGAGTGTTATTCGGGTTCCTGCCAATCCTGATATTCGCCTTGGTGCGCCGAGGCCTCAGCTGGTCGCACTTGCGCCATAGTCATCACTTTCTGGTCATGGCTTTACTGGCGACGGTGATTTACTACTACGCGTTCGCCAAAGGCACGTCGCTGCTGTTGTCGAGCGTGGCCGGGATGCTCAGCGGCGCGATCCCGCTGTTTTCCTTCGTGACGGCGTGGCTGTTCCTGCGGGCCGAACCGCTGAATCGCCGCACAGCCTTCGGCATTTTCCTCGGGTTTATCGGGGTGATCCTCATCGCCCGACCGTGGAACAGCCTGGCGGCGGGGGTCGATGTCAGCGGCGTGTTGTATATGATTGCCGGCTCGCTGAGCGTCGGCTGCTCGTTCGTGTATGCGCGGCGTTTCATCACGCCCCTGGGCCTGTCGCCGCTGGCGCTGTCGACCTATCAAATTGGCTTGGCCCTGGTGTTGATCACGCTGATCACCGATATGCACGGCATGAGCGCAATCAGCGCCGACCCGGTGGCACTGACCGGTGTGATCTTGGGTTTAGGCCTGGCCGGCACCGGTATCGCCTACATCCTTTATTACTTTATCGTGCAACGCCTGGGCGCCCTCGCCGCTTCTGGCGTCACCTACATTCCGCCGGTGGTGGCCTTATTGATTGGCACCCTATTGGTGGGCGAACCGATCAAGAGCCTCGACCTGTTGGCGATGCTGCTGATTCTTGGCGGCGTCTATGTGCTGCAATCAGGCAAGAAAAACCCCACGATCCCGCCGACGGTCGCGCTGCAACCGAACACCTGAGTCCCCCCGTCAGGGAGACACGGCGCCGGTAGTTCCCTAAGATGCCGGCCATCGATACATCTAAAGAATGTGAGCCCGCCATGCCTCGAGTCTCCCGCAAACAAGCCGATCTCAACCGCGAAATCATCGTCGAGGCCGCCACGCGGCTGTTTCGCGAGCGCGGCCTGCATGGCATCAGCGTCGTCGATGTGATGGGCGCCGCCGGCCTGACCCATGGCGGTTTCTATGGGCATTTCGAGTCCAAGGAAGCCCTGGCCCGTGAGGCCGGAGGTCGGGCGTTCGAGCAATCGGCAGAACGCTGGAAAACCAGGATCGCCGAGCACGCTGACCAGAACGCCGCCCGGCACGCGCTGATCAAACCGTATTTGTCGGCCAGCAGCCGCGACAATCCCGGCGACAGCTGCCCGGTGGTCGCCTTTGCCGGGGACATGTGCCACGAAGCAGCCGATAGCGGTTTGCGCCAGACGTTCATGGACGGCCTCAACCGCCTGCTGGAATCCTACGGATCGCTGCTGAATTCAGGCGATGCCGACAGTGATCGACGCCAGGCGCTGGTGGAGTATTCACTGATGGTCGGCGCCCTGACCCTGGCCCGCGCCACCCGTGGGGACGTCTTGTCCGATGAGATTCTTGATGCAGCGCGGACCTTTCTGACAGCGGACAACGCCGTTGACAAGCCTGCAACGCCGACAGCATGATCGCCCCCATGAACTTTGCTGCGCTGAACCTCACCCGCACCAGCACCACGACCGCTTCCGGCGGGTCGTGGGGTGGCTGGCCGAGATAAATCCAGCGCAGTAGACCCAAGGCCCCGCCAGCAATGGACGGGGCCTTGTTGTTTCTCCCGTCCGTTCGGCACTTCACGGAGAAACACCTATGTCATCGGCACTTTTGATCATTGATATGCAGGTGGGCCTGTTCAGCGGCCCGGACCAGCCCCACGACGGCGAGCGAATACTGGCCAACATCCAGCAACTCATACGCCGTGCGCGAGCACTTGAAGTATCGATCTTTGCGGTCCGCCACACCGGGCCGCAAGGTTCTCCCATCGAGGCCGGCAGCCCCCTTTGGCAGTTGCTGCCCGCCCTGGAGCTGGATGCCAGCAGCGACAGCCTGTTCGACAAGTGCAAACCCAATGCTTTCTACGGAACAGCACTGGCAGAGCAACTGCGGGCCGGCGGGATCAACGAGCTGTTCATCGTCGGCATGAAAACCCAGTACTGCATCGACAGCACTTGCCGGGCCGCGGCCGACCTCGGGTTCAAACCGGTGCTGGTGGCCGATGCCCATACCTGCATGGACACGCCCGCGCTGCCGGCCCGGGCGATCATCGAGCACCATAATGCGACCTTGAACGGTGCGTTCGCCCAGGTCGTTTGCACGGCGGACATTGAATTTTGATCGATTGAAAAGATCGCCGGCTTCGCCAGCTCCTACACTGATTGCATTCGTCGACATTTTGCCGACAACCGCAATCCCGCAGGAGCTGCCGCAGGCTGCGATCTTTGATCTTTGCGGCGATCTTTGGTGATTGCCAAACCGCTCTGGAATCAGCAATCTGAAACGACTTTCGAGCCCCGACATTTCGATGCCCACAGGAGCCCAGCATGACTGCAACCGTTCTGGTATTGGTTGAAACCATCAATGACTACCTGCCTATTCTTGAACATCAGGGCTTTCACCTGATTCTGGCACCGACCCCTGCCGAGCGCGCCCAGGCCATCGCCACCCACGGTGCGCGCATCGATGCCGTGCTGACTCGCGGCCCGCTGGGGTTGTACAGAGAAGAAATCGCCGCCCTGCCCACCCTGAAAATCATCTGCGTGATCGGTGCCGGCTACGAACACGTCGACCTGCAAGCCGCCAGCGACCGCGGCATCACGGTCACCAATGGCGCCGGGGTCAATGCCTCTTCGGTGGCCGACCACGCCATGGCCTTGTTGCTGTCGCTGGTGCGCGATATTCCCCGGGCCGATGCCGCCGTGCGCCGTGGCGAATGGCCGAAAATCATGCGCCCATCCCTGGCCGGCAAGCGCCTGGGCATTCTCGGATTGGGGGCGGTCGGCCTGGCCATCGCCCAGCGTGCGGCCAATGGTTTCGACATGAGCGTGAGTTACCACAACCGTCAGCATCGCAGTAACGTGCCGTACAGCTACTGCTCGACGCCGACGGAACTGGCCCGGGCCTCGGATTTCCTGATCGTCGCCACGCCCGGCGGGCTGGGCACCCAGCACCTGATCAATCGTCAGGTGCTGGACGCGCTGGGGCCTAACGGTTTCCTGGTGAACATTGCCCGGGCCAGCGTCGTGGTCACGGCAGACCTGATCAGCGCGCTGGAGCAACGCAGGATCGGTGGCGCCGCACTCGACGTGTTCGACCATGAACCCAAGGTGCCCGATGCCCTCAAGGCCTTGACCAACGTGATTCTGACGCCCCATGTCGCCGGGCTGTCCCCGGAGGCCACCCAAGGCACCGTGGAGCTGGTGGGCAAAAACCTGCTGGCGTTCTTTGCCGGTCATCCGGTGCTGACGCCGATTGAGTTGCCGATTCCGATCCTCGCCCGGAGTGCGCCCTAAAGCACGCCCGACAGCGCCCACAGCCGTCGGGATAGCTCACCCAATCAAAGCTCCTTACTGGCAGCGCAGCATTCCCTGAGCCATAGCCTGCGCCGCCGCTTTTCGCACATCAGGAACGTTGATTATCCAGCAACACGCTAGCCTATAAGACCGGGCCGCGCTTGTGGCACGCCCGTCTCACCATTAGATTAGCCAATGATGTCTGGCCTCCAAAATAAGCAGAAGGGATAAGCATGGCGCTTACTGATCAGTCCACCCGTATCCGCTCCGGCGAAGAACTTGATGCCAGCCTGATCGATCCGTACCTCAAGGCCCATATTCCGGGCCTGAGCGGCTTGCCGGCGATCAGTCAGTTTCCCGGTGGCGCGTCGAACTTGACGTACCTGCTGGAATACCCCGAACAGGAATTCGTCCTGCGGCGCCCGCCGTTCGGCCACAAGGCCAAGTCCGCCCATGACATGGGCCGCGAGTTCCGCATTCTCAACCAGCTCAAGGACGGCTTCCCCTATTGTCCCAAGGCCTACGTGCACTGCACCGACGAATCGGTGATCGGTGCCGAGTTCTATGTGATGGAGCGGGTCAACGGCATCATCCTGCGCTCGGAACTGCCGCCGGAACTGGGCCTGGATTCGGCCAATACCGAAGCGCTGTGCAAAAGCTTCATCGACAAGTTCGTCGAACTGCACCGGGTCGACTACAAGGCTTGTGGCCTGGCCGATCTCGGCAAACCCGAAGGCTACGTGGCACGGCAGATCAAAGGCTGGAGCGAGCGCTACGAGAAGGCGCTGACCCCCGACGCGCCGCAGTGGGACGTGGTCAAGGCCTGGCTCAACGACAAAATGCCCGCCGACCACCCGACGTCGAGCATCGTCCACAACGACTACCGCTTCGACAACGTGATCCTCGACCCGAACAACCCGATGGACATCATCGGCGTGCTCGACTGGGAACTGACCACCCTCGGCGATCCGCTGATGGACCTGGGCAACACCCTCGCCTACTGGATCGAAGCCAGCGACCCGGCGCCGGTGCAACTGATGCGCCGCCAGCCGAGCCACGCGCCGGGCATGCTGACCCGCCGCGAGTTCGTCGATTACTACGCCGAACGCTCGGGCATCCAGATCGACAATTTCGACTTCTACTACACCTACGGCCTGTTCCGCCTGGCCGGCATCGTGCAGCAGATCTACTACCGCTTCTTCCATGGCCAGACCCAGGACAAACGCTTCGCGCAGTTCATTCACATGAACAAACTGCTGGAGCAGATGAGCTTGCAGGTCATCCAGAAATCCAGCCTCTGATCCAGGCCTCAAAACAAGACTTTTTATAAGAGAATCCCATGTCCAAGACTCAGTTGTTCGACCTCGACGGCAAGATCGCTTTCGTCTCCGGCGCCAGCCGTGGCATCGGTGAAGCCATCGCCAAACTGCTGGCCCAGCAAGGCGCTCATGTGATTGTTTCGAGCCGCAAACTGGACGGCTGCCAACACGTGGCCGACGCGATCATCGCCGCCGGCGGCAAAGCCACCGCCATCGCCTGCCACATCGGCGAAATGGAACAGATCACCCAAGTCTTCGCCGCCATCCGCGAGCAGTTCGGGCGCCTGGACATCCTGGTCAACAACGCTGCGACCAACCCGCAATTCTGCAACGTGCTGGACACCGACCTCAGCGCCTTCCAGAAAACCGTCGACGTCAACATCCGTGGCTACTTCTTCATGTCGGTAGAAGCCGGCAAGCTGATGCGCGACAACGGTGGCGGCAGCATCATCAACGTGGCGTCGATCAACGGCATCTCGCCGGGGATCTTCCAGGGCATCTACTCGGTGACCAAGGCGGCGGTGATCAACATGACCAAAGTCTTCGCCAAGGAATGCGCGCAATTCGGTATTCGCTGCAACGCGTTGCTACCGGGCCTGACCGACACCAAGTTCGCCTCGGCGCTGGTGAAGAACGATGCGATTCTGAAGACTGCTTTGCAGCAGATCCCGCTCAAACGCGTCGCGGATCCGAGTGAGATGGCGGGTGCGGTGCTTTATCTCGCCAGCGATGCATCGAGCTACACCACGGGGGTCTCCCTGAACGTAGATGGCGGTTTTCTGTCCTGATTCGATTCACCCGAACACAAAAAGGCAGCCTCGGGGCTGCCTTTTTTATTTCACGCCGTCACTCACTGATCGTTCCCACGCTCTGCGTGAGAATGCCTCTTCGGACGCTCCGCGTTCGGCTCTGGATGGGACGCGGAGCGTCCCGGGCTGCATTCCCACGCGGAGCGTGGGAACGATCAGCCGGAAGAAATATAAATTCTACCATTTGCTAATAACGAATATTTATTCCATAAATAGCCCTCCTGAAAACAAAAATCCAAAAGGACCCCGGCTATGCGCGAACTCGGTATCGGACTCATCGGCACAGGTTTCATGGGCCGTGCCCACGCCTTGGCGTTTCGCAATGTCAGCGCGGTTTTCGAACTGCCCCTGAAGCTTAAACTCGCCGCCCTGGCTGACGCTGATCCGCTGCGCGCCCGGCAATGCGCCGATGCCTGGGGTTTCGACAGCGCCCACAGCGACTGGCAACAGCTGATCGATGACCCGAAGGTCAATCTGATCGCCATCACCACCCCCAATCACCTGCACTACCCCATGGCCATGGCCGCCCTCGCCGCCGGCAAACCGGTGTATTGCGAAAAGCCCCTGGCCGTAAGCCTCCAACAGGCCGACGCCATGCGCCTGGCGGCCAAAGCCGCGGGCGTGGTGACGCGGGTCGGTTACAACTATCAGCACAACCCGATGATCGGCCTGGCGCAGGAGCTGATCGAGAACGGCGAACTGGGCAACATCATCAGTTTCCAGGGTGAGTTCAGCGAAGACTTCATGGCCGATGCCGCATCGCCCTGGTCCTGGCGTTGCGATGCCGAGCATGCCGGGGGTGCGCTGGCGGACCTGGGCAGTCACCTGCTGTCGATGGCCCGCTATCTGCTGGGCGATGTCGAGGCGGTGTGCGCCGATACCCAGACCGTGCACCGGCAACGCCCCGCCACTGCCGGCAGCCAGGAGCAACGCACCATCGCGGTGGACGATCAGGTCCATGCGCTGCTGCGGTTTGCCAATGGCGCCCGGGGCACGTTCAGCAGCAGTTGGCTCAAGCACGGTTACAAGAATCACCTGAGCTTCGAGATCAGCGGCACAAAAGGCACCCTCGCCTTCGATCAGGAACGCTTGAATGAATTGCGCCTGTTCCGCGCCGGGCAGGACGGCTTCCAGCGCTTGCTGGCGGGGCCGAACCTGCCGGGCTATGCAGCGTTCAGCCCGGCGGCCGGGCATCAACTGGGTTACAACGAACTGAAGACGCTGGAGGTGCATGACCTGGTGATGGCGTTGGCCGGGCTCAGCCAAGGGGGGACGGATTTCGAACAGGCGTGGGAAGTGGAACGGTTGGCGGCGGCGATTCGCTTGGCGGCGAACGAATCGCGTTGGGTCAGGATCGAGGAAGTGTAGGAATACCCGCCGCTCAAGACTGGCACTGAACCTGTGGCGAGGGAGGTTGCTCCCTCGCCACAGGGTTGTTCATCGCCTGCTGGATCTATTGAGTGACACACCGGGTGGTCGTGGTGGTTCGAGTCACCTGCTCGTCCATGCGCGCATCGCCCATCACATCGGTGTTATCCAGGGTCTGGCAGGTGCGTTCAGGCGGCGGTGGAGGTATGACGGGGGCCGGCGGCGGCGGACTGGCACAACCACTTGTAATCACCGCGCAAAAGGCGAGCGACAGCGGCATCAAAACGCGTTTCCCAAGACTCTTCATAGACAGACCTGCAGTGGCTGATCGACGTGTTTCCGCGACACGCAAACATCACCGCGCAGCCGCGGACCGGTCACAGAAAATAAGTACCACGCATTTCTTATAGCCTAGCTACCCGCCAATGCCAGTAAACGCCCTGGAACAGGCGGATAGGTCGATCACAAATGATGGGCTCGCCGGCACTGAGAATTGAGGTTCTACGAGGTTTCGGGCCGATGCAGGCCATTGCTCTCAAGCTCATAACGCAGCTCCTCGATCAACGCCACCACCGCCTCCGGTGTCCTGAGGTTGGCCACACTCAAACCACTGACCACCAGATCCACCTGCCCCGACACCGGGTGATAGAGCTTCACGGTCAAGGAGTTGTCCCCCGTGAGCGTGCACTCACAGGCCAGCGGCGAAAAACTCCGTTCCAGTTGAGTACGCAATTGCGCCAGATAAATCATCTTGATTCACCCAACCGACACGGCAAAATCGAAGACATTGTTGAACTGCTCGTGACTCATGTGCCTGTTCCTTTAGCTGTTTCGAAGGGGACGCGATAACGGTCCGGAGACGCTTATCGCACCCTCACAGATTAAGAACTGCGCCACGGTGCCAGAACATCCATTTGCACCGCTGTGACTAGTGCATTTGCACCTTATCGTTGCGCCTTTGGCCGCCACTCGGTGGAGAACAATCCACGCTCGCGCGCCCAGACAATCGCCTCACTGCGACTGTGCACATCCAGCTTGGAATACACCGTGGACACGTGATTGCGCACAGTGTTCGGCGCCAGTTTCAGGCGGGCGGCGATTTCCTTGTCGGCCAGGCCTTCGCAGATCAGCCCGAGCACATCGCGCTCCCGCGCCGTCAGGTCGGTGAACGACACGCTGGGCAACTTCGGCGAATTGACGTTCTTCACATTGGCGAGTTTTTCGATCAGGGTGCGGCTGAACCAGGAGGCGTCTTTCATCACCTCTTCAATTGCCGATACCAGCTCCAGTTCCGTGCGTTTGCGCTCGGTAATGTCCATGAACACCAGCAGGTAGCAGGGGCTGTCCTGAATGTTCACGGTGTCGGCCGAAACGGCGCACTCGATCAGCTCGGCGCCCTTCTTGCGCACCCGGACGTCGATGCGATCCAGGCTGCCGGCCTTCTCCAGCGCCGCAAACAAGCGCGTGCGCGCGCCCTTGTCGTCGATGAAGTCGATCTCGGTCACGGTCTTGCCGAGCACTTCTTCGCTGGGGTAAGCGAAGGTATCGAGGAAGGCTTCGTTGACGTCGATCACCAACTGGCTCTCGGCGCTGCACACCAGGGTGGGCACCGGCGTCAGGCGAAAGGCCTTGGCGAAGCGCTCCTCGCTCTGGCGCAAGGCAAGTTCGACCTTGTGCCGCGGCTCCATGTCGACAAAGGAAAACAACATGCAGTCTTCTTCATTGAGCTCCAGGGGTTGCCCGGCAACGACCACCTGTTTACTGCCGCCGTCGGGCAGCTTCAGCTCGGCCTGCATCTGCGGAATCGTCGCGTGCTGGCGCAGGCGTTCGATCGCCAGGTCTTTCTTTTCCGCGCCTTGCAGAATGTCCAGTTCATAGGTGGACACGCCGATCACTTGATCACGGGCGTAACCGGTCATTTCCAGGAAGCCCTGGTTGACCTTGATGTAACGCAAATCGCTGAGACGGCAGATCACCGCCGGGGCCGGGTTGGCGTTGAAGGTTTTCTCGAAACGCTGCTCGGCGCTGGCCCATTCGGTGACGTCATTCATGATCAGCACCAGGGACTCCGGCTCACCGGCACTGTCGGCCAACCCCATGCTGCGCACGCTGTGGACCCACATGCGCTCTTCATCGCCGGCCGGCATCACCTCCACCAATACATCGCTGAAAATCTCGCCCCGGGCGATGCGGTTGATCGGGTAATTGTCCGCGGGCACCGGGTGATTGTTGCGATAGCGCAAGGCGAAGCGCTTGGCGTACTCCCTGGCATTCGCCCCCAACTCACCGATCTCACTGACCCCGTGCATCGCCAGCGCGGCGTCATTGGCCCAGAGAATGGTCTGGTCAAGCTCCAACAGAATCACCCCGTCGGACAAACCGGCGATGATCTGCTGCAACTGACGACGATTGGTTTCGGTGGTCAGGACGTCCTGGCTCATTGGCTCTCCACAAAGTGCGGCGTCGCTTTCAAGCGCCGCCCTGTGAAGATTACGACCGCGGGGGGTGGCAATCGTGCAGCCGGATCAACGTGATCCTGATTGAACGCCGACTCTGTGGGGGCGGGCTTGCTCGGGACAGCGGTATGCCAGTCAACAGCGCTGTTGAATATGCAAGTCTGTTCGCGAGCAAGGCGAATCGTCGCATCCCCCCTCCCACAGTTTTGATGGATTGGACATCAAGCCGCCAGCTCACCATCGGCAATCGCCGCCGAAGCCACCAGCATCGCCCGCAACAACACCGCACACCCGGCCGCCAGATCATCCGGCGCGGCGTTTTCGATTTCGTTGTGGCTGATGCCGCCTTCGCACGGCACGAAGATCATCCCGGCCGGGCCGAGTTCGGCGAGGAAGATTGCGTCGTGCCCTGCTCCGCTGACGATGTCCATGTGCGACAAACCCAAACCTTGGGCGGCGCCGCGGACCGCTTCGACGCAGCCCTTGTCGAAATACAGCGGTGGGAAATCAGCGGTGGGTGTCAGCTCGAACGTGAGGCCGTGTTCCTCGCAGGTGGCTTCGATGACTTCGCGCACTTCAGCGATCATCGAGTCCAGGCGCGCCGGTTCCAGATGCCGGAAGTCGAGGGTCATGCGCACTTCGCCGGGAATGACGTTGCGTGAACCGGGGTAGGCTTGCAGGCAGCCGACGGTGCCGCAGGCGTGGGGTTGATGGCCGAGGGCGGCGCGGTTGACGGCGCCGACGATGACGGCGGCACCGACCAGGGCGTCCTTGCGCAGGTGCATCGGGGTCGGGCCGGCGTGGGCTTCGACGCCGCGCAGTTTCAGGTCGAACCATTTCTGGCCGAGGGCGCCCATGACGATGCCAATGGTTTTGTGTTCGTCTTCGAGGATCGGGCCTTGCTCGATGTGCGCTTCGAAGTAAGCACCGACCGCATGGCCGCTGACCTTGCGTGGGCCGGCGTAGCCGATGGCATTGAGTGCTTCGCCAACGGTGACGCCGTCG
The DNA here is from genome assembly GCF_012935675.1 of Pseudomonas sp. ADAK7. Lineage (NCBI taxonomy): Bacteria > Pseudomonadati > Pseudomonadota > Gammaproteobacteria > Pseudomonadales > Pseudomonadaceae > Pseudomonas > Pseudomonas sp. ADAK7. The sequence continues at coordinate 330,327 of NZ_CP052861.1, read as the reverse complement.
GCATCGACCTTGGCCAAGGTTTCTTCGAGGGTGAATTTTTCCGCAAACACCCCGGAGCCCATCATGCACGGGGCGAAGCGTGAACCTTCTTCGTTGGTCCAGACCACCACTTCCAGCGGCGCTTCGGTTTCCACGCCGAGGTCATTGAGGGTGCGCAGTACTTCGACGCCAGCGAGCACGCCGAAGCAGCCGTCGAACTTGCCGCCGGTGGGTTGGGTGTCGATGTGGCTGCCGGTCATCACCGGTGGCAGGTTCGGGTTGCGGCCGGGGCGGCGGGCGAAGATATTGCCGACGGCGTCGACAGTGACGGTGCAGCCGGCCTCCTCGCACCAGTTGACGAAAATGTCCCGGGCCTGGCGGTCGAGGTCGGTCAGGGCCAGGCGACACACGCCGCCCTTGACCGTGGCGCCGAGCTTGGCCAGTTCCATGAGCGACTGCCACAGGCGGTCGCGGTTGATGTGCTGATGGGTGGATTGCAGAACGTCTACGGCAGCGTTCATTGGGATCTCCTCAGGCAGTTCTTATGAGTTTCTTCAGGCAAATTTTTGATAGTTCCCACGCTCTGCGTGGGAATTCATCCATGGACGCTCTGCGTCCGCTTCTGGGACGCGGAGCGTCCCGGGCTGCGTTCCCACGCAGAGCGTGGGAACGATCATTACACCGGAGATTTCGCAACAGACGGGCTCGGGCGCATCGAACACAACCCGTAATAAATCAACCCGCCCAGCGCCGAGCCGGTAAACCAGCCATAGCTGTAGAACCAACTGAACGCATCGCTACCCAGCGACAGCAAGGTCAGCACCACCGGCACCCCAAAGGCGATAAAGCCAAACCAGTTCCACGCCGGGTACACGTCATCGCGATAGAGCCCGGCCAGGTCCAGTTGCTGTTTCTTGATCAGGAAATAGTCCACGACCATGATCCCGGCGATGGGCCCGAGCAGGCTGGAATAGCCGAGCAGCCAGTTGGAGTAAACGGTTTCCAGGCTCACGTCAGAGACGATCAGCCCGAGTTTTTTCAGCAGTTCATGGCCCATCAACAGCAACCCGACCACACCGGTCAACATCACGGCTTTGGTCCGATTAATGACCTTCGGTGCGATGTTCTGGAAGTCATTGGTCGGCGAGACGATGTTCGCTGCGGTGTTGGTCGACAACGTGGCGATGATGATCAGCGCCATCGCCACGGCAACCCAGACCGGGCTCTGGATATGCCCGATCAGGCTGACCGGATCGGAAACGGTCACGCCCACCAGTTTCACCGACGCCGCGGTCATCACCACACCGAGGGCGGCGAACAGGAACATGGTCAGGGGCAAGCCGAAAATCTGCCCGAGGATCTGGTCCTTCTGGCTTTTGGCATAGCGGCTGAAGTCGGGGATGTTCAGGGACAACGTGGCCCAGAACCCGACCATCGCCGTCAGCCCGGCAGCAAAATAACTGACCACGCTCGCGCCTTCAGGACGTTTCGGCGGGATCGCCAGCAACTCGGTCATCGACACATTGGGCATCGCCCACACCAGCAACCCGATGCCGACCGCCACCAACAGCGGCGCGGACAGGGTTTCCAACCATTTGATCGACTCGGCGCCGCGCAGCACCACCCACAGGTTCAGCGCCCAGAACACCATGAAACCGATCACTTCACCGGTGCCACCGAGGGATTTCCAGCCTTCGAAAACCGAGCCCAGGAACAAGTGAATGGCCAGGCCGCCAAACATCGTCTGGATGCCGAACCAGCCACAGGCCACCAGCGCCCGAATCAGACAGGGCACGTTCGAGCCGAGGATGCCAAACGACGAGCGCAGCAACACCGGGAACGGAATGCCGTACTTGGTGCCGGCGAAGGCGTTGAGGGTCAGCGGGATCAGGACGATGAGGTTGGCAAACAGTATCGCCAGCAACGCTTCGCCGACACTCAGGCCGAAATACGCGGTCAGCACGCCGCCGAGGGTGTAGGTCGGCACGCAGATCGACATACCGATCCACAGCGCGGTGATGTGCCATTTGTTCCAGGTTCGTTCGTGCACCTTGGTCGGTGCCATGTCGTGGTTGTAACGGGGACTGTCGAGGACGTCGGTGCCGGCTTCGAGCTCAAACAAGCCGTCGCGCTCGGTCACTTGCGATCTGATCTGTTGCATGGCCGCTCCACTGTTCTTTGAATTATTTTTGCTCATCAGGGGCTGGCGCCTGGGGGCACGAGCCGACGATGGCCGGAGGAACTGACAACTTTCATGGACCGGCCAAGGTGTCAGCGGCGGCATCAATAAACGTGCCGGGGTCCCCGCTGGCGCCTCGCGCCGTGCCATAAAACTTTGCTAAACAACTGATGTTCATCAGTTTTATTAATTCAACTATCGAGTCTTCGATTACTTGCCACATCACTCAGGCCGAATGCGCAGCAAGTTGTCGGAACCGTCAGGACTCAATCTGGTGCATCCCTCTTTTTTTCAAACTTGCGCATCAACCATAGACCATCCTCAAGCGGCTGATTTCACATAGGAAATCTGGTCTTTTTTTCGATCCTGTCAAGTGCGTCAAAATGGTGATTGGCCTCACCATTTTGGTGATTGTTGTTTTTAATCGTTATTTATCAACAACTTAATTACGATATAAGCTTATAAAAAATAATCTTGCTCATTCCATCAACACCAGCTAGCGTCTATTCCTGACAGCGCTGACAGGAATACACCTGTTTGCGTCGGCTTCATATAAAACATTTAGAACCGGCATAAGTCGGTCATGCCTGCGAGGAACTCGGAATGTCTCTGTTGATCCGTGGCGCCACCGTTGTTACCCATGATGAAAGTTACCGTGCTGATGTGTATTGCGCCGACGGCGTGATCAAAGCCATTGGTGAAAACCTCGATGTTCCGGCCGGTGCCGAAGTGCTCGACGGCAGCGGCCAATACCTGATGCCCGGCGGCATCGACCCCCACACTCACATGCAACTGCCCTTCATGGGCACGGTGGCCAGTGAAGACTTTTTCAGTGGCACGGCGGCGGGTCTGGCCGGGGGTACGACGTCGATCATCGACTTCGTGATTCCCAATCCGCAGCAGTCGTTGATGGAAGCCTTTCATCAGTGGCGCGGCTGGGCCGAGAAGTCGGCGTCGGATTACGGCTTCCATGTCGCGATCACCTGGTGGAGCGAGCAGGTGCGCGAGGAAATGGCCGAACTGGTCAGCCATCACGGCATCAACAGCTTCAAGCATTTCATGGCCTACAAGAACGCGATCATGGCCGCCGACGACACCCTGGTGGCGAGTTTCGAGCGCTGCCTGGAACTCGGCGCGGTGCCGACCGTGCATGCGGAAAACGGTGAGTTGGTCTATCACCTGCAACGCAAGTTGATGGCCCAAGGGATTACCGGCCCGGAAGCGCATCCGCTGTCGCGACCGTCGCAAGTGGAGGGTGAAGCCGCGAGCCGGGCGATTCGCATTGCCGAAACCATCGGCACGCCGTTGTACATGGTTCATGTCTCGACCAAGGAAGCCCTCGACGAAATCACTTACGCCCGCAGCAAGGGGCAGCAGGTCTACGGTGAAGTGCTCGCCGGGCATTTGCTGCTGGACGACAGCGTCTATCAACACCCGAACTGGCAGACCGCCGCCGGTTACGTGATGAGCCCGCCCTTCCGCCCTCGCGGTCATCAAGAGGCGCTGTGGCACGGCCTGCAATCGGGCAACCTGCACACCACCGCTACCGACCACTGCTGCTTCTGTGCCGAGCAAAAAGCCGCCGGGCGTGACGACTTCAGCAAGATCCCGAATGGCACCGCCGGTATCGAAGACCGTATGGCGGTGCTCTGGGATGAAGGGGTGAACACCGGGCGCTTTACGATGCAGGACTTCGTCGCCCTCACCTCCACCAACACCGCGAAGATCTTCAACCTCTACCCACGCAAAGGCGCAATCCGTATCGGTGCCGATGCCGACCTGGTGCTGTGGGATCCGGAAGGTACGCGGACCATCTCCGCCAAGACCCACCATCAGCAGGTGGACTTCAACATCTTCGAAGGCAAGACCGTGCGCGGCGTGCCCAGCCATACCATCAGCCAGGGCCGCGTGGTCTGGGCCGATGGCGACCTGCGCGCCGAGCGTGGGGCCGGGCGGTATGTCGAACGGCCGGCGTATCCGGCGGTGTTTGATTTGCTGAGTAAACGGGCCGAGTTGAACAAACCGGTTGCCGTCAAGCGCTGACCCCTGTGGCGAGGGAGCTTGCTCCCGCTGGCCTGCGTAGCAGGCCCAACACCTGTCGACCCTGAGTGTCAGGAGTATTCAATCGACTGGATTTGGGGCGGCTTCGCCACCCAGCGGGAGCAAGCTCCCTCGCCACAGGTCATGCATGAATACCCAATGCCCACCAGAGGCAGACACCTCAAAAACCATGAGGCCTTAAACCGTGATCAAGACCCTGAACCACCTCCCGCATCCCTTCGAGAATGCGGCCGCCCTCGCCGGCCATTTCACCGACCTGGCGCCGCCGCTCAACGACCGTCAGGCGCATCTGGAAGCCTCGCGCTGTCTGTATTGCTACGACGCGCCGTGCGTGAATGCCTGTCCGAGCGAGATCGATATTCCATCGTTCATCCGCAATATCCATCAGGAAAACGTCCAGGGCGCCGCGCAGAAAATCCTCTCCGCGAACATCCTCGGCGGCAGTTGTGCCCGGGTTTGCCCGACGGAAATCCTGTGTCAGCAGGCCTGTGTGCGCAACAACGACCACGAGTGCGCACCGGTGTTGATCGGCCTGCTGCAACGCTACGCCGTGGACAACGCACACTTCAGCGAACACCCGTTCCAGCGCGCTGCCGCCACCGGCAAGCGCATCGCGGTGGTGGGTGCCGGCCCCGCCGGTTTGTCCTGCGCTCACCGCAGCGCGATGCACGGCCATGACGTGGTGATTTTCGAAGCCAGGGAAAAGGCCGGTGGCCTCAATGAATACGGGATCGCCAAGTACAAGCTGGTGGACGACTACGCGCAGAAGGAACTGGATTTCCTCCTGCAAATCGGCGGCATCGAAATCCGTCACGGGCAGAAGCTCGGCGAGAACCTGACCCTGAGCGAACTGCACCAGCAATTCGACGCAGTGTTTCTCGGCCTTGGCCTGGCCGCCAGCAAACAACTGGGGCTGGACCACGAAGATGCGCCGGGCCTGGTCGCCGCCACCGATTACATCCGCGAACTGCGCCAGGCCGATGACCTGACGCAACTGCCGCTGGCCGACCGTTGCATCGTCCTCGGCGCCGGCAACACGGCGATCGACATGGCCGTGCAAATGGCCCGTCTCGGGGCCCGTGATGTGAATCTGGTCTATCGCCGTGGCGTCGAGGACATGGGCGCCACCGGTCACGAACAGGACATCGCCAAGGCCAATCAGGTGCGTCTGCTGACCTGGGCGCAACCGGAAGAAGTGTTGCTCGACGATCAAGGCAACGTGCGCGGCATGCGTTTCGCTCGCACGCACATGGTCGACGGTCGCCTGCAAACCACCGGGCAAACCTTTGAGCTGGCCGCCGACGGGATCTTCAAAGCCATCGGCCAGGCTTTCGACGGCAGCGCCCTCGCCGACCCGCTGGCCCGGGAACTCAAGCGTCAGGGCGAGCGCATCCAGGTCGATGAAAACCTGCGCACCAGCATCCCCGGCGTGTATGCCGGTGGCGACTGCACCAGCCTCGATCAGGACCTGACCGTGCAAGCGGTGCAGCACGGCAAACTCGCCGCAGAAGCGATCAACGCCCAACTCATGCTCAACGTGGAGGCTGCGTAAATGGCCGATCTCTCGATTGTCTTCGCCGGCATCAAAGCCCCCAATCCGTTCTGGCTGGCCTCCGCGCCGCCGACCGACAAAGCCTACAACGTGGTCCGCGCCTTCGAAGCTGGCTGGGGCGGCGTGGTCTGGAAAACCCTGGGTGAAGACCCGGCGGCGGTCAATGTGTCTTCGCGGTACTCGGCGCACTTTGGTGCCAACCGCGAAGTGATGGGCATCAACAACATCGAGCTGATCACCGACCGTTCGCTGGAGATCAACCTGCGGGAAATCACCCAGGTCAAAAAGGATTGGCCGGACCGCGCGTTGATCGTGTCGCTGATGGTGCCGTGTGTCGAAGAGTCGTGGAAATTCATCCTGCCGCTGGTGGAAGCCACTGGCGCCGACGGCATCGAACTGAACTTCGGTTGCCCCCACGGCATGCCGGAACGTGGCATGGGTGCAGCGGTCGGTCAGGTGCCGGAATACGTCGAACAAGTCACTCGTTGGTGCAAGACCTATTGCTCGCTGCCGGTGATCGTCAAGCTCACGCCGAACATCACCGACATCCGCGTCGCCGCCCGAGCGGCCCACCGTGGTGGCGCCGATGCAGTGTCGCTGATCAATACGATCAATTCGATTACCAGCGTCAACCTGGAGCAAATGGTCGCCATCCCCACCGTCGGCCACCAAAGCACCCACGGCGGTTATTGCGGCTCGGCGGTGAAGCCGATTGCGCTGAACATGGTCGCCGAAATCGCCCGCGACCCGCAGACCCAAGGCTTGCCAATCTGCGGCATTGGCGGCATCGGCAGTTGGCGCGACGCGGCGGAATTCATCGCTTTGGGCAGTGGCGCGGTGCAGGTGTGCACGGCGGCAATGCTGCATGGCTTCCGGATTGTCGATGAAATGAAGGACGGTTTATCACGCTGGATGGACAGTCAGGGTTACGCCAGCATCGCGGACTTTTCCGGACGCGCGGTGGGCAATACCACGGATTGGAAATACCTGGATATCAACTATCAGGTGATTGCGAAGATTGATCAGGAGGCGTGTATTGGTTGCGGGCGTTGCCATATTGCCTGCGAGGACACGTCGCACCAGGCCGTGGCCAGCATCAAGCAAGCTGATGGCACGCATAAATATGAAGTGATTGATGATGAGTGTGTGGGGTGCAATTTGTGCCAGATCACCTGCCCGGTGGAGGATTGCATCGAGATGGTGCCGATGGATACCGGCAAGCCGTTTCTGGATTGGAATCATGATCCACGCAATCCCTACCACGTCGCGCCGTAACTGATCGTTCCCACGCTCTGCGTGGGAATGAGGCCCGGGACGCTCCGCGTCCCAATGGAACGCGGAGCGTGGGAACGATCGGGTTAGGGCTCCAACCCAATCCCGCGCAATATCACGCTGGTCACCGTCTGCACTGCCCGTTCGAACTGCATGTCCGACAGCGGCTGGTGCTCGTTCAGAATATTCACCTGATGATCAAAATCCGCGTAATGCTGGGTCGAGGCCCAGATCATGTACAGCAGCGCTGAAGGTTCCACCGGCAAAATGCGTTTGTCCTCGACCCACTGGCGAATTTTCGCCTCTTTCATCTTGGCCCAGTCATACAGACTGGCGTCCAGCGCCTCGCCCAACGTCGGCGCACCGTGAATAATCTCGTTGGCCCAGACTTTCGACCCGTACGGCCGGCTGCGGGAATGGTTCATCTTGGCGCGGATGTAGCTGCTGAGCACCACCCGCGGGTCGTCGAACATCTCGAAGCACAAGGCGTCCTGCTTCCACACTTCCAGCAGGTCAAACAATACCGCGCTGTACAGCTCGCCCTTGGTGCTGAAGTAGTAATGCAGGTTGGAGCGCGGCAGTTGCACCTCGGCGGCGATGTCGGCCATGGCGGTGCTGCCGAAGCCTTTTTCGGCGAAGACCTTTTCGGCCCCGAGCAGGATTTTTTCGACGTTACTGCGACGGATCTCGATCTTGTGATTGCCCATGAGGGCTCCCTGACAACAGCGTTGTCCAAGACTAGCATCCGCTCTGGATCGGGGCGACAGACCTTTTTTCACTTTCCCGGGGAAAACCGATTGGGTAGCATCCGCCGCTCTTTTTCCACCGCAATGGATCACCCACCGTGAACATTCGACCCCGCGTCGCCACCGACGATGCCGCCCTCGCCGCCCTGTGGGAACGCTCAGTGCGCGCGACCCACGATTTTCTCAGTGAAGACGATATTCAATTCTTCCTGCCGCTGGTGCGCGATGCCTACCTCCCGGCGCTGACGGTGTGGGTCGGCGAAGACCCGGAAGGCACGCCCGCCGGCTTCATCGCCACCGGCGGCGACACCGTGGAAATGCTGTTTATCGAACCGGCGCAACGGGGCCGGGGCATCGGCCGACAGTTGCTCGACCATGTCAAAGCGCTGCACAAAACCCTGAGCGTCGACGTCAACGAACAGAATCCCCAGGCCCACGGCTTCTATCTGCACTATGGTTTTGAACAGACCGGCCGTTCGCCCACCGATGGCGAAGGTCGGCCGTTCCCCATCATTCACCTGGCACTGCGACCGGCGTAAACATTCCCCGGCGCATCCCGTTCATGCTTAAGTGACGCCCATTAATCTGCCCAGAAGGTAACTGACCATGCTGCTGAAAAAAGCCCTGACCTCCGCCGCCCTGCTCGGCTCGCTGCTCGCCGCATCCTCGGTGTTCGCCCACGCCCATCTGAAAAGCCAGACCCCGGCCGCCGACAGCACCGTGGCCGCGCCGACTGAATTGCGCCTGGTGTTTTCCGAAGGCGTTGAAGCGACCTTCACCAAAGTGACGATCAAAAAGGACGGTGCCGATGTCCCGGTGAAAAACCTGACCACCGAAGGCAGCGACAAGAAAACCCTGATCGTCACACCGGCCGTACCGTTGACCGCCGGTGCCTATAAAGTCGAATGGCACGCGGTGTCGGTCGACACCCACAAAAGCGAAGGCGCCTACAGCTTCAAGGTTGGCCAGTAATTCATGACCGACGCGCTGGTGCTGTGCCGCTTCCTGCATTTTGTGGTGGTGTTGATGCTGTTCGGGGCCTGGGTGTTCCAGCCCTTGCTGTTGAACGCTGACACTCTGGGTCGGCGCCTGATGCGCATCACCCGTTGGCTGACCGCCGTGGCACTGGTCAGTGGTGTGACCTGGCTGCTGCTGATCACCGCGAGCATGGCCGGGGCCTGGAGCGCGGCTTTCGATCCGTCGACCCTGGGCCTGGTGCTGCGCAATACGTTTTTCGGCCAGGTGTGGAGTTGGCACTTGCTGCTCAATGCCGTGCTGATGGTTTTGCTGCTGACGCCATTGCATTCGAATGCGTCGCTGAGACTGGTCGTGAGCGGCTTGCTGCTCGCGACCCTGGCGCCGGTCGGCCATGGCGCGATGCTCGACGGACTCAGCGGCCAATTGCTGATCCTTAACCAGATCATCCACCTGACCTGCGTCGGTGCCTGGCTGGGCGGGTTGCTGCTGTTGGTGATGATCCTGCGGCAGCCGAACGGCCACGCGTTGAGCACGGTACTGCGACGTTTCAGTGGAGTCGGTTATGGCTTGGTCGCGGGGTTGGTGATCACCGGGTTGATCAACGTCCGCGTGCTCACCGGGGCGTTCTGGCCGACGCCGTTGCTGTCCGGGTTTGCCTTGATTCTGTTGATCAAGGTCGTGCTGGTGGCGGTGATGCTGGGGCTGGCGCTGTTCAATCGGTTGCGGATCAAGGATTGCGAGCAGCGGGTTGGCGCGCTTAAAACCAGTGTGATGCTGGAATGGTTGTTGGGGATGGGTGCAGTGGCGGCGGTTTCGCTACTGGGCACCCTGCCGCCGATGATTGCCGGTTAGGGGTGGTCAGGGGGTTTCGGTGTGGCCTTCTGCGGCAGTATCAATACTGACGACCACCGACATCCCCGGCCGCAACCGCTCACTCTGCTCCTGCCCCTCATCCACGGTGATCCGCACCGGCACCCGCTGGGCGATCTTGACGAAGTTGCCAGTCGCGTTGTCCGCCTGCAACAGGCTGAACTCCGATCCCGTGGCCGGTGAAATCCGCTGCACTTTGCCCTTGAATTTGCGATGGTCGAGCGCGTCGACGGTGAAGCTCACCGGTTGGCCGACGCGCACGTCGTCCATCTGGGTTTCCTTCATGTTGGCGATCACCCATAACTGGTTCGGCACCAGCGCCATCAACTGCGCGCCGGAGTTGACGTAGGCGCCGAGGCGCACGCCGATCTGCCCGAGCTGACCGTCACGCGGCGCCAGCACGCGGGTGTTGGACAGGTCAATGCGCGCCAGTTGCACCGCCGCTTCGGCGCTGGCCACTGCTGCCTCCAGCGAGCCGCGATTGACGATTACCGTTTGCAGATCCTGCCGGGCAATTTCCAGATTGGCCTGAGCCTGGGCTACCGCCGCAATGGTCTGGGCGTTGGCGGCCAGGGTCACGTCCAGCTCACGCTTGGACACCGAGCCGTCGTTGATCAATTCCTTGTTGCGGCGCAGATCGGCTTCGCTCTTGCGCTGCTGGGCCTGGCTGTCGGCGACGGCAGCCTGACGCAACTTGATCGTCGCTTCGGCACTGTTGCGTTGCTGCACCACGTTGGCCAGCGCGGCTTTCTGCACCGCCAGTTGCGCCAGGGACTGATCGAGGTGCTGCTTGTAGATGCGATCATCGAGGCGCACCAGCAAGTCACCGGCCTTCACAAACTGAAAATCCGTTACCGGCACTTCGTACACATAACCGCTGAGTTGCGGGCCGATGATCGTCACCTGACCGCGGACCAAGGCGTTTTCCGTGGTTTCCACCGAGCTGCTGAACGGCGGCAATTGCCACGCGTACAGCACGATCAGCACGCCGACGATGGCGATCGCCGCGAAGCCCATGGACGAGATGATCCGCACCCGCAGCGAGCGCGGTTCGGTGTCCGGCGAGGACGGTGGCGCCACGCCTTCGGGGGTGGCGGCGATGGCGTTGGTGGTCGTGGTGGTCGGTTCGGTCATGAAGAAGTGGCACCGTTGGGTTGAACGGAAGACGTGGCAGGTGCTGGGGCGACGGCTTGGGTGGTGCTCATCAGCCACAGGGCGCGAATGGAAATCCAGATCATGGTCAGCACCGCAATCACGGCGATCAGCATGAACACATCGTTATAGGCCAATACGTTGGCTTCGCGAGTGGCGGCGGTGGCCAGGCTGCGAATGCCTTGCAGGTTGCGCAGGCTCGGGTCGGCGATCATTGAGCCCACCGCATTGCCGCCGCTCTGCACCCGTGCCGCGACGCGCGGATCAAGCAGGGTCAGGTGTTCAACGATATGGCTGGAATGGAATTTCTCGCGAACGATCTGGAACGTGCCCAGCAGCGCCGCGCCGATTAAGCCGCCGAGGTTCTGGCAGATCCCGAACAGCACCGAGAAACTCACCAGATTGCGCGGATTGGTCAACACCCGGCGCGTGCCGAGGACCATGGTCGGGCCAAGGAAAAACGTACCGCCGAAGGCCAGCAAAAACTGGCTGAAGTACATGTTTTCCGGGCGGGTCAGGTTGTTCGAGTAACTGTCCATCACCGAGCCGACCGCCATCAAAGCGAGGGATACGATCAGCGGCATGAACAAGTGTTTGGGGTCGATGGTCAGGGCGCTGGTGGCCAGGCCGGCGATGCTGCCGAGCAACATCACCACGTACAGGCTGTGCAGCTGCTGACTGCTCATGTTCAGCATCTGCATGAAGCCGACTGCACCGGTGGATTGCTCGGACAACACCATGCGAATCAGGATCACCGCCAGGGCCAGGCGAATCATCACCCCGCTGCCGAGCCAACGGGTCATCAGCATCGGGTTGCTGCGGTTATGTTCGATGGCCAGGCCGGCGAGGATCAGCACGATGGACGCCGCCGAAGCGACGCCGATCCACGGTGCTTCCAGCCACCAGTCGATGCGGCCCAGGGACAGCACGGCGCAGAGCAAGGCCACGCCGCTGGCGAGGATGGCGAAGGTCAGGAAGTCGAGTTTTTCGAAGGTCTTGAAGCGGTCGCCCGGCGGTAGTTTGAGCAGGAACACGCAGCCCAGCGTCAGCAGCGCCATGCCCAATTCGAACAGATACAAGCCGCGCCATTCGGCGATTTGCATCAAGTCTTCGGAGAACAGCCGCGCCAGCGGCAGCGCCAATTGCGAAGCACCCAGGCCCAGCACCAATGCCTTCATCCGCCACTTCGCCGGGAACGCCTGGATCATGTAATACAGGCCCAGCGAACTCAGCGCCGCACCGACCATGCCGTGGGCCGCACGCACGGCGATCGCCGAACTCAGGTCATTGACGAACAGATGGCCGAAGGTCACCAGGGCGTAGAGCACCAGGAACACTTCGGTGAAGGCGCGCAAGCCGAACTGCTGGCGAAACTTCACCAGCAGCAGGTTCATCGAGACGTTGGTCATGACATAGGCCGCCGGCAACCAGGCCATTTCGGCGGTGGTCGCGCCGAGCGCGCCTTGCAGGTAAGGCAGGTTGGCGATCACCAGCGAATTGCCGAGGCCACCGGTCAACGCCACCAGCAAACCCACCAGCGCATAGGCCAAGCGCTTGGGATTGGAGTGCACGGGGGTCGAGGGGGAACCGGGCAGACTGGGCCGTTCGTGGGGCTGCCAGTCGCGCGGGGCGTAGTGATCCATTCAAGGGCCTTGTTCTGAGAGGCTGCCAGTTTGCCGGAAAATCGTCGGGCAAAACACACATCCCTGTGGGCATCGCACCTGTGGCGAGGGAGCTTGCTCCCGCTGGAGTGCGTAGCGCTCCCAGTATTTTTGGTCTGCTTCGCAGCCCAGCGGGAGCAAGCTCCCTCGCCACAGTCATCTTTCACTCGACATCGATATCGACTGGGACGACGTCTTCGCGGGCAAGCCTCGCTCCTACAAGTCGTGCGCGCCCCATGTCATCGTACAACTTCTGATTGACAACCCCGCAAAGCCTCGCAAATAATCGCCGCCATGTTGTACGACGACGTATAACAAACAATAAAAACAACAAGAAACAAAGGGAAGTCACAGTGAGCAAACTCGTCCGTCATTCCTCCGTCCGCACCCCTCGCCCGACCTTCGTCCGCCGCCACACCCTGAGCCTGATCGGTTGCAGCAGCCTGGCCCTTGCCTTGCCCATGACCAGCCACGCCGAAGGTTTTGTCGAGGATGCCAGCGCCACGCTGAACCTGCGCAACGCCTACTTCAATCGCAACTTCACCAACCCGGCCTACCCTCAGGGCAAGGCTGAAGAGTGGACGCAAAGTTTTATTCTCGACGCCAAGTCCGGTTTCACCCAAGGCACCGTCGGTTTCGGTGTGGATGTGCTGGGCCTGTACTCGAAAAAACTCGACGGCGGCCAAGGCACCGGCGGCACGGGACTGCTGCCGCTGGATCATGACGGGCGTCCGGCGGATAACTTCGGTCGCACCAACGTGGCGTTCAAGGCCAAGGTGTCGAAGACCGAGTTGAAGGTCGGCGAATGGATGCCGGTGCTGCCCGTCCTGCGCTCGGACGACGGTCGCTCCCTGCCGCAAACCTTCCGCGGCGGCCAGGTTACCTCCAGCGAAATCGATGGCCTGAAGCTCTACGGCGGCCAGTTCCGCGCCAACAGCCCGCGCAACGATTCGAGCATGGATGACATGTCGATGAACGGCAAAGCCGCATTCACCTCGGATCGCTTCAACTTCGGCGGCGGTGAATACACCTTCAACGAAAAACGCACCCTGGTCGGCGTCTGGTACTCGGAGCTCAGCGACATTTATCAGCAGCAGTATTTCAACCTGAGCCACAGCCAGCCCATCGGCGACTGGACCCTGGGCGCCAACCTCGGTTACTTCATCGGCAAGGAAGACGGCAGCGCCCTGGCCGGCGATCTCGACAACAAAACCGCGTTCGCCATGCTCTCGGCCAAATACGGCGGCAGCACCTTCTACGTCGGCCTGCAAAAACTCTCCGGCGACGATGTCTGGATGCGCGTCAACGGCACCAGCGGCGGCACCCTGGCCAACGACAGCTACAACTCCAGCTACGACAACGCCAAGGAAAAATCCTGGCAAGTACGCCACGACTACAACTTCGTCGCCCTCGGCATTCCCGGCCTGACCATGATGAACCGCTACATCAGCGGCGATAACGTGCACACCGGGGCGATCACCGACGGCAAGGAATGGGGCCGCGAGAGCGAACTGGCGTATACCGTGCAGAGCGGCGTATTGAAGAACCTCAACGTCAAATGGCGCAATGCGAGTATTCGCAAGGACTTCAGCACCAATGAGTTCGATGAGAACCGGATCTTCGTGAGCTATCCGATTTCGTTGTTGTGAGGTTGGGATCGCTTCAAGGCTGACTCCGACCTGTGCGACACCACGCTCTTTGTAGCAGCTGGCGAAGCCTGCGTTCGGCTCGTGTAGCAGCTGCCGAAGGCTGCGTCCGACTCGTGTAGCAGCTGCCGAAGGCTGCGTTCGGCTGCGAAGCAGTCGTGAACCCAGGCGACGCGGTGTATCAGAAGGACCGTGTGCTCAGGTTTTACGACTGCTTCGCAGCCGAACGCAGCCTTCGGCAGCTGCTACAGGTGTCGAGCGCAGGCGTCGCCAGCGGCTACATCAATCGCGGCGTGGCAAGACCCTCCGTCAATTTCCACCGCTGGCGCGTTGACAACCACGGGAAAGGCTAACGATACTCCGCTCAAGTCATACGACAACTTACAACAACTGCAATGACTCCGTATTAGGACCTTCCATGACCACGACATCCCCTGCCCCTTTCAACCGCCTGCTCCTGACCGGTGCCGCCGGCGGCCTTGGCAAAGTCTTGCGCGAAACCCTGCGCCCCTACGCCAACGTGATTCGCCTGTCGGACATCGTCGACCTCGCCCCGGCCATCGATGACCGCGAAGAAGTCGTGATCTGTGACCTCGCCGACAAGCAAGCCGTGCATCAACTGGTGGACGGCGCGGACGCGATCCTGCACTTCGGCGGCGTGTCCACCGAGCACTCGTTCGAAGAGATCCTCGGCGCCAACATCTGCGGCGTGTTCCACATCTACGAAGCCGCGCGTCGTCATGGTGTGAAGCGGGTGATTTTCGCCAGTTCCAACCACGTCATCGGTTTCTACAAACAGGACGAAGTGATCGACGCCCGCTCCCCGCGCCGCCCGGACAGCTACTACGGTTTGTCGAAGTCCTACGGCGAAGACATTGCCAGCTTCTATTTCGATCGCTACGGCATCGAGACCGTCAGCGTGCGCATCGGCTCCTCGTTCCCGGAACCGCAAAACCGCCGCATGATGAGCACCTGGCTGAGCTTCGGCGACCTGACCCAATTGCTCGAACGCGCGCTGTACGCGCCGAATGTCGGCCACACCATTGTCTACGGCGTGTCCGACAACAAGAACGTCTGGTGGGACAACCGCTTCGCCGCCGGCCTGGGTTATGTGCCGCAGGACAACTCCGAAGTGTTCCGCGACAAGATCGAAGCACAACCGATGCCGGCCGCGGATGACCCGGCGATGGTTTACCAGGGTGGCGCGTTTGTCGCCTCCGGCCCGTTCGGCGATTGAGCCGACCTTCGAGGGAATGAGCGTCCATGCAAGCCGAATTGATTGTCGATGCCCGCAACGCGGTCGGTGAATGCCCGGTCTGGGTGCCTGAGGAAAACGCCCTGTACTGGGTCGATATTCCCGCCGGTGGCTTGCAGCGCTGGAGCGCCGCAACCGGGCATGTCCACGCCTGGAAAACCCCGGAAATGCTCGCCTGCATCGCGCGTCACAGCGACGGTGGCTGGGTCGCCGGGATGGAAAGCGGGTTCTTCCATTTGCGCCCGCACAACGATGGCAGCCTCGACAGCGAACTGCTCGCCCACGTCGATCATGCCCGTCCGGACATGCGCCTGAACGATGGCCGCTGTGATCGTCAGGGGCGTTTCTGGGCCGGCAGCATGGTGCTGAACATGGGGGCCAACGTGGCGGAAGGCACGTTGTATCGCTACAGCAGCGGGCAGCGTGGGCCGATTGAGGCACGCCTCTCTGGCTTCCTCGTCCCTAACGGCCTGGGTTTCAGCCCGGATGGCCGGACGATGTACCTGTCTGATTCTCATCCGCTGGCCCAGCAAATCTGGGCTTTCGACTACGACCTCGAGAGCGGCACACCGAGCAATCGCCGGCTGTTTGTCGACATGAATCACTTCTGCGGCCGGCCCGATGGCGCGGCGGTGGATGCTGAGGGTTGCTACTGGATCTGCGCGAACGATGCCGGGTTGATTCATCGGTTTACCCCGGACGGTCGACTGGACCGTTCGCTGGCCGTGCCGGTGAAGAAACCGACCATGTGCGCGTTTGGTGGCAGTGGGCTGGATACGTTGTTCGTGACCTCGATTCGCCCGGGGGATGACCATGACGAGCAGTCGTTGGCCGGTGGGGTGTTTGCGCTTAATCCAGGCGTGAAAGGTCTGCCTGAACCGCTGTTTCTGGACTGATGATCAACATGACACCCACCCTGCTCGAACTCGAAGACCACCTCACCCACCTCACTCTCGCCCCCGAACTCGGCGCCAGCATCGTCAACTGGACGGTACGCAGCACCGGCCAGCCACTGTTGCGTCACAGCGACAGCCAAGCCTTGAACACCGGCCTGCCCGGCAAGCTCGGCTGCTATCCGCTGGCCCCTTGGTCCAACCGGATTTCCGAGGGCGGTTTCGACTGCCCCGAAGGCTGGTTGGCCCTGACGCCGAACAGCCTCACCGATCCCTTGCCGATCCACGGCAGCGCCTGGCAACAGCCGTGGCGGATCGTTTCGCAAAGCCGAAACGAAGCCGTCCTGGAACTCGATTGCACAACGCCCTTCGCCTACCGCGCCCGACAACGTTTCCACTTGAGCGAAGGTCAGTTAAGCATTGAATTGCAGGTCACCCATCTGGGCGAACACGCCGCGTGGCACGGCCTCGGCTTGCACCCCTACTTCCCGCGCACCGCCAATACTCGATTACAGACAAAGGCCCGACAGGTCTGGTTTTGTGACAGCGCCAAACTGCCGACCGAACTCAGCCCGTTACCGGCCGAATGGGATTTCCAGCAGCTCAAGGATTTACCGCACACCCTGGTGGACAACGGTTTCTGCGAATGGGACGGACACTGCCTGATCCAGCAACCCGAGCTGGGTTATGAACTGGAATGCCAGGCCACCGGCAGCGATTATTACCTGCTGTACTGCCCGGTAGACTTGGGGTTTTTCTGTATCGAGCCGGTGAGCCACCCAGTCAACGCGCACCACTTGCCCGGTCGGCCGGGGTTGCGATTGCTCGAGCAAGGCCAATCCACCGCGCTGGGGTTCAGCCTGCAATACCGCAAACTCGGCTAACCCAGCAACTGACTCAACACCGCGCGCAACTTGCCGGGTTTCACCGGTTTGTTCAGCAGCGGCGCGTCGAGGCGCTGCAAGGAGCGGCGGCACTGGTCGGTGCGGTCGGCGGTGATGATCACCGCCGGAATCGCCTGGCCGAAGTGCTCGCGCAGATGCCGCACCACATCACAACCGACCACCCCGTGGTCGAGGTGATAGTCCGCCAGAATCAGTTCCGGTGCCCGTCCCTGCAACGCCGCCAAGGCAGAGAATTCGTCCGTGGCGATCACCACTTCGCAGCCCCATTGCCCGAGCAACGCGCTCATGCTTTCCAGAATGCTGACTTCGTTATCCAGCACCAACAAACGCCGGCCCGGCAGCGGGTTGCCGGTACCCGGTTGCGGCGCGGCCAGTGTGATCGGCAGCGGTACTTCATGGGAAATCGGCACGTCGATACTGAACACCGACCCGCGCCCCGGCCATGAACGCACCTGAATCCGGTAACCGAGAATCTTGGCGATGCGCTCGACGATCGCCAATCCCAGGCCCACGCCTTTACGATCGGCGGCGCGGCCAACGTCCAGTTGATTGAATTCCAGAAAGATCGAATCCAGCCGATCCGCTGCAATCCCGCGCCCGGTGTCCCAGACTTCCAGCCGTAACATCTGGCCCCGACGCCGAGCCCCGAGCAAGATGCAGCCCTCATCGGTGTAGCGGAACGCATTGCTGAGGAAGTTGCGCAGAATCCGCGTCATCAGCCGCAAATCGGTGCTTATGGCGAAGTCGCCCATGTGCACCCGCAGGTTCAGCCCCGCCGCCTCGGCCACGGACTGGAATTCCGAAACCAGCGGCGCGAGCAATTCGTCGAGGCGGTACAGCGCGACGTCGGGTTTCACCGCCGCCTGGTCGAGCCGGGAAATGTCCAGCAAATCCGTCAGCAGGTCTTCCGCCCCTTCCAGTGCCTGGTGCGTACGCTCCACCAGCACCTGCTCGACGTCGGGCAATTTGCGCTCGCGCAAGGTCGAAATCAGTAGCCGCGCGGCGTTGAGCGGTTGCAGCAGGTCGTGACTGGCGGCGGCGAGGTATTTGTCCTTGCTGCGGTTGGCCGCTTCGGCGGCGTCCCGGGCATCGCGCAAGGCCTGGGCAATCTGCTTGCGCTGGGTGATCTGCTGTTGCAGGTTGCGGTTGGCTTCGAGCAATTCGTCAGTGCGCGCGGTGACCCGTTGCTCCAGTTCATCGTTGAGTTGTTGCAAGCGCTGCTGGGCGAGTTTGCGTTCGGTGATGTCGGCGACAAAACCTTCAACCAGGCCTTCCTGATCGGGCTTGAGCAACAGGTTCATCAGCACGTCGAGGCTGCTGCCGTCCTTGCGCCGCAGCTGCGTTTCATAGCCGTGCAGACTGCGTTCGGTCTTGAGG
Source organism: Pseudomonas sp. ADAK7 (assembly GCF_012935675.1). Taxonomy (NCBI): domain Bacteria; kingdom Pseudomonadati; phylum Pseudomonadota; class Gammaproteobacteria; order Pseudomonadales; family Pseudomonadaceae; genus Pseudomonas; species Pseudomonas sp. ADAK7. The sequence goes on along the minus strand of NZ_CP052861.1, from coordinate 311,801 downwards.
ATCTCGCCGATGGTTTCCAGCTCCCTGGCACCGCCGACAAACAGGTTGCTCGCCAGGTCCGCCAAGGAAAACAGCACCTCCTGCGGATCGTCATAGCCAAGCATCCGCGCCAGCGCCGGGTTGGCGGCGCGCATCCCTTCGAGCAGGCTGGCCTGGAAGATCCCGTGGACGGCGTTTTCGAACAGCCATTTATAGCGATTGCGCTCGGCTTCCAGTTCGTCCAGGCGCGCGTTGAGTTCCGGGTAATGGCTCTTGCGCGCCGAGTGACTGCCTAACCCCAGTAACCCGGCCAGCGCCCGTTGCTGCTCGTCAGAGGGCTTCGCCATAGACGACCTCGACGTCACGCTGACTGGATTCGCGCGGGTTGGTCAGGATGCACGGGTCGTGCATGGCGTGCTGCGACAGGAATGGAATATCCGCCATGCTCACCCCGTGCAGACCCAGGGTTTCGTGGAAGCCGATCGCATGTTTCAACGCGATCAAATGCTCGACCAGGCGCTTGCAGATCTGCCGGTGATTCAGGCCCCGGCAATCGATGCCAAAGGTCTCGGCGATCACCTTGAAACGGTCCGGCGCCGAGTTGTAGTTGAACGCCACCACATGTTCCACCAGCACCGCGTTGCACAAGCCGTGGGGCAAATCGAGAAAGCCGCCGAGGCTGTGGGACATGGCGTGCACGGCGCCCAGGATCGCGTTGGAGAACGCCAGCCCGGCCTGCATGCTGCCGAGCATGATTTTCTCGCGCAGGACAATGTCCGTCGGATTGGCGATCATCTGCACCAGATTGCCATTGATCAGGCGCATCGCTTCCAGTGCATGGGGGTCGGTCAACGGGCCGTGACCGGTGGAGACGAAGGCTTCGATGGCATGCACCAACGCGTCGATACCGGTACAGGCCGCCAGGAACGGGTCCATGCTCAGGGTGGTTTCCGGGTCGATCAGCGACACGTCAGGCACCGCAGCCTTGCTGACAATGGAGAACTTCATGCGTTCTTGCTGGTTGGAAATGATCACGAATTGCGAGACGTCGGCCGACGTGCCAGCGGTGGTCGGGATCAGGATCAGCGGCGGGCTGGGCACGCGAATGGTGTCCACGCCTTCGAACTCGAGAATGCTGCGCCCATGGGCGACGACAATGCCAATGCCTTTGCCGCAATCCATCGGGCTGCCGCCACCAATGGCCACAATGACATCGCAGTGGTTTTCCTTGTACAACTCGGCGCCGAGCATGACTTCCTCGACCCGGGGATTGGGCGAGACGTCGCTATACAGAAAGTAATCGATGCCCTGGGCCTGCAGGCTGGCCTCGACATCCGCGACCCAACCGGCGGCAATCACCCCGGGGTCGCTGACCACCAGCACCTTGCGGGCGCCGAAGGTCTTGGCGTAGTTGCCGACGTTGTGCCGGCAACCGGCACCAAAAATGATTTCAGGCGAAACGAATTTACGCAGCTGGCTGATTTTGTGGCTCATTGGAAAGCCTGTTTTTATTGTTTTGGAAGGTAGAAGCCACACTAACCCATCCGGTGGTGAATGCAATCAGACCAATGGGTAGCCGGTATCACCCGCGGTAGATCAACCGCGAAGCCTTCTCATTGCGCAACGTCAGGTGTTCCATGCCCTGCCCCGGCGCGTCGGCCTCTTCGCGGGCCTTGAGGATCACCCCATGGTGCGGCGACTTGCTGCACACCGGGTCGGCGTTTTCGGCATCTCCGGTGAGCATGAACGCCTGGCAGCGGCAACCGCCCAGATCCTTGTGTTTTTCATCGCAGGAGCGGCACGGTTCCTTCATCCAGTCATCGCCGCGAAACCGGTTGAAGCCGAAGGAATCGGTCCAGATGTGCTCAATGCTGTGCTCGCGCACATTGGGAAATTGCACCGGTAACTGGCGGGCGCTGTGGCACGGCAACGCGGTGCCGTCCGGGGTAATGTCGAGAAACAGGTTGGCCCAGCCGTTCATGCAGGTTTTCGGGCGTTCTTCGTAGTAGTCCGGGGTGACGAAAATCAGCTTGCATGGGTGGCCCTGGGCCTCAAGCCGCTCGCGGTATTCATTGGTGATGCGCTCGGCACGCTGCAATTGCTCGCGAGTGGGCAACAGGCCAACGCGGTTGAGTTCGGCCCAACCGTAGAACTGACACGTCGCCAACTCGACGAAATCCGCCTCCAGTTCCAGGCACAAATCGATGATGCGGTCGATGCGGTCGATGTTGTGCCGGTGGGTGACGAAATTCAGCACCATCGGGTAACCCTGGGCTTTCACCGCGCGGGCCATGGCGAGTTTCTGGGCGAAGGCCTTGCGCGAGCCGGCGAGCATGTTGTTCACCCCTTCGTCGGCAGCCTGGAAGCTGATCTGGATATGGTCGAGCCCGGCGATTTTGAAGTCGCGGACCTTCTGCTTGGTCAGGCCGATGCCGGAGGTAATCAGATTGGTGTAGTAACCCATGTCCCGCGCGGCTTTGATCAGCTCGGCGAGGTCCTGGCGCACCAACGGTTCACCACCGGAAAAACCCAGTTGCGCGGCGCCCATTTCACGCGCCTCGCGAAAGACGCGAATCCATTCTTCGGTGCTCAGTTCCTCGCCGGATTGGGCAAAGTCCAACGGGTTGGAGCAATACGGGCATTGCAACGGGCAGCGATAAGTCAGTTCCGCCAACAGCCACAGCGGCGGCCCTGGCGGCGATTTATTCGATCCAGAATTGAGCATGGGCCACCTCCAGAAACGTCAGCACGTCTTCGTCGATGCCCGGCACGCCGGGGAAGTTCGTCGACAATTGCTCGATGATTGACGCGACGCTGCGCTGGCCGTCCAGCAGATTGAGGATCTGCCCGGCGCTGGTGTTGAGTTTGATCATGCCTTCGGGGTACAGCAGCACATGGCAATCCTGGCGGGGTTCCCATTGCAGGCGAAATCCCGGTCTTAGGGACGGTGTTTTTTCGCGGTTAATCAAACTCACAGGGCAATCCCCCGATGCCAGACATTCGAGGGGGTGACGGTGTGATACGGCGGTCGCTCCAGCTCGTAAGCCATGCTCATCGCATCGAGCATGCTCCACAGCACATCGAGTTTGAACTGGAGGATTTCCAGCATCCGTTGTTGGCCTTCGAGGGTGACGTAATGCGCCAGGGTGATGCGCAAACCGTGCTCGACATCGCGCCGCGCCTGGCTCAAACGGGTACGGAAATAGTCGTAGCCGCCCGCGTCGATCCACGGGTAATGGGTGGGCCAGGCGTCGAGGCGTGATTGGTGGATCTGCGGTGCGAACAATTCGGTCAAGGAACTGCTGGCGGCTTCCTGCCAACAGGCGCGGCGGGCGAAATTGACGTAGGCGTCCACGGCAAAACGGACGCCGGGCAACACGAGTTCCTGGGAGAGGATTTGCTCGCGTTCCAGCCCCACGGCTTCGCCCAGGCGCAGCCAGGCTTCGATCCCGCCTTCGCTGCCGGGTTCGCCGTCGTGATCGAGGATGCGTTGCAGCCATTCCCGGCGCACGTCGCGGTCGGGGCAGTTGGCGAGGATCGCGGCGTCCTTGAGCGGGATGTTGACCTGATAGTAGAAGCGATTGGCGACCCAACCCTGGATTTGCTCGCGGGTGGCCCGGCCGGCGTACATAGCTTGGTGGAACGGGTGATGGATGTGGTAGTAGGCGCCTTTGGCGCGCAGGGCGGCTTCGAATTCGCTGGGGGACATTGGGGTGTCGGGCATTGCGGCTCTCCGGATTTTTGCGGTGTCTGGGCGGGCCTCTTCGCGGGCAAGCCTCGCTCCTACAGGTTTTGTGTAAGCCATGAAATCCACGAACGACGATGTTCTGTAGGAGCGAGGCTTGCCCGCGAAAGGGCCGTCCGCTACAGCACAAGACTCATGCCGTCATACGCCACCTCAACCCCCCGCCGCTCCAGCAACGCACGCTCAGCCGAGTCTTCGTCGAGGATCGGGTTGGTGTTGTTGATGTGAATCAGCACCTTGCGCTGACGATCGAAGCCCTCAAGGATGTCCAGCATCCCGCCAGGACCGCTCTGGGGCAGATGCCCCATTTCACTGCCCAGGCTCTGGCCCACTTCGCACACGCGCATCTCATCGTCGCGCCACAACGTGCCGTCCAGCAGCAGGCAATCGGCGCGCTGCATCCAGCTCATCACTTCTTCATCGACTTGCCCCAGGCCCGGCGCATAAAACACCGAGGCACCGTTGCGCAGGTCTTCGATAAACAGGCCGAGGGTGTCACCCGGCTGCGGATTGCCGCGATTGGGCGAGTACGGCGGTGCATTGCTGATCAAGGGGATTGCACGAAATTGCAGGTGTGCGCAGGCAGCGATGCTGAACGGCTCGCGGTCGAGTTCGATCGGTTGCCATTGCAAGCCACCGTTCCAGTGCTTGAGCATGCTGAACAGTGGAAAGCCACTGCTCAAATCCTCATGCACCCGCGCGGTGCACCACACCGAATGCGGGCAACCTTCGCGCAAGCTCAACAGGCCGGTGCAATGGTCGATCTGGCTGTCCAGCAGGACGACACCGGCAATCGCCGTATCGCGTAATCGGCGTGCCGGTTGTAACGCCGGGAAGCTTTCCAGCTGCGCACGAATGTCCGGTGAAGCATTGCACAGCACCCAATCCACGCCGTTGTCGCTCACCGCAATCGAGGACTGCGTGCGCCGTTGGGCACGCAGGCTGCCATCGCGCACGCCGGAGCACTGGCGACAGTTGCAATTCCATTGCGGGAAACCACCGCCAGCGGCGGAACCGAGAACGCGGATGTGCATGAGCAATGCTCCGGAAGGCAGGCCCGGCCAACGCGTCGGCTGGCCGGGTGATCAATCAGCGGTTGGCGAAATACATCGTCACTTCGAAGCCAATGCGCAGATCGGTAAACGCGGGTTTAGTCCACATGGGTCAATCCTCTTCTTGTGCCGGGCAATTCCGGTAAAGCCATTAATGCACGGGCCGCCAAGGGCCCGAATGCTACTTTCGAAGGAGATGGCGGCGTGCGTTGGTAGGGGGTGTTGCGGGGTGTCAGACACAACCATTCGCGGGCAAGCCTCGCTCCTGCGGATCACCTGAACCTGTAGGAGCGAGGCTTGCCCGCGAAAGCCGTTACGCGGTCCAACGTCGAATCAAAAGAACCCCATCGGATTGATGTCGTAGCTCACCAGCAGGTTTTTGGTCTGCTGGTAATGGTCGAGCATCATCTTGTGGTTTTCACGGCCGACCCCGGACTTCTTGTAGCCACCGAACGCGGCGTGGGCCGGGTACAGGTGGTAGCAGTTGGTCCAGACACGCCCGGCCTTGATCGCCCGGCCCATGCGGTAGGCGCGGTTGATGTCGCGGGTCCACAGGCCGGCGCCGAGGCCGAACTCGCTGTCGTTGGCAATCGCCAGGGCTTCGGCTTCGTCCTTGAAGGTGGTGATGCCGACCACCGGGCCGAAGATTTCTTCCTGGAACACGCGCATTTTGTTGTGGCCCTTGAGCAGGGTCGGCTGGATGTAATAACCGGTCGACAAGTCGCCTTCGAGGCGCTCGGCCGCGCCACCGGTGAGTAGCTCGGCGCCCTCCTCCTGGGCAATTTTCAGGTACGAGAGGATCTTGTCGTATTGCTGCTCGGACGCCTGGGCGCCGACCATGGTTTCGGTGTCCAGCGGGTTGCCGCGCTTGATCTTGACGATCTTCTGCATCACCACTTTCATGAAGTCGTCGTAGATCGACTCCTGCACTAGCGCTCGCGACGGACAGGTGCAGACTTCGCCCTGGTTGAAAAACGCCAGCACCAGGCCTTCGGCGGCCTTCTCAATGAACTGTGGCTCGGCTTGCATGATGTCTTCGAAGAAGATGTTCGGCGACTTGCCGCCCAGTTCCACGGTGCTGGGAATGATGTTCTCGGCCGCGCATTTCATGATGTGCGCGCCAATCGGGGTGGACCCGGTGAAGGCAATCTTGGCGATGCGCTTGCTGGTGGCCAGCGCCTCACCGGCTTCGCGACCGAAACCCTGGACGATGTTCAGCACACCGGGCGGCAGCAAGTCGGCGATCAGCTCGGCGAAGACCATGATCGACAGCGGCGTCTGCTCGGCGGGTTTGAGTACCACGCAGTTACCGGCGGCCAGGGCCGGGGCAAGTTTCCACGCGGCCATCAGCAGCGGGAAGTTCCACGGAATGATCTGTCCGACCACGCCCAGCGGCTCGTGGAAGTGGTAGGCGGTGGTCAGCTCGTTGATTTCGGCAGCGCCACCTTCCTGGGCACGAATGCAGCCGGCAAAGTAGCGGAAATGGTCGGCGGCCAGTGGCACGTCGGCGTTGAGGGTTTCGCGCACGGCTTTGCCGTTGTCCCAGGTTTCGGCGACGGCGAGGATTTCCAGGTTTTGCTCGATGCGGTCGGCGATTTTAAGCAGCACCAGGGAGCGGTCCTGGGCCGAGGTCTTGCCCCAGGCATCGGCGGCCGCGTGGGCGGCGTCGAGGGCTTTGTCGATGTCGGCGGCGCTGGAACGCGGGAACTCGGCGATCACTTCACCGTTGACCGGCGAGGTGTTGGTGAAGTATTCGCCATTGACCGGCGGCACGAACTCGCCACCGATGAAATTGCCGTAACGCGGCTTGAAGGAAACGATGGCGCCAGGTGTACCAGGTTGTGCGTAGATCATGGTGGGCCTCTGTCTGGGTCGGTGCCTGTCGGGCAAACAGGCGATGCACCGATAGTAGAGAGCCCCGCACGCCGGACGAATGCGCCGTTGGAGGGGGGACTCTCGTTATTTGGTAGTAGGTGATCGTTCCCACGCTCTGCGTGGGAACGCAGCCCGGGACGCTCCGCGTCCCCCTCAAGAGCCGAACGCGGAGCGTCCGAAGAGGCATTTCCACGCGGAGCGTTGGAACGATCGCCACGGGGAGCGTGGGAACGATCAGTGGCGGCAATCAGTGTTTAGCGACGACCAGGTCCTTCGGCAACTTGAACGTCCAGAGCATCCCGCCCTGGTTGAAGTCCTTGATGCGTTTGGCCACTTCGCCGCCCCACAACGGTACGGCGCCACCCCAACCGGATAGCACCGAGACGTACTGTTCACCGTCCATTTCCCAGGTCACAGGCGAGCCGAGAACACCGGAGCCAGTCTGGAATTCCCAGACCTTTTCGCCAGTCTTGGCATTGAAGGCCTGGAGGAAACCTTCCGGCGTACCGGTGAAGACCAAATTACCTTTGGTGGTCAGCACCCCGCCCCACAGCGGCGCGTAGTTCTTGTGACGCCAGACTTCTTTACCGGTGACCGGATCGATGGCGCGCAGCACGCCGATGTAGTCTTCGTTCAACGGTTTGATGGTGAAACCGGCGCCGAGGAACGCCGCGCCTTTCTTGTAGGCGATGCCTTCGTTCCAGATGTCCATGCCCCACTCGTTGGACGGCACGTAGAACAGCTTGGTGTCCTTGTTGTAGGCCATCGGCATCCAGTTCTTCGCACCGAGGAATGCTGGCGCGACAAACACCGAGCTGCCCTTGGCTTCAGTGCCCGGCGCGCCCGGACGGCTGGCTTCGTTGTAGATTGGCCGGCCCTCTTTATCCAGGCCGGTGGCCCAGGTGATCTTGTCCACGAACGGGAAGCCACGAATGAACTTGCCGTTGGTGCGATCGAGCACGTAGAAGAAACCGTTACGGTCGGCGGTGGCGGCGGCTTTGATTTCCTTGCCGCCCTCGGTGTAATTGAACGACACCAGTTCGTTCACGCCGTCATAGTCCCAACCATCGTGAGGCGTGCTTTGGAAGTGCCATTTGATGGTGCCGTCGTCCGGGTTCAACGCCAGGCGCGACGAGGAGTAGAGGTTGTCACCAGGGCGCAGGTGCGAGTTCCAGGGCGCCGGGTTGCCGGTGCCGAACAGCAGCAGATTGGTTTCCGGGTCGTAGTAGCCACCAAGCCAAGGCGCAGCGCCGCCGGTTTTCCATAGGTCGCCGGGCCAGGTCTTGCCCGCTTCGCCGCCGGAGATGCCGTTTTCTATCGCTTTGCCGTCCTTGTAGACGTAACCCATGTGGCCTTCGACCGTGGGCCGGGTCCACAGCAGTTCACCGTTTTTCGGGTCATAGGCGGAGATCTTGCCGACCACGCCGAACTCGCCACCCGCCACGCCGGTAATCAGTTTGCCGTTGATCACCAGCGGCGCGGCGCTGATTGAATAGCCTTCCTTGTGGTCGGCGACTTTCTTGCTCCAGACGACTTTGCCGGTGTCCTTGTTCAGGGCCACGAGCTTGGCGTCGAGGGTGCCGAAGAACACCAGGTCGCCGTACAGCGCCACGCCACGGTTGATCACGTCGCAGCACGGACGGATGTCATCGGGCAGGCGCGCGTCGTACTGCCAGAGTTTCTTGCCGGTGCGCGCATCCACCGCGAACACCCGTGAATAAGAACCGGTCATGTACATCACGCCGTCCTTGATCATCGGCTGCGCTTGCTGGCCGCGCTGTTTTTCACCGCCGAAGGAGAAGGCCCAAACCGGCCGCAGATCCTTGACGTTGTCGGCGTTGAGGGTGTCCAGCGGACTGTAGCGCTGACCCTGGACGCCCAGACCGTTGGTGACGATCTGCTCCGGGTTCTTGGGGTCCTGGAGAATGTCCTGGTCAGTGACGGCGGCCAATGCCGAGCCGGACAGCAGCATGGCACTGAGCAGCACACTCAAGACGAAGGGTTGGCGACGTGCGGGGTGGGTCATGACGGCTACCTCTGCGGTTTTTGTTATACCCGGGAAATTTTCCCGGTCTGGTGCAGATTCTTGAGCGCCGCCGCCCTTCCAACAATTGCCCGCAGTGTGGAGATTGCTAGTTCCTTAGTACGGGGTCCGACGATCCCGACCCGAAAGGGCTGGAACTGGACCTGTAGCAGCTGGCGAAGCCTGCGTTCGGCTGCGCAGCAGTCGTAAACCCGACTTGCACGGTTTGCCTGATGCACTGCGAACTCTGATTTCACGACTGCTGCGCAGCCGAACGCAGGCTTCGCCAGCTGCTACAAGGGTGTGCCGTCGGGTCACTGGTTTGCGGCGGAATCGACGCGGGTCATCTGTGCCCGCTCGTAGCCCGGGTACAAGTGGCTGGCACTGCGGATCAGTTCATAACGACTCAGGCTGATGCCAGCAAAACGCTCGGGGATGGGGCTGCGGATCATCTCGGACATGTCGCTGCCATTGGCGGCGCCGTCGCGCAGCAGTTGATCGAGCCAGGTCAGGTAGTCGCGCATCTGCTCGAAGGGTTTGGCATCCGTGGCCAGCGGGCCGTGGCCGGGCACGATCAGGGTCCAGGGCAAGGCTTGCAGGGTGGCGATGTCCGCCAGCCACACCGCCAGCCCCGGACTGTTCGGGGTGGTCAGGGCCCGTTGATAAAACACCAGGTCCCCGGCAAACAGCACGCCGGTTTGCTGGTCGAGAATAGCCAGATCCGCGCCGGTATGCCCACCCAGGCTTAGCAGGCGCAAATCGTGGTTCCCAAAACTTTTGACGCCCGGTGTCAGCGTCTCGGTGGGCAATACCACTTCGGTGCCGCGCATCCAGTCGCCCACCAGCCGATACATGTTCTCGGCCATGGCATCACCCTGCTTTTTCAGCAGTTCAGCGGTGCAGGCCAACGCGCCTATCGGCACGTCAGTGAACGCCTGATTGCCCAGCGCATGATCGGGGTGATGGTGGGTCAGCAGCACTTCGATCACCGGTTTATCGGTGACCGCGGCAATCGCCTTGCGCATCGCCTCGCCGTAGCGTTTCGACGGCCCGCTGTCGATCACCACCACCCCGCGCTCGGTGACGATGAACCCGGTGTTGACGATGTTGCCGCCGTTGGCCTTGGCGAAGTTGTCGGTGCTGCCTTCCAGCAGCCAGGTGTCCGGGGCGATCAGCCGTGGCTTGAGGGAATATTCAAGCTCCGCCGCCAACGCCGGCAGGCTCAAACCGATCAACAACAGCAATATCCAACGCATGACGCGCTCCTTGGCTCAGGGGATGGCCGCATCGAATTGATTGCCGCTGTTGTCGCGCAACAACAGGCGCGTCTGCCCTGCTCCTTCGATGTCGAAGGCCAGGTTGGGGTTTTCGCTGACAGCGGGAAACAGCTCCAGCGTCGCCAGCAGTTGATCGTTTTGATCGCGCAATTCGGCGTGGTTGATGAAGAATTCCGGAATACCGCTGACCATGCCGTTGTCCATCGGGTGCGCCACCTGCAAGCGCACGCGACTGAATTCACCACGGGGATAACGCCCGCCGAGCACTTCGCCGATATGGTCTTCCCAACCCGGCTGGGTACGCACCACGCTCGGCGCCGTGCAACCGCCGCCCGCCGCATCGATCAGGGTCGAACCGACGTGCCACACGCCATCGCGGGTCAACACTGCCGCACGCAGCGGCGTGGCCTGTTCGATGCGGATGCGGATCGACAGCCATGGCAGTACCCGGTCCAGCGGTTGGAAATCGACGATTTTCGGCAACGGATTAAGCTCGGCCCAAGCGAGGATTTTCACCACTTCGCCCTTGAACGCCCGGGCGTCGATTTCCAGCGGCACCTGGCGCGCATCTTCAGCGAAGGGCGGCGCCAGCAGCTTGACCCGCTCATCGAACACGAATGGCCCGTCGCCGAGCATTTGCTTGTGATAGAAGGCCCACATCACCGACGGCACCGGGTCTTTGCCCGGATCGATGTCTGCCGCTTGCGCGACCATGGGCAACCAACAGGCCAACAGGCAACTCGCTCGCCAGCCCACTATTGGTACATCTCCGGCACTTCATATTGCAGGCCGTAACGGGCATAGATGGCTTGCACCGAGCCCTCGCGGATCATGGCTTCCAGCGCCTCTTCCAAGGCATAGGACAATTGCCGGTTGCTTTCATGCACCGCCATGCCGATTTCCCAGCGCTGCTTGCCCATGTTCGGGTAGGCGTTCTCCGCCAGCGCCACTTGCGGGTCGTGCGCTTCATGCACCTGCCAGTCGACCTCACCGCGCATCGCCATCACCGCATCGACTTCACCGGCCTTCATCGCCGCAAAGGCCTGGGGCACGCCCGGATAGTGATGGGTCTTGCCGGCGAGCATGCCGTTGAACACCGAGGTCAGGTAGAACGACGGCACGCTGTCGACTTCAACGCCAATCGGATGCTGTTCAAACACCGCGACGCTGCCCACCGAATCCAGCCGGCGGCGGTCAAAGGCGACTTGCCATTGTTCATTCTGGTACGGGCCGAACATCACCACATGGTCGTTTTCCAGCTCGCCGAGCTCGTTGCGTTTTTGTGAGTAATCGCGGTCGTAGGGCACGCGCATCATCAGGTCAGCCAGTTGCTGATCGTGCAACTGACTGGCGCGCCAGATGTAATCACGCAGGTCGTCGTCGAGCTTCTCGCCGGCCGGCGCCCAGATCAGTTTGAGCTTCACCCCCAGCGCGGTGGCCAAGGCCTGCGCGAGGTCGACATCCACGCCTCGAGGCTGGCCGGCGTCTTCAAAACTGTAGGGGGCGAAATCCTTGTACACCGCGACTTTCAGCTCTCCGGCGGCGATCATTTGGTCATAGGTCCGAACCTGCGCCTGCACCACCTGGCAGCACAGCAACACAGCACTGATCAACACCGCGAGCAGGCGCATGGATTACTCCTCGACGTGCACGCTGTCCAGGTAGGTACGCACCGCCCACAAGGCTTCCTGACTCAGGTAATCGGCCATTTTCGGCATGTAGACCCGGCCGTCACGCACCGCGCCATGGCGCACCCGCTCAACGAACCATTCATCACCAGCGTCGCCGACATCGAGCATGCGTAGATCCGGGGCGATGCCACCGGACTTGGCTTCCAGGCCATGGCAGGCCGCGCAGTTCTGGTTGTAGGCCGAAGAGCCTATTTCCACCGCTTTATCGTGCTGCGGAGAATTGCGGTACGGGTTCGCCGCCGCCCAGCCATCGGCATCGACTGGCACGCCGGCGTCCTTGATCGGGGTCAGGCCCGGGGTTTCCACCGCTTGCGGTACCACGTTGCCGTGGGCCCAGACCGAACCTGCGCTGATAAAACCGGCCAGCAGCCCGGCAACCAGCAAGGCGTTGCGTTTTGTTGTCATTGTTATGCCCTCAGGATTGCACGCAAAACCTCTTGGCAGAGGCTATGGCACCCATCTTAGGAACGGCTTGGCGCCAACCCCATGCTGCTTTGGTGGCCGCCTTCTAGTCCCTTGGTAGTAGGGCTTGTGGCGCACACCCAAATCAGGTGCCGTTCGGGAACTCTTCCCGGCCACAGCGGGACTTTTTCCGTATCCGCCCACCCGCCGGGCGCACCACCCTGTGCAGGTCAAAACCTCCACTGGGACCTGCAACCATGACAATAAGATCGCTACCCGCCCTTTCCCCTCTGTCTATCGCCATACAGGCTTTTCTGCTGGTAAGCAGCCTGTCGCTAAGCGCTGCCAGCCAGGCGGCGACTGCTCCCGCCACCCCGACCCACAACGTGACGTGGGAAGACATTGCCAACGATCACCTGACCACCAAGGACGTGCTGCAATACGGCATGGGCACCAACGCCCAGCGCTGGAGCCCGTTGGCCCAGGTCAACGACAAGAACGTGTTCAAGCTGACCCCGGCCTGGTCCTACTCGTTTGGCGATGAAAAGCAGCGCGGCCAGGAATCCCAGGCCATCGTCAGCGACGGCGTGGTCTACGTCACCGGTTCCTATTCGCGGGTATTTGCTTTGGATGCCAAGACCGGCAAGCGCCTGTGGACCTACAACCATCGCCTGCCGGACAACATTCGTCCGTGCTGCGACGTGGTCAATCGCGGGGCGGCGATCTATGGCGACAAGATCTACTTCGGCACCCTCGATGCGCGGCTGATCGCCCTCGACAAAAACACCGGCAAAGTGGTCTGGAACAAAAAGTTCGGCGACCACGCCGCCGGCTACACCATGACCGGCGCCCCGGTGCTGATCAAAGACAAAACCTCCGGCAAGGTGCTGCTGATCCACGGCAGTTCCGGCGATGAATTCGGCGTGGTCGGCCAGTTGTTTGCCCGCGACCCGGACACCGGTGAAGAAGTCTGGATGCGTCCTTTCGTCGAAGGCCACATGGGCCGCTTGAACGGCAAGGACAGCACCACCACCGGCGACGTCAAAGCGCCGTCCTGGCCGAACGATCCGACCACTGAAACCGGCAAGGTCGAGGCCTGGAGCCACGGCGGCGGTGCCCCTTGGCAAAGTGCGAGCTTCGATCCGGAAACCAACACCATCATTGTCGGCGCCGGCAACCCTGGCCCGTGGAACACCTGGGCCCGGACGTCCAAGGACGGCAACCCCCACGACTTCGACAGCCTCTACACCTCGGGCCAGGTCGGCGTCGACCCGAGCACCGGCGAAGTGAAATGGTTCTACCAGCACACCCCGAACGATGCCTGGGATTTCTCCGGCAACAACGAGCTGGTGCTGTTCGACTACAAGGACAAGGACGGCAAAACGGTCAAAGCCACCGGCCATGCCGACCGCAACGGTTTCTTCTACGTGGTGGACCGCAACAACGGCAAATTGCAGAACGCCTTTCCCTTCGTCGACAACATCACTTGGGCCAGCCACATCGATCTGAAGACCGGCAAACCCGTCGAGAATCCGGGCCAGCGTCCGGCCAAACCGTTGCCAGGGGAAACCAAGGGCAAATCCGTGGAAGTCTCGCCGCCGTTCCTCGGTGGCAAGAACTGGAACCCGATGGCGTACAGCCAGGACACCGGGCTGTTCTACATTCCGGGCAACCAGTGGAAAGAGGAATACTGGACCGAAGAGGTCAACTACAAGAAAGGTTCGGCCTACCTGGGCATGGGGTTTCGCATCAAGCGCATGTACGACGATCACGTCGGCACCCTGCGCGCGATGAACCCGACCACCGGCAAAGTGGTCTGGGAGCACAAGGAAGCGCTGCCGCTGTGGGCCGGGGTGTTGGCGACCAAGGGCAACCTGGTGTTCACCGGGACGGGCGATGGTTTCTTCAAGGCATTTGATGCGAAAACCGGCGAAGAATTATGGAAGTTCCAGACCGGCAGCGGCATCGTCTCGCCGCCGATCACCTGGGAACAGGATGGCGAGCAGTACGTTGGCGTGACCGTTGGTTATGGCGGCGCGGTGCCGTTGTGGGGCGGCGACATGGCCGAGCTGACCAAACCGGTGGCTCAGGGCGGGTCTTTCTGGGTGTTCAAGATTCCGAGTTGGGATACGAAAACCGCTCAGCAGTAACGCCGCCACCCTTGCCGATACGACTCACGTAGCAGCTGTCGAGCCCCGGCGAGGCTGCGTTAGCGGTGTGTCAGGCACACCGTCGACGCAGCCTCGTTTCACTCGACAGCTGCTACGTAAAGCCGTATCGATGCCATTTAGAGGTTTCGTGATGAAATATCTGCCTTTATTGCTGCTATTGACCCTTCCCCTCGCTTACGCCGACGAAGGCGACGACGCCCCGCTGATCATCAACGGCTGCACCATCACCGAACACAGCCAATGCCCCGGCGCGAATCTCAGGGGCGCCAACCTGAGCAATCAGGACCTGCGCAGCATGAACCTCAGCGGCGCCGACCTGCGCGAGGCCGATCTGCGCCACGCCCGGCTCGACCTCGCCAACCTGGAAAAAGCCCAATTCCAAGGCGCCAACCTGACCCGTGCCAGCTTGCAACAGAGCAACCTGCGCCTCGCCGATTTCACGGGGGCGACGCTGATGGCAATCCAGGGTTGGGGCCTGTTCGCCCAGGGCGCGCAATTCGAAAACGCCAACCTTAGCGCCGCCTATCTGCAATTCGCCCGTCTCTCCGGGGCCAGGCTGCACAACGCCAACCTGCGGGCCGCCGACCTGGAAATGACCTGGCTGAGCAAGGCCGACCTGAAAGGCGCCGACCTCAGCGATGCCAACTTGCAAGAAGCCAAGTTCGGCGAGAGCAACCTCGAACAGGCCAATCTCAGCGGCGCGCGGCAGCATTATGCGAATTTTCAGGATGCGAATATGGAGGGCTGCACCGGGTGTCCGACGACGTGGGACAAATGAGCCGTGAACCGATCGTTCCCACGCTCTGCGTGGGAATGCAGCCCGGGACGCTCCGCGTCCCATCCAACGCCGAACGCGGAGCGTCCGTGGAGGCATTCCCACGCAGAGCGTGGGAACGATCAACGCTCAGCGTGGGAACGATCGTCAGCCAGCCTTGCGCACCACCCCCATATCAATCCCCAAATGCACCAGTTCGGTATGGGACGTGACCTGCAACTTGCTCTTGAGCAACGTCAGGTGATTGGAAACGGTCTTGCTGCTGATGTTCAACTGCTCGGCAATCAACCGCGCCGGGGTGCCTTTGGCGAGCATCACGAAAATCTCCAGTTCGCGCTGGGTCATGCTTTGCAAGCGCGGGTCGCTGGTGTCCTGCTGCGGGTGGCACGCCAGTTGGGTCGCCAGCGGTTGTTCGATGTAGGCATGGCCAGCAAGAATCCGGCGTACTGCTTCGATCAGCACTTCTGGCGCCGAGCTTTTGGTCAGATAACCGGAAGCCCCGGCGTCCAGTGCCTGGCGCACCAGCGGCAGTTCATCGTGCATGCTGAAAAACAGCACCCGCAATTGCGGCAAGCGCTGGCGCAAGCGTCGGGTGGTTTCCAGTCCACTGATCCCCGGCAAACCGAAATCCATGATCACCAGGTTCGGCACCGCTTCCTGGACCCGGATCAGCGCCTCTTCACCCGTGGCCGCTTCGCGCACTTGCATCGCCGGCAGCAGCGCCCGCAACAAACTGGCGTAGCCCTGACGGACCACCGCATGGTCATCGACCAGCAGAATATTCATGACGCCTCCAAAGGCATGCTCAAGGCCAGCGCCCAACCGGCGCCGGGGTGGCTGATGATCCGCAGCTCGCCGCCGAGGCTGCGGGCGCGTTCGAACATCGAATACAAACCGACACCCGGCCGTTGCGGCTGCGCGGCACCGCGACCGTTATCGCGAATCAGCAAGCGCAAGCGCCCGCCGCGTTGCTGCAGGCGAACCCGCACCTGACTGGCCTCAGCGTGCCGGGCAATGTTGGTCAACGCTTCCTGCAACAGGCGATAGAGATGAGTCTTGCTCGGCCCCGACAGCGCCGGTAACTGCGCGCTAACCCGCAACTGGCAATCGATACCCTGCCGGCCCTGCCATTGCGCCACCAGCAACGCAAAGGCTTCGGACAGCGGCAGATGTTGCAGCACCACCGGGTACAAATCGTGAACCAATGCCCGGAAGCCTTGTTGCAGGTGTTCGCAGTTGTGCTCCAGCTCGCGCACCGTGCGTTCGACGGTGTCTGGTTGGTCCGCCACCAGGCGTAGCAAACAGGCTTGAGCGCGGATCCCGGCCAGGTACTGACCGAGATCATCGTGCAGCGTCTGCGCCAGATGAGTGCGTTCCTGCTCCTGCACCGCGAGCAAGGTTTGCGTCAGTCGGGTGTTGTCGGCCCGGGCCTGTTCCAGCGCGCCGGTCATGCGATTGAAGTGCGTCGCCAATTGACGCGCTTCCGGCACACCTTGCCCGCGCAGGCGCACATTGAGCTGGCCGGCGGACACCTGCTGCAAGGCACGGAGTAATTCGTCGAGCAAGCCCATGCCCCGGCGCACCGCCCAGCGAATGGTCAACAGACTGACCAACAGCGCCAGACCACAGAGGAACAGTACCTGTTGCAGGGAATCCCAGACTTCATCGATCTCGTCCCGCGGATCGACCGCGATCAGCACCCGCCGACCGTCCTTCAAATCCAGGACCTGAGCGTTATGTCGAGCTTCGGCGAACAACAGCCGTCCGAGCCAGGCATCGAGGCCATCCTGCACCGGCAGCCGCGCCGCTTCGCCCGGTTCCAGCCAGCGTACCCGCACATGGCGCAGGCTTTGGGTCAGCCGTGGCTGGAGGCTGGCGGGATCGCGTTCGGCGGTTTCGCTCAGGTACTCGACCACCGCTTCGGCGGATTGCAGCTCACGCTCTACGTCCGCCAGCGCCTGATGCACCAGCAACGCCATGCACGCCAGGGTGACCAGGGCGAAAAAGCCGCAGACCCACAGGTTGATCCGCCACAGCGCCGACACGCCTAGCGCCCCGGTGTCATGGGCAAGGCCTGCACCAATGCCGGTCGCGGGCCATGAAATTTGTCGAGGCCGATCAGGGTCAGGATCAGCAACAACGGCAGGAGCAGCGCTTTGAGAATACGCATGGTCGATCCCCTCCTCGGTAATGGCCGTCGAAACCCATGCTAAAACCGCGCCGCCGTAGATGAGTTACTACCTTGGTACTGCCTTAGCGCTACTTTCTGCATATTTCCTCTGTCCCGCAGGCTTCCTATGCTGGCGCTACCGTCATGGAGTGCCTTATGCGCCAGCTTGCCCCCTACGCCTTGATCTACCTGCTGGCGATTGCCTGCGCCGCCGGGCTGGCGACCCAGAGCCAGGCCGCCGACGCGCCGTTACAGGTGCAGATCGGCTACCTGGGTTATCGCCCCGATCCGGGCCCGCTGCTGTCCAATGTCATTCCCGAGCCCACCGATGCCGGGCTGCGCGGCGCCGAACTGGCGATCACCGACAGCAACAGCACCGGGCGTTTCCTCAACCACAGCTACAACCTGGTCAGCGCCAGCGCCGACAGCCCGGATGCGCTGATCGAAGCGGCCAAGGCCCAGCACGAACAAGGCCTGCGTCTGTTTGTGGTCAACGCTCCGGTGGAAACCCTGCGCCGGCTCAGCGCGGTGTTGACCGACAGTTTGCTGTTCAACGCCGGCAGCCCGGATGACAGCCTGCGCACCACCAATTGCCTGCCGAACGTGCTGCACAGCCTGCCGAGCCGGGCGATGCTCGCCGATGCGCTGGCGCAGTTTTTGGTGGTGCGCAAATGGCAGCGGGCGCTGTTGATCGTCGGCCCGACCCCGGACGATCAAGCCTACGCCGCCGCCCTGCGTCGGTCCGCCAAACGCTTCGGCGTGAAACTGGTGGCTGAGAAGGACTGGAGCTTCGACAACGATCAACGCCGCAGCGCCCAGGCCGACATGCCGCTGTTCACCCAGACCGCCGAGTACGACGTGGTGCTGGTGGCCGATGAACGCGGCGACTTCGGCGAATACGTGCCCTACCAGACCTGGTATCCCCGCCCGGTCGCCGGCACCCAGGGCCTGACCCCGGTGGGCTGGCACAAAACCGTAGAAACCTACGGCGCCGCCCAATTGCAGAAGCGCTTCGAGGCCGTGGCCGGACGCTGGATGAATGACCGGGATTTCGCCGCATGGATGGCCGTGCGCAGCATCGCCAGCGCGGTGAGCAAATTGCGCCAGGTCGATCCAATGGCGATCCGGGCGCTGGAGATCAGCGATCAATTGCCGCTGGACGGTTTCAAGGGCCGCAAGCTCAGCTATCGACCGTGGAACGGCCAGTTGCGCCAGCCAATCCCCATCGTGCAACCGCGAGCGCTGGTCAGCACTTCGCCCCAGGACGGTTTCCTGCACCCGTTCAACGAAATGGACAGCCTGGGCTACGACAAGCCCGAAGTGAGCTGCCGCTTTCCCTGATTTTCTTCACAACAATAAAAAGGAATCTGCCATGCGCCGTACCCTGCTCTCATGCGCCCTGCTGCTTGCCGCCGGGCACGCCGTGGCCAGCACCGCCTGGGTTTCCAACGAAAAGGACAACAGCCTGAGCCTGATCGACATGCAGACCCTGCAAGTCACCGACACCCTGCCCGTCGGCCAGCGCCCGCGCGGTCTGTTGCTGTCCCACGACAATAAGCTGCTGTACATCTGCGCCAGCGATTCGGACCGGGTTCAGGTGATGGACGTGGCCACGCGCAAGATCATCAAGGAGCTGCCGTCGGGCAAAGACCCTGAGCAATTCGCCCTGCACCCGAATAATCGCTGGCTGTACGTTTCCAACGAAGACGATGCCCTGGTCACGGTGATCGATACCGAAACCTCGAAGGTGCTGAGCCAGATCAACGTCGGCGTCGAGCCCGAAGGCATGGCGGTCAGCCCCGATGGCAAATGGGCGGTGAACACCAGCGAAACCACCAACATGCTGCACTGGATCGACACCAGCACCCAGACATTGGCCGACAGCACCTTGGTGGATCAGCGGCCGCGGTTCGTCGAGTTTTCCCCGGACGGCTCGCAGCTCTGGGCCTCGGCGGAAATCGGCGGCACGGTGACGATTCTCGATGTGGCGACGCGCAAGATCCTCAAGAACATGAACTTCCAGATCAAGGGCGTGCACCCGGACAAGGTGCAGCCAGTGGGGATCAAGCTCAGCGCCGACGGCAAGTACGGCTTCGTCGCCCTCGGCCCGGCCAACCATGTGGCGGTGGTCGATGCCAAGACTTTCGAGGTGCTGGATTACCTGCTGGTCGGACGCCGGGTCTGGCAGATGTCGTTTACCCCGGACCAGAAGCAATTACTCGCCACCAATGGGGTCAGCGGCGATGTGTCGGTGATCGATATCGACAGCCTCAAGGTCAGCAAATCGATCAAGGTCGGGCGCTATCCGTGGGGCGTGGTGGTCACGCCATGAACGCCCTGGAAGTCAGCGAACTGAGCTTCAGTTATGGGGCGAAAGAGGCCCTGCGCCAGGTGAGTTTCAACCTGGCGCCGGGCCGTTTTGCCGCGTTGCTGGGGCCGAACGGTGCGGGGAAGTCGACGCTGATTGCCCTGCTGACGCGGCTGTATGATGTGCAGCGCGGAGACATTCGGGTCGGCGGCTGCTCGTTGCGCGATGCCCCGCGCCCGGCGCTCAAGCAATTGGGCGTGGTGTTTCAGCAAAGCACGCTGGACCTGGACCTCAGCGTCGAGCAGAACTTGCGTTATCACGCCGCACTGCACGGCCTGTCCCGGCGCCAGACCGGGCTGCGGGTAGAAGCCGAACTGGCGCGCCAGGCGTTGACCGAACGCCGTCGCGAAAAAGTCCGCGAATTGAATGGCGGCCACCGTCGCCGGGTGGAAATCGCCCGCGCCTTGCTGCATGAGCCGCGCTTGTTGTTGCTGGACGAAGCCAGCGTCGGCCTCGACCCGGCCAGTCGCTTGGCGCTCAATCAACACATCCGCAGCCTGTGCCGTGAGCAAGGCATCAGCGTGCTGTGGACCACTCACTTGCTGGATGAAGTGCAGCCAAGCGATGACTTGTTGATTCTTCATCAAGGACGATTGGTCGCCAGTGGACAAGCCGACGCCCTGAGCCTGGAACACGGTGGCGACCTCGGTTCAGCGTTCTCTCGACTGACCACCTCAGGAGCCGCCCGATGAATGCTTACTGGCAGTGTTTCAACGGCATCGTGCTGCGCGAATGGCTGCGTTTTGTGTTGCAGCGCACGCGGTTTCTCAGCGCGCTGGTGCGGCCGTTGTTGTGGCTGTTGGTGTTCGCCGCCGGGTTTCGCGCGGCACTGGGCATCGCGATCATCGAGCCTTACGACACCTACATTCCATACGAGGTGTACATCATTCCGGGGCTGGCCTGCATGATCCTGCTGTTCAACGGCATGCAGGGTTCGCTGTCGATGGTCTATGACCGAGAAATGGGCAGCATGCGCGTGCTGCTGACCAGTCCCCTGCCCCGGACCTTTCTGCTGTGCAGCAAGTTGTTGGCGACATCGCTGATTTCGCTGTTGCAGGTCTATGCGTTTTTGGCGATTGCCTGGGTGTACGGCGTGCAACCACCGCCCATGGGCCTGCTGATCGCCTTGCCGGCGTTGCTGCTGGTGGCGTTGATGCTCAGCGCGCTGGGGCTGTTGCTGTCAAATGCGATCCGCCAGTTGGAAAACTTTGCCGGGGTGATGAATTTCGTGATCTTCCCGCTGTTTTTCCTGTCGTCGGCGCTGTATCCGCTGTGGAAAATGCGCGAGTCCAGTGAGTGGTTGTATTGGTTGTGCGCGTTGAACCCGTTTACCCACGCGGTGGAATTGGTGCGGTTTGCGCTGTATGAGCGCTTCAATCCATTGGCACTGGCGGTGTGCGTGGGATTGACGCTGGTGTTCGTGCTACTCGCCGTACTCACCTTCAACCCGCAGCACGCCGCCGTGCGCAAAGCCACCTAACTGATCGTTCCCACGCTCCGCGTGGGAATGCCTCAATGGACGCTCCGCGTCCGCTTTGGGACGCGGAGCGTCCCGGGCTGCATTCCCACGCGGAGCATGGGAACGATCAGCCTGGTGAAATTACTACTTTAGTACTGCTTTACCTGTCTATCGTCGCATTCCCATCGCACCGCGACTGGCATGTAATAGGTTCATAACTATAAGGATTGAACCCCATGCCGCGTGCCCGACGTCGTCTGCTGCGCCCTTGCCTCGCTGCCCTGTCGCTTAGCCTGCTGCTGAGCACCGCGCAGGCCGAAACCCCGCTGTTTTCCGCCGACGGCTACCGCATCGGCCTGTACCGCAGCCCGACGCCCGATCAGCTTCCGGGTGCGACCATTCTCGATACGTCCGCCTTGCAAGCCCTGCTCACCCGGACTCCGCGCCCGGTGTTGATCGACGTCTACCGCCGCCAGTGGCTGCAAGGGCAGTTCATCGAAGATCAGCCTCACGAGAACCTGCCCGGCAGCCACTGGCTGGCGAATACCGGTGATGGTGACCTGACACCTGACTGGCAAGCCTACTTTGCGCGTAATCTGGACCAACTGACTGACGGCGATCACCAGCAACCGCTGGTCTTCTACTGCCGTTCCGATTGCTGGTTGAGCTGGAACGCGGTCAAACGCGCCGCCGCGATGGGCTATAAGACTGTGTATTGGTATCGCGATGGCCTGGATGCCTGGCAAGCGGCGAACCTGCCCGTTGCGCCCGCCCAGCCCGAGCCCTTTCCCTGACTGAACACTTGCACGTTGTTGCCCCACCCAAAAACACAATAATGAGGTGAATGGCTATGTACAAAATTCTGATTGCCGACGATCACCCGCTGTTTCGCGAAGCCATTCATAACGTCATCAGCGACGGTTTCCCCGGCAGCGAAGTGATGGAAACCGCCGACCTGGACAGCGCCCTGCTGCTGACCCAGGAACACGACGATCTGGACCTGATCCTGCTCGACCTGAACATGCCCGGCATGCACGGCCTCAATGGCCTGATCAACCTGCGCAACGAGGCGCCGACCATTCCGGTGGTGATCGTCTCCGCCGAGCAGGACAAGCAGATCGTGCTGCAAGCCATTACCTACGGCGCGGTGGGTTTCATCACCAAATCCTCGCCACGGCTGCAAATGACCGAGGCCATCCAGCAGATCCTCAACGGCAATGTGTACCTGCCGCCCGACATCATCCGCACGCAAAAACCCGGCACCCACCGGCGGATGAATGACAACCCGAGCTTCCCGCCGGAACTGCTCCAGGCCCTGACCCGCAAGCAGTTGCTGGTGCTGGAACGCATGACCAAGGGCGAGTCGAACAAACAGATCGCCTACACCCTGGAAATCGCCGAAACCACGGTCAAGGCCCACGTCTCGGCGATCCTGCGCAAACTCAATGTGCACAACCGGGTGCAAGCAATTCTTAGCGCGGGGGACATAGATTTCGGGTCTTATCTGCGGCGCTGAAACACAACTCCTGAGCGCAGGACACACTCCCTGTAGCAGCTGGCGAAGCCTGCGTTCGGCTGCGCAGCAGTCGTGAATCAGGTAGTGGGGTTCATCAGGACGACCGCGCCGTCAGGGTTTACGACTGCTTCGCAGCCGAACGCAGGCTTCGCCAGCTGCTACACAGGTTCTGGGGCAACTTGGGTTAGTGGGCTGGGCCGAGCAAATGACTCATCGCCGTCTTGAGCTTCATCGGCCGTACCGGCTTATGCATCAAGGTGTGCCCCAACTCACGGATCTGCAATTTGAGCTCATTGCTGTAATTAGCCGTAATCATCATCGCCGGAATGGCTGAACCACGCCGCGCATTGATCCGGGCCACGGCATCGACGCCGTTCTGGTCATCGTCCAGGTGATAGTCGGCAATCAGCAAATCGGCCTCTTCGTGATAGTTGTCCACTTGCCGCGCCAGGTCCTGCTCCGACAGCGCCGTCACCACCAGACACCCCCACCCTTCGAGCAATGTGCGCATGCCCGCGCAAATCGCCGCGTCGTTGTCCAGTACCCACACCCGCGCACCGCGCAGGCGTTCCAGCATCGGCTCGCTCATCAGCAAATTCGGCAACGCCTTGGGCGCCGTGGCGCTGAGCGGCACTTCGACGGAAAACATCGAGCCCTTGCCCGGCCACGAACGCACATGAATCCGATGCCCGAGGATCCCGGCGATTTTCTCGACAATCGCCAAACCCAGGCCCAACCCGCGATCCTGATCCGGGCGCTGCACATCGCCACGTTTGAACTCCTGGAAAATTTC
Organism: Pseudomonas sp. ADAK7; assembly: GCF_012935675.1. Taxonomy (NCBI): domain Bacteria; kingdom Pseudomonadati; phylum Pseudomonadota; class Gammaproteobacteria; order Pseudomonadales; family Pseudomonadaceae; genus Pseudomonas; species Pseudomonas sp. ADAK7. Next base: position 288,505 of record NZ_CP052861.1, on the reverse strand, counting down.
TTCCAGTCGGTTTTCGGCAATGCCCATGCCGCTGTCCCAGACTTCAATCGACAAGCGCTGATGATGCCGGCGACAACCGAGCACCACGCGACCGCTGTAGGTGTAGCGAATCGCATTGCTCAGCAGATTGCGCAGGATCCGCGCCAGCAACTGAATATCACTGCGCACCAGCGCCGAACACGGGATGAAATGCAGTTCCAGCCCTTCGCTGCGAGCCACTTGGGTGTATTCGGCGGCGAGGTTTTCCAGCAATTCGCTGAGGGCGAATGGCGCGATATCGGCCTTGATCACCCCGGCGTCGAGCTTGGAAATGTCCACCAGGGTGCCCAGCAGGTTTTCCACGTCTTCCAGGGAATTGCTGACGTTGCGCACCAGAATTGCGTTGGCCACCGGCTCCCGGCGTTCGAGCAAGGCGCTGGTAAACAGCCGCGCGGCGTTGAGCGGTTGCAACAGATCGTGGCTGACGGCGGCGAGAAACTTGGTCTTCGACAGGTTGGCCTGCTCGGCTTCAAGCTTGGCTTCGCGCAGACGTGATTCCACACGCCGACGCTCGTCGATTTCGCGCAGCAGTTGATCGTTGAGGGTAGTCAGTTCCGCCGTGCGTTCGCGCACCCGCAACTCAAGGTTTTGATAGGCCTGGTGCAAGGCTTCGGCGGTGCGGCGGCGTTCGGTGATGTCGCGGATCAGCACAAAAATCCCCACCACCTCTCCAGTGGCCAGGCGATTAGGCACGTAGGAGCGCAGCATGTAGCGCTCCTGATTGTTGATGTTGGTTTCGGCGAACTCGAACGTCACGCTCTCCCCGGCCAGGGCCCGGCTGACGTAGGCTTCCAGGCGCTGGTAATGCTGCTCGCTGTGCACCTCGCGCAGGCTCTGCCCAAGCATCACGCCCCGGGGCCAGCAGTACCATTCCTCATAGACCTTGTTGGTGAATTCGTAGACCAGATCGGCGTTCAGGTAGGCGATCAACGCCGGCACATGGTCGGTGATCAGGCGAATCCAGCGCTCGCTTTCGCTCAGGGCTTCGGCGTGCTGGTAGCGTTCGGTGATGTCGGTGAAGGTGTTGACGAAGCCGCCAGTGGGCAGTGGATGGGTGCGGATTTCCAACACTCGGCCATCGTAGAGGCGCTGTTCGCATTCCTGGACCGACCGGCCATTGCTGTCGCGACTGGCCGGGGTCAGCAGGTTCAATTCGCTGTCGGCGATCACTTCGGCGAACGGCCGATGGGCTGCCACTGGCGCCAAACCGCTGAGTTCCAGGAAACGCCGGTTCCACAATTCCAGAATGCCGTCGGCGTTGACCATCGCCACGCCTTGGGACAGGTTGTCCACGGCCCGTTGCAGCAGGTGGGATTTCTGCGCCACGGCTTGCTCACGACGTACGGTTTCGCTGAGTTTGACGTCGGTGATGTCAGTGAACAGGATCACCCGCCCGCCTTCCTGGGTCGGCCGTTCGCTGACTTGCAACCAGCGGCCATTTTGCAGGCGATACAACAGATTCTGGTCGGCATGGCCGCGAGGTTCTTCGGTGAACAACCCAGTCGCCGTCATCAACCGCTTGACCTCGGCCAGGTGCATGCCGGCGATGATCCGCACCCGGCTGTTACCCCAAAAGGCCTTGAAACGGCTGTTGAACAGCACGATGCGCTGGTCTTCGTCGAACAGCACGAAGGCGTCGGAAATGCTCTCGATCGCGTCGATCAAATGCTGGTGCGCCGTTTCGGCGCGCAGCCGTGCATCGCTGAGCAGGTGATTGCCGGCCTTGAGCTCGGCCATGGCCTGGTTCAGCGCGTCGGTGCGCTCGCGGACCTGCTCGGCCAATACCACCGAATGCTGGAACGCCGCATACGGGTCGTTGCCACGGGTGATGCCGGATTCGATGCGTTCGATCAGCGCGCCGTTGATGCGCTGCAATTTGTGGTTGTCGCGCTGCAGGCTGGCGATCTGCGCCTGGAGCTCAACGGTGTCCAGGGGAACGGCCTCGGGCAATGGCAACCCCGGTGAAGGTCTGGTTGATGTGCATGCCATTGAACTGTTCTCCGTAGGTGTTGAACCCCATCACCCGATGCTCGCGCAAAAACGCCCCGATCGGTTCCAGGCTGCCGCGCTCTTCCAATTCCAGGCGCCGCAGAAAACAGTCGCAGCCGATGGTCAGCAACAGCTCGCCGAGGCGTTCTTCCAGGCCTTCGAACAGCGCTTGCAGGTTCGGCAGCATGGGACCGGGGGTCATGGCGGTGAGGACGATGCCGTTTTCCACGGCGCAGTAAAAACTCAGGCTCAGGTCCGGGTGCACCTGCTGGATGGCGCGCACGTAGTACTGATCGTTGATCCGTACCGCCAACGGGTGCGCGGCGAAGATCCGGTGATCGAGCTCGGCCACCGGAACGCCGATGTGCCGGGCATACTCCTCGGCGGCGGGCTCGGCGTTGAGTTCGAAAACCCGTCGCGACGCGCTGTCAGCCCCGGTGACCACCAGTTTTTCCGCCCGGGGCAGGATGTGGTGGGTGGTGAAGACTTCGAAGTCGAGCCAGGTGTTGACCAGCACCACCACCGCCGCGCCGCTGTGGAACGCGCCATCGAAGTACACATGGGTGTGGGTCAGGTAGTTGTCATCGCCGGCAGAACCGCCGAAATGCGGGATGTCGCCCAACGCTGCGCTCAATGCGGCGAGGACCATTTCCTCACGGCTGGACAGGCCATCGAGCAGGGTCAGCGCGAAGCTGTTGCCCTTGATCGGCGCCAGGGTGTTGCTGCGGCAACCGCCTACCAGGCGTTCGACCATTTGCTGGGCGTCGATCAGGCTGAAGCGCTCCATTTCGTCGATCAATTCGATGGCGATGGAAAAGTGCCGATGATCGAAACCCACCGCCGTCACGCAGTTGCGGCCGTAACCTTGCGGGGTGATTTCTCCGGCGCTGGTGCAACCCACCAGGCGAATCCCGCCGAAGCTCTGCTGCAAGGCCTGGCCCAGCGCCTGCAAGTCGTACTCGGCGGAACAGAAAAACAGCACAAAGCCCAGGTGCGGATGCAACAGCTGTCGCGCCAACTCCTGGGCCGCCTGCTGTGCATCGGTGGCCTGGGACATCGCGCTGACCACGCCTTCACTCTGGACCTGCTGCATCGTCGCCTCCCGCAGGTGCGCATGTATGAGGTGCGAGTGTACGAAGCCTGCGGGCCGGGACGTATGCTACTTGGGTAGCGGTCTTGGGCTTCGATGGGATGAGAGTGGTGACAGATCTACAAAACCCCACACAGATCCGTGTAGGAGCGAGGCTTGCCCGCGAAAGCGGTGTGTCAGTCGACATTGATGTTGAATGTGACGACCTCTTCGCGGGCAAGCCTCGCTCCTACACGGATCTGTGTGGGGGCGAATCTCGCCGCGATGCGCGCAGCCAGACTCGCCACCCAAGCCTTACCAGGTCAGCACCGCCCCCACCGCAACCGTATCGGTGTCTTCGTTCTGCGCATTGGTGTCGTGGCCATCGATGCTGAACTGGTTGTACTCGGCCACCAACTTGAGGTTGTCATTGACGTCATGGAACAGCGCAATACCGCGGGTTTCATAGTCTGCGCCGCTGCCCACCACGCCGTTGCCATCGTCGTTGGTCTTGCCGTAGGACAGCGCCAAACGGTTCTTGCCCAGTTTGTACGAACCCTGCATCAGATAGCCTTTGCTGTCGACATTGCGCAACGTCGCTTCGCCGGCATTGTTGGTGAAGAACGGGTTGATGCCCTTGGCCTGGAACCCGGAGCCGGTCAGCGATAACCCGCCCATTTTCGCCTGCACGCCGTAGCCGAGGCCTTTGGAGGTGACGGACTGGACGCTGGAATCGGTGTTGTCCGAGGTCTGGTAGCTGCCGTTGACCCAGCTGTAGATCTTCGCCCCGGCGACATCGAACTGGTAGGTGATCTCGCTCTCGGTGCGCGGATTTTCCTGGTAGGCCTTGCCCAACGGACTGCTGTCGTTGGTGTCCACCGGGTCCATGATCCCCACCGCCACGCGCAGGCCGTCCATCACCGGGGTGCGGTAAGTAATTTGCGAGGTGGGAAACGGGTACGGATAACCACTGCCGATATTGCCGAACGACACCCCACCACCGTCCACCAGCCCCAGGCTATCGCTGACCTGGCCGTAACCGGCGAGCAGTTCATCGAGCAGGATGTTGGAACGGGCAAACAGCCCGAAGTCCTTGCCGATCAGCACCTCGCCCCACTCCGGATTGGCCACGGTGCCGTAGAACTGGCGCACGTCGATGGCGGTGTCGGTGCCGTTGGTTTCGCTGTCGTTGATGGTCACCCAGAACGAAGCGCGGGCGCCGAGCTTGAGGTCATCGACCTGCTTGCCCATGTTGAAGCCCAGATAGTTGGGCAAAAAACCCATCTTCACTCGTGCCTGCCGACGGTCGTACTGATCACCGGCGCGGTCGACCTTGCTGTTCACATAGAAGGCGTTGATGTAGCCGTCGGTGGAGAACGTGGTCTGGTCCTTGTCGTACAGCATGATCTCGGCCTCGGCCAGTGAGCTCAGGCTTAGGGACGACAGACCGGCGATAACGGCAGGCAAGAAACGATGCGTGAAGTTCTTATTGTTAGGCATGACGCGCTCCGCAACAGGGGGACAAGTTGTCGGAGGCGATTATCGAAAGCTGACCGGCGGCGTCATACGCTGCCTTGGAGGCGGTTGTGAAGTGCTTTGGACGGGCCGGTGGCGCGCGGCAAATCCGGCGTAAGACCGGGCCACGGCAAGGCCCGGAACTTTGGGCGTACGCCTGCGAGCGGTACTGGCGCCCGGAGGAACCACTACCGGTTAGACGCCCGCTCTAAACAGCATGTACGCGGCGACTACGACGCAGACACTGGCGAAGCCAACTTGCAGCGTTCGGGCGGGAACCCGGGCGCAGAGCTTGCGGCCAATGACCATGCCGACAATGCTGGCGACGATAAACGCCACGCCCAGACGATCGATTCGCACCCCGGCGTGAAACGCGCCGATCACGCCGATGGCCGAGATCAGGCTGATCACCATCAACGAGGTGGCGATGATCCCGCGCATCTGCACGTCGGTCAGTTGCTTGAACGCCGGGACGATCAGAAAGCCGCCACCCACACCCAATAACCCCGACACCACCCCGGTCACTGCGCCGAGGGCCGCCAGGGTCGCGGTGCATTTGGCGGTCCAGGAAAAGCGTCCGGTCTGTTGATCGAGCATGCAGTTTTTCTGGCCCCAGTTGGCGTGGCCATGGTCGCTTGGGCCTTCGTCCTGACGCTCCTTGCGCAACATCCGCCAGGCCACCATGACCATCAGCAGGCTGAACAGAATCATCAGGATCTTTTCCGGCAACTGATGGGCGAAGTAGATACCGAGCGGCGAAAAAATCGCTCCCAGCAAGGCAATCAACAACGCCGCGCGATATCGCACCAGGCCATGGCGCAAGCCGTCGATGGCGCCGACCGCTGCCGCACTGCCCACCGCAAACAACGCGACCGGCGCCGCTTGGGTCATGGTCCAGCCCAGGCCCAGCACCAACGCCGGCACCGCGAGAATCCCGCCTCCGGCGCCGGTCAAACCGAGGACCAGGCCCATCAGCACACCAAAAAAACTTGCCAGCAGCATAGGGTTCTCTCAATCGACCTTGGACACAGCGGTCAGCCATTCGCGACCCTTGAGCATGCCGTTCCAGTAGAACCACGGCAGCAACGTCGCCTTGAGCCACCACGCCGAGCGACGGGCCACGGTCGGGTCGAGGGGAAAGGTCGGCAGCAACTTCCCGCCATAGCCGAATTCGGCGAGGATCACCTTGCCCTTCTCCACCGTCAGCGGGCAGGAACCGTAGCCGTCGTACTTGAGCGGCAGCGGCAGTTGCTTACGCAGGGCCAACAGGTTTTCCGCGACTACTACGATTTGCTTGCGCACGGCAGCGGCGGTTTTGGCGTTGCTGGTGGAGCAGATATCGCCCAGGCCGAACACCTCGGGATAACGCACGTGCTGCAGCGTGTGCATGTTTACCTCACACCAACCAGCGGCGTCGGCCAAGGGACTTTGGTGGATGAAATCCGGGGCGACTTGCGGCGGCACTACGTGCAGCAGGTCGAAAGTTTTTTCTTCGACAGTGACCGCGCCCGCCCCATCCTTGACCTCGAACCACGCGGTTTTCGCCGGGCCATCGACCTTGATCAGGTTGGAGGTGAAGGCCAATCGCGTGTTGTATTTTTCGATGTACTTCATCAGCGGCGGCACGAACGTCGGCACGCCGAACAACGCGGCGCCGGCGAGGTTGAACTCGACGTCGATCTGCTTCAGCACACCGCTTTTCAACCAGTGATCGCAGGACAGGTACAAAGCCTTTTGCGGCGCCCCGGCGCATTTGATCGGGATCGGCGGCTGGGTGAAAATCGCCTTGCCACCGCGCAGGTTCTTCACCAGTTCCCAGGTGTAGGCCGCGTGTTGATAGCTGTAGTTGGAGGTCACGCCGTTTTGGCCGAGAGTGTCCTGCAAGCCTTCGATCTTCTCCCAGGCCAGGCGCAAGCCGGGGCAGACGATGAGGTTTTGATAGCCAACGGTGCGGCCATCGTCGAGGGTCAGGTGCTTGCTGTCGGCGGCGATGTCAGTGACGGCCGCTTGCAGCCAGGTGGCTTGACGCGGCATCACGCTGGCCATCGGCCGCACCGTGTCTTGCACGGTGTAGGCGCCACCACCGACCAAGGTCCAGGCCGGCTGATAGAAGTGTTGGGCGTTGGGTTCGATAACGGTGATGTGCAACGACGGATCGCGCTTGAGCAGGCTGGCGACAAAACCAATCCCTGCCGTGCCGCCGCCTATCACCACGATGTCTGCACTGATGGTTGGGCCCCAGTGTTGATCGTTCATTGGTTGTTCCCTTTTTTACTGCTGCACGCATTTAGTCGGGTCAAGCACTTTCTCTGTAGCAGCTGCCGAGGCACGAGGCTGCGTTCACTCGTAGCAGCTGCCGAGGCACAAGGCTGCGTTCGCTCGTAGCAGCTGCCGAGGCACGAGGCTGCGTTCGGCTGCGAAGCAGTCGTAAAATCAGGCGATGCGGTGCTTCAGGAAGACCGCGTGTTCAGGTTTTACGACTGCTTCGCAGCCGAACGCAGCCTCGTGCCTCGGCAGCTGCTACAGAGATGTGATCAGCCCCAGCTTTTCAATACCGCTCCGCAATACAGGCCGGACAGCGTCTTCATCACTTGAATCACTTCGTGACTGGCCAGCCCATAGAAAATGTATTTGCCTTCACGCCGGGTCGCGACCAGACCTTCATCGCGCAAAATGCCCAACTGTTGCGACAGTGTCGGCTGGCGCACACCGGTCATGGTTTCCAGTTCGCCCACATTGCGTTCGCCCTGGGTCAACTGGCAGAGAATCAGCAAGCGATCCTCATTGGCCAAAGCCTTGAGCAGCGCGCAAGCTTTGGAGGCCGATGCCCGCAGTTGGGCGACTTCACATTCGGTCAGACTGGATTGCATTTGCAGGATGCCTTCGACGTCACTTAAGCTGCAGACATTATGTGTAAACATAAAGTGTTGCAACCGGTTACTGTCTTTCCACCTTTCCACAGGTCCGTGTCCCATGCCCGCGCTGATTGAAGCCTTCCTCGACCCCGCCTCGTCAACCTACAGCTACGTGATCTACGAGCAGGCTGGCGGGCACTGCGCGATCGTCGACCCGGTGCTCGATTACGACCCGGCGGCCGGGCGAACCACCACGGTGCAGGCTGATCGCGTCATCGCTTTCGTCCGTGAACACCAGCTGCAAGTGCAATGGCTGCTGGAAACCCACGCCCACGCCGATCACCTGTCCGCCGCACCGTATCTGCGTCGCGAACTGGGTGGGAAGATCGCGATCGGGCAGTCGATCAGCAAGGTCCAGGGCGTGTTCAAGTCCCTGTTCAATCTCGAGCCGGAATTTTGTGTCGATGGCTCACAGTTCGATCATCTGTTCGCGCCGGACGAGTCGTTCATGATCGGCAATCTCAAGGCCACGGCCCTGCATGTACCCGGCCATACGCCGGCGGACATGGCGTATTTGATCGACAGTGATGTGATTCTGGTGGGCGATACGCTGTTTATGCCGGATGTCGGCACCGCGCGTTGCGACTTCCCCGGCGGCAATGCCAATCAGATGTTCGCCTCGATCCACAAGCTGTTGGCCTTCCCTGCTGGCGTGCGGCTGTACGTTTGCCATGACTACCCGCCCGAAGGTCGTGAACCTGAGTGCCAGACCACCGTGGGCGAACAGCGCAGGAGCAACATTCATGTGCATGACGGCGTGGATGAGGCGGCGTTTGTGGCCATGCGAACCCAGCGCGATGCCGGGCTGGGCATGCCGAATTTGTTGCTGCCGGCGATTCAGGTGAATGTGCGGGCGGGGAATATGCCGCCGGCTGAGGACAATGGCGTCACTTACCTGAAGATCCCCATCAACAAACTCTAACGCTTGATCGTTCCCACGCTCCGCGTGGGAATGCCGCCAGGGACGCTCCGCGTTCCGCTTCGGATGTGACGCAGAGCGTCACGGGATGCATTCCCACGCGGAGCGTGGGAACGATCACCAGCGTCAACCGCCGAGGGTCAACCCATTCGCCGGCAACGGCAGCGCGGTTTTATAGCGCACTTGCTTGAGCGCAAAGCTCGAACGAATGTTGGCAACCCCGGGGACTTTGGTCAGGAAATCCATCATGAAGCGCTCCAGTGACTGAATCGTCGGCACCAGCACCCGGATCAGATAATCCGGATCCCCCGCCATCAAATAGCACTCCATCACTTCCGGCCGATCGGAAATCGCTTCTTCGAAATGCGCCAGCGCCTCTTCCACCTGCTTTTCCAGGCTGACGTGAATGAACACATTCACATGCAGCCCCAGCAGGTCGGCATCCAGCAGCGTTACCTGTTCGCGAATCAGCCCCAGTTCTTCCATCGCCTTGACCCGGTTGAAACACGGGGTCGGTGACAGGTTCACCGAGCGGGCCAGGTCGGCGTTGGTGATGCGGGCGTTCTCCTGAAGGCTATTGAGAATGCCGATATCGGTACGATCCAATTTGCGCATGAGACAAAACCACCTGTTATTTTTGTTTATGCAGATTTTTTATCCTCAAATGACCGCCAACGCAACGAAACACAGATAAATATTCTCCTGCGCCGGGCCTATGATGTTTGTAGGACAAGATTTCCACTCACCGTGGAATGACCGTCAGCTCACTACAAAAAATTCACAAGATCGAGCGTAGAAGCCATGAACCAAGCGTACGAACCGCTGCGCCTGCACGTTCCCGAACCTTCGGGCCGTCCCGGCTGCAAAACCGACTTCTCCTACCTGCATCTGACTGATGCAGGCCTGGTGCGCAAACCCCCAATCGACGTTGAACCGGCCGACACCGCTGACCTGGCCAAGGGCCTGATTCGCGTGCTCGACGACCAGGGCAACGCGCTTGGCCCATGGGCCGAAGGTGTGCCGTCCGAGATCCTGCGTAAAGGCATGCGCGCCATGCTCAAGACGCGGATTTTCGACAACCGCATGGTGGTCGCCCAGCGTCAGAAAAAAATGTCGTTCTACATGCAAAGCCTCGGCGAAGAAGCCATCGGCAGCGCCCAGGCCCTGGCCTTGAACATTGACGACATGTGCTTCCCGACTTATCGCCAGCAAAGCATCCTGATGGCCCGCGAAGTGCCGCTGGTGGACCTGATCTGCCAACTGCTGTCCAACGAGCGCGATCCGCTCAAGGGCCGGCAGTTGCCGATCATGTACTCGGTACGCGATCACGGCTTCTTCACTATTTCCGGCAACCTCGCCACCCAATTCGTACAAGGTGTGGGCTGGGGCATGGCCTCGGCGATCAAGGGCGACACCAAAATCGCTTCGGCCTGGATCGGCGACGGCGCCACCGCTGAATCCGACTTCCACACCGCCCTCACCTTCGCCCACGTTTACCGCGCACCGGTGATCCTCAACGTGGTCAACAACCAGTGGGCGATTTCCACGTTCCAGGCGATTGCCGGTGGTGAAGCCACCACGTTCGCCGGTCGTGGCGTTGGCTGCGGGATTGCTTCACTGCGGGTCGATGGCAACGATTTCGTTGCAGTGTATGCCGCCTCTGCCTGGGCCGCCGAACGGGCGCGCCGCAATCTCGGCCCGACCATGATCGAATGGGTCACCTACCGCGCCGGCCCGCACTCGACTTCTGATGATCCTTCGAAATACCGTCCCGCCGACGACTGGAGCCACTTCCCGTTGGGCGATCCGATCGCGCGTCTCAAGCAACATTTGATCAAGATTGGCCAGTGGTCCGAAGAGGAACACACCGCCGTCAGCGCCGAACTGGAAGCCGAAGTCATCGCCGCGCAGAAAGAAGCCGAAACGTACGGCACCCTCGCCGGCGGCCAGACGCCAAGCGCCGCGACCATGTTCGAAGACGTCTACAAAGAGATGCCGGAGCACTTGAAGCGCCAGCGTCAAGAGTTGGGGATCTGACATGAACGACCACAACACCAGCATTGAATTGGAAACCGCCATGACCACGACCACCATGACCATGATCCAGGCCCTGCGCTCGGCCATGGACGTGATGCTTGAGCGCGACGACAACGTCGTGGTGTTCGGCCAGGATGTGGGTTACTTCGGCGGCGTGTTCCGTTGCACCGAAGGCTTGCAGAGCAAGTACGGCACCTCCCGGGTGTTCGACGCGCCGATTTCCGAAAGCGGCATCGTCGGCGTCGCCGTGGGCATGGGCGCCTACGGTCTGCGGCCGGTGGCCGAGATTCAGTTCGCCGACTACGTGTACCCGGCGTCGGACCAGATCATTTCCGAAGCCGCCCGCCTGCGTTATCGCTCGGCCGGCGAATTCACCGCGCCGATGACCCTGCGCATGCCTTGCGGCGGCGGCATCTACGGTGGCCAGACCCACAGCCAGAGCATCGAGGCCATGTTCACCCAGGTCTGCGGCCTGCGCACCGTCATGCCGTCCAACCCGTATGACGCCAAAGGCTTGCTGATCGCCTCCATCGAAAACGATGACCCGGTGATCTTCCTTGAGCCAAAACGCCTGTACAACGGCCCGTTCGACGGCCACCACGACCGCCCGGTAACTCCGTGGTCGAAACACCCGGCCGCGCAAGTGCCGGACGGTTACTACACCGTGCCGCTGGACGTTGCTGCCATCGCCCGTCCGGGCAAGGAAGTGACGATCCTGACCTACGGCACCACGGTTTACGTGTCGCAAGTCGCCGCTGAAGAAAGCGGTGTCGACGCTGAAGTCATCGACCTGCGCAGCCTGTGGCCACTGGACCTGGAAACCATCGTCAAGTCCGTTAAGAAAACCGGTCGCTGCGTGATCGTTCACGAAGCCACCCGCACCTGCGGTTTCGGCGCCGAACTGGTCGCCCTGGTGCAAGAGCATTGCTTCCACTACCTGGAAGCGCCGATCGAACGCGTCACCGGTTGGGACACCCCCTACCCGCACGCGCAAGAGTGGGCGTATTTCCCAGGGCCGTCCCGAGTGGGCGCGGCGTTGAAACGGGTTATGGAGGTCTGAATGGGCACGCACGTTATTAAAATGCCGGACATTGGTGAAGGCATTGCAGAAGTTGAATTGTCGGTGTGGCACGTGAAAGTCGGCGACATGGTCGTTGAAGATCAGGTGCTGGCCGATGTAATGACCGACAAGGCGATGGTCGACATCCCTTCGCCGGTGCATGGCAAAGTCATTTCGCTGGGCGGTGTGCCGGGCGAAGTCATGGCGGTTGGCAGCATCCTGATCAGCATTGAAGTGGAAGGCGCGGGCAACTATAAAGAGTCCGCTCAGCCTGCAGCCGTTGCCGTTAAAGAAGCACCGGTGGTGGCGGTGGCGCCTAACGTTGAAGCTGAAAGCAAACCGGTGGCGGCACCTCGCCCAGCCGCCGTGTGCCAAGGCCCGATGGTTGCCCGTGAAGCCGACGAACGCCCACTGGCCTCCCCGGCCGTGCGCAAACATGCATTGGACCTCGGCATCCAGTTGCGCCTGGTGCGTGGCACTGGCCCGGCGGGTCGCGTACTGCACGAAGACCTCGACGCCTATCTGGCCCAGGGTCAGTCGAATGCCTCGGCACCGGTTGCCGCTGCTTATGCCCAGCGTAACGACGAAGAGCAAATCCCGGTGATCGGCATGCGCCGCAAGATCGCCCAGCGCATGCAGGACGCCACCCAGCGCGCCGCCCACTTCAGCTATGTCGAGGAAATCGACGTCACGGCCGTGGAAGAACTGCGCGCGCACTTGAACGAAAAACACGGCGCGACTCGCGGCAAGCTGACTTTGCTGCCGTTCCTGGTTCGTGCGCTGGTGGTTGCCCTGCGCGACTTCCCGCAGATCAACGCCCGTTACGACGATGAAGCCCAAGTCATCACCCGCCTCGGCGCGGTGCATGTCGGCGTCGCCACGCAAAGCGATATTGGTTTGATGGTACCCGTCGTCCGTCACGCCGAAGCCCGCAGCCTGTGGAACAGCGCGTCGGAAATCTCGCGTTTGGCGACTGCTGCGCGTAATGGCAAGGCCAGCCGTGATGAGCTGTCCGGCTCGACTATCACCCTGACCAGCCTCGGCGCATTGGGCGGCATCGTCAGCACGCCGGTGCTGAACCTGCCGGAAGTGGCGATCGTCGGCGTGAACAAAATCGTCGAACGCCCGATGGTGGTCAAAGGCCAGATCGTGATTCGCAAGATGATGAACCTCTCCAGCTCCTTCGATCACCGCGTGGTCGATGGCATGGACGCGGCGCAATTCATCCAGGCCATCCGTGGCTTGCTCGAACAACCCGCCACCCTGTTTGTGGAGTAGGAAATGCAATCATTGAACACCACGCTGCTGATTATCGGCGGCGGCCCTGGCGGTTATGTCACGGCGATCCGTGCCGGTCAGCTGGGCATTTCGACCATTCTGGTGGAAGGCGAATCGTTGGGCGGCACTTGCCTGAACATCGGCTGCATTCCGTCGAAGGCGCTGATTCACGTGGCTGAGCAGTTTCACCAGACTCAGCATCACAGCCAGCATTCGGCCCTGGGCATCAGCGTTTCCGCGCCGACCCTCGACATCACCAAGAGCGTCGAGTGGAAGGACGGCATCGTTGATCGCCTGACCACTGGCGTTTCGGCGCTGCTGAAGAAGCACAAGGTCCAGGTCATTCAAGGCTGGGCCAAGGTTATCGACGGCAAGACTGTTGAAGTCGGCGACACGCGCATTCAATGCGAGCACCTGGTGCTGGCCACCGGTTCGAAAAGCGTGAACCTGCCGATGCTGCCGATTGGCGGGCCGATCATCTCCTCCACCGAAGCCCTGGCGCCGAAAAGCGTGCCTAAACGGCTGATCGTGGTCGGTGGCGGTTACATCGGCCTGGAGCTGGGGATTGCCTATCGCAAGCTCGGTTCCGAGGTCAGTGTGGTCGAGGCTCAGGATCGGATCCTGCCGGCTTACGACGCCGAACTGACGCACCCTGTGCACGAAGCGCTCAAGCATCTCGGCGTGAAGCTTTACTTGAAGCACAGCGTGCAAGGCTTTGATTCGGCTAGTAATACACTGCAAGTGTTTGATCCGAATGGCGACACCCTGAACCTGGAAACCGATCAGGTCCTGGTGGCGGTCGGGCGCAAGGCAAACAGCCAGGGCTGGAACTTGGAAGCGCTGAATCTGGCGATGAACGGTTCGGCGATCAAGATCGACAACCGCTGCCAGACCAGCATGCGCAACGTCTACGCCATCGGCGACCTGAGTGGCGAACCGATGCTCGCGCACCGGGCCATGGCCCAGGGCGAAATGGTCGCCGAGCTGATCAGCGGCAAATCCCGCGAATTCAATCCGACTGCCATCGCTGCCGTGTGCTTTACCGACCCGGAACTGGTGGTGGTCGGCAAGACGCCGACTGAGGCCGAGACTGCCGGGCTGGACTGCATCGTTTCCAGCTTCCCGTTCGCCGCCAATGGCCGGGCGATGACCCTGGAATCGAAAACCGGCTTCGTCCGGGTGGTCGCTCGTCGGGATAATCATGTGATTGTGGGTTGGCAGGCGGTAGGTGTGGGCGTGTCGGAATTGTCGACAGCGTTCGGCCAGAGCCTGGAAATGGGCGCACGACTGGAAGACATCGCCGGCACCATCCACGCGCACCCGACACTGGGCGAAGCGGTGCAGGAAGCGGCGTTGCGTGCACTTGGCCACGCGCTGCACCTCTAAAACCGAGCACAACTCCTGTAGCAGCTGTCGAGCGGAGCGAGGCAGCGTTCGGCGACGCAGTCGTCGTAATCCGGCTGACGCGGTCAGTCTGAAAGAACGCAATCGCCGGTTTTACGACGACTGCGTCGCCGAACGCTGCCTCGCGGTGCTCGACAGCTGCTACATCGGTGCGTCGATGGTCGTAGAGATCGAATTCCAGGCTGCGAAACAGGCCCGGAATGAAGTATTGTTGTCCCCATCCAAAAAACGTCAGAAGCCTTGAACCGTTTCGGCGGTTGTTCAGTGATAGAGGGTGTCATGGGTAACGAAAGCATCAATTGGGACAAGCTGGGTTTTGACTACATCAAGACAGACAAGCGTTTCTTGTCGTACTGGCGCAATGGCGAGTGGGACGCAGGCACCCTGACCGAAGACAATGTGCTGCACATCAGCGAAGGCTCGACTGCCCTTCACTATGGCCAGCAATGCTTCGAAGGCATGAAGGCCTATCGTTGCAAGGACGGCTCGATCAACCTGTTCCGCCCGGACCAGAACGCCCTGCGCATGCAGCGCAGCTGCGCACGCCTGCTGATGCCGTTCGTGGAAACCGAGCAGTTCATCGAAGCCTGCAAAGCCGTGGTCCGCGCCAACGAGCGTTTCATCCCGCCTTACGGCACTGGCGGCGCGCTGTACCTGCGTCCGTTCGTGATCGGCGTCGGTGACAACATCGGCGTGCGCACTGCACCGGAGTTCATCTTCTCGATCTTCGCCATTCCGGTCGGCGCCTACTTCAAGGGTGGCCTGACCCCGCACAACTTCCTGATCTCCAGCTTCGACCGCGCCGCCCCACAAGGCACCGGTGCGGCCAAGGTCGGTGGCAACTACGCCGCCAGCCTGATGCCCGGCTCCCAAGCCAAGAAGGCGCACTTTGCCGACTGCATCTACCTGGACCCGATGACCCACACCAAAATCGAGGAAGTCGGCTCGGCCAACTTCTTCGGGATCACCCACGACAACAAGTTCGTCACCCCGAAGTCACCGTCGGTCCTGCCAGGCATCACCCGCCTGTCGTTGATCGAACTGGCAAAATCGCGTCTGGGCCTGGAAGTGGTTGAAGGCGATGTGCTGATCGACAAACTGTCGGACTTCAAGGAAGCCGGCGCTTGCGGTACGGCTGCCGTGATTACGCCAATCGGCGGCATCAGCTACAACGACCACCTGCACGTGTTCCACAGCGAAACCGAAGTCGGCCCGGTCACCCAGAAGCTCTACAAAGAGCTGACCGGTGTACAAACCGGCGACATCGAAGCGCCAGCGGGCTGGATCGTCAAGGTTTGACCTGACGCCCGTTGCACAAAAGCCCCCATCGAGTGATCGACGGGGGCTTTTTGTTGGATAAAGCAAAATCAAAAGATCTTTAGCTCTTCATGCCAATCCGCTTCCCCTGCCTCCCGGCAATCCCGCTCGCCTGCCCATCCTGTTGCTTGCCGGTGCGCGCCTGGGTGATCAGCCCCGGAATCAACACGCCTTCAGGTAGGTTTTTCCAGAACCTAGTCGGCAGATGCCCTTGCATGACCTTCGGGTTCAGCCGCGCCGGGTTGAAGATGTGGCTGTAGTAGGTCAGCCACATATCACCGTGAGGGTCGTCGACGTTTTGCGCCAGTTGTTGCCATTCCACCGGACAGCGACGTTCATGGATCAAGTGTTCGCCATCGTAATAAACGCCGTCGCGTGGCGTGGCGATCAACCAGCGATGGCGGCCCATGCGACCGACAAAGTGCTCGCTGGCACTGTGCAGGATGTCGTGGGCCGGTTCATGCCACGCGACGTATTGCGGGCCTTCAGTCTGGGGCCGCTCGACGAACCGCACAAACGCATGCAAATGGTGGGCTTCGCGTTGCACTTGCTTGATCCGCCGTTGCAGTTCACTGCCAAGCCTGTCGCCGGCCAGCATCGCCGTTCGGTCGCCATGGCTGACCCGCCACAACACTTCATAGAGCAGACTCCAGCGCTGATCGCCACGGTAGCGGGCGGCGCTCTCGAGAATGCCTAGCAACGCCAACGGGATCCGCGCCTGAAACGGGCCATTGCCCTCGGGAGGCGCGTCATCGCTGGCGAATAGATCAGTGACGCCCTCCGTCACCCAACTGACCAGGCTAGGGTCAACTTCATGACTGAGCAGCCACCGCGCCTGTTGCCGCCAGGTGTCGAACAGATCGTCGCAATCCAGGCTGATCATCCCCACAACCCCATCTGCTGCGGTTGCGGCCGGTCGCGCAGTTGTTGATACAACAAATGGCTGGTGACTTCCGCCTGCTGCGGGTGGTAATCACTGGTGATAAAAAACGGCTTGGCCTTGGCCAGCACGCAACGCATGCGCGCCAGGTCTTCATAACGAATGCGCCGCTGTTGGCGCAGTTGCACCAGGCGTTCGGTGGTGCGCAGGCCAATCCCCGGAATCCGCGCGATCAACGAAGCCTCAGCGCGATTGAGGTCCAGCGGAAACACGTTGCGATTCTCCAGCGCCCAGGCCAGTTTCGGGTCGATGTCCAGGGCCAGATCCCCCGGTCCCTTGAACAACTCGCCGGCGGTGAAGCCATAGCTGCGCAGCAGAAAATCGGCCTGGTACAAACGGTGTTCGCGCATCAGCGGCGGCGCCGCCAACGGCACACTTTTCGGGCTATTGGGGATCGGGCTGAACGCCGAGTAATAGACCCGCCGCAGGCGATAGTTGCCATACAGCGCCTGAGCACTGTGCAGGATGGTGCTGTCGTCGGTGTCATCGGCGCCGACGATCATTTGCGTGCTCTGCCCGGCCGGGGCGAATTTCGGGGCCCGAGGCTCATTAAGCACGGTTTGCTCGCCGGTGTAGATGGTCTGCATCGCCTGTTTGATCGAGCCCAGCTGCTTTTCCGGGGCCAGGGTTTGCAGGCTGAGATCGGTGGGTAGTTCGATGTTGACGCTCAACCGGTCGGCATAGCGCCCCGCTTCCACGATCAGCGCCGGATCGGCTTCGGGAATGGTCTTGAGGTGGATGTAGCCGCGGAACTCATGCTCTTCGCGCAACAGCTTGGCCACGCGGATCAGTTGCTCCATGGTGTAGTCGGCCGAACGAATGATTCCCGAACTGAGAAACAAGCCGCTGACGCAATTGCGTCGATAAAAATCCAGAGTCAGCGTCACCACTTCTTCCGGGGTGAACCGCGCCCGCGGCACATCGCTGGAACGGCGATTGACGCAATACTGGCAGTCGTAGAGACAGAAATTGGTCAGGAGAATCTTCAGCAACGATACGCAACGCCCGTCCGGCGTATAGCTATGGCAGATGCCCATGCCATCGGTGGAACCCAGCCCGCTCTTGCCTTCGGAGCTGCGCTTGGGCGCGCCGCTGCTGGCGCAGGACGCGTCATACTTGGCGGCGTCGGCGAGAATGCTGAGCTTGTCGATGATTTCCATGAGGCACGCCTTATACTGTTTGAATATACAGTATAGCTTCGACCTTCGACGCACAACCCACCGACGCGCCCCTCGTCGGATCAGATGAAATCGGCGCCCGTCCCGATTTCTCACTAAACTTGCCGCGTGCAGCCGCCATCGACTGAAGTGGAAAAACCATGGGCAAATTCTGGCGAAAGTATCTGGCCTTGCTGGACACCGACTTCACCACGCAGGTGTTCGATAACATCAAGAACCTGCTGGTCTGCGCGTTATTGTTCGCGGCGGGTACCAATGCGTTGCACAGCGAGCACCATCCGTACATGGGGCTGCTCACCTCGGACGTGGCGGGCTGGGCGCTGATTGCAGTGTCTGCGCTGCTGATGTTGCTCAGCGTCAGCGACGGTCTGCGGCGCTTGTCGCGACTGCCCTATCACACGGCATTCCAGGTGATTTTGTTTTTGATCTACCTGGTGCTGGCGGTGCGGGTGGTGGAGTACGTCTGGGACTTTCGGGCGTAGGAAAGATCGGCCGGCAACACCAGATCAAACCGCGCGCCCATCTCCTTGCGCCCCGCCGCCGTCAATGCCAACGCCCGACTGTCCAGGTCCTGGGTCACCCATTTGCGCTTGATCGCCACCTGCAGCAACGCCGCTCCCAACGAACCGCCCAGATGCGGCCGGCGCATGCTCCAGTCCAGGCACGGGCACGCGAAGCGACGACGCATCGTGCTCAAATCCTTGGCCTCGATCCCCAACCCTTCGAACAACGCCTCGCCACTCTCGCTCAGTTGATAAACCTGCTCATCCGTCTCCAGCAACCACCCCGCCTCGATCATCCGGTCATGCAGCAACACCGCGAGGGTGCCGGCCATGTGGTCATAGCAGGTGCGGGCGAATTGCAGGCGATCCGGGGTGCGCGGGTTGAAGGTCGGTGCGGCGTTCTGGCCGATCACCATCAAGGCTTCCAGCGCCTGGGCCACGCGCTTGTCCGCAAGGCTGTAATACCGATGGCGGCCCTGGACGTGCAAGCGCACCAGCGCCGACTCCTTGAGCTTGGCCAAGTGCGCACTGGCGGTGGACGCGCTGACCTCGGCAATCGCCGCCAGCTCGGTGCTGGTGCGGGCGTGGCCGTCCATCAACGAACAGAGGATCTTCGTCCGGGCCGGTTCCGCAATCGCGGCGGCGACCTGAGAGACGCCGATGTCGTGCTGTTCAACGTGCATATTTCGCTCCCGGACGAATCAAGCCCCTTGTGAGTTGGAGATAGTAGCAACACTTTCCCCACCCCGAACAAGGCTGCGACCCATGGACCCGATCATCGCTGCGACTCATGCCGATCCTTATCCCTATTACGCGCAACTGCGGGCCGAGGGTGGATTGGTTTTTCATCAAGGATTGAATCTGTGGGTGGCCAGCAGTGCCACTGCCGTGGCGGCGGTGCTGGCGCATCCGGATTGTCATGTGCGCCCGTTGAGTGAGCCAGTGCCCAGGACGATTGTTGAAGGTCTGGCCGGCGAAGTGTTCAGTCGGTTGATGCGGATGAACGAGGGCGAACGGCAGCGCTGTCCCCGGTCGGCCATTGAGCCGGGCCTAGGGTTGATCGATCCGCGTGAAGTACAAACATTGGTCAGCGCGCGGTTGATCACCCCGGACGCCCAGGGTATGGCGAAAGCCATGTTCCGCGGCCCGGTGTGCGTGGTGGCGGCGTTGCTGGGGTTCTCCCCTGCTCAAGCGCGGGTGGTCAGCGAGTTGACGGCGGACTTTGTGGCTTGCCTGTCGCCATTGAGCAATCAGGCGCAACTCGACGCCGCTCATGCTACGGCGGAACAGCTGCGAGGTTATTTCATCGAGTTGCTGGATGATTCAGGCAGTCCGCTATTGAATGGCATCACGCAGCGGTTCGCGTCTTCAGATAAGGAGCTGCTGATCGCCAACCTGATCGGGCTGTGCTCGCAGACGTTTGAAGCCACGGCCGGATTGATTGGCAATGCGCTGGTGGCTTTGATTCGCGATCCCCTGTTGCCAGGTGACGTTGATTCGTTTTTGGCCGAAGTCCAACGTTTCGATCCATCGGTGCAGAACACCCGTCGCTTCGTCGCTGCTCCTTGCGTAATCGACGGCATCAGCCTGAACCCCGGCGACACCCTCCTGGTGCTGCTGGCCTCGGCCAATCGCGATCCGCAACTCAACGAGCAGCCCGATACTTTCCTCGTCGACCGCCCGAATCGTCGCAGTCTCACCTTCGGCGCGGGCCGCCACCAATGCCCGGGCCAGACGCTGGCCTTGAGCATCGCCAGCGCCACATTGAGGCAGATATTGGCAATGAAACCTGCGCTGGACCGCTTGACTTGGCACTACCGCCCTTCCCTGAACGGTCGGATTCCGCTGTTCAGCGAGGCATAGCCTGCGATCTTTTGATCTTAATTCCCCTAAACAATAAAAAACCCGCCAACTCATTTAACAGAGTTGGCGGGCTTGTCATTTCACGGCCAATCAATCATCCCGCGTCAACACTTCCAGCAATTCAATCTCGAAAATCAAATTCGAATTCGGCGTAATCGCGCCCATCGTCCGTTCGCCATATGCAAGGTGCGCCGGCACCAAGAGCTTGCGCTTCCCACCAACCTGCATGCCCATGATCCCCTGGTCCCAGCCTTTAATAACCCGCCCCGTGCCAATCACGCACTGAAAAGGTTTGCCACGGCTGTAGGAAGAATCGAACTC
Source organism: Pseudomonas sp. ADAK7 (assembly GCF_012935675.1). Lineage (NCBI taxonomy): Bacteria > Pseudomonadati > Pseudomonadota > Gammaproteobacteria > Pseudomonadales > Pseudomonadaceae > Pseudomonas > Pseudomonas sp. ADAK7. The sequence continues at coordinate 268,158 of NZ_CP052861.1, read as the reverse complement.
GGTGCCGTCTTCCAGCCATCCGCGGTATTGGGTGGTGATCAGCGCGCCTTTGACCGCTGCTTTGCCGTCGCCCAGTTCAAGGTCGATTACCTGAAGCTCATCATTCATTACATGCACTCGTCTGTTCACTCCCTCAAAGGGGCTTCATGGCCGCCGTTTTCCCAGAATTACGGGCAATTGGCAACTGTTCGGCGCGGTTTAGCTCTATTTCCGAGCGTAAGCGTGAACTAAGATAAACAGCATCACCCCCACGGTTAAACACCCCGATGATGGCTATTCCTGAATGAGTGTCCTCTGGATCAGCGCTGCCATCGGCTCAGTGATGCTTGCCGTGCTGATTGTGCTGGCCTGCCGCCAGTCTGTCCTGCAACGGCAGTTGACTGAATGCCGCGCGCTGATCGCCAGCCTGTCCACGGGGCAAAATATTCATCTGGACGGTGACGCCGAACGTTTCAAACGCAGCCAGTATTTCGCGCGCATCGGCACCTGGGACTGGGACGTGGACACCGACAAGCTGTATTGGTCAGACGCGATCTACGGCATGTTCGGGTTCAAGACCGGTGAAGTCACGCCCTCCTACGCCTTGTTCTGTTCCTGCGTGCACCCGGACGACCGGGCCAAGGTCCGCGCCGGCGAGTTGCGTTGCCTGGAAACCGGCGAAAACCATGATGAGGAATACCGCGTGGTCTGGCCCGACGGCACCATCCGCTGGCTGCGCGAGACCGGCAACGTGGTAAAGAACGACCACGACACCACGATCAAAATGATGGGCGTAGTCCGTGACATCACCGAAGAAAAAGCCTCCGCCAGCTACCTGCAACACCTGGCCCATTACGACCCGCTGACCGGCCTGCCCAATCGCCTGGTGCTTGAAGAACGCCTGTCTGAAGCACTGGAACAAGCGCGCATCAGCGCGACACGGGTGGCGCTGGTGTTTGTCGACCTCAATGGTTTCAAGGCGATCAACGACCATTACGGTCATGCCGCCGGCGACCGCGTGTTGGTCACCACCGCCACGCGGCTCAAACGAATCCTGCGCTCCACCGACACCGTCGCCCGGATTGGCGGCGATGAATTCGTGGTGATCCTCCAGGGCCTGCCGCCCGGCATCAACCTTCAGGACGAAGCGCGCAGCATCTGCCAGAACATCTTCGTCGAACTCTCACCGCCAGTGACCATTGGCAATGACCAGCGACATATCGGCACCAGCCTGGGCGTCGCGGTGTTCCCGGACCATGCGCCGAGCATGGACCGGTTGATTCACATTGCAGATTTGGCGATGTATGAGGCCAAGCGCAGTGGGAATAATCAGTATCGGTTGGGGATCCAGGCGTTGAGTCCTAGTTAGTGACGGACGAACTAACGCTCCACCGGCGTGACATCCACAATCGTCCCGCTGGTAATCAATACCATCATGTACTTGTCATTGATCTGCACCCACTGCGCGTCGGACGCCGGCGCCTTCAGGCCTTTGGCCTTCCAGTTCTTCACGGCTTTTTCGCTGCGTTGATACACCTCCGGCGCACGGTCGCCTTTCACCAGGCTGCGGGCGTTGATGGCGCCGGGCTGGACGGTTTTCTGTGCCGTTTCGGCGGCCTGGACGACAGGACTGATAGCGGTAATACCGGCGACAAGGGCGAGGCTGGCGATAAGGGTTTTGCTGTTCATCGGTGAACCTCTTGGGATGTCGTGGTTACTGAGTTCCGACTGCGCTCATGGCGAATCATTCCTTACTGTAGCGATGATTCTGCGACTGACTGTACTGGAGGTGTCGCGCCGGGTCGGCGTAGGCTGCGAAAAAACCAGCGGGATTCGCCATGCACATCGCCATTCTGACCTTCGATGGTTTCAACGAACTGGACTCCCTGATCGCCTACGGCATGCTCAGCCGGATTTCGCTGTTGGGGGATCGGGACTGGCGGGTGAGTATCGCCTCGCCAACACCGCGGGTGACGTCGATGAACGGTTTGACCATCGATGCGCACATCGATCTGCAGCAAGCCTGCGCAGCCGATGCGGTGTTGATCGGCAGTGGCCGCAAGACCCGCGAAGTGGCCGACACCCCGGAGATCATGGCGCAGTTGCAATTCGACCCGGCGCGGCAACTGCTCGGAGCGCAATGCTCCGGCACGTTCCTGCTGGCCAGGCTCGGGTTGCTCGGCGATGCCCCGGCCTGCACCGACGCGACCAGCAAGCCCTGGGTGCAAGCGGCCGGGGTCAATGTGGTCAATCAAGCGTTCTACGCCAATGGCAACATCGCCACGGCCGGTGGCTGCTTGGCGGCGCAATACTTGTCGGCGTGGTTTCTGGCCCGGCTCAAAGGCACGGAAGCCGCGCGGGAAGTGCTGCACAATTTCGCGCCAGTGGGCGAGAAAGACGACTATGTCGCGCGGGCGTTTGCGCACATCGAAGCGAGCCTGTAGCGGCATAATCCGCCATGTATTGATCCACTTCGCACATCAATACATGCCAACTATGCAATTAACATATCGATGCCTCTGCTCCACTATCCGCCCCAATAAGAACCGTGCGCCGCCCCCACGCAGCGCACGTCATAAAAGCGGTGGAGTACAGATCAATGACAGCCTCAATCCCTTCCGGGCGCTCCCGGGCCAGTGCGATTTTCCGGGTCACCTCGGGTAACTTCCTGGAACAGTTCGACTTCTTCCTTTTCGGCTTTTACGCCACGCAGATTGCCGCCGTGTTCTTCCCGGCCAGCAGCGAATTCGCCTCCCTGATGATGACCTTCGCGGTGTTCGGCGCCGGGTTCCTGATGCGCCCGCTCGGCGCCGTGGTGCTGGGTGCGTACATCGATGATGTGGGCCGGCGCAAAGGCTTGATCGTGACGTTGTCGATCATGGCCAGCGGTACGATCCTGATTGTGCTGGTGCCCGGCTACGAGACCATCGGGCTGTTCGCCCCCGCCATTGTGTTGATTGGCCGCTTGCTGCAAGGCTTCTCGGCCGGCGCGGAGATGGGCGGTGTCTCGGTGTACCTCTCGGAGATCGCCACGCCAGGCAACAAGGGCTTTTTCACCAGTTGGCAGTCGGCCAGCCAGCAAGTGGCGATCATCGTCGCGGCAGCGCTGGGCTATGGGCTGAACCAATTGATGGCGCCGACGATGATTGCCGATTGGGGCTGGCGGATTCCGTTCTTCGTCGGCTGCATGATCGTGCCGTTCATTTTCTTCCTGCGCCGCAACCTCGAAGAAACCGCCGAGTTCGCTGCGCGCAAACACCGCCCGAGCATGGGCGAGGTGTTCCGTACCTTGGCGCAGAACTGGGGGATCGTGCTCGGCGGGATGATGATGGTCGCCCTGACCACCACCGCGTTTTACCTGATCACCGTGTACGCCCCGACCTTCGGCAAAACCGTGCTGCACCTGAGCACGTCCGATGCGCTGCTCGTCACGCTGCTGGTCGGTGTTTCGAACTTTTTCTGGCTGCCGATTGGCGGTGCCCTGTCCGACCGCATCGGCCGGCGTCCGGTGCTGATCGCCATGGCGCTGCTGACCCTGGCGACGGCCTATCCGGCGCTGACCTATCTGGTGAACGCGCCAAGTTTCCTCAACATGCTGCTGGTGTTGCTGTGGCTGTCGTTCATTTATGGCCTGTACAACGGCGCGATGATCGCCGCGCTCACCGAAATCATGCCGGTGGAAGTGCGGGTGGCCGGGTTCTCCCTGGCGTACAGCCTGGCGACGGCGGTGTTTGGTGGGTTCACTCCAGCGATGTCGACCTTGCTGATCCAATACACCGGCGACAAGGCTGCCCCCGGTTACTGGATGAGTTTTGCCGCGCTGTGTGCCCTGTGCGCGACCTTGTTTCTCTATCGCCGCTCCACCGGCCGCCTGCAACCGGCCGTGTCCTGACCCACCTTTGACTGCGAGACTTATTCGATGAAAAAGCTGTTCAACTACGCCGCTCTGCTGCTCATCGCGGGTCTGAGCACCATTGCCCAGGCCGAAGAGCTCCACGTGATGACCTCCGGCGGCTTTACCGCGGCTTACAAAATCCTCGGCCCGGAATTCGCCAAGTCCACCGGCAACACCCTCGACACCGCCCTCGGTCCCTCGATGGGCAAGGCGCCGGAAGCGATCCCCAATCGCCTGGCGCGCGGTGAACACGCCGACGTGGTGATCATGGTCGGCTACGCACTGGACGAGCTGATCAAACAAGGCAAAGTCGACCCCGCTTCACGGGTGGAACTGGCGGATTCGCGGATCGGCCTGGTGGTGCGCGAAGGCGCGGCGAAACCTGATATCAGCTCGGTGGAAGGTTTGAAAAAAACCCTGCTCGATGCCCAATCGGTGGCCTACTCCGACAGCGCCAGCGGTGTGTACATCGAGGAGCAGTTGTTCAAGAAACTCGGCATCGAAGACCAGCTCAAGCCAAAGTCGAAGATGATCCCGAAAATCCCGGTGGGCTCGGTGATTGCCACTGGCGATTATCAGTTGGGCTTTCAGCAGGTCAGCGAACTGTTGCCGGTGCCAGGGGTGAGTTTTGTGGCGAAGATTCCCGAGTCGGTGCAATCGGTGACGCGTTTTGCCGCCGGCATTCCGGTGGGCGCGCAACACCCGGCGCAAGCCAAGGCGTTGCTCGATTACCTGGCCTCCCCGGCCGTGCAGCCGCAGGTGCAAGCCACCGGGCTGGACTCGGTCACCCGCTGATCGGCTGGATTTTCATTTCCACCACCAGCCGTTCCAGTTCCAGGGCAGCCGGGGTCAAGGTGCGACCCCGGCGCTTGATCAGCCCGACACTGCGCATCACCTGCGGATCGGTCAGCGGCACCCGCGTCAGAATCGGGTGATCTTGCGCCGGCATCGCCATCATCGGCACCGCCGCCACGCCCAGCCCCGCCTCCACCAGCCCGATCATCGTCGTGACGTGACGGGTTTCGCAGATACTTGGCCGCTGCGGCACCACGCCGGCCAGCGCCTGATCCAGCAAAAAACGGTTGCCCGAGGTCTTGTCGAGCGAGATGTAGTCCTGCCGGTAAAACTCGTCCCACGTCACGCTGCTGCGCCCGGCCAACGGATGATCGCGGCGACAGGCCACCACATAACCTTCTTGCACCAAGGGTTCGAAATCGACCTCGGCCTCCAGCGTGCCCATGAAACTCAAACCGAAATCCGCCTCGCCGTTGACCACCGCGCTGAGCACATCGTGGGCGCTGGAGTCGAGGACCTTGACCTTGATCCGTGGAAATTGCCGGTGGTAGTGGGCAATCACCCGCGGCATGAAGTAGTACGCCGCCGACGGCACACACGCGACGGTGACGTGGCCGAGCCGGGTCGAGGAGACTTCGCTGATGCCGAGCAGCGCCACGTCCAGGTCGTCCAGCAACCGCTCGACGCTGGGAATGAAGCCGCGCCCGGCCTGGGTCAGGCTGACCTTGCGAGTGGTGCGTTCGAACAGCTTCACACCGAGGGCATCTTCAAGTTTTTCGATGCGCCGGCTCAGGGCCGGCTGGGAAATGCGCACGGTGTCGGCGGCCTTGCGAAAACTGCCCTGCTCGACCACGGCGCGAAAGGCTTGCAGGTCGTTGAGGTCGAAATTGATGGCCATGGTGCGCACTCGCGGGACGGGCAGATTGATCAGCTTATCCTATGAATGTAACCAATTGATGCGAATTGTAACAAGTGTACCGCTACGCTTTGCTGACGCATCCGGTTACAGCCTTTATCCTTGGCCCCCTACGCCGTACCGAGTCTTTGGAGTTTTGCCATGCCCCATGAAGGCAACCTGTTACAAGCCGCTGTCGTGTTTCTGTTCGCGGCGGTGCTCACCGTGCCTTTGGCCAAGCGTCTGCAATTGGGCGCGGTGCTGGGCTATCTGTTTGCCGGGGTAATCATCGGGCCGTCGGTGCTGGGCTTGATCGGCAATCCGCAAAGCGTCAGCCACATCTCGGAACTGGGGGTGGTGTTGCTGCTGTTTATCATCGGCCTGGAACTGTCGCCGCGTCGTTTGTGGGTGATGCGCAAATCGGTGTTCGGCGTCGGTCTCGCGCAGGTATTGCTGACCGGATCGGTGATTGGCGTGCTGGCGTTGTTCGTGTTCGGCCAGTCGCTGAATAGCGCGATTGTGCTGGGCCTGGGTCTGGCGTTGTCGTCCACCGCGTTTGGCCTGCAAAGCCTGGCCGAGCGCAAGGAACTGACCAGCCCTCACGGGCGGTTGGCGTTCGCGATTCTGCTGTTCCAGGACATCGCCGCGATCCCGTTGATTGCCATGGTGCCGCTGCTGGCCGGCGGTGATCACACCACCAGTGCCGCCGAGGATTTGAATCACGGCTTGCGGGTGCTGGGCAGTATTGCGGTGGTGGTGATCGGCGGCCGCTATCTGCTGCGGCCAGTGTTCCGGGTGGTGGCCAAGACCGGTCTGCCGGAAGTCTCCACCGCCACGGCGTTGCTGGTGGTGATCGGTACTGCGTGGTTGATGGACCTGGTGGGCGTGTCCATGGCGTTGGGCGCATTCCTCGCCGGGTTGCTGCTGGCGGACTCTGAATATCGCCATGAACTGGAAGCGCAGATCGAGCCGTTCAAGGGTTTGTTGCTGGGGCTGTTCTTCATCAGTGTCGGCATGGGCGCCAACCTGAGTCTGCTGCTGAGCGCGCCGATCACCGTGTTGGGGCTGACCCTGCTGCTGATCGCCATCAAGCTGCCGCTGCTGTTTGTCGTCGGGCGCCTGGCCGGTGGCTTGGGCAAGGTCAGTGCGATTCGCCTCGGTATCGTTTTGGCGGCTGGTGGTGAATTTGCGTTCGTGGTGTTCAAGATCGGTCGCGACCAGGGCTTGTTCGAGCCGCGCCTGTACGACTTGCTGGTGCTGACGATTACCTTGTCCATGGCGGTAACGCCGCTGTTGTTGCTGCTGTGCGCGCGGCTGTACTCGCCAAAAGTGCAGCCGGTGGTGGTGCCGGAGAAATTCCGCGAAATCGACACCGACGCCCCGCGCGTGGTGATCGCCGGCATGGGCCGCATGGGTCAGATCGTCGCGCGGATCCTGCGGGCGCAGAACATCAAGTTCGTGGCGTTGGACACGTCGGTGGAAACCATCGAACTGTCCCGCAGCTTTGGCGGCGTGCCGGTGTTCTATGGCGACCCGATGCGCCCGGAAATCCTCAGTGCGGCCAAGGTCGAGCAGGCGGAATACTTTGTCATCGCCACCGACGACCCGGACACCAACATCAAGACTGCCGAGCTGGTGCACAAGCTCTACCCGCACATGAAAATCATCGCCCGGGCGCGTAACCGTCAGCACGTGCACCGCTTGGTCGACCTTGGCGCCGAAGCGATTCGGGAAACCTACTACTCCAGCCTGGAAATGAGCCGGCGTACGCTGGTTGGCCTCGGGTTGACCCAAGCGCAGGCCGATGCGCGGATCAAACGCTTCAAGCATCACGATGAACAGGTGCTGGAAGCGCAGCATGCGATTTACGACGATGCGGCGAAGGTCTTGCAGACAGCACAGGAAGCGCGGGCAGAGTTGGCCAAGTTGTTTGAATCGGATCAATTGGAGGAGCAGGCATCGGGTAAAGCCTGATCGTAACCTGATCGCCTGATCGTTCCCACGCTCTGCGTGGGAATGCAGCCCGGGACGCTCCGCGTCCCTTTCGAGAGCTGGAACGCGGAGCGTCCCTTGAGGCATTCCCACGCAGAGCGTGGGAACGATCATCGGCAGGCGTCAGGCCATTTCCAACGCCTGCAGCTCAACCCCGGCCTTCACCTCGAACCGATCCGCCAAAAACGGCGTGATGTCCAGCGGCAAAGGTTCATTGTTGACCAGCCTATCCAGCAACACCCCGGTAATCGCCGACGTCAGAATCCCGGTCCGGAAATGCCCGCAGGCGTTGAGATACCCTTCCACGCCTTGCATCGGCCCAAGAATCGGCAACTCATCCGGCGAGCCCGGACGCAAACCGGCCCAGGTGCGCTTGAGGTTGACGTCGGCCAGTTCCGGAATACAACGCACCGCGCCTTGCACCAGCCCGGCGATTTCCGGGTAGGTGGTGGTGACGTCGAAACCTTTGTCCTCGGTGGTGCTGCCGATCAGGATCTCGCCGTTGTCCTTCTGCGCGACATAGCAATCGCTGGTGGTCAGGCAACCGCGCAGGATCTTCGGCATGCGTTCGGTCAGCAGGATCTGGCCTTTCACCGGGTTCACCGGAATGCGAATGCCGGTGGCCTGCTCGCTCAAGTCCGCCGCCCAGGCACCGGCCGCGTTGATCAGGGTGTCGCAATGAAACACCCCAGCCTCGGCGGTTTGTACACCGGTGACCCGCGAACCATGGTGCAACACCCCGGTGACGTTGGTGTTGAAGTACATATCGACGCCATTCTGCCGCGCGCCTTCGGTGTAGGCATCGGCCAGACGGAACGGGCTGACCTGGTGATCGCAAAGAAACTCCAGCGCGCCCCTCGCCTCGTGGCTGACGGCCGGCTCCGCTTCACGCAGTGCAGCCTGGTCGAGCCAGCGCACTTGATCCGCCAAGTGCGGGATGCAGGCGACGATATGCTCGGCGTAGAGCCGGTCTTCATCGTCGTAGATCACGAACTTCAGCCCGGTTTTCTCGAACTTGAAATCCATCCCGTGATTGTCCTGCAATTCCTTGTGCAGCGCCGGGTACAGGGCGTTGGACTGCAAGGCGAAATCGAAGAACGACTGCGGCAGGATGTGCGGGGTGCTGGAGTCGACCACCACCGCCGAACCCTGGGCTTCACGCTTGCGGTTGGCCGACATCATGCGGAAAAAAATCACCCCGCAACCCAGGCCCACCGACTCGCCGATGGCCCACAAGCCGCCGGCCGAGGCGCGGGTCGCGTTGCCCGGACGCTTGGCGTCGATCAGCGCGACTTTGAGGTTTTTGCGTTTGGACAATTGATAGGCGCATGACGCCCCGATCACGCCACCACCGGCGATGACCACGTCATAGAACTTACTCATTGTTGGCGGCCTCCGTGGCGGCGTTGTGAAAGGCTGAGAACGGAATCGGATCGATGGGGAAGCGCGGGCGCAACCAGCCCACGTCCTGGCGCCCGGTGGCTTCACGCAGGCGGTCGCTGCAATAGCCGACGCACATCCGCCCCTGGCAATCGCCCATGCTGACGCGGGTGCGCATTTTCAGGCTGGCCATGTCTTGCACGCCCTGCGCCAGCGCTCGGTCGATGTCGGCGCGGGTCGCGTGTTCGCAGCGGCAGATCACGGTATCAGCAGCGGGCAATGCGGTCTGCCCGGCGCCGCGTTCGGTGTAGCGGTCAACCGCGGCGCGAAAACGCACGATCGACTTGAGTTTCGACAGGAAGCGATCACGCCGCACCAGCGCCAGTTCAGTGTCCAGTACGCCCCGTTGCTGCAGGATCGACAGCGCTGCGATCCGCCCGGCCAGCATCGCCGCTTCGCCGCCGCGAATCCCGCCCATGTCCCCGGCCAGGTGCACGTGCGGCTCATTGCTTTGCTGCCAGATATTGGCGCTGGCCCGCAGGTAGCCGTCATCGCTGAAGCCGTGGTTCAGGCCCATTTGCTGACTGAGTTGAGTGCGCGGGATAAAGCCGTAACCGACGGCGAGGGTCTGGGCGGCGATCTGTTCGGCGCGGCTCAGGTCCGGCACCCAAGTGCTGGAATACGGCGCCACGGTGACCGATTTCAACTCGGCATCGCCCTGGGCCTCGACCACGCCCCAGCCGTAATACATCGGGATGCCGTGCAATTTGAGGAACGCCAGCATGCTCAAGCCATCGAGGAACAACTGCGGTTTGTTCAGCAGCGCCAGGCTTTCCCGGGCGATCTTGCCGAACGCACACGCCTCATAAACCCCGGCGACGGTGACCCCGGACGCGTGCAACTGACACGCCACCAGCGGCAGCAACGGACCGGTGCCGGTAATCACCACCGGCCCCTGAGGCTTGACCACGCCACTCTTGATTTGCAGTTGCAGCCCGCCCAAGAGGATCACACCGGGCAAGGTCCAGCCAGGAAACGGCACGCTACGTTCATGACAACCGGCCGCCAGCAGCAGTTGCGGATAAGCGATTTCGTGCAAGTGTTCGTCGGCATCCAGCACCACCAGCGCACGCGTGCCTTCGGCACCGACCACCCGATGATTGAGGCGCACATCAATCAAGCCCGCGTGTTCCTGGAATTCGCCGTGCAATTTGCCCAGGACTTCGGAATAGCGCGGCCCCAGGTAATCGAGCTGGACGCCATCACGCAGCGGTCCGCGATAAACCACGCCGCCAAGCCGCGAAGCTTCTTCCAGCAGAGTGCTGCGCACGCCATGTCGGGCCAGTTCAATGGCCGCGGCCATGCCCGCCGGCCCGCCGCCGACGATCACCGGATGCAGGTTCATAAAACCTCCTGCTCGGCGATGCGATTGACCTGGGTTTCGACGGTCATGCCGTCACGTACCACGGTCTGGCAGGCGCGGCGCTTGTGCCGGCCATTGATTTTCACCAGGCAGCATTGGCACACGCCCATGCCGCAATAGGCGCCGCTGATTTGATCGTGATCGTTGCGAGCCACCTGGCGCAGGCCAAGGGATTGAATGACCGTGAGGACGGTTTCGCCGATGGCGGCGCTGACCGCTTGGCCGTTGATGTGCAAAGTCATGTCCGCCCGGACCAGCGGCTGGATATCGAAGGTTCTGTCTAAGCGTTGCATTGCAATGTTCTTCCGTGAAAGTTTCAGGTGGGTTCGACAGCTCCATGCTGCACTACACCTTGCCGGCCAACTGATACACACACAACGAGGAGGTCTGCATGGGTACTTCGACAGCGCATCAGCTGCGCACCAAAGCACTGTAGTCGATGCCGCAGCGAGGGCTTGGATCTTTTACGGTAAGCGATATTTCACTTCGAAATATTGATCCACGCCAGTGAAAGCCTCCCCCGCGCCACGCCGTGGGTCAGTTGGAAAACACGTACTGACCCTTGAGTTTTTTCGGACCGAAAAAAGCCAGGTCCGGGAACAGCTTCATCTTCAGGTACAACACGAAATACACCATGCCCAAGGTGATGCCGGCACCGATCAGCGTGGTCAGCCGGTCTTCGGCAAAGTCCTTGAACAGGCGCGACGACTGGCTGAGGGAAAGGACGATATAGACGGTGTAGAACTGCGCCAGGTTCTTGTAGAAACCATAGGCGAACCACAACGGGATGAGCCCGGCGAACAAGGTAATAAACAGCGCCGCCTTCGGCCCGATCATCGATCCCAGGAAAAACCCTGCCACCGCGCCGAGCACTGCCTGGACCACCGTGAGCACAATCAGAATCGTGAGCTTGCGCCGATGCTGCCGGTTGAGCGCCGGGTCCGGGTGCGCGCCGATCCAGTAAGCCAGCACCCGATCCTTGACCGCCCCGCCAGAGAACGTCTTGAACGTCTCGGTCCGCGACCGCCCGGCATCGAGCATGGCCAGCAGTTGCCGTTTGATTTCCTTCTTGTCCAACGTGTTTCTCCTTGATACGACGCAAAAAATGTAGGAGCAAAGCTTGCTCCCACAAACATAGTGCCCCAGAAAGCAAAACGCCGCTTCTACCAGAGGCAGAAGCGGCAGAGGCATGAGCCCCAGAGGGATGTCAGTGCATGAACAGGGCGATCAGGATGATGATCGGGATCGGCACGCCGAGAAAAAACAACAGTAATGAGCGCATGGTGATTCTCCTGGGTTAGCGAACGGGTGGCAGTGTGGTGGTGGTCACGTAGGCATCCGATTCCAGATACACCACGGCATCACGGCGACGACCGCCATAGGTAGCGGCAAGGCTGGCGAAGAACGCACCGGCCAGCAGCGCGATGAACATCCACAACGCGGTCCAGGCAGCGACTTTGGCGGCGGTGTCGGCCGCTTGTTGCGCGGCAAGCTTGGCGTCGGCAATGGCTTTCTGAGTGCGGGCGTAGACTTCATCGACACGACGCTCGGCATCAGCCTGGGTCAGGTTGGTGCGTTGGGCGACCATTTGCGCGAGGTAGGTCCGGTCTTCTGCAGACAGGCCGTTATTGCTCAGGCTGCGCGCAAAGATGCGGGTCACGGTGCCACGGGCGGCATCATCGCTGACGGCGGCGGGACGATCATCGCGGAACAGGCTGTCGACGAAGTAACCGTACTGGTCGCTGTTGGTGTTCGCGGCGGCCGTGCCGGCAGCTGCGGTCATGGCCGTTGCAGCGCCACCGGCGACACTCGCCCCGGCCTGCACACCACCGCTGACAATACTGCTGACCGAGCCGACCACCAGGGTCGCGGTCACCAGCGTCGCCACGCACCAGGCGAGAAAGCCATGGGCGGTGTCACGGAAATAGACTTCATCGCCGTGCATATTCGCCCACTTCACCCGCAGGCGACCGGCAATGTACCCGCCGAGCCCGGAGGCAACGATTTGTGTAACGGCCAGCCAAACAATGGTTGAAATGCCCAGGCCCTTGGCGCTGACGCCCTCGTTGGCCCACGGTGAGACTGCGGAAAAGCCCAGGCCGAAGCCGAGCAATACCAGAATCAGCGACAACGCCGCGGCGGCAGCAGCCCCGGCGAAGATCGCGCCCCAGGACACGCCCGAGAGCGTGCTCGATTCATCTGCGGCAGAATAATAACCCTCAGAAGATCTATTCATTATTGTTCAGCTCCAGGCATGAAAGATGGTGTTACAACTCGTCGAAAGAGGAATTGCAGACACCGTGCCAGTCGTCGACTTTTAATAAATCTTTATCTATCAATGAGTTGAAAATCTGCAAGCGCCTAGGAGCGTGCATTTTGCAATAACGGCTTAATATCAGCGGGTTTTATGCATTGGGCTTTGCGGTGCAAATCAATGCCGCGCGCCCGGTTCCCCACCCAACATGAAAGTTAATTTAATAACCCGCGCGTATTTCTTGGCAAAATGCCCTCATTCTGTAATGAACTGAATAGCAGGCCCGCCCTTATGACCCGCATCTTGACCATCGAAGACGACGCCGTGACCGCCCGGGAGATCGTGGCTGAACTGAGCAGCCACGGCCTGGACGTGGATTGGGTCGACAATGGCCGTGAAGGCCTGGCGCGGGCCGTCAGCGGTGACTACGACTTGATCACCCTCGACCGCATGTTGCCGGAGCTTGATGGCCTGGCGATCGTCACCACGCTGCGGACCATGGGCGTGGCCACGCCGATCCTGATGATCAGCGCCCTCTCCGACGTCGACGAACGGGTGCGGGGCTTGCGCGCCGGTGGCGACGATTACCTGACCAAACCCTTCGCCACCGATGAAATGGCGGCGCGGGTGGAAGTGTTGCTGCGTCGCCAGAGCACCGTCAGCACCCAGGCCACCACGCTGCGGGTAGCGGATCTGGAGCTGAACCTGATCAGCCACGAAGCCAGCCGCGACGGCGAATTGCTGACGCTGCTGCCCACTGAATACAAACTGCTGGAATTCCTGATGCGCAACACCGGGCAGATCCTGTCGCGCATGATGATTTTCGAAGAGGTCTGGGGTTATCACTTCGACCCCGGCACCAACCTGATCGATGTGCACATTGGCCGCTTGCGCAAGAAGATCGACCCGCCCGGCAACGTCCCGTTGATCCGGACTGTGCGAGGCTCGGGGTATGTCATTGCTGAACCCCTCTAAAGGCTGGCGCTCTTCCAGCAGCCGACTGCTGGCGCTCTACAGTTCCCTGTTCGTGGCCTGGAGCGGGATCCTCATGGGGGTCATGTATTACGAGGTCTCCGGCTACCTGGACAACCTGGCCAAACACTCGCTGATGCAGCGCCAGCACCTGTTTTCGCGCTTCCAGGGCGAACAACTGGTGGACGCCCTCGCCGCCAGCATGACGTTCGACATCCGCGGCATCGATGCCTACGGCCTGTTCGACGCCCAGCATCGCTACCTCAGCGGCGCCCTGCGCGATATCCCGGCGAACCTGCCGCTGGACGGCCGCATCCACATGCTCGACAACTGCGCCGAGTCCGACGACCCGACCCTGCCCGCCGACAGCTGCGACGCCGTGGCCACCCCGACCCTCGACGGTCGCTGGCTGGTGCTGGTGCGCGACAACGGTTCGCTGTTCGCCGTGACCCAGATCATCCTCCACGCATTGTTCTGGGGTGTGTCACTGACCATCCTCCCCGGCATCGCCGGTTGGCATCTGTTGCGCCGCCGCCCGCTGCGGCGCATCCGCGCGATCCAGGCCAGCGCCGAAGCCATCGTCGCCGGCGACCTGACCCACCGCCTGCCGCTGTCCAACCGCCGCGACGAACTGGACATGCTCGCCGCCATCGTCAACGCCATGCTCGAACGCATCGAGCGCTTGATGAACGAAGTCAAAGGCGTGTGCGACAACATCGCCCACGACCTGCGTACCCCGCTGACCCGCCTGCGCGCGCAGCTATACCGGATTCAGCAACAGGCCGGCGACGGTTCGCCGCTGGCGGTGCAACTGGATTCGGTGCTGGCTGAGGCGGACACCTTGATGGCGCGGTTTCGTGGGTTATTGCGGATTTCCGAGCTGGAAGATCGGCAGCGCCGTTCAGGGTTTGTGCAGTTAGATCCGATGCCGTTGCTGCGCGAACTGCATGACTTTTATCTGCCCTTGGCGGAAGAAGGCGAACTGGTGTTTCACCTGCAACTGCCAGAGTCGTTACCTTCATTGAATGGCGACCGGGCGTTGTTGTTCGAGGCCATTGCGAACTTGCTGAGCAACTCGATCAAATTCACCCCGCCCGGTGGCGAAGTGATTTTGCGCGGGATCAATCAGGGCGGGCATACGCGGATCGAAGTGCTCGACTCTGGCCCCGGCATCCCGCCGTCGGAACGGGAAGCGGTGTTCCAGCGGTTTTATCGGGCCGAGGGTGGTAATCAGCAGAGTGGGTTTGGTTTGGGATTGTCGATCGTGGCGGCGATTGTCAGCCTGCACGGCTTCACCCTCGACGTTGGTACCAGCGACAGCGGTGGTGCGCGGCTGGCGCTGGATTGTCGGCAGAGCCTGATTCCGCAGACCTGACACACCCGACCTGATCGTTCCCACGCGACCCGTGGGAATGCAGCCCGGGACGCTCCGCGTCCCTTTCCAGCGCTGGAACGCGGAGCGTCCCTTGAGGCATTCCCACGCAGAGCGTGGGAACGATCATGTAGCTGCGGCTTAGGCCGGGTAGTTGGCCCGCAGGGCTTCGAGGCCGCCCTGGTAGATGCCGTTGAACAGCGCTTCGACTTCTTCGTCGGTCACGCCTTTGGCAGTAAACCGACCCGACCAGGTCACCCGAGCGCCCTGCCCTTGTGCTTCTACGCGCAGCGTCGCCAGGTAATCAGTCGCCGGGAACGGTGCCTGTTCAATCGAGTAACTGTAGGTTTTGCCGGCGTTGTCGAACGCTTGCAGACGCTCGATCACCACCGCGCCATCCGCGGTTTGCAGGCTGCGCACGCGCCCGCCTTCACTCAGTTCGCTTTTCACAATGAACGGTAGCCAGTCCGGCAGCGAGTCAAAACCGCCAATCAATTGCCAAACCACATCGGCCGAAGCCGGGATGTCGATAGATGCTGATGCTGTTGCCATAAATAAACGTCTCTCTTAATGAATTCAGGTTCAGATGGCCATGCTGTCGACGACGCCGCCGTCAACCCGCAACGCCGCGCCGGTGGTGGCCGAGGACAGTGGCGAGGCGATGTAGGCCACCAGGTTGGCGACTTCGGCCACGTCGGCCACGCGCTGGATGATCGAGCTTGGGCGAGCCTTGCGCACGAAGGCGTCGGCTTCTTCCCGGGCGCTGCGGCCGGACTCGGCCGTGGCGTCCTTGAGCATCTGCTCCAGGCCGTCGGTGAAGGTCGGGCCGGGCAGGATCGCATTGACGGTGACGCCGGTGCCAGCCAGACGTTTGGCCAGGCCGTGGGACACCGCCAGGTTGGCGCTTTTGGTCACGCCATAGTTGATCATGTCGGCCGGAATCGCCACCCCGGATTCCGAGGACAGGAAGATCACCCGGCCCCAGCCGTTCTTGACCATTTCTGGCGTGTAGTGCCGGGCCAGGCGCACACCGGAGATCACGTTGACTTCATAGAAGCGCGTCCACTCGCTGTCCGGCGCGTCGAAGAAATCCACTTCATTAAAGATGCCGAGGTTGTTCACCAGGATGTCCGCCCGAGGTTCGGCGGCGAACAGTTGTTCAGCGCCTTCAGCGGTACCGAGGTCGGCGGTCAGGCCACGCACTTGCGCGCTTGGCACGCTTTGACGAATGTCCGCCAATGCTTGCTCGAGCTTGGCCGAGTCGCGGCCGATCACCACCACCGTGGCGCCGGATTCGGCCAGTGCCTTGCTGATGCCCAGGCCAATGCCGGCGGTGCTGCCGCTGACGATGGCGAGTTTTCCAGTCAGATCGATTTTCATGCCACACCTCCTGGCAATGGAGCCCGTTCGGAAATCAGTTTTGCGCCGCGCAGCGCCTGCCAGAAAGCCGCAGGAATCACCTCATTCAACGCCGCCACATCTTCAGCAATCCGATCAGGACGGCTGGAACCCGGAATCACCGCCGCCACCGCCGGATTCGCCAACGAGAACTGCAACGCCGCCGCTTTGATGCTGACGCCATGGGCCGCCGCAACCTTCTTGATCTGCTCGACCTTGCTGATGATCGCCGGGCTCGCCTTCTGGTATTCGAAGTGTGTACCGCCGGCCAGAATGCCCGAGCTGTAAGGGCCACCGACGACGATTTCTACGTTCTGCGCCAGCGCCGAATCCATCAGGCGTTGCAACGCACGGTCATGGTCCAGCAGCGTGTAGCGACCGGCCAACAGGAAGCCGTCCGGCTGGGCTTCGGTCAGATCCAGGGTCAATTCGCACGGCTCGACCTTGTTCACGCCCAGGCCCCAGCCCTTGATCACGCCTTCTTCACGCAAACGGGTCAACACTTTGAACGCACCAGTGCGGGCCTGATTGAAGTATTCCAGCCATTGATCGCCGTAAAAGTCCTGAGCGATGTCGTGGACCCAGACGATGTCCAGCCGATCGGTTTGCAGGCGCTTGAGGCTGTCTTCGATCGAACGCATCGTGGCGTCGGCGCTGTAGTCGTTGACGATTTTGTTCGGGCGACCGTGTTCGAACACGCCGGCCTTCTCGCCGAGATCACGGGCGGCGGTGTCTTCGACTTCGTCGAGAATCACCCGGCCGACCTTGCTGCTGAGCACGTAGTCGTCGCGCTTGTACTGGGCCAACGCGGCGCCCAAACGAATTTCCGACAGGCCCGAACCGTAAAACGGTGCGGTGTCGAAGTAACGCACGCCGGCATCCCAGGCAGCGTGCACGGTGGCCATCGCCTCTTCTTCCGGGATGGCGCGGAACATGTTGCCCAACGGGGCGGTGCCGAAACCCAGCGTGCCGGGCAGTTTGTCTTTCAAGCTCATGGGTAATTCCTCTTGAGTGTCAGTGATCAGCTCATGGGTGACCGTTGAGCAGATCGTAGATTGTCAGGATCGGACCGTCCAAGACATAATGCGCAGCACTTGAGTCCCTATAGGTCTGACATGATCGACATCCGCCAATTGCGCTACTTCGTCGCCGTCGCCGAGGAAGAACACGTCGGTCGCGCCGCCGAACGCCTGCACATTTCCCAGTCGCCCCTGAGCCGGCAGATCGCCCAGCTCGAAGAACGCCTGGGCCTGACCCTGTTCGAACGCAGCCAGCAACGCATTCGCCTGACCCGCGATGGCCAGACCTTTCTCGCGGAGACCCGCGCCTTGCTGACCCACGCCAATCGCCTGGAATCCCTCGGCAAACGCCTCGGTCGTGGTGAAGAAGGCGGGTTGTGCATCGGCTACATCGAGAACGCCATGCACGCTGGCGTGTTGCCGAACGCCTTGCGCGTGTTGCGCGTGGAGCGGCCGAATGTGCATGTGGCGCTGTACAACCTGAGCTCTGCCGAACAATTGGAAGGCCTTCGCCAGCGTAGTCTGGATATCGCCCTGGTCAGTGAACCACCCGTCGCCGACGACCCGGATTTGCAGGGTTTCCAGGTGCTGGACGACCCGATGCTGCTGGCCTTGCCTGATGATCATCCGCTGGCGCAGCAGGCGGTATTGACGCCCGAAGACCTCGCCAATCAAGAATGGATCGGCGTGCAACAGCACCATAATCTCGCCAGCCGCGAAAACTTCGTCAGCGCCTGCATACGCGCCGGCTTCACCCCGGACATCCGCATGGAGGCCACCGGCCCCTTCACCGCATTGGCCCTGGTGGCTTCGGGACTGGGCATCGCCATGATTCAGAAAGGCCTGAGCCGCAACGCACCACCCGGCGTCGTCCTGCGGGAAGTGCCGTGGATTTGCTTCACCCGGCCGCTGTGGGCGGCGTGGCACCGGATCAATTTGCGGCCGTTGGTGGAGACGTTCAGGAAAGTGCTGACCGAACCGTAATGATCGTTCCTGATCGTTCCCACGCTCTGCGTGGGAATGCAGCCCGGGACGCTCCGCGTCCCTTCCCGGAGCTGGAACGCGGAGCGTCCCTTGAGGCATTACCACGCGGAGCATGGGAACGATCAGTCCAGTATCCGGCTCACTATTCGGTCAGCCAACGCCAGGCAACTGGTCAACCCCGGTGATTCAATACCAAACAAATTCACCAACCCCGGCACACCATGTTCCGCCGGACCACTGATGACGAAGTCAGCAGCCGATTCCGTCGGGCCAGTGATTTTCGGTCGTATACCACTGTAGGCCGGTTGCAGGCTGTCATCCGGCAACCCCGGCCAGTAGCGGCGGATGGCTTGATAAAACCCGTCAGCCCGATGCGGATCGACGCGGTAGTCGATTTGATCAACCCATTCCACGTCCGGCCCGAAACGCGCTTGGCCACCCAAATCGAGCGTCATGTGCACACCCAGCCCGGCACTTTCCGGCGCGGGATAGACCAAGTGCCGAAACGGCGCCCGACCGCTGAAACTGAAATAGCTGCCTTTGCACAATCGCGCGGTGGGAACGTGCTGCGCTTCTAAACCAACAATCCGGCTCGCCACCTCAGGCGCCGACAACCCCGCGCAATTAATCAACTCCCGACAGCTCAACTGCATCGGTTGCGCGCCACCCATTTGCAGTTCAAAACCCTGCTCAATGCAACGCGCCGCCAGCAGCGGCGTATGAAACGCAATCGACGCGCCCGAAGCCTCCGCGTCCCCTTGCAGCGCCAGCATCAACCCATGGGAATCGACAATGCCGGTGGACGGCGACCAGAGTGCGGCGACGCAGGACAGTTCAGGCTCTAACGACAATGCCTGCCCGGCATCGAGCCATTGCAAGTCATCAACGCCATTGCGCAAACCCTGTTCCAGCAACCGTTGCAGCGCTGTTCGCTGATCGTCATCGGTGGCCACAATCAACTTGCCCAACCGCCGATAATCCACCCCGCGCTCATCGCAAAAGGCATACAAGCGCTGCTTGCCCTCGACACACAGCTGCGCCTTGAGGCTGCCGCTCGGGTAATAAATCCCGGCGTGGATCACCTCGGAGTTGCGCGAGCTGATGCCCACGCCAATCCCCTCGCCCGCCTCGACCACGATCACCTCGCGCCCGCTCAAGGCCAGGGCCCTGGCCACCGCCAGCCCGACCACCCCGGCCCCGACCACCACACAATCAATATCGACGCTCACCTGCCCTCCGCTCATTCAAGCCAGACCCCGTTCCCGATAATCGATCAGGCTGGAGAAAATCGCCAGCAGCGCGGCCATGACCACGAAGAAGATCAGCACCAGGAAGTACGAGCCGGTGAACTGCACGATCAAGCCGATCAGGATCGGCACGATCACCCCGGCCATGTTCCCGCAGAAATTCATGGTGCCGGCCAGCACGCCGGTTTTCGAGGTGCCGCCGAGGATCGACGGAATGCACCAGTACATGCCGCACCAGCGAATGAAAAACATCGCCACGCACAGCAGGCCAATCGCCTTGCTCGCCTCAGTCGTATAGGCCACCGCCAACATGCACAGCGCCGCCACCAGTGCCGAACCGCTGAACATGCTGCGCATCACCAGGTTGGGCGAGGCGCCGCTGGACTTCCATTTATCGCCCAGATAACCGCCCACCAGTTCGCCGACGAAACCGCACATGAAGATCAGGAACGTCGCGCCGCCCATGCTGGAAATGTTCAAACCGTGAGTCTGGTGCAAGTAGCTCGGCATCCAGGTCAGCAAGCCGTAGAACACGCTGAGGATGCAGCAGTAACCGGCGAACATCGCCAACACCGAGCGGTCCTTGAGCAGTTCTTTGAGGGCAATGCTGGTCACCGCGCCGGGTTGGCTGGTCTTGCGATTGCCTTCGGTGATGTGCGCCAGTTCCGCAGCGTTGACGCCAGGGTGTTCGCTGGGGTGGTTGCGGATGTATTTCCAGGCCAGCACACCGGCGAGCATGGTGCCGATGCCGGCGATCACAAACGCAATGCGCCACGAGTCAAACCAGCCGATCAGCCCGGCAATGATGATCGCGCCAAACGCGCTGCCCAACGGCGCGCCGCCGTCCACCAGCACCGCGCCGCGTCCACGTTCGTTGGGGGTCAGCCAGGCGCCGTTGAGCTTGGCGCCGGCGGGCATGATCGGCGATTCGGCGATGCCCAGGCCCATGCGCGTGATCAGCAGAATGATCCAGTTGTGCGCGCCAGCGGCCAAAGCCTGGAATGCGCCCCAGGCGACGGTTGCAATGACGATCACGCGGCGGGTCTGGAAGCGATCCAGCAGCATACCGCCGGGAATCTGCATCAACGCGTAAGACCAGAAAAACGCGCTGAGCATCAAGCCTTCCAGCGCCGGCGGGATCTGGAATTCGCTGGAAATCAGCGGCAACGCCACCGACAGAGAGGCGCGGTCGATGTAGTTGATTGCGGTCAGCAGCAACATGATCAGGAAGATGCGCCAGCGTACGCTGGTGGGACGTTCGGTGGCGGCGAGGGAAAGTGTTTCGGCACTCGGATTGTTCATGAGGGGCGCTCTTTATTGTTGTGGATGCAAGCGACCCGATGCCCGTCAACCAACACGCAGGTTTGCGTATGACGGGCATCAGGTAGCAGCCCCACTCTAATGACGCGCCCGACGAGTGAATAATGAGGGGATCTGATTGGGGGATCACCGAACGTCATCCCCCAGATGATCAGAACGTGCCGGGGTAGCTGCCGCCATCCAGCAACAGGTTTTGCCCGGTGAGGAACCCGCCCTGAGCGCTGCAAATGAACGCGCAATAGGCGCCGAATTCATCGGGCTGGCCGAAGCGCTGGGCCGGTACGTGTTTGCGCCGTTGCTCGCTGACGGCTTCAACACTGGTGCCGTTGGCGTCGGCGGCGGCGCTCAGGGTTTTGTGCAAACGCTCGGTTTCGAATGGGCCGGGCAGCAAGTTATTGATGGTCACGTTGTTCCCCGCCAACCGCGACTGCCGCGCGAGCCCGGCGATAAAACCGGTGAGGCCGCTGCGAGCGCCGTTGGACAAACCCAGCACATCAATCGGCGCCTTCACCGCGCCGGAGGTGATGTTGACAATGCGCCCGAAGCCGCGCGCGGCCATGCCATCGACGCAGGCCTTGATCAGTTCGATCGGCGTGAGCATGTTGGCGTCCAGCGCCTTCAACCAATCTTCGCGCTGCCAGTCGCGGAAATCACCCGGTGGCGGGCCGCCGGCGTTGTTGACCAGGATGTCCACCTGCGGACAGGCCGCCAGAACCTGTTCGCGCACCGAGGGTTCGCTGATGTCGCCGATCACGGTGCGCACTTCGACACCGAGGCCACGCAGTTCAGTGGCGGCAACTTGCAAGGCGTCTTCCCCACGAGCGTTGATCACCAGGTTCACGCCCTCCTTCGCCAAGGCCCGCGCACAGGCCAGCCCCAGCCCTTTGCTGGCGGCGCAGACGATGGCCCAACGGCCTGATATTCCTAAATCCATGACGATGCTCCTGACAGTTGGAAAACCCCACGTTACCACCGCCACCTGACGCTTCGGGGGATGACAAACAGTGATCCCCGGATCAGACCTTTTCATTATCAGCCGCCCGCCCCGCTTATTACTGTCTCCCGACCAATAAGAAACCGGAGACACCCATGAACCCGTTCCAGTTTTATTTCCCCACGACCTTGAAGAGCGGTAACGGCCTGGTGCGTCAGGCCGGTGCATTGCTCAAGCCTCACGTTCGAAAAAAACTGCTGGTGGTCACCGATGAAGGGTTGATGGCGTCGGGCGTGATGGAAGGCTTTTTCGCTTCGCTGACTGAAAGCGAGATCAGTTACGAAGTGTTTTCCGGCGTTGAGCCCAACCCTACAACTGACGTGCTGGAGCGCGCCGTCGCGTTCCTGAAAAACCACGACTGCGATTCGGTGATCGGCGTCGGTGGCGGTAGCAGCATCGACACTGCCAAGGGGGTCGCAGCCATGGCCACCAACCCCGGCAACATCCTTGACTACGAAGGCTACGACAAACTGCTGCACCCGCCGCTGCCGGTGTTCGCCATCCCCACCACCTCCGGCACCGGCAGCGAATGCACCGCCTCTACCGTATTCACCAACACCAAAACCCTGTTCAAAACCGTGATCATCAGCCCGGCGCTGTTTCCGAAGCTGGCGATTCTCGACGCTGAACTGACCCTCAAATTACCGCCGTCGATCACCGCCGCTACCGGCATGGACGCCTTGACCCACGCCATCGAATCCTACGTATCGAAGCAGGCCAATCCGGTCAGCCAGGCCCTGGCGCTGCAAGCAATCAAGATGATTTGCACGCACCTGCCCAAGGCGTTTTTCGCCGGCTCGGACTTGCATGCCCGGGAACAGATGCTGCTCGGTTCGTTCCTCGCCGGCGTCGCGTTCGCCCAGTCAAAACTCGGCAACGTACACGCGATCTCCCACACCTTCGGCGGCGTGTTCAACATCCCCCACGGCATCGCCAACGCGACGCTGCTGCCCTATGTCATCGAATACAACCTGGCGGCCTGCCCGGAACTGTTTCGCGAGATCGCCATCGCCATGGGCGAAGACGTCGACGGCCTGAGTCCCGCCCGCGCCGGGTACAAGGTGGTGGAGCACGTGATGGCGCTGAATAAAGCCATCGGCATCCCCGCCAACATCAAGGACCTGGGCGTGGACCTCGACTACATGCCGCAGATGGTCAGCGACTCGATGCGCAGCGGCAACGTGCTGGTCAACCCACGCCTGACCACCGCCGCCGACATCGAACGGATCATCACCCACGCCTTCCACGGCACTCATTCCTGAGAGACGAACCCATGTTTTACGAAATGCGTACCTACACGATCCAGATCGGAAAAATGCAGACCTACCTCAAGCACTTCGAAGCGAACGGCCTGCCGGTGATCTCCCGCTACGCCACGCTGGTGGGCTGGTGGTACACGGAAATCGGCGAGCTGAACCAGGTGATCCATATCTGGGCCTACCCGAGCCTTGATGAGCGGATCACCAAGCGCGCGGCGCTGTATCAGGACCCGGACTGGCTCGAAGGCTTTGTGCCAGTCGCGTTCCCGATGCTGGAAAAAATGGAATCGAAACTGCTGATCGCCGCCGATTTCTCGCCGATCAAATAACCGCCAGACGCCACCGTTCCCCTGTAGGAGTGAGGCTTGCCCGCGAAAGCAGTGTGTCAGGCGACGATGATGCTGACTGACATGACGCCTTCGCGGGCAAGCCTCGCTCCTACAAGAGCCGGTATCGCCTTAAATCCCAGGACAACCCTCATGTGCGACCACAACACCAATAACACCGCCGCCGACCGTTCTCCCGACGCTAAAAAACTCCTCGAAGGCCTGCCCACCAACTGGGGCAAATGGGGGCCGGACGATGAAGTCGGCGCCCTGAATTACCTGCAAAGCGCCGAGGTTCTGCGCGGCATTGCGTCGGTGCGCCAGGGCAAGACCTTCACCCTGCAAGTACAAATCGGCCATCCCAAGGGCGAACCGCTGTGGCCCGGCCGCCGCCCGTCGATGCGGGTCAACGTGCTGGACAAGGGCCATTTCCTGGCCGGTAAAACCCACTTCGACGGCCATGTGGAGTACGCCGACGACGTGATCTTCATGCACCTGCAAGGCTCGACCCAGTACGACGCCTTGGGTCACGTGTGGCACGACAACAAACTGTGGAATGGCTACGACGCCATGAGCACCATCGGCAGCATGGACAAGGCCAGCATCCTGCCGATTGCCGAGCGCGGAATTGTCGGGCGCGCGGTGTTGATCGACATGGCCCGCCATCGCGGCAAAACGGTACTGGACAAGGGCGAAACCTTCACCCACCTGGACTTGCTGGCGGCAGCGAAAGCCCAGGGCATCGAGATCGAGAAGCGCGACATCCTGATCATCCGCACCGGTTGGATCGGCTCGTTCTACGAGCGCGAACCGGACGAGTTCTACAAGGATTTCGCCGAGCCGGGCCTGACCTTCAGCCGTGAGTTGGTGGAGTGGTTTCACCAGATGGAAATCCCCAACCTGGTCACCGACACCATGGCCAACGAAGTGGCAGTCGACCCGGCCTCCGGGGTGATGATCCCGCTGCATAATGCGTTGATGCGCAACCTCGGCGTGACCTTCACCGAAGTGGCGCTGCTCGATGAACTGGCCAGCGACTGTGCCGCCGACGGCCAGTGGAAATTCCTCTACACCGCCGCACCGCTGAAGATCGTCGGTGGCACTGGCGCCCCGGTGAATCCAATCGTGATCAAGTAATCAGGTCCTGTTGCAGTTCGTTGATCAGCAGGGTCGCCGCCGGAGACAGATCGGCGCCGGCCCGGCTGATCACGCCATAGGGCTCGATCAACGCGCGCAACGACACCGGCAGTTTCACCAGCAAATCGTATTGCTCGCAGAACTCGGCGACTTCCACCGGGATCACCGCCAACAGCGTCGGGTCTTGCTGCACCAGGAGAATGGTGGCGAAGGTCGACGAGGTTTCCAGCGGATAACGCGGGATCTCAAGCCCCGCTTCGTTGAGCTCGCGCTCCAGGGCCTGACGCATCGGCATGTCTTTGGGGTAGACGACCCAGCGGTAATCACTCAATTGCGACAGCTGCAACGATTCGGAACGGGCCAGCGGATGATCCTTGCTCGCGACCACCGCCAAGGGTTCTTCACTCAGCTCGATACAGTCATAAGCGTCCGAGCGTTGGCCGACGCTGGTGCGACAAATCGCCAGATCCAGCCGTCCTTGATCCAGCAGCCCCAACAACGTGGCGCTGGTGTTTTCCACCAGTTCCACCGACAACTCCGGCTGCTTGAGGCGTAACGCGCTCAAGGCCCGGGTCAGCAACGGCACCGCGCCCATGATCACTCCCACCGACAACCGCCCGCCCTGGCCTTGCATGATGCTGAGCATTTCCTCGCGCAGGTGCTCGACATCGCTGTAGATCAGCCGCGCATAACGAATCATGCATCGCCCCATTTCATTGGCCACCAGGCCTTTGGGCTGGCGTTCGAACAGCGGCATGCCAAGCAACGACTCGACTTCATGCAAGGCTTTGGTGGCGCCGGACTGGGAGATCGAAATCTGCTCGGCCGCCTTGTGCAGCGAGCCGCGATCATCGAGGGCAATCAGCAAGCGCAACTGTTTGAGGCGCAAGCGTGAAGCAATGCTGGCGAGGGAAGGAACCATGTCGGTGGGTGCTCGATTCAAGGGACGAATCCGTCTAGGCCCACGCCGGCACGTACCGGCGCGGGGTACGTGGTCAGCTCAGGGGCGCCTTGCTCCACTGGCCGTTGACCAGTCGATTGAGGCCCAGTGGATTAGCGTTTTGCAGCGCCTCGGGCAGGTACTCATCAGGATAGTTCTGATAGCAGACCGGGCGCAGGAAGCGATCGATGGCCAGGCTGCCGACCGACGTGCCACGGGCATCCGAGGTTGCCGGGTATGGGCCGCCATGCACGATGGCATCGCTGACTTCCACCCCCGTCGGATAGCCGTTGAGCAGCAGGCGCCCGACCTTGTCTTCGAGCAGCGGCAGCAGGTCGGCGAAGCGATCCAGGTCTACTGGTTCGGCGATCAGCGTGGCGGTGAGTTGGCCGTGCAGGCTGTCGAGTACGGCGCGCAGTTGTTGCGGGTCGGCGACTTCGACCACGACCGTGGTCGGGCCGAAGATTTCTTCCTGCAACAACGGATCGCCATCGAGTAACAACTGCGCGTCTGCTTTGAACACCTGCGGTTGCGCCTGGGACTCGCCCTGCGGTTGACCGGCCAAATGCTCGACGCCATCGTTATTGGCGATGTGTTGAAGACCGGCGCGATAGCTTTTCAGGGCGCCGGCATTGAGCATGGTCTGCGGCGGTTGCTGGCCCATGCTTTGGGCAAACACCTCGAGGAACTCGCTGAACTGTGGCGAGCGCAGGCCGATGATCAGACCGGGGCTGGTGCAGAACTGGCCGCAACCGAGGTTGATCGAGGCAGTCAGTTCTTCGGCGATTTTGCCGCCCCGGACGCTGAGTGCTTCGGGCAGCAGGATCACCGGGTTGATGCTCGACATCTCGGCAAATACCGGGATCGGTTGCGGGCGTGCGGCGGCCAGATCGGACAAGGCGCGGCCGCCCTTCAGCGAACCGGTGAACCCGACAGCCTTGATGCCGTCAGCCTTGACCAATGCCTGGCCGACACCCGCGCCGTAGATCATGTTAAATACGCCGGTCGGCATGCCCGTGCGTTGCGCGGCACGAACGATGGCGCTGGCCACGTGATCGGCGGTCGCCATATGCCCGCTGTGGGCCTTGAACACCACCGGGCAACCGGCGGCAAGCGCCGAAGCGGTGTCGCCGCCGGCCGTGGAAAACGCCAAGGGGAAATTGCTCGCGCCGAACACGGCGACCGGACCGACGCCGATGCGGTACTGGCGAATATCCAGGCGCGGCAGCGGTGTGCGTTCGGGTAAGGCCTGATCGATGCGCGCACCGAGAAAATCGCCGCGACGCAACACGTCGGCAAACAAGCGCAATTGGCCGGTGGTGCGACCGCGTTCACCGCGAATCCGTCCCTCGGGCAGCGCGGTTTCCCGGCAGACCAGCGCAATGAAATCTCCGCCCAGCCCATCGATTTCCTCGGCAATCGCCTCAAGAAATTCGGCGCGCCGCTGTGGCGATAACTGACGAAACGGCGCAAAGGCCCGCGTGGCTGCAGCGACCGCCAGCGTCACTTCCTGCTCATCAGCCTGATGAAAAACATAGGGCAGCGCCTGCCCGGTGCTGGCGTCGAGGCTGCGTAACGTCTCGCGGCCCAGGGCGCTGCGCTGCCCATCGATAAACTGCTGACCCAAAATAGCGGACATCAAAAACTCCCGCGCCCGCGCTTGGCGGGCGATCACTCGAATTGAAGGGTTACGCCTGTGGCGCACGCTTCACTCTAGGGGTTGGGGTCATGGGCAAACAAAGGACAACAACGGGCCAGGGGATGAGCGTTGGTCATCCCCTGGCCAGCGGTCCGTCAGTGAATGGCGACCGGGTTGATGTTGACCTGGGTCGAGCCCTTGTACAGCGGCTGGCCGAGGACAAACATGAACTCCCAGGCCTTGTCTTTCACCAGCGCGCGGCTGTCGATCAGCTCCAGGTTGTAGATACCGTTCTTGGCCAGCATGTACTGGTTGACCGGGAACTCCTGGCCGTCTTTAGCCGGGTAGATTTCAGAGGCCCAGGTGTCACCGCCGAACGCAACGATCTGCTTGTCCACCAGCCATTTCGCTGCCGACATGCCGATGCCCGGCTCCACCGCGAGGAATTTTTTGTTGTCCTTGCCCAGCAGTTCCAGCCAACCGGTGTTGAACAGCACCACGTCGCCTTTCTGGATGGTGATGCCTTGCAGGTCGAGGGCTTTCTGGATGTCGGCGACAGTGAATTCGGTTTTCTCCGGCACGATCGGCGTGCCGTACACGGCGGTCATGTCCAGCACCACGCCACGGGTGACGATCGGCGGGACCTTCTCGATGCCGAGTTTTTTCACGCCTTCGACGGTGACGAAATCGGCGGCGCGGTTGCCGTTGTAATAGACGTAATCGATGCCGATATGGCCGATGCCGTTAAGCTGGGTGCCGACGCCGGTCCAGCCCACCACCAGTTCATCGTTGAAGGTGAATTTGTTCGGGCCCATGGTGGTGCCACCCGCCTCGCCCGGCTGGACGTTGGTCAGGTTGAAGCTGCGATGACGGAAGGCCGGGAGGGTCTTGTCGATGGGCACGGCCAGCGGGTAGGTCTTGCCGGTCTTGATCAGTTTGGCGGCGTTGAGCACCGAGTCGGCGTTCAACAGATTCAGCGCGCCGATTTCATCATTGGCACCGTATTTCGACGGATACCATTTTTCGGCATCCGCGGCCTGGGCAGCGCTGACGGTGAAGAGCAAGGCGAAAGGCAGTATCAAACGATTGAGCATGGGGGCGTCCTTATGGGGTTGCAGTGCACCCAAGGTACGCAGCCCGTCTGTGGGGAAACAGACAGGTGTGGGCAATACATTAGTTCTGGATTGTCACGAATTGTAGGAGCGAGGCTTGCCCGCGAAAGCGGCGTATCTATAACAATGATGTCGACTGACACTCCGCCTTCGCGGGCAAGCCTCGCTCCTACAGGGATCATCATTAACTGTCATTTACCTGAACAACTTCCAACTTCAACAACCGGGTCCGCAGTTTCTCCATTCAATTGCACTTTAATCCGATATTGAAGGTTGACTTGATCCACCTGCCTGAGTAAATTGCGCGGGCCGGTTTCACAGGCCTTTTTTCAACTCACAAAAGAATCCAATGGACACAGTATCTAGTCGCTGTCGGGTAACTGCGAATTCGCAGGACCTGGCACATAACCCAGAACATGACGGGACTCGACTTTGCGGTCGGGTGAGCTGCGCTAGAGCTTGATGCTCCACCGTAACTTGCCTCGCCGGCGTCAGTCCGGTCCAGAGGTATGTTATGAACTTCAAATTCACTGTAATGCCCGGCGTACGCGCCTTTGCTTCGACCATGCGGGTCCGGCCCTGCCGTGAACGCCCGCTGGAAAAACGGGTTATCGCCCCGTTTTCCAGCCCTTCTTCCCCTGCCACAGCCCATCTGCGGGCCAACTGGCGCGTCTGCCCGATGACCGGCCAGCTTCAGCAACGCTGGAGCCTCGACGACAGCCAGGAACCACCGAGTCGGCGCATCGCGCGCCTGTTCCAGCAGGCGAGCGTGATGCTCGGCCTGCTACTCGGGACGCGCACTTTCAACTGATCTGAAGGCACTTTCATAGTCCTTCCCTTAACGTTTTCCTTAGTTGGAATTCGGCAACTTCTTATTGCCTGTAAAATAGTGGAGTTAGTTATGGACGAAGCCAGTAGACGGTTCGCTGCCCGTTATTATTCAAACAACGGCCAGCGAACATTAAACCCCGAAAACACAACTATCAGAATCGATCGCCTATTGGCGGCTCGACATACGTGCGCTCGTCTTTAATTAGCTGAGGTGCCTGTGTGTCGTGCCGCGAGCCGGCGGCAGGAGCACAGCAATGACCCTTGTAAAAAACGCAAAGAAAGCCACTCAAGGCGCCAGCAGCGACAACGCCAAACTGTCGATGCGCGCCGCCCGGGAAGCGCAGAACGGCCTGGCCGTGACGCTGACCAACCTCAACGCCAGCACCGATGGCCTGACCGAACTCGAAGCCCAGGGCCGCCTCGCCCGCAACGGTCACAACGAAGTGGCCCACGACAAGCCGCCTCACGCCCTGATCCAACTGCTCAAAGCCCTGAACAATCCCTTCATCTATGTGTTGCTGACCCTGGCCGCCATCAGTTTTTTCACTGACTACTGGCTGCCGATCAGCAACGGTGAAGCGGATGACGCCGACCTGACCAAAGTCATCATTATCATGACCATGGTCAGCCTCAGCAGCCTGCTACGGTTCTGGCAGGAATACCGCTCGGCCAAGTCCGCCGAAGCCCTGAAAGCCATGGTCCGCACCACCGCCACCGTGCTGCGCCGCGAGCACAAGGACGGCAAGCCGCTGCTGCGCGAAGTGCCGATGCGTGATCTGGTGGCCGGCGATATCGTGCAGCTCAGCGCCGGTGACATGATCCCGGCCGACATCCGCCTGATCGAATCCCGCGACTTGTTTATCAGCCAGGCGGTGCTGACCGGCGAAGCGTTGCCGGTCGAGAAGTACGACACCCTGGGCAACGTGGCGCAGAAGTCGGCCACCGGAAGCGCGACCGACCAGTCGAACCTGCTGGACCTGCCGAACATCTGCTTCATGGGCACCAACGTGGTCAGCGGCACCGCCAAAGCGGTGGTGGTCGCCACCGGGGCGCGGACCTATTTCGGTTCCCTGGCCAAAGCCATCGTCGGCTCCCGGGTGCAAACCGCGTTCGACCGCGGGGTGAACAGCGTCAGCTGGTTGCTGATCCGCTTCATGCTGGTGATGGTGCCGATTGTGTTCCTGCTCAACGGCTTCTCCAAGGGTGATTGGGGCGATGCGTTCCTGTTTGCCTTGGCCGTGGCGGTCGGCCTGACCCCGGAAATGCTGCCGATGATCGTCAGCGCCAACCTGGCCAAAGGTGCGATGGCCATGGCCAAGCGCAAAGTGGTGGTCAAGCGCCTCAACGCGATCCAGAACTTCGGCTCGATGGACGTGCTGTGCACCGACAAGACCGGCACCCTGACCCAGGACAAGATCATTCTCGAACACCACGTCGACAGCCATGGCCGGCGTGATGATTCGATACTGGAACTGGCGTGGCTCAACAGCCATCACCAGAGCGGTTTGAAAAACCTGATGGACCAGGCGGTGGTGCAATTTGCCAACGCGAACCCGGCATTCCGCGTGCCGTTTGCCTACAGTAAAGTCGACGAATTGCCGTTCGACTTCGTCCGCCGGCGCCTGTCGATCATCGTCAAGGACAGCCGCGACGATCACCTGATGGTGTGCAAGGGCGCGGTCGAGGAAATGCTCTCCATCGCCAGCCACATCAATGAAAGCGGCCAAGTCATCGCGTTGGATGCACAACGGCGCAAAGACCTGCTGGCCTTGGCCAACGAGTACAACGAGGACGGCTTCCGTGTACTGCTGGTCGCCACCCGCGAGATTCCAAAAGCCCAGAGCAAGAACCAGTACAACACCGGCGATGAGCGCGATCTGGTGATTCGCGGCTTCCTGACCTTTCTCGATCCGCCAAAGGAAACCGCCGGCCCGGCCATCGCGGCGCTGCGGGACATGGGCGTGGCGGTCAAGGTGCTGACCGGTGACAACGCCGTGGTCACTTGCAAGATCTGCCGCGAAGTCGGTCTCGACCCGGGCACGCCGCTGCTCGGCCAGGACATCGAGCACATGGACGACACCACCCTCAAGCTGCGCGTCGAAGAACGCACGGTGTTCGCCAAACTGACGCCGCTGCAAAAATCCCGGGTGCTCAAGGCTCTGCAAGGCAACGGTCATACCGTGGGTTTCCTCGGCGACGGCATCAACGACGCCCCGGCGCTGCGCGATGCCGACGTCGGGATTTCGGTGGACAGCGGCACCGACATCGCCAAGGAATCGGCGGACATCATCCTCCTGGAAAAGAGCCTGATGGTGCTTGAGGAAGGCGTGCTCAAGGGCCGCGAAACCTTCGGCAATATCATGAAGTACCTGAACATGACCGCCAGTTCCAACTTCGGCAACGTGTTCTCGGTGCTGGTGGCCAGTGCGTTCATTCCATTCCTGCCGATGCTGTCGATCCACCTGCTGCTGCAGAACCTCATGTACGACATCTCTCAGCTGGCGTTGCCGTGGGACAAGATGGACAAGGAGTTCCTGCGCAAACCACGCAAGTGGGACGCGAAGAACATCGGCCGTTTCATGCTGTGGATCGGCCCGACCTCGTCGATCTTCGACATCACCACCTTCGCCCTGATGTGGTACGTGTTCGCCGCCAACAGCGTGGAAATGCAGAGCCTGTTCCAGTCCGGCTGGTTCATCGAAGGGCTGCTGTCGCAGACGCTGGTGGTGCACATGCTGCGCACCCAGAAGATCCCGTTCTTCCAGAGCACGGCGGCGTTGCCGGTGATTCTGGCGACCGGGGTGGTGATCTGCCTGGGTATCTACATTCCGTTCTCGCCGCTGGGCACGTTGGTCGGGTTGGTGCCGTTGCCGTGGGAATACTTCCCTTGGCTGGTGGGCACGCTGCTCAGCTACTGCGTGGTGGCGCAGACCATGAAGGTGATCTACATCCGCCGGTTCAAGCAGTGGTTCTGATCGCCTGAACACCCCACCCTCTGTAGGAGCGAGGCTTGCCCGCGAAGGCGGCCTCACATTCAACATTGTTGTCGACTGACACACCGCCTTCGCGGGCAAGCCTCGCTCCTACAGGGTGAAGTCACGATCCGGCCTTCGGGTCTTCGATAAATGCAACACGATATAAAGGAGAGTTCTCATGTCGGGAACGACTCTACTGCTCAACCTCGCGGGCGCCATTGCACTGTTGCTGTGGGGCACGCACATGATTTCTTCGGTGCTGTTGCGCGGCTTCGGCACGCCACTGCGCCACTGGATGGGCCGCCACCTGAATAACCGCTGGCTGGCCCTGCTCGCCGGCATCGGCGTCACCGGCGTCTTGCAAAGCAGCACCGCCGTCAGCCTGATGGCCACCTCGTTCACCGCCGCTGGCACATTAGGTCTGGCGCCAGCGCTGGCGGTGATGCTCGGCGCCAATATTGGTTCGACGTTGGTGGTGCAACTGCTCAGCGCTGATATTTCGATGCTGACGCCGATGGTTTTACTGACCGGTCTGATCGTCTTCCGGCTGCGCGATGACTCGCGTTTCGAGAGCATCGGCTGTGCGCTGATCGGCCTGGGATTGATGCTGACCGCCCTGCACATGCTCGGTTCGACCCTGGCCGAAGTCGAGGGCGCACCGGTGTTCCAACTGATCATGCAAAGCCTCGACGGCGATCTGTTGATCGCGTTGCTGGTGGCGCTGATCCTCACCTGGCTCTGCCATTCCAGCGTGGCCGTGGTGCTGCTGATCGTCTCCCTCGCGGCGACAGGCATGCTCTCGGCCACCACCCTCGTCGCGTTGGTGCTCGGGGTGAACATCGGCGGTGCATTGCCGTCAGTGATCAATGCCGGATCGAACGTCGGCCGGCGCCTGCCCCTGGGTAATCTGCTGGTGCGGGCGTTGGGTGCTGCGGTGGTGTTGCCGCTGGCCGGGTGGCTGTCGACCCTGAGCCTCGATCCTTCAGCACTGGTGATTTACCTGCACACCGGCTTCAACCTGCTGCTGGCGCTGGTGTTCATCGGTTTCACCGCCCCCATGGCCAACCTGTTGACTCGGCTGCTGCCGGAACCGGCGCGGGATATCGATCCGGGCATGCCGCGTTACCTCGACGAAGCGGGCCTGGAGATGGCCAGCATCGGCCTGTCCAACGCCGCCCGGGAAGCCCTGCGCATCGCCGACATGCTCTCGGCGATGCTGGCGCGCACGCTGCAACTGTTCCACACCTCGGCGCCAACATGTGCCGATGAAGTACGGCGCATCGATCAATCCACCGATCTGCTCAGCGCGGCGATTCGCGCCTATCTGGCAGACATTGGCCAGGAAGGCATCAGCGACAGCGACGCCGATCGCGCCCAGGAAATCCTCACCTTCGTGATCAACCTCGAACACGCGGCGGACATTCTTTCCAGCAGCCTCACGCAATTGGCCATGCGCCGTTTGCGTCGCGGTGAGCACTTCTCGGTGTTCGAACTGCGTAACATCGCGCCGCTGCACGAAGCACTGCTGGAAAGCCTGAACCTGGCGATCACCGTGTTCCTGCGCGAGGACGTTGCCACTGCGCACCAACTGGTCCAGCGCAAGGAAACGGTGAGGAGACTGGAAGCCGAAGCCAGCCGCGAGCACTTCCGCAAATTGCAGGAGGACAAAAACACCTGGGCGGAATCCGGCGATATTTTCCAGCGAGTCCTGCGCGATTACCGCCGGGTACACCACCACATCGCCGCCCTCGCCTATCCGCTACTGGAACGGGCCGATGAAGATTCGGAAACGGAAAAGGCGGCGTACCCAGTGGGTTAAAAAGCAGAACAAACGAACTCAGCGATACCGCGCGGCCGCCGTGGAGTGGCCGAACGAGCCGCTGAGCACCTGGCGCTGGGCCTCGTAGGCGTCCCATTTCTCGCCTTCATGCAACCCCGGAATCGTCACCACTTCACCGTTGGCCAACCCGGCCAGCGCGGCATCGACCATGTCCTGGGCCGACATCACGATTTCCTGCGGCAGATTCTCCACCGGGTTGCCGGCCTCGCTCCAGAAATCGGTGGCGGTGGCGCCGGGCAGTACAGCCTGGATGCGAACGCCTTTGTCGGCCAGTTCGTGGTGCATGGATTGGCTCAGACCGAGCACGAAGGCCTTGGTCCCGCCGTACACGCCGTTGAGGATTTCCGGGGCGATGGCGACGATCGAGGAAATGTTGATCACGGTTCCCGCACCACGGGCCACGAAGGCCGGCACTGCTGCATACGCCAGGCGCATCAGGGCGGTGACGTTGAGGGTGATCATGTCTTCCATGTCGTCCACCGGGCTGCCAAGCAGCGGCATCACCCCGCCGACTCCCGCGTTGTTCACCAGCAAGGTGATGCTGGCGTCGGTGCGCAGTATGGTTTCGACGCGCAGCAGATCAGCCTTGTCTTTCAGGTCAGCGGCGACCACTTCCACGGCGCGCCCGGTTTCATTGCTCAAATGGTTGGCCAGGGTGTTCAATTTACTTTGGCTGCGGGCCACTAGAATCAAGTCATAGCCTTGCCGCGCAAGACGGTCGGCGTAGACCGCGCCGATGCCAGAAGAAGCGCCCGTGATCAGCGCCGTACCTTTGGATGAAAGTGCCATTTTCAGTTTCCTTCACAGTGAGGCGATCAGTTCGCCGGGTGTGAACCGTTATAAATGGGCTGACGTCTGTCTCAAATGACGTTTAAAGTACGTTTTCAGGACATGACCTTTTTGAGGACACAGCAATGACTTCCGTGGCGTTTGTGGTGTTCGAGGGTTTCCAGTCCATGGCGCTGGCGGCGATGCCGGTGTTTGAGTACGCCAACTTCAGTGCCGGCGAAACCCTGTATGAAGTCAGCGTGTTGTCGGAGGATGGCCGCACGTTGCGTGCCTCCGGCGGCTTGAGCGTGGGTACTGAGGCGTTCGATGAGCGGCTGTTCGACACGGT
Organism: Pseudomonas sp. ADAK7; assembly: GCF_012935675.1. NCBI lineage: Bacteria > Pseudomonadati > Pseudomonadota > Gammaproteobacteria > Pseudomonadales > Pseudomonadaceae > Pseudomonas > Pseudomonas sp. ADAK7. The sequence continues at coordinate 233,063 of NZ_CP052861.1, read as the reverse complement.
GATTGTGGTCGGTGGCGACTCCATCCTGCAGCAGGCGCCCACGGCGGTGCTGAGCTACGTGCGCGACAGCGTGAAAACCGCACGGCGCACAGCATCGATCTGTTCCGGGGCCTTTGTGCTGGCCCAGGCCGGTTTGCTGGAAGGACGCCGCGCCACGACGCATTGGGCGTACGCCCGTGAACTGCAAGCTCGGTTTCCGGCGATCAAGGTCGAGGAGGACCGGATCTTTGTGATCGATGGCTCGATATGGACCTCGGCCGGCATGACCGCCGGCATCGACTTGGCGCTGGCCATGGTCGAGAAGGACCACGGCGCCGAACTGGCCCGGGCGGTGGCGCAGAAACTGGTGATGTACCACCGCCGCGCGGGCGGTCAGTCACAGCATTCGGCGCTGCTGGAACTGGAGCCGAAATCCGACCGTATCCAGACTGTGCTCGGCTACGCTCGGGAACACCTGACGTCGGCGCTATCGGTGGAGCAATTGGCGGACGTGGCGCGGCTCAGTCCGCGGCAATTCAGCCGGGCGTTTCGTGCTGAAACCGGGCAATCGCCGGCCAAGGCGATTGAGAATCTGCGCCTGGAAGCCGCGCGGCAGATGCTCGAACGGGGGCGATTGACGCTGGATCAGATTGCCGAGGAGTCAGGTTTCAGTGATCGGCGGCGGATGCGCGAAGCGTTTTTGCGGGCGTTCGGCCAGCCACCGCAAGTCATTCGGCGTAATGCCCGCTCGGCGTGACGATACTTTTAAGCCCCCTCGCCACAGATTTACCGATTGGCTCAAGATTCTCTTAAGTGAACAACTCCTACACTGGTTGTATGCCATGTGTGGAGCTAACCATGAAAATCTCAGCCAAACTGGCGTTCTTCGCCGTCGTTTCCACCCTCGCCTACCTCGGCCTCGCCGTGTGGGGGCTCGGTGGGTTCGCGGCGTTCTTTTCCCATGGCTCGCTGGTGGTGGTGGCGCTGGCCACTGTGGTGATGGCGCTCGCCTCGCTGTTCACCGAGGTCAACCTGAGTTCCGGCGAGCGGGAAGACCGGGTCAATCGCTGGGTGCTGCCGGTGTTCGGCATCATCGGATTGCTCAGCGGTTTTCTGCCGGCCTACACCGACCGCATCGACTTCCTGACCTTTGGTGGCGAAGGCGTGCGTTGGCTCGGTGCATTGCTGTTCATCCTCGGCGGCGCGCTGCGGTTGTGGCCGGTGTTTGTGCTGGGCAAGCGTTTCAGCGGGTTGGTGGCGATCCAGCCGGGGCACACGCTGGTGACGGACGGAATCTATAGAACGCTGCGCAACCCCAGTTACCTGGGGATGATGGTCATTGGCATCGGCTGGGCGTTGGCGTTTCGCTCGGTGGTGGGGCTAGTGTTGGCGGGGTTGACGTTGATTCCGCTGATCGCGCGGATTCACTCGGAAGAGGCGCTGCTGCGGGCGCAGTTTGGCAGTGAATATGAGGCGTATTGCGGCAAGACCTGGCGGCTCATCCCCGGCATTTACTGACCCACCCCCGTCCCCTGTAGGAGCGAAGCTTGCTCGCTCCTACAGAGGGAGGGTTCGTCAGATAGAACTCAGGCGAATCCGGCCATCGGCATCGACGCGAACTTCGACGGTATCGTAATCAGCCATCGTGTCGTGCGGCGTCTGAATCGGATGATCATGAGTCGATGTGATCACCAGCAAATCGGCCTCCGCCGCTTCTGCCGCTTGAATCCCCACGGTAGCGTCTTCGAAAATCAGGCATTCCTTCACTTCAACACCTAACCGCCGAGCCGCCAGTCGATAGCCGGCGGGGTCAGGTTTGCCCGCCTTCACATCTTCCGCCGTGACCATCACCGCAGGTTCCGGAATCCCCGCCGCCGCCATCCGGCGCAAGGCCAACGCCCTCGGTGCCGAGGTGACAATGGCCCACTGATCGGCAGGCAGCGACTTCAGAAAAACCGCCGCATTGGCCACCTCGACAATTCCTTCCACGTCCTCGATTTCCGCCTCGGTGATAAACGCCGCTTCAGCTTCAGCATCCAGCCCCGGCAAGCCCTGGCGGTTGATGGTGTCGATGGCGCGAGCGCCGTGGATGGTCGGCAGGAAGGTGGCGACATCGATTCCATGGCGCACGGCCCAGGCCGTCCAGATCCGCTCGGCGGCGGCGATGGAGTTGAGGACAGTGCCGTCCATGTCGAACAGAAAGGCGCGGTATGGCGTGTTGAAAACGGATTGTTGAGCAGGCAAAAGACAGCTTCCTATCGCAAGGTGTCAGGCAATGTATCACCGCCGGTCGGTCACAATCGACGCAGGAGCTGCCGCAGGCTGCGATCTTTTGACCTTGCTCTTCGCCAGTTTGAAAATCGCCAGGATCAAAAGATCGCAGCCTTCGGCAGCTCCTACAAAGGGCGAGGCGACTTCAAAGCGCCTTGCACGCAATCGAGCAACTGCCCCAGCGCCCAGGGTTTCTTGATGAACGACACCGCATGCCGCACCCCGGCGCTTTCCGGGGTTTCGAAGCCGGACATGATCATGATCGGCTTCTCCGGCCAGCGATCCCCGAATTCATTAGCCAGGTCCGCGCCATTGCGCTTGCCGGGCATGGTGATGTCCGTCAGCAACAGCCTGACCTTCCCCGCATGTTCTTCCAGATACAGCGCTGCAGCATCCGCGCTGACATGTGGCTCCACGACGAAGCCTTCATCCTGAAGAATTTCACACAGAAATTCCAGAATCAGCGGGTCGTCCTCCACCACCAGGATCAGGCCGTCAGGTACCGACTCGCCCGCCATTGTTATTGGATTCATGACCTGACCACTCCCTGATTGCACCAATGATTTCGCAGCTCAAATCCGCCACCTATCAGGTATGAGCAGCTGCGTTGGCGGAAATTCATTTTTGATACAGTCAGGAGACGAAATCAGACGAACAAGGCCGAGCCACGGCGCCTTCGCGATAAGTTTTTCGCGCCGGCAAACCGTGGTTCGGCCTCGAAGCACATTCGGTTACTGGTCTTTTTTCATAGCATCCTTGGACATGGCGTCCTTGCTCATGGCGTCTTTCTTCATCGAGTCCTTGCTCATGGCGTCTTTGGACATGCTGTCTTTCTTCATGGTGTCCTTGGCCATGGAATCCTTTTTCATCGTGTCTTTTTTCATGGCGTCCTTGGACATCGAGTCCTTGCTCATGCTGTCGTTGCTCATGGTGTCGGCGGCGTACACGCTGGCGACGCCCATGGCCAAGAACAGCGACAGTGCGGCGGTGGCTAGCTTTTTCATGATGGTGTTCCTTATAGAGTTGAGTGTGCTTGCGGTGAAGTGCTCGGGATTGCGTCAGCTGCCACCGAACCAGTTGTAGCCCTGGTCTTCCCAGTAGCCGCCGCTGTAGGTGTTGCTGACGAAAATCGCCTGAATGTGTTTGGGGTTCTTGTAGCCAAGCTTGGTGGGCATGCGCAGTTTCATCGGGAACCCGTACTCACGGGGCAGCACGGCGCCGTCGTAGGTCAGGGCCAGCAAGGTTTGCGCATGCAGGGCCGTGGCCATGTCGATGCTGGTGTAGTAGTCGTCGGCGCATTTGAAGCCGACGTACTTGGCGCTGGTGTCGGCGCCAATGCGCTTGAGGAAGTCGCTGAAGCGCACGCCGCCCCAGCGGCCGATGGCGCTCCAGCCTTCGACGCAGATGTGTCGGGTGATCTGGTCGGTCTGGGCCATGGCCCGCAGTTCTTCCAGGCGCCAGCTGCGTTTGTCGGCGACCAGGCCGGTGACTTCCAGGCGGAAGCTTTCTTCCTCGACGGTCGGTGCCTCGTCGATGCCGTAGAAGGCATTGAACGGGAACGGTCGGGTGATCATCGACTCGGGATAGGTCGGTGCCATGGCGTTGGGATTGAACAGCCAGCCCTGCACCCGGTCGTTGAAGCGTGACATCGAGGACAGCGCGGTTTCGACGCTGTCGTTGTCAGTGATATTGCAGCCGGACAACATGGCCACGCCGCCGAGGGTCAGGCCGCGCAGCAGGAACGAGCGCCGGGATCGGTCTTCGATTTGCGGCGCCAGTACCTTCCGGGCTTCGCTGAGAATGGACGACTCGTCGAGTCCTTCGATGCGCTTTTTCATACCGGCTCCTTGCGACCAAAGATCATGGCCCACAGCGTTTTCGGAACCAGCAACACCATCACCAGATGCACCACGATGAATGCCACCAACAGCGCCATGCCGATGAAATGCACCTGCCGCGCCCCTTCGTAACCGCCGAGCAATTCCCGCAACAACGGGAACTGCACGGATTTCCACAGCACCAGCCCGGACACCACCATCAGCGTGATGTCGAGCATGACGAACAGGTAGGCAAAGCGCTGGACCTGGTTGTAATGGCTGAGGTCGGCGTGCCCCAGCCGCCCTCTCAAGGCCGCCCACAGGTCATGCAAGATGCCTTTGGGCGATACCGGGAAAAACTGATGCAACAGGCGACCGCTGACAATGTTGACGATCAGGTAGATAAGGCCGTTGATGGCGAGGAACCACATCGCCGCGAAATGCCATTGCAGTGCGCCGCCGAGCCAGCCACCGAGGGTGATCGGCGCCGGGAAACTGAAGTCATAGAGCGGCGAGGCGTTATAGATGCGCCAGCCGCTGCTGACCATGACCACCACCGCCAGGGCGTTGAGCCAATGGGTCAAACGCAGCCAGCGTGGGTGGCTGGCCTTGGGTGAAGCAGTTGGCTGCGACATGTCCGGCTCCGTGTTTGTTGTTCGATGGGGTCGAGTATGGAAGCCAACTGTTCGCCAAATCCTCACGTAAAGTTAAATTAAACGTGATAACTATCCGGACGTTCCCGGGATTCATTTGTGGTTAAAATGCCGCCCACTCACATTGCCGACGTTGCCCGATGAACCCTGACGCCCTCGCCACCCTGCACACTCACCTGCTGACCGCCCTGGCCACCGCCCCCGCCGAAACCCGCCGCTTGTTCCATGGGCGCGGGCGTTGCTGGCCGGGGCTGGAGCAACTGACCGTGGACTGGTTGCAGGGTGTGGTGCTGGTGTCGCTGTTCAAGGAACCGGAGCCGCAACAGCTGGAAGACTTGAAACGGCTGCTGCTGGAGATCACCGAGTCCGCCGAGTGGCAACAATCCGGCGCGCATACGTTGTTGCTCCAACACCGTTACCTGCTGCAAAGCACCACCGAATGGCTGTTGGGCGATGCGCTCGAAGAAATGACCATCACCGAGGGCGGCCTGAAGTATCGGGTGGACCTGGGCCGTAAACAGAACGCCGGACTGTTCCTCGACATGCGCTACGGCCGCGATTGGGTACGGGCGAATGCCGAGGGCAAGCGGGTGTTGAACCTGTTCGCCTACACCTGCGGGTTTTCGGTGGCGGCCATCGAGGGTGGCGCGGCGCACGTGGTCAATCTGGACATGTCCAGCTCGGCCCTGAGTCGTGGCCGTGATAACCATCGGCTCAATGGCCACGACGTGAGCCAGGTGACATTCCTCGGCCACGACCTGTTCAAGTCCTGGGGCAAGGTGATTGGCAAGGGGCCGTATGACCTGGTGATCATTGATCCGCCATCGTTTCAGAAAGGCAGTTTTTTGCTGACCAAGGATTACCAGCGGGTGCTGCGTCGGTTACCCGAACTGCTCACCAAACAGGGTACGGTGCTGGCCTGCATGAATGATCCGGCGTTTGGTTCGGACTTTTTGATTGACGGCGTTACCCGTGAGGCGCCGAGTTTGAGTTTTGTCGAGCGGCTGGAGAATCCGCCGGAGTTTCCGGATGCGGATATTGAGTGCGGGTTGAAGGCGTTGGTGTTTCGGCAGGTTAGCTGAAGATCAAAAGATCGCAGGCTTCGCCAGCTCCTACATTGACCGCGTGAAAACCCGACCCTCAACGCGGCTGCAACACCAACGCAAACAACTCGCCATGCCCGCTGACATTGAGCTTGTGATAAAGATTGCGCCGATGCACCTTCACCGTTTCCGGGGAGATGCTGAGCTGCTGGGCGATGGCTTTGCTGGAGAAGCCCTGGAGGATCAGCCGCGCAGTCTCGACTTCACGCGCCGTCAAGCGTGCGTCGAAGCGATCGAGCAAGGTCGCCAGATCCCCCGCCACCGCCGTCGGTCCTTCCGGTGGCACCAGTTGCAGGTGTCGGCCCATCGCCGCCAGCACCCAATCGCGCACGCATAAAAGTCGCCCATGCTCTTCGGCGGTGAACCGCGTCGAGCGGCCCAGCGACAAACCGAGCACGGCGCCATCCACATTAATCATGAACTGCAACTCATCACCGCCCACCACCGAGCGGAAGTAACTCTGGTAGTACTCGCTCTGCTGAAACTGGTCCGGGGCCACTGAATCCAGGCTGTGCAAGCCGTCGCTGATGCCGGCACAAGCGGCCTGATAGAACGGATCGAGCAGGTACATGCCGGCGCTGTAGTCAGCCAGTTCTTCCTCTTCGTGCGCGCTGGCTCGGGAGTCGAAATCGATCAGCAGCTGCGGCACCCGCCCCGCCTGCATCACCGCGACCAAGGCGTTATCCAGCGGCACCAGCAAGCGCAGGGTATCCACCAGCGCCCGCCAGAAACCGTCACGGCCCAGCGCGCCAAACACTCGGGCCAGCCCTTGGTGCACCGGCAACTCCTTCAGCAACGCCTCCACGCTCTACCCCTTTTGTGTAACCCATGATGGGAATGGGTGACGAGCACCCCGGTCGATACGCTGCATACTCTTATCTACCACCGGCCTGCAGCAGGCCAGGAGTGCCGCATCATGAGTCGTCACCGCACGTATTTCAATCTGGGACTGGGCGCCTGTCTGTCGGCCTGGGTAGCGGTCGCCGCGGCGGATGAACCGACCGTGCACGTCTATAACTGGTTTGACTACATCGGCCCGACCACGCTGAAGGACTTCCAGCGCGACACCGGGATCAAAACCGTCTATGACACTTTCGACAGTGGCGAAGTACTGGAAGCCAAGCTGATGACGGGCCATAGCGGTTACGACGTGGTGGTGGCCAGCAACTTCATCCTGCCCGCGCTGATCAAGGCCGGGGCCTTGCAGAAACTGGACCGCAGCCAGTTGACCAATCTGCAACACATTGACCCGGTGTTGCTGGAAAAACTGCGCGCGAACGACCCGGACAACCAATACGCCGTGCCTTACCTGTGGGGCACCGACGGCATTGGCTATAACGTCGACAAGGTCCGTGCGGCCCTCGGCGATCAGGCCCCGGTGAACTCCTGGGACCTGCTGTTCAAAGAAGAAAACCTGGCCAAGCTCAGCCAATGTGGCGTGGGGATTCTGGACGCGCCCGCCGAGGTGATCCCGATCGCCCTGCACTATCTTGGCCTGCCGCCCAACAGCAGCAACCCCGCGGACTACAAGAAAGCCGAAGCGCTGATGCTCAAGTTGCGCCCGCACATCACCTATTTCAATTCGTCGAAGATCCAGACCGACCTGGCCAACGGTGATATCTGCGTCGCCCTGGCGTGGTCCGGCACCGTGTTCGGTGCCATGCAAGCCGCCAATGAAGCCGCGAAAGGTGTAAAGATCGAATACAGCATCCCGGTCGAAGGTGCGCCGCTGTGGTCCGATAACCTGGTCATGGTCAAGGACGCCAGCAATCCAAAGCAGGGATTGGCCTTTATCAACTACCTGCTCCTCCCGGAAGTGATCGCACCCGCCACCAACCTGGCGCTCACCGCCAATGCCAACAAAGACGCGACGGTATTGCTCTCGGACGAGGTGCGCGGGTACAGCAACATCTACCCCTCCGCCGAGGTGATCGCCAAGGCCTTCACCCTGCAACCGCAGCCCCATGAGATCGAACGTGTGCGCACGCGCTCCTGGAGCAACATCAAGAACGGCAACTGAGCCGGCCTCCACCCCTTCTGTTTAACTTGCCTGAGAGCTCCTGCATGAAACCACGTGCCCGCGATTTGAATATCCAGTTCGGCCAACTGCAACCCGGCCCGCTCAACGCCATCACCGATGTGCCCGGCGTGCGGGTCGGCCACAGCGATGTGCGCGGCCGCACCGCTAACGGCCGCGACATCCTCACCGGCGTTACCGTGATCGAGCCTCGCGCCGGTTCCACCAGCCAACAGCCGTGTTTTGCCGGGGTCCATGTGCTCAACGGCAATGGCGATGCCACCGGGCTGGAATGGATTCGCGAAGCCGGGCTGTTGACCAGTCCGATCGCCTTCACCAACACCCACAGCCTCGGCGTGGTGCGCGATGCGTTGATTGTGCTGGATCGCGAACAACAACCGGATGACGGCCGGCTCTACTGGAACATGCCGGTGGTGCTGGAAACGTTTGATGGTTTGCTCAACGACATCAACGGTTTTCACGTGAAGCCCGAACACGTCGCCGAAGCCCTGAACACAGCCGTCGACGGACCGGTCACCGAAGGCAATGTCGGTGGCGGCAGCGGCATGATCTGCCATGAATTCAAGGGCGGGATTGGCACCGCGTCACGCCGCTTGAACAGCGCACAGGGTGGCTGGACAGTGGGCGCCATCGTCCAGGCCAACCACGGCATTCGCAACGAATTGCGTGTCGATGGCTACCCGGTCGGGCGCTACATGGAAAAGGCTGATTCGCCGTTTCTCAAGGCATCGTTGCCGCATCCGGGCATGGGCTCGATTGTCGTCTGCCTCGCCACCGATGCGCCGTTGCTGCCGCACCAATGCACCCGCCTCGCGCAACGCGCCAGCCTCGGCCTGGCCCGCACCGGCGGCGGCAATGAAGACCACAGCGGCGACATCTTCATCGCCTTCGCCACCGGCAACGATGTGCCGCCCGCCGCTTACGAAAGCAAGAAAGCGCCGACCTGCGACAACCTGCGCATGGTTAACAACGACCACATCAGCGAACTGTTTTTGGCCGCAACCGAAGCCGTCGAGGAAGCAATCATCAATGCCTTGCTGGCGGGTGAAACGGCTGAGGGTAACGGGCATGCAGGGCCGGGCCTGGATGCCGAGACACTGCTCAACGCCTTGCGTCAGGCGGGTTGGCCGGGCGCCCAGTAGCATGGTTGAAGCGGTGTGCCGCGCTCACACCGCCTCGCTCACTTCGCATGATTTGAAGAGGTTTCGGCCCAAGGCCCGCGCCGCCTTCAGGTGAATTTGCGGTTCCTGAACTTCCGAATCCAGCAACAATTCAGAGGTCACCACCCGCGCGCCGCAGTATTCGAAAATGCCGTAGTCGATCTGGGTCTTCATCGCCGCATCGTAACCATGCCGCGCGAACGACCCGGCATCGGCGCCGCCCACGCCGACCAGATGCACCCGCAAGTGGCCAAGCTTCTGCACGAAGGGGCGGTCCAGGCTGAAGTCGAATGCCCAGCCATTGGAAAACACGCGGTCAATCCAGCCCTTGAGCAATGCCGGCATCGACCACCAGTACACGGGATAGACCAGCACCAAAGCGTCGGCGCGATCTATTCGTGCCTGTTCAGCGAGGACATCAGCGGGCGGAGGTGCTTCGCGGTGATGAACCGCCATGTCCGCGGTGCCAAAGACCGGATCAAAACCTTGCGCCGAGAGGTCGGCGATTTCATAAGTATTGCTGGCATCGGCAAGGGTCAGGCCCTCGGCGATTTGCCGGGCGAGGCTGTGGGTGAGCGACTGGGGATTGGGATGGGCTACAACGATCAGTGCGTGCATGCTGAAACTCCTGATTGAGAGCACAAGCCGGAGCTTATATACTCTTGGTAAGTTACGATCAGTAAGTTACTTTTGGTACATAGCCATGTCAAGCACCGAAAAACCCGAGCTGGATTCCACACCTCAGCCCCGTCGTCGCCTGTCCCGGGAGGACCGTCAACGCCAGTTGCTGGACGTCGCCTGGCAAATGGTCCGCGAGGAAGGCACCGATGCGCTGACCCTCGGGCGCCTCGCCGAACTGGCGGGCGTGACCAAACCGGTGGTCTATGACCACTTCACCACGCGCTCGGGATTGCTGGCGGCGTTGTATCAGGACTTCGACGCGCGGCAGACGGCGATCATGGACGCGGCGCTGCTGACCTGCGAACCCACCCTGGACAGCACGGCCCAGGTTATCGCGTCGTCATATGTGGCGTGTGTGCTGACCCAGGGCAACGAAATTTCCGGGGTGATTGCAGCGCTGGCGAGTTCGCCGGAACTGGAGAAGATCAAGCGCGAGTACGAAGCGATTTTCCTCAACAAGTGCCACGACGTCCTGCAGCCCTTCGCGGGCGCGAGCACGATCAAACCCGCGAGTCTGCGGGCGATGCTGGGCGCGGCGGAGGCGTTGTCGAATGCCGCGGCGACGGGGGAAATCACTGCCGGACAGGCCGAGGAAGAACTGTTTGAAACGATCAAGGCAATGGTCGAAAGAACATCGCGCAGTCGCTGACCGCACGCTTTACCCCTGTGGGAACAAGCCGCTCCCACGGGGAGGTTCATTCAGCGCAAATCGATCGCCACGCCGCTTCCGCCAGCAAGTCCCGATAATCGCTCGGCCTACCCTTCACCCGCCCCGACAACCAGGTCCGGCAATAGCTTTCCGCCTGGCCGATGATCAGCGACGGCATCAATTCCGCCGGAACCCCTTTCAACTCATCGCCCCGCTCCGGGGCTGACAGCCATTCCCACAGCTTGCGGTTGCGGGTTTTGTTGCGGGTCGCCAGTTCATCCTTGAGCGGTCCTTTGGTCACGGCAAATCGCGCGTGGTACTGGAATCGCGCCCACTCGGGCTGGCTGTCGACCCAATCCACGTAGCTGTGCACCAGCGCGTAGACGCCGGCTCGCGTGGTTTCGGCGTCGGCCAGGTAGCTGTCGCGAAGTTGCGCCTGATCATCCAGCGCGGTGAAAAACAGTGCGGCGACCAGGCCTTCCTTGTTGCCAAAATGATGGTAGATCGCGCCGACGCTGGTATCGCATTCGGCGCGGATCATCTCGATGGTCGTGGCCTCGATCCCCTGCTCGTTGAACAGTCGGAGGGCTTTTCGAAAAATGTCGCGCTTGAGTTCGGCTCGTCGTCCGGGGTAGCAGCGCTCGAGTAAATCTGCGGTTTCCATGCTGAACACCAGCCCAAAAAATCAACGGTAAGGCAGACACCTGCCCACGGATAAGTCGCGCTAGGTTGACAGATTTCCCATCGACAGAATACTGTTCCGTTACAGAACATTATTCTGTTACGGAACATCATTCTGTAAATCATCCCCTCAGCGAGGCTTCACCATGAACCAGATTCTCAGCATGTTCACCAGCGCCGGCCCCGAAGCGTTCAGCAAAATGGTGTGCCAGATGGCGCCCTACTTCAGCACCATCAACCCGGTGTTCTCGGAACTGCGCCAAGGCTATGCGAGCGTGCAGGTGCCGTTTTCCAAGGAGATCACCAATCACCTGGGCACCGTGCATGCAATCGCCATGTGCAACGCCGCGGAACTGGCGGCCGGCACAATGACCAACGTGTCGATCCCCGAAGGCGCGCGCTGGATTCCGAAAGGCATGACGGTGGAATACCTGGCCAAGGCCAAGACGAATGTGACGGCGGTCGCGAATGGGGAAGCGGTGGATTGGTCGACCGAGGGCGACAAGATTGTGCCGGTGGATGTTCACGATGCCGAAGGCAAGAAGGTGTTTACGGCGCGGATTACGATGAACGTAAAACTTTCATAAACGCTGAATGGCGTTTAACTGTAGGAGCAGAGCTTGCTCGCGAAGGGGCCGGCACATCCAGCATCGATGTCGGATAACAGGACGCCTTCGCGAGCAAGCTTCGCTCCTACAGGGGGATGTGTGGTCAGACCAACCGCAATCTCGGCGCCATGGCCGGCACCGCCTCATCCCCCAACCGCCCGCGCACAAACTCATTGGCCTTGCGCGTCAACTGATCCAGATGCCGATCGCGCTGTTTCTCGGCATCGGTCATCGCCCGTTTGCCGTTCTTTTGCAGCAAATAGTTATGAATCTGCCGCACTTCCAGCGCGCTGTAGATCGGCGCCGTGTCCAGCACCGCCATCAGGCCGTCGGTGCCGTGATCGCGGGTGTTCATCAGCACTTGCGTGGCGCGCACGCCCAGTACCTGAAAGCCCATCGCCTCGAAATACGGGACTTTGCCGACGCTGCACGTCAACTCAGCGTGAGGGTAGCGACCGACCATTTCCCGCAGCATCGCCCGGGCAACTCCCTGGCCTCGATAACTGGCATCGACGGCCATGTAAGCCACGCCGCACGCCTCGGGATCGTCCTTGACCGGCAGGTACAACACAAAGCCGATGACCTTCTCCGGATCATCAATATCCGTCGCCACGATCAACTCAACCGCAAGCCCCTTGGCTCCGTTCAACGCCTCCAGATACAGGTGGACCTCATAACCGATCGCGTACTGGTACACGTTGTACAACAGGTTGCTCGGCGGCAAGGCCACGGCGCTGATGTCGGTCAGGTTGTCGACCACCAGTTGCAGGATCTGGCTGGTGATGTGCTCGGGGCACGGGGTTTTGAAATGGCTGATCTGGGGCATTGCGGTGACTGACTCCGGGGGCGGATGCGAAAAGCGGGTCGCGGACGCGCCTATCATAACGCGCCCGCCAGCTGTGGCGAGGGCGGCTGTGGTTAGCCTCGCCACACAAGCCCCCTCACGACAGGGGAAAGGTGGTAAGCCATCATTTGGCAGCATTGAGACCCAAGCGCCCGATCTCGTTCAATTCCTCGACGCTAAACCTGCCCTTCCAACCTGTCTCATAATTCTCCTGCGGAAAATCACTCGGCGAAGTACCTGCGGAAAACGCCTTGAACACCTCCTCGGCATAACGCCGATTCTTGGGGCACATCGGCGCGGCGGGCACGTACATCACGTTGCCCCAGCCTTGCTGGTTTTCCACCGGCGCGACGCTGTGGATCACGTCGCAATGCCACCAGACCGAATCGCCCGCCTCGACATCCGGGATCGGGCTCAAGCCCTCGACCAGCAGCGGATGCCACTGTTTCGAAACCGGCAGCACTTTGCCGGGCATGACGCCGCACAATTCATCTTCCGGCACATCGTCGAGCAATGGTCGCAGCAGCAAATACGCCATGGCTTTGGGGATGGGCAACGTGTGCAGCACGCCTTGATCGGCCTTCATATCGCACAGTGCGGTCCAGCCCTGGAAAGTGCGGAAGGCTGAACATTTCACCGTGTCCTGGTAAGCGTATTCGTCGACCTCGGTGCGATAGGCCGCGTCCCAAGGGTCGTAGGACTGGAAGTCATTGCGGTAGATTTTGTCGAAGACTTTCAGGTACGCCGGGTGCAGCCAACGCTCCAGCGCCCCGGAGTCGGTGTGCGGGCCGAGCCCTTTGGACGTGGTGCCCGGCGGGCGGCGGCGGACCCGGTCGGGGTACAGCGCATTCACATCGGGATCGAACCATTGCTGGCCATGGGAGTGGGTTTTCCACAGTCGATTGAGGAACGATTGCGCGGTGGCCATGCGTGGGTGTTGGCGCACCTGCATTTGCGAGCGCGACCAATAGATCGGAAAAATCTCCGGGCGCGAGCCTTCAAGGTTGCCGAAGAACTGGTCCACCGGGCCTCGGTACGTCGCATCGAAGGCGTTGTCATCGAGGTAATCGAGCAAGCCTGTGTCCCATTCGGCGACTTGTGCCGTGGGAAAGTGCCCTTTGATCACCAGGCAACCACGGCGCTGGATCATCGCCAATTGCTCGGCGGTCACGTTACCTGCGGCGATGTTCTGGTAATCCAGAGTTGGCCAGGCACTGCCAAGCTCGGCTTGCTGGTCCTTGATCGAGAGGATTTCCGCTTCAATGAACGCGCTGACTTCGGCAAACAGCGCGTCCACGTCGCCGATCTGCGCACGCAGGGTGCGCTTCATCCGCACGATGTTGTCGCGGTAGTGTTCTGGCAGCACAGCGCTTTCGAAGGTGTGATAGTTGCTCATGGTCGCGACCTGCAGAGGGTGGTTAAAAGCCTTCTGCACTTAAACACCCGCGCCGCGCTCGTCCCAGTCGGTTTTGCCGCGTAAACCGATACGATTGTGGCGCTGACGATCTAACGAAAATGATGCCCATGGCGTTTGCGGAAATCACTCGGGGCCAGGCCCTTCTGGGCCTTGAATTGTCGGTTGAACAGCGCCAGCGACGAATAACCCACCATTTCGGCAATCAGCGAAACCGGCATATGGCCTTGCAGCAACAGCGCACACGCCCGTCCGATACGTAACCGGGCGATGTAGTCCAGCGCCGTGCAACGGGTATGACGGCGGAACAGGCGATGAAACGCCGACACACTGATGCACGCAATGTGCGCCAGGTCGGGGATGCTCAGTGGCTCGACGTAGTGCGCGTGGATATGCTCGAGCACCCGTTGCAAACGCGCGTCTTCGCCCATCGAGACGGCGGGTTCGGTCTGTTCAACGGGGAGGATTCTCACCGCCTCACCGTCCCGGGACAGTCGGGTCAGCACTTGCAGCAGAGAAACCAATCGCTCCGCCCCTTGCTGCGCCACCATTGCCTCGATAACGGGCCGCAACTCGGTTGAAGCTTCATCGCTGAAGTGCAACGCGCACCGAGCGGCGGCCAGCAACGCTTGCAGTGAACCCAGCTCCGGAAACAGGCTCACCAACGATTGCGCCCAGGCCTGGGAAAACCAGATCACCAGCGCCACGTGGGGCTGGTCCGGGTCGATGCGCTCAGCGGAACACCAACTGTGCGGCACATTCGGCCCCAACAGCACCAGGTCGCCGTCGTCGTAAAGCCGCACGTCACTGCTCACATAACGGTGGCCACGGCTGTTGAGGGTCAGGGTCAGTTCGTACTCCGGGTGATGGTGCCATTCGAACGGAATATCGTCGGGCAGCCGCCGATTCAGCATCGACCACGATGCATCGACTGGCGTAGGGATCTTCTCGAAGCTTGGCTTCATGGCAATACGTTCCTGCTCGGGGCCTGAGTGCAAACGCCAGAATCGTATCATTCGTGTCGTCACAAAACCCGGGAGGCTTTGATACAACCCCCGTTACCTAACCTGTTACCTGCCCGACCAACCCCCTCAAAACCCCCATCACGAATGTAACGCCAAGACACTTCGCCCCCCTGCCCGTCGCGCCTAGTGTGAAGCCGTCAATGTGCTTTCAGGGTTGTGACACATCATCGGCATCGCCCGCCTCCCGCCAGTGGAGGCATGGAAGACCTGTCACGGGTGCTGCTTGATGGTTTGTCGGTTTCGACGCCCGCTGCCCATTGATTGCCTAAACACAAACCAGACAGAACAGAGGGACACCATGAGTAAGTCAAGCGCTGCAAGCACTCAACAAGCACTGCACGACGACGTTCAAGCGGCCGTCAAGTCGCTCCTCGCCGCACCAACGGCCTTGAAAACCACCGACTACAGCAAGGTGCTGACGTCGACTCTGGCCGCTACGCAAAAAACCGTGTCGATCCAGATCGATGCCGGCGACCTCACCACGCTCAAGCAGAATGGCTACAAGTTGTGCTTTGCGAAAAAGGTCGGCACCGAAGCCTACAACGTGGTCTGGCAGTCCTACGTCCAATACCTGAGCTTCAATGACTTCAGCTGGACGCCTCAGTATCAGATGTTCGGCACCAACCAGTTCCAGGCCAACGTGACGGTCAAAGCCTCGACCAACACAGTCAACATCGGCCTCGGCCAACAGTCGATACTCGACAGCAATGGCCTGCTGGGCGCGGCGGTGTCCGGTGGCCCTGATACGTCCATCTCGCTGATTAACAATTACGGCTCGATCCACCCTGGCATCAACCAGCTGTCCACCGGCCTCGATGGCACTCAGGTCAGCACGCCAATCTACGTGGCGACGAATGCCGTGGTCACTGGCCAAGTCACGCTGACGCCTGTCGAGACGATTCTGGTCTGGTTCGAACAGAACGTGCAGACCAGCACCATGTTCAGCACTTCACGCTCCAATGCCATTGAAGTCGACCTGACCAACGTCAACAGTGCGTCACGCCTCTATGTCGGCGGCGTCTGGAAAACCGTGTAATTGCAGGATCAGGGGCAACCTCGCGGTTGCCCCTTCTCTCAGCCATCGTCACTGCCCCGGTCGAAATAGCCCGTCAGTGAACGGCAGATCGACTCGGCCAGATCCTCCTGAGTCGCGATGCCATAGGGTCGATTGCGATCAAATTGTGCCGACCAGCGAATCCGCCCCTGAGCGACATCAATCAGGCGCACCGACGCCCGAACCCGGGCCGGCTCCACCCGCACGCTGCCTTCCAGCGAATAACTGCCGCGCCCCACCCGCTCCGGCACCGGCGTTTTCACGCTGCTGCGTGGCACATTCATCAGCACATGGTTGGCATGGGTCTGGGAATGCTCGAAGGACTCGAACAGCCGACAACTCAACTCTTCGCACAAGCCACGGGTAAAGTCGTCGCCATCATGGGTGATGCAGGTAAACGGCTGCAGCTGCAGCACCGGATGATGCTGGCTGGCCACTTTGGGCCTGAGCCGTTCGTACGCCAGGCGATAACTGCCGGCCGGCAAGCTCAGGCGCATCAGGTCGTGTTGACCGAGGGTGGTGTAATAACTGGCGAGCTTGCGCCGCAGGCGGCCGACCTGCACCCGCACCACCGGATCGTCGCCCGTGGAATAGACCGCCGGATCACGGCGAAACACAGCGAGACCAATGGCGTGTTCGGTGAGGGGAATGTTGGAGAATTGCAGGTCATGTTCAACCAGAAACCGCAGCAGGCCGCCCATTCGCCGGGACTTCGCGAACAACGGGCTGGCCAGCAGCAGCGCCAGCACCCGCTCCACTTCATCGCGGCCGAACGGCTCGGGAACCGCGTGCACACGTGTATCGGCAATGCGTTTGATCACCATCAGTCCGCCTCCATGCAGATTGTTGCGTTCAACTCGGGCGTTGCACCGGCCCAAGCTTAGCAGTTGGAGGCGATTGCGTAGTGGCACCTTGATATATATCGGTAATGGCGGTCAGAGGTTGACCACAGCGGGCTATTGCTCAGGCGCGACGATCCGGAACCGGATATTGATGTCTTTGGAAACCACCCCGTCCGCCCACTCCCCCGCGCCGATTTCGAAGTCGCCACGATTAAGCGCGAACTCACCGACAAACACGCCGATGCCACTTTCCGCCTTCAACTCGACCTGAACCTGCACCTTGCGGGTGAGGGCCTTGAGCGTAAGGTCGCCGGTGAACAAATAGCGGTTATCGCCGAGGGCTTTGACGCTGGTCGATTCAAAGGTGCCCACCGGGTAGTGTTCCGTGTCGAACCACGGGGCTTTCTGCAATTCGGTATTGGCGTCGCTGCTGCCGGCGTCGATGCTGGCCAACTCGATGCGCAGCGTAGCGTGAGCGGCGGCCGGGTTTTGCGTATCGAAATCGAGAGTGCCTGCAAACTTGCCGAACGTGCCATACACCCGCGAGCCAAACTGGCTGAAAGTAAAACTGATCTGGCTGGCGGCCGCGTTGACCTCGTGATACTGAACGGCATGGGCACTGGCGGCGAACACCATGGCGGCAGCGATTGCGGCGAAACGCAGGTACCGAAAGCGCATGGGATACTCCGGTCAGAGCTGCCGGGCGGGTTGGCCAGCAATAGGTGGACTAAAGCAAAGAATGGGCGGTTATTCCACTGGCGCAAAGCTGAATGACCTCAAAACCAGCACTCAGGAAAGCAACACCCTCAACCCTTCCGGAACGACGACCACCTCTCTGGTCTCGGGCGAGATGCAGACATGCGTGACATTGGCGGTGAACGCTAAAATCTCGTCGTGAAAGCCCTCGACCAAAAACGTGAACGAGTGAACGCCTAACCTGGCCACACTGACCTTGATACTCAGTTGGTCGTCCCAGGTCAGCGGCTTGAGCATCTCCACCGACATGGCGCGCACCGGGGGCAGGACATCGAAACTCAGCAGCGTTCTCAGGCCGGGAGCGCCCAACCAGCTATCCAGCGCGGCGTAAATGGCTTCAATGGCAAAGTATGAAAATCGCGGCGTAAACACCACGCCCGCGGGGTCGCAGTCACCGAATGAAACGGTTCTGCTGACAAACACTGCATCAGGCATTAGATAGTTCTCCCTGTTGTTATAAATGGAAGGCGCGCACTCATGAAAAGCACCCTCGACCACCTCGCCATCGTCGCCCCCGACCTCGACACCGGCTGCGCCTTCGTCAGCCGCGCGCTCGGTGTCGAACTGCAACCGGGCGGCGCGCATCCGCGCATGGGCACCCATAACCGACTGCTGCGACTGGGCGCCGACATTTACCTGGAAGTGATCGCCATAGACCCATCGGCCCAACGCCCCGACCGACCGCGCTGGTTCGGCATGGATGACTTGGCCGTTGATACGCCGCCACGCCTGGCGACATGGGTCGCCCGCACCGACGACATTCACGCCATGAGCGAAGCCTGCCGCGCCATCGTCGGCGACCCCGAACCCATGACCCGAGGCACCCTCGCCTGGCAAATCACCATCCCCGCCGACGGCAGCCTGCCGTTGAACGGGTCAGCGCCGACGTTGATTCAATGGGCGCAAACGCCACATCCCGCGAGCGCCATGCTGGATCGAGGTTGTGAGCTAGTGGCGCTGGACGTGTTCGATCCTGATCCCGCAAAAGTTCAGGCACTGCTCACCGCGATCAACTTTTCCGGCCCGGTTCATCTGCATGCCTTGGATGCGACCGCAAAGCCTTACCTGATCGCGCATATCCAAACCCCAAGCGGCCTGAAAAAATTGCCTTACACCAACCGCTCAATCTTCTGATGCCGCCAAACAAACTTGTAATACACCGTCTGCAACGCCAGCATCCCCAAATACGCCACCGGAAACGCCATCCAAACACCCTGCAATCCGTACTTCGCATCCAGTAGATACGCCACCGGCAACTGCACCCCGACCACGCAAACAATCGAAATCACCATCGGCACCAACACCGTGCCGCTGGCGCGCATGATCCCGCCGATAATCGCCTGGAAGCCAAACACCAACAGACTCCACAGCATGATGTGCAACAGATGCTCCGCCATCGCCCGGGTCGAATCCTCCGTCAGGAACAAACCCAACAACCAGTGCGACAACAAATACCCCAGCAACACCAAACCACCGGTCAAACACACATTAATCAAAATCCCCGTGCGCAAAATCGGCGTGATCCGCTCCAACCGCCCCGCCCCAATCGCCTGCGCCCCAAGAATCGACGCCGTAATCGCAATCGACAACGCCGGAAACTGCACGTAATTCACAATCTGCGTCACCGCCCCATACGCCGCCGTCGCCTGGGAACCGTGCTGATTCACCAACGCCAGAATCACCAACTCCGACGCCGACAACACCACCATCTGCAACCCGGTCGGCAACCCGATGCGCAACACCTTGCCCAGAATCGCCAAATCCAGCCGCATCGCCGCAAACATCTCCCGATCCGGCGCCAACGGATGCCCCTTGCGAATCAACCGCCACGCCAACCACCCCATCGCCGACAAATTCCCCGCCAACCCCGCAAACGCCGCACTCTGAATCCCCATCGGCGCAAAACCCAACCAGCCTTTTATCAAGGCAGGCGTCAGCGCCAGACCAATACACGTCGAAACAATCAACGCCACCAACGGCGAAACCGTATCACTCACCCCACGCAACAACTGCGTAAACAGCACATACACCAACAGCGACGGCATGATCCACATCATCACATGCGCATACGCCACCGCATCGTCCAACACATCCGCCGGCGTGCCCAAGCCCTGCAAGGCTGGCCTTGCGAACACACTCCCGAGTACCGCTGCCACCAGACCAATCATCGCGCCCAACAGCAAAGTCGTAGCGGCGATGGTCTTCACCAGATGCGTTTCCCGCGCGCCCCAGGCTTGGCCGATGAGTACACCCGCGCCCGCGCCGAGGCCGATGACCAGGGCGATGAAGAAGAAGACGATGGGGAACATGCCGGAGACGGCTGCCAGGGCTTGGGTGCCGAGCATTTGACCGATGTAGATGCTGTTGATCGTGCCCGACATGGATTGGAGGAAATTGGAGAGGACCATGGGGGCTAGGAAAAGGAGGTAGGTTTTCCAGAGGGAGGATGAGTTAGGAGCGCTTCGCATAGGCAGAATTTTCTCGGGAAGATAAAAGTGCTGGCTGGATTCTACGTGATAAACAAATGTAGGTAATCAGTAACGGGATCAATATAAAGAACATAGTTCCTGCGCATCCGCTAAAAAAGATAAGAAATAACATTCTCCACCTCCCGAGGTAATTAGAAAAGCGAGAATACAATTTATAAAAAATAAATATTATTGAAGACAACATCCAGCCTAGCCTTCTTCATAATTAAGCACCCTCCCAAAACTATATAGCAAAGATAGGGGGGACGTCGCCCCCTATACTTATCTTACTAGACGGCTCAAACCGAACGCGAAATCAATGAGTTTGTTCGTCAAATATCTCCCTCACCCTCCGCGCAACATTACTACCCGAAAGGTAGATCCCTATCTCATCATAATCATCACCACTTGCCGACGCTGACAACCAGTTCAGACTAGTAATTACGACATCATCATCGTCCCACGCTAGTATTTTTGCGTGTATTGTCGGACGCGCTATTTTGTCGACATTAACACCGACATTTTTTAACTCAGAGGAAAGCAACTTCAACTCGCCATCACGCATCCCTCCACTTGATCGACCGTAGACTATGTTAACTTGCACCTCTTCATTATACTTGACAGACGTGGTCAGTGGCGCGATAACCGGCCTATTCGCAACATGACTAAAGCGGTGACTAGATAAAAATATACTGGCACAAGCCTCGTCTCTAGCTTTACGAACTAAGTCATAGTGACTATTCTTAAGCACTATTTGCACCATCATCTTTTGTCCATCTACGCCAAGATACTTTTCTGTCACCCTAGCCTTTAGCCTATTAGCTAAAACAGATAAGTCCTTACTAAAATCATTTGAAACCCTAACCACCCCTTGAGCAAGACTACTAGCTATAACCAACATCTCAGAGACAACAACCTTGTTAGTTATCCGAACTGAGGCCTCAAATCGATTAAACCCACTACTCAACCAATTACAGGAGCCCAGAGTAACGGAAAACTCCCCACTTTCATCGTCGCAAATAATAAATTTCGAATGAGACCTGGTAGGATCAAGATGAATATTTATGAGTGTATCTAAACCATCAGCCCTTGCTGCATCTATCAAACCGCTTAAGCTATCTCGCGTGCGCTGATATGTAATTAGTTTCTCGCTCTCATCTGGCTCAACCTGTCCCCAAAGGATATCGACTCGTACTGAGCGCTGCGCTGCAGAAATTATAACCGGAAGAATCTCAGCCAGATTATCAGGATTAATAAATGTAGAATGAATAATCAATCTAGTTTTAGCCGACTTCATAAGACCGAAGAAGTGCTCTCTATGCTCATCCGCCCCCAGAACAAGTTCAACCTCATCAATAGAAACTTTGTGAGGAGCACAAAAACGTTCAACTGAGGTAGCTGGATAAGTAGCCATCGTATTTTTTTGTTCAGATTGATCCGCCCCCAAAATACTTAGGGCTTCATATTTTTTGTTTGCCGCTTTAACTATTTGCTCAACCAGTTCCGGAGAGACATCTGCAGGCAAATTGCTGACCTTATCAGATTCATCTACCGAAACCAGAGCATACTTAACACTTTCTTTATTAGATCGCCCAAACCCAGAATCATCAAACCCCATCACTTCCTCATCTCTTTCTGAAACACACTCAAAGATAGAAGAGTAGCTAACATCCTTACGAACCCTCTCAAAATCCAGAGCAACAACCACATCGCCTTTAGATCTAATTATTTCTTGAACTCTCTTATCGCTATATATTTGAAAGGTTTGCTGCCTATGCCCAGTCCTATAACATTGCCCGGTACACGGATCAACAATGTACTGTCGCGTAGAAATAATTGGTTCCTTTTCAAGCGGTAGCTCCTCAAGTGTGGCAACTGCCTTTCCACGAGCAGTCGCTTGAAATAAATAATTACTATCCCCTTTCACCAACTCAAGCCATCCAACCCTCATAAGCGGTATCAGGATTTCAATAATAAGTCGCTTTGGCATATTGGAAGACGAAGAAAGCTGATGAGCTGACTGGGCGCAGGATACAATCTCTTGCAATAGCAGATGATCTATAGCACCCCACCTTTGTCCTTTTAGGATCTTGAATTTTTGCTGATCAAAGTAAAAAGGCACTTTCACATAAATAATTGGGCGCGGACTCATTTACTCGACCCTCCATTCAAAGGAACAACTCCATTAGCGAGATCACCCACATGTGATTTCTTTCGACTCTTTCCAGATTTACCATTCCGACTACTATGCTCTGCGCTCTGATTTTCGCCGACGAACTGACTACTTGGAATAAAGCTGATCAACCCTTCATCTTTATACTTTTCAATTTTTGAAATCAATTTGAACAAAAATGCTCCTTCTCCACTTTCGCGAGAGCCTCCCCTTGCTTGGATTTTTAACGCCCATGACTTCAAAAACTCATATGATCCAATAATAATAAGTTTATGGCGCGCCCTACTTAGCAGTACGTTCATCCTACGCTCATCAACTAAAAAACCTAAAGCCCCTTTTATAGTTGCATTACCGTTATTTCTGACTAGCGAAATTATAACTAAATCTGCCTCACTACCCTGAAATCCATCTACAGTACTGCAAAAATCAGCGTGATCATCTGCAGAATCAAATCCATCTAAATGCGAAAACTCCCCCCTTAATACATCATTATTATATATAAGCCTAGAAATCCTACCTACTTGTTCCGAATATGGAGAAAGCACCGCAATCTTTGCTTTTTTCGGAAGCCCTTGGAGCGGGCGCAATCGCTTTAGAAGTTCAATTACAACCTTTCGCTCCTGCGAGTTATGCCAACGAGGTGTGTCATCGCCTTTAATCATATATTTTGTCAACTGAACATCTGGCATGTCGACCCAAGTCAGTGCGTTCGTTCCATTTAACTCATCAGTACCATCAAAAATAAATGGAGGAGCGGTACCAGAGTCCCTATAGTACAACTCCTTCTTTCCATCCGTTTTTAGACAACCTTCATAGAACACATCCGAAATTATATTCGCTATATCAGGATGCATGCGATGCTGCACGCTCAGCATACTCCCTATTGAAGTTCTTCCCTGCTCAGACCCAAACATGTCTTTATGATTTTTTGCTTCGGCGATTTCGCCTTCAACCAAGGTTTGAAATAACATAAAGTTCTGAGCAGCAATGCGACCCACCTCACGAACACTCTCATCAGAAGTAGGAGGATCGACCAAAAACGCTTTGACGGCTTCACCTTTTATTTTTGCATTAAATATACCCTCTCCCTCTTGAAGCATCCTCCTAAGCTTTTCAGGGTTGGTAAGAACTGCTTTCATCTCATTTGTTCTATAAGGAGGCAGTTGCTTATGATCTCCTATCATTAAACGTCTATGAGATAGCAACAAAGGACTTACCAGTTCCAAGCCTGTAACCTTCCCTGTTTCCTCCATAATCGACCAGTCAAATTGAGCTCGGTCTTTTATCATTCGCTCAACCTGCTCCGAATTGGTTGTCGAAAAAACAATATTAGCAGACCGTAGCAATTGGTTAATTAATGTATGTCGCTTATAAATTGTCCCGGCCAACATCGAACGCACTTCCCCCTTAACGTCCTCGGACGATGACTCAACAAACAACTTACTATTCAAGAAACCCCTTAAATAATTCTTTGCCTTTTCATCTGCGTCCGAGAGAGAAGTCTCGTCATTTTTATCCTGCTTGCTACATCTAATTACTAGTAAATCCTCCGGGAAATTTTTGGCCGATTCCGTTCCAAAAACCTCGTGAAAAAGGTGCTGAACTGTCGAATGGCTTTGAGCCGTGAGAAGGACTCTGCTATCTGGCTCCTGCTCAAATAGATGTTTAACTAAAGATGACACCAAATATGTTTTCCCAACACCCGGAGGCCCTTGAACCAAATAAAGAGACAGCGTAGTAAGAATTCGCTCAAACGCTTCCTTTTTGGAGTCGTCTAAACCAGCAAAATATTTCTCGACCCCCTCGGGTGCGTTGGTACTAATGGCGTGCTTTTGCGGGCTTATTAGAACATCCAAAAGCTCCGCATGTGTTTCAAGAGTATCCAAGGCTTTTGCTCTACGACTTAACTGTCTAACAGTACCTTGGAGAGAGTTCGGGGCAATAAAATAAAACTGCTGAAATGGCAAAATTTGTTTGGAGGTAAACACAAACACCAGCTGCCCTTCGTCTGACCTGAAAGACTCTTGAAATGTTAGCAAAACCTCTTCTTCTTCCTTCCCCAGATTGGAGCTACTTACGAGACTCCAAACTATAGCCTCAAAATCCCCCTCGTTTTTTGTAAGTATTTTTTCTAATCTTAACGCTGGAGGCTCCAAGCCTAAGGACGCGGCCAAACTTTCCGCCTCATCATATTTCGTGCTGTATATTTCAACACGCCAATTATTATCGCTATCCTCCTTGGAGCTCAATATATTTACAGGAAAAATCTCAGCTCGCGCATAGGCAATCTCAGTCAGATGGCAAGCAACGAAACCGTCAATTAATTTTTGCTGGCTCGGGCTTCTAGGCGAGTCATCTACTTCAAATTTTTGAAAAAGAACGCTCCATATATTTTTAGATATATTTTCAGGATTCCGTCGCAAAAGATCATAAGCATCCGAGATTGAAAGCACCCGAACTTTAGATGATGACAGGGAAACCGTGTTTACATTTTTTGAAAAAGCATAGGGCAATTCGATATAAGCTCTATCACATATTGCGATTTCCCAACTCTCCTCATCACTAAATCGATCTGGCTTAAAAGTGCCGAGCTGATAAAACAGCTCTTGACCTTTTAAAAAATATACAACATCAGAATTATTTAAAGAAACAGACCTAACAAGCAGCGATGTGTTTTTTATATCCTGCTCAACAAATTTTTTTAACTCGTCAACATTCGCATGATCCAACGTAACCCCATATTTTTCCTTATAAATATCCTGAATTCTGGAAGTAACACTAGAAGATGATCTTGTAGCATCGGGCCTGCTTGATACTTTAATCGCAAAATCATATGCAGTAGAAACCTGAGACACATTTTTCTTTAACGCTTCAATTATCTCTTGTAACGCCTTCTTTATGACATCACCATCTAGACTCTCCTGAGACACATTCGCCTTAAAAGGAACCACCCCTAATAACTTACGAACAAAACCAACCTCTATCAACATCAGTTCAGAGTCGACTGCCAACTGCCCAAACGAAGCAGACAACTCTTCCAAGCCGACTAAAGAAACATTCAATATTTCGGCTATCAGCCTCCCAAGATCGGCCCAATCCGTAGCAAAAGAATATACAGTTCGCTCATTGGCGGCACTTGACCAACCTGCACTTACATTAGTTAATGCAGGAACTCTCATCGACCACTCAAACCCGGTTAACTGAAAGTCTTTACATTCATCATGAGGTGCTAGAGAGGTCAATATTGAACTACTATCTAATTGACGATGAAGCATTCCCTGCCCATGAAGTATTTCTATGGCATCTGCAATACGTATAATATTCTGCCAGAAGAAAACCCGAGAAGCGGGGCTTTTCAACCTTTTAACCCAATGAGATCTAAGTGATAACGTTCTTTGCCTCATCAGAAAATTCAGAGGTAGACGGCCTTGTGCATCCAGCACTAAATAGAACCCGCTCTTGTCTCGCCCGGACTCTACTAAAGTAGCAATTAAATCTTCAACACCAGGGTAACCTTTCAGACGATGCAACTGTCGAAGTTCATGCAGCCATATTGCCTCAACCTCATCATCACCAACTTCAGGACTACGAGGCCAGTACTTAATTATATATAGCTCACCGTTCTTCTCCGCACTCAGGATATTAGGTTTCCCGGAAAGCTCAGGAGCCACAACTAAGTATTCTTCATCAACTACATATCGTTGGAGGAAATCTTCTGATTTTTGCATTTTCAGTTCCTTTGATTACTGTAAACCAGCCTTTCACACCGTATCAGAATAATGTCCTGAATTGCAGGCCATGTGCCACCTCCTGATTTTCTGGTGTGACCTAACGTCTACCTGCGCACACCCGACCATCTAGACCAAGACACGCCCCACTTCCTACACTCCTAAAATTATTGGTGAATTCCTCTTCTTGCCGCCCTAACCCATTGAAGCTTATAGTCCGCCCCGTCACCCAAATGGTGACCAGGTTTGGCGACCTGTTTGATCGGGTGCAAAAGCTCTGTGCTTTCTTGCAGACGCTGTTGCACGTTCGCAAAGCTGTCTTTATGGCAGCTGTGCGCGGGAGACCTTCGGGTCTGCCGGTTTTCCGATCCCGGTTCGCCAACCTGCGTACAGCTGTCACCCATTCGTTTGGCGACGATTGAGGGGCAGTCAACCTTTGCTTTGATCGGAGTTTTACCCTTATGGAAAGATACATGCCTATCACCGGAATCGACCTGGTCCCGGCTTCCCTACTCATCGACACCCGCGCCCCCCTCGACGTCCTGCAAGCCATGGCCGATTACCGCATTCGCACGGTCACGCAGGTGTTGGAGAACATTGCTTACCGCGCCGAGATCGGTTGCGACACGGTCGTGCTGGCGGACTTTTCCAAGTTGTTGGTCATTCCGTTGCGCGATGGCTGTGATTTGATGGATGTGATCGGTCGGCGCTTGCGGGCGCAGGTTAAGGAGTAAGTGAAGACGGGTGCCGGGCAGGCACCCGTTTTTTTTGTCGGGGGGCGCGTGGAGGCATAGAATCCGTCGCTCGCCTCGCCCCGACTTCGCAAGGACTGTGAATGCCTTCTCATAAACGCCTCAGCAGCGTGTGTCATAGCCTCGCTCACCACGCCGGAAGTGCGCTGTCCTGGGTTCATCCCAATTTAAGTGAGGCGTTGCGGCCGTTGGGTGTCAGGGTGGCGGCGGTTGATTTGACGAAAGACGAGCCCTGCCCTCTGGCGCTGAGAAGTCATCCCTATTTGTCTAACGGGCTCAATGCGTTGAAAACGCGTTTCGAGGAAATACTTGGGGCGGAAGGTTTCGCGCTTTCGGCGCTGCAAGAGGCGACGGTGTTGTTTAACTTTGAGAACGGCAGCGACGACTATTGCTGTGAGTGTCATGCGCGGTTGGTCAGCGTGACTGGCCGGCAGTACGTGGCGGCGGTGAATTATTTGGGCAAGTCCATCGTTCCGCAGTTTGGGGCTTTTCAATAATGGGACCGAAGACTGAGCAGCTTATTGGCGTGCTTGAGCAGCTTGCCGTGGTGCTTGAAAGCGATGGCGCTGTTCACTGGGGTCAGTGGATGCGCAAAGCGCGGGCGCACTTGTTGAACGGGGATGCCTATGGGGTTGAGTATCTGTTGTCGGCCTACGGCGGAATGAGTTCGCTCAATGATCTTGTGCTTGGCCAAAGCTTTGTCGCGGGTGTGTTTGCCTGGAAACCTGGGCATGTTGAGTTGAATGAAAGGTTCGATGCGCTCAGGGATGAAGCCGCCAGGCTCGCTTATGCGATTAAACGGGCTCAGGATTGATCGGCGAACACTTATCCGGCGTCCGCTGTACCCTCACCCTCCTCTTTTTATTTGAGTAACCGATGAACATGGATGAGTTTCATCAAGGCAGTTGTCTGTGCGGGGCCGTGAAGTATGAGGTTTCGGGTCAGCTGAAAGCTGTGTCGCACTGTCATTGCGGCAAATGCCGGAAGGCCCATGGGGCTGCGTTTGCGACGTATGCCAGTGCTCCGAGGTCGGCGGTTTCCATTGCGAGCAGCGTGGAGGCGCTTAGGCGTTTTCAGTCGTCGGCCGGGGTGACGCGGCAGTTTTGTTCGATCTGTGGCACTTCGTTGTTCTGGTCGGATTCGAATGGCGAGTTTGCGGATTGGATTTCGATTGCGATTGGCACGCTTGATACGCCGTTCCATGCGCAGAAGCAGCGGCATACGTGTGTGTCGGAGAAGGCATCGTGGTTTGAAATTGGGGATCAGTGGCCTCAGGATTGATAACTTGTAGTAGCTGCTAATTCATTGAACGGATTAGCTTTTCTTTGCGCTTAAATGGATGGAAACGCAATGCAACCACCTGTCTCTGACCCGATAAAGCGGGATTACTCGCCACTGACCGTAGGCTCCGCTCTCGTCGTAATCTTCGGTTTGTTGATCATGTTGTTGCGAATTGCGCAGCAGAATTACCTGATGGCGATTGGCGTGGTTTGGGTGGCGAACGGTCTGACGTTTGTCCTGCATGTGCTGTATTGGCGGCGTTATGGCTTGTCCGATGGTTTGAAGGTTGCTGTCGTGTTCCAAGGCTTGATTACGATCGCACCGCTGCTGGCGGGCCAGTTTGGAGTGGCGTTGATTTTCTTGATGCTCGGTGGGGAACTGCGCTTTTGGTAGTGCGCAGGTAATGGCCAACCATCATTGGCGTCGATGGTCACCATCACGTCAATGAAGTTCTCATAAAAAATCCCCGGCGTAACATCCGCTCCATACCAACCAATAAACACCCCGGAGCACACCACCATGAAACGCCAAATCCTTCTCAGCATCGCTTTCTCGGTTTTCGCAGTTAACGCTTTTGCCGCGTCTCACACCATGATTGCCGAAGGCGGTTCGGATCGACTGATTGAAAGTCGTGTGGCTGAGGGTGGTTCGGATCGGTTGCAACAGAATCGTGTTGCTGAAGGTGGCTCCGATCGGTTGATCGAGAATCGTGTAGCCGAAGGTGGCTCGGATCGTCTGCAACAGAACCGCGTCGCCGAAGGTGGCTCCGATCGTCTGCAACAGAATCGCGTCGCCGAAGGTGGCTCCGATCGTCTGCAACAGAATCGCGTCGCCGAAGGTGGCTCCGACCGCCTGATCCAAAACCGCGTCGCCTGAATGAATGGCGTTAAAGCGGTCCCCAACAAAAAGCCCGGCCTGATCAGCCGGGCTTTTTCATGCCTGAAGTAATTCAGCCCTATTCAGGCGCTGCGATTCATACGTTGCTTCGGCTACCCGCACGCTCACTGACGTCGAGCAAAGCATCAAACGCCGCATTATCCAGTGGCCGGCTCAGGAAGTAGCCTTGGCCTTCGTCGCACGCCACCGCTTTGAGCAATCTGAGGTGTTCGGCGGTTTCAACGCCTTCAGCCGTCACGGTGAGGGATAACGCGCGGCCCAGGCCCACGATGGCTTGGACAATGGCTTTGTCGCCCTCGCTTTCGACCAGTCGGCTCAAAAAGCTGCGGTCGATTTTCAGGCCATCGAATGGGAAGGCGCGCAGGTAGCTCAGCGAAGAATACCCGGTACCGAAATCGTCCATGGATATCCGTACACCGAGGCGTTTGAGCGTGTGCATCAGCTCAAGTGCGCCGGCGGCATCGTCGAGCATGACGCTTTCGGTGATTTCCAGCTCGACGCGGGTGGGGTCTATGCCAGAGTCGTGGAGGGTTTTCTGCAGGCGCTCGACCAGGTTGCCGCGCTTGAACTCGGTGGGCGAAAGGTTGACAGACACGAACAGTTTTTCCGGCCACTGTGCGGCGCAACGGCAAGCGGTGCTGAGCACCCAGTCGCTCAGGGAGAGAATCAGCCCGGACTCCTCGGCAATCGGGATAAACGTGTCGGGTGGGATCAGACCGCGCTCGGGGTGTTGCCAGCGCACCAACGCTTCGGCACCGACCATTTGACCGTCAGCGATACGATAACGAGGTTGGAAATGCAGGCGCAGCTCACCGTGTTTGATGGCGAAACGCAGGTCGCTTTCCAAACGACGACGCTCAATGATCCTGGCGTTCATATCACCGGCGTAAAAGCGCCAGGTGTTGCGACCGGCGGCCTTGGCCTCGTACAGCGCAATATCCGCGTAGCGCAGCAATTCAGCGGCTTCAAAAGCGTCGGTTGGCGCCATCGCGATGCCGATGCTGGCGCTGACGAACACTTCCTGCTCCTCGATGGCGATAGGCCGTTCGATGGACTCGATCAGGCGATGACAGAGTGCCTCGACTTCGTCCTGGGAGCTCACGTCGGTGAGGATCAATACGAATTCGTCCCCACCGATACGGGCGACAAGGTCGCCATCGCGCACGCAGGCCGCCAGGCGGCTGGAGACTTCATTGAGTACCAAATCACCGGCCGCATGGCCCAGCAAGTCATTGACCGGTTTGAACCGGTCCAGGTCCAGGCTGAGCATGATCAGCGGCTGCTCTACCGTCGGCAACGCCTTGAGTTTGCCATCGAGAAACTCCTGCAGACGCGTCCTGTTGGGCAAACCGGTCAAGGCGTCATGCTGGGAGAGGAATTCGATGCGCCGACGGGATTCAACCTCCTCCGTCACATCGGTCGCGGTGCCCCGGAATCCTTCCCGGGCCATTTGTCGAGCCGATAGGCGAGTGATGCGCTCGCGGCCCTTGGTGTCGACGTATCGGCACTGGACGCTGATATCCGGACGGCGATTCGGGATGCTGAGCCATTGCGATAACGTGCCTAATTCGGTGCACAACAGATCGTCTATCCGCGCACCGATCCAAGCGTCCCTGGAAAGCCCCGTAACCACTTCAAATCGCTCGGACAAAAAGGTCAGGCGCCAATCAGCATCGATTTCCCATACCCAGTCCGAGCTGGCTTCCACGACGTCGCGAAAACGCGCTTCGCTGATGGCGAGGGCGTCTTGGCTGCTCTGTAGCGATGCGTAACTGGTGTCGAGTGCCAGTGCGCCGGCGGTGGTGCGACGCAAGATGGCCCAGGTCATCAGCCACACCAGCAGCGCGGCGACGCCGATCAATGGCAATCCGATCCCCAATAAGCGCAGGCCGGGCTTTGACGAGTTCCAACGCAGGCTGCCGGCCGCACCGTCATCGCCCAATGGCAGAACAGACGTGGCGCCAGCGTCGTCGGGTGTAGCGACGTGCAGACGATCTACCCCGAAATCGTCGCCCATCAGTTCAAGTTTGGTGCTGTTCAACATATCCACGAAAACCAATACCGACGGCGGCCGGTCATCCGCCACCACGGTCGGGTCCGTTCCCGGTGTAATCGCCGCGGCCGCGACGAGGGTCGGTACGCCCCTGACATTGATAAAGGTCGTTGTCGGCGTTTCAGTTTCCGCGCCAGCCCGGGCTTTATCGATAATGGCGGCAATTGACTGGTCGAGCCAATCGGTGACTTCAACGGGTTTCAGCTCACCCTTGATTACGGAGTAAACAGTGCGATTGACGTCGTTGACGACAAACACCCCCTGTAATCCGAAATCCGTATAAAGCGTTGAACCAACGTTTTGCCGAACGAAGGCCCAGTCAGGGTCCACTTCAGCGTGCAGGTGTTTGTAGGCATCCCCCCAAAATGCGTAGTCCTTGACGGTCGAGCGCAGGGATTTTTCCAGCGATTGCACCGCCTTCTTCGTGTAAAACGCACTTTCGACCTCCTCCGTGCGGTCCAGATCATGCGCTAGATAAATAAGGGACGCGCTGGCCAGTAAAAAAACAGCGGCCAACAGCCCCACAAATTTGAACAGAGAAGTACGCGCCAGCGACACGCTGGAACGGTTGGTGAGGGTTTGAACGATAGTCGCGAGGTTGCTCGGCATAATTTCCCGCTGATGCTGGAGGCGAGTCGGTTGCATATAAAGCTATCGGCGGTGTTAACAGAATAGTGAGTAATCTCGTTATTCCTTCACGCTGGGGAAGAGGTGATTGGCGCCTGATCCGCCCACCCTTTGGGATGCCGACGTCCTGGCCTGTCTTCGCCCTTGCGCATTGCAACCCATTAAAGTCGAGAGGGAGATTGCTACTCAAGGATCAATCAAAAGCCCCATTGAGCACTTCGTAGATGAGCCCGGTTGCCAGAGCGACCAGGATCAAGTCGGTGCCCACTTGCTGCCATTCGTACCCATCGTAATGAGGCAGCCGCCCGCTCAACCGACCATCCAGTTTTTTCGCAATGCCTGGTGGCAGAGGCTTACCGCGCGCAAGGTTCTTTTGAATGCCAGGTGGCAACGCAGGTCCGGGGCTCCAGTAGTCGCGGTATCCGCCCACAATCCCAAGCACGCTTGAGTGATTGATGCTTGGACCGTTATCCCAATCGCCGCCGCCGGAATTTTTACCTTTGTTTCCATGACTCCCCTGGTTGCCATGAGCCGGGTTGTTTTGCGAATTACCCTTGCCGTTTCCCTGACCCTTGCCATTACCAGGATCGGCCAACGCCGTCGCGGACCCGGCGACCAGAGCAACGCAAGTAATAGCGGCAATCAATGAGCGAATTCTGGACATGAGTCGTTCCTTCAGTGTGGCGGGACATGTCATTGAAATTTAGACGCTAATGGCGAAGTTGCTCGCTGAAGGCGGTTCGGATCGTTTTTTTGGAGAAACGCGTAGCCGAAAGTGGCTCCGACCGTCTGATCCGAAACCGCACCGCATAAATGATGGCCTTTAAAGCGGCCCAACAAAGAGCCCAGCCTGATAAGCCAGTTTTTTTCGTACTTGAAATAAACCAGCCGGCTCTCCACATTGCGCCAACTCCAGCGGTCACTTTTCCTTCTGTAACACCTGCCTACCCGCTCGGTAAATGTGAAAAATTCATTAAACCCCTGTCTCTGCGGGGTTTTTTGAGCCGAAACAATCTGCCACACTGCCGAGAATAATTCTCAACATCATTACTATTCGCCAAGGATGGCTATCGGGGAGTCCGTTTCATGCTGGGGCATCAAGCGCAAAGTCGTACGCCTTTTTCACCGGGTCTTCTGGCCATTGCCATGTGTATCGCAAGCACTCAGGCCGCCATCGCCGCCGAATCCCAACCTGCCGCAGCTGAAACCCGCCAGCCGCCCACAACGCTGGAATTGGATGCCACGAGCATCACCAGCGAACAACTGGGTGCCACCACCGAAGGCACCGGCTCCTACACCACCGGCCCGATGCAGACCGCGACCAAGTTGCCGCTGACTATGCGTGAAACGCCGCAGGCGGTGACGGTGATTACCCGTCAGCGCATGGACGATCAGGCCATGACCAGCATTAACGATGTGGTGAAGAACACGCCCGGCCTGTTCCTCAGCCAGTCCAGCGGTCCCGGCCGTCAGACCTACAGTTCTCGCGGCTTCGACATCGACAACATCATGTACGACGGTCTGCCCAGTTCTTATTCGGGCTACACCATGGGCGTGCAGCCGAACCTGGCGATGTTTGACCGCGTGGAAGTGATTCGCGGCGCGACCGGCCTGGTCACTGGTGCCGGCAACCCCTCGGCGGCCATTAACATGGTGCGCAAGCGCCCGACGTTTACCCCGCAGGTCAGTCTGACGGGCACGGCCGGCAGTTGGGATGACTATCGCGGTGAGTTTGATGCTTCCGGTCCGCTGAACGATAGCGGCACCTTGCGTGGCCGAATGGTGGGTTCTTATCAGGATGCCGACAGTTTCCGCGACAAGGAACAAAGCGATCACGGCCTGTTTTACGCGATCACGGAAGCTGATCTGAGCGACAGCACTACCGCGTCTTTGGGCTTTTCCCGCCAGGAGGACCAGACCAATTTCTTCTGGGGTGGTTTGCCCCTTGGCACCGATGGTCACCACCTGAACCTGCCCCGCTCCACCTACCCTGGCACCGATTGGGAAAACAAAAAGCTGCGGGTCGACACGGTGTTCGGCGACGTGGAGCACCGCTTCGACAACGATTGGAAACTGCACGTCGCCGGCTCGACCTCAACCCTGGACGGCTTGTTCTCCGGGACTTACCTGTCGCGTTACAACGGCCCGCTGGAGACCACTGCCTGGCAATCGCGGCAAGACGAAAAGCAGACCGCGTTCGACACCTACGCCAGCGGTCCGGTCGAGGCGTTCGGTCGTACTCATGAAGTGGTAGTCGGCACCAGCAAACGCATCTACGACAACACCACCAAAGATTACAGCCCTTACGACACCGGGCTGCCGATCGGCGCGCCGAAACCGGACTTTGTGCGCGATGGTAAAAGCCACAACATCACCACCCAGGACGCCGTTTACCTGACCACCCGCTTGAGCCTGGCCGACCCGCTTACACTGATTCTCGGCGGTCGCCTGGACTGGTATGACTACGACGACCGCTCGGGAGACGCGGACTACAAGGTCACCCGCAACCTGACGCGCTACGGCGGCCTGATCTACAAGCTCGATGACCACCATTCCGTGTACGCCAGTTACACCGACATTTTCACGCCACAAACCTACCAGGACCTCTCCGGCAAGTTGCTTGATCCGATCGTGGGGGAAAACTACGAAGTCGGCATCAAGGGCGAGTACTTCAACGGCGCCCTCAACGCCAGTCTGGCGGTGTTCCAGACCGACCAGAAAAACCGCGCCACCCAAGCCGCCACGCAACTGGGTTGCCCGGTGCTGACTTGCTACGACGCGTCAGGCCTGGTGCGCAGCCAAGGGATTGATATGGAGCTGCAAGGCGCACTGACTGACAACTGGCAGATCGGCGCCGGCTACACCTACACCCGTGCCCACTACATCAAGGACACCGACCCGGCCAACGAAAACCAGCGTTTCGACACCGACACGCCTGAGCATCTGTTCAAATTATCGACCGCCTACCGCTTCCAGGGGCCGCTGGAAAAACTGCGTGTGGGTGGCAACGTCTATTGGCAGAGCCGTATGTATAACGACGTCGACGTGACCAATGGCAGCTACCGTGTCGAGCAAGGCAGCTACGCCGTGGCCGACCTGATGGCGGGTTATGAGGTCAACAAGCACCTGGACCTGCAAGTGAACGCCAACAACGTCTTCGACCGCGTTTATTACTCGGCGATTGGCAGCAGCACGATCTGGGGCTCCACCGACACTTACGGCAATCCGCGTAGCTACTCGTTGACGGCGAAGTACCGCTTCTGACTGTGGCAGCGGTTCAAGGCAGATCATCACGGTGCCCGGCACGAGTTGGCTTTCAACTTTTACAGCAGATCGTCAACTACGCCGGGTAATGCCCAGGGCGTATCGGCCAGGGCGTGAGCGCCACTGTTTTTCAACTCATCGACGGCCCCATAGCCCCAAAGTGCCCCCACCGGGACCACCGCATTTCGCCGGGCAGCCTGCATGTCATCACGCTTATCGCCAATCATGAACACGCCAGAGGGTGGCATCGCAAGGGACGCTAGCAGCGTCTTTACCAGATCAGCTTTGTCATCCAGTTTGCCGTCGGGCGAGGTGCCGAAAATCGCCTGAAAAGAATCGAACAAGCCGTTGTGGATGAGCATTTTTTCCGCAAACTCTTGTCGTTTCGACGTCGCAATGAAGAGCGAATAATTACGCTCCGAAAAATAGCTGAGCGCCCTGGTTATACCTGCGTACGGAAGGCTTTGGTAAAGCCCTTGTTCCCTGTAGTGAGAGCGGTACAAGTGGAGGCACTCGTCGATTCGATCATCTGCAAAAGGCGCCAGAAGTTCTGCGACGACTTGGTTCATCGGCGGGCCAAACAACTTCTGTGTCTCCGCGTCGGGGATAAAGTCATGGCCCAGTTGACGTATGGCATACGTCAAGCTCTCAACGATTCCGGGTGCCGAGTCGAGGACGGTACCGTCCATATCGAAAATGATGACGTTGCAATCAGCCACGTGTGGAGCCTCCCTGTAGCGGAGGGGATTTTTCAAAAGGACTGACGCCCGATAGCGTTTTCAAGCACATTGGCGACCTGCTCCATTGTTGAAATAGCTGTTAGAAATCCATGGTCGGAAGGTGGCATTGGCTCATTGAGTTTCAACCATCGCTCCCGTCGATAGTCACCATCACGTCAATGAAGTTCTCATAAAAAATCCCCGGCGTAACATCCGCTCCATACCCAACTAATAACACCCGGAGCACACCATCATGAAACGCCAAATCCTTCTCAGCATCGCATTCTCGGTTTTTGCAGTTAACGCTTTTGCCGCTTCTCACACCATGATCGCTGAAGGCGGTTCGGATCGGTTGATTGAAAGTCGTGTGGCTGAGGGTGGCTCGGATCGGTTGCAGCAGAATCGTGTGGCTGAAGGTGGCTCGGATCGTCTGCAACAGAATCGTGTAGCCGAAGGTGGCTCGGATCGTCTGCAACAGAATCGCGTCGCTGAAGGTGGTTCTGATCGTCTGGTCCAAAACCGCGTCGCATAAATGATTGGCTTTAAAGTGGTACCCAACAAAAAGCCCGGCCTAATCAGCCGGGCTTTTTCGTACCAGAAATAAATCAGTCCCCTCTTTGTAACTCAAACCCTTCTGCTGCCACCCTCTTGCGCCCCTGAATCCAATACCCCAACGCCGCCAGCGGCACTGTCCCGAGCATCACCACCACGGCAATCTGCAACGGCTGCTCGATCCATGTCGACACCAGCAAACTCGCCCCAAAGCACGCACCGAGTTGCAACGCGTTTTGCAGCGCCGCCGCTTTGCCGGAATTTTCCGCAAAGGGTGTCAGTGCGTTGGTAATGATGATCGGGAAACTGGCGCCGTTGACCAAGCCCATCAAACAGAACGGGATCAGCAATGTGGTGAGGGTCGGCGTGGTCAATGTCGCAACCAGGTACAGCGCGACCATGCTCACGCAGTAGGCGAGGATCAGCCAGGGCAGCATGACGTTACCGCTGATGCGTTGCAGCAAGCTGCGGCAGCTGAAGCCGCCGATCAGGAAGCCTAGGGTTGGCAGGGCGTAGCTCAGGCCGATGTCGCTGGGGCTGTAGCCCATGCCGCCGAGAATGAACGGTGAGGCGGTGAGCCAGGCGAAGAACGCGGCCGAGCAGGCAGCGTAGATCAAGACGTTGCCGCTGAAGGCTTTGGTTTTGAGGAGTTGTCCGAAGCTGATGCGCGAGCGTTCGCCGTTGGCTGTCAGGCGTTTCGGTGTGGTTTTGAGCAGCACCGTGGGCACCAGCAAAAGCACGCTGACGCCGAGCAGCACAGCAAAAATCGACAGCCAGCCCCAGTGATTCAGCAGTAGCGCGCCGAGCAACGGCGCGAGTGCGGGTGACAGGGACATCAGTGGGATGATCCCGGCGAACAGGCGATTGGCTTGCTCGGGCGGGTAGCGGTCGATCACCAGCGCTTGCCAGCTGACAGCCGCCGAACACACACCGACGGCCTGGATAAAGCGCAGCGCCCAGAGTTGCACGTCGGTTTCGACCCAGAACATGCCGAGGCAGCCCAGGGCGAACAGGCTCAAGCCCATCAGCAACACGGGTTTGCGGCCGATGCGGTCGGACATCGGGCCCCACAGCAATTGGCCGACGGCAAATCCGGCGAGGAAGATGCTCAGGCTCGCGCCGACCGCGCCGGCCGACAGGTGCAGTTCGCCGCCGATGACGCCGAACGCCGGTAGATACATGTCCATGCCCAGGTAGCCGAGCACGCTCAGCCCAATCAGGTAACAGGTGAAGCCAAACGAGTTTTTCATCAACGCCCTAACGGTTCTTCAAATCAAATAATTTGTTAGCAGCGTGCCATTATGAGTGGTGAGCTTCTGCTGTGAAGCGATAATAATTGGACGTTCTTATCAATATTTTTGAAGGCAACTGAATGTGGTCTGAATATTCCCTCGATGTCGTCGATGCCGTGGCCCGGCATGGCAGTTTCAGCGCGGCGGCGCAGGAGTTGCACCGCGTGCCGTCGGCGGTCAGTTACACCGTGCGCCAACTGGAGCAATGGCTGGCGGTGCCGTTGTTTGTGCGCCGCCATCGCGATGTCGAACTGACGCCGGCCGGCAAGTTGTTTATCGAGCAGTCGCGCGGGGTGATGAAGTCCATGCTCGACACCCGGCGCCTGTGCCAGCAAGTGGCCAATGGCTGGAGCGGTCAGTTGAAAGTCGCGGTGGATGCCATCGTCAAACAGCAACGCTGCCGGCAACTGGTGCTGGATTTTTATAAACAGTTTCCTGATGTGGAATTACTGCTCAGCTACGAAGTGTTTAACGGCGTGTGGGACGCCCTCGCCGATGAGCGCACCGACATCGTGATCGGCGCCACCAGTGCGGTGCCGGTGGCCAGTCATTACAGCTTTCGCGACATGGGCCTGTTGAACTGGTTGTGCGTGGTCAGCACCCGGCATCCGTTGGCGGCATTGGTCGGACCACTGGACGACGATCAACTGCGCCCCTACCCCGCGCTGTGCATGAACGACACCTCGCGCCATCTGCCGAAACGCGATACCTGGTCGCTGGATAATCAGCGGCGGCTGGTGGTGCCGAATTGGGCCTCGGCTCTGGATTGTCTGCGCGAAGGTTTGTGCGTGGGCATGGCGCCAGCGCACTTGATGCTGCCGCTGATCGAGCAAGGCGAATTGGTCGCCCTGAACCTGCAACGACCGTTCGCCGCCAGCCCGTCGTGCGTGGCGTGGAATCAAAACAAGCATTCACCGGCCATGGCCT
Source organism: Pseudomonas sp. ADAK7 (assembly GCF_012935675.1). Taxonomy (NCBI): domain Bacteria; kingdom Pseudomonadati; phylum Pseudomonadota; class Gammaproteobacteria; order Pseudomonadales; family Pseudomonadaceae; genus Pseudomonas; species Pseudomonas sp. ADAK7. The sequence continues at coordinate 194,755 of NZ_CP052861.1, read as the reverse complement.
GGTTGCTGGAGTATCTGGGCGATGCCGAGACGATGAATCAGGAATGGTTGAATGGCGCGCTGCCCGTTGACGACGAAATTTGAGGCCGATCAATTCGCCGACACCAACTTCAACCCGATAACGCCGCCCAGGATCAGCGCAATGCAGAGAATCCGCAGCGGCGTGGCGGCATCGCCCAATATCGCCATGCCCAGAATCGCCGTGCCCGCCGCGCCAATCCCGGTCCAGACCGCGTAGCCCGTGCCCACGGGCAGTGATTTCAGCGCCAGTGACAGCAGAAACACACTCGACACGCCGGTGGCGGCGGCGATCAGTCCCGGGGTCAGGCGGGTAAAACCCTCGGAGCCTTTCATCGCAAAGGCGAAGGCGATTTCGAGGAGGCCGGCGAGGCTCAATAGTACCCATGCCATGGTGTTTGTTCCTTTCGTTGGGTCGGCGAGCACCGATGCGGCGCTCGCCAATCAGGCTCAGGCCTTGGCGGCTGCCGCAGGGATCGAGCGGAAGGTGATGCCGAAGCGGTTAAACGCGTTCATCAAGCCGATGGCATAGGTGAGGTCGGCGAGTTCTTTGTCGTTGAACTCGGCGGCGGTGGCTTGGTAGTCCGCGTCTGGCACACCGGTTTCGGCCACCCGCGTGACGGTTTCAGCCCAGGCCAGGGCGATGCGTTCGCGGGTGCTGAAGACAGCGCCGGAGTCGCGCCATACCGGCACCAACACCAGTTTTTCCACGCTGACGCCGAGTTTAAGAAGATCCCGCGAGTGCATGTCGATGCAGTAGGCGCAGCCGTTGAGTTGCGAGACTCGCAGGTACACCAGATCGATCAGTTCGTGGGGCAAACCGGACTTCTGAAGTGTGACGTACACACCGCCGAACGCCTTGTAACCTTCAGGGGAAGCGCTGGCGTAGTCGATACGGTTAGTCATGATGAATCCTTCTAGTGGCTGTTTGGAGGACTCCATCGTGGGGCGTCATGGCCCAGGGTTGAAGGTCCATGATCTGTGTTCCTTTCTGGGCCATACTTGCTGTATTCATGGACCAGCCGCAAAGGCAATTCATGGATCTTTTGGCTAGGTCATGACCTTCGTAGCATGGGCACCTCAATCGATAACCTTGAAGTGAGCCAACCATGAACATCCTGCATGTCAGCTGCAGCCCGCGCGGGCAAGCGTCCGAGAGTTATCGGCTTTCGCAAACCGTGATCGGGCATTTATTGAAGCGCACTCCCACCGCCGAAGTGATCAACCGGGTGGTGGGCGCGGGCGGGATTGCGCATGTGGATGAGAACTACGCGATCTCCCAGCAGTCGCTGGAGGACATCGCTGAAGACGGTTCTTTTATCCAGTCCGAATGGCTCATTAATGAATTGAAAAGCGCGGATGTGCTGGTCATCAGTACGCCGATGCACAACTTCACGGTGCCTTCGGCGTTGAAGGTCTGGATCGATCATGTCGCTCGGGTGCGGCGGACGTTTAATGTCGGTGCGCAAGGCAAGACCAGCATGCTCTCCGATCGCCCGGTGTTTGTGGCGATTGCGTCGGGCGGGCGATTTTCCGGGGAGCGTGCGCGTCAGCCGGACTTTCTGACGCCGTACCTGAAAGCCGTGCTCAACATGATCGGGCTGCATGATCTACATTTCTTCACGGTCGAAGGCACTGCCCTGGGCCCGGATGCGGTTGCTGAGGCGCGGGCCGGAACAGATCAAGCGCTACAGGCGTATTTCCAGAATAACGAGGCGCAATGACTGGCAAAGCTTTTTCACCCCTGGACCCGGCGTCCAGCGAACCGATCTACCGGCAAATCTACTGGCGGTTCCGGGGCGCGATTACCGACGGCACGCTCACCCCAGGCGAGCGGATTCCGGCGGCCCGGGCGTTGGCGAAGGAACTCGGGCTGGCGCGGGGCACCATCGACACCGCGTATTCCCTGCTGACCGCCGAGGGCTACATTCAGGCGCGCGGCCAGGCGGGTACGGTGGTCGCGCCCGGGATCAACGTGCGGGCGCCCTCCTCTGCGGCGCAGCGACCGGCCGAGAATCCTTCGATCCGGCATAAAGCGCCGATCCTGCCATTTCAAATGGCCCTGCCGGCGCTGGACGCCTTTCCCCGGAAAATCTGGGCGCAAATCGGCGCCCGTTGCGTTCGCGCTACGCAAGTGGCGGACATGGCCAATCCTTCGGTGTATGGCCTGGAATCGTTGCGCACGGCGATTGCCACTTACCTGCACATGGCGCGGGGCATTACCTGCTCGCCGTCGCAGGTGTTCATTACCTCGGGCTACCGCAACAGCCTGTCGTTGATCGCCCATGCGCTGCTCAAACCGGGCGACCGCGTGCTGGTGGAGGACCCGGGTTACCGGCCGACTCGCCAGTTGCTTGAATACCTGCAGATTGAGACCGTGCCCGTCCCGGTCGATCAGGACGGCATGCAAGTGACGCATGCCGTGAGCCATGCGCTGGGCGCCCGTGCGGCGGTGGTCACGCCGGCTCATCAGAGCCCTTTGTGCGTGTCGCTGTCGCTGCCGCGTCGCCTGGAATTGCTCGAGTGGGCGAGCCGCGAACAGGCCTGGATTGTCGAGGATGACTACGACGGCGAGTACCGCTACATCAGCCGTCCGCTGCCGGCGCTCAAGAGCCTGGATCGCGAGGGTCGGGTGCTGTATGCCGGGACGTTCAGCAAGGTACTGTTTCCGGGTATCCGCCTTTCGTATTTGATCGTGCCGCCGGCGCAGGTCGAACGCTTCGAACAGGTCGGCCAGACTTTCCTTGGTGGCTGCCCGGAACTCACCCAAGCCATCGTCGCGACGTTTCTCACCGAGGGCCATTTCGCCCGGCATATCCAGCGGATGCGCAAGCTCTATGGGGAACGCCGGGAGGCGACGGCGCGGGGGTTGAAAGCGGTGTTGGGCGAGCGCATTCGCATTGATGCGCAGCCGGGGGGCATGCATTTGATTCTGCGGCTGGTGGATCAACAGTCCGATCGGGCGCTGGTCGAGCGTCTGCAGCAGGCGGGGATTTATGCCGAAGCGTTGAGCGATTTCAGTATCCGTGGCCAGACCGAATCAGCGCTGTTGCTTGGGTTCGCCAACATTGATTCGCAAGCCACCGCCGAACGCCTCGGTCAACGCATTCTGGAATTGTTGTAACCCATGGCCCACTCGAACACTCGATTCTTGGCGCTGTTGCGCTGAGCCAACAGGCGGCAGGATGGGGTGCTCAGCCCTCAAACGGACCTCATCCGATGCCCTCCCCACTGCAAAGCATTGCTGTTTTTTCCGGTTCCAATCATGGCTTCAACCCGGCGTATGCCGAAGGCGCGCAAGCCTTGGGCCGGGAAATTGCCCGACGTGGTTTGCGCCTGGTTTATGGCGGCACCGATAAAGGTTTGATGGGCGTCGTGGCCGATGCCGTGCTTGCCGAGGGCGGCGAAGTGGTCGGCGTCATCACCCGCTATTTGCACGACCTCGGCCACCTGCACAGCGGGCTGACCCGGCATGAAGTGACACCCGACATGCGCAGCCGCAAGACGCGCATGAGTGAATGGGCGGATGCGTTTATCGCCTTGCCTGGCGGCCTGGGGACGTTTGAAGAGTTGTTTGAAGTCGCGACATTGACGCAACTGGGTGAACACCAAAAAGGCGTGGCTTGCCTGAACATTGGCGACTTCTTCAACCCGGTGCGCAGCCTGTTGGAGCATGCGGTGAAAGAAGGTTTCATGAAAACCGAGCACAGCGAAATGCTGATCCTAGACACGGATCCAACGGCGCTGATCGATGCGTTGGAACAGTGGCAGCCGCCGAGCGTAAACAAATGGATCGGCCCAACAAGATCCTGAACCCACCACCGAACATGTGGCGAGGGAGCTTGCTCCCGCTGGGCTGCGAAGCGGCCCCAAAACCGGCCACCGAGGTGTATCAGTTACACCGAGGGCAACGGTTTCACGACTGCTGCGCAGCCGAGCGGGAGCAAGCTCCCTCGCCACAAGCAAGCTCCCTCGCCACAGGTTTACGCCTTCTGGGGGCCAGTGACCGGCGCATGCTCCGCCATCAACTCCGCGACCCAATCGATGAACACCCGCACCTTGATGCTGATGTGCCGGTTGGGCGGAAATGCCACATAAAGCGGCATCGGATCCAGGCGCCAATCCTCGAACAGGCGCACCAGTTCACCCCGCGCTTCTGGGCCTTTGGACATGTAGTCCGGCAGCCAAAACACGCCCATTCCGGCCAGGCCTGCCGCGAGGTAGGCATTGCCATCGTCGACCGCCAGCACGTAGCGACCCTTGATCTGAAGATGCTCGCTGTTGTTGTGCATGACATAGGGCAAGGCCTTGCCGGTGCGCGCCCACAGGAAGCCAACGATCCGATGTTCGGAATCCTCCAGCTGCCGTGGATGCGTTGGCGTTCCGAGGCGTTGCAGGTAACTCGGCGCGGCAAACACCCCAAGTTGAAGCTCACCGACCCGCCGGGCCATCAGCGATTGATCAGTGAGCTCGCCGCCGCGCACCACGCAATCGACGTTCTCCCCGATGATATCGACGATACGATCGCTGACGCCCATGTCGATCTGGATGTCCGGGTAGCGCGCATGAAACGCTGGCAATGCCGGCATCAGAATCAGCCGGGCCAGCGGGCTGGGCACATCCACTCGCAGGCGGCCCCTGGGTTGCACCGAGGCGCCGGACAGGCTGGTTTCGGCATCGTCCATATCCGCCAGCAGTCGCACCACGCGCTCGTAAAACACCGCGCCATCGGCGGTGACGTTGACCTTGCGCGTGGTGCGGTTGAGCAATTTGACCCGCAACCGCGCCTCCAACTGCTGCACCAGTTGCGTCACGCTGGTTTTGCTCATGTGCAAGGTTTCGGCGGCCTTGGTGAAACTGCCGGTTTCCACCACCCGGGCGAAGGCCTGCATCGCATCGAAACGGTCCATTGTTGCCCCGGATTGTTTGGGATTTACAAACAGTGATGGCCAAGGTTGCTTGTTTATCGGGCTGGCGCAAGTGCCTACAGTCACTTCATCGTAATTGCGGGTCAGTGTTGACCTGCCGATGGAGGCACTTTATGACTCAGCGTGACGTGGTTTTTCCGCCTGGACGCCAGGCGCTTTATGAGCGCAATCGCTATTCGCCGGCGATCAAGTCCAATGGCTTTTTGTTTGTTTCGGGGCAAGTCGGCAGCACCGAGGACGGCTCGCCCGAACCCGATCTGGAAGCGCAGGTGCGGCTCGCGTTCTATAACCTGAATGCAATCCTGGTCGCGGCCGGTTGCACCTTCGATGATGTGATTGATGTGACGGTGTTTATCGTCAATCCCGAGGAGAAGTTCGAAACGATCTGGAAGATCGTGCCGGAGTTTTGGGGGGATGCGCCGCATCCGACGCTGACGGGGGTGGGTGTGACGTGGCTGTATGGGTTTGATTTCGAGATCAAGGTGATTGCGAAGCTTCCGGAAGCGACCTGATCCAATGACAGCAAACCTGTGGTACTGACAGTAAAAAACCTGTGGTACTGACAACACAAAACCTGTGGCACTGACAACACAAAACCTGTGGCGAGGGAGCTTGCTCCCGCTGGACTGCGCAGCAGTCCCAAAAAAGGGGGCCGCTTCGCGCCCCAGCGGGAGCAAGCTCCCTCGCCACAGGGTATTCATCACTCTGGATAGCGGTGGGTTACTTCGGTTGCGCCACCGTCCGCAGGTAAGGTTTCACCGTCCTGAACCCCTCCGGATATTTCTTCCGGGCATCCTCATCGGACACCGACGTCGGAATGATCACGTCCTCCCCCGGACGCCAGTTCACCGGCGTCGCCACGGTGTGCTTGGCGTTCAATTGCAGCGCATCCAGCAGACGCAGCACTTCATCAAAATTGCGCCCGGCACTCATCGGGTAGATCAGCATCGCCTTGACCTTCTTGTCCGGCCCGATGATGAACACTGAACGCACCGTGGCGTTGTCCGCGGCCGTCCGCGCGCCGCCGCTGGCGTTCGGATGGATCATGTCGTAGAGCTTGGCCACCACCAGGTTTTCGTCGCCAATCATCGGATAGTTGACCGCATGCCCCTGGGTTTCTTCGATGTCCTTGGCCCAGCTCGCGTGGTTACTGACCGGGTCGACGCTGAGCCCGACCACCTTGGTGTTGCGTTTATCAAACTCCGGCTTGAGCCGCGCCATGTAGCCGAGTTCGGTGGTGCACACCGGGGTGAAGTCCTTGGGGTGCGAGAACAGAATCGCCCACTTGTCACCGATCCACTCATGGAAATGCAGCGTGCCTTCGGTGCTTTCAACGGTAAAGTCCGGTGCCTCGTCGCCAATGCGGATTGCCATGTTCGTTCTCCTTATTGTGAGGTCGCAGGGAAGCTCAACGACGTTCAGGCACGGCGTTGAACCGATCAACGCGAATCAGTATAGGAGACAGCCTGCAAGTAACAGCGTCGCACCCTTACCGAATGGCGACACTCGGTTGCAGAGGGCGTCAACCCGGCCTATGGTCCAAGCGTGATTTGCCTGCGACTGGCAGGTGGCACTCCGCCGCCAGTTGCTGACCCCCACAGGAGGTGACGCCATGCCAAACAACTCCCGCCCCGCCGTTCTCGAACTGATCGGCAACACGCCGCTGGTGCGTGTCAGCCGCTTCGATACCGGCCCGTGCACGCTGTTTCTCAAACTCGAATCGCAGAACCCCGGCGGTTCGATCAAGGACCGCATCGGCCTGGCGATGATCGATGCCGCCGAGCGCGATGGTCGCCTGAAACCCGGCGGCACCATCGTCGAAGCCACCGCTGGCAACACCGGTTTGGGCCTGGCGCTGGTTGGCCGGGCCAAGGGTTATCGGGTGGTGCTGGTGGTGCCGGACAAGATGTCGACCGAGAAGGTCTTGCACTTGAAGGCCATGGGCGCCGAAGTGCACATCACCCGCTCCGATGTCGGCAAGGGCCATCCCGAGTATTACCAGGATGTGGCGGCGCGGCTGGCCAAGGAAATTCCCGACGCGTTCTTCGCCGATCAATTCAACAACCCGGCCAACCCGTTGGCCCACGAATGCAGCACCGCGCCGGAGATCTGGGCGCAGACCCAGCATGATCTGGATGCGATAGTGGTTGGCGTCGGCTCGGCCGGTACGCTGACTGGGCTCACCCGTTTCTTCAAGCGTGTTCAGCCGGACCTGGAAATGGTCCTGGCCGATCCGGTCGGTTCGGTGATGGCCGAATACAGCCGCAGCGGCCTCCTCGGCAAGCCCGGCTCATGGGCGGTGGAAGGTATTGGCGAAGACTTCATTCCGTCGATCACCGACCTCTCCAGCGTGCGCCACGCCTACTCGATCAGCGATGAAGAAAGCTTTGACCACGCACGCCAACTGCTGCGCGCCGAAGGCATTCTCGGCGGCTCGTCGACCGGCACTTTGCTCGCCGCAGCGCTGCGTTATTGCCGCGAACAGACCGAGCCAAAACGCGTGGTCACCTTTGTCTGCGACACCGGCACCCGCTACCTGTCGAAGGTCTACAACGACCAATGGATGAATGATCAGGGCCTGCTGCAATACAAACGCTACGGCGACCTGCGCGACCTGATCTCCCGGCGCTTCGAGGATGGCCGGGTAATCAGCGTCGGCCCGGACGACACCCTGCTCACCGCGTTCCAGCGCATGCGCCTGGCGGATGTGTCGCAACTGCCGGTGCTGGTGGATGGCAAGCAACTGGTCGGCGTGATCGATGAATCGGACATTCTGCTCGGCATGCAGGAAGACGCCTCGCACTTTCGCTTGACCGTGGCCAGCGCGATGACCGACAAGGTGCAAACCCTGTCGCCCGGCGCCAGCCTGCCTGAACTGCAAGCCGAACTCGATCGCGGGCTGGTGGCGATCATCGCCGACGCCTCAGGCTTCCACGGCCTGATTACCCGCGTCGACCTACTCAATCATTTACGGAGATCCCTTACATGAGTCAGCACGATGAAACCGGTGCGCCTCGCGCCTTCGCCACGCGGGTGATCCACGCCGGCCAGGTGCCGGACCCGTCCACCGGAGCGCTGATGCCGCCGATCTACGCCAACTCCACCTACTTGCAGTCGAGCCCCGGCGTGCATAAAGGCCTCGATTACGGGCGCTCGCACAATCCGACGCGTTTTGCCCTGGAGCGTTGCGTCGCTGACCTCGAGGGCGGCACCCAGGCCTTCGCCTTCGCCTCCGGGCTGGCGGCGATCTCCACCGTGCTCGAACTGCTCGACGCCGGCTCGCACATCGTCTCCGGCAACGACCTGTACGGCGGCACCTTCCGCCTCTTTGACAAGGTGCGTCAACGCAGCGCCGGGCATCGCTTCAGCTACGTCGACCTGACCAACCTGGCGAACTTCGAAGCCTCGCTGCAAGACGACACGCGCATGGTCTGGGTCGAGACGCCAAGCAATCCCCTGCTCAGCCTCACCGACCTCAGCGCCATCGCCCGCACCTGCCGCGACCGCGGCATCATCTGCGTCGCCGACAACACCTTCGCCAGCCCCTGGATCCAGCGGCCGTTGGAGCTGGGCTTCGACATCGTCGTGCACTCGACCACCAAATACCTCAACGGCCACTCCGACGTCATCGGCGGCATCGCCATCGTCGGGCAAAACCCGGAACTGGCCGAACGCCTGGGCTTCCTGCAAAACTCGGTCGGCGCGATCTCCGGCCCGTTCGACGCCTTCCTCACCCTGCGCGGCGTGAAAACCCTGGCCCTGCGCATGGAGCGTCACTGCAGCAACGCGCTGGAACTGGCGCAATGGCTGGAAGCCCAGCCGCAAGTGTCCCGCGTCTACTATCCGGGCCTGCCGTCACATCCGCAGCATGAACTGGCGCGGCGGCAGATGCGGGGGTTTGGCGGGATGATTTCGATTGACCTGAACACTGATCTGGCCGGCGCCACACGCTTCCTGGAGAACGTGAAAATCTTCGCCCTGGCCGAGAGCTTGGGTGGCGTGGAGAGTTTGATCGAGCATCCGGCGATCATGACCCATGCGAGCATTCCGGCGACGACGCGGGCGCAGTTGGGGATTGGTGATGGGTTGGTGCGGTTGTCGGTGGGGGTTGAGGATGTGGAGGATTTGCGGGCGGATCTGGCGCAGGCGTTGGCGTTGATTTGAATGAAACTGTAGGAGCGAGGCTTGCCCGCGAAGAACGTTGACGCGGTGTGTCAGGTCTGACGCCTTCGCGAGCAAGCTTCGCTCCTACAGGGCCGGGTGATTAGCCGGGCTTGTGGTTATCCAGTACGCGATTGACCGCCAGCTCACCCATCAGCAGCGTCCGGTGCAGCACCAGCATGGTGTGGCGTCGCGGGCCGTCCGCCAGCTCGATGAGGTCGTTGACCATCGCACGGGCCGATGACAACGAGTCGTAGGCCTCGACCAGCAACGTTTCGTCATCCACCGCTGCGTCGATGGTGAAAAAGGTGCCGGATTTGCGGGGCGGTATCTGCGTTTTCGTCGCCCCGGGGTTGAGGTAGAACTTGAGTGCGCGGTCGGCCGACGCTTTCAGCTTTTGGGGATCAAGATCAAAAGAGGCGTCGTAGGGCACTGGATTGGTATCTGGGGGGTTGGGCGTAACTTTGAACATAGATGGAACTCCTAATACGAATTTAAGGAGCCATCACCCTCGCTACCAAACGATTGGGTGGCGGCCATGCGTGGGTTGGTAGACCGGTCGTATCAGGAAACCCGGCGCTCACAAAGGAGCCCCACGCATGACCACCATAAAAACAGAGTCCCAAAAAAGAGACGTCATAAGGTGTTGCCATGCGACTGATAACGAGGCGGGCTACCAAACCCGATCACTGTTTTGCAGTGACCCGGAAACGATATAGCCCACCCCACAGCCGCACAAGCCGGCGGATTCTGGCGTACGCGTAGGTAACGGCGCAAGGCGATGTAGCCGTTTATGACGTAACACCGAGTGTCGTTAAACGATCGTCGTTAAACATGTTTATGCGCATCAAACATCAGCGCCCGTCGCGAAGGCGAACCTTCAGACCCTCAACACAACCGTTCAATGGCAAACTCCCTCAACTTGAACGTTTTGGAGACCACCATGCTTCGTGTGTTTGAACGAAGGCTCGACCCCTTCCCTCCCGACGAGGTACCACCGCCACCCGATGGCCTGGCCCGATTTCTGTGGGCCTGCACGCGCGGTGCTCGCGGCTACATCCTTGCGCTGGCGCTGCTCAGTGCCGGTGTGTCGATTTACGAAGCCTGGCTGTTTTCCTTCCTCGGGCAGATCGTGGACCTGCTCTCGACCTGGCAGGCCGGCGGTGAAGCGGCGGCGCAGGAAAGTCGCGTGTTGTGGGGCATGGGCATTGTCATGGTGACCAGCGTCGGGCTGGTGGCGTTGCGCACGATGGTGCAGCACCAGGTATTGGCGATCAATTTGCCGTTGCGCCTGCGCTGGGACTTCCATCGCCTGATGCTGCGACAAAGCCTTTCGTTTTTTTCCGATGAGTTTTCCGGACGCGTCACCACCAAGGTGATGCAGACGGCGCTGGCCGTGCGTGACGTGCTGTTCACGCTGATCGAAATCCTCCCGGGGATTGGCGTTTACTTCATCGCGATCATCGCGCTGGCCGGCGGCTTCGCCCTGAAACTGATCCTGCCCTTCGTGGCCTGGTTCGTATTGTTCGGGCTGGCCATGTGGTACTTCGTGCCCCGGCTGGGGAAAGTCGGACAGGAACAGGCCAACGCACGCTCGATGATGACCGGGCGTATCTCGGACGCCTACACCAACATCACCACGGTGAAACTGTTCTCCCACTCCAATCGCGAAGCGCATTTCGCGCGTGCCGCGATGGAGGACTTCAAGCAAACCGGCTTCCGGCAGATGCGCTTGGTCAGCCAGTTCGAGATCGTCAACCAGGCATTGGTGGTGGCGCTGATCATGGCCGCCGGCGGTTACGCCCTGTGGCTGTGGCACCAGGGTGCGGTCGGCGCCGGCGCCGTGGCGGCAATCACCGCCATGGCCTTGCGGATCAATGGCATGTCGAACTGGATCATGTGGCAAATGACCTCGCTGTTCGAAAGCATCGGTACCGCCCAGGATGGCATGGCGACGCTGACCCTCGGCACCAAAGTGCAGGACGCGCCGGATGCGGGCGTGCTGCAGACCTCCGGCGGCGCGGTCACCTTCAACAATGTGAGTTTCAACTACAACGGCGAACGCCAAGTGCTCAGTGGCCTGAACCTCAGCATCCGCCCGGGCGAAAAAATCGGCCTGGTGGGCCGCTCAGGCGCGGGTAAATCCACGCTGATCAACCTGCTGCTGCGCTTCTACGACGTCGACAGCGGGGAGATTTGCATCGACGGCCAGAACATCGCCAAAGTGACGCAAGACAGCCTGCGCGCCTCCATCGGCATGGTCACGCAGGACACCTCCCTGCTCCACCGTTCCATCCGCGACAACATCGCCTACGGCCGTCCCGACGCGACCGACGCGCAAATCCGCCACGCCGCCGCCAATGCCCAGGCCGATGAATTCATCAGCCAACTCAGCGACCGCCAAGGCCATAGCGGCTACGACACCCTGGTGGGTGAACGCGGTATCAAACTGTCAGGCGGCCAGCGCCAACGCGTCGCGATCGCCCGGGTCATACTCAAAAACGCCCCGATCCTGTTGCTGGACGAAGCCACCAGCGCGCTGGACTCGGAAGTCGAAGTCGCCATCCAGGAAAGCCTCGATGAAATGATGCAAGGCAAAACCGTAATCGCCATCGCCCATCGCCTGTCCACGATCGCCGCCATGGACCGCCTCATCGTCATGGACGACGGACGCATTATCGAACAGGGTACGCACAGTGAGTTGCTGGCGAAGAATGGAGTTTATGCGCGGCTTTGGCAGCATCAGAGCGGGGGTTTTCTGGGGGAGGATAAGGGTGTGGTTGAGGTGTTGGATCAGGTTTGAGTGGGACGTTCGGGGAGCGATGGGCGTCATGATCGGCGCTACTTGGTGAGGGGTGCTTTCAGCCAGAAGCAGACAGTCAAAAAGCGTCCTGAACGATCAGGCTCTCATGTCATGAAATCATCCAGCTGTCGTACCATCGGCACATCGACAGAACGGAGGTTGATATGGGAAATGGTCAGGGTAAACGGGTTGTTGTCATTGGTGCAGGCATCGTGGGCGCGTCATTGGCGTATCACTTGGCCGGTAAAGGCGCGAATGTCACCTTGGTCGAGGCTCAAGGAATAGCTTCGGGAGTGACTGGCAGTTCATTCGCTTGGATCAATACCTCACACCCCGAACCTGACCCAATTGCGCAACTGCGCGGTTCTGCAATCAAGGAGTACCGCCGACTCGAAACGCAGCTGCCTGGTCTGAAGATACGATGGACAGGAGCCTTGTCTTACAGCGTGATGGCAAGTGGAGAGCTGCAGATCTCAGGTAGCCAAGCTTGGGCAAACCTGGTGTCTCGATCGCAGATTCTCGACCTTGAACCAAATCTCAAGAATCCTCCTCAGTCTGCTGTGTATGTGGCTGAAGAAGGGGCGCTGGACGCAGTGGCAGCTACGCATGCGTTGATCGCAGGTGCCCAGGCACATGGGGCGAAGATTCTCACTCAGACGCGGGTGCTCGGCTTTGTAACCCAGCGTGCAAAGGTGACCGGAGTCGAAACAACAAAAGGCATCATCGATGCCGATATTGTCGTATTGGCAGCCGGAACAGGCATCACGAAGCTGGCAGACATGCTTGAAGTGTCCCTGCCAATAGAGGCCTCGCCTGCCATTTTCATCCGTTACAAGTCACAACCCAATCTCGTGCACACCCTCATCTCCAGCCCTGAAATGGAAGTGAGACAAAGTTCGGATGGTGCGTTGCTGGCGGCAGAAGATTACCTGGACGACGCCATGGAAAATCAGCCGGCAGCGATAGCGCTTCGAACTGCCAAGACCATCCAGAACGAACTCCATGGTGTTGTTTCCATAGATCCGGAATGGGCTTGTGTCGGACTTAGGCCCATGCCTGCCGATGGCATCCCCGTCATTGGTTATCTACCAAAAGTGGGCGGCGTCTATGTTTGTGCAATGCACCCTGGAGTGACTTTGGCGGCGGTAGTGGGACGCCTTGCCAGCGAGGAAATCATCGATGACAAGGCGTCCAGTGCCCTTTGCCCATGCCGGCCCGATCGATTCTTCCAAGCGTAGGCTATAAGGGGACAGATCTATTTTCGGCTATAAGGGGACAGATCTATTTTCCAGTCGGCTATCGAAGAAAATAGATCTGTCCCTTTTTCACGTTAGAACCACGGATTTGCGGGTCTATCTATTTCAAGGCCCTTAACCCTTGCATAAGCAACGCTACTATCCCATTGGATTACAGAGTACTCATAAGCGAAGACTGTACCGTCACTGAGAACAGTACTTTTCTCACTGCTATTCTCTACACCTAGACGAACCGATGGAGTGTCTACGACACCAATGCTGATCGAAGCATTACCTTCCAGAGACTGATGAATCTTTGAATTGCTAATATTTCTGTACGATACCGCAGTACCAGTAATAATTACCGGCTGGCGTGACTCTGCCTTCAGCTGCTCCATTATTGTACGATTTTCCGGAGCATTCATTATTTTAACGAGTGTATATGGCTCTAATGTCCGAAAAATCACATATGTTCCGTACTGACGATTTTCTATTTCAGTTTTGTAGCGTCCGTTCAAATCAACCGTGCCAGGTTTCATTTTACCTTCAGCTTCGATGGCCGCCTGCGCAGTTTCCGCTGAGTAAATCGTAGTTTGCGCTACAATCGGAAAATCAGAAACCTTGATACTTCCCTTCGGATCAAATCGATTTCTCCCAGACGTCTCTATCACTCCCACTGCAAACTGCGGTGCAGAAAAAGCCTCGTATTTTCGCCAAGCCGCACCTTGGATACCAAGATAAACGTTAGATGTGCTGCAGCCTGACAACATCACTAAAAGAAGCAACAGTATCTTTTTCATGCTGATCCCCCAGCTTTTTAGTTAATGGCTTACTGCCAGTAATCTAGCGTAGTCACTATGGGGAGTTACGCAAGAGGCATAACTACGAGTCGCAAATCGGCAGCATGGAATGCTTTAAATTAACGGTCAAAATAAGTCAAAACGGGGGACAGATATTTTTTCGAAGAACGCCAAGCCCACCCATCGCTTCAAAGCGCCCCTCCCCGCCCGTCTTCTACACTGACCAAGCCCGTTCGTGCCCCGTCGTTCGCGACCACGAGCCAGCTCCCTTTTGCACACCCCACACCCACCAGATCACAAGGGGATACACGCCATGAACGCAATCACGACCAAAGACGGAACGCGGATTTTCTACAAGGATTGGGGTCCGAAGGACGCGACGCCGATCGTGTTTCACCACGGCTGGCCCTTGAGCGCGGACGACTGGGATAACCAGATGATGTTCTTCCTGCTCAAAGGCTACCGGGTGATCGCCCACGACCGTCGCGGGCACGGGCGCTCGACGCAAACGTGGGAAGGCAATGAAATGGACACGTACGCCGCCGACGTCATCGAGCTGACCGATGCGCTCGACCTCAAGGGCGCGATTCATGTCGGCCATTCCACCGGTGGCGGTGAAGTTGCACGCTACACCGCGCGAGCCAAACCGGGGCGCGTGGCCAAGGCTGTATTGATCAGTGCGGTGCCGCCGATCATGGTCAAGTCGGAGAAGAACCCCGGCGGGTTGCCCCTGGAAGTGTTCGACGGGTTCCGCTCGGCATTGGTTGCCAGCCGCGCGCAGTTTTATGTGGACGTGCCAGCGGGGCCGTTTTATGGCTTCAATCGACCCGGGGCCAAGGCCTCGCAGGGCGTCATCGATAACTGGTGGCGTCAAGGCATGATGGGCGGCGCCAAAGCGCATTACGACTGCATCAAGGCGTTTTCCGAGACTGATTTCACAGAAGATTTGAAGGCGATTGAGGTGCCGACGCTGGTCATGCATGGCGAGGATGATCAGATTGTGCCGTTTGCCGACTCGGCGCCGCTGTCGGCCAAACTGTTGAAGCATGCAACGCTCAAGACCTACCCGGGCTTCCCGCACGGTATGCCGACGACCAATGCGGATCAGATCAATGCTGATTTGTTGGCGTTTATTCGCGGTTGAGCACTCACGTCGTGACGGCGGTCTGATCGCCGTCGCGGCGTCGATAAGGTCTGATCGCTTCTCACATCACCACAAGGAAGGGTTGATAGCCTCGGAGCGGCAAATATGGTGACAGGTGACCCCTATCAAAATCAGGAGCAGCCCAGGGCGAGGGAGCGCGACGTATGCATGTTCATGTCGGCTCCCTCGCGGTTCAGGGTGTGACCACCGCTTTAGGGCCGTAGCCATCGCCAGTGCGGAAGGTTGGCAGCGCGGCGGAGTTGACGTAGCGCACGCCATCCCAGCTGGGCAACGGAACCGGCATCAGCTGGAATTGCCCGGGTTTTTCAATGTCCCAGCGCAGCAGCATGGAATTGTCCTCATGCTGAGTGTTGTGACAGTGCTCCATGTACGTCCCGGCGAATTCGCGGAAGTTGATCGCTATCTCGACATTGTCCGTACCATCCTTTTCCGAACCGATGCGATACACGTCCTTGCGTGCCCATTTTTCCCATTCCGGTGGGAGCTTGCCGCCACGGCTAAGGATGATGCCTTCCTCGAAGTGCACGTGCACCGGGTGGCTCCAGCCCGTGCCGCTGCCTTTGATGTGCCACACTTCCAGCGTGCCGTACCCCGTGACGCCCGCGTCGGTCGGACCGCTGGCCAGTTTGGTCGAGACGTTCAGCCGGCGCGGGTCCATGCGAAACCCGAAACCGCCGTCGGTCTTGACCGTCCACGGTGCTTCATCGGTGCCATCAGAACGGCCGAAGGTGAAGGTGCGGTGACGGGCGTTGGCCAGCAACGCTTTATCGGCGGCGTTTTCGCGGTGAATCTTCAGCGGGATCATCACCAGGCCTTCAGCCTTGCCCGGTTTGGCCGGTTCATAAGCAGCCGGGTCCATGGCCAGGTCCTGGCCGGTGTACGCCTTGACGTTGAATTGCAACACCTTGCCTACCGCCGGATCACCGTCTTCCCACTTCGGCCCCTTGCTGGTTTGCTTGAGGATCGCCTTGTATTTGTCGGACAACACGTCAGCCAGGGAGACGGGTTCTTCCGGGCCCTTGCCGTCTTGATGCACCAACAGGTTGACGAAGAACAGCTTGTCGCCCGGTTTGACCCCGTTTTTCGAGAAGTTAACGATGATGTCGAAACGCTCGGCGATGCCCAGGGTTGGCAGGATCGCGTTGTGGTTCTGTTTATCACCGTCGGCGTCGAGGTCCATGGTGCCGTCGAACGGTACGCTGTGTTCCATGATGTTGCCGTCGTTGGCAATCATGTGGAACGGCACGCGGGCATACGACACGCCTGACCCGACAGGCCCTTGGAACTCGCCGCTGGTGCCCTTGATCTCGCGCACCAGCGCCAGTTTGAAGTAGCGCGAGACGGAGCCATTGAGCATACGGAACCGATAGCTGCGGGCGCGCACGTCCAGGGTCGGTTTCCACTTCCAGTTGACCAGCACCTGGTCACCGAGAAAGCCGTCAGTGTTGAACGGGTTGAACCACAGTTGACCGTTCTTATCCCACGCCTTGTCGGCAAACATCAGGTTAACGTCGTAGTCGCGGTTACCCCAGGGCAAGGCGCTGCCGCTGGGGAGGCGCAGGTTGACGCCGTCATTCACCGATTCATTGCCGCGGTCCAGGGCGCTGTAGTAGTTCATCATCGCCGCGTTGCCCTTGTAGACGTTCTGCGCGGTGAAATCGAGCATGTGGTCGTGGAACCAGTGGGTGCTCATGGTTTCGCGCCAGTCACCGCGAACCTTGATCATGCCGTTGTCGCAGGTCTTGCGGCTGGGGGTGAGGTCGTTGGTCCACAGGGTTTCGCCCGGCGCGCACGGAAACGCTGCACGCGGGTCTTCAGCCTTGGTGTTGATGCTGTCGTAGCCGGCCAGCTGGATTGGCCAGCGATAGTCATAGAATTGCCCAGGGAAGAAAAATGCGTTGGCATAGCCGTCGCTTTCCGCCGGTGCGTGACCGTTGTGTTCGTGGGTGGTGATTGTGTGCAGACCAAATCCCATGTTTGCCGACGGGTCGATCGGCAAGCCGTTGTAGTGGCGCATCAACACGGGTTGCCCGTAACGCACCATGAGCAATTTGGGCGGCAAGGTGCCATCGAAGGTCCACACCGAGTTGTGATTCTGTATCGGCATTTTCGGGTGAAACCGCGGTTCAACGCCTTTGGAGGTCCCTGCGGTCGCCGGCAGGCCAGCCACATTGTAATAGAGGCCACCGGGGCCAAACTCGCCCATGGCATAGCGGTGCATCTGACGACTGTCACGCAAGCCGGTATTCAACCGTGCGCCGGTTTGCACCGTCTTGTAGGCAGCCTGCGGGTAGAACTCGTTCCAGCGCTGGTGCGACCAGCCTTTTCCTGGCGGACGGCCTTCAGCCGAGGAGCCGATACGGCGGTTGAGGAAAAATTCGATTTGCTTCTGCCACGGGTTACGGTCGACCACGTTGGAATAATGGCTGGGGAACGGAGTCAAGCCTGGTTGACGCAAGAACGCGTCGAGCGCCGTACTCGGTGGGGCGCTACGAGCGGCGCTGGTGGGATCTTGTTGCGGCAGCGGGCCGATGGCGGCGGGTGGAAACGGCAACAGTGCCGCCGGTGTCGTAGGGTCGAGTTTTTCCAGACCGAATTCTTCGAACAACGCCATTTGCTGAGTGAACGGCAGCGCCCCGTACAGCGGGCTGGGTTTTCCGTTAGTAGGGTAATTGAAACTGGTCTGCACCGCTGGCGGCAGGATGTTTTCCAGGCGTGTGGTGTCTTTGCTGCCTTTGACGCCAGCCGGTAAGTCGAAGGAGTCGAGGTTAGCCGGGGGCATGGTCAAAATGGCGTTCAAGGCTCCTGCTTTGTCAGCCGGTTCATCGTGGTAAGCCGAGGGGTCGGAAGGTTCTGGTTGTCGCTCGTCATCGATGGGGCTGGCACGCAGAGTCGCCGTGCCCAGCGCCATTGTCAGAAGGACGCTCAGAGGCGTCAGGAGGCCGAACCATTTGAAGGGGTGCCGCGCTTTACTGTCCATCTCTAGCCGCCTCGAAGTGGTGAATGGGGTAATGGGGCCAGTGCAAGGAACTCGCCAGAAATGACAGTTTTTAAAGAAGTATTAATACTCAACAAAACAACGGCTTATAAATATCCATATGCCAATGGTGGGGCAAGGCACCCGCTAGCGGGGAAAGTTCACCCCCATTATCAGGTGACCCATTTGAGTGATATTGCCATACCCACAGTGAGCGGAATTCCCCACAAATGGGCTGTATTACCCGCGTCCTGTATCAACTTTTTTGCTGGCGAACTGGCCATGTAATCAGGCCGCGTTGCCGGCCAGGAGTTATAGGTTATTAAGTTTTTTGGCATAGAGAATGCTGTGTGTTAACTAACGCCTTCAAAGGCACTTCCTTTACATGCAAACGATGTTTGAAAAACACCTGCGCCGCCGATCAGGCGCGCATTGCCAGCCCTTTTGAGGAGTTACTTTCATGCAAGGCGAGCCGCTCATCCTCACGCTGGTACTCATGCTTTTCATTTCTTCGATAGGCGCAGCCTGGAGTCTTATATGCCTGTTCAGCAATTAAGATTCTGCGGGGAGCCTTCATCACGTTTGGCTTACAACTGGGCGGGCGTGTCGAAACACAATAAACAGAAACAGGGAGAGCAGGCGAGGATAAGTCCGCGATTAATAACCGGTTTTACCACTGGCGCAACGTAACTTTATTCGCAGGCAGTGCTATTGAGTTGCACGACAGTAATTCGATGATAGCCCGTCGAAGGCCGCATTTCGCCCATTTGCATTGCTGCCTGCTGCTCTAGATCCAGCACTTGATACTTCCAGAGCGTTGACGACCCTTCTCGGCAATAGGTAAACGCATCGGGATTTGAAGCGGAGATAATACACGCGTCATTGATGCCCAGTTTTTGCAGCGTTGTTGTTGCTGTTCGGGTGAAGTCCAGGTCGAAGACCGGAATAATCCCGGTAGCGGAAGCGGCGAGCGAAAACAACAGGCTGCTCATGGCGAAAGACGTTGAAATGTTCAAGGTCGGACTCCCCTTTTTCCATTATCTGGTCAAATAGTTAATCGAGCGTTTTCCACGAACCGACATACCGTTCTGACAGGGTGGTACGCGCATTTTCGGCCGAACTAACGACCAGGCTCTTTAAAAAACGGGAGGGCATCCATTGCCCTCCCCTGCGCTATCCACGCGCCGTGCGACAGTACCGACCAAGATCTCAAGTGGCGAGAATGAAGTCTGCGGAAGTGACAGTTGTTGCATCGGCCACACCGACCAGGCGGATGGACTCAGCGCCAGCGGAGCTGATCATGGTATCCGCACCGATATCGGTGATGATGACGATGCCCGCAAAGGTCGCAGCAGTGACGCCGAACGCGGAAATGTCGAGCCGGTCCTGGCCTCCCACCGCGTTGGCATCGAAGCCGATGATCTGATCGGCCCCGAAGCCCGCTGCAAACATGAAGATATCGTTGCCACTGCTGGCAACCATCATGTCGTTGCCGGCACCGCCAGTGACCGTATTGTTGCCAATACCGCCATCGATAAAATCATTGCCGATACCACCCAACAATGTGTCGTTAGCGTCACCACCAACCAGCGTGTCGTTGCCTGCTCCACCGTTCAATACATCCGCCCCGTCACCGCCGTCGAGGCTATCATCGCCAATACCGCCGTTCAGGATATCCGTGCCAATGCCACCGAACAGTTGGTCGTTTCCAGCGTCGCCATTCAGTGTGTCGTTGCCGCCGTTGCCGGTAAGGATGTCGTTGCCGTCGCCCCCATTGAGGGTGTCATTACCCGCTCCGCCAGTGATGACGTTGTTCAACCCGTTACCGTTGCCGACGAAGTTGCCGACTCCGGTGTAGGTCAGATTCTCGACATTAGCGCCCAGCGTGTAGCTGGCCAGCGAGGTCTGCACGGTGTCCGTACCGCCACCCGCCACCTCGACCACCACGTCTGCGGCGACATCGACAACGTAGGTATCGTTGCCGGCTCCCCCCACCAACCGGTCAACACCTGCACCGCCATTGAGGACGTCGTTACCCACCCCGCCGGTGATCGTGTTGGCTAGCGCGTTACCGGTACCGGTGAAGTTACCGGCCCCCGTGTAGGTCAGGTTCTCGACGTTGGCACCGAGCAGGTAGTTCGTCAGGCTGGTTTGCACCAGATCGGTACCACCACCCAGCGCCTCGGTGACAAGGTCTCCGACGTTGTCGACCACAAACGTGTCGTTGCCGGCACCGCCATTCATGGCATCTGCGCCGAGCCCACCGTTGAGGGTGTCGTTGCCGTCCTCGCCATTGAGGACGTCGTTGTCGTCTCCGCCGTTGAGGATGTCGTTGCCAGTGCCGCCAAACAACTGGTCGATACCGGCCAGGCCATTCAGCGTATCGTTCCCGCCCAGGCCAAGCAGCACATCGTTGCCTACGGTGCCGGTGAGGGAGTTCGCCAAAGCGTTACCCTGCAGCACCACGCCAGCAAGTACCGGAACGGCCGCCGTCGCCGCCGAGGTCACCGACTCCAGCGTGCCGAAACCATCGGTGTAGCGCACGATCACTCGCAGTTGCAGATTGCCCTGCGCCACACCCGGGGTGAAGGTTGCAGCAGTCGCGCCGTTGATGTTAGTGAAGGACCCGCCGACACCTTGCTGCCACTGGAAGGTGAAGGTGCCCAGCCCATCCGCGTCGGCAATCCCAGCCGTCAGCGCGGTCAGCACCTGCCCTTGAGCCGGTGTCGTATCGCTGATCAGCAACGCGCCTGTCGGTGCATCGTTGACGTTGGCCACCGGCCCCAGGACGTTGGATGAAACGCTTTCGGCCGCGCCGAAGTCATCCACGTAACCGACCACCACGCGCACTGACTGGCCGACCTGAGTCTGGCCAAGTGCGAACGTGCTACCGGTAGCGCCGGCGATGTTGACGAAGCCAGACCCGCTGTTCGCCTGCCATTGGTAGGTGAACTGCGGATTGCTGAGGCCATCAACGTCGATGATGCTCGCCGGGTTAGCCGTCAACACCTGATTCTGCTGTGCAAGCCCGGTTACGGTCGGCCCTGCAGTCGGCGCATCGTTGACGTTGTCAACCGGCCCCAGGATGTTGGACGTAGCGCTTTCAGCCACACCGAAAGCATCTACGTAACCGATCACCACGCGCACTTCCTGGTTGACCTGAGCCTGGCCAAGCGCGAACGTGCTACCGGTAGCGCCATTGATGTTGACGAAGCCAAGCCCGTCGTTCGCCTGCCACTGGTAGGTGAACTGCGGATTGCTCAGGCCATCGAGGTCGATGATGCTCGCCGGGTCAGCGGTCAACACCTGGTTCTGCACGGCAAGCCCGGTAACGGTCGGCCCTTCGGTCGGTGTGCTGTTCCCGGACGAGTCGACGATCTCCAGCGTGCCCTTGGCATCCTGGTACACCGCCCGGACGCGGATGTTCAGACCCGCCTCATCGGCCCCCACCCGGAAGGTGGTGCCAGTCGCCCGCGTTGCCTCGCCTGCGGCGACAAAGGTGATGTCTTCAAAGATGCCCGACCCAGGAATGTTTTCAACCTGCCAGTAGTAAGCCACCCCGCCGGTCACCGCACCGGTCGGGTTGGCCACGCTTTGGTTGTCCGCGTCGTGTACCCCGCGATCACTGACGCGCAGCAACTGGCCGGCGACAGGCGTTTCGTCACGTACACCGGTGGCCGCATCGAGGATTGCCAGATGACCCGATGGGTCGTTGTTTTGCGCGGTGCCCACTCCGGACGACTGCGCCACGTCAGCGAACTGCAGACGCTCGATGCCCGTCAGACGATCGACGCCATCACGCCCCGCCACCGAGTCGGTCACGATGACCGTGTCGCCATCGATCTCGATGCCGTATTCCCCCAAATTACCGGAGAACAACGCAGTGTCGAAGCTGTTATCGCCGGTCAGAATCTCCCGCACGATGACCAACTGACCCGG
The DNA here is from genome assembly GCF_012935675.1 of Pseudomonas sp. ADAK7. Lineage (NCBI taxonomy): Bacteria > Pseudomonadati > Pseudomonadota > Gammaproteobacteria > Pseudomonadales > Pseudomonadaceae > Pseudomonas > Pseudomonas sp. ADAK7. The sequence continues at coordinate 172,730 of NZ_CP052861.1, read as the reverse complement.
GTTGTAAGTACCGTTCAGCATTAGCTGCACCATCGGCTCCATGCTATCGAACGTGGCGATTTCCGGGCCAGTGCCATCAGCGTTCGCCCGTACGCTGATGCGTACGTTCAGCCACTTGTCACCATCGATGATGTCATCACCTCCGCGACCTTCGATCAGGTCGCTGCCGCTACCGCCGAGGATGATGTTGCCGCCATCGAAGAACGTCGCTCCGGCTGGCAGCAAATCAGCCAGGCCGTTGATCAGGTTGATGTTGGTCAGCACACTGCCAGTTGCACCCGCGCCCGGCAGTGTTGTGGCGTCTTCGTTATCACCGCGCAGGAAGTCACCGTGCGATGAACCCGACAGACCTTCCATGATGTCGAAACGCACCAGCGCCGAAGCCCCCGAACCCGGTACCGGCGGAACATCGAAAAACCGGTCGGTGAAATCGATCGTCACGCCCTGGGCGAGCCCTTTGAAGGTTGCCCAGTCATAGCCTGAGCCGCCGATATAGCGGTCACCCAGGCCGAGACTGCCGACCATGATGTCGTCGCCGCCTTCGCCGTTGAACTTATCGTTCTCGTTGCCGCCGATGAACACATCGTGGCCGATCACCGGGTCATTGCCAGCCGGGTCGAAGTTGTCGCCAGGTGCACCGTCCGAAGTGCCCTTCTCGATCCAGTCGTCGCCTTCGTTACCCATGTCCTGTTCGTTGGCTTTGCTGCCCAGGATGAAGTCGTTGCCCTGGCCTCCAATAGCCTCGGAAGCGTCCTCACCGGTAATGATGAAGTCATTACCGAACCCGCCAATGATCAGGTTGACGCCGTTGCCACCGTGCAGCACGTCGTTGCCGTCGCCACCCTGGATGTTATCGTCGCCGCCGCGGTCGGTGATGATGTCGTCGCCAGCGCCACCGCGCAGTTGGTCGTTGCCGTCACCCCCTTCGATGCGATCGTTGCCGCCGTCGCCCCAGACCGTGTCATCGCCTTCACTGGCGATGAGGATGTCGGCATTGTTGGTGCCGCCCAGCACGATGTGCTCTTCACCCGTGTACCGGATGTAGTTGGTGTCCGGCTCCGCGGTCAGCGGGTTGTCGCGGAACACCACCTGTTCGCCGTCCCCGCCAAGCGGATCGGCGTTACCCAGGCCATCGTTGTACTGCTTGCTCTGATCCCTTTCCAGATAGAACCCAGGGTCGGAGAACACCAGGCCCGGCAGGTGCGTGGCCGAGGTGTTGGCCATGATCAGCTTGGCGAACGAGTTGCTTTCCAGTTCGGCGTTCATCGACAGGCCAGCAGTACGCTCCAGGTAGTAGAAGCGGTCACCGTCCTGCAGTTTTTCCAGCTGGTTCTCGAACACGAAGTTGAAGGTCGAGCCAAGCATGCCGCCGAACGGGGTTTTCTCTTCCGCCAGGCCACCGATCCAGAGGTCGATAGCATCGACCCCCGTGACCGTCACTCCCTTCAGATCGTCGGCAGTACCCAGTAACCCATCTTTGCCGGCCAGCGTTACGTTGGCCCAGGTACCGGTGCCGTTGAGGAAAGCCAAGCGGTCAGCCGGCGCATCTTCACCACCCAGTACCAGTGCCAGGGCTGCGGCGCGTTTATCTTCAAGCGTGGTCGCCGCGGTGATCGTGTCATGCGTGCCATAGGCTGCGATGAAGTTGATCAACGACTCCGGATGCTTGAGGTGCTGCACCAGATCGACCCAGCTGATGTACGGCTTGAGTTGGGTATCACCGGTTTGGCTGTAGATGTCGCGGCGGACCGCATTGAGCGAAGGAATCCCCACATCGCGGCCACGGGCGATGTTCATCGCCGGCAGGTCGAGCGGCAGGCCGAGCAGGTTGTTGCGCAGCGCCTCGGTAACGAACTCGTCGATTTCGTTACCGGCTTGCCGAGTCATCCCACGCACGATTGCGCTGGTCGCATCTTCGGGCGTCACACCACTGGCGGCGTACGCCAACGGGTTGAGGAACGCCGCAATCAGGCCCAGTTGCTGATCAGGATCAGCGCTGTTCGGATCACCCACCACGTTGAAATCGACGTCGAAGCGGTCGACGGTCTCGGTCAGCATCGAGTGGCCAAACCGGTACACGGTGTGCGCGAACTCGGCGACGATCGAGGCATCGAGGTCAACGTCATAGACCTGGGTCGGTGCGAAGAACAGGTCGACCCTGGGCTGGATGGTCCGCGCAAACTCCTCGAACACCAGGTGCTGATACTGCATCTCGGTGCCGAACTTGGCAGCCTGGAACAAGCGCTCGCCATTCCACACCAGCGCATCGATCTCAGCCTGGTTGGCGGGCAACGCGCTCACGGGATTGAGCAGCCATTCGTTGAGGAAGGCCACGTCACCCGAATCGAGCACGGTGTCCTTGGTCTGCGCGACCAGCCGATTATGCTCGGCGTGGAAGATCGCATGCACCGCGGTCAGGCCGATGTTCTCGTTGACCCGGCCGTCGCCAGCGATGTAGTGCGCATCCAACAGTTCATTGTCGTAGGCCAGGTTGGCCCCGGTCTGCGGATTGAACGGCACTGCGTTGCCAATGGCGGTGTCCGCGTCAGGCACAAGCACACCACTGCTGAACACCGGCGCTGCATTGTGGGCAATGTCGGCGAGGAACTGGTGACCGGTGCGCACCGCATTGGCCAGGCTAATGGGGGCAAGCGGATTGCCTTCGACAAGCACGTCATCAGCCGTGCCACCCAGACCGTCAGCGCCCTTCATCACGACCATCGGGAAGCCGTTCGGCCCCTTGATGAAATTGCCATAGGCGTCAGTCGCCAATAGCGGGCCGTTTTCGACGTCGGCATCGGTAAGGCGGATACCCAGAATGTCGTTGGCCTGCGCCTTGACCACTTTCCAGGTCGCCATACCACCGATTTCGCTGTCGTCTGCGGTACCAAACTTGCCATCTGCTCCCAGGTCCCGGTTAGTAATCAATCTGCCGGTCGCGATGGGGCCGTTGTCGGTCAGCTCATAGCCGCGCAGGAACACCTGGTGGGATGGGTGCGAGCTGTAGGTCTGGTTTTGATCCACGAATGGCGACGTGGTGTTGGTGTGCTCATGGATGTCGTCGGCCGTGCCGAGAACGCCATCCGCCCCTGGCTGGTTGGTCGCGCGGGTCAGCACCATGAAGTTGGTGTTGCCGCCGGGCACATACAGCGGATCATCCGGCTGCAGCGGAATGAAGATGGTGCCTGAACCGCCTTTGGTAAGCAGGTCCAGCCCATGATCGAAGAACTGCCCGAAGAAGGTCATCCAGGCGTTGAACGGCGCAGACAACCCCGCATCCGCCGCGGTGTTCTCGAACAGGTACACATCGTGGTCGTCGGCAGTACCGAACTGACCATCCATGCCGGGACTGGCGACTATTCGTACGCCATCCTTGAGCACGTCGTCGTTACCCACCGTGCCGAAGTTGAGCACACCGTCCGTACCCGGGTCGTAAGCCGTGGCATAGGCCGCCGGGTTGTTCGACGTCTGGTCGACGATCAGATTACTGATCGTGCGCGGCTGCGAGTCAAACACTGAGCCGCTGGTCTGCTGGTACGACGATCCCGGGATGGCCGGCGAGCCGGGGCCAAAGAAGCCGGCAGGAGCACCTTCCGCCGGATTGAAGACCGGATCGGTCAAGCGCGGGAAGGTGTTATCCGCGGCGCCAAACTCGGTGTTGTTGATGCCATTGAGGTTCATCAGGTTGTTGTTCGAGCCGTCGACCGCACGCAAGCCCAACGGCGCGCGGATATTCGGGATCAGCGAGAGGATGTCCTGACCGGCCGCGTCTGCCTCGGCAATCTTGATCTGATCAAGGATGAAGTTGAGGTCGGAGCGGACCATGTGCAGGCCTTCGCCACCCGCGGTGGCATTGACCACCGGTGTCTGCGCCGTCGGCACAACCGGCTCGCCGGGAGCCACCCCATCAGTCGGTTGCGAGAACACCACCTCAGTCGTGCCATGACCATCCTGGTAGATCGCCTTGACCCGCAGTGCCAGCCCGGCAAGATCCGGCGAGACCTTGAACGTGGTGCCGTCGGCACTTTGGAACGCCAGGTCACCCGCTGGCAGCAGGATGATGTCTTCGAACACGCCGGTGCCAGGGTCGGCTTCGAACTGCCAATAGTAGGACACGGAGGCGTTGTTGACGAAACCCTGCGGGTTACCCGCTGCGATGTTGTTGGAGTCGCGCACTCCGGCCATGCTCACCGTCAATGTGTCGCCCACGGTGATCGCGCCGCCGTTTCCATCCGCGATGGTCGGTCTGCCCAACGGTTGTGCGTTCAGATCCGGCACCAGTACTTGCTGGGTATCGGCGAATTGCAGGCGTTCGATATGCAGCAAGGTATCGGTGCCGTCGCGCCCCACTTCGGTATCGGTCACTGTCCAGACATCGTCCGCCACATTGGCCGTGCCGCGGGTGTCACGCGTCACTACATACTCAGACTGAAGGCCGGAGAAAATGGCAGTGTCGAAAGCCGCCCCGCCTGTCGAAGTGCCGGGCAGGATTTCCCGCACCGCCTTGAGCTGACCTGGGTTATAGGTGCCGTCCATCATGAACGGGATCATGTCGACCATGCTGTCGAAGGTGGCGATTTCAGGGCCGGTATGGTTGACGTCGTTGGGGCCATACACCGCAATTCTGACGTTGATCCATTTGTCGCCATCGATCAGATCATCGCCACCGCGACCCTCGATCAAGTCACTGCCATTGCCACCGAGGATGATGTTGCCCGTGGCAAAGCCAGTGGTCGGCAAGCCCGCATCGGCCAGAAACTGCTCCAGTCCGCGGATCAACGCCACATTGGTCAGTGCACTGCCCGTGGTGCCGCCGTGGTTGATGATAGTGTCCGCATCAACATTATCGCCCATGAGCACATCGGCGAATTTCGAACCGGACAAGCCTTCGACCTCGGCGAAACGGTCGAGAATCGAGGCCGGCGAGGCGCCGACCGGATTGAACACCCCGGTGTTCTGGTTTGGCGCGTTGCCGTGTGGCTGCGCCAGCTCGGCCATGGTCAGGTCAACGGTCACGCCGACCCTGTCATTTTTGTAGGTCACCCAGTCGAAACCGGACATGCCGTCCATATTGTCCTGGGCATCGCTGCCGACAAAGATGTCATCACCCCCCTCGCCGATCATTTCGTCGAAGCCACCACCGCCGACAAAGATATCGTTGCCGATCGTATCGTCATTGAGCAACGGCGCAGCGTTATCGCCAGGCGCACCGTCCTGAGTGCCCTTCTCGATCCAGTCATCACCTTCGTTGCCGGTAGCTGGCAGGTTGGTCTTGGCACCGAGGATGAAATCGTCACCCTGACCGCCGAAGGTGGTGCTGATGTCTTCGGTGGTGATGATGAAGTCCTGGCCATCGCCCCCCAGGATCAGGTTGCCTCCAACCAGCATGCTACCGGCGATGATCACATCGTTACCGGCATTACCTTCCAGACGGTTGTCGCCAAACGAGTCGGTGATGATGTCATCGCCCGCGCCGCCCAGTACCGCATCGTTGCCGGCGCCGCCTTCGAGGCGATCATTGCCGCCGTCGCCGTACAGGGTGTCATCGCCATCACCGGAAACGAGAATGTCATTACCAGCGGTACCGCCCAGGACGACATGGTCTTCACCGGTGTATTGCAGATAATTACTGTCCCCACCCACGGTGTTGGGGTTGTCGCGGATCACCAGCGGCACGATTTCCACGCCGTTGATCGTGAGGCCGCCCGTTGGATCGGCGCTGCCGTCCGCGCCAAGGTTAGTGAACTGATTGGCCTGATTCACTTCGAGGGTGAACGTCGGCGTCAGGAACACGGTGTTCGACAGGTGGGTGACATCGGTGTTGAGCATCATCAGCTTGGCAAAGGAGTTGTTCTCCAACTCGGTGCCGAAGTTCAGGCCCGCGGTACGCGACAGGTAGTAGAAACGGTCGCCGTCCTGCAACGCCTCCATCTGGGTTTCAAACACGAAGTTGAACGTCGAGCCGAGCATGCCGCCGAATGGCATTTTCTGCTCGGCGAGGCCACCGACCCAGAAGTCGATGTCGTCGAGACCCGTGATCGTCACACCCGTCACGTCGTCGGCAGTCCCCAGCAGCCCATCCTTACCGGCCAGCGTTACGTTGGCATAGGCACCGGTGCTGTTGAGGAAGTCCAGGCGATCAGCCGGTGAACCCGCACCGCCGAATACCAGCGCCAAGGCTGCAGCGCGTTTGTCTGCCAGGGTGGTCGCCGCCGTAATCGTGTCATGCGTGCCATAGGCCGCGATGAAGTTGACCAACGACTCGGGGTGCTTGAGGTGGTCCGCAAAGTCAGCCCAACTGATGTACGGCGTGAGTTGGCTGTCGCCGGTTGATGCGTACATCTCACGGCGCGCTTCATTCAACGTGGGGATGCCAGTGTCGCGACCACGCGCCAGGTTCAGGGCCGGCAAATCGAGCGGCAAACCGAGCAGATTGCTGCGCAACGCTTCGGTGACAAACTCGTCGATCTCGTTGCCGAGTTGGCGGGTCACACCGCGAATGATCGCCCCTGCCGCTTCGTCCGCCGTCGCCCCGCTGCCGACAAACGCCAGCGGGTTGAGGAAGGCCGCGATCAGACCCAGTTGCGAGTCCGGGTTGTTCGGGTCAGTGAGGAGCGGATTGAATTCGGGGTCGAAGCGATCGACGGTCTCGGTCAACATCGAGTGACCGAAGCGGTACACCACGTGGGCGAACTCGGCGAGGATGGCCGGGTTGATCGAGGTGTCATACCCGTTAGGGGCAAGGAATGCGTCGACCTGCGGCTGAATGGTCCGCGCAAACTCCTCGAACACCAGGTGCTGGTATTGCATCTCGGTGCCGAACTTGGCGGCCTGGAACAGGCGTTCGCCGTCCCACACCAACGCCGCGATCCCGGCGGGTGTAGTCGGTATCGCGGCCACGTCGTCCACCAGCCACTCGTTGAGGAAGGCCAGATCGCCGGCGGCAAGGAGGGTGTCCTTGGTTTGCTGGACCAGGCGGTTGTGTTCAGAGTGGAACACATGGTGCACGGTGGTCAGGCCGATGTTCTCGTTCACCCGGCCGTCGCCGGCAATGAAGTGAGCGTCGAGCAGTTCGTTGTCGTAGGTCAGGTTGTTGCCGCCTGCGCCAACCGGCTGAGCATTGCCGATATCGGCGTCAGCATCCGCCTGCAGAACCCCGCCGACGACTACCGGCGCGGCATTGTGGGCGATGTCGTCGAGGAAGCCATGCCCGGCGCTCATGGCGTTGGCCAGGCTGATCGGAGCATCCCGGTTGCCTTCGACCAGTTGCGTGACGTCATCCGCTGTCCCGGCGATCCCGTCAGCACCGTTACTGACGCGCATCACCACCTGTGGCATGCCGCTCGCCCCCCGGATGAAGTTGCCATACGCATCGGTTGCCAGCAGCGGCACGCTGTGCACATCGGCGTCGGTCAGGTTGATACCGAGAATGTCACGGGCCTGGGCCTTGACCACTGCCCAGGTCGCCATGCCGCCATTTGTGCCGTCACCATCATCGGCCGTGCCGAACTTGCCATCGCCGCCGAGATCGCGGTTGGTAATCAAGCGCCCCGTTGCAACAGGGTCACCGGCCGCGTTGAGGACATACTCGCGCAGGAACACCTGATGCGAGGGGTGCGAGCTGTAAGTCTGGCTTTGGTCCACGAACGGCGAGGTGGTGTTGGGCTGGCCATCATCGGCAGTGCCGAGTATTCCGTCCGCGCCGGGGGTATGCACAGCACGTGACAGCACCATGAAGTTGGTCGGGCTGCCCGGCACGAACAACGGATCATCCGGCTGCAGCGGAACAAACACAAAGTCGGTACTGCTCTTGGTGACCAGGTCGAGGCCGTGGTCGAAGAACTGGCCGAAGAAGGTCATCCACGAGTTGAAGCCGGCGGTCAGACCGGCATCCGCCGACACGTTGGGGATGAAGAACACTTCCTTGTCGTCGGCCGTGCCGAACACGCCATCCAGACCGGGGCTGATCACCGGGTCTGCACCGCCGTTCGCCGCGACTGCGGCCGGGTTGTTGGCGGTCTGGTCGACAATCAGGTTACTGATAATCCGTGGCTGCGGGTCGACCACCGTCCCTGACGCGGCATAGGCCGCTCGATACTGGGCATCAAGCAGGCGCAGGAAGGAATTGTCCGCGGCGCCAAACTCGCTTTGCCCGGCGACCAGGTTGTTGTCGCTGCCATCGACGGTGCGCAGGCCGAAGGGCACCTGACTGTTGGGGAGCAAATCACTGAGGCTGGCGCCGTCGGCATGCGCTTCTGCGATGAAGATTTGCTTGAGGATGAATTCCAGGTCCGACTTGTTGAAATTGGCCATTGCGGTGTCCTCGATCTAATTGGGAGAAAGGCACGGGACGATGAAACCCTCCCACGCCCAGTCAGGTGCTGGCTTGCGCAGTTCGTTGGTTCGGTTGTTTGGCGAGAGCAGGCGTGGGTGAGGCAAAGCCGTCCCCTGCGCCCGGAAATGCGCGCCTGGAATTCGCGAAATGAAAGGTCGCTAAGCGATTAGGCAGAGCGATTCCGGGCCGCTGGTGGGCCATGGAATCGGGAAGTCGTAGCGAACCTCCTGAACAGCTCCGTCACGGTGCTACAGAACGAAATAATCGACATGCCATGCTCCTTCAGGACCACCGTGCCTTGCACTTTCGAAGCGATGGCAGGCTTCAGACGGGCGCCCTTGCACATGACTAAAGTTGCATAGCCAAGCGCTGTCAATATTACGACGTAAAAAAGATTATTGTCATTTGAGATGCCAACTTACTGTTCTTTAAGGAGATATATAAATTCAGCTGAACTACTAGAGCGAAATGTTATTTCAAGCTGTATCGCTAGAGAGACAAACGCCACCTACGCTGCTGCATGTGAACATAAAAACTTATGGAACTTTTCCAAGAACGCTATTACTTGTGTCCACGATAAGCATTCGCAACTACATCTATGGTTTGCCATAACATTTGCTGCTGCTTTTTTGCCGCAGCACAACCGGCTTTTTCGGTGAGGGACTATCAAATGCACAAGCTCTCGAGCACCCGATCCGAACTGGCTGACGCGATTTTTCGCCTGCGCCGCAGTTTTTATTCGCTGGCAGGGTTCAGTGGCGTCATCAACGTCATGATGTTGACGCCAGCCGTCTATATGCTGCAGGTCTATGATCGGGCGTTGGTCAGTCGCAACGTCACAACGTTGACGATGTTGACCATTCTGGTGATAGGCCTGTTCTTGCTGATGGCCACGCTGGAAATGTTCCGCACCCGCGTGATGATCCGGGTCGGCAACTGCCTCGACATGGACCTCAATCGCCGCATTTTCACCGCAGCGTTCGAGCGCAATCTGAGCCGCGCCGGTGGTAATCCGGCCCAGGCCCTGCAGGATCTCGCGCAGGTGCGACAGTTCCTCACCGGCAATGGCCTGTTCGCTTTCTTTGATGCGCCATGGACGCCGATCTACCTGCTGGTCGCCTATCTGATCCATCCGCTGCTCGGACTGATCACGCTGATCGGCTCGCTGATTCTGGTGGGCCTGGCTTATCTCACCGAGAAGGCCACACAAAAGCCGCTGGCCGAAGCCAATCAGGCCGCCCTCTCCTCCGCCAGCTACGCCAACAACAACCTGCGCAATGCCGAGGTCATCGAGGCCATGGGCATGCTGCCGTCGATCGGCAAGCGCTGGTACCAAAGCCATTTGCGCATACTGGAAATGCAGACCCTGGCCTCTGACCGTGCCGCCCTGATCAGCAGTACCGGGCGCTTCGTGCGTATCACGTTGCAATCGCTGATCCTCGGCGCCGGCGCGCTGCTGGCGATCGAAGGCAAGATCACCCCCGGGATGATGATTGCTTGCTCGATCCTCACTGGCCGTGCGCTGGGCCCGGTGGAACAAGTCATCGCATCGTGGAAGCAACTGCTGGGCTGCCGTTCGGCCTGGGGCCGGTTGAACGAGATGCTGAACGACTATCCGCGCCGGCCACCGAGCATGTCGCTGCAGCGGCCGCTGGGCATGTTGGCGGTGGAGAATGTGTATGCCGGTGCCCCCGGTACCGGCAACACGATTCTGCGCGGGGTGAGCTTCAACCTTTCCCCCGGAGAAAGCCTTGGCATCATCGGTCCATCCGCCTCGGGCAAATCCACCCTCGCCCGCCTGTTGGTTGGCGTCTGGCCGGCACAGGCCGGCAAGGTACGCCTGGACGGCGCGGACATATTCACCTGGAACAAGGGCGAACTGGGCCCCTGGCTCGGTTACCTGCCGCAGGATGTGGAACTGTTCGAGGGCACCATCGCCGACAACATTGCGCGCTTTGGCGAAGTGGACAGCGACGCGGTCATCCGCGCCGCCAGGACTACAGGCGTGCACGAGATGATCCTGCGTTTGGCACAGGGTTATGAGACCCGTCTGGGCACCGATGGCAGCCCGCTTTCCGGAGGCCAGAAGCAACGCATCGCCTTGGCCCGCGCGCTGTATGGAGAACCCAACCTGATTGTGCTGGATGAGCCGAACGCCAACCTCGACGACGTCGGTGAAAAGGCCTTGGTCGATGCGCTCGCCCAACTCAAAAATCGCGGCGCCACCGTCATTCTGATTTCCCACCGTCCCAATGTGCTGTGCGCCGTCGATAAGGTGCTGATGCTGCGCGACGGCGGTGTGCAGATGCTCGGCACTCGCGACGAAGTATTCGCAGCGCTGCGCAAGGCCAGTGTGATGCCGGCAGGCGCGTCAACTCCGCTGGCCTCCGTCAAAGCACGGGAGTAAACGATCATGCAAATGAGCCAACACACCGACATGATTCTCACCGATACCAGGAACGTAGTGGATCTGGACGTCGGCAAACCCGTGCGCTGGGGCATGTTGCTGATGCTCGCCGGCTTCGGTGGTTTCCTCCTGTGGTCCTGGCTGGCGCCGCTGGATGCCGGCGTGGTAGCGACAGGCACGGTAAAAGTCACCAGCAATCGCAAAGCCGTGCAGCATTTGAGCGGCGGCACCGTGGAGGCCATTCTTGTTCGCGAAGGCGATGCAGTGAAAAAAGGCCAGGAGGTGGTCCGCCTCGACTCGTTGCGTGCCGCTGCCGAACAGGGCGCGGTCAGCGCCCAGTACATCGTCAGCAAGACGGTGGAAAACCGCCTGGAAGCGGAACGTGATGGCCGCGATGTAGTGAACTACGATCCCGAATTGCTCAAGCGCTTCGGGAATGACTACCGCCTCGTGGCCGCCATGGATCTGCAACAACGCCTGCTGGACACCCGGCGTGCAGGCCTCGCTGGCGAAATCAGCATCTTGCAGGAAAACCTCGCGGCGTCGGCGGTGCAGTTCAAGGGACTGCAGCAGGTGTATGGCGCCCGCGCCTCGCAGATCAACTTCCTCGACCAGGAACTGAAAGGCACCCGCATGCTGGCGGCCGAAGGTTATGTCCCCCGCAACCGTCTGCTTGAACTGGAACGCAGCAATGCCGACCTCTCCGCCGGCCAGGCCGAGAACCTCAACAACATCGCTCGCGTGCGTAGCCAGACCACCGAAATCAAGCTGCGCATCCTGCAGCGCCAGCACGATTACTTGAAGGAAGTCGAATCGCAGCTCACCGACACCGCCAAGGAAAACACCACTTTGGCCGACCGCTTGCGCGCGCTGGACTATGAAGTGGCCCACACGGTGATTCGATCGCCCATCGATGGCATGGTCCAGTCCCTGAGCATCGCCACCATCGGCGGGATCATTCAACCCGGCTTCAAGATCATGGAAATCGTTCCGGACAACGAACCGCTGCAGGTCGACGCAATGATTCCCGTGCAGGCCATCGACAAGATGGTCCCGGGCCTGGCCGTGGACATCGCCTTCCCGGCCTTCAACCATGCCCGGACGCCCAATATTCCTGGCCGCGTGAAGACCGTCTCCGCCGACCGCCTGCTCGATGAGGAAAGCAAACAACCGTTCTATCTGGCGCAGGTAGAAGTCACGCCCGATGGCATGAGCCTGCTTGGCAGCAATCACATTCGTCCGGGTATGCCCGCCAGCGTCACCATCAAGACGGGTGAGCGCAACATGCTGAGCTATCTTCTCAAACCAATGCTTGAGCGTGTCGACAGCTCCTTCAAGGAACAATGAAATGGACCGTCATTGCCTGTGCTTCTGCCTGCTGGCGCTGTCCGTCCCGGCCAGTGCCATGGACCTCAAACAAGCCTGGGATCTGTTGCAGTACCAAGGCCCTGTCTATCGCGCCGCGGTGCATGAAAAGGAGGCCGGCGTGGAAAACCGCGCCATCGGCATGGCCGGCCTGCTACCGCAAATCAATGCCTCGGCCTACGACAACAAGGTCAATGGCACCCAGCGCCAGAGTGGCGTCGAAAGGGATCTCGACTACACCTCCAAGGGCGCTAACGTGCGCCTGCGCCAGCCGCTGTTCAACAAACAGAAGATGTCCGAGTACCGCCAAGGCAAGCAGCGTGCCGACTACAGCGTCGCGGTGTTCGATGCCAAGAGTCAGGACGCCGCGGTGCGCCTGGCTGAAAGCTATTTCGACGTGCTCCTGGCCAGCGAAACCATCGTCCTCGCCAAATCCAAACTGAGCGCCTTCGACGAGCAGCTCGCTTCGGCGAAACGGCGCATGGAGTTGGGAGCCGGCACCGTCACTGACATCGACGAGTCGGCCGCTCGCTACGACCTCGCCGCAGTTGAGCTGATCGAAGCGCAGGACAACCTGGTCAATGCGCGCCGCAAGCTTGAGGAATACATCGGCGAAACCCCCGAATCGCTGACCACCTTGCGTCCAGGCTTCGATACGCCACCGCTGCTACCGAGCAACCTGCAGGACTGGTTGGTCAAAGCCCAGAGCGACAGCCCGCTGATCCATGCGCGCCGTCATAGCAGCGACCTCGCCGAAGAAGAAGTGAAGCGCGCCAAGGCCGGCCACTGGCCAACACTGGATTTCGTCGCCGGTTATACCGCGGGCGAGAGCCAATCAATCTCCGAGCTGAATCAACGCAACCGCTACGGCTCAATCGGGCTGGAAGTAAACTTTCCGCTGTACAACGGTGGCGGCACCAGCGCGTTGACACGCCAGGCGAGCGCCAATAGCTATAAGGCCTTGGATGAGCTCGACGCCACGCGCCAGGAAGTCATCTCCGGCACCACCCGTGAGTATCGGGGCGTAGAGAGCGGCGCCACACGTATTCACGCGCTGGAAAGGGCAGTGGAGTCCAACGAACGCTCACTGACTTCGACACGCAAAGGCTTCAAAGAAGGCGGCACCAGCACCAACTCGGACGTGCTCAATGCCGAAGAGCTGCTCTTCGTAGCACGCCACGATCTGGTCGAGGCCAAGTTGCGCTACTTGATGTCGCGTCTGCGCCTGGCCTCTTCAGTGGGCAGTCTGGGCGACGACGATATCGACCACATCAACAACTACCTCGGCCCGGAACTGTTGGTCACCAACTGACGCTCGCCTGCACGGCACTTTTACAAGGTGGTCGGCAAAACCCGGGCACACCACGGCGCTCCCTTCGCCTGCCTCTGAGGAAATGCGCTCAGCCAAAAGGATGGGGCGTATCGACAAGGAGCCCGGCCAAGTGCCGGGTTTTTTCGTTCCATCGACATGCTTTTCACAAAACGCTCACAGAACGGAGCGCAGATTGAACGGACAAAAGGATTTGACCCCATACAAAGAGTCCGCCATGCGCGGACTTTTTGTTGTCAGATAAGGGGACGCGAAGAAAATAGACCGGTCCCCTTTTCCTCATCTTCAGCGAAACCAGAGCCTGAGAAATTTCAGAGTGATGCTTGAGAAATGTCCTACATCAGTAACGGACATGTCTCGTTAGTGTTTTCTCTCCAATCTCAATAAGGCACTGTCTTATGTCTCTGTTCAAACGTTCGGCTACTGAGTTGTTAGGTACGTTCTGGCTAGTATTTGGTGGCTGCGGCAGTGCGGTTTTGGCCGCGACGTTTCCTGATGCAGGAATTGGTTTTCTGGGCGTTTCCCTCGCGTTTGGCTTGACGGTACTGACCATGGCTTTCGCCATCGGCCACATTTCCGGCTGTCATCTCAACCCCGCGGTTTCGGTCGGACTGGTAGTGGGTGGACGATTTCCGGCCAAAGAATTACCTGCTTATATCCTCGCCCAAGTGTTGGGCGGGATTATTGCAGCAGGCCTGCTGTACTTCATCGCCAGTGGCAAACCCGGTTTCGAACTGGCCAGTGGCCTCGCGTCCAATGGCTACGGCGAACACTCGCCAGGCGGCTACTCGATGGCGGCGGGGTTTGTCACCGAGTTGGTGCTGACCGCGATGTTCATCCTGATCATCCTCGGCGCCACCGACAAACGCGCCCCTGCCGCTCTGGCACCGATTGCCATCGGCCTGGGGCTGACCTTGATCCACCTGATCTCTATCCCCGTCACTAACACCTCGGTCAATCCGGCACGCAGTACAGGCCCGGCGCTGATTGTGGGTGGTTGGGCGATTCAGCAACTGTGGCTATTTTGGTTGGCGCCGATCTTGGGCGCAGTCATCGGTGGCGTGACCTATCGCTGGCTGGGTAAAGATTCCCGCTAACCTGCGTGCCCTGCGCGATGATCATCCTTGTCGATAGGGCGAGGTGATCTTCTCGTCTTCCGCATGGGCAATAAGGGACGGATGTATTTTGAAGAAAATAGATCTGTCCCCTTTTCCCGCCCTTATCCCGCTTCGTTCAGGACGGCTTCAAGCGCACTTTCCAAATCCGATAACGCGACTGTTTTTCCGCTGCCCCAACGAGCAACGCGCCCATCACAGTCGACAACGACGCGCACGCCCTGCCCCATCCGGTCTCCCGGGAATTTACGTAGTGTGAGTTCTACCGTCGTCGGGTTGAGCCAAGTGGATTGATCCGCTGACCAACAAGCGTCCGAGAATCGCAAAATACAGATCCCCTGCCGGGTATCGATAATGCGTGGCGGGTATACCCAAAGGGAGTGACGTGCCTCCCAAGGCGTCACCTCAACACAATAGTGATCGTCAGGTGAGCGTGATTGAATTTCGCTTTCGTTCATTGGCTGTCTGGGACTACGCGAGGTTACGTACAGGTCGAATGCCCCGACTTGGGCCGTCATCAGCGCGGCGTCCCTGTAGTAGTGAACGTGATTTCGATAAGCCACGAACGCATCCGACTGCGGACCGTCAGCAAATAACGAAGCCAGCGCCGCGCTTTGCATCAGCCAGTAAATATCCGGCGAGAGTTCTTGGGCTTTGGAGTAGCTGAGGTCAATCGCTTTTGCAAGCAGGTCCCTGGCCAAACGCTGCCCGGCCTCGCGCAACGCTTCGTTGGCCACTGGCGTATCGAGCGGCTCTACTTGCGCAATGTAGGCCCGATAGCGACTGGCCAACTGGCCGGTGGACGGCCCTAATGGAGGACAGGCGGGAGGTGGAAGATCAAGGGGCTTGAGCGCTTCAAATGTCGGCATCCACGCCAGGTTTTGTTCCACGCGAGAAGGTACTTGATGGTCATCTTGCGCCATTGAAGTGTCGGCCTCCCGAAGCGAATCCCACCCAAAGTACGCCTTGATGCGTTGCACAAACTTCATCACCCAATCATCCCTGAAAATAGCCTGATCGCCGCTCGGGGCGACTGACTGTTCATATAAAAAGCCGTAACGCGACCTGTAGCAGCTGGCGAAGCCTGCGTTCGGCTGCGAAGCAGTCATTAAATCAGGCTACGCGGTGTATCAGGATGACCGCGGATTCAGGTTTTACGACTGCTTCGCAGCCGAACGCAGGCTTCGCCAGCTGCTACTAAGTGGGGTTTTCGCCTGAGCCCTGTTAACTGACCAGCATCCTTAATCGTAGAACGCCTCAACCAACGCCCGACTCCCCACAAAGAAACTATCCGCCACCAGCCGTAACGGCTGAAGGTCCAGATCACTGGCCTTATCGCTAATCAACTGCTGAAAATGCCGATAAACCGCCGCGTACTCACCTTCCTCCGATACCGCCTGGCGCACGCCGTCGATGCTCAACAGCGCGCCACCGTTGTCCAGGCGCAGGACGCCTTCGGTGCAGCGAATTTCGATGCTCCAGAGTTCGTCATGCCCGTGGTCGAAATCGAACTCGGCGCGGACGTCGAGGTGGCGTGCGTCGGACATTTTGATCGACGCGGCAATCGGCGACTGGCAGTTGCTGGGGACGCGCAGTTCGGCGGATTCGACAAACAGCGGAAACGGCAGCAAATGGGTGGCAATCGACAAGGCATTGATGCCGGGATCGAACACGCCGAGGCCGCCGGGTTGCCAGATCCAGGCCTGGCCGGGGTGCCATTTGCGCACGTCTTCCTTCCAGTCGATCTGCACGCTTTGCAGGGTGCGGCTGGTCAGCCAGTCACGGGCCGCCTCGATGCCGGGGGCGTAGCGTGAATGCCAGGCGAACAAGCCGCTGACGCCTTGCGCCGCGACCTGATCCACCAGCGCCATCGCCTCGCCCAAGGTGGCGCACGGCGGTTTTTCGACCAACACGTGTTTGCCAGCGGCCAGTGCTTGTTGCACCAGGGCGAAGCGTCCTTGGGGCGGCGTGCAAAACGCAATCGCATCGACGGGCGGGCCGTTTTCCAGCAACTCACCCAGGGACTTGAAGTTCTCAACCCCGGCGCAGGGCTGCCCTTGGGTGGCGACAGACACCAACTGGAACGCAGGGTTGGCGTGGATAGCGGGAACGTGTTGATCCTGGGCAATCTTGCCGTAGCCCACCAGACCGAGACGGATCGGTTGCATCAATGACTCCTGGTTATTTTTCTTATCTTGGGAAGCGCGCAGGTTACACCGCTCGGATCATTGATCGCAGCCCCCCAGCGAACCTTTACCCGACAATCACCGTCCGAGTTAGAGCATTAATGCCCACCACTCGCCGCGAGGTCGCCGCTTGAAAGCCGCCATCATCAAAAAATACCGCCTGATCATCAAGACCATGGGCTATGTCGGCTGGGCCCTGTTCTGGTTGTTGCTCTGGGACATCGCCGTCACCGTGGACTTCATGCTGATTCTCAACAGCAAAATCACTTTGCCGCTGATGCCGCTGACGTTGCTCGGCTCGGCGTTGGTGGTGTTGATCAGCTTTCGCAACAGCAGTGCCTACAATCGCTGGTGGGAAGCGCGCACCTTGTGGGGAGCGATGGTCAATAACTCCCGCAGCTTTGCGCGGCAAGTCCTGACATTGCTGGATGACCCGGGTAATGAGGTCAATCCGATGAAATCAACCCTGCTGCGTCGCCACGTGGCGTATGTGAATTGCCTGGCGGCGCATCTTCGGGGCCAGCCGTGCCCGCCCGAGGTGCAGGCGTTTATTCCCGCCGGGGAGTTCGCGCGCAGCGGCTCTACCAATAACTTTGCCAACGATATCCTCAACGGTTCCGCGGCGCTGCTGGCTCAGGAATACAAGGCCGGGCACCTGGACAGCATTCGCCTTTCGCGGCTGGAGACGACCCTGGTCGATCTGTCCAACAGCCAGGGCGGCATGGAGCGGATTGCCAATACGCCGCTGCCCTACCCTTACGTGTATTTCCCACGACTGTTTATTTCGCTGTTCTGCCTGATTGTGCCGGTGGGGCTGGTCGAGTCCCTGGGCTGGTTCACTCCGCTGGCCTCGACGGTGGTGGGCTTCATGCTGCTGGCCATCGAACGCATCGGCACCGATCTGCAAAGCCCGTTCCGCGACAGCGAGCACCAGATCCAGATGGAAGCCTTGTGCGAAACCATCGAGAAAAACCTGCACTCCATGCAACGGGATTCGCTGGGTGGCGATCGCCTCGACTACCCCAGCACAGTGGTGATTTAACAAAAAAGCGGCAAGTGGTGAATTATTCCGTGTCTTCATGTATCTGAACCAAGAGCACGTGCCATTAAGACAATGGCATCGACAGCCATCAGGGACAGAGTAATTCGCATGAAATCAAGCAAGAAAACCGTCAATCCCATCGGATTGGACGACATCATCATTGTCGACGACGCCAAGATGCGTAAGGCGATCACCGCCGCCGCACTGGGCAATGCCATGGAATGGTTCGACTTCGGCGTTTACGGCTTCGTCGCCTATGTGCTGGGCAAGGTGTTCTTCCCCGGCGCCTCGCCCAGCGTACAGATGATCGCCGCACTGGCGACCTTCTCGGTACCGTTCCTGATCCGTCCTCTGGGTGGCCTGTTCTTCGGCGCCTTGGGCGACAAATATGGCCGACAGAAAGTCCTGGCGGCCACCATCGTCATCATGTCCCTGAGCACCTTCGCCATCGGGCTGATTCCGTCCTATGACACGATCGGCATCTGGGCGCCGATCCTGCTGTTGCTGGCGAAGATGGCCCAAGGCTTCTCGGTGGGCGGCGAATACACCGGCGCCTCGATCTTCGTCGCCGAGTATGCCCCGGACCGCAAGCGCGGCTTCCTCGGCAGTTGGCTGGACTTCGGCTCCATCGCCGGGTTTGTCCTCGGCGCCGGCCTGGTGGTGTTGATTTCCGCGGTGATCGGCGAAGAGCAGTTCGAAGCGTGGGGCTGGCGCCTGCCGTTCTTCCTCGCCCTGCCCCTGGGCATGATCGGCCTGTACTTGCGTAACGCACTCGAAGAGACCCCGGCCTTCCAGCAACATGTCGAGAAACTCGAACAGGGCGACCGCGAAGGCCTGGCGCGCGGCCCGAAAGTGTCGTTCAGAGAAGTCGCGACCAAGCACTGGCGCAGCCTGATGACCTGCATCGGCGTGGTGGCGGTGACCAACGTCACCTACTACATGCTGCTCACCTATATGCCGAGCTACCTCGCGCACAACCTGCACTACAGCGAAAACCATGGGGTGCTGATCATCATCGCGATCATGGTCGGCATGTTGTTCGTGCAGCCCCTGATCGGCTTTTTGAGCGACAAAATTGGCCGCCGGCCCTTCATCCTGTTCGGCAGTATCGCGCTGTTCTGCCTGGCCATTCCGGCCTTTATGCTGATCAACAGCGGCAAGCTCGGGCTGATTTTCTCCGGGCTGCTGATCATTGCCGTGGTGCTCAACTTCTTCATCGGCGTGATGGCCTCGACCCTGCCGGCGATGTTCCCCACGCACATCCGCTACAGCGCGTTGGCCAGTGCCTTCAACGTCTCGGTGCTGATCGCGGGCCTGACCCCGACCCTGGTGGCCTGGCTGGTGGAAAGCACCAACAACCTGTACATGCCGGCGTACTACCTGATGGTGATCGCCATCGTCGGCCTGGTGACGGGCATCACCATGAAAGAAACCGCCAACATGCCCTTGCGCGGCGCGGCCCCGGCAGCCTCCGACCTTGAGGAAGCGAAAGAACTGCTGCAAGAGCATGAAGACAATATCGAACAGAAAATCGAAGACATCGACGCGCAAATCGCCGAATTGGAAGCCAAGCGCAAAAACCTGGTGCAACAGCACCCACGCATCGACTGACGGGGCGATCGCTCGTCAGCCCTGACAACCGATCAGCTCACTCGCCAACAACGCCTTCAACCCCATCGGTTTGGCAAAGTAATAACCCTGGGCCTGCCCCGCGCCCATTTCGCGCAGCAGGTCCAGGGTCGCTTCATCCTCGACACCTTCCGCTACCACACTCAGGTCCAGTGATTCGGCCATGCGCACAATCGCCCGGACGATTGCGCGGCTGCGCGGGCTGCTGGTCAGTTCGAGGATGAACGACTTGTCGATTTTCAAGCCGCTGAAACGGTATTGATGCACGTAGCTCAGGGACGAAAAACCGGCACCGAAGTCATCGAGCACCACCGACATGCCGTTGTCGGCCAACTGCTGCATGGTCAGCCGGGCAATCGCCGGTTCGGCCACCAGCGCGCCTTCGGTCAATTCCAGGCAGATCCGCGACGGCGCGACGCCGTGCCGCGCCAACAGCGCCAGCACATCACTGGCGAAGTCCGGGCGGGTCATGCTGTAGCTGGAGCAATTGACGTGTACCGGCGGCCAATTCGCGTGCTCGGGTTGGGCGAGGATCAGGGCGACGCTGGTGAGCATGTACAGGTCCAGGCGACCGATTAGGCGCAAGCCCTCGACATCCGGCAGAAACTCGCCCGGCGCGATCACCCGGCCGCCCGGCTGGTGCCAGCGGATCAGCGCTTCCAGGGCCAACAGCTCGCCGGTTTCGACGCTGACAATCGGCTGGAAATACGGCAGCAGTTCGTCGGTACGCTTGAGCGCGTTGCGCAACGCCCCTTCGCGCTCGACCTGGTCCGAGACTTCCCGGCGCACTTCCTGGTTGAACACCGCGTAGCTGTCGCGCCCAGCACTCTTGACCCGGTACATCGCCGCATCGGCGTCGCGCAGCAAATCGGCCGGCTCGTGATGGAACTGGCTGTCGGCGCTGACAATGCCGATGCTGCAGGACGAAAAAACCTGGTGGCCATTGATCACAAACGGCAGGTCGAACGCCACGAGGATTCGTTCGGCGATGTCGATCACCACCTCCAGCGGCGCTTCGGGCGCGAGTACGGAAAACTCATCGCCGCCCAGGCGCGCGAGCATGTCGGTGTCGCGCAGGCAACCGCGCAGACGCTGGGCGGCCTGCATCAGCAGCAGGTCGCCGAAATGGTGGCCGAGGCTGTCGTTGACCATTTTGAAACGGTCGAGGTCGATGAACATCACCGCCAAATGCCCGCCGTCGCTGCCGAACTGCGACCAGGCCAGGTTGAGGCGTTGTTGCAGGTAGGTGCGGTTCGGCAGCCCGGTCAGTGCATCGTGGGAGTTTTCGTGTTGCAGCTTGGCATTGGCGTGATCGAGTTCGCGGGTGCGGTTCTGCACCCGGGCTTCGAGCTTGAGGTTGGCGGCGTGGATCGCTTCGGCGGCGGTGCGGCGCGACAACGCGGTGTCGATGTGCCGCGACACGAACGTCAGCAGTTCCTGATCCCGCAGGGTGTAGCGCACGTTCGAGGTGTAGCTTTGCACCGCCAGCACGCCGCGCACCACATCGCCATCGAACAGCGGAATGCCGAGCCAGGAATAGGCTTGGTAATACACATCGGCGACTTCGATTTCACCTTCCGCGGTCAATCGTTCGGCTTCATCGACGTCAATCAGACATGCCCGGCGCTGACGGATGACGTACTCGGTCAGGCCCCGGCTCCCCCGCCGTGCCACCGGGCGAACCGTCTGCCGCTCATCGACGTAATACGGAAAGGTCACTTCATTGATCCCATCGTCGAACAGCGCGATGTAGAAGTTCTGCGCGAACAGCAAATCACCGACGATGCCATGCAAGGTTTGAAACAGCTCAGCCATGTCGCCGGGCTGGCTCGACAGTTCGGCAATCTGGAACAGCGCGCTCTGCAGATGTTCGGCGCGCTCGCGGTCGGCCACTTCCTGACGCAAGGCGTCGTTGAGCTCCGACAGCTCCAGGGTACGCCGCATTACCGTTTCTTCCAGATCGGCGCGGTGCAGGATCCGGTCCAAGGCCATGGCCACGTGGCGGGCCACTACCAGGAACAGCGCGCGGTCTTCAGCGCTGTAGATCCGGGACACGTCGTAGACTTGCATCGCCAGCATGCCAAACACGTCATCCGAGGCGTTTTTCAACGGCGCGCCCATCCAGAACTCCGGACAGTCGCCCACGCAGTAGAAACGGCCCTCGGCCTCCGCCGCGTGAATGCCGGCGGCGTCGATCAGCAACGGCTGGCCCGTGGTCAAGACCTGGGCGGTCAACGACAAGTGCGCAGGGTCGAGGTATTCGTAGTTTTCGGATTCCAGGGCTTCGACATCGATGATGTCGACGTAATACGGGTACTCCATCTTGCCGGTGTGCGGGTCATACAACGCGAGGTAGAAGTTCTCGGCGTCGATCAGGCTGGCCAGCAATTGGTGAACCCCGACCAGAAACACGGCGCGGTCGCGGGTCGAACTGGCCAGGTAAGTGATTTCATACAGTACGCGCTGCGTAATCTGCGCACGGGCCAGGGTATCGGTTTGGACTTGAATGCCCAGGCGCTGGGCGAACTCGGCGAGCGCCGGTTCAGCGGCATCAAAGACTGGCGCGAGCAGCCAACCGAGCACACTTTCGCCTCGACCGGTCGGCCAGCGGTGCAGCTGGCGACTCAGGCAAAAGGCTTCAAACTCGTCATTGGCCACGCTGGACGGCCACTGCGCCTGCGGATCGCCCTGCCCGACCAGATGCATTTGTTCGCCGGCGCGATACACCACCCACGCGGTGGTATGAGCCCAGCCGCGCGCCGAGTCCAGCAAGTGTTCTATGGTGTCCCCGTTGCCAGCGTAGGCCATGCCGACGGTTTCCAGGCTTCCTTTCAATTGGGATGCGATAACGCCGCAATCGTTCGATTGCGTTGTGGCGTCGGTCAATGGGCGAAAACTCATCAGCGCTTCCTGAGCCAGAAACTGGCAATACTTATTTATTATTCTGCTAGCACTGCGCCAGTGACCTTCCCGTTTAAAGCTTATAGCGGTTTTTTTCAATCGCTTTTTCGCTTTAGTGCCAACCACGGCACGGACTTGAGCCAGGGTTCTGCTCGCGGGAATTTGACATGCACGGCATTGCTCGCCAGAGTCGCGCCCCCGATCCGGCCAAAGGTGCCGGGGGTTCGTGGTGAAAAGGGGTTGCAGTTGAACGAACAGACATTGTCCATGCGCCTGGAGCGCGTGGCGGTACATGTGCCCACCGGCGCGCGCCTGGCCGACATCGGCTCGGATCACGGCTACCTGCCGGTGGCGTTGATGCGCCGTGGCGCCATCGTGGCGGCGGTGGCTGGCGAGGTGGCGTTGACGCCGTTCCGCTCCGCTGAACGCACCGTGCGCGAGAATGGCCTGGAGCAGCACATCACCGTGCGCCTGGCCAGTGGCCTGGCAGCGATCGAGCCCGGCGACGGGATCACCGCGATCAGCATCTGCGGCATGGGCGGCGAGACCATCCGCGACATCCTCGACCACGGCAAGGCGCACCTGAGCGGCCAGGAACGCCTGATCCTGCAACCCAACGGCGGCGAGCAGCCACTGCGCCAATGGCTGATGGACAATGGCTACCGCATCCTCTGCGAGGAATTGCTGCGGGAGAACCGCTTTTACTACGAAATCATCGTTGCCGAGCGCGCCGGGCCTGTGGCCTACAGCGCTGAGGAACTGTACTTCGGCCCACTGCAGATGCAGGCACGCAGCCCGGAATTCCTGGCCAAGTGGCAGCGCATACTGCGAGAGAAGCAAAAAACGCTAAACAACTTCGCTCGGGCGCGGCAGGCCGTGCCCGAAGAGAAGCTGCAAGAGATCGCCCGGCAAGCCCGGTGGATCACCGAGCTGCTCGGGGCGTAGTTCATCAGGCTATCAAGAGCGCCCGACGGAACCGCTCACCGGTAGATTCCCCAGCAATTTGAGCCCGGTGCTTTTCACAAACGTGTCGTAGTCCATCGGTTTCTGGATGCGGGTTTCAGCGTTGGGCAAAACGTAGGCCCAGGCACGCTGGGACGAGGTGTCGTAAACCAGCTTGAACAGGCGGGTCGGCACCCAGACCTTGTTGGCGCCGATGGTACCGTGGCCGGCGTCAAACAGCGGGCCGGTGAAGACAAACACATTGCCATTGGCGCGCTTGGCAAACTTCCTCACATCAGCCTCGACCTTGCTCCAGATCTTGCGGTTGTTGTTGGGGTCTTGCGGCACCATGTTCGACAGCGCAAAGGACTGGGCCATGGCATTCGGACTCGGTGCATCGGCCGCCGGCGATTGATGGCCACGGTCCACGGCCGGATGTTGGCTGCGGTAATCGCTCAACTCTGCGCGCCCACTCTTGGGGATGCGTGGGTCCGGGTAAAACTGATTGGTGCGTTCCTCGCCTTTGGCGTCCTTCAGTTGCGCGGCATTCAGGCGCTCGACCACTAACAGCGGCGTGCGGCTGGTTTGCGAGTACAGCACCGCGAAGTTGTCGGAACACAGGGCCATCGGTTTCATGTTGGCAGGCACGGTGGCGGTGCTGATCGGTTTCGCGGCCGGGAACAGTTCTGCGCAGCCGTCAAACGAGGGCTGTTTCTGTTTGTTTGAATAGAGGTCCAGGGCCGCGTTCTGGTTGATCGAGCCCGAGTGGGATGTTTGTGCGTGATGCTGGGTTTGCGGCTTGAGAAGATCCAGCAGACTGCGCGCTTCGGTGCCGGTGGAGAGCAAAACAAGGGCCGACAGCCCAACTGCAATTTTGCGTAGGTGCATGCTTTAATTCTTCGAATGGGATTGAGGGACAAACACAAGGCGAGTTCCGTTGACGGAACCAGGTGGAGGCGGTTGCAGATTATAGTGCGGCGAGCATGCGTTCACTTTCCTTGATCAAAATACCGATGCGCAGTACGACCGCTGACGGTCGCGGGGGATTTTATGGACCGTGATAACTCACTTTAGTGCTGGGCGTTTTACATTCTATCTGCGCGCTCCATCGTCTTAACGACACCAAGCAGCCCTTTGAAATCGCCCATCTGTTATCGAGGTAATGGTGCCCCACTCTTCCGATCAATCTGCTGACGAAAAAAGCCTGCCGCGATTATTGCTCGATCTGCTTTGGCAAATCGCCGCGCTGCTGATCCCGATTTTCCTGGTGACGGTCATCCCGTTGCTGTGGGCGCTCGGTGTCGTGCTGGCGTGTGCTGGCTTGATGTGGCTGGCGTCGTGGGCGGGTTGGCTACGCACCGGTCGAGGGCTTGCCCGGTTCATGACCTCTGCCGCCATCGGCCTGGGATTTAACCTGGGTCGGGCATTGCCGGCGTACTGGGACATTGCGGGGGCCGCGGTGACGATGTTTGCCGGGCTGGCTTGCGTCAGTCATCTGGAGCGACGACTTGGCCTGGTCGATCCAACGAAGGCGAAGGCCAAGTCGTCACCGCTAGCGTCGGGCCAGTCTTCCGGCGGCGCCAGTGCCTGGGGTGGCGACGAACCCCGACAAACACCCGAGGGCGAGCCTATCCGCGTGTTCAACTACAGTGAAATCGCCATGGGCGGGCCCGTCCTGTGCGATTACCTGTTCCCCGATGGCGTGCTGCTCCAGGGCCTTGGGTCGTCGGCGCGTTTCTCCAATGACGGGCGTTATTTCGCCGCACCTTTGCCCTCGCGCCAAGCCTGGGGGCTGGTGATTCTGGATCGGCAGCTGCGTCAGCTCTACCAATGTTCGTGCGATGAATTCTGGGAACTGGATGCCTTTAACGACGGCACCCTGACTGGGCGTTACAGCCCTTTGGTCGACAACGGCGCGCGGCAGATCAGCCTGGAGCAACTGCTGGCGACGGCTGAGCAGATCAGCCTGGTGCCCGTTGCCGACCTGTGGCTTGAACCGGGCGTCTGGCAACAAAACCTTGCGCGTAAATCGCTGCAGCATACGTCCCCCGATGGCCGGCAACGTCTGGACGGACGTGTGGCGCTGCCCGCCAGCCTGCGCGAATTGCCGCAGCCTTGCGATCCGCTGAGAAACCCGGAATACCGTGTGAGCATCAACGGTGAGTCCACGTCGCTGTTGATCATGGCCGACACCGCCATCATCTGGCATCCCGATAGCCGCTCGTTCGCCTGCCGGGCACGGATGACGGATGAACAGTCCCTCGACTACTGGCTCTGGCACGTGGACCGAGGCTGGCAAGCACTGCCTTGCCCGTGGATACCCGCTGACAGCGAGCCTTCCCTCGGTTGGAGCGAGCCGCTGGAATTGGATGACCACTGCCTGCGGTTATCGTCCTACTTCGACTACCCGCAGCCTGATCACGGTCGTTATGGCTACGGCTTGTACAGCATTCACAGCGACTGTGAGACTCAGGTGGGCCATGCGCCGAATGGTCGGATGCAGGTCGCTGAGCGGCAACTGACTCGCGTGCAATTGGCCGTGCCGCTGGCGGGTGATGGACAGCGTGGCGCGACGAAGGTCGAGTCCGCGCCCTTGCACGGTAAAACCCGGGCCCAATTCAGCTGGCAGCAAGACAACAGCCTGGGCCTCGGCGGTTATACCTGTCGGATTGGTGACTGGGATTTGCCGGGGATTTGGCAACTCGATCATCGGGTTTCAGACATTGGGCGCTACATCGCCTTGATCCCGTTCACCCTGCCGCCCGCCACCGCCGGTCATGTGGTGGTGGCCGACGCCCAGGAACGCCAGTTGCTGAACAGCCCGGCGCTGATGGTCGCCCGGATGCTGGACTTCCGTGGACCGACACTCAGCGTGGCGGTGATTCGCGGTCGCCTCGATCAGGATCGGCAAAGCACGCCATTGCAGCGCTTTGACCAATCGCCACCCGCAGCGGACGATGCCGCAGTCTTTTGCCAACATCGACCGGACTCGCGACTTTACTATGAGTGGTGCGAGCTGAATGTCACCCCGCAAGGCCTGACCGCCCTCCCCGACTGGCGCCTGGTGAACCAGCCACAGTCTGCCACCGCCGATGGCAACTTCATCCAGCCCGCCCCGATGGACAAAGATGCCGCTTGGCTGTTTGGCAGTGAAACCGAATACGCCGACAGTTGGCTGCGCGCCCAGAGCCCACGCCTGGGCGGGCATTTGCTGACGGCGTCCGGTTGCGCCATCAGCCATCTCGCGCCCTCGATGATCTGGTCCGAATACGCCCGTTATCTGGCCCTGACTCGCCTGCACACCGACGCCGACGACGACCACGGCGGCCGCTTGGAATGGCAGATTTTGCTGCTGGATGTCCAGCAGCGAACCTTGAGGCAATCATCGCAGCGGCTGCACAATCGACCACAGTTTGAAAGTTTTAAAGCGGATGTCTTGAAGGTGCGGCTGTTCCAGCGTGACTGGGAAGCCGTGGATGACCGCGACCGCGGCTCGATCAACGTAATGAAGTTGAGCGAACTGCTGGCACTCCCCGCCGAGGTCTTGTGCCCGTACGAGGGACTGTGGCTGACGGAAGATCAACTGGCGGAGGCTGACGCGTGGCATGCCTTGGACGCGTCGGCGTTGAGTGATTGGCGCCAGGCAGGTTCCAGCCAATGAAATGGCAAGCGTCATGTTATTTCCGACGCGCAGCAGGTCCTTTGCGCAATACCCGTTAACCTTTCACTGATTGCAGCCGATGCCTCTACCTTAGGGCATAGGAGCAATACAGATGAGAAACAACCAACCGGTTACGCAGCGCGAGGTTGCCCTTGGACCTCAACAAAAACTCATCTCAACAACGGATGCACGCGGCGTCATCACGTACTGCAATGACGCCTTCGTCGAGATCAGCGGTTTCAACAAAACGGACCTGATCGGTGCGCCACAAAACATCGTTCGTCACCCCGACGTTCCTTCCGCGATATTTGCCCATATGTGGGCCGCGCTGAAGCAAGGCAAGCCGTGGATGGGCATCGTCAAGAACCGCACGAAGAATGGCGACCACTACTGGGTCAACGCCTACGTCACGCCCGTGTTCGAAGGTAGCCAGGTCATTGGCTTCGAATCGGTCAGGGTCAAGCCGACGGCCGAGCAGATCCGCCGCGCCGAAGTGCTCTACAAACGGATCAACCTCGGCAAGTCAGCCGTCCCTGCCAGTGATCAATGGCAACCCGCCCTGCTCGCCTGGCTACCGGTGTTGACCATGGGCCTGGTGGGCGCGCTGGGTGGAGTGTACCTCGGCATGACGGAGGCGATCACGCTGGCGGTCGGGGTTTCGGTGCCGCTCGGGCTATGGGTGTCGAGTCGACAAAACCGTGGGGCGTTGCATCTGCTGGCGATGGCTGAAGCCTCCACCTCCGATGCGGTGCTGGCGAAAATGTACAGCGATGAACGCGGCCCCCAGGCACGTCTCGAAACGGCGTTTGTCAGCCAGGCGTCGCGGCTCAAGACCTGCCTCACCCGGCTGCAAGATACCGCTGAGCAACTGACCAGCCTGGCCGGCAGATCCGACGGCTTGGCCGCTGACAGCGCTCGCGGGCTTGACCGTCAACGGGTCGAGACCGAGCAGGTGTCGACAGCGGTCAATCAGATGGCTGCCACCACGCAAGAAGTCGCCAGTCATGTGCAACGCACCGCCGACGCGACCCAAGAGGCGAATGTGCTGACCGGACGTGGCCGTGACGTGGCCCGGGACACCCGCGAAGCCATTCAGCGTCTTTCCGTGGTAGTCGGTGAAACAGGCGTGACGGTCGCGCAACTGGCCAAGGACAGCAATGAAATCGGCACGGTGGTCGACGTGATCAAAGGCATCGCCGATCAGACCAACCTGCTGGCGCTGAACGCCGCCATTGAAGCCGCGCGTGCGGGTGACATGGGTCGAGGCTTCGCCGTCGTCGCCGATGAAGTGCGTCAGTTGGCACAGCGCACGACGGAGTCCACGGCGCAGATTCACAGCCTGATTTCCAAGCTGCAGGTCTCGTCCAACAATGCGGTAAAGACCATGGAGAACGGTCATCGACAGGCCGAAGAAGGCGTGGCGTGGGTGCTTGAGGCCGACAAGGCATTGGTCGGTATCAGTGAAGCCGTGGCGAACATCACGGACATGACCACCCAGATCGCCGCCGCGACTGAAGAGCAAACGGCAGTGGCCGAGGAAATCAGCCGCAACATCACCACCATCGCGACGCTGGCGGATCAAACCTCTGAGCAAGCCAGGCATTCGGCCGAGTTGAGCAAGGAACTGACCCAGACGGCTAAAACCCAGTATTCACTGGTTGAGCGGTTTAACCGATAACGCGCAGAACCTGTGAGAGTGAGCCTGCTCGCTCCCACAGCGGTATGTGGGCTATCGGCGCTGGACTGCCGTGCACTTTATCTCCACCAACAACCCCGGGTGAGCCAACTCGCTGACACCGATGCACGTCCAGGCGCATAGCCCCTTGGGGAACAGGCGGTTTTTCACTTCCCGAAACACTGCCATGTGCTTGGACATATCAACGTGATAGGTGGTCATGTCGACCACGTCTTCGAAAGTGCAGCCCCCCGCCTCCAGCACCTGCCGGAGGTTTCCCCACGCACTGATGAACTGCTGCTCCGGATCCTCGATGACTTGCATTTCAGGCGACCGGCCCACCTGACCGGCACAGTAAAGTGTGTCGCCGACCTTCACCGCGGGGGCATAACCGGCGCGTTCGACGATGGGCCGCATGGCGTCAGGAATAATGATTTCACGATCCGGCATCACTGGTTCTCCGAGGGTTTATTTGACCAGCCGCTTTTCCTTGGAGGGCCGGTAGCCGAAATACGAGCTGTAGCATTTGCTGAAATGACTCGGCGACACAAAGCCGCAGGCCACCAGCACGTCGACTTGGGACAGTTCGGTGTGTTGCAGCAAGCGCCGCGCTTCGGTGATGCGCAATTCCATGTAATAGCGTTGCGGCGTGGTGCCCAGTTGTTCCTTGAACAGCCGCTCGAGCTGGCGTCGTGAACGGCCGGCGTACACCGCCAGTTGCTCCAGCTCCAGCGGTTCTTCCAGGTTGGCATCCATCAGCTTCACCACCTCGCGCAACGGCGCGCTGACGCAGATGTTTTCCGTCGGTTTGATCCGTCGGTAGCGCGACTCCTCGAACGCCAGGATGTCCTCGATGCCTTCGACCAGGGCTTTGTCGTGCAAGCCTTTGATCCAGTCCAGCGCCATGTGGAAGGCGCCGGAAGGACTGGACGCGGTGAGCCGGTCGCGATCAATCACAAAAGGCTCGCTGGTGACCTGGGCGGCTTTGGCGATTTCCGCGAGTGCCGGGCGATGTTCCGGGTGAATGGCGCAACGGTAGCCGTCAAGCAAACCCGCAGCGCCGAGGAACCATGCGCCATTCCACAGCCCGGCCAGGCTGACGCCATGGTCTGCCGCGGTTTTCAGCAAGTGGATCAGCTCATCGTTGGCTTTGAGTTCTGTGCGGTAGCCGCCGCAGATGACCAGCAGGTCCAGGTCCTGAATCGCAGCAACGTCGAACCGGGCATCCGGCCGAATGACCAGGCCCAGATCGCTGACAACCTCGCCCTCGCTCAAGCCGAATGTGCGGGACGCGAACAACTTCGGTCGCAGCAGGTTCGCGGTGATGATCGTATCCAGCGCCTGGGTAAACGCCGGCAGCGAGAAATGCTCAAGCAGCAAAAAACCGGCGCGAACCGATTGGCTGGTCTCGCTGGGTTGCTCATTCAGATAGCGAAGGTTTTTCCCCTTCATGCCTCCGCTGAATTGGCGTCGTTCGATCAAAGTCTGGGCCACTCGATGTTGTTAGCGAACAGGTGCGTTGATGAAGCACCATGCTAACCTCCAGCCGCAGAAAAAGCCCTTCCCTCTTCGTCATTATGCGACTGATCAGTTCAGTAAAAGGAGTTGGCGACATGGACGTTATCAATCAGATGCAACCCGCCGAGTGTGCAGACATGGTGGACATCCGGCGCGAAATCGATGCCCTCGATCAGGCCGTTATCAAGTTGTTGGGCAGGCGTTTCAACTATGTGTTGGCAGCGTCGAAGTTCAAGACATCCGCGACTTCAGTGCGTGCCCCGGAGCGATTCAAAGCCATGCTGGAAACACGTCGGGAATGGGCCGCTGCCGAAGGCCTGAGCCCGGATGCCATTGAAAAGATGTACAGCGATTTGGTGAACCACTTCATTGCCGAAGAAATGAAGCATTGGGCGGTGCATCAATCGGGGACGTGATTCTGCCGCCAAAAGCACCTGTAGGAGCAAGGCTTGCCCGCGATGAACGAAGACGCGATGTGCCAGGTCTGACGCCATCGCGAGCAAGCTTTGCTCCTACAGGGGGTGGCGGGTTTGCGTTTACAGATCAGTGATTTCCTTGTGGCGTGGCACCAGCATTTTCATCACGCTCCACGCCACCAGATAGGCCAGCGCACAGATGGCGAACATGATCATGTAGCCGGTGTGAATATCGTTGATCGATTTGTAGTAGTCGAACACCCAACCGCCGATCTTGGTCATCACAACGCCCCCCAAACCACCGGCCATGCCGCCAATGCCGACCACCGACGCCACGGTCTTTTTCGGGAACATGTCGGACACGGTCGTGAAGATATTGCACGACCACGCCTGGTGCGCCGACGCGCCAATACCAATCAAAATGACCGGCACCCAGAAGCTGATGTAGCCCAATGGCTGCGCCAGCAGCACCAACAGCGGGAACAACGCGATCACCAGCATGGCTTTCATGCGACCGTCATACGGCTTGTCGCCGCGGGCCATGAAGTAGCTCGGGAACCAGCCGCCGCCGATGCTGCCGACCATGGTCATGCTGTACAGCACGGCCAGCGGCAACACGATGGCCTGGCCTTTCATGCCGTATTGCGCGGACAGGTAAGTCGGCAGCCAGAACAGGAAGAACCACCACACACCGTCGGTCATGAACTTGCCGAAGGCAAACGCCCAGGTCTGGCGGTAGGTCAGCAACTTGAACCACGAGACCTTTTTAGCGACCTCGCCTGCCACCGGCGTGGCGATGACTTCAACGGTTTCATCGCTGCGGATGTAGGCCAGTTCCTCAGGCGACAGACGTTTTTGCTTCTCCGGTTTTTCGTACAAGGCAATCCATACCGCCACCCAAACGAAGCCCAACATACCGATCACGATGAACGCCGCTTCCCAGCCCCAGAGGCCGGCAATCAGCGGTACGCAGATGGGTGCCAGGATCGCACCGACGTTGGCGCCGGAGTTGAAAATGCCGGTGGCGAAGGAGCGCTCTTTCTTCGGAAAGTATTCAGCGGTGGCCTTGATCGCGATCGGGAAGTTACCCGCTTCACCGACCGCCAGCACCGCGCGGGACAGCATGAAGCCGGCGATCGAAACCGGGATCACGGCCAAGCCGAACGCGGTACTAACTGCCGCGATCCCCTCGCCCATCGGCACCGAAAACGCGTGCATGATTGCGCCGGTCGACCAGATGCCAATCGCCACCACATAGGCGGTCTTGGTGCCGATCTTGTCGACGAAGCGACCGGCAAACAACATGGAAATCGCATACACGAACTGGAAGACCGAGGCGATGTTGGCGTAGTCGGTGTTGCTCCAGCCAAATTGAGTCGACAAGTCCGGCGCCAACAGGCTGAGCACCTGGCGGTCGAGGTAATTGACGGTGGTAGCGAAAAACAACAGCGCGCAGATCGTCCAGCGGTATTTGCCTACGGCTTGGCCAACACGTTGCGCATTGATGGGCTCGTTCAGATTCATAGCATCACTTTATTATTGGATTAGGGTGATGAGCTCTCGCCGCCATGACGAGAGTGGACGTTCTCCATGCCCGGCGGCAGGAGTTGGACCGGTAGCGAGGCGCTATGAGGCGTTTAAAAGGGCCGACTGGGCATGAAAGCAGGCAGCCGAGATCGAGCCACTGGAAGTGGCGTTCGGAGACGCGAGTACGCAGGTTGGATTCATGATGGGGCCGACACTCATTTTTTATTTTTAGGGTTCAACAGCCGAGCTATCGTCTGTCGTCGTACAACTGTGCCTTTTATATCGAGCCCGATACCCGGCTGTCAATCTGAAAGATGGCCGTTCGTCATGACACGGTCCGTTCATTCCGATCCGGATTTGTATTGAATACGAAGGCTACAGGCGAGATCAGCGGGGTTGTTTCATGGGCGAGAGGCCGAAGGAAGGTGAAATATCGTTGTACGACAACGTGAGCAGAACCCACTGCCTGCGATAGTCCTCGGTGGATCGTGGATTGGCGCGAGGCTTCAGATGGATGAAGGGTCTATCCACCGGTCATTGTCATTGAACTCTCGCGCTATGGACACCGTCCAGCGCGCCCTGAAACCCGCAATCTTCCCTTCAGAAATCAATAAGTAACAACGACCAAAAATGCTTTGAATTTTTTTCTGACGCCACCACTCCTTTATCTATGAGCATATGGAGGGGGCCTCATGAAGACCGGACTTTACATCATCGAATACAAGCTTCACGGACAGACGAAGTCATTCATCATCCGCGCGCAGACCATGAGTAATGCCCAGGCCTGGCATTGGGCGAGTTGTGATGCGGGGATCGCGCAGATACCGAAACCCGGACGGCCGCCGCTCAAGGTCGTGTCCAAGCCCCTGGCAGAAAAATACGGGCTGACCGAGGTCAAGTGGCGGGAATCGGCGACGTTGAACTGGACGGAGGTGTCGACGTGACGCCGGCGTTGGTGCTGTCTACCCCAGCGCCGTGTCGAGGAACATCATCACGCCGAAACCCAGCATCAACCCCAAGGTCGCGGGCGTCTCGTGGCCGTTGCGATGGGTCTCCGGGATGACTTCATGGGAGACCACAAAGATCATCGCGCCGGCTGCCAGCCCCAACGCCACGGGGTAACCCAAGGCGAAACTGGTGGAGATGCCCAGGCCGATGATCGCGCCCAAGGGTTCCATCAGACCCGAACCGACCGCGATCAACGCGGCGCGCACTGTCGAGATACCGGTCACTCGCAGCGCCAATGCCACGGCCAGTCCCTCGGGGATGTCCTGGATGGCAATGGCGGAGGTCAGGGGCAAGCCCACCTTCATGTCGCCGTTGGCGAAGCTCACACCAATGGCCATGCCTTCGGGCAAGTTGTGCAGCGTAATCGCCAGCACGAACAGCCAGACGCGATTGATCCGCTGCGCCTGCGGACCTTTGCGTCCACTCTTCTGGTGTTCATGGGGCACAAAGCGATCCAGCCCTATCATCAGTGCCACGCCCAACATCAACCCCAGGACCACCACGCAAGCCGCGAGCAGCTTGTTGCCGCAAATCTCCTGCGCCGCCGCAATGCCGGGAAGGATCAGCGAGAAGGAGCTGGCGGCGAGCATCATGCCGGCGGCGAAGCCGAGCATGATGTCTTGCGTGCGCGCGGCGATGTCACGCAACAGCACCGCCACCACCGCACCCAGTGCAGTTGCGGCGAAGCCCGAGAGACCGCCGATGAAGGCGTAATGCAGGTTGATACGGTTGGCCCCGGTGAATGCGCTGTAGCCACTGATCAGCAACAGAACGGCAACCCCCACCAGGGTGGCCCAGAACAGAATACTCAGCCAGCCACCGCGCCGGCCAGCGTCAAACCAGGCCTGCCAAGACCCCCGGACCGGCGAAGAATGATGCGACATAAGAACCCCTACTTGCCATTGCGATGCTTGTTCATTGCTCTCGGTGCGGCGGCGTAAATCTGTCTCGAAAATCGCGAAGCTTCCCGTTCGAACGCCAGTGCGGTGGCACTGAACAGACGGGAAAATCCTTCGGCGGAATCGACAGAAGAAATGCTTGTTTCACGGTTCATTGGGTTCACCTCAACACTTGGTCCACATAAAAAACCGCACGCCCGGAAGGCGTGCAGTGATCTGTCAGGCATCGGCTCGCGCCTGCATCCCCGCGCCCAAATCAGCGCCGGTCACCGGGTCGCTGTCGGGGTCGGACATCGTGCGTACCTTCATGTCCAGCAGCAGCTCTTCTTCCTCAGCGCTCAACTGGACACTGGCGCTGCCATCCCCTCCATCCACCGCGGGCATCGGCTCTTCCACGTACTCCCACTCCTCGCCCTGGTTCCACGGCCCCCGCGTACTGCCTTCGCCCTGGGACAGGTTGAAGTAAACGTTGGTGAACTCCGGCATCCCTGGCAGCTTGCCCTGGGGGAAATTCGGCTGGATCGCGTGCAAGGCTTTTTCGAACGAGAGTTGATGAGCGATTTCCCGGGTCATGAGAAACCCCAGCGCCTCTTTCACACCCGGATCGTCGGTGACGTTCATCAGGCGTTCGTAGACGATTTTTGCCCGGGCTTCGGCGGCGATGTTGGAGCGAAAATCCGCCGTCGGCTCGCCGATGGTATCGACGTAAGCCGCCGACCACGGTACTCCGGCAGAATTGGTCAACGGCGCGCCGGCACCGTAGAGCAGGCTGGTGATGTGCGAGTCATTACCCGCGCCATTGATCGCGCGATACAGTTCGCCCTCTTCTTCCACACCTTCAGCCATACGGCCCTTGGCGCCTTTGTTGAGCATCACGATGATGGAACCGACGATCTCCAGGTGACTGAGTTCTTCGGTGGCGATGTCCATCAGCAGATCCTTTCTTCCCGGATCATCCTCGGCCAGCGCTTGGGTGAAGTACCTGGACGCCGCGGCCAGTTCGCCCTGAGCGCCGCCGAATTGTTCCAGTAGAAGGTTGGCCAGCCCAGGGTTGGGTTGGGCTACGCGCACGGTGTATTGAAGTCGCTTGTTGTGTAGGAACATGACGAATCTCCTCAGGCCTATAAAGCGCCGATACTCATCCGGTGAATGACCGAATGCGGCGCCCACAGTCATCTGAAGGCGATGCGTTGGCGAAAATTTTAAAAAAGATCCGAGCCCCGCGACAGGCGGTTTTTGGCCGTGCAAATTACCCGTTTTTTCGCCAGTCGTCGGCGGCTGTGCAAACGCTTCAAACTTTTATCGGGTGGGTGAATTCAACCGCTGTCACGGCCATTTCCTGGCGCTCGGGGCGAGGGATCAGTGACCGCGATGCTATCGCTGCACCTCCCAAAGCCCATCTCGGCGCAGCAAAAAAATTTGAACCGCTTTTGGGCACGCTCGCCTAATGAACAGCGTGTGGAGAATCCCACAGGCATATTCCTAGAGGTGGTCAACGTGGCTAAAGACGAAAAGAAAAGCAAAGGCGAGTCTTCCAAAGCCAGTAAGGATTTGAAAGACAAAAAGGCATCACCGGCCAAGAAATCAGCGGCGGCATCGGCGCTTTCGAAATCTCCCGACAAGAAAGACAAAAAGAAAGAGGTTGAACCCAAGAAATCTGCCAAAAAAGCTGACAGCAAGCCTGAAAAGGCCAAGAAATCAGAGAAGGCAGATAAGCCGGCGAAAAAGAAAAAGTGACAGCGGCTATTGGCTAGGGCTTTACGCCCTAGCTTCCTTACGCCTTCGACGCTCTCCTCCTCGGCAAAGAGCTTCCTCTGCAAGCTTCCCTACAGCAAAAAGCCCGGCTGATAAGGCCGGGCTGTTGTCGAGTACTGCGGTAAAACCCTGCATTCAAACGGCACGGCGTTCGAGCAGACGGTCTGCACCACTTTCAGCAACCTGGTTGCCTTTCAGATGATCCGAACCATCAGCAGCAACGGCGTCACTGAACAATGGGTCGGTTTCGTTGGCGGCAACAGCGTCGCTAAACAGCGGGTCGGTTTCAGTCGCGGCAACAGCATCGCTGAACAGCGGGTCGGTTTCAGTGGCGGCGAAAGCATTCAGTGCGAAGATCGAGAACGCGATGCCGAGGAAGGTTTGGCGTTTCATGAGGGTGTGCTCCGGGGTGCAGTGGGTGGGAATGGAGCCGATCTTACGCCGCGGTTTTGATAAGAGAACTTCATTGAGTCAATGGTTGCTATTGATAGAGTTAATGATGTCGCCAAACCAGGTCATCCCTATGCCTGTCGAGCCAGGCGCGCGCCGTCTTTTCGCAGCGCGAACACCTGAGCCGCCACGCCAACAACGAGCGCAAGGGCGATAAAACCCAGCGCACCTTTGAGCAATGGTGAATTCGGATCAGTGACGATGGGGTGGCCATCGGGGACTCGACGCAACGTCTCCGAGACGGTCGGGACCATCAGCAAGAACGCCGTCAAGCTCAGCAGGATGGTTTCCAGGTACACCCCTGCCCGGCCCAGCCAGGCAACGAAGCCTACCCCGTAACCAGCGAGCAACAGCACGATCGTGAGCGCACCGATCACCGGGCTGATCGGTTGATGGGCCACCAGAAACACCGTCAAGCCGCCGATCAGCATCGAAACGAAATAAGCCAGGCCGGCCCGCGACCGTGGCACGATGCGCCCGTGCTTGATGAACATATAGGCGGCCAGGGGAATGGCAGGCAAGCTTCCAAGGGTGTGTACCCAGCCAAGGGCAGAGATACCGAACATTCGACTATTCCTTTGTGATTGGATGATGCACATCACGCGGCAAACCCAGTGCGTTGCCGATCAACCGCGTGGAAGCGTTATGATTCGGGGTTCAGACTATTGAAGACGTGGCCGGACTGACATGACGGATCGACTCGAAGACTTGACCATTCGTCCAGAGCTGCAGCTGGAGGGGCTGGCCACAGGGGATCTGCTCTCGCAGGTATTGGCGCAGATTCGTCTGACCGGGGATCGCGTCTACTCCACCACTCAGGCCGTGGGTCAACGTCTGGAACTGGATGAAAAAAGCTCGCACATCTGCGTCCTGCAAACGGGGCAGCTGCACATCGAAGGCGCTGACGGACAGGTCCAGACGATCGAACAGGGCGACATCCTGCTGCTGCCCCACGATCCGTCATCGTTGACCATCACCGCTTCCCAGGGACCTGCGTCGCTGGTCATCTGTCGATTCTGGTTCGATGCCAGCAGCTTCCAGGCCATGCTGTTCGCATTGCCGTGGCTGATCCATATCAAGCAAGCCGAAGCCGCAGAATGGGCAGAAGGCATCCTGCATTTCATGCTCCTGGAGGCCAATGACACGCAGCCTGGCGGCGCGTTGATGATTTCGCGCCTCATTGACCTCACCGTCATTCGCATCTTGCGAACCTGGGTTCAGCACGGCATGGCCTCAGGCTGGCTAGGGGGCTTGTCTGACGAGCGTATCGCTCGAACCCTCAGGGCCATCCATGAAAAGCCCGGGCAACAATGGCGCATCGATGCACTCGCGACGATCGCCGGCATGTCACGGTCAAGCTTCTGTGATCGGTTCAGCGCGCTGGTGGGACGCTCACCGTTGCGTTACCAGAATGAATGGCGACTGACCCTGGCAAAAACGATGCTGGCCAAGCACAACAGCCGCATCAGCGAGGTGGGGTTTGCGATTGGCTACGAGTCCGAGGCATCTTTCAGTCGCGCCTACAAGGCGTATTTCGGCCGCTCGCCACGGGACGACAACAGCCAGGGCGGTGCGCAAGAGCACGTTTGAATGCAGGCAGCGGTCCTTTTATTGATCTGCCAAAGCTTTCGCTCAAGGTTGCTTGCGATACATCCCCGTCAACATGTCCTGGGAATCCGGCGCGGCGTTGTAGTTGATGACCGCGAAGTTTTTCAGCAGTTGTATGTGATACGGGCCGTGTAATTTGGACGCTTGCGGCTCACGGACAATGATCAGGTTTTCGGCTTCCATCGGCACGATGTGATGCTCGGTCGCAATGTCTTTCAAGGTCTCGGCGTCTTTCAGTGTCACGGTGAATTCCGCCACTTCTCTGCCCTGGGCATCGCGGTCGGGCAGGATTTTCAAGTCCAGGTCGCCATCGCGCCCCAGAAAGTCCCGGCGCATCTGGTAGTGGCCGTTGCGCTGGTTACGCTCGACTTCGCTGAGTTTGGCGTATTCCGGCTCGCGCTGTTCATAGTGAAGCTGGATCGCCAGTTCGCGGTCGTCGCCCTTGGCGCCGCTGACCCAGGTGCCGGTGTAGTTGAAGGGTTTGACCCTTTCCTGAGTGAGGCGCCAGATGCCTGTCTGACGACCATCGTCGGCGTATTCGTGAAGGCCGAAGTTGTCGTCGCTGGAGTCTTCCCGAGCCCCCACCAGTTTGATCGGCGCACCGTTGCCGCCCTTGGTGTAGCGCACT
Source organism: Pseudomonas sp. ADAK7 (assembly GCF_012935675.1). Taxonomy (NCBI): domain Bacteria; kingdom Pseudomonadati; phylum Pseudomonadota; class Gammaproteobacteria; order Pseudomonadales; family Pseudomonadaceae; genus Pseudomonas; species Pseudomonas sp. ADAK7. Next base: position 134,333 of record NZ_CP052861.1, on the reverse strand, counting down.
TCGCCAATGATCACTGCGCCCTGCTCCTGGTACCAGAGTTCGACCGGAATCTTGCCGTTGAGGGTCCCGGCGAGCATCTGTGGATCGTCGTTGATCGGGCCTTCCACGCTGGGTTGTTCGTGCCACTGGCCGTCTACCCAGTCGCCGGTGGTGCGCAGCATGTAGCCGCGAGGCATGCTGGAGTTTTCACCAAACTCGGTCGCCGGCACGTCTTCCTGGGTGTATGTAGAAAGCTGCGCCAGCTCGCCGTCGCGCATTTTCCATTTAGTAAAGCGCATCCAGCAGCAGCCGCGGTCGGTTTGCGTATGCAGAATGCCATCCTGCGGAGTGACCGAGAACATCCCGCCGCTGACGCCCTTCGCCATGTCGGTCAACGCACGGTTAAGGACCCACTGGTTTTGCTGCGGGCCTTGCAGGTAGATGTCGAACTGCGCCTGGTAGTCCATTTCGGGATGGGTGCCGTTGCGAATCGCCAGATCCTGATGACCATCGAAGTCGAAGTCAGCGAAGTACAACAAGCCCCCATTGCCGAGCAGCTCGGGATCGGCTTTGCCGTCGCGTTCCCTGGGCACGTTGCCGGCCTGGGTCTGCAATTGCTGCAGGGTTTGGAGGGTGTTTTTGTCGCGCACCGTGATGAGCGCTGGCATCAGTTGACGCGGTTCTGCCGGCGGCTCGGGGAACAGCACGTCGACCAGGTATTTCCCAGTCGGATCGTTGACCGCAAACGACAGCGGTTCGGCCACGGCCGGGGCCACCAGGGCCATGGAGAAGAGCACACCACTGACGAGCGAACGCATACAACGCTTCCTTGCGGTAAATTCGGGGCCGCCGTGCAGCGGCAAACGGGGGGGTTATCGAGAAAGTGGCCAGCCTTGAACGGGCAGTTCACTCATCAGCATTACAGTCGACATCGCCTGTACCCATATGATCGAAGCCGGTCAACATCAGCGAAGTCAGCCCGTTGGACGGGTCACCCTGGACACGGGCGTCCATGATGTTTTCCGGCAAGGCCCCCTGCTCCGCTTCGGATAACAAGTAGGCTTCGGTGCGCGGCAACTTGAATGCGTTGCGCACCGCGACCTCGTCGAGGGTGCCCTTGAGCACGATCGTGACCTGTTGCAACTCCCCATGCTCCCAGCTCAATTGCACTTGCGTCGCGAGCGGATGAACCCTGGCAGCCAGGTGGGCGGGAAAGTCGGGGCCTTCTTCGTAGGCGGCGGCGTTGGTGCACGGATCGCCCTGGTTTTCGTAGCCCTTCAAGGCGCAGTTGAAGCGCTTGTCCCGATGGCCCAGCGTCTTCTCCATGTAGCAACCAAACGCGCTTGACGACATGCGTGGCCATGCCAATACGTCGACGCTGGCTGGCGGCAGGTCCGCAGCCAAGGCTTGATGTGCACAGGTGAACAAAACGATGAAGGCGCACAGCGGACGTAATGGCCACTGGAATACGGAGGAATTGAGCGAAGGAATAACCACGTTATTGCACCCTGCCTTTTTTGAAGTAAGGGCCGTGATAAAGAAGTAAACGCGGCTACTTCGGACTTTCTTTAAGTAACCGGGCGGCGCCTACTGGGGAAGTAGAGGCCGCGCATCAGGTCTACGCTGTGCGCTTAGTGCACATTCAGCAACGCGAAGATAGCAATCAATGCCCACAACACCGACACATATTGCATAGGCACAAAAAACAAAGTGTTCTTCTTGCGAAAGACGACTTCGCCACCGGTGGCTGGATCAATGTAGGTTTTGCCCGGCTGGTTGTTCAGCTTGTGGCCGACGAAGGCATTGACGGCCGCGCCTACCAGTAGGCCGATCCCCAGCCCGAACCCGCCGAAGATCCCTGCAAAAGGAATCATGCAAATCAACGGGATAATGATCGAAAGAACGCCCCATCCTTGCCAAATAATAAACATCACTCGTCCCTGATTAATTTTTGAGGCGCGCAATCTAACAACAAACAGGGAGCGCAGCAACAAATTGAAACAGGTTGTCGGCAACTTGATGAATCATCTTTGAGCAATACAGGCCGAACCCTCAAGGGTCCACCTGCCCCATCATTTCAGCGACCGTTTCCTGGCGATTGGCATAGCGCTGCGCCAACACTGCACACACCATCAACTGAATCTGGTGAAACAGCATCAGCGGCAAAATCAACACGCCCAAGGTGCTACCGGCGAACAACACCTGGGCCATCGGCACGCCGGTCGCCAGGCTTTTCTTCGAACCGCAGAAGAGAATGGTGATGCGGTCTTCCTGATTGAAACCGAAGACTTTCCCAAGCACGGTGGCTGCGACCAGTACCAACCCCAGGACGACGCAGCAAGCCACCACCAGCCCGGCCAGTTCCCACAGCGGAATCTGGTGCCAGATGCCTTCATTCACGGCCTCGCTGAACGCACCGTAGACCACCAGCAGGATCGAGCCCTGATCCACGAATTTCAGCCAACTCTTGTTGCGCGCCACCCAGTTGCCGACCCAGCGCCGAGCGATCTGCCCGGCCACGAACGGCAGCAACAGTTGCACGCTGATTTTCAGGATCGCATCGAGGGTCGAGCCGCCATCGCCGTGCACATTGAGCAGCAACGTCACCAGCAACGGCGTGAGGAAGATCCCGAACAGGCTCGACGCCGCCGCACTGCAAATCGCCGCCGGCACGTTGCCCCGCGCCAGCGAGGTGAAGGCAATCGCCGACTGGACGGTGGCGGGCAGCGCGCAGAGGTAGAGCATGCCCATGTACAGGTCTTTGCCGATCAGCGGCGACAGCACCGGTTTGAGCGCCAGCCCAATCAAGGGGAACAGGACAAAGGTCAGGCTGAAGATCAGCAAATGCAGGCGCCAGTGGCCGGCGCCGGCGATGATCGATTCACGGGAGAGTTTGGCGCCATGCAGGAAAAACAGCAGGCCGATGGCGAGGTTGGTCAACCAGCCAAAGCCGACCGCGACCTGGCCGCTGGCGGGCAGGAAACTGGCGAGAATGACCACGCTGACCAGGGTCAGGGTGAAGTTGTCGGGCAAGAAACGGGGACGGGTCATCTTCAGGTATCCGGGCGCCAGGAACAGTGTCGCCACTCTAACGCGCTGACTAATGACCGGCTAACGCCAACAAGCCAGGAGATGTCGGCAAAAGGACATAAAAGCTTACATTAATCGCACAGGGCTCAGCCTTGGGTGGTAATCCCCTCCGGCCACTGCCCGCAGATAGGCCTCATCCGCCTCGACCCGCAAGTCGCGCCACTCTTCCCAATTCACAATGCCTTGGCGATCCATTTCATCCGCCTGGCGCAGCAGTTCTTCGTGATAGGCATCCGGACATTCCATGCGCAGCGAGCAGTCGTCGAGTGCACGGTGCCAGGCGTCCAGGGCACAGAGCCGTTGTTCTTGCGCCGGGGTCAGCAGGTTTTTGCATGAGTTCATGACGGTATCCCCCAAAAAGGAACTACACCGGTAAGCGTCGCGTGACGATCAGTTCTACGGCTGCGATTCGTTCAACATGTTCGTAACCCGTTTCCAGCAACTCTTCGCCGAAGACGTCCGGATCAAGTTCCCGGTAATGCCAGTCCAGCGCGGCACTATCCAGCGTCTCTTTCACAGCGGCGAGAAACGGGTCCTGGCCATCCACGATGGCGACGCCGGTATACAGCACCAGCGACCCGCCCATGGACAAACGCTCAATCGATTCGCGGACGATCCGCACGGACAGGTCGGCGCCCAGCGCATCACCGCCATGTCGATAGGCACGTTGCCGGGAATCCTTCATGTACGGTGGGTTGGCGACGATCAGGTCGAAGCGCCCTTCTACATCGTTAAGCACATTGCTGGCGTGGCAAGCCACGTTATTCAAGCCTGCCAACTCGGCGTTGATCCGGGTGAAGTCGAGCGCTTTGGGATTGATATCAACCGCCAGGACTTCAGCCTGGGGATGCGCTCGAGCGATGAGCATCGCGCCGGCGCCGGTGCCACAGCCGATGTCGACGGCGCGCTGGATGGCGCAACTGGTCGAGCGCAAATGCCGTTCGATCGTTAGCGCAAAACGATAGGTATCGGGGCCGAAGAACACCGAATCTTCCTGGGTGGTCGGAAAGGCGGAATGCACCAGCAACAGGTTATCCAGGGTCGACCATCTGACCGTGCTTTTGAGGCGCTCACCGTCGCGTTGCACCAGGCCACACTCGATCAATGGATGCTCATCAATCGGCAGCAGGCCACGCTCGAATGACCGGTTCCAGCCAAACGCATCACGCAGTGTTTTGCCGATACCGTTACCCGCCCGCTCGTTGACCCGTTGATGAGTGACAGGCGTTGGCGTCACGAACGTGTAGCCGCTTTCGCGCAGCCGATGGCCCAGTTGCAGCAGTTCGGACTGTCGTTTCATGCCTGCTGCCCCTTGATGTTTTCGCTCATCGTTTTGACGAACTCCCGGGTGGCATAGAGCCCGGCCGGCGTCGCGTGCATGGCCGGACACATGAAATCCTTGAGCAACGCCATCTTTTCACTGGGCGCACAGTGCTTGAGATCGCGGATCAACCCTTGCAGGTCCGGGTCGGTTTGCACGACTGGAGACTGCCTATCCAGTGTCCCGGCGGCCTTGCTCCTGAACTGGAATCGGAAGGCGTTGGTCGCGCGTTCTTCGACGACCCGGTCACCGGCAATCCAGTCCCACAGCAGCTGTTTTTCGTAGCCCGAAAACACCCCGAACATCGGCGCGCCAGCGCCATCGATCAAGGTCCAGAAGCGACTGTTGACCGGGTCTTCATCGCGCTTGATCCAGCCTTTTTTCAGCAAAGCGTCGAGAAACGCCGGGATCTGATCCGGCGTGCCCAGCCACTCATTGATGGTCCGGCCTTCGAGGCGGCAATAGTCGGAATGCATGTGCTGGCCGAACGATCTTTTGCGTTCGAGCATGGCGATGACTTCCTGCTCCAGGTCGAAAGACTGGATGACTGCCGTCGAGCCAATCCCCAGTTCATTCAGCTTGTAGCCTTGCACGACACGCCGATAAAACTCATCACGTTCCGCCCCCATCGGCATCAGCGACAGCACGCTCTGGGCCGCCTTGCGCGCATGACCGGTGCTGGCGTTATCGATGGTCACGTGCAAGGTGAAATAGTGCGGATCAATGCCCAGCTCATTCAACTCGAACGAGGTGATCAGTAAGTGCAACGGCAGCTGTTCGTAGCCCAGGTTGTAGCCGATCACTTCAGGCAGAAACGCCGCGCCATGCTGCCCCAGCGCCAACTGGATCGCGCCCTGCACGTAGTAATCATCCGCCAGCGAATAGCCGGGGTCGCAGTCCACATCGGCGATCAGTTTTTTATACAGCGCTACATGATTGAGCGCAGGTTCGCCGTCGCCTAACTCTTCCAGGTATGTGCGAATCAACCCATGAAACCGATAATCCGCCCAATGCGGTAGCAAGCCGTAGAGCCAGGCGCCATCCACCAGTTTGGTCGGCGCGACATGCTGCAGGAAATACAGCGCATGGCTGCGGCTGCTGAAAAATCGCCGGGGGCCACCGGCATGTCGCTCTTGCAGGTACGTCGAATACTGCTCGGCCACCTTCGCCACACCCTGCTCGATCCAGCCTTCAAGTTGCTCCGGTGTGGCCGGCACCTCACAGTGTGCGTGGTCGGCGCGGGCCAGTTCTCGCTGCAGAAAATCGGTAACGTCGACCTGGCGTAATTTCTCGCTCGGTTGCATCAAGGCGTCATAGACGGTTTTAGCCTGACCGTCGGCTGCCGCCGGATGACCTATTGGCGTTCCTGTAAGGGTCTGAAGGGCTGTCATAGGTCCACCTGGCAGTGTCAAAACATAAGGAATCCCGGCATTTCGCCGCTCTAATTCTTACGATTCACCTCGCTTCGGAACATTCATTTAATTTCACGGCTGTCCGGTGGACGGCCATATTTCCCTTTTTTGCTCACTTCACCGGTTTCGAGGTATTGAGCTTCACCGCCTCGCGTATCAGCGCTTTCAACGCGGTTTCGTTGATCTTTTCGCCCTCGTGAATATCGATGGCCCGCCGGGTGTTGCCTTCAAGGCTGGCGTTGAACAGGCCTGAAGGATCGTCCAGCGAAGCGCCCTTGGCGAAGGTCATTTTCACCACGGACTTGTAGGTCTCGCCGGTGCAGATAATGCCGGCGTGGGACCACACCGGAACGCCCCGCCACTTCACTTCCTCGACCACGTCGGGGTCGGCCTTGTGGATGAGCGCGCGGACCTGCGCCAGGGTCTTGCCCCGCCAATCGCCCAGTTCCTGGATTTTCGCGTCGATCTGCGAAGAGGCCGCGCCGCCCTCCTCTGCGTCCGTTTCCTGTTTCATGGTGATCGTCTCTCGTGGTGATTGCCGACGGATGAGTATTGCTGACGAACGATTTTTTCCAGGCATCACGACCGCTGGGCCTGTCGCCTCGCGCATCCCCGAACCTCAACCGATAATTGCAACGTCGTGCGCTGCACACGTTCATCGAGGACTGAAAGATGCCGCTGACTCTTTACTACCACCCTCTCTCGTCGTACTGCCACAAAGTACTGACGGCGCTGTACGAAAATGGCGTCGAGTTCGAGAAGAGGATCGTTGACCTGACAAACGAGGCCGACCGGGCGGAGCTTCAGGCGCTGTGGCCGATCGGAAAATTTCCAGTCATCCATGATCACGCTCACGAGCAGGATGTGCCGGAATCCACGATCATCATCGAGTACGTGGACCGGTTCTATCCCGGCACGTATCGCCTGGTACCTGACGATTGGGAGACCGCGCTGGAGGTGCGTTTGTGGGACCGGTTTTTCGATAACTATGTGCAGGGGCCGATGCAGCGGATCGTGGCTGATCGCCTGTTCTCGGCGCACGGCGATTTGACCCAGGAGCGCGCCCTGCTGACGACGGCGTATCAGATGCTGGAGCGGCGGATGGCTTCGCGGATCTGGGTCGCCAGCGAAGCGTTCAGCCTGGCCGATTGCGCGGCGGTCCCGGCGCTGTTCTATGCCAGTACACTGGTGCCGTTTCCCAATGACTTCGGGCACTTGAGTGCCTATTTTGAACGGCTGATGCAAAGGCCATCGGTGCAGCGCGTCATTGATGAAGCCAAGCCGTATTTTCAGTTTTATCCGTTTGCGGAGGCGATTGCGTTGCGGTTTCGTTGATGCCGTACGCGATCTGTGGCCTGTGTTCGGCTCTGTAGCCGCTGGCGAAGCCTGCGTCCGGCTGCGAAGCAGTCGTAAAACCTGAGCACGCGGTCCTTCTGATGTACCGCATCGTCTGGATTTGCGACGGCTTCGCCGCCGAACGCTGCCTCGCACTGCTCGGCAGCTGCTACAAGGGATGTGTTTTGCCGCAGTCCGGATCACTGCGGCTGAAAGGTCTCGAGATAAGCCAGCAGGTTTTCGATCTTTTCCTGATCGCTGATACCCCAGAAGATCATACGAGTGCCGGCCACCACGCTTTTGGGGTCTTCGATGTACTTGGCCAGGGTTTCGCGAGTCCAGACCACGCCGGAGGATTTCATCGCCTCTGAATACTGATAGCCCTCGGTGCTGCCAGCGGTGCGGCCGATCACACCGTTGAGCACCGGGCCAAAACCCGGTCGTGCCGATTCGCCGACTTGATGGCAGCCGCCACAGGTGCGGACGAACAGTTTCCCGCCCGCCTCGGCATCGCCGGCCGCGTGAGCCGCGGTGCCGAACAATCCTGTGGTGAGCAATAAAGCGATAGTCAGTACGCCAGCGTGGTTCATGGAGCGGCTCTCGAAAAAACGAGCGGCTATTTCATCACGACCAGCGCCCGGACCGAAGCCTCATTTACGCGCCAATTTGTATCGCACGCAGTCCTCATAAAAGCTCTTGCGGATCGCTTCCGGCCTGAACCGCGACTTGCTGTCGTAGGTTTGCTCGGTAATACCCATGGCCATCATGTGCATCCACGGCTTGTTGAACTTGTAGACCTGGACTTTCTGGCGTGCGGCATACAGCGAAACGCCTTGCAGTTTCAGCTCCTGAGCCCTGGCCGCCGTCCCCGCGCCCCAGCTGCACATATACCGATCATTGGGCTTCAGCTCTTTGGCCTCGACCGAGACGGCAACGCTCGCCAGGGCCAGCGAGATCACTAGATTGCGCAATTGAATGTCACCTAACCATCTGAAAGTGCGGCGATTCTGGCGATTAGTCGAGGGTTTGGGGGCCAGCAAATTGCCTTATCTGCGAAAGCCATATCCGCACCCTCGCCTACACTTGCTTCCCGTGCATGGATTACTCCAATAGCGGTCGACAAACGAGGCCCCGATGACAAAAACAAAAACACTGACTGGGCTGATGGCCTTGTTGCCGGCGATCACCGTGCAAGCGGATGACGGCGGCATCAGTTTCTGGCTGCCCGGCCAATTCGGGGCGCTGGCGGCGGCGCCGACCGAGCCGGGTTGGAGCATGCCGCTGATTTACTACCATGTCAGCGCCAGCGAGGGCGGGAGCAAGCCATTTCCACGGGGCGGCCGGACCACCGTGGGGCTGGATGCGAAAGCCGATCTGCTGTTCGCCAGCCCCACTTACACGTTTGCCGAACCGTTGCTGGGCGCTCAAGCGGCGGTGTCGATAGTCGCCGCGGTGGGACGGTCCGAGGCCAGTGTCGACACCACGTTGACCGGCCCACGTGGCCGGACCTTTTCCGGGGGCACGGACGACAGCCTCAAGGGTGGCAGCGATGTCTATCTGTTGGGCACGTTGAAGTGGAACCACGGGGTGCACAATTTCATGGCGTACAGCATGGGCAACCTGCCCGTCGGTGCCTATGACCCGGATCGACTGGTCAACACCGGGCTGGGCCATGCCTCGATGGATGCGGGCGGCGGCTACACCTATTTCGATAAGACCAACGAGTTTTCCGCCGTGGCGGGCATGACCTACAACTGGGAAAACACCGATATCGACTATAAAAACGGCATCGACGCCCACCTGGACTTGAGCGCTTCGCACTTCATCAACAGCCAGACGCACCTGGGCGTGGTCGGCTACGTTTACCACCAGGTCACGGGGGACAGCGGCAGCGGTGCGACCCAGGGCGATTTCAAATCCAAAGTCAGCGCGGTTGGGCCGCAGGCCGGGCATTTCTTCAAAGTCGGCAAAGAACTGTGGTACGCCAACCTCAAGGGTTACTACGAGTTTGATGCCGAAAATCGCGCCGAGGGCTGGAACACCTGGGTGACGCTGGTCGTGCCCTTGTAATCAGGTGTTGGTCTTCAGTTTGTTCCACAGACGCGTGGTCAACCGGGCAATGGCCGGCGGCAGGTCCTCAACGGTGAACAGTTTTTCCAGGACCGTTTTCGGCGGGTAGATCGCCGGGTCCTGCTTCACGTCCGGGCTGACAAATTCGTCCGCCGCCAGGTTGGCGTTGGCGTAATGCACGCTGCTGCTGATGTTGGCAATCACCTTGGGCTCAAGCAGGTAGTTCATGTAGTTGTAGCCATTCTTCTCGTGGGGCGCGCTCTTGGGCATGACCACCATGTCCATCCACAGGGTCGAGCCTTCGTCCGGGATCGAATAGGCGATGTCGATGCCATTCTTGGCTTCCTTGGCACTGGCGGCGGCTTGTACGATGTCGCCGTTGAAACCAATCACCGCGCAGATGTTGCCGTTGGCCAGGTCGCTGACGTATTTGGAGGTGTGGAAGTACTGCACGTACGGCCGGATCTTCAGCAGCGCCTGCTCGGCCTTGGCGTAATCCGCCGGCTCGTGGCTGTGGTGCGGCAGGCCCAGGTAGTTGAGGGTGATCGGCAAAATCTGCGTCGGGTTATCGATGATTGCCACGCCGCACTGGCTCAGCTTTTTGATGTTGTTCTCATCAAAAAACAGGCGCCAGGAATGGGTGACGTCGGTGGTGCCGAAAATCGCCTTGATCTTCTCGACGTTGTAGCCGATACCCGCCGTGCCCCACATGTAGGGATAGCCGTACTGGTTGCCCGGGTCGTTGACCTCGAGTTTTTTCATCAGTGCCGGGTCGAGGTTTTTCCAGTTCGGCAGTTGGCTCTTGTCCAGTTTCTGGATCGCCCCGGCCTTGATCAACCGCGACATGAAATGGTTCGACGGACTGACCACGTCGTAACCGGTGTTGCCGGTCATCAACTTCGATTCCAGCACTTCATTGCTGTCGTGGATGTCGTAAGTCGCCTTGATCCCGGTGACCTTGGTGAAACTGGGCAAGGTGTCCTCGGCGATGTAGCCGCTCCAGTTGGAAATGTTGACCTGTTCGTCGGCGTACGTGACGGCCGAAAACGTTGTGAGCAAGACCGTCAGGGAAACAGGGTTAAAGCGCATGTTCGATCACCTGAGTTGAAGAATTTTTGTTGTTTGGGATGCCCGGTTTTCTAGATTTCTGTTCTGGCCCTGACCGCCTCCACACGCATGCGAAGCATGGCACCGATATCGAGAAAGGGTTTGGGCGGCAGCCAGCCGGGCTGGGCCCGTTGCATCACCGAGGCCAACATCGGCGAGTCGCTGCCCGAGGCCAGTTCGGCGAGCAACCGGCCCCAAAGCGTGCCGCGCGCCACGCCGGAACCGTTGCAACCGGCCACGGCAAATACGCCCTCCTCAACCTTGGCGAAAAACGGTTGCCCGGAGCGCGAGGCGCTCAAATGACCGGTCCAGGTGAAGCGAATGTCCTGCTCGGTCAGCCACGGAAAGCGCCGTTGCAAACCCAGCACATGGTGTTTTCTGCGCAGCAGCAGATCGCTGTTGGATAAATCCTTGGCGCGGTATTCGGCGGTGTTGCGGATCATCACGCGACGGTCCGGGGTCAACCGCACCGTGGCGCCGAGGGGTCGGGTGGACAGCACGCCCCAGGGCTCGACGTTGCCCATCGCCTGAAACTCTTGCTCGGTCAACGGCCGCGTCAGGCTGGCGCTGAGTTCCATGGAAAACGTGCCGCTGTCGGCGATTCCCGAGCGTGGGATGAAGGCATTCAGGCACACCAGCACCTGCTGCGCCTCAACGCTGCCCTCGGCTCCCTGGGCGCGAACCTGTCCTTTGGCCAGACGTTCGAGGCCGGTGATGTCGGTGTTTTCGTAGAGCGTCACATTCGGCGGCAGCGCTTCCAGCAAGCCCTTCACGTATTTGGCCGGTTGCAGCAAGGCGTTGCCGTTGCCACACCAGATCGCGGCCTGGTAATGACCGATTCCGAGTTTTTGCTTCAGCTGTTCGCCTTCCAGAAACTGCGCCGAGGCACCCACCGCATGCAGCGTTTGCAGCTTGGCCTCGACGTGGGTCAGCTTGGCGGGATCGCTGACGGCGAAGAAATAGCCGGCATCGCGCAAATCGCACTCGATGCCATGCAGGGCAATGCGCTGGCGGACTTCCGCACTGGCGGCGCGGGAGATCGCGGTATCCACCTCATAACCAGCGAATCCCGAATGCCCCGCCAGCTCATCGGTGCTCGGGTGTTCATGGGCCACGACGAATCCGGAATTGCGCGCCGAAGCACCCTGCGCCGCCCGCTGCCGATCGACAATCACAATGCGCGCCTGAGGGTGCATTTCGGCGAGTGAATGAGCGGCGCACAGCCCGGTGATGCCGGCACCGATAATCAGCCAATCGGCTTTTTGCCTTCCGCTCAGGCGATCACGCACCGGGGCGTTACCCGCTTGCGCAATCCAGCCACAACTATTTTCCATGCCTCACCTCATTGACGGTCGTTCGGCGCGCCGTACTCAACGCTTCATGCAGCAAGCGCATGAGGTGTTTGAGATAACGGCAGCCAGAGCTAGAATCTATAAGGTCTGTAGCGACACAACCAACGTTATAAAATCATCTGAGTATTCTTAAAACGCATGGATAAAATCCGCCACGTTCCTTCTCTTCAGGGCCTGCAGGCCCTGGTCGAGGTCGCTGATTCGGGCAGCTTTACGCAAGCGGCGCACACGCTGTGCCTGACCCAAAGTGCGGTGAGTCGAAAAATCCAGCAGTTGGAATCTCACTTCGGCGTATCGCTGTTCATCAGGAGCAGCCGTAGCCTGCAACTGACCGTCGAGGGCGAACAGGTGCTGGCCAGTGCGCGCAACATTCTCGAGCAGCTGAAAACCCTTGAGGATCGGCTTTCCCCACAAAAGCGCCCCTTCCGCATCCGCATGCATGTGTCGCTGGCGGTGCGCTGGTTGCTGCCGAAACTGAGCGACTTCTACTTGCGTCACCCGGACGTTTCCCTGTCGATCGAAACCGTGGCCACGGAAATCGTCGAACCGGCCGCCGACAGCGACGCCTACATCCTCTATCTGCCCGAGCCGTCAAACGATCCCGCCAGCCTGACCCTGTTCGAGGAATCGCTGGTGCCGGTGTGCGCGCCGGGGTTCGGCCCACTGGACTCGATGGATGATCTTGTGCGCTTTGCGCTGCTGCACCGTTCGGCGGACAAGCAAGCCTGGATCGACTGGCTGGCAGCCAATGGCGGCAAGTCGCTGGAGGATTACCGGCACATCCCCTTCAACCTCGATGAGCTGGCGCTCGATGCAGCGGCGCGAGGCTTGGGCGTGGCGATGACGGACCTGACCCTGGCCCAGGAATCGCTTGATCGCGGGGTGCTGGTGGTGCCGTTTGGTCAGCCATTGAAGACCCAGGGAATTTACTCACTGTGCCCACAGCCGTCGGCGGCGAGCCATCCGGCGTGCGGGGTGATCATGCAGTGGTTTGCGGAGCAGGCGCAGCGGGAGACGGAGTGAATTAGTCCCGTATTTTGGTGACTATCGCCCGCCCCTTTTCTCCTCATGCTTTGATAGGGCACACCAACCGCCAGCCCGATCAATGCACACTTGATATAGGTATTCGGACGTGTGGTGTCCAGAACATGGTCTGCACGCTGATATGCGGATGACTTTCCAACGGTTCCCATTCATCCATGAACGCGAACCCTTGCTTCAGGTAGAAGTTCGCGGCCCTGGCATTGTCCGGCGAGACGTCGAGGTAGACGCGCTCATGACCTTTTTCCATCGCCAGGCTTTTCACCGCCTCGACCAACCGAGCGGCTACGCCAGAACCGCGTGCGGCGGGTTCAACCCACATGCCGATCAGGTTGAAGCGATTCGCTTGACTGACCCCGGCGCCAATCATGCCCACCGGTTGATCGTTCTGGATGGCCAGCCAGAATTGCGTGCCGGCAGACGAGGCGCGTTCTTTCCATTGCTCGTCGGTGTAGTTGGCCGCCGTTTGGTAACTCACGCCGAACGCTGTCGGCGCGTCCAACAGCGCGGCGAGGCGGATGTGCTTCAAGAGCGGCCAGTCTTTTGTTTCCGTTAGACGAATGTTCATGACGGCTTTACGCTCTAGCTTCCTCACGCGGTGTTGCCTTCAATGTCGACACCGGCAGCAATTAATGGGTAACGCAGCACCATAGGCCGGCAGTGCCCAGGGCAGGATGCCCCTGAAATTCACAAATTCGGTATGTGCTGCGGGCAAGATGAGCGTTTAGTTAACCATCACCTCGTCCAGTGCCTGCTCGAGGGTGCTGACCGTGCGCTCGATATTGTGCAGCTTTTCGAGTCCGAACAGACCAATGCGGAAGGTCTGGAAGTCGGCCGGCTCGTCGCACTGCAACGGCACTCCGGCGGCGATCTGTAGGCCGTGTTCGGCAAATTTCTTGCCGCTCTTGATGTCGGCATCATCGGTGTAGCTCACCACTACGCCAGGTGCCTGAAAACCGGCTGCGGCCACGCTTTTGATGCCTTTGCCGCTCAACATTGCGCGCACCCGATCGCCCAGAGCCTGTTGTTCGCCGCAGACCTTGTCGAAACCGTAGGCTTGCGTCTCTTTCATCACTTCGTTGAATCGCGCGAGGGAGTCGCTGGGCATGGTTGCATGGTAGGCATGTCCGCCCTGTTCGTAGGCCTGCATGACCTGCAGCCACTTTTTCAGGTCGCAGGCGAAGCTGCTGCTTTGCGTCTGTTCGATGCGTTCGAGGGCCAAAGAACTGAGCATCACCAGGGCGCAGCAAGGGGAGGCGCTCCAGCCTTTCTGCGGTGCGCTGATCAGCAGGTCGACTGCGCATTTGTGCATATCAACCCATAGCGTGCCTGAGGCGATGCAGTCCAGCACGAACAGGCCTCCCACCGCATGCACGGCGTCGCCGACAGCCCGCAGGTACTCGTCGGGCAGGATAATCCCTGATGAGGTTTCAACGTGGGGGGCGAAGACAATCTGCGGCTTCTGCGCCGCAATGGCTGCCAGCACTTCGTCCAGAGGGGGTGGGGCGTAGGCAGCCTGGTGACCAGTCTCGACCGGTCGGGCTTTCAGCACCGTAGTGGCCGCCGGGATGTTGCCCATCTCAAGGATCTGGCTCCAGCGATAACTGAACCAGCCGTTGCGTATCACCAGGCATTGCTGGTTGGTGGCAAACTGTCGCGCCACCGCTTCCATGCCGAACGTGCCACTGCCCGGGACCACCGCAACCGCCTGGGCGTTGTAGACCTGCTTCAGGGTCCTGGAAATGTTCTTCATCACGCCTTGAAATGACTGCGACATGTGGTTGAGCGAGCGGTCGGTGTAGACCACTGAGTATTCGACCAGCCCCTCGGGATCGATATTGGGATATAGCTTTGACATGGCGTGACTCCTTTGGCAGAGATCTCAGTGGTATCGACCCTGCCCTAAGCCTTGGCAAATGACAAGATTGCTCAGGATGAATTGCGACTTCTGTTGAGCGGCTGGCATCATCAAGGTCGATGGGACTGCTCCCAGTTCAGACTGTTGCGACACTTGTGGCACTGCGTGAATGACATCCACAACCATTTTTTCAGCGCTGCTCACCCCATGAATTCTTTCAGCCAAACCCGTCCGAGTCGCACTTTTTCCTGGATGGTAAATGACCACCTCTGGCCGATGGCCGTCATTGACTAAGCCGAAGTACTTTAGGTACGGGACCGAGCGACGTGTGTTGCAGTGATTCGCCCCTTTTTTTCAGACATTCCGGGACAGTTAGTTATGGAGACTCCACGGTCATGGTTTTACCGCGTGCCCCTCTTCCATGTGAGGGACGTTCGGTGATTTCTTCTCAGGCACGATAAAACTCACTGTCGTGCTGGTGAGGATCTTGTGAGTCGGGTCCGCCACTTCCAGAAGAACCTTGTGCGTACCGGGCGTCAGCCCAACCAGGATAATCGGGTCTTCACTGGTATGCGCCCACGTTCCTTTCCAGTCATCGACGGTCACGTGGAGATGGCCGAGACGCGGAGACACGTCACCCGCCGTTTTGCCAAATACCGGCATGATCCTGGCGTGCTCTGTCCGATATTGAATGATGACAACCCCGCGGGCGAGTGGCTCGGCAAGCGGTGGATAGGCAATGAGTTTTGGCGGCGTCTCAGATTCCAAGGGGAGTATTGCCGGTGGCTGATCGGGATCTGCTTCTCCTTGACCGACTGCAGCGATGCAAAAAAAGCCTCCCAAGGCAAAGACAAACAGATTTCTGAGAACGAGGGACATGGCGTTTTTCTCCCGCGTGATGTTATTCAAGGCTAGATCAACTGGCTCTTCTTCACCGCAATCCACCAGCAAAATCACGGTAAGACTCATAGGCGCGCCCGTCGTCATCGGCAACAGCCATGACCTTTGGGTCAGCGATAGCATGAAAGAGACTCGCAGCTGATCGCATCCGTTCTAATCAGATACCTTGTAGACCTGCCGATGAGGGGCGCGGTGTCGGCAATTCAGCCGATATCGACGTTCAAGGCAATGTCCCAAGTGCCGGCGCCGTTTTTTGCCAGGCCGATCATCATCAGGCCGAGCGCCTCAAGCGTCTGGGCCATGTGCAGGCCGCCGACATCCAACGGACGCAACCCGAGACTCTCGATGAACGTCGAGACGCGCGCCTTGGCCTCCGGATCATCGGCGGCGATGAACGCGTCGAGGCGCCCACCCTTGGCAAGGACGTGGCCGAACAGGGTGTTGAACGCCTTCACGACATGCGCGCTGGCGGGGGCGATCTTGGCGATCTCTTGCGCACCCGAACTGACGGCGGGAGAGACGAGGCCCGTGAGGTCCGGAGAGGCCGTGTTGGTGATGTCGATGATCACCTTGCCGTCGAGCGCGTCTCCGTACTCGGCCACCACCGACGCCGCACCGGTGTACGGCACGGCGAGGATGACGATGTCGCCGGCTGGCGCCGCCCCGTACGTCCCTGTGGTCGCTCCGGCCGCGAGCTGGTCGGCCAGCGCCTGCGCCTTGGCGGGGTCGCGGCTCATCACCTCGACGGTATGCCCTGCTCTAGCGATACGACCGGCAATCGCCGCGGCCATGCCTCCTGAACCGATGATGCTGATAGTGCTCATGTGCAGTCTCCTCGTGAATTAGGGTGTTGCTCGTTGCCGTCCGCCGGGCCAGTTGCGACCCGGTTGCTTGCTCAACTCAGTCGGCAGGGAAGTAATGGCCGTTGTCGAGGTCCTCGAACAAGCCGGGCTGAACAGGCTTCCAGCCGAGGGTCTGGCGGGTGATGAGGTTGGATGCCGGGAGGTCCAGCGTGACCAGATTCGCGAGGAATCCAAAGTATCCCGGCAGCATCAGTACATCCGCGGGAATGCTCACGGCCGGCACGCCCAGACGGCTGCCAATGGCCTCGGCGATCTCGCGGAACCGGAAGCCCTCACTCTCGACCCCGTGCCAATATTTGCCAGCCTCACTCTTCTCCAGTGCCAGGCGGAACAAGACGGCGAGGTCACGGGCGTGCACGGCCGGCCACAGGTTCGCGCCTTCTCCCGGGTAACCGATGACGCCCTTTTCCTTCGCCAGCCCGATCAACAATGGAAGGAAGGCGACGTCGGTCGTGCTGTGCGCAATCGTAGGAATCCGTACGATCGACGACCGCACGCCCCGCTCTGCGAGGCCGATCACGGTGGTTTCGACGACGTTGCGAACCCGCAAGGTCCCCTTGTACGCATCGCCGCCGGGAAGTGACGGGTCTTCCTCGGTGGCCGGACGACCCAGGTGTTCCCACCCGGGCGCGCCGATGCTTCCCGACACAACCAGCGGCTTGCCGCTTCCAGCCAGCGCCTCGCCGTACGCGAGCATGATCTGGAGTTCCGCAGCGGCCACGGCGTCGATCCCGCCAGTGGGTAGCAGGTCTTGCCGGTGCGCGACGTGGATAACGCCGTCGGCGTCCGCCGCTGCCGCCTTGAGCCCGTCGAGGTCGGAAATATCCCCGCGACGCACCTTGGCGCCGAGCGCGGTCAGCGCTGCCGCGGACTTGTCGGACCGGGCCAGGCCGGTGACCTCGTGGCCGGCGGCGATGAGTTCGGGGACGATGTACGAACCGATATGGCCGGTTCCGCCAGTGACTAAAACGTGCATGTCAGGGCTCCATCTGCGTGGTGTGATGCGAGAAATGGTGATACGGGAACGCTCAGCCGAAATGGCTGACGCCGATTGAGAAGTGCGTGTGCTTGACGGAGTGGGCGATAAGGCCGCCGATCGTTACTGCCATGTCACCTGAGCCGATAAGGCTGCTGGTGCAATCCAATGAACTCCGTCAACGTACGATCCATGCTGGTCGCTTTACTTGCAAATAGCAAGTGACATGAAGGGTTTTACTTGCGACACGCAAGCAATGCTAAGATCCAGCCATGAAGACAACTCTTAAAGAAGACTTTCGATCCCACTGCGCGGTGAACTACGGCGTGGAGATTTTCGGCGACCGGTGGTCGCTCTTGATCATTCGCGACATCGTTTTTGTAGGGAAGAAGACGTATGGCGATTTCCTGAAATCGGAAGAGGGAATCGCAACCAATGTTCTTGCTTCCCGACTGGCCTTTCTAGAGAAGCAAGGCGTTCTCGCGAAGGCGCCCAGCCCCGACGACAGGCGCAAGGACTTCTACACCTTGACCGAGAAGGGTCTGGACCTCATTCCAATTGTGATCAACATTGTGCTCTGGAGCGCAAAGCACGATTCGGAGTCGTACGTGCGGCGCCACGAGGATTTGGTTGCTCGATTCAGTCAAAACCCCTTGCAGGCGAGTGAAGAAGTGAAGGCGCTGGTCCGCAATGGCGGGTGCCTCTTTCCTGAGAGTGGGAGATGAACAAGGCGGCGAACGCGCCTTTCACGGCGCGCAAATGTGTGGGTATCGGTCCTGATGACTCAGGGCCTTGGGCTCGCGCCCCTTTCTGAGGCCCGCGCCAATGCCTGGGTGTCGACATACTCGCGGATGTTCGTCAGCTGGCCATTGCGAACAGTGATGGCGAAGACAAAATGGTCCTCAAACGTCCGGTTCGTGGCTTTGACTTTCCCCGTCGCAAAGCCGACGACCAGCACCCGTTCGCCCTGCGCTACAAACTCGGGAGGCTCCATGGATGTTTCCAGTTCTGCGGAAGCCTGCTGAAGCACGTCCGCCAATCCCGCGTGCCCGCGGTGCGTGCCAGCCAGCGGCCAATCCTCCCCCGGAATGATCCACTCGAAATCTTCGGCACACAATGCCAGCAGACGTTGCCTATCGCCGCCGCCCATTGCTGCAAAAAAGTCCTTCACAACCTGGATATTCTCTTGAATGCTCATAAAGACGTCTCCATTGCGCTTGCATCGGATTGCGTACGGTGGTTGCTCTTTTCCACGCGGGATCACAACTCATCAGTCGAACTTGACCAAGTCCTTGAAGATCAGTTGGCCCCAGGTATTTCCGCGCGCCTGCACCAGCAGTCCACCCTCCGAAAGCCCGCCCAGCTTGATCGGCGAGAAACCGAGTTTTTCTGCCAGCGCACCAATTTCCGCAGCGGCGCCGTCATCGTCGCTCGCAAGGAACACGACTCTCCTGCCACCCTTCACGGCCGGATCCTGGCCAAGAACAGCGGCGCCCAAATGGTTGAAGCCCTTGACCAGTCGTCCGCCAGTAAAGGCCTGCGCGACGACACTGGAAGAAGGCTCTCCTCCCAGTTCCTCAGGGGACACGCCGTAGGCATTGGTCGCATCGATGATGGTCTTCCCCTTCCAGGTCGGCAACGCCTTAGCGACGTCCGGGTACGACTCGAAACGGACAGCCAGAAAAACGATGTCCGCCTTGACCGCGTCCGCCAGTTTTTGGGGAATGATCTGGGGGCCGATGGCGGCCGCAGCGGATGCAAAGCTTTCCGGGTCGCGCGTGGTTGCCACGGCTACTTCGATGCCATTGCGGACAAACGCCTTGGCCAGGGCCTGGCCGATATTGCCGAAGCCGATAATTGCGTAGCTCATACATTCTCCTGAGGTTTACCGAGTTCTACGGCGCTCCGAATCATCGAATGAAGCGCCTGGGCGTAGGACGTCAGAGTTGCGCAAGACCGCCGTCAACGGCGACTTCGCTGGCGGTCATGAAGCTGCTGTCCGGCGACGCAAGAAAGGCGGCCACGGCCCCGATCTCCGCCGGATCGGCCATGCGCTGAAGCGGCGTCATCGCGGCGTAGATTTTCTGGCCCTCCTCGCCCAGCGCTTCCTTCGCGAGTTCGGTCGCCGTCGCCCCGGGCGACAGCACGTTTACCCGAATGCCAGTGCCCTTCAGGTCCTCGGCCCAAGTCCGCGCGAGGTTGCGCACTGCCGCCTTGCTTGCGCTGTAGGCGCTCATTCCCGGGGCGCCCGTGGTGCCGGCGCTCGAACCGGTGAGGATGATCGAACCGCCTTTGCCCATCAGCGGCAGCGCCTTCTGGACGGTGAAAATCGTCCCCTTCACGTTGGTGTCGAAGGTTTCGTCAATGTGCTCGGCGGTGATCTGGCCGAGCGCAAGCTGGCTTCCCGCCCCGGCATTGGCGAAGACGATGTCGAGGGTTCCGCGCTCGGCCTTCACCGCTGCGTAGAGTCGGTCGAGGTCGGCCAGATCGGACACCGAGCCCTTCACCGCGCGGGCATTGGGCCCGAGTTCGGCGACAGCAGCATCGAGCGCTTCCTGCCGGCGGCCGAAGATGAAGACGAAGGCGCCCTCCTCGATGAAGCGTTTTGCAGCGGCGCGGCCGATGCCGGTAGCGCCGCCGGTGATCACGGCGGTCTTTCCATTCAGTCTGGTCATGTCGTACATCCTTCGTTGGAGTTGTGCCAAGCAGGGAATTGCTTGCTTGAGACGAGGATGCAGCGCTGATAACCTAAGGACAAGTATGCACCTTTAGGTAAGTATCAAAAAATGACGACGACTTCTGAAATCTGTGGCACCGGTTGTGGGCTTAACGCCACGCTGCGCATCATCTCGGGCAAGTGGAAACCGCTGGTCTTGTTTTTCCTGCGCGATGGCCCGAAGCGTTACGGCGAGCTCAAGCGTTTGATCCCGGGCGTCAGTGACAAGGTGCTGATCCAGCAATTGAAGGATCTGGAGGCCGATCACGTGCTGGCGCGAACCGACTACAAGGAAGTGCCGCCACGCGTGGACTACACGCTGACCCCGCTCGGTCGCAGCCTGGCAGACGCGATCATGCCGCTGTGCACCTGGGGAACCGAGAATGCGGCGCAAATGGCAAGCATCTTCGCCAAGCGCGACGCTTTGCCCTAGCAGGATGCTGACCAACTACTGACTGTCGCGAGCGCCTGGAAAATCCGGGGCTATTGTGCCGGTTACAAGCTCAAGGAAGGCTGTAGTGAAAATAAGCAAGACGCTGGTCATTCTCAATAACCTATTGCGCCTTCTGCAGGTGCTCATGGGCTTGGCGGGCTGGATAGGCGCAGGGGTGACTCTGGGGCTGCACCTGCGCTTCGACTTACAACCGTTTTTGTCGATGATCCTGGCGTCGGGGTTAGGTGTCGTTGCCTTGGTCGTGCATGAAGGCGGTCATTACCTGGGCGCCAGGTTGCATCACATGCCGGTGTTGATGATGCGAGTCGCCGCCGTGGAGGTTCAGGTACGACGCCGGAATTGGCAGATTCGCTGGTCGCCACAGCTCAAGGGGCGTCGACTCGGCGGTTACGTAATGGCGGCGACAAACTGTCAGCTTCCGCTGCGCAAACAGATGCTGTGGTTTGTGCTGATGGGGCCCTTGGCCAACTTGCTCATGGGCCTGGTCTCAGCGGGATTGGGCTGGCTCACCGAGGGGCTAATGTCAGCATTCTTCCTGGCGTTTGCCATGCTTAACCTGAGCATGGCATTGGCCAATCTGGTGCCAACCTCCCGCATTCTGCACAGCGACGGTATGCTCCTTATCGCCTGGTGGCTGCACCGCGACGACCAGCGTGCCGAATTGGCCGAGGTGCGCTTGCTGGCGATGTCAGTGGCAGGAGTAGCCTGCGAGCAACTGCCGGATACCGACATTGCACAGCTGTCCCAAGGCGCCATGCCTCAACCCTTGATTGCCATCGGCTACCGCCTTGGCGCCTTGCTGGACCGAGGCGATTTCCGGGCGGCGACGCAGCTGGAGCAGAATCTGGAGGCGGTGTTGCAGGAACATGCGCAGTCACTCAACGGCATGGGCACGCTGATCACTCTGTTGCGCGTTGAGTTCGCTTTCGTCCGCGCTTATCTAGAACAGGACGCGAGGCACCTGTGGGACGACTGGGCGAACAGCGACCTTGACTGGTTTAACCCTTGGCTGCGTCCACGCTGTGCGGCGCTGCGGGCGTTTTTGCAGGGAGACCTGCAACGGGGTGAACAATATTTGCAGCAGGCGCTAGCAGCTGCGAACAACAGCGTGGTAACTACGATAAGACGCAGCGAGGCACTTCTGGCGGACAGCCTGCGGGCATTACCGGCAGCGGTGCAAAGCAAGGATCTGGAACCCGAGTGCGTGTCATGACCAGGCCCCCCCCATAGGTTCGCAAAGCAGGTAAATCAGTGCCTGCCCCCTGCGGCGAGGGACTTGCCCCCTCGCCACAAAAACAGCGCTAGACGCTATTCCGACGGCATTGCCCGCAACCGCCGGCCAAGCACATCCAGCACATCACACCCATCGCGCAATGGAATGGCGCACAGCAGGGCAAAGTCGCTGAGGATGAAGGATTCACATTCGATTGAGCCGCGCATGGACAGGTTTTCCAGCGCTTGGGTTACGGCGCGGATTCGGTAATTGGCGGCGTCATACAAAACATCGAGCGGCGCGTGGGTGTCGACGAACAGGGTGGGCATGTCGTCGCAGTTGCTGGTAAGCGCCATGAAGCGGCTTTCGGGGTGGGGAGTTGGTTTTTCGTAAGGTGGGTCAGGATGTAGTGTTGGCATTTTTAAGCTTCCGATGAGAAATGGAAGCTGCCATCAGCCTTCCTACAGGCTTGGGTGGCAGCTATACGCGGGGTAGGAATACCGAGCATCGGAAAACTCGACCACGCCGAAACGTGCCCGCGCATAGCCGCCGCGACGGATATTACGGGCGCACATGGCGGGCCGCAAATCTGACTTCGATTGCTAACGCATTACCGATGCTACTAAAGGGTTCCTACGCCCTGCCGCTGAATATTCAGCGACCACCAAAGCCTACCGATTGAATCCACCGCGCACCAGTTCACCAAAACCGCCACAACTTGAAGGAAATTTCCGAAGACCTTGCCCGGAAATTTCGCTCGAAAGGAAGCAATTTGGTGAAAGTATTCACTTAAGCTGGGCCTTGTTTGTTCAGCTGCTGGGGGACCGCTTTCGGCCAAAAGCAGACTGTCGTTACAGGCCATTGGGACGGAGATTTTGAGCTACTCTCTCCGACACTAGCTTTAGGTAAGCTTGAACACTGCCAGAGAAGGCATCTCCAGAAGTGGCGCATTTAATCAATTCTTTCACCGCGCCCTCTTCTTCCAAAGCAGTCCACTGGCAGCAACACATCATGTTAGCGGGCTCGATATGACGTACTGCATAAATTCACAGGAAGTGGTAAATGCGATCCGCACAATGAGCACAACGCGTATCGGCATTGATGGAATAGATGGCGCGGGCAAGTCAACGCTGGCCCGAGAAGTCTCCGAAGCCCTTGGACTTCCTTGTATAAGCCTCGACTCCTTCCTTGAGAAAGATATGAAAGGGTATGTTGAGCACATCGACTACCTGAAGCTTAAGGCTACGCTGGAGAAGCTTGAAGGCTATGTAGTGGAAGGTGTTTGCCTGCGCCAGGTGTTGCGGCGAATTCAACTGGCACCCGCAGTAAACATCTATATCAAGCGAGTGCAGCATGGAGTCTGGTCAGATGAGGCCAATCTAGATATCAGCGAACCAGTCGATGTCGTTCTGGCTAGAGAAAGAGATCTCGCCAGTCTGTTTTCGATTAGTCTGGTAAGTAATCTCGGGTTGGCAGAAGAGGTCATTCGGTATCACGCTGAATTTCGTCCGCATAATCACGCTGACGTAACCTATGCTGCCGCGCATTAGCAATTCACTGCTGGGACGACGCTTCGGAAAGGAAACAGAATTTTATACTCCTTGGTTTAAACGTCTGTTTTTTGACCTATTGCTGGCCGTAACGAGAGGCAGAAAGCGCCCCGTAGCTGCCGGCAACCGGCAAAAAACAGCCGTAGTGCCGTATGCTAGGAGGCAAATGGTGCAAGCGCTTTGACTTCAGCAGGACGTTGATGGGATATAGCCCTCCGGCGGGTAACCCCTCCCAATCTGTCTGCACGTCTCAGTTCGATCATCCCGGTGGCGTCGCTGATACACTGTTCCTACAGCAGCCCTTTGGGCAGCCAATGAGTTGGGCCGAGAAATGGATATCAAAGAGTTTTGCCTCGCTCATCGATTCGATATGAGCAAATGCGCAGTAGCATCAGGTGGTGGCAGCTTCGAGTTGACGGATCTGAAAACTTCGCCTGTCGAATTCTTGAGCTTGGCGGAAGACGATTTTGAACGTGGCGGTTTGTCAGCCCTTGTCAATGCAACGACTAATATTAAACGTGCGATTGTCTGTCAGCTTGACCAGTTATTGATCTCGTTTGGTTATCCGTCATTCAGATGGAATGTGCCGAAAAAAATAGAGAAGTTGAGAGCACTCGGCTTATTGGCGCCGAGTCTTTTGCGTAAAGCAGTTAGCATGCGGAATATTCTTGAACACGAATACGAAACTCCTGAGCTTAAAATAGTTGAGGAGGCGTTGGATATCGCGAGTCTATTTGTAATGTCTGCTTCTGCTATGTTCATTCCTTTTGAAGATGTGTTGGAGTTTTCGCTGCCAGACGGTCCTGCCGAGGGTAGCCCTGTAACGCATATCACGGCCGGATTAAACCGGGAGTCTCGAGGTGTTTT
Source organism: Pseudomonas sp. ADAK7 (assembly GCF_012935675.1). Lineage (NCBI taxonomy): Bacteria > Pseudomonadati > Pseudomonadota > Gammaproteobacteria > Pseudomonadales > Pseudomonadaceae > Pseudomonas > Pseudomonas sp. ADAK7. Next base: position 110,229 of record NZ_CP052861.1, on the reverse strand, counting down.
CTATACTGTCTATGCATACGAGCCCGGCGGATATGGTGGACTGTGCGTTGGTCAATGTGAAATTCAATCAGGTCACGTGCTTTTCGAGTCAATGGTCAAGCTTTCCGCATCTCTGATGCTTCGATACAAGGTCAATCAAGCTCTTAAGGATTTTGACACCGCCTACGCTAAGCTATGAATATTCGTTAACTTTTATTAGCGAAGGGATAAATTATTTGCCGTAAAACTAACGGCTGTAAGGGGCAGCAAACGGCCAATAGCATCCGGTCACAACCGACTGAGAACAGCCAAAAGCGCATACTTATGACCGTCCGCCATTCTCTCTAAGCAGACGCATAAGTGAACGGCTCCAGCAAAATTTGAGGTTCGACCCACAACCTTAAACCGTAGGGAATTACCGAATACCCGTCGTATCGCCCAGTGAAAGTATTCGAAGCTGCAAACTCCAAGAATTTACCGCGCTTGTCATCAACAACGCGGATACCGGGGCATCCAAGCATTGTGTATTTGATAATGGGGTTTGGTAGTGAAGCCTCACTCACCTGAATTTCCACATCAGAATCATATTGCCAAATTGTCAATTTCAGTCTGACAGTACCTTGCTCGATAACGTAACGGTGTGATGTTTCGAACTCATCCAGGGAGGGGAAGACGCCGAGTACGGCGATTAGATCAAAAGGATCCCACGTTAAAAGGGGCATAAAGCATCCTTTGCTGACATCACGGTGAATTTGATCCCATTCTAATCATCAGCCATCTGTAACGCAGTTTTTCTCCAAGACTTCTTGGCCATAGGCAGAGCGATTTTTCGCAATCCCTACCAAACGAACATTCACGATCTGGAGGACTCTACGGTTTTTCCCCTCCGTCAGCTTTGGGTCGATTTCAGCCCCTCGTGAGTGGCAGAAATCGGCCAGAAGCGGACACCGGCTCCGCGAATTCCCACACAGGCTCGTACAGTTAAATGCCCAGGCGATGTCGCTGCTCATCCGATAATGGATTTTTTAAGGCCTCCTGGTACGCAGCCTCGCATTTGCGCCAGAACTCATAATGAAATGCACGCAGCGCGACTCCGACCATTGGTTCAAATCGAACCCAAAATATATATCGGACCGCGCCCAGGCTTATTGAACTTCGAAAACTTGTGGGGTTTTGTGTTTTTGAATCGAAGGGAACAATAAGCCCTCCGTGCCCAGCGAATTTATGCTCCCCGAGTGTATCGCGATAAGCCTCATAGGTCGGATCTGCATCAATGTGTAGAAAGACAATGTTTCGCCTCGTAGTTCCTATGGCGAATTCGCAAGCTTCTAATAGGCGAGGGCCACAGGACTCAGCGATATGGCAACATAATAGTTTGGAAAAGTATCGAAATACATTGAGGTACTTCTCTGAGCCAGAGGCATATTGTGGCGAGCTGAATACTGACGAAGGATCTTGACCTTTCGTCAAACACGAGGAGACCAAAGCATGAAACCGGTCGAATTCACGGTCAGATGCCTGTGTACGGGTGCCATTGCATAAAGAGCACATCCGAGCTGAGAAGTGGAAGGCGCGGGACTTCGGGCCTTGCGCCGAACGAGGAATGCTTTCGCCATCGAAATTGCCGATGACCATGGCATCCTCTCCAAAAATTTTTCGCAAAACCGAAGCTTTGATTTTGTGCTCTCCGGTGAGCGATTCACCAGACCCGCACAGGCAGCAACTCTCTGCCTGGTACGGTTCGAAGAATATTCCCATCAATAGGCTCCAAAGATATTAGGAATTTCATGAGGCTATAGCTCCAATCGCAAGGCCACCTTTATACCCTTAGAAAATAATGCCGGAGCTGCTACGGTGTTCATGCCGAACCAGTGCATAGCCCCCGCCAGCACCGCTTTAGCAAAAGCCCCTACGAGTCCGCTTTGGGTCGAAGCAACACCTGGGGGATGGCAGCTTTCGGCCAATAGCCGACATTCCATCTTGCCTCAAGTGATACCCTCCACAGGACTTCACTCAAGGGCATCATATGGACATATCGCCTCGCTTCATCATCCACGAATCCCCCTATTGGGTGATCAACCACCGCATGGACTGTGCGCTGCCTGGCTACCTGATGCTCAGCGCGAAGGAGATGACAAGCTCCTTGGCGGCGCTACCGACCGAAGCGCTGGCGGAGTTGGGTGCATTGCAGGCGAGGATTCAGGCATCCATCGAAACGCATCTGCAACCAAAACGGCTTTACATCGGCCGTTTCGGTCATGACGCAGGGTACTCCATCCACTTCCATTTCATCCCGATTTACCAATGGGTAGAGGCAATGTTCTGGAGCGACGACAGGTACAGACTGCTGCAAATCTTTGGCTCACTCGACAGAATCGGACCCCAGACCGACGGCGCAGAACTGACGTTCTTTGTCTGGCGAGAGTTTTGTGAGCGTCCTGATCCTCCTATGATAGAAGGCCCATCTATTGATCACGTCATTGCGACTCTGCGTTGTGAGTTCGGTTTTCAGAACATGGGTTGAACTGTGAAAGTAACTTGTCGCGGCAGGCCGCTTTGGGTCGCTTTCTGCCTCTCGTGACTGGCAGAAATCGGCCAAAAGCAGACGGTCATCGCGGTTCTGGTTTCGCCCGATAGCGAATGCTCACAGCAGCAGATGCATGCCAACTCTAGCCATTCACCGCATGACCCAGCGGTAGTGATGTTCCTCTCTACTGAGCACTATCCCAATCTTATTTCTTGGCCTGTATGGAAAGTCGAGCAACTTTGGTCACAGCGAGTGGTACCTCATGTAGAGGTAGGTTTTCCTGGAGATGTTAGCCTGCAAGGAGCGGTCGAAATGATGCCGATGCCGCAATGATTGCCAACTACAAGCGCCTCTTTGATCGAGGTCAGGTCATTTTTGGCTGGCAGAATTACATCCCATTCATCGAAGGGGACCTAAGACGTCACAGCAACGGTGGGCGGATCATGATGCAGGTACTGGCGGCTGTGCCCATTGCCGGTTTCGACCCGGTGCTGGTAGCGGTAAAACGGGTGCTTGTCGGGAAGTCTGAACGCCGATCACATCTTAAATGTTCTCGCCCGACTCCCCGCTACTGCACCGCCGCCTCTCGTAGAAACCAGCCTGCAACTCAAGATGGCTCCCGTCGCGGCCCACGGAGAAGCTTCGACGGCACCCTCGAATCCACGCACTAGTACTAGCGATCAAATGCGGCTTGAAGTTCTGCCTGACTGCTGATACCGCTCTGCAGCAAGAGCATGAGAAGCAGGCGCGCCTTTTGAGGGCTCAGATCGCCGGCCATCACTGCACCTGCTTCGTAGCTGGTCTTGCCGCCGCCAACGAAACCATAGACCGGCATCGTGCGGCCGTTGGGCACTCGGGTCGCAACCACCACCGGTACGTTCTTCGAAAGGGCGTACTTGACCGCCTCGAACATAGAGACGTTCATGTTGCCCATGCCAACAGCTTGCACCACGATGCCTTTGGCACCCTGGTCGACGGCATAGCGCAGCAGCGACCCATCGGCCCCACCGAACATGGCTAGAATCTCTACGCGCGGCATCTCCGCGGTACCGATGTCGATATGCTGGCGGCGCAGCGGTGCGTTAGTGAAGATGACCTTGTCCTCCCAGACCTCGCCAAGAAAGCCGAAGTCACCAGACTTGAAGGTCTCGACATCTCCTGTGTGAGTCTTGGTGACGCTGCGCGCCGCATTGATCTGGTTGTTCATCGCCAACATCACGCCCTTGCCGCGGGCTTGAGCCGTGGTAGCAATGCGGATGGCATTGAGCAGGTTTCGCGGACCATCGAAATCGGGCGAGGATGCATTACGCTGCGCACCGATCAGGATCACCGGTTTGTCGGACTTGACGGTCAGGTCCAGCCAGTAAGCCGTTTCCTCCATCGTATCGGTGCCGTGCGCGATGACGACGCCGGCGACCTCGGGACGCGCGAGCGCATCATCAACGGCCTTAGTGAGACGTGTCCACCACTTCGCTTCGACATAGTTGGCCGACATGTTCGAGAAGTTGTTAACTTCGACGATCGCGTATTTGCCGGCATCCGGCACCGTCTGCATAAGGTCATCTCCCGAAATCGCGGGGACGACGCCTTTGGTCACCGGGTCGATCTTCATGGCTATCGTCCCGCCCGTGGCGATGAATTGCACCACAGGTTGTGCTTGGGCCGATGCATCCATCGCCGCGAGGCATATCGCCAAAGTTACGAGCGTTTTTCTCAATGTCCTCATGCATGAATAGTTGCGCCCGTTGGCAACCTGGGTGGTTTTATCGCCATATCGCGTAGCCGAAGCGCTGAGAAGGGTTCCGATCGAAACTTCCATTCATCCATCCAAATTTTTTGTTGTGTTGGGATTGGGTTTTCAAGCAGCAATGAGAATGTTGTTGCGACAAATCTTATGCGCTGCTGGTACCAGCGTCTATCTCACACGAGAAAAGCTCAACATTCATAAGGGGCATAGATGAAGACAATTGAAGAGTTGTGAACGGGACGACACTCTCCATAGAGTCCCATAGCAGAATGGGAACCACGAAAAGGATTGACCAGCGATAATCACATACATCAGCTAATTTCTATCAGAGGTCGAGTTAGTCGCTTGATGAGGTTTTCTTGTGCAGGAAGGCAGACGGCGTGTGGCAGCCAGTCGAGCGTGGCGCGAAGTGAACGACTTCACTCGGTCACTTTTTACCTGTCATGACTGACCGCTTTGGGCCAAAAGCGGTCAGTCATGGTTGGTATATATCCGTCTCCGCCCAAAAGGGACCGGACGATCAACCACACCGATGGCATAATCGCAAACTGTTTATAACAGGGGCGTAAAAATGACGGTCGAAAGCTATGACCAACTCGCGATGTTCTCGGCCGTGGCCCGAGAGCGCAGTTTCAGCCGCGCCACCGCCAGGCTCGGCATGTCTCAACCAGCCTTGAGTCGGGCGATGCATCAGTTGCGCTAAAGATAACCACTCGGCACACAGGGAAGTCATGGCGTCTGTATTGGAAATGCAGTTCTCGCAGGAGCATACGACAGCGACCAGCGGCATTACCCTGGGAGGGCAAGTCGCGCGAACTGAACAGTGGCCGATCAACCCCGACGGTGACCCGCTGACACTGGTCGCCACCATCGACTGCCGTCAGGCATTCGACTGCACCGCTGCTCAGTGCCTGCCCTCGGACGGCATGTTGTACGTGTTCTCCACCTACAGCGCTTCGTTGTACTTCCTGGACAACATCACCTACGACGGCGCCATGTCGAAATCAGGCTCGCAGGTAAGTGGCTATACCGCAGTGGTCTCAGGTTTCGACCATGAGCTGCATCACAGTCCTGTTCCAGATATTCCCCAAGTCGCGGTCACGCTCAGAGAAAAAGTACTGTCTGAGCACGATATCCCGCTTTGTTCTCTGGTCGCCATAGTGCCACCGAAGTGGGCTGAACTCCCTCCGCAACTTGCCGTCGACTACGAGTTTTTCTGTCAGTTTTACTCAAACGATTTCCTGGCACCCTTTGCTGATCTGTTTTATCTGACCGATGCCGTTGCGTATCTTTACCTTCGTAAAAAAGACAGTAAGGCCAAAGCGCCGGGTATTTTTTTCGTTGGCACGGCGTGATGCCCTGCCCCGGTAGTTGTAGAAATTCTTCATCTGGTGCATCCGAATGAACGTGCATTACACAGAAAAAAATCCGCCTGCCGGGGTCGAAAAAATCACCCGGGCAGTGCAACAGCTATCCATCAAACCGGGTTCATGGATTACCAGATTCTGGTGGTCCTGCGACGGCGCAATGATCGAAGACCTTGTGAAAATTTATTCGACGGATGAAATAGCCGAGCGTCAACAGACATGCGAAATAGCCGAGTACTTTCCCGGGTATCTGTTGATCGGTGATGACTCAGGCGGCCGGCTGATACTGGTGGACAGTTCTGCGATAGAACGTTTTTATCTGCTGGACTCGGGGTGCCCATCCATCACCGACGGGCTGGCCTTTGCATCCATGGATGCCTTGATCAAAGAAGTTGTGGGCTAATCCCGCCCATCACCGGCGCTGGACGACATCATTAGCAGCCCTTCATGAGGACACTATGAAGACTTACAGCATCCGCGAAGTTCTACAGCAGATCGAGCACATGCCCAATGCCTGGTTCTACTTGCCCTGGTAAAAGGGACAGATTTATTTCTTTTTTTAATGGCCTGTCGCGAAGGACTGCAACCCAAAGCAGCCCTTGATGTATGTTTGTTTTTGGCATTCATGGAGGATTTTGGCTGATGGCACGCGTGGGATTGATACTGACACCCGGTTTTGCGGACTGGGAATATGCTTTCATTGCCGGAACTGCGTCCCCGTTTTACGGGATCGACGTCAGGTTTTTCGCTCCTGCCACGGGGCAGTTCCGCTCGCAGGGTGGATTAGCTGTAACGGTCGATAGCAGTTTGCATCAATGTCTGGACTGGAAACCGGACGTTGTTGTCGTCATTGGAGGAATGGTCTGGGAATCTGCAGAAGCACCGGATATTCGAGACTTTCTTCATGCCAGTCGTTCAAGTGGAGCGACAATTGCCGGAATCTGTGGGGGAACGCTGGCACTGGCGAGGGCCGGGATTCTCGACACGGTTGCTCATACCTCGAACAGCGCTGACTTCTTACAACAGAAGGCCGTAGGTTATGAAGGGCGCTCGCTTTATCGAAACAGCCCAGCAGCTGTGGTTGCGGACCGCATCATCACGGCTCCAGGCGCCGCGCCCGTTAGCTTCACCTGCGCAGTGTTCGAAAGTGCCGGGCTATCTTCAGAGATCATTTCTCAGTTCAGGTCAATGTTGGCAGCGGAACATGGTTGACCGCGCCGTCCCTGCATTTCGGGCACATTCTCAGGAGATAACTTATGAGCGCAGGCGACGTACCTGTGGGGCAAGTTGTACGAGGCTACGTAACCTTTGTTGGAAGTGAGGGATCGTGGATCGGAGCACCGTTCATGAGCTTCAGCTATAGCGCCAATGGGAAGCGGTTTCACAAGTCTCTCAACGAAACCATTGACGCTTGGTCAACCGCAACGCTCCGTAACGCCTCATACGGGCTGAAGGTGGGCGACACGGTGTCGGTTTGGTGCTCTCTCAGCGACCCGGAAGTGTGCTGCGTCGGCGAAAAACCAGCCGAAAAACCCGCAATGTTGCGTTTGATTGAGGCTCTGGGAGCGATAGGGTATTTAAATTGATCCGCGCGGCCCAAGCCGACGTCCGACTTTGTGCCTGAATCTCGGCGCGCAATGGCGGCCTCTGGCCGCTTCCCGCCCATCACGACCGGCTGAAAACGACCAAAAGCAATGCCTGCCGCCCTACTCCGCCAGCGGCAACCGCAACCGGCTCCGATGAGACAACCCCACCTGCAACGCAAACGCCGCGATCACCGTAGATGGCGCAGAAAAACTACCCATCCCTTCACCCGAAAACATCAATACAAGCCCCAATGCCGTGGCCCCAAACCAGGCCGTCAAACCCACCGGGTTGAACGCGGCCACCCGTTCCAACGCCGCGATGTCGCTGCGTCCATAGAGAATCTGCGCCAGCGCCACGCCCACCCAGGCCACGACAAAAATCCCCTGATAAGCCAACGCCTTGAGGATGTACGCAAACACATCGGCAAGCATCAGGCCGTACACAATCACCCCGACCACCAACGCCCACATCAGGTAAGAACCACGAATGCCAAACCGTGCAAAAAACGCCTGCATGTTCATTGTCGCCAGGTAGTAATTGGCCGTGTTGATCCGGGTTTGCGTGGCCCAGACGAACAACAATCCCCACAGGCCCATCAACTGCAAAATCGCCATCACCACCGAGACTTCGTTCAGCGCGCCGTCGTGGGGGATGCTGCTGACCAGGTAAATTCCCCCCGCGCCGTTGAGCAGGAAGGTCACGGCGTAGAACGGCATGCCGAAGTTCCAGCGACCGTGGTACTCGGCGTCTTCAGGTTTGCCGAAACGTGCGTAGTCGAAGGTGAACAGCATCAGCACCCAGACGCCCATGTAGGCGACGAAGCAGTCCCACCAGCCGAAGGCGCTGGGGGTGGCCGGGCCGAAATCCAGCCATTGCGGCTGGTAGCCATAACGACTGATCGACAGCCCCACCGCCACCAGCAGGCCGCCCAGGTATACCGGCAGCAGCACGCCGTTGAGCTTGTCCAGCCAGTGCTGCACGCTGCCCAGGATCATCGGCACGCTGTAGAGCACCACCGCCAACGCAGCCAGCGGATAGACCAGTTCCGGGTACAGGTGATTGAGCGCGACGGCGATCACCGAACCTTCGAATACCGCGTAATAGATCGCCGTTGAAAAGAAGATCAGCGTTGCCAGGCACGCTCCGGTACTGCCGAATAGCAGCCGTGAAAACAACGCCACCGACAAACCGCTGCGAATGGCGAAGCGACTGAGCACGCTGTTGACCAAGCCGTAGCTGATCACCGACAGGAGCATGCCGATCAGCGCATTGCGCGCGCCATAGGACAACGCCAGTGATGCGCCGACTACGATGTAGAACATCGCGCTGCACACCGCCCACCAGGCCATGGTCAAGGACAGTCGGCCCATGCGCGCTTCGGTTGGAACGGGTTGATTGGCCGGGTCTTGCCCGGTTTGACTCGATTGCGATAAAGCAGCCATATGCGTGAACTCCAGAACCAGTCAAAGGTTGAAGCGCGGGCAGCCGCCACCGCACCGAAGTGCGGCGTTGGCTTACCGTTTGGCATGGCCCGCGCTGTGCGGCGGGCAGTATCAGGAAGGGAACAGCTTGCTCAGGCAGCTGAGTTTTTTCTTATAGGAACGTCGCGCTTCCAGCGCCTCTTCGAGGGTTACCGCGACAAAGCGGGCCTTCTGGTTGGGTTGCATCTGGCCGATCAAATCGAGGTCGGCGCTGATCACCGTGCCGATCATCGCGTAGCCACCGCCGGACACGGCGTCGCGGTGCAGCACGATCGGTTCGAGCCCGGCCGGGACCTGGATCGAGCCGATCGGGTAGCAACTGTCGACGATGTTCGACGGATCGGAACCGGCGCCGAACGGTTGCTCGCGGGGCTGAAAGCTCAGCGCGCTGCCGCCCTTGAAGCGATAGCCGATGCGGTCCGCTTCCGAGCCGACCGTCCAGGGTTCGGCGAAGAAACTGCGCGCGGCGGACTCGGTCAAGCGGTGGTAATACAGACCCGGCACCACCCGCAGAGTGATTTCGCCACCCAAGGATTGCCGCAACGCCATCGGCAAACTGGCGCCGATGCGGCTCTTGCCGCTGGCGACGCCCACCGGCAATTCGTCGCCCGCGATCAAGCGTCGTCCCTGGAAACCGCCGAGTGCGCCGAGGGCATAGGTGGAACGACTGCCGAGCACCACCGGCACATCGATGCCGCCGGCCACGGCCAGATAGGCACGGGCGCCAGCCTTGGGAAAGTCAAAGCGCAGCACTTGCCCGGCCTTCACCGCGAATGCCGTGTCGTGGTGCATTTCCACGCCATCGACCCGTGGCGTCATGTGCGCACCGGATACCGCCACCAACGCGTCTTGCTGAAACTCCAGCTCCGGCCCCAGCAACGTGCACTCCAACGCCGCCGCACCCGCCGAATTGCCGACCAGTTGATTGGCCGCGCTCAAGGCGTACTGATCCAGCGCGCCGGAGGGCGGAATGCCCAAGTGGTAATACCCTTCGCGGCCCAAGTCTTGTACCGAGGTGGCGAGGCCGGGTTTGAGGACCTTGATCATGCCAACACCTCCTGCAGCGACTTGGGATAACCGACGGGATCGGCGAGAAACGCATCCAGCGAAAATTCCACCGGGCGAATCCGCAGATCGAAGCGCCCTGCTTCGACTTCGGCCACCGCGTGGTCGTAGGCCTCACGGTCCATCGGTTTGAACTGCACGATGTCGCCCGGACGGAAAAACACCATGTGCTCTTTCAGGTACGCCAGGTTTTGTTGCGGGTCGTAGATCGGCGCCGGCGTGACGCCGAACATCTGGTAACCACCGGCACCGCGCACCGAGTAGATGCAGCCGAAACAACCACCGTGACCCAGGGTCAGTTTCGGTGTGTCGGTGCGCGGGCGCAGGTACTTGGGCACCTGCAACTGCCGCTCGCGCTCGACCATCTGGAACATGAATGGCAGCCCGGCGACGAAGCCGACCATCGAGACAAACCACGGCGCACCACTGTGAGCGGCGATGAACGCCTCGACGTCCTTAAGGCCATTAATCCGCGCAGCGTATTCCAGGTCCGTCGCGCTCGGGTCCTGATGCCGGTCGCGAAAACGCATCAGGGTTTCGTGGGTCCAGGGGTCGTTGTAGAGCACCGGAATTTCGATGATCCGCGTCTGCAACGTACGCTCGGCAACGGCCCCGGCCTCGGCGATTTTGACCGCTTCGAGCAAGGTGTGAGGGGCGATGCGATCCGGGTCGAAACGAATCTGGAACGACGCATTGGCCAGGCAGATATCGAGTACGCCATCCAGCGCCAGCCGTTCCACCGCGCGGGTGACGGCCAGGCCTTTGAAGAACGCTTCAAGGGACATGCTGTCGCTGACTTCGGCAAACAAATGCTCATCGGCGCCAAAGCTGTAGCGGATGGGAGTGCTCATGCTTCACCTCCGCTGCGGCGCTCGGCCAGCCAGGTTTCCAGGGTGCCGGTGTGGAAGTCGGCGCTGTGCAGCCACGGTTGTTCCAGCAGTTCGCCGTGCAACGCCAAAGTGCTGGCCATGCCGGTGAGCGTGGTCCGCCTGACCGCCACCCGCGCACGGGCCAGGGCTTCGGCGCGATCGGCACCGTGCACGATCAGTTTGGCCAACAGCGAGTCATAGTAAGGCGGCACGCGGTAGCCTTGATACAGGTGCGTATCGACGCGAATGCCCTCGCCTTGCGGCCAGATCAGTTCCTCGACCAGCCCCGGGCTGGGGAAGAAATCCCGCGCCGGGTCTTCAGCGTTCAGGCGCATTTGCAGGGCGGCGCCGTTGAGTCGGATGTCACTTTGCTTGAGGCCCAGCGGTTCACCACCGGCAATCCGCAACATGGCCTGGACCAGATCGATGCCGGTGATCAATTCGCTGACCGGGTGTTCCACCTGAATCCGCGTGTTCATCTCGATAAAAAAGAACTCGCCGGTGGCGTCGTCATACAGATACTCCAGCGTCCCGGCGCCCTTGTAGCCGAGGGATTCGGTCAGGCGCACGGCGCTGGCGCAGAGCGTCTCGCGTTGTAGCTGGCTAAGTACCGGCGACGGCGCCTCTTCAAAGATCTTCTGGCGTCGACGTTGCAGCGAACATTCGCGTTCGAACAGGTGCACGGCGTGCTGACCGTCGCCCAAGACCTGCACTTCGATGTGCCGGGCCTTGCTGATAAACCGCTCCAGATACACCGCACCATTGCCGAACGCCGCCTGGGCTTCGCGCTGGGAACGGGGAAATTCTTCTGCCAGTTGTTGGGCGTTTTCCGCCAGCCGAATGCCGCGTCCGCCGCCACCGGCCGAGGCTTTGATCAACAGTGGAAAGCCAACGGACTCAGCTGCTGTGAGCGCCGATTCGACATCGAACAACTCACCGGGGGAGCCCGGCACCACGGGCACACCGGCCTCTTGCGCGGTGCGGCGGGCCTCGGCTTTATCGCCCATGCGCCGGATCGTCTCCGGGCTCGGGCCGACGAAAATCGCCCCGGCAGCGAGGACCGCTTCGGCGAAATCGGCGTTCTCCGAAAGAAAGCCATATCCGGGGTGTACGGCATTGGCGCCGGTGGCTTTCAGGGCACCAAGCAACGCTTCGACGTTCAGGTAACTTTTATCGGCGCGGGCCGGACCGAGAACGTGGATTTCATCAGCCATGCGCGCGGCCTGGGAATCGACGTCTGCCTCGCTGCACGCCGCAACGGTGGGAATTCCTAACGCTTTGGCGGCGCGGATAATCCGCACGGCGATTTCGCCACGGTTGGCGATCATTAATTTATGAATGGCTTGCGTCATGATCGCGCCCTCACTCGTCGTCGAGTGTTGCGACGACCTGACCCGGTTCCACCGGATCGCCGTCTTCTACCAGGAATGCGCTGAGGCGACCGGCCGTCCCGGCGGTCAGTTCGGAAAACTGCTTCATGACCTCGATCAGGCCAATCACCGTGTCGGCACTGACCTGCGCGCCCACCTCGACGAAGTTCGCCGATTCGGGAGTGGCTTTGCGGTAGAAGGTCCCGGGCAACGGGGTGATTACAGTGTGTTCGGCCATGTCTGTTCCTCTTGGAATAGTTGTAGAAAGGCAGGCAAAAATGAATCGGTGTGCAAACCCTGGCGTCTGTGTGCCAGGTGTTTCGTCCTGATTTAGCGCGGCGTGCGAACCTCGATCCCGGCGCTGTCGAGGGCACGGCGGGTGGCTTCGACCAACGCCAGGGCACCCGGGGTATCGCTGTGTAAACAGATGGAATCGAATTCAATCGCCAGGTCTTCACCCTCGACCGTGCGCACCACGCCTTCCTGGCAAGCGCGCAACACTCGCGCGGCCACTTGGGCCGGGTCGTAAGCGCGCACGTTGCGGGTAAAGACGATGGAGCCGCTGAGGTCGTATTCGCGGTCGGCGTAGAACTCGCGGATCACCGGTTGGCCGAGTTCTGTGGCGACCCGCCAGATCACCGAATCGGGCATGCAATACAGCAGCAACTCAGGTTCCAGCCGCTGGAGGTTTTCCACCAGCAAACGCGCGGCTTCCTCGTCTCGCGCCAGGTGCATGTAGAGCGCGCCATGAGGCTTGATGTGTTGCAGGGCCACGCCTTGAACCCGGGCGAGTTCACGCAAGGCGCCCAACTGGTAGAGCATGTCGTCGACCAGTTCCTGGGCCGGTGCATTGATGTGTCGACGGCCGAAACCGACCAGGTCGCGAAACCCCGGATGCGCGCCGATGGCCACGCCCAGGCGTTTGGCCTGCTCGATGGTGCGGCGCATGGTGCTGGGGTCGCCGGCATGAAAACCAGTGGCGATATTGGCGGAACTGATGAAGCCCATCAGCTCATTGTCGACTCCGTCGCCGATGGTCCATGGGCCGAAGCCTTCGCCCATGTCCGAGTTGAAATCTACTGCTTGCATGACGCTTGCTCCTGACGCTTGTGACTTCATGCAGCCCACGTTAGATTCCTCCATACCCCTTGGGAAGATCTATTAACAGATAGGGTATCTTCTGAAAAACAGATACCCCATCGTCGGGAGAACTCATGTCACTGACCCTGCGCCAGGTCCGCTATTTCGTCGCCACCGCCGAGATCGGGCAAATTTCCCAGGCCGCGATTCATCTGAATATTTCCCAGTCGGCGGTAACCACGGCGATCAAGGAACTGGAGGGAATGCTGGGCGCGCTGTTGTTTCAGCGCTCAGCCCAGGGCATGAGCCTGACCGATGCCGGGCGGCACTTCTTGAATCGGGCGTATGTGATTTTGCGCAGCGTCGATGACGCGATGAACAGCCCGTTGCCGGACATTCGCGCCAGTGGCCTGCTGCGTCTGGCGGCGAGTTACACGGTGATCGGCTACTTCCTGCCGCACCATTTGCAACGGCTGGAACACTGGCATCCGGACGTGGCCATCGAAGTCCACGAACAGGAACGGACGGCCATCGAAGAAGGTTTGCTGGAAGGTCGCTTCGACATGGCCGTGGTGCTCACCGCGAACCTCACGCACCCGGACATCGTCTCGGAAATCCTCTTCAATTCCGAACGCCGGTTATGGCTGCCCAGCCACCATCCGCTGTGCGAACGTTCGGCGGTCAGCCTCGCCGATGTGGCGAAGGAACCCTACATCCTGCTGACCGTCGACGAAGCCGAACAAAGTGCGATGCGTTACTGGGAGCACGCACGCCAGCAGCCCAACGTGCGGGTGCGCACCAGTTCAGTGGAAGCGGTGCGCAGCATGGTCGCCAATGGCAGCGGCGTGGCGATCCTCTCGGACCTGGTGCACCGCCCCTGGTCGCTGGAAGGCAAACGCATCGAAACCCTGACGATCACCGACAAGGTGACGCCGATGAGCGTCGGTCTGGCGTGGCATCGCGAGCGGGAATTCAGCCCGGCGATGCAGGCGTTTCGTAACTACTTCCACGATGCGTTTCTGGCGCCGCAACAGCTGTCTGCGCGACGCTGAAAGCCGCACGCACGATTTTCCAGCATCCAAATAACACCCTAAAAATCGGTGATGGTCGTCCCGGCAATCGTTTCGGCAAAGCCCATTCCGAACACTCGCCCAGGCGTTTCAAAACCGCCTCGCCGCTCACCTCCCAACACCCGACGGGCCGCTTCCACGGCCACCAACGGCGTGTAGCTGTAGCCGTTGACGGTTTCGATCACGGAACGGGCAACGCGGCCGTCCGCCCCGGTGACTTGCGCCACGGCGCGGGCGCGATGGGCTTCACGCTGCTGAACGCTGGGACCGTCGGGCAGTTGCGACAGATCGCCTTCGGGAAAGGCATCGCCGCTGATGTGCACGAACATCGCGATGTTGGGAATGCCGGTTGAGTGCCAGCCAGTGACCAGGTCACCAAACGACAACGGCGCGCACAGCGCCGGGCCATCGCCAAAATCGAAGTCTTGTGGCTGCGCCTCAGGTGTGGCGACGAGCTGACCGTCAACCCGCGCCAACAGGCCCGCGCCGATGATCTCGCCAACACTCATGGCCGATCCCCGTGACATGGAACCTGCCACTTGCAACGCCACTTTCAGCGATTGCGGATTCTGCACCCGGCGCGCGACATGCAGCGCCAGGCAGTCAGTCGGCACCACGTCCCAACCGACCCCGGGCAGCAGCATGACACCCGCCTCGGCAGCCTGCGCGCCCAGCCGTTCCGCCAGCCGATAGACATTGATCTCGGCCGTGATGTCCAGATAATCGACCCCCGCGGTGATACAGGCCTTCATCAAGGGCTCCGCCGTTTGCGCGAACGGTCCGGCGAAGTTGAGCAACACACCAATGTCGGTCAGGTCTACCGGGCCATCCGCGCTGAATACTCGGTAAGGAACGTCCAGTTGCGTCGCCAGCGCCAGCAATTTTTCGGCATTGCGTCCGGCGATGACGAGGTCCAGCCCCAGCGCCCAGGCCTGCTCGGCCGCCATGCGCCCGGTGTAGCCCGTCGCCCCGTAGATCATCAACTTTTTCATGTGCCCGCCGCCTGTTCGAGTGAGCCACCACGGTAACCCTTGCCTGCGCAGCGAGCCGCCGTGGTTCCTACTCGAATCCTGCCTGTTTGTGCTTTTGTCGCGGCCGCAGTTACTCGGCGGTGATCAGTAGCCAACCCCGCGCACGCCACCGGATGCCCGGATGGATTCTCCGGTTATCCAATGCGAGTCCCCGGAGGCCAGAAACATCGCCAGCGGCGCAATATCTTCCGGCTCGCCAAAACGGCCCAGCGGCGTGCCCGCAATCAGTTTTTCGCCAAACTCACCGGCGAAGTTACCGTCAGTCGCGGGGGTGTTGGTGTGGCCGGGCATGATCGCGTTGACCCGGATACCGCGCGGCCCAAGCTCCCGGGCCAGGGCGAAGGTCAAGGTGTCGACCGCGCCCTTGGTGGCCGAATACACACTGGAGGCCAAGTAGGGATCGGTACTGAGAATCGAGCTGATGTTGATGATGCTGCCCGCTGGGCCAAACAGTTTGACGGCCTCTCGCGCCGCCAACAGATAGCCGAGCACATTGACGTTGAATTGCTGATGAAACGCTTCCTCGGTGAAGTCTTCGAGCATTTGGAACACCGCGACTCCCGCGTTATTCACCAGAATATCCAGCGTTCCGTAGTCGCTCCTGACAGTGTCGAACAAGCGAATCACGTCGGCAGACTGGCTCATGTCCGCCTGAATGCCGACGGCATTGCCGCCCTGCGCCTGGATCTGTGCAACCACCGCATCGGCGTCGTGTTTGCTGGACGCATAGTTCACCACCACCGTGGCACCCGCCGCAGCGAGCGCCTTGGCGATCCCCGCGCCGATGCCTTTCGATGCGCCGGTGACAACTGCAATTTTGCCTTCGAGTTTCATGCAATGACCTTTTAAACAAGAGTGATGTGTCGCACCAGTATTCGCGCAACCACAGGTCAAACGGTTGCCGGTTCTTCCCCTATGCTTGCCCATTCTTCTCGCGTGCCTTGCTTTGCATGCGGGTCTGCGCCATGTTCGACTCCATGAACGAAGCAATGGATGAGCTGCGCAGCATCGTGATGCGCGCGCAAGACAAGTGGACCGACACCGGCCTGGCGCGCGTATCAATGGTCCGGGCCGAGGCGTGTGCGAATCAGGTTTATCAGCCGATGCTGCACCTGGTGCTGCAAGGTTCGAAGACGTTGTCGATTGGCGATCAGGTGTTGCAGTACCCGCCGACCAGCTATTTCCTGGTGCCCGTGGACGTACCCGCCACCGGCGAGATTTACCCCAGCGCCCCGGACGAACCCTACCTTGCGATCAGCCTGACCCTGGACCCCAACGTCATCGCCACAGTGCTGGTCGATGAGGTCAAAAGCGGCGAGCAAGGCGCCAGCAATGGCTTCTCTGCGGTGACAGCGCCGACTGCATTGATTGACGCATGGTTGCGCATGATGCGGCTGATGGATCACCCACACGAGGCGGCGGTGCTGGCGCCGATGATCGAGCGAGAGATTCTGTTTCGAATCCTGCAAGGGCCGTTCGGTGGGATGCTGCGGGAAATCGCGCGACCGGATGGGCGCCTGGCGCAGATCCGGCGTTCCACTCTATGGATCCGCGAGCACTACAGCGAACCCTTTCGTGTGGAACCCCTCGCGGCGATGGCCGAGATGAGCGTTTCGGCGTTCTATCGTCACTTCAAAGCCATCACCGGTATGGCACCCATTCAGTACCAGAAACGACTGCGCCTGCTCAGGGCGCGCTGGTTGCTACTGTTCGATCCTCGCGACGCCGCGTCTATCGCATTCACCGTGGGCTATGAAAGCGCCTCACAGTTCAGCCGTGAATATGCGCGTCTGTTCGGGATGCCACCGGGACGAGATGCGGCGCGATTCAGACCGCAATAGGCAAAAAAAAACCCCGCGACCTAATGAGGCGCGGGGTAAAAAATTGGTTGGTTGCGGCCAACCAAAGGAGCTTCGTTGAAAACCGGTGACATTCCTGAACAGCGTTTTCGATGGAGGCGATTTTCAACGTTTATCCGGCGAAGCAGAACTTGTCATTAGTGATTGTCACTATTACTCGAACCGATGGTCGCGCGACGGGCATAAAAAAAAGGGGACAGACCTATTTTCCACAGAAAATAGATCTGTCCCCTTTTTAGGGAATATGGCAGGGGCGGCTGGATTTGAACCAACGCATGGCAGGATCAAAACCTGCTGCCTTACCGCTTGGCGACGCCCCTGCAAGAGCGGGCGGCAATTTATCAACTTTCGCGGTGCCTGGGAAGCCCCCCTTCATAAATAATTTGTTTTAAAACAGCCAGTTGCCATTAAACCGATGGTTGGTGACTGGTCACGCAGTGAATACCGCCTCCCCCGGCGCTGATCGCGTCGATATTAAGCTGCACCACTTCACGCTCCGGGTAGAGCTGCGACAACAGCTCAAACGCCTTGGCATCGGCTGCCTTGTCACCAAATTCGGGGGCGATGATCGCCCCATTGATCACGAAGTAGTTGATGTAGCCCGCGGCAAAATCCGGGTTGTTGCGGCTGAAACTGCTTTTGCGCGGCTTGAGCGGCGGCGACACGGTATGCACCTGTAGCTTGCGACCCTCGGCGTCCGTGGCGTTTTTGAGAATCTCCAGATGCGCACGGGTGACCTTGTAATCGAATGACGCTGGGTCGTTGTCGAGGTTGGCGATCACCACGCCGGGTTGGGTAAAACGCGCATAGAAATCGACGTGAGCATCGGTGATGTCCTTGCCCTTGATGCCCGGCAGCCAGATGATTTTGCGCAGGCCTAATTGGGCTTTCAGTTCCTCTTCGACCTCGGTCTTGCTCCAGTCGGGGTTGCGGTTGCTATTGATCCAGCTACTTTCGGTCATGATCCCGGTGCCATGGCCATCCACTTCGATCGCACCGCCCTCGCCCACCAGTTCGCTGCGTACATAATCGGCCTGCGCGGTGCTCGCCACCCGAGCGGCCAATTGCGCATCCTTGCCATGCTGTTGTTTGTTGCCCCAGCCGTTGAAGTTGAAATCCACGGCGCCCAGTCCGCCCTTGCCGTCGGTGACAAAGTTGGCGCCGATGTCGCGCATCCAGATGTCGTCGAGTTCGGTGGTGACGTAGGTGACATTGCTCGTGCCGCACTGTTTCTCGGCCAACGCCCGCTCACGCTGACGACAGAACACGGTCACTGGTTCATAGCGGGCGATGGTGCGCGCGATCAAACCCAGGGCGGCTTGCACGTCAGGGGTGAAATCAGCCCAGATCGCCTCCTGCGCGCCGAATGCGATGAAGGCCCGTTGATGTTTGTCGCCCTCGTCCGGCATGTACCAACCCTGAGCGACAGCCGCTTGCACGCGCGTCAGCCCCAAGGAAGCGGCGATGCCTACACCGGCGACAACCGATACCTGTTTGATGAAATCCCGACGTGTCGGCATATATCCCTCCCTGATCATTTCGCAGTGGCCGTCTTGAATTTGGTCCACGTCCGCATCCGCGCGCGCATGTCTGACTGGAGAATGTCCTTGCCCGGAATCAGCCGCGCATAGGTCGCCTCGTCGAGGTAAATATCCGGGTTATTGCGCATGGTCGCGTCAACCTCTGGACGGGCCTTGGCATTGGAAGTGGGATAGCCGGTGAAGTTACTGATGGCCGCCATGTTCTGCGGGCGCATGACGAAATTAATGAACGCGTAGGCGTACTCCGGGTGTTGCGCGTCGACCGGGATCGCCATGGTGTCCATCCACACCGTGGTGCCTTCGCGGGGGATGCGGTACTGGAACGAGGTGTTCTTGCCGGCGCTGTCCGAGGTACGTTGCGCCTGGGTCATGTCGCCGCTATAGCCGAGGGACAGGCACAGGTTGCCGTTGACCAGGTCGGTCACCGGTTGCGACTGGAACTTGCGAATGTACGGCCGCAGTTTCATCAGCAGCTCACTCGCTGCAGCGAGGTCCTCAGGCTTGGCACTGCGCGGCTCGCGGCCGAGGTAGTTGAGCACCACCGCCAGCACTTCGTCCGGCGAGTCGATCATCGAAATACCGCAATCGGCGAATTTGGCCGCCAGTTCCGGCTTGAACAACATGTCCAGGCTGTTGACCGGCGCATCCGGCGCCCGTTGTTTGATCTGCTCGGTATTGTAGGTCAGGCCGATGGTGCCCCAGGTGTAAGGCACGGTGGCGTTTCTGGAAAACCCGTAATGGGAGCGCAGTTTCTGTAAACCGGGCTCGATGTCGCCCACTGCGGTGAGTTTGGCTTGGTCCAGCGGCAACAGACTGTGGGCGCGCATCAAGCGTTCGGCCACGGTGTCGCCGGGGAAAATCAGGTCGTAACCACTGCCGCCGGCGAGCATTTTCGCTTCAAGGGTTTCGCTGCCGTCCATGACGTCGTAGATCACCTTGATCCCGGTTTCGGCGGTGAATTTGGCCAAGGTGTCTTCGGCAAAATAATCGGCCCAGTTATACAGCCGCAGGGTTTTCTCTTCGGCGTGCAGCGATGGCGCAGCACATGACAGCGTCAGGACAGCGAGCAACAACCGGTTGGCAATACGCATGATCAAACCCCTTGGGTAGCCCAGCGAGAATGGAGGTGTCGGCCGTCCTGGCTCAGCAACGCGCCGTACATGTCTGGACGACGGTCGCGGTAAATGCCCCAGCTCAGGCGTTCTTCGCGCATGGCGGCCAGGTCGAGGCTATGGACCAGCACACCGGTGCTGTCACGGTCGGCTTCGGCGAGCAATTTGCCCTTGTGGTTGCAGATAAATGAGGAGCCGTAGAAGCTCATCTGCAACGCAGGATCGGTGGTCGCCACTTCCCGGCCGACGCGATTGGCCGCCACCACCGGCAGGATGTTCGCCGCCGCGTGACCGCGCATGGTCATCTGCCAGTGGTCCCGGGAATCCAGGGCTGCACAACCCGGTTCAGAGCCAATGGCCGTGGGAAACAGCAGGACTTCGGCACCCATCAACGCCAGGCAGCGCGCGGTCTCGGGGAACCACTGATCCCAGCAGATCCCCACGCCGAGACGCCCGAACGCCGTGTCCCAGACCCGGAATCCGGTATCGCCGGGGCTGAAGTATTCCTTCTCCTGATAACCGATGGCGTTGGGGATATGGGTCTTGCGATACACCCCCAACAAACGTCCATCGGCATCGGCCACGCTCAAGGAATTGAAGTAGGCATTGCCAGCCTTCTCGAACCAGCTCAATGGCAGTACCACCCCCAATTCCCTGGCCAGTGCGGCAAAGCGCTTGAGCACATGGCTGTCGCGATATTCTTCGGCGAGCGCCAGGTGTTTATGGCTTTGCTCGATGCAGAAATACGGCGTGGCAAACAGCTCTTGCAGCAGGATAACTTGCGCGCCTTTGGCCGCCGCTTCGCGGACCAACTGCTCAGCCAGATCAAGGTTGTTTGGCAAGTCCCAGGTGCACGGCATCTGGGTGGTGGCGATCGTCAACAGGGTCATGGCTTCAACCCTCCACTGGCCAGGCCGGCTGTTGCTGGGTGATGCAATGCACCCCGCCGCCGCCATGGGCCAGGTGATTGATCCGCACCGGCACCACTTCGCGTCCTGGGAACGCCTGAGCCAACACCTCGGCCGCCGCGTGGTCGGCGTCGATGCCATAGGCCGGCATGATGATCGCGCCGTTGGCGATGTAGAAGTTGGTGTACGAGGCGCAGAACACTTCGGCTTCGGTGTCCACGGCGTCGGTGGCTTCGAACAACTCGATCAACTCGAATCGGCGACCCTGGGCATCGGTGGCCAACTCCAAAGCGCGGCGGTTCTCGCGGGCCACTTCGGCGTACACCGACTGTTTGTCGTGGGTCGCATCCACCAGCAACACCCCAGGGCGGGCAAAGGCGCAGACGCCATCGACGTGGCCATCGGTCATGTCGCCGGTCACGTAATCCGGATCGCCCGGTAGCCAGATGGTTTTCTTCACGCCCAGCAGACGGCTGAAGATGTCTTCCATCTCAGCCTTGCTGGTGTCCGGGTTGCGATTGGCGTTGAGCAACACCGATTCGGTGGTGATCAGCGTGCCTTCGCCGTCGACATGAATCGCCCCGCCCTCGTTGCTCAGCGGTGTGCCGAAACACGCCAGGCCGAGGTGATTGAGTGCGCGGCGCGCCAGGCTTTCATCGAGGTCGTGGGCCGACTTGCCGCCCCACGCATTGAAGCGCCAGCTCACACCGGCCAGGCCCTGTTGCGGGTGGCAGACGAAGCTCGGGCCGGAGTCGCGAAACCAGCTGTCGTTCACGGCCAGCGGGATCAATTCGATGTTGCGGCCGCACAGCGCTTTGGCACTGGTCATTGCCGACGGATCAACGACCATTTTCACCGGTTCGAAACGGGCGATGGCGTTGGCTACCCCGGCGAAATCCTCTTGCACCTGCGCCAAGGTGACGCGCCAACCGGATTCCCAAAGTGCCTGGTTATGTGGCCACACCATCCAAGTCGCGGCGTGCTTGACCCACTCTGCGGGCATCATCCAACCATTGTTGTTCTGTTGCATCACCAGTACCTTTTAGTTAAGACATTGTGTTCAATGAAAACTGTCTCGAAAGTCTTGGCATGCATGCTACGGCCGTAAAAACAGGCGAACAAACGATGGATTTAGTGGAAAACTGATTAGAGGAACTTATCAATATGCTCAAGCACTGGCCCCCGCTCAGTACCCTTCGCGGCTTCGAAGCCGCTGCCCGACTGGGCAGTTTCCACAAAGCTGCCGCCGAGCTGAACCTGACCCAATCGGCGATCAGTCAGCAGATCCGCAGCCTTGAGGCTTACCTTGAGCAGCCGTTGTTTTTCCGCAGTGGCCGCAGCGTCAGCCTGACCGATGCCGGCCATGATTTGCTCAGCACCACCCAGGCGCTGCTGCAGCAATTGGCCGTGGGCATTCGTCGCCTCGGGCAATACCAGAAACCCAACCAACTGGTGCTCAACACCACGCCAGCGTTCGCCCGTCACTGGCTGCTGCCACGCCTGGGGGATTTTCGCCGTCAGCATCCGGAGGTTGATCTGTGGATCTACAGCACCGATGAAGTCCCGGACATGACCACCCAGACCATCGACGTCGCCGTGCGCGACGACATCAGCTCCCAAGCCGAATGCAGCTTCAAAGTGCTGCACACCGACCGCCTCTACCCGGCGTGTCATCCGAGCCTGTTGGCGCTGCCTACCGAACGGCGCACCACCCTGCACGGCGAGCGAGAAATGGATTGGAGTCATTGGGCGGTCGAGGCTGGCATCGATGTCGGCCAGCACGATCAAGGACTGAACTTCTCCGATCCCGGCCTGCTGCTGGACGCCGCGTGCGCCGGACTGGGCATCGCCCTGGTCAGCGAACTATTGAGTCGTCAGGCACGGGCCAACGGTTCGTTGCAACCTTTGGTGGAGCAAACCATCCGCGGCCCGAACTGGGCGCTGCTGACCCACCGCGACAGTGAAAGCAACGCGCAAAGTTTCAGCGAGTGGTTGCTGAGTCAGCTGGAGGCGGCCTAACGGCGCTATTCATGCGAAATCCGGCAACAGTGTTTGTCCCGTGGCCGGCTATTTGAGGGAAAGGCAAACCCCTAGCATCGTCTCTACCCGCTGAGCAAACAGCTCGCGAGGTCAAACAACCCACCTTGAACGAGACGGTGAACATCATGAAACTCTCAAACATTGCGCTGTTTTTTGCGCTTGTCGGTGTCGGCGCACACGCCTTTGCAGACGACGCTGATTCAACTGAGGCGACCCGCCAGCCACCGGCTGAAAGTTATGCTTACGGCATGAACCTGGACATCCAGAAAGTCATTGCGATTACCGATACCGGGGATCAATGCGGTCCGGTTCCAGCGCAAATGACCTACGAGGATTCCCACGGCCAACGACACATTCTGCAGTATCAAGTCATGGGCACTGGCTGTTCAAACGGTTGAGTGCCGTGCAGACGATGGAGGGTCGACACTCCATACCTGCGGCCATCGCTACTTCGCTGAACCGACTATTTTTTCATCAGCAGCCAACAAGCCTGGAATGTACGTCTTGAGAAATTCCACCCAGGTCTTTATTTTTGCGTCCACGAACTTGCGTGACGGGTAGATGGCAAACAGATTGAATTCCTCGAAGTGATACTCCGGCAACACGCGCACTAGCGTCCCCGCTTTCAGGCCATTCACCGCAGAAGCAATCGGTTGAATGCCGATCCCCATTCCATTGGTGATCGCGACGGTCATGCCATCGGCGGTATTGATGTGGAAAGGAGACACGGGAATAGTGATCGTCTCCACGCCTTCCGGCCCCTCAAATGCCCAGTGTTCAACCGGCATGACCGTGTTAACAATTCTCAAACAATCATGTGCAGCAAGGGCACCCGGCGAATCGGGAATGCCGCGTTTCTTCAGGTATGCAGGCGAAGCGCAAAGGATGCTGTAGGTGATACCAAGCCGCTGGGCGACAAAGCCCGAATCTGGCAGATCCCGCGCCAGCACAATCGACATGTCATAGCCCTCCTCCAGCAAATCAGGCAGCCGATTGGTCAGGGTCAGATCAAACATGACCGAGGGTTGCGTCTCCCTGTACCTGGCGATGGCATCGATCACGTAGTGATTGCCGATGGCGGCCATCGCGTGAATCTTCAGCCTGCCCGCAGGCATGACTTGAGCCGTGCCCGCCTCCTCATCCGCCTCGCGCACCTCATCCAGGATTTTCTCGCAGCGCTGCAAATAGCGCGTACCGGCTTCGGTCAGCGCCAGGCGTCGGGTGGTGCGGTTGATCAGGCGGGTTTGTAGCCTCGCTTCGAGACTGGAGACGGCTTTGGAAACGTTGGTGGTGGTGGTGTCCAGAATCTCGGCAGCTGCAGTGAAGCTGCCGCTTTGAGCGACCGTCATGAAAAAACGCATGGTCTGGAAAACGTCCATCAATGGCACCTCAGAGACAACGGATAAAAAGCGTGGCACCGACTCATTTGTGTAGGAGCAAGACTTGCCCGCGATGAACGATAACGCGGTGGATCAGGGTTGACGCCATCGCGAGCAAGCTTTGCTCCTACAGTTTCTGCATTATTTCTTGCGCGCGATAAACCCAGGCACGCCGGTCTCCACCACCGAGTTGAACCGCACCCGCGTCGTAATCTCTTCCTTGATCTCACGCATGGCCCGCTGCGGCAAGGTAGCAATATCCATGTTCTCCTGGATATGGCTCGGTGTTGCCGAGGTCGTCAAAAACGCCACACCCCGCTGCACCGACCAGGCCAACGCCACTTGCGCCGGGGTCTTCTGCAAGCGCCGGGCGATCCCGGTAATCACCGAATCTTCCAGGACTTTCGGCTCCATGCCATGCCCCAGCGGCGCAAAGGCCAGGACGATGATGCCGTGCTGCTGACAAAACTCCAGCAGTTCCCATTCCGGCAGATAAGGATGGGATTCAACCTGCACCACGGCGGGTTTGATCCGCGCCACGGCCACGATCTCTTTCAACGCCGGCAAGGTGATATCCGACAAGCCGATGGACGTGCACCGGCCTTCATCCACCAGGCGTTCAAGTGCGCGCCAGGTCTCGATCAAGGTCACGCCGGAATCGTAGATGACATGCCCAAAAGCATCCCTTGGATCCTGGTTATCACCGGGTTGAAAGGCGAACGGCGTGTGAATCAAATAGCAGTCGATATAGTCGACCTGAAGCCGTTGGCAACTGGCCTCAAAAGCGGGTTTAACGCGCTCGGGCCGATGGTTGGTGTTCCACAGTTTGGTGGTGATGAACAGGTCCTCGCGCCGAATCTTGCCGGCCTCGAACACGTCTTTCAAAGCAACGCCGACCATGTCTTCGTTGCGATAGCGTTCTGCACAGTCGAAATGGCGAAACCCGGCGTCCAGTGCATCATTGACTGCTTGCGTCGTAACGCTGAGATCGCGAAACAGCGTGCCAAATCCCACGGCCGGTATCTGGCCGGAACCGTGATTCAGCGGGAATCGGGTATCGCGAAGTCCATCGTGAAAGGCTTCATATGACATGTCTTTACTCCACTAACTGGGGCCGCAGCCGTTATTGATACGAACGTTTCGATGCTTCGCCAGAGGCCACTTTCTGCTCGAACACACCGACGGAGTTGCCGCCGAGCGCCACATACAGGCGCACGGTGTCGAGGTATTGCGCGGTCTTCACTCTGATCTGCCCCAGCAAGGCCTGCTCGTAGGCGCGCTCCGCTTCAAGCACTTGCAGGATGCTGTTCTCGCCTTGGGCGTAGGCTTGCTGGTTCAAGCGAAAACTGCTGTCGGCGGCGCGTAATGCATCTTCCTGCGCGAGGTTTTCCTCGGCGTGATGGTTGATCGCTTGCAGCGTGTCCGCGACTTGGCCAAACGATCTGATGACGGTTTGCTGGTAACCCGCGAGAGACGCCTGGTAGCCATCGACGGCAGCCTGGCGTTCAGCCTTGAGCGTGCCGCCATTGAAGATCGGCGCGGTCAGCCCCGCGGCGAACCCCCAGAGTGCGGCGCCGCCATTGCCGGAAGCGGCCTGGGCCAGCGACGCGGAAAGTTGTATGCGGGGATAGAGATTGGCGGTCGCGACGCCCACCGCCGCGCTGGCCATGTGCAACTCGGCTTCGGCTTGCAGAACATCCGGTCGGTCGTGAGCCATCTCCGAAGGCAAACTGACCGGCACGTTGGACGGCAAGGCAAACTCGGCCAGTTCGAACTCCGGCGCGATCCAGTCACCGGGGCCTTTGCCGGTCAGGATCGACAGCGCGTGACGCGCTGAATCACGCTGCTGCGCGAGGGGCGGCAACAGCGTACGGTCCTGGGCGAGCCGGGTTTCGGCCAGCGACACATCGATCTGCGTGGTGGCGCCACTGGCGTGTGCCCGGCGCACGAGATCGAGGTTCTTCGCGTCATTGGCCAGCAGTTTTTCGACGGCTTGCATCTGTGCGTTGGCAGAGGCCAGCAGCAACGCCTGGCTCGCGACATCGCCGGTCAGGGTCAGGTACGCCGCCTCAAAGCGATGTTTTTGCAGCTCGGTAAACGCTTGCTGCTGTTCGACCAACCGCTTGTTACCGCCAAAAGCGTCCAGGTCGAAACCGACCCGCGGCCCGATCGCGTAGAAGTTGGAAACCGAGGCTTCTGGCGCGTTGTGGGTGCGCTGGCGACCGGCCTGCGCGCCAAAATCAACTTGTGGATACAGGGCACCCTCCGCCGCCGCGACCGAGGACGCCGCTTGCCGGATCGTTGCATCCGCCGCCACCAGTTCAAGGTTGCCGTCGATAGCACGGCGCACCAGCGCATCGAGTTTCGGCGAACGGAACGCCGTCCACCAATCACCGTTGACCTTTTGGCCAAGGACAATCTGCCGGGCAAGTCGCTGCTCGGCCTGTTGATCATAGTGCTGCGACTCGCTCGGCGCCGGGGTTTGAAAGTCCGGGCCGACGGTGCAGGCGGACAGGAACACCAGGAACGACATCGCCGCGACCCTGTGTCCATTGCTGAAAAGCGCATGAGATTTCATTGGGCAGACTCCACGGCAAATTAGAAGGTCGGAACCGGTTTGCGAAGAAACAGAACCAGCGGGCTCACCACCAGCATGGCCACCATCAAAATCTTGAATTGGTCGATAACGGCGATAAAAGCCGCCTGACCGGTGATCATTTCGTTGAGCCCGCCCAGTGCTTGCAGCGACATCGAATGCGCTTGGCCGCGGTAAGGCGTGACGTGGCTGACCAGCGCCACGTGCATCGCCTGCGTGTTGTTGAAGAAGAACGTTTGCACCACCGCCACGCCAATCGTGCTGCCGTAGACACGGGCCAGATTGAAAAACCCGCTGCCTTCCGGGCGCAGCTTGGGGTCTAGCGTGTTGAACGCCACCTTGCTGATCGCCGGCATCAGCACACCGAGGCCGACACCCTGGACGGCACCGGCCACCGCCACTGGCGGCCAGTCCATCAACGGCGAATAACCGAGCATCAGCCAGTTGCCATACACCACCAGCGCGATGCCCGCCGCCACGAAAAATCGTTGGTCGAGATGAGCGGGAACACGGCCCATCAGCAGGAAAGCGCCGACCAGTCCCACGCCTCGCGGGATCGTCAGGCAGCCGGTCAGCACTGGCGGGTAGCCGAGAATCTCGTCGAGCATCGGCGAGGTCAGCGCCATGGTCGACAGCAGCACGAAGCCGAGGGCGAAAAAGATGATTGTCGAGAACACAAAATTGCGGTCCCGGAACAATTCCTTATTGAGGAAATGCACCTTCGCGGTCAGCACATGCACCACGAACAGGTACAGCCCGAGCGATGCCGCTATCGCTTCCAGCCAGATCTCGGGCGAGGCAAACCAGTCCAGGCGTTCACCGCGATCGAGGAACATTTGCAGGCTGATCATGCCCAGGGTGAAGGTGCTGACACCGAAAAAATCCAACGCTGGACGTTGCTCGGCTTTCTTCTCGGCCAGCAGCAGCGTCACCACGAGGAAGATCCACGCCGATAACGGGACGCTGACATAGAACATCGAGCGCCAGCCGTGATATTCGCTGAGCCAACCGCCGATGCTCGGGCCGCTGGCGATGCCGAGCAGCACAATGGCGGTGAACACCGAGGCAAATTTCGCCCGCCGCGCCGCTGGCAAAGTCTCCAGGGCAATCGCCATCGACAGCGGCGCCAGCACGCCACTTGCCACGCCTTGAACAATCCGCGCGCCGACGAATTCCAGCGAGGTGGTTGCCGACGTAGCGAGCAGCAAGCCGAGGACGAAGATCGCCAGTGCCGCCTGGTACACACGCTTCAAGCCAAAGCGCCCGGCGAGCCACTGCGCAATCGGCAAGGTGATGGCGCTGGCGGCGAGGTACGCGGTGAATATCCAGCCGGCCTGGTCGTCGGTCATCGACAGGCTGCCCTGGATAAACCGCAACGCCGAGTTCGGCAGCGGCAAATTCGCCGACTGCATGTAGATCGCCAACAGCGCGGCGGATCTTAACGTTCCGGTGTTCATCAGAAATCACCCCGCAGTCAGCAACGATTTGAGCGGATGCCACCAAGGCCTGCGAAACCCGGTATCGACCCTGACTGTGGCGCTGGTACCCGAGAACAGCGGCAGCGCCGGATCCACCTCATCGAGTTCCAGCCGTACCGGAACCCGCTGAACGACCTTGACCCAATTGCCGGTCGCGTTTTCCGGCGGCAGCAAGGCGAAGTCCGCGCCGGCGCCGGGGCTCATGCTGGTGACGTGGGCTTTGAAAACGTGATCCGGGTAGGTATCGATACGGATCGTCGCTTCCTGGCCGGCGCGCATGTGCGTCACTTCCGTTTCGCGGAAGTTGGCCTCGACCCAGACCTGGCGGTCGGACAGCAGCGCAAAGGCTGGCGCGCCGTTGTTCACGTAGTTGCCGACCTGCAAATCGTCGACCTTGGCGACGATACCGTCGTCCGGCGCGTATACCGTCGCGTAGGAAAGGTAGAGCTGCGCCTCGTCCAGTTGCGCCTTGGCTTCATGCACCGTCGGGTGGTGATCGGCGTCGATGTTGGGATCGCCGTTCAGCGCGACGACGGTGCTGGCGATCTGTTGTTCGATCGACGCGATGCGTTGCCGGGACACTTTCAGATCGGTGTCAGCGCGTTCGTAAATGGCCCGGGAGACGAACTCGGTCGCGACCAGCGCCTTCTTGCGCGCAAATTCCTTTTGGTCGAAATCCGCCGACTCTTTCGCCGATTGCAGTTCAGCCTGTTGCTGGCGGTAACTGGCCTTCAGTCCATCGATGCGCAGCCGCGCCATGCTCAGCTGTGCCTGGGCACGGTCAACCGCGATCTGCAGTGGTTTCGGATCGATCCGAAACAACACCTGGCCCTTGCGAACCGGTTGGTTGTCCTCGACCGCGATGTCCACCACTTGCCCGGAAATCCGCGCGTTGATCGAAGCCTTGGCCACTCGGGCATAAGCGTTGTCGGTCGAAACAAAGGGCTCGCCCGCTACGTAGTGGGCATAGCCGACGGCGGCAAAAATGGCCGGCACACCGATCATCAGCAAAGGTCGCAGTTTCTCTTTGAGCGGCTTGCTGATGGGCGCGTCCGGCCCTGGATGCTCGACGGCGGGTGTCGCTGAGAGGTCGAACTGTTTAGTCATGATCGAATGCACCTATAACCGGGAAATGGGGGACAGCACCCACAAAAACAGCCATACCGTGCGCGGTCGGGAGGATCGCTCCACCGCGCCTGTTTCTTCGCCGCAAGACCCCGTTCGAGCTCGGCTACATCAACGCTTCAAGCCAAGGAATTTTTGATTCCTTATTTTTGTGCGATGATGTAAGAATATCGGCGAGCCCATCTTTCATCAAGAGTTTTATACGACATGGCACAAAAAAAGATTACAGAAGGAAAAGGTCGCGGCCGCCCTCGCGCGTATGACCCGCAGACGGCGCTGCAACAGGCGCTCGGAGTGTTCTGGAATACCGGTTATTCCGGCGCGTCCCTGGACAGCATCGCCACGGCGGCCGGCATGAATCGCCCCAGCCTCTATGCCGCGTTCGGTGACAAACACGCGCTGTACATCAAGGCGCTTGAGCAATATTGGGAGTTCGCGGCGGCGGCCATGCACGAGGCGCTGACCGACAGCAGCCTCACCTTGCGCGAGGCGCTGATGCGTTTTTACGAGGGGCAGTTGTCGATTTACTTTTCCGGCGAAGGCCAACCGCGTGGCTGTTTTGCGAT
This sequence comes from Pseudomonas sp. ADAK7, assembly GCF_012935675.1. Classification (NCBI taxonomy): domain Bacteria; kingdom Pseudomonadati; phylum Pseudomonadota; class Gammaproteobacteria; order Pseudomonadales; family Pseudomonadaceae; genus Pseudomonas; species Pseudomonas sp. ADAK7. The sequence goes on along the minus strand of NZ_CP052861.1, from coordinate 80,452 downwards.
TGGCACGGCGACCACTGAAGCGGTCGAGGATCAGGAAATTCGCGACGTGCTGTCCGACCGGCTCAGCCGGCTCGACGCCGATCTCGAAACGCGTCTGCAAACGGCCGTCAGTGTCGGCGAACTGAAAACCGATGCCGACCCGGCGGCTCTCGCGGTCCTCGCGTCATCACTGCTGCACAGCATTTCGATCCGCGCGCGCGCCGGCAAATCCCGGGCTGAATTGACGGAACTGGCGCGCAATGCGGTCAGCGTCATCTGCGGCTGAGGGGCTATAAAAGTGGGACTCGAAGATATTCTGGCCGAGCAACTCGCGGTGATTTTTTGCGGGATCAATCCGGGGATGATGGCGGCAGCCCAGGGTCATCATTTTGCCGGCCGGGGCAATCGCTTCTGGCGCACGCTGCATCTGGCCGGGTTTACCCCGGAGCAAGTGCATCCGGAAAATGATCGGTCAATTTTGCAATACCACTGCGGATTAACCGCCGTGGTTGACCGCCCAACGGCGCGCGCAGATCAACTGTCGTTAAAGGAATTCACTGCCGCCGCCAAGGACTTCGAACAGAAGATCGCACGCTATGCCCCGCGCTTCGTGGCGTTTCTCGGCAAAGCCGCGTATGGCGCGTTAACCGGTCAACGGGACATTGCGTGGGGGTTGCAGCCGAAGACATTTGGCGGCGCGGCGGTGTGGATTCTGCCTAATCCGAGTGGACGAAACCTGGCGTTCACCCTGGATCAATTGGTAGACGCTTACCATCAGCTCTATTTAGCCGCGATAAACGAAGCAAGACTCCGGTAGCATTACCCCAAAGGATCAATCCCGCTCAAGGAAGCTTCAATGCTGTTCACCCAACGCTCGACCCACACCCCGTTTCTGCTGTGCCTGGCGATCTTCATCACGTTCTGGCTGGTGCAGCTCAACGCGTTCAACATCATCGTCTGGAGCTACAACTTCTGCCATTTCCTGTACGGCTTGTGCGCCGCGTTGCTGTTGGGCTACGTGACGATTCCGACGAGGTTTTTCAAGCAGTCCCTGCGAGACAATTTTCACGCTCTGAAAACCGGCATCCCTTGGAGTCCATGGGGTGGCTTGATCATCGTGCTGTTCCTCTCGGCGTATAACGAGATGTACGTTGACCCGCGAGAAAACGGCATCCCGTTCAGTGCCGCCTACCAGAACTTTGTCGCCGACATGCTGGGCCTCGCGCTGTGCCTGACCCTCAGTCACTTCACCTTCCGCGACCGCTTGGGCAACACGCGAACGGACTATGCAACTAGCTCTGAAGTGGGCTCGATTCCCTCGGCCTGATCAATGCTGACTCATCAACCCATGCATCACCCCAAACCGTAACCCCGGCTCGGACGGCGTCATGTGCGAGATGCCAAACACCTTGAACGCCGCCAGCATGACCACCAGGCCGCCGGGCAGAATGCTCAACCGATGGGGTTGCAGCCCGGCCAACTTGAGCTGTTTGACGTGCCCGACTTCGAGCAGGCGCAGTGACAGGCGCAACAATCCGCCGTAGGTGATGCCGCTCTGGTCATCGTCGTTCAGGCCGTTGGCCTTGAGCACTTTGGCCAGCATCCGCGCGGTGCCGGACGAACCGATGGTCTGCTGCCAGCCCAGCGCGCGATAACGCCGGGCGACTTTCTCAAACTCCAGCGAGGCCACGCGCTCAGCCTCCAGCAGCGCCTGCGCGGTGATACGCCCACCCTGAAAATAGCGCGAACCGAAGGTGCCGCTGCCGATGGCAATGCTCTCGGTGACCAGCGGCTGAGTGCCCCGCCCCAGAATCAATTCGGTGGAGCCGCCGCCGATGTCCACCACCAGCCGCTGACTCTCGGCACCCGGCAGCGTATGGGCCACACCGGCGTACACCAGTTGCGCCTCTTCCTGCCCGGTAATCACGTCGATGCGAAACCCCAGATGCCGCTCGGCGCTGGCCAGGAACAGCTGCGCATTGTCAGCTTCGCGCACCGCGCTGGTGGCCACGGCCCGCACCCGGCACGACTCAAAGCCACGCAGCTTCTTGCCAAAGCGCGCCAACGCCTGCCAGCCGCGATCCAGTGCCAATTCGTCCAGCGCCCCACCCTGAAATCCTTCGGCCAGCCGCACCGGCTCACGCAGGGTTTTCACTTCCTGGATGACGAACTGTTGGTTCCGCCGGACCGACTGGCCGATCATCATGCGAAACGCATTCGACCCCAGGTCAATGGCCGCAAACAGAGAGGCGTCACCTTTCATGGTAGGGATTCCTGGCAGATTCATGAGCCCGCAGACGGAGCCTTGAAGACGGTTTGTGAAGAGCTTGCCACGGCATAGGTGACACGAAGATGACAGCGACTGCGCCAGGTCCTACAGCCGTTTCGTCACTACTTCGTCATATCTCCCGGAATACCATCGTCCGCGCCACCTTCCACGGGAGCCTCCGACCATGCTTGCCAATAACGACACCCTGATGCAGCGGATCCATCGCGAGCTGCTCGATCACAACGACGAAGAGCTGGAACTCGAATTACTGGAGGATGGACACAACCTTGATGAGCTGTTCGACGGGCACGTCGATGACGGCAGCGAGAAAGAAGAGAGACGGCGCTATTTCAGTGAACTGTTCCGCCTGCAAGGCGAACTGGTAAAGCTGCAAAGCTGGGTGGTCAAGACCGGGGCCAAAGTGGTGATTCTGTTCGAAGGACGCGATGCCGCCGGCAAGGGTGGCGTGATCAAGCGCATTACCCAGCGCCTCAATCCGCGGGTCTGCCGTGTTGCCGCCCTGCCCGCCCCGAATGACCGCGAACAAACCCAGTGGTACTTCCAGCGCTACGTCTCCCACCTGCCGGCAGCCGGCGAAATCGTGCTGTTCGACCGCAGCTGGTACAACCGCGCCGGGGTCGAAAAAGTCATGGGGTTTTGCAATGACGATCAGTACGAAGAATTTTTCCGCACGGTGCCGGAGTTCGAGCGAATGCTCGCCCGTTCCGGCATTCAGTTGATCAAATACTGGTTCTCGATTTCCGATCAGGAACAGAATCTGCGCTTTCTCAGCCGCATCCACGACCCGCTCAAGCAATGGAAACTCAGCCCCATGGACCTGGAGTCCCGCCGGCGCTGGGAAGCCTATACCAAGGCCAAGGAAATCATGCTCGAACGCACCCACATCAGCGAAGCGCCGTGGTGGGTGGTGCAAGCCGACGACAAGAAAAAGGCCCGGCTCAACTGCATCAACCACCTGCTCGGGCAAATGCCCTATGAAGAGGTCGAACAGCCGACGATCCAGCTGCCGCAACGGGTGCGCCAGGAAGATTACTCCCGCAACCCGACGCCACCGGAACTGATCGTGCCGCAAGTCTATTGAACGTCATCAATCTGTAACCTGACGACGTCAATACTCAGGGCATACAACGCGTGCTTTTTTTATGGCTGCCTTAACCGGCGGCTTTTTTTTGCCTGCCGTTCAGGGTGCCGGATAGCCTTCAACCTGATCCGGCCAAGCGGTCAACACTTCGTAGCCGTCATCCGTCACCGCCACCATGTGTTCCCACTGCGCCGAAAGCGACAAATCCTTGGTCACCACGGTCCAGGCGTCCGCCAAGGTTTTCACATGGCGTTTGCCGGCGTTGAGCATCGGTTCGATGGTGAAGATCATTCCGGTCTTCAGCTTCAGTCCTTGGCCCGGATAGCCGTAATGCAGGACCTGCGGTTCATCGTGATAGACCTTGCCGATGCCATGCCCGCAGTACTCGCGTACCACGCTGTAACCGTCGCGCTCGGCGACGCTCTGGATCGCGTGGCCTATGTCGCCCAGGGTCGCACCGGGGCGCACGATGCGGATACCGGCGCACATCGCTTCATAGGTGGTTTGCACCAGGCGCCGCGCCTCCGGGCTCGGTTCGCCGACGAAGTACATGCGGCTGGTGTCGCCGTACCAGCCATCCTTGACCACGGCAATGTCGATATTGACGATGTCGCCATCCTTCAGCACCTGGGGCGAAGGGATGCCATGGCAAACCACTTCGTTGACCGAGGCGCACACGGTTTTCGGAAAGCCGTGATAGCCGACATTACCGGGAATGGCTTTCTGCACGTTGACGATGTAGTCGTGACAGAGCCGATCGATGTCGTCGGTGGTGACCCCGGCCTTGATGTGCGGCGTGATCATCGCCAGCACTTCGGCCGCGAGTTTGCCGGCCACGCCGGACTGGGCGATTTGTGCCGGGGAATTGATCGGGACGCCTGCTTTCACTGCACGGTTCATTGCGCGGCTCCTGCGACGGCTGGCGATGCTTCGGCGAGTGCACAGACCTGTTGCAAGTCGAGGCCGCCGGCCTGTTCGGCACGGATCAGCAAACGGCAGATCGCGTTGTGATCCAGGTCGGGATGCAGCTCGGCGAGCATGCCGATGCGCATCCAGTGTTCGGCCTGAGCGTTGATCGAGCGGCTCAGCGCATTGCTGGCGACGCGCAGATTCTCGTGCATGTCTTCTGAAATTTTGACGATTCCCACAAATCCATCCGATATGAAATGCATACGAAACGTATACTACTTCAACTAAACGCGAGGTCGCAAACCCCGATAGCGTTTTTCCGTCCTGCGGCGCTTTCGCTTGGGCACAATCGATCTAAAAAGACTGGCCCGGGCCTGGGTCTTTTTGGCTATTCTGAAGTGGTAGGTGAAGACGCAGACTGATGCGCAAGAGGATAGCGAGAACGCGTGGGGCGCGCTCCGAAGGGTACACGGTTAGAAAGATCTCCGCGCTGAGATCCAGCCCTTATGCCGTGTGAGGCAGTAACGCACAAAACGTTGCTGTGAGAGGCCTGATAAATCTCGTAAGCCGGAGACCAGCACCGGCCACCTACTCAAATTCCAAAGCCCGCCTTGTGTGGGCTTTTTTGTGCCTGATGGCAGACCTGTGGCGAGGGAGCTTGCTCCCGCTGGGCTGCGAAGCGGCCCCGACGGCGGTTGCTGTTCAGGGTTGAGATAAATACCACCACCACCCAAGCGAGATAAATCCGGTCCATTCCGGGGCAGGCTGGCATTGATTGGGACAGCTTACGCAAAACCCTTGCACCCACCGCAAAATAAGCATCCCCGTCAGTCATCAACCGACGGGGCAAACAAATCATCGTCGACACCGACGGCAACGCCCAATCCGCCCAACTCGGCAGCTCACGCCGCCTCAAAACCATCTACCAAACCAACCTGCAAAGCGCCTACATGGTCGGCCGTAAAGCCAGCATGGAACAAAGCACCGACACCCACCCGTACTGGCGGGTCATCGCCATCCTCGACCACAGCGCACTCCACGGCCAAATCTTCCGCCACGACGACCCCATCTGGGCCACCATCTACCCACCCAACGGCTTCAACTGCCGCTGCCGCGTCATCGCCCTAAGCGAAGCCGCCGTCAAACGCCGAGGCCTGACCGTCATCACCAGCGAGGGAAGAACATCCACCGAAACAGTAGAGACCGGCACCCACAAACACACCGGCGAAATCCGAACCGCCACCGTCACCGCCGTCCGCCTCACCAACCCCCAAGGCCACACCGTCACCTTTCGCACCGACCCCGGCTTCAACCACGCCCCCGGTGCAGGTCTAGTCGCCGCCCTAAAACAAAAAGAGGCAGCGGCCAAACACCCATCCCCATAAACACTGCCGCCCCCGGTGGGAGCGAGCCTGCTCGCGAAAGCGGACAACCAGCCGCCCCAATCACCCAGGCAAAAACCCAATCCCTGTAGGCGCTGGCAAAGCCTGCGATCTTTTGATCCTGGCGCCCCCAAACCCCCAAAATACCCCCCCTGTGGCGAGGGAGCTTGCTCCCTCTGGGCTGCGCAGCAGCCCCAATCCAACCCAACCACCCACCGATCCCTGACAAACCACCACCCAAACCAAGCCCCCCATGCTCACCATCGAACTCAAATCCCAACACCTACAACACACCCTGCACCAAATTGAACAAGCCACCGGCAACCTCAAACCCCTCATGCAGGCCATCGCCGCCGAACTCGCTACCCAAACCGAAGAGAACTTCGAACACGAAGGCCGCCCCCAATGGCCCGAGCTATCCGATGTCACCACCGAACACCGCGCCAAAAACGGCCACTGACCCGGCCAAATCCTGCGGGTCAGCGCAGCCGGGCTCGCGGCTTCCATCACCACTCACACGACCGACAGTTCGGCTATGGTGGGCAGCAACAAACCGTATGCGGCGATGATGCAGTTCGGTGGAGAGCAGGCGGATTTTCCCCAACTGTGGGGTGACATACCGGGTCGGCCATATTTGCCGATGAAAGCCGAAAAAGATTTGCAACCTGAAACCGAGGAAGCCATTCTAATATTGTCGTTTGACTATTTATCGCGCGCGACGTGTATTTGACGACTGCTGTAGTGCATAGTAAAAAAATCCGCAAACCAAGGTATATCAGGTGAGTGTCTGGAGGGCATTACCAGCGCAGTCCGGCAAGAATGAGAACAGAGCCAAGGGCAATTCGAGCATGCGTTAATTTTTAGTCGTACAGAACATTAATTGGACCATAATCAACATGACAACAAAAAATGAATTTAACATTCCAATAGTTACACTCATCCCCCCGCTGACTTTAGACTGGGAAACGGATAAAGCCACCATCAAAAAAGCAGCTATGCAGCCTACCCCGGCAGACAAGTTCTACATTCTTGCAGCCGCAATTCAGAATTTTTTCAATATATTGACACATGGAAGTAAATCAGCGCCAAAGCACCCTCAAAGGTCAGGGCTTCTTCGCAAGGTTTATGACGAACTTTTTCCAATCGCCCATTTTGCAAAGCTGTATTTCGCTGAGTCAAATAATGTCTTGATCCAATGGTTTGACGGCAACCAAAATTTTGACGCAACTGTCAAGTATCAAAATGAATGTCTGGGCCGATCAGACATACGTTACTTGGAGGTTACCACTCTTCAGGATCGGGAAGATGCAAGGCAGCTCGAGGAGTTGTCCGAAGAAAAAACCATCACGACTGTCGTTGAATCAGAGCAGCAGAATCACCTTCGAAAGATCGATTTATTCGAGAAAGCCTTGAAGAAAAAGGGAGGTATAACCTACCCAGCCGATACAGCTCTGCTGGTGTATACCGACGAAGATAGATTTCGTAAGTGCTATTTTGGACTGCAACCGCCCGAAATTGATAAGAAAAAAGATTACGAAGCTGTACTTAATAAGTTGTCACATCTGCTAAAAGACTTTTCCCACGTCTTTGTTTACAGCAAGCATGAAATATACTGCACATGGTCGCCAAAATCGAATCAAGAAGAGTAACGTGCCGACCGATCGCAGGCCCTCACAAGGCCTGCGATCGCTAGAACCTCATCAGTCAAGCGCACTCTGTCAGATTTCTATTACCAAAAAGTGCCTAACAACATGTTTGTCTATCTTTAATGCCAGCGCGCGCAAAAATTTATTCGCTGCGTTTGCCTCGTTAAATTCTACCGTCAGTGTTTTCCCGTGCACCACGTTGTTTCTCAAGTCTCGATAAGAAGAAAAACTTGTTATGTCCGCAGCTGTAAGTTCCACACCAAAGCAATACTGTGCGACATGCGGTATTTGCGAGGCCTTCAAATCACTATAACTATTCCCAAGCTCCATGATTCCAAAAGCTGCGAATAATTCGGAAGGAAACCGAAAGTCCGTATGTTCGATTTCGTTCGTATATTTGACATACTTTAGGCTGTGACTTGGCTTTGCGTGCTCTCTAAGTTTATTAGCCGCATTTTTGGTTTTTTGATCTTCAGCAAAAACAAGATGCTGGTGCTGCCTTTCTCTCGCGCGCTCAACAAATGCCTCCTGCCCGCCATGAAACTTAAGAACTTCTGAAATTAAAGATTTGAAATATGCTTCGAAATAGCTGAAGGAGTTGATAAACATCAACTTTCCGAGATTCCTTCTGTACTCTGGTATGTATCCTCTTAACTGTTCAAAATTTGGATCACCCTTGAAGTGATCCGCGTCCGGGAGCTTAGGTGCACCACCTTTCTCGACAGCTTTTATGTAAGCATTTAAAGCGGGCACTGCGTGACAACACAAGACAGAAAAATCAATTGCAGATTGAATTTGCTGCTTTAAGATGAAGAAAGCGTTTGAATTGGTAATCATTCCCTGTTATCGTCCTGATGCAAGCATTGGTGTAATTGGTAACACACCCCGAGAAATTCCTAATAACCTTTGCTGCAGAGGTTATTTGGAAGGAGGAGTTCCTGGTTCGAGTCCAGGGTGTTTGTTCCATTCTTCAATATTTTGAGCTGCGAATAGCGCCAGATTGTTGATAACTAGCAAGCTCTACCTCCCGACTAGACTTTCTAAAGTCCGATATCTTAAAACATCGCACCATAAAACTGCTACGAATTTTCCGGTTCTATTTTGAGTAGTCTCTATAGATGTTGATCTCTTTCGCCGACCCTAGAATCGCTCGCCCCCATTGTCAAGTGATTTTCTCTGCGCACAAATTTGGCTTTGAGCTTTACACCTATAAAACTTGTTTAAGAGTTTTATTGGCGCCAGAGAGCTTATGGGTTTAGTGCAATCCTAGACGGTTTCTAGTCAAATCGGTCATAAATAGGTCTTCGCTAAAGCGATACTCTAGAGCCTTGGTTTCAATAGCTGTAATTTTGTGATATCGCAATGAGTCTGGAATGCAATAGAGTTTGGCTCCACTTACAGACTGGGTGATAACTGAAGCCTCTGCTAACTCCTCATGCTCCGAGTTGATCTCTTTGGCAGCAACAATACTGGCCTCAGGAAACAAAGCAATGTTAGTTCCGAGCTCTCCCGTTTGAACGGAGGGAAAGATCAGGCCATCGACTTGGCTTCCAAAACGAAGCCTCAAATACTCGAATACCACTTGACTTGAGAGGTATCTCAGTTCGTCATTGTAACCCTTAGGTTTGGACATTTTCTTTACGAGTGAACTCATGAAAGTTTTTAAATGCATTAGCTCGAGATAACCCTTATCTAAGAGTGAGAGGGTTGGAAACTCGATCTGGTCAAGCCTGGTTAGATCTAGAAACTTAAGAGAGGTTACGGGGGTCATTGCTATGCTTACTACGTTGTCTCCTGTAATGGAGCGAATTTCGCTTAAGCAAGTCTCTCGTTCTAATGAGCAATACATGGCGGAAATGCCATTGGGAGTCATTCGCTGGCTGCCAGCCTTTCCTTTAGGTGTGGGGCCAAGCTCGCTTGAAGGTGATCCAATAATTTTCATGATTTGCTCTCGAGTCGAAGCGGAGCGCGCTCGATAAACAGGTTCCCCTCGAATAATGGCTCTTATGCATTCATCTTTCAGATTACCGTCGTCTCCACAGAGGATGTTGAAAACCGAATCAAGGAACCCCTTGGTATTGGGATTAAAAAAACGATGCGAATGCTGAATATCATCGATGAAGTTTATCCATTTTGCTTCAAAAAAGTTCCTCTCCAGTAAACCGTCATCTCCGAAATATTGGCGGTCCATATTTCTACTATTGACTTTCATTTCTTTAGGCGCGTACGCATTTAGATCATCAAAATAAGATTCGTCACCCAGATTTGCCCACTCGGAAAGAACAATATCTAAATAATCAATCGGTATATCATCGGCCCCGCCTTCGAAAAGCATGCCGTATTCATATTGAGAGAGATCATCTTCCGTGGCGGTATTTTCAGAAACTCTACTTAATATATAATCAAATAAAAATTCAACACCCACACCAACACCATCATTCCCGCAATATTCACAGCTGACATAATCTCCACTTTCAGAAATTAACTTCTTAAGCACTTCAGGGGTCACGCAATTTATGCAAATCATTTTGTCTCCAAGTCCACTGGACTTAAAATTATCCATTTTTTTGTAATTTCAACTATAGAAAGTTATCACCTTCCGCGGCCATCCATAGACTCAAAGTGCGGTGCTGAGCTGAAGGAAACCAAATTGATCGACCATCCACAGAATGAGCGCTTACCCCCATAGAGTCAAAGTGCCACCCATTGCCACCCCAAACCCCCACCTGTCACCCTGCGCCCCGTTCAAAGGACCAGGACAAGGAATCAAGGATTGAGTGGCTACGTACCCAACCCGCCCAAGGGTTATCGCAACAGCGGTGTCGAACCCGTCGATACCAGCGCTCAGCACTGGGCGCAATACAAAGACCTCCCGCCCACGCCAGACGCAGCGCCCGACCCACTGGGCTGTGTTTTCGCCAAGAGTTGCAACCTGCCCGACGGCGAAATCAACCACACCAACCCATCGGGGTTTGTGCCCGTTGAAATGCTCGCCGATTACGGACTATGGGCCGTGTTGGCCACTGGGGCCGCAATCACCGCCCAAGGCACCTCGCTCCAACTGATAGGCGGCTCCGCAACCGGTAGCGCCATTGCCAAACGGCTGGGCGGCTCACTGACACTCAAATTGATATCCGGGTCTGGCGTGATGGCGGCGGGGGTTGCCGTGGGCACCGTTGCACTGTTAATACCCAACACCAGCCTTGCACCCGACAGTGCCTTCTACAAAGACGAACAGTACGCAACGCTGGAGGCGGGCCGTACACGCGTGCGCGTCAACGTAAAGACCTTGCCCGATGGCTCAGTCAACGCGTACGGGTTCTACACCGGTGGCAAAAAGGACTGGGAACAGGTCCCTGTCATCAAGGCGGATAAAGACGGCGAGAACTACGTTGCTGACCTTGGCAACGGCATTGGCCTGACCTGGACGCCCGCAGCCAGCCCCGACGGCGTCCTGGGTATCCCGGCACTCGAAGGCGCGCCGCAATTACCCCCCGTGTGGGTGTACCCACCCACGCCGCAATCTGACACGCTGCTGGAAAACCCAGCGCATCCCCCTGAGTTCCAGGATGCAATCATCTGGTTCCCTGACTCGGGCATTCAGCCGATCTACATCGTGCTCAGCACGCAGTTTGAGAAGAACAAGAAAAAGGGCAAGGCTTTCGAAGAGGCGTCTTACGGGGAGTACAGCAACACCAAGCCCGAAGCCGCCCGCGAGGTGACGCTTAAAACCGACAGCGGTGTTCGTACACGTATTGATATGATAGGCCGAGACGCGGACGGCGATATTTCATGCGTTGAATGCAAGTCATCTGACACCGCACCTCTTACCAAAAATCAGAAGGCCGCCTTCCCTGAAATTGAGAAAACGGGGGCAACCGTTGTAGGCAAAGGTAAACCCGGCTTCCCCGGCGGCACCAAAATACCCCCCACCAGAGTCGAAATCCTTCGACCTGACCCGACCCTCTGAGGGAGCAGACATGTCCATCGTAGAAACCAAAGTCGTCGACATCATTGCAGTACCCGAGTGGGAGCCCGACCACGTGATCCTGGTCATTACCGACCACCTCGAATGGGGCGATAAAGCCCAACAGGGCGAGCACCTTCTATTGCTTCAAGAGAAGATCAACACGTACATCGCCTTCATCGAAAGCGGCCAACTACTCGAGGACTACCCACCGTCCAAGGGCAAGCTCCCCATCATCCGCATTAACGGTCTATACGAGCTGCCGGAGCAAGGCGAGGTCTTCATCGACCGCGTGACCGAGGTGCTAAAGGGCGTAGGGATTGGTATGGAATTCGTGCTGAAAGACGATGAAGCCATACGCAATATGTAATCGACGTGGCGGCAAAGACGCTGGGCGCGATGTTGTTCGGTTTTTGCCGTGGTTAAACAGTTTTTTTGCGAGCGTTTAAAGACACTCGGTGTTACGTCATAAAAGGCTACAAGACCTTGCGTCGTTGCCTACGCGCACGCCAGAATTCGCTGGCTTGTGCGCTTTAACCTCGGCCTCTATCGTTTACCTGCCACTGCTCATCAGTGGTCGGGTTTAGTAGCCCATTGGTTTAGTAAGGTGCATGAGCGTCATTCAGTCAGGTAGCTCTATTCCTGTGCTTAATGGTGGCTGTGCGCAGGGCGCTCTCGGGCGCGCCGGTTTTACTAATCCTCCGGTCTACTAACCTGCACACAGCCGCCACCCTTCTTTTAGTAGAGAACGGTGCGACTCCAATACAGGATTAGGTAAACATGTTCAAAGTAACGCCCAACCCCCCACACACGGGTCCAGTACCCTACGACGCCTCTCTTGATCTTGACCCCAATAAAATGAAAGAGGCGGCCGACCGCGCGCTCAACTTCTACCTCAGCCCCGGGGCACAGAAAGAGCCGATACCGTCCCGCAGCCCCAGCAGCACTTTCCTCATCAATCCGGTGGCGACTGACGAAACGTTGTTGGTTCAGGCCTACGATTCGTTGTCATCAGCCAGCGTCATGGCCAGCGATTTCGCCGAACTGATGGAAGGCCCGCAGCGCAAGAGGATGCTGCTGTTGCAGCAGCTGATCACGATGGGTGAGATGGCGGTCAATCACGTACTGGACAACCACAAGCCTGGGTAGCAGCTAGGCACGCTAGTGAGGGGGCTTGCTCCCTCACTTCACTAATTGCTGATGGAACCCTCTGTGGCGAGCGGGCTTTTCCCCCGTTCGGCTGCGAATTAGCCGTAAAACCATTCAACTCAGTGCATCTGAAACATCGCGTTGCCTATGGCGTAGGCGTCAAAGGCTACATCTGCTATTTCGTGTTGAACCAAAACAGACTGATGAAAACGGCCAAAGCTAACCCGATAATGATGGTGATGGTGCGTTCTGGGCTTTGGATACGGTGCCTTCTAAAGGCCCAGCGCAATGGTCGAGCCTCCGCTCTTTTTTGCTCGTCCCTCAAATTCATATAGCCGTTGTGAAGGGCTGCGACCTTCGACTGTGCGGATTCTACTGCGTCCAAACGCTCCGCCAGGTAGTCGAACATCTTGTGTTCGACGATATTGCTCTTCCATGTCTCGACGATGGATAACTCCCGAACCTGCATCGGCAGTGAGACACCTTCACGCTTGCCCGAATCATGGTAATCAAATCTCAAACCGAACTGCTCGTAAAACCAGTTACGTCGCGCCTTATTGTCACCGCGTGCCTGTCCAATTAGCAGCTTGATAGGGTTAACTGAGGCGTCAGGCCACTGCTTTACCCACTCAACGATCTCGTTCATCAAATACGTGCCGACCCGTTGCCCGTATAACTCTGGCAGATCGAGACATACCGCACCGCTGGCCATCGAAGAAGAGGTGAGAGACACGGCATTGAAAAAACGCCAATAGCTGCCGTTAAATTCGCCGTGGCCACTCTCGTAGGACGATGGCCTGGCCGTGATTCTTCGATAGGACAGGCGGATCGTCGCCTCGCAAATTTGACCGTCGAGAGGGTCGCGTACGTACACCTCTTCTCGTTCGACGACGATCCAGCCAAGCGGCGGCTCTTCAACGCGCTCTTTATCTCTAATCTCCAGTACCAAAATGCGTGGCTTAACGCTCTGTCGTTCACGCCAAGACCTATCAAAAGAAGGCATTGCCATTAACTAGTCCGTTTCTACTGGTCTGAAATTGGAAAAAACAACGCATCTACTGTCGTCGTTATGCGCCGCACAATAGGATCCAGCTCCTGCCCAAGCGATCTAATCCCATCAGCCGTATCGCCCATCCCCAAGTGGGCAGCCATAAACGCTACACCGCCATGAAAAATCTGATCTCGCAAGTTATCTGGCATCTCTCCGTTCTGCTCACGTGCACGTTCCAAATGACTGAGTAATAAAGAACGCGCGTGTTGAAGAGCCTGCTCGTAATCACGATTGTTCATTTCGATCATGGCAATTAATCCCTTCGCACGCATGTAGAAGTGCACAACATCCTTTGCCAGCTCGGAAGGTAAGAGATTGAGTGCCTGAGGTGCCGAATCAAAAATGGGAAATGGTGATGCACCGATCGGGAAAACCGTTAGGTAGGGTGTCTCAGGCGCCTGTTGCGATAGTTCATCGGCGTATTCATATTTGAACAACGCCCATGCCGTCGCTATCTCAGTCCGCAAGAGCATCAACGTCGTAATCATTTTTTCTTTATCGGCAGCTTGCTCCTTTTTCAAAGCCAGCTCGTGGGCTTTGGTCGCCCCCTTCAGTGTGAAGGCGCCACCAATCAAGGCGCCTACGAGGCCGCTGACCAGACTGAGATAAGCATCAGGGCTCCCAAAACTCATAGCTTTCTAGCTCCATTATTTGATGTGGATAGGGTCGATTGCAGAAGCTCGGCCTCGGCCGCGTTCAATCGTTGACCACACGTCGAGTCGCGCTGAAACAAGGAGTCCGGCGTAAACGCTTTATAAAACAGGACAGCAACATTGTGCATCAATAGATCACCTCACTACGTCAGGCATACCGCTCTCGCCTAAGAATTCGGTGACCTCTCTAATCTCGATTAAAAGCTCAATCCCGTTTACCGCCCAAAACTGCGCTCACCATCTCCACCAATAGCGCACCCTTCATGCAACCACTCCACATCTTCAAACCCGGCGGCATGTACGCCATGTCCTTGGTCCAGCCGATCAGGTTGTAGTGTTTCAACACGGAATCCGCCAGCCCCGGAATGATCAGGTGCGTGCCCATCAGCTCCGGGCAATCGATACACCCCTTCCCCGCCATCCGCTCGCCTGGCTGCGACATTTGCCTTTCGATGAGCTTGAAGCGTTCCTCGGTCTCCAGCGCCAGCGGCAGCAAAGCCCTGCCGGCTTCGGTGAGGAAATGACCATGGGTGGTCTTCGAGAACACACGGTACTGAGCGAGGCCTCCAGCGCAGCGATCTTGCGCGACACCGTCGATGCCGAGACTTTCAGTGAATCCCGCCTCGGTCACGTTGTTCGATTTGGCGACGAAGATAAAAACCTTAAAATCATCCCAGTTCACGTTCTGACATCCCTGAAAATGGAAAATCGATCCTGACCCATGATGGCATGCCCCGACAAACGCCACAGACTAAAAAGCCCGGCTATTAACCGGGCTTTTTCACGTTTCAAGCACCCCCGCCAAGCGGCGAGGCAGTGTGCTTACTGAACGTTGTTCAGCTTGATCACATCACCCGAAACCTTGGTGGTGTAACCGGTCAGGACGTAGGCCCAGAACCAGTTTTCCTGCACTTGGGTGTTGATCATGGCATCGCCGCCCTTGGCCTTGATCGCCGCTTCTTGAGCGCGGACAAAACGGTTGTTCTGCTTGATCGGGATGCAGCCAAGCACCAGCATGCCAGTGGCGGTCGCTTCGCTGTGACCCAGGACAGTGTATTGGCTGCTGTCATAGTGCTGGGTCTTCATCGCGGTGCCGGTGCAACCTGCCAAAACCAGACCGAACAATACGACGGCGACCACTTTACTGAGGTAATTCACGGTGTAACTCCATTAGAAAAAGCCGGGATCCGTCTCCCGAGCGGCGCACACTCTAACGGACGTAGTGGCAAATTGGTATCGCCAATACACTATCTCTTTCAGGTGACGGCCTGGACCACACCCCGCTCCTCCAGCAAACGCACAAACATGGTCAGGCTTTGCGACACCGTACCGCGACGCCACACCAGCCAGGTGCGCAAATAACGGAAGTTTTCCGACAGCGGCCAGATGCTCACCGTGGTGCAGCCGGGCATGCTGTCGAGCATGCTGCGCGGCATCAGCGCCAGCCCTGCCCCGGCGCTGACGCAAGCGAGCATGCCGTGATAGGACTCCATCTCGAAAATCTTGCCGGGCACCGCGGCGTCCTTGGTGAACCAGCTTTCAAAGTGGTGACGGTAGGAACAATTGGAACGGAACGCATAGATGTTTTCACCGTTGACGTCGCGCGCGCGGTGGATTGGCGCATGGTTGAGCGGTGCGATCACTACCATCTCTTCCTCGAACGCCGGCACGCCTTCCAGCGCCGGGTGCAGCACCGGGCCATCGACGAATGCGGCGGCCAATCGACCCGAGAGCACGCCGTCGATCATGGTCCCGGAAGGTCCGGTGGACAGGTCCAGTTCGACCTTGGCGTGCTTCTGGTTGTAGGCGGCCAGCAACTCGGGAATTCGCACCGCCGCCGTACTTTCCAGCGAACCCAAGGGGAACGACCCTTGCGGTTCTTCACCGGCCACCGTGGCCCGGGCTTCCTGGACCAGGTCGAGGATGCGCCGCGCATAGTCGAGAAAACTCCACCCGGCGGGCGATAGGCGCAGGCGGCTTTTCTCGCGGATAAACAGGTCGACGCCCAGATCCAGTTCCAGTTGCTTGATCCGCGTGGTCAGGTTCGACGGCACCCGGTGGATGTGCTGGGCGGCCGCGCTAATGCTGCCGTGCTCGGCGACAGCTTTGAAAATTTCGAGCTGGACCAGATCCAAGTCATTCTCCAAACGTGAACGATACGCTCAGTATTATTCAGTTTCCAGAAAACTACCACCGCCGTAACCTGAGCGCATTCCCACCCAGCAGGACGGTGCCATGACCCAGATTTCCAGTACCACCCATGCGATTTCGATCAACCCCGCCACGGGCGAGCAGATCGGTCACTACCCTTTCGAATCCACCGAGGCACTGGACGCCGCCCTCACCCGTGCCGCCGCCGGGTTTGCAGTCTGGCGTCGCACGCCGGTCGAACAACGTGCGCAATCGCTGATCGCCCTGGCTCAAGCCTTACGCGACGATGCGCAAAACCTGGCGCACATGATCACCCTGGAAATGGGCAAGCCCATCACCCAGGCCCGTGGCGAAATCGAGAAGTGTGCGCAACTCTGCGAGTGGTACGCCGAACACGGCCCGGCCATGCTCAGCGCCGAGCCGACGCTGGTAGAAGGTGGCAAGGCGCGCATTGAATACCGTCCGCTGGGGCCGATTCTTGCCGTGATGCCGTGGAACTTCCCGATCTGGCAAGTACTGCGTGGCGCCGTTCCAGCGCTGATCGCCGGCAACACCTACGTGCTGAAACACGCGCCCAACGTAATGGGCAGCGCTTACCTGCTGCGCAACGCTTTCCAACGCGCCGGTTTTACCGACGGCGTGTTTGAAGTGATCAACGTCACGCCAGACGGGGTTTCCACGGCAATCAAAGATCCACGCATCGCCGCCGTCACCCTCACCGGCAGCGTGCGCGCCGGCATGGCCATCGGCGCCCAGGCCGGTGCCGCCCTGAAGAAATGCGTGCTGGAACTAGGCGGTTCCGATCCATTCATTGTGCTCAACGATGCCGACCTCGACGACGCCGTCAAAGCCGCCGTGATTGGCCGTTACCAGAACACCGGGCAAGTCTGCGCGGCGGCCAAGCGCCTGATCGTCGAACAAGGGGTTGTCGAAGAATTCACCCGCAAGTTTGTCGAAGCGACGCGCCAACTGGTGGTCGGCGATCCGCAGTCCAGCGCCACTTACATCGGTCCCATGGCCCGCTTTGATCTGCGCGATGAACTGGACCAGCAAGTCCGCGACACCCTGGAAGAAGGCGCGACTTTGCTGCTGGGCGGCCAGAAGGCTGAAGGCCCCGGCAACTTCTATCAGCCGACCGTATTCAGTAACGTCACCGACCAGATGACCTCGTTCAAACAGGAACTGTTTGGCCCGGTCGCCTCGATCATTACCGCCCGGGATGCCGCCCATGCCTTGGCGCTGGCCAATGACAGTGAGTTCGGCCTGGCGTCGACGATCTACACGCGCAATCTCGAACTGGCCAAGCAAATGGCCGACGAACTGGAAACCGGCGGTGTGTTCATCAACGGCTACTGCGCCAGCGACCCCCGCGTTACCTTTGGTGGTGTGAAGAAAAGCGGCTTTGGCCGTGAGCTGTCGCACTTCGGCGTGCGGGAGTTTTGCAACGCGCAGACGGTGTGGCTGGATCGTCGCTGAGTCCACTGCATCAACAAGCCCGGGAGTGTTTGCTCCCGGGCTTTTTTCGTTCTACTGCGCAGAAAAAAATCGGCATTGTTCTCAATATCTGATTGATGGCCAGCGGCCATCAATCGATAATCTCGCCCCCGAAACTCACGCAAGGAAATGCCGTGAAAAAATCCCTACTGCTCGTCCCGTTGTTCGCCCTGTTGTTGCAAGGTTGTGGCGTCACCATGACCCGCTATGAACCGAACTATGAGAACGCCCAGCAGCTCAAGCAAACGCCACCGCTGCACTCGATCAGCAATGCCGAGGTCAAGGCAGATGCGGGTCAAGGCTCGCTGACTGTTCGAGCCAATCCGATCAGCTCGCCGAGTGGCAGCATCCCTTTGCATATCCAGGACGCCATCAACGAAGAGTTGCGCCGGGCGGGTTTGCTGGATCCGCAAGCACAGCGGCACCTGAATGTATTGCTGGTGAAGAATGAGCTGACCGCGGGCATGGGCACCGGTACCGGTCAGCTCGCCGCGCGCTTTACCCTGCTCAAGGGCAATGACGTGGTGTACGACGCCACCAAGGACGTGAGCAGCCAGTGGGACAGCAGTTTTTTCGGCGCCATTGCGATTCCCCGGGCCGCCTATGCCTACAATCCGATGGTGCGTGATTTGCTGAAGACGTTGTACAGCGATCCGCAATTCATCCAGGCCCTGAAGTAAGGGCAAAAAAAGAGCCGCGATTGCGGCTCTTTTTACATCAGGCCCGAGGCACGCCGGCATCCAGCGCCGAGTACTTCAAGCTTTTGCTGTCGACCATTTGCTTGAGCAACGCATTGACCTGGCGGCTGAAGGTATCGGTCACCGCCTCTTTCGGCGTATTGCTCATCAAAGGCACAAACCAGATGCCCAACCAAGTGTTGACCGAGTCATGGTTGGTCCCGCTGGTGACGGCCTGCCCCTGAGGGTCAAGCGTCTCGAGGCTCATGGAATACTGATCAGTCGCCAGCGCCGGGATGATGGTCATGGTCAACCCGCTGATAAAGGCCATGGCCATCTGGCCACCACCCGGTGGATGGTTGTAAACCTTGAGGCGCAGGCTGTAATCACCTGGCTGCTTCTGGAACTCATCAAGGGTCACCCGGCCAAACAGCCCGGAATCACTCAGGACTTTTTGCAGCTGCGGCTTGAGCATGTCGCGAGCCTGGGGAATTTCAACCGCTGTAGGGCTTTTCAGTGTGCCCTGGTAGAAGTCGAAATCGACGTAGACATTTGGCTTGTTCGAATAACTGGACATGGACGGCAGGTTCACCGGGGCCACTTCGTCCTGGGTAAAGCTTGCGCAACCGCTCAGCCCGAGCGCCAGGGCCAGCCCCAGAATTTTTCCGATTTGCATGACAACTTCCTTTATTGATGGCATAGCGCCTCCATCGCGGAGAACTGCGGCGGATTCTAGAGAGTGGCAAGTGATCGTAAAAGGCCATTACCGAAAAAATCTGTTCGAAAACACAAATCCGACTACTGACAGACCCCGCCAAGCTGATTGGCCATCGGATTAAGCTGACGAGTCACCGAGTCCAGGTCGAACAAACCATTGCCCGGTAATCCGCCCGCCCCAGTGTTCGCCGTCTTGCTCCTGCTGCAAGGTAAACCCCACGTCTTCATACAGTTTGCGCGCCGCATCCAGGCCCTTGAACGTCCACAGCCGTGTTGCCGCAAACCCCCATTCGTCACAGAACTTGATGGCTTCGGCCAGCAAGCGCTTGCCGGCGCCTTTGCCGCGCGCGCTGTCGTCCAGGATGAAACAACGCAGCACCGCGCCCCCCTCTTCGCCTTCGCCATCGATGGCAATCGAACCGACGATGCGCTCGCCGTCCAGCGCCACCCACACCTCATTGCGCGGGTTGTGCAGGCGCCCCATCAGTTCGGCCATGTCGGAGGCGACCAGGCTTTCGAATGGCTGACCGAAGTTCGCGACTCTGGCGTAGTAGCAGGCATGCATTTCGACGATGCGGCCGATGATGCCGGGACGGTAGCCCCGAGCGATCTGCAACGACGCTTTGGGCGGTTCGGTGCCCAGGCGTTGAGATTGCAGGGCCACCGCGTAGTGGCCCAGGCCTTCACTCACCGCCTGTTGTTGCGCCGGGCTCAAGTGCGTCATGGCGGCGCCGACCCGTTGGTTGGCAAAGACATCCACCGCGCGCAAGGTCTGCCGGCCCTGTTCCGTGAGTTGCAGTTTTTTCGAGCGTGCGTCCTGCTCGTTCGGCACTTCTTCGATTTCGCCGGCCTCGATGAGCTTGCGCACCATGCGGCTGACGCTGGATTTTTCCAGGCCGAGCAACGCCACCAGTTCCACCGCCGTCAGCGATTCGCGGTTGCCCAGTTCCACGATGGTGTGCACGGAGGACGGCGGATAATCGGTCGCCGCCAGCGTTGCCTGCATAAAACCCAACTCTCGCACCATCAGGCGCGACGCCGAGCGAACGTGGTGGATCAGGTTGGAATCAGTCACGGCGCGCACCTCCTGGGAAACGGTGATTTAGTTGTATCGCACAACAAAATAACCGTCAATCGAGGCGAACTGTGTGATGACCGTCCGTAACCCTGCCCGAGGCCGCACTCCGGCTTAACTATCCTTAACCACACGTAATCCGGAGCCGGGATCTTGATAGGGAGCAGCCACTTCAACCGAGAATCCAATCATGAAAATGCTAATGACGGTCGAGTTCCCACACGAACCCTTCAACACGCTGGTGCGTGCCGGCAAAGTCGGTGAAATCATCGGGCGCGTGCTGGAAAGCCTGAAACCCGAGACGGTCTACTTCACTGAGCAGGACGGCATGCGCGGCGGGATTTTGCTGATCGATGTGCAGAACGCGTCCGAGATCCCGCGTTTTTCCGAACCGTTTTTTCTCAACTTCCAGGCCAACTGCAAATTCCGCATCGCCATGAGCCCTCAGGATCTGCAAAACGCCGGGCTGGATGCGCTCGGCAAAACCTGGGGCTGATCAGGCCCGGCGCCCACGACTCGCCAACGCGATGACGAGCGCAGCGCCGATCAAAGCGGCGGCTACCGAAAATGTAATGCACATACCGCTAGCGACGGCTTCGGGGGCGGCCGTCGTCAGGTCGGTCGCCGCCGACGCGAAGGCAAACACGGCGCCGATCACCGAGGCACCGGTGATCAGCCCGAGATTGCGCGACAGGCTGAGCAAACCGGACATCACGCCACGCTGCTCCGCCGGTACGTCCTGCATCACCACTGTGTTGTTGGCAGCCTGGAACAGTTGATAACCGGGCGTCAGGATGACGATGGCCGCCACATAACCCGCCAGGCCAAATAACGCGGGGAGCACGGACAGCGCAATCGAACCCGTCGCCATTGCGATCAGCCCGATGATGACCATGACCGGCGCGCCAAACCGGTCAACCACCCGCCCCGCCGGAATGCCGCTCAATGCGGAGATGATCGGGCCGATCGACATCACCACACCGACCACGGCCAGATTGAGTCCGAGCCCGCGTGAAAGGTAGAACGGCCCGACCACCAGCGTCGCCATCATCACCGTCGAGACGAATACGTTGGTGGCGAGGCTGCCGCTCAGCGATGCATCGCGGAACATCGCCACACGGATCAACGGCGAATCCACCGTCGACTCGACGAACACGAAGAGGCCGACGCCCACAAAAGCCACGAACAACAGCGCCACATTGAGCACACCAAAACTGCCCCGGCCAAGGGTCAT
This sequence comes from Pseudomonas sp. ADAK7, assembly GCF_012935675.1. Lineage (NCBI taxonomy): Bacteria > Pseudomonadati > Pseudomonadota > Gammaproteobacteria > Pseudomonadales > Pseudomonadaceae > Pseudomonas > Pseudomonas sp. ADAK7. The sequence goes on along the minus strand of NZ_CP052861.1, from coordinate 58,997 downwards.
AGCGAGAGCGTAGGCCGCGAGTGTCAGCGCGAGTACCAGCGTGCCCACAGGGTCGAAACCGCCACGCTTCTGCCCTCGACGATCGGCGGGCAGGTACAGCCAGGCGAGCGAAAACGTCAGAATCCCCAGCGGCACGTTGACCAGGAACATTGCCTGCCAGCCGAGTCCGGCAATCAACACACCGCCAAGGGATGGACCGAGCGCGGTGCCCATCGCCGACATCGTCCCCAGCAAACCCATGGCGCTACCGGTCCGGGCCTTCGGCACCACCTCACCGATAAACGCCATGGTCAGCGCCATCATGATCGCCGCGCCAAGGCCCTGTACGGCGCGGGCGCCGATCAACAACCAAAGCGAGGGCGCCAGGCCGCACAAGGCTGAGGCCAGGGTGAACAGCGCGATGCCCGTCAGCAGCAAGCGTCGCCGGCCAATGAGGTCGCCGAGCCGGCCGACACTGACGATCAAGGTGGTAATGGCGAGCAGGTAGGCGAGGACGATCCACTGCACCTGCTGAAACGATGCGCCGAACACCTGTGCCAACGCCGGCAAGCCAACATTGGCGATGCTGGTGCCCAGCGATGACAGCAACATCGACAACGACAGGCTGGCGAGCACCCAGCGCACCGAAGGTGTCCGTTGCTCGCTGACAGCGAGGGTCTGATCGGGGTGAGTCATGAAGGTGAGCTCCTTGGCTGGCTGTCCACAGCGTATGACTCTGGGTGACAAGGCGGAAGACGCACCGTTTGCACATTACTTGTGCACCAGACGCCATATCCCGTGCTAACGTCGCCGCATGTCGATGCCCGATCTCAACTTGCTTATCACCCTGGACGTTCTGCTCGCAGAAGGCAGCGTCACGCGCGCCGCCAAGCGACTGCGGCTGAGCCCCTCGGCGATGAGCCGGGCCCTGGCGCGGTTGCGTGAAACCACTGGCGATCCGCTGCTGGTCCGGGCCGGGCGCGGCCTCGTGCCGACGCCCCGCGCGCTCGAATTGCGCGAACGGGTCAGTCAACTGGTGCAGGACGCCGAAGCGGTGCTGCGTCCCGTCGAGCAGCTGAATCTGCAGCAACTGGTGCGCACCTTCACCGTGCGCACCAGTGACGGTTTTGTCGAAACCTTCGGCCCGGCCCTGCTCGCGCGCATCAGCGAAGAAGCGCCGGGCGTGCGGCTGCTGTTCGTGCAGAAACCGAACAAGGACAGCACGCCATTGCGCGATGGCACCGTGGACATGGAAACCGGCGTGGTCGGAACGTCGATGGCGCCGGAGCTGCGAGCGCAGGCGTTGTTCCGCGACCGTTTCATCGGCGTGGTGCGCCTGGAGCATCCGTTGAGCCACGGCGACATCACCCCTGCCCGTTATGCCGCAGGCCGTCACATCGGCGTGTCGCGACGAGGCCCGGAGAAAGGCCCGACGGCGATTGATGATGCCTTGGGTGTGCTCGGGTTGGAGCGGGAGATCGTCACCGTCGTTGGCGGTTTCTCCACCGCCCTGGCGCTGGTTCGGTCGTGCGACCTGATCGCCAGTGTGCCGGAACGCCATACCGCCAGTTTGCGTACCGGCCTGCACAGTTTTGCCCTTCCCGTGTCCATCGCGCCGATCACCGTATCCCTGCTCTGGCACCCACGGCTCGACGCCGACCCGGCGCATCGCTGGTTGCGCGGGTGTATTCGGGATGTGTGTGCCGAGCCACTTTTCTAAAGCGACACCTACCCCGTCTTTACAAGATCTTTATCCCCCCGCCCCCAATCCTGATAACAACTTACCAGCCATCCCTCTAGGCTTTTCCTCAATGCAGGAGGAAACGCCATGGACTTCATTTTTGTGGTACTCGGTGCGCTGCTTTTCGTCAGCCTGATCGGCCTGGCCCGTGGCTGTGCGGCACTTAACAGGAGGCGGTCATGACCGGTTTCTATCTGTTCGGCGGCATCATCGCGGCCGGGTTGCTGGTGTACCTGGTCGCCGCGCTGCTGTTTCCGGAGGACTTCCTATGACCACCCAAGCCTGGCTCCTGCTCGGGGCCTTTTTGCTGGCGCTGGGGCTGTTGGCCTGGCCCCTCGGACGCTGGCTGACCACGGTGATGGAGGGCCGATTTGCTTTCGGTGCGCGCCTTGAATCGCCGCTGTATCGCCTGGCCGGGGTCACGCCCGAAGCGCAGATGAGTTGGCTGCAATACGCCCTCGCCCTGATCCTGTTCAACGCGCTGGGATTGCTGCTGGTCTACGCGCTGCAACGCTTGCAAGGCGTGCTGCCATTCAACCCGCAAGGCTTCGGCGCCGTGACGCCGGACTCCTCGTTCAACACCGCCGCCAGTTTCGTCACCAACACTGACTGGCAAGGTTATGGCGGTGAATCGACGATGAGCTACCTGACACAAATGCTCGCGCTGACTGTGCAGAATTTCCTCTCGGCGGCTACCGGCATCGTCGTGGCGGTGGCGCTGATTCGCGGCTTCGCCCGCCACAGCGCCAGCAGCATCGGCAATGCCTGGGCCGACCTGACTCGCATCACCTTGTGGGTGCTGCTGCCGCTGTCGCTGATCTTCGCGCTGTTCCTGGTCAGCCAGGGCGCCATCCAGAATCTTGACCCCTACAAGGAAGTCACGACGATGGAAGTCATGCAGTACCAGGCACCGGTATTGAACGACGCCGGCCAACCGAAGCTCGATGCCCAAGGCAGCCCCGTTACCGTGGCCGCCAACACCGACAAGCAGACCATCGCCATGGGCCCGGTCGCCTCGCAAGAAGCGATCAAGATGCTCGGCACCAATGGCGGCGGATTCTTCAATGCCAACTCGGCGCACCCTTACGAAAACCCCACCGCCCTGACCAATTTCTTGCAACTGATCGCGATCTTCCTGATCCCGACCGCGCTGTGCTTCGTCTTCGGCCACGTCGTCGGTGACATCCGCCAAGGCTGGGCGCTGCTGGCGACGATGACCATCATCTTCGTCATTGCGGTGGTCGCGGTCACTCACTACGAACAACTGGGCAATCCACAGTTTTCCTCGCTGGGCATCGACACGGCGGCGGGCAACATGGAGGGCAAGGAACTGCGCTTCGGCATCAGCGCCTCCAGCCTGTTCGCCGCCGTGACCACCGCCGCTTCCTGCGGTGCGGTCAACGCCATGCATGACTCGTTTACCCCACTGGGCGGCGCGGTGCCGCTGATATTGATGCAACTGGGCGAAGTGGTGTTCGGCGGCACCGGCTCGGGGCTGTACGGCATGTTGGTGTTCGCGATTCTTGCGGTGTTTATCGCCGGGTTGATGATCGGCCGCACCCCCGAATACCTGGGCAAGAAGATCGAAGCCTACGAGATGAAAATGGTCGCCATCGCGATTCTGGTGACGCCATTGCTGGTGCTGTTCGGCACCGCCATCGCGGTCATGGCCGAGGCCGGCCGGCTGGGGATCGCCAACCCGGGTGCCCACGGGTTTTCGGAAATCCTCTACGCCCTCTCCTCGGCCGCTAACAACAACGGCAGCGCCTTCGCCGGGTTGTCGGCCAACACGCCGTTCTACAACACGATGCTGGCGATCGTCGCCTGGTTCGGCCGCTTCGGCGTGATCGTGCCGGTGCTCGCCATCGCTGGCAGCCTGGCGGCGAAGAAACGCCTGGCGGTCACCGGCGGCACCATGCCCACCCACGGGATGCTGTTCGTGGCGCTGCTGATCGGCACGGTGTTGCTGGTCGGTTTGCTGAACTACGTGCCGGCGCTGGCGCTCGGGCCGGTCGTCGAACACCTCAACCTGATCAAGTGAGACCACGACCATGACCCGCCAAGCGTTCTCCTTGTTCGACCCCAAACTCATCACCCCAGCCATGCTCGAGTCGGTTCGTAAACTCAGCCCCAGAATCCAGTGGCGCAACCCGGTGATGTTCGTCGTCTACATCGGCGCAATCATCACCAGTGCCTTGTGGGTCCAGGCCTTGCGTGGACAGGGCGAGGCCAGCAGCGGATTCATCCTGGCGATTGCCTTGTGGCTGTGGTTCACCGTGCTGTTCGCCAACTTTGCCGAAGCCCTGGCCGAGGGTCGCAGCAAGGCCCAGGCCGCTTCGTTGCGCGACCTGAAAAAGGAAACATGGGCCAAAAAACTTCGCGAGCCGCACTACGGCGCCGAGTGGCAATTGGCGCAATCGAGCGGCTTGTGCAAAGGCGATGTGGTGGTGGTCGAGGCCGGCGATCTCGGCGACTCGATCATCCCCGCCGACGGCGAAGTGATCGAAGGCGCGGCCTCGGTGGATGAGTCGGCGATCACCGGCGAATCGGCGCCGGTGATTCGCGAATGTGGCGGCGACTTTTCGGCCGTGACCGGCGGCACCCGCGTGCTCTCGGACTGGATCGTGGTGCGCGTCACCACCAACCCCGGCGAAACCTTCGTCGACCGCATGATCGCCATGGTCGAGAACGCCAAACGGCAAAAAACCCCGAATGAAATCGCCCTCTCCATCCTCTTGGTGGCGCTGACTATCGTGTTCCTCGGCGTGACCGTGACGCTGCTGCCCTTCTCGCTGTTCGGAGTCGCGGTGGCCCAGGCTGGGACGCCGGTTTCCATTACCGTGCTGATTTCGCTGTTGGTGTGCCTGATCCCCACCACCATTGCTGGTTTGCTGTCGGCGGTCGGCGTGGCGGGCATGAGCCGCATGATGGAAGCCAATGTCATCGCCACCTCCGGCCGTGCGGTGGAGGCTGCCGGTGATGTGGACGTTCTGCTGCTCGACAAGACCGGCACCATCACCCTCGGCAATCGTCATGCCTCGGCGTTTTTACCGGCGCCGGGGATCAAGGAAGCGGAACTGGTGGACGTGGCGCAACTCGCCTCCCTGGCCGATGAAACCCCTGAAGGCCGCAGCATCGTGGTGCTGGCCAAACAACGTTTCAACCTGCGCGAACGCGATATCGGCGCACTTGACGCTCACTTCGTGCACTTCTCGGCCCAGACCCGCATGAGCGGCGTCGACATGGGCGCGCGTCAACTGCGCAAGGGCGCCGGTGAAGCGATCCTGCGCCATGTGCAAAGTCTCGGCGGCCACTTCCCCGACGCGGTGCAAACCATCGTCGAAGACGTGGCACGCCGGGGCAGTACGCCGCTGGTGGTGGCCGATGGCGCCAAGGTGTTGGGCGTGATCGAGCTCAAGGACATCGTCAAGGGCGGGATCAAGGAGCGTTTTGTCGAACTGCGGCGCATGGGGATCAAGACCGTGATGGTCACCGGCGACAACCGCGTCACTGCTGCGGCCATCGCCGCCGAGGCCGGGGTCGATGACTTTCTGGCGGAGGCCACGCCGGAGCAAAAACTCGAGCTGATCCGCCGCTACCAGGCCGAAGGTCGCTTGGTGGCGATGACCGGCGACGGTACCAACGACGCCCCGGCGCTGGCCCAGGCCGATGTCGCGGTGGCAATGAACTCAGGGACCCAAGCGGCGAAGGAAGCCGGGAACATGGTCGATCTGGACAGCAACCCGACGAAACTGATCGAGGTGGTGGAAACCGGTAAACAAATGCTGATGACCCGGGGCTCGCTGACCACGTTCTCGATTGCCAACGACGTGGCCAAGTATTTCGCCATCGTGCCAGCGGCGTTTGTCACCACTTATCCTTCGCTCGCGGCGCTGAACATCATGGGCCTGACCAGTCCGAATTCGGCGGTGCTGTCGGCGGTGATTTTTAATGCGCTGATCATCATTTTCCTGATTCCCCTGGCACTTAAAGGCGTCAAATACCGCCCGGTCGGCGCCGCCCTGTTGCTGCGGCGCAACCTGTTGATCTACGGGCTGGGCGGGGTTGTCGTTCCATTCATCGGCATCAAAATCATCGACATGGCCCTGGCCGCTGTCGGTCTGGTTTGAGGGAGCACTGTCATGACCACTCTGTTGCGTCCGGCGTTGACCCTGTTGATTGTCTTTTCCCTGCTCACCGGTTTGGCTTATCCCTTGGTGACTACCGGCATTGCGCGGCTGGTGTTTCCGCATCAGGCCGCTGGCAGCCTGATCGAACGCGACGGCAAAACCGTGGGTTCGCTGTTGATCGGTCAGGGCTTCAGCGATCCGAAATACTTCTGGAGCCGCCCGTCTGCCACCAGCCCCATGCCCTATAACGCGCAAGCCTCCAGCGGTTCGAATCTTGGCCCGTCGAACCCGGCGTTGGCGGAGGCTATCAAGGGGCGGATCGCGGCGTTGCAAGCGGCCGATCCCGGCAACACCGCCACGGTGCCCGCCGACCTGGTCTACAGTTCCGCCAGTGGTCTTGATCCGCAGATCAGCCTCGCGGCCGCGTTGTATCAGGCCGGGCGCGTGGCGCGGGTGCGCAATCTGCCGGTCGAGAAGGTCCGGCAGCTTATCGGCGAGTATGCTCAAGGCACGCTGCTCGGGTTCCTCGGCGAACCCCGAGTCAACGTGCTGGCCCTGAACCTGGCGCTCGACGCCGCCCGCTGAGCGGCAACTCACACACGGTGAGCGTGATGGCCGAACAACGTCCTGACCCGGACCAACTACTGGCCCGGATTCGCGAAGAGGAAGCGCAAGCCAAACGCGGTCGGCTGAAGATATTTTTCGGCGCCAGCGCCGGGGTCGGCAAGACCTACGCCATGCTCGCCGCCGCCCATACTGCGAAGTTGCAGGACATCGAGGTGCTGATTGGCGTGATCGAAACCCACGGTCGCGCCGAAACCCAGGCCTTGACCGAAGGCCTTGAGCTGCTGCCGCTCAAGCGCATCCTCGACAAACAGCGCACCGTCAGCGAATTCGACCTCGACGCCGCCCTCGCCCGTGCCCCGGGCCTGATCCTGATCGACGAATTGGCCCACTCCAACGCCGTCGGCTCGCGGCATCCAAAACGCTGGCAAGACGTGGAAGAGTTGCTCAGCGCCGGGATCGATGTCTGGTCGACGATGAACGTCCAGCACCTGGAAAGCCTCAACGACATTGTCGGCGGCATCACCGGCATTCGCGTCTGGGAAACCGTGCCCGACCATGTGTTCGATACCGCCGACGAAGTGGTGATCGTCGACTTGCCGCCCGACGATCTGTTGCAGCGCTTGAAGGAAGGCAAGGTCTACCTGGCGCAACAGGCCGAGCGTGCGGTGCAGAATTTCTTCCGCAAAGGCAACCTGATCGCCCTGCGCGAACTGGCGCTGCGCCGCACCGCCGACCGGGTCGACAGCGACATGTTGCAGTACCGCCAAAGCAGCGCGGTGAAACCGGTGTGGGGCACCCGCGACTCGTTGCTCGCCTGTATCGGGCCCCATGAACAGGCGGAGAAAACCGTGCGTTCGACGGCGCGCCTGGCCGCTCAGTTGAATGTGCCGTGGCATGCGGTGTTTGTCGAAACCCCGGCCTTGCAGCGCCTGCCAGAAGCTAAGCGTCGTCGGGTGTTGGCAACCTTGAAACTGGCCCAGGACATGGGCGCGCAGATCTCGACCCTGGCGGGCCAGGACATTGCCGAAGCGCTGGTGAAATATGCGCGCATGCACAATCTGTCCAAGGTGGTGCTGGGACGTGACGAACGTCCTCGGCGTAAGTTTTGGCGCCAGGTGCTGGCGGATCGGATTGGTGTGCTGGGCGCGGATCTGGATGTGATTCAAGTGTCGTTGCCTGCTTCCAGCCAGCGCCCCGAGAGCCAGCCTGAAACCCGCGAAAGCCCGATCCTGTGGTCGGCGTATCTGTGGAGCGCCGGGATCTGTGCGGTGACGACGTTGATCGCCCTGCCGCTGGCAGGCGTACTCGAACAGGCCAATATCGTCATGCTGTTCCTGCTGGCGGTCGTCGCTGTTGCGGTGCGCTTTGGTCGTGGCCCGGCGGTGATGGCGGCGTTCATGTCCGTTGGCGCCTTCGATTTTTTCTTTGTCTCACCGCGTTTTTCCTTCGCGTTTGCCGATGTGCAGTACCTGGTGACCTTCGTCGTCATGTTGGTGGTCGCGTTGGTGATCGGGCAGATGACCGCCGGCCTGACGTACCAGGCGCGGGTGGCGCAACGGCGCGAAGACCGCATGCGCGCGCTCTACGATATGTCGCGCCTGCTGTCCGCCGCGTTGCTCACCGAACAGGTGGCCGAGATCAGCGCGCAGTTTCTGTCCGCCGAATTCGGCGCCCGCTCGGCCTTGCTGGTGGCCGATGACAACAACAAATTGCTGGCGCCGATGGTCACTGGCGATGCCCCGCAGGTCGATCTGGCGATTGCGCAGTGGTCATTCGATAAAACCGAGCCGGCCGGGTATGGCACCGACACCCTGCCCTCCAGTTCAACGCTGTACCTGCCGTTGTCGGCGCCGATGCGCGTGCGCGGCATCCTCGCCGTGCAGCCCCGGGACACGACGCGCTTGGTGGTGCCGGAACAGCGGCGTTTGCTCGATACCTGCGCCTCGTTGCTGGCCATCTCCCTCGAACGGATTCACTACATCAACGTGGCCCAGGACACGACCGTGCAAATGGAATCCGAGCGCTTGCGCAATTCGCTGCTGTCCGCCATTTCCCACGATCTGCGCACGCCGCTGTCGGTGATGGTCGGGCTCGCCGAAGCGCTCAAGCTGACCCAGCCAGCGCTGACCGGCGAAGCCGCCGAGATCGCCACGGCGGTGGGCGAATCGGCGCTGCGCATGAACACCTTGGTCAACAACCTGCTGGACATGGCGCGACTGGAGTCCGGCAAAGTGGTGTTGAATCGTCAGTGGCAACCGGTGGAAGACGTGGTCGGCAGTGCCTTGCGTGCGGTGCAGCCGATACTCGGTGGACGTTTGGTGCATGTCGCGCTGGATGATGATTTGCCGCCGGTGCGCATCGACGCAGTACTGATCGAACGCATCCTGATCAACCTGATTGAAAACGCCGTCAAATACACCCCACTTGCTACCACCATCAATCTGGGCGCCTCGGCGACACCGGACACAATCGAAGTGTGGGTCGCTGACGAAGGACCGGGGCTGCCCCAGGGTCACGAAGAAGCGATCTTCAGCAAATTCATGCGCGGTAAAAAGGAAAGTTCGATCCCCGGCGTCGGCCTGGGTTTGGCCATCTGCCGGGCCATCGCCCAGGCCCATGACGGCACCATTGTCGGCGCCACCCGGCCCGAAGGCGGCGCGCGCTTCACGTTGCGCCTGCCCCGCGAAACCCCGCCCGTCATCGAATCCTTCGCCCCGCAGACTGACGAGGAACAGCCATGACCGACTCTGTGCCCCACGTCCTGATCATCGAGGACGAAAAGGAAATCCGCCGCTTCGTGCGCATGGCCCTGCAAGCCGAGGGCCTGGACGTGCATGAAGCCGACACCTTCCACCGTGGCCTGATCGACGCCGGCACCCGCCGCCCCGACCTGATCATCCTCGACCTGGGCCTGCCCGACGGCGACGGCATCGACCTGATCCGTGATGTGCGCAACTGGTCACCGGTGCCCATCATCGTCTTGTCCGCCCGGGGTGCCGAAGCGGACAAAATCCTCGCCCTCGACACCGGCGCTGACGATTATCTGGTGAAGCCGTTTGGCACTGGCGAACTGCTCGCCCGGGTGCGCGCCTTACTACGCCGGCAGGCGAAAGAGGCCGATAACAGTTCAGTGCTGAGCTTTGGCGACGTGCGCATCGATGTAGAACGCCGGGTGGTGGAACGCTCGGGTGCGCCGCTGCATTTGACGCCGCTGGAGTATCGGTTACTGGTACACCTTTGCTCGCATCCGAATCGGGTGTTGACGCATTTGCAACTGCTGAAAGCGGTGTGGGGGCCGTCGCATACGACGGATACGCCGTATTTGCGGGTGTTTATGGGCGGGTTGAGGAAGAAGGTCGAGGTGGACCCTTCGCAGCCGAGGCATCTAGTGACGGAGACGGGGGTTGGGTATCGGTTTATTCCGTGACCCTGTAGGAGCGAGGCTTGCCCGCGAAGAACGATGACGCGGTGTGTCAGGTCCGACGCCTTCGCGAGCAAGCTTCGCTCCTACAATGCCCGGTGCCTACCCAGGCTTGTGGTTGTCCAGTACCCGATTGACCGCCAGCGCACTCAACATGATCACCCGTTGCAGCACCAGCATCGTGTAGCGTCGCGGGCCGTCCGTCAGGTCAACGAGGTCGTTGACCATCTCGCGGGCCGAGGCCAACGATTCGGAGGCGTCGACGAGCAACGTTTCGTCATCCACCGCTGCGTCGATGGTGTAGAAGTTGCTGGATTTGCGGGGCGGTATCTGCGTTTTCGTCGCCCTCGGGTTGAGGTAGAAGTCGAGCGCGCGGTCGGCTGCTTCTTTCATTTTCTTGGGATCAAGATCAAAAGAGGCGTCATAGGGTATCGGATCGATATCCGGGGGGTTGGGCGTAACTTTGAACATAGATGAAACTCCAGTACTGGTTAAATAGGAGCCATCACTTTCGCTACCAAACGAAGAGGTGGAGGCCATACACAGGTTGGTAGACCGGAGTACTGGAACCGGCGCCCCGAGGGGACCCTGCGCATGGCCACCATAAAGCATTGACCTGAAAAAGCGTCTGCATTCGGCTATGCGCCAGTACAACGGGCTACCAAACCCGATCGCTGTTTTTCAGCGACGGGGAAACGATAAAGTCCCGGACCTGGACGCACAAGCCGGCGGATTCTGGCGTACGCGTAGGCAACGGCGCAAGGCGTTGTAGCCGCTTATGACGTAACACCGAGTGTCGTTAAACGCGCCATTAAACACCCGCCTTGGTGGGAGCGAGCGGTGCGGCGATCCGACTTGCCCGCGAAGAACGATAACGCGGGGCACCAGGCCTGACGCCTTCGCGAGCAAGCTCGCTCCCACAGGGGACCTGCGGCGACCACAAATCTTGCGAATGACTCTGAACAAAATGTGGGAGCGGGCTTGCTCGCGATGACAGCGGCACATTCAGCATCTATGTAACTGTCAAAGGCCTCGACACCCATCACTCCTTGACCGCCGCTATTGAATCAGTGGAGTGATAACCACCGCCCAACGCCTTGATCAAGGCCACCTCGCTTTCCAGTCGCTGCCCCTGCAACAGGACCAGGCCGCTGTGCTCGGCCAGCAGTGGCAGGTTCGCTTCCAGTGCCACGACCCGCCCCAACAGGCCGCGCTGGTAATGCGCCTCGGCGCTGTCGCGGTTGAAACGCATGTTGCCGATTCGACTCTGCTGCAACACCTCCTGCGCGTCCAGGCCCTGCAACTTGCTACCGGCCACGGCGACATCGCGTACGGCGTCAAGTACCGCTTGGTTGTATTGCTGCACAAGGCTGTTGCTCAGGCTGCGGGCGTTGGCCAGTTCGGCATTGAGGCGGCCACCGTCAAAAATCGGCAGAGTCATCCCCGGGATAAGGTTGATTTGTCGGCTGCCGTGGTCCCACAAATCCCCCATGTGCAGCGCATCGGCACCGAAAAACGCCTTGATATCGAAGCTTGGATAAAAAGCGGCTTTGGCCGCATCGATGTTCGAATAGGACGACTGCACCAGCCAACGCATGGCCTGTAAATCCGGGCGACGCGCCAGCAGTTCATAACCCAGGCTCTGCGGCACACCATAAGGGTGTTCCGGCAGGGCTCGCGGCGCCAGTGGCAGGGAGTCTTCGGCGCCGGCTCCAAGCAGCGCCCGCATCGCCTCGCGCAGTTGTTGCGACTGGCTGCGCAGGGCGACGATTTGACGATCGATCAGCGCCTGATTGCTCAACGCCTGCTGCCGTTGTGGCTGCGACTCCAGGCCACGTTCGATGAGCGCCTGATGCGCGGCCACCACTTCGGCGGCGATGGTCGACATTTGTTGCAAGTCAGCCAGCAGTTGCTGCGCCGTCTGGATCTGGAAATACAGCAGGGTCACGCCGCTGGACACTTCCAGTTCGACCCACGCCGCTTCGGCCTGACGCGCGTTGCGCACGCCCAGGGCGGCGTCCACTTGCGCGCGCTGCCGCCCCCAGAGATCGAGTTGGTACGCGCCGCCGAGGCCCACGATGCCCTCGGTATACCAAGGGCCGGTGAGGCCGAGCGATGGTTCGTTTTCAGCGAACGGGCCGAGGAAACCATTAGCGGAAACGTGCTGGCGGTTGACCAGGCCAATCAGGTCGACCTGCACGCCGGACAGGGATTTCACCGAGGCGGCCTGGGCGCGAGCCTGATCGATATGGCTGCGGGCGATGGCGATGCTTGTCGACTGGGCGAAGGCCATATCGATCAACTGGTCGAGTTGCGGGTCTTGATAACGTGCCCACCAACGCGATTCGGGCCAACCCTCGCGGGCCAGGTGCAGGTCGTCGGCGAGACGGATGCTGGCCGGGTCACGTTGGGCCGTCAGGGTGCCGTCTTCGCGGATCAACGCGCATCCGCCGACGATCAGGCACAGGCAGAGAAACGCGCACAAACGCGTGCCAGCGTTCATGGCCGCACCGCCGCCAGGGTACCGGTTTCAAACGATTGCCAATCTGGCAGCGAGCCTGCCAAACGACGTAGCTCACGCAGCTCCCGGAGTAATCCATCAGCGCCCGGCCCACCTTCCGCTGGCGGATCGATTGGCGGCAAGCCTTCCACCACAACCGCCTGATCTTGCAGTCGCGCCGCGTAGCTGGTCAGCCAAACCCCCAACCGCTCCTGCTGCCCGTCCAGCCAGTCTCGCAGCGGCATTGGCAATTGAGCATCGATCGCCGCACGGTTGCGTTGCAACTGCCCGGTGAGCAGAAGGATCTGCCGAGCCTTGGCCAGCACCGTCTGAGTGAACAGCGTCAGTTCTTCATGCTCGCCCTGTTGCCAACCAGGCTCCAGAGCGACCCGGGCGAGCATAGCCTCGCAATCGGCGAGCTGACCCCAATTGCGCACACTCTGCTCGTGCAGGTGATCGGTCGATCCGCCAGACGTTGGCGCGCGCAATAATCCGCCGATGCCCTGCAAGGTGGCGCAAAGGCGTCGACGCAAACTGTCACCCTCGCCTTCCGGCCACAACAGGCCATGCACCAGCGTGCTGACCACCACACCGAGAACGATCCCCACCAAGCGGTCGCGGATTTCCGTCAGATCGACGCTCGGGCCGAACTGTTCGAGCAAGGCCAGGGCGAAGCAGAACATGATCTGCAACCCGGCATAACTGATGCGCTCGGAGCCCGCCGCGACCCAGGCACCGAGGCCAATCACTGGCAGGCTCATGGCCAACAGACCGACCAGCGTTTCGAGGCCCGGAATGACAAAGACCATGCACAGCAGCGCCAAGGCACTCCCCACCAGACAACCGCCAATGCGCAGCAGGCCTTTCTGGGTCGAGGCGCCGAGGCTGGGCAAGGCGATGATCACGCAGGTCAGCATCACCGTGTGGATGCCGGGCCAGTCCACTGCGTTGTAGAACACATAGCAGAGCATCGCCGCCAGCCAGGTCTTGAGGGCAAATAGCAGGTAATTGGGATTGCTGAAGGCGTCACTGGCCAGCATCGGCTCTTTCACCGGTGTTTTACTGGCCGGGGTCACGCTGTCGCTGGCGGCCAGGGTGCGCAAAGCGTCGCGCATCTCCTCCAGCGCCGCCGGAACCAGCGGCCGCAACAAGGCCTCGCTGTGCAATGGCGGCAACGCCATGGGATCAAGGTCAATGGACCTGGCCAGCGCCGCACAATCCTCGCGTAACGCCGCCAGTGCCTCGACGTCCGGGACTGGCGTGCTCAAAGATGCAGTCGCGGCATACAGTCGGGACACGCCGGTGATCAGCGCCAGATGCTGCACCTCGCGGGCTCGATAGACAGCATCGCGCATGCTGGCGAACTTCAGCAGTTTATGCAGGCTCAGTACGCCGTGCTGCACGTCAGTCGGGTTGATCACGGGGAGCTTTGCGCGCCCCTCTTCCAGCGCGGCCAGGCATGCGTCGATCTGCGCCAACTGACGCTGCATCGCTTGGCGCAGCAGTTGTTGCGGCTCTTGCGGCAGCAGCAAGGTGTTGACCAGTACGGTCACCAGCGTCGGGTAGACCACGGCCATCCACACCCACAAACAGGCGCGCAGCAACAACTCGGGTTGCGCCACGCTGTCCACCAGGCTCTGCACGTAAATAGTGACGATAGCGACCACGAAAAACAGCGGGCCGAGACGCGTGGCGCGCATGCCGAACATGCTCACCAGGAACACCACGCTGGCCAACAGGATGCGCAGCAGCGGATAGCCGTAGGTGAACTTGAGCAAAAGGATGGCAATACCGATCGCGAGCGTGGCGCTGACGATGAACAAAATGCCGGCCATGCGCGTCAGCACCACGTTGGTCTGGCTGACGAAAAACACCATGATCAGCGACAGCGCCAGCAACGGCAGCTCCAGGCTCATCGCGAGGATGATCACCAGGGTGCAGGCCACCACATTGCGCAACAGCGCATTACCACGTCCGGGAAAAGGTGCCAGCTCCGCAGCAAGGAAGCGCCACTGACGCCCAGGCCCGCCCTCCACCGCTGTCATTGCCGCTGACCTTCAGCGCTGTCGGCATGGATCACCGCCACCGCCGATGCGCCGATGCGGAACAGTTGCGGATCAGGCTGATCGACGCGGATGCGCACAGGGAAACGCTGGGCCACCCGCACCCAGTTGATGGTTCGCGCGACCTTCGGCAGCCCACTGACCTGGGCGCCGCCATCGTCCGGGAAGACGCCGAAGCCAATGGAATCCACGGTGCCACTGAAGGCACGTCGGCTGTCGCTCATCAAGTAGAGGGTGCTGCGGCTGCCGGGATGGATGTGGAACAGTTCGGTCTCGCGAAAATTCGCCACCACGTACCAGCGCCGCGTATCGATCAGGCTGAACAGTGGATGCCCGGCAGCGGCGAACTGACCGTCGGACGTGGTCAGGCCGACGATCAATCCGTCGAAGGGCGCGCGCACAACACTGTGTTCAAGATCCAGTTCAGCACGGGAAACCTGCGCCTGGATCACGGCGCGTTTGGCGACCAACGCATCAACCCCACTGACCGCCGCGGCGGCTTGCTTGACCTGGAGCTGCGCGGCATTCAATTCGGCACGGGCGCTTTTGGCGGCGGTGCGTGCCTGGTCCACCTGCTCTTCGGAAACATAGCCGCGCGACAACAGCGGCTCCATCCGGCGCAAGGTGTCGGCGGTCTGGGTCGCTGCCGCTTTGGCCCGGTCGATACTGGCTTTTACCGCGTCAGAGTTGAACTGCTGGGCATCGACCTGGCGTTGGCTGAGGATGATTTCCTGGTTCAGCGCGATCAGTGACGCCTGGGTCTGGTCCAGAACATCCTGGTAGGGTCGAGCATCGATACGCAGGAGCACGTCGCCCTGCTTCACCTGCTGGTTCTCGTGCACCGGCAGTTCGATAATGCTGCCGCTGACCTCGGGAGTGACGTTGATGGTGTCGGCGTAGGCATAGGCGTCATCGGTGCGCGGCGCATTATCGAGCCGCCAGATAACCCAAACCAGCAACACCAGCGTGAGCCCCAAAAGCAGCAATAGCAGGAGGCGTCGGGGCAGCGTCTTCACAACATTGCTCATAACGGGCGACTCCCGGTCAGGACTGGAAGAACAGCAGCCAGGTGCACAGGGCAAACAGTACGGTCAGCAAGGGGTAGGTCAGCGCGGGTGGCGCCAGCCAGGCACCGAAACCACGCCGAGCCAGCAGTGCGTGGAGCACAAAGGCCAGCAGCACGGCACCGAGGATGCAGAACAACCAGTCGGGGAAATACGCGCCCAGCACGGGCACCGATGGCGCATTGGCACAGGCTGATAGTGCCAGGGTCAGCAGTACGATTCCCCACCGACTCATCAACATCCCTCCATCAAAGGGAATTTATCCGGCTCGATCCGAGTGATTCTTTATAGCCCACAAAAGCCGGAAGTTCATAGCCGTAGCCAGCCGAGAACCGTAAAGGGAGCGTATTTGTTTTTGCTGATCGAACACGATCCCCCGCAAGAGCCAAGCGGCGGCCCGACTTGCCCGCGAAGAACGATGATGCGGTGTACCAAGTCTGACGCCTTCGCGAGCAAGCCCGCTCCCACAGGGACCTGCGTCGGCCATACATCTTGCAAACGACATCAAACCAATGTGGGAGCGAGCCTGCTCGCGAAGCCGGTGGCACAGTCAGCATCCATGTCGCTGACATCCACAGGTTAACGCCCCAAAGCCGCCTCAATCGCCGCAATGTCGATTTTGCCCATCGTCATCATGGCGTCGAACGCGCGCTTGGCTTTCGCTTGATCGGGGTCGGTGACCGCAGCGGTCAGGATGCGTGGGGTGATCTGCCACGACAGTCCCCATTTGTCCTGGCACCAGCCGCAGACGTTTTCCTTACCGCCATTTCCGACAATCGCGTGCCACAAGCGGTCCGTTTCAGCCTGGTCGTCGGTCGCCACCTGGAACGAAAACGCCTCGTTGTGCTTGACCCCGGAGCCGCCATTGAGCCCGAGGCACGGGATACCCATCACAGTGAATTCGACCGTCAGGACGTCGCCCTGCTTGCCCGCCGGATAGTCGCCCGGCGCGCGATGCACCGCGTCTACCGTGCTGTCCGGGAAGGTTTTGGCGTAGAACGTCGCGGCCTCCAGCGCGGCGCCGTCGTACCAGAGGCAAATGATGTTTTTGCTGACCATTTCGGTTCTCCAACATTGAGACTGACCCCGATCATTCTAGCTGCGCATTTTCCGCACCGATGGTCACCGGTCCGGGCCAGTCGCCAAGGGCGATCTATACTCTTCAGTTGGTTATCGCTTTGTCATGCAATACGTCGACACCCGTGCGCTGTGGGCGCACCCGTGCCAATCGCCAACGTAACCAGCCCGAGTCCGTGCGTCGTGTCGCCCAGGATCGAACGACCGGTCGTACTCAATGGCTTTGTGGCTGATGGGTTATGGAGAACATCATGAAATATAAGTTTTTTTCAGGCGTTGTATTGGCGCTCGCGGCGACGGTGGTAATGCCCGGTGCCTGGGCTGCACAGCCGCAAGCCTTGGCGGCGGATGGGTCGGATCGTGTTGGTGCTAGAGCGGTGGCTGCTGATGGTTCGGATCGAGTTGGTGCTGGAGCAGTGGCAGCAGACGGTTCGGATCGAGTCGGTGCTGGTGCAGTTGCCGCTGATGGCTCGGATCGCGTTGGCGCCGGTGCAGTGGCAGCTGATGGCTCGGATCGCGTTGGCGCCGGTGCAGTGGCAGCAGACGGTTCGGATCGAGTCGGTGCTGGTGCAGTTGCCGCTGACGGCGCTGATCGAGTCGGTGCTGGCGCTGTTGCTGCGGATGGCTCAGATCGCGTTGGCGCCGGAGCGGTAGCCGCTGATGGTTCAGATCGTGTCGGCGCCGGAGCGGTGGCCGCTGATGGTTCAGATCGTGTCGGCGCCGGAGCGGTGGCCGCTGATGGTTCAGATCGTGTCGGCGCCGGAGGGGTAGCCGCCGATGGCGCGGATCGTGTGGGTGCTGGTGCAGTTGCCGCTGATGGCGCGGATCGTGTGGGAGCCGGGGCGGTTGCCGCTGATGGCTCGGATCATGTTGGCGCTGGTGCGGTTGCCGCCGATGGCTCGGATCGTGTTGGCGCTGGCGCGGTTGCCGCTGATGGCGCGGATCGCGTTGGTGCCGGGGCAGTGGCCGCTGATGGTTCGGATCATGTCGGTGTCGGGGCGGTTGCGGCTGATGGTTCGGATCGTGTGGGTGCCGGGGCGGTTGCCGCCGACGGCTCAGATCACGTTGGCGCTGGTGCAGTGGCGGCGGATGGTTCGGATCATGTCGGTGCCGGCGCGCTCGCCGCAGATGGCGCAGATCACGTCAACGCCGCTCGCCTCGCCTATTCCCGCAGTGGCATCGGTTCGGATCGAGTGGCATCCTCGCTGATGGACGGTAGTTACTCCGACCAGTTCAACGCTCCGATCAACCAGTAACGGACTCTTTCACTGAGGGAAATGACCGCTTATGACGACGCAAACCGAAACCGCCATCCTGGCCGGTGGCTGCTTCTGGGGCATGCAGGATCTGCTGCGACGCTACCCCGGCGTGTTGTCCACGCGGGTGGGTTATTCCGGTGGCGATGTGCCGAACGCGACCTATCGCAACCACGGTAACCACGCGGAAGCGATCGAGATCGTGTTCGACCCGCAGCAGATCAGCTACCGCCAGATCCTCGAGTTTTTCTTCCAGATCCATGACCCGACGACCCAGAATCGCCAGGGCAACGATATCGGCGCCAGCTATCGCTCCGCCCTCTTCTACCTCAACGATGAGCAGAAACGGGTGGCCGAGGACACCGTAGCCGACGTCGAAGCCTCCGGCCTCTGGCCCGGCAAGGTGGTCACTGAAATCACCCCGGCCGGGCCGTTCTGGGAAGCCGAACCGGAACACCAGGACTACCTCGAACGCTTACCCAACGGTTACACCTGCCACTTCATCCGCCCAGGCTGGAAACTGCCCACGCGCGGGTAATCACTGAACAGAGGCGGCTCAAATGAGCCGCCTCTTTGGTTTTACGCTTCGGCTTGGGCAACCCGTCAATCCAGCGGACGCCAGGCAGCGCCGCTCACGCTCAACGTCATGCATTAAAAAGAACGCCACAGGGATTGGGTTCAATATTTTAAACTGACACCCTTCAAGACCTGACAGGCCGAGTAACAACATGAATCGTCGTAAAAAAATAACCCAGTTATTAAAGGCGCACGCCAAAAAGGCCAGTGCCAAATTGGCACCGGCAAACAAGTCCAAATACATCAGCAAAGCCGACCGGTTGAAACTGGCTGCCGAGCCCGGCCAAGACGCAATTGTTCCAGCCAACGACGCTGTCGAGTGAAATCGCGTCCGCATAAAGAACGTGAAATTTTCAGGGCCGTGTCCGCGTTATCGAACGCTGCCTGGACAGGCGCAATACCGGCTAATCTAAATAGACACGCCCACCAACTCGCCGCCAGCCTGTTGATCCAGGGGGACATGGCATGACCGGAAAAACAGCGCGCCACGGCTTGTCATGGGGCCTTCCCTTCCTGCTCGCCATCACCCTTGCACTGATAGCAGGATGTAGCGGCCATCGCCATTCGGCCGCCAGCCTCGGCTCAAGCTGCTATGCAAAAGCGCTACCGACTTCCGGCGAAGGCGGCCTGGCCTGGGGCGACACCCTGAGCATGGCGCGCAAAAAGTCGCTGAATAATTGCATGCGTTATGCCGGCCGATCCGGTGGCACGCCGAGTACTTGCCAGGTGGTGTTGGCGGAGTGCAAAAAATAACAGCGCTCGATCCGGCAGCGACCGCTCATTGAACGGCGCCTCCGGATAACCCGCTGACTCAGGCCTTGGCCGCCATCGCGGTCACTTCCACCCGCATGCCTTCGACCGCCAACGCAGCGACGCCCACTGCGGCGCGGACCGGCCACGGCTTGGCGAAGAAGCGCTTGTAAACCTCATTGAAGGCGGCGCGGTCGGCCATGTCGGTGAGGTAGATGGTCAGGTGCAACACCCGATCCATCGAACTGCCCGCGCCTTCCAGCGCCACCTTCAGCGCCTGCAAGGTGCATTCACTCTGCTCAACGATACCGCCCAGCTCCAGGCTGCCATCCGCGTGGGTCGGAATCTGCGTGGAAACCAGCAGGCCGCCAAAACCGGCGACGTCGGAGGAGATGGATTCGGCGTCTGGATCGGGGGTGAAAGCGATGTCTTGGTTGGCCATGGGGATCTCTTGTTCGAAGTGATAAAGGGCCGCCAGTTTACAGCTCATCGACGGCTTGTTCGCTGATTGGCGCAAAAAGCGCAGTCCCGACCACTCGTCGGCCAGCACCCAACGCCCCTATTGACACCCCTTTGCGTCTGCGCGACTATTATTTCCATCGGATGCGATATAAACGTATACGATAACAAAATCACACCTAATGCAATTTTGAGGATTCATCCCATGAGCAAGATCGAAAAAGTCCTGGCCAGCGGCAAAACCCACACCACCCTGAGCAGCGCTGGCACCACTTCGCGCGGTCATAACGGCAGCGTCGACATTCAGCTCTCCTCGCCGGGCAGCGCCAAACTGGTGCACGAGTTCAAGGCCATCCAGCCGCACCCGACTGCCGAGCAATTGTTCGCCGGCGCCTGGTCCGCCTGTTTCATCGCCGCCGTCGGCCTCGCGTCCAAGCAATTGAATATCGAGTTGCCGGCCGATCATGCCGTCGACATCGAAGTCGATCTGGGCCAGACCGGCCAGGCCTACTTCCTCCAGGCTCGCTTGACCCTGCGCGTACCGGGCCTGTCGCACGATGACGCGAGCGCACTGGTGCATGCCGCCGACAGCATCTGCCCGTACTCGAAAGCGATCAAAGGCAACATCGACGTGGCCCTGAACGTGCTCACGGCTTGAGGCCCTGTGTGGGCTTGAGAACAACCGACCTCTTAAAAGCACCATATATATCGCATGCGATATAAGCGCATACGAAAACAAATCGAACCTTTCAGGAATCATCATGAGCAAGATTGAAAAAGTACTGGCCAGCGGCAAAACCCACACTACCGCCAGCAGCGCCGGCACGACTTCGCGCGGTCATAACGGCAGCCTCGACATTCAGTTGTCCTCGCCCGGCAACGCGAAACCGGCCCACGTGTTCTCGGCCGTCCAGCCGCACCCGCATGCCGAGCAACTGTTCGCTGGCGCCTGGTCGGCCTGCTACACCGCCGCTGTCGGGCTGGTGGCCGGTGAGATGAACGTGGTGCTGCCGTCCGATTTTTCGGTCGACATTGAAGTCGATCTCGGCCAGACCGGCGACGCCTACTTCCTCCAGGCGCGCTTGACCCTGCGTGTGCCGGGCCTGGCGCACGATGTGGCGACGACGCTGGCGCACACCGCCGACCAGATCTGCCCGTACTCGAAAGCGACACGAGGCAACATCGACGTGGCCCTGAACGTTCTGACGGCGTAATACTCCGGGCCGGTTTGGCGAGACTCTGCTCGTCAAACCGGCTTGCCGCCACGAACTTGAGCACTTCCGACACAATCGCACCCGATGTATATTCCACGCATTCGAGCCATCAACCGACGGCCAAAGAGGATGCCCATGAAATCCAAAGACACCACGCTGGCCGCTGACCTGAAGCTCTCCGACTTCCTGTGTTTCGCGGTCTATTCCACCAATCTGGCGTTCGGCAAAGCCTATAAGCCAGTCCTCGAGCGGGTCGGGCTGACCTACACGCAATACATCACCATTGTGGCGTTGTGGGAGGAAGATAATCAGACCGTCGGCAGCCTCGGCGAAAAGTTGTTCCTGGAATCGAACACGCTCACGCCGATCCTGAAAAAGCTCGAAGCGATGGGTTATTTACAGCGCCAACGCGACCCCGAGGACGAGCGCCAAGTGCGGATCAACCTGACGCAGGCCGGTCGCGATTTGCGTGAAGACCAGCCGCAATTGAGCCCGGACACCACGGGGCTGACCCAAGACGAATTTACCCAACTGCAGAAAGCGATCGTGCGGCTGCGCAGTAACGTCATCAAGTCGACGAAAGACGAGTGACCGCTCACCGCCCTGCCCTGACCGCCCGCGAGGTGTGCCAGTTATTGCGCGATGCCGCGCTGGGCATTCGCGCTTTGCAGTGCCTCGATCAACCCTGCGCCTCCGGCCACGTAACGGTTGATATCGAGGGTTGGCGCCTGACCCTCGACTTCGACGGCAATCATCTGCGCCACTGCCAAAGCTGTCGGGCCCCGGACGGCCGTGAAGGTGCTTTCGACACCTGGCAACGTTACGGCACCGACCCGGTCAGCTTGCTCAGCACCTGGGAATTGGCGCAGATCGAGCGCTTGCTGGCGCCTGACTAAGCGTAAGCCCCGACCACCCACTTCACTTTTTCCAGGGCCAGACGCAGTGCGCCCATTTCTGCCGAGCCCAGCGCCAGGCGGATGGCATGGGGCACATGAGCGGAAATCGCAAACGGCTCGGCGGTCGACACTGACACCTGTTCATGCATCAACTCCACGACAATCTGCTCTGCCCGCGCATCCTCGGGCAGCGGCAACCAAAGAAAATAGGATGATGGATGACCCACCCACGGCAGCCCCGCCAGCACCTCCCGGGCCATCGATTGCCTGGCTTGCGCGTCCAGACGCTTTTCCGCTTCCAGCTGTGTGACGGTGCCGTCGTCGAGCCATGTGCTCGCGATGGCCGTCAATACGCCGGGGGTGTTCCAGGTGGTCGCCCGGATCGCTCGTTCCAGTGCGGGCACCTTTTCAACGGGCGCGGCAATGAAGCCGACGCGCAGCCCGGTGGCGACACTTTTCGACAGCCCGGACACGTAAACCGTCCGCTCGGGAGCCAGGTGCGCCAACGGTGCCGGCGGGTTTTCGGCGAGAAAAGCGTACGCCGCATCTTCAATAATCAGCAGGTCATGCTGGCGCGCAATCGTCACCAGGCCTTCACGCTGAGTAGCGTCCATCACCCATCCCAGCGGGTTGTGAATCGTCGGCATCGTGTAAACGGCGCGCACCCGTCTTTGGCGGCACAGACGCTCCAGGGCTTGCAGATCAGGTCCGTGGTCGAGCACCGGAATCGGCAGCACTTCCAGATGCAGCGACTCGGCCAATACCTTGAACCCCGAATAGGTCAGCGCATCGGCGGCAATCACGTCACCGGGTTGCAGCAGCGCCATCATCGTCACCGCCAACCCATGCTGGGCACCGCTGACCACCAGCACTTGCTCGGCCTCCACCGTCAGCCCTCGCGTGCGCAGATGCCGGGCGACCGAAGCGCGTTCATGCAGACGCCCCGCGTGGGGTTGGTAGCGCAGCAACGACTCAAGATCACCGGACGACGCGAGCTGACGCAGCGCACCGCGCAGCAGGTCGGCCTGGCCGGGAAGCGAGGGGTAGTTGAAGTTGAGATCGGTCATGCCCACGGCAACGACTTTCTGGTCCATGCCCAAGCCCGGCGGCAATGAGGTTTCCCGCACGAATGTGCCGCGCCCGGTTTCCCCACTGACCAGGCCCATCGCTTCGAGCTCTGCGTAAACCCGAGACGCGGTCACCAGCGCGAGCCCTTCCGTCGTCGCCAATTGGCGGTGCGTCGGCAATCGCGTACCCGGCAACAGTTTTCCCGACCTGATATCAGCCGCAAAAGCATCCACTAATGTCTTGTACCGTGAGCGAGGCATGCGGAAATGTATCCATGACGATTTTTTGATTGTCGTGATATTCGATCATACGATGAATATCCGCAAATTGAGCCGGACCTCGCCATGGAACAGACATCGAAGCTGCAAACCCCGTTCACCGAAAGGACCGCGAGCGGATGGCTCAATGGGCTGATCGGCGTGATCATTTTCAGCGCCTCGCTGCCCGCGACACGCCTGGCCGTGCTGGAATTCGATCCGGTGTTCCTGACCGTTGCCCGGGCGACCATTGCCGGGCTGCTGGCGCTTTGTCTGTTGGTGCTGTTCAAGGAAAAGCGCCCCGCCAGACATCAACTGCTGCCCTTGGCCATCGTCGCCATCGGCGTCGTGGTGGGGTTTCCGCTGCTGACCGCGCTGGCGTTGCAATACGTGACCTCGGCGCATTCCATCGTTTTCGTCGGCCTGTTGCCGCTCGCCACCGCGGTGTTTGGCGTGTTGCGCGGCGGTGAGCGGCCGCGGCCGGTGTTCTGGTTTTTCTCTGTATTGGGAAGCCTGTTGGTGGTGGGTTTCGCGGTGTCCCAGGGGCTGACGGCTTCCCCGGCCGGCGACCTGCTCATGCTGCTGGCGATCATCGTCTGCGGCCTCGGCTATGCGGAAGGCGCGAAGCTTTCAAAAACACTGGGCGGCTGGCAGGTGATCAGTTGGGCGCTGGTGCTGTCGCTGCCGGTCATGGCGTTGCTGACCGTGCTCATGGCCCCGCCTTCGTTCGCCACCATTTCGACACCGGCGTGGCTGAGCCTGGCTTATGTATCGGTCTTCAGCATGCTGATCGGTTTTGTATTCTGGTATCGCGGGCTGGCTCAAGGCGGGATTGCCGCAGTCGGCCAGCTTCAGTTGCTGCAACCGTTTTTTGGCTTGGCGCTGGCGGCTACGCTGCTGCATGAGCAGGTCAGCCTGGGCATGCTCGGGGTGACGGTGGCGGTGATTCTTTGTGTGGCTGGGGCGAGGAAATTTTCTAAATAGACACCGGGTGCAGCCCCCCCGTATGAGCGTCATCAGAGGTTATCTATTGCTCTCTAACCCGGCGGATGCGGTAGCATTGCCCGTTTGCAGCAAAGGGAAATGCTGATGCAGCGCATCGTGATACTGGGTAACTCGGGGAGTGGCAAATCCACCTTGGCGCGTGAAATAGGCAAGCGTCTTGATGTGCCGGTGGTCCACCTCGATACGCTGTTTTGGGAACCCGATTGGGTCGAAGCGGATACCGACATTTTCCGCGCACGGGTTCGGCAAGCTGTCGCCGGGGACGCCTGGATTTGTGAGGGCAATTATTCCACGAAGACCTTCGCGCTAAGGCTGCCTCGGGCGGAGCTCATCATCTGGCTCGATACACCGCGCACCACCTGCTTACGGCGAGTCATACTGCGCAGCGTGCTGAACCGGCCACGCGCCGATCTTCCGGCAGGCTGCACCGAGAGACTGGACAAGGCATTTTTCGGTTTTCTGAAGTATGTCTGGGATTTTGACCGCACGAGACGCCCCCGCACCGAGGCTTTACGCCTGGCCATCGGGCCGCTGATTCCGGTTGTTCACCTTCGCAGTGCGGCACAGATTTCTGAGTTTCTGGTTGGTCTGGATCGACGTAGAGCTGGAGGCGCGGGCCCATTGGGACAGCTTCTCACTGCGGCTGAAAGAGCGAGTATTCAGATCGCGCTGGCTGAAGCGTTTGTGGACAGCGCTGTCGATTACGCGTCTATCGCTGAGCGAATCCGCGGCTATGACCTGAACGTCGTGGAAGACATCCTCTACTCGGAAGTCGCTCCGGTATGTTTCAGCAACCTTGAAACGCCTGTCCCCCCGGTCTGGACAGGCTTCAAGGATGAATGGCTATTAGGTGAAATTGAAACGACACTGCAAGCACGGGCACGCAGTGGTACGCGCCGCGCATTGGCCAAACTGAAAATCACTTGGCTGCGCTATAGCTACGGTTATGTCTGGAAAGAAATCATGAGATTCATAGACTGAAATCCTCAAGGGCTCTGCTTGATTCGTTGGGATAAGCGATTACTTCAAGAGCATGATTTGATCCATGAAAGATGACTTCTACACCCAGTACATGCGCTTTCAGACACCTGACGCCGCGATTGCCCCACGCGAACAGGCGCCGATGCTCGCTCAGGAGCAAGCCTGGGCGCAGCAGCACGCATCCATGCACCGCTTCAGCTGGATCACCGTGTTAGTGCCGCCGCTGTGCTTTGGCCCTATTCTGCCGGGCATCGCGTTTGTACTGGGCCTGTTGCTCTATCGAACAATATTCGCCCCCGACCTGGATATCGACCGGATCGTCGGTGCTTCCTTTGGCTGGCTCGCGCTCGCGACGCTGCTCTTCATGACTGCCTGGGGATTGCGCAACTTCTTGCGCGACACCCACGACCCAACCAAACGCTACTGGCAATCCATGCCGGATCAAGGGCTGGTCGAACTTGAGCGTCATACCCTGATATCCGGTTTCAGCCTCTGGTCGAACGATTATGATCCGGACTGCAACGCCATCATGCAATGGAGCAACGGCAAGCTTGAAAGCGTGCAAGACAGCGGCGTGGCGCAATGGCTCCTGGCCAAGACCGCTACGGGTCACTGGCTGGTGCTCAAGGAACAATATCCGGGCGACTTCAGCTACGCCCGGGTCGGAAAAATGCCCCCGCCGGACAAGCACATGCAACCCGGCCAGGAACTGGCGATCGCCTTCGCCCCCGGCACCAACCTCCCCCTCGGCCGACGTTTTGGCGGCGCGCCGATGCCCTTGATCGACACGTCGTATTGGGTGTCTGCCGATGAGCTCAAACGCCTTGTCGAGGTGGCTCATCACTGGACGTTTTTTCCGCCGGATCGCTATGCCGTGGTTAATGAGCAGGATGCCGGGTGGGTGCAACGGTTGGTGGACAAGGCACAAACCAGCGTCAGCCCCCCGCCGGAGTTGCGCGCGCCGACGGTGGTTTAGCGATGCGGAGTTAGTTGGGGGGGGGTCAGGCTCGTGACAGGTAGCAATCGGCCCTGAGCGGACAGTTGTTCCACTGCACAATTATGCAAGTGGTTCTACCCGCAAGGAGAGCTACCTTATGAAACCGTCAGAATTCGTACCCTACAAAGTACTATGCTGAGGCGTTGCTGACATTCGAACTGGACAATCGTGAATGGTTCGAGCGCCACATTGACGCACGCGGTTCTGCTTTTTACTTGGTGCAGGGCGTCACCGACTACATTGCGGCCTATTTAGCTGATTTTGCAGCCGGAACCTGGCACCCATTCATCATCGAAGATGCGACGGAAAAATAGTGGGTAGGCGTTCAATGGACAGCAAGCGATCGCCGTCGTCGTAGGTGTAATCCTAACGCGCATCGGCGTTGAGCTTGGCCAGCAGTCGACCGATGGGGTCGCGCTCGAATTCAGTGTGGCGCTGTGGCCGTTCGGCGCGGTCAGGCGAATGGCCTGGTCATATTCATAACAGATGCGCTGGCCCTTAGCGTCGGTGTGCTTCAGCACCTGGCCGAGGGGGTTGTAGGTAAACGACTCGGCGCTGCCGTCCGGGTGCTGGATGCGCAGCACTTCGCCGTCGGGTTTGCGTTCAAGGGGGGTGGTCTGGTTCAGGGCGTCGGTGACGGCGTTCGTCGAAGCGGTAATGGCTGTTTTTGCCTGAGCAATCCTGGAAACGTTCGACTTGGGCCAGGGTATTCCACCACAGGTATTATTTAATTGTTCACATTATTAAAGAGCACATCAGACACCACTATAAAATCAAAAAAAATTCATTGCTGGCAAAGATCAGAACACCCTAGACTTTCCAGACTCAAATAACGACCAACTTATTCTTGCAAAAGCCAACGGGCCAATGGCCTTTATAATACACCTCCACTATCTTTACCCACTTATCGCCTAAACCATAATACTCTTCAGACACATATTGCCTAAAGACGAAACACACACCATTTCTTGCCGCAAGGCTAAAATCATGCGGAACACATGTAAATTTATTTTTATCAAGATTTTTAGTAGCAGCCATTACCGCCTTATTTACCTTCATTCGCATAGCGACAAGATCGGAAGGCGGCTTTGGCAAATTATAAAAAGGATCTGGCTGGGTTGGAGAGGTAGGCAGCCATTCGACATCATCATAGTACCCCTCGAACTCAGACATCGACGGTTCCACGAAAACCTTTCGGACGTCTCCTATATATATTAACGCACTATCCGTTAAGCCGGCAGTTCCCATATTTGAGAAAAAATCACCTCTTTCGATTTTTATGAGCTCTTCATCAATATCAATCATACTAAAATCTCATATCAGTTATTGTTCCAGGTGGCAGAGCCTTTCTTCCTTGTTGAATCGTACTCCGAAGAACGCCGCCGGCCGCGTGTGGACCTGGGATTCCTGGCAAAGAATAATTAGGTAGCGCACCGTGTGTCGGCATCAGGTTCCACCACTTGTTCGCTCCACCACTTTCTAAAGAAATGATGTGGTGAGGAGTTGTACCCGATGGCCAAACTCTACCGGTACTTGCCTCCCATTACTTCATCAAATAATTCTGACTCCCTACAAATTCTTTTCTCGCCATCTGGTTCTGAAATACAGTGCGTCGTTGAACGACAGGTAGATTACCTTTCAGTATCTGCGCCTGTTTGGCCGTTATTTCCACTCCCGTATAGGCAATCTTGTTTGCATCATGAACTACCCGTTAATGGAGTGATGTACATCTAATCCTAATGGATCTATCCAACCTAACGGATTACTACCATATTGATAGAGGTTATCCCCTCCATTCAACCCAATCGGATCCTGCTTAACAAACCGCCCCACCTCCGGATCGTAATACCGAAACGTGTTGTAGTGCAGCCCCGTCTCGTCGTCGAAATACTGCCCCTGAAATCGCAGGTTTTGTTCGACCTTTCACTTCAAGCTTTTCTATCGCACCCCACGTCTTGTAAATCGTCTATCCCACCAAAAATTTGTTTATCGTCGAGTTTGACTTTGTAATCTCTATGTTGCCGATCCGCCGACTATTAAGTCTACGAAGTGGTCCGCGTTGAGCTTACTCAAATCGGGCGCTTACCCGAACATCCGCTCAAAGCGAGTAGATACTATGTTAGTCTCGAATAAAAGAGGTGATCAACTCCTAGTAGCCACTAACGCAACTCCGATTTTTTAAAGAGCAACAACATGACTAACCTTGACCTACAACAGCCGATGCGAGCCAAAAAAACTCAACTACTAACCCTATGGATTACTTATTAACCTCCAGACACCTCAACACCAACAGACTACAAAAGCGCTACTTAGAATTGTAAATATCATGCAAATCACCATTAGAATTCAACTTGACAGTTGTTCCACCCTCATAATAAAGAGACAGCACACCTCTATCATCGAAATCTTCGATCGCACGCACACCATCTAAAACACAAAAAAAACCAAACACTGCCTCTTCAACTGATTTTTTTATTATCATATCAACACATGCTTTATCGCCAAAACTTTGCTTATTGTAAAATTCAGACATTTCAAGAAGAAACTTGCTGGGTTTTCTACCGGGAGGTGAAGTTAAAACCGAAACTGTATCTGTGATAGCAGAATCGCTAACAACGAGTTTTATCAGTTCTACAAACTCTTGAGAATTCATTTACAACTCCTATTTTATAAAGGCGCCCGGAAACATCTCTTTATTTAAGTCTATCATTTGCTTAATAGCTGAAGGAGGTGCATTGGTGTAATCCTGAGATCTTTTGCATCTTTTGCCAAAAGGTCTCTTGGGGTTCCAGTAAATGGCCCTTTCACTGTCGGAATCAATTTGTGCTCTGCCCTAGGGAGGGCAATTGATGGAGCTGTTTTTGGATCGTAGCCCATAATTATCTGACCTGCTGGGTGTTTTTGTGCGGCATGATGAATATCCAGACCATCACCTACCTTAGAATTTTTTTGTAAGGTGTCGAATTTTCCAACTTCATATTTCTTAGTTGGCTCACAACTCAACCCCAAAGAATCGAGCCAGCCAATTGGACTAGGGGCGTACTGGTAAAGATTGTCCCCTCCCATCAACCCAATCGGATCCTGCGTAACAAACCGCCCCACCTCCGGATCGTAATACCGAAACGTGTTGTAGTGCAGTCCCGTCTCGTCGTCGAAATACTGCCCCTGAAACCTCAGATTCTGTTCGACTTTGTTGACGTCCAACCGCTCCAGCGAGCCCCACACCTTGTACGTCGCCTGCCAGACGATCTGCCCTTCCCGGTCAGTCATCTCCAGCGGCGTACCAATCTGGTCGGTATGAAAGTAGTAAAGCTTCTGTTCTTCTCCTTCGCTCTGATCGACTCTGGCTAAAGGTGCATAGCTCCCCGGCTCGTAAATGTACAGGCTACTCTGCCCCGGCGTTTCCTCACGCAACATGCGCAAGCCCTGCCACAGAAAATGCTTTTGTTGGGTTATCCCGTTAATCTGCGACACCTTGGCCATCCCACTGCGCTTTTCAATCAGGTTGCCCCACGCATCGTAGGTATATTCCTGATCCCGCCACTGCTTGATCCGGTTGTCCTTCACGTGATCGAACTGGCTGGTGTTGAAGTTCAGCCGGTTCGCCGCCGCGTCGTAGCGGAACTCTTCACTGTCCACCAACTTGCCGGTATCACGGCTGTGCAATTGGCCGTTGGCTTCGTAGTCGTACTTGATCTCGCCGCGCAATTTGTCGAGGGTGCGGGTGAGTTCGCCGGCGGGGTCGTATTGATGACGGCGGTGGATCGGGTTGTAGGCGTGCTCCACCAGCAGGTCGGGCTGGATGCCGGGGTTGTGCAGTTGCGAGAGTTTTTCCGCCGGCAGGCGCGAGGCGAACTGCCAGGCCTTGCGGCCCATGGCGTCGTAGCCGAAGCAACTGGTGAGCTGGCCCTGGGTGCGCAGGACTTCGCGGTGCAGGTCGTCGCGTTCCATGTCGCTGATCAGTTGGCCGTCGAGGTTGAGTTGGTGCAGGTGGCCGTTGCCGTAATACAGGTGATTCAAATGCTGACCAGTCGGCAGGGTCAGCGTGGTCAGGTTGCTCAGCGGATCGTAGTCGTAGGACAAGGCGCCTTGCGGCGTGGTTTCCTTGATCAGGCGGCCCAGCAGGTCGTAGGAGAAATCGAGTGTTTCTTCACTGACGCCGAGTTTTTTGCCGTGGGCGGTGGGCAGGCGCTCGATGGTGAGCAAGCGGTCTGCGTCGTCGTAGGTGTAGTCCTGGCGGGCATCGGCATTGAGTTTGGCCAGTAGGCGGCCGATGGAATCGCGTTCGAATTCGGTATGGCGCTGCGGGCGTTCAGCGCGCTCGCCGTAGCCGATTTCGTTGACCCGTGTCAGGTGCCCGCCCAGGTTGTAGCTGAACCGGCGGGTCAAGTTGTCGATGCGTTTTTCTTCAACCAACCGGTCGGACGCGTCATAGGCAAACTGGTAAGCCGCGTTGTTCTCGTTGACCAGCGCGGTCAGGCGAATGGCCCGGTCATATTCATAGCGGATGCGTTGGCCCTTGGCGTCCTGACGGCTGCTCGGCAGGCCGCGGGCGGTGCGCAGCAGGCGCGTGGTCTGGCCTTTGCCGTCGGTGTGCGTCAGCACCTGGCCGAGGGCGTTGTAGGTAAACGACTCGGCGCTGCCGTCCGGGTGCTGGATGCGCAGCACTTCGCCGTCGGGTTTGCGTTCCAGGATGGTGGTCTGGTTCAGCGCGTCGGTGACGGCGATCAGGTGATGGCGTTCGTCGAAACGGTAGTGGGTGTTTTTACCCGAGCAATCCTGGAGACGTTCGACCTGGGCCAGGGTGTTCCACCACAGGTATTTTTACTTGTGCGTTGCGTCGATGAGGGCGTGCGGCAGGCCGTCATCGCTGTTGAGGTATTCGGTTTTGTTGCCCAACGCGTCGACTTCGGCGATGAGGCAAAGCAGGTGATCTTGTTCCCCTGCGAGCCACCGTGCCATTGATGTAAACGCTGGTCGAACCCTCTGCAATTGCACCGCCCCGGATGCTTGTATCAGAAGCCAATGAGTTTACCTTGATTGTTCAGATCTCACGGATAAACACATTGCATGCGTAATCACTTAAGCTTTGAAATCCGACTTTTGAATTAGCACATCATTGCATGATTGAGTGTCTTCGAGAAAAATAGAAATCCATGTATCCATTATTTCAAATACGTCTACATCCATCGTCGGGTCCATCGGCTGCTCATGCCACCAGATAACGCCTTTATCCTGAGCCTGATTATTTAGATCTATGGCTAAATAATCCCCGCCCCCATTAGAGAAAACCGTCACCCAATTTTCGGCAAAGCTCGTTTCTTCTTCATCA
Organism: Pseudomonas sp. ADAK7; assembly: GCF_012935675.1. Lineage (NCBI taxonomy): Bacteria > Pseudomonadati > Pseudomonadota > Gammaproteobacteria > Pseudomonadales > Pseudomonadaceae > Pseudomonas > Pseudomonas sp. ADAK7. The sequence goes on along the minus strand of NZ_CP052861.1, from coordinate 27,664 downwards.
ATTAAATCAGCGACACATGAAATATCCTCTATTTTTTGAGGCCCCATAGATTGTGCAGGAAAAAAGGTAAATCCATTGTGCACATGGGAATAAAACCGTGAAAGCTCCCCCTTAACAGAGCTAACTTTATCTTCTTTCAACGGGCAGCTATTTAGAGGCATCCCACCGATATAATAATAGAGCCCATTTGCATCATGAAAGATATACGCTAACTCAACATTGGCCCCACCCAAGACGACTGTTCCGATCAAACAGGTTTCTAACAACGACAAAACCCAAGGCAGTTTTTCTTTAAAGGAATACCATACCAGCGGAAATTTTGGGTATTCCAGAGTGCCAATACCAAACTCCATCCACTCCACAGGTATAACTATATTTGCTGGCAACTCGCTTGGTGTGAAATACACATCCCGACCAACGAAATGCGCTCTAGCTAAAACAACAACATCATCCATAGTAATCATATCGACTCCTTCTAGGGCAAAAAGGCCATAAAATTTCTCCTGTAACTCAACCTCCAGCAACCGCCCCTGTTGAAACTCAATAATAAATCACCGAGAGTATTTCGATTACCTCTTCAGTTTTTTTATTATAAAAAAACCACTCTCCGCCTCAAAACTATCCAGCGGAAGATAGTCCAGAGGAAGTCCCAGCGTTTCGTGGGTTCGTCTTAGTGGCCTAAGCGCGCATTCTATAGTGTGCATCCATTAGCGGCAATAAACGCAGAGTTGAGTGGCTGAGGCGGTACTCCATCCACTCCAAAAACTAAATGTTAAAGAGCCTAATCGTAACATCACAGAAATCCCTACCAACAAACCTGGTTTACCCCGTTGCTCAGCGACACCCTTTTAAGTTTCCTCAATAAAACTCGGAACACCACTTACACACCCAACAACTAAATCGTAAAACTCATCGAAACTTCCAGAAACAAAGAACAAATCCCCACAATCATTTTGCTCTGGAATGTCAAAGTTATTTTTCGAGTCAGACTGGTGAAGATGAGCTCTATCCCAATAATAAACCCCTTGCTCCCCCCGCTTGCCAATCATCACGTAGGGATTTCCTCCTCCATCCTCCCCAATAGCTACAGCCTCCTTGAGGAAATCGAGTTCATCAATAAATTCATTATTAAAAAAAACCACATCATTGCACTCTTCTTCAGGCAGGAGCCCAAAAAAAACGATCGAAACTTATAGCACCTTGATCAACAGAGCTTAATGGTATCTGAACGTAGTCAGGAACTGTTAAGTAAAAGCCGTTCATTCCAGACAAGAACTTCCTATATTCAACAGAGAAAACCCTATTAAGTTCGATCTCAATATAATCGACTTCCGTTGATTTCAGACCTGGCTTATATACTATTGGCATGACCTACCTCAGCATGTGGCTTCAGCGCCATCCTCGGCGTCCTCAGCTTTGAAAGCGTTCAATCAATACAAAAGTCCCAGTCATCTGTTGTAGCATCACTTGAAAGCATTGGAAGACTTTCAACAGGTTTAAACTCGAACTCGTAACCTAGCGAAACAAATGGTCCACTCAGCCTCTTAAATCCGCTGATACTCAACGCATATGAGTCGCTTAGTATATCTAAATAATCATTATTTCCAAGACTTTCAGCATACGTATTTCTACAGTCTATAAAAAAGCACTATTCCAATCCATCAAGGCATTTAAATCAGCAACAACCAGACCAGACACTACTGTTAAAGGGATACCCGAATAACAAAATGCGTTCTTTGCACCATTAAAACTCGACCTCAGGCCTTCCCCTTTTAGAAAAATGCTGTATTCCATTTCAGGGATTTGATAGAGAGGAAAAATCACCCCATTTTCTACTGCGCTTAGCCCAACCTCTTCGTTATTAAGAATAATAATCGAACAAATCACTAGACTCTACACCATTACTTTCAACAAAATCATTTAATGCGACCGGATCAAAAATAACAATCCCAGGCTCAAATACTTCAATTTTTCTAAACTTTTCATCCATAACCTACCTCAGCCTTTAGATTGGAGATCTTTACCGATAAACTTATTCAGCGTCTCACCTACTGTGACATCCTTAGCAAGGCAAGCACTTCGCCCTACTAAATATTCTCAGCGCCTCTTATCTAGGGGATTTCATAGGCTTTGTTTAGCTCACTACCAATTTTTAAGGAGTACTGAAAAACATTTACTGAATGGCACGCCTCCTTTTTATCGAATCATGAATCCTAGTAAATCACGATCCGAACGTGCTGGCTATCTCCGATAGCGACAGGAGTAAAAACAGTAATTTTCAAAGCCTTAAACATATAAAATTTTAAATATCGATATCCGACTCATCTTTTAACCCTTTTAAGAAAACATCAAACGAATTTGCAAGCCATCGATACGCCTTAGCATGATTGGCGGCAAAACTACTTTCCGGATCAAATGAATCAGTCGTATAAAAACATACGTTACCATCAGTCAAATCCAAGCAAAAAAAGTTACCTCCATCGTCGATGGCGAAGGGCAACAAGGTCTGCGGGATAATATCTTTAGAAGTCATGGCAACATAGCACCCGCCTAAAAATCGTGTGTCTGCAGCGTCGTCCGTACCCGACACTGCAACTGATTTGAATTTTTTTACTCTTACAGGTTCGTATTCGTCACCGCTGTCCCACCAATCTTTATCGGATGCTCCGCCATTTTGCTCCACATAAAAATCTTTAAAAAATTCTGGTAATGGGTGTCCAATGTCATTTTCCAACAACTTCAAATCAGACATACAAACAGTCGGCTCGGATTTATACAGTTTAATTAAAGTCATTTTTAATTCCTATTTAACAAGTCGATGAAGCAGTCCTAGGTGCGCGCCCGTTGAGCCATCCCTTAGATTGAGATACGCCTACAGTATCATCGGTACCATATGCCTCCAGGGTGGTGGTTTGGTTTAGGGCATCGGTGACGGCGATCAGATGATGGGCTTAGAAAATTCCGGCAGTCACGTTATTTTTCGAGGAGTTATAAAAGAGCGGAGGACGTCGATAAAGAAAACTAACGCGAAGCTTGACCTACACAAGAAGCCAAAACAATTTAATAAAAACCTAATCACCTACATTTAATAGCTACCCGTAAACATTTTTCTCTTGAGCCTTTTCAATAAAAATATCCATAAGGTCACCTTGAATTTCTTCCTCGTCATAAGCGACGATAAAATTCCCGTCTATATCATCAGGAAAATGCACTCCATCCAGTGTGCCTAATATCACAGAAGCACTGTCCGCGATAACAACTTTAAAAAAAGCGAACAGATCCGCCTTGGAATCATGGTTCAACGTAGCCAAAGCATTCCTGGCTTTTGCATAAGGGTCACTATCAGTATTGAGCGGCTTACTCAACGACTCCACATACTGCTCAAGATTCTTGCCAAACAACTCATTAAAAATGGCGGTCACAAATTTTTGATCCAAGCTCATAAAAATCCTCACCAACACATTCTGACCCCATTAGAACATCACGCAGATTAGTAAAAGACAATCCTTTTTTTCCGTTGCAAAATAGAACGAGACAATGTTGCCAGCCGCTTAATATTTTTTGAAAATTTTATAAGAGCGGTTGTCGATTGGTAAACCAACCATTGCGGAATTTGCCCTCCCCAAAACAGGCCGAAAATAGGCGACTCAATCGCTGATCTCTACCCGGCGGCTAAGTATTGAACTCTTTGAAATCATCATTAATAAGATAATACAAAACCGCTTCCAAATATGTTTCTAAGTCGGCCGTACTTGCTCGCTTATCTACAACTCTTTTTATATCCAGCATCGTTGGACATTCAACAAATACGCGCTTAGAATTTTCAAAAAAAACCTCTTCCGCATCATCTTCCGCAGTATAAAATACAGCAGACTTTACAGAGTCCTTTGACGCTCTATCCATCGTAGAATCAACGAACAGCCAGCCAACATCGGGTAGGCGATCGATGTTATCCAACAGACTAGCAAAACCTTTATACTCCTTCATAACACGCTCCTATTATAGACAGACATTACCACCACTTTCTTCGCCCATCAGCTTTGGCCACTCGCGATAGTGCCTTTTAGCTGTCCAGCTCATAGTCATATGAGACGGTTGTGCCTTCGATAGCGTGCTTAATCAGAACAACCGCCGATATCACTTCGTTCAACCTCTCTAAAATTAAGTCCTTTAAGACCACTTAACTCAACAGCATCCTTGAACACTTGGCTTACATATAATAATTGCGGGCTTTCAGAAATACGAAATATTTCGCCCCTGTAACTTTCTGGAATTTTTAAAACAGCCTTATAAACCACATACCCGCCCTCCCCTTTATCATAATCGGATTTTTCAAAATCAAATACATCTGGAAGCAATTCCGTAATATATAATGCCACGTCCTCAAAACGCGGGCCGGATATCTTAACGCGAGGGAGAACACGCAAAAAGCCAAGCGCTGCATATGCTTTTTCCGAGACCACCAGGACAGGTCTGAAAAAGGTATGAAAGTCCGAAACTGCTGCCTTTTTTTCATCATCGCTGTTATATACGATGCGATACTCTCGACCATCAGACTCCAAGCTGGTCTCACCGTACGCTAGCTTTGTAGCAAAGTCCTGCAGACCTCCCACTTGATCCGCATCAATCAGAGTTTTGTATTTGTCATTTTGCGTTATCGAATAAAACTTCATAAATCACCCAAATAATCCGGACCACTGCGCATCGCGCGGACTTGCAAGTAATGTATTACGAATTCTATCAATGGTTTTCAACACCATCGGCTTACCACCGGCCTTATCTGCACTAATAATGAGCTAATTAACACTCTCGAAGTAAGAATTTGGATGCTTACCATTATGCAAAATCCCTGAAACGCCGGAGTCTACATTATTACGGTTAGGCAGAAACGCTCCATTAACCGCATCATCTACATGAATATCATGCTTTGCCAATACCGCTCTCGCAGGAGCTGCTAGCTTAGCGGTATCGCCAACAATATGATGAGCGGCGGAGTTTAAAGGTCGCGGAGTTCCACCCTTAGTCATATTGTTACTTAACGCTTTGGAACAAAGCCCTAATGGATCGACCCATCCGACTGCGCTCGGTGCATATTTATAGAGGTTGTTACCGCCAGCCAACCCAATCGGATCCTGCGTAACAAACCGCCCCACCTCCGGATCGTAATACCGAAACGTGTTGTAGTGTAGCCCTGTCTCGTCGTCGAAATACTGCCCCTGAAACCGCAGATTCTGCTCGACTTCGTTCACTTCAAGCTTTTCTACCGAACCCCACGCCTCGTACGTCGCCTGCCAGACGATCTGCCCTTCCCGGTCAGTCATCTCCAGCGGCGTACCAATCTGGTCGATGTGGAAGTAATAGAGCTGCTGCTCCCCACCTTCCGCCTGATCCACCCGCGCCAACGGCGCATAACTACCCGGCTCTTAGAGGTAGAGGCTGCTCTGCCCCGGCATCTCCTCGCGCAACATGCGCAAGCCTTGCCACAGGAAATTCTTCTGTTCGGTGACGCCGTTGACCGCTGACACCTTGGCCACACGACGCCCCAGGCTGTCATAACGATAAGCGCCACTACTTTCCAGCTTCCCGCCCACCAACGTCTCAGCCCGAACCAGCCGATTCTCACAGTCATACGTGAACGTCTGCAGCTTGCTCATGCCACTGCGTTTTTCAATCAGGTTGCCCTACGCATCGTAGGTATATTCCTGATCCCGCCACTGCTTGAGTCGGTTGTCCTTCACGTGATCAAACTGACTGGTGTTGAAGTTCAACCGGTTCGCCGCCGCGTCGTAGCGGAACTCTTCACTGTCCACCAACTTGCCGGTGTCACGACTGTGCAGTTGGCCGTTGGCTTCGTAGTCGTACTTGATCTCGCCGCGCAACTTGTCGAGGGTGCGGGTCAGTTCGCCGGCCGGGTCGTACTGGTGGCGGCGGTGGATCGGGTTGTAGGCGTGCTCCACCAGCAGTTCGGGCTGGATGCCGGGGTTGTGCAGTTGCGAGAGTTTTCCCGCCGGCAGGCTCGAGGCGAACTGCCAGGCTTTGCGGCCCATGGCGTCGTAGCCGAAGCAGCTGGTGAGCTGGCCTTGGGTGCGCAGGACTTCGCGGTGCAGGTCGTCGCGTTCCAGGTCGCTGATGAGCTGGCCGTCGAGGTTGAGCTGGTGCAGGTGGCCGCTGCCGTAATACAGGTGGTTCAGGTGTTGGCCGGTCGGCAGTATGAGTTATTAAAGAATTTAAAGCATGCATAGAAGTCGCAGAAATTTATGTGATAGCGCTAACAACCCCGCAAAACCTTATAAAACCACCAATCCGAGACAAGGCACTTATTACTTCACCATGACCATTTTCGGTTAACATATAAAATTATTTTGCACATTTTTAAAAACTCACTACCCGCCCCAAAAATAACGTTAGCGTCGCGACTGTCACAGAACTACAGACCAGACTCATACTCCAGCCCCTCAATAAAACCTTCGAAAGATATCGCGATTATTTTTTGTGCAGCAACTTGATTTGCAGCCATGCTTACATCGGAACGAAAAGTATCAACCGCGTAAAACATGACGGCACCACTCAACAAATCCAAACAAAAAAAGTTACCTCCATCATCGACCGCAAACGGAAGTAGCGTATGAGGAATTATTTGGCGCTCACACATAAGCTTGTAGCATCCACCAATGAACTGTGTGTCATCCGGATTTCCCGCCCCATCCGCATATACATTTTTAAAGTCAGCAACCTGCATCGGATCGTAACCATCGTCCGTGATAACCCAACTGCAATTAGGAACACCACCATTACTTACAAAGTAAAGCGCTTTAAATGCACTCGGCAAACTAAAGCCAATATCTTTTTCAAGCCGAGAAATATCTGCAGACTTCAACTGCAAACCAGGATGCATCAGAGAAAAATTTTTCATAGAACCACCAGTTTTAACAAGTTGAACTTGATGTGCTTGGGGCACGTCCCTTTAGCCAGCCTTTAGATTGTGAAATCCCTACTGCGTCTTTGCCCCCATAAGCCCCAGATTGTAGACCAAAATGCTTTTCAAATTGAGCTACTGATCCGGTGTGAGGCAGAGAGGCCTCATGCGCAGACCTTGTGACTAGCTGCATGGTTGTTTTTCCTGTAGCTGGATCAAAATCGTCAAGGTGATGCCAAGTGAATTTCCCTTGCGCTTTCACATCAGCCTCTTTCAACCCTGCCTGTCTATATGCTTCTGTAAAATCTCGTCCTCGAGATCCTTGCATTTGAATAGACACAATGTTTTTTTGATTTCCTAATACCGGAAATAACTCTTTTGAACCCTCAAAGTTAACGCTTTTGAAAGCTAAACCCCAAGGATCGACCCAACTGGTGGAGTTAGGAGCATATTGATATAGATTAGTCCCACCGCTGAGCCCAATCGGATCCTGCGTAATAAACCGCCCCACCTCCGGATCGTAATACCGAAACGTGTTGTAGTGCAGCCCCGTCTCGTCGTCGAAATACTGCCCCTGAAACCGCAGATTCTGTTCGACGTCGTTGACGTCCAATCGCTCCAGCGAGCCTCACGCCTTGTACGTCGCTTGCCAGACGATCTGCCCTTCCCGGTCAGTCATCTCCAACGGCGTACCAATCTGGTCGGTATGAAAGTAGTAGAGCTTCTGTTCTTCTCCTTCGCTCTGATCGACTCTGGCTAAAGGTGCATAGCTCCCCGGCTCGTAAATGTACAGGCTGCTCTGCCCCGGACTTTCCTCGCGCAACAGGCGCAAGCCTTGCCACAGAAAATTCTTCTGTTCGGTAACCCCGTTGACCGCTGACACCTTGGCCACGCGACGCCCCAGGCTGTCGTAACGATAAGTGCCGCTGCTTTCCAGCTTGCCGTTCACCAACGTCTCGGCTTTGACCAGCCGATTCTCACCGTCATAGCTGAACGTCTGCAGCCGGTTCATGCCGCTACGCTTTTCAATCAGGTTGCCCCACGCATCGTAGGTGTACTCCTGATCCCGCCACTGCTTGAGCCGGTTGTCCTTCACATGATCAAACTGACTGGTGTTGAAGTTCAGCCGGTTCGCCGCCGCGTCGTAGCGGAACTCCTCACTGTCCACCAACTTGCCGGTATCACGGCTGTGCAACTGGCCGTTGGCTTCGTACTCGTACTTGATCTCGCCGAGCAGTTTGTCGAGGGTGCGGGTCAGTTCGCCGGCTGGGTCGTATTGATGACGGCGGTGGATCGGGTAGGCGTGTTCTACAAGCAGTTCGGGCTGGATGCCGGGGTTGTGCAGTTGCGAGAGTTTTTCCGTCGGCAGGCGCGAGGCGAACTGCCAGCTCTTGCGGCCCATCGCGTCGTAGCCGAAGCAGCTGGTGAGCGTGCCTTGGGCGCGTAGGACGTCGTCACGCTCGATGTCGCTGATGAGCTGGCCGTCGAGGTTGAGTTGGCTGCGACTTTACTCTAACGAATCTATTCAGTAGCAAAATTCACCTCACGTCCCGCCCCTGTATCTGGTGGCCTATCAGGTCGTGGGTGAATTAGATTTTTTCTTAGACATTGCCAGATTGTTGTTAACCGGTTGACTTTCAGCAGCCGATCCGTATCGCCAAAAGCTAACAGGGAAATTCACCTTTGCGGTACAAATCAAGTAACTTCGCTATCCATTCACTCACATGTCCTTTTGCTATGGCCTCCCCAATCATTCCGATATCATCAGACACATAGCTTGCGGCTTCGGAATTTTGCGTTAGACGGAACACTTTCTTGAAAGAAAACTCTCTTAACGCTGAAATTTCCATTTCATCAGTAGGGATTTTATAGTCTAGTTTCTTCAAATACTCATTACTTTCAACCCACGACGCATCAAACTCCCCCCTATCTCTTTGGTCTAACGCCTCGTCCCAGTCTTTAACAGCCAAAGCAACCACTTCAAAAAAATTTTCTTCATGGATTAAAATCGATAGCTCTTTTATAGATTCAGTAGTCATCTCAAGCCACTCTCCCTCAGCCAGTTCTCAATAAGGTCTACTGCCGTACGCGGTGTCACGTTTTCGCCTAATACATGCGTTCCATTAGGTGAAACCACATCAACCTTTATATGATCCATATTTTCATATGCTTTTCTGTAAGCCGCAAACAATTCATCATCTGTTCCTGAAAAATCACCTTGGCGGGGTCCGATATGAGGTCGCTCAGCTTCATGCAAAAGCCAATGTGAATGCTCTGGATTTTTTCCACGTGGAAATATGGTGGGTCTAGTCTTATCAGATCTTGCAATCTCAAATGGTCGACCTACTGACTTTCTCACAGCGGGGACATGGTGCCCCGATTTACTGACTCCCATACCCTTTGTTTCACACCACCCCCACGGGTCGATCCTAGAAAAAGGATTCGACAAATAACCATAAAGATTGTGCCCACCCAACAACCCAATCGGATCCTGCGTAACAAACCGCCCCACCTCCGGATCGTAATACCGAAACGTGTTGTAGTGCAGCCCTGTCTCGTCGTCGAAATACTGCCCCTGAAACCGCAGGTTCTGTTCGACCTCATTCACTTCAAGCTTTTCTAACGAGCCCCACGCCTTGTACGTCACCTGCTAGACGATTTGCCCTTCCCGGTCAGTCATCTCCAGCGGCGTACCAATCTGATCGGTGTGGAAGTAGTAAAGCTTCTGCTCCCCGCCCTCAGCCTCATCCACCCGCGCCAACGGCGCATAACTACCCGGCTCGTAAACGTACAGGCTGCTCTGCCCCGGCGTTTCCTCGCGCAGCATACGCAAACCTTGCCACAGGAAATTCTTCTGTTCGGCGACGCCGTTGACCGCTGACACCTTGGCCACACGACGCCCTAGGCTGTCGTAACGATAAGCGCCTGTACTTTCCAGCTTGCCGTTGACCAACGTCTCAGCCGCTGAGAGCTCTCTATTAGTCTCCACCACAGTATAATTGATGCACTTAGATTGCAGACCTAACTTGTAACTATTGGCATATCGCGACCAATATCAGCATGAGGAGTATATTGCGTATAGAACCCTCAAACATCACCCATAATATAAATATAGTTCACATCTAATAGGAAGGAACTAACTTTCCAATCGCTCCCGATACCACATCAAACGTAAATCTAAAGTCCTGATTATTTATATTAACAAAAAAACACAGCTGCCCTGACACATAATAAACATCAGAATAAATTCCTCCACCAACGATGGATTTAGCGATCACCCCGACATCCCACATTACGTCTCCGTCAGGTTTAATAATCAGCGCCTTGTTTTCTTTAAGATTAAATGGAGAAATAACCACAGCGATACCAACGCTCCCCAGCAATAGTTTTGGGATGAGCTTTTCTAAACTTTCAACTTTATACGGGCACCCCAAAAACGACCATGAAACTCCCGTTGGAAGCAATTCCCAGACGCTTAACCCCTGAGGATTGGCGTCGCGATCATACGACCCGAGATTGTCGATTACCATAAAATCCTGGATACAACCCATTTAACCTCCACAACCACTAGAATGTATTGATCTCGGTTTCCCCACCGGCTTCATTTTAGCTCTATCCTGATAATTTAATATCTGAATTTGACTTCCTCCACCAGGATAGATTCTTCCTCCAGAAGTTTGCGGCCCAACTGGACCAACTTGAACATGAACACCTTCTGGAATATGAAATTTTTGTACATGTGATATATCCGGTTTAAATTCCGGAATTACGGCCAACTGATTCCTAACATAATCCACATTGGGTATGTGGTCCAAGGTCGCCCACCCACCCGGCTTCGTCTGTCCAGGGGACATGGCCATCTCAACCACAATCCCTCCTTTTGGTACAGGGAAAGACTCTAGTCGAGCTCCTGCTCCCCAAGGATCCAATGATGTTGGTGCGGGCAACGCCAACGGGCTTAGACCAAATGGGTCAATATAGGTAAACGGATTACTAACATAGCTATAAAGGTTTACCCCACCCAACAACCCAATCGGATCCTGCGTAATAAACCGCCCCACCTCCGGATCGTAATACCGAAAGGTGTTGTAGTGCAGCCCCGTCTCGTCGTCGAAATACTGTCCCTGAAACCGTAGATTCTGCTCGACTTCATTGACATCCAATCGCTCCAGCGAGCCCCACGCCTTGTACGTCGCCTGCCAGACGATCTGCCCTTCCCGGTCAGTCATCTCCAGCGGCGTACCAATCTGATCGGTATGGAAATAGTAGAGTTTCTGCTCCTCGCCTTCGGCCTGATCCACCCGCGCCAACGGCGCATAACTACCCGGCTCGTAAATGTACAGGCTGCTCTGCCCCGGACTTTCCTCGCGCAACAGGCGCAAGCCTTGCCACAGAAAATTCTTCTGTTCGGTAACCCCGTTGACCGCTGACACCTTGGCCACACGACGCCCCAGGCTGTCATAGCGATAGTCGCCGCTGCTTTCCAGCTTCCCGCCCACCAACGTTTCAGCCTTGACCAGTCGATTCTCACTGTCATAGCTGAACGTCTGCAGCCGGCTCATGCCACTACGCTTTTCAATCAGGTTGCCCCACGCATCGTAGGTATATTCCTGATCCCGCCACTGCTTGAGCCGGTTGTCCTTCACGTGATCAAACTGACTGGTGTTGAAGTTCAGCCGGTTCGCCGCCGCGTCGTAGCGGAACTCTTCACTGTCCACCAACTTGCCGGTATCACGGCTGTGCAACTGGCCGTTGGCTTCGTACTCGTACTTGATCTCGCCGCGCAGTTTGTCGAGGGTGCGGATGAGTTCGCCGGCGGGGTCGTATTGGTGACGGCGGTGGATCGGGTTGTAGGCGTGCTCCACCAGCAGTTCGGGCTGGATACCGGGGTTGTGCAGTTGCGAGAGTTTTTCCGCCGGCAGGCTCGAGGCGAACTGCCAGGCCTTGCGGTCCATGGCGTCGTAGCCGAAGCAACTGGTGAGCTGGCCTTGAGTGCGTAACACCTCGCGGTGCAGGTCATCGCGTTCCAGGTCGCTGATGAGCTGGCCGTCGAGGTTGAGCTTGTGCAGGTGCTGGCCGGTCGGCAGGGTCAGCGTGGTCAGGTTGCTGAGCTCGTCGTAGTTATAGGACAAGGCGCCTTGTGGTGTGGTCTCTTTGATCAGGCGTCCCAGCACGTCTTAGGAAAAATCGAGTTTCTCTTCGCTGACGCCGAGTTTTTTGCCGTGGGCGGTGGGCAGGCGCTCGATGGTCAGCAAGCGGTCTGCGTCGTCGTAGGTGTAGTCCTGACGGGCATCGGCGTTGAGTTTGGCCAACAGTCGGCCGATGCGGTCGCGCTCAAATTCCGTGGGGCGCTCTGGACGTTCGGTCCGTTCGCCGTAGCCGGTTTCCTCAACCTGAGTCAGATGCCCACCCACGTTGTAGGCGAAACGTCGGGTCAGGTTGTCGATGCGTTTTTCTTCAACCAACCGGTCGGACGCGTCATAGGCAAACTGGTAAGCCGCGTTGTTCTCGTTGACCAGCGCGGTCAGGCGAATGGCCCGGTCATATTCATAGCGGATGCGCTGGCCTTTGGCGTCCTGGCGGCTGCTCGGCAGGCCGCGGGCGGTGCGCAGCAGACGCGTGGTCTGGCCTTTGCCGTCGGTGTGCGTCAGCACCTGGCCGAGGGCGTTGTAGGTAAACGAGTCGGCGCTGCCGTCCGGGTGCTGGATACGCAGCACTTCGCCGTCGGGTTTGCGTTCCAGGGTGGTGGTCTGGTTCAAGGCATCGGTGACGGCGATCAGGTGATGGCGTTCGTCGAAGCGGTAATGGGTGTTTTTGCCCGAGCAATCCTGGAAACGTTCGACCTGGGCCAGGGTGTTCCACCACAGGTATTTTGACTTGTGCGTGGCGTCGATAATGGTGTGCGGCAGACCGTCGTCGCTGTTGAGGTATTCGGTTTTGTTGCCCAGCGCGTCGACTTCAGCGATGAGGTTGCCCTTGGCGTCGTAGCGGGCTTTCCAGGTGCTGCCGTGGGGCTAATCGACAAGGATGGTGAGAGTGGCAGAAAAATACTCACCGCCACTCCCAAACTCGAATTATTAAAGAACAAAATAGCGTAGCACGCACATATGAAAAAAACAGTCCAGCGCACACTACTATAGGCTACAACCACAAATTTCTTATACTGCAATCAACTTATAAAATCTTCAACTCGCACTCACTATGAGTCAAACCGAATTAGATGGTTGTACGCCTTCACTATCGCTTCATATTTAACAATTTTAACATCTGATAGAATTACCTCATTTCTCTTCTCAAGCTTCCCCTTCAGATCTGTTATTGAAAAACTTAATCCCAGCCCTTTCTTGATAGCTAGCACTTCTTGCGGAGTTGGTTTGTCGCTTGCAATAGCCACTATATTAAACGTAGCCGACAGATCAGTTTCCTCGCCAGAAATATTATCCATCAGTTCGTCAATCGAATGAAATATGACGGCATCACCTAAGAATGGATCACCAGAATCGATTAGATAGAAAACATCTGAAATAGCTTTATCAATTAAAATAAGTCTGCCTCCAGAGTCATCGCCTATCAAAACCTGCTCTGGAAAATTGATACCTACTTCATACGTTTGATTGCGTTCAACTATGTCATCTGTTGAGTACATCAAAACCTGATCATTAAGCAATGCACCGTCGTAGCGTGACCAAAATTTTACAATCCAGACGTCTCTATCTACTCCGAGCGTTTGGATAATGTCATTTACGGATTTCGCTGATGCGGCGTGTTTTGTTTCTGTATATTTTATAGTCATTTAAACGCCCCTAGCGAATCAAAATATTTGTATGACTTGCTTGCAGCTTTTTTAGCTGCATCAGGATTAACACCTGCATCAAGTAGCTCTTTGTATGCTGTTCCAAACTCCTCCTTGATAGTCCCACCAAACCCAGAGAGCCTACGCCTAGTTCGCTGAAGGGATGAAACAACAGCATGAGGCTCTCCAGAAGAACTTTTCAGAAGAACAGCAGGTGCATCATTTCTCTTGTATCCAGTAACGTTTCTTTTTGCCCACTCATCTTGTATAAAATGGTGCGACTGCACGAGTTTATCTTCCGAAATATTTTTGTGACCCGACGCTCTGTTAACACCGGGTGACAAGTTACCGTGAGCATCAACATCACCAGCCTTATAGCCGCCCGGACGATTGCAACTCCAGCCCCAAGGGTCGGTCCAGCCAGTAGAGTTTGGTGCATATTGGTATAGGTTATCCCCACCCACCAGTCCAATCGGATCCTGCGTAACAAACCGCCCCACCTCCGGATCGTAATACCGAAACGTGTTGTAGTGCAGCCCCGTCTCATCATCAAAATACTGCCCTTGGAACCTCAGGTTCTGCTCTACCTCATTCACCGCCAGCGTTTCGAGGGCGCCCCAGGCTTTGTACGTCGCCTGCCAGACGATCTGCCCTTCCCGGTCCGTCATCTCCAACGGCGTACCAATCTGGTCGGTGTGGAAGTAGTAAAGCGTCTGCTCTTCCCCTTCGCTTTGATCAACGCGGGCCAATGGCGCGTAGCTACCTGGCTCGTAGATGTACAGGCTGCTCTGCCCCGGCGTTTCCTCGCGCAACAGGCGCAAGCTTTGCCACAGAAAATGCTTCTGTTCGGTGACGCCGTTGACCGCTGACACCTTGGCCACACGCCGCCCCAGGCTGTCATAACGATAAGCGCCACTACTTTCCAGCTTGCCGTTGACCAACGTTTCAGCCTTGACCAGCCGATTCTCACCGTCATAACTGAACGTCTGCAGCCGGTTCATGCCGCTACGCTTTTCAATCAGGTTGCCCCACGCATCGTAGGCATATTCCTGATCCCGCCACTGCTTGAGCCGGTTGTCCTTCACGTGATCAAACTGGCTGGTGTTGAAGTTCAGCCGGTTCGCCGCCGCGTCGTAGCGGAACTCTTCACTGTCCACCAACTTGCCGGTGTCACGACTGTGCAATTGGCCGTTGGCTTCGTAGTCGTACTTGATCTCGCCGCGCAGTTTGTCGAGGGTGCGGATGAGTTCGCCGGCAGGATCGTATTGGTGACGGCGGTGAATCGGGTTGTAGGCGTGTTCTACCAACAGCTCAGGCTGGATGCCGGGATTGAGAATCTGCGAGAGTTTCTCTGCCGGCAACGTCGAGGCGAACTGCCAGGCCTTGCGGCCCATGGCGTCGTAGCCGAAGCAACTGGTGAGCTGGCCCTGGGTGCGCAGGACTTCGCGGTGCAGGTCGTCGCGTTCCATGTCGCTGATCAGTTGGCCGTCGAGGTTGAGCTGGTGCAGGTGGCCGCTGCCGTAATACAGGTGGTTCAGGTGTTGGCCGGTCGGCAGGGTCAGCGTGGTCAGGTTGCTGAGCGGATCGTAGTCGTAGGACAGAGCACCTTGCGGCGTGGTCTCTTTGATCAGGCGTCCCAGCAGGTCGTAGGAGAAATCGAGTGTCTCTTCACTGACGCCGAGTTTTTTGCCGTGGGCGGTGGGCAGGCGCTCGATGCTGAGCAAGCGGTCTGCGTCGTCGTAGGTGTAGTCCTGGCGGGCATCGGCGTTGAGTTTGGCCAACAGTCGGCCGATAGTGTCGCGCTCAAATTCCGAGGTGCGCCGTGGGCGTTCGGCGCGCTCGCCGTAGCCGATTTCGTCAACCCGCGTCAGGTGTCCGCCCAGGTTGTAGCTGAACCGGCGGGTCAAGTTGTCGATGCGTTTTTCTTCGATCAGGCGATCGGACGCGTCATAGGCAAACTGGTAAGCCGCGTTGTTCTCGTTGACCAGCGCGGTCAGGCGAATGGCCCGGTCATATTCGTAGCGGATGCGTTGGCCTTTGGCGTCCTGGCGGCTGCTCGGCAGGCCGCGAGCGGTGCGCAGTAGGCGCGTGGTCTGGCCTTTGCCGTCGGTGTGCGTCAGGACCTGGCCGAGGGCATTGTAGGTGAAGGACTCGGCGCTGCCGTCCGGGTGCTAGATGCGCAGCACTTCACCGCCGGGTTTGCGTTCAAGGGTTGTTGTCTGATTCAGCGCATCCGTAACGGCGACCAAATGCTGACGCTCGTCATAGCGGTAACACGTATTCTTGCCCGAGCAATCCTGAAACCGCTCGACCTGTGCCAACGCGTTCCACCACAGGTATTTGGATTTATGGGTAGCGTCGATGATGGTGTGCGGCAGACCGTCGTCGCTGTTGAGGTATTCGGTTTTGTGGCCCAGCGCGTCGACTTCGGCGATGAGGTTGCCCTTGGCGTCGTAGCGGGCTTTCCAAATTCTGTCCACTACACATAACTTATGGGAACTGCCGAACAAAGTTTAAAACGAGTAATAAACTATTGCCCATCATCGCCAGATGGGGGTACTTCCGGCGCCTGCTGCCATCGAGTGATTTTTTGATTGAAAACAGAATAATCAACCCACTCATAGCCTCTGAACTAGACACACTATCAATTATCCATCTGCCGCTCTACTTCCTTATCTGCGGCATCCAAAATGTTTATTACTATCGACGCATCAATTTCCCACATTTTCAAATTTTGATTTCCAGCATATTTCTCACCGAAAGGAATCTCGTAAAATCTTGCGCCCAAATTTTCCTCGTCAATAATTTTTAAAACCAACCTTATATCTTTCGATTTTTGCTGATAATCTCCTTCAAAAATCTCTAACTCGACCACAGGGTGACCGTGTATCCAAGAATCCCGCACGGACTGCAATGAAAGCCCTAGTGCTTTATGAAATTTTAAAAGAGCTTGCGGCGGCGCAACCTTCTCATCAAGCACAATTGCAATTATAGACATCAGAATTCCTCCGGAAATTTCGTGTTTAGCGGCTTGCCAAAGGAGTCATTTCTCCAGCTACCACCATGCCACCGTTCAAAGTGCTCAGTACGAGTTGCAGGGTAAATATTTTAGGATCACTAGCAAGCTGCGGATGGTCCAAAGCATTATATTTATGATGTCCTTGAATAGGCTCGTTATTAGATTTTGGGATTCTACTTGCCAATATATCCGTTTTTTGCTCAACAGACCAACTTCTTGTAGTCGGCTCGCCAAACTTTAATTTAGCACGCTCATCAGCCCAAAAACGAGAAACACCTTTTGCTCTTTTGTTTGCGAACCTCCTATCCCACTCCATCCGTTTATATTCGTTCTTGGTAAGAGTTCTGTTCTCCAGCTTCGCTTTCAAACTTACTCTCTGATTTTTGGTAACCGGCGAATGAGGAACCTTGTAAGATGGGACTTTGTCACCAACTTTACCCGGTCCTGCTCTGCTCTGAATTTTCACATTGCCAAAGTTCGACCCAACTCCCTGAACCTTAACCTCATACCGCGCATCAAACCACTTACCGCCCTTCGCACCCAGTCCGCCCCCCAAGAACGCACCGCCAAACGCCATCAACTTCTGCTCATCAGAGCCTTCACCAAACAACTTACCACCAGCCCAATTACCTCCAAGGCCACCTGCAACACCTCCTACCAACCCCGCGATGACAACTACCGGACTGGCCAGTACAAAAGCACTAGCCAAACCCACCACCAATACCGCCCGCTCAAGCCAGGCCGGCACTTCTGGACTAATGGCGTCTGTTGTCTCAGTACCTCCGCCGATAAACACGTTACCGGATCCGGCGCTGATCTTGGCGTCGCAAACTGTTCTGTCACCTACACGAGCAGCGGGCAGGCCGTTGATGTAAACCGAATCACTGCCCTGAGCCAAAATCTGAGGGGCAGACCCATGCTGGTCACACGTCGCGGTATCAACATGCGCTCTGGCCGCCGGCTTGCCATTGGTAAAGACATTCGCAGAGCCCGTCTTGATCTGTCCAGCATCATGGGTGGCAAAAGACAAACTGCCGAGCAATTGGCCGATGCCTGCACCGGTCGCCGCCCCCGCGCCAACCATCGCACACAGTGCAACTGCACCCAAGCCGCCTGTGCCGACGATGGCAATACCTACCAACACTGCACCAGCGCCAATAGCAAGCCCGGCTAGCAGCCCACCTAATGCGCTCGAATGCTCAATCGGGTCATCCATGCGCGCCGCGGCTTCGCTCATGAAGGCAGAACCTCGTCGACGATCTCCTCCATGTCGATTTCAGGTGGGGAGCGCAACTCAAGCGTCTCAACCAATGCGTCAAACTGACGGCGCTCTTCGGAAGTCATGCCTTTCGGGTTGTTGCTGGTCCCCGTTATTTGCATGAGCAATGGCTGTTGATGTTCATCTTGATGCAAAAAAATCAATTGCAGCTGATGAACTGGTTGCCCCTGTTGCCTCCAGCGAAATTCGACACGCCGCGCATCTACGCCCGCGACCTTTACTGGTGTAACCGGTTCGATCCATTCGACATGCGACAAGGACTTTTTCAGTTCACCCAGTAATTGTTGGGCCATGGTCTCAAGATCGGAGCCTAATTCAACTTGTGAACGCCCAACCACCAAAGAAAAAGGGCTTGGCCCTATGTCCGTCAGAGTGAATACGTGAAAAGTTTTGTCTTTGAGATTGGTCGGTCGAACAAAACTCAACTCATTGGTATGAAAACGCTCAGGAGGCGGTGGCACCGCATCAGCAATCTCCTGCTCGACACGCGCTTGCTCTTGCTCTCGAATACGCCGTTCAGAAAGGCGGTCGTAAATATTCCGGCGCATACGGGAATTCCTTGTCCGTAGGAGTTGTTAGTTAAGGTTGATTTTCGTGCTGCCAACAACGTCGATGTTCACGCCAGATAGCGTGATGGTGCCATCCGATTTCATGACCAATTTGCTGGCACCCACTTCGAGCGTGATCGATGTCGCTGCACTGATCTTTACTTCACCGCTATCAACGGTGACGTAATAGGAGCCTTCCTTAACCGCGATACTGGTTTCAAGCTTGATCGTCTCGGTGTGTTTCCCGTCGACTTTGATTTCGCGATTGCCACCGACCGTGTGGCTTTCGTCAGCCTCAATCTCGGTATCCAGGTTACGTTCGGCGTGAAGGCTAACTTGCTCGGCACCTGTCTTGTCTTCAAAGCGGAAAAAGTTGGCATTGGCGCCCTTCCCTTTAACCGACCGCGTCAAAAACCCCCTCTGCGTCTTGTTCGCCGGCAGCGACCACGGCGGCGTGTTCTGGCTGTTGTAGAGGCTGCCCATGATCAACGGACGATCAGGGTTGCCGTCCAGAAAGACCACGACAACTTCATCGCCAACCCGGGGAATGAGGATGCTGCCGAAGCCGCCGCTGGCTTCGGATTGGGCCACGCGGACCCAGCACGAACTCTTGTCGTTGTGCTCACCTTTGCGGTCCCAGTGGAACTGCACTTTCACGCGGCCGAGTTCGTCGGTGAAGATTTCCTCGCCCGGCGGGCCGACAACGATGGCGGTCTGCGGGCCGGAAATGGTCGGGCGTGGTGTGGTCAGTTGAAGGCGGAACACGATCTTTTTGCGCACGCAGGAGAAGGTGTTGTAGTAACTCGCCGGGTACCCGTTGAGGTAGTTGTTGTGGCCTTCGCTTTCGACGCTCATCAGCAGGAACTGGCGATCGTCGGGTGAGCCTTGATCGTGGTCGTAATGCTGCAGCAGTTCGAAGGTGTAGCCGGGTTTCATCGCGCGGCAGTTGCTGGCGCCTTGAAAGCTTTTGCCTTTCAGCTCCAGCGCTTCAACGCGCAACCGGACCAGCGCCTCGCCTTCGTCGTACGTGCCGTGGGTGTACTGGCCGGGGAAGTCGTAGATCTCGAAATCTTCGACATCGCCCTGCTTGTTCAGGCTCTTCATAGTGACCGGCAAGCGATTGGTCGGCTGACGGTAATCGAAGGTCTGGACAGCGATCTTTCCGGACTGCAATTGGCGATTACCGCTCCATTGGGTAATGGAGTCGGCTGTTTAGGTCGCCGAGCCGGTCGGAAGCCAGCGTCGTAAAGTCACGAGCGTCGCATATCTACTCAACTCATCACAAACTCGTCTAAATGGGTTTTTAATACATCCTTGGACATAGCAATCTCATCTTCCCTGTTCAGGATAAGAATAAATTCGCTTTTTGCAGGAGATAAAACCTCTACGACCTCACCCTTATAGTTCTCTAACTCAATAAAGCCGTTAGAAACACCTTCAAGATTGTCAACCTCTTGAAGCAGAGTCAAATATTTGACCAGAACACCGCTTTCGTCGGCGCCTGCGCCAGTTTTAGGATTGTCAAAATAAACTTTAACTCTAGGACGGATCGTGCGCTTCCAATCGAGAACAGGCACAAAATGTACACGCATACTCATAAACTCTTCAACGCTTTCCTCGCCAGAAAACTCACAACGGAAAATAGGAACACACCAATAGAGATCACCTCGATCTATACCTGCATCCTTCATATACCCATGGTAATTTTGTGGAAAAACAATTATATGAGTAAACAAACTAGAAGAGTGCCCACCAGCGTTGATCGGGAATATTAACGGTTTATCTGTTAAAGAAAGGACAGGAACTGAGTCAACAATAATTTCCGCCAATGCGTCATCGATAACGTCCTGAGAGATAACGAGTAATTTAGAATTATCTTCTCGCGCTTTTAGCCAGTAGTTAATCACATATGTTTTGGTTTCATGCTGAACAAAAAACATATCATGACTTTTCTTCACTACATCACCATACTCATCTTCAAGCAGATCTTTAATACTCATAAGCCCTCCATCACTCATAATTTGAACCGATATCTATGCAAAAAGCAATTAAGGCATACGCAGCGCACAAATTACCTTCTCTGGCGGAATATTACCAACGACTGATCCTTACTAATTTAGTACCCTAAAAACTTCATTTTCAGCACCACCTTGTGCATCGTATCTTATATCAACTATTAAGCTGCCGCTCCACTTCTTCATCAGCAACATCCAATATACCAACTAATAGCCGAGCATCAATCTCCCATGTCTTTAATTTCTGATTACCAAAATGTTGCTCACCGAACGGAAGTTCGTAAAACCTCGCGCTTAAATTTTCTCCCTGGATAATTTTCAGCAACAATCTTATATCTTTCGATTTTTGCTGATAGTCACCTTCAAAAATTTCCACCTCAACGATCGGACGGCCGCTAATCCAAGAGTCGCGCAGGGACTGCAAGGAAATACTTAGGGCTTGATGGAATTTTAAAAGAGCTTGCGGTTGAGCTACCTTTCCATCAAGCACGATTGCAATTACGGACATCAGAATTCCTCCGGGAATTTTACATTTAATAGCTCTCGTCAAGCCTTCTAAAAAACGTTCGTTATCAGTGCGACATCTAATTTTTTATCCATTGCTAAATGACACAGTACTGCTACAGCAAAAGCTTACACACAAAGCGAATACAACCGCCCACGAACATAACTTCGACCTCATCAGAACAAACAAAATCTTTAACTACCTAGCATTACTTATTGAGAAATCCTGAAACCTCAAGCTCGCTCAATTATCAAATCAAGCATGAACCCCAACAAACCATCAAACGTATCAAACTCCTCAAAAACGTTATCAATAGCTTGTTTATCTCCAACTTGATAACTATCATTTGCAACATCCAAAACATACTCATCTTGGTCACTTTCGCCAAAAACCAAGAACGCTTCCATAAACTCAAGATCTCGAGAAATTAAATTTTTGCTCTATAAAGGCGTGACTAAAACCATCGCTATCCGAATACTTATGCGGCCGACTCGAATATATAAAAACACCGCTATAAACCAACCCGTCATGTGCTTTCAAAAATTCCAGATATTGCTCAGGCACACTTTGAAAAAGCGTATCCTTAGCTTCTGAAACAAGGCCTATTATATCTTCATCCCGTGCGGGCTCGCCAAGAAACATGTCTGCCTCATCAAGCTGCTGCCGCAGCCCCACAATCTTATTTTCAACTTCAGGATTCATCTTTACATTCCTGGAGGAGGATAAAATCACCACCGACTGTATCTTCTCCTGCGCCAATAAATACCTGCCCCGATGGAAATCCAAGATATAGAGCCCCAAAGCCATCTGTTATGTCTTCGACGATAATTACCCTATAACTACCGTCTTGTCCCACACCCAAAAAAGCTATGTTCCCATCATTTATCTCTTGAACTTCATCCTTGATAAGGCTCCACCAGTCCGGCGCATAATAGATCCTGCGCCTAATAACTGCGAGATCAAATACTGCGATGGTTGCGGTATCTGTACTGATAGAAAATTCTTGAATCATAACAGATCTCAATCAAAAATTATTAAACTAAGCCTAACCCTACTGATGATGCATTAGAAAAACCATTATCTAAATATCTTCAATAAAATCTGGAGCACCAGATACGCATCCAACAACTAAATCGTAAAACTCAGTGAAGCTTCCAGAGATAAGAAATAAATTCCCAAAATCATTCTGTACTGGAATGTCAAAATTATTTGTTGAACTGGATTCATGGAGATGAGTTCTATCCCAATAATAAACCCCTTGCTCCCCCCGCCTGCCAATCATCACGTAGGGATTTCCTCCTCCATCCTCACCAATAGCTACAGCCTCCTCGAAGATATCGAGTTCATCAATAAATTCCTTATTAAAACAAACCACATCGTTGCATTCTTCTTCAGGCAAGAGCCCAAAAAAACGATCAAAATTTATAGTGCCCTCATCAATAGTGCTTAATGGTATCTTCACGTAGTCAGGAGCTGTTAAGTAAAAGCCGTTCATTCCAGACAGGAACTTTCTATACTCAACTGAGAAAACCCTATTAAGTTCCATCTCAATATAATCAACCTCTGCTGACTTCAAACCTGGCTGATATACTATTGGCATATCTGGACCTACCTCAGCATGTGGGCTTCAGTGCCATACTCGGCTTCCTCAACTTCGAAAGCGTTCAGTCAAAGCAAAATTCCAATCATCTGTTGTAGCATGACTTGAAAGCACCGGAAGCCTCTCAACAGGGTTGAACTCCAACTCATAACCTAGTGAAAAAAATGGATCACTCAAACCCTTAAAACCGCAAATACTCAATGCATAAGAGCCACTCAGCACATCTAAATAATCATTATTTCCAAGACTTTCATCGCACGTGTTTCTATAGTCTATAAAAAAATCACGATCCCAATCCATCAAGGCATTTAAATCAGCAACAACAATCAAGCCAGAAACAACTGTTAGAGGGATGCCCGAATAACAAAATGCTTTCTCTGCAGTATTAAAGCTCGAATCCGGGCCTCCTCCTTTTAGAAAAATGCTGTATTCCATTTCAGGGATTTGATAGAGAGGGAAAATCACCCCATTTTCTACTGCGCTTAGTCCAACCTCTTCATTATTAAGAAAATAATCGAATAAATCACTAGACTCTATGCCATTGTTTTTAACAAAAGCATTTAATGCGACCGGGTCAAAAATAGCAATTCCAGGCTCAAATATTTCAATTTTTGCTATACTTTTCATCCACAACCTCCTGCCGCCTTCAGATTAGACCCCTTACCAATAGACTTATTCAGCGCCTCACCCACAGTAACATTTTTAGCAAGAACTTCGCCTGTTCTAGGTATTTTCAGCGTGCCTTTTTGAGGGGATTTTTCATAAGCTTTATTTAGCTTGCCTATTAACTCTTCAGGAGTGCCAGTAAACTTCTTATTGAAAGGCACACCTTCTTTTTTAATTGCGTCATGAAAATCCTTGTGAAGAGTGTCTGAACCGTCCACTTCATTCGGAAACCATGATGGCGAGTCAAGCTTCGTGCCTAATTCTGGGAATCCACGGGTATTAGCATACGCACGGGGAAAAGGATGATGCCCCATTCCATCAGACTTAGGCGGCTTCCAAAAAGCCATCCAGCCCCAGGGATCAATCCATCCGTAAGGATTTGGCGCATAGTGATATAGATTAGTCCCACCGCTGAGCCCAATCGGATCCTGCGTAACAAACCGCCCCTCCTCCGGATCGTAATACCGAAACGTGTTGTAGTGCAGCCCCGTTTCGTCGTCGAGATACTGCCCCTGAAACCGCAGATTCTGTTCGACTTCGTTCACTTCCAGCTTTTCTACCGAGCCCCATGCCTTGTATGTCGCCTGCCAGACAATCCGCCCCTCACGGTGCGTCATCTCCAGCGGAGTACCAATCTGGTCGGTATGGAAGTAGTAGAACTGCTCAGTAAAATCATCTGTAGTTTAGCATTCGGCGTATCCGGATAGACGCGCCGACGCGCTCTAATATCACGTATCGCGCGCCAGCACATCTCATGTACCAGTGAAGAGTAGACCTGCTTTAAAATTCATACAAATACAAAAGCGACAGGTATTCAAACCCGCCGCAACAAGGAATTATTGAATAAACCTGCCCCTTCACCCCTGTAACTTTATTTAAGTCACCTCATAAAAATCATCATTTTCAAGGTAATAGTTTATTGCACGAATATAGTCATTAGCGTTTGACTTCGAGTTATTTTTTCTTTGCAAATCAATGACACTCTGAAATATCTCCACATCAAAAAAATAGCTAGCACCATATTTATTGGCCAATACCGGGTTGCCACGCTCATCTAAATCTTCAAGCTCATCATCGCCTAGCAATAATAATATTTCAGTATTACTAGGATCTTCAGCCCAGCCACTTTTACTCGAATATAACGTCCCGAACTTGTCCAGATCGTCAACTTCAGCAAGGAGAGAGTTTAAATTTTTATATCTAATCATAATTAAATTCCTCTATTTATCTGCAAGAACTTCCGCCGCCCCAGCCCTTACGGCCACCAACACCTTTCGCATGATAATCCGTATGTCGTGATTTATGATCCTTCATGTCGACCAGCTGTAGGAGACCTCCAACTTGGCCATGATGGTGCCATGTAGTTCCAGGGAAAGCTTTTCCTCGGAAGGTTCCTCGTGTAGTAGGCGAGACGTGGGATTCAATTCCGGGATATTTCCCCTCTAGGTGAGACCTTAGGGTCGGGTCATTTTTCATCGCATAGTGAAGCTGTCTATTCGATTCACTAAAGTGCACAGGGTCCGACAACCTATACATTTCACGTGTAGGTAATCTTGCTTCAAAAAATACGTCGTACACCCCAGGATTTGAGCTTGCAAGACCCAAAACATCAGTCCATCCAATAGGATTCTCTACATATCTGTAGAGATTATCCCCCCCGAACAACCCAATCGGATCCTGCGTAACAAACCGCCCCACCTCCGGATCGTAATACCGAAACGTGTTGTAGTGCAGCCCCGTCTCATCGTCGAAATACTGCCCCTGAAAGCGCAGATTCTGTTCGACTGCGTTGACGTCCAACCGCTCCAGCGAGCCCCACGCCTTGTATGTCGCTTGCCAGACGATCTGCCCTTCCCGGTCAGTCATCTCCAGCGGCGTACCAATCTGGTCGGTATGAAAGTAGTAGAGCTTCTGTTCTTCTCCTTCGCTCTGATCGACTCTGGCTAAAGGTGCATAGCTCCCCGGCTCGTAAATGTACAGGCTGCTCTGCCCCGGACTTTCCTCGCGCAACAGGCGCAAGCCTTGCCACAGAAAATGCTTCTGTTCGGTAACCCCGTTGACCGCTGACACCTTGGCCACCCGTCGTCCCAGGCTGTCGTAACGATAGGCCCCGGTACTTTCCAGCTTGCCGCCCACCAACGTCTCGGCCTTAACCAGCCGATTCTCACCGTCGTAACTGAACGTCTGCAGCCCGTTCATGCCGCTACGCTTTTCAATCAGGTTGCCCCACGCATCGTAGGTGTACTCCTGATCCCGCCACTGCTTGAGCCGGTTGTCTTTGACGTGATCGAACTGACTGGTGTTGAAGTTCAGCCGGTTCGCCGCCGCGTCGTAGCGGAACTCTTCACTGTCCACCAGCCTGCCCGTGTCACGGCTGTGCAGTTGGCCGTTGGCTTCGTACTCGTACTTGATCTCGCCGCGCAATTTGTCGAGGGTGCGGGTGAGTTCGCCGGCGGGGTCGTATTGATGACGGCGGTGGATCGGGTTGTAGGCGTGCTCCACCAGCAGGTCGGGCTGGATGCCGGGGTTGTGCAGTTGCGAGAGTTTTTCCGCCGGCAGGCGCGAGGCGAACTGCCAGGCCTTGCGGCCCATGGCGTCGTAGCCGAAGCAACTGGTGAGCTGGCCCTGGGTGCGCAGGACTTCGCGGTGCAGGTCGTCGCGTTCCATGTCGCTGATCAGTTGGCCGTCGAGGTTGAGTTGGTGCAGGTGGCCGCTGCCGTAATACAGGTGGTTCAGGTGCTGGCCGGTGGGCAGGGTCAGTGTGGTCAGGTTGCTCAGCGGATCGTAGTCGTAGGACAGAGCGCCTTGCGGCGTGGTCTCTTTGATCAGGCGTCCCAGCAGGTCGTAGGAGAAATCGAGTGTCTCTTCACTGACGCCGAGTTTTTTGCCGTGGGCGGTGGGCAGGCGCTCGATGGTGAGCAAGCGGTCTGCGTCGTCGTAGGTGTAAGCATGACGGGCATCGGCGTTGAGCTTGGCCAACAGTCGGCCGATGGGGTCGCGCTCAAATTCCGAGGTGCGCTGTGGGCGCTCGGCGCGCTCGCCGTAGCCGATTTCGTCAACCCGCGTCAGGTGCCCGCCCAGGTTGTAGCTGAACCGGCGGGTCAAGTTGTCGATGCGTTTTTCTTCGATCAGGCGATCGGACGCGTCGTAGGCAAACTGGTAAGCCGCGTTGTTCTCGTTGACCAGCGCGGTCAGGCGGATGGCCTGGTCGTATTCGTAGCGGATGCGCTGGCCTTTGGCGTCCTGGCGGCTGCTCGGCAGGCCGCGAGCGGTGCGCAGCAGGCGCGTGGTCTGGCCTTTGCCGTCGGTGTGCGTCAGCACCTGGCCGAGGGCGTTGTAGGTAAACGACTCGGCGCTGCCGTCCGGGTGCTGGATGCGCAGCACTTCGCCGTCGGGTTTGCGTTCCAGGGTGGTAGTCTGGTTCAGGGCATCGGTGACGGCGATCAGGTGATGGCGTTCGTCGAAACGGTAGTGGGTGTTTTTACCCGAGCAATCCTGGAAACGTTCGACCTGGGCCAGGGTGTTCCACCACAGGTATTTTGACTTGTGCGTGGCGTCGATGATGGTGTGCGGCAGACCGTCGTCGCTGTTGAGGTATTCGGTTTTGTTGCCCAGCGCGTCGACTTCAGCGATGAGGTTGCCCTTGGCGTCGTAGCGGGCTTTCCAGGTGCTGCCGTCGAGGAAGGTGGTCTCGGTGACCAGCGTGGTGCTGAGGTGGTACTTGTATTTGATCTTGCGGCCCAGCGGGTCGGTTTCTTCGATCAAACGGGAAAAGTCATCGTACTTGAACGCCAGCTGATTGCCGTCGGGCAGCGTCAGGCCGGTCATGTTGCCAGCCTCATCAAGGTCGATGCCGTAGCGTTCACCGCCGACATCACGACTGGCGATGACGCGACGATCTTCGTTGTAGTGAATTTCCAGCTCACGTCCCAGCGCGTCAGTGGCCCAGGAAGTGCGCTGCTTGAAGTCGTAGCGCAAGTGATAGTGTTCGCCGTCGCTGGTCCAGTGCTCCACCACACGGGGTTGGTCATCAATGGTTTGCCAGCGGTAATGGCAGCTCAGACCCAGGGCATTGCTGTGGCTGGCCATGACGCCGTCGGCGTAGCTGAAGCGGCGGACCGAATCGTTATTGCGATTGATCACCTCGATGAGCTGGCCATTGTCGTCGTAGCGATATTGCACCAGGGTTTCGACGGCCAGGTTATCGACGATGCGTTTGACATCGGTCAGGCGACCCAACGGGTTGTCGTAGTGCAGGTGAACACGTACGCCGCCGGTGGCGCTGATGTCGGTCAGCGTGCCGTCGACCGTGCGGGTGAAATG